>CAWBMV010000001.1:0-720000 GCA_963789955.1 uncultured Candidatus Rokubacteria bacterium
CCGGTCGCCAACCGGTACTGAGGGGACGACATGCGCCCGGCGAGCCTGATGCTCTTGCTGGCAGTGGCCTGGGTCCTCGCGGCGGGTGACGCGGATGCGCAGGGACCGATCAAGATCGGCTTCATTGCGCCGCTCACAGGCGCGATCGCGGCGGCCGGCAAGGACATGTACTCGGGCTGCGAGCTCTACTGGCAGGAGAACGGCTGGCAGATGGCCGGGCGCAAGGTCGAGGTCATCCTGGAAGACAACGAGGCCAACCCGGCCACCGCGCTGGTCAAGCTCCGGAAGCTCGTGGAGAACGATCACGTCAACATGGTCGCCGGCGTGATCCTGTCGAACGTCGCCTACGCGCTGGTGCCGTACATCGAAGCCCAGGAAATCCCCACGATGTACCCGATCAACTCGGCCGACGATCTCACGCAGCGCAAGCGGCCCAAGTGGCTCATCCGCACCGGATTCTCGGCCGGCGGCAACATGCACCCGTTCGGCGAGTACGCGGCGAAGGTCCTGGCCTACAAGAAGGTCGTGACGGTGGGGCTCGACTACGCCTTCGGCTGGGAGACGGTGGGCGGATTCCAGAAGTCGTTCGAGGACAATGGCGGCCAGGTCATCCAGAAGCTCTGGGTCCCGCTGAACGTCCCGGACTACTCGCCGTATCTTTCCCAGATCAAGAAGGACGCCGACGCCGTGTTCGTGGTGGCGCTCGGCCGCTGGACCCTGCTGTTCGCGCAGCAGTACGCGTCCAGCGGCCTCCGTGGGCGCCTTCCGCTCATCGCCGGCGGGACCTACACCGACGAGCACGTCCTGCCGCAGCTCGGCGACGAGTCGATCGGCGTCGTGAGCGCGCATCACTATTCCGCGTCGCTCGACACGCCGGCCAACAAGCGCTTCCGCGCCGCCTTCGAGAAGGCCTACAACCGCGTTCCGTCCTTCTATTCGGAGAATTGCTACACCGGCGCCCGGATCATCAACGAGGCGGTGCGTGCGATCGGCGGCAAGGTCGAGGACCGCGCCGCCCTCATGGCCGCGCTTCGCAAGGTCGAGATCACCGACGCCCCGCGCGGCCCGGTGCAGATGGACGCCTACGGCAACCCGACGCAGAACATCTATATCCGTAAGGTGGAGCGGGTGGGCGGCAAGCTCCAGAACACCGTCATCTATACGTACCCGGCGGTCAGCCAGTTCTGGAAGTACAACCCCGAAGAATTCTTGAAGCAGCCGGTCTACTCGCGGGATTTCCCGCCGTGCCGGCACTGCTGAGGTTCTGACCATGGCGCGAACGGTCCTGAACGGTGTCGAGATCGACTACACGGTGAGCGGGCGCGGGCGCCCGGTGATCCTGAGTCACGGCTACGGCGCCACCGGACGCATGTGGGACGGCCAGCGCCGGACGATCGGCGACCGATATCGGCTCATCACCTGGGACATGCGCGGCCACGGCCAGACCGAAAGCCCGAGCGAGGCAGCGCAGTACTCGACCGACACCACCGTCGCCGACATGCGGGCGCTCCTCACCTCACTCGGCGTGAACCGCGCGGTGGTCGGCGGGCTCTCGCTCGGCGGCTACATGTCGCTGGCGTTCTACCTGGCGCATCCCGAGATGGTCGACGCGCTGATCATCTGCGACTCGGGGCCGGGCTATCGCAACGCCGAGGCTCGCAACGCGTGGAACCAGCGCGCCAACGAGCGCGCCGGCACCCTGGAGGCGCGTGGGCTCGAGGCGCTCGGCGGCCGGAGCCGCGAGGTCCGCGACGCGCTCGGCCACCACAAGAGCGCTCAGGGCCTCGCCCACGCCGCGCGCGGAATGCTCGCGCAGCAAGACGCGCGCGTGATCGACGGTCTGGCGTCGATCCGCGTGCCGACCCTGGTCATCGTCGGCGACCAGGACACGCCGTTCCTGGCGCCGTGCGAATACATGGCGAAGAAGATTCCGGGCGCGCGGCTCGAGGTGATCACCGGGGCGGGGCACGCCTCCAACCTCGATCAGCCGGAGGCCTTCGACCGCGTGCTGCTGCGCTTCCTGGACTCGCTACCGGCCTGAGCCGCGCGTTCAGCCGCGCGGCAGACCGAGTACGCGCTCGCCGATGATGTTGCGCTGGATCTCGCTCGTTCCGGCCGAGATCGTGTATTGCCGAGCGGCGAGCACCCGGTTGAACCAGCGCGGCGCGTCCGGCACGGTCGACGAGGCCTGGTTCACCAGCACGTGCATACCCAGGAGCTCGCCGGCGGCGTCCGCGATCCGCACGCCGAGCTCCGAGCCGCTGAGCTTCAGCACGGATCCCTCGGGTCCCGGCGCCTCACCGCGTAGCTGACGGGTGAGGCTGCGCAGGCGCGTGTACTTCAGCGCCTCGGACTCGATGGCGAGCTGAGCCAGCCGCTGGCGGATCGCCGGATGATCCCACGCGGGCCGCCCGTCGATCGGGACCTGCTTCGCCAGCGCGATCAGGCGGGCGATCTGGGCTGTGTGACTGCGCCCGCCGGCCGAATGGCGCTCGTACATGAGCGTGGTGGTCGAAACCTTCCATCCCTGGTTCACCGGCCCGAGCAGGTTCGCCTTCGGCACGACGACGTCCGTGAAGAAGACCTCGTTGAAGTGATGGTGTCCCGTCATCAGGACCAGCGGCCGCACGCTGACCCCCGGCGTCGTCATCGGCACCAGGAGACAGCTGATCCCCTGATGCTTCGGCACGTCGGGGTTCGTCCTGACGAGCAGGATGATCCAGTGCGCGAAGTGCGCACCCGAGGTCCACACCTTCTGGCCGTTGACGACGTAGTGATCGCCCTGGTCGACGGCGCGCGTCCGGAGGCTCGCCAGATCGGAGCCGGCGCCCGGCTCCGAGAAGCCCTGGCACCAGATCTCGTCGGCATTGAGGATGGCCGGCAGGTGGCGCCGCTTCTGCTCGAGCGTACCCCAGTGGATGATCGTCGGCCCCACCAGGCTCAATCCCATGTTCCCCGGCAGCACCGGCGCGCGCGCGGCCGTGTACTCTTCGTCCCAGATCACGCGCTCGATCAGCCCGGCGTCGCGGCCCCCGTATTCCGTGGGCCACGTGATGCCGACCCAGCCCGCCGCGTGCATCGTCTTTTGCCAGACGCACCGGCGTTCGAAGGTCTCGCGATCGGACGCGACGCGGTCGTCGGACGCGTCGTCCAGGCACAGTTCCGGCGGGAGGTTCGTGGCGAGCCAGTCGCGGAATTCCTTGCGGAGGCTCTGGTGCTCGACGGCGAATTCAAAATCCATGACGCGGCGAACCGAGGCTAGTCGGCCGGCCCCGGCTCTGTCAAGCGCGTCGCACCGAGGATGCCGTGCAATTTTTTCTCGACGAGCGGTCGTCAGCGAGCCGCGCACGCGATGTGAAAAGTGATTCACTCTTGAATGTTCATGAGCGTGCGTGTACAGTCCGCTTCGATCACGAGGGTACCGAAATGCATCTCTTGCTCCTCCGTTCGCTGTTTCGGGAGATGATTTCCGATCTTGCCGGAGCCACAGCGACAGCGGAGGAACCGAACCGAGGCGGCATGACGCGCTATTTGATCGTGGTCGCGCGGACGGAGCCCGCGGTTTACGAGCACCTCCGCAATCGTCACCTCGCCGATCCGAAAGTCCGCGTGATGCTCGATCGGCGCGGCGCCATCGAGTACGAGTCGTCAGACAGCCCGCCGCCGGCCGATCGTCGTCGCCGTCGGTCGTCGCTCATGACCGGTGCATCACACGAGCTGGTCGCGCTCGCGTCCGAGGTGCCCGTCGAGTCCCCCACGCCTAACCCGCAACCCCCCGCTCTCCACGAGGAGGCACCACGCCAGATGAGTCAGATCGAGACGATCGATGACGCGCAGCGGACGACGCGCTGGCTCGCCGAAAGCCAGTATCAGCTCAGTCATGTGATTCCGTCGTTGGTCGAGGAGCGCGAGCGCTTGCGGCGTGCGCTCGAGGCGCGAGAGCAGGAGTGCGAGCGGCTGGGCGGCGAGCTCGGTGAGCTTCGCCGGATCCACGGGGCGCTCCAGGGCGAGCTCGATGCACTGCGGGGCGAGCGCTCGGCGGTCGCCGAGGCCTTCGGCGGCGTCGTGGACATGCTCGGGCAGATGCACCGGCCCCTGGCCGACATCGCACGGCGTTTGCAGACCGCGCCGCCGATTCCCGTCTCTCAGCAGGACTGAGATCCGCGCCGTCCCGCCGCCCCGCGCGACGTCGCGGGGCGGCGGGAACGAAGGACTCTTAGGGCAGCGCGGGTGTCTTCTTCGCCAGTAGACACGGCGTGTCCCGTATGATGCGGGCATGGAACGAACCACCACCAGTCGAACTCGAGCTCGTCGGCGACGCGCCCCGAAGGCGGCCGTCCCCGCCGAGGTCGCTCCCGCCCCGTCCGAGCTACTCGCGCCGCCCGCGCCACCTGTCGCCGAGCCCAGGGAGCCGCCGCTGCCGGTCGTCGTGCCGGAGCCGGTGTTCGCGACGCGCGTTCCGCCGCCGGCGCCCGAGCGGCTTCGTCCCGCCACGCGCCACGCGATCTTCTTCGACGTCGAGAACACCAGCAACCCCACGCACATCGAGCGGGTCGTCGAGCGTCTCGCGATCGATCACGGCGACCGGAACACCGAGTTCTTCGCCGTCGGCAACTGGCGCGTGATCGGGCACGAGACGGGACGCGTGCTCGCGCGATGCGGCGCCCAGCTCCTCCACAGCGCGCCGTCCACCGGAGTCCGCGACTGGAGCGACCTCCGGATCGCGGTGAGCGCGGGCGTGTGGCTGGCCGGTGCGCGACCGGGCGATGTGCTCGAGATCGTGTCGGACGATCGCGCCTTCGACGCGGTGGGCGACGTCGCGGCGGCGCTCGGCATCACCTTTCACCGGCTGACGGCGCGAACGTTGGCGGGCGCGGCGCCGGTGGAGACGAGCCGTCCCGCGTCCGGGGGCGACCGCAGCCGCCGGCGCGGGGGTCGCGGGCGGCGCGGTGGACGACCCGCCGGGATGGAGACCGAGCCGCGACGGCTCGAGCCGGTCCGTCACGCGCCGGCGCCCGTCGAGTCCGACGAAGCGCACAGCGCGCCGCACGACGAGCTGGTGCTGCTCGTCCGCGAGCTCGCGGAGCGCGCCCCCAACGGCGCCGTGCTGATCGACAATGTGGCGCGCACGCTCAAGGCGCGCGGCTTCAGCCGGCCGCCCGGCTCGCCGCGGCTGGTCACGCGCCTGCGCCGCATCAAGGAGCTGTCGGTGAGCCCCACGGGAATGATCTCGCTCGTGCCGGGCGCGGTGAGTCGAGTCGAGGCTCCGGCGCCGCCAGCCGAGCCGGTCGCCGAGGAAGCCGAGGAAGCCGTGGAAGTCGAGGCGGCGCCGGCGGCAGCGCCCAGGCGGAGCCGTCGGCGCTCGCGCCGCGGCGGCCGTGGCCGTCGTCGCGCGAGCCCCGCCGCGGGCTCGTAACGCCCGCCCGCCGACCTCAGGACACCAGAATCGCTTTGGCCCGATCGCGGATCGCGTCGGGCAGGGGTGTCGGCCGCCGTGCGTCCATGTCGAGGTGCACGCCCAGCTGCTCGAGGGTCGCCACGCGCTCGTCGGTACGCTCGTTGGTCATCACGTGGAACAGGCGCATCGAGGAATTGCCGACGTGGACGAGCGCCGAGCGCACGCGGACCGGATCGCCCGGCCGGAGCGCGCCGCCGAGCTCGAGCTGGAACTCGAACGTCGAGAAGCCGCGGTGCTCGGTTCGCATGTAGCCCGGGGTGACGCCGAACACCGCGGTCGCGTGGCCGTTGGCGGCCGAGAACCGATGGATGTAGTGCATCAGCGCGACCTGCCCGAGGACGTCCACCTCGTCGGGCTTGACCGTATCGCGTGAGCTCTCGTGGAAGCCGTCGAGCCCGCTCGGCCGCGGGCGGCGCTCACGTGCCGGGACGTCCCACTCGACCCGTCGCGGCTCGGCCGCCCGGCGCTGAGCCGCCAGCAAGGGCCGCGCGGTGCGTCGCCGCGCATCGACGTGGCGCACGCGCTGCTCGACCGTCGTGCAGACCTCGCCGGTCTCGGAGTTGAAGAGCTTGTGTCCGAGCACCAGCGCGTCGCGCTCGACGGCGATGACGCCGCTCACGACGTGCATGATGTCGCCCACGCGCAGCTCGCGGCACGTAGCGCACGTAGCAATCGACGGTCAGGCAAAGGTTTCCGCGGCGCCGCGTGTAGTCGCGACCGAGCCCGAGCGAATCGAGCAGGGTGAGCGTGGCGTCGCCGAGCCGCGCGAAATAGAACGCGACCGTCAGGTGGTCGTTGTGGTCTACCTCCCAGCGGTAGACGATTCCGCGATACGTCTCGAGCCAGCCGTTCACGTTGTCCTCCTCCGCGATTGCGCCGCGACCGGGTAAGCCTACACGACTCGGCCCTCCCCGCGAGTGTTAAGCTGGTGTTATCGGAATCGGTTGAGCGACCCGGGCTGCAGGAGCCCGACAGCGGTGTCGAAGCGGGTCGGGCGATGACCGAATCTCGAAGACCGGTAGCGCTCTGGCAGCTGACCTTCCTGACGCTTGCCTATTTCCTCGCGGGCAAGTTCGGTCTCGCCCTGGCCGTCGTCAACGCGAGCGTCTCGCCGGTGTGGCCGCCGACCGGGATCGCCTTCGCCTCGTTTCTCCTGCTGGGCCCGCGCATCTGGCCCGCCATTCTGCTCGGCGCGTTTCTCGTGAACGTCACGACCACCGGATCGATCGCGACCTCGCTCGGCATCGCGATCGGCAACACCATCGAGGGGCGCCTGGGCGCCGATCTGGTGCGGCTGTTCGCGAACGGCCGCGACGTGTTCAACCGCGCGCGGGACGTCGTCAAGTTCGTGGTGCTGGGCGCGCTCTTCAGCACGACCGTGAGCGCCACGATCGGGGTCAGCAGCCTGACCGTCGGCGGAGCCGCCAGCTGGCGCGAGTACCCCGCGATCTGGTTCACGTGGTGGCTCGGTGACGCGGTGGGCGCCCTCGTCGTCGGACCCGTCATCGTGCTCTGGTGCGCGCGCATCGCCGCTCCGCGGAGCTGGTGGCGTGTGCTCGAGGGGGCGGTCCTCTTCGCGGCGGTGATCGCCGTCGGGTCACTCGTGTTCTTCGGATTCGTCGGTCAGCCGCTGACGTTTCTGTGCCTGCCCCCGATGATCTGGGCGGCGTTTCGCTTCGGCCAGCGCGAGACGGCGGCCGCGATCGCGGTCCTGTCCACCCTGGCGATCTGGGGCACCGTGCACGGCCTCGGGCCGTTCGCCGATGGACCGCCGAACGAGTCGCTGCTGCTCTTGCAGGCATTTCTCGGCACGATGGCCGTGATGAGCATCATGATCGCGGCCGTCGTGGCGGAGCGAAAGCGGGACGAGGCGGCGCTGGCCCACCTGGCGTCCATCGTGGAGTTCTCCGATGACGCCATCATCAGCAAGACACTCGACGGCGTGGTCACCAGCTGGAACGCGGGCGCGGAGCGACTCTTCGGCTACACCGCGACCGAGGCGATCGGCCGATCGATCTCGATCATCATCCCGCCGGATCACCCCAACGAGCTGCTCCGCATCCTGGCGCGGCTCAAGCGGGGTGAGCACATCCAGCCCTACGAGACGGCGCGCATCCGGAAGGACGGCACGCGCGTTCAGGTTTCGGTCACGGTGTCGCCGCTCCGGAGCTCGTCCGGCAGCATCATCGGCGCCTCCGCGATCGGCCGCGACGTGACCGAGAAGAAGCAAGCCGAAGCGACCCTGCGCGAGGCGGAGAAGCTGCGGCTGGTCGCGAGCCTGGCGGTGGCCGCCGCGCACGAAATCAACAATCCGCTCACCGTCGTCTCGGGCGAGCTCCAGCTGCTGGCGCGCGAGGCCGGCTCCGGCCCGGGCATGCGGATCGCGGCGATGCTCGAGGCGCTCGAGCGCATCCGCGAGGTCGTCCTGCGCATGAACCAGATCACCCGGCTCGTGCCCGCCGAGGGCCAGCGCAACCTTCCCGAGATGCTCGACCTCGGCCGGTCGAGCGGTCGCGGCGATCCCGCCGACGGCGACCCCGATCGAGCGTCCTAGATGTGGACGCTCTTCATCATGGCCTCGGGATAGCGCGTGCCGGCCGCGGCGCCGGACGGGATCGCCTCCGCGATCCGCTGGGTGTCACGCGCGTCGAGCCGAACCGCGGTGGCCTTCACGTTCTCGTCGAGCCGCTCCTTCCGCTTCGTGCCCGGAATCGGCACGATGTCCGGGCCTTGAGCCAGGAGCCACGCGAGCGCCAGCTGCCCCGGTGTGCAGCCCTTTTCCTTCGCGACCGGCTCGATCCGCCGGACCAGCTCGAGGTTCCTCGCGAAGTTGGCCTCCAGGAAGCGCGGGTGATCGCGGCGCCGATCGTCCGACGGGATGTCGGCAAGGTTCTCGACGCGACCGGTGAGCCAGCTGCGCCCGAGCGGTGAGTACGCCACGAACGAGATGCCGAGCTCGCGCAGGGTCGGCAGGATCCCCTCCGCCTCGACGCGATAGAGCAGCGAGAACTCGCTCTGCAGCGCGCTGAGCGGATGGACCCGATGGGCGCGCCGAACGGTCTCGGGCGCCGCCTCGCAGAGGCCGATATACCGCACCTTGCCCTGCTCGATCAGCCGCTTCATGGCGCCGACCGTGTCCTCGATCGGCACGGTCGGGTCGACGCGATGCTGGTAGTACAGATCGACCACGTCGATCCCCAGGCGCTTCAGGCTCGCGTCGCAGGCCTGGATGACATAGTCGGGGCGACCGTTGACCGTCATGCGGCCTTCGGGCGTCCGGACCTGACCGAACTTGGTCGAGACGACGAACTGATTGCGCTTGCCGCGGATGGCGCGGCCCAGGAGCTCCTCGTTGTGGCCGAAGCCGTACATGTCCGAGGAATCGAGGAAATTCACGCCCAGGTCGAGCGCGTGGTGTATCACCTCGATCGATTGCGCGTCGTCGTGCTTGCCGTAGGTGCCCGACATCGACATGCATCCCAGGCCCAGGGCGGGCACGGCGAGCGAGCTATGGCCTAGCTGGCGGGTTTCCATTGGTCCTCCCTTGCGGCTCTCGTCGCGCGATTCTACACCGAGCGGGGCGCGGTTCCGCTGGCGCGGCTTGCTACAATAACCGCATGGTTGGAACCACCCGCGGGCTCCTGGAGCGCACCGCCGACCTTCAAGCCGTGCTGAAGACGGCGCCGGACAGCTTCCCGTTCAAGAGCGAGCTGAGCCTGGCGCCTCTCCTCGCATTCTGGGCCAAGAAGTACGGCGACGACACGTCCGCCAAGGGGGCGTTCGTCCGGACGGTCCGTGAGCAGGTCGAGCAGGTGCCGGAGCTCCTGAATCCGATCACGGACCTGAGCGTCATCCAGCGCCATCGCGCGCTGGTGGACGTGCTCATGGGGGGCATCTTTCCGCCGGCCTTCTTCGACCAGGAGTTCTCGGCCGTCCTGATTCCGTTCATGCTGAAGAGCTTCTACGCGACGCCGCCCTTCGAGCAGCTCCTGCAAGCCGAAGACGGGTCGTTGCGCGGCCGCGTGAATCTCGGTCCAGAGATGATCAGCGCGATGCGTCTCTTCTTCGCCTACGCGCTCGTGCTGGACCGGATCTACGGGGTCCAGCTCGACGTCGACTATCCGCTCATCCTCACGACGACCGACACCGACACGGGGCTCGAGCGCCACTTCAAGATGGATTTCGACTGGCGGTTCGTCGAGGTGGAGACGATCGGCCCCGTCCCGGTGCTGACCGACGCGACGCGGCGGCGGCTGCACGGCGAGCTCTTCGAGACCGACCTGTTCCGTGAGGTCCTGCCGCCGGATCGCTTCGTGTTCCGCGGCTTCACGATCTTCCGGGCGATCGAGGTCACGGATCAGGAAGTGCTGTCCTCGCTCGAACGCGATCTGATCGACAAGGAGTCGATCGTCTCCCACACGCGCTTCAAGGCGCTCCAGGACAAGCTGCGGACCCTCTTCCGGCGGCCCGAGCTGCGCTTCGGGCTGGCCGCCCTCGACGGCGACCAGGTGCTCGTCCTCAATTACGGCGCCGAGAGCGAGCACGCCTGCATCTTCGCCGACTCCCGGCACCACACGGTGGAGGAGTTTCGCGGGTCCGTCTACGAGCGCGCCGTCAAGCAGGGGGGCCCGCTCATCGTCGAGGATCTCACCGAGATGCCCGGCCGCACGCCGGCGGACGACGAGATCATCGAGTGGGGGCTGCGCAACATCATCGTGGCGCCGCTCTTCTATCAGGACAAGGTGATCGGCACGCTCGAGCTCGGCTCGCCGCGGCCCGGCGATCTCGACTGGACGCATCTGCCGAAGCTCATGCAGATCCTGCCGCTCTTCTCGATGGCCGTCCAGCGCAGCATGGAAGAGCTGAACGCGCGGATCCAGGCGTTCATCAAGGAGAAGTGCACGGCGATCCACCCGGTGGTCGAGTGGCGCTTCCGCAAGGCCGTGCTCAAGGGCATGGACAACCAGCCCGAGGACGCCGACGACTCGGTGGTCGAGATGGAGCCGATCGTGTTCGAGCGGATCTATCCGCTGTACGCGCTCTCGGACATCCGCGGCTCCTCGACGCAGCGGAGCCTGGCGATCCAGGCGGATCTCTTGACGCAGCTTCGGCTCGCCCGCGACGTGATCCGCTGGGCGCACGACGCGCGGCCGCTGCCCGGGCTGCACGAGCTGCTCTACCGCCTCGACAAGCACTCGACCAAGATCCAGATGAACCTCAACTCGGGCGACGAGGTCTCGATCATCTCGTTCCTCCGGGCGCACGTCGAGTCGCTGTTCGACCACCTGCAGACGTTCGGGCCGGGCGTGCGCGAGCGGATCGAGGCCTATCGCGCCGCGCTCGACCCTCGGATCGGCACCGTGTACGACCGGCGCCGGCTCTTCGAGGAGAGCGTGACTCGCATCGCCGACGGGATCTCGTCGTACCTCGACCTCGAGGAGCAGACCGCCCAGACGATGTTCCCGCACTACTTCGAGAAGCAGAAGACGGACGGCGTGGACCATCAGATCTACGTCGGCGCCTCGCTGCTCGAGGACGGCAAGTTCGACCCGCTCTACCTCAAGAGTCTTCGCCTGTGGCAGCTCATGGTCACGTGCGGCGTGGCGCTGAAGGTCAACCGGCTCAAGGACAAGCTCCCGATCCCGCTCGAGGTGACGCACCTGGTGCTGGTCCAGCACGCGCCGCTGTCGATCCGCTTCCGCTTCGACGAGAAGCGGTTCGACGTGGACGGCGCGTACGACATCCGGTACGAGATCGTCAAGAAGCGGATCGACAAGGCCGTCATCAAGGGAACCGACGAGCGGATCACGCAGCCCGGGAAGATCGCGATCATCTACTCGCACTCCGCCGAGGGCAACGAGTATCGCGCCTACATCGAGTATCTGCAGTCACTCGGGTACTTCACGGGCGCGGTGGAGGACGTCGAGCTCGACGAGCTGCAAGGGGTCCACGGCCTGCGGGCGCTCCGGGTCACCGTCGACCTGGGCAACCCGCGGATCGACCGCCGCATCACGCCCGGCGATCTCCAGCCCGCGGCACCGGACGCCTCGCGCAACTAGCGCTTCAGCCGGTCGCGCGTCACCCCGTCCGCCAGCAACGTCTCCACCTCCTGGCTCGTAAAGCCGAGCTCGCCGAGGATCGCGCGCGTCTCCGATCCGAACGGCGCGGTCGCCTGGCGCCGGGACGAATCCGCCGCCGTCGATCGAGACGGGCGGCGCCAGCACCCGCACGGGGCCGAGAACCGGATGAGTCAGGTCGTGGAGCATTCCGTTCGCGAGCGGCTGCTCGTCGTCGAGCAGCTCGAGCGGTAGCTTGACCCCGGCCGCCGGCACCCCGGCGGCCTCGAGCGTCGCCTGCCACTCGGCGGTGGTGCGCGTGGCGACCGTGGCCTCGACGCGCCGGCGCAGCGCCACGTAGTGCTCGACCTCCTTCGCGCGGTCGGTGATCGGCCGATCCAGCGCGTCGTCGCTCAGCCCGACCGCGCGGATGAAGGCGCGCCGGAGCGCCGGGCTGCCGCACGCGATGGCGAGCGCCGCGTCGCGGGTCGCGTAGGTGCGGTAGTAGACGTTGACGGTACCCGGCGGACGGATCTGCGGCGTGAGCGCCGCCTGCTCGGCGTAGGGCCGGCCGGCGGCCCGGAGCTCGGCGAGCCGTTCGCGCACGGTGGTGTGAGTCGCCCGGTCCGCCGAGTCGATGCGCACCATGTTGTTGTTCTGGACCACCAGCGCGGCCATCAGGAGCGAGGCGTCCACCTCGCCGCCGCGCCCCGTGCGCGCGCGGCGCAAGAGCGCGGAGGCGATGCCGAACGCGAGCGTCATCGCGCACATGTAGTCGACCACCGGATTCTCGCCGCCGGTCGGCACGCCGTCGCTGACGTTGCCGCCCGCGGCGAGGAGCCCGCTGCGCGCCTGCACCACGAGGTCCATGCCCGCCAGCCGCGCGGCCGGCCCGCGGCGGCCGAACGCGCTGACGTTGCCGACCACGAGGCGCGGAAAGCGCGGCGCCAGGCTCGGCCAGTCGAGGCCGAGCTCGGCGGCGAGCCCCGGGCGAAAGTTCATGAGCACGACGTCGGCGCGGGCGAGCAGGCGCTCGACGACTTGCGCGGCCGACGGATGCCGCAGGTCGAGCGGCAGCGAGTGCTTGCCGCGGTTTCGCGAAAGAAAGTGACGGGTCTCGCCGGGAGCCAGCGGCGCCAGCTGACGGACCGGATCGCCCTCGACCGACTCGATCTTGATCACGTGCGCGCCGCCCTCGGAGAGGACCTGCGCGCAGAAGGGGACGGCGATGAACTGGCCGAACTCGACGACCTCGATGCCGGCGAACGGTCGTGCGGTGTCCATGGCGCGCTAGCGTAGCCGCGAATTTGCTATGTTCCAAGAGGCCTGATCATGAACGCGATCGCGGCGGTGGTCTTTGATATCGGCGGCGTGGTGCAGGAATCGCCGCTCCACGTCATCGCTTGCTACGAGCGCGAGCGCGGCCTCGACGCCAACGCCATCAACCGCGTGGTTGTCGCGGCGGGCGAGCGGGGCGCCTGGGCGCGCCTCGAGCGGGGCGAGCTGACGATCCAGACGTTCTACGCGCCCTTCGAGGCCGACTGCCGCGCGCAGGGCATCGCGGTGGACGCGCGGCACCTCATGGCGAAGATCGCCGAGGCCGGCGTCCCGCGCCCGCGCATGCTCGAAGCGATCCGGCGAATCCGCGCGGACGGCCGCCGGGTCGCCGCTCTCACGAACAACTGGGTGACCGACGCGCCGGGGCCGGGATCGCTCGACAACGACACCGCCCGCTCACGCCTCGACCCGCACTTCGACGTCTTCGTCGAATCGGCCGTGGTCGGCCTTCGCAAGCCCGATCCGCGGATCTACGCGCTGGTCTGCGAGAAGCTCGGCCTGGAGCCGTCGCGCGTCGCGTTTCTCGACGACATCGGACGCAACCTCAAGCCGGCACGCGAGCTCGGGATGGCGACGATCAAGGTCGACGACCCCGAACAGGCGTTGCGCGAGCTGGGGGCGCTGCTGGGGCTCGACCTCATCGCCTGACGTCCGCTGAACGCAATCAATCGCGACGGATGACTTTTTGGAAGGGACACCGAGCGAGAGCTTGGTCCACACCGCCTTGACGAACCATGACCCGACCACGACGCGCAGCAGTGCGAGCCAGGCTTCAGGAGCGAACATGTACGCGGGCAGTGGTCCGTGATGGGCCCAGGCTTGGGCAAGCCGGCCCGGTCGGTCTCCGCGCTCAGCGCTTAAATAGGTTGAAGAGCCACTGCCCCAGCAGGCCGAGGAGCGGCGGCAGGAGCAGCCCCGGGATGCAGCGCGCGAGAGTGAGCGGCCACCCGAGCAGAGGCGCCTCGTAGGTCAGCATGCGGATCGGGCTCACCAGCGTCTTGGCGGTGAGGAGCGTGATGAGCGGGCCCGCCGCCGCCCCGTGCTTCAGGAGATTCGCCGCAACCGGAAAGAAGACGTAGGGACCGCCGGGCAACGCGAGTCCCGCTGCCCACCCGATCAGGATGCCCTGCCCCATCCGCTCGCCGCCGAGCCACCGCGTCATTACCTGAGGCGGGATCAGGACTTCGATGAGGCCAGCGAGGAGGAACCCGAGGGCCAGATCGAACCAGACCCCGCGAAGGAGCCGGCTGCTGGCCGCCACCGCTCGGAACGGCAGGCCGACGTCGCGCGCGACCGCCACGATCGCCGCGGCGACCACGAGCCCGAGGAGGATCCAGGTGCTGGCGTCCACCCGTCGCGTCACGCCGGCGCGGACGATCGCGCGCTCCGGTACTCGAGCTCGCCCCGGCTTGGCATCAGCGCCTCGCGGCGCGCCGCCTCGATCAGCCCGTGATCCGGTGCGAGCGAGCAGACCGGATCCGTCGCAGCGGCGCTGCCGGTCAGGTGGTACGCCTGGCAGCGGCAGCCTCCGAAGTCGGCGGTCCGTTTGTCGCAGCTCCGGCAGGGCTCCGGCATCCACGCCAGGCCGCGGTAGGCGTTGAAGGCCTCCGAGTGGTGCCAGATCTCGTCGAGCGAGCGGTCCTGGACGCGACCGAAGGTGAGCCCGGGCAGCGTGTGCGCTGCGTGGCACGGCAGGGCCAAGCCGTCCGGACTGATCACGATGAAGCGCCTCCCCCAGCCGTCCATGCAGGACTTGGGGAACTCGGCGTAGTAGTCGGGGATCACGAAGAGCACCTCCATGCGTCCGAGCAGCCGCTGCCGCGCGGCGCGCGCGACGTCGCGGGCGCGGTCGAGCTGCTCGCGGGTGGGCAGGAGCGCGCGCCGGTTGACCAGGGCCCAGCCGAGGTACTGCGTGTTGGCCAGCTCGAGGCGATCGGCCTGGAGCGACTCGGCGAGCGCGATGATCTCGGGCACCCGGTCTAGGTTCTCGCGGTGGAGCACCACGTTGAGCGTGAGGGCGAGCCCCAGCTCCTTGACCAGACGGGCCACCTCGACCTTGCGCTCGAAGGACCGGAGGCCGGCGATGCGGTCCGATTCCGGCGCCCGGACGTCCTGCACCGACACCTGCACGTTGTCGAGACCGCGGGCCCGCAGCCCCGCCAGCCGCTCGCGCGTGCACGGGATGCCGCTCGTGATCAGGTTGGTGTAGAGGTCGAGCCCGCGCGCGGCCTCCACCATCGCCTCGAGATCGTCGCGGACCAGCGGCTCGCCGCCGGTAAGGTTGAGCTGCACCACCCCGAGGGTCTCCGCCTCCCGGAACACCCGCAGCCAGTCCGCCGTCCCGAGCGCGTCGCGGTGGCTCGCGTAATCGAGCGGGTTCGAGCAGTACACGCAGCGCAGCGGACAGCGGTAGGTCAGCTCCGCCACCAGCGTGTACGGCCGCGGAGCGCCGTCGCTCACGGCTCGCTCCGGATGAGCCCGCGCTCGACCATCGCGTGGAGGAACACCAGCACCTCCCGCTCGATGGCGTCCGCGGGCTGGGGCGCGTACAGCTCGGCCAGCCGCTCGACGATCGCGGCCACCGTGTGCTCGCCGGTGCACAGCTTCACCACTTCGGCCGCGGTCGCGTTCAGCACGAGGCCCCGCTCGGGGTAGAGCAGCATGTAGCGGCCGTCCTTGCGATCCCAGCGCACCCGCACCTTGGGAGCCAGCCGCGGCCGCGCCTCCGCGGCGAGGCGAGCGCCGGTCTCAGGCACGCGCGCCGCCCGGCCCCCAGCCCGGCTCCACGTAGACGGTGTACAGGCTGTCGAGCAGGTGCCAGAGGATCTCGGTCTTGCGGATGAGCGCGGCCACGCAGCGGGCCTGGAGCTCGTAGGTGGTGGCGTTGCGGACCACGAAGTCGATGGCCTCCAGCGAATCCTGCCGCGCCCGCGGTGGCCGCGTGCGGAAGTAGTCGAGTGTGTCGCGGCTGATCCACGGATAGTGCCGCTCCCAGGCCAGCACCCGCTTGGTCATCAGGTCGGGCGAGAAGAACTCGGTGAGCGAGGAAGCGACCGCCTCGAGCAGCGGGCGCTCCCGCACCAGCTCGACGTAGCCGTCGCAGGCGAAGCGGACGCCGGGCAGCACGGAGCGGCAGCTCGCCACCTCCTCACGGTCCAGCCCCACCCCGTCGGCCAGCCGCAGCCACAGCTCGAGCCCGCCTTCGCCGGCCGCGTCGCCGTCGTGGTCGCGGATACGCCGGATCCACATCCGCCGGAACGCAGGGTCCTCGGACTTCGACAGGATGATGGCATCCTTGATCGGCACGCGCGTCTGGTAGTAGTACCGGTTCAGCACCCACTGCTGGAGCTGCAACTGGGTGAGCTTCCCGTCGTGCATTAGCACGTGATAACGGTGATGATCGTGGTAGCGGTACTCGCCCTCCCGCCTCACCCACTCGATGAACTCATCGCGGCTGAGCGGCGGTCGCGTGCCTTCCGCGGTCATATCCGCACCTCCATGCCGTCTCGGGCGACTTCCCAGCCCGCCGCCTCCACGGTCGCGCGCTCCGGCGAGTCGTCGCGGAGGAGCGGGTTGGTGTTGTTCACGTGAATGAAGATCCGGCGCGGCGCCGCCAGCCCGTGCAGCCGGGCCAGGCTACCGTCCGGGCCCCCGACCGGCAGGTGGGCCATCTGTTCGGCTCGCTTCGTCCCGAGCCCGAGCCCGGGAAGCTCGTCGCTGGACCAGAAGGTTCCGTCGAAGAACACGCAGTCGGCGTCCTCGACGGCGTGCCGAACCGCGTCGGTCACCGCGCCGACCCCGGAGAGATAGGCGAGGATCCGCCCCGTCGCGCGCTCGCGGATCCGGAAGCCGACGCTGTCCTCGGGATCGGAGGTGCCGTCGGCCTCGAGGTGGATGGGCAGCTTGCCAACCATCGCCACGGCCTCGACCAGGAGGCCCGAGGGACACCCCTCGACGTCGGCCAATTCCTCCTCGCGGCCGAGCTTGAGCGCCCGCCACGTGATCTGGCCGGGAAACCGATCGAGAGTCCGGTACAGCACGTTGCCGTCGGTGAACCCGCGGCGCAGGCGATCGGTCGCGTAGATCACGAGGGGATGCGACTCACGCAGCGACAGCAGTCCCAGGCAGTGATCGAGATCGCCGTTCGTCAGCAGGATGGCCGCGATCGGCGAGTGCCGCGGCCCGCGCGGGTGCAGCGGCGGGAAGCTCTCGATCTGCTGGCGGATCTCCGGCGAGCAGTTCAGCAGAAACCACTGGGTGGAGTCGGTGCTGACTGCCACGCATTCCTGGGTGCGGGCCGTGACCCGAAGATCTCCGGCCCGCACGCCGCGGCAGTTCGGGCACCCGCAGTTCCATTGCGGGAATCCACCGCCTGCGGCCGAGCCCAGGACCCGGATCAGCATCGTCGCTTGCCGGAGACGACACAGCCCTTCCCCCGGCCCGACGGCCGGCGAGAAGGGCTGCGAATCTAAGCGGCTCTGGCCTTAGAAGCGGTCGTCCTGTTCGCGCCCGGGCCCGAAGTCGTCCTGGTAAGAGTTGATCTCGGCGTCCATCCTGACTTCCACGAATTCCGGAGCTTCCCAGGCCATTGCTTTTGCCTCCGTTGGCTGAGTCTTAGGGTCTGCACCGAGCTCCACACGGAGCCACGTGGCGCCGAGTCTAGTTGAAGGCTCCGGGCTGGTCAAGCGGCTTCTCCTACTATGAGGAGCGCGGCAACTGCACGCCGCTGCAATTCAATCACACCGAACCGGCGGCGGGGCGATCGGCGGCCGCCTCGCCACATGCGACAACGGCGAATTGCGCTTCGCGGCCTACGCCCGCCGAAAGCGACGATGCCCTCGAAGCTCGTGCCTGGAACCCCAGTGACGCAGCGACTCGCGGCGCTCCGGTCGAGCTTTTGGCGACGCCCGAGGCATCGTTCTTCGTCTCCGGCATCGTAGGGCGAGCGTGCTACACAGGCCGCGCAGTCTTGACAAGCTTGAGCCCGGGACGTATCGTCCGGCCGCGACGTACGAATCCGTTTTCTGGTCCGTTCACCGATCCAAAGGGAGGCCCATCATGCTGCGCATCACCCTGACGTTGCTCGCGGTCGCGGTGACCTTCGTGCTGGCGTTCGGGCCGTTCGCCGAGGCTCAGCAGCCGCGCGGCCCCGCCGCCGTGGAAGCAGGGCCAGCCGTCGTCGATGTCGGAGTCGACCCTGGCGCCGATCGCGCAGCCGCCCGCGCCGAAGGCGCCCGGCGAGATTCCCGTCGACAAGATCAAGGTGCCGGCCGGATTCAAGGTCGCGCTCTGGGCGCACGGCATCAACAACGCGCGGGTGATGACCTGGGGCGCCAAGGGCACGTTGTTCGTCTCGAGCCGCACGGCCGGCAACGTCTACGCCGTTCTCGACAACGGCAGTACGCGTGAGGTGAAGGTGATCGCCAAGGGGCTCAACCTGCCCAACGGCGTCGCGTTCAAGGACGGCACGCTCTACATCGCCGAGGTCTCGCGGATCACCAAGATGGTGGGGATCGAGGACAAGCTCGACAACCCGCCGGCGATGGAAGTCGTCTACGAGACCCTGCCGAAGGATCTTCCGCACGGCTGGAAGTACCTGGCCTTCGGACCCGACGGCAAGCTCTACTTCAACATCGGCGCGCCGTGCAACATCTGCATTCCGCCCGACACGCACGCCAACCTCTCGCGCGTGAACCCGGACGGCACCGGGTTCGAGTACGTCGTGCACGGCGTGCGCAACAGCGTCGGCTTCGACTGGCACCCGGTGACGAAGGACGCTGTATTTCGCCACCCACGCGCGCGACTGGCTCGGCGACGATATGCCGAGCGACCGCCTCGACATCGCGTCGAAGAAGGGCCTGCACTTCGGCTTCCCCTATTGCCACCAGGGCGACATCCTCGATCCCGAGTTCGGCAAAGGGAAGAGCTGCGGCGACTACGTGAAGCCGATTCTCAAGACCGGACCGCACGTCGCGGGCAACGGCGTCCAGTTCTACACGGGCTCGATGTTCCCGTCCGAGTACCAGAACCGCGTGTTCCTCGCCCAGCGCGGCTCCTGGAATCGCTCGCAGAAGGTCGGCTTCCGCGTGATGATGGTCACCCTGGATTCGAAGGGTGGCGTGGCGAAGTACGAGCCGTTCGCCGAGGGCTGGCTGCAGGGCGATCAGATCTGGGGCCGGCCGGTCTATACGCAGCAGATGAAGGACGGCTCGCTCCTGATCGCCGACGACTACGCGGGCGCGATCTACCGCGTCACCTACCAGCGCTGAAGCGACGTCGCGCGCTCGCCGGCGCCTCGGTCGTCGCCGCGCTCCTGGCGGTGACGGCCGCGGCGCCCGCGCGGGCCGCCGATCCCGAAGCCGGGCGACAGAAATCCGAGCCGTGTAAGGCCTGCCACGGCGCCGACGGCAACGCGACGATCCCGGGCACGCCGTCGATCGCCGGACAACCGACGTACTTCACGCACTGGCAGCTGATCAAGTTTCGCGACGGCCGGCGGAAGGACGCTCAGATGACGCCGTTCGCCGTGAACCTCACCGACACCGACATGGCCGACCTGGCCGCCTACTACGCGTCGCAACGCCCGCTGCCGCGCCCGGCCGTCACCGATCCGCCGAAAGTCGCCGCCGGGCGTCAGCTCGCCGAGCAGCACCACTGTGTCTCGTGCCATCGGCCCGGTCTCGTGGGCTTCGAGCAGATTCCGCGTCTGGCCGGTCAGGATCTCGCCTTTCTCGTGAAGATCTTGCGGGGCTTCAAGGCACAGACGGCGGGTGACCTCGACGGCACGATGACGACGGCGGTCCAGCCGCTCAACGAGGCGGATATCGAGAGCCTGGCGCACTACATGGCATCCCTGCCGCCGGCGCCCCCGGCGGCCCGCTGATTGGCCCTGCTGCCGCGAAGCCCAATGGCTCTTCCCCCGGTCGGCCACACCGGTGTACACAGAACTGGGGGAGGTCGCGTATGAAAACCGAGCACCCGAGTGTCTGCCCGCTCGATTGCCCAGACACCTGCAGCCTGACCGTCACCGTCGAGGACGAGCGGATCGTCTCGATCAAGGGCTCGCGAGCGAATCCCTATACCGCGGGGGTGCTCTGCGCGAAGGTGCCGGAAGCGTATCCGGGCTTCGTCCACGGCGCCGGACGGCTCAAGACGCCGCTCCGACGGACGGGCGCCAAAGGTGAAGGACGTTTCGAGCGCATCTCCTGGGCCCAGGCGCTGGACATCGTCCACGAGCGCTTCACGGCCGTGATCGCCGCGCACGGCCCGCAGGCGATCCTGCCGCTGAACTACGCGGGCCCGCACGGCATGCTCGCCGGCGGCTCCATGGACCTGCGGTTCTTCCACCGGCTCGGCGCCAGCCTGCTCGATCGCCGTCCGCTCTGCGGCGGCATCCGCACCGAGGCGTGGGTCGGTACCTTCGGCCCGACGCCGGGCATCCGGCCGGAGCAGGCCGAGCACTCGAAGCTGATCGTGGCCTGGGGCAGCAACGTGACGTGGTCGAACTTGCATGTCGTGCCGATCATCAATCGCGCGCGGCGCGCCGGCGCCAAGCTCGTCATCGTGGACACGCGGCGCACGAAGATCGCCGAGCAGGCCGATCTGCACCTGGCGATCCGGCCGGGCACGGATGTCATCCTCGGCGTGGGCGATGGCCGCCGACCTCGAGCGGCAGGGCGGCCTCGATCGCGAGTTCATCGCGCGCCACGTGGACGGCTTCGAGGACTACATGGCGCTGGCGCGCCGCTACACCCTGGCGGATGCGGCGCGGATCTGCGGCGTGGAGGAGCGCCTCGTGCAGCAGTTCGCCGAGTGGTACCGGACGATCAGCCCGGCGGTCATCACCGTCGGCAACGGGCTCGAGCGCAACAAGAACGGCGGCAGCGGCATCCGCGCGGTCTTCGCGCTGCCCGCGCTCGCCGGGAAGTTCGGCGTGCCCGGCGGCGGGCTGATCAACGGCGCCGGGTTCGCATTCCCGAAGACGCCGGCACGCCTGGCGCGCCCGGACTTCGTCCCGGCCGGCACGCGCCTGATCAACATCATCGACGTCGGCCGCCACCTGAACGACCCGACGATGTCGCCGCCGCTCAAGGCGCTCTTCATCTACAACCACAATCCGCTCGTCGTGCATCCCGAGCAGAACGTGCTGCGGCGGGGCCTCGAGCGCGAGGATCTCTTCGTCGTCGGCTCGGACGTGGTGATGACCGACAGTCTCGCCTACGCCGACGTGGTGCTGCCGGCCTGCAGCCACTTCGAGCACGCCGACCTCTTCGCGGCGTACGGCACACACTGGCTGCAACGCGCCGACCGGGTGATCCCGCCGCAGGGCGAGGCCTTGCCGAACACCGAGATCTTCCGCCGTCTGGCGGCGCGTTTCGGCTACGACGACCCCGCGCTTCGCGCCAGCGACGCCGAGCTGATGGACGACGCGCTGGACGGCGCCGACCCGCGCATGGGCGGCAAGCGGCCGAGCGCGATCCCGCTCGATCGCGCGACGCCGATGACCGTCGGCGGCGGCACCGAGGAAGCGATCCTGTTCAAGAACGTGTTCCCGAAGACGGCGTCGGGCAAGGTCGAGCTCGCGTCGCCCTATCTCGAAAGCAAGTACGGCGCGCGCCTGCCGAGCTGGCGGCCGGTCGCGTCGTCCTATCCGCTGATGCTGATCTCCCCGGCTTCGGACCAGCGCATCACGTCGACCTTCGGCGGGCTCCACGTCGCTGACGGCCCGCCGCCGCTCGAGATGCACCCGGACGACGCGCGGGCGCGGAGCCTGCGCGACGGCATGCGGGTGCGCGTGTGGAACGACCTCGGCGAGGTGCGGCTGCCGCTGCGGGTCACCGACGTCATCCCGCGCGGCGTCGTCTGCACGCTCAAGGGCGCCTGGATGGCGACCAGCGACAACGGCCAGACCATCTCGGCGCTGTGCCCGGCCGACCACGCCGACATTTCCGAGGGCGCCTGCTACAACGACGCGCGCGTCGAAGTGGCGGCCCTCTGAGGACGAGACCATGACTCCACCCGTCGATCCGAACGCGGTCCTGATGACCGGCGAGAACTCCTTCATCCGCCTGAGCCACGACGGCGGCAAAACGCAGTCGGACCGCTTCAGCCACTGGCGCGTGCTCTGGTGTCCGTCCGGCGCCGGCCACGTGCTGTTCGCTCAGAGCGAGCTGACCTCGGGTCAGATGCGCATCTTCAGCGACAACGTCGCGGTGACGCGCTGGCTCCAGCGTACGATCGAGACGTTGCTGTTCCCCGCGTTCGCCGACACGAACATCCCGGTGATCACCGCCGAGTTCGGTCGCGCGGGCGATCCGCGCTCCACGGCGGTGGAGACCGTGACCTCCGGCGCCGACCACATCCGCCTGACCTGGTACGACTGCCTCGAGCCCTTCGTGCTCAACGCGCCGCCCGGCTTCAACAACCGCCCGATCGGCGTGTTCAGCACGTTCTTCCCGGCGCGCTCGGCACAGGTCGAGTGGAACGGCCGCTTCGCGACCGGCCAGCCGTGGGCGGAGACGCGCGGTGATCGGCAGGCCTCGAGCGCGTGCCTGGCGTGGTCGGAGACGTGGGTGAAGCCGCGCTGACCCGCGGTCGGACGGTCCTGTATCGAAAATTGGGCATTGACAGATTTCACGCGTGACGGCGTGAGTCGTCGACAATTCGCGGGCGGCGCTCAGCGCGCCGCTCCTGCACCGAGGCGTCGTCTCGGTAGCGCTCTTCTCGAGAATCTCGAGTTCGTCTCGATCACCGCGCCGCGCGCCTTCCAGATCGCCCGAAAACGTCGGCGTAGAGTTTTCTCAGAACAAGGAGACGCTCTATGCCAACGTCCTCGATCGACCAGCTGGGCGATGAAATCGCGGAGCTCTCCGCACACCTCGACGCCGCGACCGCGCGCCTGCTCGACCTGATTCGCGAGTTCGACGCGCGCGAAGGCTGGAATACCGGCTTCCGCTCCTGTGCCGCATGGCTGAGCTGGCGCGTGGGACTCGACCTGGGTGCGGCCCGGGAGCGCGTGCGAGTGGCGCGCGCGCTCCCAACGCTGCCGCTCTTCGCTCAGGCGCTCGCTCGCGGCGAGCTCTCGTACGCGAAGGTGCGAGCGCTGACGCGAGTGGCGACGCCGGAGACCGAAGAGCGCCTGCTGGCGGTGGCGCGCATCGGCACGGCCTGCCACGTCGAGCGGATCGTTCGCGGCTGGCGTCGAGTCGACCGATACGCCGAGGCGCGTGAAACCGCCCACCGGCACAAGAGCCGGGCCCTGCACGTGTATCAGGACGAAGACGGTATGTGGATTGTCCGCGGGCGTCTGACGCCTGAAGTCGGCGCTGTGCTCGTTCAGGCTCTGGACGCGGGCCGGGAAGCGTTGTATCAGCAGCGTCGAACATTCAACGTCGACTCGACTCGCGAAGCCGGCTTCATCCCGCAGGACGTTTCCGCGGAAACGCCGAGCATGGAGCACCAGCGGGCCGACGCGCTGGCCCTCGTCGCAGAGACGGCTCTCCATCACGGCATCGATCCCGGGGCGCCGGGCGAGCGATACCAGGTGGTCGTTCACGTCGATGCTCCCGTTCTCGCTGATCCTGATCAGCCTGGCCAGAGCGTTCTGGATGACGGCACGCACGTTTCCGCGGAAACGTCTCGGCGCCTCGCGTGCGACGCGAGCCGCGTCGTGATGCAGCATGCTCGAGATGGCCGTGTCGTCGAGGTCGCCGCCCGAACGCGGACCATTCCGCCTGCGCTACGGCGTGCGCTCCAGCATCGAGACCACGGCTGTCGCTTTCCGGGCTGCGGAGTGCGCTTCGGCCAGGGTCATCACATTCGGCACTGGGCACAGGGAGGCCCGACAACGCTCTCCAATCTCGCGTTGCTCTGTCGCCGGCATCACCGTGCGGTGCACGAGGAGGGATATCAGATCGAGCGGCAACCGGATGGCGAGCTGCAATTCCGTCGGCCTGACGGGACGCTTCTACCGACAGCCCCACCGTCGCCGAAGGTAAGCGAGGATGTCGTGGACCAGCTCCGAGCGCACCACGTGGCGCAAGGCCTTCATCTGGACGGGCGGACCGCCAGCCGGGCTGGTTAGGCGAGCGTCTCAACGTCGGCTATGCGATCGACGTCTTGCATCCGCTTGCAACGGAATGAACCAGCAAGAAACCGCTCGGCGCCGTCAAGCCACCGCGCGCTATCGTGGTCGATATGCCCCTCGCGACTCGAATCCGCATCATCGCGTGCCCGCCGGGCGAGGCTCCGCTGAATGTGCGGCTCGCCTGGGTCGGTCTGGAGCTCCCGCTCGCGCCCGGCCGCACCGGTCGCCAGCTCGCGATGACCTCGGGCGTGGTCTCCGCACCTCGCGGCCTGTGGCAGCGCATCGCCGCGCTCTTTCTCGCTCGCTACGGCGTGCAGACCGGCTACTCGGTGAACGCGCTCGAGGCCGTCAATCTCCTGCAGGCCAAGGACCCGGTTGCCGCCGCGTGGTGGCGCGAGCACTGCGGCCACCTGCTCGACGGCAAGCGGTGGTTCCTCTTCCCGACGGCCTCGTGCGAGGAGCGCCCCTGAGCTCTACTTGTCGGCGAAGCGGATCGCCGCCGGGCCTCCCTTGACCCCGATGCGCACGCCGGTGTCCCGCAAGGTCGTCCCGTCCAGGCTCAGGATCTGAATCTCCTTCTCGACCATGTTCCCGACGAAGACGTGCTTGCCGTCGGGTGAGAACGCCGCGCCCTGCGACCAGTGCCCGATCGGGGCCTCGCCCAGGCGTGAGAGGTCGTTGCCGGTCACGCGCAGCAGCACGAGCTTGCCGGCGTCGTTGAAGAAGGGCGAATCCTTCGGCTTGTTGCTGCCGTTCATGACGACCGCGGCCACCATCGAGCCGTCGGGCGAGATCTTGATGCCCTCGGGGGTCTGGCCGACGGTCAGCGTGCTGACGACGCGCGGCGGCTTCGCCTTCAGGTCGATGATGCTGACGGTATCGGCGTCACCGCCGCCGCGGCCGATGTTGGCGACGGCCGCGAACGCGCCGCTCGACGCGATGTCGATGCCGTAGGGCCGGAGACCGGCCGAGATGTCGCGCTTCGTGTATTCCACCTTGGTGCCGTCGATCGAGAGGACGGAGATCCGGTCGTCGCCGTCGCGAGTCACCAGCGCCAGCTTGCCGTCGGGTGAGATCGCCGCGTGACTCGTGCCCGACTTGTCATCGGCGATCGTCACCTTCCCGGCGGCGGTTACGGTCTTGCCCTGGATGGCATAGACCGACACGGTGCCCTCGCCGCGGTTGGCCACGAGCGCGAGGGTGCCGGCGCGATTGATCGAGACTCCGGCCGGGGCCTTGCCGGTCTCGAGCGTGGCGATGATGCGCGGCGGCGTCGCCTTGAGATCCACGACCGACATCGTGTTGTTCGGGATCCGCTTGGTCGCGTCGCGCGGATCGAGCTTTTCGTTGGCGGTCACGAGCGCGATCGATTCGTCGGGCGCGACGGCCACGCTGAACGGCGGGCCGACGACGCTGCCCGGCACGGCGAGCTCGGCCACGACCTTCGGCGGCCAGCTCTTGGTGTCGATCACGGTCAACGTGTCGGGCGGCGGGTTCGTCACGACCGTCGCGACACCGTTGACGAGCGCGACCTTGTTGTCGTTGGTCGACAGGAGCAGCTGCGCGTGCGCGACGGGCACGAGAGCCAGAACCGCGAGCAGGGCGACGACGGTGGCGAGCCGCAGCGGATTCATAGAGCCTCCTCGGGATTGTGACGGCGGCGCATAGAAGATCAGGTTCGGTCCCGGAACGCAAGGTACACTGCAGCGCATGACGCTCGATCATCCGTGGACGGAGCCGCCCGCGCCCGCCGACATCCGTGAAGTCGCTCCCGGCATTCACTGGCTGCGCATGCCGCTGCCGTTTCAGCTCAACCACATCAATCTGTGGCTCCTCGAGGACGGCGACGGCTGGACCATCGTCGACACCGGCGTCGGCCTCGACGACACGCGCGCCTTGTGGGAGCGCATCTTCGCCACCCACCTCGGCGGCCGGCCGGTGCGGCGCGTGCTCGTCACGCACTTTCACCCCGATCACATGGGCAACGCCGGCTGGCTGACCGCGCGCTGGAAGACCGAGCTCTGGTGCACGCAGGCCGAGTGGCTCTACGCGCAGTTCGCCTGGCGCACTCGCGGCGCGGCCGACTTCGAGCCGCGTCTCGCGCACTTCCGCCGTCACGGCTGTGGTCCCGAGGCGCTCGTGCAGCTCGGGCGCCGCGGCAACCACTATCCGAGCCTCGTGCCCGAGGTGTCGAGCGAGTTCCGGCGAATCAGCGAGGGCGATGCGATCACGATCGGGCGGCGGACGTTTCGCGTGCTGACCGTGCTCGGCCATGCGCCCGAGCACGCGTGTCTGTGGGACGAGGCCAACCGCGTGCTGATCTCCGGCGATCAGGTGCTGCCGAAGATCACGACCAACGTCAGCGTCTGGTCCGAGCAGCCCTGGCTCAATCCGCTGCGGCTGTATCTCGACTCGCTCCACCGCTTCGAGCCGATGGCGCCAGACACCCTGGTGCTGCCGTCGCACGGCTTACCGTTCCGCGGTCTCCACGCGCGTCTGGGCTATCTGCGCGACCACCACGCCGCGCGGCTCAACGAGTCGCTCGATGCGCTCGTGGAGCCGCGCACGGCGGCGGAGCTGGTGCCGGTGCTGTTCCGGCGCGAGCTCGACAGTCACCAGCTGAGCTTTGCGGTGGGCGAGGCGCTGGCGCATCTGCGCTTTCTGGAGGACGAGGGGCGCGCCGCCCGCGTCGTCGACTCCGACGGCGTGCACCGGTTCAGGAAGGCGTGACCGCTCGGGACGCGGCGCGTCGACGCGTCTACACGTAGCCGAGGCCGCGATCTCGCTCGCTGAGAACTGAATCGCGCCGCGCCGGCGGGCCGTACCCGCCACCGCCCGGAGTCCGCACGAGCACGACGTCGCCGCGCTTGAGCACGTGCTGGCGACGGTTGTCGATCGAGACGCCGTTGATCTGCACGTCGCCGAGCCCGCCGTCGGCGCCGCCCGCGAAGCCCGGGGCCCGAACTTCGTGCGCTCCGCCATGAACGAGGCGACGATCGGCACGTCCGACTCGCACACGAAGACGATGTCCTGACCGAGCCCGCCGCGGAAGCGCCCGGCGCCGCCGGAGCCGGCGGTCAGGCGCTTCTCGCGGAAGAAGAGCGGGCTGTTGCGCTCGGCCACCTCGACCGGGGTCGACGAGATGTTGCTCGGCCAGGAGAGCACGTGCTCGCCGTCCTTGGTCGGCGTGGCGCCCATGCCGCCGTTGAAGAAGAAGATGTTCGTGTAGGGGCGGCCGTCCGCGCGAAGCCCCGTCTGCTGCACGGCCCAGAGCGGCGAGCCCGCGCCCGCCATCACGCGATCCGGGATGACCTGGTGGAGCGCGCCGAAGAGCAGCACGGGGACGTAGTGGCCGGTGACGGCGCGGCTCACGACGGCGGCCGGAAAGCGCGGGTTGAGGAGCGAGCCCTCGGGCGCCGTGACGCGCATGGGTCGATACATGCCCTCGTTGTTGGCGAGGCCGGGGAGCAGCGCGCACTTGATCGCGTACGCGGTCATCGCGTACGTGTAGGCGAGCACGCAGTTGATCGCGCGCGGCTGCTGGGGCGAGGTGCCGGCGTAGTCGGCGGTGATCTCGTCGCCGGCGATCGTCAGCGCCACCCGGTAGTCGAGCGGCTCGTCGACGCCGTCGGTGCGCATCGCGTAGCGGTAGGTGCCGTCGGGTACCGCGCGGATCGCCGCGCGCATCGCGCGCTCGGCGCGCGTGAAGAGCTCGTCGCCGAGCTCGTCCAGGGTCTCGAGGCCGGCGGCGTCCATCAGCGCGAGCAGCCGCTTCTCCATCAGCTCGTTGGCGCCGACCTGCGCCCAGATGTCGCCCACGGTCTGATCGGGCGTGCGCACGTTGGCGCGGATCATCTCGATCAGCGTCTCGTCGGTGCGCCCCTCACGCATGAGCTTCATCAACGGGATGTGGATGCCCTCCTCGAACACCTCGCGCGCTTCGATGGCGCGCAGGCGGCCGCCGATGTCCGGCATGTGCGAGGTGGTCGCCGAGAAGGCGACGAGACGGCCGGCGCGGAAGATCGGCTTGAGGACGCACACGTCGCTCATGTGGCCGGTGCCCATCCACGCGTCGTTGGTGATGAGGACGTCGCCGGGCCGCATCGCGGCGGCGCCCATCGCGCGCAGGAAATGCCGGACGGTGGCGGGCAGGGTGCCGATGAACGACGGGATGCTGCCGCTGTTCTGCGCCAGCGAGTAGCCGCGGGCATCGGTGAGCATGCAGGCGAAGTCGTTCGCCTCGTTCGAGAGTGTCGAGAACGACGTGCGCACGATCGCCTTCGCGGCCTCGTCGACCACCGAGATCAGGCGCGTCCACAGCACCTCGAGCGTGATCGCGTCGAACCGCGGCGGCTTCATGAGTCGAGGCTCACGACGATATTGCCGGTCGCGGCCACGGCGAAGCGCCGACCGCGGCGGGACGACCAGGGTCGAGCCTTCTTCTTCGATCACCGCCGGTCCGGGGAACTGGTCGCCGACGGCGAGGCGCATCCGGTCGTACACGGTCGTGTCGACGAATCCGTTCGCCTCGGGGAACCAGACTGGGCGCCGGCCCTTGACGGGCGAGTCGCCCCGGCGCGAGCGTCCCTGCAGGACGACCTCGCTTCCCGAGACGGGCGCGCGGACGGCGACCCGGATGTTGATGAACTCGACCGGGACGTCCGGGGGTGTGAGCGAGAACTTCTCGCGGTACGCCGCCTCGAAGGCCGACGTGAGCGCGCGTCGCACGGCCTCGGCGTCGCGGCCGTCGTAGGGGCCGTCGGGCAAGTCGACGACGAGGTCGAAGCCCTGGCCGAGAAAGCGACCGTCGGCCAGCCGCTGGAAGCGCGCCGTCTCGAGCTTGAGGCCCGTGTCGCCCATGACGGCGCGCGCTTCGTCCTCGAGCGAGCGGAACGCCGTCTCGAGCGCGCCGAGATCTCCGCGATCCAGCCGGATCCCGACCGTCGCGACGCGGTCGACGCGGGCCGGCGCCACGAGCAGACCGAGCGCGGAGGCGACGCCGGCCGAGGGCGGACAGATCACGCGGCTCAGGCCCAGCTTGCGCGCGACGTGACAGGCGTGGACCGGCCCGGCGCCTCCGGTGCAGAGAAGCGCATAGTCGCGCGGATCGCGCCCGCGCTCGGCGATGTGCACGCGGGCGGCGCTCGCCATGCTCTCGTTGACGATGTCGTGGATGCCCCACGCGACCGAGATCAGCGGCAGGCGTATCGTCCCCGCGAGCCGGGTCAGCGCGGCTCGCGCGGCCTCGACGTCGATCGCGATCGTGCCGCCGGCGAAGTAGTCGGGATTCAGATAGCCGAGCAGGAGATCGGCGTCGGTCACCGTCGGTTCCGTGCCGCCGAGCCCGTAGCAGGCGGGGCCGGGCTGGGAGCCGGCGCTGCGCGGGCCGACCTTGAGCAGGCCGATCTCGTCGACGTGCGCGATCGATCCGCCGCCGGCGCCGATCTCGATGAGCTCGATGGTCGAGATGCGGATCGGCAGGCCGCTGCCTTCGATGAACCGCTTCTGGCGCGCCGCCTCGAAGCTGTAGGCGGTGCGCGGCTCGCCGCCGTCGACGAGCGAGAGCTTGGCGGTGGTGCCGCCCATGTCGAACGCCAGGAGATCGCCGCCGCTGTCGGCGCGCCCGAAGAAGGCCGCGGCGATCGCACCGGCGGCGGGGCCGGACTCGAGCATCTGCACGGGAGCCCGCTGGGCCTCGGCCACGTGGGTCAGGCCGCCGCTCGAGAGCATGAGCAGCAGCGGCGCCGGGATTTTCGCCTCGGCGAGCTGTCGCGCCATGCGACCGAGATACTGGTGGGCCAGCGGCTTGATGTACGCGTTCGCGACCGTCGTCGACGCCCGCTCGAACTCGCGGATCTCGGGGGCGACCTCGTGCGACGCGGTCGTGAAGATCTCCGGGTGACGCGCGGCGATGAGCCGTACCGCCTCGGCCTCGTGGCTCGGGTTCGCATAGGCGTGGAGGAACATGACCGCGATCGAGCCCACACCGCCCGCGGCGAGGCGCTCGACGGACGCCGCGAGCTGATCGCCGTCGAGCGGCCGGCGGACCGTGCCGTCGGCGCTCATGCGCTCGGCGACTTCCAGGCGCCGATGGCGCGGCACCAGCGGCTCGGGCTTGGCGATGTTGAGGTCGTAGAGCTCGAACTTCCGCTCCCGCCCGATCTCGAGCGTGTCGCCGAAGCCGGCCGTCGTGATGAGGCCGGCGACGGCGCCCTTGCGCTCGATGAGCGCGTTGGTGAAGAGCGTCGTCGCGTGCACGACGCGGGTGAAATGTCGCGGCTCGAGCGCGCCGTCGCTCAGGATCGCGCCGACCCCGGTCACGACCGCGCGAACCGGATCGTCGTGGGTCGTCAGCACCTTGCGGCTCCACTGCCGGCCGGTGTCGTGGTCGTACACCACGACGTCGGTGAACGTGCCGCCGATGTCGATGCCGAGCGAGTAACTGGGCATGAGTTTCCAGGCGACCCTACCACGACTCCTTGACCGCGTGCGGGCTTGGGCCTAGGGTGAGGGGCCGATGAAGCTCAAGGACCGGATCGCGCTGGTGACGGGTGGAGGCTCGGGGCTCGGCCGGGCGATCTCGCTCCTGTTCGCCGAGGAGGGCGCGCACGTCATCGTCAACGAGCTGCGGCTGGAGACGGCCGAGCAGACGGTGGCGTCGATGAAGGGTCCGGCCGGCGGCCGGGCGATCCAGGCGGACGTGTCGGACAGCGCCCAGGTGAAGGCGATGTTCGCGACGATCGAGCGCGAGGTCGGCGGCCTCGACATCCTCGTCAACAACGCGGGGATCGCCTTCGGCCCGGGTGACGATCGTGCGGAGGTCAACCGGAAGTCCGAAGCGCTCATCATGGAGCTCCTGAGCGGCCAGGGCGGCCAGACCCACCTCGACGTCACCCAGAACCTGTCCGACGAGTCGTGGCGACGGATGCTCGCGGTGCACGTGGACGGCACGTTCTACTGCACGCGCGAGGCGCTCAAGCTGATGAGCCGGAAGAACCGCGGCGCGATCGTCAACCTCTCGAGCGTCGCGGCGCTCACCGGACTCGAGGTCGTGCCGCACTACAGCGCGGCGAAGGGCGCCATCCTCGCGTTCACGCGAGCGGTGGCGCGCGACGTCGCCTCGCGCGGGATCCGCGTGAACGCGATCTGCCCGGGCTACATCGACACGCCGATGACCGAGCGGATGTCGCCGCTGATCCGCACGGCGGTGATCGCCCGCACGCCGCTCCGGCGCACGGGTGAGCCGCACGAGGTGGCGGCCACGGCGCTCTTCCTCGTATCCGACGACAGCTCGTTCTTCACCGGGCAGTGGCTCTCGCCGAACGGCGGTCTCTTCATCGGCTGAGATGCCGACGGCGACCGAGCTCTCCATCCGCGGGACCCCGGTCCAGATGCTCCAGGACGGCTCGGGGCCGCCGCTCATGTTCCTGCACGGCGCCGGCGGCGCCGGCCGCTGGCTCGCGTTCCAGGAGCGCCTCGCCGAAAGACTTCAGCGTGTACTTCCCGAGCCATCCGGGCCACGGCGGCTCGCCGGCCGCGGAATGGATCGAGCACATCTCCGATCTCGCCTTCCACTATCTCGACCTGCTCGACCGGCTCGGGCTCGAGCGCGCGCACCTGGTGGGCGCCTCGTTCGGCGGCTGGATCGCCGCGGAGATCGCGACGATGGCGTCGCACCGGCTGGCGTCGCTCGTGCTGATCGATCCCGTCGGCATCCGCGTCGACGGCTGGATCTATCCGTTTCTGTTCGGCATGGACATTCCCGAGATCGTGACGACGATCTTCCAGAATCCGATGGCGGCGCTCGCGCTGGCGCCGCCCGATCAGTCGGCCGAGACCCTGGCGCTCCAGTATCGCCAGGGGACCGCGCTCGCGCGCGTGAGCTGGAATCCGTATCTCTACAATCCGCTCCTGCGCCGCCGGCTCGGTCGTATCACCGCGCCGACCCTCCTGTGCTGGGGCGCTCACGACCGGCTGGCGCCGCTCGACCCGTGCGGCGAGACGTGGGCCCGGGAGATTCTCGGCGCGCGCCTGCGCGTGTTCGCCGATTCCGGGCACGTGCCGCATCTGGAGGAGCCCGACGCGGTGGCGGAGGCGGTCGGCGAGTTCTGCCGGCTCCGTGAGGCGGCGTCGTGAAGTTCTACTACTTCCATCTGATGCCGTACTACATGGAGCACGATGCGCCGTCGTCGTGGGTGACGCTCTCGAATCGCCACTACGACCCGGCGCTGGGCCACACGCTCTACAACCAGTATCTCGACCAGCTCGAGCAGGCGGAGCGCCTCGGCTGGGACGGCCTCTGCGTCAACGAGCACCACCAGAACTGCTACGGCACGATGCCGAGCCCCAACGTGATGGCGGCGATGCTGGTGCGCCGGACGACGAAAGCGAAGATCGCGATCCTCGGCAACGGGCTGCCGCTGCGCGAGAACCCGCTGCGCATCGCCGAGGAGATCGCGATGCTCGACGTCGTCTCGGGCGGTCGCGTCATCTCGGGATTCGTCCGCGGGATCAGCGCCGAGTACTTCTCGACCGGCGTCAACCCGACGCACTCGCGCGACCGCTTCTACGAGGCCGCGGAGCTCATCTTGAGAGCGTGGACCGAAGAGGGGCCGTTTCCGTACGACGGGCGCTTCTATCGCTATCACTACGTGAACCCGTGGCCGCGGCCGATCCAGAAGCCGCACCCGCCGGTGTGGTGCCCGTCGCAGGGCTCGAGCGAGACGGTCGAGTGGGCGGCCAAGCGCCGCTTCCCGTACCTGATGGTCTTCACGCCGATCAAGCGGATCGCCCAGATCTACGGCGAATACCGCGAGGCGTGCGAGCGCAACGGCTACAAGGCGAGCCCCTATCAGCTCACGGTGAACGTGCCGATCGTCGTCGCCGAGAACGACGCGAAGGCGCGCGAGATCGCCAGGAAGCACGTGATGTGGGTGTTCAACGTCGGGCTGCGGATGCATCCGCCGTTCTGGCGGCCGCCCGGCTACATGACCGAGGCGTCGCTGCGGCGGCTGCTCGCGAATCCACCCAAGCTGCCGAGCGAGCTCGAATTCGACGAGGCCGATCGCGGAGGGCTATCTCATCTACGGCAGCCCGGCGACCGTGCGCGACAAGCTCCGCGTGTTCTCCGACGAGCTCAAGGCCGGCATCCTCTGCTCGGGGATGACCGGCCCCAGCCACGAGCAGACGCTCGAGATGATGCAGCTCTTCTCCGAAGAGGTGATGCCGCACTTTCGCGAGGACGCGAACGTCGACGAGACGGCCGGCGTCGGCCGCTGAACCGTCCGATCTGAGTGGAGGAGCTCGAAGCGAGGCTTCGTGATCATCTGCGAACGGCGCTCGGCGCGCCGCGGCTGGAGTTCGCCGAACGGCCGACGCGCGTGACGGGCGGCTTCGACACGCAGATCTTCGCCTTTCGGCTGGCCGAGGCGCCGCCGGCGTACGCCGGGCCGCTGATTCTGCGCCTGCTCGACGTGCATCATGACCCCGCCCGCGCGCTGAGCGAGCAGGCGACCCAGAACGCGCTCGCCGATCTCGGCTATCCGGCGCCGCGCGTCCTGCTCGCGAGCGCCGACGCGACGCGCCTGGGCGGCGCCTTCCTGATCATGGACCGGGTCGCCGGCCGGCCGCTTCCTCGAAGGTCAACGTCCGCACGATGGCGCGGGTCGTCGCCGAGCTCCAGGCGAGGCTCCACGATCTCGATGCGGTGGCGTTCCTGCGGGCGGTGACGCGCAAGGGGCTGGAGCCCAGGCATCTGACGTTCGACGCTCACCTGGCGCAGCTGGACCGATCGCGCCACCGGCGCCCGACTCGGCGGCCTCGCGCCCGGGCTGGACTGGCTGGCCGGCCGCCGTCCGCCGCGGCCCGAGCCGCGCGCCGTCTGCCACGGGGATTTTCACCCCTACAACATCTTGATCGCGGACGATCGAGTCACGGGCGTGCTCGACTGGCCTCACGCGATCGTCGCCGACCCGGCCTTCGACGTCGCCACGACCCTGGTGATCCTCAAGCTGGTGCCGATGGGGGTGTCGGGCCTGGCGGCACCGCTGCGATGGCTGGCGAGCGCCGCGCGTCCGCTGCTGGTCGGCAGCTATCTGCGTCACTACCGCCGGCGCCGCCCGCTCGACGAGAAGAAGCTCGCGTACTACGAGGCGGCGGCGTGCATGAAGGTTCTGGTCCGCGCCGGTCAGCTCCGCGGCGCTTCCGCCGGCACGACCGCGGCGAACGTCCTGTTCGACTCGGCCTACACGGAGCGCGTGCGGCGACACTTCCGCGCGCTCACCGGGATCACGCCGGCGCTGCCGGCGATCTAGTCGGCGACCTGCGGCCGAATCTGTTTCGGCGACGAGATCGATCGTCTCGGCGATCGCCGGGTAGGTCGAGTACGACACCTCGAGCGCGACGTGACCGCAGCCGAGCGCCTTGAAGCCGCGCAGCTCGTCGGCGATCTGCTTCGGCGTGCCGGTGAGGGTGTGACGGCCGCGGAGGAGGCTCATGTCGACGGCCGGGCGGTGCACGCCGTCGATCAGGATCGGAATGCGGAGCGACAAGAACGGCGCGCCCTCGCGCCCGGCTTCTTTCCAGAGGCGCCGAACCGCGTCGGCGCCCTGGCGAAACGCGTCGTGGTTCATCGAGCTCGCGTGCCAGCCGTCGCCGAGCCGCGCGACCCGGCGGTAGGCGCCTTCGCTGGCGCCGCCGATGTAGAGCGGCGGGCGCGGCTTCTGGAGCGGCATCGGCGAGGCCACGACGTCCTGCACGCGGTGGCGCTTCGTCTGGATCTTCGGATGCTCCTGCGTCCAGAGCGTGCGCATCAGCTCGAGCGCCTCGTCGCTCCGGCTCGCGCGCTCCTTGAAGGGCACGCCGAGCGTCTCGAACTCGCCCTCGAGCCAGCCGATCGCGGCGCCGACGATCAGGCGGCCGCCGGACAGGACGTCGACGCTCGCCAGGAGCTTCGCCACCGGAATCGGCGAGCGATAGGGCAGGATCACCACGCTCGTGCCGAGCGCGACCCGGCTCGTGACGCCGGCCAGCCACGGCAGGACGGCCAGGGGATCGAGCATGTCCTCCCGATAGATGACGTTCGACTGCTCCGGCACGATGACGTGATCGGTGACCCACACCGAGTCGAGCCCGCGCTCCTCGGCGCGGCGCGCGACCTCGAGCATGCGTCCCACCTCGATCGGACGACCGTAGTGCGGCAGGCAGATCCCGAGCTTCATGGCCGGCAGGTTATACTCGTTCGCGCCTCACGGCAACTCTCGACCCTCGGAGGAAACGCGAATGACCACGCGGCGTGATTTTCTCTTGATGTGCGCGATCGCCTCGGGCGCACCGCTGACGTCTCTCGATCCGAGGTCGGCGTTCGCCGCCGACACTCCGAAGAAGGGCGGCACCCTGAGGGTCGGCTTCTACATCGAGGCCGCCACGATGGATCCGCACTTCTCGGGCAGCAAGATCGACCGGCAGGTCTACCACAATATCTACGAGCCGCTGGTCACGCTCGACGTCAAGCTCGGGATCAAGCCGGGCCTGGCCGAGTCCTGGCAGCAGCCCGATTCCAAGACCGTCGTCTTCAAGCTCCGCCGTGGCGTCAAGTTCCACGACGGCACCGACTTCAACGCCGAAGCGGCGCGCTTCAACTTCAATCGCATGAAGACGGAGCCGAAGTCGGTCCGCAAGGGCGAGGTCGCCAGCATCGACTCGGTCGACGTCGTCGATGCCTACACGATCAAGATCAACTTGAAGCGGCCGGACGCGGCCCTGCTGGCCACCTTGACGGATCGAGCGGGCATGATGGTCTCGCCCAAGACCGCTCAGGAGCGCGGCCCGGAGCTCGAGCGCAACGCGAAGGGCGCCGGCACCGGTCCGTTCGAGTTCGTCGAGTGGGTGAAGGACGACCATCTCCTGATCAAGCGAAACGACAGCTACTGGAACAAGCAGGGCGGACCCTATCTCGACCGCGTCCGCTACCGGCCGATCCCCGACGACACCGTGAAGCTGCAAAGCCTCCAGACCGGCGAGATCGACGTGATCGACTACGTCCAGCCGCGCGACGTCGCGGCCGTCAAGGCCGACCGGAACGTCGTCGTCGTGGACGTGCCGTCGCTGGCCGACTTCGCGTATCAGCTGAATCTGACCCGCCCGCCCTTCGCGACCAAGGCGCTGCGGCAGGCGGTGGCGTATTCGGTCGACCTGGAGCAGATCGTCAAGGGGGTGTGGCTCAACGTGGGCGTGCCGGCCAACGGCCCGATCCCGCCGACGAGCTGGGCGTACGACCGCTCCATCGCGCCGATCAAGCGCGATCTGGCGCGGGCGAAGGCGAAGCTGGCCGAGGGCGGCCAGCCGAACGGCTTCACGTTCACGATGACGACCAACAACATCCCGATCAACGTGCAGGAGGCCGAGGTCATCCAGGCCCAGCTGCGCGAGGCCGGCATCACGATGAAGATCAAGCTGGTCGACTCGGCGACGTTGATCGCGGACGGCAACAACAAGAACTTCGAGATGATCAGCTTCCAGTGGAGCGGGCGCCCGGACCCGGACGGCAACACGTACCAGTTCTACAAGACCACGCCGGGCACGTCGTTCAACTGGTCGGGCATCTCGAATCCGCAGATCGACGCCCTGCTCGACCGGAGCCGCGAGGTGTCGAGCCAGGCCGAGCGCAAGAAGCTCTTCAGCGATCTGACCAGGATCCTGCAGGACGAGCTGCCGAATCTGTTCATCGTGCATCCGATCGAGCCCAAGGCTTTCAGCCCGAAGGTCCAGGGCTACGAGCCGATCCCCGACGGGATGATGCGGTTCAAGGACGTGTGGCTGGCCTAGCGTTCGTCCTGCGCCGGCTGGGCGCGACCGTTCCGGTCCTCCTCCTCGTCACCGCCGGGGTGTTCTTGCTTCTGCATCTCACGCCGGGCGACCCCATCGACGTCATGATGGCGGAGTCGATCGACGCGACCGTGAAGGAGAATCTTCGGCGCGAGCTCGGGCTCGACCGGCCGCTTCACGTGCAGTACGCCGCGTGGATGGGCCGTCTGCTGCGCGGCGATCTCGGGCGCTCGATCCGCAACGGCGAGCCCGTCATCGAGAACGTCGGCCGCCGGCTGCGTCCGAGCCTCGAGCTGACGTTCTTCGCGATGACGATCTCGCTGGTCGTCGCCTTCCCGGTCGGCATCGTGTCCGCCATCCGCCGCAACACCGCGATCGACCGCGCCGGCGCGACGTTCGCGCTGTTCGGGATCTGCATGCCGAACTTCCTGCTGGCCCTGCTGCTGATCTTCTTGTTCGGCGTCACCCTGCGCTGGCTGCCGATCTCCGGCTACACGGATCCGCTCGAGGAGCCCTGGAACGGGTTCAGATCGCTGGCGCTGCCGGCGATCACGCTCGGGCTCGCGCTCGCGGCGGTGGTCACGCGCACCTTGCGCTCGAGCCTGCTCGAGGCGCTCGCCGAGGACTACGTGCGCACCGCGCGCGCCAAGGGCCTCTCGGAGTGGCGGATCATCTGGAGCCACGTGCTGAAGAACGCGCTGATCCCCGTGGTCACGGTGCTCGGGCTGCAGCTCGGCACCTTGATCGGCGGCGCCGTCATCACCGAGTACGTCTTCGCCCTGCCCGGCGTCGGGCGCCTCGTGGTCGATGCGGTGTTCGCGCGCGACTATCCACTCGTCCAGGGAGTCGTGCTGCTGATCGCCATCGGCTTCATCCTGAGCAACCTGATCGTCGACGTCCTGTATGGCTGGATCGATCCGCGCATCCGATCGCGCTGAGCGGGCGCCGCGCTGGAAGGTGCTGCGTCGCGCGGCGCGCGCGCGGCTGGCGCCGTTCGGCGCGGCCGTCATGACCCTGGCGGTGTTGATCGCGCTGGCGGCGCCGCTGGTGGCGCCCTACGATCCGCTCGCCCAGAACCTCGGCAACACACTGGCGGCGCCGGGGCGCGCCCATCTACTCGGCACGGACAACGTGGGACGCGACGTGCTCTCACGGGTGATCTGGGGCACCCGCGTCTCACTGGTGGCCGGTCTCGTCTCGGTCGTGCTCGCGGTCAGCGCGGGCAGCCTGCTCGGTGTCGTGGCCGGCTACTGCGGCGGGCGCGTGGATGGCCTCGTGATGCGCGTGATGGATGCGGTGCTCTCGTTTCCGCCGCTGGTGCTGGCGCTGGCGCTCGGCGCGGTGCTGGGCGCCGGGCTCACCGGGGTGCTGCTGGCGCTCGGGGTCGTCTACACGCCCACGTTCGCCCGGCTCATGCGCGGTCAGGTGCTCACGATCACGGCGCGCGATTACGTCGACGCGGCGCGGGCGCTGGGCGCATCCGGCTGGCGGATCGCGGCTCGACACGTGGTGCCGAACGCGATCAATCCCATCATCGTGCAGGCGTCGCTGAGCGTGGCCTTCGCGATCCTCGCCGAAGCGTCGCTCTCGTTCCTCGGGCTCGGCATCCAGCCCCCGCAGGCCTCGTGGGGCAGCATGATCAACGCCGGCCGCGGCTATCTCCAGCAGGCGCCCTGGATCGTCTTCGGGCCGGGCGCGGCGCTCTTCGTGACCGTGGTGGGATTGAGCTTCGTGGGCGATGCGGTGCGCGACGCGCTCGATCCCCGGACGCGCGAGTAGGCGAGCGCTAGCGGACGTCGTGGCAGCGCCAGGCGAGCCGCTCCTTCGCGTAGCCCACGCGCGGGAGCACCTCCTGCGCCGTGAGCGCGAGCCCCCAGATGATCGTGGCCACCGCGATCACGTGGGCGAACCCGAGCCGGCTCCTCCACGAGACGTGCGCGCCCCAGAGTCCCGCCACCACGACGATCCCGACCGCGGCCATGTAGAGCCCCAGCCACCAGCCGCAGGCCTTCGCGTACGGCCACTGGGGCAGCGCGGCGCCCAGCAAGACGCCGAGGCCGACGCACGACCAGACGGCCGCCGTCGACATCGGTGATTTGATCGGACGCATGCGTGCAAGGGGTCGTGTGGTGCTCGTCGATGCGGCCGAACCGTAGGAGTGGTCGTGCGGCCGCAGCTTCCTGATGAGCGAATCGACGACTGCGGCTTCCTGGTGGGCGGGTGGTGGTTGCTTGGGGAATCGGGTGGCCAACGCTGCACCTCCTCCGGCTCGTCTGCTGGACGCTCTTCCGCCGTTGTGGCGCTGAGAGTCCTCCACGCAAGGCGGTTGCCAACCCAGATGTTCGAAATCTCGCGGCTTTCACCGCGTCGGGGAGCTGTCAGTGCCTGCCACTGTGACACGCGGCGTCTCGAGGCGTGACGCCGAGCCCGCGCGCGGGCTAGCGAGCGAGCGCGGCGAACAGACGAGCGGGGGTGACGGGCACTTCGAGGATGCTCGCGCCGAGATCCGCGACCGCATCCTCTATAGCGTTCGCGATGGCCGCGGCCCCGGGAATCGCGCCGCTCTCGCCGACTCCCTTGATGCCGAGCGCGTTGATGGTCGACGGGTGCTCGTCGAGCACGACCGCGAGCGGAGGAAGCTGGTCGGCCTTCGGGATCGCGTAGTCCATCAGGCTGCCGGTGAGGAGCTGACCGCTTTCGTCGTACACGACTTCTTCCATGAGCCCGGCGCCGATGCCCTGCGCGGCGCCGCCCTGGAGCTGGCCTTCGACGATCGTGGGATTGATGGCGCGCCCCGGATCGTGCACGATCGCGTACGCGAGCAGGCGGATCTCGCACGTCTCCACGTCGACCTCGACCGCCGCGGCCTGGGTGCCGAAGGCCCACGTGACGGTGTCGGGATAGAAATAGGTGCACGCGTGAAGCCCAGGCTCGCCGGTCGCCTTGAGCGCCTTCGACTTCACCGCGGCGTGCGCGACCTTGCCCAGGCTCACGGCTCGATGCGGCATGCCGACCACGTGCACCCGGCTCTGCTCGATGCGTACGTCCTCGGGCGCGCACTCGAGCATCTCGGCGGCGACCCGTGTGGCTCGCTCGCGGACCTCGCGCGCGGTCTGCGCGACAGCGGGTCCGGAGTTGGCGGCCACGCGACTTCCACCGGTGCCCATGCCGAACGGGAAGAGCGCGGTGTCGCCGGCGTTGACCTGCACGTCCTCCCAGGCGGCACCCAGCTCGGCGGCGGCGATCTGCGCCAACGTGGTCGCGTGACCCTGGCCCTGCGCCGTCACGCCGATATACACGTAGACCTTGCCGCTCGGATCTACCCGGACCGTCGCGCCCTCGTACGGGCCGAGCCCGGTGCCCTGCGCGTAGCAGGCCAGGCCGACGCCGATGCGGCGCGTGCCGCCGGCGCGCGCCGTCTGGCGGCGCCGCCACTCGCCGTAGTTCAGGAGGGTCAGCGCGCGCTCGAAGGCCGCGGGGAAATCGCCGGGATCGTAGGTGACCGCGACGCCGTCCTTGTAGGTCAGTCCGGGGCGGTACGGCATGTCCGCCGGGCGCACGAAGTTGCGGCGGCGGATGTCGGCCGGGTCGAGCCCGAGCCGCCGCGCGCCGATGTCCATCAGGCGCTCCATCACGAACACCGCCTCGGGCCGCCCGGCCGCGCGATACGCCGCGTTGAAGGTCTTGGTGGTGACCACGCTCGTGCCGGTGTTGCGATAGTGCGGGACGCGGTACGGACCGGGCAGGTGGTTGACCGTGTTCGCGGTGAGCCCGTCGCCCTGAAGCGGATAGGCGCCGACGTCGGCGACGAACGTCGCGTCGACCGCGACGATCGTGCCGTCGCGCGCGAAGCCGATGCGCGCGTCGTGATTCTGCTCGCGGTCGTGGCCCATGCACGCGAGGCTTTCGCGGCGGCTCTCGACCCACTTCACCGGCCGCCCGAGCCGATGCGCCGCGGCCGCGACCAGGATCTCCTCGGGATAGATCGGCCCCTTCGGCCCGAAGCCGCCGCCGACGTCGGGGACGATGACGCGGACTTCTTCGACCGGCAGACCGAGCGCCGCGGCGACGACGTCCCGGAGCGTGTACGGGCTCTGGGTCGACGACGACACGACGAGCGCGCCGGCGGCCCGGTCGCGATACGCGAAGACGCCGCGGGTCTCGATCGGGACGGCGCTGAGGCGGGGATGGCGCAGACGCTCCCGCACGACCAGGTGCGCGCCGGCCATCGCGCGCTCGGGGTCGCCCACGGCGCCGCGCGCCACCACCGCCGTGTTGTCGGGCCAGCCCTCGTGCAGGCGCGCGCCCGAGGCCAGCGCGGATTCGGCGGTCGGCAGAGCCGGCAGCGGCTCGTACGCGACCGTCACCGCGTCGAGGGCGTCGGCGAGCTGGTAGAGACTCTCGGCCACGACCACGGCGACGGGCTCGCCGACGTGGCGGACGACGTCCCGCGCGAGCACCGGCTGGGCCCAGGCGCGTCCCTTCTGCGTACCGCCGTAGGCGGTCGGCATGTTCGGCGCGATCCCGCCGAGATCCGCGGCGCTCCACGCGAGCGCCACACCGGGCATGGCGCGCGCGGCCGCGGTGGCGACCTTCGTGAGGCGCGCGTGGGCTTCGGTGCTCCGGACGACGCCGAGGTGCAGGGTGCCCTCGCGCGTGAGATCGTCGACGTAACGCCCGTGGCCCGTCAGGAGACGCTGATCTTCTTTCCGGCGCGGCGAGCTACCGATCATGTCGAATCGCAATCTACCACGCGCGCCGAGTCGGGCTCGGCTAGACTTTCGGCGGATGGACGTCAGGCGCGTGTTCGCGAAGCTGACGTTGACGCAGCTCCTCGGCAACCTCATCGGCGGGCTGCTGACCTGGTTCTATTTCCGGTTCGTCGACTTCACGGCGCCGCAGTTCCAGGCGCGGATCTCCCGAAGCGAGATCGTGTTCTTCGTGGTCGCCTTCGGCATCCTGATCTCGGCCGGCATCATGTTCGGCTCGCACTGGTCGCGCCCCTTGAGCGGCCCCGTCCCGGCGTCGGGTCCCGACGCGGAGCTCGTGCGGCGCCGCGCGATCATGGTGCCGTACGTGTTCGCCGCGCTCTCGTTCGCCGGCTGGATCGGGGCCGGCCTCAGCTGGGGCGTGCTCTATCCCGTCATCTGGGGCTTCTTCACACCGGCGAACTCGCTCCGGTCGATCTTCGGCATCACGTGCGTCGCGGGCACGGTGACCGCCGCGCTCGTCTTCTTCGCGGTCGAGCACCAGTGGCGAACCGTGCTGCCGGCGTTCTTTCCCGGCGGCGATCTGAGCGAGGTGTCCGGAGTGCTCCGCCTGCGAGTCCGGACCCGACTGCTCGTGATCTTCGTCATGCTGAGCGTCATCCCGCTCTCGCTCCTCGGCGTCCTCGCCTACACGCGCGCCGCCGCGCTGCCGGGGGTGGATCCGGCGGCGGCGCCGCAGATCGTCGAGAACATGCTGGCCTTCATCGTCTTCATCGTGGCCGTCGGGACGCTTGGCGGCGATCGGGCTCTCGCTCTACGTCGCCGGGAGCGTCGCCGGCCCGCTCGGTCAGCTCCGGACCGCCATGCGCGACGTCGAGCAGGGCGACCTCGACACGCGTTGCCCCGTCGTGACCAACGACGAGATCGGCGCGGTGACCGAGGGCTTCAATCGCATGGTCGGCGGCCTCCGCGAGCGCGAGTTCCTGAAGGAGACGTTCGGGAAATACGTGAGCCGCGAGATCCGCGACGAGATCCTGGCCGGCCGCGTCTCGCTCGAGGGGCAGGCGCAGGAGGTGACCATTCTGTTCGCGGATCTGCGCGACTTCACGCCGTGGGTGGAAGCGACGAGCCCGCGCGAGGTCGTTCGCGATCTGAACGCGTACTTCACCGAGATGGACCAGGCCATCCGGGCGCACCGAGGGCTCGTGCTGCAGTTCATCGGCGATGAGATCGAGGCGGCGTTCGGCGCGCCGGTTTCGGACCCCGCGCACGCCGAGATGGCCGTGGCCGCCGCGCTCGAGATGCGCCGGCGCCTCGCCGCGTGGAACGCCGAGCGCGTCCGGGCCGGCAAGGTGGAGCTCCGCCACGGCATCGGGATCCACACGGGCTCGGTGCTCGCCGGCAACATCGGCAGCACCGAGCGGCACTCGTACGCGCTCGTCGGTGACCCGGTGAATCTCGCGTCGCGAATTCAGAGCCTCAACAAGGAATTCGGCTCCGACATTCTCGTCAGCGGGGAGACGCGCCGTCGCCTGAACGGCCGGTTCGAGCTCGTGCAGCTCCCGGCGGTGCGGGTGAAGGGCAAGTCCGTCGAGGTCGAGGTGTACCGATTGGCGTGACGAAGCGGGTCCTCATCGTCGACGACGAGCCGGTCTTGATCGACTTGCTGAAGGAGATCTTCGCCCGCTTCCAGCACGGGCACGCGTACGAGATCACCCCGGCCTATTCCGTCGTCGAGGCGTACGACCTCCTGGTCCGGGAGCGGTTCGATCTGATCCTGCTGGACATGGTGGTGCCGGCGCTGGGCGATCCCTGGCCCTGGATCCAGGGCCTCGACTTGCTCAAGCGCATCCGGCACCTCGGCGTGAAGGCGCCGATCTTCATGATGACCGGCGTCTGGAATACCGAGAAGGAAGCGGAGGCGATGATCGAAGGCGCGGCCGGCTATCTGCACAAGCCGTTCGACGTCCGGGAGCTGAACCGGCTCGTCACGGCCGCTCTCGGGGGCTAGCGCTGGAGCCGAGCGACCAGGGCGTCGAGCCGATCCGAGTCGTGAGCCATGAGGTCGAGGAACCAGAGCGCGGCGCTGTCGGCCTCGACGCGGACGACGAGGGCGAGCACGTCGATGGGCACGCCGCCGTCGGGCGGCGTGAACTCGAGCTTCGCGGCCTGGCCCGCGCGCAGCCGCCGGCTCACGCGGACCTTCATGCCGGTCGACGAGATCTCGATGCACGTGCCGTCCAGGGTGCCGTTCGAGGCGGCGATCCGGACGCCGAACTTGACCGCGGCCCGCGCCGCCGGCCGCCGCTCGGGCGGGCGCTCGGTCCGCTGCTGCCGGGAGAGCGCGAACGGCCCGAGGTAGGCGAGGACCTGTCCCAGCCGCTCGAGCGTGACGGGCTTGCGGATGAAGTCGAGGGCGCCGAGCTTCAGACAGGCGCGCGCCTCCATCTCGGTGGCGACGCCCGAGACGACCACGATCGGCACCTCGGAGTCGCGCACCACCGGGAGGCTCAAGAACTCGACGCCGCTCATGCCCGGCAGGCGGACGTCCAGGAGGATCGTGTCCGGCCGCGCGCTGGTGAGCGCCTCGAGCGCGGCTTCGGCGCTGCCCACGACGATCGGCTGATAGCCGAGCTCGGCGATGAAGTCGCGGAAGATCTCGGCCAGCCGCTCGTCGTCTTCCACGACGAGGATCCGCATGGCGCTCATGGCGCGCCCACGCCCCAGAAGACCGGCTCGGGCGTCAGCCGCACACCGAAGCGGTCGACGACGGCCGTCTGGATGCGGCGGGCAAACGCGACCACGTCGCACGCCCGCGCGCCGTCGTGGGCGACGATCGCGAGCGCGTGCCGACTCGAGAGACCGACCGGTCCGTCGGCGCGGCCCCGCGTGTAGCCGGCGCGCTCGATCAGCCACGCGGCCGAGAGCTTCACCTGACCGCCGGGCAGGGGCCAGCGCGGCATCGCCCGGTCGCCGGCGCGCGATTCGACCGCGGCGAGCTCGGCGTCGGGAATGATCGGATTGGTGAAGAAGGAGCCGCAGCTCCGGCGGTTCGAATCTTTCGAATCGAGCACCATCGACTTGGACCGGCGGATGGCGATCACGCTGGCGCGCACGTCCTCGAGGGACGGCTTGTCGATCTCACGCGCGGCCAGATCTTTCTCGACGTCCGCGTATCGGACCGTCGGCGACCCACCCGGGCGCAGCCGGTAGGCCACCGAGAGGATGACGTATCGCCCGGGCTCATGGCTCCGGAACAGGCTGTCGCGGTAGCTGAAGCGGCACTCGCGATTCTCGAAGGTCATGATGCGCCGACTGGTCGTGTCCAGCGCGCGCACGAGCGTGACCGTCTCGCTCACGTCCTGGCCGTAGGCGCCGACGTTTTGCATCGGTGTCGCGCCGACCAGCCCGGGATTCCGCTCAGGCACTCGAAGCCCGCCCAGCCGCGCGCGACGCTCAGCTGCACCAGCGCGTCCCACGGCTCGCCGGCCGCCGCCGTCAGCTCCACCACCCCGTGCGCCTCGCGCGCATCGACGCCGCGCAGCGCGATCTTCATCACGAGACCGTCGACCCCCTCGTCGGAGATGACCAGGTTCGAGCCGCCGCCGAGGACCCGGATCGGCAGGCGCCGGGCACGGGCCCAGTCGAGGGCCTCGAGCACCGCCGCCTCGTCGTGCGCCTCGACGAAGAACCGGGCCGGACCGCCCACGCCCAGGGTGCAGTGCGCGGCCAGGCGGACGTTCTCGAGCGGGGTCATACCCTTGAGAATATCGCGTCAGGTCGCGATCCCTCACATGCTGCGCTCCATCCGGGGATCGAGCTGATCGCGCAGCCAGTCCCCGACCAGATTGATCCCGAGGACCAGGAGCAGGATGGCCAGGCCCGGGAAGAGTGCCAGCCACCAGCCGGTCGTGATGTAGTTTCGGCCTTCGTCGAGCATCGCGCCCCAGCTGGGCGCCGGCGGCGGGATACCGAGGCCGAGAAAGCTCAGCGAGGCTTCGGCGATGATCGTCCGCGCCACCGAGAAGGTCGCGACGACGGTGACCGGCGGCAGCACGTTGGGCAGAATGTGCCGCCAGATGAGATAGCCATCGGTGGCGCCGAGCGCGCGCGCGGCCTCGACGAACTCGCGCTGCCGCAGCGAGAGCGTCTCGCCGCGCACGATTCGCGCGTAGGTGATCCAGCCCGTCACGCCGAGCACGAGGATGACGTTCGCGAGGCTCGCGCCCAGCACGGCCAGCACCGCGACCGCCAGGACGAGCACCGGAAACGCGAGCTGCACGTCACCCAGCCGCATCAGCGCGTCGTCGGTGAAGCCCCGGTAGTAGCCCGACACGAGCCCGAGGGCGACGCCCAGCGCGCCGGCGACCACGACGGCCGCGAGCCCGACGATCAAGGAGACGCGCGCGCCGTAGAGCAGCCGGCTCGCGACGTCGCGTCCGAGCGTGTCGGTGCCCAGCGGATGCTTCGCGGTGCCGCCGGCGTTCCACATCGGCGGCGTGAGGCGATCGACGAGGCTGTTCTTGACCGGATCGCCGGGCGCCAGCGCGGGCGCGAGGACGGCCATCAGGATCGTGGCGGCGATGACGATCAGTCCGAGGATCGCGCTGTGGTCGCGCGCAAGGCCGGTCACGTGAGACGCACGCGCGGGTCGACCACCGTGTAGAGCAGGTCCACGATCAGGTTCAGGCCGACGAAGATCAGCGCGAACACGAAGACGCCGGCCTGGATCACCGGGAAGTCGCGGCCCGGGACGGCCTGCACGATCAGGCGGCCCATGCCGGGCCACGAGAACACGGTCTCGATGATCACGGCGCCGCTCAGCATGAATCCGAGCGACAGGCCCGTCACCGTGATGACCGGGATCGCGGCGTTGCGGAGCGCGTGGCGGTAGATCACGAAGCGCTCGGCCAGACCCTTGGCGCGCGCGGTGCGCACGTAGTCCTGCTGGAGCACCTCCAGCATGCCGCTCCGGATCAGCCGCACGTTCTGCGCGAGCGGCGCGGCGGCCAGGGTGACCGCCGGGAAGGATCAGGTGACGCACGCTCCCCGAGCCGAACGCGGGCAGGAGCCCGCCGAGCTCGACGGCGAACAACAAGATCAGCATGAGGCCGAGCCAGAAGCTCGGCATCGATTGCAGGAAGAGCGACGCGAGGCGGCTGGCGTGATCGACCGCGCCGTTCTTGTGGGTGGCCGAGGCGACGCCGAGGGGAATCGCGAGCACGGTCGAGAGGAAGAGCGCGGCCGCCGCCAGCTCGACGGTCGCGGGCCAGAGGTGCTCGAGCACCATCTGCATCGCCGGGCGCTTCTCGCGGATCGAGGCCCCGAAATCGCCGTGCGGGACGGCCCGCAGGAAGTCGAGATACTGGACGTAGAGCGGGCGGTCCAGCCCGAGGCTCTTGCGGGCCTCGGCGATCTCCTGCTGCGTCGCGGTCTGATCTACCAGGAACGGGGTCGGGTCACCGGTGAGACGGACCAGGAAGAAGACCGCGGTGACCACGCCCCACAGCACGAAGACCGCGTGAAGCGCGCGACGGAGCAGGAAGGCGCGCATCGGCCCCGGATCATTTCTTCACGGCGACGCCGCGGAAGTCCATGTTGAGCTCGGGCAGCGGCGTGAACCGCAGCACGCGCGCGCTGAGCGCATAGACCTTGACCTCCTGGTAGAGCGCTACCACCGGCGCCCAGTCGCGTACCTGCCGCTGGAGATCGGCGAGGAGCTTGAGGCGTTTCTGCGCGTCGACCTCGCGGCGCGTGGCGGCGTAGAGCGCCATCAGCTCCGGCGGGTACGGCGCCCAGTTGATCATCGCGATGGAGGACCAGTCGCGCAGATAGTCGTCGGCGTCGAGGTTGTTGCCGGTCCGGCAGGCGGCGAACCCGCCGTTGGGCGGCAAGGTGCCCTTGGTCGCGGTCTGGAGCAACGTGGCGAAGTCGACGGGCTTGATGGTCACCTGCACGCCGACGTCCTTCAGCATCTCGGCCACGGCCGGCGTCATCTCGTCGAAGCTCTGGCCGTAGTGCTTGGCCGGGAACAGGAGCTGGAGGGTCAGCGGATTCGTGTCGCGAAAGCCGGCCTCGGCGAGGAGCGCCCGGGCGCGCGCCGGATCGTACGGGTAGGGCTCCTGCGCGGCGTAGCCGTACGAGACCGACGCCACGGGCGAGGCGTTGGCCAGCGCGTAGCCGTTGAAGATCTTCTTGACGATCGCGTCCTTGTTGACCGCCAGGTTCAGCGCGAGCCGCACGCGCTGATCGGCGAAGAGCCCGTCCTTGCCGTCCGAGTCGTACTTGTCCTTCGGGCGGGCGTTGATGTAGAGCCGGCACGAGAGCTTCTGCGGGCTCGACACGACCTTGAGCTTCGAGTCCTGCGCGAGGGCCGGGGCGTCGAAGGGCGGCACGCCTTCGATCAGCGCGACTTGACCGGCCCGCAGGGCGGCGATGCGGGCGGCGCCCTCGGGAATCGTCTGGAAGCGCATCTTCCGGAACAGCGGCGCGGTGCCCCAGTAGGCCTCGTTGCGCTCGAACAGCATCGACGTCTTGCGCTTCCACTCGACCATCTTCCACGGACCGGTGCCGACCGGACGCTCGTTGAGCCCGTCCACGCCGTTCTTGATCGTGTAGGCCTTCGGTACCATGGGCTCACGGCCGATGAAATCCCAGAGCGTCGGCGCCGGCTCGCTGGTGTGGATCCGCACGGTGTAGTCGTTGACTTTCTCCCAGCGCGTGACGAACGGGTACGTCTTCTCGAACGACGTGGCGGCGAGGACGTCCTTCAGTCCCCATTTGTCGAAGTTCCGCCGGAAGAACCGATCCAGATTGAACAGCACGGTGTCGGCGTTGAACGGCTCGCCGTCGTGGAACGTCACGCCGCGCCGGAGCACGAATTCCCAGGTGAGATCGTTCACGGGCTTCCACGAGAGCGCCAGGCCCGGCACGGGACGGCCCTGCGCGTCGACGTCGACCAGTCCCTCGAACACCTGACGGATGTAGTTGGAGCGAATCGAGCCCATGCCGATGCGAGGATCCATGTTGGTGGTGTCGTCGGCGAGCGCGACGACCAGCTCGGCATCCGGGTCGATCGCGACGCCGTCCACCGTGCGCGGCTGCGCGGCGACCGCCTGCGGTCCGAGCAGCGCCAGCGCGACGAGCAACGGCCCTGTCCAGCGAATCATCTCTTCGGCTCCTCTCGTGGGATGGCCCCCAACTAGATATCAGCGCTCTGGTCTTGTCAACGCCGTGCGCGCTGATCGACGAGTCGGAACACCCCGAAGCCGACGATCGTCGACGCCATGACGAGCGCGGCGAAGACGATCGGCGCGGCGGGCTGCCGAAGACGTCGCGCACGGCGCCGGCCGCGAGCTGCACGACGGCCATCACGACGTAGTACGTCGTGTAGTACACGCCGAGCGTCGTGGCCAGCCGCTCGCTCGCCACGGCCTTCGGCAAGAGCGCCATCAAGGCGCCGGGCGGCGCGCCGATCGCGAGGCCGACCAGGCAGAAGGCGAGCATCGGGTGGGTGAGCGCGGGCAGCAGCAGGATGAAGAAGGCGGCGACCAGGCTCCCTGCGACGATCAGGAGATTGGGCCGACCGAGACGGTCGGTGAGAAGCCCGCCGATCGGCACCGAGACGATGGTGAGCCAGATCGCGAGGCTCACGACGAAGCCGGCGTCGGACAGCGACACGCCGCGGGCGATCAGCAGGCCGGGGCCGAACGCGATGATGGCCACGAGGCTCGCGTTGAAGCAGCCCCAGGCGAAGCCGCCGCTGGTCGCGAGCCCGATCTCGCGGCCCGAGAGTCGCACCCGTCGCTCGGCGGCCTTCGCCGCGTGGTCCGCGGCGCGGGGGGCATCGCGGTAGACGAACGCGATCAGCACGAGCCCGAGCGCCGCGACGAGCGCCGTCGCCACGATCGCCACCCGCCACGACGCATGGGTGGCGAGCGCGCCGAGCGTGGCGGTCGCGATCCCGAGGCCGACCGGCCAGCTGGTCAGCATGATGCCCATCGCCGTCGACAGCTCGCGACCCGTGAACCAGTCGGCGACCATCTTGGCGAGCAGGATGTTCATGAGCACGGCGCCGGCGCCGCTCACGAGCCGGCCCGCGGCCGCGACGACGAAGCCGTGGGCGGCGGCGGTGACGAAGCCGCCGGCGACCATCAGCGCGAGGCTCGCCACGACGATGCGCCGGTCGCCGAAGCGCTGGCCGAGCACGCCCCCGGGCAGTGCGAACACGGCGCCGGGCAGCATGTAGAGGCCGATCAGCGAGCCGAGCTGCACCCAGGTGAGCTGGAGCTCCGCGACCATCAGCGGCGCCACGGCCGCGACGGCCTGGAATTGAAAGCCCATCGACGTGCGGGTGACGAACACGATGACCAGCGCCACCCAGCGATTCGCCATGTGGCCGGGATCATAAACGGAGGCGGACCGCCCGGGCTTGATCAATTGCGGCCGCCGACATAGAGTCCGGCCCAGAGATGATCGCGCATGAGGGGGAAAAGATGGCTGCACCCGTAGCCCCGACCGATATCAGCCGCCGAGATCTGCTCAAGCTCGGCGGCGCCGCCGTCGCCGCCGGCACCGTGCTCCCGCTCCTCGGTCGCGAGGCCGCCGACGCCCAGACACCGAAGCGGGGCGGAGTGTTCCGGATCCGCGGCGAGGACGCCACCACCGGGTTCGATCCGCACCTGTTCTCGAACCATCACCGGATCTCGACGAATCTGTCGTTCACCCACAGCCGTCTGGTGAAGGTGAAGGCGGGCCCGTCCATCGTGCCGGGCACCCTGCCGGTCGAGCCCGACCTGGCCGAGTCGTGGACGCAGCCCAACGACCGGACCTACGTCTTCAAGCTCAGAAAAGGCGTGCGCTGGCACAACAAGCCGCCGGTGAACGGCCGCGAGCTGACCGCGGAAGACGTCAAGTACACCTACGAGCGTTTCCTGTCGATCAAGGGCAATCCGAACCGCTCGACCCTGGGCGCCGTCGAGAAGATCGACACGCCCGACAAGTACACGGTTCGCTTCATGCTCAACGAGCCGTTCGGCTGGTTCCTCGACTATCTGGCGAACACCGTGATGTGGATCGTGCCGCGGGAGGCGGTGGAGCAGTACGGTGATCTCAAGCGGGCCGAGGCGTGCATCGGGACCGGGCCCTGGATGCTCGAGCGCTACGAGCCGAACGTCCGGCTCACCTTCGTCCGGAATCCGAACTACTTTCTGCCTGGGCTCCCGTACGCGGACGGCATCGAGGTCACCGTCGACGAGGATCCATCGTCGCGGCTCGCCGCCTGGATCGCCGGCAAGTACGACTTCGCCCCCGAGTACGGACAGTGCGTTCGGCGGCTCGACCTCGACGTGGCCAAGGGCCGCAAACCCAATCTCAAGACTCAGGATTTCACCGTGCTCTTCAGCGGCATCACGATGATGAAGCTCGATCGCGAGCCGTTCAAGGACGTCCGGGTGCGCCGCGCGCTGGCGCAGTCGATGAACTGGAAGGACGTGCTCGAGACGAATGCGTGGTCCCAGGGCCACGGCGTCCCCAATCCGGCGGTGCCCGCCGCGTTGAAGGAATGGTCGATTCCGATCAATCAACTCACCCCGGAGGGGCGTCGGCTCTACGAGCAAAACATTCCGGAGGCCAAGCGGCTGCTCGCGCAGGCGGGCTTTCCCGCCGGACTCAAGGTCCCGGTCGAGGCGACGCTCGGGTGGAGCCCGGACTACGTCGACCAACTTGCAGGTCGTCATGCGCAACTGGAAGGACGCCGGGATCGACACTGAGCTGCGCGGCAAGGAATTCGGCGCCTTCATGTCGAGCGTGATCTACGGGAAGTTCGAGAAGCTCGCCCACAGCCTGCGCGGCGGCAGCCCGATCGCGGACATCTACCCTCTACGGCGGCCACGTCCCGGGCGAGGCGTTGAACTCCTCGGGCGTCGACGATCCCAAGCTGACCGAGATGATCAAGCTGCAGCGCCGTACGCTCGACGTCGCCAAGCGTCGCGAGATCGTCTTCGACATCCAGCGCTATCTGGCGGAGCAGGTGTACTACGCCTACGACCCGTCGACGACCACGGTGGCGGCCTGGGAGCCGTACGTGAAGAACTTCGCTCCGAACCTCGGCCACGACTACGGCGGCCGGCTCATGGCCGCGTGGCTCGACCGCTGAGCGGTCCGCTTGACTCGCTCACGCCGATGCCGCACGATCGCGTGTACTGCCCCAGGAGGACATGATGGCGTACTCGACTGACTCGAAGTCCGCTGCGGTGCGCGCTCAGCTCGACCACCCCGTGATCGACGGCGACGGCCACTGGCTCGAGCCGGTGCCGATCTTCTTCGATTACCTCCGTGAGGTCGCCGGGCCGACGGTCGTCGAACGATTCCGGAAGATGGCGACCGCGCACATCGATCGCGGCTGGTACGACATGACGCCGGCCGAGCGCCTCGACCGCCGGCCGACGCGCCCGACGTGGTGGGGCGAGCCCGCGAACACGCTCGACCGCGCGACCGCGATGATCCCGAAGCTCTTCTACGAGCGGCTCGACGATTTCGGGATCGACTTCGCCATGCTCTACACCTCGCTCGGCCTCTTCCACATCGCCAATCCGGACGAGGAGCTGCGCCGGGCCATCGCGCGCGCCGTCAACAAGATGAACGCCGAGATGTTCAGGCCGTACGCCCATCGCATCGCGCCGGCAGCCGTCGTGCCGGTGCACACGCCGCAGGAGGCGATCGACGAGGCGACCTACGCCGTGCGCGAGCTCGGGCTGAAGGTCATCATGATCGCCAACCACGTGCGGCGTCCGGTGCCCGCGTTCGCCCGCCAGGCGTCCGACCCGACGCAGGTGCGTCAGTTCGTCGACTCGCTCGCGTACGAGAGCGCCTACGATTACGACCCGCTCTGGGCCAAGTGCGTCGAGCTGAAGGTCGCCGTCACCGCGCACTCCGGCAGCATGGGGTGGATGGGCCGCGAGTCGGTCAACAGCTTCGTGTTCAACCACATCGGCCACTTCGCCACGGCGAGCCACGCGTTCGCCAAGGCGCTGATCCTGGGCGGCGTCGTGCACCGCTTCCCGACCTTGCGCTTCGCGATGCTCGAGGGCGGCGTGGGCTGGGCGTGTAACCTCATCACCGACCTCCTCGGACACTGGGACAAGCGCAACGGCCGCGCGATGGAAGCCCACACGCGTCCGACCAACCTCGACAAGCAAGGGCTCAAGGATCTCTTCACCCGCTTCGGCGGGCGCGTCTACGAAGACAAGATGGACGAGCTGATGAATTGCCTGAGCCTCGTGCCTCCGTTCAAGTCCGCTGAGGAGATGACCGAGCGCGAGTACCGGGAGCAGCTCGACGACTTCGCGGCAGCCCACGTCAATTCGGCCGACGAGCTGCGCCGTCAGTTCACCGACCATTTCTATTTCGGGTGCGAGGCCGACGATCCGACGACGGCATGGGCGTTCGACCGGCACGGCAATCACCGGCTGAACCCGATCTTCAGCTCCGACGTCGGCCACTTCGACGTGACCGACATGTCCGAGGTGCTCGAGGAGGCCCACGAGCTCGTCGAGCACGGTCTGATCACGATGGCCGACTTCCGCGAGTTCGTCTTCGGCAACGCCGCGCGCCTGCACACGGCGCTGAATCCGGACTTCTTCAAGGGCACCGTGGTGGAAAGCGCGGTGGCGAAGGAGCTCGCGCGCTGATCGACACCGTCAGGAAGTGGATCGACGAGGCGGAGTGCCTCGTGGCGCTCACGGGTGCCGGGATCTCGACAGATTCCGGCATCCCTGACTTCCGAGGGCCCCAGGGGGTCTGGACGAAGAACCCCGAGGCCGAGAAGCAGTCCACCCTGCAGAACTACGTCGCGGATCCCGACGTGCGTAAGCGCGCGTGGCAGAGCCGGCTCACCTCGCCGGCCTGGAAGGCCGAGCCCAACGACGGCCACCGCGCCTTCGTCACGCTCGAGAAGCGCGGCAAGCTCGACACCCTGATCACCCAGAACATCGACGGCCTGCACGTCAAGGCGGGCTTGTCCCCCGCCCGCGTCATCGAGATCCACGGCACGATGCACGAGGTGGTGTGCCTGGCTTGCGGCGAGCGGGCGGCGATGGAGCGGGCGCTCGCCCGCGTGCGCGCCGGCGAGGACGACCCGCCGTGCCGGACGTGCGGCGGCATTCTCAAGTCGGCGACGATCTCGTTCGGCCAGGGGCTCGTACAGGATGACCTCGTGCGCGCCCAGCACGCCGCCGCGAGCTGCGACCTGATGCTGGCGGTCGGCACGAAGCTGTCGGTCTATCCCATCGCCGGCGTCGTGCCGGTCGCCAAGCGCGCCGGCGCGCGTGTCGTGATCCTCAACGCAGAGCCGACCGAAATGGACGAGCTGGCCGACGCCGTGCTTCGTGGCTCGATCTCGAGCCTCCTGCCTCGTCTGGTGGAGAGCGCCTGATGCCCGTGACCCGGTTCGACGTGAGACTTCGGCGTCCGCTGGCCGGCGGTGTGTCGTTCGGCGACGTCGGCCCCTACGAGGAGCTGAAAGGCACGCTTCGGTTCGCGATCGATCCCAAGAACGCCGCGAACGAGCGCATCACCGACGCCGCGCTGGCCCCGCGCGACCACGCGGGCCGCGTCGAGTTCGAGTCCGACGTGTCGATCCTGCTGCCGGTCGACCCGCGGCGCTGCAGCGGTCGCGTCATGCTCGACGTGGTGAACCGGGGCAACACGGTCGCGGTCCCGAACTTCAACCGCGCGACTCGTCCGACGTTCGTTCCGGGCGCCGATGCGGATCCTCCGGTCGATCCGGGCGACGGCTTCTTGATGCGACGTGGCTTCGTGGTGATCTCGTGCGGCTGGCAGATCGATCTGCCCGAGGTGCCCGGGCTTCTCGGCCTGCGCGGACCCGAAGCGCTCGACCCGAGCGGCAATCGCATCACCGGCCGCGTCTACACCCAGCTCCAGACGCCGGCGCCGGCCACGCACCTCCTGCTCTCGGATCGCGGCCACCGCGCCTATCCGGCCGCCGATCTCGACGAGCGCGGCGCGGTGCTGCAGGTCCGCGACCAGCCCGACGGCGACGCGACCACGATCGAGCGCGGCCGCTGGCGCTTCGCCCGCGTCGCCGGCGGCGCGGTCGTGCCCGACGCGCGCTACGTCTGGCTCGAGGGCGGGTTCGAGAAGGGCCGCCTGTACCAGGTGGCCTATACGGCGGTCGGCGCGCCGGTCGTGGGGCTCGGCATCGCCGCGCTTCGCGACAGCGCCGCCTGGCTCAAGCATGGGACGGCGCACGAAGGAAACCCCGCGCCGGGCGTTCTGCGGTACGTGTACGCGTATGGCCGCTCGCAGACCGGACGTCTGCTGCGCACGCTCGTCTACAACGATCTGAATCTCGACGAGCACGGCCGCGAAGCGCTCGACGGGATCATCGCGAACGTCGCCGGCGGTCTCCGCGGCGAGTTCAACCAGCGGTTCGGCCAGAACTCGAAGGACCGGCCGCACATGATGGACTACGTCCAGCCCGCCACCGACCAGGACCTGCACCGGCGGCTCGCGGCGCGCGCCAGCACCTTGAAGGTCTTCTACACGAACAGCTCGGCCGAATACCATCGCGGCGACGCCTCGCTCGCTCATACGAACGCCGAGGGGACGCGCGATGTCCCGTCCGGTCCGTCGGCGCGCGTCTACCACTTTGCCGGGACCGAGCACGGTCTCGGCGTCTGGCCCCCGACGTCCGAGAAGATCGCCGCGGCCGATCCGTCCGAGCCGTCGGAGAACTCGCAGAACTTGAGAAATACGATCGACTACGCGCCGCTCCTGCGCGCGTGTCTCGTCAACATGGACCGCTGGGTCACCGAGGGGGTCGAGCCGCCGCCGAGCCGTCATCCGCGTCTCGCCGACGGGACCGCGGTGCCGTTCGAGGCGCTCCACGCGGTGTTCGATCGCATCCCCGGCGCCCACTATCCGCGCCACCACGCGCGACCGTGCCGGCTCGACTTCTCCGCGCTCCCGCCGCGGCCCGGCCCGGCGTGCGGCTCGCTCGTCTCGGCCGTCGACGCCGACGGCAACGAGACCGGCGGCATCGCGCTGCCGGAGGTCGCGGTGCCGCTCGGCGCCCACACCGGATGGACGCTCAGGCACGCGTCGATCGGCGGCGAGGCCCAGCGCCTGGTCTTCGCCGGCGCGACCATTCCGTTCGCCCGCACCCGTCGCGAGCGCGAAGCGAGCGGCGACCCGCGCCCGTCCATCGAGGAGCGCTATCGCTCGCGCGACGACTATCTCGAGCGCGTCCGCCGCGCCGGCCAGGCCCTCGTCGCGCAGCGCTTCATGCTCGACGAGGACGTCGAGCTGGCCGTCGGGCTCGCGGCGCGCGCGTGGGATCACTGGACCGCCTGAGCCGACGAGTCTGACCGGACGCCTCCGCGGCGTCCCTCCCTGCGGAGGAGCGACATGTCGTTCATCAACGAGATTCCGCTCGAGCAAGCCACCGGCGCCGTGCGAGACGCGTACGAGAGCGATCTGAAGGCGCTCGGCTACATCGCGAATTACACGAAGGTGTTCGCGCTTCGGCCCCAGGTCCGGGCCGCCTGGGGCAATCTGATCCAGGCCATCCGGTCGACGATGGACCAGCGGCGGTACGAGCTGATCACGCTCGCGGCCGCCTCGCAGCTCCGGTGTAGCTACTGAATGCTCGCGCACGGAGCCGTGCTGCTCCGCAGCGGGATCTTCACGAACGAGCAGGTGAACGCGATCGCCCGCGACTACCGTCAGGCCGGGCTCCCACCGGCCGAGGTCGCGATGATGGCGTTCGCGGAGCAGGTCACGGCCCGTGCGAACACCGTGACCCGCGAGGACGTCGAAGGACTGCGCGGCCACGGATTCTCCGACACCGAGATCCTGGACATCGCGCTGACCGCCGCCGCGCGCTGCTTCTTCAGCAAGGTGCTCGACGGCGTCGGTGCGGCCCCCGACGACGCCTACATGGCTCTCGACGAGCGCGTGCGTCAGACCCTGGCGAAGGGCCGTCCGTTCACCGGCAGCGCCACCTGACCGAGCGATACGACAGAGAAAGGACACGACCATGACGGTGACCCGCAAGAACATCCAGCCGGACGCGCTCGCGGCGCCGGTCCGAAACGGCCACACCTTGTACTCCCACGTCGTCGCGGTCGAGGGCCGGCGCCTCGTCTTCGTCGCCGGCCAGCTCGCGCGAGACCGGGCCGGTAACGTCGTGGGCAAAGGCGACATGCGCGCCCAGATTCGTCAGGTCGGCGAGAACATCAAGGCGGCGCTGACGACCGCGGGCGCGACGCTCGGCGACATCGTGAAGACCAATACCTACGTGACCGATATGGACGAGTACTTCAAGCACGTCGATGTCCGCATGGAGTATTTCGGGCCGGCGCTTCCGACCAGCACCACCGTCGAGGTGCGACGGCTGGCCCATCCCGACTTTCTGGTCGAAGTCGAGGTGGTCGCGATGCTCGGCTAGCGCGACTGCGGCGGCGCTTCAGGGCTGCAGACGTGTCGAGCGCCAGGCGCCACCGCTGAAACCGTCGCCTTGCGGCGTCAGCGCGCGCGACCACCGCGCTCGATCGTGGGCGCGCGCCGGCTGGCCTACCCAGAGCTCGACGCGCTCGGCCCACACGCGATAGCCGCCCCAGCGCTTGGGGCGCGGAATGTCGTCTCCGCTGCGCTTGGCCTCCTGCTCGACCTTCGCGAGAAATGCCGCGCGTGATTCGATCGGCCGGCTCTGGTTGCTCGCGGCGGCCGCCACACGCGCATCGCGCGGTCGCGAATTCCAGTAGGCGTCGGAGTCCGAGTCGGGCGCGAAGGTGACGGGCCCCTCGACGCGCGCCTGCCGCTCGTGGGCATCCCAGTTGAAGACCAGCGCCGCGTAGGGGTTGACGTCGAGCGCCTTGCCCTTGGCGCTCTCGCGGTCGGTGTAAAAGACGATCCAGCCCGCGCGGACGTCGATGCCGCGACAGATCACCATGCGCGCCGTGGGACGACCTTCGGGATCGACGGTCGCCAGTGTCATCGCGTGCGCATTCCGGATGTCGGCGAAGGCGTCCTTCAGCCAGCCATCGAGGAGCGGCATCGGATCCGGCGGAAGCTCGACGGGCAGAGCGGGCTTGGGAATGCCAGGCCTCCTGGGCGGATACCCTACTTCATTGGCCTGGGGGCCGCTGCCGATTCACCAGGGTGGCGACGACGTGAACGATGTCCGTCGGGTCGATTGGCTTTCGCAGGAACACGTTGAACCCCGCAGCGCGCGCCTCGCGCACCCCGAAGCGTTCCGAGAAGAACGTCACGGCAATCGCCGGGACGTCGTGACCCCGTCGCGCGCGCTCGCACCCATCGGATGAACTCGAGCCCGTTCTCGCCGGGCAACCCGAGGTCGCACACGATGATGTCGACGTCCGTGGCGCCCAGGAGTTCGCGGGCCTCCGGGGCGGAACCGGCGGCGAGCACGAGAGCGCCGAAGGGCTCGAGGGCGGCGATGAGAAGCTGTACCGAATCGTGGTGGTCGTCGACCACCAGGGCGGTGATTCCGGAGAGAGCTGGTCGCTCCACGGCGCTCATGAATCCGTTCGCCTCACTGTGTCGTCGGCTGGTTCACGTCATGGCACGCCACGCGGGATCCAACGAGCGATGAAGGCCGACGAACAGCGGCTCGGCGGAATGCGGGGCGGCTCGGCTAGCTACCGAGCGACGCGAAGGTCAGTGGTCGTCGGAGGATTCGGGAGCGGGCGGCGGCGAGACCGCGACATACGCGCGCGGCGCGTAGCGGTCGAGGCGGGCGCGGGGCGGCGCGGCCGCGATCATGCGGCGCGCGATCGGCTCGAGGACTTCGCGAACCGGGAGTAGGGCGCGCATCACCGGCGAGGCCGGCACCGGCATGGCCGGCCTCGCCTCGGTGCTCTCGACGAAGAACGAATCGGCGTTGTCGAACGAGAAGACGCCGGGCACGAGAGGATCGCAATAGTCCGCGGTCAGGTACAGCTGGACCGCCAGGACCAGGATCCTCTAGAGCAAGCTCAGTAGCCGTCCTCGTCCAGGAGCGGAAACGCGCTGGTCACGTGCGCGGGACGGACCGGCGACGCCGGGTGCAGATAGGACGAGTCGAGCGCCGAGAGCCGGTTGACCCCGAGAAGACCGAGGCAGATCCGGATCTCTTCTTCCAGGAGCTCGAAGACCCGGACGAGACCGGCCTGCCCGGCGGCGGCGAGCCCGCAGCAGGAAAGGCGGCCCAGCCCCACCGCCTGCGCGCCGAGCGCGATCGCCTTGACGACGTCGGTGCCTCGCATGAACGCGCCGTCGACGATGACCGTCGCGCGTCCGTTCACGGCCGCGACCACCTCGGGCAGCACGTCGGTGCTGCCGCGCCCGTGATCGAGCTGGCGACCGCCGTGGTTGGACACGTAGACGCCGTCGACGCCGTGATCGCACGCGAGGGCCGCGTCTTCCGCGGTGGCGATGCCCTTGAGGATCAGCGGGATGTTGTGGAGGTCCTTGAACCGCTTCACGTGGTCCCAGTTGAGCGCGGCCTGAAACTCCTGGCCGGTGGCGCGCGCGCGCCAGGGCTTGACGAAGCGCCGGGCCAGATCGCGCTCGCGCCGACTGTACGTGGCCGTGTCGACCGTGAGGCAGAACGCGGCGTAGCCGTTGTCCTGCGCGCGCTTCACGTGCTCGTCGACCCACGCGTCGTCGCCCCGGACGTAGAGCTGGAAGATGCGGAAGTTGTCGGCCGCGGCGGCGACCGCCTCGAGCCCGGGGTTGCAGACCGAGCTCAGCATCTGCGGCACCTCGAATTCGGCGGAGGCCTTGGCGGCGGTGGCGCCGCCGCCGGGCTCGAAGCTCTCGACCGAGCCGACCGGGGCGATCATGACGGGGATCCGCACCTTGCGGCCGAACAACGTCGACGTGCTGTCGATCTTGGAGACGTTGCGCAGCACGCGCGGCCGGAAGGCGATCGAGTCGAGAGCCTGCCGATTGCGCCGCAAGGTGGTCTCGGTCTCGGTGCCGCCCGCGAGGTAATCCCACGGTCCCGGCGCCAGCGCGAGCTTCGCGGCACGCACGATCTCGTGAAGGGTCTGGAACCGGCTCTCGAGGTTTGAGGGTGACATGCGCGTCGGTCTCCTGTCGCTCTCCTACAGCGAGGGGTGGCGTTTGTGCCAGTCGGTGGCCTGCTCGTAGGTGTGGCCCACGCGCAGCACGGTGGTCTCGTCGAACGCGCGTCCGGTGATCTGGATCGAGATCGGCAGCCCCTCCGCGGTGAAGCCGGACGGCACCGCCAGCGAGGGGAGTCCGGTCATGTTGAACGGTCCGGTGTTGCCGCGCGGGAATCCGTACTCGGGATCGTAGACCGCGGTGAACGTCGGCGCCGGCTTCGGGCTGGTCGGCGTCGCGAGCACGTCCACGCGCCGGAGCACGGCGTTCATGTCGGCCTGCAGGCGCGTACGAAGACGCTGCGCCTGCACGTACTCCGAGCCCGTGATGAGACCGCCCGCGAGCAGACGCTCGCGCAGCATCTCGCCGAACAGCTCGGGATGCTCGCGCAGGTCGCGCTCGTGATAGGCGAACGCCTCGGTGAGCATGATCGCCATGAAGGCGCCGGCCGACTGGATGCTCGGGATCTGGACGTCCTCGACGGAGGCGCCGAGCTGACGCAACGTCGCGAGCGCCTGCTCGAAGGCTTTCTCGACCTCGGGGTCGACGCCCTCGAAGAAGTACTCGCGCGGCACGCCGACGCGCAGCCCGCGGACGCCGCGGCCGAGCGGCGCCACGTAGTCGGGGACGGGCTCGCGACTCGACGCGGCATCCGTCGCGTCGTAGCCGGCGAGCGCCTGCAGCAAGTACGCGCAGTCCTCGACCGTCCGCGCCATCGGGCCCGTGTGGTCGAGCGTCCACGAGAGCGTCAACACGCCGCTTCGACTGCAGCGACCGTAGGTCGGCTTGAGCCCGGCGATGCCGCAGAGCGACGCCGGCCCGCGAATCGAGCCGCCGGTGTCCGAGCCGAGCGCGCCGAACGCCATACCGGCCGCGAGGGCGGCCCCCGAGCCGCTCGACGATCCGCCGGGCATGCGCTGGAGGTCCCACGGATTGCGCGCGGCGAGATAGCGGTGCCCCGGGAACTGGATGCCGAAGGCGAACTCGTGCGTGATGAGCTTGCCCAGCATGACCGCGCCGGCGCGCTGAAGCCGCGCCACGCAGGTCGAGTCCTCGTCGGGAATCCAGTTCGCGAGCAGCGCCGAGCCGCCCGTGGTGAGGATGCCGCGCGTCGCGTAGATGTCCTTGTAGCCGAGCGGGATGCCCAGCAGCGGGCTCGAGATATCGCCGCGGCCGAGCGCGGTCTCGGCGGCCTTGGCGTCGGCCAGCGCCCGGTCGGCGGTCACGGTCACGAACGCGTGGAGCTTGGGATCGAGCTGCTCGATCCGCTCGAGGTGCGCGCGCGTCAGCTCGACCGGCGAGATCGCGCGGCGCCGGAGACGCGAGCCGATGTCGCGAATCGTCGCGTAGAAGAGCTCCTCACTGGCCATGATCGCCTCGCGAGCGCACGGTATCGAACGTGACGGCGGGCTCGAGGGTGCGGTGCGCCCGCGAGTCCATCGCATGGATCGGCCGGAGCGCGTCGGTCAGGAGCCGGCGCACGACCTCGAGCCGGTTCTCGGCGATCTCGACTCGGGCCGCTTTCATGCGGTCGCGAAGCTCTTCCAGGGTCATAGCCATCCTCCCGTGTGGGAGAATACCGCGACCTCGGTGCCAAGGGGAGGGGCGATTGGGGAGGGGCGATTGATGACGCGCGCGCGCCGGTTCCTGATTCCGGTGGTGCTCTTCGCCGTCGGCGCGCTGACGGCGCCCGCCGGTGTCCTCGCCCAGGGAAGCCTGAACGTCTATTGCAGCGTCCAGGCCGAGTGGTGCCAGGCCGTCGCGAACGAGTTCCAGCGCCAGACCGGCATTCGGGTCGCGCTCACCCTGAAGGGCTCGGGTGAAACCTTCGCGCAGGTCAGCGCCGAGGCCGCAAACCCGAAAGGCGACGTCTGGTTCGGTGGCACCGGCGATCCTCATCTGGCGGCGGCCGAGCAGAATCTGACCATCGCCTACAAGTCGCCGAACCTCGACAAGCTGCACGACTGGGCGCGCCGCCAGGCCGAGCAGTCCGGCTACAAGACCGTGGGGATCTATGCGGGGGCGCTCGGGTTCGGCTATAACCCCGAGCTCCTGCAGAAAAAGAAGCTCGCCCCGCCGATGTGCTGGAAAGACCTGATCAAGTCGGACTACAAGGACGAGATCCAGATTGCGAACCCGAACTCGTCGGGAACGGCGTACACGGCCATCGCCACGATCGTGCAGCTCTTCGGTGAGGACGAGGCGTTCCGCTACCTGCGGCAGCTTCACCGCAACATCAACCAGTACACGCGGTCGGGCGTGGGCCCGATCAAGGCGGTTGCACGCGGCGAGACCTCGGTCAGCATCAGCTTCATGCACGACGGCGTCACCGAGGCGCTCGCCGGCTTCCCCGTGAAGATCCAGGCGCCGTGCGAGGGCACCGGCTATGAGGTCGGATCGCTCAGCATCATCAAGGGCACGCGCAATCTCGAGGGTTCGAAGAAGTTCGTCGACTGGGCGTTGACGCCGCAGGCGCAGAAGCTCGGCGCCGACTCCAAGCAGTTCCAGGTGCCGTCGAACCGAGAGGCTCAGCTGCCGCCGCAGGCGCCGCGGTTCGCCGACGTCAAGCTGATCAACTACGACTTCGCGAAGTACGGCTCGAGCGCCGAGCGCAAGCGCTTGCTCGAGCGGTGGGAGCGAGAAGTCAACAGCCAGCCGAAGTAGGCGCGGCGCCATGCGCGACAGTCTTCGCCGCTGGGCTCTCGTCTGGAGCCTGGTCGGTTGCGCCGGTCTCGCGCTCGTTCCCTGGTACGCGGCCTCCGACGGCAGCGGGCCGGGGAAGCTCCAGCTGCTGGTGCCCGGGCTCGCGCTCCTCATGGCGCTCGCGCTGCGAAATTTTCCGGCGCACCTCGGCCGCGCCACCCTCGGCCTTCGACTGATGGTGCTGGGAGGGGGCGGCTTCATCTATATGGTCGCGCAAGGGTTCGCGGTCGGCGGCCAGCCCGGGATGGGGCTCGGCGCCGCGATCGTCGCGACGAGCCTCGTGATGCTGTTCGCGCTCGGGCTCGCCGCTCGCGGCTTCTTCAAGGGCGACGTCTTCGTCGCGGGCGCCGTCGTGGTCGTCACCGTCCTCGTCGGGCTCTTCACGCTCTATCCGGTCGCGCGGATTCTGTTGAGCGCGATCCAGGGGAGCGACGGCGCCGTCTCGGGTCGCGCGCTGGCCGAGCGCCTCTTCGCGGCAAAGATCTGGCGGCTCGACTGCCTCACCGGCGGGAGCTGTGGCGTCGGGTGGAACACGCTCCTGCTGGCGATCTTGACCGGGACCACGACGACCACCTTGGGCCTCGCGTTCGCGCTGGTGGCGACGCGGACCGGATTCAAGGCCAAGCGACTCCTGCGCGTGCTGACGGTGTTGCCGATCATCACACCGCCCTTCGTGATCGGCCTCGGGCTCATTCTGATCTTCGGCCGGTCCGGCCTCGTCAACCAATTCCTGGAATCGGCGCTCGCGATTCCGCCCTCGCGCTGGATCTACGGCCTGCCGGGCGTGTGGCTCGCGCAGACGTTCGCGTTCACGCCCGTCGCGTTCCTGGTACTGATCGGCGTCGTGGAAGGCGTGAGCCCATCTCTGGAAGAAGCGTCGCAAACCTTGCGGGCTAATCGCTGGCAGACGTTCAGTCGTGTCTCGCTGCCGCTGATGCTCCCCGGCCTCGCCAACGCGTTTCTGGTGGGTTTCATCGAGAGCATCGCCGACTTCGGCAACCCGATCGTGCTCGGCGGCAACTTCGGCGTGCTCTCGACCGAAACATTCTTCTCGATCGTCGGTGCCCAGCTCGACCAGGGGCGCGCGGCGGCGCTCGGCGTGCTCCTTGCTCGCGCTGGCGCTCGGCGCATTCTTCGTGCAGCGCCGGGTCGTGGGCCGCAGGGTCTACACGGCCATCTCGGGCAAGGGCGACAGCGGACGCCCGGCGCCGTTGCCGCCGCTCGTGCAGCGTCTGGCGTTCGGCGTGGCGCTGCCGTGGGCGCTGCTCACCGTGGCGATCTACGGCATGGCGCTCGCGGGGGGATTCGTGGAGACCTGGGGACGCAACTACACGCCGACCCTGCGCCACTACGCGAAAGCGTTCTCCGTCGAGTGGGGCGCCACCGGCATCATCTGGTCGGGCTCGGCCTGGCGCTCCTTCTGGACGACGCTCGAGCTTGCCTCGATCGCCGCTCCGCTCACGGCGGCGCTCGGCATCCTGACCGCCTACCTCCTGGTGCGCCAGCGCTTCGCGGGGCGCGCCGCGTTCGAGTTCGCCACGATGCTGAGCTTCGCGATTCCCGGCACCGTGATCGGCGTCAGCTACATCCTGGCCTTCAACGTGCCGCCGGTCGAGTTGACCGGCACCGGTGTCATCCTGATCGTCTGCTTCGTGTTCAGGAACATGCCGGTCGGTCTGCGCGCGGGCATGGCCGCGATGAGTCAGATCGACGGGAGCCTGGACGAAGCCTCGCGCACGCTCGGCGGCCGAAGCTTTGTGACCTTGCGCCGGGTGATCCTTCCGCTGCTGCGGCCCGCGGTCGTGGCCGCGCTCGTCTACAGCTTCGTCCGCGCGATGACGACGGTCAGCGCCGTGATCTTCCTGGTCTCGGCCGACTACGATATGGCGACGACGTTCATCATCCACCGCGTGCTGAACGGCGACTATGGCGTCGCGATCGCCTACAGCTCCGTGCTCATCGTGTTGATGCTGGGCGCGATCGGGCTCATCCAGCTGCTGGTCGGCGAGCGGCGCCTGCGGCGTCAGGCGCCGCGCGCTCGCGCCGCTCCCGGCCGGACCCTCCGCATGAGCGACCGGCGCGCCGCGCGCATCGAGCTCGCCCACGTCACGAAGCGGTACGGACCGGTGACGGCCGTGCGCGACGTGAGCTTCATCGTCGCTGCCGGCAGCCTCGTCACCTTGCTCGGCCCGTCCGGCTGCGGCAAGACGACGACGCTTCGCCTGATCGCCGGGCTCGAAACGGTCACGTCCGGGCGCATCCTCATCGGCGATGACGACGTGACCGCGCTCGGCGCGACCGACCGGAGCGTGAGCATGGTGTTTCAGAGCTACGCGCTGTTCCCGCACATGTCCGTGCTCGACAACGTCGCCTACGGGCCGCGCGTCGGCGGACGATCGCGGCGCGACGCGGCCGAGTCGGCGCGCGAGGCGCTGGCCGGCGTCGGGCTCGCCGAGCTCGGCGAGCGACTGCCCAGCGAGCTGTCGGGCGGCCAGCAGCAGCGCGTCGCCATCGCCCGCGCGCTCGTGCTCGAGCCGCGGGTGCTGTTGTTCGACGAGCCGCTCTCGAACCTCGACGCGCGGCTCCGGCGTCAGATGCGCGAGGAGATCCGCGCGCTCCAGCAGCGGCTCGGCATCACGGTGGTGTACGTCACGCACGACCAGGAAGAGGCGCTCGGCGTCTCGGACCGCATCATCGTGATGAATCACGCCGTCGTCGCCCAGGAGGGACCGCCGCGCGACCTCTACGAGACACCGGACGACGTCTTCGTGGCCGGCTTCATGGGCGAAGCCAATCGAGTCAAGGGTGTGCTCCGGCGCCTCGACGATCGAACCGGCCGAGTGACGATCGGGGGCTCACCCGGACGCTGCTCCATCGAGGGCTTCCCGACGGTGCGGTCGACGTCGCCATCAGACCGGAGGCGATCCTGATCGCCCGCGCCAGCACGGAGATCGGAGCCTTACGCGGCACCGTGAGCCGGGCTGCCTACCTGGGCTCGCGGATGGAATACTCGATCGCGTCGGAGATCGGCGAGCTGTTCGTCACGAGCCCAGCGGTCGACGCGCCGCTCGCACCCGGCTCGCCCGTCGCCTTGACACTTGCGACCCATGGCATCACCCTGATTCGGCCATGATCGAAGAACGCGTCGTCCAGATCCTCGATGGGCTCGGCGTGCCGTACGAGCTGATGCAGATCGACCCGGCCTTCGCCGACACCGCGGCGTGCTGCGAGAAATACGCGCTGCCGCTGGAAAGTGCCGGCAACACCATCGTCGTCGCCTCGAAGAAGGAGCCGAGAAAATTCGGCGCGTGCGTCGTGAAGGCGACCCGGCGGCTCGACGTGAACCACGCCGTGCGCGCGCTGCTCGGTGTCTCCAAGGTGTCGTTCGCCTCGGCGGAGGAGACCAAGGCGCTGACCGGCATGATGATCGGCGGCGTCACCGTGTTCGCGCTGCCGCCCGACCTGCCGATCTATGTCGACGACAAGCTCATGGACCGCGAGTGGGTGATCCTCGGCAGCGGCAGCCGGTCGTCCAAGATCAAGATCTCGCCCGAAGTCTTCCGCCGCATCCCGAACACCACGATCGTCCCCGGCCTGGCCCAAGACATCGCGCGCTAGCAGCGTCGACCGTTCGCGCTTCAACGCGCTGACGCGGCTGCGTCGGGGGCCACCCCGCGGCGGGTACACCCGCGCCACCCGCGACTCCGCTCGCGAGAGGCGGCTAGTTGACGATGGCCTGGAGCACCAGCGTCTTGAGGAGCTGGCGGTAGTGCACGCGGATCGGGCCCGGGGCCTGGGCCATGAAGATGACCGTGAGCTCTTCTTTCGGATCGACCCAGAAGCCGGTGCCGTAGGCGCCGCCCCAGTTGTAGTCGCCGGCCGAGCCCGTGAGAGCCGCGACCCCCGTGTCCTTGCGCACGGCGAAGCCGAGCCCGAAACCGTAGCCCGGCCCCGGCGAATACGCCGGGCCCGGCGCGATCTGCGTGCCGAGATGGTCCGACGTCATGTACTCGACCGTCTTGCGGCCGAGAATGTCGCGTGCCCTCGAGCGTGCCGCGGTTCAGGAGCATCTGGGTGAAGCGCACGTAGTCGCCGGCGGTCGACACGCCGCAGCCGCCGCCACATTCGAACTTCGGCGGCTTCGTGGGATCGAACAGCTTGATCTCCTTGTTCGTGTCGGGATCGATCGCCAGCGCCTGCGCGAGGCGCGCCTGCCGGTCGGCGGTGACGACGAAACCCGTGTCGGTCATCTTGAGCGGACGGAAGATGCGCTCGGCGAGAACCTCGCCGAGCGGCTTGCCCGACACGACTTCGACGACGCGCCCGAGAACATCGGTCGAGAAGCCGTACTCCCACGTCGTACCCGGCTGATTCAGGAGCGGCAGCTTGGCGAGCCGCGCGATGAACTCCTGCGCCGTGAGCTCGCGTGTGAGCCCGGTCATAGCGCCCTCGTAGAGCTTGTGGACCTGCGTCGTGCCGCGGTTGCCGTAGGTGAAGCCGGACGTGTGGCGCAGCAGATCCTGGATCGTCATCTCGGACGCCGCCGGCATCGTGTAGAACACGGTCTTGCCGGTGGCCGGATCGAGCTTCTCCACGCCGACCTGGCGATTGGCGAGCTCCGGGATGTACTTCGAGACGGGATCCGTGAGCAAGAGCCGGCCTTCTTCGTAGAGCATCATCGTCGCGACGGACACGAGCGGCTTGGTCATCGACGCGATGCGGAAGATCGCGTCGGGCGGCATCGGCGCGTTCGAGCTCTTGTCGCGGAAGCCGACGGTGTCGAAGTACGCGATACGCCCCTTGCGCGCCACCACCACGACGGCGCCGGGGATGCGGCCACGCTCGACGTCGGCGCGCAGGATCTGCCCGATGCGGTCGAGTCTCTCGGACGAGAGTCCGACGTCGTCCGCTTTCGCGCGCGGAGCGGGAGCGGATCGGCCGCGGCGCCGACGACGAGGAGCAGCGAAAAACCCACCACGAGCGAGAGCGCCAGCGCTTTCATGATGCGTCTCCTGTGCTAGAGTTCCGCTGCCCGCCCGGACGGCGAGACCGGTGGCGAGACGATAGAGGAGAGTGTGATGGAACGCAAGAATAGCGTGGTCACGCGCGAGCGGTTCGCGTCGGGGATGACGTTCGATCAGTACGTCGCCTACGTCGGCACACCGGAGAATCTCAAGCGCGAGGGCTCCGGACGTCCGCGGAGCGACATGACCGCCAATCTGCGCGCGGGCTATGCGGCGTGCGCGGCTGGACGACGCGCAGACCGCGGCGATCAAGTGGCTGGCGGCGCGGCCGAACGGTCCCGCCAAGGTTCTCGTCATCTCGGAGGAGTGGTCGTCGGATTGCCGGCGCGACGTGCCGATGCTCGCCCGCCTGGCCGAGGCCGGAGGGTTGGAGCTCAGGATCTTCCGGCGCGACGGCCAGCGATTCAGCTCGAGTCACCGGCCGACCCTGGCCGAGGCCCCCGACAGCAACGCCGACATCATGGCCGAGTTCCTCAACTCGAAGAACGGCCAGACGTGGCAGTCGATCCCGGTCGCCGTGTTCTACACGAAAGACCTCGAGTACATCTACCACTACACCGAGTTCCCGGCGATCTACCAGAAGGACCAGGTGGTCGCGGGAATCCGCGGCGCGCGGCCGGGCGAGAGCAAGGAAGAGACCCAGAAGCGCGGCGACCGCGAGTTCGTCGAGCTCCAGCAGTCGCCGTTCTTCCGGATCTGGGCCTGCGCCGGAGTCGACGAGATCCTGAGCGCGCTGCACCGCAAGGTCGTGCTCGGCCCGTCGGCCTGACGGTCACTCCGTCAAGATCCAGGCGTTGTGGCGGAAGGGATCGTAGCGCTCCCGCTTCGCGCAGAAGCCCTTCGTGTCGATCACGCGTCTCAGCTCGCTTTCGCTCGAGCGCCGAGCGGACAGAACGAGATCGAGATCCGTGAACGCGGCGCGTCCGTCGTCGCGCTGTCGGCACAGATTCCGGGCCCGGTTGAAGTAGACGATCGGGTCGCATGCGATACGCGTGTCGAGCGGCAATTTCAGATCACGGCGCGTCGTGGTGCCGTCGACGTTGTGCAGATCGGCCCACCCCACGCAGGTCGCCCGCGCGTCGAACATGTGGAGCGCGTAGAGCCGCCCCTGTCCGGTCAGCGTCCGATCGCCCGGGAAGGCGTAGGGAATCAGCTGCAGCACCGAGAAGAATGCGGCGAGCGCATACACCGACCGGAATTCCCGACCTCTGAAGAACGCCGCCAGGAGTCCTTCCGGCGGATCCCGCGGCGCGACGAGCCGGCTCAGCGGGAAGATCGCCAGGATCGCGAACATGAGCAGCGGGTAGAAGAACCCCACGACCTGCCACGACAGCGCGTGGAAGACGAGGAACTGCGCGAACGCGGCCCAGAAGATCCACGCGCGCTTCGCCAGGAGCCCCCACGCCACGCCGAGCTCGAGCACGATCACGTAGACGCACGCGACGATCACGCCCGCGCCCGAGAACGGCCACATCGGACGATAGAGCCCCGCGCCCGAGATCCATTCCCAGTTGAGCTTGAGCATGCCGGCCCAGAAATAGAAGAGCGTGATCAGCACGCGCAGCGCGTCGCGCTTGCCGGGCACGAGCAGGTACGCGAACGTCGCGAAGAATCCCATGTAGTGCTGGTTCATGCGCAATCGATAGTCGAGCAGCATGACGGCGAGCTTGAGGCCGTTCACCAGCACGAGCCCCGCGTAGGCCCACGGTACGAGCCGCCGGAACGCGAAGAGCAGGCCGGTGCCGATCGCCGCCGCGAAGTACGCGCGCAGGAGCAGTGCGACGCCGCCGGCGGACAGCACCCGGACGTTCTCGCACGCTGGCAGCAGCGGCCAGCAGATCGGCTCGGCCTGCGCGTTGACGAACGTGACGATCCGCTGGTCGACCCAGTACAGATAGGTGACGACGTGCAGGAACGCCATCGCCACGCCGTACCAGCGCAACGCGTCGTCGCGCTCGATCTCGGCGATCTGTGCGCGGAGGAATCCGACGGGCGTCGGCATGGCCGGGAGCCTAGCGTATGCCGGACACGAGAACAAATGGGTGCGATACGTAGAGGTTCCGTGAGCTAATTTCAGCCCCGGGAGGATCTGTGAAGAGAACGCTTCGGCTCGTGCTGGTTTTGAGCGCGCTCGGCTTCGCGGGCGGTTGCGTCAGCCTCACGCCGGCGCAGAAGGACACGGTGGCCGACGTCCAGCGATTCGCCGACGCGACGGCGGCGGCCTACGGACTGATGCGCATTCCCGTCACCGTCCAGGCGCCAACCAATCTCGGCATCGGTGGAGTCTACCGGCAGGGGAACTTCTACCTGAACGCCAACATGCTCGACTCAGGGCACCTGACCGCTGTCGTGGCTCACGAGCTCGGGCACTACGTGCTGGGACACGAACCGACCTCGGGTGTGTCGATGGCAGAGCTCCTGAAGGCGCAAGAGGTGCGCGAGCTCGACGCGAACGCCAAGGCGGTCGAGATCATGGTCCGCGTCAAAGCTATGCCTCAACCCCAGGCGGTCCGGACGATGGTGGTTTTTCTCCGCTCGGCCCAGAACACGCAGAATCGCGGGCAGCCCAATGCCCCCGGCCATCGCCCGCCCTCCGAGGAGATCGCAGACCTGCTCGCTCGATTCCCCGAAGCTCCGAGGCCGACTGAACCACCAGGCGCGGCATCGAGCTCGTCATCCGCGGCAGCTCCGATCATCGTGCCGACGTGGAAGGTGGGAGACCAGTGGACGTTCTGGTGGGATAGTCCGCGCGGCTCCGGCACGTTCGTGTGGTCGGTGGACCGCGAGGAGGTGGTCGACGGGACAGAGTACTACGTGATCACCTCGGGGCCGACGCGACAGGACCCGGCGCGAGAGTTCTTCTATCAGAAGGCCGATCTGGCGTGGCGCCTGCTGAAGGTGAACGGCACGCTCGAAAGCACGGCGGAACCACCCCAGCTGCGCTACGTGTGGCCACTGACGATCGGTGGCACCTGGGAGCAAACCGTGACCGTGACGACCGAGCGACAGGGAAAGATCTCGACGGACATCATTGCGAGAGCGTGCCGGGTCACGGGCGAGGAGACTGTCACGGTCGCCGGCGGGATCTACCGGACGACCAAGACGGTATGTCGCGACAAGACGACGAACGAGGTCGTCTACGAGATGTGGTACTCCCCGGAGGTCAAGCACTGGGTCAAAGAGTGGACCAAGTATCCGTGGGGCGCGATGGAGCGCGAGGTCATGCGCGTAAAGTTGAAGTAACCGATACCAAGGAAGCGGGGAGGGCGTCGTGCTGACACGACGAGCATTCACGGGTGTTGTCTCGTGCGCGATCTGCGCAATTGCCTCCGAGTTCATGGCCAGCGAAGCGGCGGCCCAAGCTACGCCACCCGCCGCGACGAGCGGCGTCACACGAAAGATCTTGTCGCAGACAGATGGTCCGGCGCCGGGCTATGAGACGCTACTTGTGGAAGCAACAATCGAAGCGGGCGTGGCGGTCGCGCGACATACGCATCCGGGAATCGAATCGGCGTTCGTCCTCGAAGGCGGCTTCGAGCTTCCGGTAGCAGGTCAGCCGACCCGTACGCTCAAACCAAGTGACGGCTTCCAGATACCCCCCGAGACGCCACACGCGGGCGGGAAGCCGGGCAACGCCAAGACCAGAGTTCTCATCACTTATGTTGTGCAGAAGGGAAAGCCCCTGGCGTCTCCAGCCTAAGGCTCTGCGGCCACGGTGGATCGCGGTAAACTTTCGAAATCGCAAGTGCGCGCGAGTGGCGAAACTGGCAGACGCGCTGGACTTAGGATCCAGTGGGGAAACCCATGGGAGTTCAAGTCTCCCCTCGCGCACCAAAATCAAATCAGGAAGTTACGCGACCGGCGCCCCTCATCGAGTTTCATTCCGGGCCCCGACTTACGGCGAACTTACGCCGAGCCCAAAAAAGCGCCCCGGGGCCGATCCCCAGGGCGCTCCGAAAAGGGACCCCCCACGCGGGGGAGGACTACTGTGGGAGGTTGCCATGAAGGGTCAGGGAAAGGTGAAGGGCATTCTCGTCGAGGGCAACGACGGACACGAGTACCTGCTCGGGTTCGCGCCGGACAACTCGCCGATCTTCAGCCGCCGCCAAGCCGACGGCACGTTTGAGCCGATGGAGGATGTATTGCGAGCGTCCAAAGTAGCCATCACGCAAATTGGCCATACGGGTGGTCTGATGGGACCGGGCATGGGGAATTACACGTGGCTCTGGGGCGCCTATCGGAAGGCCCTCGAAGCGTTCCCCCCGATCCCGACTTGGCCGACTTGGTCGGGATCAAACTGAGACACCACGCACGGGGGCCTCGACTCCTGCCTCTACGGCTGCCTCAGGCGCAGCACGACGCGCGGCGTTCCATCGGGTCCGAACTCGACCACAACCTCGATCAGGTAGGGGAGCCCGGGCAAGGCGCCCAGGATCTTCTTCAGCAGTCGCTCCAGGCGCCAACGTTGTTCTTCGGCAGTGAGAACGACAGCCGGGGATGAACCCTCAAGACTGAGTTTGCCTGTGCCGGGCTCGATTACGTAGTTGACGCCGATCAGGTCCGACGCGTTGATCTCGATGACCTTCGGCGGATCGTCTGCCATTCAACCCCTCCTGGATCGCCACACTGACCTCAACTGCGAGACTAGAAAGTTTGGGAAGTTCGAGTTCCTTCACTTACCCCGTACTTGACCCGAACTATCCCGCACCATCGAGCAGCATGGGGTTTCAGGCCCTTCCTGGGAGCGTTCTAAGCACCTGATATACATTGATGCGGCTCGATGGGCAGGAATACTGCGAGAGAGGTGATCGAGCTTAGGATCCAGTGGGCAACCCATGGGAGTTCAAGTCTCCCCTCGCGCACCAACCAAGCACTGACGAGGACTTAGTTGGTATCAGCAGAGCACGCGTTGATCTGGTTCTCGGGGCCGTGTGCAGGTTTTTGTGTGGTTTTGTGCAGGTAGCTCCCACGGAGACCAGCACCGACACGCGCTAGGGCAGCCTGCTGATCCTCCTTCCTCACGATGTGATACCGCTCGTAGACCGAATCGGTAACGTGACCGCTGGGGACCCCGTGTCGTCACCACGAGCCTGACCTGCCATCTGCGTTCGATGATCTCGCGCACGTAGCTATGCGCATCGGCCGTTCTCGGGGGAAATCGATGTACTCACTGGCTCTATCGATCGCGCTATTGCTGCGCGCTCCCTAGCGCTAACCTTTCGGCTCCGGTCGGCTGGCCATGTAGCCCTTCGGTCGCAGACAATCCCCGTAGGTCTTGGCTAGAAGGTCTATCGCCGCTCGCGAAACCTGGGCTCCAGGATTGTAGGCCGGACCCTGGTTGACCAGGATCGTCCGGTCCCTCTCGGCGCGGTCGGAGTTCCACACTGTCCGGGCAGCAGCCTGGCACTCGGAAAGATCGGTCTGGACCTTCTCGGTGGGCGTGGGGCGGGGGGCCTGCACGACCATGTAAAGGTCCGGCTCTGTCCTCGGGGCCCAGTTGTTCCCTGTCCCTAGGATCAGGAGGGTGACCCGGTCGCCCTTGGCTACTGCCTCGACGTCGGAGGCGGACAACCCGGCGTGAGTCGCACACCCCGAGCAAGCCAGCACCAAGACCACCCAGATCAGCCTAAAGCGCCACACGTGTCCCCCTCTGTACCTCTCTATTCGCTGTGTTCTTGCCTGTGCAGGTTGCTGTGCTGCTGCCCCTCTGCGGCGAATGGCGCCAGCGTGAGGCTGAGCGTGAGAACCGACCGCGAGCCCAATCAGCCGCATGCTGCCGGGGAGTCTAGCGAAACGTCATGACGCGCACCAGCGTCCCGGCCAAGGGCACCGTGTGACTACCCCTGTCTACTTGGCCTTCGGCCGGCGTGGTGCATAAGTCCCCGCAAACTTCATGGACCCATCTGTCGGAAAAGGTGAAGAACAGCGGGCAACGGCCCGTAGTTATCCACCTGAATCCACCGAACTAATTTTGCTGCCCGCTTGACACACTCGTGTTGCGGAGGACAAGGATGCGGCGTCGTGCTTTTGTTCATTCGACTCAGATCGCTGCTGTTCGCGTTTTGTCCGGATCATCCGGTGGCGCAATGCGAGACTTGCCGCCGAACTTACACGCCCGAGCAACTCGGGACCGAGATCGCTGATGGTAGCTACCGCTGCCGCGACTGTGGAAGCGATCTGAGAGAGTCAATCGTCGCCCACGCGCGGACGTGCGCGAATCTCATCCGGCAGAAGCCTCTGGCGCGGATGACGTCAGCGGCCAGCTCCGCGATCCCTCCAGAGGTTTCGGAGCGTTTCGAGACCCGGCGTAGAGCCCGGCTGGCGTTGGAGACTCACGCGGCCCGCCAGGCCCGCTGAGCCGCAACAGGTCGACAGTGACATCTGAGCCGATCTATCCGCCCCTCTCGATGAAAGAGATCCAGACCTTACCCGAAGGCACACGCGTCATCGTCGTATGGGCGGAAGGAAACGACGGCCCCCACGAATACCGCGTGCACTGGCGCCGCGGCGAGCCGTACGCGCAGACCGATGAGGACCATCGCCGGGGCCGTGTGGATCTCGAGAAGTGGCTGACGTATTACATCGGGACCCGGCGCCCGTTCACGCGAGTCTGGGCTCTCACCGCTTAACGCCGATCCGAGGTGCGCTCAGCCTCGGACTTGAAATCGACACTCGAAGGATCTGGATGGCCCACGTGCATCAGCGGGTTCCCCGCCCGGCGAGCATGATGACCCCAGACGCGGTCAAGGCGAAGCCCGCCACCAGGCTCGGCCACGGGTTAACACTGGGCGCGCGAGCCGTGAGGACGAACGAGGCGATGGCGAACAGAATGCCCGCGGCGACGCAGATCCAGGCGAAGACACGCATCCGGGTGCCTTCTAGGGCTTTGCCTCAGTGCTCGCCGGGTTGCTCACGATTCGATACGTCCAGATGTCGCCGACGCGGCGGGTGCCGGTCGTAAAGGCGACGAAACAGTGCCGGTGAAAGACATGCTGCGCGCCGTCTCGCTCAAACGTGACCTCCACCATGCTTGTGCCCGGCAAGTGGGGGATGCTCTTCGAGCACAGGAAGCACGTTCGTTCTTTCGATTCGCTCATCGCAATCGAGCGTCCGACGTCGCCGCGCGTGCCTGCGGGCACATCCAGGGCTCGTATAACACAGCTGTTCCTCTGTTGGAAACAGCAATATCGGCAATACCTCTAGAAGGCACCTGATCGACAGAGATGTTCCGATGCCCGATACGGAGCTTCCTGCGCCCCGAGAGGCTCTAGCGGGGTAATGCCGCGGCGGCCGGAAAGCGCGCCAAGAGATCCGCGAGCTCCGCACTCGCGGGAAGGTGTCCCGGAGTGAGTGGAGCCCCTCGCGTCTGCGCGTCCTGAGACCTCCGGAGCGCGTCCACCACCATCTGGAGGGCCGCGTTCTCGCTGAGTCCTTGCGCTCGCACGAGGATCTCGACGGCTTTGGCGTTGGCGTCCAGCTCGCGCTGCTGCTGGGCGCGCTCCCATTCGGCCTGTGAAACGGCTTGCGGAATGATGCTGTCGTGGCCGAGCACGTAATGTCCGAGCTCGTGCGCGACCAGTTTTGTCAGACCCGGCGAGTCGAGCATCCGGACGTTCAGGAAGATATTGCCCTGCCGGTAGACCCCGCCGATGTTGAGATTGGTCGCGCGCTGAACCGAGATCCTGACAGACGGGAGACCATAGATGGCCGTGGTGCGGTCGGCGAGGAGCTGGATCTCGTCAAGCCTCTGTTGTTGCTGCGTCGTGAGGCTCACGCATCCACCCACGATGAGTCCGAGCAACAGCAGCCCGCTGGCTTTGACGATCCTGTTCACGGAGTCGGCTGTACGGCCGCGGACTGACAGAAGCCTCGCGGAGAGACCGGAAGGTTGCGGCTCTGTCTCCGCTCCAGCGCCTCACACTCCTCTCGCGTCGAGCCGCCGATGTAGGAACCGGTGGGAAGGTAGAGCGCCGGAATCAGCCAGTAGCCTGCTCCTCGACTGATCGTCAGCTGCACGCACGCCGGAGGAGCCGTGAAGTCCGCGCTCGTGTCTTCGTGCCGGGACTTCTCGCAGATGTAGCGGTCGGGTGTGTAAAACACTCGGCGCGCGCCGGTCCCACTGCGTGGCTCTCCGACATAGCCCCAGCCCGTCCCCGGCGTCGGCGGTGGGGTGCGTGGGGTGACGCAGCCTGCGAGCGCCGCTACCACCAGCATCGGCAACGCAAAGGGTCTGCGCCTCACGCCGATCTCCTCACTCGATCACCTGGTCGGCCAGCACCAGGATCGACTTCGGAATCGTCACGCCCAGAGTCCGGGCCGTCTTGAGATTGCAGATCAGCTCGAACGTCGTCGGCTGACCGATCGGCAGGTCTCCCGGCTTCGCGCCCTTCAGGATGCGGTCGACGTGGGTCGCAGCCTGCCGGTAGAGATCCTGCGGTTTGGGGCCGTAGCCGATGAGCGCGCCGAGCGTGGCCCACCGGCCGGCGTCGGCGATCGTCGGGAGCCGGTTCTTCAGGGCGAGGTCGAGGAGCTGTGGCGCCAGCTCTGAGATGGCCGGATCGTCCCAGATCAGGACCGCGCCGTCGCGCTCCTTTCGCATCTCGGCGAACACGGCCGGGAGCTCCTCGGCATCGTCGAAGTGAACGTAGCGGAGCTTGAGACCGAGGCTCTGCGCGGCGTCTTCGGTGGCTCGCTGATAGACCGCGAGAATGCCCGCGTGCCACAGGAATCGCCGGAGCACCGCGACGCGCGACAGCGTCGGATTGAGCTCGCGGAGCATCTGCAGTCGCTTGCCCATGATCTCCGGCGCGTAGCTCTGCATCCCCGTGATGTTGCCGCCGGGATGGTTCAGGCTCGGCACGATGCCGGAGCCGACCAGATCTCCGGCCGCCAGGGTCACGATCGGAATGGTTCGGGTCACCTGCTGGATCGCCGCGGCCCGGGCGCCACCCGACACCACGATGACGTCGACCTTCATGCGGACGAATTCCTCGGCCGTCTGCTGAAGGCTGGTCCGGCTCGTCGCCCGACGGTGCTCGAACACGAAGTTCTTCCCCTCGATCCAGCCGAGGTTGCGCAGCGCTTGAACGAACGCGGGCCAGTGCTCAGCTCGACGCTCGGGCTGGTCGAAGTCCACCGACGCGACGTGTCCGATGTGATAGACCTTGGCGGCCTGTTGCGCCTGCGCCGTGAGCGCGGCCAACAGGAGGCTCGGCGCGAGAATCGCCAGGGCGACTAGCCGCATGCGTCACTCATGTCGGGGTTGCTGGCGGCGAGTCTAGCAGAGAGACCGCGTCCGGTGATGAGACGGCGGGCGCGCCGGATGCTCGAGTCGCGACGGGCGTGGTACCATGCGAGGGCTCGTGATGCGAACGCTCGAAATCACTCTGGAGTGTCGATGAAAGTCGCGGTCGAAGCGATCGAGGGTTGCAAGCGTCGTCTGGCCGTCGAGGCGCCGGTCGACGTCGTGCAGCAGGAATGGGAGCGCGCCTACGGTCGCGTGCAGAAGCAGGCGCGCCTGCCCGGATTCCGGAAGGGCCACGTGCCGCGCTCGCTCGTCAAGGTGCACTTCTCCGACGACGTGCGCCGCGAGGTCGCCGAGCACCTGATTCCCGACGTCTACCGCCAGGCGCTGACCGAAGCGAAGCTGGATCCGGTCAACGAGCCCGACCTCCAGGAAGTGCGGCTGGAAGAGGGCGCGCCGCTGAGCTTCGTCGCGGTCGTCGAGGTGAAGCCGGCGATCGACCTGACCGACTACAAAGGCGTCGAGGTGGAGCACGCGCCGGTGGCGGTCACCGCCGACGACCTCTCCACGACGCTCGATCACATGCGCGAGCAGCAGGCGCAGTTCCATGCGGTCGAGCGCCCGGCCGCCACCGGCGATCTCGTCGTGGTCGATTACTCGATCGCCATCGAGGGTCACGACCCGTCGAGCCAGAGCGGCTACGAGTTCCTGGTCGGCGCCCGCAACGTGCTGCCCGAGATCGACGACGCCGTGATCGGGCTCAAGGCGGGTGAGGAGCGCCAGGTCACGCTCCGCTTCGCCGACGACCACCGCCGCGAAGACCTGCGCGGGCGCGGCGGCAACGCGACCGTCAAGGTCGTCGAGGTCAAGGAGAAGGCGCTGCCGGCGCTCGACGACGACTTCGCCAAGTCGCTCGGCGAGTTCGAGACGCTCGAGGCGCTGCGCACCGAGCTGCAGAAGCAGCTCGAGACGCGGCGTGAGCACGACGAGCAGCGCGCGCTGCAGGAAAAGGTCGTCGACGCGGTCATCGCCCGGCACGAGTTCACGGTGCCGGACGCGCTGGTCATGCGCCAGGTGGCCCATCGCATCGAGCACGCGCGTGAGTCGGTCCGTCGCCAGGGCATCGACCCGGAACGGATGCCCTGGGACTACGAGAAGCTGATCGCCGAGCTCCGCCCCGGCGCCGAGAAGGCGGTGCGCCGGGCGCTCCTGCTCGAGGCGATCGCCGACAAGGAGGCGATCGCGCCCACCGACGCCGACGTCGACGCCGAGGTCGAAAAGCTCGCGCAGGCCAGTCAGCGGCCCACACCGGCCCTCCGTCGTATGATGGAGAAAAGCGGCGACCTGGAGGGACTGCGGCAGGGCATCCGCGACCGCATGACTCTCGAGCTGCTGGTCGCCAACGCGAAAGTTCGAGCCTAACGCGAGCTGTGGGACGCGGAGCTCAGGCTCCGCCGTCTGGAGGTGCGTCGATGACGAGGAGATCGCCGATGGGTCTGGTTCCGATGGTCGTCGAGCAGACGCCGCGTGGCGAGCGCGCGTTCGACATCTTTTCGCGCCTGTTGAAGGAGCGGATCATCTTCTCTGCCGACCTTCATCGAGGACGAGCTGGCGAATCTCGTGATCGCCCAGATGCTCTACCTCGAGGCCGACGATCCCGACAAGGACATCAACCTCTACATCAACTCACCCGGCGGCTCCGTGACCGCCGGGATGGCCATCTACGACACGATGCAGTATGTGAAGCCGGCGATCTCGACCATCTGCATGGGCCAGGCGGCGTCGATGGGCGCGCTGCTCTTGTGCGCGGGCGCCAGGGGCAAGCGGTTCGCGCTGCCGCACGCGCGGATCATGATCCACCAGCCGCTCGGCGGCGTGCAGGGGCAGGCGACCGACATCGACATCCAGGCCAAGGAGATCCTCCGGATGCGCGAGGAATTGAACCGCATCCTCGTGCACCACACCGGCCAGGGCATGGAGAAGATCCAGCGCGACACCGATCGCGACTTTTTCATGACCGCCGAGCAGGCCAAGGAATATAGAATCGTCGACGAAGTGATCTCCTCGAAGCCGACGACCCGACCGGTGAGCGAAGCCTCGGCGCTCACGCTCCAGAAGTAGCGAGCGCATGGCCCGGCCGCGCGAAGGCAACGGAACCCTGCGGTGCTCGTTCTGCGGCAAGAGCCAGAATGACGTCCGCAAGCTGATCGCCGGCCCCACCGTCTACATCTGCGACGAGTGCATCGAGCTCTGTAACGACATCATCGCGGAGGAGTGGGAAGAGGAGAAGTCGCGCGAGCTGCGCAGCCTCCCGAAGCCCTCCGAGATCAAGACCGTCCTCGATCAGTACGTCGTCGGCCAGGAGCGCGCCAAAAAGGTCCTGGCCGTCGCGGTGCACAACCACTACAAGCGCATCGAGTCGGGCACCGAGGGCGGCGACGTCGAGCTGCAGAAGTCGAACATCCTGATGATCGGCCCGACCGGCTCGGGCAAGACCTTGCTGGCCCAGACCCTCGCCAAGATGCTGCGCGTGCCGTTCACGATCGCCGACGCGACGACGTTAACCGAGGCGGGATATGTAGGAGAGGATGTCGAGAACATCATCCTGCGACTGTTGCAAGCGGCTGACTACGACGTGGAACGGGCCGAGAGAGGCATCGTTTATATCGACGAGATCGACAAGATCGCTCGCAAGTCCGAGAACCCGTCGATCACGCGCGACGTCTCGGGTGAGGGCGTGCAGCAGGCGCTCCTGAAGATCCTCGAGGGCACCGTCGCCAACGTGCCGCCCCAGGGCGGCCGCAAGCACCCGCACCAGGAGTTCATCCAGGTCGACACCTCCAACGTGCTCTTCCTGTGCGGCGGCGCCTTCGTCGGGCTCGACAAGATCATCGAGAGCCGCGTCGGGCGCTCGGGCATGGGCTTCGGCGCCGAGATCAAGAGCCGCGACGAGCGCCGGATCGGCGACCTGCTGGCGATGATCCAGCCGGAAGATCTCCTGAAGTACGGGCTCATCCCCGAGTTCGTCGGCCGGCTGCCGGTGATCGCGACCTTGCACGACCTCGACGATCAGGCGCTGGTGCGCATCCTCCGCGAGCCGAAGAACGCGATCATCAAGCAGTACCAGAAATACTTCGACCTCGAGAAGGTGCGGCTCAAGTTCACCGACGACGCGGTGGCGGCGATCGCGCGCGAGGCGCTCAAGCGCGGCACCGGCGCGCGCGGGCTGCGAGCGATCCTGGAAGAGGTCATGCTCGAGATCATGTACGACCTGCCCTCGATCCAGGGGCTGAAGGAGTGCGTGATCACGCGCGAGGTCATCCTCAATCGCGAAAGGCCGATTCTCGTCTCCGAAGCGAAAGAACAGACCGCCTGAGCGGCATTCTCTTTGTAGTCGCAACGCCGATCGGCAACCTCGAAGACATCACTCTCCGCGCGCTCCGAGTCCTGCGCGAGGTCGACCTGATCGCCTGCGAGGATACGCGCCGAACGCGGGCGCTCCTGACGCATTTCGACATTCACAAGCCGACCATCAGCTACTACGAGCACAACAAGCTCGCGCGGGGTCCGCAGCTCCTGCGCGATCTGGCCGCCGGCCGCTCGATCGCCCTGGTGACCGACGCGGGCACCCCGGGGATCTCCGACCCGGGCATCCTTCTGGTCCGCGAGGCGCGCGCCCAGGGGATCACGGTCGTGCCGATCCCGGGCCCGGCCGCGGTCATCACGGCGCTCTCGGCCTCAGGCCTCGCCGCCGACGGGTTCGTGTTCGACGGCTTCTTGCCGATCAAGCCCGGCAAGCGGCTCCACCGCCTCCAGGCGCTGCGAGAGATCGGGTCGACCATCGTGGTCTACGAGTCGCCCCACCGCATCGTGGCCACCCTGAGCGCGATCGGCGAGGTCTTCGGCGACGTGGAGGTCGTGGTTGCGCGCGAGCTCACCAAGCAGTACGAGGAGATCGTGACGGCGACCCCGACCATGCACCTGGCCCGGCTGGCCGCGGCCACGCCCCGAGGCGAGTTCACGGTGGTCATCCCGGCCGGCGGCTGACCGGCGGGCGGCGACGCGGGGGCGTGTATACTTCGGACGTCTATGGGCGTACCCAAAGCGCTGACGATCGCCGGCTCGGATTCCGGCGGCGGCGCGGGCATTCAGGCGGATCTCAAGACCTTCTCGGCATTCCGCGTGTTCGGGATGAGCGCGATCACGGCCGTGACCGCTCAGAACTCACTCGGTGTCCAGGGTGTCTTCAATCTGCCTCCCGAGTTCGTGAGCCTGCAGATCGACTCCGTCCTCTCCGACTTCGGCGCCGACGCGATCAAGATCGGGATGCTCTCGACGGCGCCGATCATCGCCGCGGTCGCCGAGCGGCTGCGCGCGCACGCCCGTGAGAAGGTCGTGCTCGACCCGGTGATGATCGCCAAGTCGGGCGACGCGCTCCTGCAGCCCGAGGCGCGGACGGCGCTCATCAAGGAGCTCCTGCCGCTGGCGCTGGTGGTCACCCCGAACCTGCACGAGGCCGAGGTGCTCGCCGGCATGACGGTCTCGACCGAGAGCGAGATGGAAGAGGCCGCGCGACGCATCCTGGCGCTCGGCCCCCGCAACGTGCTGGTGAAGGGCGGACACCTGAGAGATTCGGCGACCGACATCCTGTGGAACGGGAAAGACTTCGCCCGCTTCGCGGCGCCGCGCCTGCCCTCGAACAGCACCCACGGCACGGGCTGCACGTTTTCGTCGGCGATCGCCGCCTGCCTGGCGCGAGGCCACGCCCTGAAGGACGCGGTCAGCGAGTCGAAGGCGTACGTGACCGCGGCGATCCGCGAGGGCTTTCAGGCCGGCGGCGGAGTCGGCGCGCTCCGGCACTTCGTGACGAATTGGTAGCCATGCTGCGGTCCGTCGAAGACGCGAAGATGTCCTTCATGGAGCACCTGGGCGAGCTCCGCATCCGCATCGTCCGCGCCCTCATCGCGCTTCTGGTCGGCACCGTGATCGTGCTGCCGTTCAGCCAGTACATCGTGGATTGGCTGTCGCGGCCCGTGACCAGGCTCAACTACAGCTGGTCTTCACGGCGCCGGCCGAGGCGTTCTGGGTGCAGATGAAGGTCGGGCTGATCGTCGGCATCTTCCTCGCGGCGCCGGCGATCCTCTGGCAGGTCTGGGCCTTCGTCGCGCCGGGGCTTCACAGCCACGAGAAGAAGTACGCGCTGCCGTTCGTGGTCATCGGCTCGTTGCTGTTCATGGGCGGCGGCGCCTTCTCGCTGTTCGTGGTGACGCCGTACGCGATCCAGTTCCTGCTGAGCTATGCCCGGCCCGGGACTCCAGCCGATGATCACTCTGCAGAACCATATCGACTTCCTGCTGAAGTTCACGCTCGCCTTCGGCGCCGTCTTCGAGCTGCCGCTGGCCCTGACGATCCTGGCGCGCATCGGCATCGTGAACTCGAAGATGCTCGCCCGGAACCGGAAGTACGCGATCCTCGGCGCGTTCGTCGCCGGCGCCGTGCTCACGCCCACGCCCGACGCGTTCAACCAGACGCTCATGGCCGGCCCGCTGATCCTCCTCTACGAAGTCGGGATCATCTGCGCGCGCATCTTCGGGCGCAAGCCGGCGCCCGCGCCGGAACCCGCGCCGGCCGAATCGGCCTAGATGGACTTCGCCTCGCTCGATCTGCCCGAACCCGTCATGCAGGGGATCCGTGAGGCGGGGTTCGTGACCGCCACGCCGATTCAAGAGGCCGCGCTGCCGCTGGCGCTGCGCGGCAAGGACGTGGCCGGCCAGGCGCAGACCGGAACCGGAAAGACCGCGGCGTTCCTGATCGCGGCGTTCACCAAGCTGCTGCGCACCCCGGTGCCGCCGGCGCCGCCGGGAGTGGGCGCGCCTCGCATGCTCGTGATCGCGCCGACGCGCGAGCTGGTCGTGCAGATCGAGTCCGACGCGCGACTCCTCGGCCGGTTCACGCCGTTCCGGACCCTCGCGGTCTACGGCGGTATCGACTACGCCAAGCAGCGCGAGACGCTCGCGGCGGGCTGCGACATCCTGGTCGGCACGCCGGGGCGGCTGATCGACTACCTCAAGCAGCACGTGTGGAGCACGCGGCGCGTCGAGATCCTCGTCATCGACGAGGCCGACCGGATGTTCGACATGGGGTTCATCGCCGACCTCCGGTTCATCCTCCGCCGCCTGCCGCCGCCGGAGAAGCGGCAGTCACACCTCTTCTCCGCCACGTTGTCGTTCCGGGTGCTCGAGCTCACCTGGGAGTTCATGAACAATCCGGCGCAGATCACGATCATGCCGCAGCAGAAGACGGCCGAGCGCGTCGAGCAGTCGCTGTTCCACGTCGGCCGCGAGGAGAAGTTCCCGCTGCTGCTGGGGCTGCTCCGGCGCGAGGGCGGCGATCGGATCCTGATCTTCTCGAACACGCGCGAGGAGGCGCGGCGCCTCGAAGACCGGCTGACGCGCAACGCCTGGGAGACGCGCGCCCTCACCGGCGACGTCGACCAGAAGCGCCGGCTGAAGATCCTCAACGACTTCAAGGAGGGCCGCCTGCCCATCCTGGTCGCCACCGACGTCGCCTCGCGCGGGCTGCACATCGAGGCGGTGACCCACGTCGTCAACTGGGACCTGCCGCAGGACGCCGAAGACTACGTGCACCGGATCGGCCGCACCGCGCGCGCCGGCGCGGGCGGCAAGGCGATCAGCCTGGTCGATGAGTCGAGCGCCCTGGCCCTCGAAGCGATCGAGAAGTTCATCGGCCAGAAGATCGCGGTCGAATGGGCTGACGACGACGTCTTCATGCAGGAGATCAAGCCGACGCGCGGAAGAACGCCGCCGCTACGCCGACGAGCGCCGTGCACGGCTCGCGGCGCGCGACCGCTTCGGCGACCGCGATCGTGGCCGCCGTGGCGGAGGCGGCGGTGGCGGCCGCTCGCACGGCCGCCCGCACAGCGAGCCGCCGCCGGCGAGCCGTCCGCCGTCTCCCGCGCCCGCCGCCGCCGCCGCCGTCGGGCGACGCGGGCACCGGCCAGCGCCGCCGTCGTCGGCGTCGCGGGCGGCGCAGCGGACCGCGTCCGGAGGTCGCCGCCCCCGGCTTAGTGGGCTGACGGCGCGTGGGGGTGGCTCGTGCGCGCCGCGATGTCCGCGAGCCCAGCGACTGCGGAGCCGGCTCGCGGCCTCGCCGGGCTCACGACGCTCGGCGTGGACATCGATCTCGACGCGAACCAGGATTCGTTGTCCTCCGAGCAGCTCACGCGCCGGATCGACGCGCGGCTGCGCGCGCCGCGCCGGCCGACCCTCGATCCCGCCAGCCCCGCTCGCCTGCACTCACCGTGTCGCTCCGGCCTACAGCGCCTCCACCCTGCGCGGTTTCTGGCTGCCATTCTCCGGAACCTACGGAATCGGCCCGGTCCGGTTGAGCGTGGAGCGCACCGCCATGGTGAGCCGGCATGTCCACACCCATTCTCACGAGCGTATGGGACGCGGAGCGGCAGGCCGCCGGTCCGTGGCGAGAATCCCCGGCCGAAATCTGAGGCTACTCGACGAAGCCCTCTCCGATTTCCTCGACGCCTACAACCGCTGAGATTGCTGATCGAGCGCGGGCCAAGGCTGCGAAGCTAGAGCGAGAGAGACGAGCGGGCGCGACCGTACGCCGGGTCGTCGCTGCGGGTGAGGTCGGGGTTGACGCCGCGGTGGACGGCGGCGTGGTAGATGAAGAGCTGGAGCGGCACGATCGTGAGGATCGGCGAGAGCAGCTCGTCGATCTCGGGCAGCGCGATCGTCTCGGCCGCGAGTGCGCTGATCTCGCGGTCGTCCTCGCGCGCCAGCGCGACCACCGGTGCTCCGACTTCTCTGGCCACGCGTGCGGCGGCCAAGCACCGCTCGTGTGACGGCCCGGGCGGCGCGATCACGAACACGACGTCGTCGAGGCTCGAGCGCGGCCCACGCGCCGTGCAGGAACTGCTCGCAGTTGAAGCCGGCCGCCTGGGCGTGGCTGGCTTCGCTCATCTTCAACGCCGCCTCCCACGCGGTCGCCGTGTTCGGCCCGCCGCCCACGAACCAGTAGCAGCGCCGATCGCCGTAGCGCGCGGCGAGGTCCTCCCACGACTCTTGCCCGAGCAGGAAGGCGAGCATGTCGGGGATCCCATCGATGCTGCGCGCGATCTCGGCCTTGCCGCCCGCGACGCACGCCAGCTTGGCGAGGATCGCCAGCGCCGCGGTGTAGCTGACGGTGTGAGCGCCCGAGCTCTCCTGGTCCACCGTGCGGAGGGTCCAGTCGGCTTCCTCCGGCGCCTCCGGGCCCTTGCCGGTGATGACGACCCCGGTGCCGCCGCCCGCCTTCACACGCTTGAGCGCCTCGCGCGAGTAGCGCCTCGTGCCGCCGTGGCTGAGCACGACGACGCCGGCGCGCCCGACGGCTTCTGGCCAGTAGCTCGCGAGCTCGAAGGCGTGGAAGGCGCGCGCCTTGAGCCCGAGCCCGCCGAGGCGCGCGAAGAGCAGCTCGCCGACGAGCGCCGCGTGCCACGAGGTGCCGACGCCGGTCAGCAGCACGTGGTCGAGCCCGCGCAGCCGAAGCGCCGCCGCCTCGATCGCATCGGCCTGCCCGCGGGCGACCAGCCGCAGCGCGCCGGGCTGGGCATAGATCGCGTCGTGCATGTAGTACGGATGGCCGGTGCGCGGCGCCGGCGGGCTGTCGCTCACGTCGTCGGTCTCCGCTACTTCGCCGAGGGGAAGACGGGGGCGCGCTTCTCGCGAATCGCTTTCACGCCCTCGCGCACGTCGGGATACGAGAACGAGAGCATCTCGAGCGCCAGGGACTGATCGAAGATCGGCCCGGCCTGGCGCAGCCAGTTGTTGAGCGCGCGCTTGGTCCACTGGATCGAGATCTGACTGCCGCGCGCGAGCCGGTCGGCGACGTCGAGCGCCTTCGGCATGACCTGATCCGGCGGCAGGCACATCGTGACCAGACCGATCCGCTCGGCCTCGCGTCCGTCGATGAAGTCGGCCGTGAGCAGATAGTATTTCGCCTTCGCCATCCCGCACAGGAGCGGCCAGAGGATCGCGGCGTGATCGCCCGCGGCCACGCCCAGCCGCGTGTGGCCGTCGGTGAAGCGCGCCGTCTCGGCGATGATGCTGACGTCGGCCATGAGCGCGACGACGAGCCCTGCGCCCACCGCGACGCCGTTGATCGCCGAGACCACCGGCTTGTCGAGGTTGATCATGTTGTAGACCAGGTCGGAGGCCTCGCGCATCGTGCGCGTGAGCGCGTCGGGATTGCCCGCCATGTCTTCGACCAGCGAGAGATCACCGCCGGCCGAGAACGCCTTGCCGGCGCCGGTCACGACGACGACGCGCGTCTTCGGATCGGCGTCGACCACGGGCCAGATCTGCGTGAACTCCCAGTGCAGGCGCGCGTTGGCCGCGTTCAGCACTTCCGGCCGGTTGATGGTGACGACGAGCACCCCGTTCGGCTTGGACTCGAACGTGAGGTGGCGGAAGTCGGCGTAGTTCATGATGTCGCTCCTCAGGCCAGCTCGGGGCCGACGCCGCCGCCGGTCCACGAGAACGAATGCACGGTCAGCGCCTCGGGCAGCGGTGCGTTCGGCGCGTCGACCGCGGTGCGAACGTAGGAGAGCAGCGAGTCGAACAGCTCGGCCGTGTTGATCCGCCGAAACCAGAGCGGCCGGCCGTTGAGATAGACGAAGATCACGTTCGCCTCGCTGCACGGCCCAAGGCACTCGGAGAACGCGAAGCGCACCCGCCCCTGCAGGCCGGCCGCGTCGAACACGCGCCGCGTCGCCGGCCGCGAAATGCGGGCGGCGCCGTTGTTGGTGTGACCGCAGCAGCACCCGAAGCACGCGAACATCAGCCCGGCGTCAGCCATGAACTGCCATGGTACCCGAGCTTCGGGCGCGCGTGAGCAGGAGTAGCGCGGTGACGGCCAGGGCGGTCGTCGAGATCGCGGGCAGGAGCCCGGCCAGGCGCATGCCCAGGACGCCCGAGAGAAACGGCCCGAGGAAGATCCCGGCGTCCACCGAGACGCGGTAGAGCCCGGTGCGCCACGCGATGCGCTCGGGCTCGGTCTCTCGCCGCAGGAGGGTCAGCGGCAGCATCCAGCCCGACATCGAGAGGCCGAAGAGCGCGCAGCCGGCGACGACCACGGGCAGCGCGCCGAAGCCGATCAGCGCGTTCGCGGTCGCCATCAGGACCAATATGCCGGGCAGCACGCGGACCGCCCCATGCCGATCGGCGAGCAGGCCGGTCGGGATCAGCGCCGCGATGTCGAAGATCTGCTGGACCATGAACAGACGCGCCACCCCGGCGCGCTCGAGCCCGAACTCGCGGCTGCCGCGCAGCGGAACCACGAACTGCTCCATCGTGGAGTACGTGAGGGCGACGAGTCCGCCGGCCGCGAAGGCGAGCGGCACCAGCGAGGCGTGGCGGGCGACGCGCGCGAGCGGGCTCGCCGGCGCGCTCGTGGTCTCGCGGGCGGGTATCGCGGTCGCTCGCGCGCTCGCGTGCGCGGGAAGCGCGGACATGAGCTTCGGCGCGATCCCGATGGCGAGGAGCTGCGGGGCGCACGCGAGCAGGAACGCGGTGTTCCAGGCCAGACCCGACGGCAAGGTTCCGATCAGCGCGGCGCCGCCGAGCATGCCGATCATCGCGGAGAGCTCGTACGCCGCGAGCGCCGACGCGAGATTCTTTCCCGACTGGAAGCGCAGGATCGCCGTGAGCCCGGCGACCATGCTGAGCGCCTGCCCGAGACCCATGAGCAGACGGCCGAGCACGATCGTGGTGAACCCGCCGCCCGCCGTGACGCAGAGGGCGCCGAGCACGAGCACGAGAGGGCCGACCCACAGCGCGCGACGGAGATGGTGAGTCAAGAAGAGGCCGAGCGGAACATCGGCCACCATCCGCGCGAAGCCGAAGGCGCCCGCCACGATGCCGAGCTGCCAGTCGGCGAGCGCCGCGCTGCGCGCGATGTCGGGCAGGACCGCGGGGAAGGCGCCGCTCGAAACGAGGTTGGAGAAGGTCGTCAGACACAGCAGAGCGGTCAGGGACGTCACGAGGCCTTTTATGGTAAACCATTGCCCCATGACCGAGGCCACGATCCGGCTGGACGTGCAGGGCGACGTCGCGCGCATCACGTTCGACCGGCCGCACGTGCTGAACGCGGGCAACTCGCGCTTCGCGACGGAGCTCGGCGAGGCGGTCGCGTCGATCAACGCCCGGCGAGACGTGCGCGTGGTCGTGATGACCGGCGCCGGCCGGGCGTTTCAGACCGGCGTCGATCTCAAGGCGCTCGCGGCCGGCGAGCTGACGCAGCCCGATCTGGTCCGGTGGGAAGACGCGATGACCGAGATCGAGCGCATGGACAAGCTCGTCATCGCGGGGATCAACGGGCACTGCATCGGCGGCGGCCTCCAGCTGGCGCTCGTGTGCGACTACCGGCTGGCCGTCGAGGACGCGCTGCTCAGCCTGCCGGCCGTCAAGGAATGCCTGATTCCGTCGATGTCGCTCTTTCGCCTGCCGCGGCTGATCGGCATGGGGCGCGCCAAGGAGCTGATCCTGCTCGGCGAGCCGATCACCGCGCGCGAGGGCGAGCGCATCGGTCTCGTGAACCGCGCGGTGCCCGCGGCCGACTTTCCGAAGGCACTCGACGAGATCACCGAGAAATTCCTGGCGCTGCCGCCGGTGAGCGTGACCGCCAGCAAGCGCCTGAGCACGTCGGCATTCGACCTCGACTTCGAGACGTTCCGCCGGGAGATGAACACGGCCCTGGCCGGGTGCTTCGCGTCCGACGAGCACCAGCGCGCGATGGCCAATATCCGATCCAAGAAACGGAGCTGACGATGAAGATCCTCTACACGCCGCTGATGATCGTGCCGTCCGTCTCACCCGAGCAGCGCGCCGCCATCCTCGACGCCGCCGGCCCGGGCTCCACCTTCGTCGAGGCGAAGGACGCCGCCACGCAGCGACGCGAGATCGTCGACACCGACGCGCTCTTCGGCCGCGTGTCGCCGGAGATCTTTCCGCTCGGCAAGCGTCTTCGCTACTACCAGTCGATCGGCGCAGGGGTCGACTCGATCCTGACCCAGGAGCTGGTCGAGAGCGACGTGCCGCTGGCGAGCGAGAAGGGCGGGGTCGGCATTCATCTGGCCGAGCACGCGTTCGCGCTCTTGCTGGCGCTCACTCGCGGCCTGCACACCGCGATCCGTCAGCCCGACTACAGCCTGCGCGAGCCGATCCGGCTCCGTCAGCTCGAGCTCTACGATCTGACGATGGGCATCGTCGGCTTCGGCGGCACCGGCCGCGAGGTCGCGAAGCGGGCGCTCGGATTCGGCATGCGCGTGCTGGGCGTCGATATCGAGGACGTGGCGCCGGAGCCCGGCGTCGAGGCCATCTGGAAGCCCGATCGGCTCGGCGACCTGCTCGGCGCGTCGGACGCCGTGGTGATCTGCCTGCCGCTGACGAAGGCGACCCACCATCTCTTCACGCGCGACCTGTTCCGCAAGATGAAGAAGACCGGCTATCTCATCAACGTCACGCGCGGCGCGATCGTGTACGGCGACGATCTGCTGAAGGCGCTCGACGAGGAGACGATCGGCGGCGCCGGCCTCGACGTCACCGATCCCGAGCCGCTGGCGGCCAACCATCGGCTGTGGACGCATCCGCGCGCGATCGTGACGCCGCACACCGCGGGCGGCTCGCCGCGGCGGGCGCAGCGGGTCATCGACACGTTCTGCGAGAACCTGCGGCGGATGCGGGCTGGGAAAGCCGCTCATCGCGCTGATCGACAAGCGCAAAGGGTACTAGCGGAGCCTGAGTCTCAGCGCGCGAGGCGGGCGGGGCCTGGCGCAGGGGCACGGCTCCGGCGGGGCGGCTGCGTCACCCACTCGCCCGATTCGCAGCGCTTCGCGCTGCGGGCGGGACGAGGGGGGCCCACTACGCCGCCCCGCCGAAGCCGTGCCCTGCGCCACCCGCCCGTCTCCCGTCGCTGCGCTCCGCCTCCCGGGATAGACTGGCCTAGAGAAGATTGGCCTGGAGAAGAACTCGATGATTTCTAGAACACTGCTTTCGAATGCCTCGCTGCGGGTGGTCGATCGGCGGTGTAACTCGTCGGCGGCGGATGCGCCGTTCCTTGAGATGCATGCGGATTATTCGCTGTCTTACGTGCGGCGGGGGACGTTTGGGTATCGGAGTCGTGGGACTTCGTTCGAGCTTGTTGCGGGGTCGATTCTGGTTGGTTATCCCGGTGATGAGTACGTGTGCACGCACGACCATGCGGGGGGCGACGGGGACGAATGTCTGTCGTTCCACCTGTCGCGGGAGCTCGTGGAAAGTGTCGGTGATCGCGCGGACGTGTGGCGGCGAGGCTGCGTGCCGGCGATTTCCGAGCTGATGGTGGTTGGTGAGCTCGCGCAGGCGATCGCGGCCGGGCGGGCCGACGTCGGGCTGGATGAGGTCGGCATCGCGATGGTCGTGCGCTTTGTTGGCCTGGTGTCAGGGCGGACGCGACGGCCGATGGGTGCGCCGGCGCGGGATCGGCGGCGAGCGGTGGAGGCGGCCGGGTGGATCGAGGCGCATGCGAGCGAACGCGTGGACCTGACGAGCGCGGCGCGCGCGGTTGGGTTGAGTCCGTTTCACTTTCTCCGGGTGTTCGCCGGGGTGCTCGGGGTGACTCCTCACCAGTATCTGGTTCGGGCGCGCCTGCGTCACGCGGCGCGCCTGCTGGCCGACGATACACGGTCGATCACCGACGTCGCGCTCGACGTCGGGTTTGGCGATCTCTCGAACTTCGTGCGTACCTTCCACCGCGCCGCGGGTGTGTCGCCCAGCGGCTTCCGGCGAGCGGCCCGAGGCGACCGCAAGATTCTCCAAGAGAGGCTCGCGCGCCCGGCCTAGGATGACCTCCTGGCAGCAAAGGAGGACACCATGGCGTCTATTCGGAAGGAGATCCTGCTCGACGCGCGGCCCGAAGAAGTCTGGGACGCGGTCCGCGACATCGGCGCGCTCCACACACGGCTCGTGCCCGGGTTCGTCACCGATACCCGCCTCGAAGAAGGCGCGCGCATCGTCACCTTCGGCAACGGGATGGTCGTGCGCGAGCTGATCGTCGACCTCGACGATCAGGCGCGGCGACTCGTCTGGTCCGCGCGCGGCCGGCTCACGCACCACAACGCGTCGGCCCAGGTTTTCGCCGAGGGCGAGCAGCGCGCCAAGCTCGTCTGGACGGCCGACGTCCTGCCGAACGAGCTTGCGGGCGATATCCGGGCCATGATGGAGCAGGGCGCGGCCGCCATGCAGAAGGCCTTCGCGAAGCGATGACGCATCCGCTCGTCACGGCCGGAGCTCGTGTCGAGCCTTACACCGGCCGCTCGAAGCCGTACTCGCGCGTCTGGTTGAGATCGTCCGGCAGGATCCGCTCGCCGGTGCGCCGGAAGCCCATCCGTTCGTAGAGGCGGTGCGCCTGATCGAAGCGCGTGTCCGACCAGAGGATCAGGCGCCCGATCTGCTGCGCTCGGCACCACTCGAGCACCGTCTCGACCAGCGCGCGGCCTGTCCCGCGGCCGCGCAGGCGCGCGTCGAGGTAGAGCCGATGGAGCTCGGCGCTGCCGTCCTCGAGCCGCTCGACACCGACCGAGCCGACGATCACTCCGCCGTCACGCACGACGTAGAACGCGCCGCGCGGTGCTGCATAGTGCTCCTCGAAGCGAAACAAGTCGGGGACCTCGACCTCGGGCACGTAGACGAAGCCGTATTCCAGATAGACGCGGCCGATGAGCTCGACGACACCGGGTGCGTCGGCGCCTCTGGCCGGTTCGACGGCCAGCGCGGCGCCGGCCTCGCGCCCGCGCGAGCGGCCGCGAACCGCCAGCCGATCCCACGGCAGCACGATGACGGCGATACCGAGGAGTACCAGCGCCATGCCCGCGAGCCGGAGCGGACCGAACTGCTCACCGAACACGAGCGCCGACGAGTAGCCGCCGACGAACGGTACCAGCAGGGCAAACGGCGTCACCGTCGCGGCCGGATATCGGCGCAGCAGCCGGCCCCAGACGGCATAGGCGAAGATGGTGGCCACGACGCCGAGGTACAGCGCGGACAAGACGGCGCTCGACGAGGCGATCGAGAGGTCGTAGGCCAATGCCGCGGGCCCGTCCACCATCAGCGCGAGCGCCAGCGCCGGAAGCGGCGGGACGAGGCTGAGCCAGACGACCAGATGGAGCATGTCGACGTCGTCGAGCCCCTTCAAGAGAATGTTCCCGACACCCCAGCTGATCGCGGAGCCCATCGCGAGGCCGAACCCGAGCGGGGTCAGATCCTGGCCGACGGTCAGCACGATCAGCACGAGCCCCGCGAACGCCGTGATCACGCCCGCGATCTGGCGCGCGGTCGGCCGTTCGCGCAGGACCATCGCCGCGAACACGATCGTGAACAGCGCCTGGGTCTGGACGAGCAGCGACGCCAGGCCGGGCGGCACGCCGTCGGTGATCGCGAAGAATTGCAGGAGGAACTGGCCGGCGAAGAGGGTCGAGCCGATCGCGATCAGACGCGGCCAGCTCACCGCCGGGCGCGGCAGCACCAGCGCCGGGAGGGCCGCGATCGCGAACCGCAGCGCCGTCAAGGTGGGCGGCGAGAAGCTATCGAGCGCGAGCCCCGTGGCGACGAACGCCAGGCCCCAGATGACGACGACCAGCAGCACGAGCGCGACGTGAAGAGGGCTCAGGGCGCGGCCGGTCTCAGCTCAGGATGGCGCGACGGTAGTGGCTCGGGTAGACGATGCCGGGGCGCGTGGGCATCGCCGCCAGGTCTTGCGCGATCTGCCAGCCGAGCGTCTTCAGCGCCTCGACCTCGGAGCGCTCGCGCGAGGCGAGAGCGGTCCAGGCCGTCGCCTCGTCGGGCGCGGCCACGATCACGGGCCCGATGAAGTCGTCGTCGCTGATGCGCTCGAAGAAGTAGAGGGTCACTCCGGCTTGAGATCGGGCCGCTTGAGGGCGAGCGCCGACCACTCGAGGCGTCGCCTTGCGCTTGAACTCGATCGCCTTCTCCCACTCGTCGAGCGAATAGCAGTCGCGCTCGGCGACGCAGCGGATCTCGGTCACGGTGCGCTCGTCGAGGCCCAGACGCTCCGCGATCTGCTTGTCGGAGAGGCCGGGCTGGTCGATCTTCTGGAACGAGTTGCAGAGCTTCAGCACCTCGTCCTTGTAGCGCTTGTAGACCTCGGGGTCGAGCTTGAACACCGGCATGCTATCTCATCTCCCTGAGCCCGTGCGCGGCGGGGCACACGCGCATGCACTCGAAGCACTGCGCGATGTTCGTCGACGAGTAGGTGATGGCCCAGAGGCTGCGCGTGAAGAAGTCGCCGTAGAGCAGCATCTTGCGCTTGTCGCGGTCGGGCTCGTTGAGCGTCTCCTCGAGCACCTTCTGAAAGCCGCCGACCCAGTGCGTGTGCACGCGCGTGTTGCAGCGCGCGGCGTCGTAGAAGGTCCGCACGGCCCGGCCGTTCTCGAGCTTGCCGGAGAGACAGCCGCCGTTCGAGCCCGGACAGGTGGCGAGGCACGGCGTCGTCCGCTCGCGGTCCCACATCTCGACGCACGACGGCGCCGGGCACGCGGGGCTCGTCTCGGCGCCGTCGGCCTCGAAGGGCGCCGTGGTGATCACCGCGCTCCAGTACATGAAGCCGTGCTCGCGGTTGAGCACGGGGCCGGCGAGCGATTTGGATCCAAGGCCGGCGAGCTCGCGCGGCCAGCATCAGCGAGAGGAAGGGCGTGTCGCCGCTCGCCGTGCCGGGCGGGACGTAGAGGGCGTAGTAGCCGAACTCGCTCTCGATGTACTGGGCGAGCCGCCGGCCCACGCCCTGGATGCGCTCGGTCGTGCCCATCGTCTGCATGACCCACGGCGAGGTCGCCGCCCAGTCGCCCTCGCGCGGCTGCGCACCGCCGACCACCACGACCGATCGAGCGCCCGGCAGCAGATCGCCGGGCCGATGCTTCTCCGGCGCGTGCGCGTCGAACGCCGCGGCGTCGGCGATGCCGCAGACGGTCGCGCCCGCCTTGAGGGCGACCGACTTCAGCGTCGCGGTGGCAGCCGGAAGGGAGATCGGCATCACTGGAGCTTCCGGTACTTGCGGCCGACCGGGCAGACGCGCATGCACTCGAAGCACTGGGCGATCGAGTCGCGGAAGAAGCCGAGCGACTGGATGCTCTTCGTGAAGAAGTCGCTGTAGATCATCGTCCGGCGCCGATCGCGATCGTCCTCGTTCACGATCTGCAGGAGCCCCTTCTGGAACGAGCCGATGCCGTAGGTCTGCGCCCGCGAGTGGCACTTCTCGCGGTCGTAGGTCGACTGCTGGATGCGCCCGTCCTGCACCGTTCCGGCCAGGCACGCCGGGCACACGCGCAGACACGGCGTCGTACCGATGCGCTTGTACATCGCCACGCAGCCCGGATGCGGGCACGCGGGCTCGGCCAGCGGCACGTCGGGCTCGAGCGGCAGGGTCGTGATCAGCGCCGCGTAGTAGAGCAGGCCGTACTCGGGATTCAGGATGATGTGCGCCGCGAGCGAACGTGTGCCGAGCCCGGCGAGCTCCGCGGCGTGCATCATCGACATCGGCGGCTCGTGGCCGTGGACGGGCAAGGACGGCGCCTGGATCGCCTGGTGCGCCAGGGTGCCCTCGATGAAGTCGCACATCGCGTGGATGGCCACGTTCTCGCGCAGGTCGTAGCCGGTGATCTCCATCACGCGGTGGTCGGGGCTAGCGCCAGGCGCCGGCGGTCGGCCCGTCGCCGCCGGCGACGACGACGCTCCGGGCGCCCGGCAGGATGTCCTCCGGGCGATAGCCCTCGGGCACCTTCTCGCGGAACGCTTCGACCGCCGCGATGCCGACCACGCGCGCGCCGGCCTTGAGGCCGACGGCCTTCAGCTGCTCCTCGCGGTGTCATGACGGCCCCAGGATAATCCCCTCCGATGCCCTCGTGCGTCTAAACCATCGGGAGGTGGAGAGCGGCATTCTGCCAGACGGGCAGGTGCGGTGCACCGGCTGAAGAAGGCGGGTCCTCGGCGAAAGACCGTTGCCCGGCACCTGCCTGGACCGCTGGCTAGGCACCGGGCGGAACGCGGTTGAGCTCGACGATCGTGCTCGCGAGGATGGCCGTGGCCCCGGGGAACGTGCGGAAGCCTACTTCACTGCGGTGAAGAGTCAGCGTGGTTCCGCGAATCCACCCAGTGATCTGGTCGCCTTTGACCATCAGCGCAGGAGTTTCTGATGGGCCGCCCTGCTCCCTCAGCCTGATGGTGTTGCCGTCAACAATGCCCTCGATGGGGCCGTGGCGGTCCCGGCTCCGGTGAGGGTCCCCGTCACTCGCGTCCCCGACTGCGTTGAGGACCAGCGTGTACGTGCTCGCCCCGCCCGCCATGCTGCCCGTCCACGTGCCGTTGACGTTCGCGGGAGGCATGCCCGAGCTCTGAGTACTCGCGCACCCAGCGAGCACGAAGGCGATCAACAACCCGAGGATAGGTCCCGTGGCTCTCTTCAGCATTTCTGTCTCTCCTGACGTGGTGATTCTCCCGGCCGCCGCACCCGTGGGTGTCGGCGTTCGGCCCGAACGGTGAGTTGCCGAACTCCTAATGCTGTCCCTGCCGTGCCATGGGCAGTCATTCTATTGGACGCGGAGCCTAGGGGAAATGGGACCTTAGGCGTGCAGCCACTAGGCTGCCGGCATGGGACAAGCCCCCCAAAGGGGGTAAAGCGCCGAAAGGGTCACGACTATACCCTCCGGTATAATCCGCCCGGCATGAATTTCGAGGCGTTGCGCGCCAGCACATTGCCGGGCTTGCTCGTCGCGCGCGCGCGGGCACGACCCGAGCGGGTCGCGTTCCGCGCGAAGGAGCTCGGCATCTGGCGCGAGACGACGTGGCGCGAGCTGGCCGAGCGTGTCGGCCGCACTCGCGTGCGGGCTCGCGCGCGAGTACCGGATCGCGGCGGGCGAGACGGTGGCCATCATCGGCAACCCGTGCCCGGAGTGGACCATCGCGGACCTGGCGGCGCAGGCGCTCGGCGCGATCACCTACGGCATCTATCCGACGAGCGCGCCGGGCGAGGTGCGTCATCTGCTCCAGCACGGCGGCGCCTCGTTGATCGTCGCCGAGGATCAGGAGCATCTCGACAAGACGCTCGAGGTGCTCGACGAGTGTCCCGATGTTCGCGCGGTGCTGGTGATCGACACGCGCGCGCTCTTCATGTACCGCCACCCGCGCGTGCGGCCGCTCGCCGAGGTCGAAGCGCGAGGCCGAGAGGCGCTGACCGGCGAGCCCGATGCGCTCGACCGGCTGGCGCAGCCGTGTCGCCCGACGCGCCCGCGACCATCATCTATACGTCGGGCACCACGGGGCACCCCAAGGGCGCGGTCTACCGTCATGGGCCGCACCTCGCCGCCTGCGCCAACATCATCGAGCACTACCCGATTCTGGAGCACCGAGAGCACCGCGCGGTCGCAATGCTCCCGCTCTGTCACGCGATGGGACGCAATCTCGCGATCACGATGCCGCTCATCGCGGACATCGTGCCGCACTATCCGGAGTCGGTGGACACCTTCGCCGACGCGCTCTACGAGATCGCAGCCGACGTTCGTGTTCACCGTGCCGCGCTATCTCCAGAAGTTCGCGGCGCATCTGCTGGTCGGTCTCGACCAGAGCTCGTGGGTCAAGCGAACCGCCTATCGCTCGGCGATGAGCGGTCGGCCGGCGCGCCCTCGATCGGCGACGGAGCCGTGGCGGCCGCGCGTCGATGCCGGCGGCGCTCGCGCGCGCGCTCGTCTTTCGCTGGCTCCTCGAGAAGGTCGGCTTCGCGCGCGCGGAGCTCGTGATCTCGAGCGGCGCGCCGCTGCCGGCCGCTGTGGCCGAGCTCTGGCAGGCGTGGGGCGTCAATCTCTGCGAGGCGTACGGCCAGACCGAGACGGGCGGCGCGCTCGTCTCCGGCCAGCGCGGACCGTATCCGCAGCCCGGCGACGTCGGCTCCGCGGCGCCGAACATGACGGTGGAGCTCGACGACGACGGCGAGATTCTCGTGACCGCGGCCGAGTTTTTCGGTGGATACTGGCGCGACCCCGACGCCACCCGGGCGCTGTACCGCGATGGCAAGCTCGCGACCGGCGACGTCGGCGAGTGGACCGCCGGCGGCTCGCTCAGGCTGGTCGACCGGAAGAAGGACATCCTGATCACGGCCGGCGGCAAGAACGTGAGCCCCTCGCTCGTCGAGAACCGGCTGCGCGCGAGCCCGTACGTCAGCGAGGCCGCCGTGTTCGGCGAGGCGCGCAAGTATCTGGTGGCGCTGCTCGAGGCCGACGGCGAGACGGTCGCCGAGTGGGCGCGCGAGCACGGCGTGGTCCACACGGGCTATGCATCGCTCGTGTCGCCACCCGGACGTGGTCGGGCTGATCGAAGCCGAGGTGAAGCGCGCGAACGGCGAGCTGACGCGCGTGGAGCAGGTGAAGGCATTTCGCCTGCTGCCGCGCGAGCTCGATCCCGAGCTCGAGGGCGAGCCGGTGACGCCGACGCGGAAGGTGAAGCGGCGGGTCATGGCCGAGCGCTACCGCGCATCTGGTCGAGTCGATGTACGCGAACGACGAAGAACGACGGATCGCGGCCGAGGTCGGAACCGGCCGCCTTTCTCTTTCGACGGAGGACTAGATGGTCAGACGTGCTCTCACACTGCTCGCCGCGTTCCTCGTCGTGACCGTCACGCCGGCCCTCGCCCAGTACCGCATCGGGATGAGCGCCGCGATCACGGGCCCGGCGTCGTCCACGTACGCGCCGACGTACGAGGCCTACAAGGCGTACTTCAAGCGCGTGAACGACGCGGGCGGTATCAACGGCCAGAAGGTGGAGATCACGTACGAGGACGACCGCGGCGAGCCGCAGCGCGCGGCTGCCAACGCGAAGAAGCTCGCCGAGGGCTCGATCCTGATGGTCAACGCGTCGACCTCGGCGACGTACAAGCCCTTCATGACCGAGTCGGAGTCCGAGAAGCTGCCGCTCCTGTTCGGCGGCGGCGTCTGTCCGCGCGAGGCGTTCCCGCCGGCCAATCCGCTCATCTTCTGCTCGACGTCGTTCGGCTCGAAGTGGGACAGTCGCTTCGCGCTCGGCTTCATCAAGGAGCAGGCCGCCGGCAAGAAGGTGAAGGTGGGCTTCGCCGCGCAGGACATTCCGCTCTCGCGCATCGAGCTCGAGTTCGCCGAGCAGCTCGCGAAGGAAATGGGGCTCGAGGCGATTCCGGTCGTCGTAGTCCCGGGCAACACGCCGGACTTCACGCCGTTCGCGCAGAAGCTGAAGGACGCCGGCGCCGACTGGGTGCTTCTCGTGGGCGCTGTGGCACGTCGAGGTCGGCGTGTTCGAGGCGCTTCAGCGTCTCGGCTGGCAGGGTAGCTATCTCCTCTACGGTCACCAGCAGACGCAGGACGAGCTGGCGCGGCTGAAGGCGCCGAACCTCTACGCCTTCGGCGGCAACACGCTCTTCATGGAGAACCTGCCCATCCACACGGAGATCACGAATCTCGTCAAGGGGCAGACGACGCATCCGGCGCACTACATGGCCGAAGGCTGGGTGTCGGCGATGGTGCTCGAGGCCGGACTGAAGAAGTGCGGCTGGCCCTGCCCGAAGGACAAGCTTGCGACGGCGCTGGCCGGCGTGAGCGTCGACACGCGCGGGCTTCGCGGCGGTCCGATCGAGTGGACCGCGGACAACCACTACCGGAAGAACACCTACTACAAGGTCTACCGGTGGGACGCGTCCAAGAACGGCATCGCGCCGGTCGGCGGCTGGACGCGGCTCGAGATCAAATGAAGCCGCTGGCGCCTACAGCAGGCCACTCGCGGTCCGCGCCGGCCTCACGGACCCCGCTACAGTGAAGCCGCTGGCGCCTACAGCAGGCCACTCGCGGTCCGCGCCGGCCTCACGGAACCCCGCTACAGTGACGCGGTGACGCAGGCCCTCGCCACGACCGTCGTCGTCGCGAGCCTCTACGCGCTGCTGGCTGCCGGGTACGTGCTCGTCTACCGGGCGACGCGCGTCCTGAATCTGGCCCAGGGCGACATGATGACGCTCGGCGGCTATTTCCTGTTCCTGGTAGCCGCCGCGGTGCCCGGACAACCTGCGCTGGCGATCCTCACGGCCACGCTGCTGTCGGCGCTCGCCGGCTTCTTCATCTACCGCCTCCTGATGCGGCCGATGGCGGGCCACCCGATCTTCGCCGCGGTCCTCGTCACGGTCACCCTCGGCATCTTGCTGCGCGCCGCGATCGTGCTCGTCTACACCGATCGCATCCGCCACCCGCTGCCGCTGCTCGGCCTCGCGAATCCCCCGCGCCGGCTGCCGGGTGGCGCCGTCGTCTCGACGTTCGACCTGCTCACGGTCGGCGCCGCGGCGGCGCTCTTCCTCGGGCTCTTCGCCTTTCTTCGGCTCTCGCCGCTCGGCATCCAGATGCGGGCGGCCGGCGAGAAGGCGCTGCTGGCCGCGCAGCGCGGGATCAACTTCCAGCTGCTCTTCGCGCTCTCGTGGGCGCTGGCCGGCCTCGCCGGCGCGCTCGCGGGCATTCTCTACGCGAACAACGTGCGCCTCGATCCGTCGCTCGGCGTCCTCGGCCTGAAGGCGTTTGCGGTCGCCCTGGTCGGTGGGCTCGACAGCCTCGCCGGCGTGATTCCCGGCGCGCTGCTCGTCGCTGCGGTCGAGGTGCTGTCCGTCCGCTATGGCGACCCGCTGCTCGCCGACGTCTCGCCGTTTCTCTGCCTGCTCGCGATGCTGCTCGTGCGGCCGTGGGGACTCTTCGGGACGAAGGAAGAGCTGGAGCGGGTGTGAGCGCGCTACGGGAGGCCCAGGGTGTTCTTGAGAGCTCGTTCGACCTGGGCGAGCAGGTCGGGCGCCAGATGCCCCAGTCTCTTCACCAAGCGTCGTTTGTCGATCGCCCGAATCTGCTCGGTGACGGCCTTGGACTGAAACTTCAGCCCCGCGGCGCCCGCCGGGACGACCGCGTGACTCGGGGACACGAGGGCCGTGTTCTTCGTGAGCGGGATCACCACGGCCAGCTCGGCAAAGTGATTGATGCTGTCGTTGGAGAGCACGATCACGGGCTGCGTCTTCTTGATCTCGACACCCAGTGTCGGATCGAGCCGCGCGAGGACGACATCACCGCGCCGGGCGGCGACCACGCTTCTCTTCGTCCTCGAGAATGGCCCCGGCTTCGGCGTCGCTCACTTCCCACTCGGCGAGCAGATCGCGATCTTCGCTCGCGTGACCGGCGGCCCGCCGCGTGTAGTAGGTTCGATACCCTTCCGCCACTTTGTGCCGCTCGATCGCGTCGAGATATGACGTGAGGACCCTGGTGATGACCCGGCTCCGACGCGTCTTCGGAATCAAGGCATTCGCCCGTTTCACGAGGTCGCGCGGCAGCGAGATGCTCACGACCTCGTATCGTCCCCGCGGCTCCGGCGACATAGACTCCCCCGACTCTGATAGTAGATTTGTTATTAACTCTACTGATAGCCACATGTCACGTCAAGCCCGGCGATTCGAGACGTAGATGGCGTTCGGCGGCGGCTACTTCAAGACCACGTACGCGAGCGATCTGGCGCTGGTCGACACGCGGCTCCGGCGCGTCGCGCTCGGGCTGCTCATCCTCGTGCTGCTGGTGCTGCCGCGGTTCGTGTCGTCCTTCGCGCTCGATCTCGTCACGCAGACGGCGCTGGCGGCGGTCGGCGCGCTCGCGCTCAACCTCCTGACCGGCCTCGCGGGCCAGATCTCGCTCGGCCACGCCGGCTTCATCGCCGCCGGCGCCTTCACCACGGCGTTCCTCGTCGAGAACCGCCTGCCGTCGCCGCTGCTGGCGCTGCCCGCCGCGGCGCTGGTGGGCGCGGCACTCGGCGTGATCGTCGGGATCCCGGCGCTCAGGCTCAAAGGGCTCTACCTGGCGCTCGGCACGCTCGCGCTCCATCACGTGGTGCTCTACGCGTGCGGCGAGTTCCAGAACCACTGGGGCGCCAACACGGGCGTGTCGATTCCGCCGCCACGACTCGGCGCCTGGGTGCTGAAGGGCACGACGGCCTGGTACTACGCGCTTGACCGCGGTCGCCGGCCTGGTGTTGATCCTGTCGGTGAATCTCCAGCGCTCGCGCGCCGGGCGCGCCTGGATGGCGATTCGCGATCGCGAGATCGCCGCCGAGTCCGTCGGGATCGACGTGGCGCGCTACAAGGTGCTCGCGTTCGTGTGGTCGAGCGCGCTCACGTCGGTGGCCGGCGCGCTGTTCGCGTACCAGCGCGCATTCGTGTCCGTCGAGGCGTTCGGATTCTTTCTCGCGATCGAGTACATCGCGATGGTCATCATCGGCGGCCTGGGCTCCGCGCTGGGCGCCGTGCTCGGCGCCGCGTTCGTGACCTTGCTGCCGTACGGGATCGACGCCGGCGGTCGCCGCGCTCCGTGTGCCCGGCGGCGCCGAGTACTACCTGTTCCCGCTGAAATTCGGCGCGTTCGGTCTCCTGATGGCCGCGTTCCTGGTCTTCGAGCCGCAGGGGCTCGTCGGGATCTGGCGTCGCGCCCGCAACTGGGTCGTGCTCTGGCCGCTGCGCTACCGGCCGCTCCGGCCCGCGTCGTGACGCCGCTGCTCGAGCTGGAGAACCTCGAGGTCGTGTACCACCACGTCGCGACGGCGATCCAGGGTGTGTCGCTTCGCGTGCCGCCGGGCTCGATCGTCGCGCTGCTCGGCACCAACGGCGCGGGCAAGACGACCACGCTCCGGGCGATCTCGGGCTTTCTCGGCGCCGACGACGCGCAGATCGTCGGCGGCCGCGTGGTCTTCCAGGGCACGGCCGTCACCGGTCGTGCGCCCCACGAGCTGGCGCGCCGGGGTCTCGTGCTGGTCCCGGAGCGTGACAAGGTCTTCGAGACCCTGACCGTCCAGGAGAACCTGCGGGCATTGGTGCCGGGCTCGCGGGCCGATCGCGACGCGGAGCGGCCGCCCGTGACGCTCGAGCAGGTCTTCCACTACTTCCCCGTGCTGGCCGGGCGGCGCCGCCAGCTCGCCGGCTATCTCTCGGGCGGCGAGCGTCAGATGCTGGCCCTGGCGACGGCGCTGCTGTGTCGGCCGCGCGTGCTGCTCGTCGACGAGCTGTCGCTCGGGCTGGCGCCGCTGGTGGTCGAGACGCTCATGGCCCTGGTCGCGCGTCTCCGCGACGAGCTGGGGCTGGCCGTGCTGCTCGTCGAGCAGAATGCCGGCGCGGCGCTCGCGGTCGCGAACTCCGGCTACGTCATGGAGCACGGCCGCATCGTCTACGACGGCACGGTCGAGCGCCTGCTCGCGCACGAGGACGTCCGCGAGTTCTATCTGGGCGTGGGGCATCGCGCCGGGCGCAAGAGCTACACCGACGTGAAGCAGTATCAGAGGCGCCGCCGGTGGTTCTGAGGGTCGACGACGTCACGCTCGATTTCGACGGGCTGCGCGCGCTGACGTCCGTCAGCATGTCGATCGACGCCGGCGCGCTGGCCGCCCTGGTCGGGCCGAACGGCGCCGGCAAGACGTGCCTGCTGAACTGCGTGGGAGGATTCTACGCGCCGACGTCGGGGAGAATCGTGTTCGGCGACGCCGCGATCCAGGGCCTGGCGCCTCACCGGATCGCCGCGCACGGCATCGCGCGAACGTTTCAGTTCGTGGAGCTCTTCCGCGGCATGACGGTGCTCGACAACATCCTGCTCGGCCGGCACCGGCACATGCGGGCCGGGGTGCTCGCCGGCGGCGATCTTCTGGGGACGCTCGCGGCGCGAAGAGACGACTCACCGGCGGCGCGTCGAGGAGATCATCGAGTTCCTCGAGCTCGAGCGCGCTCGCAAGGAGCTGGTCGCGAGCCTGCCGTTCGGCGTCCAGAAGATCGTGGCGATCGGGCGGGCGCTCGCGATGGAGCCGAAGCTCTTGCTGCTGGACGAGCCGTCGACCGGCATGAACCGCGAGGAGAAGGAGAACCTCGCCCGGTTCCTGCTGCGGATCAAGCACGAGCTCCGGATGACCATGCTGTGGGTCGAGCACGACATGGAGCTGGTGGGCGATCTGGCCGACACCGTGACCGTGCTGGACTTCGGCCAGCGCATCGCCAGCGGGCCGCCGGACGCGGTGCTCCGCGATCCGCGCGTGATCGAGGCCTATCTGGGCCGCGCCGCGAGCCGAGAGAAAGGAGCGCGATGATGCTGTTGCCGACGTCGGTCGTGGGAAGTCATGGGCTGCCCGGGTGGGTGTGGCTCGCGCGCGAGGCGATGGAGGCCGGCCGCCTGGGGCCGATCGACGTGCGCGAGCTGATGGAAGACGCGACGCAGGCGGCGTTGCTCGACCAGGAGCGCGCCGGCGTCGACGTCGTGAGCACGGGCGAGATGATGCGCGTGCGCTTCATCATCGGCTTCTACGATCGCTTCACCGGCATCCGGACCTTGCCGGCCGCGCGGCGCCTGGGCCAGCCGCTCTGGGACACGAACACGCCGTTCGAGGTCATCGAGCGCATCAGCGCGCCCGAAGGGCTCGGCATCGTCGACGAGTTCAAGCTGGCGCGCTCGCTGACGTCCAAGCGCATCAAGGCCACGGTGCCGGGACCGTACACCTTGCTCGTCCCGCTCAAGCTCGGCGGCAGCTACCGCGACAAGGACACGCTGCTCGCGGACCTCGTCGGGATCGTCAACGCCGAGTGTCGGGCGCTCGTCGCCGCCGGCGCCGACTTCATCCAGATCGACGAGCCGCACAGCGGCATGTACTCCGGCGCGCCGCCGCGCTTCGACCAGGGTGTGAACCGGGCGGTCGAGGGGATCGAGGCCAAGATCGCGGTGCACGTCTGCTTCGGCAACCTCTACGGGCGTCCGTTCTCGGCGGTGCGCGACTTCCGGAACCTCTACCCGCTCGTGCGCGACCTGCGCGCCTCGCAGATCGTGCTCGAGTTCGCCAACCGGGGCATGGACGACCTGCGCTTCTGGAAGGAGTTCCCGAGCGACAAGGAGCTCGGCGCGGGCGTCATCGACGTGAAGGCGTTCAAGGCCGAGTCGCCGGCCGACGTGGCGGAGCGCATCCGTGAGATGCTGAAGCACGTGCGCGCCGGACAAGCTCTGGCTCAATCCCGATTGCGGATTCTGGGAGACGCCGCGCTGGGTGGTGAAGCAAAAGCTCGCCGCGCTCGTCGAGGGGGCGGCGATCGTCCGAAAGGAGCTCGGCGGCTAAGACGTTTTGAGCGTCGCGTATCGTGTACGGAGGAGGAGCCCACCATGACCGACGTGCTGTCCGCGAGCGACCTGGACCTGGTGGATGCCTACTGGCGCGCCTCGAACTACCTCACGATCGGCCAGATCTACCTGCTCGACAATCCGCTCCTGCGCGAGCCGCTCAAGGCCGAGCACATCAAGCAGCGCCTCCTCGGACACTGGGGGACGTCACCCGGTCAGAATCTCCTCTACGTGCACCTGAACCGCCTCATCACGCGGCACGACGCCGAGATCGATCTATCTGTCCGGCCCCGGCCACGGCGGTCCGGCGATCGTGGCCCAGGTGTACCTCGAGGGCACGTACTCGGAGATCTATCCGGACGTCACCGAGAGATGTCGCCGGCCTACGCAAGCTCTTCCGACAGTTCTCGACGCCCGGCGGCATCCCGAGTCACGTGAGCGTGACGACGCCGGGATCGATCCACGAGGGCGGCGAGCTCGGCTACGTGCTCGTGCACGCCTTCGGCGCCGCGTTCGACAATCCGGACCTCATCGTCGCCGCCGTCGTCGGCGACGGCGAGGCGGAAACCGGACCGCTGGCCGGAAGCTGGAAGGGGATCAGCTTTCTGAATCCCGCGCGGGACGGCGCGGTGCTGCCGATCCTGCACCTGAACGGCTACAAGATCGCGGGGCCGACCGTGCTCGGTCGTTCCAGTGATGCCGAGATCGAAAGCTTCCTCGGCGGTCAGGGCTACGACGTGCTGTTCGTCGAGGGCAGCGAGCCGAAGGCGGTCCACCGGTTGCTCGCCGAGGCGCTGGAGACGTGCTACGTGCGGATCCGCGCGATCCAGCGCGAAGCGCGCGATCGCGGTGGAGTCGGCCGCCCCCGCTGGCCCGCGCTCGTGCTGCGAACGCCGAAAGGATGGACGGGCCCCAAGGTCGTGGACGGCGTGAAGATCGAGGGCACGTTCCGAGCGCACCAGGTGCCGCTGAGCGAGGTGAAGACGAATGCCGAGCACCTGCGCATGCTCGAGAGCTGGATGCGCAGCTACCGGCCGCAGGAGCTGTTCGACGCCGCCGGCCGGTTGGTGCCCGACGTGGCGGCATTGGCCCCGGCCGGCGCGCGACGGATGGGGGCGAACCCGCATGCCAATGGCGGCCACGGGGCGCCGCTCGATCTTCCGCCCTTCCGGGACTACGCGATCGCCGTGCGCCGCCCGGCGACGGAGCACGCCGAATCGACCCGGCAGCTCGGCAAGCTCATGCGCGACGTCTTTGCCCGCACCAAGCAGCACGCCAACTTCAGGCTCTACTGCCCGGACGAAACCAACTCGAATCGCCTCGGAGACGTCTTCGAGGCGGAGAACCGCTGCCTCGTGGAGCGCGTGCTGCCGGACGACGACCACGTGTCGCCGGACGGGCGCGTGATGGAGGTACTCAGCGAGCACCTCTGTCAGGGCTGGCTCGAGGGCTACACGCTCACCGGGCGTCACGGGCTCTTCGCGACCTACGAGGCGTTCGCGATGGTGTCGGCCTCCATGACGGTGCAGCACGCCAAGTGGCTCGAGGAGAGCGTGCGGCTTCCGTGGCGAAAGCCGATCCCGTCGCTCAACGTGCTGCTCACCTCGACCGTGCTGGCGAAACGATCACAACGGCTTCAGTCATCAAGGCCCCGGCTTGATCGATGTGATGCTCTCGAAGAAGGGGACGGTCTCCCGGATCTATCTGCCCCCCGACGCGAACTGCCTGCTCGCGACGGCGGATCACTGTTTCCGGAGCCGGAACTACGTGAACCTCATCGTCATCGACAAGCAGCCGCAGCTCCAGTGGCTCGCCATCGACGAGGCGATCGAGCACTGCGCGCGCGGGGCTTCGATCTGGCGGTGGGCCAGCAACGACGGCGGGACCACGCCCGATGTCGTGCTGGCGGCGGCCGGCGATATCCCGACTCTCGAGATCGTGGCGGCGGCGTGGTGGCTACGACATCACGCGCCGGAGCTGAAGGTGCGCGTCGTCAACGTCGTGGATCTCATGACGCTCTTCACTCCGGACGTGCACCCGCACGGGATGGACGGGGCCGCGTTCGACGACGTCTTCACCAGCGACGCCCACGTCATCTTCGCCTTCCACGGCTATCAGCGCGCGATCCACCAGATCATCCACGGCCGTCCGAATCCCGAGCGGTTCCACGTCCGCGGGTTCAACGAGGAAGGCACCACCACGACCCCGTTCGACATGGTGGTCCGCAACGGCATGAGCCGGTACGACCTCTGCATCGAGGCGCTGCGGCGCGGCGGCAGCGCGCTCCCGCGCAGCGCCGCGTTGATCGCCGAATGTCGCGAGGCGCTGGAGCGCCATCACGTCTACACTCGCGACCACCTGGAGGACATGCCCGAGGTGCGTGACTGGACGTGGAGCGAATGAACGTTCTCGCGATCAACTGTGGCAGCTCGTCCATCAAGTTCGGACTGTTCGCGCCCGCCGGCGGGCAACAGGCTCGTGCCGTGAGCCGGCTCGCGGGCGGCCGCGTCGAGAAGCTCGGCGGCGAGAAGACGGAGCTGCACTTCGAGACGGAGGGAGGTAAGCCGCTGGAGACGACGGCGGCGGTGCGCGACCACACGGCGGGCGTGCAACGGATCGCGGAGTGGCTGGGCGCGATGCAGCTGGTCGTCCACGCGGTCGGGCATCGCGTGGTGCACGGCGGCCCGCGCTTTCGGACACCGACGGTACTCGACGACGGGGTCATCGCGGCGATTCACGAGCTCGAAGCGCTTGCGCCGTTGCACAACGGTCCGAGCCTCGCCGGTATCAAAGCCTGTCGCGCTGCGCTCGGCGGCGACGTTCCGATGGTCGCGGTCTTCGACACCGCGTTTCATGCCTCGCTGCCGGAGCGCGCCTGGCGCTACGCCATCCCGCGGGAGCTCGCCGACCGTCACGGTATTCGTCGGTTCGGGTTCCATGGAATCTCCTACCGTGCCGTGCTCGAGCGCTACTGCGCCCTCACGGGCACCCCCGAGTCGCAGGCGACGATCATCGCCCTGCATCTCGGGAGCGGCTGCTCGGCGGTGGCGATCGCGAACGGCCGCTCGGTCGACACGTCGATGGGACTCACGCCGCTCGAAGGGCTCGTGATGGGCACCAGATCCGGCGACATCGATCCGGCGATCGTCGAGCATCTCTCGCGGGTCGAGAGCGTCCCGGCCACCGACGTGGAGCGCTGGCTGAACGAGCGATCCGGCTTGCTGGGGCTCTCGTCGCGGAGCGGCGATCTACGCGACCTGCTGGCGCACGAGCGTGACGACGACCGCGCGGCGATCGCCATCGAAGTGTTCTGCTATCGCATCCGGAAGTACATCGGCGCGTACCTCGCCGCGCTCGGTGGCGCGCAGGCCGTTGTGTTCACGGGCGCCATCGGCGAGCGGTCGGCCGAGGTTCGGGCGCGGGTCTGTCAAGGTCTCGAGTGCGTCGGCCTGATCCTCGATCCGCGAGCCAACGGCGCCGACGACGGCAGCGCCCGACGCATCAGCGCCTCGGGGGCGCGGCTGGCGGCCTTCGTCATTCCGACCGACGAGGAGAGCGAGATCGCGCGCGACACCGTGCAGGCGCTGCGTCGGTGAGGATCGTCCTTCCGCTCGTGCTCCTGGTCGCGCTGGCCGGCTGCAGCGTGCTGGAACGCGCGCGGTCGAACTTCTGGGAGCTCGAGCGCGGGCCGTCGAGGCAAGCCCCCGATCCGGAGGTCGCGCGCGAAGCGGTGATCCAGGTGTACGCCGCGCGCACGGTCGGCTGGCGCGGTTTCTTCGCGGTGCACACCTGGATCTCGGTGAAGCCGCGCGACGCCGAGTCTTACACGCGCTACGAGGTGATCGGCTGGGGCGTCGGCAGCGGCGCACCCGCGATCCGGGTCAATCGCACCGGCGCCGACAATTACTGGTTCGGCGATCGCCCCGAGCTGCTGGTCGATGTCCGCGGCGAAGCCGCCGAGCCGCTGATCGCGCGAGTCGAGGCGGCCGTGGCGTCCTATCCGTATCCGATGAGCTATCGCACCTGGCCGGGTCCCAACAGCAACACGTTCACGGCCTGGGTCGGACGGAGCGTACCGGAGCTCCGCCTCAAGCTGCCGCCGACCGCGATCGGCAAGGACTTTCTGCCGAGCTCGCTCGCGGACACGACGCCGAGCGGCACGGGCGTGCAGTTCTCGCTCTTCGGGCTCACCGGGCTCGCCGTCGGCTGGGAAGAAGGCATCGAGGTCAACCTGCTCACGCTCAACTTCGGCGTCGAGGTGAAGCCACCCGCGCTCAAGCTCCCCATGGTGGGTCGCATCGGCCCTTCCTGAGGCGCCGGAGCCATGCGCTCCGGCGCCTACTCCGCGCCAGCGGCTTTCGCGGTGGGCGTGCTCGTCGGCCCGGACGTGCCGGGCCCCTTTGGACCAACGTCGGACCGCGGTGCAACGATCGTCCGATAGCGCGCTCTCGTGTTGTGCACTAGCTTCGAGCTGATCAACGGCGCGCGTGCGCTCGACCGTGGCGCGCGCGAAAGGAGGCGTACCGTGAACGAAGAGATTCGACGACGTCGCTTGGCAGGAGGGCTCGCGGTGCTGGTCGCCGCGCTCATCACGGCGAGTTGTGCAAGTGCGAGGCCCATGGCGGACAGCAAGGTCGGGCAGGCGGACCGGGCGGTCGTCGACGCGCAGCAGGCCGGCGCCACCGCCAATGCCTCCATGGAGCTGACGACCGCGCAGAACAAGCTAAAGGACGCGCAAGCGGCGATCGCCAGGCGTGACTACGAGGCGGCGATCAAGTTGGCAGATCAGTCGACGGTCGATGCGGACTATGCGCGGGCCAAGTCGGTCAACCAGCGTACCAACAAGGCGATCGAAGAGATGAAGCAGAGTCAGCAGGTGCTACGCCAAGAGCTCGAGCGGCTCCCTCAATGACTCGAGAGGAAATCCCGGAGGTCACATTCATGAGTCGGTTGAGCGCGCAGATCAGATACGTCGTCGCTGCACTCCTCCCCCTCGCCGTCCTGGCCGGGTGTGCCCTCGAGGGAAAGCGCGATCCGTCGTGTGAGGACTTGATTCGCTGGGCGCGTGCGTCGTCTTCGGCTTTCGGGGGCGGGCTATGCCGTGAGCCCTTGGGGGTGGTATGTTCGGGCAATCTCGGATCGGGAGGCAGCGATGGACGTCCTGGAGCTTGGTCTCGCCGGCAAGGTCGCGATCGTCACGGGCGGTAGCGAAGGGCTCGGCCGCGCGTGCGTCGAGCGGTTCGCCATCAGCGGCGCGAAGGTCGCCGCGTGCGCGCGTCGCAAGGACGTGCTCGCGCGCGCGGTCGACGCGATCCAGAAGAAGACGGGTGCGGACATCCTGGCGATGTCCACCGACGTCACCAATGGCCCGGAGGTCGAGGCCTTCGTCGCCGCGACCGTGGCGCGGTTCGGCGGGGTCGACATCCTCGTGAACAACGCGGGCACCTCGTCCGCCGCCGGCTTCGAGGAGGTGGACGACGCCACGTGGCAGTACGACTTCGACTCGAAGGTGATGGGCGCGATCCGGTTTTGCCGGCTCGTCATCCCGCACATGAAGCGTCGCGGCGGCGGGCGCATCATCAACGTGACGACCGTCGGCGGCAAGGCTCCGGCGGCGCGCTCGCTGCCGACCAGCATGTCGCGCGCGGCGGGCATCAACCTCACGAAGTCGCTCGCCCACGAGTACGCGGCGGACAAGATCCTCGTGAACACGATCTGTCTGGGCCTGATCAAGAGTGCCCAGCACGAGCGACGCGCCACGGGCGATCTCGACGCGTACTACCGCGACATCGCGCAGAAGCGCAAGCTGCCGCTCGGACGATTCGGCGAGGCCCACGAGTTCGCCGATCTCGTCGCGTTCCTCGCCTCCGAGCGCGCGGCCTATATCACCGGGACGGCCATCAACTTCGATGGCGGCATCACAGCGGCGGTGTAAGCGGAGGCGCGAATGCTCAAGCGGAGCGTGGTCGTCGCCAGCATGCTGGCGATCGGGTGCGTCCTCGGGTTCGGAACCCTCGCGTTCACCCAGGAAAAGAAGCCGCCGGCGACGCGCACCGGACTGCACCTGATTCACGCGGCGGCCAAGGCGCTCGAGGACGCCGAGAAGCATCTGCAGCGCGCCGAGCACCACTTCGGCGGCCATCGCGCCAAGGCGCTCGAGCTGGTGAAGCAGGCGGAAGGCGAGCTGAAGCAGGCCGTGGAATACGCCAAGGCCAATCCGCCGGCGCCCAGCAAGCCGGCGAGCACGACGACCCCGGCCACCACTCCGGCGCCGGCAACTCCGCCGCCGCCGCGCCAAACAATGACCGCCATGCTGGCTCTCCACACGTGGACTCTCGACACGACGCCGCTGGCCGACGCACTTCGCGCGACGCGGACGGCGGGCTGGGACGGCGTGGAGCTGCGCCGGATCGATTTCGCTCGCGCGGCCGAGAAGGGGCAGGCCGCGGCGGACGTGCTCGCGCTGGTCAAGGCGAGCGGACTGCGCGTGGCGTGCGTCGGCGTCGAGCTCGGCTGGATGTTCGCCGACGGTGACGAGCGCCGCAAGCTGATGCAGGCGTTCGACGAATCCTGCCGCTGGGCCGTGGAGCTCGGATGCCAGACGGTGATGAGCGCGTCGGACCGCGGGCGGGGCGACCTGGCGCGCGCCGCCGCGAACATGCGCGAGGCCGCCGGCATCGCGGCGTCGCATCGCGTGAAGCTCGCCGTCGAGTTCAACTCGCAGGCCGACCAGCTCAACAATCTCGAGGTCATGCGCGGCGTCGTCGCGAAGGCCGCGCATGCGAGCTGCGGGCTCCTGCTCGACACCTATCACCTGCAGCGCAGCGGGGCCAGCCTGGCCGCGATCGAGGACGTCGCGCTCGGCGAGATCGCCTACTTCCAGTACAGCGACGTGCCGCGCAGCGGGCTCGAGCCGGGCAAGGCGCTCGACCGGCTGCCGCCCGGGCGGGGGAGCGTGCCGTTCAAGGAGATCTTCGCGCTGCTCGATCGGAAAGGATATCGCGGGTTCATGAGCTACGAAGCGCCGAACCCGGCGGCGTGGGCGCGGCCCGCCGACGAGGTCGCGCGCGAGGCGCTCGACGCGACGCGCGCGCACCTGCCCGCCCGCTGAGACCCGCGCTCGCTGAGATAAGAGAGAGGATCCCCATGCGCAAGACCATCACCGGCACCGGCGGCATGCTGCTCGTGCAGACCCTGAAAGACGCGGGCGTGGAGTATCTGTTCACGAATCCGGGCTCCGCCGAGACCGGCATCTTCGCCGCGCTGTCCGAGGACCAGGATCAGAAGCTCATCGTCGGCAAGCACGAGGGGCTCGTGGCGGCGATGGCCGACGGCTACCACCGCACCAGCGGCAAGGTGGGCGTCATCATCGCGCACGTGATGGGGGGCTCGTGGCAGCTGGCCGGCCAGCTCTTCAACGCGCAGATCGCCGGCTCGTCGCTCGCTGGTGATCGCGGGCGACTGGGCGTCGGAGCTCCAGGATTTCCGCGGCCTGGCGCCGTTCCCGGGGCTGACGCAGGCCGAGTCGATGCGGCCGATCACCAAGGACGCGCGCGCCGCGTATCAGGTCGCGGCGAATCCGGCGGCGATCACCGTGGCGACCACGCGCGCGCTGCGCGAAGCTACCACGCCGCCGACCGGTCCCGTGTACCTCTCGATCAGCGCCGAGCTCTTGCTCCGCGAAGGGCTGGAGGCGCAAATCGGCGAGGCCGCGGCGTACCAGATCGAGCGGCCGGGCCCGGCGCGCGCGAAGACGGTCGAGGCGATCGCGCGAAAGCTCGGCGAGGCGAAGTGCCCCGTCCTGATGTTCGGTGACGACGTCTGGCGGGAGCGCGCGGGGGTCGAAGCGGTCCGGCTCGCCGAAGCGCTCGAGGCGCCGGTGTTCGCCACGCGGCAGATCTTCCCGAACTTCCCGACGCGGCATCCGCTCTATTGCGGCATGTATCCGGTCTCCAAGGATTTCGAGAAGGTCACCGGTCTCAAGCCGGATCTGATCTTCATGGTCGGCGTGCAGGGCGTGCACGGCGGCGTCGCCGAGCCGTTCGTGATCCAGATCGGCCAGAACCCGGTCCTGATGGGCCGCCACTACCCGCTCGACATCGCCGCGCAGTGCGAGCTGCCGGACACGCTCCGCAGCATCACCGCCGCCCTGACGCGCGTGCACGCCGCCGACAAGGTGTCGGGATGGGCGCGCCAGCGTGAGAAGGTGCGGGCCTACGCGAAGCTCTTGATCTCGCGCGAGGAGGATCTGGCGCGTGAGCACGAGCACGACGTGATCGTGCATCCGAGCGTGCTCGAGACGCATCTGGCCCAGCTGCTGCCGAAGAACACCATGATGGTGCAGGAGAGCTCGACCGCGCGGACCACCTTGCTGCCCTTCGGCCACGACGCGATGGGCTGGACCCGCAGCGGCGGCGGCTCGCTCGGGTTCGGCGTGGGCGCGGCGATCGGCGCCAAGATCGGGGTCGGCCGCGAGCGGCCGGTCGTCCTGCATCTCGGCGACGGGGCCCTGACCTACAGCGCGGCCGGCTTCTGGTCGATGGCGCGCTACAACACCGCGATCCTCACCATCATCTCGAACAACGAGACCTATCAGGTCGTCCGGACCAACTGGGCGCGCGAGGTGCCGGACAGCAAGATGGTGCACACCGGCAAGTATCCCGGGCTCTATCTCGACGCGCCGGCGACCGACTACGCCGGGCTCGCGCGCTCGCAGGGCGTCGACGGCGAGACCGTGAAGACCTTGAAGGAGCTCGAGCCGGCGCTCAGGCGCGGCATCGAGCGGACGACGCGCGAGAACAAGCCGTACGTGATCGACGTGAAGGTCTCGCGCGAGGGTATCGGCGCGGACTCGACCTGGTACCAAGACTGGAAGATGTAGCCGCCTGCGTGCCTGTCTCTCGGTCGTCCAAATCTCGGCGGAGCCCAGGTAGTGGACGCGACCGTTCACCACGGGTACGCTCGGCGGTAGGAGGTGAACATGGCTAATCCATTCGTCCACGTGGAGCTGCAGACGAACGACCCCACGAGCGCGAGAAAATTTTACACGGGTCTCTTTCGGCTGGAAGCTGCAGGACGTGCCGATGGCCGGCGGCACTTACACGATGATCGACGTGGGGGGCGGTACCGGGGGCGGCATGATGCTCAACCCGATCCCGGGAGCGCCATCGCACTGGCTCTCCTACGTCGGTGTCGATGACATCAACGTGTCGACGAAGAAGGCCAAGGAACTCGGCGCGATGGTGGTCATGGACGTGACCGAGGTCGGTGAGTTCGGCTGGATGAGCGTGGTCACCGATCCGACCGGCGCGACCCTGGCCATGTGGAAGCCGAAGACCCCGCACAAGTGAGCTGACGCCACGGTGCCCGCGCTCGGCGGGCACCGTGCCTATCTCGCGCCGTCGCGCAAGGCCACCAGCAGACGGCGGACCCACACGCGGATCATCTCGCGCCGGTAGTCTGCGCTGCCCATGAGGTCGGAGAGGGGATCGGCCTCTTGCGCCGCGGCCTCGGCAGCGGCCCGCACGGCGGCGTCGGTCAGCGTCTCTCCGCGCAAGGTTCTCTCGGCGTTCTCGGCGCGGATCGGCGTCGGGGCGGCGCCCCCGAGCGCGAGGCGGATGTCCGCGCAACGCCCGGCCTCATCGCGCGTGACGAGCGCGGCGACGCCGATCAGTGGCTTGTCCTCCGCCGAGCGTGACGTGTACTTGATGTAGCCGCCTCGCGCGCCGGCCGGCGTGGGCGGAACGCGGATCGCCGTGACGATCTCGCCGGGCTCCAGCGCCGTCTCGTAGAAGCCTCTGAAGAACCGCGCGATCGGCACCGTTCGGCTCCCGCGGGGGCCGTCTACGCGAACCTCGGCGTGCAGGCACAGGAGCGCGGGCGCAGGATCCGACGCGGCCTCGGCGTAGGCGAGGTTGCCGCCGATGGTCCCGGAGGTCCGGATCGCGGGCGTGGCGACGCGCCGTACCGCTTCGGCGAGCAGCGGCCAGCCGTCTCGGACGACGCGCGACTGCTCGATGTCCGCGTGCGTGGCCATGGCGCCGAGCTCGAGCGTGCCGCTCTCGACGCGGATCTGGCTCAGCCCGGGCACCCGGTGCAAGGAGATCAGGCGGTCGGGCTTCACGAGCCCGAGGCGGATCATCGCGACGAGCGCCGTCCCGCCCGCGACGAGCCGCGCCTCGCCGTCGAGTCGCCCGAGCGCCTCGATCGCGTCGGGGATCGACTCGGGCTCGACCAGACGAAACGGATGCAGGCGCACGCTTACCTCGTCCCCGCGCACTGCCAGCACGGCCTCGATGATCTTGGTGTAGCCGGTGCAGCGGCACAGGTTGCCCGACAGCGCCTCGCGCACCTCGTGCTCGGTCGGCGCCGGGTTCTCGAGGAGGAGCGCCTTCGCCGCCAGCATGATGCCCGGCGTGCAGTAGCCGCACTGGGCGGCGCCGCGCTCGGCGAACGCGGTCTGGATCGGGTCGAGCCGGCCGTCGCGTTCGAGTCCCTCGACGGTCACGAGCGCGCGTCCGCGCGCGTGAGCGGCCAGGACGAGGCAGGCGCGGATCGGCCGGCCGTCGGCGAGCACCGTGCAGGTGCCGCACACGCCCTCGCCGCACCCGTACTTGGTGCCCATCAGGCCGAGACCGTCCCGCAGGAGATCGAGCACGGTCCAGTGATCCGGCGCCTCGGTCGCGCAGGGTTGACCGTTGAGCGTGAAGGCCAGGTTCACGCCGGTCGCTCGATGGCCGCCCGCACGTTCGCGGCGAAGTCGCCGGCGAGCTGCTTGGCCTTGACCTTCATGACCGCGTCACCGACCGAGCCGAGCCGGCCGAGCACGCGGACCTCGCTGCGGTATCGCACGAGCGTGCCGGCCCCGGCGGCGGGTGCCAGATCGAGCGTGTTTCGGACTTCGACCTGGCTCGCGAGCTTTCGGTCCTCGCCGCGCGCCAGCGAGACGAGATGCCGCGGCCGATCCGATTCGACGATCTCGACCTTGAGACTCTGGGTCGTCGAGAGAAAGCCGACCTTGACGGTGAGGCGCACCCGGTAGGTCTTCGCGTCCTCGACCTCGAGGCTCTCGCAGCCGGGCAGGCACGGCGCGATGCGCTCGGGATCGAGGAGAAAATCCCACACGACGTCGGGCGAGGCGCTGACGGCGAATTCCTCCTCGAACACCGGCATGCGCTACGCCCGCTTCGCGCGAAGCGCCGCCAGCACGCGCTCAGAGGTGATCGGCAGCTCCGTCATGCGCACGCCGAGCGCGTTCGAGACCGCGTTGGCGACGGCGCCGATGCTCGGCGTCATGGCCGGCTCGCCCAGCCCCTTGGCGCCGAACGGACCGAGCCCTTCGCCGGATTCCAGCAGGACCGTCGTGATGGCCGGCGCGTCGAGCGAGGTCGGAATCTTGTAGTCGGCCAGGTGCGGGTTCTTGCTGACGCCGTTCTCGAGGGCGATCTCTTCCATGAGCGCGTAGCCGAGCCCCTGGACCGCGCCGCCCTCGAGCTGGCCTTCGGCGTTCGCGCGATGGATGATGCGCCCCGCGTCGAAGCACGAGACGAGGCGCGTCGGGCGCGTGCGACCCGTCTCGTCGTCGATCTCGACCTCGAGCGCGTGCGTGCCGAACGTGTAGTCGTTGAACGCCTTGCCCTGACCCGTGGCCGGGTCGATCGTCGGCGCCGAGGGCGCGTCGTATTTCTCGAGCACCTGCACGGGCCGCCCCTGGCCGGTGGCGCCCTTCACGACGCTCGCCATCGAGAGCGCGCGATCCGGCGTGCCGCGGACGAACGCGCGTCCGCCGGCCAGCTCGATGTCGCCCGGCGCGGCCTCCAGGAGCGCCGCGGCCGCCTCGACCAGATGACGGCGCAGCTCGCGCGCCGCGGTGAGCACCGCGTTGCCGGACATCAGGAGCTGTCGCGTGGCGGTGGTCGTGCCGGCGCGCGGGGTGAAGTGGCTATCGCGGCCCACGGCGGTCACGTGGTCGAGCTCGAGGCCGAGCACCTCGGCGGTGATGGCGCAGAGGGACGAGGTCTGACCGCCGCCGACGTCGGGCGCGGCACAGCGGACGACGGCGGTGCCGTCGAGCTCCATGCCGATCCACGCGCTCGCCGAGTCGCGCGTCCAGCACATGCGCCCGTACGGGGAAAACGACGCGGCCACCGCGCGGCCGATTCGCGTGGGCGCCTGCGACGGCCGGCGCTCGCCGAGCCCCGCCCATGCCCGGCGCATCGTCTCGGCCAGCATCGGCTCGGTCTCGAGCACCTGACCCGTCGCGAGCTTGTCGCCCTTTGCGCAGAAAGTTCTGCTCGCGGAGCGCGAGCGGGTCCATGTGGAGCGCCTCGGCCAGCGCGTCCATCTGGCCCTCGTAGGCCAGGCAGGTCTGGATCGATCCGAAGCACCGGTAGGCGCTCGCGACGGGATTGTTCGTGTAGACCGTCGTCGCGTCGACCTTGACGTTCGGGATCCGGTAGGGCCCCGTCGAGGTCACCAGGCTGTAGAGCAGGACCCACGGCGAGAGCGCCGCGTAGGCGCCGGAGTCGGAGATCAGCTCGGCCTCGAGCGCGACGAGCGCGCCGTCGCGCGCGGCGCCCGTGCGATAGCGCATCACGTACGGATGCCGCTTGCCGTGACCGATGAACGACTCTTCGCGCGAGAAGACGAGCTGCACGGGGCGGCCGGTCTTCCAGACGAGCAGACCCAGCAGACACTCGACGGTCACGTCTTCCTTGCCCCCGAAGCCGCCGCCGAGGTAGGCGCCCTCGAGCCGCACCCGTCCGTGCGGCAGCTGCAGGACCTCGGCGACGTCACGGTAGTGCTCGAGCACCTGGGTGCTCACGCGCATGGTCAGCACGCCCTCACCGTCGATCCAGCCGATCCCGCTCTCGGTTTCCATGTAGACGTGATCGACGAACGGCGTGCGATACGTGTTCTCGACGACGACGGCCGCGCGCGCGAAGCCCTGCGCGATGTCGCCGGAGCGCAGATGCCAGCTCCGGAGGAGATTGCCGCTGTCGTGAACCTTCGGCGCATCCGGCGCGAGCGCCGCGAGCGGATCGTAGACGCCCGGCAGATCCTCGTAGTCGACCTCGACGAGATCGGCGGCGGCCGCCGCGATCTCGGGTGTCGTGGCCGCGATCGCCACCACGGGCTCGCCCTGGAAGCGCACGCGATCGTCGGCCAGCACGGGCTGCGTGGCCAGCACGGCGCCGGCGGTGGCTTCGGCCATGCGGCCCGGCAGCTCCATCCGCTGCTCGTTGCGCGGCACGTCGCGCGCGGTGAGCACGGCGATCACGCCGGGCAGGGCGCGAGCCGCGCGCGTGTCGATGCGTACGATGCGCGCCGACGCATACGGGCTTCGCACGATGCGGCCGTGGAGCATGCCGGCCAGCGCCAGGTCGCCGGCGTAGATCGGCCGGCCGCGCACCTTTTCCCACGCGTCCGGCCGGGCCGGGCTCGTGCCGATCACTCGCATGGACTGAACGCGACGGCGGCGAGGATCATGAGTTCAGTGGCCGAGAGCGATCATGAGGAAGTAGATGGCCTGGAAGGGCGAGGCCGCCTGGAGTGCTGTGGACCATCGAACACTCGAGCGGCAGCATGCGAACAGGCGGAAACATCTGCAGGCGGTCCAGCGCCGGCCACGGCAAGGGGCCGAAGTACCACGTCACCGTCTGGTAGCGCACCTGCAAGGCCGTTCCCGACAGCCGGACCTCACGGAAGCCGGTCAGCATCTCGCGAGCCGCCCCGATCAGCATCGCCGACTTCGTCACGCACCCGCCCATGACCAGCGAGACGACGATCACGCCGAGCACGGGCGTGACCTGCGAGCGCATCGTGCGCCTCAGTGCCCCGCCGACGCCTTCACGGAGCCGGCCGGCTGGGCGTCGATCCACTGGAAGTACTTGATGTACTGCTTGATCTCCGCGTCGCCGAGGCTCTGGTTCGGCATCGGGAGGTTGTTGAACTCCTTCAGCATCGCCTTCGCGTCGGCGTCGGTCTCGAGCATCTTCTCCGGCGCCTTGAGCCAGCGCGTCAGCCAGGCGTCGCTGCGCCGCTTGGTCACGCCGGCGAGGTCGGGTCCGAGCTTCTTGCCCTCGCCGATCGAGTGGCAGGCCAGGCACTTGCTCTCGAAGGCGAGCTTGCCCCGCACCGCCTCCGGATCGGTCGGCGCGGCCGAGGCCGGCGATGTTGTGGTGCTCGAGCTCCTTCGCCGGCGGCTTGGCCGCGGTCGAGATCAGCCCGATCGCGCCCTGCGAGGCGTTGGCGAAGTGGTGGTCGACCATGATGTAGGAGCCCGCCTCGGGGATCACGAACTCGACCGTCGGCGCTGTTGGACGAGCCGAGCAGCACCGTCTGCATGCCGCGGAACTGGTTGTCCGGGTTGCCCTCGATCCAGACGCGGTCGAAGATCGTGCCGACGACGTGGAAGCTCGAGGTCTTGCTCGGGCCCACGTTGAGCACGTAGCAGGCGCACGCGCTCGCCCGGCTTGGCGGCGAGCGGCGTCTTCACCATGCCGTTGTGCACGCCGTTGAACACGGTGTGCGTCGGCTGCGCGGCGCGCAGCCGGTCGCCGTCGAGCACGTAGAGCGGCGCGCCGTCGACCTTCTGCTTGCCCGGGATCGGGCTTGGCGTAGAACTCGCTCTGCACGATCACGTACTCGCGGTCGACCTTCGTCGGGATAGCCGTCGCGCGGCTCGACGATCACCGCGCCGTACATGCCCGAGGCGATGTGCTCGAGGATCATCGGCGTGCCGCAGTGGTACATGAAGATGCCGGGATAGTTGGCGGTGAACTCGAAGTCGATCGTCTGCCCCGGCGCGATCGAGCGGTACTTGTCCTGCGGCGACACCATGGCGGCGTGGAAGTCCATCGAGTGCATCATCGGCGCGGCGGTGATCTGCACGCCCGGCATCGGCTCGTCGCTGCGGTTGGTCATGCTGAACTTGATCTTGTCGCCGACGCGCGCGCGCACCGTCGGGCCGGGCACCTGATCGCCGAAGGTCCAGGCGCTGAACTTCACGCCGGGCGCGATCTCGATGATCTTGTGCGTGGTGTCGAGCCGCACCGTCTTGACCGGCGCCGGATCGAGCGGCTTGAGCTCCGCGCCCAGGCTGAGCGCGCTGCCTTCGGCAAATGCGCCCTTGATGACGCTCGGCGCTGAGCTTTGCCGGGGTGGGCTTGAGGTCCATCTTGCTGGCGTCGTAGGGATCGGATGTCGGCCGCGCGCCCTGGTCGCAGGCGGCGAGCAGCAGGACGGCGGCGGCGAGCGAGCGGGCCAGCCGAGCATGCATTCGTTTTCCTCCGGTGTCAGACGTCCCAGCCGCCGTCGACGGTGACCGACTGGCCCGGTCATGTTCGACGAGTCGTCCGAGACGAGGAAGAGCACGGCGTTGGCGATGTCCTGCGCGATCGTCACGCGCCGGAGCGCCATCTCGTCCACGTACTCCTGGTACACCTGCTCCGGCGTCCAGCCGCGCTTCTTGGCCTTCTCGCGGCAGAGCTTGTCCATGCGGTCGCCGCCGACGATGCCGGGGTGCAGCGCGTTGACGTTGATGTTGTACGGGCCGGCCTCCAGCGCCACGGTGCGCGTGAAGCCGCGCAGCGCCCACTTCGACGACGAATAGGCCGCGCGATACTTGTAGCCGCGAAGCCCGGACGTGCCGCTGATGTTCACGATCTTGCCGTAGCGCTGCTTGATCATGGTCGGCAGCACGTGCTTGGTCGGCAGGAACGTGCCGCGCAGGTTCACCGCGATCACCTGGTCGAAGTCGTCGGCCTTGATCTCCCACACCGGTGTCTCGATCGGACCGGTCACGCCGGCGGCGTTGACGAGGATGTCGATGCGGCCGAATGCCTCGCGCGCGCTCGTGGCCAGGCGCTCGACGGCGGCCTCGTCGGTGACGTCGGTGGGCACCACGACGACCTTGCGGCCGAGCGCCGTCGATCTCGCGGCCGAGCGCCTCGAGCGGCGCCGTCTCGCGCGCGGCGATCGCCAGATTCGCGCCCTCGCGGGCGAGCGTCAGGCAGATGTCGCGGCCCATCCCCTTCGCGGCTCCGGTGACGACGGCGATCCGATCGGCGAGCTTCATGGAGCCTCTCCCTCCGCACGGTCACGCGCTTTCAGCTCGGCCGACCGATCTTCCGGCCGGCCGTAGCCGCCGCCGCCGCACGTCTCGATGACGACGAGGTCGTTGGCGGCCAGGCGCAGGGTCTCCTTGCCGCGGATCACGCGCTCGCGAGGTCCGGGATTCAAGGTGATCCGGAACGGCGCCGCGTCGCGCCCGCCGGCGAGCCCGTAGGGCGGGATCACGCGCCGGTCGAGCATGCTCGTCAAGGTGAGCTCCGAGGCCAGGATGCGATAGGCGCGCCGGAATCCGAGGCCGCCGCGATGGGCGCCGTCGCCGCCGGAGCCGAGGCGGAGCGCCTGCTCCTCGATCATGATCGGGTACTCGCCCTCGATGACCTCGATCGGCGTGTTCATCACGTTCGACATGTGCACGCGCACCGCGGAGGCGCCGTCCTTCGACGCGGTCGCGCCCTCGCCGCCGCCGTGCACCTCGTAGAGGATCGACCAGCGGCCGTCGGGCTGGCGCGCGCCGAAGATCAGGACGCCGGAGGTCGTCGGACCGCCCGCGGAGACGCGATCGGGCAGCGCGGGCGCCAGCGCCTTGACGATGGCGTCGACGATGCGCTGACAGGTCTCGTGATTGCCGCCGACGACGGGACGGTCCGGATCGGCGCTCAAGACCGTGCGCGGTGGTACCAGGACGTGCAGCGGCCGGTAGCAGCCGTCGTTCGGCGGCACGTCCGGCGCGACGAGCGCCTTCATGGCGTAGTACACCGCGGAGCACGCGATGTAGTACGTCGTGTTCACGGGGCCGCGGACCTGCGGCGAGGTGCCGGTGAAGTCGAAGCGCGCCTCGTCGCCCGCGATCTCGACGCGCACGTGAATGCGGATCGGCGTGTCGTCGACGCCGTCGTCGTCGACCCAGTCCTCGCCTTCCCAGACGCCGTCCGGCAGCGCGCGGATGGCCGCGCGCATCTGCGCCTCCGACTCGTCGTGGAGCCGCTCGAAGCAGGCGTCGATGGTCTCGGCGCCGTGATGGGCGAAGAGCTCTTGCAGCCGCCGGGCCGCGACGTCGTTGGCGGCGAACTGGGCCAAGATATCGCCCTCGCGCTCCTCGCGGCCGCGAAGATTCGAGAGGACGAAATCGATGGCCGGGCGCTCCGGGCCGTCGGCCGAGAACAGCTTGATCGGCGCGATGCGCAGGCCTTCCTGATAGGACTCGGTGGCCCACGGCACGTAGCTGCCGGGCACCGCGCCGCCGATGTCGGCCCAGTGGGCCAGGTTGATCGCGAAGGCGACCAGTCGGCCGCCGACGAACACCGGCCTCAGGGCCTTGACGTCGGGCAGGTGGTTGCCGCCCACCTCGGGAAGATTGAGGAACCAGACGTCGCCGTCGCGCAGCCGATCCTTCGGCACCCGCTTGAGAAACTCTTTGACGGTGAAGCCCATGACGCCCAGATGGATCGGGATGTCGCGACCCTGCGCGATGAGCCGCCCGTCGGCGTCGGTCAACGCCGAGGAGAGATCGCCCGCTTCCTTGAGGAGCGGCGAGCGCGCCGAGCGCATGACGATCACGCTCATCTCCTCGGCGATCGCGTAGAGCGCGTTGCGGACGACCTCGAGCGTCGCGGGATGCAAGGTCACGGCGCCACCTCGATCAGGAGATTGCCCAGGCGATCGGCCCGACAGCGCTGACCGGGATAGACGAGCGTCGTCGACCACTCGTCTTCGACGAGCGCCGGGCCCGAGACCTCCTGGCCCGGCGGCAGCGCGCCGCGCTCGTACCGCGGCATCGCGAGCGGCTCGGCGCCCCGGAAGAACGCGCGCAGCTCGCCGACCGGTTTCGCGGTGCCGGTGGCCGCGCTCGAGCCGAAGGTCAGCTCGTCGCGAACGAGCTGGGCGGACACTCTCAGATTCACGCACTCGACGCTCTCGCCGGTCGCGTAGCCATAGAGCTGCCGGTGCCGGCGCTCGAACGTCGTCCGCAGCGCGTCCGGCGTGCCGGCGCCGTAGTCCACCTCGAGCTCGTAGTTCTGGCCGGCGTAGCGGAGGTCGACGCTGCGCTTCAGGAGCACGCGCTCGGCCGCGTGGCCCTCGTCGAGCAGCGGGGTCAGGCACTGCGACTCGAGCGCGCGCAGCCGGTCGGCGACGACCTTGGCATCCCACGACTCGAGACGCATGCGCTGCGTCTGCACCGCGTCGTACCGCAGCGGCGAGACCAGGCACCCGAGCGCGGAGAACGCGCCGGAATGGGCCGGCACGACGATGCGCGCGATCCCGGCCTCGCGCGCGAGCGCGCCGGCGTGCACCGGCCCGGCGCCGCCGTAGGCGATCAACGTGAACTCGCGCAGATCGTAGCCGCGCTGCACCGAGACCAGCCGGAGCGCCCGCTGCATGTTCGCGTTGGCCACCTCGACCACGGCGTGGGCCGCGTCGAGCAGCGACAGGCCGAAGCGACGCTGGATCGGCTCGAGCGCCCGCTCCGCGCGCGCGCGATCGAGCCGGATGGATCCGCCGTAGATCCGCTCCGGGTTGAGATAGCCGAGGATCAGGTTGGCGTCGCTCACGGTCGGCTCGGTCCCGCCCAGGCCGTAGCAGGCCGGTCCCGGCACCGCGCCCGAGCTCCGCGGACCCACCTTGAGGGCCCCGATCGCATCGATCGAGGCGATCGAGCCGCCCCCGGCCCCGATCGATTCGACGGCGACCGCGGGCAGGCGCACCGGATAGTCGCCGAGCTTTCGCTGGCGCGCCGTCTCCGGGACGCCGTCGGTGATGAGGCACACGTCGGTGGTCGTGCCGCCCATGTCGAAGGCGAGCGCGCGCGAGAGATCGAGCGTGCGCGCGAGGTAGGCGGCGGCCGCGACGCCGGCGGCCGGACCCGACATCGCCATCGTGAGGGGCCGCGCCCGCGCGGCATCGACGGACATCATGCCGCCGGCGGAGTGCAGAAGATGAAGCGGAATCGAGCCTGAGCCGACGGTCAAGCGCCCGACCAGATCGTCGATGTAGCGCGCGGCGAGCGGCATGACCGACGCGTTGAGCACGGTCGTGCACGTGCGTTCGTATTCGCGAAACTCGGCGTTGATCTCGCTCGAGACCGACACGTACGGAAAGTGCGCGGCGAGGGCCTGGCGCAGCGCCTGCTCGTGCGCCGGGTTCGCGTAGGCGTGCAGGAGACAGATCGCCACGCTCTCGACGCCCTGGCGCTTGAAGCGCTCGATGATCGTCGGCATCTCGCCGAGGTCGAGCGGTGACGAGCACCGAGCCGTCGGGCCCGACCCGTTCGCCCACCTCGGCCCGGAGCCGGCGCGGCACCAGGGGCTCGGGCTTGGCGGGCAGATCGATCCGGTAGAGATGCGGCCGATTCATGCGGCCGATCGCGAGCACGTCGCCGAAGCCGCGCGTGGTGACGAGGCCGACCGCGCCGACGCGGCGCTCGACGATCGCGTTCGTGACCAGCGTAGTCCCGTGGGCGAGTGACGCGCAGCGGCCCGCCACGCGGCCGATCGCCGCCAGACCGTCGAGCACGCCGCCCGCCGGATTGGCGGGCGTGGTCGGCACCTTCAGCGAGGTCGTCCGGCCGGAGGCATCACAGGCCACGAGGTCGGTGAACGTCCCGCCGACGTCGACACCCACGCGGACGCCTTCGGGTGTCATGCGATCCGGAACCGCGCCCGAATGTCGTCGGGTCGCTCGGAGTAGGGCGGGATCGGCTCGCTCGGATCGAAGGCCACGTCGACGACGAGCAGCGCCGGCGCTTTCGCGGCGCGGGCGCGCGGGAAGGCCGCGCGAAGCGCCGGCACGTCGCCGACCCGCTCGACGTTCGCGATGCCGAATCCCTTCGCGAGCTCGAGCCAGCTCGACCGGCGCCGAGGGCAGCGCCTGACCGCCCGACGATTCATAGTGTCCGTTGACCCACAGAAGCGCCGTCAGATTCGACGGGCGCGCGGCGGCGACGGTGGCGAGCACGTTCGGGCACATCAGCAAGGAGCCGTCACCCTCGAGCGCGACCACGTGGCGATCGGGGCGCTGTAGCGCCATGCCGAGCGCCAGCGGTATCGCCGCGCCCATCGAGTCGCACAGGGCGAAGACCGGCGCGGTCACGTTCAGATGAGGAAGGTAGCGCGAGTTGGCGCCGAGGCTCGAGACGAGGACGTCGCTGGGTGTCAGCATCGCGACCAGCGCCTCGAGCAGCGGCCGCCGCGGCGTCACTCGACGTCCTCGCCGCTGATCAGGAGCACGGCCGGTCCGCTCGAGGCGACGGCCGATTCCACGCCGCGGACCACCTGCGCCTCGAGGTCGGTCGTGTGGTCGGCGATCGCGAAAGGCAAGCCCCACGCGGAGAGCGTCGGCTCGGTCACGCGCCCTTTCGGTTGGTGATAGTAGATCGGGTCGCGCCGGTCGCCGCGGTAGGACACGATGAAGAAGCACGGGATGCGGTAGAGGCTCACGAGGCCCGCCAGTACGCCGCCGCAGTTGAAGAGCCCGGCGTTCTGGATCAGCACCGCGCCACGGCCGCCCGCGAGGGTGGCGCCGCACGCGATCGCCACCGCTTCCTCCTCGCGCGCGGCGTCGACGGCACGAATCGTCTTCGATGTTCGCACCGCCGCCATCAGCTTGCCGATCCAGGTATCGGGCACGGAGGCCGCCAGGGTGACCCCGGCGGCCTCCAGGCCGGCGACGATCCGACTCGCGCCGCTCAACCGTGCTTGCGGAGCTCCAGCCGGCCGATCTGGCGCCGGTGCACCTCGTCGGGCCCGTCGGCGAAGCGCAAGGTCCGCGAGTGCGCCCACATCGACGCCAGCGGAAATTCCTGGCTCACGCCGCCGCCGCCGTGGAGCTGTATGGCGCGCTCGACCACTTGCAAGGTCATGTTCGGCACCGCGACCTTGATCTCGGCGATCGCTTGCTTCGCCGCCTTGTTGCCGACGGTGTCCATCATGTACGCCGCGTGCAGGACGAGCAGCCGCGCCTGGTCGATCTCGATCCGCGACTGCGCGATGCGCTCGAGCGTGATGTCGTTCTCGGCCAGCCGCTTGCCGAACGCCACGCGATTCTGGGAGCGCTTGCACATGAGCTCGAGCGCGCGCTCGGCCACGCCGATCTGGCGCATGCAGTGATGGATGCGGCCGGGGCCGAGACGCCCCTGGGCGATCTCGAAGCCGCGTCCCTCGCCCAGCAGGATGTTCGAGGCCGGTACGCGGACGTTCTCGAAGAGCACCTCGCCGTGGCCGTGGGGCGCGTCGTCGTAGCCGAACACGGTCAGCATGCGGAGCACCTTGATGCCGGGCGTCTCGCGCGGCACCAGGATCATCGATTGCTGCTTGTAGCGATCCGGGTTCTTGGCGTCGGTCTTGCCCATGAAGATGAGGATCTTGCAGCGCGGGTCGCCGATGCCTGAGCTCCACCACTTGTGGCCGTTGATGACGTACGAATCGCCGTCGCGGACGATCGACGACTCGATGTTCGTGGCATCCGACGAGGCGACCTTCGGCTCGGTCATGATGAACGCCGAGCGGATCTTGCCTTCGAGCAGGGGCTGGAGCCACTGCTTCTTCTGCTCCGGCGAGCCGTAGCGCTCGATCGTCTCCATGTTGCCGGTGTCGGGCGCGGAGCAGTTGAACGCCTCGGGCGCGATCGGCGAGCGGCCCATGATCTCGCACAGCGGGGCGTACTCGAGGTTGGTGAGCCCGGCGCCGCGCTCGCTCTCCGGCAGGAAGAGGTTCCAGAGCCCGCGCTCGCGCGCGTTGGCCTTGAGCTCCTCCATAATCGGAGGAATTTGCCATCGTGTAGATGCCGAGTTGAGCTGGTCGTGGAAGACCTTCTCGTTCGGGTAGATGTACTTGGTCATGAAGTCGGTGAGCTGCTCCATGTACATCTTGGTCTTCTTCGAGTACTCGAATTCCATCGTCCTCTCCCTTGAATCTGTCTCTTGTGCGTGCCTCAGTGCTGGTAGCGCGGCAGGGTCTTGAGCGGCGAGAAGAACACGGGTCTCATCATCCGCCCCACCGGCACCTCGATCAGCACGGGCCGGTCCATCTGGATCGCGTCGGCGATGAGCTTGCCCACCTCGCCCGGCTCCTTCGCGCGCCGGCCCACGGCGCCGTAGGCCTCGGCGAGCCGGACGAAATCGGGATTGTGCAGCTCGGCCGCGAATTTCCCGCCCCAGTGCTCGTCGAGGTCTCGGGCGACGTTGCCGTAGGCGTTGTCGTTGAAGACGACCGCGACGACGTTGATGCCTTGCTGGACGGCCGTGGCCATCTCCTGCGCGTAGTACATGAAGCCGCCGTCGCCCGAGATCATGACCACCGGACGGTTCGGCGTCGCCACCTTTGCGCCGAGCGCGGTCGGGTACTCGAATCCGAGATTGCCGGAGTACGACGACGTGATGTACGTGCGCGGCTGGTACACGGGGAAGAACGGGCGCGAGAAGTAGCCCATCTGCGTCATGCCGGCGATGACCACCGCATCGTGCGGGATGCCCTGGCGCAGCGACCGGAGGATCGACGAGTTCGGCTCCTGGGTCATGAAGCCGGCGACTTCCTCGCGAATCTTCTCGCGCTCGGCCTTGTCCGAGGCGCGCGGCTTGCCGCCGGCGCGAAGCCGTTCCAGCAGCGCCTCGAGCGTCGCCTTCGCGTCGCCGACGAGCCCGGACGTCGTCTTGTGGTTCCGCCCGATCTCGTCGGGATCGGCGTCGATCTGGATCACCTGCTGGTCCGCCCGGAACATCGCGGCGGAGCACCGGCTCCCGACCGCCAGCACCACGTCGGCCGCGTCGAGATAGCGCCGCAGCGGGCTCTTCGGGAAGAGCCCGGCGCCGAGCGAGAGATCGCTCGCGTCGCTGATCGCGCCCTTGCCCTCGGCCGTCTCGACGACGCCGGCCTGCAGGTGCTCGGCGAGCGCGGCGAGCGCCGCGTGAGCGCCCGAGAGATGCACGCCGCCGCCCGCGTAGATGGCGACCCGCTGGGCGCGCAGCAGCATCTCGGCCGCGCGGTCGATGATCGGCCGCGGGCGCCGCGGGACGCAGCGGGTGCGCCGGCACGGCCGGCAGGGTCACGTCGACCTCTTCCTCCATCGTGTCCCACGGCATGTCGATCGCGACCGGCCGCGGGCGGCCGCTGCGCAGCTGCGCGAAGGCTTCGTGGACGATGCGAGGCGCGTCGGCCACCTGCATGATGGTCTGACGCCACTTCGTCGAGCCGGCGATGGCGTCGAGCTGGTTGTCGAGCTCGTGGAGCACGCCGATCTTCTTGCCGATCTGGTTGCGTGGAATCTGTCCGGCGATCATCAGCACGGGCGAGGAGGCCGCGTACGCGGTGTTCAGTCCCGCCGCCGCGTTGAGCAGGCCCGGTCCAGGCACGGCCACCGCGACGCCGATGCCGCCGCCGGCGCGCGCGTACCCGTCGGCCATGTAGGTCGACGACCCCTCGTGGCGGACGGTGATGAACCGAATCGGCTCGTCCCGGAACGCGGTGACGATGCCATAGAGCTGAACGCCCGGGAGTCCGAACGCCACCTTCACGCCCTCGCGGGCGAGCGCCTTCACGATCGCTTCACCACCGGTCATCCGTGCCATCGACAGCTCCTCTGATTCATGAGCGCGCCTCGACCGGCGGGGCCCCAGCCCCGCGACGGTCTGCAGCGCGCGATGCGGATTCATGGGCGCGCCGCGGGCCGACGGGGCCCGGCGTGCGTCGCCCCAGAGTTAGGGCCGAAGCGTATCACGTGCGGCCGCCGGCCGTCTCCGCCCGCTCGCGGGGGTCTCGGGTACACTAGCCCGATGCCCGAGCTGCCCGAGGTCGAAGCCGCCCGGCGCCTGCTGATGCGATCCGCCGTCGGCCGGCGCATCGTGAGCGCACGCGTCGTGCCGGACCCGATCGTGTACCAGGGCGTGAGCCCGGCGCGCATCCGGACGGCACTCGTCGGTCGCCGGGTGCTCGCGGCGCACCGCCACGGCAAGCATCTCTGGGTCGAGCTCGACCGCCGACCCTGGCCGTGCTTTCACTTCGGGATGTCCGGTGGAATCGAGGTGCGCGGCCGGCAGCGCCAGCGGCTCATGGTGGAAGGGCGTCGGGCACGCGAGGAGTCGTGGCCGCCGCGGTTCCTCAAGCTGCACCTGACGCTCGACGACGGTGGGGAGATCGTGTTTCGCGACGCGCGGCGGCTCGGCCGCGTGCGGCTGCGCCACGATCCGGCGGGCCGAGCCGCCCATCAGCTTGCTCGGCTTCGACGCGCTGCACGACCTGCCGCCCCTCGCCCGGCTGGCCGAGCTCTTCGGCAAGCGTGCCGCACCGGTCAAGGCGGTGCTGCTCGATCAGTCGTTCTCGGCGGGGGTCGGCAACTGGATCGCCGACGAGGTGCTCTATCAGGCCCGCATCGATCCGCGCCGCCGCACGCACATGCTTGACGCGCGCGGAGATCGGCCGGATTCGTTCGAAGCTGCGCTCGGTCATCTCGACCGCGGTTCGCGCCGGCGCCGACAGCGACCGCTTCCCGCCGAAGTGGTTGTTTCATACCCGGTGGAGCAAGCGCTTGCAGCGCCCGGTGACGGTGCGCGGCGAGCGGATCCGCTACCTGACCGTCGGCGGGCGAACGACCGCGTGGGTCGCTGAAGTCCAGCGCTAGCTTCTATCGGTCAGGAAACAGGCCCGGCATCCACCTGGAAGCGTGCGCGGCTGGAAGAGCAAGACGCAGCGGTGCTCGGGTACTGTCAGAAAGCAAAACCTGCTTGTCCATGAGCGCCGAAATAATCCTTCGAGCCTGACGCTCGCCAGTGCCGACGATGGGCGCTGCATCGGCGCGCGGCAGCTCGCCGCGGTAGAGAACCGCCTCGAGGATGGCATCCGATTTCTGCGGCAAATGACCCAGCCTGATTTCTTCCGCCGCCCAGAGCAGGATGCGGGCGCGCAGGCGGTCGGGTTGGATCAGGGACTCCATGAAGCTGACCTGGTCGAGACATGTCGTCAAGAAAAACCGGGTGAACGCGGTAAGGTTCTCTTCGCTGAGGTGACCGCGCCCGTCCAAGTCATTGCGGCGCGTCTGGTCACAGGCGGCAAGATGGCTCTTGTAGCTCCCCTCGCTGCGGGCGAGCCCGCGGGCGACTGACCACACGGCGCCGGTGTCGAGAGTCGCGAGCAGTATTGCGTGCGAGAGAAGTCGTACGACGCGGCCATTACCGTCGGCGAACGGGTGGATCCACACGAGGCGGTGATGCGCGGCCGCCGCCGCGATGACGGTGTCGATAGTGCCGAGGCTTCCGTAGACTTGCTGATAACGGTTCAGAAAGCGCGGCACCGCGCCCGGACTGATGGCAACGTGCTGGCCGACCTTTACGTCGCGCGCCCGGAGTTCTCCCGGGAGGACTCTGGCTCGGTCGTTGGTGTCCGGATTGTCGACCAACAGCAGGTCGTCGGGCAGGGGCTCGCAGAAGCGGCGGTGGACCTCACGGATCGACCCGGGGTCGAAGGCCCGGCCCGTGAGGCTCCCGGCATCGATCCATTGCTGGACGGTGACGTGCGCTTTGGCCTCGAGCTGCAGGTCGCGCTTTTTCGGCTCCCGGCTGTAGTCGTTCTTGAGGGCGCGCTCGATGTCGATCGGGTGCGTAGCGTGGCCTTCGATGACGTTGCTGTAGTAGCAGTTCATCGTTCGGACAAGCGAGGCAAGTGACTCGAGGAGGCTAGGTGGCAGCGATCGTCGGAAGCCCGCGCTCTGTTTCGCGAGCTCGAGGGCGAGGTCCGGCAACCCGGCCCGCTTGAGAGCGGATTCGCTGATGAGCAACGGCTCCATCAGGGCCGTGGTCTCACCACGGTCCTTGACCGCTTTGATGTCCGGTTTTATGTCCGCTTTGTTTCTGGTCATAAGCAATTGTATATCAGCTACTTGCATGGTCAATGTTGCTGGGAATGCCTCCCAAGATGTCCGGTATATTGTCCGCCTGCTGCCCTGGTAGGGGCTGACAACTCCCGCCTGGGAACAGCCTCGTCGACCCACGTCGGCTGCTTGTTGGTGCTCGATGGACGGTCATCCGGGCGCGGCGTAGGATTCGGGCGGGAGGAATCGATGGCGAACATTTCGCCCGTGCACCTGATGAAGTGGATCGACGAGCACAAGACGTCTGTTCAGCGGGCCGGTCGCGAACAAGGAAGTCTTTCCCGAGAGCGAGTTCATCTACCAGATCGTCCGCGGGCCGAACGCGCGGAACGACTTTCCACATCGATCCGGGCGACGAGATCTTCTACCAGCTCAAGGGCGACATCACCGTGCGGTGCATCGACACCGACGGCACGCCGCGCGACATCACGGTGCGCGAGGGCGAGGCGATGCTCTGCCGCGCCGGCACGCCGCACTGCCCGATCCGTCCGGCCGACACCTGGGGTCTCGTGATCGAGCGCAAGCGCCGGCCCGACGAGCGCGACGGCCTCGCGTGGTTCTGCGACAAGTGCGGCGCCAAGCTCCACGAGACGACGTTCTCGGTCACGAACATCGAGGTGGAGCTGCTCGACGCCATCAAGAGTTCAACGCGAGCCCGTCCCAGCGCACGTGCAAGACGATGCGGCGCCGTGCTGCCGGTGCCCGCGGGAGCGGCGTCGGCCTGATTGTCGTCGTCGATCGACCGCCGCCCGGCCGACCCGAGGCTACGCGCCGACGTCCGTGTATTTGACGTCACAGCGATACGTCTTGTACTCGCCCACGAAGAACGGCTGCAGCGGCGCCATGATCTCGCGATAGAGCGCGCTCTCCTCGTACGCCTTCATGTCCGCGGGATTCTCCCAGAGACTCACGGCGAAACCGGTGTCCTTGTCCCCGGAGTCTTGCGCGAGCCAGCGGCCGCGCAGTCCCTTGAGCCCTTTACCTTTGGTGAGCACGTTGTCCCGGTAGGTCCGCTCGAAGTCGTTCCACGCGCCCGCCCGCAGCTTGCCCCAGGTAACCCGGATCACCATGGCTGGCCTCCTTGTTGTGACGACCGATCGAACTCAGGCGCCCGGTGCCTCGGGCGCGGTGGTCTCCGCGGGATCGAACGCGACACGATCCCAGATCGCATCGGCGACCGGCCAGGCGCGCAGGATTGCGGCGAGCTGGTTCGCGTCCTGGATGGGCCCGTGCTCGGCGCGAAACCGGAGAATGGCGCGGGCCTGTTCGGGGCCGATGCCCGGCAGCTCGAGGAGCTCCGCGGGATTGGCGAGGTTGACTCGCACTCGGTTCGACATGGGCGCCTCCTAACTACATACCGAGTGTGCTCCCGAAACGTCGAACCGCCAGCGATCGGACCATCGGACGACGGAGACGTCGCCCGGAAGGTCAGCGCGCGAAGTTGTCGATCAGGTAGCGCGAGATGCTGTGGCGCGAGGGGAGGCTCGGGAGGTTCGTGCACGGAAACCAGCGCGCGTCCTCCAGCTCCTCGGCGTCCACCTTGATCTCGCCGCCCGCGTAGGTGGCGACGAAGCCGACCATCAGCTGGCTCGGGAAGGGCCAGTTCTGACTGCCGACGTAGCGGATGTCCTTCACGTCGACGCCGACCTCTTCCTTCACCTCGCGCGCGACGCAGCCCTCGAGCGATTCGCCGTTGTCGACGAAGCCGGCGACGAGCGCGTAGCGGCCGGGCGCCCAGATGGCCTTGCGCGCGAGCAGCACGCGGTCGCCGTCGCGCACGACGACGATGACCGCCGGGTGCAGGTGAGGGTAGTGCTCGTACTTGCACTTCGGGCAGCGCTTGCCCCACTCGCCGGCCAGGCGCTCGGTGGGGCCGCCGCAGCGGGGACAGAAGCCGCTCGTCGATTCCCACCAGAGGGCCTGCATGGCCATGCCGCCGAGCGAGAGCAGATCGTCGGGCAGACGCGTGCCGGCCATCGGCACGAGCGTCTCGCGCTGGAATTCGTCCGGGACGGCGGCATCGCGCGGGAGCGACGCCACCCAGCATTCGGTGTCACCGCCCAGGGTGCCGAGCCAGATCGGCTCGCCGAGGGCGCCGTCGAGCTTGGCCGGGCGCTGACCCGACGGGAGCCGGAAGCGGTCGCCGTCCGGAACGACCAGGAGCTTCTGATCCTGGACGATGATCCAGTTGCCGCGCTCGGTCGGCGGCTTCGTCCCGCGCTTGGCCGGAACGAAGGCTCCGCGGAGGCAGTCGATATTGAACGGCAGATAGACGCTGAGTGGAGTCGTCATGAGCCGAGAAGTCCCACGTCGCCGGGCTGGCCGGCGCGCGAGGCCACCGGCACGCGGTCGCCGGCCGGCGCCTCGACGCCGAGCTTCTTGAGGGCGGGCATGACCTCGCGGGCGAAGAGGCGCATGTTGGCCTCGGCGTCCTCGTACGGCATGCCGGCGTAGCTGAAGACGCCGATGTAGTGGCTGTTGTTCGTTCGCGCGTGGATGTCGAGGATCTTCTCGTAGCACTGCTCGGGCGTGCCCCAGACTTGAAGGTTCATGAAGTAGTCGACGACGGTGTCGGTCCCGTACTGCGTGATCTTCTCCGCCATCTTGCCGTAGTACTCGTAGCCCTTCGTCCGGGCGAGGTGATCGCCCTGGAACTGATAGTGATCGAGCACCGTCTGGTAGTAGCCGCCGATGAACCGTCGCGCCATCTCCTCGGCGCGCGCCGCGCTCTCGTCGCAGAACGTCCAGCCCGCCGAGACCGGCGGCGGCGCCTCGACGCCGTTCACGTCGCGGTAGATCGAGCGGTAGGTCTCGAGCTCTCGCGCGACTTCCTTCCAGGGCTTCTGCGGAATGATCAGGATCCCGACGCCGAGCTTCGCCATGATCGGCAGCGACTCCGGCGAGACCGCGGCGGCATAGGTGCGGCCGCGGAACGATTTGAAGGGCGCGGGCCGGATCGCGGCGCGTGGCTGCTTGACGAAGGTGCCGTCGTACTCGCAGTAGCCGGTCTCGAGACCGCCCAGCAGCATCTCGGCTGATTCGGTGAAGCGCTGGCGCGACTCGTCCATCGAGAGGCGGAAGCCGTCGAACTCGACCTTGCCGGCGCCGCGCCCGAGGCCCAGGATCAGCCGGCCGCCCGAGATGTTGTCGAGCATCGAGACTTCCTCGGCGACGCGCATCGGATCGTGCCACGGCAGCACCACGACCATCGAGCCCAGCCGCGCGCGCTCCGTGCGGCCGGCCATGTACGTCAGGAATTGCAGCACGTCCGGGCACATCGTGTAGTCGGTGAAGTGATGCTCGACGCCCCAGATCGACTCGAAGCCGAGCGGCTCGGCGAGGTCGGCCAGCCGGAGCTCGTTTCGATAGACGTCGCGGTCGGTTCGCGCCTTGCCGGGGTTCTGGAACACGGCCGCCATTCCAACGTGCATGGGACGCTCCCCCTTCGCCGTTGTATTATTGCGCCGATGAGCCCATTCGATCCAGCCCCCTTCGTCGAGCGTCGGCAACGGTTCGCGGCGGCCATCGGTGACGGACTCGCCATCATCCCGGGCGCCCGGGAGATCCAGCGCAACGCGGATGTGAACTACGAGTTCCGCCAGGCCTCGGACTTCTTCTTCCTGACCGGGTTCGACGAGCCCGACGCGGTCGCCGTGTTCAATCCGGCGGACGCCAAGGAGCGCTTCGTCCTCTTCGTCCGCCCGCGCGACCGCGAGATGGAGATCTGGAACGGCCGGCGCGCCGGCACCGAGGGCGCCATCGCCACCTACGGCGCGGACGCCGCGTACACGATCGACCGGCTCGACGCGAAGCTGCGCGAATACATGATCGACCGGCCGGCGATCTTCTACCGGCTCGGCAGCGGCGCGTTCGACAGCCGGGTCACGCGGCTGGTCGGCGATCTGCGCGCCGCGCGCGCGCGGGGCTTCGCACCGCCCGTGCGCATCGAGGATCCGGGGCCGATCCTCAACGAGCTGCGACTGCGCCGCTCGGCCGCGGAGCTGGCGCGACATCGCCGCGCGTGCGAGATCAGTCGCGACGGGCACGTCGAGGCGATGCGTTACGCGCGGCCCGGACTCTACGAGTACCAGGTGCAGGCGGCGCTCGAGTACGTGTTCCGCGTGAACGGCTCGCCGCGCAACGGTTATCCCTCGATCGTCGCCTCCGGCGCCAACGCGTGCATTCTCCACTACAGCGAGAACACGCGGCGCATGGAAGACGGCGATCTCCTGCTGATCGACGCCGGCTGCGAGTACGGCTATCACTCGGCCGACATCACGCGCACGTTCCCGGTCAACGGGCGATTCACGGCCGCCCAGCGCGCGGTCTACGAGATCGTCCTGCGCGCGCAGCTCGCCGGGATCGCGGCGGCGCGCCCGGGCAACCGGTACGAGGCGGTGCACGAGGCCGCGCGGCGCGTGCTCACCGAGGGGCTCGTGGCGCTCGGGGCGCTGCCGCGCGGCGTCGAGGAGTCGCTCGCGATGCACCACTATCGCGAGTTCTACATGCACGGCACCGGGCACTGGCTCGGCATGGACGTGCACGACGTCGGCGACTATCGGATCGACCGCAAGTCGCGCATTCTCGAGCCCGGCATGGTGCTGACCGTGGAGCCCGGCCTCTACTTCGATCCCGAGCGCGAGAGCGCGACGTACCATCTGCGCGAGTACAGCGAGGAGGAGGCGTGGGAGCGCCGCCTGCGCCTGGGCGCGGCCGCCGCCAAGAAGATCGAGGACGAAGAGAAGGCGAAGGCCGAGAAGATCACGCACGCCGTCCCGAAGGAGCTGCGCGGCATCGGCATCCGCATCGAGGACGACGTGCTGATCACCGCGGACGGCTGCGACGTGCTCACCGCGGGCACACCCAAGACGATCGACGAGGTCGAGCGCGCCTGCGCCGAGCCGCCCCGCCTGCCCCGTCCCTGATTCGCCGGGCGCCTGGTTCGTCTCGCCGACGAGCTGGCCGCGCCCGCATCCGCGTCGGTGCTGTCAGCCTCTTGTTGGTCTCGCCTGTTCTTCGTCGCGGCGTGCTCGCTGCGCCGGCCGCGGCGCACCCGGCGGCGCGGTGATGATCACACCCGAGAGCAATGGCCGCACGGTCGAGCTGCGAACGGATCAGGAGCTGTTCGTCCGTCTGCCGGGCAATCCGGCAATGGGCTATCGATGGTCGCTCGCCGCGGCGCCGGCCGCGGTCCTGAAGCTGGAGGGGCTGCCGCAGCTCGAGAGAGATCCAGCCGGTGCCGGCGTGGGCGGGCCGGTCGTCGAGATCTGGCGATTCACGACGGCGCACACGGGCCAGCAGGTCCTGGTCTTCGACTATCGCCTTCCGTGGGAAACGGACGCGCCGCCCGCGCGCCAGCTCTCGTTCACCGTCACCGTTCGCTAGTCGAGGCTAGCGGCCGAGCACGGCGCGGAGCGCGTCCTCCAGGGTCGGGTAACGGAAGCGGTAGCCGCTCGCCTGAAGCCGCGCCGGCACGGCGCGCTGGCTCGCCAGCAGCATCTCGTCCGCCATCTCGCCGAGCGCCAGGCGCGCCGCGAACGCCGGCAGGGGCACGAGCGTGGGGCGCCCGAGCGCCCGGCCCAGGGTCCGCGTGAACTCGGCATTGGTGACCGGCGCGGGCGCGACGACGTTCAGCGGCCCGCGGAGCGCGTCGGTCGTGAGGGCGTGGCGGATCGCGCCGATCACGTCGTCGAGCGCGATCCAGCTCATCCACTGTGCGCCGTCGCCGATGACGCCGCCCAGGCCCAGCCGGAACGGGGTCAGCATCTTGGCGAGCGCGCCGCCGTGTGCGCTCAACACGACGCCGAGCCGCAGGTTCACCACGCGGATCCCCTGCGCGATCGCCGTGGCGGTGGCCGCTTCCCACTCGCGGGCGAGATCGGCCAGAAAGCCGGTGCCGGGTCGGCTCTCTTCGCTCAGCACCTCGTCGCCGCGGCTGCCGTAGTAGCCGACGCCCGAGGCGCAGACGAGCACGGCCGGCGGCTTCGCGAGCCGCGTCAGCGTCTGAACCGAGCAGGCGGGTCGCGATCACGCGGCTCTCGCGGATGCGGCGCTTCTTCTCCGCCGTCCATCGGAGCCCCATGAGGCTGTCGCCGGCGAGATGGACGACTCGCGTCGGCGACCGACGGGCCGGCCGGCGTGATCGCGCCGGAGGCCGGATCCCAGCGGAGCACGTCCTCGCCGGGTCTCGGGGCGCGGCGCACGAGCGGGATCGCTCGATGCCCACCAGCCTCGAGGGACGCGATCAGCGCGGCGCCGATCAGACCGCTCGCGCCGCTGACCGCGACGTTCACGCCATCGCGCCGCCGTCGACGGTGTAGATCCCGCCGGTGATGTACGTCGCGTCGGGGCTCGCCAGGAACGCCACGAGGGCGGCGACCTCTTCGGGCGCGCCGTAGCGACGCATCGGGATGGTCGCGGTGAGTCGCTCCCGCTTGATCTCGGTCTCGAGCTCTTGCGCCATCGGTGTCTCGATCGGCGCCGGGCACACGGCGTTGACGCGAATGTTGTGGCGCGCCAGCTCGAGCGACGCGGCGCGCGTCATGCCGACGACCGCGTGCTTGCTCGCGGTGTAGGCGATGATGTTCGGCGAGCCGCGCAGACCCGCGATCGACGCGGTGTTCACGATGGCCCCGCCGCCGCGCGCGCGCATCAGCGGCGCGACCACCTTCATCCCGAGCCAGACGGCCTTGAGGTTGACGGCGATCACCCGGTCGAACGTCTCTTCGGGATAGTCGACCAGCGGCTTCAGCGCGCCGAGCACGCCCGCGTTGTTGAAGAAGACGTCGATGCCGCCGAACCGCTTCACCGCCGCGTCGGCGTATTTCTGCACCTCCGCCAGCTTCGTCACGTCGGCCTCGACGGCGTGCACCTCGCCGTCGACCTTCTCGACCGCGGCCACGCTCTGCCGGAGCGCCGCCGCGGCCAGATCGACGACCACCACGCGCGCGCCCTCGGACGCGAAGCGCACGGCGGCGGCACGACCGATGCCACCGGCGCCTCCGGTGACGAGCACGACCTTCCCGGTGAATCTCGCCGCCATGTCAGGCGCCATCTTGCTCTTGGCGCCGACTCGACGCAAGCTTGGGGCGCCATGACCGAAGACGAGGGCTTGAAAGCGCTGCTCGGGGACGACGCGGCGGCGGCGGCGCGCGCCGAGGCCGCGCTGTGGGAGATGTGGCATCGTTCGGGCGATCGCGAGGTCGATGCGCTCCTGCGCGAGGGCATCACCCTCATGGAGCGGCGCGACCTGCTCGCGGCCGAGGCGATCTTCGCCCGCATGATCGCGCAGGCTCCCGCGTTCGCCGAAGGCTGGAACAAGCGCGCGACCGTGCGCTACGTCGCCGAGAACTACGAAGGCTCGATCTCCGATTGCGAGGAGACGCTCTCGCGCAATCCTCATCACTTCGGCGCGCTGGCGGGCGCGGGGCTCTGCTACATGGCGCTCGGACGGCCTCGCGAGGCTGCTGGGATGTTTCGTCGGGCGCTCGCGGTGCATCCTCGGCTTGGGCGGAGCCCGGCAGAATCTTGCCGTCGCTCTTGGGGAAGCCGTGCGCGGTAACGGTCACTGAGCTTGGTGGCGGGGCGCCGGGGCGGGGGTGTGCGGGAGGGGTCGAGCTGACCACGCGGCACGCGTGCGCTGCTCCGCGGCGGCTGGGCTCCATCCGGGCGCGCGTCGTCCGCCGCTCGCTTGGAGGGAACGGGTCCCTCGACCCCTCCCGCACACCCCCGCCCCGGCGCCCCGACTCTCCGTCTCGCCTAGTCCAGTAGCGAGCGACTCGGTCCAGCTGTGAGCAATCTGAGCGGCGGTTGGCGCTGCCGGCCTGGTTTTGCGTGCGCCCGTCGAGCCCGGGCGCTCAGCGCGCGCGGTAGTCACGGTGCCAGAGGTTGAGGTAGTCGCGGGCGTTTTGGAGGATGTCTTCGAGCTCGGCGGCGTCCATTTTTCGGATGGGCTTGGCCGGGACGCCCATGAAGAGCCAGCCGGCGGTCACGATCTTGCCCGGCGGGACCAGGGCGCCGGCGCCGACCTGCGCGCCCTCCTCGATGACGGCGCCGTCCAGGACGACCGCGCCGATGCCGATGCGCACATTGTTCATGACCCGGCAGCCGTGGACGACCGCGCGGTGGCCGATCGTGACGTTGTCGCCGACGATGCACGGAAACTCGGGCCTGACGTGCAGCACCGAGTTGTCCTGCACGTTCGAGTTCCGACCGAGCGTGACATAGTTGTCCTGGTCGCCGCGCAGGACCGCGAAGGGCCAGACCGAGGCGCCGGCGGCGATCGTGACGTCGCCGATGACGGCCGCCTGCGGATCGACGTACGCCTCGGGATCGATTCGTGGCGAGCGACCGGGTACCGAGCGGATCACGCGTGCCCTCCGGGAGTGGAAATAGCGCGAGTGGATTATACTGACGCGCGCACGGGAGGAGACCCAGCAAGATGATCGCGCAGACCGCCGAGGTCCGTGAAGCCCACCGGTTCGACGTGGCCGCGCTCGAGCGCTACCTGCGCGCCCACGTCGACGGCTTCAGCGGGCCGATCGAGGTGCGCCAGTTCCGGGGCGGCCAGTCCAATCCGACGTATCACCTCGTCGGCCGGCGGCCGCGAGTACGTGCTGCGGCGGAAGCCGCCGGGCAAGCTCTTGCCCTCCGCGCATGCGGTCGACCGCGAATACCGGGTGATCACGGCGCTCGGCAAATCCGGGTTTCCCGTGCCGCGCACCTTTGTCCTGTGCGAGGACGATTCGGTTATCGGCACGGCGTTCTACGTGATGGACTGCGTGCACGGTCGGATCTTCACCGATCCGGCGATTCCCACCGTCACACCGCGCGAGCGCCGCGCCATCTACGAGTCGCTGATCGACGTGCTGGCGCGTCTGCACACCGCCGACTGGCAGGCGCTCGGCCTCGCCGACTTCGGGCGGCCGGGTAACTATTTCGCGCGTCAGATTCACCGCTGGACCCAGCAATACCGCGCGTCGGAGACCGAAAAGATCGAGTCGATGGAGCGACTCATCCCGTGGCTGCCGGAGCACATCCCCGCCGGTGACGAGACCACGCTCGTCCACGGCGATTTCAGGCTCGGGAACACGATCATCCACCCGACCGAGCCGCGGGTCGTCGCCGTGCTCGACTGGGAGCTGTCGACCCTGGGCCACCCGCTCGCGGACCTCGCCTACTTCTGCCTGCCCTATCGGTTCACGCGCGAGTGGGAGGGGCTCGCCGACAAGGATCTGACGGAGCTCGGGCTCCCGAGCGAGGCCGAGTACGTCGCCGACTACTGCCGGCGCGCCGGGCGCGGCACCATCGGCGACTGGGAGTTCTCTCTCGCGTTCGCCATGTTCCGGCTGGCCGCGATCGCCCAGGGCATCATGGGACGTGTGGTCGCGGGGACCGCGAACGATCCGAATGCCCAGGAGCGCGGCCGGCGCGCACGCCCGCTCGCCGACTCGGCCTGGGCGCTGATCTCCTCGCGCGCCTAGTAGTCGTAGAGGCGTTCGATGGTGAGGCCGCTTCTTCCCAGGTCGGCGACCACTCCGTTCAGGGATCTGACGGGCGCCTTCACCGCGATTCGCTGGGCGGCCGGATTCGTCAGGAGCGGTTCCGTCGCGAGAATCTCGCCGGTCTCGAGCCGAAAGTTCAGGGCGCTCGGCGCGATCACGGTCAGCAAGATTTCGTCGTTGCCGGCGATCTCGCGGAAACGTACGCCTTGCTTCACCAGCTCCGCGACGAGCGGCGTGAAGGCATCGCGGCGCGGCATGGCGATGACGTAGGACCGGTCGCCGAGCGCCTTGATCTTGCGGATCCGATGGTCGCTGAAGATGCGGTCGGGCACGTCGTCGACCCAGGCATAGATGACCAGATCCTCCGGCCGCTGAGCGTTCCGCGTGCCGAGCCGGACGATCTCCGCGTAGACCGCCATCAGCGCGTACTCCGCGCTCAGGGTGAAGCGCCGCTCCCACTTGCGGACGACGTCGAGGCCCCACAAGGGTGTTTCCTTCCACAGGGCTTCGAGACGCTCGGCGAACGGAAACTCGTACCAGGGCGCCGTGCGCACGAACTCGGCGTACTGGCCGGCGGTCTTGCGCGCGAACACGTCCTCCTCGGTGTGGTAGAAGCCGATGCTCTCGGTGACCACGCCGACCGTGTTCTCGTACGCGCCCTTGACGGTGTTGTCGAGCGTGAAGGCCAGACCGGTGAGCCCGAGGATCACGTGCGCGCGCGCGTCGAACGGGTAGATGCGCTTGGTCCCCCCGCACGAGCTCGCGTAGTACCGCCAGTACTGCCGGATCGCCGCGAAGTACGGAAACCGGCTCGGGGCGTGAGACGTGACGAACGTCGCGTACTCCTCGGCGTTGTACACGACGTACCACGCGGGCAAGGTGAGGAAGGTCGACGACCCGTTTCGGCGGTAGCCGGGCACGTCGACGGTGGCGCTGACGAGCTCGGGCGATCGCTCGCGCGGCTGGATGCGCACGCTGAAGCAGTGTTCGCCGATGAATCGGGCGGGGACCGCGACGGCGATCAGGCCGAGCACGGCCACCGTCGCAACCGCGAGCACGACGAACGTTCCGATGCGTCGCCGGGACCGACTCCGACGAGCCACTACGGTAAGGTCTCGTCTCCTTCGAGGTTGGTGCTACCGGAGAGTCTTATATCACGGCCGTGCGTCGGACGGCGGACCTTGTTGGGCCGACGCATGCGCGGTGACCACGTAGCGCAGCGGACCGCCGGCCACGAGCGCGTCGAACGGATAGCAGGTCATCAGCACGAGCGCGGCTGACTCCGGGCTCCGTGCGGATCACGGCGGATCTCGAGTCGACGACCGAGAGCTCGTCCACTCGAAATCGCCCGCTCGGCCGCCCCGGCACGTCGACGAGGATCTCGTCGCCCCGCTGCAGCCGCTCGAGAAAACGAAAGTGCGTGTCGCGATGCGCCGTCACGATCGCGGTCCCCGGCTCGCCGGGCGCGGCACTCTGCGGCGCGTGGCCGGGACCGAACGCGAGGGTGCGGCCGCTCACGCCCGTGAGGACGATGAGGTCGACGCCGTGAGCCGGCACCCGCAGCCTCGCGACCGGCCACGTGTCGGCCCACGGCCACGGCTTGGAGGCCGGCTCGCCCCGGAGCGTGCGCGCCCACGCCCGCTGCAAGAGGTACTGCGCGAGCTGGGCCTTGGCGTGGATCCACGCGCCGTGGCCCAGCTCCCACGCGCCGAGCGCGGCGAGCAGGGCCACGGCGACGACGATGATGCTGCGGCGGTTCAGATCTTCCTCGGGTGCCGAGCGCGCCGAGCCGCGGCGGCGAGGACCGCCGCGAGCAGGCAGGCCACGAGGCCGAGCATGACGTGGACGGGTGCGTCCGTCGCGCCCTGACCCAGACCGAAGACCGCGGTGTAGTCCCAGCCGTCGGGAAGATTCGTCTTCAGCGCGTGACTCTCGAGTGACTGGTCTCCCGGGCGGACCGGGGTGACGTCGACGGCGACGAGGCTCGTGTACGGGCTCACCAGGTGGTACGTCAGCGCGAGCTCCAGCACCGAGTGACGGATCTCGTCCTCGGACGTGCCGGTGCGGCGCCGGTCGAGGAGCGCCGCGATCTTTCCGCTCGCCCAGTACGAAGAAAGGCCGGCGCCCTCGCCGGTCGGGTGGAGCGTCAGCACGCGCTCCCACACCTCGACGCCGAGGCGACCGCGCAGCACGACCCGCGACGGTAACGCCGGCGCTCTCAGCGCGACGGTGATCGGCTCGCCGAGATAGACATCGGGGATCCGCTCGGGCACGATCTCGGCCCCGGCCACGGGCTCGATCTCGACGTCGGTCAGCGCCGGCGCCTCGAGCTTCGCGAAGAGCGTGACCATCTTCTCTTTGACCTCGTTGATGCTGCCGATATAGGTGAACGTGCCGCGCCCGACCCGCGCGGCCTCGCGCATGAAGTGGCTGTTGGGCGCCGAGCCGATGCCGATCGTGAAGAGCCGGCTGTCGCCGAGCCGCTCGTGGATGGCCGCGAAGAGCTGCTGCTCGTTGCCGACCGCGCCGTCGGTCAGGAAGATCACCTGCCGCAGACGGCCTGGATGCTCGCGGCCGTCGAGGGCCTGCTGGAGCGCCGGCAGCATTTCGGTGCCGCCGTCGGCGTGAATCCGGCCGACGTAGCGGTTCGCCGTCGCCAGATTCGGTTGCGTCGCGGCCTGCGCCGCCGCGAACACCGCGTCCGTCGTGTGGTTGAACCGAATCACGTTGAAGGTGTCGCCGGGCTTCAGCCGCTCGAGCGCGAGCTTCAGGGCGGCCTTGGCCTGATCGATGGACGCGCCGGCCATCGAGCCTGAATTGTCGAGCACGAAGATCACCTCGCGCGGCAGGCGAAGCCCGTCGAGCGCGCCCGGCGCGGGCGGTGTCACCATGAGAAGGGCGAAGGTCTCCGCGCCTTTCCGCTCGGTGAAGAGCGTGGCGATCGGCGTGGCTTCGATCGACGGTTGCCAGACCAGCTCGAAGTCGCGATCCGCGGGCACCGTGCCCTGGGCGAGCTCGATCCGGTAGCGCCCGTCGGCCAGCGGCGTCGTGTGGACCGCGTGATACGAGGCCGTCAGCCGCGCGAGCGGTGTCCCCGGATCCAGCTCGACCGCGAGGCTGACGGGATTCAGCGGGCCCCGCGACGGGTGCTCGACCGGGGGCGTGATCCGCGAGGCGTCGGGCACCTGGACCGTATCGGACGACCAGCCGGTGCCGCCGGACGGTCCGGGCACCGGTGCGCCCGGGATGTAGCGTGGACCCACCACCATCGGGAAGCGCAGACGGAACTGGCCCGAGTCGTATCGAACGGTCTGCTGGTACTCGATCTCGATCGTGATCGCGGCACCGGGCGCGATGTTCGCGACCGACGTCGTGAAGATGTTGGGCCGCTCCTGCTCGACGAGGCTCGCGCGCCGGCCTTCGTGCTTCGCTTGCTCGTACTGCGCCTTGGCCGCCGCCCGCTCCTGAATCACGCCCTCGATCAACCGGTCGCCGACCTTCATGCGGAGATGGTCGACCGCGGCGTCCTCGGGCAACGGGAAGACGTAGATGCCCTCCGCCCACGCGGCGCTGGGGTTCGTGAACTCCTGACGAACGCTCGCCCGCGCGACGATGCCGGTCACGACGATGTTGACGTCGGTCTTGAGCGTCGGCGCCGGGACGGGCGTGCTCTGCTCGGCGCTTCGCCAGAACAGCGTGCCCTCGGTGACGCGGTCCGTACGTCCACGCGCGTCACCGGCGACCTCCGCCCTGGCGGCCGAAGCCGCCAGGACGAAGATCAGACTGACGAGGATCAGTCCTCGAACGCACCGCATGGATCGGACTACCGATCGCCGGCCGGCGAGGTGGACTCGGCCGGCACCGCGGCGGCGAGCTTGCGAAACTCGAGGTGCACCCGGCGGTTGATCTCCTGGCACTCCTTGCCAGGGTCGTCGCACAGCGACCCGTCCGGTCCCATCGTGACCATCTTGATCGCCGGCTCCGGGACGCCCAGGTCGACGAGGAAGCGCTTCACCACCTGAGCCCGACGCTGAGCCAGGCCGCGGTTGTACTCGGCCGGGCCCTGGTTATCGGTGTAGCCCTGGACCATCACGACCCACGAGTTGGTCAGGTCCATCCGTCCCGTCGTCTCCTGGAGCACGCGGGCCGCGTCGGCGCGAAGGCGCGTGCTCTTGAAGTCGAAGTAGACGTCGGCGTGGAAGACTCCCGCCGGCGGCGCGGGAATCACGGCACGAGGGCCCGTCGGCGCCGCGGCGCCCTTTCCCGTATCCGCGCCCGTGCCGGACGCCGCCTCGACCCCTTGCGAGTGAACCCAGTACGTTCCGATCGCTCCGGCGATCACCGTGAAGAGGATCCCGACGAGGATCACCAGCTCCTTCACACCACCGATCTCCTTCCGCTGCATCTCGCCCATTGGCCCTGTCCCTTCTTTCTCGAGACGTCGTGCGTCTCGTTGGTCGGGTCGCTCGTGCCGCCTGTACGGCCGGCGCCCGGCTCGAGATGCAGAGCAACGCGCACGCCACGCCGGCCGTACGCGTTCGTGGTGCGGGAATGCAACGACTTCGAGAGACTTGGGCGTGCGAAGTGGCGGGCGGCCGATCGACGGGACGCGGGGAATCCCCGCATCCCCGCACGGCTCCCGCGCTGACCGGGCGAGCGGTCAGACCTTGGCGGTCGGCGAGCGGCGGTCGAGGTGCTGGCGGACGAGGAGCTCCAGCGAGCGGAAGTGGCGCTCGGGGAGGTTCTTGAAACGCTTCCGGCAGGCGGCGACGGCCTCGTCCGGCGAGCTGAAGCCTTCGACCACCCTCAGCAGGTGGTCGGAGTATTCGCGGAGCTTCAGCTCGACCGTCCGGCCGAGCGCCGGGTCGCCCGCCAGGGCCAGGGCGGCCTTGCCGCGATCACCCTGCGCGTCGACCAGGGCCCGGAACCCGAGGCCCTTGAGCCGCTGGGTCACCGTGCTGCGATCCCAGCCGAGCGCGCGCGCGGTGGCCTGCATGTCGAAGCCGTGCTCGCGCAGGGAGGTCAGGACGGCCTCGTCGCCTCCGGAATCATCGTGGCTCTGCTCCCGGGCCGGAAGACGCAGGTCGGCGACCGTGAGGGCGGCGCCGTCGGCCAGAGCCAGCGCCTGGCGCAGACAGTTCTGGAGCTCACGGGCGTTGCCGGGCCAGTCGTTCCGCTCGAGCGCGGCGAGCGCGGCCTCGGACAGGGGCAGGGGCGGTCGTCCGACCTCGGCGGCGGCCTCGCGGACGAAGCGCGCGGCCAGGAGCGAAACGTCCCGCGGCCGCTCGCGCAGCGGCGGCAGCCGCAAGACGAGCCCCTTCAGGCGGAAATAGAGATCCTCGCGGAACCACCCCTCGGCGCTGCCTCGCTCGAGATCGCGATTGCTCGCGGCGACGATACGCACGTCGACGGTGGTCGGGCGGGTTCCGCCGACGCGATAGAAGCTCTTGTCCTGGAGCACCCGCAGGAGCTTGCTCTGGTGCTCCGCTCGGAGCTCGCCGACCTCGTCGAGGAAGATCGTTCCACGGTTGGCTTGCTCGAAGAGCCCTTTCCGGTCGGCGACCGCGCCCGTGAAGCTGCCGCGAACGTGGCCGAACATCTCGCTCTCGAAGAGCTCGGCGGGGATCGCGCCCATGTTGACCGCGACGAACGGCGCCTCGGCGCGCGCGCTCAGCCGGTGGGCCGCCCGAGCGAACAGCTCCTTGCCGGTGCCCGGCTCGCCGGCGAGGAGGATCGGCAAGGCGGAGCGCGCGGCCTTCTCGAGGTCGCGGAAGAGCGCGAGCATCGCGGGATCGCGGGTGACGATGCCAAGTCGTTCGGCCTCGCGCTGCAGGCGCTCGAGCTCCGCGTCGCCGAGCGGCGCCTCGCCGACGTCGGCGGCGCTCGCCGCCCGCACGCGCTGCTCCAGCTCTTCGAGCCGGGCGCGTGTGCGCTCTTCCTGGTCGCGCGCGGCCGCGAGCTGCGCCCGCAACGCCGCCTCACCACCGCTCGATCGAGCCACCGCGGCTCGCGCCGCTTCCAGGTCTTCTTCGAGCGCCTCGACCGCCGACTCTTGACGCACGAGGCCCTCGCGGATCGCCGTGACTTCGCCCTCGAGATGGCGAACCCGGTAGGCCGAGCCGATCTGGGTCCAGACGAGCGCGCTCGCCGAGGCAACAGCCGTCGCGAGCAGCGGGATCGCTACCGGCAGGAGAAGGCCGATGATCGACGCCGCGAGTGCGACGCTCACGATGTAGCCGAGGGTCAGGACGGCGCCCGCGATCCCGGCCTTCCACCATCTGGCCGTCAGCCAGAGCCACGCCGCCAGGGCCGAGAGCAGGATGCTGCCGAGCACGGTCACCGGGATTGGTGTTTCTCTCAGCCACGTGCCCGCCCGAGCCCTGTCGAACAGCCGCGCGTGAACGAGGGTCCGAGACATTCCAGCCCGGGGCTCGGCCAGGACGAGCACGGTCCTGTCGGCGACCAGGCTCCGGAGCGCTTCCGGCTGGCGCTCTTCGATCGGAGACCAGATGTCGGCAAAGTTGACGACCTGGACGCGCGGTATTCGCGAGCCTCCCGTGGCCACCAGCACCTGTCCGTGTCGATCGACCGGGATTCGAGCGGTATCGACCTTCGTGAGCGCGGCGGCCAGCGCCAGGCCGTATGCGGGCACTCGTCGCTCGCCCACGCGGACGAACAGCGGCACTCGCCGAACGACGCCGTCGAGATCGGCGACGGTGAGCGTGTGCCCCACGCCGTTCGCGTGCTGCGCGAATGCCGGTAGCGATGCGGGGGCGGCGGGCTCGAGCGTGATCGCGAGCACGACGTTCTCCGCGTGCGCGATCGCCTGACTCAGGAGCACATCGCTCGCGGCGCCGCCGCGGCCCGGCGCGCTCGGCTGGTCGAGCGAGGCCTCCAGACCGATGACGGCGGCACCAGCCTGGGACAGCCCCGTGACGAGACGGGCGAGCACCGTTCGATCCCAGACGCCCTGGCCAAACCGGGATTCGCTCGCCGGGTCACGAACGACCACGATCGGCGGCTGGCCCGAGGGCTGCCGCACGGGAAGCCACTCGTAGACAGACCACTCGAACGCGGCGACCGCTGCGCCGTCGGACAGGGCCGCGCCGGCGGCGAGAGCGGTGGCTACCAGTGCGATCACCGCGGCCAGCGCCACGGTTCTCATTGCGAGGGTGGGACAGCCTCGGGGGCGATCGAGATCTCCTGGAGGAGCCGCTGGGCGTCTTCGTGCGGTGTCGACTTCAGGAGGCTGATCGCGCGGGCGGTGTCCTTCGGCACGCCGAGCCCCGCGGCGTAGACCTTCGCGAGGGTGATCCGGGCTCGCACTTGCCCCTCGTCCGCGGCGGTCTTGAAGTAGCCCAGGATCCGCGCGTCGTACGGAGCGATCTGGGCAGGAGCGCCGTGATAGTAGAGCTCTTCCAGGAGCGCCTGTGCCGGCTCGCTGAAGGCGAGCGCCTCGGAGATCAGCACGGGCACCGCGTCGGCGCCGCGGCCCTGCCGGAGCAGCGCGCCGCCGACCGTGTCGTCGTCGCCGGTTCGCGTCAGCTCCGGGTAGTCGCTCCAGAGCCCGGTTCGATAGTCTCGAAAGGCCTGCTCGATCGCGCGACGCTCGGCCGGCGTGCGCCGGGTCCTGCCGAGGGCCGTCTGCCGCAGCTCGCCGAGGGCGGCGGCGGCCTCGAGCGAGCCCTGATCGGCCGCGCGCGACCACCACGCGATCGCGCGCGCGGTGTCGGGCTCGACGCCGAGGCCCCTCGCGTACGCGATGCCCGCGAAGAACTGCGCCCGAGGGTGCCCCGCGCGCGCCGCGACCACGAATTCCGGCGTCGCCTCGGCGTCGCGATGGGTCAGCTTCAGCACGAGGGCCAGGTTGTAGCGCACGTCCGGTTGGTCAGGGCTGCGGGAAATGGCCTGGCGGTACGCCTCGATCGCCCCGTTCAGATCGCCGAGCGCGTAGCGCACGAGCCCGAGGCTGTAGAGCGCCGAAACCTGATCCGGTTGCCGGCGGAGGACGTCTTCGAGCTCGGAGCGTGCGGCGGGCCAATCCTGCTTCGCCATGAGCGCCGTGGCGAGGACGTACCGCGCGCGCACGGCGTCCGGCCGCTGGCGCAGGAGGGCCCGAAGCTCCTCGACGGCGCCGTCGAGGTCGCCCATCTCGTAGAGGGCGAGCCCGAGATTTTCTCGCGCGTCGGCGAGATCGGGCTGAAGGCGGAGCGCCTCGCGAAACGATGCCGCAGCGGTCGCCGCGTCGCCGCGCGCCATCGCCGCGCGACCGAGCGCCAGATGCTCGCGGGCCCGTACCTCACGCGGTGACCCGCTCGCGGCCGAGGTGGCCGGCGCGGGATCGCCGATGGCGCCGGTTGGAGTCGTCGAGCGCGGAGCGCTGCCGGTCGAGCACCCGGTTCCGATCGCGGCGAGGAGCGCGAGGCTGACGGTCGTCGAGCGCATAGGCAACTTCCGATGATAGCAAAGCGGTCCGCGGGAACCTCAGGGCGGGATCGTGCGCGCGGCAGGCCGTCGCGCCGTCTCGCGGATCATCCGAGACGGCGCGACGGCCGAGCTACTCGGACTCGATGTCTAGCGGTACGCCTCGAAGAGACCCGCCGCGCCCTGGCCGCCGCCGATGCACATCGTCACCACGCCGTAGCGCGCCTTGCGGCGAAGCAGCTCGTTGGCGAGGGTGCCGACCATGCGCGAGCCGGTCATGCCGAACGGGTGGCCGATCGAGATCGAGCCGCCGTTGACGTTGAGCTTCGCCGGATCGATGCCGAGACGATCGCGGCAGTAGATGACCTGCGAGGCGAACGCCTCGTTCAGCTCCCACACGTCGATGTCGTCGATCTTGAGGCCGTGACGCTTCAGGAGCTTGGGCACCGCGTACACGGGCCCGATGCCCATCTCGTCCGGCTCGCAGCCGGCGACCGCGAAGCCGCGGAAGACGAGCTTCGGGCGAATGCCGAGGGCCTTCGCGCGATCCATCGACATCACGAGCGTCGAGCTGGCGCCGTCGGAGAGCTGCGAGGAGTTGCCGGCGGTCACCGTGCCCTGACCGGAATCCTTGTCGAAGTGCGGCGGCAGCTTCAGGAGCCCTTCGAGCGTCGTGTCCGGGCGATTGCACTCGTCCTTCTCGACGTAGTACGGCTCCTGCCCGACGACCGCGCCGGTCGTCTTGTCGAGGATGCCGCGCGTGACGTTCATCGGCGCCAGCTCTTCCTTGAAGAAGCCTTCCTGCTGGGCGCGCGCGGTGCGCTGCTGGCTCAGGAGCGCGTAGCTGTCCTGGGCCTCGCGGCTGATCTTGTAGCGCTTGGCGACGACCTCGGCCGTGTCGCCCATCACCATGTAGATGCCCGGCAGGTGCTCCTTCACCCACGCGTTCGGGTCGCTGTCGCGCTTGCCCATCGTGATCGACTCGACGCCGCCGCCGATGACCGCGTCGGCGCCGTCGTTGATGACGTAGTTCGCGGCGATCGCGATCGACTGCAGGCCCGAGGAGCAGAAGCGGTTCAGGGTGAGCCCCGCGACCGACACCGGGAGCCCGGCGCGCATCGCGGCGACGCGGGCGATGTTGTGGCCCTGCGAGCCGTGCGGCTGGCCGCAGCCCATGATCACGTCCTCGACCTCTTTCGCGTCGAGCTGCGGCACCTTGCCGAGGACGTCCTTGATGGTGTGCGCGGTGAAGTCGTCGGGACGCGTCAGGTTGAACGCGCCGCGGAACGACTTGGCGAGCGGGGTCCGCGAGCTGGCGACGATGACGGCTTCTCTCATGTAGAGTCTCCTTTTCGGTGGCCCGTCCGAGGGGCGGCCCGGCTACGCCGGGCCGTCTCCGAGCGCGGGGGGCTTGGGGGGCCCTTCGAGGCCCCCCATGAAGTCAAACGGCCGCGGTGGCCATGATCTCGACGAGGTACTTCGGCGACGCCAGCCGCGCCTCGACGGTCGCCCGCGCCGGCGTGTTGGCGGGATCGACCCAGGCGTCCCAGGCCGCGTTCATGTCCCCGTAGACTCCCATGTTGGCCACGTACACCGTGGCGGCGAGAAGCTTCGACTTGTGGCTCCCGACCGCCGCCAGGGTCTCGTCGATCTTCTTCAAGAGAGATCTGTTGTGTCTGGCCCTTGGCGTCCGCCGACGGATCGGCCGCCACCATGCCGGCGAGGTACACGGTGTCGCCGTGAACAACCGCCTGGCTCAATCGAGGTCCGACACCGTGCCGCTTGATGGTCATCGTGCTGGTCCTTTCTGCTCCGGAAATGGGGGGTCCTTGAACGGTACGGGAGATCATACTCCGACCGGGCCGCCGGATAAACTCGCCTTGCACCGGTCCCGGGCTCTCAGTAGAGTTATGCACCCATGAGCATCGTCAACGAGTTCGAGAAGGCCTTCAATCGGCAAGACGTGGGCGCGCTGGTCTCGTGCTTCACCGAGGGCGCCAGCTACCGCGACAACTTCTACGGCGAGCACCGGGGGCACGCCTCGCTCCGCGCGATGTTCGAGCGGATGTTCCGGGAGGGCCGGGACTACCGCTGGGTCATGGACACCGTGGTCGAGGCGGGCAACCGGGCGACCGCCGAGTGGACGTTCGGGTACGTCGTGACCGACGCGGTGCCGCGGAGCACCGGCCGCAAGATCGGGTTCAGGGGCATGAGCCTCTTCGAGCTCGAGCGCGGGAAGATCGCGAACTATCGCGAATACTTCGACGTGGGCCAGGCGCTCCTGCAGCTCGGGTTCGCCCCCGAAGGCATCGCAAAGGTCCTGCGTCGCAAGCTCGAGGGGCACTGAGATGGCGCTCGATCGCGCGAAGCGACAGGCGCTCATCCAGCAGTACGCCGATGGTCCCGCTCGCCTCCGCGCGGCGCTCGGCAAGGTGCCGCCGCCGGCGCTCAAGTGGCGGCCGGCACCGAACGAGTGGTCGGCTCACGAAGTGATCTGCCACTGCGCCGACTCGGAGACCAACGCCTACGCGCGCATCCGGTTCCTCGTCGGCCGAGAAGAGCGCGAGCATCCAGGGCTACGACGAGGCCAACTGGGCGAGGGTGTTCGCCTATCACGACTTGCCGCTCGAGCCCGCGCTCGCCGTGGTCGAGGCCGTGCGCGCGACCACCGCCGCGCTGATCCGCGGCTTGCCCGACGATGCGTGGACGCGGGTCGGGACCCACACGGAGTCCGGGCGCTACGGCGCCGAGGATTGGCTGCAGATCTACGCCGATCACCTCGAGATCCATTCGCGACAGATCGAGAACAACCTCGAGCTCTGGAAGAAGCAGCCGCGCTAGCGCGGCCGGCCCTCAGCCCCGTACGAGCAGCACCAGCCCCGAGAGCAGGATCATCACGAAGATCAGCTGACGGAAGCGACGCGGGTCCACGCGGTCGAACAGGAGCACGCCGGCGATCGCGCCGGCGGCCGCGGGCGCCGCGAATCCCAGGGTGAGACTCCACACCTGGCGCGTGAGCAGCCCGGCCCACCAGTAACCGATCAGGATCGCGCCCTGGTTCACGACGAAGAAGGCCTGGAGGTTGGCCTTGACGGCCCGCGCGCTCCAGCCCTGCGTCGCCGCGTACAGCACCGCCGGCGGGCCGGGCAGGCCGACGGCGCCGCCGATCGCGCCGGCGAGGACTCCGGCGCCGACGCCCCACCGGCGACCTTCGAGCTTGCGAGGATAGAGCCCGCGCGCTTCGAGCACGAACGCGACGACGAGCATCAGGCCGATGAGACGATTCAAGGCGCTCGGGGGTAGCGCGGCGAGTCCCCACACGCCGAGCGGCGTGCCGGCGATCGTCCCGATCAGGAGATCGAGGATCGCGCGCGGCTCGACGTCGTGCCGGAGCTGAACGAGCATCGCCGCCGACATGACGGCGGCGTAGATCGTCAGCAGCACGATCGCGTCCGAGGCCGACATCAGATACGGCAGGAAGGCGAGCGCGATCAGCGCGATCCCGAAGCCGGCGAGCCCCATGACGAAGCTCGCCGCGGCGATGACGGCGGCGGCCACCGCCCACGCGACCGTCACGGCGTGGGAATCAGTCGCGCGATGGCGAGGACGGGCGCGAGCGCCACCACGGATAGAACGGCGGCAGGTCGGCGCTCGGCCGCAAGGTGAACCGCGCCGGACGCTTGTCGAGGAACGCCGCGATACCCTCGCGGGCGTCGGCGGAGCGTCCGGTCCAGAACATCCCCTGCGAGTCCAGCAGGTGAGCCTCGATCGGGTGGTCGGCGCCGAGGAGCTTCCACATCATCTGCCGGGCCAGGGTCACCGAGATCGCGGAGCTGTTGTCGGCGATCTCGCGGGCCAGCTGGCGCGCGGCCGGGAGCAGCGCCTCCGGCGCGACGACGCGGCTCACGAGCCGCCCGGCCAGGGCCTCCTCGGCGCTGAAGACGCGCCCGGTGTAGACCCACTCGGCGGCCTGGCTGATGCCGACGAGCCGCGGCAGGAACCACGTGCTGCAGGCCTCGGGCACGACGCCACGCCGGGCGAAGACGAAGCCGATGCGCGCCGCCGAGGACGCGATGCGGATGTCCATCGGGAGCGTCAAGGTGATTCCAAAGCCGACGGCCGGGCCGTTGATCGCCGCGATCACCGGCTTCTTCATGTCGAAGATGCGCAGGGTCACGGTGCCGCCGCCGTCGCGATGCTCCTCGGCGGTGACGGCGCGGCCGCGCGCGGCGGTGTCGAACGTCGAGCCGCCGGAGCCGAGATCGGCGCCCGCGCAGAACGCGCGGCCCGCGCCGGTGACGATGACGGCGCGCACGTTGTCGTCGGCGTCGGCGCGGTCCCACGCCTCGCGGAGCTCGCTCAGCATCGTCGTGGTGACGGCGTTGAGGCGATCCGGACGGTTCAAGGTGACCGTGCAGACTCCGTCCTCGACGTCGTAGCGGATCTCGGAAAAGGTCGTCACTGCTCGATCTGGAACTCGATACGACCTTCGGTCACGTCGTCACTAGGCGCCGCCTTGGCGGTGCCGGGGATCAACCGCTCGGCGGGGATGCCTTCGTTCTTCACGAGGGCTTCACGGACCGCCGCGACGCGGCGCTCGAGCAGCTCGCTCATGAGAGCGTCGGGAGCGGGCTCGCGCTCGCGCAACGCCGCCAGCTTCGCCTCGCCCGATTCGGGCGGCGGGACGCCGGGCAGCTCCTCCTTGAACGCGGCGGCGACGGCGGCGCCGAAGTCCGGCAGCTTGCGATCCTTCTGCAGCCGCTGGATTCTCACGGTGACCTCTTGCTCCTTGAGACTCTCGAGGTCGCGCGGCGCCGCCACCGGAGTCAGCGCGAACTTGATCATCGGCGTCTTGCGCAGGAAGCCCGCGACGTCCGTCAGGTGCTTGCCCATCTCGGGGTCCACGTCCGCGCTGCCGGCGGCGAACGTCACGGGATCGACCTGCAGTTCGTCGAGCGGGTCGCCCTTGCCCTTGAAGGCTCTGCTGATCGCGCGGAACGGTGCGGCGACGATGTTGGTGAGGGCGTTCTTGAGCGCGGTCCAGATGGCGTCGCTCGGGTCCGCCTTCACGTGGTCGAGCTCGCCGGAGATCGGGACGTTGACCTGGATGCCGTTGTCCGCGTCCGTGACGAGCGCGACGATCATGCCGAGCGGCAGGCCGATCTTCTTCTTTACCTCGTCGTTCTGTCGGGTGGGCGCAACGGTCAGGTTCCTGACGATGATCTCGTTGTCGGCCGTCAGCTGATTCTTCTCGACCCGGTAGTGGACCTTGAGCGCGAGCTGACCCGTCTTCATCGCCCACGCGATGACCGGATCGGCGTACGGGTTCACGGTCGTCAGCTTGAAGTCGCGGAGCTCACCCGCCAGATCGGCGTAGATCTCGCCGAACGGCGCGATCTCACCCTTGAGGTCGAACGCCGAGCTCCCGCCGATGACCGCCTGCGTCGAGATCCGCGCGCGGCGGCCGGGTGTCGAGCTGAGGCCCTCGATCGTCAGCGCGAGCCGCGAGACCGTCTCGGTGAAGGGCGGCGTCGTGGTGCGGTCGACGAACTGCGCGTGGCCCTCCTCGATGACGAACATGCCGACTTCGACGGGAATCGGGATCGGCCCCGATTGGGGCTGCGCCGAGGACGGCGGCGGCGAGGCATCCTTCTTCGGCGCTTCAGGCTTCGCCGCTTCGGGCTTGGCCGCCTTGGCCTTGGCTGGGTCGGTCTCGAACAGCTTCTTGAGCGAGATGACCCCGTCCTTGTCGCGCTCGACGCGAATGTCCGGCTTCGTCAGGCTGATCCTCGAGACCTTCGCGTACTTCGGCCACGAGAAATCGATCCCGTCGAGCCGCAGCCGCTGGAAGCTCGCCGTCGGCGTCTTGTCGCCCGGCGCCAGGATCGCGAACTTCTCGATCCAGTTCTTTCCGCGCGACGTCGCGGTGAGCGTGCCGTTGTCCAGGGTCACGTGATTGTGGTTGTCGCCGTAGAAGGTGCCGACGAATCGCGCCTTGATCGGGAAGTAGGCCTGGAACGGCTCGATCGAGCCATCGCGCAGGCTCAAGTCGAAGTCGATGTCGAACGGCAGCGGCGTGACCGATCCTTTCATCTCGACTCGCCCGGACTTCGGCATGTTCATCGAGACCGCAAAGGCCGCCGGACCGGTCACCGGCCAGGTGATGTCCTTCACGTCCGCCGACAGGTCGGTGATCGTGAGCGTCGTGAGGGGCTTGACGGCCTCGTCCTTGAAGCCGAGCTCGGCTTTCCGCAGCGCGATCTGCTCGACTTTCACCTTGAAGTCGGAGCGGGCCGGCTCGGCCGCCGCGGGCGGGGCGGAGTCGGCCGCCGCCGGTCGGGCGGGTTCGGCCGCGGCCGATCGAGCGGACCGGGCGGCGACCGGCTCGCCGCTTTTCGCCGAATCCGATGGGCCGGCGAGCGCCAGGAGATCGATGCGCTCCTGAGCGTCGCGGACCGCCCGGAGCGAGAGCCCTTCGACGCCGAGGGAGCCGATCGTCACCGCGCGCGCGACGAGGTCGGCATCTTTGATCTCGAGGTCGAGGCGCGGAATCTTGAGGAACGGCTCGGTCTTGCCGGTCTGAAAGACCTCGAGGCCCGCCGTCGTCACCTTGCCCTGGACGCGCCCACTCTTGAGCCCTGCCGGACTCAGCTCGATGGCCGCGGCCATCGCGAGACTGACCTTGCCGGTCCGGGGTGCGGCCGGGACACTCGGAGGCAGATACGCCTGAACCGGAGCGACGTCGAAGCCCTCGACGGTGGCGCGCGCCTTCGCCGCCAGCGGGGCGAGCACGAGCGAATCGCTCGTGACCGTGATCGGCGCGTCGTTGAGCTTGAAGCTCAGCTGGAGGCGGCCGGGCCGCGCACCGGGCCCGAACATCAGATTGTTCGCGGCGAGGTTCAGATCGTCGATTCGCCAGACGCTCTGGGGTGAGGTGGTCTGATCGCGCGCGACGCCCGCCAGACGCTGGACGGTCACCCGTTCCAGGGTCACGACCCACTTCGAGGGCTCCTTGGACGTCTTGGACGGCTCGGTGCCTTTGAGGCGATCCAGGATGTCGGAGAAGTCGAATTCCGTCGGGCCGCGGCGCAGAACCTGGATCTTCGGATCCACGACCGTGACCTCGGTGACGCGCACGTGGTGAACGAAGAACGGCAGATAGTCGAGGCGCACGTCGATGCGCTCGATGTCGTACGCGCGCTCGTTGGTGCCGGCCTTCTGGACCTTCACGCCCTTGAGCGCGAGGTGACCCGTGAAGACGTTCAGATCGACGTCGTCCAGGAGCAGGACGCGGCCGGTGAGCTTGGGGACCTGGGCGATCGCGACGCGGCGCACGATCTCGGGCAGCACGGCCAGAAACACGCCGCCGAGCACGATCACGGCCGCGACGATGCCGATCAGGATCTTGAGCCGGCGGCCGGAGACGCGAAACATCAGACCTCCACGAGGATCAGCTCGAGCGCTGGTACCCGGCGCTCGTCATGCAGTCACTGAATGCATTAGCCTGCCGCGACTCCTGAACCGCAATACGACCAACGTCGAGGAGGCCGCCCAGGATCAGATCCGGCCCCGGCCCGATCTCGAACGCCTTTCGCGCGCATTCCGTTTCGATCAGGGACACCTCCGTGAACATGGCCCCGGGCTTCTGCCACTCGGTTCCCCGCAGATCCAGGGTGCAACCCGTGAGCAGCAGCACCGCCGCCGGCAGCGCGACCAAGGCTCGCATGAGCTCTCCTCCCGTATGGAGCCTAGAGGATACCAGGGAATCGCTCGGGCGGGCCGGCACGCGCCGATCGGGCAATTCACCCGAGCCGCGAGCTCGCGGCGCGCCAAAAACGCTCGAATTCGATCCGTTCGGTGAGTGGCACGGAGCCTGCTATCTCGATGCGATCGAGGAGGACGGGTCATGGCACTGGTTAACCTGATCGCGTACGTGGTCGTGTTCGGACTTCCGATCTGGCTCGTGACCGAAGAGATCGTTCACCGGCTCCTCGCGGCACGGAAGGTCGAGGTGCCTGCGCCGGCGCCGGCCGCGGCTCCGGCCGCCACGTCCGCCGGTCTCGAGCGGCGCGCCCCCGAGGGCGCGCGCGCTCACGCATCGTTCGTCTAGTCCGGCCCGGGCCGGTTTCACCGGCCCTCTCGCGCGCCGCAGGCCGCCCGTTGTAGAGTGGGCGCACTCCGAACCGGAAAGGAGTGTGCCACGCGATGGGCGGATGAGCGCCCCACCGCTCGCGACCACAGCGACGTCCTGAAGTTCCTCGAACGCATCCAGGGTAGGAGGAGAGGCCAATGTTGAGCGAGTTCAAGACGTTCATCATGCGCGGCAACGTGGTCGACCTCGCGGTCGGCGTGATCATCGGCGCCGCGTTCGGCACCATCGTCACTTCGCTCGTCAACGACGTCTTGATGCCGCCGATCGGGCAGGCTCCTCGGCGGCGTGGACTTCAAGGACTTCTTCGTCAGCCTGTCGGGCCAGTCCTTTCCGACGCTCGCCGCAGCAAAGGCCGCCGGCGCCCCGACCCTCAACTACGGCGTGTTCCTGAACGCGGTGATCAACTTCGCCATCGTCGCGTTCGCGGTGTTCCTGCTGGTCCAGCAGGTGAATCGGCTGTTCCCGAAGCCGGCCGGACCGGCGGCGCCGGCGATGAAGGAGTGCGCATGGTGCGCGTCGTCGATTCCGGCCGCGGCCAAGCGGTGCCCGCACTGCACGTCGAATCTCTCGGGCGCCTGAGCGGAGACTGGAACGACACGAGCGACCGGGCTTCGGCGGCCCGGTGACGCCGTGACCGACGTCGGCGCGACGAGTCTCGAGGATCCGTTCGAGGAGCTGTTCGCCCGCGGCGTGACCGATGGTCTCCCTGCCGTCCCACCGACGCGCGCTCGGGTCGAGGCAGCGATCGCGGCGTCCGGCCGCCCCCGCGACGAGCTGATCGCGCTGGTGGCGCCCGCATTCGGGCGCGCGACCGTCGAGCGCATCGCGGTGAACGCGGTGATGGCCGGCTGCCGACCGGAATACATGCCGGTCGTGATCGCGGGTGTCGAGGCGCTGTGCGACGAGGGATTCAGCCTCGTCGGAATCTCCGGCACGACCGACGCGATCGCGCCCGTCTTCATCGTGAACGGACCCGTGCGGGACGCGCTCGGCATCAACTCCGGTGCGGGAGCGCTCGGCCCGGGCTACCGCGCGAACGCGACGATCGGCCGCGCGCTGCAGGCTGGTCTGGGTGAATCTCGGCGGGGCCCGCGCCGGGGCCATCAGCATGTCGACGTTCGGCAATCCCGGCCGCTATGCGTGCTGCTTCGGCGAGCACGAAGAGGCGAGTCCGTGGCCGCCTCTTCACGTCGAGCACGGCTTCGCCGCGGATGACAGCACCGTCGCCGCGCTGCCGGGGGAGCCACTTCAGGCGGTCGTCGACGGCCAGAGCCGGACCGCCGCCGATGTCCTCGACACGGTCGCGCGCAGCCTCGAGGTCGTCGCGAGCCACCGCACGGCCTCGCTCGGCGACACCTTGCTCCTCGTGTCGCCGATGCACGCGCGGACCATCGCGGCCGACGGCTGGTCGAAGGCCGATGTCCGCCGGTATCTCTGGGAGCGCCTCGAGGCGCGACGCCAGGGCCCCGCCCCGAAATTCCGCGCGCCGGAGCACCTGAAGCTGGTCGTCGCGGGCGGCGCCGCCGGGCCGTTCACCGCGCTGATCCCCGGCTGGCCCTTCGCCGACTCGCCGTCGCGTCTCGTGCTCAAGAAGATCAGCGCGCCCAGCCGGTGACATATCCTCACGGCCTGCGCGCGCTGAATCACGACGAGTTTCGCCGCTTTTACTTCTCGCAGTTCGCGGCGCAGATCGGAAGCTGGATGCAGAACGTGGCGCAGGCCTGGCTCGTCCTGCAGCTCACGGACTCGCCCTTCAAGCTCGGCCTGCTCGCGACGCTCCAGTTCTCGCCGGTGCTGCTCTTTTCCATCGTCAGCGGCGCGGTGGCCGACCGCTTGCCGAAGCGGCCGCTGCTGGTCGCCACCCAGACGACGCTCGCGTGTCAGGGGCTGCTGCTGGCACTCCTGGTGACGACGGGTCACGTCGAGTACTGGCACGTCGCGGTGCTGGGGCTCTTCCTCGGCTTCGCCAACGTCGTCGATCAGCCCGCGCGCCAGTCGTTCGTGATGGAGCTGGTGGGCCGGGCCGACGTGTCGAGCGCCGTCGCGCTCAACTCCGCCGGGTTCAACCTCGCCCGGATCATCGGGCCGGCGATCGCCGGCGTCGTGATCGGACGCTTCGGAGTCGGGCCGACGTTCTTCGTCAACGGGCTCGGGTTCGTCGGCGTCATCGTCACCCTCTTGCGGATGAAGGCGCGCGGCATGCCGTCGTCGGCGCCGCGCGCGTCGATCTTCGAAGAGATCGCGGAGGGCGTGCGCTATGCCGCGGGTACGCCGCGGCTCCGGCTCGCCATCGGGCTCGTCTTCGTGGTGAGCCTCTGCGTCTTCAACTTCAGCGTGTACGTGCCGCTCCTGGCCAAGAACGTGCTCGGGCTCGGCGCCGAGGGCTTCGGCTTTCTGATGGCGTCGCTCGGCGTCGGGGCGGTCGGAGGCGCGCTCACCGTCGGCGCGCGCGCGTCGCGCTACCCGTCGGTGCGGTCGATGCTCGTGTCGGGGACTCTGGCGTTGTGCATGCTGCTGGCGCTCGGCGTGACCCGCCGCATCGAGCTGGCGGTGCCGCTGCTCTTCTTCACCGGTTACTGGGGCATCATGCTGATGGCGAGCTGCAACACGTCGATCCAGCTCCAGGCGCCCGACGGGCTGCGGGGCCGCGTGATGAGCATCTACACGTGGGTCTCGGGCGGAGTCTTTCCGATCGGCGCGTTCATCGTCGGCACGATCTCGCAGTGGTGGGGCGTGTCGGTGGCGTTCCTCTGGAACGGCACCCTCGGCCTCGTCGCCGTGGCCGCGCTCGGCCTCTGGTGGCGCTACCGGCGAGACTGACGGCGGTCGTCTACTTCTTCGGGTAACCCCGCGTGCCGAGCGCCTCGGTGATCTCGGCGAGAATCACCGGGTCGTCGATCGTCGCCGGCGCGACGTACTCCTGGCCGTCGGCGATCTTCTTCATCGTCCCGCGCAGGATCTTGCCCGAGCGCGTCTTCGGGAGCCGCTTGACCACGAGCGCGGTCTTGAACGAGGCGACCGGACCGATGCGCTCGCGAACCTTCTCGACCAGCTCCCGGACGATCTCGCCCTCGTCGCGCGCGACTCCGGCCTTGGTGACGACGAAGCCGACGGGCACCTCGCCCTTGATCTCGTCCGCGACGCCGACGACCGCGCACTCGGCCACGTCGGGATGGCCGGCCAGCACCTCTTCCATCGCGCCGGTCGAGAGGCGATGTCCGGCGACGTTGATGATGTCGTCCACCCGACTCATGATGTAGACGTAGCCGTCCGAGTCCTTGTAGCCCGCGTCGCCGGTCAGATAGTGGCCGGGATGCTTCGCGAGATAGGACTTCTCGTACCCGGCGTCGTTGTTCCACAGGGTCGGCAGGCATCCCGGGGGCAGCGGCAGGCGGATGGCCACCGAGCCGATCTGGCCCGCGGGCATCTCCTGGTTGTCCTCACCGAGCACGCGGACGTCGTAGCCCGAGACCGGTTTCGTGGGCGAGCCCGGCTTCACCGGGAGCATGCCGAGGCCGACGCAGTTCGCCGCGATGGGCCACGCCGTTTCCGTCTGCCACCAGTGATCGACCACGGGCACGTGGAGCCGATCCTCGGCCCAGTGGAGCGTGTCGGGGTCGCAGCGCTCGCCGGCGAGGAACAAGGTGCGGAACCGCGCGAGGTCGTACTTCGTCATGTACGTCCCTCGAGGGTCTTCCTTCTTGATCGCGCGAAACGCCGTCGGCGCCGTGAAGAGCGCGTTCACGCCGTGGTCGGCGATGACGCGCCAGAACGCGCCGGGATCCGGTGTGCCCACCGGCTTGCCCTCGTAGAGGATCGTGGTGCAGCCCTTCAGCAGCGGCGCGTAGACGATGTACGAGTGGCCGACGACCCAGCCGATGTCCGAGGCGGCCCAGAACGTTTCCCCGGCTCCCATGCCGTAGACGGCGTTCATCGACCACTTGAGCGCGACGGCGTGACCGCCGTTGTCGTGCACGACACCCTTGGGGATTCCCGTGGTGCCCGACGTGTACAGGATGTAGAGGGGATCCGTGGCGAGGACCGGCACGCAGTCGACGGGGGCCGCGGCGGCCAGCGCCTCGTTCCAGTCGAGGTCGCGCCCGCGGACCATCGGCGCGGCCTCCTGCGGCCGCTGCAAGATCACGCAGCGCGTGACCTTGTGCTGCGCCAGCTCGATCGCGCCGTCGAGCAGCGGCTTGTAGGGAATGACGCGATTGACCTCGATGCCGCAGGACGCCGAGAGAATGGCCTTCGGCTTGGCGTCGTCGATCCGCTTGGCCAGCTCGTTCGAGGCAAAGCCGCCGAAGACCACGGAGTGAATCGCGCCCAGGCGCGCGCACGCGAGCATCGCGATCACGGCCTCGGGCACCATCGGCATGTAGATGATCACGCGGTCGCCCTTCTCGATCCCCAGACGCCGGAGCATGCCGGCGCAGAGCGCGACCGCGTCGCGAAGCTCGAAATAGGTGTACGTCCGCACCGTGCCGGTGACCGGGCTGTCGTAGACCAGCGCCCGCTGCTTGCCACGGCCGCGGTCGACGTGCACGTCGACCGCGTTGTAGCAGGTGTTGAGCTCGCCACCCACGAACCACCGGTAGAACGGACGGCGCGAGTCGTCGAACACTCGATCCCACCGCCGGTCCCAGTGGATGTCTTCCGCGGCCGCGGCCCAGAACCCCTGGGGGTCCCGCATCGACCGCGCGTATGTCTCGTCGTAGACACTCTTGGTCATTGGTTGAGTCCTCCTGCGATTCGCCCCCGGGCGCCCGGGAACGTTAGCACGGCCGGCGCTCGGGCCGCCACCGGCTACCTCTTGACAATCTCGATCGACAATGTGTATTTTGCCATCGATTCGAGATGACTACGCAGGTCGAGCACGCGACGTCGCTCCGTTGCCCGGTGTGCCGGGCAAAGGTCGTGGTGGCGCTCCAGGATGAGGTCGTCATCCACAACGCCATCATCAAGGTCGACTTTCCCACCGGGCGCGTGACGGCCAAGTGTGCGCGATGTAAAGCGTGGGTGCAGGTTCCACTGCGGTACATCGGAGACGTGACTCCCTCGTAGGCGACGTCGAAACCAAAAGACATGGGCCGGGAGGAGGGCCGACGCGAGGCCCGCCTCCCGGCCTTTTGTTTCTGGAGGCACTGATGAGCGAAACCGTGAAAGAGACGAAGGCACAGCGGGTCGAGCGGCTCAAGCGTGAGCTGAATCCGTGGGAGGCCTATGCCGACATCCAGCGGTTCGCGCGCGAAGGCTGGGACTCCGTGCCCCCGGAGTGGTTCGGCGCGTATTTCCGCTGGTGGGGCATCTACACGCAGGGCGACGGCGTCGGCGCGATCGGCGGCAAGGGCGGCGAGGGCAAGGCGGTTCGCCATCTGATGGTGCGGATCCGCATTCCGAACGGTGTTCTCGACTCACGTCAGCTCCGGACGATCGCCGACCTCGCCGAGTGGCACGGACGCGGGATCGCCGACATCACGGTCCGCCAGAACTTTCAGCTGCACTGGGTGACGCTCGAGAGCCTGCCGGAGGTGTTCCAGGCGCTCTGGCTCAAGGACGTCACCACGATGGGCTCGTGCGGCGACGTCACGCGCAACGTCACCGGTTGCCCGGTCGCGGGACTCGACGCCGAGGAGCTGGTCGACGCCTCGCCGCTCGTCCGGGAGGCGACGGAGCTGGTGAACGGGAACGCCGCCTTCTACAACCTACCGAGAAAGTTCAAGGTCTCCATCTCGGGATGCCGTGCCTGGTGCACGTATCCCGAGGTCAACGACATCGGTCTCACGGCGGTTCGCCACCCGGCGAGCGGCGAGATCGGCTTCGCCGTGCGCGTCGGGGGCGGGCTCTCGACCGACCCGCACCTCGGCGTCAAGCTCGACGCGTTCGTGCCGCGCGCTCAGGCGCTCGGAGTATTCCGGGCGATCGCCGAGATCTTCCGCGACTCCGACGTGCTCCGTCAGAACCGCGAGCGCGCCCGTCTGAAGTTCCTGTTCCTCCAGCACGGCTGGACGGCCGAGCGCTTCAAAGCCGAGATCGAGGCGCGCCTGGGCGCTCCGCTGGCGCCGGGCGTTCCCGACGACCCGCCCGACGACGCGTACCGCGACCACGTCGGCATCCACGCGCAGCAGCAGCCGGGCTACTGCTACGTCGGCGTCGCCGTGTTGCGCGGGCGCCTCACGGCGGACCAGATGCGGGTCGCCGCCGAGCTCGCCGATCGCTACGGCTCCGGCGCGGTCCGGACGACGAGCATGCAGAACTTCCTGATCCCGAACGTTCGCCGCGAGAGCGCTCAGGCACTGGCGCGCGAGCTCGAGGGCGCCGGCTTCGCGATCGATGCCTCGCCCTTTCGCCGCGGCACCGTCGCCTGCACGGGCTCAGAGTTCTGCAAGCTGGCGCTCACCGAGACCAAGGGCTTCGCGCGCGGGCTCGTCGAGAGCCTTGAGCAACGGCTGCCGGGGTTCGACCAGCAGCTTCGGATCAACGTCACGGGCTGCCCGAACAGCTGCGGTCAGCACTGGATCGCCGACCTCGGGATCGAGGGCAAGAAGGTCAAGGTGGACGGCGTGGTCGTCGACGCCTACTACTTCTGCGTCGGGGGCGCCGTCGGCCGGCATCAGGCCGTTGCCCGGCCGATCGGGCTGCGTCTGCCGGCGACCGGGGTGGCGCCGGCGATCGAGCGCCTGCTGCGCGCCTTCCAGGCCGAGCGACGAGACGACGAGAACTTCCGCCAGTTCGCCGCCCGTCACACCGACGAGGAGCTGCGCGGCCTGCTCGCCGGCGAGCTCGTCGAGGCCGTGGCGCGCGATGCCGCCGCGGACCGACCGCCGCACGGCGTCGACGGCTGAGATGGGCTACTACCCGGTGCTTCTCGACCTCGCGGGCCGCCGATGCGTCATGGTCGGCGGGGGCATCATCGCCGGGCGACGAGTCGACGGCCTGTTGACGGCGGGCGCGCGCGTGACGGGGATCAGCCCTCGGTTGACGCGGACCCTGGCGGCGCTGGCCGCCGAGGGTCGCATCGAGCACGAAGCACGCGAGTATCGCGACGGCGATCTCGACGGGGCGGATCTCGCGTTCGTCGCGACCGATGCGGGCGCGGTGAACGCGGCGGTGGCCCGGGAGGCGCGGGCGCGCGGCGTCTGGATCAACGCCGCCGACGATCCGGCGCGCTGCACGTTCATCCTGCCGGCGCTCGTTCGCCGCGGCGATCTCACCGTCGCCATCGCGACCGGCGGCTCGAGCCCCGCCCTCGCGCGCGCGATCCGCGAGGAGCTCGAGACCTACCTGACCGATGACTACGCGACCCTGGCGGCGATCGCGGCCGAGGCCCGGCGCGAAGTGCGGGCGTTGGGACGGCCGGTGGCCGCCGACGCCTGGCGGCGCGCGCTCGGCCCGGAAGTTCGACGGCTCATCGTCGAACGGGGCCGCGACGATGCCAAGCAGCGTTTGCTCGAGCTGCTCGGAGTGGACTCGTGAAAGCCGGCACGGTCGCCCTCGTCGGCGCGGGCCCGGGAGATCCCGGCCTCATGACGGTGCGCGGTCTCGAGCTCCTGCGGCGCGCGCACGTCGTCGTCTACGATCGGCTGGTCGATCCGCGGCTGCTCGACGAAGCGCCGCGCGCGCGGCGCATCTTCGCGGGCAAGGCGTCCGGCAACCACGCGTTGCCGCAAGAGTGGATCAACGCGCTCCTGATCCTGCACGCGCGGCGCGGCCGGCGGGTCGTGCGGCTCAAGGGGGGCGACCCGTTCGTGTTCGGGCGCGGCGGCGAAGAGGCCGAGGCGCTGGCGCGCGCGCGGATCCCGTTCGAGGTCGTCCCCGGCGTCAGCTCGGCGGTCGCCGTGCCGGCGTACGCCGGAATTCCCGTCACCCATCGCGGCGTCGCGTCCTCGTTCACGGTGGTCACGGGCCACGCGAGCGCATCAGGACGCGAGTCGAAGGTCGACTGGGCGCGGCTCGCACGCTCGGCCGACACGCTGGTGGTCTTGATGGGGGTGGAGAGCCTTCCCCGGATCACGCGCGAGCTGATCGCGCACGGACGCCCCGCGACGACGCCGGTCGCGCTGGTGCGCTGGGGGACCACGAGCGCCCAGGAGACGGTCACGGGCACCCTCAGGGATATCGCCGCCCGCGCCGCCAGAGCTCGGCTCGAGCCCCCGGTCGTGATCGTGATCGGCGACGTGGTCGCGCTCCGCGACCGGCTCCAGTGGTTCGACGACAACCGTATTGCTATGGAGGTCGCTCAGTGAACGTTCGACTGTCCGCGCCCATCGGCATCCTCGACGAGCATCCGGAGTGGTCGGCCAGGCTCATCGCCGAGCTCGAGCATCGGCGGCTGCCGTTCGAGAAGATCGACCACTCGAACCACGGCTTCGACCCGCGCGATCGGGTCCCGCGCTATTCGGTCATCGTCAATCGCACGAGTCCCTCGTCGCACCGGCGCGGCCACGGCGGCGTCCTCTTCTACGCCGAGGCGCTGCTCGCGCACTGGGAGTCGCTCGGGGTGCCGGTCATCAATCCGGTTCGCGCCTATCGCTTCGAGAAATCCAAGGCGCTCCAGCTCGGTCTCTTCGAGCGTCTGGGCATCAACTATCCGCGGACGGTCGTCGTGAACCACCGCGACCAGGTCTTGAAGGCGAGCGCCGAGCTTCGATTCCCGCTCCTCGTCAAGCCGAACATCGGCGGCTCGGGCGCGCTCATCGAGCGATTCGAAACACGCGCGGACCTCGAGTCGAGGGCGGCCGCGCTCGACTTCGGCCCGGACGGAACGGCGCTGGTGCAGGAGTTCATCGAGTCCCAGGACGGTGCGATCGTTCGGGTCGAGGTGCTGGACGACCGGTATCTGTACGCGATCCGAATCGTCCGCCCGGCATCCGATTTCAATCTCTGCCCGGCCGACATCTGTCGGGTGCCCGATGCCGCGCCGAGCGCCGAGCTCGGCGCGTGCCCGGTCGAGGCCAAGCCGGGGCTCCAGGTGACGCGCTATGACGCCCCGGCGGCCGTGGTCGACCAGGCCCGAGCCCTCGCGCGCGGGGCGTCGATCGACGTCGGCGGAATCGAATATCTCGTCGGGCGCGAGGACGGCCGCGTCTATTTCTACGACGTGAATGCCACGTCGAACTTCGTCGCCAACGCCCCGGCGGTGCTCGGGTTCGACCCGTTTCCGCCGTTCGCGGACTACATCGTCCGCGTGGCGACCCAGGCCGGAGACCGCGCATGAGCTTGCAGCTCGGAGATACCGCTCCCGATTTCACCGCCGTCACGACCGAAGGACCGATCAGCTTTCACGAGTGGATCGGCAGCGCCTGACCTCGCAGCCGAGATAGCGACTCAGGGCGCCAGCGCGATCGCCCGCAGCGGCGAGCCGGTGGCGCCCTGGATCCTCAACGGCGTCAGGATCAGCAGCGCGACGTACGCCTTCGCGTCGGCCAGCGCCTCGAGATTGCAGTTCTCCACGATGTAGATGCCGCTGTCGGCCAGCAGCATCATGTGGACGCTGAAGAGCTCCTTGCCGTAGGCGGCCGGGCGCTTCTCGAACGTCGCGGTGTCGTCGCCCGCGAGCCGCACGCTCTTGTCGATGATCCAGCGCGCCCCGTCCTGACCCGGGCCGGGCGACTGCTCACCCAGATACTTCGCGTTGTCCTTGGCGAAGTACTGGCCCCAGCCCGTGCGGATCATCACCGAATCGCCCTTGCGCACCTCGACACCCTGCGCCTTCGCCGTCTGCTCGAGGTGCGCGCCGGTGATCTCGAAGCCGGGCGCCAGGGGGTCGGGGCGGCCGCTCGCCATCTGCCGCGCGACGTCGAGGAGGACCACGCGGTTCACCATGAGATCGGCGGGGAAGTGTTCGATCCCGAGATTCGCGCCGATGCCGGCCGGCGTGGACGTCGCGGCGACCGCGTCGACGCCGCCGTGGAGCTTCAGGTTCCGCCCGATGTGGCCGATCGCGTCGATCGTCGGCGCGCCGTGCTGGCCGCTGAAGTACATGATGTCCGACGCCCAGGACACCTGGCTGCCCGGCGCCTGGCCGAAGATCTCGTACGTCATCTTGTGCGTGCGGTTGAGCGCGAACGAGTAGGGCGGGTTGAGGTTGAGGACCGGCGACTGCTCGTTCCACGTGAAGGAGAGGTCGAACATCCTCGCGCCCTTCACGGTGCGGATCAGATCGTCGGCCGAGGGACGGCCCTGCGCCGTCGCCGAGCCGGCCAGCGCCGCCGCGACACCGAGGGTTGCCGCCGATCCAAGCCAATGCCGCCGCGAGACGTCGTTCATGCGCTCCTCCTCTGTCGATGGGCGAATCGCCAGGGAGCGTAAGCGGCGCGCCCGCCCGGCGCAAGTGCTCATGGGGTAAACTTGCGCCAACCCGTTCCAAGGAGCGTCAATGAGCGAGTTTCGCCACGTGTATCGCACCGAGCTGTCGCCGCTGAGCTTCCTCACGCGAAGCGCGTACGTGTTTCCCGACAAGACCGCGGTCGTGCACGGCGCGCGCCGCTACACCTACCGGCAGCTCGAGGAGCGTGTGAATCGGCTCGCCTCGGCGTTGCGCGCGGCCGGCCTCGAGAAGCACGACCGCGTGGCGTTCCTGTGTCCGAACATCCCGCCGATGCTCGAAGCGCACTACGGCGTGCCGGCCGCGGGCGGCGTGCTCGTCGCGATCAACACGCGGCTCAGCTCGGACGAGATCGGCTACATCCTCGAGCACTCCGGCGCCAGGTTTCTCTTCGTCGATGCGGAGCTCGAGCCGCTCGTGAAGCCGCTGCCGCTGTCCGGCCTGCGCGTCGTGCGCGTGGACGACACCGGCGCGCCGGGCGATCCGTACGAGGATCTCCTCGCCGGCGGCTCGCCGTCGCCGGTCGAGAGCTGGCTGAAGGACGAAGAAGAGATGCTCGCGATCAACTACACCTCGGGCACGACGGGCCGGCCCAAGGGCGTCATGTATTCGCACCGCGGCGCCTGGGTCAACGCGCTCGGCGAGGTGCTCGAATCGCAGATGGGCTTCGACGCGCGGTACCTGTGGACCTTGCCCATGTTCCACTGCAACGGCTGGTGCTTCACGTGGGGCGTGACGGCCGTCGGCGGCACGCACATCTGCCTGCGACGGGTCGAGCCCTCGCGCATCTGGGAGATGATCGACAAGGAAGGCGTCACCCACTACAACGGCGCGCCGACCGTCCACATCGGCGTCGTCAACGATCCGAAGGCCCACAAGCTCGAGCGCCCCGTCACCGTCTGCGTGGCGGGCGCGCCGCCCTCGCCGACCTTGCTCGGCCGGCTCAAGGAGCTCGGCTTCCGCCCCGTGCACGTCTACGGGCTCACCGAGACGTACGGACCGCACACGGTGTGCGCGTGGCACGAGGAGTGGGACGCGCTGCCGCTCGACCAGCAGTCGCGGCTGGCCGCGCGTCAGGGCCAGGGCTACGCGATCTTCGATCTCGTACGCGTGGTCGACAGCGAGATGCGCGATGTGCCGCGCGATGCCGAGACGCTCGGCGAGGTCATCATGCGCGGCAACAACGCGGCGATGGGCTATTTTCGTCAACCCGAAGCCACGGCGGAGGCGTTCCGCGGCGGGTGGTTCCACTCCGGCGACATCGCGGTGTGGCATCCCGACGGCTACGTCGAGCTGCGCGACCGGAAGAAGGACATCATCATCTCGGGCGGCGAGAACATCTCGACGATCGAGGTCGAGCAGTGCGTCGCGCGGCACCCGGCGGTGCTCGAGTGCGCGGTGGTCGCGGTGCCCGACGACAAGTGGGGCGAGCGGCCGAAGGCGTTCGTCACGCTCAAGCCCGGGCAGAAGGCCACCGAGCCGGAGATCATCGAGTTCTGCCGCCAGCACATCGCGCACTTCAAGTGCCCGGCGGCGGTGGAGTTCGGCGATCTGCCGAAGACGTCGACCGGCAAGGTCCAGAAGTTCGTCCTTCGCGAGAAAGAGTGGAAGGGCCGCGAGAAGCGGATCAACTAGATGCTCCGGCTGGGTGTACTCGACCAATCGCCCGTGCGCAGCGGCGGTGTCGTGTCCGACGCCATCCACGAAACGCTCGAGCTCGCGGAGCTGTGCGACCGCCTCGGCTACCACCGCTACTGGCTCGCCGAGCACCACTCGACGCCGGGGCTGGCCGGCTCGAGCCCCGAGGTGCTGATCGGCCAGGTCGCCGCGCGCACCGCGCGGATCCGGGTCGGCTCCGGCGGCGTCATGCTCCAGCACTACAGCTCGCTGAAGGTCGCCGAGAGCTTCCGCGTGCTCGAGACGCTCTTTCCCGGGCGGATCGATCTCGGCATCGGTCGGGCGCCGGGCAGCGATCAGCTGACGGCGCGCGCGCTGCGCGACGACGGCAGCCCCGAATACTTCCCGCAGCAGGTCGCTGACCTGGTCGGCTTCCTCCACGGCGCCCTGCCGCAGGGCCACGTATTTTCTCAGGTCCTCGCGATGCCGACCGGTCCGACGGCGCCGGAGATGTGGCTCCTCGGCTCGAGCGACGCCAGCGCCGCGATCGCGGCGCACTTCGGCACCGGCTTCTCGTTCGCGCACTTCATCAACCAGGATGGCGGCGCCGAGGTCACCCGCGCCTATCGGCGGCAGTTCAAGCCGTCCCAGTGGCTCGAAGCACCGCGGGCGAGCGTCGCCGTCTTCGCGGTCTGCGCCGACACCGAGGCGGAGGCTCAGCGCCTGGCGCGGAGCCGCCATCTCTTCATCGTGCGTCTCTACACGGGGCGCGCGGGCCGCTATCCGTCCGTCGAGGAGGCCGAGACGTATCCGTACTCGGAGCGCGAGCTCGCCATCCTCCACCACGCGCAGCAGCGCACGGTGGCCGGCACTCCCGAGCAGGTGCGCGAGCGGCTCGAGGCGCTCGCCGCCGACTACGAGGCCGACGAGCTGATCGTCGTCACGATCACCCACGATCCGAAGGCCCGGCGCCGGTCCTACGAGCTCCTGGCCAAGGTCTTCGGGCTCGAGGAGACCACCGCATGACCCGTCGTCTCTGGCTCGTGACCGGCTCGCTCGCGCTGGCATCGCTGATCGCGCTCACCGTCGTCTTCACGAGCACCGTCACGGCCCAGCGGCCGGGCGAGGGGCAGGCGCCGAAGTTCCAGGTCGATCCGTGGTGGCCCAAGCCCTTGCCGAACAACTGGCTCATGGGTCAGGCCGCCGGCGTCGCGGTGGATCGCCACGACCACGTCTGGGTCATCCAGCGGCCGCGGACCCTGACCGAGGACGAACGCGGCGCAACGTTGAATCCGCCGCGCTCGCTCTGCTGCGCCCCGGCGCCGCCCGTCCTCGAGTTCGACGGCGACGGCGTGCTGGTGCGCTCGTGGGGCGGCCCCGGCGCGGGCTACGAGTGGCCCCTGAACGAGCACGGGATCTTCGTCGACTATCAGGACAACGTGTGGATCGGCGGCAACGACGCGAAGGATCATCAGGTGCTCAAGTTCACCCGCGACGGGAAATTTCTCCTCCAGATCGGCAAGGCCGACCAGACCGGCGGCGACGGCGACACCACGCACCTCGGCCGGCCCGCGAACATGAACGTCGACCCGGCGACGAACGAGCTGTTCATCGCCGACGGGTACAAGAACCACCGCGTGATCGTCTTCGACGCGCAGACCGGCGCCTACAAGCGGCACTGGGGCGCGAACGGCCGGCCGCCCGGCGATCCGAGCGTGAAGTCGTTCGGCAATCCGGTGCACTGCGCGCGCCTGGCGAAGGACGGGCTGCTCTACGTGTGCGACCGGATGAACAACCGCATCCAGGTCTTCAAGAAGGACGGCACGTTCGTGAAAGAGTTCATCGTCGCCCCGGCGACGCGCGGCAACGGCTCGGTCTGGGACCTCGACGTCTCGCACGATGCGCCGCAGACCTGGCTCTACAACGCCGACGGCGAGAACAACCACATCTGGACCTTGCTACGCGACAACGGCCAGATCGTCGGCAAGTTCGGCCGCAACGGGCGGCAGGCCGGTCAGCTCCACTGGGTGCACAACCTGGCGGTCGACTCCAAGGGCAACGTCTACACGGCGGAAGTCGACTCGGGCAAGCGGGCCCAGAAGTTCGTGTTCAAGGGCATGGGTCCGGCCGAGCCCTGATCCGGGCGCCGGCGCCGCTACGCCGGAGCGTGGACGAAGGGCAGAACGGCGTAGCGCGCCCGCTCCACCTCGATCGCGAGGACGACCCGCTGCGCGGGGTTGTCGCGGAACGGAAACGGCTTGCCCGTGTACTTGCGCGAGATCCGGTCCATCGTCTTGAAGTCGGCGTCGGGGCGGCGCTCGACGATCCGTCCGCGGATCTGCGCCTCTCGATACGGATTGTCCATGCGCGATGATCGAGAGGCCGACGCGCGCGTCGCGCCGGGTGTTCTTCGCCTTCAGCGACCCCTCGCCGGTGCTGACGAGGATGAAATCCCCGTCGAGATCGACCCAGACCGGCGCGACTTGCGGCGACCCGTCGGGCATCAGGGTCGCGAGATGAGCGAAGTTCGCGCCGCGCACGAGCGCCTTGAGATCGTCGGACAGCTTCAGCGGCATTGCAGCATCTCCTATGTCTCGATCGGCGTGTCGTCCCGCCCGCCCCACTCGGTCCAGGAGCCATCGTAGACCGCGACGTCCGGCCGCCCGATCACGTGGAAGCCGAGCGCCAGCACGGAGGCGGTCACTCCGGACCCGCACGACGTGACGACGGGCTTGGCGAGATTGATTCCCGCTCCCTCGAGCTTGCGCCGGATATCGTCGGCCGGCAAGAAGGTGCCGTCCTTCTGGTAGAGCTCGTCGTAGGGAAGGTTGAGGCTCCCGGGGATGTGGCCACCCCGGAGACCCGCACGCGGCTCGGGATCCGTGCCGGCGAAGCGGCCGCGCGACCGGGCGTCGAGCACCTGGGCCTTGCGCGTCGTGAGGTTCTGGCGCATGCCCGCGAGGTCGCGGACGAGGCTTCGCCGCAGGCGCGCGGTGAAGCGGCGCGGCTTCGGCGCCGGCGTGCCGGATTGCACGGCACGACCCTCGGCCCGCCACCGCGGGAGGCCGCCGTCGAGCACGAAGACCTTGTCGTGACCGAACACACGAAAGGTCCACCAGACGCGCGCGGCGCTCGTCACGCCCCGCGTGTCGTAGACGATCACCCGGTCACGGCTGCCGATCCCCAGTCGTCCGACGCTCCCGGCGAAGTCCGCGGCGCGCGGCAGCATGTGCGGCAAGGTCGTCCCGTGGTCGGCGATCGCGTCGATGTCGAAGAACACCGAGCCCGGGATGTGCGCCTGAGCGAACTCGGCCCGCGCGTCACGCTTGAGCTGCGGCATGTGCCAGGAGCCATCGAGCACCCGGACGTCGCGCTTGCCGAGATTCTGGGCGAGCCACTCGGTCGTGACGAGCACCGACGCCTTGGGCGCGCGCGCCGCCGGGCTCACCGGACGACCTTGCGCGGCAGCCGGTCCTCGAGCTGAATCGTCTTGATGTCGTTCATGATGACCTCGGGAAAGAGGTACGCGGTCGTATAGATCTCGCGGACGACCGCGTGCTCGTCGAGCAGGAACACCTTGAGGACGTGCGCGAGCGGCCCGGCCGGCCGCCCCTGCGCGTCGATCTCGACGCGCACGTCCTGGCCGAAGCCGTCGAGCAGCGGCACCAGGGCTCGCGGCCGCTCGGTCGTGAGAAAGGCCCACTCGACGCCGTTCGGCGGGGCTCCCGCCGCGTAGTGGCGCATCACGTCCGGCGTGTCTCGCGCCGGATCGAAGCTGAGCGAGACCAGGCGTACGCGATCGCGCAGCTCGGCATCCTCGGACACGCGATGCCGCACGGTGTGAAATACCTGATAGGCGAGGGGACAGCCGCGCGCGTCGGCGCACGAGGTGTAGATGAATCCGAGGAGCGTGATCTTTCCCGCGGTGAAGCGCGACAGCGGGAGCCGGCGGCCGTCCGGATCGAGCACCGGACCATCCGGCGCCCGCATGATCGCGGGCAGCGCGTAGCTGCCGGCCGGCGGGGGCACGAAGTCCATCGTGACCGCGCCCGGCACGTCGGGCTCGTGCGCGTCCACGACGATCCCCGGCGCGACGACGATCCCCGCGGCGGCGGCGACCGCCGCGAGGATCACCGCGAGGCGTGAATCAGCGAAGCGTGGCGGTACGCTCGAGCCCATACGCGGCCTTCATGGCCTTCGAGCCGAGCTTCATGTGGTGCGCGCGGCCGAGCTTCTCCTTGTAGAAGTCGACCTCGAAGGCCGGCTTGAGCTCCTTGCCGTCCCAGGAGAAGCCGCGCACGAACTGCTCGTCGTCCGCGCCGCCCTTGTCCCAGTTGGCGAGCAGCGAGGAGGCGATGTAGACGCGCGTGCCATCCCAGCTCTGCGAGATCATGTTGACCTGCTTGCCGGTGACTTTCTCGTACGTCTGCTTCGGCTGCTCCGGGTTGGACAGGTCGAAGTAGCGGGTCTTGCCGTCCATGAACGTGTTGACCCAGAGCCCGGTCCCGTCCTTGTTGATGCTGATGTCGACCGGCAGCGGGATCTTCGTCGGATCCCCGATGATGGCGACCTCCTTGGCCTGCCAATCACCCGAGGCGTCGGGCTTGATGAGCCAGAGCTTCGAGGTGAGGGCGGAGGCGGTGATCGCCCAGCTGTCGCCGTCCTTGAGCGACCAGCGAATCTCCAGCGGGGCGCCGGGGACGCTCAGGACCTTCTTCGCCTTCATCGCTTTGAGATCCCAGACCACCATCGTGTTGCCGAACTTCTTCATCGCCTCGCCGTCCTTCACCAGATCGCCGAGCGCGCGCATGTAGTTCGTGCGCCCGGTGAAGCTCGACGTCAGCATGACGTTCTTCTGCGGGTTGATCGCGACGTCGTAGCCGTAGCCGTCACCGCCGTCGGTCGTCGGCATGGGATAGGTGGCGACCAGCTCGCCCTTGTTGCTGTAGAGCGCCATGCCCGTCACGCCGCCGCCGTCCTTGTTGTTCGACAGGCCCTGGACGATCATGCGGCCGGGCATCGCGTAGAAGGTGTGCGGGCCGACGTACCCGGTCTTGGCCGGCATGTCCGAGATCGTCCGCACGAGCTTGGGCTTGGCCGGATCGGTGCCGACGTCGAAGATCGAGATGCGGCTACTGTCGAGGCCGCCGGCCCAGAGAAAGCGCCGGTCGTCGGTGAAGCCCATGTGGTGCGCTTCGCCCTGCCCCCGCACCGAGATCTTGTGGATCACCTTGCCGTAGCGACTCGACGCGGGGTTCACGTCGATCGTGACGAGCTTGTCGGAGCCGTCTCCCATGCCCTTCACGCCGAGCGCCCACACGTAGAGGTAGTCTTCCTGTCCCTTGATCAGGTTGCCCATGTAGGGTGAGTTGCACGTCTCGTCGGCGCCGGCCGGCAGCGTGGCGACGACGGCGAGCGCGAGCACGCCGACGATCACGCCGGCGCACAGTCCACGAATTCGATTGCCATGCATGCATGGCCTCCTGTCAGCTTCGGGTGAGGGACGTGGTGCTACTCGCGCGCGATGCGCGCGCCGAGCGCCGTCAAGCGCTCGTCGATCCGCTCGTAGCCGCGATCCACCTGCTGGACGTTGCGAATGACCGATCGACCCTGCGCCGCGAGCGCGGCGGCGATGAGGGCCATGCCGGCGCGGATGTCGGGCGAGACGATCGTCGCGCCGTGCAGGCGGCTCGGGCCGATCACGAGCGCGCGGTGCGGATCGCTCAATAATATGCGGGCGCCCATCGCGATCAGGCTGTCGACGAAGAACAGCCGACTCTCGAAGAGCTTCTCGTGGATCAGCACGGTGCCCTCGCACTGCGTCGCGAGCACGAGCGCCAGGGGCGTGAGGTCGGCCGGAAAGCCCGGCCACGGCGCGTCGTCGACCTTCGCGATGCCGCCGTCGACATCGGACACGATCGTCCGCTTCTGCGACGCGGGCACCTGCAGGCTCTCACCGTCGATGTGGGTCTCCACTCCGAGCCGCGCGAACACCAGGCGGATCATCCGGAGGTGATCGGGCGCCACCTCGCGCACGCGCAGCGCGCCGCCGGTCATCGCGGCCACCGCGACGAAGGAGCCGATCTCGATGTGATCCGGGCCGACTCGATGGCGCGCCGGCCGGAGCTCGCGCACGCCGTCGATCTCGAGCACGTTGCTCCCGATGCCACGGATGCGGGCGCCCATCGCGTTCAGGGCATGGCAGAGCCCCTGCACGTGCGGCTCCGAGGCCGCGTTCAGGAGCCGGGTGGTCCCGTCGGCCATCGCGGCGGCCATGACCGCGGTCTCCGTGCCGGTCACGCTGGCCTCGTCGAGGAACACTTCAGCCCCGCGGAATCGGCCGGCGAGCTCGAGGCGGTAGTACGCGTCGTCCAGGTTGATCCGGGCCCCGAGCTCGCGGAGCGCCAGCAGGTGGGTGTCGAGCCGGCGGCGCCCGATCTTGTCGCCGCCCGGCCGGGGCAGGACGGCGAGACCCGTCCGGGCCAGCAGGGGCGCCGCCAGGAGAAACGACGCCCGGATCTCGGCGGCCAGATCCGAGTCGGGCCGTGACTCACGGAGGCCTCTGGCGTCGACGGTGACCGAGTGCTCCTCCGACCAGTCCACCGAAACGCCGAGAGCCCGAACCAGCTCGATCAGAGTCGTGACGTCGCGGATGCGCGGCACGTTTTCGATCACCACTGGTCCAGAGGCGAGCAGTGCCGCGGCGAGGAGTGGGAGGGCCTCGTTCTTGTTCCCGCTCGGGATGACGTCGCCCCCGAGAGGGTAGCCGCCCTGGATTACGAAGCGGTCCCCGGACGTCGAATCCTTAGAAGGCATCGTGAAGGCGTCGCCAGGAGGAGTCTACGTTAAAGGTCGCTGCGGAAGCCACTCAATGTCAGCCAGTCTCAGGCCTGCTGACATTTCCGTCATGGCCCGACGGCTCGGAAGGCTCGATTTGCGCCTCACTATGTAAGGCCTTCATTGCGGTCAGGGATTTTCCAGGACGTTTCGCCCTGGTGCATCAGCTTGAAATTGTTTGCCTGACAACGTTCGCTCGACTTTGGTCGCTCGCGACTGCCCGGCGGTTTAATTCTTGCAGGTACGAGCTGCTGGCTACTCTATTATGAGAAAGGAATGGCGATGCAGATTCTCGCCATAAACCGGTGACGGACTACCTTCCGGACACCCCGTGTGTCGCTCGCGCCTATTGTCCCGGTTGTGAGCCAGATGCCGACCCCAGCCTGGAGATTCTCGACGTGCGCTGGTGCGAATCCCACTCGCCGGCCCGAGATGGCACCGACGACGAAGTGGTGACCGCCTCCGCGTACCTCTCGGGAAGCGCCGAGGCGGGCGGCGACGACAACAGGCGCTGGTGCGACATCCTTCACGGCCGCCACTAGCTCCGCGCTAGCCGCCGGACGTCGTCAGCTCGTCGAGCGAGCGGATGATCCGGTGCGGCTGCACGGCGCTGCCGTGCGGTAGGCCGGCGCCACCGCGATCCATCCAGACGCCGGTGAGCCCGAGCCGCTGCGGCGCGCCCACGTCCCATTCGAGATGGTCGCCGACCATCAGCGCCTCGTCCGGGGTCATCCCGAGCGCCTTGAGCACGTGCCGGTACACCGCCTCGTCCGGCTTCCCCACGCCGAACTCACCCTCGACCAGGATCGCGTCGAAGAAGCGCGCGAGATCGTGTCGCTCGATCTTGTCCCGCTGCTGGGTGGCGTCGCCGTTCGTCACGAGCGCGAGCGGGATGCCGCGCCGACGGAGCTCCGTCAGGCAGGCGAGCGAGTCGGGGAACAGGCGCATCGCCGCCCGTCGTCGGGCCGCGTAGTCGCGCGCGACCGCGGCCGCGAGCTCCGGAGCGGGTCGGCCGAGCCGCTCGAGGGCGAACTCCACGATGTGCTGCCAGGCCCCGAGCATGTTCACGCGCTCACGACGATGGCGCGCCGGGTCGTCCCAGAACCATCGGCGCGTCTCGGCGATCGTCGCGACGAGCACGGCGGCATCGATTCCCTCGGGCGTGCAGCACGCGCCGCACGCCTCCGTCCAGCTGCGATCGGCGCCGCCCGAGTAGTCGAGCAAGGTATCGTCGAGGTCGAACAGCAGGGCCTTCACGTTCATCGCGTGGGATCGAGCTCGACGACGAGGCCGTTGCCCCAGCCGTATTTCTTCTCCGACAGCTTCCTCACGGCTCGCGCCAGCTCGGGCTCGGTCTTCGCATCGACCACCCGGGCTCGGGCCGCGAACGAGCGGCGCCCGACGCGCACGCCGACCCGCGGCGTGACCGTGAGATTGCGCACCCACTGAGCCCGCTCGCGATGCTCGGCGACCAGGTAGTAGCGGCCGCCACGTTGCGTGAACCAGATCTCGATCTCTCGCGGCCGGCCCGAGCGTCGTCCCGTGGTCGTCAAGTAGAGGTACTGGGTGACCTTACGCCCGGCCGGCTTCGCCATCGCCGTGGGCGATGTACACCCAGCACGGTCTCGACCGCCCGGAGCATGAGCGGAAAGTCCATGCTCGCCTGCTCCAGTCCCGTCGCCGCGACCATCGCCGGCAGCAGCGGGAAGTGGATGAAGCCGACCCGTGGCGGGCGAGGCATGTTGCGGACCGCGTGGAGCGTCCCGTAGAGGGTTTGATTGCAGAGATACGTGCCGGCCGTGTTCGACGTGTAGGCGGGAATGCCCTCGTCGACGAGCGCCTTCACGATGGTCGGTAACGGCAACGTGGACAAGTACGCGGTCGGCCCGCCCTGGACGCACGGCTCGCCGCTCGCGCGATAGCCCGCGTTGTCCGGCACCTCGTAGTCCATGGCGTTGATGGCGACCCGCTCGAGCGCCACCCGTGCGCGCCCGGCGGCGAGACCGAGGTGGAGGATCGCCTCGGGATTGGTCTCGGCGAGGAGCGCACCGAGCCGGCTCGCGGTGTCGGCGTGATGCACCGGCAGCACCACGCCCATGACGGAGAAGTCGCCGACGCGCCGCCCGTCGATCGCCTTGGCGAGCCCTTCGGTGGGGTTGACGGAGTGAGCGCCGAACGGCTCGAAGCCGGTCACGAGAATTGTTCTCACGCGCCTAGTCTGCCATATCGGCCGTCAGCCGCGCTGCACCAGCGGCGACAGGCGCGGAAGGGTGAGGGAGACGGCCACCGCGACCGTCGTCAGGATGAGCCAGGACACCGCGTAGCCACCCGTCGCTTCGAGGACGAGCCCGAAGATCGGCGGGCCGATGAGCGTGCCGCTCCACGAGCAGGCCGTGGCCGCGCCGGTGAGCAGACCGGCGTGGCGCGGTCCGCCGATCTCGGCCACGAGGGCGAAGTAGAGCCCGACCCAGCCGAAGGCGCCCGCGCCGGCGACGAAGGCGAGCGGATAGACGAGCCACGTCGGCAGTGAGCTCCCGAGCGCGAGCGTGGCGTACGCGGCGGCGCCGATCGCGGCGCTGGCGACGACACCCGGACGTCGGCGGCCGCCGAAGGAGCGATCCGACACCACACCCCACAGGACGCGGCTGACCGTCCCGCCGATCTGGGCGATCGCGAGGAACTGCGCCGCTCGCACCGCGGAGACGTCGAACGAGTCCTTCGCGTAGAGGACGAGATAGGCCATCAGCGAGGACTGGGCGATCGAGAGCGCCAGCCCGCAACCGAACACGACGAGAACCGGGGGCCGCCGGAGAAACTCGCCGAGCTCCGAGAGACGCGCCCGCTCGACCGGCGCGGCGCTCGGGTGAGCCGGCTGCGAGCGGTAGAAGATCGCGACGAGCGTCGCCGATGCGAGCGAGAGAAGCCCAGCCGTGGCGAGCGCGTGTCGCCAGCTCCACGCTCGCGCGATCAGGGGCAAGATCAGGGCCGCCGCCAGTCCACCCAGGGTGAGGCCGGTCTGCTTCACACCCATCGCGATCCCGCGCTCGCGCGGCGGAAACCACTCGACCACGGCCCGGCCGGTCGCGGGGTTCAGCACGCTGAAGCCGAACCCGCCGAGCACGAGCAGGAAGAGGAGCAGGCCGTAGTCCGGGCTCCACGCGGCGAGCGCGATCATCGAGCCGACCACGAGCTGACCGAGCGCGAACGTGAAGCGCACGCCCAGGCGATCGGTGAACCATCCCGCCGGAAGGGCCATCAGCACGCCGCCCAGGTAGACGGCCGGCAGGAAGAGCCCAGCCTGCACGCGCGAGAGCGCCAGCGACTCCAGGAGAAACGGCGCCAGCGGCGCCACCGCCAGGGCGGTGAGCGCGCCGAGCGCGTGGGCGACGGTCACGAGCGCGAGGATCGGCCACCGGGACGCCATCAGGTCTCGACCCTAGGATAGGAGTTCTCATCCGTCTCTCACCGTTGTTTCATCCGCGCGCGGAACCCTGAAGGAAAGCTCCGGGAGGTGAAAGATGCGATCGGGAACCGTCATCGGCGCCGGCGCCGGATTCGTCGGCGGCATCGTCGCCGCGTTCGTGCTGTCGATCCTGGGCATCAAGGGCCACGAGGGGCAGATCGCTCGCGCGATCACCCTGGTTTCGCACACCGTCCACACGGACAGCCTGGTCGGCGGCTGGCTCGTCCAGATCGCGGTCGCCACGGCGATCGGCGCTCTGTTCGGCGTGCTGTACACCGCCGCCGGGCTTCGCCGCGAGTCGGCGGCATTCTGGGCGACGATCTACGGCCTGGCATGCTGGATCGTCGGCTGGTTCTCGGTGATGCCGCCGCCGCTGCGGTTCGCGCCATGGGCGGCCGCAAAGGATCCGGCGCTGTTCCAGCTCGCCGTCGCCGGCTTGCTCGCCTGCCTCGCGTTCGGCGCGACGCTGGCCGGCGCCTTCACGCTCTTCGGGCGCCCCGAAGGCTCGAACCGCGACGCCCGTGTCGCGGCGACGCGCTCGCCTGCGCCATCGAACCGTATGCTAGGCCCGAGCAGGCGCTAGGCACTCGTCGTCAGGCGTTCGACTCTGCTTCGCGCCATGGGATCTACCCTGTCGGCTGCCGTGGCCCTCGGCCGAAAGGTGGGCCATACTCTCGACCATGCTGATGGCTCAGATCACCGACACGCACATCAAGCCCGAGGGCGTCCTCGCCTACGGGCGCCTCGACACGGCGCCCTATCTGGCGCGCGCCGTGAGCCACCTCCTGGCACTCAGGCCGCGTCCCGATCTCGTGCTGGCGACCGGTGACCTCGTCGACGGCGGACGGCCGGAGGAATACCGCCGGCTGCGCGACCTGCTCGCGCCGCTGCCGATGCCGGTCTACCTCATTCCGGGTAACCACGACGATCGCGACGCGCTCGCGGCCGTGTTCACCGATCACGCGTACCTGCCGCGCGGCGGCCGGTTCATGCAGTACATCGTCGAGGGCTACCCGGTGCGGCTCGTTGCGCTCGATACGCTCGTGCCCGGCCAGGTCGGCGGCCTGCTCTGCGCCGAGCGATTGGGCTGGCTCGCGGCGCGTCTCGAGGAGGCGCCCGAGCGGCCGACCGTGATTTTCATGCACCATCCGCCGTTCCTGACGGGGATCGCGCGCATGGACGCCCACGGTCTGGCGAACTCGGCCGAATTCGCCGAAGTCGTCGGCAGGCATCGGCACGTCCAGCGGATCGTGTGCGGCCACCTGCATCGTCCGATCCAGGCGCTCGTGGGTGGCACGCTCGCGACGACCGCGCCCAGCACAGCGCACCAGGTCGCGCTCGACCTCGAGGACGAGCCGCTCGCCTTCACGATGGAGCCGCCGGCCTGCCAGCTCCACGTGTGGAGCCCGCAGACCGGCCTCGTCACGCACACGAGCTACATCGGCGAGTTCGACGGGCCGTACCTGTTCGCCGGCGGCGCGAAGCGCGCGGGGTAGGTGCTCCGGCTCAGCGAGGCTGCTGCAGGAGTAACTCGGCGGCCTCCATCAGCGTCTCCGACAGGGTCGGATGCGTGTGGATGGTCATCGCGAGATCTTCGACCGTCATCGCCGTCTCCACGGCGAGGGCGCCCTCGGCGATGAGCTCGCCGGCGCCCGGACCCACGATCCCGACGCCGAGCACCCGGCCGGTGTCCGCATCCGCGATGATCTTCGTCAGACCATCACTGCGACCGAGTGTCAGCGCGCGACCCGAGGCCGCCCATTCGCGCTTCGCGATCTTCACGGTGCGGCCGTCGCGCGCCGCCTCGGACTCGGTGAGCCCGCACCACGCGACCTCGGGATCCGTGAACACGACCGCGGGCACGACGACGTTGTCGAACGCCGACGGGCGGCCCGCGATCACCTCCGCCGCGACCTTGCCCTGGCGCATCGCGCGATGGGCCAGCATCGGCTCACCGGTGACGTCGCCGACGGCGTAGATCGCCGGGTCGTCCGTGCGGCAGCGCTCGTCCACCGCGACGAAGCCGTGCGCGTCGACGCCGGCGTGTGTGTGCTCGAGACCGAGCCCGGCGCTCGCCGGGCGGCGACCGACCGCCACCAGCACGCGATCGAAGGTCTGGACATCGTCCGCGCCGAACCGCGCCTCGACGGCCGAGCCTTTCTCCACGACCGAGGTCACCTTCGTGCCGAGCCGGATCTTCGAGAAGAGCTTCTCGCACCGGCGGGCGAGCGGCTGGACGAGTGCCTTGTCCACTCCTGGCAGGAGCCCATCGGTCATCTCGACCAGGGTGACCTGGCTCCCGAGCGCCGCGTAGACCTGGCCGAGCTCGAGGCCGATGTAGCCGCCGCCGATCACGAGGAGCCGTTCGGGTATCTCCGCGAGCTCGAGCGCCGCCGTCGAGTCGATGACCCGGTCGCCGGCGATGGACAGGTCGGGGAGCCGCGCCGGCGCCGAGCCCGTCGCCACGATCGCGTGCTTGAAGCGTACCTTCTGCGGCTCGTCGCCCTCGACCCGGAGCTCGCGCGAGCTCTCGAACACCGCGCGCCCGCCGATCACGTCGACGCTTCTGGCCTTCGCCCCCGAGGCGAGGCCGCGTGCGAGCCGGCCGATGACGCGCTCACTCTTCCATTTGCGCAGCGGATCGAGCGATACGCGGGGCTCGCCGAAATCGACGCCGAGCTCGCGCGCCCGCTCGGCGTCCTCGATGAGCGCGGCGACGTGAAGAAGCGCTTTCGAGGGGATGCAGCCCTCGAAGAGACAGGCGCCGCCGAGCCGCTTGCCGGCGTCGATCACGACGGTCTCGAGCCCCAACTCGGCGCAGCGGAACGCCGCCGAGTAGCCGCCGGGGCCGCCGCCCACGACCGCCACGTCCACCTCGATGACGAGGTCACCCATCACCACGGTCTGGATCCTTCGCTATTCGGTCCGGCGCTATTCGGTCTGGCCGCGCACCGCCCAGGCGCGGGCGATCAGATGAATGCTGCCGTCCGGCTGGACCGGGATCGTCGACCGGATGCGCTCGCGGAGCGCGGTCCGCCGCTCCTCGGTGAGCGACATGCAGTAGCCGGGCGCCGGCGCCTGGCCGCCGAGGAAGGGCTTCCAGTAGTCGTCGAAATCCTTGAAGAGCGTGGGCACGTCGATCGCGAGCACGCGCACCTGCGTGAGGCCGGCCGCCTCGAAGAGCTCGACCAGCGGGCCCGGCCGCGCGACCGGGAATCGACGCCCCTCGTCGAGCTCGAGCGCCGGCGGATCGAGCGCGACCGCGGCGTCCCAGAAGCGACGCATCAGCTGCATCTCGCCGGCGTAGTCCCAGACGTACGCGGCCACGGTTCCGCCGGGCGACAGCGCGCGCTTCATCTCTGCGATCGCGCGTGCCTGGTCCGACACGAAGTTCAGCATCAGCCCGGAAACGACGATGTCGTGCTCGGCGTCCTTGACCGGAAGCGCCTGCGCGTCGCCGGGCCGGAAGCTGACCCGCGGGTCGGTCACGCGCGAACGGGCATGGCCGAGATAGTCCTCGGAACGGTCGACGCCGACGACAGCGTCGGGGAAGCAGCGCGCGACGATGGCATCGCTCAAGGCACCGGTCCCGCATCCGACGTCGAGCCAGCGCAGGTTCTCGGGCGCGTCCAGCCAGCGCAGGAATTCCCGCGCAACCAGAGTGCTCCAGCGACCCACATACGGTTCATACGCATCGCCGCTCGACCAGGTGTCTCGATGGTCGGGCATCAGAACCTCCTTTTGAAAGCGCAAAGCCACACCAATTACCATTCCAGCAAAAGCTGCTCGGGCCGCTCGAGTCGCCGGACGATCGCCGCGGCGAAACGGGCCCCGTCGGCGCCGTCGGCCGTGCGATGGTCGAACGTGAGCGAGATCGGCAGGAGCATGCGGGGCACGATCTTGCCCTCGTGCACGACCGGCTCTTCCCGCCCGCGGGCGACGCCGAGAATCGCCACTTCGGGATAGTTGATGATGGGGATCGCTCCCGTGCCACCGAGCGCGCCGATATTCGTGATCGTGAACGTGCCGCCGCGCAGATCCTCGAGCGTCGCCTTGCCCTCGCGCACGCGCTGGGCGAGCTCGGCCAGCGCGCGCTGGAGCTCGACGATCGGCTTCTGGTCGACGTCACGGATGACGGGCACGATCAAGCCCCGCGGGGCCGCCACCGCGACCCCGAGATGATAGTAGCGCTTGACGATGAGCTCGCCCGCGGCCGGATCGAGGCTCGCGTTGAACTGCGGGTGCTCCTGCAGGGCGAGCGCCGCGGCCTTGAGGAGAAAGCTCGTGAGGGTGAGCGTGAGGCCGCGTTCCCGCGCCGGCTCGACGTTGCGCCGGATGATCGCGTCGAGCTCGGTGATGTCGGCGCGATCGAAGTGCGTCACATGAGGAATGAGCATGGCCGAGAGCGTCATGCGCTCGGCGATCGTGCGTCGCAGGTGCGACAGCGGCTGCCGCTCCACCGGCCCCCACTGCTCGAACCGCGGCAGCGCCGGCGGCTCGACACCGACCGCCGCCAGCGGCCTTGCCACCAGCGCCCGCTCGGCCGCGTCACCGGCTGCCGGAGCCGGGGCGCTCGCTCGACTCGCGCCGCCGAACCCACGGACGTCGTCGTCGGTGACGCGCCCACCAGGTCCGGTGCCACGCACCGAGCGCAGATCCACCCCAAGCTCACGCGCCAGCCGCCGCGTCGCCGGCGTCGCCGCCACCGGCCCCACCGAAACCGGCGCCCCCAAGGTCGCCGTCGGCGCCGGGCGCCCGCCAGCACGATCGGACGGAGCATTCGTCGGAGCAACCGACGGCCCGCGCGTTCCTGAGGCCGCGACGGGTTGCCGCCGGGGGGGCGGGGCGGCGTGGCGGGAGGGCTCGCCGGCGAGTGGGGTTCCGAAGCCGGCGGGCCCTCCCGCCACGCCGCCCCGCCCCCCGGGCGCCGAACCCAGCAGAGTCGTCGAACGTGACGAGCACATCCCCAACCTTGACGCTCTGGCCGGGCCGAACGTGAATGCGAGCCACGCGCCCGCCGAACGGGGACGGAATCTCGACGGTCGCCTTGTCGGTCTCGACCTCGAGTAACGGCGCGTCTTCGGCGAGCACATCGCCCTCGTTGACGAGAACCTTCAGGATCTCGGCCTCGGTCAGCCCCTCGCCCAGGTCTGGGAGTACGAACGGCCGGGGCATGGCTACGAGCCTTGTTCGCCGGTTGCGGACGACACGGCCATCACCACACTCAGAACGCGAGCGTCTCGCGGACGGCAGTGACGACGCGCGGCACATCCGGGACGTTGGACTTCTCGCGCGCGAAACCGACGAAGGGCACGTCGTACGCGGTCACGCGCCGGATCGGGGCCTCGAGCGAGAGGAACGCGCCGTCCATGATCGAGGCGGCGATCTCGGCGCCGGGCCCGAAGCTCCGCGGCGCTTCGTGGACGACGACCGCGCGGCCGGTCTTCTTGACCGAGGCGACGAGCGTCTCGCGATCGAGCGGCGAGACCGTGAGGAGATCGATCACCTCGACGGCGACGCCGTCCTCGTCGCGCAGGACGTCGGCCGCTTCGAGCGCCACCCGCAGCATCGCGCCGTAGGCGATCACGGTGAGCGCGTCGCCTTCGCGTGCCACCTGCGCCCGCCCGATCGCGATGACCTCGCTCTCGTCGGGCACTTCTTCCTTGGCGGCGTGATAGAGCGACTTCGCCTCGAAGAAGATCACCGGATCGGGATCGCGGATGGCCGCGGCCAGCAGCGCGCGAGCGTTTCGAGGGCCCGACGGAATGACCATCTTGAGCCCGGGAATGTGCGCGTAGAACTGCTCTTCCGATTCCGAATGATGCTCGAGGGCGCGGACACCGCCGCCGTATGGCATGCGGATGACCATCGGGACGTGAAAGCGTCCCTGCGAGCGCATCCGGTAGCGCGCGCAATGGTTCTCGATCTGGTGGAAGCACTGGAACGCGAAACCCGAGAACTGGATCTCGCAGACCGGCTTGAGACCGTAGAGGGCCATTCCGACCGCGGTGCCGATGATCGCCGCTTCCGCGAGCGGGCTGTCGATGACGCGCTGGGAGCCGTACGTCCGCTGCAGATCGTCGGTCACCCGGAAGACTCCGCCGTCGACGCCGACGTCCTCGCCCAGGACGAGCACGTCGGCGTCGCGCTCCATCTCCTGGAAGAGCGCCGTGTTGAGCGCCTTGACCATGTTCAGCTTGGCCATGGTGTCAGCGCCGCGTCAGCCGCTGGCCCCGCATCGGCGTGGCCCCGGGCTGGGTCGGTGGTGTCGCGTCGGGACGGGCCGGCGTCGCCGGCTCGCGGGCGGCCATCGCGTCGCGCTGGGCCTGGACGTCCGGCGGGAGCTCGGCGTACGCGTGGTCGAACATCACCAGGGGATCGGCCGAGGGCGTCGCCTCGAAGCGTCGAACCGCTTCGGCGATCTCGTCGTCTACCCGCTGCTCGAGCCCTTCCTCCAGGAGATTGCGCTTCTCCAGATAGGCCCGGAATCGCGTGAGCGGATCCTTCTGCTCCCACATCGCGACTTCCAGGTCGCTCCGGTACTTGGTGGGATCGTCCGCCGTCGTGTGCACCCCCAGCCGATACGTCACGCACTCGATCAACGTCGGCCCGTCGCCGGCGCGGGCCCGCTCGACCGCTTCGCGCGCGGCGGCGTAGACCGCGAGCACGTCGTTGCCGTCCACCTGGATGCCGGGCAATCCGTACGCGAGCGCCTTCTGCGCGATCGTACGGGAGTGCGTCTGCTTCTTCAGCGGCACGGAGATGGCCCACTGGTTGTTCTGACACACGAAGACCACCGGAACGTGCCAGACGCCGGCGAAGTTCATCGCCTCGTGGAAATCGCCCTCGGAGGTCGCGCCGTCGCCGAAGTACGCCATGACCACCACGTCGTCACCCCGGTACTGGGCGGCATAGGCGAGGCCGACCGCGTGGGGGAGCTGCGTGGCCACCGGGATCGTGATCGGCAGATCGTGCTGGTCGGGCGCCGGCTGGCCGCCCTCCAGATGACCGGAGAAGAAGAGCAGGAGCTTCTCGATCGGCCAACCCCGCCAGATCATCGCCGCCGTCTCGCGGAAGGAGGGGACCATCCAGTCGGTCGGCCGCAGGGTGAAGATGCTTCCGACTTGAGCAGCCTCCTGGCCCTTCGTCGGCGCGAAGGTGCCGATGCGTCCCTGCCGCTGCAGTCGCACCATCCGCTCGTCCAGCCGACGGCCGAGCAGCATGGAGCGATAGAGCGACCTCAGATCCGTGTCGGCGAGCTTGGGCTCGAGCGCGGTGTCGAGGTTGCCGTCACTGTCGAGGATCGACAGGTATTCGACATGGAACCGTGGTTCGAGGGCGATTCTGGGCATGGGTGGCCCAGATCCATTCTAACGCCCGAGACCCCGAACGCTACTTCTTCGCGGCTGCTCTTTTGGGGGGTGCGGGGGCGGCGGCTTCTTCGGTCCGCTTGGCCTTCGCCAGGGGCCTCTTCTCCCCCGAGGCGACCCGCTTGGCCAGGCTTTCCTTGAGCGCCTCCATCAGGTCGATCACCTGGGCGCGCGGGGCCTCAGGCGCGGCAACGGTCACTTCCTTGCCCTCGACCTTCTGGTTGACCAGGTCGAGCACCCGGTGGCGATACTCGTCCTCGTATTGCTCCGGGTGGAACTCGTCGTTCGACAGCCCGTCGATGAGCTGGCCGGCCAGGTCGAGCTCGCCCGGCCTGATCTTCGCGGATTGCCCGCGGTCGATCTCGCCGAAATCACGCACCTCGTCGGCGAAGTACATCGTGTGGAGCATGAGACCGCCCTGCGCCGGGCGGATGAGCACGAGGCTCTCCTTGCCGCGCATGACGAACTTCGCCAGCGCGACCCGCTTTTGCTTCGTCATCGCATCGGCGAGGAGCCGGTACGCCTTGTCGCCGCCTTTGTCCGGCCCGAGGAAGTAGGTTTTCTCGAAGTAGATCGGATCGACGGACTCCAGCGGCACGAATTCCGCGATGTCGATCATCTTCGAGGCCTCGCCCTCGAGCCCCTTCAGCTCGTCGTCGGCCACCCGCACGTACTGATCCTTGGAGAATTCGTAGCCGCGAACGAGCGACGCGCGATCGACGACCTCGTTGCACACCGGGCAGAACGTCTGCTGCTTGATCCGCGAGCCGCACTTCGCGTGCAGCATGTTGAACGCGACGTTCGCCGACGAGGCCGCGGTGTACAGCCGGATCGGGATCGACACGAGCCCGAACGAGATCGTTCCCGAGCCGATCGAATGCGGCGCCATGGTTTGCACCATAGCACGGCGATCCCTATGATGCGCGAAGGGCAGATCACACCCATGGATAGCGTTCCGTCCACCGTCGAGCGGCAAGATGTCGGGGCTCCCGAGCCCGGACGGCGGCTGCTGGTGGGACTGGTCACGATTCTCGCGGCGCTCATTCTCCTCACCTTCATCGGCGTGATGGTGGGGATCCAGTTCGCCGGATCGCGCGTGGACGGGGAGTCCCAGCCCGAACGCGCGCTCGCGCTGATCGTCGGCCGCACGATGGACATCGACGAAGCGGTCGGTCGCGCGCCGTCGTGGGAGCAGCGCGTGTATCACGTGCTGTCGACCGACCCGGCCGAGGACCTCGAGGAGGGCATTCGCTGGTACGAGGAACTCTCGGCCGCGTCATTCGATCCCACCGTCGATCTGCACCTGGCGATCCTCGAGGGCGAATCGGGGCGAATGGACAGCGTGCAGCGACGGACGGAAGAATGGAAGCGCCGCCCCGACCCGCTCCCGGCGTTCGCGGTTCTGGTCGGTGCCGCGTATCTCGGCGACGAGCACGCGGACGAAGCGGTGCCGAACATCCCCGGGGCGCTCGCCGACGTGCTCGAGCCCGGATGGTTCAGGGACCGGATGGCGACCCGCCTGGCGGTGCGCGTCGGCGACCGGGATCTCCTGGCCGCGACGACCGCGGCCCAGGAGGCGCGTTCCACTCGCCTGCTCGCCCGCACGCGCGCGACCCTGGCCATCGAGGTCGTGCTCATCGTGGTCGCGCTGGTGCTGCTGGTTCGGGTCGCCGTGCGACGCCGCGCGTTCGATCGGATCAGTGTCGGCGTGCTGCCGCCGGCGTGGCGCGGGCGCGACGGAATCCGCGTGCTCATCTGGGGCGGGGCAATCGGCGCCCTGCTCCTCTTCGGGTCGTCCTTCGTGCCCGAACGCCCGTATTTCCGCGTGCTGCTCGGCGCGACGACGAACCTGTCCTTCGTACCGCTCATCTTCCTCGCCTGGCTTTTCTTGATCCGACCGTCAGGTCAAACCGTACGTGAGGGCTTCGGGCTCGTGCCGACGTCGCACGGAGCGCGCCGGCTCGTGCTCGTCATCCTCACCTTGCTGGCGCTCGGCCAGCTAGGGGAAGGCGCGGTGGATCTGGCCGGGCGCTGGTTCGGGCTCTCCGCGCACTGGACGGAGTGGTTCGATCGCGATCTGGTGTGGGGATCGCGGGCCGTGGTCGGCATGACGATCTTCGACACGGTCATTCTCACGCCGATCTGCGAGGAGATCGTCTTCCGGGGACTTCTGTTCGCGACCTTGCGCCGGCGATTCGGCCTGGCTCCGGCCGCGGTGGTCAGCGCCGCCGTCTTCGCGGTCGCGCACGGCTACGGCACCCTCGGCTTCGCGGCCGTCTTCTGGAGCGGGCTCCTGTGGGCGTGGTCGTACGAGCGCACCGGGAGCTTGCTGCCGTCGATGGTGGCGCACGCGGCCGACAACCTCATGGCCTCGCTCTCCGTCATGCTGGTCCTGCGTGGCTAGCCGCGACCTGCAGGAGTATCGGCGCAAGCGCGATCCAGCCGCGACCCCCGAGCCCTTCGGCGGACCCGGCCCGCCCGGCGGGAGCCGGTTCGTCGTCCACAAGCACTCGGCGCGGAGGCTCCACTACGATCTGCGGCTCGAGATCGACGGCGTGCTGAAGAGCTGGGCCGTGCCCAAGGGCCCGTCGGTGCGTTCCCACGAGAAGCGTCTCGCCGTGCACGTCGAAGACCATCCCATCGAGTACGCCGACTTCGAGGGGCTCATTCCCGAGGGGAACTATGGCGCCGGACCGTCGATCGTGTGGGACGCCGGCCGCTTCCAGCTCCTGAAGCCCGAGCCGGCGCGCGAGCAGATCGAGCGGGGCAAGCTCGAGTTCGAGCTGTTCGGCTTCAAGCTGCGCGGACGATGGACGCTCGCGCGCATGAGCGGCAAGGGCCGCGACTGGCTCCTCCTGAAGAAGTCCGACGAGTACGTCGGCGAGACGGAGCCGACCGAGCGCTATCCCGAGTCGGTCCTGTCGGGGCTCACGATCGAGGAGCTGCGCGACGGCACCGGCCGGGTCGACGCGCTGCGGCGGCGTCTGGCCGAGCTCGAGGCTCCGCGCGGGGACATCGCGCCGAGCGGCGATCTGCTGATGCTCGCGACGATTGTCGAGGAGACGCCGTCGGATCCGGTGTGGCTCTTCGAGATCAAGTACGACGGCGTGCGGGTTCTCGCGTCGCGCGCCGGCGACGACATCGAGCTCCGCGGGCGGAGTGGCCAGCTCGTCACCATGCGCTACCCGGAGGTGACGGCCGCGCTGCGCGCGCTGCCGCTCAAGAGCTTCGTGCTCGACGGTGAGATCGTGGCGCTCGACGACCGCGGGCGCTCGCGCTTCCAGCGACTCCAGGAGCGCATGGGCCTCACGCGGCCCGCTGACGTCGAGCGCGGGCGCGGCGAGGTGCCGGTCAGCGCCGTCCTCTTCGACGCGCTCGGGCTCGACGGCCGCGATCTGCGGCGCCTTCCCCTCGAAGCGCGCAAGGAATGCCTGAGGCTCCTGCTGCCGCCGCGCGGCGTCGTCTACTTCGGCGATCACGTGCTCGAGCACGGCGCGGATTTTCTCGCGGCGGCGTGCGAGCAGGGGCTGGAAGGCGTCGTGGCCAAGAAGCGCGAGAGCCCGTACGCCGCGCAGCGGTCTCGAACTGGCTGAAGATCAAGTGTCAGCTGCGGCAGGAGTTCGTGATCGGCGGCTACACGGCGCCGCAGGGCACCCGGGCGCACTTTGGCGCGCTGCACCTGGGTCTCTACGACCGGGGCGAGCTCGTCTATGTCTCCAAGGTCGGCACGGGGTTCGACGTGCGCACGCTCAAGGATCTCAGCGGGAAGCTGCGGCAGCTCGACCGATCGGCGTCGCCCTTCGTGCGCGGCACGCCCGTCGGGCGTGGCCATCACTGGGTCGAGCCGCGGCTCGTCGCAGAGGTTCGCTTTTCCGAGTTCACGCGCGACGGCGGGATTCGGCATCCGTCCTTCCTCGGGTTGCGGGATGACAAGCGTCCCGAGGATTGCTTGCGCGAGACGCCGGTGGTGGCGCGTGGCGAGGAGGCCGGGGTGGGGGGCAGGGGTCGGGCTGAGTCGGACCCGCTCGTCCCGCCCGCGGCGCGTCGCGCCGCGGAGAGCGGGCGAGGGGGTCCACGCCGCCCGACCCCTGCCCCCCACCCCGGCCTCCTCGCCACGCGGTGACATCGGCGGTCGCAGGGCAACATCTCGACGGTCTTCATCACATGCCGTGGAGGCTGCGGGTGCGGATCAGCGGCGCGCGGGCGTCGGGGATCAGCCGAGGACGGGCTCGGTGGATCAGACGCGGGTGACCATCACGAATCCCGCGAAGCTATTTTGGCCGGAGGAGGGGTATACGAAGGCGGAGCTGGTCGAGTACTACGAGGTGGTGGCGCCGTGGTTGTTGCCGTATTTGAAGGAGAGGCCGCTGGTGCTCACGCGGTATCCCGACGGGATCAACGGGAAGTCGTTCTTTCAGAAGGATGCGCCGGAGTGGACGCCGGCCTGGATCCGGACCGAGCGGATCCATGCCAGCGACGTGGACCGCGAGATCGATTACTTCATCGTCGACGATCGCGAGAGCCTGCGCTACGTCGTGAACCTCGGGACGATTCCGCTGCACCTCTGGAGCTCGCGGCTCTCGTCGCTCGACCATCCGGATTGGCTCGTGCTCGATCTCGATCCCAAGGGCGCGCCGTTCACGGATGTGGTCAAGGTCGCGCGCGCGCTCCACGCGATCCTGGACGACCTGGCGCTGCCGAGCTACGTGAAGACATCCGGAGCGACCGGGCTGCACATCGTGCTGCCGCTTGGCGCCGGCTACGACTACGAGGTCACGCGCACGTTCGCGCGGCTCCTGGCGGTGATGGGCGTCGAGGCGGAGCCCGAGATCTCGACGATCGCGCGGCCCCTGCGCGCGCGCGGCGGCAAGGTCTACATCGACTTCGGCCAGAACGGCCGGGGACAGACGGTCGTCGCGCCGTTCTCGGCACGCCCGCTGCCGGGCGCGACGGTCTCGTGTCCGCTGCGCTGGGAGGAAGTCACCGGCCCAGCTCGATCCGGCGCGCTTCACGATCAAGACGGCCCCGGCGCGCTTCGAGAAGCTCGGCGACCCGCTGGCGCCGGTGCTGAAGGGGCGCATCGACGTCGCGGCGGCCCTGCGCAAGCTCGCGCACCGCGCACCGGCGCGTCGCTGAATCTCGTCGTCGCGACCTCTCAGCCGCGCCGCTCGCCGAGACTCGCGGTCAAGATCGCCAGCATCTCGTCGATCTCGTCGCGGGTCACCGTCAGCGCCGGCATGAAGCGGAGCGTGTCCGGGCGCGGCGCATTGACGAGCAGGCCGTAGTCGAGTGCGGCGGCCGCGACCTTCTTCGCGTCCTGGCCCTTCAGCTCGAGGGCCTGGAGCAGCCCTCGGCCCCGGACTTCGCCGTGCCCCAGCTCGCCGGCCAGCGCGCGCAGGCGCGCCATCAGGTACGAGCCGTTCGAGGCCACCGACTCGAGGAATTCCGGCTGCGCGACCGTCTCGACAACGGCGCAGCCGACGGCGGCCATCAGCGGGTTGCCGTTGAACGTGCCGCCTTGATCGCCGTACTCGAAGCAGCTGACCGGACCGGAGGCGATGAGCGCGGCGAGCGGGACGCCGCCGCCGATGCCCTTGCCGACCGTGACGATGTCCGGGCTGAGCCCGGCATGCTGGTAGCCGAAGAAGCGGCCGGTCCGTCCCACTCCGGTCTGGATCTCGTCGAGGATCAGCAGCAGGCCGTGCTCCTTCGTCAGGGCCGAGAGCGCGCGGAGATAGTCGTCGCCCGCCGGAAACACACCGGCCTCACCCTGGATCGGCTCCAGCATCACCGCGACCGTGCGCGGCGTGATGGCGGCGGCAACGGCGCCGAGGTCGCCCAGCGGGACCTTCCGAAAGCCGTGGACCTTTGGCGGGAAGATGTCGTCCCAGCCCGGCTTGCCCGAGGCGGCCATCGTCGCGAGCGTGCGTCCGTGAAAGCTGCCGACCATCGTGATGATCTCGTAGGCGCCGTCACGATGGCGGCCGCCCCACTTCCGCGCGAGCTTGATCGCGCCCTCGTTCGCCTCGGCGCCGCTGTTGCAGAGAAAGACCTGATCGAGGCCCGACGCGCCGGCGAGGCGGCTGGCCAGCTTGGCCATCGGCTCGTTGTAGTACGCGGGGCTGCAGTTGATCAGCCGGGATCCTTGCGCGCTCAGCGCGTCGAGCACCGCACGCGGCGAGTGACCGAGGCTGTTCACCGCCCAGCCCTGGACGAAGTCGAGATAGCGCTTGCCGTCGCGATCCCAGAGCCACGAGCCCTCGCCCTTGACCATCACGGGTGACGGCCGCTCGGTGATCTTCATGATGTGATCGAGCTCTCGCTTCATGACTCGGTCCTCCTGTGATCCGGGTGAAGGGGTTCGGTCAATCGAGACGTCGCTGCACGATCGCGACGTCGTGCCAGCGTCCGAGCTTGAACGCGGACTCGCGCTCGACGCCGACCGGCCGGAAGCCGTGACGCGCGTGCAGGCGAAGCGACGCGGCGTTCTTCGCGGTGATCCGGGCCACGATCGAGTGGTGCTCGAGCATCCGGGCGCGCCGGATCAGCTCGGTGAGGATCAGGCTGCCGAGCCCGAGCCCGCGGCGATCCCGCGCGACGTAGACGGAATCCTCGACCGTTCGTGCGAACGCCGGCTTCGGCCGGTACGGGGACAGCGATCCGTAGGCGACGACGACGCCGTCACGCTCGGGGTCGTCCGAGGCGGCGCTGGCCACCACGACCGGGTAGCGCTCGGTGTGTCGCGCGAACCACTCGCGCTGGGCGAGCAGGTCTCTCGGCTCGGTGTCCGTGGTCGCGTCGGTGCACCGGACCTCGTAGTTCCAGATCGCGGCGATCTGCGTGAGGTCCGCCGCGCGGGCCGCGCGAACCTCGACGCGGCCGGCCGGCGCGGCGCTACGCGTGCGCGGAGACGGGCGGGGCTTCAGCGCGGCGAAGAAGCCTCCGGCGCCCCGCATCGAGCCGGGCGCGGTCCAGGCGATCCTTCGCGAGTACCTCGAGAACGTAGAAGCTCGAATCCATGCGTGACATGATGCCGAGGTTTCGTGTATCAGTAAAATCAATTGTCTTGATCATGACGATCAGGTATTTTTTGATACTCCCGACGTGAACGTCCAGCTCGCGCACCTGCAAACGCTCGCCACCGTCGCGCGCCACGGGAGCTTCTCCCGGGCGGCGCGCGAGCTCCGGCTCACGCAGCCGGCCGTGAGCATGCAGGTCCGCCAGCTCGAGCAAGAGGTCGGCCTGCCGCTGCTGGAGCGCGTCGGCAAGCGGACATACACGACCAAGGCCGGCGAGCTCCTCCTGGCGCACGCCGGCCGCGCGATGCGGGAGCTCGAGCGCGGCCTCGAGCTGGTCCACCAGTTGCGAGGGATCGTGGCCGGCCGCATCCGGCTCGGGACGAGCGCGTCGTTCAGCATTTATCTGCTGCCGTCCGCGCTGCGCCGGTTCCGGGCGCGCTACCCGCAGACCGAGCTCGTCGTCGTGACCGGGAACGCCCCGGAGATCACCCGCGCCGTCGTGGCCAACGAGCTCGATGTCGGCATCGTGAGCCTCCCGGTGCGGGAGCGCGAGCTGGTGGTGGCGGCGTTGCACCGAGACGAGCTGGTCGCGATCGGGCCGCCCGGCCGCCGGTGGCCGCGAGCCCGCGCGACGGCGGCCGAGCTCGCACGCGAGCCCATGATCTTGTTCGAGCGGGGCGCGACCTTGCGCCGCCTGATCGACACCTGGTTCCAGCGGGGTGGCGCCGCGCCGGCGCTGCCCATGGAGCTCGGCAATACGGAGGCGATCAAGAAGCTCGTGGAGTCGGGGCTGGGGCTCTCGGTGACATCGTGGTTCGCGGCCAAGGCCGACGTTCGGGCGCGGCGGCTCAGCGCGGTGAAGCTCACGCCGCCGCTATTCCGCCAGATCGGGATCGTGCTCCGGCGCGACAAGCCGAAGACGCCGGTGCTCGACGCGTTCCTGGGAACGCTCGACGACTTGCGGCGATCCCTCGCCTAGCCGATCCGTCGTCTAGACGTCGCGCCGCGCGGTCACTTGGATGCGGCCGCCCGCTGGGCGATCTGCACGCAGGCGGCCATGAGGTACTTCCCGTTCGCGGGCTTGAAGATCGACGACTCGCCGCTCGATCCTCCGATGAGCCGTTACGAAACCGCTCGGGCCGGAACGCCGCGGAGCGCGAGGAATCGCCGGGCGAGCGCCGGCCCCGAGCCCGAGTCCTCGTGCTTGAAGAAGACGTAGGCGTCGCACCACCCGGCCGCCGACCTGATCGATCGTCGCGATCCAGCGGCGCAGATCGTCGTCGCAGTATTCCACGGCGCGGAGCCGGACGTAGCCGAAGTCGGCCGTCGCAACCGCGGGTGTCGTGCCGTCCTCGGTGTCGGCGATGCAGAGCGCGGCGTTGCGCGAGCGCAGCAGCGCGTAGACCTCGTCGTCGAACCAGCTCTCGTGCCGGAACTCGAAGGCCACCCGGAATCCGTCGGGCACGATCGGAGCACGTCGGCCGAGCCGATCGGCCGCCTTCTTGAAGTTCGGGGGGAGCTGGAAGAGCAGAGGGCCGAGCTTGTCGCCGAGGGTGCGGGCCGCATCGCAGAAGTGGCGCAGGGGCTCGTCGACGTCGAGGAGCCGGCCGAAGTGCGTGATGCGCTGGGGCGCCTTGAGCACGTACGTGAACCCGGCCGGCGCGGCGGCGCCCCAGCCTTCGACGGTCCTGGCACTCGGCATGCGATAGAACGTCGCGTTGATCTCGACGGTCGTGAAGCGCTCCACGTAGTACGCGAGCATCTTCGACGCCGGGAGCTTCTCGGGATAGAAGGTCCCCCTCCACTCCGGGTAGTTGTACCCGGACGTCCCGACGTGCGTGTTCAGCCGAGCACCGCCGCGAGCGGCGTCGCCGTCTCGCCGACCGATTCGGCGACGCCGGGATGCACGATCTTCCCGTGCCAGACGTTGATGCCCTTGGCCAGGAACGGATTGGCGCGCGCGGCGCCGCCGGCTCCGCGCGTCGCCAGCTCGATGACGTACGGGAGCGTGGCGTTCGTGAGCGCGAACGTCGACGTGCGCGGGACGAGCGCCGGCATGTTGGCGACGCCGTAGTGGACGACACCGCCGACGAGATAGACGGGGTCGAGCAGGGTGGTCGGATGGATGGTCGCGACGCAGCCGCCCTGATCCACCGCGATGTCCACGATCACCGAGCCTTCCTTCATCTGCGACACCATCTCCTTGGTGACGAGGACCGGGGCCCGCGCGCCGGCGAGCAGCACGGCGCCGATCAGCAGATCGGCGCGGCGGGACGCCTGCTCGATGTTGAAGCTGTTGGACATGATCGTGACCACCTGGCCGCGAAAGAGATCGTCGACGTGCCGGAGCCGGTCGACGTTGACGTCGAGGATCGAGACGTCGGCGCCGAGGCCGACGGCGGTCTTGGCGGCGTTGAGCCCGGCCGCGCCCGCGCCGAGGATCACGACGTTGCCCGGCGGCACGCCCGGAACGCCGGAAAGCAGGATGCCGCGACCCCCGTGGGCGCGGCCGAGATAGAAGGCGCCTTCCTGAACCGAAAGGCGTCCGGCCACCTCGCTCATCGGCGTCAGCAGCGGCAGGCTCCCGTCGGCGCGCTGGACGGTCTCGTAGGCGATCGCGATAGCGCCCGAGTCACGCAGGCCGCGGGTGAGCTCCGGCGCCGGCGCCAGATGCAGATACGTGAACAGCACTTGCCCCGGGCGGAGCCGGGCGACCTCGGGCGTGAGCGGCTCCTTGACCTTCAGCACGAGCTCGGCGCGCCGCCAGACGTCGTCGACCGGGGCGAGCTCGGCGCCGACCGCCGTGTATTCCTCGTCGCGGATGCCGCTCCCGGCGCCGGCGCCGCGCTCGACGACCACGCCATGCGCGGCCTCGACCAGCGCTCGCGCGCCGGCCGGAGTCAGCGCCACGCGCTGCTCGCCCGGCTTGATCTCGCGTGGGACCCCGATGATCATGGTGCCTCCTTCGCCGCGGCCCGATGTGAGCCGAGGAAATCGCTACCTCACGTATAACAGGAAAAACCGCGCGAGGCTCGCCTCGAACCCGCGCGGCAGCTCGCCGTGGCGACCATGATCCAGGAACATGAACTCGCTCCGCGTATTGCCGGCGAGCGCGCGCCGGATACGCTCGGCGTGCTCGAAGGGGATCTGCTCGTCCTCACGGCTCGCCACGAGCAACACCGGGACCGAGAGCGCCGACGCCGCGCGCTCGGGTGAGATCGCGGTGATGTCGGAGCGGAAGAACACGAAGGACCAGCCGCGCAGGAGCGCCACGAAGGGATATTTCAGCCACCCGAGCCAGCCGTAGAGCTCGTAGCCGAGCGAGCGCAGGTCTGCGAACGGCGCGTACGCGGCCACGGCGCGGATACGCGGATCGTCGGCGGCGGCGAGGAGCGCGACCGCCCCGCCCAGCGAGAAGCCGAAGACGCCGACCTCGTTGAACCCACGGGCGACGAGCACGTCGATCGCGCGGCGGAGATCGCCGCGCTCGCGGAAGCCGATCGTGGTCGCCCGCCCGCCGCTCTGCCCGAAGTAGCGCTGGTCGAGCAGGAGGACGGTGAAGCGCGGCGCCAGCGCCGCGGCGATCGGCAGCAGGTCGGCCTTCTCGGAGGGGTAGCCGTGGAGCAGCACGATCGCCGGCGCGCCCGCGCGGGGCAGGAGCCACGCGGCGAGCGGCACGCCGTCGTCGGCCGTGATCGTCACATTCTCGACCGTCAGCCCGACGTCGCCGGGGGTGAGCGGAACGGCGAGGCGCGGCGGCCGGACGGCGAGCCAGAAGCTCACGAGGCTCAGCACCACGACCGCGCCGGCGAAGACCGCGAGGTAAACGACGAGCTTCACCGTATGATAGTCGGCGTTCGCGCGATGATCGACAACACGACGCTCGGAGCCCTCGCCGCCCTGGGCTCGGCGGTGGCGTGGGCGGTGACCAGTCTCCTGGCGCGCTCCCTCATGTCCGAGCTGGGATCGGTCGGTGTCAACGCCATTCGCTCGACCATCGGCGGGACGCTCCTCGTCGCCTGGGTGTTCGCGACCGTCGGTACCGGCGCCTTCACGACGATCTCGGCCGGCGCGTGGCTGTTGCTCGGTCTCTCGATCATCACGGCGATCGCGCTCGGCGACACCGTGTTCTTCGAGAGCACGCGCTTCATCGGCGTCGGCCGGGCGATGACGATCTCGACGACCTATCCGCTGGGAGCCGCCGTGATCGCCGCGGTGTTCCTGAACGAGCCGGTCACGGTGCCCGTCGCGGCCGGCACGCTCGTCACGATGGCCGGCCTCGTCCTCATCGTGGCGCCGTGGGCCGAGCGCGCGCCGGAGGAGCGCTTCTGGTTCGGCGTCGGCGCCGCCGCGCTCGCGTCGCTCGCCTGGGCGGTCTCGACCGTCCTCGTGAAGCCGCCGCTGTCCGAGATGGGGCCGGTGACCGCGCAGGCGATCCGGCTGCCGGTCGCCTCGATGGTGCTCTGGCTGACGCCGTGGGCCCGCTCGGCCCCCCGCGCGCTCCGCATGAGCAGTCGCGCCGTGCAAATCCGCATCGTCATCCTGGGCGCGATCACGTCGGTGAGCTCGGTCATGTTCGTCGCCGGCGTCAAGCACGCCGGCGTCGCCGTCGCCTCCGTCCTCTCGTCGACCGCCCCCATGTTCGCGATTCCCCTCGCCGTCATCTTCCTCGACGAGCGCCTCACCCTCCGCGCCCTCGCCGGCATCACCCTGACCCTCGCCGGCATCGTCCTCCTCCAGCTCTAAGAACCTTCCGAAGTCCCGAGCCCCCGAAAGCAGCGACCCCGTCGGCAGCCGTACTTCCAACCCGATCGCGATGGACGAGTGTCTACGACGGTCGAGGGGCGCCGCCAAGGGGAGCATGCCGGGCGGGCGCGTGAGGGGAGGGGTTGCGGGACCCGTTCCCTCCAAGCAACCGCGGACGAGGCGCGCCCAGATGGAGCCCAGCCACCCCGGAGCAGCGGACGCGTGCCGCGTGGTACCCGCAACCCCTCCCCTCACGCGCCCGCCCGGCATGCGTGCGCTAGGCGGAGAAGTCCGTCGACCGGAAGACGACCCGCCGCCGACGAGCGTCAGAGTGGGCGTGATGTCCTTGATCCGAGCTTCGGCGCACGTGAAGACATCGTCGGAGAGCACGACGAGATCGGCATGCTTGCCGGGCTCGAGCGTGCCAAGCGAATCCTCCTGCCGCGACGCGTACGCGTTCCAGCTCGTGAACGAGCGAATCGCTTCCTCGCGCGTCATGCGCTGCTCGGGCTGCCAGCCTCGATCCTCGCCGCTGCGAGGCCGCCTCGCGACGGCGGCGTAGAGGCCGTGAAACGGGCTCGGGCTCTCGACCGGGAAGTCGGAGCCGCCCGCGATGATGACGCCGGTCGCGAGCAGGGAGCGCCAGGCGTACGCGCCGCGGAGCCGGTCCGGACCGAGCCGCTCGGCCGCCCATTCCATGTCGGAGGTGCAGTGGGTCGCCTGCATGCTCGGCAGGGCGCCGAGCCGGTGAAAGCGCGGGATATCGCGCTCGGTCAGAATCTGGGCGTGCTCGACGCGAAAGCGATGATCCGGCCACGGGCCGCGCGCGAGTGCTGCTTCGAGCGCGTCCAGGGTCAGCGTGTTCGCGCGATCGCCGATCGCGTGCACGCAAACCTGGAAGCCGAGCGCGGCCGCCTCGAGCGTGAGGCGCGTGATCTCGTCGGGCGGGATCAGCACGAGCCCGGTATTGCCGGGATCGTCGCAGTACGCGTCGTGCAGCGCGGCGCCGCGCGAGCCGAGCGCGCCGTCGGCCATCAGCTTCAGCGCGCCCACCACGACACGGCCGTCGCCGAAGGTCTCGGGGCCATTTTCTCGGTAGACCGCCCACGTCGACTCCGAGCGCGCCGCGACCGCCACGTAGTTGCGGAACGGAAACCGTCCGCGCTCGACGAGCCGGCGGTACGAGGCAAGGGCGTAGAGCTCGGCGCCCATCTCGTGGATGCCGGTGAGCCCCGCGGCCAGGCACTCGTCGATCGCCTCGCCGACGGCCTGGTCGAAGCGCTCGGACGACGGCCGCGGCTCCGCGCGCTGGATCAGCCGCTGGGCCGTGTCGACGAGCACGCCGGTGGGCTCGCCGCGCTCATCCTTGAGGATCCGCCCGCCCGTCGGCTCGGACGTCGCGCGGTCGATCCCGGCGGCGGCGAGCGCGGCCGAGTTCGCCCAGGTCGCGTGGCCGTCGATGCGGGTGAGCGCCACCGGATGATCGGGCGCCGCGCGGTCGAGCGATGCCCTGGTCGGCCACTGACGCTCCGGCCAGCGGTTGTGGTCCCAGCCGCGGCCGCCGAGCCATTCGCCGCGCGGAGTCTTCGCGGCGCGAGCCGCCACGCGCTCGGCGACCTCGGCCTCCGACCGCGCTCCGCCGGCGTCGAGGGTGAGCCGGCCGCGCGCCAGGTGCATCAGATGGCCGTGCGCGTCGACGAGACCGGGGACCACGGCCCGCCCGCCGAGGTCGATGACGGGCTCGGCCGCCGAGACATTCACGTCGGCACGCCGTCCGGCGAATGCCACGCGGCCGTCGCGCACGACCAGCGTGTCGACGACGGTGTTCCAGGCATCCATCAGATAGATCCGGCCGTTGGTCAGCAGCATGGATGCCGAATCGGCTGGATTCGGGTCGGGCTAGAAGCGACGACGACCGCGGAGAGCCCGTTTGCGGAGACGGAGAGACTTGGGCGTGACCTCGAGCAGCTCGTCCTCGCGAATCCACTCCAGGCACTGCTCCAGGTTCATGACCCGCGGCGGCGTGATCTTCGCGGCGTCGTCGGCCGTCGACGCGCGCATGTTCGTGAGCTTCTTTTCCTTGGTGATGTTCACGTCCATGTCGCTGTCGCGCGCGTTCTCGCCGACGATCATGCCCTCGTAGACCTCGAGGCCGGGCGAGATGAACATGACGCCGCGCGCCTGGAGGTTGTCGATCGCGTAGGCGGTCGCGCGCCCCCCGCGGTCGGCGACCAGGGCGCCGCTCTGGCGGTGGGCGATGTCGCCCTGCCAGCCGTCCCAGCCGTCGAACAGATGATTGAGGAGCCCGGTGCCGCGCGTATCGGTGAGGAACTCGGTGCGATAGCCGATCAGGCCGCGGGCCGGAATCCGGTACTCGAGCCGCACGCGGCCCGTGCCGTGATTCACCATCTTGGCCATCGCGCCGCGGCGCGGTCCGATCTTCTGGGTGACCGCGCCGATGTGCTCCTCGGGAATGTCGATGACGAGGTACTCCATCGGCTCGAGCGTCTGGCCGGCCTCGGTCCGCGTGATGATCGTCGGCTTGCCGACCTCGAGCTCGTAGCCTTCGCGCCGCATCATCTCGATCAGGATCGCGAGCTGGAGCTCCCCGCGCCCCGACACCCGAAACGTATCGGGCGAGTCGGTCTCCTCGACGCGGATGCCGACGTTGACCCGCCGCTCCCGCATGAGACGGTCGCGCAGCTGGGGCGAGGTGACGAAGCGCCCCTCCTTGCCCGCCATCGGCGACACGTTCGCCGAGAACAGCATCGAGACCGTCGGCTCGTCGATGCGGATGAGCGGCAGCGCCTGGGGCGACTCGGCGTCGGCGACCGTCTCGCCGATCTCGATCGAGTCGATGCCGGCGATCGCGACCAGATCGCCCGCGCGCGCCTCGTCGATCTCGATGCGCTTGAGCCCCTCGTAGCCGTAGAGGACGGTGACCTTCGCGAGCTCGACGGCGCCGCCCCGATGCACGACGGCGACCTTCTCGGCCTGGCGGACCTTGCCGTTGAAGATGCGGCCGATCACGAGCCGGCCGACGTAGTCGTCCCAATCGAGCATCGCCCCGCGGAACTGGAGGCCCACGGCAGGGTCGAAGCGGGGCGCCGGGACCGTCGACAGGATCGCCTCGAAGAGCGGTTCGAGCGAAAGCCCGGGCTCGGTCAGCTTGAGGGTGGCCGTGCCCGTCCGGGCGTTGGTATAGAGCACGGGAAACTCGAGCTGGTCTTCCGTCGCCTCGAGGTCGATGAACAGGTCGTAGATCTCGTCGAGCACCTCGGCCGCCCGCGCGTCGCTCCGATCGATCTTGTTGATGACGACGATCGGCGGCAGGCTCGCCTCGAGCGCCTTTTTCAGAACGAAGCGCGTCTGGGGCAGCGGGCCCTCGGCGGCGTCGACCAGGAGCAGCACGCCGTCCACGAGGGTCAAGGTCCGCTCGACCTCGGAGCCGAAATCGGCGTGGCCCGGGGTGTCGACGATGTTGATGTGGACACCCTTGTAGGCAATGGCCGTGTTCTTGGCCATGATCGTGATGCCCTTTTCGCGCTCGAGGTCGATCGAGTCCATGATGCGCTCGGGTACCGACTCGTTCTGGCGAAAGAGGCCCGATTGCCAGAGCATCGCGTCGACCAGGGTGGTCTTGCCGTGGTCGACGTGAGCGATGATCGCGATGTTTCGAACGTCTTCTCGCTGCTGCATCGGTCCATCGTATCACGGCGGAACCACGACCCCGGCCGTCCGAGCATGTATAATGACGCTCTCGAACATGATTTTGAGGTGCGCCTCGACCGGCGGGGCTTCGGCCCCCGCGATGGCCTCAGCGCACGCCGCCGTCGGAGGTCGTCCCTCATGAATCGTCTGCTCGTCCTCGCGGTGACCCTCCTGGTCGTTGCCCCGGCGTTCGCCCAGGACAAGCCGGCCGCCAAGTCACCGACCGCGGTGATCACCCTCGAGAAGGGCGGCCAGATCACGCTCGAGTTCTTCCCCGCCGACGCGCCGAAGCACGTCGAGAACTTTCTCAAGCTCGCGCGGGCGGGGTTCTACGACGGTCAGCGGTTCCATCGCGTCGTGCCGGGATTCGTCGTCCAGCTCGGTGACCCGCAGTCGAAGACGCTCCCGATGGATCACCCGGACATGGGCACCGGGGGACCGGGTTACACGATCAACGCGGAGTTCAACAAGCGGAAGTTCGAGCGCGGCATGCTCGGGATGGCGCGCAAGAACGATCCCAACTCGGCGGGCAGCCAGTTCTACATCATGCTCGGGCCCGCCGACCACCTGAACGGGCAGTACACCGCCTTCGGACGAGTCGTCAGCGGCATGGAGGTCGTCGACACCATCAAGGTGGGCGATCGCGTGAAGTCGATCAAAGTCAGCTCCTGATCAGAAAGGAAACCTCGTGAAGCAGACCGGTGTCATCACGCTCGAGAAGGGCGGCGAGATTCGGCTCGAATTCTTCCCGGAAGACGCGCCGAAGACCGTCGAGAACTTCGTCACGCTCGCCAAGAAGGGCTTCTACAACGGACTCAACTTCCACCGGGTCGTTCCCGACTTCGTGGTGCAGGGCGGCTGCCCGAAGGGCAACGGCACCGGCGGGCCGGGCTACACCGTCAAGGCGGAGTTCAACAAGCAGAAGCACGTGCGTGGGACCCTGGCGATGGCGCGCAGTCAGGACCCCGACTCGGCGGGGAGCCAGTTCTACATCTGCTACGGGAACACGCCGCACCTCGACGGCCAGTACACCGTCTTCGGCAAGGTCGTGTCCGGCATGGAGCTCGTCGACCGCATCAAGCAGGGCGACAAGATGACGTCGGTCACGATCGCGGAAGAGTAGCCGTTGGCCTGGTCGCTCCTCATTCGTAACGGCTCCGTCATCGACGGGAGCGGCGCGCCCGCGCGCCCCGCCGACGTCGCGCTCGACGGCGATCGGATCGCCGCGATCGGTCCCCGCCTGGCCGGCGAGGCCACCCGGGTGATCGACGCCGCCGGCCACGTGGTGGCGCCGGGCTTCATCGACATGCACTCGCACTCCGACCTCTTCTATTTCGCCTGCCCGTCGGCGGAATCCAAGGTGCGCCAGGGCGTGACGACCGAGGTCGTCGGGATGTGCTCCTTCTCGCAGGCCCCGCTCCGGAGCCGACCAGCGCGAGATCGTCCGGGGCTGGGCGGGCGGCATCGGCGCGAGCCTCGATTTCCGCTGGGAGTCGTTCGCGCAATATCTCGACGCCCTGCGCGCGATCCGCCCCTCGGTCAACATCGCGCACTTCGTCGGCCACGGCGCGCTCCGCATCGCGGCGATGGGGTTCGAGGCGCGGCCGGCCGGCGCCGACGATCTCCGCGGCATGCAGCGGCTGCTCGGCGAGGCGATGGACGCCGGTGCCTTCGGCTTCTCCACGGGCCTCGTCTACGCGCCGAGCGCCTACTCCGACACCGCCGAGCTGATCGCCCTGGCCAAGGCCATGGCGCCGCGCGGCGGGTACTACTTCTCGCACATCCGTGGCGAGTCCTCGATGCTGCTCGACTCGATCAACGAGGCGATCCGCATCGGCGAAGAGGCGGGGGTCGGCGTGCAGGTCTCGCACGTGAAGGCCTCCGGCCGCGAGAACTGGCCGAAGATCGACGCCGCGTTGCGGCTCTTCGAGTCGGCCCGGGCGCGCGGCGTCGACGCGTTCGGCGACGTCTATCCGTACAACGCCGGCAGCACCAAGCTCGACAACATGATGCCGGCGTGGGCCCACGACGGCGGTCTCGCGAAGCTGCTCGAGCGGCTGGCCGACCGCGCGACGCGGCGCCGCATCGTCGAGGAATGCCTCATCGACGGCGAGCGCTGGGGCACCGTCTCGCAGGGCGGCATCGGCTTCGATCAGGTCTTCATCGCCACCTGCCGGCGGCGCGAGCTCGAGGGGCTGAACCTCGCCCAGATCGCGCGGCAGTCCGGGATGGCGCCGGCCGAGACCTTGATGAACCTGCTGCTCGAGGAGAAGTGCACCGTCGGCATGGTGAGCTTCTCGCAGAGCATCGAGAACGTCGCCAAGGTGCTGGCGCATCCTCTCCTGATGATCGGCTCCGACTCGATCCCGCTCTACTCGGGAGACGGGGATCGCCCGGGCAAGCCGCATCCGCGCACCTACGGCACGTTCCCGCGCGTGCTCGGCGAATACGCGCGCGAGCAGAAGCTGTTCCCGCTGGAGACGGCCGTCCACAAGATGACCGGGATGTGCGCGGCGCGACTGCGCCTGCGCGATCGGGGCCTCGTGCGCGAGGGATACGCCGGCGATCTGACGATCTTCGATCCTCACGTCGTGCGTGACGAGTCGACGTTCGCCGAACCGCACCGCTATCCGATCGGCATCCCCTACGTCGTCGTCAACGGCGCGGTTGTCGTCGACGGCGGACGCATGAACCCGCTCGGCACGGGGCGCGTCCTCACGCCGTGACGCGGGCTGACCGGCGCGCGCTGCTCTGGGTCGTCGGGGGCGCCGCGGTGATGGTCGGGGTCGATCTGGGGCGCCGCATCCTCACGACCAACGACGAGGCGCGGTTCCCGCTCCTGGCGCAGGACATCCTCACGCGCGGTGACTGGCTCTTCCCGGTCCTGAACGGCACCGTCTACCACAACAAGCCGATCCTCCTGGCCTGGCTCATCACCCTGGTGTCGTGGCCGGTCGGCCACGTGACGCAGTTCACCGCCGTGATTCCGTCGGCGGCGGCGGCCTTCGCGACGGCGCTCCTGATCTTCGGCCTCGGTCGCGAGATGTTCGGATCCTCGGCGGGCAAGTACGCGGCGCTGATCGCCGTCACCACGCAGGGCGCCTTCATGCACGGCCGCATTCCGATGCCCGACATGCTGATGACGGCGTTCATGACCGCGAGCCTCTGGATGCTCTGGCGGATGGCGCGCGGCGCGCCGCGCGCCTGGATCGGCTTCTACCTGTTCGTCGGCCTCGCGTTCTGGGCCAAGGGTCCGGGGGGCTTCCTGCCGCTCATCATCGCGGCGGCCTGGGCGGTGTTCGGCCGAAGCGCCGCGTCGTGGCGCGCGCTCAAGCTGCCGCTCGGCGTGCCGCTGCTCGTCGCGATCGTCGCGCCCTGGCCGATCTTCCGACTCTTCCGCCACTCCGAAGGCCTGCGCCAGGCCGTCGTTCAGAACCAGATCCTCTGGTATCTGCCTCAGGACCTGCGCGCCGGAATGGTGGCGGAGCCCATCCAGAACGCCTTCGGGATTCTCTTCCCGTGGGTGTTCCTCCTCCCGATCGTGCTCGTCGAGGCGGTCCGGCTCCTGCGGCGTCGCGGCCCGGAGCGCGACGCGCTCCTCCTGCTGATCGTGGCCTCGGCGACGATGTTCGTCGTGATCGCGGCATCGCAGCAGCAGCGCTTCCGCTATTACCTGCCGCTCGTGCCGCCGGTCTCGCTGCTGATCGGCTGGTGGGCCGACAGCGTGCTCAGCCGGCGCCTGGCGCTGAGGGTCCCGTGGCGGGTCTGCGCCGCGGTCGGCGCCCTGCTCGCGGCGGCCGGTGTGGCCGGCGCGTTCTCCAGACGCAACGCGCTCAACGAGGTCGCGATGGTCTGGCCGGCGTACCTCGCCCAGGCGATCGTGCTCGTGGCGACGATCGCGGCGGTCGCCGCGGTGCTGAGCTGGAGCGCGCGCGACCGACGCCTGCCGCGCGCGTTCGCGGCCGCCTGGGTCGGCTGCGCCGTGCTCGTCGTCGCCAGCTACCACTGGGAGCTCGAGCGCCGGAACGCGGCGTACGACTACGCCGGCCTCCACAAGCGGATGGAGCCGCTCCTGCGCGAGTCGCCGGTGGTCGCGACCCTGGGATTGGCCGACATGCCGCTCTCGTTCTATCTGCGCCGGACGGTCGTGCCGGCCGGCACCGCGCGCAATCTCCGCGAGGTCGTGGGCGGCGACGCACCGGCCGTCGCCATCGTCACCGACCGCGCGCTCATATCCCCGGAAGACAGCGACGGCTTCACGGTCCTCCTGCGCGATCGTCTCGCGCTGCGGCCGATCATGGTCGTCGCGTATCGCAGCACCCCACCAACTCGTCGCTAGCAACCGAGGAGTCACGCCATGAATTCCGGACAGCTTTTCATCGCGGGCGGCTGGCGCGCGCCGGCCTCCGGCTCGACCTACGACACGATCAATCCGGCGACGGAGGAGCCGAGCGCCCAGGTCGGACGCGGCGACGAGCGCGACGTCGACCTCGCCGTCGCGGCGGCGCGCAAGGCGTTCGACTCGGGACCGTGGCCGCGGATGAGCGCCGCCGAGCGCGGGCGAATCGTGTGGAAGCTCGGCGATCTGATCATGCAGAACCTCGACGAGATGGCGAAGCTGGAGAGCCTCAACACCGGCAAGACGCTCTTCGACTCCGGCAAGGTCGAGATCCCGTTCGCGGCGGAGGTCTTCCGCTACTACGCGGGCTGGGCCACCAAGATCCACGGCGAGACGCTCGGCCTGCGCGAGAACGCGTTCACGTTCACCTTGCGCCAGCCCCTCGGCGTGATCGGCGCGATCGTGCCGTGGAACTTTCCGTTCCTGCTCTCGTCGTGGAAGATCGCGCCGGCGCTGGCCGCGGGCAACACGGTCGTGCTCAAGCCCGCGTCCCTGACGCCGCTCACCGCGCTCAAGTTCGCCGAGCTCACCCAGGAGGCGGGATTGCCCGAGGGCGTCTTCAACGTCGTGACCGGCCCCGGCGGTAAGGTCGGCATGGCCATGGTGCAAGACCCGCGCGTCGACAAGATCGCCTTCACGGGCTCGACCGAGGTGGGCAAGGGGATCATGCGCGAGGCCGCCGCGACCCTGAAGCGCATCTCGCTCGAGCTCGGCGGCAAGTCGCCGAACATCGTCTTCGCCGACGCCGACATGGAGGCGGCGGTGAAGGGCGCGCTCACCGGCATCTTCTACAACAAAGGCGAGGTCTGCGCCGCCGGCTCGCGCCTGTTCCTCGAGGACAAGATCCACGACGACTTCATGGGCAAGCTGACCGACCGGGTGAAGACGCTCAAGGTCGGCGACCCGATGGACAAGGCGACGCGCATGGGGCCCGTCGTCTCGAAGGCGCAGATGGAGACCGTGCTCGCCTACATCGACGCGGGCAAGAAGGAAGGCGCGCGGGTCGTCGCCGGCGGCGGCCGGGCCAACGTCGGCTCGGGCAAGGGCTACTTCGTCGAGCCCACCATCTTCGACGGCGTCACCAACACGATGAAGATCGCCCGCGAGGAGATCTTCGGGCCGGTCCTGTCGGTGATCCCGTTCAAGTCGATCGACGAGGGGATCGCCCAGGGCAACTCGACGACCTACGGTCTGGCCGCCGCGGTGTGGACGCGCGACGTCACCAAGGCGCTCAAGGCCGCGCGCGCGATTCGCGCGGGCACCGTCTGGGTCAACGCCTACAACCTGTTCGACGCGGCGCTGCCGTTCGGCGGGTTCAAGGAATCTGGGTTCGGGCGCGAGCTCGGCTCGGCCGGTCTCGAGCACTACACCGAGACCAAGACCGTCTGGGTCGATCTCTCGTAGCGCGGGTCAGGAGGACTGGCGGGCAGAACGAGGTGACCATGACTTCTGGATCCAGAGCGCTTCTCGGCGGCACACTCCTGACGTTCGTCGCGCTCACGGCTTCGGCGCTCGCCCAGCACGAAGGACACAGCCAGCACATGATCGGCACGCCGGGCGCGCCGTCACGGACAGTCACGATGGAGCAGCTCCACCAGTCGGGCGGGGTGCCGCTCGGGTGGAAGTTCGCGCTGCCCGGGGGCGACGCGGCGAAGGGCCGGCAGGTCTTCGTGGACCTCGAGTGTTACAAGTGCCACGCGATCCAGGGCGAGACCTTCCCGGCGTCGGGCGGCGACGCGAAGAACGTCGGCCCGGAGCTGACGGGCATGGGCGGTCAGCATCCGGCGGAGTATTTTGCCGAATCGATCCTGGCGCCGAACGCGGTGATCCTCGACGGTCCCGGCTACACGGGGCCGGACGGGAAGTCGGTCATGCCGAGCTACGCGGACAGCCTGAGCGTCACGCAGCTCGTCGACCTGGTCGCGTTTCTCAAGGGCCTGACCAGCGGCGGGCACATGCACGAGGCCGCGCCGGCCGCCAAGACGGTCGACGACTACACGGTGCGACTCGACTATCGGGACGGCGGCGATCACTCCGGGCACGAGGGCCACGCGGGCCACACCGCCATGGCCGCGGGCCCCGGGCATCTGATGGTATTCGTCACCGACCGGATGACCGGCGAGCCGATTCCGTACCTTCCGGTGTCGGCGACGATCCGCGCGGCCGGTCAGCCCGCGCGCCGGGTGAACCTCGCGCCGATGGTCGGCGGCCAGGGCTTTCACTACGGCGCGAACGTGACATTGCCGGAGGGCGCGCACACGATCACCTTGACCTTCGGGCCGCTCGCGGTCCCGACGATGGCGTCGGCGAAAGGCCGCTTCGCGAAGCCGACGACCGTCGTTTTCGAGCGCGGGGCGTGAGGGATTCGACCGAGACGCCGCGGAGTCCCGAGGCGTCCCGGTCGATGAACGCCGCCGCTCAGCTGGCGGCCGACTTCGCCGCGGCGAGCGCCGCGTCGTAGTTCGGCTCGGACCCGATCTCCTTCACGTACTCGACGTGCTTCACCTTGCCGTCCTTGCCGACCACGAACACCGCGCGCGCGGTGAGTCCGGCGATCGGCCCGTCCTTGATCTCGACGCCGTAGGCGGGGCCGAAGGCGCGCTCGCGAAAATCGGAGAGCGTCTTGACGGCCGTCACTCCGGCGGCGCCGCACCAGCGCTTCTGCGCGAACGGCAGGTCGCGGCTGATCGTCCAGATCTCGACGCCTGAGCCGAGCTTCGCCGCTTCCTGGTTGAAGCGTCGGGTCTCGGTGTCGCAGGTCGGGGTGTCGAGCGATGGCACGGAGCTCAGGATCACGACCTTGCCCTTCGCGTCGCTGAGCTTGACGGGCTTGAGCCCGTTGTCGAGGGCGGTGAAGTCCGGCGCGCTCTGCCCGGCTTTCACTTCGGATCCGCCGAGCGTGATGGGGTTGCCTCGTAACGTAACGTCGGCCATAGGTAATCCTCCCGGGGTGATTTTAGTACACTCGTCGAGCCATGGACCTCCTGTGGAGCGGCGCCCGCCAGGCGATCGGCTTGCTCGCCGGCGCCGACCGTGAGATCTGGGGGATTTTCTGGCTCTCGCTCCAGGTCTCGGGAACCGCGACCGTGATCTCGCTCGCCCTCGGCGTTCCGGCCGGCGCGGCGCTCGCGCTCGCGCGATTTCCCGGCCGCGGTCTCGTCGTGAGCGCGGTGAACACCGGCATGGGGCTGCCGCCGGTCGTGGTCGGGCTCTTCGTGACCTTGCTGCTGTGGCGCAGCGGCCCCTTCGGAGATCTCGAGATCCTCTATACGCCGGCCGCCATCGTCGCCGCCCAGGCGGTCATCGCCGCGCCGATCGTGACCGGGATCACGCTCGCCGCCGTCGGTCAGGTGCCGCGAGAGTTCCGGCTGCAGCTCCTGGCGCTCGGCGCTTCGCGCATTCAGATGGTGCGGCTGGTCCTGCGCGAGGCGCGCCTGCCGATGCTCGCGGCCGTGATGGCGGGCTTCGGCGGCATCATCTCGGAGATCGGCGCCTCCATGATGGTGGGCGGCAACATCAAGGGACAGACGCGCACGCTTGACGACCGCGATGGTGCTCGAGACCGGCAAGGGGAACTTCGAGATCGCCATCGCGCTCGCGCTGCTGCTGCTCGTGCTGATCTTCCTCGTGAACTGGGCGCTGACCGCGATCCAGCAGCGCCACGCGCGCTGACCGCGGCGCCTCGGCGAATATGCGCCGTCGTGTCAATAGGTCGAGCCGTGCACTTTGAACATCCGGACGCACGCCGGTAAGATCCGACGTCGTAACGGATCGTTCCGGCGCGCCGCCGCAGTCACGGGGCGGTCCCTTCGGCCCCACCATCGGCCGCGCTGAAAGGCTACGGACTCATGTCGCGCACCTTGCGAATCGCTGTGCTCGTGGTGTTCGTCCTGTGCCTCCCTGCCGTGGCGCGGGCGCAGGAGATGACGTTCTCGGTGGCGATCAGCATGAAGGAGGCCGTCGAGACCCTCGGCCGTCAGTTCATGCAGGAGCATTCCGGTGTGACACTTCGCTATAACTTCGGCTCGTCGGGCCAGCTGCAGAAACAGATCGAAGCCGGCGCGCCGGTCGACGTCTTCATCTCGGCCGCCCAGCGGCAGATGGACGAGCTCGAGCAGAAGGATCTCATCGACACCGCGACCCGGCGCGTGTTCGCGCGCAACGTCCTCACGGTGATCAAGCCGGCGGGCTCGACGCTCGACATCTCGAAGCCGGCCGACTTGGCCGGCTCGAAGGTGCAGCGGATCGTCATCGGCAATCCCAAGACCGTGCCGGTCGGTCAGTATGCCGAGGAGAGCCTGAAAAGGCTGGGGCTCTGGGATCGGCTTCAGCCGAAGCTGGTTCTCGCCGAGAACGTCCGGCAGGCGCTCGACTATGTCGTGCGCGGCGAGGTCGAGGCCGGTTTCGTCTACACGACGGACGTAGCAGTGCGCTCGGGCCAGGTCGTCGAAGCGTTTCGACCGGGGGAGGATACCTACCGGCCCGTGACGTATCCGGCGGCCGTGATCAAAGGCTCGAAGCAGCCCGGGCTCGCCAAGACGTTCGTCGATCTGCTCGTGAGCCCCGACGGACAAGCGGCGCTCTCGCGTCTCGGCTTTCAGCCTCCGCCGCCCGGCGTACGTTGACGGGCGATCGGCCCGGCCCGCACCACGGCGAAGCGCCCGTCAGCGTCGCGTGCGCCAGTCCCCCCGCGGCGTTTGAGGCTGACCGTCGGCGACGCGCCGGCGGCGTCGGCCGCGCGCGGCGATATCCTTCGACGTGGGTCCGCTCGGTCCCACCGCGTCGTCGATTCGATTGCGGACTGCGACCAGCTGCTCGAGCACCAGACGACCGGTCTCGGTCAGCGCCATACCTCGTGACGCGCCCTTGCCCGGCCGAGGCGCCGTGAGCGGAGCCCCGAGCGCGGCCTCGGCCTGCTTCAAATAGCCCCAGGCATGGCGATACGACCAACCGATCTCCTTCGCCGCGCCGAGGAGCGAGCCGTGCTCGAGAACGCCGAGCAGGAGCTTCAGGCCCCCGTCGCCGACAACGAAGCGACCGTCTCGCTCCATCCACACCTTCGTCTTGATCACGGTGCCGCGTGGATGGTCCGGGAGGGCGCTCGCGTCGATGGGTTTCCGTTCGGGCGTTGTCACGTCGCCATTCTACCCGGCTTTCAGCGGCCCGCGCGGGCGTCAGCGCAATCCACGGCACCGATGGCATAGTAGGCCGCAATGAGTGTCGAAGCCGTGAGCGCCCTCGGTCTGTCGATCCGCGTCGCGATCGCCGCGACCGTGCTGAACGCGTTGATCGGAATCCCGGTCGCGTATCTGCTGGCGCGGCGGACCTTTCGCGGCCGCGCGCTGGTCGATCTCCTCGTGACCTTGCCGCTGGTGCTGCCGCCCACCGTGACCGGCTACTATCTGATCGTCCTGCTGGGCCGGCGCGGCTGGTTCGGCGCGCCGGTCTACGCGCTCACCGGCTGGAGCGTCGCGTTCACGTGGTACGCCGCCGTGATCGCCGCGACCGTCATGGCGTTGCCGCTCCTGGTGCGCACGGCGCGCGCGGCCATCGAGTCGGTCGATCGCGAGCTGGAGAAGGCCGCATTTACCCTGGGGCGATCAGAGTGGCACACGGCGCTCGAGGTCACGTTGCCGCTGGCGCGCAACGGCATCATCGCGGGGCTCGTGCTCGCGTTCGCGCGCGCGCTCGGTGAGTTCGGCGCGACGCTCATGCTGGCCGGCAACATCCCGGGCAAGACGACGACCGTGCCGCTGGCCATCTACAGCGCGGTGCAGACGGGCGAGATGGGCGAGGCGGTCGTGCTGGTGCTGGCGCTGACCACGCTCTCGTGCCTCGTGCTGGTCCTGGCCGGGCGCCTGGGGGCCCGCGCGACGTGAAGGATCGCTTCTCGGTCGAGATCAAGAAGCGTCTGCCCGGGCTTCGCGCTCGACGTCTCGTGGACGGCGGGCGACGGCGTCGCCGTGCTGTTCGGGCCCTCGGGCGCGGGCAAGACGCTCACGCTGCAGTGCCTCGCGGGCCTGATCGAGCCCGACGCCGGACACGTCGTCGTGGATGACCGCGTGCTGTTCGACGCGGCGGCGGGTGTGAATCTGCCGCCGCAGCAGCGGCGTGTCGGCTACGTGTTCCAGGGCTACGCGTTGTTTCCCCATCTGACGGTCGCGGGCAACGTCGGCTTCGGGCTGCGCGACCGGTCGCGGCACGATCGCGAGCGGCGGGTGTCCGAGGTGCTCGAGCGGCTCGACCTCGGCGGGCTCGCGCACCGCCGACCCTCCGAGCTCTCCGGGGGCCAGCGCCAGCGCGTGGCGCTCGGGCGGGCGCTCGCGATCGATCCGGCGCTGCTGCTGCTCGACGAGCCGCTCTCGGCGCTCGACTCGCCGCTGCGCCGCGCGCCTGCGCGACGAGCTGCGTGCGATCCTGAGCGGGTGGGGAACCGCCGCGGTGGTCGTGACCCACGATTTCACCGAGGCCTATCGGCTCGCCGACCGGATCATCGTGTACGAGAGCGGCCGCGTGATCCAGGCGGCGGCGCGCGCCGAGCTTCTGTGGCAGCCGGCGTCCGAGGCCGTCGCGCGGGTGATGGGACTGCGCAACGTGCTCCACGGCACCGTCGTGAAGTCGATGCCCGACCGCATCCAGATCGCCTGGCGCGGTCACGCGCTCGAGGCGGTGAACTCGCCGACGCGATCGTACCTGCCGCCGCCCGACAGCCCGATCGCTTTCTTCATCCGCCCCGAATACGTGCGACTGGTCCGCAAAGACCGGAGCGCGCTGGACGCGGCCCACCACATGAACCAGATGCGCGGCACCGTCGTCGGCGATAGCGACTTCGGTACGGTCTGGTCGTTGCGCCTGCGTCTGGACTCGCCCGGCGTTCCCGCGCAGGGCGACTTCGACCTGGAGGTCGAGGTCCCCCATCTCGTATACGAGATCCTCGACATCGAGCGCGATCGTCACTGGGAATTCTCGATCCACCGCGGCTCGATCCACGTTCTGCCGACATGACGCCGCCGGCCGTCGTCGAGCTGGACGGCGTCCAGATGATGTACGGCCGGGCGACCGTGCTCGACGTGCCGGCGCTCGCCGTGAACGAGGGCGAGATCCTGGCCGTCATCGGCCCGAACGGAAGCGGCAAGTCGACGTTGCTGCGCATCGCCGGACTGCTCGAGCGGCCAAGCGCGAGGTGCTGTTCGGTTCCGCGGCCGGCCGGTCGACGCGGGCAGCTCGCTGGCCGAGCGGCGGCGGATGGCGACGGTGTTCCAGCATCCCCTGCTCGCCGACATGACCGTCGCGCAGAACGTCGCGCTCGGGCTGAAGTTCCGCGGAGTCGGAGACGAGCGCGACGCGCGCGTCAGGCGCTGGCTCGAGCGGCTCGGCATCGCGACGCTCGCGGGATCAGCGGGCGCGAACGCTCTCGGGGGGCCAGGCCCAGCGCGTGGCGCTGGCGCGCGCGCTCGTGCTCGAGCCGGAGGTGCTGCTGCTCGACGAGCCCTTCGCCGGTCTCGACGCGCCGACGCGCGCCGAGCTGCTGCCGGATCTCGGCGCGATCTTGCGTCAAGACCGCGTGACCACCATGCTGGTCACGCACGATCGCGGCGAGGCCCAGGCCCTCGGCGATCGCGTGGCCGTGCTGATGGCCGGGCGTATCGCGCAGCTCGACGAGACCGCGCGCGTCTTCCACGCCCCCGCCTCCGAGGTCGTCGCGCGATTCATCGGTGTCGAGACCTTGGTGACGGGCCGCGTGATCGCTCGCGATACCGGCGTCACCGTCGTGGAGGTCGCGGGGAGGAAGCTCGAGATCGCCGCGCCCGCGACCGTCGGCGATGATGTGCGGCTCGGACTCCGGCCGGAGGACGTCACGCTCGTGCTGCCGACCGAAGTCGCACCCCTGTCGAGCGCCCGCAACTACCTGACCGGGACGATCGTGCGCGTGACACCCTCGAGCCCAGCCGTCCGGGTCGTCGTCGACGTCGGCTTTCCCCTCGTGGCGACGGTGACGGCGCGCTCGGTCGCCGATCTCGGCCTGGCCGAAGGCGTTCCCATCATCGCGGCTTTCAAGGCGAGCGCCGTCCACCTGATCGGCCCGGGGTAGGCCGGGCCCGCGTCGGCCAACAGTCTGATTTACCTTGGCCGAGACCCCGTCACGCGCCAGAGTCCTCGTCGCCGAAGACAACGCGGTCAATCAACGGCTCGCGGCGCGCATGCTGGAGAACGCGCGGCTGCCGTGTGGACGTGGTGGCGAACGGGCTCGAAGCCGTCGAGGCCATGACTCGCATCGCCTACGATTGCGTCTTCATGGACTGCCAGATGCCCGAGATGGATGGCTACGTGGCGACGAGCATGATCCGTCAGCGCGAAGCGCTGACGGGCGCGCATTCCCATCATCGCGATGACGGCCAACGCCATGGAGGGCGATCGCGAGCGGTGCCTCGCCGCCGGGATGGACGACTACATATCCAAACCGGTGGAGCCCCACGAGCTCGCGGCTGCTATCCAGAAGTGGGGTCAGCCCGCCGCCGGTAAACCCTCCTCGGCGAGCGTCACGGCCGGTTAACGGTCACGCGTTCTGGGGCCGTCCCCACCGGGATTACCGGAAATTGCGGTGCCGGCCTGATCGACCCACTACCTGTTCGGGGCGAAGCTTGACACTCCCGGGGATCCGAGGCTATAAGGAGGCGTCGACATCGAGCTGTGACGGTTCCTCCACCGCGCTAGGAGGCCTCGCATGGATCAGGAGTCCCTCATCGAACGATTGACGGCCGAGAACGAGGAGTTCCGGCGCCTCCGGAGTGAGCATCGTGCTCTACGATCAGGAGCTCGAGGCGCTCAAGGGAATGATCCCGCTCTCGGCAGAGAGCCAGTGGCGTGTCAGCGAGCTGAAGAAGCTGAAGCTGATGGCCAAAGACCGGATGGAGGCGATCATCCGGCACGCTCGATCCGGCGTCATCGCCTGACGGCCGCTCGGCGGGCGCCGTCGTATCGCGGCCTTTCGCATCTGTCGGCGAAAGGCGACGCCCGCATGGTGGACGTCTCGGACAAACGCGAGACGGTTCGCGAAGCGGTCGCCCGGGCGATTCTTCGGATGAAGCCCGCGACGCTCCGTGTCATTCGCCAGGGTAACGCCCCGAAGGGTGACGTGCTCGGCGTCGCGCGCACCGCGGGCATCCTCGCCGCCAAGCGCACTCCGCAGCTGATCCCGCTCTGTCATCCGCTGCGCATCACCGGTGTCGACGTCACGTTCGGCGACGATCTGAAGCGCGGTGAGCTGACCGTGGAAGCGCGCGTGCGCACCGTCGACAAGACCGGCGTCGAGATGGAAGCGCTCACCGCCGCCGCGGTCGCGGCGCTCACCGTGTACGACATGGTGAAGGCCGTGGAGCGCGGCGTGACGATCGCGAAAGTCCAGCTCGTCGAAAAGCTCGGGGGCAAATCCGGCCACTGGCGCCGATGACGAGCGAGCCAGTCGAACTCCCGGCGGGGCCCGAAAACCTCCCGCGATGAACATCGCCTTGCGGAGCCGGCTCGCACCTATCTCAGGCCACCCTCGGTCCGAGCCGGGCTCAAGGTCCCCGCTACAATGAACAACCGGCGCTGATCTATTCCGACGCGTGGACCCGCTTCGACTACGGTCCGCAGCATCCGCTACGGATGGAACGGCTCGGTCTCACGTGGCGCCTCATGCAGGCGTACAACCTCACGACGTTGCCGCAGGCCACGGTGCGCGCGCCCGAGCCCGCGCCCGAGAGCGCGATCGCCGTCTATCACGGGACCGACTATCTCGAGATGCTCAAGGCCTCGAACAGCGGGCAGGCACCCGCGGCGGCCGCGCGCTTCGGTCTCGGCCCCGGCGACAATCCGGTGTTCCCCGGTCTCTGGGACGCCGCGCGGTTGTGCGCGGCCGGCTCGATCATGGCGGCCGACCTCGTCCTGAACGGCGAGGCGGAGCGCGTCTTCCATTTCGCGGGGGGTCTGCACCACGCGATGCCCTCGCGCGCGTCGGGCTTCTGCTACGTCAACGACGCCGTGCTGGCGATCCTCCGATTCCGCGAGCGCGGGCTCCGCGTGCTCTACGTCGACATCGACGCCCATCACGGTGACGGGGTGCAGCACGCGTTCTACGGCGACCCGGACGTCCTGACGATCTCGACCCACGAGCGGGGTGACTATCTCTTCCCGGGTACCGGGTTCGTCGAGGAGGCGGGGTCGGGCGCCGGGGTCGGCTACTCGGTGAATCTCCCGCTCGAGCCGTTCACCGACTCGGCCGTGTACCTGCCGGCGTTCGAGCAGGTCGTCCCGCCGCTGTTCGGCGCGTTTCGGCCGGACGTCGTCGTCGCGCAGCTCGGCATCGACTCGCACCGCACCGACCCGCTGACGCACCTGGCCCTGGACATTCAGGGGTTCACGCGCGCCCTGTCGCGCATCACGGAGCTCTCGCCCAAGCTCGTCTGTCTCGGCGGCGGCGGCTACGACCTGCCCAATGTCGCGCGCGCGTGGACGTCGGCGTGGGCCGTGCTGAACGGCGTCGAGCTTCCGGCCGCGCTCCCCGCGTCGTTCGCGGCGGACATGAAGCGCTACGAGTTTCTGACCGACTCGCTCTGGGATCCGCCGGAGCCGCTCCCCGAGCACCGGCTCGTGCGCGCGCAGGAATTCGCCCAGGCGTCAGGTCGACGCGATCCGGCGGACCATCTTTCCCTTCCATCGGCTCTAGAGACGACGCCGTTCGCCTTCAGCGTGAGCCCGGGGTTCCCCCGACTGTAAACCTGGGGGGTATGCGTTACACTGAGACAGTCGTCGTCACGAGACCGATTGACCGGACATGAAATTCACCCTGCGGCTCGTCAGCGCGCTCTGGCTCTCGGTGATGCTGGTCATCGGGGCCTTTGCGTATCTCCAGATCCGCGAGGAGCGTGAGCGGCTCGTCGGCGACCTGCAGCGCCGCGCGATGCTGATCTCGGAAGGGCTCAGCGACGCGATCGAGGCCGCCGCGGCCAAGCAGTCGCCGGCGGCCATCGAGCGCATCGTCAAGAAGTTCGGTCAGTCGCAGCGCGGGATCGCCGTCTACGATCGGTTCGCCAACCAGCGGTTCGCCACGCCCGACATCGCGCCGATCCTGCCGCCGTCCCTGCCCGAGGTGACCGAGGCGATCTCGCGGAACTCGGCGACCCAGGGCTACCGGACCTTGGGCGACCGCGCCGCGTCTTCATCTATGCCACGCCGCTCATCGCCGACGACCAGCCGGTCGGCGCGATCGCGGTGCTGCAGGACGCCTCGCACCTGGAGCGAGCGGAGTGGGACCGCTGGAGCTATAACGCCGTGCGGTTCCTCGTGTTGGCGTTCGTCATCTCCGTCATCATCGCGCTCGTGGTGAAGTTCAGCATCACCCGGCCGATGGCGGAGATCTCGCAGTGGACGCGGGCCCTCCGCAGCGGCCGGCCGGTCCCCCCGCCGCGCAACGTCGCCGACGCCAACATGTTCGGGCCGCTCGCGCTCGAGGTCTCCCGCCTCGCGCGCAGCATGCAGCGGGCCCAGGCCGCGGCCGAGCAGGAGGCCGCGCTGCGGTTGTCCGGCGAGAGCATCTGGACCGAGGAGCGCCTGAAGCAGTTCGTCCAGATGCAGCTCAACGGCCGGCTATTGGTCGTGGTGTCGAACCGCGAGCCGGTGAGCCACGTGTGGCGGGGCGGCCAGATCCACGCCCAGGCTCCGGCCAGCGGGCTCGTGACCGCGATGGATCCGGTGATGCGCGCGTGCGGCGGTGTCTGGGTCGCGCACGGCAGCGGCGACGCCGACCGGGAGACCGTGGACGGCCGCGGCCGCATCGGCGTGCCGGTCGACGATCCGCGCTACACGCTGCGGCGGGTGTGGCTCACGAAGGAGGAGGAGCAGGGGTACTACTCCGGCTTCTCGAACGAGGGGCTGTGGCCGCTGTGCCACATCGTGCACACGCGCCCGGTGTTCCGGCCCGACGACTGGTCGTACTACCTCGAGGTGAACCAGAAGTTCGCCGACACCGTGCTGGACCAGATCAAGGACGCCGAGTCGCCCCTGGTGCTCATCCAGGACTATCACTTCGCGCCGCTGTCGGCGCTCATCAAGGCCGAGCGCCCCGACGCGCGGGTCGCCATCTTCTGGCACATCCCGTGGCCCAACTTCGAGGCGTTCGGGATCTGCCCGTGGCAGCGCGAGCTCTTGCTCGGCATGCTCGGCGCCGACCTGATCGGCTTCCACACCCAGTACTACTGCAACAACTTCCTGGAGACGGTCGACCGCGCGCTCGAGGCGCGCATCGACTGGGAGCGCTTCGCGGTGACGCGCGGCGAGCACACGACGTACGTGAAGCCGTTCCCGATCAGCGTCGCGCCCGAGTTCGTCGACGACCCGCTGCGCGTCTCCCGGGCCGAGCTCCTGCGCCGGCTCGGAATCCAGGCCGAGTTCATCGGGGTGGGGGTCGAGCGCATCGACTACACCAAGGGCTTGCCGGAGCGGATCCGGGCGCTGCGCTTCTTCTTCGAGACCTATCCCGAATACCGCGAGCGGCTCGTATTCGTGCAGCTCGCCGCCCCCAGCCGCGGGATGATCGATCGCTACCAGGAGATCCAGCGCGAGGTCGAGGACGGGGTCAGGGAGCTGAACCAGACGTTCCAGACGAAGACATGGCGGCCCTTCCTCTATCTGAAGGCGCATCATGAGCACCGCGACATCTGGGCCTACTACCGCCACGCCGACTTCTGCATGGTGACCTCGCTCCACGACGGCATGAACCTGGTGGCGAAGGAGTTCGTCTCGGTGCGCGACGACGAGGACGGCGCGCTCATCCTGAGCCGCTTCGCCGGCGCCTCGCACGAGCTGCGCGACGCCCTGATCGTGAACCCCTACGACCTCGCCGGCATGGCCGAGGCAGTACGCGCCGCGCTCGAGATGCAGCCCGAGGAGCGGCGGGCGCGGATGATCCGGATGCGCCATTCGGTCGTCGATCACAACATCTATCGGTGGGCGGGGCTCCTGCTGAGCGAGCTGGCGCGGATTCCCGTCGAGACCACGGGCGCGAAGGCGTCCTGAGTCTTCCGGTGCGTCTCCTCGACCGTCTCGACCGGGAGCTCGGGGAGGGCGCCGGTCTCATCGTGATTCTCGACTACGACGGCACCCTGACGCCGCTGGTCTCGTCGCCCGGCGCGGCGTTCCTGGCGCCGTCGGTTCGCGCGAACCTCGCGCGCCTGGCCGCGGTCCGATCGAGCGCGTCTCGCCATCCTGTCGGGCCGCGGTCTCGCCGACCTTCGCGCGCGGGTCGCGCTGGACAACGTCGTCTACGGCGGCTGCCACGGGCTCGAGATCGCCGGCCGGCGTCTTCACTTCCGCCACCCGCGCGCCCATCGGTCGGGCGTGGCGGCGACCGAGCGCGCCCTGGCGGCCGCGCTCCCCACGGTGCCGGGCGCGCTCCTGGAGTGCAAGGGACTGGTCGTGAGCCTGCACTATCGCCACGTGATGCCGGCGCGCCGAGCCGCCGTCCGCGAGATCGCCGAGCAGGTGCTGAGCCGGCGCCCCGATCTGCTACTCATCGCCGGCCATCTCGTCTTCGACTTCATGCCTCGGATCGGCTGGCACAAGGGCACCGCGGCGCAGTGGATGGTGAGCCGGCTCGTGCGCACCTTGCCCGCGCGTCGGGCGGTCATCGTCTACGCCGGCGACGACGCGTCGGACGAGATGGCGTTCGCGGCGCTGCGCGGGCGCGCGCTGACGATTCACGTCGGATCGAAGCCGACGGCCGCCGAGTATCGCGTGCGCGGCGTGCGGGACGTTCAGGCGCTCCTGCACCGGATGGTCTCCGCGCTGGCCTCGTGACGCCATGACGCAGGGCACCGCCACCCGCCCGTTCAAGTTCGCCGGATGTGTCGAGCTGCGACAGGCGCTCGACGTCCACGCGCTGGACGTGCGCGAGCTGCGGCAGCGGATCGAGGAGGCGCCCGCCGGCTCGATCTTCTTCCACACGTTCGGCTACTTCCTGCGTCACCGCGTGTTCACCACCGCCTACGGCAACGACTTCGCGCGGTGGGCCGCCAACGAGATCGGCGACCAGGCGCTGGCCGAGCGCCTCGCCGTCGTCGATCCGTTCGCGTTCTCGAACCTCGACGACCTGCGCGAGCACCTGGTGACGATCCTCCAGGACCATCTGCGCGGCCGCGAGGCCGAGCGCCGGGTGGAATTCGATCGCGGATTTCACTTCCAGCAGTCGCAGGTCGTCGAGGTCCCGCTCGGGGTGGCGGCCCAAACGCTCGGCGAGTTCCGGGCCGGCCTGGCGACCGTGGACGAAAGCGCGATCTATCTGCACACGGTGGAGACGCGCGCCCGCCAGCGCCACGCCGAGTCCTTCGCCGACTGGGTGCGCGAAGCGCTCGAGATGCCAGAGCTCGCCGAGCGGTTCGAGCGGATCGATCCGTACCTGACGACCATCGAGCGGATCCGAGGCCGGCTCCTCGGCCTCGTCGACGTGGCGCTCGACGAGGCGCGGCGATGAGCCGTATCGACGACTACCGTCGCGTCGCGATCCCCGGCGCGGTCGACTTCATTCTGAAGCTCGCCGAGCAGGTGCAGGGACGGCGCTTCCTCTCCGTGACCGGCGGGCGCCTGGGCGGCGGCGCGGCCGAGGCGCTGCGAACGGCGATGCCGATCCTGAGCGAGCTCGGCGTCGACACGCGCTGGGAGGTGACCGGCGGCGATACTGCTTACTACACGACAGCGCGCTCTTTACAAGCCGCGCTCGAGGGCGAGGAGCGCGTGCTCAGCGACGAGGGGCTCGCGCGCTGGGTGGACATGAACGGGCTCAACGCCAAGAAGCTCGACCTCGAGGCCGACGTGACCGTCGTGCACGACAGCCAGCCGGCCAGTCTCGTGAGCGCCCGGACCGGCGGCCGGTGGGTCTGGCGCTGCCACTTCGATTGCTCGTCGGCGCAGGCGGGGCCGTGGGCCTTCTTCCGGCGGTTCGCGGACCAGTACGACGCCGCCGTCTTCGGGCTCCCCGGGTTCGAGGGACGGCTCGGCATCCCGATGTACATCGTGGCGCCGTCGATCGATCCGCTCTCCGAGCGCAATCGCGACCTCGCGCCGCGCGAGGTGAGCGAGATCCTCGCCTCGCTCGGGGTGGCGCGCGACAAGCCCCTGCTCGTGCAGGTCGGGCGGTTCGCGCGCGCGTGCGACCCGCTCGGCGTGATCAACGCCTACCGGCTCGTCAAGAAGCACCACGACGTGCGGCTGGTCCTGGCCGGCACGGCCGACGGCGAGCCGGAGCGGCTCGAGCTCCTGTCCCAGCTCCTCGAGGCGGCTCACGAGGATCACGACGTGATCGTGCTCGAGCTGCCGCCGGAGGCGCACCGTCAGGTGAACGCGCTGCAGCGCGCCGCCACGATCGTGCTGCAGAAATCGGTGCGCGCCGAGTTCGACCTCGGTCCGGCGGAGGCGATGTGGAAGGGCAAGCCCGTGGTCGGCGGCTACGCCGGCGGGCTCGCGCAGCAGATCATCACGAACGTGACCGGCTACACGGTGCACTCGGTCGAGGGCGCGGCCTTCCGCATCCGCCACCTTCTCAACAACCCCGAGCTGATCCCGCGCATGGGCGCGGCGGGGCGCGAGCACGTCCGGCGGTCCTTCCTGATCACACGCGAGCTCGTCGACGGGCTGGCCCTCGGCGTCCATCTGACGCGATGAGCGCCGTCGCCGTCGGCCCGGAGCTCCCGCCCGACGTCGACCGGCAGCTCGACGGCCTGCCCCCGGCGGAGCTCGCGGTCGTCGTCCTGACGTACAACAACGCCGCGACCGTCCCGACGGTCGTCGACGCGATCCGCGGCGGCCTCGAGAAGCACCTCACCGGCACGCCGGCCGTCCTGATCAACGCCGACGCCGGCTCGTCGGACGCCACCGTGGAGCGGCTCGCCGACAGCGGGCTGCCGTTCGTGCGGGCCCAGCACGAGGCGCCGGCGGCGCGAGCTCGGCGCGGTGCCGTTTCACGGAGTGCCCGGACGCGGCGCGGCGCTGCGTCTGGCCGTCGGGGTCGCGCGCCGGCTCGGCGTTCGCGCGCTGCTCGTGCTCGAAGCGGACGTCACGTCGGTCACCGGCGAGTGGATCGAGCGACTCGTCCGGCCCGTGCTCGCGCACGGCGCCGATCTCGTGATGCCCGTGCACGCGCGCCACCGGTACGACGGCACGATCACCAATCTCGTGCTGGCTCCGCTCGTCGGCGCGCTGCTCGGCCGGCGGCTGCACCAGCCGCTCTCCGGCCCGCGCGCGCTCTCGGCGCGCCTGATCGAGCGCGTCACGGCGGTGCCCCAGTGGCCCGAGTCGGGCCGCAGCGTGACGGATCTCTGGATCACCGGCACCGCCCTCGCCGACGGCCTGTCGGTCCACGAGGCGCGGCTGGGCCGATGGCGGGTCGAGTCGAGTACGCGCACCGTCGACCTGCCGACGATGGTCGCGCAGACCCTGGGCGCCGTCTTCGCGCTGATGGACGACTACGAGGATCTGTGGCTCGATACCCCGATCGGCCCGCCCGTTCCGGCCGAGGGGCCGCCGGTCCTGCCGTCGGACGAGCCGGTGCAGATCGACGTCGAGCGCATGGTGGGCGCGTTCGCGCGAGGCCTGCGCGACCTCGGCACGATCTGGGAGCACGTGCTGGCGCCCGACACACTGGGCGACGTCATGAGCCTCGAGACGGACGACGTCGAGCGCTTCCGCTTCTCGGACGATCTGTGGGCGCGCGTGGTCTACGACTTCGCGCTCGGTCATCACTGGAGCGTCGTGTACCGCGATCACCTGCTGCGCTCGCTGGTGCCGCTCTATCTCGGCCGGACCGCCGCCTTCGTGCTGGCGACGCGCCGGCGCGACGCGATGGCGGCCGAGAGCGCCCTCGACGCCGTCGCCACCGCGTTCGAGCGGGAGAAGGCCTACCTGGTGGACCGCTGGCGATGAAGAACACCGCGCGCGACTGGTACAAGGACGCGGTCTTCTACGAGGTGCACGTCAAGGCGTTCAAGGACGCCAACGGCGACGGCATCGGCGATTTCGCGGGGCTGACCGAGAGCCTCGATTACATCCAGGAGCTCGGGGTCGACTGCCTGTGGATCCTGCCGATGTATCCCTCGCCGCTGCGGGACGACGGCTACGACATCGCCGACTTCTACGGGATCCACCCCTCGTACGGGACGGTCGAGGACTTCCAGAAGTTCCTGGACGCGGCGCACGCCCGCGACCTGCGCGTCATCACCGACCTCGTGATGAACCACACCTCGGACCAGCACCCGTGGTTCCAGGCCTCGCGCTCGAGCGCGGCCTCGCCGTACGCCGACTACTACGTGTGGAGCTCGTCCGACCGCCGCTTCGCGGACGCCCGGATCATCTTCGTCGACACCGAGAAGTCCAACTGGACCCTGGATCCGACGCGCCGCGAGTACTACTGGCACCGGTTCTTCAGCCACCAGCCCGACCTGAACTACGACAACCCCGCGGTGCGCCGCTCGATGCTCGACGTGATGCGCTTCTGGCTCGACCGCGGCCTCGACGGATTCCGCTGCGACGCGGTGCCGTACCTCGTCGAGCGCGAGGGCACCAGCTGCGAGAACCTGCCGGAGACGCACGCGATCCTCAAGGAGTTCCGCGCGGTGATCGACCAGGAGTACGGCGGCGACCGGATCCTGCTCGCGGAAGCGAACCAGTGGCCCGAGGACGTGCGGCCCTATTTCGGCAACGGCGACGAGTTCCACATGTCGTTCCACTTCCCGCTGATGCCGCGGCTCTATCTCGGGCTCCGGCTCGAGGACACCCGGCCGATCACCGACATCTTCACGCACACGCCGCCGATCCCGCCGGCCTGCCAGTGGGGCCTGTTCTTGAGGAATCACGACGAGCTGACGCTCGAGATGGTGACGAACGAAGAGCGCGCGTTCATGTACTACGCCTACGCGCACGAGCCGGACATGAAGCTCAACCTCGGCATTCGCCGGCGGCTGGCGCCGCTCCTGGACGGCGATCGGCGGCGCGTGGAGCTCCTGAACTGCCTGCTGCTGACCTTGCCGGGGAGCCCCATCATCTATTACGGCGACGAGATCGGCATGGGCGACAACGTCTACCTCGGCGACCGCAACGGCGTGCGCACGCCGATGCAGTGGTCACGGGACCGCAACGCCGGGTTCTCGAGCGTCGATCACGGGCAGCTCTACCTGCCGGTCATCACCGATCCCGTCTACGGCTACGAGGCCGTGAACGTCGCGGCGCAGGCGCGACAGCCCTCGTCGCTCCTCAACACGATGCGGCGCCTCCTGGCGGCGCGCCGGACGTCGTCGGTGTTCGGGCGCGGCAGCATCGAGTTCCTGCGCCCGCGGAACTCGAAGGTCCTCGCCTTCCTGCGCCGCCACGCGCGCGAAACGCTCCTGATCGTCGCCAATCTCTCGGCGGCGCCCCAGCCGGTCGAGCTCGACCTTTCGGCCTTTGCCGGCGCCACGCCGATCGAGATGCTGGGGGCGACCGCGTTCCCGACGATCCGGAAGGCGCCGTACTTCCTGAGCCTCGGTCCACACGGCTTCTACTGGTTCCGTCTGGAGCGTCCCGGCGATGGCGACGAGCCGTTCGGAATCGAGCGGACCGCGATCTGACGGGGCGCGCGACGTGGAACCCGCCCGAATTGCCGCCGCGCTCGAGAGGGCGATCGCGGCCGAGCTGCCGCCGGCCTTGCCGGGCCAGCGCTGGTTCGGCGCCAAGGGCAGGGCGATCACCGGCGCGCGGCTGAGAGATGGCGCCGAGCTCGGGGAGCACGCCTGGCTCGCGCTCGTCGACGTGACGTTCGCCGAGGGCCCCGACGAGTCGTACGCGATCCCGCTCGTGCTCGGGGCCGACTCGAGCGCGGGGCCGAGCACCCTGTCGCTGACGCTCGAGCTGGATGGCGCGCGCGTCCGCGCGACCGATGCGTTCGATCATCCCGGCTTCTGTCTGGGGCTCCTGACCGGGTTCGAGCGCCAGTCGATCCTGTCGACCGTTCGCGGCGGCTCCGTCCGCTTCGTTCGCACCGATCGCTTCCCGCCACTCGCGTCCGCGGCCTCCGTCACGCCGCGGCGATTGACCGGGGAGCAGAGCAACACCTCCGTGGTCTACGGCGACGTCCTGATCGTCAAGGCCCTGCGAAAGATCCAGCCCGGACCGAATCTCGACCACGAGGTCGGCGATTTCTTGACCTTCCGCGCGGGCTTCCCGCACGTGCCGCCGCTGGCGGGCGTGCTCGAGCACGTCGCGGCGACCGGAGACGTCACGACGTTGGGTTTGCTCCAGCGCTTTGTCCCGAGCCACGGCGACGGCTGGCGCTGGGCCCTCGATCAGCTCGGGCGCCTGCGACGCGAGCAGGCAGCCGAGGTGTCCGAGCAGGTGTTTCGCGATCTGTCGCGCCTGGGGGTCGTGACGGCCGCCCTGCACGGTGCGCTCGCGTCCGATGCCACCGACCCGGCGTTCGCGCCCGAGCCGCTCACCGCCGCCGACGCGAACGCGTGGAGCGCGCGCGTCGTCGGCGACCTGGGCCGGACGTGTAGCGCGGTCCGCGCCCGTCTTGACGCGCTGCCGCCCGAGGTCGCGGCGGATGCGCGCGCGCTTCTGGCCAGCCAGAGTGCGTTGACCGAGCGGGCGCGCGAGCTCTCCGCGCTCGGTGCGGAGCAATGCGCCAAGATCCGCGTTCACGGCGACTACCATCTGGGTCAGACGCTCCGCACCGACGCCGGCTTCGTCATTCTCGACTTCGAGGGCGAGCCGGCGCGGTCCGTCGCCGAGCGCCGGCAAAAGCAGTGTGTGCTCGTGGACGTGGCCGGCATGCTGCGCTCGCTCGACTACGCCGTGCACACCGCGCTGTCGCCGACCGGCACGCCGTCGGAGGCGGGCGAGCGCTGGGTCCGGCGCGCCTCGGCGTCGTTTCTGGAGGGCTATCTGGACGAGATCGCGCGCGTGCCCACGCGGCTCTTGCCGGCGTCGCCGTCGGCGTTGTCCCGGGCGCTCTCGGTCTTCGAGCTCGATCGCGCGCTCTACGAAGTCCGCTACGAGCTCGACAATCGGCCGGCCTGGCTCGGCATCCCCTTGCGCGGGCTGGCGCGACTCCTGGCTCGCGAGCGCGCGTCGTGAGCTCCGGGCTCCGGCACCCGGCCGCTCGGCTCGCGGTACTGATCGTCCTTCTGGCACTCGGTGGCTGCGTCGCGGGGCAGGAGAGTGGACCGGTCACGCTCGTGTTCAAGTACGCGCGCATCCTCGGCGACGCCGACCCGCTGCCCGCGCTCCTGCGCGAGTTCGAGGCGGCGCACCCGGGCGTGCGCGTCAAGGGCGAGGCGTTGCCGTGGGCGTCGGACGACCAGCACCAGTTCTACGTCATCAATCTGGAGGGCCGGAGCCCCGGGTTCGACGTCATGATGCTCGACTGCATCTGGGTGCCGGAATTCGCCCGTGCGGGGTGGCTGCTCGATCTGACGAAGTATCTCGAGCCTGACGAGCTCGCGCCCTACTTTCCGAGCGCGGTGGCCTCGGCAAACTACGGCGGGCGCGTGTGGGCGCTGCCGTGGAACTTCAACGTCGGGCTTCTGTACTATCGCGCGGATCTGCTGGCGAAGTACGGCCTGCGGCCGCCGGAGACCTTCGAGGAGCTGGTCGAGCAGGTCCACCGCATTCGTGCCGGCGAGCGCGATCCGTCGCTCGACGGCTACGTGTGGCAGGGCAAACAGTACGAAGGGCTCGTCGTCAACGTCCTGGAGGCGTTCTGGGCGAATGGCGCCAGGCTCCTGGGCGACGACGACTCCGTGTTCCCCGATCCGGCGCGCGCCGCCGACGCGCTGCGGTTCCTTCGCGGCCTCATCGAGTCGGGCGTGAGCCCGGTGTGGACGACCGCGGCCGACGAGGAGCTTTCGCGGCGCGCGTTTGGCGACGGCCATGCGATCTTCCTGCGCAACTGGCCGTACGCGATGGATCTGTTCGAGCGCGAGGGCTCCGCGGTCCGGGGCAAGGTGGCGTTCGCCGCGGTGCCGGGTCGCGCGCGCGGCGAGCGGGGCGTCGGCTCGACCGGGGGCGCACACCTGGGCGTGTCGCACTGGAGCCGCCATCCGGATCTCGCGGTGGCGCTGGCGCGGCATCTCACCAGCGAAGCCGCGCAGCGCGCGATCGCGATCGGCGCCGCGCTCTCGCCGACGCGCCAGGCGCTCTACCGCGACCCGGAGGTCGTGCGCGGCCACCCGGCCATGGCGCAGCTACAGACACTCGCGCTGGCCGGACGCCCACGCCCGGTCACGCCGTACTACCTGCTGCTGTCGGCGACGGTGCAGCCGGAGTTCTCGGCCGCGCTCGTCGGCGTGAAACGGCCCGAGCGCGCGATCGCCGACGCAGGCAAGCGACTCAACTTTTTCCTGCAGGCGATCCGATGACCGGCCGCGAAGCCGCCGCCCGCCGGCACGCGCTCGTGTGCGTGGCGCCGACCGTCCTGGCACTGGGCGCGCTCACGGTCTATCCGGGCATCTGGGTGCTGTGGCTCTCGCTCCAGCGGCGCATCCCGATCTTCGACGTGTCGCGCTTCGCCGGATTCGAAAACTACGCGTTCCTGGCCGTCGATCCGCGATTCTGGAGCGCCGCGCACACGACCGCCGTGTTCACGCTCGGGTCGGTAGCGCTCGAGGTCGTGCTCGGCGTGGCCGCGGCGCTCGCGATCAATGCGCAGCGGCGCGGCCGTCGCGTGGCCATCTCGCTGCTGCTCCTTGCGTGGGCGATGCCGGCCGTCGTGGGCGCGAAGCTCTTCGAGTGGCTCTATCATCCCGCGGCCGGGCTCATCAACGTGGCGCTCGGCCGGCACTCGATCAACTGGCTCGGCGATCCCGTCGTGGCGCTGCCGGCCGTCATCCTGGCCGACGTGTGGCGCACGATGCCGTTCGTGGCAATCCTCTGCTACGCGCGGCTCCTGGCGATTCCGGCCGACGTGTACGAGGCGGCGCAGGTCGACGGCGCCGGCCGGCTCGCGACCTTGACGCGGATCACCCTGCCGATGCTCGGGCGGATCTTGCTGCTGGCGGTCCTGTTCCGCACCCTGGACGCGCTGCGCGCCTTCGACATCATGTTCGTCCTGACCGGCGGCGGCCCGGCCGGGACGACCGAGACGCTCACGGTCTATGCGTACCGGGCGCTCTTCCAGACCCTGCAGCTGGGCTTCGGCTCGGCGGTGAGCGTGATCGTGTTCGCCCTGGTCATGACCGTCGCGTGGGCGTACTTGAGACTCCTTCGCACGGGCACGGTCGCCGCATGAGAGCCCGCATGCGAACACTCGCCGACGTCGCGGTGGTGCTGGCGCTCGCCGCGTACGCGATCCCGTTCTTCTGGCAGCTCCTGACGTCGTTCAAGCCCGAGGCCGAGCTGCTCCGCGTGCCGCCGCTCCTGCCGAGCCGGCTGACGTTGGCCCACTACGACGTCGTGATCTCGCAGAGCCTGATACCGCGGGCGCTCGGCAACAGCCTGGGGATCGCCACGCTCACCACGCTCGTGTCGCTCGCCGCCGGGGTGCCGGCCGCGTACGCGGTCGCGCGGCTTCCGCTGCCGGGCAAGCGCCTCCTGCTGCTGGCGATCGTCGCGAGCACGGCGTTTCCCCAGATCGCGACGGTGAGCCCGCTCTATCTCCTGATGCGGGCACTCGAGCTGCGCGACACGTGGGCCGGGCTGGTGCTCGTGCACGCCTCGTTCGCGCTGCCGCTGACCATCTGGCTGCTCGCCGGATTCGTGCGCGAGATCCCGATCGAGGCCGAGGAGGCCGCGTCCGTCGACGGTGCGGGGCTCGTCGCCATGCTCCGCTGGGTCCTGCTTCCGCTGCTGGCGCCCGGCCTGGCCTCGACGGCGTTGCTGACGTTCCTCTTCAGCTGGAACGAGTTTCTCTTCGCCTACACGTTCACGGTTTCGGAAGCGAGCCGGACGATTCCGGTCGCGCTGGCGTTGTTCCCCGGCGTCTTCGAGGTGCCGTGGGGCGACATCGCGGCGGCGTCGATGCTCGCGAGCCTTCCACCCGTCGTGATCGTCATCGCGCTGCAGCGTTTCCTGGTCCAGGGCCTGGTCGCCGGCGCGGTGAAGGAGTGAGCTAGTATGAGGAGGGGACGACCATGACCGACTTCTGGCGCGACCTCGTTCTGACCGCGATGCACAACATGGGCGTCACCCTCGGCACCGTGCTGCCGAGCATCCTCGCCATGCTCACGCTGGTAGCGCTCGGCGCCCTGCTGGGGTGGATCGCCGGCACGCTCGTCGGTCGGCTCGCGCAGGCGCTCCACCTCGACCAGCGGAGCCGCACGTGGGGTATCACGTCCGCCCTCGCGCGCGCCGGCATCTACCGGCCGCCATCCCAGGCGCTGCGGCTCGTCGCGTTCTGGGGCATCTTCGTGATCTTCGCGACGATGGGCATCGACGCCCTGGCGATCCCCGGCGCCCCCGGTGCGACCAGCATGCTCCTGAGCTTCCTGCCGCGCCTGCTGTCCGCGCTCCTGATCCTGGTGGTCGGCTGGCTTGCCGCGAACTTCCTCGGGCAGGCAGTGCTGATCACCGCGGTCAACGCCGGCATCGTCCAGGCGCGGCTTCTGGCGCGCACCACCCGGTCGGTCGTGCTCCTCTTCGCCGTCGCCACGGCGCTCGTCGAGATCGGCATCGGCCGCGACATGGTGCTGATCGCGTTCGGCGTGCTGTTCGGCGGGCTCGTGCTGGCGCTGGCGCTCGCCTTCGGGCTCGGCGGCCGCCATCTCGCGCGCGAGATCCTCGAGCGCAGCCGGCGCCGCGAGCGCGAGCCGGCGGCGCAGGATTCGATCACGCACCTGTAGACTCCTTCAGGCGCGGGCCGTCGAGATAGGCTGCCGGGCCGTGCGCTCGGGCCAGCTAGACTTTTTCAGTGGCGACCCTGGCCGACGCCCACCGGTTCCCCACCGCGATTCCCGTCATCGTCGCCAATTGCGTGCCGATCGTCGGCGTCCTGGCGTTCGGATGGGATCTCCGGTCCATCATGTTCGTCTACTGGCTCGAGACCGCCGTGGTCGTGTTCTACAGTGTCCTGAAGGTCGTCACGGTCGGCGGGCCGATCACGTTGCTGTGGATGCCCGGGCACCTCGCCTTCTTCGGCGTGTTCATGAGCTTTCATCTCATGATGATTCTCGCGCTGGGCCCGACGCCCGGTGGCGGGTTCTTCCCGCCCGACATCATCCGCGAGCTGTTCCGCCGAACCTGGAGCGCCGGCATCGGCCTGGTCGTGAGTCACGGGATCTCGTTCGTGGTGAACTTTCTGGGGAACGGCGAGTACCGGCACACGACCGTCAACGAGCAGGTCGCCGCGCCGTGGAAGCGCGTGCTGATCATGCATGCCACGATGCTCGTCGGCGCGTGGTCGGTCATGCTGTTCGAGGCGCCCGTGGGGGCGCTCGTCATGCTGGCGGTGCTGAAAATCGTCGTCGACTTGCATGGGCACCTGCGGGAGCGTCCGGTGACCTCCGAGGCGGAGCCGTCTCGCTCCGCCCCGGTCCCCGCGACGACGATCGAGGGTGTGCTCGGCCTGTTCGGCGCCTTTCTCGTCTTCTGCGGCGTGGTACTGGCGGCCGGCAGCGGGGGACAGGTCTTTCGCGCATCGCGAATCAGATCCCAGTGGCCGACCGTGAACGCCGAGGTGGTCGACTGCCGTGTCCGTGAAGCGGTCGACCGGGCGCCCAACGTCTCGTACGTGCTTCGCTGCCGCTTCCGCTACGACGTCGCCGGGGTCCAGCACGTGGCGGCCTTCTCCACGCGCCGCACGAGCGATCAGGAGACCGTCGCCGAGATGCGGCGCTGGGTCGCACAGCATCGAAGCGGCACCATGCAGCCGATCCACTATGACGTGCTGGCCCCGAACCGGATCAGCCTCGGTGAGCTCGGCGAGACCATCGACCCGCCGCTCGTCGGTCAGACCTTGACGGCGGCCGGGGGTTTCGCCGGGGCGGGCGCTCTCCTTTTGGTGATCGCCCGATGGCGATCGCGCCGATCGCTCGCGCGCCAGGCGGTCGCGTAGCGAAGTCACTCGAACGGCCGGCCGTTCCCGCGGGTCGTGGGCCCGTGCTCGTGTGGTGGGGCCGTGCTATGGTGGCTCCGGAGGTTCCGGGCGAACGTGAGCGGCGCACTGATTACGTTCGAGGGCGTCGAAGGGTCGGGCAAGACGACCCAGATGATGCGGCTCGGGCGATGGCTTCGTCGGCAGGGGCGGAAGGTGGAGCACACGCGCGAGCCGGACGGGACTCGGCTCGGCGTCGCGGTGCGCGGCCTCTTCAAGCGTCCGGGCATGCAGCCGAAGCCGCTGGTCGAAGTGTTCCTCTTCATGGCCGCGCGTCAGCAGCACGTGGCCGAGAAGATCCGGCCGTGGCTCGAGCGCGACCGCGTCGTGCTCTGCGATCGCTATGCGGACGCGACGGTCGCCTATCAGGGCTACGGTCGCGGCGTCGATCGCGATCTGATCCGTGAGCTGAATGCTCGCGCGACGAGCGGCGTCATGCCCGACCTCACCCTGCTGTTCGATCTCGATCCCGCCGAGGGACTTCGACGAATCCGCGGGCGGCGTCTGGACAACTTCGAGCGCGAGAAGCTCGTCTTCCATCGGCGCGTGCGCCAGGGGTATCTCGAAATCCTCCGCGCCGAGCCCAAGCGTGTGCGGTTGATCCGCGCGGCGCAGCCGCCGGACGTCGTTGAACGCGACGTGCGGGCGATCGTCGAGGAGTTCTTCCGTGGCGCTTGAGCGGGTCCTCGACCAGCCGCGGGCGGTGGATCTGCTTCGCCGCGCGCTGGCGAGCGACCGAGTCGCCCACGCCTACGCCTTCATCGGTCCCACCGGCGCCGGCCGGATGACGACGGCGCTCGCGTTCGCCGAGGAGCTTCTGGCCAGCCCGGCGCGGCTGCATCCCGACCTGCACGTGATCGTGCCGACGCCGCCCGAATCGAATCCGCGCGGAGCCCGCGCGATCCGGATCGGCGCGGTCCGCGAGCTCGAGCGGCAGGCCTCGCTCCGGCCCGCGATGGCGCGCCGCAAGGTGTTCATCCTGGACGAAGCCGAGCGGATGACCGACGACACGCCGCAGGCGTTCCTGAAGACCCTGGAAGAGCCGCCCGCCGCGACCGTGATCATCCTGATCCTGCCGCGGGCGCGGGCGGTCCCGGCCACCTTGCTCTCGCGCTGCCAGATCGTCCGCTTCGGGGCGCGCGCCGACGCCGGCTCCAATGCGGCTCGGGCGCAGGCGCTCGAGCTCCTCGCCGAGGTGAAGGCCCAGGGTGTCGACGCGCTGTTCCGCCGCACCGATCGTCTGGAGCGCGAGAAGGCGGAAGGCCTGGTCGACGCCTACTGGCTCTACTGCCGCGATCTGCTCCTGGCCAAGTCGGGCGCGCCGAACGGTCTGTTGATCGACACCGACCGCGCCGACGAGCTCGCGCGTGAAGCCGAGGGCTGGACCATCGATCAGATCGTCTCGGCGGTCGACGTCTGCCGGCAGGCGCGCGAGGCGCTGCTGCGCAACGTCGCCCCGCGCCTCACCCTCGAAATCGTATTGAGCCGGCTCGCCCTGCGGGCGGCATAGGATAGAGGACCATGGACGAATATCTGATTGGCGTCCGGCTTCGCCCGACGGCCCAGGCCGACGACTATCGGGTCGGCGATCTCGAGCTCCACGTCGGCGATCTGGTGCTCGTCGAGACGGCGAACGAGACGGTGATCGGCGAGATTCGCCGGCCCCGGCGCGAGATCCCCGAGGCGAAGAAGGACCGCGCGTACCCTCGCGTGCTGCGCCTGGCGACCGACGAGGAAGCACGCGCCTATCGTGAACGCCGGGTGCGCGAGGAGCGCGCGATCGAGACCTGCCAGCGGGTCGCGCGCAGCCGGGGTCTGGTGATGAAGGTGGTCGACGTCGAGATGCACCCGGTGGCGCGCCGGACGACCGTGTACTTCAACGCCGAGGAGCGCATCGACTTCCGTGACCTGGTGCGTGATCTCGCGCGCGAGCTGCGCTCGCGGGTCGAGATGCGCCAGATCGGCGCGCGGGACACCACGAAAGTCCTGGACGGCATCGGACCGTGCGGGCGCCAGCTCTGCTGCACCTCGCACCTGCGGCGCTTCGATCCGATCTCGGTGAAGATGGCCAAGGCGCAGGACATGCCGCTGACCGACAACCGGCTGCTGGGCAACTGCGGCCGGCTCAAGTGCTGCCTGCTCTACGAGTTCTCGACCTACGAGGAGCTCCGGTCGCGGCTGCCGCGCGTGAACTCGCCCTGCGAGGCCAACTGCGGCACGAAGGGCTGCATGACGGGCAAGGTGCGGTCGATCCGCGTCCTCAAGCAGAGCGTCGTGGTCGGCTTTCCCGACGGGACGCAGGCCGAGGTGCCGATCGATCTCGTCACCTGGGAAGGGCGGGCGCACATCAAAGCCCAGCTCGAGCCGTGACCGCGTTCTACCTGACGACGCCGATCTACTACGTGAACGATCGCCCCCACCTGGGGCACGCCTACTCGACGATCGTCGCCGACGCGATGGCGCGCTACCGGCGGATCGCGGGCGACGACGTCTGGTTTCTGACCGGTACCGACGAGCACGGCGACAAGATCGCGCAGGCCGCGGCCAAGGCCGGCGTGACGCCGCAGGCGATGGCCGATCAGAACTCCGCCGCGTTCCGCTCGACCTGGCAGGCGCTCGGCATCCAGTACAACGACTACATCCGGACGACCGAGGCGCGCCACCAGAAGGTCGTCCAGGCGATTCTCCAGAAGCTCTGGGACGCCGGCGAGATCTATCTCGGCAAGTACGGCGGCCACTACTGCTACGGCTGCGAGCGGTTCTACACCGAGAAGGAGATCGTCGACGGCAAGTGCCCCGATCACCTGACGCCGCTCACGTGGGTCGAGGAAGAGAACTACTTCTTCAAGATGTCGAAGTACCAGAGCTGGCTGATCGACCACATCGAGCGCAATCCCGACTTCGTGCGGCCCGAGCGCTATCGCAACGAGGTGCTCGGCTTTCTGCGCGATCCGCTGACCGATCTCTCGATCAGCCGCCCGCGCCGCCGGCTCGAGTGGGGCATCCCGCTGCCGTTCGACGACAAGTACGTCACCTACGTCTGGTTCGACGCGCTGATCAACTACGTGTCGGCGCTCGGCGGCCCGGGCGATCCCCGCTTCGAGAAGTTCTGGCCGCACGTCCAGCACGTGATCGGCAAGGACATCGTGAAGCCGCACGCGATCTACTGGCCGTGCATGCTGAAGGCGGCCGGCATCGCGCTGTACCGGCACCTCAACGTCCACGGCTACTGGACGCTCGGCGGCCACAAGATCTCCAAGTCCGTCGGCAATCTCGTCGAGGCGCTGGCGTTCAAGGAGAAGTACGGCAACGACGCCTTCCGCTACTTCGTCCTGCGCGAGATGGTGTTCGGGCTCGACGCCGACTTCTCCGAGGAGGCGTTCGTCGGCCGGCTCAACGCCGATCTGGCGAACGATCTCGGCAACCTGGTCTCGCGCGCGACGACGTTGATCGTGAACCTCGGCCAGGGCGTGGTACCCGACCGCGCGACCGCGACGGCCGTCGAGGACGCCGTGGGCGCGGCCTTCGCCAAGGCCAAAGCCGACGTCGCGACCGCGATGGACGAGTTCGCGTTCCATCGCGCGCTGGCGGCGATCTGGGAGTTCGTCGGCGTCGTGAACCGCTACGTCGACACGACCCAGCCGTGGGCGCTCGCCAAGGATCCCGGCAAGAAGGATCGGCTCGACGCGGCGCTTTCCACCCTGGCCGAGTCGCTGAGGCTCCTCGGGATCGTGCTGACGCCGTTCCTGCCCGACGCGGCCGCGAAAATCCGTGGTGCACTCGGCCGGAGCGGTGAGCCGAAGCTCGCCGACGCGGTCTGGGGACAGTTCGCCACCGGCGCGCCGGTGCAGAAGGTCTCAGGGCTCTTCCCGCGCATCGACGACAAGAAGGCGCCGGCTGCCGCGGCGGCCACCGCCACCGCGGACGCGACGTCGCGCATCAAGATCGACGAGTTCGGCAAGGTCGAGCTGCGCGTCGCCGAGGTGATCGCCGCCGAGCCGCTGCCCAAGTCGAAGAAGCTCCTGAAGCTCACGGTGTCGCTCGGCCAGGAGCAGCGCACCGTGGTCGCGGGGATCGCCGAGCACTACGCGCCGGCCGAGATCGTGGGCAAGAAGGTCGTCATCGTGGCGAATCTCGAGGCGGCGAAGCTGATGGGCGTCGAGTCGAACGGCATGGTGCTGGCCGCCTCCGCCGGCGGCAAGCTCTCCGTCCTCACGCTCGACCGCGATCTGCCGCCCGGAGCGAAGGTCACGTGAGCCACCGCGCGTTCGGCCCGGCGCTGAGCCCGGACGAGTACGTGGACGCCATGGTGCAGGTCGCGGCCCGCGACGCCTCCATCGGCCGCGTGCTGCGGGAGATCCTGAGCCTCGACGGCGCCGTCAGATCGAGCGCCCTCGATCTGGTCGCCGCGCACCTGCGCGTGCACTCCGCCGCCGGCGACGTGCTCGACTGCATCGACTTGCTCAAGCGCGACGCGATCGCCGAGCGCCTCAGCGAGCGTCTCGCCGCCGCGCGCACGCCCGATTCGGGCGGTCCGACGACCCCGCCACCCGTGTGAGCTCCGCGTTCGCGTGGATCGCCGAGTGGGGCGTCTCGTTCGCCTCGCTGACCGGCGGCGTGCTCACCCTCTTCGTGTTCCGGCGCGGTCTGCCCAACGTCGCCTATATCGTCGGCTATCTGCTGCTGCTGTGGCTGCTCTTCGCGGTGCTGGTCGAGCTGCGCCAGCCGCTCGCCGAGTCGGGTCGCCGGTCGGGCCGGCTGGTCGTCACCGCGGCCGACTACACGATCCAGACGCTCTACCACGGCCTGCTCCTGTTCGTGCTGCCCGCGTACTGGGCGAGCACGACGTTGACCTCCCGCAACGTGGTCTTCCTCGGGCTCCTCGTCCTGCTCACGCTTGCTGGCGACCTTCGATCCGTGGTATCGCGCGATCGTGCATCCGCGGCCCTGGCTCGGCTACGTGTTCTTCGTCGTCTCGATCTTCGCGGCGCTGAACGTCGCGCTGCCGCTCGTCGGGCTGCCGCCGTTCTGGGCGCTCATGGCCAGCGCGTTCGCCGCCTCGCTCGCGATCACGCCGGTGGTCCGGCGCGCCGGCGACCGGACGTGGGTGGGGGCTCTGCGAGTGACGGTGGCGCTCGGCGTCGTTGCGGTGGCGCTGGCGGCGGTCGGACGCGCGTGGATCCCGCCCGCGCCGCTCTTCATGGCGCGCGCGGCGATCCTGTGGGATGTGCTCGACCTCGACAACGTCGAGGCGCTGCCGACGACGCTCTCGGCCGCCGAGGTGAAGGAGCGCGGGCTCGTGGCGTACACTGCGATCTACGCGCCGGCCGGCTTGCGCCAGTCGGTCAGCCACGTCTGGCGGCATCGGGGCCGCGTCATCGAGGTCGTCTCGCTGGCCCCGGTGCTCGGTGGACGCCGGGAGGGCTACCGCACCTATTCGCGCAAGACGTCGTTTCCCGAAGATTCGGAAGGGCGCTGGTCGGTGGACGTCGTGACGGCCTCGGGCCAGCTGATCGGCCGGCTCAGGTTTCGAATCGTTCGATAACGGTCGACGATCCGACGCGGAGGGATGCCATGGCTGAGATGGTGCGAACCGCCGACTACTTCTACGTGATGGTGCCGGACAAGCCGGGCGAGGGCGCCCGGATCCTCGGCGAGCTCAAGCGCGCGGGCGTCAACCTGGTGGCGTATTCGGGCTTCCCGAGCGGCCGAGGCGCTCAGCTCGATCTGGTCCCGACCGATCCGGCGGCGTTCAAGGCGCTGGCCAAAGAGAAGAAGTGGAAGGTCAAGGGCCCGAAGCGCACGTTCCTGATCGACGGCGACGATCGGCTCGGCGCCTGCGCCGACGTCCTGGGCCGGCTCGCGGCGGCGAAGATCAACGTGACGGCGATGGACGCCGTCGCGCCGCCCGGCGGTGGCCGCTATGCCGCGATCCTGTGGGTGAAGGCGCGTGACGTGAAGAAGGCCGCCGCCGTCCTCGGAGCCAGTTGATCGCTCCCGATCTGTTCGACACGCACGCGCACCTGCATTTCCCGGAGTTCGCGGGCGATTTCGACGCCGTGCTCGAGCGCGCGCGCGCCGCGGGCGTGCGGCGCATTCTGACCATCGGAACCGACGTGCCGACCTCGCGCGCCGCGGCGGAGATGGCCGCGCGCCTGCCGGACGTCTGGGCGGCCGTCGGCATCCACCCGCACGAGGCCGCGGAGGCGGACGACGCGGCGCTCGCCGAGATCGAGCGGCTGGCCGGCAGCGCCCGGGTCGTCGCGATCGGCGAGACCGGCCTCGATTTCTTTCGCAACCTGGCGCCGCGCGACGCCCAGGAGCGCGCGTTCCGCAGCCAGCTCGCGCTCGCGCGCCGAATCCGAAAGCCCGTGCTCGTCCATTGTCGTGACGCGCACGAAGACACGCTGCGCCTGATCGGCGAGGCGGACGTGCGGGAAGCCGGCGGGATCATGCACTGCTTCTCCGGCGACGTCGGGATCGCGCGCCGGTGTCTCGACCTCGGGCTGCTGGTCTCGCTCGCGGGGCCGGTGACGTATCCGAAGCCGGGCGCGCTGCCCGAAGTCGCCCGGTTCGTTCCCGGCGATCGCCTCGTCGTCGAGACCGACTGCCCGTTTCTGCCGCCGCAACCCTATCGCGGCAAGCGCAACGAGCCCGCCTATCTCGCGATCACGGCGGCGCGCGTCGCGGAGCTGCGCGGCGAGCCGCTCGCCGACCTGGCCGCGCGCATGTCCGAGAACGCTCAGGCGCTCCTGCGGCTGTGAATCGCGGCAGCCCGCTGCGCGACGTCGCCTTCTACCTGCGCGGACGACTCATCAAGCAGCTGACTCGGCTGGCCAGCGCGCGCGACCGAACCCCTCCGGTGGTGCCCGGCGCCGCTCGACGAGGTCATTCGCGGCGGGCGGGATCCGCTGGCGCTCTCGCGCCTGCTCGAGGGGAGATCGAACGCGGAGCGCGAGTCGGCGGTCGCGCGCTATCTCGGCGCCCGCGGGATTCCGTTCGCCGTCCATCGCTTCGCGTCGAGCGAGGGCTCGGGCGACAACTTCGCCGTCGATCTCGGCGCGGGTGATCGCGTCCTCCTGCTCGCCGCGCATCACGACGCGGTGGACGCGAGCCCGGGCGCCAACGACAACGCCGCGGCGGTCGGGATCTTGCTGAACCTGATCGAGCGCCTCGCGGCCTCGCCGCCGACGAAGCTCCGCCTGAGGTTTCTCTTCACCGCGGCGGAGGAGCGCGGCTATCTCGGCGCCCGCCACTACGCGCGCGAGATCGACGTCGCGGAGCTGGCCGGCGTCTTGAGCCTCGAGCTGTGCGGCATCGGCGATAGCGTGGTGATCTGGGACGCGCCGGACGCGACCCCGTTCCTCGACACGGTCAGCTCGATCCTCCGGAACATCGGCCTCGCGCGGGACGAGGGCCATCACGTCGTCGGCCGCATTCCCATGTTCGGCAGCGATCATCGCGCGTTCGCGCCGCTCGGGGTGCCGGCGTACGGGTTCACCCTGGTGCCCTCGGCGAACGCGGAGGCGCTGCGGCAGTTCGTGTTCAGCCCGGTGCGCAGCGCGATTCGTCACCTGATCCGGCGCCCGGTGCCGTTCGACACGTATCACACGCCGCGCGACCGGGGCAGCACCCTCGAGCCGCAGGCGCTGGCGCTCGCGCTGCGCGCGCTCGAGGCCGTTATTGCGGAAGTGGCGTAGGCGGAGTCGTCGCGAGACGGAAGAGCAGGCGCCGGCTCAGCGCGGCTTCACTGGCCGGGACGAGGACGACGACCTCGCCCTGACCGCCGACGCTGAACGGATAGACCGAGTGAGCCAGCCGTGATCGCAGCAGGGTCGGGATCCCCTGGCTCTCGAAGAGTCCTTTGAGGACCAGCGCTTCCGCCTGATCGCACCGGCGCACCTCGACCAGGCCGCGTTCGCCCCCCGGGTCCCTGGGGAATTTCGGAAACGGGATGACCTTCCCGCGCATCGACATTGCAGTGAGTATAATCCAAGCCCGCGACCTGTCCACCAGCGCCGCCCACAGCCCGAAAATCGAGGAATTTCGGGGCGTCACGTCTGCCCTGTGCGGGGCTGTCCGATAGTGAACACGGACAAAACACGGACAAGCGGGCCGCGCACGTCGGCTTGCCGAGAAACCCGTCGGGTGCTTCAGCACGCTTGCCCTGCGCGCTTCCTGCCGCATCTTCACGGCGATCGTCCGCGAGACGGAAGGGCAACGCCCAAAGCGGCCGTGCGTCGTTCTAGACGCTAACGCGGCCGGCGAGCGACGTTCTCCACTTGGAGGTACGCCGTGATGAAACCGGCTGCGCCGGGCTGCATTCAGGTGGATCGTTGAGGAACGACCCACGAGGCTACGGTGTCTCGGCTCGCTGGGCTGGATCTGGAGTAAGGTCCGACCCGCATCGGCGCAGAACGCGGACGGCCTACCGGACCCCCATGCGCTTGACCGGTGCGCGAGCGGGGTCAGCTACATCGTGACTGCGGCGGCGCGCGCCTTGAACGGCCGGCGAGAGTCGCGTCTAACGCAAGCGCCCAGCACCCCCGGCCAGTAGGAGATCACGAAGCTTCGCCACCTGTTCGGGCTCGAGGTCGATAATCGTTGTGAACCGGTCCAGCGGTCCGAGAACTTCGTCAGCCAGGCCCGCCGCTTCTGCTTGATCGCCTCGACACAGAATCACGAGCGCCTGATGGCAGGTCTCCCAATTCGCTGTGATGGCCTCGAGACCCGTCGGTGGGGCGTCAAGGCTATAAGTCGTCCCTTGAATGCGATGCATTGTGAGAGTGTTGGTGTTCGCGTTACGAGCTGTGCGTTGCGAGAGGGACATTCGTCGTTGGCTCCTTGCAGGTTGATCACCAAGGCCAACGTGCAAGTGCTATACCTCGAACGCGCCTAGCGCAAACGCAGCAGTTTCGGGTTCATCCGCCGCGGCTCGACTACGAGGCGTCAGATCGAGATCACTTGTGTTCGATTGATGAACGGAAGAGGGCATCTTCCTTCGAGCACGTGGCGAGGGGGATCAACACCGAGCAACCGCACAAGTCGCTTGCGGCGCGATCCCTGCGGCAACGTCGTCAAGCCGGCCGATCTCGACTACGCTGACCGTGCGGAGGTGAAGTGATGTTGAGTGAAGGCTACCAAGACGGGTTCCGCGACGGCTGGTCCGATCAACGCGACGGGCGGAAGCCGAGCACCGTGCCAACGAACGACTACTACGGCCAGGAGTACCGCCGTGGCTACGAAGAAGGCGCTCGCGCCTACGCGCAGCGCCTTGAAGGCCGCTCCGAACGCCGCTCCACTGCGTCCCGCGATGAGGTGGCGTGATGTTCTCGTGCAAGCAGACCGCCATGGCGGGATGATAGCGCCGATGGGGTTCAGGCTCGCTTCACGCTGACTTTCTCGTAAGACCCCCACAGCTTTACCTCAGTGACGCCAGGCTGATTCACTCGCTGCACCCGTATGTGGGTGTTCTTGCCATCAGCGGCAGGCGCTCGGGGCGGCCGAGGCCTATCGTGCCCAGCGGCGGGCCGGCCGGGTGACACACCTGAACACGGACAAAAGGCGGACAGCGAGGCGGGCGATCCGTTCGTAACAAGCTGATTTTGAATAGTTCAGAGCGCGACGGTCGATTCACAACGAGTATAATCCATGCGCATGGGGCCGCGCCCGTCCACGACGTGAGCCGGGCGAGCGTCGGCGTCGTCGTCACGTGCCCGTGCGGCGAGGTGTACGAGCTACGGCCGGAGTACGCGGGCCGCCTCCTCGAGTGTCCCGCCTGCCGCCGGCAACTGCGCGCCGGCCCCCCGCCGAACACCCCGCGCCCGCCGACCCCCGGCGTCGACCGCGCCTTCGATCGCGACGTGTTCCTGTTGCGCCAGCGCGTGTTCACGATCACGTCGAAGTACGAGATCTGGGCCCAGGACGGCACGCCGGTGCTCTACGTGGAGCGCCCGACCTATCCGATCCGTACGCTCGTGGCCTATCTGCTCGCGGTCATCGTGGTTCTGACGATCATGGGCGGCGCGGCCAGGGCCATGGCGCGGGATGACAGCGGGCTGATCGTCCTGCTCTCCGTGCCGGTGGCGGCGTTCATCTTCCTGGTGATCTCGATGTCGCTGCGTCCGCGCCGCCACGTGACGATCTATCGCGACGAGTCGCGACAGGAGACCTTGCTCCGGGTGATCCAGGATCAGCGCGTCGCGTTTCTGACCAGGACCTATACGGTCGTGACGCCGACGGGTGAGACGCTCGCGCTGCTGCGAAAGACGTACCTGCACAACCTCATTCGCAAGCGCTGGTACGTCACGGGCTCCGGGGGCGAGGCCCTCGCGATGGCGATCGAGGACTCGATCGTGCTCTCGCTGCTCCGGCGGATCCTCGGCCCCTTCTTCGGATTCCTCCGGACGAACTTCGTGTTCGTCCGCGGCACGGACGCCGAGGTCTTCGGCGAGCTCAACCGCAAGTTCACCTTGCTGGATCGCTACGTGCTCGATCTGTCGGCCGACACCGCGCGCGCGTTCGATCGGCGCGTGGCCGTGGCGCTCGGGATCATGCTCGACACCGGCGAGCGCCGCTGACGTGAGCACCTTCCCGGAAGCGCCGCTACGCATTACGCCGGACATGTTGCTCTCGCGCCGTGTCGATTTCGAGCGGCGCATGAGTCGCGTGCCGCCGGTGACGCTCGCGACGCTCGCGCTGCTCGTGGTGATCTTCGTCGCCGAGGTCCGGATGGGGGCGCTCGAGTCGCGCGAGTCGATCATCGCGATGGGCGCGCTCGCGCGCGAGCGTGTCGCCGCCGGCGAGTACTGGCGTCTCCTGACGGCGCCGTGGCTCCACGGCGGCACCGAGCACCTGGTCGGCAACGGGATCGCGCTCTACATCCTCGGCATGGTGTGCGAGGCCGCGTTCGGCCCGGTCCAGTTCGTCGTGCTCTACGTGCTGAGCGGGCTGGCGGGCTCCATCGTGAGCGTGCTGGTGAGCGCGGGTCCGTCCGTCGGCGCCTCGGGCGCGATCTTCGGTCTGCAGGGCGCGGCGATCGTGCTCATGCGCCGCGAGCGCGAACGGCTGCTCGTGCGCGACCGGCGCGTCGGCTTCGTGCTCCTCATCTGGGCGATCTACACGATCGCCGGCGGCCTGACCGATCCGTTCATCGACAACGGCGCCCACATCGGCGGCGCGCTGGGCGGCGCGTTGCTCGCGAGCCGTCTTCATCCGGTCGTGCTCTCGCCGATGCCGGCCGAGCGCGCCGCGGCGGTGCGCCGCTGGCTCGGGCTCGTCGTCGCGCTCTTGGCGTACGCGGTCGTGGCCTGGGTCCGCCACTGACGTGCCGAGGCCGCTCCCGCCTACCGCCCGGCCTGGCGCGCTTGCAGCGCCGCCAACACGTTCCGCGCCACGTCGCGCACGGTGTCGTCCTGATCGGCTAGCGCCGTCTGCGCCACGGCCTCAACCCGTGGATCGTTCCGGGGCAGTTGGGTCAGAGCCTCGGCTCGCACCACCGGCGAGGCGTCGTGCTGGGCGCGGTCGAAGAGGATCTCGAGCGGAATGGTCAACGCGGAGGTCAGGATCGCCAGCCGGCCGCGGGGGTCAAAGTCGCCCAGACCAGCCGCCAGCACGCGATCCACGGGCACCTCGGGGCCTGACCGGCCGAGCGCCTCGATCGAGGCCACCCGCACCGCCGGATCCGCGTCGTGCAGCCCCTCCAGGAGGACCGCCACGTTGGTGGCGGCCGTCCGCGGGGAGCCGGCCGGCGGCCCCGTGATCCTCGCGGGAGTCGGGAACAGCCGTACCTCTTGCAGCACCGGGCGCGCCCGAAGGCCACCGTCCGCGGCCGGCCCGAACACTAGGACATGGTCACAGCCGGGTAGGAGTCGGGGGAGGGCAGCTTCGATCTCCACGTCCGCGATGTCCGCCGTGACGAGCGTTTCCAGTACTGCCGGCGACGCCGAGATGCGGATGCCCGTCAGCCGGGCGATCTCCCCCAGCACCCGGTCGGCCCGCATGGCCTCGACCTTCACGGTGACCCGCCCGTCCCCCGCAACGACGCGCTCGGCCCGGGCCTCGGCCCGGACCGGGTTCGAGCCCGGTCCCGCCAGGAGGGCGAGGACCGCCAGGCCGACCGCCAGTCCCCGCGCCGCCGCTATCACAGCTCGACCTGAACGTCGGAGGACCCGAACGGCGTCACGCTGATCGGCAGGCAGACGCCGAACTTGATGTTCAGGAAGGCCTGCCCCAGCCGCGGGCCCACGTAATGCCGCACGGCGTCCAGCTCGCCGGACGCGCTGTTTAGGCCGTCCTGCACAAGCCCGCCGTCGTCCTCTTTCGTCGCCACGATCGCCCCGCCGCTGCAGGAGAGTCGCAGATGCGCCCAGTACAGGACAGCGGTGTCGCCGCAGCCACCGTCGCCGAGCATCGGGTCGATGCACTTGAAGTCGATCCAGGCCGCGACCTTGATGCCAGTGCTGTCGAGTCGTGTAAGGCCCATGTCCGAGCGCCAGCTCAGCGAGTGAATGCTCACGACGTTGAAGTCGTACATCCCGGTCCCGACTGCGGTCGCCATTCGACTGCGGATCTCGTCGGCAGCCACGGTCACAGGGCGGAAACCGGCGGTCCACACCTGCCACGCGGTGTGGCTGCGGAGCGTGGTGCCGGGGATCAGGAGCGTCCGAGAGTCGTAGCTGTAGTACTCGTCGTCCAGCCACTGCTGGGAGGCCGAGAAGGCCCTGGCGTAGATCAGGTGCTCGTTGACAGACAGGCTCAGCTGGGTGAGACAGACGCCGTCCGAGCCCCCCTTGAAGATCTTGAGGTACTTGATGTCCGACAGCGTCGCCACGCCGGTCAGCAGGAGGTCGTAAGTGCGCTCGGAAGCCCGCTCGAAATCGTTCACCGGCGAGTCCATGACCGTGTAGTTGACGTCGTTGAGCGCAGCCAGGACCTTGTTGTCGGTGCCGGCCTCGGAGTAGTCGCAGACCTGCACGGAGAGTTGGACGCGCCAGACCGGCGTGTACCCGCCCGGTCCCGGCGGCTGCTGGCCCTTGGTGGGGAGGGTGAGGCCGGCAGCCTGGGCGAAGTCGAGCGCCCCCAGCATGGTCAGCAGCGCGAGGGTGAGGCCGAATCCGATGATGAGCCGTTTCATTATCGATTCTCCCAGGTGGTGCGCGTTCACTTGGCGGTTCACTGTCGATCCTCCCAGGTGATGCCCGTTCACTGCCGGTAGGTGCTGGGAGCAACGGCGAGGCCAAGTCCGGAACGGTCGGACAGGCACCCATTGGTGGCGGCGAATCGCCGCGAAACGCACGCGGACTGCACTGTGCAACGTCCCTCGGGTGGGCGGCCGGGGGTGGCCGAGTTAAACGGGGGGACGGCCGGGCGAAACGCCGGGCGCCGGGCAGGGCGCCCGGGTCAGCGCGGGTCGGTTCAGAGCCGGCCCGCCATCCGCCTGCGCGCGAAATGGCGGTCGAGCCCCCGGTGCGGCGTCATCGCCGACAGCGCTCGAAAGGGCGGATCCCTATGGGGCGCCTACGCGGCTGCGATTAGGACTTCGCGACCCGTCCAAGGCTCACGCGCCGCAATAGGAATCGGTGCCGCCGCCGAGCCAGGTGCGCTCGCGCGCGAACGAACTGGGTCTTGAACGGCTTGGTCAGGTAGTCGGTGACATCTGCCGCGAAGCGCCCAAGTGCGGCGTGGGCTCACCCCCATAGATCCCCGGCAGCTTGAAGTTGTATGCCTGCGCATAGGGCGGAATACCCTGGAGCAGGAGTTGTCCGATGTACGCGTACTCGCCCTCATCACGGTCGAGCGGCACGTCGAGCAGGCGGAGCCGAAGCGCGGCGGCTCCCACGACGGCCAGGCCAACTGCGGCCGCGGCGCCGAGGCCCACCCGCTTACTGACCGGGGTCGGCATCGCCTCCGACCCTCTCGAGCCAGGCACGCACGCGCGCGCGAACGAACGGAGCCTTGAACGGCTTGGTCAGGTAGTCGGTGACGCCCGCGGCGAAGCCCTCTTGCGTCTTCGCGGCGCCGGCCTCGGCGGTGATCAGCACGATCGGTACGTCGCGAAAGTAGGGATCGCTCTCGGCGCGGAGCGCGCGCGTGACGTCGGTGCCGTCGAGCCCGGGCATGAGCCAGTCGAGCAGGATCAGCGACGGGCGCACGGAGCGCGCGATGCGGAGCGCAGTCTCGCCATCGGTGGCCGTGTACAGGCGAAACGCGTCGGAACGCAACGTCGTCTTCAGGAGTTCCAGGATCACCGGATCGTCGTCCGCGATCAGCACGACGTGAGCCGGTGTCGATCGCGACACGGTAGACGCCGCGGCGCGACGTCGGGGCCGCGGTGCGCGAGTCTCGCGGCGCGTCAGCTCGATGATCTGGCCTTCGGCGGCGGCGAAGACGTCGAGCGTGCCTCCGGCCCGCCGGACGCGCTCGCGGCAGACCTCGACCAACTGGTCGACGGCGTCGTCATCGCGGAGCGGATCGTGGTGGGTGAGCGCGAGCCGACGCACGTGCGCGGCGAGGGCGTAGTCCACCGCGGTCTCGGCGGGCGAGTGACCCCAGTTGACCTTCTCTGGATATTCCGCGGCCGTGTACTGCGCGTCGTGGATCACGAGATCGGCGCCCTCGAGGAACGCGACATGCCGCGCATCCTCGGCGTGCAGGGCGATCGCGTCCGCCGAGGCGATGCCGCCGCCGTCGGGCCGGTCGCGCATGTGCGGCTCGTGGTCCACCGCGTAGACGACGGCCGCGCCGTCGGCCTCGAGCCGGTAGCCGAGCGTGAGCGCCGGATGATTCAAGTACTGGGCGACGACTCGCACGCCGCCGACGGTCAGCGCCCCCTCGACGAGATCGCTATAGCGGATCGTCGCCGACAGCTGCTTGAGCGTGATCGGGAAGTACGGATGCTGCATCTGCGCCGACAGGACGGCTTCGAGCCGCTCGCCGAGCCCGCCCGGCGCATAGAGATCCCATTCGCTGCCCACGGTGAAGACCGGGGCGAAGAAGGGAAAGCCCTGGATGTGATCCCAGTGCGTATGGGTGATCATGAGGTGGCCGCGCACGGGCTGCTGGGCCTCGGCCATCAGCGCCTGCCCGAGACGATGAGCCCCGGTGCCACAGTCGAGGACGATCAGGGTTCCGTCGTTGGACCGCGTCTCGACGCAGGACGTATTGCCGCCATAGCGCAAGGTTGTCGGTCCTGGGGTCGCCAGTGACCCGCGCGTGCCCCAGAAGCGAATACGCATCATCGTCTCCCAGTGCGGATCGCTACAGATCCCGCGCCGCCGGCAGACCCGGCAGCGATGTCGCCGCGCGCACGCCACGGACGATCGCGTCGGCGACCGCCTCCGCCGCCGCGAGGCCCAGCCGCGTGATGTCGGCGGGCACGGTGCCGACGGAGAGCGCGAAGAGCGTATCGCCGTCAAAGGCGGTGTGCGGCGGCGACAGCGCGCGCGCAAAGCCGAGCATTCCGAGCGACGCGAGCTTCGCGGCTTCCGGCTTGCTCAGGCGGGCGTTTGTGGCGATGACACCGATCGTCGTGTGCTCGGGCGCAGCGAACCGCTCGAGGACGCGGCCGCCGGCCAGAGCGCTCGCCGAATCGACGAGCCTGAGGCTTTCTGGCGATTCGCGGGCGCCGGCGATCAGCGCGCCCGTACCGGGATCGCGCACGTCGCCGACCGCGTTCACGACCACGATCGCCCCCACCACGACGTCGCCGAGCCGTCGCGAGGCGCTGCCGAGCCCGCCGCGCATCGCCCGGGCGATGCGGTACACCTTGCCGACGGTCGCGCCCGTGCCGGCTCCCACATTGCCCTCGGCCACGGGGCCGGGCGCGGCGCTCGCGGCGGCCTCGGCACCCATCTCGCGAGTCGGGCGCGCGCGGCCGCCGCCCACGTTGAGATCGAAGATGAACGCGCCCGGGACGTGCGGCACGACGGTCGGCCCGGCCGCGAAGCCGCGGCCCTGCGCCTCGAGCCAGCGCATCACGCCCCAGATCGCTTCGCCGCCGAATCGGCTGCCTCCGCCCAGCACGACGCCCTCTACGGTCGGCACGAGGTGACGAGGATCGAGATAGTCGAGCCCGACGACGTCGTTGGCGCCGCCGCGCAGCTCGGCACCGGCGACGGCGGGACGATCGCAGAGCACCACGGTGACGCCGGTGAGTCCCGTGAGATCGGTCGCGTGGCCGACGCGGATCCCGGGGACGTCGGTGATCAGGGTTTGCGGCTCACGTCGGCGGCCCGGAGGCGGCCGGCGGCGACTTCGCCCGCCAGCTCGAGCGCGCGCTGCGCGAGCGCCCGCGCGAGCGGGTGATGCACGAGCGAACCCTGGTCGTCGGTGAATGCCGCGGCCGCGGCCGCCGCGATCGCCGCGTGCTCGCTCCGGTCGATCGCGCCGAAGATCCACGCCATCTCGGCGAAGCGACGGCCCCAGCGGCGCCGCGCCTCGGGCGAGAACTCGCGCTCGATCACGCGCGCCAGAATCGCCTCCTGGCGCTCGGCCTTGATCTGGTCGGAAACCACGAGCCGGCTCTCGCGCGCCTCCTGAACTTCGAGGGCGTCGCTCTGGACCGTCTCGGGATCGAGGAACCAGCCGGCCATCTCGGGGAGCCCGAGCAGCTCGACCGAGCGATCGGCGAGGGCCGGATCGGCGGCCGGCAGGGACGGCGGCCCGGCCGGCGCGACGTCCGCGAAGAACGGCTGCCAGCGCCCGAACGTGGCCGGCGGCGACGTGCCACGCTCGCGATGCAGCTCGAGCGCTTCGACCACAAGGCCCAGGGCGCGCGTCGGCTCGGTCTCGACCCACGGAAGCTTCTGGGCCGCGCGCAGGGAGGCCAGCTCCGCCTCGAGCCGCCGCTTGGTGATGTCGCCACCGGCCACCTCGGCGATGCCGACGACGTCGTTGACGATCAGCGAGCAGAGCGCCCCGCCCCCGTAGGCGCCCTCGAACAGGATCCACGCGGCGCGAGATCCGCTGCCGTCGATGCCCGAGAGCCAGGCGCGCACGGCGTGCGGCGTGCCGCGACGAACCACGGGTGCCGTCGGCGGCGTCGGCGCGGGTACGACGCCGCGCTGTGAGAGCCGGTAGAGCGCCCGCTTCGCGGCGCGGCGCACGACGCGGTCCGCGGCGCGCTCGGCGAGTCCGCCCAGCGCCGGGAGGGCGCCGGCGCCGTGCTCGTTGGCGAACGCGCGCAGCTTCTCGTCGAGGGCCGCCTCGGACAGGCCGCGCAGCGACGCCGCGTCGAGGCTCGGGTCGCTCATCCGAATCGCAGCTGGAAGAACGGATGCGTCGGGTGATCGACCGAAATAGACGCGGCGCGTGTAGTCGAGGGCGCCCGCGTAGCCTTCGAACCGGTCGGCGAGGCGCCGAAAGAGCGGTGCCGCGGCCGCGGCTTCTGCGCGCGAGGTTGCCCGGCCGTGCTCGGACACGAAATGGTAGGCGCGCTTGCCCTGGCCGACGTAGTAGTCGACCGACGCGGTGCGCTCCACGCGTTCCCGAAAGATACCGGTCATGAACAGCGTGAAGTCGCCGATGTGCTGGGACACCGTGACCTCGTGCTCGGGCTGGAAGTAGGACCCGTCCCAGGCGGTGCCGGCTTCGAGGAGCATCTCGACGACGGTCTCGAGCCGCGGGATCGTCGTGCCACGCGGATAGAGGTTCTCGGTCCGTGCAAAGCGGGTCAGCAGATCGGCGAGGTACGGCGAGGCCGGGTCGTTGCCGATGGACAGGTCGTGGAAGCTCGCTCGAATCGCCCGCTCGAAGAAGGCGCGAAGCTCCACAGCTCGGATGATAGCAAATTCTGAATTTTGCTAGAATTCGAGCCCGTGGCCGATCGCCCGAACGCACGGATCCCCTGGTTCCTCGTCGCCGCGAGCGTGGTCCTGCTCTTGCTCGTTCTGTACGTGCTGTTCGTCGGCTACGTGCCGTCGAAGCAGCGTGTCGCCGGTCTCGAGGCCGAGCTGAAGGACCTCTACAAGCGCGAGGCGGAGCTCCAGACGCGGATCGCCCAGCAGGATCAGCGGTACGCCCTCCGCGAGCGCCAGATTTCCGCGCTGACGAGCGAACGCGACACGCTGATCCGTCGCCTGGAGGAGCTCGAGAAGCTCCTGGCCGCCGCTCGCAAGCAAGCCCGCTGAGCCGCCTAGGACTCTAGGCCAGGTCGCATACTACTTTTCGGTAGTTTCGGGGTTCACGCTATCGTGCGGCGCGCATCCCGACCGGCCGCTGGCGTGCCGCATCTACCCGCTCGCGCGCTGGGTCGATCCCGACGGCCACGAGGGCTTCGGCCATCTGGAGCCGCATCCCCAGACGGCCGGCGTCTACGGCGACAAGGGCACCGTTGCCGACTACCTCGCGGCGCAGGGACTGGCCCCGTACTTCGCGATGGGCGATCGCTACGGCACCGTGTACGAGCGCATGGTCGACTTGCTGGAGCGCATGGCGCCCGGCGAGAACGAGCGGCGCGCCGAGCGGCGAGCCGAGGTCGACGAGATGGATGCGGGCGCCGTCGCGACGTCGTTCTTCGACGTCGACGCGACCGTCGCCGACTACTGTCGCGCCCGGAATCTCGCCGTGCCGACGGAGATCGACGCGCTCATCGACCTGCACCTGAAGGCCCTCGGCGCATGGCTCGACGAGCTGGAGTCTCGCCTCCCGCCGGGTTAGAGCAGCGACAGGAGCTTTTCGTTCGTCTCGCGCAGCCCGACCGAGAAGCGCAGGTGGCCGGGGAAGCCGATGCCGGCGCCGTCGCGAACCAGGATGCCCGACCGCATCAGGCGCGTGCGGAGGCCCGGAGCGTCCGGCACGGCGACCAGCAAGAAGTTCGCGTGCGAGGGCGGGAACGCGTACCCGCGCTTGGTCAGCTCCGCGCTGAGATAGGCGCGCTCCTCGAGCACCAGCTGCTTCGTGTTCTCGGTATGCGCGTGGTCTTCGAGGGCCGCCAGCGCCGCGACCTGGCCGAGCCGGTTCACGTTGTAGGGGGCCCGGACGCGGTTGAAGCGGTCGATCGTCTCGGCGTTCGCGACCGCGTACCCCACCCGCAGCCCGGCGAGCCCCGCGATCTTCGAGAAGGTGCGGAGCACCACCAGTCGCGGGTAGCGCTCGAGGAGCCGGATGCCGTCGGCGTGATCGCTGTCGTCGCAGAAATCGATGTACGCCTGGTCGAGGACGACCAGCGGCGAGTCTGAGCCCAGCGCGTCGAGGAACGCCAGCAGAGGGCCCCGGCGGATGATGGTCGTCGCCGGATTGTGCGGCGAGCAGAGCATCACCGCCTTTGTGCGGTCGTTGACCCGGCGGAGCACGTCGTCAAGATCCACGTCGTACCCGACCAGGGGGCTCGCGACCACACGGGCGCCGGCCAGCCGCGCCGAGATCTCGTAGGGCTCGAAGGAGGGCGTGGGGACGACCACTTCGTCGCCGGGCTCGAACGCCGCCGTGGCGATGAGCGCGATCAGCTCGTCGGCGCCATTACCGACGACAATCTGGTTCGGGGCGATCCCATGGCTTCGCCCGAGCGCCTCACGCAGGGCGCTCGATCCGCCGTCGGGATAGAGGTGGATCCGGGCCGCCTCGTGCTCGACGGCGGCCACCGCCCGCGGGGAGGGGCCGAGTGGATTTTCGTTGGCCGAGAGCCGAACCAGGTCGGACCGCCCGAGCTCCCGGGCGAGCGCCTCCAGGGGCAGGCCCGCGTCGTACGGAATGAGGCCGTCGAGGACGGAGCGCCAGAGCCGTCTCATCCGCTCATTCTAGTAAGTCTGCGCCGCATTTGACAGTCTTCCCACCGCGTTGCTACGCTCGTCTGTCATGTCCGTCGAGCTGTTTCGCCGGGCCCGGCGTGCCGAAGCAAGGGCCGAACGCGCCGAAGACCGGCGTCGCCTTCGGCTCGACTTCTTCCGTCAGGCGCTCGCGCAGGGATTCGACTCCCTGAAGGTGAGGCACGCCGAGGGCGCGTCCGGGCAGGAATCAGTCCGCACGCACGCCCGACTGATGGACGATGTCATCTTCTCGCTGACCCGGCTCATCGCGGACGACGCCGACCGAGCCGGACTCGCGCCGACCGCCCTCGTCGTCACCGCGCTCGGCGGCTACGGCCGGGGCGAGCTCCATCCGCTGTCCGACATCGATCTGATGGTGGTCTATGACGGCGCCGAGCTCGCGCCGTACGTGCAGCGCATGATGCAAGAGCTTCTCTACTCGCTGTGGGACCTCGGGCTCCAGGTCGGTCACAGCCTGCGCTCGCTCGACGACTGCGTGGCGATGGCGCGGACGGACTTCCCGAGCCGCACCTCGATGCAGGAGGCGCGGTTCCTGGCCGGCGACCGGCGGCTCTTCGGTCGGTTCCGCAAGGTGCTGCGCGAGAACGTCTACCGGCGCGACTTCGCCCAGTTCCTGGAGACGACCCTGACCGAGCGGGACCAGCGCTACCGCCGTTACGGCGCCTCGCCCTACATCGGCGAGCCGAACGTGAAGGAGTCGGCGGGCGGGCTGCGCGACGTCCACACCGCCATGTGGCTCGGCGCCGCCAAGTTCGGCGCGCGCACGTTGCGCGAGCTCAGCGACAAGGGGCTCATCACGCCGCGCGAGCAGGCATCGACCGACGCGGCCCTGACCTTCCTCTGGCGCGTGCGCAACGAGCTCCACTTCTTCTCGGGCCACAAGAACGACGTGCTGTCGCGCGATCTGCAGCCGCGCATCGCGAAGAATCTCGGCTACGAGAACGACGAGACCTCGCTCGGCGTCGAGCGCTTCATGCGCGACTACTACCTGCACGCGCGCGCGATCCACCGCGTCTCGCGCCGGCTGATCGCGCGCTGCCAGGAGACGTTGTCGCGGCGCGGCTCGGCGGGCCGGCGCCAGCGGCAGCAGGCGCTGGCCGATGGGCTCGTGTTCTTCGATGGCCAGCTCCATCTGGCCGATCGGGATTCCGGCCCGCTGCGCGCCGAGCCCACGCGACTCATGAAAGTCTTCTGGCACTTGCACCGGCTCGGCTGCGAGCTGTCGCTCGACCTCGAGCGCGCGCTCGAGGATTCGCTGTATCTGGTGGACGGCTCGTTCCAGCGATCGATCGCCGTACGCGATCTGTTCCTCGACATCTGCCGGACGTGGGGACGCGTGGCGCAGACGTTCAGGGAGATGCACGAGCTCGGGCTGCTGGGACGATTCCTGCCGGAGTTCGGCGCGCTGACGTGCCTCGTGCAGTACGACGTCTACCACAAGTTCTCGGTCGACCAGCACTCGCTCCTCGCCGTCGAGCACCTCGAGGCGCTGGCCCCCGGCCAGTCCGCCGAGTCGGAAGGCGCCGCGCAGGTGCTGAGCGAGGTCGAGAAGCCCGAGCTCCTCATGCTCGGGATGCTGCTGCACGACGTCGGCAAGGCCCGGGGACACGGGCACGTCGCGAAGGGGATCCCGCTGATCCGCGAGCTCGTCACGCGCCTCGAGCTCGACCCCGAGGACGGCGCGCTGGTCGAGTTCCTGGTGGCGCACCACCTGACGATGTCGCACATCGCCCAGCGCCGCGACATCGACGATCCGAAGACGATCGCCGACTTCGCGGCGACGGTCGGCGATCCGCAGCGCCTGCGGATGCTCTACCTGCTCACGTGGGCCGACATGCGCGCGGTCGGGCCCGGCGTCCTCACCCCGTGGCAGGCGACGATCCTGCACGAGCTCTACACGCGCAGCGCTCGCCCGGCTCACCGGCGGGCGGCAGCGAGCGTCCGAGCCGGACGCAGCTCGCCGAGCGGCTGCGGCTGGCGGTCGGCGACGATCTCTCGGCGCAGGCGGTGAAGGCGCACCTGGCGATGATGTCCGAGCGGTATCTCGCCACGACCGGCGTGCAGCGGATGGCCGAGCACCTGAGCATGCTCCAGCAGCTCGACAGCACCTCGGTGGTGACGGAGCTGTTCCATCATCCGGATCTCGGCTCGTCCGACCTGGTCGTGGTCACGCGCGATCTGCCGGGACTCTTCTCGCTGATCGCCGGCACGCTCGCCTCGCAGGGCGTGAACATCATCTCCGCCCAGATCCACACGCGCGGCGACGGGATCGCGATCGACACCTTCCAGGTCAACGACCCGAGCGGCGATGCGGTGACGTCGCCGGCGTACTGGGGTCGCACGCTGGACGCGCTTGCGAATGGTGCTGACGGGCGACGCTCAGGTCGCGGCCTTGCTCGAGAAGCGGCGCGCCGCCGGGCGGGCCGCCGCCGGGGCCGAGGGCTCCGTCAAGATCACCCTCGACAATCACCTCTCCGACGACTACACCGTGCTCGAGGTGAAGTGTCCCGACCGCCTGGGCCTGCTGTATCTGGTGACGAAGACGCTCGCCGGATTCGGCCTGGACATCGCGACGGCGCGGATCGCGACCGAGATCGATCACGCGGTCGACACGTTCTACGTCCACGACGGCCAGGGCCGCAAGGTCGAGGACGCCGACGCGCTCGGACGCGTTCGCGAAGCGCTCGAGCAGGCGCTCGTTCAGCCGATCTGACGATGCTCGGCCGCTACCGAGAGCCCATGCGCAGCTGGATCGACCCGATCGGGCTCGCGCTCTATCGGCGGCTCCACCTGCGGCCGAATCATCTGACGCTCATCGGGCTCGGCGTGAGCCTCCTGGCCGCGACCGCGTTCGGCGCCGGGCGGATTCGAGCCGGCGGCTTCCTCCTCATCCTCGCGGGGCTGTGCGACTTCTTCGACGGCTCGCTGGCGCGCGCCTCCGGCCAGGTGTCGGCGTTCGGGGCATTCCTCGACTCGGTCATCGATCGGTACTCCGACCTGGTGGTGCTGCTCGCGATCGTCGTGCTCTACGCTCAGACGTCCCACACGCGCGGCGCCATCGTCGCGATGGCGGGACTGATCGGCTCGATGATGGTGAGCTACACGAAGGCGCGCGCCGAGTCGATCGGCGTGCGCTGCACCGTGGGCATGATGGAGCGTCCGGAGCGCATGATCTGCCTGATCGCCGGCGCGCTGCTCGATCTGCTCGAGCCGGCCCTCTGGCTCCTCGCCGTGCTCTCGAATCTCACCGCGCTGCAGCGGATCGCGTTCACGTGGCGGGCCACGCGCGACGCCGCGCTGCTGCGCGTCCTGCTGGTCGCCGCCGTGCTGCTGGCGCCGGTCGCGGTCGTGGCGGAATCCGAGGCGCCCGGCACCGACTCGGAGCCCCAGCGGACGTGGGCGGCGGCCGTCGAGGCCTACCAGCTCGGCGACGTCGACCCGCTGATTCGCGAGTTCAGCACCGACGCGGCCAAGGACAGCGTGATCGGCGATCACGTCCGCTATCTGCTGGCCGAGGCGCTCTCGCGCGGCGACGATCTCGCCGCGGCCCGCGCGGCCGCGCTGAGCGTCGTCGACCGCTATCCGAAGAGCCGTCTGGCGCCGCGCGCGCTGCTGCTCGCGGCGACGCTCGACCTGCGCGCGGATCAGGATGCCTCCGCGCAGACCGTGCTGGTGCGACTGATCAACGCGTATCCCGACTCGCCCGAGCTGCCCGACGCGCTCTATCTGCTCGCGCAGACCGCCGAGGCGCTCGGCCAGCTCGACGCCGCGGCGCTGACCTACCGGGATGTGCGGCTCCTCACGCCGGCGAGCGGCTACGCCGACGGCGCGAGCGATCGCATCGCCGCGCTGCAGGCCGGGGGTGTTCGCCTGCCGCCGTTGACGGCGACCCAGCGGGTCGAGCGGGCCGAGCGACTGCTCCGCGCCAACGTGCCCGATGTGGCCATGAGCGAGGCCCAGTCCATCGTCGACGAGACCAAGGAGGGCGCCGTGGTGACGCGCGCGCTGCGCGTGGTCGTCGACGCCTCCCGGAATCTCCGGCGCTACGACGTGGCGGTACGCACCCTGGGGCTCGTGATCGATCGCTCGCCCGCCGAGCGTCGCCCCGGGCTCAAGCTCGAGCAGGCGCGGCTGTACGTGCGCGCGAAGGATCCGAGCCGCGCGCTCACGGCGCTCGACGGGATCGCCGGGACGGGCACCGAGGCCGAGAAGGCCGAAGTGCTCTACCTGAAGGCGCGCGTGCTCGAGGATGTCAACCGCGAGGCCGACGCGATCACCGCCTACCGCGCGGTCGCCGCGCAGTTTCCGACCCGTGAGGCGGCGGCCGCGTCGCTCTGGCGGCTCGGCTGGCTCGCCTACGGCAAGCGCGACGCGCACGGCGCTCAGAAGAGCTGGACGCGCCTGGCCGAGCTCGGCAGTGCCGGCGCCTACCGGATGCCCGCGCTCTACTGGACCGGCCGGGCACGCGAGCAAGCGGGCGGCGCGGGGGCGGCGGACCTCTACAACCAGATTCTCGCCGAGGCGCCCCGGAGCTACTACGGGATGCTCGCCGCCGGCCGGCTCGGCCGCGTCCAGAGAGGGCGGCGTGCCAGGGCAGATCGTGCTGCCACCCGAGCCTCGCGAGGCGCTGACCGACGATTCGGGCCTTGCGAGGGTCGTGTTGCTCCGGAGGCTCAATCTGATCGACGAGGCCGCGGCGGAGCTCGATGACGCCGTCCAGGGCGCGGGGGGCAACCCCGTTCGTCTCTACGGCATGGCGGGCGTGTACATCGAGGCGGAGCGCTATCACATGGCCCTGCGGATCATGCGCCGACACTTCCAGTCGGTCGCGGCCACCGGCGACCCGACCTTGCCGCGCGCGTTCTGGGAGATGTTCTATCCGTACGCGTGGCGCGACGAGATGCGGGATGCCGCGCAGCGCCGGGGAATCGATCCGTATCTGGTCGCCGCGGTCGTGCGCGAGGAGTCGAGCTACTATCCGCGCGCGACGTCACCGGTGGGCGCGCGGGGGCTGATGCAGCTCATGCCGTCGACCGCGCGCCTGATGGCGCCGACGGGCGACCTCGAAGATCCCGGCTTCAACATCGAGCTCGGCACGCGCTTCCTCGCCGGGCTGATGCGCGAGTTCAACGATCCGCGGCTGGCGCTGGCCGCCTACAACGCCGGACCCAACCGGGTGCGCCAGTGGCTGAACACGCGGCGCAGCGACGACATGGAGGCGTTCGTCGAGCAGATCCCGTTCGACGAGACGCGTCTCTACGTCAAGAAGGTCGTGCTCTCCTGGGACGAGTACCGCCGGATCTACGGCAGTCCGTGAGCCTCGATCCGCTTCGCGGAATCTCGACAGTCGTGAACGTCGATCTGCCCTACGGCGAGACCACCCTGACCGCGACGCTCCCCGAGCGCACGCGCGTGTTCTCGAACAGCGAAGCGGTCGTCCCGGCGCCCGTCAGCGACCTGACGACGGCCGTCGGCGAGGCGCTCGCGCAACCGATCGGCCTGCCACGTCTCGGCGAGCTGGTGAAGCCGCGCTCGCGGGTGACGATCGCGTTCGATGACGCGACGGTGCCCTCGTATGGGCCGATCCGCACGATCGCCATCGAGGCGGTGCTCGGCGAGCTGGCGGCGGCCGGCGTCGCGCGAGGGCAGGTCTCGCTCATCTGCGCCAACGCGCTCCATCGAAAGCTTCGCCCGGCCGAGCTCGCGCGAATCATCGGCGCTCCGCTCGTGGCGCGAGTTCGGGGAACGGCTCTCGTGCCACGACGCGGAGAACCCGGACGGCCTCGTCGATCTCGGACGGACGCCTGAGCACGGCTATCCGGTGGTCGTGAACCGGTGCGTCACCGAGTCCGACCTTCTCGTCTACGTGAACGCCGGGCACATGCGCGGCTTCAACGGCGGCTGGAAGTCCGTGTGCGTCGGGCTCTCGACCTACGAATCGATCCGCGTGACCCACACGCCCGACGGCATGTCGATGTCGGTCCACGGTAACCGCATGCACGCCGTGCTCGACGAGATGGGCCGGCATCTCGAGCGCCGGCTCGGCCGGCCGGTCTTCAAGATCGACACGCTCGGCGCCGATCCCTTCTCGGTCACCCGGGTCGTCGCCGGCTCGGTCGCCGGGGCGCGCGGCGCGATCGTGAGCGCGATGGCGGCGATGTTCCCGCCGCGGCGTGACCAGGCGAGCGAGCGCTTCGACGTCATCGTGTACGGGGTGCCCGACGGGAGCCCGTATGCCGTCTTCTCCCACGTGAACCCGATCCTCACCTTGATCTCGTCGGGGCTCGGCTACCTCGGCGGGCTCGTCGAGGCGATCGGCAAGCCGGGCTGCACCGTGATCATGGCGACGCCCGTGCCCGAGCGCTGGGATCGGGTCGCGCATCCGTCGTATCCGGACGTGTGGGAGCGCGTGCTCGGAACGACGCGCGACCCGCACGAGATCATGCAGCGCTACGCCGACGACTATGCGCGACGCCCGGACTACGTCGAGGCGTACCGCTCGCGGTTCGGGTTCCATCCCGTCCACGCCATCTTCGCGGTCTATCCGCTCAAGCGACTCGGCCACGTCGGCCGCGTCATCGTCGCCGCGCCGCGCGACCCGGCGATCCCGCGCCATCTGGGCTTCGAGGTCGCCGGCAGCGTCGAGGAGGCGGTGGCGCTCGCCGAGAAGGCTCACGGCGCGGGCTCGTCGATTGCCTACGTGAAGCAGCCGGCGCCGGCGCGGCCTGATACTGATGACCTTGCAACGGCTTGCGCTGTCAGTTCCGTTCGACGGCTTCACCTTGGCGGAGCACGCGGAGATCGCACGGGACGCCGAGCGGTTGGGCTACGCCGACGCCTGGTCGCTCGAGGCCGACGGCATCGACTGCTTCGCGCCGCTCGCGGTCGTCGGAGCGGCGACGTCGATGCGATTGGGCACGGCGATCGCGAACGTGTTCACGCGCGGGCCGGCGACCCTGGCGATGTCTGCGGCGGGCATCGCCGAGGTCGCGCCGGGTCGATTCTGTCTCGGCATCGGCGCGGGCTCGCAGCCGATCGTCGAGTCGTGGAACGGCGGCGTGTTCAGCCGACCCGCGACCAGGGTGCGCGAGACGGCGCAATTCCTGCGCCGCGCGCTCACCGGCGAGCGCGTCGTGTTCCGGGGCGAGACCTTCTCGGTGGACGGCTTCCGGCTGACGCGACCGCCGGAGCACCCGATCCCGATCTATGTCGCGGCGCTACGGCCCGGGATGCTGCGCGTCGCCGGCGAGGTCGGGGACGGCGTGATCATCAACTGGCTCTCGGCGGACGACGTGCCGAAGTCGATCGCCGTCTGTCGCGAGGCCGCGCGTAAGGTCGGCCGGGATCCCGACGCGCTCGAGATCACCGCGCGGCTCTTGATCAACGTCGATCCGCCGAGCCCGCAGTCGGAGCTGGCGGTGCGCCGGCACGTCACGGCCTATCTGAACGTGCCCGTCTATCGAGCGTTCCAGGAGTGGCTCGGGCGCGGCGAAGCGCTCGGGCCGATGTGGAATGCCTGGCAGAGCGGCGATCGCAAGGCCGCGGTGGCGGCGGTGCCCGCAGAGGTCATGAATGACCTGATCATCCGCGGCTCGATGGAGACGATTCGCGCTCACGTCCAGCGCTATCTGGACGCGGGCGTCGACACCGCGTTTCTCGCGCTCTCGACCCTCGAGCAGGATCCGGCGCGCCGGCGCTCGATCCAGCTCGACGCGATCCGCGCGCTCGCCCCCGCTACGCGGCCGGCTCCGACCCGACCACGCTGACGAACGACACGCACTCGCCGGGCGCCCCGCCGAGGTTGTGGGTGAGGGCGAGCTTGCGGCCGCGCGCCACCGACGCGATCTGCCGCTTGCCGGCCTCGCCGCGCAGCTGGAGCCACGCTTCGAAGAGCATCCGCAGACCCGAGGCGCCGATCGGATGGCCGAACGACTTCAGGCCGCCGTCGGGGTTCACGGCCAGCTCGCCGTCGAGGTCGAACGTGCCGGCGAGGACTTCCTTCCACGCGGTGCCGCGCGAGGCGAAGGCGAGGTCTTCCATCAGCACGAGCTCGGTCGGCGTGAAGCAATCGTGGACCTCGGCCATCGCGAGCTCTTGCCGCGGGTCCTTGATCCCGGCCTGGGCGTAGGCATCGACCGCGGACGCGACGACTTCCGGGAACGTCGTGTAGTCGTAGTCGGGATCCAGCGGCCCGGCCGCCGGGCCGGCGATGAACGAGAGCGCCTTCACGTAGAGCGGCTTGTCGGTGTAGCGGTGCGCGTCTTCCGCGCGGACGATGATGGCGGCCGCGGAGCCGTCGCTGACGCCGGAGCAGTCGAAGATGCCGAGCGGGCCGGCGACGAGCGGCGAGCAGGCGATCGTCTCCTTCGGCACTTCCTTGCGGAACTGCGCGCGCGGGTTCAAGGCGCCGTTCTTGTGGTTCTTCCAGGCGATCCGCGTCATCACGTCCTTCAGGGCCGCGTCCTCGACGCCGTACTTCTTGCCGTAGGCCGGCGCGAGCAGGCTGAACGTGGCGGGGGCGGTGAGACCGGCGCGGGTGCCGTCGCCGGGCACGGGCTGGCCGGGAAGACCCGAGATGCCCGGAGTCCTTCAGCTTCTCGACGCCGACGGCCATCGCGATGTCGTAGGCGCCCGACGCGACCGCGTAGCACGCGTTGCGGAAGGCCTCCGAGCCGGTGGCGCAGTAGTTCTCGAGCCGGCTCACCGGCTTGTAGTCGATTTTCAGCGGGCGCGAGAGCGTGAGGCCGGACTGGCCCGAGTAGAGCGTGCCGAGCCAGAACGCATCGACGTCGGACAGCGCGATCCCCGCCGACGCGAGAGCGTCCTTCGTGGAATCGACCAGCAGATCGTTGACGCCCTTGTCCCAGTGCTCGCCGAACGGCGTGCACCCCATGCCGACGATCGCCACCCGGTCGCGGATCCCGTTGCTCGCCATCGCCTGACCTCCTCGGTCGCCGATCGATCACTACGCGGACATCAATTCTATCAGGGCGCTCGCGAGCGCGCAGGTATGCTTTGGCCATGGCCGTGAGCGAGTGGAGTCGGGCGATCGCGGTCGCGGCCTTCGTCGCCTCCTACGTCGGGCTGGCCCTCGGACGCGTTCCCGGGTTTCGGATCGACCGCACCGGCGTCGCGATCATCGGCGCCACCGTCATGGTCGTGTCCGGCGCCGTGCCGTGGACCGACGCCGTGGCCTCGGTCGACGCGCCGACGCTCGTCCTGCTGTTCGGGATGATGATCGTCACCGCGTACCTGCGTCTCTCCGGCTTCTTCCGGCTCGTGATGACGTGGGCGCTCCGCCGGGCCCGGACGCCGCGGATGCTGCTCGGGGCAGTCGTCGGGGCCTCGGGGGTGCTGTCGGCGTTCTTCGTCAACGACGTGGTGTGCCTCGTCCTGGCGCCGGTCGTGCTCGAGGCCACGCGCCAGCTCGCGCTGCCGCCGGTGCCGTACCTGATCGCGCTCGTCACCGCGGCGAACGTGGGGAGCGTGGCGACCCTGACAGGAAACCCACAGAACATGCTCGTCGGGAGCTTCTCGGGGATCAGCTACCGGACCTTCCTCGCCCGCGAGGCGCCGATCGCCTTCGTGGGCCTCGTCTGCGTGTTCGCGGTCACCGCCCTCGTGTATCGGCGCCAGCTGCCGAACGCGCCGCTGGAGATCACGCCCGACACGCGGCTGGCCGTGCACTATCCCCTCATGTTCAAGACGATCAACGCGATCCTGGTGATGCTGGTCGCCTTCCTGGCCGGCGTGCCGATCGCGATCGTCGCGATCGCGGGCGCCGCGTGGACCCTCTTCACGCGCCGGGTGAACCCCGAGAAGGTCTATCGCGAGATCAACTGGAGCCTGCTCGTTCTCTTCGCCGGTCTCTTCGTGGTGACGGCGGGTCTCGAGCACTCCGGGCTGATCGCCGTTCTCCTGCGCTGGGCGGAGGCCGCGAATCTCCAGAGCCCCGCGGTGCTCACGGTCGTCACCGCGGTGCTCTCGAATCTCGTCTCCAACGTGCCGGCGGTGCTCGTATTCAAGCCGCTGGTCGCCTCGTTCGACGAGCCGCGGCGTGCGTGGCTCGTGCTCGCGATGGCCTCGACCTTCGCCGGTAACCTGACGATCCTCGGAAGCGTCGCGAACCTGATCGTCGTCGAGGCGGCCCGGGCGGGTCGTGTCGAGATCGGCTTCGTCGAGTACTGCAAGGTGGGCGTCCCGGTGACGCTCGCGACCCTGTTCCTCGGCTGGCTCTTGCTCGCCTGGTTCTAGAATCCGCGGAGCGGGCGGGCCTTCCAGAAGTAGTTGTGGACTCCGCCCGCGGTGAAGAGCCGGCGGAACGTCATCTCCACGCGGTCGCCGATCTTCACCGACGCCGGGTCGACGTCGGTCAGCTCGCACTGGAATCGGCCGCCGCCCTCGAAGTCGATGACCGCGGCGACCACCGGCGGCGAGAGCGAATACGCGAGCCGGTCCACCGTGAACGTCGCGATGGTCGCCGGGACATCGGCGAGTCGCTCGGGGGTCATCCGGTCGACGGCGTGGCACTTCACGCACACCCGCTGCGGCGGGACCTGCCTGGCGCCGCACGCCTGGCAACGGCTGCCGGTGAACGCGAACTTCCACGACTCGGCGCGGAACGACGGCGGCGCCGCGGGGCGCTCCGGATCGGGCCGGCGCGGCGGTTCTCGCGGAAGAAAGCCGCGCCAGGTCAGGAATGTCGCGTAGGTGACGCGCCCGCCCGCCGCGAGCTGCGCGGCCACCGACGGCGCCGGCCGCCGCGCGGCGATGGCGGCCGTCGCCCGCCAGATCGTGACGTCGCAGCCGTCGGCCAGCGAGACCACGGCGATCAGCTCGTCGGGCTTCGCGCGGTCGAGCGCATCGGCGAGCATGAGCCCCGCGTGCGCCGTCCCGGTGTTGCCGATGCTCGCGGCGAGATCGTCGGCGACCGTCCCCTTCGCGGCGCCCACCGCCGAGGCCACCCGACGGCTGGCGCGGCTGTGGGGCCCGGTGACGATCCAGCTCTTGACGGACGCGGCGCTCAGGCCGGCCTGCTTGAGCGCGTCGGTCACTGCGGCTTCGCCGAGTGGGACGTACGCGTGCTCGCCGAAGCGCTCCTCCCACTGGCGCGAGACCGCGTCGCCCGGCAGGCGCCAGCGCTCGAGGAACTCCGCCGTGGCCGAGGCGCGCGCCACCGGCTCGGCGAGCACTGAACGATCGCGCGAGTCGGCCAGAAGAAACGCGACCGCGCCGTCGCCGCCGTCGCGCTCGTCGCCGCCGCCGGGCAGGCCGGTGCGAATGTCGGCGAGCGCGGCGAGCGTCGGCCGGGACGCGTCGATCGCCGCCGACAAGGCGCCGGCACCCGAGCGCACCGAGCCCAGCATGTCGAACGCCGGCGCGGTCGCGTCGAGCGCCAGCGCCGCGTGGATCGCGCTCGCGTTGGTCTTGTCCAGATACCCCGGCGCCGCCGTGGCGAAATAGAGAGCCCCCGGCCGCAGGGTCGGTGCGGCACGCAAGGCCGCGCGGGCCGCCTCGACGGCCATCGACGTGGTGTCCTCGTCATAGGAGGCGACGGAGCGCGTGCCGGAGCCGGCCGACGCACCGAGCGACTCCCCGATCGCCTTGCGCTCGAGGCGGAAGTAGGGCAGGTAGGCGCCGTACGCGACGATCCCGTTCACAGGTCGATGATTCTACCCGAGATCGGCGCGATGGGCCGATCTCGACCCCACGGCGCTATCGACGCACGGCGACCTTGCGGACGGCGACGACGGGTGTCGCTTCGAGGGGCTCGAGCGCCGCCAGACGGTCTTCGAGATTGGGCTCACGAGCCAGGATGCGTTGCTCGATGAACGGGGACGCGGGCGGATTCGCCGCCGCGGCGGCGCGCAGCGCGCCGGCGAGCGCCTGGCGCGGGGCCGCGTGGCCCATGTCTCGCAAGATTTCGATCGTCCGCTGATCGGCGTCGAGCTCTTGCTCGCGCGAGTAGGCCCGAACGACGAGCGGATTCACGACGAAATCGGCGAGCCCGCCCCCCGGCACGAAGATGCCCAGCACGGCGAACCCCGCCGTGATCGACAGCGAGAGCGTGCGCTGCTTGCCGGTGTGTCCGAGAATCTCGTGCGCCACCTTCTGGGCGACGAGCGCGTCGACGTGGCGCTGGGGCAGCCGAGCCAGACCGTCGGAGAAATAGAATGTCGCATCGGAGCCGACGAACGACGTGACGATATTCGTCTGGATCAACGCGAACGAGTAGTAGTCAGGGTCGTCGCCGACGGCCTGGGCGGCACGGTAGAGCGTGTGAGAGATCTTGATGGCCCCCGGATCGCGCGGCGACGGGTAGTAGGCAAGATCGGGACGCGAGGGCGGGATCAGGGCGCAACCAGTCGCGAGCGTCAGCACGGTCACGAGGGCGAGCGAGCGAAGCATGGCCGGTCCATCCTATGGAGGCCCCGGCGAGAATCCGGCCGAAATAACGTCTCGTCGCGCCCGGCGTCTACACGTGGGGGCGCGCCCCGCAAGAGACCACAAATGCAAGGCGCACCCCATATCGATGAGCCGCCGTCCGTCCTGACCCGGCGGCGCCGAAATACGGCCGGTCCCCTGCCGAGACATCCGACCCCATCGGTTCCGGCCGCTTGGTTGCTACGCGATCGACAGATCAGACGAAGGAGGTGTGCCGATTATTTGACGGGCTTCAGCAAGGGGCGCAAATAGGGCCAGATGTGGTCGGCAATCACCTGCTGACCGGCCGCGGTGGGGTGGATGCCGTCGGCCTGGTTGAGGCGCGGCACGCCGGCGACGCCGTCCAGGAGGAACGGCATCAAGGTGATCTTCGCGCCTCGAGCGACGGCCGGGAATACCGCCTCGAACTCCTTCGTGTACTCGCCTCCGTAGTTCGGAGGCAGGCGCATCCCGGCCAGCAACACGCGGGCGCCGGCCGCCTGGAGTCGGGCGACGATCTCGTCGAGGTTGGCCCGCATGGCCGGCGGGCTCTGACCGCGCAGGCCGTCGTTGGCGCCGAGCGCGACGATGACGACCTCCGGGCTCGAGCGGAGCACCCAGTCGACCCGCCGCAAGCCGCCCGCGGTCGTGTCGCCGCTGACCCCGGCGTTGACGACGCGGTAGGCGTAGCCCTCGGCCCGAAGACGCGCCTCGAGTCGCGCGGGAAATGCCTCGTCGGCCGCGACGCCGAGCCCGGCGGTGAGGCTGTCGCCGAGCGCGACCACGACGCCCTCGCTCCGCGCTTCGCCCGGTACCAGGCCCAGCCACGCGACACACCACAGCGCGAGCGCGCCCGCGGAAAGTCGTCTCACAGGGCCAGTGTAGTATGAGGTTCGACGATGATCAGGATCCGCGACGTCGTCATGCGGCTCTCCAGCGGGGGACGGCCGCTCACCATTCTCGACGGCGTCACGCTCGACGTCGGCGCCGGCGAAGTCTGCGCGATCACCGGGCCCTCCGGCAGCGGAAAGTCGACCCTGCTCGGGCTGATCGCGGGTCTCGATCGCCCGAGCGCCGGCTCGATCACCGTCGCCGGTGTCGAGATCACGGATCTCGGCGAGGACGCGCTCGCGCGATTTCGGCGTGAGACGCTCGGCTACGTCTTTCAGTCGTATCACCTGATCCCGACCCTGACGGCGGCCGAGAACGTCGCGGTGCCGCTCGAGATCGTCGGCGCGCCCGACGCCCTCGGCCGCGCGCGCGCCTTGCTCGCCGACGTCGGACTCGGCGACCGCATGCACCACTATCCCGTCCAGCTGTCGGGCGGCGAGCAGCAGCGCGTCGCGCTGGCCCGCGCCGTCGCGCTCGATCCCGGACTGCTCCTGGCCGACGAGCCCACCGGCAACCTCGACTCCGCCACCGGCGTGCAGATCATCGAGCTCCTGCTCGGGCTGAATCGACGGCGCGGATCGACCCTGGTGCTGGTGACTCACGACGAGGCGCTGGCGGGCCGCGCCGATCGCGTCGTGCGGCTGCACGACGGCCGGGTCCTCAACGGCGCGTCGTGAAGCTCGGGTTTGCCGTCCGCATGGCCTGGCGCGAGACCCGCGGCGCCGGGCGCCACTTCGCGGTGCTCTTCGGCTGCGTCGCCCTCGGCGTCGCCGCGCTGGTCTCGGTCGGCACCTTCGCGGCCAACCTCGATCGAACCTTGACCCGCGAGGCGCGCGCGCTGACCGGGGGCGACGTCGAGCTGCGTTCGGCGCAGCCGCTCGATCCGACGGCGCGCGGGGCGCTCGATGCGCTCGCGCGCCGCGGTGCCGTCACGACCACCGTTCGCGAGATGGTGGCGATGGCGCGCACGCCGGGTCGCGGGGCCACGCTTCTGGTGGAGCTGAAAGCGGTCGAGAGCGCGTATCCGCTGTACGGTCGTGTCGAGACGACGCCGCCGGCGCCACTCGACACCTTGCTCGCCGACCGAGGCGATGCCGGGGGCGCCGTGGTCGAGTCGTCGCTTCTTCAACGGCTGGGCCTGGCGCTCGGCGATTCGCTGGAGATCGGCTCAGCGCGCTTCACCGTCACCGGAGTGCTCGTGCGCGAGCCGGATCGCGCCGGCGGTCTGGTGACGCTCGGGCCGCACGTGCTCGTGGGCGATCGCGCGCTCGAGCGGACGGGTCTCCTGCAGATCGGAAGTCGCGTGCGCTACCGGACGCTCATGCGCCTGCCGGCCGCCGTGACCGCTCGCGCCGCCGCGGATGACCTCGCCCGGACGATCGGCGATCCGGCCGTGCGCATCGCGGCGTTCGACGAATCGCAGCCGGGGCTGCGCAAGTTCTTCTCGCAGCTGGCGACCTATCTCGGCCTGGTCGGGCTCGCGAGCCTGCTGGTCGGTGGAGTCGGGATCGCGTCGACGGTGACCACGTTCCTCCGGCGCCAGCTGGCGACCATCGCGATCCTCAAGTGCCTCGGGGCCAGCTCGCGCGTGCTCCTCGCGACGTACCTGATCCAGACGCTCGCGCTGGCCCTGGCCGGGAGCCTGGTCGGCGCCGCCTTCGGCGTCGCGGCGCAGCCGCTCCTCGTGCGGGCGCTCGCCCCGTTCGCGCCGTTCGTGCTCGAGGTGCGATGGGACGTCGCGACCTTGGCGCGCGGGCTCGCGCTCGGCCTGCTCGCCGCGCTGCTCTGCGCGCTCTGGCCGCTCCTGGGGGTCCGCGGCGTGCCCCCGTCGCTGATTCTCCGGCGCGACGTCGACGAGCGCGGCTGGCGCGCGCGCCGCCCGTGGGCCGCGGCGCTCCCGATCGTCGCGGGCCTCGCCGCGCTGGCCGTCTGGCAGGCCGGATCGCTCCGGCTCGGCGGTATCTTCGCCGGCGCTGCGCTGGCCGCGCTCGCCGTGTTGCTCGGGCTCTCGCGGGCGCTGGTGAGGCTGGCCCGGCGGCTTCCGCGTGCGCGCGGGCTCGCGTGGCGTCAAGGGCTCGCCGGGCTCGATCGCCCCGGCGGGCATACCGTGAGGGTCGTGGTGGCCGTCGGGCTGGGCGTGATGCTCCTGGTCGCGATCGCGCTGCTCGAAGCGAATCTGGGCCGGCAGCTGGCGTACGAGCAGAAGCGTGAGGCGCCGTCGTTCTTCTTCATCGACGTGCAGCCGGACCAGCGCGAGCCGTTCAGCCGGCTGGTCGGCGACGTGAGCGGCGTCGCGCCCACGGTGACTCCGGTCGTTCGGGCGCGACTGGCGGCGATCGACGGCAAGCCGGTGACCCGCGAGCTCATCGATCGGCGCAAGCGCGAGTCGCCGGAGAAGAACTGGTACCTGACACGCGAGTACATGCTGACGTGGGCGTCGGCGCCGCCGCCGGCGAACGCGATCACCCGCGGGCGCTGGTGGACGGCCGAGGAAGCATCGGCGCGCCCCCGCGTGTCGGTGGAGGACGAAGCCGCGAAGTACTTCGGGGTCGGCGTCGGCGGGACGCTCACGTTCGACGTGCAGGGCGTGCCGATCGAGGCCGAGGTGGCGAATCTTCGCAAGATCGACTGGCAGAGCTTGAGCGCCAACTTCTTCATGGTGCTCTCGCCGGGCGCACTCGACGGCGCGCCGACCGTCTACCTGGCCACCGCGCGCGTGCCGGCCGACGTCGAGACGCGACTTCAAGACAGCGTGGTCGCGGCGTTTCCCAACGTCACCGCGATCCCGCTGCGAAGCGTCCTCGAGCGCGTCTCAGAGGTGCTCGCCCAGATCTCCTTCGCCGTGCGGTTCATGGCGCTCTTCAGCATCGCGGCGGGTCTGGTGGTCATGGCGGGGGCCCTCGCGGCGACGCGCTACCAGCGGCTCTACGAGTCGGTGATCTTGAAGACGCTCGGAGCGACGCGCTGGGCCATCGCGCGCGCGTTCGCGGTCGAATACGCATGTCTCGGCGCGGTCGCGGGTGTCGGCGGAACGGCGCTGGCCGCGGTGCTCGCCTGGATCGTCCTTCGATTCGTGCTCGACACGCCGTGGACGCTCGAGCCCGAGGCGTTGATCCTCGGGGTGGCGTTGACGACCTTCGTCTCGCTGGCGATCGGGCTCCTCGCGACCGTCCGGCTGCTCGGACGCAAGCCGCTCTCGGTGCTCCGCCAGGAATGAGCGCCGCGTGCTAGTCTTCTTGCGATCGGGCGCGCCGCGGGCCGTCGCGGAACTGGGCTCCGGCCGGCCGGGTCGCGCCTAACAATCAGGAGGTGGCGATGTTCAAGCCGCTCGGCCTCGATCACGTCGTGTTGCGCGTTCGTGACCAGGAAAAGTCGCGGCGCTTCTACGAAGATGTGCTCGGCTGCACGCTGGCCAAGTTCAACGAGAGGATCTCGCTGATCCATCTGCGATTCGGCGAGGCGCTGATCGATCTGTTGCCCGCCACCGAGGCGGGACCGGTCGGACCCGACCACTTCTGTCTATCGATTCACTGCGACGACCTCAAGGCGGTCGCCGAGGAGCTGCGCCGGAAAGCCGTCTCGGTCGAGGGCGACGTGGTCCAGCGCTTCGGCGCGTGGGGCGACGGACCTTCCATCTATCTGCGCGACCCCGACGGCCACATGATCGAGCTCAAGCCGCGCCTCTGAGCGCGCCGAGCGCCGTGTAAACGCCCCACCCTCTCCCGGCGTCCCACCATCGGGAAACAGCCGGGGGGAGGGTGAGGGACATGTTGGCGACGGTGCAGCACGCAGTGAAATACCTCATCGTGCTCTATCTCGTGACGCACGGCCTCCCGGCCGCCTCCGAAATCGAGCTCCGCGACCTCGCCACCGCAATCGGCTGGAGCCTCCTGGCCTACTTCCGCATTCCCACCTAACCCGCCGCAGGCCCCGCCCTCGCAGACGGTCGATCGGGCGCCCGCGCACGCTACGGCATCGAGCTCTGAAGAAATTTTCCGGAAGCTCGCCTCGAACGGGCGCTCTAGCGCGCGAAGGGCTCAACGGGAGGGCTGCTCAAATAGGCGACGCGCGCTTCGAAGCTGCTTCGCGCAGGCGAGCAGGTCCCCCACCATCCTCGTCAGTTTGTCCGGCGTGAACGGTTTCTGGAGCAGCACCGTGCCCGGATCCAGCACTCCGTGATGAACGATCGCGTCGTCGGTATAGCCCGACATGTACAGGATCTTCATCGCCGGCCGGGCCCGGACGAGACGGTCTGCCAGATCGCGTCCACTCATTTCCGGCATGACCACATCGGTCAGGAGCAGGTGAATCGGACCCGCGTGACGATGCGCGATGTCCAGCGCCGCGCTCGGGCTGCCGGCCGAGAGCACCGTATAGCCCGCGATCCCGAGTACCTCGGTGGCCAGGTCTCGGAGCTCGCCCTCGTCCTCGACTACGAGCACGGTGCCCGATCCGACGGCCGGCGGCGCGTCGGTCGCGGGTGCGGGCGCGGCGTCCGCCAGTGGCGCGACGCGAGCGAAATAGATCCTCACGGCCGTCCCGGCGCCCGGCGCGCTCTCGATTCGAATGTAGCCGCCGTGCTGCTTGACGATGCCGTACACCGTCGCCAGGCCGAGCCCGGTGCCCTTGCCGACGCCCTTGGTCGTGAAGAACGGCTCGAAGAGATGCGCCTGAACGTCGGGGCTCATGCCGGTTCCGGTGTCGCGCACGCTGAGCATGGTGTGTGGCCCGGCACTCGAGCCCGGGTGCGTCTCGACGAACGCCGGGTCGAGCTCGACGTTCCCGGTCTCGATCGTCAGTCGACCGCCCTGGGGCATCGCGTCCCGGGCATTCACGGCAAGGTTCAGGATGATCTGCTCGATCTGCGCCGGATCGGCCTTCACGCGACCGAGGACCGGGTCGAGCGACGTGTCGAGCTCGATCGTCTCGCCGATCAGCGGCTTGAGCATCTGGGCCATTCCCGCGACGACGCCGTTCAGGTCGAGCACGCGCGGCTGGAGCATCTGCTTGCGGCTGAACGCGAGAAGCTGCTGCGTGAGGGCCGCTGCGCGATCGGCGGTCTTCCTCACCAGCTCCACGTCGCGCCGGTGAGGATCGTCGGCCGCCAGGCGCAATAGCAGGAGCTCCGTGCGTCCGGTGATGACGGTCAGGAGGTTGTTGAAGTCGTGCGCGACGCCGCCGGCGAGCTGACCCACCGCCTCCATCTTCTGAACCTGGCGCAGCTGCGCCTCGCTCTGCCGGAGCGCCTGCTCCGCGTGCTTGCGCTCGCTGATATCGAGCACGGTCGACTGGCTGGCCGGCTCACCCGCCCAGACGATCTCGGTGACCTGGATCTCGACCCAGATCTGCGAGCCGTCGCGCCGGGTCGCCTGCAATTCGTACCGGGACGGCACCGCTTCGCCCCGAAGCCGCGCTGCGCGGTCGCTCTCGAGCCGCGCGAGCTCGTGCGGCTCGATCCAGCGGCGGGTGTCGAGGCCGACGAGCTCATCGGCGGTGTCGTAGCCGAGCATCCGCGCGAACGCCGGGTTGGCGAACAGGGTGACCCAGTCGCGCTGGATGTGCAGGCCCTGGATCGAGCTCTCGACCAGTGTGCGATAGCGGCGCTCACTCTCGCGCTCGCTCTCGAAGAGCTGGGCGTTTCGGATCGCGACGGCCGCCTCGTCGGCGAGTCGCAGCAAGATCGCCTCGTCGTGATCGCTGAACGGGCGCTTCGTGCGATTCGCCACATAGAGGAGCCCGACCACGTGATCCTCGCTCTTGATCGGCACGACCATCGCGCTGACACTGTCGTCCCTGACGACGGCGCCGAGGTAGTCCTTGCTGAAGGCCGGATCGTTCGTGTAGTCGTCGGTCCGTAGCGGGCGTCCGCTCAGCAGCGCCTGACCGCCGAATCCCTTGCCGGGCTCGATGCGGAACGTACGGTCGGAGGTGTAGCGCGAACCGACGCGGTGGCGGACCGTCACGGCCTCTGTGTCGCCTTCGCGGAAGCCGATCATCGCCAGGTCGCTGCCGACCAGCTCCTTGGCGCTGTCGGTGATCCGGCGCAGCACCGTATCGAGGTCGAGCGACGCGGTGATCGCCTGCGCGACGCCGGCGAACACCTCGGACTCCCGGCGCCGGCGCTCGCTCTCCTGGTACAGCCGCGAGTTCTCGAGCGCGAGCGCGGCCTGATGCGCGAACGCCTGCATGAGCTCGATCTGCCGAACCGAAAATGGCCCGACGTCGTCGCGGTAGGTGACGAGCGCGCCGAGCACCCTCTCGCCGACGAGGAGCGGGACGGACAGCACGGCCCGGTAGCCCTCGGCCTCGACGGCGGCGCGCGTCGACTCCGTGAGATCGAACGCCGGATCGTTCAACAGGTCGGCCGACCAGACCGGGCGGCGCTGGGCAATCGCGGCGGGTGTCGTGCCGTCGCGCGGATGCAGCGGACGCATGGCCGGGAACGCTCGGGTCATCCCGCGGCTCGCCGCGAAGAGCGTCGCGGTGTCGGGATGATCGGCGTGCACCAGCGCGACCGCGGACCGCTGGGTGCCGAGCAGCGAGCAGGCGCGGTCGACGACCAGCGACAAGATCCGCTCGAGCTCCAGCGACGAGGCGATCGCGCCGCCGAGCTCGGCGAGCGCCTCGGCTTCCTGTCGGCGCGCGGCGTTGTCCGCAAAGAGCCGCGCATTGTGAATCGCGACCGCGGCATGGTCGGCGAGCCGGAGCAGGATCTGCTCGTCGCGGTCGGTCAGCACTCGGTCGTCACGGTTGGCAACCGAGAGAAATCCCTCGACGCGATCCTCGATCTTGATCGGCACGGCCATGTACGCATGCAGGTCTTCCACGCGCGCGACCGCGAGGAACTCCGGCCCGAACCGGGTGTCCTCGAGATAATGGTCGGTGCGAAACGGCCGGCCGGTCGCGAGCACCAGACCGCTCGCACCCTGGCCGGGCGCGATCAGGAACGACCGGTAGTCCGCGTAGCGCGCGCCCGGCCACTGACGAAAGGCGAAGATATCGGTGACGACATCGCGAAGGGCGATGAACGCCATGTCGGTCCGGCAGACCTCGCGCGCCCCCTCGGCGATCCGCTGCAGCACGGTCGCGAGCTCGAGCGACGTGTTGACCGTGCGGACGACGTCGGCCAGGAGCTCGGACTCGCGCTGACGCCGCCCGGCCTCCTCGTAGAGTTGCGCGTTCTCGATGGCGATCGCGGCCTGGTCGGCCAGGAGTCCGGCGAGATTCTTTTCCTCGGCGGTGAAGTCGCCGCGGGAGCCGAACGCGACGATCAACGCGCCGACCGCGCGTTCGTGGTGGATCAACGGTAGCGCGATGCAGGCGTGGAGCTCGCTCGTCTCGGCGAGCGCGCGGTGCCGCCAGCGCGGATCTTGCTGCACGTCGGCGAGGTACTCGGGCCGGCGCGAGAGCAGGACGGCGCCGGCGATGCTGTTGTTGTCGCGGGGCACGGCTGTGGTGCGCACGATCCGGCCCGCGCGCTCGGGTCCGGCCCAGTAGCTGCCGCCTTCGCGCAGGGTCTCGGCGCCCTGATCGACCCAGACGTAGGCCATCTTCGCCTTCAAGAGCAGGGTGGCCGCCTCGGCGATGCCGCGGAACGCCGTGGCGCTGTCGGTCGCCGACGTCATGAGCCGCGTGAGGCGGCTGAGGGTGGTCAGGCGCTCGGCGCGCTCGTCCGCCTGACGCAAGCGTGCGGTGGTGGGGGTCGGGGGCCGTCCGCGCCCGCTTCGCGGGCTTGGGACGCTGCCGCTTATTCAATGGCGAAGTGCAATCGCGCGTGGGCCTTTCGGAGCGCTTGCTCGACCGTGTCCGGCATCTCGGCGCGGGCGAAGATGAACCCGAGATACTGCCAGCCCTCGGGCAGCGGCACCACGTCCTGTCCCGGGTGCATCGTGATGACGACTTCCTCGATCCCGTCGATCGCGGCGGCCTCGTCGGTGCCGTGGACCGCCGCGAGCCGGCCCGCGCGCGGGATCGGAATCATCATGACGCCGGCGGCACGTCGCTCGCGCTCGAGCGATGCGAGGGGACGTCCGAGCGCGTGGCAGAGGATGAGCTCCTCGAGACTCAGGCCCGTCCCGAAGGTCAGGGTGCGCGAGCACAGCCCACCGATCGAGCGCGCGGCGACCTCGAGCACGACGGGACCGCGCTCGTTCAGGCGGAGCTCGGCGTGGATCGGTCCCTCGGTGAGTCCGAGCGCGGAGCAGGCGTCGCGCGATACCGCGGCGACGCGGGTCTGCATGGCCTCGGGGAGGCGCGACGGCGTCACGTAGATCGTCTCCTCGAAGAACGGGCCGTCGAGCGGATCGGGCTTGTCGAAGATCGCCAGCACGTGGAGCGTGCCGCCGACCAGCAACCCCTCGAGCGCGACCTCGACACCAGGGATGAACTCCTCGACGAGCAGCGCACGGCGCGCCTCGTCCGGCAAGGACACGTCGGTCATTTCGAGGATCGCCGAGATTCGACGGAAAGCCGCCACGAATTCTCGCGCGTCATTCGCGCGGATGACGCCGCGGCTGGCCGAGAGCGAGAGCGGCTTCAGGACGCAGGGGTACTCGATCTCGGCGGCGCGGGCGGCGGGGTCGTCCGCCAGGGTCACGAGGCGAAAGCGCGGGACGGGCACGCCGGCCTCGGCGAGACAGCGGCGCATCGCGTGCTTGTCGCGCGCCGTGCTGACGGCCGGGAGCGAATTGGCCTTGAGACCAAGCCGTTGGCTGATGGTGGCGGCGACGACCGTGGTGAGATCGTCCACCGGAACGACGGCATCGATCGGTCGTCGCTGCGCGAAGCGCGCGATCGTCTCGGCGCTCGCGCGAGGATCGGCGAAGTCGAGCGTGATGAGGGAGTCGGGGGCCAGGGGCTCGAAGGTGCTCGGCCGCTCGGAGGCACACACGAGCTCGACGCCCAGCCGGGTCGCGGCCTCGACGAAGGCCTCGGTGCGGTACGTCGTCGTCGGCAGGAGCAACAGTAAACGGCTTGCCGACGACGACACCGGCGTCAACCCCTCACGCCGAGGCGTGGGCTAGGCTTTACCGGGCGTGTAGTAGGGGTTGCTCCCGGCGGAGTGGTCGGTCGCGTCGAGGACTTCGGCGATCTCGGGGATCTCTTCCTTGATCAGCCGCTCGATGCCCTGCTTGAGCGTGACATCCGCGGCGCCGCAGCCCTGACAGCCGCCACCCATCTGCAGGTACACGCGGTTGTCCTGCACGTCCACGAGCTCGACGAAACCGCCGTGGCCGGCCACCGCGGGGTTGATCATCGAATCGATCAACTCCTGAACCTTGGTCTTCAGATCATCGCTCATGCAGCACCTCTCAAATCGATACTGTACCCGAGTTCGTGCTCAGGGCCAACTGGCCCTCCGTGGGCTCCGCTCAGCAAAACCACGGTTCGGTGAGGCGCGGCGGCCGCTTCCGCTTGGCGTCGGGCGCCGAAATCGGCCGCACGGGGAGGCCGGCGGTCCGGTCCGCCAGCTCCCGGACCCGCTGGAAGGTGACCGCGGCGTCCTCGCGGCGGTCGGCCGCGCCGGCCACGACGGCCGACACCTCCGCGTGTAGGGCCTCCATGCGTGGGTCGGGGTGGATCCAGCGGTGATAGAACTGTTCTTCGACGAGCTCGCCCAGGAACGGACGCATGGCGTCGCTCTCGAGCAGGAGCGATCCCGGCGGGATCAGAAGCCGAATCGAGAACTGGACGGGATCGACGGCGTCGACGAGCCCATGAGCTTCGACGAAGTCCAGTAGCTGTCGGTAGTCCTCGAGCGTCGTCCACGGTGTGAACGCGACCCACGTCGGGCGGAGCGCGATGCCGGCGTCGGCGGTGACCTGTACCGCCGCCTCGATGTCGGCGCGGGAATGACCCTTGTCGAGGTGCGCCAGGATCTCATCGTTCAGCGACTCGGCGGCCGACACGATGAACGCGCATCCGAGCCGCGCGAGCTCCGGCAGCCGGTCGCGATGGCGCAGCAGGTGCTCGATTTTTGCCGTGAAGTCGAAGGTGAGCGTAGGAAACGCTTCGTGAAGCGCTCGCGCGACGGCCAGCGCGTGGCCGGGACCGTTCAGGAAGTCGGGATCCCCGAACGTGATGTGGGTCGCGCCGGCTTCGACCTGCTGACGGATATCCGCGAGCAGCACCTCGACCGGCACCACGAAGAAACGACCGCCGTACACGGGCGGGATCGGACAGTGCCGGCACAGGTGCTTGCAACCTCGACTCGCTTCGACGTAGCCGACCAGCTCGAGCCCGCCGTCCCGCTCCAGATGCGCGTACTTCTTCAACGAGGGTAAGCTCGCGCGACTCGGCGCGGGAAAGTCGAGCTTCGCGAGGACGCGCAGAGGCTGGGGGGGCGCCGCCGGTGGGCTCGCGATCTCCAGCGTGCGGACCAGATCGATCAGCGCCCCTTCGGTCTCGCCGCTCATGACCGAGTCGGCGATGCCGGCCAGCAGATGCTTCGCGTTGAGCGTCGCATAGAGCCCGCAGAACGCGATATGGCACGCAGGGTTCAAGGCTCGCACGCGGCGGGCGACGGTGACGCCGAGACGGAGGGCCGTGTGCATCGGCACCGAGATCGCGACGAGCTTCGCGCGCTTGACGCGCTCGGCATCGAAGGGCTCGACCGATACGTCCATCACCGCCGGCGCGTAGCCCGCGCGCTCGAGAAACGCCGCCGGCCACGCGACGGCCAGCGGCTGATGGCCGAGCTCGTAGCAGGCAACCAGCAAGATCGCGCCGCGCTCCTTCATGCTCAAGAGTGTACTCCGCGCAGTGTGCAGCCGCAGAGCCCCGGCGGTGCGCGCCGCAGGTCGTCGCGGGGCTGGGGTCCCCGCCGACCGAGGCGCGCCTATGAACGGACCGCGCCGCAGGTCGTCGGGGGGCTGGGGTCCCCGCCGACCGAGGCGCGCCGCAGGCATGGTTTGTGGTGGTATCGTGGGTGGCGCTGCTCAATTCCCAAGGAGGACTCACGCAATGGCCGTCAAGATCACGACCCGGCCGAACGGCCCGTACCTGATCGAGGGTGAGTGCGAGCTTTACGATCCGACCGGGGCGCCGATCAATACGGCGGGCCAGGCGAGGATTGCGCTGTGCCGGTGCGGGGCGTCGACCAACAAGCCGATGTGCGACGGCACGCACAACAAGGTCGGCTTCCAGGCTTCGGAGGCCGCGAAGAAGTAGCCGAACCTATTCGGGCTGGGTGTCGGGCTCGACGTCGGTCAGGAGCACCCAGTCGTCTGGCGGCTCGGGAGCAGGCCGCGTCTTCGGCGCCGAGGTGATGGTGCGGCCGCGGCTCGGCGAGAACCACTCCCACACGCCGCTCGGTGCGCCGGCGTCCTGGGCCTCGCCGACTTCGGGCCCGACAGCGCCGGACTCCGCGCGCTCGGTCTTACGCTGTCGCTTGGCTTCCTGCTTGGCCTTCTGGATGTCGGCTCGACGTCGGCGCTCGAAGCCGTAGTGCCCCCCGCGACTCACCGAACGCTCACATGTGGTTTCATCGCCGAAATTCTAGCACGTGCCGCTGGGCAGGCGCCGTCGCGCCCGTACCCCGACGTGAACCCTCGCGACGCCCCGGCGGTCGTCATCGAGCGGCCGTCCAATTTCTCCACAGTGTGAGAAGAAGGGCGATGGCCACCGGGCCGACGAAGAGCCCGATCGGCCCGAACGCTACCAGGCCGCCGAGGACGCCGAAGAATCCGAGCAGGAACGGAATCCGAGCTCCTCCGCTCAAGAACCACGACTTGATCACGTTATCGGTCATGCTGACCACCAAGACGCCCCATGCCAGAAACAGAAGGCCGCCGCCGATCCGTCCCTGCAGGATGAGCCAGACGGTTGCGGGTACGTAGACCAGCGGCGGGCCGATCGGCGTCAGCGCCAGGAATCCGGCGACCGCCCCGAGCAGCGCCGGCGAGCCGAGTCCTATCGCCCACGCACCGAGCGCTACGAGCAGCGCCTGGGTGAGCGCGGTCGAAAGGGTTCCGTACATCACGGCGCGCACGGTCTCACCGAGCGTGTGGATGAGCGGGTCCACGCTCCCGCCCGCCACACGCCTCGCCGTGATGTGGATCTGCGGCACCAGCTCCCCGCCGTGGCGGTAGAAGAAGAACAGAGTCAGAAGGGTCAGGATCGCGTCGAGAGCGAGGCGCCCCACGTCACCGGCCGTCGTCGCGATGAGGCCGGCGAGCAGACCTGTACGGGCGATGACCCACTCCTGCATCTGAGCCGGGTTGGCGACGACTCCCTCGATCAGTCCGGCTGCCCGCTGGCCGATCCACGGGATGCCGCGAAGCGTCGCGGTGAGCGCGTTGGGGCCGCCGGCGAGCCAGGCCCGCAGGCCTTCGTACGCGTTCTGGAGCTCCAAAACGAGCGCCGTGGTGATCAGGACGGCTGGCACCACGACCACGAGCACCATGAGACCGGTCATCACCGCGGCGCTGAGGCCCACGCGACCGCCCATGACGCGATCGACCCGCACGTGCAGGGGCCAGCTGGCGTATGCGAGGACCGCCGCCCAGGCGATGGGGACGATGAAAGGCCGCAGAACCACGAAGGACGTGAGCACGATGAGCGCTACTCCCGCGATTTGCGCCCATCGCCGCTCCAGGATCACGCTCATTCGCAGCACTCTAGACCGGCCCGACGCGCTGCGCCACCGTGGTGGCCTGACGCGGGTGGTCCATCGCTGAGCAAACTTCGTCGTTTCAGGGCGGTAAGAATCGCGCCACTCGCGGCCCCCTCGTGGCCGGAAATTCGAAAAACATCAACCAATACAGTGTGTTACTGGCGTGGCCTCGAATGGTATCGCCTTTGCGTTAGTACCCGTGCAGGAGGGAAAGGCGATGATCAGCACGATGGTTCGCACGCTCTCACGGGTTCCGATCTCGCTCCGCGGCCTCGCCGTCTGCGTGGCTTGCGAGGAGTGCTTCGAGCTGGGCGATCCGACCTGCCCGTCTTGCGGCAGCGACGAGTACGTCCCGCTTCTTCATCAGCTCGAGGGCCGCATCCTCAACATGACGAGCAACAACTAAGTGCTGGTTCGGCGCGCCGGGTTGAGATCGCTCGATCGTCCAGCCGACGCTTCAACGGCTCGGAGAGCTGAGCGTTCTGGGGCCCCCGCCAACCAGCCGGCTGCGGTTTCTCTCGGACCGACCCCTCGATAGTCCGGCCGACCTTCACACCCGAGCAGCGATCAGCGCCCCTGCCAGTCAGGCTTTCGCTTTTCGAGGAACGAGCGCACGCCTTCGTGGAAGTCTCGGCTCAGATAGCAGGACAGGATGAGATCGTCGAGGTCTCGGGGCGCCAGCACGGCCAGCATCCGGCGCGTGGCCTCTTTCGTCGCGGCGATCGTGAGCGGAGCCAGCTCGGCCAGGCCCGCGGCGAGCTCCCGCGTGCGTGACTCGAGCTCCGGCGCCGGATGGACACGATCGATCAGCCCGATCGTTTTGGCCTCCTGAGCGTCGAGCAGCCGCGCCGTCAGCACGATTTCGCGAGCACGGTTGGGACCGAGCACCGACACGAGCAGGGTGAGGCTCACCGGCGCCAGGAAATTCCCGAGCGTGCGGGCCACCGGGATGCCGAAGCGCGCGTGCGGGGCGGCCAGCCTCAGATCGCACGCCAGCGCGATGAAGAGCCCGCCACCGATCGCGTCGCCCTGCAGCATGGCGATCGTGGGTTTGCTCATGCCGGCCAGCTTCGAGAGCACCCGGGTCAGACGAGCCTCGTAGTCGAGCGCGTCCTGGCGGGTCTCGAAGTCGAGGAACTGGCGGATGTCGGTGCCGCTCGCGAACGCCTTGTCACCCGCGCCCCGCAAAATGACCGCGCGCACGGCCGGATCGGTGTCGAGGGTGGCGCACGCATCGTGCAGCGCCTCGTACATCTCGAACGTCATCGAGTTGCGCGCGTCGGGACGATTGAAGGTGAGCAGCGCGGTGGGCCCGTCGCGCTCGACGAGGAAGTGGTCCGTCATCCGAGCCGTCGCGGGGTCACCCCGAAGCCCCAGTCCCGAAGGTCCTGATCGAGCTGCTCGCGCCGCCGCTCGGCGCGCCGCCGCTCCTCGGTCAGCTCCTCGAACCGCTGGCGCTGCTCGCCGCGGCGCCGATCGAGGAGCACCCGGATCCTCGCGGCGCCGGAGAGCTCTTGAGCCAGGAAGTCGTAGAGGTCGGGCTGCGAGCGGGCCACGATGAAGAGGTGCCCGAGCTCGGTCACTTCCTTTTCGGGCTGCTCCCGGCCGGAGCGCATGTCGAGCTCGTCGAAGGCCCGCTGCGCCTGCGAACGGCGCTGCGCGGCGGCCTCGACGTCGCCCAGCCGCGACTCGAGCGGCGCCGAGGCTCAGCAGGCACGACGCGACGAGCGGGCGCAGCCCGAGCTCGGCGGCGAGGCGCAGCGCCTCTTCGTACCGCGTGCGCGCTTCGCTCGGGTCCGCGGGGACGCGGCGGGCGGCGATGTCGCCCAGCACCTGAAGCGCCTGCGCTTCGTGCCCGCGCTCGCCGTGCTCGCGCGCCATGTCCAGAGCCTGGCGCGCCGTGTCGAGCGCCTTTTGATGCTGACCGTCGGCCAGAAAGCCTTCCGCGAGATTGACGAGCCAGGCGGCGAGATACGCGCGGATGCCCAGCTCACGGCTCAGGGCCACGCCGTCCTCGAGCAGGCGAAGCCCCTCGGGCACGTGGCCCATGCGGACGAACGCGAGGCCGAGCAGCGAGAGCGGAATCGGCAGCCACACGGTGAGGTGCTTCTTGCGGCAGGCTTCCAGTCCGCGCTCGAGCGGCATCACGGCGCGCGCCAGGCGCCCGCGCCGGATCCATACGAGCCCGATCAGGGTCCAGGCGATCAGACGGCCGTACGCGTGCTGCGTGGTCTCGGCGGCGCGTTGCGCCTCGGCCAGGTACGAATTCGCCGCGTCGAACGCGCCGCGGTCGGCGAGGCTGAAGGCGAGCCACCCGCACGAGGCGACGTACGAGATCGTCGCTTGATCGCCGGCGGTCGTGTCGATGTTCTCGCGGAGCGCGCGTTCGGCCCGGGCGTAGTCGCCCTGGGCGTGATAGCTCTGGCCCATGTACTGGCGCGCCAGTCCCTGGAGCGCGGCATCGCCGATGGCGCGGCCCACGTCGAGACAGCGCTGGCCGTACTCGATCGCCTGCTTCGTCTCGCCCTTGAGATAGTGGTAGTTGATCAGATAGGTGTAGACGCGAGCCAGACGCGCCTCGTCGCCGAGGTCGCCGGCCAGGCGCTCGGCTTCGCGCGAGACGCTCAGGACGTCGTCGAGCCGGCCGAGCTGCAGGAGCGGCGGGCGCAGGTCCAGGCGAAGGTCGATCGCCTGCTCGCGCGTCTCACGCGTCTCCGGGAGCCGCTTGAGCGCGGCGAGCGCGTCTTGAAAGGCCTGGACCGCTTCGGTGTTCGCCGCATGCAAGACCGCGCGCGCGCCGACCTGCCGGTTGTACACGAGCGCTTTCGCCCACACCTCGCCCCGCGATGCATGGAACGCGAGCTGGTCGATATGGCTCGTGCGACGGTCGTGGTAGAGCCGCTCGATCGCCTCCACGATCCGCGCGTGCAGGACCCGCCGCTGCTCGCGCAGCAAGCTCGCATAGGCGACGTCGCGGGTGAGCGCGCTCTTGAAGCGGTAGACGACGTCGGGGAACAGGCTCGCCTCGTAGAGAAAGCCGGCGCCTTGCAGGCTCGCCAGCGCGCGTCCGACGCTCTCGGCCGGAACGTCCACGATCGCCTCGAGCAGCGCTTGCGGCACGTCCGAGCCGACCACGGCGGAGGACTGGAGCAAGAGCTTCTCGTCGTGCGGAAGCCGGTCGATGCGGGCGGCCAGGACGGCCTGGACCGTCAACGGCACCTGGAGCGTCTTGAGCTCGGCGCCCATCCGATAGGCGCCGCGCTCGCCCACGAGCACCTTGGTCTCGACGAGGGTGCGGACGATCTCTTCCAGGAAGAACGGGTTGCCGTTGCTCCGCTGGATCAGAAGGTCGCGCAGGGCTCGGAGCGAGCGGCTGTCCCCGAGCAGCTCCCGGAGCAGCTCGTCGGTCGCCGCCGACGAGAGCGCGTCGATCTCCAGATGATTGAAGCCGGCGCGCCCGGCCCAGTCGTGCTCGTATCCGGGCCGGTAGTCGACGAGCAGCAGCAGGCGCGCGGTCGGGATCCGGTCGAGGAGGCTATCGAGAAAGGCCTGCGTCTCGGCGTCGACCCACTGGAGGTTCTCGAGAACGAGCACGAGCGGCTGGCGCTCGGTCTCCTTCAAGAGCACGTGCGTGAGCGCGTCGACCACCCGGTCGTGCCGCTCGCGCGCGTCGAGCTGTCGAAACGGATCGTCCGATGGCAACGCGTCGAGCAGCGACAGGGTCGGCGCCACCGCCTCGCCCAGCCCGGGATCGAGCTCGCGGATGATCGCGGCGATCTTCTCGGCCACCCGTGAGGCCGGGTCGAGCGCGTCGAGCTCGAAATACGATCGGAGCAGCTCGATGATCGGGCGATACGACGCCGCTCGCTCGTACGAGTGCGAGCGGCCTTCGAGGATGCGCCACGTCTGGGTCTTCGCCGAGCGAAGGAACTCGTGGATGAGCCGGGTCTTGCCGACACCCGCCTCCGAGCTGACCGCCGCGATCTGACCGTGGCCGGTGCGCGCGAGCTCGAGCAGCGTGTGCAGCCGGTCGAGCTCCGCGACGCGCCCGATGAATCGCGAGAGCTGCTGCGTGTCGGCGGAACGCAGCCTCGAGCGCGCCGGCGCCCCGCCGACGAGCTCGGAGACCTCGACGGCCGCGTCGAGTCCTTTGACCGGCCGGGCGCCGAGTGCAGTGACCTGCACGGCGCTCTCCGCGAGCCGGACCGTGCTCGGCGCGACGAGGATGGTGCCCGGGTCCGCCATCTGCTCCATGCGGGCCGCCAGGTGGGTGGTTTGACCCACCGCCGAGTAGTCCACCTTGAGGTCGCTCCCGATCGAGCGCACCACGACCTCGCCGGAGTTGAGACCGACGCGGATCCTGACCGAGATGCCCTCGGTCTTCTGGATCAGCTCGGCGTAGCGCCCGACGGATTCCTGCATCCGCAGCGCGGCGTAGCAGGCGCGCACCGCGTGGTCCTCGTGCGCGAGCGGCGCGCCGAAGAGCGCCATGATGCCGTCGCCCATCACCTGGTTGACCGTGCCTTCGTAGCGGTGGACCGCCTCCATCATGCGCTCGAGGACGGGGTCGAGCAGCCGGCGAGCCTCCTCGGGATCGCGGTCGACGAGGAGCTCCATCGAGCCCTTGAGATCCGCGAAGAGGACGGTGACCTGCTTGCGCTCGCCGATCATCGCGGCGCGCGAGGTCAGGATCTTGTCGGCGAGGTGCGGCGGCGTGTAGGCCTTGGGTACGGCGGTGGGTGTCGCCGCCGTGAGGCTGGTGCCGCAGCCGTTACAGAATCGGGCGCTGTCCGGGTTGTCCTGCTGGCAGGCCGGACACTTCATCCTTTGACGCTCCCGGCCGTGAGCCCTTCCACCATATAGCGCTGGAGGTAGGTATAGACGAGGATGACCGGGAGTGTGGTGAGGACGGCGCCGGCCATCAGGTAGCCCCAGCCGTAGACGTCGCCCGTAATGAACGTGGAAAGGCCGACCGGCAGCGTCCGCTGCTTGACGTCGCTGATGAACACGAGGGCGTACAGGAATTCGTTCCAGGCCTGCGTGAACGCGAAGAGGCCCGCCGCCAGCACGCCGGGCGCCGCGAGCGGCAGGATGATGCGCCGAAACGCGCCGAAGCGCGTGGCGCCGTCGATCATCGCCGCCTCTTCCAGCTCCTCCGGGATCGAGCCGAAGTACCCCATGAGGAGCCACGTCACGAACGGCACCGTGAAGGACGGGTAGGCGGCGATGAGCCCGGCCAGGCTGTCGGCCAGCCCCATCGTGCGAATCTGCGCGTAGAGCGGGATGAACAGGATCGACGGCGGCACCAGGTACGTGATCAAGGTCGCGCTCGACAGGAAGGCGCGGCCCAGGAAGCGCAGCCGCGCCAGCGCGTAGGCGCCGAGGGTGCCGATGGCCGTCGCGACGAGCGTGCTCGACACCGCGACGAGCGCGCTGTTGCGGAACCAGACCGCGAAGTCGGTCTTGGTCAGGAGCTGGGTGTAGTTCTCGAGCGCGAACGGCGAGGGCCAGAACATCGAGACCAGGCTGCGCATCTGGTCCTCGGTCTTGAACGACGTGACCGTCATCCAGTAGAACGGAAACAGGACCAGCAGCAGCAGGAGGCCCAGGAACGTATAGGCGACCGCGGTCTGGAGCCGTTCGATCGCGTCCCGGTTCACTTCGCGTGACTCCGGCGCATGTACCGCGAGAGCACGATGATCACCATCGCGAGCGCCGGCAGCATGTAGAGCGCGGCGGCGATCGCCTCGCCGAGCCGCTGGGCACCGAAGGCCATCTCGTAGGTGAAGACCGGGATCACCTGCGTGGCGCCGCCCGGACCGCCCTTGGTCAGGATGTAGACGATCGCGAAGTCGTTGAAGGTCCAGATCGTCGACAGCAGCATCACGATGATGATGATGTTGCGGAGCGCCGGCAGCGTCACGTGGCGGAAGCGCTGGACGATGTTGGCGCCGTCCACCGACGCGGCCTCGTACTGCTCGCCCGGAATCGCCTTCATCCCGGCCAGGAACGAGATCCCGAAGAACGGAAACCCGCGCCAGATGTTGACGAAGATCACCGACGCCATCGCCGTGCCGGCCTCGCTGAGCCAGCCGACGCCCTGCGGCAGGATGCGGAAGACCTTGACCAGGAGATAGTTCAGGACGCCGAGGCTCGCGTCGAAGATCCAGAGGAAGTTCAGCGCCGACACGACGGTCGGCGCGACCCACGGGATCAGCAGGAGGCCGGTGAAGAGATTGCGGTAGCGGATGCGCGAGGTCAGCACCAGCGCCATCACCATGCCCAGGACGAGCTTGAAGCCGACCGAGGCGAACGTGAAGACGAACGAGTTCCAGACGGCGCGCCGGAAGAAGCCGTCGTAGGCCAGGCGCACGTAGTTCTCGAAGCCGACGAAGACGGGCGGCACGCCGACGTACTTGCGGGTCAGGCTCAGGTACACCGCGTAGCAGAACGGATAGGCGACCAGCGCCAGCACCATGACCACGATCGGCAGCACGAAGAGGTAGCCCAGATGCCAGTCGGCCCCGAGCCGGCGCCGGAGCGCGGTGCGCGGTCGGGCCGCGCGCGCTCGCTCGACTGGGATCTGGGCGACGGTAGCCATGGGTCGGCGCGCGCTCGCCGCTACTTGCCTCCTCTGATCTTGTAGACTTCCTCGATGCGGCCGTGCGTTTCCTTCAGCGCGGCCTCGAGCGAGAGCCCGGCCGTCACGACGCGGCCCGCCATGTCGCACAGCATGTACTGCGCCTGCACCTCGATGGCCGCGGGCGTGATCGGGCCGGGATAGCCGGGCCACATGCTGCGCAGGATGTTCTGCAGCATGCCCTCGTAGTTCGGGTCGCTCTTCCAGTACGGATGCTCGGCGCGCGACTTGTACACCGGGCCGGCCTGGCCGCTGCACGCCTTCATGTACTCCTCGAAGCGCTTCTCGTCCTCGACCCAGCGGATCATGTCCTCGGCCAGCTCGTGGTGCTTCGACTTCTGGAAGACGCCCCAGTTGTAGGCGCCGGCGAAGACGAACGAGCCGGCCGGCCCGCCCGGCGTGAGGATGACCTGGGTTTTCTCGAACAGCGGGTGCTTCTTCGCCACCATCGCGTAGAAGAGGCTGGCGCCGTTGTTGGTGGTGACGAGCTTGCCCGCCATGTACGCCTCGTTGTTGCTCGCGTCGTTCCAGCCCATGACGCCGGGCGGCTGGACCTTGTGCTTCTGGATCGTGTCGACCGCGAACTGGAGCGCCGCCATGTTCGCCTTGAGATTCGACGTCGCGAGCGCGGGCTTACCGTCCTTGTCCCAGGCGCTCCCGCCGTAGTTCCACAGGATGTTCTGCATGAAGCCGTTGCCGTCGTCGCACCGGTTGAGCGTCTGGCCGAAGCCCCAGATGTCCTTCGACGGGTCCTGGCACTTCTTGGCGACGTCGATCACGTCGGGGTCGTACACCTTCGGCATCTTGAGGCCCTTCTCCGCGAGCAGGTCCTTGCGGACGTGCAGCCCGCCGCCGAAGGCCAGGCGCGCGATGCCGAAGTACTGGCCGTTGAACTGCACGACCCGATCGGCGTACGGCAGGAGACCGCCGCGCGCCGCCGCGAGCTCCTTGGCCAGCTTGGTCACGTCGCGCAGCGCCGCCTTGTAGCGCATCGGTCCCTGGTAGTTCATCTCGGCGACGTCGGGCGGGTTGCCGGCCTCGATGGCGGCGACGAACTTCTGCTCGCGGTCGCCGAAGGTGGCCCAGTCGAACTCGGGCTCGACGTTGCGCTCCTTCGCCCAGGCCTCGACGTGCTTGGCGAGGATGTCGTTGCCGCCGGTCACGTAGCTCTTGAAGAGCCAGATGCGGAGCTTGGTCTTCGGCTGCGCCGACGCCATGCCGCGCAGCACGGCCAGGCCGGCGGCGGTGCCGCCGGTGAGCACGGCGGATTTCCGGAGGAACTCGCGGCGGGCGATCAGGCCCGCGTCGAGCTCGGCGGCGAGCCCCTTCAGGCGCGCGTCGGTCGTGATCATTTGGAGTCGCTCGCCAGCTTTCCGTTGACGCCCCAGTTCGACCGCTCCACGTCCTGGAAGACGATCTGAACCTGGTCGGCGGTCGTCTTGCCGATCTTCACCATCGCTTCGGTGATCGCGGCGGTGATCTCGCGCTTCTGCTGGTCGGTGCGTCCTGCGTACCACTGGATCGTGATGTTGGGCATGGCCTCTCTCCTCGATTTATCGGCACGCCTCGACCGGCGGAGCCTGAGCCCCGCGACGGCCTGCAGCGCGCACGTCCGGGTGCTGCGTGGCAGCGATTATCGCAGTGGGCCGTCCGCCGGGCAAGGCAGCGTCACGCCGGGAACTGTGGCGCGGCGGCTGCGCGAGAAGATGCTCGAGCGCAGCGATCAGCGTCGAAGCGTACCGGCGCAGGATCGCCGAACCCTGACGAGAGCCGGCTCGGTCAGGCGCGGTGTCGGCGCCGGGTGGCTCGTCGAGCTCCGGATGTGTCGCGCGACGGGCTCGGCGCTCGTCGCCGAGAGTCAGGTCGTGCACGTGGCGATGATCTGACGGGCGGCGCCTCCGGCGTGCGGCCAGCCCGGAGCAGGAAGAGGCGTAGCATCCGCTCGTCGAAGTCCGCGTCGAACGTCGGCGTCGGCGGATACCGATGGTAGAGCGAGTGTGCCTCGAGCACCTGGAGTCCTGACGATCGGGTCAGGCGGGCCAGATCGTCGAAGCCCGGCAGGACGTGCAGGATGTCGGCCCAGATCGACCGGGGATGACCGGCGAACATCTCGCTGAGCATGACGTCCACGATCAGGAGCGCGCCGGGGGCCGCGAGCGTCACGAGGTGGCCGAAGCCCCGCGCGAGCTCGCGGTGATCGCGCGCGTGGTTGAGCACGGCGCCGAGCGCCGCCACGATCGAGAACGGGCCGCGCGCCCCGAGCGCGGCGACGTCTCGCGCGTCGAAGATGTCGGAGCGCTCGAGCCGGCCGGCGAGGCGCGGATGGCGCGCGGCCGCGCTTTCCAGGAGCTCGGGCTGAACGTCGGTCATCAGGACGTCGTAGCCGTGATCGAGCGCGGTCACGGCCAGATCGCCCAGGCCGCCGCCGATCTCGAGCCACCGGGCGCCGATCCCAAGCTCACGACGATATCGGGCGACGGACTGCCAGAGGTCGAACGACGCCGGGGTGAGGTAGGAGGTGATCTCGTCGGCGGAGATGCCGAGGTAGTAGTCCTTGATCTCCCGCCGCCGCTGTCTATCGGAGCGCATGCTGTGTAGCGGGGTCCGCGAGTTCGGCTCGGGCCGAGGGTGGCCTGAGATAGGTGCGTGTGGCTCCGACACGCCCGAACTCACGTTGACGCTGTTCGGCCCGTCTCGGCGATCTTGTAGACGCGCCGCACGTTGTCCCAGAGCATCTTCGACTGGATCGCGGGCGCGATGCCGCGGAACTGCTCCTCGATCGCCTTCTGCGAGAAGGGCCAGGTGCCGTCGCGGTGGGGATAGTCCGAGCCCCACATGACGTTGTCGGGCGCGATCTCCGCCATCGCGCGCACGCCGTGGAAGTCCTTCTGGAACGTCGCGTACATCTGGCGCTTGAAGTAGGCGCTCGGCGGCAGCGTGAGTCCGAGATCGTCGGCCAGGCGCTCCTCGTACGTGTCGTCGAGGCGCTCGAGCATGTACGGCAGCCAGCCGATCCCGCTTTCGCCGAGCACCAGGGTGAGCTTCGGATGGCGCTCGCAGACGCCGGACAGGATCACCGAGGCGCAGATCTCGTCCATCTGAAGCGGCGCGACCACGGTCCAGGAGCCGGCGGACGCCGGGCTCTGGATGCCCTGGACGGCGTAGCCGACGGTCGCGGCGCCGCCCTCGAAGACGTGAAACGAGATCGACGAGATCGGTCTCCTCCGCGGCCGTCCACAGAGGCTCCCATTCCTGATGCCACACCGGGAGCTTCGAGCCCCACGGAACGAAGACGGCGCCACGCAGCCCGAGCTCGGCGCAGTGACGCACCTCGTCGGCCGCCGCGCTCGCGTCGTGATTCGGCAGACAGCCGAGGCCGAAGAAGCGTCCGGGCTGGGATCGATTGAAGTCGGCGATGTAGTCGTTGTACGCACGGTACACCGCGGCCAAGGTCTCGTGATCGGCGATGCCGCTGTGCGTGAACAACCCGCGCGAGATCCCGATGATGCCGTAGATGATCTCGGCCTCGACGCCGTCGCGCTCCTGATCCTGGCGCCGCTCGGCGGGATTCGAGGGCCGCGTCTGCGTGCCGGAGGCGAAGCCGGCGTCGGCCAGGATGCGGCCGCGCCGTCCACCGGTCACGCCCGGGACCGTACACGCCCCACGGCCCGAGCACGGCGTCGCCGGACACCCACACCTTGCGTCCATCGCGCTCGACCACCTTCGGCGCGCGGTCGCGCCACGTCGACGCCATGCGCGAGGTGAAGGTATCGGGCGGGAGGTAGATGAGATCCATGTGGCTGTCGGCCGACATCGCTCTGAGAGACATGGGCGACTCCTCTGTTTCGAGCGGACGCGAGTGAGGGCGAGCGTAGTCCCAGTCTTGCGCGAACGCAAGAATCCGGAATCTCCCGTGGCACGGTCAGACTGACCAGAAGCGGACAGTCTGGCTCGCACGTGACCAGCGCGCATTCGTGGCCGGTGGTCCAAATCTACAAAAACCTTTGGGTCTGTTTTTTCGGAAATCCGGAATCGCGTGGCATTTCGCTTGCTCTATCAGCACTTCGCCGCGCGCACCGAAGCCGACCGAGACGTGAAACGTGGCGACGGCGGGGGAGATCGAATGAGCCTCGTGAAGCGAGTCATCGCAGCCTTGCTGCTCACCGGCGCCGCGGCGCTGCTGCTGGCGTCCTCCACTCTCGCGCAAGAGCGGGTCGGAGTGGTGACGAACATCGAAGGGTTCGCGACGGTGGCGCGCGTGGCGCTGCCGGAACCCAAGCCGCTTCATTTCAAGGACGACCTCTTTCTCCGTGATCGCATCACGACCGGCGAGCGCTCGATCGTGCGCGTGCTGCTGGGCGGCAAAGCCACCGTCACCGCCCGCGAGCGCTCCGTGCTGACGATCACCGAGGTGCCGGGTGTCGCCACCATCAACCTCGGCGCCGGGCGCATCGCGGTCGCGGTCGCCAAGGGCCTGATGAAGCCGGGCGAGGTCATCGAGATCAAGACGCCGAACGCCGTCACGGCGATTCGCGGCACCGTCGTCATCGCCGAGGTCGAGCCGGCGCCCGAGGGCAACCAGTCGACGATCACGATCCTGCGCGGCCTGGTCGACGTGACGAAGCTCGATCCGGCCGGCACGCTCACCGGCCCCGCCGTGAAGGTCGGAGCTCTCGAGCGGGTGACAGTGGTCGACGCCCAGCCCGTGCCCGCGCCGCAGAAGATCACGCGGGATGCCGCGGCCCGGCTTGCCGCCGACTTCAGCTTGCGTGCCGAAGAATGCCCCCGCCGCCAGCGCCGAGGCGCTCTGCGCCGAGGTGAAGGACATCACGATGCGGGACGCGATGCAGATCATCGGCGCGGTGATTCCGACCCCGCCGACGGCGACGGCATGACCGGCCCGAGCAGCGCTCAACGCCGTGAGCCGGCGGCACGACGGGCGCGCTCGGTGCCGTGACCGGCGGCGTAACGGGCACCCTCGACGGCGTGACGGGTGCCGCGACCGGTGCGGTGACGGGTCTGACGAGCCCGGTGACTCAGACCGTCGCGCCGGTGGTCAACCCGGTGACGAGCCCCGTGACGAATCTGGTGACGACGGTCACGAACACCGTGAACAACGTGACGAACCCGGCCACGAACCCCATCCTACCGGGTCTCTTGCGCAGGCCGTAGCGGACGAGGATCGTCGTCGTCGTAGGACGCAGCTGAAGGGAAGTAGCGCTTCCCGTCGCCGGCTCATCCGGCGACGGGAAGATCCTGCCTCGGACGGTCTAGTTGGCTCCCGGGTAGAACGCGTCGCGGCCGCGCTGGTAGGTCCTCTGCTGCTGGGCCGCATTCCGAGAGACCAGCGGGCGCATGTACATCGGATGCGTCGCGCTGCGCACCTCGTGCTCGATGGTGAAGAGCACCTTCGAGGTCTCCGGATCGACGATGTCCTTGAACCGGTACTGGACGGGGTTCGACTCCTCGCTGATGAGCCCGCGGTCCTTCAGCCACCGGTGCGGACCCGAGAAGTTCGTGACGTAGATCGCGATGTGATGGCCGTCGTACGGCACCTCGGGCTCGGTCGTCTCCCGGAAGATCAGGTGCTGCTTGGCGCCCACCTGCACCTTCGCCGAGGTGTTGCCGTTGAACGTGACGCTCGCGGGCGCGCCCATCGCGGTCTGGTAGAACTTCGCGATCCCGACGGCGGTGTTGGGCCGCACGGCGAACTCCACGTATGGAATGCCGAGGGTCATGTCGCCGAACTCGGGGCCCGGGGCGTGAAACCGCATCTTGTTGCCCCACGGGCAGGTGACGCTGACGTACTTGTCGTCGGCGGCGCACATGAACTTCGTCCCGCCCAGCTTCTCGCGCGCGCTCGTGAGCCGCATCTTCAGGCTCTCGAGATCCGGCACGACGAATCCGACGACGCCGCGGAGCACTTCCGGCTTCCCGGTCGGCATGTGGAACTGCTGCTGCCCGGCATTGATCCACATGTTCTCGGTGCCGGTCATGATGTACGGGTCACGCGTGAGCCCGAGGGCCGTCACGTAGAAGTTCGTCGCGACGATCTGGTCCGGGATCTTCACGTTGACGTGCTCGAGCAGCACGATGTTGCCGATGTCCTCTGCGCTTCGATCGAACACCCTGTCGCCTGGCATTGTTGGCCCCCTCCGTCTTGGCCCCCCGTCATGGGACGCTCAGGCGTAGGATATCTCGAATTTCAAGGGGAGGGCGAGATGGAATTCGGCCTGTTCACGGAGTTCGCGAGCCCGCCGGGGGTGAGCGAGGCGGCGGCGTTCGACGAATCGCTCGGCCAGATGCAGGCGGCCGAGGACATGGGCTTCGACACCGTCTGGCTCGCCGAGATCCATTTCCAGAAAGATCGATCGGTACTTGCGTCGCCCCTGGTGATCGCCGCAGCACTCGCCGCCCGCACGCGGCGCGTCAAGATCGGGATCGCCGTTCAGGTCCTCCCGTTGAGCCACCCACTACGGCTGGCGGAAGACGTCGCGACGGTGGACCACATCTCGAAGGGAAGGCTGGAGTTCGGCGTAGGGCGCAGCGGTTTGCCCGGGCACTACCAGGGCTTCAATATCCCGTACAGCGAGAGCCGCGACCGGTTCCTCGAGACGCTCGACATCCTGACGAAGGCCTGGACCCAGGAGCGCTTCTCGCACCAGGGGAAGTACTTCCAGTTCCAGGACGTCTGCGTCATGCCGAAGCCGTACCAGAAGCCGCACCCGCCCATCCGCATCGCCGCGACCACTCCCGAGACGTACCCGCTGGTGGGACGGCTCGGCGCGCCGGTCTTCGTCGCCGTGCGCACGGTCTCGCTGTCGGATCTCAAGCGCCATCTGCCGACGTATCAGGCGGCGTGGACGGCGTCGGGCCACGCGGGGCGCGGCGACGTCGGTGTGAGCATGCCGCTCTACGTGGCCGAGACCGCGCGCCAGGCGCGCGAGGAGCCCGAGGCGAGCACGATGGGTTTCTTTCGCTCGATCAGCAAAGCGCTGAAGAAGTCCGACGGCGCGACCGCGCAGACGGCGGAGCGGCGCGAGGAACGGGCGAACCGCTTGGCGGAGATCACGTACGACGAGGTGCTCGCCGACTACGCGGTCGTGGGAACGCCCGAAGAAGTCACCGAGCGGCTGCTGGAGCTGCGTGAGGACATGGGATTTTCGACGCTCTCGCTGTGGATGAATCCCGGCGGACAGATTCCGAATGAGCGCGTGATGAAATCGATGCGGCTCTTCGCCGAGCACGTCGCGCCCCGGCTCGCCTAGGCCGTCGCCGCCGAGCGTCGCGGCCGCTCAGTCCCAGAGGCGGGTGGAGAAGTAGCGCTCGCCGATGTCGTTGAAGAGGGTCACGAAGCGGCCACGGCCGGTTCGTCGGGCGACTCGCTCGACGCCGGCCATGTAGGCGCCCGACGACTGGCCCACGAAAAATCCGGCCGCCGCGAGCCGCACGCACATTCGATACGCTTCGTCGACGGTGACGGGCACGCGCTCGTCGATCAGCTTCTCGTCGAGGATCGCCGGCACGATGTCCTCGGCGCGTCCGAGCGGCTTGAGCCCTTCGACTCCGGGAAAGGCTTCGGGGATCACGCAGATCAGCCGGATCGCCGGATCGTGCTCCTTGAGACGCCGTCCGAGGCCGGTGAGCGTGCCGCCGGTGCCGACGCCGACGACGACGTGGGTCACGCGACCGCCGGTCTGCTGCAGGATCTCGACCGCCGTCGTCTCGTAATGCGCGCGCCAGTTGTCCTGGTTGCTGTACTGATCGCAGAAGAAGTAGTAGTCGGGATCGGCCTCGAAGCGGCGGCGCACTTCCCGGAGCGCCTCGTCGTAGCCGAGCAGCGCGTCCGTGAAGGTGAGCCGCGCGCCATGCGCGAGCATCCGCTTCTTGCGCTCGGCGCTCGCGTTGTTGGGGATCACGATCTCGACGGGCACGCCGATGATCCGGCCGATCATCGCGTAGGCGATGCCGGCGTTGCCCGACGAGCTGTCGAGCACGGTCTTGCCCGGCTTGAGGTGCCCGTCGTCGAGCGCGCCGAGCAGCATGCGCAGCACGGGCCGGTCCTTGAGCGAGCCGCCCGGGTTCAGCGACTCCAGCTTCGCGAACACGTCGACGTCCGGCAGGTCGCGGCGCAGGACGTCCACCGGAACCAGCGGCGTGTTGCCCACCGCCCGCAGCACGGGGTAGCGATCGACCAGCGCCTGGATGCGAGGATCCCAGGGCATGGCGCCTAGCCGATCCGGCGGGAAGAAGTCATGGGAGGCCATTCTAACGTCACTGGCAAGTTTGGCGCTGAAGCGCGGCGGGTTGTCCACGCCGATGCCCATGCGACCAAGGTCGGATTGCCGAGCGCGGCGACCGGTGGGATCGTGATCGCCGCACCGTGATCCCGATGCCTCGCGCGCTTCGACTCGTCGTGCTGACGCTCTCGGCCGCAGCTCTGGCCGCCTGCGCGACCGTTGACGTGCAGTCCACGGAGTATATCGGCGCGCCACGCTACCAGCCGACCGACCCGAAGAGTGTCCAGATCCTACGGGCCGAGCCGAAGGCCCCGCACGATCGCCTCGGCGAGGTCATGGTGGACGCGAGCACCGATCCGCCGCCGCCCGTCACCGAGATCGAGCAGAAGCTCGCTCAGGCGGCGGCCAAGATGGGTGCCAACGCGGTGGTCGTCGTGCTCGACCGGGTCCAGCCGGTCGCCGCCTACGTCACCGGACCGTACTGGGGCCGGAGCATCGAATCGGTCTCGGGACGCAAGGTCATCGGCGTCGCGATCCGCTTCCGGCAGTAAGAGCGATTTCGACTGGCCCGCCGTGCCGCCGTGATGCGCGGCGCCCAGGGTCGGTGGGCGCCGCGCGATTCCGTTGACCGATTCCGGTTCTACTCCTTGGCGTACTTGAATTCGGGGGCGGCCTTCAAGGCGTCCTTGGTCGCGCCTTTCAGGACGATCTTGCCCATCTGCTGCTTGCAACTTCGACACCGGGACGGCGACGTCGCGCTCGCCCACGCCGAGGAACCCGCCGACGCCGACGATCGCGTACGACACCGACTTGTTGGGCGCCACGATCAGATCGCTGATCTCGCCGATCTTGTCGCCGGTGTCGTTGTAGACGTCCTTTCCGAGAATCTGCTTCTTCGCGCTCCAGCCCTTCGCGACTTCTTTTACCTCCGATACCGAGACGCTGACCACGCTCGAGCCGGCAGTCTGCGCCACCGAGTCGGCCGCCGCGGCTGCGACGACGAGGCTCATGAGCACCACGACTACTGTTTTCACCGCGTTCCTCCTGTCAGATGGTATTCGATCGGGTGTTCGGGCCAACACGCGGGCCCCCGGTACGAAGGACTACGCTTCTCTGGGTGAGGTGGGAACTGGACCTTAGTCCAATCGTCGACACGCTTTGCGGGTGATGACGACTTCGCGATCGGAGTAGGCTGAAGCATCGTGGCAAGACGCGGGCGCGCGCCGATCGTCGCCGTCGTGGCCGGACTCCTGTTCGGCTGCACGCCGCTCTACATCTGGGACATCAACACCACGTCCACGGCCAGGCCTCCGTCGTTCGACGTCGGCGAGCTCTCGCGCGAGCCGGTGGCAACCCCTGGTCTCGTCGCCCCCGCCGCGCTCCAGGGATTGAGCACGGCGCTGTCTCACGCGCTCGTCGCCGCGCTCGCCAACGCGTCTCCGCCCATCCGCTCGATTCCGGCCCGCGAGATCGCGAACGCACTCAACGATCAGGGGCTCGCGACCGCGTACGCCGAGCTGCTGGAGGGCTTCGCCCGCACCGGCATCATGGATCGTGAGCGGCTGCAGCGAATCGGATCGGCGCTGGGCTTCCGCTATCTGCTGCTTCCGGGGCTGGCGCAGCTCGATCACGTCATCCTGGACAGGTTCGAGATCGCCGGCATCAAGGTGATCAGGACTCGCGTGACGGTTCTGCGCGTGTGGCTGCAGCTGTGGGACACGCGGACGGGCCACATTCTCTGGGAGTCGGCCGGGGAGGTCGCCACCGCGAGCGAGGTGTTGAGACACGACCGGGTCGTCCCGATCGACGAGACCGCCGAAAAGTTGTGGCGCCGCATGATCCAGCACGACTTGCTCGAGGGCGGGACCGGGTCACGGTCCATCTTCGACCTCTGAACGCCTGTCGTGATCGAAAGGGAGCCAAGTGATGCGGAAAGCCGTGTGCTGTCGGGTCCTTGGCTTCGCCGTCATCGTGGCGACGCTCGTCGTCGCATCGCCGGCGGCGCCGGCTGACCACGACGGGCGCCAAGTCCGCGCCCGTCGCGACAGCGCCGCCGCCAGTCGACGAGCTCGGACGCGGCACCCCTCAAAGCGCGCTGCGCGGCTTTCTCGACGCCGCAGCCCTTCACAACTATCGTCGCGCCGCGAGCTATCTCGACTTGCGGCGCATCCCCGCTGCCGACGTCGCGGCACGCGGACCCGAGCTGGCGCGTCAGCTCCGGGTCGTGCTCGACAACACGCGGTTCGATCTCGGGGCGATCTCGGACGAGCCGGAGGGACGCCCGGAGACCGGCTTGGCATCGAACCGCGAGCTCATCGGGCGGGTCGAGACCGACAAAGGAACGTTCTCGCTCCTCATGGAGCGGGTGCCCCGCGACGACGGCGTCCCGATCTGGCAGTTCTCGAACGTCACCGTCTCGCGGATCCCCGATCTCTACAAGAACCTGACCTACGGCATCGTCGGCGAGCGGCTGCCGCCGTTCCTCGTCGAGACGCGAGTGCTCCGGCTCGCGCTGTGGCAGTGGATCGGGCTCCTGATCCTGCTCGGAGTGTCCGCGCTCGTCGCGTGTCTCGTCGTTCGCCCCGGGCTGCCGCTGACGCGTCGGGTGGCGATCCGCGCGGGCTTCGACGTCACCGATCCCGCCTTCGGCCGAGCGCTCTCGCCCCTGCGCGGGCTGGTCGGGCTCGTCGCGTTCAAGATCGGCGAATCCAGCCTCGCGCTGCCGGTGGCCGTCCAGCCCATCGTGGTCGGCATCCAGAAGTTCGTGCTCGTCATCATCATGAGCTGGCTCGCCCTGCGTCTCATCGAGGTATCGAGCCAGCTCGTCCGGCGGCGACTGCTCCGGCGCCAGGAGCCCCCGAGCCAGCCGGTCATCGACTTCATCCAGCGCGGGCTCAAGATCGTGGTGACGGTCATGGCGGCCCTGATGCTCCTCGAAGCGGTGGGCGTCCAGGTCAGCGCGCTGATCGCGGCGATCGGTGTCGGCGGCATCGGGATCGCGCTGGCCGCCCAGCGCACCGTGGAGAATCTCTTCGGAGGGCTCGCGGTGGTCGGCGACCAGCCTGTCCAGGTGGGTGACTTCTGCCGCTTCGGCGACCAGCAGGGGACCGTCGAGCGGATCGGCCTGTGGTCCACGCGCGTACGTACGCCCGAACGCTCGGTGATCACGATCCCCAACGCCAAGTTCCTCGACCTGCAGGTAGAGAACCTTCAGGAGCGGGATCGCATCCTGTTCAACACGACCCTGCGCTTGCGTTACGAGACGTCACCGGACCAGCTTCGCTGGGTCCTCGTCCGCGTCCGGGCCTTGCTCGACGCGCATCCTCGGGTCGACCCCGACACCTCGCGCGTGCGATTCAGCGGCTTCGGCGTGAGCTCGCTCGACGTCGAGCTCTTCGTCTACGTTCGCACCCGGGAGCTGAGCGAGTTTCTGGCGGTCCGCGAGCATCTCTGTCTGCACGTGATGGATGTCGTCTCGAGCGCCGGGACGGCATTCGCCACGCCGGCGCAGACCAACTACAACGGCGCCCTCGGTCTCGACGCGGAGCGGGCCGGCGCCGCGGCCGCCGAGGTGCAGCGCTGGCGTACCGAGGGCAAGCTTCCCCTGCCGGAATTCCCGCTCAAGACGCGGTGAGGGCGAGCACGACCGCCGCTGGTCGTCGGGCGCCGGGCGACCTCGACGCAGCTTCTCATCGGTCAAGAGCCCGAGCAGGTACCGGTCCTGGCGGCCGAGCCGGCCCGGCGCCGCGGTGCGCGCGACGAGGCTCGGATGACGCCGCGTGCAACTCGCGCACGCGCGTCATGAGCATCGGCAACCGACCCTCCACGGTCGGCGGAAGAACCGCCGAAGCAGCGTCGAGCGCGCTTCGTCTGTTTCTTCGGCGGCCTGCTCCGCGCGGCCTATTTCTTCGCGGGTTTGTCGAGCGACACGGCGAGTGCCTGCATGTAAGTGATTTCGACCAGATCTCCGACCTTGACGAGGTCGAGGTTCTTCGGGTCCTTCGCCTTGACGGTCTCCGTGTTGCCGTCGGGACCCTTGATCGTGACGGTGTGGGCCTTCTTGTCGATCGCGGTGATCGTGGCGGTCACGGTGACTTCCTGGCCGATGGCGCCGGCCGGCGTCTCGCCGGGCTTCGAGCTCACGCGGCTCTCCTGAACCGCGGTGCCCGGCGTCGCGGTGCCCGGCTTCTTGATCTGGAACGCGACCGCCTCCATGTAGGTGGCCACGACGGGATCGCCGACCTTGATCACCTCGAACTTCTGGGGATCCTTCACCTCGAGGGTGATGGTGCGGCCTTTGGGCCCTTTGAGCGTGACGGTGCTCTTTTCCTTGTCGATGGCGGCGATGGTTCCCTTGACGGTCACGGCCCGCCCCTGGGAGCGCCCAAGCGGTTTGTCGGTGGCCGCCGGCGCCTTCTCGGTCCCCGACGTCTGGGCGAGTCTCAGCGCGTCAGCGTCGACCGCGGGCGACTGAGCGCACATCAGAATGCCGGCGATTGCAGTGAATGTCGTCACCTTCAGGCTCATGTGAGGCCCTCCTGGTGCTCAGGGTATGACGAGTGGACGAATCGGCCATGAGACCTAGGTCCAGTGTCCGGCGGCAGTCAGCGACGAGAAGGGACGGGGGAGCGGGCTCAGGCCCGCGGGTGATCTTCGGTGCCGGCCGGCGCGCCGACACGGCCCATCACATTCGCGATCGCCTCGAGCAACAGCTCGTCGTGGAGTGGCTTGCAGAGATACGCGCCGGCCCCGGCGCCCAGGCACCTGGCCCGTGCCTCCGGCTCGTCGTGGGCGGTGATGATGATCGTCGGGAACTGCACCCCGGCCGCCGTGAGCGCTCGCTGAATCTCGAGCCCGGTCAGGCCGGGCATCTGAAGGTCGAGGATCAGGCAGTCAGGGTGGCGCCCTCTCAGGGCATCGAGGAACTCCTGTCCGGAGGCGTAGGCCACGGCGTCGAGGTCGGCTGCCATCAACAGGCGCCGAAGGGACTTTCGGATCGATTCCTCATCGTCGACGATGGCAACGAGCGGTCGGGTGAGGCTCAGGTGGCTGATCATGAGACCCTGCAAACGATAGTAGCAAACGTGTACCCTAGTCCACGCGCTGGACCAAAGTCGGATTGCCCTGGGGCTCAGGACCCCATACCTTTGAGCGGCTGAGCTGACCCCGGGTAAAGGGTCCGCAAGGCCGATACCAACGAGGTGGCGAGCGGAGCCCATGTCGATGTCGATCACCCCGAATCCACCGTCGAGTCGCGAAGCGTCGACGGCTCCCGCGGGGCCGCAAGGCGAGCCACTCGAACAGCCGATCGTCTTCGTGATCGACGACGACGACTCGGTGCGGCGCTCGCTCGAGCGCCTGCTCCGGTCGGTCGATCTCGAAGTCGAGACCTTCGCTTCGGCTCAAGACTTTCTCCGCAAGCCGATGCCGGATCGGCCGGCGTGTGTCGTGCTCGACCTGCGGCTACCGGGTCCGAGCGGCCTCGAGCTCCAGGAAAGCCTGATCCGGTCCGGCCATGACGTCCCGATCGTCTTCATCAGCGGTCACGCCGACGTGCCCTCGAGCGTGCGCGCCATCAAGGCGGGCGCGATCGATTTCCTCCAGAAGCCGTTCGGCGACCAGGCCCTGCTCGACATCATCCACGGCGCGCTGCAGCGCGATCGCGAGGCACGGCGAGATCGGGCGGAGGTCGCCACCATCCGCGGGCGGTTCGACACGCTCACGCCTCGAGAGCGCGACGTGCTCCGGCTCGTCATTCAGGGGCGACTCAACAAGCAGATCGCGGGCGATCTCGGCATCAGCGAGAAGACGGTGAAGTTCCACCGCGGCCGCGTGATGGAGAAGACGCAAGCCGGATCGGTCGCCGAGCTGGTCCGCCAGGCCGACCGGCTGGGGCTTCGTCCCGGCGAGTGACCGCGGGATCCGCCGGCCCAGTCGACGCGGTCAGCTCACCAGGCTGAGGCTGTCGTTCCTCGGCAGGAGCAGCCGAAAGGCCGATCCGCGATCCCCGTTGTTGCCGGCCCGGAGCTGACCGCCGTGCGCGGTGGCGATCGACCGGCAGATGGTGAGCCCGAGCCCCAGGCCCTGCTGCTTGGTGGTGACGAACGGCTCGAAGAGCTGATCGAGGATGTCGGGCCGGATGCCGCTGCCGTTGTCGAGCACCGCGATCCCGACCGTCTCGTGATCGACGACGCTCGTCTCGATCACGAGCGCGCGATCGTTCGGCTCGTTGCCGATCATCGCCTCGCACCCGTTGACGATCAGGTTCAACAGCACCTGCTGCACCTGGACGCTGTCCCCCCGCACCTGCGGTAGATCGGGAGCGAGCTTCGTCGTCACCTGCACGTGCCGGGTGAGGATGTCGCTCCGGGCGAAATCGAGCACGTCGCGCGTGATCTCGTTGAGGTCGAGCAGTTGCCGGTTCGACTCTCCGCGCTTGAACATCGCGCGCAGGCGCCGGATGACCTCGCCGGCGCGCCGGTCTGCGCTCGCGATGTCTGCCAGGATCTCGTCGATCTCGTGCAGGTCGACGGGCTCCCGCGCGAGCAGGCGCCGAGCGGCCTGGGCGTTGCTCAGAATCGCGGTCAGCGGCTGGCTCAGCTCGTGGGCCAGCGCGCCGGAGAGCTCGCCGAGGACCGCGACGCGGCCCAGATGCGTCAGGAGCTGGCGCTGCTCCTGCGCCTCACGCTGGGCGCGCTGGCGCTCGGTGATGTCCCGGATCGTCGTGATGAAGCACGCGTGACCGCTCATCTCGACGGTCTCGGTCGCGATGATCGCCTCGCGCAGCTCGCCCGTCAGCGTGAGGAACTGGGCCTCGACGTCGCGCACGGGGCCCGGCGCCTCGACCAGACGTCGCAAGATGGCCTGGTCGTGAAGGCCGGCGGCGAGCGGTAGCTCGGTCATCGTGCGCCCGACCACGGCCGCCCGGGCGTAGCCGAAGAGCGTCTCCCAGCGATCGTTGACGTCGATGATCTGGCCGCCCTTCTGGCGGCTGATGAGCATCGCGTCCGGGCTCGAGCGGAAGGCGCGCGCGAAGAGCTCCTCGGACGCGCGCACGGCTTCGTCGGCCCGCTTGCGGTCGGTGATGTCGACGTTGACGCCGAGAAGCCGCACCGGATGGACGTGCTCGTCGCGCAGGACCTCGCCCTTGCCCATCACCCAGCGGACATTGCCGTCGGTATGCACCACGCGGAACTCGACGTCCCAGGGCGCGGCCTTCTCGATCGCGGCGGAAATGGCCTCGGCGACCACCAGCTGATCGTCGGGATGCACCGCGCGGAGCATGGCGCCGAACGGCGCGGGGCTCGACTCGCGCGGCCAGTTCCTGTCGCCCGGCGGCAGGGTCCAGTCCCAGATCGTCATGCGCGCGGCGTTGAGCGCCAGCTTCAAGCTTTCGGCGCTGAAGACGGCCGCGCGCTCGGCCCGACTGCGCTCCTCGATGACCGCGCTGAGCAACAGAAGCGGAATCGAGGCGAGGATGAGACACAGCTGGATCGACAGCGCGCTGTCGCTCGGCGAGCTCGCGACGAAGGGGCCGACCAGGTTGATCGCGCCGCGGGTCTCCAGCAACGCGACGACGAGCGTCGCGGTGCTGGTGCCGATCGACCCCAGGCGCACGGTGGCCCAGACCAGGAAGGGCAGGGGCGCGTAGAGCAACGCGTGGATGCCACCCAGTCCGGAGTCGCGCCACACGAAGACCGCGACGCTGACGCCGAGGAGGCTGACGATCAGGCCGATGACTTCGGCCAGGGAGCGCCCGGACACTTTCCGGAGGTTACGCACGTCGACCTGCGACCACGCGATGATCGCGGGAACCACGGTCAGCTCCGCCAGCACGTTCGAGAAGAAGCGCGATCGCCAGAGCTGCCAGAAGGGACCCTGGCCCCAGCCCCCGACGATTTCCACGAAGCCGACGTCGAGAAAACTCGACACGAACACGCCGACGATTGAGCCGAAGACGAACACTCCGACGTGGCGGGAATCGTCGAATCGCAGCGTGTTCCCCGCGAGGTGGCGAATGCACGTCGCCCCGACCAGCGCCTGCGAGCAATTGCTGATGAACCAGAGCAGGATCATCGTCACGGGGATGTGGTTCGCGAGCTGGATGGCGAGATGCGCGGGGAACGCCGCCAGGAGCAGCATCGCCCAGGACCGCGTCGGGGCCAGCAGCAGGGCAGCCAGCAAGATCGAGTTGGGCGGCCAGAGCGTCGATATGGGAGGGTCGATCGTGAACGCGAAGCCGACCAGCGCGCCGACGAAGTACCCGACGCACACGAGCGCCGCTGCCGGCAACATCGACGCTCGGTCCGTCGAGTTTCTGCTCATTCCGCTCTCAAGATTGTGGCCGGAGCCGCACGATGTACGGACGCCCGTCGGCCGCGGTGCCGTTCACTTGCAAGAGACGCGGCGGCTGCCCGGTCTGGGTGAACAGTGTAGCGGTCCCCCGGCCGCCGCGCTCGCCCCGGATCAGGAGCTTGCCGTCGGACACAGACACGGTTCCCTTGACGTCCATGACCCCGATCGTGCGCGCCGAGGCAGCCTGGTAGGTGCCATCGCCGGCGATCGTCACCTCGACGTAGTCCTCCCGGTCTCGCGAGCCCGATATCTCGAGCAGTCCGACCCACTTGCCCGTGATGCTCGCCACATCGCTGATCGCGATCGGCCCGCCCGCTGTCGCCGACCCGCTACTCACGCAGCCGGCGAGCCCGAGCACGACCGCGAGCCCCAGCGCGCAGATGCCTGATGTGTCACAACGCATCGGTTCCTCCCGCGAGGGTTCATCTGGCTGAAAGCGTGATGAGTTTACCGCGTCGCGAGCGGGTCGAGGCGCGGGATCTGGACGCTGACATTCAGCATGGCTCTTGTGGTAGCCTTCCCGTGTCGTGGGTCGTGAGCGTATCCGACCAACGTCCCATTGAGTCGGCTTGCCAGGGCGTATAGGTGTAGCAGAACCATTGCAGTAGGCAGAAGAGGAGCGGAGGGCTAACCGTGCGCACGTTCATTGACCGTTCAATTCTCGCTTCACTGATCGTCGGGCTCCTTTTCGTGTCGGCCTGCGCGAAGCGCCCGGTGGCAGCCCCGAATCCGGTGGCGGCCCCCGCGCCCGCGCCGGCCCCGCCGCCGCCGGCGCCCGCGCCGGCCCCCGTCGCGCCGGCCCCGCCGCCGCCGGTCGTCGCCGCGCCGCCGCCGCCCGCGCCGCGTCCGGCGCCGCCGAAGGAGTACATGGCGAACGACAATCTGAAGCCGATCCACTTCGATTTCGACAAGGCGAACATTCGTCCGGCGGACGCGAAGATCCTCGACGCCAGCGCCAAGTGGCTCGCCGCCAACCCGAATCAAATCCTCTTGATCGAGGGGCACACCGACGAGCGTGGCACCGAGCAGTACAACCTCGCGCTCGGCGATCGGCGCGCGAAGGCCGCGATGAACTATCTGGTCGCGCAGGGCGTCCAGGGCGACCGGGTGACGCATCTCGTTCGGCGAGGAACGCCCGCTGTGCAAGGAAAACAACGAAGGGTGCTGGTCTCAGAACCGTCGAGACATGTTCCTGGTCAAAGACAAAGTAAGCGGCATCACCCGCGGAAACGCGCGAAGACTCGCGCGTTTCCGCGGGTGACAGACCCGTCCCCGCTCTCGCTTTCTGCTTCGATTGGAGCGTGTCGACCGCCCGGCGCGCGGTCAGTGGCTGTCGAGCGCGCGCCGGATGCCTGCGAGCAACGACTCGTCGTTGAAGGGCTTGCGGAGGTAGTCGATGGCGCCGGCGCGGCGCGCACGCTCGCGCGTGGCCGCGTCGTCGTGGGCGGTAATGAAGACCACCGGGATTCGTCGCCCCGAGGCGAGAAGCTGCTCCTGGAGGTCGAGCCCGCTGAGCCCGCCGAGGTGCACGTCGAGCACGAGACAGGCGGGCGTCGCCTTCGCCGACTCCAGGAAATCCTCGGCCGACGAGAACGTGCACACGCGAAAGCCGCCCGCGACGAGCAAGCGGCGAAGGGCACGCAGGAGCGAGGCGTCGTCGTCGATCACGTACACGAGGGGTGACGGCGATGCGGTCGGGCTCAGTCGGCCCGCGTGTTGTTCTCGGGTATCCGGACAATCAACTTGAGCCACGTTGGTGGCTACTATCGCCGGGCGCCCCTCTTCGCGCCAATGCGTTATTGGTCCCATACGGGCGGGCCGATCGGCTCAGCGAATCGGCGTGCCGTTCTGCGGGACGACGCTTTCCTCGCACGGGAGCTCGACGTGGAGTGTGAGACCGCGATCGGGGTTGGCGATGGCGCGGATCTGTCCCCCGTGCGCCTCGACGATCGATCGGCTGATGGCGAGACCCATCCCGAGGCCCCCCGGCTTCGTGCTCACGAACCGCTCGAACATCCTCGCGAGATCGGACCCCTTCGCGCCGGTGCCGCTGTCGCGTACCGCGACCTCGACCCGACCCGGCGTCCGGTACCGGGTCGTGATCGTGACCTCGCGCTTGCCGCCGTCGGTCAGCGCGATCGCCTCGCTCGCGTTGACGAGCAGGTTCAGGACGACCTGCTGGAGCTGGACCGGATCGCCCGAGACCGTCGGCACGACCGGATCGAAGGCGCGGAGGACCATGATCTGCTTGCGCACGAAGTCGTGGCGGAGCAGGCTCACGACGTCGTCGATCAGAACGTTGAGATCGAGGCCCGCCTGCGGGGCGTGCTCCTTGCGTGACAGGGCGCGGAGACGCTGGATGATCGCCGAGGCCCTCCGGGCGTCGGCCGCTATGTCGGTCAGGGCTTCGGACACGTCGGTGTGCGCGACGCCCTGCCGATTGAGCAGGCGAACCGCCGCCTGGGCGTTGGTCACGATGGCGGCCAGCGGCTGATTGATCTCGTGGGCGAGCGAAGCGCTCAGCTCGCCGAGCGTGGTGACGCGCTGCGCATGCGCGAGCTCCTCCCGCTGTCGTCGGGCCTCCTCCTCAGCAAGGTGTCTTCGGGTGATGTCGATGTAGGAGATGACGGCCCCGCCCTCGGGGCGCCGGAAGGGCTCGACGGCCATCTCGAACCAGCGCTCACCGTCCCGCGAGCGGCAGGCGTACTCGAACACGTGGTCCTTGTCGCCCTTGAGCACCGCGGTGACGGCCTCGTACGCGCGGAACGCATCCGCGTCGCCGGCGGCGGCGGTCTCGCGCCAGACCTCGAGACAGTTGGCGCCAACCGCGAGGCCGCGGGTCGGGTCAGGGCTGTTCTCGGCGAACCGCGTCCACGAGTGGTTGACGGCGATGATGACCCCGTCGGAGTCGATCGCCGCGACCTGCCCGTACAGCGAGCCGAAGATGGCGCTCCGGAGCGCGTTGCTCTCGAGGACCGCCTGGAGCGCGGTGTTCAGCGCGGTGATATCGATGACCGACCCGACATACCCGACGAAGACGCCGTCCTCGTCGATCCGGGGGACCCCGTGATCGAGAATCCACCGGTCCTCGCCGTCCAGCCGCCGCAACCGGTAGTCGATCGTGAAGGACCGCCGCTCGGCGACCGCCTGCTCGTACGTCTCGTGGAGGGCCTTGTGGTCGTCGGGGTTCACGCTGTCTATCCAGCTGTCGGCCAGATCTTCGTCGGCGCTCCGGCCCGTCAGGTCGAGCCAGCGCCGATTGAAGTACGTGCGCCGGCCAGCCGGATCGGACATCCAGATCATCAGCGGCGCCGTCTCGGCCAGCAGCCGGAACCGGTCCTCGCTCTCGCGCGCCGCGCTCGCGGCCTTGTGCCGGGCGAGCGCATTGGCGAAGATCTCGGCCAGCAGCCGCAGCCGCTGTGCCAGCTCGTCGGACCACTCGCGCTCCTCTGAGATCGAGCTGAACGCGAGCGCGCCGCCGACGACGCCGTCGATGATGAGCGGCACCGCCACGAGCGACCGGGTGCCCATCGCGATGAGACTGGCTCGGTCAGTCTCGGCCTCGGCGGGAAGGTCGTCGACCCGCCCCAGGGCCACAATGTGGCCCGCCTGCACGCGTGACCCCACCCACGGGTACGCTCGCTTGACGACCGGTCTTGGAAGAGCGTTGACCCCTGAGCGCGTCCACGAATGCGTGACTTCCATCTCGTCGGGGCGCCGGTTATCGCGCTCGACGAGGACCGCGCGGTCCAGGCGCAGCTCATCCACGATGCGCTCGAGTGCTTTCTCGATCTGTCCGGGCGCGTCGCGCGCGGGCAAGGTGATGAAGGCGGCCGAAAGCTCGGAGACGAGCGTCTCGAAGCGCAGGCGCTCGGCGAGGGCTCGCTGGGCCCGCCGCCGCTGCCGCCGGTTCACCAGCAAGCCGACGATGAGGGCGCCCTGGAGCGCCACCACGGCCACCCCGCCCAGCACGGGCCACTTGTAGAGCTCCCACGGCGCCGGCTGCCGGAAGCGCACCTCGCTCCCGGCCGGCAGGCGCGTCTCGTCGAGTCCCCACCGCCGGAGCTGCCGCCAGTCGAACACGTACGTGTTCGCCGCACCATCGAGAGGACCGGGCCGGGCGCCATTGAGTACGCTGGCGGCGAGGTCGCCGGCCCGTGCGCCTTGCGTGGTGAAGCTCACGACGTGACCGCCGACGATCCCAGCGCCGACATACGTGTCGCCCGGTCCGTACACCGGGACACTTGAGCGCGCGGCGACGCGCCGGACGACTTCTGCTGCGATAAGATTCTGGCCGGTCGAATCGCGGGTGAACGCGCCGAACAGCACGATCGTGCCCTGCGAGAGCGCGGCCACGCGCTGCAGGACCTGGTCGACCGCGAGATCGGTCACGTACTCGATGGCCACCCCCCTATAGCGGTCGACGTCGAGCTGACGGCGGGCGGCCGCCTGCCACACCCGGTCGATCGCGGAGGTTCCCGTGATCACGACCACGCGGCGTGTGCCGGGCTGAAGACGAAGCGCGGCCTCGAGGGTCCCCGCCCAATCGGTGTTCAGCCAGATGCCGGTGACATCGTCGTCGAGCTTGAGATCGCCGAGGGCAGCGCGGTCGACGCTGCTGAACACGATGGGGGCGCCCGGAAAGAGATCGGCGCGATTCTGGACCGCGAACCGCACCGCGCGACTGGAGAACGCGGCGACCAGGTCGAGCTTGACGCCGACATACTTGTGCTTCAGCAGCGCGCGGAGCTCGGGCCGCGGCTCGTCACCGCGGAACAGCGTGAGATCGAGATACTCGGTGTAGAAGAACACGGGCGCCGACAGCCGCGACGACAGGGTCGATCGAAACGCCTCGTCGATCGCGATCTGGGCGGGTGTCAGCCGCGGGGACGCAAACAGCAACAGCACGTTATAGGAGGCGCGACTGGCCGGCGGCGGATCGGCGGTCGCCGTCGGCGGCGTCACCAGCAGGGCGAGCAGCAGTGCCGCCGACGCGAGTGCGGCGCGGGGGACTCCGCGGGAGGACCGTCCTGACCAGGAGCAATTGGACGAGCGATTCATCTCGCTCCTCTGCCGTCCACGGGTCACCGCAGTGGCCCGTCGACCCGGACGAAGCTCGTCACGTTCGACCGGAGCCGGTTCGGATCGGAGCCCGTATGGTACACGACCTCGGCCGGCTGCGCTCCGCGACTGACTCGATCCGGCCGCCAGGCTCTCGAAGCACCGGCTGGCGAGGGTGCGTGCGCAGCCGCCCTACCTCGAGCGGCGGAGGCTGACGGGAAGGCCGGCGAAGACCTGGCCGCTCATCGTGTCTTGTTTGACCGTGAGCTCACCGAGCGCCACGCGCTCCAAGGATAGGATCAGCAGCTCGCCCTCGATCGACCCCGTGACGCCCCCGGTCAGCCCAGACCGACCCCCCACGCTCATGTCGCCGGTCACGGTCGTCCCGGTTTGCGTCAGGGTCATCGTGACGGGCATGAACGTTTCTCCAGTCCTGGCGCTTCCCGTCCACACGCCGGACACGTTGGCCGTCGGCGCATTGGCCGCCGGCCTCTGTGCTTGCGGCGCGGTCCCGCAACCAGCCAGGACACCGCACAGCGCCAGGAACACGAACGTGAGCCTCATGGGCACGCCTCCATCCCCAGGTAACAGGTCGGGGGGCCGGCGTCCTACTGGACCTTCGTCGCAGCGCGCCGGCTAGTTCAGCTTCTCGATGTCCGGCAGCATCCCTCCTCGGCGTTCAGGTGGTAGAGGTTCCCGAAGAACTCGTCGAACCCATGGTTGGTCGGCAGGAACTCGTTCCGGTCCCCGAGGTGGTTCTTGCCGAACTGACCGGTGGCATAGCCCATGGGCTTCAGCGCCTGAGCGATCGTGATGTCGCGGGGCTGGAGTCCGACGGGAGCACAGGGGATGCCCACCTTCGACAGACCGGTCCGCTTGGGCGTCTGACCGGTGATGAAGGACGAGCGGCCGGCGGTGCAGCTGTTCTCGGCGTAGTAGTCGGTGAACATCACGCCTTCCCGCGCGATGCGGTCGATGTTCGGCGTCTTGTAGCCCACCACGCCGTGGGCGTAGGCGCTGATGTTGGTCTGCCCGACGTCGTCGCCGAAGATCACGAGGATGTTCGGCTTCTTCTGCGCCACCGCGGGGGACGCGACGCTGGCGAGCGCCAATGCGACGATCGCCGGAACAATGGTCCTGGTCAGGAGGGCCCGCTTTCTCATTCCGTTTCTCCTCAGTGTCCTCGACACCGCGAACGAAGCACTCGAACGCAAAGATCCTCTTCCAGCCACGACCCTTCGCCTCGTGGACGAGGCCCATGAACCGCCGCCTTCGCCGGCTGCCGTCCACTGGAGCATCTGCTGGTCGAGATGAACCGACTACTAGACCTTTGGTCTATGAAATGTATGGACCGATGCCGCGCCGATGGCATCGGTCGAATCGTCAAGTCCGCTTGCTTCGGCGCCGTCGCGACCGTACAGTGCGGTCGGACTGAGCCGGCCTCGTGAGAAGCAACAATTCGAACCGCATGCCAACAACCGCACTCGTCGCCGCCGGCGTGGTCCTCCTCGCGGCTGGCGCCCTGCTCGGCTGGCACTACTTCGGGACCTGGCCTCTCGGCCTGCTTGGCTCGTCACGAACCAGCCGCGACGAGCCCGCCGCAACCTACGTCGGTGCTCAGGCGTGCGCCCGCTGCCACGCGAAGGAGCATGCGGCGTGGATGGGTTCGGATCACGCGCGGGCGATGCAGGTCGCAAGCGAGGCGACCGTGCTCGGCGACTTCGCCGACCGCCGGTTCGCGTACGGCGCCGTCACCTCGACCTTTTCCCGGCGCGCCGGCCGATACATGGTCCAGACGGATGGACCGGACGGCAAGCCGGCCGAGTTCGAGATCAAGTACACGTTCGGCGTGCGGCCGCTGCAGCAATATCTGATCGAGCTGCCCGGCGGCCGCCTGCAGGCGCTCTCCATCGCGTGGGATGCGCGCCCGCGTGAGTCCGGCGGCCAGCGCTGGTTTCATCTCTATCCAAAGGAGAAGATCGACTACCGCGACGAGCTCCACTGGACCCGCCGGCAGCAGAACTGGAACTACATGTGCGCGGACTGTCATTCGACGAACGTCCGCAAGAACTACGACGCCGCGGCGGATCGCTACGCGACCACGTGGTCCGAGATCAACGTGGCGTGCGAGGCGTGCCACGGCCCAGGCTCTCGCCACGTGGCCTGGGCTGACGCGGCACGACCCGGCCAGACATACGACGCGAGCGACCGCAAGGGACTGACGGCGGTGCTGCGCGAACGCCGCGGCGTGCAGTGGGCCATCGACCCGAGCTCGGGCAACGCCAAGCGGAGTACGCCGCGCGCCACGGCCGTCGAGGTGGGCGTGTGCGCCCAGTGTCACGCACGGCGGAGCCAGATCTCGTCCGACTACGTGGCCGGTCGGCCGTTTCTCGATCACTACCTGCCGGCCGTGCTCACGCCGCCGCTCTACTGGTCCGACGGGCAGCAACGCGACGAGGTCTACACGTGGGGTTCCTTCCTCGAGAGCCGGATGCACGCCGCCGGGGTCACGTGTAGCGACTGTCACGAGCCGCACAGCCAGAAGCTCCGCGCGCCCGGCAATCAGGTCTGCGCCCAGTGCCACGCGCCGGCGAAGTACGACGCGGCGACGCATCACTTTCACCGTGCCGGCGGCCCGGGTGCCGAGTGCGCCGGCTGCCACATGCCGGTGACGCGCTACATGCTCATCGATCCGCGCCACGACCACAGCTTGCGGGTGCCGCGCCCGGACCAGTCGGCCGCGCTCGGCGTGCCGAACGCGTGCACGCGCTGCCACGCCGATCGCAAGCCCGACTGGGCGGTCGCCAGGATGCAGACCTGGTACGGCCACACCGCAGCCGGCTATCAGCGATTCGCCGAGGCGTTCCACGCGGCGGAAACGGGTGCGGACGCTGCGGCCCGGCAACTGGCCGCGATTGCCCGCGACCCGCTTCAACCCGCGATCGTCCGCGCGTCGGCGCTGGTGCAGATGGCGCGCGACCTCGGGCGCTCGCCGTCGGGCGTGGACGCGGTGAAGCAGGCTCTGGGCGAGGCGGATCCGCTGGTGCGACGTGCCGCCGTGACGGCGGTCGAATCGCTGCCGCCCGACCAGCGGAGCACGCTGGCCACGCCGCTCCTGAGTGACCCGGCGCGACTCGTCCGGATCGAAGCGGCGCGCGTGCTGGCCCCGGTCCGGCCCGAGACACTCGACCAGGCCTCTCGCGCCGCCTACGAGCGAGCCGCCGCCGAGTTCATCGCGGTGCAGCGCACGAACGACGACCGGCCGGAGTCGCGGACCAACCTCGGCACCTACTTCGCCGCCCGCGGCCGGGTGGCCGCGGCGGAGACCGAGATGCGCGCGGCGCTCGCGCTGGATCCGACGTTCGTGCCCGCGTACGTGAATCTGGCCGACATCTATCGGGCCGAGCAGCGCGAGCCCGACGTCCGCCGCGTGCTCGCGGAAGGATTGACGGCCGTGCCGGACGACGCCTCGCTGCACTACGCGTTGGGGCTGGCCCTCGTGCGGGCGCAGCGAACGGCCGAAGGATTGATGCACATCGAGCGTGCGGCCGTGCGCGCGCCCGACAACGCGCGCTTCGTGTATACGTACGCCGTCAGTCTGTACTCGACCGGTAAGGCGCGGGAGGCCATCGCCGTGCTGGAGAAGGCGCTCCAGCGGCGCCCGAACGACCGCGACGTGCTGGTCGCGCTGGTCACGTTCAACCGCGACCAGGGCGCGAGCGAGCAGGCTCTTCGCTACGCCGAGCGCATGGCCGCGCAGTACCCCGACGACCCCGAGGCGCAACGGCTCGTCGCGCAGCTCCGCGCACGATCCCCCCGCTGACGCCGACAGCCGATCAACTGGACCTTCGTCCAGGCTGCCGAGCGCCGAATCGGGCCTTAGGTCATTGGTCCGATTGACGAGCCGGCTCAGTCTGTCTATTGTCCCGCGCGCCCCTGGGAGGTGCCCACATGACGGGTCGATCACTGCGGTTGCTCGCGTGCCCGCTCACGCTATCACTGGTCGTGGCTGGTCGGGCCGCGGCCGATGAGATTCTGTTTCTCAACGGCGACAGGCTCAGCGGCAAGATCGTCAGCGCCGATGGTGGCAAGCTCACGATCAAGAGCGAGACCGCCGGTGAGGTCATCGTGGATCTGGCGAAGGTGAAGACCTTCTCGACCGACGAGCCCATTGTGATCAAGACCGGCGACACCACGCTCAGCTCGAAGGTCACCGGCGGGGCCGACGGCACCGTGCAGGTCGTGCCCGTCGGCGGCGGGAGTCCACAGGTGATCGCGCTCAAGGACGTGGCGAAGATCAATCCGCCGCCGGTCACGTGGACCGGGTCGGTGGTGGGCAACGCGCTGATCACCACCGGCAACTCCGAGACCGAGAGTTTCGGCGCAAGACCGTCAAGCTCTTCAACAACGTCGAGTGGCTGCCGAACATCACCGACTGGTTCGGCGACTACAATTTGAACGCGGACGTCGGCGCGCGGGCGACCATCTACGAGGGCCTCTTCGCCGAGGCCAAGATCGAGCTCCGCTACGACTCGACTCCGGCACCCGGAGCGAAGAAGGAAGATGTACGCTATCTCCTCGGCGTCGGCTGGTCATTCTGACCGATGGCACACCCGTACTCGGAGGATGCTCGATGAAGACCTTGATCGCGGTGCTCGCCGTGGCCGCGGTGGTCACGGCGCAGGCCTGCACGTCCACCCAGACGCCGAGCGCCGAGGAGGGGCCGGCCGTCGGAGTCGTCGGCGAGGCCGGCATGGTGACGGTCCGCGGATGGATCGACGCCGTCGACAAGACCAACCGGACCGTGACGTTGAAGGGACCCCGGGGCGGCACGGTGACGCTCGACGTGAAGGACCCGAAGAAGCTCGACACGGTCGCGGTCGGCGATCCGGTCGTCGCCGCGTTCATCGAGGCGCTGGCCCTTCAGGTCAAGAAGGTCCCCGGCGCGACGCTGGGCGTGAGTGTGACGGAAGCTCGGATGACATCCAAGCCCGGAGAAACTCCGGCCGGCGCCGTCGGCCGGGAGGTCGTCGTGACCGCAACGATCACCGCGATAGACCGAAAGGCGCAGACCGTGACCATCAAAGGCCCTCGCGGCAATATGGAGACCATCAAGGTGAAAGACGCGACGAACCTCACGGGAGTCGAGGCCGGTGACGTGGCCGAATTGACGTACACCCAGGCGCTGGCGGTCACGCTCGACCGGGCCGGCCTGTGAGCGCGCCGGCTCGGTTCTTCGCCGCGGCCGTGCTCGCGCTGTTGCTGCCCGGCGTCGCGCCGGCGCAAGAGCTCACGGGAACCTTGAAGAAGATCAAGGACAGCGGAACGATCACGATCGGCTACCGCGAGCAGTCGGTGCCGTTCTCGTTCCGCGGCCCCGACGGCAGGCCTGCCGGCTACTCGGTCGACCTGTGCCAGCGGATCGCGACGGGTGTCCAGCAGCAGCTCAAGCTGCCGAAGCTCGACGTGAAGTGGGTCGCGGTCACGCCCGAGACGCGCATTCAATCGGTCGTGAACGGCACGGTCGATCTCGAGTGCGGCTCGACCACGAACTCGCTCTCGCGCCAGGAGCAGGTCGACTTCAGCCACATGATCTTCGTCGACGGCAGCAGCCTTCTCATCAAGGCCGACAAGGTGGCCGCGATGCAGGACCTCGGTGGCAAGAAGATCGCGGTCATCCCGGGGACGACAACCGAGCCGGCGGTGCGCGCGGCGCTCCAGAAGGCCTTCGTGACGGCGCAGCTCGTTCCGGTGAAGGACCATCGTGAAGGGCTCGCCGCGGTCGAAAGCGGCAGCGCCGACGCCTACGCCTCGGACCGTGTCATCCTGATCGGTCTCATCATTACGGCGAAGGAGGGGCAATTCGCCATCGGCGAGCAGTACCTCGTCCTACGAGCCGTACGGCTTCATGCTGCGGCGGGGCGACGCGCCGTTCCGGCTGGCGGTCAATCGAGTCCTCTCGAGCCTCTATCGGTCGCGCGAGATCATGCAGGTCTACGGTCGGTGGTTCGGCAAGCTCGGTGAGCCCAGCAATCTTCTGCTCGCGATGTACGCGCTGCACGCGCTGCCCGAATAGGCCCGCGCACGCACCGCGCACCGCGGGCGCCACGCTCGCGCAACACGGCCGACCGCCTCGCGGTCCGGCGGTCGGCCGCGCTGGTATGCTAGGCGCGCCATGAGCGAGAGCTTCCCGAGGCGTGCTCGGCTCTGGCGCTATCTCGGCTACGCCGCGGGCGCACTGGTGCTCCTGGCACTCGTCCTCGTCGTCGGGACGTGGCTCGCCGTCCGCGCTTGGGGCCCGGAGTTTGCGCGCGAGCGACTCGAGACCGCGCTGACCGCAGCACTCGGCCGGCCCACTCGTGTCGAACAGATCTCCGTCCAACCCTGGCTCGGTCGCGTCGTCATCGGCAACGTCACCGCCGACGCGCTCCCGGGCGAGCCCGGGACCCATTTCTTCAAGCTGGGGCGGCTCGACGTCAACTTCGCCGTCAGTAGCTTGTGGCGGCGCCGCTTGATCCTGCGATCGATCGGGCTCGACGATCTCGACCTCACGATCCGGGCCGGCGGCGGCCCCGCGCTGCGTGAGCTGCCGATGCTGCCGGAGGTCGTGCGGGCCGGCCCGGTCGAAGTCGAGCTCGGCACCATCGAGCTTCGGCGCGGCCGCCTCGTCTACGACGATCCGGCGACGGCCACGCGAATCCAGGTGCAGGGCATCACCGCGAGCCTCGTGCCCGGTCGCGACGCGATGAGCGCGACCGTCGCCGCGCAGGAGCTGGCGCTCGACTTCGAGAAGATCCGTGAGCGGGTCGAGCAGCTGGACGCCGACGTGCGCATTCGGCCGACGCGGCTCGAGATCCGGCGGGTCGCGGCCACGTGGGAGAAAGCGCGCATCGTCGTCGCCGGCAAGGTCGACGGGCCGTTCGATCAAACTCGTATCGATCTGACCGTCCGTGGTGACGTCGAGCTCGCGGATGTCGGCCGCCGCGTCGGCGCCCCGGTGCCGCTGGCCGGTGTGGTGCGCGTCGACGGCAAGCTCGAAGGCCCCGCCGCGTCGCCGCGGGTGACCGCCGACGTCGCGTTCGACGAGCTCACGGCCGGGCCCGTGAAGGCGCGATCCGGGAAGGCGCACGCCGCGCTCGCCGACGGCGTGCTCTCGGTCACGAAACTCGACGTGCGAGCCTTCGACGGCGCTATCAACGGCTCGCTCACCGTCGAGCTCCAGCACGTGGACCGTGCGCACCTGGTGCTCGGTGCGCGCGGAATCTCCGTCGCGGCGCTCGGGCCGCTCGCGGGAACCCGGACCGGTGTCACCGGCCGGCTCGACGCCGCCGTCGAGGCCCGGGGCGACCTTCGCGATCCCGTGCGCGCGCAGAGCAAGGTGCGCCTCGAGGCGCGCGCGCTCAAGCTTCCCGATCGCCTCGCATCGCTGGGATACGGCACCGTCGATGCCGAGGCGCACGGCCAGCACGGCACGCTCACGCTCTCTCGGGGCGCCGCGAGCTGGCCGGGTCTGCAGATCGACGCGCAGGGGCCGGCGACCGTCGACGGGCCGAAGGGCCTGCGCGTGACCGCGAGCGGCGAGCTCGCCAAGCTCGGTCCGTTGATGGGGCAGAAGTCGGCGTCGGGCCATGGCGTGCTCGTGGCCGATCTCACGGGGCGGTGGCGCGACCCCGTCGTCACCGGCAACCTCGAGCTCCGCTCGCCAGCGGTCGACGATCTGCGCGCGGACGAGATCGTGCTGCCCTTCGAGCTCACCACGCATACCCTGAAGCTCGCGGCGGCCAGCGCGCGCCTCGGGCGTGCGCGCCTCGTCGCATCGGGGAATCTCGCGTGGCCTCAACGCGCGTCTCCCGCGGTCCCGTCTCCGGAAACGGTTCGCGTCGATCTCCAGGCGCAGACGGAAGATGCGCGCCTGGAGGATGCGTGGCCGTGGCTTCCGCCGGCGGGCCGCGGCAACGGGCCGGTGCGCGCGGCCGTCGCGGTGAAGGGGACGCTCACCGCCTGGCATGCGACTGGGCAAGTCGAGTCGAGCAACCTGACATGGCCCGATATCCCGGCGTCGCGCGAGCTGAGCGCGACCTTCGAGGCGACGCCTGATCGCATCGACATCTCAGCGTTCAAGGCCGTGGTGCTCGACGCTCCGCTGACGGCACGCGGCCGCTGGCGGTGGGCGGGAGGCGGCGAGGTCGAGGCCAGCACCGGGCTGGTCGATCTCGCGCGGCTTCCCGGCATACCGGCCCGGTTGCGCGTCGAGGGCCGCGCGCGCGCGAACGTCACCGCGAGCGTGCGCGACGGCCGCGTGAACGGCTCGGGCAAGCTGGTGGGTGAGCGTCTGGCGGTCGCCGGCTGGGCCCTCGGTCCAGCCACCGCGGATGTCTCGCTGGACGACAACGCGCTCAAAGGCGACGCCGCCCTGCCCGAAGCGCGGATCAGAGCGACCGCGCAGGGCCGACTGGACGGTATGATCGCCACGCGCCTCACCGCGACGGACTTCGAGCTCGGGCCGATTCTCCGCCAGCTGCGCCCGGATATCTTCGGTGACGCCGCCGGCCGCCTCTCGGCCGTGGCCACGCTCGACGTGCCCGCGCGAGACCCGCGTGCCGCGCGCGGCGTCGTTCACCTCGAGCCGGTCCACCTCGAAATGGCTGGCGAGCGCTGGGACGCTCAAGGACCGATCGTCATTCGGCGCGAAGCCGGCCGGCTTACCGTCGAGCGCCTCGAGATTGCCGGGCGACTCGGGACCGCCAGCGCCACCGGCTGGCTCGACGACGCCGGCACGCTCGACGGGACGCTCCGTGGCCAGGTGCCCCTTGGGCTATTGGCGGTGCTGCGTCACGAAGTACGCGAGGCCTCGGGAAAGCTCGATCTCGACGTGCGCTTGGGCGGGACCCTCGTGAAGCCGACCGTCCTGGGGCGCGGCACGATTACCGGCGGACTGGTCGCGCTTCGCGACCTGCCGTTCGTGGCCCGCGATGTGGAAGGACGGCTGGTGCTCTCGCCGGCGCGGCTGCGCATCGAAGAGCTGAAGGCCGGCATCGGCACCGGCACCGCCCGCGCGACCGGCGAGATCGCGCTCGATGGCGCGACGGTCGGCGCCTACCAGGTCGCGCTCACCGCCCAGAGGGTCGGGCTCACGCCGGCTCGATGGTCTGGAAACGGGCTGGAACGGCGAGCTCGCGCTGGTCGGCCGAGGGCCGAAAGGGCTCGCGCGCGGCGAAGTCATCTCTACGCGGCACGTACACGAAGGACCTCTCGATCCTGCCGCTTCGGCTCCAGGGCGGCGGCCGGGCGGAGCCGGCCGCCGGAGCCGGGAGTCGCGCTCCAGGTTCAGGTCCATTCGACGACAGACCGGTGATCGCTCGCCGCAGCGCAGGTCCGGGCAGCGGCACGCCGGCTGCGCGGGACGATCGCTGAGCCGACGATCCTGGGTACGCTCGAGACGCAGGACGGCCGGGTCACGTTTGCCGGAACTGGTTGTCTCGAGAACGTGCTCGTGCGCTTCGATGATCCCGGACGGACCAATCCCTAGATCGACCTGCGCGCGACCACCGGGATCCGCACGTATGACGTGACGATGCGGCTCAGGGCCGCGCCGAGGACCTGACGATCCGGCTCGCGTCGGAGCCGCCGCTCGCGCAGGCGTCTCCTCGCGCTGGTCAGGTCGGCTCGACAAATCCGAGCTGGAAGCTGGGCGGCGGTGGCACTGTGTTCGCGACCGAAGCGGTGCAGCTCATTTCCAAGGAGCTCCTCGGCGGCGAGCTCAACGCGCCGACCGTCGACATCCTCGAGTTCGGGGAGAACGAGGCAGGCGAGAGCGAGTTTCGCGTCGGTAAGCGCTCCACGACCGCACCTGGCGACGTACTCGGGAGCTTCTCCGAGAACGGCAAGCAGAAGATACGCATCGAGTATCAGCTGTTCGGACCCGTGCTCATCGCGGGCGAGCAGGTGTTCAGCGGCGGCGTCGGGGGCGACGTGATCGCGCTTCGGATTTCGATGATCCGCTGCCTCGCCGGGGCTCTGCGGCGGTTCTCGCCGCGCTCTCGCCGTGATGACCAGGGCGAGCCCCGAACCGCCGGCTCCGACGGCGACGGGGTCGAGGGGGTTCACGGCATCAGTCGACCGGGTGGTCGGTCGATCAGTTCTCACCGGCTTGGTCGGCCAGCCGTTCTTGCGCGCGCGTACGTGAGAGCCTCGACCGCCTCTGGGTGCCGGGCATCTTCGACAAGGTCGAGGTCGAGTCGGTCGACGAGCCCGGCGGCGTCCGGCTGCGTTTCGTGTCTCGCGGCGACCGTTCTCGAGAGCCTGAAGTGGACCGGTGAGCTGGGCTCGACGCCGCCGACCTTGCTGCGACGCCGCGCTCGCGTCGGAGGCCGGCCGAGCCCGCGCGCCTCGACCGCGCGCAAAGGGAAGTCCTCCGCCGCCTGCGTCGCGAAGGCTATCTGGCGGCCAACGTGCGCGCTGACGCGCGCGAGACCCTGTAACGAATGGACGGCAGTCACGATGGTCGTGGACGCCGGCAGGAAGCGCGGATCGGTCGCCTCGAGATCGGCGGACTCGCGCGCGCCGAGGAGAAGCCGCTCCGCAAGGCGCTCGACCTCGACCCGGGCGACAAGTTCAAGGAACGCAAGTTCCGCGACGGCGTGCGCGCCATGGAGGCGACCCTGCACACGCAGGGGCTTCTTCGAGTCGCGCGTGTCGTCGCGCGAGCCCGCCTTCGACGGGGCGACGAACACGGTCGATCTCACGGTCGAGGTGATCGAGGGCCCACTCACCGTCGTGGAGTTCCTGGGCCGGGAGGCGCTGAAGGAGGCGGCGCTCGCGAGCGGCTGGTCTCGGCGACGACCGCATCGTCGACGATGTCGAGGTGCGGGCCAGCGCCGATCAGATCGAAAAGGCCTACCACGAGGCGGGCTACGACTTCGCCAAGGTGAGCGGGACGCTCGGCGGTGACGCGACCGGACGCATGGTGAAGTTTCAGATCGACGAGGGCCGCGCGTCGTCGTCGAGAGCATCACCTTCGAGGGGGCGGTCACCCTGACCGACAAGCAGCTGGCCGAGCAGATGCAGACGCGCCCGGCCGGGCTGATCCCGATCGGCATCTTTCGCGGCCTCTTCGTGAAGAACGGCTCGAGCAGGACGTGAGGCTCATCCGCTCGTACTACCGCACGGAGGGATTTCCGTCGGCGGAGGTCGGGCCTGCGCGCGTGGCGTTCAGCGATGATCGAACGCACGCGCAGATCGTCATTCCGGTCGTCGAGGTCGCGGCGCATGGTGTCCGCGGTCACCGTGACCGGCAACCGCGTCCTCGACACCGACACGGTCATGAAGACCATCGGATTCAAGGCCGGCGATCCCTGGGACGCGTCGCGCGCCGAGGACGCGCGGGGCAAGGTGGAGAAGCTCTATCAACGGCGGGGATACCGCGGCACCGTGTGGGCCTGAGCTGGCGGACAAGGATGGCGCCGTGTCGGCCGCGTACACGGTCGAGGAGGGCGAGCTGACGCGGATCGGCCAGATCATGGTGTCCGGCCTGACGGCCACGAAGCCGTACGTGGTCGCGCGCGAGCTTCAATTCTCGCCGGGTGATCCGCTCACCGCCGTGACGCTTTCGGAGGCACGACGCCGCCTGGATACGACGCGCATCTTCGACCGGGTCGACGTCGAGCCGACCGGCGACCCTTCCGCGCCGATCCGGGACGTGCTGGTGACCCTGCGGGAAGCGAAGCCGTGGCGCGTCGAGTTCGGCGTGGGCTACGAGACGGAGGAGGGCTTCCGGCTTCGTCACGATCGCCTACGACACTTGCTCGGGACCGGCCGCGGCGCCTCGATCCGGCAGCGCGTGAGCGAGAAGGGGTATCGCACCGACCTCGACTATCTCGAGCCCTGGATCCTGGGCTCGGAGTGGCAAGGCGACGCCCTCGGGTTCATCGAGCAGAAGCAGGAGATCGGCTACCTGAGGAACAGTTTCGGCTCGTTGCTCACCGTGCGGCGTGATTCCTGAGACCTCTCTTCCGCCCCGAGGAACCCACCGATCATCCCAAGAGCCTGCAGGGCGGGTTCCGGTATCGGGTCGAGCACTTCAAGCGCTCGAACATCGATCCCGACCTCATCGCGGATGGCAGCATCCGGGAGCGGGACGACCTGGTCACGAGCGTGAGCTCGTTCCTTACCCTCGAGCTGCGCGATCAGATCGCCGATCCCAAGCAGGGCAGCTATCATTTCACCGCGCTCGAGGTGGGCAGCACGGCGCTCGGCGGCAATGTCAACTTCGTGAAGTTCCGGCTCGAGGACACCTGGCTGTTTCCTCTGCCGGCGCGGACCCTCCTGGCGTTCTCGACTCGCCTCGGACTCGCCGGGCCCTACGGCGACACCGCGGACCTCGTGATCGAGGACCGATTCAAGGCCGGCGGCAGCACGACCGTTCGTGGCTACAAGGAGGACATGGTCGGACCCCTCGACGCGGGCGGCAACCCGCAGGGCGGCGATCTGCGGATCCTCATCAACAACGAGTTCCGCTTTCCGATCTACCGCTGGCTCGGCGGGGTCGTCTTCTTCGATGTGGGCATGGTCACGCCGACCGTGCCCGACTTCGCGTTCTCGGCCTTCTACCCCGGTGTCGGGAGCGGATTGCGGATCACGACGCCGATCGGACCGATTCGTCTCGACGTGGGCTACGGGCTCCGCCAAGTTCGCAACGACGACCGAATCCAGGTCTATCTGACGGTTGGGCAAGCCTTCTGATGTGCGGGCGCGGCCGGAGCCGCGCGATCCGCGCCGGCCGGGGCTCGCGGCGGTCGTGCTGCTGATAACGCTCCTCCACGTTTCCTTTGCGCCGGCCGAGCCCATCGATACCTTGCTCGCCCAGGTCGACGCGCGAACGATCGCCGCGAGCGACATCGCATTGGCGCGCGCTCTTCGCGTGCTCGGCTTCGCGCCGTCGAGCTCGCCGATCACGCGCATCGATGTCGATCGCTTCGTCGATGTCCGGCTGATCCTCTCGGAAGCCGGAAAGATCGGAGTCGAGGCCGAGCCGGCTGCGCTCGACCGGGCGTGGGCCGAGGCCGCCGCGCGCGCCGGGGGCGAGGCCGCGCTGGCGCGCTGGCTCGAGGACAAGGCCATCGACCGCGACTGGGCGCGCCTGATGGTCGGGGAAGACATCGTGAAGTCGAAGTTCCTCGAGGCTCGATTCGCGGCGTTCATCGTCCCGGACGAGGAGATGGTGACGCGCGTGCTCGGCCCGGGCCAGCACGACGAAGAGGCGCGGGAGCGCGTGCGCCAGAAGCTGATCCGTGAGGCGGCGGTGGAGGCTCAAGCGAAGTGGCTCGATGACGCCCGGCGTCGGGCTTCTATCAAGATTCTGCTGCCCGACGGGGCGTCGGTCGTTCCGCCCTTTTCTGGGCCGTGAGCGACCTATCGGGGCGGCACCGGGGCAGGGGTAGTGAAGGGGGTCCTGGGACCACGCGGCGCGCGTGCGCTGCTCCTGGGGTGGCTGGGCTCCATCTGGGCGCGCCTCGTCCGCGGCTCGCCTGGATGGAACGGGTCCCAGGACCCCCCTCACTACCCCTGCCCCGGCGCCGCCCCGATGACGTCGGCTCGCTGCGAGGGAGGGTTGCGACGATTCCCTGCGCAGCGGATTGGTCGAAGCGCGAATTTTCGGTGCGAGCCTAGGACGTCGTGGCAGGCATCGCGACGTCGTGCGCGGGCGGTCGTGTTGGGCGTGCCTGCATGACCGCCGTGCAGCTCGCCCTGCCCGATGGCCGTACGCCGACGCCGGCGTGAGGCGACCGCGAATGACCGCCCACGACGCTTCCTTGGAGCGGGGTGGGGTTAGTTGGTTGGGGGGTGGCGGGCGGTGATGGTGGGGTCTGGTTTGGGGGCGTAGTGGAGGATGGCGATGTCGAGGGCGCGGAGCATGGCGAGGATGTAGGTGTCTTCTCGCCAGCGGGCGAAGAGGTGATCGGCGCCGAGCGCGACGATGTTGACGCCGCCGGGCCACACCGCGTCCGCCAGGAGCACGACGCCGTCGTTGGGGCCGCGCGACGTCAGGACTTGATAGCCCGGGTACACCTGATAGCCGACGCTGCCGGAGACGGGTACCGCGACGACGTTGAGGACCATGATCGTCTCGGCCAACCGCAAGGTCTCGAGGCGCTGCCGGCTCTGTGTGGTCTCGAGCGACTCCAGCGCGTCCCAGTTCCAGCCGCTGAGCCAGAAAATTCCTCGAGCCATCCACCTCACCGGCCGGCGCAACGCCGAGTCGGCGAGCGGCGTCCCGCGCAACGCGCCAGCGATGTTGATCCACGCTGCGACGCAGCCGGCTTCCTCTGACGTCAGGCCGGCCAGGCCCATGGCCGCTTCGGCGCCCGACTTGCTGGCGCTGACCAGGACGACGGGCCCGTCGTCACACCCCAGCTCGCGGATCGTCCGGCTGATCACGGCCGCGTTGTCTTCGACCGAATCGCTCTCGCCCGACTCGGCCATCCGATTGCGGATGCCGAGCTCGTCGAGGAGCTGGCGCTGGCGCGCGAAATCGGCGCCGTTCTCCGGATGGCTCTTGTAGAGCCACGACGGCGCGAAGAGCACCGTGTAGGGAAAGGCCCGCGGACGTTGCAGCGCATCGGCCGAGCGTCCCGCTCCTTCCTGTCGGAAGCGATCGAACGCGGCTTGCACCGTCCGGCTGCGGGAATCGGTCGTGAGCGCGCGCGCGAAGATCAGCGCGGCGAAATCCATCGACGTCTGGTCGGCGAGCTTCTTCAAGACGGCTTGATCCGGGAGGCGCGCCGTGTCGGCGGCTCTGCCGAGCTGCGGCTCACCCGACGCCAGATCGGCCAGATAAGAGCTTTCGGCCGCGGCCGGAGGCCAGGCATCGGCCAGACGCCGGGCCAGCAGATCGACGAGCAGCCGTCGCGCGGCGTCGGAATCGACCAGCGCCGCCAGCTCCGAGTCCGGCGAGTCGCTGTTCACCAGGTCGATCGGGCGGACGCAACCAAACGTCAAGGTCGCCGCGAGAGCGAGCGTGGCGCCGCGTACCGACCACGACGGACGAATCAAGAGGCTTCCTCTATTACCCGACGATCTGGTGGAGGTACCACTCCGTGTAGCGAATCACGTTGTATTCGCGCTTCGTAGAGTAGGGCCCGGGCGTGAACGCCGACGAGTTGACCCCGGCCTGATTCTTCTCGCAGAGATCCCAGTCCTGCTCGCTGGTGAGCTCCCAGAACGGGAGCAGCGCGTCCAGGACGTAGTCCTTACCTTCGACGGCGTCCTCGTGAACGAGCCACTGCACCTGCACGAGCGTCGTTTGCGGCCCGGCCGGCGCGAGCCGTGTAGCCACGGCGTGATCGGCGCTCGAGTGGTTCCAGAAGTTGGGCATCGTCCGCATGCGCAAGGTGCCGACGTCGCGCGTCCGGTACGAGCCCATCAGCGGCGCGACGGGCCGTCCGTCCATCGACTCGCTCACCCAGCCCGGCACCAGCGGCGTGCGGTTGATCGACCACCAGTAGTCGGGCGACGGGAAGCGCACCATGCCTGCCTCCTGGTAGTCGATCCGAAGCCCGTCGGCCTTCAGGCGATCCGACGTCACCCGGGCCTGCGTCTCGATCTCGTGCTTGAGCGCCGGGTCGTCGATCGGCGCGTTGTCGTAGTTCGCCTTGATGTACTGCGGGTGGTTCGCGTTGCAGTGCCAGCACTCGCGGTTGTTTTCCCACACGAGCTTCCAATTTGCGTGGACCTCGTAGCTCCGGCTCGCGGCGATCCGCGCGCGCTCGAGCCCTTGCGGGCGCAGGAGCGCGCCGAGCGCGTCCGCGGCGCCCTCGAACGGGGGCGGATCGTCGGCCAGGCACACGAAGATCAATCCGCCGACTTCACGGGCCTGCACGCGGTGCAGTCCGTAGTCGCGGCGCTCGAGGTCGCCATCCTGGTCCATCCCGCCGCACGCGATGAGCTCGCCGTTGCGCGCGTAGGACCACTGGTGATACGGGCAGACGATCCGCGCGACGTGCCCGGACTGGGTCTGACAGACCTTCATTCCCCGATGACGGCAGGTGTTGTGGAGCGCTGCGATGTGTCCGTCGTCACCGCGCATGACGATGATCGAGTCGGTGTCGATGTCGAAGACGAAGTAGTCGCCCGGTGCCTTGACCTGACAGGTGTGGCCGGCGAAGAGCCACCCGCGACGCCAGATACGCTCGAGGTCGAGCTGGTAAATGCCGGGGTCGGTCTGGAACTCGCGCTGCAGCGCGTGGCCCGGCGGGTGCTCCGCGATCAAACGCTCGAGCAGCGCGCGGGCGTCGGCGAGCTGTGAGGACGTGAGGAACGGACTCGGCATCGCCTCACCATTATAGTGACAGGCGACGGCTTTGCGGCGTCACTTCAAGGGTATGCGGAACTCGACGAACACGCCGCCGCTTCGGGGGATCCCGACCCGGATGTCCGACTTGATCCCGAGCAGGCTTTCCGCCATGTAGTTCAGCGCGCCGATCGGATCGGTCGCGATCAGGCCGACGTGGTCGTACCACTTGAGCTCGGGCTTGCGTCTGATCCAGTTTCTGAATGGCTCGAAGACGAAGCCGCCGAGCAGAGAGCCCCCGACGGGCGTGACGATCAGATCCTGGAAGGAGGGCCGTTCGAAGATCGCCTCGATCCCGAACTCGTAGATCGCCGAGGCGACGGCCGAGTACAGGAACGAGTCGATGCGGTCGAAGCCACGCTCACGCGCGCGAGTGTAGTAGGTGGCGCCAAAGTACGAATGCCCGATGTAGTTCACGGGCCAGCTGTCGTCATCCCAGTGAGGGCTTGAAGCGTTCTCCCACCATTTCTCGAAGCTGATCTCCTTGTTCTGATGGGACCAGTTCGAGACGCTCGCCGGGACGACGATAGAGGATCGCGGCGCCGACGACCTGGTAGCCGATGATGAACCCGGTGTCGCGCAAGAGTCCCAACCAGTCGCGAGGCTGCTCCGAGTCGTCGGGCAGGAGGTGAAACTTCACGGGCGCATTCTCGGTCGTCACGCGAACCCACCATTCGGTCGCGTCGGGATCTTCCTCGGCGAACGCCGCCGGCACCGCCGCGAGCGAAAGGGATGCTGCCACGAGTAGAGCGACGAGGGAACGCAACACCGGATGCGTACCATGCCGGGCGCGAGTCGGCTCCGTCCATCGGACCTTGGTCCATGCCGACCCGGACGGACGAGACGCGCGCGATATGGCGCTAGACGCGAAGCCGTGCGCCCGCGGGATCGTAGAGCACGTCCGGCGCGACCTCGGCGGCGAAGCGCGCGCCGAAGGCTTCCACCTCGAGCGGTGTGCCGGTCGCCGAGAGCGCCGTTGGTAAATACACGAAACCGATGTGCTTCGCGACCGTGTAGCCCCAGCCCACGCTGCGCAGCCGTCCCGCCACACGGCCACCGGCGTACACCGCCTCGCCACCGTAGAGGTCCGACATGGTCGGGCATCGCCGCCGTCAGTGTGATCGTGCAGAGCTTCCGCGTGAGTCCCTCGGCCTTGATCCGGCTCAGCGCCTCGCGGCCGACGAAGTCTCCCTTCTGCAGGCGCACGCAGAAGCCGAGCCCGGCTTCGTAGGGGTTCTCGGCCGGCGTGAGATCGCTGCTCCAGTAGCGGTAGCCCTTTTCGAGCCGCAAGGAGTCGACGGCCTTGTACCCGACGGGCTCGATGGCAAAGGGCCGGCCGGCCGCGAGCAGCGCGTCCCAGACCGCGACGGCATGGCGGTTCTCGACGTAGAGCTCCCAGCCGAGCTCGCCGACGTAGGTCACACGCTGGGCGCCGACCGCGGCGCCGGCGATCTCGATCGGTCGCGCCGACATATAAGGAAGGGCCGCGTTCGACACGTCGCTCGCGGTGACGGCCTGGAGCACGCGACGCGCGTCGGGGCCCCAGAGGCCGATGCACGCGAACGCGTCCGTCACGTCGCGCACCTGCACGCTGTCGTCGGACGGCAGGTGCATCAGGATCCACCCGAGGTCGCTCGCGACGAAGTTGCTGCCGGTCGTCACCCGGAAGCGATCCGGCGCCCAGCGCGTGACGGTCAGGTCACTCTCGATTCCGCCGCGCGGGTTGAGGAACTGCGTGTAGATCACGCTGCCGACCGGGCGATCGACGTCGTTGTCGGCGAGCCGCTGCAGCAGCGCCAGCGCGCCCGGGCCGCTCACGTCGAGCTTGCCGAACGAGGTGAAGTCGAAGAGGCCGACCCGCTCGCGGACGGCCCGGTGCTCGGCGCCGACGCGGTCGAAGAACGCCGCGCGCGCCCAGCCCCAGCGGCGCTGATCGGTGCCCGCGCGGCGACCGGGTGTGCCCGGCATGAAATAGTTGGCGCGCTCCCAGCCGTTCTTCTCGCCGAACACCGCGCCGGCTTCGCCGAGCCGCGCGTCGAGCGGGCTCAGGCGGCGCGCGCGGGCCCACTCGTTCTCGTCGTGGGGATAGCGGAGCATGTAGTAGTACTTGTACGATTCGCGCGCGCGCTCGGCGGCGTACGCGCGATCCTCGTACACCGGCCCGAAGCGTCGGACGTTCAGCTCCGTCACGTCGTGCGGCGGCTCGCCGTCGACGAGCCAGTCGGCCACGATGTGGCCGATCGCGCCGCCGGCGCCGAAGCCGGTGTGCGACAGACCCGCCGCGACCCAGAACCCGGGGACGCCGGGCACCGGACCGAGCAAGGGACGGCTGTCGGGGGTGATACCTTCGGGGCCGTTCACCAGGTGCGCCAGCTCGGCCTTTGACAAGATCGGCACGCGCCGGATCGCGCCCTCGAGGATCTCGTTGAACAGCTCCCAGTCGGACGGCAGGAGCTGCTGCGTGAAGTCCCAGGGCACGCCGCCGACCGACCACGCGACCGGGCTACGCTCGAAGCCGCCGATGAGAAATCCGCCGACCTCCTCACGCATGTAGACGAGGTTCTCCGGGTCGCGCAGGCACGGCGTCGAGCGGGGGAGCTGGTGGTCCGGGATCGGCTTCGTCGCCAGATGCTGATGGACCAGCGGCGTGATCGGCAGACTGACGCCGACCATCGCGGCGATCTGCGACGCCCACATCCCGCCCGCATTGATGACGATCTCCGTGTGGATCGCGCCGTGGTCCGTCTCGACGGCCGCGACGGCGCCCCGGCGATGTCCGCCGGATCCCGGTGACGCGCACGCCGGTGTTGAGCTCGACGCCCAGGCGGCGTGCCTGCGCGGCCAGCTCCATCGTCGCGCCGCTCGGATCGAGCCAGCCATCGCCCGGCAAGTACATCGCGCCGTGGAGGCTCTCGGCGGACATCAACGGGAAGATGCGAAGTGATTCGGCCGGCGAGATGGTGTCGACGTCGAGCCCGATCGCGCGGGCCATGCCGACCTGCCGCTGGAGGAATCGAAGCTGATCGCCGCTCGAGGCGACGCGAAGGCTCCCGACCTCGTGCCAGTGCTCCGCCGATCCGGGCTCCGCCTGCAGCCGCCGATAGAGCTCGATGCTGTACTTCCGCATCCGCATGAGCGTCGGCGACGTATGAAAGTGCGTCACCATCCCCGCGGCATGCCACGTCGACCCGCTCGTCAACTCCCCCTTGTCGACGAGCACGACATCCGTCCACCCCTTCCGCGCCAGATGATACGCAACACTACACCCCGCAATCCCCCCACCAACAATCACCACCCGCGCCCTCTCCCTCATAAGCCGCGCCACCATCCCATCCGCTCCACCCGCGGTCTCATGCGCACGACCGGGGGCGCGTGCTCGGCGTGGATCACGGCAACATTGGCCGACACGGGATGTCGGGGTGCGGCGGGCGAGTGGGCGTGGGAGGGGTCGACCGGACCCGTTCCCTCCAGGCGACGTCGGAAGTCGCGTGCCGAGATGGAGCCCAGCCGCCGCGGAGCAGCGCACGCGTGCCGCGTGGTCCGGCGACCCCTCCCACGCCCGCTCGCCCGCCGCACCCCGGCGCCCAGCGTCGAAGCGGAGGTTGTGGGCACTAGCGCTGTCGCCACGCTTGCGTCCGCCGCGTGAGCCACCGACCGAGGAGCAGATGGAGCATGCGAGCCGCGACGTTGGTGTAGAAGATCATCATCGCCATGGCCGCTGCGGACGCGATCTCACCCGTATCGTCCATGTTCAGCACGGAGATGGACGCCAGCTCCGTCTTCGGTCCATAGATGAAGACGACGCCCGAGACGGTCGTCATCGCGTTCACGAACATGTAGATCGCGATGTCGAGCGTCGACGGCAAGCACACCGGCACGGTCACGCGCCAGAAGGTTCGATAGAACGGCTGCTTCAGCGAGGCGGATACCGTCTCGAACTCGGGATCCATCTGACGCAGCGCCGTCAACGCGGTCAGGTGCCCCACGGTGTAGAAGTGCACGATCGTGTTGATGACCAGGATCGCCATCGTGCGGTAGAGCACGTTGAGCGGATTCGCCGGGTGCGTTGAAGAAGAAGATGTAGGCGAGGCCGAGGACGAGCCCGGGCACCGCCATCGGGAGCATCGCCAGGAAGTGGAAGATGCCTCGGCCCAGCGCGAAGCCCCGCGCCTTCTCGACGAGATAGGCGCCGGCGAACACGACCACGGTTCCGATGACACCCGTCAGGAACGCCAGCCGGATCGAGTTGTAGTACGAGGCCCAGCCCCCGCCGCCCTTCTGGTCGAAGTCGTAGTGCGCCGTCGTCAGGGTCAGGTTGTAGGGGAAGAACTTCACGACGGCTGCGAACTGGGAGATCGCGACGATGCTCAGGATGGCGAGCCCCGTCACGACGCAGTAGCCCAGCATCAGGAGGTCGAACAGGCGCTGCGGCGCTGGCTGGTAGGGCACGGCGCGCGCGGAGAGGAGCGCCACCTGGCGGCGCCGCACCGCGCGATCGACGATGAAGGCGAAGATCGCGGGCACCAGCAAGATCACGCTGACGACGGCGCCCATCTGGAAGTTCTGCTGGCCGATGACCTGCTTGTACACGTCGGTCGCCAGCACGTTGTACTGGCCGCCGATGACCTTCGGCGCGCCGAAGTCGGTGACGACCGTGGTGAAGACGACGAACGTGGCGCTGATCAGACCGTAGCGCGCGCCCGGCAGGGTGACGGTCCAGAAGATCTTCGGCCGCGACGCGCGGAGCGCCACCGCCGCCTCGTAGAGCCGCGCGTCGGCGAGCGCGAGCGCGGCCAGGATGATCAGCAGGGCGTGCGGGAAGGTCGTGAAGACTTCCGCCATGACGATGCCGATCGGCCCGTAGATGCTGTGTCCGAGGAGCGCCCCCTTCAGCAACCCCTGGTTGCCGAACAGATAGACGAGCGCCAGGCCGGGCAGGAGCGAGGGCACGAGGATCGGGACGAGCGCGACGGTCTTGAAGAATCCGCGAAAGGGCATGCGCGAGCGCGTGAGCGCGTACGCGTACACGAACGCCAGCGGCACCGTGATGAGGGTGCTGAGGATCGAGACCCACAAGCTGTTACCGATCGACTGGAAGAGCGCCGGGGTCGAGAAATATCGGACGTAGTTGGCGAGACCGACGAACTCTTCCTTCGGCCCCTGGAAGCTCTTGGCGAGCATGAGACCGAGCGGCAGCGCGAGCGCGGCGACCAGGTAGAGCCCGATGACGCCGATGAAGAGGCGCATGAGCCGATCGTCGCGGCTCGACTCGGGCCGGACGATCGCGGCGGCATGATCCGCGCGCGCGACCGCGGCGTCAGCGATTGGCGGTGCTCCCCGGATAGACCCTGATGCGCTCCGGCGGCAGGAGCACCGAGAGCATGCTCTTCTCGGCGATCCCGCGGCGCCGGACCATGTCGACGGGAAGATCGGCCCGCAGGAGCACTCCCGCCGTGGTCTCACCGGACAGGTCGGCGCGGAAGAAGGAGCCCAGGAAGGCGAGCGCGTCCACGCGCATCGCTAGGGCGTTCGGCTCGCTCCGGCCGGCGTCGTGGATCTCGATGTCCTCCGGGCGGATCGCGAGGGTCACGTCGGTCCCGGCGGCCAGGCCGTCGACGTCGCAGGCGAGCTCGGCGCGCCCGAGCCGGACCGCGCCGTCGCGCACGACCGTGCCCGGCCACGAAATTCATCACGCCGATGAAGTCGGCCACGAACGGCGAGGCCGGCTCACGGTAGATCTCGAGCGGCGTGCCGATCTGCTCGATCGCGCCGAGGTTCATCACCACGATGCGGTCGGCCATCGTGAGCGCCTCTTCCTGGTCGTGGGTGACCATGATCGTCGTCACGCGCAGGCGGCGCTGGAGCTGCTTGATCTCGTGACGCAGGTGCACGCGCACCTTCGCGTCGAGCGCGGAGAGCGGCTCGTCGAGCAGCAGGAGGCCCGGCGAGGTCGCCAGCGCGCGGGCCAGCGCCACGCGCTGCTGCTGGCCGCCCGAGAGCTGCGCGGGATACTTGTTGCCGTGGGTGGCCAGGCCCATCAGGTCGAGCAGCTCGAGGACGCGCTTGGCGAGCTCGGCGCGCGGCATGCGCGCGTTCTCGAGGCCGTACGCGACGTTCTTGGCGGCGGTCAGGTTCGGGAAGAGCGCGTAGGACTGGAACACGATGCCGAAGTCGCGCTTGGTCGGCGGAAGCGCGGAGATGTCACGGCCGTTCTGCTCGATGCGGCCGGTCGTCTGGATGTCGAGCCCGGCGATCGCCCGCAGCAACGTCGTCTTGCCGCATCCCGATGGGCCGAGGAAGCAGACGAACTCGCCCTCGACGATCTCGAGCGAGATGTCGTCGAGGGCGGTGAAGGCGCCGAACTTCTTGGTGAGACGGCTGATCCGGAGGTATGGGCGTCGTGACCCGTCTGCCTTACTTCTTCGGCTCCGACTTCGCGCCGTAGCGCTTCTCCCACTCGCCGAGGATCTTGGCGCGGTTCGTGGCCGCCCACTGGAAGTCGTTCTTGACCATGTGCGTCGAGCATGTTGCCCGGCAGGTACTCGACCGGCTGCGACATCTTCGAGATCGCGACCACCGCGTAGCCTTCGTTGTAGAGCTTCATGGCCTTGTCGGTGACCGACCAGTCGACGAGGGTCTTGGCCGCTTCGAGGTTCTTCGTGCCCTTCACGATCGCGGTGGCCTCCATGTCCCAGCCCGAGCCTTCCGACGGGAACACGATGTCGATCGGCGCGCCCTGCTTCTTCTGACGGGCGGCGCGGAACTCGAAGGACACCCCGATCGGGTACTCGCCGGCGCCGGCCATCGTGCACGGCTTGGAGCCGGAGTGCGTGTAGACGCCGATGTTCTGGTGGAGCGCGTCCATGTACTTCCAGCCCTCGGTCTCGCCGAAGAGCTGGAGCCAGCTCGAGACGTCGAGAAAGCCCGTGCCCGACGAGGCCGGGTTCGGCATGACGATCGTGCCCTTGTAGACGGGCTTGGTCAGGTCCTTCCACGAGGCCGGCTTCGGGCAGGTTCTTCTTCTGGGCCTCGACGGTGTTGAAGCAGAGGGCCGCGACCCACGCGTCCATCCCGACCCACGCCGGCGGGTTGTCCTTGTCCCGGAACTGCGCGTCGAGCCGCTCGACGCCCTTCGGCGCGTACGGCATCAGCATGCCCTCGGGCTTCAGCACCAGGAGACTCGTCGCGGCGAGACCCCAGATCACGTCCGCCTGCGGGTTTGCCTTCTCCGCGAGCAGCTTGGCGGTGATGACACCCGTCGAGTCGCGGACCCACTTGATCTCGATGTCCGGATAGTCCTCGTTGAAGCGGGCCGCGTACTTCTTGAGGTCGTCAGCCTCGACGGCCGTGTAGACCGTCAAGGTCGCCTTGGCGGCGCGAACGCTGGTCGCCGCGAATCCGATCGCCGCCGCGACGATCGCCGCGCACACCAGGAATGAGCCAAGCCTGACGCCGGTTCTGTGAGCCATTGAGGGCCCTCCCTTCGCGAGGTGTCGCGATTCTAGCCTAGACGCCGGACTTTGTCAGGGCTCGCCACGAAACCGTCACACGAGCCGATCACGCAGCCGCGAGCTGATCGCGTCGACCACCATCACCATGGCCACCGTCACGAGCAGCACCGTGGACGCCGCGCGGTAGTCGATCATCCGCAGATAGGTTTGAAGGTAAAAGCCGATGCCGCCGGCCCCGACGAAGCCGAGCACCGTCGCCGCGCGGATGTTGGTCTCGAGGCGATAGAGGACGTAGGAGAGGAACAGCGGCAAGCACCTGCGGGATCACGCCGAAGCGCAGCACCTGCAGCCGGGTCGCGCCCGTCGCGGTGATCGCGTCGACGGGCCCGGGATCGACGCCCTCGACGGCCTCGCCGTAGAGCTTGGCGAGTGAGGTCGTCGTGTAGGCGACGACGGCGAGGACGCCGGGAAACGGGCCGAGCCCGACGGCGGCGACGAAGACCAGGGCGTAGACCAGCGTGTCCACGCTGCGGAAGAAGTTGAGGACGGCTCGCGCCGGGTAGAACACAGCGCCCGGCGCCACGTTGCGCGCGGAGAGGAAGCCGAGCGGCAGCGCCAGGACGGCGGCCACGGCGGTCCCGAGCAGCGCGATCTCGACGGTCTTGATCGCGCCCAGCAGCGCGGCCGGCAGCACGCTGAGATCGGGCGGCATCATGCGCCGGAGGAAATCGACGATCCAGGGCACGCCGCGGGCGAGACGGACCGGGTCGGCGCCGGTGTCCCAGACGAGCCACGCGAGGACGAGCAGCGCGACGAAGAGCCGGCGCGCATTATTGTAGCGGGGGCCGTGAGGCCGGCTGGGCCGAGGGTGGCCTGAGACAGGTGCGACCCGGCTCCGCACGCCCGGTCTTCTTCTCAACGCGAAGTGGCCCGGCTTCATGTGTTGGGATCGTCCCCGTAGATCGCGCGCACGACCGTCGGCGTCACGGCGGCGGGTGGGCCGTCGAACGCGACGCGGCCCTGGCGGAAGCCGACGATGCGCGTCGCGTAGGCCAGCGCGGTTTCGAGCTGGTGCTGGCTGACCACGAGCGTGAGCCCCTGCTCGGTGTTGATGGCCTTGAGGATGTCCATGATGCTGCTGGTGAGCGCGGGATCGAGGCTGGCCGTGGGCTCGTCGGCCAGGATGACCTCGGGCCGTTGCGCCAGCGCGCGGGCGATCGCGACCCGCTGCTGCTCGCCGCCCGATAGCTTATCGGCGCGCCGCTCGGCGAGGTGAGCGAGGCCCACCTGGTCCAGACACGCGCGAGCCAGCTCGCGGTCGGCCTGCGGAAAGCTCCCGAACACGCTGGCGATCGGCGGCACGTAGCCGAGCCGTCCCGCGAGGACGTTGTCGATCGCCGAGGCGCGCCGCACCAGGTTGAACTGCTGAAACACCATGCCGATCTGCCGGCGAACCTCGCGGACCGCGACCGCGCCGGCGCCGGTGACGGCGCGGCCGGCCACGCGGATCGTTCCCGCGGTCGGCTCGACGAGCCGGTTCAGGCAGCGCAAGAAGGTGGTCTTGCCGGCGCCGCTCCGGCCGAGGACGACGACGAACTCGCCGCGGCCGATCGAGAGATCGACGCCGTGCAGCGCGACCGTCGAGGGCGGCAGGACGACACGCAGCCCCGCGACCTCGATCATCGGAGAGGAGGCGGCGGAGGTCAGCGCGGCTTGACGCCGAGCAGCTCGACCGCTGCGCGCACCGGGTCGTAGTCGCGGTCGTCGGCCGGCGCGAACCCGTCGATTTCGTAGAGGCGGCGCAGCAGCGCCGCATAGGCCGGCGCGCGAATCTGCAGGAGGGCCTCGCGCACCTTCGCGAACGTCGCCGGATCGAGGCCCGGGCGCGCGGCGATCCCGGCCTCCGGGATCTCGGGCGTCTCCGCGATATAGATGATGCGCTCGCGCTCGACGGGATCGGTCAGATACTGCTCGCGGGCCATGTCGAACGAAGCGAGCGCATCGACGTGACCGTTGAGCAGGGCTCGCATCCCGGCGTCATGCGCGCCCGCGAACAGCACCTCACGAAAGAACGTCTTCGGGTCGCGGTCCTTCACGAGGCCGCGCTGGATCAAGAGGACCATCGGGTAGGTGTACCCCGACGAGCTGGCCGGATCGATGAACGCCATCGTCTTGCCGCGCAGATCCTCGAGCGTCTTGAGCCCGGACTCCTTGCGGACGTAGATGCGCGAGGTGAACGAGCTCTTACCGTGCCAGAGGTTGCGAACGACGATCGTCGCCTTCGCCTCGCGGCTCGCCAGCACGTAGCCGACGGGGTGCACGAACGCGAGGTCGGCCGTGCGGTTGCGCAGCGCTTCGATCACCGCGGCGTAGTCCGAGGCGACGGTCACGCGCACCGGGATGCCCGACGCAGCTTCGTCAGCACCTTCGCGAACTCGTCCCCGGTCGCCAGCAGATCGGTCGGCTTCTGCGAGGGCGTGAGGACCAGGTGCAGGCCGTCGGCGGCGAGCGCGCTGCCCGGCGCTATGGCGCTCAGCGCGAGCGCCCACAGCGTCAGGCACGCAAGAGTGCGGGCGATCATCGGCGGTGAGTGTACCATCGAGAGACCGGCCATGAGATTCCTCTGGGCGCTGGTCTTCATCGCCGCGGCGGCGGGCGGCATCTATCTGGCCGATCGAATGGTCCTCGCTCCGAGCCGCGCGATGCAGCGCCAGCTCGAGGAGCGCGACGCGCAGATCCGCGCGCTCACCGAGCGCAATCAAGCCCTCGAAGCCGCCGTCCGGCTCCTGCGTTACGCCGAGCGGCGTGCCCGTCTCGTCGTGCTGGATCAGGCGCCCGGTCCCGAAGGTCATCAGCGGACCCGCGTCCGGTTCACCGAGCTCGACCCCCAGGGCGATCCGGTCGGCGAGCCGCGCGAGCTCACGCTCGACGGCGACGAAGTCTACGTCGACACGCTGGTGATCAAGTTCGAGGACAACTTCGTGATCGCGGGCGACGCGCTCAAGGGCAAGGCGCTGCTGCTCTTCCGGCGGATCTTCACCGACCGCAAGCGGCCCGCGGAAGGCGAAGTGCTCGACAAGGAAGGTCAGATCCCGCAGAGCTACGCCGCGGAGCGCGCGCCGACGGCGTTCGAGCGCGAGCTCTGGGCGCGATTCTGGGAGCTGGCCAACGACCCGGAGGAGGCGAAGCGGCGCGGAGTCCGCGCGCTGCACGGCGAGGCGGTGTCGACGCGCCTGCGTAAGGACCGCGTCTACTCGATCACCCTGCGCTCGACCGGCGAGCTGACGATCCAGCCGATCAAGTAGCGTTGACAAGCGCGCGGGGCGTGCGACCATATCCCCCCGCATGAGCGCGCCCACCGCGGAAGTCGTCATCTGCGGCGCCGGCATCGCCGGTATCGCCGCCGCGTATCACCTGGCCGTGCGTCGCGGCGTCACCGGCGTCGTGCTCGTCGACGAAGGCCCGCCGCTCTCGCTCACCAGCGACAAGTCGACCGAATGCTATCGGAACTGGTGGCCGGGACCCGGCGACGACATGGTCGCCCTGATGAACCGGAGCATCGATCTTCTCGAGGATCTGGCGCACGAGAGCCACAATCGATTTCTGCTGAACCGGCGCGGCTATCTTTTCGTCACGGCCGATCCGGCGCAGGTGCCGGTGTTCGTCGAGCGCGCGAAGGAAGCCGCGACGCGCGGCGTCGGCCCGGCCCGCATCCACGATCACGCGTCGAGCGACTACGAGCCCGCGCCGGCCGACGGCTTCGAGGATCAGCCGACCGGGACGGACGTCATCACCGATCCGACGCTCCTGCGCCGGTACTTTCCACACCTGGCGAGCGATACGAAGGCCGTGCTGCACGCGCGCCGCTGCGGCTGGTTCAGCGCGCAGCAGCTCGGGATGTACTTGCTCGAGCGCGCGCGCGAGCACGGCGTGCGATTCGTCGAGGGCCGGGTCGAGCGCGTCGACACGACCGGCGGGCGCGTGCGCGGCGTGCAGGTCGGCGCGCGGGGCGGCGACGTGCGCATCGCGACGGACCGGTTCGTGAACGCGGCCGGGCCGTTCGTGGGACGCATCGGCCGCTTGCTCGGTCTCGATCTGCCGGTGTTCTGCGAGCGCCACGCGAAGGTCGCGTTCAACGATGTCCTGGGCGCGGTGCCGCGCTGGGCCCCGATGACGATCTGGACCGACCCGATCACCTTGCCGTGGTCCGACGAGGAGCGGCAGGAGCTCCTGGCGTCGGCCGAGCACAAGCGCCTCGTCGACGAATTTCCGGGCGGCGTGCACGGTCGGCCGGAGGGCGCCGGCGACAGCCCGGTCGTCCTGCTGATCTGGACCTACGACATCGAGCCGGTCGAGCCGACGTTTCCGATGGAGTTCGACGGCGCGTACGGCGAGATCTGCATCCGCGGGATGTCGCGAATGATCCCGGCGCTGTCGAAGTACCTGACGCGACTGCCGCGCGTCGTCGTCGACGGCGGCTATTACACGAAGACCCGGGAGAATCGTCTGCTCTCCGGGCCGTTGCCCGTCGAGGGGGCGTACATCCTGGGCGCGCTCTCCGGCTACGGGCTCATGTCTTCCAATGGCGCGGCGGATCTTCTGGCCGACCACATCGCCGGACGCACGTTGCCGCGCTACGCGCCGGCATTCGCGCTGTCCCGCTACGACGATCCGGCGTATCGCGCGCTCGTGGAGCAGTGGGGAGACTCGGGGCAGCTCTGATCGAGGTGCGGCCGGTCGCGAGCGATCACCCGTGGCAACCATCGAGAAGAGGAGAACGATCATGGCGGCGAAGCTCGAGAAGTATTGCGCGCCGGGCGTCTACGATCCGCCCGGCTACAGTCAGGCCATCAAGGTGACGGGCGCTCAGACGATTCTGTTCCTGGCCGGCCAGGTGCCCTACGAGATGGACGGCACCGTGAAGCACCGCGGCGATTTCCGAGGGCAGGCGCGGACCGTGTTCGGCGCCGTCAAGGCGCTCGTCGAGGCCGGCGGCGGCACGCTCGCCAACGTCGTGAAGATCACGACCTACGTCACCGACGTCCGCTATCGGATGGACTTTCGCGTCGTGCGCGACGAATTCTTCGGCGAACGGGGTCCGGCCTCGACGATGGTCCAGGTCGCGTCGCTCTCGCACCCGGACTACATGATCGAAGTCGAGGCTCTGGCGGTCGTCTAGCCTCTAGCCCGCATGCCCAATTGCGGGCCATCGGGCGTGACGCATCTGGCAGATCGCGCCCCGGACGCGCGACCGCGTGGCGTTGGGGGATGCTCGGCGAATATCCTGATCTGGGTATCCCGCTGCACGGCGGACATGTGATGGGCGAAGTCCGCGTCAGGGCGGCGCGATTCGCCTGTACCGGACGTGCTCAGGCCCGCGATATGCTGCGAGATATGCCGCGAGGCGGGGATATGCGGTTCTGGATAGTTAGAAGTTAGGCTTCGACCAATATTGCGCACTGCGTGGATGAGAGATCGAACGGTCTCCCGGATTCTCGCGCTGCTCAGATCGCGACCGCTGAGCCCGAGCATTCGCCATCCGTGGCATTCGGCCACTAGGATCATGCCGCTTGGGCTCACCGTTGTTCTGGCGTTTGTCCACCACGCCGCGGCACCCACCGTTGAGGCCCAACAGGCGTCCAAGGTGGCCCGGGTCGGTGTCCTGGCCGGTGGGGGTGATCTCTTCCGTGCCGGCTTTGAGTCTTTTCGGCGGCGGCTGCGGGAATTGGGCTACGTGGAGGATCAGACCATCACCCTCTTTGTCCGGACCGCTGAGGGTCGAGCCGAGCGCTATCCGGACCTTGCCGCCGAACTCGTCCAGCTCCGGGTCGATGTCATCCTCGCTCAGGGCAATCCTGCTCTCGTTGCCCTTAAGCAGGCGACGTCGACAATCCCCATTGTGATGGCTCAAGTCGGCGACCCGGTGGGGTCCGGCTTCGTGGCCAGCCTCGCCAGACCCGGGGGCAACATCACCGGGCTGTCCAACATGGCCGAGGGCATCAGCCGCAAGTGGGTAGAACTGCTCAAGGAGGTGTCGCCCAAGACCACGCGCCTTGGCGTCCTCTGGGACCCGCGAATCGCTGCGCACGCGGGTATGTGGAAGGAAATCCAGGTGGCGGGCCGGGCGTTGAACGTGACACCGCTGGCCTGGGAGGTCCGAGGGCCCGACGACATCGAGCGGGCCTTCTCGGTGATGGGCAGCGAGAGGATAGGCGCCATTGTCATCCTTCCCTACCCGGTGGCCGGCCAGAATCGACGCCTCATCGTCGACCTCGCGGCCAAAGCCCGGCTACCCGCCATCTACGCGTTTCGGGAGTTCGCGGAGGCAGGGTGCCTCATGACCTACGGACCGAACAACGCCGACTTGTATCGGCGCGCGGCCAACTACGTGGACAGGATCCTGAAGGGTGTCAAGCCGGCGGAGCTGCCCGTGGAACAACCCACCACGTTTGAACTGGTCATCAACCTTAAGACCGCCAAGGCCCTCGGGCTGACAGTCCCGCCGGCGCTCCTGCTGCGCGCGGACCAGGTCATTGAGTGATTTGACACTGCCCAACATTGCGCTCCAACGGACCGGCTGCTCGCGTTGCTCGCATGCCGTCCGCTGAGCGCAGCGTTATGCGGAGTGAGATGGAAGGAGGCTAGGTCGATGTTTGATCTGGATGTGTTCAAGGATCAGTGCGCCGCGGCGGCAGCTGGAGGAGCGGGCCAACAGGCCATTCGCGAGATCGTGGCCCGCGCGGTCGGGATGCCTGACGTGGTTCTCAAGTTGCTAGGCGAGCCCCGGCGCGCCGAGGTTAAGACTCTACACCGCTCCGCAGGTCTCACGATTCTGAATGTCATCTGGGGGCCACGCATGACCGTGATGCCGCACAATCACAACATGTGGGCCGTCATCGGGATATACACAGGCCGCGAGGATAATATCCTATGGCGGCGGGTAGCGGATGAGTCCAGTGGTCGAATCGAGGCCGCAGGCGCCAAGGCACTCAGCGAACGTGATGCCCTACCCCTTGGCCGCGACATCATCCACTCCGTGACAAATCCGATCGGGCGGTTGACCGGCGCTATTCACGTGTACGGCGGCGACTTCTTCAGCGCGCCACGCAGCGAGTGGGATCCGGAGCGGCTGGTCGAGCAGCCTGGCGATGTGCAGAGGACACTGCAGTTGTTCGAGGAGAGCAATCGCCTGTACGCCGCGCGATCGTGACGGAGCGGGCCGAGCAAGCCGTGGAAGCGCGAAGTGCAGCCAACCCGTATAACTTCGCAGTAGAGCGGACGCGCTTCGCGCGCCGCTCACCGCGGCGTTAGCCCGATTGGACTGATGTCCAACCCCTGACATGTACGACGAGATTGCGCCGCTCTATCACCTCATCTATCGAGACTGGAACGCCGTCATCGCTCAACAGGCGGCGGCACTCGACGCCATCATTCGCGAACATGTGGGGCCGCCTCCGCGGTCGATCCTCGACGTCTCGTGCGGGATCGGTACCCAAGCCCTTGGTCTCGCGGCGCTCGGGCATGCGGTCGCGGCTTCCGATTTATCGTCGGCGGCCGTGGAGCGTGCTCGGCTCGAGGCGGCTCAACGCAACCTGGCCATTCGCTTCACGGTCGCGGACATGCGCCGGTGCGCAGGGGTTCACGGATCAGGGTTCGACGTCGTGCTCAGTGCCGACAATTCCATCCCGCATTTGCTCAGTGACGACGCGATCCGCGAGGCGCTAGGAAACTTCCACCAATGTGTCCGACCCGGTGGAATCGCGATCCTCGGTCTCCGCGACTACTTGACGGAGGAGAGATCTTCGCCACGGCTGGTGCCGTACGGATTCCGCTCGGACGGTGACGACCGCTACTTCGTCGCCCAGACGCGAGACTGGGACGGCGACTTCTATGACGTGGCGATGTACTTCATCCGCGAGGGGCGCGGTTCGAGACCGGCGGCGTTGATTGCGGGCTCGTCGCGATACTACGCCGTCCCAATTGATCGACTAGTCTCGCTGCTCGAGGAGAGCTCCTTCATTGAGATCCAACGGCTCGATGGTGTTCTGTACCAGCACCAGCCAGTATTGGTTGCGCGCCGTGGGACGAGCTAGCATTCGCATTCACGAGGTTATCGCGGTTCAGAAGGACGCCCACGCGGCTCAAGCGCGGAGCGCAGCCTGACCCGGGCCGCTCTTCGGGCGAAGAGGAATGATTGCACCGACCGTCGGCTGCCGCTCCAGCCGTCGACGCCGAACACACGCTGATACGGCACGTGAGCGTGCGATCAGCGCAGAGGCGAACCGTATGAGCAATGCCGATACCGACAAAGTCTTCAGTGGCTCGATTGCGAAGCTCTACGAAACCTATCTGGTTCCGCTGATCTTCGAGCCCTACGCGACAGATCTGGCGAATCGCCTTGCTTCAAGAACTCCGTCGCGCGTACTCGAGATTGCGGCCGGCACGGGTGTCGTGACGCGTGCGCTGGCATCCGTGCTACCCGAACGCGTGTCCATCGTCGCCACGGATTTGAATCAGGCCATGCTCGACCAGGCTCTGGTAGTCGGGACCAGGCGTCCTGTGGAGTGGCGTCAGGCCGACGCCATGCGACTGCCGTTCGCAGACGAGACGTTTGACGCCGTCGTATGCCAGTTCGGAGTGATGTTCTTCCCCGAAAAGTCCAAGGCCTTTTCGGAGGCACGTCGAGTGCTTCGACCGGGCGGCGTTTTCATGTTCAACGTGTGGGATCGCATCGAGGAAAACGAATTCGCTGACACGGTCACGACCGCTCTGGAATCCCTGTTTCCCGAGGATCCGCCCCGCTTCCTGGCCCGCACACCCCACGGCTACCACGACCGCCCCACCATCGAGCGCGATCTCGCAAACGGGGGCTTCACGAAGTCAGCCCAGATCGCGACCGTTGCGGCGCGCAGTCGGGCGGAATCCTCGCGCGTGCCGGCCATCGCGTACTGCCAGGGAACCCCCCTGAGGAACGAGATCGAGGCGCGCGGCGCTTCGCGTCTCGGCGAAGCAACCGACCACGCGGCAGCGGCGATTGCCCAGCGTTTCGGGCGGGGGGCTGTGGACGGCAAGATCCAGGCGCACATCGTCACCATCGAAAACTGACAGCCGCGAATCGTGAGTGCCGGAGACCGAACAGCGCGAGGTGGTTCCTGTCACGACAACGAGGCACGCACGGCGGCGAAGGGCGCCGTCCAGCCGACGATCCCGCCCTGCGCGTGGACCATCGCGAGCGTGGCCTGCTTGAACTCGGGGAAGTAGCTCTCGGTCGCGTCCTCGACCAGCAGGCACTCGTAGCCGCGGTCGTTGGCTTCGCGCATCGTCGTCTGCACGCAGACTTCCGTCGTGACGCCGGCCAAGATCAGGTGCGTGATGCCGCTGCGATCGCAGCAGCTCGTCGAGCGCGGTCGCGTAGAAGGCGCCCTTGCCGGGCTTGACGATGACGGTCTCGCCGGCGCGCGGCGCGAGCTCCGGCACGATGTCGTTGCCGGGCTGGCCGTCGACGAGGATGCGGCCCATCGGGCCGGCGTCGCCGATCCGAAGCGCCGGACGGCCCCGCTGCCGCTTGGCCGGCGGGCAGTCGGCGAGATCCGGGCGGTGGCCTTCGCGCGTGTGGACGATGCGGATGCCGCGTGCGCGCGCCCACGCCGAGCAGGTCGCGCACGGTCGGCACGATCGCGGCCAGCCGGCTCACGTCGTTGCCGAGGGCTTCGCCGAAGCCGCCGCGCTCGACGAAATCGCGCTGCATGTCGATCACCACGAGCGCCGTGGTCGCCGGCTCGAACGAGTACGCGTACGGCCGCGCCGCGATCTCAGCCACGGGCAGGTGAGAGCGCCGGCGCCGCCGCGTGGTGTCCGGCCATGCACGGACCGATGACCGCGATGTCGGCCTTCGCGGTGGCGGTCTCGTGGACGATGCGGCCGTCGAAGATGACCACGATGCGGTCCGACAGCTCGAGCAGCTCGTCGAGGTCTTCGCTGACCAGCAGGACGGCCGCGCCGGCGTTACGCGCCGCCAGGATCCGGTCGTGGATCTCGGCGACCGCCGCGAAGTCGAGCCCGAAGACCGGATTGGCGGCGATCAGCACCGACACCGGCTCGGACAGCTCGCGCGCGAGCACCGCGCGCTGGACGTTGCCACCCGAGAGCGTCGCCATCGGCGCGTCGGGCCCTTCGCGTCTTCACGCCGAACGCGCGGATCCAGCGCTCGGCCTGAGCGCGGAGCGCGCCACGCCGGAGCCACGGGCCCGACGACTGAGGCGGCCGGTCGAAGTTTCGCAAGGTCATGTTCTCCGCGACGCTCATCGCAGGCACGCAGGCGTTCCGCAGCGGCTCTTCCGGCAAGCTGAACACGCGGTGACGGCGGATCTCGTCGCGGGTGGCGTGGAACGGCTCGCCGCCGACGAGAATCTCGCCCCCGGCCCTCGGGCGCTGGCCGATGAGCGCCTCGACGAGCTCGCGCTGGCCGTTGCCCGAGACGCCGGCGATGCCGACGATCTCCCCGGCGGCGATCGTGAGGTTCAGCCGGTCCACCGCGACCCGGCCGGCGTCGTCCTCGACCCGCAGATCACGGACGACGAGCGGGGGCGCACCGCCGTTACTCGGCGCGAGCGTCTTCTTCGCATGCGATTGCGGGATCTCGCGCGCCCCGACCATCAGCTGCGCCAGCACGGCCGGCGTCAGCTCGGCCGTCGACCCCTTGCCGACGAGCTTGCCCCGCCGCAGCACCGCGACCTCGTCCGCGAACGCCATCACCTCACGGAGCTTGTGCGTGATCATCAGCACGGTGACATTGCCGGCGCGTGTCATCGCCCGCAGCATGCCGAGCACCTCGTCGGCCTCGACCGGTGTGAGCACGGACGTCGGCTCGTCGAGGATCATGAACCGGCGGCGGAGATAGAGCTGCTTCAGGATCTCGACCTTCTGCTTCTCGCCGGCCGCGAGCCGCGCGACCGGCCGATCGAGGTCGAGCTTGAACGGCACGGTGGCCATGAAGGCGGTGAGACGATTCCACTCCGCCGGCCAGTTGACGACCGCGGGCACCTCGTCGCGGGCCATCACGAGGTTCTCGGCCACCGTCATGCTCGGCACCAGGGTGAAGTGCTGGTAGACCATGCCGATGCCGAGCGCGTGCGCGTCGTGCGGCGAGTGGATATCGCGCTGGCGCCCGCCCACGGTGATCTCGCCGGCGTCCGGCCGGTGATAGCCGACCAGGCATTTCACGAGGGTGCTCTTGCCGGCGCCGTTCTCGCCCAGGAGCGCCATGAACGAGCCCGCGCCGACGCGCAGCGACACATCGTCGAGCGCGGTGAAGGCGCCGAAGCGCTTGGTCATGCCGAGGACCTCGACCGCGACCGCGCGGCGCTGACCGCCCGCCGGCGCGCTGGCGCTCGCCATCAAGCCGGCTCCCGGATGGCCGCGATGAAGTCGGTGGAGCGCGACACCGCGCCGAAGACGCCGCCTTGCATCGTGACCATCTTGATCGCGGCCTGGTAGTTGCCGTAGTCGGTCGCGCCCGTGCAGTCCTCGAGCAGCAGACACTCGAAGCCGCGGTCGTTGCCTTCGCGCATCGTCGTGTGGACGCAGACGTCGGTCGTGATCCCGGTGAGCACCAGGTTCTGGATGCCGCGCGTTCTCAGGATCAGCTCGAGGTCGGTCGCGCAGAACGAGCCCTTGCCGGGCTTGTCGATCACGGTCTCGCCGGGCTTCGGCGCCAGCTCGGGCACGATCTCCCACCCGGGCTCGCCGCGCACGAGAATGCGCCCGCACGGCCCGGGATCGCCGATGCCGGCGCCGATGCGCCGCGAGCGCCAGCGCTTGTTCGCCGGCAGATCGGACAGATCCGGCCGATGTCCCTCGCGCGTGTGGATCACGTGAAACCCGCCGGCCCGCGCCGCCGTCAGGACCGCCCGGATCGGCTCGATCGGCGCGCGCGTGAGCGACAGATCGTAGCCCATGCGATCGACGTACCCGCCGATCCCGCAGAAGTCCGTCTGCATGTCGATCACGACCACCGCCGTGTTCTCCGCCCGCAGATCCCCGTTATACGGCCACGGATACGGCTCCGCCTTCACATACCGCTCGGTCCCCGCGAGCCGTTAGTCATGCGTCCTCCGTTCTAGGCAAGAAACCGAGCATGAACGGAATCGCCAGCCCGGGCCGGGCCCTGCGACAGGCCCCGCCCGCCTCGACGCGACGATCGCTCATGAATAGGCCGGGCCGGCGACTCACGCTCATGCTACGATTGATGCTCAGCTCGCCCGGCGCGCCGGAGAGCGTGCGCCGTGGCGAGCACGTGGCGATCATGATGCCGAGCGTGACGACGTACGGCGCGGCGTTGAAGAGATAGTAGCCGGACGTGACGCCGACCGACTGGAGCGCCGGGCCCAGCGATCCCGCGCCGCCGAAGAGCAGCGCGGCGTAGAAGCACTGGATCGGGTTCCAGCGCGCGAAAATCACGAGCGCCACCGCCATCAGTCCCTGACCGCTCGACAGTCCTTCGCTCCAGCTGCCCGGATAATACAGCGACAAGAACGAGCCGCCGACGCCGGCGAGAAAGCCGCCGAGCGCGGTCGAGAGCGTGCGCACGCGCGGGACGGCGTAGCCCATGGCGCGCGCCGCATCCGAGCTGTCGCCGACCATGCGGACGACGAGACCCCAGCGCGTGTTGCGAAACGCCCAGCCGAGCCCGATGGCGAGCGCCAGGCCGATCAGAAACAGCGGGTTCACCTGCAGCGCCGCGCGGATCTGCGGCGAGTCACTCCACGCACCGAGCGGGATCGCCGGCAAGGTCGGCGCCTTCGGCTGCACGTACGGCTTGCCCAGGAAGAACGCGAGCCCGGTGCCGAACAGCATGAGCCCGATCCCGACCGCGATGTCGTTGACCTTCGGCAGGTTGCACGCGAGGCCGTGGAGCAGGCCGAGCAGAAGCCGGCTCCGCCGGCGGCCAGCACGCCGAGCCAGGGGTTGCCGCTCGTGTACGAGACGGCGTAGCCGCTCATCGCGCCCATCACCAGAATGCCCTCGAGGCCGAGGTTGATCCGCCCGCTGCGCTCGGTGATGCACTCCCCGAGGCTCACGAACAGAAACGGCGTGCTCACGCGGATCGCTCCACCGATGACACCGATCGGCACGCCCCACCACCCCAGCTCGACCACGTCAGGCCGTCCTGGCTCGGAAGAGCCGGAGCCGGCCGTAGAGCGCTTCGCTGCCGAGGATCATCATGAACGCGATGCCTTGCAGAACGAGCACGGTCGCGTCCGGCAGATCGAGCCGGCGCTGTAGCATGCCGCCGGACGCCGAGAGACCGCCGACGAGCACCGCGACCGGCACGATCGCGAGAGGATTCTGGCGGGCGATGAACGCGACGACGATCCCGGCGTAGCCGTAGCCGGCGATCAGCGAGGCGTTGGCGCTGCCGTGGACCGCGGCGACTTCGACGGCGCCGGCGAGCCCGGCGGCGGCGCCGCCCAGGAGACACGCGATCAGCACGAGCCGCCCGACCGGCAACCCGGCCAGGCGGGCCGCGCGCGGGTTGCCGCCGACGATGCGCAGCGCGAAGCCGAACGTCGTGTACCGAACGAGCACGTACATCGCCGCGCAGAACACGACGCCGTACGCGAGGCCCCAGTGAATGTCGAGCCCGGGCAGGTTGCCGAGCATGTTGACGTCGCCGATGTGGGTGGTCGAGGGCTTGTTGAGGCTCGACGGATCGCGCAGCGGTCCCTCGACGAAGTGGTTGAAGAGCGCGACGGCGACGTAGGTCAGCAGGAGGCTCGAGATCGTCTCGTTGACGCCGCGATACTGGCGGAGCGCGCCGGCCAGCGCGATCCAGAGCCCGCCGATGACCATGCCGGCCAGCGCCATCGTCACCTTCACGCCGATCGGCGCGGCGCCGCTCAGGAGATGGCCGGCGACGGCCGCCGCGAGGCCGCCGAGCACGACCGCGCCCTCGCCGCCGATCACCATCAGGCCCGCCTGCGCCGGCAGCGCGACGCAGAGCGCCGTCAGCACCAGCGGGGCGGCGCGCGAGAGCGTGTTCTGCCAGGAGAAGGCGCTGGCGAAGGCGCCCTTGTAGATCAGCGCGTAGATCTCGAGCGGATTCTGCCCGAGCGCCGCCGTGAAGATGCCGAAGACCACCATCGCCGCCGCCAGCGCGCCGATCGGGATCGCCAGCGCTTCGGCGGCGTGGCGCCACGCACCGGAGCGGTCGGACGCCATCGCCGCCGAGATCAGACCTTGCCGATCACGCCCTCGACCAGATAGTTCATCTGCTCGAGCACCACGTCGGTCTGCTTGTGCGCGGTCCCGGCGGCGATGACGGTGCTTGCCGGTGTTGTCCTTCAGCGGCCCCTTGAAGATGACGAAGTCGCCCTTCATCATCTGCGCCTTGACCGCGTCGGCGCTCTTGCGCGCGGGCTCGCCGACCGCGCGGCCGTAGGCGCCGGCTTTGACGAAGCCGTCCTTCAGGCCGCCGCGCATGAAGTTGTTCATCGGCCGGCCGGCCATCGCCTCCTTCACGTGCGTGGTGTACGGCGTGGTCCAGTTCCACTCGGCGCCGGTCAAGTAGCCCTTGGGCGCCAGCGCCGACTGATCGGCGTGATAGCCGCAGACGAAGATGTTGCGGCGCTCGGCGGTCTCGACGATCACCTTCGGGCTGTCGACGTGGCAGGTGACGACGTCCACGCCCTGGTCGATCAGGCTGCTGGCCGCCTCCGCTTCCTTGACCGGCAGGGACCAGTCGCCGGTGACGATCAGCTGCGTCGTGATCTTCGGATCGACCGTGCGCGCGCCCATGGTGAACGCGTTGATGTTCCGCAGCACCTGCGGGATCGGCTTGGCCGCGATGAAGCCGAGCTTCTTCGTCTTGCTGGTGTGGCCGGCGACGATGCCGTTCAGGTACTGGCATTCGTCGATGTAGCCGAAGTAGCTGCCGACGTTCCTGGGATGCTTGCCCTCGGTCCAGAGCCCGCCGCAGTGCGCGAACCGAATCTTCGGGTACTTCTCGGCCATGCGAAGAATGTGCGGATCGAAGTAGCCGAACGAGGTCGGGAACAGCAGGGTCGCGCCGTCCTGCTCGATCATCGAGCCCATCGTCTTCTGCACGTCGGTGGTCTCCGGCACCTTCTCCTGCTCGACCACCGTGATGCCCGGCATCTTCTTGAGGGCGGCGGCCGCCTGGGCCTGCGCCTGGTTGTAGCCGTAGTCGTCGCGCGGGCCGACGTAGATGACGCCGACCACCAGCTTGTCAGCGGCGAACGAGCGGCCGACGGCCGCGAGCGCGCCGAGCGCTCCGGCTCCCGCGAGGCCCAGCAAGAGTTCCCGGCGATCGAGTTGTCTCACGAGCTCCTTCATTTCCGCTCCTTCGTGCAGAGATTTCCGCCCCGGCTGAGTCCGTTTCCCGCCTGGAGACACGGCAAATCAGCAAGGACCAAGCCAGGGCGGGCCAGGTGACTAAGTCGCGGTTCTATTTGCCTCTGGCGCCGGCAGCCGGGACCGGCACCGACCCGATTGCCTCTCTCTTGGGCAGTCGCCGGGCGGCGACTGACTAATACTCGTGCGTTCGCGGCTCGTGGGGCCCGGGCTACCCTCGCACCGTCACGCCGCCCTTGATCACGCGCTTGATGCGGCGCTTGTCCTGCAGGATGGTGATGTCCCGCAGCGGATCGCCCTCGACGAAGACCAGGTCGGCCCACTTGCCCTTCTCGATCGTGCCGATCTCGCCCTGGAGCCCGAGGCACTCGGCGGCGCGTCCCGTCGCGGCCTGCAGCGCCTGCATCGGCGTCATCCCGGCCGACACCAGCAGAGCCGGCTCGAGCGCGTTCGCCGGGTGGCCGTGGCCGCCGGCGTCGGTCCCGGCGACGACCTTCACGCCGGCCGCGAGCGCGCGCGCGACGCTCTCGACGTGGTGCGCGCGCAGCGCGTGGGCGCGCTCGCGCACGTGGGGCGCGGGCGACTCGCGATGATACTCGTAGACCGTCAACGTCGGGACGTAGAAGACGTGGTGCTCGGCCATCATCGGGATCAGCTCGCGGTCCTCGTCGAGATAGCAGCCGTGCTCGATCGAATCGACCCCGGCCTCGATGGCGACGCGCAGCCCGGCTCCGCCGAGCGCGTGGCACATCACGCGGCGCCCGAGCGAGTGCGCCTCGTCGACGAGCGCTTTCATCTCCTCGAGCGTGAACTCGGAATCTTTGGGTCCGTGGCCGGCGCGCGAGCTGGCGCCGCCGGTCGTCGCGCACTTGATCACGTCGGCGCCGGCGCGGACCATCGTGCGGACCGTCGTCCGCACGGCCTCGACCCCGTCGGCGACGCTCGAGGGCAGACTCGGATCGCTGTCGGCCGGCGCCCGGTGGCCCGACGGGCTCACGCGATCGCCGAGCCCGCCGGTCGGCGAGATGATCGCGAGCGAGAGCACCAGGCGCGGCCCGGGGATCAACCCTTCCTGGATGGCGACGCGGAAGCCCGCGTCGAGCCCGCCGGCGTCGCGGATCGCGGTGTAGCCGGACTCGAGGATCTGCCGCGCGACGGTGGCGGTCCTGAGATGCCAGGTCGAGCGCGGCTCGTCGAGCCCCCAGCGCTTCGCGAGCTCGTAGCCGTGAAAGGCGAGATGGTCGTGGCAGTCGATGAGCCCGGGCAGCACGGTGAGGCCCGATGCGTCGATCACCTCGGTGCCGGCCGGCCAGCTCCCGCTCGGCGCGGCCGTCGTCACCGCCTCGATCCGGCCGTTGTCGATCTGGATCACCGCGTCGCGAACCGGCAGGCGCGCCGGTGCCGTCGATCAAGGTGCCCGCGCGGACGATCTTCATCGTCATCCCTTCACCGAGCCGGCCGTCAGGCCGGCCACGTAGTACTCCACGAAGAACGAATAGATGATGGCGACCGGCACCGAGCCGAGCAGCGCGGCCGCCATGAGCTGGCCCCAGTAGAAGACGTCGCCGCGGATCAGCTCGGTGACCACGCCGATCGGCACCGTGCGGACGTCGCTCCTGGCCAGGAAGATCAGCGCGTACAGGAACTCGTTCTGGGCCAGGGTGAAGGCGAAGATGCCGGCCGAGAGCAATCCCGGCGTGCACAGCGGCAAGATGATCCGGGTCATCGCCTGGAACCGGCTGGCGCCGTCGATCCGCGCGGATTCTTCCAGCTCGCGCGGCACGCTCTTGAAGTAGCCCATCAGGAGCCACGCGCTGAACGGGATCAGCAAGGTCGGATACGTCAGCATGACGGCCGTCAGCGTGTTGCCGAGCTCGAGCCGGTTGATGATGTCCGACATCGGGATGAAGAGCAGCGGCTGCGGCACGAGGTAGGTGGCGGCGACGCCGATGGCGACGACGGCCGTGCCGGGAAAGCGCATCCGCGCGAGCGGGTACGCCATCATCGTGCCGATGACGAGCGAGATCACCGTGGTGACGACCGCGACCAGCATCGTGTTGTAGGTCCACGTGAGGAAGTTCGTCTCGTACAGCAGGTCGACGTAGTGCTTGAGCGTCGGCTGGTAGACGATCAGCGGCATGATCTTCGCGTTGTAGAGCTCGCGGTTCGGCTTGATCGACGTGATCAGCATCCAGTAGAAGGGAAAGAGCATGCCGACGACGAACACGGCCAGCGGCATGTAGAGCCGCAGCATTCGCCCGCCGAGCGTGCGCCCGCCGATGATCACGGTCGCCGGGCCCCTGGGCGATCATTCCCGCCGCAGGTAGATCGTCAGCCCGACGATGAGCACGGCCAGCGCCGGCAGGATCGCCAGCGCGACCGCGGCGCCCATGCCGAGCTGGCCGGCCGACATCCCGATGTCGAACGACAACGTCGAGAAGACGTGGGTCGCGTTGGCGGGCCCGCCGTGGGTGAGCGCGTAGATGAGCTGGAAGTCGCCGAACGTGAAGATCACCGAGAACATCGTCACGATGATCAGCACCGGCTTGATGACGGGCAGGGTGACGTAGAGAAACCGTTGCACGCCGGTGGCGCCGTCGATGGCGGCAGCCTCGTAGAGCTCGGCCGAGATCGTCTGCAGCCCCGCGAGCAAGGTGATGCCGTAGAAGGGCATGCCGCGCCACGTGTTGACGACGATCAGCGATCCCATCGCCAGGGTGGCGTTGCCCAGGAAGGAATAGCCGCTGGTGAGCAGCTTGCCGTGCACGAGCAGCCAGTTGACGACGCTGAAGGTGGGATCGAGGATCCACATCCACGCGACCGTCGAGAGCGCGGTCGGGACGATGAACGGCAGCAGCAGGAACGCGCGCACGAGGTTCCGGCCGCGGAACGCCTGGTTCATGACCAGCGCCATCCCGAGCCCGCCCGTGAGCTTGAGCACCGTCGTGATCGCGACGTAGACGAACGTGTTGCCGACGACCTGCCAGAAGACGGCATCGTGCGCGAGCGTCACGAAGTTGGCGAAGCCGACGAACGTGCCCTGGCTCGCGACCCGGCGTTCCTGCAGGCTCAGGAAGATGCCGTAGAAGAACGGGTAGGCGACGAACGCGAGCAGGAAGAGGACGCCGGGGGCCAGCATGAGCCAGCCGAAGATCCCTTCCCGCTCGAGGAACCCGCGCAGCGCGGAGCGTCCGGCGGCGACCGGAGCGGTCCGCGCGAGCGTCGCCGGCCGGACGGACATCGCGGGCTACTTCGCTTTGTAGATCTGCTTCAGCTGCGGACGCGGCCGTCGCGATGACGTCCTTCGTCGAGTCGCCGCGGCACGCCTTGGCGAACATGTCGACGAGCACGTACTTGGCCACGCTCTCCGACATGGCGTGGCTCGGCGGCCCGGGCCACCCGTGCAGCCGCGACGTCTTCAGCGACTCCTTGTAGGGCAGGTAGCGCGGCTCAGGACCCCACATCGGGTGGTTCTCGTAGCCGTTGAGGAACGGCGCGTAGTAGGCGTCGCCGGACGCGAGCCAGCGCGACAGCTGCTTATCGTCGTAGAGCCAGCGCAGGAAGGCCTTGGCCGCCGCCTGGTCCGGCGCGTGGGTCAGGAGGGCGTGCGAGACCGGATTCAGAAGGTGGAACCGGCCCTTGGGCCCCTGCGGATTCATCGCGTGGTCGGTGACCTTGGCGATCTCGGGGAAATCGCGCTTGCCGACCACCAGGATCGACGACGCGTTGTTGGTGCAGGAGATCTGCTCGCCGAAGAACGACTTGTTGTTGCTCACGTCGGTCCAGCCGAGCACGTCCTCGAACATCGTCTCCTTGTAGAAGCGGCGGCAGAAATCGACGGCCTTGGCCGTCTCGTCGGAGTCGATGAGCACGGTCTTGCCGTCCTTGTCGACCTCGCGACCGCCGTACGACCACAGAAGCGGGTAGAGCCAGCCGTGGTTGTCGCCGAAGCCGTGACCGAGCTCGAAGCCGAAGGGATGGCCGGCCTTCTTGAGCAGGCGCCCGGCCGAGAGCAGGTCTTCCCAGTTGTCGGGGAACTTGCTGACGCCGGCTTCCTTGAACCAGTCGGTGCGGTACACCTCGAGCTGGCCGATGTTGCCCCACGGCAGCGCCTTCCACTTCTTGTTGACCACGACCGCGTCGAGGATGTTGTCGTGCCAGGGACCGATCTTCTTGCCGATCTCGGTCGCGATGTCGGTGAGGTCCACCAGGCTCGCGTCGAAGAGGTGAGGCCAGTTGAGCGCCGTCATGGCGATCTCCGGTCCCGACTTCGTCTCGGCGATCGTCGTGAGCCGCGTGAGCATCCCGCCCACGCTCGTGGCCTCGTAGTTGATCTTGATGCCCGTGAGCTTCTCGTAGTCGGTCGCCAGAGTTTTGGCGAAGTAGTCGTCGAACGGCTTGATGAAGGAGCTCTCGCGGACGACGGTCATGGCCTTGGGCGCGGCGGCGGCGCGCCGGGCGCCGAGTGTGGCGCCGGCGAGGGCGCCCGCGGTCACGGTCAGGAAGTCGCGACGGGTGGTCATGGGATCCTCCCGACTACTTGCCCGGCTTGGCCGCATCGTCTTTGGCTTTCAGGCGCTCGGCCTGCTCCTCGGCGAGCCTCTGATAGGCGAGATAGTACTTGTCGCTGTTGGAGACGTAGGTGACCGTCGAGGTCGCCGGTCCACTTCGTGGCGACGGGGCTGCGGAGGTCGAAGGCGCTCGCCGGCGCCTGAGCGGGAGCCTGGGCTGCGCGACGGCGGCGGGCAGGCAAAGCGCGGGCGGCGGGGCGAGGGACACAATGCGCGTCATGAGGCGACCCTCCATACGATGAATGACCGTTCGGGGCAAAGATCGCGTTCCGGCGCACGTCACCGCCCGCCGTCCTTGACACCCGCGCGCCGGGCGCGTATCACCCAATCGGATCGGCCGTTTAGGCCGAAGAGGAGGACACACGATGCGCGCGACCTCGCAGCTCCGGCAGCTCCTGAAGTCCGGCAAGACCGCTGTTCGTGCCCGGCTGCTACAACGCCCTCAGCGCCCGGATCCTCGCCGACGTCGGCTTCCCGGCCGTCTACATGACCGGCTACGGCACCTCGCTCTCGCTGCTCGGCATGCCCGACGCGGGGCTGGCGACCATGACCGAGATGCACCTGAACGCGCGCTACATCGCCAACGCCGTGCCGGTGCCCGTCATCGCCGACGCCGACAACGGCTACGGCAACGCGATCAACGTGATGCGCACGGTGCGCGAGTACATCGGCACCGGGGTGGCCGGCATCCACATCGAGGACCAGGTGATCCCCAAGCGGTGCGGCCACGTGGCCGGCCGCCGCGTGATCCCGATCGAGGAAGCCGTGGGCAAGTACCGCGCGGCCGACGCGGTGCGGCGCGAGCTCGATCCCGATTTCGTCCTGATCGCCCGCACCGACGCCCGCGGCGCCACCGGCGGCTCGCTCGACGAGGCGATTCGCCGCGCCAACGCCTATCTCGCGGCCGGCGCCGACCTCGCGTTCGTCGAAGGGCCGACGAGCGTCGAGGAAGTGCGCCGCGTGTGTCGCGAAGTGAAGGGGCCGGTGTTCTACAACCAGACCGGCGTGTCGCCGCGGTTCAGCCTCGCGCAGATGCAGGAGCTCGGGATCGCCGTGACCATCATCCCCGGCGCGACCTTCCGCGCCACCATCGAGGCGGTCTACGATCTGGCCGTGGCGCTCCGCGACGAGGGCCCGCTGGCCGAGGAGCGCTTCGCCGAACGGTTCAAGCGCCATCCGCTCGGCGACGTGCACACCTTCGCCGGCTTCGATCGCATCCGCGAGTGGGAGGCGCAGTACTTGCCGCCCGAGGAAGCGGAGAAGTATGCCGACTCGGTCGGCCACCAGCCCACGCGCAAATGACCGCTTCGCCCGTGCGCAAGCAGATCGTCGCGATGGGCGGCGGCAGCTTCAGCGCCGAGCCGGACGGCTCGGCCCTGGACGCCTATGTCCTGGCCCTGGCGGGTAAGCCGCGCCCGAAGATCTGCTTCGTCCCGACCGCGAGCGGCGACGCACCGGAGTACGCGACGAAGTTCTACGATTCGTTCGCCCGCCGGGCCGAGGCGAGCCACCTCTATCTCTTCGGACGCCCGCGCACGGACATGGCGAGCCTTCTCGCGAGCCAGGACATCATCTACGTCGGCGGCGGGAACACCGCGAACATGCTCGCGGTGTGGCGCGTGCACGGCGTGGACCGAATGATGCGTGACGCATGGGAGCGCGGCGTGATCCTGACCGGTGTCAGCGCCGGGATGATCTGCTGGTTCGAGTGCGGGGTGACCGATTCGTTCGGGCCGCTCGCCGCGCTCCGCGACGGCCTCGGCTTTCTCCCGGGCAGCGCGTGCCCGCACTACGACGGCGAGAAGGACCGGCGGCCCACGTATCAGCGCCTCGTCCGCGGCGGCTTTCCGGCCGGCTACGCCGCGGACGACGGCGCCGCGCTGCACTTCGTCGACACCGACCTGGTGGCCTGCGTCGCCTCGCGGCCGACGGCCGGCGGCTACCGGGTGCGCGCCGAGAGCGACACGGTCACGGAAACGCCGCTCTCTGTTCGTCTCCTCGGCTGAAGCGGGCGAATCTCGAACACGACACGGCTTCGTTCGTCACGGCGCGCCCGGCTCCTCAGGGGCTCGCCGAAATAGTCGATCAGGCGGTCGATGCGCCGTGCCGAGTCTCGCTTGAATGGCGTGAACCGATCGAGCACGACCATGGTAGTCATGCCCCCGCGACGCACTCAACTTCGATGCCATGCCTGAGCCACGCGTTTCCGCGGGGTTGCCCGCTTGCGCCGTCGCGATTGTTTCCGAACGGAACGCGATGTTCCGGGACGAAACGGTAAATTCGAGCTCAGGCCGCTCCGACGTGGGCGGCCATCCGGTCGCGCATCGCCGCATCCGGGAGCCTGCCGGTGGCGGCCTTGAGATTGTCGACCATGTGCTGCGGCCGGCTCGTGCCCGGGATCGCGCAGGTCACCGCCGGGTTCGCCAGGATCCACTTCAGGAAAAACTGCGCCCAGCTGTCGCAGTCGAACTCGGCCGCCCACGGCGGCACCGCCTGGGCGCGCACGCGCTGGAAGAGTCCGCCCTCGGCGAACGGCCGGTTGGCGAGCACGGCGACGCCGCGGTCGCGGGCCAGGGGCAGGATGCGGCGCTCGGCTTCACGCTCGCCGAGGGAGTAGTTGACCTGGACGAAGTCGAGCGTCTCGGCACGCAGCACGCGCTCCAGCTCGTCGTAGGCGCTCGACGTGTAGTGCGTGACCCCGAGATAGCGAATGCGGCCGGCCGCCTTCCACTCTCGCAGGGTGCGAAGATGCGTCCGCCAGTCGAGGAGGTTGTGGATCTGGATCAGATCGAGTCGCTGGGCGCGCAGCCGCTTGAGCGACTGCTCCATCTGCGCCACGCCGGCCTCTCGCCCGCTCGTCCACACCTTCGTGGCCAGGAACAGCTTGTCGGTGATCGCGAGATCCGCGGCGAGATCGCCCACGACCGACTCGGCCGTGCCATACATCGGCGACGAGTCGACGACACGTCCGCCCAGCTCGAGCAGACTCTTCAGCACGTCCTTGAGCGGCGCCCGCTCGGATGGCGAGCCTGCCGACGTCGAACACGCGCCACGTGCCGAGTCCGACCACCGGGATCATCTCGCCGCTGACGGGAATCGGCCGACTCAGCACCGGCGAGGCCGCACCACCGCCGCCCGGACGCACCGCCAGCCCCGCCGCCATCAATCCAAGCACCACCCGCCGCGAGAGCCGCCCCGATCGATCGTCATGCCCTCTCCTCATACCACGGACATACCACGACCACCGACCGAGTGCCTACGCGACCCAACCGAGCGAGTGTCTACGCCGAACTGACGAGCGGTAACGACGTGACGAGGGCGGGGCGAGAGCCGGGCGGGTGGCGCAGGGCGCGGCTCCGGCGAGCCCGGCGGAGTGGGCCCCCCTCGTCCCGCCCGCAGCTCGAAGAGCTGCGAATCGGGCGAGCGGGTGACGCAGCCGGGCTGGCCGGAGCCGGCCCTGCGACAGGCCCCGCCCGCCTCACGCGGCCACCACGCCAGGAGAGCTAGCGATCGATTCCGTATTCTTTGAGCTTCCGCCAGAGCGTCGTCCGCCCGATCCCGAGCGCTTCCGCGGCGCTGGAGTGATTGCGCCCGAAGCGCTCCAGGGTCTGCGAGAATGTGCACGCGCTCGGTTTCGGCGAGCGTCGTCTGGCGCGGAAGCTGAGGCGAAGGGCCGAGCAGCAGTCCCGCCGACACGTGCGGCGGCAGATCCTCGGGCTCGACGCTGTCGCGGCGAGCCAGGATCGCGGCGCGCTCGATCGCGTTCTCGAGCTCGCGCACGTTCCCGGGCCAGGGGTAGCGGAGCAGCCGCTCGACCGTCGCGGGCGACAGACGCAGCTCGCGGCCGAGCTTGCCGCCGGCCCGGGCGAGGAAATGCTCGGCCAGCGCCGGAATGTCTTCGCGGCGATCGCGCAGCGGCGGCAGCGCGACCTGGATGACGTTCAATCGATAGAAGAGGTCTTCGCGGAAGGTCCCCTGCGCGATGAGCGACGCGAGATCGCCGTGCGTGGCCGCGATCACGCGCACGTCGATCGTGCTCGACTGGGTCGCGCCAAGCCGCCGCACCTCGCCGCTCTGCAGCGCGCGCAGGAGCTTCACCTGGAGCGCGGCCGGCATCTCGGCGATCTCGTCCAGGAACAGCGTGCCGCCGTCGGCTTCCTCGAAGAGCCCGAGCTTGGAGACCGCGGCGCCGGTGAACGCGCCGCGCATGTAGCCGAAGAGCTCCGACTCGAGCAAGGTCTCGGGCACGGCGCCGCAGTTCACGGCCACGAACGGCCGCGCCGCGCGCGGGCTCGCGTGGTGGACGGCCTTGGCGATGACCTCCTTGCCGGTGCCGGATTCGCCCTGGATCAGCAACGTCGCGTCCGTCGGCGCCACGCGCTCGACGAGGTCGAGGACGGTGTGCATGGCCGACGACTGCGCGATGAGCCCGGGCAGGCCGTAGCGCTCCCGGAGCTGGGCGCGCAGATTCTCGTTCTCACGGCGGAGCGCGCGCCCGGCCAGCGCCTTGTCGATCCGGTGATAGAGCTCGTCGGGCTCCTGTCCCTTCTCGAAATAGTCGAGCGCGCCGAGGCGGATCGCTTCCTTGGCCGACTTCCACTCGGCGTACGCGGTCAGCAGGATGACCTCGGTTTCCGGCGCGTGGGCCTTGGCCGCTCGCAGCACGTCGAGGCCATCGCCGTCGGGCATGCGCAGATCGGTCACGACGAGATCGAACACTTCGTCGGAGAGCTTGGCCGTCGCCGACGTGACCCCGTCGGCCTCCACGACGCGGTGCCCCGTTTCCGCAGCAGCAGCGCCAGGGTGCTCCGCGCCGACGGCTCGTCGTCCACGACCAGGAGATGCGCCATCTCAGGTAGCCTCGACCGGGCAGCTCGACCGGGAACAGGAGCGTCACCCGCGTGCCCCGGCCCAGCTCGGAGTCGATCTCGATGCGGCCCCCGTGCGCGCCCATGATGCGCTCGGCGATGGTGAGGCCGAGCCCGCTGCCGTTCGGCTTGCCCGTGTAGAACGGCTCGAACACGCGCGAGAGGTTCTCGGCGGAGATCCCGCCGCCGGTATCGCTGACCGAGAGCGCGACGTCGCCGTTCTGACGATTGACCTCGAGCGAGAGCCGGCCGCGTCCGTTCATCGCTTCGACGGCGTTGAGCGCCACGTTCCAGAGCACCTGGGTGAGCTGGTCGCGGTCGAACGAAAAGCGCGGGACGGCCGGATCGACCGCCACGCGCACGTCGACGCGCGGTGCGCGCGAGCGATCCTCGCGGATGAGCGAGCTCACGTGCTGGACGACCTCGCGGATATCGCCGGGCGCGCGCCGCGCCTCCTGAGGCCGCGCGAACTGGAGGAAGTCGGACAGGATGCGGTTGAGCCGGCGCGCCTCGGTCCGGAGCGCGCCGAGCGTCGACGTGCGCTCGTCGGGGGTGAGTCCCATGTCGTCGGTCAGGAGCGCGGTGGCGTTCAGGATGGCCGCGAGGGGATTGCGGATCTCGTGCGCCATGCCGGCGGCGAGCTCGCCCGCCGTGGCCAGGCGCTCGGCTTCTCGCAGGCGCGCGTGGAGCCGCTCGCTCTCGCTGCGGGCTCGCTCGAGCACCATGATGATCACCGCGAAGGTCGACAGGAAGTAGAGGAGGATGAACACCGCGTGCACCGCGAGGTATCCGGGCGATCCCGGCACGATGTTCACGAACTGGGTGGCGATGCGATGAACGCCCCAGAGGGTGAGGAATCCGGCCAGGAGCCGCTCACCCCGAAATCCCGTCATGCGCGTTTGCGCGGGCCAGAAGAGCAAGCCGGCGGCCATCTGCGCCATGCCGAGGGCAATGCCCACGGCGCGCTGAGTCTCGTCGCCGCTGCCCATGTCGCCGGCGAGGGTCAAGCCGACCGCGGCCGCGGCGCCGATCACGAGGTCGCGTGCGTGCAGTCGATAGCCCCACCGGTGCGCGAACGCGGCCGCGAGGGTCAAGCCGACCGCGGCGACCGTCGCGAGATCGGTGACGAAGCTCGGATGATCGACGCCCAGCACCAGCACGTCCACGAGCCTGAGACCTTTGGACAAGGTGTAGGCGCCCCAGGCCAGGAGCAAGTACTGGAAGAAGCGAACCCGGTGCGACTGGTAGAGGTACGCGAAGATGAGCAGCTGAACCGCGAACGCGACCGTCGAGACGAACGTCAGGATCAGCGGCGCCGGCATCACAACCTCCAGTTCAGTCTACGCTGTCCCGCAAATCGTGTGCCACGCGAGCCCCGCGTCGAATCACGCGAAATCGTCGCGCGCACGTTTCACTTCGAAACGACGTTCCACTGCGGAACTCGCGATCGCGCCGTCGGTGCGCGACCGAGCATTGATTCACGGTGAACCCGGCGTTTCGCCTTGGAACCATCGCGCGCGCTCGCCGGGCGAGTGTTCTCAATGATTTCAGGAAGTTCACGTCTGGCACGTCCTCTGCTTTAACGCGTTGCGGCTCGCACAAAACGATTGAGGGAGGACGAAGACATGAAGCGCACAGGCACACTCGCAGTTTTCCTGGCGGCATCACTCGCGCTGCTCGCTGGTGTCGCGAGCGCATCGCTCCGGCGGCGGAGGACATCCAGGCGCCGCGATCGTCCAACCAGGACATTCAGGCTCCGCGTGCCGGCAACGAGGATCTCCAGGCGCCGCGCTCGGACAATCAGGACATCCAGGCGCCGCGCATCGAGAGCGAAGACGTTCAGGCGCCGCGCGGCTGATGGTCGAGTCGGGCGAGCGAGGTTGAGCCTCGCTCGCTCGGCACACCTCTCGCGAGATGATGGATGGCGCAGCGTATGGCGTGGATGGATTCGAACGACTATTTCCTGATCGTGGAGACTGCCAGAGATCGGATCGAGAGCCTCCTCTCGTCGACCGAGATCGCGATGGAGACGGCGGCGACGTCTGACGGCCGCCGCCCGACCGAGCCCGCGCACGTTTGTGACGTGCCGGGCTGCGCGCTCGTGCATCTGCCGGTGTAGTCCGCGACAGCGGCGAGCGGGCTCGTCCCGCCTGACCAGAGCCCCGCCCATTTTTGTGACGTGCCGGGCCCGGCGCTCGGCCACTTGCCTGTTTGGTTGGCACGTCGTCGCGCGAAGAGCCAGCGCGGCTCAGCGGGCCGCCGGACGGATCGTCATTCCTGGCCGGACTTAGCGCCAAACGCCCCCGGGTGCGGCTCGTTGGCACGCGCCGTGCTCGCATGGGGCGCGTCGAACGAAGCCCGGGCAGGAGGCAACGATGGATTGGTGGCGCGAGCTCGATGACGAAATCGTAAACTGCCTCGTCGGTCATGAATCGTTGACACCCGACGAGCTGAGCCAGAAGGTCGGCATGTCGACCGAAGCGGTGACCTCATTGCTCGGACGACTCGCGCAGGAAGGGAGAATCACCATCCTGCGAGTCGCGAGGACGTCCGGCTAGCACGGAGACAAAATTCCTCGCGGTGTCGTCGAGCTCGCAGGTCGCGGTCGCATCTCCTACCTGACAGAGGGCAGCGGCGCGCGGGCCGCGCTCCTGATCCACGGCTCGGGCATGAGCGCGCGCTCATGGGTGAACCAGCTGCCCCGCGAGTACCCGGGTGTCACGTTCTTCTTCCAGCCGGCGGACATCGTGAGCCAGATCCTGAACTTCGGGCTGCCGGCGCCGATCGACGTGCAGGTGATCGGATTCAATCAGCAGGCGACGCACGAGATCGCGCTCGAGGCCGCCGCCCGCATCTCGCGCATTCCGGGCGCGGCCGACGTGCACCTGCACCAGGTGGTCAACGCGCCGTCGCTTCAAGTCAACGTCGACCGGTCGCGGCTGGCCGAGCTCGGCCTGACCCAGCGCGACGTGGCCAACAACGTCCTGGTCACCTTGAGCTCGAGCGCGGTCGTGGCGCCGAACTACTGGTCGGATCCGCGGAGCGGCATCAACTATATCGTTGCGGTGCAGACGCCGCAGAGCCGCGTCGATTCCGTCAACAGCTTGATGAGCACCTCGGTGACGCCGGTGACCGCGGGGCCGCCGCAGCTCTTGAGCAATCTGGCGACGCTCGGAGCGCCGAGAAGTGCCGGCCGTCATCAGCCACTCGAACGTGCAGCCGGTGTTCGACGTGTACGCCAACGTGCAGGATCGCGACCTCGGCAGCGTCGCCTCCGCCGTCCAGCGGATCATCGCCGACCTCCGGCCCAAGCTGCCGCCGGGCCACACGATCGCGCTGCGCGGCCAGGTGCAGAGCATGAACTCGGCGTTTCTCCGGCTGGGGTTCGGCCTGATCTTCGCGGTGCTGCTGGTCTATCTGCTCATGGTGGTGAACTTCCAGTCGTGGCTCGACCCGTTCATCATCATCACCGCGCTGCCGGCCGGGTTCTGCGGCATCGTGTGGATGCTCTTCATCACGCACACCACGTTCAGCGTGCCCGCCCTGATGGGCGCCATCATGAGCGTCGGCGTCGCCACCGCGAACAGCATCCTGATGGTGACCTTCGCGAACGATCAGATGCTCGAGGGCCACGACTCGCGCAGCGCCGCGCTCGCGGCCGGCGCGACGCGGCTGCGTCCGGTCATGATGACCGCGCTGGCCATGATCATCGGCATGCTGCCGATGTCACTCGGTCTCGGCGAGGGCGGCGAGCAGAACGCGCCGCTCGGGCGCGCGGTGATCGGCGGTCTGTCGGTGGCGACCTTCGCCACGCTCTTCCTGGTGCCCCTGGTCTACAGCGTCCTGCGGCGCCGTCCGCCGAAGCGGGACTTTCTGGCCGATGACGAGCCTCACGGCTCGCCCGTACCTCAGGAGTGAACGATGCCCAAGTCACGAACGACGTGGAGTCTGCTCATCGGGATCGTGCTGGCGGTGATCCTGCTCGGGATCGGCGTGTTGCCGCGACTGCGCCAGAACGCGGAGCTCGTCGCGGCGTCGACCGCGCCCGACGCGGGGCTCGTCCAGGTGAGCGTGGCGCCGCCGAAGCGGTCGGACGGTCCGATCGACCTCGTACTGCCGAGCAACATTCAGGCGATCGAGGAGGCGACCATCTACGCCCGCACCAACGGCTACGTCCGCGAGCGCTACGTCGATATCGGCGCTCCGGTCACGGCCGGCAAGGTGCTGGCCCAGATCGACACGCCCGAGCTCGACCAGGAGCTCAGCCAGGCCCGCGCCGCGCTGGCGCAGACGCGGTCGGCGCTCGCGCAGGCCCGGGCGAGCTACACCCAGGCGCAGGCGAACCTCAGCCAGTCGCGCGCCGGCCTCGAGCAGTCGAAGGCAAACGAGAGCTTCGCCAAGGTCACCGCCGAACGCTTCGGGAAGCTGGAGCGCGACGAGCTCGTCGCTCATCAAGACGCCGACGAGAAGAGAACGGCGCTGGCCGCGGCGAGCGCGACCACGGCGGTGTCCCAGGCCAACGTCGCCGCGATGGAGGCCAACCTCGGCGCGCTGGAAGCGAGCGTCGAGGCGGCGCGCGCGACCGTGGCGGCGAGCGAGGCCAACGTGCAGCGGCTGCTGGCGCTCCAGTCTTTCCAGAAGGTCGAGGCGCCGTTCGCCGGGATCATCACCGCGCGCGGCATCGACCGCGGGGCCTTGATCACCTCGGGTAGCGGGAACGGCGCGACGTGGATGTTCCGCATCGCCCACGTCGAAAATCTGCGAATTTTCGTCAACGTGCCCCAGACGTTCGTGCGCTCGATCACGCCGGGCCAGGAGGCGCAGGTGCTGGTCCCCGAGTTTCCGACCCGGCCGTTCGTCGGCAAGATCGCGAGCACCGCCGGTGCTCTCGATCCGACCTCGCGCACCTTGCTGACGGAAGTGCGTTTGAAGAACGACGATCACGCGCTGATGCCCGGGATGTACGCCCAGGTGAAGTTCAGCCTGGTGCCGGCGGACACCGTATGGGTGATTCCGGCGACGACGGTGATCGCGCGCTCGGCCGGGCCTCAGGTGGTCGACGTGCGCCGCGACGGCACCGTGCACTATCTCGGTGTGCAGCTCGGGCGCGACTTCGGGCAAACGGTGGAAGTGGTCGGGGGGCTCAGCGGAAGCGAGCGGCTCGTCCTGAGCCCGCCGGACGGGCTGAAGGAAGGCATGCGCGTCGTGGCCGAGGACACCAAGCGGAATTAGTAGTAATCTTCCGCCCGGGAGAGCGCCTGGGCGTGAGTGCACCGCGCACCATGTTCGAGAAGATCTGGGCCCGGCACGTGGTTGCCGAGGGCCCGGGCGGTCACGCGCTCCTCTATATAGACCGCCATCTGCTGCACGAAGGCACGACCGCCGCGTTCGGCCGGCTCGCCCGCAGCGGCCGGCGGGTCCGGCGCCCCGATCTGAGCTTCGCGACCGCCGATCACTATCTGTTGACCTCGCCGGGCACGCCCACGAGCGATCGCCGAGACGCGCGAGATGGTCGAGGCGCTCGGCCGTCACACCGCCGATCAGCGCATCCTCTACTTCGGGGTCGATGACCCTCGCCGCGGCATCGTGCACGTGATCGGCCCGGAGCAGGGGCTGACGGTGCCCGGCATCACGCTCGTGTGCGGCGATTCGCACACGGCGACCCATGGCGCGTTCGGCGCGCTGGCGTTCGGGATCGGCTCGAGCGAGGTCGAGCACGTGCTGGCCACGCAGACCTTGTGGCAGAAGAAACCGCAGACGATGCGGATCTCGGTCGAGGGCCGGCTGGCCCAGGGCGTCAACGCGAAGGACGTGATCCTGGCGATCATCGCCAAGATCGGCGCCGGCGGCGGCGTGCGGCACGCGATCGAGTACGCCGGCTCGACGATCCGGGATATGTCGATGGACGAGCGGATGACCGTGTGCAACATGTCGATCGAAGCGGGGGCGCGTGCCGGGATGATCGCGCCGGACGACACGACGTTCGCTTACATCCAGGGCCGGCCGCTGGCCCCGGCCGGTGAAGCGTGGCCGAAGGCGCTCGCGCACTGGAAGGCGCTGCCGAGCGAGCCGGGCGCGGTGTTCGATCGCGAGGTGCAGCTCGCCGCGAGCGAGATCGCGCCGACCGTCACCTGGGGCACGAGCCCGCAGGACGCGCTGCCCATCACCGCGCGCGTGCCTGATCCCGCCGCGATCACCGATCCCGGGCGGCGCGAGAGCATGGCGCGCGCGCTCGCCTACATGGGGCTCAACCCGGGGATGCCGCTCAGCGACGTCACGGTCGAACCGCGTGTTCATCGGCTCGTGCACCAACAGTCGGCTGGACGATCTGCGCGCGGCGGCGCGCGTCGCGAAAGGGCGCCGCGCGGTGGTGCCGGCGTGGATCGTGCCGGGCTCCGGGCTCATCAAGCGCGCGGCCGAGGCCGAAGGGCTCGACCGCGTCTTCCTCGACGCGGGCTTCGAGTGGCGCGAGGCCGGTTGCTCGATGTGCGTCGGGATGAACGGCGAGACCGCCGCCGCGGGCGAGCGCGTGGCCTCGACGTCGAACCGCAACTTCGAAGGACGCCAGGGCAAGGGGGCCCGGACGCATCTGATGTCGCCCGCGATGGCGGCGGCCGCCGCCGTCACCGGGAAGCTCACCGACGTGCGGACGCTCGGGGCCTAGGATGGAGCCGTTCACGCGCGTCACCGCGGTGGGCTTGCCGATCGATCTGCCGAACATCGACACCGATCGCGTCATTCCGGCGCGCTTCCTGCGCAAGGACCGGAGCGTGCCGGAGTACGCGCGCTACCTCTTTCACGACGTGCGCTTCGACGCCGACGGCGCCGAGCGCCCGGAGTTCATCCTGAACCAGACGCCGTTCCGGGCGGCCCGCATCGTGGTCGCCGCCGAGAACTTCGGCTGCGGCTCGTCGCGCGAGGCCGCGGTGTGGGTGCTCGCGGCCAACGGATTTCGCTCGGTGGTCGCGCCGAGCCTGGGCGACATCTTCCATCAGAACTGCTTCAAGAACGGCCTGCTGCCGGTGATCCTGCCGGCCGAGGCCGTCGCCGGATTGCGGCGCCAGCTCCACGAGCGGCCCGGCGCCACGCTCACGGTCGATCTCGAGACGCAGACGGTGACGGCGCCCGACGGCGCTCAGCATCGCTTCGAGGTCGACGCGTTTCGCAAGGAGATGCTCCTGACCGGCCGAGACGAGATCGGACTGACGCTCGGCTTCGAGGCGAAGATCGTCGAGTTCGAGGCGCGCCACGCACGCGAGATGGCCTGGACCGTGCCGCCGCGCCCCGGCAGCTGATTCCAGGAGGAAGCCATGACCACGCTCAAAGTCGAGTACCCCAAGGACCTGTTGAAGCTCGTGGGTAAAGAGCTCGGCCCCTCGGAGTGGACGACGGTCGATCAGGCGATGATCGACAAGTTCGCCGAGGCCACCGGCGACCACCAGTGGATCCATGTCGACGTCGAGCGGGCGAAGCGCGAGATGCCCGGCGGCAAGACGATCGCCCACGGGTATCTGACCCTGTCGCTCGTCCCGAGAATGGCCGCCGGCCTGCTCGAAGTCACCAAGCGGAGCCGCGGCATCAACTACGGCTCGAACAAGATCCGCTTCATCTCGCCCGTTCAGGCCGGCGCGCGCATCCGTGTCCGCCAGCGCATCACCGGCGCCGAGGAAGTGCCCGGCAACGGCGTGCGCGTGAGCTCCGAGATGACGGTGGAGATCGAGGGCCAGGAGAAGCCCGCGCTGGTCGGCGAGATCATCGGCGTCCGGTACGCCTGAGATGAAGCTCGTACGCTACGGCCGACCCGGCGCCGAGCGTCCCGGCGCGATCGACGCGGACGGCAAGCTGCACGATCTGGGACGCGTGATCAAGGACGTGACGCCGGCGGCGCTCGCGCCGACGTCGCTCAAGAAGCTGCGCGCGGTGAATCTCGCGCGGCTGCCAGTGGTGAAGGGGCGGCCGCGTCTCGGCTGCCCGCTCGCGGGCATGGGCAAGATGGTCTGCATCGGCCTCAACTACACCGACCACGCGGCCGAGGTGGGGATGGCGCTCCCGAAAGAGCCCACCCTGTTCATCAAGGCGCCGAGCGCGGTCTGCGGCCCCGACGATCCGATCGTGCGCCCGCGAGGCTCCGTGAAGCTCGACTACGAGGTGGAGCTGGGCGTGGTGATAGGCCGCGACACCCGCTACGTCAGCGAGGCCGAGGCGCTGCGCTACGTCGCCGGCTACTGCCTGATCAACGACGTCTCCGAGCGCGAGTTCCAGATGGAGCACGGCGGCACGACCACCAAGGGCAAGAGCGCCGATACGTTCGGTCCGACCGGCCCGTGGCTCGTCACGGCGGACGAGGTCGGCGATCCGCAGGCGCTCTCGGTGTGGACGACGGTCAACGGCGAGAAGCGGCAGGACGGCAACACCGGCAAGATGATCTTCTCGGTCGCGTCACTGATCGCCTACGTGAGTCGCTTCATGTCGCTCCGAACCGGCGACGTGATTTCGACGGGTACACCGGCGGGCGTCGGCCATGGCGCGAAGCCGCCGCGGTACCTGCAGCCGGGCGACGTGGTCGAGATGGGCATCACCGGTCTCGGCACCCAGCGCCACAAGATCGTCGAGTCGAAGTAGCACGTCCGCGCTAATTCCGTCCAGGCAGATCCACTTTGATCGCCCGGACCTCTGCGGCGCGCCCGTCAACCGGGATGGTGGGTAGTTCGCCTTTCGTCTTGACCGGCAGCCTGCGCAGGTGATCCATGATCGCCTGCCATTCCTTGATCTCGCGGCCGGCATCTTTTCCCGTCCCGGTGGCGATACTGCCCTTGTCCGTCCTTCCGGGCGGCGGCAGCAGGTAAGGTGAGTTGTTGTCGCGAGGCGCGTCGAGAGCCTCGACCTTCGACTTGAGGGGCTGACCCGCCTTGTTCTTGGGAACCAGAGCCAGTTTGCCCTTGGTGTACTTCGGGATGGCCATGACGATCAAACCGAGATACAGGGGGCACGTGAGACTGTACAACCGCTGGTCCTTCCCGCTGATGTCGATCGTGCGGTAGCCGCGGTCGAGGTCTCCCATCTCGATGGTCGTCACGACGTCGAACTTCGGGCGCGACGGGTCGTAGCCGAACCGCATGCCGGACGCGCGAGGGAAATACTCCCCGGGGTGAGCGGGGCTGTCCACGAGCAGAAACTCGAGCAGATTCTTCAGCTCCAGGCCTGTGAAGTAGCCGGTCACGAGTGCGCTGCCGGCCGTGGGATCGACGACGCCCGCGCCGAGGGGCGCCACGGCGAACACATCGTAGACCGTTTGCACGCCTGACTTTCCCCGTGTAAGCCCGGCGCGCATCAGCCCGTTGGCGCTGAAGCCGACGTCCGCCTTCGTGGCGCTTCTGAAGGCGTCGGTGACGAGGTTGGCAAGGGGTGTGCTCGCGGCGATGTCGGTGAACGTGTTGGGCAGGTCCCGCGGCGCCACTGCCAGCGGCTGATCGATGCGGTACCCGCGGGACGCAAACACGGCCGCGCTGACAGACTTCTTGAGCTCATCGATCGCGTCGGCAGTGGCTCGGTCACCGGCAACGGTGTCGTCGATCGCGTAGAGCCGGTAGGACTCGACCGTCAGCTTGCCGCCGTCCAGGGTGATCACCAGCTCGCCGAGGTTCTCGCCTTCCTTCCCGGTCTGGACGACGGGCGTGCGCTCGTTGATGATGATCGCCTCTTGCAGCGCCGTGTGACTGTGGCCGCCGATCACGACGTCGATGCCCGGCACGGCTTTGGCCAGGCGCACGTCGTCGCCGTCGGTGTAACGCCCGTCCTTCCCTTTCTCGAGGCCGCCGTGGCTGAGCGCGATGATCACATCCACCTTTTCCGTCTCGCGAAGGACCTTCACCATCTCTTTGGCGGTCTCGATGGCGTCGGAGAACGACACCGCACCGCCGCTGGTGTAGAAGATGGCCTCCTTGCCGAGCACCCCGAAGAGGCCGAAGCGAATGCCCTCGCGCTCGATCACGAGGTGGCGGCGAATCACCCCAGCCTTGACCAGACGCTGGAGGCCGGCCAGCGTTGGGTCGCTCCCCGCGGAACTGGTATTGGAGGCGAGCACCGCCGGAACCCGGCCGGCTTTGCTGGCCACGCCGATCGACTTGCCCAAACCATCCGGCCCAAGGTCGAATTCATGATTGCCAAAGGTGGTGGCGTCGTAGCCCATCCGGGACATGAGCTGCAGCTCGCCGCCGGTCTCGCGGCCGGCGGCGCCGAACGCGGTTCCCATGCTGTAGTCGCCCGCGTCAAGCACCAACACCGGGCCCTGAGCTTTGCGCGCATCCTTCCTCTTCGCGATCAGGCCGGCCAGACGCGCGTATCCGCCCCGGGTGGTGTCGTCGTTAAGCGTGAACGGCGTGCGCGGCTGGACCCATGCCGATGAACGCCGAGTGCATGTCGTTGGTGTGCAGGATGGTGAAGGTCTTTTTCCCGTCCGCTGCCGCGGCGACTTGTTCAGGCAAGACAATCGTCGCGCCGACTGCGACTGCGCCGGCCAGGAACTCACGACGAGAGAGAGACGGTTCTTCGTATGTGGTTTCCATAGTCGTCTCCCTTTTAATCATTTCACCCTCCGGGCCGCATCTGTTCTACGCAGATGCGGCCCGGTGGATTGATGCCCGTCCTACTTCGAAGAGCTTTCCTTGAGCTTGCGAAGAACTTCATCCAGGTTGAAGCTGTCCGCCTTCTGCCGCTGTGGGTAGTCCTTGAAGGTCATCAGGAACTGACCCACGTAGGCCTGCGCGGGGACCATCAAAAAAGCATGATCGAGAAGCCAGTCCCAGTAGGTGTTCGACGTGATGTCCGCCCGCTCGTACGGATCCGTGCGGAGGTTAAACATCTTCGGGACCCGCAAGCTGGTGAACGGGTTCGCCCAGATAAGCATCGTTCCCGGGGTCCGCTGCTCCATGAACACGAGCTTCCAGTTGTCATATCGCAGCGCGGTCAATTGCTGGTCGTCGTTGATATATAGGAACGACTCCCGCGGGCTTTTCGCGACTTGCCCAGTCAGGTAGGGGACGAGGTTGTCGCCGTCCAGATGAACCTTGTAGGTCATGTCGCCGGCCTTGAAGCCCTTGAGCAGCTTGTCCTTCACCTGCGTGTCGCCGGCCATGGCTAGAAAGGTCGGCAGCCAATCGAGGTGGGCGACAATTTCGTTGGACACACTGCCCGGTTTGATTTTGCCTGGCCAGCGGATCATGGCCGGCACCCGGTAGGCGCCTTCCCAGTTCGAGTTTTTCTCGCTGCGGAATGGCGTCATCGCCGCATCCGGCCAGGAGTTCATGTGCGGGCCGTTGTCGGTGCTGTACATGACGAAGGTATTGTTCGCGATGCCCAGGTCGTCGAGCACTTTGAGAACCGTGCCGACATTCTTGTCGTGGTCGACCATGGTGTCGTGATACGGGCTCTGAAAACGCCCCGCCTGGCCGATGCTCGCCGGCTTGGTGTGGGTGCGGAAGTGCATGTGAGAGAAGTTCACCCAGACAAAGGCCGGCTTGCCGGCCTGGTTTTGCCGCTTGATGAAGTCCACGGCGCGGTCGGCGACGTCATCGTCGATGGTCTCCATCCGCTTCTTGGTCAGCGGGCCAGTGTCTTTGCACACCTGCTTGCCCACCTTGCCGAATCGCGGATCTACCGTCGCATCGTCCGTGCTCGAGGCCTTGCAGTCGAGCACGCCGCGCGGGCCGAATTTGCCGAGAAACGCCGGGTCTTTCGGATAGTCCGGCAGTTCCGGCTCTTCGTTGGCGTTCAGGTGATAGAGGTTGCCGTAGAACTCGTCAAAACCGTGCACGGTGGGCAGGTACTCGTTGCGGTCGCCCAGGTGATTCTTACCGAATTGGCCAGTGGCATAGCCCTGTGCTTTCAGCAGCTCGGCAATCGTCGGATCTTCTTTTTGCAACCCTACCGCGGCACCCGGCAAGCCGACCTTGGTCAAGCCGGTGCGCAGGCCGGATTGGCCGTGATGAACGACGCCCGGCCGGCCGTGCAGCTCTGCTCGGCATAGTAGTCGGTGAACATCATGCCTTCCCTGGCAACCCGGTCGATGTTGGGCGTCTGGTAGCCCATCACGCCGCGCGAGTAGGCGCTGATGTTGGACTGGCCGATGTCGTCGCCCCAGATGATGACGATGTTGGGTTTCTGCTGCGCGGATGCTGGAGTGTCCGCCAGCGCCCCGGCGGTGCACACCACCAGGAGGCCGAGCAAAACTTTGCGTGCGTACCCCATCCTTTGTCTCCTTGCCTGTCTTTCAGTTAGTTGGCATCGCTCGGCGTCTCGCCCAGGAGGAGCCCGAGATAGTGCGAGACGCCGATGAGTTGGGCGCCCTTGGCTTTGAGTTCCCGCAGCGCGCGGTCACCCCTGCCGATCGGCGAACAGTAGATGCCTATGATCTGGGTGCCGAGGACAGGAAATCGACGACCGCCGTTTCTAGGTTATACATCGCCCCGGCGATCTTGACGGCGCCCGCGGTCTCGAGCTCGGCGATGACGGCACTGCCACTGCGGATCCCGGCCATGGTGAGCTCGACATTCTTTCGAGCGACCGCGTCGACGAAGGCATAGTTCTTCGCGGAGCGCTCGCCCTGATACGAAGTGGCATCCACCGCTGGCTGGATCTTCGCGAGCAGCCCGGTGAGATTGCCGAGCTGGGCCCGGTCGATGGCGCCCTTGATCGCGCCGCACGCGGTGTGGCCCATCACCAGCACGACCTTGGCGCGGGCTATCTTGCAGGCGAACTCCATGCTCCCGAGGATGTCGTCGTTGGCGATGTTGCCGGCCACGCGCGCATTGAACACGTCGCCGATGCCGAGGTCCATGACCGTCTCGGCGGGTGCGCGAGAGTCGATGCAGCTCAGGATCACCGCGGCCGGATACTGTCCCTTCGCGCTGGCTCGCTGCTGAGCCAGGTAATCTTGCGTCGTTTTCCGGCCCATGCGGAAGCGCTCATTGCCTTTCTTCATCAGCTGGATGATCTCGTCCTGCGTCAGCCGGTCGCGCTGCGCCTTGGTCAGCGCGGCCGCCCAGGCGATCCGGCCGGGGAGCGCGGAACCAACGAGCGCGACCGCGCCGGCCATGCCCGCGGCTCTGAGAAATGCTCTGCGGTCGCGATCCCCCGGTTTGCTCATGCCGATCTTCCTCGAACACGTGCTGTATGTCAGGGACGCGATCGTCTCAGGCGGGCCGACGACCCTCCGTCAATCTTCAGCGCCGCCCTGGTTGCTCGTCACCATCCGCCAGACGCTGTCTGTCCCCGCGTTCAGGACGGGTTACGATGGCGCGCTCAATGGCCTTCCCCAGCCGAAGCATCGAGGAGACCCTGACATGATTCTACGAGTTTTGCTGCTCGCCATCCCGGCGACATTTCTTGTGCACCAGCTGGCCGGCGATCGCACGACCCTGCTGTTCTTTTGCAGCATAGTCGCGATGATCCCCGCGTCGTTATATATCGAGAAGTCCACAGACTCGCTCGCGACGTATCTCGGACAGAGCGTGGAGGACTGGTCAACGCGACGTTCGGGAACCTCCCGGAGCTCTTCATCGGCGTGGCCACTCTGCGGCTGGGCTTGCAGGATTTCCTGAAGGCGCAGATCGTCGGCGGCATCATCGTCAACCTGCTGCTCGTCCTTGGAGTGGCCATGCTCCTCGGTGGCCTTCGCTATCACCTGCAAGCGTACAGCACGATCAGCGCACGATCCTACTCGTCCCTGATGCTTCTGGCGATCGTCGCTCTTCTGTTCCCTTCCGCCTATGTCGCGGCGTCGCCGCAGTTCGACACCCATCGGCTCGTCGTGTTGTCGGTCTGTGTCGCGCTCGTCCTTTTGATCACGTACGTGCTGTACCTGGTCTTCAGTTTACGGACTCACAAGGACGTCATGGACACGCCCGAAGAGGTCGAAGCTGTTCAGACGAGTCTCGCTGGTCACTGCCGGTTTCCGTCGCGGCCTTGCTGGCCTCATCGCTCTGTGCCGTGTGGCTCAGCGATATCCTGGTCGACTCGGTGACGCCGGCAGCAACCGCGCTGGGTCTCAGTCAGGTCTTCATGGGCATCATTCTGATGGGCACGATCGGCAACGTCTCGGGGTTGGTCACCGCGATCAAAGCAGCGCGGAAGGATCGGATGGACCTGGCGTTCAGCGTGTGTGTGGGCTCGAGCGTCCAGCAGGCGCTTTTCGTGGCTCCGGCCCTGGTGCTCCTGAGCTTGGTCCTCGGGAAGGCTCCAATGGATTTTGCGTTCAAGCCGGCGATGGCCGTGAGCCCCTTGCTTTGCGTGGTGCTGATGGGCGTGCCATCTCCGACGGCCAGAGTCACTGGATGAAAGGTGTTCAGCTGCTCGCGCTCTTTGGCGTCCTCACGAGCGTCATTCTGGTGCTGACGTAGGCGGTGATCGGAGGTCAGGAGGCCCCCCGCGCTGCAGGAGCTCGTCGACCCACTCGCGGGCGAGTGGGTCGGCATGTCGGTGTAGTCGCAGTGGCCAGGGACGAAGGTCCGATAGCCCCGGATCTAGCTGGCGTCGCGCCAGAGCGCCATCCGCCTGAAGCCCTCGGCGTGCTTGACCCCGACCTCCTTGCCGTCGCGCAGCGCCCACGCGCGCAGCAGCTCATCGACCCACTCGCCCTTACCCACCTGCGACACGTGCGCCTTGAGCGCGGAGCACTTGAGCGCGAGCGTGTCGGTGATGTCGATATAGGTGTCGGACGGGATCGCGCCGCTGATGAACACTTCTTTCACTTTGTGCGGCTCGAGCCCCTCGGCGAGGAGCTCCTGAAAGATCACGCGCGTCTCCGAGGACGGAAAGACCGCGTCGAGCGCCGCGCTGGCGACCGCGCGGTGGTCGGGGTGATTCAGGTACTCGTTAGCGCAGACGAACTCCGATGGGTCGCTGACGCTCTTCATCCAGAACAAGACGCCGGGGCGGGCCAGGGAATCCAACTGGCTACCCGCGCCGGCCGGCCCGATCTACCTGGTGATGCGCCTGTACTGGCCGAAGGACACGCCGCCCTCGATCCTGCCGGCGGGTGAGGGAACGTGGAGTCCGCCCGCGCTCGTCGCGTCGCTCCGCAATTCCCGCAGAAATGGTTGCCGTCGGGATTCTGAGACTTGTACGCGGCGCAGAACATGAATCTCCCACCGGGTGGTGCAGTACAGGACCGGGGCCCCTAGGTCTCGTCGCGCCACAACGCCATCCGCTTGAACCCCTCGGCGTGCTTCGACGCCGACTTCCTTGCCGTCGCGAAGCGCCCACGCGCGCAAGAGCTCGTCGACCCACTCGCCCTTGCCCACCTGCGAGACGTGCGCCTTGAGCGCCTGAGCACTTCAGGCGCGAGCGTGTCGGTGATGTCGATGTAGGTGTCGGTCGTGGAGCGCGCCGCTGATGAAGACTTCTTTCACCTTGTGCGGCTCGAGCCCCTCGGCGAGGAGCTCCTGGAAGATCACGCGTGTCTCCGAGGACGGAAAGACCGCGTCGAGCGCCGCGCTGGCGACCGCGCGGTGGTCGGGGTGGTTCAGGTACTCGTTGCCGTACCAGCGCATCGTCGGATCGCCGCACACCACGACGTGCGGCTTGACGCGGCGAATCACGCGCGTCAGGTCACGCCGCAGCGCGATCGTCGGCTCGACGACACCGTCCTGATAGCCGAGGAAGACGATGTCCTTCACGCCGAGGATCTTCGCGGCGTCCCACGACTCGCGCTCGCGGATCGGGATCAGCCCCGTGTTGTCCGGCGTGTGCTCGTTGGTGCCGGAGCCGCCGGTCGTGACCAGGCAGAACACGACGTCGCGGCCCTCACGCGCCCAGCGGGCGACACTCCCCGCGATCGTGAACTCGTTGTCGTCCGGGTGCGCGGAGATGCAGAGGATCCGCGTGAAGTCTTTTGGCAGCGTGTGCGGCTTGCGCGCTTTGTCCGCCATCGTCCTGCTCCGTCCCGCCTATCCTCGCATGCCGAAGGTCGACGGCCCCGGCCGCCGGAGCGGCGCCGTGAGGTTGGCGAACTCGCACAGGAGCGGCCGCGTGTCGCGCGGGTCGACGATCTCCTCGATCCAGAAGGTCTCGGCCGAGCGGAACGGCGAGCGGAGCTTGTTGAGCCGATCTTCGATCTCCGCCATCTTGGCCGTCCGGTCCGGCGCCGCGTCCAGATCGGCGCGATAGGCGGCCTCGATCCCGCCCTCGAGCGGTAACGAGCCCCAGCGGCCCGACGGCCACGCGTAGCGCATGCAGTAGCGGCTCTGATTTCGATGGGCGGCGCCGGCCACGCCGAACGAGTTGCGCACGATCACCGCGCACCACGGAATCGTGGTCTGCCACATCGCCGACATGGCGCGCACGCCCTGCTTGATCGTCCCGCTCTTCTCGGCGTCGAGCCCGATCAGGAATCCGGGGCAATCGACCAGATAGACGACCGGAAGGTGGAACGTCTGCGCGATGTCGAGGAAGCGCTCGACCTTCTGGCAGGTGTCGGCCGGCCAGGCGCCGCCGTAGAAGTACGGATCGCTCGCCATCAGCGCGACCGGCCAGCCGTCGAGACGCGCGTAGCCGGTGATGACCGAGCGACCGTAGAGCGGCGCCACCTCGAAGAACGAGCCCTGGTCGACGACGGACTCGACGATGCGCCGCATCTTGTACGGCTTGCGCGGATCGTGCGGGATCGCCTCGAAGAGCCACGGGTCGCGGCGCTGCGGATCGTCACCGCGGGGCCCGCGCGGCGGCACGTCGTCGATCGACGACGGGAGGTACGAGAGAAAGCGCCGCGCGCGCGCGAAGGCTTCTTCCTCGCTGTCGACGGCGTCGTCGACGGCGCCGGCCTTGAGCTGGATCTCCCAGCCGCCGAGCTCGTTCTTGGTGAGCTTCTGGCCGAGGCGCTCGACCACCGGCGGGCCGGCGACGAAGAGCGCCGAGAGGTTCTTCACCATGATCGAGTAGTGCGCGGCGGCGAGGTGGGCGGCGCCGAGGCCGGCGACCGAGCCGAGGCCGAGCGCCACGCGCGGGATCGTCGCCATGTTGCTGACGACCCACTCCCAGCCGTCGACACCCGGCACATTGGCGCGGCCCGTCGTCTCGATCGTCTTCACCGAGCCGCCGCCGCCGGAGCCCTCGACCAGTCGGATCAACGGCAGGCGCAGGTCGTGGGCCATCCGCTCGCACTGGTTGTGCTTGCCGCGAATGGTCGCGTCGGCCGAGCCGCCGCGCACGGTGAAGTCGTCACCGCCGATCACGACCGGCCGCCCGTCGACCTCGGCGCGGCCGAACACGAAGTTCGAAGGCGTGAACGCGACGAGGTCATTCTTCGCGTCGTATCTCGCGCTGCCGGCGATCTTGCCGATCTCGTGGAAGCTGCCGGGGTCGGCGAGCTTGGCGACGCGCTCGAGAATCGTCAGGCGGCCGCCGTCGTGCTGGCGCTTCACCCGCTCGGGCCCGCCCAGCTGCGAGGCGAGCTCCTCGCGACGCCTCAGCTCGTCCAGCTCCTTTTGCCAGTCCATGCGGCCCGCCCGTTACTCTTTCTTTCGACGGCGATCGTCGCCACCTTGTGGATATCGCTGGCGCAGGAGCTCGATGAGCTTTTGCTCTTCTTGCTTCGTCAGGGCGTCGAGCCAGCTCCTGATGTCGTGACGGTCGTCACGGTCGGCGGTCTCGGACACGTCGCACCTCCCCCGGGGCCCCGTCATTATACGGGACGCATGACGCACTCGGCGGTGTGTTACCTATCTATCCATATGCGCTATATGCGCGCCTAGCCCGGCGGGGCCTCAGCCCCACGACGGGCTGCGGCGCGCACCGCGATCGAGCAGAGAGCCCACCGGCTCGGAGGGAGGCCCGGCGTGGACGACATACTGATCGGCAAGGGTGACCGGCCCGTTCACCTGCTGCCCAGGTACGGCAACCGCCACGGCCTGGTCGCCGGCGCCACCGGCACCGGCAAGACGATCTCGCTGATGGTGATGGCGGAAGGCTTCTCGCGTCTGGGCGTGCCGGTGTTCATGGCCGACGTGAAGGGCGACGTCGCGGGCCTGTCGATGGCGGGCACGCCGAACGACAAGATCCGCGAACGCGTCACCCAGATCGGCATGCAGGGCTACACCAACGAAGCCAGCCCCGTGGTGTTCTGGGATCTCTACGGCAAGGCCGGCCATCCCGTCCGCGCGACGATCAGCGAGGTCGGCCCGAGCCTGCTGGCGCGCATGCTCGAGATCAACGACACGCAGGAGGGCATGCTCGAGATCGCCTTCAAGCTCGCGGACGACCGCGGGCTCCTGCTGCTCGATCTCGACGACCTGCGCGCGCTGCTCGACTTCGTCGCCGACAACCGCAAGGAGATCTCGACGAAGTACGGGCTGATCAGCACGCAGTCGATTGCGGCCATCCAGCGCGCGCTCCTCGGGCTCGAGCGCGAGGGCGGGGAGGCGCTGTTCGGCGAGCCGGCGCTCGACCTCAAGGACCTGATGCGCACGGATACGAGCGGCCGCGGGCTCGTCAACATCCTGGCGGCCGACCAGCTCATCCTGAAGCCGCGGCTCTACTCGAGCTTCCTCCTGTGGCTCCTCTCGGAGCTCTTCGAGAATCTCCCGGAGGTCGGCGATCTCGACAAGCCGAAGCTGGTCTTCTTCTTCGACGAGGCGCACCTGCTCTTCGACGATGCGCCGTCGGCGCTGCGCCAGCGGGTCGAGCAGGTCGTCCGGATCATCCGATCGAAGGGCGTCGGCGTCTACTTCTGCTCGCAGTTCCCCGACGACGTGCCGAACGAGATCCTGGGCCAGCTCGGCAATCGAGTCCAGCACGCGCTGCGCGCCTACACGCCTCGCGACCAGAAGGCGGTGCGCACCGCGGCCGAGACGTTCGTGGCCAACCCCAAGCTCGACGTCGCCAAGGTGATCGCCGAGCTCGGCGTGGGCGAGGCGCTCGTGTCGACGCTCCAGGACAAGGGCGTGCCGATGCCGGTCGAGCGCACGATGATCTGCCCCCCGCGCTGCCGCATGGGCGCGATCACGCCGGAGGAGCGCGCGACGGTCCGCTCGCGGAGCCCGATCGGTGGCAAGTACGACACGCGGGTGAATCGGGAGTCGGCCTACGAGATCCTGAACAATCGGACCGTGTCGACCGGTGCGCCGGCGGCGAAGCCGAGCGATGCGCCGTCGCAAGCCCCGGCCGCATCCGCGCCGAGCAGGACGCCGGCAGACCGGCCTCGGCTCGCAGGTGAGCGAGATCCTCTGGGGCAACAAGCGCCGCCAGGGCATGGTCGAAGCGATGGCCAAGCAGGCCGCGCGCACGGTCGGCAGCCAGATCGGGCGGCAGATCATCCGCGGCGTGCTCGGCGGAATCCTCGGCGGGTCTCGACGATAGTGCGCGCGCTCGTTTGGTTCGGCCTCATGATGCACCGTCGCGGACCGCGCCAAGCAGACCTACCCCGCAACATCCCGATCCCCTGAGGACACATGCGCGACGAGGTGTTCGAGACGAGCTAGATCTGCGAGTAGCCGCTGCCCGGCGTCTCGACGCCCCGGCCGCGCCCATCCGTGATCCAGCCGAACTCTTTCAGGATCTGCTGGCTGTACGTGACGCGTCCGGAGACTCGTTCGATCGGCTCGGTCGCGAGCAGGAGCGCCGCCTTCGCCATGAGCTCCGGCCCCTCGCCGCGAGGGTCGTCGATGCTCTTGACGAGACGGTGGTAGACGGTGCCTGGTGTCGGCACGATCTGCGAGGGTGAGACGCACGTCACCGACACGCCGTACTGATAGACCTCGGCGGCGAGGCCCTGCGAGAAGCGCTCGAGCGCCGCCTTTTCCGCGCCGTAGCACGTGCCGCCGCGCGCCCCGATCGCCGGATCAGGATACGGGCCGCGTCCGGGCCCGATCGCGGCGCCCGACGAGATGTTGACGATCGCGCCCGTACCACGCGGAATCATCTCGGCGAGCGCCAGCTGGCTCAGCACGAATGGGGCGTGGAAGTTCACGGCCCACGAGCGCAGCCACCGATTCAGCGGGAAGTCCTTGATCGGCAGGTAGTAGGTGAGCGCCGCGTTGTTGACGAGCACGTCGATGGGGCCGTAGCTCTCACGCGCGGCGCCGATCAGCGTCTCGCACTCGGCGGGCTCGGCGATGTTGGCGGTGAACGCCCGCGCCTCACCGCCCGCGGCGCGAATCGACGCGACCGTGGTCTCGAGCGAGCCCGCCAGCTGGTGATCGCCCTCGCGCAGGGTGCGCGCGGCGCAGATCACCCGGCCGCCTTCGGCCGCGAAGAGCCGCGCGATCTCGGCGCCGATGCCGCGCGAGGCGCCCGTCACCACCGCGACTTTCCCGTCCAGTTTTCCCATGGCTTTTCGTGGGTCTGTCGATGATTCCGCCAATCAATAACAGCCTCGCCAGGCCTGGCGCAAGCGGCTTTCTTACGCGCGCGCCAGGGGATCTTCCGCCGGCCCCGGCCGGGAAAGTCCCGATTGTGACGGATCGGCGACGCGGGCGATCGTGGCTTTCAGGACTACGGAACGAGGGAGGTCGCCATGACCGTCGTCTGTGCGTGGTGTCAGCGTCAGGGACGGTGACGGTGCTCCGGGAGAAGGAGCCACTCGACTATCCCGGCATCTCGCACGGCATCTGCGAGGAGCACGCGGTCGCGTTCATGGCCGAGGTCCGAGCCCAGATCCGCTCGACGCCCCTCGACCGTCGCGCATCGTAAGAAGAGTTCTTTGTTCGCCCGCCGAAGGCTCGCGCGAGCCCGTCCTGGGATTTCCGCGCGAATGGTCAGGTAAACACCTGATGGGAGGGTCAGCATATGACCCCCTAGAGTTGTTCTGTTACCGCACGCGCCCGCGCTCTCGACCCGTGTCGAGCATGTCGCGCAAGGCCAGGAGGACCCGATGAATGGAAGCCAAGATGTGGCATGACGAGGGAAGAGCTCTTCGCCGAAGCCGCATCCGTCTACGACCCCAGACCCTTGTTAGTATCGGGGTAGACCTGGGGAAGATGAACACGGTCGGCGACTCCAGGGTGGTATCGAGGAGGCCGAGCGGCTGCTCGGCTACAAGGTCGTCCTGATGCAGGAGCCCACGGCGCATTCCGCCTAAGGGGACAAGGGCGTGCAGGTTCCGATCCTCAAGCAGGGCGCCTATCTGATCGCCACGGTGCAGTCGGCGCTGACCGACGAGGACCTCAAGCAGCTGCGCGACACCCTGGTGCTCCAGGTCAGCAAGGTCCGGGCCCGTGGAGTCATCGTCGACGTCACCGCGCTCGACGTGATCGATTCGTTCGCGACCCGCACCTTGCGGGACGTGGCCTACATGATCCGACTGCGCGGCGCCGAGACCGTGATCGTCGGCATTCAGCCGGAGGTCGCCTTCTCGATGGTCAAGCTCGGGCTCACCCTGGAGGGCGTCGCGACCTCGCTGGACCTGGAGGAAGGCCTCGCGTACCTCAACCGCAAAGGCAATGCGCACGCTCAGGAGGTCCGGACTCATCGCTGATGAGGTGCGTGTTTCCATAGATTGTGACTCCGACGTCGTCTCGGCCCGGCAGAAGGGGCGCGAGCTGGCGTCACAGTGCGGATTTCCGTCCACCGACACGGCCGTCGTCGCCACCGCGATCTCGGAGCTGGCGCGGAATATCGTCCGCTACGCGGTGCGCGGCGAGATCATACTGCGATTGGTGCAGAACAACGGCAAGCGGGGGATCGAGGTGGTCGCCGCCGACGACGGCCCGGGTATCGCCGACATCGGCCTGGCCATGCAGGACGGCTATTCCACCTCGGGCGGTCTGGGCCTCGGGCTGCCCGGCACCCGGCGGCTGATGGACGACTTCGAGATCACCTCGGACTACGGGAAGGGCACGACGATCACGGTCCGGCGGTGGCGGCGTTGACCATTGCATGCATCGACCTGAGCCTTCTGGGCACGCGGAATCCGATGGACGACTTCGAGATCACGTTCGACCTAAAGGGCACGACGATCACGGTCCGCCGATGGAGACGTTGATCAACGCGCCGATCGAGTGGGCCGTCGCCGAGCTCGCCCAGCCGGGCCAGAGCGAGTCCGGCGATCGTCACCTGGTCCTGTCCACCCCGGACGGCGGGCTCGTCGCGGTCGTGGACGGCCTGGGACACGGCGCTGAAGCCGCGAACGCCGCGAAGGTCGCGGTGAGGGCGCTCGAGCGCGGCGGGGATCGGCCGCTCGCTCAGCTCTTCCGGGACTGCCACCAGAGCCTGATCGGAACGCGCGGCGCCGTGATCAGCGCCGCGTCGTTCAGCGTCCCCGACGAGACGATGACGTGGCTCGGCGTCGGTAACGTCGAGGGCCGGCTTCTGCGGGCGCCCGTCTCGGGCGGCCCGCCGCCCGACGCGCTCCTCGTGCGGGGAGGCGTCGTCGGCGTCCGTCTGCCGCCGCTCGTGGCCCGGATCGCCCGCATCCGTCGGGGCGACATGCTGATCGTCGCGACCGACGGCATCCGCAGCGAGTTTCTGGACGCGGCGCTGCCCTATCAGGAGCCGCAGGCGCTCGCCGACCACGTGCTGGCGCGGTGGGGCACGCAGGCCGACGACGCCCTCGTCCTTGTTGTGCGCTATCTCGGGGCCGCGTGAATCCGGAGCTCCGCGACCTCGCCAAGCAGTACGCCCGCGCGCTCCAGGAATATGTCGCGGGACGCGGCGAGGCCGCGCTCCAGGAGGCCTGCGACATGGGTCGCAAGGCGCTCAGCGACGGCGTCGGCGTGCACGACATGGCGGCCATCCAGCATCGCGCCCTCCTGAAGTCGCTCATGCGCGTGCGAACGCGCGAGGAGAGCTCGAGCACGCTCCGTGCCGCGAGCCGGTTCATCGTCGAGAGCCTCCTGCCGTTCGAGATGTCCCATCGCCGGAGCCAGGAGGTCAACGCCGCCCTGCGCGAGTCAGAGGAGCGGTACCGCAGCGTGGTCGACACCGCGCGCGACATCATCTTCACGCTCTCGCCCGACGGCCGGATCCTGTCGATGAATCCGGTCTTCGAGACGGTCACCGGCTGGTCGCGCACCGAGTGGATCGGCAAGGACTTCTTGCCGCTCGTGCATCCGGACGATCGGCCGCGCGCCGCCGAGATCTACCAGGCCGTGCTCAAGGGGCAGGTGCCGCCGCTCTTCGAGCTGGGCGTGCGCGCCAAATCCGGCTTTACCATCCCGGGCGAGTTCGTCGCCACGCCGCTGGCGCGCGGCTCGCGCATCGTCGGTGTGCTGGGCGTCGCGCGCGACATCACCGACCGCAAGCGCGCCGAGCGGGCGCTGCGCCACCTCAACGAAGCGCTGGAGCAAGAGGTCAAGCGGATCGCCCACGCGCTGCACGACGAGGCCGGCCAGCTGCTGGCGTCCGTGCACATCGGCCTGGCCGACATCGCCCGTGATCTGCCGGCCCCCGCGGCGCGGCGTCTGGAGGACGTGCGCGGGCTCCTGGACAAGATCGAGGAGCAACTGCGCCACCTGTCGCACGAGTTGCGTCCGACGATCCTCGACGACCTGGGGCTCGGCCCCGCGCTCGAGTTCCTGGCCGACGGCGTCTCGAAGCGCACGGGCCTCGCGATCACGGTGGAGGGCTCGCCGGGCAAGCGGCTGCCGGCGCCGGCCGAGACCGCGCTCTATCGCATCGTCCAGGAGGCGCTGACCAACGTCACGAAGCATGCGCAGGCGACGCGCGTCTACATCAAGTTCATGCGGAATCGCCGCTTCCTGCGCGGTGTCATCCGCGACGACGGGGTCGGATTCGACGTGCCGGCCGTCCTGACCCGACGGGGCGAGCGCGGTCTCGGGCTCACCGGGATCCGCGAGCGGCTGCACGCCGTCGGTGGAACCCTGGACATCATCGCCAGCCCGCGTGGCGGAACTCAATTGATCCTCACCGTACCGGTGGAGGCGGACAATGCCGAATCGGATTCTCCTCGCTGACGACCACGCGATCGTCCGGCAGGGGCTCAAGGCTTTGCTGGAGCGCGAGGGCTTCGCGGTCGTCGCGGAGGCGGGCGACGGGCAGGAGGCGCTGCGCGAGGCCCGCGAGCGCTGCCCGGACGTCGCCGTCCTCGACTTCTCGATGCCGCTCCTGAACGGGCTCGACGCCGCGCGCGAGATCCTCAAGATCTGTCCGCGCGCGCGCGCCATCTTGCTCACGATGCACACCGACGATCACTACGTGCTCGAGGCAGTGCGCGCGGGCATCAAGGGCTACGTCGTCAAGACCCAGGCGTCGGCCGATCTGGTGCGCGCGATCAACGAGGTGCTGCGCGGCATGATGTACTTGAGCCCCGGCATCTCGCACGCCGTGGTCGAGGCCTACCTGGCCAAGTCGGAAATGCCGGCCGACCCGCTGACCTCGCGCGAGCGCGAAGTGCTCCAGCTGGTCGCGGAGGGCAAGTCGACGAAGGAGATCGCTCGTCTCCTCGGTATCAGCTTCAAGACCGCCGAGTCACACCGCACGCGGATCATGAAGAAGACCGACATCCACGAGACCGCGGGGCTCGTCCGCTACGCGGTGCGCCGGGGCCTGATCCAGCCCTGAGCGGGCGGCGGCGGGGGTCTGCCCCGCCGCGCCGGGTAATTACCGCCCCCCATATGCGGCGGTTGCCGGATTTGCGTCCTCGGCCAAGTCCTTAGACTTCCTCTTATGGCCACGCGCGTACTGCTGGCGGACGACCACACGATCGTGCGACAGGGTCTGCGGCTCTTGCTGCAACGCGAGGGATTCGAGGTGGTGGGCGAGGCGGCCAACGGCGCCGAGGCGGTCCGCCTGGCCACCGAGACCACGCCCGACGTCGTCGTGCTCGACTACGGCATGCCGCTCATGAACGGCCTCACCGCCGCCCGCGAGATCATGGCGGTCTGCCCGCGCGCCAAGCTGATCTTGTTGACGATGCACTCGGACGATCGGTACGTGCTCGAGGCCGTGCGCCTGGGCGTCAAGGGCTATGTCGTCAAGAGCCAGGCGCCGACGGATCTGGTGCGGGCGATCCACGAAGTGCTCAACGGCATGATGTACCTGAGCCCGCGCGTCTCGCGGACGGTGGTCCAGGCGTACCTCGCGAAGTCCGAGCTGCCCCCCGATCCGCTCACGCCGCGTGAGCGCGAGGTCTTGCAGCTGGTCGCGGCCGGGAAGACCACGAAGGAAGTCGCCGAGCTGCTCGGGATCAGCGTGAAGACCGCGGAGTCCCATCGCACGCACATCATGCAGAAGCTCGACACGTCGAACACCGCCGGCGTCGTCCGCTACGCGATCCGCCAGGGTCTGATCCAGGTCTGAGCGCCGCGCCGCGGCGCGTTCCGTCGTCACACCGCCGTCCGTCACACCGCCGTCACATTCTGAACGCATCAAACTCCTCGAGCGCCCTCGAAGTTCCCGGTGCACGCTCGGCGTAAAGGCCTGACCGCTCTCTGCGGGATTTTCCGAATGGGCATTCGGGGGTTCGGCGCATTGAGGCGCAGGACCGCAGATCGTACCGTCGTATGTGTGGCTCACGACGTCACGCCCGAAGGACGCCGGTCGCTGAAGGTTCACGAAATCGCACGGCGCTCACCAGATCACGAAAGGGGACGAATCATCATGATTTTGTACAAGCCCATCGTCGCCTCGATCGTCATGTCGCTGATGATCGCCGGCCTCGCGGCCGCGCAGGACCCGGCGAAGCGAGCGCCCGCGCCGGCCGCCGCGGCGGCGCCCACCAACGCCGCTCCGGCGCCGGCCGCGCCCGCCAACGGCGCGCCCGTGGGCGCGGATTACAAGATCGGCATCGACGACGTGCTCGACATCGCCGTCTGGAACAACACGACGGTGAGCCGCACCGTGCCGGTCCGGCCCGACGGCAGGATCTCCTTGCCGCTGCTGAACGAGGTGCAGGCGGCCGGGCTCACCCCGTCGCAGCTGCGCGCCTCGCTCATGGCCAAGCTGGTCGAGTACATGCCGACGCCCGAGGTGTCCGTCATCGTGCGCGAGGTGCACAGCAACAAGATCTCGGTGCTCGGCGAGGTCAGGAAGGCCGGCCGCTACGAGATCAGCCAGCGCGCGACGGTGCTCGACGCGGTGGCGCTCGCCGGTGGATTCAACGATTTCGCCCGGCGCACCAAGCTCGTGATCATGCGGCAAGAGGGCACCGGGACCAAGCGGATCCCGATCAACTACAACCGCATCGTCGCCGAGGAAGAGGACAACGTGATCCTGCAGCCCGGCGACATCGTGGTGGTGCCGTGAACCTGGCCGCGTTCTCCGCGATCTGGGCTCGTCGGAAGTACCTCGCCCTCGGCGTCCTGGCCGCGACCCTGGCGGCGGCGCTGACGGTCGTCCTGGCCATGCCCGGCATCTATCGCGCGACCGCCACGGTGCTCGTCGCCCGGCCGGAGATGACGAGCTCGCCGTCGCGCGCCGCGCTCACCGGCGAGCTCGAGGCGCGGTTGAACCGAATCGGTGAGGAGATCCTGAGCCGCTCCCGGCTCGAGCAGCTCCTGAATCGCTATGACCTCTACGGTCCGCACACCAAGGACGACATGGAGCAGAGCGTGACGCGCTTCCGCCGTGACGTCCGGGTCGACATGAAGGGCATCGATCCGGTGCAGGGGCGGGGCACCACGATCGCCTTCACCATCACCGTCCGCGGGCGGGATCCGAAGATGGTGGCGGATGTCGCCAACGAGCTGGCGGCGTTCTACGTAGCGGAGAACTCCACCATCCGTGAGCGGCGCGCCAACGAATCGCTGCAGGACGTGAAGCGCGAGGTGGACGACGCGCAAGCACGACTCGACGAGCAGGATCGTCGCACCAACGAGTTCAAGCGCCGCAACATGGGCCAGCTCCCCGAGCAGGTGGCCGCCAACCTGTCGATGCTCGAGCGGCTCAACGCCCAGCTGGCGCTCAACAACCACAACCAGGTCGTTACCATGGAGCGGCGCACCGCGATGCGGCGTCCCGGCGACTCGGAGATGCAGGTCGCGGCCTCGCCCGAAGAGGCGCTGCACATGCGCCTCAATCAGCTGAACTTCGACCTCGCGAAGCTCCAGCGCACCTACAGCGACAAGTATCCGGACGTGATCTTGACGAAGCAGGAGATCGAGAACACCAAGAAGCAGCTCGCGGAGCTCGGCCCGAGCGCCGGAAAGTCCTCCGCGCCGAAAGCGGCGGCGCCCCCTCGCGCCATGGACAGCGAGCTGGCCGGGCTGAAAGCCGAGGATCAGCGGCTGCGGCAGATGATCGCCGCCTACCAGAGCCGGGTCGAGATCGCGCCCGAGCGTGAGCAAGAGCTGCAGCAGCTCTCGCGCGACTACCGCGCGAGCCGCGAGATCTCCGATGCGGCGCTCAAGCGGTACCACGATGCGCAGGCCGCCGTCGATGTCGAGCGCCGGCGCGCCCGCGAGGAGTTCCAGGTGCTGGAGTCGGCGGTTGCGCCGCGCGAGCCGGCAGCGCCCAATCGTCCCAAGCTCGTGCTGCTCGGCGTGGCGCTGGCGTGCGCGGCGACCGCCGCGATCGTGATGCTGGCCGAGCAGCTCGACACCTCGTTCCACGGCGTCGACGACCTGCGGTCGTTCAGCAAGCTGCCGGTGCTGGTCACGATTCCCGAGATCACGACCCGCGCCGATCGGACGCGGCGGCGCTGGCGCTGGCGGCTGGCCGCCGGCGCGGGCGTGGTCGGTCTCTTTCTCGTCATCGGCATCGCCTATGTCGGCGCGCACAACGATCTGCTGATCACACTGCTGACGCGAACCGGATCCTGAGGACACGACCATGTACTTGAAGTTCTTCGGACTGCTGGAAAAGCCCTTCAACGCGACGCCGGACCCCCGGTTCCTCTACATGAGCCCGGGCCACCGCGAGGCGCTCGCCCAGCTCCACTACGGAACCCAGGAGCGCAAAGGCTTCATCGTGCTGACCGGGAAGGTGGGGACCGGCAAGACGACCTTGCTCCACGCCCTGCGTCAGCGGCTCGACGGCAACACGGCGGTCTCCTTCATCTTCAACTCGACCCTGCCGTTCGACGACATGCTCGAGTACGTCCTGGCGGACCTCGGGATCGCCAAGCGCGAAGAGTCGCGCGCGCAGCGCATCATGGCGTTCAACAACTTCCTGATCGAGCGCGAGCGCGCCCGCCAGAACACGGTCCTCATCATCGACGAAGCGCAGAACCTGTCGCCGGAGACGATGGAGCAGGTCCGCCTGCTCTCCAACTTCGAGACGGCGACGACCAAGCTTTTACAGATCCTTCTGGTCGGACAGCCGGAGCTCAAGGCCAAGCTCGACCTCCCCGAGCTCAGACAGCTCAAGCAGCGCGTCGGTCTGCGGTGTCAGATCCCGCCGTTGACCGTCGAGGAGGCTCGCCAGTACATCCGGAACCGGCTGCGCATCGCGGGGGCGCGCGATCTGGGGATCTTCACGGACTCGGCGATCGAGCGGATGACCGAGTACTCCGGCGGCATCCCGCGGGTCATCAACATTCTCGGCGACCACTGCCTCCTCTTCGGGTACGCCGACCAGACGCGCAAGATCGACCGTTCGTCGGTCAGCGAGGCGATCGAGTACCTCGAGGAAGGCATGCCGACGCAGCGGAAGATCCTGTCGATCAACCGGGTGATTCCGCGGCGGCGCTCGCAGTGGTTCGTCAAGACCTCGGTGGTTGCACTGGCAGTCGCGGCGACAGGGCTCGTTCTCAGCCTCGACGCCGGCGTGGGTGTGGTGAATATCTTCGAGACGCTCCGACGGGCGGTGATGCCATGAGCAAGTTCTTCAAGGCGCTCGAGCAGGCCGAGCGAGACAGCGCACAGCAGGAATCGCCGGAGGCCCCGCAGGCCACAGCCGAGGCCGTGGCCGAGGCGGCGGCGAAACGGCGGCTGAAACGGTGAGCGAGCGGGCTCCCGTCGTCACCCGTTGGCCCGAGCCGGAGAAGGAGCAGCCGCCGGTCTTCACGCCTCCGACGCCGCGCGCCGTGAGTCAGGTCATCGACCCCCCGCGGCGGGTTGTCGATGCGCCGGGCCCGGTGTTCGAGCCCCCGCGCCCTTCGGTCGACGCCCGCCGCCCGGTCTTCGAAGCTCCGCGCCCGGTTGTCCAGAAGCCGCGAATCGCGACCGCGTTGCTCGACGAGCACCTGGTGAGCCTGCAGGCGCCGTCCACGGCCGCGGCCGAGCAGTACCGCGTGCTTCGCCACCTCGTGGAGACGTTGCGCAAGCGCGCCAGTCTGCAAGTGCTCGGCGTCACGAGCCCCGGCGTCGGTGACGGCAAGACCGTCACGGCGATCAACCTGGCCGGCGCGCTCTCGCAATCGGACGACGCACGCGTGCTCCTGATCGACATGGACCTGCGGCGTCCCGCGATCGCGCGCTACCTCGCGATCGCCCAGGCCCGGCCGACCTTGGCCGATGCGCTGGGCACTCCGGGGCTGGCGCTCAAGGACGCCGTGATCGAGCTACCCCGCTTCAATCTTTCGGTGCTGCAAGCACCGGTGTCGGCCGCCTCGCCGTACGAGCTCTTGCGATCGCCCAAGCTCGAGGCGCTCCTGGCCGAGGCGCGGCAGCAATACGACTACGTCGTGCTCGACACGCCGCCGTTCGTTCCGTTCCCGGACTGCCGGCTGATCGCAAAGTCCGTCGATGGATTCGTCCTGGTGGTCGCGTCCAATCGAACGCCGCGCGGTGTCCTGGCGGAGGCGCTCAAGGCCATGGACCCGGAGAAGGCGGTGGGCTACGTGTTCAACGCCCATCGCTCGCGCCCGACTCCGGAGTACGAGGACGCCAACGGTCACGGCCGGACGCTCGGTTGGCGGCACAAAGGAGAGACTTCGTGAACGTTGTCGCCATTGGCGGCGGGACCGGGCTCCCGGTTGTCCTCACGGCGCTGCGCCGTCATCTGGCGGCGAGCGACCACATCGCGGCGGTCGTGACGGCCGCCGACGACGGAGGCAGCTCGGGAGCCCTGCGGAAAGAGTACGGCGTCATTCCGCCGGGAGACATCCGCAATTGTCTCCTGGCACTGGCCCGCGTGGCACCCGAGGTGTCGGCGGCTCTCCAGTACCGGTTCGACGGCGGCGACGCCCAGCACCCCGTCGGCAATCTCCTGTTGGCGGCGCTCGACATGGTCGCCACCGACGGGCTGACGGCGATCAAGCTGGCCGCCGAGCTCCTGGGCGTGGACGATCTCGTCCTGCCCTCCACGACTGAGCGCGTACACCTGGTCGCCGACCTCGCGGACGGGCGGTGCGTGTACGGCGAGTCGTCGATTCCGCGAAGCGGCGCGGCGATCAAGCGCGTTCGCATCGATCCGGCCACGGCCACGGCGACGCCCATCGTGCTGGAGGCCCTGCGCGAGGCTGACATGATCATCCTCGGCCCCGGCAGCCTCTACACGAGCCTGCTCGCCACGCTCGTCGTCCCCGGCGTCGCCGAGGCGGTGACGAGCTCGTCCGCGGTGCGGATCTTCGTCAGCAACGCCATGACCGAGCCCGGCGAGACCGACGGGTACGGAACCGCCGAGCATCTCCAGGCGCTCGCCGCGCACGGTCTGCCGCTCAGCAAGCTCCACTACGTCGTGACACCGACCACGACGATCCCGGCCAAAGTCCTCGGACGCTACGCCTCCGAGGGCGCGGTGCCGGTGGATGCCGATTTCATGCTGCCCAGCCAGGGCCCGGTGACGGTTCGCGCCGACGTCCTCGAGCTCGGACCGGTCGTGCGGCACGACCCCGACAAGCTGGGGCCCGTTCTGCGCGATCTGGCGACGCGCCGTTGCCACACCGTCCGGACGTCACAGGTCGCCGCCGGGGTATGAACGTGATGGCGGTGGCTCACCAGCTCCTTCCGGAGATGCGGCTCGGCGAGGGCGCGCTGTACGCGTGCCTCCTGGTCCTGGCGTTTCTGGTCGGCTCCCGAGCCTACGGCGGTGTGCGTCACTTTCGCGGTCGCGGCGAGCGGCTGCTCATCGTCGGCACGAGCCCGCTCACGCGCCGGGTCGTCGAAACGATCGCGCGGCATCCCCGTCGATACAAGCTCGTCGGCATGGTCGAGGACGGGATCGACCTCGATCGCCTGATCGCGGCCCGGCGGCCGGATCGAATCATCGTCGGGTTCACGGACCGGCGTGGGCGCGTGCCGCTCTCCCGCTTGATCGAATCCCGGGCGCGCGGCATCCGGATCGAGGACGTCGTGGAGACGTACGAGCGCTTGACCGGCAAGCTCGCCCTCGAGCTCATGGCGCCGAGCCGCCTCATCTTCTCGCACGAGTTCGCGACGGCGCGCGTGCAGCCCGTGTTCGAGCGGGCGCTCAGTCTCCTCGTGGCGATCGCCGGCCTGATCGTGCTGGCGCCGATGATGCTGGTGATCGCACTCGCGATCAAGCTGGAGTCCCGCGGCCCGGTGTTCTTCGTCCAGCAGCGCGCCGGGCTCTATCGGATGCCGTTCAACCTGGTCAAGTTCCGCACGATGCATCCGGTCGTGGGCCGGCACTCCGAGTGGGAGCGCGACAACTCGACCCGGATCACGCGGTGCGGGTACTGGCTCCGGCGCTTCCGCCTGGACGAGCTGCCCCAGCTGATCAACATGCTCCGCGGCGACATGAACCTGGTCGGCCCGCGGCCTCATCCGATGACGAACCTCGAGCTGCTCATGCTGACCGCCCGCAATCTGAGCGAGGTCTCCGGCGACGCGATCCCGTACTACTCGCTTCGCTGCTCGGTGCGGCCGGGTATCACCGGCTGGGCGCAGGTGCGGTACCGCTACGCGAACTCACTCGAGCAGGAAGTGGAAAAGATCCGCTACGACTTTTACTACCTCAAGCATCTGTCGGTCTGGCTCGACGTTCGGATTCTCCTCGAGACGGTTCGGATCATCGTGGTGGGACACCGGTCCGTTCCTCACGAGATCGAGGAGGCGTCCGCCGAGGCCGTGGACGCTCATCGGGAGAGTGCGTGATGCCTCACACGGCCGTGACCGCGGCCGACCTCACCCGCCGTATCGCCGAGCGCTCCGCCCGCGTCGGCATCATCGGTCAGGGATACGTCGGTCTTCCGCTCGCGGTGGAGTTCGCGCGAGTCGGCTTTTCGGTGACAGGATTCGACACGAGCGTCGACCGCGTCAGCATGCTCAACGCCGGCCGGTCGCACACGCCCGACGTGCCGGACGAGGCGCTCCGGGCGCGGATCGAGGTGGGGCGCTATCAGGCGACGACCGACCTTTCGGGCCTGGGCGAGTGCGACGCGGTCATCATCTGCGTGCCGACGCCGCTCAGAAAGTCGAAGGATCCCGACATCTCCTTCGTGGCCGCGGCCGCGCAGGAAACCGCCGAGCACTTCAGGCCCGCGCAGCTCGTGATCCTCGAGTCGACGACATACCCGGGGACGACTCAGGAGCTCCTGGCGCCGATGTTCGAGGCGCGCGGTGGCACCCCCGGCATCGACTGCTTCCTGGCGTTCTCGCCGGAGCGGATCGACCCCGCGAACCCGGCCTTCGCCGTGAAGGACATTCCCAAGGTCGTCGGCGGCCTCACGCCCGAGTGCGCCGCGCTGGCGGCGCTCCTGTACGGCCAGATCGTGGGACGCGTCGTCACGGTCTCGAGCCCGCGGGTGGCCGAGCTCGCCAAGCTCTACGAGAACGTCTTCCGCAACGTGAACATCGCGCTCGCCAACGAGCTCGCGCTGATGTGCCGGCAGCTCGGCGTGAGCACGCGCGAGGTGATCCAGGCCGCCGCCACCAAGCCGTTCGGCTTCATGCCCTTCTATCCCGGCCCCGGCATCGGCGGGCATTGCATCGGCGTCGATCCGGCGTACCTCGCGTGGCGGATGCGCCTGAACGGGTACGAGGCTCGCTTCATCCACCTGGCGGACGAGATCAACCGGGCCATGCCGCAATACGTGGTCGATCTCGTGAGCGAGAGCTTGAACCGCCGCCGGCGCTGCCTCAACGGGGCCCGCATCCTGGCGCTCGGCATTGCGTACAAGCGCGGCGTCGGCGACACGCGCGAATCGCCGGCCCTCGAGGTCATGGCACGCCTGATCGGCCGCGACGCTGTCGTGGAGTACGCCGATCCGCACGTGCCTGAGATCGCCTTCGAGGGGCACTCGCTGAAGGCCGTCGAGGTGACGGACGAGCGGCTCGCGGAGGCGGACTGCGTGGTGATCCTCACGGACCATCAGGAGTTCGACTACGCCCGGATCGTCGAGACCTCGTCGCTGGTCGTGGACACGCGCGGGGCGACCCACACGATCGCGGCGCCGGCCGATCGGGTCGTGGCGCTCTGATGACCACCCGCTCGGCGCTCGAGCCCCGCCGGCCGTCGACCTCGCCCGAGGATCGGGTGCGGCTGCTCACCTTCACGACTCTGTTCGCGATCGGCGGCACCGAGCGCCACGTCGCGAGCCTGGCGGACGGCCTCGACCATTCGCGGTTCGATCTCGAGTTCGCATGCCACCGGCGCTCGGGAGAGTTTCTCGCACAGATCGAGGCGCGCGGGCTGGCCGTCAGCGAGTACCCGGTCACGCGGCTCTACGGCCCGCACGCCCTGGCCCAGCAGCTCCGCTTCGCGCGGCACCTCCGGCGGCGGCGCATCCAGATCATGCACAGCTACAACTTCTATCCGAACGTGTTCGCGATCCCGGCCGCCCGGATGGCGCGCACGCCGGTCGTGCTGGCCTCCATTCGCGACACGGGCGCTCACCTCACGCCGCGGCAGCGGCGGGTGCACCGGCTCTGGTGCCGCCTGGCCGATCACGTCCTGGTGAATGCCGAGGCGGTGCGGGAATGGCTGACCGCCGAGGGCTACGACCCGAGCCGGATCAGCGTGATCCGGAACGGTCTGGATCTCTCACGCTTCACGCCGGGCGGCGACCCATCGTCGCTGCGCCGGGAGCTCGGGCTCCCCGACGGCGTGCCGCTGATCGCGATGCTGTCGCGCCTGAGCCGGTTGAAAGGCGTCGAGGATTTCCTGGACGCCGCCGCCACCGTGGCCGCGCGCTTCAAGGAGGCGCGCTTCCTCGTCATCGGCGGCAACATCAACCCCGACGGCAGCGGGTACCGGCGCGAGCTTGAGGAGCGGGCGGCCCGCCTCGGGCTGCAGCAGCGCGTGCTCTTCACCGGGTTCCGGCTCGACGTCCCCCGCCTGCTCTCGGCGGTCACGATGTCCGTGCTCCCGTCGCTCAGCGAAGGGCTCTCCAACACGATCCTCGAATCGATGGCGGCCGGCGCACCGGTCGTGGCGACACGGGTCGGCGGAACCGCGGAAGCGCTCGAGGACGGGGTGGACGGGCTGCTCGTTCCGCCGCGGGACCCGGCGGCGCTCAGCCGGGCGATCACCTGGGTGCTCGAGCACCCCGAAGCGGCCCGCGAGCTGGGCCGTCGCGCGCGCGCCCGCGTTGCCGAAGAGTTCTCGCTCCAGCGCATGATTCGCGAAACCGAGTGTCTGTACGCGCGGCTCCTCGAACGGCCGGCGCGCCGAAGGGCCATTGCGAGGTCCGCCCGATGACCACCGACGCGATCGTCGAGATCGAGAAGCTCGAGACCGCCGGGCAGTTCGAGCGACTCGCGGGCGAGTGGGCCGATCTGCTCGCGGCCAGTCCATCGGACTGCCTCTTCCTCACCTGGGAGTGGCTCTTCACGTGGTGGAAGCACCTCTCCGGAGCCCGGCGACTCTCGATCCTAGCCGTGCGCGCGGACGGCGAGCTGGTCGCGCTCGCGCCGCTCGCGTCGCGTCCGCGGCGTCTCGAGAAGTTGCTGTCGATGGGCGCGCTGGAGTTTCTCGGCACCGGCACCGTGGGATCCGACTATCTCGACCTGATCGTCAGGCCCGGATATGCCATGCCGGCGATTCGCGCGCTGGCGGGCTCGCTGGTGGAGGCCGGGGCCGCGGTCCGATTCGCCCAGGTGCTGCCGGACGCGCCGAACCCGATGACCTTCGCCCAGGAGCTCGGGCGGCGTCAGTGGAGCATTCGCTCGACGAAGACTGACGTGTGCCCCTTCATCGACCTCACCGGCCATACCTGGGACTCGTACCTGGACGACCTCGGGTCGGCGCACCGCTACAACTTCCGTCGCCGGTTCCGCAATCTCGAGCGGCTCGGTCGCGTGCGCTTCACGCGCGTCGAGACCGAGGCGGACCGCGCGACCGCGCTGCGGGAGCTCGTGGCGCTGCACCAGATGCGCTGGCAGTCGCGCGGCGGCTCGAGCGCGTTCGATCGCCCGACGCTCGTCGACTTTCACGACGAGCTGAGCGCGCTGGCGCTCGCCCGCGGCTGGCTCCGGCTCTTCACCCTCCGGCTGGACGACATCGCGATCGCGGCCGTGTACGGGTTCCGCTATCGCGACACGTTCTCCTTCTATCAGTCGGGCTTCGATCCGCGCCTCGCGCGTGCCAGCGTCGGCCTCCTCGCGGTCGGCCTGTCGATCAAGGCGGCCGTGGAGGAAGGCGCCCGGGAATACGACTTCCTGCACGGCGACGAAGCCTACAAGTTCCACTGGGCGCGCCGGACCCGAGAGATCGGACGGCTCGAGCTCTATCCGCCGCACGTGCGCGGGCGGCTCTACCGCCGCGCGATCGAGGCGAGTCGCGTCGCCCGCCGGACGGCCCGGTGCGTTCTGCCCGACGCGGTGGCGCAGCGCCTCGCCGTCGGGCTCGGGATCGGAGGCTAGGTGACCACCATGGGACGCGCCCACCTCAAGACAGGACTGGCGCTCATGCTCGGCGCCACGCGGACCGACCGCCTGATCCGGCTCATGTCCGGCACGCGCCGGATGCCGCTGGTCGTCGGCTATCACCGGGTCGTCGACGACAGCCACCGGCGCCGCGCGTCGATCATCGCGCCCATGCTGGTGAGCCTGCGGATGTTCGAGCGTCAGCTCGACTGGATCGGCCGCCGCTTCCGGTTCGTCTCGCTCGACGAGCTCGGCGCGCAGCTCGAGGCGGGCCGCGCGTTCGACACGCCGACCGCCGCCGTGACGTTCGACGACGGCTACCGCGATCTCTACGAGCACGCCTTCCCCGTGCTCAAGCGCAAGGGGATCCCGGCCGCGGTCTTCGTCGTCACGGACTGGATCGATCGCACCAGCGCGCTCTTCCACGATCGGCTCTATCTCCTGCTCACGCGCGACTGGGTGACGGCGCGCGAGGTGCTGCTCGATCTCGGGGTGATGACCGCCGAGCAGGCGGCGCGCGGGCTCAACGAGCCGTTCGGGGCACTGCGGCACGTCCTGACGACCCAGTCGCAGTGGGGTCTCGGGCGGGTGACCGCGGCGCTCGAGGAGAAGCTCGCGATCGATACCGGTCGGCTCGACGGTCTGCGGCCGCTGAGCTGGGCGATGCTCGCCGAGATGCAGCGCGGCGGCATGACGGTGGGCTCGCACACGCGCACGCACGCGCTCCTCACGCACGAGAGGCCGGAGCGGATGCTCGCGGAGACCCTCGGCGCCCGTCACCTCCTGGAGGAGCGGCTCCGGATCGCGATCAACCATTTCGCGTATCCCGACGGGGCGTTCAACGCCGAGTCGGTCGAGACGGTGGCGCAGGCAGGCTACCGCTTCGCGTACACGACCTGCCATCATCGCGACCGCCGCCATCCGCTGCTGACGATTCCGCGCTGCGTGCTCTGGGAGAACTCGTGCCTCGATCCGGGCGGCCGCTTCTCGGCGGCGGTCGCGAGCTACGTCACGAGCGGCATCTTCCACTTTGCCTCCGGGTGCCGACACGGCGCGGCGCCGCGTCCGCCGGTCCCGATGGTGCTTCGATGAGCGAGCCGGCCTTCACCCTCGGGTCGGTCCCCGATCCCCACTGGTGGCAGCGCGCGACCGACACGCCGAGCGCGTCGGCCGCGACCGGCGCGGGCGTCGAGGGCGCGCACGCCGAGCCGGTCGACTCGGGCGCCGCGGGGGCGTCACTGCCGTTCTGGGCGCTGCTCGGCTTCACCTTCGTGCTCCTGATCGCCCCGCAGAACATCATCCCGGCGCTGCAGCCCCTGCGTCTGGGGATGCTGGCCGCGGGCATCGCGCTCGGCGCGATGCTGCTGGACCGGCTCGGGCGCGGCCTGTCGATCACGCGCGTCACGCGCGAGATCAAGATCGCCGCGTGCCTCTTGGCCTGGGCGATCGTGACGATTCCCATGTCGTACTGGCCCGGTGGATCGTTCGCCTTGCTGACCGACCTCTATCTGAAGACCCTGGCGATCTTCCTCTTGATCGCGAACGTCGTGAGCACCACCGATCGTCTCCGCAAGGTCGCGTGGGCGTTGACGCTCATGAGCATCCCGCTCGCGACGAAGGGCATCCAGAACTACCTGTCGGGCGTGTACGTCCACGGCGGCGTGGACCAGGCCGTGAAGCGGATCGTCGGCTACGACGCGCCGCTCACGCAGAATCCGAACGACCTCGCGCTCGTGCTCAACCTGATCCTTCCGCTGACGGTTGCGCTGCTGCTGATCACGCCGACCGGCGTGGCGCGCGCCTCGTTGTTCGGCGTGATGGCGCTCCAGGTGGTGGGCATCATGGTCACGTTCTCGCGCGCCGGCTTTCTGACGTTCGCCACGACGCTCGTCGTCTCGGTGCTGACGTCGTCCGGGAGGCTGGACCGGCGCTGGACCTGGGGGGTGCTGATCCTCGCGATGATCTGTGTGCCGTTGTTACCCGCCGACTACGTGAGCCATCTGTTCACGATCACCGACGTGGACAGCGATCCGACCGGCTCGGGTCAAGCGCGGTGGGCGCAGCAGGTCGCCGCCGTCGGGTACGTCATGGGCCATCCGCTGGTGGGCGCCGGGCTCGGTCAAAACAGTCTGGCGATGAACGAAGTCCTCGGGCCGGCGTGGCTCATGGTGCACAACGCCTATCTCGAGTACGCGATCGATCTCGGGCTGCCCGGGCTCGTCCTCTTTCTCCTCCTGTTCGTCGGCAGCGTCCGCAGCGCCGGCCGCGCCGCACGCCTCGCCGCGGCTCGCCCGGGTGGTCACGAGCTGAGCATCCTGGCCAACGGGATCCGCGTGAGCCTGCTGGCGTTCGCGGCGGCGGCGTTCTTCTCGCCGGTCGCGTATCACTTCCACTTCTACTACTTCGCGGGCCTAGCCCTCGCGGCCCTCGGAATCGCCGAAACCGGCGCGGGCCCGGCGCCCGAGCCCGTCGCGGACGAGCTGACATGAGCCCGGCGGCGCACGAGCTGGTCTCGGTGCACCTTCTGCACCCGCTGCGCGGGCTCTACCGGCTCACCCGGCCGTCGCTCCGACCCGCGGCGCTCGAGACCGGCGAGGGCCTGCGCTTCCGCGAGTGTGCCGCGACGTGGTCTCTGGATCAGCGCCGCGAGTGGATGCTGGTGCGCCTACGCGAAATGGCTCGGCGGGCCTGGTGGACGACGCGCTACTACCGCGGCCTGTTCGACGAGATCGGCTTCGATCCGCGCGCCAACTTCACGTTCGACGACTTCGCGGCCCTCCCGCCGCTCGAGCGCGCGGACGTTCATCGAGCCGGCCGGGCGCTGGTCTCCGTCGCCGTGCCGCCGGGCGACCTGCGGCAGGACGCGACCGGCGGATCGACGGGTGAGCCCACCGTCGTGTGGCTCGGGCCGAGCGAGCGGGGCTGGCGCGAGAGCGGCATCGAGTACTACATGCGGCGCATCGGTCTGCCGCGCGGCACGCGCGCGGCCGCGCTCTGGGGACACCATCTGGATCCGAAGGCCGGCGACGGGCTCGGCGACCGGTTCCGCTCCTTCGTCGACAACTCGCGCGAGCTCGAGTGCTTCCGTCTTTCGTCGCCGGTGCTGGCCGATCATCACGCGACCCTCGAGCGGTGGCGGCCGCGATATCTCCTCGCCTACGCGAGCGCGCTGGGCGCGCTGGCGGACGAGGTCGGCACGCGCGGATGGCGCCCGAGCTATCCGACGCGCTGTTTCGTGACCGGCGCGGAGAAGCTCACGGCGTCGGACCGCGCGCGGATCGAGTCGGTCTTCGGCCGCCCGGTGCACGAGCGCTACGGCAGCCGCGACGTGGGCCTGATCGCGTTCCAGCTCGATCCGAGCCGGACGCTCGAGCTCGAGGTCGACTGGGCCAACGTGCTGATCGAGCCGGATACCCACGGACCCTTCTCGTCGATCCTCGTCACGAAGCTCCACGGCGACGGGATGCCCATGCTGCGCTACCGGATCGGAGACCTCGCCCGCTTTCCGGCGGACAGCCGTCCGGGTCATCCCGCGTTCACGCTCGAGGAGGTGCTGGGCCGTGAGCTCGACCGGATCTGGCTCCCCGACGGCCGCTGGATCCACGGCGTCGAGTTCCCGCACATGATGAAGGACCATCCGGTGCGCGAGTGGCAGGTCGTTCAGACCGACGACACCAGGGTCACGGTGCGACTGGTTCCCGGCGCGAGCTTCGGCGAGGGCAACCGCGCGGGAATTCTCCAGGCGCTCCGCGCGAACCTCGACGGTCTCTCGGTGAGCCTCGAGCTCTGCGCGGCGCTCGAGCGGACTCGCGCGAACAAGGCGCGCGCCGTGGTGAGCGAGATCGAGGAGCGGCGGCGGGCTCGGGCATGACGGACCGTCATTTCACGAACGATCGGCTGGTCGCTGCCGTCCGGACCTCCGACGGCGAGCGAATGGGCGCCGAAGCCCTCTCGCTGAGCCTCGCGCGTCTGGCCGCGCTCCTGGGATGGAGCGAGGAAGGCCGGGGCCCGTTCGGGAGCGCGATCCCGCGCGCGGCGCGCGTGGTGGTGAAACCCAACTGGGTGATGCACGAGAACCGCGGCCCCTGGGGCCTCGACCCGCTCGTCACCGATCCCGCGCTCATCCGCGCCGTCGTCGACGGTGTGCTCGCCGCCGGGCCGGCACGCGTCGTCGTCGGCGACGCGCCGCTCCAGGGCTGCGATCTCGAGCGCCTCCTGAGCGAGACCGCGCTCGACCGCTGGGCGGCCGATCTGCAGAGGCGCGAGCCGGCCTTCGTCGGGCTGGAGGACTTCCGGCGGACCACGTGCGCGTTTCGCTACGGCGTGCGGATGGCCCACGAGGATCGGCGTCCCGAAGACGACTTCGTCCTGTTCGACCTGGGCGCCGAGAGCTTGCTGGAGCCGATCACCGACGGCCGGGGTTCGTTCCGTGTCACGCAGTACGATCCGCGGCAGCTGCAGAAGACTCACGCGCCGGGCCGCCACTGCTATCTGGTCGCGCGCGCGATCATCGACGCCGACGTCGTGGTCAACCTGCCGAAGCTCAAGACCCACTGCAAGGCGGGCATCACCAGCGCCCTCAAGAATCTGGTGGGCATCAATGGCAACAAGGAGTTTCTGCCTCACCACCGGCTCGGCGGCTCCAGCCACGGGGGCGACTGCTATCCGGGCGGCAGCGTGCTCAAGCGCGTGATCGAGCTCGCGCTCGATCAGTCGAATCTCGCCGGCTCGGCCGGGACTCGCGCCTTCGCGTGGAGCACGACCGGCGACGTCCTCGGACGCATCTTGCAGCGGACCGGCGACGAGATTGGCGTCGAGGGCGCGTGGTCCGGCAACGACACGGTGTGGCGCACCTGCCTCGACCTGAACCGGGTCCTGCACTACGGCCGGTCCGACGGAACGCTCGCCGCGACCCCGCAGCGCCGCGTCCTGCACATCGCGGACGCGATCGTCGCCGGGCAGGGCGATGGCCCGCTCGCCGCCGAGCCGCTCCCGCTGGGGATCCTGCTCGGCGGCGGCAATCCGGCCGCGATGGACTGGGTCGGCGCTCACTTGCTCGGCTACGATCCGCGCCGCGTCGCGCTCACCCGTGGCGCGTTCGGGCGCTTCCAGTGGCCGATCACCACGTTCGAGCCCGACGAGGTTCGGCTGATCGGCGATCTCGGCGACGAGGCCGGCTCGCTCGCCCGGGCGCTCGCCGCGGCGCAATCGGTGAAGCATCCGCCGGGCTGGCGCGACTCCGCGGCGGCGTGGACGGAGTGCCGCTGATGCACGCGACGCTCGCGCGGCGCGTGATCTGGCTGGCGTCGGCGAAGGGGGTCGCCTTCGCGCTGGGCTTCGCCCTGCCGCTCATCCTGGTACGCAGCCTGAGCCAGACCGAGTTCGGTCTGTACAAGCAGGTCTTTCTGCTCGTCAACACGGCGATCACGATCCTGCCGCTCGGCTTCGCGATGAGCGCGTTCTATTTCCTGCCTCGCTGCGGGCGCGAACCGGGGCGCGTCGTCTTCAACATCGTGCTGTTCCACTCGATGATCGGCGGCCTGGCCGGGCTCGCGCTCCTGGTATATCCCGGACTTCTCGAGGTGATCTTCGGCAGCCGCGAGCTCGTCGTTCACGCCCCGGGCCTGGCGCTCCTGGTCTTTCTCGCGATCGCGACGTCGGTGCTCGAGATCGTCGCGGTCGCCAACGGTGAAGTCGCGGTCGCCGCGCGCCTGATCGTCGTGACCTATCTGGCCAAGACGCTCCTGCTCCTGGGTGCCGTGTGGCTCGCGCCCTCGGTCGAGGCGCTGATCACCGCGGTGGCGCTGCACTACGTGCTGCAGGCTGCGCTGCTCTTCTGGTATCTCGGCTCGCGCTTTCCGCGATTCTGGGCGGCGCGCGACTGGCCGCTGTTGCGCGCCCAGATGGGCTACGCGCTGCCGCTCGGCGCGGCGGGGATGCTGTCGATGGCGCAGTTCGACCTGCACAGCTACTTCGTCGCCCGCTCCTTCGACGCTGCCACGTTCGCGATCTACGCGGTCGGGTGCTTCCAGCTGCCGTTCTTGCAGATCGTGAACGAGTCGATCGGCGCCGTCATGATCCCGACGGTCAGCCGCCTCCAGTTCGAGAACCAGCCGGGCGAGATCGTCCAGCTCGTGGCCCGTATGATGCGCAAGCTCGCCGCGCTCTACTTCCCGCTCTACGCGTGTCTGCTCGTGACCGGGCGCGAGTTCGTCACCGTGCTGTTCACCGAGCGCTACCAGGGGAGCTGGCCGATCTTCGCGGTGAACCTGACGTTGATCCCGCTCTGCATTCTCACCGCCGCGTGCGACCCGGTCCTGCGCGCCTACCCTGCGTACACCTCCATGCTGGTGCGGATCCGCGTGGCGCTGGCCGCGGTGTCAGTGCTGGGACTCTGGATCGTCACGGCGCAGCACTGGCTGCTCGGCGCGATCGTCGTCATGGTCGGTGTCGGCCTCGTCGACCGGCTCACGGTGAGCGTGATGCTCGCGCGCGTGCTCCACATCGGATGGCGCGACCTGGCGCTCTTCCGCGACGTCGCGAAGCTCGCGGCCGCCGCCGGGGTCGCCGGGCTGCTCGCCGCCGGCGTCCGACTGGTCGTGGCCGAGGCCGGCCCGCTCGCGGTGCTCGCGGCCAGCTCGGCGGTGCTCGGGATTGCCTACGTGGTGTCGGTGCGGGCGCTCGGCGTGCCGACCGTGGGCGAGCGCCACGCGGTCCGCGAGCGGGCGCTCGCGATGCTGCTTCGCGTGGGGCTCGATCGCCGTACGGTCGGGGTGCGCTCGGGGCTCGAGCCATGAGGATCGCGGTGGTCGCGCCGAGCCTCGACATCGTCGGCGGCCAGTCGATCCAGGCCGACGCGCTCTGCGCCGGGCTCCGCCGCGAGGGCTATCAGGTCGACTTTGTGCCCGGTCAACCCGCGGTTCCCGCGCGGGCTCGGCTGGGTGCGGAGCTTGCCGTACGCCCGGACCGCACTCAACCAGGCGCTCTACCTCCCGAGCCTGCACCGACTGCGCCAGGCCGACGTCGTCCACGTCTTCTCGGCGTCGTACTGGTCGTTCCTGCTCGCGGTGGCGCCGGCGATCCTGGCGGCGCGCCGCTTCGGCAAGCGCGTCGTGCTCAACTACCACAGCGGCGAGGCCGAGGACCATCTCGAGCGCTGGGGTGCCCTCGTCCATCCCTGGCTGGCGCTCGCGCACGAGATCGTGGTGCCGTCGGAGTACCTGCGCGCGGTGTTCGCGCGCCACGGCTACCCGGCGCGTGCCGTCCCGAACGTGGTGGACACGACGCGGCTTCCGGTACCGCGACCGGATGCCGCCGCGCGCGCGTCTCCTGTCGACTCGCAATCTCGAGCCCTACTACCGGGTCGACGTCACGCTCGAAGCGTTCGCGATGGTGCGGGACCGATTCCCGTCGGCCACCCTGACCATCGCCGGAGACGGCAGCGAGGCGGCCGGCTGCGGCGGCTAGCCGCCCGCTCGGCGAGAACGGGATCGCTTCGTCGGGCCGCGTCGATCCGATCGAGATGCCCGAGCTGCTACGAGGCCGCCGACGTCTTCGTGAACGCGTCGGTCGTCGACAATCAGCCGCTGTCGGTGCTCGAGGCCTTCGCGGCGGGCCTGCCGGTCGTGTCGACCGCGACCGGCGACATCGGGGCGATGCGTCCGCGACGGCGAAACCGGGCTGCTCGTGCCGGCGAACGATCCCGCCTGCCATGGCCAAGGCGCTGACCGTCGTGCTCGAGTATCCGGTCCGCGCTTTGCGGATGGCTCGCCAGGCGCGCGCCGAAGTCGAAGCGTACACGTGGGAGCGGTGCGCGACCAGTGGGCCGCCGCCTACGCGGGAGGGAGCCGGCGATGATCCGGCGTCTGGCGCGCATGCGGCACCGACGAGCTGATCGTCGGGGACGTCAGGAAGCCTCGCAAGCGGCTCGAGCGCGCTGGTGATGGTGGCGCGCGCCGCCGGGCGCTCGGCGCCGACGCATCGGGCCTCGCGCCCTCGAGGCGCTGCTCCGTGCCTTCGAGGCGGCGCCCGCCACTTCTTCGACGGCGCGGTGAGCGAGCGGACGGCGGCCTCCTGATCGACCGGATACCGGCGGCGCGCGACGAGGCCGTGAAGCATCGCCGACGACGCGTGCGGCCGGGCGCTTCGACCTGCTCGGCTACCGCGGCTCTCGTTCGGCGATCCGATCGACTGGCATCTCGATCCGGTCTCCGGCCGGCGCGCGCCCGCTGCGATCACTGGAGCCGGCATCGATCCGCTCGATGCCGAGGCGGTCGGGCGACAGCAAGGTCGTCTGGGAGCTGAATCGCCACCAGTGGCTGGTCCGGCTCGGCCAGGCCTATCGCCTGACCGGCGACGAGCGCTACGCCGGCGCCTTCGCCGCGCATCGCGCGCTGGCTCGACGCCAATCCCGCCGGGTATCGGCATCAACTGGGCGAGCAGCCTCGAGGTCGCGTTCCGGCTCATCTCGTGGTGCTGGGCGCTCATGCTGTTCCGCGGATCGCGCCGTGCTGTCGCCGGCGCTGTTCGATCGCGATCCTGCGCGTCGATCTGGGCCACGCCGCCCACGTGGAGCGCTACCTCTCGTACTACTTCTCGCCGAACACGCACCTGACCGGCGAGGCCCTCGGCCTCTTCTATGCGGGGGTGCTGTTTCCGGAGCTGCCGTGCGCCGACGCGCTGGCGCGCGCTCGGCACGCGCATCCTCGATCGACGAGAGCGCGCGCCAGATCCTGGCCGACGGCGTCTACTTCGAGCAGTCGACCGTGCTACCAGCGCTACACGCGTCGAGATCTACCTGCACTTCCTGCTGCTCGCCGAGCGGAACGGCGTGCCGGTTCCGGCGGCGGTCGCGAGCGCGCGTCGAGCGGATGGTCGACGTTCTCGCTCGCGGTCCGCTGCGCCCGACGGCTCGATGCCGCAGATCGGCGACGCCGACGGCGGGCTCGCTGCTGCCGCTCGCGCGGCGCGTCCGGACGACTGCCGCGGCGTGTTCGCGACGGCGGCCGCGTTCTTCGGCCGCGCCGACTACGCGTGGGCGGCCGGCGGCCCGCGGCGCCCGAGGTGCTCTGGCTCCTGGGGCCGCGCCGGGCTCGACGCCTTCGACGCGCTCAGGCCCGGCTCCGCCGGCCGGCGCCGTCGTCGCGGCTCTTCGCGGACGGCGGCTACGCGGTCATGCGCAGCGGCTGGGACGCCGGACGCATCACCACGTGATCTTCGACGTGGGGCCGCTCGGTTGTCCCGTGAGCGGCGGCCACGGCCACGCCGATCTCCTGAGCGTGCAGTGCGCCGTCTTCGGCGAGCCGTACCTCGTCGACTCCGGCACCTACTGCTACGCCGGCGATCCGGCGAGCGCGCAGCTACTTCCGCTCGACCGCGGCGCACAGCGCGGTGGTCGTCGACGGCGAATCCCAGGCGGCCCCGGCTGGACCGTTCCGCTGGGTGGCGCGCCCCGGCGCGAGCCTGCTCGACTGGCGCTCGACGCCGGAGCTCGACTTCGCCGAGGCGCACCACCACGCGTACATCGAGCTGCCGGGCGGGGGTGTCGTCCACCGGCGCCGCGTGGCCTTCGTGAAGGGGAGCTACTGGGTCATCGTCGACGATCTCGAGGGCGACGGCGAGCACCACGTCGACCTGCGATTCCAGTTCGCGCCCCTCGAGGTCCAGGTCGATCCGACCTTGTGGGCGCGGGCCCGCGGCCGGTCGGGTACCGAGCTCCTCGTCCGTCCGTTCGCGAGTGTCGCGCTCAAGGCGAGCGTGCACGCCGGCGAGCTCGATCCGCTGCGCGGCTGGGTCTCGCCGATCTACGGACGGCGCGAGCCCGCGCCGCTCCTGGTCTATTCGACGGTGACGACCTTGCCGCTGCGCGTACTGACCCTGCTCCTGCCGAGCGCCCGCCCGCGCGCGGCGGTGCCTTCGGTATTTTCGGTGATCGACGCGAGCGGCGCGCCGGTCGGGCTCGTGCTCGACGACGCGGGCGAGCGCATCGCGTTCGGCGAGCGCGGCCTGCCCGAGATCTGGACGGCCCAATGGGCGTGATCGGCGGGCGGCTCGGCTATCGGCTCTCCCGGCTCCTCGCCGAGAGCGGTTACGCGGTCGAGCACTTCGAAGCGGTGCCGATTCGCAAGCTGAGGCGTCTCGCGGCAGGCCCGACACATGAGCTTCTCACGGCAATCATTCGATGTCGGTTGAGCGCGATATGAAACGGCCGGCGTCGCGGAGCACAAATGGTGACGTATGGTCTGGATAGCATTCCTCTGCGTCGGTCTCGCCGTCGTCTTCGTCTCGTACGTCGGATACGCGCTGTGGGTGGCGTGGCTCGCGCGCGTGTGGCCGGTCCCGACGGCCGCGCGCTATCTGCCGGACGCGCTCCTGCCGAGCGTGACCTGCCTGATGGCGGCCTCGAATGAAGGGGCGCTCATCGGGCACAAGCTCCGGCTGCTCACCTTCCACGACTATCCGTCGGACAAGCTGTCGATCATCGTGGTGAGCGACGGGTCGACGGACGCGACCGATGCCGTCGTGCGCGCCTGGGCGCGCCGCGATCCGCGAATCCGCCTCCTGCGGACGGAGCACCGGAGCGGCAAGCCCACGGCGCTGAACCTGGCGCGACGGCACATCACGAGCGACGTCACGGTGCTCATGGACGTTCGCCAGCGGCTCACGCAGGGCGCGCTCCGCGAGCTGGTGGCACAGCTCGCCGATCCCGGCGTCGGGGTCGTGTCGGGCGACCTCCGGGTCAAGGGCGACGCGTACTGGACCTACGAGGCTTTCGTTCGGAAGTGCGAGTCGCGCTCGGGGTCGATGGTGCAGGTCACCGGCTCGCTCTACGCGCTCCGCACCGTCGACCTGCCCGAGATCCCCCCGGACACGATCCTGGACGACGTGTACGTGCCGCTCATGGTCGCGCTGAGCGGCCGACGGATCGTCATGGCGGAGGGCGCAGGCAGTCTCGACGTCGTCACCCGTTCGGCGGGCGACGAATTCGTCCGCAAGGTGCGGACCCTCGCCGGGCTCGTCCAGATCTGTCATCACGTCGACGGGTGCCTCAATCCGGCGAGGAACCCGGTCTGCAGCCGCTTCATCCTGCACAAGCTCTCGCGGCTGGCCTGTCCGTACGGTTTGTTGCTCACGATGGCGAGCGCAGCGATGGCCGAGGGTCTCGGCTACGGCACGGCGCTCATGACCGGCGCTGCGGTCGGGCTCGTCGGCCTGACCTTGTGGCGCGGACCGTCGCCCCGCGTAGTCTCGCTGGTCAGGTCCTTCATGGCGCTGAACCTCGCGGCGCTGTGGGCGATGCCGTCGTACTACCTCGGGCGCACGTCGGTGACGTGGCGACGAGTCGAGGCGGATCGCACATGAGCCCGCGACGGCTGCGCGCGTACATCATCACCGAGGAGGATCCGTTCTATCTTCCGGTCTTCTTCCGCGAGTTCCTTGCCGAGCTGCCGCGGGACCGGTTCGAGATCCTGAGCATCGACATCACGCCCCCCTTGAACCAATCGTCGCGACGCGCCCTGGCGCGCAAGCTCTACGGCTTCTATGGCGGGCCCGATTTCGTGCGCCTGCTCGGCCGGTACGCGACCGCGCGAGCCCTGGATCTCGTGGCGCCGCGCGGGCTCTGGTGCGGCACAATCAACCGCCTCGCGGGCTGCCACGGCATCCCGTGCCAGGCCGTGAAGAACGTCAACGCGCCCGCGTACGTCGAGCGTGTGCACCGGCTCGCTCCCGACCTCCTGGTGTCCGTCGCGGCCTCGCAGATCTTCAAGCCGGCGCTCCTGTCGGTGCCGCGGCTCGCCGCGGTGAACGTGCACACCGGCCCGCTGCCGAAGTATCGCGGGATGATGCCGGTCTTCTGGCAGATGTACGACCGCCAGAAACAGATCGCCATCACCCTGCACACGATGACGCCCGACATCGATCTCGGCAAGGTGCTGCTCCAGCGCGAGGTGCCGCTCAACGGCGACCGCAACCTCGACGAGGTGATTCGCAAGATGAAGCGCGAGGGCGCGCACGCGCTGGTCGAGCTGCTCGAGCGCTTTCACACGGGCACCGTGGAGCCCGTCGCCATGGATCGGTCCCGGCAGCAGTACCACTCCTTTCCGGGGCGCGCCGAGGCGGCCCGGTTCCGCGACATGGGGTATCGCCTCGTATGATTCCGGCACTCCTGACCTTCGACATCGAAGACTGGTTCCAGGTCGAGAACCTCCGCCCGCTTTTCCCACCCGCGAGCTGGGAGGCGCTCCCGCGCCGCGTGGCCGACGCCACGCGCCGCGTGCTCCGCTTGCTCGCCGAGCACGAGATCCGCTCGACGTTCTTCGTGCTCGGCTGGGTCGCCGAACGCGAGCCCGAGCTGGTCCACGAGATCGCCGCGGGCGGTCATGAGATCGCCTGCCACGGCTACGGCCACGTCCTGCCGATGCAGCTCACGCCGCAGCAGTTCCGCGACGACGTGGTCAGGGCGAAGACGATCCTCGAGGAGATCGGGGGGCAGGAGGTCGTCGGCTATCGCGCGCCGTCCTTCAGCCTCGATCGCGAGCGCCTGGCGATCCTGGACGATTGCGGCTTCCGCTACGACTCGAGTCACCACCCGTTCGCCCTGCACGATCGCTACGGCCGGCTCGGCGATCTCGGTCCGCCGATCGCCCCGGGAGTCTACGCGGCCGGCGAGCGGATGGTCGAGCTCGAGCTGCCCGTGGAGCACGTGGGCGGCCTGGCGCTTCCGGTATCGGGCGGCGGCTACTTCCGGCTCTACCCGGCGGCGCTCTTCCGGTCACTCGTTGCCCGCACGATCGCGCGCCGGGGCTCGTATCTCATGTACCTGCACTCCTGGGAGTTCGATCCGGGGCAGCCGCGCGTGCAGGGCTTGGGGCCGACGCGGATGGCGCGCCACTACGTGAACCTGTCGCGCACCGCGCCGCGGATGCGACAGTTGATCGCGATGCTCGAGCGCCGGGCCGCGCGCTTCATGACGGCGAGCGAATTCGCCGCTACGATCCGCCGGTCCGTGACCGCGCTGACGCAGGGGCGGCGTGTGCCCCCCGAGACTTCGACCGTCGCGCGCCCCCCGGCGGGGCTTCCACCCGGTGACGGCCTGCAGCGCGCGCCGAAGGCGGGCTGACGCCATGTGCGGCATCGCCGGCATCGTCAGGCTCGAACCCGCGCGAGCGCGTGGACGAGGCGCGCGCTGAAGCGCATGCGCGACGTCGCTGCGCCACCGCGGCCCGGACGGCGAGGGCCTGTGGATCGACGGGCCGGTCGGGCTCGGCCACCGGCGGCTCGCGATCGTCGACGTCGCCGGCGGCGCATCAGCCGATGACGAACGAGGACGGACGCGTCTGGATCATCTTCAACGGCGAGATCTACAACCACGCCGACGCTGCGGCCCGGGCTCGAGGCGCGCGGCCATCGCTACCGCACGCGCAGCGACACCGAGACGATCCTGCATCTCTACGAGGAGGAGGGCGAGCGCTGCGTCGAGCGGCTCGCAGGGCATGTTCGCGTTCGCCATCTGGGACCGGCCGCGCGGCGCGGCTGCTGCTCGCGCGCGACCGCCTCGGCATCAAGCCGCTCTACTACGCGCGTGACCGACCGACGAGCTGCTCTTCGCCTCGGAGATCAAGGCGATCCTCGCCGCCGGCGGCGTCCGGCCCGCGCTCAACGACCGCGGTCCTGCCCGAGTTCCTCGCCACGCGCTTCGTCTCCGGCGAGGAGACGTTCTTCCGCGGGCATCCGCAAGCTCGCTGCCCGGCCACACGCTGACCTGGTCGCCGGCGAGGGCGTCGCGCGACGCGCCGCTACTGGCAGCTTGCCGGCCGCGGCTGGACGACGCGCGCGCGCCGGGCTCGAGGAGCGCGCGGCGGAGCTGCGCGGCGCGGCTCGAGGCCGCGGTGCGGAGCCACCTGATGAGCGACGTGCCGCTCGGGCTCTTCCTGTCGGGCGGCATCGACTCGAGCGGGCTCGCCGCGCTGATGGCGCCGCATGGTCGAGCGAGCCGATCCGCACCTTCTCGGTGGGCTTCGCCGAGCGCCGAGGCCAACGAGCTCGCGCTACGCGCGCCTGGCGGCGCGCGCGGTCGGGCGCCGAGCACCGCGAGGTCGTCGTCTCGCCCGAGCGAGTTCTTCGCAGGCGCTGCCCGCGGCTCGATCTGGCACGAGGACGAGCCGATCGCGTTCCCGTCGAGCGTGCCGCTCTACTTCGTCTCGCGGCTGGCGCGGCGAGCACGTGAAGGTGGTGCTCACCGGCGAGGGCGCCGACGAGCTGTTCCTCGGCTACAACCGCTACCGCGTCACGGCCTGGAACGAGCGGCTCGGCCGCGCCTACGGGCGCGCTGACGCCGCGCGGCGCTGCGCCGGCGTTCGCCGCGATCGCTCGGCCGCGCTGCCGCGGCGCGCTCCGCCGCTACGCCGAGCCGGACGCTTCCTCGGCGCTCGACGCCGGGCCCGCGGGCGCTCTTCTGCGAGAACTTCGCCGTCTTCCCGACCGCGCTGCAGCGCGACCTGCTCGCGGACCGGACCTGCTCGGCGGCGCGCGATCCCTACGCGAGCGCGCTGCGGTCGCTACGACGACGGCGCCGGGCGGCGACGCTCGATCGGATGAGCCGCGCCGATCTGCAGACGTATCTGGTCGAGCTCCTGATGAAGCAGGACCAGATGAGCATGGCCGCGTCGATCGAGAGCCGCGTGCCGTTCCTCGACCACGAGCTGGTCGAGCACGTGGCCGCGATGCCCGGCCGGCTTCAAGCTCCGCGGGCTGGCGGACCAAGGCCGTCCTGCGCGAGGCGCTGCGCGGACGTGCGTGCCGCCGGAGATCCTCACCCGGCGCAAGATGGGCTTCCCGGTGCCGGTCGGGCCGCTGGCTGCGCGGGCCGTTCTGGCCGCTCGTCGAGGAGCTCGTGCTCGGGCCGCGCGCGCTCGCGCGCGGGCTCTTCGACCCGGCCGCGCTGCGGCGGCTCGCCGAGGAGCATCGCGCGCGGCGCCGCCGAGCACGGCGACCGGCTCTGGCTGCTCGTCAACCTCGAGATCTGGCAGCGGATCTTCCTCGACGGCGACGAGCCGGCCGCGATCACGGACGGCCTGAGCGCGCATGCGCATCCTCTGGGTGAAGGTCGGGCGGGCTCTGGCCGCTCAACACGGGCGGCCGCCTCCGCAGCTTCCACACGCATCGCGCGAGCTGTCGCGGCGGCACCGGGTCACGCGTCGCTGACGACCCACGCGCCGCGGCGAGAGCCGCGGCGAGCTCGCGGCGCGCGCTCCCGCGCTGCGAGCGGGTCGTCTCGGTCCCGCACGCGCTCGCCAAGCAGGGCAGCGCCGCGCTTCGCCGCTGGCGCTGGCCCGCTCGTGGCTCTCGCCGCTGCCGGTCGATCTCTGGCAAGGCGCGCGTCCCGGCGCTCGGCCGCGAGGTCGCGCGGCGGCTCGCGCGCGGCGAGCGTCGACGTCTGCGTCGCGGACTTCCTCGCCGGCGGCGCCGAACGTGCCGCTCGGCGGCCGCGTCGCCGATCGTCCTCTTCGCAGCACAACGTCGAGCACATGATCTGGAAGCGGCTCGCGCGAGGTCGAGCGCCGCCGCTGGCGGCGGGCGCTGCTCGAGCTCGAGTGGCGGAAGATGCGCCGCTACGAGGCGCGCGCGTGCGCGCGCGCGCGCGCTGACGGTCGCGGTCTCCGACGCCGACCGCGCGACTGCTCGCCGCCGCTGGCGCCGGGCGCCGGCGTCCGTGCCGATCCCGACCGGCGTCGACACGGCCTACTTCGCGCCGAACGGCGACGCGCGAGATCCCGGCGCCGGCTCGTCTTCACCGGGTCGATGGACTGGTATCCGAACGAGGACGCCGATCGCTGCACTTCATCGACGACGATCCTGCCGCGCGATCCGGCGCGCGGTGCCGGACGTCGTCGCTGACCGTCGTCGGCCGCAACCCGAGCGACCGCGCTGCGCGCCGCCGCGGCGGCGGCCGGCGTTCAGCGTCACCGGCACGGTCGACGACGTCCGCCCGTACGTGGCGGAGGCGGCGGTGCTACGTCGTGCCGCTGCGCGTCGGCGGCGGGACCCGGCTGAAGATCTTCGAGGCGCTCGCGATGGGCAAGGCGGTCGTCTCCACGACGGTGGGGGCCGAGGGGCTGCCGCTCGTGCCCGGCGAGCACTTCCTGCAGGCCGACGAGCCGGCCGACGTTCGCGCGCGCCGTCGTCGGCGCTGCTGCGAGATCCCGGCCCGCCGCCGGGCGCTCGGCGCGGCGGGCCGCCGGCTCGTGCGAGGAGCGCTACTCGTGGGCGCAGGTGGCGCGCGAATTCGAGACGCCGACGTGCGAGGAGGTGCGTGGCGCGACCATGCGCGTTAGCGTGTTCGGTCTCGGCTACGTCGGGTGTGTCACGGCCGCGTGCCTGGCGAAGGCCGGGCACGAGGTGGTCGGCGTCGACGTGAATCGCCGAGAAGGTCGCGATGATCAACGCGGCGACGCTCGCCGATCGTCGAGCCCGGGCTCGGCGATCTCCTCGCGCGAGGTCGTCGGCGACGGGACGCCTGCGCGCCACGACGTCGACGCGACGAGGCGGTCGCCGGCGTCGGACCTCGCCCTGATCTGCGTCGGCACGCCGAGCCGCGCGCAACGGCCAGCTCGACATCGACGCCGTCGCGCGCGTCGGGCGAGGAGCATCGGCCACGCCGCTGCGGCGAGCGCGCGGAGCCCTACACGGTGGTGCTCCGGAGCACCGTCCTGCCGGGCACGACCGAGCAGCGCCTCGTGCCCGCACTCGCTCGCCGGCGCCGGCGGCCGCTGCGGGCTGACTCGGGTCGCGGTGAACCCGGAGTTCATGCGCGAGGGCTCGTCGCTCCGGGACTTCGCCCAGCCTCCGATGACCCTGGTCGGGCTGCGGACGACCCGGCGACGGCCGCGCGTCTCGCGCGCGCTCTACGCAGCGCGTCGAGGCGCCGTTCGTGCACGACCTCGATCCGCACGGCCGAGATGGCGAAGTACGTCTCCAACGCCTTCCACGCGCTCAAGGTGTGCTTCGCCAACGAGATCGGCGACGTCTGCGCGGCGCTCGGCGCCGACGCGCAGGAGGTGATGCGCGTCTTCCTGATGGACCGGAAGCTCAACGTGTCGGAGGCCTATCTGCGGCCGGGCTTCGCCTTCGGCGGCTCCTGCCTGCCCAAGGACGTGCGCGCGCTGCTCTACGCCGCGCGGGTCGCCGACGTGTCGCCGCCGCTGCTCGGCGTCGATCCTGCCCTCGAACGAGGGGCAGGTCCGCCGCGGCGTCGAGCCGCGTGCTGGCGACCCGGCGGCGGCGGGTCGGCGTCGTCGGGCTCGCCTTCAAGCCGGGAACCGACGACCTGCGCGAGAGCCCGATGGTGACGCTGGTCGAGACGCTCATCGGCAAGGGCTGCGACGTGCGGATCCTCGATCGCAACGTCGCGATCGCCCGACTCGTCGGCGCGAACCGCCGCTACATCGAGGAAGAGATCCCGCACATCGCTTCGCTGATGTGCGACGAGCGCGGAGGCCTTGCTGGCCCACGCCGAGGTGCTCGTGATCGGCAACGCGGGCGAGGACTCGGCCGCGGTGCTGGCCGCGGCCCGGCCCGAGCACGTCATGATCGACCTCACGCGAGGCCATGCGACGCGACCGACGTCGCGGGGTACCGCGGGGAGCTGACCGGATGCCGCCGACCACCGGCGCCTTTGCCGTCGTTTCGCTGCTGCTTGTCCTCGCCGTGTCGGCCGCCAATCCGGCCGAGGGGCCGGTCGCGCCCAGCCGCCGTCGGCGACGGTCGACACGGCGATGGCCGAGCCGTCGGGCCGCACCATCGCCGTGCCAGCGGGCGGCGATCTACAGACGGCGCTCGACCATGCCAAGCCGGGCGACGTCGTCACGCTCGAGCCCGGCGCGGTCTATCGAGGACCGTTCACGTTGCCGAAGAAGTCCGGCTCCGGCTGGATCGTCATTCGCACCCGCCGGTGACGGAGATTCCTCCAGCGGGGACACGGATCGATCCGTCGTCAGGCCCGCGCTCATGCCGAAGCTCGTGGCCTCGATCCGGCTCGGTCGTTCGGACCGCGCCGGGCGCGCATCACTACCGCTTCGTCGGGCTCGAGATCCAGCCGGCCGAGGGCGTCTTTCTCTACAACCTCGTCGAGCTCGGGTCCGCCGAGACCTCGGCGGACGCGCTGCCGCACCACGTGATCGTCGACCGGTGCTTCATCCACGGGGACCCGCGCCGCGGAACTCGACGCGGCATGGCGCTCAACGCCGCGCACGGCGCGGTGATCGACTCGTACGTCGCCGATTTCAAGGAAGCCGGGGCAGACTCGCAGGCGATCGCGGGCTGGAACGGGCCCGGCCCCTTCAAGATCGTCAACAACTACCTCGAGGGCGCGGGCGAGAACATCATGTTCGGCGGGGCCGATCCGTCGATCCGCGACCTCGTGCCCTCCGATATCGAGGTCCTGCGCAACCACGTCGCCAAATCCCTGGCCTGGAAGGCCGGCGAGCCCGGGTACGCGGGCACCGCCTGGACCGTGAAGAACCTGTTCGAGCTCAAGAACGCGCGGCGCGTGCTCGTCGAAGGCAATCTCTTCGAGAACAACTGGGTCCAGGCCCAGATCGGCTTCGCGATGCGTCCTGACCGTGCGCAATCAGGACGGGCGCGCGCCGTGGTCAGTCGTCGAGGATGTGACCTTCGTCAACAACGTGGTGCGGGCCTCGACGTCTGGCGTGAACATCCTCGGCCGCGACGACAACCACCCGAGCCAGCCGACGAAGCGCATCGTGATCCGGAACAACCTCTTCGTCGACGTCGGCGGACCTCGCTGGGGTGGCGAGGGGAGGCTCTTCCAGATCGTCGACGGCACAGCATCTGTCGTCATCGACCACAACACGGCGATCCACGCCGGCAGCATCATCATCGCCGAAGGACCGCCCCACCGCGACTTCGTCTTCACCGACAACATCGTCGCGCACAACACGTACGGCATCGCCGGCACCGACGTTGGGACCGGAACTCAGGCCCTGGACGCGCTGTTCCCCGGCGCCGTGGTGCGCCGCAACGTGATCGTCGGCGGAAGCTCGGCACAGTATCCGCGCGACAACTTCTTCGTCGGCTCCTGGGCGCAGGTCAAGTTCGAGGACCTGTCCCAGGGCCGGCTTCGTCTGACCGATGGCAGCCCCTTTCGACGCGCCGGCCTGGACGGGACCGACGTCGGCGTCGACGACCACACGTTGCGGGAGTCCGTCCGCCCAGGAGGTGATGGCCGCCGATAGAGCCGGACAGCGCGCCAGTCCCAGCCCCGCGGCGCTGCTCCAGCCGTTCCTGGCCCACCTGCAATGATCGCGAGAGACAAGGTTGCGGCGTTTCTGCTGGCCCATCGGGGCCGGTTCTTCTGCGAGCGATGCCTCGGCCGCGCGGTCGGGATCGACCCGTCCACCGGGCACCGCGCAGCGACGCGGATCGCGCGCGCCGGCGGGTTCGTCCGTGAGTACGGCGTGTGCTCGGAGTGCGGCGAGAGCCGTCTGGTGACACGCGCGCCCTGCTGAGTTGCCTCTCCGGACTTTCCCTGCGCCGATCCCGGGCTTCCCCGTATTGGCCCTCGGTCGTCGTCCCGTACTGTGGAACCGGGCGCGGCGGAGGCGCTCCAGAGGCGGAGCATTGGTGAGCTTTGATGGCGACAGTAGCCGGTCGGCGGGCTGAATCTCGGGTAGACGTCGACGACGCCGCCCGCCCCCTGGCATGGCCCTCGCTGCCGCGGACGACATGGAAGCTCGTGGCCCTCGCCGGGGTCTACTTCGTCGCCGGAAAGCTCGGGCTCTCGCTCGCCTTCGTCCACGCCAGCGCGACGGCCGTGTGGCCGCCGACGGGCATCGCGCTGGCGGCGCTCCTCCTGTACGGCAATCATATGTGGCCCGCGGTCTTCCTCGGCGCGTTCCTGGTGAACGTGACGACGGCCGGATCGATCGCGTCGTCCCTCGGCATCGCCGCCGGCAACACCCTCGAGGCGCTCCTGGGCGTCTGGCTGGTCAAGCGCTGGGCCGGCGGCCGCGAGGTCTTTCTCCGCGCTCGGAGCTTCTTCGCGTTCGCGCTGCTGGCGGGGGGTGTCGCGACGGCCGTGAGCGCGAGCCTCGGCGTGACCAGCCTGGCGCTCGCCGGGCTGGCTCACTGGCCACGCTTCGGCGAGATCTGGCTGACGTGGTGGCTGGGCGACATGGCGGGAGCGCTCGTGGTGGCGCCGGTCCTCTTCCTGTGGGCGGCGCCGGATCGGACGAGGCGGCTCACGCGACCAGGAGCGATCGAGCTCGCACTGGTGCTGGCGTCGGTCGTCCTCGTCGGCGCCTTCGTGTTCGATGGGCTCGCCCCCGCACGGATGAGCGGCTATCCGCTCGAGTTTCTCTGCGTCCCACCCCTCGTGTACGCCGCGTTTCGCTTCGGCCAGCGCGATGCCGCGACGTGCGTGGCGCTGCTCGCCGCCCTGGCGATCCTGGGCACCCTGGGGGGCCACGGCCCGTTCGCGCGCGACTCGCCAGAACGAGTCCCTGCTCCTGCTGCAAGCGTTCCTGGTGACCCTGACGATCGTGACGATTCCCCTGGCGGCTGTTGTTCGCGAGCACGCGCGCAGCCAGACGGCGCTCGCCAGCACCGCGGCCATCGTGGCCTCCTCGGACGACGCCATCATCGGCAAGACGCTCGACGGCATCATCACCTCCTGGAACGAGGGGGCCGAGCGGCTCTACGGCTACACGGCGGGCGAAGCCGTTGGGCGGCCGATCTCGTTAGTCATCCCCCCCGACCTCGGCCACGAGCTGCCGGAGATCCTCGATCAGCTCCGGCGGGGCGAGCGGATCGAGCACTTCGAGACCGTGCGGCTGGCCAAGAGAGGCCGCCGCATCGACGTGTCGGTCACGGTCTCGCCGGTCCGGGACGCGAGCGATCGGATCATCGGCGCCTCGTCGATCGCGCGCGACATCACCCATCGCAAGCAGATCGAGGCGACGCGGCGCGAGCGCGACACCTTGCGCTCGGTCGCGAGCCTGGCCGCGGGCGCGGCGCACGAGATCAACAACCCGCTGGCGGTCGTCATGGGGCAGGTGCAGCTCCTGACCGACGAGGTCGTCGGGCCTTCACGCCAGCGCATCGCCGAGATCCTCGAGGCGATCGATCGAATTCGCGCGATCGTCGCCCGCATGCGGCACCTGACGCGCGTCGAGCTCATGGAGGACGTCCCCGGTCTTCCGCCGATGCTGGACCTCAGACGATCGAGCGAGACGGAGGCCGACGAACGATCGGCCGCCGGCGGCGGCTGTATCGTCATCGTCGCGCGCGGGAGGCCGGCGCGCTACGAGAGTCTCCACAGCATGTTCGCCGGCCCCACCACCGACGTGATCGTCGATCGGCGGATGGGCGAGCGGCGTCGCTCGGCGGCCGATGCGGCGGGCGGGCGGCGGCGGAACAGCCGGCGCCAGCGTGATATCAGTACCGATCTTCGGACGCGCGGCTGGGCGCTGGTGATGCGCTCGTAGGGGTCCGTGAGGGTTTCGCCGCTGTCAGATTCCTGAAGCGCACTGTCATCTCGTCGACTCCACGCGGCTCCGACGTGTCTCCCCGCGCCCTCGGCCCGATCGCTCGGCTCCCGCCGATGCGACGCAATTTCCAGATCTTCAACCCATTGCCGGCGCGGCCCCGCGGCGAATGGCATCATCGATGCTCTCGCTTGCCCGGAAGGCACGACAATGAACATGGATTCACGAGAACGACCGCAGGGAGAGTTCATGGTGCCGGAGCCGTTCCGCGACGCCAGGATCCTCATCGTCGACGACGAGCGGTCGATGGTGCGTCTCCTGGAGGAGCTGCTCGGCCACGCCGGCTATCGGCACCTCCGGAGCACGAGCGACTCACGCGAGGTGCTCGGGCTCTGCGCCGAGTTCCAGCCCGATGTGATCCTGCTGGATCTGCGCATGCCCAACCTCGACGGCGTTCAGGTGCTGCGAGGCCTCAAGCCGCGGCGGGCCGAGGCCTATCTGCCCGTGCTCGTGCTGACCGCCGACGTATCGCGCGAGAGCAAGCGAGCGGCGCTCGACGCCGGCGCGAGCGATTTCGTCACCAAGCCCTTCGAGCAGATCGAGCTGCTCCTGCGCGTGCGCAATCTGATCGAGATGCGATTTCTCCACAAGGACCTTCGCCGGCAGAACGAAGACCTGGAAACGCAGGTCGAGGAGCGCACGCATCAGCTGCTCGAAGCCGAGAAGCTCGCGACGATGGGAAATCTCCTCGCCGGCGTCGCCCACGAGCTCAACAGCCCGCTGTCGGTCATTCTCGGGCAGGTCGGCCTGTTCAAGACCACCGGCGTCGATCCCAACGCGCGGGCCCGCGTCAAGGACATCGGCGAGGCCGCCGAGCGCTGCGTGCGAATCGTTCGCAGCTTCCTGACGATGGCCCGACGCCATCCGCCGGAGCGGGGACACGTGTCGCTGAATCACCTGCTGAGAGACGTGGTGGAGCTTCTGGCCTTCGAGCTCCGCATCGCGAACGTCGAGGTCGAGTTCGACCTCGAGAAGGATCTGCCGCTGGTGTGGGCCGATGCGCATCAGCTCAAGCAGGTCGTCGTGAACCTGGTCACGAATGCGCGGCAGGCGGTGCAGGACGCGGCCCCGCCACGCCGCTTGACGCTCAGGACGCGCCACGACGCGGACAACCAGCGAGTGCGGATCGAGGTCGCCGACAGCGGCCCGGGAGTTTCGCGCGAGATTCGCGCGCGGGTCTTCGACCCGTTCTTCACGACCAAACCCGACGGCGAGGGCACCGGGCTCGGGTTGGCGCTGGCCCGCGGCATCGTCGAGGGCCACGGCGGCGCGATCGCCGTCGAGTCGTCACCGGGGGAAGGCGCCAGGTTCGTCATCGAGCTGCCCGTGGGCACACCACCGGGAGCCGCCGACGAGCGCGACGACCTCGTCGCCGCGTCGCCGGTGCCGGGCAAGAGCATCCTGGTCGTCGACGACGAGCCGGCCGTCGCGTCGCTGCTGGCCGAGGCGCTGGCGCGGGACGGCTACAAGGTCGACATGGCCTCGAACGGCGCGGTCGCGCTGCGCATGCTCGGGGCCCGTGACTACGACCTGATCATGAGCGACAGCGGTATGCCCGTGCTGAGCGGGCCGGAGCTCTATCGCGAGGTCGAGCGTCGCGAGCCGCGTTTGTCCCGGCGGTTCGTCTTCGTCACCGGGGACATCCTGAATCCGCGAACGCAGGCGTTCCTGACCCGGACCGGCGCGCCGCAGCTCGAGAAGCCGTTCACTGTCGAGAGCGTCAAGCGCGTCGTCCGACGCGCGCTCCTCGCCGAGTAGCCGGCCGACCGCCGGCTAGACCTTCCACCCCCACCGGACCGCCGAGCGGTAGAGCCAGCCGGTGCGGGATCTGAGCATTGCCATGCCCCGTGCCCCTTTGAAGGCGTCGAACGTGACGAGCCGCCCTTGAGGCGCCAGCGCCCCGAGATCGAGATGGAAGCGGAACCAGATCGTGCCGAAGAGGCCGATCGCCGCCACCGAGCGCGCCGAGTCGAACATCAGCACGTGCCAGTTGGCCGACGGCGACTGCCGGGCCGGAGTGACCTCCCAGCAGGGTGGCCAGAGCTCGGCGTCGTCGTTCATCAGGTGGCGGCGGAGCTTCTCGGCCGGAGGGCTCGAGAGGATGGTCTGGCCGAGCTCGAGCAAGAGATAGCAATAGAGGATCTTCGCCGCCGCCCGGTAGGCGCGGCGCCAGTCGTCTGGTGACGCGTCCGCGGGCGGTTGGTCGGGTGCCGGGCGCGACCGACCATGCGCGCGACGCCGGGGAGATTTGGCCGTCATCGCCGCGACCGTGAGCGCGAACCGTGTCGCGAGAAAATCGTCGGTCAGCCCCCGCACACGGGCCGCGCAGTCGGGACAGGTGGCGCGCTTCAGCGCGAGCCGGCCCCCCAGGGCGACCGGCAAGACGGGCTCGGCGGTCAGAGACGCGGCTCTGAAGACGGTGCGGCAATAGATGCAGGCGCGCTGGCGTGTCATCGATTCGCCTTTCAGCGCCGGTGGAGGTGCACGGCAAATGCCACGGGCACGACGGCGGCAGAGCGGTGCCGTCGTGAAAACCCAAGATCTGGAAATCGCGCGGCACTCACCGAGGCTCGGCGCGCGAGGACAGCGGGATCGGCGAGACGTCGCGGCGCGAAACGTGACAGCTCGGCGCGGGCGGCGACGAGGCGTTGCTCAATCTGGCAACTCGGTGTCGCGCGGTCTCGCGCTCTCCGGCGGCGCCGAAGCGGGCTTCAGGTTCCTGTGGCCGTTTGCGACGGCGGGAGTCCCGATCCGCGGCGACCGATTCCCGTCGCTCGACGGATTTCGCGCGATCTCGATCGGGCTCGTCCTCTTGCGACATCTGCTCGGGACCAAGGGGTTCTTCCTGTCGGTCGACGCCAACAAGCACCTCGCCCTGGGCGAGCTCGGGGTCCGTTGATTCTGGCCCTCGTCGCTGCCGAGCTAGCGCGGTGGATCGTGCTCGGTTCTATCTTCTAGGGCCGGCGCTCCTCGGCCTGCTGGGTGGCCGGCGCGCCATCTGGGTCGCCGCCCTGTTCGTGCTCGCGGCCCCGCTGATCCGGCTGGGGCTCTGGGAATTCACCGTGTTGGCCCGCGACGGCGTGGGCCACCGGTTCGAGACGATCGCGGACTCGATCGCCATCGGGTGCGTGCTTCGGGCGCGCGGTCATGGCTGCACCGGCAGCCGCTCTATCGCCGCGTGCTCGCCTCGCCGTGGCTCCTGCTGGCCCCCGTGATCATGGTGCTGTCCGGCGCGCTCGGCCAGCATCCGCGGATCGACTTCTTCGTCGGCTTCACGCTCCGGAACGTGCTGGTCGCGCTCTGCATCGACCGCTGGGTCACCTATCCCGCCGGCCCGGTGGGACGCGTCCTGAACTCGCGGCCGTTCGTCTTCGTCGGGTGATCAGCTACTCGATCTATCTCTGGCAGCAGCTGTTCCGCAATCGGTATGCGACGTCGCTCCCGATGAGCTTCCCGCTGAACATCGTCCTGGCGATCGCGGCCGCGCTGGCCTCGTACTATCTCGTCGAGCGCCCCTCGCTGCGCCTGCGCCAGCGGATCGACCGGGCGCTCTTCCCGGCCCGCGCCGGCGCCGCGCGAGCCGAGTCCCGGACGCTCCACCCCGAGGCGGAGCGTCCGGCGTCGGCTGCCTAGAGACCGCTTGCCAGGACGGCGCTACCGATCGAGCCGTTGACGTTGAGTATGGCGACGCCGAACACGAGCGGCGCGCTCGCTGCCTGGCCACTCGTGTAGAAGACCGTCCCGTTCTTGGAATAGCTCACCACACCGGCCTGCACGCTGATCCGGAATACGTCCCCGGCCGCGACCGTGACGTCCGTGCGATAGGCCCCACTTTCGCGGACCTCGGCGAAGTTGCCCTGCAGCCGGATGCCGAAGGTGATTGAGGCGGGGTTCGTGAGGCTGAAGCTGGATGTGAGGCCGGCCAAGCGCAGCAGGCCGCTGGCGTCGGCGGTGAACTGTGCGTAGCCGTTGGCCCCGGTGATCTGCTGCTGGGAGACGGCGCCGGCGTCGCTGCACCCGTCGCAGCCGGTCGTCTTCGTGATCGAGTTGCCGCTGGCGGTCACGTTGACCGGATTGCTCCAGGCGACGTTCGCGGACGTCACGGAACCCGAGCCGGAGCTCGAGGGGCGGGAGGCCGACGAGTCGGACGTCCCTGAGGGTGCCGCTCCGCTGATCATCGAGTTGCTCACCACCGCGCTCTGGTTGGCGAGCGCGGCCGCCAGCACCAGGGGATAGGCCGGAGCCATCTGGCTCGTATAGAAGACCGTGCCGTTCTTGGAGTAGCGCACGACACTAGACTGAACGGCGACGCGGAAGACGTCTCCGGCCGCGAACGAGGTGTCAGCCTTGTAGGTTCCGCCTTCACGGACCTCGGCCACGTTACCCTGGAACCGGACGCCCCAGGCGATGGTGGCGGGGTTCGAGATGGCGAAGGACTGCGTGAGACCAGCGATGCGTAGTGGTCCGTTCGCGCCGGCGGTGAACTCCGTGTAGCCGTCCCCCGCGGTGATCTTCTGCTGCGAGATGGCGCCGGCGTCGAAGCAGCCGTCGCAGCCCGTCGTCTTGGTCACGGAGTTGCCGTACGCCGTGACATTCACGAGATTAATCCAGGTGACGGTCTGCGCCGCCGCGGTGCTTTGCGCCAGAGCCGGAGCCGGCGATGACGTGGAGACGGAGGGCGGGGCCGACGGCGTGTTCGATGCCGTAGCCGGCGCAGGTGCGGGGCTCGACCCCGCAGCCATGGCCGCGGCCATCGCGGTGAAATCGGCTCCGACGTCCTTACCGTCGGTTCCCGCGCGCACGTACGGGGTGCCCGGCGCGAGCACGTAGTTGCGGTTGGCGAGATCGACGAAGCCGACCGCGGCGAGCGCCGACGGGTAATAGTTGTCGGCCGGGAAATTCGAGGCGAGGCCGCCGACCACCGCGTTTCTCGCGAACGAGGAACCCGGGAAGTACGCGTTGATCGCCAGCATGCCGAGGCCGATGCCGTAGTCGCCGAAGACTCCGTACTGGTTGTAGGACACGATGTTGTTCGTGAACACGAAGCTCGCGGCCGGCACCAGCGCGGATGAGTAGCTCGCGGTGATCATGTTGCTGCTCTGGAGCACGGTGTTGTGGTCCACGATGACGTCGCTGCCGCCGTCCACGATCTGAAAGAAGGTGCCCGTCCCGTTCCAGGTGGTGCCGCTGATGTCGTCGAAGAGGTTGTTCTGGATGAGGATGCGCTGAGTCGGCTGGCTCGGGTGGAGGTAATCGGCCCCCATCATGTTCACGCCGCCGCCGCTGTGGCGCAGGATGTTGTTCGTGAACGTCACGTCGCGCACGGCCGACCATGGCGCGGTGCCGTCCTGGTTGCGCACCGTGAAGAGGACGCCGTAGCCGTTTTGCGCGTCCGTCCAGTTGTTCTCGAGCAGGTTGCCGTCGATCAAGATGCGCTGGGCGTTCTTCAGCTCGAGCAGGTTCTTGACCGACCAGCGGATGCCGGCGTAGCTCGGGCTGCCGGCCTGCCACGAGCTGGGCTTGAACAGGTAGTTCTTACGGATCTCGATGTCGGAGGGAACCAGGTTCGGGATGGCTGGATCGGCGCCGCCGAACATGACGTTCTCGCCCGCGCCCTCCAGGTAGCTGTTGACGATCTTGAACGGGCCCGGACCGTTCCAGGCAGCGAGCGCCTGGCTGTCGGCGCCGACCTCGTGCAGATCGGACAGGTACGAGTCCACCACGGCCGTCCGGGCGCTGTTCATCAGGATCGCCCGCCGGACGTTGCCGGTGGGGGTGCCGTGTATGTAGCAGCGATCGAAGACCAGATCGGTCGGCGCCTGGGCGAGCGAGGTGTTGCCGCCGGGCGCCTCCAGCAAGACCAGGTTGTAGTTGGTGGCGCTCGTGGACGCCAACGTCGTCGTGATCTCGACTCCGACGAACCGGAAGCTGTGGGCGCCAGCCTCGGTGCCGATCGCCGGCGAGGTGTTGGGGCTCACGATCTTCGGCATGAGGCTCGCCTGCGCCGGGTCCACGCGGGTGCCGGCCGCCGGCAGGCTCGAGAGCGCGGAGCTCTGAACGTAGATCCAGGCGGTGCCGCTCTTCACCGGCAGGGTGAAGTTGCCGGTGTAGATGGCGCCGGCCTGGAGGATGATCGTGTCGCCGGGCTGGGCCGAGTTGAGGGCTCCCTGCAGATCGCCGCCGGCGGCAACGCTGGTCTGTCGTCCCGCCGGCGCGGCGTACGTCGTGTCGAGGAACACGCGCGGGCGTTCCGGCGATTGAGCCGGAAAAGTTGGCGCCGCGCCGAAGAAGGCGAGCGCGACAACCGGAACGAGAACAAACTTCCACGATGATCGGAGCATGGCGGTCTTCCTTTCGTCTGTGCGAAGACCACCAAGTCCACGAGCCGCCTACTTCATGTAAGAGCTCGGCCCGCGCAGACCAGCCGCTTCGCTGCGGTCGGGCCGGGTGCACGGTGAGTGCCACGCAGCGATTCGGCAGAGAAATTCGAGACGTCGACGCGACAGAAAATCTGGAAATCGTGTGAGCACTTGGCGATGACTCGACGCGCCGCGCGACGTCGAATAAGTACGCGCGGCCGCGGAGTCTTGTGACAACGAGTCGCGCGACGGACGGTGCCGTTGCGCATTCTGGCACTGCGCATTCGCGCGACGCGCGCCTACTCGAGCGTGACGAAGATGCAGTTCCGCAGCTTGCCGTCGATCGCCTTCGACAGATGTCCCTTGCCGTGTGTGTCCTCGACCAGGATGACTTCGCCGGGGCCGATGCGCCGCGCCTCGCCGTCGCTGGCGGTGATCTGAACGCCCGCGTCAAGGTTGATGATGTACTGCCGGCGCGGTGCAGGATGCCAGTCGAGATCGTAGTCGGGCTGCACTTCACGGAAGATGATCCCGGTGGCCGGAAGCCGCTTCGAGAGCCGGCCGGCGCGGGTCGACTCCGCGTACTCGACCTCGACGTCCCGGAAGTGCGATTCGCCGTTCTTGTCCACGTACAGGTTGTGGATCTTCATGTGGGCTCCTCCTCTATTACGGATTACGGGCGCGCCTCGGCCGGCGGGGCCCCAGCCCCGCGACGGCCTGCAGCGCGCACAAGGGTGGAGCCGATAATAGTGATGCGCCGGGCGGGTGGCAAGCGCGCCGAGAGCGTTTATACTCCCGAAAATGGTCACGAAACCGGCGGTCGGTCTCATCGCGGTGGCCGGGCGCCGACGCGCGACGCTCGAGATGGCTCAGCGGCTCGAGCGCGAGGGCTTCACCGGCCTCTACTGTCCGAGCCCGGGCGACGGCCTGGCGCTCTGCGAAGCGCTGGCACTCTCGACGCGCGAGATCACGTTCGGCACCAGCATCGCCAACATCTATACGCGCCACGCCTTCGACTACGCGCAGACCGCCGCGGTGATCCACGAGCTGTCCGGCGGGAGATTCAAATTCGGGGTCGGCGTGAGTCATGGCCCTATCCACGAGCGCCTCGGGATCCAGCCGGGCCGGCCCCTCGACGACATCCGCAAGTTCGTGGGCGACGTGGTCGCGGCGGCGCCTCAGGTCGGGGCGTTGCCGCCGATCGTCCTCGCCACGCTCCGTCGCCGGATGGTGGAGCTGTCCGCCGAGATCGCGCGGGGCGCCGTGTGGGCTAACGGCGCGCGGTCGCACATGGCGGCGTCGCTCAGCCACCTGCCGGCGACGGTGCGGACCGACCCGGATTTCTTCATCGGCAACATGGTGCCGACCTGCATCGACGACGACCGCGCCGCCGCGGCGGCGGTGATACGCCGCACGCTCGCCTCGTACGTGCGCCTGCCGAACTACCAGAACTACTGGATCGAGGCCGGCTACGAGGAGGAGATGCGCGCGATCCGCGCGGCGCTCGCGCGTGGCGAGACCCAGCGGGTGCCCGAGCTCATGTCCGATCGCTGGCTGCGCGACGTCACGCTCTTCGGCAGCGCGGCGGATGTTCGCGAGGGGGTCGAGGCATGGCTGGCGACCGGCGTGCGGACCTTGATCGTGGTCGCCTCCTCGACCCGCGGCGGGCAGATGGTCGCGCTCGACGAGATGATTCGCGCATTTCAGTGACGTGTGACCGATTAGACGAGTACGGGAGAGGCTGATGGGACAGCTCGCGGGGAAGGTCGCGCTCATCACGGGCGCCAGCAAGGGTGTGGGGCGGGTGATGAGCCGGATGTTCGCCGGCGAAGGCGCCGCCGTGATCTGCGCGGCGCGCTCGCGCGATCTGGTCGAGGAGACGACGGCGCTGGTCAAGGCCGACGGAGGCCGGGCGATCGCAGTCGTGGGCGACGCCGCCGTCGAGGCGGACGTGCTGCGCATCGTCCAGGCCGGGGTGAAGGCCTTCGGCAAGCTCGACACACTCGTGAACAACGCGGGTGACGGCGGGCCCACCAAGCCGGTTCAGGACTATACCGCCGAGGACTGGTTCTACACGATCAACTCGTGCCTCACGAGCTCGTACATGTGCACGCGCTTCGCCGTGCCCGAGATGTTGAAGGCGGGCGGGGGCGCGATCGTGAACATCTCGTCGATCGCCGGCCGCCGCGGGCTTGCCTATCGCATCGGCTACTGCTCGGCCAAGGCGGGACAGGTCGGGATGACGTACGGACTGGCGCTCGAGCTGGCGCCGCACAACATCCGGGTCAACGCGATCGCGCCCGGCGCCGTCGCCGGCGATCGGATCGATCGCGTGATCGCCGGTCAGGCCCAGGTGAAAGGCGTGCCCGTCGAGGAAGAGCGGCAGCGGTTCGTCGAGCGGTCGCCGCTCCGACGGATGTCGACCGCGGAGGACATCGCGTCCTTGGCGGTGTATCTCTGCAGCGACGCCGCGAAGAATCTTTCCGGTCAGTGCATCGCGGTGACCGCCGGGGAGCCCGCAGTCTAGCGAGGCGAGGCCACTCCGGTCGGGCAAGACAGAGATGGGAAATTCGGGTATCTTCTGACGCACCGGCTGGTCTATCGCAGGGGAGGCGCAGGCATGGCACCACTGACCGGGTCCGATATTCTCGCCAGATCGCTCGTCTCGCAGGGCATGGACACGCTCTTCTACATCATGGGCGGTCCCATGATCGAGACCGAGGCCGCTATCATCAAGCTCGGGGCGCGCGCGGTCGACACCCGCCACGAGCAAGCCGCGAGCTTGATGGCGCACGCCTACAGCCGCATCACGCGAAAGCCCGGCGTGTGCATGGGCGCCTCGGGACCGGGCGCGACCAACCTCGTCACCGGCGTCGCCAACGCGTTCGTCGATGCCGCGCCGATGATCGCGGTGGGCGGATCGAGCCCGCGCGTCTTTCTCGAGATGGAGGCGTTCCAGGAGATCGACCAGCTCGCGGTCTTCAAGCCGATCACGAAATGGGCGACGCGGATCTACGATGCCAAGCGCATTCCCGAGCTGGTCGCCACGGCCTATCGCCAGGCGACGACCGGCAAGCCGGGCCCGGTGTACATCGACATGCCCGGTGACGTCCTCGGTGAGACGGTCGACGAATCGACGATCACGTATCCGAAGCCCTGGGCGCCGGCGCCACGCTCCCACGGCGATCCGAGCGCGATCACCGAGGCGATCGCACTGCTCGCGAAGGCGGAGCGTCCGCTGATCCTGGGCGGCAGCGGCGTGTGGTGGTCGGACGCCGCCGCGGCGTTCCAGGCCTTCGTGGAGGCCACGGGCATTCCGTTCTACACGACGCCGATCTCGCGCGGCACGGTGCCGGAGGATCACGAGCTCGCGTTCTTGAACGCGCGCGCGAAAGCGTTCAGCGAGGTGGACGTGCTCCTGGCCGTCGGCACCCGCTTCAACTTCGTGATCCAGTTCGGCCGTCCGCCGCGGTTTGCCGCCGACGCGAAGGTCATCCACGTCGACGTGAACCCGACCGAGCTCAATCACAATCGCCCGGCCGACGTGCCGATCGCCGGCGACGCGCGCGCCGTGCTCGAGCAGCTCACCCGGGAGGCGCGCGGCAAGATCGACAAGAACCGCTATGCGCGCTGGGTGTCGAAGCTCAAGGTCCTCGATACCGAGAAGGCGTCGGAGATGGACAAGCAGATGAGCTCGGAGGACACCCCGATCCATCCGCTGCGTCTCTGCAAAGAGGTGCGCGACTTCGTGAAGCGCGACGCGATTCTGGTGGTCGACGGCCAGGAGATATTGAACTACGGGCGCCAGTCGATCCCGACCTACGTGCCCGGCCATCGGCTGAACTCCGGCGCATTCGGGTGCATGGGCGTCGGGCTGCCGTTCGGCGTCGGCGCAAAGGTCGCGAAGCCCAACACCCAGGTGGTCGTGCTCCACGGCGACGGCTCGTTCGGCATCAACGCGATGGAGATCGACACGGCCGTCCGCCACAAGATTCCGGTCCTGTGCGTGATCAGCAACAACGGGGGCTGGACCGCGGACCCGAAGCAGGACAAGCCGGGTCGTAACCTCGGCTACTCGCGCTACGACAAGATGGCGCAGGACTTCGGCGCGCACGGTGAGTACGTCGAGAAGCCGCACGAGATCCGGCCCGCGCTCGAGCGGGCGGCGGCTTCCGGGAAGCCCGCCGTCGTCAATGTCATCACCGACTACAAGGCTCGGGCGTCGACGATTCGCTTCTCGGCGTACTCGACCTAATAGAATGGGGGGCCTCGACGGGCCCCCCAAGCCCCCCGCGCTCGGAGGCGGCCCGGCGTAGCCGGACCGCCCCTCGATGGGGCGTGGCGTGATGGGGCCTCGACGGGCCCCCTCGACGGGGCTAGTCGTGATCGGGGCCTGGAGGGGCCCTTCGGTTCGTACGGTAGGCTAACTGGGAGGATCGCTCATGGCGAAGGCGCTTGAGGGGATCGTGGTGCTGGACCTTACCCAGTACGAGGCAGGGCCGAGCTGCGCACAGATGCTCGGCTGGCTGGGCGCCGACGTCATCAAGATCGAGCCGCCGGGGGGTGAGCCGGGGCGACGCATGGTGTCCGAGAACACCGAGCTCGACGCCTGGTTCTTCCTGATGCTCAATGGCAACAAGAAGGGCCTCACGCTCGATCTCAAGGCTCCCGAGGGACGCGCCATCCTCAAGAAAATGGTCGAGCGCGCCGACGTCCTCATCGAGAATTTCGGTCCCGGGTCGTTCGAGCGCCTGGGCTTCGGCTGGGAAGACCTGCGGCGCATGAACCCCAGAATCATCTCGGCATCGGTCAAGGGTTTCAGCCCGACCGGCCCGTACGCGAACTACAAAAGCTTCGAGATGATCGCGCAGGCCATGGGCGGCGCGATGAGCGTCACGGGCACGGCCGACGGGCCGCCCACGAAGGTTGAAGCCGGACTCGGCGACACGGGCGCCGGGCTCCATCTGGCCATCGGAATTCTCGCCGCGATCGTTCAGCGCCAGACCACCGGCGTGGGCCAGCGCATCGAGGTCGCGCAGCAGGATGCGGTCCTGAACCTGGTTCGCATTCACCTGCGCGAGCACTACTCGCTCGGGAAGCCGGTCCCGCGGCGCGGCAATCGCTCGCCCGGCGGCGCGCCGTCGAATCTGTATCGCTGCCGGCCGTTCGGGCCGAACGACTACGTCTTCATTCACTGCGCGACACTCGAGATGTGGAAGTCCTTCTCGAAGATTCTCGGACGCCCGGAGCTCGGGGACGATCCGACGCTCGCGGACCGGATGGGTCGCGTCGCGCGCAACGATGAGCTCGACGCGCTCGTCGAGGCGTGGACCGAGAAGCGGACCAAGCACGAGGTGATGGAGACTCTGGGTGCCGCGCAGATCCCTTGTGGCGCTGTGCTCGACTCGAGCGAGGTGATGACGGATCCCTCGCTGGTGAAGAGCGGCATGGTGGTCGACCTCGAGCATCCGATGCGTGGCCGCTATCCGATGCCCGGCAACCCCGTGCGCATGTCGGATTCGCCGACGGAGGTCACGCGCGCGCCGTTGCTCGGCGAGCACAACGCCGAAGTGCTTGGCCGCTGGCTCGGCATGAGTGTCGAGGAGCTGACGGCGCTGCAGAAGAAGAAGGTGATCTAGCGCGCGGCGATTCGCGCTAACACCGCGATTCGGCGCATTTTATCCGGAAAGCAGCCCGGGCCGGATTGGCAGTGCAGGCTGTCACAGAGCCCGCCGCCAGGCGCAGAATGCGCCTTGTGTAAAGCGCTGAGAACAATCATCATTGGGCATTCGAGCCCCGTGGCATTTTGATTGCTCCCTATTGGAGATCGTTGCCCATGTCTGGCATAGCGAAGCGCCCCGACAAACCGTTCGAGAGACCCACGAAACGTGTCCTCATCATCGACGATGAGGAAACGATCCGGCAGGTACTGACCGAGTTCTTCAACAGCTTCAGTCACGGCATGACGTACAAGATCGACACGGCCTCGAACGGCGCGGAAGGCGTCATGATGATGCTGCGGGGTCGTCCCGATCTCGTGCTCATCGACCTGCACATGCCGGTGATGGACGGGCTCCAGGCACTCAAGCAGCTTCGCGGGCTCGACTCGAACATGCCCATCATGGTGATCACCGCGAGCCGCGACACGAAGGCCGCCGCCGAAGCGCTGAACCAGGGAGTCTTCGCGTTCATCCCCAAGCCCTTCGACTTCGGCCAGCTCGAGCATCTGGTGGCGCTGGCGCTCAACGCCGGCCGCCCACGACCGCCGTCGCTGAGCCACGCCTGATCGGCCCCTCAGACAACGAATGGCCGGGGAAGAGCCCCGGCCATTGTTTTGCCTGCGGATCGCGACCGCGCGCTACCTGATCAAGCCGTAGAGCCTGCCGGCGTTCTCACACACGACCTTGCGGCGAACGTCCGCCGGGAGGTGGCCGAGCTCGCGGGCGATGTACTCGCGCGAATCAGGCCAGACCCCGTCGGGATGGGGGAAATCCGAGCCCCACATGACCTTGTCCGCGCCGAGCTCGTCGAGGAGCTTCACGCCGATCGGATCGGTCTGGTAGGTCGCCCAGCACTGACGCTTCCAGTACTCGCTGGGCGGCATCGTGAGCGAGAGGTCCTTGAACTGATCCTCCCACTCGGCGTCCATGCGCCAGAGCACGTACGGGATCCAGCCGATTCCGGATTCGCCGAGCACGAGCTTCATGCGCGGATAGCGCTCGAACACGCCCGAGAAGATCATCGAGGTGAGGATGTTGGACATGTTCATCTGGAACTGGGTGATGTTCGAGGCGAACGCCGACCGCGCGACCGGCAGATCCACCTTCGGTGCATCGGCGGCGTTGGCGCGCGACGGATCCGACCCGATCGCGATGATCTTGCGGATGTTGTCCGGCGTGTAGCCGCCGACCGTGTGGAAATGGAGCGGGAGCCCGCAGCCGTCGATCACGTCCCAGAGCGGGTTCCAGTAGGGATCCCAGAGCGGCTTGAGGTCCGCCGAGTTGGCGATGTCCAGCCCGCGAAGCGCGCCGCGCTTCACGACGCGCTCGACCTCGGCGATGGCCGCCTCGAGCGGGTGATTCGGGATGGACGCGAGTCCGATGTAGCGCTCCGGGTGCACCGAGCAGAAGTCGGCGAGCCACTCGTTGTAGACGCGGAGGACTTCGACCGCCGCCTCCGGATCGTTCATGCGCCCGGTCGTGCCGAGGACTCCGTACAGCACCTCGGCCTGGACGCCGTCGCGGTCCTGGTCCTTCAGGCGCAGGTCGGGATCGGCGATCCGGCGGATCCCGCGCTTGCCGTCCTCGTAGAGTCCGGTCGACGCCATCCGATCGGAGCGATGGATGCGTCCGGGAATGTACTCGCGGCCCGCGGAGCCCATGCCGCACGCCATGCCCAGGCTGGCGCCCTTGCTGGTGATCCAGACCGGGCCTTTCGGCCCGTCCGTCGTGTGCGGCATCCTATCTTTCAGACCCGCGGCCGCCCTGGACGTGAAGAGATCGGGGGGAAGCCAGCAGAGATCGAGATGGCAGTCGGCGGAGATCATTTCGTATTTCATGGCCGGGAGCGTAGCAGCAGCGAATTGACAAGGCAAGTCGCGGGGCCTAGGGTCAGCGAGCGTCTCAGGCGCTATCGACAAGGAGGGGAATCACATGAGATTCAAGGGACGGACCGCGCTGATCACCGCCGTGGGCCGAGGCATCGGCCGGGCGACCGCCGAGATCATCGCTCGGGAGGGCGGGACGGTCGTCGGCGTCGAGGTCGACAAGGAGAGCCTGGATCAGGTGGTCAGCGGCATTCGAGCCGAGGGTGGCGCCGCCCACGGTCTCGTCGCCGACGCGCTCGACGCCTCGCAGGTCGCCGGCACCGTGAAGAAGATCGTCGACGAGCACGGACGCATCGACATTCTGGTGAACGCGGTCGGCGGGAGCACCATCATCCCGAAGCCGGCCGCCCATGTGGACGAGCTCACGCTCGACGAGTGGCAGCGCATGCTCCACTTCAACCTCACCGGGACGTTTCTCTTCTGCAACGCGGTCGCGCCGGTGATGAAGCGGCAGCGCGGCGGCAAGATCGTCAACATCTCGTCGATCGCGGGACGAGGCCTGAGCCCGTCGAGCAGCAGCGCCTACGCGACCGCCAAGGGCGGAATCATCGCGTTCACCCGCAAGCTTTCCTTCGAGCTCGGGCCGTTCGGCGTGACCGTGAACGCGATCGCGCCGAGCCTCACCCTGAGCCCTCGGCTGCGCCCGCGCTGGGACCGGATGTCGGCGGAAGATCGGGCCCGCGAGGAAGCGCGGGTGCCGCTCGGGCGGGTCGCGCTGCCCGAGGATCAGGCGCGCGTGATCTGCTTTCTCGCGTCGAGCGACGCCGACTTCGTCACCGGCGTGACGATCGACGTGAACGGAGGTCAGTAGCCGAGGGCCTGCTGGGCGATCTCGACGTCGACCAGATCCTCGAAGCGGTGGGTCCGCTTGATGAAGCCGCCGTCCAGCAGGATCGTCTGGAGGGTGTCGAAGCCCGACCGCGTCAGGACCGGATCGCGCGCCCAGGCGGACTGGCGCAGATAACGCTCGACGGCGGCGACGCGGAAGCCGGGGTCGATGTCGGCGAACGCGGGCGCGATCACCGCGGCGATCTCGCGGGCGTCGCTGGCCGCCATCCAGCGCTGCGCTCTGGAGAATCCGCGCACGAAGCGCACGAGCCGCTCGCGATCGCGCGTGAGCGTCGCCCGTGACGCCATGAGGGAGCTGAAGGGCACCGGCCCGGTCGCGTCGCCCATCGCGGCGACGAGGTGCCCGGTGCCGTCCGCGAGGAGCTGATCCACGATCGGCGGACCGTGCTCGATGAACTCTCCCTTGCGAGCGCGGAACGCGGCGACGGCGTCGGCGTTCGAGAGACCGCGCAGAAACGTGATGCGCGCGGGATCGACGCCGTGGCGCCGCAGAACCGTCTGCATGCAGAGCCACGGCGTGGGCGCGCCGCCGAACGAGATCACGGTGCTCCCGACCAGATCCGACCACGCAAAGCGGGGTCGCGGCTCGCGGCTCAACAGAAAGAATCCGTTCCGGTCGTTGACCCCGGCGAAGTGCACCAGCGGCGGTTCACCGCGATCGGCCTGATCGAAGCTCCGCATGAGACCGGACAGCGCGACGTCGGCTTCGCCCCGTTGCATGATGCCGACCGTGCCCGCGCCGAATTCCGCCGTCACCACCTCGACGTCGAGCCCTTCGGCGGCGAGGTGGCCGCCGTGGACGGCCACGGCGAGCGGCGCGTAGAAGATCGAGCGGAACGTTTCGGCGACTCGGATCCGGCTGGAAGGGCTCACGGCGACGGAGTATACCGCCGCAGTGCGGGACCGCGCCGTCGCTTTCGAGGATGATTTCTGGCCGTCCTCTGGGCCGTTTCTTTCCATTCCCTGGGTGACAACGCCTCCTATCACGCTGATTTTACGTACCAGGATCCGTGGCACCCCCCTCGCATCCGAAAATGGAATGGCGACGGAAGCCATCCGGCCGGTTTACGCTCGTCCCTCGCTCGAGCGGGCCCACGAGGACCCGGCCGAGCGACAGTTCCGCCGCCGACTGAGGCTCTATCAGGAGCTCACGGTCCGCGGCGGCGTCGCCCTGGTCATCGTGGCGTTCCAGCTCGCGTTCGCGGTCGAGCCCCCGGCCTTCGCGCGCTGCATCTCGCTCCTCGCGCTCTTCGGGCTCTTCCTGAACGGGCCCTACTTCCTCGCGGCTCGCAACGGGCGCGCGTTCGTCGCGCAGGCCTACGTCCGGATGCTCGTCGACGTCCTGCTCCTGAGTGTCGGGCTCTACTTCGCGGGTGGCCTGGCCGCCGCCCACTTCCTCGGCGCATACCTGATCGTGATGATCTACGCGGGCATCACCTTCTCGAGCCGCGCGTGCCTGACCGCGACCGCGGCGGCGACCGGCAGCTACGTGACGATCGTGTCGCTGCAGCACGCGGGAATCCTGAGCGCGCCCTTCGAGCTCCCGAACGCCGTGATGATCGCGACGTTCAACCTGATCTTGCTCAACATCGCCGGCGCGCTGACGGCGATGCTGTCGCGCGCGCTGCGCGAGAGCCGCCGCCGCCTTCGCGCGACGTATCAGGAGCTCGAGCGCTTCGTCGAGGCGATCCCCGACGTCATCTACGTGGTCGATCGCGCCGGACGTCTGACCCTCTGGAATCAGAAGCTCGAGAGCGTGACCGGCCGCGGCGCCGCGGCGCTCAAGGGCGAGCTGCTGACCGATCTGCTCGCCGAGGACGACCGCGCGCCGTTCCGCGCGGCGCTCGCCACGGGCCTCGAAGACCGTCCCGTTCGAGGTCGAAGGCCGGCTGCGCGGCGCCGACGGCGCGCTGATCGCCTATCAATGGACCGGCGCCGCGCTCACCGACGCGCACGGCCAGGTGAGCGGGCTCACCGGCGTGGGGCGCGACGTCACGGAGCGCAAGCGCGCCGACGAGATCCTGCGCCAGCGCGAGACCGAGATGCGGCAGCTGCAGAAGATCGAGGCGATCGGCCGGCTCGCCGGCGGAGTCGCCCACGACTTCAACAACGTGCTCACCGTCGTCATCGGGCGCAGCCAGCTCATGCTGTCCCGCTACCAGCCCGACGATCCCGCGTATCAGGACCTCGACCAGATCGAGAGCACCGCGCAGCGCGCCGCCAGCCTGACGCGACAGCTGCTCGCGTTCAGCCGCAATCAGGCCTCGGCTCGCCAGCCGGTCGATTTGAATGCCATGGTCACGAGCGTGACCGACATGCTGGCGCGGCTCATCGGCGAGCACATCGATCTGGCGGTGACGCTCGACCCGAAGCTCGACCTCGTGATGGCCGACCCGGGCCAGATCGAGCAGGTCATCGTCAACTTCGCGGTCAACGCGCGCGATGCCATGCCCAACGGCGGCCGTCTCACGATCACGACTCGCAACGTCATGCTGAACGCCGCGTTCGTCGCCGCCCACCCGGCCGCCTCCGTCGGCCCGCACGTCGTCCTGGAGGTCTGCGACAACGGGGTCGGCATGGACGATCCGACCTTGCAGCGGGTCTTCGAGCCGTTCTTCACGACCAAGGCGGCCGGCAAGGGATGCGGGCTCGGGCTGTCGACGGTGTACGGGATCGTGAAGGGGCACGACGGCTACACCGCCGTGGAGAGCGAGCCCGGGCGCGGCGCGACGTTTCGCGTCTATCTCCCTCGCATGGCGGCGCCGGTCGCCGCGCCGCGCGGAGAGCGCGGACAGGGCTCACGCCGGGCGGCGACGAGACGATCCTGCTGGTCGAGGACGAGGAGGCCGTCCGGGGTCTCGTGCGTGAGATCCTGATCCGGCTCGGCTACCGCGTCCTGGTGGCGAGCGACGGGATCGAGGCGCTCGCGCTGAGCCGGGAGTTCGCGGAGCCGATCGACCTCCTGCTGACCGACGTCGTCATGCCCGGGATGGACGGGCGCGAGCTGGCGGAGCGGATGCGGATGACACGCCCGGACACGCGGATTCTGTTCATGTCCGGCTATGCCGAGCCGCCGATTCCCGACGACGTCTTGCTCCAGAAGCCCGTCACCCCCGACGCGCTCGCCCGAAAAGTCTCCGAAGTTCTGCACCAGCCCGCGCTCACCGACTGAGCGTGCCGCGCGCCCGCTCGGCGGGTTGACATCCCGAGCGATTCCCCCATAATCGGCTGCCATGAAATTCTCGAGGCAGAACGCGATGCGCTATCCGTGGCCCGACGGCAAGCAGTCCGCGGCCGTGCTCTCGTTCGACTTCGACGCGGAATCGGGCTTTCTCTTCCGCGAGCCCGAGAAGGCCAAGCGCAGCCTGGCCGACCTGGAAGAGCGGCGCTTCGGACCACGGGTCGGCGTCGATCGCATCTTGAGGATGCTCGACCGGCTGCGCATGCGGGCGAGCTTCTATATCCCGGGCTGGACGGTCGAGAACCATCTGCCGCAATGCAAGCGGATCCGAGACGCCGGGCACGAGATCGGCGCGCACGGCAACGTCCACGAGGCGGTCGCCGCGCTCGATCAGGCGCAGGAGAAGGCCGTGCTCGCCGAGCAGCTGCGGATTCTCGCCGATCATCTCGGCGTCCGTCCGGCCGGCTATCGCTCGCCGTCCTGGGACGTGAACGTGTGGACGCCGGGCCTGCTGAAGACTCACGGGTTTCGCTACGACAGCTCGCTGATGGGCAACGACGTGCCCTACGACGTGGCCACGCCCGAAGGGCCGCTCACCGAGATTCCGGTGCAGTGGATCATGGACGACGCGCCGCTGTTTCGCCACGTGTACGGCTCGACCAATGCCATCGCCGATCCCGGCCGCGTGCTGCAGATGTGGAGCAAGGAATTCATCGCGATGCACCGCGAGAACGGCTGCTTCGTGCTGACGTGCCACCCGTTCATCAGCGGGCGGGCGTCGCGGGTGGCACTGATCGAGGAGCTCGTCGCGTACATGCGCCGACAGCGCGGCGTCTGGTTCGCGACCTGCGAGGACGTCGCGCGCTGGCACGACGAGCACGGACGGTCGGGCTCGGCGCGGCGCCGGCGCGCCGCGCGAAGCGCGCCGCGCGCTGAGCCGCAACGTCAACCCGACACTCCGACGATCGCTGACAGAGGGAAAGGACAGCCAGATGCCGCGATTCGTGACGGTGGCGAAGGCCGACAGCATCCAGCCGGGCCAGATGATCAAGGTCGAGATCGACAATCTGCCGGTCGCGGTCGCGAACGTCGGCGGGACCTTCCACGCGTTCGACGACACGTGCACGCACGAAGACTGCTCGCTCGCCGAGGGCGAGCTGGCGAAAACGGTCGTGACGTGTCCGGCCCACTTCGCGGAGTTCGACATCCGCAACGGCGCCGTGCTCGCGCCGCCCGCCACGGTACCGATCAAGGTCTATCCCGTCCGCATTCAGGGTAACGACGTGCAAGTGGAATTCTGATGCCGACGATCGCGATCGTCGGCGCCAGCCTCACCGGGTCGTCGGCCGCCGCGACCCTGCGCGAGGAAGGCTTCGACGGCCGCGTGCTCCTGATCGGCGCCGAGCCGCAGCCTCCGTACGATCGACCGCCGCTCTCCAAGAACTATCTGCGCGGCGGGACACCGTTCGAGAAGACCCTGCTGCGGCCGCCGGACTTCTACCGGGAGCGCGACATCGAGCTGCGCCTGGGGACGACGGTCGTGAAGGTCGACCCGGAGAAACGGACGCTCGCGCTGCAGGACGGCGACCGGCTCGAGTTCGATCAGCTGCTCATCGCGACCGGCGGCAGAAATCGGCGCTTCCCGATTCCCGGCCTCGATCTGCCCGGCGTCTACGACCTGCGCACGGTGGCCGATGCCGACCGCATCCGCGACGCGATCGCGCGCGGCGGCCGCGCGGTCGTCGTCGGGCTGGGCTTCATCGGCGCCGAGGTCGCGGCGTCGATGCGCCAGTCGGGGCTCGAGGTCGTCGCCGTCGAGCCGTTCAAGACGCCGCTCTACCGGGCGCTCGGCGAAGACATCGGCCGGGTGGTCGAGGGTCTCCATCGCGACCACGGCGTCGAGATGATCCTGGACGATGCCGTGACGGCGTTCGAGGGCGCCGGCAAGGTCGAGCGCGTCGTGACCCGCCAGGGGCGGCGCATCGAGTGCAGCCTGGCGGTCTTCGGGCTCGGTATCGAGCCCGTCACCGAGCTCGTCGCGGGCACCGCCGTGCGCGTCGACAACGGGATCGTCGTCGACGATCAGTGCCGAACCAACGTGCGCGGCATCTTCGCCGCCGGTGACGTCGCCAATCACTTTCACCCCGTGTGCGGGCGCCAGATGCGGGTCGAGCACTGGCAGAACGGCGTCAAGCAGGGGGCCGCCGCCGCGCGCAGCATGCTCGGACGGGGACAGGCCTACGACGAGGTTCACTGGTTCTGGTCCGATCAGTTCGACGCGAACATCCAGTACGCGGGATTCCACGCCGCCTGGGACCGGATGGTCGTGCGCGGCAGCCTGGCCGAGCGCAAGTTCCTCGCGTTCTACCTGGCCGAGGGCCGGCTGGAGTCCGTCGTCGCGATCAATCAGGGACGTGACGTGCGACGAGCCCTGCCGATCATCAAGTCGCGCGTGACCGTCGATCCCGCGCGTCTCGAGGATCCGTCCGTGGATCTGCGAACGCTCGCGCCGGCGACCGCGTAGCGAGGGAGCTCCGAATGATCAAGCGCTTCTCGACTCTCTATATCGGGCACATCGAGCTGGAGAACTGCGGGCACGCCGGCACGCCGGCCGACGACCGCCGCTATCCGAACGAGCGGGTGATCGAGGCCTTCGACACCACGCTCGAGCTCGCGCAGACGATGGACGACCTCGGGTACGAGGCGCTCTGGCTGGCCGAGCACCACTTCCAGCACGAAGGCTACGAGTGCATCCCGAACATCCCGCTGCTGGCCGTCCACATCGCCAACCACACGCGGCGGCTCAAGATCGGCTGCGGGTTCAACATCACGCCCACCTGGCACCCGATTCGTTTGGCCGAGGACTACGCGACGGCCGACATCCTGACCGGAGGGCGCCTGATCTTCGGCGTCGGCCGCGGCTACCACTCGCGAGAAGTCGAGAGCTTCGGCAACCCGATGCTCGACGGCGAGGCCAATCGCGAGCTGTTCGAGGAGCAGATCGAGATCATCCTCAAGGCGTTCAATCAGGCCTCGTTCTCGCACCAGGGGAAGTACTACACGATCCCGCCGGCGGTGCCGTATCGCGGCTATCAGCTGAAGGAGCTCTCGCTGGTCCCGCGCCCGGTGCATCTGCCGGTCGAGATCTGGCAGCCCATCGTCAGCGGCAGCGCGCGCGGGCTCGAGTTCATGATCAAGCACGGCATCAAGGGTGTCGTCTCCGCCACCGCCGAGCAGTTCGCCGACCGGTGGTTCCGCGACTATCAGGCCGTGGCGCGCGCGCACGGGCGGGAATTACAGCTCGGCCAGGATCTGATCCTCGGATTCCGGATGAGTATCGACGACACCCAGGAGCTCGCCGTCCGCAAGGCGCGCCCGTACTTCGAGGAGCACGCGAAGTTCATGGGGCCGCTGGGGATGCTGCGTTACAGCGAGGAGCACGTGAAGGCGGTCGCGGAGCGCAGGGCTCAGTCACCCACCGCCGCGACGATCGAGAACGGCGTGCAGAACCGCACCTGGCTCTGCGGGCCCGCCGAGGAGTTCATCGGCTATCTGAAGGACGTCGAGCGCCGCTATCCGGGGCTCGAGCACGTCATGGTCTCGTGCCCGCTCGGAACGCCGAAGAAGATCATGAAGGAGAATCTCACGCGCTTCGCGCGCGAGGTGATGCCGGCCTTCAAATAGCCGGACGTGTGGCCCGGGCAGGTTTACCTGGATCCAGCGTTTGTCTTCGCGGGGTACCCGATGATGCGGTGTCGGATCAGCCCCTGCGGGCCACGCGACCGTTCCCCGACTCGACGTCTTCTTCCACGAACCGCCCGGCACGCGGCAAGTGCACCTTGAACGTCGCACCGCGATCGTCTGGCGCGTCCAGGGAGATTCGGCCGCCCTGGCGCTGCACGAGCACGCGCGAGATCGCGAGACCGAGTCCTACGCCCGGCGCGCCGGTCGAGCGCGATGCTTTGCCTCGATAGAAAGGCTGGAACAGTCGCGCGGCCTCGTCGGGCGAGACGCCGGGGCCGGCATCGGAGACCGCGATGACCGCCTCGTCCTCGACCGCGGTGGCGGCGATCCGGACCCGGCCGCCGGCCGGTGAGAACTTCACGGCATTGTCGAGAATGTTCGCGAGGGCGACCTTCGCCGCGACCGGCGCCGCGTTCACGAAGATGTCCGGCAACGGATCGGCGACGACGACCACGCCCTGCTGCTCGGCCCGCGGCCGCACGGCGAGGACGGCCGCGTCGACGAGGTCGCTGACCGAGACCGCCTCCGCCGGCTCCTGCTCGTCGGTGGCGTCGATGCGCGCCAGCTCGAGCAGGTCCTCGATGATGCCCTGGACTCGCTCCACCTCGTCGAGGCAGGAGCGCAAGGTCTCCTCGTACTCCGCCAGCGGCCGCGGCCGGCGAAGTGCGACCTCCAGCTCGGCGCGCAGGCGAGACAGCGGCGAGCGCAGCTCGTGCGAGGCGTCGGCGGAGAACATCCGGCGGACCTCGAAGCTCCGCTCGAGGCGTCCGAGCATCTCGTTCAGGGTCTCGACGAGCCGGCCGATCTCGTCGGCGGTCCCGGGATGCGGCAGGCGGTCGGCGAGGTTGGCTTCGCCGATGCGCCGGGCGCGGCTCACCATCTGATCGATCGGATTGAGCGCCTTGCGCGCGAGCAGGGCCCCGGTGAGTCCGATCACGGCGAGGATGATCTTGACGCCCCCGCGGGTCACCTTGCGGCTCGCGGGATCGAGCAGCAGATCGGTCACGCGGAGAATGGGTGGTCTGGCGATCCGGGCCCGGCGGAGCAGCGCCCTGATCCGGGCGAGCAGCTCGGCGAAGGCGAACGGCTTGGTCAAATAGTCGTCGGCGCCGGTGCTGAGGCCGTTGACGCGATCGACCAGGCTGTGGCGCGCGGTGAGCATCAGGATCGGCGTGGTGAGGTCGCGCGCCCGCAGGGCCTGGCAGACGGCGATGCCGTCCTTGCCCGGCAGGAGCCAGTCGAGGACGATCACGTCGTACTCGTTCACGAACGCCTGCTCTTCTCCGGTCTCGCCCGTCGGCGCGACGTCCACGACGAACCCTTCCTCGTGCAGACCCTTGGCCAGCAGCTTGGCCGCCTTCCGATCGTCCTCGATCAACAGAACGCGCATAACACCTCACCGTCGCGACACCCGCCCGCATGGGCGTCCACGAAGAAAACTTCAGGCGCTGTCACCGCAGGCGCAGCGCGCCAGATCGCGATCGCGCCCAACTGACTACCTTACTCCAGTGGTCCAGCGATCAGGCGGGCCAGGAACTCGAACGTGTGCTTCGGGTTGGAGGCGTTCTCTTCGGTGATCGCCTTCAAGGCGGCCAAAGTCGCGTACGTGGCGGGATCACCTGGCGCTTTGCGGCGAACACCGCGTTCGATCTGGCCGCGTACTATCTCTTTGCCGGCAGCGCGCTGGACATGACCGAGCAGCTGAACGGCGTCGCGGTGAAGCGCGTGATCACGACGGGGCATGGCTGGTCCGATCGCCCATGCCCCGCTTGTCGTATCCGAGGCCGCCTCGAAGCGGCGCTAGCCGAGGCCGTAGAGCCGCGCGCAGTTGTCCCAGAGAATCTTGCGCTTGGTCGTATCGGTCACGCCCTCGAGGCCGAGGAACGTCTCGACGGCGCGCGGATAGGCCGAGTCGTCGTGGGGCCAGTCCGTCGAGATGACGATGTTGTCGTCGCCCATCGACGGCAGCGCGTGACGCACCACGTCCTCGTCGGGATCGACCGAAACCCAGCAGTTGCGCTGGAAGTACTCGCTCGGGCGCATGCTGAGGTGGAAGCGCTCGTCGTCGCCGAACTTCTCGACCCGCTCGTCGAGCGTCCAGAGCCACCACGGCACCCAGCTGCAGCTGCCTTCGAGGAACGCCGCCTTGAGATGCGGGTATCGCTCGAAGACGCCGCCGGTCAGGAGGCTGCCGAGCGCCATCATCTGTTCGAGCGGATGCGCGACCGCGTGAGCCATCACGAAGTTGTCCATGAAGCGCCGGCCCAGGTGCTCCTGGTAGGCCATCTGGATCCCGTGGAAGGCCACGGGCACGCCGAGCCGCTCGGCCTCGGCCCATAGCGGCTCGTACGCCGGGTCGTACCACGCGCGGCCGTTGACCGGGTGGTTGGACAGCACCACGGCCACGGCGCCGAGCTCGCGCACGCTGCGCCGCGCCTCTTCGACGGCCAGCTTGGGATCGTGCAGTGGCAGGATGGCCGCCGGCTTCAGACGCGCCCGGTCGGTCGCGCAGAACTCGCTGAGCCAGTTGTTGAACGCGCGACAGATCGCGGCCGAGAGATCGGGCTCGAGTCCGTCCAGGGCGATCAGGTGCGCGCCACGCGTGCGGAAGACGATGGCGAGGTCGATCCCCTCGCGGTCCATCGCCTTGAGCATCGCGTGCGGATCGTCACCCGGCAGGTCTTCGGCCGGGTCCTTGTAGCGTCCCGTCGCCAGATGACGGGCCAGCGCCTTTTCGCGGCGGATGCGTCCGAAGCGGCGGCGCTCCGGCCGATCGAAGAAGGCCGGAAACACCTTGCCCTCGAACTGCCAGCCGTTGGTGTGCGAGCCGTCGATCGCGGCGAATCGCGGCGCGCGGTCCTTGAACCGGGACTCCAGGTACCGATCCCAGAGGTCGTGGGGCTCGTCGACGTGGATGTCACTGTCCATCACCTTGAAGCCGCACTTGGCCATGAAGACCTCCTGTCGCGTGACGCGGACGTGCGAGCACGCTAGAGCGCCCGAAGGGCGGTCGTCAAGGGGGCGCATCGACTCAAAACTTCGGTTACCGAAGGGAGGATCGTAACTCAGAAGTCACGGTTACCAATTCCCATGGGGAGGGGCCCGTGACACGAGCCAGCTTGCGCGAGTACGCTGCCGTTCAGGGGTTGCGGTACCAGCAGGCCACTCGAGCCGAGAAGCACCAACTCTTGGACGAGATCGTGGCCGTGACGGGGATCCACCGCAAAGCGGCCATCCGGCTGCTGCGGCGCTCGCCCCGGGTGCGATCCCGCCCTGGGCCCGGCGGTCGGCCGCGCACGTACGGGCCCGAAGTCGCGGCGGCGGCGGCGGTGGTATGGCAGGCCAGTGGCCGGATCGGGGCGCATCGGCTGCAACCGTTCCTGCCGGAACTGCTCGAGCGGCTGGTCGGCTGTGGCGAGCTGACGGTCAGCCCGCCCGTCGAAAAGCTCCTGCGGCAGATCAGTCGGCCGACGCTCGCGCGCGTGCTGGAGCCGGCGCGGGCGCAGTACCCGCGGCGCGGTGCCACCATCACGCACCCCAGCCATCTACTGCGGCAAGAGATTCCCATCCGCACGTTCACCGACTGGGACGACGCCCGGCCCGGCTTCTTGGAAATCGATCTGGTCGCCCACTGTGGCACGAGCACGCAGGGCTTCTACCTCTGTACGCTCTGCGCGGTGGACATCACGACGGCGTGGATCGAGCTGGACGCGGTCTGGGGCAAGAATCAAGAGCGGGTGGGGAGCGCGGTGCATCGCGTGCGGGAGCGCTTGCCGGTGCCCCTCATGGGGCTCGACAGCGACAACGGGAGCGAGTTCATCAACCGCCACCTCTTGGCCTGGTGTCAACGGCACCGGATCACGTTCACCCGCAGCCGCGCCTGGAAAAAGAACGACAGTGCCCACGTCGAGCAGAAGAACGGCGCCATCGTCCGCCACCTCATCGGCTACGATCGGTTCGTCTCCAAGGCCGCCTTTACCCAACTCCAGCGCGTCTACGACCTGGTACGACTGCACATCAATTTCTTTCAGCCCGTGGAGAAGCTGGTGAGCAAGACGCGTCACGGCGCCCGCACGCATCGCGTCTACGATTGCGCGCGGACGCCGTATCAGCGGCTGTGCGCGGCCGGCGTCCTGACGCCCGGCAAGCATGACGAACTCGAGCGGCTCTACCAGACGCTCAATCCGCTCCAGCTCCGGCGCGACCTCGACGCGGCCCTGGCCCGGCTCTGGGCCCTTGCGGCGCCTGATCCGCACCGCGACCCGGGGCATAGCGCGGTGGCTCCCACCCCTCTCAAGTCCTCTCCAGGAGGCTCGTAGGCGATGGCTTCGGTAACCGTCAGTTATGAGTTGACGAGAAGGCGAGGGTAACCCTCAGTTATGAGCTGCGACGGGGGGAGCTTCGGTATCAGGGTCGTCGCGCTAGCCCTTCTTCAGGGCGTCGATGCGATCCCCCGTGGCCGGATGCGTGGCAAAGAAGCCGCCGCCGCTGGCGCCCTCGGTCTCGTTGAGCCACGTGAGCGTGTTGATCATGACGTCCCTGGAGAAGCCGGCCCGCTGAAGGATCTCGGTGCCGTGCTTGTCGGCCTCGTACTCTTCCTTGCGGCTGTACGAGCGCGAGATCAGCTCACCGGCGATCGGGGTGAGGTTGCCGCTGCCCGGGATGATCTGATCGAGCAGCACCATGCCGATCTGCAGCCCGGCGCCCAGCCGCTGCGCCTTGGCGACGTGGCCGAGATCGTCGTGAGCGAGCTCGTGGGCGAGCACGCCGCGCATCTGATCGTCGTTGGCCTTCTCCAGGAGCCCGGTCGTGACGTAGAACTCACCGTTGCCGGCGCTGGCCGCGTTGATGTGGGGATCGTCCATGATGCCGATCTTCACCTCGCTCGGCGAGCGCGGCTTGTTCATCTTCGCCATGAGCGGGATCATCACGCGCTGGAGCCGCTCGACCACGGCGGGATCCACCTTCTTCGAAGACGGCGCCTGCTTGCTCGCCGTCGGCTGCGGGGTCGGCTGGGGCTGCCGGCTATCGGTCTGACCCGACGACTGCACCGCGCACCCCGCGGCGAGCGTCGCGATCACGAGCATCTTGAGCAATCGCATGTTGGTCTCCTTCAGTTTGGGCGGGTAATGGCGCGCGCTCAGATCAGCTCGCGGATCCGTTCGCCGAGCACGGTGAGCGCGATGCCATGTGTCGTTCTCTCCCGCGCCCAATCGGTCTTCGGCGCTCTCGGCAATGCCTCTGCGCTCGATCCGCAAGTCACGTGCCGATCCGAGCACGCCGGCTGCCACGGGCGGAAAACGCAGAAAACACTGGCGCGAGGCGCACGCCGTCCGAGGCGTTCGGCGAATCGCGTGCGAAGCTCGAGGAACGATTTACATGGTAAGAACGCGCATCGCCTGAAGTAACGCGCAGGTAAAAAGTCGCGCCCGAGCGCGTAGAAATGCGGATCGCTCGGGCTTTCGATCGTTTCGACGACGTGCACCGCTGGCATGTGCGTTGCTCCTTCACTGGTCGACTCGAAACACAAAAGGAGAGGGCACCGGGACACGCGACGGCAAGGAGGACGACATGCTCAGGACCGCCGGCGAGCTCAAAGGCGTCACGATCGAGGCGATGGACGGTGATATCGGCAGCGTGCAGGATCTGTACTTCGACGATCAGACCTGGACGATTCGCTATCTCGTCGTCGACACCGGAACGTGGCTCCCGGGCCGTCAGGTGCTGATCTCGCCGTTCGCCTTCCAGGTGGTTCCCGGCGCCTCGCGACTCCGGACGTCATTGACGAAGGACCAGATCAAGAACAGCCCGTCGGTCGATACCGATCGCCCGGTCGATCGGCAGCGCGAGATCGCGTTCTCGCAGTATTACGGCTATCCGTACTACTGGGTCGGGCCGTATCGCTGGGGCGACCTGGCGTACCCGACGCTCCCGATCCCGACGGCGCCGCCGAGCGCGGTCGACGAGGAGATGCTGGCGCGGGAGCGTGAGAGCACCGATCCCCATCTCCGGAGCGTCCGCGACGTGACCGGCTACTACATTCAGGCGACGGACGGTGACCTGGGCCACGTCGAGGACTTTCTGGTCGACGACGAGACGTGGGCGATCCGGTACTGCATCGTCGACACGCGCAACTGGCTGCCGGGCCGCAAGGTGCTCGTCTCGCCGGAGTGGATCCAGCGCGTGAGCTGGGAGGATTCGAAGGTGTACGTGGATCTGTCGAAGCGACACATCGAAGCCGCTCCCGAATTCGATCCGAGCATCCCGCTCATCCGCGAGCACGAAGAGCGGCTGTACACGCATCTCGGCCGCGCGAAGTACTGGGAGCGCGAGCCGAAGGCACCAGAAGGAAAACCCAATGGCAAGACTTGAGGTGGAGGAAATCGTGGCGCTCGAACCGGACGAAGGGTTTCTGCCCTGGTACGTGTCGTGGAGCGGCGTGTTCGTCGGCGCGTTGTCGGCGCTCGCCCTGCTGCTGGTCTTCGGTCTCACCGCGATCGCGGTCGGCGCGCACCAGATCGGTCAGCGCTTCGCGACCTGGCACGAGTTTCATCTGATCACGCTCGTGTTCAGCGTGTTCGGCTCGTTCCTGTCGTTCGTGCTCGGCGGCTGGGCCGCGGCGCGGGTCACCGGTACGCGACGGGCCGAGACCGCGATGCTCCACGGCGCGATCGCGTGGCTCGTGACGATCCCGGGGCTCCTGTTCTTCGCCGCGCTCGGCGCGGGCGGCTATCTCGGGGCCTGGTACGGCGGCCTCGCCGCGCCGCCCTCCTGGGCGCCTCAAGCGACGCCGATGGTCGAGAGCGCCGCGGCCGCGCTCGCCGCGCGAAACGCCGCGCTCGGCTCCTTGACGGCGCTGCTGCTGGGCCTCGTCGGCTCGGTCGTCGGAGGCTGGATGGGCTCGGGTGAGCGCATGAGCCTCAACTATTCGAACAGACCGCACCCCGAGCATGGGCGTGCGTGGGGAGAGACGCGATGATCTACATCTTGCTCTGGCTGCTGGGGGCGCCGCTGACCCTCATCCTGATCCTGTTCCTGCTCGGCGTCGGCCGCTAGCTCCCGCGAGTCAACGACCGCCGGCCCGCGCGTCGCGAGTAGGTCTCGCGCGCCGGCCGGCGGTTTCGCTTCTGGGCCGCTTTACTCCGTGCGCCGCCTGAGCGAGGATGACTCACCATGCTTGGCTGGCGCGCGCGAATCGGCGTGCTCGTGCCGCCGGGGAACCCGACGGTCGAGCCCGAGCTCTACCGCATGACGCCCCACGGAGTCTCGCTCCATTTCGCCCGGCTCGATTCGTCTTCGTCGTCCAGCGCGCCCGGCGCGCACGGTGGGATGGAAGATCGCACGCAGGCCTACCTCGACTCGCTCCCGGCGGTCGCGCCGACGCTCGGGGCCGTGAGCCCCGCGGTCGTCGTGCTCGCGTTCACCGCGGCGAGCTATAGCCATGGATTTGCCCGCGAGCAGGTGCTGGCCGACCGCATCGCGTCGCTGACCGGCTCGCGCGCGCTCACCGCGGCCCAGGCGATCTTCGCCGCCCTGCAACATCTCGGCGTCAAGAAGCTCGCGCTCGGCACCCCGTATCCCGAGTCCATCAGCGCGCTCGGCCGAGCGTATTGGGAGGCGGCCGGGCTCAAGGTGGTCGGCTACGCGCGGCTCGCCGGCGTCGAGAACATCTACGACGAGAGCGAGGAGCGCGCCTACCGCCTGGCGCGCCAGGCCGACGTGCCGGACGCCGATGCCGTGCTGCTGAGCGGGACGGGATTGCCGACGGTCGGCGTGCTGGAAGTGCTCGAGCGCGATCTCGGCAAGCCGGTCATCTCGTCGAACCAGGCCTCGCTCTGGCGGGCACTCCGCATGGCCGGTGTGCGCGAGCCGGTCGCGGGGTTCGGCCGGCTGCTGACGGCCGTCTAACGCGGCCGCGCTACGTTCCGGGCGTGATCCGCCCGGCGAGCTCTTTGAGCTCACCGGCGTCGACGTCGGAGACGAGCGCGTAGCCGAGCTCGCCGCGCCGCCACACGATCACGTTGAAGCCGCGCTCGCTCGTCACGAACGCCTCCCGGCCACCGATTCGGATGAGGTCCCGCGCCGGCCAGACGAGTCCGTCGGCGCGGAAGACGAGCAGGGTGATCGGGTGCAGCCGCCGCGCGTAGACGAACACCGCCGCCTTTCGGTCACCGAAGTAGCCGACGCTGCCGCCCTTCAGGGGAAAGTCGGCGTCGCCTTCGAAGGTGACGACCGGGGCGAAATCCAGCCGCCCGCCGAACCACGGCTTCACCTGATGCAGGCCGCCGCTCTCGACGTCGAGCGGGTGCTGGCTCGCCAGCAGGCGCAGATGATCGTTGACCGCCTCGGTCACCATCGCGGATTGCTCACGCGCCGCCCGCGATGCCGTGCGCTCGTAGTAGACGAGGGGCGCCGCCACGAGGATCACCGCGGCCGCCGCCAGCGCCGGCACGAGGGACGCCCGCGACCGGCTCCACCACGAGCGCTCGACCATCGGCTCCGACCACTGCGCGGCGAGCCGGCGCTTGAGGGCGAGCGAGGCGGGGTGCTGCGGCAGGCGGTGCTCGAGGAGCTGCGTCAGATCCCGCTCGACCGCGTCGGCGCGCGTGCAGTCGGGGCAGCCGTCGAGATGCGCGCGCACCGCGCTCTGCGCTTCGAGGCGCAGGCGGCCCTCCTGGTAGTCGAGCAACTGCAGCCGGACCTCGTCGCACTTCATCGATCGTTCACCGCGCGTAGTCCTTGAGCTTCTGGCGCAGGGCCGCCCGGGCGCGGGCAAGCCTCGACTTCACGGTGCCGACCGCGCAGCCGACGACGTCGGCGACTTCCACTTCCGTCAGTCCCTCCAGATCCAGCAGGATCACCGTGCGCGATTCCTCCGAGAGCGTCATCAGCGCCGCCTCGATCTCGTCGGCGACCACCTTGCGCAGGCGATCGAGCTCCAGGTCGCCGAGAAGCCAGTCGGCCGGCGCCGTGCCCTCGACCGCCGTGACCACCGTGTCGAGCCCGCCCACCGTCGGATCGTTGCGCTGGCGGCGATACGAGCTCAAGAACGTGTTCCTCAAGATCCGGAACAGCCAGGCCTTCAAGTTCGTGCCCGGCGTGAACTGGTGCTCGGCCCGCAGCGCCCGGGCGTACGTCTCCTGCACGAGGTCCTCGGCGTCCGTTTCGTTGCCGGTCAGATAGCGCGCCAGGTTGTGCAGGGCGTCGACGTAGGCCAGCGCCTGGTTCGCCAGGGCACTCACGCCGCCCGCTCCCCGTTGGCCACCCGCCCACAATAGCACCGGGATGAAACCCCTTCGTCTTCCGCAACGCGCGAGGCGACGAATCGTTCCCTGGGAACGATCGCACGAGAACGGCGTTGGCAGAGGTGAGCACCGTAGAGGAGGTCACGATGAAAATCCGGATCGCAGTGATGATCGGGCTCGTGCTGGCCGGGTCGATGGTGGCCGGTCACGCGCTCGCCGCGAGGTCGGCGGCGGTCGGCATCAAGGAGTTCAAGTTCGCGCCGACGGCGCTCGAGATCCGCACGGGAACGACCGTGACGTGGACCAACCGTGACGAGGAGACGCACACGATCACGTCCACGACCGGGGCATTCGCCTCGGCCGGTCTCGGCAACGACGAGACGTTCGCGCAGACGTTCACCCGCCCCGGGACGTACGAGTACTTCTGCGCGCTCCACCCGAAAATGCGGGCGACGGTGATCGTGAAGTGACCCAACGGCGGATCGGACGCACACCCGCACAACTACCGACGGAGGCCCACATGGATCGGATCGATCGTCGCGGATTTCTCGAGTGCATGGCGTGGACGGGCTCGGCGCTCGTCTGGACCTCGACCGGCGGCGTGCTGTCCTCGCGCATGGTCAGGCCGGCCGAGGCCGCGGAGGACACGGCCGGCACCTTCAGCTTCGTGCAGATCAGCGACACGCACATCGGCTTCAAGGGCCAGGCGAACAGCGATTCGGCGGCCACCTTGCAACAGCTGCTCGATCGGATCAACGCGCTACGGCCGGCGCCCGCGTTCGTCCTGCACACCGGCGACCAGACGCACGGGCAGAAGCCGGGCGCGTTCGACACGCTCGCGGAGATGCTCAAGGGCGTGAAGACCGAGCGCATCTTCTACGTGCCGGGCGAGCACGACGTGTTCCTCGACGGCGGCAAGGAATATCTCACGCGCTACGGCAAGGGCACGGTCGGTGAGCACGGCTGGCAGAGCTTCGACTACAAGGGCACGCACTTCGTCGGCCTCGTCAACGTGCTCAAGTACAAGGGCGAGGGGATGGGTGCGCTCGGCCAGGACCAGATCGAGTGGCTCGAGAAGGACCTGGCCCCGCTGGCGACCAGCACGCCGGTCGTCGTCTTCGCGCACGTCCCGCTCTGGGCGGTCTATCCGCAGTGGGGCTGGGTCACCGAGGATGCCGAGCGCGCGCTGACCTCCCTGAAGCGCTTCGGCTCCGTCACCGTGCTCAACGGCCACATCCACCAGGTGTTGACGAAGGTCGAAGGCAGCGTGAAGTTCCACACGGCGATGTCGACCGCCTTCCCCCAGCCGGCCCCGGGCGCCGCGCCGGCCCCCGGGCCCATGAAGATCCCGGAGACGGATGCGCGGCGCATGATCGGCGTGACCGAGGTGACGCTCGTCCGCGGGGCAGAGCCCCTGGCGATCGTCGACTCGACCCTGGGCTGAGCGACGCGCCGACGCTCGGCTAGGCCCGAAGCGCCGAGACGCGCAAGACGTCGATCTCGGCCGCGGACCGGCCCGCGAGCAGACGACGCGCGCGCTCGGTGATCCGCGCCACGGGGCTGCGCCGGTGCGGCAGCGGCATGACGACGAGATCGGCGTTGAAGCATTCCGCTTCCAGCGCGATCTCGTCGGCACGTTCGCCGAAGATCACGGACGTCTCGACCGGCACACCGTCGAGATGGAGCGCCGCCAGTCGGCGCAGCTCCTCGGCGGTCGAGATCGCCAATCGCTCCATCCGCTGGTCGGTGGTGAGGAGGATCGAGTCGCGCGAGTCACGCAGCGGCTCGGGAATCGGAACCACCTCGAGCAGTCGGACGATGCCGCCGCTCTCGCCGGCGAGCATCCGCACGACGCGCAGGGTGAACTCCATCGCTTTGGTTCGTTCGATCGGAACGAGAATTCGCTTCGCCATCACTTCTCCATCGTGTCGAGACCAGCCGTCTGGCTGTCGTCGCGTTGATAAAGCCCGTCCCGGTGTCGTGCAGCGAATGTGCCAATCGAATCGTGGCGGGGTGCCGACGATTCTTCCGATGCGGCACGGACTTACAGAGCCCGTCGTCATGCGAGAACCCGCGCGTCTGCCACTGCGTCGCTCACTCAACCGGCAATCGGACCTTTTGACGCCTTCGTAAGCGGCGGTATCATGCGCTCCCGCTATGTCGCGAGCCCGCTCCGCGCGCATGTTGACAGCTGTCGCACTTGTTTGCGGGTCGATGTCCTGTCTCGGGCCGATGCGGGCGTGCGCGCAAAGCGTCTCCCCGAGCCTGGCCGGTATCGAGCTGCTTCAGATTCTCGGCGACGGCGTCGTCGGTGGCCCGGAGTCGGCACCGCCCCTCAGAGATCCCGGGCGGCTCGCCCGCTGGGAAGCAGGCGAGTGGCGCTACCGGATCACCTCCGGCGCGCGCAGCGGTCAGACAGAGGTCGAGATCGTGGCATCGATCAGCAAGACCGCTCGCGGAGAGACCTGGAAGCGAACGATCGGGCAGGAGTCGACGTTGTTCATTCGCGAGGTGAGCGGCGGCGGTCTCGTGCTGCCGAGCCAGATCACGCATGCCTATCAGGCGCTCGTGTACTTCGAGCCGCCGCTGAGCTATCTGATCGCGGGGCTCGGGCCGGGTGAGTCGCGGACGTTCGACGGCCGGATGGACGTCTACAGCGTCAACAACCCGGCGATCAAGTGGTACACCGGCCGAATTCGCGCGACGACCGAGTACACCGGGGTCTACCGGGTCACGACGCCGGCCGGCACGTTCCGCGCGGCGCTGATCAAGTCCGAATACCAGATCGACATCTTCGCGGTGGTCTCGGTCAAGGACACCCTCTACACCTTCTACGCCGAGGGCATCGGCAAGGTCGCGGAGGCCGAGCACCGGCGCATCGCGGCCATGGGCTCTGTTCAACTCGGACACGAAGATCGGCAAGGTCCTCGTGTCGTACACTTCGATCAGCGTCCCGACCAGGGTCGAAGCGCCGTAAGCGGTCGACGGAGGGCTCGATGGAATTCGGGCTGTTCTTCCTGATGCAGCGCGACGAGGCGTGGAGCGAGCAGAGCGTGTACGAGTCCGGCCTCGCGCAGATGCTGGCCGCCGAATCCCTCGGCTATTCCTCCGTGTGGATCGCCGAGCATCACTTCAACGACTACGGGCTCTGCCCGGCCCCTCAAGTGCTCGCGTCGTATGTCGCCGCCCGCACGACCAGGTTGCGACTCGGCATGGGCGTGAGCCTCTTGCCGTTGCACCACCCGGTGGACCTCGCGGAGGAGCTGGCGGTGCTCGACGTGGTGAGCGGCGGACGGCTCGATATCGGCATCGGGCGCGGCGGCACGTTGCAGGACTACCAGACGTTTCAGTCCGATCGTGCCGACAGTCGCGAGCGCGTCGAAGAGGGGATCGCGCTCATGCGTCAGGCGTGGAGCGGCGCGCCGTTCGACTTCAAGGGCCGCTTCCACTCCGCGGAGCGGCTGCACGTGCGCCCGGCCACCACGCAGCGCCCGCATCCGCCGCTCTACATCGCCGCCAACAGCGAGGACAGCGTGCTCTCGGCGGCGCGCCTCGGCCTGCCCGCGCTCTCGTCGTTCTTCGTGCCGGTCCCGGAGCTCCAGCGGCGCCACACGCTCTATCGCGAGACGGCGCTCGCCGCCGGTCGCACGGAGCCTGAGATCGCCGCGCTCGAGCGTCGGGGATGGGGCATGCGCGTCGTGTACGTCGCGCATGGGCACGACGAGGCGCTGCAAGCGACCGAGGCGCCGTTCATGAGCTATCAGCGCCGGATGTCGGCCCTGCGGTCGGACGCCGCCGGCGGCTCGGTACCGAGCTCGTTCGATCGCTCGCTGCTGCGCCTGCGCGCCTTTCAGGACTACCTGGCCGACGGCTGGGCGCTCATCGGCACGCCGGACGAGGTGCGAGACGGTCTGAATCGCTACCTCGACGCCACCGGATACGAGCGCGTCCTGCTCCTGATGGCGCTGCCGGGGCTCTCGACCGATCTCGCGTTGCGGTCGATGCGGCTCTTCGCCGACGAGGTCGCGCCCAAGCTCGCACGTCGCCGCTGAGCACGCTTGACTGCGGGTCCGCGCCGAGACACGATATCGCCGGGGAGAGAGCCATGACCAAGTCCTTGGGGCTGCTGACGGAAGCCATCCTGGAGCGCGATCAACCCCGCACGACCGACCTCTTTTTCCGGATGGTGAAGCGAGACGGCCAGTCGCTGAGCGACGCGCTGGACGTCGTGACGACCGCCGAGGCGCCGTTCGTCCAGGTGCCGAGCCACATCAACGTCCGCGACGGCCAGATCACGCTCATCAACAACGACCACACGATTCTCGGGCTGCGGACCGCCGCGAGCCTGGCTCCGTATCTGCCCGAGCAATACCGCATGCTCCCGTTCCTGCAGGGCGTGTGGTACATCCCCGCGGGCCTCGATATCTGGAACCAGCTCCTCGGCCGCTATCCCGGCCGATACGCGACGATGAAGGGCATGAACGTCCCGCCGCCGAGCTACGGGCCGGTCGTGTGGCACCGGGAGCAGCAGCCGATCGTGCAGGAAGGTCCCCTCGAGGAGCGGCTGCACGCCCACATGGTGGCGACGATCAGTGGTGACGTGCGGCAGTCGTACGGTCTCTTCCTCGGGCTGGCCCAAGACGAGAGCGCGCGGGCGCTCCTGCGCGATCAGATGCTCTTCCTGGGCTTGATCGATCTGCAAGATACGGTGGTCGGGCGCAAGGCGCGCAACACGGGCCACAAGGCATTGCGCGCCCGCGCGGCGACGGACCTGGCCGAGCTCATCGGCTGGGATCGGTCTCGCGGCGTCTTCTACATCTGCGTGCCGGACATGGCGGTCGGCCCGCTGTACTACTCGCTCTACGACGCGGCGTGCGTGACGGTCAGCGCCGAGTTTCCGGACTCGGGCAAAGGCCTCAAGCAGGCGAACACGGCGCCGCTCGCCCCGGCCGAGGTCGAGGAGATGGTTCAGCTCCTCATGGAGGCCGACGCGCCGACCGTGTGGAATCTGATCACGACGCACCTGCGCAACGGCAAGTCGCTGACGAGCCTCGGCGACACGATCCAGATCGGCGCCGCGGAGCTGATCTTGCGGACGACGGTGCCGCGGCAGTTCACCGACGGCCAGCATCCCTTCGACTACTGCAACGTGGCGAACTACTGGATGCGGACGAGCCAGAATCCGTATCAGCCGCGCGTGCTGTACATGATGGCCAACTTCGTGAACGACGTCGCGCGCTCGAACAAGCTTCACGCCTCGCTGCTCGAGCGAGAGCGCGCCGGGTTCGACCGGACCGGCCGCTCGCCGCAGGAGCTCCTGCAGGAGCTCGACGAGGCCATCCTGGCGTTCGACATCGCGCGCACCACCGCGGTGGCCGACGCGTATCTGAAGTCGGGCGCGGACCGGTCGGCGTATTTCGCCGCGATCGCGCTCACGGCCTGCAAGTTCCAGGACGATCCGCACAATCAGAAGATCACGCACTCGTCGTTCGAGGAGTACGGGCACAACTCGACGCATCTGCGGGATCGACTGCTGCTCGCGTCAGCGCGGTTACTGGCGGGCTGGCCGAAGATGCCGGGCGAGCGTGATTGCTACGGCCGCTTCATGAAGGAGTGGATCAACAACTGAGCGCGCCGAGCCATCGGCTCGACGCGCCCGTCGCGAGACGGGAGCGCTATTCGGGGTCGACCTGAACCCAGCCGGTCAGGCGCATCGTCTCATCGCGGTCGGCTGACCGGCGATCTTCCTTGCGGCGCTCGACCACGGGCGTCCGATCCTCCCGACGACGATCAGTGCGGCGGCGATCGAAGATCACCCGCACGCCACGGTCGCCATCGAACGCGAACGCCAGCGAGTTGAAGCGCTCCGGAAGATCCCGCGACACGATGAACAGGGCCGGACGGCTCGGGACCAGGGTCGAGCGGTACGCGGGTCGTGCTGGAATGAGGACTGTCATCGGCCCAAGGATAGACCGGGACCCGCACAGGACCCAAGAATTGAGTGAGCCCTCACGCCGGCCCGGCCACGCGCTTGAGGAGGTCCATTTCGTCGAGCATCCGCCCGAGACCGAGGACCACGCAGCACGTCGGGTCCGCGGCGACCTTCACGGGGAGCTGCGTCTCCTGGACCAGGAGCCGGTCGAGTCCTCGCAGGAGGCTTCCACCGCCCGTCAGCACCAGGCCCGAGTCGACCAGGTCGGCCGCCAGCTCGGGCGGAGTCCGCTCCAGGCAGGTCCGGATGGTCTCGATGATCGTCGTGACGGGCTCGCGGAGCGCCTCCCGGATCTCGTCCTCGTTGAGGGTGATCGTCTTCGGGATACCGTCCGCCAGGTCCCGGCCCTTGACCTCCAGGGAGCGGGTGGGGCCCTCGCTCGGGCAGGCCGAGCCCAGGGTGAGCTTGAGGTCCTCGGCCTGACGCTCGCCGATCAGGAGGTTGTAGTGCTTCCTGATGTGCTGCAGGATCGCCTCGTTCATCCCGTCGCCGGCGACCCTGACCGAGGTGCAGAAGATGACCCCGGCCAGCGAGATCACCGCGACCTCGGTGGTGCCGCCGCCGATGTCCACGATCAAATTCCCGCCGGGCTCCTGGACCGGTAGCCCGGCCCCGATCGCCGCCGCGACCGGCTCCTCGACGAGGTAGACCTCGCGCGCTCCCACGTGGCGTGCGGAATCCCGGACCGCCCGCCGCTCGACCTGGGTGATCCCGGCCGGCACCCCGATCACGACCTGGGGCTTGAGGACCGTCCGGAGCCAACGCTGGGTCCGCGCGATGAAGTAGCCGAGCATCCGCTCGGTCATCTCGAAGTCCGCGATGACCCCGTCCTTCAGGGGCTGGATGACCCGGATCTCCGGGGGGGTGCGCCCGATCATCGCCTTGGCCTCGTTGCCCACGGCCAGGATCGAGTGGTCGTCCTCGTGAATCGAGACGATCGAGGGCTCGTTCACAACGATGCCTTCGCCACGCACGTAGACCAGGGTGTTCGACGTCCCCAGGTCGATCGCGAGGTCTCTCGAGAACCTTTGCAAAAACATCAGACCCCTCTCGGCAATAGTCGCGAGAACTCAGCAGATTCCGCCAACAGGGTAGTGGGGGGGCGCCGACAATCGGAAGAAATTTCTAAGGTCGTGCGAGCCGCAGGACGTCGCGGGGCTGGGGCCCCGCCGTCGAGCCGAACCCAGGTCGTGCGAGCCGCAGGACGCGGGGCTGGGGCCCCGCCGTCGAGGCGAGCCTGTGAATCTTAGCCGGCGGTTGCGCGGACGGCGTCGAGGAACTGAGGCCCGGTGAACGGCTTGTAGAGGAGGGCCGCCCCGGCGTCGCGAAGGGCTTTGTCCGCCTCTTCCCCGACGGGACCGGCCGTGATGAAGATGAATCGGTGGCCGACGGCCGTGCCGCGGGCCGCCACCTGTCCGAGGAGCTCGAGCCAATCGACCCCGTCCAGGTTGAAGTCGGCGACGACCAGATCGATCCCGTCGCGGAGGTGCTGACGGGCCTCGTCGGCGCGGGCCACGGTGAGCGCCGTGCAGCCTGTGGGCTCCAGGTGCTCGAGGAGGATCTTCTGGACGGCCTGGTCGTGCTCCACGATGAGGATGCGCTTGCCGTCGAGGTTGATCGACGGCCCGGCCTCGTCGGGGGCGGATCCGCCGGCGCTGCCGACGGGCAGGTCGATCGTGAACGTCGCGCCGTGGCCGGGCTTACTGTCGGCCGTGATGTGGCCTCCGTGCTCGCGGATGATGCCGTAGGAGATGCTGAGGCCCAGACCCGTGCCCGCCGAGCCCTTGGTGGTGACGAAGGGGTCGAAGATCTTCGGCAAGACGTCGGCGGGAATGCCCGGGCCGGTGTCCTCCAGGGAGATCAGGACGCGGTCGGTGCCGAGCGCCCGGGTCGTCACCTTCAGGCGGCGCTGACCTTCCGGCAGCTCGGCCATGGCCTGCTTGGCGTTCGTCACGAGATTGACGAGGACCTGCTGGAGCTGGTTGCCGTCGGCCCACACCGGCGGCAGACCCGCCTCCATGTCCCGGTCGACCTTCACGCTCTCGATCCGGAGGTCGGCCGAGGTGAGCGCCAGGACCTTGTCGATGAGCTCTTCCAGCATGACGTGGCGCCGCTCGAGGGGCATCTGGCGCCCGAAGGTCAGGAGGCCGCGCACGATGTGGCGGGCCGCGTCGGTCGACTCGCGGATCATCTGCGCGTATTCCTTCAGATCGTCGGGCGCCTGCTGCTCGAGGATGTCGCTGGCGCCCACCAGCACCGTGAGCGGGTTGTTGAGCTCGTGGGCGACTCCGGCGACGAGCTCGCCCAGGGCGGAGAGCTTCGCGGCCTGGATCATCTGCTGCTGGGCGAGCGTGAGGCGGAGCTTCTGGTCCTCGACGACTTCCTGCAGCCGCTGCGCCGCCTGCTGGGCTTCTTCGAAGAGGCGCGCGTTGTCGACGGCGTACGCCGTGTAGGTGGCGAGCGCGTTGAGGAACTGCAGGTCGGTCTGACTGAACACGCCGGTCGAGCCCGGGGCGACTTCCTTCTTGGAGAGGTTGACGACACCGACGATGCGCTCGGCGACGCGCAGCGGCATGCAGATGAACGATCCGCCGCCGTAGCGCGGGTCGTTCTGCTGACCGAACCGCGGATCCTTCTCGATGTCCTCGACCACGACGGCTTCGCCCATCTCGACGACCTTGCCCGCGATGCCCTCGCCGACCTTCACCTCGACGGGCCCTCGGCCGGCCTCCTGGAGCCCGCGCCCGACCGCGATACGCAGGGTCTGGCGCTCGCGGTCGAGCAGCATGATCGACCCGATGCGAGCGCTCACGGCGCGCATCGTGCGCTCGAGAACGTGGGAGAGCAGGTCCTCGATTCGCGGGATGCGGGCGGCCATCTCGACCATGTCGTTGAGCGCACCGAGCTTGAACACGAGGTCCTCGAGCCGCTCGGTCGACGCGCGCAGCTCGAGGAGCATGCGTCCGAACGCCTGGGCGATCTCGCCGATCTCGTTCACCTGACCGAGGCCGGGCACCGCCGCGGTCGCGGTCCCCTTCGACGCGGGAGCCGGCGCCGCGAGCTTGTCGGCCGGAGCGGACGGCAGTGCCTGTCCGAGGGCGCGGCCGAGGTCAGCGACGCGCTGCGTGAGCCGGCGGAAGAGGAGGTAACCGAGGAGGGCGATCGCGAGGGCGAAGAAGATTCCGACCTGCGCTTCGGTCGACTCCAGCAGCCCGAACCGCCACATGAAGTACACGAAGAGCAGCAGCGGCAGGATGGCGGTCAGCGCGAAGATGGTGCTCGCGGCTTCGCGGAGCTTCACAGAACGGTCACCGACGTTCGATCCTCCAAAGAGGCGCCCAAAGACGAGCCCAATGACGGCCCACGGCAGAGTTCGCTCGCTTTCTCCTAGTGTGCCGGGCGCGTGGCGCAGACTCAAAGGAGAAAACGGCTAGGCAACGAGGCGCCGAAATGCGTCGAGAAATTCTGAAAAATTGGAATGCCCAGGCCAGCGCTCGCGCCAGCCAGATCGTGCCGGTCGACGCAGATTCTCTCACTCTTTCTGAGAGGTTACGAGGCGACGGGCCCGTCGGCTTGCCCAATCCAAGATCTATTTGCGCCGCCGGGCCCGAAGCGTATAGTTCGTCCGGCTTCACTCGAGGATATTGGCGCTCGATGCTGACGGCGAGCAGCAAGGAGGGCTGACGATGGAGTCGAGTCGAGTCATCGTGCTGCTCGCGGCGGTCCTGCTCGCAGCATGTGCGACCGCCGCGCCCCAAGCTCTTTCTCCGCAACTGGAGGACCACCAGCGGCTCGCCAACGCCCTTCATCCCAGAGTTCAAGTCCAGGGTGGGTGGGCGCCGGAGGACAATCTCGGCGTCGTGCAAACCGTACCGTTCTGGAAGGGTGGCTTTGGCGGCATCAGCATCTCGCTCCGAGGAGACATCGTGGGCACACAGTGCGGCCAATACGTGATCGCGAGTCTCCTGGCCCTCCGCGAGCGCAACCGATCTCTGGGGGATCGCGGCACGTTGGACGACGCGGCGATCACGAGCCTCGTCGCAATAGGGTGGAGCGAGCAGACTGCGCGTTCCGCGGCGGCCTCGTGTCCCACGCGCTAGCTCGGCTCGGCGAACGCTCGGGACACGACGCGCCTCATTGATCCAGTTGGCCTCCGATGTCAGCCTCGAGCTGATAGAGGGCACCCAGATACGCTCCAAGCGCCTGCAGGTGGGCGAGGGCAGTCTCCCGATAGCTTCGCTGAGCATCGAGAAAGTCGAGCAGGCTCTGGCCGCCGCGGCGGTAGGCGTATTCGACGGTATCGCGGGCCTGGGTCGCCTTGGGCAAATACACGTCTCGCAGCGAAATCACGCGCTCGCGCTGGATCAGCGCGGCCTGCCGGTCGGTGTCGAGGGCGGCCAGCACCTGGAGCGCGGTCGCCTCACGCACCGCATCGACTCGCGTGATCTCGGCCTGGGCTCGGGCGATCTCCCCCTGATTGCGATCGAAGATTCGAAGCGGGAAGCCGAATCCGATGCCGATGGTATTGTCCGGTCCAATCCGTTGGTACTCGAGCTGCGGCGTGATATCCCACCACGCGTTGGCCCGCGCCAACCGATGGTCCGCTCGTGCGCGCTCCCGATCGGCGTCCGCCGCTCGTAGATCTGGGCGGTTGTCCAGCGCGCGCCGCACGAGCAGTGCTCGATCGAGTGAAACCTCCTTGAAGTCGATGTCGCCGGCGACCTCGAAATCCTCGGCGATATTCACGCTCCCAGCGGCCGTACGCAGGGCGATTCGTGCGGCCGCGAGGGCTTGACGCGCATCGGCGGCATCGCGCGCGAACGTGAACCGTTGCACCTGGATGCGCAGCAGCTCGAGCTCCGAGATGTCGCCCTTCTCCGCACGGATGCGCTGGATCCGCTCCGTGTCGTCGAGCGTTTTGAGGTTGGCTTCAGCCAGGGCGAGCTGCTCTCGAGCGATCAAGGCCGCGGCGAAGGCACTCTTGACCTGCAGGACCACCTGGCGGCGTGCATCGTCCAGCTGGTACGTCGTCACCTGCGTGGCGGCTCGCGCCGAGTCGATCCGGCGCTGGCGCTTGCCCCCCAGCTCGATCGGCTGGCCCACGTTGACCGTGTACTGCGCGTCCTGCTGCGATTGGCCGGGTCTGAGCTGCTCGGCCAGGAAGTTCATCGTCGGATTCGGCCGCAGCGCCGCGGTCGTCTCGCCGGCCTTGGTCGCGAAGAGCGCGGCCTGCTGGGCCATCAACGTCGGGTTCTGCTTGAGGGCGAGCTGAAGAGCTTCCTCGAGCGAGACCCGATTCAACGGCGGTTGCGCGACCGCCAGCGATGATGCCCCGAACGCGATCACGAAACTCGATAGGCCGATCCATACCCAGCGCATAAGACGCCTCCTGGCTGACTCGACATGCCCCCTCAGCCAGTCGGATCTTGCACGGAGCAACCTGACGAATTCCTAAAGACGCGGACGAGCCCCTCGATGGCGACGCGGTGGCATCGGGGTCACCGGGAAGGATCGAGAGAAAAAGCGCCAGAGAAGGCCTGTAAGCCGGGTCCTGTGCCCCGACCGGTTTCCCGGCCGGGTGACGATCATTTCTCTACGACGCCGGTTACCCGACGTCTCCAGCGGCCGAACCCGGGAGCGGCGCGGGCCACGCCATAGCTCCCCTATTTGGCCTTGCTCCGGGTGGGGTTTGCCAAGCCAGCGCGGTCACCCGCGCTGCTGGTGAGCTCTTACCTCACCGTTTCACCCTTACCGCCTCGCCACCCTCGCGGGCACGACGAGACGGCGGTCTGCTTTCTGTGGCACTGGTCCGTGGGGTTTCCCCCCCTGGGCGTTACCCAGCACCCTGCCCTGCGGAGCCCGGACTTTCCTCCCGCCGCGTTGCCGCGGCCGGCGACCGTCCAGCCTTCTCTGGCGCCCTCACAGTATAGCCGACCGGCTCAGCCGCCGATCGCGCCTCGGGCGAGGAGGTCGACCCGGTTGTTCATGACGTCGTCCGCGTGGCCGGCGACCTTGTGCCACTCCATGTCGTGGCGCCGAGTCTCCGCGAGGAGGCGCTCCCAGAGATCGCGATTGGCGACGGCCTTCTTCTGACTGTTTCTCCAGCCGTTCTTCTCCCAGCGCTCCCACCAGCGCTCACGGAAGCAGTTCACGATGTACGCGCTGTCGGAGTAGATGTGGACGCGCCGGTGGCCCGGGACCGCCGCGAGGCCTTCGGCGACGGCCTGCAACTCCATGCGCTGATTGGTCGTGTGCGGGGCGGCGCCGGAGACCACGCGTTCCTCGCCGCCGTCGATGATGATCGCGGCCCAGCCGCCCGGTCCGGGGTTACCCGAGCAGGCGCCGTCCGTGTAGATCGTGACGTCGGTTTGAGCGCGTCGGGGAGCGGCGCCGGCGGGGCGCGCCGTCAGGCGGATTCCTGCCAGTAGAGGTAGCGGCCGCAGTTTTCGCAGATCATCGGCGCCTGCGCTGCCTTCAGCTCCTGGATGGCCTGGGGCCGGATCGCCATCCGACAGCCGCCGCAGATGGCCGAGGCATTCACGCTGGCCACCGCGATACCGCTGCGCGCCTTCAGGATCTTTTCATAGTCGGCCAGGAGCGGGCGGGGAAGCTCCCGCGCGCGAGAGTGGCGGTCGGCGCGCAAGGCGGAGAGCTCCTTCTCGACCGCCGCGAGCTTCTTGCGCACGACGGCCTCGTCCTGCTGCGCTTGTTCCTGGCGCGCCTTCAAGCGCACGTCGGCTTCGCGACCCTCGACCGCGAGGCGCTCCTGGATCTCCATCAGGCCAAGGATCTCTTCTTCGCCCTTCGCCTTCTCCTGCTTGATGGCCTCGATCTCCGAGAGCACCGCCGAGTACTCGGTGTTGTTCTTGACCTCCCAGAGACGCCCCTCGGCCTTCGTCCGCTTGGCGGTGACGACCTCGAGGTCTTTTTCCTTCGTGCGGAGATCCTTCCGGGTCGTGTCGGCCTTGGCCTTGATGGTCTCGACGGATTTCTTGGCTTCCGCGAGCGCGGCCTGGATGGCTTCGATCTGCCTGGGGAGACGGGCGGCCTCGGCATCGAGCGCGGCGAGTCGCGTGTCGAAGCCTTGCAAATCGATCAAGGTCAGGAGCTGAGCGTCCACGCCTTCCTTGATTGTAGCCGATCACCGCCAACCACGGGTTGTCCGCGGAGCGGAGCCACGAGCACCTGTATCAGGCCACCCTCGGTGGAAGCCGGCCTCGAGGCACCCGCTACAATAGTGGGCCCACCTGGACTCGAACCAAGACCTAACCGGTTATGAGCCGGCTGCTCTGCCATTGAGCTATGGGCCCGCAGGGTCATCGTGTCCGTCGTGCGCTCCCGATCACGATTCCAGGAAGCTCCGGAGCTTCTTGGAGCGCGACGGATGACGGAGCTTGCGCAGGGCCTTGGCCTCGATCTGCCGGATGCGCTCCCGCGTCACGGCAAAATCTTGCCCGACCTCTTCGAGGGTGTGCTCGCAGCCGTCCGAGAGCCCGAAGCGCAGCCGCAGGACCTTTTCCTCGCGCGGCGTGAGCGTGTTCAGCACCTTGTTGGTCTGCTCGCGCAGGGACAGGCCGATGATCGACTCGACCGGCGAGACGACCTGCTTGTCCTCGATGAAGTCGCCGAGGTGGCTGTCTTCTTCCTCGCCGATCGGCGTCTCCAGCGAGATCGGTTCCTGTGCGATCTTCAAGACCTTGCGGACCTTGTCGACCGGCACGTCCATCTTGGTCGCGATCTCTTCCGGGGTCGGCTCGCGGCCGAGCTCCTGCACGAGCTGGCGGGAGGTCCGGATGAGCTTGTTGATGGTCTCGATCATGTGCACGGGGATACGGATCGTACGCGCCTGGTCGGCGATCGCTCGGGTGATGGCCTGACGGATCCACCACGTCGCGTACGTCGAGAACTTGTAGCCGCGGCGGTACTCGAACTTGTCGACGGCCTTCATCAGGCCGATATTGCCTTCCTGGATCAGGTCGAGGAACTGAAGGCCGCGGTTCGTGTACTTCTTCGCGATCGAGATGACCAATCTGAGGTTGGCCTCGACCATCTCCTTCTTGGCCTGGGCGGCCTTGACCTGGCCGGCCTTGATGATGGTCATGACGCGCTTGATCTCGTCGGCCTTGGCGTTGGCGCGCCCCTCGGCGACCTTGATCTCCTGCTGGGCGACCCACACTTGCTGCTGCTTGGGCGAGGGGAACTTCTTGGCGGCCTTCAGATGCAGGTCGCCGACGCCGGCCGCGGCGGCGCCGCCGTTGGTGGCCGGATCGCGGAACGAGACGTAGATGAGGTTCTGCACCTCGTCGGTCGACGGCCGCCGGCCGTTGGTCCAGAGACGGATCACGCGCTCGGCGCGCTCGATGTCGTCGAGCAAGTCGCGCAGCCGCTGCACCAGGCCGCGGCGGCCGAGCTCGGAATCCTCGCGATCGATGATCTGGTTGCCGATGTTCAGCGCGCGGAGCTTCTCGAGCACGCGGGTCTGACGCTGCAGCGCCTGACTCTCGAGCCGCTTCCACGCCGGCTCCTTGGCGCCCTTCTTCGGCTTGCGCCGGGTGGTCGACTTGCCCCGGAGCTTGCGGGCCTGGGAGACGAGCTTGTCCCGCTCGCGGAGCAGCCGGTCGACCATCGCGAACGCCGTGATGACCACGCGCGTCAGATCGGCTTCCTTCTCCTCGGTGAACTCTTCCTCGTTGACGTCGACGACCTCCTTGACGGAGATGTCGTGACGGCGAAGCTGCTCGCGCAGCTCACGGAATCGCTCGACGGCGAGGTTCGTGCTGAGGATGGCGGATGTGACCTGGTTCTTGCCTTCTTCGATGCGCTTGGCGAGCGCGATCTCGCCCTCGCGCGTGAGGAGCGCGACGCGCCCCATCTCGCGCAGGTAGAGGCGTACCGGGTCCTCGGTGCGTCCGACCGGGCCCGGCGTGAGGTCGATCGGCTCGGGCGGCCCGTCGTCGTCGTTCTCCTCGGGCTCTTGCTGCGCCTTCCGCTCACGAATCTCGGAGGGCAGCCGGCCGGCCTTCGCCGAGTCGACGACCTCGATGTCCATCGCCCCGAACATCATCATGATGTCGTCGAGCTGGTCGAGCGAGACGAGGTCGGAGGGGAGGGCGTCATTCACTTCGTCGTAGGTGAGGAAGCCTTTTTGCTTCCCCATCGAGATCAGCCGGTCGAGCTCCTCCAGCTTTGGTTCTTCGCTCATTCGTCTGAGCTCCTTGGGGACGTCGACGTCCCGTCTTCTAACGACTGGGCGACACCACCCGTGATCTCGTACACGACGGCGCTCTCCTTGTGTAAGGTTCTGAGCTCGGCGTGCATCGGCGCCTCGACTCCAGTCTTGGCCTGAGTCTCGGCGATCGCCTGGCTCATCTCCCGCGCTCGGCGCAGCCGGTGGCTGCGCTCGAGACGTCGTTGGAACTGTCCGATGCTAACCCGAGCGTCAACACTTTCGCGATCTTCGACGAGCAGGGACGCGAGAACGGACCGGGCTTCGTCGGTCGGCAGGTCGGTCATCAGGCTCTCGGCCGTGGCGTCGGGCCGGAGCCGGAGCGCTTCCACGATGGCGCGGAGCGAGGCGTGGCTGACCTCGTCGGACTCGCCGAGCAGCGCCAGGAGCGTCGTCCGGGCCTCCGGGGAGTGAAGCAGGAGCGTCACCAGATCTCGCTCGACCGGGTGCGCCGAGATCGGTGCCGGCGGCCGGGACTGCGCCGGTGGCGTCCTCAGGGAGGACTGCAGGCGCTGGGACTCGATCCAGAGCTGGGTCGGGTCGACCCCGAGCTTGGTCGCGGCCTCGCGCGACAACGCCGCCGCTTCGTCCCCGTCGGCGACCTTCGCCAGGAGCAGCGCCACCCGCGCGAACGCCGTGGTCCGCGCCCGCGTCCCGGTGGCTCCGTCGGGGTCGACGAGCGCCCGGTCGAGCGCGTAGGACAGGATGCTGCGGGCCGCTGCGATCCGCTCGTTGAAGCCCTCGCTGCCGGCCGAGCGGAGGAACGTGTCCGGGTCGTGGCCTGCCGGAAGCAGCGCCACCTTCACCTTGAGCGTCCCGGCGCCCTCGAACGCCCCGGACCGATTCACCGCCCACGCCATGCCGCGGCCCGTGGGCTCGAGGAGCTCCTCGGCCCGTGCGGCGGCCTTCTGGCCGGCCGCGTCGGCATCGAAGAACGTGACGACCTCGTCGCAGTAGCGCCGGAGCAGGGCGAGCTGGGCCGGAGTGAACGCGGTGCCGAGCGCCGCCACGGTCCCCGTGAACCCGTACTGGTGAGCCATGATGCAGTCGACATAGCCCTCGACCAGCAGCGCGCGATTCTGCGACTGGATCGTCGGCCGGGCCAGGTCGGCGGCATAGAGAAGGTTGCCCTTGGTGTAGAGGGGGGTCTCCGGCGAGTTGAGGTACTTCGGTTGCTCGTCGCCGAACCCGCGGCCGCCGAAGGCGACGACCCGGCCCTGGAGATCGCGAATCGGGAACAGGAGCCGTCCGCGGAAGCGGTCGTAGGCGCCAGCCCGATTCTCGCGCGCGACCGCCAGACCCGCGGCGATCAGCACGTCCTCGGCGACCTTCTCTCCCTTCATGAAGGTGAGGAGCGACTCCCAGCCCTCAGGCGCGTAGCCGAGGCCGAAGCGCTTGGCGATCTCGGTGTCGATCCCGCGCTGTTCGAGATAGGCCCGCGCTCGCTCGCCGGCCGCCTTCCAGAGGGTCTCGACGTAGAAGCGCCCCGCGAGCTCCATCACCCGGATGAGCTCTTCGCGGCCGGAGTCTCCGCTCGCCGCTCCGCGCTCGTCGGGCAGGGCGATCCCGGTGCTCTTCGCCAGCGCGCGGACCGCTTCGGGGAACGAGAGACGATCCTGACGCATCACGAAGCCGAAGGCGTCGCCGCCGACCCCGCACCCGAAGCAATGGAAGATTCCCTTCTGGGGATTGACGGTGAAGGACGGTGTCTTCTCGGAATGGAAGGGGCAGAGGCCCTTCCAGTGGGATCCGGCCTTGCGGAGATTCACCAGGCGGCTGACGAGATCGACGATGTCGACGGCGGCGCGGATGTCGTCGAGCAGCGCCTGTGAGTACTGCATCAGCCGATCACCCATGCGGTCGGCATCAGCCGACCTTCAACGCGGCCACGGTCGCGCCAGTTCCGCCTTCGGACGGCTCGCCGTCACGGAACGACTCGACCAGGGGATGGCCGGCCAGAAGATCACGGACCGCCTTGCGGAGGGCGCCGCTGCCCTTGCCATGAACCAATCGTACGCTCGCGAGGCCCGCGAGGAAGGCGTCGTCGAGATATTTCTCGACCCGATCGCGCGCCTCGTCGGTCGTCTGCCCGAGCAACAAGATCTCGCCCGCGACGGATCGATGCGAAGTCTGGATCGAATCGCCGCCTCGGAACCCCGATCGGCCCGTGCCTCGCACGGCCTCGCCCCGCCCCGGGGTCGCGGAGCTAGCGGCGACGGCACGGAGCACTTGAAGAGGCACGCGTACGGTCACCGAGCCCGACCGAACCGTGGCCGAGCTGCCGGCGATCTCGACCAGCTCACCGCGAATCCCCAGGTGCTCGGCCGCCACGGTCGCGCCCGGAGCCAGCGCCACCGGCCGCTCCGCGGGCGCCTCGGGTACGAGCGCCTCCATCCGGCCGGCGACATCGCGCACGCGGCGCCGGCTCTCGTCGAGCGAGCGGCGCGACCGGTCCGAGCGCTTGAGCTTGTCCCACTCGGCGGTGAGCGCGCGGCGGATCTCGCTGACGAGTGCCGTCGCCTCGGCCCGGGCGCGGGCGACGATCGCCTGGGCCCGGCTCTCCGCCGCCGCCTCGGTCTGGCGGGCCTTCGCCAGCTGGGCCGCGGCCTCGGTGCGGATACGCTCGATCTCGCGCGCCCGCTCGGCTTCGGTGCGAGCGTTGGCGTCCAGGGTCGCCAGCAAGTCCGCCAGCCGGGCGGCGTGCTCCGAGCGATGCGCATTCGCGCGGGCGATCAGCTCGGCGCCGAGACCGAGACGCGCGGCGATCGTCAGCGCGTAGCTCTGGCCGGGCTGGTCGTAGCGAAGATGGAAGGTCGGCGCCAGGGTGGCGGTGTCGAACTCGACCGAGGCGTTGCGCGCCCGAGGATGCGTGGACGCGAAGGCCTTGAGCGGCTCGAGGTGCGTCGTCGCGATCACCAGGGCGCCGCGCTCGGCCAGCTCCTCGAGGATCGCCTGGGCGAGGGCCGCGCCCTCGTCGGGGTCGGTGCCTGCGCCGAGCTCGTCCAGGAGCACGAGCGAGCGCTGGTCGGCGCGCTCGAGGATCTCACGCGCTTGCTTGACGAACGCCGAGAAGGTCGAGAGGTTCTCGGCCACGGACTGATCGTCGCCGATGATCGCGAACACGTCGTCGAACACGGGCAGGCGCGAGCCTTCGTCGGCCGGCACGTGGCAGCCGACCTGGGCCATGAGCGCCTGGACGGCGAGCGTCTTGAGCGCGATCGTCTTGCCGCCGGCGTTCGGTCCGGTGATGACGAGCAGCGGGCGCTCGGGGCCGAGCTCGAGGTCCATCGGGACCACGGTGCGGCTCGGGTCCTTCCAGCTCTGAGCGAGCAGGAGCGGGTGGCGCGCGCCTCGAAGCTCCACGGTCCGTCCGGCATCGATCGCCGGCGCCGTCGCGCCCATGCGCTCGGCGGCCTGGGCTCGCGCGAAGATCCAGTCGAGCTCGCCGATGGAGCTCACGAGGGCGTCCAGATCGTCGAGCCGCGCGTGGACCGCGGCCGTCAGCTCGGCGAGGATGCGCGCGGTCTCGTGCTCCTCCTCGCGCGTCGCCTGCACGAGGTCGTTGTTGGCGTCGACCACCTGCTCAGGCTCGATGAAGAGTGTCTGGCCGCTCTGCGAGCGGTCGTGGACGATTCCGCGCACGCGGCTCCGCGACTCGGTCCGCACCGGCAGGACGTAGCGGCCGTGTCGAAGCGTGACGTAGTGGTCGGTGAAGAGCCGGTCGGCGTCGCTGCCCTGGAAGGCGCGCTCGAGCTCGCTGGCGAGATGACGGCGCCGTTCGCGGATCTCACGCCGAAGGCGCTTGAGCGTCGGACTCGCGTCGTCGGTCACGGCGCCGCTCGCATCGAGGGCGCGGCGGAGCCGGTCGGCGAGCTCGGCGAACCGCGGCAGGGCGTCGGTGATCGTCGCCACCTCGGGGCTCGTCTCACGCACGCTTCGGCCGTAGGCGCGGAGCTTGGGGCTCGCGTCGAGGACGGGAACGATCTGAATCATCTCGGAGCCGTCGAGCACGGTGCCCTCGGCGCGGCAGCGCGCCAGGATCGAGCGGATGTCGGGGAGCGCCTCCAATGGAAGCGAGCCGGTGGTGGCCAGCGCCAGGCGCGCCTGGCGGGTCATCTCGATCGCTGCCTGGACTTCGGAGATGTCGGTGAGCGGCTCGGCCGCCGTCGCCCGATCGCGTCCCATCTGGGTTGAAGCTTCGTGAGCCAGGAGCGCTCGCACCGCGTTCCATTCGGTGCCGGGCTCCCAGATTCGACCTGCCTGCAACCTTCGCCTCACTCGCTCCCGATCCGGGTTCCGGGAGTGCCGGCGTCCATCAGGCGATGTCCCGGCTAATCGGACACCCGTTCGCGCCGCTTGGCCTTCTTGCGGGCGGCGAGGGCCTTGCGCTTGCGCCGAACGCTGGGCTTTTCATAGTGCTGGCGCTTCTTGAACTCTGAGAGGAGCCCGGCTTTTTCGCATTGCTTCTTGAAGCGCTTGAGCGCGCTCTCGAAGGACTCGTCGGGCTCGACGATGACCTTGGTCACACGACTCTCCCTCAGGACGGCTGGACTTATGGATAAACAACAACTATATACCACGCGACCCACCCTCGGGCAATCGAGCGCCGTCCTGTAGACTGGGCCGACTCACGAGCGACCGAGGAGAGTTCTTGCCGCTCTACACCGTCGCCCCCTTCGTCACCATGCTCCTGGCCATCGCCCTCCTTCCGCTCTGGCTCCCGCGCTGGTGGGAGTCGAACCGCAACAAGCTGATCGTCTCGCTCGGCTTGGGCTTGCCGATCCTCGCCCTCTATGCGGTACGTCAGCCGGAAGCCCTTCTGTCGATGGCCGAGGAGTACGTGTCGTTCATCGTGCTGCTGGCCGGCCTCTTCGTGATCTCGGGCGGGATCCTGCTGCGCGGGGATCTGGTGGCGACGCCCCTCACCAACACCGCCTTCCTCGCGCTCGGGTCGGCTGCTGGCCTCGTTCATCGGCACGACCGGGGCCTCGATGCTGCTGATCCGCCCAATCCTCCAGACGAACCGCGAGCGCACGCGCGTCCGCCACACGATCGTCTTCTTCATCTTCCTCGTGTCCAACATCGGCGGGATGCTGACGCCGCTCGGCGACCCGCCGCTCTTCCTCGGGTATCTGCGAGGGGTGCCGTTCGCGTGGACCTTCCGGCTCTGGCCGCACTGGGGGCTCCAGGTGGCCGTGCTGCTCGCGCTGTACTTCGTCTGGGACACTCGCGAATACACGCGGGAGCCGATCGCCGCGCTCCGACGGGATCGGGCTCAGATCGAGCCGCTTCGCGTGCAGGGCGCGTTGAACCTGGCGTGGCTCGTGCTCGTCGTCCTTGCCGTCGCGCTGCTGCACGCACCCTGGCGCGAGGCCGCGATCGTGGCGCTCGCCGCGCTCTCCCTCTGGCGCACGCCCCGCGCGGTGCGTCGCGCCAACGGTTTCACGGCGTACCCGATCGTCGAAGTCGCCGTGCTGTTCGCGGGGATCTTCCTCACGATGATGCCGGCCCTCGAGATCTTGCGATTGCGCGGAGGCGAGCTCGGCGTCCGAGCGCCGTGGCACTTCTTCTGGGCGACGGGGATCCTGTCGTCGTTTCTCGACAACGCGCCGACGTACCTGACGTTCCTCGCATTGGGGCAGGGGCTCGGCCTGGCGCGCGAGGTCGTGGACGTTCCGCACGCGATCCTGGCGGCGATCGCCGTCGGCTCGGTGTCGATGGGAGCCAACAGCTACATCGGCAACGCGCCGAACTTCATGGTGAAGGCGATCGCCGAGGAGCAGGGCGTGAAGATGCCGAGCTTCTTCGGCTACATGCTCTACAGCGGCGCCGTGCTGCTGCCGCTCTTCGTGCTCGTCACCGCGCTGTTTTTCTGGTAGTCGAGCGCGCGCCGCTGGTGCGCACCCGAACCTTCGGCTAGACTTCGCCGAAGCATGCAGGTGATCGGGCTCGCGGTTGTGCTCACGCTCGGTCTCTTCGTTGCGCCGCTCCGCGCCGACGCTCAGGAGAGGACCCGGCCCGCTCGGATCGGGTTCCTGGCGACCAGCGGGAATCTTCCCGAATCGACGCAGGCGTTTCGGCGAGGACTAAACGATCTCGGCTACGTCGAGGGCCGCAACATCGTGACCGAGATCCGATCGGCCGAGGGCAAGCCCGAACGGCTCCCCGCGCTCGCCGCCGAGCTGATCGCGCTCAAGGTCGACGTCATCGTGGCCGCGGGTGGCACGAGCGCCGCGCTCGCCGCCAAGCAGGCGACCAAGACGATCCCCATCGTCTTCCCCGCGGTCGACGATCCGGTGACGAGCGGGCTCGTCGCCAGCCTTGCGCGGCCCGGCGGCAATCTCACGGGGCTGGCGCTGCTGTCACCGGAGCTCATCGGCAAATGTTTGGAGCAGATCAAAGAGGCCGTTCCGTGGGTGAGTCGCGTCGCCGTGCTCTGGCAACCGGGTACCGCGCCCGAGCGCGCCGAGAAGGACATATTGCAGGAAGCGGATCTCGCGGCCGGCGCGCTCGGGCTGCGGCTGCCCATCGTGAGGGCGCGCGGCCCGGAAGACTTCCCCCGGGCGTTCGCGGAGATCAAACGCAGACAGGCGGACGCCCTGACCGTGCTGTCGAGCCCGGTCTTCGTCGGAGAGCGCCGACGGATCGCGGAGCTGGCGATCAAGAATCGGCTGCCGACGGTCTTCGCGTTCAGATCGTACGTCGACGCCGGGGGTCTCATGTCGTACGGGCCGAACATTGCCGACTTGTTCCGGCGCGCTGCGACCTACGTGGACAAGATCCTCAAAGGGGCGAAACCCGCCGACCTACCGGTCGAGCAGCCCACGACGTTCGAGCTGGTCGTCAACCTCAAGACCGCGAAGGCGCTCGGGCTGACGATCCCGTCGTCGATGCTCGGACGGGCGAATCACGTGATCGAGTAGCGATCAGCCGAGGAGCGCCAGAACTTTTTCCACCGCTTCGGCGACGGCGGCGTCGACGACCGGCAGCTCGTCGCGCTCGAACGACGTGAGCACGTGGTCCGGGACGTCGCCCTTGTGGTCCGGGCGCCCCACGCCCACCTTGACCCGCTTGATGTCCTGGGTGCCGAGGGCGTCGATCACCGAGCGGACGCCGTTGTGGCCGCCGTGGCTCCCCTTCATGCGGACCCGGACGGTCCCGAGGGGCAGGTCGATGTCGTCGTAGACCAGGATCACATCGGCGGGACCGGCCTCCGCGCGGCGAAGCGCCTTCGCGACGACCGGACCGCTCTCGTTCATGAACGAGAGCGGCTTGATGAGGCGTACTTCTTCGCCGCGCCAGCGTCCGCGCGCCACGATCGTCGCACCGTCGCGCCGCCACGAGCCGCGGACGGTCTTGGCGAGGACGTCGAGCACGCGCTGGCCCACGTTGTGGCGGGTGTCTCGATACTCCGGGCCCGGGTTGCCCAGCCCCACGACGACGCGGCCGGTTCCCGGGCCCTCCCCCTGGGCCACGCGATGCTCGCTCGGTTACTTGTCCTTGTCTGACTTCTCCGCGCGCGCGGGCCGCGATGGCTTCTTGCCGTCGTCGGCCGCCGCTTCTTCGCCTTCCTTCGGCTTGCGCTCGGTGAGGACTTCCGGCTCGGTGACCGCTGCCGCGGTCGGCGCCGCCGCCGCTGCCACTTCCTCCGCCATCGGCGGAGCCACCGTCGCGACCGCCTGACCTGGATCGTTCACGATCCGGACGCCGGCGGGCGCCCGGAGCTCGGCCACCGTCAGCACGTCGCCGATCATGAGCGCGCTGACGTCGGCGTCGATCCGCTCGGGAATCGCCGTCGGCAGGCACGCGATGGTCAGCTCGTGGAGCACGAGGTTCAGGATGCCCTTCTGCTCCTTCACGCCCGCGGCCTCACCGATGGCGCGCACGGCCACCTGCACGGTGATCGCGCGGTCCGCGGCCACTTCCTGCAGATCGACGTGCAAGAGCAGATCGGTGACGGGATCGAACTGTAAATCGCGGATGATGGCCATCCGCGTGCCGTTGCCGTTCTCACCGTCGAACCGGAGCGTGAGCAGCTGAGTCGTGCCTTCGTGGCCGTGGATCATGCGAAGCACCGCTTTGGGATCCACGGTGACCGACTCGGCCTTCTTTCCGTCGTAGAGGACCGCCGGAACGGTGCCCTCGCGGCGCAGGCGCTTGGAGAAGGCCTTGCCGCTTCCCTCTCGCCGCTTGATCGTCAGCTCTTGCATCGTGGCCATGACTGAAGCTCCTTGAAAGTCGAGTTACGCGAACAGTGTCGAAACGGATTCCTCGTCGTGGATCCGCCGGATCGCCTCGCCCAGGAGCGGCGCGACCGAGAGCACCGTGATGCGCGCCGCGGCGCGCTTGGTTTCGCTCAGAGGGATCGAGTTCGTGACGACGACCTCTTCGATCGGCGAGGCGCCGATGCGGTCGATCGCCGGCCCCGAGAGCACCGCGTGGACGCCGCAGGCCATGATCCGCCGGGCGCCCTCGCGCTCCAGGGCCGTCACGGCTTGCGTGAGAGTGCCGGCGGTGTCGATGATGTCGTCGATGACCACCGCGTCGCGCCCTTTGACGTCACCGATGAGGTGCATGGCAACCGCTGAGCCCGGGCCCTCGCGCCGCTTGTCGATGATGGCCAGGCCCGCGTCGAACCGCTTGGCCATCGCGCGCGCGCGCTCCACGCCGCCCGCGTCGGGCGCGACGATGACCGGATCCTTCAGATCTTTCTTGCGCAGATAGTCGATCATCACGACCGGGCCGGCGAAGAGGTGGTCGACCGGAACGCTGAAGAATCCCTGGATCTGCCCGGCGTGCAGATCGAGCGCCAGTACGCGGTTGATCCCCGCCGCCTCGAGCAGGTCCGCCACGAGCCGCGCGGAGATCGGCACCCGTGACTGAACCTTCCGGTCCTGGCGCGCGTACCCGTAGTAGGGCAGCACCGCGGTGACCCGGCGGGCCGACGCGCGCTTCATGGCGTCGACCATGATGAGCAGCTCCATCAGCGTATCGTTCACCGGCGGACACGTGGGCTGGATGACGAACACGTCGGCGCCCCGCACGTTCTCGTCCACCTGCACGTAGACTTCACCGTCGGAGAACCGGGTGACCTCGGCGTCGGCCATCGGGACGTGGAGATACTGCGCGATCTCCTCGGCGAGCGGACGGTTCGCGTTGCCGGTCAGGAGCTTCAGCTCATACGCCATCGGCGCCTCGTCCTATCGTGTGGTTGGGGCGGGAGGATTCGAACCTCCGAATACGGGATCCAAAGTCCCGCGCCTTGCCGCTTGGCCACGCCCCATCGTGTGCCCTTCTTCGATGACCAACCACGCCGCCCTTACTTTCGAATCCGGATCGCGGGGCCCTGGAGCGCCCGCACCGCCCAGCATCCCCAGCGCGCGCGTGTCACGCGGGCACGGATCTGCCGCGCGTGATCGAACGAGCGCGCGATCCCGAACACGGTGAGCCCGCTTCCTGACATCACGAGCGCCCAGCGCCCCCGCTGCCAGGAGCGCGGCCTCCATCTGCTCGACTTCACGGTACCGCGCACTGGCGACTCGTTCCAGCGTGTTGCCGAGCCTCGCCGCGACACGAGCCGGCTGCCGGCTCCGAAGCGCCGCGGCCATCGCGCGCGCCTGGGCCCCGTCAGAATACATCGAGGCCACGACCCCTCCGTAGATCTCCGCCGTGCTCGCCGCGACGCGCGGATTCACGAGCACAAGCGCCAGCGCCGAGCTGGCCAGCGGCTCGAGACGCTCGCCGCGTCCCGTGCCCATCGCGGCGCCGCCGTGCAGGAAGAACGGGACGTCCATCCCGAGCTTCACCGCCGCTTCGGCCAGTCGCGCGGCCGACCACCCGAGCCCCCACAGCCGGTTCAACCCGACGAGCACCGCGGCTGCGTCGGTCGATCCACCACCGAGACCGGCCGCGACGGGGATTCGCTTGTCCAAGGTGATCTTCACTCCCCGGCTCATCCCCGCCATCTTCCGGAGAGTCAGCGCCGCCTTGAGCGCCAGGTTGGTCCCGTCCGTCGGAACGTCGGAAGCGGTCGTCCGGAGCTCGAGAACGTCCGCTTCTTCGAGCACCAGCTTGTCGGACAGATCCACGGCCTGCATGACCGTGGCGATTTCATGGTAGCCGTCGTCCCGCCGGCCAAGTACCTCGAGCGCGAGGTTCACTTTGGCCGCTGCGCTGAGCACGAGGCGACGGGGCTTCCCCGACCGCATCGACAAGACATCGAACCATAGCACGGGCGACTGGGCCTTTCAACGGATGGGCTGTGTTTTCGCCCCTTTCGGGATCGTCAGGGTGAAGCGCTCGTCGTCGATTCCCTGGTTCTCGACCAGGTTCTGATAGCTCACGGAGCCGGTGATGTAGGACATCGCCGCGTCGAGATCGAATCCCATCAATGCGCCGGCGCCGTCGCGCCGGTATTTGATCAGCGCGTTGAACCGGCTGCCGAAGATCTGACGCTGCTGGATCACGCCAGTCCCAAGATCGAGCCACACCCGCTGGCGGACGCCGGATCTGGTCACCAGATTCAGTGACGGCCCGGTCGCGTCCGGCTCCAGGACTTCGGCGCTCCGGAGGTCGCGCGGTGCCGCGAGTCGCCCGGCCAGCACCGAGACGAGGTCGTCGGCTTCCAGGGGTAGCCCGAGGACTTTCGAGATCGTTTCCGAATCGGCGGGGCCCACGCGTGCCTCGTTCTTCAGCGCGTCGTAGGCCGTCACCTGGCCCTCGTGCACGGTGACGACCATGAGCGGCGGACCGAACGGCGAGAGGGCTTCGAAGCGGACCGAGCTCGGCGAGCGAATGAGGAGGACGCCTCGAAGACGCTGCCGATCGCCGCCCTTCCTCAGGGAGACATCGGCGAGCGTACGCATGTCCGTGAGCTCGCCATAGCGCTCGGCGAGCAGAGCGAGCGCTCGACGGACGTCGTCGCTGATCGGTTCTCGAGATGGTGCGGTGGCGCAGGCGGCGAGCAACGCCACCTGCAGGAAGAGGAGGAGGCTACTGAGAGGCCTTCGGGCCACCCTTGACCCGGCGCTGGCGATCCTTGAGGTCATCGACCTTCTTTTTGACCCCTTCGGCGGCCGGATCGAGCTGGAGCGCCTTCTCCCATGCAGCGAGGGCGTCCTGGTCGTTACCGTTCTTGACCAGTGCGTCGCCCAGGTGCTCATAGATGACGGGGTCCGGCTCCTTGGTCTTCATGACCGCCCGCTTGAGCTCCTTCAGCGCCTCCGGATACTTGCCCTGCTGGTAGTACGCCCAACCGAGGCTGTCGATGAAGTAGCCGTTTTCGGGCTCGAGGTCGAGGGCCTTGCCGATCAGCTGGATCGCTTCGTCGAGATTTTGGCCCTTCTCGGCGTACATGTAGCCCACGTAGTTGTAGGCCTCGGCGTTCTTGGGATCCAGCGAGATCACGCGCCGGAACGAGGTGACCGCGTCGTTGAACCGCGACTGCTTCTCGTAGACGACGCCGAGCTGGAAGTGCAGATCCTTCTGCTTGTCGTCGAGGCCCAGGCCTTCCTGGAGCGTCTCGGCCGCGCGGTCGTACTCCTTGGCGCGGTAGTACGCCGTCCCGAGGTAGAGGAACAGCTCGGGGCGCTTGGGCTCCATGTTGACGGCTTCGCGCAGGGTCGAGATCGCCTCGTCGAACCGCTTGGCCCGGCCGTAGAGGAAGCCCAGCTGAACACGCGCGTCGATCGACCGCGGGTCGGCTCGAAGGATCCGCTCGAGCTCGGCCTTGGCTTCGGCGTCGCGTCCCGCGTCCATATACGTGGTGGCGAGGAAGTAGCGAGCGCGGAGATTCGAGGGCTCGAGGGCGACGACCCGACGGAAGGACTCGATCGCCTTGTCCCACATCTTCTGCTCGTAGTACACGGCGCCGAGCTTCATCCACGCGCGCGGGTTCTGCGGCGTGGCTTCGGCGACTCCTTCGAGCTCGATCTGCGCCTCGGGCAGGCGGCCCAGGCGAATCAGGAGATCCGCGAGCTTATCGGCGAACGCGGGATTGTCGGGGTTGGCCTTGACGGCGCGGCGATAGACTTCGATCGCCTCTTCGTTCTTGTGCAGCGCCTCGCCGTAGACCGCGCCGAGAGCGCTCCACGCGCCGTCATGATCGGGATCGATCTCGACGGCGGCGCTCAGGCGCGCGATCGCCTCGTCCCAGTTTTCGGTCTCGATCGCGAGCCGCCCGAGGAGGAACTGGGCCTGCGCCAGCCGCGGCTGCTGCTCGACCAGTCGGAGCAGGACGGCCCGCGCCTTGTCGTAGTTCTTCTGCTCGACGTAGATGCGCGCCAGGGTGAGATACGGCTCCTCGGAGCTCGGGCTCAGCTGGATGCAGCGCTCGAGCTCGGCCTCGGCTTCGGGAATCTTTCGCTGCGCGCGCAGGAGCTCGGCCAGGGTCATGTGGGTCGAGACCTGGTCCGGGGCCAGCTCCACGGCCTTTCGCGCCGCGATCACGGCTTCGTCGAGGTTGTCGGCGCGCATGAGCAGCTGGGCGAGCTGGGTCCAGAGGGCCGCCGAATTGGGGTCGCGCTTGATCGCGGTCCTCATGTACGGGACGGCGTCCTTGAACCGGCCCGCCTGGATGTTCATCTGCGCGACGCTGTAGGCGTAGTACGCGTCGCCGCGAGGATCGGCGACCGCGACCCGGCGCGGCAGCTGGTCGTCGTTGGTGATCGTCGGGTCGTGCGCGCTGGCGCAGCTCGCCAGCACCGTCGCGAGGGCGAGCACGGTCAGCCCCGGCCACGCTTTCGTCATGAGACGGCGGGCCGCCGCCGCGACCCCGGCGTCCGGGATGGCCGCCGCCGCTTCGTCGATTTCCTTCAGCGCGCGCGTGTCGAGTGCCCGGGCGGGTTGCGCGCTGGGGCGGGCCGACGCATCGGGTTCGACCGTGCCCGCCACGAAGCGGAGCGAGCGAACGGCGTCGAAGCGGTCGTGGAGACGGCGCGTCAGCTCTTCGCTGCGAAGCGTCAGCTCGTGGAGCCAGGGGGAATTGTCGACCGCGACGGTGAGACATCCGTCGGCGAAGCTCCGGGCCTGGGCGCGGCGGGCCGCGTCGGCGCCCACCACGTGAGGCCAGGCCCGACGGATACGCTGCTCGAGAAGGCGATCTCGCAGGTCGGGGACCGCGGTGAGCAAGAGATCAGCGACGGCGCGCGGCGGTCGACTGTCCATGCTTTCGTATCATACATCCTCAGTGTAGCGGGCCGCGAGAGCGGTTGAGAACCCTGATATAGTGGCGTCAATCATGGCAAAACCGAGGCGTGGTGACGTCCTCGATTTGACGATCGACGACCTCGCATTCGGTGGCGAGGGGGTCGGTCGGGTCCAGGGCTACGTCCTCTTCGTCCGCGGCGCGGTCCCGGGCGACCGTGTGCGGGCCAGGATCGTCGAGGCGCGCTCGCGATTCGGGCGCGCGGTGATCGAGTCGCTCGAGACGCCCTCCCCGGACCGAGTCGAAGCCCCCTGCGCCTACTTCGGCCGCTGCGGCGGCTGCCGCCTCCAGCACCTTTCGTACGCCGCCCAGCTCAGGTTCAAGGAAAAGCAGGTGCGCGACTGCCTCGAGCGGATCGGCGGGCTCGGCGAGTTCGAGCTCCGGCCCATCCTGGCCGCCCCCGATCCGTACGGGTACCGCAACAAGATGGAGTTCACGGTCGTGCCGGGTGGTAACGGGCCCGAGATCGGGCTGCACCAGGCCGACCGCTACGACGTGGTCCTGGACATCGAGCGCTGTCATCTGCAGTCGGAGACGATGAACACGCTGCTCGGCGAGCTGCGCGCTCAGTCCCGCGCGCGCCGGCTCTCCGTCTACGATCAGGATTCGGGCGCCGGGCTCTTGCGCTTCGCGACCGTGCGCGAAGGGCGCCGCACCGGCGAGGCGATGGTGAACATCGTCGCGGCCGCGCCGGACGTCGAAACCCTGACGCCGGTCGCCGAGCAGCTGCGCGCGCGCGTCCCGGCGGTGGCCAGCGTGGTCCTGAACGTGAACGCGAAGAAGGCGTCGGTCGCCGTGGGGACGGAGGAGCACCTCCTGCTCGGGCGCGATCACATCCGCGAATCACTGGGCGGGCTCACGTTTCAGGTGTCCGCGAGCTCGTTCTTCCAGACGAACACGGTGCAGGCCGAGCGGCTCTTCCAGGTGGTCGAGGCCGCGTGCGAGCTCGACGGCACCGAGACGGTCATGGATCTCTATTCGGGCACGGGCGCCATCAGCCTCCTGCTGGCCCGACGCAGCCGCTGGGTCTACGGCATCGAGGTGTCCTCGGCCGCCGTGGCGGACGCGGTGCGAAACGCGCGCGAGAACGGGATCGAGAACTGCACGTTCCTCCCCGGCGAGGTGCGTCACGTCCTGCCGACCCTGATGCGCGACGGCGTGCGCGCCGACGTCGTCGTGGCCGATCCGCCGCGCGCCGGTTTCCATCCCAAGGCGCTCAACGCGCTGGCCACGCTCGGCCCGGCGCGGCTCGTGTACGTGTCGTGCAATCCGTCCACGCTCGCGCGCGACGTCGGCGACCTGGTTCGGCAGGGCTATCGACTGGAGTGGGTCGAGCCCGTCGACATGTTTCCGCAGACGCCGCACATCGAGGCCGTCGCCCGTCTCCGCCGGGCCTCATGAAGATCTTCCTGGCCCGCCGTCTGGCCCAGTCGCTGCTGGTCCTGCTCGGCGTCTCCTTCATCGTCTTCTTCATCCTGTATTTGACCGGCGACCCCGCGCTCGTGCTGCTGCCGCCTGATTCCTCCGAGGAGGACGTGCAGAAGTTCCGCCAGGCGATGGGCTTCAACGACCCGTTCATCGTCCAGTACGGCCGCTTCCTCGTCGGCGCGCTCCACGGAAACTTCGGGCAATCGGTGCGCCACGGCGAGCCGGCCTTCAACCTGGTCGTCGAGCGCATGCCCGCGACGTTCGAGCTCTCGGGCGCCGCGCTGCTGGTCGCGCTCTGCCTGGCGATCCCGGCGGGGATCGTCTCGGCCGTGAAGCGCAACACGATTCTCGACTACATCTCGACGGTGGTCGCGCTGCTCGGGCAGTCGATGCCGACGTTCTGGCTGGGGATCATGCTGATCCTGGTCTTCTCCGTTCAGTTCAATCTCTTACCGTCATCGGGCCGGGGCAACTTCCAGCACCTCGTCTTGCCGGCGATCACGCTCGGGCTCTTCACGACTGCGCGCATCACGCGGCTCACCCGCTCGGGGATGCTCGAGGTGCTGAGCCAGGACTACATCCGCACGGCGCGTGCGAAGGGCGTGAGCGGTCCGCCGGTGGTCTGGAAGCACGCGCTCAAGAACGCGGCGATTCCGATCGTGACCATCGTGGGAATCGAGCTCGGCACCCTGCTCGGCGGCTCGGTCATCACGGAGACGATCTTCGCGTGGCCGGGAGTCGGTCGTCTGTCGGTGCAGGCCATCTACAACCGCGACTATCCGGTGGTGCAGGCGGCCGTGTTCCTGCTCTCGTCGACGTTCGTGCTCGTGAACCTGTTCGTCGACGTCCTCTATACGTACCTCGACCCGCGGATCCGACTCAGGTGAGCGTTCCGATCAGCGCCCGCCCGATCGACCTGGCCGGCACTCGCAGTCCGGCCCGGCGGGAGTGGGTCGTGTTCGCCCGCCGGCTCGCGCGCCGGCGGACGGCGCTCTTCGGCCTGGTCGTCGTGACGGTCGTGGTCGTCGCGGCGCTCGGCGCGCCGTGGCTCGCCCAGTACGATCCGATCGAGCAGGACATCACGAACCGGCTGAGGCCGCCGGGCGCGCTCGACGCGGCCGGGCGCAGCCATCTCTTCGGCACCGATCACCTCGGTCGCGATCTCCTGGCCCGCATGATCTTCGGCGCGCGTCCGGCGCTGATGGTCGGCTTCGCCGCCGTCGCGATCTCCGGCGTGCTCGGCATGGCCGTCGGACTGATCTCCGGCTACTTCGGCGGCCGGATCGACGACGTGTTCATGCGACTCGCCGATATTCAGCTGGCGTTTCCGTTCATCCTGCTCGCGATCGCGGTCATCGGCGTCCTCGGCCCGAGCCTGCCGGTCATCATCGTCGTCATCGGAGTCTCGAGCTGGGTCGTGTACGCCCGCGTGGTGCGCGGCGCCGTGCTGTCCTTGCGCGAGCGCGAGTTCGTCCAGGCGGCGCACGCGCTCGGAAGCCGCGACGGCCGTGTCCTCATCCGCCACATCCTTCCGAACGCCTTCACGCCGTGGCTCGTGGTCGCGACGCTCGACATGGCGCGCGTGATCGTGATCGAGTCGGCGCTGTCGTTCCTGGGGCTCGGCGTCCAGCCGCCGACGCCGACCTGGGGCGGGATGCTCGCCGACGGGCGCGTCTACATCTCGACGGCGTGGTGGCTCGCGACGTTCCCCGGCCTCGCGATCCTCGTCACCGTGCTTGGCATCAACCTCTTCGGTGACGGATTGCGGGATACGCTCGATCCTCGCCTCAAGCTCTAGCTCGCGTCGGATCCGGGCGCGGGGGGCGGTGGGGCCGGGATGTCTGGCCCATCCCGACTGCTTCCATTCCGTTCTGTGGCGACACCACAAAGCTCGCGCCTGAGTGACGCTGCCTACACGGGATGGGCCAGACATCCCGGCCCCACCGCCCCCCGCGCCCGGCCGTTGCGGTTGAGCTTGGGCGGGTCGAGCGTGCGCATGCCTAGCGCGCGTCGGAGGGTCACCTTGCTCGCGTTTCTTCGTGCTGTTCGCCTGCGCCGGCCCGTTGTCGGGCGGAGCTGGGCGTTCTTTCTAGGGGTTGGAGCTGGGGCGGTGGCGGGTGTAGAGGGTGCGGGCGAGGAGGAGGATGGCGGCGAGGGGGGATGTCAGCCAGAGGAGGCCGGAGGGGGTGTCGGTGAGGGTGTTGAGGATCGAGGAAGGCGATGCCGCCGAGGAGGGCGGTCCAGAGGAGAAGGGTGGTGGCGCGGTCGATCACTGTGCGCCAGCCGAGAGTGGCGACGAGCATCGCCAGCGATGCACCGATGCCGTCGAGCGCGACGTCTATGGCGCTGGCGGTTCGAGAGGGGACGAAGGACTGACGGGTTTCGTCCACGATTGCCCAGACCAGACTGATCGCGAACGCGATCGGCGCGGCCGAGCGCGAGGTGAGATGTCGGCCCCTCGCGAAGGCGCGATACCAGAGTGAGGCCAGCACCGCGTATTCGGTGAGATGGCCGCCCTTGCGCACGAGTCCGTGCATGGCTTCGATCTGGGTCGGCGTCGCCCATGAGGCGGTGAGACGCAGGAACGGGCACGAGCCAGTGCTCGGTGTGCTCGGCGCTTGCGATGTCCGAGGACAAGGTCACGATGATGGCCATCCAGAGGACCGGAGGCAGCCAGTGCTTGAGGGGCACGCCGCAATGATACAAAGAGCGTCCGGCGCGACCGATCTGAGGTAGAAGTCCGGACCCGCCGTGCTACAGTGGCCGCGATGCTCGGCGGGATCCTCGACGATCTGCTGACCTCACCGTCGACGGGGCCGTGCATTACGGCGACGCGTCACTTTCCCGCGCGGCCCCCGGTCCTCGTTCCGTTTCCGGCGTCGCTCGATCCACGAATCGGCGACGCGCTGCGTGCGCGCGGGATCGGCGAGCTCTACTCCCATCAAGCGCGCGCGTGGGACCTGATCGCGAAGGGCCAGAACGTGGTCGTCGTCACGCCGACCGCGTCCGGCAAGACCCTCTGCTACAACCTGCCCGCCCTCCAGGCGCTCGTGCACCAGCCGGACGCGCGAATCCTCTATCTATTTCCCACGAAGGCGCTGGCCCAGGATCAGCTCGCCGAGCTGGAGGAGCTCGCCCGGCAGCTGCCCGAGATGCGGATGTTCACCTACGACGGCGACACGCCGCAGGACGCGCGCCGCGCGGTGCGGGCGCGCGCGAATCTCGTGCTGACGAATCCCGACATGCTGCACTCGGGGATCCTGCCGCATCACACGAAGTGGGCGACGCTCTTCCAGAACCTCCGCTACGTCGTGATCGACGAGCTGCACGCGTACCGCGGCGTCTTCGGCTCGCATCTGGCGAACGTGCTCCGGCGGCTGCGTCGCATCTGCCGGCACTACGGCTCGGCGCCCCAGTTCATCATGGCGTCGGCGACGATCGCGAACCCGGGTGAGCTGGCCAGCCGCCTGATCGGCGAGGCGGTCGAGGAGATCACCGAGAGCGGCGCCCCGACGGGCGACAAGGTGTTCGTCTGCTACAACCCGCCCGTCGTGAACCCGGAGCTCGGGATCCGAGCTCCGTATCTCGGCGAGGCCGCGAAGCTCGCGCTCCGCTTCCTCAAGCAGAAGATCGCGACGATCGTGTTCGCGCAGAGCCGGCTCGCCACCGAGGTCTTGCTGACGGCGATCAAGAGCGGCGTCGCCGACAAGACGGGCGATAGCGGAATCGTCCGCGGCTATCGCGGCGGCTATCTGCCGACGCGTCGCCGGGCGGTCGAGAAGGGCCTGCGCGAGGGCGAGGTGCTGGGCGTCGTGTCGACCAACGCGCTCGAGCTCGGCGTCGACATCGGTCACCTCGACGTCGCGGTGCTCGCCGGCTATCCCGGCGCGATCGCGTCGCTGTGGCAGCAGGCCGGACGCGCCGGCCGGCGGACCGGCCAGTCCGCGGCCGTCCTCGTGGCGACGAGCGCGCCGCTGGATCAGTTCATGATGACGCACCCCGAGTACCTGTTCGGGACGCCGCCCGAGCACGCGCGCGTGAACCCGAACAACCCGTTCATCCTGGTGAACCATCTCAAGTGCGCCGCCTTCGAGCTGCCGATCGGCGAGGACGAGCGGTTCGGCGAGCTCGACGTCCGGAAGTTCTTGTCGGCACTCGACGACGAGGGGGTGCTGCATCACGCCGGACGCCACTGGCACTGGGCGTCCGAGACCTACCCGGCCGATCACACGTCGCTCCGCACGGTCACCACCGACAACTTCCTGGTGATCGACACGACCGCGCGCGACGAGAAGCAAACGAAGCGTCGTCAGATCATCGCCGAGGTCGACTGGGGCAGCGCGTTCGCGACGATCTATCCCAAGGCGATCTATCTCGTGGAGAGCGAGCCGTACGAGGTTCAGGAGCTTCACTTCCGCGAGGACGAGGAGAAGGTCGCGTACGTCAAGCGCGTCGCGGTCGACTACTTCACCGATGCGATCAGTGCCAAGGGCGTCTGGATCCTGCAGCGGCTGGCCGAGGCGCCGCCGGCCCCGTATCTCGCCGAGCAGGGCGAGGTGCTGGTGGCCGAGAAGGTCGTCGGCTTCAAGAAGATCAAGATGGGAACGCTCGAGAACGTCGGCTCGGGCGAGGTCGAGCTGCCCCAGCAGGAGATGCAGACGACGGCGGCGTGGATCACGGTGGGAGCCGAGACCCTGGCGCACGTCAGTGCCTCGCGTGAAGAGCTGATCGACGGGCTGCGGGCGGTGACCTACTTGCTGCATCACCTGGCGCCGATCTTCCTGCTCTGCGACATCCGCGACCTCGGGTCGTGGCTCGGCGACACGACCCCGGCGACGAGCGGCGTCGTGGCGACGCGCGAATCGACCAAGCGCCGCCTGATGGACGCCGCGCAGTTCAACCCGACCATCTATCTTTACGATTCCCACGCCGGCGGGATCGGCCTCGCGGAGCATCTGTTCGACATCCTGCCCGACCTCCTGCGTCGCGGGCTCGAGACGCTCGAGACGTGCGCCTGCCGTGACGGCTGTCCCTCGTGCGTCGGACCGGTCAACGAGGTCGGCCGCCGGGCCAAGAGAACGGCGCAGGCGCTCCTGCGCGCGCTGACCGACTGAGGCCTCGTGGCCGGCCACTCGCTCGACGATCTCCGTCGTGTCATCCGCCGCATCGAGACCCGGCGCCCGAAGCGGCCTGCGCCTCAGCCGATCGAAGAGGTGCTGGGCGGCGAGGTGGTCGACACCGGTGAGGGAAAGCTCCTGGTGGTGCGCCGCGAGTTCCCGCTCTCGCACCAGCACGGACGTCAGACGCTCGGCGCCGTGCTCGAGGCGCCCCTCGATCTCCTGAGCGCGGTCGCGCGCGCCGAGCGCCCCGTCGAGGACGCGCGGCGGCTTCTCTTCCTCGACGCCGAGACGACCGGGCTCGCCGGCGGCACCGGCACCTACGCGTTCCTGGTCGGAGCCGCCTGGCTCGAGGACGACCGCCTCGTGCTCACGCAACACTTCATGCGCGATTTCGACGAGGAGCCCGCGCTGCTGGCGGCGCTGCGGCCGCTCCTGGAGCGAGCGAGCGGTGCTCGTGACTTTCAACGGGGCGACCTTCGACCTGCCGCTGCTCGAGACACGCTTTCTCATGACCCGCCTTCGCTGGCCGATCTTGCCGCACCTCGACTTGCTGCGGCCGGCGCGGCGCGTGTGGACGTCGTATCTGGCCGACTGCCGGCTGGCCACGCTCGAGCGCGAAGTCGTCGGGCGTCGCGCGCGAGGACGACATCGCCGGCGGCCTGATCCCGGCGCTCTACTTCGACTTCCTTCGCTCGCGCCGGGCGGCGCCGCTGGGCCGGGTGCTTGCCCACAACCGGGACGACATCCTGACCCTGGTGGCGCTACTCGGCTGGTTCGGCAAGGCGCTGACGTCGCGCGCGGACCTGTCGGCCGGCGAGCTCGGCGGCCTCGGGCGGCTCTGGGAGCCGGTGGACGTCGAGCGCGCGCTCGACGTGCTATCGCGACGCGCTCGCCGCGGGGCTCTCCGGCGCGCCGGCGCAGGCGGTGCGCCTCCATCTGGCGAGGTGGGAGAAACGATTCGCCCGATGGGATGTCGCGTGCTCGTTGTGGGAAGCGGCGGCGCGCGATGCCGGGTTCGACCCGCGCCCGTGGGAGGAGCTGGCCAAATTCCACGAGCACCGTCGCCGCGATTTCGTCGCCGCCCGCGCCGTCGTCGAGGACGCGCTGGGACTCGCGGAGGATGCCGGCGTTTCACCGCGCGTCCGTGAGGCGTTCGCGTACCGGCGCGCCCGCCTCGACCGTCGCCTCCTGACGCGCGGCTGACAGCACAGGCGCCAGGGGGCCGGTGCTCAGGCCTCCGTCACGGCACCGGGGTCAGCGGCGGCTTTCCGTCGAGCACGGCCAGGCAGTTGCGGATGGCGAGCGTCGCCATCGCGAGCCGCGTATCGAACGATGCGCTCGCGATATGCGGCGCGAGCACGACGTTCTTCAGCGGCAGCAGACCCGGGTGGACTTTCGGCTCTTCCTCGAAGACGTCGAGCCCGGCGCCGGCGATCCATCCCTCCTTGAGGGCGCGGACCAGCGCGGCCTCGTCGACGACGGGGCCGCGGGCGGCGTTCACGAGCACCGCGGACTTCTTCATCAGCCTCAACGTGCGCTCGTTCATCAGATGGCGGGTCTCGGGCAAGAGCGGGGTGTGAAGGCTGACGAAGTCGGCCTCCGCCAACAGCGGCTCGAGCTCCGTGCGGCTCGCGCGTAGCTCGCGCTCGACCGCCGCATCGGCCCGGAAGGCGTCCTGGTAGAGGACGCGCATGTTGAATCCGAGAGCCCGCCGCGCGACCGCCCGTCCGATGCGCCCGAACCCGACAACGCCCAGGGTCTTTCCGTGGATGTCCGCGCCCCAGAGAAGATCCCACTCCCAGCGTTGCCACTGACCCGAGCGCGCGAAGTGGTCGGCCTCGACGACGCGCCGGGCGGCGGCCATCAAGAGGGTCCACGCGAAGTCCGCGGTCGTCTCGGTGAGGACGTCGGGCGTGTTGGTGACGACGACGCCGCGGCGACGCGCCGCCGCCACGTCGATATTGTTGTAGCCAACGGCGACGTTCGCGACGACCTTCACCGTCGGCGCCGCGGCCAGCACCTCGTCGTCGATGGCGCTGATGATGTGGCAGATCAGGCCGTCCTTGCCGCGAAGTCGGGCGATCAAGTCAGCCTTGGACAGCCCGGTCTGCGCGTTGTTGTAGTCGACGGCGATGTCCTTGGGAATCATGCCGAGGGCTTCATGCTGGCAAAACATTGGAAATCAATATGCTTTTCGCCATCGTCTCCCGATCTCCTCGGATCGAATTCCGCTTGCGACGGCTGTAGCCGGGCCCGTATATTTAGCACTCGACATTTCAGAGTGCTAACAGCCAGGCAGTTGGAGGACGGGCAAGCCATCGCCCGCAGAAGGCTAGCGCAACATCAACAAAGCACCAAGGAGGCAGAGACACCATGAAGATTCGTCCGCTGCATGACCGCATCCTCGTCGAGCGGCTCGAGGAGCAGGAGGTTCGCCGGGGCGGGATCATCATCCCGGACACCGCGAAGGAAAAGCCGCAAGAGGGCAAGGTCATCGCCGCCGGCACCGGTAAGGTCGGCGACGACGGCAAGAAGATCCCCCTCGACGTGAAGGCCGGCGACAAGATCCTGTTCGGGAAGTACTCGGGCTCCGAGGTCAAGATCGACGACAAGGAATATCTCATCCTGCGCGAGGAAGACGTCCTCGCCATTCTCGAGTAAGGAGGAACGAGATCCATGCCGAAGCAGCTCAAGTTCGACGAGGAGGCCCGGAGCGCGCTGCTCAAGGGCGTCAACATCATGGCCGAGGCGGTGAAGGCGACCCTGGGCCCGAAGGGCCGCAACGTCGTCATCGACAAGAAGTTCGGCAGCCCCACGATCACCAAGGACGGCGTGAGCGTCGCCAAGGAGATCGAGCTGAAGGATCCGTACGAGGACATGGGCGCACAGATGCTGAAGGAAGTCGCGTCCAAGACCTCCGACATCGCCGGTGACGGCACGACCACCGCGACCGTGCTGGCCCAGGCGATCTTCCGCGAAGGCCTGAAGAACGTGACCGCCGGCGCCAACCCGATGGGGTTGAAGCGTGGTATCGAAGCGGCCGTCGAGGCGGTGACCGACGAGCTGAAGAAGCTCTCCAAGTCGACCAAGGACAAGAAGGAGATCGCCCAGGTCGCGACGATCGCGTCGAACAACGACAAGACGATCGGCAACCTGATCGCCGAGGCGATGGAGAAGGTCGGCAAGGACGGGGTCATCACGGTCGAGGAGTCGAAGTCGGCCGAGACCGTCCTGGACGTGGTCGAGGGCATGCAGTTCGACCGCGGGTATCTCTCGCCCTATTTCGTGACCGATCCCGAGCGCATGGAAGTCGTGCTCGAGGACGCGCTCGTCCTGATTCACGAGAAGAAGATCAGCGTGATGAAGGACATGCTGCCGCTGCTCGAGCAGGTCGCGCGCTCCGGCAAGCCGTTCCTGATCATCGCCGAGGACATCGAGGGTGAGGCCCTCGCCACCCTGGTGGTCAACAAGCTGCGCGGCACCTTGCACACCTGCGCCGTGAAGGCGCCGGGCTTCGGCGACCGCCGCAAGGCGATGCTCGAGGACATCGCCACCCTCACCGGTGGCAAGGCGATCACCGAGGATCTCGGCATCAAGCTCGAGAACATCAAGCTCGAGGACCTGGGCCGCGCCAAGAAGGTGGTCGTCGACAAGGACAACTCGACGATCGTCGAGGGGGCCGGCAAGTCCAAGGAGATCGAGGGCCGCATCAAGCAGATCCGCGCCCAGATCGAGGAGACGACGTCCGACTACGACCGCGAGAAGCTGCAGGAGCGGCTGGCGAAGCTGGCCGGCGGCGTGGCGGTGATCAAGGTCGGCGCGGCCACCGAGACGGCGATGAAGGAAAAGAAGGCCCGGGTCGAGGACGCGCTGAACGCGACCCGCGCGGCCGTCGAGGAAGGCATCGTGCCGGGCGGCGGCGTGGCGCTGCTGCGCGCGTCGAAGGCCATCGATCGCGTGAAGGCCGATGGTGACGAGAAGGTGGGCGCCATGATCGTGAAGCGGGCGCTCGAGGAGCCGATCCGCCAGATCGTCGAGAACGCGGGCCTCGAGGGCAGCGTGATCGTCGAGAAGATCAAGAGCGAGACCGTGCCGAACCGCGGCTACGACGCGGACAGCATGGAGTACGTGGACATGGTGCAGGCGGGGATCATCGACCCGACCAAGGTCGAGCGGGTGGCGCTGCAGAATGCGGCGTCGATCGCGTCCCTGCTGCTGACGACCGAGGCGCTGATCACCGATATCCCGGAGGACAAGCCGGCGGCCGCTCCGGCCATGCCGCACGGGGACATGTACTAAGAGGCCACGCCTCAGCGCTCCCCCGGTGGTTGACCGCTTTGACCGCCGGGGGAGTCTGAGGGGGGTCGCCCCACTCAGGTTCAATCGACGGCCCGGACCGAAGGAAGGTCCGGGCCGTATCTGTTTGTCGGCGTTGACCTTGCACGGTTTCCGGATGTTTGATACGTTTAGGCGCTCAACTGGAGTCAGCGGGAGGTGAGTGAGAACTGCGACCGTATGAAGTCCTCGTAATCGTTGATCCGCGCCCGACCGATGAAGAAGTGACTGCGTTGCTCGAGCAGCTCGGCGAGCAGCTCAAGACACTCGGCGCCGAGGTCACTAAAGTCGACAACTGGGGAAAGCGCCGGCTCGCGTACGACATCCGGAAGCAACGCGAAGGCACGTACGCGGTGTTCGATGTTTCTGCCGAGCCCTCCATGGTGAAGGAATTCGAACGACAGGTGGGCCTCAACGAGAACGTGCTGCGTTACGTCAGCACGCGGGTTCCGATCCGCAAGAAGGCTCGGCCGGCTAAAACTCAGGAGGTAGTCGAGGAGGTCAGCTGATGGCGAGCCTGAACAAAGTGTTCCTGATCGGTAACCTGACCAAGCCCCCGGAGCTGCGATACACGCCCAGCGGAACCGCCGTCGCCGACTTGCGGTTGGCCGTCAATCGCAACTACACGACGCAGGGCGGCGAGAAACGCGAAGAGACCTGCTTCCTCACGATCGTCGTGTGGGGCAAGCAGGCCGAGAGTTGCGGTGAGTATCTCGACAAGGGCAGTCCGATCCTCGTCGAGGGACGTTTGCAGACGCGAGAGTGGGAAGCCAAGGACGGCGGCAAGCGAACCGTCATCGAGGTCGTGGCCGAGCGCGTCCAGTTCATGGGACGCGGTCGCGCCGCCGCGCCGGCGACTGTCGCGGCGTCCGCGGAGCCGTTCGCCGAAGAAGCCGGCTCCAGCAACGACGACGTCCCGTTCTAGGGCCAAGAAAAGGAGCGAGCCATTCCCCCGACATCCCAGAAGCCCGTCAAGCGCCGCCGGTTCGGCCGGCGGAAGATCTGTAAGTTCTGCGCGGACAAGGTCGACCTGGTCGACTACAAGGATGTGCGCCGCCTCCGGAGCTTCGTGAGCGAGCGCGGCAAGATCATTCCCCGCCGCATCTCGGGCAGCTGCGCGCGTCACCAGCGGCAGCTGACGCACGCGATCAAGCGTGCGCGCACGGTGGCCCTGCTGCCGTACCTGGCGGCGGACTAGGACAGGTCATGAAAATCATTCTGCTGGACGACGTCACGAAGGTCGGACGCCGGGGCGAGGTGCGCGACGTCTCCGACGGCTACGCGCGCAACTTCCTGATCCCCAAGAAGCTCGCGCTGTCGGCCACGGCTGGCAATCTGAAGAACCTCGAGCACATCAAGCGGCAGCAGGACGCGAAGGCCGATCGCGTCAAGGCCGACGCCGAGACGCTACGCGCGAAGATCGAGGCTCTGGTCTACGAGGAGCGGCGGCAGGCGTCCGAGGAAGGCAAGCTCTTCGGCTCGGTCACGTCGCAGGACGTCGCCGATTTCCTCGGCACGCGTGGCGTCCCGATGGACCGAAAGCGCATCACGCTCGACGAGCCGATCAAGGCGCTCGGCGAGCATCTGGTCTCGATGCGACTGCACCAGGACGTCACGGCGCAGCTGCGCGTCAACGTCGTCCGCGAGTAGTCGTTCGGTCTGATCGGTCCCCGAGGATTTTTCTCGGGGACCGATCCGCTGTCCACATCTCCATCCACGAAATTTCGGGAGATATCCACTGGATGTCCCCCTGGCATTCACCAAACGCGCCGACGATCGGAATTTGTTTGACGCACGGGCCCCATGCGCTTGAGGATGCGCACGTGAGCTGTGGTGGCGTCCGCCCATGAGCGTACCGATGCGGATCCCACCGCACAACCTGGACGCGGAGCGCGCGGTCCTGGGCGCGATCCTCCTCGAAGGTCGCGAGACCTTGCCGCGAGTGATCGAGCTGCTCAAGCCCTCGGACTTCTACACCGAGGCGCATCGTCTGACCTATCAGGGCATGCTCACGTTGTTCAACCGCAGCGAGCCCGTCGACGTGCTGACCCTGACCGAGGAGCTTCGCCGCAGCGACCAGCTCGAGATCGCGGGCGGACCGGCCGCGCTGGCCCTGCTCGTCGAGCAGGGATCGATCTCCGCGTACCTCAACTCGTACGCGTCGATCGTTCGCGACATGGCGGTGCTGCGCGAGCTGATCCAGACGTCGAGCCAGATCATCGCGCAGGCTTTCGAAGCCAAGGAAGACGTCCAGACCCTGGTCGACGACGCCGAGCGGAAGATCTTCGGCCTCGCCGAGCGCCGTCTCGAAGGCAGCGCGCTGCCGATCGGCAAGATCCTCCGCAACACCTTCGAGTACATCGAGCGCCTGTACGAGCGGAAGGAGCACGTCACCGGCGTCGCAACCGGCTTCGAGAAGCTCGATCTCGAGACCTCGGGCTTCCAGCCGTCGGACTTCATCATCATCGCCGGACGACCGAGTATGGGCAAAGCCCAGCCGCTCGACGCGAAGATCAAGACGACGATCGGCTGGAAGCTCATGGGCGAGCTGCGACTGGGCGACGAGCTGGCGTCCGTGGACGGACGGCGCTCGCTCGTGAGCGGGATCTTTCCTCAGGGCGTGAAGCCGGTGTTCCGCGTCACGTTCTCGGACGGGCGTTCGACCATCTGCACCGACGAGCATCTCTGGCGTGTCCACTATCGCGGCTGGCCCGACGCGCGAGTGCTCGAGACGTCACAAGTCGTCGCGCTGCTCCAGAAGAAGCGCTATCGGCATCGACTCTGGATCGATGCACCCTCCGGAAACTTCGGCCACTCGGAGGCATTGCCGGTCGATCCATATGTGCTGGGCGCATTGCTTGGTGACGGATCCCTCTTGGGCAGCAGTCTCAGATTCTCGACCGCCGAGAGCGAGATGCTCGATCGAATCCTCGAGCGTGCCACCCCTGCGTTCGCACTGCGAGCCGCGGGCGGCTACGACTGGCGCATCGTGCAGACGGCGGGTGCGCACCGCGCGGGCGTCGCCGGCGTGAACCCGAACGGGCTCATGGACGCGCTGCGGGGCCTCGGACTCTGGGGGAAACGTGCCGAGTCGAAGTTCATCCCCGACGTCTATCTGGACGCGTCGCGCACCGACCGCGTCGAGCTGCTGCGCGGCCTCATGGATACCGACGGATGGGTCGAGCGTTGGGGCAGCATGCGCTTTTGCTCGACCAGCGAGCGACTGGCCCGCCAGGTAGCCGAACTCGTTCGCTCGCTCGGCGGCTGGTGCTCGATTCGAAGCCGACGCACGACCTACCGCGCCGGCGGGGTCAAGAAGGTCGGCCGCACGGCGTTCGTGTGCAACGTTCACCATCCCGATCCGAAGGGCATGTTCCATCTGTCGGTGAAGAAGGATCGCGCGCAGGACGCGCCTCGCCGGCGGTGGCGACCGGTGTTTACCGCGATCGAGCCGGCCGGTGTGGCCGAGACGCAATGTATTGCGGTCACGCACCCGTCGCGGCTGTACGTGACCGACGACTACGTGGTGACGCACAATACCGCGTTCGCGCTGAACATCGCGCAGCATGTCGGCATCGCGCTGCACGGGAAGGTGCTCGTGCTGAGCCTCGAGATGTCCTCGCAGCAGATCGTGCAGCGCATGCTCTGCTCCGAGGCGAAGGTGGATTCGCAGGCGGTGCGCACGGGCTACCTCACGTCGTCGGACTGGCACCGGCTGACGGCCGCGGCCGGGCGGCTCTCCGAAGCGTCGATCTTCATCGACGATAGCCCCGGACTGACGGTGCTCGAGGCGCGCGCCAAGGCGCGGCGCATGAAGGCCGAGCACGGGCTCGACCTGCTCGTCATCGACTACCTGCAGCTCATGCGCGGCCGCGCCTCGATGGAGAGCCGCCAGCAGGAGATCTCGGAGATCTCGCGCTCACTCAAGGCGCTCGCGAAGGAGCTGAACATCCCGGTCGTCGCGCTCTCGCAGCTCTCACGTGCGGTCGAAGCGCGTCAGGCGCGCGACTTCAAGCCGCAGCTCTCGGATCTTCGCGAAAGTGGAGCGCTCGAGCAAGATGCCGACGTCATTCTGTTCCTGTATCGCTCGTCGCAATACAAGGAAGATCTGCCGCCGGACGAGAAGAACATCGCCGAGGTCATCATCGGCAAGCAACGCAACGGTCCGGTCGGCACCGTGAAGGTGGTCTTCCTGCCGCAGTACGCGCGGTTCGAGAACGTCGCGGACCAGCACCGGCAGCCGCAGCCCTTTTAGACCTTCCACGCGGCTCGTCGTATGATGAGCCCCGTGCGCCTGAGCCGGCTGAAGCGTGCGTTTCTCGGGAGCCCGCTCCCGACGGCGCAGTCCCGCCACGAACGACTCGCGAAGTCGACGGCGCTCGCGGTCTTCGCCTCGGATGCGCTCTCCTCGGTCGCGTACGCGACCGAAGAAATCCTGCTGGTGCTGGTCCTGGCCGGTACCGTCGCGCTGAGCTACTCGCTCCCGATCAGCATCGCGATCGCGATCCTGATCGCGATCGTCGTCTCGTCGTACCGCCAGACGATCCGCGCCTACCCGCAGGGCGGCGGCGCCTACATCGTGAGCAAGGACAACCTGGGCGTGCCGGCCGGTCTGGTGGCCGGGGCCGCGCTCCTGATCGACTACGTGCTCACGGTGGCGGTGAGCGTCGCCGCCGGGATCGCCGCGCTGACGTCGGCCGTCCCGGGGCTGTTTCCGTACCGGCCGTGGCTCTGCGTCGTCGCGGTGGTGGGTATCGCGGTCGCGAACCTCCGCGGCATCCGCGAATCGGGCAAGATCTTCGCGGCGCCGACCTATCTCTTCATCGGCAGTCTCGGCGCCCTGATCATCTACGGCGGGTTGGGCGCGGTCTTCGATTTTCTCCCGGAGGCGCCGTACCAGCGGCATCCGCCCGGGCTGGAGGGCGTCGGACTGTTTCTGTTCCTGCGCGCCTTCGCGTCGGGCTGCACCGCGCTCACCGGGGTCGAGGCCGTCTCCGACGGGGTGCCGGCGTTCAAGCCGCCGGAGGCGCACAACGCGCGGATCGTGCTGACGGTGCTCGGCGTGATCCTGATCGTGCTCTTCCTCGGCATCACCTTCCTGGCCTACGACTTCGGCATCGCGCCGCGGCACGAGGAGACGGTGATCTCGCAGCTCGCGCGCCACGTCTTCGGCGGCGGCGCGATCTACTACGAGATCCAGGCCGTCACGATGATGATCCTGCTGCTCGCCGCCAACACGTCCTTCGCCGATTTCCCGCGGCTGTCCTTCTTCCTCGCCCGCGACCGTTTCATCCCGCGCCAGTTCGCGACGCAAGGCGACCGCCTCGTGTTCTCGAACGGCATCTTGATCCTGAGCGGGCTCGCCGCGCTCTTGCTGGTGATCTTCCGCGGCGACACCCACGCGCTGATCCCGCTCTACGCGGTCGGCGTCTTCCTGTCGTTCACGCTCTCGCAGGCGAGCATGGTCCGGCGCTGGCTCCGACTGAAAGAAGAAGGCTGGTGGTGGCGCTGGTGGCTCAACGCGATCGGCGCGGTCGTGACGGGTCTGGTGATGGTCACGATCGCCGCGACCAAGTTCACGCATGGCGCCTGGATCGTGGTCTTGTTGATTCCGGCGCTCGTGACGGTGTTCGTGATGGTGCACCGCCACTACGAGGAAGTCGCGGTGCAGCTGTCGCTCGATGCCTTCTCACCGCCGCCGCCGATGACCAACACCGTCCTGGTGCTGGTCGGCGACATCCATCGCGGCGTCATCAAGGCGATCCAGTACGCCCAGACGCTTTCGCCCAATGCGAAGGCGGTGTTCGTGGAGACCGATCCCGAGCGGACCCGCCGGCTGGAGGAGAAGTGGGGCCGCTACGGGATAGGCATGCCGCTCATCGTGCTGACCTCGCCGTACCGGTCGCTGCTCGGGCCGCTGACGAAGTACGTCGACCACCTGCAGAACCAGGGCGACAATCACGTCGTCACGATCGTCCTGCCCGAATTCATTCCGGCCCGCTGGTGGCAGCTGGGCCTGCACAATCAGACGGCGTTCCTGATCAAGGGCGCGATGCTGTTTCGCAAGAACGTCATCGTGACCGACGTGCCCTACCACCTGCGCCACTGAGCAGGCGATCGTCGTCGCGCCGGTGGCTCAGCGCGCGAGGCGATCGTCTGAACCGCGGCTCGTCGACCTGCGAGGGGCGAGCCACTCTCTGGTACACTCGAAAGCCGCGTGATTACTCGATGAACATCGTTCTCACCCCCGACGGCCCCCTCGATGCCCGCGGGACGCTCGCACGCTACCACCTCTGGGGAGAGGATCCGACGAACCGGATCGCCAGCGACGGCGACGTCTTCCGTCGCGTGCTCCGGCACGGCGGGCGCCTCGTCCCCTACGAGGTGCGGTGGAGCGGCCCCGTGGACGATGTCCGCATCACGATCCGGGCCCAGGGGAGCGATGCCGACGTCGAGGCCGGCATCGTCGCCGAAGTTCGCCGGCTCCTCGGCCTCGACCTCGATCTCGACGGCTTCTATCGGATGGCCAAGGCCGACCCGGCGCTGGCCACGTTGATCGAGCCGCTCTATGGGTTACGTCCGACGCTCGCGCCGACGCCGTTCGAGATGCTCGTCGGATCGATCACGGCCCAGCAGGTCAACCTCTCGTTCGCGTTCGCGTGCCGCGCGAGGCTCGTCCGCCGGTTCGGATCGCCCGTGAAGGTGGGACGAGAGACGGTGTGGGCGTTTCCCGAAGCCGCGCGGCTCGCGCAAGCCCGTGTGCGGGAGCTGCGCGCGCTCAAGTACTCCACGCGCAAGGCGGAGTACATCCGCGATCTCGCGCGCGCTGTGGTCGCCGGCACGCTCGATCTCGAGGCCGTGTCCGCGGCCGAGTCGGCGATCGTGATCGCAGAGCTCACGGCGCTCCGCGGCCTCGGCCGCTGGACGGCCGACTGGTTTCTGGCCCGCTGCCTGGGCCGAGGCGACGTCTGCCCGGCCGGCGACCTCGCGGTGCGCAAGGCGTTCGTCCACTACTACGGGCGCGGGCGGTCGCTGAAAGAGGAGACGATTCGCCGCCGCGCGCGCGCGTGGGGCGAGCACCAGAATCTCGCCGTGCACTACCTCCTGGCCGGTATGCGTCTGCAGCGTCCGGCGGTCGGCGGCGGCGCGTGAAGAAGACCGTCGGCCTCAAGATCTTCGGTCAGCCCGATCCGGGCGTCCCCAAGGACGTCCACCTCGTCGGACGATACGCGCTCGGCGTCGATTGGGCCGACGGCCATGGATCCATCTATCCATTCGAGCGTCTCCGGCTCGATTGCGCCTGCGGTCAGTGCGCCGCGCTCGAAGAGCGGCTGACCTCGGAGATGACGTGGCCGGCCGAGATCAAGCGAACCGACCGAGGGATTGCGCGTGACGTGGGTCGACCAGCACGCGAGCCTGTACCCCTATCTCGAGCTGCGGGGGCTGTGTCGCTGCGCCGGCTGCACGGGCGGCCACTGATGACCGACGAAGCGCGCAAGCGCTGGGTCTTCCTCGGCATCATGCTGTCGATCTTCCTGGCGGCGATCGAGTCGACCGTGGTCGCGACCGCGATGCCGACGGTGGTGGCGAGCCTCGGCGGCATCCGCATCTACTCCTGGGTCTTCTCGGGGTTTTTGCTCACTCAGACCGTGACGATGCCGCTCTGGGGACGCTTCTCCGATCTCTACGGCCGACGACCGGTCTACCTGGCCGGCCTCGCGACCTTCCTCGTCGGCTCGGCGCTGTCGGGCGCGTCCCAGAACATGGTGCAGCTGATCCTGTTCCGGATGGTGCAGGGGCTCGGCGCCGGCGCACTGATGACCCTCGGCTACACGATCATCGGCGAGCTGTTCGGGCTCGAGCGCCGGGCGCGCATGCAGGGCTATATCTCGAGCGTGTGGGGCCTGGCCTCGCTCATGGGGCCGTGGGCGGGCGGAGTGCTCACCGACCACGTGTCCTGGCGCTGGGTCTTCTATATCAACCTACCGTTCGGCGCGGTGGCGATGGCGTTGATCGGCTTTGCGTTGACCGGGGTGCCGCGCTCGGCGCGCCGGCCGGTCGTGGACTGGGCCGGCGTGGCGCTCTTCGCCGCGGGCGTGTCCGCGCTCCTGCTCGGGATCGTCGAGGCCGGACGCGTCGGATCGCTGGTCGCAGATCGAGGTCGTCACCTTGCTCGTCCTCGGCGTCGTCGTGCTCGGCGCGTTCGTCGCGGTGGAGCAGCGCGCCGCCGAGCCGATCGTGCCGCTGCGCCTGTTCAAGAACCGGATGATCCTGGCCGCCGTCGTCACCCGGTTCCTGGCCGGCATGGCGATGTTCGGCGCGCTCTCGTTCGTGCCGCTGTTTCTGCAGTCGGTCACCGGCGCGTCGGCCACGCGGGCGGGTCTCGTCCTCACGCCGTTCGTGCTGGGCTGGGTCGTGATGTCGGTGGTGAGCGCGCGCCTGGTGCTGCGGGTCGGCTACCGAAGCGTCGTGCTGACCGGGATGGCCAGCCTCACCGTCGCGTTCCTGCTGTTCCGGACCTGGTCGGTCACGCTCTCGTCGGGGGGCGCGATGATCGACGTGCTGCTGGCCGGTATCGGCATGGGGATGGTCGTCGTGCCGATGCTGATCGCCGTCCAGAGCGTGGTCGCGCGAAGCGATCTCGGCACCGCGACGTCGCTGACACAGTTCTTCATGTCGATCGGCGGCGCCCTCGGACTCTCGCTCATGGGTGCCGTGATGTCGCAGCGGCTCCACGCCGGCCTGCCGATGGTCGACGCGCTGCACGGCGTCTTCGTGGTGGGCTCCGCGGTCTGCGTCGCCGCGCTGGCGTCCGCGTTCATGGTGCCGGCCGGTCGCGCCCAGGACCTGGCCCGGAGCGAAATGCGCGGCGAGCCGACGCGTGTGGGAGGATGAACCATGGCCGGTGACGCGCCGCTGCTCGAGCGTTTGGCGAAGCTGCCGGCGGTGCCGGCGGCGGAGGCCCTGAGCTTCCTGGAGCGGCTGGCGAAGCCACAGACCGATCCCGTGATCGGGCCCGCTGTTCGGCGTCGACGAGGAAGGCGATGTCGGCGTGAATCCGCTCGTGCCGGCGGTTCTCAAGCAGCTCGCCGACAAGCAGGACCTGACGTGCTATGCCGCGCTCATCGAGGGGCTGACCGGCATCTGGAACGCCGCGGTCCGCGCGGCCGTCGTGGCGCGCCTGCGCGCATCGGGTCTCGCCGGCGGACGACCTGTTGCTGAAGCTCGGAGCGCTCTCGCCGACCCTGGGCTTCGCCGCCGAGAAGCCCGAGTGGGCGCGCGAGTGGCTCGCCGACCCGTTCACCCAGGACGCGCTGCTGGTGCAGCAGTGCGTGGTCCGGATGCTGCTGGCGCTGCGGACGATGGCCGACGCCCGCGCCGCCGAGCTGACGACGACGATCGGCTGACCGGGAGGATTCTCGACCAGGTCGAGAGCAAGGAGAGACGACGATGGCGATGGTGCCCGAGGGCTACCGTGATCTGCTGAGCAAGAAGTCGTTCGCCCACGTCGCGACGGTCGGCCGCGACGGCGCGCCGCAGGTGACGCCGGTGTGGATCGACTACGACGGCACCCACGTCCGGTTCAACACGGCCCGGGGACGGGTGAAGGACAAGAACCTCCAGCGCAATCCGAAGATCGCGCTCTCGATCCAGGATCCCGACAACCCGTACCGATACCTCCAGATCCGCGGGCGAGTCGTCGAGGTGACCGAGAAGGGAGCCGACGAGCACATCGACGCGCTCGCCAAGAAGTACACGGGTCAGGACCACTACGGTCACCGGCGTCCCGGTGAAGTCCGCATCACCGTCAAGGTCCTGCCCGAGAAGATCCAGAGCATGGGATGAGCCTCGGCGAGTCTCGGAGTCGAGCGCGCGGATGATCCAGGTCGAGGAGATCGCGAAGGGCTACGCGGGGCAGCCGATCCTTCGCGATCTGTCGTGGCGGATTCCCGATCGCGAGCGGATCGGCCTGGTCGGCCCGAACGGTGCGGGGAAGACGACGCTCTGCCGGCTGCTGGCCGGCGTCGAGGAGCCGGACGCGGGGCGCATCGTCCGCCCGCGCGAGACGACGGTCGGCTATCTGCCGCAGGAGGCGGCGGGTCATCCCGAGGGATCGGTGCTCGCCGAGGTGCTGGCCGGCTTCGCGGACGTGTGGCAGGTCGAGCGCGAGATGGAAGACGTCGCCGCGCGCCTCGCCGGGGCGGCCGGCGCCGAGAGCGCGACGTTGACGGCGCGCTACGGCGATCTGCAGCACCGCTTCGAGGCGCTCGGCGGCTATCGGCTCGAGACGGAAGCGAACGCGATCCTGAGCGGTCTCGGCTTCCGACCGTCGGATTTCGCGCGGCCGCTCAGCGAATTCTCGGGCGGCTGGCGGATGCGCGCCATGCTCGCGCGCCTGCTGCTACAGCGCCCGTCGTTGCTGCTGCTCGACGAGCCGACCAACCATCTCGACATCGAGTCGCTGGAGTGGCTCGAGTCGTTCCTGGCCGACTACGAAGGCACGGTCGTCATCGTGTCGCACGACCGGTACTTCCTGAACCGAATGGTCACCTCGATCGCCGAGCTGGCGCCGACCGGGCTCACCGTCTATCCGGGCGACTACGACGAGTATCTGGTGCAGCGGCAGGCGCGGCGCGAGCTGCTCGAGGCACAGGCGCGCAACCAGGGCAAGCGCATCGCCGAGATCGAGCGCTTCATCGAGCGCTTTCGGTATCAGGCGAGCAAGGCGCGGCAGGTTCAGAGCCGCGTCAAGATGCTCGACCGTATCGAGCGCGTGGTGATCGAGGACGAGGCACGCGTGATCCGGTTCTCGTTTCCGCAGCCGCCGCGGACGGGGCGCCGGGTGGCGACGCTCGCGGGCATCCACAAGGCGTACGGCGACAACGTGGTGTACGCGGGCATCGATTTCGAGGTAGAGCGCGGCGCCAAGGTGGCGCTGGTCGGCCCGAACGGCGCGGGCAAGTCGACCTTGCTCAGGATGATGGCCGGCGCCCTGGCCTTCGACCGCGGTGAGCGCACGCTCGGCGCGCACGTCGCGGTCCACTACTACGCGCAGCACCAGCTCGAGGCGCTGACGCCGACCTTGACGATTCTCGAAGAGCTGGAACGCGCGGCGCCCGAGCTCGGGCAGACCCGGCTCCGGACCATCCTCGGCACGTTTCTGTTCTCGGGCGACGCGGTGGAGAAGAAGATCTCGGTGCTGTCGGGCGGCGAGAAGGCACGCGTCGCGCTGGCGAAGATGCTCGTGCGGCCGGCCGCGCTCCTCTGCATGGACGAGCCGACGAACCACCTCGACCTCGCGTCGCGCGAGGTGCTCGAGGCGGCGCTGGCCTCGTTCCCGGGGACGATCGTCTTCATCTCCCATGACCGCTACTTCATCAATCGCATCGCGACTCAGGTCGTCGAGGTCACGCGCGGAACGCTCGTCACCTATCTCGGCAGCTACGACGACTATCTCGACGCCAAGGCGCGCGCCGCGGCCGAGGCATCCGTCGCGCCGACGCCTCGCCCCCGGCCGGCTCCCGCGGCGCCGCCGCGCCCGGAGCCGGTCGCGCGCGCGGCGCGGCCGGACGCATCCAGGCGCACCGGCAAGGTCGCGAAGGACGTGCGCGAGCTGCGGCGACGCCTGGAGGACGTGGAGCGGCAGATCCACGCGCTCGAGGCGCGGCTGGCCGAGATCGGCGAGCGGCTCGGCGACCCGGCGTTCTACGCGGACGGCGAGCGCGTGCGCGCGGTGTCCGCGGAGCGCAAGAACGCCGAGGAGCAGGTCACGTGGCTCATGCGCGAGTGGGAGCAGCTGTCGACCGCGCTCGCCGCGCATGAGTGAGTTCTACGCGCCCGTCGATCCCGACCTCCTGCGTCGCGAGCGCGCGAAGGCGCGCGAGCTGCGGGCGAGCCAGTGGTGGAAGCGTCGCATCGCCGACGGCGTCTGCTACTACTGCCGGCGGCGCGTCGGCCATCGCGCGCTGACGATGGACCATCAAGTTCCGCTCGGGCGCGGTGGTCGATCGACGCGCGGCAACGTCGTTCCCTCCTGCAAGGAGTGCAACACCAACAAGAAGGCGCTGGTCCCGCTCGAGTGGCAGGCGTATCTCGAGCGGCTGCACGATTCCTCGACCGACTGACCCGTATCTTCCGCGCGTGTCCGAATGATTGGACGTTGACGCGTTCCGCCGACGGCGGGTTCAATGGTTTTCGCTCGCGAGCGCTCGAGTGAAATGCCGTGCACCCCGAACGAAGGAGGAACGCTCATGAATCGTGTTCGTGTCTCGATCGTCGCGCTGCTCGTCGCGCTCGGATCGCCGGCGTCGTGGTCGGCGAGCGCTGCGCCGCCGTCACACACCGGAGCGACGACGACGTCCGCGCCGGACGCGGCGCCGGTCAACATCAACACCGCGGACGTCAAGGAGCTGATGAAGCTCGAAGGCGTCGGCCGGCGTGTCGCCGAGAAGATCGTCGAGTACCGCGACACGCACGGGCCGTTCAAGAAGCCGGACGAGCTCCGGAAGGTCGAAGGCGTCGGCAACGGACTGTGGGAACGGAATCGCACGCGGATCGTGATCAAGTAGCGGGGTTCGGCACTTTGTACTTTGGATCACGACCGACCCGGGTGTAGGATTGGGCTAAATCGACCGGGACGTCACAGCGTTCCAGTAGCGTCCCCGCCGACAATTACGCCGGCGGCTGACGTGGTCGAGCCCCGGGCCGGGAGTCGGCATCCGGTTCTGGGTGGGTGGGAACTGGGCCCGCGTGGCGGCCTTGCCGAGAATAGGAGGTGATCCAGCCGATGTGTAACCCTACGGTGATCTGTGAGGTGGTTGCCTCCTAGGCAGGGTCCACGCTAGCTCGGGTGGAACGCCTGGGAGTCCAGGCGCCACCGGCCCCGACGGTCCCGCTTTCACCAGCGGGGCGGCGCGACGCGCGAGTGAAAGCAGTACGCGCCGCAGCCTCCGTCGGGGCTTTTCTTTTATGAGGGGAGGAGACCCCCCTCATGCTCCCCGGCTCTCCTCGCGACGCACGACTCGCGACGCGCCGGCTCTCGGAGCGCGAGCGCTCCCGGCCGGCTGGTGGTTGGCGTGAGCCGGGCAGGAAGTGCCCGGCTCATCGCAGCGTGGCGAGCTAGGCTTTCCGGACGTTGGCGGCCTGGAGGCCCTTCGGGCCCCGGGTCACCTCGAACTCGACGCGATCACCCTCGGTGAGGCTCTTGAAACCCTGAGCCTGGATGGCGCTGAAGTGAACGAAGACGTCCTCGCCACCCTCTTGCGTGATGAATCCGAAGCCCTTCGCGTCGTTGAACCACTTCACTGTTCCCTGTGCCATGACGTGTCCTCTTTCTGTGTTGTGGAGCCTAGGCTCCGGTGATCCCGGCTCCGATCGCCGGGGTGATGCGCGCTGCACGCCGTCCCGAGGCCTGATCCCCGTCGGCCGAGGCGCGAGTCAAAATTGCATGTCCCAGATGTCGCTCGATCACGCGCAGCTGCTCGCGCTCCTCGGGCGCCGCGAAGCTCGTGGCTCGGCCGCTTGCCTCGGCGCGCGCGGTCCGGCCGATGCGGTGAATGTAGTCCTCGGCCGTGTGTGGCAGATCGAAGTTCACGACGTGCGCGATCTCGGGGACGTCGATCCCGCGCGCCGCGATGTCGGTGGCGATCAAGATGCGATAGCGACCACTCCGGAATCCGTCGAGCGCCTCACGGCGTTGCGACATCGAGCGATCCGCGTGCAGGCGCGTCACGCGATGGCCGGCCGCGCCCACGGCCCGTGCCACCCGGTCGGCGCGATGCTTGGTGCGTGTGAACACGAGCGTGCGGCCGTGCTCCTCGCCGAGAAGCTTCAGGAGGAGCGGCGTCTTGTCCTGTGTCGGCGCCTTGTAGAGATGCTGCGTGACTTTCGCGACGGGCTTCGCAATCGTGCCCACCTCGATCCTCACGGGACGCACCAGATGGCGGCGGACCAGGGTCTCGACCGCGGGCGGCATCGTCGCGGAGAAGCAGAGCGTCTGCCGGTCGAGGGGAGTGACGCGCAGGATCCGCTCGACCTGCGGCGCGAAGCCCATGTCGAGCATGCGGTCGGCTTCGTCGAGAACGACGATGCGGACGGCCCCGAGGCTGAGCGACCGGCGCTCGAGATGATCGGCGAGCCGGCCGGGAGTCGCCACGATGACGTCCGGCCGCTTCTGGAGCCCGGAGAGCTGCGGCCCCATCGACTCGCCGCCGATGAGAACGAGCGTGCGGACGCCCTGGGCGCCGCCGAGCATGACGAACGTCTCGGCGATTTGAAGCGCGAGCTCGCGCGTCGGCGCGAGCACGAGCGCACGCGGCCCGGCGCCGGTGCGCTGCGCGAGCGGGGAATCCGTACGCGTGAGGCGCTCGAGCATCGGGATCGCGAACGCGGCCGTCTTGCCGGTCCCGGTTTGAGCGCAGCCGATCACATCGCGGCCGTCGAGAATTGGCTCGATGGTCTTGGCCTGAATCGGGGTTGGCGTCAGATAGCCGGCGCGGGCAATCGCGTCGCACATGGCCGGCGTGAGCAGAGAATCAGTATCCGTAAACGAACAGAACATGAGGATGGAACACCTTTCTGAGTTGCCTCTGTGTTGGGCACCCGGGCCCGTCGCCGAGCCCGGGCGGGAGTAAACAGGGTAGGGTTACTAGACCTTCCTGACGTTGGCTGCCTGAAGACCCTTCGGACCGCGCGTCACCTCGAACTCGACCCGATCACCTTCCGCAAGACTCTTGAACCCCTGGGCTTGAATGGCGCTGTAATGGACGAACACGTCCTCGCCGCCCTCCTGCGTGATAAATCCATATCCCTTTGCATCGTTGAACCACTTTACTTGTCCTTGAGCCATACCTCGGACCTCTCTTTAGGGGGTCTTCAAGCCCCTGTGCTCCCGCCATCGTGGCGGGGTTGCCCTCCGGGATTGGGGGGCAAACAAAAACGCCGCGGGGACTGGGCCCGCGCGGCGTGTGTCTCGATCTATCACAATCGTTACCTGACTCCGTCTTTGCCAGAACCGGCGAGAAGAATGACATGCACCTGAACGGAAGTCAATCGAATTTATTACACCGCACGCGTGACCGGACGCGAACCGTTCTTCGTGCCGAGCCAACCGGGAATCGCCACCGAAAAACGGCCGGCGGTTCCGCCGGCCACCACGACGTGGATCTCCTCAGTCGACGGGAACTTGGAAATCATGGCGTCGGGCTCGCGCCGAGTTTCGCTTTTGCCGAAGCGCAAGTTCGTGCCCTCGCCATGGTCCGCGTCGGGCAAGAGCGTGCGGTAGGGGCGCCGCACGGTCTCGTAAAGATGCCGCTTGAGATCATCCTTCGACCACCCGCCGTCGGCGAACGTCCGGGCGTGTTCCGGGCCCACGACCAGCATCGTGTGGGAGTAGAGCGGGAAGTGCTTGCTGTTCCAGAGGCCCGCCATCGACCAGCCCACCGATCCGCCGAGCTCGCGGGCGGTTCGGCTCGAATGATCCGAGATTCCGTGCGGCGCATCGCCCGCGAACAAGGTGACGGCCGACGCGGCGGCCGGCAATCCGCGACCCACATGGAATGGCGGCCATGGGCTCGCTTCCTCATTCTCACCGATGCAATAGGTGTAGCGCCCGGGATGGCCGAACGTGGACATCGAGGTCTCGCCTGGGCGTGCGCCGCCGACGTTGATCATCAACAGGCGAAGGGCCCGTCCGATCGTCGCGTTGGCACGGTAGCCTGGTCCGAAAACGCCGAATCCGCTGTTGAGACCGATATGTTCGCGGATCGGGCCGTTGACGAGGATGAGCGGCGCCGAGAAGTGGGTCGAGGTCGACATCCCGTGAAGGTTGAACTCCGGGTCGCAGGCGCACTCGGCGGCGGCCACCACCACGGGCAAATACTCGGGCCGACACCCGGCCAGGACGGCGTTGATCGCAGCCTTCTCGACGGTCAGTCGACCGTAGTTCGGCGGCATTTCCCCGAGCAGCTCGTCGCGCGCCCGTCCGGTGCCGGCGAGCATGCGCTCGACACGCTCTCGGGTCGGCGGCACGACGGGAAGCCCGTCGGTCACGCCTTTCTCGAACCAGACCTCGAATTCGTCAAGGTTTGTCACGCCCACGATGCTATCCCGAGGCTACGCCTTCCGACAATTCCCGAGCGAGTCCAGGGGCGTGTCTGAGGTATGCTCGGGCCTGTTCCGGGGGCTCGGGTTCTCTGACGCTGGCTGTCACCAAAGGTGCCATCCTGGATGTCCAATCCGAGCCACCCCCCGAAATTGGCCGCCTCGCCGCCTCTATAGAGGAGCGAAAGCCGGCGAGGATTGGGAGGGCGAGTCTCGGGGGGTCTCAGGTGGAACCCTATGAAAAATATTGGGTTTTAACTGCATGGATCAGGCAGGTCTCCGGGGCCCCGGGACCGGTTCTAAAGCCTTGGAAAAATAGAGTTTTCGTTTCGGGGTGGCACGGACTGTGCTACTGTAAAAAACCCGACGCGGGCGTTCAATCGTCACACGATGGAGCGGTGATGTTCTACAACCTGCTGGCCGGAATGTTCTCCAACGATCTCGCTGTCGACCTGGGGACCGCGAACACGCTCGTCTATGTCCGCGGCGAAGGCATCGTGCTCAACGAGCCCTCGATCGTTGCCATCCACCAGGCGGATCATTCGGTGCTCGCCGTCGGTCACGAAGCCAAGGCCATGCTCGGGCGGACGCCCGGCAACATCATCGCGATCCGGCCGCTCAAGGACGGGGTCATCGCCGACTTCGACGTGACCGAGAAGATGCTGCACTACTTCATCTCGAAGGTGCACCGCCGCCGGACGCTCGTCCGGCCGCGCATCGTCATCGGCGTGCCCTCGGGGATCACGCAGGTCGAGAAGCGGGCCGTCCGCGACTCGGCCATGCAGGCCGGCGCCCGTGAGGTGTACCTGATCGAGGAACCGATGGCCGCCGCGATCGGGGCTGGGTTGCCGATCCAGGAGCCCGGAGGCAACATGATCGTGGACATCGGCGGCGGGACGACCGAGGTTGCGGTCATCTCGCTTTCCGGAATCGTCTACTCCAAGTCGGTGCGGATCGCCGGCGACGAGATGGACGAGGCGATCGTCCAGTACATCCGCAAGCATTACAACCTGCTCGTCGGTGAGCGGCGAGCTGAGGAAATCAAGGTCACGCTCGGGTCGGCTTATCCGATGGGCGGCGACCGCCGCACGATGGAAGTGAAGGGTCGTGACCTGATCGATGGCATCCCGAAGACCATCGTGATCACCGACGAGGAGATCCGCGAAGCGCTGCGCGAGCCCGTCATGACGATCGTCGAGACGGTGCGCACGTGCCTCGAGCGGACTCCGCCGGAGCTCGCGGCGGACATCGTGGACAAGGGGATCGTGATCACCGGGGGCGGCGCGCTGCTCCGCGGTTTGGATCATCTCCTGCGTCAGGAGACGAATCTGCCGGTGACGCCAGGTGACGAGCCGCTGTCGTGCGTCGCGCTCGGGACCGGCCGAGTGCTCGACGAGCTCGATCTCCTGAAAAAGGTCGCGATCCCCGCCTAACAGGTTCGTAGCCGTCTCGCAGGGGGTCGGAAGGTGAAGATTCGGAAGGTCGTACTGCTCGGCTCCCTGGTGGCCGCTTGCCTCGTGCTGCTCACGCTCCAGACGCGCGGATACGGCTCGGCGGCCGGCGACATCTTCGCCGTCGTCACCGCGCCCATCCAGACCGGGCTCGCGAAGGCGAGCCGCGCCACCTTCGGCCTCTGGACGACCTACCTCGACTGGAAAAATGTTCGCGCCGAGAACCGGCGGCTCCGCGAGGAAGTGCAGGAGCTGCGTGTCCAGTCGCTGCGCGTGAGCGAAACGGACGACGAGAATCGCCGGCTGCGGCGGTTGCTCGCGCTGCAGGAACAGCTGCCGCTGACGACCTTGTCCGGAGAGATCATCGCTCGCGAGTGGGGCGGCTGGATCCGGTCGCTCACCGTCAACCGCGGTCGGGGGGACAACGTCCCGCGCCTGACCGCGGTGATCTCGCCCAACGGTCTCATCGGCCGCGTCGTCGACGTCCGGCCGGGCGCGTCGATCGTGCAGGTGCTGACCGACCCGACGTCGACCGTGGGCGCCCACGTGCTGAGAACGCGGACGCCGGGCATCGTCGAGGGCGATCCGCGCGGCACGTTGCGGTTCAAGTTCATGGCGCGTGACGGCGCGTCGATCCAGAACGGCGACGTGCTCGTGACCGCCGGGCAGGGTGGACTCTTCCCGCGTGGCATCCCGATCGGGACCGTGCGCTCGATCGACAATCGCGGCGCCGCGCTCTTTCACTATGCTGAGCTGACGCCGGCCGTGGACTTCGCGCGGGTTGACGAGGTCCTGCTGGTGACGGGCGACTCGCAACGCGATCTCACCGCGTACTTCCCGACGGGTGGGTGATGCGCGCCCTGCTGATCCTGACGGTGGCCGGAGGCTCGGTCGCGCACGCGACCCTGACCCCGCTCGTCAGCATCGCGGGCGTGACGCCGGACGTGCCGCTGATCATGGTCGTCCTGCTCGCGCTGCGTCGCGGCCCCGAGTTCGGGTGTATGACCGGCTTCGTCACGGGGTTGCTCCAGGACGCGGCCGGGGGCGGCTTGATCGGCGTTCAGGCTCTGACCAAGGCGGTGATCGGTTTCGTGATCGGCGTCGCCGGCGGCCGGCTCCGGGTGAGCCAGCCGCTGGTCCAGGTGCCCGGGCTCGTGGTGTTGACGATCGTCGAAGGCCTCGCGCGCTTTGCGCTCCTGCAGATCTTCCGCTTCCCGGTGCCGTTCGGTGAGCTCATGACCTATGTCGTGCTCCCGCAGGCGTTGTGCAACGGGTTCGTCGGCGCCGCCTTCGTGCTGGCGATGGCCTGGGCGCAGACCCTGCGCGACCACTTCGAGGGCAGCCGGCCGTGACCACCACTCGCCGATCGCTGCCCCGTCGCGACGCCAGCCACCGGCGCGTCATGGTGATCGCCACCTCGGTGGTGTTCGCCTTCCTCGTGCTCATCGGCCAGCTCTGGTACCTCCAGGTGCTCGAGGGCGGCCGGTTCCTGGACGCGTCGGACAAGAATCGGATCCGCGTTCGCCCGATCGCGGCGCCGCGCGGGATCCTGTTCGATCGCCACGGGATGCCGCTGGTCGACAATCGCCCGGCCTTCACGCTCTCGTTCATCCCCCGCGAGCTGCCGCGTGACGATGAGAGCCGTGACGCCGTGCTCGGCCGCGTGGCCTCGCTGCTCCACATCCCCTATGCGGATCTGACGGACGCGGTGGCGCGCGTGCCGTCCGACTCGCTCCTGCCGGTGCGGGTACGGCGCGGCCTGACGCTCGCGGACGTCGCGAAGATCGAGGAGTGGAAGCTCGAGCTCCCGGGGGTCATCACGGAGGTCGAGCCGCAGCGCGTCTATCCGTCGAGCCGCTTCGCCGCGCATCTGCTCGGCTACGTCCGTGAAGCCAACGACGAGCAGCTCAAGCAGGGGCGCTACCGGCGCGGCGACATGGTCGGGCAGAGCGGCCTCGAGCGCCTGCTCGACGAGTACCTGCGCGGGCAAGACGGCGGCGAGCGCATCGAGGTCGACGCGATGGGCCGGCCGGTCCGCCGCGTGCAGGCCACGGAGCCCCACTCCGGCGCGCAGGTGATCACCACGATCGATCGCGGCATCCAGGAGGCCGCCGAGCGCGCGATGGAAGGTCTCGCCGGCGCGGTCGTGGTCATGGATCCGCGTAACGGCGACGTGCTCGCAATGGTGTCGACGCCGGCCTTCGAGCTCGATCGGTTCACGGGCACGATCGATCGCGACGCATGGCTGCGCGTGGTGCAGGATCCGAACTTCCCGCTCCTGAACCGTACGATCCAGACCCAGTACGCGCCGGGCTCCGTGTTCAAGATCCTCGTCTCGGCGGCGGGGCTGCAGGAAGGCAGCATCACCCCGCTCGACCGGAGCTATTGCAACGGCGAGTTCCATCTGGGCACGTCGACGTTCAAGGACTGGAAGGAAGGCGGCCACGGCACGGTCGACCTCCATCACGCGATCGCGCAGTCCTGCAACATCTTCTTCTATGAGGCCGGGCTCAAGATCGGCGGCGCGCAGATCGTCCGGTACGCGAACATGTTCGGGTTCGGGCAGCCGACCGCGATCGACCTCCCCGGCGAGAAGGCCGGGCTCCTGCCGAAGCCCCAGGTGGTGCGCGGGCGCGCCGGGAAAGTATTCCTGCCCGGTGAGACGGTCAACATGTCGATCGGACAGGGCACGGTGCTGGTGACGCCGATGCAGATCGCGCGGTTCATGGCGGCGGTCGCCAACGGCGGCGTGCTCTGGCGGCCGCGGCTCGTGCAGCGGGTCGAGCGTCCGGATCGCGTCGTCTGGAGCGACCAGGGCCAGGTCTCCGGCCACGTCGATCTGTCGCCGGTGGTGTGGGCGTTCCTCCGCCAGAGCCTCTGGGCGGTCGTCAACGACAACGGGACGGGCGCGGCGGCGCGGATTCCCGGGCTCGACATCGCGGGCAAGACCGGGACGGCGCAGATGATCGCCAAGTCCAAGGCCGAGAAGGGTCAGGACCACGCGTGGTTCGCCTCGTTCGCGCCCGCGAAGGCGCCGGAGGTGGTCGTCGTCGTGCTCGTGGAGCGAGGCGGTAAGGGCGGCCAGGTCGCGGCGCCCATCGCCCGGAAGATCCTGAACGCGATCTTCTTCGAGAAGATCGCCTCGGTGGAGATCGCCGGCTAGTGTTCCGGATCGACCGTCGCCTGCTGCAGAACGTCGACTGGCTGCTGCTGGTCACGGCGTTCGGGCTGGTGACGATCAGCACGGTGACCCTGGCGAGCCTTCACGTCGGGCGAGCGGGCGGCAGCGTCGTCGTGCGGCAGCTCGTCTGGTTCGCCATCGGCCTCGTGGTCATGGTCTTCCTGGCCAGCCTCGACTCCCGAAGACTCGTTCGCGCCGCGCCGGCGATCTACCTCCTCGGGCTCGCCGGCCTGGCTTCTGTCTTCGTACTGGGACGAACCGTGTCGGGTGCGCGGCGATGGATCGTCTGGGGTCCACTCTCCGTGCAGCCGTCCGAGCTCTTCAAAGTATGCTTCTTGCTCATGATGGTCTGGGCGCTGACCTCTCGCTGGGCGCAGCCGGTGGGCAAGCTCACCCTGGCCATGATGATTCCGCTGGTGGCGGTCCCGGTCGTGCTGATCATCAAGCAGCCCGACCTCGGCACCGCCCTCTTACTCGTTCCGGTGCTGGTGATCTTGTTGATCGGGGCCGGCGTGCGCTTCAAGCTCCTCGGGGGCCTGGCCCTCGCGGCGCTGCTCTCGATGCCGCTCGCCTGGCTGGCGCTCAAGGAATACCAGCGAGAACGAATTCTCGTCTTCCTGGACCCGTTTCGCGATCCGCTCGGGAGCGCGTACAACGTGATCCAGGCGAAGATCGCAATTGGATCGGGCCAGCTCCTGGGCAAGGGCGTGGCCGGCGCGACGCAGAGCCGGCTGTCGTTCCTCCCGGAGCGTCACACGGATTTCATCTTCGCCGTATTCGCCGAGATGTGGGGGTTCGTCGGCTGTCTCGTCCTGCTGCTGTGCTATGTCTTGCTCCTCCTGCGGGGCTTCGACATCGCGGCGACCGCGCGCGAGCCGGTAGGGCGGCTCGTGGCGCTGGGCGCCACGTCGCTGTTTGCGGCGCAGGTCTTGATCAACGTCGGGATGGTGACCGGGCTTCTCCCCGTCGTCGGGATTCCGCTGCCGCTGATGAGTTACGGTGGCTCCTCGATGGTCGCCTCCTTCATGACGATTGGCCTCCTCCTTTCGGTACGAATGCGGCAGTTCCAATGAGACACGGAGGACGCGGCGGTATGGCGCGGGTCGTCGTGTCGGCGAGGTGCTGCCGTGCGCAAACGGATCGTCGTCAATGCGGGTCTCACCGAAACCCGGGTCGGAGTCCAGGAGGGTAATCTCCTCACCGAGCTGTACCTCGAGCGGCATCGACACCGCTCGATCGTGGGGAGCGTCTACAAAGGTGTCGTGACGAACGTCCTGCCGGGCATGCAGGCCGCGTTCGTCGACATCGGTCTCACGAAGGACGCCTTTCTCTACGCCGGCGACTACACGACCAACCTCGGCGACGTCGCCGGCCAGATGCTCGCCGCCGGCGACGAAGACGCCGACGTCGACCTCGACGTCGAAGAGCTCGAGCCGCGCCGCGAGACCGCGCCGATCGAAGAGCTCCTGCACAAGAACCAGACCGTGCTCGTGCAGGTCTCCAAGGAATCGCTCGGGACCAAGGGGGCGCGGATCACGTCGTTCATCTCGCTGCCCGGCCGCTATCTGGTCTACATGCCGCAGGCGCGCCACATCGGGGTCTCGCGCCGCATCCGCGACGACCGCGAGCGCGAGCGTCTCCGCGCCGCGCTGCGCTCCGTGAATCTGCCGCCGGGCGGCTTTATCTTGAGGACGAACGCCGAGGGCAAAACCGAGGGCGAGTTCGCCGCCGACGTCGAGTTCCTGACGCGGCTGTGGGCGCAGGTGCAGTCGCGCTTCGAGCAAGCGGCGGCCCCGGCGGTCCTGCACGAGGAGGGCGACCTCACCTTCCGGGTCGTGCGCGATCTGTTCTCGCCGGAGGTGGACGAGTTCGTCGTGGACTCGCGCGAGGTCTACGACAAGTGCGCCGGATACGTCGAGGCGCTCGTGCCCGCGCTCCGCGAACGGGTCCGGTTGTGGGAAGAGCCGACGCCGATCTTCGAGGCGCTCGGCATCGAGAAGGACATCGAGAAGGCGCTGCGGCGCCGGGTGTGGCTCAAGTCCGGCGGCTACATCGTCATCGATCACACCGAGGCGCTCGTCTCGATCGACGTGAACACGGGCAAGTACGTCGGCAAGCGCGATTTCGAGCAGACCGTGCTCAAGATCAACCTCGAAGCGGTCGGCGAGGTCGTGCGCCAGATCCGCCTGCGCGATCTCGGCGGGATCATCATCATCGACTTCATCGACATGGAGTCGGCGGAGCACCGCGAGCAGGTCTACCGCGCGCTCAAACGCGCGCTGGCCGAGGACAAGGCGCGCACGAACGTGCTCGAGATCTCCGAGCTCGGACTGGTCGAGATGACGCGCAAGCGCGTGCGCCAGGATCTGCGCGCCCTGCTCTCGGTGACGTGCCCGACGTGCAAGGGGAGCGGCATCACGAAGTCCGACGCGACGCTCGCCGCCGAGATCTTCCGCACCGTTCAAGCCAAGGCCGCCACGGCCGGAGACGTCAACGGCCGAGAAGTGGTGATCCGCGTCCATCCCGACCTGGCCCGGTACTTCGAAGGCGACGGGCAGGACGGTCTCGAGCGGCTCGCGCGCGCCGTCGACCGCAAGATCACGATCCAGCCGAACTTCCCCGAGCGCGAGGGCTACGAGGTGAGGCTGCGCGGCGGCGCGGCGCAGTGAGCCGCTGATGGCCCGCCAGCGCCCGTCGCGGATCAGCCAGGCCAGGCTGGTCGGTGATCTCAAGCTCGCCGCCAAGCGGGGCGACCGGACGGCGCTGTCCCTGGCGCTCGACCAGATGCGGACCCTGGCCCATTCGCCGCGCTACTGGGAGAAATACCTCTCGCTCCTGTCCAATCCGCTCGCGCGCCTCGTCGACCTCCTCGTGATCAAGCAGGGCGACCGCATCGCCTACCAGAAGGGGTGGAAGCTTCCCAGGCCGCAGCCGCCGAAGCCGAAGGCCGGCCCGAAGGACACCAAGTCGAGCGCCCGCGGCCGCCGCCGCGTATCCGCGACCGAGCAGCCGTCCCTGTTCGACGTCTGAGCCTCGAGCCGATCTCCGAACGCCCCCTCAGTTGACAGTGCGGCAGACCGGGACGATACTACCCCCAGGGGGTATAGCCCCGGAGGGATCGCATGATCAACGAGGAGACGAAGACCAAGGTGCTCGGCCGCCTGCGCCGCATCGAAGGGCAGGTGCAAGGTCTCCAGCGCATGATCGACGGCGAGGCGTACTGCGTGGATATCCTGCTCCAGGTCTCGGCCGTCCAGGGCGCGCTCGAGCAGGTCGAGAAGCTCTTGCTCGGCCGGCACATCGAGTCGTGCGTCGCCGACGCGCTGCGGACCGGGTCGAAGAGCGAGCGTCAGCAGAAGATCGACGAGCTGCTCGACGTGTTCGCGCGGTTCCGAGGCAAGTGATGGCGGAGCCCCACGCGACCGACATCGTCGCCCCCGTGCGCGGGATGCACTGCGCCGCGTGCGTCGGCAAGGTCGAGCGCGCCCTGACCTCGGTCCCCGGTGTCGATCAGGCGTCGGTCAATCTCGCGACCGAGCAGGCGACCGTCTCGTTCGACCCGGCGCGGACCAGCGTCGACGCCCTGCAGGCGGCGGTCGCGGCCGCCGGCTACGAGCTCGCCGAGCCTCGTACGGGCGCGGGACCCGTGGACGACGCCGCGCAATCGGCGCGCGAGGCCGAGCAACGCAGTCAGCGCAAGCCGCCTGATCGTGGGCGCCGTGCTCTCGGCTCCCGTGCTGGTCGGTGGAATGGCCCACCTCCTGCCGTGGGTGCCGGCGGTGCTCCAGAATCCCTGGGTCCAGCTGGTGCTCACGACCCCGGTTCAGTTCTGGGTCGGCTGGCAGTTTCATCGCGGGTTCCTGCACGACCTTCGCTACCGGAACGCGTCCATGTCGACCCTCGTGTCGGTCGGGACGAGCGCCGCGTACCTCTTCAGTGTGGCGGTGACGCTCTGGCCCCATGCGTTCCCGCAGCACGGGGCCATGACGTACTTCGACGTGAGCGCGGTCGTCATCACCCTGGTCGTGCTCGGGCGCTGGCTCGAGGCGCGCGCCCGCGGGCGAACCTCCGAGGCGATTCGGCGGCTGGTCAGCCTTGCCCCGCGCACGGCCCGGATCGTGCGGAATGGCGCCGAGGTGGACGTGCCGACCGACGACGTGCAGGTCGGCGACTTCGTCCGCATCCGTCCGGGCGAGCGGGTCCCCGTCGACGGGGTCGTCACCGAGGGCGCTTCCACGGTCGACGAGTCGATGCTGACCGGCGAGAGCCTGCCCGTCGACAAAACGCTGGATTCGAAGGTGCTGGCGGGCACGGTCAACCGCACCGGGAGCTTCGTCTTCCGCGCGGCGCGTGTCGGGAGCGAGACGGCGCTGGCGCGGATCGTCAAGCTCGTCGCCGACGCGCAGGGCTCGCGCGCCCCGATCCAGCGGCTGGCCGATCGAGTCGCCGCGGTCTTCGTCCCGATCGTGCTCGCGCTCGCGACCCTGACGTTTCTCGCGTGGTGGGTCTTCGGTCCCGCGCCGTCGGCGCTCTACGCGCTCACCAACGCGGTGGCCGTTCTCGTCATCGCGTGCCCGTGCGCCATGGGGCTCGCGACTCCGACGGCGATCATGGTGGCCACGGGCCGCGGCGCCGAGCTCGGGATCCTCGTGAAGAGCGCGACCGCCCTCGAGCTGCTCGATCGCGTCAACACGATCGTGTTCGACAAGACCGGCACGTTGACGGTCGGTCGGCTCGTGGTGACCGATGTGATCACCGCGGCCGGCGGCGAGCTGGGCGAGGACGAGATCCTGGCGCTCGCGGCGGCCGCCGAGCAAGGCTCCGAGCACCCGGTGGGCGAGGCGATCGTGGCGCGCGCGAAAGAGCGCGGCCTTGCGCTGCCGCCGATCAGCGAGTTCACGACGGTCGCCGGGCCAGGGGATCGACGCGATGGCGCCCGACGGCCGTGTCCTTCTCGGCAACCGCGCGTTGATGGACGCGCGGGGCATCGACGTCGAAGCCCTGAGCTCCCGCGGCCCGGGCTCTGTGCCGGCGAGGGCAAGACCGTGGTCTATCTGGCCCTGGCTGGACGGGCGCTCGGCGTCATCGCCGTCGCCGACGTGCTGAAGCCCGAGGCGCCCGACGCCGTCGCGGCGCTCGCCCGGCGCGGCATCGACGTCATGATGCTCACCGGCGACGCCCGGCCGACCGCGGAGGCGATCGCCGCCGGCGCCGGAATCACGCGCGTCCTCGCCGAGGTCCTGCCCGAGGACAAGGCGCGAGAGATCGCCGACCCTTCAGGCAGAAGGCCGCCGCGTCGCGATGGCGGGCGACGGCATCAACGACGCGCCGGCGCTCGCCCGCGCCGAGGTCGGGATCGCGATGGGCTCCGGCACCGACGTGGCGATCGAGGCCGCCGACGTGACCCTGGTCCGCGGCGACTTGCGCGGTGTGGTGGCCGCCGTCGATCTGTCGCGACGGACCATTCGCATCATCAAGCAGAATCTGATCTGGGCGTTCGGCTACAACGTGGTGCTGATTCCGGTGGCGGCGGGCGCGCTGTACCCGATCTGGGGCGTCCTGCTCTCGCCGATCCTGGCCGGCGCGGCGATGGCGTTCTCGTCGGTGTCGGTGGTCACGAACAGTCTCAGGCTCAAGACATGGCGGAGCGAGGCCGACGCCGGCACGGCGCGGATCGATCGCTTCGGCTCCAAAGGAGGCGGGGAGATGGCGGTCGATCCCGTGTGCAAGATGACGGTGGAGCCCGCTCGGGCTGCCGCGCAATCGAGCTACCGAGGGCAGACCTACTATTTCTGCGCGGTCAGCTGCAAGCAGCAGTTCGACAAGGACCCGGAGAAATATCTGGCCCGATGACGCCGTTGATCGCGCCGGCGCTCCTCCAGGGCCGTGACCGCTACGAGCGCGTCATGGAGGGATGGGTCGACAATACGTCACGCGGACGCGTTCACCCACACGGTCGTGCTGGGCGACGACGATCAGGCCGTCGAGCTGTCGGTGGTGGCCGAGCCATCGCCGAGCTATCTGATCCGGGAGGCGCATTGCCGGCGCGCTGGCCGGCGCGCTCGATCCGACGCTCGTGGCGAGCATCGAGAAGCTCTCCGGAACGCCGATGGTCGGTGGGCTGAGCCGGCGCGTGGCCGAGCTGGCCGGCTCGGGTCCGGGCGCCGCCTTCGTCCTCGGCGCGGTCGTCGAGGTCGCGCGCCTCGCGCGTCAGACCGCGAAGCTGCCCCGAGAGCGCGCCGAGCGCGCGGCCGGCGGCAATGCCTGGGAGTGCTGGCAGCTCGACATGACCGGCTGGGTCGATCTGCCGAATTCGTGCTTCACGTACACCGACGCGGGGCGACGCCTCTTCGGCTCGCGCACGGTCGCGACGCCGATGCAGCCCGACCTCTACAGCTCGCGGCTGGGCCAGCGGCGGGTGTTCGAGCGGAAGAAGGTCGCGCGACTCGACGCGGCGCGATGGGCGCCTGGCCCTCTTCCACTCGATGCACGACAACGTCCACGGGTTCGAGATCACGTACGAGATCGATCTGGCGACCGGCACGATCGTGCGGGCCGAGCACCTGACCCCGCGGCTGCCGTACATGGGCATCTGCTCGGAGCCGCAGCGCAAGATCACGGCACTTCTCGGCGAGACCGCCGACGACGGCCTGCGACGGCGAATCCAGAACCACCTCGGCGGCGAGACCGGCTGCGCCCAGCTCTACGACCTGACGTCGGATCTTCTGAAGCTCCTGAGCTGAGCGGTCAGGTCGAGCGAGACACGGCGCCACGCGATCGCTTGCGTCGTGGTCGGCCGGCGCGACTGCCATGTATACTACCTGCCAGCATGCAGTCTCTGCCTGTCGGCAAGCTTCGTGCCGAGACGCTGCAGGCGATCTTCGACAAGCACCACACCAAGGATCCCCGCGTCGTCGTCGGTCCCAAGGTCGGTGAAGACGCCGCCGTCATCGACATGGGCGATCGGTACCTCGTCGCCACGAGCGACCCGATCACGTTCGCGACCGCGGAGATCGGGTGGTACGCCCTGCACGTCAACGCCAACGACATCGCGGTCCGTGGCGCCCGGCCGCGATGGTTCCTGGCGACCCTGCTGCTGCCAGCCGGTGCGACCAGCGATGCCTCGGTCGAAGCGCTGTTCGCCGACTTGCACTCGGCGTGCGAGGAGCTCGAGGTCGTTCTCGTCGGAGGCCACACCGAGGTCACGCACGGTCTCGATCGTCCGATCATCGCCGGCACGATGCTGGGCGAGGTCGACAAGGACAAGCTCGTGACGACGGCCGGCGCTCGCGTGGGCGACGCCGTGGTGATGACGAAGGGCGTTCCGCTCGAGGGGGCGGCGATCATCGCGCGCGAGAAAGAGGCGGAGCTGCGCGAGCGCGGCGTGTCCCCGGCGGCGATTCGTCGGGCGAAGGGCTTTCTCGAAGACTCCAGGGCTCAGTGTCCTGCCCGAGGCCGAGATCGCCTGCGAGCTGGCCACGGTGCACTCGATGCACGATCCCACCGAGGGCGGAATCGCCACGGCGCTCGTCGAGCTGGCCAACGCCGCCGGGGTCGGGCTTCGCATCGACCGCGATCGCATCATGGTGCTGCCGGAAGGCGCGCGCGCTCTGCGACGCGTTCGGACTCGATCCTCTCGGCACGATCGCGTCGGGGGCTCTGCTGATGACCCTGGCGCCCGCCGATGCCGGCATCGTGATCCACGCCCTCGCGCGCGAGTCGATCGACTGTCACTTCATCGGCCAGGTCGTGCCGCGCGAGCAGGGCGTGACCCTGATGAGCGGGAGCCGTCAGGAGCCGATGCCCGTGTTTGCGCAGGACGAGATCTCCCGGTTGTTCCAGGGCGGGTGACGGCATGCCCCTCGTTGGCTACTCGCATCGCCCCGTCGCGCTCGGGCGGCGGGGCATGGTCGCCTCGGCGCATTCCTACGCGACGGTCGCCGGCCTCGACGTCCTGAGGGCCGGCGGGACCGCGGCCGACGCTGCCGTCGCGGTGAACGCCGTCCTCGGGGTGATGCAACCCGAGAACTGTGGCGTGGGCGGCGACATCTTCTGCCTCTACTACGAGGCCGCGACCGGCCGCATCCACTTCCTCAACGGAGCCGGCCGCTCGGGCTCACGCGCGAGCCTCGAGGAGCTGCGGCGTCGCGGCATGAACGGCCTCCCGGTCACGGGCCCCGCGACGGTCAGCGTGCCCGGCTGCGTGCGTGGATGGGCGATGCTCCTCGAGCGATTCGGCACGCGCCCGCTCGCCGAGCTTCTCCAGCCCGCGATCCAGTGGGCGTCTCGCGGATATCCGACGGGGTCGCTCCTCAGCCAGACGATCCGCGAATTCACCCCGGTCCACACCGACCCGGAATGGCGGCGGATCTTCGTGCCGGACGGGAAAAGCCCGGCGTTCGGCGAGCTCCTGGTTCAAGCCGACCTCGGCCGTACGCTCGCGCGACCTGGCCGCCGAGGGCCCCGATCTTTTCTATCGCGGACGCGTCGGCCAGGCGATCGCGCGGCGCATGGAAGCCGACGGCTTCCTCACACCCGACGATCTCGCGGGGCACACCGGCGAATGGGGCGAGCCGATCTCGACGACCTATCGCGGCACGACCATCTACGAGACACCGCCGCCGACCCAGGGACTGGTCGCGCTGCTCGGCCTCAACATCCTGGAAGGTCTGTCGCTCGCCGACCATCCGCCGCAGTCGCTCGAGCACCTGCACATGCTGGTGGAAGTCGCGAAGCTCGCGTATGCCGATCGTGATCGCTGGATCGGCGACCCGGCGCACGCGAAGGTGCCGGTGGCCGGGCTCCTGTCGAAGCCGTACGCGGCCCGGAGGCGGAGCGACTTCGATCCGTCGAAGGCCCGGGCCCACGCCTTCGGCAACCCGGAGGGCGACACGACGGGTTTCGTCGTGGCCGACGAGCGCGGTAACCTCATCAGTGTGATCCAGAGCCTCTTCAACGGCTTCGGCTCGGGGGTGGTCGCGCCCGGGACAGGCGTCGTGCTGCAGAACCGCGGCCGGCACTTCAGCATGGACCCGTCGCATCCGGCCGCCCTCGTGCCCGGCAAGCGCCCCTTCCACACCTTGATGGCGTGCATCGCGACCCGCGACAACCGGCCGGTGCTCGGCTTCGCGACGATGGGCGGCAACGGGCAGGCGATGTTCCATCTACAAGTCCTGACGAACCTCTACGACTACGGCATGGACATCCAGGAGGCGATCGAGCGGCCGCGCTTCCTGATGGGCGCGTTTCTGCCCGGCGATTCGGACGACATGACGCACGTCGAGGCGCGCGTGTCGGCCGAGGTGCTCGCCGGTCTGGTCGCCAAAGGCCATCGCGTGAAGACAGCGCCGGAGCTCTTCTGGCGCTGCGGTCACGCTCACGGGATCGTTCTCCGCGACGGCACGCTCATGGGTGGCGCCGACCCGCGGGGAGACGGCGTGGCCCTGGGATACTAGCGATGCGCCCACTCTTCCTGCTGCTCGCACTGCTCGTGCTGCTGGCCGCGCCGGCGACCGCGGCGGACTGGGGGCAGATCAAGCCCGGAGCGAGCACGCAAGCCGCAGTCCGCTCGCGCTACGGTGCGCCGACCCGGGAGACGCCGCAGAAAGTCGAAGGCTACGACACCGTGCAGTGGCTCTACGAGGGACCGCAGGCGCCGGTCGGGATGACGAGGATGACCGTCGACTTCGGCCTGCTCACGCCGTCCGGTTATCGAAAGGACGTCGTGCGCACGTTCAGGCTCGAGCCCAAGCACGAGGTCTTCAACCGGAAGCTCGTGGTCGACGGCTGGGGGCCGCCGTCTCGCGTCGGCAAGGAAGGCGAGCTGGAATTCTTCCTGTACGCGGAAGGCCTGCTGGTCTACTTCGGCAAGGACGAAAATGAGGTCCTGGCCATGATCTTCACCCCGCCCCAGAAGCTGCCGCCGGCCACGGCACCGCCGCCTCAGCGGTGAAGGACGAAGACCTGCGCGGGCTCGACGGTCGGGTGTAGCTCCACGTAGTTCCGCGCTCCGCGCCACTCGTACCACCGATCGCTGATCATCTCGTGTACGCGGTAGGTCTGGGTTGCGCCGATCCCGAGCTCCGCGATCGGCACGTCGACCGCGCTGGCGTGCGTGGCGAAGGGATCGAGGTTGACCGCCACGAAGACGAGGTTGTCGCGCTCGGGAGTCATCTTGCCGTAGAACAGGATGTTCGGATCGTCGGCGCCGTAGAACCGGAGGTTCGTGTAGAGGTGGAGCGCGCGGTTCTCGCGGCGGATCCGGTTGATCCGCGTCACGTAGTCGACGAGGTTGCCGGGCGCATCCCAGTCCCGTGCCTTGTACTCGTACTTCTCCGAGTTCAGGTACTCCTCCGACCCGGGCTCGCGCGGAACGTTCTCGCATAGCTCGTAGCCCGAATAGATGCCGTAGACGGACGAGAGCGTCGCCGCGAGGACGAGCCGCGTCTTGAAGGCCGGGCGGCCGCCCAGCTGCAGGGTCTCGTGGAGGATGTCGGGGGTGTTCGGCCAGAGATTGCCGCGGAAGTACTCCGCCACCGGGGGCGTGGTGATCTCCGTGAGGTAGTCGATCAGCTCCTGCTTCGTGTTCCGCCAGGTGAAGTACGTGTAGGACTGCGTGAAGCCCGACTTGGCCAGCGACCTTCATCATCTTGGGCCGCGTGAACGCCTCGGCCAGGAAGACGACGTCGGGGTGCGCGTCCTTGATCGCGCGAATCAGCCATTCCCAGAACTTCACCGGCTTCGTGTGGGGATTGTCCACACGGAACGTGCTGACGCCGTGGCCGATCCAGAACTCGAGGATCCGCCGCATCTCCTCCCAGAGGGCCGGCGCCGCCTCGCTCTGGAAGTTCACCGGATAGATGTCCTGGTACTTCTTCGGCGGGTTCTCCGCGTACTTGATCGTGCCGTCGGGCCGGTGGAAGAACCACTCCGGATGCTCCCGGACCCAGGGATGGTCCGGGGAGCACTGGATCGCGAAGTCCAGCGCGACCTCGAGCCCGAGCCGGTGCGCCGCCTCGACGAAGCCGGTCGAAGTCCGTCGAGCGTGCCGAGATCGGGGTGGACCGCGGTGTAGCCGCCGTCGGCGCTGCCGATGGCCCACGGGCTCCCGGGATCGCCGGCGGCCGCGACCAGCTCGTTGTTGCGGCCCTTACGGTGGGCCCGGCCGATCGGGTGGATCGGCGGCAGGTAGACGATGTCGAAGCCCATCGCCGCGGCGCGCGCGAGCTGCGCCTCGGCTTCCTTGAACGTGGCGCTCCGATCGGCGGCCGTGCCCGAGCGGGGGAAGAACTCGTACCACGCGGCGAACCGCGCGCGCTCCGGGTCGACGATCACCTCGAGCTCGCGGTCGGCCCACGTCGCTTCGGTTCGATCGAGATACCGGGTCATCAAGGTCGCCAGCGCCGGATCGGAGGCCACCGCCACCGCGTCCGCCGCCGCCGGCGCCCGCTCGATCCGATCGGCGTAGCCGGCGAGCGCCGTGCGGTCGGCCGCCGCGGTGGCGCGAGCCGCCGCGGCGCGGATCAGGGCCAGCCCTTCGCCGAGCGCGCTCGCGAGATCCTGGCCCCCGGCGTGGCGCTTCTCGAGGTCGGCGAGCCAGGAAAGGAAGGGCTCGGTCAGCGCCTCCACCGTGTAGCGATAGCGCCCGGTCGCGGCGAGGGTGAACGCGCCCGCCCAGCGGTCATTGTCGACGAAGCGCATCGGCGTCTCGAGCCACGCCCGATCGCCGTCGCGTCGATAGCGCAGGTAGGCGACCAGCACGTCGTGGCCGTCCTTGAAGATGTCGGCCGAGACCTCGAGGACCGCGCCGACCTCGCGCTTGACCGGATAGCGCCCGCCGTCGACGGCCGGCTCGACGCTTTCGATGACGACGGTGCGCCGGGGAGTCTCGATCGCGCGCGCGCTCACGGCCGGGTCACGTGGCCAGGCTGAAGCCCAGCGCGTTCGCGAGCGGCAGCAGCTCGGCCCGCGCGTCCGGCCGCTCGGTCCAGATCTGGAAGAATCGGTTCTGGGTCGCCCAGTGACCGTATCGGATGCCGAGGCGCCGCGCGCCGTCGATGAGCGCGGTTGCCTGCGCGACGCGTTCGCGCGAGGGCGACTCGGCGACCAGGGCGAGCACGCGGGCGACCGCGTGCTGCATGATGAATCGCTGGGGCATGAGGTCGAGCGTCAGGCCGAGCGCCTTGGCCTCGTCGACGATCGCGACGACCCGGTCGGGGATCGCGGCCAGGTTCGGCGGGGACTGGAGCTCGACACTCACCTGTTGCTCGAGCACGTGACGCGCGATGATCGCGAGGGCTTCGGGGATCGGCGCGTCGGCGTCGCGCAGATAGTGGACGAGCTTTCGGTTCTCCTCCCAGATCTTCCGGTACGTCTCCTCGTGGCGCTCGAGCGTCGCCCGGATGACGTTGGCCAGAACTCGGCGGCGCTCGTCGAGGAAGAGATGGCTCAAGGACGAGAGCCCGCCGGGGAAGTACTCGTCGAGGCCGCGGACGAGATCGGCGACGCTCTGCCGCGCGCAGCGGGCCAGCAGGTCGGCTTTCAGCGCGTCGTACGTCGCCTGGTCGTCCCAGGTACGGACGCCGCACGAGAAATCGTGCCCGCCGAAGTAGGCGAGCGCGTAGACCATCTCGCGCGTCTCGCCCGTCGTCTCCGAGCTGACCCGCACGTGCGCGACGGCGAGGGTCGTGCCGTCGGCCGTCTCGCGCGCCTCGTCGAGCCGCTCGACGCGGTAGGCGTAGATGCGCGCGTCGGCGGGATATTCGTCGAGGAGGCCGGTGATCGCGTAGTGAGTCACGACGCGGCTCAGGTTGACCGCGGTCGGCCGGATCAGACGGCGGTAGACCTCGGCGCCGTCGCGCATCTCGGGCACATTGCTCGGCGCCGCCGCCAGCCGCCGGACGAACTCGTCCTCGAGCCGTCCGCCGCCGAGGTCGTTCATGTACTGCAGCGCCATCGCCGCGTAGCGGAGGATCTGCACGGGCTCGATCGCCGAGATCTCGTCGAAGAACCAGCCGCACGAGGTGTACATGAGGAGCCGGTTGCGCTCGAGCTCGAGAAGCCGGCGCGCCTCGACCCGAGCGGCCGGGTCGAGCTGCCCGCGCGCGTGGGCCGGCGAAGAACGCGTCGAGTCGCTCGGGACTCCGATCGAGGAGCACCGCGACGTAGTCGTCGCGGGCCGCCCACGGGTCCTTGAGATGCGCGGAGGCGCGCGCCTCGAAAAATGGATCGATCTGATCGCGCAGCCAGTCGAGCGCGTCCCGGAGCGGAGCCCGCCAGCGCTGGTGCCAGTCGCCGCGGGTGCGGCAGCCGCAATCGGCGCGCCAGCGCTCGATGCCGTGGGCGCAGCTCCACGAGGTCTGCTCGCGGATCTCGACCTCGTGCGTGGGCGGATTGGCGGCCAGGAACGCCGCGTAGTTCGTGAGGGTCGCGGTCCCTTCGGCTTCGATCTGCTGCACCGCGGCGGCCAGCGCCATCTCGCCGAACCGGCTGTGATGGCCGTACGTTTCGCCGTCGGTCGCGCAGTGGACCAGCTGCGGCCACGTGCGCGCGTCCGAGAACGCGGCGTTGAGCCACGCCACGAGGTTCTCGGCGCGCTCGAGCAGACGCTCGAAGGCGATGGCCCGCGAGATGTGGCCGTCGTAGAAGAAGACGGCCAGGCTGAGGCCGCGCGGGCCCTGCCAGCGATACGCGCGGCTCGGATCGATCCCGCCGCCCGCGTCCTCCCAGGCTTCGGTCTCGAGCGGCCGGACGCGGAGCGCCTGGTGGGGCGCCAGGATCGTGAACTTCACGCCGGCCTCGGCCAGCACCTCGAGCGATTCGTTGTCGACCGCGGTCTCCGGGAGCCAGAGCCCCTCCGGCTCGCGCCCGAATCGCGCGCGGAAGTCTTCGATCCCCCAGCGCACCTGCGTGACCTTGTCGCGTCGCGTGGCGAGCGGCATGATCATGTGGTTGAAGACCTGGCCGCACGCGTTGCCGTGGCCGCGCGCCTCGACGCTCGCGCGGTCGGCCTCGATGATCTTGGCGTACACGTCGGGCCGGTGGCGCTCGAGCCAGGCGAAGAGCGTCGGCCCGATGTTGAACGAGATCTTCTCGAAGTTGTTGCCGATGTCGAGCACGCGGTTCTGGTCGTCGACGCGCCGGGCCGCCGTGTTCGGCGCGTAGCACTCCGCGGTCACCCGCTCGTTCCAGTCGTGGAACGGCGCCGCCGAGTCCTGCACCTCCACCGACTCGAGCCACGGATTCTCGCGCGGCGGCTGGTAGAAGTGCCCGTGGATGACGATCGCGCGGTTCAAAATTCCTCCAGGCCGCGGAGAAACTCGCGGCGGCCGCCGCGGGGCACGACCACCAGCCCGGAGGCGTCGACGTGATACTGGCGCCGGTCCGCGCCCGGGTCGTGACCGATCTCGACGTCGGCCGGGATGATGTTGAACCGATCGACGATGGCGCGCCGCAAGCGGGCGCCCTTGCCGACGGTGGTGTGGTCCATCACGATCGAGTCCTCGATCACCGCGCCCTCGTTGACCCACACGGACCGGCCCAGGATCGAGTTGCGAATCGTCGCGCGCTTGACCAGCGACGACTCGCCGATCTGCGCGTTGTCGATGTCGGCGGCGATGAACCGGGCCGCGGGCCCGGCGTGATGCTCACTGCGGATCGGCCAGAGCCGGTTGTCGAGGTCGAAGCGCGGAGACTCGCCCAGGAGGTCCATGTGGGCTTCCCAGTAGGAGGAGATCGTGCCGACGTCGCGCCAGTACGCCTGTTCTTCGTACGGCTTTTCGCCCGGCACCTCGTTCTTCTGGAAGTCGTACGCGAAGACTCTGCCGCCCGGCACGAGCTCGGGGATGATCGAGCGGCCGAAGTCGTGGTCGGTCGATCGCCGCGCGTCGGCCACGAGGGCGTCGACGAGCGGCTGACGGGAGAAGATGTAGTTTCCCATCGACACGAGCGCGCGCTCGCGGTCGTCCGGCAGCGGCGCCGGGTTCGCGGGCTTCTCGTCGAACTGGACGACCCGCCCCACGCGATCCACGGCCAGCACGCCGAACTGGCGCGCGTCGGCCAGCGGCACCGGCCGGGCCGCGATGGTCACGTCGGCGCCCGACTCCTGGTGGAACGCGAGCATCTGGTTCACGTCCATGCGATAGACGTGGTCGGAGCCGAAGACCGCGACGACGTCGGCGTTGAAGTCGTCGATCAGGTTCAGGTTCTGGAGGACCGCATCGGCGGTGCCGCGATACCACGCGGCGCCGACCCGCATCTGCGGCGGGACGACGGTGACGAAGAAGTCCGGCAGCATGCCGCTCGTGCGCCAGGCCAGGCGCAGGTGCTCGATCAGCGACTGCGCCTTGTACTGCACGAGGACGTAGAGCGACGGCATGTCCGAGTTCACGAAGTTCGACAGGACGAAGTCGATCAGGCGATGGCGGCCCCCGAAGGGCACCGCCGACTTCGAGCGCTCGCGCGTCAGCGGCTGCAGGCGATCGCCCCGGCCGCCGGCCATGACCATCGCGAGCACACGCGCGCGCCGCGGCATTCGGCTCAGCTCGCGGCGGGCGCCCCGAGACCCCAGCTGGGGTCGAGGTCCGGGAAGCAGAAGTCGTCGCGCTCGAGGCGCCCGAGCGAGTGCGCCGCGTCGGGCGAGAGGGTGTCGCCGGCCTCGAGCGCGCGCGCCATCTCGCAGAGCCGCTTGAACTCGGCGTAGTGCTCGGCGACCCGGCGTTCGGCATAGTCGGCCGCGGTTCCGGTGGTGATGAGGAACTGCCAGTCGGAAGACTGGAGCAGCAGGAGCTCGCGGGTGGCTTGCGTGATCACCCGGTGGAGCTCGGGGCGGCCGTCGAGCCGGCTGAGATGGCCGACCCACTCGGCTTCGGCGCTGTAGACGCGGTCCCAGGTCCACTCGGTGCCGCGGTTGAGCCACACCCGATGGTCGCCGCCTTCGCCCCACGAGCCTTCCGGGAGCGACACGGTCGTCCGCGCCGGCACCGATTCGAGCGACTCGCCGAGCGTCATGCGCGGAACCTTGCGGCGCTCCATCTCGCGCGCGACGTGCTCGAGCCACAGGGGGCCTTCGAACCACCAGTGCCCGAAGAGCTCCGCGTCGTACGGCGAGCACACCACAGACGGTCCTTTGCCGGCGCGTGCGAGCGTGTCCACCACCAGATCGACGAAGTGGGCCGCCTGGAGCCCGACCTTCTGGGCCGCAATGTCCGGGTCGTAGACCGCCTTGGTGCCGAGATCGCCCTGGTGGTCGGTGATTCGCCAGAACCGCAGACCGCCCGGGAAGTGCTTCTTGTGGAACTCGAGGAAGGCGATACTCCCCGGGGTAGCCGTGCTCGCGACTCCACACCTGAAGCGTGGTCTTCGGGTCGCGGAAGAAGGCGATGGCCTGGCCCTGCCCACCCCTCGACGCGACCCGATAGGGCAGGTAGGGGGACTTTGCCTGACTCGTGGGCATGGCCGGCGGTGCATCGCTCTTGGCGATCTGTGCCCGCCGGAAGGAAGTCGCGGTAGAGGAACAGCGGCTGACTTGCCGAGACCAGGTGGGCGTCGGCGACGAAGTACTCGAGGCCGTATTTCGCGAGCATTTCCTCGATGCCCGGCCGCACGCGCCGCTCGCGGCCGCTGTCCGGCCCGGTCGGCGGCGTCCATTCGTATCGGGGGCGGTAGGCGCACTCCGGCAGCCAGATGCCCCGTGGGGCGCGGCCAAAATGCCGGCGGTGGGTCTCGACGGCGGTCCGAAGCTGCAGGTGGATCGACTCGTCCCGCGCGAGCAGCGGCAGGTAGCCGTGGGTCGCCGCGCAGGTAATGATCTCCACGTGGCCGGCCCGCTGCAGATCGGCGAAGGTGCCGGGAATATCCCCCCCGATTCTCCGGTGCATTTCCCACATGCGCTCGAAGAACTCTTCCCAGAAGTGGGTCAGCCGGACGATTTCCTTCTGTCCGACCTTCGTGAAGTGCTCCCGCGACTCGGCGCAGGCGCGCCGGACGTTATCGTGGTAAAAAGATAGTTCCTTCTGAAATTCAGGCGAGGCAAGCTGCTCGGTCAGTACCGGCGACAGGTTGATCGTCCATTTGGGCGAGATCCCATCGGCGACCAGGCGGTGCGCCGTTTCGAGCAGCGGCAGGTAGCACTCGAAGGCCGCCTCGCAGAGCCAGTCGCTGCCATGGGGCCAGCGGCCGTGATTGACCACCATCGGAAGATGGGTGTGGAGTACCAGGGCGAATGGTGAGGCCATGGGGTCTTCATTGGACCGTATGAGCGCGCTCGGTGCAAGCCTTCTCGCGAACGGCGTCACATTCAGGGTCTGGGCGCCACGATGCCGATCGGTCGACGTGGTCGTCGACGGCCGGGCCATCGAAGCGCTCTCGGCGCGCGAAGGCGGACTGTTCGACGTGACGCTCGAAGGGCTGGCCGAGGGCGCGCGCTACAAATATCGGCTCGACGCCACCCGCTACCGCCCGGATCCGGCGTCACGGTTTCAACCCGAAGGCGTCCACGGCCCCTCGGTCGTCATCGATCCGGCGCGCTTCGTGTGGACGGATCAGGAATTCTCCGGTCACGCGCTCGGCGAGCTCGTCTTCTACGAGCTCCACGTCGGCGCGTTCACGCCGGCGGGCACGTTCGAGGCGATCATTCCGCACCTGGCGCGCCTGGTCGAGCTCGGCGTCACCGCGGTCGAGCTGATGCCGATCGCCGAGTTCCCGGGCTCGCGCAACTGGGGCTACGACGGCGTGCATCTGTGGGCGCCGCAATCGACCTACGGCGGACCGCGAGGTCTGCGGCGCTTCGTCGACGCCTGTCACGCGCGCGGCGTCTCGGTCTTTCTCGACGTCGTGTACAACCACCTCGGTCCCGAGGGCAACTATCTGTCCGAGTTCGGCCCGTACTTCGCCGACCGCACGCAGACCGCCTGGGGCCCCGCGGTGAACTACGACGGCGCGGGCTCCGAGGGCGTGCGCCGTCACGTGATCGAGAACGGACGCATGTGGGTCAGCGAGTTCCACATCGACGGGTTCCGTCTCGACGCGATCCACGCGATCTACGACACGAGCCCCGTGCACGTCCTCACCGAGTTCGCCGACGCGGTCCGGGGTGAAGCGGCGCGCGTGGGCCGACGGGTCCACGTGATCGCCGAATCGCACGACAACGATCGGCGCATCGTGCTGCCGTCGGGCGCGGGCGGCCTCGGTCTCGACGCGGTGTGGTCGGACGACTTCCATCATGCGCTCCACCGTCAGCTCACCGGCGAGACGTCGAGCTACTACGTCGACTTCGGCTCCGAGCAGCACCTCGACCGCGCGATCACCCAGGGATTCGCGTACCAGGGCGAGCCGTCCGAGTATTTCGGGCGGCCGCGCGGTACGCCGAGCGCCGATCTGGCGGGCGACCATTTCGTCATCTGCTTGCAGAACCACGACCAGGTCGGCAATCGCCCCCAGGGCGATCGACTCGGCACGCTCGTGCCGTTCGACGCGGTGAAGCTCGCGGCCGGGCTCATGTTCGTGACCCCGTCCATTCCGCTGCTCTTCATGGGCGAGGAGTACGGCGAGACGGCCCGCTTTCAGTTCTTCTGCTCGTTCCTCGACAAGAATCTCTCGGAGGCCGTCCGCAAGGGACGCATGGAGGAAATGAGCCGCTGGGAGTCACGCGGGCCGATCTCCGATCCCAACGCGCCCAACACGTTCGTCAGCTCGCGGCTCAATCACTCGCTCGCGGGCGCGCCCCGTCACCGCGGGCTCCGGGAATACTATCGGCGCTGGCTGGCGCTCCGGCGCACGCACCCCGCGCTCGGCACGAGCCACAAGGAGCTGACGCAGGTCACGCGGGACGCCGAGGGCGCCGTGCTCATCGTGACCCGCGCGACCCCGACGGGAGACGAGCTCAAGCTCGTCGCGAATCTCTCGCCGAAGACGCAGGCGTTGAGCCTGGACGCGTCGGGCTGGCGCGTGCTCATCGACAGCGACGCCGAGAGCTTCGGCGGCACCGGCACCGCGGTTCCGCTGGCGCCCTACCAGTGCTTGCTGTACGAGGCGAGGCGGTGATAGCGTCCGCCTCGTGACGCGCGCCCCCGACCTCGTCGATCAGATCCTCGCTCTCGATCCCGGCCACCGCAATATCGCAGCGTTCTCGACCCTCGGCGCCGCCGCCAGCGCGGCGCGCGCGCTCCGCGGAGCGAAGCGCGTCCTGATCGTCACCGGATTCACCGTCGAGCCCGACATGCCCGAAACCGACGGGCCGCCCGGCGCCGCCGTGCTCGGCCGCGCGCTGCGCCGGCTCGGCGCGCGGGTTCGGTACGTCACCGACACGACCAACGTGCCGCTCGTGGAGGCGGCGCTCAAGACCCTGGACGAGCCGTCGGACGTCGTCGTATTTCCCGGTGGGATCGACGGCGCTCGCCGTCTGCTCGCGACGGAGAAGCCGACACATCTCGTGGCGATCGAGCGCCCAGGTCGGAACCGTGACGGCGACTACCTGAACATGCGCGGGGTGTCGGTCGCGGCATGGAATCCCCCGATCGACGAGCTGTTTCTTTGTCGCGGGACCCGGAAGCCCGTCACGGTCGGCATCGGCGACGGCGGCAACGAGATCGGCATGGGCTCGGCGCGGGCGAAGATCGCGAAGCTCGACGCCCTGCGGGCGCGGATCGCGACGGTGATTCGCGTCGACCACCTGGTCGTGGCCGGCGTCTCGAACTGGGGCGGCTATGGCGTGGTCGCCGCGCTCGGCCGGCTCACCGGACAGGATCTTCTGCACACGCCCGAGCTCGAGCGTCGCCTCATCGCCGCGTGCGTGGCCGCCGGCGCCTGCGACGGCGTGACCCGGCGGCGCGAGCCCACCGTCGACAGCCTCGGCGCCGACACGCACGCGGCCGTCGTGGACCTGCTTCGATTGGCGTCACGTTCCGGTATCATGGGTGCCAGCATGCTCAGGAGAGGATCACGCCGATGACGATCCACGACGAGTACCGCGCGAAGCACACGAAGTCGGCCGCGCTCTGGGAGCGCTCGCGCCAGTCGATACCCGGCGGCATCACCCACGACATCCGCCACCTGGTTCCGTTCCCGACCTACGTCGAGCGCGCGGCCGGCACGCGCAAGTGGGACGTCGACGGCAACGAGTACGTCGACTACTGGATGGGGCACGGCGCGCTCTTTCTCGGTCACTGCCATCCGGCGGTCGTTCGCGCGGTCCAGGAGCAGGTGGCGCGCGGCACGCACCTGGGCGCCTGTCACGAGCTCGAAGTGCGCTGGGCCGAGCTGGTCACACGATTGGTTCCCTGCGCCGAGCTGGTGCGCTTCACGATGTCGGGCACCGAGGCGACGCATCTCGCGATGCGCGTGGCGCGGGCGTTCACGGGGCGCTCGCGGATCGTGAAGTTCACGGGCCACTTCCACGGCTGGCACGACGGCGCGGTCGTCGGCGTCAATCCACCGTACGACGTGCCGATGTCCGCCGGCGTGCCCGGCGCGACCCTCGACCAGGTGATGATCTGCCCGCCGAACGACATCAAGGCGGTGCAGGTGGCGCTCGAGCGAGGCGACATCGCGGCGGTCATCCTCGAGCCGGCCGGTGGGCAGTCCGGAACGACGCCGACGATCCCGGGCTATCTGCAAGAGCTGCGCGCGCTGACGACGCGTCACGGCGTGGTGCTGATCTTCGACGAGGTGATCACCGGCTTCCGCTACTCGCCCGGAGGCGCTCAGGCGTACTTCGGCGTCACGCCCGATCTCACCACGCTCGCCAAGATCGTGTCGGGAGGCCTGCCCGGCGGCGCGCTCTGCGGACGCCGCCCGCTGATGTCGCTGCTCGCGTTCCGCGGCGATCCGGACTGGGACCGGAGCCAGCGCGTCGCGCACGCCGGCACGTTCAACGCGAACCCGCTCTGCGCCTCCGCCGCCATCGCCACGCTCGAGCTGTGCGCAGACGCCTCGCTCCAGGCGCGCGCGAACAAGGCGGGGGAGGAGCTCCGGCGCGGTCTCTCGGAGGCGATGAAGCGGGTCGGTGTTCCCGGTACCTGCTACGGCGAGGCGTCGATCTTCCACGTCTCGTTCGAGGGCAAGCCCGGCCTCGCCGGCCCGGACCGGCCGCGCCGCTCCGGCCTTTACCATCTCCTGCGGTGTGCGCTCATGAACAACGGCGTCGACTCGTCGATGAACCATGGCTGGATCTCGGCCGTCCACGGAGACGAGGACCTCGAGCGCACCGTGCACGCGTACGAACGCGCCTTTGCGGCGATGGCCGCCGAGGGCGCGTTCAAGGGCGCATGACGCCAGGACGACGACGCCGCGCCGTCGGACGGACGACGGCCTCGCTGGCCCTGCTCCTGCTCGTCGGCGGGTTGTTGCTGGGCGGCTGCGTGTACTACCCGACTGTCGAGGACGTGGGCGGCGTGCGTCTCATGCCCGAGCACGGCCGGGTCGTCCGGAACGGCGACGGCGCGCTCTTCTTCGTGGACATCAACAGCACGGGCATGTTCGAGGACGCGATCGTGCGCGCCGAGACGCCGATCGCGAAGCGCACGCAGCTCTTGACGCAGACCGGCGAGCCGTTGACCCGCATTCCCGTGCCGCCGACGAGCGTCATGCGTCTCTATCCTGACGGCGCGCGCGTCGCCCTCTCGGACCTCACGCGCGAGCTCAAGGCCGGCGAGGTCGTCATCGTCACGCTGTACTTCGAGAAATCGGGCGCCCTCGGCGTCGTCTCGTCCGTCGAGTAGCCGCGTCGCAGCGCCCGGAAAGTAGACGCCCCGGTTGCCGTCTGCTATCCTCACGCGTCTGGTGGGCAGGTAGCTCAGTTGGTAGAGCACAGGACTGAAAATCCTGGTGTCGGCGGTTCAATCCCGTCCCTGCCCACCAGCTTTTTCAGCGACTTAGCGGACGCGTCTTCGGTGCTGTCATCGAGTTGTCCCCGAAATTGTCACTGAGCGCCGTCGATTTCGACGTCAAAGCGTCGTGGCGAGCTTCGTGCCTGCGTCGCGGAGATCGCTCTCGGCGACGATCGCGTAGCGCTGCTCCACGACCTCAGGCGCTCGGCGGTGAGGAATCTCGAGCGCGCGGACATCTCTCGCTCGGTCGCGATGAAGCTGACGGGCCACAAGATCGAGGCCGTGTACCGTTCCGTCAACCGGGCCTCTATGTGTATGCTCTCGCCCCCGCTGACGAGGTTGGTGTGCGGATTGGACATCGACGCGATGCCGATGCCAGACGCGAAGGGCGGCGCCGCGGGTCCGGTGACCGGCAGCATCGCTATTACGCCAGCGAGGATGCCCGCTGTTCTGCATGTGGCTGTCCCTCCATCCGTTGGAATCGATCCGTTGGATTCGAAGCGAACCTTACTTTCGGGTAACCAACCCGTCGATGCGATGCGAGCCATGAAAACCATGCACAACCTGCTACGTAACTGCGCGGCGATCGTCGGTGGCGCCCACGTACTGACCGGTGACGCGACGGCCGGGCACGCGGTGTGCTCGAGGCGGCCGAGGCGGGCGCGCTCGACGAGCTGGGCGCCCTGCTGGGCGACCTGCCGGCCGCGGTGGGCCAGTCGGCCGGCCGAGCGGGAGCGGCTGTGGGCATACCGGAACGTCGTCGATCCGGCCCAGACGACGCCCTGGCAGAGCTGGCGCGAGGCCGCGGCGGTGTGGAAAGACCCGGCGCGGGCGCCGCAGCAGCCGCAATGGATGCCCGGCCCGCCGCTGCGCCCGGCGGTGGTGTTCGAGTGCGTGGGCGTGCCCGGCGTGCTCGATCAGTTGATGGCCTCGGCGCCGCGCGGCTCGCGCATCGTCGTGGTCGGCGTGTGCATGGAGGCCGACACGATCTACCCGATGCTCGGCATCACCAAGGAGCTGAACCTCCAGTTCGTCCTCGGCTACACGCAGGACGAGTTCGCCACCACGCTGCACCACATTGCCGACGGCCGGATTCCCACGGTGCCGCTCATCACCGGCCACGTCGGAGTGAGTGGGGTGACACAGGCCTTCGAGGAGCTCGCCTCGCCGGAGCGACACGCCAAGATCCTCGTGCATCCCGACCGCTGACCGTCGCCACAAAGGCGCTCAGCTCGTCCTCGCCCAGCATCGTCTCGTCCACGACGGCATCGCGCCGTCGCCGACCGCGCACGAAGGGTCTCGCGCCATCGTAGCCGCCATAGCACCGCGCTCGCTCGGGTCGGCAGGATTCGACTCTACTCGGGCGAAATCGAGTATCGTACCGAGCAGCGCCGGCGCCGGAGGCCACCCCCATCGAGGGCGGCTCGGCGAAGCGGATCGGCCTGGCGCGAGCCGACACCAGAATCCTTACACGGGAGGCGACGACCATGGCACTTGGACCTCGACGCACCTCCTACCAGCAGCTGGGCCTGGCGGTCCTGGGCCTCACGACCTTCGCGCTCGGCGTCCCCGTGGCCTGGGCGCAGATCGCCGTCTCAGCCAATGACAACAAAATCGTCAACGTCGACGGCACCAACCAGATCGTGGAAAATCCGCGGCCCGACACGGCGACCATCATCGACCTCGCGGTGTCGCCTCCCAGGATAGTGGGGCAGCTCAATGTCCCGAACTCGGTGGTGGGACCGCCCGAGAACGTCGCCATCGCACCGGACGAGAGCATTGCCCTGGTCGCCGCGTCCACCAAGATCGATCCGACCGATCCGAAGAAGACCACCTCCGACAACCGGCTCACCGTCATCGATCTGAAGGCCTCGCCGCCCGTCGTGATCGCCACCCTGGAAGTCGGCACTTCGCCCACAGGGGTATCGTTCAGCCCGGATGGCAAGCTAGCCCTGGTCGCCAATCGCGGCGAGGGCACCGTGTCGGTCCTGACCGTCGCCGGGAAGACCCTCACCGTGACAGGCAAGGTCATGCTTGGCGACGCGAAGTCCGGCCCCTGCCACGTGGCGTTCACCCCTGACGGCAAGCGCGCGCTGGTGACCCGCGACGGCGATCACCGTATCTCCGTGCTCAGCGTCGACGGCGTCAAGGTCGAGGACACCAAGGCGTATATGGTGGCCGGCATCCGCCCCTACAGCATCTCGATCAGCTCCAGGGGCGACGTGGCGGTTCTTACCAACCAGGGGGGCGGCCAGGGTGACAGCGACATAATCTCTGTCATCGATCTGAAGAAGAGCCCACCGCGCATCGTCGATTCCATCTCGGTTGGCCAGATCCCCGAGGCCGCTATGTTCTCGCCCGACGGCTCGCACGTAGCCGTCACCATCCAGAACGGGTCGCAGCGGCCAAAGACCCACCAGGCCTACAACGATGGCGGCCTCCTCATGGTCTACCGCGTCGACGGCACCAAGCTCACCCTCGCCGCGCAAGCCAAGGTCGGGGGTTGGACCCAGGGCGTGGTATGGAGCAAAGACGGCAAGACGCTCCTGTCGCAGGGCATGCTGACCAAGGCCATCGATATATTGAGCTTCGACGGCAAACAGCTCAGGATCACCGGCAGTATCAAGGTCGACGGCGGCCCCGCCGGCATCCGTACCGCCGAAAGGTAGTGATCGTCCCAGGTGCCGGGCTCGTCAGTCTGGCGGAGGGCCGATGATAGTTGCGTCACGATGACCAGGCCGGCCGACGAGCACCGCCGTGTGAGGGTGATCAGGTCGGGTTCCCATGGCACAAGAGGTGTGTCCAAGGTGTGCCCGCAGGATGCGATCAATGAAGTTGGCCTGTGTCCAAATTGTGTCCCCGTCGAGGGCATTCAAGAGCTCTTGAGATCACTCAGGCGCAGCGAGGCCGAGACGAACATTGCTCATGAAGCTTGCACTTCCGCGCTGTTAGCGACGACGAGGGATAGATCTGAAAATCGTGGTGTCGGCGGTTCAATCCCGTCCCTGCCCACCAGTTTCTCAGCCACTTAGCCGGCTCGCTCTCCGCGCTGTCACCGAGTTGTCCCCGGAATTGTCACTGAGCGGACCGGAATCCGGCGTCGTTCCCAACAGTGTAGTGAGCTCGGTGTCCGCGTCGCGGAGATCGCTCTCGGCGACGATCGCGTAGCGCCGGTACATAGCCTCGGTCTTGCGCCGCTGGCGCGAGCTCCTGGACAGCTACCTCGGCGTGGCCCGGCGGCATCTCGAGCGGTTCCGCGGGAAAGAAGTCGACGTGGCCGGCGACGGTCTCTTCGCCGTCTTCGACGGCCCGGTGCGGGCGATCCGTTGCGCCTGCGCCATCCGCGATGCAGTCCAGCCGCTCGGTCTCGAAGTACGAGCGGGCTTTCACACCGGGGAGTGCCAGGTCGCGGGAACAAAGTTCAGCGGCGCCGACGGCCGAGTCAAGGCGCGGGTCGCGGTGGGGGAGGCGTGGGCGCGAGCCGCCTCCACGACCTTGGAGCGCGGAGCCGTCGGCGACATCATGTCGAGCCGGCGACATGATGTCGCCAACGGAGGCGACGAGGCTGACTTCCGCGATCTCGTCTCTTCAACGTTGGCGCGCATTCCGGGGCCATTCCCGACTTGGCAGCGACCTTGCCCTCTTGCGGCGAACCGGAAGCCCACCAATTCCTAAAGGAGGCGAGGAAATGAGGACGATCCTTCTCACTCTTGCGCTTGTCGCAATGGTCGCGACGCCGGTGGCCGCGGCCAGTGACGCCGAGCGGTGCGACATGGCCCAGCTGCAGATCGACAGAGCGTACGGTAAGCGCTTCGACAAGCAGGCCGCCCAGGTCCGCACGCAGCAGGTCCAGGCGCAGAGGCTGCACAAGCAAGGCAAGCACTCCGATGCGCTGAAGGTATACGAAGCGGCCGCCAAGACGGGCGGCGTCACACTGACGTACCCGAAGTAGCTCCGTCGCGGGCCGGCTCCGGGGTCTCCGGAGCCGCGCCGTGCAAACCCTTACCCGTCCGGTTGCAGACGCGCGCGTGCTAGGCTTCTGCCGTGGTCAAGATCGTCCCGTCCGGAGAGTTCGTCCCGTTCGAGCGCCGCGCCATCGAGCAGAGTATCGGGCGTCGATTCGTTGAGCGGGCAAGCAGGGATCCTGAGCGTATCGCGGTCAAGGTATGGTCGGGCTGCCCCCGGGGGGGCGGCGGGTGGTGCCGAGAACGGCCGTTCCGTCAACCGGGCCTTTATGCGGCCCATGCTCTCTCACCACGTCAGCTCACGAAGTTCACCCGGCGCCATTGATGAGGCCCCGCGGACGATTGCTTCCGTATGTTCGCGGAGCCGGCCATCTCGTCGTCGGGAGTACGAGGATCGAAAGCCTGCGTCCGGTCAGATTCTGCTGATGACGTAGGTTGCGATCTGTCGTGACGAGCACGTCGAAGTCGTCCTCTGCCGCTGCCAGCAGCTCCCCGTTGCTCAGCGCCGCCCACCCGAGCTCGTACGCCGTCGAGACTTGATGGCCAACAAGAGTGTGTCGCAGTGGGGCCGGGGTTCCTTGATCGAGGAGTATCCGTGACAGCGCGCTGGCATCCGGTGACGCCGGTAAACCCTCAGGCCGAGTGTTCAGTGTCGCTCACGAGATGGACACGCTGGTGAGGCGGCCGGATGACATTCGACGAGAGGGTCGATACATGTTGCGCCCGTGCGACTAGACTTGCGCGGTGACGGGCTTGCTAGTTCGAGCCGACGAGATCATGGACGACTGAAAACTAGGGCCGCGCCGTTGACAACCTATAGTCGTAAGTTCATCGTTATAGGACGCTGACCGGTACAGGCGTACCACACCAACCTCAGGCTCGCCCCCGAGGGCGCTCGCTGCAATGATGGAACAGTGATCCAGTCGCATTCTCGGAGTTGATGCCATAGGCGGCGAGTCTCAGAAATTTGCGGCTCTGGAAACCGGGTCAATCCGGCAAGATGTCTGATAGCGCGCCCGTCTGCTTCGGAGCGCGACTAGAGGACGCACTGCTTCGGGCTATGCTTCCGCCTCTATCGACGCACGACCAACCCCAACGCGGCGACTACAACACAAAAAATTACAAACAGCAAAAGCGCGATCTTGAACTCCAGGCTGCTCTTGATGTCCGGCCACACCGCTCGAGCGCGTTCTAACTCGACGAGGAGCCACCGCTTTGTTCGGATGACTCTCGCCATCGATTTCCCTCTTGTGAATAGCCGGCGCCCGTTGTCAGCGACGACGAACCCAGCGAGGAGCGATCGCATGTTCATGTGACGCTCCTCGAGGATTTCGTGCTGTCAGTTGTGACTGCAGACGAAATGCCAGCGTTGAAATATCCCGGAAGACCAAATACTTAAGCTTTCAAGGCCAAAGGCGGACCGTCAGGAGACGGACAGTCGGGTAAGTGTTACCGGGAAGGGATGCACTCGCCGGTGGGCGCCGGCGGCAAGAGGAGGAACCCCAGGCGTGCCATAGCTAATACCGAGGCAGGGTTGGCCGCACTGTCTTAGGGTGATCAAACTCCCTGTTCTCAGCGCATACATCGACGCGAGTAGGCTCCTCTTGGCAGTTAACGATCAATCCACTTGGACGTTCGTCGGAATGCTTGGCGCAGTGCCGACGCTGGGGCCACACCCGATCCGCTGCGTGCTCACGACGACGTCGTCCACATATTCGTGCTGGGTCGGCACGTTGATGCCGCTGCCGCTGAACGTGAGCTGCACCGCGCCGGTCTGGAGGTTGCTCGTGTCGCGGAAGCGGCGTCCCGTCACTTCCTTCGCGAGCACGCCGTTGATGTAGATCCGCTCGTACCCGTCATGCTGCCCCGGCGTGTTGGCCTGAAGCTCGTGCTCGACGCACACCCACTGGTTCAACGACATCTGGAGCGCCGACTGATTGAATTCGCCGAAGCCCGGCGCCATCTCCGGATGGTAGGTGTAGAGCGAATAGGTTTCATTAACCGGTGTGGTGAGGGTGACGAGCGCCGAGTAATAGAAGTCCGACCCGGAGGGCCTGACCCCCGCCTTCCCGAAGCCCGACCATGGGTTGAACGGCCCGCTCAGGCCGCTCTGGAGCCCGTACTGCGCGATCATCTTGCCGCAGGCGAGCGAGGCGGGCCAGCACTGCCAGGTGGCCTCGCGTTTCCAGAAGGCCCGCACGAAGAGGTGAGCGTAACCGGCCGTCGCCACCGTGGGCACGGCGCCTGTCGCGGTGAGCCACGTCGTGAGCCAGCCGCCATCGCCGCCCTGCGGCCACGTCACCTGGAGCGCATGGGTGCCCTGGTGCACTTGCGTCGTGACGATCTGGTGGAGTGCGGGACTGTACCCATCCGCCCAGCGGCCCGGCAGCGTCGTCTCAAAATCCTCGCAGAAGATCACAGCCGGACTGGAGCAAATCGGCTCCAGCGCCATAACTGGAGTGGCAATAGCCGCAGCCCCGAACAGAGAAATCATAATGAGCGCGCGTGCCATAACGCCCATGTCAGTTTGGTCCTCCTGGTCGTCCTCGAATGCGCATATTGCCGACTAGAGTCCAATTCGCGAATGCAAAAGAGTGAAGCGAGCTCGTGCGAGTGCCCCGCGCTCGCCGCATCTGGAGCAAGTCATGGGCCATTCGATTGGCCAACAATCCTGGAGCGATGATTGAACCCCGCGTGCCGGCACCGATCCGAGAGTGCTTCGCATCTCGCTGTTCGTCTGAGTCTTCTCATGTCGATCCGCCATCCCGCGCTCGCATCACGCCCCGCGCGGTGCGGGCTCCAGCTCCGGCGAACTACTGCCGCCCGGCGGGTTGGACGAGCTACGGGACGGGAGAGTGCGCCGTTGGGTGAGTAACCCTTCGAGCGCATGCACTCGATCATTGGCTTGGGTAGTGGAAGGATCGGACGATGTCAAGAGCCCGTTGACCAAACCTTTGCAGACAGGCTAATCTCGGCGCACCTTCTCGGCCCCTTCACCGACCTAGCCGTAGGAGCCCGTGATGAAGTGCTTCCGATGCCAGCAGGAGAATCCCGTTGGCGCGCAGTTCTGCGGCCAATGTGGGGCGCAGCTCGAACTACTGTGCGTCGGCTGCCAAACACCCAACCCTCCCGCAAATAGGTTCTGCCATAGGTGCGGTCAACCCTTGGCGACCGCCGCCCGGCCAGTTTCAGTTCCCACGGCAGTGATGCCGCACGAGGATCCGTCGGTCGCCCGTTACGACCACGGGACCGAGCGCCGTGGGCCCACTGTCCGGACGCGACTAGAACCGGGCGATCTGCGGGGCCAGGATCGAGAGCCGGCTGATGTCGGATCTGCGGGATCCAGGGCGAAACCCAAGCGCCTGTGCATCGTTTCCACCGATCGGCTCGTGACCGGCGAGTTCCTCCGAGGCCCTCCAAGTATCGCTGGACCCAGACGACGAGTTCGAGATCATCCCGGACCGCCGACGAGCCAACCCCTCGGAGATCAAACCCGGCGCAGCGGATCAGCCGTCCATCGATCGCCGCCGCCGCCCGTACGTCGACCTCGCGTTGAAGAACAAGGGCTACGCCATCGTGCCCGCCCCAGTCGCCTACCCGCTGAAGATCGCTGACCAGCTTGCACCGGACGTCCCGACGCCGCCAATTGAGCGTCTCCCGCTCGGCGATTCCGACGAGGGCAATGACGAGCTTGAGCGCATCCTGCAGTTCAAGCGCCGGCAGGCGGTCGGCATCGGTTCGTGGTTGATCGCGACGCTGCTAGTGGGTGTAATCCTGGTTCTGCTTTCCCAGCTGCCGGCGGTGAAAACCTTTATGAGTCGACCCGGCGCCGGAGCGCTGTCGTCCTCGACCCCGCAAGCGCCTCTGGAGCACATTCCGACGATCGCCGAGAATCCCTCGCCGACCTCCCAGGCCCCTGCAGCACTTCAAGCCGAGGGGCCGGAGAGGCTGAAGGCCGTGACGCCGGAGGTCGTGACGCCGGAGGTCGTGACGCCGCAGGTCGTGACGCCGGAGGCCGTGACGCCGGAGGCCGTGACGCCGCAGGCCGCCAGGCCGGAGACCGTGCGACCGCGCCAGAGCCGGGAAGCTGCGCGCCCGCGTGACGCGCGCACCCAGCCCAAACCCGCGCCCGAGCCACTCGTCACCATGCTACCGCCGGCCGCGGAGAGCCGCGATGTTGGTTCGCCGCGGCTTGCAGGCCTGCCGCGGGTGGACGTGGTCCGCAATCCTGCGGCGGCTTCGGAGGGGCGGGTCGAGGCTTACGTCGCGCGGATCTCGGACGCCGCTGGGCAGCCTCTCGCCGGAGCCGAGGTTTCTCTCGTCGGCAGCATGGAGGACGGCACCGTATTCGACGCCCCGCTGGAACCCGGTCCCGAGCCCGGCACCTACCGCGGAACGGGGCCGCCCGGGCGTTCGGCCCTTGTCGATTTGCGGATCCGTGTGCGCACGAGCGACAGACGAGTCGAGATCCCTTTGAGGCCGTAATGTCGTGCGGTTTCGAATCTGTGAGAATTTGTGGGACTCGCCGCGACGAGGAAAGGCGAGCCCGTCGCGATCCTCCCGATGCCGCTTCAGGTCGTGGTCCTCACCAATGAGGAGCGCGAATGGCGTGACGAGCTAGCCTGGGCTCTTTCGGAAGCCACCGGGTCTGCACTCACCATGAGTACCGATACGCGCAGAAGCTCGCTACCATCGGGGCTCTGGGGGCATCTCCGCTCTCGAGTTTAGACCGGGTTCGGGCCACTCCCTATAGCTTACTCGCCAACCTTCACCCTCGGCGGCAACCGCCCCGACATAATCCGGTCCGAGAGACAGTATCCGAACCAAGCAGTCTCTACGCGGACCGCTGTCTCCCAACAACCTGACTCTCGCCACGAGTTCCTCGGGGGCAGACAGCACTTCGCAACGATTCAAGTCGACTGACAAACCCGTCCCGATCGCCTTCAGATAGGCTTCCTTGCATGTCCACAAGGTGAAAAACGAGCGGTTGGCTTGATTCTCCGGCAACTGTTGCAAGCGTTCGAATTCTTTTGGTGCGAAGAACCGCTCAGCCAGTTTCAGACTGTCCACGCTGTCGCGAATCCGTTCCAGATCAATCCCGACCTCGCGGTTGTGCGCAACCGCGATCAGAGCAAAGTCGTGTGAATGCGCGAGATTGAATCGCACTTTCTCAACCGCTCCACGTGGTCCGGCCAGAGACGGTTTCCCGTGCCGACCAGCGGTGAACGTCAAGGCCCCCGGCTGCTCGTTCACATACCGACCGATAATCGTTCTGAGCATGCCGTGAGCAGCGACAAAACGTACGCGCGCGTCCTCGAAGGCCAACCGCTCAGCTCTAGCGCATTCTTCAGGGGAGAGGAAGGCTCTTAGTTGAGAAAGCCGTGACTCGGTCGGCCGGAGTGAGATATGCCACACGTGGATTTCGGATGCCTTCAGGTGAAAAGGTTCACCCGGAAGAGGTTGTGGAAAATTCCCGCGTCGGCCAGTTCGGCCGCTCACCATACGGGGCAATTGCAAATCATGCCCGGACCGGCGCCTCTCGGAAGGACGATCCGTTCCACGAGCTGACGATCTTACCCTCATCTAATTTGATGATCCGATCGCCAAGGTGAAAATACCGATCGTCATGAGTGATGATCGCCACGCCCTTGCCTCGGGCCCGCAGTTCGGGAAGCAGTTCGGTGTAGAAAACCTCTTTGTACTGGGGATCCTGGTCCGCCGCCCACTCATCGAACACGTAGAAAGGTCTATCTTCGAGGTAGGCCGTGAGCAAGGCCAGTCTCCTCCGTTGACCTTGGGAGAGATCGGTCGTCGAGAGACGCTGCTCGGTGACCTGCACCTTTTGATCAAGCGCAAGGTAACGCAAATACATCTGGGCTCTGACATCCAGGGTCTTCTTATCCAGACCCAAGAATCTCTCGAAAAGGTAGAAATCGGAGAAGACGACCGAGAAGTGTTGACGATACCAGTCTCGGTTCGAGTCCGCGATCGGCGTTTCGCCCAAGCGGATATCACCTCGTCGCTGACGATACAACCCCACCAGGAGTTTGACAAAGGTGGACTTGCCGCTCCCATTTCCGCCGACGATGAAGACCAACTCGCCTGGATCTAGCCGGAAGTCGACAGGACCGAGCACAAACGGGTTGTCTCCTGGTCCATCGTCTTCATAAGTGAATACGACTCCGTTCAATTCAAGCCTTGCCGTCTGCAAGGTCTGTCGGTGGGACCTTGTGTCCGCCTCCTTGGCGTCCTCGCGCGACTCGAACCCGAGTCCCAGTTCCTCGATCTTTTCGAGCGCGACCTGGCCCCTGATCAGCGCAGGCACCGTCCCAATCACTGCCCATAGTGGGCTCATCATGTAGAGGACGGTGAACACATACCCAGTCAGGGATTCGGCCGGGAGGGTGAAGAGACTGGGGAAGACCAAGAGTATCGCGCCGATCAAACCATAGAACAGGAGTTGTGTCCAACCGTCGGCAATCATGTATTGCCTGGTGGCGACGAGATTGAGATGGCGCAGCGACAGCGCGGTCTGCATCACGTCTTCCGAGAGGAACGCTTCACGGCGCCCACGGTGCATCATCAGTTCTTTGATGCCCTCGGTCAGACTTCTGAAATGACGGAACAGGGAGGCGCGACTGTCCCGGGCGGCATAGATGACTCGAAAGGCTCGGTCGTGGAGGAGTTTGTACGTCAGGGCCCCAACGAGCATGAGAGCGACCACGCCCAAGAAGATCGGCCAGGATAACCATGCGAGATATGCGGCCCCTCCGACCAACACGGCGCCGTTGATGGTGAGACCCGGTACACATTGCAGAGCCCATGCGACCGCGCTGACATCGTCGGTCAGGACCGCCAGAACATGCGATGGACCCGTTTTCTCCAACGTGCGCAAAGAGGTCCTCGTCACCTGCGCACAGAGGTTCCGGCCCAGATCGAGAACGGCATCCTGCACGAGATACACCAAAGACAACTGCGACACACCGTGCGATGCGATCTTCGCGGCGGCCAGTACGGCGAACAGCAGGCCGAACGCACGAGGCACGCCACCGGTTTGATGGACGAGAACATTGATGATCGCCAGAAGGCCGGCGCTGCAGATCCCTGAGAGCAATCCAGTCGCGACGAGAACCACAAGTGTACGTTTGGGCCCGCGCAGAAGGAAACGAGCAAGTCGAGACAGGTTCATGCTACTCATGCCCGAGGCAGGGCCGCCTATGGCTTGGCCGGATCGATCCGATCGGCGTTTTCTGAGGTCGCTAGATCTGATTGCGGGACCTGAGCTGAAGACGTCTGATCGAAATACTCGTCGAGATGATGTGCGAGCTCCTGAACGTGGACGGGCATGAAGAGCCGGCCCGAATCCTCAGCGGGGATGAAAACCGTTTGACCACCCTTCAGCGCCAGCTCATTCCACGTCAATCGTGTGTCCGCCGTCGAACTCGATAGTAGTCGTGTCGCAGCGATCACATTGAGTAGACATCCGGGGTATGGCCGAGGCTGATAGCGCGCGACCGCATGGAAGGTCGTCGAGGTGACCAGATCGGTGTAGTACTCCTCACGACCAAGGGGGAACCGTCTCCCTTCCAGTCGATTCGTGATCGACGGGATCTTGCCTCGCCAATGAGAGGGCCACTCACGAAAAGGCAGGTGCCAGGACTCTCTGCAGGATCTGATGGTCTTTCTCAACAGGTAGATGGTCGGCCTCAGAATGAACGGCGGTGCATTGCGGTAGGCCTGATGGGATCGAGGATGCCAGGATTCCATAATCGCAAGGGTGACTTGTTCGCCCTGCCCCATCAATTGCTGAGCCATTTCATACGCGACCGCGCCTCCAGTGCAGGTTCCTCCAATGAGATAGGGTCCTTTCGGCCGCACGCCACGGATCTCCTGGACATAGTGTGCGGCCATCTCCTCCACACGCGTGAACGGCCGTGCCTCGCCATCGAGTCCACGCGCCTGGAGCCCAAAGACCGGTTGCTCCTGGCCCAATTGTTTGGCGAGATGAGCAAAGACGAGCACGTTACCCCCGACGCCTGGGACAAGGAAGATTGGAGGCCTTGTGCCCCTTGCTTGAATGGCCACCAGAGAGTCCCACCGAATCGTGCACCCTTCCTGGTTGAGCACCTCGGCGAGCAACTCGATTGTCGGCGCCTGAAGGAGCAGCGACATCGGCAGTCGCTTGCCCACGGTCTGTTCGATCGCCCCGAAGATTTGGAGCGCCAACAAGGAATGGCCTCCGAGGTCGAAGAAATTGTCCCGCACTCCGATCGGGGCCACGCCCAAGACCTGCTCCCAAATCGCAGTCAGTTGCAGTTCCAAGCGGTTCCGTGGTGTCACGCTTCCGATCGGGCCGTCGGGAGCTTCATCGCCGGGAGGAGGCAGCGCGAGCCGATCGACCTTTCCGTTTGGAGTCACCGGCAGTGCACTCAGCCGAACAACGGCCGCTGGCACCATGTATTCCGGCAGTTGTTCTCTCAACTTTCGGCGGATCCGCCCCGGCTGAAGAACATGGCCGTCGTGCGGAACCACATAGGCCACGACTCGCTTCTCGCCCGGAGTATCCTGGCGCACCATCACCACGCACTGCTTCACTTCGGCGCAGTCGCTCAGGGCCGTTTCGATCTCGCCGAGCTCGATTCGGAATCCTCGGACCTTGACCTGATGATCCGTCCGTCCGAGGCAATCAATGCGACCGTCGGGGAGCCAGCGAGCCTGGTCTCCGGTTCTGTACAACCGCTCGTTGCCGCCGCGCAGAAATGGACTGGCGATAAACTTTGCGGCGGTGACGTCCGGCGCGTCTCGATACCCTCTGGCGAGCCCCAGGCCGCCGATATACAACTCCCCGGGGATCCCGACTGGGACGGGTTCCAACTTGGAGTCCAGGATATAGACCTGTGTGTTACCGATGGGGCGTCCAATCGAGACCGGACTCTCACCCGGCTCCACTTTGTGGACGGTCGACCAGATGGTGGTCTCTGTCGGTCCGTACATATTCCACACTGACCCGGCACGTGCGTGAAGCGCCTCCGAAAGATCGCGGGGCAGGGCTTCGCCGCCGCACAAAATCTTCAGCTCCGGATTTCCCGCCCACCCGGCTGCAAGGACCATGCGCCACGTTGCGGGTGTTGCCTGCATCACGGTGACCCGGGTTGCCTCCAGCTGCCCCTTCAACCATGCGCCGTCCGCCGCTTCATCTCGAGTCGCCAAGATGGTTGTCGCTCCGACTAGGAGCGGGAGAAACAATTCCAGTCCTGCGATATCAAAGGCCAAGGTCGTGACGGAGAGCAATACATCGTGGTCCGTCAATCCGGGTTTGTGCCGCATCGATTGCAGGCAATTCACGAGCGCGCCATGTTCGATTTCCACGCCCTTGGGTTGCCCGGTCGATCCAGACGTATAGATCAGATAGGCGAGGTTCCTGATCCGGCGAGCGGGAAAGGGTTGTCTTTCCTTTGACGCGCGAAGGATTTCTGTTCGGAATCGAGGTCGATCACTCGCGCATGACGATCGGAAATGGTCTTGGCGAAGCTTCGTGTGGTGAGAAGTAGCGCAGCCCCGCTATTTTCCAGCATGAACGACACGCGTCTCGTCGGAAGCCCGGTGTCCAGGGGAAGATATGCCCCCCCGGCCTTCATGATTCCAAGCAAGCAAATCAGAACGTCCAGTGACCGTTCCATGAGAACGGCCACGACGACATCCGGCCCCACCCCACGGCTGCGCAGCCAGTGCGCGACTTGATTGGCGCGCAGGTTCAGCTCGGCATACGTCAGCGCCGACCCCTGCGACTCGGCGGCAATCGCCTCCGGTGTTCTGATGACCTGTTCTTCAACGAGCTGTGGCAGGCACCGGTCCGTGAGCTCGTCGGCTCTCGTGGCATTCCATTCGACCAAGATCGCTCGTCGTTCACTCTCAGAGAGCAGCCGTAAGCGAGCGACGGCGGTTCCTGGCTGTTCGACCACCGCTTCGAGTAGCGTTCGATAGTGCGTCAGCCACCGCTCCATCGACGCACGGTCGAATAGATCCGTGTCGAACTCGAGATAGACGCGACGCGAGACGGTTCGATCGATCGAGACGCTGAGGTCCAGTTGCGATGCGCCACGATCGATCTCACACGGTGCCCACGAAAGGTTCTTGAAATCCACGCGGCCAAACGGCGTATTGGCAAAGTTGAACAGCACCTGGACGAGTGGCGAACCGCCGTGGCTCCGGTCGGGCCGTAACTCCTCGACCAGCTTCTCAAACGGCAAATCCTGTTGCGCATAGGCGCCCAACGCAACATCGCGCACGCGACCCAACAGCTCACGAAAGGTTGGCTCGCGCGAGACATCGGTCCTCAGGACGAGCGTGTTGACAAATGTTCCAACCAGGCCTTCGATCGCCAGGTGATTCCTATTCGCAATCGGGGTTCCGACCGCAATATCCTCTTGACCGGTCAACCGATTGAGCAGGGCCACGAATCCCGCCAGGAAGACCATGTAGAGAGTGACGCCTTCCTGAACGCTCAAGTGTTTCAGGCCGTTGATCAACGACCGTGGCAGATCGAGAGAAACGTGAGCGCCACGGAAGGACTGCGCTGCCCGACGCGGACGATCGGTCGGCAATGCCAGGACGGGAACACCCGCCAGCTGGGCCTTCCAATAGGCTAGTTGGCCGTCCAGCACCGGCCCACGGAGCCAGTGACGCTGCCAACACGCGAAATCGACATACTGGATCTCGAGCGGTGGCTCGATTCGCAAAGGTTGCCCATCGCAGAAGGCGTTATAGCATTGGACCAGCTCCCGCCCGATCACGCCGTACGACCAGTGATCCGAGACAATGTGATGCGTCGTGAGCACCACGACATGCTCTTCGTCGCTCACCTGGATCACCAGCACTCTGATCAACGGACCAGTGGTCAGGTCGAAGGGCCGGCGGGCTTCGTCCGTCGCCAGCTCGATGGCTTCATCACCCCGCCTCGCTTTCGGCCGCTTCCGCAGGTCGACTTCGGTGATCGTCAGGGCCTGAAAAGGGTGAACCATTTGAACGGGATGGCTTTCGGCGTGATGAAATGTCGTCCGGAGGGACTCATGCCGTCGCACCAACTCGTTGAGACTGTGGGCCAGGGCTTCTTTGTCGAGAGGACCGATGAGACGAACGGTAACCGGAATATTGTAGGCCGAGCTCTCCGGTGCCAGCTGATACAGGAACCACATACGCTCTTGCGCAAACGAGAGAGGCAACAATCCGTCGCGAGGGACGGGAGTGATCAGAGGGACCGCCAGCGTGCTTGGCTCACGAGGCTGTTGCTCGGCCAACCACTGGGCGAGGCCGGCAATTGTCGGAGTCTCAAATACGGCTCGGAGGGGGGGCTCAACGTGAAAGAGCGAACGCAGGCGTGAGAACATCTGGGTCGCCAGTAAGGAGTGCCCGCCCAGCTCAAAGAAATTGTCGTGGACGCCAACATCTTTGATGTCCAAGATCTCACCCCAGACATGGGCGAGGAGTTGTTCAGTAGAATTCCGGGGAGCGACATATTCAGTCTTGAGGTGGAGGAGCCCGGCTCGACTGTTGACCGGCGCCTGTAAGGCCTTTCGATCAATCTTGCCGTTCGGTGTGAGCGGCAGAGCATCCAATTCCACGAACGCAGAGGGAATCATGGGATCCGGAAGTTGTTCCTTGAGAAAAGCCCGCAGATGATTGACGTTCAGCGCGCTGCCCGACGCGGTGACGACAAACGCCACGAGCCGCTTGTCGCCGGGCAAATCCTCTCGAACCTCGACGGCCACTGCGCGAATCTCGGGATGGGTCTGCAGGACTGATTCAATCTCTTCAAGCTCGATCCGGTACCCTCTGATTTTGACCTGCCGATCGACACGCCCCAGATACTCGAGCTCACCGTTCGGCAACCACCGGGCCAGATCGCCAGTCCTGTAGAGACGTGCGCCGGGCTCCAGGTCGAATGGGTTACGAATGAATCGCTCAGCGGTCAGGTCAACCCGCTTCAGGTAACCGCGCGCAAGACCAACGCCCCCAACATAGAGGTCTCCAGGAATTTCAATCGGCACGGGCTGCAAGTTCCGATCGAGCACGTACAGCTGAACGTTTTGAATCGCCCGACCGATAGGCGGTCCGCTACTCGGTTCGGCGGACGTAAGGTCGCAGACGGTCGCCGCGATCGTGACTTCGGTGGGGCCGTAGGTATTCAGCAATTGCACCCGAGACCCGACATGCTGCTGCCAGGTCATCAACGATTGCGGAAGCGCACGCTCCCCTCCAATCACTACCGAGCTAATGTTTGGAGGAAAGTCCAAGGACTCACGCCGGAGCCCAGCCGTGAGCTCATGCCAGTAGGCGGTTGGAAGGTCCAGCAACGTTATGCGCCACTCCCGGCACTTCTGCAGAAATCCCGGTATCGAATCCAACATGGATCCTGTTCGAAGGACCAGCGCGGCGCCTGTCAAGAGACAGGTGAAGATCTCCTCCGCGGCTGTATCGACGCTGACGGATGCCAACTGAAGGATTCGATCACCCGGTCCGAGACGCGCCTGGGTACTGATTGCCGCCACGTAGTTCACGACGGATCGGTGCTCCACCATCACCCCTTTAGGTCTACCGGTCGACCCTGAGGTGTAAATGACGTAGGCCAGATCTCCGGCCGTCGCTCCATTCACGGGAGATTCACCGGATTCTCGGGCGATGGCGCTCCATTCCGTATCCAGGCAGACGGCGCGGCTCTGCTGATGATCCGGGAGCCGAGCCAGGAGATGCTGCTGGGTCACCAGGATCGATACTCGAGCCTCCTCCAACATCGACGCCATGCGCTTCGTGGGGTACTCGGGATCGAGCGGCAAGTACGCGCCACCCGCTTTGAGGATGCCCATGAGGCCCACGATGAGCTCGAGCGATCTCTCGACACACAGTCCAACTAAGACATCTGGACCGACCCCAAGCCTGCTGAGGTAGTGACCGAGTTGGTTGGCCCGCAGGTGGAGTTCCCGATAGCTGAGTCGTTGATCCTCGAACATCACGGCCATGGCATCGGGAGTACGCACGACCTGCTCGTCGAACAATGCATGGAGGCACCGGGTTTCGGCACGACTGATTCGAGTCTCATTCCACGCGACCAAGACCTGATAGTGTTCTTCGGGCGTCATGAGCGGGAGGTCTGCCAACAACTGGTTCGGCTGGTCTACGATGCCTTCCAGAAGCACCTGAAAGTGTTCCTGCATTCGGCCGACCGTCGCGGCGTCAAACAGATCGGCGTTGTATTCGAAGCAGCCTGTCAATGGACCATCCGAATCAGAAATCTCTATCGTCAGATCGAATTGTCCTGCGGATTGCGGTATGAGATACGGTTCGAAATGAAGCTGTTTGCTCGAACCTGCGGTGCCGCTCTTGCGTGAGCGGTTGTCCCCATTGAGTTGGGTCATCAATTTGAACTTCTGCAATACGAACAGAACCTGAACGAAAGGCGCGCGGCTCGGATCCCGGGCTGGCTGGAGCCGTTCCACAAGAAGCGAAAAGGGATAATCTTGGTGGGCGATCGCCTCCAGAACCGTTCGCCTGGCTTGTGACAACAAAGCCTTTGAATGTTGCGGCACCAGACACGTGGTCGCGTAAGACTACGACATTGACAAAATCGCCAACCGTTTCGCTAAACATTCCCCGGCTTCGGCCGAGCATGGGCGACCCGATCAAAATATCTTCCTGGCCTGTGTAGCGATACAAGAAGACTTGCAAGGCGGCCAGGAGTGTCACGTACACAGTTGTTCCTTCTGCCTCGGCAAGAGCTTTCAGTCGCCGCGTCAGCTTCGCGCTGAGCGCGAACTCGCGCCATGCAGTGTTGTCACGCTGCATGCTCGGCCGCGGCCGGCCGTGAGCCAAATCCAGCACTGGCAACTCGCCGGACAACGTCTCTTGCCAGTAGCTCCATAGTCTTTGGCCCTGCGGCCCTGCCAACAGATCATTCTGCCAATGCACGAAGTCCGCATATTGCGCGGCTGGTTCAGGCAGAGGGTGCTTCTCTCCCGATCGCTCTCCTTCATACAGGCGTTTGAGGTCCTCGATGAGAACCTTCATCGACCAGCCGTCCACCGCGATATGATGTGCTGCTAGAAGGAGATATGCCTCGGTCGGCGAACGACGGAACAGTTGCGCACGCCAGAGCGGCCCACGTTCGAGATCGAACGAGCGGCCCGCTGCCCTCTCCGCGTATGTTTTCAGGTCATTCCAGTTCCACCCCGACGCATCGGTCTCCACGAATTGTAGTGGGAAAGTTGGGTGGATCTGCTGAAACGGAACCCCGTTTCGGGCTACATACGTCGTTCGCAGACAAGGATGGCGTGCCGCCAACTTCTCCAGCGCCCGCACCAGAATCCGTTGATCGAGTGGACCACTGACACGTAGCAGAAGAGTCGCATTGGCAGCCTTAGTGTGGGGCCTCAATTGATGGAGGAACCACAACGCCGATTGATTTCGAGACAACGGATATTCGACAGGCCCGTTCGTCTCCTGGAGCATCTCGCGTCGTACGGGGGATGACGCTGACGAAGCGGAAAGCTGATCAAGGACGTGCGTTGTGAGCTGCTTGATGGAGGCGCCGTCAAGCAGGGCCGGCAACGACAGCGAAACGCCGAACCGAGTTTCCACCGCATGCGCCAGTTCCGTTGCGGTCAACGAGTCGAGCCCCGCCGTGGTGAGCGGCTGTTCCCTACTCAATCGGCTCGGTGGAATACCCAGCAACCGGCTAACGAGTGCTTCCAGGGATGTCAGCAGGATTGCCCGCTGTTCATCGAGAGTTAATGCGAGCAGATCATCGCGGGTCAGGTCGTGATCACGTGATTTCGGTTCGTCGTTGCCAAGAGTGCTTATTCCGACAATCCCGAGTCGGGTCGACAGGAATGCGTCCCGACATGCGCGACGCTGGATCTTTCCACTGGATGTCTTCGGGATGCTTCCCGCTCGAACGAGCGCAACCGTATAGACCTGGATATCGTGATGTTCTGCGACCGACTCCCGAATTGCGCCGGCGACATCCTCGATGGAAGTGCCGTGTTCTCGCCGTTCAAGTTCCTGGACAATGACGAGGCGCTCTTCGCCGCCTTTCTCGATCGAAAAGGCGGCTCCGGAACCCTGTCGCAAGCTCGGATGGCTTTGTGCCGCCGTTCGCTCGATATCCTGCGGATAGTGGTTACGCCCCCGGATGATGACAAGGTCCTTCAGCCGACCCGTGACGAAAAGCTCGCCATTCTTGACGAACCCCAAGTCACCCGTGCGGAGGTAAGGCCCTTCTCCCGTAGCAGCCAGATGAGCACCGAATGTCTCGTTCGTCTCTTCTGGTTTGTTCCAATAGCCCTTCGCGATGCTCGGGTCCGCCAGCCAAATCTCTCCCACCACGTCAGGGTCACAAGGCCGGAGCCTTTCTGGGTCAACGATGACTACCTTGGCTTCTCCAACCGAAGGGCCGCAGCTGACGACCTGGCGCGCATCCGGTTGCTCCTCACCGATCTCGCGCACAAGCCCTTTCTCAAGAGCTTGCGCATTGAGACTGCGGAAGCTTGGTGCGTCGTGTGCGCGTTTCACGGAAATCAGCAAGGTGAACTCGGCCATCCCATAGGCGGGGTGAAATGCCTCTCGACGGAAACCTGACGCTCGAAAGGCTTCGATGAACTGGTCCATCGTATCTTTTGAGATCGGCTCGGCTCCACAGCTTGCGACTCGCCAGGAACTCAGGTTGAGATTGGCTCTCTCGGCGGGAGTCGTACGACGAACGCAGTGGGCATAGGCGAAGTTGGGCCCGCCGCTATGCGTGATCCCATACCGCTCAATTGCTTCGAGCCATCGAATCGGTTGCTTGAGAAATGCCAGGGCCGACATGAGATAACTCGGGATCCCCGCAAAGAGAGGATGCAGGATTCCTTTGACCAGCCCATAGTCATGGAAATGCGGCATCCAGGACAGAGTCACCGCCTGCGCGTCATAGCCGGCAAATTTCGTTAGGTACCCACAGTGATGGAGAAGATTGCGATGCGTCACCATCACCCCTTTGGGTGTTGTGGTAGAACCGGACGTGTACTGCAAATAGGCCACATGATTCGGTGTTAAATCGGGGGGCCTCCATTGCCGTGCCCAGTCCTCGCGAACGTCATCAACTGTGAACCAACGGGTCGGATCTTCGCCGAAAGCGACAGGCCAGCGCGTTCGGCGGACTTCACGATCTCGGGCGTCGTCAGGACACCGGTAATCCGGGCGTCGCTCGCAATACCCTGGAGACGTGACAGGCTCTGCTTCATTCGCAGTGGGTCTAGCGGGGGAGCGGGAACTGCGAGAACGCCCGCATACAGGCATCCCAGAAAGGCGCGGACGAAATGAAGGCCGGGCGGATACAAGAGCAGGATTCGGTCACCGAATCCGCGCGACTTGAAGAAATCCTGCTATCGCACGCGCATGCTGATCGAGCGCTGCATATGTCAGAGCCGCATCAGTCGCGATGCCGTCCTTGAGGAAGTAGTAGGCGGAACGACTCGGGTTGATGGACTGCGCGCCAACGGGAGAGCTCGACGAGGCTCGCCATTTGATCAAGCTCGTCGGGAAAGCGCAGATTCACGCCACTCCTTTTCTTGGAATTTCCATTGGTCCGATGGGTCGCTCTGTCAGTCCGGTAACGGCGTGATGAGTGCGACGTCGCCAAGCCGAGCTAGCCCGCTGGCGCCAAGTCCTCGTTATGAGTGCCCTCCACTGGTTCATTGCATGCCACTGGCAGTAATCGACACTCGATACGTGGCAAATTGCGTGCCGGGCGTGGTCGGCTCGTGACGGCAAGGGGTTAGGGGTTCACGGCGCGGCAAAGTGGATGGGACAAGACAAATTCTGGCAGCTCTCTTGTCACAGTCCGGGCGGCGCCGAGCCCGCACGAACTCTAGACCTCGCGGGCGATCCCTCCAGGACGTCGGCCACGAAGGGACCACTTCATCCCCGCGCGCCCGTCGAGGTACAGTCGAAAGAGGATGGACTGGCTAATCAGCCCCGAGGCTCGGCGGTTCATCATCGTCCACGAGCTGTTCTTCCCCCTGCTGTTCCTCGCCCGGTTGGTCGGCTTCACCGCACTCGAGCTGCTGCGCCCGGCCAGGACCGTGATTTACCGGAAGGTCATCCTGTACGACCTGGCCGTCTTCGCCGTGTACCAGGCGCTCATCTTCCCCGCCGCTCTGCGCATTGATCGCTGGATCGCCGTGCGACCGCACCTGCCGGCGGGGCTCCTGGCCATGCCTCTGGCAGTTCGCGTGCTTTGCTACCTCGTTGTCGCCGACTTCGGCCACTATTGGATCCATCGACTGATGCACGGCAAGGTCTTCTGGCGCATCCACAAATGGCACCACGCGCCGGACTACATGTACTGGCTGATGGGGGTCCGGGCGACGGTGCCGCAACAGGTGCTCGTCAACCTGCCCTACATCTTCGCCTACTCGTTCGTCGACCTTTCGCCGTGGTGGATGGCGCTGGCCATCGGTGCCGGGCACGCGGTGCAGAACGACTGGATGCATCTGAACGTCGCCTGGCGCTCGTCCTGGCTCGAGTGGTTGATTGTGACCCCTCGATATCACCACATTCATCACAGCGATCAGCCGGAGCACTACGTGGCGAACCTGGCGGCCCTGTTTACCGCCTGGGACCGCATTTTCGGCACCTACGTGGACCCCGACGCGCTGCGGCGCGAGCTATCCTTCGGCATCGGCGAGAAGGTTCCGCTGATCCGGTTGTCCCTGGGGGTATGACGCCGACTCGTTGCGCTCGCGACGAACGCCTCACGGGCGAACGCCGGCTCGCGGCCTCAGGCATCATTCCGGCCACGACGTCGAGTGCCCTCTAGCTCGTGGGTGCGAAGGCCACGTGTCGCAGTCCGCAAGCAAATGTCATTTTTCGGTGAGGTAGATTCTCGTTGGACTACGGCGTGTACCACGCTCAAAGTAACGCCCGTTGCTCGCGCGCTCGTCGCTCGATGGACCGGGCCAAGAAGTTCCTCTTTACTTGCCTCGCGTGCGTTCCGCTAGCGTACACAGACGGTGAAGAACAAGTGCGACGCTTGATGCGGTCGCGTGTGAGAGCCAGGTGCCGGCCGACGACCTCGAGAGCTGGAAGCAGATCTTTCTCGAGCAATGGACGCGGGCTCGACACCAGGAGTGATCCGGCGATCGCTGGGCCGCGCTCGAGCCTTTGCGGCAGGATGTAGGTTGCACGCCTTCGGACGTTTCGCGAAGGACGCGACTGGAGGCCGCAGTATATCGCCGACGCGTGGATCAACGAGGTGAAGTGGTTGGGGATCGTCGAGCAAGCCGGAGTGCAATGGCGTCATCGAGCGGTTCATGCGCACGCTCAAGGAGCAGTGCCTCGATCTCCACCGCTTCAGAATCTCGCCGAGGCGCACCGGATGATCGCCAGTTCATCACGCGATACAACACCGAGTGGCTATCACGCGGCTGGGTCACCAGACGCCGGCGGGCGCGCGAATCGCCGATGAACCACGATCGCTCAGGGGCGTTATGATCGACGATCGAGAGTGGGGGCGTTCTCGTTGATACGCCCCTCGCGTGTCCAAGAAACAGGGTGCGGTCCAAGCTATGCGTTCGGGCGCCGAGCCACTAGAACCGTGAATGGCCCAACCGCGCAAGCTCAGGACATCTTCCTGATCTCATGCGAGAGCGGGGAGGTGCTTTCGGTCGCCTTGGCGATCGATTGCCACGATCGAGAAGTCTTCGCGTGGACCGCGTCGCTCTGGCCACTGAACGGCGGCGGCATTCGCACGCTCATGGACAAGGCGCTGTGGGCGCGCTTCGGACAGATCAACAAGAAGTTCGGTCAGCGCTTCGACAAGAAGGCAGCCGAGGTTCGGTCAATGGCGTCGCGAGGACGGTCGCTCAAGAAGTAGCCGGCCGGGTTCGCTGGTCCCAGAAGACGCGTCTTGGGCCGCGTCTTGGGCGGTTACGCGGGAGGTCCGGGCTCTCCCCCACGAAGCGGCATCAAGACCGTCGAGAGCATGTCCAGGAGGGTGGCCACGCGGAAAGGCTTCTCCACATAGCCCGAAGCACCCCGGCGTGCCGCTTCGTGCTGGACGTCCGGGCCTCCGAACGCCGTAACCAGGATGACCGGTACCTCCGGAAGTCGTTGCCGCAGGAACGACAGAAGATCGAGACCGTTTGGCCCGGGGAGCTCCTTGTCGAGGATGGCGACGTTGAACCGCTCGGTTTCGACGAGGGCCGATAGTCCGCGCCATCCTTGCGTCCGATCACCCGGTATCCCGCGCGCTCCAGCGCCTCGCGTAGCAACACGCGCATCTCGCCGTCGTCCTCGACGACGAGCACCGTCACATGGGTTTCCGTCCCCTGTTCCGCCATATTCTCCAACGTTGTCGTCTGGTGCTGCCGGTGAGACATCGGATACGGCGATCGGTCTCGACTCTCCGCAACAGCGATGCCAGGTCGGCGATGGCGGCATTTCCCACGCTACAACGGGCCTCGGGCCCGCGGTTCGGCGGAGGAGGGCGCCCGTCGAGGCGACATGTCGTCGCGTCCGCGACGTCGTGTCGTGGGCGCCCGTGGTCGCCGGCGGACCGTCCGCGTTTCCAACCGGGGGGGGGGGGGACGCCGACTCGGGGGGAACGCCGATTCGACAAGACTTGCCACCTGCGGCGCGCCGTCGCCCAAGCATGCTGTCGCCGCCCTCTCGATGCCCGAGCTGAGCCAATACTCAGGAGTACGCTGGTCCTGTGGCGAGCGATCGAAGGGAGGAGCACATCATGATCGAGCGACTGAAGGATCTCCCCGCCGATGTCGACGGGTTTCGCGCCAGGGGAAAGGTGACGCGTGAGGATTACGAACACGCCGTGCGGCCCGTTCTGGACGAAGCGCGAAGTCGCGGACGCCGGCTTCGATTCCTCTACCATTTCGGTCCTGAATTCGAGAGCGTCACCCCCGGTGCGGCATGGGAGGACGCCCGACTGGGACTGCAATACCTCCGCGTGTTCGAGCGCTGCGCCATTGTCAGCGATGTCGGCTGGATCCGGGAGGCGTCGCGGCTCGCCAGCGTTTTGATGCCGTGTCCCGTCAAGGTCTTTGGCAACGGCCAATGGCAAGAGGCGCTCGGATGGCTGACCGCTGCGGCGGGCCGTCTCGCGCATCGATGGATTCCCGAGCGCGGTGTGCTGATTGTCGAGCCACACGGACCGCTTGGCGCCGAGGATTTCGACGCGCTGGCCCTTTCGGTCGATCCGTGGATCGAAGCGCACGGGACCCTTCGAGGTCTCGTGGTACATGCGCGAGAGTTCCCGGGCTGGCAGAATCTGGGCAGCTTCTTTCGGCACCTGCGCTTCGTTCGCGACCATCACCGGAAGATCCGTCGCGTCGCGCTGTGCACGGGAGGCCCGCTGGCCTCGCTGGCGCCGAAACTGGCGGAGCATTTCGTGACGGCGGAGAATCCGGCACTTCAACTACGACGAGCTCGATCGCGGCGTCGACTGGGCCGGTGAAGCGCCTCCAGCGGAATGACCGGCCGCGTGCTTGACACGCGATCGCGTTCACGCGGTCCTTGTCCGGTCTGATCGAAGCCGAATCCCGACATACTGGCTTGCTTCGCGCCAGATCCAGCGACGGATGGGAGCCGGGCGCACCGCGAATAGGTCCGGGAAAGAGGCGTGCGCGGCTCTCCTGCATGCCAAGACCATGGTGATCGACGAGGTCTGGGCGACATGGAGTTCCTTGCCTGGCCCCTCCGCGATCCGCTCTGACCGCGCCGCCGGACCTGGCGGACGGCTGCTCGGTGGGGCGCTGTCGCGCGATTTCATGCCTGTTTCATCGCGGTCTCATGTCGCTCGGCGAAGCTGGGCCCATCGGAGAGTGCCGCCGAGGACAAGGAGAAGCGGGATGGCGCGGCTGCTGTCGAACGACCGGCGACGGATCCGACGGGTGCTGCAGCCGGCGGATTTCTCATTGCTGTCCGAGCTTGCATTCGAGGAAGCTCTTCGGTGGGCCAGAGCGGATCGCGCCGAGCTTCTGCTGCTGCACGTCGTCGTCCCCGTCGCGCCCATCATGGGCGACGAGTACGTGTCGAGCCCGTGGCTGTACCCGGAGATCAACCGGGCGCTTCACGAGGGCGCGACGGAGACCCTTCGCCGCCTTGTCGCGCGGGCCAAGGCGTCCGATGTTCGCGGCGAAGCGCTGGTCCTGCACGGAGTGCCTGCTCGGCAGATCGTGCACGCGGCGGAGTCCCGACAGGTCGACCTGATCGTCATGGGCAGCCACGGGCGAACGGGCTTGATGCGCCTGATTCTCGGCAGCCTCGCCGAGGAGGTCGTCGCCAAGGCCCCGTGCCCGGTGCTGGTGGTCGGGGTGTCCGTGCGTCGGTACGAGGCCCTCCGCCGTCATCTGAGCGCCGTGCGAAGCGGCGCTCCGCGCCGAGCGGACGACGGGGAGATACCGACACTAGACCAGCGTCGAGGCGGTAGCTCGATGCCGGCGTCGGGGGGCATCGAATCGGCCCACGCCTGGGTGCGGCCTCGATCGAACCTCATCTCGTGAGGACAAGGAGACGTCATGGCCATCATCACGATTTCACATCAGCTCGGGTCCGGGGGCGGCGCGATCGCGCGGGCCGTCGCGGATCGCCTGGGTTATCAGTGCCTCGGCGGTGAAATCCTCGCGAAAGCGGCGCATGCCTATGGACTCGCGGAAGACAGGCTGACGCGGCTCGGAGAGGCCAAGCCGGGTATTCTGGATCGACTCGGCTTCGAGGCGCAGACATACGTCGCGGTGATGCAAAACGCGGTGCTTGATGCCGCGCTCGGCGACCACGTCGTCCTGGTCGGGCGCGGAGGGCAGTGGCTGCTGCGCGATATCACCCACGCGCTGCGGGTACGGATCATCGCGCCGTTCGACGAGCGAAGTCGCCGACTCCAGGACGGGATGGCGGCGCAGGTCGGCGGTGCGGCGAGCGCACGCACGGCGCGGGAGGCGCTCGAAAAGCTGCTCCGGCGCGACGACGCCGACAAGCTCGGCCGCATGCGCTATCTCTACGGCTGCGATCTCAACGACCCGTTGCTGTACGACGTCTTCATCAACAACAGCGGCGCCGACGGCGCAGGCGCGGCGGCCGAGGCGATCGTACTGCTCGCCCATCGTCCCGGCGTCGAACCCACGGCCGCGAGTATGCAGCGGCTGGTCGATCGTGCGGTCGCCTCGCGTGTGAGGGTGGCGTTGATGGTCGACGAAGGAACCCGCCGGTTCAAGCATTTTGACGTCGAGGCGGCGAATGGCTCGATTCGAGTGACGTCGAGAGCGCCGGCGGCCGCCGTCGAGGCGGTCGCGCTGGCGGTCGAGGGCGTTCGGCAGGTGCAGGTGATCGAGGTTCCGATGATTCCGCCGATGGTCTCCGAGTGATCGAGGCAATCATCCTCGACTCGAGATGTTCTTCGGGCCGTTAGCCGAGGAGCGAGGGGAAGCGTCGCATGGCGGCGATTGTCGTCAGAGCTGAGGGACGGGATCCGATGTTCGGCTGATCCATGGAGCCATCGGCGGATTGATTGCAGGAGTCGTGTCCATGCTGTTCCAGCTGTCGGCCGCCGTGTTGTCGAGCGGGCCGCGCGGCGCTCTCAGACCCCTGCGAATGATCGCCGCCATCGTGCTCGGCCGTGCGTCGCTCGATCCGAGCTATTCGGCGGTGGCGGCCGGCCTGGTCGGCACGATCGTGCACCTGTGCCTGGCCGCGACGTTCGGCTTGCTGTTTGGCGTGCTTCTGCTCGCCGCGGCGCAGATCGACGTCGTGATGGGGGGCCGCACGCTCGTGCTCGCGGGTGGCGCTTATGGTCTGGTGCTCTGGCCGATCAATTTCTACAGCGTCGCGCCCCTGGCCGGTTTGTCGTGGTTTCCCCAGTACGAGCTCACCCCTGGTGCAGTTCGTGGCCCACGCCTTGTGCTATGGCGCGGTGCTCGGACTGTACTTCCAGCGGCGGATCGCCCTGCGGGTCCGCACGATCGGCCGCGCGGCGCCGCTCTCATTCGCCGACATCCTTGCCTCGTTCCGCCGTCGGCGCTACCCTCAGCACAGCCGCCGAAGTAGGGAACACGAAACGCAATTACGCGACGGCGGTCGGCGGAGCTTCGAGTCGCGACGAGAGACTGGAGACTCCGCCCCCATCGATCATGCGTCTTCTGGCCGTCACCCCGCTTCTCCGGTCGAGTGCTTGCGAGCCGATTTGCGCCCGCGCACACGGCAATCGGAACAATGAGCCGCGATCGACTTGAATGGGCACTTGGCCACCGTCGGGGGCACGCGGTTGTGTGTCAGTCGAACGAGTATCGCTGCAGGTCTCGACGCACGTACCAATCGCTGGCGTCGCCGCGCCTCAGTCGGAGCAGACCGTGATCAGCTTGCGAGGGCGACGCTGACGGCAGCCGGCTCAGTGCTCGTGCTCGGCGACGACGGCCGCGAGCTCGGCGCCGAGCACGAAGATGACCATCGAGTAATAGATCCAGACGAGCGCCGCGACACCGGCGCCAAGCGAGCCGTACAGACTGCCGTAGGTCCCGAACGTCACGACGTACGCAGTGAAAATCCATCGGGCTCCCTCCCACGCGACGGTGACGGCGAGGGTGGCGATCAGCGCGGCGCGCGCCGGCACCCGGGTGTTGGGCAACGCGCGAAGGAGAAGGAACAGCAACCCGACGCCCATCATGTACATCACGGGTAGCGAGACGAGCCGCCTGAGTCCGGCGGAAGGGGAGGGCGCGCCCGGAAACAGGTGGGCGGCGACGTCGCCGAGGGTGAGCACGACGAAGATCGATACGCTGAACAGGATTGCCAGCGATCCGATTGCGACCACCATGAGCAGGTCGACCGCGAATCCGTGAACGAGACCGCGCCTGGCCGGCGCGCGGAAGATTCGGTTCAACACGGTTCGCATCAGCGAGAAGAATTGCGCCGCGAAAACCATCCAGCTCAGGATGCCGACCAGGCCGACCACTGCGCGCTGGCTGACGAGGAACGAGAAGAACTCACCGAGCTCGCGCCCATACGCGGGGAGCAAGAGCGTGGCGGCGTCGAACAGGTAGTCGGCGATCGTGTCGGACTCCATGAGGTAGCCGGCCAGAGAGAACAGGATCAGGGTGAGGGGTACCAGACACAGCTCGGCGGCGAAGGACAGCGCCGAAGCCATGAGAAATCCCTCGTCCTTCCGGAAGCGCCCCGGAATGGTGCGCAGCGTCGCGATCAGATCCGACATGCGTCGATCTTATTCGCGCAGACGCGGATCCCAACCAGAAGTTTGCCGGGATCGCGGCGGGAGACGGCATCTGTGTGACCCGGCCGGCGCGAGACGGCGACGCCGCCGAAGCCCGTACGCGGGTCTAGACGAAACCCTCGGTGGTCACGGGTCCGACGGTTTCGAGGCCGGCGCGGGCTCGACCTGGAAGCGGCGCTGCAGAGTGCGAACGCTGACGCCCAGGATGCGAGCGGCGGCGACTTTGTCGCCCTTGGTCTCCTCGAGAACCCGGCGGATGTAGCTCTCCTCGAGCTCGGCCAGGGTCGGTCGCACCCCCATGCCGGTGGCCTCCGGAGCGAACTCGATGCCCAGGTCGCCGCGCGTGATCAAGCTGGTGCGGGCGAGTGTTGCGGCCCGCTCGATGACGTTTTCCAGCTCGCGAACGTTCCCGGGCCACCGATGCTGGAGCAGCCACGCGGTCGCCTCCTGGTCGAAGCCGGTGAGTGCTTTCCCGACCGCCTTTGCGGCGCGCGCCAGAAAATGGCCGGCGAGAAGGAGGATGTCGTCGGGGCGCTCGCGCAGGCTCGGCAGGCGGATCGGAATCACCGCTAACCGGTAGTAGAGGTCCTCGCGGAACCGCCCGTCGCCGATGAGGGCCATCAGATCGCGGTGCGTCGCGCTCACGACCCGCACGTCCAGCCGGATCTCTTCGCTGCCGCCAACCGGTCGAACGGTGTGATCTTGCAGCGCGCGGAGGATCTTACCCTGGAGCGGGGGCGGGATGTCCCCGACTTCGTCGAGGAAGAGCGTCCCGCCGTCGGCGTCGACGAAGAGCCCGCGACGCTTGCGGACGGCGCCGGTGAACGCTCCTTTCTCGTGCCCGAACAGTTCGGACTCGAGCAGGTCGCGCGGGATCGCCGCGCAGTTGACCGGCACGAATGGCTTGCCGTGGCGGAGGCTGTTGTGGTGGATCGCGCGCGCGACCAGTTCCTTCCCGGTGCCGCTCTCGCCGAGCAGCAGGATCGTCGCGTCGCTCGTGGTCACCGCTCGAATCTTATCGAAGACGGACAGCATCGCCGGGGAACGGCCGATCAGGTTGTCGAAGCTGAAGCGTTGCTCGACTTGCTCGCGGAGCACCCGATTCTCCTCGCGAAGGCGACGATCGTCGAGGGCCCGGTTGATCGTCAGCGTGACCTGAGCCAGCTTGAACGGCTTCGTCAAATAGTCGTAGGCGCCTTGACGAATCGCATCGATCGCGGTCTCGAGACTGGCGAAGGCGGTCATGAGCACGACGCGCGCGCTCGGCTGCCGGCGCTGGGTTTCCTGAAGCACCGCCCAGCCGTCGGTGCCGTCCATGACCAGATCGGTCAGCACCACATCGAATTCATCGCGTTCCAGCGCCTCGATGGCCGCGGCGCCATCCGCGACGGCGGTCACGATTCGCCCGTCGTTCTCGAGGCGTTGCCGGAGCAGATCGAGCATCTCTGGGTCGTTGTCGACGACGAGGACCTTGAACTTCACGCCGTCTCCTCCAGGGCCACGGGTATCCACACGGTGAACGTCGTGCCGGATCCGGGCACACTGTCGATCCCGATCTCTCCGCTATGGGCCTTGATGATATCGCGACAGATCGCGAGACCGAGGCCCGTACCCTGTCCGGCGGGTTTCGTCGTGAAGAACGGCTGGAAGACCTTCGAGTGAAGCTCCGCCGGTATTCCAGGCCCGGTATCACTCACGGTGATCGCGATACCTCGCCGCGATCCGCCGGCTGCGGCCGGCCGACCGCCGATCGTGATAGAGCCTCCGGCGGGCGTCGCATCCAACCCATTCAGTACGAGGTTGATCAGAACCTGTTGCAGCTGACCGGGGTCGGCGAGCAGCTCCGGCAGATCGGCGGGAACCGACACGACAATGGCGACGCCGCGCCGGCGGGCCGGGTGGTTGAGGAGCGGGAGGATGCGATCGAGGACATCTGCGAGGCGGGTCGACTGAATCTCGAGCTTCTGGGGGCGCACGCTGTCGAGCAGCGACCGAATGATCTTCGAGATTCGGTCGATCTGGCTCACGATGATTCCCAGATCGCGACGGGCCGCCTCGTCGAGGCTCGTCGACATCTGGAGAAACTCAGCCCGCCCCGACACGATGTTGAGCGGGGTGCCAACCTCGTGCGCAAGGGCCGAGGCGAGCTTCCCGGCAACCGCGAGCGTCTCCGCGGCGCGCAGCTGTTGCTCGAGCTCGAGTGAATGCTCAGTCTCGGTGAGCAGCCGCTGGCGGGCCGCATCGAGCTGAGCGGTCATCGTGTTGAAGGCTTCGGCGACGCGACCGATCTCGTCCCGGCGATCGATCACCAGCGGCGCGGCCGGCTCCCCGCGGCCGAGGCGCTGGATACTTTCCATGAGTCGTGAGATGGGCCGCACCACTTGCCGCTGGAGCGCCGTCGCCGTCAGGACCACGATCACGACCAGCAGGATGCCGAGACGGATCCACACGTCATTGGATGCCGCTTGCATCCGTGCGTCGATCCCCGAAGCGAGATGAACGATCTCGAGCGTCCCGGCGACCTGACCCCGGCTGTCGCGAACCGGAACGATATAATAGAGGATCGAGCGCTGCGCTTGACGGCGATAGAAGCCCTCGGGCATCGCGGTGTTCGCGACTCGACGGAGAATCTCAGCGGGAACGTCCTCACCGATGGACAGCTGGTTGGAGACCAGTGTCGGCCGAAGCTGACGATCGAACAGTCTGATGCGATCGATCGCCGTCTGCCGCTCCACCATCTCGGCCACGAGTCGTTTCACATCGGAGAACTGTCGGTCGCGGAGCGCATTCTCGACTGCGATCTGAATCGCCGCCGCGGTCAACGCCATGTTCTGGCGATCCTCCTCGACGAGCTGCTCGCGCTCTTGGCGAACGCGGAGCACCCCGTGCACGGCGAGGGCGGCGACGGCCGGAATCGTGAGGATGAGAATGAGGCGGAGCTTGAGTCCCACGGTGTCAGGACCGCCCAGCCTGCCCGGAGCCGCCTCTCGTCGCGTCCCGCACCGCCTCGAGCAGGGCACCAAGCTGGAACGGCTTCTCGAGATACGCGCGCGCCCCCAATCGAAGGGCTTCCTCGGCCACCTCGCCGCCGCCAAACGCCGTGACGAGGATTATCGGCACCTCGGGCCATTGTCGGTGAAACGCGGGCAGGACGTCGAAGCCGCTCGGCCCTGGCATCTCCTTGTCGAGAACCACCACGTCGAGATGAGTCGCCTTGGCGGCCGTGAACAACCGGTCGGCGCTCGGCTCCTCGAGGACGCGGAACCCGCCGCGCTCGAGCCAGTCCTTCAGCAGCGTCCGCATGGCCGAGTCGTCATCGACGACCAGGACGGTGGGAGATATCTCACGGGAGTGGCTCGCCATTAGAGTCGCCTAGCCGCTTCGCTCACCCGACTATCCTCGAGCTCATCGTGTTCAGCGCAGCGCGCCCTCTCGTCCAGAACCCGATTGCGCCGGCATCGGGTTCGAGCGCATGCGACCGGCGACGCCGATTTGGTCCACCCAGGGGTCCGCGATGTCGGGCTCCCTGAGGCTCCGCGCACAACGCGCCGCGACGATCCCTGGTCGCTCCAGAATACGCCCGTCAGCTCCATGACGGCGAGGACGACAGAGTCCGGTTCGGAATCACGCGCCCGCTGAACGCGACGCTCCGATTGCATTCACACAGTCCATCGCAACGTTTGTGCCATCTCCGAACAATCCCGTCCGAGACCCGCAATCCCGGTCATGGAGCGAGCAAGGCGATGGATGCCACCATAGGGAGAAGCGCGACAACGGAACGTGCGGCAGGCCGGCGGCCAGCGAGCAGGAAGTGGTGGCGTCCAGCAGCAGGACGTAGCCAACGCCGCGGACGGAGTGCAGGAGAGGCGGGCCCTGCTCACATCGATCTCGTGCGCGCAGATAGCCGACGTAGACATCGATGATGTTGCTGGGGCAAATGGAAACTGGCCGACATGTTCGGCGATCATGGCGCGGGGCAGGAGCCCGAGCCACGTTCCTCGGAGATGCTTCGAGTAGCGAATATTCTCGAGCCGTCAGGTCGATATTGCGGCCGCCCCGCGTGACCGTGTGGGTCGCCGGATCGAGGGTCAGGTCTGCCACGCCGAGGACGGGCCCGTTTTGCAGCCCACCCCGGCGTAGCAGTGCCCGGACCCTGGCCAGGAACTCCTCGAACTTGAACGGTTTCGTCAGATAGTCGTCGGCACCGAGGTCCAGCCCGGCAACCTTGTCGGCGGTACTGTCGCGCGCGCTGATGACCAATACCGGGGTTTTCACGCCGCGGACTTCGCGTCGTCTTCAAGACTGAAAGGCCGTCACACTTCGGCAGGAGAATGTCGAGCACTACGAGGTCGTACGCGACTCCCGCCAGAAGCAGGTCCAGCGCCGAGGTGCCGTCCGCGGCCAGCTCGACAGCGTGCCCCTCTTCTTCGAGCCCTTGCCGGATAAAGTTCGCCACTTTGCGTTCATCCTCGACGACCAAGATCTGCATAGTGTCTCCTCTCGGCGATCATCCGGTTTCTCGCCCGAAGTCCGGGGCTGGAGGCATGTTCGCGCGCTCGGCCAGCTCGCCGAGGAGCAGACCGGCCCAGCGGTAGATGTTGTGTTCCTGGACCTGACGTCTCATCCTGGCCATGCGGAGCGTTCGCTCCTCCGGCGGCATCTCCATGGCCGCGCGAATCGCGGCGGCAGTCTCTTCGAAGTCGTAGGGGTTCACGAGCAGGGCGTCCCGGAGCTCTCGGGCGGCGCCGGTGAAGCGGCTCAGGATGAGCACACCGTCTTCGTCGTCGCTGACCGACACGAATTCCTTGGCGACGAGGTTCATGCCGTCGTGCAGCGCGGTGACGAGACAGAAGTCCGCGTGACGGTAGAACGGCCAGATGTCCTCACGGTTGTGGTGGCGCTTGAGATAGACGATCGGCCGCCAGCGTCGCGTACCGAGCGCGCGATTGACCTCATCGATGGTCGGACGACCTCCGGCCGCAGGAGCTCCTGGTAGCGCTTGATGCGGCTGCGGCTGGGCGCCGCGAGCTGGACGAAGATCAGGCGCTCGCGATACTCCGGATGGCGTTCGAAGAAGTGCTGCAGCGCGCGGAATCGCTCGGGCAGTCCCTTGGTGTAATCGATCCGCTCCACCCCGACCCCGAGCAGCTCGGTATCGAGCCCGAGCTCGGCGAGTAGCCGGTCTCGCCGAGTGACGGACGGCACACTGTCCACGAATTCCGGGGCCACGCTGATGGGATAGGGCTTGACGTAGGTAGCGTGCTCGCCGCGCACCACCGCGAACCGCTCGCCGTCGATCCGGGCCTCCAGCGCGCGGTCGACGGTCTCCAGGAAGTTGTTGCAGTGGTACTGGGTGTGGAAGCCGATCAGATCGGCCCCCAGCATCCCGTGGAGGATCTCGTCTTGCCAGGGGCAGATTCCGAACGCCTCGAAATTCGGCCACGGGATGTGCCAGAAGATGGCCACCCGAGCGTCCGGCCGCTGCGCCTTGACGAAGGCCGGGAGCAGCGCCAAGTGATAGTCCTGGATGAGGACCATCGGCGCCTCTTGGCCATCCATCTCGTCCAGCAGCGCCTCGGCGAACTTCGCGTTGACGATCCGGTACTGCTCCCAGTCCTCGCTCCGGAAGAGCAGGCCGGGCGTGCACCACGTGGCAGAGCGGCCAGAGCCCCTCGTTGGAGAAGCCGTAGTAGTAGCCCTCCTCCTCCTCCTTGGTGAGCCACACGCGCCGCAGCGTGTAGGCGGGATCGTCCGTGGGCAGTCCGATGCGGCCGCGCGCATCGGCGGTCTCCTCGTCAGCTTCGCCGCTACCGTGGGCCACCCACACGCCGCCACACGCCCGCATCACCGGCTCCAGCGCCGTCACCACGCCGCTGGCCGGGACCTCCGCGTGGATGTGGCCCTCCCGGATGACGTGGCTGACGGGCTCGCGGTTCGAGACCACGAAGAGGGGCGCGCCCGTCGAAGCGCAGCCGCACGAACTGCTTGAGCCGCTCCTCCGTCCACGTCGACTCCCCGGACAGGCGCAGCGCCGCCTCGCGCTCGGCCGCCATCTGGGCGCGATAGAGGTTGCGCGCGAGCCCCGAGACCTCCTGGGCGAGGGGGCCGAACGGGCGTCGCGGCACGGAGGGCGGCGGCCAGGCTTGCCCACCTTGAGGGTCTTCGTCCATTCGGCGAGGGCGGACATGGGCCGCATGATCGTCATGCGCAGCACCAGGAAGGTGATGAGCGAGATGCCGAGGGCCAGCGCGAAGAAGCGCACGGCGCTGAGCTGCCACAGCCCGATCTCGGCGGCGGCCAGCTGGCCCGCGTCCAGGAACACCGCGAGGGCGCCGACCGCCCGGTCGTCCTGCTGGAGCGGCGTGGCGTAGACGTAGGTCTTCCCATTGGGGTCGAGGTTGCGCAAGCCCTGTACGGCGGTCGAGTGCGTGAGGGCGTCGGTGACTTCCGGGAGAGAGGACGGCACGGCTTTGCCGGGTGGCGCCATCGTGATGAGGCTCCCGAACGCGTCATAGACGGCGATACGACGCTCCGGCCGACCGAACTTCTTGAGCACGCGGGCGATCCCCGGAGTCGAGGCGCGACGGACCGCGGGTTCGACAGACTCCTTCAAACCCTCTCCGAGAAGGCCGGCCCGACGCTCGAGATCCTCGAGCGAGCGGCGGCGCTCTTCCCGGACCTGAAAGAAGCCGAACGCGCCGACGACCAGGAGCGCACCGATCCAGATCGCGCTGAGCAGCCGAATAGTGACCTTCATGCGACGCCCGAGATCCGGGACCGTAAGCCGCCAATCACCCTGCTGACGAGGGGCAAATGCGATGCCAGATCGAGGGAAACCAGGCTGAGCAGCCGGGACGGATGGATCGCTTGCGGGTCGGGATCTGGACGTCTATGACGACGATCGCCATCCTCGACAACATGTCGTTGCTACGACACGTTGTCGTGCGCGGCGGATGTCGGCGCTCGGCCTGCTGAAATCGGCGCGGAAGCCGCGAGAACGTCGGTCGCCCGCGCGCGACGATCGATAGGTTCGTCACGAGCGCGCAGCGATGAAGGATCAGCGGGCCGCGCGCGATGTTCGGCGCTGACGCCTCGACAACGCGCTATGACGACACCTGAACCCGATCGTCACCGGGCGCTGAGGGCGGCGTGCGCACCATCACCTCGAGCGGGCTGTCGGCGACGCGCATGGGCCGGGAGCGGTGCGGGAACGGGATCTCGATGCCCCGGGCATCGAACGCCTTCTTGAGCCGTCGACGATACTCGCGGCCGACGATCCATTGCTGGATCGGAACCGTCTTGAGTCGCGCCTTGACCGTGACTGCGGAGTCCGTGAAGTCGTCGACGCCGAAGATCTCGATCTCCTCCAGGATGGACGGTGCGAAGCGCGGATCCTTTCGGAGCGTTTCCGCGACCTCTTTCATGATGTCGACCACCTGATCCGTACATACCGGTCGAGTCGTCACGAAGCTGATCAGACCGGCCTCTCGAAGGAACCTGGTGCGGCTGCCGCTAGCCGTGCTGCGAGAGCGGCTTCGCGGTATTGGCGACCAACACGGTGTCGTCCTCACGACGTCTTGTCGCTCGGTTCCTTCGCCGGCTCACTGGCGCGTCGCGGGCAATGGTGTGTCATCGCGTGGCGATTCAGCGGCGGAACCTGTTGGCACCTCGATTGCCGGCGATGTAAGCGTGATGCCGATAGCACGCGAGCAACTCAGTGGCCTGCGAGTGCTACTGGTCGAGGACGTCTTCGAGGTGCGCGAGATCACGCGCTGTATGCTGGAGGCGAAAGGCGCGACGGTGGTAGAGGCGAGCACTGGCCGCGAAGGGCTGTATCTGGTGAGGACGCAGGCGTTCGATGTCGTACTGACGGATCTGAGGCTCCCGGACATGTCCGGTGAAGCCGTGGTCAGGGGCCTCCGATCCCAATCGGAAGGACGAACGCCCGTGGCCGTCGTCAGCGGCGACGATGCGAAGGCCCTGTCGCAGGCCCTGGAACTCGGAGCGGAGCGTGCCTTCGGCAAGCCCGTAGACTGGAAAGGTCTGCTGCAGTATCTGCACGACAAGCGGAGGCCACGCTGGCGCGGAGCGGTTCCGTGAGCGAGTCGGAGAAGCGCAGGACAGTGCTCGTGATCGAGGATGACATCGAGATGCGCGTGCTGCTCTGCGATGCCCTCGAGGTTGCCGGACATCGGGCGATCGGACATCCCGACGGGCGAGATATGCCGTATCTCGCCGAGCGCGAGCGGTTCGACGCCGGCTCATCCTCGACAAGGAGCTGCCCGGCCCGAACGGTCTCGATCTGCTTTCCTTCCTGAGCAAGCGGTTGCCGGGCGTTCCCGTGATCCTCGTGACGGCATTCGGAGGCCCGGGCGTCGCCGCCGAAGCGGCGAGTCGAGGTGCGTATACCTACCTCGAGAAGCCGTTCCGTATCGCGACCGTACTCGCGACGCTGGCGAGCGCCCCGTTGCCGTGTCGAGGCATGCTCAGCCCCGAGTGGCGCCCCTGAATGCAGGCGCCCTCGGCGCCCGGGTCGCCGGCGTTCATCGAGGCGCTGCTCGACCCGAGGGCCTATCCGCATCGCGTCACACGGGTCGAGCTCATCGAGACGCACATCTCCTGGGTGTTTCTCGCCGGGGTACGCGCCTACAAGCTCAAGAAGCCGGTGAACCTCGGCTTCCGGGACTTCACGACGCTCGACCGCCGTCGTTTCTTCTGTGAAGAGGCGGTCCGCCTGACTACGAGGCGCCGCAAGACGAGGAAGGCGTCGTTCGCGTCGATGCGACCCGTGAGGCCGCCATGGCCACCCGGCGAGTGCTCGCGTCGATCGGCGTCGTCACGGCCGCCTCGAGGCCGGAGCTCTGACGAGCCACCCCGGGGTCCGAGCGTCTGAGCGCGTGAGCTAGCCGGCGGGCTGGCTTCGCGTCCCGCTCCGTTGAAACGCCCATCGCAGCCCGACCGGCGTGACGAGCGTCGTCACGAGAACCATCACCACGACGGCCGAGAAGAGCCCCTGGGGCAGCAGGGGCTGGCTCTCGACGACAAGCGCGCTCCCGATGCCCGCAAAGATCAGACCGACCTCGCCGCGGGGGATCATCCCGATCGCGATCGCGAACCGATTCGTCTCGCGGCCGACGCCGAAGGCGCACGCCGCTTTGCCGGCCAGCGCGCAGACCGTGAGGATGCCCGCGAAGGCCAGGGCGGTCGACGTGCCCACGCTACCGATGTGCACCTGGATGCCCATCAGGACGAAAAAGAGCGGAGCGAACAGGGCCTCGAGCGGGTGCAGCAGCTCGGCCAGGGTGCCCGCCTCCTGCTGGGCGCACACCTTGCCCGTAGGGGTCGAGCAGGATCCCCGCGGCGAAGGCGCCGACAATGTCGGCGAGTCCGATCAGCTCCGCGACGTACGCAAGCGAGAAGCACAGCCCGAGCCCCACGACCAGCATCGCTTCCGGGCGGTCGGTACGAGCCACGAGACGGATGATCGGACTCGACAAAAAATGGCCGACCACCGCGGTGGCGGCCAGGCACACCGCTCGGACGAGGATACCGCCGACGGCCGATAGCGGAGAGCCCCGCCGCGCCCGCCGTCGCGACGCCAGTCACGACGCGAGAACGACGAGCCCGAGAATGTCGTCCATGACCGCCGCCCCCAGGATGATCTGCGCTTCACGAGTCTGGGTGACGCCCAGATCCTTCAGCACGCGGGCGGTGATGCCGACGCTCGTCGCGCAGAGAGTGGCCCCGACGAAGACAGGGTTATGGTTGGGCTCTCCGGAAGAAGCCAGACCGCTGCGCCCCAACCGAGTGCGATCGGGACGATCACACCGATCGAGGCGACGCGGAGTGATGAGATCCCGACGCGGACGAAGGCGCGCAAGTCGGCTTCGAGGCCGACGCCGAAGAGGAGGATCAAGACTCCGACCTGAGCCAGAAATGAGAGAGCCGGGTCGGACCGCACGAAGGCAATCCCATCGCCCCCGCCGAGGGCCGGCCACAGGTTTGCGAGGCCGATGCCGACCAGGAGCTCGCCCAGCACCGCGGGCTGCCGCAGGCGCTCGGCGATCAACCCCCCGGCCTTGGCGGCGCCGACCAGGAGGGCGAGAGCGAACAGCGTCGGACCGAAGCGCGAGTGGGCTTCCGCCCCGGCGGCCCACGCGGCGGCCGGCGCGGCTGCGAGCACGAGGGCCGATGCGGCGTGCCTCATCAGGCGGGCTCGGAAGGAATGTGATCTCCACACCGGCTTCGTTTGAACCGATCTTGAATGCTCTGGTGGAGGTCGGAGTAGATCCGCGCCATTGCCGTACGGGGTGTCAGTAGTGTACGCGAGTGTACGCTCTCAGCTCGCAGGTCTCGCAGAAATCGTCGATCGCGATCTGCGGCACGAACGGTGCGGGCAACGTCAGGATGCGCGGAGTCACGCGCGCCACGGGCAGGGACAGCTCGTGTACTGAATGTATATCGCGAGACGAGCTCGGCCGACTGGAACTCTATCGGCCGCATCCAGGCCGGACCTGCGAGGTGGTGAGGGCGCGATGTCTCGTGTAGCATTGGTGACAATGTCGTTCCGCCGAGCGATCTTCCTGATTCTCGCAGTGCTTTTGATCGGCGCCCCTGCGACGGCGACCGCCCATTCCGCTCCCTCGGCTCCGATGTGCGTGGGCTGCGCTGCTTCGCCTGCCGACGCGCTGTCGTTCGTGATCGAACCCGGGTGGGCCGAAGGGCGCCGCATCGATGGGACCCCACGGGGAGCTCCTGCTTCTCGCTGGCGTTGCCGGCGCCTTCTGGTTCAGTGGATCCAGGCGCCTGCGTCCCGTAGGGCTCTCGCTCGTGCTGATTGTCGGCGGCTATGAGGGCGCGATTCACTCGGTGCATCACCTCGGCGATACCAACGCGGCAGCGCATTGTCGCGTCGCCTCGAGCCACGAGCACGTGAACGTCATCGACGTCGAGGTGCCTCGCCTCGGCAGCGCCATGCCTGCAGCCCGGCCCGATCCGATTCCGGTGCCGCCTTCGCCGGCACGCATCGTGGCACTCGCGCCCGATGTCGGCCGCGCCCCGCCCGCCTAGAGCTTCGCCCCGGGGACATTCACATTCGCTGAGCGCCGGCATGTCGGCCGTCGATCGGCTTCGGCCGGCGACCGCTGGTCACCGGAACCACTCGGCAAATCGAAACGGTGAACAATAAGGGGGATCAGCCATGCATGGCCATTGGCCCAGAGTCGGAACGGTTATCCTGACGATCGATTTTTTGATGATCGCCGCCTTGGCGTGGGGGCAGGGGGATGTGAAGTCCATGGAGACCACACAGCCAGCCGCGAAGGGGCCGGCTCCGATTCGCACCACCATGGAGGCCCTGCACGCCTCTGGCGGAGTGCCGAAGGGTTGGAAGTTCCTCATGCCCAACGGCGACCCGGCGAAAGGTCGAGAGGTGTTCGTGACAATGAGATTGCTTTGCCGGGTGGGTGAAGGAGAAGAGTTGCAGGACTACAAGCGCGATCACAAACCCGGACCCGAGCTGACCGGAATGGGATCGCATCATCCCGCGGAGTATTTCGCGGAGTCCATCGTCAACCCCAACCGCGTGATCATACAGGGCGCCGGGTACACCGGCTCCGACGGGCTGTCCAAGATGCCGACGTACGGCGAAACCATGACCGTGCAGCAGCTCGTGGACGTCGTCACGTACCTGAAGACGTTGAAAGGCGACATGGGCGGGATGCATGGAACGGGCGGCATGAAGCATGACGACACCAGTCAGCCGATGAAGCATCACGACATGAAGTAGGACGAGCCCGCGTGACCGGCGATCGTCAGGAGTCGGCCCTTCGGCCGTCGCCTTGCGCGGCGTCGGTCACGCGGCGAACCCGGCGTCCGGCGCTCCGGTGCCGTCTAGCTTTAGGGGCCGGCGACCACCGGAACCGACCCGCGGCTCACGACCGTAACACCCGCGCTAGCGGGGCTCAGTGGGTCCTCATCACTGGCTACTCTTCATCCGCGCCGCGCGCGTCGGACCAGGCGCTCGTGCAGCACGGGAGCGTGACGGCGCTGATCTCCAGCCTGGTCCGAGTGGCGATCAGGCCACCGCTCCGGGCGCGACGCACCACCGAAGGCAGTTTCGATGAAGATTATTTCCCCGACAACGGCGTGGCGTCACGCGCATGGCCAGGAACCCCGACACGATCCGCGGGCGCTAGTCCGGCGCGGCACCCGAAAATCCTGGTTCTCTATTGGCGCCTGGTGTATCCCCTCGCAACGAGGCATCGCTCGGCGAACGCCTGGCGCTGCCCGATGGGACGGATAATGTTGGGGGCGGCCTCGCGTGCCTCGATGTCGCACTCGTACGCGTCCTTCTGCCAGCTCCGGTCTTTCGGCGCAACCCATTCGGTGTAAACGAGGCTAATGCCGCCGGCCGAGTAGACCTCGCTGCCCTTGTCGTAGAGCATGAGGCCGCAGCCGGCCAACATCGGCGCCCAGAGCCAGACCCACTGCCGCAGGCCGCGCACCGCCACCTACTTGGGCCCTTCCTCGCCGCGCTCGCGCTGTACCCGCAGGAAGTCCTGCAGCTCCTGCATCAGCTTTTCCGAGTCGAGCTCTTCGTTCGGTAGGGTCGACGGCTCCTCGCCGGCCGTCGCGTCGTACTGCTGCTCGAGCTGCTGCACGTGCTCTCGGGTGGCTCGATCCCGGGCCACCGCGCGATCGCACTGGGTGCGAAAGTCCTTCATCGACTCGGTGAACTGGGACAGGTCCGGGCTCAGGTGAAGCAGGCGGGCCACGTAGGTCAAGAGTGCGTGGATCGCCGCCGGATTCTCGGCACTTTGCAGATAGTGGGGCGCTTGGCCCATGAATCCGAGGTGCGAGATCCCCCGCTGCTCAGCGGCATCCAGGAGGACCGTGGAAATGCCGGTCGGGCCCTCGTAGGTCGGACGACGATAAATGCCCCAGGCTTCGAGCACGGACCGCCAGGTGGGGTCGGTGCAGCGTCCGGTCACTCGGATTGGACGCGTGTGCGGCGCGCCGGCCAGGAGCGCTCCGAGCGAGACGATTTTCCGCACCCCGCAGCGCTCGGCCAGATCGAGGAACGCGGTCGTATACGCGCGCCATCGCTGATGGGGCTCCGGACCACAAAAGAGGAGGAGGCCGTCACGGCCCTCCGCTGGAGGGCACGCGAAGAACTCGCTCCGCGGCCAGTGAATCTCGCGGCTCTCATCGGGTCGCATCTTCACGTCCGGCCGTTCCTGGGTGAACACGAAGAATTGCTCGGGATCGATGAAAGCCAGCCGCGCGGCCGAGAGGTCGGTGACCAGGTGGCGCAGGGCGCCGGTGGCCGCCTGGCCGGCGTCGATCCAGCCCCCAAACGCCATCACCATCGTCGTCAAGTTCGTTGGCGGCTCGCGGTCGAACACGACATGATCCATCGTCATCCTCTCGGAGTTGCGGGGCCCTTAAAAGCTCGGCTTGGTCGCAAACGGTGTCAGCTGCAGCTCGTGCGTCCAGCAGGATCGGTCTTGAGTGTGAAGGTAGTAGAACGCTTCAGCAATCTTCACAGGGTTCATCACGATCTCAGGATTCTTCTGAGCTCTCGGGAGGGCTCGGGTGCCCGGCGAGTCGATGAGGCCGTCGATCACGACATTGGCCACGTGGACGCCGTGCTCAGAATATTCTTCCGTGAGCACCTGCGCGAGGGTGCGCATCATGACCCGCGGATAGTACAGCGACTGTCCGGTCAGGCGCTTGCGACCACGCAGCGAGAACTGGTTGTTCGAGATGAGGAAGGAGCCGGCGCCACGCTGACGCATGGCGGGGAGCACTTCCTGTGCGACCAGGAAGGGCCCGCGACTGGCGATGTGCTGGGCGGTCTCGAATATCTCGACGGGGACGTGTTCCAGCAGCTCTTTGTCCGGCGGCAAGTCACGCCCCTCGAGATAGCCGGCGTTGTAGACCAGGACGTCCGGGTCGCCGACTTGCTGGCGAATCGTGGCGAACGCTCGCGAGATCGATTCGAGCGACACCAGATCGAGCTCGACGATCGTCGCGCGGCCGCCTTGCTCGATGATTGCCTTCTCCAGCGCCGAGGCGTTGGCGGCGTGACGGGTCGTCAGCACGACGACAAACCCTTCCTTGGCAAACTTCTGGGCGATGGCTCCGCCGACCCCCCAGCGCATGCCGACGGGGATCTCGCTGTCGTCGAGTACCTTACCGTGGGCCAGCTTGGTGTTGCGTCCATCGGACTGCCACTTGGAAGTGGCCCCGACCACGACGGCGACCTGCTGACGGGCGGAGCTCATGCGGGATTCCTCGCTCGTTGGTGTTGGCCGGCTCGCGCTTGCTCGTAGACGGGCTAAGCATAGGGAAAAGAAGCGCCCTTCACAACCTCGGCCGAAGGGCTCGAGTGGACTTCGCGGCGGGGAAAGGAGAGAATTCGGGGGACGCGATGAATCCGGTCAAAAGTATCGCCATGCTGCTCGCCGGTGCCTTCTTCGTGGCGCCGGCCTGCGCCCAGGAGCCGCCCCAGCCCAACCTCCTCCTCCAGATGACCCCGCCGGCATCGTCGGTTTCCATCGACTCGACCAGGCGGGGAGATGACATTCAGGACCGACCGGTCCCACCCCGTTCTGACCCAGCTCGAGAGCCGTTTCGGTTGTACGTCGGTGTGGGCGATCCGCGATGCTTCCCCGGCGAAGACGGGCTCGGCATGGAGCGGTTCGGCACCGGAACTCGCAGACGACCCCGCTGACGGTTCGCGCGCTCACCTTCGATACCTACGGCACGGTCGTCGACTGGCGGACGAGCGTTCTCGCCGAGCTCCGGTCGTTCGCCGAGCGAAAGGCGCCCACGCTCGACTGCGTCAGGTTTCTCGACGAGTGGAAGGCCGCGTACCGTCCGAGCATGGACAGGGTCAATCGCGGAGAGATCCCGTGGACCACCGTCGACGCGATCTATCGGACGCGATTGGAGGAGCTTCTCGTCTCGCACGGCATCAGCCGTCTCACGACCGACGAGATCGAGGAGCTCGCGCGCGTCTGGTGGCGGCTGCGGCCGTGGCCCGACTCGGTCGCGGGTATCCAGCGTCTGAAGCGTCGATACATCGTCACGCCGCTCTCCAACGCGAGCTTCATCGGGATGGTCGAGCTCGCGCGATTCGCCGAGCTCCCGTGGGACTGCATCATCACCGCCGAGAACGCTCGCTGCTACAAGCCGCGGCCGGAGGCGTATCGCACGGCGGTCTCCCTGCTCGGTCTCAGGCCTGAAGAGGTCATGATGGTGGCCGCTCACAACTACGACCTCGCGGCGGCGCGCGCCGAGGGGATGGCGACGGCCTTCGTCCCGCGCCCGCTCGAATACGGCCCGGGGCAACGGACCGACCTCGAGGCGGAGTCGGACTGGGACGTCGTCGCCGAAGACCTCGAGGATCTCGCGGCCCGCCTTCAGTGCTAGTGAACTTTCGTCTCCGGAACGTCCTTCTTCTCACCCTGACCCAGGCGACGTCCTCGACCTCGGTGACGCTCATCGCCGCCGTGGGCAGCCTCGCCGGCTACGCCCTGGCCAGCAACAAGGCGCTGGCGACATTGCCCTCGACGATGGCGGTGATCGGCACCGCGCTCAGCACGATTCCCGCCTCGCTGCTCATGAAGCGCGTGGGCCGCCGTGTCGGATTCGTCGTGGGCGCCCTGTGCGCGATGGCCGGTGGTCTGATCAGCGTGGCGGCGATGGCTCGCGGCCAGTTCTGGCTCCTCGTCGCGGCGGCGTTGTTTCTCGGAGTCTCCGTGGCGTTCGCCCAGCAGTACCGGTTCGCGGCGGCCGAGACGTCGCTCCCGGAGTTCCGCAGCCGCGCCATCTCGTTCGTGCTCGCGGGCGGCCTGGCCGCCGCGTTCATCGGACCGATGCTCGCTCGCGCGACGGTGCAGCTCTTCGAGACGACGTACCTGGGCTCGTATCTCTGCGTGCCGGTGCTCGGCTTGCTCACCGCCGCGTGGCTCGCCGGTCTCCGCATGCCGCCTCCGTCGGACGAGGCGGCCCTGCGTCGGCGGCCCGGCGCGCCCGATCGCGGAAATCGTGCGCCAGCCGATCTTCATCGTGGCCGTCCTCGCCCAGATGATGGGGCAGGGGGTGATGAACCTTCTGATGACCGGGACGCCGCTGGCCATGATGGCCCACCACCACACGTTCGCGGACACGGCGTTCGTCATCCAGTGGCACGTGGTCGGGATGTTCCTGCCCGGCTTCTTCACCGGCACGCTCGTCCAGCGCTGGGGTGAGCGAACCGTCATCCTGCTCGGCATCGCGCTCAACGTGCTCGCCGTGGCGGCGGCGTGGCTCGACGTGGGCGTGCACAACTTCTTCCTGGCCATGACCCTCAACGGGATCGGCTGGAACTTCATGTTCGTGGCCGGCTCGACGCTGGTGACGAAAGCCTACGCGCCGGCCGAGCGCTCGCGCACGCAGGCCGCCAACGATTTCCTGGTGTTCGGGACGGCGGCCGTGACCTCGCTGTCGTCCGGGCAGCTCCTCCACCACCGGGGATGGCAGGTCGTGCTGACGACGGCGGCGGTCATGCTGCTCGCGGCGCTCGCCGGATCACTCTGGCGCGTTTCGCGCGCGGCAAGCCCGACGGGACGCTCGGGTCTGGCGGCGGCCGACTGACGGTCTAGCCGTTCGAGCGGCGCCTGAGCTTCAGGAGCGCGCGCTCCGCGGCGACGACCGCGAAGAAGACCTCGACCAGAGCCCGCGTGGCGATCGACGGGCGCCAGTTCCCCGCCAGCACGGATACGACGGCGTCGAAGATGCTGCGCAGCGGCGGGCGCGAGTACCAGAGCTTGCGGAAGGCGGGCTCGTAGAAGCCGACGGCGAAGCGCCGGAAGTGGTGGTAGCGCGCGCGCACGGCCCGCTCGTAGCGGGCGAAGATCCGCGCGGACACATCGCCGGCGCGCAGGCCGTTGTCGATGGCCTCGGCCACCTCGAGGCCTCCCTGCATGGCCAGCATCACGCCGGTCGAGAAGACGGGATCCAGGAACGCCGCCGCATCGCCGACCGCGACCCAGCGGTCGCCCGCCATCCTGGTGGCCAGATAGGAGTAGTCGGCGTCGAACCGCGCGGGCGAGACCCGTTGCGCCTTCTCGAGCAGCGGCAGCGCGGTGGGCGTGCCGGCGAGATAGTGAGCCAGGCTCTCCTCGGGCGTCGCCTTCGACTCGCGGCGGTGGACGACCTGCGGGATGACCGCGCCGACGCTGATGACGGTCTCGGAGAGCGGAATGAACCACAGCCAGCCCATGTCCGGCCGCGTGAACATGCGGATGTCTCCGGCGCGGCGACCCGACGCGCGCGGAATGCCCTCGTACTGCGCGTGGACCGCGATGTTCAACAAGAGCGGATCGGGCTCGTGACGGCCGAAGCGCTTGGCCAGCACGCCGGCCCGTCCCGAGGCGTCGATCACGACACCGACTCGCATGGTCCCGGCGCCGCCGTGCTTGTCCGAGAAGCTGAGCGTGACGCCGTCCTTGTCGAACGCCGCGTCGACCAGCCGATGCTCTTTGAGCACCCGGGCGCCGGACTTCTCGGAATGGCGCAGCAGGATCTCGTCGAATTTTTCGCGCAGCACCTGAAACGTCTGGGGCGTGGGCGTCTCGCGCGCGAACTGGAAGTCGGCGTATCGCTCGTCGGGCCCATCGGGGCCGCGAAAGCTGGCACCCCACTTCTCGACGAACCCGGACGCCGCGATCGTGTCGCGTACGCCGAGCGTGCGAAGAATCTCGTTGGTCCACGGAAGCTGCGATTCGCCGATGTGGAAGCGCGGAAATCGTTCGCGCTCCAGCACCACGACACTCCGGCCGCGCTGGGCCAGCGCCGTGGCGGCCGTGGAGCCGCCCGGCCCGCCGCCGATGACCGCCACGTCGTAGTCCCACCGGGTCCCCGCGTCGGTCATGCGCTCGTCTCGTCTCCCGGCGATCGCCTAGAGCTTGGCCGCCGTGAACGTGTCGCACTGACCGGGATCGCCGGTCTCGATTCCGCGCTTGAACCAGCGCACGCGCTGCGCGGAGCTTCCGTGGGTGAACGACTCGGGCACCACGCGGCCCTGAGCCTGGTGCTGCAGGCGGTCGTCGCCGATCGCGGCGGCGGCGTTCAAGCCTTCCTCGATGTCGCCCGACTCCAGGATCTGCCGGGCGCGTTGGGCGTTGTTCGCCCAGACCCCGGCGAGGCAGTCCGCCTGGAGCTCCATCTTCACCTGGAGCGCGTTCGCTTCGGTGCGGCTGCGCTTGCCCTGCGCCTCCTGGATTCGCCCGGCGATCCCGAGGAGGTTCTGCACGTGGTGGCCGACCTCGTGCGCGATGACGTACGCCTGGGCGAAGTCGCCGGGCGCACCGATCTTGTCGCGCAGGTCACGGTAGAACGACAGATCGATGTAGACCTTGCGATCGCCGGGACAGTAGAAGGGGCCGACGGCCGCTTCGGCGAAGCCGCAGGCCGACTGGATCGCCCCGCTGAACAGCACGAGATGCGGCGCCTGATATTGCCGGCCCATCTGGCGGAAGAGCTCGGCCCACGTGTCTTCGGTGTCGGCGAGGATCACCGAGACGAAATCCCGCAGCGGTTCGTCGCCGGCGGGCGCGCGCTGCTGCTGGACGCTCGGGGCGGATCGCGAGTCGCCCGGATCCACGCCCTGCAGCACCACGCTCGGGTCCACACCGAACCACAGCGCCAGGAGGACGAGCACGACGGTGCCGATGCCGCCTCCGACGACGGCCCCACGGCCGACCGGCATGCCGCGCCGGTCTTCGATGTTGTCACTGCGCCTGCCCATCTGCCATCGCATCACTGGCCTCCCGCATCTCCGCCCAACCGGCCCGGCGGGTCGCGGTCGTTGCTCGGCGTTGCGCGCGCGTCGTGCAGCAAAGTGTACGGGCGATCTCCATGTGGCCGCAAGGCCGCGCTGCCCATCACGAACGGTGGTCTGGCAACGCCGAACCGTTTGTGCCACCATCGCTCCGGCCGCGGAAGCGTGCCCGCGATACGTTCACCCGGACCGCTCAAGGAGGAGCCACCGATGACGTCCCGTGATCGCCGTGCCGCCGTTCGTCCGCCTCGCGTGATCGATCGCGTCGTCGTCGGCGACGCGCCCGAGGGCTTCGCCATCAGCCCGAAGGGCGACGTGGCGGTGGCCCTGCTGCTCGGCGGCGCCATCGTGCCCAAGAGCATGTGGTTCAACTCGAAGCGCAACGACGGCACCTGGCCGTGCTCAAGATCGACGGCAAGAAGGTCACGAAGGTAGGCGAGGTCGAGGTGGGCGGGCTGCCGGAGGGCCTGGTCTTCAGCCTCGACGGCAAGTATCTCTACGTCGACAACTACACGGACCGCGACGTGTCGATCCTCAAGGTCGACGGGGCGAAGATCACGGATACCGGCAAGAAGCTGAAGCTTCCCGGTCAGCCGGCGTCGATGCGGGGAAGGGCGCAGTAGCGCGAGCTTCACGCGCGGTCGCCGCGCGATGAGATTCGGCGTCTACCTTCCGACGTTCGCCTGGCGAGACCTGCGCTTCGACCAGGCGGCGCGCGTGAAGGAATTCGCGCGCAAGGCCGAGGCGCTCGGCTTCGACGCGCTCTGGGTCGCCGAGCACTTCCTGGAGGCGCCCGGTCTCTACGGCACGGTCTGGATGTCGCCGCTGCTGTGCCTGGCGCACGCCGCGAGCGTCACGACGCGGATCCGGCTGGCGACCGGGCTGCTCATCGCTCCCTACTATCATCCGGTCCCGCTGGCCCGCGAGATCCAGACGCTCTGGCACCTGTCGGGCGGGCGCTTCGTGCTGGGCGTCGGACCGGGCTGGGACCAGCACGAGTTCGAGACGCTCGGCATGAAGCTCTCCGAGCGCGGCCGGCGCACCGACGAGATCATCGCGGCGCTCCGCCGTCTCCTGACCGAGCGCGACGTGAGCTTCGACGGCCGCTACTATCGCTTTCAGCACGTGACGATCGAGCCGCTGCTGCCGCGCTTTCCCGAGCTCTGGGTCGGCGGTGGGTCCAAGATCCAGACCGCGCTCTCACCCGACAAGCCGTACATCGTTCCGGCGGTGCTCTCGCGAATCGCCGCCGCCGACGGCTGGCTGGCGCGCGCCGCCGGCAGCCAGCAAATGGTCAAGGACGACGTGCGCGCGATTCGCGAGCACTGCGTCAAGGCCGGACGCGATCCGAGCTCACTCCGCTACGGCCACCTGAACTTTCTCCATCTGGTCGACACGACCGACCGTGAGCAGGCGCTGCGGCTCCAGCGCCCGGTCTTCGAGCGCGTGATGGGCACCCACCGGACGTTCGAGAACCTTCAGCAGTCGTACTTCCTCGGGACGACGCGCGAGATCGTCGAGCGCATTCGCGATCTCGAGGCCGCCGGCGTTCAGGACATCATCCTGGCGACATGCGACTACGACCTGGATCAGCTCGAGCGCCTGGCGAGCGACGTGGTCGCCCGGTTCGTCTAGACTCCCCATCGCGTGTCGCCCCTTCACTCGTACGTGGTCGTGTGGGTGCTGCTCATCTTCGCGTGGGCGGCGAATTTCGTCATCCGCATCGGCTTCTCCGCGCTCCTGCCCTCGATCATCGACGAGCTGCAGCTCTCGTACACGAAGGCCGGCCTGCTCGCGTCCGCGTTCTTCTACGCCTACGTGCTCATGCAGATCCCGGCGGGTCTCCTGGGCGATCGATTCGGCCGGCGCCGCATCTTGATCCTCGGCCTGCTCGGCGGCGCGCTCGCCGCGGGGCTCACCGGCCTGGCCGGCTCGCTGGCCACCTTGTTCCTGGCGCGGGCGCTGACGGGCGCGTTTCAAGGATCGCTCTTCTCGAACGACCGGGCCATCATCGCGACGGTCACGCCGCCCGATCGCATCGGCCTCGGTCAGGGCGTCTCGTTCTCCGGACCGGGCCTCGGGCTCACCTTCGGGCTCGTCGTCGGTGGGCTGCTGGTGGAGATCCTTCCGTGGCGGACCGTGATGATGCTCTTCGGGCTCGGCCCGATCATCGCCGCGGTGTTGATCGCCCGGTACGTGCCGGCGCCGCCGCCGCCCTTGACCCGAGTGCCGGTCCGCCAGCGTCTGCGCAGTCTCTTCTCCAACGGATCACTCTGCGTGCTCGCGCTCGTGAGCCTTTGCGCCATCGGCGACCAGTTCATCCTGGCGACGTGGGCGCCGCTGTTCTTCGCCGAGGTCGGTGTCACCGACGTCGGCCGCGCCGGCACCTTCGCGGCGCTGCAGGGAGTCGCCGCCTCGCTGGGCATGATCGTCAGCGGCTGGGCGCACGACCGACTCGTCGAGCGGGGCTATGCGTCGAAGAGCGTGATCGTCGCCGGGCTCGGCGGGCTCGCGGTGTCGATGCTGGCCATGGCCGGCGTCATCGTTCAGCGATCGATCCCGGGCCTGGCCGTCGTCCTGTTCGTGGCGGCGTTTTTCTGCTGGTCGATCTGGGGCGCGGTCTACACCTTGCTGGCGCGGATGGTGCGCCCGGACGAGCTGGGCACGGCGTTCGGCTTCAGCAACAGCATCAGCTTCGTCGGAGCCATCGTCGGGCCCACCGCGACGGGCTGGGTACGCGACCTCACCGGCTCCTTCGCCCCCGGATGCGTGCTCGCAGCGATCCTGGCCTTCGCCGGCGTGGCGCTGGCGATCGCGCTTCGCGTGCCGCCGACGGTCACACCGCCGCCGTCCCCTCGATCTCGAGCAGGAAATCCGGGTGGAACAGCCCCTTGACCACGATCAAGGTGCTGGCCGGCAGCTCGCCCTGAAAGACCTCGCCGCGCGCCTGCGCGACGGCGGGGAAGTCCTCGAGCTTGGTGATGTAGGTCGTGATCTTCATGAGATTCGACAGATCGCCGCCGGCCGCGCGCAACACGCCGCGCAGATTCTCGAACACCTGCTTCGCCTGCGCCCGGATGTCACCTTTGCCGACGATGTTGCCGGCCGCGTCCCACGCGACCTGTCCGGAGATGTAGAGGAGCCGGCCTCCCTCCATCCGCGTCGCCATCTTGTAGTTCGCGACCGGCTTCGCCTCGGGTGTCGCAATCGTGCTGAACGGCATCGTCGATCCTCCTGATTCGCGCGCCTCGGCTGGCGGGGCCCCAGCCCCGCGACAGCCTGCAGCGCGCACGGCCACTGAAAATTCGCGCCTACGCGACGGCCGCGATCACTTCGATCTCGACCAGGAACTCGGGCCGCGCCAGGCCCGGGATCTCCACGAGGGTCGAGGCCGGGAAATCCGTCTTGTACACGCTGCGGCGCACCGCGCGACCGTGCTGCTGCCAGGAGTCGATGCTCTGCACCCACGTCGTCTCTTTCACGACACTCGCGGGAGTCGCACCGGCGGCGCGCAGCACGTGGCCGATGTTCTCGTAGACCTTCTCCGCCTGACGCCGCCAGTCGCCGACGCCCGCGATCGAACCGTCGGCGTTGTTCGCGACCTGACCGGCCAGGTAGAGCAGGCGGCCGCCGTTGACGATCACGCCCTGATAGAAATCGCCGCCGTGATTCTCGACGTTGTACTTCTCGAGCAGCGGCTTGCCGCTGCCGGAGCCGCCGAGGTCGACGACCAGCTCGACCTCGATGAGCATGTTGGGATCGGCCAGCCGCCGCACGACCAGGCCCGTCGACGCCGGGCGAGTGCCGAAGAACTTGTTCCGTTCTGCGCGGCCGCTCGCGTTGTACGCGTCGAGGTCCGTCACGTACGTGAGCTGCTTCACGACGTTGTCGAACCTCGCGTCGGCCTTCGACAGGATGGCCTGCAGACGCTCGAACGTGCGCCGCGCCTGTGGTCCCATCCCGCCCGCGACGAGATTGCCGTCGGGGCCTCGTCCGGTCAGGCCGGCGGTGAACAGAACTCGCGACGGATTGATGCTCACGCCGGGCATGAAGCCGCGGCCGCTTTCCAGGGGGCGTTCGGCAAGAATGTCTCGGCGATCCATCACGTCCTCCTTGCGGGGCATACTGCGCCGCGGCCTCCGGGTCGTCAAGGAGCGTCGCTCCGATTGCGGAGGCCTTGACCCTTTCGCGCTAGTCTCTATCATCGAAGTCCTGACGAGACGAAACGTCCGGAGCTCGGTATCGGCTCGGGACAGGAGGCACCCATGAATCGACACATCATCGACCGCGCCGCATCCGCGCTGCTCGCGGCGACGGTGCTCGTCGCGTGCTCGACGACGACCGAGGAGGGCACCGTCGGCGTCCAGCGCAGCCAGCTCCTCCTGGTGTCGTCGGCCGAGCTGGACAAGGCGGCGGCGGCCCAGTACCAGCAAGTGATCCAGACCGAGACCCCCAAGGGCAATATCAACCGCGACCCGCACCAGACCGAGCGCGTCCGCGGAATCGCCAAGCGCCTCATCCCGCAGACCGCGGTCTTTCGCAAGGACGCGCTCGACTGGAAGTGGGAGGTGAACGTCATCACCTCGCCGGAGGTCAACGCGTGGTGCATGCCCGGCGGCAAGATCGCGGTCTATACCGGGATCATCGAGAAGGTGCAGATCACGGACGACGAGCTCGCCGCCGTGATGGGCCACGAGATCTCCCACGCCTTGCGCGAGCACGGTCGCGAGCGTGCCTCGCAGCAGGTGGCCGCGGGCGCAGGCGCGAGCCTGGCGGGAATCGTGGCGGACATCTTCCTGCCCGGCAGCGGACAGCTCGCGACCGCAGGGAGCCGGGCTCGGTAGTCAGCTCGGCATCCTGCTGCCGTACTCGCGGGTTCACGAGACCGAAGCCGACCGCATGGGCGTCGAGCTCGCGGCGCGCGCCGGGTACGACCCGAGGGCGGCGATCGTGCTGTGGCAGAAGATGGCGAAGCTGTCGGGTGGGAGCGCGCCGCCGCAGCTGCTCTCCACGCACCCCTCGAACGAAGCGCGCATCAAGGACCTGACCGAGTTCTCGCAGAAGGTGCTCCCGCTCTACGAGGAGGCCCGCGCCAAGAAGTAAGCGGATCGGTGTGCTTCTCGAAACGGCACCGTTCGCATATACTCGGCGCGCTCGAGCGGGAGACCGACTCCCGCGCGGAGAGCCAGGTGGCCATCCTCAGCGTTCGTGACGTCACGGTCCGGTTCGGCGGCATCATCGCCCTCGATAGGGTCTCCTTCGACGATCGAGCCCCGACAGATCGTGGGTTTGATCGGCCCGAACGGCGCGGGCAAGACCACCTTGTTCAACTGCTTGAGCCGTCTCTACACGGCGTCGGCCGGGACGGTCACCTTCGAGGGCGCCCCGCTTCTGACCCAACCGGCGCACAAGATCGCGGGGCTCGGCATCGGTCGCACGTTCCAGAATCTCGCCCTCTTCCCCACGCAGAGCGTCCTGCAGAACGTCATGGTCGGCGCCCACTGCCGCACGTCCAGCGACTTTCTGTCGAACGCGCTCAAGCTCGGCTGGGTCGGGCGCGAGGAAGCTGGATGCCGCGCCCAGGCCGAGGAGCTCCTGGACTTCCTGGATCTCGGCCCGGTCGCGCACCATCCCGCCGCCGGATTGCCGTTCGCCACGCTCAAGCGCGTCGAGCTGGCCCGGGCGCTGGCCAGCCGCCCGAAGCTCTTGCTCCTCGACGAGCCGGCCGGCGGGCTCAATCACGAGGAGGTCGGCACGCTCGGTGCGCTCATCCAGCGGATCCGCGCCCAGCGGGGCCTGACGATCCTGCTGGTCGAGCACCACATGAGCCTGGTCATGCAGGTGTCGGACAAGGTGGTCGTGCTGGACTTCGGCCGGAAGATCGCCGAGGGTACGCCGGCCGAGGTGCAGCGAAATCCGGAAGTCATCCGCGCCTATCTCGGGGAAGCGGCGTGAGCGCGATCCTGGAGGTGCAGGGCCTCGAGGCCTTCTACGGTCGCACGAAGGCGCTGCACGGCCTCAGCTTCAGCATGGCGAAGGGCGGGATCACCACGATCCTCGGCGCCAACGGGGCGGGGAAGACCACCACGTTGCGCTCCATCTCGCGCATGGTGCGCACGACCGGCACGATCCGCTTCGAGGGCGAGGCGCTGGAGCGGAAGGCCACCGAGCAAGTCGTGCAGCTCGGCATCGCCCACGCGCCCGAGGGGCGAGGCACCTTCGTCCATCTCACCGTCGAGGAAAATCTGAAGCTGGGCGCGTGGGGCCGCCGCGAGCGCGGCAACCTCAGCGAAGATTTCGAGCGCGTGTTCGGCTACTTTCCCGTCCTTCGCGAACGGCGCCGCCAGGCGGCCGGCACGCTCTCGGGCGGCGAGCAGCAGATGCTGGCGGTCGCGCGCGCGCTCATGCTGCGCCCGCGCCTGTTGCTCCTCGACGAGCCTTCGCTGGGTCTGGCGCCCCTCGTCGTGCGCGAGATCTTCAGGATCCTCAAGACGGTCAACCAGACGGGAGTCAGTATTCTCCTCGTCGAACAGAACGCGGCGCTCGCCCTGGACCTGGCCGACCACGTGTTTCTCCTCGAGACCGGACGCGTCGTGATGGAAGGACCTTCGGACGTGCTGAGAAAAGACGACGCGATCCGCCGCGCGTACCTCGGATACTGAGATGGACATCTTCATCCAGCAGGTCGTGTCGGGCCTCGCCACCGGCGGCATCTACGCCGCCCTGGCGCTCGCCCTGGTCATGATCTACCAGGCCACCGACGTCGTGAACTTCGCGCAGGGCGAGCTGGCGATGTTCGCCACGTACATCTGCTGGTCGCTGATCAACGCCGGCCTGCCCTACTGGGTCGCGTTCATCTCCACCCTGGGGATCGCGTTCGTGGGCGGCGTCGTCATCGAGCGCGTGCTGATCCGCCCGGTCGAGAACGCGCCGATCCTGTCGATCGTCATGGTCACGCTCGGGCTGCTGGTCATCTGCAACAGCGTCGCCGGCTGGATCTGGACCTACGTCCAGAAGCCGTTCCCGAGCCCGTTTCCGTCGAATCCGTTCAAGATCGACAACATCGTCTTCGGCGCCCACGACGTCGGGCAGATCCAGGTCACCCTGCTCGTGCTCCTCTGCATCTATCTCTTCTTCCGGTTCACGCCGCTCGGCCTGGCCATGCGCGCGGCCGCGCACAACCCGGTCTCGAGCCGGCTGGTCGGAATCCGGGTGGGCTGGATGCTCGCGCTCGGCTGGGGGCTGGCCGCCGTGTTCGGCGCCGTCGCCGGGATGATGGTGGCGCCGGTCCTGACCCTCGAGCCCAATCTCATGGGCGGCGTGCAGATCTACGCCTTCGCCGCGGCCACGCTCGGCGGCTTCACGAGCCCGGGCGGGGCGGTCCTCGGCGGCTTCATCGTCGGCGTCGTCGAGAACCTGGTCGGAACCTACGTGAGCTTCATCGGCACCGAGCTCAAGTTCACGGTCGCGCTGGCGATGATCATCGTCGTCCTGCTGGTCAAGCCGACGGGGCTCTTCGGGAGCACTGTGGTGAAGCGAGTGTGAGCGGCTCGCGTCTGCCGCGCATCGTCGGTCTGCTGGCGCTCCTGCTGGCGGCGTGCACCTTGCCGTTCATGATGAGCAACTTTCGACTCTTTCAGTTCTCCCAGGTCTACATCTACGCGATCGCGATCCTCGGCCTGAACATGCTGACCGGCTACAACGGCCAGTTCTCGCTGGGCCACGGCGCGTTCTACGCGGTCGGCGCCTACACCTCCGCGATCATGATGGACCGGTGGAACATCTCCTACGCGTGGACCCTCCCGGTCGCGGGTGTGCTGTGCCTGATCGTCGGGTTCCTGTTCGGCCTGCCCGGCGCTGCGCCTCGAAGGGCTCTATCTCGCGCTGGCCACCTTCTCGCTGGCGCTGGCCGTGCCGCAGATCCTCAAGTACTTCGAGCACTGGACCGGCGGCTCGCAGGGTCTCGTGCTGAGCAAGCCCAGCGCGCCGTTCGGCCTCCACCTGAACCCCGATCAGTGGCTCTACTTCGTGACCCTGGGTGTGCTCGTGCTCTTGTTCTGGCTCGGGTCGAATCTGCTGAAGGGGCGGATCGGGCGAGCCATCGTCGCGATCCGGGACAACCACATCGCCGCCGAGGCGATGGGGATCAACACCGCACTCTACAAGTCGCTGGTCTTCGGGGTCAGCGCGGCCTATACCGGAGTGGCCGGGGCGCTCTCCGCCTCCGTCATCGCCTACGTCGCGCCGGATTCCTTCAACGTGTTCCTGTCGGTGACCTTGCTGATCGGCAGCGTCATCGGCGGCCTGGCGTCGATCTCGGGCGCCGTCTTCGGAGCCCTGTTCATCCAGTTCGTGCCCAACTGGGCCCAGGACATCTCGAAAGCCGCCCCGTGGGCGATCTTCGGCGTGTTCCTGATCGGCTTCATGTACCTCATGCCGTTTGGCATCGCCGGGGGCATCCGGCTACTCTGGATCCGGGCCACCCGGTCTCGAGTTCAACAGGAGGGGCGGAGCGCCGTCCCCACGCAGGCCCACACAACGACCTGAATGGAGGAGTCTTCATGAGACGTACCCGGCAACTGCTCGCCATCGTGCTCGCGCTGGGCATGGCCGCCCTGGCCACTGTCCCGGCCGGTGCCCAGACGGTGGTCGGCGTCACCGCCACCGAGATCAAGATCGGCAACACCAACCCCTACAGCGGGCCGGCCTCGGCCTACGGCACGATCGGCAAGGTCATCGGCGCCTACTTCAAGAAGGTCAACGACGAGGGCGGCGTCAATGGGCGGAAGATCAACTACATCAGCTACGACGACGGCTACTCGCCGCCCAAGACCGTCGAGATGGTGCGCAAGCTGGTCGAGCAGGATCAGGTCGCCGCGCTCTTCCAGACCCTCGGCACGCCGCCGAACAGCGCCATCCACAAGTACATGAACCAGCAGAAGGTGCCGCACCTCTTCGTGGCCACCGGCGCCACGAAGTGGAACGACCCGCAGAACTTCCCGTGGACGATGGGCTTCCAGCCCAACTACCAGACGGAAGGCCGCGTCTACGCGGCCGCACGTGCTCAAGAACCACCCCAACGCGAAGGTCGGGATCCTGTACCAGAACGACGACTACGGGAAGGACTACCTGAAGGGCTTCGAGGACGGGCTCGGCGAGGCCAACAAGAAGATGATCGTGATGAGGCAGAGCTACGAGGTCACCGATCCCACCATCGACTCGCAGATCGTGAATCTCAAGAACAGCGGCGCCACCGTGTTCTTCAACATCACGATCCCGAAGTTCGCGGTCCAGGCCATCAAGAAGGCGCACGACATCGGCTGGAAGCCCGTGCACTACCTGAACAACGTGTCGAGCTCGCTGGCCACCGTGCTCAAGCCGGCCGGGCTCGAGGCCTCGAAGGATCTCATCACCGCGCTCTACATGAAGGAAGTCACCGATCCGCAGTGGCGCAACGACAAGGGCTTCACGGACTGGGTGGCCTTCATGAAGAAGTACTACCCGGAGGGCGCCCTCGACGACCAGTCGAACGCGTACGGCTACAACGTCGCCATGCTGATGACGCACGTGCTCAAGCAGTGCGGCAACGATCTGTCGCGCGAGAACATCATGCGGCAGGCGGCCAGCCTCAAGAACGTCGAGCTGCCGCTGCTGCTGCCCGGGATCAAGGTCAACACGAGCCCGACCGACTTCGCGCCGATCGAGCAGGAGCAGCTGGCGAAGTTCAACGGCGAGAAGTGGGATCTGTTCGGAGAGCTGTTCGACGCCTTCCGCAAGAACTAGCGGCCGGACCGGGCGGGGCGGTCGCGCGCGGCCGCCTCGCCCGCTTCAATCACGCGCGTGCCACTTCTCCTTGTCCTGGCCGCTGCCGGCGCCCCGACGCCAGTACCAGATCTGAAGCTCGCGTCTGAGCCGACCGAGCATCGGCGTTCGCGTTTCGACTCCCGGGGGCACGCGCAGGCTTCGTCTGATCGCCGGCAGCCGGACGGATCTCGGGCGGCGCCTGACCGCCGATCGCCGCCGGCGATTTCGGCTTGCGAAGCCCGAGGCTCCAGGGCCTGGACGCTGCGGTGCGCTGGGGTAGACCGCTGCTCGCCGCGTCGGTTTCGTCGATCTCGCTGACCGACGACGCGGCTCTGGGCTCGGACATGGCGGCGCCGACCGCGTAACCGGACGCCAGGACCTCCAGCGGCTCATCGGCCGAAGCGTGCGAGGACGGGGCGGCCGCGGGACGGCTGAAGAAGTGTGTCGTGTCGGCGGCGGTCACCGCCGCGACGCCGATCTCCTCGAAGTAGCGGCGGATCGGCTCGGCGTTCCCGTGGCGATAGGCCCCGATCAGCGAGAGCGCGACCGCCGGGTGAACGCTCGCACCCGGCTCGTACGTCACCCGGCGGCCGAGCACCTTGAGATGTCCGGTCACGCGATGGCGAAGCGTGACCTGGAAGCTCTGCGGACCCGAGCCCCAGTGGCTCGCATCGAAGCGATCCACCGGGGCGCACTCGCCGACGATCGTCCACGCTTCCGCGAATTCTCCGAGCGCGAGTGCCAGGGCTCTCTGGAAGTCCGCCTGAGCCAGCATGGTTCGGTGAGCGCCGAGCTAGCCCTTGAGGCCGAGCTCGTTTCGGACCGCCCGGACGCCGGGCACGCCGCGCACGACGTCGGACGCGTGCGACTTGACCTTCGGGTCAGACACCTTGCCTCTCAGGGTCACCACGCTGTTGTCCGAGCGCACCTTGATGTCGTAGTCCTTGAGCTGCGAATCCTTGACGAGCCGTTCGCGGATGGCGGTCGCGATCCCGTCGTCCTTCGCGTCGATCGCCTGCCGCTGATCGTCCGGAACGATCTGCAGCGCGTTGCTCACGTAGGCGACGCCCGAGATGTTGCGGGCGATGTCCTCGGCGGCCGCGCGCTCCTCGGTGCTCGATACCTTGCCGCGCAGCATGACGGTGGCGGCCTGCGTCTCGACCGCGATGTGGCGGGCCTTCGTGCGACCGTCCGTGGTGAGCGCCAGCTTCGTCTTCGTCGTGATCCAGGAGTCCTTCATGACGCTGCCGTCGCTGCTCGCCTTGGCCGTCTCGTCAGCCTTCGCGGTTTGTGCGGGCTCGGCGACTGGGCCATCAGCACGGTCGGCGGCAGCATCAGGGTGATCGTGGCCAGGATCAGCAGTACCCGTCTCATGGCGTTGTCTCCTCCGTTTTCGGCCGCTTTTATGGAAGGCTCCAGAGGGGATTGAGCACGGGCGGTGCCATGAGCGCGGCGGGCAAGAACGTCACAAAATCAGTCGACTAACGGGGCCTCGGGATGGCCAGAGTGGCAACGTCGTGCGAGGCGGGCAATCGCCTTGACCCTCGAAGCGGCCGCCGCTACGCTCTCGGCCGTGAATCGCGGAAGGAGCATCGTGACGGCGGAGCGGTTCGCGCAGGGTCTGACCTTCGAGCAGTACGTCGCGTACACCGGGACTCCCGAGAACCTCGCCCGCGAGGCCGGCTGGTGGCTGGGCCGCCGGCGAGTGGATTTCAGCGGTGTTCTCCGCCAGTGGTACGACCGGGCGCTCTACCGGTACTTCGAGTTCCCGGCGATCTATCACAAGATGCGCCTGGCCGAGGCGATGCAGGTGGCCAAGCCCGGGGAGAACCGCGAGCAGGCCTGGGATCGCTTCATCCGCGACTGGCGTGCGCTCCAGGAGTCGCCGTTCTTCCCGATGTGGGCGAGCGCGGCCGTCGACGAGATGCTCTCGGCGCTCCACGAGCGGATGGTCGTCGGACCCGGTCCGGCTTGACGGCGCGCCCGCGGCTGGCGCAGGATGGCGCGATGCGAGCGGGGCCTCGCCGCTCGCCGACTCCATGATCACGGACACGGTACCGGAAGCGACCACGCCGTTGGCGATTGCCCGCGCGCTGGCGCCGCGCATCCGCGAGCGCGCCGCCGAGATCGAAGCCACCCGACAGCTTCCTCGCGAGCTGGTCCTGGAGATCGCCAGCGCCCGGCTCTTCAGAGTCGCGCTGCCGGAGGCCGAAGGCGGGCTCGGCGCCGACGTCCTGACGACCTTGCACGTCATCGAAGAGGTCGCGCGCGCCGACGGCTCGACGGGCTGGTGCCTGGCGATGGGGATCAACACCCTGCGGCAGAGCGCGCAGTTCGCGCCGGAGGTGCGCCGCGAGATCTTCTTCAGCGATCCGATCGGGATCTCGGCCGGGTCGGCGAATCCGCGCGGGCGCGCCGTCGCCGCGCCGGGCGGCTACCGCGTCACCGGCCACTGGTTCTTCGCCAGCGGCTGCATGCACTCCTCGGCGCTCCACGGCGCGTGCAAGGTCTTCGACGGCGACAAGCCGCGCCTGCGGCCCAACGGCGACCAGGAGATCCGGATCGCCTACTTCTATCCGAAGACGCTCGCGCGCATCGTCGACACCTGGGACGTGAGCGGGCTGCGGGGCACCGGCAGTCACGACATCGAGGTCGAGGACCTCTTCGTGCCCGAGGAGCGGACGTTCTCGGCGCTCGATCTGCGGGCGCGAGTCACCGGTCCGATGAATCGCATGCACGGATTCGATCTGGCCGGGTGCGGCTTCTGCTGCGTGGGGCTCGGCGTCGCCCGCGCCGCGATCGACGCGTTCGTCGAGCTGGCGCAGATCAAGGTGCCGCGGTCGTCGTCGGAGCTCCTGCGTGATCGCGCGCTCGTGCAGGCCAAGATCGGCGAGGCGGAAGCGATCTTGAGGTCGGGCCGCGCGCTCCTGTTCGACATCGTGGGCGAGATGTGGCAGACCGCGGTGGCCGCGCGGCCGATCACCGAGCGCCAGCGCGCGGATCTCCGCCTGGCGATGACGCACGCGGCCCAGAGCGCGGCCACGGCGACCCACATGGTCTGCGCCACCGCCGGGACCACGTCGATCTTCACCTCGAGCCCTCTCGAGCGCTACGCGCGCGACGCCGAGGTGGTCACCCGTCACAACCAGCTGCAGTTCGTGAACTACGAGGCGGTCGGACGCACCGTGCTCGGGCTCGAGTCGAACAGCCCTCTCTTCTAGTCCGCTCCACGTCCTCGTCCGCTACACGTTGAAGCGTCCGCGGAGCTGGCTGAGCGACGCGGTCAACGGCGTCTCGGAGTCGACCTGACCCTTCGGCGTGAGATGGTCGATCAGCGCCGGAAGCAGAATCGCGAGCCCCGCCGACGCCGATTCCGAGCTGAGATTGAACTGCTCGCCCAGGGCGCGCACGGTGCCCTGGCCGAACACCTGCGAGAACTGCTCGGCCGAGAGCGGCAGGTTCTGCCCGGTGCCCACCCACGAGCTGGCCTCGCGACTGAGCCCCGCGTCGGTGAACTGCTGGACCAGTCCGCCGAGCCCGCCGGGATGGCCCTGGATGAGCGCGGTGGCGAGATCCAGGAGCGCGTTGCGCCGCTGGCCGCCCGAGGGTTGGCCGGTGAGACGACCAAGTACCTGGTCGAGAAGTCTCATGGTGACCTCCAAGTGTCGAGCTCGTGCGAGCCGACGGTAAAACTACCTGGAGGTGTCCACCATGGGACCTTCGGCCCAGGGACTTTGGGCCGGACGGCGCGCGACTCCGAGCGCACCGCGGCTCGCCGCTCGCCGCTCGTCACCGCCCGTGTGATACCCTGCGCGCGGGTTTTGGACTTTGGTCTCCGGCGCGCGCGCGCCGCGCGCCGACGTCTTGGAGGGCACGATGAGCACTCGCCGTGAGTTCGTCGAGGAAACCGCCAGCGGAGTGGCCGGCATCGCCTTCGTCGGCTGCAATCTCGCCGCCGCCACGCCGGCCCAAGCGCAGACGCGCCGCCGCGAGGTCGTCGTGAACGGCCGGCGCGTCAAGACGGTCGACGTCCACGCGCACTGCGCCGTCCCCGAGGCGATGGCGCTGATGGGGCGTAAGGTCGAGCCGCAGACGTTGCTGATGACGCGGCCCACGGACCGGATCCAGGCGATGGACGAGCAGGGCATCGACGTCGAGGCGCTGAGCATCAATCCCTACTGGTACAAGGCCGACCGTGACGTCGCGCGCGAGCTGATCCGCATCCAGAACGAAAAGCTCGCCGAAGCCTGCGCGGCGCACCCCGAGCGGTTCGTCGCGTTCGCGTCGGTGGCGCTGCAGCATCCCGAGCTCGCGGCCGAGCAGCTCGAAGACGGCGTCAAGAAGTACGGCCTGCGCGGCGCCGGGATCGGCGGCAGCGTCAACGGCGAGGATCTGTCCGACCCGAAGTTCCATCCGTTCTGGGCCAAGGCCGAGCAGCTGGGCGTGCTGATCTTCATTCACCCGCAGGGAGACGGCGCGGCGTCCGATCTCCGGAGCCGGCTGAAGGGCAGCGGCGGGCTCGACAACGCGATCGGCAACCCGCTCGAGACCACGATCGCGCTCTCGCATCTGATCTTCGAGGGCACGCTCGACCACTTTCCCGGGCTGAAGATCTGCGCGGCGCACGGCGGCGGCTACCTGCCGTCCTACGCGGACCGATCCGACGCGATCTGCGTCACGTTCCCCAACCGGTGCACCACGCCGCTCAAGAAGAAGCCGACCGAGTACCTCCGGCAGCTCTACTTCGACTCGCTCGTCTTCACGCCCGAGGCGCTGCGACACCTGGTGGCCCAGACGGGCTCGGGCCAGATCGTGATGGGCACGGACTATCCGTACCCGTGGACGACGACCTCGGTCGATCACATCCTCGGCACGCCGGGCTTGAGCGACGCCGAGCGCGTGGCGATGCTCGGCGGAACGGCCGCGAAGCTGCTCGGGATCAAAGGCTGACGCGGGACCGCGTCAGTTTCGGGTCGGCTGCGCCCTGCGCTGCGCGATCCACTCGTCGATGCGCGCGTCCAGCATGTCGAGCGGCAGGGCGCCGTCGGCCAGCACGGCGTCGTGGAAGAGACGCAGATCGAAGCGCGTGCCGAGCTCGCGCGCGGCGCGCGCTCGGAGCTCGAGGAACTTGCGCTGCCCGATCTTGTAGGAGAGCGCCTGACCCGGCGAGACGATGTAGCGGTCGATCTCGACGGCGATCTCCTGCTCTGACTTGGCCGAGTTGGCCTTGAAGTAATCGATCGCCTGCTGCCGGCTCCAGCCGAAGGCATGGATGCCGGTGTCGACGACGAGCCGGATCGCGCGCCACATCTGATAGTTGAGCGCGCCGAAGTGCGCGTACGGATCCTTGTAGAAGCCCATGTCGTAGCCGAGCGTCTCGGCGTAGAGTCCCCAGCCTTCACTGAAGGCGTCGTACCCGCCGTGTCTCCTGAAGTCCGGGAAGATCCGTCTGCTCCTGGGCCAGCGCGATCTGCAGATGATGCCCGGGCACGGCCTCGTGGAGCACCAGGGCTTCCATCTCCCACTTGGGGCGCGTGCTCACGGCGGAGAGATTCGCGTAGAAATAGCCGGGCCGGCCCGCGGCCAGCGATCCACCCTCGTAGGCGCCGGCGGTCCGGGACGCGGCGGAGGCCTCGGGCATCGCGATCACGCCGTAGGGCAGGCGCGGGAGGCGGCCGAAGAGCTTGATCACTTCGGGGTCGGCGCGCTTGGCGATCTCTCGATAGCCGGCCAGGAGGTCTTCCGGCCGGGAGTAGAAAAACCGCGGATCGCTTCGCACGAACGCGAAGAACGCTGCGAGGTCACGGTCGAAGCCTGTCGAGCGCACGACCCGCTCCATCTCGGCGCGGATCGTCTTGACCTCGTCGAGGCCGATCTCGTGAATCTGCTTCGGCGTCAGCCGCGTGGTCGTCGAGGAGGCGACCGCATAGGCGTACCAGGCCTGGCCGTCGGGCAGGGCGGTGGCCGCCAGCGACTCGCGGCAGTGGGGCACGTACTCGGTCGCGAGAAAGTCGCGGAACCGGCGGAAGGCCGGCACCACCTGCGCCGTGAGCACCGTCGCCGCGTCGGCCTTCAGCGCATCACGCCGGTCCGCCGGAATCGACGCGGGCATCGAGCGGAAGGCCGCGAGGAACGGGCTCTTCGCGGGATCCTCGATGAGGATCGCGCCGGTCTGAGCCGGAACGTCGCGCAGGGTGATTTTCGGCGGTGTGATCCCGCGCCGGAGCCCTTCCTTCATCAGCGCGATCGTCTGATCGACCAGCACGGGCGCGCCGCGCAGGCGGCTCAGAATGGCCTCGTAGTCCGCCTCGGTGCTCGCGGGCATTTGCTCGCCGAGCATTTGCGGCACGCTCTGCTGGATCCCGCCGAGCTGATTCACGGGCATCAGCTCCCAGGGAAACCGGCGGCCCTCGAGCCGCTCCTCGACCTGGCGCCGGAAGAGATCGTAGTTGAGGCGGTCGGCCGGAGAGAGCGCCGCGCGATTGATCGAGGCGAGCGCCTTCGCGGGCAGCTCGAGGGCGGCCTTGCGCCGCGCGATGGCGTCCGGAGCGTGATCCGTCCAGCGGTCGTTCTGACCCCGGATACCGACGTAGGTGGCGTACTCCGGGAACTCCTGCATGACGTAGTCGGTGCGAATCTGAAACAGTCGATGGAGCCGCTCCGCGTCGGGACGTTTGCCGGCGTCGGCGATCACGGCTTCGACGCCGGCCGCGAGCGATTCGGACGGCGTGGCGAGCGCGGGACCAGGAGCCGAGAAGAGCACGAGGACAATCGCCACACCGAGCCCCGCGAACACGCCGGCGATCATCCGTCTACCGCCGCCTGCCTCCTGCCCCGCGCGGAGCGCGACGCCGACCGCGATCACACCCTGCGCTGGAGGAAGTCGGTCACGATCGGCCAGGTGAGATCGGCGTAGTGAGGCTGGAAGCCATCGTTGTCGGGGTGACGGAAACCGTGGTTCGCGTCCGAGAAGGCGTGCCACTCGACGGGCTGACCGTTTGCCATGAAGCTTTCCCAGAGCGGACCCTGGATCGCCGGCGTCGCGATGAAGTCCTTGCCGCCGCAGAACACCAGCGCGGCGCACTTGAGCGTGCGCGCGAGCTTGAACGCGTGCCGCGGCCGGTGGGACGTCTCGGGCTCGTCGCGGACCGAAGGGTAATAGAGGACGAGCGCGCGCAGCCGCGGATGATCGGCCGCGAAGGGAATGAGCAACCGGCCGCCCATGCAGTGCCCGATCGCGGCGGTGCGCGCGGGATCGGAGCCCATTCGATCGACGAGGTACTGCCAGGCCTCGTCCATCTTGCCGAGGAACTCGACGTCGGAGTGCTTGGATTGCAGCTCGGCGCCCTGGCCGATGTGCGTCGTTCCCGGAACGCCGAACATGTTGAAGAGGCTCGGCACGAGCACGTTGAAGCCGAGCTGCGCGAGCCGATAGGCATCGATCTTGTAGTCGGCCGTGACGCCGTGCGCGTGATGGACCATCATGATCCCCGCGCGCTTCCCGGGCCCCTCGGGATGCGCCATGTAGCCGGGAATCCCGTCGTGCTCGAGCGTGACCATGCGCGCGACGATCGTCATGCGCGCTTCCTTGATCGACACGCGCCAGTGAATGCGGTCTTCCTCGGGCGGATAGTCACCCGCCGCCTTGTGATAGGAGCAGCGGTTGTCCCAGATCACGATGTCGCCCTTGCGCCACTTGTGGCGATATTGCCCGTCGGGCTGGATCATGTAGCCGGTCAGCTCGTCGATCACCGCGTCACTCTCCGCCGCCTCGAGTCCCTCGATCCGGAGGATCTTGCCGGGATCGAAGTAGAGCGCCTTGCGCCCGGTCTCGGGATGCGTGCGAATGATCGGATGGAAGACCGGCTTCCACTCGCGGTCCTCTTCGTTGAGGAGCGCCGTCGCCTTCCGGCGCCCGCCGTAGGTGAAGGCGCCGACCCGCCCGTCGAGACGATCCTTGAGCCGCTGCGGGAGCGCGTCGTAGGCCGCGTACATGCTGGCGAAGAACGTGTCGCCGCCCCGGCTCGGCACGGCGAGCGCGTAGAGCTGCGTCGCCTTGAACGGCTCCTGATCGTAGGCGCCGTCGGTGTGCCATCCCTCGGCGCCGCGCCGATAGATCGCCATGTCGAGCGCGCCGTCCGCGCCGAACTTGTTGACGCCGAGCAGGGTGATCTCCGGGTAGTCCGGATGGCGGGTCATCTTCGACGGGTGCGGGCTCACGAAGCCGAAGCGGCGGCTGTAGCTCAGGAAGTCTTCGATCGCGAGATCCTGGCCCGGCACCACGACGACGTTGTGGCCGAGCCACGCGCGATAGATGTCCGCGAACGTCGCGTCGTCGAGCTTCTTGACGTCGACGCCGTGGATCTCCGCGCCGATCTGCGACCCGAGACGTTCTACCTGGACCATCGACATTCCTCCTACCCCTCAGAACCAGTTGGCCTTGTCCACCACGTTGCGCAGCGGCAGGTCGGACAGGAAGCGGCGCGAGTTGTCCAGCAGGATCTCGAAGCGGCGCTCGTCCAGGTGCGGGCCGTGGCCGGCGGTGTGGGGCGTGATGAGGACGCCGGGCATCGTCCACAGCGGGTGATCGGCCGGCAGCGGCTCTTGCTCGAAGACGTCGAGCCCGGCGCCGGCGATCTCGCCCGCACGGAGCGCGGCGACCAGGTCGTCGAGACGCGTCGTCATGCCGCGCCCGATGTTGATGAAGAACGCGGTGCGCTTCATGAGCTGGAAGCGCGCCCGGTGCATGAAGTGCTCGGTCGCCGGCGTGTGCGGCACGGTCAGGATGACGAAGTCCGCCAGCGGCAGCAGCGAGTCGAGCGCCTCAGGCCCGTCGAGCTTCAACACGCCAGGGGGCGCTTCGCGACGCCGCGCGTCGATGCCCATGACGTGCATCCCGAACGACGGCCGCGAGCCTTGCCGCCTCGCTGCCGATCCCGCCGACGCCGACGATCAGCGCCGTGGCCTCCGGCAGGTGGATCACGCCGCCGTCATTGGGCTCCCGCCGCCACTCTCGCCGCAGCTGTCGCGGAAGGTAGTGGTGGAATCCGCGGGCGAACGCCAGGACGAACGCCATGATATGGGCGCCGATGTGGTCGTTGTAGATCTCGCGGAAGTTGGTCACGGTCGCCGTGTGTCCGATCAGCGCCGGCGAATAGTAGCCGGCCGGCGGCGCCGCCTGCGGCGCCTGGAGCCAGCGCAGGCGCCGGGCATCCCGGATCAACGCGTCCGGCATCGTGCCGAACGCCGCCTCGGCGCCGCCGACGGCGCGCGCGGCCTCGGCCTCGGTCTCGGCCACCACGACGGAAAGCTGGGGCAGCGCGGACGCGAGCCGTGAGGCCCAGCCGCGCGTCGTCGGTGTTTGCGGGGGCAGCATCAAGAATGTCGTCATGATCTTGTCAGCGCACCACCGTGCCGCGCAGCTTAGTGGCCGCGGCGGGCGGGGTCAAGCGGCTAGACCGCGCGAGCGGGCGAGGGCTCGGCGGGTGGGCTGCCGGCCGGGCCTGGCGCGACGTCGCCGTCCTTGCGGCTCATGACGGCGCGCGGCAGGAATGGAATGAAGAACAGGATCAGCGCCGTCGTTCCGGCGTTGAGCCAGACGAGCTCGTGAAAGACCCAGCCGTGGCTGTCGATCAGCCACGAGCCGATCAGGTCCGAGCCGCCCAGCGCGAAGTTGCGGGCGCTCATCATCAGGGCGAACCCGAGGCTCTCGCATCCCGGCGGGGTCGATCGGACCGCCAGGTCCATGAGCGCCAGCTCCGAGCAGATCACCGCGAAGCCGACGGTCGCCGTGGATGAACGGCGCCGTCGTGTGGCTGTACCGGAGATAGAGGAGCGTCACCGTCACGTTCAGCACGATCGCCGTCGTGAGGAGCTGCCGCAGATTGAACCGGCGGCACACGACGCCGTAGATCAGCGCGCCCAGGAGGCCGGCCGCGCCTTCGATGCTCTCCATCAGGCCGATGTAGGGCGCGCTGAAGTTCAAGGTATCCGTCTGCATGAACAGGAGTGGCGTCGTGAAGCCGGGCGAGATGTAGACGAGGGCGAGGAAGATGCCGCTCGTCCAGAGCGTCCGGGATCCGACGAGCGTGGCGAGCTCGTGAGACGCGTTGGTCAGCACGTCCTGGTCGCGAACCGCCGCGGGCCGCTCGGTGAGGACGAAGAACGTCGTGATCGCCAGCACGAGCAGCAGCGCCGTCGCGATGCCGACTGTCCAGCCGAACGCGACCGCGGCGAGGTAGCCGCCGAGGATGCCGTTCCCCAGCGACACCACGCTCTGGAGCGCCTGGCGGATCGAGGTGATGCGGCCGGAGATGCCGTACTTCTGACCCGCCTCGACCATGAGGCCGCCCATCACGGTGCTCGCGATGACCATGAACGCGTTGGCGCCGAAGGCCGTGAGGAGCAGCGGCAGATACGATCGGGGCACGACGCCCATCAAGAACCAGCAGACCGCCGCCATGCCGGCGCCGAGCAGCATGTAGTGTCGGCGCCGGGTTCCAAAGAGCGGAAACGCGTCGGACATGATGCCGGCCAGCGGCTTCACGTTCCACGCGAAGGTCGCGACGACCGCGAACGCCGCGAGCGTCTGGGCCGAGAAGTGCAGCTGGTTTTTCAGGAGAAGCTGGAGCGGGAGCCGTCCGATGACGGCGGGCTGGGCGATCGTCGTGACGAAGGCGCCGAGCCCGACCATGATGTAGTACTGCCGCAGGGTGAGGCCGGTGTCCGGGATCTCGGGATTCTTCGCTTCCAGAGCGACCTCTCCTGTGTCCTTATATCAGGAACCGAGCGCCGGCCCCGTAAGGTCCGTGACGGCGCCGGCGACACATGGAGAGGTGAGTCTCGATGCCACGGCTCGACCGGCTGCCCCAGATCTCGCGGAACAACCTTCTGACCTTTCCGGCGCAGGTCAACGACACGGCGCCGTTCGCGCGCCCGGCGAAGCCGCTTGCCGCCTGCCGGCTCGCGATCGTCACGACGGCCGGTCTCCATCGCCGTGGCGATCGCCTCTTCACGCCCGGCGATCAGACCTACCGCGTGATCGCCGTCCGAGACCCCGACGGCCGACATCATCCAGAGCCATACGAGCATCGGCTTCGATCGCGTGCCGACGATGCGGGACGTCAACATCTCGTTCCCGATCGATCGCCTGCGCGAGCTGATCGCGCGCGGCGAGCTCGGCGCGCTCGGGCCGAGCTGCTACTCGTTCATGGGCGCTCAGCGCGAGGTCGCGCGGATCGAGAACGAGACCGGTCCCCAGGTCGGGCGCCGCCTTCGCGAGGAGGGCGTCGACGTGGCCCTGATCACGCCGACCTGACCGAACTGCACGCACACCGGGGGTGTGCTGGCCCGCGCACTGGAGCAGGCGGGGGTTTCCACGACGTCGATCAGCCTCGTCCGCGAGCACACCGAGAAGGTGAAGCCGCCGCGGGCGCTCTTCGTGCCGTTCCCGTTCGGGATGGCGTTCGGGCGCCCCAATGATCCCGGGCTCCAGCATCGGGTGCTGCGCACCGCGCTCGAGCTGCTGGCGGAGCCCGTCGGGCCGGTGCTCCGCGACTTCCCGGACGACACCGAGCCGGGCGACCAGCCGGCGGCGCCGCCCCAGGCATCGGCGATCACGCCGGCCGAGCGAGTGCTGGACGACGTCGCGACGGAGACGACGCAGATGCGCCGCTATCACGAGCGGTGGCTCGAGACGAATGGCGGCCGCACCCATTTCGGGCTCACCGGGATCCCCGCGACGCGCTTCCGCGGCGTGGTGCGCTTCCTGGAGGAATTCGCCGACGGCCGGGACGCTGACATGGCGGAGCGATCGGCGGATGTACCGCTGCCGAATTTCATCCGCTACTGCGCGGACGACCTCAAGTCGCTGTACTTCGAGGGCCACCTGGCGATGAAAGCCACCGCGGGCGGCGAAGAGATCGCGCGGTGGTTCTGGGGCGAGACGGGCGCGGGGCGGCTGCTCCGGCGAGTCCGTGACCGGCTCGATGCGTCGACCGATCCGCGCTGGAAGGCCGCCGCGTTCGGCATCGCGCGTTGACGCCCGCGCGCAGTCAGGGCGTGAGGCGTCCGGCGACTCGAAAGCGGCTCGAGCCCTCTGGCGTGAGCACGACCAGCTCGGCGGGCGCCGGCTGGATCCCGGTGAGCGGGAAGCACGACGGAGCCGTGGGTGACGAGCACGACGTTGCCCGCGGTCGGCCGGCGCCCCGCGAGATCGCGCAGCGTGCGTAGCTGCTCGGTCTCGGCCGCGCGGTTGTCGAAGAGGTTGCTCAGAGGCGCCCAGGGCTCCGCGGCGCCGAACGCGAGACGTGCGGTCTGCAGACACCGACACCAGGGGCTCGAGAGCACGCGGCCGACCGGAATGGAGCGCGCCTTGAACGTCGCCCCGACGCGCCGCGCGTCGTCGCGCCCCGCGTCGGTGAGATTGCGCTGCGTCGAGCAGTCGTCGAGCTTGAAGCCCGTCGGATCGCCGACACCCGGCGTCGTCACGGCGTGGCGCATGAGGATGACCTGACCGCCGCCGCGCATCAGCTCCCACAGCGCCGCCTCGTCGGCGACCGCGCGGGAGGGAATCGCGAGCCCGAGCGACACGAGCAGCAGGAACAATCGCATCACGAGACTCGGCGTGCGGTGGAGTGTAGCATTGGGGGCGTCATGAGCCCGATCGATCGCCGGGAGCTTCTTCACGGGACGTTGGTGACGGCCGTCCTGGCCGCCGCGCGACCGGTATGGGCCCAAACGGGCGACTCGACCCGCGCCGCCATGGCGCGCGCGGCCGGCGCATTCCTCGCCGCGCTCGAACCGGGACAGCGCCGCGCCGCCATGTTCCCGTTCGCGCAGGACGAGCGCATGAACTGGCACTACGTGCCGCGCTCCCGATCCGGCGTCGCGTTCAAGGAGATGTCGGCCGCTGGCCGCGCGGCGGCGCACGAGCTGATGAGGACCACGCTCTCCGGAGTCGGCTACACGAAGGCCGTCAACGTGATGAAGCTCGAGGAGATCCTGCGCCAGCTGGAGACGTTCGGCGGACTCCTGCGCGACCCCGACAAATACTACGTGAGCGTGTTCGGTGCCCCGGAGGCATCCGCGCCCTGGGGCTGGCGCCTCGAGGGGCACCATCTCTCGCTCAACTTCACCCTCGTGCCCGGCCGTCCGATCTCGGTGACCCCGGCATTCTTCGGCGCCAATCCAGCCGAAGTACCCTCGGGGCCGCAGCGCGGCCAGCGTACGCTCGCCGCGGAGCAGGATCTCGCGTTCACGCTCGCGCGTGGTATCGATCCGAGCCTGCGCGGCCGCCTGGTGATCGCGGCCGACTCCCCGGGCGACATCGTCAGCGGGCCCGGCCGCGCCGACAGCCTCAAGACGCCGGCCGGCGTCCCGCTCGGCGAGCTCGACGCCGAGCAGCGAGCGCTCGCGCTGCGTCTGGTCGAGACGTACGCGCGGAACATGCGAACCGACATCGCCGACGACGAGCTTCGCCGGATGCGCGAGGCCGGTGTCGAGAACGTGCGCTTCGCGTGGGCCGGGCCGATCGACCCGCGGCAGCCGCACTACTATCGCCTGCACGGCCCGACGCTCCTCATCGAGTACGACAACTCGCAGAACCGGGCGAACCACATCCACTCGGTCTGGCACGATCCGCGAAACGACTTCGGCTCGGACGCGCTCCGCGCCCACTACCAGCGCTCCCACCATCGCCACGCGTGAGGGTCCCAACTCCTCGCCGCCTAGATCGGAGTGGTCATGGCCATCGAGAACGTCAAGGCGCTCACGTTCGACGTCTTCGGCACCGTCGTGGACTGGCGATCGAGCCTCATTCGCGAGGGCGAGGCGCTCGGCAACAAGAAGGGGCTCGGCGTCGACTGGGCCAAGTTCGCCGACGCGTGGCGCGGGCTCTACCAGCCGGCGATGGACGAGGTGCGCAACGGCCGCCGCCCGTGGACGAAGCTCGACGATCTCCATCGCGAGAGCCTCGACAAGCTCCTGGTCCAGTTCGGCATCAAGGGCCTCTCGGAGCCGGAGATCGACCATCTGAACCGGGCGTGGCATCGCCTCGATCCCTGGCCCGATTCCGTGCCCGGCCTCACGCGGCTCAAGACGAAATTCGTCCTCGCGACGCTCTCGAACGGTAACGTCGCGCTGATCGTGAACATGGCCAAATACGGCGGGCTGCCGTGGGACACCGTGCTCGGCGCCGAGGTCGCGCACCATTACAAGCCGCAGCCCGAGGCGTATCTGACGACGGCGGCGCTCCTGGGGCTCAAACCGGGCGAGTGCATGATGGTCGCCGCCCACAACGGAGATCTCGCCGCCGCGAGCGCGGTCGGCTTGCGCACGGCGTTCGTGCCGCGGCCGAACGAGCATGGGCCCGGGCAGGCGAAGGACGTGAAGCCCGCGCGCGAATGGGACGTCGTCGCGAGCGATTTCGTCGACCTCGCGGCCCGGCTCGGCTGCTGAGCCTCGCCCGGCCGTCGCGGGGTATCATAGGCGCCACTTTGCGAGCCGAGCGGCGTCGCGCTGCGAGGCGAGCGCTCCGGAGGAGCCGTACATGGCGAAGATCACCCAGTCCGTAGACCTCAGCAGCCGCGGCCGCGTGGCCGTGCTGACCGTCGACAACCCGCCCGTCAACGCGCTGAGCCAGCACGTGCGCAAAGGGCTGCACGACGGAATCAAGCAGGCGATCGCCGAGAGCGCCGTGCAGGCGATTGTCATCGTCTGCTCCGGCCGTACGTTCATCGCGGGCGCCGACATCACCGAGTTCGGCAGGCCGCCGGTCGAGCCGGGGCTCTTCGCCGTGCTCGACATGATCGAGGGCTCGCCCAAGCCGGTCGTGTCGGCGATCCACGGGACGGCGCTCGGCGGCGGGCTCGAGGTCACCCTGGCCTGTCACTATCGCGTCGGCGTGAAGAGCGCCCGCTTCGGCCTGCCCGAGGTGAAGCTGGGCATCCTCCCCGGTGCGGGCGGCACGCAGCGGCTACCGCGCGTGGTCGGTCCGCAGAAAGCGCTGCAGATGATCGTCAGCGGCGATCCGATCGGCGCCGACGAGGCGCTCAAGGTCGGCTTGATCGACGAGCTCGTGGACGGCGATCTCACCGCGGCCGGCGTCGCGTTCGCCGAGAAGGCGCTCAACGAGAAGCGGCCGCTCAAGAAGATCCGCGATCTCGACGACAAGATCGCGCCGGCGCGGGGCAAGCCGGAGATCTTCGCCGAGTTCAGGAAGAGCGTCGCGCGCCAGACCCGCGGTTTCCGCGCGCCGGAGAACTGCATCAAAGCGGTCGAGGCGGCGGTGAACCTGCCGTTCGCGGAAGGGCTCAAGCGCGAGCGCGAGCTCTTCGTCGAGCTCCTGAACTCGCCCGAGTCGAAGGCCCAGCGCTACTTCTTCTTCGCCGAGCGTGAGGCGGCCAAGATCCCCGACGTGGCGGCGGACACGCCGGCCAAGGAGATCAAGAAGGCGGCGGTGATCGGCGCCGGGACCATGGGCGGCGGCATCGCGATGAACTTCGCCAACGCCGGGATTCCCGTCACCGTCGTCGAGATGGCGCAGGACGCGCTCGACCGCGGCCTCGGCATCGTGCGGAAGAACTACGAGGCGACCGCATCACGCGGGCGGCTGACCCAGGCGGACGTCGAGAAGCGGATGGGGCTCATTACCGGGAGCGTCGACTTCAAGGCCGCCGCTGACGCCGACATCGTCATCGAGGCGGTGTTCGAGGAGATGCCGATCAAGAAGGAGGTCTTCGCCAAGCTCGACGCCATCTGCAAGCCCGACGCGGTCCTGGCGACCAACACCTCCACGCTCGACGTCGACGAGATCGCCTCGGCCACGAAGCGACCCGAGAGCGTGATCGGCACCCACTTCTTCAGCCCGGCCAACGTGATGCGGCTCCTGGAGAACGTGCGCGGCCAGAAGTCATCGAAGACCACGATTGCCACCGCCATGACCGTCGGGCGCCGCATTGGCAAGGTGCCGGTGCTCGTGGGCGTCTGCTACGGGTTCGTCGGTAACCGCATGCTCCACCAGCGCGGCCTGCAGGCCGAAAAGCTCATCCTCGAGGGCGCCGCGCCCCACCAGGTGGACCGCGTGCTCACCGACTTCGGCTTCCCGATGGGGCCGTTCGCGATGGGCGATCTCGCCGGCCTCGACGTCGGCTGGCGCATCCGCAAGGGGCGCGGGGCGAAGGCTCCGGTCGCCGATCGCATCTGCGAGCTCGGTCGATTCGGACAGAAGACGGGCGCGGGCTACTTCAAGTACGAGAAGGGCGACCGGACGCCGATCCCCGATCCGGAGGTCGAGGAGATCATCGTCGACGTCTCGACGTCGATGGGCATCACCCGGCGCCCGATCGGCGACGACGAGATCTTGCAGCGCCTGCTCTATCCCATGATCAACGAGGGCGCGCAAGATCCTCGAGGAGAAGATCGCGTTTCGCGCCAGTGACATCGACGTGATCTGGGCTTTACGGCTACGGGCTGGCCCGTGGCCGATCGGGGGAGGTCCGATGTTCTGGGCTCGATCTATTCGGTCGGGACTCAAGTCCTGCGCGATGGTCTGCTCGAGTTCAAGAAACAGAGCGGTCGACGCCTTCTGGACGCCGGCGTGTTTGTTGACCAGTGGCGAACGAGGGCAAGGGCTTCACGGAGTAGCGCAGCGCGCGCCGACGCGTTCGTCATCAAGCGCCCCGGCCTCACCGCCGTCGAAGAGCACCAAGGCGCTCCTCGACGCGGATTTCGTCGCCTGTGTCGCCGGCGAGCCGCCGTGCGTACTGGTCGCGCTCGCGCGACGCATCGGCCGGCGAAGGGCAGGCGGACGCGATGGCCCATGGGCAAGGCCGACCGACTCAAGCCATGCCCGAGATGGGCGGCCTGGCGGTGGTCGGTGCGCTGAAGTCCGACGCCGCGACGCGGGGCATTCCCCGGTCGCGTTCAGGTCCGGCACCGCCGCCGAGGCGAACCAGCTCGTGAGGGCCGGCGGCATCGGATTCATCCCGAAACCGTTCGAGCCGGGAACCCTGCCCGAGCTCGTCGCCCAGTTTCTGCGGGCCACGGTCGCACGCGATCGGCGGCCTCGGCGTGCGACCGCCGAGGAGCCGTCCCGCGACCGCTTACTGATCCCCGACGTCCATCCGAAATTGTCAGGTTTTGCCAATCAGGCTTGGGCACGCTTCGCGCCCGAGCCGCAAGTTGCCGAGAACCTTCGATCGGGACCGCCGGCGAAATCCGGAATCGTGTGGCACTCGCCGTGCTTTACAGCATCTCAAGGGGAAGCATGGAACAGCGGGGCACGATCGGGGCTCGGGCGCGCGGCGGGAGATGAAAGTCGCTTGCGCCTGGTGTCAAAACGAGGGGCAACCGGCCATCCTGGGAGAGCGGGCGCCGCTCGACGATCCCGCTGAGACCCACGGGATTCTGCCGCCGCCACACCGTCGACCTCCTCAACCGGATGCCCTCGCGCTCGTTCCCGGGAGTTCGTCTCCTGCTCGTCGTCAGCGCCAAGGAGACCGCCCTCTACGAGCATCTCCAGCGCGAGCTGGCGGGCGTGAGCGGTGTGAAGGTCATGCTGATCGGCGCCGTGGCGACCGCCGGGAGGAAGAGCAGACCGTTGCCGAGGCGCATCAAGGACTCGACCGGCGGATCCGCCAGGGCGAAGTCTCCGCCCTGGGCTACACGATCATCCGGTTCGGCAAAGACTAGACCCCGCGGCGTTCGAGCACGCGCTTCACGAGCACGTGGCGCTGGATCTTCCCGGTCGGCGTGAACGGGAGCTCGTCGAAGATCTCGATCGCCTCTGGAAGCTTATAGGTCGCGATCCGGTCTTTGAGAAAGGCTACCACCTCGTCGAGCGCGATGGCTGTCCGGGACGGGGGATCACGCAGAGACAGTTGCGCTCGCCGAGGCGCGGGTCCGGCACCCCGACGATGGCCGCGTGCAGGATCTGGGGATGGGTGTAGAGAAGCTCCTCGATCTCGCGCGGAAAGAACTTCTTGCCGCCGCGGTTGATCATCTCCTTCAGCCGCCCGACGATCTTCACGTTGCCGGCTGCATCGAACTGACCGAGGTCGCCGGTGCGAAACCAGCCGTCGCCGGTGAAGAGCTCGGCGTTGGCCGGGGGATTCTTGTGATAGCCGAGGTGCACCGAGGGCCCGAGCGCCGCGATCTCGCCTTCGGCGCCGGGCGGGACGTCGTGCCCCGACTCGTCGATCAGCCGGAGCCCCATGCCCGAGGGGCCGGTGCCGACCGTGCCGGTCACGGCTTCGGGGTCGTCCGTCGAGGCGGGTGAAGGTGTGAAAGCCGGTCTCGAGCATGCCGTAGAGCTCGATCAGGTGTCCGGGCATCCGCGCCCGGAACGCGCGGATCGTCTCGACCGGACAGGAGGCGCCGCCGGTGATGACCACGCGGAGCGACGACAGGTCGAAGCGCCCGAGCTCAGGGTCGTTGAGCATGGCAATGAGCGAGGCCGGCGCGGTCGGGATGAACGTGACGCGCTCTCGCTCGATCAGCTCGAGCGCCGCCCGGGCGCTGAAGCGGTCGAGGAGCACCGCACGCGCGCCCGCCATCATCGTCTGCAGGAGGGTCAGGTACCCCCAGTTGAGGCCGAGGGGTAGGTAGATCAGGAAGACCTCGTCCGGGGGACACCCATGGCGCTGTTCAGGATGCGGCACGCGGGTAGGGTAGTGTTGAAGCTGTGGGTGACGCCTTTGGGGTTGCCGGTCGTGCCGGAGGTGAACGCCATCCGCATGACGTCGTTCGCGCCCTGGCCGGCGCCGGGCGCAGGCACGGCGGCGGTGTTCACCACGAGCTGTCGTCCAGGGAAACGGGGCCGGAGTCGCGCCGCCATACGGGCGCCCGAGGACACACACGATCTTGAGATCGGGAGGCCGGCGCGGAGCTCGCGGATCATCGGCACGTAATCGAAGCCCCTGAAGGTCGCCGGGCAGACGAAGGCATGGCTCTCCGAGAAGCGTAGGATGTACTCGACTTCCCGGCTCCTGAAGTCGGGCCCGATCTGGTTCGCCACCGCCCCAATACGTTCGAGCGCAAAGAAGACGTAGGCGAACTCGATCCAGTTCGGCAGCTGGATGGTGACCACGTCGCCAGGTCCGATGCCGAGTGCCGCGAATCCGGTCGCGACCCGGTCGACTCGCGTCTTGAGCTCGGCATAGGTGACGCGGCGTCCACGGTCGACGATCGCGATGCGATCGGGATGCGCCGCGGCCCGAGCGGACAGGATCGCGTAGAACGTCTCGGAGCCCCAGTGCCCGGATTGCCGATAGCGCGCGATGAGATCGTCCGTGAGCCGAGTCGCGAACTTCATGGCGATGCCTCCAGCCTGTCCATCAGCCGCCCAGGTAGGCCGCTTTGACATGCTGGCTCTCGCGCAGACTCGCGGGGCCCGTCGAGCACAATGCGACCGGTTTCCATGACGTAGGTGCGGGAGGAGATGGACAGGGCCATCCGTGCATTCTGCTCGACGAGAAGCACCGTGACCTGCCGATCGCGATTGATCGCGTCGATGATCCGGCCCATCTCTCGCACCACCAGCGGAGCCAGCCCGAAGGACAGCTCGTCCAGGATCAGCATCCGGGGCTTCGACATGAGGGCCCGGCCGATGGCTAGCATCTGCTGCTCGCCACCGGACAGCGTGCCGGCCCGCTGGTGACGGCGCTCCGCTAACCGCGGGAAGCGCTGCAAGACCTCATCCAGCGTGCCGCGATGGCCTGCCCGTCGCGCCCGGTAGGCGCCCATCTTCAGGTTCTCCGTCACCGTCATCTGTGGGAAGAGCCGTCGCCCCTCGGGGGCGTGACCCACCCCCAGCGCCACGACCCGATGAGCCTTCCATCCGGAGATGTCGGTTCCGCTGAAGACGATTCGGCCCGCCGGGGGCGCACCAACCCCGAGATGGCGCGGAGCGTGGAGGTCTTGCCGGCGCCGTTCGGGCCGATCAACGCGACGATCTCGCCCTGACCGACGGTGAGCGACACGCCGTCCACCGCAACCACGTTGCCGTAGCGCACGGAGAGGCCGCTGACCTCAAGCACCCGCGCCCTCCGTCCCAAGGTAGGCCTCGATGACCGCCGCGTTCTCCTGGACCTCGCGCGGCATGCCTTCCGCGATGCGGACGCCGTGATCCAGCACGGTGACGACGTCGCAGAGGCCCATCACCGCTCTCATGTCGTGCTCAACCAGCAGAATCGTCATCCCTTGCTCCCGGAGGCGCCGCAGTACTGCAGCGTCTCGTGGCGCTCCTGGCCGGTGAGCCCGGCCAGCGGCTCGTCCAGCAGAACGAGCTCGGCGCCGGTGGCCACGACCATGGCGATACTCAGCGCCTTCTGGTCCCGGTGCGGAAGGTGGCCGCCGCCGGGCTCGGGCCGGGTCCCCGAGCCCGAAGGATGCGAGGAGTGTCGCGGGCGTGGGCGACCGCCCGTTCTTCCTTCCGGCGGTAGGTCGGCGAGGCCCCGAGTGCCGGCCAGAGGCCGTCGGCGGCGCGAAGGTGAACGGCGACAAGGAGGTTCTGGAACACCGTGTACTCTCGAAAGAGCGTCGTCGCCTGGAAGGTGCGCGCGACGCCGCGTCGGCAGATCTCCGACGGCCGAAGACCGGAGATGCGCTCGCCTCGGAAAAGGACTTCCCCGGCCGAAAGTGGGACGACGCCGGAGATAAGGTTGAACACCGTGCTCTTGCCGGCGCCGTTCGGGCCGATGAGCCCGTGGATGGATCCAGGCCTCACCGCCATCGACAGATCGGCGACGGCCTGCAACCCCCCAAAGCGCCGGCTGACACGCCGCAGCTCAAGAAGCACCCCTGGCTCCCATGGCGCGGTCCTTCGACCTCGATCCTGCACGACGCGCACGAGCCATCCGGGCAGCGCCACGAGCCCCTGCGGGAGCAAGAGCGTGGTCAAGATGAGCACGGTTCCGAAGAGGAGGATCTCATAGTGGTGGAGCTCACGCATGAACTCCGCGGCGACAGTCAGCGCGATGGTCCCGATCACCGGCCCCCAGACGCTGCCGGCCCCGCCGATGACGGTGAAGACCACCAGCAGAACCATCGGCTCGAGGCCGAAGTCGCCCGCCTGTAGAACCTGGTGTGAATGGGCGAAAAACGCGCCCGTCAACCCAGCCATGAAGCTCCCCAGGACGAAGGCCGCCAGCTTGTAGCGGAAGACGCACACGCCCAAGCGTCGGCTAGACGTCGGTCTGGCGGATCGCGCCGCCGCGAGGCCGAACCGCGAGTAGTCCAGACGCACGAGTGCCAGCACCACGACGACACTGATCGCGCCCATCAGCCAGTAGAGCTCGAGCTTGCCGTCGAAGGATCAGCGCCGAGCAGGCGGCCGGGCTTCGGAATGCCGACCAGCCCCGAGGGCCCGCCGAACAGCCCTTCGAAGAAGTTGTTGAAGAAGAGCCGCACGACTTCGGAGAACGCGAACGTGATGAGGAAGTAGTAGGGGCCGCTCACGCGCAGCGCCACGCTGCCGATCGGCACGGCCAGCAGGGCCGCTACCAGCGCGCCGATCCAGAGCGTGGCCCAGAACGACAGCCCCACCCGCGTCACGAGGAGCGCCGACGCGTAGGCGCCGATCCCCATGAACGAGATGTGCGCCATGTTGATCTGGCCGGTGCTGACCTGTAGCCGAAAGCTCATCGTCAAGGTGAGGTTCATGAGGATCGTGGTCGCGACGTCCAGGTAATAGGAGTCGCGTGTGAGCAGCGGCAGCATGGCCGCCGCCGCCGCGATCAGCGCCACGCCCGCCGCGGGCGCCGCGGCGCTACGCTCCACCGACGAGCCCACGCGGCCGCACGAGCAGGACCACGATCACCATGAGAAAGCCGAGGATGTTGACGGCGGCGCTGCCCATGAAGAGCGCGCCGAGGCCCTCGACGCCACCCAGGAGGAGGCCGCCCAGGACGGCCCCCGGCAGGCTGCCCATGCCGCCGACGATAATAATGATGAACGCCTTGACGACCGGCAGCGCGCCCATCGTTGGGCTCACCGCGAAGAGCGGGGCCAGCAGGCCGCCCGCGCCGCCGGCGAGCGCGCAGCCGACACCGAAGCCGAGGGCGGAGACGGCGTCGATGTTGACCCCCTGGAGCGCGGCGGCGTCGGGATCCTGGGCGACCGCACGCATGGCGCGGCCGGGCCGGCTCAGACGCAGGAACAGGTAGAGCCCGACGATGAGCACGATCGCGGTGAGGCTCACCACCATCCGCTCGACCGACATCACCAGCCCGAACACGCGTACGACTCCCGAGAACGCGGACGGCACGGGCTTGTCGAGGACGCCGAACCCGAGCTGCGCGCCGGCCTGCATGACCCACAGGAGCCCGAGCGACACGATGAACGCGTTGAGCGCTCGGCCGCGCAGGTCGTGGAAGATCAGCCGCTCGGCGACCACGCCGACGATGCCGACCGTGACGATCGCGAGCACGAGCGTCGCAAAGTAGTTCAGGCCGAAGAGCCCGTAGACGTAGTAGGTGACGTAGCCCCCGAGCATGTAGAACTCGCCGTGAGCGAAGTTGATGATCTCGAGAATGGAGAAGATGAGGGTGAGGCCGAGGGCGACCAGCACGTAGGCCATCGCCAGGCCGAAGCCGTTCAGCAGCGCCTGGACGAGGAGCTCGATCGACACGAATCGCCCGCGGCCTCTAGCGAGCCGAGTCCCTCATTTCTTCAACGCGGCCGGCAGCACTTGAGCGATGTCGACCACTTTGCCGTCGCGGACCTCGCTGATGACCATCGGGTACAGGAACTGCCGATCGATGCCGTACGTGTCCTTGCCGCCGAGAACCAGCTTGCCCCACACCGTGTCGAAGGGCTTCTGGGTCAGCGCGGCCAGCACCTTGTCGGTGTCGAGCGAGCGCGCGTCCTGCATGGCCTTGGTGATCACGTCGAAGGCGGCGTAGTTGGCGATGGCGATCACGCCGGGCACTTCCTTGTAGCGCTTCTCGTACTCCTCGCCGAACCGGCGCACGGTCTGGCTGACGAAATCGCTCTTCACGTTGATGTTGAGCGGGCTCCACACGCCCTCGGCCGCTTCCTTGCCGGCGACGCCGATGATCGTGAACGGATTGGTCCCGGCGGTCCAGCCCTTGGCCCCCTTGAAGCCGAGCTCGCGCGCCTGCTTGAGGATGAGCCCGCCTTCGCCGGCCGGCGCCGCGGCGACGTCGAGCATGTCCGGTTTGGCCGCCAGGAGCTTGGTGAGGATCGGGTAGAAGTCCTTGGTGCCGCGCTCGTAGTACTCATCGGCCGCGACCTCGAAGCCGAGGCCTTTGAGCGCCTTGACGATTGCGGTGTTGGTGTCCTTGCCGCTGGTATCGTTGGGCGAGATGAGCGCCACGCGCTTGATCTGCGGATGTTTTTCCTTCACCCAGCGATAGAACGGATCGGCCACTTCCCACTGGCTCAGCATCGCCCGGAACGAGTACGGCTTGTCCGGGCCGAGGTTGGCCGTTCCCCAGCACACGAACGAGAACAGGACCTTCTCGGGCTCCGTCACGGTCTGGACGGCGTTGCAGGTGGCGCCGACCGCGTTGCCGATGATGTACTTCACCTTGTCCTGGAACACGAGCTTGTTGGCCGCGGTGGCCGCGTCCGCCGCGAGCGCCTTGTGGTCGTAGCTCACGATCTTGATGTGATAGACGTCGTTGCCGACCTTGAGGCCGCCGGCCTTGTTGATCTCGTCGGCCCTCATCTCGGCGCCGCGCACCAGCTCCACGCCGTACGACGCGGCGCCGCCGGAGAGCGGCCCCAGCACGCCGATCGTGAGCGTCTTGTCCGCCGCCGCGCCGCGCGTCGCGCTGCCCGCGGATGCCACGAGCGCGACCATAGCGATGGTCGCGATGCTCGCTCGGATCCTCATCGTCGCTTCCTCCTGGTTGAAGAGCATCGGGATGACGTCTTCGGCGCGGCGCGCGGCGCGCGTTCGCTCCGGGCTCCCGCGCTCGACGGGAGCGCGACGAGTCTCGCGCGGTCGGGCGCGGTATTCAAGCCTCGGTCGGTCGGCGGGTGCGCGCCTTGACGGGCCGGAGGTCCCGAGGACCCGTGGGTCGCCTCGGGGGCCCGGGAGTCGGAGTCTGCCGCTCGGGGTCCACACCGGCCGGCGGCCGGGTCGCCGGAACCGCGTGCCCCGGCCGGGGGTTACGAGTAAGATCCGAGGGAGCGATCCTATACCAAGGAGGAGCCATGTCCACCACACGCGCCGTGAGCCGGATTCTCGTCCTGAGCGCGCTCGCCGTCCTGGTCCTGACCAGCGCGGCCGTCGCCCTGGAGGCCGGGCAGAAAGCGCCCGACTTCGCCCTCAACGGGACTGACGGCAAGCCCGTCAAGCTGTCGGACCTGACGGCCAAGGGACCCGTCGTCATCTATACCTTCATCGCCGCGTTCACCCCGACGTGAACCAAAGAGCTTGCCGGCTTCGAGGCTGCGCTGCCGCAGTTCGAAGCCGCCGGCGCCCAGGTCGTGGGCGTTAGCACGGATCACCATCTCGCGCTCGCCGCGTGGCAGAAGGATCAGCAGTCCAAGCAGCTCCTCCTCTCGGATTTCCGCCGACAGATGCTGCCGGCGTACGGTGCCATGGAGATGAACGAAGCCAGCCCGGTCTACCGCTATGCGAAGCGGGCGTACTTCATCATCGACAAGACCGGGACCATCAAGTACGTCAAGGTCATGGACAGTCCGCTGAACCTCCTCGAGCCGGCCGAAGTGCTGGCGGCCGTGAAGGCCGCCAACTTGTCGATGAAATGAGGACCGCTCCATGAAAGCGATTCGCCTCGGCCTCCTGCTCGGTCTGATTGCGACGATGAGCGCGGCGTGCGCGGAGATCGGCGCCCCGCTTCCTCTGAGCATGACGGCCACGACGTTGACGGCAGGCTGGGAGCGCCACTTCTCGCTCGAGTGGACGGCGACCGAGCAGAGCCAGAGCTCGCGCAAGGTCGCCGGCTACGTCTACAACCGCAACGGGGAGTTCGCCACCAGCCTGCGCCTGCTCGCGCAGGCGGTCGACTCCGGGGGGGCGGTGGTGGGGCAGCGGATCGCTTACGTGCCCGGAGGCGTGGGCGGCTTCGGGCGCGCGTATTTCGAAGTCCCGAACTTGCCGGCAACCGCCAGCTATCGGGTCAGTGTGTGGGACTACACCTGGTTCCAGGCCGACGGCGACGGCAAGATGTGAGCTCGCGGCGGTGAGCGTCTAGGCCGGCGGCTTGGCCGCGGGGCCCTGGGGCTGACGAATCAGCTCCACGGGCCCCCGCGGCTCCCAGCTCATCTGCGCCGTTCCAGCTCCCGCCAGCCGGTTCTCCTCGAGCCGGGTCAGGCTGATCCACCCGCCGTTCACCGTCGCGGGCTCGAGCACCAGGGTGAGCCGTCCGTTCGAGCTCGCCGAGTCGCCCCTGCACGTTGACCGAGACCATCTCGTTGCGGACCCTGACGCTCAGGATGCCGGACACGCCCGGCAGATCTCGCCCGAACACCTGCCAGGGACCGACTGAAACGCCGCCGATCGGCTCGGCATCCCGCTGATCGAGGATGACGAGCGTCAGGGGAGCCCCGCCCCAGGTGCCGTTCCAGGTTCCGCGCAGGTCCGGCATCATCCCGACCGGCGTCGTCAGCGGAGGGGGCGGCGTCCCGCAGGCGAGGAGCGACACGGCGGCCACGGCCAGAACCCCGGCCCACCACAGCTTCATCAGCTTCATCGAGTCGAATATACTCGCCCCGAAGCGACTGACCCTGATCGTCATTCGAATGGAGAGGCACATGCGCGCACATCGATATGGCGCGGTCGTGATGCTGACGTTGCTGCTCGTGATGCTGGGATCGATCCAGGACACTGCCGCGCAGACGGCGCCGGCCGGAGATGTCATCGTGGCCTGGCACGTGACCATCGCGCCGACCTGGTTCGATCCGTCCACGGCTCCGCCCCAGATCACACCGTTCGGCATTCTCTTCGCGCTCCACGACGCGCTCGTCCGCCCGCTGCCGGGCAAGGGCAAGATGTCGCCGAGCCTGGCCGAGTCGTGGACGGAGAGCGCCGACGGGCTCGCGTACGAGTTCAAGCTGCGGCGCGATCTCAAGTTCCACAACGGCGATCCCATCACCACCGAGGACGTGAAGTTCAGCTTCGAGCGCTATCGCGGCGCCGGAGCGAAGGAACTCCAGGGACACGTCCGTCAGGTCGAGATCGTGGATCCGCTGACGGTGCGCTTCCTTCTGAACGAGCCGTGGCCGGACTTCATGACCTTCTACGGGACGACCGCCACCGCCGCCGGCATCGTCGTTCCCAAGAAGTACGTGACCCAGGTCGGCGACGAAGGCTTCCGAAAGCAACCGATCGGCGCCGGCCCCTACCGCTTCGTGAGCCACAAGCCGGGCGTCGAGGTCGTGGTCGAGGCGTACACGGGCTACTGGCGCCGCGTGCCCCTCGTCAAGCGCTACGTCATGAAGAGCGTTCCCGAGGGGACGACGCGGGTGGCGATGCTGAAGAACGGCGAAGCCGACATCGCCTATGCGCTCGACGGCGAGGACGCGCAGAACGTGAAGCGCGACTCACGGTTGCAGCTCGTCCCGTCGAAGCACGCGTCGATCTACTGGATCGAGTTCGCCGAGCAGTGGGATCCGAAATCTCCGTGGCACGACAAACGCGTGCGGCTCGCCGCCAACTACGCGCTCAATCGTCAGGCGATCAACGAAGTCTCCTGTCTCGGCTACTGTCCGCCGGCCGGGGTCATCGTGCCGCGCGTGATGGAGTTCGCGCTGCAGGCGCCGCCGCTCCCGTACGATCCGCAGAAGGCCAAGCAGCTTCTCGCCGAGGCGGGCTATCCGAACGGGATCGACGTCGGCGATTTCGTGCCGACGCCGCCGTTCGTGACGACGGCAGAAGCGGCGACCAACTATCTCGGCGCCGTCGGGATTCGCACGAAGATGCGACTCATGGAGCGCGCGGCGTTCCTGGCGGCCTGGCGCGAGAAGAAGCTCCGCGGCCTGTTCATGGCCGCCGTCGGGAACTCGGGCAACGCGGCCAGCCGGGTCGAGGCGTTCATGTACACCAAGGGGAGCAGCGCCTACGGCGGATACCCGGACCTCGACGACCTGTTCCTCCAGCAGGCACGGGAGCGCGACCCCGCCAAGCGCGAGGCGCTGTTGCATCGCATCCAGCAGATATCGATCGACCGGGTGATGTTCGCGCCGATCATGGACTATCGAACGCTACGGGGTGTCGGGCCGCGCATCGCGGAGCACATGCTCGACTCGATGCATCTGATACCCTTCCCAGCGTACGAAGAGGTGCGTCTCAAAGGACAATAGCGGCGAGACCATGTACGCGGCTTACTTCGGGCTGACTGAGCGGCCATTCTCACTGGCCCCTGATCCGCGCTACCTCTACCTGAGCGACGCGCACCGGGAGGCCCTTGCCCATCTGCTGTACGGCATCGGCGAGGGCGGCAGCTTCGTGCAGCTGACGGGCGAGGTGGGAACCGGCAAGACCACCGTGTGCCGCGCGCTCCTGGAACAGCTCCCGCCCGACGTCGACGTCGCGATGATCTTCAATCCCCGACTCACGTCGGTCGAGCTGCTGGCCGCCGTGTGCGACGAGCTGCGGGTTCCGTACCCCGCGGGCACGACGAGCTTGAAGGTCCTGGTCGACGCGCTGTCGCAGGCGCTCCTCGATGCGCACGCGAAGGGCCGGCGCACCGTCCTGATCATCGACGAGGCGCAGAATCTGAGCGCGCGCGTGTTAGAAGAAGTGCGTCTCTTGACCAATCTGGAGACGACGACGCAGAAGCTGCTCCAGGTGGTGTTGATCGGCCAGCCCGAGCTGGCGGAGCTGCTCGCGCGCCGGAACCTGCGCCAGCTCTCGCAGCGCGTGACCGCCCGCTATCACCTGCGATCGTTCAGCGAGGAAGAATCGCAGCGCTACGTCCAGCATCGGCTGGAGATCGCGGGCCAGCGCCAGCCGATCTTCACCAAACAGGCCGTGCGCGCGGCCCATCGCCTGGCGCGCGGTATTCCGCGCCTGTTGAACACGATCTGCGATCGCGCGCTGCTCGGCGCGTATGCGACTGGACAGACACGGGTCAAGGAAGCGGTCGTCCGTCGCGCGGCCAAGGAAGTCCTCGGCCCGCGGCGGAGCCGGCGATGGGTCACCGCCACCGCGGGCGCCGTGCTTGTCGTCGTCGTCGCCAGCACGATCGCGCTGGTCGCGACCGGCGGACTCCGGTCGCTCGGGGCCTGGGCGTTCTCGCGCACCGAGAAATCGATCTCGCCGCCGGTCGACGTGCCGGCGCTCTCGCCCGTCGTGGATGAGCGCCGCCCGCCGGAGCCAACTCTGGCGGCGATCCTCGAGCGATCCGTCGCTCACCGCCGACCGGGCGAGCGCGTTCGTCAACCTGTACGCGCTCTGGGGTCTCGACGCCAGCGGCGCGAACGCCGAGCGCGGCTGCGAGCTCGGGCGCGCGGCCGGGTTGCGCTGTCTCAACCGGACGGGAACGTGGACCGTGCTGCGTCGTCTGAATCTTCCGGCGATCCTCGAACTCACGACTCCGGAGGGACGGAAGTATCATGTCGTCCTGGCGGGCCTCGACGGCGACCGGGCGACGCTCGAGATCGGCGCGCGCCAAGTCACCCTGCCGAGCAGCGAGGTCGAGCGCTTCTGGGACGGACCGTTCACGATGATCTGGAGATCGCCGGTCACGGGACCGGTACCGATCCAGCCGGGTATGTCGGGCCGCGACGTCGCGTGGCTTCGCCAGCGGCTCGGTGCCCTCGATGGGCAACCGGCGACCGCGAGGGCCAATCAGATCTACGACGACGAGCTGAAGCGGCGGGTCGCCGTGTTCCAGCAGGGTGAGGCGCTGATGCCGGACGGTATCGCCGGTGAAGAGACGCTCGTCCGCCTGGTCGCGACGGCGTCGGGCGCGAACGGTCCCACGTTGACCGCCGAGCGACCCTAGCCATGTCCTATATCCTCGACGCGCTCACGAAGGCCGCGCAGCAGCGAGACCGGCAGGTGCCCGTCGTGCAGCGGCTTCTTTCGCCCGCGCCGAGGCCGCGATCGTCGTGGCACTACGCGTCCGGGCGTCTGCTCGCCGCGCTCGCGCTGAACGCGGTGCTCCTGGCCGCTGTGCTCTTCTGGTGGCTACGCCCGGCGGCGGTTACCGCTCCGGAGCCGATCGCGGCGGCGCCCGAGTCGATCGCCACGCCGGCGCCGCCGGTGACGAGCCCGCGTCCGCTCGTCAAGCTCGAGCCGCTGCCGAGCGCCGAGACGAAGGTCGAAAAGCCGGCGCCGCCGAGACTAGCGCCGAGCACCCCTGCCGTGCCGCCGGCCGCTACGCCGCCCGCTGCGCCGCCCGTCGCGGTCGCGCCGGCGCCCGCGCCGTTGGCTCCGCCGCGTCCTCGCTCCGGGACACCGACGATCCAGGCTACGCCGGCGCCAGCTCCCGCCCCGCGACCGCCGGCGTCCCCCGAGACGGCGTCGCTCAGACTCGAGGCGCTGATCTATGCCGACGCGCCGGCGGAGCGCATGGTCTTCATCAACGGCCGGCGCTATCGCGAGGGCGACTCGATCGATGGCCGGCTTCGGATCGAGGAGATCCGCGAAGAAGGCGTCGAGCTCAGCGATCAAGGTCGCCGCTTCACCCTTCGCGTCGCGCGCTGACCAGCGCCTAGCCTTTCGCCACTCCTGGCGATTCCCCGGCATTCCTGTCACCGCATCGTTCTCCGCATCCCGACGTCCGTAGCTTGTTTCCCCGCAGAAACTCAGTCGTTTCTGGGTTCGCCGGAGCGGGCGAATCCAGTGGCTCGACTCTTGCTTTTATAGGGTCGATTTCTGTGGAGGGACAGATGCGGCCACGTACCCGGAAAACGGGTCTTTTCGCCGTTGTCACGCTCGCGATCCTTCTCGCCACCGTGCTGCACGCGGCGGCGCCCGCTCGCACCGTCAAGATCGCCGTGCTGACTCCTGGACTCAGCTTCGGCGAGGTGCTGGCGGGATTTCGCGACGGGCTCAGTCAGCTCGGCTATCGAGAGCACGTCAACCTGACCCTGGTCGTCGAGGACACGAAGGGCACAGGATCGGACGTGAAGGCGCAGGCCCAGACCTTGGTCGCCGGCAAGCCCGACGTGCTCGTCACGGTCGGCACCTCTCACACGGTCGCAGCCAAGATGGCGACGACGAGCATTCCGATCGTCTTCACGTGGGTCGGCGATCCCGTCCGCTCCGGGCTGGTCGCGAGCTACACGTCCTCCGGGAACAATCTCACCGGCCTGTCCGTGTACTCGGGGCCGCTTTCCGGCAAGCGGCTCGAGATCCTGAAGGAGATCGCGCCCGACTCCCGGCGCGTCCTGTGCCTGGTCGCCAAGGAGAGCATCGCCGAGATCAGCTTCACCCTGGCGCAGAAGACGGCCGATCAGCTCGGGTTGACCTTGATCCGGCGCGACGTCGCCAGCCGCGACGACATCGTGCGCGAGCTGGGTGCCCTGCCCAAGGGCGCGTTCGACGCGATCTATCACGTGCCCTCCGGTCTCGTGACCGCGCACATCGGGCTACTCATCGCGCGCGCGCGCGAGGACAAGGTCGCCCTGATGGCGCACGAGGACGAGCTGGTCGCGGCCGGCGCGCTCGCCTCGTATGGCGCGAACTATCGGCGCATGGGCCAGCAAACCGCGCGCGTCGTCGATCGCGTGCTTGCGGGTGTCGCGCCGACCGAGATCCCGATCCAGATTCCCGACAAGCTGACGCTTGCCATCAACCTCGTCACGGCGCGCACGATCGGGTTGAAGCCGCCGCTGGCGCTCCTCGAGCGCGCCGAGCGCATCGTCGAGTAGCTCCGCCGCGCCGATGCTCCCCGCGCTCGGCCTTCCTCTCGGAACCCTGCGCCGCCGACTCTTCCTGCTGCTGGCGGCCACGAGCGTCATCGGCATCGTGGGTGTCAACCTCATCTGGCTGCCCGGCGCCGTGCGGGATGTGCACGCGGCCCGGAGCGAGCTCCAGCTGGTCGCGGTCGGCGGCGTGCGGGATCAGATCGATCTCTTCCTCGCCGACAAGGAGGAGGCGCTGACGACGGTCGCGCAGCTGTTCCGCGCCGCCGTCATCGACGGTGACCCGAAGAGCGTCGCGATCGTGGGCCAGCGGTTTCTCGCGCGCGAGCGCGCCTTCGAGGAGATCGGCGTGTTCGAGCCCCCGCGCACGTGGCGCTACCGTCTGTCGCGCCGCGAGGTGATGTCGATCTCGTCAGCCGACTCGCCCCCGGCGCTCGACGCGATGCCGCCGGCGAACGGCGTCGCCTGGGGCGCGGTGACCACGACCGAGACGTCCGAACCGTGGCTGACGGTGGCCGCGCCGCTCTCCGGCGCCGCCGAGGGCCGGCTCCTCGTCGTCGGCGTCCTCAACCTCAAGGATCTCTGGTCGCTGATCGCCGACGTCCGGCTCGGGCAGGGGGGACGCGCGTACGTCGTCGATCGCCGCGGCGGGCTCATCGCGGCCGACGACGTCAACCTGGTGCTCAAGCGGCTGTCGCTGAGCCATCGGCCGTTCGTGGTGACCCTGCTCGAGCAGGATCACCCGAGTGGCGTCACCGGCTCCTACACGAACGAGCGCGGCGTCGACGCCATGGCGACGGGGCTGCGCGTCGACCGCGTGGGCTGGGGCGCGGTCGTCGAGCACCCGCGCGCGATCGTGACGGCGGCGGTCGGCCGCAAGCTGTGGTTCTTCGCCGGGCTCACGGTGGTCGGCGTCCTGGTGAGCGCGGGGGCCGCGCACCTGGCGAGCGCACGCCTGACCCGGCCCCTCGAGCGGCTGCGGCAGGGCGTACAGCGTTTCGGCCACGGGGAGCTCGACCACCGCGTGCCGATCGAGACGGCCGACGAGATCGGCGAGCTGGCGCTGCAATTCAACCAGATGGCGACCGAGCTGGGCGCCTCGCACGCGCGACTCGAGGAGCGGATCCGCGACGCCACGCGCGACCTGGCGCGCCGGCAGCGCGAGGCCGAAGAGCTCGCTCGCGTCGCGCGGACCCTGACGGAAGACCTCGACGTGCACCAGGTCGCCGATCGCGTCGTCCAGCCGATCCTGAAGCTCTTCGCCGTCCAGTCGTCCGTGCTGTGGCGGCGCGAAGCCGACGGCTCGCTGGTTGCCCTCGGGATCAGCGGCCGCGCCCGCGACGGATTCCGCCGCGGCGACGTCCTGCCGGCCGGCGCCTCGATGGCGGGACGGGCGGTCACCGAGGGCCGGGCGGTCTGGACGAGCGACATCCTGGCGGAGCCCGGCCTCGTGCTGCCGCGGGCGCAGCGCACGCGGGTGCAGACCTCCGGAGACCGCGCCGTCCTGTGCGTGCCGGTCGCGGTCGGCGCGCGAACGATCGGCGTACTCTCGCTCGGCGACGGCTCCGTGCGCCAGTTCACCCACGACGAGATGAGCTTGTTGCAGGCCTTCGCCGACCAGGCGGCCATCGCGCTCCAGAACGCGAGCCTCTACGCCGAGTCGCAGACCCAGCGGATCCAGCTGACCCAGATCCTCGAGTCGACCTCCGACGGCGTGCTGTTCGTCGGTCCCGACGGCCGTATCCAGGCGGCCAACCGGCGTGTCGGCGAGCTGCTCGGGCTCGAGGCGACGCCGATCGTCGGGAGCGAGCTCGGCGAGATGCTCCGCCGCGAGTGCTCGACGGTGTCGACCGAACGTCTCTTGCTGGCGTGCGCCGGCGGACTCGGCGCGGCCCCGGCCGAGGGGACCAGCGGTGATCTCGATGTGCCGAGCCTCAACCGGGTGCTGCACTGGGAGGCGCGCGCCACACGGGACGCCGCGGGCCGTACGACCGGCCTGACGATCACGGTGCACGACGTGACGCAGGAGCGCGAGATCGCGCAGATGAAGAGCGACTTCGTCTCGTTCGCCACGCACCAGCTCCGCACGCCGCTGTCGGGGATCAAGTGGATGCTGGAGCTGGCGATGGACGAGCAGGCCGTCCCGGACGGCGCGGCCAGCTATATGAAGGACGCGCTCGGCGCGTCACAGCGCCTGATCCAGCTCGTCAACGATCTGCTCGACATCTCGCGGCTCGAGAGCGGCCGGATGAAGGCGACGCCGCAGCTCGTCGACCTGGTGGAGCTGACGCGCACCGTGCTCACCGATTTGAAGCTGCAGCTCGACGAGAAGGGCCATCGGATGACCCTGGAGACGTCCGGCGATGCGCTCGCGGTGTTCGCCGATCCGCAGCTCCTGCGCCAGGTCGTGCTCAACTTCACCTCGAACGCGATCAAGTATTCGCCGCGCCACGGCGACATCCGGGTGGCCCTGACAGGTGAGCAGGATGTCGTGCGCTGGCTGATCAAGGACACCGGGATCGGCATCCCCAAGGAGAGCCAGCGGCACCTGTTCGAGAAGTTCTACCGCGCCGACAACGTCGCCGCGCTCGAGACCGACGGGACGGGCCTCGGTCTCTACCTGGTGCGGCTGATCGTCGAGCAGATCGGCGGCCACGTCGGCTGCGAGTCGGAGGAAGGCCGCGGCGCGACGTTCTATTTCACCGTGCCGCGCGCCCAGACGTCCTCGCCCGCATCGCGATAAGCTTCGGAGGCGTGGACGGTCTAGCGCTGAAGCTCGTGCTCACTCCCACCTTGATCGGCGCGGTCAGCCTGGCCGGACGTCGCTGGGGACCCGGCGTCAGCGGATGGCTCGTGGGATTTCCCCTCACGTCGGGGCCCGTCGCCTTCTTCCTGGCGCTCGACCAGGGTGTGGCGTTCGCCGCGGGTGCCGCGGCCGGCTCGATGACGGGCGCCGCGGCTCAGGCCGCGTTCTGTGTCGTCTATGGGCGCCGGGCGCGCGGACATCACTGGGCGGTGCCGCTCGTGGCCGGGAGCTTGGCGTTCGCGCTCGCGAGCGTGGCGCTCCAGCTCGTGACCCTGGCGCTGCTCCCGCTTCTGGCGCTCGTGGTCGGTGCGCTCGTCGTGGCGCTGCTCTTCATGCCGAGGGATGCCGACAGCCCGCGCCCGGCACAGAGACCCCGGTGGGACATCCCGGCCCGGATCGTCGTGACGACGACGATCGTGCTGGTGCTGACCGGGCTCGCGACCGCGCTCGGGCCGTCACTCACGGGCCTGCTGGCGACGTACCCGCTCTACGGCGCCATCCTCTCGGGGTTCGCGCACCACCTCGAGGGGCCCGGGCCCGCCGTTCGCGTGCTGCGCGGGCTCTTGCTCGGCCTCTTCGCCTTCGCCGGCTTCTTCTTCGTGCTCGCGCTGCTGATCGAGCGGGCCGGCATCGCGCAGGCTTTCGCCGCGGCCATCGCGGCCGCGCTGGTTCTTCAGGCCGGAGCCCTCTGGGCCATGCGCCGGGATTCTCCGGCTTGACCGACCGCCGGCCTGGCTAGCCGCGACCCGCCCGGCTCGCGGTACACTCCCGCCTGAGGACCGCATGAGGGTCCGGGCGACATTCGCGAGGATCACGAGGACTGTCATTGAGGAGGGGACGATGATTCGACTCAACGGGATCGGTCATGTGCTGCTACGCGTGAGCGACGTGGAGCGGTCGCGGGCCTTCTACTCGACGATCCTCGGGCTCAAAGTCGTCGAGGAAGACCCCGAGCACGGCGGCGTCTTCATGGCGCTCGAGGGGCAGGGCCACACCGTGGATCTCTTCCCCGTGCAGAATCCGGCGACCGCACCGCGTCCGGTGCCGGGCGGCGTCGGCGTTCATCACGTCGCCTTCCACGTCGGAAGCGAAGCGGCGCTGGCGGATGCCTACTTCACCCTGCAGGAGCACGGGATCCCGATCGTCCGCGCCGTGGATCACGTGAGCCAGAAGAGCATCTACTTTCACGATCCGGACGGCAACTACCTGGAGATCTACTTCGAGCTGCCGAACGCTCCCGAGCTCTTCCGCGAGGGGCGCCAGGATCGCGATCAGCCGCTGGTCTTCGAGAAGCGCGCCTCAGGCTGAGGGCGGATTTGTGGCCCGCGCGAGACGGGCGGACGCCGGGCAAGCGACTGCTCGCGCTGATGCCTGTGGACTGGTACGATCGCTGGCTGTGGTCACTCTAGCTCGCTGGTCCGTGGCGGTCGTTCTGGCACTGGTCGCCTTCGCGGTGAGCCCGGTGTCCAGTGACGCGCAGACCCCGGAGCTCGAGCGCTGGCTGGACGGCTCTCAGCCCTTTTCGTTCGGGGTCGATACCTCGCGCTTCCGCGTCTCCACCCTGGGGACCAAGCCCTCCATCGGGACCGAAGACCCGGCGATCAGCAGCGTGCCGTATCGGCTCGTCGATTCGGATCTGCTCGGCACGGCGATGTCGTTCGACCTCAAGGTGCGCTGGCCGTCGTCCTCGGCGTCGGGAGCCCCCGCGCTGGGCTCGCTAGCGCCGTATCTCTCGTTCGGACCGACTCTCCTGGTCCCCGGTGCCGAGGGCGTGTCGCGGCCGGGCCAGCCTGTGGGCAGGAACGACGGATCGATGGCGTTCGGTCTCAGCTGGGGCGCGGGGCTGTCGTGGCGGTTCGCGCACAACGCGGAGCTATTCGGGAGCTACCGGTTCATGCAGTTCGGTCGCGACAGCCTCTCGCGTGGCGACCGACCCTTCTCGGATTCCGAGCTCACCGGGCACGACTTCCTGTACGGCATCTCCGTTCGGTTCTGATCCCGCTTCCGGGCCATCGCGGCGACCGGTGGCGCGCGCGCGAGTGAGTCGACATTGACGACGACCCGGAACTTTGCATGCCGACAAGCGTTGCGGGCTTACACTCGCCGCGATCTCTTTCGGTCTGCGCCCCGCCCGGTGCAAAGGCCGGGAATTCACGAACAGTGGCGACGCCGATCGGTTGAGCGTACCGACGGTGACTGAGAGTCGGATGTCCCAAAAGATCGGGAAGTACGAAGTGATCGATCAGATCGGCCGCGGTGGCATGGGCACGATCTTCAGGGCTCGCGATCCGATCCTGGAGCGGTCAGTTGCGCTCAAGGTGATTTCGGACGTCGAGGTCACGCCCGAGCTGCGGTCGCGCTTCTTCCGCGAAGCCCAGGCCTGCGCGCGGATCACTCATCCAAACATCGTCATCGTCCATGACATGGGAGAGGACGATGGGCGCCTGTTCATCGTGATGGAGCTACTCGATGGTGAGGAGCTAGGGCGGGTCATCGCGCGGCACGAGCAATTGAGCTTGCCGGAGAAGCTCGACATCGTGCGGCAGCTCTGCGACGGGCTGCACTTCGCCCACCAGAAAGGCGTCGTGCACCGCGACGTGAAGCCCGCCAACATCCTCCTGCTGCGCACGGGCCGGGTGAAAATCGTCGACTTCGGCATCGCGCAGCTCGCCGGGGCCGCTACCCAACGGGATCTCACGCGTGCCGGGATGATCATGGGCACGATCCGGTACATGGCTCCTGAGCAGGTGCGGGGGCACGCTGATCGCCGGTCGGACATCTTTTCGGTCGCGGCCGTGTCCTACGAGCTCTTCAGCGGGCGGCCACCGTTCTCAGGGAATGACCCACTGCAGATCCTCGAGCAGCTTCGGACGTCGACACCCCCGCGGCTGACGGAGGTGGATCCGAGCCTGCCGTCCGAGTTGGCCGACGTCATCGCTCGGGGAATCCAAAAGGAGCCCGAAGCGCGCTTCGCCGATCTCGGGCAGATGGGCCGAGAGCTCGAGCGTATCCAGCGCGAGCTTGCGGGCGAGGGTGAGCGCGTGGCCGCCACCGATCGCCACAGGTCCTTCGCGCGGGCGATCCCCGTTGCCGAGCCGCCCGTGCCACCCGTTGCGATAACGCCACCCGCATCGGCGAGAGAACTCGCCGTGCCTGCCGGGCCGCCGCCAGAGATTGACCGCGGACGAGCGGCTGGCGCCGCGGCGGCTCGGCGTCTGCCTCGCGTCGCGATCGGCACCGGCGTCGCGCTTGCCGCAATCGTTGGCGTCACGCTCTATTGGTTGCTCCCGACCGTTCCTCGCAGCGCGGTCACGGAAACGCCGGCCGCTGTTTCGAATAGTGGAGTGGAGAAAGAGGCCACGGCAGAGCCACCGAAACGTTCAGGTCTCGCCCGCGACGAGGCGCCACGCCCAACGGCCGAGAAGCCCGGTGAAGCGGAGCGGCCCCATCCCGTGGCACGCGCGGAGAAGCCGTCGGCATCCGTCGGGGCGTCGATCCCCGCAGCCTCGACGAGCAAATCGGAGCGCACGAGCGCCGCTCCCCTCGAGCGCGCTGAGACGAGCGACATCCGTGTGCTGGCCCCTGGAGCGCGTGGGGACGCCGAGCGAGCTCGGTCACGGATGACCGCCGCGAAGCAAGCGGCCGAGGGAGTTGCCGCGGGATTTTATACTCGCGCTCGCTTCGCCTCGGCTCAGAGCAAGGAGCGCGATGGTGTGGCGGCCATGGGTCGCGGAGAGTATGCCGCCGCCGGCAGCCTGTTCACGGAGGCGCAAGCCGAATACCAGGCCGCGCTGGCCGAGGCGCCGCGCGAGGAAGAAAAGGAGCGCCAGCTCGCGCTCCTGAGGTCCGGTCTCGATCAGGCACATGCGGCCGTGGCGGCACAGCGTCGACAAGCGCTGGCCGCGGAGGCGGATCAGCTCGCGCGCGACTCCTTCGACCAGGCGCAGGCCCGGCAAGTCGAGGGCGACGGCTTGGCGAGCCGCAAGGAGCTCGCGGCGGCTGCGCGGGCGTATCGGGATGCGGCCGAAGGCTACGCGGCCGCCGAACGCCGGGCTCGAGCCGCGCGCTCGGTCAAGTAACCCGAGACGAGCGCTAACCGTCTAGCGCGAGCGGCTCGGCGCGAAGACCCGTTCGATCTCGTCGAGATGCTCTCGCCGGTGCTCCGCGCGAACCAGACTGATCGGATTCCCCGCCGCGGCATTCGCCGCGATGTGCTGGTCGGACAGCGCTTCGACCCGGCGATCGGCCGCATCGGCGGCCGCGACCGCGAGTCGCGCGGCGTCACGCGGCGGTAGCGCCAGGCAGAGCGCCTTCGTCGAGTCGTTGATCCAGTCGACGTCCTTCTCGTCGATGGATCGCGGAGTCGAGCGCAGCCCTTCCTTCTCCCAGCGCTCGATCAGGACCAGGATGCGCTCATCCCAGAACGCCAGGTGGGCGAGGACGGCGCCGACCGTCCACCCGGCGTCGAGCGGGCGGGCGAGATCGCCGTCGCTCAGGCGGTCGACGAGCGCGCGCAGGCGCGCGCGTTCGCGGTTGTTCTCGGCCACGTACGGACGATCCATGTCAGCCTCCCGACGCTCTCGATAGCCGTCGGCTCCGACTCTACCCGAACCGCGTGCCGGCCGCGACCGGTTCGCACGCCCCGGCTTGACAAGCCTCGGGGCATGGGCGAATAGTGCCCGACGACCGAAACAGGGAGGCGCGCGCATGGAACTTCGAAATCTCGGCAAGACGGGTCTCAGGGTCTCGACGCTCGGATTCGGCTGCGGCAACGTCGGCGGGCTCATCATCCGCGGCACGCCGGCCGAGCGCGAGCGCGCCGTCGCGAGGGCGATGGACCTCGGCGTCAACTACTTCGATACCGCGCCGTCGTACGGTGACGGCGAGTCCGAGAAGAACCTCGGCCAGGTCCTGAAGGCCCTGCGCGCGCGCGTGCAGGTCGGCACGAAGTTCCGTCTCGATCCTCCCGATCTTCACGACATCCCCGGCGCGGTCGCCCGTTCGCTCGACGCGAGCCTGCAGCGGCTCGGTATGGAGCGCGTCGATCTGTTTCAGCTCCACAATCGCATCGAGCCCGCGCGCGGCCGCAACGCCCTGAGCCTCGGCGACGTTCTGAGCGAAGTCGTGCCGGCCGTGCAGAAGCTCCGGCAGCAGGGGAAGGTCGGGTTCTGCGGCATCACCGCGCTCGGCGAGACCCGCTCGCTGCACCAGGCGATCGACGCGGGAACGATCGACACGGCGCAGGTCTGCTACAACCTGCTCAATCCAAGCGCCGGCACCGCGGTGCCGGCGGGCTTCCCCGCCCAGGATTTCGGCGGGCTCCTCAACCGCACCCGCGAGCGCCGCGTCGGCGTCGTCGTCATCCGCGTGCTCGCCGCCGGCGCGCTCAGCGGCGTCGAGACGCGGCATCCGGTCGCGGTGCCCTCGGTGGATCCGATCGCGACCGCGCCGGACTATCGAACCGACGTGGCCACGGCGCAGAAGCTCGGCGCGCTCGTGCGGGAAGGGTACGTCGAGAACCTGGTCGAAGCGTCGATACGTCTGGCGGTGGGGTCGGATGCCGTGTCGACGATCCTGGTCGGCTACTCGAGCCTCGAGCATCTCGAAGCCGCTGCGGCGGCGGTCAATCGCGGGCCGCTTCCCGCCGCCGCGCTCGAGCGGCTCGGCGCGCTCTGGTCCGGGCTCGCCTAGGCCCGGTTGACCCGCACGATCGCCCAGCCGAACGCGCGTACGCGCGCGTCGACGTCGGGCCGCGCGCGCCGGCCGCGCGCGCGCCGCTCGACCATCCACGGCGACTCGTGCTGTCGGCGCTCGCCGCGTCGGCGGTCGAAGATCACCTCGGCCCAGTCGACATCGGAGAAGGCGCGCTGCAGATAGCCATGATAGCTACCCGCCTGACGGGAGACGATGAAGAGGAGCCGGTGCCGCCACTGTTTCAGGACGTGGGTGACGTTGAGCACCCTGATGAGCTCGCCCAGGCTCGTGTGGATGACGCCGGCGTCGCCGCCGTTCGCGCGCATCACGGTGTCGATCTGCTCGACCCGCATGCGGCTCGTGCGTCCGTCCTGAGTCGTGAACTCGATCCATCGTCCGCCGGGATCGTCCATCGCGCTCCCCCCTGTGAAGAATGTTTCGGGGAGACACGCTAGCAATCAGGCTGTTCAGCCCACGAAGGAAATCGAAGACGCGAGAGGTTGTCGGCGCCGTCGCCGGCGGCTACCGGATCTGGTGGCCCGTCGTCACGCTTCGACGTCGACCCACGCGCCGCGCCGCGCCGATTCGAGCGTGGCGTCGAGCACGCTCTGCGCGCGGAGCCCGTCGACGAGGGACGGCGACGGCGTCTGGCCCGTTCGAATCCCGTGGAGCATGCGCTCGACCAGCGGCGCGATCAGCGCCTTGCCCATGACGTCGCTCTGATCGCCGTCGCCGGCCGCGGCCGGCGGCGTCCAGCGCGGGGCCACGACCTGGAAGTCGGCGCCGCCGCGGCTCGCCGATAGCTCGCCTTCGAACCACCGCGGCCCCTCGCGGGTGAGGCGGTAGCGGAGCGCGCCGCCGTTGCCCCACGCCTCCAGTGACTGGTCGTTCGTCGCGTGCGCGACGCGACTGACCGTGAAGGCCACGTGCGCGCCCGAGGCGAGCACGCCCAGCACCGAGCAGTGGTCGTCCGCGTCGGCGGGTCGATTCACGCCGGGGGCCTGGCGCGCGGGATACGCGACCCCGGGATCGACGACGACACGCGCGAACTCGCCGAAGTTCCAGCGGATCAGGTCGATGACGTGGACGCCCATGTCGCCCATCGCGCCGTGGCCGGCCTGGGCGCGGTCCTGCCGCCAGGACGGCGCGGCCTTCTCGTCGGCCAGGCGCGAGCCGAACCAGCGCGCGGCAAGGTTGAAGACGCGCCCGACGACGTTCTCGCCCACGGTCGCGTGAAACTGCAGCATCGCGGCGCTGAACCGCCAGTTGAAGGCGGTCATGCCGATGCGGCCGGCCCGCGCCGCCGCGTCCACCATCGCCTGCGCCTCGGCGCGTGACATCGCGAGCGGCTTCTCGCAGAGGACGTGGGCGCCCGCCGCGAACGCGCGGAGCGCGATCGCGTGATGGAGAACCGGCGGTGTGGCGATCACGACGATCTCGGGCCGCGCCTCGTCGATCATCCGTTCCCAGCTCTCGAACACGCGTGGCACGCCGTAACGATCCGCCACCGCTTTCGCGCCCGCCTGATCGCGCTGGCACACGGCGACCACGCGGCAGCCGTTGGCCTGAAACGCGGGGATGTGGGCGCGGCCGTATCGGAGGCCGATGACACCGACGGTCGGTTCTTGTGCGCTCATGGCGGCATTGTACTGGGCGTGCCACCGTCGTCCAAGACGACGCGACAGCTCAGCAGCGCGCCCCACGTCGCCACCAGGAACGGCACCAGATAGGTGAGGGGCACCTTCCACATGAGGGCGGCCGGCCACCTCGCGGAGAGCAGCACGTCACCCTGGTTGATGGCCAGCAGCACGGTGCCGACGAAGGCGGCGATCCCGAGCGAGCGCTTCAACAGGGGCGGGTGTCGCAGCGCGCACCGCCCGCACTTGAGAACGGAGCCGGAGCCCGTCCGGAACAGGAAGAAAAATCGGGCGTATGCGCGCCCGCAGGCGTCACACGGGGAGCCGGCCGCCGGCGGCGGATTCACGCGCCGATTCTAGCGCTCACCGGCGTCTTAGGGCCTTTCCGACCCCGGTGCCGAACGTGGTATACCGGAATAGCCACCACATGAAGCATCGCGCGATCAACCGCATCGGCATCGAACGCCCCGGAGGTCTCTCGTGACCGGTCTTCGCTTCGGCCAGGCGGCACCGAGCTTCACCTTGCCGTCGAGCGCGGGCGGCGAGGCGTCGCTGGCCGACTTCAAGGGCAAGGACGTCGTGCTCGTCTTCTATTGCTACGACTGGGGGGGCATCTGAACGCCCGAGCTCAGCGACCTGGGCCGGGTCGCCGAAGAGATCACGAGGCGGGGCGCCGCGGTGGTCGCCATCAGCGGTGACAGCCCCTTCTGCCACACGGCCTTCATGAAGGCGCGAAATTTCCCGTTTCCGCTGCTGAGCGACGTGCACCGCGCCGCGATCCGCGCCTACGGCGTCCTCGACGCCGATCGCAACGTCGCCTACCGCTCGACCTTCGTCGTGGACCGCGACGGCGTGCTGCGCTGGGGCCAGGCCGGGGATCGCGAGATGATTCGTGACGGAAGCGAGATCCTTCGCGTCCTCGACGTGATCGATGGGCTCCGGCGGAAGCGCTGAGTTGGGGCATGAGCCTCCAACCCCAGGACGTCTTCCGCAAGCTCGCGCAGAACGTCGAGACGGTCATGCGCGGCCAGTCCGGCGCGATCCGTCGATTGCTCGCCGCGTTCGCGAGCGGCGGCCACGTCCTGCTCGAGGACTATCCCGGCACCGGCAAGACGACCCTCGCGAAGGCGCTCGCGCGGTCGATCGGCGGGCGCTTCAAGCGCATCCAGTTCACGCCTGATCTCCTGCCGTCGGACATCCTCGGGGTGTCCGTGTTCGACCAGCGCGACCACGCCTTTCACTTCCACGAGGGCCCGGTCTTCACCAACGTGCTGCTGGCCGACGAGATCAACCGCGCCTCGCCCCGGACGCAGTCGGCGCTCCTGGAGGCGATGGCCGAGAGTCAGGTCTCGGTCGAGGGCAGCTCCTACCGCCTCTCGGAGCTGTTCTTCGTCATCGCCACGCAGAATCCGGTCGAGTTCCGCGGCACCTATCCGTTGCCCGAGGCGCAGATGGACCGCTTCGCCGTGCAGCTGAGCCTCGGCTACGTGGCGCCCGAGGACGAGGTGGCGATCCTCTCGGCGCAGGCGGAGCGCCATCCGATCGACACTCTGACGGCGTGCGTCTCGATCGACGACGTGCTCATGGTGCGCCGGCGCGCCGCCGGGGTCCGCATGAGCGACGAGCTGAAGCGCTACGCGGTCGACGTCGTGCGCGCGACGCGCGCCGCGAACGGCATCCAGCTCGGCGCCAGCCCGCGCGCCTCGCTCGCGCTCATGAAGGCCGCCCAGGCGCTGGCGCTCTCCGAGGGGCGCGAGTTCGTGATCCCGGAGGACGTCCGGGAAATGGCGGTGCCCGTCATCGCGCATCGCATGGTCGTCGAGCCGCAGGCGCGCTTCGCCGGCGTGACGACGGCCGGGCTCGTCGAGGAGATTCTCGCGAAAGTCCCGATGCCGTCGTAGCGCACCCATACCGGTATGAAGCGGCTTCTGTATCGCTGGTTCAGCTCCTTCTCGGCGTTCCAGTACCGGCTCGACCGGCGCTGCACGCGCGCCGGCTCGCTCGCCCTCGGCGTGCTCGGCGCCGCGATCGTGATCGGCCTCGACACCAATCGCACGGTCGGCTACCAGGTCTTCACCCTCGTGCTCGCGCTCGTGATCCTCTCGGCGGCCTCGAGCCTGGTCTTTCGCGGGCGGTTCACGGCGCGCCGGATCCTGCCGCGCTTCGCGTCCGTCGGCGTGCCGGTGACGTACCGCGTGGCGATCACCAATCAGACGGACCGCCGCCAGGACGGTCTGGTGCTCATCGAGGAGCTCACCGATCCGCGCCCGTCGTTCGAGGAGTTCGTGACGGCGCGCGAGCCCGGCGAGGAGCGGCGGAACTGGTTCGACCGCCAGGTGGGCTATCCGCGCTGGGCCTGGCTCGTCTCGCAGAAGCGCGGGGCCGTGATCCCGCCGCGGCCGCTGCCCGCGCTCGCGCCCTCGGGCGAGACCGAGGTGAGCCGTCGAGATCACCCCGCTGCGCCGCGGCCACCTGCGATTCCGAGGGATCACGATCGCGCGGCCGGATCCGCTGGGGCTGGTCCAGGCGCTCAAGTCGATCGAGCTCTCCCAGTCGCTCCTGATCCTGCCCAAGCGCTATCCGATGGCGGAGATCCGGATGGCGGGCACCCGCAAGTACCAGCCGGGCGGGGTCGCGCTCGCGTCGACCGTCGGCGACTCCGAGGAGTTCGTGTCCCTGCGCGACTATCGCTCCGGCGATCCGATGCGGCGCATCCACTGGAAGAGCTACGCCCGCGTCGGCCGGCCGGTCGTGAAGGAGTATCTCGACGAGTTCTTCGTGCGGCACGCGCTCGTGCTCGACACGTTCACGACCCACCTCGGCGACCCGGTCTTCGAGGAAGCCGTCTCGGTCGCGGCGTCGATCGCGATCTCGATGCAGACCCAGGAGTCGCTGCTCGATCTGATGTTCGTCGGGCCCGAAGCCTATTGCTTCACCGCCGGGCGCGGGCTCGCCCACACCGAGCAGCTCCTCGAGGTGCTGGCGTGCGTGGGCCCGTGCCGCGACAAGCCGTTCCGCTCCCTCCACCACGCCGTGATCGACCGTCTCGATCTGCTGAGCGGCTGCGTCTGCGTGCTCCTGGGGTGGGACGACGCGCGGCAGGAGCTCATCCGTCATCTGGAAGCGCTCGGCACGCCGACGCGCGTGTTCGTCGTCGGTCAGGGCGCCACGCTGGACCGGCTGCCCGATAACGTGCATCGGCTGGAAGTCGGGCGGATCGCCGAGGGGCTCGCGTGCTTGTGACGCCGCCTCCGATGCTGCTCGGCGCCTCGCTCCTCTTCTGGGGGTGGCAGACCGGGTTTCTGTTCCTCGCGCTGCCGCTGGCGGTGCTGGTCGAGGCCGCGCGGGCCGTCACGTGGCGCCTCGAGCTCTCCGCGAGCGACTTTCATCGGCTCACCGACCTCTGCACCCTGCTGATCGTCGTCAGCGGCATCTATCTCTTCTCGACCACCGGGACTTCGCGCGCCGCCGCCGCCGACGGCCCGCGCGCGATGACACTCCTGTTCCAGTGGATGCCGCTCCTGCTGTTTCCGCTGATCGCGAGCCAGCTCTACAGCACGGCCGCGAAGGTCCCGCTGACGGCGTTTTTCTGGGCGCTCCGGCGTCAGGCGGCGCGCTCGCCGGAGACGCGACCGGGCGTGGTCGATCTCGGCTATCTCTACTTCGCGATCTGCATCCTGGCCGCGAGCGCGGCCAATCGGCGCACGCTCGAGTTCTACGCGGGGCTGTGCGTCCTCGCGGGGTGGGCCCTGTGGCCGTGGCGCTCGCGGCGCTTCTCGCCCCTCTGGTGGGTGCCGATGCTCGGCATCGCGGCCGTCGCCGGGTACGGTGGCCACGTCGCGCTGCACCGGTTCCAGCAGGCGGTCGAGCAGACGGTGTTCGACTACATCTTCAGCATGGTCCGCGGCGACGCGGATCCGTTTCGCGTGACGACGGCCATCGGCCACCTCGGCCGCTTGAAGCTCTCGGACCGCACGATCCTGCGCGTCGAGCCGCGCGACGGACTGCACCTGCCGTTCCTGCTGCGCGAGGTGAGCTACGACGTGTACAACTCGCCGGCGTGGCTCGCCTCGAGCGCCGGGTTCAGCGCCGTCCAGCCCGAGGCCGACGGTGAGACGTGGAAGTTCTCGACCGGTCACAGCGCGGCCGAGCGGGTCACCGTCTCGGCATACCTGAATCGGGGGCGGGGTGTGCTCTCCCTGCCGGGCGGCGCCTTCGAGATCGATCGTCTCGCGGTGGTCGGCGTCAATCGCAACCGGCTCGGCGCGGTGAAGGTCGAGGAAGGACTCGGGCTCGTCACGTACACGGCGCTCTTCGCGCCCGACGGCCCGCTCGACGGGCCGCCGACCGACGCCGATCTTCACGTCCCGCCGCGGGAAGCCGAGATCGTCTCCCGAGTCGCGGCGGACCTGCATCTCGCCGGCAGCCCGGCCACCGAGAAAATCGAGACCATCGCCGCCTACTTCCGGCGGAACTTCCGCTATTCGACCTGGAAGGGTGAGCGCCCGCGGAAGGAGTCGGCGCTCGAGGAGTTCCTGCTGAACTCGCGCGCCGGGCACTGCGAGTACTTCGCCACCGCGACGACCTTGCTGCTGCGCGCGGCGGGAGTGCCGGCTCGCTACGCGGTCGGCTTCTCGGTCCAGGAGTGGAGCCGCCTCGAGCAGCGGTACATCGTGCGCGCACGCCACGCTCACTCGTGGACGCTCGCGTACGTGAACGGCGCCTGGCGCGACGTGGACACCACGCCGCCGGTGTGGGCCGACGCCGACCAGATGTGAGTCGTCGATCCTGGAGCCCGTGCATGATCTGTGGTCCTTCGCCGGGTTTCTGTTCTCGCGCTGGCGCTGGAGCGAGGAGGACAACGGCATCGGCCGGTACGCCGCCTGGCTGCTGATCCCGCTGGTCTTGCTGCTCGTCTGGCGTCTCTATTCGCGCCGGCGCGTGGGCCGCGGCGCGACGGCGCCGCCGCCGGCGCCCACCTTCGTTCGCCCGGGCCAGGACTCCGAGTTCTATCTGATCGCCGAGCGCCTGCGCGCCGCGGGGCTCGGCCGCCAAGGCAACGAGCCGCCGTCGCGTGGATCGAGCGAATCCACGCGACGGACCTCGCCCCGATCCTCGACCTCCACTACCGCTATCGCTTCGACCCCGCCGGCCTCAAGCCCACCGAGCGCTCCGCACTACGGGCGCAATCGGAGGCATGGCTGCGCGACCACGAGCCGACGGAGACGACCGTGACCGGCGGCCGGGGGGCGGGCTAGGCTCGCGGGCGGGGTCAGCGCGACCCGTTCCCGTCCAAGCGCACGTCGGTCGTCGCGCGCCCGGATGGAGCCCAGCCGCCGCGGAGCAGCGCACGCGTGCCGCGTGGTCGCGCGACCCCGCCCGCGAGCCTAGCCCGCCCTCTCGGCCGCCGCCGCAAGCCGCTTCACGATCATGCTAGAGTTGCCGCCATGACATTCCCGCTAGCGACCTCCAGCGTAGAAGCGCTCGGTCTGGACCCCAAGCCGATCGGCCGTCTCCGCGAGCTGATCACGGCCCACATCGCCGAGGGACGCTACCCCGCGGCGCAGATCGCCGTCGCGCGACACGGCAAGCTCGGCCTCGTGTGGACGCTCGGCGACGCGCGCCTCGAGCCTCAGCGCGTGCCCGCGCGCGACGAGACGCTCTGGCTGCTGTTCTCGAACACGAAGGTCATCACCGCGTGCGCGGTGTGGCTCCTGGTCGAGCGCGGCGCGCTGGCGTTCACCGACCGGGTCGCCGATCACGTGCCCGGGTTCGAGGCCAACGGCAAGGGCGACATCTCGATCATCCAGCTCCTCTCGCACCAGGGCGGCTTCCCGAACGCCGAGGTGCCGAAGGCCGCGTGGGAGGATCACGAGCTCCTGCGGCGCTCGGTGTGCGGCTTCACGCTCGAGTGGACGCCGGGCTCGCGTGTGGTCTATCACCGCGGCGCCGCGCACTGGGTCGCCGCGGTCCTGATCGAGGCGCTCACCAAGACGGACTATCGCGCGTTCATCCGCGAGAACATCGCCGAGCCGCTCGGTCTCGCCGACGAGCTGTTCGTCGGCCTGCCCGATCGCGTGCACGCGCGCGCGGTCGACATGCACGAGCCGTCTGCCGACGGCGGCGGGCGGCCGGTGCGACGCGGCGAGGAAAGCTCCGCCGAGGCGCGGCGCGCCGGCTCGCCGGGCGGCGGCGGGTACGCGACCGCGCGCGCGATGGCGGCGTTCTACCAGATGCTGCTCCAGGGCGGCCAGCTCGGCGGCGCGCGGATTCTCTCGCCGCGGACGATCGCCTACGTCACGCGCAACTACACCGGCGACCGGGTCGACGCCTACATGGGCATGCCGATGCATCGCGGGCTCGGCCCGCACCTGCGCGGCACCACGGAGACGATTCGCGGCCTCGGCTCGCTCGCGTCGCCGAGAACGTTCGGTCACGGCGGCGTCGGCTCCTCGTATTGCTGGGCCGATCCGGACTCCGGGGTCTCGTTCGCGTACCTGACCAACAGCCGCGTGCCCGATCCGTGGCACTCGGCGCGGCTCGATCGCGTCAGCAACCTCGTCCACACCGCGATCGTGTAGCGCGCTCCGGCCATGGCGCCGCGCAGGGTGCTCGTGACCGGCATGAGCGGGCTCATCGGCGGCGCGCTCCGCCGCCACCTCGAGGGCACGTACGAGCTGTCGGCCCTGAACCGGCGGCCGATCCCCGGCGTGAAGTGCCATCAGGGCGACATCGCCGACCTCGACGCCATCGCGCCGGCCTTCGCCGGCATCGACACGGTCGTGCACCTCGCGGCGCGTACCGGCTCGAGCGACGTCGTTCCAGGAGATCCTCCAGGCCAACGTGATCGGCACCTACAACGTCTTCGAGGCCGCCCGCCGCGCCGGTGTCGGCCGCGTCGTCTACGCGTCGAGCGGCGCGACGGTCAGCGCCTGGGAGCGCGAGCCGCCCTACAGCGCCCTGGTCGCCGGGCGCTACGACGAGGCGAAATCGTGGACGACGATGACCCACGAGATGCCGCTGCGACCGGCCGGCCTCTACGGTGCCAGCAAGATCTGGGGCGAGGCAATCGCGCGTCACTACTCCGACACGTACAATCTGTCGGCGATCTGTGTCCGCATCGGGCGCGTGCTCGCCGCCGACCGTCCGACCTCGGCGCGCGAGTTCTCGGTCTTCTGCAGTCAGCGCGACGTCGTGCGGATGATCGAGCTGTGCATCACCGCGCCGCCCGCGCTCAAGTTCGACGTCTTTTACGCAGTCTCCGACAATCGCTGGGGCTACCGCGACCTCGAGCACGCCCGCCGCGTCCTCGGCTTCGAGCCGCGCGACCGGGCGGAGGACTATCGCCGATGATTCGTGACGTCGTCAGCGTCCGTGACAAGACTCGCATCCACTACCGCCGTCTCGGACAGGGGCCGGGCGTGGTCCTGCTGCACGGCTATCCGCAGACCGGTCACATGTGGCGCAAAGTGATGCCGGCGCTCGCCGAGCGATTCACCGTCGTGGCGCCCGACCTGCGCGGCTACGGCGACTCCGACCGCCCGATTCGCGGCTACGACAAGCGCACGATGGCGGCCGACATCGCCGACGTGATCCAGGCGCTCGGCATCGGGCCGGTCGTGCTGATCGGTCACGATCGAGGCGCCCGCGTCGCGCATCGCTTCGCGCTCGACCATCCCTCGCTGCTGACGCGGCTCGTGCTGCTCGACATCGCGCCCACGTACGATGTGTTCGCGCGGACCGACCAGGTGAGCGCTCGAGCGCGCTGGCACTGGTTCTTCCATCAGCTCCCCGACCTGCCGGAAGCGCTCACCGCCGGCCGCGAGGAGATCTATCTGCGCTACATGTACCGGACCTCGGCCTACAATCCCGCGGCCATCGAGGAAGAGGCGGTCCAGGAATACGTGCGCTGCTTCCGCCAGCCCGGCGCGATGCGCGCCGCGTTCGACGACTATCGCGCGGGCGCGACGATCGATCTCGAGCAAGACGGCGCCGATCGCGACAAGAAGGTCGCCGCCCCGACCCTGATCCTGTGGGGTGAGGCCGGCGGCCGCCGGCCTCAGGTGCCCGACATGCTCGGCGTCTGGAAAGAGCGGTGCGCGCAGGTCGTGGGCCACGCGGTGCCCGGCTCGGGCCACTTCATTCCCGAGGAGCAGCCGGCGGCGGTGATCGAGGCCGTGCTGCGATTCGCCGGCGACCCGGCGAAGGCCGGTACCTGATGAAGCTCAAGAAATCGATCGCGCAATGGTTCGACCGCGAGCGGATCTGTCGCGTGGCCAGCGCGAACTCGCGCGGCATGCCGCATCTCGTCCCGGTGTGCCAGGTGGTGGCGGACGGCAAGATCTACTACGCCTCGGCGGCCGACGGCCGCAAGGCGTTGAACCTCGTCGAGAACCCGCGGGTCGCGGTGACCGTCGACCTCTACTCCGACGACTGGACGCACATCAAGGGCGCCACCGTGCAGGGCACGGCGCGCGTCTACGACAGGGGCCCGCGGTTCAGGAAGATCCGCGCGCGCCTGTACCGGAAGTATCCGCACTACTCCCGCGACGCCACGCTCGACGAAAGAGACTCGGTCATCATCGAAGTGACGCCGATCCGCGTCTTCACCTGGGGCCTGGACTAAACCAACCCGCCCAACCGGCGGCTCAAACAGGTCCAGATGCGAGGCGGCGGCCGAGGCCCGACCGAGGCGTATGCCGCATACGCCGCAGGAAGGGCCGAGGTCGCCAACGAAGCAGATGGGCCTGTTTCAGCCGCCGGCGCTACTCGGCGACGCAGATGCGGTTGCGGCCCGTCCGCTTCGCGTGATACAGCGCCTGGTCGGCGGCGCGAATGACGTCGTCGGGCTCGACACTGGTCTCGTCCGGCTCCGCGACACCGATGCTGACGGTGATCTCGATCCGGCGCCGCCCGCCGTTCGAGCGCACCGGCTTCTCGGGGCGCACCTTCGGCCGATCGCGGCCGCGAAGGGTGAAGCTCGAGGCCTCGATCGCCTCGCGTAGATCCTCGAGATAGGGCAGCGCGTCCTCGGTCGACTTGCCCGGAAACAGCACCGCGAACTCCTCGCCGCCATAGCGAAAGGGCCGGCCGCCGCCCTCGGTGCGGGTCAAGGTCGAGCCGATCATGCGCAGGACCTGATCGCCGGCGGCGTGACCGTACTCGTCGTTGAGCTTCTTGAAGTGATCGATGTCGATCATCGCGATCGTGTAGACCTCGGGCAGGCGCATGAGCGCGTCGGTCAAGGCGCGGCGTGACGGAAGCCCGGTCAGCTCGTCGCTGAACGCCATCCGGTGCGAGGTCTCGATCAGCGACACGATGAGGACGAGCCCGCCGGTCGCCAGATAGACCGTCGACGCGGGGCCGGTGCCGTGAAGGCCGAGCAGCGCGGCCAGCAGCGCCCAGGCGAGACTCGCCTGGATCACGGTCCGGCGGACGACGAAGCGCAGGGCGGTCGCCGCGATCGCGACCAGGAAGGCGATCAGCGCGACCGCCGGAATTCTCGTGACCTGCAGGCCGCTGAGCACGAGGCCCTGTTGCATGGTGTGGGCGACCGTTGACAGCTCCGGGCGCAGGAGCAGGGCGATCGCGAGGGGCTGGATAATGATCGCGCCCTCCACGATACGGCCTTGCCACGTCGACATGGTGCGCTCCGAGAGCCAGGCGATCGCGGCGAGATCGAGTGGCAGGAGGACCGCGACGGCAGAGTACACGATGCCGCCAACCTGCACCGACGAGCTCAAGAACGGAGACGCGATGGCACGATCGGCGGCCAAGAGGACCACCAGCGCGACGACGAGCTGGCTACGCTTGAATCGCCAGCCGAGCAGGATCCCGACGCCGAAGATGACCCACGAATAGACGGGCGCCGAGGTTGCGACCGCCTCCTGGATCGACGCGGTCTTCAAGATGACCGTGGCGCCCAGCAGCAGCACGGCGCCGGGCGCCAGGTGGGGCAGGAACCTGTCCAGGAGCGTCCGTTACTGCGGCGGGTAGCGGAACGGCGCCCAACCGTTGCCCTGGACCGGCTTGGGAGTGTAGGTCCCGCCCGACTTGGCCTGCTTCGGCGCAGCCGGCTTCTTGCCGGCCCGCTTCCGCGCCGCCGCCTTCGTGGCCTTCTTCTTTTTCATGGAGCGCACTTTACAACAGCGACAGAAATATGGTCAATGAGAGGCCTGCTTGAGGAGATCGCGTGACGCCCGACTCGCTCCATCGGCTTCGCGACCGCCGGTTTCGCCGGCTGCCGGCGCGCCGAGTCCAGGGCGAGCGCGCGGCGCTCGCGTTCGTGCGCGACGTCGGCTTCTGCTCGACCTTCTACCGATTCCCCGAAGGCGTCGCCTGTCTCTGGGAGGCGGTGGCCGGCAAGGCGAACCCGCGCTGGCCCCGGCACTCGCACCACGACGCCGGCATCGGCCTCACCTGGGACCTCAAGGACACCCTGCCGGCGAGCAAGCGCGTGTACTACGGCAAGCTCCTCAAGGGCCGGCCGCTCCTGGTCTCGCTGGATCTGTTCCCGATGTTCTACGCGCTCGTGCGCGGCCGCCAGCGGGCGCGCGACTACCGTGTGGAGTACGAGGCGGGGCGACTCTCCCACACGGGCCGCCGGATCATGGACGCGATGCTCGACGAGCACCCGCAGTACACGCGCGAGCTGCGCGCGAACGTGTTCATGCTGGAGCCCTCGAAGACCCGCGAGTTCGAGCGCGCGATGGCGGAGCTCCAGCAGGGGCTCTGGCTCGTCAAGAGCGAGGAGCGCTACGAGCCGACCTTCTCCTATCGCTGGGACCTGCTCGAGACGTGGCTGCCGGACAAGGTCGCCGAAGGCCGCCGGCTGTCGCGCGAGACGGCCGTCTCGGGGCTGATCGAGCGCTACACGCGCGGCGCGGTGTTCACGACCGAGCGGCAGCTCGCGCGGCTGTTCGGCCTCGCGTCCGACGAGGTCGCGCGGGCGGTCAAGACCCTGGCGCGCGCCCGAGCGGTGCGGGCCGACTGCGCGATCGACGGCTGGCCCGGCCGCTGGCTGATCCACGGAGCGGCCGCGGGGAATGCGCGGAGCGCGGAAAGGAGCTGAGCCGATGCCGACGGTGAGACTGCGGGACGCCGGAGAATACCCGGAGCCCATCCAGAAGCTCTTCGAGGTTGCGAAGGCGTGGTTCAAGTACGACTTCGCGCAGCCGCCGGCGATGAGCCGGGTGATGGCGTGGGATCCGGAGCTCGGCGCCTTTCACGGGCGCGCGATGAAGCGCGCGATGACGCCGGGGGAATTCAGCCGGGCCGAGAAGGAGATGGTCGCCGCGGTCGTCAGCGGCGTCAACGCCTGCGCGTACTGAGTACGCGCCCACACTGCAGCCGGGAAGCTGCAGGGAATGGCCGGCGACGCGCCCTGGTACGAGGCTGCGCTCCTCGTGGGCGTCACGAACGCGCTCAACGTCGTCGCCGACTCACCGCTGGAATCGCTCGAGCCGGCGAGCCCGAGCGCCGAGGCGCAGACCGTGTTCGCCGACATCCGCGCCTTCTACGACCGCGCCGACGTGCCGGTCCCGTTCCGCCGGGTGGCGTCCGACCCGGGCTATCTGGCCGATCTGTGGGGCGCCACCCGCCGCGTGTTCGCCGACAACACCCTCACGCGCCGCCACAAGGAGGCGCTGGCGTTCGCCGTGTCGGTCACGACCCGCTCTTCGTTCGGGACGGCATTCCATCTGGCCGAGATGCGACGGCTCGGCGTCGGCGAGCGCGGCGTGATGGAGGTGCTCGGCGTCACGCAGATGTTCTCGAGCTACACCAAGATCGCCGACACGCTCCAGCTCGAGCCGGACATGGACCACATCGCCGCGGCCGACCCGTCGCCGGCGCCGGGCGGTACGCCGCCCACGCCCAGAACGCGACCTCCCGAGGCGCCGTAGCGCAGCGGCGCGACTCAGCGGCCGCGGCAGTCTTCGCGAAGCGTGGTGCGGGCGACGTCGAGAAACCGCTGGATGTCCGCGCCGGTGTGGGCGAGCGAGAGATACAGCTTCGTCGACATCGGATTCAGGAAGATGCCGCGCCGGAAGAGGCCCAGCAGGAAGGCGCGGGCGCGAGCCCGGTCGGAGTCGAACGCGGTCCGGTAGTCGACGACCTCGTGATCGGTGAACACGATCGCCGCGAGCGGACCGTCGCCCTGAACCTGCGCGGTGACGCCTTCCTGCTTCAGCACCGAGACGAGCCCGCCGCGCAGCGACTCGCCGAGCGCGAAGAGGCGCTCATACGTGCCCTCGCGCCGCAGCTCGGCCAGAGTGGCGACCGCCGCCGCGGCGGAGACGGGATTGCCCCCGATGCTCGAGGCGAACCACACGTAGCGATCCTGGCCGAGCCGATCTTCGCGCACGAGGTCGAGCACGTCGGCCCGGCCCGCCACGACGCCGATCGGATAGCCGCCGCCGAGCGCCTTGCCGTAGGTCGCCAGGTCCGGCCGCACGCCGTAGTACTCCTGCGCGCCGCCGTACGCGAGGCGGAATCCCGTCACGGTCTCGTCGAAGATCAAGAGCACGCCGAGCTCGGCCGTGAGCTCGCGCAGCCCCGCGAGGAACCCGGGCTGGGGCGGCGTGCAGCGATGGAGCGGCTCGACGATGATGGCGGCGACGTCGTCGCGATGGGCCGCGAGGATCGCCGTGGTCGTGCGCGAGATCGTTGTACGGCGCCACCAGCACGTCGTCGACGGCGCTCGCCGGCACGCCGGCCGACGTGGGCTCGCCCTGCGGAAACGCGAGGAGGCGGCGCGGGAACAGGCTCACGGTGCCGACCTCGTTCGCGCCGTGGTACGCGCCCTCGAATTTCAGGACGCGCGAGCGCCCGGTGTAGGCGCGCGCGAGCCGCGCGGCGTACGCGGTGGCCTCGGTGCCCGAGGCGCAGAAGCGCAAGCGCTCGGCGCACGGGACCGCCCGCGCCAGCTCCTCGGCGAGCTCGAGTGAGGCGTCGGTGACGTAGGCGAAGTTCGAGCCGAGCGCCGCGCGGCGGCGGACCGCCTCGACGATCGCCGGGTGGGCGTGGCCGAGGATCACGGATCCCCAGCCCATCGTGAAGTCGGTGAACGCGCGGCCGTCCGTATCCCAGACGGTGGCGCCCTCGCCGCGAGCGAGCACGATCGTGAGCTCGCGGGGCAAGTCGTACTCGCCGGGTGAGCCCGCTGGAAAGACGGCCCACGAGCGGTCGGCGGCGGATGTCACGGCAGTGGTGGGCTACGACGCGAGCGCGCCGAGGATCAGGGGTCCGAGCAATCCCTGCAGCTTCCGCAGTTCTTGCAGACGATCTTGCACTGACGCTCTTCCATCTGCTCGCCGCAGCGTTCGCAGTGGTGCACCCAGTGGGCTCCGGCGGAGAGAGGCGTGACGTCGGCGCGAACGAGGGGCCGAGACGGGCTCGGGCGCGGCTCCATGCCGCTGGTACACTACCGCGCATGGCCGACGACTGGCAAGATCTAGAGTTCCTGCGCCACGTGTTCGACGAGACGCAGGTGGTGCGCAAGCCCCTCACCGGGATCATCACGGGCTACCACGTGCTGCCCTACATCCTGGTCGGGCCCGAGCACGACCAGCCCGGCCGCTCGGTGGAGGTTCGCGGCCGCATCAAGGTGTCGCCGCGGCTCGTCATCGGCGCCGGCAGCCCGACCTACGGCGAGATGTTCAACGAGACCGAGCTCATGGATCAGCGCCTGATCGCGCGCGTGTTCAGCTTCCGCTACGCCTCGCGGGTCTCGCTCGAGAGCGAGGAGCTCCGCATCCGCCGCCAGGAGCGGGACGCGCCCGGCCATCTCGAGCGTGTGCTCGAGGAGCTGTCGCAGCGCGAGGTCATCAACACGGGCGTCATCGCGACGCCGGACGTGCGCTTCTATCCCGTCTCGATCGACCGCTTCATCCGCGAGATCCTCGATCAAGAGTTCCGCGAGTAGCCTGGTCGTCCTCGGTCTGGCCGGGCTCGTGGGCGTGCTCGCATGGCGCTCGCGCGGCTGGCCGCTGATCCACGACGCGCCGCTCATGCACTACATCGCCTGGCGGATCAGCGAGGGCGCCGTGCCGTATCGGGACCTCTTCGACATGAATTTCCCGGGCGTCTACCTGCTGCATCTGGCCGCGCTCAAGCTGTTCGGCGCCGGCGACGCCGGGTGGCGCGCGTTCGATCTCGTGTGGCTGGCGGCGACGTCGCTCGCGGCCGCGGCGCTGGCCGCGCCGTGGGGACGGCTCGCGGCCGCCGGCGCCGGCCTGTTCATGGCGGTCTACCATCTGGCCGCCGGCGCCTGGCAGACGGGACAGCGCGACTTTCTCCTGTGTCCGTTCCTGTTGCTGGCCGCGCTCGCCGTCGCGCGCTGGGCCGAGCGTCCGGGACAACGCGCGAGCCTCGCATGGGGCGGGCTGGCGCTCGGCGCCGGGATCACGGTGAAGCCCCACGCCGGATTGCTCGCCGCGGCGCTGCTCGTGCTCGTCGCGGTCGTGGCGCGCCGACGCGGGCTGCTCGAGAGCGAGCGCGCCGCGGACGGCGCGACGCCGGCCGCGCGGCGTCTGTCGGCGCGCAACGTCGCGGCTCCGGTGGGGATCTTCGCGGCGGCGATCGTCGTGCCGTCGCTCGCCGTCGTCGCCTGGCTCGCCGCCGTGGGCGCGCTCCCTGCGTGGTACGAGATCGTCGTCCGCTATCTCGTGCCGCTCTACTCGCGCCTGGGGCGACCGGATCGGTGGACCTTCTATCGATGGCACGTGTGGCTTCCGATCGCGGCCGGCGTGGCGCTCTCGCTCGGATCCGCCCTCGCGGGCCGCCGCTTCGGTACGAGGCACGCGGTCGTGACCGTCGGGCTCGGCTACGGCGTCGTCCACTTCTTCGGCCAGGGCAAGGGCTGGGAGTACCATCTCTATCCGCTCGCGGCCTTCGCGGCGGTCGCGCTGTTCGCCGAGATGCCGCGGCTGGTCGAAGCGAGCCGCGTGGCGGCGGTGCCCCTGCTCGCGTGTATCGTCGCGGCCGCGGCGATGCTCGGGATCAAGGGGGTCGAGGCGTCCGACGCCGCGTGGATCGCGGCAAAGGAGCGCCGGGTCAGCGCGGTCGTGGCGGACCTCGACGGTCGGATCGCGCCGGAGGACTTCGTGCAGGTACTGGACACCACCGAGGCCGGCGTCCACGCGTTGCTGCGGCTCCGCGCCGTCCAGCCGACGCGGTTCATCTACGACTTCCACTTCTATCACGACGTCCAGACGCCGATGATCCGGCGGCTGCGCGACGAGTTCCTCACGAGCTTCGACGCGCATCCGCCGAAGTTCGTCGTGCTGTTCGAGCGCGGGTGGCCCGCGGGCGGCTACGAGCGCGTCGACGGCTTCGCCGGGCTTCGGCTGAGGCTCTCGGCCTACCGGATCGATCGGCGCGGCGACGGGTACCTCGTGTATGCGCGCTGACATCATCCGCCGCATCATTCGCGCCTACGACGATCCGATCGTGCGCGCCTACTGTTGGGTGCGGTTCTGGATCCTGCGCCAGCGCTTCCTCGACGAGATCGGGCAGTATCTGCCGCCGTCGGGGCCCGTGCTCGACATCGGATGCGGCTTCGGTCTGTTCTCGCTCTACTACGCCGCGACGGCACCCGCGCGCTTCGTCCACGGCGATCGACCTGAACACGCGACGCATCGCGATGGCACGCCGCGCGGCGGCGCGGCTGTCGATCGAGAACGTCGCGTACGAAGAGGGCGACGCGCGGACCTTCAAGGGCGACGGCGAGGTCGCGGCCGCCTACATGCTCGACATCGTGCACCATATCGCCCCGGACACCGTGCCGCCGCTGCTGCGGCGGCTCCACGCCTGCCTCGCCCCCGGCGGCGTGCTCGTCGTCAAAGACGTCGACACGCGCCCGGCGCCGAAGCGCTGGTTTACCTGGACACTCGACAAGCTGATGGCGCCGACGACCCCGGTGCGGTACTGGAGCGGGGACGAGCTGGGAGCCGCGCTACGCGACGCCGGGTTCGAGGTGCGGCGTCACGCGATGCTCGACTTTCTTCCGTATCCGCACGTCATCTATATCGCGACCCGGCGACCGTAGCCGCCGCGCGCCGTCACGACGCGTCCGGCGGCTCCTCGCGAGCCTCGTAGCGGAGCCGCCGCGCCTGCAGCCAGCGCACCCCGAACAGGTCGACGACGCCTCGCCACGCGCGATTGCGGACGCCGTAGTTCGAGACGCCGAAGCGTCGCGGGCGGTGATTCACGGGCACCACGATCACGCGATGGCCGGCCTGGCGGAGCAGCGCCGGCACGAATCGATGGAAGCCGTCGAAGAACTGGAGACTGTCGACGCAGCGCCGGTGCATCGCGCGGAGCGAGCACGCGCTGTCGCGCACCTGGTCGCCGAGCACGGCGCCGCGCACCGTGTTGGCGATACGCGAGGACATGCGTTTGAGCCACGGATCGCGCCGCGCCTGGCGCCACCCGCACGCCGCGTCCCAGCGATCGAGCTGAGCGAGCAGCAGGGGAATATCGCCCGGGTCGGACTGCAGGTCGGAGTCGAGCGTGACGACGATGCGCCCGCGGACGGCGCGCAGCCCGGCCGCCAGCGCGGACGAGAGCCCGCGGTTGGCCGCGAGCCGGATCAGGCGCACGCGCGTGTCGGTCGCCTGCAGGAGTCGCACGAACTCCACGCTCGAGTCCGTGGACCCGTCGTCGACCACGATGACCTCGGCCGAATCCTCGACGGTCTTGAGGACGGCCTGCAGCTCCTCCCAGAGAACGGGCAGACTCTGCGCCTCGTTGAAGACGGGAAGAACGATCGACAGCCCGACCTCGTTGGTCATCACGCGCCGCCTCGGCTCAGAACCAGCATTTCGTCGTTGGCCACGCGGCGCGCCGCGACGATGTGCCACGACGGATGCGCCAGAGGCTGGAGCCCGGTCCACGACTTCCTCGACATGATCACGGCCCCGCTCGCCGGGCCCGCCAGCAGCTGCTCGACGCGCGGTGCGATCGAGCTCGACGACGGGACGGCGGAGATAAAAATCGTAGGTCAGCCAGATGTCAGGGTACACCAGCACCGCGGCGCCGGGTGCCGTCAAAGCGCTCGCGGCCGCCGCGATCGGCCGGACGTCGAAGTCTCGCGCGAACCTGGCCGGATAGCGGGCGCCCTCGATCACGAGAATCGCCCCGACGCCGAGCGCCACGACGAGCCCGCCCCGGACGAACGCCTGCCGCCGCGCGGCCACGACGGCCCCCAGAGCCGTTGCCGTCAGCAAGACGACGATCAGCGCGATCTCGGCGCGCGAGTCCGGCACCCACGGCCGGCCCTCCCCACCGATCAGCCGCGCGGCCGGCGAGAGCGCGAACGCGGCGACGACCACCGCCAGCCCCGCGACCGCGAACAGGGCGCCGCGCAGCGCGCGGCCACCGCCGCGCGCCGCCGCCCGCGTGAGGAATTCGCCGACGAGCAGCGCCAGACCAGGGTAGATGGGGATCAGGTAACGGGCGCGGTGAATGCCGCTCAGGCCGATCAGCAGCCAGATCGTGAGGGTCCACGCGGCGATCAGACGCCGCTCGGCGTCGGGGAGCCGTCGCCACCACGTCGCCGCGCCCACGAGAAAGATCGTCCACGGCAGCGCGTACGCGAAAACCCAGAGGCTCTCGAGGCGCGCGAGCGCGCCGCGCCGGAACGCCCAGCTTCCGTAGTGACCGACGACGGTGTCGCCGACGAACTCCGATCCGTGGCCGACGAGATACGTTCCGTACCACGGAGCCAGGAGCACCGTGATGACGGCGAGACCGAGGACCGGACGCAATCGGATGAGCGTGCGCCACCCGTCGGTGACGCCGATCGCGACGAAGCCTCCGACGAGCGCGATCAGGCCCATCGGTCCTTTGCTCATGATCGCAGCGGCGACACAGGCGTAGTAGGCGATGAGCGGGAGCGCCGTGTAGCCGGCCCGACGCGCCACGACGAGGCCGTAGAACGCCCACCACGTCCACGCCGTCACCATTACGTCCGACTGGCCGTGGTGGCCGATCGCGAAGAAGCCGATCGTGGAGGCGAGCACGAGCGCCGACATCGCGCCGGTGCCCACACCCCAGATCCGGGCGCCGATCGCGAAGGCGGCCGCCACGGTCGCGATCGACGAAAGAACCGCGGGCAGCGCCGCCGTCCATTCCGTCACCTCGCCGCCGGGCAGCGACGCGACCGCCACGGACCAGAAGAAGAGCTGGGGCTTGTTGAGATACGGCACGCCGCGCAAGTCGGGAATGAGCCACCGGCCACTGTCGAGGATGTCGCGAGCCAGGAGCATGTAGCGCGCCTCGTTCGGATCCCAGAGCGGCGCCCGGCCGGCCGGGAGCCCCACCACGAGCGCAGCGAACGCCAGCACTGCGACGAGCACGAGGCGGGACCGGAGCGCGGACATGGCAGCAGGGTGCCAATCACCGCCCCGAGGTTCAAGCTTTTTGGCCACCTCTGGTGTCAGAGGCTAGTCTGAAGATATGACCGCGATCCGGGTTCTCGTGCTCCTGCTGGTCATGGGCGCCGGTTCACACGGGGCCGCCACCGCGCAGAGCGGCAAGCAGGTGAGAGTGTCCTTCGAGTTTCGGCAGACGAGCACACAGAACCGCGACGCGGTCGACGGCAGCGGGCGCGTGATCATCACCGACCGAGGAGGGACGCGTTCCTCGGGCCGCGTCGGCGTGGACAGCACGCAGCGACGCGTGCAGACGTCGACCGGTATGTTCACGATCGTCCAGGACGGCGGCGAGTCGACGCTCCTGGTCGCGAGCCAGATCCCCTATTCCCAGGTCACTTACTATCGCGACTACCTGACCGGCGCCGGTTACGTCACCACCGGCGTGCAGTTCAAGGACGTCGGGACCTCCCTGAAGGTCGGCGCGGCGATCTTGCCCGGCAACCAGGTCAAGGTGCGGTTGACGCCCACGATCAGCTGGCTCTCGGCCGACCGGGCGGGGGTGATCGAGGTCAACGAGGCGTCGACCGAGCTGGTGGTGCCGAGCGGCCGGCCGGTGATGCTGGGCGGCGCCACGACCCAGACTCACGAGCTCACCCGTCGGATCCTCGGTTATCGCGCCAGCGACACCGCGACCGAGACCACGATGGCGCTCACCGCGACGATTCGATAGCCTCCGCGGCCGCTCGGTTCTGTCAGAGTTGTCACGAGCTGACGTGTAATCCTGGCACCCCCGCGCGCCACGCTGGCCCCTAAGTCCCACCCCGCAATGGTTTTTCAAGTCTGGCACGACACGTGCCACTGGCAACTGTGAACGCAGTCTGCGTCAAGGGAGGCTCTATGCGCGTACTACTGGTGCTGGCCATGATTCCGCTTCTCGCCGCATGCTCCGTCTTCAGCTCGTCGGAGCCGTCGGCGACCCTCGTCGATACCCAGCCGACCGAGACTGCGGCCGGTACCACCGACACCACGGGCGCTCCGGCCGCCGGGACGAGCACAGACCCCGCCAGCGTGACTCCGACGCCTGTCGCCGCGACGCCGACTCCCGCCGCGAACGCGTCCGTCGCGGCGAAGACGCCTGCGCCCGTGCCCGCGCCCGCTGCGCCGGCGCCCAGCGCGTCGTCGACCGGAGCGGACATCTCCGGCAAGTGGGTTGGATCGTGGATCGGCACGGGACTCTTCAATGCTCCACGCCAGGAGAACCTCGTCCTGGAGCTTGTTCAGAAAGGTGACGCCGGCTACGGGAAGATGGTCCTCGACAATGCCACCGCTGCCGAATCGGTCCCGTGGGAAGTTCGCCAGCAGGGCCTCTTCGGAATTCGCGTCTTCGCCACGATCGACGGGTCGAAGGTGCGGATCACGCACGATCAGGACGACCGGGTGTTCACCGCAAACTTGACCGTCAACGGCGATCAGATGATCGGCGAGGTCAAGGGCCGAAAGGTTCGTCTGCTCCTGGCTCGTCAGGGCGGGTCGAACGCGCCGGCTCGAGAGGTTCCGCCCCAGGCCTCCCAGGTGATGCCACCGCCGATCGTCGCCGCCGCGCCGCCGCCGGCGGCCGTCGCGATGGCGCCCGCGCCGCAAGCGCAGGAGCCCGAGAAGCCCAAGGCCGAGGAAGTGATGCAGCGGCCGAAGAACGAAGAGTACGTGACCGCGCCCGAGCTGAAGTCGGTCTACTTCGACTTCGACAAGGCCAACCTGCGGCAAGACGCGGTCGACACGATGGTGAACAACGTGACGTGGCTCAAAGAGAATGCCGATACGTTCGTGCTCATCGAGGGCAACGCGGACGAGCGCGGCACGGCCGAATACAACCTGGCGCTCGGCGATCGGCGCGCCAAGTCGACGATGGACTACCTCGAGGCCAACGGCATCCCCAAGGACCGCATGGCGACGGTGTCGTACGGCAAGGAGCATCCGACGTGCACGAACGCGACCGAGGAGTGCCGGTACCAGAATCGTCGCGCCGATTTCCGCGTGAAGAGCCGCTGACCGGGCGATGAACATACGCGGAGCCGGGGAGCGGGACGTCCGTCGCTCCCCGGCTTTTTGATGCAGTGATCCCGCGCGGGCGATTCACTCCAGTCGTTTCTCTCCTTCTCCTTCGTCGTCTCCGCCGTCGTCTCCGCGGCTGTTGGCTCGACGGCCGTGGTCGCGAGCGCCCAGGCCTTAGCACCGGGACCACGCGTGACGCTCGGCAGCGACGCCAAGAACCGCTACATCCGTATCGGCGGGCCGGGAGCGCCCGTCTACCCCACGATCGATCTCACGTGCGACGGCAAGCGCTGGACGCTCGCGCTGACGCGCTCGGAGGACGGCGCCGTCTACGAAGTCTCGCGCGGCAACGTCGAGACGATGATGAGCGCGCTCGCCTGCCGTCTGTTGCTGCCGGATCAGGAGGTCGCGCTGTCGCGCCAGCAGCTGTGGGCCGCCTGGTCGAACCCGACGCAGGGCGCGGGAGCTCCGCAGGTGCTCGTGGGTCAGGTGGTCGACATCATCGACGGCAGCACGATCCTCGTGAACATGGGCCAACGCTCCGAGACCGTGCGCTACATCGGGATCACTCCTCAGGAGAGCCCGCGGCGGCCGCCGACTGCTACGCCGAGCCCCGGGGAAGCCGTCGAGGCCAACCGTCAGCTCGTGTCGCGACAGCAGGTCCGCATCGAGCTCGATACCCAGGAGCGGGATCGGGACGGACGACTGCTCGCGTACGTCTACGTCGCCGACCAAATGGTCAACGCCGAGCTCGTTCGACGCGGATCCGCGGGGGTCATGACGGTCCAGCCGAACGTGCGCCACCGCGACCTCTTCGTCACGCTCGAGCAGGAGGCCCGAGACAACCGGCGTGGGGTGTGGGCCGATCCGGCCGAGGCGACCACGCCCACGACGGTCGAGCCGGCCCCTCGCCAGGTGGCCGAGGGCCGTCGCGGCGTGGCTCCTGAAAACACGTGGGCGTGTCCCGCGCAGCAGCCGATCAAGGGCCAGCAGACCTCCTACACCGGGGGCGGACGGTGCGTCTACCACGTGCCCGACGGCGAGCTCTACAGCGCGACGAAGGCCGAGCGCTGCTACGCGACGGTCGAAGAGGCGCGACAGGACGGCTGCGTGGCGGCGCGGCGGTAGGCCGCCGCGACTTCAGTCCGGCTTCGTGTACTTGCAGTCTCCGGACAATGTCGACTGTTCGGACAGAGCCAGCGCATCGGCCGAGAGCTTCTCCGCGGTCACGACGATCCCGGCGGCGCGCTTCTTCAGGCTGTCGCAATGCGCGGTCACGTCGGCCTCGGGCGCGAACGACGTGAACGCGGCGAAGGCGGCCCCCTCGTCTTCGGCCACGACGGCCCCGCCACCATAGCGCTGAGTCCTCCCGCGCACCGTGTACTGGTAGCCGTCCGGTCGCGTGGTCAAGGTCATGCCTGGGCCCTTGCCGAGGCACTTCTCGAGGATGGCCGACGTGATCTCGCTCCGTCGCGGCTCGGCCGCTGGAGCGAGCGACAGCCTCGTCGTGACGATCGAGGCGGTCTGGGAAAGCTCGTTCTCTTGCTCCGTGACGCTCTTCCGCAGACGCTCCTTGGCCTGGGAGTAGTCCTGGTAGTGATTCGGGAGATCGGCGCTCAGAACCCGGTGCGCGGTGAAGAGGGACCTGAGGTCACCCGTCAGCCGACCTTCGGCGCGAACTCGTCGCGCGACCTGCGACAGCCTCTCAGCCTCGGTCCGGAGGACCGGCTGGAGCTGGCGTAGATGGGCCTGGCGGGTGTCTGTCGCACGGGCCTGCCGTCCATCGGCCGGGCGCGTGGGCTCGGCCTCCTGAGCTGGGCGTGGGCTGGTCGGCGGGCTTGCCGCCGACCGCGACGTCGGGTTTCGGGAGCTCATTCGACGGCCGGGACGCATAGAAGCCCGCCACACCGATGGCAACGGCGATGAGGGCGAGCCCGGTGATGACCGATCGGTTCGACCACCGGGTGAAGATCGAGACCAGCGAGAGGTGTCCCGAGGGGCGCATCGCGCGCGCCGCCGCCCGCTCGAACCGTCGCCGGTCTCGACTCGTCAGCATGTACGCGATTCTTTGGGCTACCCGAAAGCCTATCACGTGCCGGCCGCCCTTCTGGCCGATCGGCGGACCGGAGCCGGTACAAGAGCCTAGGCTGCCGGCCGGCGCTCACGTGTCATACTCCGCGCGGTGGCCAGGCTCAGGGTCGGACTGATGAGCGCCTTCCTCCTCGTGGCGGCGGCCGGTCACCTTGGTTGTGCCCAGCCGATCACGACGACGTCTCGCTGCTTCCGCCACCGCCCGCAGAAGCCGTCCGACTGGGCCTGACACGGGTCGCCCTGGCCCCCGGACGCTTCCCGCCGAAATTCGATCTCGTCGACGGCCCCGCCAAGGGCGCCGGCCAGGGCGCCGCGAGGGGGGCTCTGCTGGGTGCCGCGTACACGCTGGGCGGCGGTGCCTTCGGCAGGGCCGATCGGTCTCGTGGCCAGCGTCTTCCTCGCGCCGGTCGGCGCGGTGGGCGGCAGCATCGTGGGGGGTGTCACGGCCGAATCCGCCACGAAGGTCGAGGAACGAGTGGCGGCCGCCAGCCGGAGCCTGACGGCTCGGCAGATTCAGGATGACCTCGTGCGGCGCGTGGCCGTGATCGGTCGCGAGCAGACATCGCGCACGTTCACCTTGCTGGCCGAGCAAGGTCCGCGGACTCCCGGCGAGCGGGCCGACTATCGGGCACTCGCCGAGGAGGGCCTTCAGGCCGTCCTCGAGATCAGCGTGGTGGAGCTGTCGCTGCGTGGCCGCACCGGCGAGATCGATCCAACCCTCTCGCTGGCCATGGCCGTGAAGACGAGGCTGGTCCGTACCGATGACGATGCCGAGATCTACGCCCACTCGCTGACGTACTCAGGCGGCAACGGTCGCACGTTGGCCGAGTGGTTGGATGACGCGGAGCTCCTGCGAGTCGAGGTCGATCGCGCCTCCGTGATCGTCGCCGAGAAGATCATCGACGAAGTCTTCCTCCTCGTTCCGTTTCCGGCCGTCAGCGCAGGCGCTGATGCGCTGGGCCGTTTCCTGCGCGCTCCTGTTCCTCGTCCTGTTCCTCGTGGCCTGCACGAAGCCGCTCGAGGTCGCCGGGCTCAGGCCGCTGTCTCAGACGACCGACGACGGTGCGCCCACCGTCGAGTCCTCGCAGCCAACCTTGAGATGGGAGCCGTTTCCGCGGCCCGCCGATCTCGAAGCGAACCCCGGAGGGTGGGTGAGTCGCGTTCGCAACGTGACCTACGATCTCCGAATCTGGCGAGGAGTCCGTGACCACTTCGGGCACGAGGAGGTCTATCCGGACGAGCTGGTGTACGCGAAAAGCGCGCTCTCGGCGCCCGAGCACACCGTCGACACGCCGCTCGCGAGCGAGACGCCATACCTCTGGAGCGTGCGCGCGCGTTTCGAGCTCGACGGCCAGATTCGGGTCACGCCCTGGGGCGTCCTGCTGTCGTCCCGGCCTTCGATGCTCGCCGACCCGCGAAGCCCGTTAGTTCCGGCGCGCGGCTACTACCGTTTCCTGACGCCCCGAGAACCCGACGGGCGCGGAACTGGAGGGGGAGACGACTAGCTCCGCCGCCGCCTACCACACGCCGGGGACGAGGCGGTGGCGCACCATGGCGGCGTAGCTCGGCCATCCCGGATCGTTCGAGAGTACTCGCTCCTCGGCATAGATGCGGTAGAACAGAGACGCCCACCCCGCCAGCACCAGCAGCACCGTGCCCGAATTCCACTCCTGCAGGTTGTAGCCGACGTCCGCGAGCATGTAGGCCAGATACATCGGATGGCGGACGAGCCGGTACGGGCCTCTCGTCGCGAGTCCCCGCACGGCCGGGCGGACCCCGAACCATCTGCCGAGGCTGACGAGGCTCGAAAGACTCAGACACGCCGCGACCGTCACGAGGACGAGCCCGGCTTCGGGCCACGCGGGCTCGCCGGGCACCCGCCGGAGGTAGAGCATCTGACCGTACGGATAGGCATACGCCACGACGACGGCGACGCCGGTGGCCAGCGAGCGATCCTGCACGGCGGGCGGGCGCCGCATGAGGGCGATGCCGAGCACCAGGACATTCTGCAAGACGTAGATCCAGTCGGTGATCGTGAAGGTGGGCGTCAGAACGAAGAGGAGGGCGAGCTCGACCGAGGTGACGCCGAACAGGAGGAGATTAGGAAGGCTCGGTCCGGGGATTAATTTGGTGGAGCTGAGGGGAGTCGAACCCCTGACCCCAAGACTGCCAGCCTTGTGCTCTCCCAACTGAGCTACAGCCCCACGCGAGAGACCACCCTACAAGCCGCCGCGGAACGTTGTCAAGGAATGGTACCGGGGGCGGGAGTTGAACCCGCACGCCCTCGCGGGCACTGGATTTTGAGTCCAGCGTGGCTGCCGTTACACCACCCCGGCCCGGGATCCCCAGAGTCGTCGAGCCACCACAGTGTACAGCCAGCCGCGCTTGGGCGGCACCGGCCAACGCGACGCGCGCGCCGACACGGCACGAGGCGACTCGAGGTGCGCTCGATGCTGTCTCCATGTCGGAGACGCCAGGCAAATCATTGAATTTGTTTGATGTATACTGAGCCGACGCTGCTTCGGCGTTCACAATCTGTCCGCGAGGAGGACACCGATGGTCAGACTCGTCGCCGTGTTGATCGCCGTTCTGTTCGCCGTCTTCTCGCTCTCGGTCTCGCCGGTGCTGGCGCAAGCCAAGACCGACGCACCCGCCAAGACGGACGCGCCGGCCAAGGCCAAGACCGACACGAAGGCCGATGCGAAGAAGAAGGAGCCGCTCGACATCAATAGCGCATCGGCAGGACGAGCTCAAGGCTCTGCCGGGCATCGGCGACGCGTACGCGAAGAAGATCGTCGACGGTCGTCCGTACGCGCGCAAGGACGATCTGGCCAAGAAGAAAATCGTCCCGCAGGCCACCTACGACAAGATCAAGAACCAGATCATCGCGAAGCAGAAGTAGCGTCGGAAGGGCGCGAGTCGCTGCATGGGTGAGCGGTCGTTCGCGGAGGACGTCAAACAGCTCGGGTACGGCGAAGGCGAGATCCTTCACGGCGAAGGCATCCTCGCCATCACCAAGGCGCTGCTCCAGTCCGGCGTCAGCTACGTCGGCGGATATCCGGGCGCGCCGGTCTCGTACCTGATCGACGTCCTGGCCGACGCGAACGACCCCCTCCTCAAGCCGCTCGGTATTTACTTCGAGCAGTCCGGGAGCGAGGCGGCCGCCGCCGCGCTCCTCGGCGCCTCCATCAACTATCCGATGCGGGGCGCCGTCACCTGGAAGTCGGTCGTCGGCACCAACGTGGCGTCCGACGCGCTGTCCCACGTCGCCTCGGCCGGCGTCATCGGCGGCTCGGTCATCGTGATCGGCGAGGACTACGGCGAGGGCGCCTCGATCCTCCAGGAGCGGACGCACTCGACGGCGCTGAAGTCGTCGATCCCGCTCCTCGATCCGCGCAACAGCCTCGACTCGTTCGCCCGCTTCGTCGGCGAAGGCTTCGGGCTCTCCGAGGCGTGCAACGAGCCGGTGTTCTTCTCGATCCGCATCCGGGCCTGCCACATGCGCGGCACCTTGCGATGCCGCGACAACGTGCGTCCGGCGATCAGCATGCTCTCGCCGCTCACCGCCCCGAGCTTCAGCATCGATCGGATCAACCTGCCGCCCTTCACGTATCAGATGGAGGCGCAGAAGTTCGAGAAGCGGCTGCCGGCGGCGCAGCGCTACATCGTCGAGCGCGGGCTCAACGAGCACTTCCGCGGCGACGAGGATCACGTCGGGATCGTCATGCAGGGCGGGCTCTGGAACACGACCATGCGCGGCCTGCACGTGCTCGGCCTCGCCGACACGCGCGGCCGGACGCCGATCCCGCTCCTGGTGCTCAACGCGATCCACCCGCTGGTTCCCGAGGAGCTGATCGAGCTTCCTGCGGGACAAGCAGCGCGTCTTCGTCGTGGAAGAAGGCATGCCGAACTACATCGAGCGCGAGCTGAAGGCGCTCGCCCACGAGGCGCGCCTCGGCGTCGAGATCCAGGGCAAGGAGCTGCTGTCGCCGCACGGCGAGTACGTGCCGCACCTCGTCATCGGCGGCCTGCGGCGGTTCTTCACCTCGGCCGGCGTCAAATCGCAGTCGACCGTGGCGATCGAGGAGCGGTATCGCGCGCTCACCGCGCACCGCGAGAAGGTGGGCGACGTGCTGCCCGAGCCGGTCGCCAAGCGCCCGCCGTCCTTCTGCACGGGCTGCCCGGAGCGGCCGGTGTTCAGCGCGCTGAAAATCTTGAGAACGCGCGAGCCGGAGATCGGCGACACGCACGTCGCGGCCGACATCGGCTGCTCGACGTTCTCGACGCAGGCGCCGTTCAACGTCGGCAACTCGGTCCTCGGCTACGGCATGGGGCTGGCGTCGTCGAGCGCCGTCTCACCGCTCTTCGGCAAGCGGACGATCTCGGTGATGGGCGACGGCGGCTTCTGGCACAACGGCCTCACCAACGGCGTCGCGAACGCGATGTACAACCGCCAGGACTCGGTCCTGGTGATCCTCGACAACTTCTACGCGGCGGCGACCGGCCAGCACCATGTGCCCTCGACCGGCAAGAACGCGCGCAACGAGCCGCTGCCGATGACGATCCCCGATGCGCTGCGCGGCCTCGGCGTGAAGTGGATCCGGACCGTGAACTCGTACCGGATCGCCGAGGTGATCGGGACGATGCGCGAAGCGCTGACCACGCGCGTCCCGGGGCTCAAGGTCGTCATCGCCAAGAACGAGTGCATGCTCGAGCGCCAGCGCCGCGAGCGTCCCCGGCTGCGCCGCGAGGTGGCCGCCGGTCATCAGGTCGTCCAGCCGCGCTTCGGCATCGACCCCGACGTGTGCACCGGTGACCACTCCTGCATGCGCCTGAACGGGTGCCCGTCGCTCACGCTTCGCGAGAGCCCCGATCCGCTGCGCGACGATCCGATCGCCCACGTCGACGACACGTGCGTGGGCTGCGGCGTCTGCGGCGAGGTCGCCCACGCCGCGGTGCTCTGCCCGTCGTTCTACGAGGTGAAGGTGATCACGAACCCGACGTGGTGGACGCGGTTCGTGAGCCGGCTGCGCGCGATGGTCATCCGCCGCCTCGCGGCCGTCGGGACGTGACCGACGCGCCGCTCCTGAGCCTCCTGGTCCCGGCGGTCGGCGGGCAGGGGGGCGGCGTCCTCCTCGATTGGATCGTGGACGCCGCGCTCGTCGACGGCTATCCCGTTCACGGCACGTCCATTCCGGGTGTGGCGCAGCGAACCGGATCCACGACGTACTACGTCGAGCTTTCGGGCGAGCGGAACCCGGCGGCGGACGGAACGCCGATTTTTTCGCTCTACCCCGTCCCGGGGGCCCTCGACGTCCTTCTGGCTCCTGAATTCCTCGAGGTCGGGCGCTCGATCGAGCTCGGCTTCCCGTCGCCCGGCCGGACGACGATCATCGCCAGCACCCATCGGCTCTACTCGATCCACGAGAAGATCGTGACCGGACACGGCATCTACCCGCTCGAGAAGCTCCAGTCCGCCGCCCGCGCCTATTCGAAGAAGCTCATCGCGTTCGACGCGCTGGCGCTCGCCCGCGAGCACGGGACCGAGGCGAACGCGGTGCTGCTCGGCGCGCTCGCGGGATCCGGCGTCCTGCCGCTCCGCGAAGAGGCGTATCGCGAGGCCATCCGGGCCAAAGGCGTTCAGGTCGACGCCAACCTGCGCGGTTTCGATGCCGGTCTGGCGGTGGCGGCGGGGCCGGCGGAGGCGGCGCGGGAGGGGTCGCGGGGCTTCGGAACCCCACTCGCCCCGGACCCCTCCCGCGCCGCCTCCGCCGGCCCCGCCGTCATCGCTACGAGTTCGGGCCTAGATCAGGACATCGAGACGATGATGGCGGAGTTTCCCGAGGATTTGCGGCCGGTGCTTCGCGTGGCGATTCCGCGGCTGATGGACTATCAGGATCGAGCGTACGCGGAGCGGTATCTGGAGCGGCTGCGACCGATCGTTCGGGCCGGGAGTCCGAGCTCGCGCAGATCGTCGCGCGGTATCTGGCGACGTGGATGACGTACGAGGATGCGGTGCGGGTGGCTCAGCTGAAGACGCGGGCCGGTCGGTTCGAGCGGATCCGTCGTGACAAGGGCGTCGGCAAGGGAGAGATCGTCGTGACGGACTACCTCAAGCCCGACCTCGACGAGATCTACGGCGTCCTTCCGTACCGGTTGGTCGCGCCGTTCGCGCGCTGGGCCGAGCGGCGCTGGCCGCACGGCCGCCCGTCGCTCGGCCAGCACGTGAAGACGACGACCGTGAGCGGCTTCGTCCGCGTGTGGATGCTCACGTGGCTGCGCCCGCTGCGGCCGATCTCGTACCGCGCCCGCGAGGAGCACGCGCGCATGGACCGCTGGCTCGCCGCGGTCGCTCGCTGCGCGCAGTGGGACGATGCGCTCGCCTGCGAAATCGCGCGCGCCGCGCAGCTCGTCAAGGGATATGGAGACGTCCGCCGGCGCATGACGGCCCACTTCGACCGCTTGCTGGAGGCCGTGCTACGGACCGCCGAGCGCGACGCGACCGGCGGCAAGTTCGAGGCATCGAGATCGCTCGCCGCGCGATACCGCACCTTGGTGCTGCAAGGCCCCGATTCGGAGGCCGCGGCCGTCGCGCTCGCCGCCGAGACGCCCGCCCGATCCTAGCTCGAGCGGCCCGCGGCTACGCGGTGGCGCGGTGGATCACTTCTCGGAGGCGTTCGGCGTCGTGAGGGTCGAGCCGCACGAAGGTGAAGGCCTGCCCGTCGGGGTCGATCCGAACGAGAATCGCGATGACCTCGATCTCCGCGCCGCCGTCCGGCGGCGTGAAGATCGCCCGGCCGATCGTGTCCCGGTCGAACGACGCGCTGAAGCGCGCCTTCATGCCCGAGAGGCCCACCTCGATCAAGGTGCCCTGATGCTCGCGTCCGTTGTACTCGGAGAGCCGCACCGCAATGGGCAGGCGGGCACGCGTCGAGCGCCGCTTCTCGGGGCGCCGCTCGAGCTCGGCGACCCGGCTCATGGCGTGCGGCTCGATGAAGGTCAGGACCTCGTTCAGGCGATCGAGCTGGACCGGCTTGCCCATGAAGTCGGCGGCGCCGAGCCGCAGGCACTCGCGCGCCTGGGCCTCGTTGACGACCCCGGAGACCGCGACGATCGGAACGCCGAGCGCCCGCACCGGCCGGAGCTGCAGGAAATCGATCCCGCTCATCCCCGGGAGCTGGACGTCGAGCAGGATCGCGTCGAGCCGCTCGGTCTGCAGGCTGGCGAGCGCGGCTTCGGCCGTGTGGACGACGAGCGGATGGTGGCCGAGCTCGACGAGGAAGTCGCGAAACACATCGCCCAGGTCGACCTGGTCCTCGACCACGAGCACCCGCATCGTGCTTCGAGCCTAGCACGATAGGTGCGACTTCCATGACGAACGCGAGAGCGTGAGGGCGGCTCGGACCCGCGTGCTATACTGAGCGCCCGGGTGCATCTCGAAGGAGGAGTATCTTGTCGGGCTACCTGCCCGTTCTCATCTTCGCCGCGCTGATCACCGGCTTCGCAGTCGTCTCACTCGCGGTGGCGCGGCTGCTGCGCCCGAGCCGCCCCGGCGCGGTCAAGCTCATGAACTACGAGTGCGGTGCCGAGCCGATCGGCACGGCGTGGGTGCAGTTCCCGGTCGGCTTCTACCTGGTCGCGCTCGTGTTCATCGTCTTCGACGCGCTCGCGGTGTTCCTGTTCCCGTGGGCGCTGGTCCTCCGCCTCGTCGGGCATCAGCGCGTTCTGGGTGATGGCGGCGTTCGTCGGCGTCCTCGGGCTCGGCTGGCTCTACGCGTACCGGGAGGGCGTGCTCGAATGGAAGTGAAGCCGCCCATCCCGCAGGTTCCCGCTCCCGTCTGGGGCGAGTTCAAGGATCTGCAGGAGTGGGAGAAGTACCACCAGTCACGCTCGGACGACGACAAGACCTCGAACGCCCTCGCCTCCATCGCCGACGCGATCCACCACATGCCGGGCGGCTGGATCGTCACGACGTCCACCGACAAGATCTTCAACTGGGCGCGCAAGTCGTCGATCTGGCCGGTCACGTTCGGTCTGGCCTGCTGCGCCATCGAGATGATGGCCACCTTCGCGTCCCGCTTCGACGTCGAGCGCTTCGGGATGGTGCCCTGGGCCTCTCCGCGGCATTCGGACCTCATGATCGTCTCGGGAACCGTGACCATCAAGATGGCGCCGATGCTCAAGCGCATCTACGATCAGATGCCCGATCCCAAGTGGGTGGTCTCCATGGGCTCGTGCGCGAACTCCGGCGGCCCCTTTCGCCACGGCTATCACGTCGTGAAGGGCGTCGACCGCGTCGTCCCCGTCGACGTCTACGTGCCGGGCTGTCCGCCGACCCCCGACTCCCTGATGTACGGGCTGCTCAAGCTCCAGACCCAGGTCGACGAGTTCCAGAAGACCGGGAAGCGCTCCGCTGCGTCCGACCCCGGGGGAGCATGACGCCCGCCGACGCGCGCGCGCGCATCCAGGAGCGGTTCGGAGTGGACGCGGTCGCCGACGGTGGGCTCGCCGTTAGTCTTGCCGCGCGACCGCTGGCACGAGTTCGCCCGCTTCGCCCGCGACGAGCTGGGCTGCCGCTACTTCAACTGGCTCTCCGCCGTGGACTGGAAGGACCAGGGATTCGAGGTGCTCTGCCGCGTCGAGAATCTCGACGCGCCGCTCGTGGTCACGATGCGCACGCGCCTGGGCGCGGGCGAGACGCGCTGTTCGTCGGTGACCCCGCTCTATCGAGGCGCCAACTGGATGGAGCGCGAGTGCTACGACATGTTCGGGATCGTCTTCGAGGGCCATCCCGACCTGCGGCGCATCCTCCTCTCGGACGACTGGGAGGGCTATCCGCTCCGGAAGGACTACGCCGTCGACACGCCGATGGCGCCGTACCGATGATCGCTCACGCGAGGACCAAGTGAGGAGACGCGACCCATGATCTACGAGCTCCGGACCTATACCTTGACGCCGGGCAAGCAGGGCGAGTACCTCAAGCTCAACTCCGAGATCGGACGTCCGATCCGCGGCGACAAGTACGGCAAGCTCGAGGGCTCGTGGACGACCGAGTTCGGCACCCTGAATCAGTACGTCCACCTCTGGGCCTACGCGGATCTCGTCGAGCGCGAGCGCCTGCGCGGTGAGCTCGCGAAGAACGAGGCGTGGAGCAAGGACTACGTCTCGAAGATCCGGCCGCTGCTGCTGGCCCAGGAGAACAAGATCCTCTCGGCGCAGCTGCCGCTGAAGCCACCGGCCGACGGCGGGCACATCTACGAGCTCCGCACCTATCGCACACAGGTCGGCAAGGCCGGCGAGTGGCTCGGCCACTTCAAGGGCATCATGCCCGTGCGCGAGAAATACTCGAAGAACGTCGGCGTGTTTCAGACCGAGGTCGCCCAGCTGAACGAGGTCGTGCACCTCTGGGCGTATCGCGACCTGAACGACCGGGCGGCCGTGCGCGGCAAGACGCTTCAAGATCCGGAATGGCAGGCCTTCCTCGGCAAGGCCACGCCGCTGCTCGTCGAGATGCGCTCGGTGGCCCTCGTCCCGGCGCCGTCGTCTCCCATGAAGTAGCTCGACCGTGGCCGAGACGCAGACCCAGCAGGTGGTCGAGGTCGGCTACGGGGGCAACGAGCGCCTCATGATGAACATGGGGCCTCAGCACCCGTCGTCGCACGGCGTGTTCCGGATGATCCTCACGCTCGAGGGCGAGACCGTCGTCGCCGTCGACGCCGTCATCGGCTACCTGCATCGATGCCACGAGAAGCTCGGCGAGACCCTGACGTACGTCCAGTACCCGTCGATCGCGTCGAAGACCGACTACGTCGCGGCCATGACCGCCGAGCTCGCGTACGTCTCCGCCGTCGAGAAGATCGCGAAGATCGAGGTCCCCCGCCGCGCGCAATACCTGCGCGTGATCGTCGCCGAGCTCCAGCGCATCGCCTCGCATTGCCTCTGGCTCGGCACCTGGTGTCTGGACATGGGCGGGGCGCTCGGGGGCGGCGCGACCGTCTTCCTCTACTGCATCCGCGAGCGCGAGATGGTGCTCGATCGATTCGAGGAGCTGACGGGCGCGCGCCTGCTCTACGGCTTTCATCAGACCGGTGGCACGCGCTACGACATGCCGTCGGGCTGGGACAAGAAGGTGCGCGAGACGGTCGACTTCATCGAGAAGCGGCTCGACGAGTACGAGGCGATGCTGGAGGACAACACGTTCTTCCGCGTCCGCACGCAGGGCGTCGGCGTGATCTCGCGCGAAGTCGCCGAGGCGGTCGGCGTGTCGGGCCCGCTGATCCGCGGCTCGGGAGTGGCGTACGACGTCCGGCGCGCCGAGCCGTATTCGTCCTACGGCGACTTCGACTTCGTCGTGCCGGTGGAGACCGCGGGGGACTGCTACGCGCGCTACCGCGTGCGGATGGTCGAGTTCCGCCAGTCGATCCGGATCATCCGGCAGGCGCTCGACGGGCTCCCCGAGGGCCCGATCTCGTCGCGGCCGGGCGTGAAGTCGGTCGCCCAGGTCCGGGTGCCCAAGGGCGAGGGATACACGCGCATCGAAGGCGCGCGCGGCGAGATCGGATGCTACATCGTCAGCGACGGCGGGCCCAAGCCGTATCGCCTGAAATGGCGGGGCGCGTCCTTCTCGAACCTCGCGGTCTTGCCGTACATCGTGCCCGGGCACAAGGTGGCCGACGTCGTGGCGATCATGGGCTCGGTCGACCCGGTATTCGGCGAGGTCGACCGATGACCAACCAGCCAGGGACGGAGCGCGCGCTGCGGAGCCGGGTTGCGTCTGTCTCAGGCCACCCTCGGTCCAAGCCGGGCTCATGGTCCCCGCTACAATGATCTGGCACGCGATCGAGGGATTCATCGTCCTCAACGTGCTGCTCGGGCTGGTCGCCTACGTCACCTTGCTCGAGCGCAAGTTCGCCGCGCGGATGCAGTCGCGAATCGGTCCGTACTACGTGGGCCGCCCGCACGGCTGGCTGCAGCCGATCGCCGACGCGCTGAAGCTGATGATGAAGGAAGACATCGTCCCGACCGCCAGCGACCGCGCGGTCTACAACCTGGCGCCGATCGTCTTCCTCATCCCGTGTCTCTTGATCTTCGCGACGATCCCGTTCGCGCCCGAGCTCGGCGTCGCCGACCTGAACATCGGCGTGCTCTTCTTCCTGGCGGTCTCGTCGCTCGAGATCATCGGGCTCTTCATGGGCGGCTGGGGATCGAACAACAAATACGCGCTGCTCTCCGCGATGCGGGCGGTCAACCAGATCATCTCCTACGACCTGCCGTTCATCTTCGCCGCGCTCGTCCCGGTGGTCCTCGCGGGCTCGATGCAGATGTCGGCGATCGTGGCCGCGCAGCAGGGCCTGTGGTTCGTCGCGTATCCGGTGATCGGCCAGCTCGCGTTCGTCGCGTTCCTGATCGCGACCCTGGCGGCCGAGAACCGGGTGCCGTTCGACATCCTCGAGGCCGAGTCGGAGCTGGTGGCCGGCTTCCGCGTCGAGTACAGCGGCATGAAGTTCGCGCTGATCCAGCTGGCCGAGTACGCGCACATGCTCGGCACGAGCTTCCTCGGCGCGCTGCTGTTCCTGGGGGGCTGGCTCGGACCCGGGCCGGCGTGCGCTCGGGCCGCTATGGCTCCTCGTGAAGGCGATCGCGATCTTCCTGATCGTGACGTGGGTGCGGTGGTCGCTTCGTGCGGATCCGCGTCGACCAGATCCTGGCGATCTCGTGGAAGCTCCTGCTGCCGGCGACCCTCGTGCTGCTGCTGGCGACCGGGTTCGTCGTCGCGATGCGAGGCGCCGGTGGCGGCTAACGGCGGGTCCGCGCCGGGGTTCTGGCGGAGAAACGGGGCAGCTGGTGGGCGCCGTCGGCCGCGCGATGGGCGTCACCTTGCGGAATCTCTTCCGCAAGCCGGTGACGGTCCACTATCCCGACGTCAAGCGCGAGTACCCGGATCGCTTCCGCGGCATCCTCGCGCTCGCCTACGAGAAGGAGACCGGCGAGGAGGCCTGCATCGGCTGCCGGCTCTGCGAGTACGTGTGCCCGCCGCAGGTCATCAAGGTCGAGATGTTGAAGAGCGCGAAGCGGAACTACGCGAAGACGTTCACGCTCGAGCTCTACGCGTGCGAGTTCTGCGAGCTGTGCGTGCAGGTCTGTCCGACCGACGCGATCATCATGATGAAGTCCTTCGATCTCGCGACCTCGGATCGGCGCGATATGCTGCTCGACAAGGATCGCCTGCACGCGCTCGGTCTGCAGTTCGAGCCGTCGTGGGCGACCGGCAATCGGCTCCGCGACATGCAGGCGCCGCCGAAGCCGGCGCGGTCCGAGGCCAGGGGAGAAGGCAAGGGAGAGACGAAGGAGCCGGCCGAGTGACCGTCGAAACGGTTGGATTCTGGGTGGTAGCCGTGGTGCTACTCGCCTCGAGCCTTGCCGTCGTGCTCACCCCGAACCTGTTTCACGCCGTGCTGTATCTCGCGGCCGCGCTGGTCGCGACCGGCGCGATCTTCCTCCTCCTCGACGCAGCCCTTTCTGTTCGCCGTCCAGCTCCTGCTCTACGCCGGAGGCGTCGTCACGATCGTCGTGTTCGCGATCATGCTGACCGAGCGGCTGGTCGGCCAGCGCATCCGGCAGGCCAGCCGTCATCCCGTGAACGGCGCGATCGTCGCGGCCGCCGTCTTCGCCGGTATCGCCGGGTTCCTGCTCCGGTCGCCGCTCGCGACGCCGCCGCCCGGGCCCGGCGGCCGACGCGACGGTCGCGATCGGACGCGCGCTGGTGGGCCCCTTCGCGGTGACCCTCGAGCTCCTGGGCGTGCTGCTGGTGACCGCGCTCCTCGGCGCGCTCTACTTCGCGCGAGGCGAGGAATGATCGGACTCTCGTCCTATCTGGTCCTGGCCGCGCTCGTGTTCTCGATCGGTCTCTTCGGCGTGCTGACCCGCCGCAACGCGGTCGGCATCCTGCTCGGGATCGAGCTGATGCTGAACGCCGTCAACATCAACCTGGTCGCGTTCGCGCGCTACAACGGCGACCTGATCGGGGTGATCTTCACGCTTGTTCACGATCTCCATCACCGTGGCCGAGGTCGCCGTGGGGCTCGCGATCGTCATCGCGATCTTCCGGGTGCGGCGGACGGTCGAGGCGGACCGCCTCGACCTGCTGCGGGGATAGTGCCGTGACCCTGAACGTCGGGTTGCCGCTCCTGGTCCTCGCGATGCCCTTCGTCTCCTTCCTGTTCCTGGCGATCGTGGGGCCGCTGCGCCGAACCGGTCGCGGGGCCGGCCTGGTGTCGATCGCCGCGATCGCGATCTCGTTCGCCGCCGCGGTGTTCGTGTGGACTCAAGGCTTCGTCGCGGAGCAGACGTGGCCCTGGATCCCGGCCGACGGCGGGCCGATCGCCACCGTCGGGGTGCTGGTCGACCCGCTCAGCAACACGATGCTCGTCCTGGTCACCCTGGTGTCGCTCCTCGTGCAGATCTACTCGCTCGCGTATCTCAGCGACGAGCGCCCGGCGCCGCTCGGTCGCTACTACACGTACCAGTCGCTCTTCGTCTTCTCGATGCTCGGTCTCGTGCTCGCCGCCGGGGTTCCTCCAGATGTTCGTCTTCTGGGAGCTGGTCGGGCTCTGCTCGTATCTGCTGATCGGCTTCTGGTACGAGCGGCCCGCGGCCGCGCGCGCGGCGGTGAAGGCGTTCTGGATCACCAAGCTCGGCGACGTCGGCTTCATCGTCGGCATCGTGCTCCTGTGGTCGGCCACCGGCACCTTCGAGTTCACGGAGCTCTTCGAGAAGGCGGAGCAGAACGCGCTGGCCGTGCCGGGCCTCGCGGTGATCATGTTCCTCATCTATCTCGGCGCCGTGGGTAAATCGGCCCAGTTCCCGCTGCACGTGTGGCTCCCCGACGCGATGGAGGGGCCGACGCCGGTGTCGGCGCTCATCCACGCCGCGACGATGGTGACGGCGGGCGTCTACATGGTGACGCGGACCGAGCCGCTGTTCGCGCTGGTCCCCGGGGTCTTGACCCTGATCGCCTGGGTGGGCGCGTTCACCGCGCTGCTGGCCGCGACGATGGCGTGCGTCGAGGGCGACATCAAGCGCGTGCTCGCGTACTCGACCGTCTCGCAGCTCGGCTACATGATGGCGGCCGCGGGCGCCGGCGCCGCGCCCGCGGGGTTCCTCCATCTGCTCACGCACGGGCTCTTCAAGGCGCTCCTGTTCCTCGGCCGCCGGCGCGGTGATCCACGCGGTCGGGACCAACGACATCTTCCGCATGGGCGGCCTGTTCCGGGCGATGCCGCAGACGGCCATCGTCTTCATCGTGGGGACGCTCGCGCTCGCCGGCGTGCCGCCGCTCGCGGGCTTCTTCTCGAAGGAAGCCGTGCTCGGGGGCGTGTGGGAGGCGCATCTCGCGGGGCCGTTCCTGATGCTGGCGCTCACCGCGTTGCTGACGGCCTTCTACATGTTCCGCGTCGTCTTCGTCACGTTCTTCGGCCGCGCGCACGCAGGCGGCGCATCCGCACGAGGCGCCGTGGCTGATGCGCGGGCCGCTGTGGCTCCTCGCGGCGCTCACGCTCGCGTACGGGATCCGTTCTGGCGCTTCGCCGGCGGCGAAGCCGCGGAGGAGGCGCCGGCCTGGCTGCCGCCGCTCTCGATCGGGCTGGCCCTCGCCGGCTTCGCGCTCGCCTGGGCGATGTATCAGCGCGGCGCGATCGATCCCGCGCGCGTCGCCTCGGCGCTGGCACCGCTCGACTACCTCGCGCGGCGGCGCTACGGGCTCGACGCCCTCTACGCGGGCCTCTACCGCGGAATCATCCTCGGCTTCTCGCGCCTGATCGGCTGGATCGACCGCTACTTCGTCGACGGCATCCTCAACGCGCTGACGGCGCTCACGCTGCGGGCCGGTGACGGCCTGCGACACATCCAGACCGGTCGGGCGCAGGACTACGTCTACGGCGTGGCCTTCGGCGTGCTCCTGCTCTTCGTCTGGGCCCAGCTATGGCGCTGACCGTGCCGATCCTCTCGATCATCACGTGGTCGCCGTTCGTCGGCGCGCTGCTCATCATGTTCACGGCGCGCCACAGCCCTCGCGCCGTGCGCCTCATCTCGGTCGTGACGACCTCCATCTCGGCGGTCCTGTCGCTGTGGATCTACGTGGCCTACGAGCGCGAGACGGCCGGGTTCCAGTTCTACGAGAAGGTGCCGCTGGTGCCGCCGCTCGGCATCTCGTACGAGCTCGGCGTCGACGGCATCAGCCTCTTGATGGTGCTGCTGACGTCGATCATCATCATGGCCGGCGTGTTCGCGTCGTGGACCGTGACGGTCCGGAGCCAGGAGTTCTACGCGCTGCTGCTGGCGCTCGTCACCGGCGTCTACGGCGTGTTCGTGTCGCTCGATCTCTTCGTCCTGTTCCTGTTCTACGAGCTCGCGGTGCTGCCGATGTACCTGCTGATCGGGATCTGGGGCTCGACGGGCGAGGTGCGGCCGCGTGGAATCTTCGCGTGGGCGTTCCGGGAGACCGGGGTCGGGACGAAGGAATACGCGGCGATGAAGCTGACGCTCTACCTCCTGTTCGGCTCCGCGTTCATCCTGGTCGGCATCCTCGCCCTCTACGTCAACGCCGGCTCCGGCTCGTTCTCGTTCCTCGATTTCGAGGCGACCGCGTTCCCGCGCTCGCTGCAGCGCTGGGTGTTCCTGGCGTTCTACGTCGGCTTCGGCGTCCTCGCCGGCATCTGGCCGCTGCACACGTGGTCGCCCGACGGTCACGCGTCGGCCCCGACGGCGGTCTCGATGCTCCACGCGGGCGTGCTCATGAAGCTCGGCGCGTACGGCGTCGTGCGGGTGGGGATGGGGTTACTGCCCGATGGCGCGGTGGATCTCTCCTGGCTGGTCGGCACGATCGCGTGCGTGAACATCGTCTACGGCGCGCTCTCGTCGATGGCGCAGACGGACCTCAAGTACGTCATCGCGTACTCGTCCGTCTCGCACATGGGAATCGTCATGCTCGGCGCCGCGACCCTGACCGAGGCGGGGCTCAACGGCTCGGTGTTCCAGATGTTCGCCCACGGCGTCATGACGGGGCTGTTCTTCGCGCTGGTCGGCCTGGTCTACGAGAAGTCGCACTCGCGCGAGATCGGCAAGATGGGCGGGTTCGGCAAGGTCATGCCGGGCATCGCGACCGCGTTCACGATCGGCGGTCTTTCGTCCCTGGGACTGCCGGCCACCGCCGGCTTCGTCGCCGAGCTCCTGACCTTCCTGGGGTCGTGGCGCTCCGCGCATTCGTGGTGGCTCTATCCCGCCGTCGCGGGAACGTTCTTGACCGCCGTGTACGTGCTGCGCGTCGTCAAGCAGATCTTCTGGGGGCCGCCCTCGCCCCACTTCCACGATCTCGTGGACGCGCGCGGGCCCGAGTGGGTCGCGCTGGTGATGCTCGTCGCCGTGCTGGTGCTCTTCGGCATGGTGCCGGGGCTCGCGATCGCGCCGATCGACACGGCGACGGTGCCGCTCCTGGCGCGGATCGTGACCCCGTGAAGCCCGTTCACCCTCGAGATCGGTCTCGGCATCCTCATGCTCGTCGTCTTCGCCGGCACCCTGACCGGCCGCGGCAACGATCGGCGATGGATCGCCTGGATCGCCACCGTCGGGAGTCCTGGCGGTCGGTGTCGTCAGCGCGCTCGTGAAGCCCACGGCGCCGGCGCTGTTCGGCATGTTCGTCCAGGACGCGCTCGCGATCTTCGCGAAGCGGCTCTTCCTGGTCGCGACCTTCATCGGGCTCCTGGCCGGGCATCTCCCGAGACGGCGTCGCGTGCGGCCGGCGCGGCGGCGAGTATCACCTGCTGCTCCTGTCCTCGCTCCTCGGCATGTGCGTGCTGTCGTCGGCTCGCGATCTGATCTTGTTGTTCGTCGCGTTCGAGCTGATGTCGATCCCGCTCTACGTGCTCGCGGGCTTCGTCAAGAGCCAGGACGAATCGGTCGAGGCGGCGCTCAAGTTCTTCCTGGTGGGCAGCGTCTCCTCGGCGGTGATGGCCTACGGACTCTCGTTCGTGTACGGCGCGACGCGGCACGACCGATCTGGCGCGGGTGGCCCAGACCTTCTCGGTCGGCCAGCCGCTCCTGCTGCTCGGGCTGCTCGCGGTGTTCGCGGGCTTCGCGTTCAAGATCGCGGCCTTCCCGTTCCACATGTGGGTGCCCGACACGTACGAGGCGGCCTCCACGCCCTTCGTGGCGTGGCTCTCGGTGGCCCCGAAGGCGGCCGGCTTCGTCGCGCTGTTCCGCGTCTACTTCGAGGGCACGGGCGAGCGGGCGGTGGCGTGGATGCCGATCGCGGCGGGCCTCGCGGCGGTCACGATCGTCGCCGGCAACCTGATGGCGCTGCCGCAGCAGAACACCAAGCGCCTCCTCGCGTACTCCGGCATCGCGCACATCGGCTACATGCTCGTCGGCTTCGCCGCGGCGTCCGCGTCGGGCATGGCGATGGTGCTCTTCTACCTGGTGGCCTACGTGTTCGGGAACATGGGCGCGTTCCTGGTCGTCGAGGCGGTCGCGCGCTCGGAGCGCTCGGAGGCGACGGCCGCGCTGCGCGGTCTCGCCCAGCGCTCGCCGCTGCTGGCGCTCGCGATGCTGCTGTTCTTGCTCTCGCTCGGCGGCATCCCGTTCGTGGCGGGCTTCTGGGCGAAGCTCTACGTGTTCTGGGCGGCCGCCGCCGCGGGCCTCTACTGGCTCGTGCTCGTCGGCGCCGTGCTGACGGTCGTCGCGCTCTTCTACTACCTCGTCGTCGCCAAGCGCATGTACATCGAGCCGCCCGAGGCGTCCGCCGGGCGGATCCGTCCCACCGGCACGCTCGCCCTGGCAGTCATCCTCTGCGCGCTCGGCGTGGTCGCGCTCGGTGTGTATCCCAAGCCGATCGTGATGGCGGCGCTGCGGATCGCCACACCGCTCTTCTAAGCTCACGACTCCCGCCTGCCGTGCGGGCGCCGTCCGCTCCCGCGCGCGTCGACACTTCGGCGGCGATTGAATCGAATAGTCAATATTGTTACGATTCACCTCCATGTCTTGACAGCTCGGATTTCGCCGAGTATTTTTTGTACCGACTGGTCAGTACACATGACGACAAAGACGACGGAGAACGGAAAGGTTCGGGAAGGCCGTTCGACCCGCGAGGCGATCCTCGAGGCGGCGAGCCGACTGATCCACGTGCACGGCTACAACAACACGTCGCTGGACGACGTGCTGCGTGAGAGCGGCGTCGGCAAGGGGAACTTCTACTACTACTTCAAGAGCAAGGAAGACCTCGGCTACGCCATCCTGGATCAGATCATCGGCTCGTTCCTCGAGCGCACGCTCGAGCCGTGCTTCTCGGATCCCGAAGGGCCGGCGCTCGGGCAGATCCGATGCTTCCTCGATCGGCTCCTCGAGACCCAGCGCGCGCGCAACTGCGTCGGCGGCTGCCCGCTCGGCAATCTCGCCTCCGAGCTGTCCGACGTGCACGAAGGCTTCCGCGAGCGCCTCGCCTCGGTGTTCGCCGCGTGGCGCGAGCGGCTGACCCTCGTCCTGCGCTCGGCGCAGAACCGGGGCACGGTCGATGCTTCGTGCCGGCCCGAGGCGGTCGCCGATTTTCTCGTCGCGTCGCTCGAGGGCGCGATTCTGCTGACGAAGCTGACGAAAGACATCGCCGTCATGGAGCAATGCGTGGCGGAGACGAAGCGTTATCTGTCGCTGTTCGAGCCGAGGGTATGACGGTCATGGACAGGACGAAGCCGGACGGCGACGCCGCCCTCGTCGAGGCGCTGCGGCGCGAGGATCCAGAAGCTCCGGAGCAGCTGGTGGAGACGTACGGCGACCGCGTCTATCGGCTCGCCCTGCGTATCACCGGATCGAACGAGGATGCCGAAGAAGCGGCGCAGGACGCGCTGTGGACGGCCGCGCGGAAGATCTCCACGTTCAAGGGCGAGTCCGCCTTCGGGAGCTGGCTCTACCGCATCGCCGCGAATGCCGCCTATCAGAAGCTGCGCGCGCGCCGGTCGAAGTCGCACGAGATCGCGATCGAGGACGTCTTGCCGACATTCGACGACGACGGCCGGCACTTCGAGCCGATGGCCGACTGGTCGGATCGGGTCGACGAGCAGGCGCTCCAGGGCGAGCTGCGCCGGGTGCTGGGTGACGCGATCGACCGGCTGCCGCCGGACTATCGCACGGCCCTCGTGCTCCACGACGTCGAAGGCCTGTCGAATCCGGACATCGCCGAGGCGCTCGGGATCAGCCTGCCGGCCGTGAAGTCGCGGGTGCATCGCTCGCGCCTCTTCGTGCGCAAGAGCCTCGCCGAGTACATGAAGACGGCCTGAGGCCCTTCGAGCCGACGCTCGCTGGTTGACGCAGGGCGTCGGCTTGTGGTCTCATGGACGCTCGTCGAAGTCACCGGAAGAGAAAGGTCTGAGCCATGGAAGCCGTGATCGCGACCGGAGGTAAGCAGTACTGCGTGACGACCGGGCAGGTCATCTCGGTCGAGAAGCTGCCGGGCGAGAAGGGCGCGGCCGTCGAGTTCAAGTCGGTGCTGCTCGTGAACCGTGACGGCCAGGTGATCTCGGGTGAAAAAGCGCTCAGCCGCGCGAAGGTGTCCGGTGAGGTCGTGGCTCAGGGTCGTCGCCGCAAGGTCAGAGTCGTGAAGTTCAAGCGCCGGAAGAACTATCGCCGGAACCGCGGCCACCGCCAGGCGGCCACGACGGTCCGGATCACGAAGATCGAGGTCTAGGACGCGATGGCTCACAAGAAAGGCGTCGGCAGCTCGAGAAACGGCCGGGACTCGAATCCCCAGATGCTCGGCGTGAAGCGGTTCGCCGGCCAGTTCGTGACGGGCGGCTCCATCCTCGTCCGCCAGCGCGGAACGCGGTTCAAGCCCGGTCTCAACGTCGGAATCGGCTCGGACGACACGCTGTTCGCGAAGATGGACGGCTACGTGAAGTTCGAGCGGCGCGGCGACTCGCGCTTCGTGAGCATCGGCTCCAACCCGGTGTGACCTCCGCCGGGCCCGCCCGGGCCCGCGGTTGCCAGGCATGTTCGTCGACGAGATCGATGTCTTCGTCAAGGGTGGCGACGGAGGCGCCGGCTGCGTCAGCTTCCGTCGCGAGAAGTTCGTGCCCTACGGGGGTCCCGACGGCGGCGACGGCGGTGACGGCGGCAGTATCTGGCTCGAGGCCGCTCCCCAGCTGACGACCCTCCTCGACTTTCACTACCGGCGGCACTACCACGCCGAGCGCGGCACCCACGGCCAGGGCTCGAACCGGCACGGCGCCAGCGGCGAAGACCTGATCCTGAAGGTCCCGCTGGGGACCGTCGTCGCCGATCGCGACACCGGCGAAGCCCTCGGGGACCTGACGACGCCGGGTCAGCGCATCCTCGCGATCCGCGGCTCGCGAGGCGGACGCGGCAACGCGCGGTTCGCCACCTCGACCAACCAGGCGCCGCGCCGCGCCGATCTCGGCCGACCCGGCCCCGAGCGCTGGCTTCATCTCGAGCTGAAGCTCCTCGCCGATGTCGGCGTGATCGGCTTTCCCAACGCCGGCAAGTCGACCCTGGTGTCACGGCTGTCGGCGGCGAAACCGAAGATCGCCGACTATCCGTTCACCACGCTCGAGCCGACGCTCGGCATCGTGCGCGCCGACGAGGACCACTCGTTCGTGATCGCCGATCTGCCCGGACTGATCCCGGGCGCGGCCGACGGGAAGGGACTCGGGCATCAGTTTCTCCGCCACACCGAGCGCACCCGCCTGCTGGTGCACATGCTGGATCTCGATCCGCAGACCGGGCGCGATCCGCTCGACGATCTGCAGGTGATCGACGGCGAGCTCGCGGCGTACTCGGCCGAGCTCGCGGCGCGCCCGCAGATCATCGTGGCCAACAAGGCGGATCTGCCCGACGCGGCCGCCGGGTCGCGAGCGCGTCGAGCAGCACTGCGCCGCGAACGGGCTCCCGCTCTTCGTCATCTCCGCGGTCACCGGGAGTGGGCTCGCCCGACCTCGTCCGCGCGCTCGCGGCGCGCCTGCAATTCCTCTCGGCCGCGGACGCGGGCGCACCTGCACCAGCGCCGCCTCGAGTCGCGATCGTCGGAGCGCGCGATGACCGGCGCGCGCAGGCTGGGACGCGTGCGGCGCCTCGTCGTGAAGGTCGGGAGCGGACTCGTGACGACGCAAGGCGTCGGCGCCAGCGCCGCCCGCATCGAGGCGCTCGCGGCCGACATCGCGTCGGTCAGCGAGGGACGGCGGATCGTGCTGGTCTCCTCGGGCGCGATCGCGACCGGCATGGCGCGGCTCGGGCTGGTGGAGCGGCCGCGCTCGATTCCCGAGAAGCAGGCGGCCGCGGCGGTCGGACAATCCGCGCTGATGTGGCAGTACGAAGCGGCGTTCGGCCGCCATCGCATCCCGGTCGGCCAGGTGCTCCTGACCGCCCAGGACATCAGCGACCGCGCGCGCTATCTGAACGCCAAGAACACGTTGCTGGCGCTCCTGAAGTTCGACGTCATGCCGATCGTGAACGAGAACGACACGGTCGCGGTCGAGGAGATCAAGGTCGGCGACAACGACAATCTGAGCGCCCTGGTCGCCTCGCTGATCGACGCGGACCTCCTCGTGCTCCTGACCGACGTGGATGGCCTGTACACGGACGACCCCTCGGTGAACGCGCGGGCCCGCAAGCTCGATATGGTGGATGCCGTCACCGACGAGATCGAGGGCCTGGCGCACGATCGCGCGGACCGCGTGTCGGTGGGGGGCATGGCGACCAAGCTCCAGGCGGCGCGCAAGGCCGCGGCGGCCGGCGTCCCGATGGTGATCGCCAGCGGGCTCGAGCCCGGCGTGCTCCGCCGGATCCTCGACGGCGAGTCGGTGGGGACCTACTTCGCCCCGAAAGCCGACCGGCTGGGGGCGCGCAAGCGCTGGATCGCATTCGCGGTTCCGCCGCAGGGGCGACTCACGGTTGACGCCGGGGCGCTGACGGCATTAACTCAGCGTGGCAAGAGCCTCCTGCCTTCAGGCATAGTCGAGATCGAGGGGGACTTCGACTCGGGGGAGGTGGTGGCTCTCCTGGGAGGCGCCGGCGGCAAGGAGTTCGCCCGGGGAGTCGTGAACTTCGACGCGACCGAGCTCCGCAAGATCCGCGGAGCGAAGACGCAGGAGATCGAGCACCGGCTCGGCTACAAGAGCTTCGACGAAGTGATTCACCGAGACAATCTGGTGATTCTCTAGGCAGTGCGCGCTGCAGGCCGTCGCGGGGCTGGGACCCCGCCGGCCGAGGCGCGCCTATAGCCAAAGACAAAGAGACAAAGCTGGGGATGACGATGGACCCGAGAGCCCTGATCGAGATCCGCGCGCGGTCGGCGCGGGCCGCGGCCCGCGCGATGGCGCTCTGCCCGACGAAGACGAAGAACGAGGCGCTGCAGCAGATGGCGCGCGGGCTCGTCGAGAAGAGCCAGGTGTTGCTCGAGGCCAATCGCGCCGACGTCGAGCGGGCGCGTGGTCGCGTCGCGAAGGCGTTTCTCGATCGGCTGACGCTCACCGAGTCGCGGATCGAGGAGATGGCCCAGGGGCTGCGGGAGATCGCGACCTTGCCGGATCCGGTCGGCGCCGTCGTCGAGTCGTGGCGCCGTCCCAACGGCATCGAGATCTCGCGTGTTCGGGTGCCGCTCGGGGTGGTCGGCTTCATCTACGAGTCGCGCCCGAACGTCACCGCCGACGCCGCCGGCCTCTGCGTGAAATCGGGCAACGCGGTCGTCCTGCGCGGCGGCAGCGAGGCGATCGAGTCGAACATCGCCATCGCGGCCGTCCTGGCGAAGGCCCTCGAGAAAGTGGGCGCGCCCGCCGACGCGGTGCAGTTCGTCGACACCACGGACCGCGCCGCGGTGGCGGCGCTGCTCGAGCTCGACGAGCTCGTGGACCTGATCATCCCGCGGGGCGGCGAGGAGCTCGTGCGGTGGGTGAGCCGCAACTCGCGCGTGCCCGTGCTGAAGCACGACAAGGGAGTCGTGCACGCCTTCGTCGACGCCGATGCCGACCCCGCGATGGCCGGCACGATCGTGGTCAACGCGAAGGCGCAGCGGCCGAGCGTGTGCAACGCGCTCGAGACCCTGCTGGTGCATCGCGCGATCGCCCCGAGCCTGCTGCCGTCCCTGGCGACGCGCCTCGCCGAAGCCGGCGTCGCGCTCCGCGGGTGCCCGCAGACCGTCGCGCTGGTGCCCGGGATGACCGCCGCGACCGACGCCGACTGGGACGCCGAGTACCTGGACCTGATTCTCTCGATCCGCGTGGTCGACGATCTCGACGCGGCGATCGAGCACATCGCGCGACACGGCACGGGCCTCGCCGAAGTGATCGTGACCAACGATCTGGCCCACGCCCGCCGCTTCACTCGGGAAGTCGACGCGGCCGCCGTGCTCGTGAACGCGTCGACCCGGCTCGTGGACGGCGGCCAGTTCGGCATGGGCGCCGAGATGGGGATCTCGACGTCGCGGGTGCACGCCCGTGGCCCCGTCGGCGTGCGAGAGCTGACGACGACCAAGTTCGTCGTGCAGGGCGACGGGCAGGTGCGGGACTAAGTGCGGCTCCCGATCGTGTCGACCCGGCTCTAGCGCGTGGCGCGTACGGCGGTCCTCGGCGGCTCGTTCAATCCGATCCACTACGGCCACTTGCTGCTCGCCGACGACGTGGCCGATCTGCTCGGCCTCGAGCGCGTGTTGTTCGTGCCCGCCGCGCGGCCGCCCCACAAGCCGAACGCCGATCTCGCGCCCGCGCAGGACCGGTACGCGATGGTCGAGCTGGCGATCGCCGGCCACCCGAAGTTCGCGGTCTCCGATCTCGAGTTCCGGCGGTCCGGGCCGTCGTACACCGTCGACACCCTCGAGGCGCTCGACATCTCGCGAACGGACCTGTTTCTGATCGTCGGCTCGGAGACGTTCCTCGATCTGCTCACGTGGCGCGCGCCCCGCCGGGTGGCCGAGCTCGCGCAGCTGATCGTCGTGCCACGGCTCGGCAGCGCGTTCGATCCGGAAAGCGCGGCGGCCCGGAAGGTCGTGCACGAGATCGGTCAGGAGCCTCTCGTCGTCCGCGCGAGCTCGCTGCCGATCTCGGCGTCGGATCTCCGGCGCCGGGTGCGCGAGGGGCGCTCCATCGCGTACCGGCTTCCCGAGGCCGTCGACGCGTACATTCGCGCGCGGCGCCTCTACCGGTCTGTCGAGTCGTGACCACGCCGACCGCCGAGTGGAAGGCCCGTCGCGCCGCCCGCGCCGCGCTGGACAAGCGCGCCGGTGATCTGGTGGTGCTCGACGTGCAGCGCGTGTCCAGCGTCACCGACTACTTCTTGATCTGCAGCGGCAAGTCGACGACTCATCTGGAGACGATCACGGACGCGATTCGCGCCGAGCTCCGGGGTGAAGGGGTCAACGTGCTGCACGCCGAAGGCGTCGCCGAGAGCGGCTGGGTCCTGCTCGACTACGGGGACGTGCTGATGCACGTATTTCTGGAAGACACCCGCCTGTACTACGCGCTCGAGCGGTTGTGGGGTGACGCGCCGACGCTCACGCTCGAGGATTCGTGACGAAATGATGTCTCGCCGGCCCGTTGGTGTTGCGCGCTCTTGATGTGCATGCTAGCGTTGGTTTCTTGAGTGCGCGCCATCGTCGTACTGAAGGAGGCCGCGATGCGCAAGGACCGGCTCGCATACTTCAAAAAGCAACTTGTCGAGAAGCAGCGGCAGCTGACCGAGGAGGTCGGCCGGACTGCTTTGTACGGGAAGGACGCGGAAGACGACTCGATCAAGGACCTGGGCGACCAGGCCAATACCGCGTACACGCGAGAGTTCTTCTTCGAGCTCGGCAACGGCGACCGTCGCTTGCTTCGCGACGTCGTCTCGGCCCTCCAGAAGCTCGACGATGGGGCGTTCGGGTCGTGCGAGCGGTGCAACGAGCCGATTTCCGAGAAACGGCTGGAGGCGCTGCCGTTCGCGCGTCACTGCATCGACTGCCAGCGGGTGATCGAGGAAGAGGAGCGCATGGCCACGGGCTAGTCGTGCCCCGCGCCGTCGCGCTCCCGCACGGTCCGTCCCAGGAATCGCCGCGCCCGTGACGTTGCCGGCCTCGGTCCGTTCACTCCTGTCGATCGGCCTGACCCTCAAGAGCTTCTTCCAGGTGGGCGCGGGCCGGCGCGCCGAGGCCGACGACTCCTCCACCCTCGAGCTGCTCCAGCGCGCCCAGGAAGCGCGGCGCCTGGGCCGCTCCGACGAAGCCGCCACCCACTATCGATTGGTCGTGCAGCGCCGCCGCGACCATCTCGGCGCCCTGCGGGGTCTCCGCGATCTCGCCGCCGAGGGCGGGCGATGGCGCGAGGCCCTGGACGCGCAGCAGCGAGTCCTCGGCGCCGTCGGCTCGACCGAGCGCTCGCCCGAGACCGAATGGCTCGCCGCGATCTACTACGAGCTCGGCCGCGCGGAGGTCGCGCGGGCCAACGCGGGCGGCGCCCTGGCGCATTTCAAGAGCGCCTCGCGTGCCGATCGGTTCTTCCTGCCGGCGGCGCTCGCGCTCGGGGACGCCTACGAGCTGACCGGTGATCACCGGGAAGCGGTCCGCACCTGGGAGCGCGCGGCCGAGTCGTTACCGGCGCTGCCGCTCCTGGCCCGGCTCGAGCGGGCCTATCGGCAGGAGGGCCGCCCGAGTCGCATGATCGCCCTCTATCGTTCGGCGATCGACCGGGCGCCCGACGATCTGGCGCTGGCGGTCGCCCTCGGGCGGGTCTTTCTCGAGCTGGAGATGCTCGACGAGGCCGCGGACCAGTTCGAGAAGGTGGAAGTGCGCGCGCCCGGCTCCGCCGCTGTCCACGCGCTGCTCGGCGCCGTCTTCGAGCGCCGCGGCGAGACGCGCGAGGCCTTCGAGGAGTATCGTCGCGCCTTGCAGCTCGGGCACGCGTTCGACTGGCCGTATCGGTGCGACGCGTGCGGCGCGTCGGCTCCGATGTGGCAGGACCGCTGCGCTCAGTGCCGTCGCTGGAACGCGCTGCGCCCCGTCGGCGCCTAGCTCTCCGCATTCGTGCTCTCGAGCTTCACCGTCGCCGCGCTCGACCTGGTGTTCCCCGCGCTGTGCCCGGTGTGCGACACGACGCTCGGCGCCGGCCGGCGCGATCCGCTGTGCGGAACGTGCTGGAGCGCGATCAGCCGGCTCGGCGCGCCCTGGTGCGACCGCTGCGGCGCCGCCTCCATCGTGACCGAGGCCGAACCGCCACGCGTTGCACCCCGGCTCACGTGCGCGCTGTGCGCCAGCGACCCCCCGCCGTACGACTACGCGCGCTCGGCGGCGCGCTACGAAGGCCCGCTCCGCGACGCGATCCACGCCCTGAAGTTCTCGGGCCGGCGCGCGCTGGCGAGCCCGCTCGGCGATCTCGCCGCCGAGCAGTGTGCCGCGTCGCTGCCGGATACCATCGACGCGCTGATTCCGGTGCCGCTCGCGCGAACACGCGAGCGTGAGCGCGGGTTCAATCAAGCCGCGCTGCTCGCCCGGCGGATCGGCAGCCATCTCGACGTTCCGATTCGGTCGAGCTGGCTCGCGCGCATCCGATCGACTCGACCGCAGAGCGAGCTCTCGGCCACCGAGCGCCGCGCCAACGTTCGCGATGCCTTCCGGGCGTCGGATCGGGTCGCGGGCCGCCACGTCCTCGTGGTCGACGACATCCTCACGACGGGCGCGACGCTCGAGGCCTGCGCGCGCGCGCTGCGGGCCGCGGGGGCTCGGTGTGTCGGGGTCCTAACAGTTGCCCGTGTCGTCCACGCGGCCGTATAATTCGGCGGAGCCTGGACTTCCCACGGCCCCCACAAGGAGCTCGCCCATGAGTGTTCGTGTCGGCGTGAACGGATTCGGTCGAATCGGTCGCGTGTTCTTCCGGACGGCGCTGGAGTCGAAGGACATCGAAGTCGTCGGGGTCAACGACCTGGCGGATGCCAAGACCCTGGCCCACCTGCTGAAGCACGATTCGGTACACGGAAACCTCAAGGCGGACGTCGTGGCGAAGGGCGAGGCGATCTTCGTGGATGGACGCGAGATCCGCGTCTGCGCCCTCAAGGATCCGGCGGCGCTTCCGTGGCGCGAGCTCGGCGTCGACGTCGTCGTCGAGTCGACCGGCGTGTTTCGCGACACCGCCACCGCGTCCAAGCACATCCAGGCGGGCGCCAAGAAGGTGATCATCACCGCGCCCGCGAAGGATCCGGACGCCACGATCGTGCTCGGCGTGAACGAGCAGACGTACGATCCGACGAAGCACCGGATCATCTCCAACGCGTCGTGCACCACCAACTGCCTGGCCACGACCGCGAAGGTGCTCGACGACAAGTTCGGCATCAAGCGCGGCTTCGCGTCGACTGTGCACTCGTACACGAACGACCAGCCGGTTCACGATTTCCCGCACAAGGACCTGCGGCGCGCGCGCGCGGCCGCGGTGAGCATGATTCCCACCACCACGGGCGCGGCGACCGCGGTCGGTCTCGTGCTGCCCAAGCTCAAGGGTAAGCTCGACGGCATCGCGATCCGTGTGCCGACCATCAACGTGTCGGTGGTCGACCTGGTGGCCGAGCTCGGAGAAGCCCGCGTCGGTCGCCGCCGTGAACGACGCGTATCGCGAGGCGGCCTCCGGCAAGCTCCGCGGCATCCTCGACGCCACCGATGAGGAGCTGGTGTCCTCGGACTTCAACGGCAACCCGCACTCGTCGATCATCGATCTGCCGTCGACGGCGCTGATCGAGGGCAACCTGGTCAAGGTGCTCGCCTGGTACGACAACGAGTGGGGGTACTCGTCGCGGGTGCGTGATCTGATCCGGTTCGTCGCCAAGACGCTGTAATTGGCGAAGCTGACCATCGCGCAGCTGGATCTGGCCGGCCGGCGTGTCTTCGTCCGCGCCGACCTGAACGCGCCGCTCGACCACGGCACGGTGACGGACGATACGCGGCTGCGCGCGGTCGTTCCGACGATCCAGCACGCGCTCAAGGCCGGCGCGTCCGTCGTGCTCGCGTCCCATCTGGGCCGGCCCAAGGGGAAGGTCGCGTCGGAGTTCTCGCTGCGCCCCATCGCCCAGCGCCTCGAATCCCTGCTCGGCCAGCACGTGGAGCTCGCGCCGGACTGCGTCGGCGCCGCGACGCTCGAGCAAGCGCGCGCGCTGGCGCCGGGGCAGGTGCTCCTGCTCGAGAATCTGCGCTTCCATCCCGAGGAAGAGGCCAACGACGACGGCTTCGCTCGCGCGCTGGCCGAGCTGGCCGAATGCTACGTGGACGACGCGTTCGCAGCTGCGCACCGCGCCCATGCGTCGATCGCGGCGATCACCAAGCACCTGCAGCCGGCCGCCGCCGGGCTCTTGATGCAGCAGGAGCTGACGGCGCTCGGACGAATCCTCGAGTCGCCGCAGCCGCCGCTCGTCGCGATCCTCGGCGGCGCCAAGGTCTCGGACAAGATCACCCTGGTCGAGCACCTGCTCGCGAAGGTCGACGCGCTGCTCATCGGCGGCGGCATGGCCTTCACCTTCCTGCGCGCGCTCGGCCACGCGGTGGGGCGCTCGCTCGTCGAGCCCGATCAGATCGAGACGGCGCGGCGCACGCTCGACGCCGCGCGGCGCCGCGGCGTGGCGCTGGTGCTGCCGGTCGACGCGGTCGTCGCCGATGGTCTCGACAGCGCACAGGGCCGCACTGTCGGCATCCGCGAGATCCCGGCCGGCCAGATGGGGCTCGATATCGGACCTCGGACCGTCGAACGGTTCACCAAAGCGCTGAGTGACGCGCGCACGATCGTGTGGAACGGCCCGATGGGCGTTTTCGAAAAGCCCGCGTTCGCGGCGGGGACGCTCGCGCTCGGTCGCGCCGTCGCGGGCGCATCGGCATTCACGGTGATCGGAGGCGGCGATACGGTCGCCGCCGTCACGCAAGCTGGCGTCGCCGACCAGATCGGCTATATTTCGACCGCCGGCGGAGCGTTCCTCGAATTCCTCGAGGGCCGCAAGCTGCCGGGTGTCGAGGCGCTGACGGACGCAGGCTCATGAGAACACGACTCGTCATCGGTAACTGGAAGATGCACGGCACTGTCGCCGAGGCCCGGGTGCTCGCCACCGGCGTGCGAGACGGGCTCAAACGCCCGCGCGGCGTCCAGGTCGCGGTGTGCCCGCCGTTCACCGCGCTGGCCGCGGTGTCCGAGATCCTCGCCGGCTCTCCCATTCAGCTCGGCGCCCAGAACTGTCACCACGAGCCGTCCGGGGCGCACACGGGCGAGATCTCGGTGCCCATGCTGGCCGAGCTCAGCTGCCGCTGGATCCTCGCGGGCCATTCCGAGCGGCGCAAAGAAATGGGGGAGTCGGACGAGCAGATCAAGCTGAAGGTCCGCGCGATCCTGTCCCACGACCTCACCCCGGTCCTCTGCGTCGGCGAGAGCGCCGACGAGCGTCGTCAGGGATTGACCTTCACGACCGTCGAAGGCCAGCTCCGCGCGGGCCTCGCGGGGCTTTCCGGCGAGCAGATCGCCAAGACCGTCCTCGCCTACGAGCCGGTGTGGGCGATCGGGACGGGAGTCAACGCGACGCCGGGGCAGGCCGCCGAGGTGCACGGCTATCTGCGGGGGCTTGTCTCCGAGCTCGCGTCCAAGGAAATCGCCCAGACCGTGCGCATCCTGTATGGTGGCAGCGTGAAGGCCGAGAATGCCGAGACGCTGATGGCCGAGCCCGAGGTCGACGGAGCCCTCGTCGGCGGCGCGAGCCTCAATGCGCAGGGCTTCATCGGCATCGTACGGAAGGCCGCGCGACTCAGCACGGCCGCCAAGGAGTGAACGGGTGCACATCGTTCTGACCATCATTCACGTGCTGGCGTGCTTCGGGATCATCGGGATCGTCCTGCTGCAGTCCGGCAAGGGCGCCGACATCGGCTCGGCGTTCGGCGGCGCGGGCAGCCAGGCGGTTTTCGGCTCGATGGGCACGCCCACCTTGCTCGGCAAGATCACGACCGGCATCGCCATCGTCTTCACGCTCACGTCGTTCACGCTCGCGCTGCTGGGCGGCGAGCGTGGAAGCTCGGTCGTCCGCGAGGCCGCGCCTCCGCCGGCGAGTGCGCCGGCGAATCCGCCCGGGCCCGTGCCGTCGGCGCCGTCCGACCCGACCGTCCCCACGACGCCTACGCCCCAGTCTCCAGCGCCGGCCCAGCCGCGCTGACGCATATGCGTCGCCGCACCGTCCTTCGCCTTCCCGGCCTGCTCCTGCTGATCGCGCTGGCCGGCTGCGGAGGCGAGGCGGACAACGCCATCGAGGCCGCGGCGGCGCCGGGATCGGGCAAGCCGGCCTACGGCGATACCTACATCGAGGCGCTGCAGGGGAACATCTCCGGCCTGATCCCGAACGTGCTCACCGACGGGCCGTCGTTCGAGGTCGCGGGGATGATGTACAACGGCCTCGTCAAGTACGACAAGGATCTGAATCTCGTCGGCGAGCTGGCCGAGTCGTGGCAGTACAGCCGCGACTGCCTCGATCTGACGTTCAAGCTTCGGCGCAACGTGCAGTGGCACGATCACACAGCCGTTCACCGCCGCCGACGTCGTCTTCACCTACGAGACGATGATCAATCCCAAGACGCCGACCGCGTACGGCGGCGACTTCAAGTCCGTCGAGTCGGTGGACGCGGTGGACCCGTACACCGTGCACATCCGCTACAAGCACCCCAACGCCAAGGCGCTCCAGAGCTGGAGCGTCTGGATGCTGCCCAAGCACCTGCTGGAGTCGTACGCCCGCGAGGGCAAGCTGCGCGAGGCGCCGCAGAACCGGGCCGATCCGGTCGGCACCGGGCCCTATCTGTTCAAGGAGTGGAAGGCGGGCGAAAAGGTCGTCCTGGTCGCCAATCCGGACTACTTCGACGGCAAGCCGTACATCTCGCGCATCGTCTATCGCATCATCCCGAGCTCGGCGACGACCTTCCTGGAGCTCAAGGCCAAGGGCGTGGACGGCGCCAAGCTCACCGCGCTCCAGTTCAAGCGGCAGACCGAGTATCCGGCCTTCCGCAAGGCGTACAACAAGTACCAGTACGCGGCGAACGTCTACGTCTACTTCGGCATGAACCTGCGCGATCCGCGCTTCGCCGACCGGCGCGTGCGGCAGGCGTTCGCCCACGCGATCAACAAGCGCGAGCTGATCGAGGGCGTGCGCCTCGGGCTGGCGCGTGAGGCGACCGGCCCGTACAAGCCCGGCACGTGGCAGTACAACCCGAACGTGCATCAGTACCCGTACGACCCCGCGAAGGCGCGCGCGCTCCTGGCGGAGGCCGGGTGGAACACCAAGAACGGCGACGGCATCCTCGATGAAGAACGGCGCGCCGTTCAAGTTCGACCTCCTCGTCGCGCAGGGGGGCGAGGAGGGCCGGAAGGTCTCCGAGATCATCCAGGCTTCGCTGAAAGACATCGGCGTCCAGGTCGAGATCCGCGTCATCGAGTGGGCCGCGCTGCTGAAGGAGTACATCAAGAAGCGGAACTTCGAGACGGTCATTCTGGCCTGGGGAATCACGCCCGACCCGGATCAGTACGACATCTGGCACTCGTCCAAGACCGCGCCCGACGAGCTGAACCGCATCGGCTACGCGAACCCCGAGGTGGACGAGCTGCTCGAGAAGGGGCGGAGCACGTGTGTCGAGGCCGACCGCAAGAAGTACTACGATCGGCTGCAAGAAGTCCTGGCCGAGGACCAGCCGATCGTGTTCCTCTACTTCCGCGACGGGCTCCCGGTCGTCGCCTCCAGGATTCGGGGTATCGTGCCGTCGCCGATCGGGATCAACTACAACTTCAACGAGTGGTTCGTCCCGCTGAATCTGCATCGTTATACGGCCGGCTAGATTCGGCTCCGCCGCGTTAGAATAGCGCGCCATGTTCGGCTACGCGCTGCGGCGGCTCGTCCTCGCGATCCCCCTCCTCATCGGCATCACCTTCGTCTCGTTCCTCGTCATCCACCTGGCGCCCGGCGAGCCGGTCGAGAACGCAGGCGGGGAGAGCAGCACGCAGTCCGACGCGAAGCTCCGGGAGCGGCTGCGCGAGATCTACGGGCTCGACAAGCCCTTGCACGTCCAGTACTGGAACTGGGTGACGCGGCTGGCGCGGCTCGACTTCGGGCGGTCGTTCTCGCCGGACGCGCGGCCGGTGCTCCAGAAGATCGGCGAGCGACTGCCGATCACGCTCCTGCTCAACATCGTCGAGCTGATGATCATCGTCATGCTCGCGATCCCGATCGGCGTGCTGTCGGCGACACGCCAGTACTCTACCTTCGACAAGATCACGACGGTCTTCGTGTTCGTGGGCTTCGCCACGCCCGATTTCTGGCTGGCGCTCATGCTCATGATCGTCTTCGGCGTCCAGCTCGGCTGGCTGCCGATCTCGGGCCTGCGGTCGCCGACCTGGGAGTACCTCGCCTTCTGGCGACAGCAGTGGGACTTCGTCGGCCACCTCGTGCTGCCGATCCTGGTCGCCACGTTCGGCGGGCTCGCCGGCTTCTCGCGTTACATGCGCCAGTCGATGCTCGAGGTGGTCCGGCAGGACTACATCCAGTCGGCGCGGGCCAAGGGGCTCTCGGAGCGCGTGGTCATCGGCAAGCACGCGCTCCGCAACGCGCTGCTGCCGATCGTCACGGTCCTCGGGCTCTCGCTGCCCGGCCTCATCGGCGGCAGCGTGATCGTGGAGTCGATCTTCGCCATTCCCGGCATGGGACAGCTCATGGTCCAGGCGGTCTTCGAGCGCGACTACCCGGTGATCATGGGTAACCTCGTCATCGTCGCGACCCTCACCCTGGTCGCCAACCTGATCGCCGATCTCACGTACAGCCTGGTCGACCCACGCATCCGAGTGGCCGCGCGCCGAGGCCGCCGGTGAGCGCGTGAGGGGCTTCTGGCGGGCGTTTCGCAGAAACAAGCTCGCGCTGATCGGCGGGGTCGTCGTCGTCATTCTCGTGGCGCTCGCGCTGTTGGCGCCTGGCATCGCGCCGTGGGACCCGAACCGACCCGACGTGCGGAAGATCCTCGACGCGCCCTCGAAAGCCCACCCGCTCGGGACCGATCAGCTCGGGCGCGACGTGCTCTCGCGCATGCTCTACGGCGCGCGCGTCTCGCTGGCGGTCGGCTTCGTGTCCGTCGGCATCGCCACGATGATCGGCATCGCGCTCGGCGCGGCGGCGGGCTACCACGGCGGCACCATCGACGCGCTGGTGATGCGGCTCGTGGACCTCATGCTGGTCTTCCCGCGACTGTTTCTCCTCCTCGCGGTGCTGGCCTTCCTGCGTCCGTCGATCTGGACGATCATGGCGGTGATCGGTCTCACCGGCTGGATGAGCGTCGCTCGCCTCGTCCGCGCCGAGTTCCTGTCGCTGAAAGAGCGCGAGTTCGTGCTGTGGTCTCAATCGATCGGCGCGAGCTCGTTTCGCACGATCTGGCGCCACATCTTGCCGAACGCGATCGGGCCGGTGCTCGTGGCGATGACGCTCGGCATCCCCGCCGCGATCCTCACCGAGTCGGGACTGTCCTTCCTCGGCCTCGGCGTCCAGCCGCCGCACGCGACCTGGGGCAACATCCTGAACGAGGGCAAGGACGCGATCGAGATCGGCTGGTGGCTGTCGGCCTATCCGGGCCTCGCGATCCTCGTCACGGTGCTCTCGTACAACCTCCTCGGCGAGGGGATTCGCGACGCGCTCGACCCGCGGCTTCGCCAGAGCGTCGCGCGAATTGTCAGTCGCTCGCGATAGCGCTATACTTCGGCCTCGCACCTCGCCGAAGTGGCGGAACTGGCAGACGCGCACGTTTGAGGGGCGTGTGGGGCAACCCGTGGGGGTTCGAGTCCCCCCTTCGGCACCAAATCCTCTCGCGAATCGTCGTCCTCTGTCCGAGTGCTCGCTGAGGGGCGATCGTCCCGCGATTTCCTTCCCGCTCGCGAACCGCCGTCGCTCGTCGGCTTCGCACTCGCGTGGCGCTGCCGTTCCCAGGCCGTCGTGATCGCGCGCATCCACGTGCAACTTACCCGGATGGCGCGAGCCGCGGTCGCCATTAGAATGGACGCTCGATGCGACCGGCGCACGTGATGCGGCGGACATTTCTCGCGGCGGTCGTTCTCGCCGGAGCGATGGCCGGCTGCGGCGTGGGCCAGGGCGGCGTCCTGGACTTGTCGTGGACGGCCCCGGCGGCGAATGCGGACGGCAGCCCGACGGCCGACATCGCGTTCTATCGTGTCTACTACGGCACCGCGCCGAACCCGTGTCCCGGCGGAACCTACGTCACGGTCCCGTCACCACCGGGAAGCTCCGGCCAAACCGTGACGACGCGGCTGACCAGGCTCAGCGTGGGCGAGGTCTACTACGTGGCGGTCACCGCGGTCAGCTCGAGCGGCGCCCAGAGCGAGTGCTCGGCGGCAGCGTCAGCAACCGGGCCCGCAAGCCGGACTAGCAGCGGACAGCTCGAGGCGCGACTCGACCCAGGTCAGGCTCGGCTACGACGCCGGCGCCTGGCCCTTCGACAGTCGTACCAGGAACTTCGTGAGGTCGCGTGCGATGTCGTCGAGGGCGTTACGGATGTGGTTCTCGGAGACACCGCCCCATACTCCCATGGTTGCCTGGCGGCGATCGGCCGTCACGATGACGACCTGGCCCGACTGCAGGTCGGCGATGTGCGTCTCGGCCTGGACCCTCGCCGCGCCGCCGCCGTACACCCCGAATATCGCCCGCAAGGTCTGAGAGCCCTCGTCCAGGCGCGTGATCTCGCCGTCGAGCTTCAGCACCTTGCCCTCGTCGGGCCGGTATTCGGTCTCGCTCAGATTCACCACGCGGTCGAACAGGGCGCTCTCGCGCAGACGCCGGACCATCTCCGCTTGCAGGAAGGTGGACATCCCGTCCGCGAGCCGGCGGTCGTCATCCCCTTTGATGCTGGGATCGACGACTGGGAACTTCGCGACCGCCGCCACCCGGTAGCCGTCCAGGTGGAAGCCTCGAGCGACTCCGACGCGCCCGGCGTCGCGGTCGCTCTGGCTCGGCTTGAGCCCTCCGGCGCCGACGCTGTCGTCGGGGCTCACTCGATAGGGGCCGTAGCAGCCGAGTCCGAGGACCGCGATGGCGAGGACGGCGAGCCCGACGAGTCGATCACGACGGAAACCCCATACGTGCTTTCAGCCCGAGGAGTCCGAGGGCCGGTCGTCGGGGATTATACGTCGGGACCGAACGTCCGCGAAGCTGTCGAGCCCGGAGCCTCGGTCCCACAGGGTCTGGACAAAGGTCCATATGGCATAATGGCCCGGTTGGAACGAACTGAACGGCTGCTCATGGCGCAATCACTTCCGGTGATCCAGCCCGACAGTCATCCGCTCCTGAGTCGAAAGCCGGCGTGGCTCAAGGTGCGGGCGCCCGGCGGGCCGAATTACATGCGGCTCAAGAGCCGTCTGCGCGAGTGGAATCTCCACACGGTCTGCGAGGAAGCGCACTGCCCGAACATCGGCGAGTGCTGGGAAGAAGCGACGGCGACCTTCATGATCCTGGGTGACGTCTGCACCCGGAACTGCGGCTACTGCGCCATCGCTCACGGCAAGCCCGTCTGGGAGGATCGCGAGGAGCCCGAGCGTATCGGCCGAGCGGTCGGCGATCTGAGCCTCGACTACGTCGTGATCACGTCGGTGAACCGCGACGACCTGGCCGACGGGGGCGCCGCCCACTGGGCGGCCACGGTTCGCGCCGTCCGGCTGCACGCTCCGCGGTGTCGGGTCGAGGTGCTGATTCCCGATTTCCAGGGCAACACCGCGTCGCTCGAGACGGTCATCGCGGCCGGGCCGGACATCTTGAACCACAACACCGAGACGGTGCCGCGGCTCTACAAGGTCGCCCGGCACGGCGGGCGCTACGAGCGGACGCTCGGGCTGTTCCGCCATGCCCGCGCGGTGGCCCCGACCGTGCCGCGGAAGTCCGGGATCATCCTGGGTCTCGGCGAGACGCGGGACGAGCTCGTGGCCACGATGCACGACCTGCGCGAGGTCGGCGTCGCGATCCTGACCTTGGGCCAGTACCTGCGGCCCTCGCCGCACCATCTGCCGGTCGAGAAGTACTACCATCCGGACGAGTTCGCCGAGCTGGCCGGGGTCGGTCGCGAGCTCGGCTTCAGCCACGTCGAGTCGGGCCCGCTCGTCCGCAGCTCCTATCACGCCAAGACGCCAAGCGGATGCCGGGGGCACAAGTGTTTGACGTGCGCCACCGGGCTGAACGGGCGTGTCGGAGCCGGGTCACCGTGAACCAGAGCCGAACGACGCAACCGAAAAGATCGGACGTGCGGAGCTTCGCCGCGCCTATCTCAGGCCACCCTCGGTCGGAGCCGGCCTCGAGGCACCCGCTACAATGACCTACGCGCCGATGCTCATGGTCTTCGCGATCTCGGCGCTCGTGGCCGCAGCGCTCGTGCTGCTGCCGAGCCTGATCGCGCCGCGGCGACTCACGCCGGTGAAGGCCGAGCCGTTCGAGTGCGGCAAGGATCCGATCGAGGTCGCCGAAGGTAAGTTCGCGATCAAGTTCTCGACGGTCGCGATCTTCTTCATCCTCATCGACATCGAGCTCCTGTTCATCTGGCCGTGGGCCATGCTCTCCCGGCAGCTCGGCTGGTTCGGCTTCGTCGAGATGCTCGTGTTCCTGGGCATCCTGATGCTCGGGTTCGCGTACATCTGGCGCAAAGGAGGCCTCGAATGGGAGTAGGCGGCTTCTTCACGAGCAAGCTCGACGAGGCCATCGGCTGGGCCCGGAAGTATTCCATCTTCCAGTACCCGTTCGTGACGGCGTGCTGCGGGATGGAGTACATGGCGACGGCGTGCTCGCACTACGACATCGACCGCTTCGGCGCCGGGCTGCCGCGGTTCTCGCCGCGCCAGGCCGACGTCCTGTTCGTCGTGGGGACGATCAGCCACAAGATGGCGCCCGTCCTCAAGCGCATCTACGATCAGATGACCGAGCCGAAGTGGGTGGTCGCCTTCGGCGTGTGCACGTGCACCGGCGGCTTCTACGACAACTACGCCACGGTGCAGGGGATCGACACGATCATTCCGGTCGACATCTACATCCCGGGCTGTCCGCCTCGCCCCGAATCCGTCATCGACGGGCTCATGAAGCTCCAGGACAAGATCGCCACGCAGGCGCAGAGGTACTGAGCGCGTGGCGATTCTCGACGAGCTCCGGCGGCGGTTCGGCGGCGCCATCGTCGAGACGGACGACCATCGAGGAGATCTGACGGCGGTCGTCGCGCGTGACGCCCTGCTGGGCGTGCTGGCGCACTGCCGGGACGACGCGGCGCTGGCGTTCGACGTGCTCATGGACCTCACCGCGGTCGACTACCAGAAGTTTCCGGGCCGCGAAGACGGCCCCCGATTCGAGGTCGTCTACCATCTCTACTCGATCGCGCGGAATCACCGGCTGCGGCTGAAGGTACGCGTGGACGAGGACGACGCCAAGGTGCCGACCGCGGTGACCATCTGGCCGATCGCGAACTGGCTCGAGCGCGAGGTGTGGGACATGTTCGGCATCCGCTTCGACGGGCATCCGGATCCCCGGCGCCTGCTCATGTACGAGGAGTTCGTCGGGCATCCGTTGCGGAAGGACTATCCGATCAATCGGCGCCAGCCGCTGATCGGACCGGCGACCTAGAAGACGATGGCCAGGACGACGCGGCGCGAGTTCATGCTCGGCGAGGGCAGCGGCACCGGCGGCGGCCCGCAGAACCTGCACGTCGGGGTCGGGCCGGCTCATCCGGCGATGCACGGGATCATCCGGATCGTCACCGAGCTCGACGGCGAGACGATCGTCAAGGCCGACGTCGAGATCGGCTATCTGCACCGCGCGTTCGAGAAGGACTGCGAGCAGGGGGGCTGGAACAACGCGATCCCGTACACCGACCGGCTCAACTATGTCTCGCCGCTCATCAACAACTTCGGGTACGCGTCGGCCGTCGAGAAGCTCCTCGACATCGACGTGACCGAGCGGTGCAAGTACATCCGCGTGATCATGTCGGAGATCTCGCGGATCTGCGACCACCTCACGTGCGTCGGCGCCTCGGCCATGGAGCTCGGAGCCTTCACCGTCTTCCTCTACATGATCAAGGCGCGCGAGTTCCTGTGGGAGCTGGTCGAGGACGTGACCGGCGCCCGGCTGACGATCTCGTACGGCCGGGTGGGCGGCGTCAAGGCCGACCTGCCCGACGGGTTCGCCGAGAAGACCTTGCACGCCTTCAAGCAGACGCGCGAGGTGCTCGACGAGGTGCATCGCCTGCTGACCGGCAACCGCATCTTCATGGACCGCATGATCGGCGTCGGCGTGCTCTCGCGCGAAGAGACCATCGGCTACGCGATCACGGGCCCGCTCCTGCGGGCCGCCGGCGTGCCGTTCGACGTCCGCCGCGCCCAGCCCTACTACGTCTACGACCGTCTGGAGTTCGAGATCCCCACGCAGAAGGACGGCGACAACTACTCGCGCTATCTCGTGCGCATGGCCGAGATGGAGCAGTCGATGCGCATCGTCGAGCAGGCGCTGGCCTCGATCCCGAGCGGCCCGATCAACGTGGACTTCGAAGGGCGCCCCATCGATCCCGCGGCGTACGTCGACCGCGGCAAGCAGGGCAAGACCGAGGGGCTGCTCCTGGTGCCGATCACGCTCTCGCCGAATCTCCAGGGCCAGCAGCGGGCGGAATTCAGCCGCGTCAACGTCGCCGACAAGCGCGTCGTGCTCCCGCCGAAGGAGACCGCGTACGGCTCGATCGAGGGCCTGATGAACCACTTCATGCTGATCATGGAGGGCTTCGGTATCCGGCCGCCGGCGGGCGAGGCGTATTTCCCGGTCGAGGGCGCGAACGGCGAGCTCGGATTCTACGTCGTCTCCGACGGGTCGGACCGGCCCTATCGAGTCCGGTGCCGCCCGCCCTGCCTGCCGCCGCTCGCGGCGCTCCATCGCATGATCGTCGGCGAGATGGTGGCCGACCTGATCCCGACGTTCGGCTCGGTCAACATGATCGGCGGGGAGCTCGATCGATGAGCCAGGCGAGCCGCGACGCCTCGAGCATCTCGGCCGGACACCTGCGGACAGCCGGCCTCTCGGACCCGGCGACAGCAATCGCGTTCTCCGAGGCCCAGCTCGGCGAGGTCCGCCGGCTGCAGTCGCTCTATCCCGATGCGCGCGGCGCGCTCCTGCCCGTGCTCCACATGGCGCAGGAGACCTTCGGCTACATCTCGCTCGAGGCCGAGGAGTACGTCGCCGCGCTCTTCAATCTCTCGCCGGCCCACGTCCACGAGGTCGTCACCTTCTACACGCTCTACTTCCGCGAGCGGCCGGGTCGCCACGTCGTCGCGGTGTGCCACAACCTGTCCTGCCATCTCGCCGGCGCGCCGGGCATCATCGCCCACATGAAGCGCAAGCTCGGGATCGATCCCGGCGAGACCACCGAGGACGGTCGCGTGACGTTCCTCACGGTCGAGTGCCTCTGCGCCTGCGAGGCCGCGCCGATGGCCCAGGTGGACGACCGGTACGAGCTGAACCTCACACCGGAGAAGATCGACCGCCTCCTCGAGGGGCTTCGCTGATGGCCGAGATCGTTCTGATGCGGAACTTCGCGAACGCGGACTCGCACACGCTCGGCGCCTATCGGGGGAGCGGCGGCTACGCGGCCTGGGACAAGGCCCGCCAGATGGAGCCGGCCGCCATCACCGAGGAGGTGAAGAAGGCCAATCTCCGCGGCCTGGGCGGCGCCGGGTTCCCGACGGGGGCGAAGTGGTCGTTCATCCCCAAGACTCACACCGGTCCCGTCTACCTCGTCGTGAACGCCGACGAAGGCGAGCCCGGAACCTTCAAGGACCGGTACCTCCTCGAGCGCGATCCGCACGCGCTGATCGAGGGCATGCTGATCGCGGCGCGCGCCATCCGATGCACGAAAGGCTTCGTCTACATCCGTGGCGAGTACGTGCAGCCCTGGCGTCGCTTCAGCGCGGCGGTGCAGGAGGCCTATGACGCCGGCCTGCTGGGCCAGGGCTTCGACGTCGTCGTCCACCGCGGCGCCGGAGCCTACATCTGTGGCGAGGAGACCGGGCTGCTCTCGTCGCTCGAGGGCAAGAAGGGCTGGCCGAAGATCAAGCCCCCGTTTCCGGCCATCAAGGGCGCCTTCGGGCAGCCGACGATCGTCAACAACGTCGAGACGCTCTGCTGCGTGCCCCCGATCATCGCCCGCGGCGCCGAGTGGTTCGCCGGGCTCGGCACCAAGACGCAGGGCGGCACGCGCATGTACTCGGTGTCCGGCCGGGTGAAGAAGCCCGCGGTGTACGAGGCGCCGGTGTCGATCACCTTGCGACAGCTGATCGAGATGGCCGGCGGCGTGAGCGGCACCGGCCGGCTGAAGGCGGTCGTGCCGGGCGGGGGGTCGGCCGCGATCCTGACCGCCGACGAGATCGACGTCACCATGGATGTGGACGGGCTCAAGGCCGCCGGCACCATGATCGGCTCGGCCGGAGTCATGGTCATGGACGAGAGCGTGTCCATTCCCGAGGCCCTCATGGTGCTCGCCCGGTTCTACGCGCACGAGTCGTGCGGGCAGTGCACGCCGTGCCGCGAGTCCACCGGCTGGATCTACAAGATGGTGCACCGGATCGTCGAGCGGCGCGGTCACAAGGACGATCTCGACACGATCCTGGACGTCGCCAAGCGAGGCGCCGGGACGACGATCTGCGCCTTCTACGACGGCGCCGTCGGTCCGTACATCTCCTATATCGAAAAGTTCCGGAGCGAGTTCGAGGCGCTGATCCCCCATGCCTAAGCTCACCGTCAACGGCAAGGAGGTCGAGGTCCCCGCGGGGACCAACCTCATCGAAGCCGCGCGCGCCGCCGGGGTCGAGGTGCCGCACTACTGCTATCACCCGAGCTTGTCGATCGCGGGCCAGTGTCGCCTCTGCATGGTGGACATCGAGAAGACGCCGCGGCCCACCATCGCGTGCAACACGGTCGCCACCGAGGGCATGGTCGTCAACACCGAGACCGATCGGGTGCGCGAGACGCGGAAGTCGATCATGGAGTTCCACCTGATCAACCATCCGCTCGACTGTCCCGTGTGCGATCAGGCCGGGGAGTGCTGGCTTCAGATCTATTACATGAAGCACGGCCTCTACGACCCGCGGATGAAGGACGAGAAGGTCCACAAGCCGAAGGCGGTGCCGCTCGGGCCCCACGTCATCCTCGACGCCGAGCGCTGCATTCTCTGCTCGCGGTGCGTGCGCTTCTGCGACGAGATCACCCACACCGGCGAGCTCGGAATCTTCGACGCGCGGCGACCATTCCGAGATCGGGCTCTTCCCGGGCCACGAGCTCGACAACAAGTACTCCGCCAACGTCGTCGACATCTGTCCCGTCGGCGCCTTGACCGACCGCGACTTCCGGTTCCAGGTGCGCGTCTGGTACCTCGACACCGCCAAGTCGATCTGCCCGGGATGCGCGCGCGGCTGCAACATCGAGGTCCACGTGAATCGCCGCCGTCCCGCACCACGCCGAGGGGCGCCGCGTGGCGCGGCTCAAGCCGCGCTTCAACGCGGACGTCAACAAGTGGTGGCTCTGCGACGCCGGGCGCTACGGCTTCGGCTTCGTCGACGCTCCGGAGCGGTTGCTCATGCCGGCGCGGCGCCAGGGCGGTACCAGCTCGGACGTGACGTGGGACGAGGCGATCGCGGCGGTGGCCGAGCCGCTCCGGCGGCTGCCGCCCGATGAGATCGGCATCATCGCGTCGCCCAAGATGTCGAACGAGGATCTCTTCGCGCTGCGCCGGCTGGTCGAGCTGCGCGGGATCCGCCACGTCGCGAGCCGGGTGCCGCCGCGCGTTCCGGGCGACGAGGACAACTTCCTGATCCGCGCCGACAAGAATCCCAACTCGCTCGGCGCCGAGCTGATGGGCCTGGGCGGCGACGCGCGGGCCGTCATCGAGGCGGCGGGGGCGCGGCGGCTCAAGCTTCTGTGGATCTTCGGGCACGATCTCCTGGCCGGCGACCTGCCGGAGCGCGACGTGCTCGAGGCGCTCCGCGTCGTCGATACCGTGGTCTTCACCGGCTCGAACGCGAACTGGACCAGCGCCCATTCGCACTGGGTGCTGCCGGCCGCGGCCTGGGTCGAGCGCGAGGGGACGTACACGAACTTCGAGGGACGGGTTCAGCGCTTCCGCCAGGCGATCGAGCCGCTGGGCCAGTCGCTGGCCGAATGGGAGATCGTGACCCGCGTGCTGGCGCCGCTGGGCGAGGCGCCCACGGCGACGCGCGCCGAGCACTGGTTCCGCCAGCTCGCGTCATCGGTGCCGGCCTTTTCGGGACTCAGCTATCAGCTGATCGGCGACGCGGGGCACCCGCTCGCCGTGACGGGCGCGACGAGCCGATAGCATGCTGATCGATCTGGCAATCGCGTTCGGCCGCGTGATGTTCGTGATGCTGTTCGTCCTGAACGTGGCCGCGCTGCTCGGCTGGGTCGAGCGCAAGCAGTCGGCGATCATGCAGGACCGCATCGGCGCGAACCGCGCGTCCATCTTCGGCTTCCGCGCCCTCGGTCTGTTTCATCCGCTGGCCGACACCCTGAAGATGCTCACCAAGGAAGATTTCCGCCCGGCGCGCGCCGACCGGCTGCTCTTCGAGCTGGCGCCGGCGGTCTCGGTCTTCTTCGCGCTGGTCGCCTTCGCCTCGATCCCGTTCGGCGACACGCTCCAGGTGGCGGGCCGCGTGGTGCCGCTCCAGGCCGTCACCTTGAACGTCGGCGTCCTCTACGTGTTCGCGATGCTCTCGCTCGGCGTGTACGGGATCATGATGGCGGGCTGGTCGTCCGCCAACAACTACGCGCTCCTCGGCGGCCAGCGGGCCGCCGCGCTGATGATCTCGGCCGAGATCGCCATCGGCGCCTCGATCATGGGCGTCGTCATGATCCACGGCTCGCTCAACCTGATGGAGATCGTGCGGGGGCAGGGACACCTGCTGTGGGGATGGCTGCCGGCCTGGGGCATCGTCACCCAGCCGCTGGCGTTCATCCTCTTCGTCACCGCCGGGATCGCCGCGACCAAGCGCATCCCGTTCGACATGCCGGAAGGCGAGTCCGAGATCATCGGCTACTTCGTCGAGTACAGCGGCATGAAGTTCGGGATGTTCCTGATGACCGACATGGTCGAGACGATCGTGCTCGCGGGCCTGAGCACGTCGCTCTTCCTGGGCGGCTGGCAGATCCCGTTTCTCTTCGCCGAGGGCTTTCACTTTCCCTGGGGCGCCGGCATCGCGCTCGCGCCGCTGCTGGTGACCATCCTCCAGGTGGGCGCGTTCGTCGGCAAGGTCGCCGTCGTCATCTTCGTGCTGATGCTGATCCGCTGGACCCTGCCGCGGTTCCGCTATGACCAGGCGATGCGCCTGGGGTGGCTCGGGCTCTTTCCGCTGGCGATCGCCAACATCGTGGTGACCGGCCTGGTGCTCGCCGCGTGGGGGAATCGATGAGCCCGATGAATCTGCGCCAGCGGTTCTATCTGGTCGAGGTGCTCACGGGGCTCGGCCTGACGGCCGCGCACTTCTTTCGCAACATGGGCCGCCACACCGCCCGCGCCTTCGGCCGAAAGGGCACCAGCGGCGCGGTCACGATCCAGTACCCGGAGGAGCGGCGGCCGTATTCGCCCCGCCTGCGCTCGCTGCATCGTCTGGTGCGGCGCGAGGACGGCTCGCCGCGCTGCGTGGCCTGCATGATGTGCGAGACCGTCTGTCCCGCGCACTGCATCTACATCGTCGCGGACGAGCACCCGAACCCCGAGATCGAGAAGATGCCCCGGCGCTTCGACATCGATCTCGGCAAGTGCGTGTTCTGCGGCTACTGCGTGGAAGCGTGCCCCGAGGACGCGATCCGCATGGACACCGGCATCCTGGAGTTCTCGTCCTACAGCCGCGGTGGGATGATCTATAGCAAGGAGATGCTGCTGTCGCTCGAGCCCGCCGACCCGACCGGCCGCCCGCGCTCGCCGATCCCGCTCCCGGCCAACCGGAGGGCATGATGGCGCACGTGGCATTCTTCGCCATCGCGGCGATCGCCGTCGCCTCCGCGCTGGGGCTCATCCTGAGACCGAACGCCATTCACGGCGCCCTGTTCCTGGTCGTCAACCTCGGATCGGTCGCCGCGCTCTATCTGATGCTGGGCGCCGAGTTCCTGGCCGCCGCGCAGGTCATCGTCTACGCGGGCGCGATCATGGTGCTCTTCGTCTTCGCGATCATGGTGCTGATCCCCGGCAAGGAGGAAAGCGGCCCCGATCCCCGGCGCGGCGCGCGGGTGCTCGCGGTGCCGGTCGGCGGACTGCTCCTCCTGCTGCTGGTCTTCGTCGTCATCGGGCGCTGGAGCGTCCCGCGCGGTCCGGTGGGGCCCAGCGGGAGCGCCGACGCGCTCGGTCGGCTGCTCTTCACGAGCTACCTGTTTCCGTTCGAGCTGACCTCGGTGCTCTTGCTGGCCGCGATGGTCGGCGTGCTGCTCCTGGCCAGGCGCCGTCCCGGATGATGGAACGACATGGTGCCTGAGAGCTACTATGTAGTGTTGTCGGCGATTCTGTTCTCGATCGGCGTCGTGGGCGTCGTGATCCGGCGCAACCCACTGGTCATCTTCATGTCGATCGAGCTCATGCTGAACGCGGCGAATCTTGCGCTGGTGGCGTTTGGCCAGCGCTTCGGCAACCTCGACGGCCAGGCCGTCGTTTTCTTCGTGATGGCGGTGGCGGCGGCGGAGGTCGCCGTCGGGCTGGCGATCATCGTAACGATCTTTCGCGTCCGCCGGCGGCTGTCGGTGGACGATCTGAGCCTCATGCGCTGGTAGCAGGGAGGAATCATGGCCAAGACACTGACACGGAGTGAGGCATCGTCTTCAGGGTTTGGCGTCGACGCCGAGGCCGCGAAGCGGCTCTTGTCGGAGATGCTCCTGATCCGCCGCTTCGAGGAAAAGGCGGCCGAGGCGTACGCGCTCGGGAAGATCGGCGGCTTCCTCCATCTCTACATCGGTGAAGAAGCGGTGGCGGTCGGCGCGACGTCGGTGCTCCGGCCCGACGACTACGCGATCTCGGCCTACCGCGAGCACGGCCATTGCCTGGCCAAGGGCTCGGATCCCAAGCGGATGATGGCCGAGCTCTTCGGCCGACGCGACGGGCTCTCCAAGGGCAAGGGCGGGTCGATGCATCTGTTCGACCGCACCACCAATTTCCTCGGCGGCCACGCGATCGTCGGGGCGCACCTGCCGATCGCGGTCGGGGTCGGCTTCGCCATCAAGTACCGGGGCGGCGACCAGGTGATCGTGTGCTACTTCGGCGACGGCGCGGTGCCGGAGGGCGAGTTCCACGAAGCGATGAATCTCGCGGCGCTGTGGAAGCTGCCGGTCATCTTTCTGTGCGAGAACAACCGCTACGCGATGGGCACCTCGGTCGAGCGCGCGCTCGCTCAGACGGAGATCTGGAAGTTCGGACAGACCTACGGCATTCCGGCCGAGCGCGTGGACGGCATGGACGTCCTCGCGGTGCGCGACGTGGTCGGCCGCGCGGTCGCCCGGACACGGCAGCAGAAGGTTCCGGCGCTGATCGAGGCCGATACCTATCGCTACCGCGGCCACTCGATGCGCGATCCGGCCGGCGCCGTCTATCGCACGAAGGAAGAAGTGGAGCGCGAGAAGCTTCGCGACCCGATCGTGCTGTTCCGCGACAAGATCCTGACCGCGGGTCTTCTCTCCGAGGCCGACATCCGTGCGGCCGAGAAGGACGTCAGCGACCGGATCGACGAGGCGGTGGCTTACGCCGACGCCTCGCCGGAGCCGCCCGGCGAGTGGCTCTTCACCGATATCTACAAGGAGGCGTGACGATGGCGGTGATGACCTATCGCGAAGCGCTGAACATGGCGCTGCGCGAGGAGATGCGCCGCGATCCGAACGTCTTCGTGATCGGCGAGGAAGTCGGCCTGTACGAGGGCGCCTACAAGGTCACGCAGGGGCTCCTGAAGGAGTTCGGGCCCCAGCGCATCGTCGACACGCCGATCGCCGAGTCCGGGTTCACGGGTGTCGGGATCGGCGCGGCGATGGTCGGGCTGCGCCCGGTCGTCGAGATGATGACCTTCAACTTCGCCCTGCTGGCGCTCGACCAGATCGTCAACTCGGCCGCCAAGATCAACTACATGTCGGGTGGTCAGTTCAACGTGCCGATCGTCATTCGCGGTCCGGGCGGGCCGGCGGCGCAGCTGGCCGCCCAGCACTCGCAGTCGATGGAGACGTACTTCTATCACGTGCCGGGCTGAAGGTCGTGCGCCCGACGACGCCGATGGACGCCAAGGGCCTCCTGAAGTCGTCGATCCGTGACGACAACCCGGTGATCTTCATCGAGTCCGAGACGCTCTACAACGTGAAGGGCGAAGTTCCGGAGGATCCCGACTTCCTCATTCCGCTCGGCCAGGCGATCGTGCGCCGCGAAGGGACGGACGTCACCGTCATCGCCTACATGGGCATGATGTACCGGGCGATGGAGGCCGCCGAGGAGCTCGAGAAAGAAGGCATCTCCGTCGAGCTCGTCGATCCGCGCACGCTCCGTCCGATGGACACCGAGACCATCATCAAGTCGGTGCGCAAGACCCACCGGGTCGTCGTCGTCGAAGCGGGCGCGGGCTTCGCGGGCATGGGCTCGGAGATCGCCGCGTCCGTGACCGAGCAGGCCTTCGACGATCTGGACGCGCCGGTCGAGCGCGTGACCGGCGCCAATGCGCCCATGCCGTATGCTCGCAATCTCGAGAAGCTCAAGACGCCGTCGAAGGACAGGATCGTCGCGGCGATCCGACGCGTGTGTAACGCGAACGGGAGCTGAGCCATGGCCGTCACGAAGGTCGTCATGCCCAAGCTCTCCGACGCGATGGAGAGCGGCAAGATCATCAAGTGGCTCAAGAAGGAAGGCGACCAGGTCAAGGGCGGGGACATCCTGGCCGAGGTCGAGACGGACAAAGCCGACGTCGAAATGGAAGCGTTCGGCGCTGGCGTTCTGCGCAAGATTCTCGTCCCGGCGGGCGAGACCGCTGCCATCGGGGCTCTGATCGGGGTCATTGCCGAGCCCGGCGATGACATCGCCGCGCTCGTCGCTTCCGCGCCGGCGGGGGCGGGTGCCGGGTCAGGCCCGGCTGCTCAGAAAACCCCACTTCGCGCCGAGCCTGCCCCGGCACCCACCCCCGCCGGCGCGGCCTCGGCGGCCGCTTCGGCGTCTCGTCCGGCTGCGGTGACTCGCGCCGGCTCCGGCGGCGCCGGCTGCTCGGCCGGCGGCGGTGGTCAGCGCGCCCGCCGCCGCTCCCGCTGGCCTAGGGCAAGGAGCGCAAGGCGGGCGGGTGAAGGCGTCGCCGTTGGCGAAGAAGATTGCGGCGCAGAGCGGGGTCGACCTGCGGCTGCTGCACGGGTCGGGGCCGGGGGGGCGGATCATTCGGCGCGATGTCGAGGCCGCCGGCTCGAGTACCGCCGGCATCAGCGCCGCGTCGGCCGTCGCGATGCCCGCGGCCGCCGTCTCGGGGGCGGAGTTCGAGGATGTGCCGCTCACGCAGATTCGGGCGGCGATCGCGCGCCGGATGCCTCTGTCCAAGGCGCCGGTACCGCACTTCTACGTCACGAGCGAAGTCGCGATGGACCGGGCGTGGGAGCTGCGCGAGCAGCTGAACGCGCTGGAAGGGTCAGCCCAAGATCTCCGTCAACGACTTCGTGATCCGGGCGAGCGCGCTGGCGCTCTTGAAGCACCCCGGGGTCAATGCCTCGCTGCAGGGCGACGCGATCCGCGTCTATCACCGGGCGCACATCGGCATCGCCGTCGCGCTCGACGACGGGCTCATCACCCCCGTGCTGCGCGACTGCCACGCCAAGCCGCTTGCCCAGATCGCCGTCGAGGCGCGCGATCTCGCCGAGCGCGCGCGCAATCGCAAGCTTCGCGCTCCGGAGCTCTCCGGCGCGACCTTCTCGATCTCGAACCTCGGCATGTTCGACGTGGCCGAGTTCTCCGCGATCATCAATCCGCCCGAGGGCGCGATCCTGGCGGTCGGGTCGGTGCGCCGCGTGCCGGTGGTGGACGAGACCGGGCTCGGCGTCGGCCGGCGGATGATGCTGACGATTTCGTGCGATCACCGCGTGATGGACGGCGCGATGGGCGCCAGGTTCCTGCAGGACGTCAAGCACCTGCTCGAAGAGCCGCTGCGGCTCCTCGTCTGACGATGGCGACCCACAAGTTCGATGTCGTGGTGGTCGGCACCGGGCCGGGCGGCTACGTCTCGGCGATCCGGTGCGCCCAGCTCGGGCTTTCGGTCGCGACGGTGGAGGACGACCGTCCGGGCGGTGTGTGCCTGAACTGGGGCTGCATCCCGACCAAGGCGCTGCTGCGGAACGCCGAAGTCGTCAACCTGATGGGCCACGCGGCGGATTTCGGTATCAAGCTGACCGGCTTCGAGGCGAGCTACCCCGAGGCGGTCCAGCGGAGCCGCCGGGTCGCCGATCGCATGGCCAAGGGCGTCGAGTTCCTCTTCCGAAAGAACAAGATCACCCTGTTCCCGGGCCGGGGCACGCTGAAGGCGAAGAACGTCGTCGAGGTGAAGGGGACCGGCGGCTCCGAGACGCTCGAGGCGCGCGCGGTCATTCTGGGCACCGGTTCGGAGCCGAAGTCGCTTCCGGGCGTCACCATCGACGAGAAGACCGTGATCTCCTCGAACGGCGCCGTACGGAACGAGCGCCATCCCAAGTCGATCGCGGTCATCGGCGCCGGCGCCGTCGGGGTCGAGTTCGCCGACGTCTTCGCCTCGTACGGTGTCCAGGTCACGATCCTCGAGGCGCTCCCGCGCGTCGTCCCCGTCGAGGACGAAGAGGTCTCGAAGGAGCTGGCGCGGACGTTCACCCGGCGGGGGATCACGATCAAGACCGGCGTCAAGGTCGCCTCCGTGAAGCCCGGGGGCGCCGGAGTCGTCGTCGACCTCGGTGGCGAGAAGCTCGAGGTGGAGCAGGTCCTGATGGCGGTCGGCCGGGCGGCGAAGGTCGCCGGCCTCGGGCTCGAGGGCCTGGGCGTCCAGCTCGAGCGCGGGTTCGTCAAGGTCTCGCCGACCATGGAGACCTCGGTGAAGGGGATCTACGCGATCGGCGACATGGCGGGCGCGCCGCTGCTCGCGCACAAGGCCATGGCCGAGGGCGTCGTCGCGGCCGAGGCGATCGCCGGCAAGAGCCCGCGGCCCGTCGACTATGGCAACGTGCCCTCGTGCACGTACTGCCGTCCGCAGATCGCCTCGGTCGGCTCGACGGAAGCGCGCGCCCGCGAGGCCGGACGCGAGGTGTCGGTGGGGCGGTTTCCGTTCACGGCGAACGGCAAGGCCGTCGCGCTGGGCGAGACGGAGGGCTTCGTCAAGGTGATCGCCGACAAGGCGACCGGCGAGATCCTCGGTGCTCACATCATCGGCCCCGAGGCGACCGAGATGATCCACGAGTTCGCCGTCGGCCGCACCCTCGAGGCCACGCTCGAGGAGATCATCCACACGATCCACGCCCACCCGACCTTGTCCGAAGCCGCCCTCGAGGCGACGCTCGCCGCGCTCGGCCAGGCCATCCACATCTGAGCGAACGGGCCGGCGCTCGACGCCGGCGGCCGGTCAGTGGTGGTGCAGGAACGGCAGGGAGAAGAGCGGGACGAATCCGTTCACGGCGAGCAACACGCCGAGGACGGCCAGGACCAGCGAGAACCGAGAACATCTGGCGCGAGGTGGAGAGGATGGCCACTGAGGCGCTGACGGCTCCGCCAGCTGCATCTCGAGCAGCATCTTCTGGGCGCGGTACTGGTGCTCGCGGATCACCTTGGCCTGGTAGAACGACCACTGGTCGGAGGATTGCTGCTGGGACAGCAGCATCTCCTTGACGGTGTTGTTGCCGCCGAGCGAGGCGATCGAGAGGACGATCGCGTAGATCGCCGTGGTGAGCGCGGCGCGCCGGCCGAACGCCGTCTCGCCGCGCTCGTGGATCTCGTCGGGGTTGGGGACCTCGAGCTCAGCCACGCGACTCGCTGGAGCCTCTACGGATCTCCTCTCGCATGGCGTCGCGGCCCGCCTCGAACGCGCTCATGAGGCGCTGCGTCTGCTCCTCGAAGATCTCCCGACTCTTGTCGAGCCACTCGCCGGCGCGGCCCTGCGCCTCGTTGGCGAACTCCTGAGCGCGGCGCCCCAGGTCGCCGCCGTGCTCGGCCAGGAGCTCGCGCGCCTGCGCGCCGGTCTTCGGCGTCATCAGCAGCGCGACCCCGGCGCCGACCACCGCGCCGAACAGGAACCAGCCCATGTAGCCACCTGCGTCGCGTCGATCATTGCTCATGTTGATCTCCTTGATGCCTGAGACGATGGACGAACACGTCGATGCCCCTCTTGAGGCCCGCCGCCACGCCGACGATCTGGCCGGCGCGGGTCAGGCTGCCGAGCGTCGTGACGATCCGGCCGAGCCCGGCCGCGACGACCTCCACCCGGTCGGTGACGGCGCCGACACGCTCGAGCTCGCGACCCGCCTCGCGCGTGAGCCCCCGTACGTCCTCGGTGAGCGCGAGCCCTTGGCCGATCAGCGGCCTCAGCTCCTGCTCGACGATGGCCAGCACCGCTTCGGCCCGCTGCGCCACCCCTCTGAGCGCCCAGACCGCGGCGACCAGCGCCACCAACAGCGCAAACGCCGCCAGAGAGAGGAGCATCTGGACCCAGAAGGGCATGGGGCTGAATTATTGGTGGATAATGGACCGGAAGTCAATGAAACTAGGACCTTGATGTCGCACCAGGATCGCTTCGACGAGCTCCATCGCCGGCATGCCGAGGCCGAGCTGGCCGGTGGCGAGGAGCGGATTCGTCGCCAGCACAAGGCCGGCAAGAAGACCGCGCGCGAGCGTCTCGACATCCTGCTCGACGCCGGGATCCTTCCTGGAGATCGACAAGCTCGTCGTTCATCAGAGCCACGACTTCGACATGGCGAGCCAGCGTACACCGGGCGACGGCGTCGTCGCCGGCTCGGGCCGCATCCACGGGCGGCCAGTTTTCGTTTTCGCCCAGGACTTCACGGTATTCGGCGGCTCCTTGTCCGAAGCGCACGCGCGCAAGATCTGTAAGATCATGGACCTCGCAGTCAAGACGGGCGCGCCGATCATCGGGCTCAACGACTCCGGCGGCGCCCGGATCCAGGAGGGCGTGGTCTCGCTAGCCGGGTACGCCGACGTCTTCTTGCGCAACACCCTCGCTTCCGGCGTGGTCCCCCAGATCTCGGCGATCATGGGCCCGTGCGCGGGCGGCGCTGTGTACTCGCCGGCGCTGACCGATTTCATCCTGATGGTGAAGAACACCTCGTACATGTTCGTCACCGGGCCGGATGTGATTCGTGCGGTGACTCACGAGGCGGTCTCGGCCGAGGAGCTCGGCGGCGCCCGGACCCACAGCACCACCTCCGGGGTCGCTCACTTCGCGGCCGACAGCGAGGAAGAGTGCCTCGCCCTGATTCGCGAGCTGATGACGTTCCTGCCGCAGAACAACCTCGAGGAGCCGCCGCGCCGGCCCACGCGCGATCCGATCGACCGGCGGGACGAGAGTCTGCAGTCCGTCGTGCCCGACCAGCCGAACAAGCCCTACGACATGCTGGACATCGTCCGCACGGTGCTCGACGAGCACTATTTCTTCGAGGTCCACGCCGGCTTCGCGCCCAATCTCATCGTGGGCTTCGGACGGCTCGGCGGCAAGCCGGTGGGGATCGTCGCGAATCAGCCGGCGCATCTGGCCGGATGCCTCGATATCAACGCCTCGCTGAAGGGCGCCCGCTTCGTGCGGTTCTGCGACTGTTTCAACATCCCGCTGGTGACGTTCGAGGACGTGCCGGGGTTCTTACCCGGGACGACGCAGGAGTTCGGCGGCATCATCAAGCACGGCGCCAAGCTGCTCTACGCCTTCTGCGAGGCGACCGTGCCGAAGCTCACGGTGATCACCCGCAAGGCCTACGGCGGCGCGTACTGCGTCATGTCGTCCAAGCACATCCGGGGCGACGCGAACTTCGCGTACCCGACGGCCGAGATCGCCGTCATGGGCCCGGAGGGCGCCGTGAACATCCTCTACCGGCGCGAGGCGGACCAGGCGGGCGACCCGACGAGCTTCAAGGCCGAGAAGGCACGCGAGTACCGCGAGATGCTCGCGACGCCGTACGTCGCCGCGGAGCACGGCTACATCGACGAGGTGATCGAGCCCCGGGACACGCGCGCGCGGCTCTGCGAGGTGCTGGAGCTCCTGCGGACCAAGCGCGACAGCAATCCGCCCAAGAAGCACGGGAATCTACCGCTGTGACGGACCGGCCGAAAGAGTTCAAGACGTCATGGGGCGAGCCGCTGAAGCCCGTCTACGGGCGGCAGGACGCTCCCGCCGAGGAGCTCGGCGCGCCCGGGGAGTTTCCGTTCACCCGCGGCGTGCACCCGGAGATGCACCGAAAGCGCCTCTGGACGATGCGACAGTACGCCGGTTTCGGCTCCGCCACCGAGACGAACAAGCGCTACCGATTCCTGCTCGAGCAGGGACAGACCGGGCTATCGGTTGCGTTCGACCTCCCGACCCAGATGGGCTACGACCCCGACGCGCCGATGGCGAGGGGCGAGACCGGCAAGGTCGGGGTGTCGATCGCCTCGCTCGAGGACATGCAGGACCTCTTCGAGGGGATCCCGCTCGATCGGGTCTCGACCTCGATGACGATCAACGCCACCGCGTCGATCTTGCTGGCGCTCTACGTGGCGACCGCGCGCCGCCAGGGCGTCACCGCCGACAAGCTCAGCGGGACGGTGCAGAACGACATCCTCAAGGAGTACATCGCGCGCGGGACCTATATCTTTCCTCCCGGTCCCTCGATGCGGCTCATCACCGACACGTTCGCCTACTGCAAGGATCGCGTCCCGCGGTGGAACACGATCTCGATCTCCGGCTATCACATGCGCGAGGCCGGGTGCACGGCCGTGCAGGAGGTCGCCTTCACCCTGGCCAACGGCATCGCCTACGTGCAGGCGGCGGTGGACGCGGGCCTCGGCGTCGACGTCTTCGCCCCGCAGCTGTCCTTCTTCTTCAACGCGCACAACAATCTGCTCGAGGAGGTCGCGAAGTTCCGAGCCGCGCGCCGCCTGTGGGCGCGGATCATGCGCGAGCGGTTCTCGGCTCGCGACCCGCGGTCGCTGGCGCTGAGATTTCACGCGCAGACGGCCGGCAGCATGCTGACCGCCCAGCAGCCCGAGAACAACATCGTCCGGGTGACGGTCCAGGCGCTCGCGGCCGTGCTCGGCGGCTGCCAGTCTCTGCACACGAACTCGATGGACGAGGCGCTCTCGCTGCCCACCGAGCGTGCGGTGCGCATCGCGCTCCGGACCCAGCAGATCCTCGCCCATGAGTCCGGGGTCGCCGACGTGGCCGATTCGCTCGGCGGCGCGTTCGCGGTCGAGCGCCTGACCGCCGACATCGAGGAAGCGGCGCGGGTCTACATCGAGAAGATCGACGACCTCGGAGGGGCCGTCACCGCGATTCCGTTCATGCAGCGTGAGATCCAGGACGCGGCGTACCGTTACCAGCGCGAGGTCGAGGACCACGCCCGGATCGTCGTCGGGGTCAACGAGTACGTGACCGATGACCAGCCGCCGGGCAACCTCTTCCAGGTGGACGCGGCCGTCGGCGCGGCGCTCGCGGAGCGGGTGGCCCGCGTGCGGGCGGCGCGGGATCGAGAGGCCACTCAGCGGGCGCTGGATGGGCTCGAGGCCGCGGCGCGCGGGCGCGACAACCTCCTGCCGCTGCTCGTCACGGCAGTCGAAGTCGGCGTCACCCTCGGCGAGATCTGTGACAGACTGCGCGGAGTGTTCGGCATCCACAGACCGTCGGTGACCTTCTGAGCATGCGGGTTCGGACCCTCATCGGCCTCGCGGTGCTGGCCGCGCTCGCCGCCGTCGCGTCGAACGCCGCCGCCGGGATGGCCGATCGTGTCGGGGCGACCTTCGCGCTCATGGTCGACGACGTCAGCAAGGCGTTCAGCCCCCTCGAGGGCCTCGTGATCAACATCGAAGGAAACACGATCTACCTCGACATCGGCGAGAGCGGGGGCGCCCAGGTCGGTCAGGAGTTCACCATCTTCCGCAAGGGCGAGGAGTTTTTTCACCCGATCACACGGAAGGTGCTCGGCCGGTACGAAGACGTTCTCGGCTACGCCCAGATCCGCACGGTGCAGCCCCGATTCTCGGAGGCGCTCTACGTCCCGATCGAGGGCAAACCGCTGCCGCAGGCCGACGACGGCGTCAGGATCACACGTGGGCGAATCAAGGTCGCGATCACGCCGGTGCTCGACCTGACGGAAGCGAAGGACAAGCCGGACCTGCGCCGCGTCCCCTATCTCCTGGCGATCGCGCTCGAGGGCTCGAAGCGCTTCCAGGTGGTCGATCCCCTCACGGTGAGTGACCTCTTCGCGAACGGCGGCGCCCACGTTCAGGAAATCCTGGCCATTCAGGACCGGGCCGTTCGGGTGTCGAAGAAGCTCGAGGTGTCGGGTTGGGTCGTGCCGGTCCTGATCCAGCGACGGGGCATCGTGTATCTCGACGCGACCTGGATCTCGGCCGTCACGGGCACGGCCCTGTTCTCCCGCCGTGCGCCGCTGCTGCCGCCGGCCGCCGCGGAAGAGCAGCGCTTCCCGTGGGAACCTGCCAGCGAAGACTGATGTCTTGCCCGCTTCACCCTGCTATGGTATGGGCGGCATCATGACCGTGCGACGCTTCGCGCTGCTCACCGTTGTCGTCGCCGTGACGGCGTTCGGCTGTTCGACGGCAAAAAACGTCATCGGTGTCCCCACCGCCGGTGATCCGTCCGTCACGATCAAGTCGGCCGAGACCAGATGGCTCCTGATCAAGAATCCGAGATTCGGCGACGTGCCGAGCGAGCCTGAATACGTCTGGGTCGAGGAGGACAAGACGCCGATCACCTTCGGCACCGTGGTGTTCGGCAAGGGCTCGATCATCGCGCCGCCTGAAATCGTGGCCCGGTACGGTGCACCCCCCGGCGGCGGGAAGATCAGCGCGCGTCAGAACATGCCGACCCAGACGCCGACAACGGCTGGAACATCGGCGCCCGCTCAGCCGGCGTCAGGCCCCACGGCGCGCGGCCCGGCCCCTGCACCCGCTCACACGAACGGCAAGGCGCCGGGAAGGTCCGAAGAGGGGATTCGTCGTCTACGTGGATACGACCCGCATCGTGATCGATCTGACCTCTGCCGACGGGATCCGGGCCGGCACGCTCGTGAGCCTGCGGCGCGACGCGATCCCGCTCGTCCATCCCGTGACCGGCGAGGTCCTCGGTGAGCTCGACGAGGAAGTGGGCACGGCGCGCGTCACCGAGATGCGCGAGCGGTTCTCGGTCGCAGATGTTCAAACGGTGGCCCCAGGCGCGCGGATCCAGATCAAGGATCGCGTCGTCCCGAAATAGTCGCTCGTGGCCACGCCCACCCTCGAGCGGGTCCTGAAGGAGCGGGTCGCCGGGCTTGTCGGCGCCGATCTGGAGCGTGTCGAGGCCGAGATCCGCCGCGAGCTCGACTCTCCCGTCGCGTTGATCCAGGAGATGGGTGGGTACATCGCGGGCGCCGGCGGCAAGCGCCTTCGCCCCATGCTCCTCTTGCTGGCGGCGCGCCTGGCGGGCTACGTCGGGCCGCGTGGTGTGCGGCTGGCCTGCGTGGTCGAGCTACTCCACACCGCGACGCTCATCCACGACGACGTCGTCGACCAGGCGCCGCTGCGACGCGGCCGGCCGTCGGCGAACGCCCAGTGGGGTGACGACGCCTCAGTCCTGGTGGGCGACCACCTGTACTCCAAGTCGTTCGCGATGCTCGTGCGAGACAACGATCGCGCCGTGATGGAGACCTTGGCGCGCTCGACGGTCTCGATGACCGAGGCCGAGGTCTTCCAGCTCGAGCTCAAGCGGACGGGGGTCACCACCGAGGCGGACTACCTTCGGATCATCACCCAGAAGACCGCTTCGTTCATGTCGGCGTGCTGCCGCATCGGCGCGCTCCTGGGCGGGGTTCCGGCCGGGCAGGTCGACGCCCTCACGCAATACGGCCTGGACATCGGTGTCGCGTTCCAGATCTCGGACGACTCCCTCGACTTCGTCGCGAACCAGGATCGGCTCGGCAAAGCGATCGGCGCCGACCTGCGCGAGGGCAAGCGGACCTTGCCGCTCATCGCGATGCTCGCCCGCGCGACCCCGGCGGAGTCCGAGCGCGTGAAGAGCCTGCTCAAGCGTCACGACCTCGATGCGGAGGAGATCGACGAGATCCGGCGTTACGTCGTCGATCACGAGGGCGTCGAGTACGCGCTGGCCCAGGCTCACGAATACGCGCGGTCGGCGAAGGCCGCACTGGCCGCTTTCAACCCGTCCGAGGAGCGCGAAACGCTGGCCCTGGTCGCGGATTTCGTGGTCGACCGCGATCGCTGACGTGGCCGTCATCACGCTGACGACCGACTTCGGCACGCGTGATCCCTATGTGGCCGAGATGAAGGGCGTGATCCTCTCGATTACCCGTGACGTGCATGTGGTCGACATCACCCACGAGGTCGCCCCGCACGACGTCCTGGAAGGCGCCCTGGCCCTGGAAGCCGCGGCGCCGCGGTTTCCGGCCGCTACGATCCATGTGGCGGTGGTCGATCCCGGGGTCGGCACCGCCCGCCGGGCGCTGGCGGTCGCCGCGCGCGACCAGATGTTCGTCGGACCGGACAACGGGCTGTTCACGCCCTTCCTGGATGACCCGCGCTTGCGCGCGTTCGAGCTCAGCGCCGCCGAGTTTCGCGGGACCGCCGTCAGCCGCACGTTTCACGGGCGCGACATCTTCGCGCCGGCGGCCGCCCACCTCGCGCGGGGTATCGAGCCGGCGCGCCTCGGATCGCTCGTGACCGATCCGGTCCGCCTGGCGTGGCCGGAGGTTCGCGTGAGTGAGGGCCGGGTTGGCGGAGCCGTGGTTCATGTCGACCGCTTCGGCAACCTGGTGACCTCGATCCACGCCGACGCGATCGCCTCGCTCGGGTCGGGCGTGGCGGTCCGCGTCGCCGGCAAGTCGCTGCCGCTGGTGCGGACCTACGGCGACCTGGGGCGCGGCGAGCCGGGGGCGCTCGTGGGCTCGAGCAACCGGCTCGAGATCGCGGTCAATGCGGGAAGCGCCGCCAGGGCGCTCAAGGCCGGGCGGGGTACCGCGGTCGTGGTCAGTCGGACTTCGTCGGCGGAGCGGCGGGCGCGGAGGCGGACGTAGAACCGTCGGTTCCCTTCGACGCCGGCTTGTCGGCGGGCTTGTCGCTCGACTTCTCCGAGGGCTTCTCCGACGCCTTGTCCGATGACTTCTCCGAGGATTTCTCGGATTTCAGGGCCTGTTTGCGAGATTCCGACGGATAGTCGGTGACGTACCACCCTGCGCCCTTCAGGATGAACGGGGCGGCCGAGAGGAGGCGGCGCACTTCACCGCCGCATACGTCGCACACCGTCAGCGCCGGCTCGGAGATGCGCTGGCGTATTTCGAAGACGCGTCTGCACTTGAGGCATTCATATTCGTAGGTAGGCATCTTGTTGAGGCTACATGGGGAGGATTGATCGTGTCAAGAAGACACGGGATTTGGCTGACTCTATTTGTTCTCGGACTCTTGGTCGGATGCACCAACACGAAAGAAGCGGAGAAGCGGGCCGAAGTCCAGAAGCTCCAGGCGCGGGCCGCGTATGACCGCGCACTCAGCTACTTGAACGACAAACAGCCGGCGGGTGCGCTCGCCTCCCTTCAGGAGGCGATCAACGTCAACCCGGAGTCGCGCGCTCTATCGCGACACCCTCGGCGTGGTCTTGCTCGAGCTCGGACGCCCGGACATGGCGCTCGAGCACTTCAAGAAGGCCGTCGAGCTGAACCCCATGTACGCCGATGCTCACTTCCACATGGGTACCGCGCTCGCCGAGTCGCGCCGCTGGGACGAGGCCGTCGCCAGCTACCGGAAGGCGCTGGAGCTTCCGACCCTGACGATTCCCGAGACGGCGAATCAGAACCTCGGTCTGGCGCTGTATCACTTGAAGCAGTACCGAGAGGCCGAGCAGACGCTCCGCTTCGCGATCAGCCTCGATCCGAAGATGCAGACCGCCTACTACAACCTCGGACTCGTTTTCGTCGCTGAGAATCGGCGGGACGAGGCCAAGGCCGCCTTCCGTCAGGCTCGCCAGCTCGGCCCCGACTCGCCCGTCGGTCAGGCCGCCCTCGATCGGCTGAAAGCCCTGGGGGAGGGGGCCATAGCTCACGCATGTCCGTAACGCGTAAGTAGCTGTTTTTACAGTCCAGATTTTGTTCTTGACCTTCATCCAACCAATGCAGTAAAAATTGCGCGGTGTGCAGGGGTTTGCCGTGCACACTTGATAACAGTCGTGACCACCCCGAGAGATTCCACGCAGGGCCTCGGTTCGGAGGCATCCGGATCGGGCGGCTCCAGGCGGTCTGTGGTCACGCACCTACGGCGACCTTCGTTCAGCAGTGCGCGGACTTCTAGAACAGGCGTCGCGCACGATGCGGTCGATCGGCGCCTCCGGCGCCGCGGGCGCGGAGTTGTTGGTGATGTCGGCGTTGAGTGCTGGCGCAGGCTTCGATGCTGCTCACCACCACTTGAGGAGGCGGTAATGAGGAGAAGTACTTCGTCATCGCAGTACTCGCCGTCGTCGCCCTCGCGATGCTGGCCCCGTCTGTCTTCGCGCAGACGCCGCCGCCGGCGCCGAAGGTGACCATCACCGGCCTGTTCGACCAGGTCACGACGGCCGGCCGGAACTTCTACGACGGTAACTACTCGCGCGACGGGGATCCGGAGTGGTACGCCCGCACTCGCTTCCGTCCGGACTTCGAGTTCGCGGTCGGGCGGACCAAGGCCGTGCTCGGTGTCGAGTTCGACTTCAATGTACGGTCAGGGCGGCTCGAACGACGGCGGCTTCCCGGGCAACAACAGCGGGCCAGGCTGGCGGCTTCGCGGGTGGTACCAAGACGCGGTGCCACGGGCGGCGGTCTGGACCTCAACACCGACGTCGCCGGGCTGTTCGAGGTCAAGTGGATCTACACCGAGTTCGACCTGACCGGCAAAGACAGCCTCATGCCGTTCATCCCGTTCTTGACGGTGGCTCGGGCGGGCGCTCAGCCGTTCGGCACGATCGCCAACTACAAGGTGTACTACGCGAACGGCGACTTCGCGGGCCTGGACCTCTACTCGACGTTCACCCCGGACATCAAGAACCACTTCGCCTGGGTGATCGTCGAGGATTCGCTGGCCGGCAACAACCGGGCGGCGGCGACGACGCGGACGAACCGCGGCGAGGACTAGGCGTGGATCATCAGCCCCGAGTTCTCGCCGACCAAGGGGCTGGACCTGAAGCCGATGTTCTCGTGGTTCCACGCGGACGGTCTTACCGTCCTGGCAGCTCCCGGCGTAACGCGACCAATCTCCGGCACCATCGGCGGCGCGATGAACAGGGCGGCCGGCGCTACCGGCGGCGGCGCGCCGGCCGGCGACCAGGCCAACCAGGAAAATCGCTACACGGTCGGTCTGGACGCGCGCTGGCGCATCGGGGCGTTCGGTCTCGACCCCACGATCGCCTACCAGTGGGGTAAGTACGACACGCAGGCGCAGAAGACGAACGGTACGGTCGGGAAGGTCGAGGGCGACGCCGCGGCCTGGCTGTTCGACGTGATCGCGAGCTACCAGCTCGGTCCGCTCCTCCTCGAGATGCGCGGCATGTACACCCCTGGTAACAAGGCGCGGGACAACCTGTCCGACGAGCAAGCGATACTTCGAGCCGCTCGACCGGACACCGGTACTGGGCGGCGGCTGGCTCGGCATCCTCGGCCTCGGCGTCGACTACTTCAACGGCGGCGGCGGCGCCAACCAGGGCATGGATACCGGCATCGGCTACGACCGCTACGGTCGCGCTCAGGTGGCATTCCGGGCAACGTACAGCATCACGCCGGCCTGGAGCGTGTACGGAGTCGTCTCTCCGGCGTGGACGGCGCGAGAAGGTCGACACGGACACCGGACGCCTGCGCGACCGCCGTCGCCGGGGCAGCGCGCAACGCGGGTTGCGCCGGGCGGGTGACCGTGGCCGGCGCCCGAGCTTCGTCGAGGGTGATTCCAAGCTACATCGGTACGGAAATCAACGGCGGATTCACCTGGCGGTTCGCGCCGAACACGGCGTTCGATCTGGCCGCTTACTACCTGTTCGCCGGGTCGGCGCTAGACACGACGGAAAACCTGACCGGCGTCATAACAAAGCGCGACGCGAGTGACGGTTACTACGCAGCGGCGCGCGTGAGGCTGTCCTTCTAGGTCAGCCTGAGCTCGTGAGTCACGACGGGGCATGGGTGGCTGGATCGCCCATGCCCCGTTTCATTTCCCCCATTCCTTGACTCTCCCTACCCCCTGGGCTAGCCTCGGGCTGATGCTGGCGTCAGTATCCGCATGAGCCTGTCCGCGGCTCGTATCGTCGCCCTCGGTGCTCCTCGTCGCTCTCTGGGGTTCCGGGACGTCGGGAGCCCAGACCGCGCCGCCCACCCTCGGTGTGCTCGTCGATCAAGTTCAAGCGCTGTTCCCGAAGGTCGACGGTGAGGTGATCGAGGTCCAGAACGGCACGGTCACGCTCTGGCTCGGCAGTAAGGACGGCCTGGTCCCCGGCGTCGAGCTTGCCCTCTACCGCCAGGGTCGCGAGCTCCGTCACCCGAAGACCGGCGAGGTCCTCGGGCCGGACGGAGCAGCAGCTCGGTCGCCTCTCGGTCCAGCAAGTGTCCGAGGCGTATTCGACCGGCACGGCGAGCCAGGGTAGCGAGGTGCAGCCCGGCGATCGAGCGCGGATCTCGGCCGGGAAGGTCAAGCTGAGCCTGGTGCCGCTCGTCGACCCGGGCGTCAGAGAAAATCTGGCCGATGCCGCGATCCACGAGATCATCGACGCCCTCAATCGGACCGGTCGTTTCCAGATCGGCCTGGGCGACGCCATCGGCGGTGTGGATCAACCAGCAAGGCGTCAAGCGCGACGACGTACTGGCCGGCAAGGGGCTCGATGCTGGCGGCCGAGCGCTTCAAGGTCGACAACCTCCTGATCGTCGCGTTCTCGCGCGTCCAGAACAAGCCGTACATGGACGTCCGGCTGTTCAGCTTCCCCGGGGCGAGCTCGCGCCTGAACACGGCGCTCTTCGTGCCCGCGACGGTGAAGCCGGTGGCCAAGGGCGACTACTCGGCGGCCGGTAAGCAGCGCGACAGCCAGACGCCGAACCAGCAGCGCTCGTTCCTCGCTCGGCTCCTCTACGGGGAGCTCGATGCCGGCACGTATTCGAGCGGTGAGACCGCGATCCCGCTGAAAGAGGTCGCGAAGTTTCCGTTCATCATCGGGTCGATGGACGTCGCCGTCGGATCGAAGGACCACGTCGCACGCATGGTCATCACCGACGGCACGAGCGTCTGGCTCTACCGGATCACGCCGGAGCGGGTGCTCGAGCCGGAATGGACGTACAAGACCGACAGCCGCGCGCGGGTCTTCAGCGTCCAGCTCGCCGAGCTGTCGAACGACGGCGCCGTGCACGTGCTGGTCAACCGCTACAGCGCGATCCCCGCGATTCTCGTCAACTCGCTGATCCTGACGACCAAGGACCAGAAGGCGTTCGTCGCCGCCGAGGACGTGACGGACATCCTCCTTGCCGTCGACGTGAACGGCGATGGCGTGAAGAAGACGCTCTGGGGCCAGTCGTTCGCCCAGACGGGTTTCTTCAAGCAGGGCGACGCGACCCGGATGGCCCTGCGGGACGGCAAGCTCGTCTCCGAGGGCAAGGTCGCGGCGTCCCGAGCAACTTCAGGGCGACGGGCGCGACCTACAGCAACATCGCGGGCAAGGGCGTGCGGGCCCTGGCCTTCATCGACGAGTACAATCGACTGCGGATCGCGATCGACACCAGGATGTGTTCCGGACGTCGGCGCCGGTCGGGGCCGGCATGGGCAAGCTCGGTGTGGAGACGCAGATCGAGCGGGGCGGCCGGACCTACGTATACGCCCCGGAGCCGATGCCGCTTTCGGTAGATCTGGACGGCGACGGGATCGAAGAGATCATCGTGCCGCAGAATCAGATCCCTGGTCGGCTGGCCGTGATCTACAAGGGCCCGGCCGGGTACCGCTTCCAGACCGTCAACTCCGGCTTCGAGGGCACGGTGATGGCCCTCGGCGCCGTGCCGGGTGAAGGCGGACCTCCGTCGCTGGTCGCCGCGGTGGTTCGCTACACGAACTTCCGCGAGACCGAGGGCGAGACGCAGATCATCATGACGACCCCCTCGGAGTGACCCCGGCACGCGTCCGTCCGTCAGCCTGATCCCGTTGCGCTTCGCCAGATGATTCCGCGTCACCAGACCGCGCTCGCGAGAGCCTGCCCGTCGGCGTGCATCCGCGGATCGGAGCGGCCGTGAAGCTCGACACGGCGCCGCCGCGCGGAATGAAGGACGTGCTGCCGCCCGAGGTGGAGCTCAGGGACCGGGCGTCGGCCACGATCCTCGCCACGTACAAGCGCTATGGGTTCCGGCGCATCGAGACGCCGGCGCTCGAGAACTTGAAACTCTTGCTGGGCAGCGGCGGCGGCGAGAACGAGAAGCTGATCTACAAGATCCTGAAGCGCGGCGCGAAGCTCGATACCGCGACGATGCACGGTGAAGAAGACCTCGCCGACCTCGGGCTGCGCTTCGATCTCACGGTGCCGCTCGCGCGGTACTACGCTCACAATCGGGCGACGTTGCCCGATCCGTTCAAGGCGATCCAGATCGGCCCGGTGTGGCGAGCCGAGCGGCCCCAGAAGGGCCGGTTCCGCCAGTTCACCCAGTGCGACATCGACGTCCTCGGCGTCGCCTCCGAGATCGCCGAGATCGAGCTGATCCTGGCCACCTCGCGCGGCGCTGATCGCGCTCGGCCTCGAGCGACCGCGGATCCGCGTGAACGATCGGCGCATCTTATCCGCGATGGCCACCCACTGCGGCGTCGACGCGGCCCGCCACGGCGAGTTCTTCATCACCCTGGACAAGCTGGACAAGATCGGGCGTGACGGTGTGGAGCGCGAGCTGCGCGAGGCCGGCTACGACGACGGCGCGATCGGCAAGCTGTTCGATCTCGCCCTGTCGGCCGAGGACGGACCGGCCGACGCGAGACTCGAGCGTCTGGCGCGGCTCGTTCCCGCGGCCGCCGACGCCGCCGAGGGCCTGCGCACGATCGTGCGGGCTGTCGCGCGCGAAGCGGGCGATGCTACGACTCTGCAGTTCGACCCGAGCCTGGTGCGCGGCATGGGCTACTACACGGGTCCGATCTTCGAAGCCCTCTACGGCGCCGGCACGTCGGCGATCGCCGGGGGCGGCCGATACGATCGGATGGTCGGTCGATTGCTCGGACACGACGTGCCGGCGTGCGGCTTCTCGATCGGGTTCGAGCGAGTGGTGTCGATCCTCGAGGAGCGAGAGGGGAGCCCGGGCGCCGAGCGTGACCGGATCGCGTGTCCTCTTCGATCGCGACGATCCGCTGAGCGACGTGGTCGCCTCCGCGAGCCGACTCCGTCAGGGAGAGCGCGTCGTGTCGCTGACCCTCAAGCGCAAGAACCTGGCGAAGCAGCTCGACGATCTGGCCGGTGAAGGGTTCGGCTCGTACGCCGTGCTGCGGCCTGGGCCCGACGCGCCGGAGATCAAGCCGCTCGCGCGGCGTGCCTCGAGTGGGGACCGCGCCGATGGCTAGCCTGAGGACTCATACGTGCGGCGAGCTGCGCCGCGAGCATGCCGGCCTCACGGTCCGGCTCTCGGGCTGGCTCCATCGCAAGCGCGACCACGGGAATCTGCTGTTCCTGGATCTCCGGGATCACTACGGGATCACGCAGTGCGTGCTCGATAGCTCGAGCCCGCTGTTCAGGACCGCCGAGCCGCTGCGCCTGGAAAGCGTGATCACCGTCGGCGGCCAGATCGTTCCGCGGGCGCCGGCCGCGGTCAATCCGAAGCTGCCGACGGGGGAGATCGAGCTGTCGGTCGCCGAGCTGGTCGTGCAGTCGTCGGCGGACCCGTTGCCGCTCCAGGTCAACAGCGAGGCCGACTTTCCCGAGGAGACACGCCTGCGCTACCGGTTCCTCGACCTGCGGCGCGAGAAGCTCCATCGCAACGTCGTGCTGCGCAGCCAGGTCATAGCGTCCATTCGCCGCCGGATGATCGAGGCCGGGTTCACCGAGTTCCAGACCCCGATTCTCACCTCGAGCTCGCCGGAAGGCGCGCGCGACTATCTGGTGCCGAGCCGGGTACACCCCGGCAAGTTTTACGCGCTGCCGCAGGCGCCGCAGCAGTTCAAGCAGCTCCTGATGACGGCCGGCTTCGACCGCTACTTCCAGATCGCGCCGTGCTTCCGCGACGAGGACGGCCGCGCCGATCGCTCGCCCGGAGAGTTCTATCAGCTCGACTTCGAGATGGCCTTCGTCACGCAGGAGGACGTCTTCGCGACGATCGAGCCGGTGCTCCACGGGGTCTTCGAGGAGTTCGCGGGCGGCGCCGCGGTGACGCCGGCGCCGTTCCCGCGCATCCCGTTCGACGAGGCGATGGCGAAGTACGGGAGCGACAAGCCGGATCTGCGCAATCCGATTCTCATCGCCGACGCGACCGACGTCTTCCGCGGCTCGAGCTTCTCGGCGTTCGCGACGGCGGTCGCGGCGGGCGCCGTGGTCCGTGCCGTGCCGGCGCCGGGCGCCTCGACGCAGCCGCGGAGCTTCTTCGACAAGCTCGGGCAGTGGGCGCGGGAGCAGGGGGCTCCGGGTCTCGGGTACGTCGTGCTGGGCGACGGCGGCGCGAAGGGCCCGATCGCCAAGTTTCTCGACGGGGATCGCCTCGGCCGGCTCGTGGCGGCCACCGGAGTCCGCGACGGCGACGCGGTGTTCTTCGTCTGCGACAAGAAGCCCGTCGCCGAGAAGCTCGCGGGCCGTGTCCGGATTCGCCTCGGCGAGGAGCTCGGGCTGATCGAGGCCAACGCGTTCCGGTTCTGCTGGGTGACGGACTTCCCGATGTACGAGCTGAACGAGGACACCAAGAAGATCGAGTTCAGCCACAACCCGTTCTCGATGCCGCAGGGCGGTCTCGAGACCCTGGAGCGGGCCGACCCGCTGACGATCAAGGCCTTTCAGTACGACATCGTCTGCAACGGCGTCGAGCTGTCGAGCGGGGCGATCCGTAACCATCGCCCGGATATCATGTACAAGGCCTTCGCGATCGCCGGCTACGGGCGCGAAGAGGTCGAAGCACGATTCGGTGGCATGCTGAACGCGTTCAAGTACGGCGCGCCGCCCCACGGCGGCTCGGCGCCGGGGATCGACCGGATCGTGATGCTCCTCGCCGGTGAGACGAACATCCGCGAGGTCATCGCGTTCCCGATGAACCAGCAGGCTCAGGATCTGCTCATGGGAGCGCCCGGGCCCGTGCCGCCCGAGCGGTTGAAAGAATTGCACCTCAAGCTCGATTTGCCGAGTGAAGACTCGGGGAAGGGTTCCAGGAGTTGAACGAAACTGCATCGATCACTCGCAGGATCTCACTGGCGCAAGATGTCGACCTGCTCCCGCTCCTCGGGCGCAACGACGATCATCTCCGGACCCTGGAGTCAGAGCTGGACATCCGCATCGTTGCCCGCGGCCACGACATCATGCTGAAGGGCGACGAGCAGCAGGTGAAGAAAGCCGAGCGCGCGCTGGTCCAGCTCGCGGAGCTGGTCCGGGCCGGCACCCCGCTCCGGGCGGGCGAGGTTCGGGCGGCGCTGCGGATGCTTTCCGACGACGACCAGGCCGATCTCAAGAGCGTGTTCGCCGATGCCATTGCCGTGCCCTCCCGCAAGAAATGGGTCGCGCCCAAGTCGGTGAACCAGAAGCGGTACGTCGACGCGATCCGCAACCATGACATGGTCTTCGCGATCGGCCCGGCCGGCACCGGCAAGTCGTTCCTGGCGGTCGCCATGGCCGTGGCCGCGCTCATGAAGCGCGAGGTCGCACGGATCGTCCTGACGCGGCCGGCGGTCGAGGCCGGCGAGCGGCTGGGCTTCCTGCCGGGAGATCTCTACGAGAAGGTGCACCCGTACCTGCGGCCGTTGTACGACGCGCTCTACGACATGCTCGAGACGGAGCGGGTGACGAGCTTCATGGAGAAGGGCGCGATCGAGATCGCCCCGCTCGCCTATATGCGAGGCCGTACGATGAACGATTCCTTCATCATCCTCGACGAGGCGCAGAACAGCACCGCCGAGCAGATGAAGATGTTCCTCACGCGGCTCGGCTTCAACTCGAAGATGGTGATCACCGGCGACGTGACGCAGGTCGATCTGCCGGCGTCACGCGGCTCCGGGCTCATCGAGGTGCAGTCGGTGCTGCGCGGCGTCCCGGGCATCCGGTTCGTCTTCTTCGACGACGGCGACGTGGTCCGGCACCAGCTCGTGTCGGCGATCGTTCGGGCCTACGACGCGCACGACGCCCGCAAAGGCGAGCGCGGGTCCGCACCCGCGCAACCTTGATGCCAGCAGCAGTCACCAATCGCCAGGACCGCGTGGCGGTGTCTCCGGCGCGGCTCGCCAGGACCGCCGGTCGCGCTCTGGCCGCCGTGGGCCGCGTGGCGGGAGCCGTCGACGTGCTCGTCGTGGACGATCCGGCGATCAAGCGCCTCAACCGGCTGCACCGCGGCGTCGACCGGCGCACGGATGTCCTGGCCTTCCCACTCGAGACGCCTGGGCCGAGCCCACTCGTCGGGCAGATCGTGATCTCGGCCGAGACGGCCCGACGTCAGGCGCGCCAGGTCGACGTGTCCCTCGCGACCGAGCTCGACTTGCTCGTCACTCACGGCGTGCTCCATCTGGTCGGCTACGACGACCGCGATCCGGTCGAGGCGCGCCTGATGCACGAGCGCGAGCGCCAGATCCTCTCGGCCGGCCGCCGCCAGCCGCCGGCGCGCCTCTGGCGCGGCCTCCTGGACGCGCCGCCTGCGGCGATCTCGCGACAACGGCGCCGGGTCGCGTCCGTCTCAGGCCACCCTCGGTTCAAGCCGGCCTCACGGACCCCGCTACAACGGAGCCGGGTCGCGTCTGTCTCAGGCCACCCTCGGTTCAAGCCGGCCTCACGGACCCCGCTACAATGACCAACCGCGCCGGGTTCGTCTCGCTCATCGGTCGGCCCAACGCCGGAAAGTCGACGCTCCTGAACCGGATGGTCGGTGAGAAGCTGTCGATCGTCTCGCCGCGTCCGCAGACGACCCGGAACCGCATCACCGGCATCAAGAATCTCCCGGGCGCGCAAGTGGTGTTCGTCGATACGCCGGGGCTCTATCCGGCCGACGGCAAGCTCGGGGCTTTCATGCTGAAGACGGCGCACCGCGCCGTCGAGGACGTCGACGTGGTCTGCCTGGTCGTGGACGCGTCGACCGGGGACGGTCCCAGCCCGATCGTCCTCGACCCGTTGCGTGCCTACACTGGGCCGGTCTTCTGCGTGCTGAACAAGATCGACCGCGTCCGCCCCAAGAGCCGGATGCTGCCGCTCATCGAGACGTGGCGCCTGGGCCACCCGTTCGCCGAGATCGTCCCCATCTCCGCCACGGAAGGAACCTACTGCGATCGTCTCCTCGAGATGATCATTGGGAAGCTGCCCGAGCATCCGCCGTTCTTTCCGGCTGATGCGACGAGCGATCAGCCCGAGACCTTCTACGTCGCCGAGATGATCCGCGAGAAGGTCTTCCATCTCACGCACCAAGAGGTCCCGTACGCAGTGGCGGTGCGAGTCGAGGAGCTGACGGAGCGGGAGAATCCGGCCTGCCTGTACATTCGGGCGACCGTGTTCGTCGAGCAGGAGTCGCAGAAAGGGATCCTCATCGGCAAGCGGGGCGCCATGTTGAAGCAGATCGGCACGGCGGCCCGCCGCGATCTCGAGTCGTTCTTCGGCATCAAGGTGTTCCTCGAGTCGACCGTGGAAGTGCGCCGGAACTGGCGGCGCGACGAGTGGGCGCTCCGCGAGTTCGGGTTCATGCTGACGTCCTGATGCTCGGGAAAACCGCCGCGGTCGTGATCGGCTCGTTTCCGCTGGGCGAGAGCGATCGTCTCGTCACCTTCTATTCGCGCGATTTCGGCAAGATCCGCGGCGTGGCGAAGTCCGCCCGGCGCATGCGCTCGCGGTTCGGCAGCGCCCTCGAGCTGTGCACGCTCGGCGAGCTCGTCTTCTTCGACGGCGGCCGCAGCGAGCTGGTCCGCATCGATCACTTCGACATCACCCGCCCGTTCGACCGGGTGCGCGACGATCTGGATCGGCTGGCCCAGGCGGCGTGGATGGTCGAGTGCGTGGCGCGACTGACCGCCGAGCGCGATCGGCACGTCGCCCTCTTCGGTCTGCTGGTCCGTGGCCTCCGAGCGCTCGACGGCTCTCGACAGCCGGCGAGAGCGGCGATCGCGTTCGGCGTGCGGTGCATCGACGCGCTCGGCCATCGGCCGAGGCTCGATGCGTGCGTCGCGTGCGGTCGGGCCTATCCGTTTCCGAGGCCGGCGCTCGGCGACGGCGGCCTGACCTGCGAGAATTGCACGGGCCCGGGCTCGGACGCGGTGTCGATCGCGCCCGCGACGATCGTCACCTTCGAACGCCTCCGCTCGGTGTCCTGGGAGGAAGCGCTCACGCTCCCGCTCGGCCGGGCGGAATCGGAGCTTCCCGTGCTCCTGGAGGCGCAGGTGGCGCGCCTGATCGGTCACCCGACGCGCTCGACCAAGTTTCAGCGAGAGGTCCAACGGCTCTCTCCGGTCTCGGAGAGGCGCGCGGTTGCCGACGAGGCTAGTCTATGAGTATGGGCGCGACGAGCATGGACGTGCTGGTCTCTCTGTCGAAGCGGCGTGGGTTCGTCTTCCAGTCGAGCGAGATCTACGGCGGGACGGGCTCGTGCTGGGACTACGGTCCGCTGGGCGTCGAGCTCAAGAACAACATCAAGCGCGTGTGGTGGCGCGACTTCGTCCAGCAGCGGGCCGACATGGTCGGGATCGACGCGTCGATCCTGATGCACCCGACCGTGTGGAAGGCGAGCGGCCACCTGGACCATTTCACGGATCCGATGGTCGACTGTCGGGAGTGCAAGCGACGGTTCCGCGCCGACCACGTCGACGCGTTGCCGTGGACTCACTACTGCGCGGCGACCAAGGGCAACAAGTTCACGATCCCCGCCGGTGAGGCGTGTGGCCACTGCGGCCTGCGACGAACGCTGTGTCCCGAGTGCGGCAAGGGAGAGCTGACGGCGCCCCGGCAGTTCAATCTGATGTTCAAGACGTTCATGGGGCCCGTCGAGGAGGACGCGGCGGTCACCTATCTGCGTCCCGAGACCGCCCAGGCGATGTTCGTCAACTTCGACAACGTGCTGCAGTCGATGCGGCTCAAGCTGCCCTTCGGCATCGCCCAGGCGGGCCGCTCGTTCCGCAACGAGATCACGCCCGGCAACTTCATTTTTCGCACGCGCGAGTTCGAGCAGATGGAGATCGAGTTCTTCGTCAACCCGAACGATCGTGTCGACGGTCGCCCGGCCGACGAATACTGGCACGACCGGTGGATCGAGGACTGCATGGCGTGGTTCCTGCGCTACGGCCTCGCCGCCGACAATCTACGCCTGCGCGAGCACGAAAAGGACGAGCTGGCGCACTACGCCAAGCGCACGGTCGACATCGAGTACAAGTTCCCGATCGGCTGGAGCGAGCTGATGGGCATCGCCAACCGGACCGATTTCGATCTCAAGCAGCACTCGAAGTGGAGCGGCAAGTCGCTCACGTACTTCGACGAGGAGCGCAAGGAGCACGTCGTGCCATTCGTCGTCGAGCCGGCCGCCGGCGTGGATCGCGCGCTCCTCGCCTTCATGGCCGATGCCTATCGCGAGGAAGAAGTGCGGGGCGAGAAGCGCGTCGTGCTCAAGCTCCACCCGGAGCTGGCGCCGATCAAGGTCGCGGTGTTGCCGCTTCTCAAGAAGCGCGATGACATCGTTCGTACCGCGCACGCGATTCGTGCCGACCTCGCCAAGCAGTGGCGCGTTGTCTACGACGACACGGCGGCCATCGGGCGGCTCTATCGACGCCAGGACGAGGTCGGTACGCCCTACTGCGTGACGGTGGACGTTCAGACCGTCGGGGACAGCGAGCGCGGAGAAACCGGCGATCAGCGTGTGACGATTCGGGAGCGGAACTCGATGGAGCAGGTGAGGGTCCCGATCGTGGAGCTCGCTGCTCGTGATCCGCGAGCTTCTCGACGGCGCGCCCTGGCCGCAGGTCTCGGGGCGCTACCCGTCGCCGCGTAGCTAGGGCGTCTGGCCCTTCGGCCGGGCGGTCGTCGCCGGCGGCGTCATCTGCACGGGCGCCGGGCCTGGCGTTGCCGCGGGTGGTGACGGCAGCGCTGGCGCTGCGCCCGGCGGCTGCGGCGTCGTCGTGGCGGGCGGCACGACTTGAGCTCGCGGCTGGCCCACTCCGTTACACGTCATTCCTGACTCGGTCCCCTTCACGAAGGCCATCGGCACCGGTCGGAGGCATTCCCCCGACGGGTCCTCGTCGACGAGCATCGAGACGACGTGTTCGGGAACAGGAAAGTCTTCCTTGGGGCTGTCGCCCAGAACCTTTCCCATGTACGTGACCCAGATCGGAACCGCCACCCGGGAACCGGTTTCGTCTTTTCCGAGACTGCGCGGCCGATCGTAGCCGACCCATACGCCGGTGGCGAGCCGCGGCGTGAACCCGACGAACCATGCATTCGAGTAGTCGTTCGTCGTTCCGGTCTTTGCGGCCACCGGCCGGCCGAGACCCTTCGCGGCCTGGCCGGTCCCGCGCTCGACGACGCCCCGGAGCATCTGAGTGATCACATAGGCGGTCTCGGGCGCCAGCGCTTCTCGGCCTTCGGGAACGTGCTCCTCGAGCAGCTTGCCCTGGGCGTCGGTCACGTAGCGAATCGCCACCGGCGGCATCCAGACGCCCTGGTTGGCGAGTGTGCCGTACGCCGAGGTCATCTCGAGCAGTGAGACGTCGGAGGTGCCGAGCGCCAGGCTGAGATTGACGTCGAGGGGGCTCGTGATCCCGAGGCGTCGTGCGACCTGAATGGTCTTGGCGAGCCCGACGCGCTCCTGCAGCTTGACGGTCACGACGTTGACGGACTCTTCGATCGCCTGCTGCAGGGTCGTCGAGCCGCGGAACTTGCGATCGTAGTTTTCGGGCTTCCAGACCTGTCCGTTCTTGCCGCCGACCGGAAAGGACACCGGTGAGTCCTCGATCTGCGAGGCGGGGGTGAACCCGGCCTCGAGCGCGGCGATATAGATGAAGGGCTTGAAGGCGGAGCCCGGTTGGCGCTTGGCCTGCACGGCCCGATTGAACTCGCTGCGGAAGAAATCGGAGCCCCCGACCATCGCCTTCACGTAACCGGTTTGCGGCTCGACCGTGACCACCGCGCCCTCGGGAGACTCGCCGGGGCGGGCGCCGGTCGTCGTCTGGGCCGAACGGCCGGCGAGCGCCTTGAGCCCTTCGCGGAGCGACTGCTCGGCGGTGAGCTGCATCGTCGGGTTCAGGGTCGTGTAGACATTGAGCCCGCCCTTGAGGACCAAGTCCGGGCCGTATTTCGCTTCCAGCGTCTGCTGGACGTAGTCGATGAAGTACTGGCCGGTCGTCCGGCGCCGCTCCGGCGGAATCAAACCGAGGTCCGTCTTTGCCAGACGCTTGGCCTCTTCGTCCTTGATGCTGCCGAACTCGACCAGGCGGCGCAGCACGACCTCACGACGGCGCTTGGCCGCTTCGGGACGATCGAACGGCGAGTAGTTCGTCGGCGCCCGCGGGAGGCCCGCGATCAGCGCGGACTCACGCACCGTCAGCTCGGAGACGCCCTTGCCGAAGTACGTTCTGGCCGCCGCCTCGACGCCGTACGAGCCCTGACCGAAATACACCTGGTTCAGGTACATCTCGAGGATGCGGTCTTTGGAGTACCGGCGCTCGAGCTCCAGCGCCAGCACGGCCTCCTTCAGCTTGCGCTCGAGGCTTTTGTCAGGAGTGAGAAAGAGAACCTTGGTGAGCTGCTGCGTGATGGTGCTTCCGCCCTCGACGATCCGGCCGCGACGGTAGTTCTGGACGATGGCCCGGGCCACGCCGATCGGATCGATTCCCCAGTGCGAGTAGAAGCGACGATCCTCGGTCGCGAGGATCGCGTCGCGGAGCGACTGCGGAATCTGGGACAAGGGCACCAGGATGCGACGCTCGACGTGGAGCTCGGTGATCGCCTCGTCGTTGTCGTCGTAGATCTTGGTGCCCTGGATCGGCTGCAGCGTCTCGAGCGCGGTGACCGAAGGGAGCGAGCGCGGGAGGATCGTGAAAGCCCAGAGCGCGGCGGCGCCCACCACCAGCACGCCGAGCAACGTGAGACCGCCGATGCCGATGAGGACCCGGCGGAACCAGCGGCGGCGCCACAGCGGAGGCTTCGGAGGGCCTGACGAGCGGTCCATCGCGACAGCCATAACCCTGCCATTATAGGCCCCAGAGGCTCCGGGAACCGTGCGTTGCCTTGCACCCCTAGAATCGGTGTGATACAACGCCGGTGCTTTGAGCCTCGTGGAGTTCCGCCCCGTCGACGAGCAACTTCAGATCATCCGCCGAGGGGCCGCCGACATCATCGTGGAGGCCGAGCTCGTCCAGAAGCTCGAGCGCTCCCGCCGCTCTCGTACGCCTCTTCGGGTCAAGCTCGGACTCGACCCGACCGCCCCCGATCTTCATCTCGGGCACACGGTGGTGCTGAGAAAGCTCCGCGACTTCCAGGATCTCGGTCATCAGATCATCGTCATCATCGGTGACTTCACCGGACTGATCGGCGACCCGACCGGGCGCTCGGAAACCCGCAAGCCGCTCACACGCGATGAGATTCGCGCGAACGCGGAGACGTACCGCGCGCAGCTCGGCAAAGTCATCGACATGTCGCGCACGCGCGTCGAGTTCAATTCGACGTGGCTCGGGCCGCTGACCTTCGAGGCCATCATTCGCGAGGCGGCGAGCTTGACGGTGGCGCGCATGCTCCAGCGCGAGGACTTCGCGGCGCGATACGCGCGCGGAGCGCCCGATCAGCCTGCACGAGTTCCTGTATCCGATCGCGCAGGCCTACGACTCGGTGGCGTTGAAGCGCCGACGTGGAGATGGGGGGCACCGATCAGACGTTCAATCTCCTCGTCGGCCGCGATCTGCAGCGTGCGCACGGCCAGGAGCCGCAAATCGCGCTGACGGTGCCGCTGCTCGAGGGGCTCGACGGCGTGCAGAAGATGTCCAAGAGCTACGGCAACTACGTCGGGATCAACGAGAAGCCCGAGGACATCTTCGGCAAGCTCATGTCCGTGTCGGACGCGATGATGTGGCGCTACTTCGAATTGCTCACGCGTATTCCGGAGTCCGAGATCGCCGCGCTCCGGGCCGAGCACCCGATGGAGGCCAAGAAACGCCTGGCTCGCACGATCACCGCGCAGTACTACGGCGACCGCGGAGCGACCGACGCCGCAGAGCACTTTGCGCGGGTGCATCAGCACCGCGACGTGCCCGACGAGATCGAGACGGCGCGGGTACCGGTCGACGCAGCGGCCGGCGGAAAGAGCCTGCCCCCCAAAGGTGCGCCGTGGCCCGTGTGGCTCGTGCTGAAAGAGGCCGGCCTCGTGCAGTCCACATCCGAAGCGCGACGAATGATCCAACAGGGCGCGGTCGAAATCGACCGACAGCGAGTCACGAGTACTGAGAAGACGCTGGCGCCGGGCGGCGAGTATCTGATTCAGGTGGGCAAGCGACGCTTCAAACGAGTGATCCTCGACGCGCCGAATGTTTGAGTCGAGCACTCGCTTTGATGGAATGGTTAAGAACTTGACAAGGTAGGGGTCGATCCGTATAGTCAGTCGTTGCCTCGCGGAGACGTGAGGCGCTCAGACGTAAGCCCGGTCACTTCCAAGCTGACCGTAGTGCTCTTTGAAAGCCAAATATGCTACTGGCTCACCGAAAAGGTGTGAGCACCATCCGTTCTATCGAGTACCTTGCGCTCGGCCGAGTGACTGCAACGTAGTTCGCAGTAACACGTTCGAGCTTGAGGACCAGGTTCATCGCTTTTCTTGGCGAGTTTGATCCTGGCTCAGAGCGAACGCTGGCGGCGTACTTAACACATGCAAGTCGTACGAGGATCGTCGGGTTAGCAATAATTCGGCGGTTCGAGTGGCGCACGGGTGAGTAACACGTGGGTAACCCACCCTTGAGACCGGGATACCCTCTCGAAAGGGAGGCTAATACTGGATACGTTCCCTGGGACGCAAGATCTGGGGAGGAAAGGTGGCGAAAGCTGCCGCTCTTGGAGGGGCTCGCGGCCTATCAGCTAGTTGGTGAGGTAACGGCTCACCAAGGCTATGACGGGTAGCTGGTCTGAGAGGACGACCAGCCACACGGGAACTGAGACACGGTCCCGACTCCTACGGGAGGCAGCAGTGGGGAATTTTCCGCAATGGGCGAAAGCCTGACGGAGTGACGCCGCGTGGGGGACGAAGGCCTTCGGGTCGTAAACCCCTGTCAGAGGGAAAGAAGGGTGTCGGCGTGAATAGCGCCGGCATTTGACGGTACCTTCAGAGGAAGCCCCGGCCAACTCTGTGCCAGCAGCCGCGGTAAGACAGAGGGGGCAAGCGTTGCTCGGAATCACTGGGCGTAAAGGGCGCGTAGGCGGGATGGCAAGTCGGTCGTGAAATCCTTCGGCTCAACCGAAGAACGTCGGCCGATACTGCCGTTCTTGAGGGATGCAGAGGAGATTGGAATTCCCGGTGTAGCGGTGAAATGTGTAGAGATCGGGAGGAACACCGGTGGCGAAGGCGGGTCTCTGGGCATCTCCTGACGCTGAGGCGCGAAAGCGTGGGGAGCAAACGGGATTAGATACCCCGGTAGTCCACGCTGTAAACGATGACGACTAGGTGTGGGGGGGGTTAGTCCTTTCCGTGCCGCAGCTAACGCATTAAGTCGTCCGCCTGGGGAGTACGGCCGCAAGGTTGAAACTCAAAGGAATTGACGGGGGCCCGCACAAGCGGTGGAGCATGTGGTTCAATTCGATGCAGAGCGAAGAACCTTACCTGGGCTTGACATGCTGGAAGTAGAAACCCGAAAGGGGGACGACCTGTTAAGTCAGGAGCCAGCACAGGTGGTGCATGGCTGTCGTCAGCTCGTGCCGTGAGGTGTTGGGTTAAGTCCCGCAACGAGCGCAACCCTCACCCTATGTTGCCATCAGTTCGGCTGGGCACTCTTAGGGAACTGCCGGCGAAGAGCTGGAGGAAGGGGGGGATGACGTCAAGTCCGTATGCCCCTTATGTCCAGGGCTACACACATGCTACAATGGTCGGTACAGAGGGTTGCCAACCCGCGAGGGGGAGCCAATCCCATAAAGCCGATCTCAGTTCGGATTGCAGGCTGCAACTCGCCTGCATGAAGTAGGAATCGCTAGTAAGCGCAGATCAGCAGGCTGCGCTGAATACGTTCCCGGGCCTTGTACACACCGCCCGTCACACCACGAAAGCCAGTTGTACCAGAAGTCGCCGAGCTAACCGCAAGGACGCAGGCGCCCAAGGTATGGTTGGTGATTGGGGTGAAGTCGTAACAAGGTAGCCGTAGGGGAACCTGCGGCTGGATCACCTCCTTTCTAAGGAGCTCCGAGGGCCTCGACGGTCTGTTCGATCCGATGGATCTCTGATCGTCGGGCTCTCAAGCTTCGTTTTCGTTCGCACCTCCAAGTGGCCAGTAGCATTTTTTTTCGCCTGGGGCCTTTAGCTCAGGTGGCTAGAGCGCGCGCTTGATAAGCGCGAGGTCCCTGGTTCGATCCCAGGAAGGCCCACCAGATGGCAAGCGGGGATGTAGCTCAGTTGGGAGAGCACCTGCTTTGCAAGCAGGGGGTCGCCGGTTCGAATCCGGTCATCTCCACCAGGCGCGAATGAAGAGGGATCTCGGCGAGTCTTACTCGCTACGATCTTTGAAAACCGAATACAGAGATTCTCGAGTGTAGCCAGGCATGTTCTCCACATGAGAAGAAGTTCGTGGTCAAGCTACTAAGAGCGAACGGTGGATGCCTTGGCGCCGGGAAGCGATGAAGGACGTGGCAAGCTGCGATAAGCCTCGGGGAGCCGCAAGCAGGCATCGATCCGAGGATGTCCGAATGGGGGAACCTGGGTGGGGTAATGCCCACTCGTCCGTGGCTGAATTCATAGGCCACGGCACGCGAACCGAGGGAACTGAAACATCTCAGTACCTCGAGGGAAAAGAAAGCAACCGCGATAGCCCTAGTAGCGGCGAGCGAACGGGCTCCAGCCTAAACCAGATCCGAGTAATCGGGTTTGGGGTTGCGGGGCGCTCACGGGGGAAACCCGGAGAGTTACCAAATCAGACGATAGTCGAAGGCTCTGGAAAGTGCCGCCATAGCAGGTGATAGCCCTGTAGACGAAATCGCACTGATCTCTCTGGTGAGCGTACCCAAGTACTACGGGACACGTGAAACCCCGTAGGAATCAGGGGGGACCACCCTCCAAGGCTAAATATTCCCCGGCGAC
>CAWBMV010000001.1:722500-915953 GCA_963789955.1 uncultured Candidatus Rokubacteria bacterium
CTGACACGTGTAAGACCGGTCTGACTACGCTCGAGGATCTCTGTGTTCGGCGCATCGGTGCGGTATGGCCGATGCGACAATTCGATTCCCGGTGGCATTGCCGGAGGGGCCACACCCGTTCCCATCCCGAACACGGAAGTTAAGCCCTCCAGGGCCGATGGTACTGTGCTGGCAACGGTACGGGAGAGTAGGTCGCTGCCGGGTTAATTCACAGAAGGGGGCCAAGTTCGGCCCCCTTCTTCATTTGTGTCGAGGTGGCTGCGGCCAGCGGCCCGTGGTGCTCTAGTGCGCGAAGGCAGCGAAGAGGGCCAGAGCGAATCCAGCCACCGTGACGACGATGGCGGCGCTCGCCAGCAGCCAGTCGACCGTCGTCTCGGCGCGGCGTTCCGCGTGGGACAGGACGAGACCCGAGACGAAGCCCCCGATGAAGCCCCCGGCGTGCGCGAAATTGTTCACGCCTGACATGATGAACCCGGCGATGAAGAGGACCAGAGCCCACTGACCGTACTGTTGGAGATACAGTCGGCCGAAGGTGCCTCCGCGCTTTCGACCGTACGCTACGAGAGCGCCGAGAAGTCCGAAGATCGAGCCGGATGCACCAACCGTGAACGGTACGTCGAAGGCATTCGACACGACGAACCCGGCGACACCCGACACCGTGAAAATAACGACCAGGCGCGCCGGGCCATAGTAGCGCTCGACTTCGGGCCCGAGCTGTCGGATCCACAGCACGTTGAAGAGGATGTGCAGGATCCCGCCGTGCAGATAGATCGCGGTGAGGATCGTCCACCAGTGTCCGGCCTGCCACGGAATCGCGCCGGCGGCGCCGAACGCCCACAACGCGCGGTTACTCGGCGCGAACACGTCAAAGATGCCGCGCGGACGGAGAGCCGCCGCGGGATCGAACACGAGCGTCGCGATGTAGAGCGCGACGCACGCGAGCGTCACCGCGTTCGTGAAGTTCCACGAACGGAAGACTTGTCGCAGCGGCCCAGCGAATCCCCACATGCCTGGATTGCGGCGGCCGCAGACGAGGCAGACAGGCGCAGAGGCGTGCGTCAGCCTGCCGCACGAAGGGCACAGAATCGACCCGGTCGTCTTACGGAACATCGCCATCCTCGTCCGCTGGCACTCGGTAGCCCTCGTCGAGCCACGCACCGAGGTCGATGAGGCGGCAGGTGAGAGAGCAGAACGGGCGGTGCGCGTTTCCCTGCCACGGCGTCGCAGCGCTGCACGTGGGGCAGGTCACGGTTTGCTCGCGCTGCCGGAGGAGAGCATCGTCGGGGATCGACATGGCGAAGACGGACGCGTCGTCCATCTGGATCGAATCCTACGAGCGCCTGCAAAGCGTGTCAACTCGGGCACTTGGCGAACGCGCCGGGGACGGTTTTCGTTGACACTAATCGGCGGCGTCGCGTAAAGTTGCCGGGATCTCTCCACCGAAGGAGTCCACCGCATGAATCAAGCGCAATTTACGATAGCCCGTCTAGCCCTCTGGATCGTTCCCGTCTTGCTGCTCGGCCTGATGGTGGCCGGCCTCTCGGCCGCGCCCGACGCCATGGCCGCGCCGCCGGCGGAAGGCCAGCACGCGGGCGGAGGGGAAGCGAATCTCAGGGTTCCCGATCTCGGCTCGGTCGCGGTCGGAGGCATGAACGGCCGCAATCTCCTGATGATCGGCCTGGTCGTCTGCGTGCTCGGGCTCCTCTTCGGGATCGTGATCTTCGGCCAGCTCAAGCGTCTCCCGGTGCACCCGTCGATGCGGGAGATCTCGGAGCTGATCTACGAGACCTGCAAAACGTACCTGATCACTCAGGGTAAGTTCCTGCTGATCCTCGAAGCGTTCATCGGCGTCATCATCGTGCTCTACTTCGGCGTGCTGCTGAAGTTCGACGCGTCGAAGGTGCTGATCATCCTTGCCTTCAGTTTGATCGGCATCGGCGGCAGCTACGGCGTGGCGTGGTTCGGCATGCGAATCAACACGTTCGCGAACTCCCGCACCGCCTTCGCGAGCCTCGCGGGCAAGCCGTTTCCCGTCTACGCGATCCCGCTCAAAGCGGGCATGAGCGTGGGGATGCTCCTCATCAGCGTCGAGCTGTTCCTGATGCTCTGCATCCTGCTCTTCATCCCGGGCGACTACGCGGGCCCGTGCTTCATCGGCTTCGCGATCGGCGAGTCGCTCGGCGCGGCCGCGCTCCGGATCGCCGGAGGCATCTTCACGAAGATCGCGGACATCGGGTCCGACCTGATGAAGATCGTGTTCAACATCAAGGAAGATGACGCGCGCAACCCGGGCGTGATCGCCGACTGCACGGGTGACAACGCTGGTGACTCTGTGGGCCCGAGCGCGGACGGCTTCGAGACGTACGGCGTTACGGGCGTCGCGCTCATCTCGTTCATCCTGCTCGCGGTGAGAGAGCCGGCCGTGCAGGTGCAGCTCCTGGTGTGGATCTTTACGATGCGCGTGCTCATGATCGTCTCGAGCGGGGCGTCGTACCTCCTCAACGAAGCGTTCGCTCGCGCAAAGTACGGCACGGCGACCCGAATGAACTTCGAGAGCCCCGCTCACCTCGCTCGTCTGGCTCACGTCGATCGTGTCCGTGCTCCTGACCTATTTCGCGTCCTATGAGCTGATCCGCGACCTCGGCGACGGGAGCCTCTGGTGGAAGCTCTCGACGGTTATCACCTGCGGAACCCTGGCCGGCGCGATCATCCCGGAGCTGGTGAAGATCTTCACCTCGACCGAGTCGGGCCACGTCCGAGAAGTGGTGACGTCGGCGCGGGAGGGCGGGCCCTCGCTCGGAATCCTGTCGGGACTCGTGGCCGGAAACTTCAGCGCGTACTGGCTCGGCATGGTCATCGTGGTGCTGATGGGCATCGCGTATAGCGTCAGCACGTTCGGGCTGGGTGCGATCATGGTCGCGCCGGCGGTCTTCGCGTTCGGCCTGGTCGCCTTCGGCTTCCTCGGCATGGGCCCGGTGACGATCGCGGTCGACTCCTACGGCCCCGTGACCGACAACGCGCAATCGGTGTTCGAGCTCTCGCTGATCGAGCAGGTTCCGAACGTCAAACAGTCGCTCAAGCGCGACCACGGCATCGACGTGAACTTCGAGGCGGCCAAGCACTTGCTCGAGGAGAACGACGGCGCCGGGAATACCTTCAAGGCGACGGCAAAGCCGGTGTTGATCGGCACGGCGGTCGTCGGCGCGACGACGATGATCTTCTCGATCATCGTCGTGCTCACGCACGGTCTCACGCAGAATCTGGACCGGCTGTCGCTGCTTCATCCGCCGTTCTTGCTCGGGCTCATCACCGGCGGCGCCGTCATCTACTGGTTCACCGGCGCGTCGATGCAGGCAGTCACGACGGGTGCCTATCGGGCGGTGGAGTTCATCAAGGCGAACATCAAGCTCGAGGGCGCTACGAAGGCCTCGGTGACCGACAGCAAGCGTGTGGTCGAGATCTGCACGCAGTACGCGCAGAAGGGGATGTTCAACATCTTCCTCACGGTGTTCTTCTCGACCCTGGCGTTCGCCTTCCTGGAACCGTACTTCTTCATCGGCTACCTGATATCGATCGCGCTCTTCGGGCTCTACCAGGCCGTGTTCATGGCCAACGCCGGCGGAGCCTGGGACAACGCCAAGAAGATCGTCGAGGTGGACCTGAAGGAGAAAGGCACGCCGCTACATGCGGCGACGGTCGTCGGCGACACCGTCGGCGACCCGTTCAAGGACACGTCCTCGGTGGCGATGAATCCGGTCATCAAGTTCACGACCTTGTTCGGTCTCCTGGCCGTCGAGCTCGCGGTCACGTTCACGGCCGAGAGCGGGCCTTTCTTGAGTCGTGGGCTCGCGGCGATCTTTTTCGCGACGTCGGTCGTGTTCGTCTGGCGTTCGTTCTACGGCATGCGCATCCAGGGCAGTACGCCGCCGGCCGCGGGCGCGCCGGCGGGGCGAGTGGCCGTGGCCGCGCGAGGCAAGTAGCGGCAGGTGGAGTTTCTCTCCGGCGTCGTCAGCGGAGCGTACTCGCTCGACGATCTGATTCGCTGGGGCGGCTACGTCCTCCTGTTCGGGATCGTCTTTACCGAGACGGGTCTTCTCATCGGCTTTTTCCTGCCGGGCGACTCCCTCCTGATCACGGCGGGGGTCGTCGCCGCTGCGGGCGTGCTCAACATCTGGTGGATCAACGTGCTGCTCGTCGTCGCCGCGATGACCGGTGACAGTGTCGGGTACGCGATCGGGGCTCGCCTGGGCCCGCGACTCTTCACGCGGCCCAAGTCGCTCCTGTTCAATCCCCGGCACATCGAGCGAACCCGTGCGTTCTATGCCCGCCACGGCCCGAAGACGATCGTCATCGCCCGATTCGTGCCGATCATCCGGACCTTCGCGCCTGTGGTCGCGGGCGTCGGTGAGATGGAATACCCCCGTTTCCTCTTCTACAATGTGGCTGGCGGTGTGGGGTGGGTAACCAGCATGACCTGGGCGGGATATCTGCTCGGTCGCGTGATCCCGAATATCGGTGACTACGTCCACGTCGTAGTCGTCGTGGTGATCGTGCTCTCGGTCATCCCCATCGGCATCGAGATTCTTCGGGAGCGTCGGCGGCGTTCGGCCTGATCTTCTCCGCGTTCGCGAGCGCCGTCGCCCGGATCCCCAGGCGGCCGGCGACGTGGCTGGGGCGTGGGATCGGCGACCTCGTGTACTTTGCGCTCCCCGGCCGCCGTCGGCTGGCGATGGCGAACCTCGGAGTCGCATTCCCCGACATGGCCGAGGACCAACGACGACGAGTCTGCCGGGGCTCGTTCCGGCATCTCGGGCTGATGTTCGTCGAATTGTGCAAGGCGATGACGGTGCCGCCGGAGGAGACCATGGCGGGCATCACGGTCGTCGGCCTCGAGCACCTTACGGACGCGATCGCCAAGCATGGCCGAGCGCTCGTCCTGACCGCCCATCTCGGGAACTGGGAGCTGATGGCGCTGGGCCACGAGCTCACGGGTGTCCCGACGACGGTCGTCATTCGGCCCCTCGACGCCGACTGGCTCGACGTGATGGCGGGTCAGCTGCGACGGCGGACGAAGATCGAGCTGATCGACAAGCGCGCGGCGCTCCGGCCGGTCCTGGCCGCCCTCAATCGCGGCCGGATGGTGGCGATCCTCCTGGATCAGAACGCCTCTCGCCGCGAGGGCGTCTTCGTTTCGTTCTTCGGGCGACCGGCCTCGACATCGAAGAGCATGGCCGTGCTGGCGGTACGCACGCGGACGCCGATTGTCCCGATTTTCATCTACAGGGAGCGGCTCGGTGAGCACCGAGCGGTGATCCATCCATCCTTCTATAGCGATGGTGCCGGCGACAGCGAGCAGGCGGTTGCCGAGATCACGCAGCGCTGCACGTCCACGATCGAATCGGCGATCACCGTCGCCCCGGATCAGTGGTTGTGGGTCCACAACCGGTGGCGAACCCGACCGCCGTCTACGGTGGAGCCTCGCGCGTGATCCGGCGAGTGCTGGTCGTCGGGTTGCTCCTCCTGGCAGGTGTCATGAGCGCGCCGGACCGGGCTGTTGGGATCAACACCGACTCCTACCGCGCCGCCGCCGCGTCCGGCGCGATCGGTGGCGTGACCGGACGCATATATGAGGAGAGCAAGCGACCCAAGGCGCCGGACCAGCCTTTGACGGGGGCCGCGGTGATCGTCCTTCCGAAGTCGGCCGACATCGTCCGGAAGCTCGAGGACATCAAGCGGGCGGCGCGCAACTCCGCTGACGACTATCGAGCGGCTGGGCCCTCGATCGTGGCCCTCCGTCGAGCCTACGAGAAGGAGATCTGGGACTCAGGGGCGGTCGATCTGATCAAGTCGACCACCGCCGACGCCGACGGACATTTCACCCTGACCGATCTCCCGGCTGGAGATTGGCTACTCATCGCCACCCACACCGTCAAGATTGACAAACACGCCACGGTGGGGCCACCCAAGCAGCGCGGTGTCTACGCGCCGAAAACGCACCTGACAGGGCTATCAACGCGTAACGGTCTGGCTCCGCGAGGTGACGGTCGAGAACGGGCGGTCGGAGAACATCGACCTGACGGACCGGGGCGCCTGGTTTTCAGGCGTCGTCGAAGAGAGAGCACCGGACGCCAGCCGGTAGGGCTGGCGTCCGGCCCTGCAAAGGTTACTTCTTCTCGGCGGGCTGCGCCGTGGCCTTGGCCGAGGTGGCTCCCGGCTTGACCTGAACGGCCATCGCGGTCGCCTTGCCTTCGTGGTCCATGTAGCGGACCTGCACCTGATCACCCGGCTTCAAATCGGCGGCGGTGATCGCCTTTCCGGACTTCCTGATGGCGGTCTTGGCGTCGACCGCGAACGTCCACTCGGCGTCCTTTCCCTTCTCTTTGCCAGCCACCACGAGGCTGTCAGCGGACGCCGACTTCACCGTGCCCATGGCATTCTTCGCCTTCTTCACCTCGGACTTCGGCTTGGTCTCGGCGGGCTTTTGCGCCGGAGCCGGAGTCGTCGCCGGCGCAGGCGTGGCCGGAGCGGGAGTTGTCGTCTGAGCGACGGCAGACCCGGCGATCCCGATCCCGAAAACAGCAGCAATGAGTAGCGCCACAAATCTCTTCACGTTCGTCACTCCTCCGCTACAGGTTTAGGTTGGGGAAAGAACTTGCTACGGTCCATAGGACGGCTTGATCGAGACATTTATTCTTGTCCTAAGTGTGTAGGAAATCTGGCGGATATCCAAATTTCTCGTGACCTGACCCTACCGCCGCATGTGGGCCGTTGACCGATTCGGGCGATGCGTGGTACAAACGATTAAATCCTCATATATGGCGATTCGAGCCTCTTTTCGACTGTTGTTGGCAAGTTTAGTCGGAATTATTTCGCCGATCGCCCTCTCACCCGTCTGTGCCGAATCACAGTCTCTGTCGCGCGATTTTCTCGAAGTCTCTATTCCGTCGCCGTCGAACGAAGAGTTCACACGGCCCGCTCCATCGCTCGACACGAAGACTGAAGAGCCGGGCTTACAAGACGACTCTTCGGTATGGGTGCCCGAGGACTTCGATCCTTGGGCGTACGCATTTGCGGAATCGTCCCGGCTCCAGGCACAGTCGTTTCGGCTCGTAAAAGTTCCCACGTACACGATCTCGATGAACTCGCAGGTGAAGTACTTCGTCGATCGGTTCACCACCGTTCGCCGCGACGTGGTCGGCCTGTGGGTACGACGCTCGGGACAGTACCTCGGGATGATCTTCGACGTTTTCAGAGCCAAGGGATTGCCCGAAGATCTCGCCTTCACGGCGATGATCGAGAGCGGCTTCAATCCCACGGCCGTGTCCCGCGTCGGCGCCAAGGGGATGTGGCAGTTCATGGCGCCCACCGCGCGACTCTACGGCTTGCGCGTCGACCACTGGGTTGACGAGCGCCTCGACCCCGAGAAGTCCACCGTGGCTGCTGCCCGCTACCTCAACGACCTCTATGTTCGGTACGGCTCGTGGGAGCTGGCCCAGGCAGCCTACAACGCCGGTGAGGTCAAGATAGACAAAGCCATTCGGGGCACGGGCTCGACCGACTTCTGGGATCTGAGCCGGTCCAAGTACCTCAAACGAGAGACGAAGGACTTCGTGCCGGCGATCCAGGCAGCGATGGTGATCGGTCGCGATCCCAGTCAGTACGGCTTCGAGCCGAGTCCAGTCGGCATGCCGGACGTCGAGCGGGTGACCGCTCCGGCCGGGACGGACCTCCGAAAGCTCGCTAGTACCACCGGCATTTCGTTTCAGACGTTGCGCTCACTCAATCCTGTCCTGATTCGGGCATCACCCCGCCCGGCAGGACCTGGGAAGTGCGTGTTCCCGGTGGCTCACGAGAGGTCGTGACGGCAGCTCTCACGCCCCATCGGAAGGTCGTCGCGCCCGTCGTCGCCGCGGCGCCGAGCCGCCGCCCGGCGGGAACGGGGATCCATGTGGTTCGCACGCGCGACACCGTGAGCTCGATTGCCAAGCTCTACGGGGTCTCCACCACCGACGTCGTTCGCTGGAACAATCTCGAAAACGGCGACGCGATTCGGCCGGGGGATCGGCTTCGCGTCTCGAGTGTCCGCCCATCCGTCGAGCGCGACGGACAGGGCGGGTTCAGGTGAAGGTCGAAGTCCGACTCTTCGCCACTCTCGCTTCGTTTCTTCCCGCTCACGGCCGCGCCGGCGCGGCCGAGCTCGAGCTCCCCGAAGGTAGTACGGTCACCGAGGTCACCCGCTGTCTCGGCATCCCGCCTGATCTCGCCCGAGTCGTGCTCGTCAACGGGCGCGATATCGGCCCCGAGGCACGGTTGGCCGCGCGCGACGTCGTGACGATCTTCCCCCCGCTCGCGGGTGGCGCCGGCTAGGCGTCGCGCGGCAAGGTCGCCATCGGCGCAACCCCGCTTTCGGACTCGGTGGCGTGCTCGGCGCCCGCTTGCTCGATCGCCGAATCGATCTCCGCGCCGACCAGCAGGGCGACGCCGCTCCAGTAGAGCCACAGCATCAACAAGATCAAGCCGCCGATCGAGCCGTACGTCGCGTTGTAGTAGTCGAAGTATCCGACGTAGAACCGGAGCCCGAGCGACATCAAGAGCCACGAGACGACCGCGAACGCCGAGCCGGGGGTGACCCAGGACCAGATGCGATCCATCGCGGGCGCCAGATAGTAGACGAGTGTCACACCGGTGAGGACCAGAAGGATCACCACCGGGACCTGCGCGAGCTTCCAGGTCAGCGTAAACAGGGGGCCGAGCCCGACGAAGTCGCCGATGGCCTCTCCGAGACGGACCCCGAACACCACCAGCAGCAGGGCGGTGAGGGTGAACAGCGAGAAGACCAAGGTGAGCGCGACCGCGATGAGCCGTTTCTCCCACCAGGTCCGCTGATCCGTGATCCCGTAGGCCGCATTCAGTGCCTTCATGATCGAGAGCATCCCGCTCGAGGCGCCGACCAGCGCCACGAGCGCGCTGACCGATACGAGGCCGCCGCTGGCGCCCCGGACGGCCTCCGCCAGGGTTTTCTTGATCAGGGAAGCGGCATCCCCGGGGAGCACCCGCTCGACGTAGCCGATCAGCTGCGACATGAGATCTGGAACCGGAAGCAAGCCGAGCAGCGCGGTGAGGAACAAGAGTGTCGGCAGGAGCGCGAAGGCGAAGTAGTAGGAGAGCTCGGCCGCTCGATCGAGGATCTCGTCGTGCCAGGACCGCAGGTAGACGCGGGTGGCGAGCCCTCTGACCGAGAGTCCTCCGAGCGCCCAGGGCGAGGCCGCCGTGCGGCCTTCTCGTGGCCGCGTTGCCTTCAGCGGAATCACTTCGCGCCCATCGTAGCAGGGACCATACGAAATCGCGCTGCTCCCGGGACGACCGCGAGAGGCCAGGGTCCCCGCCCGCGTTTCCGACCCGGGCCGCGAGGCCGGGCCATCGGGTCGGTGGTAAACTCGTGCCGTTTCAACGAGCTAGCGTTGTAGCGTCGGAAGCGTCTAGGAACCCGGTGGGCCTCCCGGACTTCAAATCCGGTGGACCGTTCTAGACAAACGGTCGATGGGTTCGACTCCCATACGCTTCCGCCAAAGGAGTGAAATGGCCAAAGGCGATCGGCGCACACGGACACCCGGACGCCGGCGAAGCGCCGTCGGACCGCTATCGCCGTCGTGGTCACCGTGTTGGCGGCGACCGTCGTCGGCTACTTCGCGTACCGAGCCCAGGCGAACCTGCCGGGCGTACAGTTCGCGGATCAGGGCAATCTCCATGTCCCGAGTGCCGACATCCCCCACGAGCAGTACAACTCGGAACCTCCGACGTCGGGGCCGCATCTTCCATACATCGCTCCGTGGGGCGTCCACACGCGGCCGATCGTGCGCGAGCTGCAGGTGCACAACCTGGAGGACGGCGGCGTGGTCGTGCAATACAACTGCGAGTGCCCCGATCTGGTCGCAAAGCTCAAGACCATCGTGGACAAATATGACAAGCAGGTCATCCTCGCGCCGTATCCCGGAATGCAACACAAGATCGCGCTGACGGCGTGGACGCGGCTCGACACCATGGATGAGCTCGACGAGGGCCGCATCACGCGTTTCATCGAGGCCTACCGTGGTATCGACCACCACAAATAGCCGGGCGCTGCCGACGCGCGGATCCGGGCCGGTGCCGGCCGCCCGCCTTCGCCTCACGGCCCTGGCGGGCATGGCCGTCCTGCTCGGTGCCTGCTCCGGTCTCCATGTGTCGCCGCTGGCGCCGCCGCCGTACCAGGTGGAGGTCGCCGCGCGCTACGACGCCGCCTGGTCCGCCCTGGTCCGCGCCCTCGCCAGAGAAAACGTGCCGATCCGGGCGATCGCGCGCGACTCTGGTGTCATCGCCTCCGACGATTTCATCGCGCCGATCGGCGTCTATGCGGACTGCGGCCGGGTCGGGGGCGAGCTCGTGGAAGGCGAAGCTCTGGTAGCCTTTACATTGTTTGCCGAGCCGAACGGTACGTGGACCCGGGTGCTGGTGAATTCGAAGATGCGGACGCATATGCAGCGCAAGGGCTCGAGCGGCAAGCTGCGCCCGATGCCCGTCTACCAGTGCGCATCGACGGGCCGGTTCGAGGCGAACCTGCTCGACGCCGTGCGCGAGCTGGTGAAGGAGTAATCGTGCCGTCGCGACTGGCCGATCTCATCCGAAAAGCGCGTCGCCTCGCGTCCGAGCGGGACCGCCTCATCGAGGACCTGGCCGGCGAATGGACTCACGCGTTGCGTGGCCAGGGCCTTTCGCCGACCGATCTCGAGGAGCTCTGGGCCGGGCTCGTGGAGGACGCCGTGCGCCGTGGACGGCAGACGGGTGAGGGGAAATGGACGGCCCAGGCGTGGCGTCACGAAGCTCAGGAGGTCGTCGCCCGCGTTCGGCAGAAGGTCGAGGCCGCACTCGGTGAGCGCTGACCGCGCGACGGCGCTACGGAGCCTGCCGTCGGTCGACCAGCTCCTTCGACGGCTCGCGGGCCAGGCCGAGGCCCAGGGGCTCACCCGCGCCCGTCTGACCTCGCTCATCCGGGAGACCTTGGATCAGGAACGCGGTCGCGTGCTCGCCGACAAGACCGCGCCGGCGACGGCTGAGCTCCTCGCCGAGCGGGTCGTCGAGCGCGCGCGCCGGGCGGGGCCCTTCTCCCTGCGCCCGGTTATCAACGCGCAGGGCGTTGTTCTCCACACCAACCTTGGTCGGGCGCTCCTGAGCCCGCTCGCGCTCGAACGACTCCAGGCCGTCGCCACGACCTATTCGAACCTCGAGCTCGATCTCGTCCGGAAGGAGCGCGGATCCCGCTACAGCCACGTCGAGGCCGTGCTGCGCCGGCTGACCGGTGCCGAAGACGCCCTCGTGGTCAACAACAACGCGGCCGCGGTGCTCCTGGCCCTCGAGACGCTCGCCCACGGCCGCGAGGTCATCGTCTCCCGTGGGGAGCTGATCGAGATCGGCGGCGAGTTCCGCATCCCCGACATCATGCTGCGAAGCGGCGCGGTGCTCCGTGAGGTCGGCGCCACGAACCGGACTCATCCGCGCGACTACGCCGACGCGATCACCGACAACACGGCGCTCCTGCTGAAGGTTCATACCTCGAACTACCGCGTGGTCGGCTTCACGGCCGAGGTGTCGTCCCGCGAGCTGGTCGAGCTCGGGCGCGAGCGGGGGATCCCCGTGATGGAGGATCTCGGCTCGGGCTCCTTCGTCGATCTGCGGCCGTGGGGATTTCCGTACGAACCGACCGTCCAGGAAACGGTCTCTGCGGGGGTCGATCTCGTCTCGTTCTCCGGCGACAAGCTCCTCGGCGGGCCTCAGGCCGGTGTCGTGGTCGGCAAGCGCAGCATCGTGTCGCGTCTGAAGAAGAACCCGTGGAACCGAGCGCTCCGCATCGACAAGTTCACGATCGCCGCGCTCGAGGCGACCCTTTACGCCTACGAGGCGGGAACGGCGCTGCAGACGGTGCCGACACTCGCGATGCTGACCGAGCCGCTCACCTCGGTGCGCGGCCGCGCCCGGCGCGTGCTGCGCCGTCTCGCTCCGGGCGTACGACAGCGTCTCGGAGCCGAGGTCGTCGACGATCACGGCATGGTGGGCGGCGGCGCCCTGCCGACGGTGGAGCTGCCGACCGCGGCACTCGCCGTCGGGACGAGCTCGGATGCGACGATGCGGCTCGACGAGGCGCTGCGTGGCGGCGACCCGCCGGTGGTCGGCCGTATCGCGCACGATCGTCTCTTCCTCGACTGCCGGACCGTGCTGCCCGCTCAGGTGGGCCTCCTGGCCGAGGCGCTGACCAGCGCGGCGGCGCGCCTGTGAGCGCGACGGCCCCGACGCACATCGTCGTCGGCACGGCCGGCCACATCGACCACGGCAAGACCTCGCTGGTGAAGGCCCTGACCGGGACCGATACGGATCGCCTCCCCGAGGAGAAAGCTCGGGGCATCACGATCGATCTCGGCTTCGCGTTTCTCGAGGAGCCGGGCCTCACGATCGAGATCGTCGACGTGCCGGGCCACGAGCGCTTCGTCAGGAACATGCTGGCCGGCGTCGGCGGAATCGACCTGGCGATGCTGGTCATCGCGGCCGACGAGGGGGTGATGCCGCAGACGCGCGAGCACCTGGCGATCTGCTCGCTGCTGCGGATCAAAGCCGGACTGATCGCGCTGACCAAGGCCGATCTCGTCGAGTCCGACTGGCTCGAGCTGGTTCGAGAAGACGTCGCCGGCGCCGTGCGGGGCACGTTCCTGGAGGGCGCCCCGATCGTCCCGGTGTCCTCGAAGACGGGCCAGGGGCTCGACGAGCTCCGCGCCGCGCTCCGCTCGCTTGCCGCATCGGTGCCGCAGCGAGGCACCGACGAGCTGCCACGCTTGCCGATCGATCGCGTGTTCACGGTCCGAGGATTCGGGACCGTCGTCACCGGAACGCTCACCGCGGGCGTCCTGGCGGCCGACGATCGGGTCGAGGTCTATCCGAAGCGTGCCGAGGCAAAGATCCGAGGCCTGCAGGCCCACGGACAGCCGGTGGCCTCGGCGCGGGCGGGGCAACGCACGGCGATCAATCTTCAAGGGCTCGAGCGAACCGCGATCGCGCGCGGCGACGTGGTGGGCCTGCCCGGCACGCTCGTGCCGTCGACACTCGTCGACGGCACGTTCGAGCTGTTGCCCGACGCGCCGCGAGCCGTGAAGACACGCACGCGCGTGCGCTTCCACGTCGGAACGAGCGAGATCATGGCGCGCGCCCTGCTGCTCGATCGGGCGGAGCTGGCGCCGGGCGAGACGGCGTTCGCGCGGTTCCGCCTCGAAGCGCCGCTGGTGGCGCGGCCGGGCGACCGCTTCGTCGTGCGCTCCTATTCGCCGATCGTGACGATCGGCGGCGGAACGTTGCTCGACGTCGATCCGCCGCGCTTCAAGCGGAAGGGGCCGGCGCTCGTGGCCCATCTCGAGCTGCTCCAGACGGGGAGCCCGGACGCGGTGCTCGAGGAGCACGTTCGCCACGTCGGTTCCGGCGGGGTGCGTCTGACGACGCTCGCCGGACGGGTGCCGTTCGGGCCTGAGCGTCTTCGCGCCTTGCTCGGAGGTCTCCAGGCGGGCGGCCGTGTGATCAGCATCGATCGCGACTGGTTCATCCATCCCGATAGCTTCGGCCGGCTGCGCGGTCTCGTCGTCGACGAGCTCACGGCGTTTCACCGTGCGAACCCCCTCAAGCCCGGGATGTCCCGCGAGGAGCTCCGCGGCCGCGCCGGCGGGGCCGACGAGCGCGTCTTCGCCTTTCTGCTCTCGTCCCTCGCCGCCGAGGGCGTCGTCAAGACCGAGCGCGACAAGGTGTGGCTCGCCTCCCACGAGGTGCGCCTGTCTCCGGAGCAGCAGCGGGTCATGGACACCCTCGAGGGCGAATTCAGCCGGGCCGAGGCCGCCCCGCCCAGCCCCGAGGAAGCGCTGGGTCGGGCCGGGGTCAGGGGTGACGAGGAGCACGAGCTCTTCCAGGTCCTCGTCCAGTCCGGCAAGCTCGTCCGCGTCAAGGAATCGCTCTTCTTTCACGCGCAGGCGCTCGAGTCGATCCAGACGAAGCTCGTGGCGCTCCTGCGCGAGCGCAAGGACATCGGTCCGAGCGACATCAAGGATCTGCTGGGCATTTCCCGGAAATACGCGATTCCGCTCCTCGAATTCTTCGACCAGCGCCGGGTCACGGCGCGCGTCGGAGAAAGGCGCATCTTGCGCGCGGGGTAGGGCGGGAGTAAGGTATGGCGTCGTTGGAAAGGAGTCCTCTATGTTTGGGCTGGGCTACCAGGAACTGCTGATCATCCTCGTCATCGTGCTGATTCTCTTCGGCGCGAACCGACTGCCGGAGCTCGCCCGCTCACTCGGCTCGAGCGTCAAGGAGTTCAAGAAGGGCGTCAACGAGGTCAAGGCCGAGGACACCACCGCCGCCGCGAAGAAGCCAGAGGAGAACAAGACGTAAGTCCGCGTTCGGATTTCTTCTTCGCCGCCGCGCTCTCGTTCCTGACGATCGTCTCGCGCCTTCCGTATCGCGCGCGTCTGCTCTACAACTGGGACGCCGTGCAGTTTGCGCTGGCGCTCAACGAATACGACGTCCTCAAGCACCAGCCGCACCCGCCGGGCTACATCCTCTACGTCGTGCTGGGCCGCATCGTCAACGCGTGGCTCCACGATCCGACGGCCTCGTACGTCGCGCTCGCGGTCGCGTTCAGCGGCCTGACGACCTTCGTCGTGTACTACCTCGCGCTGGCGGTCTACGACCGGACGACCGCGCTCGCCGCCGCCGCGATGCTCGCCGTGAGCCCGCTCTTCTGGTTCTACGGCTCGGTCGGCCTCACGTACGCCGGCGAGGCGCTCTTCGCGTCGACCGTCGCGTACTTCGGCTTTCGCGCGCTCAACGGTAGTCGCAGCGACGCGTACCTGGCCGCGTGGTATCTGGGCATCGCGGGCGGCATGCGCCAGTCGCTGCTCGTCCTGCTGTTCCCGCTCTGGATCGGATGCGTGGTGATCGGCACGCGCCGGGTCCGCGTCGTCCTGATCAGCCTCGGCATCCTGGCCGCGTCGGTGCTGACCTGGTTCGTGCCGATGATCTGGCTCACCGGCGGCCTCGAGCGCTACATCGCCGCCTCGGTCGAGCTGGCGGACTCGGTCGTCAAGCCGACGTCGATCGTCGGCGGGCCGTTCGACGTCACCCTGCGGATGTCGCGCTACCTGCTCGAATCCGTCCTGGTGGCCCTCGGTCCGCTCGCCGCGGCGAGCCTCCTGGCCGTCTGGTACGTCCGGCGGTGGGGCTGGACCTTCCGGGAGTGGTTCCTGCTCGCGTGGACGGTCCCGCCGGTGCTGGTCTACACGCTCGTGCATTTCGGACAGGCCGGCTACGTCCTGACGTTTCTCCCCGCGCTGGTGATCTTCCTTTCGCGCGTGCTGGTCACGGCCCTCGGGCAGGCGGCCGAGCTCCTGCCGTTGCCGCGGGCCCGCGTCGCGCTGACCGCCGCCGTCGTCATGCTCGTCGTGCTCGTCAACGGCTCGTTCTTCGTGTCGGCGAGACCGGCCCCCCGCGATTTCGACACGCCGCGATCGCCGTGGATCCGCCAGGCGCAGGACGAAGCGTTCGACTGGATCTTCAGCCGCACCGCCGCGGCGCTGCGCGAGCACGAGGAGGTCGTGAGCGGGTTCGTCGACTCGATCCGCGGGCTCTACCCGGGCGAGACGACCGTGATCATCACCGAGCAGGGGAACTCGCGCTCGTATCCGTGGTTCCGGCACGCGATGTTCTACCTGCCGGAATACGCGGTGTACGAGCTCCAGGTCGGCGGCCTGGTGCCCGGCTTCCGGGCCTCGCGGCTGTCGGCGACCATGTCGACGATTCCCGAGGTCGAGATCGACCTGCCTTCGTCCGTCGAGCGGCTCGTCTGGTTCGTCGACCACTGGAGCCCGACGACGGTGCGGCCCGAGGGCCTGGTCGAGATCGAGATCCCGCATGGCCGCTATCTCTACGTGCTGCCGCTCGGCCGGAAGGCCATCGACTACGAGGACTACACCTTCGTCCGCGCGCAGCCTCCACGCCGCGCCGCCGGCGCCGCGCGTGCCCGGCCGCAGTGAGTCGCTCGCGGCCCTCGCCCGGTGGCGCGCTGACGGTCTCGTAGTCGCCGCCGCCCTGCTGCCGCTCACGCTCTTCGTCGCGCGCGAGTGGCAGATCGCCGGGGCTTTCGGGTTTCCGCTCGACGATTCGTGGATCCATCTGCACTTCGCGCGTAACCTCGCCGCCGGCGCCGGATTCTCCTACAACCCCGGCACTCCGATCGCCGGCTCGACCGCGCCGCTGTGGACGCTTCTGCTCGGCGCGGGCGCGTTCGTCGTCTCGCCCTCGCTCGCGATGGCCAAAGTGATCGGCATCGTCGCGACCGTGGCGGCGGCGCTCGTCACGCGTCGCGCGGCGCTCGCCTGGGGGGCGCGAGACGACATCGCGCTCGTCGCGGCGATCGCGCTCACGTGGATGGGCCCGATCGTCTGGGGGGCGCTGTCCGGGATGGAGGTCTCTCTCGCGGCCTTGCTGGTGGCCGCCGCGCTCCTCGCGCACGCGCGCGATCACGCGCTCGCGTCGGCCGTGTGCGCGGCGCTGGCGGTGCTCGCGCGCCCCGAGGCGCTGCTGCTCGTCCCGTTCCTGGCCGCCGCGCGCCCGCTGACGATCCGCCGCGTCGTGCTGTTCGCGGCCGTCACGATCGTGGTGGTGGCACCAGCCGTCCTCTTCAGCTTGAAGACCGCCGGCACGCCGTACCCGGCGACCGCCGCCGCCAAGGTCGAGGGCGGTCTCGTCGGCTGGCTCGGCGGCGTTCGCGAGCCGGCGGCGCTCACGTTCATCAAGCGCCCGGCCGCGTTTCTTACCGAATGGATCGTGTGGCTGGCCACGATCCACGGGCTCCTGCCGATCGCGCTCGCTGCGGCGCTCGTCCTGACATGGAAGTATGCCGGCCGGGCTCTTGGTTTGGTCGCGCTCGTCCTCCTCGCGCATCCCCTCGGCATGGCGTTGCTCGCGCCGTACCGTGGCCCGGCCTTCCAGGAAGGGCGGTATTCGATCCATCTGCTGCCGCTCGCCATGGTCGTCCTGGCGGCGGCGCTGGGCAGTCGTGGCCACGATCTCGCGGCCAGAGTTCCCGGGGGTTACGCCTGGGCGGGCCGGGCCGTTCTCGTGGGGTGGCTCGCGATCGCGGCGGGAGCGCTCGTGCCGGCGGCCACGCGCTACGCGTGGGCTGTTCAGAACATCAACGCGATGCAGGTCCACCTCGGGCGCTGGGTGGACGCGCAGCTGCCGAAGACGGCGCGGATCGCGCTGAACGACATCGGGGCGATCGCCTTTTTCTCGCGTCGAGAGATCGTCGACCTCATGGGGCTCGTGACGCCGGAGATCATTCCCTATCGACGCCGGGGCGAGACCGGGGTGATGGAGTACGTGTCCGAGACGTGCCCTGAATATCTCATCATCTTCCCGGCGTGGTTCCCGCGGCTCGCCGCGAGCAGGGAGACGCTCCAGCCGATCTATCGCGTGCGCCTCGAGCGCAACGAGGTCGCGGGCGCCGCGGAAATGGTCGTGTATCGACTGCTGCGCTGTGCGGTATGATCGGCGCCATGCGACGGCTGGCGTTGCTCCTCACGGCCATTCTGCTCGTGCTGCCGTGGCCGGTGCCTGCCGACGCTCAGATCTACCGCTGGGTCGACGAGAACGGCGTCCCGCATTTCGCCGACGGGATCGACAGCGTTCCCGGCCCCTATCGCTCGAAGGCGGTGCCGCTCGGCATGAAGAACGCGCCGGCCCCGCCGGCGGCGCCTCGCCGGCGCGGCGGCCCCCAAGCCCGCGTCGGGCGAGGCGACGATTCGCTTCACCCCGGGTCAGCGCATCCTGGTCGACGTGCGCGTCAACGGCAACGCCGACGCGAAGCTCATGCTCGACACGGGCTCCGACAAGACGCTGATCAGCCCGCGCGCGCTCCAGGCGGCCGGCGTGCGTATCACCGGATCGACGACGAGCGCCGAGGTCGCGGGCGCGACGGGAACCGGCCGGATGCAGTTCGTCGAGGTCGACAGCCTCGAGATCGGCGAGGCGCGCGTCGGCCGCATGCCCGTGGCTTCGCAGGACGTGCCGATCGAAGGCGCCGACGGCGTGCTCGGGCGTGACTTCCTCGATCAGTTCAACGTGAACATCGACGGCGGGAAGGGCGTGGTGACGCTCTCGCCCAGATAGCTCGCCGCCCTCCCTGTGGTACGATGACGCTTCGGGTCATGGACTACAAGGCCACGCTAAATCTGCCGAAAACCGCCTTCCCGATGAAGGCGAACCTGCCGAAGACCGAACCCGAGATGCTCGCGTGGTGGGAGTCGTTCGGAATCTACAAGCGCGTGCGTCAAGCCTCGGCCGGCCGTCCAGTCTGGATCCTGCACGACGGACCTCCGTACGCCGAACGGCCACATCCATCTCGGGACGATGCTGAACAAGGTCCTGAAGGACGTGATCGTCAAGTCGCGCTCGATGTCCGGCTTCAACGCGGTCTACGTGCCGGGCTGGGATTGTCACGGCCTTCCGATCGAGCATCAGGTCGACAAGGAGCTCGGCCTCGACAAGGCCGGGATCGACGTGCGTAACGCGATGGATCCGATCGAGAAGCGCCGCAAGTGCCGCGAATACGCGAACCGCTTCATCGACATCCAGCGGAGCGAGTTCAGGCGCCTGGGCGTGTTCGGCGACTGGGACAACCCGTACATCACGATGGATCCGGCGTACGAGGCGGTCATCGCGCGCGAGCTCGGCCGCTTCGTCGGGCGCGGCCTCGTGTACAAGGACCTGAAGCCCGTCCACTGGTGCATGCACTGTCGGACCGCGCTCGCGCAGGCCGAGGTCGAGTACGAGGATCAGAAGACGCCGTCGGTGTGGGTCAAGTTCCCGCTGACGTCGATGCCGGCCGAGTTCCAGTCGGTGCTCGGCGGCCGTCGCGCCTTCGCGGTGATCTGGACCACGACGCCGTGGACGCTTCCGGCGAACCTCGCCATCGCCGTCCATCCCGCGCAGGAGTACGTCGCGCTCGCGCGCGGCCCGGAGGTCTACGTCGTGGCGCGGGCGCTCCTGGACGACTTTCTCCGCCTGTTCCCGGACCGTGAGCACACCGTCCTGGCGAGCGTGTCGGGCGACAAGCTCGTCGGCCACGGGTTCCGTCATCCGTGGATCGCGCGCGAGGGAAAGATCGCGGCCGCGGAGTTCGTCGGAGTGGACCAGGGGACCGGGCTCGTCCACATCGCGCCCGGCCACGGCGAGGAAGACTACGAGCTGGGGAAATCGCTCGGCCTCAAGATCTACAACCCGGTGGACGACGCCGGGCGATTCGCCGCCGACGTGGAGCACTTCGCGGGGCTCACGGTGTGGGACGCGAATCCCAAGATCATCGAGCATCTCAAGAGCGTGGGGATGCTGATCGCGCAGCGGCCGCTCGATCACACCTATCCCCACTGCTGGCGGTGCAAGAACCCGACGCTGTTCCGCGCGACGGAGCAGTGGTTCATCGATCTCAACAAGGGAGGGTTTCGCGCGGCCGCCCTCGAGGCGATCAAGCGCGACATCCAGTGGATCCCGCCCTGGGGCGAGGACCGCATCTACAACATGGTGGCGCATCGCCTGGAATGGGTCATCTCGCGCCAGCGGGTCTGGGGCGTGCCGATCGTCGCGTTCTATTGCACCGGCTGCGAGACGCTCCTGCTCGAGGAGCGGATCGTCGAGCACGTCGCGACGATCTTCCGCCAGGGCCGCGGCGGTGACGAGTGGTACGCGCGCGAGGCGCGCGACCTCTTGCCGCCGGGCACCCGATGCGCGAAATGCAACGGCGAGAGCTTCCGCAAAGAGACCGACATCCTCGACGTCTGGTTCGACTCCGGCTGCAGCCACGCGGCGGTGCTCGAAACGCGTCCCGAGCTCCACTGGCCGGCCGAGCTCTACCTGGAAGGCTCGGACCAGCACCGCGGGTGGTTTCAGTCCTCGCTGCTCGAGTCGATCGGCACGCGTGACGCGCCGCCCTACAAGAGCGTCGTGACCCACGGCTTCTTCGTCGACGGCGAGGGCCGGAAGATGTCGAAGTCACTCGGCAACGTGATCTCGCTCGACGAGGTCCTGCCGAAGTTCGGCGCCGAGGTCTTGCGCCTGTGGGTGGCGGCCGAGGACTACACGCAGGACATCCGCGTGTCGATGGAGATCCTGGACCGGCTCGCCGACGCCTACCGGCGGATGCGCAACACGTTCCGCTTCCTGCTCGGCAACCTCGGCGATTTCGATCCCGCGCGGGACCGCCAGTCGTCCGCGCGGCTGGACGAGGTCGATCGCTGGGTCCTCGATCGCCTCGCGCGCCTGATCGCCCGCGTCCGGCGCGCCTACGACGAGTACGAGTTCCACACCGTCTTCCACGCCGTGCACAATTTCTGCGCGGTCGATCTGTCGGCGCTCTATCTCGACATCATCAAGGACCGGCTCTACACCTCGCTGCCCGACGATCCGCGGCGGCGCGCGGCGCAGACCGTGTGCTTCGACGTCTTCGGCGCGCTCGCGCGGCTCATGGCGCCCATCCTCACGTTCACGTCCGAGGAAGCGTGGCGCCACATGCCCGGCGTCCACAGCGAGAGCGTGCACCTCGAGCGGTTCCCCGACGCCGCGCGGGACTGGCTCGACGACACGCTCAAGCGCGACTGGGACCGGCTGCTCGAGGTGCGCCGCGAGGTGGCCAAGGCGCTGGAGACCGCGCGAGCCGAGAAGCTGATCGGGAGCGGGCTCGAGGCCGCGGTGCGCATCGCGAGTGCCCCGGAGGACCTGCCGGCGCTCCTGCGCGCCAAGCGCGAGATCTTGCCGACGGTCTTCATCGTGTCGCGCGTGGACCTCGATCGCGCCGGCACGCGCGCGAGCATCACCTACGAGAGCCAGGACATTCCCGGGCTCGTCATCGGCGTCGACCGGGCGCGCGGCGAGAAGTGCGAGCGCTGCTGGACGCGGAGCGAGCACGTCGGCGAGAGCCGCGAGCATCCCACGCTCTGCGAGCGCTGCGTTCCGATCGTCACGCGGCTGAGTGGTTCCGGCAATCCGCGCTGACCGGTCCCGTCTCGGGCGCGTCGTCGCGATCGCGGCCGTCGTCGTCGTCCTCGACCAGATCACCAAGCTGATCGTGCTCAATCGCCTGATCCTGGGCGTCCCGGTGGTCCTCGTCGACGGCTTCTTCGCCCTGACGCTCGTCATGAATACCGGGCTCGCGTTCGGGCTGCTGTCCGGGATCCCGGCGAGCTGGCGCTGGGTCGTCGGCGTGCTCTCGCTGGTGGCGCTCGTCGTCCTGCTCCGCGTGGCGCTGCGAATCCTGCCGAGCGGAGGGTGGCGCGAGCAGTCCGCGATCGGCCTCATCTTCGGCGGGGCGGTCGGGAACTTGATCGACCGGACGCGCTTCGGCGCCGTGGTCGACTTCGTCGACGTGTACGTTCGCGACTGGCACTGGCCGGCCTTCAACGTCGCCGACTCGGCGATCACGGTGGGCGTCGCGGCCCTGGCGCTCGTCGTGATGATCGAGCGGTCGCCCTCCGCAGGCCCCTGAGGCCGTGACGGTGCTCACGGTCGAGCCCGCGTCGGCCGGCGCCAGGCTCGACCGCTGGCTCAGCGAACGGCTGACCGATCTCTCGCGGGCGCGGCTGCAGTCGCTGATTCGCGGCGGACTCGTGCGGGTCGACGGGGCCGCCTCCAAGGCCGCGCATCGGCTGCGCGGCGGCGAGCGGGTCGAGATCGAAGTGCCGCCTCCCGCCGACGAAACGCTGACCCCCGAGTCGGTTCCGCTCTCGATCGTGTACGAGGACCCTCACGTGCTCGTCGTCGACAAACCGGCCGGCATGGTCGTCCATCCCGGCGCGGGCCGCTCGGGGGGACGCTCGCGGCGGCGATTCTCGCGCACGCGCCGACCACCGCCGGTGTCGGAGGACCGCGGCGTCCCGGTATCGTCCACCGGCTCGACAAGGACACGTCGGGGCTGCTCGTCGTGGCCAAGACCCCGCAGGCCTACGACGATCTGGTGGAGCAGTTGGCCGCCCGCACGGTGACGCGCCGCTATCTCGCCGTCGTGCACGGGCGCGTGCGGGCCAACGAAGCGGTGGTCGACGCGCCGATCGGGCGCCATCCGACCGATCGGGTGAAGATGGCGATCCGTCCGGCCGGCCGAGGCAAGCGCGCGGTCACCCGCTATCGCGTGCTCGAGCGCTTTGCCGACTTCACGTTGCTGGAGGTTCGCCTCGAGACCGGGCGTACCCACCAGATTCGCGTCCATCTGGCGTCGCTGGGGCACCCGGTCGTCGGCGACTCGGTATATGGAAAGCCCCGTACGCGCTCGCCGATCCCGCTCGACGGCTATGCACTCCACGCGACCGGACTCGCGTTTGTCCATCCGGCTTTCCGGAAAGTGATCGAATGCGCCGCGCCGATTCCGGCGCGGATCGAGCGCCTTCTGTTGCATCTTCGCGACGGCCGATAAGGGCGGGCCTGACGCGTTTTTGGGGTAAACCCTGATTGTGACTCGGGTGGTCCAGGGTAGAATGATTGATACCCGATGAGCCAGGTGACCGCTGTCATTCTCGCTGCTGGCGAAGGCAAGCGCATGCGCTCGCGGCAGCCCAAAGTGCTCCACCCCCTCTGCGGTCGCCCCCTGATCGCCTACCCGCTTCGTACCGCCCGAGCGCTGGCCGACCGGATCGTGCTCGTCGTGGGACCCAACGCCGACGCGGTCGTGGAGCTGGCCGGAGCCGACGTGCGGGCGGTGGTCCAGCGCGAGCGGCTCGGGAGCGGACACGCCGTCCAGCAGGCTCAGGCCGAATGCGGTGACGGAACCATCCTCGTCCTCCCCGGAGACATGCCGCTTCTGTCCGTGGAGACGATCGGCCGCCTGGTCGACCACCATCGAAAGAGTCGCGCCGCCGCGACGGTGCTGACCGCCGTCGTCGCCGCCCCGCAGGGCTACGGGCGCGTCGTGCGCAAGGGGGGGCGCGTCAAGCGAATCGTCGAGGATCGGGACGCGACCGCCGCCGAGAAGAAGATCGGCGAGATCAACACCTCGGTGTACTGCTTCGCGGCCTCGCGGCTCTGGCAAGCGCTCGGCAAGGTGCGCGCCGACAACGACCAGGGCGAGTACTACCTGACGGACGTGATCGGCATCCTCGCCCGCGCCGGCGCGCGCGTCGACGCGGTCGTGACGCCGGATCCCGGCGAGGCCGCCGGTGTGAACGACCGCAAGCAGCTCGCCGCGGTGGCCGCCGTCCAGCGCCGCCGGATCCTCGACCGGCTGATGGAGAGCGGCGTCACCATTCTCGACCCGGCCAGCACGTACATCGAGGACACCGTGACGATCGATCCCGACACGACGATCTATCCCCAGGTGGTGATCGAGGGGCAGTCGTCCATCGGCGGCGAGTGCGTCATCGGGGTCGGCTGTCACGTGAGCTCGTCTCGCATCGCCGAGCGCGTGACGTTGCTGCCGTACTGCGTGGTGCGGGAATCGGCGATCGACGAGGCCGCGACCTTGGGCCCGTTCTGCCATCTGCGGCCGTTGGCGCACGTCGGACCGAAGGCGAAGATCGGCAACTTCGTCGAGCTCAAGAAGTCGACGATCGGGCGCGGGTCGAAGGTGCCGCACCTCTCCTACGTCGGCGACGCGACGGTGGGCGAGGGCGTCAACGTCGGCGCCGGCACGATCACGTGCAACTACGACGGCGTCAACAAGCACGAGACCAAGATCGGCGATCGAGCGTTCATCGGCACGAACACGAGCCTCGTCGCCCCCGTCACGATCGGCGAGGGCGCCTACATCGGAGCAGGCTCCACGATCACCAAGGACGTCCCACCGGGAGCCCTCGCTGTTGGACGCGCTCAGCAGGTCGTCAAGGACGGCTGGGCGGCGCGGAAAGCCAAGAAGCGCGAGGAGCACTGAGGTCAGCCATGTGTGGAATCGTCGGATACGTCGGGGACAAGAGCGCGGTCGGCATCATCGTCGAGGGACTGAAGCGACTCGAGTATCGCGGCTACGACTCCGCGGGCATCGCGGTCCTCAACGACGGCACCCTGCACGTGCGCCGCGCCGCCGGCCGGCTCAAGAATCTCGAAGGTGTCCTCGGTGAGCGGCCGCTGACGGGCTCGCTCGGCATCGGTCACACCCGCTGGGCGACTCACGGCCGTCCGTCCGAAGAGAACGCCCATCCGCACACCGACTGTGACGGCTCGCTCGTCGTCGTCCACAACGGGATCATCGAGAACTATCTCGAGATCAAGGATCACCTCCTGTCCGACGGGCACCGGTTCAAGTCGGAAACCGATACCGAGGTCCTCGCCCATCTGATCGAGCACCACCTGCGCGGCACCCGTCGCCTCGACCAGGCGGTCAAAGCCGCGCTGAAAGAGGTCAGAGGATCGTACGCGCTCGGCGTCGTCTGCACCGCGGCACCGGATCGCCTGGTCGCCGCCAAGCAGGGCGCCGGCAGCGTCGTCGTCGGGCTGGGACAAGGCGAGATGTTCGTCGCCTCCGACATTCCCGCGATCCTGTCCCACACGCGCGACATCGTGGTGCTCGAGGACGACGAGGTGGCGGTCGTCACCGCTGATTCGGTCGAGCTCTCGACCGTCGACGGTGAGCCGATTCGCCGCGCGCCGGTGCGGATCTCGTGGGATCCGATCATGGCCGAGAAGGGCGGCTACCGGCACTTCATGCTCAAGGAGATGCACGAGCAGCCGCGCGCCATCACCGACACGTTCCGGGGGCGGATCGCGCCCGAGACCGGCAACGTGGTCCTGCCGGACGTGAGCCTGGCGCCGGACACCGTGCGCGGCATCGAGCGTGTGGTCCTCGTCGCGTGCGGCACGGCGTTCCACGCGGCGATGCTCGGCCGCACGATGCTGGAGAAGCTCGCCGGCATCCCGTCGGAGATCGACCTCGGCAGCGAGTTCCGCTATCGCGATGCGCTGATCGGTCCCGAGACCCTGGTGGTCGCGATCTCCCAGTCGGGCGAGACCGCCGACACCCTGGGCGCCGTCAAGGCCGCCCGGCTCAAGGGCTGCCCGATCCTCGCGATCACGAACGTCGTGGGCTCGGCCCTGGCGCGTGAGGCGACGGGCGTCCTCTACATGCACGCGGGCCCGGAGATCGGGGTCGCCTCCACCAAGGCGTTCGCCACGATGATCGTCGCGACGTACCTCCTCGGCCTCTGGCTCGGCCGCCAGCGCGGCGCCATCACCGCCGAGGACGTGAAGAAGCGGATCCACGACCTCGTCGAGATTCCCCGCCTCGTCGAGAAGACGCTCGAGCTCGACGGTCAGATCGCGGCGATGGCCCGCGACCTCGTCGGGGCGCGCGACTTCCTCTATCTCGGCCGCGGCGTCCAGTTCCCGATCGCCCTGGAAGGCGCGCTCAAGCTGAAGGAGCTTTCGTACATCCACGCCGAAGGCTACGCCGGCGGCGAGATGAAGCACGGTCCCATCGCCCTCATCGCCGACAACTTGCCGGTGGTCGCCCTGGCGCCCCGCGACGGCTCCTACGAGCGCATGCTCGGCAACATCGAGGAAGTGCGCGCCCGCGACGGGCAGGTGATCGCGGTCGTGCACGCCGGCGACCGGGCCGTCGCCTCGAAGGCCCAGCACGTGATCGAGGTGCCCGCCTGCGCCGACCTGCTGGCGCCGCTGATCACGGTGATCCCGCTCCAGCTCCTCGCGTACCACATCGCGGTGCGCCTGGGCTGCGACGTGGATCAGCCGCGAAACCTCGCGAAGAGCGTCACGGTCGAGTAGCCCAAGATCCCGGCCGGGCGGCGATCGCGTCGCCGCCCGGCGTTCGTATTGGCGGGGCCCCGATCGCCCGGTACAATCGACCGGTGCCTGCCGAGCTCAAGCGCCTCCTCGACGATCTGAATCCCCCTCAGCGCGAAGCCGTCACCGCCGCCGACGGGCCGCTCCTCGTCCTCGCGGGGGCCGGCAGCGGCAAGACGCGGGTCATCGCCTACCGGATCGCCTGGCTCACCGGCGAGCTCGGCGTGTCGCCGCGGAACCTCCTGGCGGTCACGTTCACCAACAAGGCCGCGGGCGAGATGGCCCGCCGGGTCGAGTCGCTGCTGCTGCCGGTCGGGCTGAAGGCGCCGCTCATCGCGACGTTTCACTCGGCGTGCGTCCGGATCCTGCGCCAGCACGGCAAGCACATCGGGCTGCCGCCGCACTTCGTGATCTACGACGAGGACGACCGCGAGAGCCTGGTCAAGGAGTGCATGAAGGAGCTCGACCTGGCCGATCGCGCCACGACGCCGGGCACGGTCACCCAGCGCATCAGCTACTGGAAGAACCACATGATGGGCGTCGATTCGGCCACGCCACGCGGCGCGCGGGCCGTGGGAAGCGAAGATCGCGCACGTCTACGCGCAAGCTACGAGGAGCGCCTGCGCGCGGTCGGCGCCGTCGACTTCGACGACCTGCTCCTCAAGACCGTGCAGCTCTTCCAGGACGTGCCCGAGGCGCGTCGCCTGGTATCGCGGCCTCTGGCGCCACGTCCTCGTCGACGAGTACCAGGACACGAACCGCGCCCAGTACCGGATCATCCGGCTCCTGACCGGCGAGCATCGGAACGTCTGCGTGGTGGGCGATCCCGATCAGTCGGTCTACCGCTGGCGCGGCGCCGACATCCGCAACATCCTCGATTTCGAAAAGGACTATCCGGGTACGCGCGTGGTGAAGCTCGAGCAGAACTATCGCTCGACCCAGCGGATCCTCTCGCTGGCCGCGGCCGTCATCGACCACAACCGTCAGCGCAAGGAGAAGACGCTCTGGACCGAGAACGCCGAGGGCGATCCGCCGAAGGTCTATCGCGGCTGGGACGAGCACGAGGAGGCGAACTTCGTCGCCCAGGCGATTCTCGGCCTGCGCGGCGAGGGCGTGCCGTGGAGCGGTGTGGCCGTCTTCTACCGCACGAACGCGCAGTCCCGCGTGCTCGAGGACGCGATGCGCCGGGCGCGCATCCCGTACGGGATCGTCGGCGGCGTCCGGTTCTACGAGCGCAAGGAAATCAAGGACGCGCTGGCGTACGTGCGCCTCGCGGTCAATCCGAACGACGACGTGGCCTTTCGCCGCGCGACCCAGACGCCGGTCCGCGGCATCGGGCCGGCGACGCTCGCCCGCCTGGACGAGGCGCGGGCGGGCCGGGGCCTGCTCGCCGTCGCCGCCGAGCCGCCGGCCGCGATCACCGGCAAGGCGCGCCGGTCGCTCGAGGAGTTCGCGTCGCTGATCCGCGGCCTGGCCGAGGCGCGAGCCACGATGACGTCGCCGGCCTTCATCGATCACCTGCTGACCGTCACGGGGTATCGTGACGCGCTGCGGGTGGAGCGCTCGCCCGAGGCCGAGGCGCGTCTCGAGAACCTCGAGGAGCTGATCGCCGCCGCCGAGGACTATACGCACGCGGATCCGAGCCCGACGCTCGAGGGATTCCTCGACGGCGTCGCGCTCGTGGCCGACATCGACGAGCTGAAGGACGAGGGCGCGCGCGTCACGATGATGACGCTCCACTCGGCCAAGGGGCTCGAGTTTCCGGCGGTGTTCCTGACGGGCATGGAGGAGGGCGTGTTTCCGCACGCCCGGTCGATGAACGACGAGGACGAGATCGAGGAGGAGCGCCGTCTCTGCTACGTGGGCGTGACGCGCGCCCGCGAGCGGCTCTATCTGTCGTACGCGCTCCATCGCCGGATCCACGGCTACGGCGTCGGCGAGCCCTCGAGGTTTCTCCGCGAGATGCCGGAGAACCAGCTCGTCTCGCTGAACGCGCGGCGTGAGCCGCCGCCCGGCTTCGCCGAGGACGCGGCGGCCTACGCCGCGGCCGCCGAGACGGTCGGCGAGGACCTGCCGTTCCGCGTCGGAGCCCGCGTGCGTCACGCGCGCTTCGGCGAGGGCCTGGTGGTGGGCATCGAGCGAGACGGGTCCGACTACGTCGTGACGGTCGGGTTCGCGAGCGTGGGTCGCAAGCGGCTTTCGGTCCAGTACGCGCATCTCGAGGAGCTGTGAGGCCATGATCGACCGCAAGGACGTCGAGCACGTCGCGCGCCTGACACGCCTGGCCCTGACCGACGCGGAGCTCGAGCGGATGCGTGAGCAGCTGAACTCCATTCTCGCCCATCTCGACACGTTGCGCGCGGTCCCCACCGAGGGCGTCGAGCCGACGTCGCACGCGGTGGACGTGGTCAACGTGATGCGCGAGGACGACGTGACGCCGTGCCTGCCCCAGTCCGCCGCGCTCGCGAACGCGCCGGATCCCAGCGGCGAGTTCTTTCGCGTGCCGCGGATCATCGAGGAGTGATGCACCGGCCCATCCACGAGCTGACCGATGCCTTCCGGCGGGGCGACCTCACGCCGAGCGCGGTCGCGGAGGCCTATCTCGCGCGGATCGGCGCGCTCGACGGCAAGGTCGGCGCCTATCTCACCGTGGTGCGGGATCAGGCGCTGGCCGCCGCGCGCGAGTCCGACCAGCGCTGGCGTGCCGGCTCGCCGCGCGGGCCGCTCGACGGGGCGCCGGTGGCCCTCAAGGACGTGATGTGCACGACCGGTGTCCGGACGACCTGCGGATCGAAGATGCTCGAGCACTTCGTGCCCCCGTACGACGCGACGACCGTCGAGCGACTGCGGGCGGCCGGCGTCGTGATCCTGGGCAAGACCAACATGGACGAGTTCGCGATGGGCTCGTCCACCGAGCACTCGGCCTTTCACCCGACGCGCAATCCGTGGGACCTGACGCGCGTGCCCGGCGGCTCGTCCGGCGGCTCGGCCGCGGCGGTGGCCGGCGGGCTCGCGGCCGGCGCCTATGGCAGCGACACCGGCGGCTCGATCCGGCAGCCGGCCGCGTTCTGCGGCGTCGTCGGCATGAAGCCGACCTACGGCCGCGTGTCGCGCTACGGTCTGGTCGCGCTGGCGTCCTCGCTCGACCAGATCGGCCCCTTCGCCCAGGACGTCACCGACGCGGCGCTCCTGCTCGGCGCGGTCGCCGGCCACGACCCGCGCGACGCCACGTCGATCCAGGCGCCGGTGCCCGACTACGCCGCGGAGCTCTCGAAGGGCGTCGACGGTCTCACGCTCGGGCTGCCCGACGAATACTTCATCGACGGGATGGATCCCGAAGTCGAGCGCGCCGTCAGGGCGGCGATCGACGTGCTGAAGGGCCTCGGCGCGCGGATCGAGCGCGTCTCCTTGCCGACCACCCGGCACTCGCTGGCGGCGTACTACGTGATCCTTCCCGCCGAGGCGTCGTCGAACCTGGCGCGATACGACGGCGTTCGGTACGGGCTGCGCGTCGCCGGCCGCGATTTCATCGAGATGCAGAGCAAGACGCGCGCCGCGGGCTTCGGCGCCGAGGTCAAGCGCCGGATCATGCTCGGCACCTACGCGCTGTCGGCCGGCTACTACGACGCCTACTACGGCAAGGCGCAGAGCGTCCGGACGCTCGTGCGGCGCGAGTTCGCGGCGGCCTTCGCGAAGGTCGACCTGATCGTCGCGCCGACGACGCCGAACGTCGCGTTCAAGCACGGCGAGAAGGAAGATCCGCTGTCGATGTACCTCAACGACGTGTTCACGATTCCGGGCAACCTGTCGGGCATTCCCGGCGTCTCGGTGCCGTGCGGCTTCAGCGCGGCGGGGCTGCCGATCGGTCTGCAGGTGCTCGGCCGTCCGCTCGACGAGGCCCGCGTGCTGCGCGCGGCCTACGCCTACGAGCAGGCGACCACGTGGCGGTCGCGCCGTCCGGAGCTGCCGTGACCGACGCGGCGACCCGATACGAGACCGTCATCGGCCTCGAGGTCCACGCCCAGCTCTCGACGCGCTCGAAGATGTTCTGCGGCTGTCCGACGACGTTCGGCGCGCGGCCCAACACCCAGACGTGCCCGGTCTGTCTCGGCATGCCCGGCGTCGCTGCCGGTCGTGAACCGCCGCGCCGTCGAGCTCGCCATCCGCACGGCGCTCGCGTTCAGCTGCCGCGTCAACGAGGCGTGCCGCTTCGCGCGCAAGCACTACTACTACCCCGACATGCCGAAGAACTACCAGATCAGCCAGTACGAGGAGCCGCTGGCCGAGGACGGATTCCTCGAGATCGACGTCGAGGGCGGCGCGCGCACGATCGGGATCCAGCGGCTGCACCTCGAGGAGGACGTCGGCAAGCTCCTCCACGAGGGCACGCTCGAGACCGCCCAGGCGAGCCTGGTCGACTTCAACCGCTCCGGCGTGGCGCTCATGGAGACGGTGTCGCGGCCCGAGCTCTCCTCACCCGAGGAGGCCGCGGCATACCTGAGAGCCTTCCGCGCCGTGCTGATCTTCCTGGGCGTTTGCGACGGCAACATGGAGGAGGGCTCGCTCCGTTGCGACGCCAACGTCTCGCTCCGGCCGCGCGGCAGCGCCACGCTCGGGACGAAGGTCGAGATCAAGAACCTGAACTCGTTCCGGAACGTTCAGCGCGCGCTCGAGTTCGAGGTGCGGCGCCAGGCGCAGGCGCTCGACGCGGGTGAGCGCATCGTGCAGGAGACGCGCCTCTGGGAGGCCGACCGCGGCTACACGCGCTCGATGCGTTCGAAGGAGTTCGCGCACGACTATCGGTATTTCCCGGAGCCCGATCTGGTGCCGCTCCAGGTCGACCGCCGCTGGGTCGAGGAGATCCGCGCGGGGCTTCCCGAGCTGCCGCGGGCCTGGCGTCAGCGGGCCGTCGCCCAGTACGGGCTGCCGGCCTACGATGCCGAAGTCCTGACTCAGTCGCGGGCGCTCGTGGACTACTACGAAGCCGCGCTGCGCGAGTGGGCCCCGGCGTCCGGAGCCGGCGCCGACCGGCCAAAGGTTCTCTCCAACTGGATCATGTCGGAGCTCCTCCGCGTCCTGCCCGGCGACGACGAGCGGGCGATCCAGAGCTCGCCGATCCCGCCCCGCCATCTGGTGGGTCTCCTCGCGGCTGATCGAGAACTCGACGATCAGCGGCAAGATCGCCAAGGACGTGTTCCAGAAGATGTTCGACTCGGGCCAGGACGCCGGCACGATCGTCGAGCGCGACGGCCTGACCCAGGTTGCCGACGAGGGCGCGCTGGGCCAGGTGATCGAGTCGGTGATGGCCGCCAACCCGAAGGCGATCGAGGACTACCGCCGGGGCAAGAAGGAGGCAAAGGGGGCGCTCGTCGGGCAGGTCATGAAGGCCACGCGGGGCAAGGCCAACCCGGCGATCGTGAACCGGCTCCTGGAGGACAAGCTCTCGCAAAGCTGAAGCCCGCGGCTATAATCGAACCGCCCGCCATGATTGAGGTTCACCGGGTTTCGAAGGTGTACTCGGTCGGGCCCGTGAAGGTCCCTGCGCTGCGCGAAGTGTCGTTCCGGATCGCCAAGGGTGAGTTCGTCGTGCTGACGGGGGCGAGCGGCGCCGGCAAGACGACCTTGCTCCGGCTCCTGTACCGCGACGACTTGCCCTCCGAGGGCGACATCGAGGTCCTCGGCTACGACCTGGTCCCGATGCGGCGCTCGCAGGTGGCGGCGCTCCGCCGATCGATCGGTGTCGTCTTCCAGGACGCCAAGCTCCTGCCGGTGCGCACCGTCTACGAGAACGTCGCCTTCGTTCTGCGGGTGCTCGGCACCCCGCGGCGCGAGATCACCGAGCGCGTCTTCGACGCGCTCCGCGTCGTGGGAATGTCCTCGCGCGCCCAGGCCTATCCCGCGCAGCTCTCCCAGGGGGAAGCGCAGCGAGCCGCGCTGGCGCGGGCCATCGTGAGGCGCCCGCCGCTGCTCCTCGCCGACGAGCCGACCGGCAACCTCGACGAGTCGATGGCCGCCGAGATCATCGAGGCGCTCAAGGACATCGGGTCGGGTGGCACGACGATCGTGCTGGCCACCCACCAGGCCCGGCTGGCCGCGGCGCTCAAGCGCCGCACCCTGACGCTCGACGGCGGCCATGTCGTGAAGGACCAGGGCTGAGCGCGTGGTTGGATTCCTGGTCGGCGAGGCGCTCCGCGACCTGAGAAGAGCCGGACGCGTCGCCGTCAGCGCGATCGTGCTGATCACGCTCTCGCTCGCCGCGCTCGGCGGCTTCTGGCTCGTGTCGTCCAACCTCGACCGGGCCGTCGCCCAGTGGCGCGACCGGGTGCGCATCGTCGTCTATCTCAAGCGCGAGCCATCGTCCGCCGACGTCGCCGCGTTGCTCGAGCGCGTCCGGTCCGCGCCCGGCGTGGCCGGCGTGACGTTCATCGGCAAGGCCGAAGCCTTGCGCGACCTCAAGCAGGTGCTCGGCAAGGACGCGAGCGTCGTCGACCAGCTGCCGGCGAATCCGCTGCCCGCGTCGCTCGAGGTGACGCCGTCGGCCGCGGCCGCGACGCCGGAGGGCGCTCGCGAGCTCGTCGCGCGTCTGGCGGCGTTGCCGGAAGCCGACGAGGTCGCCGGAAGTGTCGACTGGGTCGAGCAGCTTTCGCACTGGCAGCGGCTGCTGACGACGATCGGCCTCGGGGTCGGCGCCGTGCTCGGGATCGCCGCGATCCTGACGGTGACAACGGCGACCACCCTGGTGCTGCACGCGCGGCGCCACGAAACCGAGATCATGCGGCTCGTGGGCGCATCCGAGGCGACGATCCGGCTGCCCCTGCTGCTCCAGGGCATGATGCAGGGTCTCGCCGGCGCGGTGCTGGCGCTGGCCACGCTCGTCCTCACGTATTCGCTCGTCGGGCCGCGTCTCGAGCCGCTCGTCAATCTCACCCTCGGGCTCTCGCAGCTGGCGTTCTTCACGCCGCTCGGCGTGATGGCGCTGCTCGGAGCCGGAACATTGCTCGGCGGGCTCGGCGGCTGGCTCGCGCGCGCCGGTCGCGAGCCATGAGCGCGCGCGGCGCTCGCGGTGGCGCTCGCGGTGCTGGCGGTCGCGCCGGCGGCGGCGCAGACGCGACGGGACGAGCCGCTCCAGGCCGAGCAGCGGAAGCTCCAGCAGACGCAGAAGCAGCTCAAGGAGGAGCGCGAGCGCGCGGCGGCGGCGCGCGCGCGCGAGACGTCCTTGCTGGCCGAGCTCGAGGAGATCGAGCGGCGGCTCGCCGCCAAAAAAGGGGACGTCGCGCGTCTGGACGCGCGGATCAAGAAGGCGCAAACCGACGTGCAGATGTTCCGTGGCGAGATCTCGAAGCTCGAAAAGCAGCGGGCCGGCCAGACCAACGCGCTCGCGGGGCGGCTGCGCGTGATGTATCGCGTGCACGCCCAGGGCGGCGCGCTCCCGGTGATTCTCAGCGGCGAGGATCCGGCGGCGCGCGCCGTCGCCGTCCGTCATCTCGCGAGCCTGGCGGCCCTGGACGCCCGCTTGATTCAAGAGTATCGTGTTACATCTGACAGGCTGGCGGATCGGAAAGTCAGGGAGGAAGCGCAGCAGCAGGAGCTGTCAGGCCTCCACGAAGACGCCAAGCGCGAGCAGGCGGAGGTCGATCGCGAGGTCGCGAAGCGGCGAGTGATCCTCGCGAAGGTGCGCGACGAGCGCGCGTACCACGAGCGCATGGTGGGCGAATTGACGGAAGCGTCCCACCGCCTCGAGGCGTTCATCCGCGAGCTCCAGGCCAAGCAACGGAAGCTGGCGAAGATTCCCGCCACCGAAGGGTGGGATCGAGGCTCCCGCGGTCGGTTTCGGAACGCTCAAGGGGCGTTTGCCGTGGCCGACCGAAGGACGGATCGTCACCGGGTACGGCGCGCAGGTGCATCCGCGGTTCGGCACCCGGACATTCCGGAATGGAGTCGATATCGAGGCGGCGGTCGGCCGGGAAGTCCTGGCGGTCCACGCCGGCCATGTCATCTATACGGGTTGGTTCAAGGGATACGGTAACCTGATTATTGTGGACCACGGCAACGAGTACTACACGCTCTACGCCCACATCGCCGACATCGAGGCGAAGGAAGGCGATGACGTGCGTCAGGGACAGCGGATCGGCACGGTGGGCGATACGGGATCTCTCGCCGGCCCCCGGCTCTATTTCGAGGTGCGCCACCAGGGCAGGCCACAAGACCCGGAGCAGTGGCTCCGCCAGGGTGGCTAGTCCAGTGGGGATGAGAGGACATCCATGAAGAAGGCCTTCGTGATCAGCTCGCTTCTGGTGGTGCTCACGCTATCGCTCGGCGGATCCGTGGCCAGCAAAGGCGCGGACAGCAGCGCGACGTACGAGCAGCTGAGGCTCTTCACCGAGGTCCTCTCCATTGTCCAGAACCAGTACGTCGAAGAAGTCCCGCCGAAGGACCTCGTCTACAACGCGATCAAGGGAACTCTGCGAGGCCTGTCCGCGCCTCCGTACAACGACCCGCACAGCTCGTTCCTCGACCCGGACAGCTACAAGGAGATGCAGGTCGAGACCAGCGGAAGCTTCGGCGGGCTCGGCATCGAGATCACGTTGCGCGACGACGTGCTCACGGTCGTGTCGCCGATCGAGGGCACGCCCGCGTATCGGGCCGGATTGCAGACCGGCGACCGCATCGTCAAGATCGACGGCCTCGTCACGAAGGACATGCAGCTGCCCGATGCGGTCAAGCGCATGCGCGGCAAGCCCGGCACGAAGGTGACGATCACGATCGTGCGCGAGGGCTGGACCGAGCCGAAGGACTTCGACATCACGCGCGAGCAGATCCGCGTGCAGTCGGTGCGCTCGGCCGATCTCGGCGGAGGCGTCGCCTACATCAAGCTTCGCCAGTTCCAGGAGCAGTCGCCCGGCGACACCGCGGCGGCGCTCGACAAGGCCGCGAAGGCGGGCATGAAGGCGCTCATCTTCGACCTGCGCAACAATCCGGGCGGTCTGCTGACGGCCGCGGTCGAGATCACCGAGGAGTTCATCGAGGACGGTAAGCTCGTCGTCTACACCGAGGGCCGCGTCCGGAACCAGAACATGCGCTTCTCGGCCCATGCCAAGAAGTCGTATCCGACGTTGCCGATGGTGGTCCTGGTCAACCAGGGCTCCGCGTCGGCGTCCGAGATCGTCGCGGGCGCGCTCCAGGACTGGGGCCGCGCGATCGTGGTCGGCACCCAGACCTTCGGCAAGGGGTCGGTGCAGACGATCATCCCGCTGTCCGACGGCTCCGGGCTCCGCCTGACGACCGCGAAGTACTTCACGCCGAAGGGCCGCTCGATCCACGGCAAGGGCATCACGCCGGACATCGTGGTCGAGATTCCGAAGGACACGACGGCCGCGAAGGACAAGCAACAGCCGTCGCTCGACCCGATGGAGGAGCTCAAGAAGGACATCCAGGTGCAGCGGGCGCTCGACGTGATCAAGACGATGCGGATCATCGAGCAGCAGCGCCCGGGACAGAACCCACAGGCTCAGGTTCGGCCGCAGTAGCCGCGACTCACGCGCGCATCAAGGGCGATGCGAGGCCGGGTGCCCGTGACTCGGCCGCATCGCCTTTACTATCTGCGCAGCCGTCGCGTGGCTCGCGCGACGAGCGTTTGAGGACAAAGGGAACGACGGATGGTGGTGCTCGGGATCGAAAGCTCGTGTGACGAGACGGCCGCGGCGGTGCTCGCCGACGGTCGCCGTATCCTGTCGAGCGTCGTCGCCTCGCAAGATGCCATCCACGCGCCGTACGGCGGCGTGGTCCCCGAGCTCGCCTCGCGCCGTCATCTCGAGGTGATCGTGCCGGTGGTCGAGAAAGCGCTGGCCGACGCGAATGTTCGCCTGCCGGATCTCGACGGGATCGCCGTCACGCAAGGGCCCGGGCTCGTCGGCTCGCTGCTGGTCGGGTGCTCGGTCGCGAAATCGCTCGCGTATGTGCACCGCCTGCCACTGGTTGCCGTGAACCACCTGGAGGGGCACATCTACGCGTCGTTTCTCACCGACGATCCGCCGGAGCATCCGTTCCTGGCGCTCGTGGTCTCCGGCGGGCACACGGCCCTCTATCACGCCCGCGGGCCTCGCACGTACACCCTGGTCGGTCAGACCCGCGACGACGCCGCCGGCGAAGCGTTCGACAAGGTCGCGAAGCTCCTGGGCCTCGGCTTTCCGGGCGGGCCGGTGATCGAGCGCACGGCCACGGCCGGCGATCCCAAGGCCGTCACGTTTCCGCTCGCCCAGATGAGCGACGGCGCCGCCGACTTCTCGTTCAGCGGGATCAAGACGTCGGTATCTCTCTACGTCAAGCAGCGCGCGCCGCTCGGGGCCGCCGAGATCGCCGACGTCGCGGCGTCGTTCCAGGCGTCGGTCGTGAAGATGCTCGTGCGGAAGACCATCAAGGCCGCGCTGCACCACGGCATCAAGCGCGTGGTGCTGACCGGCGGTGTGGCCGCCAACACGCCCTTGCGCGAGGCGCTCGACGCGGCGGCGACCGAGCACGGCCTTCGCCTGCACATCCCGCCCCGAAATCTCTGTACCGACAACGCGGCGATGATCACGGCGGCGGGCACGGTGCGCCTCGCGGCCGGAGAACGCGCACCGCTGACCATGAACGCCGCGCCCGACCTCGAGCTCGCGTGATGCGACGCGGGCTCGTGACCGTGAACCTGAGCGGCGCAACGCATCCGACAGATCGGGCGTGCGGAGCTTCGCCGCGCCTGTCTCAGGCCACCCTCGGGTCCAAGCCGGCCTCGAGGTCCGTGACCGTGAGTCGGAGCCGGCGGACGCACCCGAAGGGACCGGGCGTGCGGAGCATCGCCGCGTCTGTCTCAGGCCACCCTCGGTCCACGCCGGCCTCGAGGTCCGTCACCGTGAGTCGGAGCCGACGGACGCACCCGAAGGGACCGGGCGTGCGGAGCATCGCCGCGTCTGTCTCAGGCCACCCTCGGTCCAAGCCGGCCTCGAGGTCCCCGCTACAATGAACTACGAAGCGGTTCTCGCCGGTCTCCCCGACGCGGTGATCGCGGTCGACGCCGATCTGCGCATCGTGTTCTGGAACTCGGCGGCCGAGGTGCTCACGGAGCGCTCGGCGCGCCGCGCCGAGGGGCGGTATATCAAGGAAGTCTTCTCGCCGGACGCATCGGTCGTGCGGCGGCTCGGCGAGACCCTCGCCACGGGCGAGAGCCGATCCGAGGCCGAGAGCTTCGTCGAGCGCGGCGACGGCCGGCGACTGCCGGTCTCGATCGTGACGGCTCCGCTCTGCGGGCGCGACGGCCAGGTCGAGGCCGCGGTCGTGGTGCTGCGGGATCTCTCGCGAATTCATCAGCTCGAGGCGGAGGTGCGCCGGGGCGAGACCCTCGCGGCGGCCGGACGGATGGCCGTCGGGCTCGCCCACGAGGTGCGCAATCCGCTGGGCGCGATCCGCGGCGCGGTGCAGCTGCTGCGGCGCGAGCTCGGTCCCGATTCGCGGCTCGGGGAGTACACGGACGTGCTCCTGACCGAGGTCGATCGCGTGAACCGCATCATCGAGACGCTTCTCGATCTGGCGCGGCCGATCCAGCTTCGGGCGGTGCCGTTGAATCTCCACCAACTCCTGGAGCGTGTGACTCTGCTGAGCGAGGAAGGCGCGCGCGAGCGCGAGGTCGCCCTGATCCGCCGCTACGACCCGAGTCTTCCGCCGATCCTCGGCGACGAGGATCGGCTGTTGCAGGTCTTTCACAATCTCGTGCGCAACGGCCTGGACGCCATGGAGCGCGGCGGTCGCCTCACGTTGACGACCCGCGTGAGTTTGAATCCGCTCTTCGGCAAGATGGACCTCGGCGCCGGCCAGCGCAGCATGGTGGAAGTGCAGGTGACCGACGAGGGGCCGGGAATTCCCGATGCGGTCCGCGCGAGGATCTTCGATCCGTTCTTCACGACCAAGGACAAGGGCCTCGGGCTCGGGCTCTCGATCTGTCACCGCATTCTCGAGGAGCACCGCGGCGCCATCCAGGTGGACAGCGCCGCCGGGCGCGGCACCAGCGTGACGTGCTTCTTGCCGATCGCCAAATGACGGAAGGACGTCCCCGGCCATCGCTACCGTAAAGGCGCGCATCCTGGTCGCCGACGACGAGGACAGCCTGCGCTGGGTCCTGGAGAAGGGCCTGCGCCAGGCGGGCTACGACGTCCTGACCGTCAAAGACGGCATCGCCGCGCTCAAGGCGTTCGAGGCCGAGCCCTTTGACGTGGTCTTCCTCGATATCCGCATGCCGGGTGTCGACGGTCTCACCGCGCTCGGCCGCCTGCGCGAGATTCGCGCCGGACGCGTGCGTGGTCGTCATGACCGCCCACGGCACGATGGACACCGCCATCCAGGCGATGCAGCGCGGCGCGTACGACTACCTCGCGAAGCCGTTCGACCTGGACGAGGTGCTCCTGCTCACCGAGCGCGCGCTCACGGCGCGCCGGCTGACCCAGGAGGTGACGCGTCTCAAGAGCGGCCTGCACGACGTGTGGGAGTTCGGCGCCATCATCGGGCGCCACCCGCGCATGCAGGAGGTCTACAAGACGATCGGCCGCGTCGCGGCCAGCGACGTCACCGTCCTGCTGCGCGGCGAGTCCGGCACCGGCAAGGAGCTCGTGGCCAGCGCGATCCACCACTACAGCCGCCGCGCCGGCCGACCCTTCGTCGCCGTGTCGTGCGCCGCGATTCCGGCCACCTTGCTCGAGTCCGAGATGTTCGGGCACGAGCGCGGCGCCTTCACCGACGCGAAGGAGCGGCGCCTCGGGAAGCTCGAGCTCGCGCACGGCGGCACGCTCTACCTGGACGAGATCGGCGACATGCCGGTCGAGCTTCAGACCAAGCTGCTGCGCGCGCTGCAGGAGCGGACCATCGAGCGCGTCGGCGGCCAGGAATCGATTCGCATCGACGTGCGGGTGCTGGCCGCGACCAACCGCGACCTCGAGGTCCTGATGAAGGACGGACGATTCCGCGAGGACCTCTACTACCGGCTCAACGTGGTGACCGTGAACCTGCCGTCGCTCCGCGAGCGCCGGCGCGACGTGCCGCTCCTGATCGAGCATCTGCTCGCGAAGTACGCCGGCGAGCTCGGTGAGCGCGGCGTGGCCCCGGACGCGCTCGATCGACTGGTCGGCTACGATTGGCCCGGCAACGTGCGCGAGCTGGAGAACGTGATCCAGCGCGCGATGGTGATGGCCACCAGCGGCATCATCCTGCCGGAGCACCTGCCGATCGGTCCGGTGTCAGCGGCCGCCTCGGTCAGCGTCGACGCGCCGCTCGAGGAAGTCATCGAGCGCAAGCTCGTCGAGTGCGTGCGCGGCCTGCGCGACCACACGAGCGCGAACCTCTACGACCTGATGATCGGCCTCGTCGAGAAGCCTCTGCTCCGCGCGGTGCTCCGCGAGACCGCCGGCAATCAGGTGCGGGCGGCCCAGATCCTCGGGATCAACCGGAACACGCTGCGCAAGAAGCTGCTCGAGCACGGAATCGACCCGGGCGGCGTGGGGTAAGGGCGACGTAAGCTCCGTCGACGTCCGGGAGCGCGACAAGAGAGATCGAGGGGCGCCCCGGCTGAGCCGGGGCGTCTCCGAGCGCGGGGGGCTTGGGGGGCCCTTCTAGGCCCCCCATTTCTGATAGATCTCGCCGCCGCTCTTCCTGAACTCGTCGGCCTTGTCCCGGAGCCCTTGCACGACCGCCGCGGTCTCTTCCGCGATGCCGTGCTTGGCCGCGTAGTCGCGCACGTCCTGCGTGATCTTCATCGAGCAGAAGTGCGGCCCGCACATCGAGCAGAAGTGGGCGAGCTTCGCGCCCTCGGCCGGCAGGGTCTCGTCGTGGAACTCCCGCGCCGTCTCCGGATCGAGCGAGAGGTTGAACTGATCCTCCCAGCGGAACTCGAACCGCGCGCGCGAGAGCGCGTCGTCCCAGTCGCGGGCGCCCGGATGGCCCTTGGCGAGGTCGGCCGCGTGGGCGGCGATCTTGTAGGCGATCACGCCGTCCTTCACGTCCTTGCGGTTGGGCAGGCCCAGGTGCTCCTTCGGCGTCACGTAGCAGAGCATCGCGGTGCCGTACCAGCCGATCATCGCGGCGCCGATCGCGGAGGTGATGTGGTCGTAGCCCGGCGCCACATCGGTCGTCAGCGGCCCGAGCGTGTAGAAGGGCGCCTCGTGGCAGACCTGGAGCTGACGGTCCATGTTCTCTTTGATCAGGTGCATCGGCACGTGGCCGGGGCCCTCGATCATCACCTGCACGTCGCGCTCCCACGCGATCGTCGTGAGCTCGCCGAGCGTGTCGAGCTCGGCGAATTGCGCCTCGTCGTTCGCATCCGCGTTGCAGCCCGGGCGCAGGCCGTCGCCCAGCGAGAAGGCGACGTCGTACGCCGCCATGATCTCGCAGATCTCGCGGAAGTGCGTGTAGAGGAAGCTGTCCCGATGGTGCGCCAGGCACCACTTGGCCATGATCGAGCCGCCGCGCGACACGATGCCGGTGACGCGCTTGGCCGTCAGCGGAATATAGGGCAGGCGCACGCCGGCGTGGATCGTGAAGTAGTCGACGCCCTGCTCGGCCTGCTCGATGAGGGTGTCGCGGTAGATCTCCCACGTCAGCTCCTCGGCCTTGCCGCCGACCTTCTCGAGCGCCTGGTAGATCGGCACGGTGCCGATCGGGACCGGCGAGTTGCGCAGGATCCACTCGCGCGTCTCGTGGATGTTCTTGCCGGTCGACAGGTCCATGACCGTGTCGGCGCCCCAGCGCGTCGCCCAGGTCATCTTCTCGACCTCTTCCTCGATCGAGGAGGCGACCGCCGAGTTCCCGATGTTGGCGTTGATCTTCACCAGGAACTTCCGGCCGATGATCATCGGCTCGGTCTCGGGATGGTTCACGTTCGACGGGATGATCGCGCGGCCGCGCGCGACCTCGTCGCGCACGATCTCGGGCGCCATGCCCTCGCGGAGCGCGATGAACTCCATCTCTTGCGTGATCTCGCCGCGCCGCGCGTAGTGCATCTGGGTGACGCAGCGGCCCGGACTGGCGCGCAGCGGCCGGCGCACGCTCGCGAATCGTACGCCGCCGAGCGCCGGATTTTCCTCGCGGCTCCGCCGGTACGCCGACGTCGGCCCGGGCAGCTCGTGCACGTCGCCGCGGTCGACGATCCAGCCGAGCCTGAGCGGGGTCAGGCCGCGCTTGAGGTCGAGGTCGGCGCTGGGATCGGTGTAGGGGCCGCTCGTGTCGTAGAGGCGAAGCGGTGGATTGTCGCCGGTCAGCGAGATCTCGCGCATCGGGACGCGAATGTCGGGCCGGGACCCGGTGACGTAGACCTTGCGAGACGATGAATGCGACTGCGGCATGCGAGGCCTCCCTTCGCTGGCATTAACCAGTTCAGGTTCATGCGGTCGGCGGCGGTGAGCCGCCCTCTCAGCCCGGTTCCCCGAGCTCCCGCGTTTACTGCGAGCGATCTGACAGCCGTGTGCTGCCGTGGCACAGACTACGCCGGAACCAGCCCTCGATCAAGTCGCCGCCGGCGATCAGCGAATCCGCCAGCTCTTGTCCACGTAGCGATGCCCTTCGGCCTCCGACACCTGGACGGCGGCGCGGTAGACGCCCGTCTCCACGGTGTGGACGCGCGTGTCCACCGCGATCTGCTCGGGGTCGGGTCCGTCCGCGAGCGCCTCCGCGAGGACGCGGCCATCGAGATCGTCGGCTCGGCGAGGCCGAGCAGGGCGAGGATGGTCGGCGCCACGTCCACGTTGCCCACCGGCACCCGGACCGTCGTGCGCTTCTTGAAGTCCGCGCCCCAGGCCAGGAACGTGTTGCGCACGTTCCACGGGCTCATGCTGCCGTGGTCGCTGGCGTAGAGCTTCGCGCCGCCGCTGACGCTCGCGAGGTCGCCTCCCGGCACGCCGAACGCGTTCGTCCGAGAGGTCCACGGAAACGTGAAGAGCAGATCGGGCCCGCGCGCGGCGTTGGCCACGTGAATCAGCTCGAGCGAGAACGTACCCTCGACACCGCCGTGGGGGTCCCCGGGCGCGCGAGCCGGAGCGAAGAGCACGCCGCCCCACTCCCGCGACTGGACGAAGCGCGCGATCGCCGCGATGCGCTCGCGGTCGTGACCCTCGACGTGAACCGCCACCGCCTGCCCGCTGCTGGCGAGCACCACGTCGGCGGAGTCGGCCGACGCCTTCAGACCGGCGGCGATCAGCTCGCCGGCGACGTCGACGCCGGACACGTTGGTGGTGAACCCGTGGTCGGACACGACGAAGACGTCGGTCGACGGTGTCAGCCCGCGCTCGTCGAGGGTCGCCAGCACGCGAGCGATCTCGCGATCGTCGTTCGCGAGCGCTTCGCGCGAGGACGGCGAGCCCACGCCGAGGTGGTGCTGGCTGTGATCCGGCTCGGTGAGCCAGTTGATGACGACGTCGGGCGTGAGCTCCGGCAGCACGTACTCGCGGAGCACGCGTTGTGTCCACGCGACCACCTCGTCGTACCGGTCGAATGCTCCCCGCGGGGGCGCCGGTCCGAACTTGGCGAGGATCGCCGCGCTCACCTCGGCCGGCCACGCCACCAGCTTGCCGGGCTCGAAGGCGCCGTTGACGAGCACGCCGATTCCGTCGCGGGCTCGAGGATTGGTCAGGAGCGCGCTGCCGGTCGAGCCCGAGCTGACGGAGGCGAGGCGAAGCCCGCGCGCGTGAAGGCGCTCTCCGAGCGTCCGGGTGAGCACGAGTCGTCGGTCCGTCGCGTCGTCGAGGGCGAGCAGTCGCCGATGGTTGCCGGTGTCCAGCGCACGGCGCGGATCCACCGCCGCCACGTACATCTGGTTACCCAGGATTCCGTTCGAGCCCGGGTGCATCCCGGTGCCGAGCGCGGCGGCGTTGACCCGCGTCACCGTCGGAAATACCGAGTGGCCGTTCGTGAAATCGACGCCCTCGGACCGCAGGCGGTGCAAGGTGGGCGTGCCATCGGGGGAGATGGCGTCGGGTCGGAGCCCGTCGACGACGAACACGATGACGAAACGGGTGCCGGTCGGCATGAGCCGCTATGCTAGCGCGCTCGGGGGAGGATTGGTATCATCCCGAATCACCATGAAAATCTGCTTCTTCCATCTGATGCCGTACCGATTTCTGCCCGAGGACTTCGAGCGGAAGTACCGGTCGGTGTGGGTGGACGTCCCGCATCACCTGCACGACGCCGAGAAGACCCGCGGCCTGTACCAGGAGTTTCTGGACGAGCTGGAGTTCGCGGAGGCGCAGGGCTTCGACGGCCTGTGCGTGAACGAGCATCACAACAACGCCTACGGCCTGATGCCCTCCCCGAACCTCATGGCGGCGGCGCTGACGCGGCGGACGTCGCAGGCGGCGCTCGTCGTCCTCGGTAACAGCCTGGCCGCGTACAACCCGCCGCTCCGCGTGGCCGAGGAGTTCGCGATGCTCGACCTCCTCTCGGGCGGCCGGCTCGTCGCCGGCTTTCCGGTCGGCACGTCGATGGACATGAACTTCGCGTACGGGATCAACCCGGCGACCCTGCGCGATCGGTACTACGAGGCGCACGACCTCGTCATCCAGGCGTGGACGCGGCCCGAGGTGTTCGCGTTCAACGGCAAGTACACCCAGGTCCGCTACGCGAACATCTGGCCCCAGCCGCTCCAGAAGCCGCACCCGCCGGTGTGGATCCCGGGCGGCGGCAGCGTCGAGACGTGGGAGTGGACGGCGAAGCTCGACTACGTCTACTGCTACCTCTCGTACTTCGGCTACAAGCGCGGCCGCGCCACCATGGACGGCTTCTGGGAGGCGATCGCGCGCGTCGGCGCCGACGACAATCCGTTCCGCGCGGGCTTCCTGCAGCTGGTGTGCGTGTCGGAAACCGACGCGCAGGCCGAGCGCGACTATTTCCAGCACGTGCACTACTTCTACCAGAAGTGTCTGAACGTCTGGGAAGGCTTCGCGGAGGCACCCGGCTACCGCACGGTCAAGACGGTGCAGAGCGGGAGCCGCGCCCAGGTCGGCGCCGCGGCGCGCAAGGCCCGCCAATCGCTCGACTGGGGCCAGTACGTCGACCAGGGCTACATCATCGCGGGGAGTCCGCAGACCGTGCGCCAGCAGCTCACCGAGTGCATTCGCAGCCTCCGGGTCGGCCATCTGATGGTGCTGCTCCAGATCGGCAGCATGCCGAAGGAGCTGGCGTTCAAGAACACCGAGCTGTTCGCCAAGGAAGTGATGCCGCACGTCCGCGATCAGTGGCCCGGCTACAAGGACCGCTGGTGGCCGTCGGGCGCCCGGAACGGATCGTGAGCGCAGCGCGATCGACCGAGGTGGCCTGATGCCCGACGCGCACACGATCGAGATCCGGGGCGGCGCCGTGACGTTCAGGGTCCTCACCGCCGGACGGGGCGCCCCGCTGGTCTATTTCCATTCGTATTTCGAGCGCAGCGCGTGGTCGCCGTTCCTCGACCTCCTGGCCCGGTCCTTCAGCGTGTACGCGCCGGCCCATCCTGGTGTCGCGGGCTCGAGCGGTATCGAGACGCTCGACGATCTGCTCGATCTCACGCTCGCCTACGACGAGCTCTTCACCGCGCTGGGCGTCGAGCGGGCCCACCTGGTCGGCCATTCGTTCGGCGCCATGGCCGCCGCGGAGCTCGGCGCCGTCTTCCCGGGACGCGCGCAGAGCCTGACGCTCGTGTCGCCGCTCGGTCTCTGGCGCGACGACGCTCCGCCGGCTGACATCCTCATCTTGCCCGCCGACGAGCTTGCGGCCGTTCTGTGGCGCGATCCGACGTCACGCGTCGCCGTCGAGTGGGCCGCGGGCTCGGGCGGCGACCCCGAGGACATCGCCGCGCAGGTCGAGTCGCTCCAGCGCCGGTCGTCGATGGCGAAGTTCGTGTGGCCGATCCCCGACAAGGGGCTCCGCCGGCGCCTGCACCGGATCGCGGCACCGACGCTCCTGGTGTGGGGTGACGAGGATCGCGCGAACCCGGTCGTCTACGCCGAGGAGTGGCAGCGACGCATCAAGGGCGCCGCGCTTCGTCTGCTTCCGGGCGGCCACATGGTCCTGCACGAAACGCCCGAGCCGGCCGCGCGCGCCGTCGTGGAGCTTGCGCGCTCGTGACTCTGCTCGCCGGTAGCGCCTTCGTCAGCGGCGGCGGCTCGGGGATCGGACGCGCCATCGCTCAGGCGCTCGCGTCTCAGGGGGCGGCGGTGGCCGTCATGGACCTCTTGCCCGAAGGCGGCAAGGACACCGTCGCGACGATCGCGGCCAAGGGCGGACGCGCGACGTTCGTGCAGGGTGACGTCGGCCGCTGGGACGACGTCGATCGAGCGGTCGCGGCCGGCGTGCGCGAGCTCGGGCCGCTCGGGATCATGGTCAACGCGGCCGGCGTGCTCGACGGCTATGCTCCGGCGGACGAGATCGGCCCGGCGCTGTGGGAGCGTGTCATCGGGATCAACCTCACCGGCACGTTCTACGGCAGCAAGCGCGCACTGGCCGAGATGCTCCCGCTCGGGCGCGGGCGCATCGTCAACATCGCCTCGGTGGCGGGCCTGGTGGGCTCGGGCGGCGGCGCGGCCTACACCGCGTCCAAGCACGGCGTGGTCGGTCTCACTCGCCAGCTCGCGATCACGTACGCCGGACGCGGGATCACGGTGAACGCGATCTGCCCGGGCGCGATCCAGACCGCGCTGCGCGACAACTCGACGCGAATTCTCGGTGCCGACGCGCCGGTGATGCGCGGCGTCGGCGGCGACGAGGCTGCCATACGCGCGATCACGCCGGCGGGCCGGCGCGGCACGCTCGAGGAGATCGCGGCCGCCGCCTGCTACCTCGCCAGCTCAGAAGCGGACTATGTCACGGGCTCGACGCTCGTGGTCGATGGAGGATGGACAGCGAGATGATCAAGCGATTCCACGTGCTCTATGTCGGCCAGGTGGATCTGGAAAATATCGGACTGCAGGGGACCCCGGCCAATTCCCGGCGCTACGACAACGACAAGCTGAGCGAGCCCTTCTTCGCGGCGCGCGACGTCGCGCAGCTGATGGACGATCTCGGCTACTACGCCCTGTGGACGGCGGAGCATCACTTCCAGCGCGAAGGCTACGAGGTCTTTCCGAACCTCGTCCAGCTCTCGCTGTGGCTCGCCACGCAGACCCGGCGCTTGAAGCTCGGGTGCGCCTTCAACGTGCTCCCGATGTGGCATCCGATCCGGCTGGCCGAAGACTACGCGATGGCCGACATCGTCACCGACGGCCGGGTGATCATGGGCGTCGGCCGTGGCTATCACTCTCGTGAAGTCGAGTCGTTCGGCGCGCCCGTCATCGACCAGGCGGCCAACCGGGAGATGTTCGAGGAGCAGGTCGACCTGATGCTGAAGTGCTTCAACGACGACTCGTTCAACCACCACGGCAAGCGCTACGAGGCTCCGCCGCCCGTGGAGTATCGCGGCTATCAGCTCAGCGACATCACCTGCGTGCCGCGGCCCAAGCACCTGCCGGTCGAGGTCTGGATGCCGATCGCCAGCAGCAAGTCCATCGACTACATGGCGAGCAAGAACTTCAAGGCGATGGTGACGCTGAACGGCGAGAAGATCCTGGACGACGTGGTGAAGGCCTATCGCGACGCCTGCGCCAAGTACGGACGCCGCAAGCAGCTCGGCGAGGACATGATCTGGGGCGCCGGGCTCTATCTGGCCGACACGCCCGAGGAGGCCAAGCGCCGGGTCGAGCCGTCGCACGACGAGCGCTACAAGTGGTTCGCGCCGTTCGGCTTCGTGCGCTACGCCGACGAGCAGGGGCGCACGTGGGGTACGCCGGGCGCGCCCGCCCGCACCCCGTCGCTCGCCGACGGAATCCAGCAGAAGGCGTGGTTCTGCGGTCCGCCGTCGCACGTCATCGACGGGATCAAGTCGATGGCGGCCAAGTATCCCGGGCTCGAGGACTTCATGATCCACTGGGCCGAGGGCCTGTCGGCGAAGGAGTTCAAGGAGCAGCTCCGCTGGTTCGCGCGCGACGTGATGCCTGCGTTTCAGGCGCGCTAGCAGGGCCGAGCGCGCCCCTGCGCGCCAATACCCCACCCGGGTATTCTTCCCTCGGGGGAAACCCCCTAGGGATGGTATTTTCTCTTTTCACGCCCTCGTGCCTGTGGTAGGAATACCCCCGAGGGAAGTAAACGGCCGAACCACCATTACGAGGTAAGGAGGCACTATGGCGAAGGGCAAGAAGGCGTTCGGGGGCTATTCGATCAATTTCAAGGGCTGTAAGGATTCGGCCGAGGCGATCTTCGGCGGCTCGCCGATCGGGCCGTCCGAGATGACGAAGAAGATCTGGGCCTATGTGAAGCGCAAGAAGCTCGCCGGCAAGAAGTAGTCTCGGCGCTTCTTCGTGTCGTCACGGGCGGCTTGCGCTCTGCGAGCCGCCCTTCGCTTTTTCAGTCCCGGCTCGCGCGCGTCGCGGGAAGGTCTTACCGCGGGAGCTTGTCGAGGGAGCCGACGACCAGATCGGGGCTGACGCCGAGCGCTTCTTCCGGCGCGCCCGTTCGATTGCACCAGGCGACCTGATAGCCGAACGACTTCGCCCCGGCGACGTCCCAGCCGTTCGACGACACGAACAGCAGCTCCCCGGCCGCAATCCCCAGGACTTGAGGACCAAGCGCGTACACCAGCGGCGAGGGCTTGTACGTCTTCACGCGGTCGACCGAGATGACGTGCTCGAGCAGCGACGCCGAGCCCGCTCGCGGTGACCGCGGCAGCCAGCATGGCCGGCGAACCGTTCGAGAGGACCGCGCGCGGCCGGCCCGCGAGGCGCCCCAGCGCGGCCTTCACCTCGGGGAAGCAGGCGAGCGAGAGGTACGCGTCCATCAGGCGCTGCACCTGCGCCTCCGTCGCGCCGAGGCCGAGCCGCCTGATCGAGTAGCGAAGCGCCGCCTCGGTCACGACCCAGAAGTCGGCGTAGGTGCCCATGAGCGCGCGCAGCCACGTGTACTCGAGCTGCTTCTGGCGCCACGTGGTCGAGAGCGCCGCCGGATCGCTCGTGATCTCGCGGCCGGCCTCGACAACCGAGTGCACGTCGAAGAGGGTGCCGTAGGCGTCGAAGACGTAGCCGCGGATCGGGCTCAACGCGTGTACGACATACGTCGCGCGCGCGCCGGCCGCCTCGGCGCCGGGCTCGGCTCGGGCGCCGCGTCGAGGCCCGCCTCGACGAAGCCGTACTTCAGGAGCTTCTTCGCGTCGAGGAACGACGACGTGCGGGTGCGCGAGCCGAGCACGATCATGATGAACTGCTGCCCGTCGCGCCAGGCCGAGACGGCCAGGTTGTAGCCGGCCTCGAGGGTGAATCCGGTCTTGAGCGCCTGCACGCCCAGGGGATCGTTGAAGAGGGGGATGTGTCGCGCGTAGACGCGGCCGCGATAGACGAACGTCTGCCCGCCCAGCATCGGCCGCGCGGCGGGATGGTCCTGGAGCAGCCGGATGATGAGGTGAGCGAGATCGCGGGCGTTGCTTCGCTGGGCCGGGTCGGGCAGGCCGTGCGGGTTCGCGAAGCGGGTGGCGTGAAGCTCGAGCTCCTGCGCCTTGGAGTTCATCCGACCGACGAAGCTCCACTCGTCTCCCGCCAGGCGCTCGGCCAGGGCGGTGGCCGCGTCGTTCGCCGAGGCGATCGCCACGCCTTCGAGCAGGACGTGGAGCGGCACGAGCTCACCCGCCCGGAGGCCCATCCGGGCCTTCGGCGTCAGGGACGCGTACTTGCTCACCGGCACCAGCTCGTCGAGCTCCGCGCGCCCGGCTTCGATGTCCTCGAACGCGAGATAGAGGGTCATCAGCTTCACGAGGCTGGCGGGTGCGCGCTCCTCTTCCGGATTCTTGGCGAAGAGTGTCTTCCCCTCGGGATCGAGCAGCAGGACGGCTTCAGCCGTGAGCACCGGCGGACGTCCGTCGGCAGCGAGCCGCGCCGGCTGACCGTTCGCAGCGAGGGGAACTAGGGCGGTTATCAGCACCGCCAGGACGGCGAGCATACGGCCTGGATGCACTGCGTCTGATTCTAGCGACCGCCCGAAGCGAGCGGCAAGGAAAAACCGGTCAGCGGACCGCCTGCTTCAGCTCTTTCGACGGCTTGAAGCGTGGGATGCGCCCGGCGACCGTCACCGCCTGACCCGTGCGAGGGTTCTTCAGGGTGCGGGGCTTTCGTCGCGCCACTGAGAAAGTTCCGAATCCGACGAGGGTGACCGCGTCACCTCGCTTCAGCGAGGCGCGAATACCGCCGAGCGCGGCCCGGAGCGCGCGCTCGGTGCCGGCCTTTGGCCAGCCCGCCGCCACTGCCATTCGCGCCACGATGTCGGCCTTCGTCATTGTTTCAGTCACGATTCGCGCCTGGCCGGCGGAACCCCCGCCGGCCCGCGGCGCGCCCTACATACCGAACGCGCCCCGCGCTTCGTCCATGACGGTCTCGTCGATGGTCGCGTACCCGTGTTCGGCCGCGAATCGCTCGATCGCGCGGCGCGCCATGGGCCGGATGAACGAGGGGATCCGCTCCACGCGCGCCTCCGCCTCGGACGTCCAGGGCACCGCGGACGGCGTCACGGCCGCGCCCTCGTTGACCATGGCCGCGAACGGACAGCCGCCCGCCTCGGTCCCGGTCTCCGCCTGACTCTCGCCGATCTTGGCGACGTCACCTTCGAAGGCGTCGGCCCGCGGGTTGGCCATCATCGTGCGCACGTGCTCGAACGGGGCCGGCGGCGTGGCCCCGCCCACCTTGACGCCGAGACTCCTGACCATCTGCGTCTCGAACGGATTGGTGAGCATCGCGACGCGAAAACCGCACTCGGGGCACCGGAACGTGACGGCCAGCGAGCCTTCGTCGGGTCCTTCGGTCGAATGGAGCTTCATCGGCTCGTCGCAGTCGAGACACAGGAACTTCATGGCTCGGCATTCTATCACTCCCTCGCGCGCCGCGGCCCGGAGGCTCGCTCGCAACGGGGAGTTGTGCTAGCGTGAATCCCCGGCGCCGGTGTAGCTCAGTGGCAGAGCAGCTGATTCGTAATCAGCAGGTCGCGGGTTCAAGTCCCGCCGCCGGCTCCAGTTACCAAGGACTTCTAAGGCACCTCTGCCAGGTAGACAGGCTCTTCGGTTGATCCTTGCGTTGAAACTTCGGCGGACTGAGCGTTGCGCTCCGACGCTCGTGAGGACGACAACCATGACGGCCGACCACCGCGCTCACGCTCGAGGCGATCCGTCGACGCCGAATGCTCAGCCATCTGAGCGCGCGCAGCGCGATCAGCACGGGTCGGTGCCGACTGTACCGACCGGCCAGGGATCATCCCAGCACGCTACGCACGGCGCTCCCGAGGGCGACAACGTCCACGCCGGCCACGACAAGCACGCCGGCCACTCCGTCGAGATGTTCCGTCAGAAGTTCTGGGGCACGCTAGCGCTCGCGATCCCCACCCTCGTGTGGGCGCCGATGATCCAGCACTGGCTCGGCTATTCGGCGCCCGGCGGGCCCGGTGCATCGCGCTGGATCTCGGCGATCTTCGGGGCGCTCGTGTTCGCGTACGGCGGGTGGGTCTTCATCAAAGGTGCGGTCCGGGAGCTCGCCGACCGCCGCCCTGGGATGATGACGCTCATCGCGCTCGCGATCAGCGTCTCATTCCTCTTCAGCCTTGCGGTCACCCTCGGCTTCCCCGGCATGGACTTCTGGTGGGAGCTAGCGACCCTCGTCACCATCATGGTCCTCGGCCACTGGATCGAAATGCGCTCGATCGCCCAGGCCCAGGGAGCACTGAAGGAGCTCGCCAAGCTCCTCCCCGATGTCGCGGTACGTCTTGTCGACGAAAGGACCGAGGACGTGTCCGTCGCCGATCTCCGCGGCGGAGACGTGGTGCTCGTTCGTCCGGGCGCGAGCATCCCGGCCGACGGCGTCGTGCGTGAGGGGACGAGCGAGGTGAACGAGTCCATGATCACCGGCGAGTCACGACCCGTCGGGAAGGGCCCCGGCGGCGCGGTGGTCGCTGGGACGGTCAATGGCTCCGGCTCCCTTCGGGTCGAGGTCACGGGCACGGGAGAGCGCACGGCACTCGCCGGCATCATGCGCCTCGTCGAACAGGCGCAGAGCTCACGTTCCCGGACGCAGGCTCTGGCCGATCGGGCTGCACTCGCGCTCACGATCATTGCGGTCGTGGCGGCGGCGCTCACGCTCGTGGGCTGGTCCGCGGCCGGAGCCGAGGCCTCGTTCGTGATCGAGCGTGTGGTCACGGTCCTGGTCATCGCGTGTCCCCACGCGCTTGGTCTCGCCATCCCGCTCGTGGTCGCAATCTCCATCACGCTCGGCGCCCGCAACGGATTCCTGGTGCGTGACCGGCGTGGACTCGAGGAGGCGCGCAACGTGAACGCCGTCTTCTTCGACAAGACCGGCACGCTCACGCGTGGAGAGTTCCGGGTTGTGGAGATCACCAGCCGCGAGCGGTTGGCCCAGGACGACGTGCTGGCGCTGGCTGCGGCGGCGGAGCGCGACTCGGAACACACGATCGCCCGCGGCATCGTCAAGAGCGCGGAGGAGCGCGGCCTCGCGATCCCGCAGGCCGAGCGCTTCCAGGCCATTCCCGGACAGGGTGTGGAGGCAATGGTCGGCGGCAGGCAGTTCCTGATCGGCGGTCCCGCACTGCTGCGCCGGCTCGCGGTGGAGCCGGAGCCAGCGCTCCGTGCGGCCATCGACCGTGCGGCGGTCCGCGGTCAGGCGGCGGTCACGCTGCTCGAGAAGACGACACCGCTGGCCGTGTTTGCGGTGGCGGACGCCGTACGCGGCGAGTCCCGCGAGGCGGTGTCGCGCCTTCAAGAGCAAGGTATCGAAGTGATCATGATGACCGGCGACGCGCAGGCGGTCGGCACAGCGGTCGCCGAGGATCTGGGTATCGACCGCGTGTTCGCCGAGGTCCTGCCGGAGCAGAAGGCGTCGAAGATCAAGGACGTACAGCGGCAGGGCAAGCGCGTCGCGATGGTCGGCGACGGGGTCAACGACGCCCCCGCGCTTTTGACAGCTGACGTCGGAATCGCCATCGGCGCGGGGACCGACGTCGCCGTCGAGGCCGGCGACGTGGTGCTCGTGAGGAGCGACCCCCGTGACGTGGCGCGGCTCATCGCGCTGAGCAAGGCGACGTACCGCAAAATGGTCCAGAACCTCTGGTGGGCGACCGGCTACAACATCGTGGCCATTCCCCTCGCGGCCGGCGTGCTGGCGCCGTGGGGGATCGTGCTCTCCCCCGCCGTCGGTGCGGTATTGATGTCGCTGAGCACCGTCATCGTAGCTGCCAACGCCCAGCTCCTTCGTGGCGTCCGCGTGTAAGCGGGTCCTTACGAGCGACCGCCGCCGGCGGCGCCGGCCGTTGACGCGCTCTTGTCTTTCAGGGGACGCGCGTCTTGATATACAGTTACGACGTCGACGCGGGAGTCCGGAAAGCTGAGCGCGGACAGCACGTTCGATCGCGCCTCGTCTCTCCGAGCCGACCGGTCGAACTACGAGACGAGGTGGCCATGCCCGCAAGTGGTCGACGTGAAGAGATTCGCGTTCCCGGGATGCCCGAGCCGATCAGCCATTTCACCAACGTCGTGCGCGCCGGCCGCCTCGTGTTCGTGTCGGGCTGCGTCGCGTCCGACGCCGACGGGCGCACCATCGGTGGCAACGACGCGACCGCGCAGGCCCGACAGGTCCACGAGAATCTGAAGAAGTGCCTGGCGGCCGCCGGCGCGACGTTCGCCGACGTCTGCAAGGTCACGGTGTTCCTCAAGAACATCGCCGATCGCGAGAAGGTCAACGTGGCCCGCAAGGAATACTTCGGAGCTCATCGCCCTGCCAGCACGCTCGTCGAGATCTCGCGTCTGGTCCGCGAAGACCTGCTCGTCGAGATCGAGGCGATCGCGGTGTTGCCCGAGTAGCAGGTGGCCAACGCGGAGTCTCTCTGCGAGCGCGCTCATGTGTGGGTCCGGCAGGGGCGCTACCGCGAGGCCGAGGCGGCGTACCGTGAGGCGGTTCGAAACGACCCCGGCCGGCTGAGAGCCTACCTCGGGCTCGGTCTGGTCCTGCGCCGCCAGCGCCGGTCGGCGGAAGCCGAGGCCGTCTTCAAGCAGGCGATCCTCCTCCAGCCCGACGGCGTGTCGGCGCATCTCGAGCTCGGCGGCGCGCTCTTCGAGCAGACCCGCTACGCCGAGGCGGCCGCGGCGTTTCGCGAAGCGATCCGGCTCCGGCCCGACTCTCCTCAGGCGTACGTGAGCCTGGGTCTCTCGCTGACCCGTCGCGGCGACTACGCGGGCGCTGAGTCCGCGTTCCGCGACGCGTTGACCCTGAAGCCGAACGACGCAATCGCCGGCGCAAACCTGGCGACGGTGCTGCGGCGGCAACGCAAGGTCACGGCGGCCGAGGCCGTGCACCGCGAGGCGCTGACACGCGCCACGGCGCCCACGACGGTTCGACGCGACCTCGCCGACACGCTCTACGAGCAGGCGAAGTATGCCGAGGCCGCGACGGCGTTTCGCGAGGCGCTCTCGCTCACGCCGAGCGACGCGAAGGCGTGGCGGGGTCTGGCCCTGTCGCTCGAGCGATTGGGTCGACTCGCCGAGGCGACCAGCGCGTATCGCGACGCGATCCGACTGCGGCCCGACGACGCCGACCTGCGCGAGCGGCTCGGCGCCGTGCTCCGGCGCCGGCATCGCGACGTCGAGGCGGCCGCTGCGTTCCGCGAGTCGCTGCGCCTGCGCCCCGATGCCGCGCGCGCGCACCATCATCTGGCGGTCACACTCGAGCGCCTCGGCCGCTACGACGACGCCGCGGCGGCGTTTCGCGAGGCGATCCGGCTGCGGCCGACGTATCTGCACGCGCACCTCGGTCTGGCCGCGACGTTGCGACGGCAAGGCCGATGGGCGGAGGAAGCCGCGGCGTACGCCGATGCGCTGCAGGTCAGTCCGGACGACGCCGATCTTCACAGCGGCCGAGGCCTGGCACTCGGCGCCCTCGGCGACTACGCCGAGGCCGCGGCCGCGTTCCGGCGGGCGCTGGCGCTCCGTCCCGACGATGCCGACCTGCACTACGAGCTCGGGGTCGCGCTCGGGCGACAGGGAAGACATGCCGACGCCGAGATCGCGCTACGCTCTGCGATCCGCGTTCGCCCCGACTCCGTCAAGGCGCGCGCGAATCTGGCGCTCGGCCTGGGCCGGCAGGGCAAGCACCTCGAAGCCGAGTCGTCGTACCGCGAGGCACTCGCGCTGCGGCCGAACCACGCGACCTTGCGCCGCGGCCTCGGCGTCGCGCTGTACTGGCAGGGGCGATACGCGGAGGCCGAAACTTCGTTCCGCGAGGCGGTGCGCATCAAGCCCGAGTACGCGCGGGCGCACAGCGATCTGGGCGAGATGCTGGCCGAGCAGCACCGCTATCGCGAGTCCGAGGCGGCGTATCGCGCCGTCATCCGGATCACACCCGACTCGCCCGCGCCGCACACCGCGCTCGCGGGCGTGCTCCTGGCCCAGCGCCGGTACGCCGATGCCGCGGCCGAGTGTCGCGAGGCGATCCGGCTCAACTTCGACGAGCCGCGGGCGCACATCAACCTGTGGGATTCCCTCGAGTACCTCGGCCACTACGACGAGCTCGAGACCGCGGCGCGCGCGCTCATCGAGCGCAGGCCCGATCACGCCGACGCCCATGCGCGGCTCGGGCGCGCGCTGTTCGCCCGCGGACGCTACGCCGAGGCCGCGGCCGCCTACCAGACGGCAGTCGGGCTCCATCCAGAAGTCGCGCGCTTCCGCGACGGGCTCGCCGCGGCGCTATCGAAGGTCGAGTAGGCGCCGGAACTCTTCGAGATCGGCGGCCGGGACGTCGGGCCGCTGCCGCACGGCCTCGTGGACGTGCGCGGGATTGTCCTCGATCGCCCGGCTGACGCGGGCGAACAGCTTGACGAACCGCTTCGCTTCCTTTTCCGCCTTGGCCGTCGCGACCGAGCTCGCCAGCATGCCGGCGAGGGCGATGATCTTGCTGTCCAGCCTGACGAAGCCTTTCACGGCCGGTGAGATCAGGCTCCGGCGATCCGCGCCGGGGGCGAAGGCGTACTCGATCACGACGACCGCCTGGCCGCTGATGCTTGGAAGCAGCCCCGACTGGTACTGGCCGTGCGCGAACACCACGCGCGTGCCGCTGCTCGCGTAGACCACCGAGAACTGCCCGACGACGCCCCAGCCGTCGTCGAGCCAGAGCCCCCCCTCGGGGCCGCGCCAGATGCGATAGCGGGCCAGCTTCAGGGCGCGGGTGATGTGGGTGGCGAACTCCGGATGGTCCAGCAGGAACTCGAAGACGTCCGACCGCGCGAGGAACGGCTCGCCGGCCGCCTGTGCGCTCACCGAGGCTCCCTCGGCGACCTCCTGTAGACGCGTTCGCTCTTGAGCGGGAATCTGGGCGGGAAGGATGGGTGACGGCTTGGCCGCGAGCGCGCTCGACACCAGCAGGACTGCCGTAATACCGGCAACGGCGCATGTCGATCCGCGGCGGTGCCTGGACAACACGACCGCGCCATTATACCCTCGCCCCTACCAACGTAATTCGCCCCGAACTTGCGGCGCCCCGTCCGGGGCGCGGGGGGCAGCATGTACCAATACCTTTACGCGATCGCCGACCGGCTCCCGGCGGCGTGGCGTCCGCCGACCGCGAGCGTCGGAGGCCCCGTCGAGCTCCGGCGCCTGGGTGACCTCGTGGTCCTCGTCAGCCGGCTCGATCGACTCCCCGAGGCCAACGCGCGGACGCTCGCGCTTCACCATGACGTCGTGGCGACGACCCTCGATGCCTCCGGGACCGTGCCGTTCAGGTTCGGGATGGTCGTCGACGCGCAGGACCTCGACGCCTGGCTCGCCGCCCACGCGCCGCTCGTCAACACGACCCTCGCCCAGCTTCGGGGCTCCGTCGAGATGAACGTGAAGCTCTTGCGTCTTCACTGCGGCCACTCGATCGATCGCACATGTCGCGAGTGCGCCGACGGCGCGCCCGGCGTCGTCCAGCTCCGCGAGCTCGGCGAGCGGCTCGTGACGCAGGCCGGGATCGAGCGCTGGCGCTATCGGTCGCCCGGGGGCGGGAGCAACGTCGCGGGATCGGTCGCGTTCCTGGTCGCGCGCTCCGAGGTCGACGGATTTCTCGCGCGCATCGCGCCGATCGCATCGCGCGCGACCGGGATCGCCGTCGTGCCGACCGGCCCGTGGCCACCGTACTCGTTCGTGCCAAACTTCGACCGTTTTCCGCTGGCGCGGCATCGAGAACCCGATCGTCCGGTCGGCCGCCCGGCCTGATTCGTCCATTTCCGGACGCGCCCAGGTCCCCGCTTGCTCCGGCTGAGGGTTTGGAATAGGCTTACCGCCACCTCGAGGAGGCTCAATGCAGCGACTCCAGCGCTCCGCGGTCGAGCAGCTGATGGACGGACGCCCGGACACGACGCTGGAGGTCGCGCTCGAAGTCTTCGAGGTCTTTGCCAGCGGCTCGCTGACGGACGAGGTGTACATCCTGGACGACGTCGCCGGCAAGCGCATCGCGATCGCTCCGACCACGCTCAAGGACAAGTATCGGCGGGGGTGATCTATGGCCATCATCGTTGTGTCGCATCAGATGGGAGCGGGCGGCCCGGAGATCGGTATGTCGCTGGCACAGCGACTCGGGTACCGCTACGTGAACCAGGAGCTCCTGCTCGACGCGGCCCGTCGCTACGGGCTCGCGGAGGACAAGCTCTCCCACCTCGATGAGTCGAAGCCGACGTTGTTCGAGCGTTTCGACACCGAGACCCGCCACCACATCACCGTGCTGCAGACGACCTGTCTCGAGTTCGCCGAGGACGACAACTGCGTCCTGATGCGCGGCGGCGGCCAGTGGCTGCTGCGCGGCGTGCCGCACGTGCTGCGCGCTCGCGTCATCGCGCCGTTCGAGCATCGCGTGAAGCAGTGGGTCAAGCGCACCGCCGAGATGACGGGTGAGACGCCCAACTATCGCGCGGCCGCCGAGCTCGTGCGCCGCGACGACCTCGAGAAATCCGGGAGAATGCGGTACCTCTACGAGGTCGACATCGCGGATCCCACGCTCTACGAGCTGACCGTGAACACCGAGAAGATGAAATACGACGCGGTGGTCGCGGTCCTCGAGGCGCTCACGCGCCGGCCCGACATGGCCACGACCGAGGCCGGCAAGCAGATGGTCGCCTCGCGCGCGCTCGCGTCGCGCGTGCAGGTGGCGCTCGCGACTCATCCGGAGACGCGGCGCTATCGGATCACCGTCGAGGCTCATAGCGGCGTGGTCACGCTCGAGGGAACGGCGGCGCTCGAGCGCGCCGTCGAAGTTGCTCGCTCTGTGCCTGGGGTTCGCGAAGTCAAGACCCAGCAGGTCGAGATTCCTCCGATTCCTCCCTTCGTCGCTTAGCTGGGAGGCTGGGGGCGGGCGGAGTCGGGCTCGGGGGGTCCCCCGCGACCCGACTGCTTTCCTGCGCGACGCGGCGACATCTCGCGCGCTTCGTGCTGGCTATGCTGCCTACACGGGTCGCGGGGAACCCCCCGAGCCCGAGTCCGCCCGCCCCCAGGTTCCGCTCTGACGATGCGGAAGGATTGGTGGGACACGACTGCTGTGCTTGGGCTTGGCTCACTGCGATTTCCGGGCACCGGTACGATCGCGAGCTTGCGATCCGTCGCGCGCTAGGGCTGCCGGGCTTAGCGATCGAGCGGATCGGATCGCGGAGTTGTGGCGTAGTTGGTTTCGACGGCGTGAGTTGTCGAGACCGACTGACGTCGGCTGGGCGTGGTGGGCCGCGGGGGGTTAGCGGTCGCGGGGTGGGGTGGGGCGGTCGGGGGTTGTGCGGTCGGGGGCTTCGGCGACGCGGAGCTCGATCGTCTTCTTTGCGCGGTTCCTGACGATCTCGATCTTGACGGTCTTGCCCACCTCGGCGTCGGCCGAGAGGCGCTGGAGCTGGCGGTAGTCGTCGACGGGTACGCCTTCGAACGTCACCACGACGTCGTTCTTCTCGAGACCCGCCGCTGCCGCGGGCCCGCCGGGGTACACGCGCGCCACGACCGCGCCGCGCGCCTCCGAGAGCCCGAACGATTGCGCCAGCTCGCTGGTCAGCGGCTCCATCGCGATGCCGATCCATCCGCGGGTGACCTTACCGCGGTCCATCAGCTGACCCGTCACACGCTTGACCATGTTGGCGGGAATCGCGAAGCCAATGCCCTGGCCGGTCGCCACGATGGCCGTGTTGATCCCGATGACTTCGCCGCGCAGGTTCACGAGCGGCCCACCCGAGTTGCCCGGATTGATCGACGCGTCGGTCTGGATGAAATTCTCGTACGTGGCGATCCCGACGTCGGCGCGGCCGGTCGCGCTCACCACGCCGACCGTGACGGTGTTGTCGAGCCCGAACGGATTGCCGATCGCGATCGCCCATTCGCCGACGCGCAGCGAGTCTGAGTTGCCGAGCGTCGCCACCGGCACGGGCGCCGTCCGGATCGAACTGGATCACCGCGAGGTCCGTCGTCACGTCGGCGCCGATGATCCGGCCCTGATATTCCCGCTTCGAGGCCAGGCGCAGCAGCACGCCGTCGGCGCCCCGCACGACATGGTTGTTCGTGAGGACGAAGCCGCGCTTGTCGATGATGACGCCCGAGCCGAGCCCCGGCAGCTGGAACTCTTCGCGCTGGCGAGGGCCCCGCGGACCCAGGAACTGGTCGAAAAAGTCCTTGTACGCCGGGTCGTCGGCGTACGGGCCCGGCGCGATCGGTGGACGACGACGCCTGGCGACCTGGACCGGGCTGATGTGAACGACGGCGGGTCGAACGTGCTCGGCGACGCTCACGAATGCCGACTGGAGCGCCTCGGCCGCGTTCTGGGGCTGTGCCGGCGCCGCCACGATGGTGGACGATCGCGAGAAGAACAGCGCGTGAGTCCAGAAGCCCGCGCCGAGAAAGGCAAAAATCGCACAGGCTGCCAGGGCGATGCGGACACTGCTCGGCACCATCAGGAACGCCTCGGGCCTCGGATCTCCGCTCTCGCCGAAATAGCGAAGCGGATCGTACCGAGCGGACACCCCGGTGTCAAGGAAACTATTGCAATACTATGCATTTTCCTTGACCTCCCCAATTCCGAAAAGAGACAATGCCAATAATTTCTATATTTGGTGTCGTGGACGACCGTATGAAGGCCGGTAGTCTACGCAGGTGCCTCAGCCTGCTTCTCGTGGTGTCCCTGCTGGCGCCAGGTCCGGGGTTCGCTCAAATTCCGAGCACTCCCCAGTCGCCGCAACCTGGACCGCCCGCGCGGCCGACCCCGAGTCCAACCGAGCCAACCCCGAGCCCAACCCCGGCCCCGGCCGCACCGTCGGCGTCGCGCGGGCTGACACCCGGGCCCGATTATCGACTGGCGCCCGGAGATCTGCTGGACGTCCAGATCGCGGGCCGCCTCGAGGTGATCCGCCAGCAGACCGTCGTCGATCTCGAGGGTGTGATCAACGTGCCGCCGCTCGGGGCGCTTCCGGTCGCCGGCCTGACCTTGCTGGAGGCGCATCGCAAAGTGTCCGAGCGCGCGCGCGACGTGTTCAAGTTCGCGGACGCGACCATCACGGTCGTGGCGCCGCGCACGTTCGAGGTGACCGTGTCGGGCGAGGTGGAGCGTCCGGGCACCGTGCAGACCACGGCGATGCGCCGCGTGTACGACGTCATCCTCGAGGCCGGCGGCATCACGTCTCGCGGGAGCATGCGCAACATCGTCCTGACGCGCCGGAGCGGCGAGCGCCGGGCCGACCTGCTCGCGTTCCAGATGCGCGGTGATCTCGCGCAGAACCCGTTCGTCGAGGAGGGGCTTCGCATCCACGTGCCGCCGCGCTCGGGCTCGGTCACGCTGTCCGGCGCGGTGCGCCGCCCCGGTGAGTACGAGATCGGATCGACGCCGTCGCTGCGCGATCTGCTGGAGCTGGTGGGCGGCTTGAGCCAGACCGCGGCCCTCGCGGATGCGCGGATGACGCGCGTCGGCGCCGGCGATCGCCGGGAAGCGATGCCGCTCGATCTGCGCGTGGCGCTCACGCCTCCGGCCGACGTCACGTTGCGCCCGGGCGACGCGATCTTCGTGCCCGGGACGTCGTCGCTCCAGGACATCATCGAGGTCCGCGGCGCGTTCAACGGCACGGCCGAGAGCACCAAGGCCACGGTCAGCGGCAAGTCGACCATCCTGCAGCGGTTCGAGCTCGCGCAGGGCGAGCGCGTGCGTGACGTGCTCGAGCGAGCGGGCGGCGCGTCGGTCTACGCCGATCTGAGGCTGGCGCTCGTCGAGCGGAGTAGCGCGACGGGCCCGCGACAGCGTATCCCGATCGACCTCTACCGCATGCTGGTCGAGAAGGACGACACGCCGAACATCGTGCTCCAGAACGGCGACGTGTTCACGTTGCCGATCGTCGAGGACAAGATCTTCATTCTCGGCGAGGTCAAGACGCCGGGCCCCCAGGACTTCCGGCCGGACCTGACGCCGCGAGAGTACGTCGCGCTCGCCGGGGGCCCTTCGAACCGCGCGCGGCTGGTCAACACGCTGGTCACGTTCCGCAACGGCAAAACCTACGTGATGGCCGATGCGCCGCCGCTCGAGCCCGGCGCGGTGGTGACGGTGCCCGAGGTCGCGGTCAAGTGGTGGCAGGACTACGTCACGATCCTGACGGCGGTCGCCACCCTGGTCACCGCGTACACCGGCCTCTACTTCATCTTCAACGGGCAGGCCAACTGATCCATGTACGAATCGTATTGGGAGCTGAGCGAGCCGCCCTTCGACAACTCGCCGAACCCGAAGTTTTTCTATCTGTCGCCCGAGCACGAGGAGGCGCTGGTGCGCCTCGTCTACACGGTGCGGCACCGGAAAGGCTGCGGGATGCTGACCGGAGAGTACGGCTGCGGCAAGACGACCTTGTCGCGCGCGCTCATCCAGCGCCTCGAGGCCGAGCGTTACGAGATCGGGCTCTTGACGAACCCGAGCTGGACGCCCGTCGATCTGCTGCGCGAGGTGCTCTATCAGCTCGGTGTCGAGACGCAGGAGACGCGCAAGCCGGAGCTCCTGCACATGCTCAACGACCTGTTCTTCCGGAACTACCAGGCCGGGCGTGACAGCGTCGTCATCGTCGACGAAGCGCAGCTCATCGAGGACGACGCGGTGTTCGAGGAGCTTCGGCTCCTGCTGAACTTCCAGACCGACGACCGATTCCTGGTGACGCTCCTGCTCATCGGCTCGCCCGAGCTCGGTGTGAAGGTCCGGCGTCTCAAGCACCTCGATCAGCGCATCAGCCTCCGCTACCACCTCAACACGCTCGACGACAAGCACACGGCGAGCTACATCGCGCATCGGCTGCGGATGGCCGGTCAGCCGAATCAGCTCTTCACCGAGGAAGCGATCAAGCTCATCTTCGACTTCACGCGGGGCACGCCGCGCGAGATCAACAACCTCTGCGACGTCGCCCTCCTGGTCGGGTACTCCAAGCGCGTGAAGGAGATCGGGGAAAAGATCGTCGCCGAGGTGATCAAAGACATGGTGGGGGTCTCCTGATGGTGCGCATGAGCGACGTCGTGCGCGGTATCGTCCGCGAGAAGTCCGCGGACGCCGTCCAGGACGCGCCGGCGCCGGCCGCGCCGCCGCCGCCACGCCACCTCCGCCGCGTCCACGCCCGGTCGTGGAGGCGCCGCGGCCCGCGCCGCCGCCGCCCGCCGCCGAGGAGCCACGCGCCGTCGAGCCGGGTCCGAGCCTCGACGCGCTGCCGATCGAGCACGAGACGCCTTCGGAGAGCGTGGAGCCGCTCTTTTCCGAGCTCCAGCTCTTCCTCGCCCGCGTCCGCGAGCTGATCCGCACGGGGGACGCGTTTCCGTGGTCGGAGTACGAGCAGCTCATCGATCGCGGCGCGGTCTCGCTGGAGCGGTCGAGCGAGCTCTTCTGGGTGGCCAACAACACGGCGGCGCTGACCGGCGTCGACTACCTGGCGTTCCACCAGGCGCGCGTCGCCGTGCTCTCGATGTCGATCGGCGCGAGCGTCGGCTACGACCGCCCGCGTCGGGTCCAGCTCGGCATGGCCGGCGGCCTGATCGACGTCGGACTCTGGCAGGTTCCCGAGGCGTCTGCTCCGACGGCTCGACGCGCTGTCGGCCGACGAGCAAACGATCTACCGCTCGCATCCGCGGCTCTCGGTCGAGCTGATTCGCCGCTGGTCGCCCCCGCGCGAAGGCCTCGTCGAGGCCGTGCTCCAGCACCACGAGCGCGAGCAGGGACAGGGCTTCCCGCAGGGCCTGCACGGCACCGCCGTGAGTCAGGACGCGAAGATCCTCGGTCTGATCGACACCTACACCGGGCTGACGATGCCGCCGGCGCCGCGGCCGCGGCTCAGACCGCACGAGGCGATCCGCGAGATCGTACGCTCCAAGCACGAGGCGTTCCCGTCGGCGCTCGTGAAGGCGCTGCTCTCGGAGATCTCGGTGTTCCCGCCCGGCACGCTCGTGCGCCTGAACACCGGCGAAGTCGGCCGCGTGATCGCCGTGAATCGCAACCATCCGCTGCGCCCGCGCGTCGAGATCGTCGCCGACGGCAAGGGCCAGCGGCTCACGTCACCCAAGACCACTGACCTCGCGGAGGCGCCGTTCCTCTACATCACGGGCGCGGTCGCCGAGGGCGGACATTGAGGATTCGCTAGTGGCGCAGTACGAGATGAACCTGCGCGACTACTGGCTGATCGTGCGCCGCCGGCGCATGATCATCATCGCCTCGACGGTGCTGGTCGCGCTGCTGAGCTTCGGCTTCGCGCGCCAGAAAGTTCCGATCTACCAGGCCACCGCCGCGGTCAAGTTCGAGCAGTCCACCCAGCTGTCGGGGCTCCTGGTCGAGGTCCTGTCGTACTCGAGCGCCGATTCGATCGAGACGCAGGTCACGATCATCAAGAGCTACCCGATCCTCGAGGACGTCGCCAAGCGCCTCGGCTACCTGAAGGAGATACCGACCGGCGCGGCCGCGCGCGAGGCGAAGGGCTACTGGGGGACGCTGGACTCGATCAACGCCAAGCTCAGGGTGAACCGCGTGCCCAACACGAGCATCCTCGAGATCACCGCGACCTCGACGAAGCCGCGGGAAGCCCAGGACCTCGCCAACGCCACCGCCGAGTCGTACCGCGACTACAACAAGTCCCTGCGGAACTCGCGCGTCACCGAGGCGCGCCGGTTCATCGAGAATCAGCTGAAAGACGTCGAGGCGCGCTCGCGCCGCACCGAAGCGGAGATCTGGGCGTTCCGCGAGGCGAACCGGATCGTCGCCCCCGGCGCCGAGTCGTCGGTGCTGATGTCGGTCTTCACCCAGGTCCGCGGGGACATCGAGAAGACCCGGCAGCAGCGGATCGAGCTCGAGTCGCTCCAGCAGCGCCTGGCCGGGCTCGACGCGGCGGCCCCCACCGACCGGATCTTCATCGAGACGTCCAATCCGGCGATGCAGAAGCTGCAGGTGACCCTCTCGGAGCTGCAGCTCGAGCGGAACAACCTCTCGCTCGAAGTCACGGACCGGCACCCGCGCCTGCAGGCCATCGACGACCGGATCCGCGAGATCCGGGCCGAGATGCGCCGCGAGGTGGCGGCGCAGATCGCGATGCTGCGCAACCGCGAGGAGTTCCTGAATCGCCAGATCGGTGAGCTGCAGCAGAAGAATCGCGAGCTGCCGACCCTCGAGCTCTCGTTGCAGCGCCTGCAGCGCGAAGCCAAGACCAACGACGACCTCCTGGCCCTCCTGAAGACGAAGCACCAGGAAGCGCTCATCAAGGAGGCCGAGCAGATCGAGGAGGTCTCGATCGTCCGCCCGGCGACGGAGCCGGACTCGCCGATCGGCGGCGAGACGGCGAACACGATGCTCGTCGGCGCCGTGCTCGGGCTGGCGCTCGGGCTCGTCCTCGCGTTCGTGCGCGAAACGCTCGACACCTCGATCGGCACGATCGAGGACGTCGAGGCCTACCTCGGCGTGCCGGTGCTCGGCGTGGTGCCGCACATCGACTCGCGCGAGACCGTGCAGCGAATCCTCGAGCGCCGGCCGGCGCTGGCCACGATCGATCCCGAGGCGCTCCTGAGCCATTCGCTCCTGATCACGCACTTCGACCCGAAGTCGCCGGTCGCCGAGGCGTACCGCACCCTCCGCACGAACATCCAGTTCGCGCGCATGGAACGCTCGGGCAAGGTCCTCGTCGTCTCGAGCCCGACCTTGCAAGAGGGCAAGACCACGACGATCGTGAACCTCGCGCTCACGATGGCCCAGAGCGGCCAGAAGACCCTGCTGATCGGCGCGAACATGCGGCGGCCGAGCATCCACCGGTTCTTCGGGATCGAGCGCGAGCCCGGGCTCTCGAACATCCTGGTCGGCAGCGCGCAGTGGCGCGATTGCATCCGGACGGTCGCGGACATCCTCATGGGGCGGTTCGAGATGGAGGACATCATGGCCGCCCCCGGCCTCGACAACCTCCACATCATCGAGGCCGGTCCGGTGCCCGCGAACCCGTCGGAGCTCCTGTCGACTCCGGCGATGACGGGATTCCTGCACTCGGTGCGCGACGTGTACGACGTGGTCCTCGTCGACACGCCGCCGATCCTGCCGGTCACCGACTCGGCGATCGTCGCCTCGCAGGCCGACGGGGTGGTCCTCGTCTATCAGGCGGGCAAGGTCGGACGGCTCGTGCTCAAGCGCGCGAAGGTCCACGTCGAGAACGTCGGCGGCAAGGTCTGGGGCGTGGTCCTGAACGACGTGAAGACCGAGATCGCGGGCTACGCGTACACGCAGTACTACACGCACTACTACGGCGAAGAGACGGTCGTCGATCCGCGCAAGGAGCGCCTGCAGCGCGTGGGCGACTTCGTGCGCAACCTCCTGCGCCGCGGGCCCCGCGCCGAGGCCGTCGCAGTCGCCGATCACGAACGCGCCGCACTCGAGCCAGGCGGCCGATTCGCTCGGCTCTTCGTCCGAGGCCGCGCCCGCCGTCGAGCCGACCGATTTCGACATGCCGACCGCTCCGGATGTTCGGCTCGCCGAAATCGAAGCGCCTCCTGATGGGCGCGGTCGTCGTCGCGCTGCTCGCGGCGCTCGGCGGACTCGCCGGCTGGCGTCTGGGCTGGTTCGGGGGCTCGCAACGGCCGAAGGAGATCTTGCGCCAGCGCCTCGAATCGCCGGCTCCCGGCCCGACCAAGGCGCTTCCGGCGCCACGCTCCGTCACGCCGCCGCCGGGCGCCGCGGCGGTTCCGTCACCCGAGTCCCCGGCGCCGGCGATGAGCCTGGGCCCCGCCACGGTCCCGCCCGCGCCGGTCGAGCGTCCAGCTCCGGTGGTGTCGGCGACTCCGCCCAAGCCGGCGACCCAGCCCGCGCCCCAGCCCAGCTCCAGTCTTCCGGCGGGGGCCCGCTTCGCGGTCGAGTTCGGGCCGTTCATGACGGCGCCCGAGGCCGAGCGCGTCGAGCGCCAGCTGAGCGAGGCCGGCTACCCGACGGTGCGCTTCCGCCAGCAGACCGGCGCCTCGCTCTACGCCGTGCTGATCGAGAAGCTTCCGAGCGCGCGCGACGCCCAGGCGCTCGTCGCGGCGCTGCGCCAGCAGGGATTCGCCGAGGCGTTCGTGGTCGGCGAGCGAGAGCCGCTGAGCGTCCAGGTGGGCTTGCCACTCCCGTTGCGCGGCGCGGTCCAGGCGGCCGAGCGACTGCGCGCGAGCGGCCATCAGGTGCGCGTCGCCGCCCAGCCGGGCGAGGCGGTGATGTTCGCCCTCCGGCACGGCAACTTCGCCACGCTAGGGGAAGCGGAGGCGAAAGGTCAGGAGCTGATGCGCCTCGGCCTGGGCAACCAGGTCGTGCGAGTGAAGTAGCCGCGTGGATTCACCCTTCGTTCTGGCCGCCGCGCTGGCCGTCTTTCTCATCGTCTTCGTCCGGATCGAGTTCGGGCTGTACCTCGTGATCTTCTCCATGCTGCTCTCGCCGCAGCTCGGCAGCGGTGGCATGGTCGCCGAGGGGCGCCGCATCGTGATCCGGAGCGAGGACATCCTGCTGCTGGTCGTCGCCTTCAGCTGGCTCGCGAAGACCGCCGTCAACAAGGAGCTCGGGCTCACCCTGAAGACTCCGCTCAATCGGCCGATCCTGGCGTACGTGGCCGCCACCGCGATCGCGACCTTGATCGGGTACATGACGGGCACGGTCGCCGGCTTCGGCGGCGCGTTCTACGTCCTCAAGTACGTCGAGTACTTCATCGTCTACTACATGGTCGTCAACAACCTCATCGATCGGCGTCAGGCGTGGCGTCTGGTCACCGCGGCGTTCCTCACCGCCGTCATCGTGAGCCTGATCGGCATGACCCAGATCCCGAGCGGGCAGCGCGTGTCGGCGCCGTTCGAGGGCAAGGAGGGCGAGCCCAACACGTTCGGCGGCTACCTCCTGCTGCTGATCGCGGTGGCCGGCGGCATCGCGCTCGAGACGGCGCGTCTGCGGACCCGCGCGATCTACCTGGGGCTCGCCGGGCTCATGTCGATCCCGTTCATGTTCACGCTCTCGCGCACGTCCTACGTGGGCGCGATCCCGGCGGTCGCGGCCATCGGCGTGCTCACGAGCCGGCGTCGCCTGATGGTCGTCGCGCTCATCGTCGGTCTCGTCGCTTCGCCGGTGGTCCTGACGATCTTGCCGGAGTCGGTCACCAAGCGCGTGCACTACACGTTCGAGCCGGAGCGCGGCCAGCCGACGATCCGGGTCGGCGCGGTCGGCCTCGATCCGTCGACCTCCGCCCGACTGATCAGCGTGAAGCAGGCGTTCGAGGGCTTCTCCCATCGTCCGATCTTCGGCTACGGCGTCACCGGCTTCGCGTTCATGGACCAGCAGTTCGCCCGGACCTTGGTGGAGACGGGCATCGTCGGCCTCGTGACGTTTCTGGCGCTCATCTGGGCGGTGCTGAAGGCCGGCGTCGTCGCGATGCGCAACCTGACCATCCCCGAGGATCGCGGGCTCGCACTCGGCTTCGTCGCCGGCACCATCGGCCTGCTGGGCCACGCGCTCGGCGCCAACACCTTCATCATCGTGCGGATCATGGAGCCGTTCTGGTTCTTCGCCGCCATCGTGGTCGCGCTGCCCGGCCTGGCCCAGGCGGAGACGGCGGTCGAGCCCGCGCCGGTCGCGCGCTTCTCCCGGCGCGTCGCGTGATGCCGACGCGTGCCGTCGTCGCGCGAGCCCGGAAAATCCGGCTCCTGGTGATGGACGTCGACGGGGTGCTGACGGACGGCCGGATGATGCTCTCCGAGCGCGGCGACGAGCTGAAGGCGTTCAACACGCACGACGGCCTGGCCATCGCCCTGGCCAAGCGCGCGGGCATCCGGACCGCGATGGTCACCGGCGAGTCGAGCCCGATCGCGAAGGCGCGCGGCGCCAAGCTCGGCGTCGACTCGGTCGTGCTCGGCGCCCGCCGCAAGGGCGAGGTGGTCGAGGCGCTGCGCGTCGAGCACAACGTGCCGGCCGAGGCGGTGGCCTTCATCGGCGACGACCTGATCGATATCCCGGCGATGCAGATCGTCGGGCTGGCGGTTGCGGTCGCCGACGCGCCGGCGGCCGTGAAGGCGGCCGCGCATCACGTGACGCGCGCGCAGGGTGGACACGGCGCAGTCCGCGAGCTGGTGGAGCTCGTCTTGACGTCGCAGCGCTCGTGGCGGAGCATCGTCGCCGCCTACGTGCGCGAGCACGGAGGTCGATGACCACTTCCTCGAGCTCCCCGGGGCTCAGAGGCCGGACGCTCAGAAGCTTCTTGCTCCTCGGCGCCCAGAAGGTGGTGAGCGTGGTCGTCACGGCCGCCGGCGGCATCGCGCTCGCGCGATTGCTGACGCCGGAGGTCTTCGGCCTCTACGCCATCCTCATCTTCGTGATCACGCTCGGCGTCCGGTTCAGCGAGCTCGGGCTCGGCGCCGCGTTGATCCAGCGCCGCGACCTCGATCTGGCGACCGGCTTGAGCGCCGCGTTCACGGCGACGTTCGCGCTGGCGCTCGTGCTGGGCGCGGCGATCATGGCCGCGGCGCCGCTCGTCGCGCGCTGGCCCGGCGTGTCGAGCGAGGTGACCGCGCCGGTCCGCTGGCTCGCCCTGCTGGTGGTCTTCTCGTCGCTGCGTATGCCGGCGATGGTGCTGCTCGAGCGCCGGCTCGCCTACCTGCCGCTGACGATCGCCGAGACCGCCGACACCGTGGCGTTCTATCTCGTGGCGATCACCGCCGCGGTCGCCGGCGCCGGCCTCTGGAGCTTCGTGCTGGGCGCGCTCGCGGCGCGCGCCGCGAACCTGGCGGTGCTCTGGTCCGCGACGCGGTGGCGGCCGACGCTCCGCTGGAATCGCCGCGAGCTGATTCCGGTGCTGAAGTTCGGGATCCTGTTCCAGGGCAGCGTCCTGATCGGCGTCGCGGGGGACGCGGTGGTGCCGACGTTCGTGACCGCGTGGAGCGGGGTCACCGCGGTCGGCTACCTGAACTGGGCGGCGACGCTCGCGTTCCTGCCGCTGCAGATCGTCAGCATCGCCGGCCGCGTGCTGTTTCCGGCGTTGTCGAGTCTCCAGACCGAGCCCGGCCGGTTCGCCGAGGCGACCGCGCGCGCGATCAATCGGGTCACCACGATCCTGTATCCCGCGGCCGCGCTGCTGCTCGCGGGCGCCGATCCCGTCGTCCGGCTGGTCTTCGGCGAGGCGTGGGTGCCGGCGGTGCCCGCGGTGCGCTGCTTCTGTCTCTCCGCGATCATCGGCGGCACCTCGACCATCTTCGTCCACGCGCTCTACGGCCTGGGCCGGCCCGATCTCGTGTTCCGGCTGAATCTCGCGAGCGCGGCGCTCCTGTGGATACTCACGGTCGCGCTGGTGCCGTGGCTCGGCTTCGTGGGCTTCGCCGTCGCCAGCGCGACCCTCGCGTGCGCCGGCGTGTCGTTCACGGCGCTGAGCCTGCGGCGCCTGGTGCCGCTCCACGTCCTGACGGCGGTGCGGGTGCCGCTGACGGCGAGTATCGGGAGCGCGGCGGTGCTCGCGGCGCTGGCCGGCTTCTGGATTCACGATCTGCCGTCCTTGATCGCCGCTGCGGCGGTGTCGGCGGGCGCCTACGTGATCTTCGCCGGCCTCATCGGAGGCGCGGCGTGGCGGGTCGAGTTCCTGGCCGATTGGCGGACGGTGCTCCAGGGATGAGCCCACGCTTCTCCGCCGTCGTCGTCGCGCGCAACGAGGAGGCGCTGATCCGCGTGGACTATCCGGATCGGCTCCACAGCCATCCCGAGGTCGACGGCCGCACGATCTTCCTGCCGGCCGAGGAGGATGCCTGGATCCTGCACGAGCGCGACTGACCAGACGATCGGCGATCTCGTGCGCAAATGGGACGAGTACGCCGACAAGGAAGCGCGCGCGCAGCTCCGCGGCGGCGGCGCGCCGCCGAGCCCGCCGGCGATGCGCTGGGCCGCCGCCTCGGCGTTCCGGTTCCTCGTCGCGAAGGGCTATCGCGACGGCGTCGCCGGGCTCGTGCTCAGCGTGCTCTTCGCCTTCGACCGCTTCGAGGCCGAGGCCAAGATGTGGGAAGCGGCGCGCTATCCGCGCGAGGACGACGCGACGGTGCGGCGCCTCGGCTCCGTCCCGCGCCTGGCGGCCGCGCTCACCGGCCACGGGCTCCGCCGGCTGTGGGCACGACGGAGCGTGCGATGAGAGTCAAGGAGACGTGGCGACGCTACTCGCCGGCGCAGGTCAAGGACTTCCTCCGCGTGGGCTACGAGGGGCGGGAGCATCCCTCTCGACTCCGGACGATCGAGCTCCTCCAGGGGATGAGCTCGGTGCTCGATGTGGGCTGCGGCACCGGTGTCATGTTCGAGCTGCTCCGTGAGCGCCGGCCCGACATCGACTATCTCGGCATCGACGTCACCGCGCAGTTCGTCGCCGCGGCGCGCGAGAGATTCCCCGCCGACGCGGCGCGGTTCCAGGAGGGCTCGCTCTACGAGCTCGCGAAGCTGCCCGGCGTCTCCGACGCGGTGCTGTGCCGTCACATCCTCGAGCATCTGCCCGACTTCGAGCCCGCGGTCCAGCGCATGTACGAGCGCGCCCGGCGCAAGCTGATCGTCGTCTTCTATCTGCCGCCGCGACCGCTGCGCCTGCGGCGCAAGCGCGACGAGCGGTTCGAGCCGGGCTTCTACACGCACACGTACGATCTCGGGCGCTTCGTCGACCATCTGCTGAACGGGCTCACGCCGGCGCCGAGCGAGGTCCGCATCCATCCGCGCCAGGGCACGAGCGATCCGTCGTTTCGCTGGGGCGATCGCGAAAACATCATCTACGAGGTCATCCGGTGAGCGTGAGTCTGGTGATCGCCACCTACAACCACGCCCGGTTCCTCGGCGAGGCGCTCGACAGCGCCGTCGCCCAGACGCTCGAGGGCGTCGAGGTCGTGGTGGTCGACGACGGCTCGACCGACGACACGGAGGCCGTGCTCGCGCGATACGGCGGGCGGCTCCGGGTCATCCGTCAGCCGAATCGAGGTCTGGCCGCCGCGCGCAACACGGGGCTCGCCGCCGCGCGCGGCACCTACGTGAGCTTCCTCGACGCCGACGACGTCCTGCTGCCGACCAAGCTCGCGGAACAGGCCGCGATCCTCGACCGCGCCCCGACCGTCGGCTGGACCTATTGCGACGTGCTCATCGAGACCACCGCGACCGGCGCCGAGATGCGAGCCTCGGAGCGGTTCGGCTACGGCGCGCGGATGCTCGAGGGCTGGCTCTTCCCGGAGCTGATCCACGGCAACTTCATCCCGGCGATCGCGCCGCTCGTGCGCCGCACCGTGCTCGACGCGGCCGGCGGATTCGACGAGCGGCTGACCGCGCTCGAGGACTGGGATCTCTGGCTCCGCCTGTCGCTGATCGCCGAGGCGCGCTACAGCCCGGCGGTGCTCGTGCGCTATCGCGTCCATCCCGGGGGCATGAGCGAGGACCGATCCCGGATGGACCGGAATCGCTTTCGCGTGCTCGACAAGCTCTGCCGCGCGCGGCCGGCGGCGGTCGAGGGGCTGGGGGCCGCGGGACGGCGCATCATCGCCGACACGCACAACTGGCTCGGCAAGGAGGCGTACGCGCGCGGCGATTGGGCCGAGGCTCGCCGGCGCTTCACCGCCTCGCTCGTGACGGTTCCCTGGCAACGACAGGCGCCGATGCTGCTCGGCCTCAGCCTGGTTCGCTCGGGGACACGCGCGCGGGCCGGTGAGTCGACGCCGGGACCGCGGTGAGCCGCGCGACCGAGGCGCGCCCGTGAGCCCATGACCGACACGCTCGTGATCATCGTCAGCTACAACACGCGGGAGCTGACCCTGCAGGCGGTCGCGGCCGCCCGCAAGGCCGCCGCCGGGCTCGACGCGCGCGTGGTCGTCGCCGACAACGGCTCCGACGGTACGGCGCAGGCCGTGCGCGCCGCCGATCCCGAGGTCACGGTGCTCGTGAACGCCGACAATCCGGGCTACGGCGCGGCCGTCAACCGGGCGGCGGCCGCGCAGCGATCGGCGTACGTCTGCGCGATGAACGCCGACGTCGTGCTCGAGCCCGCGTGCCTCGCGACCTTGCGGCGCTTCCTCGACGCGAACCCTGCCTGCGCGCTCGTCGGGCCGGCGCTCGCGTATCCGGACGGAACGTCGCAGGCCTCGGCCAAGCGCTTCCCGACGCTCGGAGTAGCGCTCGGGGAAGTCCTCGGCGTCCACCGCATGGCGCCGCGCAACCGCTGGGTCCGGCGGTTCTACTACGGCGGCCGCGATCTCGCGCGCGACACGCTCGTGGACACCGTCTCGGGGGCGGTGATGCTGCTGCGCGCGGACGCGTTCGACTCCGCGGGACGCTTCGACGAAGGCTTCCGGATGTACTTCGAGGAGACGGATCTTTGCCGGCGGCTCCTCGAGCTGGGGCACTCCGTGGCCTTCTGCCCCGCCGCGCACGCGACGCACCAGCACGGCGCCAGCACGCGGCAGACGTCGGTACGGCAGGTCGAGTACTACCTGAGCTACGTGCGCTACTTTCGCAAGCACCGGGGCCGCGGCTCGGCCGCGATCCTGCGCGCGGCGGTCGCGGCCGCGGCGCTCGTGCGGATGGGGGCGCTCGTCGTGAAGTATCCGCCGGTCAATCAGCAGCGCGCCGCCAGCCTGAGAGAGAAACAGGCCGCCTGCGCGCGCCTGCTGCGCTCGCTCGCCTCGTCCTGAGCGATGGGTCCGCGATGAAGGCCTTCATGATCGAGACCGGCGGCTGGGGCGGCATCGCGCACTACACCTGGAATCTGTGCGCTGCGCTCGCGGGCGCCGGGGTCCAGGTCTCGCTCCTGACCAATCGCGAGTGGGAGCTCGCGCACTTGCCGTCCGCCTTCGAGGTCGAGCGCTGCTTTTCGGCCGACGCCGGATACCTCGGCAACGTGAAGGCGCTCCGCGCTCGGGTGAACCGCACGCGGCCCGGGGTCGTCCACGTGCAGAGCCTGCTCTCGACGCGGTTCGACGCGCTGCTGTGGCCCCTGATCCGACGGCGCGCGCCGGTGGTGATGACGATCCACAACGTGCGCACGCACGAGCGGATTCGCTGGGACGACTGGACGCTCTGGCGATGCTTTGCCGCGGCCGACGCCGTCGTCGTCCACACCAGGACGGCGGCGGAGATCGCGCGGCGGCGGCTTCCGGCCGACGCGAGGGTCGAGCTCATTCACCACGGTGACGCGGGCTTCCTGCACGGCGGCGCGCGGCCCGACCGCCTCGCGGCGCGCGCCGCGCTCGACCTGCCGCGCGTCGGCCTCGATCGTGCTCGTCTTCGGCGCGATCCGCCCCTACAAGGGTATTCACGGCGTCATCGCCTCGATGCCCGAGCTGCGGCGCCGCCACCCCGCCGCGCGGCTGGTCATCGCGGGCCCGCTGCTGGTCGGCAGTGAGGGGGAGTATCGCGAGGCGATCCGGCGCGCCGGCGTGGACGACGCCGTGCTGTTCCGTCCCGGCTACGTCCCGGCCGGCGACGTCGCGGCCTATTTCGCCGCCGCCGACGTCGCGGTGTTCAACTACCGGGACATCACGGACAGCGGATCGCTCCGGCTGGCGTGCGACCTGGGCACGCCGGTGGTCGCCACCTCGGTCGGAAGCTTTCGCGAGTTCCTCACCGATGGCGTCACCGCTCGCCTGGTCGAGCCGGGCCACGCCGGGGCGCTGGTCGAGGCACTCGACGACGTGCTCGCACGACCGGAGCACGCGGCGCGCATGGCGCAGGCGGCGCGCACGCTCGCGACGACGGCGTGGTCGTGGGCGGAGAGCGCCAAGGCCACCGCGGAGCTCTACGAGACGATCGTGCGAGGTGGCGCGTGATCCTGGCGCTGGCGGTGGCCGCGCTGGCGTTCGGCATCCGGGTGCTCGTCGCCGAGTTCCTCCAGGTCATCCAGCCCGACGGCGTCGTCTACGTGACGGTCGCGAAGCAGTTCCAGGCGACGGGCTCGCCCTTCGATCCGCTGTTTCACCCGCTGTATCCGATCTGCATCGCGCTCGCCCAGCCGCTGATCGGCGACTGGGAGATGGCGGGCCGGCTCGTCTCGGCCTTCTTCGGCGCGCTCGTGATCCTGCCCGCGTTCGCCCTCGCTCGCTCGATCGTCGGGCGTCAAGCCGCGCTGCTCTCCGCGGTGTTCATCGCGGTGCATCCGCGGCTCGTGCAGAACTCGGCCTCCGTGCTGTGCGAGGCGACCTACACGTTCGTGCTGGTGTCAGGCGTGCTGGCCGCGCGGCGCGGGCTGGTGGGCGGCCCCAGAGCGCTGATCCCGTTCGCGGGTCTCTGCTTCGGGCTGGCCTACCTGGTGCGGCCCGAGGGCGCGCTCTACCTCGTCGGCCTCGTCGTGATCGTCGTGTTCATGATCGTCACCGGACGGGAACGCGCCGGGACGGTCCTGCCGTGGCTGGGCGCCGCCGTCCTGGTGTTCGTCGTCGTCGTCGCGCCGTACGTCTGGTACCTCGCCGAGGTGTGGGGGCACTTCACGCTCAGCGGCAAGATCGATCACAACCTGCCGCTGTCGACGGGCGCCGCCGCCGCGCCGAGCCCGCTGCCGATGCGCGTGCTCGAGAACCTGCTGCTCTTCCAGAAGTACGCGGTGCCGGATCTCTTGCCGTGGGTCTTGCTCCTGCTCGTGCTGCCGGGCGTGCTGGCGCGCGGCCGGACGACGGGATGGCTCGGTCGCGACGCGGTCCTGCTCGCCGCCGCGCTGCCGCCCTTCGCGTCGCTCGCGTTCCACGTCGAGCCGCGCATCTTTCTCCCGATCCTGCCGTTCATTCTGCCGTTCGCCGCGGTCGGCACGCTCTGGGCGGCCGTGACCTTGACCGACGCGCGCCGCGGCTGGCGCTGGTCGCTCGCCATGGCGCTCCTCGTCGCGCTCGTCCTGGTGCCGTGGACCTTCCAGCCCGTCCTGCGCCCGGACGCCGGCGCGGCGCTCTACCGGCAGGCGGCGCGCTGGGTCGCCGAGACGCAGCCCCGCGACGCGGTCCTGCTCGACCGCAAGCCGCTCGTCGCGTTCTACAGCGAGCGCCGCTGGGTTCCGCTCCCGCGGATCGGGCCGGAGGAATTGCTGGCGGCCGCCCGACAGGCGGGCGCGCGGCTCGTGGTGCTCGACAGCCGCGAGTTCTTCTTCGATCGGCCGGGCCTGATTCCCTTGCTCTGGGGTCCGCCGCCTCCGGGGCTGGACGTCCTTCGCGACTTCGACGCCGCTCCGGCCGACCGGCTGCGGATCCTGGTGGTCAACGAACGTGGGTGAGCGGCCGTCCCGCCCCGCGTCGATCCTCGTCGTGTCGAACCACGGCACCATCGTGGGCGGCGGCGAGCTGAGCCTCATGGATCTCCTGCGCGGTCTCGACCGCGACCGCTGGGCGCCGATCCTCGTCGTCCCCGAGGACGGTGAGGTCGCGGCGCGCGCGCGCGATCTCGAGCTGCCCGTCCACGTGATTCCGCTGCCTTCATTGCGCCGGCCGAGCCTCGCCGGCGTCGACAGCGTGCGGGCGCTCGTTCGCCTCATTCGGGTCACCGACGCGGCGCTGGTTCACGCCAACGGGTCGCGTGCGATGGCCTACGCGGGAGTCGCCGGGCGACTGGCCTCGCGGCCCGACGCTCTGGCACGTTCGCATCGCCGACAGCGACGGCCTCGTCGACCGCGCCCTGTGCGCGCTCGCCACCGTCGTCGTCGCGACGTCGCGAGCGGTCGCGCGCCGGTTCGCGTCGGCGCCGGCGAAGGTCCGGCTGGTTCCGAACGGGGTCGACCTGAAGCGGTTCGCTCCGCGGCCACCGTCGGCAACCGTGCGCGCCGAACTTCAGGTTGCGCCGTCCGACGCCGATCGCGGTGTCGATCGGACGGCACGTGCCCGAGAAGGGCTACCGGCACCTCCTCGACGGCGCCGCGCTGCTCGAGAGGACGAAGCCCGGTGTGCACTGGATCCTCGTCGGCGACGGCGAGCTCCGGAGCGAGCTGGAAGCCCAGGCGCGTCGCCTCGGCCTCGCGTCGCACGTGCACTTCACGGGGTGGCGCGACGACGTCGCCGAGCTGCTGACGCTCGCCGACGTGTTCGTCCTGCCGTCCGAGAGCGAAGGGTTCGGCCGCGTGCTGGTCGAGGCGATGGCGATGGGCTGTCCGGTCGTCGCGACGAACGTCGGCGGCATCCCCGACATCGTGCTCGACGGCGAGACCGGGCTCCTGGTCGAGCCCGCCAATCCGGTCGCGTTCGCGCACGCGGTGCGCACGCTGCTCGACGAGCCGACGCGCGCCGCCCGTCTGGGCGCCGCCGGGCGCGCACGCGCGGAATCGACCTTCAGTCTGGGCGCCCACGTCGACGCGGTCGAGCGCGTGTACGACGAAGTCCTCGGGCGTGTCGCGCCGGAGGCGAGGCGCCGGTGGCCGTGAGCCCGACGAGACCGATGCGACTCGGCGTCGACGGGCGCGAGCTCCGGCCCGGCGTGCGCACGGGGATCGGGCGGTATCTGCTCGAGATCCTGCGCGCTGCTTCGCGCGATGGCTGGTCCTGTGTCGTCTACGGCGACCCCGGAGCGGGACTCGACCAGACGCTTGCCGGCGTCACGTTCACGACGCTCGACGGCTCGTGGACCCAGTGGTGGGACCAGGTGACCTTGCCGCGCGCGCTCGCCCGCGACGGCATCACGGTGTTGCTCTCGCCTTATTACAAGGGTCCGGTCCGCGCACCGTGTCCGGTCGTGCTCACGATCCACGATCTGTACTTCATCAACTATCCCGGACGGCACCGGCCCGTCTACGAGGCGATCGTGACACGCGCGGCTCGAACGTATGCCGGTCGCGCGACGGCGATCATCAGCGACTCGGAATATTCCAAGCGCGAGATCGTGGCGCGGCTGGGCGTGAGCGCGGCCAAGGTCAGCGTGATCCCGGTCGCGCTGGGCGCCGAGTTCAGGCCCGCGTCGCTGACGGCAGCGGCCCGTGCGCGGTACGCGCTGACGTCGCCCTACGTCCTCTACGTCGGGAACTTCAACCCGCACAAGAACATTCCGAGGCTCATCCGCGGTTTCGCGCTGTTGCCCGGCCCGGTGCGCAGTCGGCACACGCTCGTCCTGGCCGGCGGCTACGGCGAGGGCCGGCCCGAGCTCGCCCGGCTCGCCGAGTCGCTCGGCCTCACGGACCGGGTGATCTTCTCGGGCCGAGTAGACGACGCGGATCTCCCCGCGCTCTATTCGGAGGCCGCGGTGTACGTCACGCCGTCCCTGGAAGAAGGCTTCGGCTCGACGGTGCTCGAGGCGATGGCCTGCGGGGCGCCGGTGATCACCTCGAATCGCGCCGCGCTGCCCGAGGTCGTCGGGGACGCGGGTCTCCTCTTCGACGCGGAGCAGGAGCGAGAGCTCGCGTCGGTGCTCGCGCGCGTGCTGTCCGATCCCGCGCTCGCCGACGATCTCCGGCGCCGTTCGATCGCGCGCGCGGGACTCTACACACCGGCACGCACCACCGGGCGCATCCTGGCGCTCCTGCGCGACGTGAACGACCGCGTCGTCGCGTCTGAGCCCGCGCCCGTGGGGACACGCTGATGTGCGGGATCGCCGGCCACGTCGGCCCCACGCCGCCGGAGCTCTTGCCCACGATGCTCGGGCTCCTCAAGCACCGCGGGCCCGACGACTCGGGGATCCACGCCGCCGGTGAGGTCGGGCTCGGAATGACCCGCCTGGCGATCATCGATCTCGTGACCGGACGGCAGCCGATGAGCGACGAGACCGGGCGCTACTGGGTCGTCTTCAACGGCGAGATCTACAACTTCCGCCAGCTCCGCGCCGAGCTCATGACGGCCGGGCGCCGGTTCCGCACGCGGAGCGACACCGAGGTGATCCTGCACGCGTACGCGGTCCACGGCGAAGCGTGCGTGGAACGGCTCGCCGGGATGTTCGCCTTCGCCATCTGGGACGACGCCGAGCGCCGCCTGTTCATCGCGCGCGACCGGCTCGGGAAGAAGCCGCTCTACTACTGGCACCGCGACCGGCTCTTTCTCTTCGCGTCGGAGCCCAAGGCGCTCCTGTGCCATCCGGCCGTCACCCGATCGATCGACTGGACGGCGCTCCATCACTACCTCGCCTTCGGCTACACACCGGCGACGCGCTCGATCTTCGACTCGATCCAGAAGCTCCCGCCCGCGCACACGGCGACGCTCGCGGGCGGCCGCCTCACGCAGCGCCGCTACTGGGATCTGCCCAGGGTGACGGCGTCCGCAGGAGCTCGCGTCACGCGGGAGGAGAGCGTCGTGGCGATCCGCGCGGCATTGCGTGACGCGGTCCGCCTCCGCCTCGAGAGCGACGTGCCGCTGGGCGTGTTCCTGTCGGGCGGCGTCGACTCGAGCGCGGTCGTGGCCAGCATGCGCGAGGTGACGTCGGGCCGAATCGCCACCTTCTCGGTCGGCTTCGGGCGCGCCGCGCCGTCCTACGACGAGCTGCCAGTACGCACGGCTGGTGGCGCAACGCTTCGCGACCGACCATCACGAGGAGATCCTCGAGCCCGACGTCCGCGCGATCCTGCCGGACATCGTGCGCGCGTTCGACGAGCCGTTCGCCGACTCCTCGGCGATTCCCACGTACGTCGTCGCGCAGGCGACCGCGCGCCACGTCAAGGTCGCGCTCTCGGGAATCGGCGGCGACGAGACGTTCGGCGGCTATCCGCGCTATCTCGGGCTCCGGGTCTCGGCGCTCCACGGCAAGCTCCCGCGCTGGCTGCGTCACGCCGCTCGGGCGCTCGTCGTCCGGCTGCCCGACTCGGCGTCGAGCCGGAACTGGGCCGACTGGGCCCGGCGCTTCACGGCCGAGCCCGATGCCGCGCCCGGCGATCGCTACATCGGCTGGACCCGGTTCTTCGGCGACACGGCGCTCGCGCGCCTCGTCACGCCCGCGCTGGCCGCGCATCTCGGCGCCGGCGTGGACGAGCTCCAGCAGCGCGCCTTCGCGACCGGCGGCCACGGCGACCCGGTGGACGGCGCCTTCCGCGTCGATCTCGCCGCCTACCTCCCGGACGATCTCCTGACGATGGCGGATCGGATGAGCATGGCCAGCTCGCTCGAGGTGCGCGCGCCCTTCTGCGATCACCGGATCATCGAGGAGAGCCTGCGGCTCTCGCCGCGGAGCAAGATGCCGGGCGGCCGGCTGAAAGGACTCCTGAAGACGGCGTTTGCCGGCGTGCTGCCCGACGAGGTGCTCGCGCATCGCAAGCAGGGCTTCATGATTCCGCTCGGCGAGTGGCTCCGCCGCGACCTGCGGCCGACCCTCGACGATCTGCTGGCGCCGGACTGTGTCCGCGCGCGAGGCCTGTTCGAGGCGGGCGCCGTCGAAGTCCTGAAGCGCGAGCATCTGAGCGGCGCGCGCACCCACGCCGATCGGCTCTGGACGCTGATGATGCTCGAGCTGTGGATGCGCGAATACCTCGACGACCGCGGCCGCTGGAGCCTGCGGTGACCCGCGCATGAACGGCCGGCTGCGCGTGCTCATGGTCTCCGACGTCTCACCGTCGCGGCCGCTGGGCGGGGGCGAGCGGATGCTCTGGGAGCAGGCGCGGCGTCTCGCCGGGCGCGGTCACGACGTGCGGGTGGTCAGCCGCGCCGACCCCGACGCGACCGCGCCGGTCTCGATCGAGCGCGAGGGCGTGAGGATCCGGCAGTTCATCGCCGACCGGCGCTCGATCGCGCGATTCATCAGGAGCTCGGTCTTCGAAGCGCGTCGTGCCGTGGCGGCGGCGCTGAGCGAAGAGCCGGCCGACGTGCTGCACGTCCATCAGCCGCTCGCCGGGTACGGCGCGCTCGCGTCACGCGCCGGCGCTCGGCTCCCGAGCCTCTACAGCTTCTACTCGCCGGCGCCGCTCGAGTATCGTTCGCGCCACGGGATGACGGCGCGCCATCGCGCCGGACTGTTCGGCGCGACGGGCACCGCGATGCTCTGGGCGATCGAGCGCGCCTGCCTCAGACGCGCTCGCCTCGTCCACGTGCTGAGCGACTTCTCCGCCGAGCAGCTCTGGAAGCTCTACGCCGTACCGCGGGAGCGCATCGTGCGAATCCGCGGCGCCGCGGCGACGGATCGGTTCGCGCCGGCGCCCGACCGCGGAGCGATCCGAGGCGCGCTCGGGCTTCCGACCGATCGCCCGCTGCTCCTGACCGTGCGCAACCTGGAAGCGCGGATGGGCCTCGACAACCTGATCGAAGCGATGAGTCGTCTGAAAGCCCGCTATCCGAGCGCCGTGTTGCTGATCGGCGGCGCCGGCTCCCTTCGCGGCGCGCTCGAGGCGCAGAGCCGGGCGCTCGGCCTCGGCGATCACGTGAGGTTCCTGGGCTTCGTGCCCGACGCCGACCTGCCACGGTACTACCAGGCCGCGGACCTCTTCGTGCTGCCCACGCGCGAGCTCGAGGGATTCGGGCTCGTCACGGTGGAGGCGCTCGCCTGCGGGACGCCCGTTCTCGGCACGCCCGTCGGCGCCACGCCCGAGATCTTGAGAACCTTGTGCCCGTCGCTCGTGTTCCGCGGGACGACGCCCGAGGTGATGGCCGAGGATCTCGAGCGCTTCCTCGCGGACAAGCAACGCGATCCGGACGCCTACGCGCGGCTCCGCGCGGCGTGTCGCGAGCACGTCGAGCGCCACTACACCTGGGAGCGCGCCACCGACGAGCTCGACGGGACGCTCCGGCACCTGGCGAGCGCCGGCGGTGAGGTCATGCCGTCGAAGATGCCGGCGACGCTCTCCGGAGGCGATCCGGCTTCGAGCTGCGCCGCGTGCGGTAGCGTGACCCGTCGGAGCGCGCTCGTCTATCGAGGCGTGCGCTATCGCCGCTGTCCGAGCTGTCGGAGCTCGCTGTCGACGGAGCTGCCGACAGAATCCGAGCTGCGGCACACGTACGAGACGGAGTATCCGCTCCTCTTTGCCCCGGAGCAGGTGACCTCGGAGCGGACGCGCCTGTTCGGCGCGCTCCTCGACCGGCTCGCGGCGCTGGGCCGCGAGCCGTCCAAGCGCCCACGCCTGATCGACGTGGGATCCGGCGGCGGGCACCTGGCCGGGCTCGCGCACGGCCGTCGCTGGCTCGCGATCAGCACGGACATCGCGCACCCGGCGTGTGCCGTCGCCCGGCGAGCGGGCGAGACGCCGGCGATCCAGGCCGACGGCGCGCTCCTGCCGTTCCGCGGCGGGACGGCCGACATGGTGACCCTGGTCAACGTGGTCGATCAGGCGCACGAGCCGCTCACGATCCTGCGCGAGGCCCATCGGGTGCTCGCCACCGGCGGGCTGCTCGCCCTTCGCGTGCCCAACGCTCGGTTTCACCGGCCGTGGGCGAGACTCCTGATCGCGCTCGGCCCGCTGGTGAGATCTCGCGGCTGGGATACCTACCCGGCGGTCCACCACTTCGCGTTCACGCCGGCGGGTCTCCGGCAGCTCGTGGAACGCGCGGGCTTTCAGGTGCTCGAGATCTCGAATTCCGCGCCGGCCTCCCGGGAGCCCGTGGCGAAGACCGCGGCCGTCGACACCTTGCCGCACTGGGGCCGCGCGACGATCGCCGCGGGCGCGGCGGCGGTGGCCGAGCTCTCGCGCGACCGCTGGCTCGTCGGACCGTCGGTGGAGCTCTACGCGCGCAAGGGGCCGCGATGAGCCTGCGCGTCCTGCACCCGATCACGCGGCTCACGCTCGGCGGCTCGTCGGAGAACACGATCGCGTCGTGCGTCGCGCTCGATCGCGCCGGCTACGACTGCATCCTGGCGACGTCGTTCCGGGAGTCCGACGCCTCGTCGCTCGCCGACGCGCGGCGGCGCGGGTGCCGGGTCGTCGACATTCCGGCGCTGGGGCGCGAGGTGGCGCCGCTCGCCGACCTCACCGCGCTCGCCGAGCTCGTGCGGTTGATCCGGCGCGAGCGGCCGGCGATCGTCCACACGCACACCTCGAAGGCCGGATTCATCGGCCGCCTCGCGGCGGTGATCGCGCGTGTGCCCGCGGTGATCCACCAGCCGCACGGCCACATCTTCTACGGCTACTACAGCCCGCGCCGGACGGCCGTCTTCACCACGCTCGAGCGCCGGGCGGCGCGCTGGACCGACCGCATCATCACGTTGACCGATCGCGGCACCCAGGAGCATCTGGCGCGCGATATCGGGCGCGCCGAGCAGTACGTCGCGGTGCCGAGCGGCGTGCCGACCGACCGAGCTTCGCGCCGCGGCGCCCGCCGCGCGGCGGGGCGCGCGCGCGTCTGGGCCTCGATCCTGACGCGTTCGTCGTGGTGGGCCTCGGTCGTCTGGTGCCGATCAAGGGCTTCGATCTTCTCGCTCGCGCCCTTCCGGCCGTCGTCGCGCAGATCCCGTCGGCACGGGTGCTGCTCGTGGGTGACGGCGCCGAGCGGGCGCATCTCGGGGCGATCGCCGCGTCGATGGGAGTGACCGAGCGGCTCCGGATGACGGGCGAGACCACCGATATGGCGTCGTACCTGGCGGCCGCCGACGTCGTGGCCGTGCCGTCGCGGAATGAAGGGATGGGGCGTGTCATCGTCGAGGCAATGGCGCTCGGGCTGCCGGTCGTCGCGACCGCGGTCGGCGGGATTCCCGACGTCGTCACCGATGGCGAGTGCGGCCGACTGGTCGAGCCCGAAGACGTCGATGCGCTGGCGGCGGCGCTGATCGAGCTCGGACGGGACCCCGCGCTACGGCGCAAGCTCGGCGAGGCCGCGGTGCGGCGAGCCGAGGCGTTCTCGACGGCCGTCGCGAGCGAGAAGCTGCTGGCGGTCTACGCGACCTTGGTTCGCGCCAAGGGGCTTCGGTGATTCGTCGCGCCGCGTGGCTCGCCGTCGTGGTGTGCGCCCTGGCCGGCGTGGCGATCTCGATCGCCGGCACGGCGGACGCGCTCGAGCGGCTGCCGTCGGTGCTCCATCTCCATTCGGATCTCTCCACCGGCGATTTCGCGCTGGAGCAGCTCACCGCGATGGCCGAGAAGCAGGGGATCGGGGCGCTCCTCCTCACCGAGAACTATCTCCTGCGCGTCGAGTACGGGCTGCCGCCATTCAGGGCGCTGACTCGCGCGGTTCGCGACGAGCGCTCGGTGCTCGATCTCGGGATCGATCGCTACCTCGAGCGCGTCGCCCAGGCGCGCGCGGCGAACCCGCGTGTCCTGATCGTCCCCGGCGTGGAGGTGCTGCCGCACTACTACTGGACCGGGTCGCCGCTGGCGCTCGACATGGCGGTACACGAGACGCAGAAGAACATGCTGCTCTTCGGTCTCGACGAGGCGGGGCTGCGCGCGCTGCCGGTCACCGGTCACAGGATCGGCGGGTTCGGCTGGTCGTCGGTGCTCGACGCGCTGCCGGCCCTTCTCGTCATACCCGGCGTCTATCTGCTCATGCGCAAGCGGCGCGGACTTCGCCGGGTCGGCCGTGTGGTGGTCGTGGTCACGCAGCGCCGATGGGTCGCCGGCGCGATCCTCTGCGGCGTCGCGGTGCTGGCGGTCGTGCGCGGATGGCCGTTCGCCGAGGATCCGTACCCGCCGTACCACGATCTCGGGCTCGCCCCGCATCAAGATCTCATCGACTACGTCGACCGGCTGGGCGGCGTCACCGTGTGGTCGTTTCCCGAGGCGCGCGATGCGGGCGAGCAGTGGATGGGACCGGTCAAGGTCTCCTGGTACACGCCGCCGTACCCCGACGATCTCCTGAGGACGGCGCGGTACACGGCCTTCGGCGCCGTGTACGAGGACACGACGCGCGTCGAGCGGCCCGGGGGATCCTGGGACCGCTTGCTCGGCGAGTTCGCGGCCGGAGACCGGAGCCGGCCCGGGTGGGCCGTGGGCGAATCGGGCTTCCACGGATTCACGGCGGGCAAGACCCTCGGGAAGATCCGCACCGTGTTCCTGGTCGAGGAGCGGACCGAGCGCGCCGTGCTCGACGCGCTGAAGCGCGGACGGTTCTACGCGGTGGAGCAGGACGCCGGGGCGGAGCTGTCGCTGACGGAATTCTCGGTCCGCGCCGGGAGCTCCGTCGCGATCTCGGGAGATGTCGCGCGCGCCTCCGAGGCGACGCCGGTCGAGGTCACGATCGCCGTGGAGGCGACCGCGGGCACGGCGGCGGCTCGCGACGTGCGCGTGACCCTCGTGCGCAACGGCACGGTCGTCAGAGCGTGGACGGGACCGCCGCCGTTTCGGACCGTTCACCGCGACGTCTTCGACGGCTCGCCGACGTTCTACCGGCTCGAGGTGCGCGGGCCCGGACGTCTACTCAGCAACCCGATCTTCGTGAGACGCCTGTGATCGCGGCCGGCCGCCGATGAAGATCGCCATCCACCAGCCGCACTACCTGCCGTGGCTCGGCTACTTCGCCAAATGGGCCGCCGCCGACCTGTTCATTTTTCTCGACACCGTGCAGTACGAGAAGAACGGCTGGCAGAACCGCAACCGGATCAAGACGCGCGAGGGACCACGGTGGCTGACCGTGCCGGTTCGCGCCAAGCTGGGCACTCCGATCCGCGACGTGCTGGTCGACTCGAGCCAGAACTGGTGCTCCCGCCACCTCGCCACGATCGAGAGCGCGTACAGCGGAGCTCAGGGGTGGCGCCGATACCGCGACGAGCTCCACGCGTTCTACGGCCGGACGTGGGACCACCTTGCTCCCGTCGCGATCGCCAGTGCCGAATGGCTGGCCGGCAAGCTCGGAGTCACGACGCCGACCCGGCTCGCATCGGAGCTGGGGCTCCCGGCGGAGGCGCAGGGTGACGCGACTGCCCGATTGGTCGGGCTCTGCCGCGCGGTCGGCGCCGATACCTATCTAGCCGGCCGGGACGGCGCCCTTTATATGGATATCGCGCAGTTCGAGGCGGCCGGGATCGCCGTCGAAACCCAGCAGTACGAGCACCCCGTCTATGGCCAGGAACATGGTGAATTTGCTCCGTTTCTTTCGACCCTTGACCTACTATTGAATCACGGCGATGAGGCCCTCGGAGATCCTCAGTGAGGGCAGCACGTGGTCGCGCCTCTCGCCCGAGACGAAATAAGTGAACATCCTCGCCCTCGGCGCCCATCCCGACGACATCGAGTACGGCTGCGGCGGCATGCTCGCCAAGTACGCGCTGCGGGGTCACGCGGTCTACATGTTCGTCGCCTCGGACGGAGCGCTCGGTGGCGAGTCCGAGGTGCGCCGGCGCGAGCAGAAGGACGCGGCCCGGATCCTGGGCGTGCGCGAGGTGTTCTGGGGCGACTATCGCGATACCGAGGTGCCGCTGACGCGCGAGCTGATCGTCCGTCTCGAGGCGGTGATCCGCAAGACCGACCCGCGCATGATCTTCGTCAACTCGCCCGAGGACACGCACCAGGACCACCGCAACCTGGCCCAGAGCGCGATGTCGGCGACGCGCTACGTGCCGAACCTCCTGTTCTTCGAAGTGCCCTCGACGGTGAACTTCACGCCGAACTGCGCCACCGACATCGCCGACGTGCTCGAGACGAAGCTGGCCGGGCTCGCGGCGCACGAATCCCAGGTGACGAAGACCAACATCGAGGACCTGACGATCCTGGAGCTCGCTCGGTCGTGCGCGAACTTCCGCGGCATCCAGGCGCGAGTCAAGTTCGCGGAGGCCTTCCAGTCGGTCCGACTGCTCCTGAATCTCTGAGGTGATTGCCGGGGCTGAGCGCATCATTCCCCACTCGCGGCCGACCCTGAGCGACGACGACGCCGAGCGTGTCGCGCGTGTCGTCCGCGGCGGCCAGCTCGCGCAGGGGCCCGAGGTCGCGGGACTCGAGCACGAGCTCGCACTTCGGCTAGGCGTTTCCGCCGCGGCGGCCGTCAGCTCCGGTAGCGCGGCCCTCGAGCTCGCGCTCCGTGCCCTGGCAGTGGGCCCGGGCGACGAGGTCATCATCCCGACCTACGTCTGCGACGCGGTGTACCAGGCGGTCACACGCTGCGGCGGGAGCCCGGTGCTGGCCGATGCCGATCCCGAGACGCTCGGACTCTCCGCCGAGGACGCGGCCCGCCGGCGCACGCCGCGAACACGCGCGGTCATCGTCGTGCACCCGTTCGGGCTCGCGGTCGACCTCGCCGACTTCCAGCGCCTGGGTGTCCCGCTCGTCGAGGACTGTGCGCAGACGCTCGGCGCCACCCTCGGAGGGCGACAGGTCGGCGCGCGGGGCGGACTCGCGGTGTGCTCCTTCTACGCGACCAAGCTCCTCACCACGGGTGAGGGGGGAGCGGTCGTGGGCCCCGCCGATCTCGTCGCGCGCGCGCGGGACACGCGCGACTACGACGAGCGCACCGAGCTGACGCCGCGCTTCAACTACAAGATGACCGACATGCAGGCCGCGCTCGGCCGGAGCCAGCTGGCGCGGCTGGACACCTTCATCGCGCGGCGCCGCGCGCTCGCCGCGCGCTATCGCGCGTCGCTGGCGCGCGCGCCACGCTGCCGCGTGCCGGCCGACGCCGGCGAGCGTCACGTGTACCACCGCTTCGTGATCGCGGTCGACACGCCGCTCGATCCCGTTCTGGCGCACCTCGAGCGCCGGGGGGTCGCGGCTCGGCGTCCGGTCTTTCGTCCGATCCACCGGGCGCTCGGGCTCTCGGGCTATCCGAATGCCGAGCGGCTGTGGAGTCAGTGCCTGTCGATTCCGTGCTATCCGCTCCTCACCGATGGCGAGGCCGATACGGTCGCCTCCGCGCTCGCCGAGGCGCTCGCGTGATGAACGAGCCGGATCGCTTCCCGCGCGTGTCGACCGCGATTCAATCCGGTCTCGTGACGCCGGGCCCGTCGGCGCCGCACCTCATGAGGCTGGCGCTGGTGGGTCTGCTCCTGCTGGTGCCGATCTGGGGTCGCGATCACGCGGCGCGCTTGCCGTGGCTCTACCTGGTCATGCTGGCGTTCGCGGTCGCCTTCTTCGCGACGCCGATGACGCGCATGATCGCGCAGCGGTGGCGCGTGCTCGACATGCCGGCCGCGCGCAAGGTGCACGAGGTCGCGACCCCGCTCCTGGGCGGCGCCGCGGTCTACTGCGGCTTCGCCGTCACGGTGCTCACGAGCTTCGACTTCTCGCTCCAGCTCAAGGGGGTCGTCGTCGGCGCGACGCTCGTGGTCGGCATCGGGATCCTGGACGACCTCACCGATCTCCCGGCCTCGCTCAAGCTCGTGGGGCACATCGGCGCCGCGGCGGCCGCGATCGCCTACGGCGTCGTGCTCAACGTGACGCCGCTCTGGGTGCCCGGGTTCGTGTGGATCAATGTTCTGCTCACGATCCTCTGGTTCGTCACGGTCACCAACGCGGTCCAGTTCCTCGACGGGATGGACGGCCTGGCCGCGGGCCTCGGCGGGATCGCCGGGATCTTTTTCAGCATCGCGGCGCTGCAGACGGAGCAGCGCTACCTGATGTACCTGTCGGCCGCGCTGGTCGGAGCTTGTCTAGGGTTTTTACCCTATAACTTCCGTCCGGGACGTGCCCGCATCTTCCTGGGCGACAGCGGCGCGACTTTTATCGGGTTCACGCTCGCCGGGCTCGCAGTGATGGGAGAATGGTCTGAGGGGGACCCGATCATCGCGCTGCTGACGCCGTCGTTGATCCTGGGGGTGCCGTTGTTCGATATCGGATTCGTCGGAGTCGCTCGGATCGTGACGGGCAAGGTGCACTCGCTGCACGAGTGGCTGGCCTACACTGGGCGGGACCACATTCATCACCGCTTCGAGGCGCTCGGCCTCACGCGCAAGCAGAGCGTGCTGCTGATCTTCTTTCTCGCCTCGACGCTCGGCCTCTCCGCGATCCTCCTGAAGGACGCGACCCCGCGCGAGGCGGTGCTCATCCTGGTCCAGGCCGCGTGCGTCCTCGCGATCGTCGCGGTCCTGGAGGGAGTCGGCCGGTGGCGTCCGCGCCCTTGAACCGCCTCCGGGGCGCGATCGTCGCGCGGTTCGGCGCGGTGCTGCGGCTCGACGATCCGCCGTGGCGCGTGGCGCTGGCGCTGGCCGTCGGCGTCTTCATCAGCTGCACGCCGTTCTACGGTCTCCAGACACTCCTGTCGCTGGCGGTCGCCACGGTCTGCCGCCTGAATCGGGCGGTGACGGTGACGGGAGCCTGGCTCAACCTGCCGTGGTTCGCGCCGCTCGTGTACGGCTTCGCGCTGCGGATCGGCGCCCTCGTCCTGCCGGATCTCCACGGGGCCGACGTCGCGGAGATCGCCGAGCTCTTGCAGTCGTCCTCGGCTCTTTCAGCGGCCGACATGCTCGATCTCTTGCGCAACGTCTCGCTGGCGCTGCTGATCGGCACCGCGGCCGTGGGGACGGTGGCGGGCGCGTTCACGTACGTCACGGCCTTCGTGCTCTTGCGCCGGCGCCGGACCTCGCGGATGCCGCACGTATAATGACGCCATGAAGGCGCGCAAGGCGGTCTTCCCCGCCGCAGGGCTCGGCACCCGGTTCCTCCCCGCGACGAAGGCGCAGCCGAAGGAGATGCTCCCGCTCGTCGACAAGCCGATGATCCAGTACGTCGTCGAGGAGGCGGTGGCCTCGGGGCTCTCGGAGATCATCATCGTGACCGGCCGCGGTAAGCGGGCGATCGAGGATCACTTCGATTCAGCCTTCGAGCTCGAGTACTACCTGAACGACCGCGGCAAGACCGACGAGCTCACCCAGATCAAGACTATCTCGGAGCTCGCGTCGGTCTCGTACGTGCGCCAGCGCGAGCCGCTCGGGCTCGGCCACGCGATCCTCTGCGCGCGCTCGCTCGTCGGTGACGAGCCCTTCGCCGTGTTCCTGGGCGACGATATCATCGCGGCGCAGGTGCCGTGCATGCGCCAGCTGCTCGACGTGAGCGCTCGCCAGCAGGCGCCGGTGATCGCGGTCCAGCGCGTGCCGCAGCATCAGATCCATCAGTACGGGGTGATCAAGGCCCGGCAGGTCGAGAGCCGCGTGTACGAGATCCTCGACCTCGTCGAGAAGCCCAAGGCGAAGGACGCGCCGTCGGATCTGGCCATCATCGGCCGCTACGTCCTGCCTCCCGAGATCTTCGAGATCCTCGCCGGCACCAAGCCCGACGCCCGCGGCGAGATCCAGCTGACCGACGCGCTCCGCACCTTGCGCGCGCGCCGGCCGATGTACGCGGTCGAGTTCGAGGGGCGCCGCTACGACACGGGCGACAAGCTCGGCTTCCTCAAAGCCACCGTCGAATTCGCCCTCGCCCGCCCCGACCTCGCCGCCGACTTCCGCACCTACCTAAAATCCCTCAACCTCTAACCCCGCCGGGTGCGGGCCGTCCACCGTTCGAAGCCTCCGATCTCTGCTCATGTTCGAGGCTTTGCTTCTGCTCTAGGCTCTGACTACCTATGTAAAGACCGCGAACGCTCCGGAGGTAGGGGGCGGGGGTGGTGGGAGGGGTCTTGGGACCCGTTCCCTCCAAGGGCCCATGCGCAAGTCGAGCGCCCAGATGGAGCCCAGCCGCCGCGGGCAGCGCGCAAGCGTGCCGCGTGGTCCCAAGACCCCTCCCACCACCCCCGCCCCCTACCTCCGGAGTAGCAAGTTTGACTTGACCTCAAGGTTCTGACACACTTTTCGCCACCTTAGTAGTGACCCGAGGGTCACAGACACTATGCCGAACGCCCCGAAGCGCCCGTTTCACACCGCTGCCGACGCCGACATCAAGAGCGGCGAAGTCTCCGACGTCTACTTCACGCGCACCGTCCAGATCCTGACCCATCGGAATGACCGGAAGCGCGTCAAGGCCGAGGTCTACGTGAAGTCCCTTCCCGAGGATTGGCAGTGGGGCATCCTCGCGGGAATCGAGGAGGTTGCCGCGCTCCTCGAGGGCCAGCCGGTCGACGTCTCCGCGATGGACGAGGGCCTCGTGTTCGAGCCCTACCAGCCCGTCCTCCGCATCGAAGGCACCTACGTCGAATGGGCGAAGTACGAGACGGCGCTGCTCGGACTGCTGTGCCAGGCCTCGGGCATCGCCACGAAGGCGGCGCGCTGCAAGAAGGCGGCGGGCGAGCGTCAGGTCATCTCGTTCGGCGCGCGCCGCATGCATCCCACTCTGGCGCCGATGATCGAGCGCAACGCCTTCATCGGCGGGTGCGACGGCGTCGCGGTGACGAAGTCCGCCGAGCTGATCGACGCCGACCCCATGGGGACGATCCCGCACTCGCTCGTCCTGATGATCGGCGACACGGTGGAGGCGCTTCGGGCCTTCGACACGGTCGTCGACCCGAAGGTGCGGCGGGTCGCGCTGATCGACACGCTTGCAGGACGAGAAGTTCGAGGCGATCCGGGTCGCCGAGGCCCTCGGCAAGGACCTCTACGCGGTCCGCCTGGACACGCCGTCGTCGCGCCGAGGCGACTTCTATCGCATCCTCGAAGAGGTGCGCTGGGAGCTCGACCTGCGCGGCTACAACCACGTGAAGATCCTCGCCTCCGGCGGTGTCGACGAGTACGAGATCATGGGCCTCAACCCCGTCGCCGACGGCTACGGTGTCGGGACGTCGATCGCCAACGCGCCGGTGCTCAACTTCGCCCTCGACATCATGGAGATCGAGGGGAAGCCCATGGCCAAGCGCGGCAAGTGGTCCGGCGCCAAGGAAGTCTACCGACGCCAGGGCACGCGCGAGACCGTCGTCGTCCCGGCGGGGCAGCGTCCGCCCGACGGCGGCGCCTGGGAGTCCGTGCTCAAGCCGCTCGTCCGCGGCGGACGCATCGTCCGCGATCTGCCGCCCCCGCGCACGATCCGCGACTTCGTCCTCGAGCAGCTCAGGTCGATCCCGCTCGACACGCTGCGACGGCAGGGGCTCCGGCGCGATTTCTAGCGCCGAGCTATGTCGGTCCTCGACGAGATCGTCGCCAACACGCGCGCTGAGGTGGCCCGGCGGAAATCCGCGGTGCCGCGCGCGACGCTCGAGCGCCACTGCGATGCGGCACCCGCCACGCGCGACTTCGAAGGCGCGCTCCGTCCGTCACCGGGCACGGTGCGACTGATCGCCGAGGTGAAGAAGGCCTCGCCGTCGCGGGGCGTGCTCTCCAGCGGCCTGGATCCGGTGGCCCTCGCCACGACGTACGCGACGCACGGCGCGCACGCGATCTCGGTCCTCACCGATGAGAAATACTTCCGGGGAAGCCTCGACGACCTGCGCCGCGTGCGCGCGGCGGTCGACGTCCCGCTCCTGCGCAAGGACTTCACGATCGACGACTACCAGCTCTGGGAGTCGCGCGCGGCCGGCGCCGATGCGGTGCTCCTGATCGTCTCGATTCTCGAGCCGGCGCGACTCGCCGAGCTGCTCGCCGCGGCGAAAGGCCTCGGGCTCGCGGCGCTGGTCGAATGCCACACCGCCGCCGAGCTCGACCAGGCGCTCGCGGTCGGGAGCCGCATCGTCGGGATCAACAACCGCGATCTCGCCACCTTCGAGACCCACATCACGACGACGCTCGAGCTCCTCCCGCTGATCCCGCCCGGTCCGATCGTGGTCAGCGAGAGCGGCTTCTTCACCGCCGCCGACGTCCGCCGCGTGGTCTCCGCCGGCGCCCACGCAGTCCTCGTCGGCGAAGGCCTCGTCCGCGCCCCAGACATCCCCGCGAAGCTCCGGGAGCTGACGCTGGTGGACGATGCGAGCTGAGGCGCAAGCAGTACGCGCTGACCGGGCGCCGCGCCAGCAGGCGCGCACCGCGGCGCAAGCAGTACCCAGTGCGCCGTCGCAACGCGAGCCGGGGGGGAAATGGGGGGGCGTCCCGCCCCACCCATTCAACAATGACCGAGTAAAAATCTGCGGCATCACCAACCTCGAGGACGCGAAGACGGCGGTCGAGGCCGGCGCCGACGCGCTCGGCTTCATCTTCGTCGAGAACACGCCGCGCTTCGTGACACCCGCGCAGGTGGCCCCGATCGTTCGCGCGCTGCCGCCGTTCGTGACGACGGTCGGCATCTTCTGGGATCACTCGGCCGGTCATATCAAGTCGATCGTGGATGCGTGCGGCCTCGGCGCCTTGCAGTTCCACGGCGACGAGAAGCCGGAGGACCTCGAAGGCTACTCGGTGCCGGTGATCAAGACGATCAAGCTCCCGGCGCCGTCGGATGATCTCGGCGGCATGCCGCCGTTCACCCCGAGCGTGAAGTTCTTGCAGTATCGCAACCACGCGGCCGCCCTCCTGCTCGACAGCGCCGCGCGCTGGAGCGAAGGCGAGGCGCGACAGCCGATCGAGTGGTCGATCGCGCGCGACCTGGCGAATGCGCGGTGGCGGATCATCCTGTCGGCCGGCCTCACGCCCGAGAACGTCGCCCGCGCGATCGCGACCGCGCACCCGTACGCGGTGGACGTGAACTCGGGGGTCGAGGCGCAGCCGGGCCGCAAGGATCCGGACAAGGTGTGGCGGTTCGTGGCCGAGGCCAAGGGCGCCCGATGAAGCGGACGCTTCCGGACGCGAGCGGACACTTCGGCCGCTTCGGCGGGCGCTTCGTCCCCGAGACGCTCATGGCGCCGCTGATCGAGCTCGAGCAGGCGTGGGCGTCGGCGAAGCGCGATCGCAAGTTCCAGCGCCGCCTCGCCGGCCTGCTCCAGGACTATGCCGGGCGGCCGACGCCGCTCTACTTCGCCGAGCGGCTCAGCGAGCAGTGCGGCGGGGCGCGCATCTACCTCAAGCGCGAGGACCTCTGTCATACCGGCGCTCACAAGATCAACAACGTGCTCGGTCAGGCGCTCCTGGCCGCGCGGATGAACAAGCGGCGGGTGATCGCCGAGACCGGCGCCGGCCAGCACGGCGTGGCGACCGCGACCGCCGCGGCGCTGCTCGGGCTCGAGTGCGAGGTGTACATGGGCGCCGAGGACGTCGAGCGCCAGGCGCTCAACGTGTTCCGCATGCGCCTGCTCGGGGCGCGCGTGATCTCGGTCGAGTCCGGCAGCCGCACCTTGAAGGACGCGATCAACGAGGCGCTGCGCGACTGGGTCACCAACGTGCGGACGACGTACTACCTGCTCGGCTCGGCGCTCGGCCCGCATCCGTACCCGGTGATGGTGCGCGACCTCCACTCGGTGATCGGCCGAGAGGCGCGCCGGCAGGCGCGCGCGCGCTTGAAGAAGCTCCCGGACGTGCTGGTCGCGTGCGTCGGCGGCGGGTCGAACGCCATCGGGCTCTTTCATCCGTTCATCGACGACCGCAAGGTGCGGATCATCGGTGTCGAGCCGGGCGGGGAAGGGATCTCGACCGGCCGGCACGGCGCGTCGATGAGCGCCGGCGCCGTCGGCGTGCTCCACGGCTGCATGAGCTATCTGCTCCAGAGCGACGACGGGCAGATCGCGACCGCGCACTCCATCTCGGCGGGTCTCGACTATCCCGGGGTCGGACCCGAGCACGCCTACTATCGTGACGCGGGCCGTTTCGAGTTCGTCTCGGTCACCGACGCCGAGGCGCTCGAGGGATTCGAGTCGCTGACGCGGCTCGAGGGGATCATGCCGGCGCTCGAGTCGGCCCACGCCGTCGCCCACGCGATGAAGCTGGCGAAGACCCTGCCGCGCACGAAGGCGATCGTGATCGGTCTCTCGGGCCGGGGAGACAAGGACGTTCACGTGGTCGCCAAGGCGCTCGGGAAGCAGATCGGATGAGCCGCCTCGACGAGACCTTCGCCCGGCTCCGCGCCCGCGGCGAGCGCGCGCTCTTGCCCTACTTCACGGCCGGGGACCCGTCGCTCGCCGACACGCGGCGGCTCGTGATCGAGGCCGCGCGCCGTGGAGCGGACGTCGTCGAGCTCGGGGTGCCGTTCTCGGACCCGCTGGCCGACGGGCCGGTGATCCAGCGCGCCGGTACGCGCGCCCTCGCCGGCGGCGCGACGGTGGCGCGGGTGCTCGAGACCGTCGCGGGGCTGCGCGCCGAGATCGACGTGCCCATCGTGCTGCTCACGTACTACAACCCCGTGCTCGCGTTCGGCTTGAAGGCGTTCGCCCGCACGGCCGTCGACGCGGGTGTCGACGGCGCGATCGTCGCGGACATGCCGCCCGAGGAGAGCGATCCGCTCGGAACCGAGGCGACCGCGGCCGGCCTCGACCTGGTCTACATGGTCGCGCCGACCTCGACCCTGGCGCGCGTGCGCCTGATCGCGCGGAAGAGCCGCGGGTTCATCTACGTCGTGTCGCTCACCGGCGTGACCGGCGAGCGCCAGCAGCTGCCGGCCGACATGGCGACGCAGATCGCGGCCATCCGCCGCGAGACGGCGATGCCGGTGTGCGTCGGCTTCGGGATCAGCACGCCCGCGCAGGTGGCGACGGTGGGGCGCGTCGCCGACGGCGCGGCCGTCGGCTCGGCGATCGTTCGTCTCGTCGAGTCGCGCGCCGGCTCGCCCACCCTCGTCGAGGACGTGGGCAAGTTCATCGCCGAGCTCAAGGCGCCGCTGCGCGAGCCTCTCCCGACGTCTCCCATCCAGGCGAGGAGGTAGGTCACGGTGGCCTGGTTCAAGCGCAAAGAGGAGTCGAGCGGCAGCAAGGTCATCATCGCCGAAGGCCTGTGGATCAAGTGCGACTCGTGCAAGGAGATCATCTACCGGGCCGAGGTGGAGCGCGGCGGGCGCGTGTGCCCGAAGTGCCACTATCCGTTCCGGATCTCCGCCCGCGAGCGGATCAGCCAGCTGGCCGATGCCGGATCGTTCGAGGAGCGCGAGACCGCGCTGACGACGACCGATCCGCTGAACTTCAAGGACACCAAGAAGTACCGCGAGCGCGTCCGCGCCGCCGCCCAGAAAACGTCGACCGACGAGGCGGTCGTCTGCGGCATCGCGTCGATCGGCGGTCAGCCGGCCGTGCTCGCCGTGTTCGAGTTCGGCTTCCTCGGCGGCAGCATGGGCTCGGTCGTCGGCGAGAAGCTCGCCCGCGCGATCGAGCTCGCCATCGACAAGCACCTGCCGGTCCTGATCGTCTCGGCCTCCGGCGGCGCGCGGATGCAGGAAGGCATCCTCTCGCTGATGCAGATGGCCAAGACGTCGGCCGCGCTCGAGCGGCTGGCCGCGGCGGGGCTGCCGTACATCTCGATCCTGACCGATCCGACGACCGGCGGTGTCACCGCGAGCTTCGCGATGCTCGGCGACGTCATCATGGCCGAGCCGCGCGCGCTGATCGGCTTCGCCGGACCTCGGGTCATCGCCGAGACGATCCGGCAGCCGCTGCCGGAAGGATTTCAGCGCTCGGAGTTCCTGCTGGCGCACGGGCAGCTCGACATGATCGTCGAGCGCCGCGACCTCAAGGAGACGCTCCGCCGCGTCCTCGCCTTCTTCGCCGCCGAGCCACCCCGATCGGGGTAGCCTCTTCGTGACGTACGCCGAGGCCGTCGCCCGGCTGCAGGCACTCCGGGGCGGCGAGCACGCGGGCATGCGCCAGGGCCTCGAGCGGATCGAGGGGCTTCTCGACGCGCTGGGCCGCCCCGAGCAGCGCTACCGGCTGCGTCCAGGTCGGCGGCACCAACGGCAAAGGCTCCGTGTCGGCGATGCTCGCCGCGATCCTGAAATCCGCCGGGCACCGGGTCGGCCTCTACACCTCGCCGCATCTGGTGTCGTTCCGCGAGCGCATCCGCGTCGACGGCGAGGCGATCCCGGAAGACGGCGTGGTCGACGGCGTCGAGGCGCTCGGGACTCTCGTCGCGCGTCTCGACGCGTCGACGTTCGAGGCGACGACGGCGCTCGCGCTCGACCACTTCGCGCGCGAGGCCGTCGACGTCGCCGTCCTCGAGGTCGGCCTCGGCGGTCGTCTCGATGCGACGACGGTGGGAAATCCTGAGGTCGCCGTGCTCGCGCCGATCGACCTCGACCATCAGGCGGTGCTCGGCAACACCATCGAGGCGATCGCGACCGAGAAGGCGGCGATCATCCGCAGCGGCATCGCGATCTCCGCCGCGCAGGCGCCGGCGGCCGCGCGCGTGATCGCGGCGCGCGCCGGCGCAGTCGGCGTTCCGCTCTTGCTCGAGGGCCGCGACCTGTCGGTCTCCGTGGAAGGTCGCGGGCCCGACGGCCAGCGGCTGACGTGCGCCGGGCCGGGCTGGTCGCTGACCGGGCTCGAGCTCGCCATGCCCGGGAGCTATCAGCCGTCCAACGCGCTGCTCGCGGTCGCTGCCGCGCGCGAGCTCGGCGCCGGCGAAGCCGCGATTCGCGACGGGCTGGCGCGCGCATGGTGGCCGGGCCGCTTTCAGGTCGTGCGACGCCGGCAGGGCTTTCTGGTACTGGACGGCGCGCACAATCCGGCCGGCGCGCACGCGCTCGCCGTCTCGCTGCGCGACGTCTTCGGCCAGGCGCCGATCACATTCGTCCTGGGCATTCTGGCCGACAAGGACGCCGCGGGCATCGTCGCCGCGCTCGCGCCGCTCGCGGACCGCTTCATCCTCGTCGCGCCTCCGAGCCCGCGCGCCACCACGCCCGACACGCTCAGAGCCCTCGTGCCGGCCGCGGTCCGGAACGTCGAGATCGCCGGCTCGCCGGTCGAGGCGCTCGAGCGCGCGGGGCGAGCCGCGACGACTCCGGTGATCTGTGTCGCGGGCTCGCTGTTCTTGATCGGCGACGTGCTGCGCTATCTGGCCGGGAGCGATAAACCTTGCTCGCTGGAAAAGGGGACTGCTAGCATGAGTCTTCCCTTCTGACGGGGGCGCTCCCGACTTTCATGACGCGGGCTCGGGCTTCGATCGTCCTTCTCTTGCTCGCGAGCGTCGCGTCGGTGGTCCCCTCCAAGCCCGCCCGCGCTCAGACGCAGACTCCGACTCCCGCTCAGAGTCAGCCCGCTCCGGCTCAGAGCCAAAGGAAAGTTCAGATATCGGGCAACGAAGTCTCGGTCGTCGCGGATCACTTCGAGCAAATCGGCCCCGACAACCTGCTGGTGGCGACCGGCAACGTCGAGGTCACGCGCGGCACGGGACGGCTGCTCGCCGATCGTGTCGAGATCAATCGCGAGTCGGGCGACGCCGTGGCGGTCGGGCGGGCGATCTTCTACGACGGCGACGATCGACTCACCGGCCAGCGTATCGAGTACAACATCAAGACCGGCACGGGCGTCATCTACCAGGGTGAGGTGCACGCGGCGCCCTACTACCGTCTCACGGGCGAGCGCCTGGAGCGCGTGGGCGATAGCGTGTATCAGGTCCGCCACGGCGTCTTCACGACCTGCGAGGACGAGCCCCCGTCGTGGTCGTTTCACCTGGGTGACGGAACGGCCGACCTCGAGGATTTCGTCTACGGCTGGCACGTCTCGTTCTGGGTCAAGTCGATCCCGGTCATCCCGTACTTTCCGTTCTTCGCGGGAGCCATCCGAAAGGATCGGCAGTCGGGCTTTCTCCCGCCGCAGTTCGGGACCTCGACCAAGAAGGGGTTCTTCGCCGAGATCCCGTTCTTCTGGGCGATCTCGGACAGCCAGGACGCCACCGCGCACCTTCGATGCCTACGAGAAGCGCGGTTTCGGCGGACAGCTCGAGTATCGCTACGTGATGTCGCAGGACCAGCGCGGCAAGCTCAACGGGTTCTTCGTCGACGAGGTTTTCAAGGACGGCGAGCTTCGAGGATTCGGGAGCATCAAGCACGACTGGCAGATCGCGCCGGGGTTCTCGCTCCGCGGCGACCTCAACGCCGTGTCGGATGACCTCGTGCTCCGAGACTACGAGACCTCGCTGGAGACGCGCTCAGCCCAGCGCGCGGAGTCGAATCTGTTTCTCACCAAGACGTGGACGAACTGGAACTTCGTGAGCCGCCTCTACTGGTATCAGGACCTGACGACCGTGCGCCCCATCGAGCTGCAGCGGGTACCGGAGCTCACGCTCACCGGAGTCCGGCAGAACGTGCCAGGGGCGCCGGGCGCTCTCTATCAGGTGGACACGAGTTTCGTGGAGTTCTTCCGCTGGGTCGGCTCCGATGGGGCCCGTTTCGATCTCCATCCAGTGGTCTCGCGGCCCGTCCCGATCGCGGGCTACGCGACCGTCACGCCCTTCGTGGGTGGACGCGTCACCGCCTACAGCACGACGGTCACCGACGTTCACGCCCCGGTGGCCGGCGGCCCCGCGATCGAGGACACCAACGGCGAGCCGCGCGTCCGCGAGCTGTTCGAGTACGGAGCCGACGCCGAGAGCCGCGCCTCGCGCGTCTACGAGGTCGGCGGCTGGAATGGTCTGGACCGACTCCTGCACACGATCGAGCCGCACGTGCACTACATCCGCATCGTCGGGAATAACTTCTACAGCCTGCCGCTCTGGACGAATCAAACGGACCGGATTCCCGAGGCGAACTGGTTCGAGTATTCTTTGACCAACCGGATCCGGGGACGCACGGTCGCTCCCGAGGGCACGGAAGCGGACCGCCTCGACCTGTTCAAGTTCGTGGTGGCCAGCGCCTATGACATGGAGAACCAGAGCTTCGGCAACGTCGCCGGCGAGCTCACGATCCAGCCGAGCAAGATGCTGAGGTTTCACAGCGACGCGAGCTACAACGTCCTCGGCGACGGGCTGCAGGCGTATACCACCGACCTGACCCTCGACATCCCGCGACTCGTGGGGAGCGTCGGCACGCGCTACAGTCGTATGCCCCAGGTGATCGTCCCGTACTTCGTGCAGATCCCGGGCACGTTCAATCCGGGCGACGCGATGCCGTCGAACCAGGCCACCAACTTTCTCCAGGGGGCGGCCACGGTGGAGCTCTGGCGCAATTTCTTGTTCGGCCGCGTGAAGACGAACTGGGACATCAAGTCGACCAGCGTCGTCGAGAGTCGCTTCGGCCTGGACATCAGGTTCGACTGCTGGGCGCTGAGCCTCGACTACGTCCGGCGCGCCCCCGATCGACCCGGCCAGAACCCAGACAACGAGTTCCGCTTCTCGCTCAACCTGCTCGGGCTCGGGAACGTCCTGAGCACCCGGGTCGGAGCGGGGGGGACGGACTCGAACCCGGGGTTCAGATGATTCCGTTCATCGACCTGACCCGCCAGCACGCGGCGCTCCGAGCGGAGCTGCTCGCCGCCTCCGCGCGTGTGATCGACTCGAGCCAGTTCGTGCTCGGCGCCGAGGGCAAGGCGCTCGAGCAGGAGCTGGCGGCACTCTGCGGCGTGCCCTGGGCGCTCGGCGTCGGCTCCGGGACGGACGCGCTGCGCCTGACCCTGAGCGCGCTCGGTGTCGGCCCCGGACACGAGGTCATCACGCCGGCGTTCTCGTTCGTCGCGTCAGCGACCACGATCATGATGACCGGCGCCACGCCGGTCTTCGTCGATATCGATCCGGCGACGTACACGCTCGATCTCGCCGCCACCGAGCGCGCGATCACACCGCGGACGCGCGCGATCATGCCCGTCCATCTCTACGGCCAGTCGGCGCCGATGGACCGCGTGCTCGAGCTGGCCCGCGCGCATCGGCTGGCCGTGGTCGAGGACGCGGCTCAGGCCGTCGGCGGCGCGTGGGCCGAAAAGCCCGTCGGAGCCTGGGGCGATGCCGCCTGCCTGTCGTTCTATCCGACCAAGAACCTCGGGGCGTGCGGCGACGGCGGCATGGTGGTGACCGGACGCCAGGACGTGGCCGAGCGCGTCGCGAAGCTCCGGCACCATGGGGACAGCGGCCGCTACGAGCACGTCGAGCTCGGCTACTGCAGCCGCCTCGACGAGCTGCAGGCGGCGTTCTTGCGCGTGAAGCTCCGGCGTCTGGCGGAGTGGACGACGGCGCGCCGGCGGATCGCCGGTATGTACCACAAGGGGCTGGCGGGCCTCGATCTCACGCTGCCGGCCGAGGCGGCGAAGGCGCGTCACGTGTACCATCTCTTCACGGTGCGACACTCGCAGCGAGACGCGCTCGCGAAGCTCCTGGCCGACGACGGGAATCTCGACTGCGGTGTATTACCCCCGATCGGTCCCGGATCAGCCGATGTTCGGCGGCGGCGCCGAGCGGCGCTGGCCCGAAGCCTGGCGCGCGTCGCGCGAGGTCCTGTCGTTGCCCTGCTTCGCGGAGCTCTCCGACGAGGAGGTCGAACGCGTCGTGGCGGGTGTGCGTCGCGCGTGCGAGCGTCTGTGACCTCCGCCGCCGCGACGCTCAAGCAGCGCCTGGCCACGAGCCCGATCGTGGGACTGATCGGCCTCGGATACGTCGGCTTGCCCCTGGCCGTCGCGTTCGCCGAGTCGGGCGCGACCGTGATCGGCGTCGATCTCGACGCGCGTCGCGTCGCCGCCATCCGCGCCGGCACGAGCTTCATCGAGGACGTGCCGGCCGAGCCCTTGGCGCGTCTGGTGCGAGACGGTCGCCTCAGCGCCCACGACGACGTGGGAGCGCTGAAGGACGCTGACGCGATCGTCATTTGCGTGCCGACGCCGCTCGGCAAGTCGAAGGAGCCGGATATCTCCTTCATCGTGGCGGCGGCCGACGCCGTCGCCGCCATCATCCGGCCGGGTCAGCTGGTCGTGCTCGAGTCGACGACCTACCCGGGCACGACGCGGGAGGTGCTGGCGCCGCGCTTCCAGGCGAAGGGCGTCGTCGTGGGGCGCGACGTCTTCCTGGCCTTCTCGCCCGAGCGGATCGACCCGGGCAATCGGCGCTTCACCTTGCGCGACATTCCCAAGGTGGTCGGCGGCGTGACCGAGGCGTGCCGTGAGCTCGCGATGATGCTGTATGCGCGCGTCGCACCGCAGGTGGTTCCCGTCTCGGGGCCGGAGACGGCCGAGATGGTGAAGCTCTTCGAGAACACGTTCCGCTCGGTCAACATCGCGCTCGTCAACGAGTTCGCGATCATGTGCCGCCGCCTCGGCCTCTCGGTGTGGGAAGTGATCGCCGCCGCGTCGACGAAGCCCTTCGGCTTCATGCCGTTCTATCCCGGTCCCGGCCTCGGCGGTCACTGCCTGCCTTCCGATCCGCACTACCTGTCGTGGAAGGTGCGACTCGAAGGATACGAGCCGCGCTTCATCACGTTCGCGGACGAGATCAACCGGCGGATGCCCGAGTACGTCGTGCAGTTGGTGGCCGACGCGCTCAACGATCGGAGCCGGGCCCTGCGCGGCGCGCGCATCCTGGTACTGGGCGTCGCCTACAAGGCCGGCGTCGCCGACGTGCGTGACTCGCCCGCGCTCGAGATCATCGAGGGCCTCCTGGCCAAAGGCGCGGCCGCCGAGTACCACGACCCCTACGTGGCGTCGGTGACGGTGGGCACTCGCGCGATGAAGTCGGTCGCCTGGGAAGCGGCCGCGCTCGCGTCGCGCGACGTCGTCTTGATCCTGACCGCCCACGCCAGCTACGACTGGGCGACGATCGTCCGCGAAGCCCCCCTCGTGATCGACACGCGCAACGCGACCGGCTCTTTGCCTCCCGCGCCTCACATCATCCGCCTCTAAGTGCCAGAACCGCCCGAACAGCGCATCGTCCGTGGGCCGGGCATCACCGCGCACTACGTCGCGTGCAGCGCCTCGCCGTGCTCCGAAGTCGCGAAACCGGGGGCACCGGGGGAGGCGGAGGCGAGCGGGAGGGGTCGAAGGGACCCGTTCCCTTCAAGTGTCAGCGGACGTCGCGCGCCCGGATGGAGCCCAGCCGCCGCGGAGCAGCGCACGCGTGCCGCGTGGTCCTCTCGACCCCTCCCGCTCGCCTCCGCCTCCCCCGGTGCCCCCGCCTCCCGCGGCCTCGAGCATGAAGTGAGATGCTGAGAGCGATCGTGGTCTCGATGCGCCCGCGCCAGTGGGTGAAGAATCTGTTCGTCTTCGCGGGCCTGATCTTCGCGCAGCGTCTGTTCACCGGCGCAGCGTGGACCGCGCTCGCGGCGTTCGCGATCTTCTGCGGGCTGTCGGGCGCGATCTATCTGGTCAACGACGTCGCCGACCGCGAGCGGGATGGCCTGGATCCGCGCAAGCGGACGCGGCCGATCGCCGCCGGGCGGCTCCCGGTCGGGGTGGCCATCGCGGCGGCCGTCGTGCTCGTCGTCGTCGGCCTCGTACTCTCGGCGCTGCTGTCGCGCGCGTTCTTCGTCACCGCGCTCGCCTACGTCATCTTGTTGACCGCCTACTCGGCCTGGCTCAAGCACATCGTCATCGTCGACGCGATCGTCGTCGCCGGCGGGTTCGTGCTGCGCGCGGTCGCGGGCGCCGTGGCCATCGATGTCGAGATGTCGGGCTGGTTGCTCATCTGCACGATCCTGCTCGCGCTCTTCCTGGCCCTCGGCAAGCGCCGTTACGAGTACGTGGCCCTGGACCAGGACGCCGTGCGGCACCGGCCGATCCTCGCCGAATACAGCCCGGCGCTGCTGGACCAGATGATCGCCGTCGTGACCGCGTCCACCGTGACCGCCTATGCGCTCTACACGATGTCGCCGGAGACCGTGGCCAAGTTCCACACGCACTGGCTGCCGGCGACGTTGCCCTTCGTGCTGTACGGGATCTTTCGATATCTCTACCTGTTGTATCAGCGGCGCCTCGGGGGCAACCCGTCGGAGCTCCTGTTGAGCGACCGCGCGCTCCTGATCAATACGATCTGCTGGATCTGCGCGGTTCTACTGATCATTTACGGCGCGCGCCTAGAGTAAACTATCGATAGCATGCCCAGCGTAGTCGCCCTCCTCCGCACCCGTCCCGAGACCGTGGTGGAGGACTACGGGCGGCTCATGCGGCTGGTGAAGTACGGCGAGGTCCTGCCCCGTGATCAGGACCTGATCCTCAAGCTCAACCTCTCGTGGACCAAGTACTTTCCGGCGTGCTCGAGTCAGCCCTGGCAGGTCGACGGCGTCCTGACGGCGCTCGCCGAAGACGGCTACGACCGGCGGCGGATCTTCCCGGTCGAGAACAAGACCGTGGTCACCAACCCCGTCGCCGGCTGCCGCAACAACAAGTGGCGGCCGGTGCTCGATCGTCACGGCGTGCCGTTCATCCCGCTGCCGGACGTCGAGTGGACCGTCTACAAGTTCCAGTCGCCGCTGCTCAAGCTGAACGCGATCTTCCCCGAGGGCATCGAGATCCCGAAGATGTACGTCGGCAAGAACGTCCTGCATGTCGCCCACCGTGTAAAGTTCACGGGCACTCGACGACCACCGGCGCGATCAAGAACGCCTTCGGCGGCCTCTTGAAGGAAGTCCGGCACTACGCGCACGAGTACATCCACGAGGTGATGGTCGATCTCATGTACATGCAGCGCGAGCTGCACCCGTCCGTGTTCGCGGTGATGGACGGCACCGTGATGGGCGACGGCGCCGGCCCGCGCACGATGGTGCCGCGCATGGGGAACTTGATCCTCGCGTCGGCGGATCAGGTGGCGATCGACGCGATCGCGGCGAAGATCATGGGGTTCGATCCGCTGTCGATCCCGTACCTCCGGATGTGCCAGGAGCGAGGGCTCGGCGTCGCGGATCCGCGGAAGATCGAGCTCGTCGGCGACACGGATCTCGCGTCGTCGTCGATGGGGTTCAAGACCAGCCGGAGCCTCGTCATCTGGGGTGACCAGCTGATCCGCCGCGGCCCGCTGCGGCCGCTCAAGCGGCTGCTCCTGCATTCGCCGCTCGTGGTCTGGGCGCCATTCGCCTCGAACGTCTATCACGACATGCTCTGGTATCCGACCGTCGGCCGCTCGCGCATCCGGGCGTTCGCGAGCACGCCGTGGGGCCGGCTCTTCGAGAAATACTGAGATGTCAGCACCGGTCCGCGTCCGGTTCGCGCCGAGTCCGACGGGTCACCTCCACGTCGGCGGCGCCCGCACCGCGCTCTTCAACTGGCTCTACGCGCGCCATCATCGCGGCACCTTCATCCTCAGAATCGAGGACACCGACCGCTCGCGGTCGACCGACGAGAACATCGTCGCGATCGTCGACGCGCTCAGCTGGCTCGGGCTCGACTGGGACGAAGGCCCGCCGACCGCCGGCTATCGGCAGACCGAGCGGTTCGCGATCTACCGCGAGCACGCGCAGCGCATGCTCGCCGCCGGGCGCGCCTACTACTGCGATTGCCCGCCGGAGCTCCTCGATCAGGAGCGCGAGGCGGCCCAGAAGCGGAACGAGACGTTCCGCTACTCCGGGCGTTGCCGCGACCGCGGGCTCACCGCCGGCGCGCTGCGCCTGCGGATCCCGACCGAGGGCGCGACGGTGGTCAACGACATGATCCACGGGCCGGTGACCTTCGAGCACACGCAGCTCGACGACTGGATCCTCGTTCGCACCGACGGCACGCCGACCTACAACTTTTGCGTCGTCGTCGACGACGTCACGATGCGGATCACGCACGTCATCCGCGGCGACGACCATCTGTCGAACACGCCGAAGCAGATTCTGTGCTACGAGGCGCTCGACTATGCCGTGCCCGAGTTCGCGCACGTGTCGCTGATCCTGGGCAAGGACAAGAGCCGCCTCTCGAAGCGCCACGGCGCCACGTCGGTCCAGGCCTTCCGCGACGCCGGCTTCCCGGCCGACGCGCTCGTGAACTACCTGGCGCGGCTCGGCTGGTCGCACGGCGACCAGGAAGTCTTCTCGCGCGCCGAGCTCGTCGAGCTCTTCGACATCAAGAACGTCGCCACCTCGGCCGCGGTCTTCGACGTGACCAAGCTCGAATGGCTCTCGCAGCACTATCTGAAGACGATGCCCGGGAGCCGGCTCGCCGAGCTCGCGACGCCGTTCATCCGCGCCGCCGGACTCGTGCCGCCCGAGGATCCGACGCGCTTCATCGGGATGCTGGACACACTCCGCGAGCGCGCGAAGACCCTGGTCGAGCTGGTGGAGCAGGGGCGGTTCTATTTCGAGCGCCCGTCGGCGTACGAGCCCAAGGCGGCGCAGAAGCTCCTGACCGCCGAGGGCGCCCGGCGTCTCGGCCTGATGATCGAGCGCCTCGAGGCCGAGCGCGAGTTCACGGTGGCCGCGATCGAGCCGGTCGTGCGCGCGCTCACCGAAGAGCTCGGCCTGAAGCTCGTCGATCTCGCCCAGCTCGCGCGTCTCGCCGTGACGGGCCGCACGGCATCGCCGCCGATCTTCGACGTGCTGGCGCTGATCGGCCGCGACGAATCGCTGACGCGCCTGCGCCGAGCGCGCGAGATCGCGGGACGCGCGGCGTGAGACTCCTGCTCGCGCGTCACGGACAGTCCCTGTGGAACGAGGTGCGCAAGTTCCAGGGCGCCAACGACGTGGGCCTGTCCGATCTCGGCCGAACGCAGGCCGCCGCCCTCGGGAGTGCCTTGCGCAGCGGCTATCGCGTGGCGGCCGCGTACGTGAGCCCGATGTGCCGCGCGCGCGACACGGCGGAGATCGCGCTGAAGGGGACGGGGATTCCGCTGACGGCGATTCACGAGCTGCGCGAGCTCTCGCTCGGCGAGTGGGAGGGCTTCACCGTCGACGAGGTGCGCTCCCGCGAGGGTAATCCGTATCTCACGTGGGTCCGCTCACCGCTCGACTATCCGCCGCCCGGCGGCGAGCCGCTGCCCGACGTCTGCGCCCGCGTGCTGCAGGCGATCGATCGCATCGCCGCGAACCATCGCAACGGTGAAGACGTCCTCGTCGTGGCCCACGGCGGCGTGATCAGCGTCTATCTCTGTCACCTCCTCGGCATCTCGTTCAACTCCCTCTGGCGCATGCGCATCGACAACTGCTCCCTCACGATCGCCCGCCCCCCCCGCCTCGTGTCCGTGAACGACACCGCGCACCTCCCTCCGATGCACGGAACTAGGTGGTTTGAGGTGTCCGAGAGCGGGGGGCGGCCGGTGGGGGTGCCCCCCTCGACCCGTGTAGTCAGCGTCGACCCGGCGCCCCGCGCCCGGAAAAGAAACGCCGCGAGTCGTGGCTAGCGTGGTCGAGGGGGGCACCCCCACCGGCCGCCCCCCGCCTCCGACACAGAGCGAGCTCAGTGACGATTCTGATGGCGCTGTTCGGCGGGATGGCGCTGCTGCTCTACGGGATCCGTTTGAGCGGCGAGGCGTTGCAACGCGTGCTCGGCGCCCGGCTGAAGAATCTGCTCACGGGCCTCTCGCGCCGCCGGATGTTCGCGGTCCTCTCGGGCGCGGCGGCGACGGCGCTCCTGCAGTCGTCGGCGGCCACGACCTTGATGCTGATCGGCTTCGTCTCCGCCGGCCTGATGACGTTTCGGCAGACGCTCGGTGTCATCCTCGGCGCCGACATCGGCACGACGCTCACGGTGCAGCTGATCGCGTTCCGCATCACGGACTACTCGCCGCTCCTGGTCGGTCTCGGCTTCACGGCGACGTTCATCTCGCGCCGCCGGGTGCCGAAGGACTTGGGGCAGGCGCTGCTCGGGCTCGGCCTCGTGTTCCTCGGCCTGAAGCTCATTCTCGACAACGCCGGAGCGCTCAGGGGATCGTCCCTGGCCCTGGATCTTCTTGCCGCGGTCGCCCAGAGCCCGGCGGTCGGCGTGCTGGTCGGGGCCGCCTTCAGCGCGCTGGTGACGTCGTCGGCGGCCACTCTCGGGCTGGCCCTCGCGTTCGCGCACCAGGGCCTGCTGCCCCTCGACGGCGCCGTCGCCGTCGTGCTCGGCGCCAACATCGGGACCTGCGCGACCGCGCTGACCGCGTCGGTGGGCGCGACGGCCGAGGCCAAGCGCGTCGCGGTCGCCCACATCGCCTTCAAGGTGCTCGGCGCCGCGCTGGTGTTTCCGTTCATCGGCCCCTTCACGGCCGTGGTGGCCAGTACGGCGGCCGATCCGGCGCGTCAGATCGCGAACGCCCACACGCTGTTCAACGTCGGGATCAGCTTTTTGTTCCTGCCGTTCACGCCGCTGGCCGCGCGGGCGATCGAGACGATGGTGCCCGACGACCAGCAGGGCGACAGCCCGTTTCGCGTCCGGTACCTCGACGAGCGCTCGCTCGACCAGCCGTCGCTGGCGCTGGGCCAGGCCACGCGGGAATCGCTCCGCATGGCCGACGTGGTGCAGGGCATGCTGCGCGACGTCCCGGTGGTCTTCGCCAGCAGCCATCACGAGCTGCTCGAGGACGTCGAGCGCCGCGACGATCAGGTCGACTTCCTCGAGCGCGAGATCAAGCTCTTCCTGGCGCGCCTCGGGCGCGATGCGATGGGCTCGGACCTCAGCCGCAAGGAGATCGGGCTCATCTCGGTGATCGGCAACCTCGAGAACATCGGCGACATCATCGACAAGAACTTGATGGAGCTGGGGCGCAAGAAGCTCTATCAGGCCCGCCGCTTCTCCGACGCCGGCTGGGCCGAGATCCTGGAGTTCCACGGCATGGTGTCGAAGAACCTCGAGCGCGCCATCGCCGCCTTCGCGGCGAACGACCGCGGCCTCGCGCAGGAAGTGCTGGATCAGCGGGCGGTCATGCGCCAGCGGGAGCGTGACCTGCGCGAATCGCACCTGGGGCGCCTGCGGGCGGGACTGGCGGAATCGCTCGAGACGTCGGAGATTCATCTGGACATCCTGACCAACTTGAAGCGCATCAGCTCGCACGTGTCGGCACTCGCGATCTCGATTCTGGAGGAGGTCTGAGATGAAGAAGATCGAGGCCATCATCAAGCCGTTCAAGCTCGACGACGTCAAGGAGGCGCTCACCGCGATCGGCGTGATCGGCATGACGGTCACCGAGGTGCGAGGCTTCGGCCGGCAGAAGGGCCACACCGAGCTCTATCGCGGCTCGGAATACACGGTCGACTTCCTGCCCAAGGTGAAGATCGAGGTCGTGGTCGGCGATGCGCTGGTGAAGAAGGTCGTCGACACGATCGCCGGCGCCGCCAAGACCGGCTCGATCGGCGACGGCAAGGTGTTCGTGCTGCCCATCAACGAATCGATCCGCATCCGCACGGGCGAGACGGGCGAGTCGGCAGTCTGAACGCGCCAACCGCCCAGCTCCTGACCGCCGGCGGCCGCGCCGCGGCGGCGCGCCGGCGGCGATTCCTGAAGGAGCTCGGCTTCGCGGATCCCGATGGCGCGGCGCGCAATCTCGAGAGCCTCACGCCGACTCCGCGCGACGCCGAGCTCCTGGCGCCGGCGTTGCCGCGTCTCTTGACCGAGCTCGCGGCCTCGCGCGGATCCCGACATGGCGCTCAACAATCTCGAGCGCTACGCCGCCGTCGTCGACCGCGCGGTATTCCTCCGGACGCTCACCGATCACCCGGGCGCGGTCCCGTTGCTCGCGCGCGTGCTCGGCTCGAGCCAGGTGCTCGCCGATGCGCTGCGCCGGCGTCCCAGCAGCCTCGCGTGGCTCCTCGAGCCCGCGACGATGCGGCTGTGGTTCGCCGAGGATCTGGCGGCCGACCTGGCGCTGACGCTCGGCGCCGTTCGAAACGCGAGCGGCGCGGATGAACGCGCTGCGCCGCTTCAAGTACCGCCACCTCCTGCGCATCGGCGCCCGCGATCTTCTCGGCGACGCCGACCTCGCGGGGACGACCGAGGAGCTGTCGCACCTGGCCGACGCGTGCATCGCGCAGGCGCTCGGCGAGGCCACGGCGACGGTCCGCGAGGCGCATGGCGCGCCGATCGGCGCCGCCGGCTCCGAGACCGGGGTCGCGGTCGTCGCGATGGGCAAGCTCGGCGGCGACGAGCTCAACTACTCGAGCGACGTGGATCTGATGTTCGTCTACGGCGAGGACGGCGAGACCGCGGGTGGGCGCGCCGGACGTCTGGCCAACGGCGAGTACTTCACGCGCGTCTGCCGCGAGCTGGTCTCACTGCTCGAGGAGATCGACGGACGAGGGCTACGTGTTCCGTGTCGATCTGCGCCTGCGTCCCGAAGGGCGGATGGGCCCGATCGTCCTCTCGCTCGACGGCTATCGCGCCTACTATCGCGAGCGCGCCGAGCTATGGGAGCGGCAGGCGCTGATCAAGTCGCGCATCGCCGCGGGTGACGCGGCGGTCGGCGCCCGCTTCGCGAGCCTGGCGCGTGAGACCGTCTATCGCCCCGGGGTCGACGCGAGCGTCGTGCCGGCCATCCGCGCGATGAAAGCCCAGATCGACGGCGCGGTCCGCGCCAAGGGTGGCGAGGCGACGAACGTCAAGCTCGGCCGCGGCGGCATCCGCGAGATCGAGTTCATCGTCCAGGCGCTCCAGCTCCTCTACGGCGGCGACGATCCGTGGCTGCGCGAGGCGAACACCCTGAAGGCGATCTTCCGGCTCACCGAGCGCGGGTACCTGGCGCCCGATCTCGGCCGGCTGCTCTCGCGGGACTACGAGCACCTGCGCACCGTCGAGCATCGACTGCAGATCCTGCACGAGCTCCAGACCCACACCCTGCCCAAGGACACCCAGGAGCTCGGACGTCTCGCGCGGCGCATGGGCGTGCCCGGGACTCCGCGCGCGCGCCGCGAAGGCGTTCCAGGCGCGTCACCGCGCGGTCACGACGTCGGTCCACCGCGCGTTCCGGGAGTTCTTCAGCGACCGCGAGCTGGAGCCGCGCCGGCGGCCGCGGTTGGCGAGCCTGACGGCGCTGCGGGCGACCGGGTTCAAGGATCCCGAGCGGGCGCGTCACAACCTGCAGCTGATCCTGGAGGGCCGGCCGCTCGTGCCGTACGCGGCGCACCTCGACGCGACCCTGGCGCGCCTGTACCCACTGCTGCTCGACGCGCTGTGGAAGAGCCCCGATCCCGACGAGGCGCTCAACCAGTTCGAGCGGCTGCTGGCGGCGGCCGGACCGCGCGCCGGACTCGTGGAGCTTCTGGCCAACGATGGCGATCTGCTCCTCGGGCTCGTCAAGGTCTGTGCCGGCGGTGATCTGCTCACCGAGCTCCTGATCGCGCAACCCGAGCTGCTCGCGTCGCTGGCCAACCCCGAGCGGCTCCTGGCCCGCAAATCGAAGCCGGCGCTGCGCCAGGCGCTCGCCGCCGTCTTCGTGCCCGGGACGACGCCGATCGAGCGGCGCGACCGGCTGCGGCGCGTGAAGCAGTCCGAGGAGCTGGCCGTCGTCTGGCGCTACGTTCTCGGCATCACGACCATCGACGCGTACTCGCGCGAGATGACGGCGCTGGCGGAGGCGACCCTCGCCGCCGGCTGGCTCCTCGCCCTGGACTCGCTCGTCGAGCGCTACGGCGTCCCGCGCGACGAGGCCGGGCGCTTCATTCCCTCGGTCATCGTGGGGCTCGGAAAGCTCGGTGGCCGCGAGCTCGTGACCGGCTCCGACCTCGATCTGTTCGTCGTCTTCGGCGAGGACGGTACGACCGACGGAGCCGAGCGAATCGACGCCGCCTGGTTCTACAGCCTGGCGGTCGAGCGGCTCGCTTCCGTGCTCGGCGACATCACCGCGGCGGGCGTCGCGTTCCCGGTCGATCTCCGGCTTCGGCCCGGCAGCAAGGGCAGTGGGTTCGCGTCGAGCATCGCCTCGCTCGAGCGGTACTATCTGGAGCATGGCGACCTGTGGGAGCGGCAGACGTTGACCCGCACGAGGCTGATCCTGGGAGATCGCGCCGTCGCCCGGCGCGTCAGAGCCGCGCTCCGGCGAGTCGTCTACGGCGACGCGCTCCCGCGGGCGTCACTGAAGGAGATCGCCGAGGTACGCACCCGGATGGAGCGTGAGCTCGGCCGCGAGACGCCGCGGTCGCCTGCACGTGAAATACGGCCGCGGCGGGCTCGTCGACGTCGAGTTCCTGGCGCAGGCGCTCCAGCTCGTCCACGGGCATCAGAAACCCGACGTCCGACGGTTCACGACCACCGCGGCGCTCCACGGTCTGGCGCGCGCCGGCGCGCTCGAGCCAGGCCACCGCGGCCGGTCTCGTCGATCGGTATCGACTCCTGCGGCGCATCTCGGCCTCGCTGCGCTTCTGGGCGCGCGCCCCTCCGACACGCTCGAGCTGGCCGGGCCGATGCCGGCACGGGTCGCGACGGCCCTCGGCTACGAGTCGCGCCAAGCCTTCCTGGACGCATACCGCGAGACCACAAGCGCGGTTCGCCGAGCCTACGAGGAGGTCATGGGTTGACCGCGCACCATGCCCGTAACCTCCAAGCCGGGCTCGTGGACCACGCCGCGCCGGATCGGGCGCCGCGGAGCCGGCTCGCACCCGTCTCAGGCCACCCGCGACCCAAGCCGGCCTCAAGGACCCCGCTACAATGGAGCCGGCTCGCGCCGATCTCAGGCCACCCTCGACCCAAGCCGGCCTCAAGGACCCCGCTACAATGGAGCCGGCTCGCGCCCGTCTAGGCCACCCGCGAAGCCGGCCTCAAGGCCCCGCTACAATGGAGCCGCTCGCCCGGCCACCCTCGACCCAAGCCGGCCTCAAGGACCCCGCTACCATGAAACGCTTGTTCATCGTCGACGGTCACTCGCATCTGTTCCGCGCGTACCACGCGGTCGGATATCTCTCGACTTCCCGGGGCGTGCCGAGCCACGCGGTGCTGATCCTCAGCACGATGCTGTGGAAGCTCATCCGGGAAGAGCAGCCCGACTATCTGGCGATTGCGCTGGACCCGCCGGGTCCGACGTTCCGGGACGCGCTGTCGGCCGACTACAAGGCGACGCGCACCGCGATGCCGGACGATCTGGTCCGGCAGCTTCCCTACGTGCGCCGACTGTTCGAAGCGCTGCGCACGCCCGTGCTGGAGGTCAGGGGATTCGAGGCGGACGACGTGCTGGCGACCGTCGTCGACAAGGCGCTGGCGCAGCCGGAGCTCGAGATCGTCGTGGTGAGCGGCGACAAGGATCTGCTCCAGCTGGTGGGCCCGCGGGTTCGCGTCCTGAGCGTCGCCGGGCGCACCGGCGAGCCCGTGCTCTACGACGAGGCCAAGGTGCGCGAGCGCTGGGGCGTGGAGCCCGGACAGATCGCCGACGTGCTAGGGCTCATGGGCGACGCGATCGACAACATCAAAGGTGTCCGTGGGGTCGGCGAGAAAACCGCGGTGAAGCTGATCGGCCAGTACGGCTCCATCGATCGCCTGTACGAACATCTCACGCTGATCCCCGGCAAGCTCCGCGAAACGCTCGCCGCCGGACGCAAGGACGCGCTCCTCTCGCGCGAGCTGGCGCTGCTGAACCGTCAGGTGCCGCTCGCCGTCGAGCTCGACGCGTTCCGTCGGGTCGAGCCCGACTGGGCGAAGCTGCGCCAGCTCTGGATGGAGATGGAGTTCACCCGGCTCGTGAAGGAGCTGCCGGCGCCGGCTCCACAGGCGCCGCCGGAGCCGTCGCAGCGTCTGGAGGGGCAGGCCGCGATCTCCGCGTGGCTCGGCGCCGTGCCGGCCGGCGCGCCGCTGGCGCTCGACTGGGCCGGCGAGTCGGCGCCGCCGAATCCGCGCATCGCCGGCCTCGCCGTGTTCCATCCGGCCGCCGGCCCCGCCGAGCTCGGCGCCGACGAGCCGCCGTCGTCACTCGGCGAGCGCACGCTGATCGTCCACGACGCGAAGCCGCTGATCGAATTCTGGCTCTCGCGCGGCGTGACCCCGCCGGCGATCCACGACTCGGCGGTCGCCGCCTACCTGCTGAACTCGGCCCGGCTGACCTACAAGCTCGAGCAGGTCTGCATGGACGCGCTCAACGAGTATCCGCCGACGGCCGATCCGGCCCGCGCGTTCGGCATACGGGCCGAGTTCGCCTGGCGCTACTGGGAGCACGCGGAAGCCGAGCTCAAGGCCCGCGAGCTCTGGGCGATCTACGAGGAGATCGAGCGACCGCTGGTGCCGGTGCTGGCGCTGATGGAGCGTCACGGAATCCGCGTCGACCCGGCGCGCCTCGAGGCGTTCGCGAAGGAGCTCGAGCGCGATCTCGACAACCTGACGCGCGAGATCTATCAGCTCGCCGGCGGCGAGTTCACGATCGCCTCGCCCAAGCAGCTCGCGCAGATCCTCTTCGAGAAGCTGAAGCTGCCGCCGATCCGGAGAACGAAGACCGGCTACTCGACCGACGCCGACGTGCTGACCGAGCTGGCGCTCGGGCATCCGCTCCCGGCGAAGATCCTCGAGCACCGGAGCCTCGCGAAGCTCAAGGGCACGTACGCCGACACCTTGCCCGGGCTGATCAATCCGAGCACCGGACGGATCCACACGACGTTCAACCAGCTCGTGGCGTCGACCGGACGGCTCAGCTCGCAAGATCCGAATCTCATGAACATCCCGATCCGCACGGAGCTCGGGCGCCGGATTCGCCAGGCGTTCATCCCGGAAGCGGGGTGGCGATTCGTTGCGGCGGACTATTCGCAGATCGAGCTGCGGATCCTCGCGCATCTGTCCGAGGAGCCGGCGCTGATCGAGTCGTTCGGACGCGGCGAGGACATCCACACGCGGACGGCCTCGGAGGTGTTCAAGATCCCGGCGGCCTCGGTCACGTCGCTCCAGCGTACGATCGCCAAGAGCGCCAACTACGCCATCCTCTACGGCGTGTCCGCGTTCGGGCTCTCGCAGGCGACCAAGATCGACCAGAAGGTCGCGCAGAAGTACATCAGCGACTACTTCGCGAGCCATCCGCGGGTGCGGGCGTTCATCGACCGCACCCTCGCCGAGGGCCGCGAGCGCGGCCACGTGAGCACGCTCCTCGGGCGGCGTCGCTATCTGCCAGATCTGGCGAGTGGTAACCCCGTGGCCCGCAATGCCGCCGAACGCATGGCGATGAACGCGCCGGTGCAGGGCACGGCCAGCGACATGATCAAGATCGCGATGGTCCGCGTGCAGGCGGCGCTGACCGAGCGCGGGCTCCGGGCGCGGATGCTGCTGCAGGTGCACGACGAGCTCCTGTTCGAGGCGCCGCCGGACGAGGTCGCCGCGGTCGAGGCGCTCGCGCGCGAGATCATGGCGGCCGCGCTGCCGCTGAAAGTCCCCGTCGTGGTCGACGTCAAGGCCGGCGCCGACTGGGCGGAGGTATGAGCGCGCCCCGGAAGTTCCTGCTCGTCGGTCTCACCGGGGGGATCGCGACGGGGAAGAGCACCGTGTCGGGGATCCTTCGCGGCCTGGGTTGCGAGATCATCGACGCCGATCTGCTCGCGCGCGAGGTGGTCGAGCCGGGCCAGCCCGCGCTCGCGCAGATCGCGACCGAATTCGGCCACGACGTCATCACCGGCTCGGGTGCGCTCGATCGAAAGAGGCTCGGCGCGATCATCTTCGCGAACCCCGAGCGGCGCCGGCGGCTCGAGGCCATCACCCATCCGGCGATCCGCGACCGGTTCCTCGGCGCGCCTCGACGAGCTAGCCGAGCGGGGCTTCGTGGGCATCGTGGTCTTCGACGCGGCGGTGATGATCGAGAGCGGCAACTACAAGAACATGGATCGCCTGGTCGTCGTGGTCACGGACGATCCGACGCCAGATGGCGCGCCTGCACGGGCGTGACGGCACCGACGCGGCGGAGAACCGACGAAAGATCGACAGCCAGATGCCGCTCGCCGAGAAGGCCAAGCTGGCCGACTACGTGATCGACAACTCCGGCGAGTCGTGAAGCGACCGCCGAGCAGGTCCGACGGGTCTTCGCGGCGCTCATGTCCGAGCTCGAGTCGCGGTTCGCGGTGTAGCCGCTGCTCCGTCACCGGCCGGCCGGATCATGACCGTGACCAAGCGTCGGGCGCTCGGCCAGCACTTTCTCCGCGATCAGACGATCGCCCGCGCGATCGTCGATCTCGTCGCGCCGACCGAGCGCGACCTCGTCGTCGAGATCGGGCCGGGAGACGGGGCGCTGACGAGCCTTCTGGCCGGTCGCGCCGGCCGCGTGATCGCCCTCGAGATCGATCGACCTCTGGCCGCGGCGCTGCGCGCTCGGATGCCGACGGTGGAGGTGCTCGACGCGGATGCCCGGACGTGGGACTACGCCGCGCTGGCGGCGCCCGAGGGCGGGCGCGTCCTGATCCTCGGCAACCTGCCGTACAGCGTCGGGAAGCCGATCCTGATGGCGCTGATCGAGGCGCGCGCCGCGATTCACGAGATGGCGCTCATGCTCCAGCGCGAGGTCGCCGAGCGCGTCGCCGCCCCGCCCGGCGGCAAGACCTACGGAAGCCTGTCCATCTTCACCCAGCTCTACTGCGACGTGCGGCTGGCGTTCCGCGTCCCGCCGGGCGCGTTCCGCCCGCCGCCGAAGGTCGACTCGGCGGTCCTCCATCTGCGCGTGCTGCGCGAGCCGCGGGTTCCGCTGGCCGACCCACGCCGCTTCGAGAGCGTCGTTCGGGCGGCATTCGCCCAGCGCCGGAAGATGCTGGCGAACGCGCTCGCGGCAGGCCTCGGGCTGCCGCTCGACGTGGTGCGCCGCTCGGCGGCGGCTGCCGGCGTCGACCCGACACGCCGAGCCGAGACGCTGACCCTGTCCGAATTCGCGGCGCTGGCGACCGGGCTTCCCTGAGCGGGCTCCGGCCCGGCTCGCGTCCTTCGTCCCAGCGATTTCCGGCCGTTCGCCGCGGCTTGAGTCCGCGCGCCGCGCCGGGTACCAGACCTAGTGTGAGCGCTCACCCATCCGGAAACTAGCGTGGTTACTGATTTTTTTAGCCCACGATCTGCCCGCTGTCGCTATCATGGTCGTGATGCAAAGACGCTCTCAAGCCGTTGCGGGTCTCCTGGCGGCGAGCATCGTCGGGCTCGCGGTGTCTTCCTATCTATATGTGTGGCCCGGCAGCGCGCCGGCGCCGCGCTGGCTGCCCGCTCCCAAAGCCGAAGCGCTCGTCGTTCCCGCGTATCCCGTAACGGTTCGGAGCGTCGAGATGCGCCGCGGCGACACGCTCGCGCAGGCGCTCACGCGGGGCGGTCTCCAGTCGCGCAGCGCCACCCTGCTCGCCACGCAGTTCGGAAAGAACGGCGCCGACCTCAGACGGATCCGGGCGGGCGCTACGATCGAGATCACCTGGAATTCCCGGAACGAGGCGACTCAGGTCCGATACGAGGCGAGCCCGTGGCTCTCCTTCGCCGCCCGCCCGGCGAACGGCAGCTGGCGGGTCGGCCGGGCCGAGACCGTCCCCGAGCTTCGGGTCGAGGCGGTGAGTGGTGTCGTCCAGCGGTCGCTCTTCGACGCGGTCGAGCGGACGGGCGAGTCGGCTCGGCTGGTGCTCGCCCTGGTCGAGATCTTCTCGTCGGACTTCGACTTCACCGCCGACACGCGCGCCGGCGACCGCTTCCGCCTGCTGGTCGAGAAGCGCTACGCGGGCGACGCCTTCGTCGACTACGGCCGGATCCTCGTCGCCCAGTATGCGAGCGGCGGCAAGACGCTCACGGGCGTCGGGTTCGATCGCGGCGTCTCGCACTTCGCCCACTACGATCTGGCGGGTCAGTCGCTCCGCAAGAGCTTCCTCAAGTCGCCCCTCGAGTTCTCACGTATCACCTCGGGCTTCACCTACGCGCGGCCGCATCCGATTCTCGGCGGCGTGCGCCCGCACCTGGCGATCGACTACGCGGCACCGGTCGGCACGCCGGTCCGCGCTGTCGCCGACGGCGTCGTCGTGCACGCCGGCTGGAACGGCGGCAACGGTATCCAGGTGCACATCCGCCATCGGTCGGGCTACGAGACCCAGTACAACCATCTCTCGCGGATTCCGTCGGACATCCACGTCGGCACCCGTGTGCGGCAAAAGCAGATCATCGGCAGCGTCGGCGCCACCGGGCTGGCGACGGGACCGCATCTCGACTACCGCATCGTGCACAACGGCACGTACGTGAATCCGCTCGGCGAGAAGTTCATCCCGGGCGATCCCATTCCTCCGCACCGCGCGGGCGGACTTCACCCGCCAGTCGCGGGACCTCGTCCGCCGCCTCGAGGCCGCCGCGCCGTTTTGATGTAGATCGGGCGCCCGAGCGCCGCTCCCGATCCCGAGGGCAAGGACCCGCCTACGCGCGCTTCTCGTCTCGTCGATCGCTTTCGACCGCTGGCAGCCAGAACGAGAAGGTCGCGCCCAGCCCCGAGGTGCTCTCGCACCGGATTTCGCCACCGAGTTGATCGATGAAGCGTTTCGCGATCGCGAGTCCGTAGCCGCTGGAGGGCTCGCCTGCGGAAGGCACGGGCCCGAGGCGGACGCCCGGAAGAAATAGGCGGGTCTGTTCCTCAGGACTCAAGCCCGGTCCTTCGTCCCGGACACTGCACGCGACGCCGCCGCGCTCGGCGTGCACCTGCACCCAGATGCACTTGGCCGCGGGCGAGTACTTCACGGCATTCGACAGGAGGTTGTCGAGCACGACTGCGACGACGACTCGATCCGTCCGGACGATCGGGACGTCATTCGCAGCGCTGAAGCGAAGGTCGATATGCTTCTGGGCAGCGTGGCGCCGATAGTATGCACACGCCTTCTCGACCAGACGGGGCAGCTCGATGTCTTCCCATCGCAGGCTGATCTCGGCGCCCGTCGAGTTGCTCATCAGTTGGCTCACCGTATGGGTCATCAGATCGCTCGAGTGCGAAAGGCTCTCGAGCCACGCTTGGACTTGACGGTTCGGATGGTCACGCAACACCTCGAGCAGGAGGTCGACGACAGCCACCGAGACCGTCAGGAAGTTGTTGAGCGCGTGGGCGGTGAGTGCGATGGATCGCCGATCGAGCGCCGGCAGCTTGTCGAGCTCCGCGACAGCCTGCTCCAGGCTCGCCTGCGCCTTGGCAATCGCTGCGGAGGCCGCGATCTTCGGATCGGACAATCGTTTCCCCTGTTCGAAGTCTTCTATCGCGGTTCGGACGCCCGGCCCATCGGATCTTGGTCCGATGCCCACGAGCCCCGTGTGCTGACTGATCCTCGCGTCGGAATCGTCTGATCGTCACCCCCACAAGACCGGTGGAGCTCAAGCATTCCGCGGGCTTGGCGCCCGAACGGCCCTACGCCGCGAGGCTCCGCGAAACTACGGTGAACTTGGAGGTGGATGGTAGGATCAAGCCCGTCGTGAAAGGAGTTCCGTGGAGCCCGTCGTCCGACTGATTCCCCTGGGAGGTCTCGGCGAGATCGGCCTCAACATGATGCTGATCGAGTCCGGCGAGGACTTGATCGCGGTCGACTGTGGACTCATGTTCCCCGACGACGAGCTCCCCGGTATCGACCACGTCATCCCCGATTTCTCGTATGTGCTCGGCCGGCGTGAAGCGTTCCGCGCGGTCGTCCTGACCCATGGCCACGAGGACCACATCGGCGCGCTCCCGTACCTGCTGCGCGAGGCGCCCGTGCCTGTGTACGGCACGCCCTTGACCCTGGCGCTCGTGGCGGAGCGGCTCCGGGAGCACGGCCTCGCCGAGACGGCGGATCTGCGCGTGATCCGCCCGCGCGACCGCATCGAGGCCGGCTCGCTCGGCGTCGAGGCGATCCGCGTCACGCACTCGATCGTCGACGGCATCGGGCTGGCGATCGACACGCCGGTGGGGACCATCGTCCACACCGGCGACTTCAAGCTCGATCCCAGTCCGCTCGACGGTGAGCTGCCCGACTATCGGCGCTTCGCGGAGCTCGGGGAGCAGGGCGTGATCGTGTTGTGCTCGGACTCCACGAACGTGGATCGCCCGGGCCACACGCGCTCGGAAATGGACGTGGGGGAGGCGCTCGGCGCGCGCTTCGACACGGCGACCGGGCGCATCATCGTGGCGACCTTCGCGTCGCACATCCATCGGATCCAGCACGTGCTCACGCTCGCGGCCCGTACGGGGCGGCGCGTCGCGCTGCTCGGGATGAGCATGCAGCGGAACGTGACGATCGCCGCCGACCTCGGCTACCTGCGTGTGCCCGAGAACGTCCTGGTGGAGCTCGAGGATCTCGCCGAGCTGCCCGCGGATCGCCAGGTGATTCTCTCGACGGGGAGCCAGGGCGAGCCGCACTCGGCGCTGGCGCTGATGGCATCCTCGGAGCACAAGTACGTGCGGATCGAGCGCGGCGACCTCGTGATCATCTCGGCCCGCGTGATTCCCGGCAACGAGCGCACGATCGGGCGCGTCGTCAACGCGCTCTATCGCCTCGGCGCCGAGGTCCTCTACGAGGACAACGCGTTCGTCCACGTGTCGGGCCACGCGAGCCAGGAAGATCTGAAGATGATGTTCAACCTGACCCGGCCGCGCTACTTCATCCCGGTGCACGGCGAGTACCGTCATCTCCTCAGCCACGCGCGGCTCGCCGAGAGCGTCGGCATCGGACCCGACCGCGTCTTCTTGATCGAGGACGGCATGGGCGTCGAGGTCTCGAAGAGCGAGGCGCATCTGGCCGGCCGCTTTCCGGCAGGGCGCGTGCTGGTCGACGGCAAGTCGGTCGGCGACATCGGCGCCGTGGTCCTCCGCGACCGGCAGCTGCTCGCCGAGGACGGGTTGATCGCGGTCTCGCTCGCTGTCGACCGCGACGGCACCGTGCTCGCGGGGCCCGAGATCGCCTCGCGCGGCTTCGTCTATGTGAAGGAGAACGAGCCCTTGCTCGAGGAGCTCAAGAAGGCCGTCGTCACCGCGCTCGCCGAGCGCGCCCCCGACGTGCCGTTCGATCGCGAATTGATGAGCGCGACGGTGCGCACGGCGGTTCGGCAGTTCGTCAACCAGCGGTTCCGGCGGCGCCCGGTCGTGCTGCCGATCATTCTGGAGGTCTGATGGCAACCGTCGTCTCGACGGAAGGGAAATCGACTGACAGCAGGCCCCGGCGCCGCCGCAAGCGCGGCAGCGATCGCTGGGTGAGCGAAGTGAAGGGTATCGCGGCGCTGCTGGCCGCGGGCTTCGGTCTCATCGCGCTCGCGACCTTCGATCCGACCGTGACACCCGCCGAGCAGCAGGGGTTGACTGGCCCCGTCGGTGTCTGGCTCGGGTGGGCCATGTTCCAATCACTCGGCTACGCCGGTTTCCTTCTGCCGCTCCTGCTCGGCGCCTGGGGCGCCTCGGCGTTCCTGCGTCCGATCGTCGTCCGGGGCTGGGTCCCGCTGGCCGGGCTCGGCGCGCTCCTCATCGCCGCCGCGGGGTTGCTCACGCAGGCCACGAGCGTGCGGAGCGGCGCGATCGGTGGCGGTCTCATCGGCTACGCGACCGCCGGCGCGCTCCAGGCGGGATTCGGCAACGTCGGCACCTGGCTCGTGCTGGTCGCCGCGATTCCGATCGGCGTCTTGTGCGTGACGCGCGTCTCTTACGCGGCCGTGGTGCGTATCACGACGGCGCGACTGACGAGGCTCAAGCGGCGTAAAGCCCAGTCAACCGCCGCCGTGCGGGTGACGCCGGAGCCCCTGCCGGCGCTGGAGCCGCAGGCAACGGAGGCCATGCCGCTCCCGGTAGTCGTCGAGCCCTCGCGCCCGCGCGGGCGCCTGGCCGAGCAGGGGCTCGCGTGGCAGGAGACGTTCGACTTCGGCCGCGGTGGCGCCGCGACCTTCCAGCTGCCGCCGGTCGGGCTCCTCAAGGTGCCGCCCGCGTCCGAGCTCAAGCGCACGCGCGAGGAGCTCCAGGACAACGCCGAGACGATTCGGAGGAAGCTGCAAGATTTCGAGGTCGAGGGCCGGATCGTTCAGGTGAGCCCGGGCCCCGTCATCACGTCGTACGAGTTCGAGCCGGCGACCGGCGTCAAGATCAGCCAGGTCGTGAACCTCGGCGACGATCTGGCGCTGGCCCTGAAGTCCGCCTCCGTGAGGATCGTCGGACCCATCCCGGGCCGCGGCACTGTCGCGATCGAGGTGCCGAACTCCGAGGCGGTGACCGTGTATTTGCGCGAGATCTTCGTCTCGGCGGAGTTCGCGGAGTCCAAGGGGCGTCTCCCGCTGGCCCTCGGCAAGGACGTGAATGGCACGCCGGTGGTCTCCGATCTGACGTCCATGCCGCATCTCCTGGTCGCGGGCGCCACCGGCAGCGGCAAGTCGGTCGGGCTCAACTCGATGATCTGCTCGATCCTCTACAAGGCCACGCCGGCCGACGTGAGATTCCTGCTGATCGACCCCAAGCGCCTGGAGCTCAGCATCTACGAGGGCATTCCGCATCTGCTGGCGCCGGTCGTCACGGACGCGAAAGAGGCCGCGGCGCGGCTGCGCTGGATCGTCGGCAAGATGGACGAGCGCTACAAGACGCTCCAGCTCAAGCAGGTCCGGAACATCGAGGGCTACAACAAAGTGGTCGGCCCGGAAGAAAGGCTCCCGTACTGGGTCGTCGTCGTCGACGAGCTGGCGGACCTCATGATGGTCTCGGCCGGCGAGGTGCAGACTTCGCTGGTGCGTCTGGCCCAGATCGCGCGGGCGGTCGGGATCCATCTGATCATCGCGACCCAGCGCCCCTCCGTCGACGTCGTGACCGGCTTGATCAAGGCGAACTTCCCGACGCGCATCGCGTTCCAGGTCGCGTCGAAGGTGGATTCGAGAACCGTGCTCGACGGCAACGGCGCCGAGCAGCTGCTCGGCCGCGGCGACATGATCTTCGTCCCGCCCGGCGCGAACAAGCAGACGCGCGTGCACGGCGCCTGGGTGGCCGACGACGAGGTGCGCGCGGTGTGCGACTTCCTGCGCAAGCAAGGGACCGCGGTGTACGAAGAGGTCGTGCTGGCGACCGAGGAAGAGGTGGCCGCCGGTGCCGACGCCGATCGCGACGATCTCTACTGGGACGCCGTGCACCTCGTGATCGGCCAGCGTCAGGCCTCGATCTCGTTCCTGCAGCGGCGCATGCGCCTGGGCTATCCGAAGGCGGCGCGCTTCGTCGACATGATGGAGCAGGATCGGGTGATCGGGCCGGGCGACGGCGCCAAGCCGCGCGAGGTCCTGGTCGGCCCGGAATATCTCGCGAAGCGCGGCAAGTAGCGCGAGGCTCGCGGCCGCTCGCGGGGGCGGTACAATTCGGCGCGATATGACCCGTGCGCTCGCGATCGCGGTTCTGGCTGTGCTCGCCGCGTCGTTGGTCCGGTCCGGTCCGCGCGCGGCCGCCGCTGATGATCTGCGCGACGCGCTTCGCCCCTGCACACGCGGCGACCTCATCGGGACCTGGGCGATGATTCGCCTCGGCACCGCCCACTCGGTCCGCGTCGACGAGTCAGATCCGTACTTCTATCCGTACCAGCGGTACGCCTTTTCGGCCGACCGGAGCATGCGCCATCTCACGGCGACGGCGCCCGTCGGTCCGGAGGAACAGCAGGCGATTCTGTCGGCGCCGCCGACGACCACGTGGACGGTCGACGACAAGGGGCGGTTGCTCACGCGAAAGGGCGGTGCGACGGCACCGGAGATCGACGCCTGTCAGATCTTGCTAGCGAAGGTCAGCGACCCGAGAAGCCCGGTCCCTGGGCTCCCGGGTGACCTGCTGCTGACCCACTACGGCGAGGACGGCAAGCCGGTCGCGCGCCGGCTCCTGCGGAAGATGTCCGGACCGAGAGAGTAACGAGCCGGCGCGCGGCCTCGAGGGCCAGACGAGCTCGAGGACACCCAGGATCAGGAGCGCGCAGGCGCCCAACGTCGCGAGCAGGATCAGGACCTCTTCCCGCACCCACGGCTCCACATCTTCGATTTAATCCGGAGCGCGCCCGACCACCAAGAAAATACGCGCTCAGTACCGGATCCGTACGCGGTAGGTGAGCTTGGCCGCGCCCTCTTTGGGCACGGGGATCTGGTACTTGAGTGTGTGGGCCTGGATTTTCTCGTACGTGTGACTCGAGCTGACCACCTGCCAGTCGCCCGGCACGGGCTCGATGACGGTGACCGTCTGCGCCTCGGTCTTGTGGTTGCGGAGCGCGATCTCCCACTCGATCTCGTAGAGGTTCGAGGCGAGCTTCTTGAAGTCCTTCTGGGTGCGCTCGCCCACCAGGTCGAACGCGTTGCCCAGCTTGATCTTCACGCGCTCGTCCTTGGGCGTGTGGTCGATCCAGTCCTCGCCGATGAACTGCTGGCTGCCCGAGGCGTCGGCCTTGTAGACGCGCACCTTGCCCTTGGGCAGCGGCAGGCCCAGCCGGTTCTCCTTGCTGTTCTTCACCTCGAGATAGACCGCCACCTTCTGATTCGAGATCGGCATACCGTAGGCAGTTGCGGTAGTAGTCGGCGGCGCCGTAGTAGATCAGCTCCTTCGTGATCGGGATCTCGCTCGACGACAGCAGCGAGAGCTGCTTGGTCTGGTTGTCCTTGATCGTCGTGCGGCCGTCGAGCGTGTAGAGGTGATACTCGAAGAAGCCTTCCGACACGAAGTCGTGGCTGGCGACCGCGGGCGACACCGCCTTGGCCGCCAGCTCCATCATCCGCTGATCGCGGCGCGCGTCCGGCGCCCGATTCACGTCGCCGGCGACCAGCTTGAGCGCGGCGTTGCCGTAGGTGGCGCCGCTCTTGTTGTCGATCGTCACCCAGCCGGTGAGGTCCGACCGCGTGTCGGCGGCGTTCAGCACCATCACGTAGTCGGCCTTCCACGTGATCCCGCTCGTGAGATACGAGGCCTCCACGCGCTGCGGCCGCGCCGGTCTGGTTGCGCAGGAGCCACACGAGCGTCGGCTTGGAGACGAGATTCTCGGGCAGCGAGGGCAGGACGAGCCGGCCGTAGTGGCCCATGTGGATCTGGCCGTTGATCTCGAAGACCGGACCGTCGGTGGAGAGCAGGGTGGCCTCGTGATAGGTGCCGTCGCTCTGATAGAGCCGGACCTTGTGGCCGACGTACTTCTCCATCAGCTTCTGGCTCGTCAGGAGATCGTACTCGTAGTTCTGTTCGAGGATCTTGAGCCCGGGGGCGTCGGTGATCGATTTGAGATGGACCGTGGTCGGATCGATCAGCGCCGCCACGTCCATGAACTGCACCTCGGTCTGTCCCGCCGGAAAGCGTACTTCCCGGAGGTCCTTCACGAGGCCGAGGTTGCCGTTGTAGATCGTCACCATCACGTCGCGCTGGTCGTCGCGCGTCACGCTCACCGGCGCCGCCGCCGCGGGCTGGCCGGTCGTGAGCGCGACTATCAGAAGCGTGGCAATCAACGGGGTTCTCATGACGTCGTTCCTCCGGTCTTCCGGATATCGGCTGCTATCGAGTTAGACCGGAGCAGGCGGCGGAAGTTCCGGCGGCGGGTTCCTGCAGGCGGGCGGATCAGCCGGAAATTCGTAGCAGGACGCGGACCTGAGCGGGAAGCGCGGCCGGCTCCCGGGTCGGCTGCCATCGACCGAGGCGCGCGAGCTCGCGCGAGAGCTCGGCGTACGCATCGCGCTGGATCGTGAGCTCGAGGATGAGACCGTCGGCGCGGTCGGTCCGGCGGGTTTCCGTGGCGCCCAGGCGCGCGATGAGCTCGCTGACCTTGCCAAGCGCCACGTCGCGGTCGCTGACCGCCAGCTGGCCCAAAACGTCGGGCGGCGGCGCGAGTGCCGATGAGGCGACCGCCGGCGGTGGCGGTGGAGCCTGGGCCACATAGTTGTCAGCGAGCGCGCCGGGTGCGCGCGGAGCTTGAAGCTTCCCGCTCGCGATCGCGGGCTGCTGCTCGGCGAACACCGGTGGCGTCGCCTGCTTCGCCCGACGATCCACCTCCTGGCGAACGTCGGCATCGCGCGAGGAGAGCGCCTCGGGCTTCTGAGCCCTGGCGGGCGCGGGCGCGCGGCTCCGTCGCCTTCTGCGGCTCCGGCGCCTCCTTGGCCTCCCGTCTTGGCGAGCGCTTGCGCCTGATCTTTGGCCGGCGCCTGATCTCGCAGGGCGTCGACCTTTCTCTCCAGTGAGGTCGGGTGTGGCGGTAGAGGTACGTCGCCACGGTCGGCGCCGCGCTCTCGGGCGCTTGGGCGACCACGGGAACAGGTTGCTCCAGGCGTGTCGCCAGCTCGAGCTCCGGGGTTCCGCGGTACACCAGCGCCACGCCGACGGCGACCAGGACGACGGCGGCAGCTTCCATGGGAAGCTTCACCGGCCAGGGCAGGAAGAGGCCGCGGACCAGACGCCGTGGCCAGGAGACGGGCCGCGCCGCCTCGAGCACGCGATCGACGAAACCGGCCGGCGCGCGGACCGGCGCCACCGCGCGCACCAGCGACACCGTGTCGCGGAAGCGCTGGAGCTCGCGGCGGCAATCGGCGCACGTCGCCAGATGGGCGTCGAGGGCGGCGCGCCCGTCGGCGGCGAGCGCGTCGTCCACCAGCGCCGAGAACTGCTCGCGCGCGTCGTGACAGGTCATGGCAGGAACCGTTCGAGCTTGTCGCGCAGATCCATTCGCGCGCGATGGAGCCGCGATCTCACGGTGCCGAGCTCGATCTCCAGCGCCGCGGCGATCTCCTCGTACGAGAGCCCTTCGAGATCGCGCAGCACGACCACGATGCGCCGCTCGTCGCTGAGCTCGGCGATCGCCCGGTGCAGCGCAGTCTCCAGCTCGCTTCGCTCCATCTCATCGGCCGGGCCGATCTCGCGCGAGGCCAGCCGGGCCAGGGTTTCCTCGCCCTGGCGCGCCATGCGGCGCTCGCCGGACGTCAGGCGGTTCAGGCATAGCCGCGAGGTGATCGCGTAGAGCCACGTCGAGAGCTTCGACTCGCCGCGGAACTCGCCGATGGCTCGATGGACGCGCAGAAAGACCTCCTGGGCGAGCTCCTCGGCTTCCGCGCGATTGCCGACCATGCGGAGCGCGACGCCGAAGACGCGGTGCTGGTAGGCGATCACCAGATCCTCGAACGCTCGAGGCTCGCCACGCCGGAGCCGGTCCACCAGGGAGCTGTCATCGCCGGTCCGTCCTTCCATCCAGTTAGACCATACCGCCCGCCCGGGGTTCCCCCGGCTCCAAATTCTGCGCACCGCCGGGTGACGCGTTGCGCATGTGCGCGGGGAGCCCCATACTGCCGAGAACCGCCGCGCCAAACGGCCGGTGTAGCTCGCGCGGCGGATCATTCGTGCCGCCGGGCGCCTCGGGGCCGGGGCCCGCGACCGAGGCGCGAAACGGGATCGAAAGGGGCGCAATGCTCGAGGAAGATCAGGCGCGCGAGCTGGCCGACCACTGGGTGAAGGCGTGGAACAGCCACGACCTCGATCGCATCATGGCGCACTACGCGGACGACGTCGTGCTGATCTCGCCGGTCGCCGTCAAGATTCTCGGTGATCCATCGGGCCGAGTCACCGGCAAGGCCGCGCTCCGCGCGTATTTCAAGCGTGCGCTCGACGTCTACCCGAACTTGAGCTTCGAGCTCGTCGATCTCATGTGGGGGCTCGAGAGCGTCGTCCTCTACTACGTGAACCAGAAGGGATCGAAGACCGGCGAGTACATGGAGATCGGCCCCACCGGCAAAGTCTCGAAGGTGGTCGCGAACTACAGCGGATAGCCGACGACCGGAGTGACCGAGGAGGCGAGAGTGAGTGCTGAGACCCTGATCGGATCGCTCGGCGTGGCGCTCTTGCTGCTGGCGTTCCTGCTCAATCTCGTTCGCGTGCTCACGACCGAGAGCTATCCGTACACCGCGCTCAACTTCGCCGGCGCCTCGCTGGCCGGCTTCGCGTCGTACCTGATCGGCTTCATGCCCTTCGTCGTGCTGGAGGGCACGTGGGCCACTGTCGCGGCGGTCGCGCTGGTGCGACGCATGCTGGGTGTCGGTCGCACGGCGTGAGATGGCCCACTGTCCGGTCGAGCTGCTCGACGATCTCGGTGACGTTCTCGCCGAGGTGCGGGGCTGGCCCGGCGTCAAGGAACACAGCCCCGGCGTCTTCTACGTGCGCCGAGAGCCGTTTCTCCATTTTCACCTGCTCAAGGGCGGCCGCCGCCGTGGCGACATCAAGGGAAGCCGCGGCTGGGTGAGTCTGGATCTCCCGCGGCCGATCTCGGCCACGCGCCGACAGATGCTCCGGCGCGCGCTGCGCGCGCACTGATCGTGAAAAGCGAGGCGACGCATGACCAGCGACATGGTTCGGACGCTCTATCGCTACAGCGCCTGGGCGACCGCGCGCATCCTCGAGCATGCGGCCCGGCTCCGCCCGGACGAGCTGGCCAAGCCGAGCGGCGCCAGCTTCAGCTCGGTGCGCGAGACGCTCGTGCACATCATGGCCGCCCAGTGGATCTGGCTCGCGCGCTGGAAGGGTAGCTCGCCCACCTCGCTGCTGGACGCGCGGGAATTTCCCGACATCGCGTCGATTCGCGCGCGCTGGGACCAGATCGACGGCGAGACGCAACGCTTCGTGGCTGGCGTGACCGACGCCGACCTCGCTCGCGTCGTCGAGTACAAGAACACCCGCGGCGAGCGCTGGGCCTATCCCCTGTGGCAGCAGGTCGTCCACCAGGTGAACCACGCGACCCAGCATCGGGGCGAGGTCGCCGCGGCGCTGACCGAGCTCGGCCATTCGCCGGGCGACCTGGACCTTCTGATCTACATCGACGAGACCGAGCCGCGGCGCTGATCCGCGCCGTCTACGGCTGCGGCTCGGCTGGTGCGTGCGCACCGAGCTCGGCGAGCGTCGCCGCGGCGATCGGCGCGTCGATCGGATCGAACGCGGGATTCAGGCTGAGCGCCTGCGCCAGCTGGCGCTGCGCCGTCACGCGGTCGCCGAGCTTGGCGTGGATCATCCCGGCGTGGAAGAGCAAGCTCGCGTCGGGCGTGCGCTGCGCCAGCGCCTTGGCCACGACCCGTCGCGCGTCGCTGTACCGGCCGTTCTTGTAGTACGTCCAGGCCAGCGCGTCCGCGACGAACACGTTCGGCCGGCGCTTGAACTCACGCTCCGCGATCGCCAGCGCCTCCGGCAGCCGGCGATCCCGGTCGGCGAGGAAGCGCACGATCTGGACGTCGCCGGTCACCCCGTTGGCCTTGTTCAGCGCGTCGATCGTTTCCACGAGCGCCCACTGCTGCTCGGCACGCTTCTGGTCGTCGGTGACGAAGTAGAGCTGGCCGAGCGCGACGACGACTTCGTGCTGCGGCGCGATCGCCGCGGCGCGGCGATATGACTCGATGGCGCCCGCGTAGCTGCCTCGCGCGGCCCTGACGCGTCCCTGGGCGAAGAGCACGTGGTAGTTGCTCGGCGTCCGGGCGATCGCGTGCTCGACGATCTGCTCGGCGGCGACCAGGTTGCCGGTCGCCAGGTGCATCAGCGCGAGCTGGGCGCGGCACCACGCCGTGTTCTCCGCGTACGGCGCGCCGGCCTTGATCGCGCGGTCCATGAGCCAGGTGGCGCGCCGGACGTCGCCGGTGACGAAGAGAAAGTGCGCGCTCCGACTGTAGGCCGAGATGTCCGGCCGGAGGTCGAGCATCTTCTGATAGTGCTCGGCGGCCAGGTCGTAGTCACCGAGCTCGAGCGCGGCGTCGCCGAGCAGTCCGTACGCGGCCGCGTTCGTCGCGTCGACCGCGAGCGCCTTCCTCGCCGATTCGGTCGACTTCTCGAACTCGTGACGGGCGCTCTGCACCCACGCCAGGCCGACCAGCGCCTCGCCGTTGGTCAGGTCGAGCGCCCGAGCCTGCTCGAACGCCTGCTCGGCGCGGCCGTAGTAGCTCGCGTCCGCCGTTTCGCGCGCCTTCTGCATGAACGCGTCGCCGAGCGCTGTCCACGCCGCGCGATCCTGCCGTTGCTGCCGGGTCTTCGTCGTCAGCCGCTCGATGGTCTGGTCGACCGTGAGCCGCTCGGGCACCACGGCGCCGGAGCCGTCGCCCGTCGCCCTGGCGCTCGGCGTGACACCGAGCACCAGGGCGGCGGCCGTGGCCGCGGCGAGCACCACACGCGATGCGACGTGGCTCGCCGAGGTCATGACTCAGGGGTCCTTGCGGTTCGTCGGCCCGGCGTGAGGCGTGGCCGAGTAGGGAAAGACCTGGTTGTAGACCTGGTCGTTGGCGTTGATGTTGTCACCCACGACGGTGATCGCCGCGTACGTCGGGCCGCTGGCGACCGCGGTGAGCGCGATGTCGACGACGTCGTCGCCGAGGCGCCGGCCGTTCGGCCAGCCGCCGGAGACTCCGCCGGTCGTGTCGCCGCCGATGAAGCCGAGACGGCTGAATCCCGCCTGGCCGGCCAGCCGCACGGGGCCGGTCGCCGTGTTCACGCGCAGGACGTCGGGGATGAAGATCGCGACGAGATCTTCGCGGTTCGTCGTCGCGAAATTCGTCCCGAAGACGGTGTTGATCAGCACACCGACCTCGGGATTGCGGGCGTAGGTCGCGAACGCCGCGTCCTCGGTCGGCGTCCGGCGGTTGTAGTTGTCCTTGTCGCGTAGCGCGACCAGCACTTCGTTGAAGAGGGGGTTGCCCATGCGATTGACCTGCACGAACGGGCCCTCGCTCAGCGGCTCCCGGTTCGCGAGCCGGATGGTGACGCTCGGACGCGACACCGACGCGTAGACGCCGACGCCGGTCTGCGGCCCGAAGAACGGGCTCTGGTAGTCGAGGCTCGGCAGCTGATGGAGCGGAATCTGGATCGCGTACGCGAGCACGTTGAAGCCCTTGAAGCCATCGACGCCGGTCCCGGCTTGACCGAGCCCTCCGGCGAGGATCCGCGGGTCGAGCAGGTCGAAGATCGCGGGCGTGTCGGCGAAGAACCCGTCCTCGCGCGGCCCGGCGAAGACCGCTTCACCGGAGGCCAGGCCGAACACCGTCTGACGCGTGTAGCGATCGAGCGCGGCGAAGGTGGTCGCGCCCGACACGGCCTTGCCGGTCGCGTCGTTGTAGGCGGGCGTGGTCCGCGCGCCGACGTTCGGGGGCGGGGTCAGCAGGTCGTTCGCTACCACCACGGTCTGGGCCGCGGCGCCCCTTGTCGCCGTCCTTCACCACCACCTTCGTGACGTCGTAGGTCTGCACGAAGTTCTGCCGGGCGTCGCCGACGTTGTTGATCGCCCCGAGCTCGGCGCCGAGCCCGTACGACAGGATCGTGTTCGGATTCTTCAAGCCGGGCGCCGACTGCGGATTCACGTTCGAGAACTTGAAGTCGTAGCGGATCACGTCGGCCCCGGTCGCCGGGTCGGCGATGTGAATGCTGTAGCGCGCGTCGTCGGCGAAGCGATCGTAGATCACGCCGTCGCCGGGCTCCGAGAACGGACGGACGTGGACGATGACGTTCAGGACCTTCTCGCGCGGGTTGTTGTACTTCGTGCCGATGAACGCGTAGACGTCGGTGAGATTCGCCTGCGGGTCCTGCTTGATGAGTGGCGCGTCGCTGTGGCTCGCGGCGCCGGCCGTTCCACCGACGAATGCGAGCAACGTCACGAGGGCCACGAGAGCCATGCCGCGTGGAGAGTGCCTCATAGTCGATCCTCCTGGGTGTGGGTCATGTGAGCTTCCAGACGAGAGCGCCGCTCGCGAGCGCCTGGACCGCGATCGCCGCGCCCAGCAGGGTCATCACGGCGGAGGAGGTCAGCGGGAGCCAGCGCGTGACGAGCGGGCCGCTCTCGTCGAAGCGCGCCACCAGACGGCGCGCGTACACCATGAGCATGCCGATCGCGATCAGCACGGCCGCCAGGCCCACGCTGAAGGCCACGATCAGCAGCAGTCCGAAGCCGACCCGGCGCAGCGAGAGCGCGCTCAGGAGCACCACGAGCGCCGCGGGGCACGGGACGATCCCGCCCGTGATGCCGAGCGCACAGAGCTGCCGCAACGAGACGTGGCCGGGCTCGTGATGGTGGTGCGCGTGGTGGCTTCGTCTCCGTGCTGGTGATCGTGGTCGTGCTCATGCTCCGGAGCGCGGGAATGAGCGGGGCGCGTGGTGATGATGCGCGCCGTGATGGTGGTGGTCGTGCTCGGAGGCGTCGCCGGCGTAGCGCCGCCAGAACAAGGACAGGCCGAGTGCCGCGATCGTCAGCCCCGAGGCCAGCGCGACCCACGGATAGAGGCGCTCGGGGACCACGTACTGCGAGGCGTAGAAGGTCACGCCACCCAGCAGATAGACGCCGGCGGTGTGCGACGCGGTGACGATCAGCCCGAGGATCAGCGCGTGGCGCGCGGTGCCCCGCGAGCCCACGAGGTACGCCGCGACGACGGTCTTGCCATGGCCGGGCTCGAGCGCGTGGAACGCGCCGAGCGCGGCGGCCACGGCGAGGGCGACCGCGACGACGCTCAGGGTGAGCTCGCGCGTTGTGATCAGGTCGGTGAACGCGCCGCGCGAGACTGACTGGACGTTGACCTTCGCGACGACCGGCGCCGCGGCGGTCGTCTCGGTCGGCGACGTCACAGAAGCCGACGCGGCGGACGACGCTGGTACCGGAGGCCGGCGCTTCCGACGGCGCCGATGTATCGGACGGCGACGGACGCGGTGGCGGCGCTGGCGTGTTCGCCACGACGGCAGGCGCCGGCGGACGAGAGAACCGCACGCGTGCCTCGCGCGCTTGCGGCGGGCTGTCGAGAAGATCGGTCGGGTAGTCGCTCAGCTCGCGGCTGCGGTCGCGGTCCGGGACCGAGCTTTCGATCACGGTGCTCCCGGCGCGTGCCGACCGCGACGACTTCCTTCCATCCGGTTCGCGCCGCGAAGTTGTCGTCGCGATACCACAGAGTTTCGACACCCCCGCGCGGGCTCGCGAGCGGTGCGGCCATGAGGAGGGCGATCTTCATCGTCGGGAGATCCGCGGCGCCCGGCGGGAAGATCACCTCGGCCGAGCGGACGTCGAGCGCCAGCCGCTTGCCGTCGACCTCCAACCTCAGATTCGCTTTCAGCGCGTCGGCCGTGTCCCGGAGATAGCGCGACACGCGCGGATCGGCCGGGTCGGCGGGGATCTCGCGCGACTGCAGCTCCTGGAACGTCGGGATCTCGGCCATGTCGATGAAGTACCGCAGGGCAATCGCGTCCCGCTCGATCTGGATGCCGGTGTACTGACTGATGCTGAAGTTACCGAGCGGATGCGCCGGCGCCGGCGCGGGCGTTGCCAGCGCCAGGGCGGCGAAGAGCCAGAGCGACCGGACGATCCGTTGTCTGACCATGTTCTTCTGCAGACCCTACGGATCGCGACGGGGTTCGGATTCACGGCGGTCGGGACGATTCCGGGCTCGCCCCCATGGCGGAGGCGGCCTGCCGCGTCAGCGGCTGATGCCGACTTCGCGGAGGTAGCGGAGCACGCCGGGGTGGATCAGATCGGCTCGGGGCGCGGCGGCGAGCGTGTTGGCCGCGGTCGTTTCCTCGGCTTGCGGCAGACGGCGAGCGAGCGCGGCTTCGCCGCGATGCAGCGCCCGGGCGAGGCGATACGTCACGTCGTCGGACAGATCCGGCCGCCCGAGGATGAAGCTCCACGAGCCCACGGACGGGAGCGGCGCGGTGAGCCCTGGATAGGCGCCCGCGGGAACCGTCATGGGCTTGAGGAACGCGTGCTTGGCGAGGATGCGCGCGATCCCGCTCGCGTCGGGCGCGATGAACCTGCCGCCGCCCGGCCCCTTGGCGACGGCGCCGAAGCCCGGCCAGCCCTGGCCGCCGCCCCACAGCGCCGCGGCGCGGCCGTCGAGCACCATGGCCGGCCCGTCGCCGGCCCGATCGAGGTAGATCGCCTGAAAATCGCGTTCTTGATCGAGGCCGAGCCCATCGAGCACGTACTTGGCCAGGATGACCAGCCCCGAGCCGCGCGCGCCGAAGATCACGGGCTTGCCTCGCAGGTCTTCGATTCGCCGGTACGGACTGTCGGCGCGCACCACGAACATCCCCGGCGTCGAGTACATCGCGGCGACGATGCGAAGATCGGCCGGTGGCCGGCCGATCCCGTTGAACGCCTCGTGCGCGACCTCGCCCTGGACGAGCGCAATGTCGAGGTGGCGGGCCTCGAGCATCGGGACGTTCTCGGTGCTGCCCTTGGTGTTGCGCTGCTCGATCGTGATGCCGGGGTCGGTCTCGTGAATGGTGTCGGCGACGGCCGCGCCATAGACGGGAAATCCGCCGCCGGGCGTCGCGGTTCCGAGGATCACCACGGCTTTCGCGGAGCTTGCCGTCGTCGACATGGCGGATACCCTATCATGTCCGCGCGCTATACTCGCCGCGGCCACCACGACGACTACCACATAGAGGAGCCCCATGAAGCTCTTCGTCATCGCGGTCATCATACTGCTCGCCGCGATACCCGCGAGCGCGCAGCCGGTCCAGATCACGATCTCGCAGCCCGCCGAGGCCACCACGATGGATCCGGGCCGGAGCACGCAGGTCTTGAGGGGAAAGCGCCGGGCATCGGCACCCGAACGGGTTCAACGGTAAATACTGGGTCGGCAGCCAGCCCGGGCAGCGTTTCCACGAGCTGATGGAGCAGGCGCGCTACTCGCTCGATCAGGCCAAGCGCCGGACCCTGTACGCCGAGGCCACGCAGATCGTCCACGACGAAAAGCCGTGGCTCGAGCTGTTCCAGGAAGTGATCGTGTGCGGCGATGAGCCGGCGGGTCGCCTTCAAGCCTCGGGCGGACTACCGGTTGATCGTGGCGGAGATGGCGCCTAGCCGGTAGTCGGCGCCTCGAGACGGAGCAGCCGCCGGTCGACCCGGCGGAATTCTTCGGCGACCTCGCCGCGGAAACGATCGAGCTTCTGGTCGACGACGATGACGCCTTCGCCGACGAGCTGGATCTTGTCCATCAGACTCTCGGCGACCACGTCGAAGTGACGGCGGGTCTCCGCGGCGCTCGCCGAGATCTTGGCCTCGAAGTGCCGCTGAGTCTCTGCGGCGCTCGCCAGGATCTTGCCCTCGAAGTGCCGCTGAGTCTCCGCGGTGCTCGCCAGGATCTTGTCCTCGAGGTGACGGCGGGTCTCTGCGGCGCTCGCCAGAATCTCAGCGCGCAGTTCGCCAGTGATCTCCGACTTGAGCTCGGACTTGAGCTCCGCGAAGCGTCGATCGAGGTAGCCGACGAGCTCCTGATCCACACGGGTACTCTGATGGCCCGCGGCGGTCGCGTCAAGTGTGTCGCGTTGAAGACGGAGGCTCAGCCGCCCTTCAGCCTCGGATCGGGAGACCCCGAAGCGGGCCATTATCGCTCAAGGGCTCGGAGGCGCGGTCGGACTCTAGTGTAGAGTGAGGTCATGATCAGAGCGGTTACCGCGCTGACGCTCGCTCTATTGGTGATGGCCACAACCGTCCCGGCCGTCGCCCAGTCGCTCGACGACGTCGTGCGCGAGATCGAGACCGTCTACAGCCGCATGACCGACCTGCGCGCCGACTTCACGCAGACCGCGTTCAACAAGAGCCTCAACCAGACGATTCCGGCGCGCGGCACTGTCTACTTGAAGAAGGGCGGCAAGCTCCGCTGGGAGTACACCGAGCCCACGCCGCAGGAAATCGTGTCGGACGGCAAGAAGCTCTGGGTCTACACGCCGACTCTGAACCAGGCCAACGTCGCCGACGCGCCCGAGGCGCTGGCCGGTCCCGCCGGGAGCTTCCTGGCCGGGCTCGGCCGCCTGCGGACCGAGTTCCAGGTGCGCTTCCTGAACCCCGCGCAGCCGAAGGACGCCGAGGGGAACTGGGCGCTGGATCTGACGCCGAAGCAGCCGTTGCCGACCCTGACGCGGCTGATCCTGTCAGTGGACCCGAAGAGCTGGGAGATCCGGAAGGCCATCGTGCACGACCAGTTCGAGAACACGGTGACGATGCGCTTCACGAAGATGGCGGTGAACAGCGGGCTGCCGGAGCGGACCTTCACCTTCGTGGCGCCCAAGGGCGTCGTGATCGTCCCGCTCAAGTAAGCGGAGGGGGCCATGGCCGCCGAGAATTCATTCGACATCGCCTGCAAGATCGACATGCAAGAGGTCACGAACGCGCTCGACCAGGCGCGGCGGGAGATCGACACCCGCTACGATCTCAAGGGCGCCAAGTGCGGGATCGCCATCGAGAAGACCGATATCACCGCGACGGCGCCCGACGACATGAAGCTCAAAGCGGTCGTCGACATTCTGCAGTCGCGCCTGCACAAGCGCGGCGTGCCGCTGAAGGCGCTCACGTACGGTGAGGTCGAGCAGGCCTCCGGCGGCACGCTCCGCCAGAAGATCGCGCTCCAGCAGGGCATTCCGATCGAGCGCGCCAAGGAGATCGTGCGCCTCATCAAGGACTCCAAGGTCCGGGTGCAGGCCTCGATCCAGGAAGACCAGGTGCGCGTGGCCGGCAAGAACCGCGACGATCTGCAGAAGATCATCGCGCTGATCAAGGAAAAGGATCTCGGCATCGCGCTGCAGTTCACGAACTATCGCAGCGCCTGATCACGCTACGCCGACATCCTGTTGCTCGCTCGCCGATGTCCGGCAATAGTCCTCTGCGAGATTCTCGCCGGATGACCCGGCCGTCCGTGACCGGGCCGCAGCGATCGCAAGCTCTTGGAGTGATCGGCAGCCAAAGCTCGAGCGGACCGTACGGCGAGATACACGGGACTTGGACAGCGGAGTACTGTCCAGTTCGGGATCGAAGAGGTACTAGTTCGGATCGCCTCCACGCGATCGTTGGCCGGCGAACGAGTCGCGAAGCTGCTGACGGCGACCCGATCGGCAGGCCGACCGGTTCAGGCGAGTGAACCGCCAAGTACTCATCAGGAGCAACTCCGGTCCAGTGCGCTGGACGAACGAGCCCGACAAGGCCAAGGCGAGCCCTATCGTCAAGGCGCGAACCGCTCCGCTGACGCGCAGGCGGTGGTCAGCGCAGCATGCCGGTCCGGTCGGCCGCCTGGCGCAACGTCGATGTACCTCCGGCCGTCTGGGTGGGACGACGACAACCACGCTGGTCAATGCACCGACGGCTTGAAGCACAGGCGCTAACCTATCGCAGGCTACCGCAGTTCGGTCTTTATTCGCGGCACGCCTCGCGCGCTCCGCTGAGGGCTGCGTTACATACTCTCGTTCAAGCCGACAGTCATGTGCAACCGACACGAGGCTCCGCGGCCGTCTTGGAATGCCTAGGCGCGAACTCCGGACGCTGGAGCAGATCGGCTGGATCGCCATCGGCTCCACGTGCTCCCGCAGCAGTTCGACGCCAGCAAGGCGTCAGGCTCGTCACCTCGCTGCGTAGGCTAAGAGCGCTCGCGGCCCGTCTCCGTTGGCGCTCACGAAACCGCTTACGGTCGAGGCCGCCCTGACAATCAGAGCGGGCAGTGAGCTCCTGAATCCGGGTCGGTGGGTGACGCGTAGCGCTCGCTCACGCCGGCATGCTGTGGCTGCCCTGTTGCCTACCGCGGTTTGGCCCCGCGGGCACGGTATACTGGCTGCCGTCCATGAAGGTCCACCTGACGACCCTCGGCTGCCCGAAGAACCAGGTCGATTCCGAGCTGATGCTCGGCATGCTGACCGAGGCCGGATTCCCGCTGGCCGAGCGCCCCGAAGACGCCGAGTGCCTCGTCGTCAACACCTGCGCCTTCATCGACCGCGCGCGCGAAGAATCGATCGACACGATCCTGGAGCTCGCCAAGCTGAAGAAGCAGGGCTCCTGCCGCGCGCTCATCGTCACCGGCTGCCTCACCCAGCGCTACGGCGGCGACATCCTCAAGGAGATGCCGGAAGTCGACGGCATCCTCGGCACCTCGAACCTCTCGCGCATCGTCGAGTCTGGTCCGCCAGGCGTCCGGCCGTCAAGACTGGGCGAGCTCGGCGCCGCCCGGCTATCTCTACGACGCGACCACACCGCGCCTGCTGACGGGCCGCGTGCCCTATGCGTACGTGAAGATCGCGGAAGGGTGCGATATGGGCTGCACCTTCTGCGCGATTCCACAGTTCCGCGGCCGTCACCGGAGTCGGCCGCTGGCCGACATCGTGAAAGAGGTCGAAGGGCTGGCGGCGCGCGGAATCCAGGAGGCGATCCTCGTCTCTCAAGACACGCTCGCGTACGGCCGCGACATTCCCGGCAACGGCGACATCGCCGACCTGCTGCTGGCCCTCGGCGAGACGCGGATCCCGTGGATCCGGCCGATGTACCTGCATCCCGCGCACGTCAACGACCGGCTCATCGAGCGCTGGGCGCGCGCGCGGGTCGTCCCGTACCTGGACATGCCGGTCCAGCACGGCGACGACGGCGTGCTGCGCGCTATGCGCCGGGCAATCACCGCCAAGCGCATGCGGGAGATCGTCCGCGCGTTCCGCGACGCGATCCCCGGGCTCACCGTGCGCACGACCGTGCTCGTCGGCTTCCCGGGCGAGTCCGAGGCGGCGTTCCAGAACCTCCTCGAGTTTCTGGAGGACACTCGGTTCGACCGGCTCGGCGTGTTCACGTATTCGCCCGAGGAAGGGACGCCGTCGGTCGCCTATCCCGATCAGGTCCCTGCCGAGATCGCCGCGGAGCGCGCCGCGATCGTCCAGGAGCACCAGGATCGCCGCGCGTGGGAGCAGAGCGCCGCGCTCGCCGGCACCGTGACGGACGTCCTGATCGACGGCCCGAGCGAGGATCCCGCGTTCGCGTGGGAAGGACGCACGGCCGGTCAGGCGCCCGAGATCGACGGCGTCGTGTACCTGCGCGATCGGGGTCTGAAGCCCGGCCGATTTGCCCGCATTCGCATCGTCGAGGTCGAGGGATACGAGCTGGTCGGCGAGCGCGCCTAGCCTCAGCACGGCGCTCGACCGCGTAGCGCTCGTCGTCGCGACTGGCTTCGGCGCCGGCTACTCGCCGATCGCGCCGGGCACCGCGGGAAGCGCCCTCACCGTCCTCATCCTCTGGATCGTTCCGTTCTCGCGCGCGGGCCTCCTGTTGTTCCTCCTGGCCGTGATCGTCGCGGGAACCTGGGCGGCCCATCGCGCCGAGCGCTCGTTCGGCACCAAGGACCCCGGCGCGATCGTCATCGACGAAGTCGCGGGCATGACGTTGACGGTCGCGCCCTTCGCGCTCACACCCGCCGTACTGCTGGTCGGATTCGTTCTGTTCAGGATCTTCGACGTGACCAAGCCGTTCCCGGCGCGCGCCAGCCAGCACTGCATCGGCGGGATCGGCGTGATGGTGGATGATCTGATCGCGGGGTTGTACGCTCTGATCGTGATCGTCATCGGCCGAGCCGTTTTCGCCTGGCCATGACAGCGAGCGCCCACATCGTCACGGTCGGGGCGATGCCCACGCCCGGCGTCGACGGCGCGGCGGTCGCCACGGCTCTCGGCGCCGCCGGCGTCGCCGTCGTGAGCCGCGTCTTCGTCGAGGACGACGAGGGCGCGCTCGAGCAGGCGCTCGGATCCAACGAGGTCCTGACGGTGGTGCTGGCCGGCGCCGGCGGCTCGGCCGGCGACATCGTCCGCCGGGTCATCGCGCGCGTGACGGGCGCGCGGCTCGTGCTCCACGAGCGGCTCCTCACGACGTTGCAGGAGCGCTATCGTCGCCTCGACCGACCCCTGCCGCGCCGGGCCGAACGGCTGGCTCTCCTTCCCCAGGGCGCGACGGTGTGGGTGACCCCCGACGCGGAAGCCGGCTGGGCGATGGAGAACGGCCACCGCGCCTACGCCGTGCTGGCGCGCGACGCGACCTTGCAGACGATGCTCGCGCAATTCCTCACCCCGTTCGCCCGCGAGTGGGCGGGCACGCGTGGCGCCGCGGTCGCTCGAACGCTTCGCATCGCCGGCCTCACCGCGGCCGACGTCGAGGAGCGGCTCGTCGACTGGCTCGGTCGCGACGGCGAGGTGACCGTCTCGACCATCCCGGCGGACGGTGAGGTGTGGGTGAGGCTTCGCGCGCGCGCGTCGACGCCGGCCGAAGCGACTCGGAGTCTCGCGAAGGCCGAGAGCGGGGTCGCCGCGCTCCTCGGCGAGGACTGCTACGGTCGGGACGGCGACACCCTGGAGGCGGTCGTCGGCCGGACGCTGCTCGAGCGAGGGTTGCGCCTCGCGGTGGCCGAGTCGTGCACGGGCGGGCTTCTGGGCCATCGCCTGACCAGCGTTCCCGGCTCCTCCGCGTATTTCGAGCGAGGCGTCCTCGCGTACTCGAATCGCGCGATGGAAGAGCTTCTGGGTGTGCCCGAGTCGCTCCTGAAAGCTCACGGATCGGTCAGCGGGCCGTGTGCCGAGGCGATGGCGCGCGGGGTCGCGGCGCTCGCCGGCTCGCCGTGCGCGCTCGCGGTCACCGGAATCGCTGGACCGGACGGCGGCACGCCGACCAAGCCCGTCGGCACCGTCTTCGTCGGCCTCGTGGTCAAGGGAGAGGTGCTCGCTCGGCGCTTCCACTTCGCGGGAGACCGGGCTGCCGTGAGATGGCAATCGACCCAGGCGGCCCTCGACATGCTACGCCGCTCGCTGCGAGGGCAATCGTGAAGGCGTGGGTCGTCGTCGCGCTGACCTTGGCGCTCACGGCGTGCTCGGCCGCGTCGGAGGTCGGCCGCGGCGTCGCCATGGCGTCTCAGGCTGACGATCAGCCCATCAAGGACTGGCCGACCTCAGCCGCCGAGTACGCGAATCGTGGCGTGGTACGCGCGCACCAGGGTGATCTGGACGGTGCGATCGCGGACTACACCAAGGCGCTGGCGCTCGCGCCGCCCGATGCCGAGGTCCTGTTCAACCGTGGCAGCGCGATGATCGCGAAGAAGGACTATCAGGGCGCGATCGCCGACCTCACCCTGGCTCTCTCCATCGATCCGCATCACGCGAAGGCACTGTTCGCCCGCGGGACCGCGCGATCGCTGAGCGGCGACCTCGACCTTGCCCGCGCCGACTGGGCCCGCGCGATCGAGCTCGAGCGGGACCCGGGAGAGAAGGCGTTGATGCTGGCTGCGGCCAACGCGTCGGCGACCGAGAGCGCGCCGCAGGCTGCTGCGCCGCCGGCGGCAACGCCTGCTCCGCCGCCGGCCGGTGGACGCATCAGCGGAGCACCGCCTCCGCGGCCGGCGCCAACGCTGAGGTGCCGGCGGCACGCCGCCCGCGGTGGCCGTCGCGCCTGTCCGCCGCCATGCCGCCGCCCGCATCCCCACCGCCTGCGGCGACGGCCGACGCAGCAACGACACCCGCCGTCGAGACCGCGCCACCTCAGGAGTCGCCGACAGTGCCGGCACCAGCAGAAGCGTCACCGCCTGCTGTTGCCGCTGCTCCATCGGCCGACGCGCCCGCAGCGGCGCCCGCTCAGGCGGCCACGCCCCCCGCGGACGTCGCGCCGCCCGTGGCCGTCCTGCCGGCGACCGCACCGGTTGAGACGTCGCCGACACAGCCGCCCGCGGCCGCAGCCGCGCCCGCGCCGCCCGATGCGGCGGGTTCGACGGCCGCTGCGCCGCCCGCCAGCGCGGCGCCCGGGCCGGAGTCTCCGGCGACCGCCACCGCTCCCGCCGCTGCCGCGCCTTCTCAGGCGTCCGAGGGCGCGCCGACAAGCGTCTCGCCCCCGCAAATCGCGGCCGTGCCGCCCGCTCCGGCTCCGGAGCCGGTGCCGCTCGACTCACAGGCGCTGGCGGCCCGCGGCCTCGAGAAAGAGCTCAAAGGGGACCACGACGGTGCGCTCGCTGATCTTCGTGCGGCGTTGGTTGTCGAGCCGGACCCCGAACGGCGGCAGGGCATTCGAAATCTGCTCCAGCTCCTGGGCGCGCCGCGATAGCGGACGTTCGTGCGTTCGTCGCCATCCTCCTCGACGACGCCGTGCGACAGGCGCTCGGTGAGGCGATCGAGCAGCTGCGCCCTGCGGCGCGCGACGTCGCCTGGGTGGCGCCCGACAACCTGCACCTCACGCTCAAGTTCCTCGGCGCGGTGCCGGAGGCGCGGATCGATTCGGTCGCCGGCGCGTTGACCGATGCCAGTCGCGAGGCCAGCTCCTTCGAGGCGCGGATCCGCGGCCTCGGCGCCTTTCCGTCGGCCGGCCGACCGCGGGTCGTGTGGGCCGGTGTGACCGACGGTGCCTCGCAGATGACCGAGCTCGCGCGGCGCGTCGACGTGGCGCTCGCGGCGCTCGGGTTCGCGCGTGACGACCGACCGTTTTCGCCCCACGTCACGCTCGGCCGGGTGCGACGGCCCGGACGCATCCCGACCCTCACCGACGCGCTCGAGCGCGCGGCCACGCGTGAATTCGGCTGTATCGAGGTTCCGAGCGCATCCCTCATGCGCAGTGATCTCGGGCCCCGCGGGGCCCGCTACACGGAGCTGGCCAAAATGAGGCTTGGCAGCCCTGTCTGAGACTCCGGACATTGACGGCCCCGAGCGGGGCCACCTAGAATGGCCAAAAGCGATAACGAACGAAACGTGCAGTGGGCGTGCGAGGATAACTGAAGGAGAGGCCCCATGGCTGAGGCCAAGAACGAGCGACGGCAGGCCCTAGAGCTCGCAATTTCGCAGATCGAGCGGCAGTTCGGCAAGGGCTCGGTCATGCGGCTCGGCTCGGGCGGTCCCCTCGAGGAGATCGCCGTCATTCCGACCGGCGCCATCACACTCGACGTGGCGCTCGGCGTCGGCGGCCTGCCGCGAGGCCGGGTCACCGAGATCTACGGCCCGGAGTCCTCGGGCAAGACCACGCTGGCGCTCCACGTCGTCGCCGAGGCCCAGCGCCTGGGCGGCATCGCCGCGTTCATCGACGCCGAGCATGCGCTCGACCCGATCTACGCTCGCAAGCTCGGCGTCAACATCGACGAGCTCCTGATCTCGCAGCCCGACACCGGAGAGCAAGCGCTGGAGATCACCGAGACGCTCGTCCGCTCCAACGCCGTCGACGTGATCGTGATCGACTCGGTGGCGGCGCTGGTGCCGCGCGCCGAGCTCGACGGCGACATGGGCGATTCGCTGCCCGGCCTGCAGGCGCGCCTCATGTCCCAGGCGCTCCGCAAGCTCACGTCCGCCATCTCGCGCTCGGGCGCGATCGTCATCTTCATCAACCAGATCCGCGAGAAGATCGGCGTGATGTTCGGCAACCCCGAGACCACGACGGGCGGGCGCGCGCTGAAGTTCTATGCGTCCATTCGGCTCGACATCCGGCGGCAGGACGCGATCAAGCAGGGGACGGAGTCGCTCGGCGTCCGGACCAAGGTCAAGGTGGTGAAGAACAAGCTCGCGCCGCCGTTCCGAGAGGCGGAGTTCGACGTCATGTACGGCGAAGGGATCTCCAAGACGGGCAGCGTGCTGGACGCTGGCGTCGACAACGGCCTCGTCGAGAAGTCCGGGACTTGGTACACGTACAAGAGTGAGCGGATCGGACAGGGACGCGAGAACGCCAAGAAGTGGCTCCAGGAAAACGCGGCGACCTTCGCGGACCTCGAATCGAAGCTTCGCGACACTCTCGGACTTCGCCAGGCGGTGCCGATCAAATAGGAGTCGTTCATGCCGATGGAATTCGACAAGCTCCTGGTCACCGGCGTCGAGCGCGGCGCCTCTGACCTGCACCTGAAGGCCAACGCTCCGGTCATCCTCCGGATCCACGGCCGTCTGGTGCCACAGGGGGACCTCGGCGTGATCACCGCCGAGGACATGGACGCGATCGCCCACCGGTGCCTCACCGAGCGGATGTACGGCCAGCTCATGGACGGGCGTGAGGTCGACTCGGCGTACGCGGTGCCGAACTTCGGTCGCTTCCGCGTCAACATGTTCCTGGCGCTCGGCGCGGTCCGCGCCGTTCTGAGATCGATTCCGTCCAAGAAGCCGAAGTTCGAGGAGATCGGACTGCCCGAGGTGCTCGAGCAGCTCTCGATGGAGCGCCGCGGGCTCCTGCTGGTCACCGGCATCACCGGCTCGGGTAAGTCGACCACGTTGGCGGCCATGGTCGACTACATCAACCGCACGCGAAACGACCACATCCTCACGATCGAGGACCCGATCGAGTTCACCCACGACGACATCGGCTGCGTGGTCAGCCAGCGCGAGATCGGCCACGACTCGCCGAGCTTCGCCACGGCGCTGCGCGCCGCGCTCCGCGAGGACCCCGACGTGATTCTCGTCGGCGAAATGCGCGACCCGGAGACGATGTCGGTCGCGTTGCACGCCGCGGAGACGGGCCATCTCGTGTTCTCGACGCTCCACACCCTGAACGCCAGCGAGACGGTCAACCGCATCATCGGCACGTTCCCGCCGCACCAGGAGCAGCAGATCCGCGACCAGCTGGCGGCGGTCATCGTCGGCATCGTCTCGCAGCGCCTCATCCCGAAGATCGGCGGCGAGGGCCGGATCCCGGCCGTCGAGATTCTCGTCGGCACCGGCGCGATCAAGGACTGCATCCGTGAGGCGAAGCGGACGCCCGAGATCCCGGCGTTCATCGCCCAGGGCCAGTCGCAGTACGGCATGCAGACCTTCGACCAGTGCTTGCTGAAGCTCTATCGGGACGGGATCATCTCGTACGAGACCGCGCGGGAAGCGGCGACCAACGCCGACGACTTCGACCTCAAGGTGCGCGGCATCTTCTCGACGGGCGAGCAATCGTTCGAACAGCGCGCGACCGATCGGGCGCCCGTGTCGCCCGCCGGCAGCTCCTTCTTCAAGAGATCGTAACGAGTCCGCGCGGTCCGCGCCGAGCTCTCGACGCGCGGACCGCGCGACTCGCGGCCGCCGACCTCCTTTCCCGGCACGCGTGGACCACACGCGACATGGCCGCACGTCTGCGGCGGCGTGGCGCGCCCGCGGACGTTGCGGACGACGTCGTGGCCGACCTCACCGCGCGCGGTTACCTCGACGACGAAGCCTTCGCGCGTCACTGGGTCGCGGCGCGTGCGCCGCGCGGCTACGGGCCCGCGCGGCTGCGCGCGGAGCTCAGGGCGCGGGGAGTCGACACGGCGCTGATCGAGGCCGCGCTGGCCGGCGTGAGCGACGACGGCGAGCTCGAGCGCGCGCGCGCGGTCGCGCGCCGGCGTCTTCCGGCGCTCCAGCGCGGCGACCGCGCGCGCGCGGCCGCGCGTCTGCGTGACCATCTCCTGCGCCGCGGGTATCCCGCGTCGGTGGTCACGCGGGTCGTCCGCGAGTGCGTGGGCCTCCGGCTCGAGGACTGACCCCGGTGATACAATCAGTCCTCCAATGACAGGCACCGAGCTTCGCGAACAGTTCCTGCAGTACTTCGAGCGCAACGGCCACACTCGTGTGCGCTCGTCGCCGCTCGTGCCCGGCGACGATCCGACCTTGCTCTTCACCAACGCGGGCATGGTCCAGTTCAAGTCCGTGTTCCTCGGCGACGAGCGGCGCGCGTACGTGCGCGCGACGACCAGCCAGAAGTGCGTGCGGGCGGGCGGCAAGCACAACGATCTCGAGAACGTCGGCCGCACCGCGCGCCACCATACGTTCTTCGAGATGCTCGGGAACTTCTCGTTCGGCGACTACTTCAAGCCCGAGGCGATCGCCTTCGCCTGGGAGTTCCTCACGCAAGGATCTGGCGCTCGATCGCAAGCGGCTGATCGCGACGGTCTACACCGACGACGACGACGCCTTCGCGCTCTGGAAGCGCGTGGCCGGATTCGGCGACGATCGCGTCCTGCGGCTGGGCGAGAAGGACAACTTCTGGGCGATGGGCGACACCGGCCCGTGCGGGCCGTGCTCGGAGGTGCACTTCCACCAGGGCGACCACATCGCGTGCGCCGAGGAGGCAGCCGGCCGGCGGTGTCTCGGCCCGGCGTGCGAGTGCGACCGCTGGCTCGAGGTGTGGAACCTCGTGTTCATGCAGTTCAACCGCGACACGGCGGGCACGCTCACGCCGTTGCCGCGACCCTCGATCGACACCGGCATGGGGCTCGAGCGCATCGCGGCGGTGGTGCAGGGCAAGATGTCGAACTACGACACCGATCTCTTCGCGCCGCTGATCGCCGACGTCGCGGCGCTCTCCAGGCACCGCTACGGTGCGGCCGAGGCCGACGACGTGTCGATGCGGGTCATCGCCGACCACGCGCGCACGACCACGTTCCTGATCGCCGACGGCGTGACGCCCTCGAACGAGTGGCGCGGCTACGTGTTGCGTCGAATCATGCGCCGCGCGATGCGCCACGGGCGGATGCTCGGGCTCACGGATCCGTTCCTGTGGAAGACCGTCGACTGGGTCGTGAAGCTGATGGGCGAGGCGTATCCGGAGATCGTCGCCGAGCGCCCGCGCATCCAGGAGGCGATCCGCAGCGAGGAGGAGCGCTTCGCCGAGACGCTCGATACCGGCACGCTCAAGATCAAGGACTATCTCGCCGAGCACGCGAGCGACACGCGGCGAGTCGTCGACGGCCGCTTCCTGTTCACGCTCTACGATACCTACGGCTTCCCGATGGACCTGGCCGAGGAGGTCTTCCAGGACGCCGGCTGGCGAGTGACCGAGGCGACGCGCGCGGCCGCCGACGCGGAGATGGAAGCGCAGCGCGCGCGGGCCCGCGCGGGCGCGACGTTCGGCGCGGGAGACGACGCCGCGGCGTCGACGGTCTATCAGCGGCTCGGCGCCGAGATTCCGTCGACCGAGTTCGTCGGCTACGACTCGCTCACGTCGCCCGCGCGCGTCCTGGCGATCGTCGACGCCGGCTCCGGCGGCCCGCGGCGGCTCACCGAGACGGGCGAGGGCGCCGAGGTCGAGATGATTCTCGACCGCACACCGGCCTATGCGGAATCGGGCGGCCAGGTGGGCGACACCGGCACCCTGGTCGGCCGAAGCGGTCGGGGCGAGATCGTCGACACCTACTACCGCGGCTCCAAGATGATCGTGCATCGGGTGAAGGTCGTGAGCGGCTCGTTCCACGAGAGCGAGGACGTCGCCGTCACCATCGAGACGCCGCGGCGCCAGGGCCTGCGGCGGCATCACACGGGCACGCACTTGCTGCACGCGGGGCTCCGCCGTGTGCTCGGCACCCACGTGACGCAGGCCGGCTCGCTCGTGGCGCCCGATCATCTGCGCTTCGACTTCTCGCACGGCGGCTCGCTGAAGGACCGCGAGGTCGAGCAGATCGAGGAGCTGGTGAACGAGCAAATCCAGGCGAACACTCCGGTCACCCAGTCGGAGATGGATCTCGACGAAGCGCTCCGGCTGGGCGCGATGGCGCTGTTCGGCGAGAAATACGGTCACCGCGTGCGCGTCATCAAGATCGGCGACTTCTCGACGGAGCTGTGCGGCGGCACCCATCTCGAGCGGACCGGCGACATCGGGCTCCTGAAGATCGCAGGCGAGGGCGCCGTCGCCTCCGGCGTGCGCCGCGTCGAAGCGGTCGCGGGGCCCGCCGCGATCGAGAACGTGGCGCGGAAGGAAGCGGCGCTCCGCGAGGCGGCCGACCTCCTGAAGATCGGACCGCTCGAGGTGCCCAAGCGGCTTCAGAAGCTTCTGGACGAGCAGCGGGCGCTCGAGAAGCAGCTGGCGGAGCTCGAGGGGCGGCTCGCCCGCTCGCGCGCCGAGGATCTCGTCAAGTCCGCACGTCAGGTCAACGGGGTCGCCGTGCTGGCCGGCCGGATCGACGGGCTCGACGCCGACGGGCTGCGGGCGGTCGCGGACACGCTGCGAAACCGCCTGGGTTCCGGAATTGTCTGCGTGGGCAGCGTCGTCGACGGCAAGGTGAACCTCATCGCGGCCGTCACGAAGGACCTGACCTCCCGCTTCCAGGCGGGCAAGCTCATCCAGGAGGTCGCGAAGGCCGTCGGCGGGGGCGGGGGAGGGCGGCCCGACATCGCCCAGGCCGGCGGGAAGGATCCCGCCAAGCTTGACGCGGCTTTGGAGCTGACCTACGCGTTCGTCGCGCGTGCCGGGGGCTGAGGGTTAGAGCACGTCCCTGGGGTAGAATGTTGGTTGATGGCCCTTGGGCGGATCCTGGTCGTTGACGACGAGGCCCCCGTGCGCGAGGTCCTGGCGGAGTACTTCGCCACCGAGGGGTATGCCGTCGAATCGGCGGGTAGCGGGCTCGAGGCCCTGACCGTGATTCGAGGGGGTCGGGCGGACCTTGTCCTGCTCGACGTCCGCATGCCCGGGCTCGACGGCGTCCAGGTCCTGCGCCGGATCCGGGAGCTCAACGAGCACGTGCCCGTCATCATGGTCACCGCCAACGAAGACGTCGGCCTCGCCAAGGAAACCCTCAAGCTGGGCGCCTTCGACTACGTCGCGAAGCCCTTCGACTTCGACTACCTCGACCGCGCCGTCGCGGCCGGTCTCGCCCGCGTGGGTGAGCGGTCGCCGGCGAGCCACGCGACCGAGGACGACCGCTGGGAAGCATCTGGCGCGCACCGTGTTCAGCGCCACGCGCGGCATGCCGCCACTCGCGCGGAGCGCGACCGGCGAGCGCCTCGAAGCGGCCGCGCTCGCCGCGGCACGCCACGCGGCCGCCGGCCGATGCCCGGACGCCGATGAGTATCTCGCCGAGATGCAGCTGCTCCTCGACATCGCCACCGAATTCGGTGACCTCCCGGCCGCGGACCGGGCGCTCGTGGAGTCAGCGCTTGAAGCGGCGCGCCGGTCACTCTCTCTCGCCGGCTGACCGGCGCGGCCGGGGGCATCATCGCCGCCCCGACGTCGAGCCGCATCTCAAGATTCTCCACACCGTCGCGGAGGCGGTCAGCCGTACGCTCGACGTCGAGGAAGTCCTGCGCACCGCGGTCGAAGCGCTCACCCATGTCACCGGTCACGAGATCTCGAGCCTCCATCTCCTGACCGAGGACGGCAAGACGCTCGAGCTGCGCGGCGAGCGCGGCATGTCGGCGCGTCTGCGTGAGGTGAATCGCGCCTTGCCCATGGGTGCGGGGCTGATCGGCCGGGTCGCGCTCACTGGTAAGACCGTCCGTCTCGACCGCAACTACGAGGACCCGAACGTGTTGCCGAGCGCCAAGGCGGCCGTTCGCCGCGAGCAGATCCGGGGATTCCTGTGCGTCCCGATCCACAGTCGAGGCCAGATTCTGGGCACGCTCTCGCTCGGCCGGAAGACCGTCGATCCTTTCGACAAGCCCGAGCTGGCCCTGGTCCAGGCCGCGGCGGACCAGATCGGCCTGGCGCTCGACAACGCGCGGCTCTATTCCGAGTCGCTTCGCCAGCTCGACGAGCTCAAGCGCGCGCACGCGCAGCTGATCCATGCCGAGAAGATGAAGGCGGTCGGCGAGCTCGCCTCGGGCGTCGCGCACGAGATCAACAATCCGTTGACGACGATCCTCGGCCAGACGCATCTCTTGCTCACGCACCCCGAGACGACCTCGCACGTGCGCGACCGCCTCGGCATCCTGGCGGAGGAAGCCGGGCGCGCCGCGCGCATCGTGCAGAACCTTCTCCTGTTCGCGCGGCACTACACGCCCGAGCGGCGGCCGTGCTCGGTCGCCGACCAGGCGCGCCGGGTCCTCGAGCTCAAGGGCTATCAGCTCCAGCAGGACAACGTCCGCGTCGTCACCGACTTCGCCTCGTGCCCGTTCGTGTGGGCCGACGAGAACCAGCTCCAGGTGGTGCTGCTCAACCTCGTCCAGAACGCCCACCAGGCGATGGCCAAGCACCCGTCGCAGCGCGTGCTGACGGTGCGGGTGTGGCCGTCCGACCGTCATGCCTGCGTCGAGGTGCGGGACACGGGCCCGGGCATCCCGGACGACGCGCTGCCGCGGATCTTCGATCCCTTCTTCACGACCAAACCGCCCGGAGAGGGGAGCGGCCTCGGCCTTTCCGTCTCCTACGGGATCGTGACCGAGCTCGGCGGCGTGCTTCGCGCCGAGAACTGCGCGGACGGCGGCGCCTCGTTCGTCGTCGAGCTGCCGCTCGGGGAGCCGACCACCTGACCGTTCGGCTGACCGCCGCGTTCCTGCTGGTCCTCCTTACGAGCGGGTGTGCGGCGGTCGGAGGGCCGGTGCCGGGCGCTCCCGCCCATCACCGCGAGAACGGCTTCGCGAACGTGAATCCGGCGTACGAGCCCGCGAGCGCCTGGACGCGCTTCACGTTCTTCATCTCACGCATCTGGTCCGCGACGTTCAACCCGCGCACCGCCAACTTCCCGTCGGTCGCCAGCGATCTGCCGGCGATTCTCGACAATCGCGGCGCCGCGACCGTGACCTGGGTGGGCCATGCGACGTTGTTGCTCCAGCTCGACGGCGTGAACATCCTGACCGATCCCAACTGGTCGGAGCGCGCGAGCCCGCTGTCGTTCGCCGGCCCGCGCCGGGTCTCCGCGGCCCGGCCTGGCGTTCGAGAATCTGCCGCCGATCCACGTCGTCCTGATCTCGCACGATCACTACGACCACCTGGACGTCGCGACGGTCAAGCGCCTCGCCGCCGAGCATCGGCCGAAGTTCCTCGTGCCACTGGGCCTCAAGCGCTGGTTCGCGAGCATCGGGATCACCGACGTCGACGAGCTCGACTGGTGGGATCACCGCGCCGAGCGGGAGCTGACGTTCACGTGCGTGCCGGCCCAGCACTTCTCGGGCCGCTCGCTCTGGGACCGTAACCGCCGGCTCTGGAGCGGCTGGGTCGTCGCCGGTCGCGCCAAGCGGCTCTACTTCGCCGGCGACACGGCGTACTTCGCCGGGTTCAAGGAGATCGGCGCGCGGCTCGGCCCGTTCGACCTCACGGCGATCCCGATCGGCGCCTACCTGCCGGCGGTCATCATGCGCGCCAGCCACACGAGCCCCGAAGAGGCCCTTCGCGCCTTCGCCGACGTGCGCGGCCGGCACTTCGTCCCGATCCACTGGGGCACCTTCGACCTGGCCGAGGAGCCGCTGGACGAGCCCCCTCAGCGCCTCGTGACCGAGGCCCGCCGCCTCGACCTCGACCTCGACCGCATCTGGGTCCTCCGTCACGGCCAGACCCGTACCTGGTAGCCGGGCGCGGCGAGAGGCTCACACGATCTCGAGCTGGAGCCCCTTGAGGTAGCGCGTCTCGGGAATCGAGAGCAGCACGGGATGATCGTGCGCCTGGGCCAGACGGTCGACGATGCGCACCCGCACCCCGGCATCGGCAGACGCGTCGCGGCAAATCTCCTCGAACATCGAGTCGGACACGTGATGAGAGCAGGAGAACGTGAAGAGGGTCCCGCCCCGCGCGAGGAGCCGTAGCGCGCGAAGGTTGATCTCCTTGTAGCCGCGCGCCGCGGCGTCGAGCGCGGAGCGGCTGCGGGCGAACGGCGGCGGGTCGAGGACGACCACGCCGAAGCGCGCGCCGTCGCGCTCGAGGCGCCGGAGCTCGTCGAAGACATTCGACGCGCGCATCTCCGCCTGGGCCGTGAAGCCGTTGAGCTCCAGATTCTGGCGGGCGCCCAGGTTCGCCTCCGGCGAGGATTCGATGCACACCGCCCGCCGGGCGCCTCCGCGCAAGGCGTGGCAGGCGAAGCCCGCGGTGTAGCTGAAGGCGTCGAGGACATCGCGATCACGCGCCAGGGCACCGACACGAGCCCGGTTCTCGCGCTGGTCGAGGTAGAGCCCGGTCTTGTGACCGATCCCGATCGTCACCTCGAACGTGACGCCGCCCTCGACGACCCGCACGGTCCTGGGCCCGGAGCCGCCGGCCCAGCCCAGCGCCGCCGAAAATCCCTCGAGCTGGGCCGCGTGGGGATCGTCCATGTCGAAGACCGACGTGTCGGGGAACATCGCACCCAGCGCCGCGGTCACGACCGGCCGGGCACGCGCCATGCCCAGGGTGAGGCACTGGGTCACCAGAACGGGCCCGTAGCGGTCGACGACGAGCCCGGGGAGCCCGTCGGCCTCGCTCCAGACCAGACGGCAGAGCGTCGGCGGGCCCTGGGCGTGGCCGCGCGCGCGCAGGGCCACGGCGGCTTCGAGGCGGCGCCGGAAGAACGCGGCGTCGAGCGGCTCGTCGGTCCAGGTGAGGATGCGGCAGCAGAGGGCGGGACGCGCATTGTAGAAGCCGCGCCCGACGAAGCGACCGCCGGCGTCGACGACCGCGATCGCCGAGCCCGCGTCGACATCGCTGACGTCGGCCACGTCACCCTTGAAGATCCAGGGATGGGTGCGCGCGGCCTCGTGTCCGCGCTTGAGCCGCAGCGCCGGTGGCTTCATCGTTTGAACGCCTCGGCGGTGATGGCCCAGCGCTCGTGGTCGCGCCAGCGCCCGAGGATTTTCAGATAGCGCGGAGAAAATCCTTCGCGCGTGAAGCCGGCACGCTTCACGAGACGGATCGACGCCCGATTCTTCGGCTGGATGTTCGCCTCGAGCCGGTGCAGGCCGAGCGGGCCGAAGGCGTGGCGCACGACGAGGCGGAGCCCCTCACGCATGTAGCCCCGGCCCATGAACGGGGCGCCGGCGTAGTAGCCGAGGTAGGCGCTGCGGAGATTGCCGTGAAAGATCTGGCTCATGTTGACCACGCCCGCGATCGCGCGATCGTCGCGCCGACAGATCAGAAACGCACGCTCCGTCGGCCGCCGGCTGCGCCGGAGATACGCGTCGAACGCCGCGCGGCTCGCCGGCGGCACGACCCAGGGCCGGAGCGCGCGGCGGCTCGTCTTCATCAAGGCCACGAACTCGTCGCGATGGCGGGCGGTCGGGGCACAGAGGAACACGCGCCGGCCGATTTCGAGTGCGGCCGACCGCTTCGCCACGGTGACTTACTTTTTGCGGAGGACGACGACCATGATGATCGGATGCCGGGACCGCTCGAGCACCTGGTGCGGCTTGAAGCCGAAGAACCACTGCACGAACTCGAAGCCGCCCGCCAGCTCGACCACCGTCTTCAATTCTTGCGGGAAGACCATGCGCGACAGGTGGGTCTGCCGGTAGAGCCGCCGCGTGCCGTTCTCGATGGCCTCGAGCGTCATGCGCTCGCGGAAGACCTGGCTCACCGGATCGACGTCGTTGAGGGCCGAGAACGAGGCCCGGACGATCAGGCGGCCGCGCCGCTTGGACCACGTCCAGCGCCGCGCCGGGTTCGTCCACGAGGAGACCATGTAGCGGTCGAAGACGTAGAGCCCGCCGCGCTTGAGGCACCGCGCGACGGCCCTCAGGTGGGCCACGAGCTGCTCGGTTTTCAGCAGGTGCCCCTGGGAGTCCTGCATGCAGATCGCCGCATCGACCGGCTGGGCGAGACGAAAGTCGGTCATGTCGCCGACGACCAGCTCGCCCTGGTGCCCCTTGTTGGCGAACCGCTCGCGCAGGAACTGGATGTTCCGCGGCGAGAGGTCGAGGCCCGACATCTTGTAGCCTCGGTCGGCCAGCCGCAGGAGGTGGGGTCCGGTGCCGCAGGCGATGTCGACGACCCGGCGGACCGGCCGCCGTGAAAACCGCTTGAAGCAGTGGACCAGGAAGTCGACCTCGCCCTTCCGATTCAGCTCGAACGCGATCTCGTAGTAGCGCGGGGCGCTGTACTCCCGGACCCGGCTCTTCTCGCGAAGCTTCAGCGGAGCGTCCCCCACCACGCCAGGAACGCCTCGCGGATGACCCATGAGGCGATGATGCCGGTCCTGCCGGAGGGATCCCAGGCGTGGGCGACCTCGACGAGATCGCCGCCGATGACCCGGCAACCTTCCAGCATCCGGACGATCTCCAGCAGCTCCGGCACTCTCAAGCCGCAAGGCTCGGGAGAGCCGGTTCCGGGCGCGTCCGCCGGGTCGAGGACGTCGATGTCGATCGTGACGTAGAGAGGATGGCGCTGAAGCTCGGGCAGCAGCCGGCGCACGACCTCGACCGGATGCCCGGCCACCATCGGGTACATCGGGAAGAAGTGGGGCCGGTGACGGTGGTACTCCTCGCGAGCGCCCGCGCGAAGCCCGACCTGGTAGACGCGCTCGGGCGGGACGACGTCCATGACACGGGCGAGGGCCGAGGCGTAGTTGTAGCGCTCGCCGAGGAACTCCTCGCGCAGGTCGGGATGAGCATCCAGGTGCAGGATGCGGAGGTCCGGGAACGCCGGGGCGAGCACCTCGATGACCGACACGGTGGCCGTGTGATCGCCGCCCAGCATGAACGGGATGCAGCCCTGGACGCCACCACTTGGCGATCTGCTCGCGCGCGGCGTCGAGCTGCTCGCGGGGCGTCACGCCGTCGGGGAGCTCGCAGTCGCCGATGTCGGCGATCGCCAGGTCTTCGAGGTCGCGCGCGAGCGCCGGCGAGTAGGTCTCGATCGACTCGGAGCCGAGCCGGACGTCGAGTGTGCCCGCGTCGGCGCCCTTTCTCAGATTGACCCGCCCCTCGAACGGAATCCCGTAGACGACGATGCGGGCGTCAGCGAGGGGAAGATCGGCAGCCGATGAACGTCGGAGAGACCGAGCGCATATTTCTTCGTCACTCTAGCGGCTCGCCGATCGATTGCAAGTGGAAACTGCGGCTGCGCCGCTCGGCGCTGCGAGCGGCGGGCGGAACTCCGGTTCCTACTTCTCCGGTCGCGCACCCGCTCGGTGCGCGCTCGGCGGCGGTGCTGAAGCGCGCCGAGGTCGCGGAAGACGGAGTCGGTTGCGACTTTCGGCTCGTCGGGTCGCTCGCCGTGTCGCCGCGGCGCGCTCTGCGGCGTCAGCGCCACTCCGCGGCGCGCTCCGCAGCACTCCCGAAACACTCCCAGGTGGTCGGAAACGCGTTTTTTTCTTGCAATGGGTGAAAACGGACCCTACAGTGAAACAAGTTTTTATTTAATAGCGAAATTTTTTCGGACTCTTTTCGGACTGTTTCGGACTTGGTGAGCGTGATCGCGACGTGAATGAAACGTCGCAGGAGAGGTGCGGTAGATGAACGGATCGAAAGGGGGACCACTGGCTTGAACGCCCTGGGACGACACCTGCTGCTCGAGATGTTCGACTGCGACCCTGACGCCATCAACAGCCTCGAGTCCGTCAAGGGGGCCTTGATCGAAGCCGCGAAGCGGGCCCAAGCGACCATCGTCGACGTCGTCTTCCACGAGTTCAACCCGTTCGGAATCAGCGGAGTTGTCGTCATCGCAGAATCCCACCTGGCGATCCACACCTGGCCAGAATATCGGTACGCGGCGGTCGACATCTTCTCCTGCGGCGAAGTCCTGCAGCCGGAGGTCGCTGCCAACTACCTGGTCGAGCAGTTCGCCGCCGAGCGGACCTCGATCGTCGAGATGCAGCGCGGAATGTTCCTCAACTCGGCAGTGCCGATCGTCAACAAGAGCCCGGTTCCGATCAGTTGATCAACTCGCAGTCCCATAAGTGGTTCATCGAGACCACGACCACCTTCGAGGGGCATATGCATGCCATCGCGAAGACGATCGTGGAGGCCCAGACGAAGTTTCAGCACGTCGAGATCCTCCAGACGGCGTCGTATGGCAAGACCCTGGTGCTCGACGGGCGCATCCAGTCCAGCCAGGGTGACGAGTTCATCTACCACGAGGCTCTGGTCCACCCGGGCCTCCTGGCGACCGAAGCGGCGCCCCGCAGCGCCCTGGTGATCGGCGGCGGTGAAGGCGCCACACTTCGGGAGATCCTGCGATACCCCTCTATCACCCGTGCCGTCATGGTCGACATCGACGGTGAGGTGGTCGAGCTCTGCAAGACGCACCTGCCGGAGATGCATCAGGGCGCGTTCGACGACCCCCGGACCGAGGTGCGGAACGAGGACGCGCGCGGCTATCTCGAGAAGAGCAAGGAGCGGTTCGACTTCATCTCGATCGATCTGGTCGAGCCGCTCGAGGAAGGGCCGGCCTGCATGCTCTTCACGCGGGAGTTCTACACGCTCGTGAGAGGATCGGCTGACGCCCGGCGGCACGATGTCGATGCAGGCCGGGATGACCAAGCGTGGCGAGCTCGGCTTCTTCACGTCGATCCATCGGACCCTGCGCGAGGTGTTTCCGATCGTCGCCGGGTACCAGACCTTCGTCTCATGCTTCGGCACGCCGTGGGGGTTCATCGTCGCCTCGAAGAAGGTCGACCCCAACAAGCAGGACGTCAAGGCGGTCGACAAGCTCATCGCCGATCGGATCAAGGGCTCGCTCGAGTACTGGGACGGCGTGACCCATCAGCACGCCTTCAGCCTGCCCAAGTTCATCCGCAAGAGCATCGCGAAACAGACCCGGGTCGTCACCGACGCGAACCCTCTGATCGTCACCTGAGTCCTTCCCGCGATGGCAGCCCAACGTGGCATCGGGCTGATCATCCTGGTGATCCTCGCCGGACTCGTGGTCGGCTCGCTCCTCGGAGAGCTTCTCGGCAGTCTCCTCCCGGCTGGCAACGCCCGCGAGCTGATCACTCGGGGCCCGATGATCGGCCTGATGCCACCCGCCACGATCGATCTGCGATTCCTCGCCATGACGTTCGGGTTGAGCCTCAAGGTCAACCTGGTGGGCGTCGCGGGGATTGTCCTGGCCATCCTCGCTCTTCGCCGTCTCTAGGCGGGGCGCCGGGCGAGGGCCGGGGCCGGGTCGGCTGGGATCTGACTGCTGCGATCCTCGGCTTGGAAGTCATGTGCGCTGCGCGAGAGCGATGCTGCCTACACAGATCCCAGCCGACCCGCCCCCCGGCCCTCGCCCGGCGCCCCGCCTAGAGCCGTGAGATTGATTCTGGCGTCTCGATCTCCGCGGCGGCGGGAGCTTCTGCGTAGGATCTGGGCGGAGTTCGAGGTTCTGCCGAGCGACATCGACGAGGTGCTGGACGACGGGCCTGTTGGGGATGCGGTGGCTGGGCTTGCTTTGCGGAAGGGGCGGGCGGTGGCGGGGCGGGTGGGTGCTTGGGGTGGTGTTGGCGGCGGATACCGTGGTGGTGATCGATGGGGTTGTGTTGGGGAAGCCGGTGGGGGTTGAGGAGGCGACGGGGATGCTCGTGCGGTTGCGAGGGCGACTGCATGAGGTCGTTACGGGGGTGGCGGTCGTTGACGCTGAGACCGGGCGGTCGGCTTCGGCGACGGCGGTGAGCCGGGTGTTGATGGCGGCGTACTCGGACTCGATGATCGCGGACTACGTGGCGTCGGGCTCGCCCTTCGACAAGGCCGGCGGCTATGCGATCCAGGATCTGGGCGGCGCGCTGGTCGACGGCGTGATCGGTTCGTACACCAACGTCGTCGGGCTACCGGTGGAGGCGACGCGTCGTTTGCTGGAGGGGTTCGGGGTGCTCAGCGAACGGAGGGCTTGATCTGAAGCAGCATGTCCTCCGGCTTCGGGATCTTCACGGACTGCGGCAGCGGCGTGTGGGCCCGAATGATCGCGATGGTCTGCTGGAGCTGATCGGCCGAGACCTGGCCGTCCGGCAGATAGAGTCCGCGCGAGGCCGCGAGCCGCGCTTCGAAGTCGGCGAAGTCGCCGACGACTCGGGTTGGAAGGCGACCGGCCAGATCGCGCGCCTCGGCAGCCTGGATCCGCTGCTCGGCCTTTCTGAGCGCGCGAATCAGCCCCGCCAGATCGCGATCCGGCGCCCGCCGCTCGGCGCGGGTGAAGACCGCGGCGTTCACCGTGCTCGATCCGAGAATCGAGGCGGCGGCGCGCGGAGTTCGAAAATCGGCCAGCAGCTTGGCGCGGCCCTGACTCAGGAGCTGACTGGCCGCCGGCTCCGGGACCAGCGCGACGTGGACGTCGCCGGAGTCGATGGCGGTCACGAGACCGCGCTCGCCGAGGCTTCGCACGCGCACCTGGGCGATGCTCATGCCCGACCGGGCCAGGAGCCAGCCGAACCAGGCGTGCTCGGGTGCGCCCGGCGTCGTCACTCCCACGCGCATCGCGGACAGGTCCTCGATGGAGCGCACGGCGCTCTCATGCGGGCCGGCGACCAGCAGCGCCACCGGGGGCGCTGCCGTCAGCCCGAAGATCAGCCTCGGAGACTGAGTCGACGTCGCCCGCAGGCCGAAGCGCAGGATCGCCTCGAGCGTCGTCGCGGCGAGATCCGCCTGGCCCTGAGCGAGGGCTTCGGCAGCTCCGGACTCAGCCCGCGTGGTCCTGACGGTGACGGCGAGCCCCTCCGCGGCGAAGTAGCCCTCGGCCTCGGCGACCCGGATCGGAAGGTATTCGGGTGAGGTGGGCGGGCCGCTCACCGCGAGCATCAGGGCCTGGAGCAGGATGATGAGCCCGGGCATCAGGTCAGCTCCGCGGCGCCATGGCCGGACCCCCGGTCCGCCCCGCGATCGGTCCAAGGCGAGGCTCCTGCGGCTCTACACGGCACTGCATCGGCGCTTTGGGCCGCAACGCTGGTGGCCGAGCCGCTCGCCGTACGAGACCGCGGTGGGCGCCGTCCTCACCCAGCACACCGCGTGGGTCAACGCGGCCCGCGCCATCGCGGCGCTGCGTGCCCGCCGGCTGCTGACCCCGGCGCGGCTGGCCGCCGTGGAGGCCGGCAGCCTGGCTCAGGTGATTCGCTCGGCCGGCACTCCTCGTGTCAAGGCGCGCCGGCTTCGCGCGCTGACCCGCTGGATCCTCGAGCGCGTGGGCGGAAGCCTGCGCCGGATGCGGACGATGCCGCTCGAGCCGCTCCGCGCCGAGCTGCTCGAGATTCCCGGCATCGGTCCCGAGACCGCCGACGCCATCCTGCTCTACTCGGCGGGGCGGCCGGTATTCGTCGCCGACGCGTACGCCCGGCGAGTCCTGGCTCGTCATCGGCTGATCGATTCGCGTGCGGGGTACGAGGAGGCTCGGCGCTGGCTCGAGGCGCATCTGCCATCCGATCCCGACCTGTTCAACGAGTTTCACGCGCTGCTCGTGGCCGTGGGCAAGTCGCACTGTCGTTCGCGGCCGCGGTGCGAGGGCTGCGCGCTGCGCTTCGACCTGCGCGGTCGTCGCCCCGCCCCCTAGTCGACCGGGACGCCACGCGAGCTTCCGGCGCTCCGGGGGCTCGCGATCATCGGCAGAATTCGGCCAGCACCGCGACGATCCGCTCCGCGGCGTCGGGTACGCCGAGCGTGCGCGCGTGCTCGCCCATCTGCTTGAGCCGCGCCGGATCGGACACGAGCGCGCCGAGCTCCTGCTCGAGCCGCTCGGCCGTGAGACTCGATTGCGGGAGCACGACGGCGCCGCCGGCACGCTCCACGAGTCGCGCGTTCTCGGTTTGCTCGTCGCCGCTGGTGCCGGGGAGCGGCACGTAGAGCGCGGGCACGCCGAGCTGGCAGCACTCGTTCACGGTGCCGGCGCCGGCGCGGGCGATCGCCAGCGCGGCCGCCGCGTAGATCTCGGCGAGCTCCGCGCCCACGTAGGGCACGACCGTGTAGCGCCGCGCCAGGCTCTCGGGCAGCGCGGCGCGCCGCTCCTCGAGCCACTGCCGGTCGCCGGTCGCGGGATTCTCGCCGCACTGGTGGATGATCTGAGCGTGCGCCAGGAGCCGGGGAAGCGCCTCACCCACGACCCGGTTGATCCGATGCGCCCCGAGCGCGCCGCCGGTGACGTACACGAGCGGGACGGCCGGATCGAGCTGGAAGCGCGCGATGGCGCCGGACCGCGTGCCCGTCCGAAGCTCCGGCCGAAGGGGATTGCCGGTCACGACCACCCGGGAGGCCGGGAAGCTGCCGGTCTTGTCGGGAAAGGTGACCGCGATGCGCTGTGCGAACCGGGCGCCGATCCGGTTCGCGAGCCCGGGCACCGCCGTCTGCTCGTGGAGCACGATCGGCACGCGCGAGACGGCCGCCGCGAACATCACCGGTAGCGCGACGAAGCCACCGGTGCCGAAGACGACCTTGGGACGCAGCGCGCGCAGCGCGCGAACGGCGCCGAGCATCCCCATCGGCACGTTCACGGCGAGATCGCCGACGTTCTGCCACGCCCAGTAGCGCCGGAGCTTTCCGGTGGAGATCGCGACGTAGGGAATGCCGGTCAGGGGAACGCGCTGGGCTTCGATACCGGAGCGAGAGCCGATCCACGCGCACGGGATCGAGCGCTCACGCAGGAGGGCCGCCACCGCGAGGCCCGGGCTCGTGTGCCCCCCGGTGCCGCCGCCCGCGATGACGACGTCGGCGGTCACCCGGTTCCCTTGCTCTGGTGTCGCTCGAGGGCGAGCTCGATCAGGCGGTCGACCAGCTCGGTGTAGCCGAGTCCGGAAGCCGCCCACATCTTGGCGTAGGCGCTCGTCGCCGTGAACCCGGGGATCGTGTTGATCTCGTTGACCAGCACGCGGCCGCGGTCGCGCTCCACGAAGAAGTCGACGCGTGCCATGCCGGAGCAGTCGATCGCGCGGAACGCCGCGACCGCGAGCTCCTGGAGCCGCTTGGTCGTCTCGGGCGGGACGGGGGCTGGGATGGTCAGGCGCGATTGGCCCTCGAGGTACTTCGTCGAGTAGTCGTACCATTCGGCGTCGAAGGAGATCTCACCGGGCAGCGACGCGATCGGCTCCTCGTTGCCGAGCACGCTGACCTCGATCTCGCGCGCGTTCACCGCACGCTCGATGATGATCTTGCGGTCGTGCCGCGCGGCGAGGTCCATCGCGGCGGCGAGCGCGCCGCGGTTCGCTACCTTGCTGATCCCGACGCTCGAGCCCAGGTTCACCGGCTTGACGAAGCACGGGAAGCCGACGGTGTCGGCGACGCGCGCGGTGACCCGGTCGGGGGCCTGGCGCCACTCGTGTCGGGTCACGACGAGGTGCTCGACGATCGGCAGGCCGTGGGCCTGGAACACGGCCTTCATCGTGGCCTTGTCCATGCCGACGGCGGAAGCGAGGACCCCGGCGCCCACGTACGGAACGTCGGCGAGCTCGAAGAGGCCCTGGATCGTGCCGTCCTCGCCGTACGGGCCGTGCAGCATGATCACGACGACGTCGAGGCCCTGGCGGAGCTCGAGCGGGAGGCTTCCCGCGGGCTCGGTGCGGGCGAGCCCTTCGATCGCCGCGCTCTCCACGGCTTCGGCGCGGTTCGCGAGCGCCTTCTTCACGGCGCCGTCGGCATCGTTCGACGGGAGCGCGACGCGCGCCTCGGCGGCCAGCGCGCGCAGGGGCTCGCCGCCGACGACCCAGCGTCCATTGCGGGCGATACCGATGGGGACGACCGTGTGGCCGCGCTCTTCGAGGGCGGCGATGACCGAGGCCGCGGAGGCGAGCGACACCTCGTGCTCACCAGAGCGCCCACCAAAGACCACGCCCACACGCAGGCGAGGCATACCAGCCATTCTAGCAGCAGAGGCCGGGCGGCCCGCCGAACCGGATCAGGTCGGTCCGGTCGCGATGAGGATGGCCTTGGCGATGAGGCCGACGAACTCCCAGGCGGGCCCGGTCCAGTAGGCGCGGGCGAGCCAGATGCCGATAGAAACGCCTACATACGCGATGGCCAGGAAGACATAGTCCGGCACCTCCCGTAGCGGCAGGACCGCCCTGAGGATGCCGGCGCCGATCGCGCCGAGGAAGGCGATGATACCGAGCGCGGCCGCGATCGCCAGCGGCGACAGCAGGACGAACATGAACGAGGTGACGATGGCTTCGCCGCGGCCGATCGGCGTCGCGAACCGCTCGCGCACGGCCGGCTGATCGGCGAGCCGCTCGAGGGCCTGGGCGACCTTGCCCCAGCTGATGAACCCTGAATACGACGCGAGGAAGAGGACGCAGGCCCCGAGGAAGATCCAGTGGCGCCGCTTGAGGAGATTGAGCGGCCACATGGCCTATACCCTAGGGCGTTGCCGCTCCGAGCGCCAGCGTCTCCACTCGGCGAGCCGGCGTCCGAGCTCGGCTTCGAGCCCGCGGTCGGTCGGGCGATAGTACTGCCGCCCCCGCAGCGACTCCGGCAGATCCTCCTGGCTCACGCGTGCGTCCGGCGCGTCGTGGGCGTACTGGTAGCCCGCGCCGTAGCCAACGTCCTTCATGAGCCGTGTCGGCGCGTTGCGGATGTGGAGCGGCACCGGCTCGGCCGGCCGCTGGGCCACGTCCTCTTTCGCCTCGTTGTGGGCGACGTACACGGCGTTCGACTTCGGCGCGAGCGCCAGATAGAGCGTCGCCTGGGCGAGCGCCAGCTCGCCCTCGGGATCGCCGAGGAAGTCGTACGCCTCCTTCGCGGCGAGCGTCAGGCTGAGCGCGCCGGGGTCGGCGTTGCCGACGTCCTCGGACGCGAAGCGCACGAGTCGGCGCGCGATATAGAGACGGTCCTCGCCGGCCTCGAGCATCCGTGTGAGCCAGTACAGCGAGGCGTCGGGATCCGAATCGCGCAGCGATTTGTGGAGCGCCGAGATCAGGTTGTAGTGCTCTTCGCCCGACTTGTCGTAGAGCAGGGTCCGCCGCTGCGCCGCTTCGCGGATCGTCGTGTCGGTGATCCGACGCGGCCCGCCGCCGGACGGCGTCAGCGCGACGGCCACCTCGAGCACGTTCAGCGCGACCCGCGCGTCGCCGTTGGCCACGCGCGCGATCGAGCGCAGCCCTTCGTCGGTGACCTCCGGGCGCAACGACGCGAGGCCGCGCGCGCCGTCGGCGAGCGCCCGGCGCATGATCGCGAGCAGATCGTCGTCCTCGAGCGCCCTGCAGGACATAGACCCGGCAGCGCGACAGGAGCGCCGAGTTCACCTCGAACGACGGATTTTCGGTCGTGGCGCCCACCAGGACGACCGTTCCCTTCTCCACGTGCGGCAGGAAGGCGTCCTGCTGGGCGCGGTTGAAGCGATGGATCTCGTCGACGAAGAGGATCGTGCGGATCCCGCGCCGGGCCCCTTCGCGCTCCGCCTCGGCGATCACCTCGCGGATCTCCTTGACGCCGGACAGGACCGCCGAGAACGCGACGAAGCGCGCGCCGGTCACGCTCGCCATCAGGGACGCGAGGGTCGTCTTCCCCGAGCCCGGCGGGCCCCAGAGGATCATCGAGTGGAGCTCGCCGGTCTCGATCGCGGCCCGCAGCACGCGGCCCGGCCCCAGCAGGTGCTCCTGGCCGACGATCTCGTCGAGCGAGCGCGGCCGCATCCGGTCGGCGAGCGGCGCCGGCGGCCGCGGCGCGCCCGTGCCCCGGTCGGACTCGGCGAAGAGCTCCACGTCAGGGTCGTCCGTTGCGCTGCGCGGCAAGCCAGGCCGGGAGAAGTGCCAGATCCGCGAGGTGGACGATCGGCGTCACCTGCCAGCGGTCGAGATCTTCCTGCCGGGCCCGGTAGGCGATGAAGGACACGCCCGCCTTGGCGGCGGCGACGCCGTCGACCCACGAGTCGCCCACCACGACCGCGTCGCGCGGATTGCCGGCGCCGTTCGCCAGCTTGCCAAAGTGCTCCGCGATCACCCGCCACCCGTCGGGATCGGGCTTCAGCGCGCGCATGTCGTCACGGGTGACGACCAGGTCGAGCTCGTCGGCCAGACCCAGCCGGGCGAGCGCCGGCACGGTGAGCTCCCGGGCGTTGTTGGTCCAGATCGCGGTCGCGAAGCCGCTGCGACGAGCCCCCACCACCGCGGCGAGCGCGCCGGGCTCGAGGGCGGCGACCTCCATGGCCCGGCGCTCGTGGTCCAGCGCGACCTCCCAGACGGCAGCTTCGAGCGCCGGCGCCCGGGTCTGGCAGTGCGCGATCAGCTCGCCCACGCGATAGCGCTCCTTGCGGGTCGGCAGGGGGCCGTGTGTCCGCTCGATGAGCGTACGCATGTCGATGGCCATGGCGGCGAGGTCGAGCGGGGTCTGGATGAGGGTGTGATCGAGATCGAACACGCACAGAGCCACGCTGAGACCGTACCACAGGCGTGCTACCATGAGTTGTCATCATGACGCGCCGCCTGCTTTCTATCTCGGCGTTGGCGTCGATTCTACTGGCTGGCCTTCCTGCGTCGCCCGCGCTCGCCCTCGACGAGGCCGACCGACTCTGGCTCGTGGGCGACCGGGCGTTCGCCGACGGCCTGTATCCGGTCGCACGCCGCGTCCTGGATCGCTTCGTCATCGAGTACCCGAACGACACGCGGGTCGCTCCGGCCATGCTGCTCCTCGGCCGGTCGCGGCTCGCGCTCGGCGAGCCCGAGAAAGCGCTCGACGCGTTCCGTCGCCTCCGCGCGATCGCGACGCTTGCCGGCACAGCAGCTCGAAGGCCGCTTCTGGGAAGCCGAGTCGCTCTATCGCCTGAAGCAGTTCGCCGCAGCGCGCTCAGCCTACGACGATGTGCTCAGCAAGGACGCCTCCTCGGCAACTCGCGCCCGAGGCGCTCTATGGTCTCGGCCTGTGCGAGCTCGAGCTGCGCAGGCCGGAGCCGGCGATCAAGGCCTTCCGCGACCTGCTGACCTCGTGGCCCGAGCACTCGACGGCGGCGTCGGCGACCTTCTATCTGGCTCAGACGCTCGCCGAACAGAAGCGCTATGCCGAGGCCGTGCCGCTGCTGACCCCGTTCGCCACGAAGTATCCCAAAGAGCAAGCTCGTCCCCGACGCGCAGTACCTGCTCGGATCGACGCGGCTGACGATGGGCGAGCGCGACGCGGGTGTCGCCGAGCTCCAGGCGTTCATCGCGGCCTACCCGGGCCATCCGCAGGTGGCGGCCGCCCGACGAAAGACCACCGAGACGATCGCCAAGGCCGGCACGCCCGCCCAGCAAAAAGGCGCGCACTCGCAGCTGATGCAGCAGCCGTCGGCGACCGCCGAATCGCTCTACGACGCGGGCGTGATCGCGGGCAAGGCCGGCCAGGTCAAGGACCAGCAGGTCGCCTGGGGACGGCTCCGGAAGGAATACCCGAATCACCCGCTGGCGTACCAGGCGGCCTACGACTTGGCCGAGACGGCCTTCAAGAAGAAGGAATGGACCCAGGCGGCCGCGCAGGCCAAGGCGGCTGCGTCGAGTGAAGACGAGGCCGTCCGCGCCCGCGCGCTCTTGCTCGAGGGCGAGTCGGAGCTCAAGCTCAGCCGTTTCAAGGAGGCCGCGAAGTCGTTCGAGGCAGTCGCCCACGTGAAGAACGTCGAAGCCGGGGATCGATACCGCGCGCTGGCCGGGCTCGGCCTCGCCAGAGAGCAGCTCGGAGAGATTCGTGCCGCCCTCGCGGCCTACGACGCGGTCGCCAGCAAGAGCCCAGACGCGAAACTGCGCGACTGGGCGCGGGACCGGGCGGCGGTGGTCAGGGCGCAGCCCGCCAAGCCGGCCACGGGTGGCGAGAAGAAGTCGTGACGCGCCAGCTTTCAGCGCTCGTGATGATCGCCGCGCTGGTCGCGTTGCCGGGGACGGCGCAGGCTGCGACGGTGTTGCCGCTGACGCCGCCGCCGCCGGACATCGCGCAGCTCGTCCCGTTCGCCGAGGCGCCGATCGAGAAGCCTTCGATCGCGGTCGCCGACCTGCCGTTGCCGCCGTCGCCCTCGGAGCTGCCGGCGCTGCCGCTGGCGCCGATCGTCGCGCCGGCTGCGCCCAAGCCCACGGCGACCAACACGTCCACGGGGACGCTCGCGTGCGTCGGCGCCGCCTTCGGGATCGCGTCGAAGGCGCTCGAGTGCGGCCGCTCGCACTTCGCCAAGGGCGAGTTCGACGACGCCGTCCAGGACCTCGAGGCCGCCGTCCGTCACGGCAAGGAGCGTGACTTCCTGACCGAGGCGCGCTACTGGCTCGCCGAGACCTACTACCGGCTCGATCGGTTCCAGCAGGCCGATGCGCTGTTCCGGCAGGTGGCCCGCGGGCCGCGCACCGCCGAGTTCACGGTCTGGAGCCAGCACTCGAGCGGCTGGACCGCGCTCCGGCTCAACGACATGAACCGCGCGCGCGACACGTTCGCCCAGTTTCAGTCCGCGACACCGCCCGAGCTCGAGGCCTGGGCGCGCCACGGACTGGGGCTCGCCAACTACTCGCTCGGACGGCACGACGATGCGGTGGCCGCGTGGACGGCGCTCGCGTCGCGCGCGCCCGCCTCGCTCGCGCGCGACGTCTCGTTCTGGCTCGGGGAAGCGCTCGGGCGCATCGGGCAGTACGACCGCGCGATCACCACGCTCACCCAGTTCGTGCAGGGCGGACCGCATCCGCTACTCGACTCGGGCCGGGCGCGGCTCGGGTGGTGGAGCGTCGCCGCCGGGCGCAATCCGGAGAGCGTGGCGGCGTTTCGCGCGTATCTCACGTCGCCGAGGGCCACTGGTCCGGAGCGCCCCTGGGTCGAGGCCGGCCTCGCGCTGGCGCTGTTTCCATCCGATCCCGACGCGGCGCGCGGGATGCTGCGCGGTCTCGAAGGGCGTCGCTCGCCGCTCGTCGTTCCGCTCCAGATCCGGTTGACGCGGGCCATGATCGACGCGAAGAAGCCGGCGGAGATCCCGGCGCTCACGCAGGATCTCCTGAGCGCCACGCTCACGAACGCGATCCGCGCGCACGTGCTCTTGCTGAAGGGCGAGGGCTACCGGCTCGCCGGCAATCGCGACGAAGCGCGCACGCAGTACGAGCTCTCGCAGCGCATGGAGCCGACGAGCCCGACGGGCTGGTACGCCGCGTATCGTCTGGCGCAGTCGAACTTCGAGCTGCGCGAGTACGCGCAGGCCGCGCGAGATCTTTCCGCCGTCGTGTCCGCTGCGCCGACGCCCGACGCGCGCGTCGCCGCGCTCCTGCTGCGGGGCGACGCTGCCTACTACGCCGGCGATCACGTGACGGCGGCGGCCGCGTTCCGGCGCGTGCTCACCGACGTTCCCGGGCATGCGCAGGCGCCGGCCGCGCGGCTCGGGCTCGCGTGGTCTCTCATGCGTCACGACCGGCTCGAGGACGCGCGCAAGGAGTTTCTCGAGTTCGCCCAGGCGATGCCGGGAGATCCTCGCTCGCCGGACGCGCTCGAGCTCGCCTCGGAGCTGGCATTGCGGCGGGACGCCGATCGCGAGGAAGCCCGCCAGCTCCTCGACCGGGTCATCAACACCTTTCCGAGCGCACCGCGAACCGACTTCGCGCGGCTCAACCGGGCGATCCTCATGCTGCGGATGGGCGACGCGACCGGCGCCGAAGCCCCGCTTCGCGACTGGATCAGACGGGCGCCGTTTCCGCCGCTCATCGGCCGGGCGCAGGCGGCACTCGGCGCCGCGGTCCTGGCCGCCGGGCGACCGACTGAAGCGGGGACGGCGTTCAAAAAGGCGCAGGCCGAGGGTGTCGGGCCGCTGGCCCAGCTCGGTCTCGGTGCTACCGCGCTGGCCGAGAGCCAGTGGGCCCCGGCGCAGACCAGGTTCACCGAGGCGCGCGACGGCGGTACGGCCGACGTCGCCGCGATCGCGGGCTACGGGCTCGCGGTGGTCGCCTTCCAGCGCGGCGACGCGAAAGACTTCAAGCAGCCGGCCCAGGCGGCCCTGGCCCAGGCACCCAAGGCGCGCTCGGCTCCGCGACTGCTCTACGTCCTGACCGCCATCGCCGTCGACGAGAAGGACTGGCCCGGCGCGCTCGCGACCGCGAAGCGGCTCACGTCCGAGTTTCCGTCCGACGAGGCGGCCGATGACGCGCTCGAGCGCGTCGGCGCCGGCGCCGCGGCGGGTGGCGCATGGCCCACGGTGATCGACGCGTACGGTCTGATGGAGAAGCTCTATCCCAAGAGCCCGTTCCTCGAGCCCGCCCGCGTGACGGTCGCCGAGGCGCTGGTGGAAACAGGAAAGCCGGAGGCCGGTGCGCCCGATGCTCGAGCAATTCGTCTCGACGTCGCCGAACGATCCCCGCGCGCCGCGCGCGTGGGGCGCGCTGGCTCGCGCGCGTGACGCCGCCGGCGATCGCGCCGGCGCGGCCGACGCCTACACGCGGGCGCTGAAGGACGCGAATCCCGCCGACCTGCGACCGGAGATGGCACTCGGCTACGCGCGGGTGCTCACGCAGGAAAAGCGCTGGCCGGAGGCGCGCAAGCTGCTCGAGGGCTTGCTGCGAAACAACGACAACAACATCGTCGCGTCCGCCGCGACCGGCATCGGCGAGGCGTATCAGGGCGAAGGCGAGAATCTCGCCGCCGCCGAGTATTTCATGACCGCGGCGTACGTCGCGCCCGAGACGCCGGCCGGACGCAGCGGGCTGCTGGGTGCCGGAGCCTGCTTCACCGCGCTCAAGCAGAACGATTCGGCCGCGGTCGTCTACAACAAGCTCATCGCCCAGAAAGACGCGCCCGCCGACGTCGTCGAGAAGGCCCGTAAGGGACTGAAAGACATCGGGCGGTGAAGGGGTACGGGGGCCGCCTGCTGTTCGTCGATCTGACGACCGGGACGGCCCGCGTCGAGCCGCTCGAGGAGACCACGGCGCGCGCGCTCCTCGGCGGCAACGGTCTCGCCGCCCGCGTGCTCTACGACCACGTGCCGCCCGGGATCGACGCGTTCGATGCCGAGAACGCGGTCGTCTTCGGGGTGGGCCCGATCACCGACACGACGGTGCCCGGCAACAGCCGCGCGTGCGTCGCGTCCAAATCGCCCCTGACCAATCTCTTCTTCGACTCGACGTTCGGCGGCCGCTTTCCGGCGACGCTCAAGCGCACCGGCTTCGACGCCGTGGCGATCACCGGCCGCGCGCCGTCGCCGTCCTATCTGCTGGTGACCGAGGCGGGCGCGACGGTGAAGCCGGCGCCCGAGCTGTGGGGGCGGTCGACGCGCGAGACCGTGAACGCGCTGATCGACGCCGAAGGCGCCGACGCGGATGCGATCGCGATCGGCCCCGCCGGCGAGCATCGCGTGCGCTTCGCGGCGATGGCGCACTACTGGAAGAATCGCGAGGGCGTGTCGGGGCGCGGCGGGATCGGCGCCGTGCTGGGCTCGAAGAATCTCAAGGCGGTCGTGGTCCAGGGCGCCCGCAAGACCGAGGTCGCCGATGCCGCGGGGCTCAAGGCGCTCATCGAGGGGACGCGCGAGCCGCTGAAGACCGGCACCAAGGCGCTCACGACGTTCGGCACGCCGTTTCTCGTCGGGCCGATCAACGCCCTCGGCGGCCTCGGCGCCTACAACCTGCGCCAGGAAACCTTCGCCGAGGCGCGCGCCGTCTCCGGCGAGGAGATGAAGCTTCACTACCACGATCGGGACACGACCTGTCTCAAGTGCCCGGTCGCGTGCGGCAAGCAATACGGGATCGCCGAGGGCGAGTTCGCCGGCACGAAGGCGAAGATGCCCGAGTACGAGACGATCTTCGCGCTCGGGCCCATGCTCGGCATCGCGAATCCCGAGGCGCTCATCCTGGCCAACGATCTCTGCGATCTGCTCGGGATGGACACGATCTCGATCGGCGTCACCCTGGCGTTCGTGGCGGAGGCGCTCGAGCGCGGCTGGCTCGACCGGCGCGAGGTCGGCGTGCCGTTCGGCTGGGGTGACTGGCGCGGCATGCTGAAACTGGTCGAGATGACGGCACGTCGCGAAGGATTCGGAGCCCGCGTGGCCGAGGGCGCGTGGCGGCTCGCCGCGTCGGTCCATCCCGAGGGCACGAAGCTCGTGTACGCCGTCAAGGGGCTCGAGCTGCCCGCGCACTCGGCGCGCGCGCTCAAGGGGCTCTCGATCGGCTACGCGACCGCGACCCGCGGCGGGAGCCACCACGACACGCGGCCGACGCCGCAATACGCGCAGGGCTTCGATCGGCGCGGGACGAAGGACAAGCCCGCGTTCGCCGTGCGGAGCCAGCACTTCACGGCCCTCGGCGATTCGCTCGTCTTGTGCCGGTTTACCTCCGAGCGCGGCTTCGGCGTCTTCATCGGCGATCCGTACGCCACGATGGTGCGCGCCGCCACCGGCTGGGACGTCACCGTCGAGGAGCTCGAGCGAATCGGCGAGCGCATCATCAACCTCGAGCGGCTCTTCAACGTGCGCGAAGGCGTGCGGCGGGCCCAGGACGTGCTGCCGTGGAAGGTGATGCACGAGCCGATCCCGGACGGGCCCTCCGCGGGCATGTACTGTCCGCCGGAGGAGCTCGCCGCGATGCTCGACGACTACTACGCGCTGCGCGGCTGGGACGCCGACGGCGTGCCGACGGCCGGCCGGCTGACGGCGCTCGGCCTCCGGGGCTGAACGGCCCGATCGTCGTGCGAAAACTCCTCCGGCCCGTGCTCTGGGTCTGGTCGCTGATCGTGATCACGATGACGGCCGCCGCCGCGGATCCCGTGACGGTGCGCTTTCCAGAGGGCGAGACGCACGGCTTCCTCATCCTCCGCTCGCTGCAGGGCCAGACCCTCGCCTACGGCGAGCTGACCGCGTTGGCGCATGGCGATCGAATGGAGAGCCGGCTCACGTGGCGGTTTCGCGACGGCTCGCTCCAGGACGAGTTCGTCACGTACCTGCAGCGGCCGGTGCTCAAGCTGCTGAGCTACAAGCAGATCCAGCGGGGCCCGTCGTTTCCCGCGGACGTCGAGGTCGCGTTCACGCGTGACCCGAACCGCTACGAGGTCAAGCAACGCGAGAAGGGCAAGAAGGACACCGAGGAATTCTCGGGCACGGTCGAGCTGCCGGCGGATGTCTACAACGGGATGACGGCGACGATCCTGAACAACCTGGCGAAGGGCGAGATCGCCACGGGTCATCTCGTGGCGTTCACGCCCAAGCCTCGCCTGGTGAAGACGACCTATCAGCCGGTGGGCGAGGATCCCGTCATCATCGGCGAGTCGCGCCGCAGCGCGACGCGCTATCTCGTCGATCTCGAGGTCGGCGGCGTCGCCGGCGTGTTCGCGAAGGTCGCGGGAAAGGAGCCGCCCGATCTGAAGTTCTGGGTCCTCGGCGGCTCCCCGCCGGCGTTCGTGAAGTTCGAAGGCCCGTTCTTCGTCGCGGGCCCGATCTGGCGCGTCGAGCTCTTCGCGCCCCGCTGGCCGACCAAATAGCCGCGTAGCCGGACGATCGCCCGCGGCGCGGCAACGACCGTTCCGATATTTGTCACAGGCGTGCCAGCCTGTTCCGCGTGAGTCGACGCCGGCGCCCGCCGGCGCGCGTATGCGTCGAAATTTTCAGACTCTTTCCGTCTGGCACCTTTCGTGCTCATTTCTGCGTTCCGATGCGTCTCGCGTGGCTTGCGGCGGTGAGTGCGGCAGCGATCCTGGTCGGGGGATGCTCGACCGCGCCGTTCGTCGGCTACCGCAACGGCCCCGTCACCCTCTATATCGGTGACGTGCGCCACGTCTGCGCCGCCGGTGGGAGCAACCGCGGGTGCACGATGCGCTACCCGAATGGCCGCGTCGAAGTCTATTGCGCCGATGGAGACTACGAGTGCCTCGCCCACGAGCTGCGCCACGTCGCGGATCCGACGTGGCAGCACGACCTGGACTATCGCAGCGTGTCCGCTCGTTAGTCGCGCCCCGGATCGCTCGCGCGCCGCAACAGCCCGATGACGACGACCGGAGGCCGAGTGTGTTGTTTCCTCTAAGGGGCAGGAGAGGGGAGGAGAGACCGGCGATGTACAGTCGCACGATCGACCGGATGTCGGACGGCGCGAGCGAGTTCCTCGTCCAGTTCTATCTGAACTCGCCGAAGCTCTCCGTTTCGATCCTTCTCGCGGTGTGGCTGGTCGTGTTCTTTTCCGCGCTGTGGTATTTCGTCCTGCTGCCGGCCACCGCGAACAACCTCGTGAACGGCTCCTTCGAGGCGCGCCTGGTGGGCTGGGGCACGGGCTGGCTCGAGGACTTTCCCGCGTATCGCGGCGCGGCGCGGCTCAACCAGTATCTCGCCACGCGCAGCTCGCAGACGGGCCAGCTCGCCGTCGCCGACTGGCGCTCGGATCCGACCGAGCATCGGCCCGGCGGTCGATTCGCCCTCCTGGTCGAGCATCGCAGCGACAAGCAGACCGAGGTCTACTCGACGCTCGCCCAGCGCATTCGCGTCAAGCCGCGGACCGGCTACAACGTGCGGTTCTGGGCGAAGGTCGATCGCATGGAACACGACGGCGACCTGTGGCTGAGCCCGAACGGCGGCTCGGTCGCGTGGGACGAGCCGAAGGTCGAAGTGTCGGGCGCCGGCAAAGGCTGGCAGCTCTACAGGCTCGACTTCAACTCGGGTGATCGCGTCGATCTCGATATCCGGTTCGTGGCCGAAGGTCCGCTAAAGGCGTGGGTCGACGACGTCGTCGTCAGCCGAGTTCCGGCGGGCGAGACGTGGGTGGAGAAGGTCGGGATCTGGCTCCGATCGCTGTGGAGCATCTTGAGGTAGATCGTGCTGAGCTTGCGCGCGCCGGGCAATGTTAGGATGACGAACGTCCCGCTTCAGCGTTCACTCACGCCCGGGCGGATAGCTCAGTTGGAAGAGCGCGGCCCTTACAAGGCCGAGGTCCCAGGTTCGATCCCTGGTCCGCCTACCAGAAAAATAAACCGCGCGAATTCATTGGCAATTTTCGTTTCTGAATCCCTTCCGAATTTCATCGATGCCGTGAGAGGTTGGAAATAAGGAGGAGCACAATGCACAAGCTGGTCGTCAAACTCGACAGGGCCGGAGCCGGCAAACACGTCTCTCGGTGGAAGAGACAAATGGATCAGTCGATCCGTCGTGCCGTCAAGGCGAGCCGCCGGGCGATCCACGCGACGAACCATTCGGCGTCGCCCCACAAGGCCGAGCGCATGGCGCTCAAGACGAAGAAGGCGGTCCTTCGCGCGGCGATGGGCCTGTAGCACAGGACCACTCGCTCGACTTCGTCGAGCAGCCTGCGATCATGGGCCGGGGAAGCGCTTCCCGGCCCATTTCCTTTTCGTCCCGGACACCATGGTCGTGCTCGCCCGGACGCCCGCCATCGAGACGCGGTACGCTGGGGTCGTGACCTCTGACGTCACCCGTGCGATCGACGAGCTGTACGGCGTGCCGCCCAAGGATTTCTCGAGCGCTCGCAACGCGAAGGCGGCCGCGTTGAAAGCCGCGGGACGCACCGCCGACGCGCAGGCCGTTCGCCGTCTCGCCAAGCCGTCTCCGTTCTTGTGGGCGACGAATCAGCTCGCGCGGCAGGACCCCGAGCGCGTCGCTCACTTCGTCGACCTCGTGCGTCGAGTGCGTCAGAGCCAGTTGCACGATCCGCGAACCGCCGCCGAGGGCATGCAGACCATCCGTGCCGAGCTCCAGGCGCTGACGAATCGCGCGACCGAGGTGCTGGGGAAGGCCGGCTATCGTGTTCCGATCTCGGGAACGTCTCGCATCTCGAATACGGTGCTTGGCGCCGCGGTCGACGCCGAGCTGGTCGACGATCTGCGTCACGGCCGACTGACCGCAGAGCTGGCGGCGCCGGGGTTCGAGGTCCTCGCGGGTCTGCAGCCGGGTCGAAAGCTCCAGCTGCTGCGCGGCGGCAAGAGCTCGGAACGCCCACGCGATCAGGCCGAGGCCAAGCGCGCCGAAGAACAGGCCCAGCGCGCGCGCCGCGCCCAGGAGGCCGAGGCGCGCCGGCGCGAGGCCGAGCAGCGCGCGGCGGCGGCCGAGCGTGCCGCCGAGGAGGTTCGTAAGCTCGAGCGGCAGCTGGCGGACGCTCGACGCGAGCTCCGCAATGCCCAGCGCGAGGCCGAGGCGGCGGCCGATCGCGCGCGCCGGCACCCCGACTAGCCGTCATGGCCGCGCGGATCGAAGACTACGCCCTCATCGGTGATTGCCAGACCGCTGCGCTGGTGGCGCGCGACGGGTCGATCGACTGGCTGTGCGTGCCGCGCTTCGACTCGCCCGCGTGCTTCTCCGCCCTTCTCGGCACGCCCGAGCACGGACGATGGCAGATCGCGCCGGCGGCGACCGAAACCCGCGCCGTCCGGCGGCGATACCGCCCGGGAACGCTCGTCCTCGAGACCGACTACGAGACCGACACCGGCGCGGTCACCTTGGTCGACTGCATGCCGGTAGGGGCCGAGACACCCACGGTCGTCCGGATCGTCGAGGGCACACGCGGTCGGGTGCCGATGCGCCTCGATCTCGCCTTTCGCCTCGACTACGGATCGCTGGTGCCATGGGTCCGCCGCACCTCCGACGGCATTCGGGCGATCGGTGGCGCGAACGCGCTGCGTCTTCGCGCGCCGATCGCGCTCCGCGGCGAGGGCTTTCACACGGTGTCGGAATTCACCGTCACGGCCGGACAACGCGTTCCGTTCACGCTCTCCTGGTCTCCGTCGTGCGGACCGGAAGCTTCCGCGGTGGAACCGGAGTCCGCGATCACGACGACGGAGCGGTGGTGGCGAGATTGGTCCCAGCGATGCCGCTACGACGGCGAGTGGAGCGAGGCCGTGGTGCGCTCGCTCATCACGCTCAAGGCGCTGACGTACGCGCCCACCGGCGGCCTCGTGGCCGCCGCGACGACGTCGCTGCCGGAGAAGCTGGGCGGCGTGCGTAACTGGGACTATCGCTATTGCTGGCTCAGGGACGCGACGTTCGCGCTCTACGCGCTGATGACGGGAGGCTACGTGGACGAGGCGCGCGCCTGGCGCGCGTGGCTGCTCCGCGCGATCGCCGGCGACCCGTCGCAGGCGCAGGTCCTGTACGGGGTGGCCGGCGAGCGGCTCGTGCCCGAGTGGGACGTTTCGTGGCTTCCGGGCTACGAGGGCAGCGTGCCGGCTCGTGTCGGGAACGCGGCCACGACTCAGTTTCAGCTCGATATCCACGGCGAAGTCGTGGACGCGCTGCACTATGCGCGGCGGATCGGGCTCGAAGCCGACGAGGACGCCTGGCGCGTCGAGGGCAACCTAGTCGAGTTCGTCGAATCCGCATGGCAGGAACCCGACGAAGGCATCTGGGAGGTTCGGGGCCCGCGCCGTCCCTTCACGCACTCGAAGGTGATGGCGTGGGTCGCGCTCGATCGTGCCGTGAAGGCGGTCGAGCGCTTCGGGCTCGAGGGACCGGTCGAGCGCTGGCGAGCGGTTCGCGCCGCGATTCACGACGACGTGTGCCGCAACGGGTTCGACCGGGAGCTCGGTGCGTTCGTCCAGTACTACGGGTCGAAGCTGCTCGACGCGAGCCTTCTGATGATTCCGCTCGTGGGATTCCTTCCGGCCACGGATCCGCGCATGCTGGGCACGGTCGCGGCCATCCAGAAGCACCTCACGAGCGACGGGCTGGTGGCGCGCTACCAGACAACGCCGGAGCTCGACGGACTGCCTCCGGGCGAAGGGGCTTTCTGCCGTGCACGTTCTGGCTTGCCGACAATCTCGCGTTGCAAGGCCGGCAGGGCGAGGCGCGCGCGCTGTTCCAGCGTCTCCTGGACGTTCGCAACGACGTGGGCCTTTTGTCCGAGGAATACGATCCGGGCGCTCGACGGCTCCTCGGGAATTTTCCTCAGGCGTTCTCGCACGTCGGCCTGGTCAATACCGCGCGTAATCTCTCGCGGCGCGGCGGGCCCGCCGAGCACCGGAAGGAAAGCTGAAGCGAGTCGGCGCTTACGCGGGTTGCTGCCGCTCGCGGAGCAGTGAGTAGCGCTCCTGCGTCCAGATCTCGAAGCAGCGGAGATGGAGCCGCACGGCGCGCTTCCCGGGCTTCCGGACGAGGGCGTCCATCGCCAGCTGTCCGGTTCCGATGGTCAGGTCGCAGCCGTCACACGCTTCACCGGCCGGCGAGCGACCAAAGACTCTCGCGGCTCGTTCGAGCGGGAGACGACCGTTCTCGAGCTTGCGTCGGATCGTCAGGCGGATCGCTCCGAAGTCCATGGCGTAGCGTTATCGCGGATGCCCGGACGCCGAGCCATCGGGTGTTTCCTGCAGCGCGGAGTCGGTGTTTCCCGGCCGCGCCGGCTCGTCAGGCTCGTCGCATCAGCTGCGTCAGCGTTTCGTAGAGCTGCGCGGGCGCGACCGGCTTGAGCATCTGGTCGTCGAACCCGGCGCGTAGCATGCCGTCACGCGGGAAGGGATGTCCGGTGACGGCCAGAACGGGCACGGTCGGCCTCGCCGCGAGCTGCCGGATCTGGCCGACGAGCCAGAAGCCGCTACGCCCCGGCATGGCCACGTCGGTCACGACCGCGTCGAACTCGGTGCGTTGCAGCGCGGCCAGCGCCTCCTCGGCGGTCGGCGTCGAGACAACCTTGGCGCCGGCCAGCTCGAGCAGCATGGCCATCGATTCCCGCGAATCCGTGTCGTCCTCGAGGAGGAGGATCCGCTTTCCTCCGAGCGTCGCTGCGTCGTCCATGACGGCCCCCAAAACGTGGTCGGGAAGCTCCGAACGAAACGCGATGCTCCCACGTTAGCCGCTCCGGGTGGAGCGGTCAACCCGCGTCTACATGGTCGGCCGATGCCCGACCAGGAGCTCGATCGCCTTCGGGTGCGTGAGCTTCGGGCTCGTCGACTTCACCGCGTACATCCCGAACTCGCTGAGGGTCAGGAGCAGCCGTCGCTCTTCCTCGGACGGATAGTTGCCGTCCTGCACCGCGACGAAGAGTCCGGTGCTGGCGACGTTTGCGGGCAGCGCGCGATAGACGCCGTGGGCGGGCCAACCGCCTTCCACGAAGACATCGAGCAGCTCCTGAGCAAAACGCACCGCTTCGTCGTCCGGCACCGCGACCACGCGAAACTCGATCGGCGCCGGCAGCTGCCGCAGACGGAGGACGAGATGCTCACGCTGGATCCGCCCCAGTCGCCGGTGAGTCGAGCGCTCGTACGCGCGATACCCCAGGATGGCGGTGAGCAGGGCGAGCGCGGCGGCCGCCACGTTGTAGCCCGGGTGGTCCCAGATGGCGGCCAGGCCCAGCGCGGCGCTGAGGGCGGCCGAGGCAATGCTCGCGATCAGCAGGAACTTCGGGGACTCGTCCCAGCGCATGGTCCCCAATCATAGCTCGCGGCTCGGACGTGCACTCGGGCCCGGGTCTGAGCGAAAATGCCGGGGAGTCGAAACATTGCCGGCCACGATCCCGATGAAGCGGGATCCACACGAGCCATAGGAGATAGGTCTTGGCAGGAGCCCGGCGGTACCGCTTCCTGGGGATCTTGGCCCTGATCCAGACGGTGGCCGGCTGTCTGATCATCTTCGCGGCCGCGCTGACAGCCTTCGCCGTACTCTCGCCGTGGCCGGCGGTGATCGTCGCGCGGGTGCCGGGCGAGTGGCGCGGGAGTCTCGCGCCGGCCGCGATCGGCGGCGTCGCGGCCGCGATCGTCCTCGGCGGATCGCTGGCGATCACGGGCCAGATGCTGCTCTTGCTGCGCGACATTCATCGTCACGCCGCCCGTCTCGACAAGCGCGACGCCAGGCGCGGACGTGATCCAGGCCGGTCGGCGGACCGGCCAGACGCGACGTCTCGTCTCCTTCCCCGCCGCTGAGAGACCCTGGAGGATCCGATGGCCAACGAACGCGGTCTCCTTCCGAAGGCGCGACGCGAGGAGCTGAACACTGCCGCCACCCGTTCGAGCGCTCGCCGAATAGCTCGCAGCGGCCGCGACCCTGTAGTTTTTTCTCGCCGGCCGGTAATTCTTTCCACGGTGCAGGTTCTCCGCACGACGCGGTCGTTCTTTCCCCGCGCCGTCGGCTCGCCGGCGGCCTCGGATCAACGACGACGGCCACTTCGCGGCGGTCGACCACTGGCACGGCCGATGCTCTTTCAGGTCGGATCAACCACGAGATACCGGGGGTCGACGATGCGTCGCAGAGCATTGCTCGTGACTGCCGCCACCGGGTTCGCCATCATTGCGCTGCCGATCGGCGCGGCCCGCGCCAATCACATCAAGATCGACGGCAACCCGCTGCCGGCCGCGCCACTGTCTCCGGCTCCGGCGTCGTCGCAGACGATCCACGCCGATCACATCACGGCTCGGCAGATTCGCGCCGACACGATCTACGCCAACAAGATCGACGCCGACAACATCGACGGCCAGATCCACCAGTCGAAGGACGTCAAGGTCGGCGATACGCGAGGCCAGATCAAGGCGCCCGAGGTGACCGCGTCGGTCATTTACGCCCAGGAGATCTCCGCGAACTCGATCGTGGCGCAGAACGTCTACGTCCGCGATCTGCGGCGCCGTTGATCAGCGCGGCAACCGGCGTTCGCGCCTGAGCGCCGCCCAGATGGCGGCGCTCGTTCAGATCATCGTGACGCCGGGCTCGGGCGCCGGCGGCGCGATTGCGATCGCGCGCGACGTGCGCAAGCGCCTCGAGCGCGACGGCTACACGGCCGTGATGCAGGCTTTTCGCTCGCTCCGCGAGCTGGTGGAGTGGACGAAGACGGGCCGCGCGACGTTCTCGTATCTCGTGGCGATCGGCGGCGACGCGACCTTGAGCGCCGCCGCCGAGGCCGCCGTGAGGCTCGCGGTGCCGCTGCGTGCCGGTGCCGTCCGGCTTCGGCAATCTGTTCACCGGCGCCTTCGAGCATCCCAATGACCCCGACGAGGTCGTCGCGCTCCTCGGACAAGGCGATCTGGTGTGGGCCGACGTGGGCGTCGTCCGAGGCGAGATATTCCTCTCGCACCAGAGCTATGGGTATCTGGCGCGTATTCAGGAGGACGTCGAGCGTCTCGAGCGACCGCGGCAACGGTACTCTGCGCCTTCTCGGCTATTACCGGATGGCGGCCCAGCAGCTTTCCAGCGGCTCGCTGGACACGATCCAGGTCGAGATCGACGGGCATGTCGTCCCCGGCAAGGCTGGCCTGGTCACCGTCGCGAACGTGGAGACCTACCGGGGCTTCCTCAGTCTGACACCCGCCGCCTCACCGGCGGACGGAGTGCTCGACGTGTGCGTGATTCCTCGGACCACACAGGCCGGCGTCCTGGCTCAGCTGGTGAAGGTGATGCTCGACGTGCCGGGCTGCCGGGACGAGATCAGTCTCTATCGCGGCCGTCACGTCCGCGTGCGCGTGAATCGGCGCAAGCCGGAGGACGTGCGGGTCCTCGACGGCGTGCTGCCGCTCCTGACGCCCGCCGGCAGCCTCGACCGCCTGCAAGCCCGTCAGTTCGCGGCGCAGGCCGAGATTCCGGCGATCATGCCGGCGACTCCGGAGCGAGCCGCATCCGAGCGCGCGCCAGCAGCAGGACGAGGACGCCCAGTCCGATCCACACCACCTGGCGTAGTCGCCTGAGCAGGCTGAACGCCAGCCCGGCCTGGGCGCCGAACCCGAGCGCCGCGAAGGCGGCCGTGTTCGCGCCTTCGAGGGCTCCGAGGCTGCCGGGAATGAAGAAGGTGGCGAACCGCACGGCGGAGCCGAGCGTCTCGATCACCAGGGCGGTGGTGAGTGACGCGGGAATCTGGAGCACGCGCAGGAAGAGCCACGTCTCGAACGCGCCCATGATCCAGCCGAGCAGGTGAAATCCGACCGAGAGGACGAACCGCCGCCACTCGCGCCGATAGAAGCGTTGCAGGGTTCGGTCGAGATTCTCCGCGGCAGCCAGTGCCTGCAGCTTCTTGAACCGCTCGAGCAAGCGAGCCCCGCGAGTCACGAAGCCCGCAAGCTGGACGGCCAGGAAGCCGCCGGCGCCGACCAGCTCGACCAGCAGGAGCCAGAGCATCGCCCTCACGAGTCTGGCGTCGACCGCGAGCGCCAGCGCGGCCACCGCGCCCATCAGCAGAAACAAGGCTTGCGAGAGCGTGATGGTGGTCTTGGCGATGATCACCGACGCCACACTTTCGCGATAGGGCACGTGCGGGCGGAGAAACCATACCTTGATCGCATCGCCCCCGACCGGCGCCACCGCGGTCATGACGCTGACGGACTCGCCGGCGATCCGCGCCGCCATCAGCCGAAGGAACGGCACGCGGTCGTACGCGAACGCATAGCGCCATCCCAGGGTGTCGACGGCCATGATCAGCGCGAACGGCAGGCAGACGAGGAGCGAGCGCCAGCCGAGCGCGCGCGCGGCCGCGGTGAGGGCCTCGTCGCTCCCCACCCGGATGATCAGAATGACCACGATCGCGAGACCGGCGACCGTCGCGAGCGAGCGGAAGGCACGCACGCGATTCTGATGTAGCAACGCCGGTGCCATCGGTGGCACGAGCGTTGACGGCCGTGACATACTGCCGGGGTGAATACCGGAGGTCCGGTGTCGGCGATTTCACGGCGCCTGCTCGGCGCGACATCCCTGCCGCTGACCGCCTTTCTGGCGCTGGCGCTCATCGCGGCGACCCATCAGGTTTCTGATCTCGACCGGCAGACGCGAGGGCTGGTTCAGCTGATCAGGCTTCCAGCTCTGGACGTGGGGATGAACGGAATCTCCGCACTCGGCGAGAACTACGGCCTGATCCCGCTGATCGCGCTCGGCGTCGCGATCGTGTGGCGCTCGAGCCGTCGCTGGGCCCTGATCCTGCCGCTCCTGATGGCCGGTACCGGCGTCCTGCAGCTCGTCGCGAAGTGGGCGATCGACCGTCCGCGGCCGAATCTCGCCGCGTGGGGCTTTCCGAGCGGTCACGTACTGAGCCTAGCGGTATTCTTCGGCCTCATGACCTATCTGCTGGCCGTGTCGACCGCGACGCGAGCCCGGCGGCGGCTCGGCTACGTGGGGTGCGCGGCGATCGTGCTCGCGGTCGCGTTCAGTCGCCTCTACCTGGACGCACACTGGATCTCGGACGTCGCGGGCGGATTGACCCTCGGCCTCGCCTATTTGCTGCTGACGATCTCTCTCGTCGAGCGCCTCGCCGCCGGCCGGCTCGCGGCCGTCGTCCGGCTCGACTCAGAAGCGCAGGTTCAGCTTGCCGACGATGAAGGGCGCGGCGCCGATGTCGATCCGATTGCTGAACCGGTCTGAGTAGCCCTCACCCTCGAAGTAGAAACGATCGAACGCGTACCCGCCGGTGACCTCGACGCCGACATACCGCAGATCGAACCGGATACCCGCGTAGATTCGCATCTCGCGGTAGAAGATCTTGTCGTCCGGGTCGCCGCGGTCGGCGCGGTAGAAGTGGTCGCTGTCCCACTGGAATCCCGCGTACGCGCGGAGCGGTCGGAAGATCTCCCAGGTGGCGCGCGTGCGCACGGTCCAGAACGGATAGTACTCGGCATCGAGGGTGAGGTTCTCGAACGGCTTGTACCGGATCATCGAGAACGGGAAACCGATCAACGCCTGAAACTTGTCGGACGGATTCCACCCGTAGGCGATGCCGGGGATCGGCAGTTTCTGGCCGAAGATTTGTTCGTCGCTCGCGTAGATCAAGGTGAAGATCCAGGAGTTGCGCTCGCCTGACGGGACACGCACCATCGCGACCGCGTGAATATACATTTCTTCGAAGGTGTTGAAGGGCTCGTCGCTCGAGGAGCCGAACGTGAGCGCCAGCCCCCCGGTCCAGTCGTTGTCGAACTTGTGCCGATAGCTGAGGCCGGCGCTTATGTCCCAGAGCTCGCTCGGGAACGCACCGCCCGCCTTCGGGAAGCGTGCGTGCGTGTCGATGTCCTGATACAGGGCCTTCGCGGCAAAGCCCCATTCGTCCTTGGAGTCTTGATAGAGCGGCGTGAACAGGGTGACCCGCTGCTCGGTCATCGCGAAGTGGGTGTCCTGATCTTCGACCTTGCGCTCCGGGTAGAAGGTGTACCGGTAGTCGGCTCGCGGAATCTGCTTGCCCATCTCCGGGTTGAGCCACATCTGGAGCTCGGCCTGCGCGGCGGCCGGCACCGGTCGGACTGCCAGCAACGCCACGCCAAGGGCCAGCACACCCACCAGCCGAGCGGGAGGCATCCGCGGTCCTCCTCGAAATAGAGTCGCCCTGCCGGCCTCGGTTGGTCTGGTGCCGTGAGCCCGGCGTACGCTCTTCTCAGGGTCAGCAAGAGCCGGGCCAACGGCCCCGGTCGGGCGGACCAATCGTCCACCCGCGCGGGTGCCGTTATGACGTAGTGTGGGGACGTGAGCTCCGTCGAGCCGGCCACCGAAGGGCAAATCTCTTCCGCCCGCCGGTGGGCGATCACGTTCTCCGTGATGATGGTCACGGTCATGCAGGTCCTGGACTCCAGCGTGACCAACGTGGCCCTGCCCCACATGCAGGGCTCGCTCTCGGCCGGCATCGAGGAAATGTCGTGGGTCATCACGTCGTTCCTCGCGGCCAACGCGATCATCATCCCGGCGACCGGCTGGCTCTCGGCCCGATTCGGCCGCCGCCGGTTCTTCCTGATCTGCACGGTGATCTTCACCACGAGCTCGTTCCTGTCGGGGATCGCGCCGATCGCTGGAGTTCCTCGTCGCGATGCGCATCCTGCAGGGGCTCGGCGGCGGACCGGTCATCCCGATGGCGCAGGCGATCATGTGGGAGATCTTCCCGCTGCGTCAGCGCGGGACCGCCATGGCCGTCTGGGGCGCCGGGATCATGCTGGCGCCGATCCTGGGTCCGACCGTCGGCGGATGGATCTGCGACAACTGGTCCTGGCGCTGGATCTTCTACATCAACCTGCCGATCGGCCTCGCCGGCTTTGTGATGGTGAGCATCTTCCTGTTCGACGCGCCGTTCGTCAGGAAGCCGCGCGGGATCGATCTCGCGGGCCTCGTGCTGATGGTGCTCGGATTCGGCTTGCTCCAGCTGTATCTCGATCTGGGCGAGAAGAAGGACTGGTTCGACTCGGGGCTGATCATCGCGCTGTTCATCCTGGCCGTGTGCGCGATCATGGCGTTCGTCATCCGCGAGCTCTTGGCTCCCGAGCCGATCCTGGACCTGACCGTGTTCAACGACCGGAACTTCGCGGTCGGCACGATCTGTATCGCCCTCGTCGGTCTCGGATTCAACTCGAGCGTGCTGCTGGTCGCGCTGTTCGCGCAGAACGTGCTCTCGTGGGACGCGTGGAACGCGGGGCTCGTGCTGGCGCCCGGCGGTCTGGGCACCATGATCTCGCTCATGATCTCGGGCCGGCTGGTGGCGCGCGCGGACCAGCGCCTCATGCTGATCGGCGGATGTCTCCTGAACGCCGTGGCCGCGACCATGATGACGAGCGTCACGCTCGGGATGGATTATTGGAGCCTCGCGTGGCCGCGATTCCTCCAGGGATTCGCGATGGGCTTCATCTTTCCGCCGCTGCAGACCCTCACGCTCGCGACGATCCGGCTGGAGCGCCTCGGCAACGCCACCGCCGCCTACAACGTCGTGCGCAACATCGGGGGCAGCATCGGCGTCGCGCTCGCCACCACGCTCCTGGTCCGCCGCAGCCAGGCGCACCAGACCACCCTGGTCAGCCACCTCAACATCTGGGACGCCGACACCACCCTGAAGCTCAAGCAGTGGACGGATCATTTCGTGAGCCAGGGCACCGACACGTATACGGCCAATCGCCGTGCCCTCGTCATGCTGTATCGCGGCGCCATCGAGCAAGCGCACATCATGGCCTACGCCGACGACTTCTGGCTGATCTCGGTGCTGTTCGTCGTCATCGTGCCGCTGGTGCCGCTCATGCATCGTGTCCGGACCGAGCAGAACGAGCGCGCGCGCGAGCGCCCCGGGCGCGTCGAGGCGCTGCCCGCTCCCGACGACACGCCGATCCTGCCCGACCGCGGCATCGACTAGCCGACGAGCTCGAAGAACGCCGTGACGATCCCGGCGACGGCGTCGCCGCCGGCGCGCTTGGGCGCCCGAAAGAGATCGTGGCCGGCGCCCTGGACGGCCAGCAGCGCCGTCCGCGCGGGGATGAGACGCCGCGCTGCCTCGACCTCCTCGAGCGTGCCGAAGGGATCACGAGAGCCGTGCGCGAACATGGTAGGCACGGCGAGCTTCGGCAGGTGCGCCGTGCGAAGCTCGGTCGGCCGCCCGGGCGGGTGCAGGGGATACGAGAGCAGCAAGAGCCCGTCGACGAGGTCGGCCTCGCCCGCCACCAGCATGCTCGCCTGACGGCCGCCGTACGATTGCCCGCCGAGAAACACGCGCCCACCGACGCGCGACTTCAGCGCCACGACCGCGGTCCGTAGCCCTTCGCGGTCGCGGGCGGCGCCGGCCGGGCGCGGCGGCGCCGTCCGGCTCGCCTGGCGGAAGGGCAGGTCGTAGCGCAGCACCGTGACGCCGCGCCCGGCGAACGCGTCGCCGAGCGCCACCAGCAAGGGCGCTCTCGCGTTGCCGCCGGCGCCGTGGGTCAGCACGAGCCCGTCGCCGGTCGGCGCCGGCGGCCGGTGGATCTCTTCAGTCACGCCTCGACTACGAGATGCGCCGGTAGATCACGTGGCGGCGATTCGTGGTGTAGGGCCGCACGTGCTCCGCCCAGCGTCCTTCCTCGACCGCCTTCGCCCACGCGTCGCTGGTGAGCACCGCCGGGCTCTCGATCTCGTAGAGCGCGTTGTAGGCGGGCTCGCTCTCGATCACGATCGTCTTGCGCTCGCCGCCGATCATCATCGTCACCGGCTCGCTCTTGAAGCGCGCGACCGCGATGACGCCCGGCACCCCGAGCAAGGACGGGACGTGCTCCGTGTCGTAGACCTCGTTGAAGATGGCGTCCTTGTCCGGACGGACGCTCATGGCCGCGCTGAACAGGTAGCGAGTCTGGATCGGCATGCGCATGTCTCCTTGGTCGAGGATCGAACCGCCCAATCCTAGCTCATCATGTGGGCTTCCCGCCTGTCACCACTAGCGGCTGGGGCGGCCGCGAGCCCACGCGTTTGTCGGGCGCGCGGAGCCCCGATGCTACGATGATCGAGGAGGAATTTCATGACGTTCGGTGGCGTCGTTTTCCTTCTGGTGCTGGTTGGCTTCATCGCCGCGATCATCCTGACGTACAACAAGCTCGTCGGGCTGCGTCAGCGGTCGGACGAAGCGTGGTCGGACATCGACGTCCAGCTCAAGCGCCGCACCGATCTGGTGCCGAACCTGGTCGAGACGGTAAAAGGCTACGCGGCGCACGAGCGGGGCACGCTCGATCAGGTCGTCCGGGCGCGGGGCGCCGCCGTGACCGCGCAGACTCCCGAAGCGCGCGCGCAGGCCGAGAACCAGCTGACCGGAGCGCTGCGCCAGCTCTTCGCGCTCGCCGAGTCGTATCCCGATCTCAAGGCGAATCAGAGCTATCAGGATCTGCAGAAGTCACTCGGTGAGCTCGAGGAGACGATCCAGAGCTCGCGCCGGTACTACAACGCCGTCGTCCGCGACCTGAACACGACGATCGACAGCTTCCCGTCCAACCAGATCGCGTTGTTCTTTCGATTCGTCAAGCGCCAGTACTTCGAGCTCGACCGACCCGAAGAGCGTCAAGTCCCCCACGTTTCCTTCGGGAGCTGAGCGCATCGGCCGCTTGGCCGCGGCGCTGGCCCTCGTGCTGGCGACCGCGTCGGTCGCCGCCGCGCAGACGCGGGGCCAGTTCGCGATCGACAGCTTCGTCACCAGCCTCGTCGTCAACGGCGACGGCAGCCTGATCGTCCGCGAAGACATCACCTTCGACTTCCGCGGATCCCACCAGGGGATCTTCCGGCGGATCCCGCTGAGCTACACGCGCGAGGGATTCGAGTACCCCCACGTGCTGAGCGGCATCGGCGTCTACGACGAGGCCAGCCGTCTTCTCCGGACCGAGGTGTCGTACCCGAACCGCTCGGTCGTGATCAAAGCCTGGGTGCCCGGCGCGGTCAACACGAAGAAGACGGTCAGCATCGTGTACCACGTCCGCCGAGGCGTTCTCGCGTACGCGGATCACGACGAGCTCTACTGGAACGCCACCGGCACCGAGTGGACCGTGCCGATCGCCAGCGCCGAGGTCTACGTGACCTTGCCCGGCGGTGTCCGCGATGCCGACGTGCGGACCGCCGGCTTCACCGGCCCGCTCGGCGCGGTCGGGCGCGACTACGCCATCGATCGGATCGAGGGCTACTGGCGATTCAAGACGACTCGCGCGCTACGCCCGCGCGAAGGCGTGACGGTGCTCGTCGACTGGCCGTCGGGTCACATCGCGCATCCCTCGGAGCTGCGACGCCTGGGGTGGGTGTTCTCCGATTACTGGCCGCTCGCCCTGCCGGTGCTCGCGCTCATCTGGGGCGGATTCGTCTGGTCGGCGTTCGGACGCGATCCTGGGGCGAAGCGCTCGGTGAAGCCCGAGTACGCGCCGCCGGCGGACCTGATTCCGGCGCAGGCGGGCGTGCTCCTGGACGAGCGCGCCCACACGCGTGACGTCGTGGCGACCATCGTCGACCTCGCGGTCCGCGGCTACCTGTCGATCGAGCCGATCACCACCGCGTTCGGCGCCCAGGACTACATGTTCAAGCAGCTGAAGGCCGTCGGCGGCGACCCCGATCTGAAGGACTTCGAGCTCTTCGTGCTGGCGAAGGTCTTCGGCGGTGACTGGGCGATCAACATGCGGCTCTTCTCGGAAGTGAACCAGGACCACCAGAACGTGTTTCCGCCGATCCGTGACCGCCTCTATCGGCTCATGGTCCAGGACGGGCTCTTTCCGGCGTCGCCGGGCCACGTGCGCGCCGGGTGGATGCTGGCGGGCGCGATCACGGCGGTCGTCGGATTCATGCTGCCGAGCTACGGGCCGGACTGGCTCGGCTTCTACGAGCCGTGGCTGCGCATCGCCATGGTCGCCAGCGGCCTGATCTTCGTCGGATGGGGCTGGGTCATGCCGCACAAGACGTGGACGGGCGTGCAGCAGGCGGCGCACGTGCGCGGCTTCCAGGAGTTCCTGGAGCGAGCCGAGAAGGATCGTCTCGAGCGCATGCCGCCCGAGACGTTCAACCGGTGGCTCCCGTGGGCGATCGCCCTCGGTGTGACCGAGCGCTGGATCCTCAACTTCCAGGGACTGCGCGTCGCCACGCCGTCGTGGTATTTGAGCAGCTCCGATTTCTCGCTGCCGAGCTTCGCGCACGATCTCGGTGCCTTCGCGCAACGCGCCGAGGAGGCGATCCTCACGGCCGGGCGTGGCTACGCCGACGTCGTCGGCGCCACCGGCGGAGGCGGCGAGTCGCGTGGCTCGTCCGGCGGCGGCATGGGTGGTGGCGGCGGCGGGACGTTCTGAGCTCTCGAGCGGCGTGGCGCAGGCGACAGGGCTCGGCTACCATTCCGATACGGAATCGAGCTTGTTCGTCATGGAACGTGCGTCATGAGCAGACACGTGATCGCGCTAGTCGATGCCAGTGTTCGCGATCTCTCCCGTCGCCGGCCGGGCCTCGACAACGATCGGCAAGTACGTCAGGAGCTCGCCGGAACCTGGCAGGTAGCTCGGGTGAACTCGCGCTCGCCGGCTCCGGCGCGTGCTCTGACGATCGAGGACAAGGGCAAGACGACCCTGACCCTCAAGCCGGAAGGCAGCAACAACCAGAACACCGGACCGGCGGTCTACGAGCGGATGAAGTAGCGACCGTGGCGCACACGAAAGCTCGGGTGCATGGCGAAGCGCGCTGAGAAGAAGCGCGAGAAGAACGGCGGCGCGCAGCCGCCGTTGCCGGGCACCCGCGCGCCGTCGGCTCCGGCGACGACGCGGATCCTACCGATGCAGCTCCAGGTGGGCGATCGAATCTCGGACGAGACCGGCGAGTGGGAAGTCGCCAACCGGCCGCACACCACGGCGGGCGGAAAGATCGCGCACGCACGCGTGCGGAGAGTGGATCAGCCGGCCGTCGTCGAGGAGCGCACGTGGGGCGCCCACGAGCGCGTCGAGGTGAAGCGCGGGTAGGCCGCGAGCCGGCTCGCCGGATTACGCGGGCACATTCTCGGGTTACGCCTGGAGGCCCGTGATAGAATCCCGTACGCTAAATAGCTGATCCGTTTAGCGGGCTCGTGGTGCAGCCTGGTTAGCACACTGGACTGTCAATCCAGAGGTCGCGGGTTCAAGTCCCGTCGAGCCCGCCATTTTTAATCCGCGAGTTCTCAGGTGGCCGAAGTGTGGCCACTTCCCGCCGGCGACTGACTGGTGACCAACTCGGAAAGATTTCAGGGGACGACCGGCCGATCCCCGCACGAGCCGAGGTCTAGCGGCACTTCCGTGTTATCCACCACGGAGCCCGGATAGTCACGGCGAGTGCGCGTGCGTTCAGGAACTGCTCGAACAGGGCGCGCCGCGAGCGAACAGCTCTTAGGGCAGTTCGCGAGCGCACCCGGGCGTGACGCGCTTGCCGGGCGCGTTGTTGCGGATCACTCGCTGCGTGTCCTGGCAGCCTGATCGGCCGCGATGGTCTTCAGCGAATCCTGTTCCAGCGCTAGCACATGCTTGCCCACCACTCGATAGGTCCAATGGCCTGGCGCCGTCTCGTGGTTGAATTGCTCGTCGGTCAGTCCAATGAGTGAGCCGATGAGACCCGCCCGCGCCTCCAGCCATTCGGCCAGGAGACGTTGCATCCGCGAGGCAGTGATCCGAGATTCGTAACGCGCTTCGAGGATCTGTCCCGTGTGAATCTTCTCGTGGTCGATGTCATTCGTTATGAGCGTCCAAAGGTCTTTGGCCTGCGCGCATCCATGCGACGACCCCATCGTCAGTTCGCGATCCGAAGCCTCGAGCAGGGTGTCCATCGTCACCAGCGTTTGTGACATCAGCTCGCGGATTGCCTCTCGGACCGTTGCCGCCATGGTTACCTCCTGTGGGGGATCGGCGAAGCCTGGGCCGGCGCCGTTGCCGGCCGGTCCTTCAGGGCGAGGAGCAGCTCTACGGCTTGTGTGGCGTCCGGTCGAGCCCTTTGGCCAACGACGCGTTGCCATCATATTGCCACTTGCATTCTTCACGGCCGAAGGCGTCCAGGACGATCGCCATCGGGAAGATGTAGCGCAGGACGCCGAGATACCACCAACCACATTGTTCCGACGTCCCGCTCTCGGCCGCCCCTGCTGTCGTGGCGTACCCAGAGATCAGGAGGAGCAGCATCGCGACGACGATACGCTGTTTCATGATTCACCTCGCGTGAATGAGCTGATTTGGGCGGCCGAGTATAGGGTCGGATGTTGCTCGCTGGCCAGGACTTTGCGACCTGCTCACGACGTGAGCAGAACAGTTAACGATCTTAAGTGTCACACCGTCGCTCTACCTGTCGCCTCCCCGGTGGTCGAAGATCTGCCGATGGCCCGGAAAGGCCTGACAGCTCAATCAGGTATCGGCCTGACGCGCGTCGCTTCGGGCGGAGCGACGATAGAAGCAGGAGGTGCGTGATGCGGGAATTCCATTGCAAGGACGTGGGAATGCCGGACTGCAACTTCGTCGCGAAAGGTAAGGACGACGACGAGGTCATGCGGAAGGCTACGGAACACGCAAAGCGCGACCACAACATGCAGACCGTGCCACCGGACCTCGAGCGCAAGGCCAGAGGCGCGATCCGCGAAGCCGCTGAATCGAGCAAGCGGTAAGACACACCAGCGCGCCCCGGGGCTTCAAGTCTCGGGGCGTCGCTGTGTTCAGCAAGCCGGCTCCGTCAGGATTGGCTCGGCGCCGGCGGGCTGGCGATCGATCGCGAATCGACGGTCGGCGAGCGCTCGAGCTCGACAGCGTATCCCGGGGCTGGTGCGCGCGATCAGGGGATGGGGCTGCCCGGTGCCTGGAACCACGTATAGTCCCAGATGCTGACGCGATAGCTCTGGGCCACCGGCAGGTTCGGGACCTCGAAGTACACGCGTCCGAACCCGCCGACGCCTCCGGGCACGTAGGCGATGCGGTGACCCACCACCGCGCCAGCCGGATCGATCGCTTGCGCGAGCACGCGCAGGTGCGTCGCGCGTTCTCCGTGGTTGCTGTAGATGTAACCGGAGACCTTGCGCGAGCTCTGGCTCTGCTCCTCCGCCGTCCAGTCGATCGAGAAGTGGTACTCCCAGCCGGACATCAAGGTGGTCGTGGTCGAAGGCGAGGGACCGTAGGTGGCGCAGGCCGCGCTGGTCGTGAGCGCCACGATGATCAGGAGCCCCACTCGCATCGCCTTCATCGTCATGACCAGCGTACACCCGGCTACGCGCCGGGTCGGTCCGAGGACGTCCCGGTAGGTCGGTTAGGCCGTGCTACTCGCGCACGTCGAACCCGAACAGCCGCGCGGCGTTCAGGCCGAGGACCTTGGCGCGACTCACATCGGAGAGCCCGCCCATCGTCCGCTCGATCGCTTCGGCCGAGTGCGGCCAGGTGCCCTCGTGATGCGGGTAGTCGTTGCCCCACATGAAGTTGTCGATCAGACCGGTGGATTCGCCGAGCCCCAGCCCTGCCGGGTCCTCCTGGAACGACGCGAATCCGTGCTCGCGGAAGTAGTCGCTCGGCAGCTTCGCCAGCTTGGGACGAACCCAGAAGTGATGCTTCCTGTAGGCCTCGTCCATGGCGTCGAGCAGCCACGCGACCCAGCCGATACCCGCCTCGATCGTCGCGAAGCGCAGCCGTGGGAAGCGCGAGAGCACGCCTGACGCGCAGAGATTGGCGACCGGCTCGATCGTCGGCGACAGCGAGTGCGAGACGTAGTTGATGACGGCGCCGCCGTTGCCCCGTGACGCTCGCGGGTCGCGTCCCGTCGATACGTGGAACGTGATCGGCAGGTTGGCGTCCTGGATGACCGCCCACAACGGATCGAACACCGGCAGGTTGTAGTTCGGATGATCGACGTCGTGGGCGCCCCACACCGGCTTGCAGGGGAGCGTCAGCGCGCGGAAGCCCAGCTTGGCCACGCGCTGAACCTCGGCGATCGAGCCTTCGAGATCGGCCGTGGCGATGGCCGCGGCCGGCGACATGCGATGGTTATAGCTCGCGAACAGCTCCCACGCCCATTCGTTGTAGACGCGGCACTGCGCCATGGCGAAGGCGCCGTCCGGCGTGGCCCACATCGAGAGCCCCTTGTTGGGGAACATCACCTCGGCGTCGATGCCGTCGCGTTCCATGTCACGCAGCCGCTGCTCGGGATCGGCGCCGGCCAGCTGGCGCAGCCGGTCTTCACCCTCGAGCTCGTCGGTGCGCAGGCGATCGGGGCGGTGGCCCTCGGAGACGCGCCACTTCACGCCGTTGCCGTCGACGATGACACGGGGAATCCGCTCGCGATACTTGACATCGATCCGCGTGGCCCAGAGGTCGGCCGGCTCGTTGACGTGCGCATCGGCGGAGACGATGAAATACTTCCTCGGGTCGCCGGGACGCGCGCTGCGCGGCCAGCCGGCGTGACCGGGCGTCTTCGTGCGCCACACATTGGGCTCGTTGATGGCCAGCTCGCTTGTGCTCATCGTGTCACTCTCCAGTGCACCAGCGTGAACGGCGGCGTCGCGTCGTCGTGGGCCTCGAACGCGGCCTCGACCGGCGCGCCGATCCGAACCGCCTGCTTCGGATCACCGAGAAGGTTGCCGACCATGCGCACGTTGCCCGCGTGCGGCAACTCGACCAGGACCACCACGTATGGCCCGTGCCCGCGCAGCGCGGGGTGCACGGGATGCCACGCGCGCTCCCAGGAATAGATCGTGCCGCGCGGCGCGACCGCGGCCCACTCCAGGTCGAAGGCCAGGCAACCGTGACAGATCCACTCGGGCCCCCACTGCCAGGCACGGCACGCTCGGCACCGCTGCACGCGCAGTTCCTGGGCTCGCGTGCCCTCCCAGTACGGCGTGTCGAGCCCGTCGGGTTCGGCCACGGGGCGGGGGAGGCCGGCCGGCAGATAGTAGGCCGGCGCGCTCACAGGACGTCCCCCGTGCCGACGAGCATGCTCGAGACCGGTGTGACCATCGGGCCCGAGATGACCATCGCCGACACGGGCGCCGGGCACCTGGTTGGTCGACTGGCCGCGCAGCTGACGTACGGCTTCGATCTGAAGCTCGAGGCCGTGCATGTAGCACTCGGCCAGGTTGCCGCCGCTCGTGTTCAGCGGCAGTCGCCCCTTCGGCGCGATCAGATTGTCGAGCGTGAGGAACGCGTTCGCCTCGTCGGCCTCGAAGAAGTCGTGCTCGACCAGGCTCATGAGCACGCCCCCGGTGAAGTTCTCGTAGCTCTGCACGACCGACACGTCCTTGGGCGCGACGCCGGCCATCGCATAGAGGTGCGGCGCCACCGTCGTGAAGCTCGACGACGCGTACGTCGGCGCGTTGTGGCCGCGCGCGGCGTTGCGATACTCCGAGCCCTGGGCGACGCCGAGCAGATATGCCGGGCGCTGCCGTAGTGTCCCGAGCGCGCTCGGCCGACACGAGGATCAGCGCGGCGGCGCCGTCGTTCTCCATGCAGCAGTCGAAGAGCCGGAACGGCTCGACGATCCACCGCGACTCGTCGTACGCCTCCGCCGTCAGGGGACGCCCATGCATCACGGCCCGCGGGTTGTTCTGCGCATGGTGATACGAGGCGAGCGCGATGGCCCGTTGCGCCCCGTCGGCGATGCCGTGGTCGTGCATGAATCGCATCACCCGCATGGCGAAGCGCTGAGCCGGCGAGATCAGCCCGTAGGGGAAGGTCAGCGCCGCTTCGCCCGCGGCGGTCGCGGAAGGCGGCGCGGCGCCGAAGCGCTGGAACTGTCCCTGCGCCAGGGCGCGGAAGACGACGACGCACTCGGCGTAGCCGGCCGCGATCGCGGCCGCCGCGTTCCCGACGGCCGCGGAGCCGCCGCCACCACCGCCGCCCCACTGCATGTTCGAGAAGCGCAGCTCGGGAATGCCCAGTGCCGCGGCCAGGCGCGAGGGGTCGTTGCGGTCGTTGCTGTACGACGCGAAGCCGTCGATCGAGCGCGGATCGAGCCCGGCGTCGGCGCACGCCGCCAGGATGGCCTGCAGCGCGAGCTTGACCTCGGGGTCGGGAGCCTGGCCGTGCTTGTAGTAGGCGGTCTCACCGACGCCCACGATCGCGACCCGGCCGCGGATGCTGCGTTCCGGAATGACGTTCGACATTCGCACGTCGGACTATAGTCCACGCGGAACGCGAAGTCATCCGGACCGGCCGCGTGGCTAGCGCGTCGAGCCCTCCGCGCTCACACCTTCGCTCAGCACCAGCACCTCGACCCGGCGGTTCTGCTGACGACCGGTGGCCGAGTCGTTGTCGACCACCGGAAACTTCGGACCATAGCCCTTGGTGCGAATGCGCTGCGGGGAGATGCCTCTCGCGGTCAACAGGTCCCGAACGGCGTCGGCACGCTGCTGGGACAGCTTGATGTTGAAGTCCTCGTTGCCGAGGTTGTCGGTGTGGCCCTCGATCAGCACGTTGCGCTTGAAGTACGCCCGGAGAAACTCGGCCAGCTTGTCGATGCTTCGCTGGGCGCCGGGTCCGACTTCGGCCCGGCCCGGCGCGAACAGCACGTCGCCGACCGTGAGCACCATCCCGCGATCGGTGTGCTGCGCCTTGAGGCTCGCCAGCTCGTTCGCGAGGGCCGCGGCCTTGGCCTGCTCGGCCGCGAGCGCCTTGGCTTCGGCGTCGTCCGTTGGCCGGGCGGCGCGCGGCTTCGCCTCGTCCTCCTTGGTCCGAGCCTCCGCCAGGCGACGCCATTGCTCGGCCTCGCGCGCCTTCGTGTCGGACTCGGTACGCGCCGCCTTGAGCTCGCGGTCGCGCTTCTGGAGCAGCACGTCGGACGTTTCCCTGCGAAGCTGGTCCATGTTCTGTTCCGTCTTGCCGGTGGCGCCGGTCACCGAGGCGAGCAGCGCCTTCTTCTCCGCCAGATAGCTGAGATGCAGCCGCTCGTCGCTGTGCTTGGCCTGTTCGGCCTCGCGCAGCGTTTTCTGCGCATCGGCGAGCCGGCCCTGGGCGTACCTCTGCACGTTGGGATCCGCCTCGGCCTGCTGGTAGGCGGCTTGCGCGCGCTCAAGCTGACTGCGCGCCGCTCGCTGCTGGGCCGACGAGGCGCAGCCGCCAGCAGACGATCAGAAGACCGACGACCGATGCGACGCGTCGAAGTTGACCGTTACGCTCACTCATCGAACGGCACCTCCGCGCCGAGCCCTGTTACTTCGGAAGACGCTCGAGCTCCTGGCGCAACACCTTGATGTATTGCCCCATCTCGTCCGCCATCGTGGTGACACGCTGGTTGGCGGCCAGCGCGCGCGCGTACTCGCCGTCGATCACCGCCTGTTCCGCGGAGCGGATCGCCTGGTCGTTCTTGCCCTTGGCCATCTCGGTCTGCGCGACCCTCAGCTTTTCCTGCGCCGTTCGGAATTCGACCGGCGCGCTGACCGCGGCGCCCGCCTGTTGGGCATCGTCGACCACTCGTTCCGCCTGGGCGACCTTCGCGTTCGCCAGGGGCCCATGGCTGGCGCACCCGACGAGCGACAACGCCGCCAGCGAGATCGCCATGACCGCGAGCGCCATCCAGAAGAAGTGACCTGGGTAGGGCTTTCGTGTTGACTCGTCCACGGTGAACCTCCCTCGGCCGAGCGGCGTGACCGACGTTGGCCTCGTTGATCTCGCGACACGCAGCGCCGATGTCGACCTCATATAGCGAAGATCCCATCCGCCGAGGGCTGCACGCCATCAGGGATATGCCCCATGAATCGCATCGGTGTTTCCCCGATGTCCACGTCGGCGCCGACCCGTTTCGAGCCGGCGGCACCCGTGTTTTCTACTGCTTCTCTGCTTGTCAAGGTGCGGATCTCGCGCGAGACTCGTCGGAATGACGGCGTCACGGGTTCCGGCGGAGCGACGCGCCGCTGTTCTCGCCGAGATCGGTGCGCTCCTCGGCTCGGCACTGGACCATGAGCGCGCGTTGTCGCGCCTGGTCCGCCTGGCGGTGCCGGTGCTCGGTGATCTCTGCGCGATCGACCTCGTTCAGAACAAGGGCGAGCTCCACCGGGCCGCGTGCGCGCACGTTGACACGACCAAGGAAGCGCTCGTCTACGAGATCCGCGCCCGGCACGGGTTCAATCCCACGGCGGCGCAGGGGGCGCCGGCCGTCATTCGGACGCGTCGGCCGGCGCTGGTCGCCCGCGCCACCGAGGCTGATCTCGAGGCCGTCTCGCAGAACGCCGAGCAGCTCGCGCTGTTCCGGCAGCTCGGGCAGAAGTCCTGGATCATTGTGCCGCTCGTAGCTCGCGAGCGAGTCCTGGGTGCGATGACCCTGGCGATCACCGAATCCAGCCGGCGCTACGGTCGAACGGACCTTTCGCTCGCGACGGCGGTGGCGAGCCAGGCGGCGGCCGTGATCGAGAGCGCCCGACTGACCCGCGAGGCCGACGAGGCTCGCGCCGCCGCCGAAGCGGCGATCCGGGCGAAGGACGAGTTTCTCTCGACGCTCTCGCACGAGCTGCGCAATCCGCTCAACGCGGTACACGGGTGGGCGACCTTGATCGAGCGCGGACAGCTCGGGGAAGCGCAGACCCGGCGGGCGATGCAGATCATCGTACGAAACGTCAACGCGCAGATTCGGCTCGTCGACGACCTGCTCGACATATCGAAAGTCGTGAGTGGCCGCATGCGCCTCGCGGTCCAGCCCGTGGATCTCGGCGAGCTCATCGAGGACGGTCTGGAGTCGGTTCGTCACGCGGCCGAGGCCAAGCGCATCCGGCTCCAGTCGGTGCTGGAGGCGCCCGGTCTTCTGGTCAGCGGCGACCCGGGGCGGCTCCAGCAAGTCGTCTGGAACCTCCTCGAGAACGCCGTGAAGTTCACTCCGAAGGACGGGCGAGTCCAGATCCAGCTCCAGCGGGTCCGGTCACAGGTCGAGATCGTCGTCAGCGACACCGGGCAGGGCATCGGGTCCGACGTCCTGCCGTTCGTCTTCGATCGGCTCCGTCAGGGAGACAGCGGAAGCGCCCGTGGTCAGGGAGGGCTCGGGATCGGCCTCGCGCTCGTCCGGCATTTCGTCGAGCTTCACGGGGGCAGCGTGTACGCCGAAAGCCCAGGCGAGGGGCAGGGCGCGACGTTCGTGGTGAAGCTGCCCTTGATGGTCGCCGAAATTCGCGAGCAGCCGATCGCCCGTCACGACAGTCCGCGGCTCGACAGCGCCGTGCTGGCCGGTGCGCGGATCATCGTGGTGGACGACGATCCGACCGCCGTCGAGCTGATCACAGAGGTGCTCGTTCAGGCCGGCGGCGAGGTGATCTCGTGCGGGACGGCCGATGACGCACTGCAGGCGTTCGCGCGGTCGCGACCCGACGTCATCCTTTCCGACATCGAGATGCCGGGCCAGGACGGCTACTCGCTGATACGAAAGCTGAGGGCCCTCGGGCCCGAGCAGGGCGGCAAGACGCCCGCGGTGGCGTTGACCGCGTTCGGCCGCCCGGAGGACAGGATCCGAAGCCTGAGAGCGGGGTTCAACATCCATGTGTCCAGCCGGTGGATCCCGCCGAGCTGGTCGCCATCGTCGCGAGCATGCTCGGGCGCGCCGGGTGATCGAGCGGCCGCGAGCAAGGCGCGGCTAGACATCGCCGGTTCGGCACGGTAGGCTCTGCGCAGTTCCCACCATAGTTCACTGCGGCCGTTGGTGTGGCCGGCGAGTCGAGCCAAACGAGGACTGAGGCGCGATGGGTCGAGGAAGTACCGGGAGCAAGCCCACGATCGCCGTGTTCAACTCGAGCGACGATACCGTCGAGCTCTTGCGCACGGCGTTGGAGGCCGAAGGATTTCAGACGGTCGCGGGGCACATTCCAGACGTGAAGAAGGGCGAACTCGACCTGATCGACTTCGTCAAC
>CAWBMV010000002.1:0-25757 GCA_963789955.1 uncultured Candidatus Rokubacteria bacterium
CGCTCGTCGTACAGGGCACCCGTCATCGTCGCCAGCTTGTCGCGGAACTCGCGCGTCGGCGCCGCCATCGAGTGCGTCTCGACCGCCTTCGCGTCGCGCCAGATCTCGATCACCGTGAAGTGATTCGGCCGGCTGATCTGCTGGACGACCTCGAAGCGGAGATTGTCGCGATCACGCCGGGTGTCCTCGCTCAGCCGCTTGAGCGCGGCGACGCCGTCGTCCTTGCGCGGGGGAATGACGTCCACGTGCGTCGCCACATAGATGCCGCCACGCACGGCGGGCGCGTCGATCGGCCCGATCGAGAGCGCGGTGTGCACCCGTTCGTCGGTCGGCGCGTTGCGGATCGCGGCGATCCGGTCGCGCGTCTCGGTGGTGCTGGCACTCTTGCCGTGAGCCTCGAATGACGTCTGGTCCTTCCAGATCTCGAGGATCGCGAACTGGTGCGGCTGATCGATGCGCTGCACGACCTCGCAGCGCAGATTGCCGCCTTCCTTTTGCGCGCTCTCGCGGTAGCGGCGGAGCAGCGTCATGGCCTCCGCCTTCGAGATCGGCATGACCTCGACGTAGGTGACCGAGTAGATGTTGCCGACGATCGGGGCGGGTGTCGGCGTCGGGGCCGGTGACGGTGTCTGGGCGCGTGCGTCTCCAATCACACCGATCGCCATCACGACCAGTCCGAGCAAGAGAATGCGAACGACCGTGTCCATGTCGTCACCCCCTCGCATGCTACCCTATGCGCTCGAAGCGCGGAGGAGCTATGTCAGCGGGGCTCGTCGTGGGGGGAATCGAGCTGGAAGTGCTGCGCCGCGGCGCTGGTCGACCCGTCCTGCTGCTGCACGGCTTGCAGACCGTCGACCCGCGGGCGCCGTTTCTCGACCTGCTCGGCCAGCACGCCGAGATCATCGCGCCGTCGCATCCCGGCTTCGGCCGCTCGTCGCGGCCGGCCGATTTCGAGACCGTCTACGACCTCGTCCATCTCTATCTCGACGTCCTCGAGTCGCTGCCGTCACGAGAAGGTGACGTTGATGGGGTTCTCGTTCGGCGGCTGGCTCGCCGCGGAGATCGCCGTCAAGTGCGGCCATCGGCTCGACGGGCTCGTCCTCGTCGACGCGCTCGGCATCAAGGTCAGCGACCGCGAGACGCCGGACATTCTCGACGTCTTCAACACGCGCCGCCGCGAGGTGCAGCGGCGGAGCTGGCACGATCCCGGACGTGGGCGCCCGATTTCGACGCGATGTCGGACGACGAGCTCGTCATCCGCGCCCGCAACTGGGACGCGCTCTGCCTCTATGGCTGGCATCCCTACATGTACAACCCGCAGCTCAAGCGCTGGCTGCGCCGCATCGCGGTGCCGACGCTCGTCGCTGTGGGGCGCCAGCGACGGCGTCGTGAAGCCGTGCGTACGGCCGCGCCTACAGCGAGCTGATTCCCGGCTCGCGCTTCGAGCTGATCGAGCGCGCCGGCCATCATCCCGAGATCGAGCAGCCCGAGGCCTTCGTCGACACGGTCGTCGAAGTTCCTGAATCGCTGACGCGGCTTTCGGGGAGAGAGCACGATGGACGCTTGGTACCAGTGCGAGGTGCCCTACCCGTTCGTGCCGCAGGAGGTGCTCGACCGCGGCCGACTCGGTGCGCGCGAGCCTGCCCAACCGGTACTGCGACCCGAAGGTGGCCGCCGATCTCTTCGAGGAGGTCGATCGACGAGTATCTGCTGTGCGACGACCTCGGCCTCAACGTCGGCGCGATCGAGCACCACGCCGGCATCAACTCGCTTCTCGGCGCGAATCCGATGCTGGTCGGCATCCTCGCCCGCCAGACGAGGAAGGTGCGCATCCTGAGCCTCGGCACCTTGATCTCGCTGCGCCCGGATCCGGTGCGGGTCGCCGAGGAATACGCGACGGCGGACGTGATCTCGCGCGGCCGGCTCGAGATCGGCTTCGTCAAATCGGGCGGCAGCGAGATGGCGTCGAGCAACGCGAACCCGGTGGACAACGTCGAGCGCTACTGGGAGGCGATCGACCTCATCAAGAAGACGCTCACCCCTCACGACGGCCCGTTCAGCTGGGAGGGCAAGCACTTCACCCACCGCCACGTGAACATCTGGCCCCGCCCTGGCAGCGGCCGCATCCCCGCATGTGGGCGGCCACCGGCGATCCCGCAGACCGCGGCCGAGGTCGGCCGGCGCGGCATGGTCCACGTGCTCGTGCTGCGCGGCCCCGAGGGAACCAAGCGGGCCTACGCGGCCTATCGCAAGGCGCGCGCCGAGCCGGGCTTGCCGAAGGCGACGACCGACAACTTCGCCTACGCGGCCTTCGTCTATGTCGGCGACACCGACGAGGAGGGACTGCGCGTCGGGAGCAAGCTGCTGTGGTTTCTCAACACCAGCCTCAAGTCGGCGCCGCAGTTCTCGAAGTTCCTGCCCGGCACCGCGCCGCCGGAGGCCGCGCCGCAGATCTATCGCACGGCGCCGAAGCCGCACGGCAACGCCGAGACGGGCGTCGCTCTCGGCGGGCCAGAACGCCGCGCGGCTGACGTCCATGAGCGCCGAGCAGGCCATCGCGCAGGGCATCCTGTTCGCCGGCAATCCGGACACCGTCTACAAGCAGATCATGGACTTCTACGACAAGGTCGGCGGCTTCGGCCACCTGAGTCATGATCGGCCGCTCGGGCTTCATGACCCACGCCGAGTCGGAAAAGAGCATCCGCCTCTTCTCGAACGAAGTCCTGCCGCGTCTTCGCGAGATCAAGCCGGTCACGGTCGACTGACGGTCAGCGTCCGGTGAAGCGCGGCGCGCGATGCTCGCGGTGAGCGATCATCCCCTCGTCGATGTCTTTGCTCCATTCCAGGGCGTGACGAAGCGCATCTGATAGCTCTCGCGCCGCGCCGAAGCCGGCCGTGGTGCGGACGTTCATGATGCGCTTGGCGCCTCGCGTCGCGATCGGGCCGCTGGCCGAGACGCGGGCGGCGAGCGCGTGCGCCTCGGGAAGCAGTCGCGCCGCGGGATATACCGCGAGCACGAGCCGGAGCCGTTCCATCTCCGCGGCGTCGATCTCGCGCCCGGTGCAGATCAGCTCGAGCGCCCGCGCCCGGCCCACGATACCCGGCAGGCGGACGGGGCCGCCGGCGCCAGGGAACCCGCCCCACAGCGCTTCGGGCAGCGCCCACGTCGCGTGCGCCGCGGCCAGCCGGATATCGCACGCGAGCGAGAGCTCGGCCGCGCCCGCGCGCGCGGCGCCGTTGAACGCCGCGATCACGATCTGCGGCAGGGCTTCGAGCGCATCGTAGAGACGATTCGCCGTGCGGACCATGTCGAGGATCTGGTCCTTCGTGTAGCTCGCCCGGACGACCGGATTCAGGATCCCCATCGAGAAGAATTCGGCGCCGCCACCGGTGATGACGACAGCCTGCGTCTCGTCGTCCTCCCTCAGGCGCTCGACGATTCCCTGCAAGGTCAGCAGCACGTCTCGCGTCAGCCGGTTCTGATCGCCCGGCCTGTCCAGGGTGATCGTCACGACGCGACCGTCCCGCGCGACCTTGACTTCCTCGGTTCCTGGTGTCATCCGCGCTCTCCTGTGAGCAGACCGCCGAAGATTCGGGCGCCGAGCTTGAAGCCTTCGACGAGCGTGGTGCCGGCGCCTTCCGCCGCTGGATTCTCGGCCCGCCACGCCCTCAGGTGCTCTTCCGACCGGAAGAAGTTGATCGTCGTTCAGAGCGAATCGGCGATCTTGCAGCGATCGTCGGCCCGCTGACCGATCCAGAGCATCACGTCCGACCCTTCGGGTCGGGGCCCCTCCGGGGTCGACGTGAGCGCCAGCGGCGCCCCGCAATGATGGCAGCGCGAGCGGATCTCGACCGGTTGCCCGATCATCGGAGCGATGCCGAGCGCGTCCACGGCGCAGCAGGCGAACCGATCCTGACCATCGGGCAGCCGTACCACGAACGGAGTGGGCGACGCCGTGAACGGATAGGCGACGTCGATCTTCCCGTCCCGGATACGGATCAGGTCCTCGTCGTCCAGAGCAACGAAGGCCTGGGAGATCTCGTCGATGGGAACCGGTCCGCCTCGCTCGACGAAGAGCTGGAGGACACGCCGGAACTCCGGCCTCTCGCGCGCGGCGCGTCGAGCCAGCCAGAGGCTTTGAAAGTCGCGCGCGGCGAACTCCTCGGCCGTCCTGATCTCAAAGCCCGCCACTCGTGCTCTCCTGTCGGCGCATGGTCTGTTGCCCTACCCGGGAGCAGGATAAACTCTCGCACAAGCCAGGAGGGCGCGATGTACGAGGGCTTCCGCCGCTTCGACATCCAGACCAGCGATCCACAGGTAGCGATCCGTGGCGTGGTGGGCGGATCGGGCCCGCCGGTGCTGCTCCTGCACGGCAATCCGCTCACGTACTACCACTGGCGCTTCGTCGCGCCGCGCCTGGCGACGGACTTCACCGTGGTCGCCACCGACCTGCGGGGCTACGGCGACAGCGGCAAGCCGCGCGGCTTACCCGACCACAGCAACTACTCATTCAGACGCATGGCGCAGGACCAGGTCGACGTCATGCGCGAGCTCGGCTTCGCGCGATTCATGGTGGCCGGCCACGACCGGGGGGCGCGCACCGCGTATCGTATGACGCTCGACCATCCGGCGGCAGTGCAGAAGCTCTGCGCGATCGACATCCTGCCGACCCATCACGTGTGGACCCACGTCACGCGCGAATGGGCGCTCAACAGCTATCACTGGTCGTTCATGGCGCAGCCCTACGATTTCCCCGAGCGTCTCCTGGCCGGCAAGGAGGAGTACTACATCCGCCTCAAGCTCGGCTCCCAGGGGTTGGGCAAGGGCGGCTTCACGGAAGACGCCATCCGCGAGTACGTGCGCTGCTGCACGCCCGAGAACATCCACGGCGTCTGCGAGGACTACCGCGCCGGCGCCACGATCGACTTCGAGATGGACAAGAAGGACCTCGATGCCGGGAACAAGATCGCCTGCCCCGTGCTGGTCATCGTCGGCGGCCAGAGCCACACCGCCAAGTTCTACGGCTATGAAAAAGGCTGGTCGGCCTACGTCACCAATCTCGTCGGCTGTGTGGCGCTGCCGTGCGGCCACTACCCGGCCGAGCAAGCTCCCGACGAAACCTACACCCAGCTCCACAAGTTCTTCAGCTCCTGAGGAGGCGATCGACCGATGAGTGCCGATCCGAAGCAACCGGGTGAGCTCGACGGTGTGATGGCGCAGGTCGGGCTTGTCGAGTATCAGTCGGGCTCGGTCGTCAGCCGGACGCTCGTCAAGAAGGCCTCCGGCACGATCACGGCTTTCGCGTTCGACGCCGGTGAAGGTCTCAGCGAGCACACCGCGCCGTATGACGCGCTCGTCCTGGGAGTCGACGGGACGGCCGAGATCTCGATCGCACAGGTCGCCCACCGCGTTGCAGCGGGGCAGCTCCTCAAGCTGCCCGCGGGTCAGCCACACGCGGTCAAGGCGATCACGCGTTTCAAGATGATCCTCGTGATGATCAGGGCGTAGCCGCCGATCGGCCGCCGCTCACCGCGACGCTAGAACAGTCCGCCCGTCTGAAAGCTGACGCCGACCACGACGAGCGCCACCGCGAGCGCCGTGACGACAGCGATGTGCACGGCGAGGAATCTCAAGTTGGAGTCGTCGAGGCGCGGGATCAGCCGCAGCCGCGCATGGAGGGCGAGCGCCACCGTCAGCCCCAGCAAGACCACCTTCAGGCCGATGCGCGCTTCGAGCGTGTCGCCGAACGCGAGCCAGCGGCTGATCGGGGCGAACTGGCCGGCGAGCCAGGCGCCGGTCAGCACCTGGATGATGAGCGCCGGAATGCCGATCCGCTCGAAGGGCTCCTCGAATGCGCGCAGGATGCGCGCGTCGCGGCGGGCGAGCGCGCGCGGCAGCACAGTGGTCGCGAGCACCAGATGGCCGCCGGCCCAGACGCATGCCCCCAGGACGTGCAAGGTCAGCAGCAGAGCGCGCACGATGTCACTGATGGATCGGGCCGCCGTCTATCCGGCTGGCACCGGCACCCACGGCTCCGGACAGCTCGGGACGTTCGGGTAATACGCTCCGTAGGCGGGGCAGTAGTACCAGTACGGCGCCGGTGCGGGCAGCGCCGGGTAAGCCGGACCCGGATAGCCCCACCCCCCGTACCATGGCCATGCCGGCCAGACGCCGACGAAACCCCCGCCGCCATGTGGATGACCGGGAAAATGACCGGGCGGATGACCGGGCACATGTCCGGGCCCGCCAGGAGGATGCGGGGCCGCGCCCCCACCAGGGGGCCTCGGTCCACCTCCACCCGGGTGCCCGGAAAATCCCCCGCCCCCGCGGGCAGCGGAAGTCGCGGCGATCCCGGGAGGATCGGAGGGGTCGTCTGCGTTGAGAAGACTGACGAGCTTGACGCGCTGCTCCGGGCGCAACTGCGCTTTGCCGGTCTCGATCGCGCGCAAGCGCATCATTTCAGAGCTCACCCCCGGCGACGGAGATTTCTCGAATCTTCGCCTCCAATCGCGCCAGGTCGAGCGGCTTGGTCGGATCGATCGGATCGAGCATCGTGGTCAGGTCTACGAGCGCGATCTGCCATTCGGCCTGCCGGCGGATCGCCTCGCGGGCGAAGTCGAGGCTGAGGCGCTCGATGGTCTCCACTTGAGCCTTCGAGAGCCCGAGCGGCCCCTTCTGTCGAAGGATCTGCGCGAGCAGCGGCACGGCTCGGTCCCGCCACTCAGCCGATGGCGATGGCGCCTGTACAGGCGGTGAAACCGACTGCTGATCGGGCGTGCCCACCGGCTGCTGACCAGTGGCCGATCCCGTGATCATCAAAATACCTGCAACGCCGCCGAGAACAGCCTTGAGTCCCATGGATGCCTCCACGAGACGTTCAGCAATGGAAGTGCCACCGCGCGCGTGAGCGGAAGTAGGTGTTCTGCAACGATCTTTCGGAGCGCCACGGCTCGGCGGTTGGGGCGTCGGCGCCTCGCCGAGGCGGACGCTGGCTATCGAAACCTCGGAATCACCTTCTCCGCGAACAGCTCGAGCGTCTTCAAACATCGGGCGCGCTCGAGAATGCCCTGGCCGAACAGCAGGAACATCTCGTTGAACGGCACGTGGCGCGCCGCGTTCTCGATCATGCGCGTCACGGTGTCCGCGTCGCCGATCAGGAGCGGCGGCCGGTCCTGGCCGAAGGGCACGGACCACGAGTCCCACATCCAGAGACAGTCCTCGGCCCACGCCTCCGCCTCGCTCTTCGTGTCGGCGAGCACGAGATAGCCGCCCCACGCCGCTTCGTCTCCGCGTCGCACGTCGCGGCCGTGGCGCTCGGCTTCTTCACGATAGCGGCTCCAGAGCATCTCGCAGAAGTCCATCTCGCTCGCCATCACGATGGGCTTGCCGCCTTCCCGCGCCCAGTAGAGCGAGGTCTGCAGGCTATGCGTGAAGCCCGAGTAGACGGGAATCGGATTCTGCAACGGGCGCGGCGCGATGCCGACCTCGCGGATCGTGCCGTCGGCGTCGACGCCGCGGCCGTACTTCAGGTAGACCGGATGCGGATGCGGCTGGCGCTGGCCCTCGGGTGGGTACGACCAGTACTTGCCCTTGAAGGCGAACGTGTCGTTGGCCCACGCGGTCTTGATGATGGCCACGCACTCCTCGAAGAGCTCGCGGTTGCGCGCGTCCTCGTCGCTCTTGCGGTTCCACGGCCCCGTGGCCTTGGCGCCGGGCACGGCAGCGTAGTTCTCGAACCATCGCGCTTGATAGCCGCGCACGAACGCGACGTTGAGCCGGCCGCCGAGCAGATGGTCGAGCGTGGCCGCGTGCTCGGCCACGCGCAGCGGATTGTGCGTGGGCAGCACGTAGCCGAACTGGTTGATGCGCAGGCGCGGGCCGTGCGTGCCGAGGAACATCGCCATGAGGCCCGGATCCTGACCGAGCTCGAATCCCTCGATCTGCAGGTGATGCTCGGGGATGCCGATGCCCGACCAGCCGGTCGCATCGCACGTGCGCGCGTACTCACCGATCTCGTCCAGCATGCGCTGGTAGAGCACGGGATCCTTGCCGGCCATGCCCCGCTCGAGCTCGCGGCGCCGCCCGATCGTGACGTACATGAACGCGTGGAAGTCCATCGCCGACTGTTATACCACCTGCCGCGTCGGCGGCCGGCGCAGCCCCCAGAACGCCACGCAGCCGATCAGGTAGGACGCGATCGACGCCAGGAACGCGAGCCGATAGCTGCCGGAGACGTCGAAGATCCAGCCGGCGCCCCACGCGCCGACGGCCGAGCCGATGCCGGTGCCGATCGTGATGACCCCCAGGATGGTGCCGAGGTTTCGGCCCGGGGAACAGATCGGCGGTCTTGGCGGTGATCGCCGGACCCCGCGCGCCCCAGGTGAGGCCAAAGAAGCAGGCGTGGATCCAGAGAAGCCAGGCGTCGCCGGGGCCCGTGATGAAGAGCGCGCAGATCACGCCGACGATCGAGACCACGTAGGCGAGGATCGCGGAGAGCTCGCGGCCGATGTAGTCCGAGAGCGTCCCGGTGACGATCGTCCCGCCGACGGACGAGCAACGCTCCCATGCCGAGCACGCTGGCGGCGTAGAGCTTGTCGAAGCCGACGTCGACGGCGAACGCGAGCTGGTGCAGCGAGACGAGGAAGCTGCCGAGACCCGTGGCAGAGGTACACCGTGAACAGGAGCCAGAAGTGCGGCGTCGCGATCGCTTCGGCCAAGGTCCAGTCCCGGCGCGCCGGCGGAGCCGCGCTCGACGCCCTCGCCGAGGGCCGGCGGGCTCGCCGGCGCGACCGCCGCCGGCGGCTGGTCACGCCGGAACAGGGCGGCGAGCGGCCAGACGAGCAGCGCCATGAGCGCCGCCTGCGCGAGATACGCGTGCCGCCAGCCGATCGTCGAGATCAGGATCTGCGCGAGCGGCGCCGAGACCGCTCGTCGCGAACCCGTTGGCCGACTGCACGATCGAGATCGCCATGCCACGATTGCGCACGAAGCGGCGCGAGAGGATCGGCACGAACACCACGAGCCCGAGGCAATTGGCTCCCACGGTCATGAGGACGCCGTAGAGCACGATCATCTGCCAGAGCGCGAGCGACGTAGGCGCTGCCCACGAGTCCGATCGCCAGCATGCTCCCGCCCAGCAGGACGAGCCGCCGAGGACCGAGGCGGTCCACCAGCGCGCCGACGAAGGGCGCGCTCGCGCCGCTCACGAACGCGGAGACCGAGTAGGCCAGCGACGTCTCGGCGCGGCTCCAGCGGAACTCCTCGAGGAACGCCACCAGGAAGACCGCGTAGGAGTGCATCAGCGCGGCGCTGACGGCGAAGGTCACGAAGGCGCCGCCCAGCAAGAGTCCGCCGCGCCCCGAGGTCATGCGCTGTCCTTATACAATGGGATCCGGGAGCCATGATGCGACTGACGGACTACACGGCCTACGCCGACGCCCACCGGCACTTCCAATCCGCGGCGCTGTGGTCGCTCTTCGACGGCGGCCGCGAGTCGCTGAACATCGCCGTCGAGTGCCTGGACCGGCACGCCGGCTCCGGTCGCGTCGCGGTCCGCGTCGCCCACGCCGACGGGCGCGACGAGACGCTCGGGTTTCGTGATCTGTCCGAGTGGTCCGCGCGCTTCGCGCACTGGCTCGCGGCCCGCGGCGTCGCCCCCGGCGACCGCGTGGCGATCATGCTCGAGCCGTCGCTGGCCTTCTACGCCGCCCTGTTCGGCGCCATCAAGCGCGGCGCCATCGCGGTGCCGCTGTTCACCCTGTTCGGGCCCGACGGTGTCCGGCTGCGGGTCGAAGACTGCACGCCGCGGCTCCTGCTGACCAACGCCGAGAAGGCCGACACCGCGCGCGCCATCGCCGGGCTCGAGGTCGTGGTGGCCGACGACGCGTTCGTGTCCACGCTGGCGGCGCTCCCGACCCGCTACGAGGTGCGGAGCGCCGCCGACGACCTCGCGGTCTTTCAGTACACGTCGGGCACGACGCGGGAGCTGCCGGCGGCGGTGCGCCATCCCCAGCGCGCGATCGTCGCGCTCATGGTCGCCGCACTCTACGGCACAGGCATCCGGCCGGGCGATCGCTTCTTCTGCCCGTCCTCGCCCGCGTGGGGGCACGGCCTCTGGCACGGCACGCTCGCGCCGCTGGCGCTCGGCGTCACCACCGGGACGATGGCCGGCAAGTTCGACCCGGTGCGGATGCTCCGCGCGCTGCAGGAGTACGACGTGACCAACGTGGCCGCCGCGGCGACGCACTATCGCATGCTGAAAAGCTCCGGACAGGCCGGCGCGTATCGCTACGGCATCCGCAAGCTGTCGTTCACCGGCGAGCCGATGGACAGCGCCACGCGCGCGTTCGTCGAGGCGACGTTCGGCACGCGCGTGTGCAGCATGTACGGGACGACCGAGGTCGGTGTGATCCTTGCCGACTATCCGGGCGCCGCAGATTACACCGTCAAGCCCGGCGCGTTGGGAAAGCCGGTCCCCGGCGTCCGCGTCGAGGTGCAGGACGCCGAGGGACGTCCCTGCCCGCCGGACCAGATCGGCGAGATCAAGGTGTGGCGACGCGATACCTGGTTTCCGACGAAGGATCGAGGCCACGTGGACGGCGATGGCTACTTCTATCACGCCGGGCGCGCCGACGATGTCATCATCTCGGCCGGCTGGACCATGAGCGCGATCGAGATCGAGGACGTGCTGCTCCGGCATCCGGACGTGCGCGAGGCGGCGGTGATCGGCGTCGCCGATGCGCTGCGCGGCCAGGTGGTCAAGGCGTTCATCGTGAGCGCGCGCGGCGGCGACGACGCGTTCGCCCGCGAGCTGCAGGATTTCACGCGCACGCGGCTCAGCCAGCACGAATACCCGCGGCGCGTCGCGTTCGTGGCGGCGCTGCCCAAGACGCCCGCCGGCAAGGTCAACCGCAAGGCGCTTCGCGAATCCGAGGCGAGCGCCGTGGAGCCCACGCATGCCCCGTGAGACGACGACGCTTTTTCCGAAGATCACCGAGCAGGGCCTCGAGGACCTGCGCCGCCGGATCGGCGTCAAGATCACGGACACGCTCGAGCCGTGGTGCCACGAGGCCACGCGCGACAACCTGCGCCACTACGCGCACGGTATCGGCGACGACAACCCGCTCTGGTGCGATCCCGAGTACGCCGCCGGCACACGCTGGGGTGGCGTGGTCGCGCCGCCGAGCTTTCTCTTTGCCACGAGCCGGATCATCTCGGGCTACGTCGGCGGGCTGCCGGGCGTGCACGCGATGTGGGCCGGGGCGGACTGGACATGGCACCTCCCGGTGCGGCGCAACGACGCGATCACGACCGAGGCGTGGCTCAAGGAGCTGATCGAGCACCAGACGACGTTCGCGGGCCGCTCGATCCAGCAGGTCTATCACGTCGACTTCTACAACCAGCGCGGGGACCTCGTCGCCGCCGCCGACAGCTGGTGCTTTCGCACCGATCGTGACCAGGCGCGCGAAGCCGGGACCAAGTACACCGCGGTGAAGGCGAAGCCTCCCAAGCGCTACACCGACGAGGAGCTCGCCGACGTCTACCGGCTCTACGCGAACGAGCAGATCCGCGGTGGCACCCCGCGGTACTGGGACGACGTGCGCGAGGGCGAGCGGCTGCCGACGATGGCGAAGGGGCCGATGACCGTGACGGGCTTCATCGCCTATGCGCAGGGATGGGGCGGCCTCTACATCCGGGCGAACAAGCTCGCCTGGAAGCAGGTGCATCGTCATTCGGGTCTGGGCATCAAGAACCGCTTCGGCATTCCCGACTGCCCGGAGCGCGTCCACTGGGAGCAGGAGTTCGCGACGCATGGTCGGCGCGCCGGGGGCTTACGACTACGGCCCCGAGCGGTGCTCGTGGCTCACGCATCACCTGACCAACTGGATGGGCGACGACGGGTTCCTCCGCGGCGCGCACTGCAAGATCCGCCGCCACAATCCCGAAGGCGACACCCTGCGGATCGACGGCACGGTCCAGACGAAGCGCATCGAGAACGGCCGCCACCTGGTCGAGATCGAGCAGGAAGCGCGCAATCAGGACGGCGAGCTGTCGGTGCTCGGCAGCGGGGTCGTCGAGCTGCCGACGCGGAGCTGAATCAAGGAGCCCATGCGTCCGGTCACCCGCTTCGGCGACCTGACGGACACGGCGGCCGCGCGGTGGGGCGATCGCGAGGCCCTCGTCTTCCGCGATCGTCGCTACTCGTTCCGTCAGATCGCCGCCGAGGTCGACCGCCTCGCGCGCGGGCTGATCCACATCGGCGTCGGGCCGGGCGAGAAGGTCGCGCTCTGGCTCCTCAACTGCCCCGAGTGGATCTTCGCGATGTTCGCCCTGGCCAAGATCGGCGCCGTCCACGTGCCGATCAATACGCGATTCCGGACCGTCGATCTGGCGCAGGTCCTCGAGCGATCGAACGCGGCGACCCTCATGACCCACGACGTCTCCGGGCCCGTCGATTACCTCGGCATGGTTCGCGAGCTCGCGTCGTTCGACGGCGGCGGCGAGAGCCCGGCGCGTGCGGAGCGCACGACTGCCCGATCTGGAGCGGGTGGTCGTCCTGAGCGATCGGCAGTATCCGGGAGCCTGGGGCTGGCCCGAGCTGCTGGCGTCGGCCGCCACGGTCGACCCGGCCAGCCTGGCCGCGCGGGCGGCGGCGGTGCGTCCCAGCGACACGGCGTTCATCATGTACACGTCGGGAACGACCGGGTTCCCCAAAGGCGTGATGCGCGACCATACACTGCTCGCCCACATGGCCGACCGCTACCGGCGCCTGCAGTCCTCCGAGCGGGACGTCTTCGTCAACTACCTTCCGCTCTTTCACATCTTCGGCTACGTCGACGGGCCGCTCGGCTCGCTGCTGGTCGGCTACCGGCAGATTCTCACGGAAACATTCGACGCCGACGAGGCGCTCGATCTCGTCGAGCGCGAAGGCGCGACCCACATCGACGGCTTCGACACGCACCTCAAGCTCCTCGTCGCCGCCCAGGAAGCGCGGCCGCGCAATCTGTCGACGTTGCGCACCGGCATCATGGCGGCCGGCGCGGCGAGCGCGACGCCGATCGTCTATCGCGCGCGCAAGGCGCTGGCGCCGTTGCGACACCTGACCGCCTACGGCATGACGGAAGTCGGCGCGACGATCTCGATGTCGCTCCTCGATTCGACGGACGAGCAGGCGTGCGAAGCGTCCGGGCTTCCGTGCGAGGGCTTCGAGGTGCGCGTGATCGATCCCGACACGGGCCACGAGCAGCTGCGCGGCACGCCGGGTGAGATCGTGGTCCGGACGCGATACCTCATGCAGGGCTACTACCGGGATCCCGAAGCGACCGCGCGGGCCATCGATGCCGACGGCTGGTTTCACACGGGCGACGCCGGCATCCTGCGCGCCGACGGCCATCTCCGCTTCGTCGGCCGCTACAAGGACATGATCAAGGTCGGCGGCGAGAACGTCGATCCGACCGAGGTCGAGAGCTATCTCGGCACCTACCCGGGTGTCCGGCAGGCGGCCGTCGTCAGCTACCCCGACGCTCGGCTCGGTGAAGTGGGGGTCGTCTTCGTGCAGCCTGCGCCGGGAGCCACCGTCGCTCCCGGACGATCTGATCGCGTTCTGCCGGGGACGGATCGCGAGCTTCAAGATCCCGCGCCATGCATTCGTCGTCGACGAGCTCCCGATGACGTCGAGTGGCAAAGTCCAGAAAGCGCGGCTGCGCGAGGTCGCGCGCGAGCGACTCGGCTAGCGCCGAGCCGGAATCACTTCGCCGGGCCCGACGTGTAGCCGCGGTCCGTCATGCAGCGCCGGTAGCGATCCTGATTGATCGGCTCGCCCGGTCCGCCCACGCCAGGCGTCACGCGCTTGGCCTCGGTCAGACAGTCCATGGTGTCGCGACCGCGCTCTTGCTCGGTCACGCCGGGCTTCGTCCACGTGTCACCGGACGTGGCGCAGCCGGCGAGTGCTGCGCCGAGAACGAGCGCGACGACGATCCGCCGCATGGCTCCAGAGTCTAGACGAACGCCGGGCAACAGACCAGCGCCCCGGCTGATGACGATGCCGGGGCGCTGGGGAGTACAACCGGGGCGGCGGAGCTGCTCCCCGCCGGCTATGCGCTACGCGGCTGGAATGGCCACAAACATGGTCTGGCCGTCGCGATTCACGAGCATCACGACCGGCGCGTCCTTGGCCTGCTTGTCGAGCCGCGCCTTGAAGTCCTCGATCGTACGGACCGGCCGGCGGTCGACCTCGACGATCACGTCACCGGCGCGGATGCCGGCCTCGGCCGCGCGGCCGCCCTCGACCACGTCGCGGACCAGCACGCCCTCCTTGACCTTGAGCCCGAGCTCGCGCGCCACCGGCGGCGTCACCGGCTGCACCGAGAGGCCGAGCTGACCCTTGCCGTCGGTCTCCGCGGCGGCGTTGGCCTGCGACTCGTCCTCGAGCTTGGCGATGTGAGCGTTCAGGCGCTGCTCCTTGCCTTCCCGCACCACCACCATCGGCACGTCCTTTCCGACCGACATATCGGCCACGAGACCGGGCAGATCGGTCGCCTTCGGGATCTTCTTGCCGTTGAACTCGACGATCACGTCACCGGGCTTCACGCCGGCCTTGTCCGCCGGGGAGCCTTCCATCACCGCCGAGACGAGCGCCCCGCTGGTGTCGCCACGCTTGAAGCTCGCGGCGAGCTCCTTGGTGAGCGGCTGGATCATGACGCCGAGCCAGCCGCGCTCGACCGTGCCCGTGCTCGGCGAGCTGCGGATCACGATCTTGGCCAGGTTCGATCGGAATCGCGAAGCCGATGCCGATCGACCCGCCGCCGCGGCTGAAGATGGCGGTGTTGATGCCGATGACCTCGCCGCTGCGCGTTGAGCAGCGGGCCGCCGCTGTTGCCCGGATTGATCGACGCGTCGGTCTGGATGAAGTTGTCGTACGGGCCGCTCGCCGATGCACGCGACCGGTCGCGCTGACGATGCCGGCCGTCACGGTGCTGCTCGAGCCCGAACGGGTTGCCGATGGCCATCGACCGACTCGCCGACCTGCAGCGCCGTCGGAGTCGCCGAGCGGGATCGCGGGCAGGCCGGTCGGCGCTCGATCTTCGATCAGGGCGAGGTCGGTCTTGGCGTCGCGGCCGACCACCTTGGCCGTGAACTCGCGCCCGTCGGCGAGCGTCACCTGGATCTCGGTGGCGTTCTCGACGACGTGGTTGTTGGTGACGATGAATCCGTTGGCGTCGATGATGAAGCCCGAGCCGCCGGCGCGCGTCGGGTGGCGCGGCGCCTCGTCGAAGAAGCGCTTGAAGAAATCCTCCATCGAGCGATCGTCGGGCCGCCCTTTGAGCTGCGGCGCCATCGACGATTCGCCGTTGAGCTTGACGCTGATGTTCACGACCGCGGGCTTCGCCTCCTTGCTGAGGCGCACCCAGTCCGGTGCCTGGATCTGAACGGTTTGAGCGGAGGTGCGCTCCGTCCAGATCGGGGCCGAGCCGCTCGTGAAGCCGAAGTGGGGCAGCAATCCCACCATGGCCGCGACGGCGACCAGGGCAACGATGGGCGCTGCCCAGCGCCGATGGCTTTTCATCATCCTCATGAGTCCGCCTCCCTGCTCATTCATCGAATGCGCTCCTCTTGCGCGAGAGTCTGTGTCACGGCATCACCTTAGCGGTGCGACGTAAGGCCGCCGTGAAACGGGGATGAGAAGCCTCTTAGCGCGGGATGGCGACTGACTAGGCGGCGGGGAGGTGGATCGTGAAGCGGCTGCCGCCGCCTGGACGGCTCTCGACCTCGAGCGTGCCGCCGTGGGCGACGACGATGGACCGAGCGATGGCCAGGCCGAGCCCGCTCCCGCCCGTATCACGGTTGCGGCCGGCATCGAGCCGCACGAAGGGCTCGAAGATACGCGTGGCGTCGGCGGGATCGATTCCGATGCCGGTATCCTCGACCGCCACCGCCGCGCCGGCTTGTGTCCGCTCGAGCGAGATCGCGACGGTGCCGCCGGCGGGCGTGTACTTGACCGCGTTGTCGACCAGGTTCAGGAGCGCCCGGCGCAGCGCGCCGGCGTCGCCCTGCACCCCCGCGGGGGCCGTGGCGCCGAGGCTGACCGTGACGCCCTTGCCCTTGGCCAGGCGCACGCCGAGCTCGAGCGCTTCGAGGCACAGGGGCTCGAGGTCCACCGGCTGGCGGACGGCGTTGAGGCCGACCGTGGATCGCGAGAGCAGCAGCAGGTCTTCGGCGAGCCGGATGAGCTGATCGACCTCCTCGATGCTCGAGGCGAGGACGCGCCGATACTCGTCCGGCGAGCGCTCCGCGCGAAGCGCGATCTCGATTCCGCCACGCAGCGCCGTCAGGGGAGTCCGCAGCTCGTGCGCGGCGTCGGCGGTGAAGCGTTGCATCTCGCTGAACGCGGCTTCCAGGCGGGCGAGCATCGCGTTGAGCGTATCGGCGAGGCGATCGATCTCGTCCTGGGTCCCGCGCCGCTCGAGGCGCCGGCTCAGGTCCTCGGCGCTGATCCGCAGGGCACTCTGCGACATCCGATCGACCGGCCGGAGCGCGCGCCGCGCCAGCATCCAGCCGCCGACGGCCGAGAGCACCGCGCCCAGCGGAACGAGCACGAGCAACGTCTCGATGTACCGGACGAGCGTCTGACGGGTCCGGCGCAGCGGCATGGCCACCTGGACCAGATCGACGACGCGCCCGGCCCGTACGACCGGCATCGTGAGCAGCCGCGCCCGGTCTCCAGTGCTGAGGTCGACCGTCTCGATCGTGGGCACGCCGCGCAACGCGTTCATCCGCGCCTCGCGCGAGAGCGGCAGGGCCGGCCGCAGCGCGCGGGAGCGCATATTTCCCTGCGGGTCGAGGAGCTGCAGCAGGGCGTCGGCGAACTCCGAGCCCAGGAACTCGCGCACCAGCGGCTCGAGATCGGGCGGCAGCGGCGCGGCCGGGTCCGCGGGCGGCGCGTCGCGGAGCACACCGGCCACGGTGAACAGCGACGCGTCGAGATCGTTGAACAGGTGCCAGCGCAAGAGCGAGTACGCGGCGACGCTGACCAGGAGCAGGATGGCGACGACGACACCCGTGTACCAGAGCGTCAACCGCGCGCGGATCGAGAGCGGGCGCATCGTCAGGGCTCGTCTTTCACGACGTAGCCCGCTCCGCGAATCGTGTGGAAGAGCTTCTTCTCCTGCGGGCCGTCGATCTTGCGGCGGAGATAGCCGACGTACACGTCGACGATGTTGCTCTCCGGGTCGAAGTCGAGCCCCCACACGTGCTGCACCAGCATCGGGCGCGTGAGAATGCGCCCGGCATTGCGCATGAAGTACTCGAGCAGCGCCCACTCCCGCGTGGTGAGCTCGATCCGCCGCCCACCCCGCTCCACCTTGCGCGTGGCGGGATCGAGCGTCAGGTCGGCCAGCCGGAGCACCGGGGCTCGCCGCTCCGAGCCGCGCCGGAACAGCGCGCGGACACGAGCCAGAAGCTCGTCGAAGGCGAACGGCTTGGCCAGATAGTCGTCGGCGCCGAGATCGAGCCCGGTCACCTTGTCGGCGACGCTGTCGCGCGCCGTGAGCATGATGACGGGCGAGAGCACCCCCGACTGCCGCGCGGCCTTGAGGACCGCGAAGCCGTCACGTTTGGGCAGCATGACGTCCAGGACGATCAGATCGTAGGGGTCTGCGCCGAGCAGCAGATCGAGCGCGGCGTCGCCGTCGGCGGCGGCTTCGACGGTATGGCCCTCTTCTTCGAGCCCCTGGCGGATGAAGCTCGCGACCTTCCGATCGTCCTCGACGACGAGAATACGCATGGCGCGTCTGGCTCATCGTACCTCGCGGCCGGGCCGAACGCCCCACCCCGGGGCGCCGGGACCAAGGTCCAATTACGGAGGACCGCGGCGCAGGGCAGGCTCGCGGCCGGGAGGGGATGACCATGCGACAGCTTCGGTTCGTGATGCTCGCGGTCCTGCTGCTCGTCGTGCAAGCGTGCGCGTCGGCCACACCGGCGACACCCGTCACCAGCGTCGAACAGCTCGTCGGCAAGTGGAAGGGCTCGGTGACGATCGGCCCGCGGGTCGATTTCCTCTACCTGACGATCTATCCCGATCGAACGCTGATCGCGGTCTGGGGAATGCACCACGGCTCGAGGGACGGTGAGCGTGGCGGGTGGGCAGGCGACGTATCAGATGGCGCCGCCGATCCAGGAGGGCTCGATCAAGCTGTACGTAGCCAAGGGGGGCAAGCGCCAGATCAACATGGAGAGCATGGACAGTGGCTTCTACGCCACCGTCTCGCCCGAGAGCTAGAGACGGTGGACGCGAAGGCGCCCGCCGGCGACGGTCTGCTGTCGCCGGTGGCCTTCACGCGTGACGACGAGTCTCCCGACGATCGCTTCTATGTCGTTCCGCGCAAGGTCGTCCACATCGACGACGGCGCGATCGCCGCGCTCGGCGGCCTGTACGCCGAGATTCTTCCGCCGGGCGGCCGCCTGCTCGATCTGATGAGCAGCTGGCGCAGCCACCTGCCGCCGGGCTTTCGCCCGGGCCATGTCGTCGGCCTGGGCCTGAACGCCGAGGAGATGGCCGACAACCCGCACCTGACGGCCCACGTCGTCCACGACGTGAATCGCGAGGCCCTGCTGCCCTTCGACGACGCGGAGTTCGACGGCGGGATGTGCGCGGTCTCGATCCAGTACGTGATCCACCCCGTGCGCCTGCTTCGCGAGGTGCGGCGCGTGCTGCGGCCGGGCGCGCCCTTCGTCGTGTCGTTCTCGAACCGGTGCTTCCCGACGAAGGCGGTCGCCGTCTGGCTCGACACCACCGACGCACAGCACGTGGGGCTCGTGCGCACCTATTTCGACACCGCCGGCGGTTGGGCCGACGTGAAGGACGAGGACCGGTCGCCGGCGCGCGGGGATCCGCTGTACGCCGTCTGGGCGCGCGCCTCTTCGGGTACCATCGATGCGAGACCCCTGACTCGATGACCAGACTCGCTTCGGCCGCGGTCGAGCAATACCGGCGGGACGGATTCTATTTTCCGGTTCGCGTGATGTCCCCGGGCGAGGCGCTGGCGTTACGCCGGCGGCTCGAGGCCGTCGAGGCCGAGCACGGCGGCCGGCTGAGCGGCGAGATCCGGCACAAGCCGCACCTGCTCTTCACCTGGCTGGCCGATCTGGTACGACATCCCGTCATCCTCGACGCGGTCGAACCGATCCTCGGGCCGAACCTGCTCGTCTGGAGCACGAGCTTCTTCATCAAGGAAGCGCGCGATCCCGCGTACGTCTCCTGGCACCAGGACGCCACGTACTGGGGGCTGAGCGCGCCGGACGTCCTCACGGCGTGGGTGGCCTTCACCGACGCGACGGCCGAGAACGGCGCGATGCGGATGGTCCCGGGCTCCCACGACGCACAGCTCGAGCATCGCGACACCTTCGCGCCGAACAATCTGCTCTCGCGCGGGCAGGAGATCGCGGTCGAGGTGGAGGAGGCGCGCGGCGTCGACATCCTGCTGCGGGCGGGCGAGACGTCCCTGCACCACGTGCGGATGGTCCACGGCTCGCCCGCGAACCGGTCGGACGACCGGCGCGTCGGCTTCGCGATCCGCTACATTCCGACTTCCGTCAGGCAGATCGCCGGCGACAGCGACAGCGCGATGCTCGTCCGCGGCGTCGATGACTACCATCACTTCGCGCCCGAGCAGCCGCCCTCGTCCGACCTGGCGCCGGAGGCGCGCGCCCACCACGCCGCCGTCGTGGCGCAGTCCGCGAAGATCCTCTACCGCGGCACTGGGGTCGAGCGCTTCGGATAACGAAGCGCTCGACCGCCAGCCGCCCCGCTACTTCGCCTTGAGCTTCACGTCCTCGTACGGCGCCGAGTAGGCGTGGCCGGGGATGAGCCCCAGTCCCGACTCTTGCACCCGCGGGCCCTGGCCGTTGATGAACGCCAGCTCCCACACCGGGATATACATCGCCTTTTCGTACATGATCTGCTGGATCTTATCGAGGAGCGCCGCTCGTTTCTTGCGATCCAGCTCGGCGGCCTGGTCCTTGAAGAGCGAGTCGATCTCCGGGTAGCTGCCGTAGACATAGGTGCCGCCCGCCACGACGAAGGTCTCCAGGCGCGTGGCCGCGTTCCCAAACGCGCCGCTCGCCGTGTAGGCGAGGTTCTTGTACTTCTTGTCGCCGTAACTGGCCCAGTGGGACGCGCGCTCGACCGGCCGCAGCTTGGTCTTGATGCCGACCTGCTGCAGGTAGTTCGCGATCGCCTCCTGCACGTTGGCGTACGAGACGTCCAGGTAGTAGTCGCCGGCGTCGAAGCCGTTCGGGTAGCCCGCCTCGGCCAGGAGCTTCTTGGCCTGGGCCGCGTCGAACGCGTAGGAGGGCGGCTGCCAATAGTAGTCGAAGGTGCTCGGGATGATGCTGTACGTCAGCCGGGAGTGGCCGAGGGTAATCGCATCGTTGATGGCCTTGCGATCGATCGCCAGGTTGGCGGCCAGGCGCACCCGCCGGTCGTGCCAGGGCGATTTTGGATCCCACTGGTCGAGCATACTCACCCACTGCGGTGCCTGGATCACCGTCGGCTTCAGCGTAAGCCCGGGCGTCCGCTGCAGCTCCTCGGCGAGCTCGCCGCGGATCGAGTACACGATGTCGATCTCGCCGCGTTTGAGCGCCGCGAGCCGGGTCGCCTCGTCGCCGATGACCTTGAAGACGAGGCGCTTGACGCTCGGCGTCTTGCGCCAGTAGCCATCGAACGCCTCCATGACCAGCTCGACTCCGGGCGAGAACGAGACGAACTTGTACGGCCCGGCGCCGATCGGCGCCTTTTTGAAGCCGTCGTCGCCGACCTTCTCGACGTATTTCTTGGGCACGATCCAGCCGGCACCGCTGGCGGCGGTGTAGAACGTCATGAAGTCGGGCCACGGATTCTTCAGCCGGAACCTCACGTGGAGCGGATCCGGCGTCTCGACGGCGGCGACGCGGTCCTTGAGGGTCTTGGCCGCGGCGCCGCGGTATCGCTCGAACGAGAACTTCACGTCCTCGGAGGTGAGCCCCTCGCCGTTGTGGAACTTCACGCCTTTGCGGAGCGTGAAGTCGTACACGCGCCCATCTGGCGAGACCTGCCACGATTCCGCCAGGCTCGGCGCCGCCGAGTTCCCCGGCATCGCCTTCGCCATTGCATCGTGGATCGCGTACAGGACCATGAAGGGGGTGATGATCCCCTGGGTTTCGGCCGGATCGAACCACGTGGGCGAGAGCGAGATGTGAACGCCCCACGTCAGCTGTCCTTCGGGCGCCGCCGCCGCGGGCGCCGCGACGGCGAACAAGACCAACAAGACACACGCCACAACACGGAGAGGCCTCATCGATTGGATCTCCTCTAGCTTGCCGCGGTTCACTTCGGTCCTTCGCCTCATTCCCGGCGGCCGCCGGTGAAGCGCAGCAGCATCAGGAACAGGTTGATGAAGTCGAGATAGAGGGACAGCGCGCCGACCACGGCGTAGGACCCTACCTGTCCCTCCGGCAGGGCCAGCGCCATCTGCTTGAGTCGCTGCGCGTCCCACGCGGTGAGGCCGGTGAAGACGATGACCCCGACAATCGAGATCAGGAACTGCAGCGCGTCGTTGTGCCAGAACATGCCGATGAGCGACGCCAGGATGAGGCCGACCAGGCCCATCATGAAGAACTGCCCGGCGCCGGCGAGGCTACGCTTCGTCGTTGAGCCGAACAGCGCGAGCGCCCCGAACATGCCGGCGGTCACGACGAAGGTCATCGTCACCGACTCGCCCGTGTAGGCGAGCAGCACCGCCGACAGGGTGACGCCGTTCAGCGCCGAGTAGATCGCGAACAGGCCCGCGGCCGTGCCCGGGGCGAGGCGATCCGCACGAGCGGAGAGATAGAACACCAGCCCCAGCTCGGCGATCACGAGCGCGAAGAAGACGAGCCGGTTGCCAACTAGGACCCTTAGCAGGTCCGGCGAGCCGGCCACCGCGAACGCCACCAGCGCCGTGAGGCCGAGGCCCACGGCCATCCAGCCGTACACTTTCCAGAGAAAGGCGGAAACTCGGTCCGCCGTCTGGACTGTATTCGTCGTCCATGCGTCCATTGGCACCCCTCCTGAGGTCAGATCGAACCGGCGCCCATTGTACCGGGACGCGGCTTCTGGCGGGGGATCAGCCGTTTCCGGCGTAGGTGATGCGGTAGATGCGGCCGGCCTTGTCGTCGGAGACGAGCAGCGCGCCGTCGGGCATCACGAGCACGTCGGCCGGGCGCCCCGACGCCGTCGCCGCCCTGGAGCCAGCCCTCGGCGAACGGCTCGTAGGCGACGGCGCGGCCGCCCTCGATCTTCACGAAGGTGACGCGGTAGCCGATCGGCGTCGAGCGGTTCCACGAGCCGTGCTCGGCGATGAAGATGCCGCCGCGATACTTCTCGGGGAACATCGCGGCCGGTGTAGAAGCGCATGCCGAGCGCGGCCACGTGCGGGCCGAGCTCGCGCGCCGGCGGCGTGAACTCGCCGCAGGCGCGGCCGCGCGTTGTGCTCGGGATCGCGCGATGCCGTCGCCGTGGCAGTACGGGAAGCCGAAGTGCTCGCCCGGCCGTGGCGCGTGGTTCAGCTCGTCCGGCGGCTGGTCGTCGCCGAGCCAGTCGCGGCCGTTGTCGGTGAACCAGAGCTCCCCGTTGCCCGGATGCCAGTCGAAGCCGACGCTGTTGCGGACGCCGCGCGCGACCATCTCGGGCCGGCCGCCGGCGGGTCGATGCGCGTGATCGTGCGCGTGCAGCGGCCCGGCGGCGTCGCAGACGTTGCACGGCGCGCCGACCGGGACGTAGAGCCGGCCGTCGGGCCCGAAGCGCGATGAACTTCCAGCCGTGATGCGCGTCGGACGGATAGGCGTCGGTGACGACCACGGGCTCGGCGGATGCGCCGAGGTCGCGCGCGACGTCCGAAGCGCAGGATGCGGTTCACCTCGGCGACGTAGAGCGCGCCGTCGCGGAACGCGACGCCGTTCGGCTGTTGAGCCCGCTGGCGACCACGTGCACCTCGTCGGCGCGTGCGTCGCCGTCGCGGTCGACGACCGCGTACACCTTGCCCTCGCGAGCGCGAGCCGACGAACACGACGCCGGGAGGCCCGAGCGCCATCTGGCGCGCGTTCGGCACGTCGGCGGCGTAGACGGTGATGCGGAAGCCCGGCGGCAACGTGATGTCGTCGAGCTCGGCGGCGGCGGTCGGGAGCATGTCGGAGAGATAACCGCTGTAGACACAGCCGACGCCGACCAGCGCCGCGAGCAGAACCAGGAGCAGGATTGGAAGCGAGCGTGATCGAGACGTCACCGCGGGTATGGGAGCCTCCCTGATACCTTCGCACGGCGGTCGGGCCCCGGCCTCCGAACAAGCGATGCGCGCGGGCCAGGGTCCGGAAGGACGGCCTGGCCATCACGGCTCAGGAGCAGATCGCGACGCTCTTCGAGAGCGCCGGCACCGTCGTCATCGATCCGGACGGTGCTGGACCACTCTTCGAGGTGCCCATCGTCGGGCCGCTGCCCGAGGGGCTGAACTTCGAGCGTGCCTGGCCGAGCCTGGCACGGGCTCAGTGCGCCAGGCTCGGAGCGGGAAGCACCACCGGCACCCGACGCGTCGGGCGGAACGTGAAGGCGATCGCCACCGCGCCGAGACCGATCCCGAACGAGCCCATGTAGAGCCAGAAGTAGCCGCCGAGCGTGTCGTAGAGCCACCCGCCGGCCCAGGGTCCGAGGGCCATCCCGAGCGTCGAGACCGCCGAGACCGCGCCGAACGTCGTCCCCATGATGCGGGCGCCGAAGTACTCCGGATGAGGATCGCGTAGAGCGGCATCACGCCGCCGTAGCTGAAGCCGAACAGGAGCGCGAGCGCGTAGAAGCTCCCGAGACTGTTCGTGAAGACGTAGAGGCTCACGGCGACCGCCTGCAACGCGAGACCGATCAACAGCATGCGCTTGGCGCCGATGCGATCGGCGACGAGCCCGCAGACGATCGGCCGCTCATCGACGCGAGGCCGGCCGACGCTCAGCACGGTGGTCGCGGCCATCGCCGATACGCCGTGGTCGATCGCGTTGCGTCACCATGTGGAAGATCGGCCCGGAGTGCACCGCGCAGCACGCGAAGTAGGCCAGCGCGATCGCGGCGAACTGGGGTGCCGCATCGCCTCGCGCGGCCGTCGGCTCGCGTCCGTCCGCCTGCGCGCCGAGGGCGCGCCGGCGATCAGCGCCTCGGCGGCGCGGCGCACGAGGAGGGCGGCGGGGATGATCACGAGCCACGCGAGGTCGCCGATGACCAGCATCGCGGTGCGCCAGTCGTACGCGCTGATGAGGTAGTGCGCGAGCGGCGCCATCGTCATCGACCCGAGGCCGAGGCCCGATGAGACGAGCGCGACGGCGAGGCTCCGGTGCCGCGTGAACCAGCGCGTGGTCGTGGCCGTCATCGGCGCGTAGAAGCTCCCGCCGCGGTGCCGACGACCACGCCGAACGGCGAGTTGGAACTGGATCAGCGTCGCGGCCTGGCTGGCGCCGACGAGGCCGAGGCCGAGCAGCACGCCGCCCGACAGCACCACCGTTCGCGTGCCCACGCGGTCCGAGAGCGCGCCCCAGCCGAACGAGCCGAGGCCCATGCACAGCCAGTTGAGGAGCGCGGCCGTCGAGATGCCGGTGCGCGACCAGCCCATCGCCTCGGCGATCGGCACCAGGAACACGCTGAGCGAGAGCATCGCGCCGAGCCCGACGCACGTCATGACGATGCCCGCACCGACGATGACCCATCCGGATCAGGAACGGCTCGAGGCCCGTCGCGACCTCGTCGGGCACGAGGGCGTCCGGCGAGCTCGTGGGAGATGTCCGCCTCGCACGCGAAGAACCGCACGAGCGGCCGGCGCCGGCCGGGTCACGTGGTCACGGATGCGTCCCGCGCAGCACCGGATAGCGCAGCTTCGAGCGCGTCGAGAATGGCGCGCTGGGTCACCGGCGTGCCGACGTCGACCTCGACCTCGCGCCGTCACGCGCGCCAGCGTGCGCAGGTGCGCCGGCAGCTCGACTCGAATCATGGCAGCGTTTCGACTTCCACCGAAAACACGGCGGGCAGGTCGCGCACGATCGGCGCCCAGGTGTCGCCGCCGTCGCGCGAGGCATAAACCTGGCCGCCGGTCGTGCCGAAATAAATCCCGCACTTATCCAGCTTATCCACCGACAGCGCGCCGCGCAGCACATTGACGTAGCAATCGCTTTGCGGCAGGCCGTTCGTCAGCGCTTCCCACTCGTTGCCTCCCGTCTTGCTGCGATAAACGCGCAGCTTCCCCTCGGGTGGATAATGTTGTTCATCGCTTTTGATCGGCACGACGTAGATCGTTTCCGGCTCGTGCGCGTGAACCGCGATTGGAAAACCGAAATCGGTCGGCAGGTTGCCGCTGATCTCCCGCCACGAGTCACCGCCATCGTCGCTGCGCATCACGTCCCAGTGTTTCTGCATGAACAGCACGTTGGGCCGCGCAGGATGCATGGCAATGCGGTGGACGCAATGGCCGACTTCGGCTCGGGATCGGGAAGTTCGTACTGCGATATCAGCCCGCGATTGATCGGCCGCCATGAATTGCCACCGTCGTCGCTGCGAAATGCCCCCGCAGCCGAAATCGCAATATAAATCCGGCTTGGATTGCCGGGGTCCAGCGATGTATGGTGTGCAGACACATGCCGCCCGCCCCCGGCTGCCACAGGTTCCCCTTGGTGTCGCGCAGGCCGGGCGATTCGGTCCAGGTGCTGCCCGCCG
>CAWBMV010000003.1:0-190010 GCA_963789955.1 uncultured Candidatus Rokubacteria bacterium
CACGCCGCCTCGGCAGGAGTTCGTCTCGACGACGAGCATCGCCAAGTTCGACGACACCACCGCGGCCGCGTCGGTGCCGGTCAACTCGACGGTGCGCGCCGAGCGGGCCATCTACGTCGACGCGGGCATCACGCAGCAGATCATCCCCGGCCTCAAGGTCGGCCTCGACGGCTTACTACAAGTACTCGTGTACCACCTGGACGAGGGCCAGTTCGGCGCGCCGACGTTCCTGACGCCGTTCAACTACACACGCGATCAACTACGGGGTCAGCTCGCACCACGTCGTACACGGTGGGCGGGTTCTCCGCCTACGGCAATCTCGCCGCCGCGCAGCAGGTCGCCAAGGGCATCGTGTCGGCCCAGGCGCTCTTCGACGCCGATGACCTGGCCTACATCCACGATCACTACATCGTGACCGACCACAGCCAGCAGATCACCGCGTCGGGCGGCCTCGCCTTCCTGGCGGCAGACGCGCATGAGCCTCGATTTCGTGGCCGGCAGCGGCCTCAGGCGCACGGTGCGCCATCCCAACGATTCGACGAACCCGCCCTATCAGCAGCTCGATCTGGGCATCGCGCAGCGCGTTCAAGCTGCCGGCGATCGGCGAGATGGATAGGCGATTCGACGTGATGAACGTGCTGGGTCAGGACTAGTTCTGCGCGACGGCACCGGGGTCGGCATCTTCGCCAAGCAATTCGGGCGGCCGCGGGGCTTCTTCGGGGCGCTGAAGAGGAGTTCTGAGGGGTTTTGGCAGTTGCCGGCGGCTTGGTCGAAGGTGGATTAAAGCTTGGCGCCGAACAGCCGCGAATGGCGCATCGGCAGCCCCTGAGAGGAGAGAGCATATGAGCGCTGGAGGACATCAGTCGGCGGCACAGATCCGTGCTCGCGTGGACCATCCGGTCATCGACGGTGACGGCCACTGGGTCGAGTTCGACCCCGTCTTCGCCGAGCGGATGCGAAAGGTCGGCGGCGACAGGGCCGCCGAGGGCTTCCTCGCCGCGCTGAAGACCACGCAAGACGCGCTGAGCATGTCGCTCGCCGAGCGGCGGCGCCGGCGTGTCGCCCAGCCCGGCTTCTGGACCCGCCAGCGGGCAACACCCTCGATCGCGCGACCGCGATGATGCCGCGCACTCTCTACGAGCGGCTCGACGAGTTCGGCTGCGATTTCGCGATCATCTATCCGACCGCCGGCTTGCGCGTGCCGCGCATCAGCGACGATGCGACCCGCCGCGCGGTGGTGCGCGCGCACAACATCGTCACCGCCGACTACTTCCGCGAGCTCGAGCGACCGGATGACGCCGGCGGCGATCATCCCGATGCACACGCCGGAGGAGGCGATCGAGGAGCTCGAGTTCGTCACCAAGCAGCTCGGCTCCAAGGTCGGCATGTTCGGCAGCGGCATGGCTCGGCAGGTGCCGTCGAGCCCGCAGAGCGATCCCGACGGGACGCGGATGGCCGTCTGGTACGACGTCCTCGCGATCGACAGCGAGTACAACTACGACCCGGTCTGGGCGAAGTGCCGTGAGCTCGGCATCGCGCCGACCTTCCACAGCGCGGGGAGCAACCAGGCGCTCAGGAACTCGCCGTCGAACTTCATCTACAACCACATCGGCCACTTCGCGGCCGCGGCACGCGGTGTCCAAGGCCATCTTCCTGGGCGGCGTCACGCGGCGGTTCCCGGAGCTTCGCTTCGCCTTCCTCGAGGGCGGCGTGCGGCTGGGCCGCCGGCTGCTCTGCGACCTGTTCGAGTATTGGGAGAAGCGCAACGCGAAGCAGCTGGAGCAACCTCGATCCCGAGCAAGGTCGACCTCGCGCTTCTGGTGAAGATGTTCGAACGCTACGGCAACGAGACCTGACGCGCCGAGCGTCAGCGACGACGCGACGGCTGGCCCGATCCTCGTCCGAGCCTGACGGGCGGCGCGAGGACCGACGACTTCGTCGACGAGTGGGCGGAAAGCGGCATCAAGCGGCCCGGATCCGCGATCTGTTCGCCGCCGCTTCTTCTTCGGCTGCGAGGCCGACGACCGCATGACCGCGGTCGCCTTCAACCAAGCTCAACCACTACAAGATCAAGCTCAACGCCATGCTGGGCTCCGACATCGGCCATTGGGACGTGATCGACATCACCGACGTGCTGCCCGAGGCGTGGAGCCTGGTCGACGATGGGTGCATCACGCGGACAACTTCCGCGACTTCGTCTTCGCCAACACGTTCACCTTTGGGGCACGCTGAACCCGAAGTTCTTCAGGGCACCCGGGTGGCCCAGGCGGCGGCGGCTGAGCTGGCGCACGGGCAGCAGTTCTGACGGCGGACTCAGCAGGCGACTCGTTGCGGGCGGGCGCGCCGAGGCCTCAGTGCTTCAGGGCGCCCGCCGTCAATCCCTCCACGGACTGCTGCTGGAACACGAAGTAGAGCACGAGCACCGGCACCGAGAACAGCACGAGCGACGCCGCCAGGAGCGGGTAGTTCCCGTAGAGACTCGCTCGACGGCGGCGCATAGATCCCCGTGGGGAGCGTGCGCATGCGCCCCTCGGTGATGAAGGTCAGCGCGAACAGGAACTCGTTCCAGTTCTGTAGACGAAGAGAAAGATCGCGACCGTCGCGAGCGCCGGGCGCGTGAGCGGCAGCATGACCCGCGCGAAGATCCGGAACTCGCCGGCGCCGTCGAGCCGTGCCGTTCCTAGACTACCGCGGTAGCCCCTCGAAGAATCCCTTCATGATGAAAGTCCCGAAGGCCAGCCCGAAGCCGGTGTACGGCCCGATCAGCGCGAAGGGCGTGTTGAGCAGGCCGAGCGTTCTGACGATTCATGAAGAGCGGGATCAGCGTGATCGGAGCGGGATCGTGAGGCCGATGAGCACGACGCCGTACACGATGCCGCCGACCGGCGAAGCGAATCCGGCCCAGGCCGTAGCCGGCCAGCGCCGAGATCGCGAGCGTCGCGACCATCGACGCGGTCGACACGTAGATGCTGTTCCAGTAGAGCCGGCCGATGGCGTTGCCGGCCACCGACGCGGCGCGCGGATAGTTCTCGGGATGCGGCGGCCAGGGCACGAGGCGCCCGGCGAAGAGCTGCGGGTTGTCCATGAAGGAAAGGCTGAGCATGCGTTAGACGCCCGGCGCGACGGACAGGGCCAGCGCGCCGAGCAGCACCACCCAGATGCCGGCCCGGCTCAGGCGCGCGCCGCGACGGAGCCGCGCCTGCCGGCGGGGACGGACGCGCGGCAACGACGGTGCTCACGCCGGCCGCCTTCCCGCGATTCGTTCAGCACGTACGTCTGGACTCGAGCGATCGACAGCACGAGCGCGACCAGGATCACCGCGACCGCGGAGGCGATGCCCATGTGGTTCAGCTCGAAGGCCTCGCGATAGAGCATGGTCGCGAGCACCTGGTGGAGTACGTCGGGCCGCCGCGGGTCATGATGAAGACGAGGTCGAAGACCTTCAGGCTCCGATGATCGACAGGAGCGCCGTGAGCGCGAGGATCGGGCGCATCAGCGGCGTGATCACGCGCAGGGTGAGCTGCCAGGCATTGGCGCCGTCCACCCGGGCGGCTTCCTCGACGTCCTGCGGCAGACTTTGAAGCCCCGCCAGCAGAATCACGCAGACTGAAGCCCACGTTCTTCCACACGCTGACCGCGATGACTGCCGAGAGCGCGGTGGCCGGATCCCCGAGCCAGGGATGCGCCCAGGCGCCGAGACCGACGGCGAGAAGAAACGTATTGAGGAGCCCGGTGTTGGGCTCGAAGATGCGCTGAAAGATGAGTGTGACGACGATGAGCGACATGACGACCGGCACGAAGAAGAGCGTGCGCAGAAACGATCGCGCGACGAGCCGGCGGTTCAGCAGAAGTGCGAGCAGGAACCCGAGCCCGACCTCGAGCGGAGTTCGCACGGCGACGAAGACGACGGAGTTCACGGTGGCCCGCCAGAACACCTCGTCGCCGGCCAGCGCGCGATAGTTCTCGAGGCCGACGAACGGGCCCGCAGCGCGGCGTGTAGCCGTCCCACTCGTGAACGCTGAGCCACACCGAGTAGCCGATCGGATACACGAGGAACGCCGCGAGGATCACGAGGGCCGGTCCCGCGAACGCGTAGCCCGCCGCGTGACGCCGCCAGCTGCGTCGGGCGGCGATGGACAGCACTGGACCCCGCGCCTCAGCCCGTTCGGAACTTGCGAGCGCCGACCTTCTGGGAGGCCGCTTCCACGGACTCCATCACGGCCTTCGGAGCCTTCGACCCGATGATGAGCGCCTGCATGCCCTGGGTCACCGCTTCCTCGACGGCCGGCGTGAAGATGACCCGGGTCGTTCCGGTCGGCTGGAGCTTGAGGAACTCGGGATAGAGGGGATCCTTGAGCGATTGCATCTGGTAGGCGATCGCCTCCGCGCTGATCGGCCCGTTCGGCGAGAGGCCGAGGTTTCTCGTGTACTCGATCTTCCCCCAGGCACCGGTGATGGCCTTGACCATCTCGAATGCGAGTTCCGGGTGCTTGCTCCGCGCGTTGACCGTGAGGGTGATCCCGACCGAGCTCAGCACGGGTTTGTGGCCGCCGGCGACGACGGCGGGGAAGGGGAAGATGCCCAGATCGAAATTCGGCGGCAGCGCCGCGCGGATCGAGCGGCGCATCCATTGCCCGCCCCAGAACATGGCTGATTTGCCCGTGGCGAAGATCTGGATCGCGTCCGGCTCCTTGATGCCGAGCGGGCCCTTCGCGTACATACCCGACTTCGCCATCATCTCGACGAACTCCGCCCCGGCGACCAGCTCGGGGCTCGTCCACGGCTTGAGCCCGAGGTCGGCCTCGCGCATCAGCTTGTCGGCTTTGATGCCGCCCAGGTACGTGTAGTACGGGAAGATCGGGAAGTTGCGGTCCTGTCCCGCCGGATACGCGATCGGCATGATTCCCTTGGCGTTCAAGGCGGCGCCGACCTTCTTCAGCTCGTCCAGGGTGTTCGGGACCTCGAGCCCGTGCTGCTGGAAGAGGCCACGGTTGTAGTAGACGATCACCGTGTTGGTGACGGCGGGTACCGACACGACCGCGCCGTTGATCGTCAGGAGCTCGAGCGCGTTGGGCCAGAAGCCGCGCTTGTATTCGGGATCGTCGGCGAAGACCTTCGTGAAGTCGATCACGCTGCCGCTCGTGGAGACGTCGACGGCATAGGCGCCCGGCTCGATCGCGATGATGTCCGGCGTGGGGCTTTGCGCCGCGAGCGCCGACTTGACCCCGACTCGCTGCTCGTTCAGCCCGGGGAACGCGGTGATCTCGAGCGAGAGGTTCGGATCGTGGCGCTTCTTGTATTCCTCCGCGATGAACTTCTGCACATCGACGTGAAAACCGACGTATTGCCAGAACGAGATGGTGGTCGGCACGCTCGCCTTGACCTTGGGCGCCTTGAACTCGACGGGATTCTTGAGCTCGCCCGCCGCCTTCGAGGCTGACGGCTGCGCGCCGCCGGTCTGCGCCGTCGTGCGACTCGCGCGGAGCAGCAGCGGGGTCGCGGTCGCCGAGACGAGGCCCAGCTGGAGCAGTTTTCGCCGCGACATCCCGCCTTTCGCCTTGCTCATGCCAAGCTCTCCCTTTGGCTGACCGAATCGAACATTCGCCCTCTGGTAACCGACGCCTCAAACTGTGTCAAGCCGCGATGTGCTGCGCCTACGGGGGCACCCGCGAATCACCCTGTGGGATCGCCCTTGCCGTCCCGTCGGTAGATCTCCACGATGCGCTCCCAGGGAATGACGCCGACCCGACTCGCCCAGGCGGCCCACGCCTCGATGAGCTCGGCGACGATGTCGGGCCGCTTGGCCGCCTGATCGTGGAGCTCGGCGCGGTCGACGTCGATGTCGTAGAGCTCCCACGGCAACGGGTGCTCCCGGACGAGCTTCCAGCGGCCGCGCCGGATCGCCGCGTTGCCGAGATGCTCCCAGTAGAGCGTGCGCGGCTCGACGGTGCCGCCCCTCAGTGCCGCAAGCATGCTGCGCCCCTCGAGCGGCAACGGCTCGCGGCCGGGATATCTCGCCGGGTAGGCGACGCCGGCGGCCTCGAGCACAGTCGGAACGATATCGGTGAGCTGAAACGGCGTGTGGAGGATGTTCGGCTCGATGCCGCCGCCGGGCCAGTGAACGAGCAGCGGCGTGGAGATGCCGCCCTCGTGCACCCAGCGTTTGTAGAAGCGGAACGGCGTGTTCGACAGATTCGCCCACGCACGCCCATAGCTCGAGTAGGTATCGTCGGGGCCGGGCTCGATGTCGGGCGAGTTCCCGATGCGCAGTGCGGCGCCGGTCCAGGTCACGGGCGGCACGATGCTACGACGATGGCGGAAGGTTTCGGGATCCGCGATCGGCAAGCCCTCGGCGCTCGCACCGTTGTCGGACAGAAAGAAGAAGAGCGTGTTCGAGAGCGCACCGGTCTCGGTGAGCGCCGCGACGATCCGAGCGATGCCGCGATCCATCCGGTCGATCTGCGCGGCATACGTCTGCATGCGGACCAGTTGCCACGCCTGGTCGGGCGCATCGCGCCACGCCGGCTGAGTCGGGGTCCCGGCCGCTCAGGGTCGTTCCTGCCGGCATGACCCCCTCGGCCACGAGCCGTTTGAGGCGCGCTTCGCGGAGCTCATCCCATCCCGCATCGAACGTTCCGCGGTAACGCACGACATCGTCGGCCGGCGCATGCAGCGGCCAGTGCGGCGCGGTGTACGCCGTATAGAGGAAGAAGGGGCGATTCGTCTCGTCTGTGGCGTGCGTCCGGACGAACTGCTCGGCTTCGTCCGTGATGGCGTCGGTGTAGAAGAATCCCGGGGCCGCCGCCTCGCTCTCTGCGTTCTGCTCGGCGCGTGTGAGCGTCGTCGGACGGTAATAGCTGCCACAGCCCGAGAGCGTGCCGAAGAACCGATCGAAGCCGCGCCGCGTCGGCCAGGCATCGGACGGATTCCACACGTCGGACGTCAGATGCCACTTGCCGCTCAGGCAGGTCGCGTAGCCGGCCTCTCGCAGCATCTCCGCGAGGGTCAGGCACCGCTCGTTGAGCGACCCTCGATACCCCTCGGGGCGATCGTCACTCGTCAAAATCCCGATTCCGGTCTGATGCGGGTGGAGGCCCGTGAGCATCGACGCGCGTGAGGGGCTGCAGCGGGTGGTGTTGTAGAAGCGCGTCAGCCGCACGCCGGCTCGTCCGAGTCGATCCAGGGTCGGGGTCGCGATCTCGCCGCCGTAGCAGCCGAGGTCGGAATAGCCCATGTCGTCGGCAACCACGATTACCACGTCGGGTCTGGTGGGAGGCATGTCGCCCGCCGGCGCCGCGAGGCTACACGATCCACGTTCGCGGTACAATGCCGCGACGCACCACAGTTCTTTCTGGGGAGGTCGCTCGGCCCATGCACCTCGATCCGAAAGCGATTGGCACGGAAGCGATGTACAAGCTCATGATCGGATGCGTCGTTCCGCGGCCGATCGCATGGGTATCGAGCGTGGACGCCAGCGGCGTCCCCAATCTCGCTCCGTTCAGTTACTTCATGGCGATCACCCACGACCCGCCGACCATCGCGTTCTCGGCCTCACCGCGCGCCGAGGCCGGCGGCGGGCGCGGCAAGAAGGACACGTTGCGTAACGTGGAAGTCACGCGCGAGTTCGTCGTGAACATGGTGGACGACGCGCTGGCCGAGCAGATGAACGTGACCTCCGGCGACTACGCGCCGGGAATCGACGAGTTCGAGCAGGCGAACCTGGTGGCCGCGCCGAGCCTGAAGGTGAAGGCGCCGCGCGTCGCCGCCGCGCCGATCAACATGGAGTGCCGCCTCGTGCAGATCATCCCGGTGGGCAATCTTCCGAGTAACCTCGTGATCGGGGAGATCGTCCAGCTGCACCTGCGCGACGACGTCTACGATCCGGCGAGCGGGCGGCTCGACATGCACCGGCTGCGGCCGGTCGGACGTCTCGCCGGACACCTCTACACGCACGTCCACGAGATCTTCGAGATGAAGCGCCCGGCGGTCGACTACAAGGGCTGACGTCGAGCCGACCACTCCGTCCTAGTCCGCGCGCCGGGTCAGGAGGCGATCGAGGTGGTTGGCGAAGCGCTGCCGGTCGCTCTGGCTGAACGGCGCCGGACCGCCGAGGATGTCGCCGGTGGACCTGAGCTCTTGCATGAGATTGCGGATGGCCAGGCGATCACGAACATTGTCTTCCGAGTAGAGCTCTCCGCGCGGGTCGAGCGCGTGAGCGCCGCGGGTGATCACCTCGGCGGCCAGCGGGATGTCGGCGGTGATCACCAGGTCGCCCGGTTGGATCTGCTCCACGATCTGATGGTCGGCGACGTTGAAGCCCTTGGCCACGCGAACGCTCTTGATGAACGGCGATGAGGGGACCCGCAGCAGGGTGTTCGCGACGAGCGTCGTCAAGATCTGCGCGCGCTCGGCGGCCCGGAACAGGATCTCCTTGATGCCTTGAGGGCACGCGTCCGCGTCGACCCAGATCCGCACTCAGCGCAATCAGAAGCCCGCGACGTACGGCAGCTTTCGCGCCGTCGTCTCGATCGCCGCGCCCGCTTCGAGCAGCACCGCCGTCGAATCCCACGTGCCCTGCACGAGCTGATTCCGTGGCCCGTCCGGGATCGTCGCCTTGACCGTGCGGTTGCCGAACTTCACCTCTTGCTTCTCCACGTCGACCGAGACCGGCGCTTGCGGCGCCCGGCCGACCTCGCGCTGCAGCCACTCGAGGTCTTCCTGCGAGGCGCGCAGGCAGGGGATGCCGAGCATCACGCAGTTGCCGAAGAAGATCTCGCCGAAGGAGCCGCCGACGATGGCGGCGATGCCCCAGCGCATCAGCGCCTGCGGGGCGTGCTCCCGCGAAGAGCCGCAGCCGAAGTTCTGGCCGACCACGAGCACGGAGGCGCCTTTGTACGCGGGCGAGTTGAACGGATGCTCGGGGTTCTGCTTCTTCGCATCCTCGAAGGCGTGCTCGCCCATCGTCGTGAACGTCACTTCCTTGAGGAAGCGAGCCGGGATGATGCGGTCAGTGTCGATGTCGTTACCGGGCAGGGGGATGCCGCGGCCGACGATCTGCTTGCGCTTGAAGTCGAGCGTGCTCATTTCAGGATCTCCCTCACGTCGGCGACGGCGCCGGTGATCGCGGCGGCGGCGACCATGGCCGGGCTCATCAGGAGCGTGCGCCCGGTCGGGCTGCCCTGACGGCCGATGAAGTTGCGATTGCTGGACGAGGCGCTCATCTCGCGCCCGACCAGCTGATCCGGATTCATGCCCAGGCACATCGAGCAGCCGGCCTTGCGCCACTCGAAGCCCGCGGACTGGAAGATCTCGGGCAGGCCCTCGGCCTCGGCGGCCTTCGCGACCTGCTGAGAGCCCGGCACGATGAGCGCGCGCACGCCCTTGGCGACCTTGCCTTTCTTCGCCACCTCGGCGGCGACACGCAGGTCCGACAGACGCCCGTTCGTGCACGAGCCGACGAACGCGACGTCGATCTTCGCGCCCTTGATCGGCTGGCCGGCCTGGAAGCTCATGTGCGCGAGCGCCTCGCGGAAAGTCGAGCGGTCGGCTTCGGGCGCGGACTCGGGAGCGGGGATCCGCTGGCTCACGCCCACCGACATGCCTGGGTTGATGCCCCACGTCACCATCGGCTCGATCGCGCCACCGTCGAGGCGCGCGACGTCGTCGAACGAGGCGCCCGGGTCGGTCGCGACGGACTTCCACCACGCGGCCGCCTTGTCGAACGCCGCGCCCGCGGGCGCGTACTGTCGGCCGCGCAGATAGTCGATCGTCGTCGTGTCCGGATTGACGTAGCCGAATCGCGCGGCGCCCTCGATCGACATGTTGCAGACGGTCAGTCGCTCCTCCATCGTCATGCGATCGATCACGGGCCCCGCGTACTCGTACGCGTAGCCCACGCCGCCCTTCACGCCGAGCTGGTTGATGATCGCGAGGATCACGTCCTTCGCGTAGACGCCCCTGGCGAGCGCGCCGTCGACCCGCACCTGGCGCAGCTTGGGCTTGGCCATCGACAGACACTGCGTCGCGAGCACGTCGCGCACCTGGGTGGTGCCGATGCCGAAGGCGATGGCGCCCATGGCGCCGTGGGTCGAGGTGTGGCTGTCGCCGCACGCGATCGTCATGCCCGGCTGCGAGAGGCCGAGCTCGGGGCCGATCACGTGCACGATGCCCTGCTTGCCCGTCGACATGTCGAAGAGCGGCAGGCTGAAGTCTTTCATGTTGCGGATCATGTGCACCGCCATCTCCTCCGCCAGCGGATCGGCGTAGGGGCGGGCCTGGTCGGTCGTCGGGATGATGTGGTCGAGCGTGCCGAACGTGCGCTCCGGCATCCGGACTTTCAGCTTCGAATCGCGGAGCATCTGAAACGCCTGCGGCGTCGTCACCTCGTGGATCAGGTGCAGGCCGATCAGGAGCTGGGTCTGTCCGGACGGCAAGGTCCGAACCGTGTGCGCGTCCCATACTTTGTCGAGCAACGTCTTGGCCATGCGGCTCCTCCTCTGAGCTCCACCGGGCGCGCGTATGCTGCCTCAGCGTAACCGTGTAGTCCAGTGAAACGTTCTGTAGCGAATGGTAAGCTACACTTCATGGTCGACGCCGCGCTCTTTCCCGCGCTCGAGACGCTCCTGGCCGTCGCGCGCACGGGCTCGGTGGGGGCGGCGGCGCGGCAGCGGCGGATCACCTCCTCGGCCGTGAGCCAGCAGATCCGCAAGCTCGAGACGCATTTCGGCATCAAGCTCTTCGAGCGCGCCGGGCGCGGCGTGCGGCTCACGGCCGCCGGCGAGACCGCGCTGCCGGTGGTGCGCGAGCTCTGGAGCGGCGCCGAGTCGGCCTTCGGCCAGCTCGGGGAGCTTGCCGGGCGCCCGGCCACGACGCTCAGGCTGGCGGCCAGCGACTACCTCGGCAAGGGCCTGCTGGCGCCCGTGCTGCGCGACCTGCTCGACGAGGATCCGCCGGTGCGCTTCGAGATCGTCACCACGCACTCGCGCGCGAGCGTGCGCCTGGTCGCCGAGGGCGACGTGGATCTCGCGGTGGTCACGGGCCAGGAAACGCCGCGCGGTCTCGAGGATCGCCATCTCTTCGATCAGCCCTTTGCCTGGGTCGGACCGCGTCGCGGCCGCGATCGTACGCCGCTGACCGAGCGGCTGCGTCGCGAGCCGGTGCTTCGGCTCGCCGCCGAGAGCCGAGGCCGCGCGCTGCTCGACCAGTATTTCGCCGACGAGCGCATCCGGCCCGTGTCGACCATCGACGTGCCGAGCGTCTCGCTGCTCCTGTCCTACGTGTCGGGCGGGCTCGGCATCGGGCTCGTGCCGGCGCTCGCGCTGGCCGAGGCGCCGGCGGACCGAATCGTCAGCGCGCCCGCGCGGGTTCCGGCGCTGCCAGTCGCGCTGCTCTGGCGGGCGAGCGCGCGTCGCCAGCCGGCGCTCGCGCGGCTCGCGGCGCTCCTGGCCACTGCCGGAGCTCGCGCCGGCGCGCGGCTCGCCCGCCGGCACGGATGACCGCCCGTTGCGGCGCGCTATACCCAGGGCGTATGCTGTTACTTCTTCGGCATGGCGACCGGCTACTTAGCCCAATACTGAGCTGCAACACGGAGGCATAACACATGGCACTGCGGATCAACAGCGAAGCACCGAACTTCACCGCCGAGACCACCCAGGGGAAGATCAACTTCCACGACTGGATCGGCTCGGGGTGGGCCATCCTCTTCTCTCACCCGAAGGATTTCACGCCGGTGTGCACGACCGAGCTCGGCTACATGGCGGGGCTGAAGCCCGAATTCGACAAGCGCGACTGCAAGATCATCGGGCTCAGCGTCGATCCGGTCACCGACCACGAGCGGTGGTCGAAGGACATCCAGGAGACGTCAGGGTCACGCCGTGACGTATCCGATGATCGGCGATCCGGAGCTGAAGGTGGCGACGGCCTACGACATGCTGCCGGAGGGCGCCGGCACGACGTCGCAGGGGCGGACGCGCGGCCGACAACGCGACGGTGCGCTCGGTGTTCATCATCGGGCCGGACAAGAAGGTCAAGGCGATGCTGACCTACCCGATGTCGACCGGCCGTAACTTCGACGAAGTGCTCCGGCTCCTCGACTCCTGCCAGCTCACGGCCAAGCACAAGGTGGCCACGCCGGTGAACTGGAAGCAGGGTCAGGACGTCATCATCGTACCGGCCGTCTCGGACGACGAGGCGAAGAAGACGTATCCGGCGGGCTTGAAGATCACCGAAGCCCTATCTGCGGATCGTTCGCCCAGCCGAAGTAGCTAGGACGCGGCGCTCGGCCGGTGGCGTCCGTCACGAGCCACCGGCCGGGTCGCTGGCGGTCAGCCCGCGAAGATCGCCTCCGGAATCAGGGCCGACACGACGTAGTTCGGCACGTCGACCACGTTGCTGATCCGAAGGTCGGCCGCCACGCTGCAGAGCACGTAGGCCTGCTCGCGGCTCCAGCCTCGTTCCTGGAGCAGGTCGATCATGTTGAGCAGCGCGTTGCGGCAGGCGAGCGTCAGGTTTTCCCCTTCGTTCACGCCGTCGTCGCGGATCGGCATGCCCATGGCGGCGACGAAGCCGCGCGGCGACGCCCATTCCGGCGGGGCGAAGTAGCCGGCGTGGGAGAAGCGCGGCCCGCGGAGTGCGCGATTCGCCGCGGTGCCCTTGATGACCTTGAAGCGAACCGACGCCGTCGCGCCCATCTCGACGGCGGTCACGCAGACCTCGCCGTCGCCCTGAGCGAAGTGGCCGTCGCCGGTCGAGAACAGGCCGCCTTCGACGGCGACCGGCAAGAGCAGCTTCGAGCCCTTCGTGAGTTGCTTCACGTCGAAATTCCCGCCGTTCTCGCGGGGCGGCAAGGTCCTGAGGCCCTCGGTGGCCACGGCGCCGCGGCTCGGAACGGCTCCGCTCGCGTCCGGGGGAAACACCATGCCGCCGCGGGACATCAGCTCGTTCTCGCGCGCGGTCCACGTGCGCATCTGAGCCGCCGACGGCGCGACGCCGGATACGCCCATGAACGGCGCGCCCGGAATGCGCACACCCGGTAGCTTCGGCGACGTCGCCCAGCCGTCGCGGATCTGCCAGTGCACCAGGAGGGCGTCGTGAACACGTCGCGCAGGAAGCCGAGCCCCGGCACGATCGCGGTGAAGGCGAAGGGCTGGGGCGCGATGTCGAGGAACTCGATCTCGAGCACGTCACCCGGGTGAGCACCCTTCACGAAGACCGGACCGGTGAGGGGATGGATCGCGCCGGCTTCCATCTTGGCCATGTCCGCCTCGGTGGTGCCGGGGCCGAGCTGGCCGTCGACGCCGTCGCGCGTCGCCAGGACCACCTCTTCGCCCTCGTCCACGGTGACGAGTGGCGGAATGTCCGGATGGAACCGGTTGTGGCCGGTGGTCGGCTGATCTCTCAGACGCTTACCGCGGTCGATCTCGACGCTCTTCATGGGCCGCCCTCCTGTAAACTACGGAGCCATCATGACCGACAAGCCTGCGCACGTCTACGTCATCCTGGGAAACGCCCCGTGGGATTTCGCCGATTGCCAGACGGCGCTGAACAGTGTCCCGGCGCGCATGGTCTCGCTGTCGCCGTTCGAGGGCGAGGACGACATGATCGGGCGCACGCGCGACGCCGACGCGCTCGTCGTCTCGTCCGCGCCCGTCACGCGCGCGGTGATGAGCGCGCTCGAAGGCCTCAAGGTCGTCGTGCGCACCGGCGTCGGCTACGACGTCATCGACGTGCCGGCCGCGACCGAGCTGGGCGTGATCGTCGTCAACATCCCCGATCTCTGGATCCGCGAGGTCGCGAATCACGCGCTCGCGCTGCTCCTGGCCTGGAACCGCGGGGTCGTCGTCATGGACCGGCAGGTGCACGGCGGGCTGTGGGGCGGGAAGGTGCCCGGCAGCCACACTGGCGCGATCCACGGCGAAACGGTCGGCATCGTCGGCCTCGGCAACATCGGCAGCGCCTTCGCGCGGCGCGTGGCCGCGCTCGAGACGAAGGTCATCGCCTGCGATCCCTCACGTCGACGACAAGCACTTCGTGGCACTCGGGGTCGAGCGCGTCTCGCTCGAGGCGCTCGCCGAGCGATCCGACTACGTCTCGGTCCACACCTTGCTGAATGCCGAGACCCGCCACCTGATCGGCGAAGCGTTCTTCAAGCGCATGAAGCCCACCGCCATCCTGATCAATACGTCCCGCGGCCCGGTGGTCGACGAGCAGGCGCTGGCCCGGGCCCTTCGCGACAAGCGTCTGGCCGGCGCGGCCCTCGACGTGTGGGAGCAGGAGCCGGTGACCAGCGACAACCCACTTCTACACATGGAGAACGTCATCGCGACGCCCCATGCGGCGTACTTCTCGTCGGCCGCGGTGGCGCAGATCCCGCGGCGCTGCGGCGAGGAGGTCGCGCGCGTGCTCACCGGCCAGCGGCCGCTCAACGTGGTGAACCCCGAGGTCTACGCGGCGGGGGCGGTGCGCCGGGCGCACTGACAGCGCCCATTACTGTGCTACGCTTCGCGCGCGCGCCGGCGAACGGCGCTACCCCACTAGCGAGGTGCAACAGTGCGACCGAACAAGATCAAGCAGATGTGGCGTGACGGGAAGTTCGTCACCCTGGGCTGGCTCTCCGTGTCCCACGGGTTCACCGCCGAGGTCATGGCGCGCCAGGGCTTCGACGCCCTCGTGCGTCGACATGCAGCACGGCACGACCGACATGAACGACGTGTGGCCGATGCTGCAGGCGATCTCGCAGACCGACACGGTGCCGGTCGTGCGGGTGCCGTGGAACGATCCGCCGACGATCATGAAGGCGCTCGACCTCGGCGCCTACGCGATCATCGTGCCGCTGATCAACACGGCCGACGACGCGGCGAAGGCCGTGGCCGCGTGCCGCTATCCGCCGGTCGGCATGCGCTCGTCCGGGCCGGTGCGCGCCGTGCATTACGGCGGCGCCGACTACCTGGCGAAGGCCAACGACGAGATCGTGGTCATGGCGATGATCGAGACGAAGGAAGGCCTCGCCAACCTCGACAAGATCTGCGCCACGCCCGGGCTCGACGCCGTGTACATCGGCCCGTCCGATCTCTCGTTCGCGCTCGGGCTGGCGCCGCGCGGCGACAACCCGGAGCCGGTGCATCTCGCCACCTGCGACAAGATCCGCGATGCGGCGCACAAGCACGGCATCAAGGCGGTCATGCACTGCGCGAGCGCGACGTTCGCCGCCGGCGCTGTGAAGCGCGGCTTCGACATGGTCATGCTCACCTCGGACCTGGCCTCGATGATCGCGGGCGCCCGCCGGCAGCTCGACGATCTGAAGGCCGCGACCGCGTGAGATGAAGGAGGTCCCGGCGCGCCCGACCGTGCTCGAGGTCGATGTCGACGCCGCGGCGCACAACGTACGCGCGGTGCGCCAGCTCGTCGGGCCCGAGCGCAAGATCTTCGCCGTCATCAAGGCGGGCGGCTACGGATTCGGCGCCGCCGAGATGGGCGCGGTGTTCGCTCGCAACGGCGCCGACTGGCTCGGCGTGGCCGATCTGGCCGAGGGCATCCGGCTCCGGCAGCGTGGGATCTCGACGCCGGTCCTCGTCTATCCGAACTCGTTGCCGTCGGCCGCTCCCGAGGCGTTCGCCAACCGCCTCGTGCCGAGTCTCGTCGATCTCGAGTCGGCCCGTGCCTACTCCGACGCGGCGAGCGGTCCGTGCGACTTCTTCGTCAAGGTCGACGTCGGGCTCGAACGACTGGGCGTGCCGCCGGAGCAGGCGGTGAAGACGATCCGCGCCATGCTCGACATGCCGCACCTGCGCCTGGCCGGCCTGTGCGCGCATCCCCACGCCGACTCCGGCGAGGATTCTTCGTACGCCGACTGGCAGCTCGGTCGATTCACCTCGGTCGTCGACGAGCTGGAAGCCCAGGGCGTCCGCGTGCCCGTTCGGCTCCTGGCCGCCACGCCGTTCGTCCTGCGCTTCCCGCACACGTACCTCAACGCCGTCGATCCGGGTCGGATGCTCTACGGGGTCATCATGCCCGGCGAGACACCGCCCGTTCCGCTCCGGCCGGCGTTTCGCGCGCTGAAGACTCACGTGGTCGCGCTGAAGGAGCTGATGCCGCGCGAGCGTTTCGCCGAGCGCGCGCCGTTCCCGGTCACGGCGCCGATGCGGCTCGGCGTGGTGCCGATCGGCTCCGCCGACGGCATGCTCTGGCTCAACGCGGGGCGCGTGCTCGTGCGGGGTCGGGCCGCGCCGATCGTCAGCTCGCCGTCGCTCGAGCACACGCGAATCGACCTGACCGGCATCCCCGATGCCGAGGTCGGCGACGAGGTCGTCATCATCGGCCGCCAGGGCGAGCTCGAGATCACGCCGGGCGAGGTGGCCGCGCGCCACGGTCTGGGCCTGCACAACGTGGCGCCGACCGTCGGCCCGCGCGTCGCCCGCATCTACCTGTCCGCTTCACTCGGAGGATAACCATGCGCTACCGTGCGTTCGGTCGGACCGGGCTGCGAGTGTCGGTGCTGGGCTTCGGCTGCTGGCCGATGGCCGGCGACCGTTATGGAGCGATCGAGGACGACGAGGCCGTCAAGGCCATCCATCGAGCACTCGACCGGGGCGTGAACTGCGTGGACACCGCCCCGGCCTACGGCGGCGGCCACTCCGAAGAAGTCGTGGCCCGCGCGCTCGAGAAGACCCGGCGCGACGTGATCCTCGTGACCAAGTGTGGCGTCAAGCCGCCGCCGCCGGGCCAGCTCGGGCCGATGCGCGACGCGAGCCGCGCCAACATCATGCGTGAGGTCGACGCCAGCCTGAAGCGCCTGCGGACCGACTTCATCGACGTGCTGCTGGTGCACTGGCCGGACGCGAGCACGCCGGTCGACGAGACGATGCGCGCGCTCGAAGAGGTCGTGGGCTCCGGCCGTGTCCGCTTCGTCGGCGTGTCGAACTTCACCGGCGCGATGATCAACGATTGCCTGCGCACCCGCCGGGTCGACGTGTCGCAGGTGGGCTATCACATGCTCGACCGGCGGCAGGAGCACGAGACGTTCCCGACCTGCCTGACGAACGGCATCGGCGTCATGGGCTACGGCTCGCTCGCCCACGGCCTCCTCACCGGCGCCTTCACCACCGCGACGAACTTCGGTGATCCGTCTCGCGACTGGCGAGGCGGCGGCGTGGCCTTCGGCCAGCCGATCTTCCGCGGCGAGAATCTGAAGACCAACGTCGGCGTGGTCGAGCGCCTGCGCCGCGAAGTGGCCGAGCCGCGGGGTGTGCCGCTGAGCCAGATCGCGCTGGCGTGGGTGCTCGGCAATCCTGCGCTCAGCACCGCGCTGGTCGGCGCGCGGACGCCGGCCGAGGTCGATGCGAACGATGCGGGAACCGAGATCGACCTGACGCCGGCCGAGCGCGCCAAGATCGAGACGATCCTGGCCGGCGCCGCCGGTCGCGTCAAAGAGTTCACACCGCTGCGACCCGCGATGGAGCCGTGGGGCGAGGAGATTCCCGCTCGATGAAGCTCGGGTTCTCGCTCCTCAACAACTGGGGGATCGCCGACGCGCAGGCGCTCGTCGATCTCGCGTGCCGGGCGGAGGAAGTCGGCGTCGACTCGGTCTGGGTGCACGATCACGTCTTCAACGTGGGCCACGTCTTCGACCGGATCGGCGGCAAGCCGTACTACGAGCCGCTGACGCTCCTGACCTTCGTCGCGGCGCGGACGCGGCGGGTGCGCCTGGGCACCTCGGTGCTCGTGCTCCCGTACCACAACCCCGTCCGGCTCGCGAAGGCGGCGGCGACGCTCGACGTCCTGAGCGGCGGCCGCCTGATCATGGGCGTGGGCGTCGGGCTCATCGAGAAAGAGATCCGCGCGATGGGAAGCCCCTACGCCGAGCGCGGCGCCTTCACGGACGAGGCCATCGCGGTCATGCGCGCCCTGTGGACTCACGACGAGCCGAAGTTCGACGGCCGGTATTCTCGCTTCGACGGAATGAAGTTCTCACCCAAGCCTCTGCAGAAGCCGTCGATCCCCATCGTGATCGGGGGAGTCAGCCGCCCGGCCATCCGTCGCGCGGCGCGGTTCGGCGACGGCTGGCAGCCGCTCGGGATGCCGCCCGACGCGCTCGGGCAGGGGATCGCGACGCTCCGGGAGGAAGCGCGGGCCGCCGGTCGGGACGCCGCGAAGATCCCGGTGTCGATCGCGATGTCGCTGGCCGCGGCGAGGGCGGGCCGGCACGCGCTCGGCACCAAGCCGGCCGAGATCATCCAGAACGCGAAGGCCTACGCGAGCCTCGGCGTCGAGACCTTGATCATCTCGGCCAACACGAGCGAGCCGAGCGAGGCACGTGCCGCGCTCGAGATGATCGCGCGCGACGTGGCGCCCGCGCTCGCGGGTTAGTCCGCGCGAATGGCTGTGAGAGTTGCCGAGCCGTGAACGCGTTCGTCTACCACGTCCAGATCAACGTCGGTGACCCGGGCGCGATCGCGTTTTATCGGGCGCTCTTCGGGTTTCTCGACTACCGCCTGATGGTCGAGCGCGACGACGTCCTCGGCGCATCGAACGGCACGACTGATTTCTGGATGGTCGCCACGGCGCCCGCCCGTCGCGGCGCCCGCTTCCACAGAAAGCATACCGGCCTCAATCACGTCTGCTTCGGCGTGCGCGAGCGAAGCGAAGTGGATCGTCTCGTCGCCGAGTTCATGAGGCCGCGATCCATCGCGGCGCTCTACGACTCGCCGCGGGAGTTCCCAGAGTATCGGCCCGGCTACTACGCAGTGTTCTTCGAGGATCCCGATCGTCTCAAGATCGAAGTCGCGCACGTCCCGGGCGTCACGGATCGACGCTGAGCCGCAGGACGCGCGCTACGCTCGTCCATGTCCGCTCGACTGCAGAGTTATCCAGCCCACGGTATCGCGCGTCATGCTGAGGCATGCACACGATTCGACTCCTCGAAGAGCGCGAGCAACCGCTTGACGTCATAGGGCTCTTCCAACAGGCATTCCGGGTCCCACTGACTGTGTGTTGCCGCGAAGAAGTCGCCGCCATACACGTGAATCGCGCCTGTCAGCCGGCTGATAGGATTGATGACGGAGTGGATGATGTCGGGGCCGAGAGGCACCGCCTCCCGCTCACTGAGGGCTTTGGCGCCTGCAGCCTCGATCCTGCCCGTCGGAACCCCTGCTCGCCGCCGCCAGAAGATGTTGTCCTCACGGCCCGTATAGATCCGATGACGGCCCACATCTGATGATCATGAGGTAATTGGCACATCTGCGGTCCCCAGATCAGGTTGAAGATGGTGAGATCCGGCGATCGATAGAGCACGTTGACCCCCGCACGGCGCGGCTCGCCCAGGACATGAAGGATTTCTGCGGGAGTGGCAACGGCGGCGGAGACGACGTCGAGTACCCCGGGCGGCCCGCTGGCGCGACCGGCCTCTCGGCAATCGGCGATGAAACGGTCCGTCTCGAACATAGAGAGCCTCTCCTTCTCCAATCCACGAAGTCATTTCTCGGCTCAGGATTCAGCTGATCTATCCACCGCCGTCTGCATAACGCTTGAGTTCACCCGCGTGCGCAAGCGGGCGAAGCCCGCTGTAGCAGGTCGGGTGCGACCAAGGGTTAGGCGTGGCGCTTTGCCGCATTGAGCAAACGGTGAAGAAGCGCATTGGCATTGCAAGCAGCGGCATCGAACTCACGGATGGTCACTTCGACCTCTGCGACGGGCCACTTCATGTCAGGCAAAGGACGATCGATCCGTGCTTGGTAGTTCAGAATCTGCGCGCTGTCATGATCCGTTATTGGATGGGCGTGGATGAGCGCATTCCGCTTTTCAACTAGGCGAGCGAACTCATCGTGGCAGGCCTGCAACTCTGCCTTCGGTACGACTGCATAGGCGGTCTGCTGATCAGCAAGAACCGCCTCAAGCTCTCTCTTGACCACGCCGGAAGTCATCGGTGCCCCGCGGCAGTATCTTCCTACAAACCCTGCCTTGTACTGCTGGATCAAGTAGATGATCGCCCACTCGTAATAGCCTAGTCTCCGTACCCGGGCTTCGACGCGAACCCTGCGCGGCGAAGATCGAGCGATAGCCCACCTGATCCCAGCGCGGCGGCAGGCGAGCCGGATACGGCTCCATGTGCACGTGCAGGGGCTCCTGCCCGCGCACCAGCACGCCCGTCTTCGACGTGGGCGCAGGCGTCGGCGTCATCGGGAGCGCGTCGGCCGACGCGTACACGTTGAGGAGCAGCGGCCGCATTCGCGACGAGTAGTTGGCGGCCGAGCCGTGCACGACGCGGCAGTGGAGGAGCACGACGGTGCCGGCCGGCCCGCACATGTCGAGTCGCCGTGGTCGATCGGGCAATGTCGCGGTGTCGCGCGCGGTCAGAGAGCCGGTCCAGCGGCCGTCGTCGTCGAACTGGTCGAAGATCGGCCCGCGGTGGGTGCCCGGTAGGGCCGTGAGCGGGCCCTGCTCGGGGCCGGTGTCCTCGAGGTAGACGCCGAAGGTCAGCACGCTGAAGTTCGTGTGCGGCCAGGCCTGGATGTCCTGATGCCAGCGCACGGCGTCGCCGCCGTCGGACCACTTGAAGTTGAGCTTCGAGCTGTGGAATCGGATATCCGGCCCGAGCAAGTCCGCGACGAGATCGACGACCGACGGGTCCTGCGCGAACGCCCATAGCTCGGGATGCTGGTCCACGGCCTTGCGCAGCCGCCGGATGTTCGGCTTCTCGGCCGTGTGATCCGGCGCCAGGTCGAACTGATCGTCGGAGGCCGCGAGCGCCCGCGACTCGTCGATCTTCGTGTCCACGACCGCGCGGAGCCGACCGAAGCCACGCACTGCCGACGTAGCCGGGCACGGTGAGGAAGCCGTCCGCGAAGTACCGCTCGCGTGCGGCCCGATCGAGCACGAGCGGCGCGTGGTTCAGGACACGTTCAGGGGTCACTCTCGTCTCCTCGTCGTGTGCGCTTCGTCAGCCGATGAGCTCGTGCTCTTCGGTGATGAGCACCAGCCGGTCGCTGTGACTCGCGCGAGTGCGCCAGCGCCGTCCGCCCGGCGTCGGACGACCATGCGGCATCGAGCGCCGCGCGGTCGTCGAACCAGAGCTCGGCAATGCCATCCCACGGCTCGCGGCCCTCGTGCGACGTCGAGCCGGTGACCAGGCACACGCGATACTTTCTCAGATTCGGCAGCTTCTTGCCGTAGGCGACGTGCTCGTCGAGCCACCAGCGGTGGAAGCGCTCGCGGGTCCAGCTCGACGGGCGCCGGAGCAGGACGACCACTTTGATCATTGCGCCAAGGCACCGCCGTCGATGACCAGCTCGCTGCCGGTCATGTAGGCCGACTCGTCCGACGCGAGATAGAGCACGAGCCTGACGACCTCGTCCACGGTGCCCATGCGTCCGAGCGGCACACGCTGCAAGCGCCGCTGGAGCACCTCGGGATCGGGCATCGCCGCGTGCAGCATCTCGGTGTCGATCGGGCCGGGATGCACGGAGTTGCAGCGGATCCGGTCCTGGGCGTGCTGGCTCGCCGTCACCTTGGTGAAGATGCGGATGGCGCCCTTGCTGGCGGCGTAGGCCGGCTCCTGGTGCAGCGACTGACCGATGCCGGCGACTGACGAGATGTTGACGATCGAGCCGCCGCCCACCCGGCGCATCTCCGGGATCGCGTACTTCGTGCCCAGGAACACGCCCTTGGCGTTCACGGCCATCACGCGATCCCACTCGGCGGCAGTGCGCTCCTCGATCGGGACCTTCGGGATGGTGATCGCGGCGTTGTTGATCAGGACGTCCAGACGGCCGTAGCGTCCGGTCGCGAGCTTGACGGCGTTCTGCCAGTCGGTCTCGCTCGTGACGTCGAGATGCACGTATGAGGCTTCACCACCGGCGGTGCGAATGGCGGCCTCGACCCGTTTGCCCTCTGCGTCCAGGATGTCACCGAAGACGACCTTCGCGCCCTCGCGGGTGAACAGCTCGGCCTCCGCGGCACCCTGGCCGCGCGCGCCGCCACTGATCAGCGCGACCTTCCCATCGAGCTTTCCCATGGCGATCTCCTTGATGTGGCCGGCGCGCGCCCTCAGCGCGTCGGCGCCGGGTGCGTGGCGGCCCAGTGCTTGGCGATGTCGAGGCGGCGCGTGAACCACACCCCGTTGTGCTTCGTGATGTAGTCGAGCGCGCGCTCGAGCCCGGCGGCGCGCGACGGATGGCCGATGAGCCTCAAGTGCAGGCCGAGCGACATCATCTTGGGCTGCGTGCGGCCCTCGCGGTAGAGCACGTCGAAGCCGTCCCTCACGAACGTGAAGTAGTCGTCGGCGGTGAAGAAGCCGCCCCGGCCGAACTTCGAATCGTTGGCGGTGAGGCTGTACGGAACGACCAGATGCGGGCGGTCGTTCACCCGAAGCCAGTACGGCAGCTCGTCGTTGTAGGCGTCCGAATCGTAGAGAAAGCCGCCCTCCTCGACCAGAAGGCGCCGTGTGTTCACGCTGGGCCCGGAGCGGCAGTACCAGCCGAGCGGCCGCTCGCCGACGGTCTTCTTCATCGACTCGACCGCCATGCGGATGTGCTCGCGCTCCTGCGCCTCGGTGAGCTCCCAGTGCTTGATCCAGCGCCAGCCGTGCGAGCAGACGTCGAAGCCGGCCTCGCGGACGCCGCAGCGACCGCCGGGTTGCGCTCGAGGGCCAGCGCGCAGCCGAACACCGTCATCGGCAGCCCGCGCTCCTTGAAGATCCGTAGCACGCGCCAGAAGCCGACGCGGCTGCCGTACTCGAATAGCCCCTCGGCCGCGAGATCGCGGCCCTGCACTCCGGAGTCGGCGCCGCCGGCTTCGGTCAACGTGGCCTCGGAGAAGCCGTCGTCGTGCACGTTGTATTCGGAGCCTTCCTCGTAGTTCATGACGAAGTTCACGGCGATCCGCGCCTCGCCCGGCCAGTGGGGATGGGGAGGATTGCCGCCGTAGCCGATCAGGTCGCGCGGGTAGGGAGTGGACATTGGCGGGATTCTAGAACATCTTCACCCTCAGGAGGGTAGCCCGATGGCGCCGGCCGTGATTCTCTCGTCTGACTCCCACGTTTTCGAGCCGCCGGATCTGTGGATGAAGCGCATCGACCCGGCCTTTCGCGACCGGGCCCCCCGGATCCAGCGCATCGACGGCGCCGACCAGATCGTGGTCGAGGCGGACCAGGTTCTCTCGGGCATCGGGCTCATCTCCAACGCCGGCGCCAGGTTCGACGCGCCCGAGACCATTTCCGGACAGGGACGTTTCGAGGACGTGCCGCGCGGCGGCTACGATCCCGAGCAGCACCTGGCCGACATGCGGCTCGACGGCGTGGCGGGCGAAGTGCTCTATCCCTCCCAGGGCCTCTTCTACTTCCGGGTGTCGGACACGCCGCTGATGTCGGCGATCTTCCGCGCCTACAACGACTGGCTCGCCGAGTTCTGCGCCACCGACCGCGCGCGGCTCAAGGGCATCGCGATGGTCAATCTGGACGACGTCCAGGACGGCATCCGCGAGCTCGAGCGCGCCGCGCGCCTCGGTCTATCGGGCGCGATGATCACCGAGTACCCGCTGGAGCACCGGCGCTACGACCAGCCCGAGTACGAGCCGTTCTGGGCCGCCGCCGAGGCGCTCGGCATGCCGCTCAGCCTGCACACGGCCACCCGGCGGCAGGGGAAGATTCGCGGAGCGGGCGACAAGACCCTGCGCGACGCGAGCAGCCGTTCGACGAAGGCGTTCTACCCGGCGCTCTCGATGTGCGACATGATCTTCTCGGGCGTGTTCGAGCGCTATCCGCGGCTGACCGTGGCCATCGTCGAGTTCGAGCTCTCGTGGGCGCCGCACATCCTGGTCGTCGATGGACTACACGTACCGCGAGCGCCACGGCGAGGCGATCTATCGCTTCAGGGACGGTATGCGTCCGAGCGACTTCTTCCATCGCAACGTCGTGCTGAGCTTCCAGGAGGACGCGATCGGCATTCGCCTTCGCGACGCGATCGGCGTGGACAACATGATGTGGGGCTCGGACTATCCGCACAGCGAATCCACGTTCCCGCAGTCGCGCAAGATCCTCGCCGAGATCCTGGCGGGCGTGCCGGACGACGAGCAGGCGAAGATCGTGGGCGGGAACACCGCGCGCGTGTACGGCTTCGACGTCGCGAAGGTCGGCGCCAATGCTTGAAGAGCCGACGTCACTCCGGATCGAGGATCCCGGCGTGCGCGCCCTCTTCACCGAGGCCGCGCGCTTCCAGTCGTGGCTCGACGTCGAGGCGGCGCTGGCCCAGGCGCAGGCCGAGCTCGGCATCATTCCCGCGGCCGCCGCGCGCGAGATCGTCACCAAGGCGCAGCTGAAGTACCTCGATCTGGCCGCCGTGCGCGCCGGGCTCGCGAAGACCGGCCACCCACTGGTGCCGCTGGTCTGGGCGCTCGACCGCGCCTGCGACGGCGACGCCGGCGGCTACGTGCACTGGGGCGCCACCACGCAGAACATCACGCAGACCGGCCAGCTTCTCCAGGTGCGCCGGGCCCACGAGATCTTCCTGCGCCAGCTCGGGGCCGTGCTGACGCATCTCGCCGGCCTGGCGGAACGCACTAAGGACGCGCTGCTCCCGGGCCGCACGCACGGGCAGCACGCGGTGCCGGCGACGTTCGGCTTCAAGGTGGCGGTGTGGATCGACGAGCTCTGTCGTCACGTCGAGCGCCTGCGCGCCTGCGAGGCGCGCGTCTTCGTCGCGATGCTCGGCGGCGGCGCCGGGACCTTGGCCTCGCTCGGCGAGCTGGGGCTCGCGACCCAGGAGAAGATGGCCGGCGCGGCTCGGCATGCGGCCGATGACCGTGCCGGCGCGCACGATCGGCGATCATCAAGCCGAGTACGTCACCGTGCTCGGCCTGCTCGCGGCCACCGCCGGCAAGATCGGGCGCGAGATCTACACCTTGATGAAGCAGGAGTTCGGCGAGGTCGAGGAGCCGGTGCCGCCCGGCACGGTCGGCAGCAGCACGATGCCGCAGAAGCGCAACCCGAAGCTCTCCCAGGACATCATCGCCGCGGCGGCGCAGATCCGCGCGCTCGTGCCGCTCGCGCTCGACGCGATGCAGACCGAGCACGAGGCCGACCGCACCACCAGCATCATGATGAGCCGCGCGCTGGTCCAGGCCTGCGAGCTCACGGGCGACATGCTCCAGCGGATGATCTCGCTCTTCGACGGGCTGCAGGTGTTCCCGGCGCGGATGCGCGAGAACCTCGACCTCTCGGGCGGCCTGATCATGGCCGAGGCGCTCATGCTCGAGCTCGGCAAGCAGATCGGCCGGCAGCGGGCGCACGACGCCGTGTACGACGCCGCGCAGGGGTCCGTCACGCAGTCGCGCCCGTTCCGGGAGATCCTGGCCGAGGATCCCCACGTGAGCGCGAGGCTGACCTCGTCGCAGGTCGACGGGCTGCTCGATCCCGCGCGCTACACCGGGCTCTGCAGCCTGTTCGCCGAGCGGGGCGCCGCGCAGGCCCGCGAAGTGGCCGCGACGATCGGCCGGCGCGCCGGCCGCGGATAGCGCGCCCAGGCCGCGCCGGTCCTAGTGCGGCAGGCCGAGGACGATCTGCGCGTTGTGGTGAAGGATCTTGTCGACGTCCTCCGCCGGCAGGATCGACTCGCGGAGATAGAAGAAGTTCTGGCGATAGCTCTCGAACGCGAGCAGGACGGGGTAGTCGCTGCCGGCCACGAGGCGATCGGCGCCGAACGCCTTCCAGGCGCAGAGCAACGCGGCCTGCGAGCCATGGCCGACGATGTCGTAGAAGAACCGGCGCGCGGTCACGCTCGGGCGCTCCGGCAGGTTCGGGTGCTTCTGCGGCGCCTGATTGTCGAGGCGCTGGAGCAGCATCGGGATGATCCCGCCCAGATGCGGGACCACGTACTTGATGTTCGGGAAGCGCTCCGGGATGCGCCGCGCGATCAGGTGCAGGACGATCGCGGCGTCCTCGAGCGAGGCGCCGACGGAGACGGTGAAGCCGTAGTCGTTGATCATCGGCGAGCAGATGCCGTTCTGAATGGGGTGATAGTTCAGCACGGTCCGGCGCCGATTCATCTCCTGATAGAGCGGCTCGAACTCCGCCTCGGCGGTCGAGCGATCGAAGCACGAGCATGTCATCGACACGCCGAGCATGCCGAGCTGATCGAGGCCGCGTTCCATCTCGCGCAGCGACGCGTCGATGTGGGGGAGCGGCAACGAGACGACCGCGTTGAAGCGGCCGGGATATTTGCGGGCGAGATCCGCGTAGGCGTCGTTGATGAGTCGCGCCGCCGCGACGGCGTCAACTTCCTTCTCGGCGTAGGGCGGGCTCGCGGCGGGTGAGAGGACCTGGAGCTGGACCTCCGCCTCTTCCATCTGCTTCAAGCGTGTCGCGATGCCGGCCGGATCGTCGTTGCGCATCGGACGCGCCGTGCTCGGCCGGGCGGCTTCCGGCAGGCTGCGCCCGCCGATACGCACGAGGAGGTCGTTGTACTCCTTCGGGAAGTAGTGGGCGTGGATGTCGACGATCATACGGCGGTGTACCCGCCGTCGATGAGCAGGTCGCTGCCGGTCATGAACGCCGAGGCGTCGCTGGCCAGGTAGACCGCGGCGCGCGCGATCTCCACCGGCAGGCCGAGCCGGCCGAGCAGGTGCTTGGGACCCATATGCTTGCGCGCGTCGTCCATGTCCTTCCAGCGCCGCAGCATCCGCCGGGTCTCGATCGCGCCCGGCGAGATCGTGTTGGCGCGGATGCCCTGGGCAGCGTGGTCGGCGGCGAGCACCTTCGCGAGCTGGATCAGGGCGCCCTTGGTCGCGCAGTACGCCGGCCGTCCGGGCGAGGCGACGCGGCCGAGTTGCGAGGCGATGAGGATGATGCTGCCGCCGCCCCGCGTGATCATGGCGGGGATCGCGGCCTTCACCATCAGGAACGCCCCCGTGAGATTGATGCGGATCACGCGGTCCCAGGCGGCCTCGTCCATCTCGAGCACGGTGGCGGTCCGGTCGCTGTCGGCCGCGCCGTACATCAGGACGTCGAGGCCGCCGAAGCGCTGGACCGTGGCGGCGACGGCGTCGCGGCAGCTGGCGCCCGTCGGTCACGTCGAGTCGCACCGGCAGCGCCTGGCCTCCGCCCGCCTCGATCTCGGCCGCGGTGGTCTTGGCGCCCGGTTCCTCGACATCGGCGCAGGCGACCTTGGCGCCGGCCGCCGCGTAGGCGAGCGCGGTCGCGCGCCCGATGCCGTTGGCGGCGCCGACGACGATCGCGATCTTCTTCTCGAGCGTGAACGCCGGATCGATCATGACGGCCTCCAGTCGCCACAGTGTACGATACGCGCAGCCATCTCGCCGGGGGGACGAACGCGATGCTGCCAACACACGGACGCTACGAGTACTCGAATATCACGAAGCGACCCGACTACGCCTGGCCTGGTGGACGCCGCCTGGCCGTCTACGTCGCGCTCAACATCGAGGGATTCGCCTTCGGCGTGGGCAAGGGCGCCGCCATCGCGCCGCCGGATCAGGCGCAGAGCCACAGCGTCTACAGCTGGCGCGACTACGGCAACCGCGTCGGCATCTGGCGGCTCTTCGAGATGCTCGACGAGCTCGGGATTCCGGCGGAAGCGCAGATGAACACCGCGGTCTACGAGATGGCGCCGGACATCCCGGAAAAGCTGCGCGCGCGGGGCGACGAGATCCTCGGCCACGGTGTGACCAACTCCGACGAGCAGGGACATCTCGCCGAGGACCAGGAGCGCGCGCTGATCGAGAACGTGACGGCCACGATCACGCTGCACGAGGGCGCGAAGCCGGTCGGCTGGATGAGCCCGTGGCTCTCGAACAGCACCGTCACGATGGATCTCTTGCAAGAGGCGGGCTACCGCTACGCGATGGACTGGACGATGGACGATCAGCCCGTGTGGATCAAGACGCGCAAGGGCCGCATCCTCGCGATGCCGTACCCGGTCGAGGTGAACGACACCCGTGGGATTGTCTGGTATCACTACACCGCGGACCAGTTCGCCGACATGATCGCGGACCAGTTCGACGAGATGCTCGAGCAGTCGGCCCGCCAGCCGCTCGTGTGCCCGATCTCGCTGCATCCGTTCGTCACGGGGCGGCCCTACCGGATTCGCCGGCTGCGCCAGGCGTTCCAGCACATTCTCGGGCGGCCGGATCGCGTATGGCTGACGCGTCCGCGCGACATCTGCGCGCACGTCGAGTCACTGCCGGCCGGCGTCGTCCCTGGGAGCCGCGGCTAGGGCGTCGGCTTCTGGAAGTGAGGCAGCCCGGTGTGCGCGGTGAGGCCGCCGTCGGCGACGATGGCCGCACCGGTGATGAACGACGCCTCGTCGGAGGCCAGGAAGAGCACGGTGCTGGCGATCTCGTCGGCCTGGCCGACGCGGCCGATCGGATGGGCCTCGGCGTACACGCGCCGCAGCTCGTCGGCGCGGTCTCGTCCCAGGATCTGGGTGGCGCGCGTGTCGATGAACCCTGGGCACACGCAGTTGACGCGAATGTTGTGGCGCGCGTTCTCGATCGCCGCCGAGCGAGTCAGGTTGATCACGCCGGCCTTCGCCGCGTTGTAGGACGAGAGCCCATAGTCGGCGGCGGTCCCCGAGATCGACGCGGTGTTGACGATGACGCCCTTGCCCTGAGCGCGCATCACCGGCAGGCAGTGCTTCATGCCGAGGAACGCGCTGGTCAACGTGACGGCGATCACGCGGTTCCAGCTCTCGAGCGTGATCTCCTCGAGCGGGGCCGGCTCGGCCAGCCCCGCGTTGTTCATCATGACGTCGAGCCGGCCGAACGTGTCGAGCGCCAGCCGAATCGTCTGCTGCACCGCCGCGGAGTCCGACGCGTCCATCTTGAGGGCGGTGGCGCGCCCGCCGTCCTTCGTGATGCTCGACGCGATCGCCTCGGCGCGCGTCCCGCTCAGGTCGGCCACGACCACGGCGGCGCCTTCTCCGGCGAAGCGCCGCGCGGTGGCGGCGCCGATGCCGGAGCCGCCCGCGGTGACGATCGCGACCTGACCCGTGAATCGACCGGACATGCGCGAGCGCTAGACGACCCGGTGGCGACGCACGGCCGCCTCGTCGAGCTCGAGCCCGAGACCGGGCCCTTGCGGCGCGACGAGCTCGCCGTTCTCGATCCGCGGCATCGCTCTGAGGATGCCGGCCGAGCGAGGCACGTACTCGACCATGTGTCCGTTGGCGACGGCGGACAGCAGATGCACTTGAATCTCCGGGACCACGTGGCCGCACACCGGGTACCCGATGCGCCTGCGCGAGCCCGGCGATCTTCCGCCAGGGCGTGACGCCGCCGACCCGGGCCAGGTCGAGGATGACGAAGTCGACGGCGCGCGCCTGCAGCAAGGTGCGAAACGCGTCGAGATGATAGAGATGCTCCCCGGCGGCGATCGGCACTTCGAGCCGGCGGCGAAGATCGGCGAGTCCGGCCACGTCGGAGTGGTGAACCGGATCCTCCAGCCACGCGATGCCGGCGTCCTGCAGGATGCGACCCGTCCGTCGCGCTCGGGCCAGCGACCAGCTCTCGACGGCGTCGACCATGATGCGAACGTCCGGCCCGACGGCGTCGCGCACGGCCTGCACGCGGCGAGCCTCCATCTCGGGAGCGGCTTCTTTGCCGATCCGCAGCTTCACCGCGCTGAATCCGTTGGCCACGTGCTGCTTCGCGGAGGCGGCGAGCTCGCTCGGGGAGAGACTGACCCACAGGCCGTCGCTCGCGTACGTCGGGAGCCGATCGCGAAAGCCCCCGAGGAACCGATGCAGCGGCTGACCCAAGGTCTTGCCGTTGGCGTCCCAGACCGCGATGTCGAGCGGCGCGAGCGCGCAGTGCAGCAGCCCGCCCGGGCCCACCCAGTCGCCGCGCCGCGCGAGCTTTTCCCAGGCCGCCTCCGGCTCGAGCACGCTCATGCCGATCAGATGCTCACCGAGCTCGCGCGCCGCGGACCCGATCGTCGTCATCAGATCGGGGCGCGGGTAGACGATGTAGCCGATGCCCTCGACTCCGTCCGTCGTGGTGACGCGGGCCAGCACGTGCCAGTTCGCGTCGACCGCGCGGCCGCCGGCGGTGTAGGGACGCTCGACCGGAACCCGAACCACCTCGACCGCGACCTGCGAGATCTTCAGGGTGTCCGTCCTCAGAGCGAGAGAACGCGCTCGCTGACGATGTAGCGCTTGTTGAAGGTGTACGGCCGCACTTCCGGCTTCCAGCGTCCGATGTCCGAGGTGTCGTTCCAGAGCTTCGACATCGGCAAAGTCGTGTTTTCGACCTCGTATGCGCAAAGATAGCGAGGCTCCCCGGCATCGGACGTCCGGTAGCGCACCGCGTTGACGGACCCGGGCAGCTTGAGCAGGAGCGGGAGGTGCTCGTTGTCGTACAGGTCGTTGAAGAGGGCTTCGCGATGACGCTCGATGTCCATCATGACCCAGAAGACGTACGGTGTTTTCCCGGTCAGCGCGGAGTTGCCGCCGACCCACTCGTACTTGGTCAGATGGCGGTTCATGGTGTGCGGACGGATCTCGCCGGGCCACCGGCCCGCCTCCCCGGCCTTCTTCCACGCGGCGCTGTCCATGACGTTGAGCCCGTCGAGCTCGTAGGCGGCGAGATAGCGCGGCTCGGTCGGCGACGGCTGACGATAGCGCGCCGCGCGGCGCACGCCGGGCACGCCGCGCAGGTTCGGGGCGTGCTCGCGATCATAGACCTCGTTGAAGGTGGCCTCGTGGTCGTGGGCGACATCCATCCGGACGAGGAACAGCGCGTGGCTCATGGGATCCTCCTGGCGCGCTAGCATAGCTCCGGGGAGGCGGCGGTGACCAGGGTGGTGTGCGTGCTCGTCGCAGCGGCGTTGGGATTCGCCGTCGCGGTGGAGGCCCAGACGCTCGAGCCGAGGGCGTTCTCCAACTCGCCCGTCGGCTTGAACTTTCTCGTCGTCGGATATGCCTACTCGCATGGCGAGGTGGCCTTCGACTCGGCCGTGCCGATCAAGGATGCCTCGCTCACGACGCACAGCACTTTCCTGGGCTACGGCCACGTGTTCGACCTGTGGGGCCGCACCGCCCAGCTCGACGTGGCGCTGCCGTACGCGTGGGTATCGGGAAGCGCCGTGATCAAGGGAAAGATGGAGGAGACGGCCATCTCCGGGCTCGGCGATCCGCAAATGCGCGCCTCGGTGCTCCTGTATGGCGGGCCCGCGCTGCCGGCAGCGGAGTTCAGTAACTACGAGCCGGACGTCTTGGTCGGAGTGGCCCTGGCCGTGACCGCGCCGCTCGGCCAGTACGACTCGGATCGGCTCGTGAACGTCGGTACCAACCGCTGGTCCTTCAGGCCCGAGCTCGGTCTCTCCAAGACGTTCGGCCCGATCACCCTGGAGCTGATCCCGAGTGTCACGTTGTACACGAACAACACCGACTTTCTGGGACACACCCTCGAGAAGGAGCCGGTCTACGCCCTACAGGGCCACGTCGTCTACCACACGCGCATCGGCTTCTGGATGGCGCTGGATGGGATCTACTACACGGGCGGGCGCGAGACCATCGACGGCAAGACGGGCTCGGAGCCGGCGCACTCGCGCCTCGGGGCGACGATCGCGATCCCGATCGACCGCTACAACTCGGTGAAGCTCTATGGGAGCGTGGGCGCGAGCCCCCGCTTCGGCGGCGACTTCTACACCGCCGGCATTGCCTGGCAGGTTCGCTGGGGCGGCGGGTACTAGCCCTAGCTCGCCCAGGGCAAGACGAGCGGCTTGATCTCGCGAAACGCCCGCATGTTCTGGATCGCGTCGTTGATGCGATCCAGGGGATAGCGCGTGGTCAGCATCGCCTCGAAGTCGTAGCGTGAGGCCGTGCGGCGCACGAACTCGAGGGCCTTCCAGAACTGGCCGATGTCGGCCGACTGCACGCCGAGGATCGTCGCCCCCTTGCGGACGAAGAGCGCAGCCTGCACGGGTGTGAGCGGGCCGCCGAGCTGGCCGACGACCGCGTAGCGGCCGCCCGGGCGAAGGAAGTCGAGGCCCTCGGCGAACGCGTACGGGGCGCCGGACAGCTCGAAGACCACGTCGGCCCCGAGCCCACCGGTGAGCTCGCGCACGCGAGCCAGGCGCGCCTCCGCTGTCGGAAGCTCCTCGACCGACACGACACCGGACGCGCCCCAGCGCTTCGCCAGATCGAGCCGTCGCTCTGGCGCGCCGACCACGATGAGCTCGTTCACCCCGGCGTGGTTCGCCACCGCCGCCGCGAAGAGTCCGAGCGGGCCCGCGCCCTGGATGACGACGCGCTGGTGCGGCTCGATGCGGCCGACCCGGTCGAACGCGTGGATGACGGTGCGCAGGGCGCAGCTCGCCGCCGAGGCGACGCCGTCAGGCACTCCGTCCGGGATGCGCACGCGCCCGGAGGGCGGGAACACGTAGCAGTACTGCGCGAAGCCGCCTACCAGATACGGAAAGCGCTCGCAGTTGGTCCGCATGTACTGCTTCTTGCGGCGGCAGAGCGTCGGCGTGTGCTGCACGCGGCATTCGTGACACTGGCCGCAGTACACGTGGGTCCACAGGAGACGATCGCCTTCCTTCAGCGGCTGCCCGATCGAGTCCTCGCGCGGGCCCGGGCCGAACGCGACCACCGTACCCATCATTTCGTGACCGAGCACGATCGGCAGCTGCGCCGGCGCCAGGGCCTGGGTCATGCCGTCCCACTGGTGGACGTCCGAGCCGCAGATCGACGCGACGTCCACCCGGACCAGCAGCGATCCGGGCTCGAGCTCGTCTTCCCTCGGTATCGGAAGCTCGCGGATCTCGATCGGCTTGCCGTACTCGGCGACGACAGCGGCGCGCGCGGTCTTGGGCAGGCTCATGGGGGACCCTCCTCCGATTGGAAGCGCGCCTCGGCCGGCGGGGCCCCAGCCCCGCGACGGCCTGCAGCGCGCACTGCGGCAGCCGCGAGTATACCGATGTTCGCTAACCGCGATGCGATTCGGTAGGATGGCGACATGGCCCAGGCCCCGACGAGCGAGTGCAAGCACGGATTGAAGCACGGGTGCGCGTACTGCCACGTGATGAAGCCGCTCCCGACCACGCCCGCCCCGTCCAAGAAGAAGACGCGCGGTTCGGCGCTGTCCGAGAAGATGAACGACCGGATGACGGCCCTGAAGCGCCGCCTGCGCGAGATCCGAGGCGAATAGACGCGCACCGCCCGAGCGCCGGTCCGCGCGGCCAGGAGAGCGTCCCGCCGGGTGCGCGCGCGTCCATCGCGGTTCCCGCGCATCCGTGCGATCCTTCGATTCCTTCACAAAGCGTTGCTGGTCCTCCTGGCGTTGCCGCTGGCGATCCGCATCATCGTCGCGGCGGTCCTGCTCATCGCGGTGTGGTCGGCGGTGAACTGGACGTATCAGGTGATCCGCAAGCCGACCGAGCTCTTCTTCCCGGTCAGCGGCGCGTTGTCGAAGACGCCCGTCCGAGACGTGGCGGCAATACGAGCCGCTCTTTCGCGCGCACGCCACCGCGGTCATGTCGCCCGAGCTGCTGGCGGCGCTGGCTCAGGTCGAAGGCGCGGGCAACCCCGTGGCGCGCACGTACTGGCGCTGGCAGCTCAGCTGGAATCCGTTCCGGCTGTACCGGCCGGCGTCGAGCGCGGTCGGCATGTACCAGATCACCGATCCCACGTTTCTCGAGGCGCGGCGCTTCTGCATCCATAACCACGTGGTCGTCGAGACCGGGCCGTGGCACGAGTGGCGGTCGTGCTGGTTCAACAGCCTCTACACGCGCGTGGTGCCGAGCCACGCGGTCGAGATGACCTCAGCACTCCTGGATCGAAGCGTCGCCAGCACGATGGCGCGCCAGCGGGTCGGCGCCGCCACCTCGCAGCAGAAGCAGGACCTGGCGGCCATCATTCATCTGTGCGGCGCCGGACCCGGCGACGCCTACGCGCGCCACGGGTTCAAGCTGACGCCCGGACCAGAAGTGCGGCGACCATGACGTGAAGGGCTACCTCGGCGGCGTCAATGCGATGAAGCGCCAGTTCGCTCGGATGGCAGACGCCGGGCGCTGAGAAGGGCGCATCTGCTGCACCCTTCTCAGCGCCCGGACGAGCTGCGCATCACCGCGGCGAAGTTGTCGAGGCGCGGGAGGATGGCTTCGCGGCCCTCGGAGGGGAGGCCGAAGATCGCGCGTTCGACGCCGGCGGCGGCGAGGGCGTCGAGGGCCGGTTTCTTCGGCGGCGCAAAGAAGATCGAGACCGGCGCGGTCTTCGGATCGCGGCCGGCTTTCTTCAGCCGCTCGCGGAGCTCGGGGATCTTTTCGACGGGGCTCGTCTTCGGGCGCATGATCGGCATCCAGCCGTCGCCGAATTCCACGACGCGATCGAACGTGGTCGCGCCGTCGCCGCCGATGATGATCGGCGGGTGCGGCTTCTGCACCGGCTTCGGATCGGCCCAGATCTTGTCGAAGTTCACGAACTCACCGTGGAACTCGGCCTCGCGCTTGGTCCAGATCTCTTTCATCGCCAGCACGCGCTCGCGCAGGAGACGCCAGCGGCTCTTCCACTCCGTGCCGTGGTTCAGCATCTCTTCCTGGTTCCACCCGCCGCCGATGCCGAAGAGCACGCGGCCGTTCGACAGGCGATCGAGCGTCGCGACTTCTTTCGCCATCGTGATCGGATCGCGCTCGATGACCAGGCAGATGCCGGTGCCGAGCTTGAGCCGCTTGGTCGCCGCGCTCGCCGCCATGAGCGCGACGAACGGATCGTACGACGACCAGTACTCTCTCGGAAGCTCGCCGCCGCCCGGCCACGGGCTTCGACGGCTCGCCGGAATGTGCGTGTGCTCCGGGAACCACACCGACTCGAAGCCGCGCTCCTCGAGCGCCCGCGCGAGCTCGTCCGGTGCCATCGCGTACTCGGTGGGGAACATGACGACGCCGTAGTGCATGAAGACCTCCTTGGGTTCGAGTAGCATACGCCGAGTGACACCTCCTCGGCACGTGATCGTCTGCGGCGCCGGCGTCGTCGGCGCCTCGGTCGCCTACTTCCTGACCCGGCGCGGCGTCGCCGTCACGGTCGTCGAGCGCTCGGGCGTGGCGTGCGCCGCGTCGGGCAAGTCCGGCGGATTTCTCGCGCTCGACTGGTGCGACGGCTCGCCGCTCGGACCGCTGGCGCGCGCGAGCTTCGCGCTCCACGCCGAGCTGGCCAAGGAGCTCGGTAGCGACTACGGCTATCGTCGCATGGACACGTTCATGCTGGCCGCCCGCGAGAAGAGGCGCGCTGGCCGGCGGCCATCGCGGGACCGCGCCGCGCTGGCTCGACGGCCCGGAATCGTCACCGCGACGCTCGGCTCGATCGAGACCACGGCTCAGGTGACGCCCGCACGATTCACGACGGCACTTGTTCGACGCGGCGCAGGCTCGCGGGGCGAAGCTTCGCCGCGCCGTCGTCGACGACATCGCGCGCCGAGATGGCGCGGCGTCCGGCGTGGTGACGGCCGACGGCGAGACGCTCGAGGGCGACGCCGTCGTCCTGGCGATGGGGCCGTGGACCGGGCGGCTGGCCGGCCGGCGTGCGGCTGCCGAGCGTCTACGGGCTCAAGGGCTACAGCGTGACGCTCGCCGCGCCGGAGGTGCCCGCCCACGCGCTCTTCGTCGACTATCGCACCGCCGACGGCCGCGCGCTGGAGCCGGAGATCTTCCCGAGGCCCGAGGGCGAGGTCTACGTGTGCGGGATGGCCGATCCGGCGCCGCTGCCGGATTCGCCGGAGCTGGTCGAGGTGAACGACGACTCGTGCGCGGTGCTGGCGCGCGCCGCCGGTCGCGTGTCGACCATGCTCGCGCGGCGCTCGCATCGTGCGTCGTCAGGCGTGCTATCGGCCCGTCACCGACGATGGGCTGCCGTTGATCGGTCCCGTGCCAGGCCTGCGCGGCGCCTACGTCGCGACCGGCCACGGCCCGTGGGGAATCCTGAACGCGCCCGCGACCGGGCTCGCGATGGCCGAGCTAGTCGCCGACGGCGCGGCGTCGTTGGTCGATCTGCGCGCGTTCGATCCCGCGCGCTTGACTCTCGCGCCAGGCCGATATAGTCCGGCCACGATCATGAGCGACTTCCTGCTCGCCGGCATGCGCGTCATCGACGCGGCAAGCTTCATCGCCGGACCGGTGGCCACCACGATCATGGCCGACCTCGGCGCCGATGTGATCAAGATCGAGCCGCCCGACGGCGACCCGTATCGCAATCGCACCGGCGGGCCCGGCGTGGCCGAGAGCCCGTACAACTATCGCTGGATCATCGACAACCGCACCAAGCGCGGGCTCGCCCTGGATTTGCGCCAGCCGGCCGGGCAGGCGGTGGTCCATCGGCTCGTCGAGCGCGCCGACGTCTTCGTCACGAACACGCCACTCGAATCACGCGCGCGCCTCGGTATTCGGTGGAGTGACCTGGCCCCGCTCAACCCGCGGCTCGTCTACGCGTCGATGACCGCGTACGGCGAGCGCGGCGAAGAGGCCCCACGCACTGGCTTCGACGCGACGGCGCTGTGGGCGCGCACCGGGTTGATGGATCTCGTCAGGCCGTCGCCGGATTCACCGCCTGCCCGCTCGCTGCCGGGGATGGGGGATCACCCGACCGGCGTCAGCCTGTTCGCGGCGATCATGACCGCGCTCTACCAGCGCGATCGGACCGGCCGCGGCACGATGGTGTCGACCTCGCTCCTCGCCAACGGCCTCTGGTGGAACGCGACACAGATCCAGGCCGCGCTCTGCGGCGCGCGCGTCGAGCCGCGGCCGCCGCGCGAGCAGCCGGCCACCGCGCTGGCGAATCTCTACCGCTGCGCCGACAACCGCTGGTTCCTGCTGAACGTGTTGAACGACGATCGGGACTGGCCGCATCTTCTGAAGGCGCTCGAGCGGCCCGAGCTCGCCGACGATCCACGCTTCGCCACGACGCCGGCCCGGCGGGCGAACGCTCGGGCGCTCGTGCCGATCTTCGATGCGGTCTTCGCCAAGCGACCGTGGGCGGAGTGGCGCGCGATCCTGAATCAACATCGCCTGACCTTCGGCGAGGTGGGCACCGTGGACGACGCGCGCGACGATCCGCAGATGGTGGCCAGCGGCGCCCTGGTGCCGATCGACGATCCCCGCGCGGGCGCGTCACTCACCGTGGCGAGCCCGCTCTGGCTCGAGGACGCGCCCAAGGTCGCCCCGCGCTATCCGCCCGAGCTCGGCGAGCACTCCGGCGAGATCCTTCGCGAGCTCGGCTACGGCGAGGCGGAGATCGACGCGCTGATCGCCTCGCGCGTCATCGTGCAAGGCAAGAGCGCGTCCTGAGGCTCGCTGTCAGGGTCGTGGCGGCGACGCGAGCACGCCCACGGCATCGTGGCCGAGCTGACCACGCTCGTGATCGCGCGCCTGGGCGAGCCGCTGCGCTTCGTCGAGCTCGAGGGCGACGCCGTCTTCGCGTACGCGCCGATCGCCGCCTTCGGGGACGCCGAGCGGCTGCTCGACATGATCGAGGGCTGCTGTGCTTTACAAGTTCTGGCTTAGCGGCGGACAGGGTTTCCCAGATGTCTTACGAATCAAGTCTTTCCGGAAACGGCATTGCCCTTGCGTACTTGGGCGGTTGGGTCGCCACGAATGCTAATGTGTAAACTTTTTCGACACGCCCAACCGAACATACTGTTCAGCACGAGGACCATACCCACGGAGCCTAAGGATGCGTAAGGTACTGCGACTGTTCGCCATGGTGGGATTGATCTTCCTCACCTCGATCCTTGGGGCGATCTTGCTGGCCCTGGGAACGGGCGCGGCTCGGGCAGGCATCATCAGTGGAACAACCGTGGGGGGACCAGGAGGGGCTGGCGTCGGTGTCACAACTACGGTCGTGCCCAACAACGATAACGTTGCCGCGATGAATGCCAACACGATCATCCTCGGCCAGTTGTTCACGTCGATCGCCCCAATCGATACGGTGTTCGCGGTGACGGCCTCCACGGGAACCACGGAGTACTTGGCCAGCATCGTCACAGTGAACACCACGGGCGTCCCGTGGAGCGACTTTCACTTCCAGCTGATCCCAACAACTGCGAACGACGGCCTAGACTTTGACTTCCCCGACCATGATCCGGTGTCCGCATCGACCGCCTTCACGAGCCTCGTCCAAGGGCAAGACACCATCGATTGGTCGGGTGGTTCGGTCGGGTCTCCCGGCGTCGCGGTCCAGAGCTTGTCGATTGACGTACCAGACGTCGCGGGAGGGACTTTCACCCTCCGCGCAGTTCCCACGGTGCCTGAGCCCTCGACGGCGGTAATCGTCGGTTCAGGTCTGCTGAGCCTGTTTGGCTACGGTTGGTGGCGCCGGAACCGGGCAAACCGAGTCGACGACTGATTCCTTGTCTCGGTACCGGGGGCTGCTCGCCCGTCGCGCCAAAGCGAAGAGGAGCCAGTAGTCCGGTTCGTTAGCGGAATTCCTTCGCATTCACTTGATGTTTGTGGATCATTCCGTGGAAGGTCGGGCGACTCACACCCAGGAGCTGCGCGGCCCGGCTGATGTTTCCGCGCGTCTTGACAAGAGCTTCCACTAAGGCCTCGCGCTCGGCCCGGTGCCGCGCCTGGCGCAGAGAGGCCTGGTCGGAGTCTCCCTTAGCCACTTCGATGCCGAGGTCGCCGGCCTCGATGAGCTTCTCCTTGGTCATGATGACCGCGCGCTCCACCGTGTTCTCCAACTCCCGGATGTTGCCCGGCCAGGGGTAGTGGATGATCGCCTCCAGGGCCGAGGCGCTGAAGCGCAACTTTCGCCGATGCTGCTGGCTGCTCCGGCGGAGGAAGGCGTTGGCGAGCAGGACGACATCATCGCCCCGCTCGCGGAGTGCCGGGAGTCTCAGGTTGACGACCGAGAGGCGATAGTAGAGATCCTCGCGAAACCGTCCGGAATGAAGCTCTACCTTCAGATCCTTGTTGGTCGCGGCGATGACCCGAGCGTCCACGCGGACCACCTCGCGGCCGCCCACGCGCTCGATCTCGCGCTGCTGGAGGAAACGGAGCAGCTTCACCTGCAGGGAGCCACTCATCTCACCGATCTCATCGAGGAAGAGGGTGCCGCCGTCGGCCATCTCGAGCTTGCCCTTACGCTGGATGTGGGCGCCCGTGTAGGCGCCCTTTTCGTGGCCGAACAGCTCGGACTCCAGCAGGGTCTCCGGGATCGCCCCGCAGTTGATCGCGACGAACGCCTGGTTGCGCCGGGCACCGTTCGAGTGGATGGCCCTCGCGAGCAGCTCCTTGCCCGTGCCGCTCTCGCCCTGGATCAGCACCGTCGCGTCGGTCTTGGCGACGCGCGTCACGACGCTGAAAATTTCCCGCATGGCGGGCGCGTTCCCTAGAATGTCCTCGAAGCGCGTTGTCGTTTCGTTGGCTCGCAGGCTCTTCTCGGACTCGGCCTCGAGGGTCTTGAGATATTCTGCCCGCTGCAAGACCACCTTCAGCTCGCTCAACTGGATCGGCTTCAGGTGATAGTCGAAGGCCCCGAGCTGGACGGCACGGATCGCGTTTTCTCGATCGCCGTTGCCGGTAAGGACCACCACCTTCGTATGCGGCGCCGCCTTCAAGATCTCGTCGAGCGCCTTCAGGCCCTCCTCGGCGGCGTCCGGGTGAGGAGGCAGCCCGAGGTCGAGGCTGACCAGCTCGGGGTGCTCGGCCCGAAGTGTCATGAGGGCGCCGCCCCGGTCCTCGGCGAACAGCAGGGTGAAGTCGTCACGGAGCGCGTACTTCAGCTGCGTCCGGATGACCTCGTCGTCGTCGACGATCAACAGTTTGGGCTTCATCAGCGTCTTCTACTGCCCAGGGAGCGCTTAGGGTCCTCACATACTACCCAAAATACCGACGATCGGCCTCGACAGGGCCTCAACACGCTAGTGAACCTCAGAAGGCGCCGTTCAGAGAGGCCCGCACGCGATTTTCCGTGATTTGGCCGTCTACATCGCTCTGGGTAGTCCTCGAATACGTGTATTCGAGGCTCGAGCTGAGCCACCGAAGTATCTGGAACGTCAGGACGATCGACCCTCCCAGCACCTTTTCGGTCCGCGGGGTGCTCGTGCCGACTCCGGGAGTCCCGCCGACGCCTGTGAAATCGTTGTCGTAGTACGAGACCCCGGCCAGCCCGCGGAACGAAGGGGTAAACGAGTAGGTAAACGAACCCGTGACGCCGGTCGTTTCGACGACGCCCTGGTTCAATGTCCCGCTGAACGTTTCTGAGAGCCCACGGACCACTCCTACGGTGGCGATAGCCGGGCCGAACCAGTACGAGAGGGTGCTTGCCGTCGAAACGAAAGGCTCTTCGGTCGAAAGCATGCTGATTCCGATATTGGCCCGGATTTCAATCCGATTCGGGAGCGCGTAATTGTCGAACAGGGAAACGTTCCACAGTCGGTAATTGCTCTCGGCGTCGGGACCCCTGACGTCTTGGGTTCTCCACGAATAGCCCGCGGAGATACCGGCGGTCATCCGCTGACTCATATCGCGCGAGAACGATGCCGTGAGCTGATGGCCGTGGAGGTCCGAGTCGCCGGTACCAGTGCCTGTAAGCGTTGTGCTCACCACGTAGTCATAACCTACCGTCAAGGTGTGGATCTGAGCGATCGAGGTCGAGACGCTCGCGCCAATGAACTGACTCGTGGTCTGTTCCCCGTTTACGTCGGAGAAATTGAAGAACCGATAGTACGGTGACGCGGTCACGTCGCCGCTGACATTCCAATCAGCGCCGAGTGAGACAGTGCTCGACGTGAACTTGCTCCGTACCTGGCGGAGTCCGAGACTGTCCGCCTGAGACGGCTCATCGCTCTGGTTCACGCTTGCTCCGAGGTTGAGCTTGAGACGAGGCGTCGCTTCCCACGAAAGTCGGCCCGCGAAATTGTTGAAGTAACCAGGCTCGTCCGCGGCAGTGTCGTAAAATCCGGAGAACGTATACGTCGCCTGTCCAGTGAGAGGGCCGGCGTCCATCAGGACGTTCATCCCGGGCGAGACCATCGACCGGAAGTTGTCCTGGTGATTCGTGACGGTCCGGTTGAAGTTGTCGGTGTATTCCTCGGAAGCCCCGATGAGCGGATGGAACTCGAAGAGCTGCACTGGCCGCCCCGCCGTAGGGACCGGCACCGGGAACTCCATCTTCGGAGCCGACGGGATCGTCTCCGGTGGTGGGGTACGCAGGTTGAACTCACTGGCGGGGGGTGGCTCCTGCCCCGTTGTCGTCTGACCCGCCGCGACGGCCGGGACCAGGAACAGCAGTACGAACAGGACCCTTGTCATGGTCGGCTAATCTAACATCCTAGGGGGGTTCGAGAGCGCTCCGTTCAAGGGGGCCTCTCGCGTCGCGCGCTCAGCCGAGCCTGACCCCGTATTTCTCGAGCGTGTCCTGACGCAGCTCGAGGCCGAGCCCCGGCGTATCGGGGACGGCCATGAAGCCGTCGACGATCTTCGGCTGCTCGCGGAACAGCTCGAACCAGAGCGGGTCGCGCGTCGGATCGGCGAACGATTCGAGGATGAAGCCGGTCGGGCTCGCCGCGACGGCGTGGACGTGGATCTGGGGATCGTGGTGGGCGGCGAGCGGCACCTGGTAGAGCTCGGCCATCACCGCCGCCTTGCGCCACACCGTGAGCCCGCCGGCCCAGGTCGAGTCGATGATCAGATAGTCGACCAGACCTTCGGCCACCATCGTGCGCAGGCCGAAGGGCGTGAACTCCGTCTCGCCCGCCGAGATCGGCACGTTCACCTCGGCCTTGAGCCGTCGCAGCGCGTGGCGCTCGTCGTACCAGGGCATCGGATCCTCGAGCCAGAAGATGTTGTAGGGCTCGCAGAGGCGGGTCGCGCGCACGGCGCTCGGCAGATCCCAGCCCTGGTTCGCGTCGAGCATGATCGCCACGTCGTCACCGACCGCCTTGCGGATCACGCCGACGCGCTCCGCGTCGGCCTCGGGCGGCAGGCCCGCGACCTTTACCTTGACGGTGCGGTAGCCGTGCTCGAGATAGAGCGCCGCCTCGCGCCGCAGATCGTCGGGCCGCTCGCCGTCGCGATAATAGAACCCGGTCACGTACGCCGGCACTTTCGAGCGGAGCGCGCCGCCGAGGAGGGCGTGCACCGGACGGCCCGTGGCCTTGCCCATCAGGTCCCACATCGCGATGTCGATGGCGCTGATGGCCGTGACGAGCTGCCGGCGCTGGTGCGCCAGGGTCGGAATGCCGCGCACGCTCGTATAGGTGAGCGCGAACAGATCCTGCCAGACGCGCTCGACCTTGAACGGATCCTGCCCGACGACCAGCGGCGTGACGCGCTCGAGGATCTGGCCGACCGCCTTCATGGCCTCCGGACCGCCCTGGGACAGGAAGGGGCCGTGCGCCTCGCCGATGCCGACCAGGCCGGAATCCGTCGTGAGCCGGACGATGAGCTCGCTGACCCGGCTGATCGTCGACGTGGAGGTGCGGACCGGCTGCGGCAGAGGCGCGGACAGAAAGTACGTGTCGAGCGCTTTGATCTTCATGATAGCCTCCGCGCCGATGATACCTTAGCTGGACTCGTCGATCTTTCACGGGAGGCGCGATGAAATCGCTCGTGATCCGATCCGTGCTGGTCACCCTGCTGCTCTCGTCCGTGTGGTCTCAGCCGGCGCTCGCCGCGGACCCGCCCGCGGGAACGATGACGTGGGGTGTTCACGTCACGCTGGCCGCGCGCTGGCTCGATCCGAGCGATACCGAGGCGTTCATCACGCCGTTTCTCGTGCTGTATGCCCTCCACGACGCGCTGGTGAAGCCGATGCCGGGCGGCGACAACACGCCGAGCCTGGCCGAGTCGTGGACCACGTCGAAGGACGGCCTGACCTACGAGTTCGTGCTCCGAAAGGGCGTGAAGTTTCACAACGGCGACCCGGTCACCGCCGAGGACGTGAAGTTCTCGTTCGAGCGCTACCACGGCGCCGCGGCGAAGCTCTTGAAGGATCGCGTGCGCGAGATCACGATCGTCGACCCCGGGCGCGTGCGCTTCCAGCTGAAGGAGCCGTGGCCGGACTTCATGACCTTCTACGGCACGTCCGCGACCGGCGCAGCGTGGATCGTGCCCAAGAAGTACGTCGAGAAGGTCGGCGAGGACGGCTTCAAGAAGGCGCCGATCGGCGCCGGGCCGTACAAGTTCGTGAGCTTCAACCCGGGGATCGATCTGGTGCTGGAGGCGTTCGACGGCTACTGGCGCAAGGTGCCGAGCGTGAAGCGGCTCGTCTTCCGGAGCATGCCCGATGAGACCACGCGCGCGGCCGCGCTCAAGGCCGGCGACGTGGACATCGTCTATCTCCTGAGCGGCCCCGTGGCCGCCGAGGTCAAGCGGTCGCCCGGGTTGCGCCTGGCCGCCGCGATGCCGCCCGGCGTCGTGTTTCTCGATCTGCCGGAGCAATGGGATCCGAAGTCGCCCTGGGCCGACCGGCGCGTGCGTCTGGCGGCGAGCCATGCGCTCGATCGGAGCGCCCTCAATCAGGCCGAGACGCTTGGACTCTCGCGGCCGACCGGCGGGCTCGTCCCGCGTACCCTGGAGTTCGCGAAGACGTTCGAGCCGCCGGCCTACGATCCCGCGCGCGCCAAGAAGCTCCTAGCCGAGGCCGGGTATCCTTCGGGCTTCGACGCCGGCGAGCTGACGCCGTTCCCGCCGTTCTTCTCGCTGGCCGAGGCGATCGGGAACTATCTGCAAGAGGCGGCATCCGCACGCGCCTGCGCACGATGGAGCGGGCCGCGTTTCTCACGGCGTGGCGCGAGCACAAGATCAAGGGCGTCATCATGGGGCTCGGCGCGCCGGCCGGCAATGCGGCCACGCGCATCGAGGTCTACGTGACCAAGGGCGGGATCTACGCCTCGGGCGTGGTGCCGGAGATCGAGGATCTCTATCAGCGTCAGGGCCGCGAGCTGGATCGGAAGAAGCGCGAGTCGCTGCTGCACCAGATCCAGCAGATCGTGTACGACCGGGCCATGTACGTGCCGATCTACGAGCTCGCCTTCCTCTGGGGCGTCGGACCCCGCGTCGAGGAAGCGTGCGTCGACCACATCAAGGGCTTTTCGTACTCGGCGCCCTACGAGGATCTGAAGCTCAGGCCGGGCCGCTGAGCCGCTCGGCGGCCGCGAGCCGCGACGCGTAGAAGCTCTGCTCGCGCGCATTGTCGGTGAGCTCGAGCGCGCGGCGGTACTCGGCGGCCGCCTCGGCGGCGCGTCCGAGCCGGCGGAGGAAGTCGGCGCGCGCGGCCGGCAAGAGGTGATAGCCGCGGAGCGCCGCCGCGTCGATGCCGTCGAGGGCGGCGAGCCCGGCGGCCGGGCCACGCGCGAGTCCGATCGCCACCGCGCGGTTCAGCTCGACCACCGGTGACGGCGCGATCTCGGCGAGCGCCCGATAGTGCGTCACGATGGCTTCCCAGTCCGTCGCTTCCCAGGAGGCCGCGCGCGCATGGCAGGCGGCGATGGCGGCCTGGAGCTGGTAGGGGCCGGCGCGCGCGATCGGCCCCGCTCGGCCGAGCAAGTCGAGCCCGCTGGCGATCCGCGCTCGATCCCAGCGCGATCGGTCTTGATCCGCGAGCAGCACCAGGTTGCCGTCGGCGTCGGCGCGTGTGGCGATGCGCGAGGTCTGCAGCTCCATCAGCGCGAGGAGACCGAGCACCTCGGGCTCGCCCGGCATCAGCTCGGCCAGCATGTGGCCCAACCGCACGGCCTCGGCGCAGAGATCGTGACGGACCAGCGCGTCGCCGCTGTGCGCGGCGTAGCCCTCGTTGAAGACCAGGTAGACCACCGCGAGCACGGCCGGCAGTCGCTCGGACAGCTCAGCCCCTTCGGGCACCTCGTAGGGCAGGGCACGGTCGCGAATCGTGCGCTTGGCGCGCACGAGCCGCTGCGCGATCGTGGGCTCGGGCACGAGAAAGGCGTGCGCGATCTCGACGGTCGAGAGGCCGCCCACCAGCCGCAAGGTGAGCGCCACGCGGCTGTCGGCCGGCAGGCCCGGGTGACAGCAGGTGAAGATCAGCCGGAGCCGGTCGTCGGTAATCGTCTCGGGATCGCTCACGTCCGGACTCCCATCGTCCGCGCCGAGCGTGGCCTCGTAGGCAAGCGCCTCGGCCTTGGCTCCCGCCCGGCGCGTGCGCCGGAGACGGTCGATCGCGCGTCGCCGAGCCGTCGTGAGAAGCCAGCCGCCCGGCCGATCCGGCGTGCCGGTCACCGGCCAGCGGTCGAGCGCTTGCTCGAACGCCTCCTGGACGATCTCCTCGGCCAGGTCGATGTCGCGCACCATCCGGAGCACCGACGCGACGACTCGCGCGTACTCCTGGCGGAACGCCTCCGCCACGCGCGCGTGCGCGTCGGAGACCGGCGTTGGCTCGTGAGCGCTCTCCGTCACGAGCCAAGATGTTACTCGATGCGCCGCCGGCGGCCGTTACGGCGTGGCGTCGACTCACATGGGCCACACGGGACGGATCTCGATGGTGCCGCCCTCGCCGAGCGGGATCTTCTTCGCCCACTCGATGGCTTCCGACTTCGAGTCGCAGTCGATCAGGTAGAAGCCGCCCAGGACCTCTTTCGTCTCGGTGAACGGCCCGTCGGTGACCTGACGCTGGCCGGCCTTGAAGCGCATGCGGCTGGCGTCCTCGTCGCCGCGCAGGCGCTCGCCGTGGACCATCTTCTTGGCGGCCATGAGCTCCTCGCCGAAGCGCTGGTGGCCTTTCATGATGGCCTCCATCTGGGCCTGCTGCGGGGGCGGCGCCGACTTGTCGTTGTTGATCAGAAGCATGTAGCGCATGGGTTCCGTTCCTCCTCATCTATACGACGCCGACACCGGGCCGGAATCGACAGTCACGGGGCGCATTCCGCTGGTAGGATACGCGCATGCCGCCGGGCACCGTCGACCGGATCCGCGTCACGACCGTGGTCGACAACTACATCGACAACCTGCGCCAGGACGATGCAATTGCCCGCCGTTACAGCGCCTTCGTGGCCGGCAAGATGCCGGATCTTCGAGCCGAGCACGGTCTGGCTCACCTGGTCGAGGTCACCCGGGGCGGAGACCGGTTCACGATGGCCCTCGACTTCGGGCTCACGCCGGACACCATGAACCACAACTTCCGCGAGCTGGCCCTCGATCCGGGCTCGATCGATGCGCTCGGCCTCTCGCACGGTCACCGCGACCACTGGGGCGGGCTGACCGGCTTCCTGCACTCCTGGCGGCGCCGCCTCCGGAAGGATCTGGCCTTCTACGGCGGTGTCGATCACTTCAGGCCCCGCTGGCAGCAGCGCGGCGAGCGCCGGGTCTACAGCGGGCGCCTCTCGCGCGACGAGATCGAGCGGTACGAGATCGACGTGCGGCTCGTCGCCAAGCCGACGCCGATCGCCGAAGGGGTGTGGCTCTCCGGCGAGATGCACGCCACCGAGGACTGGGAGACGATTCCGTCGAACCTCCGCGTCGAGGAGGACGGCGAGCTACTCCAGGACACCTTCATCGGCGAGCAGACCCTGGTGGCCAACGTGCGCGACCGCGGGCTGGTCGTGGTCACGTCGTGCTCGCACCGCGGCATCGTCGGCATCTGCCGCAACGCCGTCCGCTTCACGGGGATTCCCAAGGTGCACGCCGTCATCGGCGGCTTTCATCTCAGCGGGCTGGACGATGCGCGCATCACGCGGGTGGTCGACGCGTTTCGCGGCCTCGACGTGGAGCACATCGTCCCGCAGCACTGCACCGGCATCGAGGCCATCGGCGCGGTCATGCAACGGCTGCCCGGGCGGTTCATCGCCAGCTCGGTCGGCACGACGTTCGAGTTTGCGGCACCCTAGAACAGGAGGAACGGCCATGAGCGAGCAGAAGCAGCTGTTCAGCGCGAGCCTGGCGAAGGACGCCGTCTACAAGACCGGCTTGCGGAGCTTCATGGAGTACCGCGATCTCGGCATCGAGAACGCGACGCACGGTAAGTTCCGGGCCCACACGATCCGGATCAAGAAGGAAGCGGGCAGCGACCACGATTTGCACACCACGGGCTTGCATCAGCACAACTGCGACTTCCAGATGTTCTACGTGCTGAACGGCTGGATCAAGTTCGTCTACGAGGATCACGGCGAGCACACGTTCACCAAGGGCGACTGCATCCTGCAGCCGCCGGGGATCGTGCACAACGAGCTCGACTGCTCCGACGACGTCGAGATCCTCGAGATCTATTCGCCGGCCGTGCACGAGACCAAGGTCGTCCGCCAGATGCCGGAGGCGGCCGCCGCCGCGCGCTGAGCGCGCCGGCGACGACAGGGACGAACAGCAATGCCGAAAGTATTTCGGGTGTACAGCGGCTCGGACGGGAAGTCTCACATCGCCGAGGTGCCGCTGGCGATGAAGCCGTTCTCCGACGTCGAAGGCGCCCACGGCGAGGGCACGCCGATGCAGTCGGCGAGCGGCATCGCGTTTCGCGTGGCGCCGCCGGGCTACGTGCTCAACTGGCACTGCGCCCCGCGGCGGCAGTACTCGATCTCGCTCTCGGGCACCGCGGAGATCGAGGTCGGCGACGGCACGGTCGCGCGGGTCGGGCCGGGCGACGTGGTGCTGGCCGAGGACCTGACCGGCCAGGGCCACGTCACGCGCGTGGTCGGCAACCAGCCCCGGATGTACGCGATCGTGCCGCTGGGCGACTCTTAGCTCTTCGGAGTCGCCTGAGTCGCCTCGCAGCGATAGACGTCGGCGGTCATGTAGTCCTGGAGACCGAAGTACCCGCCCTTCGACGTTCGCTGCGGGGTCATCAGCGCGACATTGCCGCCCAATTTCGCGGCTTTCTTTTGAAGATCGTCGAGCGCGTCGTCGGCAACGGTGCCAAGAGCGCGACATCCGCTCACTCGACTCGCGTCATCGACGACCAGCACGCCGGCGGGCGCGGGCGACGTCGACGCGCATCCTGCCATCGACAGCGCGAACAGGCTCGCGCACACAATCCCTCGGGTGTTCATCAGTGAATTCCCTCATTGTCGAATATTGACCACAATATGAGTGTCGCTGTCGGCGAGCGTGTCTGCAAGGAGTCCGGCCTCCCCGGGTAGTCGACGCAATCTGACGTCCGACGGTCCGCTTACGGCCAACCGTATCCGAACGTGCACTCTTGACATGTTGGCTGGTGTGCATCCGTGGCGTGCCCACGCCGCGGGGTAGACGACGCGCCCGTGGTCCTCGGAAAGGCGCCAGGAGGCGCGACAGCTCCGTGGCCTCGCGAAAAATGCCGACCGCGCTGCGATCGCCTCGCGGCGCGCCACGCAGGGTCGGTCCGAAATCGCGATGTAGAGTCTCTTCAGGAGACTCACCATGAACGTGCTGATGACCGCCGTGATCGATCCCGATCCCTCGACCGCTGAGCTGGATCGCCTGGGCGACGAGATCGCCGAGCTCTCCGCGCACCTCGAAGCGGCGACCGCGCGTCTGCTCGATCTGATCCGCGAGTTCGACGCTCGCGAAGGGTGGAATCACGGCTTCCGCTCGTGCGCGCACTGGCTGAGCTGGCGAGTAGGGTTCGACATCGGCGCCGCACGCGAGAAGGTCCGGGTGGCGCGGGCGCTCGGCGCCCTGCCGCGTCTGGCCAAGGCGCTGGCCCATGGGGAGCTGTCGTACGCAAAGGTCCGTGCGCTGACTCGCGTGGCGACTCCCGCGACGGAAGAGCGCCTGCTGGCGGTGGGGCGGGCGGGGACGGCGGAGCATGTCGAGCGGATCGTACGTGGCTGGCGGCGAGTAGATCAGAAAGCGGAGGCCCGTGAATCAGCCGCCAGGCATCGTAGCCGCGCGTTGCATGTGTATCGGAATGAGGACGGCATGGTCACAGTCCGTGGACGGCTCGAGCCCGAAGTCGGCGAGCTGTTGATCCAGGCACTGACCGCGGCGCGCGAGGCGCTGTATCAGCGGACTCAGCGGACCTTCGACGACGCCGGCTCGGCGGACGTTTCCGCGGACACGCCTGCGTTCGAGCAGCAGCAGGCCGATGCGCTGGCACTGCTCGCCGAGACGGCGCTCCATCACGGTATCGATCCGGGAGCGCCGGGCGAGCGCTACCAGGTGGTCGTTCACGTGGACGCCCCGGTGCTCGCTGATCCCCAGGCGCCCGGGCAGTCCGCGCTCGAGAACGGCGAGCACGTTTCCGCGGAAACGTCGCGGCGCCTGGCCTGCGACGCCAGTCTGGTCGTGATGCAGCATGCGCGGAGCGGGCGAGTCGTAGAAGTCGCGGCGCGGACGCGGACGATCCCGCCCGCTCTACGCCGCGCGCTCCACCATCGCGACCACGGCTGTCGCTTTCCGGGTTGTGGCGTGCGCGTCGGTCAGGGCCACCACATCAGGCATTGGGCGCAGGGAGGACCGACGACGCTCTCGAACCTGGCGATGCTATGCCGGCGCCACCATCGCGCCGTTCACGAGGAGGGCTACCAGGTGGACCGCGACCATCACGGCGAGCTTCGGTTCCGCCGCCCCGATGGGCGGCTCTTGCCGGAGGTACCGCGTCGCGTCGACGGTGCCGGCCGACTACGGTCAGCGTCCTGCGAGCGCAGAATCACGTTCAGGGAGCGGTTCTGGACGCGCGGACCGCGACACCGTTCTGGCGCGGTGAGCGGTTGGATGTCGGCTACGCGATCGATGTGTTGCATCCGTGGGCCCGAGGCGACTAAGGCCGACGCTAGCGCCAGTTGGCGAGATCCCGTGACTGGGCGACGGTCTCGCTACGGCGAGCTACGTGAACGCCGGGAGCAAGCTTTCGCAGATCGCCAGCCCGCGTCGCCTAGTCAATTCCCGATGATCTTCGCGGCCTCCCCGGTGAGCCGCACGATGTGCAGCCCCGTGTTGGCGCGATCAGCCAGGTAGACGAAGCCGCGCTCGTCGGCCTCGACGTTGTTGGTCTGGATCGCGACCTTGCAGCTCCGGGTCGGCTCGGTGACACAGCGCTCGGCGGTCCGTTCCGTCGTTGCTGGGATGTAGAACGCGACTTCCCGCGGCGCGTAGGGGTTGCGGATGTCCACCGCGCGCACGCCCGCGTTGAAGTAGGCGATGAAGACGAGCTTCTTGTAGAAGATCGGCGCGAACGACTCGCTGCTCGAGTGCGGCCCGAATCGGCCACCCCGCTGGCAGAACTTGCCGAGAGACTCGGGCACCTCGAACGTGGCCACACCGAACGGGCGCGTCTCGGTCGTGATGTCGATCATGAACGAGCCGTGGCGAAACTCGCGACACTCGTTCGCGATGGCTTCCGAGACGAGCACGACGAAGTCGCGCATGTGGCCCTTCGTGTTCGGGGCCCAGTCGCCGATCGTCATCCCGAGCACGGGGAACGCGGTGTGGCCTCCCCAGTTGGGCGACATGTAGAGCCGGCTGATCTCGGGCGCGTTGAGGTTGGCCGTGGTCGGCTCTTTCGGCCCCGCGAGGAGCTTCTGGCGGTCGACGATCTGCAAGATCCCGTCGGCGCTGGTGCCGTACGCGAAATAGACCCGATTGCCGAGCACCATCGGCCCGTGCGCGCCCGGCGGGACGGGACCCGGCGCGGTCGAACCTGGCTCCTGGCCCGCCAGGCCGAAGTCGCGCACGAAGACGGGCTTCGCGGGATCGCTCAGGTCGTAGATCTTCGTCATGCGCGACGTGCGCCAGCCCGAGGCCCCGGGCTGCAGCGGATCCGGCTTGGCCAGATCGCCCGAGATGAGATAGGCGGTACCCGTGTCGCACTCCCAGTAGTTCTTGTGCGTGGAGGTGAGCCCGGTGACGACCGTGCTGACCTTGCGCGGTTTCGCCGGATCGCTCACGTCCCAGACCTCGTGGCCCGAGTTCGGGACCGCGTTACCGAACGTCCGCAGCAGGTACGTCTTGCCCTGGCGATCGCAGACGCGCGCCATCTGCGCCCCACCTTGCTCGCCGCCGCCCGCCGCTCCGGGGATGTGCGCCAGATAGCGCGGTCGCGCCGCGTCGGTGACGTCGACGATCGATGTGCCGTTGTCCTCGTCGACGCCCGTGAGCGGGTTTTTCGACTTGCCGCCGTGATGGCCCACGTAGGCGATGAAGCGACCGCCTTGCTTGTGGAGCGTCGGCTGGTACGCCGAGCGCCCCTGCAGATCGTCGTGGCCGACTAGCTCCATGTCGCGGGCTTCGGCGCCGTGACCGCGCGCCGTTTGCGCGGACGCGAGCGCGGCCGCGAGGATCACGAGAACGAAGCCGAAGAGGATCAGCGAAGAGCGTCGCAGGAGCGGAGGCATGGCTATCTCCTTTTTCAGGGCTCGTGCGAGGCATGATACCGCGCGTCCAGTCGACATGCGTCTCCGAAGCTCGACGTTGATATCGCCTTCCGCGCGGACTTAAAGTGAGAGCATGGCGCAAGCCCCGCTCACGCTCCGACGCTGGACGCGCATCGAGTACGACCGGCTCGTGGACCTCGGCGTATTCGAGGGCGAGCCCCTCGAGCTCATCGGGGGCCAGCTCATCGTTGCGGAGCCTAAGGGCGCGCATCACAGCTCGGCGGTGAGCAGCGCCGAATACGCACTGCGAGCCGGCCTTCCGTCGGGATGGATCGTGAGGACGCAGCAGCCGGTGTCACTCGACGACGAGTCCGAGCCCGAGCCCGATCTGGCCGTCGTCCCGGGGCGCCCCGGCGACTATCGCCACGCACACCCTGAGCATCCCGTGCTTGCCGTCGAGGTTTCGGATTCGAGTCTTCATTTCGACCGACAGCAGAAGGGCAGTCTCTATGCCCGGGCCGGAATCGAGGACTACTGGACCGTCAACCTCGTCGATCGCGTTCTCGAGATCCATCGCGATCCGAGCCCCGACCCGTCCGCCCTCTACGGGTGGCGGTACCGGTCCGTCATCACGCTGGTGCCGCCCGCCGTGGCCGTCCCGCTCGCCTTCGCGTCGAGCCGGATCGCTGTCGCCGATCTGCTGCCATAGCCACAGCGCCCCTCGCCGGCACGTCGTTAAATCGCACCGTCCGCCCGAAATTTCGCGATGTCGTCCTTCGAGTAGCCGAGGCTCGCCAGCACTTCGTCGGTGTGCTGGCCCAGGCGCGGCGGTGCGGTCTCGATGCTCGGGCCGCCCTCGGCGAACTTGAACGCGGCCAGTGGCACGGTGACCGGGCCCTCGATGCCCTCGATCTTCTCGTGGCGGTGTAGCACGCGCCGGCTCGCGAGCTGGGAATCTTGAAGACACTCCGAGAGGCGTCGCACGCGCCCGGCCGGGACGTGGCGGCTCTGGAGGTATTGCTCCCACTCGTCGGCGGTCCGCTGCTCGATGATCTTCTGAAGCTCTCCGGTCTGCGTCTCGTAGAGCTCCTCGCGCTCGTCGTGGCTCGACTGCGCGGCGATGTCCTCACGGCCGACCGCGCGGAACAATCGCTCGTGCTGGCCGCGGTTGCCGGCCGCGATCATCAGCGGCGCGTCCTTGGCCTCGTAGAGCTGGCTGCTGGCGCGGTCCATCCGGTTGCCCTTGGGCTTGGGCTCGTGGCCCGTGCGCATGTAGGAGGTGATGTGCGAGCCCATCAGCATCAGCGACACGTCGAGCATCGAGCTGTCGATGTACTGGCCGCGTCCCGTGCGCTCGCGCTGAAAGAGCGCGGACGCGATCGCGAACGCGCACATCGTCCCGGTGGCGTAGTCGATGACGGGCGCGCCGGTCTTGATCGGGTTCACGTCGGGTGTCCCGGTCATGGCCATCATGCCGGAGGTGGCCTGGATCAGCTGATCGTAGGCCGTCTGCACGCCGCGCGGACCGTCCTGGCCGAACGCGGTCATCGAACAGTAGATCAGCCGCGGATTGAGAGGCCGCAGATCGTCGTACCCGAGCCCGAGCGCCGGGAACGCGCCCGAGCGCCAGTTCTCGACGAGGACGTCGGCGTCCTTCACGAGCTTCTTCAAGATCTCGCGCCCCTTCTCCGTTTTCAGATTGAGCGTGATCGCGCGCTTGTTCGAGGCCTGGGTGAGGAAGCCCGTGCCCATCTGCTGCCGGTTGAGGGTGCGATCGCCGCCCGTATCGCGGCTCTGATCGTAGTCCGTGGGGTGCTCGACCTTGATGACGTCGGCCCCCAGCAGGGCCATCTGGTAGGCCGCGAACGGCCCGGCGAGCACATGGGTGATATCGATGATCTTGATCCCCTCGTATGGCCTCATAGATCCTCCCCCCGCGTTAGTTGCGCTATTCTACTTTGAGTCGCGCCTCGGCCGGCGGGGCCCCAGCCCCGCGACGGCCTGCAGCGCGAACTACGCGGCGGGAGGACTCACGATGAGCCGGATCACCGTGCTGAGCCCGTTAGGGGTCAACCGGGTCGGGTCGCAGCCGATCGCGCCGCGTCTTCGGTCGCTCGACGGCGTCAAGCTGGGCATTCTCAACAACAGCAAGCCCAACTCGCTCGAGCTCCAGCAGCGCGTGGTCGAGCTGATCGGGCAGCACCACTCGGTGACCGGCGCCGTCACGAAGCAGAAGCCGAGCGCCGCGATCGGTGCCGAGGGGCTCGACGCCTACGCGAAGGAGGTCGGCGCGGTCATCACCGCGATCAGCGACTGAGGGTCGTGCACGTCGTGGTGTATCCACGACTCGGTCGAGCTGGAGCGGAAGGGCGTCGCGACGGTGACGATTTGCACCGAAGCGTTCATCGGGCTGGCGCGCGAGGAGTCGAAGAACCTGGGCATGCCCGATCTGCCGCTGGCCATCATCAAGCATCCGATCGGCGGTGAGTCCCTCGCGGTCATTCACCAGCGCGCTGAAGACGCGCTCGATCAGGTGATTCGTGGCCTGACGGGCGAGGTGGCCAGCCGAGGAGCCGCCGCCGCGGCGAGCCCGGGAGCGACGGCGCCCGAGTCCTTCACGTTCGCCGACGAGGATGAAGCGCTGGAGACCTTTCACACGCGGCGGCTCACCGATGGCCTGCCCTTCGTCTTGCCCACCGCCGAGCGTGTCCAGGCGATGATCGCCGGCTCCGGCCGGCGGGCCGGCGAGGTCATCGCGGTCGTGCCGCCCCGCTGGGCCGAGGCCACCGTGGAGAACATCGCGGTCAACGCGGTGATGGCCGGGTGCCGGCCGCAGTACATGCCGGTCTTGATCGCGGCGCTGCAGGCCGCCGCCGATCCCGCGTTCGGTCTCTACAGTGTGCAGGCGACCACGCATCCCTGCGCGGTCATGATGCTGATCTCCGGGCCCATCGTGGACGAGCTCGCGCTCAACTTCCGCCACGGCTCCTTCGGCCCGGGCTTCCGCGCCAACGCGTCCATCGGTCGGGCGATGCGGCTCGTGCTCATGAACGTTGGCGGCGCCATCCCGGGCGAGGGCGATCAGGCCACGCACGGCTCGCCGGCCAAATTCAGCTACTGCGTCGCGGAAAATGAAGCCGCCACGCCCTGGGAGCCGTTCCGGGTGGCGCGCGGATTCGGCAAGAGCGACAGCACGGTCACGGTGTTCTCCGGCGAGGGCCCGCACAACATCAACGACCACGTGTGTACCTCGGCCGAGACGACCCTGACGGTCGTCGCCGACACGATGACGACGATCGGCCACAATAACGCCGGCTCGGTCGTCCGCGGCGATGTCCTGGTGGCCTTCGGTCCGGAGCACGCGCACACCGTCGCCTCGGGCGGCATGTCCAGAGCCGACGTACAGAAGTTTCTCTACGAGCGCGCCCGCAACAAGGTCGGCCTGCTCAAGCTGCGCGCCATGTACAAGGCCGAGAACTGGCCCGACTGGGTCGACCAGAGCGACGACGAGGCGCTGTGCCCGATCGTCGGCAAGCCCGAGGACATTCACATCGTCGTGACGGGCGGGCCGGGCAAGCACTCGGCGTTCATCCCGACGTTCGGGACCTCGAAGTCGGTGACGCGGAAGATCGAGACGACGCGGTGAGGACGGCCGGGCTCGTGCTGCTCGCCGGCCTCGTGTCGCTGGTCCCGTGGCCGGCGCTCGCGCAGGACGACCCAAAACCCGTCTGCCGCATTCCGCGGTTTCGCGGCGCAACGGCTCCGGGAGGCGCCACGGTCGACGTCACGGTTGTCAACACCGGCAAGCCCTGCCGGATCAGGATGCACAGCGATGTCGACGCCGGGATGGTGACCACTGAGCTTCACGCCGTCGAAGAGCCCCAGCACGGCAGGCTCGAGCTGTCCGGGCCGGACGTCGCGCACTACATCCCGAACCCCGGCTACACCGGGCGCGACCAGTACGCGATCGCGGGCCGCGGGCCCACCGCACGGGGCACCACGGCCAGCGTTCGGGTCAACGTCCGCGTGACCGTGGTGAATCCCTGAGGCGCGTCTAGACTTTCAGCACCTCGGCGCCCGGCGCGGCCTCGAGCTCGCAGGCGTTGACCGTCATCGCCAGCATGCTGTAGTAGCCGATCGCGCCGGTGAGCTGGATGAAGCCGTCGTTGCCGAAGCGGCCGATCAGCGCCTTCGCGGTGGCCTCGTCGATCCGGTGCTTGCGCATCAGCTGGCGCGTGAAGTCGACGATCTGCGCGTCCTCCGCCGGGATGCCGCGGCTGTGGTTCTCACGGATCGCGGTGATCGTCGTCTCCGGCACGCCGAGCCGCCGCGCGCCGCCCGTCTGCGCGCCCCAGACGTACACGGCCTCCAGCTCGCGCGCGACCGTCATCGCGGCGAGCACGCGCACGCGCATGTCGAGCGAACCCTCGAACCGCACATAGGCGCCCAGATGCGCGAGGCGGCCGGCCAGCTCGGGCGAGTGCAGGAACATCGTGAACGGCCCCTGCAGCGCGCCGCGGCTCGCGACGATCGAGTCGACGATCGGCTGATCCTTCGCGGCGACCTGGCTCTTGTCGGTAATCGATGTCAGCCTTGCCATGACGTCCTCCTCCGGCGCTCAGTCGAGCGCGAATCCAGCGTCTCGTAGCAACGTGTACACCCGGTGCGGCGTGAGGACCGGGCTCGTGATGTCGAGCCGCCCCTCGAACGCGTCCGCGACGGCGTTGGCGATCGCCGCGGTCGGCGGCCCGGTCGCGCCCTCGCCGACGCCGCGCACTCCGAGCGGATTGTGGTCGGTGGCGAACTGCAGATGCTCCATCACGAGCGGCGGCATGTCGTCCGCCCGCGGGATCGGGTAGTCCATCAGCGTGTTCGTCAGGAGCTGGCCGTCGTCGTCGTGAACGACGTGCTCGCCGAGGACGACGCCGAGGCCCTGGGCGAAGCCGCCGACGATCTGGCCGTCGACGATCACCGGATGGAGCTGACGGCCGCAGTCGTGCACGATCGCGTAGCGGAGGATGACGACACGGCCGGTCTCCACGTCGACCTCCACGACAGCGGCGTGGACGCCGCTCGACCACGTCACCGTGGGCGGCGAGTAGAACTTCGTGGCCCAGAGCCCGGGGCCGCCGAGCTCGACGAGGCCCCGGTCGCTCAGGGCCACGCGGGCGACCTGGGCGAGCGGAATCGCGCGTCCGGGCGTGCCGACCACGAACGCGCGGCCGTCTTCGATCCGCACGTCGTCGGGCGCGCACTCGAGGAGGCGTGAGGCGACGCGACACGCCTTCACCTTCACGTCCGCGGCCGCGACGGCGACCGCGTTGCCGGTGTTCACCGCGACCCGGCTGGCTCCGGTTCCATAGCCGTACGGGACCAGGGTCGTGTCGCCGCCGCGGACGCGAATGTCGTCGAACGCCGCGCCGAGATACTCGGCGCACACCTGCGCGAAGACCGTCTCGTGGCCCTGGCCCGAGCCCGAGACGCCGATGAGCACCTCGACGTGGCCGCGATCGTCGACCTTCACCGTCGCCCACTCGCCGGGCCGGACGCTCCCGCCCGCTTCGAGATATCCGGCGATGCCCAGGCCGATCCGTCGGCCGTCCGCGCGCAGGTCGGCCTGACGCTTGCGCCAGCCGGCGTAGTCGAGCAGAGCGAGCGCGCGCGCGCAGCTCGAGCGGATAGTCGCCCCCGTCGTAGCTCACGGGCACGCCGTCGCGGTACACGAGGCCGGGACGATACGGCATCTCCGCCGGCGCGATCTGGTTTCTCGCCCGGACCTCGGCGGGATCGAGGCCGAGCTTCGTCGCGAGCCGGTCGAGCAGCCGCTCGACGACCAGGATCGCCTCGGGCCGCCCGGCACCGCGATAGGGCGCGCTCGGCGTCTTGTTGGTGACGACCGCGAACCCTTCGGCGCGAAACGCCGGCACCTTGTACTGAGAGGGCAGGTGATTGATCGTGTTCGTCGGCTCGTGGACCGAGAAGTAGTGATAGGCGCCGACGTCCTTCACGATGCGGACGTCGAGGCCGAGCACGCGCCCCGCGTGCGTCGCCGCGAGCCGCGCGTGATGCGCTTGCTGCCGCGCCTGGTGAGAGCTCGACAGAAACTCGGTGCGCGTCTGGATCCATTTGACGGGCCGGCCGAGATGATGCGCGAGCAGCGGGACGAGCACGTCCTCCGGATAGATCCCTTCCTTCGGGCCGAACCCGCCGCCGGTGTCGGGTGCGATGACGCGCACGCTCTCGGCCGGCAGTCCGAGCCGCGCCGCGACGACGCTGCGCAGGTGATAGGGCGCCTGGTGCGCCGCCCACACCGTCATGCTGCCGGTGACCGGATCGAACGCCGCGCAGAGGCCACGCGTCTCGATCGCCATCGAGGTCACGCGCCCGTGGGACGGATGGTCCTCGACGACCACGTCGGCGGCGGCGAACGCGCGATCGACGTCGCCGATGACCTTGACGACATGGCCGACGACGTTGCTCGCGCCCTCGTGGACCGTCGGCGAGGCCGCCGTCATCGCGGCTTCGGCGTCCACGACCGCGGGCCACGGCTCGTACTCGATCCGGACGAGCTCGGCCGCGTCGGCGGCCTGGTATGGATCGGGACCGGTCACCGCGACGATCGGCTCGCCGACGTAGCGCACTTCGCCGCGCGCGAGCGGCGGCTGCGAGCGCGGCGTGTCCAGGCGGACATAGGGGTTGGTCCGATCCGCGCGCGCGGCGGGTAGGGGCTCGGCCAGACCGGGCAGATCGTCGGCGAGGAAGACGCCGACACCTGGCAGCGCGCGCGCCGCCGCAGTGTCGATCGCGACGATTCGCGCCCGAGCGTGGGTGGACCGGACGACGGCCAGGTGGACGAGGCCCGGCGGAGCGATGTCGTCGATGAACCGGCCGCGGCCCGTGATGAGCCGTTCATCCTCCTTGCGTCGAGGGGATTGACCGATCCCTATCGTGTTCATACCCCTCTTATACCGCCTCGGCGCGGACTGCGCGCTGTCTCACCAGTGAGAACGGAGGGCCGGTTTCTCGGTGGGAACCTCGGATTCGGATCGTCCGTTTACTAGCTGCTTCGTCGCTCGAAATTCACTTGAATCAAACAGGGGAGGGGGTGTCTCTTAGAGGCTCGTGGACGCGGGGAAGTCACACTCATTCCGTAAGGGAGGACGCCATGCGCCGGGACAAGCTGATCACAGCCGTGCTGCTCGCTACGCTCGTCGTGTTCTCAGCTAGCTACGCCTACGCCGAGGACTTCGTCGCGCACCTGAATGGATTCCAGGAGATCGGGGCGCTGGCCGGCCCAACCGGGGCCATCCGCGCCAATGGCACTGGCACGCTGCATCTCGATCTCGACCGCAAGGCGGGCACCGCGAAGTGGACCTTGACCTACACGGGCGTGGGCACCACCGGGCCGCTCACCGGCACCGTGACGCAGGCGCACATCCATTTCGGTAAGCGGCATGTGGCCGGAGGCGTCATGGTGTTCTTCTGTGCGAACGTCGCCACAGCCCCTGCCGGCACGCAGCCCTGCCCGGTGAATTCCGGGACGGTGACGGGCACCTTCACCAGCGCGAACGTTCTGGCCATCGCCACGCAGAACGTCCTGGCCAATGACTTCGACGCGCTCGTCGACGCGCTGGCCTCGAACACCGCCTACGCCAATATCCATACGACGGCGCTGCCGGCGGGCGAGATCCGCGGACAGATCCACCGCGATCGTCGCGATCACGACGACAAGCACGACGACAAGGATCACGGTCGGTAGTAGCGCGGGCGCCAGCCGGGGCTCACGAGAGCCCCGGCCGGCCCACTCTCACACCGGCCCGTTCGGCGCGACGAGGATCTTGCCGCTGCGCTCGCCGCGCTGAGCGTGGGCCACTGCCTCCTTGATGTCCTCGATGGGATAGACCATCTCGACCGGCGCCGACAGGTTGCCCTTCGCGACCTGCTGGCCGAGATCGGCGTAGATCGCGCGGATCTGCTCGAGCGATCGCGTGCTGAGGCCGCGGCCCAGGATGAACCCGACGAGCGACTGGCCGCCCGAGACCAAGGTGCTGCGGGACATCACCGGGTCCTCGCCCGTCATCGATCCGTAGTTACAGACGACTCCGCCGTCGGCGAGACATGCGGAGAGCCGAGCGGTGGCGCGGCCCGACACGGCGTCGAGGCCCAGACGGATCGGCGCGCTGTGGGTCTGCGCCTTGACCGCAGCGGGCAGGTCAGGGCCGTCGACCACGCACACGTCGGCGCCGAGCGCCTTCAGCTCGCCGAACAGCGACTCGCGCCGGATCACGTTCACGGTTTTCACACCTCGCGGGCGAGCCAGACGAATCACGAGACGCCCCACCGCCGAGTTCGCGACGTTCTGGATGATCCAGTCGCCGGGCTTCAGGGCGACGATGTCGGTGAGGAGCAGGAGCGCCGTGGCGGGGTTGATCCGGAGCATCGCCGCCTGCTGGATATCGATACCGTCCGAGATCGCGATGACGTCGTCACCCTTGACGCGGACGCTGCTGGGTCCAGTTCTCCCGCTGCAGGTTGATGACGAGTTCCCCCGGCTTCACGTGCGTCACGCCGGCGCCGACCGCGACGACGCGGCCGACGCATTCGGCTCCGGGCGTCGCCGGAAGCTCTGGCTTCAGCCGGTACGTCCCGCGACAGAACGAGATGTCGGCCGGATTGATCGGAAACGCGAGGACCTCGAAGACCACCTCGCCGGCGCCCGGCGCGCCGACATCCGGTACGTCGGCGCAGCGCAGGCCCTCTTCGGGCTGGCCGTAGCGATCGAGCAGGATCTGTTTCATGCTGTGACTCCGTCAGGCCGGTAGCTTCCAGCCGAGCCAGTTGCAGAGCGCCCGCCCCATGATCAGCTCCTTGTCCTTCGCCGTCAGCCACGGCAGCTCTTCGGTGAACATGGTGACGCACTGTTTCCACGGGCACGGCATCCGCGTGATGTCCGTCCCCCAGAACATGCGGTCGGGACCGAACGCGTCGTAGAGCTTCCGGATGTGCCCGTGGATGTCGCGATACGGGTACTGCTCGGCCGAGTAGCTCGGGCGCCGGTCGCCTTGAGCGCCACGTTCGGTTCGGGCGGCGACGAGATCGGGCAGGTTCGACCATGCCGCGTCCGGTCGCCCGAAGTGATCGATGATCAGCTTGAGCCCGGGATGGCGCTCGGCGATAGGCCCGATAACCTGCATGAGACCGGGGCCGAGCAGCGCGATCGGCATGTTCGCCCGCTCGGCGGTGGCCCACAGCCAGTCGAGGCTTCCGTCGGTGAGCCACGTCTGCTGATGGGGCTGCAGCAGGGCGAAGCGAAGCCCGAGTAGGCCGGGCCGGTTCTTCAGGCCGTCGATCGCCGAGCGGCTCTCCGGCTTGTCGAGCGGGAAGTTGGCGAGGATCGAGAGCCGATTCGGGTGCTGGCGCGCGGCCTCGACCGCCAGCGCGTTGGAGTTCGGATCCCACCCGGGCGGATGGATGACCGCCGCGGTGACTCCGCCTCCGTCCATCTCCTTCAGCACGTCGTCCGCCGTGTAGTCCGGGATCTGGCGGTGGTTCGCGTTCGTCGGCTTGTGGCCCTTCCAGATGTGGATCTGCGCGTCGACGATCAGCATGTCGCTGTCTCCTTGGTGCGGCTCCTCACGTCTTCTCGAAGTCGATTCGCTCGGCCACCGGCAGCCCCTGGAGATAGCGGCGCAGGCAGTCGAGCCCCATCTCGGTGGCCCCGAGGCGCACCCACTCGCGCCCTCCGAGAATCCGACTGCGCCGGGATTCGGCGCCGTCAGCGGTCGCGACCGCCAGACAGATGGTACCGCCGAAGTCGATCTTGTCCGGCCCGTCGTCGAGATCGATCAGCACCGCCAGCGCGTGGCTCGCGCCGGTCCGCCGTCGCGCAGCGTGCGCGACCGCCTCCGCCGTCTCGCGCGAGAGCTCGCCCGCCGGCGGGCCGCCGTCGAGGCCGACCCCGGCGTAGATCTCGGCGAGGTCGCGCGCCACGATGCCGCGCCGGAAGACCTTCTCCGCGCCGGTCAGGTGACCGAAGCGCGCGGCGATCTGTCCGCTCGTGAAGGTCTCGACGACCGTGAGGGAGCCCTGCCGGGCCGTCAGCGCCGACAGGATGACGCCCTCCAGGGTCTGCTCGTCCTCGGCCAGGATGAAGTTGCCGAGTCGCTTGCGCACTTCGCCCTCGACCGGCGCGAGCTTGGCGCGGACGTCGTCCATGTCCCGGCCGCGGACGGTCAGCTTGGTCTCGAGCTGCGGGTAGTGCGCGCGGAACCCGAGCTTCACGCTGCCGTCGGGCACGAGCTGCTCCACGCCGGTGAGCAGCGCGTCCACGTGGGATTCGCCGAGCCCGTAGGAATGGAACCGCTTGAGGTGGATCGTCGCCTGCAGGCCGCTCTTCGCCAGCAGCCGGGGAATGATCTGCTCCTCGAGCATGCGCCGGAGCTCGCGCGGCACACCGGGGGTGAAGAAGAAGCGCGCGCGGCCGATGTCGAGCGCGAAGCCGCAGGCCGTCCCGATCGGATTGTCGATCACCTCGGCGGTCGAGGGCAGCATCGCCTGCTTCGTGTTGTTCGGCGGCATGACGCGACTGCGCCGCTTGAAGAACTCCTCCATCGTCTTGAGCCAGCCTTCGTTGAGCACCAGTTCGACCCCGGCAGCCTGCGCGGCGATCTCCTGTGACAGATCGTCGATCGTGGGGCCGAGGCCGCCGTTGACGATGACCGCGTCGGCGCGCTGCCCGGCCAGCTTGAACGCGAGCAGGAGATTCTCGCGATCGTCGCCGACCGTCGTCTCCCACTCGACAGCGAGCCCGACGTCTTCCAGCTTCTGCGTCATGTAGCTGAAGTTGGTGTTGACGATCTTCCCGGTGAGGACCTCGTCACCCGTGCAGATGATCTCGATGCGCATGTGGGATTCGTCCTAGTGGAGGAGCTTCAGGAGGGCGTCGACGACCGCCTTCGGCTCCTCGCGCGGCATGAAATGACCGACGCCCGGTACGACGCGCCGCTCGGTTCCCGCCGGAAACTGTGGAAGCTCGGCCTCGGCGCGCTTGGGCGGGCCGACCGTGTCGTCCGCGCCGTGAAGGATCACGGTGGGCACGGTGATCGCCGGCCGCTCGGCGAGGCGCCGCTCGATCGCGTCCAGGCGCCCATCGCCCGGAGCGTTGCCGTGACGGTGGCGGTACGAGTGGATCACCACCGCGACGAAATCGGGATTGTCGAACGACGGGGCGGTACGCTCGAACGCCGCCGGCTCGAATCGCCAGGTCGGCGACCATTCCTGCCACAGGAGCCGGCAGATGTCGCGCCGGTTCTGCTCGAGCCCCTGGCGTCCGCGCTCGGTGTTGAAGTACCACTGATACCAGTACGAGCGCTCGGCCTTCGCTGAGGCCGGCGGCGCCGGTGTCACCGTGTTCTGGACGTTGTAGCCGCCGATCGTGACGAGCGCGCGGACCCGTTCGGGCGCGAGGATCGCCGAGATGCACGCGGCGCGCCCGCCCCAGTCGTAGCCGGCGAGTGCGGCCGGGGCCAGGCGGAGCGCGGCCATGAACTCGAGCAGGTCCTGGCTGATCGCGGCTTGCTGCGCCATGCGCGGTTCGTTCGAATCGAGAAAGCGCGTCGGCCCGTAGCCGCGCAGGTAGGGGACGAGCACGCGGCAGCCCGCAGTGGCGAGGGCAGGCGCGACGTCGTCGAACGCGCGCGCGTCGTCGGGAAAGCCGTGGAGCAGGACGACGGGCGTACCTCCAGGATTGCCGTGCGCCTCGTACCCGATCTCGATCGTCGGCGTGCGTACCGTGAGGATGTCGGGCATTGGACGCCTAGCCCATCAGGAGGGCGCCCGGCACCTCGCGCCCCATCGTCTGGATCTGCTCGCGGCTGATGCCCTCGGCCTGCGAGCGCCGCCACGAACATCTGGAGACCATCGGCGGGCGTCGGGTTGCCGGTCTGGCCGAGATCGGTGCCGAGCACGAAGTGCTGCGCGCCGACGCTCTTGATGCACGCGGCGGTCATCGGCGAGCGGCACGCGCGGCGAGTGGCGCATCCACTCGAGCGGCGCCTCCGGCCCCACCAGCATGCCGAGCGCGCACAGCTCCATCTTCGCGCCCATGGCCGCCGCCTTCTTCATCTGCGCCTCGTTCATGCCGACCACGTCGAACTGCGCGTGGGTGACCACGATGCGGTCGCAGCCTTCCTCGCGCGCGGCCGCGATGAGGGCCAGCGCCTGCTCGGCCGAGGCGTGCCCCGTGTGGACGACGAGCCGCTGGGCGGCGCAGACCTTCAGGACCTCGCGCGACCGCCGGCAGCACCGCGCCGCGCTCGTCGACCACGCGGATCGCCCGAGGGCGCCGTGCCCGCGTGGCGCACGTGGTTGTCGGCGTCGAAGGTCGGGAACCACACGACGCGGCCGTAGCCGCCCTGCATCCGCCACATCCACTCGACGGCCTGCGGGTTGAGCCCGCCGACGGCGCGGTTGAGCGTGACGCCGCCGAAGATCTTGACGCCGGGCACGTGCTTGCGCGCGAGCCACGCGCGGTCGGCGGTGAGGGTGACGTGGCTCTTGAACACCACCGCTTCCATCTGCCGCGCGGCGGCCAGCGAGGCCAGCTCGTCGTCGTCCACGGCGCGGCCGAAGACGTCGGGCGCCGCGTGCGTGTGGAAGTCGATCAGGCCGCGGATGGGGCTGACCGGCGGCGGAGGGGGCGAGTAGCCGCGCACGCCCGGAGCGGCGGCCGTCTCGCGCGTGGCGGCGCCGGGCGCGTGGCGCCCGCGCGCCGCGCGCGCCGCCGATCGCGGCGGCGCCGCGTGGCCAGCGCGATCTCGCGATCGGCCGCATGGCGGCAGCCGCAGACGAACGGACGAAGCGTCATCGGGCCAGATCATACGTCAAACCTCGCATCAGCGGGCCGCGGCTCACCACATCACGACGCCCCCGTCGATGTTGATCGACTGGCCGGTCATGAACGCCGCGGCCGGCGAGCAGAGAAACCCGATGAGTCCGGCGACTTCCTCGTCGCTGGCCGCGCGTCCCATCGGAATCCGCTCGAGCTGGGCCTGCCAGCCGGCGCCGCGCCCCAGCACGTCCATGCGCGCGGTGTCGATCGTGCCGGGGCAGACGGCATTGACCGTGATGCCGTGACGCGCGAGCTCCATGGCCAGGGACTGCGTGAGCCCCTGGATGCCGAAGTTGGCGACGTTGTACGCCGCGGTATTCGGGCTGCCGCGCTTTCCGGCGACGGAGGAGAGATTGATGATGCGCCCCGAGCGCTGTTTCACCATGATCGGCACGATGCGCTTGGCCAGCAAGAACGCGCCGGTGAGCTTGATCTCGAGCACGCGGTGCCACACGGTCTCGTCGAGCTCGGTGACGGGCACGCGGTCGTTGCCGCGCGGGTATGCGGCGTTGTTCACGAGCACGTCGATTCGCCCGAAGGCGGCCATGACGCGATCGACGAGATCCTGGACCGACGCAGCCCGGCTCACGTCGCCGACCCACGTCAGGGCGCGGCGTCCGCGCTCGCGGATCTGCTGGGCCGTGCTCTCGACGTCCTTCCATCCCGCCTGCTTTTCGTCGTCCGGGTACGAGGCGGGATCACGGCCCGTGCCCGTCACCACGACGTCGGCGCCCTCGCTCGCGAGCGCGATCGCCGTCGCCCGGCCGATGCCGCGCAACCGCCCGGCGCCCGTCACGATCGCAACCTTTCCGTCCAGATATCCCATGCGCTTTCTCCTCGTAATCGCTGCTGGCGGGTACGTTACTGGCTTTGCACGTCGGTGGCTAGTCGGGTGTGAGGGTTTGGGCTTGACGAAGGGAGGCCTAGGTCGCAGGCTCTGGCGTGACGCACGGACCAGCACGAGACGGACTATACAGCGGGAGGGATCGGACATGGCGGGACGGGTCGAGGGGAAGGTGGCGTTGGTGACCGGGGGTGGGAGTGGGATCGGTCGGGCCTGTGCCATGAGGTTCGCGGGGGAGGGAGCGAACGTTTGCGTGGCCGATCTCGACCTGAAGGCGGCGACGGAGACCGCGCAGCTGGTGGAGGGGGCTGGGCGGAAGTCGGTGGCGGTCCAGGTCGATACGACCGACGAGGCCGCGAACGATGCGATGGTCAAGCGGTGCGTCGATGCGCTCGGTGCGGTGGACATCCTCGTCGCCGCGGCCGGCATCGGCGCCGTGCGCGTGCCGGGGGCGACGTCGTACCAGCCGCACACGCTGTTGAGCATTCCGATGGATCAGTTCCGTCGAGTCATCGACGTCAACCTCTACGGCGTCCTGTTCTCGAACCGGGCGGTGGCGCGCTGGATGACGGAGCACCGACGCGGCGGCAGCATCATCAACCTCGCGTCGATCATGTCGAAGATGCCGTCGACGAGCGCCCCCTACAGCGTGAGCAAGGCCGGCGTCTGGATGCTGACGAAGTGCCTGGCGCAAGAGCTTGCCACGCAGGGCATTCGCGTCAACGCGATCGGTCCCGGCTTCATCGAGACGCCGATGACCGAGGCCATGCGCGCAGACGCGGCGCGCTCCAACTGGGCGATGAGCGTGACGCCGATGGGACGCTACGGCAAGCCGGAGGAGATCGCGTCGACCGCGCTGTTCCTGGCTTCCGACGACGCGTCCTACTTCACCGGCGAGCTCCTGCACCCGTCGGGTGGTGTGTTCGTCGGCTGAGCGTCGCTCCGCTCGTGGCGGCAAGCGCCCCGCCGACGACGACGATCTCGGCGCCGCTGATCCACGCGACGTCGTCGGACGCGAGGAAGAGCGCGCAGCGCGCGATGTCCTCGGGCTCGCCGACGCGGCCGAGCGGGATGCCGCGCCCTCCGCCGCCTCCTGCTCCACGCCCTCGATGATGTCCGCGGTCAGTCGGGTCCGGATCGTGCCGGGACAGATCGCGTTGACGCCGGATGCGGTCGCGGCCGTAGGACGCCGCCATCGCGTGGGTGAGCGCGAGCACCGCGCCCTTCGATGCGGCGTACGCGTGGGTCGGCCGGCTCATCGAGCCGCGGAAGGCGCGACACCGACGCCGTGTTGATGATCGAGCCGCCGCCGCGGCGCGCATCGCGGGCACGGCGGCGCGGCTCACGAGGTACATCGCGCGCACGTTCACGTCCTGCGCGAGGTCCCACGCTCGAGGTCGATCGTCTCGACGGTGCCACCCACCACCATGGTACCGACGCCGGCGTTGTTGAACAGCACGTCGAGCCGGCCCCCACGTCGTGCGCGCCGATCTCGACGGCGCGGGGCACGGGGCGGGGCTCGCGAGATCGGCGATGACCGGCGCGACCTCACCACCGGCGGTGCGCACGGCCGTCGACGGTGGTGCCAGCTCGTCCTCCCACATCGGTCATCACGACCCCGCGCCCGCCCGCGCGAACGGCGACCGCGCTCGCCCGCCCGATCCCCGTCGCCGCGCCGGTGATGATCGCGACCTTCCCGTCGAGCATTCCCATGCACGTTCTCCTGACTAGGCTGGCTAGGGTGGCTTCGCTCGCGCGAGGCGTCGCCGCATTTCGGGAGTCGACGGCGACGCGGGGCGGGCAGGGCGGCGGTAGGGGTCGCAGCGACCCGTTCCCTCCACGCGTCGTCGGACATGGCGCGCCTGGATGGAGCCCAGCCGCCCCGGAACAGCGAACGCGTGCCGCGTGGCCGCGCGAGCCCTACCGCCGCCCTGCCCGCCCCGAACCGCCAATCAGCCCCACAGACGCTTCGTTGCCAGGTCCGCGCCTTCCCGGAGCGTGCGAAGCTTCGTCCACACCACGCTCTCCTCGACCAGCTGCGAGCCGGCGAACGTGCCGAAGCCGCAGTCGACGCCAGCCACGACGCGCGTCCGGTCGCCGACCGCGGCGACGGCAGCGGTGATGCGGTCGGCGACGACCTCCGGATGCTCGACAACGTTGGTCGTGGAATCGATGACGCCGGGCAGGAACAGCATCCCGTCGGGGAGCGGGTGGCGGCGGAACGCCTTCAGCTCGTGCTGATGCCGCGGGCTGGCGAGTGGAAGCGACAGCGCGCCGACCCGCGCGCGGTAGACGATCGGCAGGAGCGGCTCGAGCGGCACGTCGTGCGTGTGCGGCCCGTCGTAGTTGCCCCAGCAGAGATGGAGGCGGATCCGGTCCGGTGGAATGGTCGCGACGGCCTCGTTGATCGCGTCGATGTGCAGCGCGACCGCGCGGAGGAAGCCGTCGAGCGACTCGTCCTGGAAGAAGCGCGCGCGCTCCATCGCGAGATCGGGACAATCGAGCTGGAGCACGAAGCCCCGGGCCACGATCAGCTCGTACTCCTTGCGCATCTCGCGGGCCAGCGCCCGGATGTAGCGCTCGTGAGAGCCGTAGAAGGCGTCGAGCATGATCGTCGCGATCACGCCCGGCGACGCCGCGTCATGAACGCCTCGGCGAACTTCGATCGCTCCGTGCCAGCGGCGCTGGAACAGCCGCACTCGGCCTCCGCCTCGCTCAGATCGGTGTAGCCCACCTCGGCTACCGCCTGCGGCGCGTTCGAGATGCGAGCGGCGCCCGCGCGCTGCCGTGCGAGCCGCGCCGTGTAGTCGGGATGCGTCGATCTGGTCCAGCGACAGCCGCCGCTTGCTCTCGCCGCCGAAGCCCTTCATCCGCCGGGCCGGGTACGTCGAGAAGCCCACGCGCGGCTGCTCACCGTCGTTGCCGATGTCGACGCCGGCGGCGAGCTGCTGCTTCACGACGTGACGGACGGCGGCCTCGGCTTCGCGCGCGAGCGCGGCGGTGTCCACGGGCTCGCCACGATCTTGCTGCACCAGCAAGTCGCGAAGCGCCGGGGGACGGGGAAGGCTACCGACGTGCGTGGTCAGGATCCGCTGCTCGCTGGTTTCATGGAGCGGACTGTACCACTTCGGGGGCGGGCGCGGCGGGTGCCGCTCTGAGCCAGGCTCTACGGCGTTACAGCAGCGCGACGCTCGTCATTCCAGAGTCTGTAGCAGTCGCCGTGGAAGCGAACGGACTTCCTGTCGCTCGTCGACGGGTAGACCTCCTTCATGAGCAGGGCGTGCGGCATCCTCTCCTCGCAGGCGTCGCACTTCTGCCAGTTGCCTGGACGCCCAAACGCTCTCGGGATGCTGCCAAGCGGCAGCCGGCCGTCCTGGAGTTTCTGCCGGATGAGGAGACGAATCGCTTCAGCTTGCATTGCGCTCCACATCCCAGAGGGAGAAGTGTCGGATGAGCGCACGAGGGTCAGCGTTTTCCATGGCCTCGCCGAGGGGGCAGTCGCAGCAGGAGAAGATGCGCCAGATTCACCGGAGTCTCGACGCCCGAGAGCGTCAAACGGGTAAGGCCGAGGTGCAGGCAAGTCAAGAGTACCACGGGAGCGCGCGGCCCGGCAGGGCGCGCGCTTACGACGACGGCGCCGCCTGCTTGCCGCGGTAGTACTCCTCCAGGAATCGGCGCGTGCTGCTCGGCCGTCGCGCGGGCCCATTCGCGCGCCGGCAGCTTGACCGACTTCGGCATCGGAATCTCCACGCTCAGCGGCAACCCGGGCGGAAGCGCGTCCAGGATCTGGCGGAGCGGCACGATGCCGTCACCCGGCATGCAGCGCTCGTCGGGGCTCATCCGACCGAGCTTCGAGAGATCGGGCTCGCCGGGCGCGAGGACGCCGTCGGACAGCTGCGCGTAGGGAAACAGCCGGGGCTCGAGCCCGCGCAGGAATGCCGCGCTCCCGCCGCCGCGGACGAAATTGAGGGGGTCGAGGCAGATCACGCCGTTCTTGCGGCCGAGCTCGGGAGAGAAGGCGCAGCGCCTGCGACAGGGTCGCGAGCGGCCGGATGACCGCGAACTCGAGGGCGGCGGAGATCCCGAATTGCGCGGCCATGTCGCAGAAGCGCCCCATGCTGTTGCGAAGGCGCGCCCAGTCCGCATCGTCGCCGGCCACGAGCGCGTACCGGGCGCCGAGCTCCGCGCCGAGCTCCAGCGCCGGCTCGAACGCGTCGAAGTCGGTCGTGGGCTGCAGATAGAAGGTCAGGATGTCGAGCACGCTCAGACCCGAGCTCGCGAGGATCAGCTTGAGCTCGCGGATCAGCGGCGCGTTGCCGACGACCGGGTAGAACGGAAACAGCGGCGACCGCGCGAGGCGCAGCCCGACGGCGTCGTAGCCGGCCGCGGCGGCAGCCTCTACATATTCGAGGGGTGGTGTATCGGGCAAGGTCGGGGGCGAGATCGCGACCAGGTGGCGGATCACAGGAACCTGATCATACACGGTCTCGACGGTCCGGCCCTGGTGTACTCTCTTCGGCGAACTTCTACTCCAAGGAGGCCCGCATGTTCTTCGAGCTCCGTCAGTACCAGATGCGCCCCGGGCAGCGCGAGAAGTGGGTGAAGTGCATGGAAGAGGAGATCATCCCGTTCCAGGTCAAGATGGGCATGGTCATCCTCGGCAGCTTCGTCGGCGAGGAAGACGAGAACACCTACGTCTGGATCCGACGCTTCGAGAACGAGCAGGAGCGCAAGCGCCTCGACGACGCGGTCTACCAGAGCGACTACTGGAAGAACGAGATCTCGCCGAAGGTCGGCACGCTCATCGACCGCGAGCAGATCAAGGTGACGCGGCTGGTGGCGACGCCCCACTCGGTGATCCAGTAAGGCGGCGAGACCCCGGCGATGATACCCTGCGCGACCGCGTGGCCATCGTCACGGGGCGAGCCAGGGGGATCGGGCGAGCCATCGCGGTGGAGCTGGCCCGCGTCGGCGCGCACGTGGTCGCGTGCAGCCGGAAGGCGGCCACGCTCGAGCCGGTCGCGGCCGAACCGTGCGCGCCCAGGGCCGCCGGCGCTCGCCCTCGCGTGCGACGTGGGCGACGCCGCGCCAGGTGGACGCGGTGGTCGCCCGGACGGTGGAGGAGTTCGGGCGCATCGATCTCCTCGTGAACAATGCCGGCTACCGCATCCGCTCGCCCCTCGAGGATCTCCCGCGCCACGAGTGGGACGCGATGATGGCCACCAACCTCACCGGCGTGTTCCTCTTCCCCAGGCCGCCGGGCGCGTGATGATTCGCCAGCGCGCCGGCCGCATCGTCAACGTCACCTCGGTGGCTGGCCGCACGGGGGCGCGCGGCATGGCCGCGTACGCGGCGGCCAAGGCCGGCGCGACCGCGCTCACCCAGAGCCTCGGCGCCGAGTGGGCGAAGCATGGCATCACCGTCAACGCCGTCGCGCCCGGCCCGACGGAGACGGAGGGCGTGCTCGAGGTGTGGAAGACTCCGGCGATGATCGCCCAGGCCTCGCGCGAGGTGCCGCTCCAGCGGCTGGGCCGCCCGGAGGAGATCGCGTGGGCGGTGATCTTCGCGGCGTCGGATCGGGCAAACTTCGTGACGGCCGAGACAGTTTACGTGAGCGGGGGCCCGCGAGCGGCTCACCGCGAGGACACCACATGAACGTCGCATTCGGAGTGAGCCTGAGCCCGGGAACACCGTTGCTGCAGGAAAAGGACACGCAACGCTTCATCGACCTCGCGAGGATGGCCGACGACTACGGCGCCGAGGCGGTCGGCACGCACGACACCGCGTTCATCGGGGGCGACGCGTACGTCAGGGCGACGCTGATCGCGCTCGGCGCGCCGCGGGCGCGCGTCGGCCTTCGCCCGACGAACCCGCTCACGCGCGAGCCGCAGGTGATGGCGTCCTTCCTGGCGTCGATCGACAGCTTGACGAGCGGGCGCGCGTTCATGGACATGGCCAGCGGGGACAGCGCCGTGCTCAACATCGGCTACCAGGTCGCAACCCGCGCGCGGATCGAGGACTACGTGACGTGCGTGCGTGATCTCCTCGCCAAGGGCGAAGCGACCTACCAGGGACGGCCCCAGCGCGTCCGCTGGGCGTCCACCGTGACCCGCCAGCGTATTCCCATCTTCATCTGCGCCGAGGGCCCGAGGATGCTGCACCTGGGCGGCCGGATCGGCGATGGCGTCACCGCCGGCACCGGACTGCTCCCCGACGTGATCAAGGACACCATCGCCCGCGTCCACGCGGGCGCCCGCGACGCGGGCCGCGATCCGTCCGACGTCGACGTCTGGTTCACCGCCAGGACTTCGCTGGACGAGGATCGCGACCGGGCGATCGAGGGCGTCAAGGCCTCGGTGTCGTCGATCCTCAACCACTCGATGCGCTTTGGGCTCGACGGCAAGCACGTGCCCGACGAGCTGCGCGCGAAGGTCCAGGAATACGTCGACGGCTACGAGCTGTACGACCACGTGCTCCAGGACGGCCGGAATCCCAGGCGCATGGAAGCGCTCGGGCTGACGCGTTACGCGCTCGACCGGTTCGCCCTCGCTGGCAACGCGAGCGACTGGATCAAGCGGATCGAGCAGATCGCCGAGGCGGGGGCCCGAAGGATCTGGGTCAGTCTGCGGGCGACCGATATGGAGACCCAGCTGCGCTACATGAAGATCCTCGGCGGCGAGATCATGTCCCGGTTCGCAGATCATGTCTCGGTTTGTGTAGCGGAGGCGAGGGCCTCGCGCGGGCGCTCGCCGAGAGGTCGGCTCGCCTTGGCGTCGATGGCCGCCGTCCAGATGGCGGTGCTCTTCCTCGGTCATGCTGCCGCGCGGGCGCGAGCCGGCCGTCCTGGTAATTCCAGGCGCCGACGTCGATGAGGTACTGCTCGCGCGAGGGCAGCGTGCCCTGGCAGACCGCGTCGCGCGGAGCCTCGCGCGGCCTGCTCGTGCTGGAGCTGGCGAAGGAGCTCGCGCATCACCGAGCCCGGGAATGCGCCGCCGCTCGGCGGGATAGACGAACCCGAAGAGGATCAGGTGCGCGAGCAGCACGCGCCAGTGCGGGGCCGAAGCGGCGGAGCAGCCGGTCCCAGTCGAGCGTCCTCGGCGCACGGCGGCAGGATGTGCGCGACGTCGGCGCCGTCGTAGCGCTCGCGCTCCATGACGAACGCCTTCGACCAGATCGTCTCCTCGACCGGGCAGAGCTGCACGGCGAGCCCCAGGACGCCTCGGCCGACCGCGTGGGCGAACCAGTCGTCGTCGACGGTCGCGACGCCGTTGCCCGAGCTGAAGATGATGTCGACGAAGTCGTCCCCGCTGTGCGCCTTGCCGAGCCAGTGCGGGAAGCGGGACTCCGTGCGGTAGCCCGGCGCGCGCGAGCGCCTCGAGCACCGCCCGACGTCCTCGGGCCGCACGAACAGGTCGAGGTCCTTCGGTGTGCGCGCGATGCCCGTGTAGCGCTCGAGCGCGTAGGCCGCCGCCGACGAGGAACGGCATGCGCCCGCGGCGCAGCGTCTCCATGGCCTCGCGATAGAACGTGCGCAGCGCCCGGATGTGTCGTCCGCGCAGGAGGAGAGGCGGGCGTCACCGGTACCATTGCTCGCGGCTGCGGCGCGTGCCGGCGGCGCGCAGGCTCGGGGCGCGGTCACGGGAATCTCGACCACCCGGAAGGGCGGAGCGGTCGGGAAACGCGATCTGCTGGAGCAGCGGCAGCGCCACGTTGTAGACCGGCACGCCGGCGACGTGTTCGCCCCTCGAGCGGACCGTGGTGCGCGTGGCCGTGGAAGACCGCGGTCGACGGGGTAGCGGTTGATCGGCTCCTCGAGCCGGCTCGAGCCGAGGAACGGAAAGATCTCGGGCGGCTCGCCCTCGACCGTGCCGCGATCGGCGCGTAGTGGAGCAGGGCGACGCGTCCGGGCGTGCGCAGCCGCGCCAGCGCCGACTCGAGCTTGAGCGCCTCGTCCACCGCCTCGTGCACGAACGCGCTTGATCGACCGCTTCGCCCCACGGCCGGAGCGCGCGCTCGCCGAAGCCGCCGCCGAAGCCCTTGACCCCGGCGAAGCCGACGCCGTGCGATCTCGACGCATCGCCGTCGAGCAGCGACGCGCCGGCGTCGGTGAGGATCTTGCGGACTCGCTCGCGGCTTGCCCGATTCGAAGTCGTGGTTGCCGAGCACCGCGACGACGGGAACCTTCACCGTGGTGGTCAGCTCCTTGGCGAGGAACTGCGACCTCCTCGGGCAGACCGTAGTCGGTGAGGTCGCCGCAGAGCACGAGCACGTCGGCGTTCTCGGCGATCCGGGCGAACAGCGTCTGCAAGAACCCGGAAGAGCTTCGCTTGCAATGGAGGTCGCCGACCGCGGCGACGCGGACCGAGCCGTTCACGGTTGTCAGCTCAGTGTGGAGCGCCCGACGGAGCCCAGTAGCTGGGCGAGATGACCGGTGTCGAGCGGCTTCACCAGATGGTGGTCGAAGCCCGCGGCCCGCGATCTCGCGCGATCGGTCTCATCGCTCCACCCGGTGACGGCGATCAGGCACATCTGCCGGCCCCAGGGCTCCTTGCGGATACGCTGCGCGACCTCGTGTCCGTCGATCTTCGGCAGGCCGATGTCGAGCAGCACCACCTCGGGCCTGAATTCGCTCGCGGCCTGCACTGCCTCGAGACCGTCGTAGGCGGTGCGAACGTCGTTGCCGGTGGCCCGCAGCAGCATCGCCAGGCTATCGGCGGCGTCGCGGTTGTCGTCCACGACCAGGATGCGGAGCGCGGGCGGGCTCATGTGTGCGGGACCCTCCGCCGGCGGCTGCGGGCAATGCGAGGCTTCGATGACGGCCGGTAGGCGGATGGCGAACGTGCTCCCCATGCCCAGTCCCGTGCTCTCGGCGGCGACCGTCCCGCCATGCATTTCCACGAGCCGCTTCACAAGGGTCAAACCGATCCCGAGCCCCCCAAAAGTCCGCGCTCGGGTTTGCTCGCCCTGGGTGAACATCTCGAACACATGCGGCAGCATCGCTCGAGAAATCCCGACGCCCGTGTCGCGCACGGTGATCACGGCATCGCCGCCGGCACGCTCCGCGGTCAGCCAGATGTGTCCGTCGCGGTCCGTGAATTTGGCGGCATTGTTCAGGCAGTTCGCGATCGCCTGCGCCAGCCGCATGGGGTCGGCGTCGAGAAGGATCGCGTCCTCCGGGAGCACGGTCGTGAACTCCTGGCCCCCGGCTCTCAACAAGCTCCCACTCGTTTCGACGGCCAGACGCACGACCATCGCCAGATCCACGCGCTCCTTGCGGAGCTCGAAACGATTGGTGCTCATCCGAGCCACATCGACCAGATCGTCGATGAGGCGCGCCATCTGCCGAACCTGCCGTTCGATCGCGGAGAGCGCCCACTGCGACTCGGGGGCGAGCGTTCCCTCACGATTCAGAATCTGGACAGCGGTGCGGATCGGCGCGAGCGGATTGCGGAGCTCATGGGCCAAAATCGCCAGAAACTCGTTCTTGGATCGATCAGCGATCGGCAAGACACATCCTCAGCGAATGCTCACGGGTCGTCATTGGCCCTTGGTCGCCGACATCGCGCCGATCCGCGGGCTCGCCGGGTCGACCGCAGAAAGGGCCCGTGGCTCTAAGAGTCCCGACCCACGTGATCTCCGACCGGCTCGATCTCGTCGAGAAACGTCTCGGGATCGGCGTCGAAGATCCGCTTGCATTCGTCACAACAGAAATAGATCGTCTCGCCCTCGTAGACGAGCTGCGCCTCGGCCGAGTCGGGGGTGATCTCCATCATGCAGACCGGATCCAGTGCCATGGTAGCCTCCTCGTCCCGCTGGACTCGGCTTCCTGGGGCAAGGGCCGTGCCACGGCAAATTCCATGGAAATCGCCGGGTTTCATGAAAGCGACCGGCCGATGGCAGGTAAAAACTCCATGACGACCGTGTAAGATCGGCCGATCGTGTAACTCCGGGGGAGTCCATGATCGTCTGGGGAGTCTACGACAAGAGCGCGCGTCCTACCAGGCGGCGGTGACGCCCGGCTTCACGATCCAGACGCTGTCCGCGTCGAGGTGACGGCGCCCGACCTCCTCGGCGATGCGGCGAGGCGGCTCATCGTACGCCTCCCGGGCGAGCGCGAATGTTCCCCAGTGAATGCCGAGGAACTTCGCCGCGTGCAGGTCGGTCCACGCCTGGAGCGCTTCTTCCGGCGACATGTGCACGGGCTTGGCGAGTGCGCGGGGCGTATACGAACCGATCGGCAGCGCCGCCAGGTCGAACGGACCGAGCGCCTCGCCGATCTCCTTGAAGTGCTGGTAGTACCCCGTGTCCCCCGCGAAGTAGAAGCGCTTGGAGCCAAGCACCGCCCACGAGGCCCACAGACGCTGCCCCTGGTCCAGGAGCGTCCGGCCGGAGCCGTGCTGCGCGGGCGTGCATACGACGGTCAGGCCGTCGATCCGGGCCGATTCGCCCCAATTCAGCTCGACCACGTTCGTGATTCCACGATCCGCGAGCCATTTCTTGATGCCGAGCGGCACGACGAATCGCGGATTGAATTGCTGCGCCAGGTGCTTGACGGTCGGCTCGTCGAGGTGATCGTAGTGATCGTGGGAGATCAGCACGAAGTCGATGTGTGGCAGGTCGTCGAACGCGATCGCGGGGGGCGTGTAGCGCCCGACTCCCACGAGCCCGCCGAAGGGGCCGCTGCGGCTCGCCCAGGTCGGATCGGTCAGGAAGTTCAACCCGTCGAGCTGGACGAGCAGGGTCGAATGACCGATCCACGTCACCGTCGCCTGGCTCGCATTGTCACGAAGCGCGACCGTGTCCGGCGTGACGATGGGAAGCGGCTTGACGTGGCGCTCGCCCACCAGCCATGTGGCGCCCACGATCAGCGAGCGCGCGCGTGCCCACAAGCTCGCCCGGTGATATTCGGGGTCGAGGTTGTGGAACCTGCCGCCGACCCGGGGCGCCGCGGGCAACCCGGCGACGACCGCCGGGGGCGAGATCGCGGCGGAAACGGACTGCAGCGGCGCCGCTTCGCTCGCGCCGACCAGCAGAGCCAGGACGAGGAGCAGACCCACCACGCTTCCGAGCTTACCTGAGGCTCGAGTGGCCTACCAGCGCTCGCCGGCTACATCTGCTCCTTGAGCGGGAGCGCCAGGATCTCGAGGAATCGGCTCGTGAAACCGCGATGGTTCCAGTCTTCGTACATCACTGGGCGCGAGTTCCTCAGGTCCTCGTCGAACACCCGCTCGAGCCGCTGGGCGGTGTCGACGTCGTAGATCGCGACGTTGAGCTCCTCGTTCAGGGCGAACGAGCGACGGTCCAGGTTGGTGCTGCCGATGGTCGCCCAAATGCCGTCGACGACCATGGTCTTCGCGTGCAGGAGCGCCGGCCGGTACTCGTAGATCTGGACACCGTTTTTCAGGAGGCGCCCGAACTCCGAGCGGCTGGTCTGGCGCACGAGGTTGTGGTCGATGGCGCCCGGGATGAGGAGCTTGACCTGGACGCCACGGTTCGCGGCGCCGACCAAGGTCGTGATCATGGTGTCGTCGGGCACGAAGTAGGGGTTGGTGATGTGAACGGAGTGCCGCGACGAGGCGAGAGCCAGCAGGAACATCGTATACATCGCGGTGCCGCCGCCCGCCGGGGAGCTGCGCACCACCTGGGCGTCGACGTCACCCTTCGACTCGAGGCGGCGGCGCGGGAAATATTCGGGCCCTCCGAGCGCGACGCCCGTCGCCTCCAGCCAGTTTTCGGCAAACGCGCCCTGCAGCTGCTCGACCACCGGCCCTTCGATCCGGATATCGGTGTCCCGCCAGTGTCCTTCCTGGCGCCCGTTACCGCTCCACTTGCCGCTGATGCCCGAGCCGCCCGTCACGCCGACCATGCCGTCGACCACGAGGATGCGGCGATGATTGCGATAGTTCACCCGATCGATGGCGAACGAGCTCAACGGCCGGAAGCTCTCGACCCTGCAGCCGACGCTTTTCATCTCCTCGCGAAACTCCGCGGGCATCGCCAGCGCGCCCACGGCGTCGAGCAGCACGTTGACCTTGATGCCGGCCGAGCAACGCTCGGCCAGCGCCCGGGCGATCTCCTTGGCGGGCTCGCCGTCCTCGAAGACGTACTGGGCGTAGTTGATGGTGCGACGCGCGCTGCGAATCAGCGCGACCTTCGCCGGAAAGATCTCCTCGCCGTTCAGCAAGATCTGCACGCGGTTGCCGCCGACGACAGTCGTGCCCGTGTACGCGCCGAGCGTGGCCGCGAACGCCGGCTGCTTGATGTCGAGCGTCGGCAGCTCGAGGTGGGGTGGTACGCCGGCGCACCCCGTGGTGATGGCGAGGAGGATGACAAGGCCCATAAGCGAGATACCACCGTCGGAGATGGGAGATCACCTGAGTCGCGTCGACCGCGGGGTAGGATTTACCGAGCCGCCGCGTAACAACTACTGCGCCCGGCGAGGCGCGTCCCGATCACGTTGTTCAGGATTCGCATCGTCTAAATCGCTGTCTGACAGGATTTTCCGCGCCGGCGTCGTACACACAGCCGGTGCTGGCAAGGTGATTGCTCCTCTCTGGGCAGGCCGGGATCAACTCATATACCGATACCGAGAACCTGGGAGGACAACCAGCGATGCGTAACGAACTGAAGACTGGGGCAGCGCTTCTGACCGCCGTCCTATTCGCGCTCCCGTTGACCGCGGGCGCCGCCGACAAGGCGACCGACAAGACGGCTCCGAGCACGATGGACAAGATGGAAAACAAGGCCAAAGAGACCACGCAGGAAGTGAAGGACGCCACCAGCGATAGCTGGCTGACGTCGAAGACGAAGATCGCCCTCTTCGCGGACGATCGGGTCAAGGGCCGCGAGGTGCGGGTCGAGACCGTGAAGGGCGATGTGTTCCTGCGCGGTAAGGTCGACTCCAACGAGGCGAAGATGGCCGCGGGCGACATCGCCAAGACCGTCGAGGGCGTGAAGAGCGTGAAGAACGACCTGCAGGTCGTGGCCCCGGCGGCGCGCAAGGCCGTCCAGGCGAACGACAAGCAGATCACCAAGGCAGTCGAGACCACCCTGAGCAAGGACCCGCACCTCAAGAAGATCGACGTCCGCACCGACGCGGGGGTCGTGGTGCTGAGCGGTGAGGTGCCGAACATCTCCACCTCCGCGAAGGCCTCCGAGATGGCGCACCGGGTCGACGGCGTGAAGTCGGTCAAGAACGAGCTGCGTGTGTCGCAAGCGAAGGCCAACTAGCCCCCGGAAGCTGACCGACGACGAGAGCGGGCGGTCGAAAGGCCGCCCGCTCTTTTTGTGTCCGCGACGACTTACCGCCGAGCCGGGTCGCGCAGCTCTTCGTCGTACCGGTCGAAGCGCTTCTTCATCTCACGCTCGGCCTGATCGCGCTCCCAGCCGTATCGCTCCTGCAGCGCGCCGGCAAGCTTGTCCATCGCGCCGTCGATCCGATCGAGATCGTCGTCGGTGAGCTTGCCCCACCACTGCTTGACCTGACCGCGCATCTGCTTCCACTTGCCGGTGAGAATGTCCTGGTTCATGAAATGTCGCCTCCTTTCGGTTTCGTTCATCGAACAAGATCACGAGGGAGCAAGACGCGTGCCTCGTTGGCCGGCGATCGCGCAACCGTCGCCCGTAAAAGTTACTCGGTAAATCTTTCCGCCCCTCGACGCGGCCGCGCGCAGAGCGCCGTCGTTGCTTGCACAAGCGAGGGCCTTGCAATTGGCACCGCGGCTGCAGCTATTGCCTAGGTACACACACATACAGGGAGGACCCAAGAATGTGGGGCTTGCTCGTCGTCCTGGTTCTGCTGCTCACCGGGAGGGTGTAGCGCGGGAGGCGCTCATGGCGAAAGTCGCGATCCTCGAGCAGCCCTGGAGCCCGTGGGGGCGTGAGTATGTGAACACGCCCGATCGCTTCATCTTTGGTACGCGCCCGTCGGCTCTGGCCCGCGAGGCCGGCGAGCTCACGGGCCGCCGCGCCCACGTGCTCGATCTCGGCTGCGGCGAGGGGCGCGACAGCGTCTTTCTCGCCGAGCAGGGACACGACGTCGTCGGCGTCGACCTCTCGCTCGACGGGCTCCGCAAGGCCGCGCGGCTCGCGGACGAGCGCGGCGTTCAGGTGCCGTGGGTCTGCGCGGCGTTACCGGATCTGCCGGTACGGGGACCGTTCGATCTCGTCTACTCCTGCGGCTCGATCCACTATGTGGCCCGGGACGACCGCGGCGCGCTGTTCACCCGGCTCCAGGGGCTTACGCGCCGGGGCGGGCTCCACGCCCACGTCGTCTTCACCGAGCGGCGGATCTACCGCGAGAAGAACGAGATCGTGCACTACTTCACTCCGGATGAGCTGCGTGATGCCTATCGCGGCTGGATCATCCTGCGCCACGAGGTAGGACTGATCCCGTGTGCGCAGGACGGTGTGCGTCACGTGCACAGCGTGGAGACCATTCTCGCTCAGCGGCCGTGATCCGGACGGCCGTGCTACGCTTTCCGCGATGCGACATGCCCTGAGCGCTGCGCTCGCGTGCGGTCTGGCGCTGCTGCTGGCCGCCAGCGCCGTCGCGGTCACTCCGCCACCGCGGGCGAGCGGCTCACTCCTCGAAGCCTGGAACAACATCACGTCGTTCAACGAGGACCTTTCGCGGATCGACCGCGCGCGCGACGCGCTCGAGAGCGAGGTCGCCCGCACGCCGAGTCTCGATGCGCTTCTCCTGCTGGCCTGGGCCCATCTGCTCTGGGCCGACTACCGCGCGCCCGATGTGAACGCCAAGCTCGCGAGCTACGAGCGCGGGCGCGACGTCGCCAAGCGCGCGATCGACATGGCGCCGCGGAGTCCGGAGGCGCATCTCTGGTATGCTGCCAATCTTGGCCGCTGGGCGGTCACGAAGGGTAAGCTGCAGTCCGCGTTTCTTCTGTCGACCCTGAGGCAGGAGATTCAGACGGTGCTGGAGCTCGATCCGGACAACGTGCCGGGACTGGCGGTCGCCGGGTCGTTCTACCTCGAGACCCCGTCGCTGTTCGGGGGCGATGTCCCCCGCGCCGAGAGATATCTGCGAAAGGCGCTCGTGCTCGATCCGCACTTCACGCGCGCCCGTATCGAGCTAGCCCGGTGTCTCATCGCACGAGGGCGTTACGACGAAGCCCGACAGGAGCTCAAGACCGTCCTCGACGAACGGCGGCCGAGCTACATCGCCGACTGGGTCATGCGACATCGGCCCACCGCCGAGCGTCTGATGGCCGAGATCCGCGCCAAGTAATTGAAGGCTGCCGACGAGCGGGCCGACGTTCTCGTGATCGGAGCCGGCGCTTCCGGCGCCGCCGTCGCCTGGAAGCTCGCCGGGGCCGGCATCGGCGTGGTGTGCCTGGAGCAGGGGGACTGGGTCGACGCGCGCGCGTATCCCCACTGGCAGGCCGACTGGGAGCTGCACCGGAATACCGACTGGAGCGCCGAGCCGAACGTGCGGCGGCTGGTCCAGGACTATCCGGTCAACGACCAGGCCTCGGTCATCTCGCCGCTGATGTACAACGCGGTCGGCGGCAGCACCATTCACTGGAGCGCGCACTTCCCGCGCTTCCGTCCCTCGGACTTTCGCGTGCGGAGTCTCGACGGTGTCGCCGACGACTGGCCGATCGACTACGCCGCCCTGGAGCCGTACTTCGACCTGAACGATCAGATGATGGGTGTGGCCGGGATCACCGGCGATCCGGCCTATCCGCCGAAGTCGCCGCGCCAGACGCCGCCGATCCCGCTCGATACCCTCGGCGTCACGATCGCCGGCGGCTTCGACCGGCTCGGTTGGCACTGGTGGCCCTCGGACAGCGCGATCCTCACACGCGACTACGACGGCCGGCGGGCGTGCGTGAACTGCGGCCCCTGCGACCTCGGCTGCCCGATCGGCGCCAAGGCGAGCACGGACGTCACCTACTGGCCGAAGGCGCTCGCGTCCGGCGCACGCCTGGTGACCCGCGCCCGCGTGCGTGAGATCACGCTCGGGCCGGATGGGCTCGCCGACGGCGTCGTCTACTACGACGGCGAGGGCCGAGAGCACGCGCAGAAGGCGCGCGCGGTCGTGCTGGCCGCCAACGGTATCGGCACGCCGCGGCTCCTCTTGAACTCGCGCTCGGCGTGCTTTCCCGAGGGGCTCGCCAATCGCAGCGGCCTGGTCGGACGGAACCTCATGTTCCATCCCTACGCGATGGCGCGCGGCGTCTTCGACAAGCCGCTCGGCGGTCATCGCGGCCCGGTCGGCTGCAGCATCATCAGTCAGGAGTTCTACGAGACGGATCTCTCGCGCGGCTTCGTGCGCGGCTATTCGTTTCAGGTGGCGCGGGGGCTCTCGCCGATCGCGTCCGCGAACGGCGGGTCGGTCGGTGACCGGGTGCCCTGGGGCCGCGAGCATCGGCGGGCGTACGCCGAGCGATTCGACCGGACGATCACCGTCGCCGTCATCGGCGAGGATCTGCCGGAGCCCGAGAATCGCGTCGATCTCGACCCGGCGCTCACCGACACGAACGGCATTCCGGCGCCGCGCGTGTCCTACCGGCTCAGTGAGAACAGCCGGCGCATGCTCGACCACGGCATCGCGCGCGCCCGCGAGGTGCTGCACGCGGCGGGCGCCCACGACGTCGCGTTCAACCCGCTCCTGCGCGCCGGCGGCTGGCACCTCATGGGCACCGCGCGCATGGGGCGCGATCCGGCCACCTCCGTGGTCGACGCCGAGGGGCGGTGCCACGACGTGCCGAATCTCTACATCGTCGACGGGAGCGTGATGGTAACGTCCGCCGGCGTGAACCCGACCTCGACGATCCAGGCCGTGGCTCTGCACGTCGCCGACGGGATGATCCGGAGGCGGAGATGACGCGCGAGTTTTTGGCCTCGGTACTCGATACCCTGGTGCCGCCGGGTGAGGGCTTCCCGGAAAGCGGCGCGCTCGCCCTCGACCATGTCCAGGCAATGGCCGATGCCTCCGCCGAGGCCGGGTCGTTGCTCTCGCAGGCACTCGAGACCATCGAGGAGGCGGCGCGCGCTGACGATGTCCGCGGATTCGCAGGTCTGAGCGTCGCCCAGCGCGAGGATCTTCTGAGGCGCGTCGAGCGTTCTCATCCCGAGGCCTTCGATGCGCTCGTCCGTCACACTTATGATGGCTTTTATAGTCACCCCGCCACGATCACGCGGCTGGGGCTCGAGCCCGGGCCGGTGCAGCCGCGCGGCCACCGCATCGAGAGCGCGCCCTTCCCGGATCTCGGGCGCGTGGCCGGACGCGGTCCGATCTTCCGTCGGGCGTAAGGACTGCCGGGGCGTATATCATGATGGCCAGGCTGCACGAGGTCGTATCGCCGAGGTGAGCCGATGAGCAAGCCGACTCAAGCAGTCCACGAGTTCGAGCATCACGCGGCCGACCGGGCGACGACGCGCCCCGTGGTTTCGGGCACGCAGGGCGTCGTCACGGGCGGCCATCCGCTCGTGTCGATGGCGGGCATGCGCATGCTGCTCTCAGGCGGCAACGCGTTCGACGCCGCCGTGGCCGCTGGATTCGCCGCCGCGGTGGTCGAGCCGACGGCGTCCTACACGCTCTGCGGCGAATGCGTGGCGCTCATCCACGACGCGCGAGCGCGGGAAACCCTGGCCCTGAGCGGCCAGGGCACGGCGCCGGCGCTGGCGACCGTCGGACTCTTTCGCGGGCGCAAGCTCGATCGCATCCCGACCGGTCCCGGAGCGGACGCGCATCTGTCGTTCACCGTGCCCGGCGCCGTCGACGGCTACCTGACCTTGCTCGAGACTCACGGCACGAAGAGCGTGAGCGAGGTGCTCGCTCCCGCGGTCCAGTACGCCGAGCATGGATTCCCGATGTACGAATACATGCACGGCTTACTCGATATTCCGGAGACGCGGACTCAGTTCGACCTCTATCCGCCCGGCGGCACCGCGGTGTTCTACCCGGGCGGGCGCGTGCCCGAGGTGGGGGAGCTGTTCGTGCAGCCCGCCCTCGGCGGAACCTTGCGGCGGCTCATCGAGGCCGACACCAGGGCGCGCGGCCATCGAACAGCCGGCATCGCCGCGGCGCGCGAGCGTTTCTATCGCGGTGACGTCGCGGCGACGATCGGCGGGTTCTCCGAGCGCGTCGGAGGGCTTCTGCGCGCCTCTGATCTGGCCGGCTACCGAGCCCGGCTCGAAGCGCCGCTGCGCACGACCTTCGCGGGCCGGGAGATCCTGGGCCAGTCGGCGTGGACCCAGGGCCCCGTGCTCATGCAGGCGCTCGGCATGCTCGCAACCTTCGATCTGCGCGCGCTCGGCCACAACTCCGCTCGCTACATCCACGTGGTCTCCGAGGCGCTCAAGCTCGCCTTCGCCGATCGCGAGGAGTACTACGGCGATCGCGAGGACGCGCTCACCGGGATCGGCGACCTGCTCACGCCCGCCTATCTGAAGGAGCGCGCGGCACTGATCCGTAGCGATCGTGCGACTCCAGAGGCACCGGCGCCGGGCGATCCTCGACACGGGGGCGCGGCGCGGCGCTCCGGCGCGCCCGCCGGCGTTCGCGCGAGCGGCGTGTCGGCGGCCGCGGCCGACGGGACGACGCACATCGCCGCGATCGATCGCGAGGGCAACATGATCTGCCTGACGCCGAGCGGCGGGGTATTCAGGAAATCGGCGTTCGTTCCCGAGCTCGGCTGCACGCTCAGCACGCGCAGCGAGATGTTCTTCGTCGCCGCCGATCACCCGAACGGGCTCGTTCCGGGCAAGCGCCCGCGCACCACGCTCGTGAGCTATCTGATCTGCGAGGGCGGCGTGCCCACCATGACCGTCGGCTGTCCGGGCGGCGACGATCAGAGCCAGGCCGATCTGCAGCTCGTCCTGAATCTGCTGGTCTTCGGCATGAATCCGCAGCAGGCGGTCGAGGCGCCACGCTTCTCGACCCAGACGCTCGTCAACTCGTTCTGGCCCAGGGCCTATCGGCCGGGACAGCTGAACGTCGAGCCGGGCATCCCCGAACGGACCCGCGGTGAGCTCCGCGCGCTCGGTCACCAGGTGAGCGAGGCCGGCGCGTGCGGTATCGGCGCGGTGGTGACGCGGCGCGATCCGCAGACGGGCGTGCTGTCCGCCGGCGCCGATCCGCGGCGCCCGACCTACGCGCTGGCGTGGTAGCAGGCCGATGAGTGGGGCGACGAGACCGCCGTTCCGCGCCGACCACGTCGGCAGCCTGCTGCGCCCGCCCGAGCTCCAGGACTGCACGAGCCAGCGCCGCCCGCGGCGAGATCGATCGCGCCGCGCTGCGCGCGGTCGAGGACCGCGCGATCCGCGAGGCGGTCACGCTGCAGGAAGTCGTCGGCCTTCAGTCGATCACCGACGGCGAGTTCCGCCGCGACTGGTGGCACATCGACTTCCTGCCGGCTTCGACGGCGTGGAGCTACCGCGAGGCGAGCGCTTCGGCGTGCAGTTCAAGGGCGCCGACGAGCAAGCCGCCGACTCATGAAGGTGACCGGCAAGCTGCGGCGCACCAGGCCCAGCATGCTCGATCATTTCCAGTTTCTGAAGTCGGCGACCACGCGCACGCCGAAGTTCACGCATGCCGTCGCCGGCCATGCTGCACGCGCGCGGCGACCGGCTCGATCGCGCAAGACCTACCCGGACTCGAGGCCGAGTTCTGGGCCGATCTGACGCGGTGCTATCGCGAGGAGATCGCGCGACCTGTACCAGGCCGGCTGCCGCTACCTGCAGATCGACGACACCACCATCGCCATGTTCGGCGATCCGAAGGTGCAGGAGCAGTTCGCGAAGCTCGGCGACGATCCGAAGAAGGACGTCGGCGCTCTACGCCGCAGGCGGTGAACGCCGCGATCCGCGACGTGCCCGACGACATGACGGTCGCGATCCACACCTGCCGCGGCAACTTCAAGAGCACCTGGCTGGCGAGCGGCGGCTACGACTACGTGGCCGAGACCGCGTTCTCGACGCTCGACGTCGACGGCGTTCTTCCTCGAGTTCGACGACCGACCGCGCGGGCGGCTTCGAGCCGCTGCGCTACGTGCCCGAAGGGCAAGAAGGTCGTGCTCGGCCTGGTCAGCTCCAAGATTCCCGACGCTCGAGACGAAGGACGCCCTCAAGCGCCGCATCGAGTCGGCCGCGAAGTACGTGCCGCTCGAAAACCTCTGCCTCAGCCCGCAGTGCGGCTTCTCCAGCACGCACCACGGCAACAAGGTCACCGTGGACGATCAGAAGCGCAAGCTGGCGCTGGCGCTCGAGGTCGCGCGTGAGGTCTGGGGCACGAGCTAGGCTGGTCTCGGTGGTTCCCCCGCTCGGATTCTCTCCAGGTCTCGTGTATCTGAACTTCCACTCTTGACAGGCTTCTGCGGCGTAGATGCGGCGTCTGCGAGCTGGCTCCGCAAACGCCGCGCTGGTGGGCCTCAGAAGGTTCGGGATGCGTATCGGCGCGCGCCCACGCGAAAAGGCCGCGACAGCGTCGCGATCGCCTCGCGGCGCGCCACACAGGTCGGTCCGAAATCGCGCAGTAGAGTCTCTTCAACAGGAGACTCACGATGAACGTGCTGATGACCGCCGTGATCGATCCCGATCCCGCGACCGCTGATCTCGATCGCTTGGGCGACGAGATCGCCGAGCTCTCCGCGCATCTCGAAGCGGCGACCGCGCGTCTTCTCGATCTGATCCGCGAGTTCGATGCTCGCGAAGGCTGGAACAATGGCTTTAGGTCTTGCGCGGCCTGGCTGAGCTGGCGCGTGGGATATGCGCCGGGCGCGGCTCGAGAGCACGTCCGAGTGGCGCGCGCGCTCGGCACGCTGCCGTTGCTGTCGCAAGCACTCGCCCGCGGCGAGCTGTCTTATGCCAAGGTCCGTGAGCTGACCCGTGTGGCCACGCCCGAGACGGAAGCGAGACTGTTAGCGGTGGCCCGCTCCGGCACCGCCGAACACGTGGAGCGGATCGTGCGTGGCTGGCGCCGGATGGACCGCAGGGCCGAGGCTCAGGAAGCCGCTCGTCATCACACGGCTCGTGCGCTGCACGTGTATCAAGACGAAGACGGTGCGGTCAGGATCCGAGGGCGGCTGGCGCCGGAGGTGGGCGCCGTGCTCCTGAAGGCGCTGGAGGCGGCGCGTGAGAGCCTACATCAGCAGCGCCATGAGGCGGCGCCCGACGCCGACCCGCCGACGATGGAGCAGCAGCAGGCCGACGCGCTGGTGTTGCTCGCCGAGACCGCGCTCCACCAGGGCATCGATCCCGGCACCCCGGGAGAGCGGTACCAGGTCGTTGTGCACGTCGACGCTGCCGTCCTGGTCGACGCCGAGCAAACTGGGCAGTCCGTGCTCGAGGGCGGCCAGCGCGTTCCGGCCGGAACGTCGCAGCGCCTGGCCTGCGATGCAACCCGGGTCGTGATGCGCCACGACTCCGACGGGCGTGTCATCGAAGTCGGCGCCCGCACCCGCACGATCCCGCCCGCGCTACGCCGCGCGCTTCAGCATCGTGACCAGGGCTGTCGATTCCCCGGCTGCGGCGTGCGCTTCGGCCAGGGTCATCATATCCGCCACTGGGCCCATGGGGGCCCGACGACGCTCTCGAACCTCACCATGCTGTGTCGTCGGCACCATCGCGCGATCCACGAGGAGGGCTACCGGGTAGAACGCCAGCCGGACGGCGAGCTTCAGTTCAGGCGACCGAATGGCTGGATCATCCCAGCAGTGCCGCCGTCTGCCGATCTGCCGGCGGATCCCGTGGCCGTCATCCGCGCGCGGCACGCGGAGCACGGATGCGCGCTGCAGGCGCGCACGACGATGCCGCTCTGGCAGGGTCAGCGCTTGGACGTAGGCTACGCGATCGACGTGCTGCACCCGTTGGCGCGCGGCGAGTAGCACGATTGCTAGGGACCCGTCGCCCAGCTACCGAAACGCCGGCAACACCTCGCGCGCGAAGCGTTCCATCGAGCGCATCACGCGTGCATGCTCCAGATCGCCGAACCAGAAGCTGCAGTTGAAGTGCGTGATGCCGACCAGCTCCTCGACGCGTTTGATCTGACGGATCACCGTGTCCGGTGTGCCGATGACCAGGAAGCGGTCCAGGAGATCGTCGGTGTCGGGCTCCTTCGGTGCCGGGACGGGGATCGCGCGGCCGCGCTCGACGCGCTCGTACTGGTTGCGGAGTGAGAGCGTCACGCGCATGTTCCAGCGCGCCTCCTCGGCGGCCGCGCGCGCGTCGGCCTGGCTCTCGGCCACGTAGACTGCGCGCTGGACGCCGACCCGCAGCGGGTGCGCGGGCTTGAACTCGCCGACCAGTCGGTCGAAGAGCCGGCGGAACTCGGCCATGCGTTCGATCGGCACGCCGAAGCCGCCGGTGAGCACGTTGAACCCGCGGCGCACCGCCGCCTCCACCGACTCCGGACTCTGCGCCGTGATCCAGATCGGCGGGCGCGGCTGCTGGAGAGGTTGCGGAAAGATCGTCGTCTCCGGGATCTTGAAGAGCTTGCCGTCGTAGGTGAAGGGCTGGCCCTCGAAGGCCTTCAGGAGGATATCGACCGATTCCTCCCAGCGCGCGCGTCCGCTCTCGAGCTCGAGGCCGAAGCGCTCGAACTCGTAGGGCTGATAGCCGCGCCCGAGGCCGACGTCGAGGCGCCCGCCCGACAGGAGGTCGAGCGTCGCGATCTCCTCGGCGATGACCAGGGGATGATGGAGCGGAACGACGATGACCGCGGTGCCCACGCGGATCCGCGTCGTCTTGGCCGCGATGTAGGTCGCGAGCTGCGCCGGGCGCGAGAGATAGCCGTAGGTCGAGAAGTGATGCTCGGCGAGCCAGACGTTGCCGAAGCCGAGGGTCTCGGCCGCCTGCGCCATCTCGACGCCGCGCGCGTAGATCTCTTGGGACGAGCGCGCGGATGGCGACTGCATCAGGAGGAACGTACCGAAGTTGATCATCGCGTGTACCAGGGGTGTGGACGCCCCGGCACCTTGACGCGCAGGGCGTACACCGACGTGCGAGCCGTGAGGAACAACGTCCGGAGATCGGGGCCGCCGAAGGCGCAGTTCGCCGGGACCTCGGGGGTGCGGATGATGCCGAGTCGCGTGCCGTCGGGAGCGAACACCCACGTCCCACCCGGACCCGTGCAGAACACGCGACCCTCCATGTCGACCTTCATGCCGTCGGGCACGCCGTCCGTCTCGTCGGATGACATGTCGGCGAAGATGCGGCGCCGGAGGAGCTTGCCGTCTCCCCCGATTTCGAGGGCGTGGATGTACTGCGTCCAGCGTGTGTTGGCCACGTAGAGGACGCGCTCGTCCGGCGAGAACGCCAGGCCGTTGGGGTATTCGCAGTCGGCGACGAGCGAGGTCTTGCCGTCAGGCGCGATGCGATAGACGCCGGCCGATGCAAGCTCGCGGTCGGCGAGCGGCACGCGCAGGCCCGGGTCGGTGAAGTAGATCCCCCCGTCGGATCTGCAGACGACGTCGTTGGGCCGGTTCAGGCGCTTGCCCTCGAAGCGGTCCATCAGGACCTCGCTCTGGCCGCCGGTCCAGCGAGTCACGCGGCGATTGCCGCCCTCGCAGATGACCAGGCGGCCCAGCAGATCGAACGTCATGCCGTTGCCCTCGCCGGTGTTCGAGCGTATGAGCTCGGGCGCCTTGCCGGGCGTGAGCTTGTGCAGGTGGCTCCGGCGGATGTCGACGAAGTAGTAGAAGCCGTCCGGGTGCCAGAGCGGACCCTCGGTGAAGACGAAGCCGGTAGCCAGCCGTTCGGCCTCCTTCGATTCGAGAATTCCGTCCAGCGCGTCGCTCATCGTGTCAGGCCCCTCGATTCTTCGTCCGGAGCTCGACGCCGGCGCGCTCCTCCTGAAGCTTGAAGAACGTCATCGAGTCCTTGTCGCCCCAGCCGCGGCCGAGCGCTTCCTCGAGCTGCTGCTCGGCGAGCGCGGCGATCATCATCGGCACGTGGTACTCGCGGCCGAGCTCGGTCGCGAGGCCGACGTCCTTGCGGAGCAGCCGGAGCGCGAAGTTCACGTCGTCGAAGGCGCCGGGGAACACGGTGTTTGGAATCATGTCCTTGAGCACGCGGCCCTGACCGAACGAGCTCTTGGACAGCGCGTCGAGCAGCACCTCGGGCGCCACGCCGGCCTTGACCCCGAGCGTCATGCCCTCGGCGATGGCCATGCGCGAGCACGCTGACACCATGTTGTGCACGAGCTTCGCGACCGTGCCGCAACCGATGCCGCCGACCCAGGTCACCTTGTCGCCGATGGCATCGAGCACCGGCTTGACCCGCTTGTAGAGCGCCTCGTCGCCGCCGACCAGCACCGCGAGCTTGCCCGAGCGCGCGCCGGGCACGCCGCCGCTCACGGGCGCATCGAGCACGTCGACACCGCGCTCGGCGCAGATGCCGTGGAGCTTGCGAATCAACGTCGCGGAGTTCGTCGAGAGATCGACGTAGAGCGTGCCGCGCACGGCGCCTTCGAGAATGCCGTTGGCGCCGAGCACCACGGATTCGACCTCGCGGGGACCGGGGAGCGAGGTGAAGACGACCTCGCTGGATTGGGCGACCGCCTTGGGGGTGTCGGCCCACCTGGCACCCAGTGCGAGATGGGGCTTGGCCAGATCGTGTCGGATGTCGGTGACGACCATCTGATGTCCGGCCTTCAGAACGTTGAGGGCCATGGGTCCGCCCATGTTGCCGAGCCCGATGAAGCCGACGCGCATGAGTGCCTCCTCTTCCGCCTGCAACGATGTGCTAAGGTACACCAACGTCGGCCCGGTTTGGCGCCGGGCCGCGCAGTGCGTACACTGTGTTTTTGACAGCATAATAAACCCGAAGCGAAGCGGAGACCTCGCGTGCGACGATTCGAGCTGATTCTTCCTGGCAGCGTTGACGAGTGCATCAAGGCCCTGGCCCCAGGTGGTCCCGAGTCCAAGCTGCTGGCCGGCGGCACCGACCTTCTTCCACAGCTCAAGAACGGCCTGCTCAAACCTGGCCGCGTGATCGATCTCTCGGGCGTGGCCCGACTGCGCGACGATCGAGGCCGGCAACGGCAAGGGGCTCAGGATCGGCTCCGCGGTGACCGCGCGGACGCTCGAGCTCGATCGAGCCGTCCGTGCGAGCTATCTGTCGCTCGCCGAGAGCGGCGCGCTCGTGGGCTCGGTGCAGGTGCGCAACCTGGCCACGCTCGGCGGCAACATCTGCAACGCCGCGCCGTCGGCAGACATGGCGCCGCCGCTGCTGGCGCTCGACGCCGAGGCGGTGATCACCGGGCCCAAGGGCGAGCGCCGGGTGCCGATCACGACGTTCTTCACCGGAGTTCGGCGCACGGTGCTGGCCCCGGACGAGATCCTCGTCGAGCTCGTCGTGCCGAATCCCGGCGCGCACAGCGGCGGCAACTACCTCCGGCACACGCCCCGTCGCGAGCTCGACATCGCCGTCGTCGGCGTGGCCTCGCAGCTCACCCTCGCGAACGGCGTGTGCACCAAGGCGCGGATCGCGCTGGCCGCAGTGGCGCCGGTTCCGCTGCGGGCGACGGCCGCCGAGCAGGCGCTCGAGGGCCAGGCGGTGACTCCCGACCGGATCAAGCGCGCCGCCGACCTCGCGGTCGACGCCGCGCGCCCGATCAGCGATCAGCGCGGCTCGGCCGACTTCCGCCGCCATCTCGTGCGCGTTCTGACCCGCCGCACGCTGACCACGGCACTCGCCCGCGCGAGCGCGTCAGGCCGGTAAGGAGAAGACGACTTGGCCAAGCAGGTTCTGAATTGCACGGTGAACGACGAGCCGGCCGAGGTGCTCGTCCAGCCCTGGGACACCTTGCTCGACGCGCTTCGCGAGCGGATGGGTCTGACGGGGCCGAAGGAAGGGTGCGGCACCGGTGACTGCGGCGCGTGCACCGTCCACCTCGACGGCAAGCCGGTCGCGAGCTGCCTCTTGCTCGCCATGCAGGTGCGCGGCCGCAACGTGCGGACGATCGAGGGGCTCGGCAAGCCCGGCGCGCTGCACCCGGTGCAGGATGCGTTCGTACGCCACGGCGTGCCGCAGTGCGGTTTCTGCATTCCCGGGGTGCATCATGGCCGCCGCCGCGCTCTTGACCGAGAATCCGCACCCGACCGAGGAAGAGATCCGCTACGGGATCGCCGGCAACCTGTGCCGTTGCACCGGCTACACGAAGATGCTGGCCGCGATCACCGAGGCCGCCGGCGCCACCGCCGGCCGGAGGAGCTGAGGCATGTCGACCGTGATGAAGACGACCCGCGACGTGAAGGGCATCGGTCTCTCCATCCTCGCCCGGACGCGCCCGACAAGGTCACCGGCCAGGTGCAGTACGTCGCCGACCTCAACCCGCGCGGTCTGCTGCACGCCAAGCTCCTGCGCAGCCCTCACGCCCACGCCGGATCGTGCGCATCGACGTGAGCCGGGCGCGGGCGCTGCCGGGCGTGCGCGCGGTGCTGACCGCCGCCGACATCCCCGAGCTCAAGAAGAAGGCGCCGACGCGGGCGCACGCCGTGCTGGCGATCGACCGCGTCGTGTTCGCGGGCCAGCCGGTCGCGGCCGTCGCCGCCGACGAGCTCGCGATCGCCGAGGAGGCGCTCGACCTGATCGAGGTGCAGTACGAGGTGCTGCCGGTCGCGGCCGATCCGCTCGAGTCGATGAAGCCCGGCGCCCCGCCGGTCGCCGAGCTGGGGACCGAGGCGGACACCAGCGAGGCGCTGGCCCACGGCAGCGTCGCCGGCGTCTCGACCGAGGCCAAGCCGGCGAAGGCCGTCAACATCTCGCAGCAGGCGCGCCTGCAGCGCGGCGACGTGGCGAAGGCGTTCGCCGAGTCGGACGTGGTCATCGAGAAGACCTACCGCGTGCCGATGGTCCACCAGGGCTACCTCGAGCCGCACGCGGTCCTGGCCCAGTGGGACCGGTCCGGCAACCTGACCTTGTGGGCGAGCACGCAGGGCTCGTTCAACACGCGGTCGGAAGTCGCCGACGTGCTGGAGCTGCCGGAGAACCGCATCAAGGTCATCCCGATGGAGTGCGGCGGCGGCTTCGGCGGCAAGATCCGCGCGCTGTGCGAGCCGATCACGGCGGTGCTGGCGCGCGCGACCGGCCGGCCCGTGCGCTACGTCATGACCCGGCGCGAGGAGCTCGAGGCCGGGATGCCGGCGCCGCAGGTCATCATCCGCCTGAAGACCGGCGTGAAGCGCGACGGCACGCTGATGGCGATCGAGGCCGAGGCGATTCTCGAGTCCGGCGCGTTCTCCGGCGCGGTGCTGGCGGTGAGCGGCGTCTTCCTCGCGAGCCTCTATCTGTGGCCGAACTTCGACGTCAAGGGCTTCGAGGTTCTCACGCACAAGCCGAGCATCGCCGCGTATCGCGCGCCCGTCGCGCCGCAGACCATCTTCGCGATCGACTCGCAGATGGAGCAGATCGCGAAGGCGATCGGCGTCGACCCGGTCGAGTTCCGCCTTCGGCACCTGCAGCGCGAAGGCGACAAGATGGCCAACAACCAGCCGTGGCTGAGCAACGGCGCCGTCGAGGTGCTGACGCGACTCGCCGAGCACCCGTTCTGGAAGAAGCGCGCCGAGTGGAAGGCCAGCTCGAAGGACGGCAAGCTGCGCGGGACGGGCATCTCGCTCGGCGGCTGGCTCGGCGGTCTTCAGCCGACCGGCGCCACCGTGCGGCTCAACCCCGACGGCACCCTGCAGGTGATGACCGGCCAGGTCGACATCGCCGGGACCAACATCGCGCTGGCGCAGATCGCCGCCACCGCCTACGGCGTCGACATCGACAACGTGAAGATCACGACGGGCGACACCGACGTCGCGCCGATGACCGGTCTCAGCGCCGGCAGCAAGACCACGTACACCGTCGGCGTGGCCGTGATGCAAGCCGCGCAGGACGCGCGCAACCAGACGCTCGGGATCGCCGCGAAGGAGCTGGAGGCGTCGGTGCACGACCTCGAGATCGAGAATGACAAGGTCGTGGTTCGCGGCGTGCCGGACAAGGGCATCACGCTCGCGTCGATCGGCAAGAAGGGCAATCTCTACATGTCGAAGGTCGAGCCGGTGCTCGGCACGGCGCATCCGGCCTTCTCGGTCCAGGCGCCGGCGTTCTGCGCGCAGCTCGCGCGGATCGAGGTCGATCCCGATACCGGCGAGGTGACCCTGCACAATTTCGTCGTCGCCCAGGACGTCGGCAAGGCGATCAATCCGCTCCAGATCGAGGGCCAGATGCAGGGCGGCGCGGTCCAGAGCCTCGGCATGGCGCTGACCGAAGCGCTCATGTACGACGACAAGGCGCGGCTGACGAACCCGAGCCTGCTCGACTACCGAAAGCTCACGTCGGCCGATCTACCGAACATCGAGACGATCATCGTGGAGAAGCCCGCGCCGCACGGCCCGTTCGGCGCCCGCGGTGTCGGCGAGCCCCCGATCGTCCCGGCGCCGGCGGCGATCGCCAACGCGATCGAGGACGCGACGGGAGTGCGGCTCACCCACTTGCCGCTCTCGTCCGAGCGGATCGCTCTGGCGATCGCGTCCGCCTGAAGTCCTTGCCCTTGAAGGCGCGCAGAAACTGGCGCAGGCTGGCAGCCTCGAGGCCGAGCCGGAACTTCTGATAGCGCGCCAGGAAGTCTCGGCCGGCGGCGGTCAGGCGCATCCCACTGCGCGGGCCGCCGCCGGGCATCCGCTCGACGAACTTGAAGCCGGCCGCGCGCTCGAGCTCGCGCAGATAGCCCCACGCGTTGCGGTAGGAGAGGCCGAACTCGGACGCCGCCTTCCGCAAGGAGCCGCGCTCGTCGATCAATCGGAGCAGCTGCGCGCGTCCGCGGCCGAGCTTCGGCCCCTTGCCGAACACCACCCACACTCGTATCTTTGGGTCCACGTTCTAGAGGCTCGCCTCGCGTCTCGAGGGTACGCCAAGACGAAGGAGATCGGCTCATGAAGGTGACGACCGTCACGCCGTTCGTCGTGGATCCGGGCTACGGGAAGAACTGGCTCTTCGTGAAGGTCGAGACCTCCGATGGTCTCCACGGCTGGGGTGAGTGTTACACGCAGGCCGACCGCGATCAGTCCATCGTCGCCCACGTGCGCCAGCTCGCGCGCTATCTGATCGGCCGCGACGCCGGCCACATCCGCCACTTCACGCACTGGGCCTATCACGACTACGCCGCCAAGCGCGGCGCGATGGACTTCTGGAGCGCGGTCAGCGGCATCGAGCAGGCGCTCTGGGACCTGGCCGGCAAGCGCCTGGGCGTGCCCGTGGTGAGCCTGCTCGGCGGCCCGTGCCGCGAGCGGATCCGCGTCTACGCGAACGGCTGGTACTCGGGCGCCAAGAGCCCCGACGCCTACGCGGCGAGGGCGAAGCAGACGGTCGCGCGAGGCTTCACCGCGCTCAAGTTCGACCCGTTCCCGGGGCCGTGGCGCACCCACATCTCGCGCGAGGCCGAGCAGCAAGTCGTCGAGACCGTCCGGGCCGTGCGCGACGCGGTCGGTCCCAAGGTGGATCTGCTGATCGAAGTGCACCGCCGGCTCGCGCCGATGCACGCGGTGCGGGTGGCGCGCATGCTCGAGCCCTTCGATCCGTTCTGGTACGAGGAGCCGGTTTCGGCGCGCGATCTGGGGGCGCTGGCCGAGTGCCGGCGCGAGATCCGGATACCGATCGTCACGGGCGAGGAGCTCTACACGCGCTACGAGTTTCGCGAGGTGTTCGAGCGCCGCGCGGCGGACATCATCAACCCCGACGTGTGCAACGTGGGCGGGATCGAGGAGCTCCGTGAGATCGCCGCGATGGCCGAGGCGTACCACGTGGTCGTCTCGCCCCACAACTACAACAGCACCACCGTCGGCCTCGCCGCGACCTTGCACGTGTCGGCCGCGATTCCGAACTTCCTGATCACCGAGTACTTCGTGAACTTCGACACCCGGGCGGCCGAGGTGGCCGTCACGCCGTTCCGGCTCGACCACGGGTATCTGACGGTGCCGACGGCGCCGGGGCTCGGGATCGAGCTTCGCGAGGACGCGCTGGCGCGGTACGCGTATCGCGAGTTCCCGCCGCGGAACATCCCGACCCCCGGCGACGAGGGGCCCTAGCCCGATTCCCGTGGCCGGGTCGCTCCCTTCGCACGCGCGGGTGGTCGTCATCGGCGGCGGGATCGCCGGCTGCAGCGTCGCCTATCACCTGACGAAGCTCGGCTGGCGCGATGTCCTGCTGCTGGAGCGTCGCGACATCTCCTGCGGTACCACCTGGCACGCGGCCGGCCTTGTCGGTCAGCTGCGCGCGACCCAGAACCTCACGCGCCTGGCCAAGTACGGCGGCGATCTCTACGAGCGCCTGGAGGCCGAGACCGGCCAGGCCACCGGCTTCCGCCGGCCCGGCAGCCTGAGCCTGGCGCGGAACGCCGAGCGCATGCACGAGCTCAAGCGGCTCGCCTCGATGGCTCGCTGCTTCGACGTCGACGTCGAAGTCATCACGCCGGCCGAGGCGGGGCGTCGCTGGCCGCTCATGCGCACCGACGATCTGGTCGGCGCGTTGTGGCTGCCGCGTGACGGCCGCACGAACCCCATCGACACGACCCTGGCGCTCGCCAAGGGCGCGCGTCAAGGCGGGGCGACGGTTCTCGAGAACACCGCCGTCACCGGGATTCGGGTCGAGAATGGTCGCGTCACCGGGGTGACGACGACCGGCGGCGAGGTGGCGTGCGAGGTCGTCGTGAACAGCGCCGGCATGTGGGCGCGCGAGGTCGGCCGCATGGCCGGCGTCACGGTGCCGCTCCACGCGTCGGAGCACTTCTACATGGTCACCGAGCCCATGGCCGGCGTGACGCCCGACCTGCCGGTGCTGCGCGATCCCGACGGCTACATCTACGTGCGCGAAGAAGTCGGCGGTCTGCTCATGGGCGGTTTCGAGCCGGTGGCGAAACCCTGGGGCATGGGCGGGATCCCCGCCGACTTTTCCTTCTCGCTGCTTCCCGAGGACTGGGAGCACTTCCAGGTCCTCATGGAGCAGGCGCTGATTCGCATTCCCGCGCTCGAGACCGCGCCGATCCGCCGCCACGTCAACGGCCCCGAGAGCTTCACGCCCGATGGGCGATATCTCCTGGGCGAGGCGCCGGAGTGCCGCAACTTTTTCGTCGCGGCCGGCTTCAACTCGATCGGGATCGCGTCGGGCGCGGGCGCGGGCCGCGCCGTGGCCGAGTGGATCGCCGGCGGCGAGCCGCCGATGGATCTCTGGGACGTCGACATCCGCCGCGTCGCGCCGTTCCAGGGGAATCCCGCCTATCTGCGCGATCGCACCGTGGAGATGGTCGGCGTGCTCTACGCGATTCACTGGCCGTTCCAGCAGCCGGTCACGGCGCGCGGCGTGCGCAAGAGCGCGCTGCACGACCGCCTCGCCGCGCGCGGCGCGTGCTTCGGCTCCGTGATGGGCTGGGAGCGCGCCAACTGGTACGCGACACCCGGGATGGAGGCCGCCTACCGGTACAGCTACGGGCGGCAGAACTGGTTTCCGTGCGCAGCCGCGGAGCATCGCGCCGTCCGTGAGGCCGTCGGACTCTTCGATCAATCGTCGTTCTGCAAGCTGCGGGTGGAAGGGCCCGATGCGCTCGCCGTCCTGCAGCGGCTCTGCGCCAACGACGTCGACGTGGCGCCGGGCCGGCTGGTCTACACGCAGATGCTGAACGCCCGCGGCGGAATCGAGGCCGACCTGACGGTGACCCGGCTGGCCTCCGACGCCTTCCTGGTGGTCACCAGTGCCTCCGCCTCGACCCACAACAGCCACTGGATCCGGCGCCACCTCGGCGAGTCGCGCGCGGTGCTCACCGACGTCACCTCGAGCGAGGCGGTGCTCGGCGTGATGGGGCCGCGCTCGCGAGAGCTGCTGGCGCGACTCACCGACGCCGACCTCTCGAACACGGCGTTCCCGTTTCTCTCCTCGCAGAACGTCTGGCTCGCGTCGGCGCCGGTGCGGGCCGCACGTGTGACCTATGTCGGCGAGCTGGGCTGGGAGCTGTACGTCCCCACGGAGTTTGCCGGCACCGTCTACGACGCGGTCGTTACCGCGGGGGACGGCCTGGGCCTTCGCCACGCGGGCTATCACGCGATGGACTCGCTCCGGATCGAGAAGGCGTATCGCTCCTGGGGTCACGACCTGGGGTGCGAGGACTCGCCGCTCGAGGCCGGCCTGGGGTTCGCGGTGCGGTTCGACAAGCGCGCCGCGTTCATGGGCCGCGACGCGCTGCTGGCCCAGGGCGAGAAGCCGCTCGCGCGGCGGCTCCTGGTTTTTGTTCTCGACGACCCGGAGCCGCTGCTCTACCACGACGAGCCCATCTGGCGCGACGGTGTGCTGGTCGGTCGCATCGCGTCGGGTGCGTACGGCCACACGCTCGGGCGCTCCATCGGTCTGGGCTGGGTCAGCCACCTCGACGGCGTCACGGAAGCCTTCGTGACGAGCGGACGGTGGGAGATCGAGATCGCGTGCGAGCGCCGAGGCGCCCGCGCCCAGCTGGTACCGCCCTACGACCCGAAGTCGCTCCGCGTCCGCGCCTGATCCGGTAGTAGCGGCCAGGCGAGCTGGTGCCAGTACCCTTCCGGCACCGGTCGCCCGGTGATGCCGTAGACCTCGGGCCAGCGCCCCTCAGGCAAATACGCGGTGCCGAAGAGCCGGTCGATCCACGGCAGATGCACGGCGAAGTTCTTGTCCACCGGAGTCGCGGCGTGGTGCCAGTGGTGAAAACGCGGTGTGGCCACGAGCCAGTCGAGCGCTCCGAGATCGACCCGCACGTTGGCGTGGATGAAGACCGCGAGGAACGACACGAACACGAGGTATGCGTAGACGGCCGGCGGCGCGAAGCCGAGCACGTAAAGCGGCACGAACGAGAGGCCGCGCGTCACGACGATGTCGATCAGATGCAGCCGCGATCCGGCCAGCCAGTCCATGGTCTCCGACGAGTGGTGGATCGCGTGGAGGCGCCAGAGCGAGGGCACCCGGTGAAACGCCCGATGCACCCAGTACTGGGTGAAGTCGGCGACGAGGATGATCTCGAGAAACTGGAGCGCCAGCGGCTGCGCCGCCACCTTATCTTGTAAATAGGGCTGCGTGGCCCAGCGGAAGAGCAGCGCCGCGGGCAGCATCGTGAGCACGACCGTCACCTGCACCATGAGGTGGCTCATCGCGAAGTGCATGAGGTCGGTCGTCCAGCCCGGACGGAAGATCGGCTGCGCGGGCAAGCGCGGGATCACGCGCTCGAGCGGGACGAAGAGGAGTGCGAGCACGAACAGGTTCAGCAGGAACCAGTCGAGCCCGACCGCGGTCGTCCCGCCGAGGGTGCCGACCTCCGCGGTCGATCCTCCGAGCAGCGTGCCTGCGGTGGCGAGCGCCATGCCCGTGAAGCCGAGCACCTTGCGGCGCCGCAGCACGACGCTCAAGGCGCCGAGACCGAAGCCGATCACGAGCATCACGTAGATCAGGAAGCGGACGAGGTCGAGCGGATAGAGCGCGCGCGCCGATGGCGTGGTCAGCCAGCTCGGGAAGAGCAGGCACAGGACCCCGCCGTAGCCGAGCGCGCCGCAGGTGACCGCGAGGACGCCGCTGATCCAGCCCGATCCGAAGTGATGCCCCGTGCCCTTGCCGAGGCCCGAGGTCATGCGAAGGCGAAGGCGCGGGCCGGGTTCTCCACGAGAAGACGCGTGAGGCCGAGGTCGTCGACACCCTTGGCGCGCAGGCGGGGCACCACGTTCACGAGCAGGTGGTGATAGCCGTAGCCGCCGTACTTCACGAGCGAGGTCTTGTAGGCGATGTCGTGCGACATGAGGATCTGATCGCGGTGGCCGGCGTCGATCAGCGCGAGCACGTGCGCCATGCGGCCGCCGTCGTTGGGCATGTCGAAGCTCGGGTTGTACGGATAGAACGAGTTCTCCATCCCGAAGAGGTCGTACTCGAGCCAGATGCCGGTCTGGGCGAGGTCGATCACCGCTCGGATATCGCTGATCGTGCGGCAGATGTGGCACATGATCGTGCGGCGCAGCTCGCCGCCTTCCTTGCGGATGAACTCGGCGAGCTGCATCGGCATGTCCGGGTGGCGGCCGGGATGGATCATGAGCGGCGCACCCGTCTCGCGCTGGGTGATGATCGCCGCCCGCAAGACCTTCCGTTCGTTCTCTGTCCACGGGTAGGTGGTGCCGATCTCGCCGATGAGACCGGCGCGGACGCCGGTATCGCCGACTCCGGAGGTGACGTCAGCGATCATCTCGCGCGCCAGCTCGTCGACGGTGCGGCGATCCATATCGGCCGGATGGGACGCGCTGACGTAGTAGCCGGCGCCCATGACCACGTTGAGGCCGGTGGCGCGCGCGATGCGGGCGAGGGCCAGGGGATCGCGGCCGATCGTCTTCGGCGTCGGATCGACCACGGTGCGGCCGCCGGCGTGCTTGAACAGGAGGATCTCGTCCTGGGCCACCTGCTCGTCGAGGAGCCGGAGGTTGTCCAGGTTGGCGTTGAAGTTCTGGCGGACCCAGCCGAGGTTGCCGAGGCTCACCGGCTCCCAGGCGCGCCCCTTGTCGCTGGCGGCCGCCGGCTCGGCGAACATCACCTTGAAGTCGATCAGGAGGTGCTCGTGGGGCAGGGTGACGCCGATCGCGCTCGGCGCGATGGCGCCGAGTACTGTCTGGACCTGCCCCGCCAGCGGCCCCGGCATCGGCTACCGGAAGGCCGGCGCGATCTCCACGATGAACCGGTCGAGGTCGCGGCGCAGCTCGTCGACCGGGCGGAACATGCTCGGGATGAAGAGCGTGTCGACCTTGGCCGACTGGAGCTGGTGAAGCTGCTCGCGGATCTGGTCCGGGGTGCCCGCGAGGCACGTGTCGCGTGCGTCGGCGGCGTGACGGCCCATGCGCTTGGCGATCGTCTCGGCGAGCTGCTCCACTTCACTTTTGTTGTCGGTGATTAGGAGCGCCATGTTCGCAGAGCGCTTGAGGCTCTTGGGATCGCGGCCCAGGGTCGCGCAGTGGTCGTCGAGGATCTTGCCCTTGCGTGCGAGGACCCGCGGGCCGCCCCAGCAGTTCCAGTGATCGGCGTGCTTGGCCACGATGCGCAGGGTGACCTTCTCGCCGCCGCCGCCGATCATGAGCTCGGGGTGCGGTGTCTGGATCGGCTTCGGATCGAGCGGGGCATCGGTGAGCTGGTAGTAGCGTCCCTCGAACGTCGTGCGGCGCTCCTTCCACAGCGACCGGATCACCTGACAGGCTTCGTCCAGCCGCTCGAGCCGCTCGCGCATCGTGTAGAACGGGATCCCGTAGGCTTCGTGCTCGTTCTGCTGCCATCCCGCGCCCAGGCCGAGGAGGAGCCGGCCGCCGGAGATGATGTCGACCTGAGCCGCCATCTTGGCGACGACGGCCGGGTGCCGATAGGTGTTGCCGAGGACGATCGTGCCGATGCGCAGCCGCGGCACCAGGGCCGCCAGGGCACTCAAGGTGCTCCACGACTCGAGCATGGCGCCCTCGCGCTCTTTCGTGTTCGGCATGAAATGATCGGTCACACAGGCGATATCCCAGCGCGTCGTCTCGAGGTGCTTCCAGAGGTCGAGCACGCCCGCCCAGGTCTGGCCCCCCATGCTGGTGAAGATGCCGAAGCGCATGTCATTCTCCTCTCTTGTGCCCACATACTATCGCGACAGGGAGGACCTATGGCCATCATCCGCATCCACACCGGCTCCGACGGCAAGTCGCATTTCCAGGAGATCGTGCCGAAATTCGAGTCGCGCGAGGACAAGTCCGAGACCGCCGAGCTGATCCCCGGCAGTGGCATGCGCCGCGACGCCCGCGGATCCGCCGAGGGCCGCTCCTGCTCGAGCCGGGTCAGCATCGCCTCGAACAACTCCCCGGCGTCTGCGTGACCGTTGGCCATCGCCTCGGTGACCGGGCGGCCAAAGGCGTACTGCCAGAGGAGCGCCTCCATACTGCCGGCCTGGCCCGCCAGGAGGCGCTGCCGGAGGCGCTCTTGATATTTCGGCCCGAGCAGATCGCGCGCTAGACCCTTGGACCGGCTATACTACCGTTCCGTGGATTCAAGCGTGAGCCAACGTGAGGTCGATCGAAATCCCTTTTCGTTGAAGTCCCCACATGGTCGGCCTATTCCTCTTCATCATTGCCCTAGGGTGGCTGGCTGGTCCCGTCTATATTCAGCTGACCCGGCGTAAGAACGCGCTGTTCATGCGGATGCTCGAGCAAATCACTGACTGGCTCGACAGCCACGACATCGAGTACTGGCTCGATTGGGGGACCCTGCTGGGAGCCGTGCGCGAGGGCCGTCTCCTGCGGCACGATACCGACGTCGATCTTGCGGTTCCTGCGGAGCGTGCAGCCCATCTTCGGCAGGCCGTGGCCCAGGAGCAGCTGGCGGATCGGTACTTCGTGAAAGATCGAGGAACGTCGATTCTCTTCGGATTGCGCCGCCATCCGTTCCTCCATGCGATAGAGGATGAGGTCCTCGTCCACGTGGAGTTCGTTGAGGAGGATACGCAGGCCGGTGATCTCGTCCTTTCGGGCGGGAAGCGCCGTGTGCCTCTGGCCCTCGTCCGTCCGCTGGGTTCCATTCGTCTGGGGAACCGCGCCCATCCAACTCCGGGTGAGCGAGAAAACTATCTGCAGGCCTTGTATGGGTACTGGGGACGCCGGTGTGTTTATGAGGGTAACGATCGATATCGGGCTTGTGCCTCGATACGTGACTATCTGATTTACTGGGGTCAGCAGCTGATCTTCTATCGCCTCTACTTCTCATGGAAGAGCCTGCCATTGCCGCGAACCTGGAAGGCGTGGCTGGACCACTGGTCAGGGAGACTATCCCGAAAGCTCTCGTTTCCCGAGCCCAAGACATAGCTTTCGGCGTGCAGTGCCCTCCGGGAGCTGGGAGGCGCGCGACGATCAGGCGATTCGCTCGGGTCGCGCGGGCCGAACATCCTTGGCGACCAGGCCCTCATAGTCGTGCGCAATCACTTCCGCCCACGCCTCGAACCCGTTCCGCGCGAGCCGGCGCACAGGCAGGCTGGATCGCCGCGTCCTCGTCGGGGACGAGCCTCGCGAGGAGGTAGATGCCATAAACTTCAATCGGTAGATCAGACATCACGGTAGCGTACCACCCGGGTGATGGCCGGGTAGCGCCGGTGCGGTTTGGGCCGAAGGTCATCAGGCGGATGTGGAGCCCGGCGCCGCCCATAGTTCACGTCTGCTAGACTCCGGTTGAGCGGTCCTCCTACGCGGTAGCCCATCTATTTGATGCGTCTCGCGTTCCTGACGCAGCGATAGATTCGCTTCAGGGTTGCGCCGTCGGAAACCACGGCGTTACCAGGTAGATCTCCAAGGCCTGGATGCGACGGCTCGGCCGGTGGATGTAACCGACGATCCGGACGTACTCGTACCCGCGGAATCACTGGTAGTCCAGAGACCGATTCAACCTGAGGCAATCGAGCGGGATTCGAACCCTGTACCATCGACCGCTCGAAGTCGGCGGGCTCGCTGGGAGCGCCACTCGAACCCCGTGCGCGCAAGCACCGAACACGGAGCCGCGCCCCAGTGAGCCTGACCGTGGTGGATGTCCAGTGGGGAATTGCGCTGCCAGCGCCAGTACAGGGTCGACGACACACCACGGAGCCGCCGGCCGAGCGAAGGAGGGCTCGATGACTGAGACCGCCTATGCGATGTACGTCGGCATTGATTGGGGCACCGCCAGTCACCCGGTGGCGGTGCTCGACGCCCAGCGAGTGCCGCTGGGCGAGCGCGCCGTTGCCCATGACGGCGCGGCGTTCCAGACCTTCACCGAGTGGTTGACGCTACTCGCGGGCGCGGAGCCAGCCCGCGTCGCTGTCGCGCTGGAGGTGCCGCGCGGCGCCGTGGTAGACACGCTGCTCGAACGTGGCTTCCACGTCTTCGCCCTCAACCCCAAGCAGCTCGACCGCTTCCGCGATCGCCAAAGACGATCGTCGGGATGCTTTCGTACTGGCCACCGCCTGGCGACCGACCAACCGGCCTTCCGACGGCTCGCGCCCGAGTGCGCTACGACGCCCACAGTCGCCACCATTACCAGCGGTTCCGACGGCAAATCGCACTTTCAGGAGATCGTGCCCAAGCTCGAGCCGCGCGGCGACAAGTCCGAGACCGTCGAGCCGATTCCGGCAGCGGCATCATCGTCCGCCGCTTCGAGCCGACGCGATCCAACCCGTGGCATCACGCACCCAGCCGCTACGCGGTGTTCTACCCTTTCCGGCGCGGTCGACATCGAGATCGGCGACGGGACGGTGCGCCGGCTCGGCCGGGCGACATCTTGATCGCCGAGGACCTGACCGGGCAGGGACACGCGACACGGGAAGTCGGGCCTGAGCCGCGGGTCTCGATCTTCGTGCCGCTCCAGGCGAGCAAGAGTTGAGAAAATGACATCCTCACTCTGTCGAGCGATCCATTCCATCGGCGAGAGGCGAAGACTTCAGTCAGCAGCGTGAAAGCCGTTCCGCGTCAGCACCCACGTGAGAGTGCCGGTGCTGCTGTGTATGCGCACGGGCTCCAGGCCGATTGCCCTGAGGAAACGCGGCAGCGCGGGTGCAGCAATCCAGCACAGATGGTAGCCGGGGAGCTGGTCGCGCAGAGCCGCTGTGAAAAATGCGACCGCGTCCACTTCCTGTTGCGCTTTGGCCTCCTGCAGGAGCTTATAGCCAGGCGGCAGCGTGCGCGGCACGTAGCGCAGAGCAAAGCTCTCGGCGACGATCAACACGTCGGGCCCACGCGCGTTCACGTCACGGTAGAAGCCATGAACCGACGGTACGCCCGGTAGGGCGCCCCAGGGCCGGTGGTCCGGAGGCTGCAAGCGCGTCACGCGGTACGGGGCCCCCGTGGAGGTGTCGAAGTGGGGCAGGTACCCGGACAATCCGTACGTCTCCACGAGCGTGCCTGGCGGTTGACGCGCGAGCCAGGCCGATACCGCGCGGCGCCCGTCGGACCACTGGGTGGCGATCAAGGCAGCGCAGTGTAGGGCGGCGGCCACGACGCAGACCGCCAAACCGGCCTCGATCACTCGTTGCCTCAACGCGCCCCTGGCGATGCGCAGGAGCGCCGCGGCCCCGGCGCCAGCGTAGTAGGTGGCCAAGAAGGCCGCGGGTAACAGGAACCGGTGTTCGGCGCGCTTCACCACGAGAGTGAACAGCACCACGCTCGAGAGCGCCATCAACAACGGCATCAGCGGGGCCACGCGGCGCGAGTGCATGGCCCTCACGCCTGCCGCCACGAGCCCGATCGCACACACCATCAACACGGGTAGCGGCCACCACCACTCGGGCAACATCGCGACCAGATCGTGAATGTTCTGGCGCAGGCCGAGAAGCGAGTCGTCGTACCACGTCCAGTCCTGGCTGTTGGCTCCCGTCAAGAGCCGAATCCGCGCGACGAACCCAAGCGGATTGAACACGGCACCGCTGCTCACCAGGTAAGCCCCGAGAAAGCTGATGACCATCTGGACGAGCTGATTGGTACGGCCGAGCGAAGGCTTTTTGAGCGCCGGCATCAACAAGAGTGGGAACACCGTCGCGTAGGCCTGATCCTTGGTCGCGATCGCCAACGCACAGAACACACCGAGGAGACGATAGTCACGCAGCGCGGCGCGAGCCGGCTGGCAAGAGAGCGAATGCCAGCGGTCGAGGCCAAGCGCAACCCACATCAAGTACGGCTCGTCCAGGTTGGAGACGCGCCCGTAGTAGGCCAGGCTGAGGTTGACCGTGAAGAACAGCGCGGTCCATCGTCCCGCGCGCACGTCCAAGGTGTTGCGCGCGTAGCGCGCAATCAAGAGCAAGGCGAGCGAGCTCATCACTATCGTCACGAGCTTCACGCAGATCGCGAGTCCGGTCGTCACGGCCACGGACGTGGCGGTGGCGACAAGATGCTCGCCCGAGAGCGACGGTGACAGCACCGGGATCAAGAGCAGTGCCGGCAGAGATGCTACGAGCGAGATCACGAAGTGCAGGAGCGGATAGCGAGACGCGCTGCCGGGGACGAGATTGTCGATGATCCCGTCAAACACTCCGTCCGGCGCAATGCCGTCATTTTCCCAGCCGTGTCCGGGCAAGTCCCACAGGCAGGCGAGGCTCTGGACGAGGGCAAGAACCAGAGCAATCCGCGTGACGACCTGATCTTCTGCGGCGAGGGTGCGGACGAACTCGAGGATCGAACGGACCGCGCGCCTCATGCTCATCGCCTTCGGTCGAAGAACTGCGAAAAGCGTATAGACCATACGCGCGTTGCCGCCTCCAACACGACGGCCCACGACATTTTCGAGTGCCCTCGACGGCGGTCTACGAAGACGATCGGCATCTCCGACACTCTGAATCCGTGGCGAATGGCCCGAAAGGTCAGCTCTATCTGGAAGGCATAGCCCGCAGAGGCCACAGTCGGCAGGCCGATGGCTTGAAGCACCTCTCTCCGAAAGCACTTGAAGCCGCTCGTCAAATCGCGCACGCCCACGCGCAGGATCGTTCGCGCGTAGAGGTTCGCGCCCAGAGAAATCAACCGCCGCCCGAGACCCCAGCCCATGGAGCCCCCGCCAGCCACATAGCGCGACCCAATCACGAGGTCGGCGTCCTCCGCGCGCGCGAGCATCTCCGGCAGATATCTCGGGTCATGGGAGAAATCCGCGTCCATCTCCACCACGAGCTCGTAACCGTCGGACAAGGCGCTGGCGAACGCCGCCAGGTAGGCGCGACCCAAGCCTTCCTTTCGCGCGCGGTGGAGTACCCTTACGCGCTTTTCACGTGCAGTGATCTCGTCTGCGAGACGTCCTGTCCCATCGGGAGAATTGTCGTCTACGACCAGCACGTCGACGTCGGACGTCGCCGCGAGGATACCGTTCGTGATGAGGCCGAGGTTGTCGCGTTCGTTATAGGTCGGTAACACGACGAGGACGCGACGGCGTGCAGGGCGCAAGTGCCGTGCTTCTCGAAGCGGCACGCCAGTGAGCATACCAGAGGGGGGCGGATGTTACCTTCAACGCCGGGAGGACCTATGGCTATCATCCGCATCCACACCGGTTCCGACGGCAAATCACACTTCCAGGAGATCGTGCCAAAGTTCGAGCCGCGCGGCGACAAATCCGAGACCGCCGAGCTGATTCCCGGCAGCGGGATCATCGTCCGCCGCTTCGAGCCGACGCGATCCAACCCGTGGCACCACGCGCCCGGCCGCTACGCGGTGTTCACCCTCTCGGGCGCGGTCGACATCGAGATCGGCGACGGCACGGTGCGCCGACTTGGTCCGGGCGATATCTTGATCGCCGAGGACTTGACCGGGCAGGGACACGCGACGCGGGAAGTCGGGCCGGAGGCGCGGGTGTCGGTGTTCGTGCCGCTGGCGTAGGTGACAGGAGGTTGGTTGGGCCGTAAAAGGCCGGCAACCGCGATTAGCGAACTTGAGCCGGCCGTGAGTCCGTGATGGTGAGCGTGATGCTGCCGATGAGCAAATAGCTGCCGGGTCCGGTTTGGTTGTAGACCTGCACGAGGACGGCGCCGGCCGAGAGACCCGGCGCGGGCCCACTGAGGCTGGTGGTGTTGGTTGGAAACGGCACGGTCAGCGTGGTGCCGCCGACGAGCGTTGTGGCCCTGGCCTGCCCCAACAACGCTCCGTCGCGTACAAAATTTACGACCGGCCGCCCGAAGCCGTTGTCAGCGAAGCGCTGGCCGTCAATCGTGAAGATTGCCGGACGAGTCGCCAGATCGATTGAACTGGGTGTAATGCCCGTCACTTGAAGTGGCCGCGAATCCGTCACGTTGAGCGTGATACCGCCGACCAGCGAATAGCTGCTGGGGCCGGTCTGGTTGTAGACCTGCACGAGGACGGCGCCACCGCCCAAGACTCCGAGCAACGGGCCGCTGAGGCTGGTGGCATTGGTTGGGAACGGCACGGTCAGAGTGGTGCTGGCGGCGAGAGAGTTTGCCCGGGCTTGTCCCAGCAGCACGCCACCGCGGGTGAGGTTCACCACCGGCGCGCCGAACCCAGTGTCCGTGAAGCGCTCGCCGACGACTATGAACGTAGCAGGAAGGGGATTCGCAAGATCGAACGAACCGGGGGTGATGCTCGCCACTTGGGCCGGTGGTCCTGAATCCTGAACGTTGAGCGGGGTGCTGCCGACGAGAAGATAGCTGGTGGGGCCGGTCTGATTGTAGACCTGCACGAGGACGGGTCCGCCCGCCGAAAGCCCAGGTAAGGGGCCTTTGAGGGAGGTGGCATCAGTCGGGAATGGCACGGTGAGTGTAGATCTGCCTATGAGGGAGTTCGCCCGGGCTTGTCCCAGCAGCACGCCGCCGCGGTTGAAGTTCGCCATCGGCAGGCCGAAGCCCTTATCGGCGAATCCACCGCCAGCGAAGGTGAATGTAGCCGGGGGAGCGACCAGATCGATTGAATTGGGTGTAAGGCTTCTCACGCAGAGCGCGCAGGGGCGCATGTCGTTGACGGTGAGCGTGATGCTCCCGACGAGCAAATAACTGTTGGGTCCTGTTTGGTTGTAGACCTGCACGAGGACGGCGCCGGCGGTCGAGAGGCCGGTCAGTGGGCCCTTGAGGCTGGTGGAGTCAGTCGGGAACGGCACGGTGAGCGAAGTGCCGCCAGTGAGGGAGTTTGCCCGGGCTTGTCCAACTAGCCGTTCTGCGCGCGTGAAGCTCACCACCGGAAGTCCAAAGCCGGTGTCAGCGAACCGCTGGCCTGTGATGGCAAACGCAGTCGGAAGTGATTTTGTTAGGTCGAACGAGTCCGGAGTGATGCTCGTTACTCGAGCCGGCGGCCGCGAGTCCTGAACGGTGAGCGGGGCGCTGCCGACGATTAGATAACTGGCGGGGCCGGTCTGGTTGTAGACCTGTACGAGGACGGGCTCGCCGGCCGAGAGCCCAGGCCAGGGGCCGCTGACGCTGGTGGCATTGGTCGGGAACGGCACGGTGAGCGTGGCGCTCGCGGCGAGCGTCAACGCGCGAGCCTGTCCCAGCAGTACGCCGCCGCGGGTGAAGTTTGCCACCGGTAGACCGAAGCCGTTGTCGACGAAGCCGTCGCCAGCGATGGTGAATGTAGCCGGGGGAGCGATCAGATCGATTGAGCTGGGTGTGAGGCTTCTCACGCAGAGCTCGCAGGGCTGCGTGTCGTTGACGGCGAGCGCAATGCGGGGAGCCAACGCCAGAAGCGCAACAACCCACAGTCGGAACATCCGATTCATCGCGCCTTCTCCGGTCTCCGAAGCGTGCGCGGAACCAATAGTAATGGTGGCGACAAGTGTCAACAATCAGGCGACGCAGAAGTGCGGATGGAGCCACGGGTTTTGCGCGATCCAGTGAAGCTCGCTTGCTCTAGGACCGCAGCGGGGAAGATCTAATCGTGCGGCAGCGCGTGTCGATGTTCGCCCCGTTGCGCTAGCGGTACGCGCTAGTCAATCGGGAAAGAGATGCTCGTGTAGCCGCCGGTATTGGCGAAAGAGCCGCTGGGCTGATCGGCGGTGTCGCCGGAATTCCGGACCCAGACGCCGACGGCGGAATTGGGGTTGGTTCTGCTCGGGGTCCAGATGACCGTGGAGCCGGTGGACCAATCGCTCAGCACAGTCCAGGTAGCGCCGTCCGAGATCCACCACTTGAACTGATACGGAGCGACGCCGCCCGTCGCGGCTGTCGTGAACGTGACGGGGAGGCCCGGTGGTTGGGGCGCGGCGAGGTTGGCCGTTAGACCGGTCAAGATCGGGAGCGACGCCTGAATCGGGAAAGGGATGCTCGTGTAGCCGCCGGTATTGGCGAAGGAGCCGCTGGGCTGATCGGCGGCGTCGCCGGCATTCCGGACCCAGACGCCGACAGCGGAATTGGAGTTTGGCCCGCTCGAAGTCCAGGCAACCGTTGCGCTGGTGGACCAGTCCCTCAGCACGGTCCAGGTAACGCCGTCCGAGACCCACCACTTGAACTGATAGGGCGCGAGGCCACCAGTTGCGGCGGTCGTGAACGTGACAGTGGAGCCCGGTGGCTGGGGCGCGGCGCGGTTCGCCGTCAGGCTGGTCAAGGTGGGGAGCGACGCCTGAATCGGGAAAGCGATGCTCATGGAGCCGGCGGTATTGGCGAAGGAGCCACTGGGCTGATCGGCGGTTTCGCCGGCGCTCCGCACCCAGACGCCGACCGCAGAGTTGGGGTTGGGCGTGCTTGGGGTCCACGCGAAGGTGCCGCTCGTGGACCAGTCCCTCGCTATGGCCCACGTCGTACCGTTGAAAAGCCACCACTTGAACTGATACGGCGCGGTGCCGGCAGTCGCGGTCGCGGTGAACGTGATGGTGGAGCCCGGCGACTGCGGTGAGGCGAGGTTCGCGGTCAGCCCCGTCAAGCTCGCGAACGTCGCCTGAATCGGGAAGGCGATGGTCATGGAGCCGGCGGGATTGGCGAAGGAGCCACTGGGCTGATCGGCGGTCTCGCCGGCGCTCCGGACCCAGACGCCAACAGCGAAGTTGGGATTGGGCGCGCTCGGGGTCCACGCGAAGGTGTTGCTCGTCGACCAGTCTCTCGCTATGGCCCAGGCCGTCCCGTCAAACAGCCACCACTTGAACTGATACGGTGCAGTGCCGGAGGTTGCGGTGGCGGTGAACGTGATGGTGGAGCCCGGCGACTGCGGCGCGGCGCGGTTCGCGGTCAGATTCGTGAGCGTCGCCGCGCCGGTGCCGGTACCCGACGCGGTCTGCGAGATCGTGTCGCCGTCCGCGGTAATGACCACGTTTGCAGTAGCGGTCGCGACCGTCGTCGGGCTGAAGCGCACGGTCACTGTCTGGGTTGCGTTCAAGCCGACGAGATTGAACGGACTGCCGGAAACGACGCTGAACGGTGCGGGAACCGACACGGCCCCGGAAACGGTCCCACCGATTATGTTCTGCACCGTGAAGGTCTGGTCAGCGAATGCGCCCAAGGCAACGCCGCCAAAATTCATGGGGCCGCCCGGGCTCACTATAAAACTGCTTCGCGCGGCGGCGGCGACCGCCGTCGAGCACGCGCTCTCGTTGCCGCCGAAATCTACCGCCGTGACAGCCACGAAATACGTTGTGCCATTCTTGAGTCCGGTCAGCTTGAACGTCGCGCTCTGATTCGCCTGTGGCGTCGCGGTGGGGGATGCCATTTGAAAAACAAAGGGTCCCGGGCACGGCGTGCCACCGTTCGAGTAATAGATTCGAAACAACGCAAGATCGGTTAGCGGAGTGCCGTCGGAATTGGTCGTCGGCAACGTCCAGGACGCGTCGAGTACTCCAGCGCGTGCCGAGCTCGTAGAGAGCAGAAGAAGTGCTACGACCAGGCCGAAAGTCAGGCTTCGCCGCATGAACGCGGAGCGCAAGGTGCACAGGCCCTGCCAATTGAGCGTTGTTCCGTCGAAAGGCACTTAAGTGGGTACGATCCTGTGAAAGGTCGCTCGTCTCATTGGGCGCGATCGCTGTCCGCGCCTCACCCGAAAGTGTCAGGTATCTGTCACTTGCGACAGGACGCCAACAGTGGCGCCGCAAAGATTGAAACGTTTCGGGGGGCGCTGTCAAGCCGGGAATTACCCGAGCCCGCCGCATTCCTCCGGCGTCGTACGAGATGTCGCGAGACTCGCGCTCGATTCCGGAGTTTAGCGCGCTGGCGGCGGTTGTGGATAAGTACGACTAGGCTGCGTTCTTTATTTGAAAAGCCACAAATATCAAGCTCGGTTGCGCACCCGTCAGCGTCCCGACTCAGCGGGCTGAGTCGCAACTCTCTTCGCGCAGCCAGTTGAGAGTTCGAGCGAGCCCCTCGATGAATGGGATGGTCGGGGCCCAGCCGAGGATATCGCGTGCCCGTTTTATGTCGAGAACGTTGGAGGGCACGTCGAAGCTACGCGCAGGTTTGTGGACGCGCGTCACGGGTCGTCCGAGCAGCTGTTCGATCGCGGCGAGAATCTCGTTCAGGCTTCGTCCCTGGCCCGAACCGATATTGAAGACTCGCTGCCCGCCGTCGTGGCTGAGCGCGCGGAGAAACGCGTCCACGACGTCCTTGATGTAGATGTAGTCGCGCCTCACGCTCCCATCGCCCCAGATCTCGATCGTCTCTCCGTGCAGCGCCTTGTGAAGAAACACGGTGACGGCGCCCTGCGCGGCCGCGACCCTCTGGCGCTCGCCGAATGGGTTCGCCAGGCGAAGCACGCAATAGTCGACGCCGTAGAGCGCCGAGTACATGTGGAGATACTTCTCGATGGCGAGCTTCGTGATGCCGTACGAGACAATCGGGTCGGTCGGATGGGTTTCGGCGATCGGGTCGGATAGGGTTGCCCCGTATACCGTGCCGCCCGACGAGACGAAGATGATCTTCCTGACGGCAGCAGCCTTCGCCAGATCGAGGAGCCGCAGACTCCCGATCAAATTCGTCTGCACATCGTAGATCGGATTGTCGTTCGACGATCGCGGCAGCGTCGTGTAGGCGAGGTGGAATATCGCGTCACAGCCCGGGAGGATGCGCGACACGTCCTCTTCGTTGGTGAAGTCGCCTTCGAGCCATTCCACTCGGGGGTCCGTCGCGAGGATGGAGGGGCGGATCACGTTCGGCCGATCGAATATTCGTACGTGATGCCCGGCCTGCAAAAGGCCCTCGGCGAGATGCGAACCAATGAATCCGGCGCCACCCAGGATCAGGCACTTCATGCGCGAGCCGCCCGGCCGTCGAGGAGAGAGCGGTAGACGGCGATGAGCTCCTCGACATAGACCGACATGGGCTTCGGGGTCCGCGCTCGTCGGGATAGCTGGGCCAGCAGGGTGCGGTCTCCGGCGAGTCTCGCGAGACTCAGTGCGAGCTGCCGCGCGTCTCCGGTCGGAAAGAGCAGCCCGTTGTCCTCGTGCGTCACGACCTCGGATACGCCCCCGACGTCGGACCCGATGATCGGACATCCAGCGGCCTGAGCCGAATAGACGACAAGTGGGGTGTTCTCGACCCATACCGAAGGCACGACCAACACGTCCATCTGCGCAAGGATCAGTCCGATCTGATCGTTGGGGAAGGTGCCGAGAAACTCCACGCGGCGATCGCGTTGCGCGAGTTGTCGCAGCCCAAGAGCGTAGTCGGCGGAATCCGCCTCTCGTCCATAGATCAGGACACGGATGTTCAGCTCCGGAAGCAAGCGTATCGCCTCGAGCAAGACGTGAGCGCCCTTGACGTGGGCGAGCGTTCCAATGAAACCGACCCGTAGGGCGTCAGGAGCCGTCGTGCGCGGCGCCACCGCGGCTGGCAGCTCAATTCCGTATGGGCAATACATCAGGCGTGAGGCATCCAGACCACACCGCTCAAGCGTGGCAAGCATCATCTTGGTAGGGGCGAGGATCCGGTCGATTTGTCTCAGCCGGCTGAGCACAAAGTGCGGGCGCCTGCTCAGGGCATCGACGTGGCGGGCCGCTTGGAATCGAGCGAGAGGCCTCCGTGACGAGCGTCGAGCGAGGGCCGCCAGGACACCCTCCGGAAGCAGATTGACCAGCGTGGCCGGCGCGCCCGGTTTCCTGATCGAAACGATGTGCCGGAGGCAATTGATTCCGTTCTCGCTGGGCCCCCCGCAGAAGCTGCCGTCCGGGAGGCGCAGGTGAACGGTTGGACACATGAACCAGAAATCGGTGGGTGTCAGAACCATGGGTAACAGGTGCCTGGCGCAGACGTCGACGATCGAAGCCGACAAGCGCATCAGGTGAAAGAAGTGTACGACGTCGGGCCGGTAGACGTCGAGCAGGCGGTCGAAGTACTCAGCGACCAGCAAGTTGTTGTATTCGGATTCGACGAAATTGTCCTGGCTTCCCATCGGTGTCGCGGACCGCTTGAAGCGGTCTACCTGGATACCGCGATACTCATACTGATCGAAGCGTTCGTGGTCTGACAATGCCGTCCGAGCAGGGTACCCGGTGACGATCCGGACGGTATGACCGCGTTCCTTCAGCGCCAAGGCCGACGTCAACGTCAGAACCTCCGTACCGGTCGAATGCTCGGGCAGAAATTGATGGACAGTCAGAAGGATCCGCATGCGGCGGCCTTGGCAAACGCGTAGACGCTCAGGACGTCCTCGACCATCGCATGGGTCGTCCTGGTGTACTCGGTCGTTGGGGACATCGTCGCGGCCAACGACGAATCGTCGACGAATCGGCTCAGCACGCGCGTCAGATCGTCCACGCTGCCGAGGGCGAATCGGAATCCGCTCCGGCCCTCATCGACGAACTCGGTGAGTCCGGCGACATCGGAGACGACCACCGGCGTATGAGTAGCCAGCGCGCTGAGGAGGACGAGAGGGCTGTTTTCGGGCCAGCGCGACGGGATGATGACGACGTCGAGTCCGGCGAGGATCTCCGCCATCTTCTCGCTTGGGAACGTGCCGAGAAAGCGGATCGCGTGACCGACCGCCGCACGCTTGAGCGTCGACGTGTAGGCCGGTGCTTGATCTTCGGGACCATAGATCTGCAGGCGGCTGCTCCCGCGCGGAAGTCGCGTGAATGCGTCGATCAGCAAGTCCGGTCCCTTGTGGGGAGCGAGTTGGCCGATGAAGCCGAACGAGACGGGCGTTCCCGGGTTACGTCGTGGTTTGGGCTCGCGCGAGATATCGACGCCAAATCGGATGTCGAACCAACGGAGGTCGAGGCCGTTCGCCACATACGCGTCGCGTAGGAAGCGCGTCGGGGCAATGACAGCGCGGTAGGTTTGGTAGGACGCGTGAAGGATGTCGGGGCGCATTCGCAGATCGTGGACCAGCCGCCCCAGCCGAGTCGTCCGAGGTCCGGGAACACGCGCCACCATCGTCATGGCCAGAGCTGCGGCGGACACCCAGGCCGGCCTGGCTACCACTCGTCCCTTCCGATGAGGGTTGGCTTGGGCAGCGGCTTTGAGGTGGCAGGCGACGCAGTTCGCCCGAGTCCTGCTCGGGCCAGGGCACAGCGAGCCGTCGGCGGCCTCCAGCCGATTGTTGTAGCAGAATCCGAAGAAATCGGTCAGCGTTGCGACTGCCGGCACGCCCAGGTCGCGCACGACCTCGAGCAGGACGGCGGTGTGGTTGATCAGGTGGGTGACATGAACGATCTCGGGGCGAATGTCTTCCAGCACGCCCTTCAGGGTGTCCCGTAGCGCTTCCTGATAGTACGTCTCCTTGACGCGGCGCTGCGGGATGTAGTTCTTATCGATGCAGTAGACGCGGAGACCGTCGTAACGGTACGTCGTCACCGCACTTTCGCGGCGTGGCTCTCCCGGGAACGCCGCCGAGACCACGACGGGATCGTGCCCCATGCTCCGCAGTTGCCTTGCCACCTGCAGCGTATACGTCTCGGTGCCGTAGAAATGATTGGGAAAAAAGCAGTGAACGAACAGGGCGATCTTCATCTGGGGCGGGAGCGAACCGCTGCGTGCACGATGACGGCACCGGAGTCGTAGGGCTCGACCGGGGTGTTGACGTGCCCGATCACGACGCAGCCGGATCGTTCGGCCGCCGTGAAACGGGACGCAGGCGCGCCTTGAGACGATTCGGCAGGGCCATCGCCGCGAGCCGATAGGCGACCCTGCGCAACGAAAGCGGCTCGTCGAGAAGGGCGTGAAGCAGTCTGAATGTTCTCGAATTGCGGATAGCGGCGAGCTCTTCAGTGCGGACGAGTAGCTGTTGGCTGAGTGCCGCGAGCTCCTGGCCGCGCGTGTAGTTTTCGGCGCCGAGCGTTTGAAGCGTTCGCTCAGTCTCGGATGTTTCTCGGGCGAAATCGACTGACGTATCGAACTGGCACAGACTGCTAACGGGCGGGATAGGCTCGTGCGAGCAGACTGCGACGAATGCGAGCGGCGGGGCGGGGACAGGCGCGTCTGTGACCGAGGAGAGCACGAGCTGCTTGCGTGGCGGTATCGGCTCGTCACCGATCAGCACGCTTGGGTATACCCACTGCCGAAGCATCAGGACGTGACCGAAGAAGGGTCGTAGGAGCTCGAGAAACTCATCCTCGTTCATCTCGCGCAGATGATACGGATTCTCCCCGTAGTGGGGCGTCACGCGCGGGTTGGGGGTCGAGATGACGAGCTTGCCGTCGCGTGTGAGGAGGCTCGCGATGCTTCGAATGGCGGCGACCTGGGTGTCGTGATCCACGTGTTCGATCATCTCGAAGCACGTCACCAGATCGAACGATTGGGCAGACAGCCCGCGGCCGAGGTCCGAGCGCTGCTCGAAATGCAAGCGCGGGTGTCGATGCGCGTCGCGAGCCCACTGGATGGCCGCCGGATCGATGTCCAGCCCAGTCACGGATTCGGCGACGCCCGCGAGTGCGGCGGCGCCATACCCGGTGCCGCAACCGAAGTCGAGCACATGCGCGCCAACGGCGAATCCCTTTGCGAACGCGTAACGAGGGAGATGCTCGTACTCGGTGAGCTTTGACCACGTTCCAGGCACGTAACGCTCGTGCATGAACTCCATGAAGTTACTGCCGCGCGCTTCGCAGAGGATTCCGGCGAACTGGCTGAGCCCGTCGTTCAGTGGGGAGTGTTCGTCGTCGAAACGCGCGAGTCGAGCGGACGGCAGAAGATGCGCGCCTGAGGCGCTCACGTCGGTAAACCCCAGGCGACGCAAGAGGATCTGCAGTGATTCGGCCGAGTAGTAGATCAGGTGAGAGGGTGGATGACGGTACGTCCATCTCGCCGGGTCGGCCACCGCTTCCGCGCTTCGTGCGTTGGGAGTCGATAGGACGACGAGCGTGTCGGGGCCGATTGCTCCCTTGCTGAACAGCCTGAAGAAGACCTCGTACGGATTCTTGAGGTGCTCGATGATATCGAGCATCAGAACGAGGGTGAATCGATGCGGAATGAGGTCCTCGGCCTTGTCCAGGAGCGCGATTCGCTCGCCATGGCGCTCGCGCGCGATGCGCCGCGCGTGTGCCGAGGGCTCGATGCCGAAGCATCTCCAACCCCGGTCCGCCGCTAGCCGGAGGTGCGTGCCATACCCACAGCCGACATCGAGCACCGACAGCCCCGGGCCCCGCTGCGCGAATCGATCAAGAATGTTTGTGACCAGAGGGATCGAGGGCTCTGTTTGTGCGTCGTAGCTTTGATAGCCACCTCTCTCCCCGCCCTCGAACCACGCCTCGCGATCGTAAAGTTCCTTCAAAGTGTCGTCGGCCGGCATCGGCCAAACGAAGTCGGTGGCGGATGCTGGGCAGCGCCAGATGCGGAAACCATCGACCTCACACAAGGGTTGCACATCGCCCGAATTCGAGACCGGACATGCGGGGAGGGGCGCGGCATCCCCAGCCGTTGCCGGTGGCCTGGGGGCGCCGTCTTCAGGGCACAAGGCGATGTTCGGGGCGCGGAACTGTATCGGTCGCCTTCCGGACGATGCAGTGCCGAATTGATGGTCTCATCTGGGTCGGGGATCTTGCGGTCCAGCCAAAGCGCGAGTCGGTTGACGAGCCGATAGATCCAGCCGCGGCCACGCCCTTGCTCGGCGAGATGGCTGTTCAGAATCTGGCCCATCAACGCGTAAACACCGCCGCACGGCGAGATGATCTCCACCGTGAGTCCGCACCGGGACGCCAACTCCGACAAGCCATAACGCGTGAATCGCCAGTAGTCGTACGGCGCTTCGTGAATCCGCCACTGCATGGGGGCCGTCATGATCAGGACTCCCCCAGGTCGCAACAGTCGCTCACACTCCCGCAAATAGAACTGAAAGTCGAAGACGTGCTCGAGCGTCTGCGTCGCGAGGATCGTGTCCACGCTTGCATCCTCGAGAGGAACGGGCTCGCCCGGGGCGATCTCGATGTCGAGTTTCGTATCTTTGGCGGCGGCGACGTCGGCGCCAATGTAGCGACTGATGTGCGGGCTGAACAGCTCTCGATAGGGTTGGGCGCCGCAGCCAAAGTCCAGCATGACCCCGTGTGCCTGGGGAAGAGCAACGTCCCGAAGCCAACGATGGAAAATGCTGAGGACGATGTAGTGATGGCTCGTCGGATCGACGTGGATCGATTTGATCCGAGAGACCCCCCGCAAGGCGACTCTGATGTCGCTGGACACCTGACTAGCCGGCGCGCGGATGCGTGGGGATCCATGTGCACGGATGGAGGATCTTCCCCAGACAGGAAAATCTGACCGGACCGAGAAGGGCAGCATCACATCGGACAACGCGTAACAGATGGCGAGATCGTCCGAGTACGCCGCGAACGCGGCCACATAGTCTCCGGGGGCAAGGCAACCCGGATCGAGGATCACGCACCCACGTTGAACGCCGTCGACCTGAGGCGGCGGCCAGAACACATTTGCCTCGCGGCTCGTCTGGCCAACGATCCAGTCCCCATCGGAGCGATAAATGCTCACGGCGAAGACGGTCCGCTCGATTGCGGTCGACGTCTGGAGTGCGAAGCGGAACTCGATAGGCTCACCGACGCGGTACACTGGCTTCGCGTCTGGAGACCAGCCGTGCAACCTGACATCGATGAACTTTGCCATCCCCGTTTCGTGCTGCGGAATGACCGCGGCCCTGGCGCCAGCACCGCTCGGCATACCGATCATGGCCACATAGTACTCCTGGCACACCGTCGTGGGATCGCCAACGCTAAGGATTTCGCCCTTGTCGAGCCACGCGACGCGATCGCAGATCATCTGCAGTGTGCTCAGGTCGTGCGATACGAACAGCAGCGTCGTGCCCTTCTGGCGTAGCTCTCGGAGCTTGAGCATGCATTTGTTCCGAAAGGCGATGTCGCCGACACTCAGCGCTTCGTCGAGTACCAGGATGCGCGGTTCGACGTGAACCGCGACCGCGAATGCCAGTCGGACGAACATGCCGCTCGAGTAGACCTTGACGGGTTGCTCGAGGAAGTCGCCAATGTCAGCGAACGCCGCGATCTCGTCGTATCGGTCGGCGATCTCGCGTCGGCTCACGCCGAGAATGGACGCGTTGATGTGCACGTTCTCTCGGCCAGTAAACTCAGGATTAAAGCCAGCGCCGAGCTCGAGAAGCCCCGCCACTCGCCCATCGACCTGGATAGTTCCGAGCGTCGGAGCGAGGGTTCCGCAGACGATCTGCAGCAAGGTGGATTTCCCCGATCCGTTCCGGCCGACGATTCCCAGCGTCTCGCCCTCGCCGACAGTGAGGGACACATCGCGTAGTGCCCAGAACTCGCGAAAGAAGGACCTTCTGCCACGCCACAACGACTGCTTGAGTCTGTCGATCGGACGATCATAGATGTGGTAGCACTTGCCGACCTTGTCGACCCGAATGACGGGATTGTCAGAGGACATCGGCGAAGCCTCGACGCGTTCTCTGAAACCATACGAAGCCGAGCCACGCGATGGCGATGCTGCACAGTGTATAGACGAGGAGTCCCGGCCAGTCCGGAAGCTTTCCCCAGATCAACACGTCACGCGTCTGCTCGATCACGAACGTCAGGGGATTCAGATACACCAGCGGCCGGTAGACCGGAGGGAGCGCCGAAACCGGGTAGAACACCGGCGACAGGAACATGAGGACACTCACGGCGATGCCGACCGTGTGGCCCAGGTCGCGTACGAAGACTGACGTCGAGGCGAGGAACCAGGAAAGGCCCATGGTCAGCATGATCAGTGGAAAAAATACCAAGGGCAAGAGTGTCACGGTCCAGTGAAGGGGCAGTTGAACTACCACACCGAAAACAAAAAGTACCGCGAAGCTCACCAGAGCGTGAAAGAGAGCGGAGCCCATCGTCACCCAGGGAAGAATCTCCAGGGGGAAAATCACCCTCTTCACGAAGTTCACGTTGCCAAGAATCAGGAGCGGTGCGCGGATGACGCACTCGGCGAAGAGTCCGTGCACGATCAGCCCTGCGAACAGAAAGATCGCAAATTCGGCGCTCGTCCCGGTGCGTTGCTCCCAGCGCGCCCTGAACACGGTACCGAACACGAAGGTGTAGACCAAGAGCATCAAGAGAGGGTTGAAGAACGACCACAGTAGACCCAGGGCGGACCCCCGGTAACGACCGATCACTTCGCGCTTGGCCAGTTGCCACACCAGCTCGCGATGGCGCCAGGCGCTGGAGACGATCGTCGGTAGTGGCATGGCGCCAGCTCGCCCGGATCAGGCGCCGGATCCAATGGGCCGCCCGGTACCCGTCGCGTGGCCGGAGGTGAGAATGACGTGCCGCCGCGGCGCTGCGTTTTTCTTCACGAATTCCATAGTATTTTACTTCGGGATAACGCCGGCGTGCCAGACTGCAAAGCACCTCCACCTAAGGCACCCGCTTCCGACGTTCTCTGCCTTGGCTCTTGGCCGTGCTCTGACTCGTCTATATCGCGTCGGCGATCTGGCAGCACGTACAGATGAGCGAGCAGCTCGACTCGCTTTCTCTGCCAGTGCCGGCGAATGCCTTGCCCAAGAGAATCGCATTCGGAATCTATCGATCGGAATCGGGCCGAGCGGACACGCTGGCGGCCGACGGCGGCAAGCGAGACTGGGACAATCGACGGGTGATCGTACCGGTCGGCGACTGACCTAGGTCGCCAGGCGGCCGATCAAAGCCAGATATTGCTCGGCGTAGCCGCGCGAATCGTGATCGCGCGTGATTTTCTCCCGCGCAGCTTGCGCCATCGAGCCGTGCTCCTTGTCCGAGAGGCCGAGGAGCTTGTGCAATCCCTCCACGGCGCTGCGAAGCGAATTCGGCTCGATCAGAAGGCCGCTCGCTCCATCGTCGACGAGCTCAGGAATCCCGAACACGCGCGACGCCAATACCGGCAGGCCGAACGCCATGGCCTCGAGCATGGAGCGTGGCATCGACTCGAGCGCGGACAGCAGCACGAAGCCATCGGCCAGGGCGTACCAGGGGTACGGGTCCGGCGCCACCGGGACAACACGAATCGCTCGGCCGAGCCCCTTCGCTGCGAGGTACTGATGAAGCGCCGTGGAATAGCTTGAGGGATAGTCGCCGACCAGCAGCAATTCGGCGTCGCGGTGATCCGTCACGATCTCGGCAAAGGCTTGGGCGAGGAAGATCTGCTGCTTGCGTCGCTCGACCGTTCCCATGCACAGGAGCGCCCGTGATCTCGGCGAGATCTCGAGGCTGGCGCGAGCCTCGCCTCGATCAAACGTCTGCAAGAAGCGATCGATCGTCGAGACATCGATGCCGTAGGGAATCTTCAGAAATCTGTCCTCGCGTCCGTACGCGAGAAACATCTGACGTGTGGCCTCGGCTTCGAAAATGACGGCTGAACAGCGGCTCAGCGCCGTCTTGATGCGCGCGAGAAGAAATTCGCTCCCCGGCCGTTCTTGAGTGTAGAAGCCCGACCACGTGGACAGCGGAAAGCTCTCGTGGATGGCCCAGAGGCTCGGCAGCCGGACGTCGTGGGCGGCGTTGACCGCATAGAAGCCGGACAGCGTGTTCGCCAGGACACAATCGAACTGCTGCCGCTGTAACCAGGTACCGAGTGCCTGCGTCGCCTGGTCATGGCGATCGACATGCGTCCTCGAAGGCTCCGGGACGATCTCAACGGTGAACCCGAGCGATGTCAGCTCGTGATGCAGGGGGCCATCGGACGGGGAGCAAACGACGCAGTCAACCTTCGCTCGCGCCGCGAACTGGCGGAGTAGCTCCTGCAGATAGAGCTGCCCGCCTCCGTAGCCGAGATCATGGGCAAAGCACGCGATTCTGATCTTCCTCTCGGCGCGACGAGTCGCGGGTGGAGGCGCGCTGCGGGGTGAGGAGGCACTCGAGTCGATATTCGTGTCGGCTCTCAATGGCAATGGGCGTGCGGGAAATGCGTGGACTTCTCCGGACATGAGATGAACGGTAAAGCCGACGTCCATCGTGTCGGCGGCCGGGAGCTGTCTGGGATCTATATTGATATGAAATCCGCAAATCCGAGCCTCTGGGAGGTCGGCCTCGATATCCGCACGCGGCATGCACAGTGCCGCGTACCCGATCGCTCTTCCGTCGATGAAGATCTCGACCCGATCGATCCGGCCAGAGCGACTCAACGCCCAGCCGGAAATGCCGCCGGTGGCGCGGCTGATGGCATCGAGGGGCAAATCGATGGTGCCCACCACCTCGCCGCCGGCGGCGAAAGCGTCGGTGCGCCGGACAATTCGCGCCCAGCGTCGAATGGAGAACAAACGCCGGAGAAATACCGCCCAGCCTTCGTGGCGAATCATGCTGACGGCGCGCGAAGCCAACGATTTCAAGCTGGACACCGTTCGCATCCGGTGCTGATGGTAACCTAACGATGACTTTTGCCGAATGGCGACGGCAGCGCCCAGCGCCGTAATGTTTTCGACGCGAACCAAGATCTCTCTCGCGCGCGCGATGTCTGCGCTGGTTCTTCTAACTCGTCGCCTCTTCGGACGCGGAGCCCAGGCCGACGTCGCACGGCGCGGGATCCACTGGATGCTCGACCTGCGCGAGGGGATCGATTTCGCCATCTGGGTCTTCGGCAAGTTCGAGGGGTCCACGGCGCGAGCGTACGAGAAGCTGGTCCAGCCGGGACATTCGGTCGTGGACATCGGTGCCAATATGGGTGCCCACGCACTCCCGCTCGCCCGCCTGGTCGGTCCCAACGGGCGTGTCATCTGCTTCGAGCCAACGGATTTCGCGTTTCGAAAACTCGCCGCCAACGTTCGACTCAACCCCGATCTCGCCGCGCGCATGACCCTCGTGCAGGCGATGCTCCTCGGCGCCGCGAACGGCGCTGTCCCCGAGACGCTATTCTCGGGCCGATGACGACCCGAGGGGCGCGTGCGACGACCCTCGACGCGGCGCTCGCAGAGGCGGGAGGGGATCGTGTGGATTTCGTGAAAATGGGACGTGGATGGGTACGAGTGCGGTGTGCTGCGGGGCGCCGAGAGGATGCTGCGGCAGCGTCCGCCGATTCTCATGGAGCTGGCGCCGTACGTCCTCGACGAGACGGGCGCGAGCATCGAAGAGTTGGTCGGGATACTCGGCAACGCGGGCTACACGCTCGCGAAGCTAGGATCGGGCCGGCGCATCCGGCTCGACGGAAAGGCGATCCGTGGGCTCGTGCCGATCGGTTCCTCGATCAACGTCCTGGCAAGATTCAGCGGCCCCCCTTCTCCAGCACGAGGAAGCAACGCGTGTGTTCTTGCCCCCGGCTGACGAGCAGGGCCGCGCGATGACCTGCCAGGTGCCCGACTCGTCGGTGATCTGGTCCCCGACCTGGAGCTGCATCGGCAGGACACGAACGGTGCCCGGTGGTTCGCGCGGGGGCATCCCAGGCAACGGAGGTTGGACCGGCTTGGCCTTCTGGCGCTTCCTCTTGGGAGGCGATTTGGCCATACAGCCAGTGTCGCGCGAGACGAGAAGTCCAAAGTGATTCTTTGGCCGGGACCGTTCGTGTGGAACCCTAATAGGTACCGAATCCCCTGGGGGTTGGCGGATCAGCTGTTAAGCAATCTCTCCTGTTGCTGATAGTGCTCGGTATCACCGCACGGTCTCACGAGTGGGAACGCCGCAAGGGCGAGACTCGAGAGTCCGAGGGTCACGGCTGCCCAAGTCATCGAGGACTTCCTCTCGCGACGCCGAGCCACGTTCGGAGCTGGCCATTTCTATCTGACTGTTGACTGCGCGGGCGAGGACCCGAATTCGTTCCGGCGTGACTGCCCCGCGAAATTTTGCCAGCAGGGCGCCCTCGAGCCTCTCGCGTCGGTACCCCGTGCGGTGCGAACAGGCGCCGGGGCCTTGGCGCGAGCGAAACCGCACCGGTACCAACCATAGCGGTAGACCCAGCGCCTTGACAGAACTCGGTCTCAGACAGCGGCTTGACGCCGTGTAAAATGTCACTCCCGAAGATGAGCCTCGCTAGCTGGTTTCGCACCCTAAAGACGATTGCTGCACAGGAACTTGCATCATCGGGCTCCGATCTGCGCGGCATCCTCGGTATCATCGCGCGTCTTACCCGCCTCGAGACAAGCATCACGAAGTTACAAAAATACGGCACGCCCTACGCTAGCACTGGGCCAGTTCTGCTGCCGGTCGGCATTCCAGCTGACTTCATCGACGAGAACTATGTCTCGACTCATGACTGGTGGCGCGAAGCACATCACGACTGGTGGCGCGGGCAGGACCTCGACTTCAGCGCCCTGATGCGGCGTGACCCAGCGCCGCTGCCGGAATGTTCAAACCGCGAGGATTACTTCGGTGACAACCATCTCGCATACTGGCTCAGCGGGTATCGAGATTATCGGAAAACGCTCGCCGCGCTCCCCGATGGTCTTGTCGGCGGCAGATATTTCGACTTCGGCGGATCGACCGGGCGTGTGTTCCGGCACTTCGCGTTTCAAAGCGACGCGTGGGATGTCTGGTCGTCCGACTTCAAGATCAACTCCGTTGAGTGGAACCTTAGGCATTTCCCGACGACGATCAAAACTCTACTCAACACCAGCAGCCCGTCGCTACCGCTGCCCGACGGCTATTTCAATCTAGTGACCGCGTTCTCGGTATTCACCCACATCAACGAGCCCGAGATCGCTTGGCTGCTCGAACTCCGGCGCATCTTGAAGGTCGGCGGCATCGCCTGCATTTCTATCCACGATGAGGCGACTTGGCAAAATCGGGCGCCGCAACTCCAGGATGTCATGTTAAGGTTCCGCCCAGAGATCGCCAATCTCCCCGCGTTCCCAGAACAGAAGACGGTGGTGACCTTCCGGGAAGACGATCCCTACAACTGTCATGTCTTTCACTCCCGAGAGCACATCGAGCGGGTATGGGGACGATTTTTTGAGATCTGTGCTGTGAAATCGCTTTATCTAGACGCGCAGGCGCTGGTTGTCTGCCGACGTCCAAGCTAAAGTGGGATCATCCCACACTGTTCCAGCTGAAAGTGTTTTCGATCGTGAATCACGGAGCAGCACGACGGTGCCAAGTGCGTGTTCCCGAGCCCGAACGGGAAGCCCTACAACCGGGCCCACATCAGCTGGGTCTGGCGCAAGGCGGCGAAGGCTCTCTTGCGTCGCGAGGGTCAGAAGTATCTGACCGCCGAAGCCACTTGAGAGCACGCGCGAGATTCGATTGAAGATTCGATTCGACGCGTACTGACCGTCTTCCGGCCGGGCTTCGCCAGTGTGCAGAGCCATCCGGACACCGAGCGGGCCGGTCGCACCCCACTCACTGGCGCGCAGCGCCCGCATCGCGAATGTCCGCCGGCATATGGGTGAAGAGGCGCGTTCGCTCATGTAACCGCGTGAGGATCCACGACGTATCACCCTTCGGGCCGAAGAATTCGCGGCGCATGTTGTTGTCCACGCCGAGTACGGCGTAGCCCTGCGCGTCGAGCCAGACGACCGCCTCCGAACCAATCAGACCACTGGATCCGGTGATGAGAATCTTCATCCGCGCTCCATTGCATTCACCTGCTCGGTGCGCCTCGGATCGTAGCAGGTGAAGGCCTCTGGCGAACCCGGTGAAGCAGCGCCCGCACCCAAAAGTGTGCCGCGGATCGTAACCCTCGGCAATGTTCGCGCGCGCGGCGCCCCATCGCAAATGCGCCCCTCGCGCGACACCGGCCAACCCCGGCAGACCGTTCATACTAGCCTGGACGTGGAGTGAGATAGATTACTCGAGCTAAAGGGCGGCTATGAGAACAGCTTGCCATGAGGTGAGGCCTAGCGGATCTGTGCCGGGCGTGGGAATCGTCGTCCTGCATTGGGGAGCGCGAGAAGCGACCGACGCGTGTCTCGAATCGATCCGAAGCGCTGAATACCCGTCAGTCCGCGTGTTCGTGGTCGACAACGCGCGCTCGCTGGACGCGACCATCACAGATCGGGCCACCCCCATGGCGATCGAGATCCTCCGCCCACCGCGCAACCTCGGGTTCGCCGAGGGGTGCGGGTGGGGGATTGCGGCCGCCCTGGAGGCAAACGTTGACTACGTCTTCCTCCTGAACAACGACGCCGTCGTCAATCGTCACTGCCTCGAGACGCTCGTTGCGGCCGCTCGGCGCACGCCCGGCGCCGGGATTCTCTCGCCCCAGATTGCCTTCCAGGAGGCGCCCGACCAGGTCTGGTATCGCGGAGGCGAATTCTCGCTGTGGGGTCGCGGGCCACGCCATACCGACTGGCGCCGCCGGGTCGAAACAGCGCGCCCGCCGACCGACGTCGATTATGCGACCGGATGCGCCATGCTCATCGACCCGGCCGTGATCCGTACGGTGGGCACATTTGATGCGCGCTTGTTCGCATACTGTGAAGACGTCGACTTCTCGCTACGCGCGCGTCGAGCTGGGTTTCGGGTCCTCGTGGTCCCGGCTGCCCTGGTCTATCACGGCACGACGTACACCGATGCTCGTCGGGCTCAGCGCGTGTACTACAGCGTCCGGAACCTCCTCGCGGTGATGCGGAAGCACGCTCGCTGGTACCACTGGGTCGGCTTCGTCCCGGCGTTCGCCGTCCAGTGGGTCGGCTTCTTCGTGCTTCTTGCGTGTCGGCATCGCCAATGGAGTCTCGCCTGGGCGGTGGGCCGCGGCCTCCTGGACGGAGCCCGTGGGCGTCTCGGCGCGCTCGAGGAGCGCTAGCGATACCCGGCTGCCTCTCGGAGCACTCCAAGGGTCCGGCGCGCGGACTCTTCCCAGGTGAACAGCCGGCTCCGGGCGAGTCCGCGCTCGCGCAGATCCGCTCGGAGCGCTTCTTCGTCGATGACGCGAGCGATCGCTTCAGCGATCGCCGTCACGTCTTCGGGATCCACGAGCAGCCCGGCGGGGCCGACGACCTCTGGACACGCCGTCCGGTCGGAGCTGACGACCGGACACCCGCATGCCATGGCCTCGAGGAGCGGCAGTCCGAAGCCTTCGAAGAGCGACGGATAGACGAAGCAGGTCGCGCCACCGTAGAAGGCCGGCAAGTCGCCGTCGGGGATCGCACCGACCCAGTGCACTCGGCTCGACGCGCCCGAGTCGCGGAAAGTGCGCAGGAGCTCTTCCACTCCGTAGTCCACCTTGCCGGCGATCACAAGGCGCAGATCAGCCCGGCCCTGAGCCCGCAACAGGGCAAAGGCCCGGAGCAGGGTACCGAGGTTCTTGCGTCGATTCAGCCTGCCGACTGAAAAGATGAAGCCCGGTTCGAGACCGTAACGCGCGAGGACCGCGCGTATGGCGGTCTCCGGCAGCGGGCGAAAACTGTCGCTCACGCCGTACCAGGTCACACGGATTCGCTCTGGAGCGACGCGATAGCGCGCTTCGAGGTCACGCCGCGTGAACTCGGATGGGGTGATGATACGTGCCGCCCGGCGCAAGCTCCACGGGACCAGCGCGCGCAGTGCTAGCCGCAACCCGGGCGGGGATGACGCCACGTGGAGAAACGAGAGGTCATGAACCACGACCACGACAGGGCCCGCGTACGCCAGCGGCGCAAAGTATTGGACGTGGAGCGCATCCACCCGCTCGGACGTCGCGGCCCGAGCAAGCGTCCACAGGATACGGCCGAGCCCGCCGTGCTGGGCGACGGCACGAATACGGAGGCCCGGAGTGGCGCTGAGCGAGTGATAGAACGAATGGCCGGGCTCTCGTGCGAACAAGGTGAAGGTGTCGTCACCGTCGGCGGCGAGCAACGAACGGCACAAGTTCCTGGTGTAGGTCGAGTTGCCCTCGCCCTCACGCTCACTGCCGTGCGTATCAATGCCGAAGTTCATGGAGGGGTGGCCCTGAATATACCTGTCACCGTCTTGATCGGGGCCTTCGTCTTATTGACACGATGAGGCGCACCGGCTATTGTCCGGCGCACGCTGTAGCCGCCTATTGACGAAGGCGCGGGTCACTTTGGGAGGACCTTTGTCGTGTGGACAGATTGTCGTTGTGATCTTCCCCGATACCCCGCCTGTCGGATCGCTGACCAATGATGTGCCGCTTGCTTTCGGTCCAGTTGGTCGCGTGCTTCGTACTCGCGGCCGGCTCCGGACCCGCGGCCCTCGATAAGGACGGGGCGATGCAGAAAATCAGCCCCGAGCTGCTTGCCCTCTACGATGCATACCTCGCGGCACAGCGCCGCGGCATTCCTTTCACGGTCAACGATACGCTGGTTCGGGTTGTCGATGACCGGGTGATCGTCGACGCGGTCGCTTCCGGCAGCGGGGCGGCTCTCGAGACAGACCTCAGAGCCATGGGAATGCGCGAGACCGTATCGGCAGGCCGGATCGTCTCGGGACAGCTACCGATCGCATCGATCGCCGCGCTGGCCAGCCTGCAGAGCCTCCGGTTCGTTCGGGCCGCCGCATCGGCAACACACGGGGGGACAGAGGGGAAGAGGCCATAGGACCGAATCGGTCGGTGTAGTGAAGCGGGGTTGCCGGCCAGTAGGGAGCACCCCCGATAGGACGGAGACACGGGCTATGAATTGGCAGCTCCGGCTGTGGGTCGTTGCGCTTCTCGCGCTGGCAGCCGCGCCAGGCGTCGCGTGGGCCGACCGGACTCAGGCGACAAAGATCGCCGATGACCTGGCTTCGATTGCCGCCCAGCACGCAGCAGCCGCCGCTCGCGGTCTCCCGTTCCGTTCCGCCAACCGCTTTCTACCGGTCGCCAACGATTGGGTCACCATCGACGCCGTTGCCGCCGGCGACCCGCACGCCCTGGAGGCGGACTTCAGGCGGCTCGGCGCTCAACATGTTGCCGTCTCCGGTCGCGTCGTTTCGGCACGGCTGCCCATCTCGGCAATTTCCCTGTTGGAAAGCCTGGCGAGCCTGAGATTCGCCAAGCCGGCCTATTCCGCGACGAACGCCGGGTCAGTGACCAGCCAGGGCGACCGCGCGATGCGCGCGGACGTCGCGCGGGCGGCGCTGGGCGTCACCGGTGCAGGCATCACGGTCGGCGTGCTGTCGGATAGCTTCAACTGTCGCGGCGGCGCCGCGGCAGATGTGGCGACGGGTGACCTGTCACCGGTCACGGTCCTTCAGGACGAACCCGGCTGCGGCTCGGGAACCGACGAGGGCCGGGCGATGCTGCAGATCGTCCACGACGTCGCCCCGGGCGCAGGCCTTTCCTTCGCGACGGCGTTTGCAGGCATGGCGAGCTTCGCCGCCAACATCAGGGCCCTGGCTGCCGCGGGCGCCCGGGTGATCGTCGACGATGTCATCTATTTCGGCGAGCCGATGTTCCAGGACGGTGTGATTGCTCAGGCGGTCGACAGCGTGACGGCCGGCGGCGTGACCTACTTCTCCGCGGCAGGCAACTACGCTCGCCAGTCGTATGACCATGCATTCGTGGCGGGGACCGCATTTCCCATTGGCGCTTTCCCGGGCTTCATCGGAGGTATTGCTCACGACTTTGGCGGTGGCGACGTCTTCCAACGTGTCACCCTTCCTCCATCCAGCAGCTTTCTTCTGGTGCTTCAGTGGGATTCCCCCACTTTCTCTGTCGGCGGCGTCGGGACGCCAAACGACGTCGATGTCTACATCTTCAACGCTGCAGCGACGCAAGTCCTCAGCGCGGCCACGACCAACAACGTCGCGTCCGGGGATCCGGTCGAGTTCCTCAGCTTCGTCAACTCTGGAGCCGCAGCGCTCGACGTCAACATCATGATCGTGACGCGGACGGGCCCGAACCCCGGACGCATCAAGTATGTGCTCGCCGGCGACAACCGCGCCGTCATTCAGCAGTTCACGACGAATAGCGGAACCATCTACGGTCATGCGAACGCCCTGGGCGCGGCCGCGGTCGGCGCGGCGTTCTATGGGTGGACACCCGAGTTCGGCGTCAATCCGCCGATCCTGGAATCGTTCTCCTCGGGCGGGACGACACCGATCTTATTCAACACGGCCGGTACTCGGCTCGGAACACCAGATCCCCGGGCGAACAAGCCGCTGATCGTGGCACCTGACGGCGCGGATACGACGTTCTTCGGCACTGACATTGAAGCGAATGGCTTTCCCAACTTCTTCGGGACGTCGGCAGCCGCGCCGCACGCGGCCGGCGTCGCCGCGCTGATTCTGCAGGCCGCCCCGACGATGCCGCCGGCCCAGGTGCTGGCGACGTTGCAAAGCACGGCACTCGACATGGAGACGTCGGGCTTCGACAACGACTCCGGATTCGGTCTCATCCAGGCTGACGCCGCATTGAGGTCACTCTTGAACGTTGCCGGAGTCACGCCGAATCCGATCGATCTGGCCAGCACGCCGGTGTCGTTCACGATCTCGGGCCAGGGCTTCGCCGACAGTGGCTTCGGCCTACCAGTGGCGAACTTCGTAAGAGGCGGCAGTGTAGTCGGGCAGGCGCGGGCGACAGGGTTGACCGGCAGCACGACGCTGACCGTGCCGTTTCCGACCAACACGACGAGTCTGAACGGGCCGCTGCCGGGGCTCACGGCCGGGACGGTCCAGGTGCAGATCTACAATCAGACGGGCTCGGCGAGCTGGGCGCTCGTGGGGAGCAACACGCTCACGGTCAACGACACGCGGCCGTGCCCGCTCTGCGTGACGGGCATCAGCCCGAGCCCGATCGATCTGGCCAGCGCGCCAGCGTTGTTCACGATCGCGGGGGAGGGCTTGGCCAACAATGGCTTCGGCCTGCCGGTGGCGAACTTCATGAGCGGCGGCACGATCGTCGGGCAGGCGCGGGCGACGGGGTTGACCGGCAGCACGACCCTGACGGTACCGTTTCCGACGAACACGACGAGTCTGAACGGACCGCTGCCGGGGCTGAGGGCGGGGACGGTGCAAGTGCAGGTCTACAACCAGACCGGTTCGGCAAGCTGGCAGTTCGTGGGGAGCATCACGCTCACCATCGATGACACGCGACCGTGCGCGCTGTGCGTGACGGGCATCAGCCCCAACCCGATCGATCTGGCCAGTACGCCGGCATCGTTCACGGTCGCAGGGCAGGGCTTGGCCAACAATGGCTTCGGCCTGCCAGTCGCGAACTTCGTCATCGGCGGCAGTGTGGTGGGGCAGGCGCGCGCGACGCAGCTGACAAGTAACACGACGCTGACGGTGCCGTTTCCAACGAACGCGACAAGTCTGAACGGACCACTGCCGGGGCTGGCGGCGGGGCAGGTTCTGGTGCAGGTGTACAACCAAACGGGGGTGGCGAGTTGGGCGTTCGTGGGGAGCATCACGCTCACCGTCAACGATACGCGGCCGTGCCCGCTGTGCGTGAGGAGCATCAGTCCCAACCCGATCGATCTGGCCAGTTCGCCGGCGTCGTTGACGATCGCGGGCGGGGGCTTCACGAACAGTGGCTTCGGCCTGCCGGTCGCGAACTTCACGAGTGGCGGCACGGTCGTAGGACAGGCGCGAGCGACGGGGTCAAGCGGCAACACGATGCTGACGGTGCCATTTCCGACGAACGCGACGAGTCTGAACGGGCCGCTGCCGGGGCTAGCGGCGGGAGCGGTGCAGGTTCAAGTGTTCAACCAAACTGGGGCGGCGAGTTGGATGCTGGTGGGAAGCATCACGCTGACGGTTAACGCGACACCGTCGTGCGCACAGTGCGTGAGCGCGGACCGCCCGTGACGGGTGGCGATGGGAGCGAGTAGTCAGCGCGGCAAAGGCATCCGCGGCATGGGGGTGAACTGTATCGACGTTTGTAATCGGTTCCGGCGAGGATGGCCAGCACCGCCGTCTGAGCGTCGGCGATGCTCTCCCCCGCTGCTTCATCCCGCGCGATCTTGACGAGAACTCGAACGTGGCCCTTGTCGCGGACGTCCTGGAAGAGCTCTTCGGGAATACGGGGCTGGTCCATGGAGTTCCCGGTTCTTACAAGAGCACTGAGAATCAGAAACGTGAGTGCGACCAGGGGCGGTGGCACTCGGTGTTGGGCTCTCCGCACCTGGTCACCTCCAAAGTCGAATGCCAGGCTGTACGATACTTCCGGAAAAAGTGATGGCCGCTTCAGTAGTGATGGCCGCTTCAGTAGAGCGGAGCGGGCGGAGGCTGTCAGGCCTAAGCGTGAGGGGACCGTTGGGCCGGAGACGGCAGGGTGGTGCGGCTATAGCGACGCCAGACCGTAGGACTACTACTTAGGGGAAGTACGTCAGTGAGCGCCGGTCCCGCGCAGAACCTCCGGGAGGGTCGCCAGCAAAATCCGCAGATCGAGCGCGAGCGACCACTGGTCGACGTACTCGAGATCCATTCGCATCCACTCGTCGAAGTCCACCGTACTCCGGCCGCGCGTCTGCCATAACCCGCTCAGGCCTGGGCGCATGGCAAGTCTTCGACGCTGCACGCCCTTGATCCGGCTCGCCTCGTACAGGGGCAGCGGCCGCGGGCCGACGAGGCTCATCTCGCCCTTGATCACGTTAATGAGCTGAGGCAGCTCGTCCACGCTGTAGCGTCGGATGAACCGGCCGAGCCGAGTTCGACGGGGATCGTCACTCACCTTGAAGACCGGACCGTTCATCTCGTTGAGATGCAGGAGGTCGCTCCGTCGCTGCTCCGCGTCCGCGACCATCGTGCGGAGCTTGTACATCTCGAAGGCCCGACCGTGAAAGCCGCTACGAATCTGACGGAAGATGACCGGGCCGCGTGAGGAGACGCGGATGAGCGCTGCTACGACTCCGAGCAGCGGGAGCGTCAGAGCGAGAATGAGCACGGCACCGACGACGTCGATCGCACGCTTGACAGCGAACGCGCCCTGACGCGTGAGGGTCGGGGAGACACCGTAGAAGGGTAGGGTGAAGAGCTCCTCGACGTACGAGTGCGCGTGGGCAGGCCGGTAGAGGTCGACCAGCACACGCGCGTCCACGCCGAGGTTCTCGCAGGCCTCCAGGGCCTCGCTGAGCCGATCGAGGCGGTCGGCCGGGACCGCGAAGAAGACCTCGTCGACGACCACGTCCTCCTGGAGCAGATCCGGAAGGTCCTGCAGGGTGCCGATGACCGGAACGCTGCCGACGCTTCGCACCGCGTCGGCCGGGTCCACGCTCAGGCAGCCGCGCACCAGCCAGCCCGCCTCTGGATAGCGCCGCAAGGACGCGATCAGCCGCTCGGCGCGCTCGTCGGTGCCCACCACGATGGCGACGTGCGACCAGCGTTCCCCGCGCCGGCGAAGCCACGCCAGCACTAGGGTGCGCTCGACCCAGAGGCCGACGGCGCTGACACCGGTGAAGAGGAGCAGGAGGCTGCGATTGATGTCGCCCTCCCGGGCGAAGAACAGCGACGCGGTCACCAGCAGCAGGCCGATGATGTTGACCCTGGCCACCAGCCATGCGCGCGAGCGCGCCATCCAGCCAAGGCCGTAGCCACCGAAGGCGGCGAGCAGGACGACCCATACCGGCACGATCGAGTCCGAGCAGCCAGAGGTAATGCGCGAGCGGGCCAGCGTTTCGCGCGAGCGGATTGTTGAGGGCCACTCGCACTGCGTACGCGCCCAGAAGCGAGCCGAGCAGCACGCAGGCGTCGGCGACGGCCAGCCGCAGGGCCCACATCGCGCGGCGCTTGCCGAGCACTAGCGGGCCTCGCTCAACACTTCGTGAAAAAGCTGCTCGTATGCGTCCGTGACCGACTCCCAGGAGTAGTGCTCGCGGACGCGTTCCCGCGCGCGTTCTCCGGTCTCTTGCACGATCGCTGGATCCTTGAGCAAGCGTTCCAGAACCGTCCGGAGGCTCGCGGCACCGACGGAACCCTCGTAGCTGAACCCGGCGGCGGCGATCGTCTCGAGATTCTCCGGAGTATCATTGACGACGACGCACCGACCGAGCGCCATCGCTTCCAGGAGCGCCGGATGGGTGCCGCCGACCTCGGAGGTTTCCACGACACAGTAGGCGTTACCGGCCAGCTCGCGGTACCCTTCGCCGAAGAGGTAGCCCGTGAAGATGACTCGGGGGTCCGTCGTAGCCCGGAGCCGGTTGATGTACGGGGCGGCGTAGGGAGCATCGCCGACGATCACGCACCGGAAATCCGTGGCGAGCCCGACAAACGATTCCACGAGGTGATGGGCGCAGTTCTCGGGAACCAGCCGGCCCACGAAGAGGATATACCGGCCCGGGACGAGCCCGTACTGCTCGAGGTATCGGCCCGGCGGTACGCTCATGGGCTCGGCGCCGTAAGCAATGTACGTCGGGGACGGCGCGCCGTACCGGGCGAGGTAGTACTCCTGAACCCGCCGTGAGTCGGTAACCACTCGATGCGGAAAGCGCATGGCCCAGCGCTCGGAGGCTCGAATGTACCACCGCGCCACGCGGCCCCACTTCTTGCGCTTCCAGTCGAGCCCATCGACATTGAGAACCACTCGCTGGCCGGCCAGACGCGGGATCCACGTCACGATGCTGCAGCCGACGTTGAAGAACAGGGCGATGTCGTACCTCTGGGACAACGCGTGGAAGGCCGAGAGCAGGCCGTGCGTGATGGTGTCGAGGTGCTTGCTGCGGATGGTCGGGAGCTTGACCAGGCGCATTCCGCGATACGCGCTGCCCTTATAGGTGATGTGGGGAACCCGGCAATAGACGGTGACGTCGTGGCCGCGCGCCGCGAGCCTGGTCCCTAACTCCTCGGCGCAGGTTTCGAACCCGCTGTAGCTTGCCGGCACGCCACGCGTGCCCAGCATACCGATACGGATCACAGACAACGCGGTCGCGAGGCCATGGAGCGCCCCCAGGTGACGAAAGCTCAAAAAACGAGCACAACGTGGACACCGGCGCATCCACGGGCTCGCGTGAGAGTTGGTGGCGAAGTGCCGACCTTTTACCACGATACCGACGGGCGTTCAAGCGATCGGCGAAGGCGCACGGGGCGCAACTGGCGAAATTTTGCGCGTGAACGGGCACGGCTCGCAAAAAAGCCTGACCGGTGCTATCGCTTGCCCCGTTCCGCGTATTCCAGTAGTTTCAAGCGCATGCGCAGGCTAGCCCGCCGGTTTGGGTTTCGCAGGCCACACCGATCGGTTATCCTCGGAGACCGATGTCCCCGTCTGACGTCGGGATTGAGGCAGAGGTCGTTGCGATCGTGAAGCGCATCAGCCGCCAACCGGTCGAGCCGAGCGCCGAGAGTGACCTAGCGCTCGACCTCGGCTTCGATTCCATGCGCGTCTTCGAGTTGATCGCCGCGCTCGAGGATCGCTTCGACGTCTCGATCCCATTGAACGACATCGAGACGATCCGGACCGTCGCTCAGGTGGGCGAGTACCTTCGCGACCTGATCGAGCGGCCGGCTGGATGTTGATGATCCGGACAGTCGCGCAGGCGCTCGACGACGCCGCGGCCGGCTCCGGCGGCTTCACGTTCGTCCGCGACAACGATCGCGAGCTCGTAACGCCGTTCAAGGTGCTGCGCGACTCGGCGCTTGCCGTGGGGGGCGCACTGCGCGCTCGTGGCCTCGATCGGGGCGACTGTGTCGCTCTCCTGATTCCGGAGGCCGATGGCTTTCTCACCGCCTTTCTTGGCGTTTCGCTGGCCGGTCTCGTGCCGATCCCGCTCGCGCATTCTCTCGACATCGGCCGGCTCGGCGCCGACGTCGAGAAGGTCGCGTCCTTCCTTCGTGTCGCCGGCGCGCGCGCGATCGTCACGAGCTCGCGCCTGCTCCCGTCGCTTCGCCCGTTGCAGTCGGTCGCGCCGACCGTGAAGCTCGTGGCCCCATGGAATGATCTTACCGGACCGGCGTTGGGAGCATCGGAGCCTGCCGACCCCGACGCGCCCGCGCTGCTCCAGTTCACCTCGGGCTCCACGTCGCAGCCGAGAGGTGTCGTCCTCACTCACGCCAACCTCTCCACGAACGTAGACGCGATCAGTGGGCCCCACGGCCTGGGGCTCGACCACACGGATATCGCTGTCAGCTGGCTGCCTCTGTTCCACGATATGGGCCTCATCGGCGTGGCCCTGTGTACGCTCTACGTCGGGTGCCGCGGCGTGTTCCTGTCGCCGGCGGAGTTTCTGAAGCGACCGGTGTCCTGGCTCCGTGCCATCACCCGGTATCGCGGCACGGCCAGCTTCGCTCCGAACTTCGCCTATGAGATGTGCGTGCGGCGGGTCAAGGATGCCGAGCTAGACGGTCTCGACCTGGCGTCGTGGCGCGTGGCCGGCTGCGGTGCAGAGCCGATCCAGGTGGCCACACTCCAGGCCTTTGCCACGAAGTTCGCGCACACCGGATTTCGCGCCGCGAGCCTGGTCGCCGCGTACGGCCTGGCGGAGCACACGCTCGCCGTCACCCTTGCGCCGCGCGATCGTGGCTTGCGCGTGGATGCCGTTCGCGCCCCGGAGCTGATCGCCCACGGGCGCGCCGTGCCCTGCTCCCCCGATTCTCCCGACGCTTCACGCCTCGTCGGTTGCGGCCGACCATTCCCAGACCACGCGCTCCGAGTGGTCGACGACGACGGCCAGCCAGTCGGGGAGCGCATCGTCGGCGAGATCCTCGTGTCCGGGCCTTCGGTGATGCGGGGTTACGTGAGCGCGCCGGACGCGACTGCCGGTGTCGTTCGAGAGCGCTGGCTCCCCACGGGCGACCTTGGGTATCTGGCCGACGGAGAGCTCTTCGTCTGCGGCCGCCGAAAGGAGATGATCATCGTCGGCGGTCGCAACTACTTTCCCCAGGACATCGAGCGAGTCGTGGATGAGGTGCCGGGTGTGCGTGCGGGGGGCGTGGCCGCGTTCGCGGCAACCGCCCCGGGACACCCAGACAGAGCGGTCTTGGTTGTCGAGACTCGCGGGCCGGTGTCTGCGGACGCGCTTCAGGCCGAGGTGCGGCGCCGGGTGCTCCAGGCGACTGGCCTCGCCGTTGACGAGATCGTCCTCGCGTCAAACGGGACGATCGACCGAACGACCAGCGGCAAGCTCCGCCGGGCCGAGTTGCGCCAGCGATACGCGGCGGGGACGCTGGTTCCTCTAAGCGAGCGCGGGTGAGGGGAGTCCCGTGACCCAGCGGAGCTTGTCCGGCGGCGATCTGTTCGACAAGTTGCGGGCCCTCGCAGTGCGCCGAGCGGAATTCGGGACCGAGGCCGCCTGCCCCGGTGACACCACCATCGACGAGGTGCTGAGCGCCTCAGAGGTCGTCATTCGCGGACGGCGCACGCTGATGCTCGGCTCGAACAACTACCTCGGTCTGACGTTTCACCCGGATGTGCGTGCGGCGGCGCGTGATGCCGTGGATCGTTACGGCATCGGCACCACGGGATCGCGCGCCGCCAACGGGACGCTGGCGATCCATACGGCTCTCGAGCGGGACCTCGCGGGCCACTTTGGCAAGCGCCACGCCATCATCTTCACGACCGGCTACCAGGCGAACCTTTCCGTCATCGCCGGGGTCTGCCAAGCCGGGAACGTCCTGCTCGTGGACGCTGACAGCCACGCGAGCATCTTCGATGGGGCTCGGCTCTCGGGCGCGACGACGATCGTCTTCCGGCACAACGCCCCCGAGGATCTCGCGCGAAAGCTGGCACGATTACCGAGCGGGAAGCGAGACCGTCTGGTCGTGGTCGAGGGCGTGTACTCCGTCCGAGGCGACGTCGCCCCGCTCAAGGACATCGTCGCGGTCTGCCGCGAGAATGGCGCCTATTTGCTGGTGGACGAAGCGCACTCGTTCGGCGCCTACGGTGCACGTGGTCTGGGCGTGGCGGAGTCCGAGGGTGTTCTCGACGACGTCGACTTCGTCGTCGGGACATTTTCGAAGGCACTCGGCGGCATCGGCGGCTTCTGCGTCTCCGATCGGTCGGAGCTCGAGAGCCTCCGTTTCCTGGCGCGGAGTTACGTCTTCACCGCATCAGGTTCGGCGGCGATGATCGAGGGTGTTCGAGCGGCGCTCCGGGTGATCGCGCACGACCCGTCGCTGCGCGAGCGTCTCTGGGCGAACACGAGACGGTTGCGGGCGGGGCTCCAGGCCCTCGGCTGCACCGTCGGGCAGATCGAGTCGCCGATCGTCTCGATCCCGGTCGGCAACGAGGTGGCCGCGATCACGCTGTGGCAGCGTCTCCTCGACGCGGGCATCTATGTGAACATCATGCTGCCCCCGGCTTGTCCCCCCGATGCATGTCTGCTCCGCGCGAGCTGCTCGGCGGCGCACACCGCCGGGGAGATCGATCACGCGGCGGCCGTGATCTCACGAGTCGTGCGCGAGGCCGACGTCAAGCACGCGGCCGGCACCGAGAGCGACTAGGCTCTCCCCGGGCCGAGTGCTTCAATCGAAGCGTGACGGGCTCATTCTGTGTAGCGCGATCGTTCTGTCAAATCTCCGTGCTCTAAGCTTTTTCCCCCGGTTTCCCGATCCCTCGGCGCTGCTCGGAAGCGCATGGATCGAGATCGCCCTCTGGTTCGGCACGGCGCTGGTCGTCGCACACACCCTGAAGCGAGAGAATCTGCTCCCCGGATACCTGTCCCTCTGCCGCAGGAACTGGCTACTCGGTGTCTTTGTTTCGCTGGCGCTTGTCTCGACCTCGTGGTCACTCGATGCGGCGGCGACGTCATTTCGCGCCCTGGAGTTGCTCTTAGCGACCGTGGTCGCTGCCTACATCGGAACGCGCTACGACCCGAAGCAGATGCTGGAAATCCTCTTCTGGGCGGGCGCGATCTTCCTCATTCTGTGTATCGGGATCGTGTTCGGCCTTCCGACAGAAGGACAGATGCACTCGAGGCCGGAGTACCGTTCGTGGCGTGGCGTCTACTGGCACAAGAACCATTTGGGGAGTATCGCGGCCCTGGTCAATGTCGTTTCGTTGTGTCGCATGCTCATCGCCTTCGAGCACCGCACCGCCGACTGGCTCGGTGGCCTGTTCTATCTGCTCTCGTTGGCCGCTGTATATTTCTCATACTCCGCGACCGGCGGGGTCGTTCTGATCGTTCTGCACGGCTTCCTGTTGTGTGTCTGGCTGTGGATCAAGACGTCCCATCGCTGGCGGGCATGGCACTACTACGTTGCGCTTGGCACCGTGGTTTCGGGATTGGCGTGGACCGTGGCGAACGCCGACAGGGTCTTCAGCATCTTCAATCGCAGCCCAACGATGTCGGGAAGGGTCGATCTCTGGAATTACCTCTTGAAGGACGTCGTTCCGCAACGCCTTTGGTGGGGGCACGGGTTCGGAGCGATCTGGACGGTCGAATCATTCCGCGTGGGCGCAGGGGAGCGTGTTCACTGGGGTAAACCGGCGGTGATTGCCGACAACGGCTTTCTCGATATCCTGCTGCACCTGGGTATCTTCGGTCTGCTGATATTCCTGAGCGTTCTGATGGTCGCCTCGGTTCGATCGTTCCGGTACGCGCGCGCCGGTAGGACATTGACCGACTTCTTCCCGCTGTTGCTGATGTTCTACGCGATCGCCGGGAATCTTGCCTTCAGTCTGTTCATGGAGACGGAGCTTTTCGTCTGGATCCTGATCGTGATCGTGCTCTTCGAGACAACGGCGCGCTCGGATCCGGCCGAACTTCTGGCTATCGACACGCACGGTCGTGCCTCTGCACGCCACGAATCACCCCATCTGACCTGATACCGGATACCGGCTATGCTGACATTTGAGTCACCCCTCATCCTCGTCCAAATGGGGCCCGGACTTGGCGTCCATTTCGTGATTCGGTACTCTGAGCGAACATGGTAGGCATGAGAGTGCAGGCCGTTCGGGCAGCGTGGTTCCCGCGCGCCGGCGCGGTGGTAGCCTGCCGGAGCTAGCGCTCTCCCCACGCGATGTTCCGCATTCTCGATCGCTACGTGTATCGCGAGATGCTCCCCGTTTTCGCCCTCGCCACCGGTCTATTCACGTTCCTCCACGTGATGGACCGACTGAACGATTTCAGCAACATGGCCGCGAATGGCGCACCGCTTCACCTCGTGCTCCGGGTCTGGGGACTGCTGCTGGTGTCCTTCATGAGTCACACGCTCCCGATGGGCCTACTCCTGGCGGTCGTGATTACGGCCGGCCGCCTGACGTCCGACCTCGAAGTCGTGGGGTTCGGCGCCTTGGGAGTCAGCCCGCTCCGCCTGTTCCGTCCGTTCCTGGTCGCCTCGATCGTGGTGGCCATGATGGTTGGAGCCCTGACGATGTGGATCAACCCATGGGGTTCCTCCGCCTTCTTCCGGTATCTGCGGGACCTCCGCCAGCATGCCGCCTTTCCTCTGATCCAGGAACGCACCTTCACCCGGGTCGGCGATGTCGTCATCTACGTTGACCGGAAGGATCTATCGACCTCGGCCCTCTCGGGCCTGGTCATCGGTGACGAGCGCGACCCCAGCACGTTCGGGATCATCACGGCGCCGGTCGGGCGTCTGATCGACGACGCCGAACGTCGGAGGACGATCCTCAGGCTGACCGACGGCGCCGTCCACGAGTCGCGGCCGGCGTCACCCAATTGGTACCGCGTGACGGCGTTCAAGGTCTACGACATGCCCCTCGACGTGACTGCCCCGATCGCCGAGGCTCAGAAAGAACTCGGAGCCGAGCGGAACGAGACGACGTGGGATCTCATGGAGAATACTCGCGCGCTGGATTTCACGCGAAAGGCCGAGCACGCGGAGATGTTCGTCGTCGAATTCCACAAGCGACTGGCCCTCCCGCTGGCCCCCATCGTCTTCGCCATGGTCGTCTTTCCCCTGGGCATCCGGCTTCAGCGCGGTGGGCGAGCCGTGGCGGCCGTGAGCGGCATCATGGTCTACCTGGTCCATCACGTCGTGCAGGAGGGTCTCGGTCGCGTCGCGGTGCTTCGTCCATGGGGCGGTGGACATTGGCTGCCGATCGCTCTGTTCGCGCTGCTCGGCGTCGTGCTCCTTTATTTCACAGCCCATCCGGCGCCGCCTGCCTGGCGACGTGGCGTGAGTCGTCTCCTCGAGCTCCTTCCGGCTCGCCTGTTGCCGTTTCGCCGCCTGCCGACTGGCCTGCGGCGTGACCGCACCCGGCGGCTTCGCCGGCAGAGCTCGATCATCGATCGGTACGTCGCGCGACAGTTCCTCATCTACGTCGGCTATGGATTGGGCCTGGCCACCGCCATCTTCGTCGTCGTCGATCTCGTGGAGACCTTGAGTCGCTACCGGCCACCGTTGCAAGCCATTCTCGAACACTTCGGCTATCGCCTTCCCGCGGCGCTGCACCAGTCACTGCCCATCATCGTGCTCGTGGCCACCGTCTTCCTCTTCATGGAGCTCCAGAGATACAACGAGCTCACGGCGCTAAAGGCGTTGGGCCTGAGCCTTCACCGGGTCAGCCTGCCCGTTCTCGTCCTGGCGGGAGCGGTGAGCGTCGCGGCGTTCGTCTTCCAGGAGACGGCGGCGCCGGTCCTGAATGCCAAGGCCGACGAGCTCGACCGCGTGGAGATCCGCAAGGTCGCGGCTCGGGGGAGCGCTCCCAAATACCATTGGTACCGCCGTTCCGACACCGAGTTCGTCCGCATCGGCCGGCTCGATCGCGCTCTGCGCCAAGTGCAGGGCGTCACGCTCGTTCAGACCGATGCGGCCTTCCGACTGGTCAAGCGGCTCGACGCGACCCACGCAGTCTGGGCTCCGGACGGCCTGGAGTTCGGGCAGAGCGTGCTGCGGGAGTTCGGCCCCGACAAGACGATGCGCACCACGTGGCAGGACGAGAAGCCGCGCCGTCTTGCCGACTCCCTCGAGGCACTCGGCGCGATGCCCGCGCCCTCGGCGATGACGTTCATGGAGCTGCGCGCCTACGTCCGCCACCTGCGCGAGAGGGGGCAGGCGGTCGGTACTCAGGTGCTGCGTCTGCACTCCAAGCTCTCGTTCCCCTTGATGAGCCTCGTGCTCGCCTTCCTGGCCATCTCGTTTACAGCGCGATGGCAGCGTGGCGGGCGCTTCGTCGGTGCGGCTCTCGCCGTCGTGATCGTGATCGCATACTCGATCGTCAACTCGGTCGCCCTCTCACTCGGCCGGGTCGACCTCTTGCCATCCGTCGTCGCCGCCTGGACGGCGACCATCGTGTTCGGCGGCATCGGAGTCGCGCTCTTCATCCGCGCGCCCACGTAGAACTGACCGGGGCGCCTTCAGCGCTCCTCGTGGTAGTCCGTCTCGGTGTTGACCGCCCAGATGGCATCCTTGGCGGTGATCCCGGCGACCAGGTTGTCGACGGCGACCATGGCCGCGAGCATCGAGTGGTCCTGGTTGTTGTAGCGGTGCATACCGTTCCGGCCGAGCAGGAAGAGGTTCTCGAAGCGATCCGCCCAGCCGCGCAGGAGATCGAAGCGATCGTACGTGCCGAAGTAGGCGGGGTAGGCGCGCGGGGCGCGTACGACCACGCCGTCGAGGACGTCATCGGCGCCGATGTCGGCGATGCTCTGCCAGCTCGCGCGCCGCGAGTTCGAGGATCTCGGCGTCCGACCGGCTCCACAGCGTATCGCCGACCGAGCAGAAGTACTCGAGGCCCACCCAGACGGTGCGCGGATCGCGCACCATGTAGGGGCTCCAGTTGTTGAAGATCTGCAGTCGCCCGACCCGAACGTCGGGCTCCTGAATGTAGATCCAGTTGTCCGTCAAATGCTCCTTCACCGCCGAGCCCGAGGCGGCGCAGGAGCAGCCCCACGGTGATGAAGTCCCGATAGGCAAGCCCTTCCGCCACGTCGCGCACGGCGTCCGGCGCGGCCGGGCGGAGGGCGCGGACGAGGTCCACGACCGGCATGGTCGAGAACACGTAGTCGGCCGCGAGCATCGACGCGCGAGCCGGTCGCGAACGTCCTCGACGACGGCCGCGGTCACCCGCTCGCCCTCGGTCTCGAGGCCGACCACGCGGGAGTGCATGTGGATCTCGCCCTTGCGAGCCATGATCTCGCCGGCGACGGTCTCCCACAGTGAGCCGGGCCCGAGCTTCGGGTAAAGGAAGCGCTCGATGAGGGAGGTCTCTTGCCCTTTCTGAGCGAGATCACCGCGTCCTGCCGCGCACCTGACGTCGAAGCGAGTGCACGCAGGGCGCGTGCGATCGACAGCCCCTTGACGCGCTGGGCGCCCCACTCCGCGGTGATCTCCGCACACGAGCGACCCCAGACTTTTTCTGTGTAGGCGCGAAAGAACGTCCGGTACAGCTCGTCGCCGAAGCGGTTGATGAAGAAATCTTCCAGGGTGACTTCTGGGCGCCGGGGGCGAAGCACTCGATGCCCGTAGGTGGCCCCGATCCGCAGCACGCGGGCGAGCCCGAGCTTCGACAACGTGTCGAGGCTCAATTGAAGCGGGTAGTCGTAGACCTTCCGGCCGAACAGGATGCGTGACCGGCGCGAGCGTACGAGCATGACGCGGTCTTCGCGCTCGGGGTCGGGTCCGGACGGGAGGCCTTCGAGATCACGCGCCTGGCCCTGGTACGCCAGCACGAAGCGGTCCGGCGCGGCCGCCTCGATGGGCAGGAAGCTGAGCCACCAGCGCATGACCCGATCGGACTTCGAGAAGAAGCGATGGCCCCCCAGGTCCATGCGGTTGCCGGCGTGCACGATCGTGCGCGCCAGGCCGCCGATCTCCCCCGAGCCCTCGACGACGATTGGCCGGATCCTCGTCCGCTCGAGCAGCTCGTATGCCGCTGTGAGGCCGGCGGGCCCAGCGCCGATGACGACTGCCGTGCCGCTCCTATACGCCATACGCGGTCAGGTGGACCACCTCCCTGGGTCGGGGATCTCGGGACGGACGTGATGAGCCGGACCGGATCATACCGAAAAGTGTACTCGTACGCGGAATGTCAGCGCGAATAGGCGTAAAATCTTCGATCGATGAGGACGACGGCGCGTCGCGCTCGAGCACTCTTCCTTTGGCGCTCGCTGCTTCCGGGAGGTGTCGAACGGACGGCGATCACACTGATGGACCACCTCCGCGCGCCCGACTGGAGCTTCTTCCTGGCGCTGCTCGAGCCCCACGGGGATTTTCACACCGGGGCTCGCCATCCTCGACGTCTGCTTTTTCCGCGTGGAGGACCCAAGACCGAGCGCCAGGTGGAAGACCTGGCGTTTGCGCTGAAGGCGGTCCCGCGGTTGGGTTGGTATGCGTTACGCACTCAAGCCCTGCTTGACCGGGTGAGGCCAGATGTCCTGTTCACGCACTCGGGTGTGGACGTCCTGGTGGCCGGGGCGCTGACCCGGCGTCGCGGTGCCGTCTGGGTGGCGAGCGTCGGAAGCGACGCTCTGTCCGGCATCAGCTTCAGGCATCCATGGGGCCGACCGATCTTTCGTCGCTTTTTGTCGACGGCGTACCGCAGACCCGATCACATCGTGGCAGCGAGCGAGGGGCTGAGGCAGAGGCTCACCGAGGATCTGGGCGTGCCTCCAGCTCGAGTGAGCGTCATCCCCAACCCGGTCGATCTCGATTGGATCCAGGCGGAGGCGCGACGACCGCTACCGGAGTATGCGACGGGCGACTTCGTGCTCGGCGTAGGACGCCTCAGCGCATACAAGGGTTTCGACATCCTGATCCGAGCGGCGGCTCGGCTTTTCCAGCAACAACAGCCGATTCGACTCGTCATTCTCGGGGACGGCGAAGAAAGGGAGTCGCTTGCCCGCTTGACTCGGCAGCTCGGGATCGAACATCTCGTCACGATGCCCGGCCATGAGCCGTGCCCTTGGCCCTGGATGAGTCGGGCCCTGGCCGTGGCGGCCCCCTCCCGCCAGGAAGGATTCTCCAACGTCATCGTGGAGGCCATGGCGTGCGGAGCCCCGGTGGTCGCCACGGCGTGTCACGGTCCCCAGGAGATCGTCAGTTCAGGCGTGAACGGTTCCCTGGTTCCGGTCGGAGATGAGCTGGCTTTCACCCGTGCGCTCGTCGAGCTGCTGCAGGACCCAGGGCGCCGCGAACGCTATCGCGAAGCCGCGCTCCGGCGGGCCCAGGAATACGGGGTGACCAGGGTCGGGGAGCAATACCTTAGCTTGTTCCGCCGTCTCGCAACATCCGCGAGATGAAGGCGCCGATCTTCTACTATCATTCCGTCGGCGGTCCACCGCCTCAGACGCTAGCGCTCCCGCGGTTCCAGCAGCACCTCGAAGCGATCCGTCGCCATGACTACCGCACGGTCACCGTCGCTGAGCTGCTCGAAGCGGGTCGCAACCTTCCGTCACGGTGTGTCGCGCTCGCCTTCGACGACGGGCTCCTGGACAACTACACTCACGTGTTCCCGCTGTTGCTTCAGTACGGCATGCGCGCCACGTTCTACGTCGTTCCCGGCTATGATCGGGTCACCCGCTGGGTTGCGCCCCGGACCGGCCGCTGGAGCGACCTGCCGGCTCCGGGCTTTACCATTCCATTCGAGAGCATGGGAACAGATCAGCGCCGGGAGCTCGCGCGACACGGCATGGAGATCGGCAGCCACTCACTCACGCATCGGACGCTCACTCGGGTGCCGAAGGACGAGCTGCCCCGAGAGGTGCGCGATTCAAAGGACGTCCTGGAGCAGGAGATCGGCGGGAGGGTGAAGACATTCTGCTACCCGCGAGGCCGCTTCGCGCCTGCCGTCGTACGAGCCGTGCGCAACGCGGGCTATGTGGGAGCGTGCAGTACTCTTCCCGGCTACTATCGCTCCGGACTGCCGCGGTACGTGCTGCCCCGCTTTCTCGTGGAGGATCCCGTTTATTTCCGCGCAGTGCTCATGGGGAAAGCCTTTCGGCCTGGCGCCTTGCTCCAGCTCGCGCGCCGACAGCTCGCTCGCTCATGATTCCGGTCCATGACTCGATGTCTGCGACCGCTTAGTCCCTGGCCGTGAGAGGCGCGAACACGATAAGAGAGGTAGGCCGGTACGTCTGGATGCATGTGGGTACGGGCCAAGCGCCGATCGTCGAATGTTCCATGCGGTCCGGGAACCCGCGCGTCGTCATCTCGCTCACCACGACTCCGAGCCGGATCACGCGCTTGGGACCGACCCTTCGCTCGCTGCTGACTCAGGACTATCCGCTCACCGCTATTTGCTTGGCCGTGCCGCGCCGTTCCGTGCGGGAGAATCGAGCTTACGCGGTACCCACTTGGCTGGCGCGTCACCCGACGGTCACCGTGATCGACTCCGAGCGAGATTGGGGTCCGGCCACCAAGCTCCTGCCGATGCTACGCGTCGAGCAGGAGCGCCCGGAGACGCTCATCATCACCGTGGATGACGACAACGTCTACCCGCGTGAGATGGTCTCGACGTTCGTGCGCTTCAGCTTGACCCTGCCGGATGCGGCGCTCTGCTTCCGTGGCTGGCGCGTGCCGCCATCCGGGCGTTGGCAGGATGGCCGAGCGGTCTTCGGCACGCGCGTGGACGCGCCGACCCCGATGGACGTGATCACGGGCTGTGGCGGCATTCTGGTCAAGCCGCGCTTCTTCGACGCCGCGGTGTTCAACTACGACGCCGCACCGCGCTCGGCATTTTTCGTGGATGATATCTGGATCAGCGGCCATCTGGCGCGGCGTCGCATCCCGCGTTACGTCATTCCTTCGGCGGCGGCCTTTGTCTATTTGCCGACGCTGACTGCCTGGCGGACACGAGGACTCGACCGGACCGAGAACGGCCCGCGCGGCGCCCACAACGACGTCATGCTCGACCATTTTCGATCCGCCTGGGGCGTGTGATCGCCCAGTCCCGGCCAGCGTGCTCATAGTCGGCTTGATCGCCGCCGCTGCACTCTACCTCGGGGGGTGCTTGCTCTTACGGCTCCGCTACCCCCGGGGCTACGTCGCGCCCCCCGACTGCTTCGTGGCGAAGGTCTACTCCATGCTTGGAGCAGTTGACAGGATCCTGACCGAACACCAGATACCGTACTGGATGGAGTCGGGGACTCTGCTCGGTGCTGTTCGGCATCGGGGCATGATCCCGTGGGATGACGACGTGGACATCGGGGTTCCCCAGGTCTTCGACGATCGCTTGCTGGGGCTCGCCGGCGAGCTGGAACGGGCCGGTCTCGTCCTGCACCGCTACTCGTGCGGTTGGAAGATCGGGTTCATCGGCGACCCGAACGAGGCCGACCGCTTCGAGCACTGGTGGTACAAGATCGTGCGGTGGTTCCGGGGATCGAGCTATCCGTACGTCGACGTCATCTCGAAGCGGGAGGACGACGCCGGCTGCTTCTGGTACTCCTCGCCGGCTTGGGCGGCGCGCTGGCCCCGGCAGTTCGTCAATCACAGGTCCGAGCTCTACCCGCTGCGGCGTTACACGTTCGGACCGATCGAGCTCTGGGGTCCCCGTGATCCGATACCGTACCTGCGTCGCTCGTATGGCGACTGGGAGATGGGCCGCGTCGTGTTCGCCCGGAGCCAACCCCGGCTGTACTGTGTCTTCGGCCTGTTCCTCAAACGGCGGGTGACGCTGGACGGGCCCGGCTGGGCCTCGCCGGGCTAGGAGAGGATCCGAACGAGATACCGCTCGAACTCGGTGGTCTTCGCGTCGAGCGAAAAGTCCTGTTCGACCCGCCGACGCGCTTCCATTCCGAGCCGCTGGCGCAGGCCCGCGTCGGCGGCGAGGCGTTGGGCCGCCGCGGCCAGCTCGTCGACACTCCCTGGCGCCACCACGAGGCCGCTCAGCTCGTCCACGACGATCTCGCGGACGCTCCCGACATCCGTTGTGATGCAGGGCAGACCACTCGCCATGGCCTCCACGAGGGTATTGGGGAACGCTTCGGACTCGGAAAGGCTGGGCAGAACGAACGCGTCGAAGTTCGACAGGAGATCGGGCAGGTCCCGCCGAAAGCCGAGCCAGTGCACGCGATTCGCGAGGCCGAGCGCGTCGATCTGTCGCTCGAGTCGCTTCTGCTCGGGTCCCGTGCCCACGATAGCCAGATAGACGTGGTGCCCGCCAGGGACCAGCCTCGCGAGCGCCTCGAGGAGAATCTGGTGGCCTTTGCGGCGACTGATCCGGCTCGTGACACCGAAGAGCACGGCGTCGGCGGGGAGCCTCCACGCTCGTTTGAGCGCGTCGTGACGCTCGGGCCGGAACTGCTCCGTGTCCTTGCCGTTGTGGATCACCTCGATCGATTCCGGTCGAAGCCAGGGACATCGGCGTAGCATGTCGTCCTTGGCTCGATGCCCCACGGTCATCATCCGAGGCAGGAAGCGCCGGTAGAGGAGCCGCTCGAACGGCGTGTCGTCGACGTCGTCGGGGCGGCCGACTCTGCGCACCACGGGCCGGTGAGCGACTGCGCCCGCGAGGGCGCCCGCCACGAGACCGAGACCGTAGTTGACGATGAGCACGTCCGCAGCCATTTCCCGCGCCAGGGCGGCCAGCCGCACGACGGCAATCGGGGTGCCGAAGGGTCCGAAGGTGAAGCCGCGCGTGGGCAGACCGGCGTCGTGGCAAGCCTGAACCCATGCGTTGCCGCGCCGGCCCGCCATCATGCACCGATGGCCCCGGCGGCTCAGCACGATGGCCGTTTCGAGGGCCCAGGTCTTCACGCCGCCCCACTCCACGTTCGCCAGGATGAAGAGGATGTTCATGGGCTGCAGCGGTAGAGGAGAAAGTCATCGTCGTCGCGGCGCCGGGCGCGCTCGAGCTGATCGACGACGCATGGCCGACGCTCCTCGCGCACCGTCACCTCGAGCCGCTGCGGGTACTCTGAGGTCTGAAGCTGCCCGGCATTGACCCACAGCGTGGCCGGCGGCCTGGTTATGTCGCGTACGTGCGTGAAGCCCGTCCAGAAGATCGACGGGGGCTGTCGCGGCGCGTCTCGGTCGTTACCGGTGTATGTGTTGCTCCGGGTCACGACCGAGAACTCGGTCTCTGCTGCGGCCGGCGATTGTCTAAACAGCTCGAGCAGGTAAGACAGCTGAAGCACGGTCTCGTGAAAACTGCCGGATCCCGTCACCACGAGCACTGGCGCCGTCGCGGCCGCAGCGAGCGCCGCCCCCGCTCGATCGGGTTTTGTCCTCTTGGGAAACTCGAGCCCGATATCCGTCGCGACGGCGTTCCCGAAGCCGACGAGAAGGATGAGGGACAGAGCGGTCCAGGCCGGCGGCTCGACCAGGGCTCGGCGCCATGACGCCCCTGCTCGGGCGGGCAGCTCGGCGAGGATCCACGCAAACAGCGCAACGATCGCGGGGTAGTACACGAAGTGGTAGCGCGCTTCCGACACGAAATTCTTCTGGTATACGAGCGATGCGACGAGCAGCTCGGCGAGCGTGATGGCGGACACGAGCAGGAGGGCATCCGCGGCCGGTGGCCGTGACGCCGCACGGAGTCGTCGGCCGAGGCCGACGAATGCGATCACCAGCATCCAGGCGCCGAAGACGATCGTCACTGCTTCGGTGATGACCAGGACCGGGAAGGAGGCATATTCCCACCCGCGGCCGGCGAACATCGCGCGCCACGCGTCGAGCGTGCTGACGACGATGAACCACGGCGCCTTGAGCCGCATCCATCCCTGCTCGGGGCTCACTGAATGTTTTAACAGGATCGGCAGCCACGGCAGGAACGCGATGCCGGCGACCGTGAGACTCACCGCGAGCCACCAGAGCTGCGGCAACGAGCGCTCGCGCGCCATGAGGATGGCCAGGGCGAGCGCCTGCGCGGCGAAGGCCAGCGTGCTGTAGTAATGCGCGTAGCACGCACAGATGTTGAGCGTCGTCCACGCGGCCCAGAGCGTCGGCGGAATCGATCGCATGCCCGTCAGGCGCTTGACCATTGTCACCAAGACCCAGAACGCGGCCGCGAGCAGCATCAGCGGCAGGGTATAGTTTCGACCTTCCTGCGCGAGCATCACCATCGCGGGCGAGACCGCGGCGAGTGCCGCAGCGATGAGCCCGGCGCGCTCCCCGAACGCGGACCGCGCCAGGCCAAAGATCAGCATGACGGCGAGGACGCCAAAGACGGCCGCCACGGCGCGCAGTGTCCAGGCCAGCTCACTCAGCGGTGGTGCCAACCATGCTAGCCACGCGTGCATCAGCACGTAGAACAGAGGAGGGTGGGTGTGCTGGACGGCCGGATCGATGAGTCGTGTCACGACGTCGAGCCAGGTTGCCGAGGGATTGAGCGAGAAGATTGAGGCGAGGGCTGTGAGGGGTCTGGCCACGCCGAGCGGCACATCGTCGGGGCCCCGCCCGAGCACGACGAGGGCTGTCATGGCCTCGTCGATCCAGAGCGGCTTTGACCCGAGCCCAGCGAACCGGACCACCGCGGCGACGACGAGGATTGCGATGAGGGCGATCGAGCATCGCTCGGCGTGAAGCCGCATGGAGCCCGATATTATCACCGGGTGCTGGGGCGACGTGGTATGACACAGAGTCATGAGGGCGCAGCTTCGCGCGCTGTTCGGCATGGTGCTCGAGCAGCGGTGGCTCGTCGCGGTCGGCGGCGTGTTCGTGGCGGTCGGTCTCGTCGCGGCGCTGTCCTATCCGGTTCTCGTGAGGCGTTTGATCGACGAAGGCATTCTGGCCGGGCAGCGGTCGCGGGTCAACGAGCTCGCGCTGCTGCTTCTCGTGCTGCTGGTGGCGGAGGGCGTCGCCACCGTCGTCCGCGACCACTACTTCAATCTCGCGGCCGAGCGTGTGACCACACGGCTCCGCCAGCGCGTGTTCGACCACCTCTTGAGTCAGGAGATCGCCTTCTTCGACAGCCGCAACGTCGGCGAGCTGACGACCCGCTTGTCGGACGACGTCGCAGTGATCAACCGTGTCGTCGGCGACCGGCTGGCCGACGCGGTGCGGTCCGTACTGGTGGGAGTGCTCGGAACGGTGCTGCTCATCTACACGTCGCCGATACTCACGCTGCTTCTCATGCTCGCGGTGCCGCCGATCGCCGTGGTGGCATGGGTGCTCGGAGGGCGTGTGAAGACTCTCTCCGCCGACACGCAGCAGGCGTACGCCGATGCCGGCATCATCGTCGAAGAGTCGCTCACGGGTATCCGCACCGTGCGTGCGTTCTCGCAGGAGACCTCTCTGGGCCTTCGCTACAGAGACAAGCTCCAGGCGGGTGTCGAGCTCGCTCGGCGGCGGATCCTCGCGAACTCCACGCGGAGCGGCGTGTCATTCCTGGCCGGCGAAGGCGCGGCGCTGTTCGGCCTGTGGGCCGGCGCCAACCTCATCATCGAGAACCGTCTCACCTCCGGCGCAGTGATCTCATTCGTCCTGTATGGACTCCAGATCGCCCGTGGCCTCCGGAGTGCGTCGGATTTCTGGGGCGAGGCCGTGCGCGGGCTCGGCGCGACGCAGTGGATCTTCGAGCTGCTCGCGCGTGAGCCCCAGCTGCCGGTCGACGGCGGCGTCCAGCCCGCGCGCGTGGAGGGTGCCGTTACGCTCGACCGTGTGCACTTTCGGTATCCGGCCCGGCCGGACGTCGAGGCCCTGGCGGGCGTCGATCTCAGCATCCGGCCCGGCGAGGTCGTGGCGCTGGTCGGACGCTCGGGAGCCGGCAAGTCGACCATCCTGAACCTGCTGCTCCGCTTCTATGATCCGGATGAGGGCCGGATCCTGGTCGATGGGCACGATATACGAACCCTCGACGCGACGTGGCTGCGGTCCCAGATCGGTGTGGTCATGCAAGAGCCGATGCTGTTCTCGGGAACCATCGCCGACAACATCCGGTATGGACTCGTCACACGAAGCGACAGCGAGGTGGCCGCGGCGGCCGAGCTGGCCAACGCCCGAGAGTTCATCGAGCGTTTCCCCGCCGGATTCGCGACCACGATCGGCACGCGAGGTGTCCAGCTATCGGGTGGCCAGCGGCAGCGTCTGGCGATCGCGCGGGGAGTACTGCGCCGACCGAGGATCCTCGTCCTCGACGAGGCGACGAACGCGCTCGATTCGGAAAGCGAGGCCTTCGTGCACAAGGCGCTGCAGGCGCTCGACTACCGCCCGACGACGTTGATCATCGCCCACCGACTCTCGACGGTGATCAACGTCGATCGCGTCGTCGTTCTCGATCGCGGACGGATCGTTGAAACCGGCCGCCACGACGAGCTGCTCAAGACCTCGACGGTCTACCGCCAGCTCGTCGAAACGCAGCTCGGTGTCTGATGAGCTCGCAGGACAGCAAGGCCCAATGCGGCATCGGCTGGCAGGGCTGGTGGCGCGGAACTCCCGCCGACCGCTGGACGCTCGGTTACGCGCTGGCCGTCGCAGTCGTGCTCGTCTGCCGTGTTCCTGCCGCCTACCTGCCCGTCGTCTTCGTAGTCCACGGCCTCCTCGTCGCGCTTGCGCTTCTGATGCCTCGAGCTCGGCGGTCCGGACCGGTCGGGCGCTTCGTCGGCGATTGGTATCCGTTGCTCATCTTGACGGCGCTCTACACTGAGATCGGGCTTGCCAACCTAGCCGACGGGCGGGCCTACGACCGGATCGTGCTGAGCTGGGAGCAAGCGCTGTTCGGCTTCCAACCTGCACGCGAGTGGATTCGCTCGAGCCCGTCAGTCTGGCTCTCCTGGGTCCTGCATCTCGGGTACCTGGCGTACTACGCCATCATTGTCGCGGCGCCGCTCGCTCTCTGGCTCACCCGACAGCGGGAGGCGATGCAGCGAGCCGTGACGACTATCACGGCCACCTTCTACCTCTGCTACGCGACGTACCTTGTCTTCCCCGTCGTCGGGCCCCGGCACGTGTTCCCGGCGGCGGACAACGCCGCGGCGCAGACCGCCATTGCGCAGTGGACGGCGCGGTTCCTCGAACACGTGTCTGCATGGGGCGCCGCGTTCCCGTCGAGCCACGTCGCGGTCGCCGTTGCCGCTACGGCCGTGGCACTTCTCGAGTGGCGGGTGCTCGGCCTCGCGCTCGTGGTCCCGACCACGCTGTTGACCCTCGGCAGCGTGTACGGGCAGTTCCACTACGCCGTCGACGCACTGGCGGGGATCGGCGTCGGGCTCGCGGTGGCGCTTGGTGCCTGGCTCGTGTCGCGAAAGGGCGCCACCGCGATAGAAGTGGCCCCGGGACTCGGCATGACGCGACAGCCGCCTATGCCTCCGGCCGATCGCCGGAACAGTTTTCCGACGTGATTGGAACGTCTCGACGAAGGCCGCGCGTCGATCGTGACGGAACTACGAGCGGAGCGTGCCGAACACGCGGTCCCAGAGCGGACTGGACACGCCGAACTGTATCTCCGGCGTGCGAAAGTGGTGCGTGAGGTGATGGTGACGGAGGTAGCGCGCGACACGACCCCGGAGCGAGCCGGCGTGGCAGGCGTAGTGGAGCAGGTCGTAGACCAGGTAGCCGAAGATCGCACCGGCGAAGACCGGCGCAGATGCCGTCCCGACCAGCAACCGCAGCACAAAGAACAGAAAGGCCGCCACCGGCACCGTGACGATCGGCGGCATGAGCCAGCGGCGCCGGTCTTCGGGGAACGCATGGTGGACACCGTGAATCAAGTACGCGAACAGGACGCCGAGCCGGCCGCGGGGCGTCAAGTGGAACACGAAGCGATGAAGCAGATACTCCATCGCTGTCCACAGCACGACCCCGCCACCGAAAAGGAGGGAAGATACGAGAGGCGACCATCCCGCCACGACTCCCGCCCAGACGAAGTAGGCCGAGACCGGCAGATAGATCAAGACCAGCGTCCGAGGTCGCGTGCCCGTGAACCACTCGAGGAATGGGTGATTGAACATCTGGGGCTGTCCAGGCCGCGGCGCTCCCCAGTCGTGCACACTGAGTGTCACGGGACCGACAAGGGTCATAGGGCCGGTTGGGAACCGACGGAAAGTGGACGACCACATCGCGCGTGCCGAGGCGTCCGGCGGCTGCAGAAGACTACCGCGCGCTTGATTCACGCCTGAAGTCTAGCCGCACTTTCCTACACTGGCAAGGCGATGGCCCATGAGCCGACGACGATCGACCGGGATAGCGCCCGGGCCCATCAGTCTGGTGTCCTGTGCGCGTGCTGGTGACCGGGGCGACCGGGCTCTTGGGCGCCAATGTTGTGCGGGCTCTCCTCGGGGCCGGCCATGCGGTGCGCGCAGCGGTCAGGGCTTCCTCGAGGCAACTCGCGCTCACGGACTTGCCCGTGGAGACATCGGTACTGACGCTGGAGGAGCCCGAATCGGTGGCAGCAGCGATGGCCGGGTGTCAGGCCGTTGTCCACGCGGCGGCGGCTAATTGGGTCGGCCGGAGCGGGCGAGCGTGGATGGAGCGGGTCAACGTGCAGGGCACCGAAGCGGTGTGCAGAGTCGCCTTGGAGACCGGTATTCGCCGTATGGTCCACGTCTCATCGGTCGACACGCTCGGTATCCGCTCCCTCGAGCACCCCGCCGACGAGGAGTGCCGATCTGATCTGGCGCACCTGCGTTGCCCCTACATCGACACGAAGAGAGCCGCCGAGGACGTCGTCCTCGGTCACGTGGCGCTGGGACTCCCCGCCGTGATCGTCAACCCAACCTTTATGCTGGGCCCCTGGGACACCCGTCCTACTTCAGGTCGAATGCTCCTGGAGATCGCCAAGGGATGGGCGCTTCTCGCCCCGCGGGGCGGGAACTGCTTTCTGGACGTGCGCGACGCGGCGATCGGGGTCGTTGCTGCACTGGAAAGAGGGCGGGTGGGTCGGCGCTACATCTTGGGAGGCCAGAACCTCACATACCTCGACGCCTGGCGACGGATCGCCCCAATCGTCGGAGGGCGCGGGCCCCTCGGTACTGCCCCGTCCGCTGGCGCCTGGCTCCTCGGTCGTGCAGCCGGCTTCTGGGGGCGGCTCAGAGGTCAAGGAGCCCGTAGTCAATCCAGTCAGCGTGGCCATGGGCGAACTGCCGCATTACTTCAGCTCCGCTCGAGCCCGCGCCGAGCTGAACTTCCCCGAGAGCGACTTCGAGCGCGCCGTCTCGGACGCTTGGCGCTGGTTCCGAGAGCACGGCTATGCGCCCTGACAATGGTTTCCGCATTGCGCGGAGTGGCGCGAAGAGCCTAAGGCGCGTGTTTTCAGCGGTGCGCCAAGAGCCGACGGAATTCCGCGAGCTCGCGCGGCGGCACGTCCGACCGTTCGCGGAGCGCGGCGTCGACGCGGCCCGGGTCGTCGTCGATCGCGCGCGCGGTCTTCGCGATGTCGCCGACGATGCGCGTCGTCACCTTCATGGCTCGGGGCGCCACGACCGCGTGGAACAACCGGGCCAGCGCTTCGAACGCGGCGTTGTCGATCCGGACGAAGCTGGCCATCGCCGGCGTGATGAGGCTCTTGCCGTCTGCTTGCGGCTTGATGGTGTAGTCGAGGAGCACCACGACGCGCCCGTGGATCGCGGGCAAAACCTGTGGTTGGTAGCGGCCCTGCAGATAGAAGATGCGGCTGCCTCGCGTCGCATACGCGATCCGGAACCGCACCAGGGCTCCCGCGGTGTCGTCGAGCCAGAGCCCATCGGGCTCACGCCAGATCCGATAGCGACCGATCTCGAGTGCCCGGATCACATGTGTCGCGAAGTCAGGGTGATCGAGCAGGTATTCGAACACGTCGTCCCGCACGAGAAAGGATTCGCCGTTCGACTGCGCAGTAACCGACGCGTTCTCGGTGACCTGCTCCAGGCGAGCTCGCTCCGGCTCCGGCAGATCCGGGGGCAGCGCCGCCGTGGGCCAGGTCGCGAGGGCGCTCCCCACGAAGATGAAGAGCAGGCCGACACCGGCGGCTCCGACTCTGATGGTCATCGCAGCGCGTCCAGTATACGTCGCTGACTTGATTCGGTAGTACGAGCTACACTCGGCCAATGGCGCCTCTCGAGATCATTCGCGCCGAGACCGGGAGTGCCTTTCGCGCGTTCATCGACCTCCCGTATCGCCTCTATCGAGACCACCCGCACTTCGTGCCTCCCCTGCGGCGGGAGCGCCGCGATCTCTTCGACAAGGCGCGGCACCCGTTCTTCCGCCATGCCGACGGCGCATTCTTCCTCGCCCGCCGCGGCGGCCAACCGGTCGGCCGCATCGAAGCCATCGTCAATCACGCGCACAATCAGTTCCATGACGATCGGGTCGGGTTCTTCGGCGCGTTTGAAAGCGAAAACGACCGGGCGGTGTCCGACGCCTTGCTCGAAAGCGCCGCTCGGTGGCTCGGTGAGCGGGGATTGCAAGTCATGCGGGGCCCCGTCACTCACTCCACCAACGAGGAGACGGGGCTGCTGATCGAGGGGTTCGAGGAGCCACCAATGATCGGGATGCCCTACAATCCGCCGTACTACGCCATGCTGGTCGAGGCCTTCGGCCTCACCAAGGCCAAGGACGTCTACGGCTGGGAGATCCGTGCGGAACAGACGATACCTGAGAAGATCCACCGCGTGGCCGACATCGTGCGGAAGAGCACGAACGTCGTCGTTCGCCGGGCGAACTTCGCAGACTACGCCGGCGAGATTCGGCGGGCTATGGGTGTCTACAATGCCTCCTGGACGCGCAACTGGGGGTTCGTCCCGCTCACCGAGGCCGAGTTCGTTCACGCCGCCGATCAACTACGACCCGTCCTCGAGCGCTTCCCGGAAGGGGTGTTGTTGGCTGAGGTAGCCGGACGAGCGGTCGGTTTCTGCCTGGCCGCGCTGGACGTCAATCAAGCGCTCCGACGAGTGCGGAATGGGCGGCTCTTTCCGTTCGGGTTCTGGCATCTCTATCGCGGACTCCGGCGCGTCGACCAGATTCGCGTGATGGCGCTCGGTATTCTTCCCGAGTTCCGGCATCGCGGCATCGATGCGGTCATTTACCTCGAGCTCTTGAGTCACGGCCAGCGCCTCGGCTATCGGCGCGCGGAGATCGGTTGGACACTCGAGGACAACCGTGCGATGAATCGAGCGATCCTCATGGGCGGCCGTCATCACAAGACGTACCGCCTCTACGAGGCGCCGCTACCCTGATGTAAGCCGTTCTGCTTGACATCGTTCCCTGCCTGCCATTAACTCGGGCCTACGCTCTCTCCAGCCGAGCCTCAGCGCTCGCTGGCCACTACCATTGGGTACGAGGGACATCGAATGGGATCCTGTCGCGGCCGTGTGGCCTTGGTCACCGGCAGCTCGCGTGGACTGGGTCGAGTCATTGCACGGAAGCTGAGCGAGGCCGGCGCTGACCTGATCATCAACTATCGTCAGGCCGGTGGCCGCTCGGAGGCCCAGGCTCGAGCCCTCGCCAAGGAGCTCGTGGAGGGCGGATCCCGCGCGGTGGCCATCCAAGCCGATATCGGCCAGAAGGACGCCGTCGCCGCCATGTTCCAGCAGATCGGCGCCGAGTTCGGACGGCTGGACATCCTCGTGCTCAACGCGGCGCGCGCTCCCTTCAAGAAGGCCGGCGAGCTTCTCAAGCGCGACCTTCTCGAGCTCGTCGAGACCAACTACCTCGGAAATGTCTACTGCATGCAGCAGGCTCTGCCGCTGATGCAGGGCCGCCCGGGTCACGTCGTGTTCATCTCCAGTCTCGGCAGCCGCTTCGCGCTGCCGAACTACCCGCTTGGTAGCATGAAGGCGGCCATGGAAAGCCTCGTGAAACAGTGGGCGACCGAGCTCGGGGATCGTCAGATCACCGTGAACGGCGTCACGGTCGGCCTGCTCAAGACGGATTCGCTGATCGTGCTGCGTCAGTACTGGCCCGGTGTGGAACGGCTGCCGCCGTCTGCGTTCGTCGAGCTGGAGGACGTGGCCGGAGTCGTGCTGTTTCTCTGTACAGACGCCGCGCGGAGCATCAGGGGCCAGAACCTCGTTGTCGACAACGGACTTTCCAACGAGCTCTTGCACTCTGCGCACAGTTCCTGACATCAGCGATCGCCTCATTGAGAGGAGGTCCACGAGGGGAGAATGCCCGAGCCATTGATCAGCCAGGCCACGATTTATCGAGCGGTGCAAACCGCCATCGGCGACGCGCTGCAGATCTCCGAAGACAAGGTGATGCCCGAGAGCTCGCTCATCAAAGACCTCGGAGTGGAGTCGCTGGATCTCATCGACATCAACTTCCGCCTCGAGCAAGACTTCAACATCGTGATGCCGCGCAAGTACCTCCTGGACCACGTGGAGGAGCTCTTCGGGGAGGGGACGGCGATCGACGAACAGGATCGACTCACCGGCGCGGCCGTGACGATCTGGAACGCGCGGCTCGGGTCGGCCGGATCGGCCGTGCACGCGGGCATGTCGATCGAAGCGGTACCGGCTCTCGTCACTCCGCACACGCTGGTCATGGTCGTCGAGGAGATCTTGGCCACCTGTCCGGCCACGTGCCCTGCTTGCGGGAAGTCGGCCTGGACGGTCGCCGATGGACGCGCCATCACCTGCGGCCAGTGCGGTGCGCGCGCGCCGCTCTTGGCGGGTGACGATGTCATCCGTCAGTGGCTCGAGGACTTCCGGGCACGCGGTGGGCTGACGAGCCACACGCCTTGACCAGCGCGTCACGCCAGACACGGGATCGGCGGCGCGTTGTCATCACCGGCGTGGGGATGATCACCCCCCTGGGACGGAACGTGGCCGAAACGTTCGAGCGGGCTAGCCGGGGCGTCTCGGGAATTGACTACATCCGTCGCTTCGACACCCGCGGTCTTCCCGTTCGAATCGGCGGCGAGATTTCGGACGAGTGGATCGTGCGGCCGCGCGCGGAATCGGCGGCGGCGCTCGAGAGCATGGCCTCCAGGGCGATCCGATTCATGTGGACCGCGGGCATGGAGGCGGCCGAGCAGGCGAAGCTCGACCAGATAGGTGATCGCTATCGGGTCGGTGTCGTCCTCGGCCATCACGGAGAGACCGCCGGCCTCGACGATCTCGTCCGGATCTTTCGGGCGTCGGCCGGCGATGGTCGGTGGGACCCGGCCCAGCTCCGCGAGGGCGGCTACGACGTGTTCGCATCGATACGCCGACGGGTCGACGTCGGACCGTCGCTGGTCTCGCGGGTGTTCGATTGTCGCGGGCCCAGCATTGGCATCGCCTCGGCGTGCGCCGCCGGCGGCCAGGCGATCGGTGAGGCCTACCGGCTCATCAAGTCGAGGCGTCTGGATGCCGCGCTGGCTGGCGGGTGCGAGGCATCGCTCACGTACCTGGGACTCTCGGGCTTCATACTCCTGAAGGCCCTCACCGAGCACTATCACGCTCCATCGACGGCGTCCCGACCGTTCGATCGCAAGCGAAGCGGCTTCGTGATCTCCGAGGGAGCGGGCGCGCTCGTCCTCGAAGAGCTCACGCACGCCCGGGACCGTGGCGCATCGATCCTGGGCGAGCTCCTGGGCTATGGAGACTCCACGGACGCGTACCGCATCACGGACATCCACCCGCAGGCCGAGGGCGCCGTGCTGGCGATGGTGCGCGCGATCGAGGACGCCGGGATCGCGCGCGACAAGGTGGACTATATCAACGCGCACGGGACCTCGACCGTGCAGAACGACGCGCTCGAGACCCTTGCCGTCAAGCGAGTCTTCGGCGAGCGAGCGGCCTCTGTCCCGCTCAGCTCGAACAAGTCGATGCTCGGTCACACCATCGGTGCGGCCGGGGCCATCGAGGCCGGTCTCACGCTCGAGGGCATCCGTCAATCGCTGCTCCTCCCCACGATCAACTACAAGACACCGGATCCGCGATGCGACCTGGACTACGTGCCAAACGAGTCGCGTCGTGTTGCCCACCGGACCGCCCTCAGCAACTCCTTCGGGTTCGGCGGGCACAACGCCTCGGTTTGCATCGGCGCGTACGACGACGGCTGATGCGCTTCCTCTTCATCGACCGGGTCACGAGTCTCGAGCGAGGGCGTCGCATCACGGGGATCAAGTCATTCAGCTCGTCCGAGCCGTTTCTGGAGTCGCACTTCACCAGAACAGCCCTCGTCCCGGGCGTGCTTCTCATCGAGTCGATGGCGCAGCTTCTTGGTTGGCTGGCCAGCTATTCGTACGATTTCCGCTGCGTGGCCGTTCTGGCCCTCATCTCGGACGTGACGGTTCCGGCGGCCCTGAAGCCCGGAGCCCGCGTGGAGATCGAAGGCCGACTACTGTCCAGCACCGAGCGAGACTCGCTCGGTGCTGCCACGGCCACGGTTGATGGCCGGACGATCGCCCGGGTGGAGCGACTCATTTTGCACCACGTTCCACTTCCCAAAGGGGAAACCGCGCGGGAGTTCTTCCTCTACTACGCCGGCATCGACGACTTGTCGTCTCTCGAGCGTCCCGCATGAAGATCGATCTCAGCGGGCAGGTCGCATTGGTCACGGGCGGCGGTCGCGGCATTGGTGGAGCCTGCAGCGTGACCCTGGCGCGACTGGGGGCAACGGTCATCATCAACTACCGGCGCTCCCGCGACTCCGCCGAACGGCTCGAGAAGGACATCGTCGGTGAGGGCGGCAGCGGGCGCGCGTACCAGGCCGACGTGGCGGACCCCGGAGCGGTCGACGCGATGTTCCAGTTCATCCGCCAGGAATATCGACGCCTCGACATCCTGGTGAACAACGCGGGGATCGTTCAGGACACCCTGCTGCTCTCCATGACGCTGCAGGACTGGACGTCGGTCCAATGCCACCAATCTGACCGGCGCCTTTCTCTGCACGCGCCACGCCGTGGAAATGATGTTGCGGCAAGGCGGGGGCAAGATCGTCAATATCGCTTCGGCGAGCGCGGACGTCGGTGGACGCGGGCAGACCAACTACGCGGCCTCGAAGGGCGGGCTCGTGGCATTCAGCCGGGCGGGCGCCGTCGAGCTGGCCCGCAAGGGGATTCGCATCAACGCCGTGCTGCCCGGTATCATCGAGACCGACATGAGCCTGCCAGTACGCCAGCGGGCCGCGAACAAGCTGCTCGAGCGCATTCCGGCCCGTCGATTCGGCCGCGTTGACGAGGTCGCCAACCTGGTTGCCTTCCTCGTCTCGGATGCCTCGGAGTACATCGTCGGACAGGCGATCGCCGTCGATGGCGGTCTCAGCGCCTCCTGACGCGTCGGCCCGTGCGCTATTACCTCGTAGATCGCATATCGGAGTGGGAGCTCAACACGCGCATCCGCGGCATCAAGAATGTCGCTATGACCGAAGACTTCCTCCAGTATCACTTTCCGCGAAGGCCGACGATGCCGGGGGTGCTCCTGCTGGAGTCGATGACCCAGCTTGCCGGCTGGCTGGAGGCGGTCAGCTCCGAGTTTACGCGCTGGTTCCTGCTCGAGCACGTCACGAGCTGTAAGTTTTACGACCTCACAGGGCCTGGCGACCGGGTCGAGTTCGTCGTCGACGCCATGCAGCCCGCCGAGGCGTCTCGCCGCCGTTATCGCGGAACCGGCAGCGTCGAGGGTAAGCGGCGTGTCGTCGCCGAGTTCGACGGGCAGGTGATTCCGCTCCACGACATCGACACCCCGTCGAGCCAGCGCCAGCTCTTCGAAGTGCTCACGAACAGCGCTACTTTCTCGCTCAGTCCCAATCCAGGTGTCGCGGGCCCCCCGTGACCGACCGAGTTCCCGCGATCACCGGCATAGGGTTGATTTCATCCCTCGCCCCATCCCTCGAGCGTCACTGGCAACGGATTCTTCAGCTCGCGACCGGTATTCGGCAGGTCAGCGGCGAGGACGTACCCCGAGCCCTTCGTTACGCGGGCCGGGTGGACGACGACGGGCTGCCGCCGGACACACCCCCCGAGCTGCTGAAGCAGAGACGCCTCATCAGCACTGGCTCGAGGCTCGGGCTCCGGGCCGTCGCCGAGGCCGTGCACGGGTCGAGCGTGGACCTGCTGCAGATGCCACCGGCGCGAAAGGCACTCTATATTGGCGCCGCTGACTACAGTAAGGACGACTACCAGGACTTCTACCAAGCCTTCCGCGAGGCCGGTGTCAGCCCGGATCGGGCCGTCGACGCCGAACACGTCAACAGGGCCACGCTCCACACCGTCGACCCGTTCTTCCTACTCGAAGGCCTCACCAACAATCTGGTGGCGTTCGTCTCCCGCCGCTATCAACTCCAGGGACCCAACACAACGCTCGCCAACCATTCACCCTGCGGTGCCCAGGCGCTCGACCTTGCTTGCCGGAGCCTGCTTCAGGAGGAGGCGGATGTCGCGATCGTCGTGGGCGTCTGCGTCTGGAGCCGGTTCGTGTCCTTGTTCGATCTTGACGCGTTGGGGCTACTGTCTCAGTGCCGAGACGGAGCAAGGTCCTTCAGACCGTTCGACCACCGCAGGGACGGGTTCATTGCAGGCGATGGTGCCGCCGCGCTCGTCCTGGAGCCACTAGGGCGGGCACGCGCGCGAGGGGCCCGCGTACTCGGGTGCATTCGGGGCCTAGCCAGCTTCACGGACGCGAGCGATACGCGAAACGTGGGTGTGTCCGTAGAGACAACGCGTCGAACGATCACTGCAGCGCTCGACGAAGCGGGCACTCGTCCAGAGGACATCGCCTTCGTCTCGCCTCACGGAAGCGGTACGCGAGACGGGGATCAGGTCGAGCTTGCCGCGATCGGCGAGCTCTCCGAGCGTACCCGCGCAACGATCCCGATCTCGGGGATCAAGCCATATACCGGCCATATGGGAGCGGCGAGCGATCTCACCGAGATCGCGCTTGCACTCATCGCGCTGGAGAACGGGTTGGCGCCAGCGACGCTCAACTTCGAGACTGCGGATGCCGAGTTCAAGGACGTGGATATCGTCGCGCAGCATCGGCGCGTCGCAGGACGACACGCTCTCTCGATGAGCCAGGGACTCGGAGGCCAGTCGATCGCGGTCGTCGTCTCCGCCGGGCCGGGCCCGGACTGAGAACGATCTGGCGAATTCAGCACCCGATGGCTAGATGGCCCCTTCGGCCCTCCACTGCGCGAGATCGTCCAGGGAGTGGCCGAGGAGGTCGACGAAGACGTCCTTGTTGTGGTCGCCTGGGTTCGGCGCGAGCCACTTGACGCGCCCGGGCGTCTCCGAGAGCTTCAGCGGGCGTGCCGGTGGTCTTGAGGCGACCGTAGGTCGGATGCTCTCGCTCGACGAACATCTCGCGGGCCTGGACCTGGGGGTCGGCGACCATCTCGGCGACGTTGTTGACCGGGGCGGCAGGGACGCCGCCGGTCGACAAGCGTCTTGACGACCTCGGCCTTCGAGCGGGCGCTCGTCCAGCCTTGAATGATCGCGGCGACCTGGTCTCGCCGGTCGCGCCGGGCCGCCGCGGTCGCGAATCCGGTGTCGCGCGTGAGATCGCCGCGGCCGATGATCTCGCAGAATCGACGCCACACCGCGTCGCTCGCTCCGGCGGCGATGGCGACGTGGCCGTCAGTCGTCGGATAGACCCCCGAGCTCGAGCCGCCGAACGATACGTTGCCGGCGCGCGTGAGGAGCTCGCCGCCCACCGTGTAGCGCTCGCCGAGGTTGTCGAGCGCGATGAGCAGGCTGTCGAGGAGCGCCAGATCGATGCGCTGGCCCTGGCCCGTCCGCTGCCGGTAGTGCAGGGCCGATACGATGCTGAAGGCACAGAGCATGCCGGCGTAGTAGTCCGAGATCGACTGGCCAGATCGGGTGGGCGGCTGGTCGGGGAAGCCGGTGATGCTCATGTAGCCGCTGATGGCCTGCGCCAGCATGTCGTAGCCTCGCTGGGCAGCGTACGGCCCGTGCTGGCCGAACGCAGTGATCGAGGCGTACACGATGTCCGGCTTCTCCCGTTTCAGGTCCTCGTAGCCGAGCCCCAGCCGTTCCATGGTCCCGACGCTGAAGTTTTCGGTCACGACGTCCGAGTGGCGGACGAGCTCCTTGAAAAGCTCGATGCCACGCGGAGTTTTCAGCTCGAGGGTGATAGCGAGCTTGTTGCGGTCTCGGTATTGCGCCGCCGGCACGCGCTCCTCGGCGCCGTTGCGCTTGCGCTTGATCCCGAGCGAGACGCGCTCCCGCCCGCGCTCGCGCGACTCGACCTTGATGACCCTGGCACCCATGTCCGCCAGCAGCATCGTGCAGAAGGGCATGGCGATGACCTGCCCGAGGTCCAGCACCGTGACGTCGCTCAGCGCCTGGTTCATGTACCCTCAAACGGCGGCCAAGCCCGCGCCGCCCCGGCGATAGTGCGCCGGCGCGGCCGGCCGGGTCAACCAGGATGCCGGTTTCGATCGGGGCGGGTGTTAGCATTGAATCCTGCACTGCAGGCCGTTTCCATGGAGCCGACATGGACCTGAGGCCGAAACGTTATGTGGACACGGTGGTGCTATCCCCCGTGGGTCGAATCGACCACTCTACGTCGGAGGACTTCAAGACCGCCCTTGCGCCACACATGACTCGCTGCGCCGAGGGGCAGGACCGGGTGGTCCTGGATTTCGCCGGCGTCGAGTACATCAGTAGCGTGGGGCTCCGAGTCCTGATGCTGGCCTCCAAGCAAGCCAAGGCTCAGCGCGGCGCCCTCGGGATCGCGGCGCTGCAACCGGCCGTTGGCGAGATCTTCGACATCAGCCGGTTCACGATGGTTCTCGATGTGTTCCCGTCGGTCCGCGAGGGCCTTGCCCGGCTCTCGCCCAAGGCGCTCGCCGCGTTCGATGCCGCCTGACGGCCGTTTGAAGGTCAAGTTCTGGGGAACACGCGGCTCGATTCCGGTGGCCATGACGTCGGCCGAGGTCCGGCGCAAGCTCATCTCGGCGCTGACGCGCGCGTCCGGACGTAAGCTCGAGACTCCCGAGCAAGCGGCGGCCTTCCTCGACCGCGAGCTCGATTTCGCCGGCTCGCATACGTTCGGCGGCAATTCGTCGTGCGTCGAGATCGTCACGGGCCAGCGCGACTTCGTCCTCTGCGACCTGGGCTCGGGCGCCCGGGTCTTCGGCAACGAGGTGCTGGCGACCCGAGGCGCCTCGGGCCAGCGATTCCACGCGTTCATGTCCCACCCGCACTGGGACCACATCATGGGGTTTCCGTTCTTCATGCCGGCCTACACCGCCGGCAACCAGATCCGGATCTACGGCTGCCACGCCGATCTGGAGGAAGCGTTCCGCGGGCAGCACGCGGCGCCGTCCTTTCCGGTCGATTTCTCGCGGCTCTCCGCCCGCATCGAGTTCGTGCGACTCGAGCCCGACCGCGACTACGAGATCGCGGGGCTGCGCGTGCGGCCCAAGCTCCAGCGGCACGGCGGCGACTCGTACGGCTACCGGTTCCAGGCGGGGGACAAGGTCGTCGTCTACTCGACCGACGCCGAGCACAAGCAGGACGAGCTGACCGAGATCAAGGCGTTCGCCGAGTTTTTCCGTGACGCCGACCTGGTGATCTTCGACTCCCAGTACTCGCTGGCCGAGGCGACGTCGATCAAGGAGGACTGGGGGCACTCGAGCAACGTCGTCGGGCTCGAGCTGTGTCAGATGGCGCACGCCAAGCGCCTGTGCCTCTATCACCACGAGCCGGTGTCCGACGACGAGCGGATCGCCGCGCTCCTCGCCGAGACACGCCGGCTCGAGGAGATCACGCGCGGCGACCGGCGGGTCGAGATCCTGGCGGCCTACGACGGCATGGAAATCGCTCTCTGAGCCTTCCGGCCTGAGCACGATGCACTGGTCGGAACGGCGCTGGGTTCGCGTCCTCTGCGGTAGTCGCGGCCAACCTCTCGGGATCGCATTGCTCGGACTGCTCCTGGCGGTCGTCCTCGTTCCCGAGCTCTTCGGGCTGGGGTTCATCCGGCTCGCCGCGTTCGACGCGTACCAGCGGTGGGCGCCGCGCACACGCCATTCGGCGCCGGCCATCATCGTGGCGATCGACGAAGAGAGTCTTCGACAGCACGGACAGTGGCCGTGGCCGCGCACCTGGCTCGCCCAGCTGGTGGCCAAGGTCGCGGAGGCCGGCCCCGCCGCGATCGGGATCGACATCGTGATGCCCGAAGCCGATCGACTCTCGCCGGGCCGTCTCCCGGAATTCGTACCGGGGATGGGCCAGGACCTGATCCAACGACTCTTCAGCCTGCCGAGCAACGACGCGGTCCTGGCGAAGACGCTTCAGGCCTCTCCGGTCGTGCTCGGCGTGGCCGGGCTGGAGGGCGATGTGACCGGGCCGCGTCGCAACGTTCGGCGCGTGCCGTTTCGAACCGTCGGCGCCGATCCGAGGCCGCTCGTGCGCCGATTCGACGCAACCTTGCAGAGCGCCGAGGAGATCGATCGCGTCGTCAAGGGGCATGGTCTCCTGAGCGTGGATACCGAGCGCGGGGTGGTGCGGCGCATGCCGCTGGTCGCCGCGGTCGGCGACGCCCTCGTGCCCGCCTTCGGGCTGGAGATCCTCCGGGTCGCGACCGGCGAGCGACTGCTGACGGTCCGAACCGGCAACGGCGGGGTCGAGGCGGTCGGCGTCGGCGATCTGTTCGTTCCCACCGAGCCTGACGGCAGTGTGCGCGTGCACTTCACGCGGCCCGATCAGGCGCGCTTCGTCTCGGCGGCCGACGTGCTCGCCGGGAAGATCGATCCGCACGTGCTCGAGCGCAAGCTGGTCCTGATCGGTGTCACCGCGCTGGGTCTCTCGGACTACCAGGCGACGCCGGTGGCCGATCGGATGGCCGGCGTCGAGATCCACGCCCAGCTACTCGAAAACATCTTCGACGCGGACCTGCTCTCTCGGCCTCGCGCCGTCCGGTGGGCCGAGGCGGGTCTGTTGCTGGCCGGCGGTCTCTTGCTCGTCCTGATGATGCCGCGAGTGTCGGCGCTCACGTCGGTGGCGATGTATGTGCTGATGGTCGGCGCGATCGTGACCGTGGGAATCGTGCTCTATCTGAAGAGCGGGCTCCTGTTCGATGCCGCGTCGCCGTCCCTGGCGCTGGGCACCCTGTTCACGTCGATGCTGGTCGTCACCCTGGCCGAGACCGAGCGCCATCGTCAGGCGCTGCGCCGCGAGGTCGAGGCGCAGAAGGAGCAGGCCGCGAGACTGGCCGGAGAGCTGGAGGCCGCCCGCCGGATCCAGATGGGCAGTCTTCCGGACGCGGCGACCGCGTTCCCGGGGGACACGCGGCTCGATCTCTACGCGTTCCTCGAGCCCGCCCGCGAGGTCGGCGGCGATCTCTACGACTTCTTCACCCTCGGCCACGACCGGCAGTGCTTCCTGATCGGGGACGTGTCGGGCAAGGGGTTGCCGGGCAGTCTCTTCATGGCGGTCAGCAAGGCGCTCTACAAGAGCGCGGCGCTCCGCGGAGTCGGCCCCGTCGACGCCGTCATGCGGGAAGCCGATCTCGAGATTTCTCGAGACAACGCCGAGGGGCTCTTCGTCACCATGCTTGCCGCGACGCTCGACGCGCGCACCGGGCTGCTCGAGTACTGCAATGCCGGTCACGAGCCGCCCTATCTGCTGCCGAACGGCGACCGCCCGCTGGTCCGTCTCGCGGACGGCGGCGGCCCTCCGCTCTGTGTCCTGGACCGCTTTACCTACACGGCGAGCGCTCGCCGTCTGACGCCCGGCGATACCATCTGTCTCGTGACGGACGGCGTGCTCGAGGCCATGAGCCCGAAGGCCGAGCCATACGGTCGGACCCGCTTCGAGGCACTGCTGGACAAGGCCGGGCACGCGGCGAGCGCCGCGGAGGTCGGTGAGGCGATTCGTCTGGAGGTCAGCCGGTTCGCCGACGGCGTCGAGCAGTCCGACGACCTGGCGATCCTGGTGCTGCGCTGGAAGGGACCTAGCGGACGCTGATCTCGACGCGCCGGTTCCGCGGCTCGGCGACTTCGTCGGCCGTGGGTACCTCGGGCTCGCGCTCGCCGCGGCCGGCCACCGAGATCCGGACCTTGGGAATGCCGAGCTTGATCAGCTCGTCTCGACAGCGCTCGGCGCGCCGCAACGACAGCACGTCGTTGTACTGCACGGCGCCCACGCGGTCGGTGTGGCCGATGATGGCGATCTCGGGCGCCGGTCGGCGGGCGATCTCGGCGAAGATCTGGTTGACGAGCGCCTTGGACTCCGGCGCGAACTCGTCGGTGTCGGCGAGGAAATACAGGAAGAACGAGACCGGCCGCTTCGGCTGCGCCTCGAGCGCCGGACCGAAGTCTTGCTTCACCTCGGCCTCTGAGCTCGTGGTACCGCTGACGCTGCCGACGTTCTTCACGCGCGCCGCGGCGTAGGGTGTGTCGAGCGTCTGCTTCTTTCCCTCGCTCTCGACGACCAGGGCGCCGGTCTTTCCGTCCTTACCAGGCAACAGGACGTACAGGTCGTTCCGGCTGGCGCAGCCGACCAGGAGGGTCAGCGCGAGGGGCGCGAGCCAGACGAGATGTCGCACCGGCGCGGGCAGGGGATCAGTCTTTCGCCGGGCCGGTGCGCACAAGGAACTCGGTCCCGCGTACGCCGAGGATCGCCGCCGGAGTCTTCACCTTCATCGCGTCGGGCGACTGCTTGGCCAGCTTGCCGGACACGACGGCCAGGGTGCCCTGCTTCAGCGAGGCGTCGAAGTTGCCCTGATGCGTCGTCGAGTCGAAGACGAAGCGATCGATCGCGAGCACGCTGTCCGGACCGATCGAGACCAGGCTGCTGTCGCGGAACGTGATGCCGACCGAGCCGTCGGCGCCCGTGGTCACCACGTCGCCCTGCTGCACGACCTGGCCGACGCCGGCGGGGAGCTTCTGACCGGACCGCTCGATCTGGGCGGAGCCCTTGGAAGTCTTGATCTGTCCGGCATCCTGGGCCGCGGCGAGCGCGACACCGAAGGCCAGAACCATCGGCAAGGTCAAAGCAATCAACCTGGATCTCATGGTGTCCTCCTCGTACAACTCGCAATCGTCGGGCCGATTCCGGAATGCACAGCCGTCCGACGCGCAACCCGATGTATATATAGTAGCCGAGTCGGTCGAGCCATCTCGCGAGATCCGGAGGCGCGCACGAGCCACGACGCGAATACCGGAAACCACCACCGGACCTTCCCGGCCCGGAGGGATACCCTACCCGCTGTAGCGCAATTCATCGCCGACATCTGCGCGACGAGCGGCGTACCGCGCAAGGCGTGTCTCCGGTTGACCTTGCTCGTCGAGGAGCTTTTCACGAACACGGTCGTGCACGGCCACGGGACCGACACCGAAGCGCCCGTGTATCTCGCCTTCGCGATCCAGCCCGGCTCGATCGCGCTCACCTACGAGGACACGGCACGGCCGTACGACCCGTTCGCGCGAGTCGGTGTGCCCGACGACAGCCTCGGCGTGGAGGAGCGGCCGGTCGGCGGTCTCGGCGTCGCGTTGGTCGCCGCGATCGCCGAACGCGTCGAGTACGCGCACGTCGGAGGCAAGAACCGCATCTCGCTCGTGATCCCGACACCGTCCGATTCCTGAGGAGCCGCCATGACCACACCGATCGTCACGTACGCCGCCGACGGCAAGGTCGGCATCGTCTCGCTCAATCGAGCCGACAAGCTCAACGCGATCAGCCCCGAGCTGAAGAAGATGCTGGTCGAGCGCTTCCACGAAGCCGACCGCGACCCGGCCACCAGCGTGGTGATCCTGCGCGCCGAGGGGCGGAGCTTCTGCGCGGGCTACGACATCTCGCCGAACCCGGCGCGGGCCTCCCGGCGCGGCAACGCGCTGGCGTGGCACGAATCGCTGACCGACGACGTGCAGCTCGAGATGACGCCGTGGGAGATGAAGAAGCCGGTCATCGCCTCCGTGCAGGGACACTGCCTGGGCGGCGGCTGCGAGCTCGTGATGATGTGCGATCTCACGATCGCCGCCGACGATGCCCAGTTCGGCGAGCCGGAAATCCGATTCTCGAACGTCGGCCCGGCGCTCGTGATGCCGTTCATCATCGGTCTCAAGCGCGCCCGCGAGCTGCTCTTCTTCGGCGATCCCATCGATGCGCAGACCGCGCTGCAATACGGAATGGTCAACCGCGTGGTCCCGAGAGCCGAGCTGGCGGCGGCGACCTTGAAATACGCGCGGCGCATGGCGTTGATCTCGCCGGAGGCACTCGCGGCCACGAAGCTCTCCATCAACCGCGGCGCGGAATCCGCCGGTTTCCGGAACGCCATCAACTCCGGCCTCGACATCCTGGCCGCCCTCTACGCGGCCCGCACCGAGGTCGGCATGAAATTCGACGAGATCCGCGAGAAAGAAGGCCTCGGCGCCGCCCTCCGCTGGCGCGCCGCCCAATTCGCCGACCAGTGAGCAGTCGCGAAGCTCCGCTAGCGTCCCTTGAAGCTCGGCTTGCGCTTCTCGATGAAGGCGCGGGCTGATTCCTGGAAGTCGTCGCTGAGGTGGAGGCCGAGTCCCTGGGTGTAGTAGCGGGACTGGCGCTGCATCTCGTTGACGAACCAGCGCATGACCCGGACGTTGGCGCGGACGGATAGGGGCGGGTTCTCGAGGATCTCCGCGGCCAGCGCCTCGGCGGCGGAGAGGAGCTCCGGCCCGGGCACCACGCGATTCACCATTCCGTGCTGGTGCGCCTCCTCGGCCGTGAACATGCGGCCGGTCAGCGCGACCTCGTTCGCGAAGCGGCTGCCCGTCCAGAACCAGGTCGCGACCCAGTGCTGGCCGCTGGCGAGACCGCGCTGCACCTCGCGGATCTGAAACTTCGTTCCCGCGGCCGCGACCACCAGATCACACGACTGCGACAACGAGTAGCCGAGCCCGAGCGCATAGCCGTGGACGGCGGCGATCACCGGCTTCCAGTTGACGGTGTCGGCGAGCCCGTTTTCGCGCGAACGCCGGCCGGCCGGGCCGCCCAGCCGCTTGAGCTCGTCGCGCGTGCGGAGCTGGCGCTGACGCACGTCGGCGCCGGAGCAGAACGCGCGGCCGGCGCCGCTGACGATCGCGACACGGAGCTCGGGATCGGCGTCGAACTCGAAGAGGGCGTCGTTGACCTCTTCGACGAGCTGATCGTTGGCGGCGTTGAGCTTCTCCGGGCGGTTCAGGACGATGTGACAGATGGCGCCCTTGGGCTCGTAGCGCACCGTCTCGAATTTCGTGGCACCGTTGTCGCGTGTGGCCATCGGAACGCTCCTTCATTTGAACGCGGGCATCACCTGCTGGGTGAGGATCTGGAGGCTGCGCTTCTCTTGCTCCATCGGCAAGAGCCCGCCCGGGTTCAGCTCGGCCGCGACGCCGTCCAGACTGAGCTCTTCTCGAAGCTTGGCGAAGCGATCCACGAGCGCCGGGCCCGTGCCGAACGCGACCTTGGTGTCGAGGATCTCGGGATACGAGAGGGTCGACAAGGTCTTGGCCTGCGTGACCCGGCGCTCCACCGGTCCGGTGCCGGCGCGCCCGATCGGCGCGCGCGTCAGATCGGCCTGACGCTGGAAGTAATACGTGATCGTCTCCTCCGGCTCGTCCCGCGCCGCCTTCTCGGTCGGGGCGGCGTACACGGGAATGCGGAGACACACGCTGCCGCTCCCGGGATGACCGGCCGCGCGCCAGGCCTCGCGATAGTGCTTCACGTGGACGGACAGCTCCGGAATGCTCATGCCGCGCAACCCCACGAAGATCGGCAAACCCATCCGGCCCACCTGCGGAAACGTCTCGGCCGTCGTCGCGGCCATGCGGACCGGCGGATGGGGCTGCTGATACGGGCGCGGTGTGACGGTCGTCTCGGAGAAGCGATAGAACTTGCCCTCGTAGCTGAAGGGCTCGCCCTTCCACGCCGTCAGGATGACTTCGAGCGCCTCGAAGAATCGCGCCTGGCTCTCCTCGTACGGAACGCCGAGCGCGTCGTAGGCGCGCGGTCCGCCGCTGCGCCCGATCCCGAAGTCGAAGCGCCCATGACTCAGGTGATCGAGCGTCGCGACCTCGCCGGCGACGCGGAGCGGGTGATTCAGCGGCAGGAGCTGCACGGCCGTCCCCACGCGCAGGCGGCGCGTGCGGGCCACGATCCAGCTCGCCACCAGCAGGGGCGCCGACAGGACCGAGCGGGCGGGGTTGACGAGCATCTCCGCCAACCACACCACGTCGAGCCCCCACTGCTCGCCCGCGTCGGCGAGATCGAGCAGCTCTTGGAACCATTCGCCTTGACTGCTGCCGCGCCGTATCTGCTCCGTGAAGATTCCGAAGTCCATGGTGTCCCTTTCGCGGGCGGGAACGGTTGCTCCTGCCCGGGCCCGCCGTGAGCGATACTGCTCCGCCGTCGACCGTGGCGTCAAGACACCCGTGCGATGCTCATGCTCGCCTTTTCCGGGTATTTCCGAGCACGGATCGGGGAATCTCCTGGTGGAGATTCGCGGGTTCCACCCCTATCGTGACTCCTAGACGCCGGTCTTTCGGAGGTGGGGATGTTCACGCGATGGGCAGTTGCAGCGGTTGCCGCCGCGCTGGTGCTCGGGCCTGGACACGCGACTGCCAGTCCCCCGCTCCCGCCGACCGGATATACGATAGGCACCGAGGATGTCCTCGACATCACCGTGTGGAACAATACGGTGATCAGCCGGACGGTGCCGGTCCGGCCCGACGGGATGATCTCGCTCCCGCTGCTCGACGACGTGCAGGCCGCGGGGCTCACGCCCAAGCAGCTCAAGGCTGATCTGACGCGACGCCTGGCCAGATACATCGCCTCGCCCGAAGTGTCCGTCGTCGTCCGGGAGATCCACAGCCTGAAGGTGGCGGTCATCGGAGAAGTCAGAAGACCTGGCCGCTACGACCTGAAAAGCCGCACCTCCATCCTCGAGGCCATCGCGCTCGCCGGCGGATTCAACGATTTCGCCCGCCGATCGAAGATGGTGATCGTGCGCGTGGAGGGCTCGACGGTGACGCGGATTCCGTGTGACTACGACAAAGTGATCGCGAGCGGTCAGCCGGACACATTCTTCCTGCGGCCGGGCGACACCCTGGTCGTGCCGTGAGATGGCGTTGACTCCTCGTACGCATGGCGACGCCACGACGCGCGCACTCGCGGTCGTACGACGCCACGGCCGTCTGGCGGCCGTGGTCTTTCTCGTGGTCTTCGCCGGCGCGGCGACCATCGCGATGTCACTGCCCGACATCTACCGAGCGACCGCCGTGGTGCTCGTCGAGCATCCCGGAACCACGGAGGAGAACGGGAAGTCGCTGATGGCGGGCGAGCTGGAGACTCCGCTCTCAGATCCCGCGCTCGGCCAGGAACTTGGCGTAGTCGCGCTGTCCGGCCTTCGCCTTGCGAATTTGCTCGGGCGAGTAGAACTTGGCGAGGTCGACGACCTCGATGTTGTAGCGGGCCCGCTCGAAGGCGTCCTTGTGGATGAACGGGCGCGTGGCGTCGATGCCCATCGCGCCGGAGAACCGGATATTGCCCTGCGTCCACTGGCGGTCACCGGCCGAGCTGCGCTCCGCGGGCTGGAAGGTCTGCCCGAAGCCGCCCTCGCAGATCGTCAGGATGTCCTCCTTGGGGTTCACCCGGGTCGTGAGCGCCCACAGGATGTCCTCGATGTTGTAGATGTCGACGTCCTCGTCGACGACGATGCCGAGGCGCGCGCCCAGCGAGATCGAGAGCGCGGCCGTCAGGATGTTGCGCTGCAGCCCCTCGTCGCGGGCGCGGCGCTTCTTGACCTGGAAAATGACGCCGCCCCAGTCGGTCATGCCCATCGGGATGTGCGTGTCGACGCAGAGGCCGGGCACGATCCGCTCGGCGAGCTCGAGGAAGCACGCCTCGCGCACGACCCCGTCGATGAAGTGCTCGTCCATGCCGTGGACGATGAGGCCGTAGTAGAGCGGCCGGTCCGCACGATGCGTGATCGCCGTCGCCTGGAACTTGTAGGTGCGGTAGGACTTGCCCATGTAGCCCGACCACTCCGGATGGAACGGATGGACGCCCTGCGCGTCGTCCTTCTCGGCGAGCGGGCTCTCCCACACCTTCTGGGTCGTGTCGATGTAGCCCTCGACGACATATTCCGCGTTCGCGATCGACCAGGCGTCCTGCGTCCGAGCGCGCACCAGCTCGACCGGGTAGCCCTGGAGTGCCCCGGCGACGCCGAGCTCGTCGCAGCCTCGCGGCAGGATCACGTACGTGAATCCGGAGCCCGCCATCATCGTGCAGGTCGGCGGGATGCCGATGTTGATCGTGACCGGGATGGGCCCCTGGCGATACCAGTGCGTGGCGACCTGGTCCATGTGCGAGCCCGGCGAGATCTGGAAGCTCGAGTAGTCGGGGCCGCGGAAGTTCATCCGGTTGTAGCCGATGTGCGAGCCGCCCCAGAAGTGCTTGCCGCGCACGACCGTGGTGCCGGCGCCCAGGGTGCGGCCGGGATCGCTGTCGGAGTGCGAGATCATCGGGACGACGTCCCACACGTCGATGTCCTTCGTCACGACGACTTCCTGGCAGGGCCCGTCCTTCACCTCGATCGGGGGCAAGGGCGTCCGCAGCGCCTCGACGACTTTGTGCTTGAGCTTTCGCGGATCGTCGACGTCCAGGAGCCGCGCGATACGCTCGGCGCTCGCGAAGATGTTGTTGCAGATGCGCGCGTTCGGATAGCCCTTCACCTTGTTGAAGAGGAGCGCGGCGCCGCCGTCGAAATGCTTCTGGATCGCCGCGACCTCGAGGTGCGGATCGACCTCGACGTCGGTGGTGACCAGCTCGCCGGCGGCGTCGAGATACTCGAGAGTCGATCGAAGGCTCGAGATGTCCTTCACCGCGATCCTCCTCCCGGGGGATACTGCGCCGCGCGCCTTCGCGCCGTCAAGGCCGCTTCGCGGCGCGACGTCGAGCTCGACGATCTCGGCCGTCGGCCCGGAGGGGCCGGCGCGCAGGCGCGCCACCGCGATCGGGAGGCTGAAGCGACGAGGCCCGGCGCTTCCGGGATTGAGCATGAGGACCCCCGAGCGGCGCTCGACCTTCGGCTTGTGCGAATGACCGGAGATGATCACGTCGACGCCGAGGTCGGCCGGGTCCTTCGGCAAGGTCTTGAGGTCGTGAATGACGTACAGGCGGAGTCCCCCGACCTCGGTCGTCACCGTTTCCGGAACCGAGGCCGCCCAGCGGCCGCGGTCGTTGTTGCCGCGCACGGCGAGCACCGGCGCGATCGAGCCGAGCTCGTCGAGGACCGCCGCGGAGCCGATGTCCCCGGCGTGCACGATCAGGTCGACCGACGCCAGCGCCGCGACCGCCTCGGGCCGGAGGAGCCCGTGAGTATCAGAAATCACGCCGACGACGCGTCGCTCCATGACCGTCGAGTGTAGCCGCCGAGACTTCGCTTGCCCAGGGGACGCTCCGGGACTAGCATCGCCTCAACTTCACACGCTCGGAGGGATACATGCACTACACGCGGATCTCGGCCGACTGCCACATCGACATGCCCTGGCTTCCGCCCGATCTCTTCACATCGAACGCCTCCGCGCTGATGAAGGACCGGATGCCGTACGTCGTGGACGGTCCCGACGGCCCGCAGTGGACCACGAAGGCGGGCGCGCCGTTCGGGCTCGTCGGGGGCATCGGCTCGACGGGTACGAAGTACGTGCCCGGTCAGAATCAGCGCGTCGACGTGATGGCGGCGACCGGGCTCTACGACGACGGCAAGAAGGGGATCCGTCGCCCGGGTGATCCGCACCTGCGCGTCAAGGACATGGATCGCGACGGTGTGCAGGCCGAGGTGCTCTTCGGCATCCTCGGCGCCGCCACGCGGCTGGGCGATCACGAGGCGGCCGGCGAGATGTTCCACATCTACAACGACTGGCTCGTCGACTTCTGCAAGCACTATCCCGAGCGCCACGTCGGCCTGGCGTGCTTGCCCTACGGCAACCTCGACGCGGCGGTCAAGGAAGTCTATCGGGTGGCGCAACTCGGGCTCCGCGGCCTCGAGCTCTCGTGCTCGTGGGACATGGAGCCGATGTGGCATCCGATGTGGGAGCCGCTCTGGCAGGCCGTCAACGACGTGAACCTGCCGCTGCACTTCCACACGTTCCCGTCGCTGCCGCCGGGTGTGCGCGAGCGGCAGACCGGGCAGACCCGCCGGGCCGCGTTCTTCACCAGCGTGGCCGGCTTCCAGATGAACCTGGTCAACATCCTGGCTGCGGTGATCGGTGCCGCCGTCCTCGAGCGCTACCCGAACATCCGCATCTCGTTCGGGGAGAGCGGCATCGGCTGGATCCCGTACGCGCTCGACCGGATGGACTTCGAGTGGGAGGATCGCTTCCGTGACCTCGGACTCACGATGAAGCCGAGCGACTACTGGCGCCGCCAGTGCAAGGCCACGTTCCAGTTCGACAAGATCGGCACCAAGCTGATCGACGACATGGGCGTGGAGACGCTCATGTGGGGCTCGGACTACCCGCACCCCGACGGCGTCTGGCCGCAGTCGTCGCGGTACATCCAGGAGCAGTTCGGTCACTTGCCGGCCGACGTCGTGCACAAGATCACCTGTGAGAACGCCGGGAAGTTCTACGGGCTGATGAGCTGACGATGGCCGACGAGAATCTCTACCGGGTCCGCGCCGAGCGCGGCGAGGTGCAGCTCGGCACCTGGGTCAACATGATCCGCACGCCGTCGGTGCTGATGCTGCTCCGCGCGGCGGGTCTCGACTTCGCGCGTATCGACATGGAGCATTCGCCGTTCTCGATGGAGACCGTGGCCGACATGGCGGCGCTCGCGCGGGCGATGAACTTTCCGATGGTCGTCCGGCCGCCGCACGGCAACCGCGAATGGATCACGCGCCTGCTGGACGCCGGAGTCTGGAATCTCCACGTGCCGCAGGTCGATACGCCGGAGCAGGCACGGGAGGTCGCGGCGTGCTGCCGTTACGCGCCGCTCGGTGATCGCGGCATGTACGGCTTCGGACCGAACACCGAGTTCCAGGTGCGGCCGCTCGCCGAGCATACCGCGCACGCGAACGCGCGCGTGCACGTGACGATCATGCTGGAGTCAAAGCTCGCGTTCAGCCGGCTCGACGAGATCGCGGCCACTCCGGGGATCGATGCTCTGACGATCGGCCCGACCGACCTCGCCCAGGATCTCGGGGTGCTCGGCACACCGGCGCAGAATGCGGCGCTGGACGAGCATCGCCAGCGGCTGGTCACCGCGGCGCGCAAGCACGGTAAGGCGGTGGCGATGCTGACCGACAGCGCGGAGGGCGTGCGCCGTATGATCGAGCTCGGGGCCACGATCATCAACTACTCGTCCGACGCGGCAGTGCTGCGGGCGGGCTACGCGTCGACCGTCCAGGAGATTCGGCGGGCGCTGCCGGCGCGCTCCTGAGCTCGGCCTCTTCGGCGCTCAGCTGGTTTTGAAGGTGAGCTGGCGGAGCGCCGAGTGGGGGAGGGCGCGAATGAGCTCTTCCAGATTCGTCCGACCCTGTGCGAGCTTTTCGGCGACGTCGTCAGCCATCGAGAGCGTGGTGTGGCGCGCGCTCTCCCGGACTTCGTCGAACGGCGCTCCCTTGTTGATGAGCACGACGTCGGCATCGTTGGGCGTCCACAGCTCGGAGAGGATCATCCGGCCCCGGTAGCCCGTGTAGTTGCACGCGGCGCATCCGGCGCCCCGGGACCACTGGAAGTCGACCCGCGACGTCCCGAGCGTCTCCTCGAGGAGCTGCTGGGGCGGGGTGTAGGGCTCCCGGCACTCCGAGCAGACCTCGCGGGCCAGCCGCTGTGAGAGGACACCCAGCAAGGACGAGGCGATCAGGTTGGCGTCGACGCCGAGATCGAGGAGGCGCGGGAGCGCGCTGATCGCATCGTTCGTATGCAAGGTGCTCAGGACCAGGTGGCCCGTCTGGGCCGCCCGGAACGCGAGGTTCGCGGTCTCGCCGTCTCGGATTTCGCCGACCATGATCACGTCCGGATCGTGGCGCAGGAACGAGCGCAGGAACGTGGCGAAGGTGTTTCCGAGGCGCTCGTCGACCTCGTGCTGGCGGAAGCTGTCGCAGACGTACTCGATCGGGTTCTCGGCCGTGAGGACCTTGATGCCCGGCTGGTAGACGCTCTTGAGCGCGCCGAAGAGCGTGGTGCTCTTGCCCGAGCCGGTCGGCCCGGTGACCAGGATGATGCCGGTGGACGAGCGCAGGAGCTGGCGCATCCGCATCGTGACGGGGGCGCGCAGGCCGAGTCCCTCGACGGACTGCGGCAGCCCGCGGGGGTCCAGGATCCGGATCACGGCGCTCTCGCCGTAGTAGCCGGGGATGATCGAGATGCGGAAGTCGACGGTGGCGGTCTGCCCGTCGCGCGCCAGCCGCGCGCGGAAGCTTCCGTCCTGAGGGCGGCGCCGCTCGGCGATGTCGAGCTTGCTGAGGATCTTGAGCCGCGACATCAGCTTGGCGCGATTCTGATTCATCACCTCGTCGAGGTCGGCCAGCTCGAGCTCTTGCAGGACCCCGTCGACGCGGAAGCGCGTCTGGATCCCGTGCTCCACGGCCTCCAGGTGGATGTCAGAGGCGCCCCACTCGATGGCGAGCCTCAGGAGCCGGCGCACCATGCTGGCCGTGCCCTCCGACGCCTGATGGGCGTCGACGTAGGTCAGCTTCTCTTCCGCGAGCCGGTCGATCTCCTCGAAGCTCAGGATGTTCGGCTCGCCGACGATCGTCGGGACCTGATGGCCGACCGGGGTGGTCGCGGACGCAGCGCCATTCGAGGTCTCGAGCGCGGGATACATCTGCTCGAGGGCCCGGCGGATGCTGGCGGTCGTCGATGTGATGACCTCGATGTCGAGACCGGTACTCGCCTGGAGGTCGTCGACGACCGGCGTCCGCGTCGGGTCGTCCATCGCGACGACCAGGGTCTGGCCCACTCGTGCGATCGGGACGACGAGGCGCTTCTTGGCGAAGCGAGGATTGATCAGGGCCCGCAGCGAGTGATCGAGCACGATCGTGTCGAGATCGAAGTAGTTGATGTGGAGCTGCTGGCAGAGCGCCCGCCGCATCTGCTCCTCGGTCACGAACTTCAGCCGGACGACCACCTCGCCGAGGGTCTGCTTCCAGCGCCGCTGCTCGGCGAGCGCGGTCTCGAGCTGGCCCGCCGTGATCGCCTGTGACTTGACCAGCAGCTCGCCGAGCTTCGAGCGCCGGCGATGGCGGTCGAGGACCGAAAGGAGCTGGCTTCGCGTGATGACCTTCTGGGCGACGAGGATGTGGCCGAGCGGCAGGTACGTCTTCGACTGGCTCTGCACGCGCAGCGCCTTCTGCACCTCGGCGTGGGTCGCGAGCCCTTCGGAGACGAGCAGGTCGCCGAGCCGCAAGACCACGACATGACGGCGCGCGGCGCCGTTGCGGATCGCCATGGCGCCGCCGTTGAGTGCGACCAGGTGAGGGGACTCGATTTCGGGACGAGCGGCAATGCGGAGTCATTGGGCATGAGGAAAAGCAACGGAGATGCCACGGCGCGTCGAGGGCCAAGCGATTGAAAAACCACGAGCACGCTTTCCGGAACGGATTCGCGTCGACGACAGACTGCTGGTCGGTCTGCGGCCATTGGTAGGTTTCGCGCCGTCGCGCGGGTATCATCGCGACCACATGTCCGACGTCCGCCGCCGGCAAGGCTGGGTGGTGGTAGGCGCCTGCTCGCTCGTGATGTTCGGCGTCTGGAACTCACATGCCGGGTTCGGGGTGTTTCTTCCGGTATTGGCGAGCGAGTTCGGCTGGAGTCGCGGGGCGATCTCGGTGGCGCCGTCGCTGAACCTGATCATCGGCGGCCTCATCGCGTTCTTCATCGGCGCCGCCAGCGATCGTTACGGCCCGCGCCTGATCCTGGCGGTGAGCGCGATCTTCGTGGGCGCGCTCTTCGCGCTCGCGTCGCGGATCGACGCGCTCTGGCACCTCTACACCGTGCTCGGCGTGCTGCTCGGCGTCGCGATGTCGTCGGTCTACCTGGTCCCCACCACGACCGTGTCGCGCTGGTTCGTGGACCGACGGGGTCTGGCGCTCGGCATCCTGCTGGCCGGGCTCAATCTGGCCTTCGTCACCGGCCCCCGTTTGTCCGCGTTCTTGATCGAGCGGTTCGGCTGGCGGACCACGTACCTCGTGCTCGGCGCGCTCGTCTGGATCCTCGCCATTCCCGGGAGCCTGTTCACGCGCTTTCCCCCGGCCGCGACCGGGGCCGCGACCGATCGGTCCGTCGCGTCGGGCGGCTCCACCATCCGCGAAGCGCTGGCCGATCGTCGGCTGTGGCTCCTCGTGATGGCGTGGATGCTGCTCGGATTCAATCAGATGATGATGTCGATCCACCTGGTGTCGTACGTGAAGGATCGAGGGGTCACGCTCGAGCGCGCGGCGCTGGCGCTCACGATCCTGGGCGCCGGCACCATCGTCGGCCGGATTCTCATCGGCATGGCCGCCGATCGAATCGGCACGAAGCCGATGTTCTGGTTCTGCCTGACGATCCAGGTCACGACCTTGCTCGCGGTCATCGCCGGGCCGTCGTTGTCGATTCTCAACTTCCTTCTGTTCTGGCTCGGACTGTCCGCCGCGGGCAGCGACACGACACTCGTGAAGGGCGCCGTCGAGACCTTCGGTGTCCGTGCCATCGGCGCGGTCATGGGCGTCCTGAGCCTCGGCTGGCGCTGCGGCGCGGCCCTGGGACCCACTGCGGCCGGCTTCATCTACGATGCGACGGGCACCTACGTGCTCGCCTTCGCCCTGGCCGCCGCCGGGCTCGCGTTGAGCTCCGCCTTCTTCACCTTCGGAACCGCGATCTCGCCGGAGCGGCGCGGCTACCTGTAGACGGGCGCGCTAGCCACCGACGCCGGTGAGGACGAGCTCGTCGGCCCGATGGCAACGTACGAGATGGCCCGCCTGAATTTCCCGAATGAGGGGCGTCTCGGTCCGACACACGTCGAGCGCAAAGGGACAGCGCGGGTGGAAGTAGCAGCCGGGCGGCGGATTGGCGGGGTTCGCCACCTCGCCGGAGAGGGCGACGTCGCCGCTGGGCGCGTGCGGATCCGGGACGGGCACGGCGCGCATCAGCGCGGCGGTATACGGATGACGCGGATGCCGGAAGATCTCCTCGGCGGTGGCGACCTCGACGAGCTGTCCCACGTACATCACCGCGACTCGATCGCTGATGTGCTTCACCACGGAAAGATCGTGGGCCACGAAGAGCAAGGTTAGATGCAGGCGGGTCTGAAGCTCGAGGAGGAGATTCAGCACCTGCGCCTGCACCGAGACGTCCAGCGCGGACACCGGCTCGTCGGCCACCACCAGACGCGGCTCGGTCGCGAGCGCGCGAGCGATGCCGATGCGCTGGCGCTGTCCGCCCGAGAACGCGTGCGGAAAGCGGTGCATGTGCTCCGGGCGAAGGCCGGTCAGCTCGAGCAGGTCCGCGACGCGATCGAGCCGTGCCCGCCGGTCTCGAAGGCCGTTGACCAGGAGCGGCTCGCCGACGTTGTCGAAGATGGTCATCCGCGGATTCAAGGAGCCGAACGGGTCCTGGAAGACCATCTGGATTTGCGGACGCAGCGGGCGAAGCTCCGCGCGGGAGAGCGGCGCCAGATCGACCACTCGGCCGTCGGCCGTGCGGAACAGGATCTCGCCGCTCGTGGGCGACATCGCGCGGAGGATGCAGCGCGCGGTGGTCGTCTTCCCGCAGCCCGATTCGCCGACGAGACCCAGGGTTTCGCCTTCGCGGATCGTGAAGCTCACGTCGTCGACCGCAGCGACGGCGCCGACGACCTTGCGATTCCATCCCCGGCGGATCGGGAACGACTTCCGCAGATGGCGCACGTCCAGGAGCCACGAGGTCGCGCTCACGACTCGACCGCCTCGTCCCGGTTGTACAAGAAGCAGCTCGCAAGCTGCGTCGGCCCGACCGGGCGCAGCGCCGGCACCCGCTCGGCGCAGAGGCCGGGGATGGCGTCGGGGCAGCGCGGATGAAAAGGACAGCCGCGCGGGCGCCCGAGGGGATGCGGGATCGAGCCGGCGATTGTCGGCAGGAGCGTCCGGGGCGCGACGGTCACGCTGGGAATCGATTTCAGCAGCGCCCGCGTGTAAGGATGCTTCGGCTCGTGGAAGATCTGCTCGACCGCGCCCTGCTCCACGACGCGGCCGAGGTACATCACGACCACGTAGCGCGCCATCTGCGCGATCACGCCGAGGTCGTGCGTGATGAAGACGATCGCCGTGCCGTGCCGGCGCTGCAGATCGCGGAGGAGATTGAGGATTTGCGCCTGCGTGGTCACGTCGATCGCCGTCGTCGGCTCGTCGGCGATCAGGAGCCGCGGCCGGCACGACAGCGCCATGGCGATCATGGCCCGCTGGCGCAGCCCGCCCGAGAGCTGCCACGAATAGGCGTCCACCCGCTCCTCCGGCATCGAGATGCCCACGCTGCGGAAGAGATCGACCGTCATCGAGCGCGCCTCGGTCCGCGAGAGCGGCGGGCCGCTGGGCCGCCACTGACGCTCATGGAGTTTGAGCGCCTCGATGACCTGCGCGCCCACCGAATGGACCGGACTGAACGCGGCCATCGGCTCCTGCGGGATCAGCGCGATCTCGGCGCCCCGGATCGCGCGAAGCTCGGCGCTCTTCGGCGAGAGCTGCGTCAGGTCGACGGGCGCGCCCGAGCTCTTCTGGAAGAGGATCTGGCCGCCGACGATCCGGCCGGGCGGCTCGACGATCTGCAAGATGGCCTTCATCGTCACGCTCTTGCCGCAGCCGCTCTCGCCGACGATGCCGACGACCTGCCCGGGCTGCACGTCGAAGCTCACGCCGTCGACCGCGCGCACGAGCCCTTCGTCGAGGAAGAAGTGAACGCGGAGGTCCTTGACCTCGAGGACCGGCGTCGTCACTGGCTGTACGGGTCGGCGGCGTCCCGGAGTCCGTCGCCGACCAGGTTGAAGGCGAGGACCGACAGAATGACGACGGCGCCGGGGACGAGGAGCCAGGGCGCCAGCGCCACCGTCTGGATGTTCTGCGCCTCCTGCAAGAGCACGCCCCAGCTGATCGCGGGCGGCCGGATGCCGAGGCCGAGGAAGGACAGGGACGTCTCGTTGATGATCATCGCCGGCACCGCGAGCGTGCTGGTCGCGATGATGTGCGACAAGAACGTCGGGACCATGTGACGGAAGATGATGCGACCTTGACTGGCCCCCGCCAGATCGGCCGCCAGCACGAAGTCTTCTTCGCGGAGCGCCAGGAACCGGCCGCGGACCTCGCGCCCGAGCGTCGTCCAGCCCACGAGCGAGAGGATCACCGTGATCGCGAAGAAGACTTGCTGGGGCGACCAGTCGCGCGGCAGCGCCGCGGTGAGCGCCAGCCAGATCGGGATGGTCGGCAAGGACTGCAAGAGCTCGATCAGACGCTGGATGATGGCGTCCGCGACACCGCCGTAGTACCCGGAGATCCCGCCGAGCAGCACGCCGAGGACGACCGAGAACGTGACGGCGGTGAGGCCGATCGTCATCGACGTCCGCGTGCCGTGCACGAGGCGCGACCACTGATCGCGCCCGAGACGGTCGGTGCCCAGGAGATAGAGCCGTTCGCGCCCGTCGGCAGCGGTCGTGCCGAGGAGATGCGTGCGCGCCGGAATGATGCCGAGAAGACGATACGGGTACCCGGTGACGAAGAGGCGGACCGGAATGCGCCGGCTCTCGTCGACGCGCCACTCCATGCGGAGCGTCGTCGGGTTGCGCTTGCCGGTCACGTCGGGGACCCAGGGGCTCGGGCGAAGGCCGTCGAAGAAGTGCAAACGCTGGACGGGGATGAACGCGAGCCGGGCCTCGGTGGCCTCGGGATCCTGGGTGCTGAAGAAGTCGGGACAGAGCACGACGACGTACAGCACCAGCAGCACGAACGCGCTCGCCAGCGCCAGACGATGCTTTCTGAATCGCCACCAGATCAGGCGCCAGCTCGAGGCGACCGAGACCCGCTCCTCGGCCGTCACCGGGACCGCGGGCGCGAGCGCGCTCATCTCATCGCTCTTCGAACCTGATCCGCGGATCGAGCCACGCCAGGAGGACGTCGGAGATCAAGGTGCCGATGATCGTGAGGAAGCAATAGATGAGGAGAATGCTCCCGGCCAGGTACATGTCCTGGTTGATCAGCGCCCGGAGCAGGAGCGGGCCGATGTTGGGGAGGTTCATCACGGTCGCCACGATCAGGCTCCCCGAGAAGAGGGCGGGGAGGTACCAGCCGATCGTGCTGACCAGCGGATTCAGCGCCAGCCGCGCCGGGTAGCGAACGACCAGGCGCCACTCGGACAGCCCCTTCGCGCGCGCGGTGGTGACGTAAGGCTTGTTGAGCTCGTCGAGCAGATTCGCGCGCATCACCCGCGCGAGCCGCGCGGTCCCGGCCACGCCCAGCACGACCGCCGGGAAGCCACACGTGCTTGAGCAGATCGAGCACGCGCGCCACGCTCCACGGCGCGTCCACGAAGTCGGGCGAGAAGAGTCCCGTGACGGAGATGCCGAAGTACGCGAAGGCGCCCCACATGAGAACGAGCGCCAGCATGAAGTTGGGCGTGGCGACGCCCACGTAGTTGATGACGGTCATCACGTAGTCGACGGCCGATCGCGGGTGCATCGCCGAGTAGATGCCGGCCGGGATGGCGACGACCCAGGTGAAGACGAACGAGAGCAGCGCCAGGACCATCGTGAGAACGAGGCGCTCACCGATGAGCTCGGCGTTGGGGCGCTGATACTCGAGCGAAAGGCCGAGATTGCCCTTCGCCAGGTTCTCCATCCACTTGAGGTACTGGATCCAGATCGGCTGATCCAGGCCGTACTCGCGCCGGAGCGCCTCGACCTGCTCGGCGCTGATCGAGCTACCGGACGATGCGAGGGTCGCCACGTAGGTCGTCAGGAAGTCGCCCGGAGGCGCCTGCACGATTGCGAACACGGCCACCGAGAAGAAGAAGAGCAGCGCCGGCAGCAGCACGAGCCGCTTGAGGACGTATCGGGTCATCGGCGCCCTATCTTCGCACGGCCCCGGAGCGGCCTTGACAGATCCGAACGATCGTACTATTTTGTTGGCCATGGCGACGGCGAGCAAGAGCGTGGCCCGGCCCCGGGCCCAGTCCAAGGGAGAGCAGACGCGCGAGGCAATCCTGGCTCACGCGCTCGGGCTCGCGACGCGGATCGGCTTCGAGGGGCTCACCATCGGCCGGCTGGCCGAGGATCTCCGGATGTCCAAGAGCGGCCTGTTCGCCCACTTCCGCTCGAAGGAAGCGCTCCAGCTCGAGATCTTGAAGATGGCGGGAGCGCGCATGGTCGAGAGCGTCGTGAAACCGGCGCTCGCCGTCCCGCGTGGCGAGCCCCGTGTGCGCGCGCTGTTCGATCGCTGGCTCGCCTGGGAGCAGTCGCCGAGCCTTCCGGGCGGCTGCCCGTTCATGGCGGCATCCTTCGAGCTCGACGACCGGCCCGGGCCGGTCCGAGACTTCGTCGTCCAGAATCTTCGTGACTGGATCGACACCCTCGCCGGCGCCGCGCGGATCGCGGTCAACGAGGGCCACTTCCGCGCCGATCTCGACTGCGAGCAGTTCGCGCACGACTGCCAGGGAATCGGCCTGGCGTTCGTCCACGCCTCGCGTCTGATGCGCGACCCGAAGGCCCACCAACGGGCCGCCCACGCCTTCGAGACCTTGCTGCAGAGCTGCCGCGCCGCCGGCCGGCGGCGCTAACCCCGAAAAGGAGAATCACCGTGACCGATCTCGACTATGTCAACATGGAGAAAAGCACGATCGTTCGATCCTCCAAGCCGTTCCCGCTGCTCCCGCTCGTCAAGACCGGCTACCGCGTGCTCTCCGCGCTCGCTCCGGCGCTCGCGGCGCGCATCGCGGGCCGGCTGTTCACGACGCCGCCGCGAGCGCGACGCCCCCAGGTGGAGATCGCGCTCCTCGCGGCGGCTCGAGCGCGGCCGATGCAGGTCGGCGCGCGTCGCATCGAGACATGGGTGTGGGGCGCAGGACCGAGCGTACTGCTCGTTCACGGGTGGGGCGGTCGCGGCACGCAGCTCGGCGCGCTCGTCGGTCCGCTCGTCGGTCGAGGCTTTTCGGTCGTGACGTTTGACGCACCGGGACACGGAGCGTCGGACACGGGCACCGTGACGATCCCGGAGATCACGAGCGCGATTCGCGCCGTCGCCGAGTCGCGCGGTCCGCTCGCGGCGATCGTCGCGCACTCGGTCGGAGCGACTGCCACGGTCCGGGCGCTCTGGGACGGTCTGGACGCGGGCGCGGTGGTGCTGATCGGACCGGCGGCCGATCTGGTCACCCCGGCACTCCGCTTCAGCGAGACGTTCGGATTCTCGCGCGCGGTGAGAGAGCGGATGCACCGCGGGATCGAGGAGCGTATCGGCCGGCCGTGGTCAGTCTTCGACGCGGTCGAGCTCGCGCCCGCGCTGACCGCGCCGCTCCTCGTGGTTCACGATCGCGGCGACGCGGAGATCCCCTGGCAGCACGGCGCGGCGATCACGCGCGCGTGGCGGGACGCCGAGTTGCTGATGACCGAAGGGCTCGGCCACCGGCGAATCCTGCGAGATCCGGACGTGGTCGCGACCACCGTCGCATTCATCGCCGCGCGAGCGGCCGAGCGTGGTGTCGCGGCCGCGGTCGACGGCGATCCGCAGGCGAGACCACTGGAGATCCTGATGGCCGGCTAGGGGAGCGCGAGGATGGCGGCCCGCAGCTCCGCGATGTGCGCCGCGCGCACGGGAGTCGCCCTGGTCGTCAGCGACGGATCGGAGAAGGTGGGTGCTGTGCGCCCTGCCGCCTGATACGCCTGGACGAGCGCCGTCCGCATCTGGGTGACGCGTACGCCTTGATCGGCGTGACCCCGGGAACGATCACGGGATCGGTCCAGGCGACCGCCGCCAGGGCACGTTGGGTCCGCGCGCGATCGATCGCGAGCGTCAGCTCGGTCAGATGGATCGCCTTCACGGGCGGTGCTGTTGACGACCAGCGGATTGTCGGTGAACGAGACGCCGAAGATCGTGGTGAACGTCGCGGTGACCGATCTGAACGCGGTCATCGCCACGGGGCACGACACACTGAGCCCCGAGCAGGCGCCGCTCCATCCGGAGAACATCGCGCCCGCGCCCGCCGACGCCGTCAGGGTGACGGTCGTACCCGGCTGATACCCGGCGACGCACGTCGCTCCGCAGTTGATCCCGGACGGGCTGCTGGTGACGCTGCCGGGTCCGGACGACGTGACGGTCAAGGTGAAGAACTGCTGCGTGAACGTCGCGTTGACGGTGGTGTTGGCGTTGAGCGTGACGACGCACGCGCCCGTCCCGGAGCAGCCGCCACCGCTCCAGCCGTCGAAGCTCGAGCCCGCGTCGGCCCGCGGAGTCAGGGTCACGCGCGTTCCCGGCGCAAAGCTGGCGACGCAGGTCACGGGGCAGCCGATCCCACTCGGCGCGCTCGTGAGGGTGCCGCCGCCGGTGCCGGCCCTGGTCACGGTGAGCGTCACCGTCGGGACGGTGAAGGTTGCGGTCACCGTGGTGGCCGCCGCGACGGTGACGGCACACGTGCCCGTCCCGGAGCAGCCGCCACCGCTCCAGCCCGTGAACACGCTCCCGGCCGTCGGCGTCGCCGTCAGGGTCACGACCGCGCCCGCGCCGAACGTCTGAGAGCATGAGGTCCCACAGCTGATCCCCGCGGGCGAGGACACCACCGTCCCGGTCCCGGTGCCGGCGCGGAGGACTGTCAAGGCGAACGACTGGGAGGTCTCCACGAGCCGTTGCACGGTGCCGTCACTACCCGAGCCGTAGTGCACGACGTAGAGCTCGCCGGCTTCGTCCTCGCCGAACGAGGTGATCGAGAAGGCGGTGTCCATGAGCTGAGTGCTCGACCACGTCTGGCCGCTCTGCGTGGCTGCCCAGATCCGGCCCGAGCAGAAGTCGCCGTAGACGAACCGGCTCGCGTACTGCGGAAAGCGGCGGCCGCGATAGCGATAGCCGCCGGTGATCGAGCAGCCGAGCGAATGGTCGTACTCGAGGATGGGCAAGGTGAGCGTCCCGTCGTTGCATGCGGTCGACGGGTTGAAGCAGGCCGTGCCTTCCATCCGGCGCCAGCCGTAGTTTCGCCCGCCCAGGCTCGCCGCCGGCTGGAAGTCCACCTCCTCCCGGGCGCTCTGGCCGACGTCGGCGATGAACAGGTCGCCGGTGTCAGCGGTCGAAGCTGAAGCGCCAGGGGTTGCGGAGGCCGAACGCCCAGATCTCGGGCAGCGGCCGTCGTGTTGCCGACGAACGGGTTGGTCGCGGGGAACGGCGTACGGCGATCGCGCCGTCGACGTCGATGCGCAGGATCTTGCCGAGCAGCACGGCGAGATTCTGGGCGCGGTTGTCCGGGATCGCCGGCCGCGCCGCCGTCGCCGAGGCCGATGTAGAGGAAGCGGTCGGGTCCGAATGCGAGCTGTCCGCCGTTGTGATTGGCGAACGGGCTGCGTGACGTTCAGGATGGATCTGCGCCGAGCGTGCTGTCCGCGACGTTGGGGTTCGACGACACGTGATAGCGCGCGAGCGTCGTGTTGCCGCTGGTGTCGATGTAGTGGACGTAGAAGAAGCCGTTCGTCCGGTAGTCCGGTGGAGGGGTCTCGCCTCGATTGCCCCCGCGGCGTGTCTATTTTGAGAAAAAGAATTGCTCGGCGCGCGCGTTGCCCGGGCTCCGGAGCGGCCAGTCGTTGCCGAGCGTGGTCGGGACGTTCCTGAACCTCGTATTGGCCACCACCACGCCCTGCACCATCGGGGTCAGGCCGATCGTGCCGACCTCCCAGAGGTTGTCGACCCAGATCCGGAACAGCTCCTGCGCCAGCTTCGCCTGCTGCTCCGGCGAGACCGTCTTGGCCTGATCGACGATCTCCATGATGCGCTTGACCGAGACGGGTGGCTCCACGCCGTCGGCGCCCTTGGTCTGCGCCCAGCGGCCGTAGAGCGGACCGAGCGTGAGGATCGGCGAGTTACGCGGATCGAACTTCGCGTTACCGGTGAAGGGGAAGCCCGTCGTGTCCTCGTTCCACATCTCGGTCATGAGCTCGTTGTTGTCCCGCATCTTGAAGTGGAGCGCGCGCTCCCGGAGCTGGACGACGGTCTTCACGCCGACCTTCTCCCAGTCTTTCGCGACCAGCTGCGCGACGTCGGGCCACGCGGCGAACGCCGGCACGACGGACAGCTCGAGCACGACCCGCTTACCCGAGGGGAGGAGCCGCGTTCCGTCGCCGTCGCGCTTGGTCAGGCCGAGCTGATCCAGGAGCTTGTTGGCCTCGTCGGGCTTGTACTGCGTGTACTTCTTGGCGTACTGATCGCCTGGAAAGTAGGGATGGTTCGGGGACGGCACGCCCTGCCGCGCCTCGCCGAGCCCCAGGAAGACCGACTCCTTGATCTGGTCGCGATTGATGGCTTCCGAGAGCGCGATCCGAAAGCTCCTTGGTGGCCATCAGCTTGCCGATGTCCGCGTCGGCCTTGTAGGTCTGGTTGAACTGGATGACCGCGTCGGCGCCGCCGAAGGTCGGCCACGTGATCACGCGATACTTCCCGGTCTTCTCGTTCTCCTTGAAGACGGGGTAGTTCGTCATCTGGATGTGCCGCTCCTGCATGTCGAACTCGCCGGCGATCGCCGCGAGGTTCAGCGCCTGGATGTCGGCGAAGAACGTGAATCGCACCTCGTCCAGATACGGGAGCTGGTTCCCGCTCGGGTCGACGCCGACGAAATACGGATTGCGCTTGAGCATGAAGACCTGGTCACTGACCCGGGTGGCGGGCGCCCACGCGGCCATCGTCGGGCGCTCCGGGTTCTCGGGCGGCGCGTTGCGCGCGGCGAAGAGCTCGGTCCACGTCTTGAACCCCGCGGCCGCGACGAGCTTGTCCAGATCCTCCTTCTTCGCGTAGGTCGGGTGGAACTTCTTCAGATAGTGCGCGGGCAGAAACACGGCATACGTCCGATCGCCGCCGTCCTGGTTCGCGAGCGCGGTGAGCAGCAAGGTATTGGGCTGCTTGTACGTCCAGCGCACGGCCGTCGGCCCGGCCTTCTCGACGGTCGCGGTCGTGCCGTCGGCGTTGCGCATCCACGAGGGAATCGCCGGCGTGAGGTCCTTGTTCAGGAGGACGTCCTGGTACCAGAAGACGATATCGTCGGCGGTGAACGGCGCGCCGTCCGACCACTTGGAGCCCTGGCGGAGCTTGATCGTCCACACCTTGAAGTCCTTCGACGAGTCCCATCCCGCGGCGATCTTCGGCTCGATCTTGGCGCCGTCGGGGGAGAACCGTACGAGCGCGTCGTAGACGACCCGGATGTAGTTGTTCGCGTCGGCCGGGCCGAGGAACGCGCGACGCCATACGCCGCCGTACTGTCCCGTGCGCTCGACGACCGGCACGACCAGCGGATCGGCGGGCAGGCGCTTGTCGACCGGCGGGAGCTTGCCGGCCTTGACCTGCTCGGTCACGCTCGGCGCTTCGTGGAACTTCGTCGGCTGGGCCGACGCGGTGCCGATCAGGATCAGCAGCAGCGCGAGCGGTATCGTTCGTAGGCAGCGGTCGAGAACCATGAGATGCCTCCTGTTGGAGTTCGGCTGACTCTAGCGCCCACCCGGGCGTGGCGCAAGATCGGCGTCGCGCATCGCCGTGCTATAAAGACCGCGATGGAGCTACGCGTCAACGGCGCGACGATCTTCTGTGAGTCGGTGGGCGACGGGCAGCCGTGCGTGTGCTTGCACGGCGGTCCGGGCACCGACTCGTCGGGGCTCGCGCGCACCCTCGCGCCGCTGGCGGCCGAGCTCGACCTCCGGCTGATCTTCTACGATCATCGGGGCCACGGGCGCTCGGAATGGGTGCCGGTCGAGCAGTGCACACAGGATCAGCTGGTCTCCGACATCGAGGGCATCCGTCAGGCGCTCGGGCTCGGTCCGATCCACGTGCTCGGCATCAGCTGGGGCGGCTTCCTCGGGTTGATGTACGCCGCGCGCCACCAGAAGTCGATTCGGAGCCTGGCCGTCGTCGGCGCCTCCGCCAGTCGTGATTTCATGCGGCGGGCCGAGGAGAACGCGCGCCGGCGCGCCTCGGCGGAGCAGTGGGCCGCGTACCGCGCGCTCTGGGACGGCTCGCTCTCGGACGATGCGAGCTTCCGGCGCGCGTTCGACACGATCCGGCCGCTCTATTTCTTCGATCCGGCTCGCGCCGTCGAGCAGAACGCCGTGCGTGCCGACATTCGCTACCGGCTCGCCGTGCGGAAGTTCATCATCGAGCACGAGTACGCGGCCTACGACTGCCGGGCCGAGCTCGCGCACATCGGGTGTCCGACCCTGGTCGCGGTCGGGCGGCACGACTGGATCTGCCCGATGGATCAGGGCGAGGAAATCGCGCGGCTCGTCCCGGGAGCAGAGCTCGCGGTCTTCGAGCACAGCGGCCACTCGCCGCAGATCGAGGAGCGCGCCGCGTTCACCCGACGGCTGGCGATGTTCCTCCGTGTCGCGGCGCCGTCGCGCTGATCGTTACTTTCCCGTCCAGCGCACCGCCTTCAGCGACTGGTAGATCCCGCCGAACGTCGGAATCGGCACGAAACCTTCGTAGCCGCCCCGCGTCACGTATACCTGCTGGCGGAAGTAGAGGAAGACGTACGGCGCATCCTCCATCAGGAGCTTCGAGAACTCCGCGTAGTGCTTCTTGCGCTCGGCGATATTGCCGGACCGGCGCGCGGCCTCGATCGCCTCGTCGACGCGCGGGTTCTTGTAGTGGGCGAAGTTGCGGCCCTTCCACTGGCTCGAGTGCCAGATCGTGTACGCGAAGGGATCGGGATCGTGGTGATTGGTCCAGCCGACGACGATGCCCTCGAAGTCGGACGCGAAGAGCTTCTTCACGAACGTCGGCCAGTCCAGCGGCTCGAGATGCGCCTCGACGCCGACGCGCTTCAGGTACT
>CAWBMV010000004.1:0-44146 GCA_963789955.1 uncultured Candidatus Rokubacteria bacterium
CGGCGTTTGGGCGGACGCGATCGCTGTGGCGAGTGCCAGGAAGACGAGGCCGAGGACGACTCTCATGGCTGCTCCTTTCAGTGTGCGACCAGCGGATGATAGCGCCTAGATCGCGCCGTCAGCCCGAAGCTTCGCGATGTCGTCCTTCGAGTAGCCGAGGCTCGCCAGCACCTCGTCGGTGTGCTGGCCCAGCCGCGGCGGCGGGGTCTCGATGCTCGGGCCGCCCTCGGCGAATTTGAACGCGGCCAGCGGCACGGTGACGGGGCCCTCGATACCCTCGATCTTCTCGTGGCGGTGCAGCACGCGCCGGCTCGCGAGCTGGGAATCTTGAAGACACTCCGAGAGGCGTCGCACGCGCCCGGCCGGGACATGGCGGCTCTGGAGGTATTGCTCCCACTCGTCGGCGGTCCGCTGCTCGATGATCTTCTGAAGCTCTTCGGTCTGCGTCTCGTAGAGCTCCTCGCGCTCGTCGTGGCTCGACTGGGCGGCGATGTCCTCACGGCCGACCGCGCGGAACAGTCGCTCGTGCTGGCCGCGGTTGCCGGCCGCGATCATCAGCGGCGCGTCCTTGGCCTCGTAGAGCTGGCTGCTGGCGCGGTCCATCCGGTTGCCCTTGGGCTTGGGCTCGTGGCCCGTGCGCATGTAGGACGTGATGTGTGAGCCCATCAGCATCAGCGACACGTCGAGCATCGAGCTGTCGATGTACTGGCCGCGTCCCGTGCGCTCGCGCTGGAAGAGCGCGGACGAGATCGCGAACGCGCACATCGTCCCGGTGGCGTAGTCGATGACGGGTGCGCCGGTCTTGATCGGGTTCACGTCGGGTGTCCCGGTCATCGCCATCATGCCGGAGGTGGCCTGGATCAGCTGATCGTAGGCCGTCTGCACGCCGCGCGGGCCGTCCTGGCCGAACGCGGTCATCGAGCAGTAGATCAGACGCGGGTTGATCGGCCACAGATCGTCGTAGCCGAGCCCGAGGGCGGGGAACGCGCCCGAGCGCCAGTTCTCGACGAGGACGTCGGCGTCCTGCACGAGCTTCTTCAAGATCTCGCGCCCCTTCTCGGTTTTCAGATTCAGCGTGATCGCGCGCTTGTTCGAGGCCTGGGTGAGGAAGCCCGTGCCCATCTGCTGCCGGTTGAGGGTGCGATCGCCGCCCGTATCGCGGCTCTGATCGTAGTCGGTGGGGTGCTCGACCTTGATGACGTCGGCCCCCAGCAGGGCCATCTGGTAGGCCGCGAACGGCCCGGCGAGCACGTGGGTGATATCGATGATCTTGATCCCCTCGTATGGCCTCATGGATCCTCCCCCCGCGTTAGTTGGGCTATTCTACGCGGCGGGAGGACTCACGATGCGCCGGATCACCGTGCTGAGCCCGTTAGGGGTCAACCGGGTCGGATCGCAGCCGATCGCGCCGCGTCTTCGCTCGCTCGACGGCGTCACACTGGGCATTCTCAACAACAGCAAGCCCAACTCGCTCGAGCTCCAGCAGCGCGTGGTCGAGCTGATCGGCCAGCGTCACGCGGTGACCGGCGCCGTTACGAAGCAGAAGCCGAGCGCGGCGATCGGCGCCGAGGGGCTCGACGCCTACGCGAAGGAGGTCGGCGCGGTCATCAGCGCGATCGGCGACTGAGGCTCGTGCACGTCGTGGTGTATCCACGACTCGGTCGAGCTGGAGCGGAAGGGCGTCGCCACGGTGACCATCTGCACCGAAGCGTTCATCGGGCTGGCGCGCGAGGAGTCGAAGAATCTCGGCATACCCGATCTGCCGCTGGCCATCATCAAGCACCCGATCGGCGGTGAGTCGCTCGCGGTCATCCGTCAGCGTGCGGAAGACGCGCTCGCACAGGTGATTCGTGACCTGACGGGCGAGGTGGCGAGCCGAGGAGCCGCCGCCGCGGCGAGCACGGGAGCGACGGCGCCCGAGTCCTTCACGTTCGCCGACGAGGATGAAGCGCTGGAGACCTTTCACACGCGGCGGCTCACCGATGGCCTGCCGTTCGTGTTGCCGACCGCCGAGCGGGTCCGCGCGATGATCGCGGGCTCCGGCCGGCGGGCCGGCGAGGTCATCGCCGTCGTGCCGCCTCGCTGGGCCGAGGCCACCGTGGAGAACATCGCGGTCGGAAGATCGAGACGCCGCGCTAGACTTTCAGCACCTCGGCGCCCGGCGCCGCCTCCAGCTCGCAGGCGTTGACCGTCATCGCGAGCATGCTGTAGTAGCCGATCGCACCCGTGAGCTGGATGAAGCCGTCGTTGCCGAAGCGGCCGATCAGCGCCTTCACGGTGGCCTCGTCGACCCGATGCTTTCTCATCAGCTGGCGCGTGAAGTCGATGATCTGCGCGTCCTCCGCCGGAACGCCGCGGCTGTGGTTCTCACGGATCGCGGTGATCGTCGTCTCCGGCACGCCGAGCCGCCGCGCGCCGCCGGTCTGCGCGCCCCACACGTACACGGCCTCCAGCTCGCGCGCCACCGTCATCGCGGCCAGCACGCGCACGCGCATGTCCAGCGAGCCCTCGAACCGCACATAGGCGCCCAGGTGCGCGAGGCGGGCGGCCAGCTCGGGCGAGTGCAGGAACATCGTGAACGGCCCCTGCAGCGCGCCGCGGCTCGCGACGATCGAGTCGACGATCGGCTGATCCTTCGCGGCAACCTGGCTCTTGTCGGTAATCGATGTCAGCCTTGCCATGACGTCCTCCTCCGGCGCTCAGTCGAGCGTGAATCCAGCGTCTCGTAGCAACGTGTAGACCCGGTGCGGCGTAAGGACCGGGCTCGTGATGTCGAGCCGCCCCTCGAACGCGTCCGCGACGGCGTTGGCGATCGCCGCGGTCGGCGGTCCGGTCGCGCCCTCGCCGACGCCGCGCACTCCGAGCGGATTGTGGTCGGTCGCGAACTGCAGATGCTCCATCACGAGCGGCGGCATGTCATCCGCCCGCGGGATCGGGTAGTCCATCAGCGTGTTCGTCAGGAGCTGGCCGTCGTCGTCGTGAACGACGTGCTCGCCGAGGACGACGCCGAGGCCTTGGGCGAAGCCGCCGACGATCTGACCGTCGACGATCACCGGATGAAGTTGGCGGCCGCAGTCGTGCACGATCGCGTAACGGAGGATGACGACGCGGCCGGTCTCCACGTCCACCTCCACGACAGCGGCGTGGACGCCGCTCGACCACGTCACCGTGGGCGGCGAGTAGAACTTCGTGGCCCAGAGCCCGGGGCCGCCGAGCTCGACGAGGCCCCGGTCGCTCAGGGCCACGCGGGCGACCTGGGCGAGCGGAATCGCGCGTTCGGGCGTGCCGACCACGAACGCGCGGCCGTCTTCGATCCGTACGTCGTCGGGTGCGCACTCGAGGAGGCGTGAGGCGACGCGACACGCCTTCACCTTCACGTCCGCGGCCGCGACGGCGACGGCGTTGCCCGTGTTCACCGCGACCCGGCTGGCTCCGGTTCCGTAGCCGTACGGGACCAGGGTCGTGTCCCCGCCGCGGACCCGAATATCGTCGAACGCCGCGCCGAGATACTCGGCGCACACTTGCGCGAAGACCGTCTCGTGGCCCTGGCCCGAGCCCGAGACGCCGATGAGCACGTCGACGTGGCCGCGATCGTCGACCGTCACCGTCGCCCATTCGCCGGGCCGGACGCTCCCGCCCGCTTCGAGATATCCGGCGATGCCCAGGCCGATCCGTCGGCCATCCGCGCGCAGGTCGGCCTGGCGCTTGCGCCAGCCGGCGTAGTCGAGGAGATCGAGCACGCGCCGCAGCTCGAGCGGATAGTCGCCGCCGTCGTAGCTCACGGGCACGCCGTCGCGGTATACGAGGCCGGGACGATACGGCATCTCCGCCGGCGCGATCTGGTTTCTCGCCCGGACCTCGGCGGGATCGAGGCCGAGCTTCGCCGCGAGCCGGTCGAGCAGCCGCTCGACGACCAGGATCGCTTCGGGCCGCCCGGCACCGCGATAGGGCGCGCTCGGCGTCTTGTTGGTGACGACCGCGAACCCCTCGGCGCGAAACGCCGGCACCTTGTACTGAGAGGGCAAATGATTGATCGTGTTCGTCGGCTCGTGCACCGAGAAGTAATGATAGGCGCCGACGTCCTTCACGATGCGGACGTCGAGGCCGAGCACGCGCCCCGCGTGCGTCGCCGCGAGCCGCGCGTGATGCGCTTGCTGCCGCGCCTGGTGAGAGCTCGATAGAAACTCGGTGCGCGTCTGGATCCATTTGACGGGCCGGCCGAGATGATGCGCGAGGAGCGGAACGAGCACGTCCTCCGGATAGATCCCCTCCTTCGGGCCGAACCCGCCGCCGGTGTCGGGTGCGATGACCCGCACGCTCTCGGCCGGCAGTCCAAGTCGCGCCGCGACGACGCTGCGCAGGTGATAGGGCGCCTGGTGCGCCGCCCACACCGTGATGCTGCTCGTGACCGGATCGAACGCCGCGCAAAGGCCACGCGTCTCGATCGCCATTGAGGTCACGCGCCCGTGGCTTGGATGGTCCTCGACGATCACGTCGGCGTCGGCGAAGGCGCGGTCGATGTCGCCGATGACCTTGACGATATGACCGACGACGTTGCTCGCGCCGTCGTGAACCGGCGGCGAGGCCGCGGTCATCGCCACTTCCGCGTCCACGACGGCGGGCCACGGCTCGTACTCGACCCGGATCAGCTCGGCCGCGTCGGCCGCCACGTACGGATCGGGGCCGATCACCGCGGCGATCGGCTCGCCGACGTAGCGCACTTCGCCGCGCGCGAGCGGCGGCTGCGCGCGCGGCGTGTCCAGGCGGACATAGGGGTTGGTCCGATCCGCGCGCGCGGCGGGTAGGGGCTCGGCCAGACCGGGCAGATCGTCGGCGAGGAAGACGTCGACACCGGGCAGGTCGCGCGCCGCCGCTGTGTCGACCACGACGATTCGCGCCCGAGCGTGGATGGACCGGACAACGGCCAGGTGGACGAGGCTCGGCGGAGCGATGTCGTCGATGAACCGGCCGCGGCCCGTGATGAGTCGTTCATCCTCTTTGCGCCGAGGGGATTGACCGATCACGGCGTGCTGCCGCGCCTTTGCCGCCGTGCGTCGAGGTTCGCGATTCATACGCCTCCGATCCTTGGGAGCGAAACACGATGTTATACCGTGTCCCGCGTCTCTGTGACGCCGTCTCACGATTGCGAAAAGCGATCGGGATCGTCGCCGGGAACCGCGGATCCGGGGCGACCGTTTACTCAACTGTTCTCGCCTGATCGTTACTCGAAACTCACTTGAATCCTCGAGGGAGGAGGTGTTCCCTAGAACGACGCTCCGAGTGGGAAGTCGGTGGACGCGGGAAGTCACACTCGTTCCGCAAGGGAGGACGCCATGCGTTGGGACAAGCTGATCAAAGCCCTGTTGCTCGCTACGCTCGCCGTGTTCTCAGCTGGCTACGCCTACGCCGAGGATTTCGTGGCACACGTGGATGGGTTCCAGGAGATTGGAGCGCTGGCCGGCCCAACCGGCGCGATCCTATCCAACGGGAGCGCGACCCTGCATCTCAGCCTCGACCGCAAGGCCGGCATGGCGACGTTTACCCTGACCTACTCGGACGTGGGCACCACGGCGCCGATGACCGGCACCGTGACGCAGGCGCACATCCATTTCGGCAAACGGCATGTGGCCGGCGGGATCTTGGTGTTCTTCTGCACGAACCTGGGTAATGGCCCCGCCGGGACACCGACATGTCCGGCGAATTCCGGGACTGTGACCGGGACGATCACGGCCGCGAGCGTCGTCGGCATCGCCACACAGAACGTCAAGGCTGGCGATTTCGACGCGCTCGTCGACGCGCTGGAGTCGAACACCGCCTACGCCAACATTCATACGACGGCCCTCGGGGCAGGCGAGATTCGCGGACAGATCCGCAGGGATCGTCGCGATCGCCACGACCACGACGGCAAGGATCACGACAGGTAGGAAATAGCGCGGGCGCCAGCCGGGGCTCCCGCCAGCCCCGGCCGGCCTACCCTCACATCGCCTCGAGCTCCGCAGGCGCCCCTTCGCAGTCGACCTGCTCGGAAACTTTGAAACACTCTGCGATCTATGCGGGCTCTAGTCATCGGATGACGCGCCCTTGAAGAAGGCCGGCCAGAACTTTGCCGGCGCGGCGTTGTCTCGGCGACGCAGGAGCGTCACGCCGTCGAAACCGTGGGCAGCGCGGTACGCGAAACTATAGAAGGCAACGACGTTCGTGGGGAGCGACTTGCCGTTGAACGCGATGTCGAGCAGGAGATGCATGGCGGCTCCGCCGAGATATCCCCACACAAGCGGCCACCCCATCCACCATGCGGCGGCCGTCACCAGCGCGAAGAGCTCCCAGGAGTGCAGCGCCAGCACCACGTGCTTTGCGCGACCCTCCAGGTAGTAGCGGAGGAAGGCCGCCGGGCGGAGATCCCGCTGCCGGTCGAAGAGCACGTAATCGACCGCATGATCGACGTCGATGAAAAATCCACCAAGCGCCACGGCGGCGGCGAGCGGGGGCGATCTGAACAGGATCGCCGTGACTGCGCTCGCGACTACGGTGGTTGCCGCGTGCTCGCCAGGACTCATCCGATTGATTCTACAGGGCTCCCTGGCAGAACGAGTGAGATGGCGACCCTCACGCGATGATCTCGCGCCGCGTCCTCTATGACCTTGCTGCCACTCGGATCGTGTTGTAGATGGTCGCGACCCGGCTGCGGAAGGCGCCGAGCAACACCAGGACGTAAATGACGGCGCCGGTCGAGGCCAGCAGGGCGAGCCGTGCCGCCGGGGGCGAAGCAGTCGGCAGACTCGCTCGGACGAGCAGAATGGCGCTGCCCATGGCGAGGCAGGCGACGAGCGCCGGCTGGAGCGCGGACAGGTAGGCGGCCGGGCGCAGCTCGAGGATACGGCTCACCAGAACGACCTTCAGAAGGACGATCAGCGGAAAGCCGAACACCCAGGCCCATGCCACCCCGGGCGCACCCCAGTTGAGACCGACGTAGAAGCACGTCGGCAGGAACACCAGCGAGAGGAGGTTGATCCACATGTTGACGCGCAAGTGGCCCGTCCAGAGCAGCACATGGGAGATCAGCATCTGGCTGGTGCTGCAGGCGATGTAGAGGCAGAGGATCCGCAACGGGACGATGGCGCCCTCCCATTGGGGCCCTAGGGCGAGTCGCACGAAATCGTCGGCGGTCAACCCGAGGCCGACAGAGGCCGGGAGCGTGAGGTACGAGACCGCCTCGGTGAGCATCAGAAAATAACGGCGCAGCGCCGGTGGGCTGTCTTGCACGGAGGAGAAGATTCCCGGGACCACCCTGCTCACCATCGATGTGACTTCGGCCTCCGGCAGCGCTGCGAAGCTCTTGGCGGAATTGAAGATACCCAGCGCATCCTTGCCGAGGACCCGACCGATGAGCGTCGAGTCGAGCGACGAGTAGCCGTACCAGGCGATCCGCGACACGGTCACTTGCCAACCCGCCACGAGAACGCCCGAAATGGAACCCAACCCAGACGGCCAGAGCAGACGGAACGGCCTCAGAGCGACGAGCACCATCGTTATGACACAACTGCTGACGAGCGTGTTGAGCACCAGCGACCAGTAGCCCAGGGACAATGTTGCGGCGCCGACGAGGACGAGGGCGCCGATCGTGACCTGCAGGCCATGCAGCCAGGCCAGCGTCCGGAACTCGAGGTCTCGCTGCAGCAGCGCCCGCGGCAACACCTGGATCGAATCAAGGAGGAAGGTCAAGCTCAACGCCACGATGACCCCGGCCACGGCCGGCTCGCGGAAGTAGAGAGCCATAGGTCTCGACAGGACGGCGAACAAGACCGTCAAGAGCGCACCGAGGCTGAGCGCCGAGGTCGCGACGCTCGCTAACTCGTCTTTACTCAGCGTCCGGTTCTGGACGACGACGGTTTGCAGCCCCAGGTCTCCGATCAGCTGGGCCAGCCCGATTGGAATCGAGGCCATGGCCACGAGACCGAAGTCGCTAGGGGTCAGGATTCGAACCACATACAGCATCGACGTCAAGCTGAGAGCCTTGGCGGCCCAACGAAAGACCACGGTCCAGGTGATGCCAGAAACGAGTAATCGATCGAAGCGGCGAACGTCGAGGGGGATGCTTTCCTCACCAGGGTCGATCGGGGGCATTGCCGGAGGATACCAGCCGGCGCGCCCGGTGCCGGAATCGTCACGATCTCCAGCTAGATTCCGCTCCGACAGCGCTGGCGCTCTAGCCCCCCACATCCAGGCGCGCTAGAATCTCGCTATGCGTTGAGGGCTGGGACCGACGCCCGGGCTCCCCGATTGGAGATGATCCGCCAAACTCACTCGCCAGCGAATGACGGTATGAAAACGACGGGTCCGCGGGATTCAGTTGAGGTCGTTCAGCACAGCGGCGCCGCCATACTGGCGAGACCGCAGCAACATTTTGTCGAATGGCGCTGGGAAACGCAGCCAGTCCGTCATGATGAGCGCGAGAGAGACCATCCCCATTGCCGCCGCCACCCAGTAGAGGAGCGACGGGAGGCTCCGTCCGAGCACATGGCCGGCCACGAGTGCGGCGCACACCGACAGAATCACGAGCAGGTGCGGAACAAGTAGGAGACGGGAGCGCGATTCGATCCTCACCTTCCGCGTCAAGGCGTACGGGATGTCGCGGTTCAGGGCGACATCCCAGAGCGCCAGGATGAACACCGGCCACTTTGCATATCGCAAGAGACTTGCCCGCCAGTGAATGCCCTGTTCGCTCTGTGGGTCGAGATAGAAGCGCTGGCGATAGAATTCGCAGAGCTGAAGCGTTGCGCAGACGAGCGCGAGCGAGGGCAGGCTGGCGTAGCTGACCACGCTGGGGACGTTCCCGCTCGTCACCATGTAGACCAACAGCACGAGGCTGACGAAGGCGGTGACGCTGTTCTGCAGGTAGAACAAGGTGTGCAACACGCTGAGCCCCCGTGCCACCGGCGAGAGATCATGTCCGAGAAGATGTCGCCGTCGGTACGTGACGTCGGCGACCGAGCGGGCCCACCTCAGTTGCTGGGTCAGGTAGGCGTTCCAGTCAACGGGGGCCAACCCCCGGGCGAGTATTCGCGGGACGTACACTCCCCGCCAGCCGTGCGCCTGGTAGCGTCGTCCGATCAGCAGATCGTCCGCGTCGTGCGCGGCGAAACCGCCGACCTCCTTGAGAGCTTCCACGCGATGAGTGTTGTGGCAGCCTACGACCGCCGGTTGACCGAGACCGTAGGCTGCCATCTGCGTACACGAGTAGTATTCGTACGTCTCCTCGGCGGCACCACGCGCGATGAAGCTCGCGGCCTGGTTGTAATAGGCCTGGGCGACCTGCACGTAGCCCACGCGCGAGTCCTCGAAATGGCCAAGGACCTGTGTGAGGAAGGACGGAACCGGGACATGGTCGGGGTCGAAGGCGGCGACGATCGCGTAGCGTTCGAAGCCGACGGCATGCAGCCAGGCGTTGTAGTTGCCGTGCTTGGAGCGAACCTTGTACGTGCCGCTGGCCGCCTGATAGTGGGGTAGGTGGCGACGACTGAAGTGCTGTGCGCCGGTTCTTTGACACAGCGCCTGAACATCCGGATCATCGCCCTCATCGAGCACCCAGGTGTCGTGCGGGTAGTCAAGAGCCGCGAGCGCTTGCACCGTCTCTTCGAGCATCTCGAGCGACTCCGTCCCGGGCACGATCGTCGTGACGACGGCGACCTTCAAGCCGGCTCTGAGTGTCAACGGCGTGGGTACGCTCATAAACGGGAGGGCGACCCACTTCGCCTGGCTGTTCGCGATCTTGAAGAAGACGATGAACGACAGGACGAGGAGAGTCCCTGGATGGCCGAACCAGTCTCCATTTCGGACCCAGGCCCAGGTGAAAGCGGTGAAGGCCGTGACGCTGAGACAAGTCAACAGGCCGAACGCGAACGCGTCGGCGCGACTGAAGCGCCTCTGGTTTGCGACCCGGATTCCCGCGATTAGAGATGGAGCTTTCGGCACAGGGGGGCGAGAGCTCATGTCGGCACCGCGTCGGCCATCCGGTGTTTCATGAGGCCAGCGTTCGTCGAGAGCGGTGGTGGCCCGGCCGTCACACCGGGCCGTTCGGCGCCACCAGGATCTTGCCGCTGCGCTCGCCGCGCTGAGCGTGGGCCACTGCCTCCTTGATGTCCTCGATGGGATAGACCATCTCGACCGGCGCCGACAGGTTGCCCTTCGCGACCTGCTGGCCGAGATCGGCATAGATCGCGCGGATCTGCTCGAGCGAGCGCGTGCTGAGGCCGCGGCCCAGAATGAAGCCCACCAGCGACTGGCCGCCCGAGACCAAGGTGCTGCGGGACATCACCGGATCCTCGCCCGTCATCGATCCATAGTTGCAGACGACCCCGCCGTCGGCGAGACACACGGACAGCCGCGCCGTGGCCCGGCCAGACACGGCGTCGAGGCCGAGACGGATGGCAGCGCCGTGTGTCTGCGCCTGGACCGCCGCCGGCAGGTCAAGGCCGTCGACCACGCACACGTCGGCGCCGAGCGCCTTCAGCTCGCCGAACAGCGACTCGCGCCGCACCACGTTCACGGTTTTCACACCTCGCGGGCGCGCCAGGCGAATCACGAGACGCCCTACCGCGGAGTTGGCGACATTCTGGATGATCCAGTCGCCCGGCTTCAGGGCCACGATGTCGGTGAGGAGCAGCAGCGCCGTGGCGGGATTGATACGCAGCATCGCTGCCTGCTGGATGTCGATACCGTCCGAGATGGCGATGACGTCATCGCCCTTGACGCGACGCCGCTGGGTCCAGTTCTCCCGCTGCAGGTTGATCACGAGATCACCCGGCTTCACGTGCGTCACGCCGGCGCCGACCGCGACGACGCGGCCGACGCATTCGGCTCCGGGTGTCGCGGGCAGCTCGGGCTTCAGCCGGTACGTGCCGCGACAGAACGAGATGTCGGCGGGATTGATCGGAAACGCGAGGACCTCGAAGACCACCTCGCCGGCGCCCGGCGCGCCGACGTCCGGTACGTCGGCGCAGCGCAGACCCTCTTCGGGCTGGCCGTAGCGATCGAGCAGGATCTGTTTCATGCTTGGACTCCGTCAGGCCGATAGCTTCCAGCCGAGCCAGTTGCAGAGCGCCCGCCCCATGATCAGCTCCTTGTCCTTCGCCGTCAGCCACGGCAGCTCTTCGGTGAACATGGTGACGCACTGTTTCCACGGGCACGGCATCCGCGTGATGTCCGTCCCCCAGAACATGCGGTCGGGACCGAACGCGTCGTAGAGCTTCCGGATGTGTCCGTGGATGTCGCGATACGGATACTGCTCGGCCGAGTAGCTCGGCGCGCCGGTCGCCTTGAGCGCCACGTTGCGGTGCTTCGCGGCGTTGACGAGATCGGGCAGGTTCGACCAGGCCGCGTCCGGCCGCCCGAAGTGATCGATGATCAGCTTGAGGCCGGGATGGCGCTCGGCGATAGGGCCGATCACCTGCATGAGACCGGGACCGAGCAGCGCGATCGGCATGTTCGCCCGCTCGGCGGCGGCCCACAGCCAGTCGAGGCTTCCGTCGGTGAGCCATGTCTGCTGATGGGCCTGCAGAAGCGCGAAGCGAAGCCCGAGCAGCCCGGGACGGTTCTTCAGGCCGTCGATCGCCGAGCGGCTCTCCGGCTTGTCGAGCGGGAAGTTGGCGAGGATCGAGAGCCGATTCGGGTGCTGGCGCGCGGCCTCGACCGCTAGCGCGTTGGAGTTCGGATCCCACCCGGGCGGATGGATGACCGCCGCGGTGACGCCGCCTCCGTCCATCTCCTTCAGCACGTCGTCCGCCGTGTAGTCCAGGATCTGGCGGTGGTTCGCGTTCGTCGGCTTGTGGCCCTTCCAGATGTGAATCTGCGCGTCGACGATCAGCATGTCGCGGTCTCCTTGGTGCGGCTCCTCACGTCTTCTCGAAATCGATGCGCTCGGCGACCGGCAGCCCCTGGAGATAGCGGCGCAGGCAGTCGAGCCCCATCTCGACGGCGCCGAGGCGCACCCACTCGCGTCCGCCGAGGATCGCGACTGCGCCGGGATTCGACGCCGTCAGCGGTCGCGATCGCCAGACAGATGGTACCGCCGAAGTCGATCCGGTCCGGCCCGTCGTCGAGATCGATCAGCACCGCCAGCGCGTGGCTCGCGCCGGTCTGCCGTCGCGCGGCGTGCGCGACCGCCTCGGCCGTTTCGCGCGAGATCTCGCCCGCCGGCGGATCGCCGTCGAGACCGACGCCGGCGCAGATCTCGGCGAGCTCGCGCGCCACGATGCCGCGGCGGAAGACCTTCTCCGCGCCCGGCAGGTGGCCGATGCGCGCGGCGATCTGTCCGCTCGTGAAGGTCTCGACGACCGTGAGCGAGCCCTGCCGCGCCGTCAGCGCCGACAGGACGACGCCTTCGAGCGTCTGCTCGTCCTCGGCCAGGATGAAGTTGCCGAGGCGCTTGCGCACTTCGTCCTCGACCGGCGCGAGCTTGGCGCGGATGTCGTCCATGTCGCGGCCGCGCACGGTCAGCTTGGTCTCGAGCTGCGGGTAGTGCGCGCGGAAGCCGAGCTTCACGCTGCCGTCGGGGACGAGCTGCTCCACGCCGGTGAGCAGCGCGTCCACGTGCGATTCGCCGAGCCCGTAGGAATGGAAGCGCTTGAGATGGATCGTCGTCTGCAGGCCGCTCTTCGCCAGGAGCCGCGGGATGATCTGCTCCTCGAGCATGCGGCGCAGCTCGCGCGGCACGCCCGGGGTGAAGAAGAAGCGCGCGTTGCCGATGTCGAGCGCGAAGCCGCAGGCCGTGCCGATCGGATTGTCGATCACCTCGGCGGTCGACGGCAGCATCGCCTGCTTCGTGTTGTTCGGCGGCATGACGCGGCTGCGGCGCTTGAAGAACTCTTCCATGCGTCTTGAGCCAGTCTTCGTTGAGCACCAGCTCGACCCCGGCGGCCTGCGCGGCGATCTCCTGCGACAGATCGTCGACCGTGGGGCCGAGGCCGCCGTTGACGATGACCGCGTCGGCGCGCTGCCCGGCCAGCTGGAACGCGAGCAGGAGGTTCTCGCGATCGTCGCCGACCGTCGTCTCCCACTGGACCGAGAGCCCGACATCCTCGAGCTTCTGGCGTCATGTAGCTGAAGTTGGTGTTGACGATCTTGCCGGTGAGGACCTCGTCGCCGGTGCAGATGATCTCGATGCGCATGTGGGATTCGTCCTAGTGGAGGAGCTTCAGGAGGGCGTCGACGACCGCCTTCGGCTCCTCGCGCGGCATGAAATGACCGACGCCCGGTACGACGCGCCGCTCGGTTCCCGCCGGAAACTGTGAAAGCTCGGCCTCGGCGCGCTTGGCCGGGCCGACCGTGTCGTCCGCGCCGTGGAGGATCACGGTGGGCACGGTGATCGCCGGCCGCTCGGCGAGGCGCCGCTCGATGGCATCCAGGCGCCCATCGCCCGGAGCGTTGCCGTGACGGTGGCGGTACGAGTGGATCACCACCGCGACGAAGTCGGGATTGTCGAATGACGCGGCGGTACGCTCGAAGGCCGCCGGCTCGAATCGCCAGGTCGGCGACCATTCCTGCCACAGGAGCCGGCAGATGTCGCGCCGGTTCTGCTCGAGCCCCTGACGCCCGCGCTCGGTGTTGAAGTACCACTGATACCAGTACGAGCGCTCGGCCTTCGCCGAGGCCGGCGGCGCCGGCGTCACCGTGTTCTGGACGTTGTAGCCGCCGATCGTGACCAGCGCGCGGACCCGTTCGGGCGCGAGGATCGCCGAGATGCACGCGGCGCGCCCGCCCCAGTCGTAGCCGGCGAGCGCGGCCGGGGCCAGGCGGAGCGCGGCCATGAACTCGAGCAGGTCCTGGCCGATCGCGGCCTGCTGCGCCATCCGCGGTTCGTTCGGATCGAGAAAGCGCGTCGGCCCGTAGCCGCGCAGGTAGGGGACGAGCACGCGGCGGCCCGCGGCGGCGAGGGCCGGCGCGACGTCGTCGAACGCGCGCGCGTCGTCGGGAAAGCCGTGGAGCAGGACGACGGGCGTACCGCCGGGATTGCCGTGAGCCTCGTACCCGATCTCGAGCGTCCGCGTGCGCACCGTGAGGATGTCGGGCATCGGGCCAGATCATACGTCAAACCCTGCGTCAGCGGGCCGCGGCTCACCACATCACGACACCCCGCGAGCAGAGAAACCCGATGAGTCCGGCGACTTCCTCGTCGCTGGCCGCGCGTCCCAGGCAGACCGCATTGACCGTGATGCCGTGACGCGCGAGCTCCATGGCAGGCCGCGGTGTTCGGGCTGCCGCGCGTCCGGCGCGGATGCTCGCGAGCGCGATCGCCGTCGGCCGGCCGGCGGGTGTAACGCGCGTTGGGTGCCTGGGCTTGACGACGGGCGGCTCAGGTCGCAGGCTCTGGCGATCGGGGAGGGACTGGACCATGGCGGGACGGGTTGAGGGGAAGGTCGCGTTGGTGACGGGGGGTGGGAGCGGGATCGGTCGGGCTTGCGCCGTGAGGTTCGCGAAGGAGGGAGCGAACGTGTGCGTGGCGGATCTGGATTTGAAGGCCGCGACCGAGACGGCGCAGATGATAGAGGGAGCGGGGCGCAAGGCGGTGGCCGTTCAGGTCGACACGACGGACGAGGCCGCGAACGACGCGATGGTCAAGCGGTGCGTCGATGCGCTCGGCGCGGTGGACATCCTCGTGGCGGCGGCAGGCATCGGCGCCGTGCGCGTGCCGGGGGCGACGTCGTATCAGCCCCACACGGTGCTGAGCATTCCGATGGAGCAGTTCCGGCGGGTCATCGACGTCAACCTCTACGGGGTCCTGTTCTCGAACCGCGCCGTGGCGCGCTGGATGACGGAGCACAAGCGCGGCGGCAGCATCATCAATCTCGCGTCGATCATGTCGAAGATGCCGTCGACGAGCGCCCCGTACAGCGTGAGCAAGGCCGGGGTCTGGATGCTGACCAAGTGCCTGGCGCAGGAGCTGGCCACGCAGGGCATCCGCGTGAACGCGATCGGCCCCGGCTTCATCGAGACGCCGATGACCGCGGCGATTCGCGCGGACACGGCGCGCTCGAGCTGGGCGATGGGCGTGACGCCGATGGGACGCTACGGCAAGCCGGAGGAGATCGCCTCGACGGCGCTGTTCCTGGCCTCCGACGACGCGTCCTATTTCACGGGCGAGCTGCTGCACCCGTCGGGCGGCGTCTTCGTCGGCTGAGCGCGTTCAGCTCGTGGCGGCGAGCGCCCCGCCGTCGACCACGATCTCGGTGCCGCTGATCCACGCCGAGTCGTCGGAGGCCAGGAAGAGGGCACAGCACGCGATGTCCTCGGGCTCGCCGACGCGCCCGAGCGGAATCTGACGGCCTTCCGCGGCTTCGCGCTCGGCACGCTCGATGATGTCGGCGGTCAGCCGCGTCCGGATCGTGCCGGGACAGATCGCGTTCACGCGAACGCGGTCGCGCCCGTACGACGCGGCCATCGCGCGCGTCAGCGCGAGCACCGCGCCCTTCGACGCGGCATAGGCGTGGCTCGGGCGCCCCGCCGAGCCGCGAAACGCGCTCACCGACGAGGTGTTGATGATCGAGCCGCCGCCCGCCCGCCGCAGGGCGGGAAGCGCGGCGCGGCTCACGAGGTACATCGCGCGCACGTTCACGTCGAGCGCCAGATCCCACTTGTCGAGCTCGATCGTCTCGACGGTCCCGCCGACGACCATCGTCCCGACGCCGGCATTGTTGAACACCACATCGACCCGCCCGCCGGCGCCGGCCGTCGCCACCACCGCCGCACAATCCTCGGGCCGCGCCAGATCCGCAATCACCGGCTCCGCCTGACCACCGGCGCTCCGTACCTCCGCGACAGTTCGCGCGAGCTCTTCACCCCGCGAGTCGGCCAACGTGAGCCGCGCCCCAGCCCGAGCAAACAACAGCGCGGTCGCCCGCCCAATCCCGGTCGCCGCCCCAGTGATGATCGCGCTCTTACCCTCCAACACCCCCATGCCAACGTCCTCCTGACTAAGCCCCTAACTCTGGCGAGGCTCGCGGTGATCCAGCCCCGAATCGCCGCTCAGCCCCAGAGCCGCTTCGACGCCAGATCCGCCCCTTCTCGTAGAGTTCGGAGCTTCGTCCAGACGACGCTTTCTTCGACGAGCATCGAGCCGGCGAACGTCCCGAAGCCGCAATCGACGCTGGCCAGGACGCGGGTCCGATCACCCACCGCGGCGACCGCCGCGGTGATCCGGTCGGCAACGACTTCGGGGTGCTCGACGACGTTGGTCGTGGAGTCGATGACACCGGGAAGGAACAGCATGTCGTCTGGGCAGAGGATGCTGGCGGAACGCCTTCAGCTCGTGCTGGTGGCGCGGGCTGGCGAGCGGCAGGGACAGTGCGCCGACCTTCGCCCGGTAGAGGATCGGCAGGAGCGGCTCGAGCGGCACGTCGTGCGTGTGAGGCCCGTCATAGTTGCCCCAGCAGAGATGCAGCCGGACCCGGTCGCGGGGAATCGTCGCGATCGCCTCGTTGATCGCGTCGATGTGCAGGGCGACGGCGGCGAGAAAGCCGTCGAGCGACTCGTCCTGGAAGAAGCGCGTGCGCTCCATCGCGAGGTCGGGGCAGTCGAGCTGCAGCACGAAGCCGCGCGCGACGATCAGCTCGTACTCCTTGCGCATCTCGCGGGCGAGTGCGCGGATGTAGCGCTCGTGAGAGCCGTAGAACGCGTCGAGCATGATGGTCGCGATGACGCCGGGCGAGGCCGCTGTCATGAACGGCTCGGCGAACCCGGTCGCTTGGTGCCGGTGACGCTGCGCTGGAACAGCTCGCACTCGGCGGTGGCCTCACCGAGGTCGGTGTACGCGACCTCGGCCACGGCCTGCGGCGCGTCGTTGATCCGCGCCGCGCCCGTGCGCATGCGGGACAGCCGCGCCATGTAGTCCGGGTGCTCGGCGATGTCGCGCGACATGCGCCGTTTGCTCTCGCCCCCGAAGCCGCGCATCCGCTTGGCCGGATACGTCGAGAAGCCGACGCGCGGCTGCTCGCCGTCGTTGCCGACGTCGACGCCGGCCTCGAGCTGCTTGGCCACGACGTGGCGTACGGCCGCCTCGGACTCGCGAGCGAGGGTTGCGGCGTCGATCTTCTCGCCCCGGTCCTGCCGCACGAGCAGATCGCGGAGCGCCGTGGTGCGGGGCAGGCTGCCGACGTGGGTCGTGAGGATGCGCTGGTCGCTGCGTTTCATCGTGCCTCCTGATCAGTGCTTGCCGCGGTAGTACTCCTCCAGGAATCGGCGCGTGCTCTCGGCCGTCGCGCGGGCCCATTCGCGCGCCGGCAGCTTGACCGACTTCGGCATCGGGATCTCCACGCTCAGCGGCAGCCCGGGCGGAAGCGCGTCCAGGATCTGGCGGAGCGGGACGATGCCGTCACCCGGCATGCGGCGCTCGTTGGGGCTCATCCGGCCGAGCTTCGAGAGATCGGGCTCGCCGGGCGCGAGGACGCCGTCGGAAAGCTGCGCGTAGGGAAACAGCCGGGGCTCGAGCCCGCGCAAGAAGGCCGCGCTCCCGCCGCCGCGGATAAAATTAAGGGGGTCGAGGCAGATCACGCCGTTCTTGCGGCCGAGCTCGGAGAGAAGGCGCAGCGCCTGCGACAGGGTCGCGAGCGGCCGGATGACCGAGAACTCGAGGGCGGCGGAGATTCCGAATTGCGCCGCCATGTCGCAGAAGCGCCCCATGCTGTTGCGAAGGCGCGCCCACTCCGCATCGTCGCCCGCCACGAGCGCGTACCGCGCGCCGAGCTCCGCGCCGAGCTCCAGCGCCGGCTCGAACGCGTCGAAGTCGGTCGTGGGCTGTAGATAGAAGGTCAGGATGTCGAGCACGCGCAGACCTGAGCTCGCGAGGATCAGCTTGAGCTCGCGGATCAGCGGCGCGTTGCCGACGACCGGATAGAACGGAAACAGCGGCGATCTCGCCAGGCGCAGCCCGACGGCGTCGTAGCCTGCCGCGGCGGCGGCCTCCACATATTCGAGAGGTGGCGTGTCGGGCAAGGTCGGTGGCGAGATCGCGACCAGGTGGCGGATCACAGCGACATGATCATACACGGTCTCGACGATCCGGCCCTGGTGTACTCTCTTCGGCGAACTTCTACTCCCAGGAGGCCCGAATGATCTTCGAGCTGCGGCAATACCACATCCGTCCCGGACAGCGCGAGAAGTGGGTCAAGTGCATGGAAGAGGAGATCATCCCGTTCCAGGTCAAGATGGGCATGGTCATCCTCGGCAGCTTCACCGGCGAGGAGGACGAGAGCGTGTACGTGTGGCTCCGCCGGTTCGAGAGCGAAGCCGAGCGCAAGCGGCTCTACGATCTGGTCTACCAGAGCGACTACTGGAAGACCGAGATCGCGCCCAAGGTTCCCGGCCTGATCGACCGCGAGCAGATCAAGGTCACGCGGCTGGTCGCGACGCCGCATTCGGTCATCCAGTAAGGTGGCATTTTCGGCCGACACCCTCCGCGATCGCGTCGCGATCGTGACCGGGGCGAGTCAGGGGATCGGCCGCGCGATCGCGGTCGAGCTTGCCCGGGTCGGCGCCCATGTGGCGGTGTGTAGCCGCCGTAAGGACGCGCTGGAGCCTGTCGCCGATCTCGTGCGGGCCGAAGGGCGCCGCGCGCTGGCCGTTGCGTGCGACGTCGGCGACGCGCGGCAGGTCGACGGCGCCGTCGCGCAAACCCTCGAGACATTCGGCCGCATCGACATTCTGGTCAACAACGCGGGCTACCGGATCCGGTCACCGCTCGAGGACCTGCCCCGGGCGGAGTGGGACGCGATGATGGCGACGAATCTGACTGGCGTGTTCCTCTTCGCGCAGGCCGCCGGGCGGGTGATGATCCGGCAGCGCGCGGGCAAGATCATCAACGTGACGTCGGTGGCCGGACGCAGCGGCTCGCGCGGCATGGCCGCCTATGCGGCCGCCAAGGCGGGGGCCACCGTGCTCACGCAGAGCCTCGGCGCCGAGTGGGCGAAGTACGGGATCACCGTCAACGCGGTCGCGCCCGGGCCGACGGAGACGGAAGGCGTGCTCGAAGTCTGGAAGACTCCCGCAATGATCGCCAATGCCGCGCGCGAGGTGCCGCTCCGGCGCCTGGGTCGTCCCGAGGAGATCGCGTGGGCGGTCGTCTTCGTCGCGTCGGATCAGGCGAACTTCATGACGGGCGAGACGGTCTATGTGAGCGGAGGCCCGCGAACGGCCAACCGCGAGGACATCAAATGAAAGTCGCATTCGGAGTCAGTCTGAGCCCGGGAACCCCGCTCCTGCAGGAGAAGGACACGCGCCGCTTCATCGACCTCGCCAAGATGGCCGACGATTACGGCGCCGAGGCCGTCGGTACCCACGACACGGCGTTTATCGGCGGCGATGCGTATGTCCGGGCGACCCTGATCGCCCTGGGCGCCTCGCGGGCGCGCGTCGGTCTGCGCCCTACCAACCCGCTCACTCGCGAGCCGCAGGTGATGGCCTCGTTCCTCGCATCGATCGACAGCCTGACCGGCGGACGCGCCTTCATGGACATGGCCAGCGGGGACAGCGCCGTGCTCAACATCGGCTACCAGGTGGCCACGCGCGCGCGCATCGAGGACTACGTGACGTGCGTGCGCGATCTCATCGCCAAGGGCGAAGCGACCTATCAGGGCCGGCCGCAGCGCGTCCGCTGGGCGTCGACCGTGACGCGCCAGCGCATCCCGATCTTCATCTGCGCCGAGGGCCCGAAGATGCTGCTCCTGGGCGGGCGCATCGGCGACGGCGTCACCGCCGGCACCGGGCTCTTGCCCGAGGTGATCAAGGACACGATCGCCCGCGTCCACGCGGGGGCCCGCGAAGCGGGGCGCAACCCGTCCGACGTCGACGTCTGGTTCACCACGCGCACCTCGCTCGACGAGGATCGCGACCGAGCGATCCAGGGCGTGAAGGCCTCGGTGTCGTCGATCCTCAACCACTCGATGCGATTCGGGCTCGACAACAAGCACCTGCCGGACGAGCTGCGCGGCAAGGTCCAGGAATACGTCGACGGCTACGAGCTTTACGACCACGTGCTCCACGAGGGCCGTAACCCCAAGCGCATGGAGGCGCTGGGCCTAACCCAGTACGCCATCGATCGCTTCGCGCTGGCCGGCAACGCGAGCGACTGGATCAGGCGGATCGAGCAGATCGCCGAGGCCGGCGCTCGCAAGATCTGGGTGAGCCTGCGCGCGACCGACATGGAGACGCAGCACCACTACATGAAGATTCTCGGCGGGCAGATCATGTCGAGATTTCTCTAAGGACATGGGGGCCCCGAAATGGCCCCCCAAGCCCCGCTCCCCCGATCTCCCCCTCCGTCTCGCCGCGAGGTTCCCGCGGTTCCGATGCTCTGTGCTATTCCCAGCAGGGTTGGACGGGTCGGAGGGGTGTGCGGGAGGGGTGGCCGGACCCGTTCCCTCCAAGCACACGTCGGAAGTCGCGCGCCCAGATGGAGCCCAGCCGCCGAGGAGCAGCGAACGCGTGCCGCGTGGTCGCGGCCACCCCTCCCGCACACCCCTCCGACCCGTCCAACCCTAAGCGTTAACCTCAGAGGCGCGGACGCCAGCCATGTCGGCGCAGTGCGCACAGCAGAAGATGCGATCGCCGTGCTCGACGCCGTGTCCGATGACCCGGCACCGGCAGTGCTCGCAGACCGGGGCGATCTTCTGGATGGCGCATTCGAACGAGTCGTACGTCCCGACGGAGTTCTGATACTTGATCTCCATCGTCCGTCGATAGTCATTGCCGCAGACGTCACATCGAGCCATTGGTGGTTCCCGCTATTGGTAGATCGTTCGCGGCGACGGCCTCGCGCGGGCGTTCGCCGAGAGGTCGACTCGCGTCGGCGTCGATGGCCGCCGTCCAGATCGATGCGTCTTCTTCGGACATGCTGCCGTGCGGTGCGAGTCGCGCGTCCTCGTATCCCCACAGCTCGAGATCCACGAGGTACTGGGCGCGCGAGGTCAAGGTCCCTCGGCAGAGCCGCCGGGAGCTGGCGTGGCGCATTTCATGGTCGAGCAGCCGCACGCACTCGCGCATCACGGCCTCGGGAATGCGCCGGCGCTCGGAAGGGTAGATGAAGCCGAAGAGCGTGAGGTGCGCGAACAGGATGCGCCAGTGCTTGCCGAAGCGCTGGCTCAGCCGATCCCAGTCGAGCGAGCCGGCGCACGCGTGCAGGAGATGCGCGACGTCGGCACCGTCGTAGCGCTCTCGCTCCATCACGAACGCCTTGGACCAGATCATCTCCTCGACCGGACAGAGCAGGACCGGGACGTCCAGGACGCGTGACGGGACCGCATAGTTGAACCAGTCGTCGTCCACGACGCAGACGCCGTTACCCGCGTTGAAGATGAAATCGACATGATCGCCGCGCTTGCGAACCTTGCCGAGCCAGTGCGGGAAGGTGAGCTCGGCGTCGCAGCCCAGGCGTCGACCGAGATGATCCAACGCCTTTTGGACGTCGGCGGCGCGGAGAAACAGGTCGAGATCTTTCACCAGCCGGCCGATGCCCAGGTAACGCTCGAGCGCGTAGCCGCCCCCGACCAGGAAATCGATACCGCCCGCGGTGAGCTCCCGCAGCACCCGGCGATAGAAGCGAAGGGTCGATGTGCCTGGGTTCTGGGCAAGCATGGTCTGGCTCATTGGGTTGGCTCGCGACTGGCGGAGACGGTGACGGGTGGCGGCGCAGGATCCGAGCGCTGCGCCGGAATCTCGACGACCCGGAACGGCGATCGGTCCGGGTAGATCTTCTGGAGTAGCGGCAGAGCGACGTTGTACACCGGCACGCCCGCCGACGTCTTGCCTTCGGGCTGGCCGCGATGGGCGTGGCCGTGGAACACGACGCTCGCGGCGTAGCGGTTGAGCGGCTCCTCGAGCCGGCTCGACCCGAGGAACGGAAAGATCTCGCGCGGCTCGCCGTCGACCGTGTCGACGACGGGCGAGTAGTGCAGGAGCACGACGCGGCCGGGGGTGCGCAGCCGCGCCAGCGCCGACTCGAGCTTGAGCGTCTCGTCGACGGCCTCGCGCACGAACACCTTCGTCGCGGCTTCGCCCCACGCCTGGAGCGCGCGCTCGCCGAAGCCGCCCGCGAAGCCCTTGGCCCCGGCGAAGCCGATGCCGGAGATCTCGATTGCCGTGCCGTCGAGCACCGTGACATGTGCGTCGCCGAGGATCTCGGTGACGTCGCCCGCGGCATCCGACTCGAAGTCGTGGTTACCGAGGACCGCGATCTTCGGGATCTTCACTGCCTGAAGCTCCTTGGCCAGGATCCGCGCCTCGTCGGCAAGGCCGCGGTCGGTGAGGTCGCCGCAGAGCGCCAGCACGTCGGCGTTCTCGCCGATACGGGAGAACAGTGTTTGCAAAAAGCCGGAGGAGCTTCGCTTGCAATGCAGGTCGCCGACCGCGGCGACCCGGACCGAGCCGTTCACGCTTGTCAGCTCAGTGTGGAGCGCCCGACGGAGCCCAGCAGCTGGGCGAGATGACCGGTGTCGAGTGGCTTCACCAGATGGTGGTCGAAGCCCGCGGCCCGCGATCTCGCGCGATCGGTCTCATCACTCCACCCGGTGACGGCGATCAGGCACATCTGCCGACCCCAGGGCTCCTTGCGGATGCGCTGCGCGACCTCGTGACCGTCGATCTTCGGCAGGCCGATGTCGAGCAGCACCACATCGGGCCTGAATTCGCTCGCGACCTGCACCGCCTCGAGACCGTCGTAGGCGGTGCGAATGTCGTTGCCGGTGGTCCGCAGCAGCATCGCGAGGCTATCGGCGGCGTCGCGGTTGTCGTCCACGACCAGAATGCGGAGCGAGGGCGGGCTCATGTGTGCGAGGCCCTCCGCCTGCGGTTGCGGGTGATGCGAGGAATCGAGGACGGCCGGTAGGCGGATGACGAACGTGCTTCCCATGCCTAACCCCGTGCTCTCGGCGGCGACCGTCCCGCCATGCATTTCCACGAGCCGCTTCACAAGGGTCAAGCCGATCCCGAGCCCTCCAAAGGTCCGCGCTCGGGTCTGCTCGCCCTGGCTGAACATCTCGAACACGTGCGGCAGCATCGCTCGAGAAATCCCGACGCCGGTGTCGCGCATGGTGATCACGGCATCGCCACCGACGCGCTCCGCGGTCAGCCAGATGTGTCCGCCGCGGTCCGTGAACTTCGCGGCATTGTTCAGGCAGTTCGATACCGCTTGCGCCAGCCGCATCGGGTCGGCGTCGAGATAGATCGGGATCCTCCGGGATCGCGGTCGTGAACTCCTGACCCCCGGCTGTCAACAGGCTCCCACTCGTTTCGACGGCCAGGCGCAAGACCACCGCCAGGTCCACGCGCTCCTTGCGAAGCTCGAAACGATTGGTACTCATCCGAGCCACATCGACCAGATCGTCGATGAGCCGCGCCATCTGCCGGACCTGCCGTTCGATCGCGGAGAGCGCCCATTGCGACTCGGGGGCGAGCGTTCCTTCACGATTCAGAATCTGGACAGCCGTGCGGATCGGCGCGAGGGGATTGCGGAGTTCATGGGCCAAGATCGCCAGGAACTCGTTCTTGGACCGATCAGCGATCTGCAAGACACGTCCTCAAGGAATACTCACGGGTCGCCATTGGTGCTTGGTCGCCCGAGCCATCCCGCAGATGCGGGGGCTCGCCCCGGGCGACCGCGGAAAGGGCCCGTGGCTCTAGGAGTCCCGACCCGCGTGATCCCCGACCGGCTCGATCTCATCGAGAAACGTCTCGGGATCGGCGTCGAAGATCCGCTTGCACTCGTCGCAGCAGAAATAGATCGTCTCGCCCTCGTATACGAGTTGCGCCTCGGCCGAGTCGGGGGTGATCTCCATCATGCAGACCGGATCCAGTGCCATAGTAGCCTCCTCGTCCCGCTGGACTCGGTCTCCTGGGGCAAGGGTCGTGCCAGGGCAAATTGCATGGAAAATCGGCGGGTTTCAGGAAAGCGACGGACCGATGGCAGGTAAAAACTCCATGACAACCGTGTAAGTTCGGCCGATCGTGTAATTTCGGCCGAGGCGTCCGCAGAAGTCAGGACTCAGTCAGAAATGCGCAGAGCTTGGCCGGATCGACGGGCTTGGTCATGTGCATGTCGAAGCCGGCGCGAGAGCTTTCTGTCGGTCCTCGGCCTGGCCGTAGCCCGTGAGAGCGACCAGGTAGGTGGCTTTTGCCTCGGGCGTCTGGCGAGCCATCCGGGCCAGGGCGTACCCGTCGACTCCCGGCAAGCCGATGTCGATCAGCGCCACCTCAGGCCGGAAGCTCTTCAGCTTGTCGAGCCCGCTCGAGGCGTCCTCCGACGTTTCGACCTCGTGGCCCGCGTAGGTGAGCAGGAGACGGAGACCCTCGCGCGCATCGGCGTTGTCCTCGACGACAAGGACCCGCCGCCGGCGATTCCGGGCCGAGCCAGGCGCCGGTGCCGCGGGAGGCGCAGACTCTGCGCGCACGGCCGACGCAGGCAAGCGCACCACGAACTCGCTTCCGTGTCCACGGCCGCCGCTGACCATCGACACCGATCCGCCGTGCAGCTCGACCAGCTGCTTGACCAGCGCGAGCCCGAGGCCGAGACCTCCGCGCGAGCGATCGAGGGCCTGTGGCTCTTGCACGAACAGATCGAAGACTCGCGCGCCCAGCTCGGACCGGATGCCCTCACCGGTGTCGCGCACGCGCAGCACGGCGTCGCTTCCCACACGCTCGGTGGTCAGCCGGATCTCGCCGCCGGACGCCGTGTACTTGAGCGCGTTGTCGAGGAGATTGTTGACCACCTGCTCGAGACGCGCGAGGTCGCCGTGGACCAGGACTGAATCGCCGTCGACCTCGAACCGATGGTCGCGCGCCCGCCCGGCTTCGCGAAGCGCGCTCGCGCACCGCTCGGCCAGCTCGAGTAAGTCGACCGGCTCGAGCCGCAAGACGATCTTGCCCGAGGTCACCCGGGCGACGTCGAGCAGGTCGTCGACCAGCCGGGTCAGACGAGTGGCCTGGCGTCCGATGATACCCGCGGCCTTGCGGAGCTCCTGGCTCGTCGCGAGCCGATCCATCACGCCGAGCGCGTTGGTGATCGCGCCCAACGGGTTGCGGAGCTCGTGGCTCAGGATCGCGAGGAATTCCTCGCGCCGCGCCTCCCGCTGCGTCTCGAGCTGCTTGCGCTCGGTGATGTCGACGGACACGCTCAGCACCGCCGGCTCGCCCTCGTACGTGATGACCTCCGAATTCGTCAGGAGCTGGCGCTCCTCGCCCGTCTTCGTGCGGAAGGTCACCTCGAAGTCGCGCGCCTGACCGCTCGACAGCAGCTGGTGCAGCAAATCGTCGCGCTGCTCGGCCGCGACCCAGAAGCCCAGCTCCGGCTTGGTGCGCCCCAGCATCTCCTCGCGGCTATAGCCGCTGTGGCGCACCGCCGCGTCGTTGACGTCCAGATGGCGATGGGTGCGCATGCTGACGATCGTCATCGGCAGCGGGTTGGCCTGGAACAGCTGCGCGAAGCGCTGCTCGCTCTCGCGGAGCGCTGTCTCGGCGCGAACCCGGTCCGTGATGTCGATCAAGGCGGTCAGGATGCACGGGCGCCCGTCGATGACGATGACGTCGGCGTTGGTGATCGCGACGATCTCGCGGCCGTTCTTGGCCCGGAACCGAGCCTCGACGTTTCGAATCGAGCGGCCCGCCCGAAGCTCGGCCAGCCCGGCGTCGCGCTGGCGCGGATCGACCCAGACGGCGATGTCCGGCACCGATCGCCCGATAACTTCGTCGCGGGAGTAGCCGGTGGCGAGAAGAAAGGCGTCGTTGACTTCGACGATCCGCCCGTCGTCGAGGCCGGTGACGGTGAGGATGGTCGGGCTCAGCTCGAAGACCGCCTGAAGTCTAGCGGCCCACGCGGAGTCCATCATCGTCTGGGAAGTCTACGACAGGAGCGCGCGACCTACCAGGCGGTGGTGACGCCCGGCTTCACGATCCAGACGCTGTCGGCGTCGAGGTGACGGCGCCCGACCTCCTCGGCGATGCGGCGAGGCGGCTCATCGTATGCCTCCCGGGCGAGCGCGAATGTTCCCCAGTGAATGCCGAGGAACTTCGCCGCGTGCAGATCGGTCCACGCCTCGAGTGCTTCTTCCGGTGACAGGTGCACGGGCTTGGCGAGTGCGCGGGGTGTATACGAACCGATCGGCAGCGCCGCCAGGTCGAACGGGCCGAGCGCCTCGCCGATCTCCTTGAAGTGCTGGTAGTATCCCGTGTCCCCGGCGAAATAGAAACGCTTGGAGCCGAGCACCGCCCACGAGGCCCAGAGACGCCGCCCCTGGTCCAGGAGCGTCCGGCCGGAGCCGTGCTGCGCCGGCGTGCATACGACGGTCAGGCCGCCGATCCGAACCGATTCACCCCAGTTCAGCTCGACCACGTTCGTGATTCCACGATCCGCGAGCCACGTCTTGATGCCGAGCGGCACGACGAAGCGCGGATTGAATTGCTGCGCCAGGTGCTTGACGGTCGGCTCGTCGAGGTGATCGTAGTGATCGTGGGAGATCAGCACGAAGTCGATGCGCGGCAGATCGTCGAACGCGATCGCGGGAGGCGTGTACCGCTCGACTCCCACGAACCCGCCGAAGGGTCCGCTGCGGCTCGCCCAGGTCGGGTCGGTCAGGAAGTTCACGCCGTCGAGCTGGACGAGCAGAGTCGAATGGCCGATCCACGTCACCGTCGCCCGGCTCGCATTGTCACGAAGCGCGGCTGTGTCCGGCTTGACGATGGGAAGCGGCTTGACGTTGCGCTCGCCCACCAGCCACGTGCCGCCCACGATCAGCGAGCGCGCGCGGGCCCACATCGTCGCTCGGTGATACTCGGGGTCGAGGTTGCGGAACTTGCCGCCGACCCGGGGCGCCGCGGGTAGCCCGGCGACGACCGCCGGGGGCGCGATCGCGGCGGAAACGGACTGCGGCGGCGCGGCCTCGCTCGCGCCGACGAGCAGAGCAAGGACGAGGAGCAGACCTACCACGCTTTCGAGCTTACCTGAGGCCCGAGCGGCCTACCAGCGCTCGCCGGCTACATCTGCTCCTTGATCGGGAACGCCAGGATTTCGAGGAATCGGCTCGTGAAACCGCGATCGTTCCACTCCTTGTACATGACGCGGCGCGAGTTGCGCAGGTCCTCCTCGAACACGCGCTCGAGCCGCTGCGCGGTGTCGACGTCGTAGATCGCGACGTTGAGCTCCTCGTTCAGCGAGAACGAACGGCGGTCCAAGTTGGTGCTTCCGACGGTCGCCCAGATACCGTCGACGACCATGGTCTTCGCGTGGAGAAGCGCAGGCCGGTACTCGTAGATCTGAATATCGCTCTTCAGCAGACGCCCGAACCCCGAGCGGCTCGCCTGGCGCACCAGGTTGTGGTCGATCGCGCCCGGGATGAGGAGCTTGACCTGGACCCCACGATTGGCGGCGCCGAGCAGGGTCGTGATCATCTTCTCGTCAGGCACGAAGTAGGGGTTGGTGATGTGAATGGAGTGCCGCGCGGACGCGAGGGCCAGGAGGAACATCGTGTACATCGCGGTGCTACCGCCCGCCGGGGAGCTGCGCACCACCTGGGCGTCGACATCCCCCTTCGACTCCAGGCGCCGGCGCGGGAAATACTCGGGCCCGCCGATCGCCACGCCCGTCGTCTCCAGCCAGTTTTCGGCGAACGCACCCTGCAGCTGCTCGACCACCGGCCCTTCAATCCGAACATCGGTGTCCCGCCAGTGTCCTTCCTGGCGCCCGTTGCCGCTCCACTTGCCGCTGATGCCCGAGCCTCCCGTCACGCCGACCATGCCGTCCACCACGAGAATCCTGCGATGGTTGCGATAGTTCACCCGATCGATGGCGAACGAGCTCAGCGGCCGGAAATTCTCGACCTTGCAGCCGGCGCTTTTCATTTCCTCGCGCCGCTCGGCCGGCATGGCCAGCGCGCCCACCGCGTCGAGCAGCACGTTGACCTTGATGCCGGCGGTACAACGTTCCGCCAGCGCCCGGGCGATATGCTTGGCGGGCTCGCCGCCCTCGAAGACGTACTGGGCGTAATTGATGGTGCGACGCGCGCTGCGAATCAGCGCGAGCTTCGCCGGAAAGATCTCTTCGCCGTTCAATAAGATTTCCACGCGGTTGCCGCCGACGACGGTCGTGCCCGTGTACGCGCCGAGCGTGGCCGCGAACGCCGGCTGCTTGATGTCGAGCGTCGGCAGCTCGAGGTGAGGTGGGACACCCGCGCAACCCGTGGTGATGGTGAGCAGGACGACAAGACCCATTCGTGCGAACCCGCACCGCGTCTTCATCGCGTTCTCCCGTTCTCTGTCTGTGTTGTTGGTCTGTTGAAAGAGCAAGCGAGATACCAGAGTCGAGAGACCGGGAGATCACCTGAGTCGGCGTCGACCGCCGGGTAGGATTTACCGAGCCGCCGCGTAACAAATACTGCGCCCGGCGAGGCGTGTCGCGATCGCCTTGTTCATGATTCGCCATGGCCTAAATCGCTGTCTGACAGGATTTTCCGCGCCGGCGTCGCACGCACAGCTCGTGCTGGCAAGGCGATTGCTCTTTTCTGGGCAGGCGCACGAAATCGGATACCCGCGCGAACGGGCCGGGGTCCACTCACATACCGAGAACCTGGAGGACAACCAGCGATGCGTAACGAACTGAAGACTGGAGCAGCGCTTCTGACCGCCGTCCTATTCGCGCTCCCGTTGACTGCGGGCGCCGCCGACAAGGCGACCGACAAGACGGCTCCGAGCACGATGGACAAGATGGAGAACAAGGCCAAAGAGACCACGCAGGAAGTGACGGGCGCCACCAGTGATAGCTGGCTGACGTCGAAGACGAAGATCGCCCTCTTCGCGGACGATCGGGTCAAGGGCCGCGAGGTGCGGGTCGAGACCGTGAAGGGCGAAGTGTTCCTGCGCGGTAAGGTCGACTCCGAAGAGGCGAAGATGGCCGCGGCCGACATCGCCAAGACCGTCGAGGGCGTGAAGAGCGTGAAGAACGACCTGCAGGTCGTGGCCCCTGCGGCGCGCAAGGCCGTCCAGACGAACGACAAGCAGATCACCAAGGCTGTCGAGACCAGCTTCGGCAAGGACGCGCAGCTGAAGAAGATCGACGTCCGCACCGATGCGGGTGTCGTGGTGCTGAGCGGCGAGGTGCCGAACATCTCCACGTCCGCGAAGGCCTCCGAGATGGCGCACCGGGTCGACGGCGTGAAGTCGGTCAAGAACGAGCTGCGTGTGGCGCAGGCGAAGGCCAACTAACGCAGGAAGCTGACGCACGACGAGAGCGGGCGGTCGAGAGACCGCCCGCTCTTTTTGTGTCTGCTACGAACTACCGCCGGGCCGGGTCGCGCAGCTCTTCGTCATACCGGTCGAAGCGCTTCTTCATCTCGCGCTCGGCCTGATCCCGCTCCCAGCCGTAGCGCTCCTGCAGCGCGCCGGCAAGCTTGTCCATCGCGCCGTCGACCCGATCGAGGTCATCGTCGGTGAGCTTGCCCCACCACTGCTTGACCTGACCGCGCATCTGTTTCCACTTGCCGGTGAGAATGTCCTGGTTCATGAATGTCGCCTCCTTTCGGTTTCGTTCATCGAACGAGAACACGAGGGAGCAAGACGTGTGCCTCCCGGGCCTGCGATCGCGCAAGCGTTCTCTCGTAAAAGTTACTCGGTAAATCTTTCCGCCCTTCGACGGGGCCGCGCGCACAGCGCCGTCATTCCTACACAGGGGAGCGGATCGCAATTGGCACCGCGGCTGCAGGGATTGCCCAGGTACACATACAGGGAGGACCAGAAGATGTTGTCGACGGTTCTGATCGTCGTTCTGGTGTTGGCGCTCATCGGCGCCTTGCCGGCGTGGCCGTATAGCTCGGGCTGGGGCTACTACCCGAGTGGCGGGCTCGGCATCGTCGTGCTCGTCGTCCTGGTTCTGCTTCTCACCGGAAGGGTGTAGAGGGTAAGGGACGCCTCGGCAAGGATGAGCACGAGAAGGCCGATCAGCGGCGCTGACGGCGCGGACGCGCGCGTCGCGACCCTCGAGCAGCCCTGGAGCCCGTGGGGGCGTGAGTATATGAACACGCCCGATCGCTTCATCTTCGGTACGCGCCCGTCGGCTCTGGCCCGCGAGGCCGGAGAGCTCGCGGGCCATCGCGCCCACGTGCTCGATCTCGGCTGCGGCGAGGGGCGCGACAGCGTCTTTCTCGCCGAGCAGGGACACGATGTCGTCGGCGTCGACCTCTCGCTCGACGGGCTCCGCAAGGCCGCGCGGCTCGCGGACAAGCGCGGCGTTCAAGTGCCGTGGGTCTGCGCGGCGTTGCCGGATCTGCCGGTGCGGGGACCGTTCGATCTGGTCTACTCCTGCGGCTCGATCCACTATGTGGCTCGGGACGACCGCGGCGCTCTGTTCGCCCGGCTCCAGGGACTCACGCGCCGGGGTGGGCACCACGCGCACGTCGTCTTCACCGAACGGCGGATCTACCGCGAGAAGAACGAGGTCGTGCACTACTTCACTCCGGATGAGCTGCGCGACGCCTATCGCGGCTGGATCATCCTGCGCCACGAGGAGGGACTGATCCCGTGTGCCCAGGACGGTGTGCATCACGTGCACAGCGTGGAGACGATTCTCGCCCAGCGGCCCTGATCCAGGCGGGCGGCCGTGCTACGCTTTCTGCGATGCGACATTTCCATTTCCTGAGCGCCGCCCTCGGGTGTGGTCTGGCGCTGCTGCTGGCCGGCAGCGCCGTCGCGGTAACCCCGCCGGCGCGGGCGAGCGGCTCGCTCCTCGAAGCGTGGAACAACATCACGACCTTCAACGAGGACCTCGCGCGGATCGACCGCGCGCGCGACGCGCTCGAGAGCGAGGTCGCCCGCACGCCGAGTCTCGACGCGCTCCTCCTGCTGGCCTGGGCCCATCTACTCTGGGCCGACTACCGAGCGCACGACGTGGACGCCAAGCTCGCGAGCTACGAGCGCGGACGCGATGTCGCCAAGCGCGCGATCGAGATGGCGCCGCGGAGCCCGGAGGCGCATCTCTGGTATGCCGCCAATCTGGGCCGCTGGGCGGTCACGAAGGGTAAGCTGCAGGCCGCGTTTCTCCTGTCGACCCTGAGGCAGGAGATCCAGACGGTGCTGGAGCTCGATCCCGACAACGTGCCGGGCCTGGCGGTCGCCGGGTCGTTCTACCTCGAGACCCCGTCGCTGTTCGGGGGCGACGTCCCGCGCGCCGAGGGATACCTGCGCAAGGCGCTCGCGCTCGATCCGCACTTCACGCGCGCCCGCGTCGAGCTGGCCCGGTGTCTGATCGCGCAAGGGCGCTACGATGAAGCCCGACAGGAGCTGAAGACCGTCATCGACGAGCGGCAGCCGAGCTACATCGCCGACTGGGTCATGAAACACCGGCCCACCGCCCAGCGTCTGATGGCCGAGATCCGAGCGAAGTAACGACGCCAGCCGTAGTACAGTCGGTCGCGCCATGAAGGCCGCCGACGAGCGTGCCGACGTTCTCGTGATCGGAGCCGGCGCTTCCGGCGCCGCCGTCGCCTGGAAGCTTGCCGGCGCCGGCATCAGCGTGGTGTGTCTGGAGCAGGGGGATTGGGTCGACGCGCGCGCGTATCCCCACTGGCAGGCCGACTGGGAGCTGCACCGGAACACCGACTGGAGCGCCGAGCCGAACGTGCGGCGGCTCGCGCAGGACTATCCGGTCAACGACCAGGCCTCGGTCATCTCGCCGCTGATGTACAACGCGGTCGGCGGCAGCACCATTCACTGGAGCGCCCACTTCCCGCGCTTCCGCCCCTCGGACTTTCGCGTGCGGAGTCTCGACGGCGTCGCCGACGACTGGCCGATCGACTACGCCACCCTGGAGCCGTACTTCGACCTGAACGATCAGATGATGGGCGTGGCCGGGATCACCGGCGATCCGGCCTATCCGCCGAAGTCGCCGCGTCAGACGCCGCCGATCCCGCTCGACACCCTCGGCGTCACGATCGCCGGCGGCTTCGACCGGCTCGGCTGGCACTGGTGGCCCTCGGACAGCGCGATCCTCACGCGCGACTACGACGGCCGGCGGGCTTGCGTGAACTGCGGCCCGTGCGATCTCGGCTGCCCGATCGGTGCCAAGGCGAGCACGGACATCACCTACTGGCCGAAGGCGCTCGCGTTCGGCGCACGCCTGGTGACCCGCGCCCGCGTGCGTGAGATCACGCTCGGGCCGGATGGGCTCGCCGACGGCGTCGTCTACTACGACGGCGAGGGCCGAGAGCATGCGCAGAAGGCTCGCGCGGTCGTGCTGGCCGCCAACGGTATCGGCACGCCACGCCTCCTGTTGAACTCGCGCTCAACGCGCTTTCCCGAAGGGACTCGCCAATCGCAGCGGCCTGGTCGGACGGAACCTCATGTTCCATCCCTACGCGATGGCGCGGGGCGTCTTCGACAAGCCGCTCGGTGGTCATCGCGGTCCGATCGGCTGCAGCATCATCAGCCAGGAGTTCTACGAGACGGATCTCTCGCGCGGCTTCGTCCGCGGCTATTCGTTTCAGGTGGCGCGCGGGCTCTCGCCGATCGCTTCCGCGAACGGGGGGTCGGTCGGTGACCGGGTGCCCTGGGGCCGCGAGCATCGGCGGGCGTACGCCGAGCGATTCGACCGGACGATCACCGTTGCCGTCATCGGCGAGGATCTGCCGGAGCCTGAGAACCGCGTCGACCTCGACCCGACGCTCACCGATTCGAACGGCATTCCGGCGCCGCGCGTGTCCTACCGGCTCAGCGAGAACAGCCGACGCATGCTCGACCACGGCATCGCACGCGCCCGCGAGGTGTTGCAAGCGGCCGGCGCCCACGACGTCGCGTTCAACCCGCTCCTGCGCGCCGGCGGCTGGCACCTCATGGGCACCGCGCGCATGGGGCGCGATCCGGCCACCTCGGTGGTGGACGCCGAGGGGCGGTGCCACGACGTGCCGAATCTCTACATCGTCGACGGGAGCGTGATGGTGACCTCCGCGGGCGTGAACCCGACCTCGACGATCCAGGCCGTCGCGCTTCACGTCGCCGACGGGATGATCCGGAGGCGGAGGTGACGCGCGATCTTTTGGCCTCGGTACTCGATACCCTGGTGCCGCCGGGTGAGGGCTTCCCGGAAAGCGGCGCGCTCGCCCTCGACCATGTCCTGGCAATGGCCGACGCCTCCGCCGGGGCCGGGTCGTTGCTCGCGCAGGCACTCGAGGCCATCGAGGAGGCGGCGAGAGCCGGCGATGTCGGGGCGAGAGCGAGGATCTTCTGAGGCGCGTCGAGCGTTCTCATCCCGAGGCCTTCGATGCGCTCGTACGTCACACCTATGATGGCTTCTATACCCACCCCGCCACGATCACGCGGCTCGGACTCGAGCCCGGGCCGGTACAGCCGCGCGGCCACCGCATCGAGAGCGTGCCGTTCCCGGATCTCGGGCGTGTGGCCGGGCGCGGTCCGATCTTCCGTCGGGCCTAAGCCGTGGCCGTATATCATGATGGCCAGGCTGCACGAGGTCGAATCGCCGAGGTGAGCCGATGAGCAAGCCGACCCAAGCAGTCCACGAGTTCGAGCATCACACGACCGACCGGACGACGACGCGCCCTGTGGTCTCGGGCACGCAGGGCGTTGTCACGGGCGGCCACCCGCTCGTGTCGATGGCGGGCATGCGCATGCTGCTCTCGGGCGGCAACGCGTTCGACGCCGCCGTGGCCGCCGGCTTCGCCGCCGCGGTGGTCGAGCCGACGGCGTCCTACACGCTCTGTGGCGAATGCGTGGCGCTCATCCACGACGCGCGCGCGCGGGAAACCCTGGCGCTGAGCGGACAGGGCACGGCGCCGGCGCTCGCGACGGTCGGACTCTTTCGCGGGCGCAAGCTCGATCGCGTCCCGACCGGTCCCGGAGCGGACGCGCATCTGTCGTTCACCGTGCCGGGCGCCGTCGACGGCTATCTGACCCTGCTCGAGACTCACGGCACGAAGAGCGTGAGCGAGGTGCTCGCCCCCGCGGTCCAGTACGCCGAGCATGGATTCCCGATGTACGAATACATGCACGGCCTACTCGATATTCCGGAGACGCGGACTCAGTTCGACCTGTATCCGCCCGGCGGCACCGCGGTGTTCTACCCGGGCGGGCGCGTGCCCGAGGTGGGCGAGCTGTTCGTGCAGCCCGCCCTCGGCGGAACCTTGCGGCGGCTCATCGAGGCCGACACCAGGGCGCGCGGCCATCGAACGGCCGGCATCGCCGCGGCGCGCGAGCGCTTCTATCGCGGTGACGTCGCGGCGACGATCGGCGCCTTCTCCGAGCGCGTCGGAGGGCTTCTGCGCGCCTCTGATCTGGCCGAGCTACCGCGCCCGGCTCGAGGCGCCGCTGCGCACGACCTTCGCGGGCCGGGAGATCCTGGGCCAGTCGGCGTGGACCCAAGGCCCCGTGCTCATGCAGGCGCTCGGCATGCTCGCGACCTTCGATCTGCGCGCGCTCGGCCACAACTCCGCTCGCTACATCCACGTGGTCTCGGAGGCGCTCAAGCTCGCCTTCGCCGATCGCGAGGAGTACTACGGCGATCGCGAGGACGCGCTCACCGGGATCGGCGATCTGCTCACGCCCGCCTATCTGAAGGAGCGCGCGGCACTGATCCCGTAGCGATCGCGCGACTCCAGAGGCGCCGGCGCCGGGCGATCCTCGACACCGCGGCGCGGCGCGGCGCTCCGGCGCGCACGCCGGCATTCGCACGGGCAGCGTGTCGACGGCCGCCGCCGACGGGACGACGCACATCGCCGCGATCGATCGCGAGGGCAACATGATCTGCCTGACGCCGAGCGGCGGCGTGTTCAGGAAATCGGCGTTCGCGCCCGAGCTCGGCTGCACGCTCAGCACACGCAGCGAGATGTTCTTCGTCGCCGACGATCATCCGAACGGGCTCGTCCCGGGCAAGCGCCCGCGTACCACGCTCGTGAGCTATCTGATCTGCGAGGGCGGCGTGCCCACCATGACCGTCGGCTGTCCGGGCGGCGACGATCAGAGCCAGGCCGATCTGCAGCTCGTCCTGAATCTGCTGGTCTTCGGCATGAATCCGCAGCAGGCGGTCGAAGCGCCGCGCTTCTCGACCCAGACGCTCGTCAACTCGTTCTGGCCCAGAGCCTATCGGCCGGGACAGCTGAACGTCGAGCCGGGCATCCCCGAGCGGACCCGCGGCGAGCTCCGCGCGCTCGGTCACGAGGTGAGCGAGGCCGGCGCGTGCGGTATCGGTGCGGTGGTGACGCGGCGCGACCCGCAGACGGGCGTGCTGTCCGCCGGCGCCGATCCGCGGCGCCCGACCTACGCGCTGGCGTGGTAGCAAGACGATGAGTGGCGCGACGAGACCGCCGTTCCGCGCCGACCACGTCGGGAGCCTGCTGCGCCCGCCGGAGCTCCAGACGGCACGGGCGCGCGCGGCCCGCGGCGAGATCGATCGCGCCGCGTTGCGCGCGATCGAGGACCAGGCGATCCGCGGCGCCGTCGCGCTTACAAGAATCGGTCGGTCTTCAGTCGATCACCGACGGCGAGTTCCGCCGCGACTGGTGGCACATCGACTTCCTGCGCGGCTTCGATGGCGTGGAGACCTCGACCCAGAGCTTCGGCGTGAAGTTCGAGGGCGCCGACGAGCAGCCGCCGCTCATGAAGGTGACCGGGAAGATCCGGCGAACCAAGCCCAGCATGCTCGACCACTTCCAGTTTCTGAAATCCGCCACCACGCGCACGGCAAAGTTCTGCCTGCCGTCGCCGGTCATGCTGCACGCCCGCGGCGACCGGCCGACGCTCAAGGCCACCTATCCGAATCTCGACGAGTTCTGGTCGGATCTGACCGCGGCCTATCGTGAGGAGATCCGCGCGCTGTGCCAGGCCGGGTGCACCTATCTGCAGATCGACGACACGACCGTGGCGATGATGTGCGATCCGAAGGTCCGCGAGCAGGTCACGAAGCTCGGCGACGATCCGGAGCGGTTGCCCGGCCTCTATGCCGACCAGGTCAACGCCGCGCTTCGCGACGTGCCGGGCGGCGTGACGGTCGCCATCCACACGTGCCGAGGCAATTTCAAGAGCACCTGGATGGCCAGCGGCGGCTACGACCCGGTGGCCGAGACCGTCTTCACGCGGATGAACGTCAACGCGTTCTTCCTGGAATACGACACCGACCGCGCGGGCGGCTTCGAGCCGTTGCGCTTCGTGCCCAAGGGCAAGACGGTCGTGCTCGGCCTCATCAGCTCCAAAGTGCCGACACTCGAATCGAAGGACGCTCTCAAGCGCCGCATCGAGTCGGCCGCGAAGTATGTGCCGCTCGAAAACCTCTGTCTCAGCCCGCAGTGCGGCTTCTCCAGCACGCACCACGGCAACACGATCACCGTGGACGACCAGAAGCGCAAGCTGGCCCTGGCGCTCGACGTCGCCCGCGAGGTTTGGGGTACGAACTAGTCTCGTCTCGGACAGGTGTATCTGAACTTCCACGCTTGACAGACTTCTTCGGTGCAGATGCGGCGGTTGCGCGTCTGCACTGCAAACACCGCGCTGGTGGACCTCAGGAAGGTTCAGGATGCGCGACGGCGCGCGCCCTCGCGAAAAAGCGTGACAGCATCGCGGTCGCGTCGCGGCGTGCCACGCAGGTCGGTCCCGAAATCGCCATGTAGAGTCTCTTCGACAGGAGACTCACCATGAACGTGCTGATGACCGCCGTGATCGATCCCGATCCCTCGACCGCTGAGCTCGATCGCCTGGGCGACGAGATTGCCGAGCTCTCCGCGCACCTCGAAGCCGCGACCGCCCGGCTTCTCGACCTGATCCGCGAGTTCGACGCTCGCGCGGGCTGGAATCACGGCTTCCGCTCATGCGCGCACTGGCTGAGCTGGCGAGTAGGGCTCGACATCGGTGCCGCACGCGAGAAGGTCCGCGTCGCACGCGCGCTCGGCACACTGCCCCGTCTGGCTAAGGCTCTCGCCCATGGCGAGCTGTCGTACGCGAAGGTCCGTGCGCTGACCCGCGTGGCGACTCCCGCGACGGAAGAGCGACTGCTGGCCGTCGGACGGGCCGGCACCGCGGAGCATGTGGAACGGATCGTACGTGGCTGGCGGCGAGTAGATCAGAAAGCCGAGGCGCGCGAATCAGCCGCCCGACATCGGAGCCGCGCGCTGCAGGTGTATCGGAATGAGGACGGCATGGTCACGGTCCGTGGACGGCTGGCGCCCGAGGTCGGTGAGTTGTTGATCCAGGCACTGACCGCGGCGCGCGAGGCGCTGTATCAGCGGAGGCAGCGGACCTTCGACGACGCCGGCTCGGCGGACGTTTCCGCGGAAACGCCTGCGTTCGAGCAGCAGCAGGCCGATGCGCTGGCACTGCTCGCCGAGACGGCGCTGCATCACGGTATCGATCCGGGAGCGCCGGGCGAGCGCTACCAGGTCGTCGTTCACGTCGACGCCCCGGTGCTCGCTGATCCGGCAGGCGCCCGGCCAGTCCGCGCTCGGAGAACGGCGAGCACGTTTCCGCGGAAACGTCGCGGCGCCTGGCCTGCGACGCTAGCCGGTGGTGATGCAACATGCGCGGGGCGGGCGAGTCGTGGAAGTCGCGGCGCGGACGCGGACGATCCCGCCCGCTCTACGCCGCGCGCTGCACCATCGCGACCACGGGTGTCGCTTTCCGGGCTGTGGTGTGCGCTTCGGTCAGGGCCATCACATCAGACATTGGGCGCAGGGAGGACCGACGACGCTCTCGAACCTCACCATGCTGTGCCGGCGCCACCATCGTGCCGTTCACGAGGAAGGTTACCAGGTGGATCGCGAGCCTGACGGCGAGCTTCGGTTTCGGCGCCCCGACGGGCGGCTCTTGCCGGAGGTCGCCGCGCTCCGTCGACGGTGCCGGTCGACTCGGTCAGCGTGCTGCGAGCGCAGAATCACGTTGAGGGAGCGGTTCCGGACGCGCGAACCGCGATACCGTTCTGGCTCGGTGAGCGGCTGGATATCGGCTACGCGATCGATGTGTTGCATCCGTTGGCCCGGGGCGACTAGCGGACGATCGCTGGCGACCGTCGCGGCGAGACCTGCGGTAGACGACGTCGTCGGCCGAGCTAGGCCGAGCTACCGAAACGCCGGCAACACCTCGACGCGCGAAGCTGTTCCATCGATCGCATCACGCGCGCATGCTCCAGATCGCCGAACCAGAAGCTGCAGTTGAAGTGCGTGATGCCGACCAGCTCCTCGACGCGTTTGATCTGACGGATCACCGTGTCCGGTGTGCCGATGACCAGGAAGCGGTCCAGGAGATCGTCGGTGTCGGGCTCCTTCGGTGCCGGTACCGGGATCGCGCGGCCGCGCTCGACGCGCTCGTACTGGTTGCGGAGCGAGAGCGTCACGCGCATGTTCCAGCGCGCCTCTTCGGCGGCCGCGCGCGCGTCGGCCTGGCTCTCGGCCACGTAGACTGCGCGCTGGACGCCGACCCGCAGCGGGTGCGGGGGCTTGAACTCGCCGACCAGCCGGTCGAAGAGCCGGCGGAACTCGGCCATGCGCTCGATCGGCACGCCGAAGCCGCCGGTGAGCACGTTGAAGCCGCGGCGCACCGCCGCCTCCACCGACTCGGGGCTCTGCGCCGTGATCCAGATCGGCGGGCGCGGCTGCTGGAGGGGCTGCGGAAAGATCGTCGTCTCCGGGATCTTGAAGAGCTTGCCGTCGTAGGTGAAGGGCTGGCCCTCGAAGGCCTTCAGGAGAATATCGATCGATTCCTCCCAGCGCGCGCGTCCGCTCTCGAGCTCGAGGCCGAAGCGCTCGAACTCGTACGGCTGATAGCCGCGTCCGAGGCCGACGTCGAGGCGCCCGCCCGACAGGAGGTCGAGCGTTGCGATCTCCTCGGCGATCACCAGGGGATGATGGAGCGGCACCACGATGACCGCGGTGCCCACGCGGATCCGCGTCGTCTTGGCCGCGATGTAGGTCGCGAGCTGGGCCGGACGCGAGAGATAGCCGTAGGTCGAGAAGTGATGCTCGGCGAGCCAGACGTTGCCGAAGCCGAGCGTCTCGGCCGCCTGCGCCATCTCGACGCCGCGCGCGTAGATCTCTTTGGACGAGCGCGCGGACGGCGACTGCATCAGGAGGAACGTGCCGAAGTTGATCATCGCTTGTACCAGGGGTGTGGACGCCCCGGCACCTTGACGCGCAGGGCGTACACCGACGTGCGAGCCGTGAGGAACAACGTCCGGAGATCGGGGCCGCCGAAGGCGCAGTTCGCCGGGACCTCGGGGGTGCGGATGATGCCGAGGCGCGTGCCGTCGGGCGCGAACACCCACGTGCCGCCCGGACCCGTGCAGAACACGCGGCCCTCGACGTCGACCTTCATGCCGTCGGGCACGCCGTCCGTCTCGTCGGATGACATGTCGGCGAAGATCCGGCGTCGGATGAGCTTGCCGTCCCCGTGCGATTTCGAGCGCGTGAATGTACTGCGTCCAGCGTGTGTTGGCCACGTAGAGGACGCGCTCGTCCGGCGAGAAGGCCAGGCCGTTGGGATATTCGCAGTCGGCGACGAGCGAGGTCTTGCCGTCGGGCGCGATGCGATAGACGCCGGCCGAGGGAAGCTCGCGGTCGGCGAGCGGCACGCGCAGGCCCGGGTCGGTGAAGTAGATGCTGCCGTCGGATTTGCAGACGACGTCGTTGGGCCGGTTCAGGCGCTTGCCCTCGAAGCGGTCCATCAGGACCTCGCTCTGGCCGCCGGTCCAGCGCGTCACGCGGCGATTGCCGCCCTCGCAGATGACGAGGCGGCCCTGCAGATCGAACGTCGTGCCGTTGCCCTCGCCGGTGTTCGAACGGACGAGCTCGGGCGCCTTGCCGGGCGTGAGCTTGTGCAGGTGGCTCCGGCGGATGTCGACGAAGTAGTAGAAGCCGTCCGGGTGCCAGAGCGGGCCCTCGGTGAAGACGAAGCCGGTGGCCAGCCGTTCGGCCTCCTTCGATTCGAGAATTCCGTCCAGTGCGTCGCTCATCGTGTCAGGCCCCTCGGTTCTTCGTCCGCAGCTCGACGCCGGCACGCTCCTCCTGAAGCTTGAAGAACGTCATCGAGTCCTTGTCGCCCCAGCCGCGGCCGAGCGCTTCCTCGAGCTGCTGCTCGGCCAGCGCGGCGATCATCATCGGCACGTGGTACTCGCGGCCGAGCTCGGTCGCGAGGCCGACGTCCTTGCGGAGCAGCCGGAGCGCGAAGTTCACGTCGTCGAAGGCGCCGGGGAACACGGTGTTGGGGATCATGTCCTTGAGCACGCGGCCCTGACCGAACGAGCTCTTGGACAGCGCGTCGAGCAGCACCTCGGGCGCCACGCCGGCCTTGACCCCGAGCGTCATGCCCTCGGCGATGGCCATGCGCGAGCACGCCGACACCATGTTGTGCACGAGCTTCGCGACCGTGCCGCAGCCGATGCCGCCGACCCAGGTCACCTTGTCGCCGATGGCATCGAGCACCGGCTTGACCCGCTTGTAGAGCGCCTCGTCGCCGCCGACCAGCACCGCGAGCTTGCCCGAGCGCGCGCCGGGCACACCGCCACTGACGGGCGCATCGAGCACGTCGACGCCGCGCTCGGCGCAGATGCCGTGGAGCTTGCGAATCAACGTCGCGGAGTTCGTCGAGAGATCGACGTAGAGCGTGCCGCGCGCTGCGCCTTCGAGAATGCCGTTGGCCCCGAGCACCACGGATTCGACCTCGCGTGGACCGGGCAGGGAGGTGAAGACGACCTCGCTCGCCTGAGCGACCGCCTTGGGTGTGTCGGCCCACTTGGCTCCCTGGGCCAGGTGAGGCTTGGCCAGCTCATGGCGGATGTCCGTCACGACCATCGAGTGTCCGGCCTTCAGAACGTTGAGGGCCATCGGTCCGCCCATGTTGCCGAGCCCGATGAAGCCGATACGCATGCGTGTCTCCTCCGTGTATCTGGCCTACAGCGATGTGCTAAGGTACACCAACGTCGGCCCGGTTTGGTGGCGGGCCCGGCGGCTGTGCGTAAACTGTGCGAACCGGAGACCTCGCGTGCGACGATTCGAGCTCATCCTTCCTGGAAGCGTTGACGACTGCGTCAAGGCCCTGGCCCAAGGCGGTCCCGAAACGAAGCTGCTGGCCGGCGGTACCGACCTCCTGCCGCAGCTCAAGAACGGCCTTCTCAAGCCCGCCCGCGTGATCGACCTCTCGGGTGTGGCGCGCCTGCGCGCCATCGAGGCCGGCAACGGCAAGGGGCTCCGGGTCGGCTCCGCGGTGACCGCGCGGACGCTCGAGCTCGATCGAGCCGTCCGTGCGAGCTATCTCTCGCTAGCTGAGAGCGGCGCTCTCGTGGGCTCCGTACAGGTGCGCAATCTGGCGACGCTCGGCGGCAACATCTGTAACGCCGCGCCGTCGGCGGACATGGCGCCGCCGCTCCTGGCGCTCGACGCCGAAGCGGTGATCACCGGGCCCAAGGGCGAGCGCCGGGTGCCGATCGCCACGTTCTTCACCGGAGTTCGGCGCACGGTGCTGGCTCCGGACGAGATCCTCGTCGAGATCGTGGTGCCGAACCCAGGCGCTCACAGCGGGGGCAACTACCTGCGGCACACGCCCCGTCGTGAGCTCGACATCGCCGTCGTCGGCGTGGCCTCGCAGCTGACCCTGGCGAACGGCGTCTGCACCAAGGCGCGGATCGCGCTGGCCGCCGTGGCGCCGATTCCGCTGCGGGCGACGGCCGCCGAGCAGGCACTCGAGGGCCAGGCCGTGACTCCCGACCGGATCAAGCGGGCCGCCGACCTCGCGGTCGACGCCGCGCGCCCGATCAGCGATCAGAGAGGCTCGGCCGAGTTCCGCAGCCACCTCGTGCGCGTTCTGACTCGCCGCACGCTGACCACAGCACTCGCCCGCGCGAGCGCGTAGCCCGGTAAGGAGAAGACGACTTGGCCAAGCAGGTTCTGAATTGCACGGTGAACGACGAGCCGACCGAGGTGCTCGTCCAGCCCTGGGAGACGCTGCTCGAAGCGCTCCGCGAGCGGATGGGTCTGACGGGACCGAAAGAAGGCTGCGGCACCGGAGACTGCGGCGCGTGCACGGTGCACTTGGACGGTAAGCCGGTCGCGAGCTGCCTCTTGCTCGCCATGCAGGCGCGCGGTCACGTTGTGCGCACGATCGAAGGGCTTGGCAAGCTCGGCGCTGCTGCACCCGCTGCAGGACGCGTTCGTGCGCCACGGCGTGCCGCAGTGCGGGTTCTGCATCCCCGGTGTGCTCATGGCCGCGGCCGCGCTCTTGACCGAGAATCCGCATCCGACCGAGGAAGAGATTCGCTACGGGATCGCCGGCAATCTGTGCCGATGCACCGGCTACACGAAGATGCTGGCCGCGATCACCGAGACTGCCGGCGCCACGGCCGGCCGGAGGAGCTGAGGCATGTCGAGCGTGATGAAGACGACCCGCGACGTGAAGGGCATCGGCATCTCGATCCTGCGCCCGGACGCACCCGACAAGGTCACCGGCCAGGTTCAGTACGTCGCCGACCTCAACCCTCCCGGCCTCCTGCACGCCAAGCTCCTCCGCAGCCCTCACGCTCACGCGCGGATCATCCGCATCGATGTGAGCCGGGCGCGGGCGCTGCCGGGCGTGCGCGCGGTCCTGACCGCCGCCGACATCCCCGTGCTGAAGAAAAAGGCGCCGACGCGCGCGCACGCCGTGTTGGCGATCGACCGCGTCGTGTTCGCGGGCCAGCCGGTCGCGGCCGTCGCCGCCGACGAACTCGGCGATCGCCGAGGAGGCGCTCGATCTGATCGAGGTGCAGTACGAGGTCCTGCCCGTCGCCTCCGATCCGCTCGAGTCGATGAAGCCCGGCGCCCCGCCGGTGGCCGAGGTCGGGACCGAGGCCGACACGAGCGAGGCGCTGGCCCACGGCTCCGTCGCCGGCGTGACGACCGAGGCCAAGCCGGCGAAGGCCGTCAACATCTCGCAGCAGGCGCGCCTGCAGCGCGGAGACGTGGCGAAGGCGTTCGCCGAGTCGGACGTGGTCATCGAGAAGACCTACCGCGTGCCGATGGTCCACCAGGGTTACCTCGAGCCCCACGCCGTCCTGGCCCAGTGGGACCGGGCAGGCAACCTGACCTTGTGGGCGAGCACTCAGGGCTCGTTCAACACGCGGTCGGAGGTCGCCGACGTGCTGGAGCTGCCCGAGAACCGCATCAAGGTGATTCCGATGGAGTGCGGCGGCGGATTCGGCGGCAAGATCCGCGCGCTGTGCGAGCCGATCACGGCGGTTCTGGCGCGCGCGACCGGCCGGCCGGTGCGCTACGTCATGACCCGGCGCGAAGAGCTCGAGGCCGGGATGCCGGCGCCGCAGGTCATCATCCGCCTGAAGACCGGCGTGAAGCGCGACGGCACGCTCATGGCGATCGAGGGCGAGGCGATTCTCGAGTCCGGCGCGTTCTCCGGCGCGGTGCTGGCGGTGAGCGGCGTCTTCCTCGCGAGCTTGTATCTGTGGCCGAACTTCGACGTCAAGGGCTTCGAGGTTCTCACGCACAAGCCGAGCATCGCCGCGTATCGCGCGCCCGTCGCGCCGCAGACCATCTTCGCGATCGATTCGCAGATGGAGCAGATCGCGAAGGCGATCGGCGTCGACCCGGTCGAGTTCCGCCTTCGGCACCTGCAGCGCGAAGGCGACAAGATGGCCAACAACCAGCCGTGGCTGAGCAACGGCGCCGTCGAGGTGCTGACTCGACTCGCCGAGCACCCGTTCTGGAAGAAGCGCGCCGAGTGGAAGGCCAGCTCGAAGGGCGGCAAGCTGCGCGGGACAGGAATCTCGCTCGGCGGCTGGCTCGGCGGCCTTCAGCCGACCGGCGCTACCGTGCGGCTCAACCCCGACGGTACCCTGCAGGTGATGACCGGCCAGGTGGACATCGCCGGGACCAACATCGCGCTGGCACAGATCGCCGCCACCGCCTACGGCGTCGATATCGACAACGTGAAGATCACGACGGGCGACACCGACGTCGCGCCGATGACCGGTCTCAGCGCCGGCAGCAAGACCACGTACACCGTCGGCGTGGCCGTGATGCAAGCCGCGCAGGACGCGCGCAACCAGACGCTCGGGATCGCCGCGAAGGAGCTGGAGGCGTCGGTGCACGACCTCGAGATCGAGAATGACAAGGTCGTGGTTCGCGGCGTGCCGGACAAGGGCATCACGCTC
>CAWBMV010000005.1:0-20261 GCA_963789955.1 uncultured Candidatus Rokubacteria bacterium
GTGAGAGACCCAGACTCGCCCCTCGTCGGGAACGATCCGGGCGGCGACCGCGTCGAGCAGCGCGTCGCGCTCCTCGGGCAGACGGGAGACGACTAGAGTCACCTCGCCACGCCGGAAGCTCGCGCAGACGCGATGGAGCGTCCAGCCGCCGTCCGCTCGAGGCGCGCCGACTCCGAGCAATTCGATCATGGCCGGCATGGTCTACGCCGATCATTACGAAATGATGACGGAAGCGTGAAATTCGCCGGCCCGGGCGCCTCGGGGAGCGCCTAGGAGGTTCGAAGCGGCTGGATCAGCTCCCAAAGCCGCTCTTGCGAGCGCACCGCGGGCGACGCCGAGATCCGCTGGGAGGTGCCGTCCGGGCGGATGAGGCGCGCCTTCACGGTGTCGCCGAGCTGCACGTCGAGGATCGCGGCCAGCTGGGCGCGCAGCCCGGGGTCCAGCACGGGAAACGCGATCTCGACGCGCCGGTCCAGGTTTCTCGGCATCCAGTCCGCCGAGGCCAGAAAATATTCCGCCGCGCGGTCGTTCTGGAAGTAGAACACGCGCGCGTGCTCGAGGAAGCGGTCGACGATCGAGACGGCGCGGATGCGCTCGGACAGTCCCGGCACACCTGGACGCAGACAGCAGATCCCTCGAATGATCAGATCGATCTGAACGCCGGCGCCGCTCGCCCGGTAAAGCTCCTCGATCAAGGTCGAGTCGACCAGGCTGTTCACCTTGGCGATGATCCGCGCGGGCCGCCCGGCTCGGGCGTGGTCCGCCTCGCGGCGAATGCGCATCACGAGCCCGTCGCGCAGATCCGTCGGCGCCACGATCAGATGATTGAATCGGCGTGGGCGGGTGTAGCCGGTCAAGAGATTGAACAGCTCGGTCAGGTCTTCGCCGAACGATTCGCGACAGGTGAACATTCCGAGATCGCCGTAGACACCCGCGGTGCGAACGTTGTAGTTCCCGGTCGCGAGATGGCAGTACCGCCGGATGCCGTCGGCTTCCTGGCGCACGACCAGACACGCCTTGCAGTGCGTCTTGTACCCGACCAGCCCGTAGACGACATGCGCGCCGACCGCCTCGAGCGCGCGCGCCCATCGGATGTTCGCCTCCTCGTCGAAGCGCGCCTGCAGCTCGACGAGCACCACGACTTCTTTGCCACGCTCGGCGGCGAGCCTCAGGGCCTGGGCGATCGGCGAGGCGGGGCTGACGCGATAGAGCGTCATCTTGATCGCGAGCACCTTCGGATCGACCGCCGCGTCGTGGACGAAGCGCGTCACCGCGTCGAACGCGTGATACGGGTGGTGCACCAGCACGTCGCCGCCCCGGATCGCCGACCAGAGATCGGGCGCCGACTCGAACGCCGCCACCGGTTGCGGCGCCAGCGGGATATCTTTGAGGCGCGGCAGATCCACCGCGGCGTAGAGCTGAAACAGATCCGCGAACGCGATGAAGCCGCGCGCCTCGTAGAGATCCGCGGGCGTGAGCTCGAGCGCGTCCACGATCGTCGCGAGGATGTCGGCCGGGAGATCGACGTCGTACTGCAGGCGCACCGCCGTGCCCATGCGCCGATCGCGCAGGCTCTCCTCGATCGCCGTCAGCAGATCTTCGTCGCGCCCGACCGGCATCGCCAGGTCGGCGTCGCGTGTCACGCGGATCGCGTGACACGAATTGATCGTGTACCCGTGATAGATCCGCGGCAGGTAGAGGCGAATCACGTGCTCGAGCAGGATGAAGGCGTACGTGCCGGGCGGAGCCGGCAGCTGGACGAACCGCGGCACCACCGAGGTCGGAATGTGGACGACCGACAGCGCGGCCTGCGGGAGCGGCGACGGCGTGGACGGCGTGAGCGACGCGATCAGGCACAGCGAACGATTGCCCAGGTGGGGAAACGGATGGCCCGGGTCGATCGCCAGCGGCGTGACGATCGGCCACACCGTCCGGTGAAAGTACGCGTCGAGGAATCGCTCCTGCTCGAGCGTGAGCTCACTCGGGCTCAGCAGGCGGATGCCTTCGGTGGCGAGCAGCGGCTCGAGCTGATCCAGAAAGCACTGGTGCTGCTCGTCGCTGAGCCGGCGCGCGCGCTCCGCCACGGCGCTCAGGGTCTGGGCTGCGGTGAGCCCGTCGGGCCCGGTCGGCGCATCGCCCTCGCGCACGCGCCGCTTGAGCCCGGCCACGCGCACCATGAAAAACTCGTCCAGGTTGGAGCTGACGATCGCCAGGAACTTGAGCCGCTCGAGCAGCGGGACGGTCGGGTCCTCGGCTTCTTCCAGAACTCGGCGGTCGAACTCGAGCCACGACAGCTCGCGGTTGACGAAGGCGGCGCTGTTCACGCGCTCGACGCCCTTCGGAAGGTCTCCCGGATCAAGAGCCCGTGGCGCACGCCCTCGGCCGACACCGTCAGGACTTCGTAGCCTCCAAGCGTCATCACCTCCTCGATCACGACCGCACCGGCCAGGATGACGTCAGCGCGCTCCGCTTTCAGCCCGCGAACGCGGCGGCGCTGGCGCACGCTGAGCGGCTCCAGCCGCGCGCGCAGCGCCGTGACTTCGCCGCGGCGCAGTCGCAGTCCGCCGAGCGAGTCGTCGCGGCCGGCTGATTTCAGAAACATCCGACCGAGGGCGCGCAGGCTTCCGCCCAGGCCGATCAGCGGGTCGCCGGCTTCGGCTCGCGGCAGTACGCCAAGCAACCGGTCGCGCGTCTCGCGGCGCAGCGCCGCGATCTCGCTCGCGCGGACCGGGTCGTGCCGCAGGAAGCGCAGGGTCGTGCGCACGACGCCGAGCGGTACGCTGGCGACTCGCGCGATCCGCCCGCCGCGCACGCGCGTGACTTGCAAACTTCCGCCGCCGAGGTCGACGATGGCGCCGCGATCGATAGGCCGGCGCCACAGAACGGCCGCGGCGCCGAGTCGCGCTTCCTCGGCGCCGCTCAGCACCTTGACCTCCACCTCGGCTTCGCGCCGCAGCGCGCCCAGCAGTCGGTCGGCGTTCGGCGCGTCGCGCACCGCCGCCGTCGCCACCGCGAGCACGCGCGGCGGATTCCCACGACGCACCTCGGTCAGGAACGCGCGGATCGCGCGGATGGTCTCCTCGATCGCGCGGCGCGGCAACAGCCCGCGGCGGTCGGCGGCGAGCCGGGTCTGCACGCGCTCCTGGCGGAGCACGCGGAACTCGACGCCGGGCGTGACGCCGGCCAGGATCAGGCGGACCGCGTTGGAGCCAACGTCCAGCACCGCGAGCCGCTCTGCCATGGCCGGAGTATCGAGAAGCGATCGCGGCTCAGTCAAATTACGGGATCGTGACGCGCCGGTTCGCCCCCGAAGCCACGCGTCTCGGCCCGCCACACGTTCTCAACCTGTTCTTAACGGAACGGTAATGAATCAGGCGCTAAGGTCTGGACCGTGGTCGCCCGTCATCCGACCGGCGCACCGAAGACCCGCGGTCAGCCATGGAGGATCACCCCGTGAAGCGTCTCGCAATCGCGATGCTGCTCTTGCTGTCGATTCCTCTGGCGGAGGCTCAGGAGCGCGTACGGCTCACCGGCTCGGGCGCGAGCTTTCCGTTCCCGTTGTACTCGGCGTGGTTCAAGTCGTTCAGCAACCAGAACAAGAGCATCACCGTCGACTATCAGGCGAAGGGCAGCGGCGCCGGCATCCAGGACTTCATCAATCATACGGTCGACTTCGCGGCCAGCGACGCCGCGATGACCGACGAGGAGATCGCCAAGGTCCCGGGCGGCGTCCAGCTCGTACCGCTGACCGCGGGCGAGATCGCGCTGGCCTACAACGTCGCCGGCGTGAAGGGGCTCAAGCTACCGCGCGACGTCTACGCGGGCATCTTCCTCGGCAGGATCACCAAGTGGAGCGATCCCAAGATCAAAGCCGCGAATCCGGGCGTGAGTCTGCCGGACCAGGACATCACCGTCGTGCGCCGCGCCGACAGCAGCGGCACGACCTTCGTGTTCACCACGCATCTGTCCGCGATCAGCGAGGAGTGGAAGAAGGGGCCGGGAGTCGGCACGACCGTCAAGTGGCCGAGCAGCGACAAGTTCGTCGCGTCGCCGAAGAACGACGGCGTCGCCGCGACCTTGCGGCAGACGCCCGGCGCCATCGGTTACGTCGAGTACGCTTTCGGGAAGTTCTCCAAGATGGAGATGGCCCTGCTCCAGAACAAGAGCGGCCAGTTCGTCGCGCCCGGCGGCAAGGGCGGCGAAGAGGCCCTGGCCAGCGTGAAGCTTCCCGCCGATCTCCGCGCGTGGCTCCCCGACCCGGAGGGCGCGCACGCCTATCCGATCGCGACCTACACCTGGCTCCTCCTCTACAAGAAGAACGCCGATCCCAAGAAGGCCGCCGCGCTGCGCGAGCTCGTCGACTATTGCCTGACCGACGGCCAGAAGATGAGCGCGCAGATGGGCTACATCCCGCTCCCGGACAGCGTTTCCGCGACCGTGAGGAAAGCGGTCGCGAGCGCCCAGTGACTCTGAAGCGCGCCGCCGGGAGAGAGCTTCGATGAGCGTGCTCGAGCACGCGCGCCATCCCGGCGCGGTCGCCGGGGCGCCGTCGGGCTGGGACTTCTTCGCGGATCGTCTGTTCCGCGGGCTCGCGAAGGCGGCCGCGGGGCTGATCCTGCTGCTCCTCGGATTCATCCTCTGGCAGATCGGGCGCAAGGCCGGGCCCGGGATTCGCGACTACGGGGTCGGCTTCCTCACCTCGACCTCCTGGGACGTCGGCCGCGGGCACTTCGGGATCTTGCCGGCGATCTGGGGCACGCTCTACAGCTCCTTCCTGGCGCTCCTGATCGGCGGGTTCTTCGGGATCTCCATGTCGATCTTCTTGACCCAGGACTTCCTGCCGCCGCGGCTCGCCGTCGTCTTCCGTACCACCGTCGAGCTTCTGGCGGCGATCCCGAGCGTCGTCTACGGCCTCTGGGGAATCTTCGTCGTCGTACCGGCGATCCGGCCGATGGCCAACTGGCTCTACGAGCACCTCGGGCAGATCCCGATCTTCGGCACGACGCTCAGCGGACCCGGGCTTCTGCCAGCGGCGCTCGTGCTCGCGATCATGATCCTGCCGACGGTGGCGGCGGTGTCCCAGGACGCGCTGCGACAGGTGCCGTACCGCGTGAAGGAAGCGGCCTACGGCATGGGCACGACACGCTGGGAGGCCATCTTGAAAGTGATGCTACCGACGGCGTCGACCGGCATCTTCGGCGCCCTCGTGCTCGGATTCGGCCGCGCGCTCGGCGAGACCATGGCGCTGGCGATGCTCATCGGCAATTCGAACCAGCTGAGCCTGTCCCTGTTCTCTCCGGCCAACACTCTCGCCGCGTTGCTCGCCCTGAACTTCCCCGAGGCCGGGCCGCGCGAGGTTCAGGTGCTGATGTACGCCGCGCTCGTTCTCCTCGGCATCACCTTGCTGGTCAACGTCGCGGGCGGCGCGATCATGACCTTGGCCGCGAGGAACGTGCGCCGATGAGCACCGTGCCGGCGGTCGACGGGCGCGTCGTTCACGACGCGGGCACGGAAGCTCGGCCGGCCGGCCCGCGACTGGGCCGCTCGCCGTGGGAGGTGCGCGCGATGCGCAGCACGCTCCTCACCGCGGGGGCCTGGGCCGCGGCGATCGTGGCGAGCATCCCCCTCTTTTCGGTGCTCTACATGCTCGTCGTGCGCGGCGGCTCACGCCTGAGCTGGGAAGTTCTGGTCGAGCTGCCTCCGGCCGGCTTCGAGATGGGCGGCGGCTTCGGCAACGCGATCGCCGGCACCCTGGTCATGGTGGGACTCGGCGCGCTCATCAGCGTGCCGGTCGGCATCGCCGCCGCGGTGTTCCTGGCCGAGCTCGGACCGAGCAGCACCCTGGCCATCGCGGTCCGCTTCGGCGCCAAGACCCTGACCGGCCTGCCCTCGATCCTCGCCGGCGTGTTCGCCTACGCGAGCGTCGTTCTCGTGACCGGCACGTACTCGGCGCCGGCCGGCGCGATTGCCCTGGCCGTGCTGATGGTGCCGACCATCGTCCTCACGGCCGAAGAAGCGATGAAGATGGTGCCGCGCATCACCAAGGACGCCGCCTACGGCATGGGATGCACGCGCAGCCAGGTCATCTGGAAGATCGTCCTGCCGACCGCGCTGCCCGGCATCCTCACGGGTGTCATGCTCGCCGTCGCGCGCGCCGCGGGCGAAACGGCGCCGCTGCTCTTCACCGCGCTCTTCAGCGCGTACTGGCTCGTGGAGCAGGGCGGCATCAAGCTCATGCGGCCGACGGCATCGCTGGCCGTCCTCATCTACAACTTCTCGGGCATGCCCTTCGAGAACCAGATCGAGCTCGCGTGGGCGGCCTCGCTCGTTCTCGTGATGATCGTGTTGTTCATCAACGTCGCCAGCCGGCTCCTCGGGCGCCGCCGGGCGTGAGCGTGACAGGAGGATCCGCGGTGATCAACGAAACGGCGGCGAGCAACGGACACACGGCGGCGAATCAGGGTGACGTGGTCATCGACTGCAAGCTGAAAGAGGTCTACTACGGCGAGTTCCTCGCCGTGCGTGACAGCCATGTGCCGATCGAGAAGGGCAAGATCACCGGCATTCATCGGCCCGTCCGGCTGCGGCAAGAGCACCGTGCTGCGCAGCCTCAACCGGATGAACGACCTCATCCGCGGCTTTCGCTTCGAAGGTCACGTGCACTTCCACGGGCAGGACGTGTACGCCCGGCACATCGACCCGGTGGTGCTGCGCCGCTACATCGGGATGGTGTTTCAGCAGCCGAACCCGTTCCAGATGAGCATCTTCGACAACGTCGCCTTCGGTCTCAAGCTCAACCGCTACAAGGGCAAGATGGCCGAACGCGTCGAGCAGGCGCTCACGCGCGCGGCGCTGTGGGACGAAGTGAAGGACAAGCTGAAGAACAACGGGCTCTCGCTCTCCGGCGGGCAGCAGCAGCGCCTCTGCATCGCGCGCGCGATCGCCACCGAGCCGTCGGTGCTGCTGATGGACGAGCCGTGCTCGGCGCTCGACCCGATCGCCACCCGCCGGGTCGAGGAGCTGATGCTCCAGCTCAAGCAGAACTACACGATCGCGATCGTCACCCACAACATGCAGCAGGCCATGCGCGTGGCCGACACGACTGCGTTCTTCTCGGTCGAGATGTCCAAGGGCGGGCGCACGGGGTATCTCGTGGAGATGGGACCGACCCAGCAGGTGTTCGAGAACCCCCAGGAGAAGCTCACCAAGGACTACATCGCCGGGCAGTTCAGCTGAGGCCGGCGGTGGGCGTGCGCGGCATCCTCGCCGCCTTCGCGCTGCTCGCGATCCTGGCGGCGCCAGCCGCGGCCCAGACGGGCTCGGCCGGCAAGGTCGTCCTCCAGGGCGCCGGCGCCACGTTCCCGGCGCCACTCTACAAGAAGTGGATCAGCGTGTTCACCGCACAGAACCCGGACGTCGCGGTCGAGTACCAGGAAGTCGGCAGCGGCGAAGGCGTCCAGCGATTCATCGCGCAGAGCCTCGACTTCGGGGCCAGCGACGGCGCCATGACCGACGAGCAGATGGCGCGCGTGGCCAACGGCGCCAGGCTCGTGCCGGCCACCGCCGGCATGGTCGTGCTGGCCTACAACCTGCCCGGACTCGACGCGCCCCTGAAGCTCAGCCGCCCGGTCTATGCCGACATCTTTCTCCGGCGCATCACGAAATGGAACGACCCGCGGATTCGCGCCATCAACCCCGGTCTGGCCCTTCCCAACCGCAGCATCGCGATCGCCGCGCGGCAGGACCGGAGCGGGACGACGTTCGCGCTGACCAATCACCTGAGCGCGATCAGCCCGGACTGGCAGCACGGGCCCGGAGTCGGCTACGTCGTGGACTGGTCGGGGCGGGCGATGCTGGCGCGCGGCAACGAGGGTGTCGCCGCGCTCGTCAAGACCAGCGAGGGCGCCATCGGCTACGTCGAATACGGCTTCGCCGAGCGGCTCCATCTTCCAACGGCGCATCTCCAGAACCGGGCCGGCCGCTACATCGCGCCCAGCAACGGCAGCGGCCAGGCGGCGCTCGCGAGCAGCGCGGCACAGATGCCCGACAATCTGCGCCTCTACCTCCCCGATCCGGAGGGCGAGGATTCGTATCCGATCGTGTCGCTCACCTGGCTCTTGCTCTACGAGCGCTATCCGGACAAGCAGAAGAGCGCGGCCCTCAAGCGATTCGTGACGTGGGGATTGTCCGCGGGCCAGTCGTACGGCCCCGATCTCGGCTACATCGCCCTCCCGATCGACGTGGCCAAGCAATCCCGCGCCGCGCTGGAGCGGATCCAGTAACCTCGCCTCATCTTCACGACGAGCCCGCGCGAAACACCCCCGGTCGGCGGCTCGATCTTCACGCGATCGAGACGTCTCTGCGGCGCGTGCAGCAGGAGTTTGCGCGCATCAATCAAGCGTTGAGCCCGCCGCGCGACCCGATGAGCGACGACGCGGTGACCAACATGATGGCCGGCTACGAGCTCGTCGACGCGCTCGTCGCGGGCGGGATCGACCTGTTCGCGATGGGGAACCTCAAGTACCTGCTCGAGCTGAACACGACGGTGCTGTGCGGCACCGATCCGGCGAAGCGCGAGGAGTACGCGCGGCACCGGCAGACCACAGAGCAGCGCTTCTACGAGGAGCGGCACGGCGGTATCCGCGATCTGGTCGAGTGGTACGAGGGACGGAGCGGCGAGTCACCGTGGATGCGGGCCGCGGGCGTGTACATCCGCCTGCTGAGCCGGCCGCAGCTCTTCGTCGAGGGCAATCACCGGACCGGGGCGCTGGCCATGAGCTACGTGCTGGTCCGCGACAACGAGCCCCCGTTCGTGCTCACGACCGAGAATGCCGCGACGTACTTCGATCCCTCGGCGGTGATCCAGGACACCGAAAAGCAGGGACTGGTGATGCTCTTTCGCTCGCCGGGCCTCACACGGCGCCTGGCGGCATTCCTGCTCGAGCACGCCGACCGGACGTATCTGCGGCAGGGCCACCTTCCTCGATAGGCGCACGACCGATATCGGCAAGGCTCAGGCGGTGTCCGGTCGGATCGCCCGCGAGAAACGCGATCGGCTCTCCGCCGTACGTGTTCGGGTCGACCGGGAACAGTGATGCGCCGTCCTCGCCGGTGAGGACGCCGCCGGCCTCGAGAAGCACAGGGGCGGCGCCGGCAATGTCCCAGAGCGAGGCGCGATGGTCGTGCACGAACGCGAGCGCGCCGGCGGCCACGTAGCCGAGCTGCAGCGCGGTCGATCCGAATCGGCGCAGCCGATAGCGCCTGAGCCACTCGTGGACATAGCCCGGCACGTCGTCCGAGAACGGCGAGCGGATCGAGAAGAGCGAGCGAGAGCTCAGAACGATCGGCTCGACCGTGAGGCGGCGCCCGTTGAGCCATGCCCCATGGCCGACGCACGCCGTGAAGAGCTGGCTCGAGACCGGATCGTACACGGCACCCGCGTACGGCATCCCATCGCGCAAGACGCCGACCGAGATCGCGAAGCCCGGAATGCCCCGCCCGAAGTTGTTGGTGCCGTCGACGGGATCGATGACCCAGACGAAGGGAGCCCCCGGCCGGAGCCTCTGCCTGGTCAGCCCCTCCTCGCCCAGGATCCCGTCGTCTGGAAACGCCGCGGCGATCTCGTCCTCGAGCCAGGACTGGATCGCGACGTCCGCCTCGGTGACCATCGAGTCGTCCGCCTTCCAGGACACCTCGGCGCGCTCGAAATAGTCGAGCGCGATCTTCCCGGCGAGCCGCGCGACCTCGGATGCCGCCGCGGCTCGCCGATCGCCACCGACCGGGGTCTCCCGCTTCACCGGCTGGTCGAGAAACTCGGCGGCCATCGTCCTCGGGCCTCAGGCGACTCGGAGTCCGTCGCGCCAGACGGCGACGACAAGCGGAATGTCGTCGACCACCCGCACGCGCAGGAGGTCGGCGCACCGGCCGGGCGCGATCTCTCCGCGATCGTCGAGCCCGACCCGCTCGGCCGGTGTCGAGGTCACGCAGGCGATCGCGTCGGGCAAGGTCCACTCGTGCCGCTGATGGAGCAGGAACGCACCGTGGAGGGCGCTTGCCGGCACGTAGTCCGACGACAGGATGTCGAGCAGGCCCGCCGTGGCCAGGTCGCCCACCGAGACATTGCCGGAGTGGGACCGCCCCATCACGAGGTTGGGAGCGCCGGCGATGACGGCAAGCCCGTAGGCCCTCGCCGCGCGCGCGGCCTCGAGGGTCGTCGGAAACTCCGCGACGACCATGCCGGCCTTCACCGCCTCCTCGACGTGCGCGGTCGTCGCGTCGTCGTGGCTGGCGAGCGGCACGCGGCCCGACTCGCAGAGGCGCAGGAGCGCGGCGCGATGCGCGTCGCCGTACCTCGCCCGGTCGGCGATCCGCTTCTCGATCAGCGCGTCGATCTCGGCATCGCTCAACCCGTACTTGCCCTGGTTGTACTCGCGATACTTCGCGACGTTGGTGAACTGACGCTGGCCGGGCGAGTGGTCCATCAGCGACACGAGACGGACGAGCGGGTTGCCGGCGTGCGGCGCGAAGTCGGTCACGACGTGCTCGGTCGAGACCTCGCACCGCAGATGCAGCAGGTGGTCGGCCTTCAGCAGGCCGGCCCGTCGCGCCCGCTCGATCGCGGCGATGAGCGGGAGGGGATTGCGGGCGCGCTGGCCGCCGTCGTAGACGTACCCGATCGCGAGACTGTCGAGCACGGTGGTGATGCCGGCGGCGATGAGCTGCCCGTCGTGCGCGACGACCGCCGCGACCTCCGGCCAGCGGGCGCTGGGACGCGGAAACGCGTGCTTCTCGAGGACGTCGGTGTGCAGCTCGACGATACCGGGGATCAGGTAGTCGCCCTCGAGATCGATGGCTCCGAGCGCGACTGCGCGCATCGCGTCGACGTCCACGACGCGTCCGGCGACGACGTGAACGGCGCCGTGGACGATCTCGTCGCGCATGACCACGCGCGCGTTGGCGAGGACCAGCTCGCTCACGCCGCGGCTCCGGCGCCGTGCAGGGTCACGGTCCGCGTCGCCACCGCCTCGCGCACCTCCGCGTCGTGGAAGGCGCCCACGATCGCGGTGCGCCGCGCCAGCGCGTCGCGAATCAGCTCGACGACGAGGGCCCGGCTCGCGACGTCGAGCGACGCCGTCGGCTCGTCGAGCAGGAGAATCGGAAAGTCGGCGACGAATCCGCGCGCCAGGTTCACGCGCTGCTGCTCGCCGCCGGAGAAGGTCCCCGGCGACAGGCTCCACAGCCGCTCGGGAATCCGGAGCCGCGCCAGGAGCGCCCGGCCGCGCTCGAGCGCCTCGCCCCGCGCCACGCCGAACGCCCGGAGGGGCTCGATGACGACGTCGAGCGTCGGGACGCGCGGGATCACGCGGAGAAACTGGCTGACATAGCCGATCGTCAGCCGGCGTACGGCCAGGAGGTCGCGGGGCCCCGCCTCGACCATGTCGACCTCGCCGCCGGCGTGCGCGACGAGGATGCGCCCGCGTTGCGGCCGATAGTTCGCGTAGATCGCCCGCAGCAATGTCGATTTCCCCGACCCGGACGGGTCGGTCAGCGCCACGCACTCGCCCGGGTACACCGCCAGGTCCACGCCGCGCAGCACGGGAAGCTGAATCCCACCCTGCGTGTGGAGCGTGAACGTCTTCTGGAGCCCCTCGACGAGGAGCACCGCTCCGTCCTTGTCGGTGCTCATGGCTGCAGCACCGAGGACACGAGAAGCTGGGTATATGGATGCTGGGGATCGTCGAGGACCTGGTCGGTCAGCCCCGACTCGACCACCTCACCGCCGCGCATCACCAGCAGCCGGTGCGCCAGCAGCCGGGCGACGGCGAGATCGTGGGTCACGATCACGGCGGACAGGCCCAGATCGGTGACGAGCCGCCGCAAGAGGTCGAGCAAGCGCGCCTGGACCGACACGTCGAGGCCGCCGGTGGGCTCGTCCATGAAGACCAGCCGCGGCTCGGTCACGAGCGTCCGGGCAATCTGCAGGCGCTGCTGCATCCCGCTCGAGAAGGTCTCGGGCCAGTCGTCGATCCGCTCGCGGTCGATCTCGACCCGGCCGAGCCAGTCGAACGCCGCGTCGCGGATCCGTCCGTAGTGTCTGGCGCCGAGCGCCATGAGGCGCTCGCCGACGTTGGCGCCGGCGCTCACGCCCAGGCGCAGGCCGTCGCGCGGGTTCTGATGGACGATGCCCCAGTCGGTGCGGGCGAGCTTGCGAAGCGCGGGCTCCGGCATCCGCAGCACGTCGACGACCGTCCCGTCGCGCCCGGTGAACTCGACGGCGCCGGCTGAGGGCTCGAGTCGCCCGGACAGGCACCCGAGCAATGTCGTCTTGCCGGAGCCGGACTCGCCGACGATGCCGAGCACCTCGCCGGGCCAGAGGTCGAGGCCGACGTCGCGGCAACCGACGCGGGCTCCGTAGTATCGCGTGACCCCGCGCGCGCGCAGCAGCGGGCGGTCAGCGTCCACGACGGCGCTCGCAGAAATCGGTGTCGGAGCAGACGAACATCCGCCCGCCCTTGTCGTCGACGACGATCTCGTCCATGAAGACGTCCGCCGCTCCGCAGAGCGCGCACGTCTGATCCCAGTGCTCGATCGTGAACGGGTGGTCCTCGAAGTCGAGGCTCCGCACCGAGGTGAAAGGCGGCACAGCGTAGATGCGCTTCTCGCGGCCGGCGCCGAACAGCAGGAGCGCGGGATTGCGGTCGAGCTTGGGATTGTCGAATTTCGGGATTGGCGAAGGCCGCATGATGTAGCGGCCGTTGACGAGCACCGGATAGTCGTACGCGGTCTCGACGTGACCGTGGCGCGTGATGTCCTCGTAGAGTCGCACGTGCATGACGCCGTACTCCTCGAGCGCGTGCATCTTGCGGGTCTCGGTCTCGCGCGGTTCGAGCCAGCGCAGCGGCTCGGGGATCGGCACCTGGAACACGACGATCTGACCCTCGGCGAGCGGTGTCTCGGGAATGCGGTGGCGCGTCTGGATCAGGGTCGCGGCATCGGTCCGCGTCGTCGTGCGCACGCCGGTCGTCCGCTCGAAGAATCGGCGAATGCTGACGGCGTTGGTGGTGTCGTCCGCCCCCTGGTCGATCACCTTGAGCACGTCGTCGGGGCCGATCACGCTCGCGGTGACCTGCACGCCGCCGGTTCCCCACCCGTACGAGAGCGGCATCTCGCGGCTGCCGAACGGCACCTGGTAACCGGGGATCGCCACCGCCTTCAAGATGGCTCGGCGGATCATCCGCTTCGTCTGCTCGTCGAGGAACGCGAAGTTGTAGGCACTCATCGCGCGCGCGCCTCGGCTTCGGCGCGTAGCGTGCGGATTAGCACCAGCTCGGACTGGAAGTCCACGTGGTGCGGCAGCTTCAGGTGCTGGACGAAACCCGAGGCCTCCACGTTGTCGCCGTGGTAGAGGACGAACTCCTCGTCCTGCGCCGGCGAGGTCGGCGTTTCGCCGAGCTCGCGGCAGCGCAGCGCCCGGTCCACGAGCGCCATCGTCATCGCCTTGCGCTCGCCGTGGCCGAACACGAGCCCGTAGCCGCGCGTGAACTGTGGCGGCGCCGTCGCCGAGCCCTTGAACTGGTTCACCATCTGGCACTCGGTCACCGTGATCTCGCCGATCGTGATCGGGAACCCGAGCTCTTCCGGCACGAGCTCGATCTCGACCTCACCGACGCGGATCTCGCCGGCGAAGGGATGGTTCCGGCCGTAGCCCCGCTGCGTGGCGTAGCCGAGCGCCAGCACGAACCCTTCGTCCGCCCGCGCCAGGCTCTGCAGCCTGACATCGCGGCCGGCCGGAAAGTCGACCGGCTCGCGGGTCAGATCGCCGACGGCGCGACGGTCCGAGTCGGGCTCTTCCGGCTCGATGAGGCCGTCGCGGTCGAGAATGTCGATGACGCGCGGCATCCGCCCTCCGAGGGCGGCAAGGTCGCCGCCTGGGGCGGCAAGATCTCCGGCTACATGGCCGGCATCAGGATCGGCGTCGCCTGGCAGGGCGGCGCCGTGTCCGTCGACCAGACGGAAATCGAGAAGCCGGTGCGTGTAGTCGAACGTCGCGCCGAGAATCTGGCCGCCCGGAACGTCCTTGAACGTCGCCGACACGCGCCGGCGGATCGCCATGCCGTCCGTGTCGATCGGCTGGGTCGCGCCGAACCGCGGCAGAGTCGTCCGGTAGGCGCGCGCCAGGAAGATCGCCTCGATCAGATCGCCGCGCGCCTGCTTGATGGCCAGCGCGGCGAGCTCGCGATCGTAGAGCGAGCCCTCGATCATGACGCGGTCGACCGCGAGGCCGAGCTGCTGGTCGATCTGGGTCAGGCTGAGCTCCGGCACCGACGGATCGCCGCGGCGCTCTTCGGCCAGGAGCCGGTGGGCGTTGGCGATCGCGCGCTCGCCGCCTTTGACGGCCACGTACACGGCTCAGGCCCCCACGCGCGTCGTGCGCGGCAGGGCCGCGATGACCTGCCCGGCGCTCATGAGGACGTCGACACCGCGCGGGAACTGAGCGTGGTTGTCGGAGGCCCACGTCCAGAAGCTCTCGGGCACGCCGGTGACATCGAGGTGGACCTCATCCGCGATGCCCGGACCGGTCAGCCGCCGTCCCGTGCCGCCGATCAGGGCCCGGACCTGCACGATGACCGTAGCGGAACGCTCGGGATGTTCGGCGGTGCCCGTGTTGAACGCGCTCAGCGGCGGCATGCGCCCGGCATCGGCGACCAGCGCGAAGCCCGCCGCCTCGGGCTCGGTCGCGAGCGGCATGCCACAGTGAAACTTCAGCCAGTCGACGACCTCGGGCCGCGCGGCCGCGTCGTCGAGCCAGAGCGGCGTGTCGAAGTCGAGCAGGGTCAAGCACACTGCGGCGGTGACCGGATGAAGCGGCACGGGCGGCTGGATCGCGGCCGCCACGTCGACGATCCGACCGGGCCGGGAGATGGCTTCGAGGACGCTCCGGAAGATCCGCTGGCTGTCGAGCGTCGGGTCAGCGAGCCCGGGCAGCATCGTCAGTCGTCTCCGCGCACCAGGGTGAAGAATTCGACGCGTGACTGCGCCACGCGCTCCGCAGCCGCCCGCCGCCGGGCGGTCTGGGCCGCGGCGAGTGGTGCAACGACCGAGTGCTCGAGGTCTTCGCGGCGCGCCGAATCCTGAAGTAATGCGTCCAGCACCGCCGCCAGCTCGGCGTGACGCCGATCGCGCCCGCGGATGTACGCCACGCCGACGGCGCCGCCCTCGAGCTCGACGGCGCAGCGAGTCACCGTCATCTCGCCCACGTTGAAGCGCGCGCCCGTACCGCCCGCGCGGCCCCGGACCATCACGAGGCCGGTCTCGGGTGGCCTCAGCATGCGATGCGGCGGCGGCGCCGTGACGTCGCGCCAGCGGCCTTCGAGCTCGTCCGGCGAGGCCTGAGCCAGGACCGCCATCCAGCGACGCCGAGCGTCGGTCGGACTCATTACTTCTGCGCGGCCAGCTTCTTGGCGGTCTCGTTCAGATCGCGGATCACCTGGTACTTGCCGTCGTCGGCCACGACGAAGCCGCCGAGCCACGCGCCGATCTCCTTGAACGCTTCCGGGTTGCGCGCGCGCATCGTCGTCAGCGACTCCTGAATCGCCGACTTGAAGCTCGCCGGCAGGTCCTTGCGGACGACGATCGGATCGTTCGGGATCAGCTTCGAGACCCAGATCACCCGCAGGGCGCCCCGTGGCACCTTGTTCTCCCGCGTGAGCTGTTGCAGATCGGGCAGGTTGGTCGAGGCGATCTCGACCTTCTTCGCGGACACCGCCAGGATCGACGCCTCGTGCGAGCCGGAGAACGTGACCTTCGAGAAGTGCTTCTTGGGATCGACGCCGAGCTCCATCATGAAGAACGCCGACGGCACCAGATAGCCGGAGGTCGAGTTCGGATCGTTGAAGGCGAAGGTCTTCCCGGCCATGTCCTCGGGGCTGAAGATGTCGGAGTCGGCATGCACGATCAGGCACGAGCGATAGCCGAGCGAGCCGTTCGCGAGCTGGAGCTGAGCGATCGGCTCGACGTTCGCGTAGTTGTTGTTCGAGGCTTCGACGTACGCCTTGGGTCCGAGGTGGCCGATCTCCGCCTTCTTGAACTTCAGCGCCTCGATGGTGCCGCGATAATCCGTCGCGGTCACCGCCTTCACCTTGACACCGAGATCCTTCTCGAGCTGGGCCAGGATCGGCGTCCACCGGCGCGTGATCTCGGCGGCGTTCTCGGTGGACAAGAGGCCGAACGTGACCTCTTTGGGCCAGCTCGGATCGGTGGCGCCGGCGGCGCCGACCATCGCGAGCACCGTGAGCATCGCCGCGAGCACGATTCGGAATAGGCGCATGTATGACCTCCCTAGATCGCCGCCCGCCGCACGCGGGCGGAGACGACGTCGATGCACATCACCATCGCCACGATCAGTAGAATGACGGTCGCCGCCTCGCCGTCCTTGAACGAGCGGATCGTGTCCCAGAGGTAGAAGCCGATGCCACCGCCGCCGACCATCCCGATGACGGACGCCGAGCGGATATCAGACTCGAGCCGGAGGAGGACGTACGAGAGAAAATTCGGCAGGACCTGGGGCACGACGCCGAAGGCGATGACTTGAAGTCGTCCGGCTCCGACGGCGGCGACGCCTTCGACCTGGCCCGGATCGACCGACTCGATCGTTTCGGACAGGAGCTTGCCGAGCACTCCGCCGGTGTGGATACCGAGCGCCAGCATGCCGGCGAATGGGCCGAGGCCGACCGCGGTGACGAACATGAGCGCGAACACGAACTCGTTCACGGCGCGGAGCACGTCCATCAGCCGGCGCGCGGCGAAATAGACCAGCGGGTGCGGGCTGAGATTGCGCGCGCCGAGCAGGCCGAGCGGCACCGAGACCAGGAGCGCCAGCACCGTGCCCCAGAGCGCGATGCAGAGGGTGACCACGCATTGCCACGCGTACTCGCCGACGTTACCGAACGACGGATGGAGATAGCCGCGGAGGAACACGCCGATATTGCCGATGTCGCGAAAGAGCTCGATCGGCCGCAGCTCGACCACGCGCGCCGCGAGTCCGAACACGACGGCCAAGGTGATCGTCGCGAGCATGGTCCGGCCGACGGCGGACGGCCTCGCCGGAACGGCAGGCGCCGGCCCGGCGTGGATCGAGGTAAAGGCCGTGCTCACGAGGCCGCCAGCTCGCCGAGCCGCTCGCCCTCGCTTCGTCCGGCCGGCTCGGTCATGAATTCACCGAAGATCTCGAACAGCGCCGCATCGGTGAGCTGGGAGGGCGATCCGTCGAAGACCAGCCGCCCGCCCTTCAGGCCGAGGATCCGATCCGCGTAGCTTCGCGCGAGCTCCACGTGGTGCAGGGTCGCGATGACGGTGATTCCGACCGCCGAGGCCACGCGGCGCAAGGTCTGCATGACCAGTCGGCCGTTGCTGAGATCGAGGCTGGCCACCGGCTCGTCGGCCAGCACGACCGTCGGCTCCTGCGCCAGGATCTTCGCGATCGCGACGCGCTGCTGCTCTCCGCCGGAGAGCGTGTCGGTCCGCTGCCAGACGCGGTCGAGGAGCCCGACATGGTCGAGGCAACGAAACGCGATCTCCCGTTGATGGCGGTCGAAGTGATGCGCGAGCGCGGCCCAGCGCGCCCAGCCCCGGAGCCGGCCGAGGCGTCCGATCAGCACGTTGTCGACGACGGGCAGGCGCCGGACGAGATTGAACTGTTGATAGATCAGTCCGACCCGCGTCCGATGGGCGCGGAGAGCCGCGCCGCGGAGCCGCGCGAGGTCGGTCTGGTCGAAGCGGATCGCGCCGCGCGAGACGAGCGTGGCGCGCGACAGGCAGCGCAGGAGGGTCGTCTTGCCGGCGCCGGACTTGCCGATGACCGCGACGAACTGCCCCGGCTCGATCACGGCGGAGAGACCGTCGAGGGCGGGCGCCGCTTTACCCGCGAAGACCTTGCCGACGGCATCGAGCGTCACGGCCGGCGAACGATCGACCACCATGTCCGCGCCCACGGTAGCCGCGGCGCGTTGCGATTTCGTGACGGGAGCGCGAAGGTTCTGCGGCGAGTCGCGACGGAGCTAGGCGTCCGCGAGATTGCGGCGTAGCTGCGCCAGCTCTTCCTCGAGCTCCTCGACGCGGCGACGCAAATCGTCCACGACGAGATGCAGCGGCTCCGGACGATCGGCGCCGTTGCGTACCAGGGCCCGGAGCCTCGGCAGCACGGTGTGGGACTCACTGATCCACTCGCGCAGACGTTCGTCGTCGGTGGAGCGCGCCGTGGAAATCTCGAGGCCGCCGTCGACGACGCGCCGCTTCTGGAACTTCCCTCGACCGCTGAGCACGTGTCCGGTGGACGCCCTCTAGGCCGGCTTGACGTCGATCTGGTAGAGCGTCTTGCCGGTCAGGTCGTTGAGGGAGACGGTCAGCATCTCGCTCGCGCCGTCGATCTTCGCCAGGCCGAAGTACTGCATCCCGTCAGTCGGCGGCCGGTTCTGCTTCATGCCATCTGGTGCCGACGAGTACTTGATGTCCGGACCGAACGTGCGATCGATCTCGCCGGGGCCGAAGGTGCCGGCGTTGATCGGCCCGGCCACGAACTCCCAGAACGGGGTGAAGTCGGTGAACTGCGCCCGTCCCGGATCGTAGTAGGTCGCCGACGCGTAGTGGACGTCGGCGGTCACCCAGACGACGTTCTTGATCGCGTTCTGCTTGATGAAGGCGAAGAGGCTCGCGAGCTCGAGCTCCCGCCCGAGCGGCGCGCCGTGATCGTTGTTGGCCCACGCCTCGAACGTGCCCTTGGGGACGTCGGAGTTCAGGTCGGGGACGACGATGCTGATCGGCATGTCGCTCGCGATCACCTTCCAGGTGGCCCGCGAGGTGCGCAGCGCCTGCTTGAGCCAGCGCAGCTGCGCGGCGCCGAGGAACGCGGCAGCGTCGTCGAGCATCGTTTGACGGTTCGGCGAGTTCGGCCCGCGATAGCTCCGCTCGTCGAGCATGAAGACCTCGAGCGACGGACCGTGGGCGAACGACCGGTAGACGCGCTCCGGATCGATCGGGTCGAAGCGGAACGGGTTGTAGTCGAACATGGCGCGCTTGGCGAACGCGGCCAGGAGCGACGCGCTGCGGACGTGGTACCGCTCGTCGCCGAGCGTCTGGCCCGGATACCAGTTGTTGCGGGTCTCGTGGTCATCCCACTGGACGAGCATCGGGACCTCGGCGCAGAAGCGGCGCTTGTTGTCGTCCAGAAGGTTGTAGGCGAAGTTGCCGCGGAACTCCTCGAGCGACTCGGCCACCTTGGCCTTGGCCTGGGTGGTCACGTTGCGCCAGACCGAGCCGTCGTCGAGCGCGACCTCGGCCTTGATCGGCCCGTCTGCGTAGATCTGGTCGCCGGAGTGGATGAAGAAGTCCGGGTTCGTACGCCGCATGACGTCGTACATCTTCATGCCGCCCCAGGCGGTGTTGATGCCCCACCCCTGCCCGGCTTCGTCGCCCGAGAACGCGAAGGTCACCGTGCCGCGGGCCTGAGCCGGCGTCCGGAATCGGCCGGTCACCGGCGCGCTCAGCACCTTCGGGCTCGCGAGATCCTCGAACAGCACGCGATAGAAGATCCGCTGTCCCGCCGGCAGCCCGATCAGTTCGACGCGCGCCGTGAAGTCGCTCTCGGCCAGCGCCGCGGGGCCGACGATCCGCATCGCATCGCGAAGCGTGTCGCTCGTGGCCCACTCGACGAGCAGGCGCGCCGGGCGGTCGGTTCGGCTCCACACGATCGCCCGGTCGCTGAGGACGTCACCGCTCTGAACGCCGTACGGAATCGTCGGACGCGCCTTGTCGGACGTCACGACCGCAGGCGCCGTGCCCTGCGCCCACACCGGGCGCCGGGTGAGAGACGAGGTCGTGAGGCCGCCGACGGCGAGAGCGGACTGTCTGAGGAATTTCCGGCGGTTCATGGGCGCCTCCATTTCAACACGCGTGGCGAATCATTGGGCGACCGCGGTCCCGAGTCCCAGGGCCTCCACGATAATGCGGAACACCTCGGTGTTGTCGAGAAAGCCGCGGACGCGCTCGGCGCCGGGCCCGGCGGCCGTCAGCACGACATCCTCGCCCGAATGCACGCCCTGGGGCGCATTGTGCGGCAGGTTGCCCACCCGCAAGGTCGCGCCGGGCGCGTCCTTGTACTTCTCGTTGGCGACGTAGGATTTGTCGGGTGCCGGCCACCGCCGCAGGAACGGCCCGTCGAGCTTCGGGCGAAGCATCTCGTGGTAGATGTCGCGCCCTCCCGTGAG
>CAWBMV010000006.1:0-506264 GCA_963789955.1 uncultured Candidatus Rokubacteria bacterium
TGGACGACGCCGAGCACCACCTCAGGCGGGTGATGGATGAGCAGACTCGTGGATCCGGCAATGTCGACAAAGAGCGTCGCGAGCCACCTCCGCACGGGCGACGCCTTAGGCGCGGGAGGTCATGGTAACCGACACGTCGACTTTGTCGGTGTAGTCCTTCGTCGGGGCGCTCATCACGCAGCACCTTGTTTCTTCACTTGGTCACGGAGTTCCTCCAGTTCCCTGCGGAGTCGCGCTGCCTCCTCGCTATCGTTGTGATGCGGTCCTATGCACATGAAGCGGCCGCCACCGGCTCCATCATGCGGACCATGGCGATCACGAAGAAGAGGCAGATGAGCAGGCCGACCACCGGGAAGATCACCCAAAACCCCACACCGGTCCCGTCCACGGTCCCGGTCCCCACATGGCCGACCTTCCTTTCCATCGGAAGTCCCTGTGCAGGACCGATACCACCTCCTCGGGGCACGGAAATGAGCGGTTCAGAAGGATTCGGTTGAGAGACATTTGCCCCGGGCCGGGGCAGCCCTGCCTCAGCCGCCCCACAATGGGACACACCATGTGGTCGAAGACCGCCTGAGAGAGTTGAGGCGATCGAGCTGGATCGGCCTGATACTCCGACCTGAATGCGAGGTAGCGGACTAACTCCAGACCGACGATGCCTGCAAGTGCGGCTAGAGTTCTGAGGGCTAGCGAAGGATGAGCTCGCTGCGGCCCGGCGGAGCTTCGGCTTTGAAACGACACTCGCAAGTCGATCCTTCAGCCCGAGAATCCGCACTCTGATCAGGGCTGGATATCAGTGCCACCTGGTCTTTCTCTGGCTGCCAAGCGCGGACTTCGCGGTGGCGCGGGTGGCGGATCGGGTGCGCCTCGGGGGTCACGCGGTACCAGAGAAGAAACGGTTCGTCGTCGGTATCGCTCGGGTTTGCGTAACTTCTTCGGCCTCTATCAAGCTTTGACCACGACGTGGCGGATATACGACAATTCAGTACACGAGCCGCGGTTGATCGCCTCGGGCGCTCGCACAGAGACGCTGGCCGTTGACGACGCTGATCTCTGGCGACGCATCCGGGCGGAGGCAAGCAATGAAGACTAAGCAGGGGAGCCGCATAGGTCAGATCTTCGCGGATGGTCGTCAGATCGATGAAGCATTGCGCCTGGCTGCCCGTGACGCCATTCGAAAACACGCCCTCCATAACGCGCCAGTCGTCATCTGGCGTGATGGCCGTATCGCTTGGGTGCCCGCTCGGGAGCTGGCGCGAAATTCCAGCGAAAGTCCACCCGAAAGGCGACGCGCTCACCCGGCGTGGCCGCTGACCGGCCTCACTCGCGGCTGGGGAGAGGATCCTCTCCAGCTCCTCCATCAGACAAGACTCGACGTGATACGACACGCACAGCTCCTCGCGCGCTCGAGTCATCCCGATGTAGAGCAACCGCCGCGCCTCCACGTCTCCACGCCCCTCCCACCTCGTGCGTAGCGAACAGCGGAAGCGCAAGCGGCGTCGAGTCCCTTGGCGCTATGGATGGTCGAAACCGCTCTGCGCCGGGTAGCTGATCCGTCGGAAGGAAGCACGCGGAGATGCCCTCCTCTCCGAGCCACACGGTCAGGCTCTCACCCAAAGGCCATCAGCTCAAATCCGCACCTAAAGGATCTTTCTGACCCGATTGGGTGAAAAGCCCCATGGAATCCTGGCGTGGCACTTCCCATCCTGGTTAGTGATGGAAATCCTTGCCAAGGAGTCCAGTCATGACGCGGCGACTAGTTTCGTTGATCCTCTGTGGCGGCGTTGCCACGCTCAGCGGTGCCTGCGCGACGAAGAGCTCCTACGGGAGGAGGTCGGTGAGACGGAGCGCAAGATTACCGAGCAGATGACCACGACCGAGAATGCCCAGGAGGCGAAGCTGCGTGAAACCGCTGAGCGCGCCGGGGAAACCCGGCAGGCGGTCGACGTTGCCGACCAGCGAATCAACGGCCTCGATGTGCGGGTGAGTGAGGCGGACGCCCGCCGCGGCCGGCGGCGCCGAAGCAGGGGCGCGCGATGTCGAAGCTCGGCTCTCGCAGCGCTTCGCGACTCGCAACCGATACCGGCTCGTGGAAACGAAATCCGTCTACTTCGATTCCGGTCAGACTGAAGTCCGGAGCCAGGACGCCGATGAGCTCGAGTCCGTCGCCAAGGCTCTCATGGCTGACCCCTAATGCGGTCGTCGAGCTGCAGGGCTTCGCCGATGTGCGCGGGAGCGACCGATTCGATCGCGAGCTCGCTCGCGAACGCGTCGAGGCCGTGATGCGATATCTCGTGCAGCAACACGGCATCGAGCTGCGCCAGGCGAGAGCGATTTCCATGGGCAAGGCGACGCTGGCGACAGGCGAGAAGCCAAGCCCGGAGATCCTTGCTAAGGCCCGGCGTGTGGACATCCGGCTGCTCGCCCCGTGGTCCTCCTGGGAAGATAATTTGAGCGAGGTCGACTCGACAGCCCCGTCGCGCAGCGCGACGGTCAGCCCTGAGCCGCGGAGCTCCGAGACGATCTCTGCTGTGCCCGTCAGGGTCACACCCGTGCAGCCGGCGCCGGTCCGGAGAGGGGTGCCAGAGTTCCTCAAGACCATCACGCCAGGTGATCTTGGCGGTAACTGAAGACTGCCGCGCGACGCTCGCGCTGCGCCACTGGCTGGCCGACGACGCGGCTACAGGCCGAAGTCTTCCTTGGGGATGCCGGCTCGCCTGACAGAGGCTTTCGACCGCCGCCCTGGTGAGTCGGTCACTTTCGCGCATCAACGGTAGGTCCACTAGCTTCGGAGAGGCACCGGCCCCACGCCGTAGGTAGACGATGCGCGCGCCGAGCTCTGGAATGTGAATGGTGTGTTTCGTATAGCCATACGCTCGAGCGCGAGCGATGAATTCCCCCAGAGTGGGCATCTGGGAGAAGGCTCGAACCACGAACTAGGCGGCGCTTGGAGCGGCGATGCGAACTTGGGGTGGTGCGACCACGACGCCGCGGGACCTCAGCACGCCGAGCTTGAACCACGTCGCCGGGAGCTTCAGTCGCGACTGTCGAAACATCGCCCAGTACTTCTCAGGTGCTCGCGGGAGGTCGCGGAAGGGCTGCTGCTTGTGGCGGAGTCGCACCACTATGTGGCCGACGATGAGCTTCTGTAGCGCCCGAGAGAGCTGTTGCAGGCTCTTGGCCTGCACTACCAGGTCGTATTCCAGGCACTGCGCGCACAACCATTCACCCTCCTGGAACACGACCGCCCGAATCGCGTACTTCCTAGTCGCGCGAGGTTTGCTGCCCATGCTGACCACGGTATCACTACGCATGGCACGGGCTCAAAGTGGGCTCCATGGAGCTCGGATGGCGACGCGAGCGGAACGCGGTTCGCTCGCCGACGCGGACTAGGTAGAACGGGCCCTCCCTCTGCTCGAGCTCAACTTGCCGATAGGCGGCCTCGGGCGACTCGGCTATGAAGACGTTCTCCGTTCGAATATCGATCAGAACGTATTGACCTGGATGATGACGCTCGAAGTCGCGCCGGTGGCGCTCATAGACCCTGCGGCCAGCCTCGGCGATCTCCAGAGCATTGAATCCTGTGGGCTGGGCGTCGTCACTACCCGCTGTTCTCCACTTCCCCTTGCCTTTGCGTGGTCGTGAAGCCATCAGGATGAGTTTATTCAGCGGAGAGCAGTCGCGTCAATGTGCGCGTGATGATACAGCGGACACAACCTCCTCCATCAGGCGAGACTTGCCGTGCCGCGCACCCTCGACTTCCTCTTCTCGCGCGGAGATGGCGACGCGACCGTGCTAAGGACGCGTACCCTCGATCGCGCCGATGTCGCAGCCCTTGGCCGTCCGCCGGTGCCCTCGTTGATCGGTCGGCAGGCACGCTCCGGCGTCGCCCGCGTTGAGCGCTGGACTGCGCCGCAAGAGCGGTAGGAACCCGTGGCCCGGCGTCCCGTCGTCGGTGAAGTCTCCGAGCCGCGGGTCGCCCGAGAGGTCACCCGAGAGCAACCCGACGGCGCAGCTGGAGTCAGAGAACAGGTTGTTGCCCAGCGAAGTGACCTGACCGAAGCAGGCCGGGTGGCCGAGAATTTGGCGGCCGGAAACGATCGTGTTGTAAACAGCTAGCGCGCTGCTGGCGAACAAGGCCTCGCCGCCGACGGGAATATCGTTATTGGCGATGGTGGTGTTGATGATGATCCCGCCTCCGCCTGAGTCTGCGAGTCCCCCTCCTCCAAAGTTGGTGAAGTTACCCGTGAGCGTGCTGTTGATGATGGCTACGGGGGATTCGGAGAAGACGCCGCCGCCGCTGCCGTCCGTGGAGATGTTGTCGGCGATCGTGCTGCCGATGATGATCGCCATCTGGCCGCCAATGAAAAGGCCGCCGCCAAGATTGCCCGTGTTGCCACTGATCGTGCTGTCGACGACCGTCAGCAGCCCGCCGAGGGTGAAGACCCCCCCGCCGAACCCGCCTGCGGAGTTATGAGACACGGTGCTCCCCGCGATGACCAGCCTGCCAACGCTGACTATGCCGCCGCCACCGCCGGCATCGGCGCCCCTGGTCATACAATCGGTCAGCGCGCTCTGGCTGAGGATTGCAGTACCGCGATTGAGGATCCCCGCGCCACCAGAGGACATCCCCGTGACGCGGCCACCCCTCGCCGTGAGGCGTTCGAGTTTCAGGAGACCGGTTGCCGCGACGTGCAACAAACGGAAGTCCGGGGCCGTAGGGTCCCGTTCGATGATCGTGGTGCCGACCCCGGCTCCGACGATCGTCAGTGCACTGATGATCGAGGGGAGACCATTCGGTCCGTCCGTGTCATTGTCCGGCGCCCTCAAGGAGTAGGTCCCGGGCTGCAGCTGGATCGTATTGGTTCCGCCGCTCGCGTTTGCCGTATTGACGGCGGCGATCAGGCAGGCCACGTCCCCGGAGGCACACTCGACGACCGCCGCGGTGCAGGGGCGCGCCAGTCCCAGAGCCACCGCGAGCCCCACGACGATTACGCTCAGCGCCCACCCGCGTTCCCAACTGACTCCGACAGCACTGTCCCGGCTAGGCATCGCTGACCTCCTGGTGTTCGCGTCATCCCAGCGAACCCGAAAATCCGCTCGGCTTCGGTCCGAAGGATCAATGCGTAGCTCAGATCGGCACGGCTCGAAATTGGACCTGGGTGCGAAGCGCATACTTCTTTGGGCTCTTTGGACTCATCCGAAAGGATCGGGGGGCGAGTATCCTACGCGTGCCATGGCCACCCGGCGTCCCCGACGACCCGGTAATGACCTGACCGCGCAGGCCCGTCGCGCCGGCGTCCGCCTCGTGCGCTTCCTCTACACCGACAACGGCGGCATCACGCGCGGCAAGGCCACGCACGTGGACGGGCTCGCGCAGCGGCTCGACCGACGGCATCGGCCTCACGGTGGCCATGCAGGCGATGAACATGCTCGACCAGCTCCAGCCCGTCGAGGGCATGGGCCCGGTCGGCGAGATCCGCCTGGTCCCCGATCCCGCAGACGTTCACGCGTGCTGCCCGTACGCGCCGCACGCGGCGGCCATGACGAGCGACATGCGCACGCTCGACGGCGCGCCCTGGGAGGCCTGCCCGCGCGCGTTCCTCAAGCGGCAGATCGCCGCCTGCGCCGCGGCGGGCTTCAGCGTGCGGGCCGCCTTCGAGTGCGAGTTCACCCTGGCCGTGAAGCAGCCCGACGGCGGCTTCGCGCCGCTCGACGAGAGCCTCTGCTTCTCCACCATCGGCATGACGACGGCGGCGCCCGTGATGGACGACATCGTGGCCGCGCTCGAGGCGCAGCGCATTCAGGTCGAGCAGTACTACCCGGAGCTCGGCCACGGCCAGCAGGAGCTGTCGATCGGCCACGCGCCGGCGCTCGAGGCCGCCGACCGCCAGGTCTTCTATCGCGAGACGGTGCGGGCCGTGGCCTACCGCCACGGGCTCTGTGGCCTCGCTCGCGCCCAAGCCGTTCGTCGACCAGGCCGGCAACGGCGCGCACATCCACTTCAGCCTGTGGGACGCGGCGGGCCGCCGATCCCGCATGTACGACCCGCGAGGGCCGCTACGGCGTGAGCGCGCTCGGCTATCACTTCATCGCGGGCGTGCTCGAGCACCTGCCGGCGCTGCTCGCGCTCACGTGTCCGAGCGTGAACTCGTACCGCCGCCTGCAGCCGCACTTCTGGAGCTCCGCCTACACGGCGTGGGGACCGGACAATCGCGAGGCGGCGGTGCGCGTGCCCTCGACGTTTCCCTCCGACCGCGCCGGCTCGACCAACGCCGAGCTCAAGGCGTCGGACTCGTCGTCGAATCCCTACCTCGGCGCTGGGCGGACTGCTCGCGGCCGGGCTCGACGGCGTCACGCGCAAGCTCGAGCCGGGCGAGCCCGTGCTCGTCGACCCGGGCGACCTACTCCGAGAGCGAGCGGCAGAAGCGCGGGATCCAGCGGTATCCGACCACGCTTGCGCGCGGCGCTCGACCAGCTGGAGGCCGACGCCGTGCTCATGCGGGCCCTCGGCCCGATGCTGGCCCGCGCGTTCCTGGCCGTGAAGCGCTCGGAGGCCGAGGCGTTCGGCAAGGAGAGCGCGGACTTCGAGACGAAGCATCACTTCTGGAAGTTCTGAGCTGGACCTCGAGCGCCGTCCCCATCCTCGACCAGCACTGCCACGCGCTCCTGCGCGACGGGACCGTCACCGACGCCGCCGTCTACGCGCGGTTCTTCACCGAGAGCGACGATCCGACGATGCACGCGCGCCACGCCCCGAAGACCATCTTCTACCGGTGGGCCATCAGGGAGCTCGCGGCGTTCCTGGGCTGCGCGCCGACGACCGAGGCCGTGCTCGCCGCGCGCGGCCGGCACGTCCGCTGACGCGCTGGCGCGGCGTCTGCTCGGCGAGGCGAACATCGCCGTGCTGCTCGTCGATCACGGCTATCGCACCGACGCGACGTTGCCGCCGTCGGAGCTGGCGGCGCGGCTGCCGTGTCGCGTCTTGCCGCTCCTGCGCCTGGAGACGCTGGCGCAGGAGCTGATCGTCCGCCACGACACGTTCGACGCCGTGCTCGACGCCTACGTCGGCGACCGTCGAGCGCGCGCGGGCGGACGGCTACGTCGGCCTCAAGAGCATCGTCGCGTACCGCACCGGGCTCGCGGTGCAGCCGACGTCGCGCGCGCGATGCCGCCGCCGCGTTCGGCCCCGTGAAGGAGCGCGCGCGGCGCGACGGCCGGGTGCGTCTCGCCGACAAGCCACTCAACGACTACCTGCTCCTGCGCGCGCTCGAGATCGCCGAGCGGCAGGCGATGCCCGTGCAGTTCCACACCGGCTTCGGTGACGCCGATCTCGATCTTCGCGAGGCGAATCCGCTGCACCTGCGCCCGCTGCTCGAGAGCGGCCGCTACGCGAACGTGCCCTTCGTGCTCCTGCACGCGAGCTATCCCTACGTGCGCGAGCTCGGCTACCTGGCGGCCATGTACCCCAACGTCTGGGCCGACGTGGGCCTCGCCATCCCGCATCTCGCCGCGGAGATCCCGGCGATGCTGCGCCAGCTGCTGGGGCTCGCGCCGACGAGCAAGGTGGTCTACTCGAGCGACGCCTCGCAGATCCCCGAGCTCTTCTGGCTGGCCGCGCGCTGGGGGCGGCGCGGGCTCGGCACGGTGCTGGACGAGCTGATCGCCCTCGGCGCGCTCGACCCTGACGACGCGCTCGCGGTGGCGCGGCGGGTGCTCGGGGGAAACGCCGCCGCGATCTATGGGCTACCCTGGCGGTAGAACGAATGTCGGCTCTCATGCTGGCGGATTCGTCATGAAGCCGCTATCCTCATCGTCGTGGCACTAGATTTCCCGGGCCCCCGCGCCATGGAGGATTCCTAATGAAGATGACGATCGAGCCGGTGTCCGCGTTCAGCAGTCTCGACGTGCTGGTCGCCATGGACGAAGGCCTGTTCGGCGCCGAGGGACTCGATCTCCGCATGGCGTCGCGAGAGTCCCGCGACATCCGATCCACGACAGAAGGGACGTTGTCGAGCCCGGTGACGAATCAGGGACGGCTTCACGAACGCGGCGACGCCACGATGTTCCAGGGGTGAGAGTGCGGCAATAACCGCCGGGTGGCGGAAAGCCGGGTTGGTGCGCTTCAGATCGGTCGCCGGTCGATGATCGTCTGCGCGGCCCTCGTGGTTCCTCCCGACTCGAATGTCTACGTGCCTCAGGAGCTGGCACACCGGAAGGTGGGACTGGATTACGGCAATGGCACCGCCTACGCCGGGCTCCAGATGCTCGAAGGCGCCGTTCCACGGGACGCGATTTCGACGTGCGCCGCCGTCATCCATCCAGGCGAGCGATTTGCGGCGATGCTGCGCGGCGAGTTCGACGCAACGGTTTTGCAAGAGCCATGGATCACCGTGGCCGAGAAGGCCGGCTGTCGTCTCGTCTCGACGACGTTCTTCCACGGGACATGGGTCGCCAGCCCCGACCTGGATCCCGCGCTCTACGCCGCGTTCCTCCGGGGCGTGACCCAGGCCGTTCGTCGCATCAAGGCCGACAAGCGTCGGTACGTGACGTACTTCAAGGAAGGTTGGGCCGCTGGTGACCCCGCGGTCCAGGCGCTGACAGCCGACGACTTCAACCTGGGGCGCATCCAGCTCAGGGAGCCGACCCCGATTCCCGAAGACGAAGCGCGCTGGGCGTGGGACTGGATGGCGAGCTGGGGCGTGCTCCACGGCACGTTCGATGCCGCCAGCCAGATCAATCGCAAGGTCGAGCGGGAGGCGCACGAGCTCGCAGCGCTATCGGCCTGAGGGGAACGCGACGTGCAGCGTGACACCCCGACCCTCGTTGCGAGTCGCCCAGATCTTCCCGCCGTGGGCCTCCACGATCGAGCGGCTGATGGCCAGCCCCATCCCGAGCCCCTGGGGCTTGCTGGTCACGAAATGCTCGAAGATGCGCTCGAGCTCTGATGCCTCGACTCCGATGCCGCTGTCTTGAATGGCAACGGCGATCTGGCCGACGTCGGGCTGGCTGGTAGAGATCCGGATCTCGCGGGGGCCGTCTTCCGTCGAGCCGATAGCTTCCGCGGCGTTGACGATCAGGTTCAGGAAGACCTGTCTGAGCTGGACCGGATCGCCGAGCACGGGCGGCAGGGACGATCCCCGTGCGTAGTGCAGCATGATTCTCTTGCCCACCATGTCGCTGCGGACCAGGCCGAGCACGTCCTCGATGATCGCGTCGATGTCCACGGCGACACGCTCCGAGTGCGCCTTGCGGAATAGGGTCCTGAGCCGGTGGATCGTCTGCGAGGCCCGCTCGCTGTCGCTGGCGATGTCGCCGAGTACCTCCTCGATCTCCGCACGCTTCGGCTCGTCGGTGACCAGGCGCCGGAGCGTGGCCCGGGCATTCGTCAAGATGGCGGACAGGGGCTGGCTGATCTCATGAGCGATCGACGCGGTCAGCTCGCCCAGTGTCGAGACGCGCAGCGCGTGCGCCAGCTCGTCGCGCTGTCGCAGCGCTTCCTCCTCCGCCTGCCGGCGCCGCTCCTCGCTCTTCCGCACGGCCTCGTCGGCGCGCCGGCGCGCCAGGACATTCGCGAAGACGTCGGCGAGCAGCTGTAAACGCGCGATGAGCTCGTCGGGCCACGCGCGTTCTCCGCGCAGCCGGCTGAACGCGAGGACGCCGATCACCGCGCCGTCGGCGCGGAGCGGCAGCGCGGCCAGGGCGCGAACGCCACGCTCTGCGAGACTCTGGCGATCGGCCGCTGCTGCATCCGGCAAATCGTCGAGGCGCGAGATCCGCACCACCTCGCCGCTGGCGATCCGCGAATTGAGCCACGGAAAGTCCTCCGCCGCAGCTACCGGGATCGGGAGCGGCGCGACCCCCGCCCGGGTCCATGCGTGCGTGGTGCGCATCGGTCGATCCCCGTGCTCAGCCAGGGCCGCGCGGTCGAAGTCCAGCGTCTCCGTCACGCGCTGGAGCATCTGCTCGATGGCGTGGTCGACCGCACCGGCCGGCAGCGTGAGGAGCTCGGCTGAGAGCTCGGAGAGGAGCGTCTCGAACCGGAGGCGTTCGGCCAGCGTGCGCTGAGCGCGGCGGCGCTCGATTCGATTCGCGAGCAGACCGGCAATGAGGGCACTCTGCATGAGAAGCAGAATGACGCCAGCCGCGATGTACCACTTGTACCGATCCCAGGCCGTCGGCGTCCGGAACCTCACCACGCTGCCTCGGGGAAGCCGCGCTTCGTCTAGTCCCCACCGCTGGAGCTGGCGCCCGTCGAACAGATCGGTGTAGGCCGCGGGCTCGGCGATCGGAATGCTCGCGGGAGTCTCTCCGCGAAGGATCCGGACGCCGATCTCCGCCGCATGCTGGCCGTGTTTGTCGACGCTGTAGACGTGGCCGCCGACCACCCCCCGACCGAGGTACTGGTCCAACGACACGTAGACCGGAGCGTTGGCCGCTCCGGCAACCTGTGACAGCGCCTCGTGGGGAATGAAGGCGCGCCCGGCGCCGTCGGCGAATAGAGTCAGGTACTGAACGACGCTGTTGGGCGGCAGGCGGGACAGCCTCGGCAGCAGATCGCTCATGGGCAGCCCGGTCAGATAGGTGATGGAGACTCGGCGCTCGAACGGCGCGAAGTCACGACGCGCGATGGCTTGTAGGTACCGGTCGTATCCCGAGGCGCCGCCCACGACGAACACCGTCCGGGTGTCCGGTTGCAGCCTGAGGGCAATCTCGAGCGTCGGCGCGAAATCGCGCTTCACCACGACGCCGGTGACGTTGGCCCCGAGCGCCTTGCCCTCGAGATCGGACCGATCCACTCCGCAAACGACCACTGGGACTCCAGGGAAGAGCCCTCGGTGCCGCAGCAGGAAGTCCAGAGACGGGCCCATGACGGCGACGATCAGGTCCGGGCGCGTCTTCGCATACTTGCGCTGGAATTGGTCTCGTAATACTCCATCGTGGTCCGGACCCGGGAACTGGGAGAGATTCAATGACTCGCTGTAGAACTCCACGTCTTTCCCGAGGCCCGTCGTGAAAGCCTCGCGCAGGCTCTGGTTTATGGCGGCAAGCCCCGGGAAGTCATCGTCTTCGTCGAAGACCAGCAGGATCCTCGGCCGCGCTTCAGCGAGGTCTGGTCGGACAGCCTGGATGGGCAGCAGCAGGACGAGAGCGAGCAGGACCGCTCTGATGCTCAGAACGCCCTCAGTCGTCGCGCGCCGAGATCGTCCCCGGCATGATGTTCCGCCGCGCCTCCACCGGCTCCGGCCGCGACACCGGAGCGCCGCGGCGGCCGAGCGCCGCCTTGTCCATGGCGTAAAAGCGCAAACTGTTATCGAGCAGCATCTTGCGCTTGGCCGAATCGGACACGTCCTTTCGGCCGAGCAAGGTGGCGACCGTTCCAGGGTACGGGTTTCCGTCGTGGCCGGGTTCGCCGACGAACAGCGCGTCGAAGTGCAGGTAGTCCGACGCGAACACCATCGCGTCCTCGCCGACGTGCTCGACGAAGAACGGGATGAACTCGTCGCCGGGCTCACAGCTGAAGAACACGCGGCCACCCTTGATGTATTCGCTCGGCTTCGCCGAGATGTGCGCCCATCGCTCGGGCGCGACCTCGTTGTACTCGTCCATCCGGTGCATCCAGTAGGGGACCCAGCCCGCGCCGGCCTCGAGGAACGCCACTTTTAGCTTTTGAAAGCGCTCCAGCAAGCCGCTGGTCACGATGTTGGAGCACGCGAGCATCTGCGCGAACGTATGCGCCATGTGCGAGGCTTCGAGCATGTGGTCGGGGCGGTTGAGGTCGAAGTAGCTCCGGAACAAGGACGGCAGCGCCGGCCCGTGGACGGCGATCGGCACGCCGAGGCGATCGGCCTCGGCCCAGAAGTCGGTGAGGCGGGGGTCGCTCAGCAGCGTGTCCTCGCGCACCGTGCAGCCGATCTGGATGGCCACCATGTGGAGGCGGCTCACCGCGCGGTGCATCTCGGCGATCGCGCCCTGCACGTCCTGCAGCGCCACCAGGCCGACGCCCTTGAGCCGCGAGGGACACACCTCGCAATAGTCGTGAAGCCAGTCGTTGTACGCGGCCGCGCGGGCCGCGGCGAAGCCGCCGTCGCGGGTCACCGTCAGCGGGAGCTCGTCGGTCGGATAGATGACGGCCACGTCGATCTGGTCGCGGTCCATGTCAGCGAGCCGCGCCCACGGATTATAGGTGCCCATCCGGCGATAGTGAATGGCCTTGCCCTTCGGCGGGGGCAGGTTACCGTTGACGCCGACGAAACCGATGTCGGTCTCGGGGCCCCACACCTTGCCGTCGACGAGACGCACGATGTAGCCACGGCCCGCCTGCGTGTAGCGGGGGCGCCGCTCGCGGTACTGCGGGTCGATCCGCTCGTAGGTCGCGTCGACCTCGATCACGTGTCCGTCGCCGTCGATCACCAGGTCGGGTCGGTCGGTCATCCGCTGCTCCTTTTGCGCGACGCTTGCGCGAACGCCACGACCGTACCACGAAACCTCACGGCCGGGTCCGCTGCCGTTGGCGCCGCGTATGACGTATGATCCGGGGCCACGGGAGATCCGTCACGACCCCACTGCTCTCCGTCACCGGGATCACCAAGCGCTTCGGCGGTGTCGAGGCGCTCTCCGGATGCACGCTGGCCGTCCGCGAGGGCTCCATCACCGGCCTCATCGGACCGAACGGTGCGGGCAAGACGACGCTCTTCAACGTGATCAGCGGCCTCACACCAGCCGACGGCGGCGAGATCCGTCTGGGCGACGATCGCCTCGATGGGCTCTCCGCCGACGCGATCGCGCGGCGGGGCATCGCGCGCACGTTCCAGATCCCGAGGCCGCTCGGTCGGATGACGGTGCTGGAGAACGTGATGGTCTACGCGCAGTCGCAGCCGGGGGAAGGGCTCACGCGCGTCTTCACGTCGCCGGCACTCGTCGCGGCGTCGGAGCGGCGCCTGCGCGAGCGCGCCCACGCGATGCTCGAATCGGTGGAGCTGGCGCCGCTGGCCGGCGAGCGGGCGGAGACACTCTCCGGCGGGCAGAAGAAGCTGCTCGAGCTGGCGCGTGCCTTGATGAGCGAGCCGCGCATCATCCTGCTCGACGAGCCCGGTGCTGGAGTGAACCCCACTCTGATGCGCTCTCTGGTGAAGGCCATCCAGGCGCTTCGCGCCGCCGGGCGGACGTTCTTGCTCATCGAGCACGACATGGATCTGGTCACCGAGCTCTGCGATCCCGTGATCGTGATGGCTCAGGGGCGGACTCTCATGGAGGGGCCGTTCGCCGAGGTCCGGCGCGATCCCCGTGTGCTCGAGGCGTACCTCGGGACCGCCGCGTGACGGCCCTCCTCGAGGTGCGAGACCTCTCGGCCGGCTACGGCGACCACGAGATCCTCCGCGGCCTCTCACTGCGCGTCGAGGCCGGCGAGCTGGTCGCGGTCATCGGCCCCAATGGCGCCGGGAAATCGACCTTGCTGAAGGCGCTGGCGGGTCTCGTGCCGCCGCGCGGGGGGCGGATCGCGCTGCAGGGCGCCGACATCACCGGGGCGGGCACTCGACGGATCGTCGAGAGCGGGCTCTGCTACGTGCCGCAGGAGGCCAACGTCTTCCCGTCGCTCAGCGTGTGGGAGAACCTGACCATCGGCGCGTGGACGGCGAGCCGCTCGTTCGGCGAACGGGCGGCGGCGGTTGTCCAGCTGTTTCCGATCCTCGCCGCGCGACGACGCTCGCGGGCAGGGACGCTCTCCGGCGGCGAGCGCCAGATGCTGGCGATGGCGATGGCGCTGATGGTGGAGCCGCGCGTGCTGCTTCTCGACGAGCCCTCGGCCGGTCTCGCGCCCGCGCTGCAACGCCTGGTGTTCGATCGCATTCGCGAGATCAACGCGCGAGGTCTCGGCATCCTTCTGGTCGAGCAGAATGCGCGCGAGTCGCTCGCCCTGTGCCGGCGGGCGTACGTGCTCGCGATGGGGCGCGTGCGCGCGGAGGGACCTGGCGACGTGCTGCGCGACGACCCTGACATTCGGCGTCTCTATCTTGGCGGCTAGACCTCACGCAGGAGGCCCGGACATGGCGACGATGACGCGACGCGAGCTCTTGAAGGCCTCGGCCACGACCGGACTGGTGCTGGGCGCGCCGGCGATCCTCGCGGCGCAGTCGAAGGCGCCGATCAACATCGGGACCTTGTGCCCGCTCACGGGCGCCGGCGGCTCGTACGGCCCGGACATGCAGCGCTCGGTGGTAGCTGTCGTCGAGCGGATCAACAAGGCGGGAGGCATCCTCGGCCGGCCGGTGCAGCTCTTTCACGAGGACGACCAGACCAGCGCCGAGGCCGGCGTGCGCGCGGCACGAAAGCTGATCGACGTCAACAAGGTCATCGCCATCGTCTCCACCTGGGCCTCCGCCGTCACCCTGGCTGTCCGGCCGGTGTGCGTGGAGGCGCAGGTGTTCCTCATCGGGGTGTCGGGGGCCGACGCGGTGACGCAGGGCGACCACAAGGGCTACGTCGCGCGCACCCAGCCCAACACGAAGCTCCAGGGGAGCATGTACGCGAAGTTCGTCGTCTCGAAGAAGGAGTGGAAGCGCGTCGCGTACCTGGCGCTGCAGACGCCGTACGCCCGCTCGTTCGGCGACGCGTTCGGCGCCATCGTGCGCGCCGCCGGCGTGACCATCACCGACGACCTCATCTACGAGGACAAGAAACCGTCCTACCGCAGCGAGGTCACGCGCATCCTGGCCACGAATCCCGACCTGATCATGCTCGAGGGCTACACCCCTGATTCGGTCGTGATGGCGAAGGACATCTACAAGGCGGGCTACAAGGGCGCGATCCTCGCGCCGAGCTTCGCGGTGAACGCGAAGTTCATCGAGGGCGCCGGCCCCGACGTGTCTGAGGGCATCTGGAACATGGACCGCGCGCCCCTGTTCGACTCTCCCGCCTACAAGGAGTTCTCCGCGGCGGTGCCGCGCAACGACACGAGCCCCTACGCGCCGCAAGCGTGGGACCAGATGTCCATCGTGGCGCTGGCACTGGCGGCCGGGAAAGGCGAGGCGTCGGGCACCGTGATCAAGGACCACGTTCGCGCGGTCGCCAACCCGCCCGGGACCGCGGTGTACTCCTTCGCCGAAGGTGCGAAGCTCCTCGCCGAGGGCAAGAAGATCAACTACGAGGGCGCGTCGGGGGCGTGCGACTTCGACGCGATCGGCGACATCCTCTCGGCGCCCTTCGCCGTGCAGCAGGTGCGCAAGGGCAAGTCCGAGCTCGTGACCGTCATCAATCCCTGATCGGCTCGCGCGCGGATGCCGCCCATCGCGCAGTACGTCTTCAACGGAATCGTGACGGGCGGTATTCTCGCCCTCCCGGCGGTCGCCTTCTCGCTGCTCTGGCGGCTCCTGCGCTTTCCCAACTTCGCGGTCAGCACCTACCTGACGGTCGGCGCCTACGCCGCCCTCGTGCTGAACGCCGGCGCGCATGTGTCCCTCGCGGTGGCATGGCTCGGCGCGCTCGTCGTGACCGGTACCGTCGCCCTCGCGGTGGACCGCATCGCCTTTCGCCCCATGCGGGGCCGGCGGCCGTTTTCACTCGCCATCGCGTCGATCGGTGTCGCCTTCGTCCTGGAGAACGTCGTGCGCTTCGCCTGGGGCAACGACTTCCGCGCCTACGACGTCCCGGTGACGCGCGCCGCCAGCGTGGCCGGGCTGCGCATCGGCCGCGACCAGCTGTTGATCCTCGGCGCCGCGGTAATGCTCATGATGCTGGCGCAGGCGTTCCTGCTCCGCACCCGGCTCGGCATCGCGATGCGCGCAACGGCCGACAACCCGCTGCTCGCTGCTGTCAAAGGCGTCCCCACCGATCGCGTGATCGCCGTCGCCACGTTCGGCGGCGGCGCTCTGGCGGGCGGCGCCGGTGTCTTCCTCGGCCTGGACGCCAGCATCGACCCCCTGATGGGCGGCGGGCTCATCATCTCGGTCTTCGCCGCGGCGATTCTCGGCGGCATCGGCTCCGCGCCTGGCGCCCTCGCCGGGGCCATGATCGTGGGCATCGTGGAGGAGACCGGCACCTTGTTCGTGCCCCCGACCTACAAGACCGCGATCGGCTTCGTGATCATCCTGGCCGTCCTGCTTGTCCGCCCGAGCGGCCTGGCCGGCGCGCGCTCGTGACGAGGCGCGCGTGATCGCGTACCTCACCGCCATCCTCACCCTCGTCGGCGTGCGCGCGCTCCTCACCCTCGGCCTGAACGTCCAGTGGGGGCTGACGGGCCTGGTGAACCTCGGCGCGGTCGCGTTCTTCGCCGTCGGCGCTTACACCTCGGCACTCCTGGCCGTCGGCGGCGTGTCCCTGCTCCTGGCGTGGCCGGCGGGCATCGCGCTCGCGGCGGCCGCGGGCGCCGCGCTGGCGCTCGTGGCGCTGCGACTGCGCGAGGACTATCTGGCCATCGTCACGCTCGGATTCGCCGAGGTGCTCAGGCTCTTTCTGCTCAACGAGGCCTGGCTCACCCGTGGCGCCAACGGGGTGACCGCGATCCCGCGCCCGCTCCACACCTGGTTCCCCGGCCAGTATCATTTCTTTTATTTGATCCTGGTGCTGGCCGCGGTCGGGCTGGTCTATGCTGCGCTCGAGCGCATGCGCCGCTCGCCCTTCGGTCGCGTGCTGCGCGCGATCCGGGAGGACGAGGTCGTCGCGGCTGTCGCCGGCAAGCCGGTCTTCCGCTTCAAGGTTCAGGCCTTCGCGATCGGGGCCGGCGTGGCGGGCCTCGCCGGGGTGCTCTTCGCGCACTATCTCGCGTACGTCGAGCCGAACATGTTTCTTCCGCAGGAGAGCCTCTTCGTCTGGCTCGCGCTCATCCTGGGCGGCAGCGGTAACAACCGCGGCGCGCTCCTCGGCTCGCTGGTGCTCCTCGGCCTGCTGGAAGGGAGCCGGTTCGCCAAGGACGTGATCCCGTTCCTGACGGGCGTGCGGCTCGCCGCCGCGCAGCAGATTCTCGTTGGCGTGGTGCTCGTGACGATGATGATCCGGCGGCCGGAAGGGTTGCTGCCGGAGAAGCCTGAATCAGGCTGACAAGGGAGGAGAACGCGATGCGGGTGGGGTTCATCGGCCTTGGCAACATGGGGGCGCCGATGGCGGGGTTCGTGCGCCAGGCGGGGTTCTCGCTCATGGTCCACGATCTGCGAAGAGACGCTGCCGCCTCGCTACTCGAGCGCGGCGCCGTGTGGGCGAATTCGCCGCGCGAGGTAGCGGCGCAGTGCGACGTCGTCTGCGTCTGCGTCCCCGGGCCCCCGGAGATGCGGACGGTGACCCTCGGTGCCGGAGGCGTCGTGGAGGGCGTGCGGTCGGGAGTGGTCGTGATCGATCACACCACCAACGATCCCGCAGTCGTCCGCGACGTGGGCGCGGCGCTTTCCACGCGCGGGGCGCAGCTGCTCGACGCGCCGCTGGACGGCGGACGCGAGGGCGCTCTCGAAGGTCAGCTCAACCTGTTCGTGGGCGGCGACGAGGCGATCCTGAGGTCGGTGAAGCCCGTGCTCGATACGTTTTCTCGGAGCGTGGTCTGGGTCGGAGAGCTCGGCGCGGGGTCGGTCACCAAGATCGTCCACAATGCGCTCGCCATGAGCGTCGACTTGCTGATCGCCGAGTGCATGACCCTGGGGGTCAAGGCGGGTGTCGCGATGCCTCGCCTCGTCGAGGCGTTCGGGGCCGGATGCATCGTGGGTCAGAACATGACGTTCACCAAGCGGATGCCGGCGACCTTGTTTCGCGGAGACTTCGCCGCACGTTTCGCCCTGGCGCTTGCCCACAAGGACTTCGGCCTGGCGGCGGACCTCGCCCGAGCCCATGAGGTCCCCACGCGTCTGCTCGATCTCTGTCGGATGGAGCTGCAGGAGGCCATGAACCGCGGCTGGGGCGACGCGGATCGGCTCAAGGCCTCGACGCTGCAAGAGGAGCGCGCCGGCGTGAGGCTGAGACTGTGATCACCTGCGCGTTCGAAGACGGTGGCCGTGCCCGGCTCCGGCACGTGGCGGTGCATGCCATCGTCGAAAAAGACGACAGCCTTTTGCTCGTGAAGCGAGCGCCGCACCTATCCGAAGGAGGCAAATGGGGGCTCCCGGGCGGGTTTTTGGATCGCGACGAGACCTTGGCGGAAGGCGCCCTGCGCGAGCTCCGCGAGGAGACCGGTTGGGAGGGGCGAGTGCTGAGTCTCCTGCGCATCAACTCGCGACCGGATCGGCCGCGCGAGGATCGGCAAAACATCGCCTTCGACTTCATCATCGAGCCCCTCGAGAAACGGGGCGAGCCCGATGCGGAGTCATCGGACGTGCAGTGGATCCCGATAAACCGAGCGCTGTCGCTCGTGCTCGCATTCGATCACATGGATTCGGTCCGGTCGTACCCTCGACGCGCGCCGACGAGGCGTCGCGATGCCGATCCTGATCTGAATGCGAGCTGCAGGCGGCGGCGCCATCCCATGACGAACCTGGAGTGCTCCCCAGTGCTCAAGCCCCGCGGGGAGCACTCCAGTCTCCGCCAGCGCGTCAAGGCGTCAGCTGCCGCAAGGGTCCCTCGAGATTCGGGAAGTTCCGCGTGCTGAGCGCCTGAACCCCGGCGTTGTGGTCCCCGTTGAACCGCGTGACGGCCCCAGGACACCCCGCGTTCGCGGCGTCCGTGGGCGAGTTGAACCACAAGCCCAGGTGGAACGTATGGATCGGCTCGGTCGCCGGGTTCGAGGCAGCATCCGGGAACGGTGCGTGGTCGTGCACAACGGGAGCCTCCTGGCCGGCCGGAGGCTGCGCGACGATGAACGTCTCGATGTTGAAGCGCCCGATGAACTTCTGGTGACCTCGTCCCTCGTGGTTGGTCTCGATGTCGCCCTGGTACCACGCCAGGCCAAAGGGCGCGTTGGGGATCTGAATCACGAAGAAGTCGAACTCCGTTTTCGGCGGCAGTCCGCTCACGTGCACGTCCATGTGCTCGACGGGCCCCTTCGACTCGATGGTCACTCGGGCCATCGCATCAGGTAGACAGCCGGCGTTTAGCGCGGTGGCCGAGCGCACCATATCGAACTCGATGCGCTTCTCGTCGTCGGCCGCGGCGGTCCCCGCTTCTGCCAGGAACGCCCCGGCCAGCGCTACGAGCCCCACCAGGCTCAACCTCGTCAGGCGAAGTATCAGCTCCATCACAAGTCCTCCTGTTCGAGCGTCTAGAATTCGAAATCACATCGAGGACGTCTGGGAGCTCGAAGGAGGAGAACGAAGCAACGACGCCAGATAGGCGGAAGGCGCAGCACGCGAAACCGCAACGGTGTGATTGACTCGCGAGTCGGCCGACGGGTCGGTGCCAGTTGTCAGGAGGGGGCCGACGACGAGGGCGCCGTCGAACTGTTCGGTATCAGGGATGCCGTCGGCGGCGACCAGCAGAAGGCAGACTAGCCCGGTCCACGCGAATAGCGCCCCGACACTTCGACCCCCGGTTGCGAGACCCGACAGCACCAATGGTTAGAGCGCCGGCACGCCGATCTTCGATGAGGTCACGAAACCATCGCGATGGCGGAGAGACTCCAGCACCAAGGTGTGGTGGTGCGCGCAAATGCCATGCGTTAGCTCCGGGTTGTCGAGCGGCTCGCGCTCACCCATGTAGCCGGGCTGGCCCTCGCCGCAACACCAGGCACACAAGATCTTCATCCGGGCGCGACAGGGTAGCGAAAGCGATGCCACCTGGATCCCAGGCTGCTGCCGAGAGCCTAAAGCCGTGCGGTGAGTGATGTTTCGTGCGATCGGGCCCGACGCTCACCGGTCATCTGACATCCGCCGATTCGGGTGAAACGCCCGACTCCCTGCAGATCGGTGCCCGACGCGCGTTCAAACGCCCTTGAGGAACTCGAGCATCGCGTCGTTCACCTCGCGCGCCCGCTCTTGCTGCGTCCAGTGCCCGCACCCCGGCAGCGTCGTCCGCCGAACCTGAGGCACGAACTTCGACAAATTCGCCAGGAGCTGATCCATCCCGGGAAACCGCACAACGAGATCGCGGTCCCCGACGACATAGAGCGCGGGGACCCTGACGACCGCGCCCGCGAACGGCGCCAGCAGCTCCCAGTTACGATCGATGTTGCGGTACCAGTTGAGCCCGCCGCGAAAACCGGTCCGCCCGAACTCGCCCGGCATAGAAGTCGATGTCGGCAGCAGTCAGCCACGGCGGCAGCGTCTCCGGATCGGTCATGTGATCGAGAAAGCCGCCGCCCCGAGGCACCATGGCAACGTTCTCACGTGCCGGCGCGTCGCCCGAGCCGGAGTACGCGAGCCGGCGCATCGTCGCGCGCACGTCGCGCTCGAGCTCCGCTTCCGCCACTCCCGGAGTCTGGAAGTAGAGCTGATAGAAGATTGCCTCGTCGGTCTTCGGCATCATCGTCGTCGGGCGCACGGAGCCACGCGGCCGGAACGGCACGCTGAGACCGATCACGCCGCGGAAGACGTCGGGCCGCAGGAGCGCGGCGTGCCAGGCCACCGGCGCGCCCCAGTCGTGCCCGGCGATCACCGCCGATTTCTCGCCGAGCGCGCTGACCAGGCCCACCATATCGCCGACGAGGTGCAAGAGCGTGTAGGCCTCGACCTCCGCCGGCGCGTCGGTCTGGCCGTAGCCGCGCATGTCAGGCGCGACCGCGTGGAAGCCGGCCGCGGCCAGGGCGGCGAGCTGGTGGCGCCAGGAGTACCAGGATTCCGGGAAGCCGTGACAGAGGATCACGAGCGGGCCGGCGCCCTGCTCGGCCACGTGCATGCGGATGCCGTTCGTCTCGACGGTGCGGTGCGTGACCTCGCTCATGGCTGGTTGCCTTCCTTTGGCCTGGACATCATGGCCCGTACGCGCTGCACCAGATCCGGATCCTGATAGACGCTGCGCGGCTTCAGCAGATGCTGCACCTCTGACGTGAGCCGGTGAACGGCCGGGTCGCGAGCGGCGAGCTTGCCGAGGGCGGCTCCGAACTTCAAGGTCTGCTCGAAGTCGGCCGGCCGCTCGCCACGGGTGTCCGGGTGAACGAAGTCCGGAATCGCCGCGGCCGCCCACGGCGTGTCGATGATTCGCGCGACTTCCGCGAAATAGGCGGGCGCCAGCTCGCCGAGCGGATCGCGCTCGCGCGCGCGGGCCGCGAGGAGTCGCCCGAGGGCGACGGCCTCCAGCGCGGCCACGCTCATGCCCTGACCGTAGATCGGATTGAAGCGGCAGATCGCGTCGCCGATCGGCAGGACGCCGCGCGGGAAGCTCTCTACGCTCGGATAGTGGCGGAGCACGCTCTCGTTGAAGCGGAAGCGCGCGATGTCGCCCAGACGCTTCGCGTGCTTGATCGCGTTGTAGATGGTCGGCGCCCGCAATCCCTTCGCGTACTCCATGAACCCCGCCTCGTCGCCGGGAGGAATGTCACCGTGACGGCCCCCGACGGTGGCGATCCAGCGCTGGCCCTCGAGCGGCAGCATGAGCGATCCCCGGCTGGCCCGGCCGATGCCCGGGAAGCAGAACACGCCCTTCCAGTCTTTTGGCGCATCGTCGGGAATCGCGAACACGGCGGAGGCATAGGCGAGATCGACGCCGATCGTCGTCTCGGCGGGCGGTACCCGGCCGAGTGCGGCGAGCGCGTCGAGCGTGAGCATGCCGCGGCCGGAGGCGTCGATCACCAGATCGGCGTCGACGGATTCGGGTCGTCCCGACGCATCGGTATAGCGCACTCCGGTCACCGCGGCGCGGTCGGCCCGGTGCACGAGCTCCTGCACGCGGCACCCCTGTCGCAGCTCGATCGACGGCAGCTCCTGAACCCGCCGGCGGACCGTCAGCTCGACGAGAGGCCTCGACATCGCAAAGGCGTCGAAGCCGAGATCGCGCTGCGGGAAGGGGTCGAAGCCCGGGCGCTCGACCCGCATGTCGAGCCCGACGCGGAACCGGACCGCGCCGGCGCTCGAGAGACTGTCTTCGAACCCAGGAAAGAGCTCGGCGAGCGCGCGCTGTCCGCCGGCGAGCAGCGCGTGCACGTGCCTACCCTGTGGCACACCGTGGCGGTCGAGGGGATCGGCAGGCAGCACGTCGCCCTCCAGCACCAGCACCCGTTCGAAGTGGTCCGCGAGCGCCCGGGCCGCGGTGAGCCCGCCCATCCCGGCACCGATGACCACCGCTTGCTGTCCGATGAAGCTCGACATCACTCACCTCCGTCCGCCCGGGCTCGGAGCCCAAGCCGCTCGAGCCGAGGCAGCACTTCCGCCGCGAAATACGGTAGCTCTCTGAGATAGTCCACGAAGTTGATGGCCAGGCCGTCCAGCCCCGCCGCCCGAAGCCGCGAGAACTCCCGTCACGACAGCATCAGGATCACCCACGACGCAGTAGGACCCCCGCGCCGAGCGCTCGTCGCGCGAGCGGATTGTGCGCGCTGTGCACCAGGCGCTGGGGATCGTTTTCGTCGGCGGCTCTCCTTCGCATGCATGTCGGCCAGATGGCCGATCGCGCCCCAGTCGGCGTGATCGACGACGTACTGCAGATAGTCATCGGCCTCCTGCTGGGTAGGACGGCAGACGATACCCACGGGCGTCCAGACCTGGATGTCACGGCCGCGCTCGCGCGCCAGCCGCTTGGTCTCGGCGATGCGCGCGGTGCTGGCTTCGGGTGTTTCGACCGCATCGAAGTGCATGTCCGAGTGGCGGATCGCGAACCGGCGACCCGCGTCGGAGCTGCCGGCGTTCATCATCAGCGGGTCCGCGCTCCCGAAGGGCCGCGGCGAGCCTTCCACGCCGTGGAGCTGGTAGTAGCTCCCGTCGTAGTCGAAGCGGCGCTTCGCCGGCCCAGATCCGCTTGACGATGCTCCACCATTCTTCGCCCTGCGCGTAGCGGTCGTCGTGCTCCTTCTTGGTGACCCCGAACATCTGGAACTCGTCCTCGTTCCAGCCACAGACGATGTTCACGCCGAGGCGCCCCTGGCCGATGTGGTCCGCGGTGGCCATCTGCTTGGCGCGCCACGAGCGGATGGTGCAGGGGCACGTGGACCGTGCAGAACACGTGGAGGCGACGGGTGGCCGCCAGCAGGCCACACGCCCAGGCGATCGATTCGAAGCTGGAGCCGTTGGGGTTGGACGTCGCCGCCGTAGCCCTTCCAGCGCGCGATCGGCACCATGCACTCGATCCCGATCTCGTCCGCCATCTGCGCCAGCCTGAGGTTGTTCTCCCAGCTGGCCTCCCAGCGCTCGGGGAGCGTCGGCGTAGGTTCTCCCGCTCGAGCAATTCGCGCCGAAGAGTCCGAGTTGAAGGCGGTTACTGCCCATGAAGGGGAGCATAGCCTTTCTGCTGGCCTGGCATCGATGAAGACCTGCGTAGCTTGGACTGCTCCGCGGCGCACCGGCCCCGCGAGGCCCCGGCGGCCGTCCCGAGCGTGCGCATCTGATCCAGCGACACCGTCAGTGTCCATGATTCGCAGCATTGACCCGTGGGGATGCCGCTGCCTAGCTTTCCCTCATGGCAATCGTCGTCGCGTGGGCGAATTGAGGGATGCCTACAGTTCGTCGGATCGGTCCGTATCGCATCTACTTCGTGAGCCACGACCTGAACGAGCCGCCGCACGTCCACGTAGACCGTGATGATGACTCAGCGAAGTTCTGGTTGGCCCCGGTGGCGCTGGCGAGTAACCTTGGATTCACGACGGTTGAGTTGCGCCGCATCCAGAAACTCGTCGTTGAGCACGAGCCACAACTGCTGGAGGCTTGGAATGAAAACTTCGGAGGGTCGCCCGGGCGAGCGTGTGAGGGGTGTTCGGTTTACCGAGGACGATCTGATCGTCGATCTCCTGGACGGGCGCACCATTTCGGTACCGCTCGTCTGGTTTCCGCGTCTCCTGTCAGCAACCCCCGAGCAGCGCGCCAACTGGCGTGTGGCCGGCGGCGGATTCGGTATCCACTGGCCTGACGTTGATGAGGACTTGAGTACAGAGGGCCTGCTCCGCGGTGCGCCGGCCCCGCGAGGCTCCGCGTCGACCGGTCGAACAGCCGGGGGCTGATCGGGTCGCGTCCGTTAAGTTTGCCGCCGCAGGCGCGGGTCGAGCAGATCCCGCAGACCATCCCCGAGAAAGTTGATCCCCAGTACCGTGAAAAGAATCGCGAGCCCCGGGAAGACCGCGATCCACCCCGCCACCGTCAAATAGTCGCGCCCCTCGGCGAGCATCCGGCCCCACGTCGGCGTCGGCGGCGGCACGCCCAGGCCGAGGAACGAGAGCGCCGACTCCATCAGGATGATCCGCGCCACCTCGAGTGTCCAGATCACCATGACCGGTGCCAGCACGTTGGGGAGAACGTGACGAGCGATGATTCTTGTGTCGTGCGCTCCGAGCGCCCGGGCCGCCTGGACGAACTCACGTTCGCGCAGCCCGAGGCTCAGCCCGCGTACCACGCGGGCATAGATCATCCACGTGGTGATCGCCATCACGATCACGAGATTCTTCAGATTGGCGCCGAGCAGCGCCACCACGGCCAGCGCTAACAAGATAAGGGGAAAGGCCAGGTTCAGGTCCGCCAGGCGCATGATGATCGTATCGACCCGCCCGCCGCGGTATCCCGCCACCAGCCCCGCGATCACCCCCACCACGGCCCCCAGGAACGCCGCCAGCACACTGATCGTCAGCGAGATCCGGGCGCCGTAGATCAGACGGGAATAGACGTCTCGCCCGAGATGGTCGGTGCCCAGCGGGTGACGGAGTGAGCCGTCCTCCGCCCAGAACGGCGGCTTGAGCGCCACCGTCAGGTCCTGATCGATCGGATCAGTGGTGGCCAGCAGCGGCGCGGCCAGTGCGGCCAAAATGACCAGGCCGACAATCAGTGCGCCGGCGCTGGCCAGGGGGCTGCGCCGCACGAGCCGGATCGAGGGATTCAGCTACGTCACCCGGATTCGCGGATCGAGCCAGAAGTAGAGCAGGTCCACGGTCAGGTTGATCAAGACCACTGCGGTGGCCAGGATGAACACCGAAGCCTGGACCACCGGATAGTCGCGGTTGAGGATCGCCTGGATCGTGAACAGCCCGACTCCCGGCCAGGTGAAGATCGTCTCGATCACCACGGCCCCGCCGAGGATGTACCCGAACTGCAGGCCGACGACCGTGACCAGCGGGATCAGCGCGTTGGGCAGGGCGTGGCGGCTCGTCACGTACAGCTCGCGCAGCCCTTTCGCGCGAGCCGTGCGCACGTAGTCCTCGGAAAGCATCTCGATCATGGTCGAGCGCACCAGGCGGGTCAGCAGCGCCATCAGGTTGATCGCGATGGCAGCCGCCGGCATCACGACGTGCAGCACGCCGCCACGCCCGGACGTGGGCAGGAGTCCCCACGAGACCGCGAAGAGCAGGATCATCATGATCGCCAGCCAGAAGTTCGGAACGGACTGGCCGACTAGCGCCACACCCATCGCCAGCAGATCGACGGGGCCTCCGCGGTGGGTGGCCGCGAGCACGCCAAGCGGCACCGCCAGGACGATGGCGAGCAGCATCGCCGTCACGGTGAGCTGAAGGGTGGCGGGAAGTCGCGCCGCGATCAACGGCAGCGACTGCTGGCCGTGCCGCAACGAGACGCCGAAGTCGCCGTGGACCGCGCGCTTCAGGAACCGCCAGTACTGAACGAACAGCGGATCGTCGAAGCCCCACTCGGCCCGGAACTTCTCGATCTGCGTCGCCGTCGCGCCCGGCGGCAGCATGATCTCGGCGGGATCCCCGGTCAGGAACGTCAGGAAGAACGAGACGACGGACACTCCAAGGATCACTAGGACCGCGGTCGCCAGCCGGCCGGCGATGTAGGCCCGCACCTCAGGAAGCTCTTACCCCTTCAGCAGGAGCGGATAGAGCCACTGGGTCTCGTCGGGGCGTGGCGTGTAGTCCACTCGGGCGCTCATCCCGAATGCGGCGTCGGCCTGGTAGAGAAAGATGAACGGTGCCTCGTCCTTGATCAGCTTCTGCACGTCGCTGTACTGGGGCGCGCGCTTCTTGGGATCGTCGGTCGCCTCGATCCGGGTCAGCATCTCGTCGAGCCTGGCGTTCTTGTAGTGCATGCCGAGGCCGCCTTGCGTCATCCAGCGGATCACCCAGGAAGGCTCGAGGTAGGCATCGCCGATGCTGTAGATGAACAGCGGCGCGGTCTTGTTCTGGACCCGGCGCGGGCCGAAGGCGGAGAACTCGAAGACGTTGGACTTCACCTTGATCCCGACTTTCTGGAGATAGCCCACGATCGCCTCGGCCGGCTTGGAATGATCGGCGATGCTGCCGGTGAAGCTGTCGAACTCGACCTCGAAGCCGTTCGGGAAGCCGGCCTCGGCCAGCAAGGCCTTCGCCTTGTTCGGGTCGTACGGGTAGGGCTGCACGCTCGGGTCGTAGCCCAAGGCACCCTTGTCGACGACCGTGGCCAGGCGGGTGCCGTGGCCGAAATAGAGGGTCTTGAGGATCGCGTTGACGTCGACCGCGTAGTTCAGCGCCTGGCGCACCTTGACGTTGTCGAAGGGCGGTTTGCGCACGTCGATCGTCACGTGGAAGATGCGCGGCGCGGCGATCGTCTTGATCACGAGCTTGTCGTTCTTCTGGAGCTCGGCGATGCGCACGTGCGGAACCGGCGCGATCAGATCGACCTCGCCGGCCTGCAGGGCGGCGACCCGCGCGGCATCCTCGAGGATCGGCCGCACGACGATCGTCTTCACCTTCGGCGCGCCGCGCCAGTAGCTCTCGTTCGCCTCGAGCACGAGCCGCTCGTTCTTCGCCCATGTGACCAGCTTGAACGGGCCGGTCCCATTGGGCTTGATGGCGATCGCCTCCTTGCCCGCTGTGTTGGTGTGCTTGGGCGAGAGCATCAGCCCGAACAGCTCGCCCAGACGCACCGGCAGGAGGAAGTCCGGCGTCTTGGTGGTGACGTTCACGGTGTAGGGGTCCACGATCTCGGTCCCGGCGATCGTGCTGAGCTCGGAGCTGATGGTGGCCTTCGTTTCTGGATTCGTGGCGCGGTCGAGGGTGAACTTGACGCACTCGGCGTTGAAATCGTCACCGTTGTGGAACTTCACACCCTTGCGCAACGTGAACTGCCAGGTCGTCGCGTTCACGCGCTTCCACGTCTCGGCGAGGCCGGGCACCAGGTTGCCCTGGACGTCGCGGGCCGTCAGGCCGTCGTACACGTTGGCGATGAAGATCTGCGTGTTGCGCCCGACGGTCAGGTGCGGGTCGAAGGTGTTCGGCTCGGCCGCGAGCCCGATCTTGGCCTCGCCGGTCGGCGCGGCGGATACCGGAGCGCCGGCGCGCAGTCCTGACACCGCGGCGGTGAGGCCCAGAACGCGCAGCGCGGTGCGCCGGGTCATCGGTCGCTTCTCGTTCGACATGATCGCTCCTCGCCGGCCGCCTCAGGCGCCGGTCTGCCGGCCCTTGACCTCGACGATGACATTGCGGAACGTCTTCGTCCCGATATTGCGCAGCGCGTGCCGCAGGGTGCCCTGGTTCCAGCGCATGATCGCGCCCGGCTTCACCTCGATCCGATCCACGGTGCCGTCGGCGTTCGGGCGCTCGACGAGGTCGCCCTCGACGACGACCGTCGTGTAGTCGAGATAGTGGGTGTGCCACCCGGCGGTCTCGCCCGGCGCCAGCTCGATCCGCCAGACCCTCACGCTGTCGTCCTCGTACACGAGCTCGGTGCCGATCGGGTTGCCCTTTGGATCAGCGGCTTCGTTCGCCATGGCTCCTCCCCGGGGCGAAAGTAGCACAGAGCGCGTATCATGGGCCGCCATGTCCTACGTCGGCGCGGCGCTGAGTCCGCGCGAGACGAAGAAGCTGGTCCTCGGGCGCGGCAGCTACATCGGCGACCTCACGATGCCGGGGCTGCTGCACGCCGCCTTCGTGCGCAGCCCACACGCGCACGCGCGGATCCGTCGGGTCGACGTCGACGCCGCGCGCGGGCAGCCCGGCATCGTCGCCGTGCTGACCGGTCACGATCTCGCTCGCGTGACGGCGCCGCTCCGGATCGCGCCCGCCGATCGAGGGGCTGTTGCCGATGGAGATGTCGACCCTGCCGACTGGACAAGGTCCGCTTCGTCGGTGACCCCGTCGCCTGCGTGATCGGCGAGGAGCGCGATCAGGTCGAGGACGCCTGCGCGCTCGTCGACGTCGCGTACGAGCCGCTCCCGGCCGTGGTCGATCCCGAACGGGCTCAGGATCCTGGTCTGCCGCTGGTCGACGAGACGATTCCATGCCAATCGCGCGTACGCGGGTGTCTTCGCCAGCGGTGACGTCGCGGCGGCCCTCGGCGCTGCGGACCGGGTGGTCGCGGTGCGCTTCCATCAGGGCCGCCAGACGCACGTGCCGCTCGAGCCGCGCGGCTGTCTGGCGAGCTGGCTGCCCGGCGACGAGACGCTCACGTTCTGGCACTCGACCCAGATCCCGCATCCGATGCGCTCGGCGCTGGCCGCGCGGCTCGGGATTCCCGGAGAGCGCGGTCCGGGTGATCACGCCGGACGTGGGCGGCGGCTTCGGTCAGAAGATCCCGCTCTACCGCGAGGAGCTGACCACGGCCGCGGCCTCGCGGCTGCTGGGTCGCCCGGTCCGTTGGATCGAGACCCGGCGCGAGAACCTTCTCGCCGCGCTCCATGCCCGCGAGGACATCGTCGACGTCCGGGCCGCGGTGAAGTCGGACGGCACCATCCTCGGACTGGACGTCCAGATCCTCACCGACTTCGGCGCCTACGCGTACTTCCCGGCGAACTACATGGCGCGCGTCGTCGGCATGATGGTTCCCGGCGCGTACCGGCTGCGCGACTACCGCTACGCGATCACGGCCGTGCTGACGAACAAGTGCCCGGCCGGCCCGTATCGCGCGCCGATGCTGATCTGCAGCTGGGTGACCGAGGGGACGATCGACGCGATCGCTCGAGCCCTCGAGCTGGACCCGATCGAGGTGCGGCGCCGCAACATGCTCGTCGGACTCGGACCTGCCGTACACGACGGCGACCGCGCATGGTCTACCGCTCGGTCTATCCGCGCGACACGCTCGAGCGCGCGCTCGCGAGCGTTCGACTACGCGGGCCGGCGTCGCGAGCAGGCGAGCGGCGCGCGCGGCCGGACGGATCGCGGGGATCGGCGTGGCCACCTACGTCGAGCCGAACACCTACGGCTCAGAGTTCTACAAGACGGCCGGCATCCCCGGGTCCGGGCACGACGCGGCAATCGTCCGGATCGAGCCCAGCGGCGCCGTCGCGGCCCAGATCGGTATCGTCAGTCAGGGCCAGACGCACCTGACGACGGTCGCCCAGGCGCTGGCCGACGAGCTGACCGTGCCGATCGAGAGGATTCGGGTCCAGTCCGGTGACACGGCCGCCGCGCCGTACGGCATGGGCACGCGCGGCGCCGCGGCGGCGTGGTGAGCGTCGGCGCGGCACTCGGAGCGGCGCGCGTCCTGAAGCAGAAGCTGTTGCGGATCGCGGCGCATCTCCTGGAGGCGCCGCTCGAAGACCTGGAGCTGGTCGACGGGGCGATTCGGGTTCGGGGCGCGCCGGCGTCGGGCATGAGCGTCGCCCAGCTCGCCCAGAAGGCGTACTTCGCGCCGACGGAGCTGCCGGCGGGGATGGAGCCGGGGCTCGAGGCGACGCACGCGTTCGATCCGCCGCCGCTGACGTTCTCGAGCGGGACCCATATCTGCCAGATCGAGATCGACTCCGAGACGGGCGACGTGACGATCACGCGCTACACGATCGTCGAGGACTGCGGTCGCATGCTGAACCCGCGCATCGTCGAGGGGCAGCTTCACGGCGCGACGGCGCAGGGCCTCGGCGGGGCGCTTCTGGAGGAGGTCGTCTACGACGCCGCCGGACAGAACCACAGCGCGACCTTGCTCGACTACGCGATCCCGACGGCGGCACTGATGCCATCGTTCGAGGTCGAGCATCTCGAGCGACTCGACCCGAGCACCCCGCTGGGCATGAAGGGGATGGCCGAGGGCGGCGTGATGGGCGCCTCGGCGGCGATCTCGAACGCCGTCGCGGACGCGCTGGCGCCGCTCGGCGTCGCGGCCGGCCGCCAGCCGTTCACCGCGCGGCGGCTCGCGGAGGCCCTTCGGGCCGCGAGGCGAGGCACGTGAACGCGACCGACCTCTGCTTCACGTCTGCCGTCGAGCTGGCGGAGCTGATCCGTCGCCGGGCGTTTTCGCCCGTCGAGGTCACCGGTGCCGTGCTGGAGCGGATCGACCGGCTGAACCCAGCGGCTGGGAGCCTACGTCGTGGTCCACGCCGAGCGAGCGCTCGACGAAGCGCGCGCCGCCGAGCGGGCGGTGATGGCCGGCGAACCGCTCGGCCCGCTTCACGGCGTGCCCGTCTCGATCAAAGACAATCTCTGGACGGCCGGAGAGCGCACGACGTACGGCTCGCGCCTGCAGGCAGAGTTCGTCGCACCCCAGGACGCCCCGAGCGTGGCGCGGCTGCGCGCCGCCGGGGCGATCTTCGTCGGCCGCACGAACCTGCCTGAGTTCGCGTGGCGCGGCTCGACCGACAACCGGTTGTTCGGCGAGTCGCGCAATCCCTGGGATCTCACGCGCACGCCCGGTGGATCGACCGGCGGCGGCGCGGCCGCCGTCGCGGCGGGGTTGGGGCCACTGGCGCTCGGCTCGGACGGCGCCGGCTCGATCCGCATCCCCGCGAGCTTCTGCGGCCTCGTCGGCCTCAAGCCGACTTTCGGGCGCGTGCCGATGTACCCGGCCGCCGGCGGCAACGAGCTGGTCGCCCACGTGTGTCCGCTCGCGCGCACCGTGTCCGACGTGGCCTTGATGATGAACGCGATCGCCCGTCACGATCGCCGCGATGCGTTCGCGCTCCCCGACGACGGAGTGGACTACCTGGCGACGTGTAGACGAGCCACTCGCCGGCACGCGCGCTGGTGAGCGGGTTCGGATCGCCTGGTCGGGAGATCTCGGCTTCGCTCCGGTCGAACCGGAGACGCGCGAGATTGCCGAGACCGCCGCTCGCGCCTTCTCGGAGATCGGCCTCGCGGTCGAGGAGACCAGCCCTGAGCTCGGCGATCCGAGCGCGATTCTGCAGAACGCTCTACGGCGGCGCTCAGGCCGGAGCGCCACGCCGCTCGCTCCGCGGAGCAGAAGGCGCAGATGGATCCGGAGCTGGTCGCGTACGCGGAAGCGTCGGCCGGCCTGAGCGTGGTGGAGTATCTGCGCGCGGTGGCGGCGCGCCAGGCGATGGTGGACGCGCTCAGACGATTCTTCGAGCGCTACGACCTGTTGCTCACCCCCACGCTGTGCCTGCCGGCCTTCCCGCTCGGCGTCGTCGGGCCCAGCGAGGTGGCCGGCCGCAAGGTGACCCACCTCGGCTGGACACTCTGCTACCCGTTCAACTACAGCGGCCAGCCGGCCGTCTCCGTCCCGGCCGGATGGACGGGAAGCGGTCTGCCCGTCGGGTTGCAGATCGTCGGGCGACGGCTGGAGGACTCGCTGGTGCTGCGCGCCGCGGCAACATTCGAGGCGCTTCGCCCGTGGGCGGCCCGGCGGCCGGCTTGAACCTTTACCCCGACCTCGGCAGCGTGCGCCCGAGCGTCCGAAACACATCGGCCACAGGCTCGGCGCCCAAAAAGCTCCGCCGCAGCTGCGGGGTGACGAGCTTCGTCGCGATCGACTCGATCGTTTGCGCGGCCGCGGTGAGCTGAGCCTCGGCCTCCCGATCCCGGCCGAGCCTGGTGAGCACCTGGCCGAGAGCTGCTTGCCCGATCCAGGATTCGCGCGCCGTCCCGAGCATGCGCGCCTGATCCAGCGAGGCCGTCATGGCTCGCGCGGCGTCCTCTAGCCGTCCCTGCGCCGCCAGGATCGCACCTTGTAGTCTCATGGCACGCGACGCGTGCTTGCGCTGGCGGCATTGGGTCGCGGCCTCGAGCGCACGCGAGGCCCAGCTCCAAGCTTCCTCGTACTTGTCCTCGGCGAGCGACAGTTCGCCGCGTGACCTCCAGAGCGAGCTCTCCCACGTCCAACGGCCCCAGTTGTCGAGCTCACGAAGCGATTCCGCCTCGCGAAACGCCCGTTCCGCACTCCCGTGGTTGCCACGGTACAGCTGCGCGAGACCGAGCTTCCAGAGCGAGTGACCGCGCGGCTCGGGCCATGGCCAGAGTCGCCGGCTCGTCTCGTCGCCCTCGGTGTTGAGTCGGATGGCTTCGTCGAGATCGTACGTCTCGAGCGACACGCCGCCGAACAGGTTCGGCATGCGCGCCAGGTAGAGCTTGTCGCCGGCAGCCTCTGCGTATTCGCGCAAACTCCGGTAGTGCTCCAGCGTGCCCTCGTAGTCGCCACGGGCCAGAGCGGCGTGGCCAAGGTGATAGAGCGCGAGGCCCACCAGATAGCCAGAATGCTCGCGGCGCGCCAGCTCGAGCCCCTCGCGGAGATGCGCGACCGCCACGTCGTATTCGCCGTGCCACTCGAGCTGCCGGCCGGCGAACGTGAGGCACTGCGCCAGGAGGCGGGAATCGCTCACCTCACGGGCGAGACGCACCGCTTCGGACGCGTCGCGCATCGCCTCGACGACGGGCCCATATACGCCGCCTCTGGCCTCGCCGCGGAGGGCGTGGCAACCCGCCTGGCCCGCCGTGTCGCCAATCTCGGTTGCGATCGCGAGGGCGCCGTTCACGGTTGCGAGGACCTCGCCGATCTTGTGGCCCCAGTTGTAGACGTTGGCCAAGCCGAGCAAGGTCGCCACTTCCTGCTTCCGGTCGCCCAGCTGGCGGATCAGCACGAGGGCTCGCTCGAACTCGGCCACCGCGGCGTCGAACTCCGCCAGAATGTAGAGGATGCCCCCGAGCTTTTCGTGGACGCTCGCCAGCTCCCGGTCGCCCGCCGCCGGCCGCGCGCGAGCGGCAACCTCTAGCGCCCGGGCGTAGTGCTTGCGTGCCTCCGCGCTCGCGAACGAGTGGGCGGCGCGGTCACCGGCGAGGACGCTGTAGCGAAACGCTTCGTCCCATTGCTCGCCCTCGACGAAGTGGTGCGCCAGCTCCTCGTAGTGCTCGGCGAGGCGATCGGGATAGAGTTCCTCGATCGCGCGGCCGACTGCTCGGTGGAGCTCCTTCCGGCGCTGCGACGAGCAGGCTCTGGTAGGCCACGTCCTGGATCACCGCGTGCTTGAAGATGTAGGCCGGCTCGGGCAAGAGCCCCTGCTCGTAGATGATCTCGAGCGCCTTTAGCTCCTGGAGAAATCCCTCGAGCTCGCCGGTGAGTCCGGCGATGCGCTCCAGCAGGCGTCGCAGGAACTGACGGCCGATCACCGAGGCGAGCTGCACGGTGCGCTTGCCGTCCTCGCCGAGCCGGTCGAGGCGCGCCATGATGATGTCGTGGATCGTGTCCGGGCACGCTCGACCTCGCCGATCGCCCTCACGATGCGAAAGCCGCCGTTCTCGCGCTCGAGGATGCCGAGGTCGAGAAGCGTCTTGGCCACTTCCTCGACGAAGAGCGGGACACCCTCGGCCTTGTCCAGGAGCGCCGCTCGTCAGCATCGCGCCGGAAACTGCTCGCGCCGAGCATCCGGCCGGCCATGGCCAGGGCTTCCGCCTCCGACAGCGGACTGGAGCGTGAGCGTCGTGTGGAAGCTGCGCGTGCCGAAGGGCGGCGTGTAGCCCACCCGGTGGGTGAGCGACGATGCATGATCGGCGCGTCGCGCCACCGAGTCGATGAGCGAGGCGAGGTACTCCTCCGTGCTGCGTGTCGATCCAGTGGAGGTCCTCGAACACGAACACGAGCGGGCGGAGTGCCGCGCCGCGCAGCGGACATCGCGAGCACCGCGTCGAAGATGCGCTTGCGGCGTGTGCGCGGCATCCATCGCGACGACCGCGGGATCGCCCGGGATCGACGGAGAGCAGGTAGCGCACGAACGGGACATGGGCGTTCGAGCTCGCCGATGCCGGCGCATCCCGTGCTCGACCTTGGCGATGATCTCGGGCTCACCGTCGAACTCGTCGATGCGGAAGTTCTCGCGAAGCTGATCGACGAGCGGGCAGGAACGGGATCGACTGACCGAACGAGATGCAGCGGCCCTCGAGCCACGTCGCGGCCTCGCGCGTCGCCGCGAGCCGCCGTTGGAACTCGAGCAGGAGCCGAGACTTGCCGATGCCTGCCTCGCCGGCGACGAACACGACCTGCCCCCGGCCCTCGCGGACCTCGATCGAACAGCTCCATGAGCGTGGCGATCTCCCGCGTCTCGCCCGACGAGGGGCGTGAGGCCGCGCTCACTCTCGACGTCCAGCCGCGCCGTGCGGCCTCGCGACCGCAGGACCTCGAACGCCTGGACCGGCACGTGACCTTTCACAGGCAGCTCGCCGAGGTCGACCGTTTCGAAGAACCCGGCGACCAGCCGATGCGTCGAGTCGCTCAACGAGCACGCTGCCCGGTCGCGCATTCTGCTGCAGGCGCGCGGCCAGGTTGGTCGTGTCGCCGACCGCGGTGTAGTCCATGCGGAGGTCGTCGCCGATCTTGCCGACGACGACCGGACCGGTGTTGAGGCCGATTCGCATCTCGAGGCTCCGGCCGAGGCGTGACGCCAGCTCGCCGCTCAGGTCACGGAGCGCCGTCGCTGGATCGCGAGGGCGGCATGCACGGCGCGCCGTGGTGCGTCCTCGTGCGCGATAGGCGCGCCGAACAAGCGCCATGACGCCGTCACCCGTGTACTGGTTGATCGTTCCCTCGAACCGGTGCACCTCGGCCGTGATCAGTTCGAAGCACCGATCGACGATCGGCGTGGACCTCTTCCGGGTCGTGCTGCTCGGCCAGCGCGCGTGAATCCCGCGAGGTCGGCGAAGAGCACCGTCACCTGCCGCCGCTCGCCCTCGAGGGCGGACCGCGTCTTGAGGATCTTCTCCGCGAGGTGCTTGGGTGTGTATCCGACCTGGGCGCGATCCGACGGCGCCGGCGCGCCAGACAACAGCTGATGGCCGCACTCATTACAGAAGCGGCTACCGGGAAGGTTTGAATGCTGGCAGGCAGGGCAGATCGCGTCCAGCCGTATGCCGCATCCGCGACAGAACTTAGCGCCCGACGGGTTCTCGATCCGGCAACCCGGGCAGTTCATCGTCGTGATGATACCTCAGTCGAGCGACGCGTCAGGGACAGGCGCGCGGTGGAGCGCGCGTTGCTTCGTTCAACGCTGTTCGAGCGCTTCGCAGGACTCCGTTCGTTGATCGAGCTGCACCTGACTCAGTGGCGCCTTCGGCGTGAACCGCAGAACGATGAGATCGCCAAGGGGAGAAACAGTCCCTTCGCGAACTCGCCGCGTTCGTGCATGACGCCGCCCGACCGGCCCCTGAACAGGCGCCGCGCGCCGGTCAGCGACTCGACGGTCCACGATGACTTCCACACGAGCCGTGTCCGCGAATGACCATCTCAGACGCTCGTAGAGCGCCGCGTGGCCTCGGCTCACGACGATGAGCACCTCGGCATCCGGAAAGGATCGGGAGGGCAAGGACTCGAGGAGCTGGGCCTTGTGGTGCGCGCAGACACCGTGCGTCGGCAGCGGGTTTTCGAGGGGTTCTTTCTCACCCAGGTAGCCGGGCTGGCCTTCGCGGCAGCACCACGCGCACAGGATCTTCATCTCGGACACACCAGATTGCGAACGCAATGCCACTGGATTCGGGCTCCGCTAAGAACCGGAAAAGCCGCGTTTCGCGATCTTTTGTGCCGCCGGGCTGAGCCGCCGGGGCGAGCCTTGAGGCGCCGATTCGGGCGAGACGCCCGATTTCCGCGCACTTGTGCCCGGCAGGCGACGGATGCTCAGTGAGCGTGATTCCCAGGCAGGCGATGTGCGGTACGCTGGGACGACCCCTGGATGGGGGAGGCGTAGTCGCCGGTCTCGCGGCCGGCGTACCGCGATGAGGGAATGATGCGATGAGCTGGCAGCGACCGTACCGTGAGCTCAATCCGGGAATCGAAGAGCTGGTCGTCAGAGTGCTGGAAGAAGGTAAGGGCGCGGCGCACAAACCCGAGTGGCAAACGCTCGGAAACGTCACGCAGCTCGACTGCCACAATCCGCGTTGTCAGCGTGGCGGGGTCGACCTTCAGCACACCCTGCGTGAAATGGTCGCCACCCGGCGCGCGGAGCTGGAGAACGTCAAGATGTGCCGCGGCACCGAAGGGGGCGGGCCCAGTGTCGCGCCACGCCACTGTCTGAATCGCTTCGCGTTCCGCATCTCGCTTGCCTACAAGGTGGACGGCACGCAGTGACGCCGCGGGTCATAGACGCCGACGGCCACGTCCTCGAGCCGGCGGATACGTGGCTCAAGTACCTCGACCCGCACTACCGTGACCGCGCCATCCGCATCGCCCGGGACGATCAAGGATTCGAGGTCCTGCTGATCGACGGCCAGCCGCTGAAGACCCTCCGCGGCCAGCTCGGCGCCCTGGGCGGCATCGACATGGACACCGCCAAGCTCCTGACCCGAGGCCAGATCAGCTATGCGGAAGGGAGCCCGCCCGGCTCCTACGATCCCGCCGCTCGGCTACGCGTGATGGACGGCGAAGGCATCGACGGCGTCCTTCTCTACCCGACCATCGGGATCTGCTGGGAGGGCCACGTCACCGACGGCGCCCTCGCGACTGCCTACACGCGCGCCTACAACCGCTGGCTGGCCGAGTTCTGTCGTGCCGAACCCACGCGCCTCTATCCGGTGGCGCACATCTCGCTCCTGGATCCCGAAGGCGCGGTCGAGGAGACGATCCGCGCGCGCAAGGACGGCTGCGTCGGAATCTACCTCTCGCCGGACCTGGCTGCGCGCGGCGGGCGGCACTTCGACGATCCGGTCTTCGCGCGCTTCTGGGAGACGGCGCAGGACCTCGAGCTGCCGGTCGGCTTCCACGTCGTCGTCCGGGATCGGCAGTGGTTCAGACAGTGGCAGCGGCGGGACCCGTCGGACGGTCTCTTCAGCATCGTCTTCCTCGCCATCGACGTCATGGCGGCGTTCACCCAGATGCTGAGCGCGGGCATGTTCGAGCGCTATCCGCGCCTGCGGTGCGTCGTGCTCGAGGCGGGCTCGAACTGGATCGCCGCCTGGCTGGATCGTCTCGACCACAAGTACCGCGTGCTCGCTCACCAGACACCGATCCGCATGGCGCCGAGCGAGTACTTTCGCCGTCAGTGTCTGATCTCGGCGGATCCCGACGAGTCGGTCACCGCCCAGATGATCGAGCACCTGGGAGCCGACTACTTCGTCTGGGCGTCGGACTATCCGCACATCGACGCGTCGTTCGGGGTCGTGCGCGAGTTGAAAGAGCGGCTCGCGCCGCTGCCGGAAGAGGCGCGCCGTAAAGTGCTCGGCCTGAACGCGCAGCGGTTCTACCGGCTCGCGGGCTGAACCCGCGAGCCGGCTCGAGCACTCTCCTAGCAGAAGTCCTTCGCGATCTTCGCCAGTCGCTCCGCCGCCGCCGGCCGCATCTCGCCGAGCGTCGCAACGAAGTTCGGGTGCGTCATCCCAGACCCGAGATACGTCCACCGCTGCCCCTGCAGCTGCGTCGCCACGAACGTCTCGCGCTCACTCGTGCTGAGCTTCCGGCCGGTCGCGCGCGCCAGGTTCTCGATGTCGAACTCGACCTGCTGAGCCAGAGCCCCGTCGATCATGGCGCCGATCTCGAGATATTCCTCGACGGCCCCGTCGATCGTCGGCCCGTCCATCGTGCTGCTCAATGACTCGACCAGGAGCGTGTCGAGCTTGGCGTGCTGGGACTCCTCCATCCAGTGGTGCTTGAGCAGGCTCTTGAACTGCGGGTCGAGCTTCTGGTTGTCCTGCACCGCGTCGGTCCAGTGCTTGAGCGTCATCCACTCGATCTGCAGGATCACCAGCGCCACCCCCAGCGGCTGGTGGGCGAGCACCGCTTTCGCGACCGCCTCGGGCGGCCCGATCTCTTCGCACGGCGTGCCGAAGCCCCGCTCGAACTCCTCGCGGAAGCGGCGGAACAGGTGGATGTGCTTGGCCTCCTCCGCGGCGAACCCGAGCAGCGCGCGGACGGCGTAGGAGTCGCCGTGAATCTGGGGCCGCGCGTGATCCAGCACGAAGGGCACGATGAACTCCTCGACGAGGCCGAACGTGTACAGATAGCCGATGGCGCGGATGTGGTTGAGCGCCAGCCGCTCGCGCGGGCTCAGAAACGTGAGCGGCTCGACGCGCGCGAACGACTCCGGCATGAACGGCTTCGAGAAGTCGAGCGTCTTGTCGTCGCCGATCAGGTCCTCGACGCGCCAGTGAATGCGCTCCGACGCTGCCAGGGTCGTCTGGTACGAGTAGCCGTGACTCTTCATCGCCTGTCTCCTTTGGGTGCGCGTGTCGCGCCCTCGTGATCTCTCGGCTGTTGTTCCGCCGACGCGATTACAGAGTGCAGCCGCGATGCCACGACGCACGCGAGCGATCTCGATGACTTGCGTCGAACCGACGAAACCGACGAATCGCCGGGCGGTCTCTCGACATTCGACGGTTCTCAGCGGTTCGGGCAATGTTCCCGAACCGGCGGCGCCGCGCGAGGCGGTAAGATGTCCGCCGTGACGACGGTGGGCGCGTTGATGGGTCAGAGCGCGGGCATGGTCGCCCTGCGACAGCAGATCTCGCGCGTGCTCGGCCGCCAGATCGACGCGGCGCGCCGCTCGCCGCCCATCCTCGTCCTGGGAGAGACGGGCACCGGTAAGGGACTGGTGGCCGCGACGATCCACCGGGCCGGCGCGCGGGCGCGCGGTCCGTTCGTCGACGTCAACTGCGCGGCCATCCCGGAGACGCTCATCGAGGCCGAGCTGTTCGGCTGGGAGCGTGGGGCGTTCACCGACGCGCGCCAGGCCAAGGCCGGGCTGTTCCAGACCGCGCACGGCGGCACGATCTTCCTGGACGAGATCGGGCTGTTGCCCTTTCCGCTGCAGTCGAAGCTCCTGAAGGTGATCGAGGACCAGCAGGTCCGGCGGCTAGGCGGCACGCGCAGCGAGACCGTCGACGTCTGGGTGATCGCGGCCACCAGCGAGGATCTCGACGAGGCCATCCGCGCTCGGCGGTTTCGCGAGGACCTGTATCACCGGCTGGCGGTCCTGACGCTTCGTCTACCTCCGCTGCGCGAGCGCGGCGACGATGCCGTCCTGCTGGGCGAGCACTTTCTCGCGCGCGCCTGCGACGACTACGGCCTGGCGCGCAAGACCCTGACACCGGAAGCGCGCGCCGCCCTGCGCACCTTCGCCTGGCCCGGCAACGTCCGGCAGCTGGCCAACGTGATGGAGCGTGCGGCGCTGCTGACCGACTCGTCCGCGGTGGCTGCGGAAGAGCTCGGGCTCACGCCAGATCCAGCGACACCCGGCTCCTCGGCCCGAGAGATGTCGAGCCCACACCCCGGCGTCGCGCTCGAGGATGCCATGCGTGATGTCGAGCGCGCGCGCTTGCTCGACGCGCTCGAGGCGAGCGGCGGAAACATCACGCGGGCAGCAGAGCGGCTCGGCCTGCCGCGCAACACCTTACGCTACCGGCTGGACCGACACGGGCTCGCGCTCGAGGCCGACTCGCCCCGACGGCGGGGAGGCCGGCCGGCCGGCTCGGTTCCGCGGCCTGACAGCGCGGTCGCGACACCTCCGCCCGGCGTGCCGGTCGGCGGAATCGCGCCGCCTGACCTTGCTCCGAGTGGCCCTCGTCTCTCCGCGCACCGAGCCGCACTCGTCCGAGATGTCGCGGGCGCTCGAAGGCGTCATGGACAAGGCGCAGGGTTTTGGCGGCTGGATCGAAAGCGTCGGGCCCAGCGGCGCCCTCGTGGTGTTCGGGCTCGACCCGGCCGAGGATGCGTCCCGTCGCGCGGTGCACGCGGCCGTGGCCATCCGCCAGGCGGCCGCGCGCGCCCGGCGCGACGACGCGCTCCGGCCCGATGTGAGCATCGCGATCCACACCGCGAGCCTGGGGGTCGCACCCGGCGACGGCGATGTCGTGCTCGAGAGCGAAGGCCGGCGCGAGGCCTGCGCGGTCCTCGACGCGCTCGTCGCGGCGGCTGAACCGGGAAGCGTCATCGTCGGGGCGCGCGCGGCCGGCTCGCTCGGTCGGCATTTCGAGCTCGCACGGATCGCCGATTCCTCGGGTACCGAAGCCGCGTACCGGCTCGTGAGCTACGCCGAGCGCGAGCTACGCCGCGCGCGCTTCGTCGGCCGCGACCGCGAGCTCCGACTGCTCGCCGACCGCTTCGAGCAGGCGCGCGCCGGGCAGGGGCAGGTGTGCATGATCGTCGGCGAGCCCGGGATCGGCAAGTCGCGGCTCCTCCAGGAGCTCCGGCAGCGGCTCGGCGACGCCGCGGCATGGGTCGAGGCGCAGGCCGTCCCGTTCGGCCGGGCGATGCCGTTTCACCCGGTCGTCGACATGTTGCGGCAATCGTGCGCGATCCAGGAAGGCGATAGCGCCGCAACCGTTGCCGCCAAGCTCGAGCAGCGGGTGCGTCGGCTGGACGAGCGTCTGACCCCGACCTTGCCGTTCCTGCGATCGATGCTGGGAGTCGATCCCGGCGATCGGGCGGTCAGCACCATGGACCCGAAGCTCCGCCGGGTGGAGATCGTCCACGCCACGCAGCAAATGCTGGCGCGAGCGGCCGAGGTCCAGCCGCACGTCATGGTGCTCGAGGACGCGCACTGGATGGACGCCGCCACGGAAGAATGGGCGGCGCGCCTGGCCGAGAGCATCGCCGCACAGCGCGTGCTGCTCGTCGTGACCTATCGTCCCGGCTACAGGCCGCCCTTCAGCGATCAGACATTCCACACCCGGCTCGCGCTCACGACCCTGTCGACCGACGACAGCGTGCACATGGCTCGCGAGCTTCTCGGGGCCGCAGCGGTGCCGGACGACGTCGAGACGCTGATCGTGAGCAAGGCGGAGGGCAACCCCTTCTTCCTCGAAGAGCTCGTGCGATCGGTCGGTGAGCTGGGCTCGGCGGGCCCACTCGATGCCACGCGCGTGCCCGATACCATCCAGGAGGCCGTGACCGCGCGTATCGATCGGCTGGCGGAGCCGGCCCGGCGCGCGCTTCGGATCGCAGCGGTCATCGGTCGCGAGTTCTCGCGCGGGCTCCTCGGCCGAGTCGTCGAGAGCGCGGCGCCGCTCGACGATCTGCTGCGCGAGCTACGCGCCGTGGAGCTGATCCACGAGCAGCGCGTCTTCCCCGACGTGTCCTACGCCTTCAAGCACGCGCTGACCCACGACGTGACGTACCAGTCGATTCCGGCTCACGAGCGCCGCACGCTCCATCGTCGGATCGCCCAGGCGCTCGAGGCCCTTCACGGCGACCGAGTGGGCGAGGTGGCGGGTATGCTGGCTCGCCACTACGTCGCGGCCGAGGACTGGGAGCGCGCCCTCGTGCACCTCGTCCGCGCGGCAGAGGCCGCCGCTCGGGCGTTCGCCACCCGCGACGCGCTCGAGCTCTACGACGACGCGCTGGAGGCCGCGGCGCGTCTTCCAGGCACGGGCGAGCGCGTCATCGCGATCCATCAGGCCCGCAGCGCGCTCTACTTCGTGGTCAGCGATTTCGAGCGATCGCGCGAAGCGGCGGGCCTCGCGCGCGACCTGGCTCACGATGCCGGCGACGCCACCCGCGAAGGCGTGGCGCTGGCCGCGATGGCGTGGGCCGCCACCTGGGCCCGCGATCTCGACGGCGCCGTCGCGCACGCGCGCGAGGCGATCGATCTGGCGGGCCCCGGCCGGCGCCGAGACGGTGCTGGCGCGGGCGCAGTTCACGATTGGATTCGTGCAAGGCGTGACCGGCGTCCTTGACGAGGCGAAGAGCGCGATCCAGAGCTCGGTCGTGACGAGCCGCTCGGCGGGCGACATGATCCACCACTCCCTGGCCCTGACGATGGGCGGTCTGATCAAGAACTGGGAGTCGGAGTTCGCGGCCGCCGATCAGCTGCAGGCGCAGGGGCTGGCGATCGCCCGCGAGCAGAATCTCCTGGTGCCTCTGCTGTTCAGCGCCTTCCTGCGCGGCCTCACCCTGGTCGGCAAGGGGAGCTACACGGAGGCCCTCGCCACCTTCCACGAAGGCCTCGAGCTGTCCGAGAAGGTCGGCGACGAGGTCATTCACCACCGGCTCCTGAACTGCCTGGGCTGGCTGCACTACGAGCTCGGCGATCTCGACCGGGCAGCCGAGCTCAATCGCCTGAGCGCCGACGGCGGGCGCCGCCGGAACGATCCCGGAACGTTGCCGAACGCCGAGCTGAATCTCGGCGACATCTTCCTGGCCCGGGGTGACCTGCCCGCCGCGCGCGAGATGCTCGAGCGCGTCGACCGATTCGCCCGCGATCCCGCGACGAGTGCCTGGATGCGCTTTCGCTACTCGATCCGGCTCTGCGCGAGCCTGGGCGAGCTGGCGCTCGCGCAAGGCGATCTCGACCAGGCGCGGCGCCACGCCGAGCGCTGTCTGGAGCTCGCCACGCGCACGAACGCGCGGAAGAATCTCGTCAAGGGCTGGCGGCTGGCCGGCGAGGTGGCATCCGCCGCGCGACGCTGGGCCGACGCGGAGCACGCGCTCGGCCAGGCACGGACGATCGCCGAGAGCCATCGGGAATCCGACCCAGCTCTGGCGCACGTACGCCGCGCTCGCGCGGTTCCACGCCGCGCGCGGTGACAAGGACGCCGCGCGTCTTGCCGCCGGCGCCGGTGCCCGCGTCGTTGACGGCATGCTGGCCGGAGCTGACTGACCCGAGCGTTACGGCGCGCCTCGAAGGGCTCGCGCTCGTGCGCGAGCTTCGCTCTACGGCGGGCTGACCCGCGGCGCACCCAGATCAATCGCCGTGATCGGCGTGCCCGGTCCGACGGCACATGGGTGCAGGACATCGATCGCGTAGCCGACGTTCAAACGCTCACCGAGCCATCCCGGCTCTACTCGTCTGAGCATCTAGAACAACGCCCAGCGGCATCGTTTCGCTCGCGGAGAAGCGTCGCCGGATCACCGTGCATGTCAGGTGACGGCGGAACTTCGGGCAGAGGTTGGCCATCGGGTCGCCGGAATCGAAGCTCACCGTTGGGCTCGCGATCGAGCTGATAGCCCTCCTCATGGACGGCGCGATGATGCCGGCGACATGAGTAGCGCGAGATTCGAGAGCGTCGTCGGTCCGCCACGGGCCCAGTGGCGGATGTGGTGTTCCAGCCCTCACGGGCGTCGAACTCGCGGATCAGATCCAGCAGCCGGGCGGTCGCGGCTTCGAGGTGAGCCGACAGCTCGGCGATCTCATCGCTTAGACGGTCGAGCGCGAGCGTGTCCATGACGAGCCTCCTTCTTCAAGAGACTCTACACATGGATTTTGCGGGCCTCTCAGGGGCATCAGGAGCGACGATCGTGCTACGAGCAGCCGTTTTGGGGAGTCAGCGCCTCACGGCATAACCGGTAGCGCTTAGCTCATCGCTGATGCGATTCTAGAGAAAGGCGCTGGGAACGAGCCGATGCGCAGCCGAAAAGCTGTCAAGCAGAAAACGCAAACCGGCGAGCGAACAACACCCGTCGGCTTGCGAAATCTCCGGGCGTATCGAAAATCAGACGCGAGCGCGAGCGGACAACCTACAGCTTCGCGACCGCCGCCTTCGCGACGTCCTCGTCCTGCTGCGAGGTCCCGCCGCCCACGCCGCACGCGCCCTCGACCACGCCGTTCTTGATGATCGGTACGGCGCCCATGCTCGGGATCATGTGGCCGCCCTCGGCCGCGGCGATGCCCTGGATGATCGGGCTCCCGGCGCGCTCCTGCAGCTCGCCGCTGGCACGTCCGAACGCAGCCGAGGCGATGGCTTTGCCCTGGGAGCCGTAGACGCTGCCCCAGATGGCGCCGTCCATGCGATTGAACGCCATCAGCCGCCCGCCGGCGTCGCAGACCGCCGCGCTGACCTTGATGTTCATCTCCTGGGCCTTGGTGATCGCGGCTTGAACGATGCGATTGGCTTCAGCGAGTGTCAGAGCCATTGGATGTCCTCCTGTAAGTGTGTGAGCGAGCCCGGCCGAGTCTATTCGGCCGTCGTGCCGCCGTCGATGACCAGCTCGCTCCCCGTCATGAACGACGACTCGTCGGACGCCAGGTACAGGACGCCGTAGGCGACGTCCTCGGGCGTCCCGACGCGGCCCATCGGCAGCCGGCGCATGCGCTGCCTCGAGCTGAGCCTTGTTCTCCAGGACGTCCTTGATCATGTCGGTCGCGATCGGCCCGGGATGGACGGAGTTGCAGCGAATACCTTCCTTCGCGTGCTGAACCGCCGTCGACTTCGTGAACAACCGCACGGCGCCCTTCGTCGCGGTGTAGGCGGCCGTGAAGCCCGGCGCCCCGACCAGCCCCGCCGTCGACGAGATGTTGATGATCGAGCCGCCGCCGGCCTGGCGCATCGCCGGGATCGCGTGCTTCGTGCCGAGGAAGACGCCCTTGACGTTGATCGCCATGATGCGGTCCCAGTCTTCTTCCGACGTCTCCTCGATCTTCGAGCGGAAGAGGATGCCGGCGTTGTTGACGAGCACGTTCAGCTTGCCGTAGGAGCTCACGGCCGTCGCGATCGCCGCGCGCCAGTCGGCCTCGCGCGTCACGTTCAGGTGCACGTAGGTCGCCTTGCCGCCGGAGGCGCGGATCTCCGCCTCGACCTTCTTGCCCTCGTCGTCGAGGACGTCGCCGAGCACCACCGAGGCGCCCTCGCGCACGAACATCCGCCCCTCGACCGCGCCCTGTCCGCGGGCGCCGCCGCTGATCAACGCGACCTTGCCGTCCAGTCGTCCCATCAGAGTGTCCTCCGAAGCTATTGCGGGTGGGTTTTGAGCCACTCGATGTACGCCGCGATCCCGCCCTCGAGCGTGTGCTCGGGTTTGTACCCGACCTCCGCCGCCCGACCCAGATCGGTCGCCGGATTCGTCGACCCGCCCGGCGTCTTGCCGGGCTTCAGGGCTGAGCACCGCGCGCCGGGGACGGCCTTGCGCACCGCCTCGAACGCGTCTCGGTTGGAGCTCGCGCGCCCGGACGCGATGTTGTACACGCGATGCGTGAGCTTGTCCGCCGTGTGCACCTGCTGGATGCCCCGCGCGACGTCTTTCACGTAGGTCCAGTCGGCCTGGTCGTCCGCGAAGATCTTGCCGTCGGGACGGTCGCCGAAATCCGGCTCGGTGTTGCGGGCGGCGCCGTGGCACATGCGGCTGATCGGATTGTGCATGCTGTAGTAGTACGGGCCGTAGATGCTGCCGATGCGCAGCGCGACCACGTCGATCTTGGTCTGGGCCGCGTAGAAGTGGGCGTGCATCTCCATGCCCTTCTTGAAGGCCGACACCTGTGTCGGCGAGATCACCGGCAGCGGCATGTCCTCGCGGTAGGGGCCGTGCGGGATGCCACCGTAGACGCCCACGGAGCTGCCGAGCGACACGCGCCGTAGCCCGAAGGTGCGCGCGGCCTCGAGCACGTTCTGCAGACCCGCCGTGTAGAGATGATAATCGGCCCCGGTCGAGAGGCTGCGGGCGGGCGGAGCCATGAGATTCACGATGCTCTCGACCTGATGGCGACGCACGACTTCGAACACCTCGTACGGGTTGGTCACGTCCATCTGCGCGATCATGACGCGGGTGCCGATCTCGCTCTTGAGCACGTCCGGAATGCGGCGCGCACTGTGCTGCGAGAGCACGACGCGCTTGCCGACCTCCAGGAACCGCAGGGCCGTGTTCAGGCCGATGAAACCCATGCCGCCGATGATCAGAATCATGAGGCACCTCCGCGTGGCGGATAGCCGGACGTGTACCACTGCGGGGCCGCTATGACAACGGGAATTCCGCGCCTCGACGGGCGAGGGACGTTCCGCGCACGCCATACCGACTCGGGCAGGGAGCCGCCGGACGGGATTGAGAACCACGGGCGACCTAGCAGGCCGGAGGCATTCGGGCGGCGGGGGCTGGTGGTCATAGGACGGCAATGCCCCGTGGGGCGGATTTCCGGGAACGGCGCTTCCTTGTGCTGTATATGCTGAGGTGCTCCAGCAGAGGGACGAGGCAAAGGGGCCCGCAAGGAGGACGTCATGCGCGACGGCATCTTCATCGTGGACGGCGACGGCCATGTCATGGACTTCGCGCACCGCTGCTACGAGAAATACCTGCCGGAGCAGTACCGCCGCCGCATCGCCTTCTTCCCGGGCGCCCAGTGGGACCGGCGCCAGGCGCCCAACGGCGATCTGGGGCGCGACCCCGACACGCCGCAGGAGATGTTGGCCGATCTCGGGCAGGAGGGGATCGATCTCGCGTTCCTCTATCCCACCTCGGCCCTGCGCATCGGCGAGATCCGCGAGGCGGACTACCAGGCCGCGCTGTGCCGTGCCTACAACGACTTCATGGCCGACTGGTGCAAGGCCGCGCCGGATCGGCTGAAGGGTGTGGCGATCGTGCCCTACCTGGACCCGACCGAGGCGGCGCGCGAGCTCGACCGCGCCGTGTCGCGCCTCGGGCTCGTCGGGCTCATGTTCCCGACCTTCATCCCCGGACGGAACGTCGCCGATCCCTTCTTCTGGCCGATCTACGAAGAGGCCGAGCGCCTGGGCGTGCCGGTGGGCATGCACGCCTCGGGCAGCGAGACCGGCGATCCCTACCGGTTCAGTAATTTCCTGGCGGTGCACACGTGGACTCACGCGCCCGAGCAGATGATCTCCGTGATCAGCTGCGTCTACGGCGGGCTCTTCGAGAAGTTCCAGCGGCTGCGGATCGGCTTCATGGAGTCGGGCGCCGGCTGGGTGCCGTTCTTCATGGAGCACATGGACGGCGAGTTCGAGAAGCGGCCGTGGGACGCGCCGCTCTGCAAGGCGAAGCCGAGCGAGTACGTGACCTGCGGCCGCGCCTACTTCTCGTGCGAGCCGGAGGAGAAGACGATCCCGTACGTCACCAGCTGGATCGGCGAGGACCACATCCTCTACGCCTCGGACTACCCGCACTGGGACAGCGAGTGGCCGCACACGGTCGACGAGCTCTTGCACCGCAAAGACCTCGAGCCGCGTGTGAAGGCGAAGATCCTCGGGCAGAACGCGCTTCGATTTTACGATTTGAAATCGCCCGTTTCACGCTAAGGAGATCGCGATGAACCGCTCAGCCGCGACCGCCGCCGAGACCGAGTTCCACGACAGGATGCACGCCGCCCACATGTACGGGCTCTGGGAGCTGGCGAGCCAGATGACGAGGCACCCCGAGCCGCAAGGCGATCCCCTACATGTGGACGGCGTCGCTGATCGAGTCGCATCGTGCGCGAAGCCGGCGAGGTCGTGCCCGTCGGCGAGGAGCGCCGCGCGCTGCAGCTCTTCAACCCCGGCCTCGACGGCCGCTGGGCGACGACCAACACGATGATCGCCGCCGTCCAGCTCCTGCTGCCGGGCGAGGTGGCGCGCGCGCATCGCCACACGCCCGACCGCGATCCGCTTCATCATGGAAGGCGAGGGCGCCTACACCGCGGTCGACGGCGAGCGCGTCTACATGGCGCCCGGCGATCTCGTCCTGACGCCGAGCTGGGCCTGGCACGACCACGGCAACGAGACCGACAAGCCCGTCGTCTGGATGGACGGGCTCGACATCCCGCTCGATCCAGTCGCTCAACGCGATGTTCTTCCAGATGTACGACGCAGCCGCAGGTGCCGCTGACCAAGCCGAACAACGCCTCGCGTACGCTGCACGGCCACGTCGAGCCTGAGCCCGACGTGGGTGAAGGAGCGCCCGCAGTCGTCGCCGCTGCTGCTCTACTCCTGGGAGAAGACGTGGCAGTCGCTCGACGCGCTGCGCGACGCCGCCGGCGACGCGCACGACGGCATCGCGCTCGAGTACACGCACCCGCAGACCGGGCGCTCGCTGCTGCCGACGATGGCCTGCTGGATCCAGATGCTCCGCCCCGGCGAGCGCCTGAAGGCGCATCGCCACACCGGCAGCGCCGTCTACTACGTGGTCGCAGGGCGACGGGCGAGACGATCATCGACGGCTGCCGCTTCGCCTGGGGCAAGGGCGACATCATCGCGCTGCCGTCGTGGGCCCTGCACGAGCACGCCAACACGCTCGTCGCGCGACGCCGCCGATCCTCTTCTCGATCCAGGATCGCCCGGTGCTCGAGGCGCTCGGCCTCTACCGCGAAGAGGCGCTGACGGAGAACGGCGGCCACCAGAAGGTGACCTCGACCTTCACGGCCTAGCGCCGGGCGCTCAGCGCCAGCGCGCGAACGCCCAGCCGCCGCCGGTCCCGGCCGGCGTGCGATACACGGGCACGTAGTCGAGCAGCTCCATCTTCAGCCGCGCCCGCTGCATCGCGCCGCCCAGCGCCACCCAGTTCAAGGACTCCGAGGCGGCCGAGTGCAGGCGATGGCGCGGAATGCGAGCGCAGCGCCGCCGCGTCGTTCCGCTCGAGCGCGCCGAGCAGCCCGCGGTCGAGCTCCTCGTCGACGACGAAGTGGCTGAGCCCGCCCGAGGCGATGATGGCGACCGACGCGTCGCTCTGCCACTCTTCGATCGCCGCCCGCGACGGCTTCGCCGATCGCGAAGGAGCGCCGGGGCGTCGGCTGGTTCGGCAGGTAGCAGGTGTTCTGGAAGACCGGCAGGATCGCGCTGGGCTTGTTGTCGAAGAGCCGCTTGACGACGAACGAGAACGCGTGCGGGAGCCCCTGCGGCCGCGGTGGCGGTCTCGCGCACGTAGTCGAGCTCGCCCTGCTTCGTCGGATAGCGCCGCGCGACACTGCCGCCGTACGGCTGCTTCACGTACCGCATGTGGGCCACGTCGAAGTCGTGCTCGATCAGGTACTCGATCAGGTAGCGGCCGAACCCGCTCGCGACCGGGACGTCCATCGCCACGTCGCCGTAGCCGCGCCGGATCGCCTCGATCACCGCCGCGTCCCGCGAGCCCGGGGGCATCGTGCGCGGGATCAGCGGCGCCGTCTCGCCCCAGTAGACCGACAGGGCCGGCATGTTGTCCTCGAAGAACCACTCGTCCTGGTCGTCGCCGATGATCACGGTGACGTCCGGATTGACGGCGCGCAGGGTGCTCGACAGCTCGTCGAGCGCGCGCTGGCACGCTTCGCTCTGCGCGCGATAGGGCTCCGCCCCGCGATATCCGGCGCTGCGCCTCGGGCGAGATCGCGTCGGCCGCTTCCTGTGTACGGCATCACCAGCCCGTGCGGCGGAAAGGCGAGCTCGGGGTTGCGTTCGTCGTTCTTGGCGAACGACGGCCAGAGCTCGGCGGGCAAGGTGAGCATGGGCGTGTGCGAGGTCGCGAGGCCCAGAACGATGTCGGCCATGATCGCTCCCTTAGCCCGCGGGTGAGCGGGCGTCGACGCCGGGCTCGGGCAGGCCCATCGCGCGGCGGTACGCGGCACGGACTTCTTCGGGCTGTCCCACCAGGAACGGAAACTCTCTGCGCAGCGGCAGCCCCGGCGTCCGCTGGCGCGAGATCTCGCTCTCGACCCTGGACGAGCCGTTCACGAAGAAATCGCGCCCGATGATCGGCAGGCGCACGATGTGATTCTTGTCCGCATCGCGGATCACGCCCTTGGGCTCTTGCCCCTTCGCGACGCGTTCGGCGTCTTCGAGAATGCGGCGGCGCATCATGATCACGCCGCGATCGCTCTCGCCCAGGTGCTCCTGCGTGCGGTCGGCGACGGTGCCCTGGCCGACCCAGGCGACGAAGTCCTGGTTCATGACGTGCGAGGTGATCCAGCGATCGGTCAGCGCGTCCTTGATCGGGCTGTACCAGTAGGGAATGCGGTCCTGCTTGTAGGGCTCCATCTCGTTCGGCACGCGATCGAAGAACCAGCCGACGCTCAGCGTGTTGTCGTCGTCGATCGGCACGCGCCACTCGAAGTGGCCGCCGGTGAACAGGCAGTTCGGCCAGAGGCAGCAGCGCCCGACCGTCCACAGCTCGTCCTGCTCGGACTGGCCTTCCAGAACGCGCCGGTAGATGAAGCCGTACTCGAACTCGTCGAAGCCGACCTTCAGGTGTGTCGGGGAGCGCTCGCCGTCGGCGCCGCTCAGCGCGCGCGACCAGTTCGAGTGGAGCCACTCGAAGTGCACGGGGTCGATCGAGTTCTCCTGGCACTGAAACCAGTTGCACGGGACCTCGGAGAACACGATCTGCACGAAGCCGTTCTCCCAGGTGAAGGGCTCCCAGGTCGGCACGAGCGGCACGGGCGGCGGGCCGAGGTAGGCCCACACGAGCCCCGCCTTCGCCTCGACCGGGTAGGCCTTGATGCGCACGCGGTCCTTGAACTTCGCGTCGGGGTGCGCGGTCTCCTCGAACGGCTGCTGCCAGACAGCGGCCCGTGTGATCCCAGAGCCAGCCGTGATAGTGGCAGCGCAGCCCGCAGTCGTCGGGCCATCCGTACGAAAGATCCGCGCGCCGATGAGGACAATGCCGGTCGACCAGGCCGTACGTGCCGGCCTTGTCCTTGTAGAGGACGAGATCCTCGCCCATGAGCCGCACGGGCTTCGTCGGCTTGTCGTCCAGCTCGGCGACGGCGGCGATCGGCATCCAGTAGCGACGCAGCAGCTCGCCCATGGGCGTGCCGGCGCCGACTTCCGTCAGTGTTCGGTTTTGCTCCTCGCTGAGCACGGACCGATTTTACCTCCAGTCGCCGGGGATCAGGGCAGCAGCGGCTTACCCTCCGCCCCGGGCAGCGCCAGGCCGAGCCGCTGCGCCAGGGTCGGGGCGATGTCTCGCATGTCGACGAGCCCGAGCGAGTCGCCCCGCGGGCACACCCGGCCCGACCACGAAGAACGCCGCGCGCAGCTCGGGCAAATCAGGCAGATGGCCGTGCGTGCCGAATCGGCCGGTCTTCGAGACGACGGCGCCGTCGAGCCCCGTGCCGACGAACCAGCCGGGCTTGCAACCGATCAGGAAGGAGGCGGCGGGAAAGCCGCCGCGCGCGTGCAGGACGTCGGCGCTGAGGACCCGATCGATGCCGTTGGCCGGGTCGGCCGCGAGCTTGTCGAGGAGCGCGCGCACCTCGGCGAGGGTTGCCGTGTCGGCCGGGTCTTTCAGCATGATGGCCGCGGACCCGCCCGCGGTCCAGGGCATGGCCTTCCAGGCCGTGACCGTCCGCCCGTTCGCGGTGATCAGACCCGCGTCCCGGAACGCGGGGAAGGGATTGAATCGGTGCTCGATCTTCACGAAGCCGTGGTCGGACACGATCGCCACGTACGCGTTGCCGGGAGCCAGGCGCTCGGCGGCGTCGCGCAGCTTGCCGACGACGGCGTCCTGCCGCTCGAGGACGGCGAAGCTCTCCGGGGACAACGGGCCGGTCTCGTGCTCGACGTGATCGAGCGCAAGGAGATGCAAGGTCAGTAGCTGCGGGCGCTTCTTCTCGAGCAGGCGCGTGGCGAAGCTCCCGCGTCGCTCGTCGTGCTCGATGTCCTGGCCCCGCGGATACGGACCGAGCTCTGCCTCGAGCTCGGGCAGGAGTCCCTCCGTCGCGAGGGCTCGGAGCAGCTTCGCGTCCTCGTCCGTGTTGGCGCGCCAGACCTCGGGGATATTCCACGTCACCCGCGCGCCCACGCTGACCGGCCACTGAATGCTGGCGGTCGTCATGCCGGCCTGCCGGGCCACGTCCCAGAGCGTCGGCACCTTGATGTCCTCGGCGTACCAGTACCAGCCGCTCTGATTCTTTCCGAGCGGGTCGAAGGTCGTGTTGGCGAGGATGCCGTGCCTGGTCGGCCACACGCCGGTGATCAGGGTGGTGTGGCTCGGATAGGTCACGGTCGGGATCACGCCGGCGACACCGTCGGCGAACGCGCCCTCCTTGAGAAAGCGGCGCAGGTTCGGGATCTTCAACCCGTGCGCGTCGGCGGCCGTCACGTAGTCGGGCCGCAGGCCGTCGATGGAAATCATGATGAGGACCGGCCGCGCGCTCTGCGCCTGCGCTCCGCTGTGCAGGAGGAGAACGCCGACCGCAATGAGGACACGCAACGTGATCGTCATTCTCGGAGCCCCTCCGGCGGCGGCCATGATCGCGCACTATACGCGCGGCTGGCCACCTCCGGTATAGTTGGCGCGCCTTGGCGAACGATGCGCTCGCGCTCGACGAGATCGACGCCTTCTACGGCGACAGCCACGTGCTGCACAGCGTGTCCTTCCACCTGGGCGAAGGGCGCTTGCTCGGCCTTCTCGGCCGCAACGGCGCCGGCAAGTCGACCTCGATGAACGTGACCGTGGGCCTGCTGCCCCCGCGGCGCGGCGCCGTCAAGGTCTACGGCCGCGCCGTCACCGGACGCACGCCCGAAGCCATCGCCGCGCTCGGCGTGGCGCTGGTGCCGCAGGGGCGGCGCGTCTTTCGGAGCCTCACCGTGCGCGAGAACCTCGCCGTCGCCGGCCGGAAGCCGCAAGGCGATTTGCCGATGCTGTGGACGCTCGACTCGGTCTCCGAGCTGTTCCCGCGGCTGCGCGAGCGCGGCAAGCAGATCGCCGGCTCGCTCTCGGGCGGCGAGCAGCAGATGCTGGCGATCGGCCGCGCGCTCATGTCGAATCCGCGTGTCCTCTTGATGGACGAGCCGTCCGAAGGGCTGGCGCCCCAGATCGTCGCCGAGGTGATGTCCACGATTCGCCGCCTCAAGGCGCAGGGGCTCTCGATCGTCCTGGTCGAGCAGAACGCCAAGCTCGTGTTCGACGTGGCCGACGACATCGTCGTGCTGAACAGCGGACGTGTCGTGGTCGAGGGCTCGGCCGCCCAGCTCACGCAGGGCGGCCTCGACCTGCGCCAGCACCTGGGCATATATTGATCGGGCCATGAAACTCACCGTCGAGTTCCCCAGCGTCTCCTATCGCGAAGGTCCCCAGGGCGTCATGCACCTGGCTCGAGCCATCGAGCAGATCGGCTACGACCACATCGACATGTTCGACCACGTCGTGATGGGCTACCCGATGGAAGGGCGGCCGCCCGGCCCGTACCCGGCGCAGATGCCGATCCTCGAAGCGCTGATGGCCCTCTCGTACATGGCGGCGGTGACGACGCGCGTCACCCTGGGCACCGAGGTGCTCGTGCTGCCGCAGCGGCATCCGACCCTGGTCGCCAAGCAGGTGAGCACGCTCGATACCTTGTCGGGCGGCCGCGTGCGACTCGGCGTCGGCGTCGGCTGGCAGGAGTCGGAGTACGACGCGCTGGGCGAGGACTTCCACACACGCGGCGCGCGCATGGACGAGATGATCCGTCTGCTGCGCACGTACTGGAGCGACGCCGCAGGTGGACTTCAAAGGCCGGCACTACCAGATCACGGCGATCGGGATGGAGCCGAAGCCGCCGCAGGGAAGCCGGCTCCCGATCTGGATCGGCGGCCGCTCGGACCGCGCGCTACGCCGGGTGGGCGAGCTCGGCGACGGCTGGCTCGGCAACCAGATCGCCGACGCGGCGAGCGCGCGGATCGTCATCGACACGATCCGGCGCCACGCCGAGGCGGCCGGGCGCGATCCCGCCGCGATCGGCTTGCAGGCGATGGTCGCATCGCCGCCACGGGACGCGACCGGCAAGAAGTTCTACGTCGAGCACGATCGCGTCGTCGCGCGCGTGGTCGAGCTCAAGGCGATGGGCTTCGAGTGGGTCGCCCTGAACGCGACCGCGATGTTCCAGGCGGGCGCGCGCTCGGTCGCCGCGCTGATCGACGTGCTGGGCGCGCTGCACATGAAGATCCGCGGCGAGGTCGGCTAGGCTGCGCGCCGCTGAGCCACGTCCGCAGGCTTCCGGCGTCGATCGCGGCGCCCGCTGATCCACATCGCGGCCACCACGATCAGAAATCCGGCGAATGAAATCCCCGCGGCGACCGGGCCGCCGTGCGTGTCGAGATGCAGGTGCAGATACGCATGCCAGAGCTCTCCCGCCGCCGAGACCATCGCGCCCAGGAACGCGACGGGGAAGGCGGCGCCGATCGGCGGGCGCCGCGCCTGGTCGATGAGCGCCCACGCTGTCGCGAGCAGGACGCACAGCACGCCCACGTAGATCGGGATATGGATCGTGCCCAGATGGACGGCCATCTGCTCGACGGTTCTCGCCTCGAAGTCGGAATGCAGCGCGTGCCAGACGATATCGACGATCAAGCCGGCAAACTGGACCGCGAGCGCGGCCCAGATCAACATCCGAGACTGTCTGCGACGGGACATGCCGCTCCCTCCTCCATACGACCATCGTACCGGACTGTGCTACCTTCCCAGGCACGAGCGGTCGCGAGAGGAGACGCCGTATGGACTTCGAGGTCACGTACACGGAAGAGCAGCAGCGGTTCCGGCGCGAAGTGCGCGCCTGGCTCGAGGCCACCGTGCCGGCCTCGATGCTCCGGACGCCGACCTCGGCCGAGGACAACTACCGGCGTTATCTCGAGCTTCGTGATTTCGGCCGCAAGCTCGGCGCCAAGGGCTGGCTCTATCCCACCGCGCCCGCGAAGTACGGCGGCGGCGGCCTCGACGTCGACCACGCCATCATTCTCGAGGAAGAAGTCGACCGGTTCGATCTCTCGCTGCCGCCCTACTACGACAGCGGCGGGCGGCTCGGCTCGGCGTCGATCCTCGTGTGGGGCACCGAGGAGCAGCGCCAGAAGTTCCTGCCGCCGATCTATCGCGGCGAGGTCCGCACCTGGCAGCTCCTGACCGAGCCCGGCGCCGGCTCCGACCTGGCCGGCGTGCGCATGACGACGGCGGTGCGCGACGGCGACGACTACGTCATCAAGGGCCAGAAGATCTTCGTCGGCAGCGACAACGGCACCGACCGGATCTGGATGATCGTCTGCACCGATCCCAAGGGCAAGCGCCACGAGAATCTCTCGTGGTTCATGATCGACGCGAGCCTGCCGGGGATCACGATGCAGCCGATGGAGCTGATGGGCACCGGCGGCGAGGGCGGCACCGACAGCGGCGTCAAGCAGACGGTCTTCTTCGACGACGTCCGCGTGCCGGCGTTCGCGCTGGTCGGCGGCGAGAACAAGGGCTGGACGGTGGCGACGACGCACCTCGAGCTCGAGCACGGCGGCGGCGGCCGCATCGGCCGCAACCGCGTGTGGGACCGGCTCCTGCGCTATTGCCAGGAGACCAAGCGCGACGGCGTGCCGCTGAGCCAGCAGCAGGACGTGCGCGACAGCCTCGCCGACATCTACATCAAGACCGAGGTGCAGCGGCTCTTCGGCCTGCGCAACTTCTAGCTCACGTACGCGCGCAAGCCGAAGTCCTACGAGGGGCCGCAGCTCTCGTACTACCGAAAGACCACCGGGCTCTGGATGACCGGCGCGATCCTGGAAGCGGTCGGCCCCGCGGCGCTCACGACCGATCCGGCCTGGGGCTCGTCGGCCGGCTTCCTCGAGACCCAGCAGCGCAACGGCATCGTCTCCGTCCATCCCGGCGGCACGACCGACATCCAGCGCGTGCAGATGGCCCGCCGCATCGGCATCGGCCGGTCGACCCGCGAGAAGGCCGGCACCGTGCACGGGGCGGAGTGAGCGATGGATCTGGCGCTGACCGAAAGCCAGGAGATGCTCCGCACGACCGCGCGCACCTTCATGGAGCGCGAGGCGCCGGTCGACGTGGTCGTGGGTCTGCAGAAGGCCGAATCGTCCCTGGATCCCGATCTCTGGGCGAAGGCCGCGCGGCTGGGCTGGCTCGGCATCGTGCTGCCCACCGAATACGGCGGAAGCGGTGACAGCCTGAGCGACGCCGCGGTGCTCTACGAAGAGCTCGGTCGCGGGCCGCTTCCGGGCCCGTTCTTCAGCTCCGGCGTGCTCGGCGCGCTGACCGTGCTCGAAGGCGGCACCGAGGAACAGCGCCGGAGATTCTGCCGGGTGTCGCGAGCGGCGAGCGCGTGCTGACCGTCGCGATCACCGAGCCGAACACCTCGTGGGGTCCCGGCGGGATCACCTTGACGCCTCAGGGACGCAACGGGAGCCTCGTCCTGAACGGCACCAAGCTCTTCGTCAGCGACGCGACGTCGGCGACCGATCTGATCGTCGCGGTCCGCACGGGCGACGGCACGACCGACGTGAGCCTGCTCCACGTCGACGCGAAGTCGCGCGGGGTGACCACGCGCCGGCTGCCCGGCTTCCTCTCGTGGCAGTGCGAGGTGACGTTCGACAACGTGCAGGTGCCCGCCGCCGCGATGCTGGGCGAGGCGCAGCGAGGCTGGACGTCACTTTCTCGGGCGCTCGAGCGGGCGCTCCCGCTGCTGTGCTCGTACATCGTCGGCGGGTGCCAGGCGGTCTACGAGAAGTCGGTGCTCTACACGCAGACCCGCGTGCAGTTCGGCGTCCCCATCGGGCGGTTCCAGCGCGTCCAGGACCACGTGGTCAAGCTCGTCAACCACCTCGACAGCGCGCGCTGGGCCACGTGGGAGGCGCTCTGGAAGCTCGACACCGGCCGGCCCGCGACCGCGAGCGTCCATATGGCCAAGGCCGTCGCGAGCGAGGCCTATCTCGAGGCGTGCAACGCGGCGCACGAGGTGCACGCCGGCATGGGCGTGCTGGTCGAGTACGGCCTCCCCGCGCACACGCAGATGTCGCGGACCCTGTTCCACTACCTCGGCGATCCGCGCTGGCACAAGCGCCGGATGGCCGACGCGCTCGAGTGGTAATCAGGCCGCGGGGCTGAGGGCCCGTCTCAGCCGCGTCGCCCGGCGATCCGGCTCGCGGCGGCGACCCAGCCCGCGTCGAAGCTGTGTCCGGCCTCGTCGAGATCGATGACGAGCGGCGCGTGATCCGACGGTAGCGGCTTGCCCTTGCGCGCCTCGCGATCGATCTCGACCGCCACCGTGCGCCCGGCGACCGACTTGGTCACGAGCAGGTGGTCGATCCGCATCCCGAAGTTCTTGTGGAAGTTGCCGGCGCGATAGTCCCACCACGTGTAGCGGCCCGGCTCGGGTTGGCGCAGGCGATAGATGTCGACCAGACCCCACGCGCAGAGCTTGGCGAACGCGCGGCGCTCGGGCTCCGAGACGTGCGTCCCGCCGTGGCAGGCTTCGGGATCCCACACGTCGGCGTCGGCCGGCGCGATGTTGTAAGTCGCCGCCGAGCGCCATGGCCTCGCCCGGGTCCCGCGATTCGGCGAGCCAGCGGGCGAGCCGCTCGTACCAGACCAGCTTCGCCTGATAGAACGGCGAGTCGAGCGAGCGCCCGTTGGGCGCGTAGAGGCTCACCACGCGGACGCCGCCGCAGACCGCCGAGACCATCCGCGCCTCGGCGAGCGGCTCGTCGTCCGGCACGTCCGGGGTCGTCTGGGGCCGCAGGGGCTGGCCGAAGTTGCTGATCACGTCGGCGATGCCGACCCGGCTCGCGATCGCGACGCCGTTCCAGCGGCCCTCACCGTGGTGGGCGAGCTCGTAGCCGGCCTGCTTGAAGGTCGCGGCCGGCGCGTCGGCGTCCGAGAGCTTCGTCTCCTGCATCAGGAGCACGTCCGGCTTCGCGCGCTCGAGCCACCAGACGACCTTCTCGAGCCGCGCCTTCAGCGAATTGACGTTCCAGGTGGCGATCCGCATGGTGGTCGATCTCCGCTCCTGGCTCAGTTTACCTCGTGGTGAAATCGAAGCCGGGCGGCCGCGGAAGCTCCGGCCGTCGCTCGAAGAGCCGGCGCCAGGCGGCGCGCGCGATGCGATCGGCCTCGGCGACGATCGCCGGCTCGTCCAGGGTCAGCACGCGCCCGTCCCGCATGAGCCAGCGGCCGTCCACCATGACCGCCTCGACGTCGCTGGCCAGCCCCTGATGGACGAAGCACGAGACCACGCGCAGCGCTGGCGTCAGGTGAGGCTTTCGCAGATCGATCAGGATCAGGTCCGCGCGATTGCCCGGCGCAAGCCAGCCGCCGTCGGGGACCCCGAGCGCCCGGTAGCCGTTCCGCGTCGCCCACACGAGCGCGTCTTCGGGCGTCGGCTGCCGGCCGTCCTGGCGCCTGACGCGTTCCATGAAGAGCGCGGTGCGCACCACCTCGACCATGTCCTCGGCCATGTTGTCGGTGCCCAGGGTGATCAGGCAGCCGGCGCGCTCGAGCTCCGCGATGCGGGCGGCGAGCCCGCGCCGCGCGGCGATGGCGGGGTTGATGGCGACCGCCGCGCGCGAAGCGCCCAGGATCCGTTCCTCGTCCGCGCTCATGCAGCGGCAGTGCGCGGCGACCAGCCGGTCCGACAGCATCCCGGCCCGCGCGAGGTACTCCGTGGGCAGGACCCCGCGCTGCTCCTGAACGGCCGCGACCTCGCCCCAGATCTGGTTGAGGTGCACGGTGGCGAGCGCGCCGAGCTCGGCCTGGAGCTTTCGCAAGCGTCCGAGGAGCTCGGGTGAGCAGAGGTCTGGCGCCCACGCCGCGAGGCCCGCCGTCAGCCGGCCGTCGCCTTTGCCGTTCCAGCGCGCGTGAAAGTCGGCGATCCGCGCCAATCCGGTCTCGGCGAGCGCCGGATCGACCTTGAACGGGCCCGGCTCGCCGATCGACGCGTTCGCGCGGTCCCACGCGCGCTCACAGAGGACCAGCCTCAGCCCCGTATCGACGAGCGCCCCCGCATAGCTGTCGAGTCCCGCGCTCTCTTCCAGCACGAGCGTCGTCCCGCTGCGGATCGCCTCCAGCGCGCCGAGCAGCACCATCACACGCTCCTCGTCGGGCGAGAGCGCCGGGAGCGGCAGCGGTGCCAGCCCGCCCGTGAAGGGAGGCGTGTGGGACGGCGAGAGATCCTCGTAGATGCCGCGCGCCAGGACGCGTGAGAGGTGGGTATGCGTGTTCGCGAAGCCCGGGAACACCGCCCGGCCGCGGCCATCGATTCGCTCGGCGTCAGGGAACTGCGCGCGGAGCTGAGCGCTCGGACCGAGCGCCGCGATGCGGCCATCGCGCACGGCAAGCGCCGCGTCGTACAGGATCGTTCCGGCGTCGTCGGCGGTGACGATCGTCGTGTCGTGGATCAGCTGGGTCGCCGCCATTGCGCGCTACTGTCCCGTGGCGCGGCGCGGCAGTCAAGCCGACGGCGGCGCCCGGTGAGCCCGTGGTATGGTGCGGGCCGGGAATTCCCAACTGGAGGGTTGAGCCATGCGTGACCTCGTGAAGAGTCTCAACGAGCTGTGCGACAGCGCCGAGTTCGAGGTGAGCTGGTACCTGAAAGACCTGGCGAGCGGGGCGACCGCCGATCGGCGTGGCGACGTGCCGGTGCCGTCGGCCAGCACGCGCAAGATCTCGATCATGATGGCCGCGCTGGCCGCCGTCCACGCCGGCAAGCTCTCCCTCGATCAGAAGATCACCATCGATTCACGCTTTCAGGACAACGACTCCGGGACCTTCCAGCACCTGACGCCGGGGTTCTGGCTCACCCTGCGCGACGCGATGGTCATGATGATCATCGTCAGCGACAACACGTGCACCGGTCACGTCGCCGACGTCGTCGGGCTCTCGAATATCCAGCGCTACACCGAGGCGGTCGGCCTGACCGGCACGGTGCACCGCTACGGGATCCCGCCGAAGACCGGGCCCGACAACACGCTCGACCGGGTGACGATCGACGACCGCCAACGACCAGGGGCTCCTGCTCGAGATGATCCTGAACGGGACCAAGGACCCGGCGGTCGCCGCCAAGCTTCAGTGCACGCCCGCGCTCTGTCAGCTCGGGCTCGACATCCTGTCGTGGCAGAAGCTCAAGACCCGGCTGCCGTCGCTCCTGCCGCTGGGCACGAAGGTCGCCCACAAGACCGGGACCGGCCACCGCTGCTACAACGACGCCGGCATCATCTTCAAGGGCGACCGCCCGCACTGCATCCTGACGGCCTATACGGTGGCCGTGCCCGATGCGATCAAGGACGGGACGCCGGGCTTCGCCGCGGCCTACCGGCTGATCGGGCGGATGGCGCGGATGTCCTACGACGGGCTCGGAGGCTAGGCCCATGAACGTCGAGGCGAAGCTCGAGAAGCTGGGCCTGGAGCTTCCGAATCTCGAGGACCTCTACCGGACGAATGCGTCAGGCGCTCACTACATTTCCCACTACCCCGTTCAGAACTTGCTTTACCTGTCCGGGACCACGCCGAGAAAGGGCGGACAGGCCTACCTGCCCGGTGTCGTCGGCAAGGACCTGACGCTCGAGCAGGGGCAGGAAGCGGCGCGCTATGCCGCCGTGATGAGCCTGGCGGCGGTGAAGTACGCGCTCGGCGATCTCGACCGCGTCCAGCAGTTCGTCCACCTGCTCGGGTTCGTGAACTCGGCACCCGGGTTCGGCGACCAGCCGCGCGTGATCAACGGCGCGGCGGATCTCCTGGTGGAGCTGTTCGGGGAGCGCGGCAAGCCCACGCGGGCGGCGATCGGGTGCCAGGGGCTCGGCGGCAACGCGTCCGTCGAGATCATCGTGACCGTGCTCTTCTCGGGGACGGAGGTTCGCCCGCCGCTCGCCCGCGACAAGTTCGTCAAGTAGGGGCGACAGCTAGACGCGGGCCGGACGCGCGTCGGACTCGGGATCGAGGTCGGCGAGGAGCGTCGCCAGCGACGCGAGGGACAGGCCCAGGGCGATGCCGGCGAGCGTGTCGACCGGCCAGTGGGCTCGCAGGATGATCCGGGCCAGCGCGACCAGGGCGATCAGGACGAGACTCGCGGCTCGCACGCTGGTGCGGGCCCGCGGCGGGAGCGAGGCGGCGAGGTAGATCACCGCGCCGAAGAAGGCCGCGGCGGCCGTCGCGTGGCCGCTCGGAAAGCCCATCGAGGCTTCCTCGGGGCGCGCCCGGCCGATGAGGATCTTCAGCAGTCCTTCCGCCGCGGGCGCGGCGATCATCAGCCCGAGCCAGATCCACCAGCGTCGTCGCGCCCTCGGGAACGCGACGAACAGCCCGAAGGTCAGGGGCAGGAGCACCTGCCAGCTACCGAGGTGGTTGATCAGCCGCGCGACCTGAAGGACTCCCGGCGAGCCGAAGCCGAGCACCCAGAGCCGCGCCGACGCATCGCCGGGGAACGGATCGACCAGTAGCACGGCGAGGGCCAGCGCGAGGAAGCAGCCGGCGCTGGCAAGCAGGATCCGGCAGGCGTTATTTCGACGGAGTGAGCTCGGCGCCATAAAGAAGGACATCCAAAGCCGTCAGCGAAGCACCGGGGCAGGCCGCAGCGGAGCCAGTAACTCGACGATGACCTTTCGAGCGGCGACCACATAGGCCGACTCGAGAGTGATGGTTCCCGGCGTCGGCACGGGCGCCGCCGTTCGGTGTTGGCGCCAGATCTCCTGTCCGGTCGGGGCATCGATCAGGCTGGCGGTCACCGCGACGATGACGAAGCGCGTTTCCGTCGGGGAGTCGGGCTCCCAGCGGCGGATCTCAAGGTAGAGCAATCGGCTCTTCATGCCGCTCTGGCGGGCGAGCTCGAGGGCCGACTCGCGGCTCACGGGCACGCGTCCCTTGAGCGCCGCCTGTTGAGTGATCCAGTCGCCGACCTCGAACCCTTTTTCCTGCAGGCGGAAGCGGGCTTCCGACTGAAGCACGTCGCCGACGCTGACGGCACCGGTGCGACGGATGTACCTGTCGATGAGCCCGCCGCCTTGGACGAGGAGCGGATCGGCCGTCAGATTGTTCACGGGCATCACGGCGATGGTCCCGGCGATTCCGAGCGGCGCGGATAGCGTCGTGGTCCCGCAGCTCGAAGACATCACCAGCAGCCCGAGCGACAGGAAGAGGCGGCGCGTCATCGAGGCGCTCCGTCCGATGGCGCCGGGCGCAGACGGTGCTCCATCGACTGGAGCTGTTGCCGCAGGCGCTCCTGTTCGGATTGCAGGGTGCCGAGAGTCCTGCGGACGTCGGCCAGCTCCACCGAAGGGCCTTCTCGCGCGGCTGCGCTGACGACGTCGGGGACCAGACGACTGACTTCTCGCATGAACACGTCGGCGCGTGCCGTGTCGCCGCGCGTCGCCGCGAGCGCGTAACGGAACAACGTGAGCCCAGCGCGTCGCGCGTCCGCGGCGGCCGGCGTCGGCGGGAGAACTGGCTCGGGACGGTCGGCGAGCTTGCGCGCCAACGCCTCGGTGTAGTCGGCGAGTGGCTCGCCGATGAGCCAATCCTTGTCGCCGGTCGCGCCCATCCGCGTGAGCCGCGGTGCGAGGAACTCGATGAGGGGCTGCTCGTCGCGGCTCACCGGGCCGTCCGGGATCACGCCCGGCGACGATGACAGGTCGCCGAGATAGAGCATCGCGATCGCGAGCGGGGCGGTGAGGAGCGAATCGCGGCTCCAGTCCGGGAGTATGCCGAGCCGCTGAGCCATGTGGTCGAGGTCCACGCGAAGCGGTTGCCGGCTGCCGATGAGGCCGAGCACCGGGCGATTCGGGTAGAAATCGTTGCGCCACAGCGTGACATGCGGAAACGCCGTCATGAACGTCCGCGCGATGATCTCGAACTCTTCCCGCGTGAGCTGGTAGAGCGGCAGCCACTGGCAGAACAGGCCGCTGTCGCTCAGCCGGCGCGCCGCCGTCCGGTACATGTCGACCGAGTAGAGATTGCCGGTCGAGGCGTGCCAGGGAATGAACAAGTCCGACACGATGACGTCGAACCGCGCGTCGCTGGCGGCGAGATAGCGCCGGCCGTCGTCGACCACCAGCCGCACGTCGCGCCGATCCAGCAGGCCGGCGTTCCATTTGCTGAAATGCTTCTGGGCCAGCACGGCGACCTCGGGAACGACCTCGACGACCGTAACGTCGTCGACCTTCAGCGCGATGGCCGCACTCGCACTGATGCCGGTGGCCATGCCGATGAAGGCTATCCGACGCGGCGACGGATGCAACAGCAGGGGGATCAGTCCGAGCCGGCGCTCGTTGCGCTCGGCCGCGCTGCCGCCGAGCACGTAGTAGTTATCCAGCCGCAGCTGGCGATCGTCGCCGGTGTCGACGACGCTCACGATGCCGGACGGGCTCTCGAGCAGAGCCTGTACGGTCTCACCCGGATTCAGGAAAGTCAGCGGCGCGCGGAGCGGATCGGCGACGACGACCAGAACGAGGCCCGCGTAAGCGAGCCAGCGCATACGGCGATCGATGTCGACGAGAAAGGCGGCGAGCAAGAGGGAGACGACGGCGGCCAGCAGGAATCCCGCGCGCACCCCGAGCCAGGGCAGCACCGCGAACCCTGCCGCGACCGCACCGCCGATGCCGCCGACGAGGTTGGCACTCGTCAACCCGCCGACCGGACGCGCGGAGCTGTCGCGCTCGCCGACCGCGGCCCACAGCGCCGGCAGCACGACACCCGAGGCGAGCGTCGCCGGTCCGGCAGTCAGGACGACGAGTCCCACGATGCGCGCGACGTATTCGACCAACCCTGACTGCATGCCCACGTATCGCAAGCCGCCGGTCAGGTGGACGAAGGCCCACACGCCCGCGATCGTCGCGAGGCCCGCGAGGAGGAGACCGGCTCCGGCGAGACGCCTCGGCGCGAGGCGACGAAGAAGAAGGGCCGACAGCTCGGCGCCGGCGGCGAGCGCGAGGAGGAATACCAAGGTCACTGCGGCGAACGAATAGACCGAGTTGTGCAGTACCTGAGCGAAGAGAACGACCCAGAGGATCTCCAGGCTCATGCCGACGAACCCGAGGCCCAGCGCGACCAGTAGGAGCGAGCGCGGCGCCGATATCGTCGCGACGGCGGAGCGCGGCGCGTCAGGTTCGGACGCATCACCGATCGCCAGCGCGACGCCGCCGGCCAGGGCGCTCGCCGCGGCGGCCACGAAGTAGCAGGCCGTAACCCCGATCAGCGCCGGGAGGCCAAACCCCATCGCCGCGACGCCGATCGCGCCGCCGAGGGTGTTCAGGGCATAGAGCGCACCGCCGCGTCGCCCGACCAGGTCAGGCGCGGCAAGTGCCTGGCAGAGCGTCGGCAAGGTGGCGCCCAGCGCGGCCGTAACGGGCACCACGATGAGCGCGACGACCGCCACGCGGCCGACCGGGCCGACGGCGATCAGCGCCCGCTGCGCACCATCGGACGCGAGCAGGGAGAACGCGGCCCACGACAGCACGGCGCCGCCGCTCGCCGTCAACTCGAGTAAGGCGTAGCGCCGAACGGGCCGGAGTGGCGCGAGTCGCGCGAGCCAGGCGCCGGCGCCGAGCCCGGCGAAATAGGCCGCGACGACCGTCGCCGTCGTCACGGCCGTCGCGCCGAGCACGAGACCGGCCGAGCGGAGCCACAGAAGCTCGAGGCCGAGTGCACTCGCGCCGGAGAGCGCGAAGCACGCCCAGAGCAGCTTGTTCACGCCGGGCGGAACCTGAGCGCCTGTCGGAGCCGGACCGCGCTACCGACGACGACAAGCACGGCGGCGCTCACGGCCACTTCGGCGGGGCCGAGCGGCATGTCATAGCGATACGCCGCGCAGAAGCCGACGAACGCGGTGACGCCTCCGATCGCCGCCGAGGCGATCGAGAAGGTCAGCATTCGCCGCGTGACGAGGCGCGCGGTGAGCGGCGGCGCCAGCAGGAATCCGAACGTCACGAGGGGGCCGGCCGCAAGAACGCCGAATGAGATCGTGAGGCCGCACAGGACGTAGAGCGTCGTGTCCCAGACGGTGGTCGACTTGCCGAAAACCACGGCGAGATCCCGGTCGAACGAGACGAGCAGAAATTCCTTCTGGAAGACGAGGAGGACCACGACGACGAGGCCGAGGACGACGCCGAGAAACGCCACACTCTTCTCGGTCGCGGCCAGGAGCTCGCCCTTGAGTAGATTCACGATGTGCGCCTCACCCCAGGGGTCGGCCGCCAGGAACAGGATCGTGAGGGCGCCGGCGATCGCGTAGACCATGCCGATGCGCGCCTCGACGATCCCCCGCCCGCGCCGCTCCAGCGCCGCCAGGGTGAGGATCCCGATGAGCGTGAAGGCGGTGGCCCCGACCCGGGCCATGATGGAATCGCTGGCCCCTCCGTGGGGATGGGGCCCGACGATCGTGCGATGCATGAGGAGCGCGAAGGCGATGCCGGCGGCGGAGAGCTGCGGAAGGGCGACCCCGAGGAAGATCATGCGGCGCAGGACGAAGTAGACACCGACGAGCGGACAGACGACGCCGACCAGGACGCTGGCGACCAGCGCGTCGCGCAGGAGGAACCCGGGCCGCAATACCTCGAGGACCGTGCTCATGCGCTCGACGGCACCCCCAGGTCGGCCGCGGCCATCACGTCTTCGACCCGGCGCCGGGCGACGCGCCCATCCTGCACCCAGAACACCCCGGTGGCGAGGCCCTGCAGCATCCGCGGCTGGTGCGTGACGAGCAGCACCGTCAGGCCCGCGTCCCGGTTGAGCCGGCTGAGGACGCCCATGATCGTCGCGGTCGCCTCCGCGTCGACGCCCGCCGTGGGCTCGTCGAGGAGAAGGAAGCTCGGCTCGGCGGCGAGCGCGCGCGCGATCAGCGCCCGCTGGGTCTGACCGCCTGAGAGCGAGGCGAACCGCTGTTGCGCAATCGCGCCGAGCCCGACCAGGTCCAGGGCCTCCGAGGCCCGTCTGCGCTCGGCCCGCCCGACACGCCGCCATGGCGCAAGGCGCGCGTATGTGCCCATCAGGACGACCTCGAAGACCGTCAGCGGAAAGCTCGGATCGAGCGACTCCCGCTGAGGCACGTAGCCGAGCGGGCTCGCGGCGCGGTCGAAGCCGTACTCGAGGGTGCCCTGGCTGACCGGCATGAGTCCGACGATCCCGCGCAGGAGGGTCGTCTTGCCTGCGCCGTTGGGTCCCAGCAGCGCGACGAATTCGCCGCGCTCGATCTCGAGGCTGACGTGCTCGAGGACCTGCCGATTCCCGTACCCGAGGCTGACGTTACGGAGTCGCAGAAGGCACAAGAAGGGCCGCCGAGCCTCCTGTCACCGCTTTGACCAGGGTGCGGACATTGTAGTCAATGAGGTCGATATAGTCCTTGGCCTCGGGCACTCCGCGGACCATGGCCGGCAGCTCGACCAGCTTCGCCCCGGTGGACTTGGCCACCGTCTCGGCGAGCCCGGCCGGATAATGCAGCTCGCGGATGACGATCTCGACCTTGGCCTGACGCATGCGCTCGATGAGCTCGGCGACGTGCGCCGGGGTGGGATCGACGCCCGGCCGAATCTCGATCGTCCCGAACTGGATCATCCCGAAGCGTTCGGCGAAGTAGATCATGTCCGGGTGATACGCCACGAATTTCTTGCCCTTCAACGGCGCGGCCTCACGCTGCCAGCGAACGATCGCCTCGTCGAGCTTTGCGTTGTAGGCGTCCCCGTTCTTCTTGAAGACCGCCGCATGCTCCGGGTCGAGACGGGAGAGACCGTCGACGATCGCCCGGACGATGTTCTTGCCATTACCGGGGTCGAGATTGAAATGGGGGTTGCCCATCGGATGAACGTCGCCGAGGGAACGATCGAGACGGGTGGGCACCTCGAGCGGCGTGACGTAGACGGAGCAGTCGATGTAGCCCGGCATGTCACGCTGGATCTTCGGGTTCCGACTGGCCTCGAGCAGAGCCGGAAGGAACGCATGCTCGGCCTCGAGCCCCATCAGGATCACGCCGTCGGCGCGATTGAGCAGGACCGCGAAGCTCGGCTTCATCGGGACCGCGTGGATGTCCTCGACGCCGGTCGCGAGGCTCGCGACGTCGACGAAGTCGCCGCCGACGTTGCGGGTGATGTCGGCCAGATCCGGGATGGTCGTCACGATCCGTAGCTTCTTGGCCGCGTCGGCGCCGCCGGGAAGCAGCACGGTCGCGACGAGAATGACGAGCAGAAATCTCTCATGATATCTCCGTCACCGCGTGGACCATGCTTCGCACATTGTAGTCCACGAAGGCTGCTTCGTTGAGCGGGTTCGCGGTCGTCTCCTATCGATCCCGGAAGCCGTGGACGTGACTACCCATGACGATCGTCCATTGCAGGAAGAACGCATCGTCGGTCGGCTTGGATGACGGCAAGCTCGTTTCGCTGTGGGTGTATTGGAGCCGAATGCGCTGGAACTCGGACGCCCAGATGGTGAAATACGGTGAGATCTGCCAGGTCGTGCGCGACGGATTGTCGATGTCCTGGACGTATTCCAGCAGGATCCCCGGGTAGTAGCGGCGGGTCAGGCGCGCCTCGAAATAGGTGTACGCGCCGACCGCATCGCGATATCTGAAGACCTGGGTAGGGCTGTCGTCGGTCGGGGGAATGCCCGGTCGGGCCTCGTGATTCACGAGGAGCTCGCTGCCCCAGATGAAGCCACGGTACGAGGACTGGCCCAGCGGTGCGTACCGCAACGTCATATCGAATCCGAACAGATTTCGAGCCTTCAGCCCTTCGATTCGCACCTCCGGCGTGTAGGCGTCGCTCAGCCCGAGGTCGAGCCCTAGAGAATCGCTGAGGCTGAAGTACGTGGCCACCCGACCCAGGTAGGTGAACTCCGAAAGATCGCGCGGTACGAGGTTGGAGACGCGATCGTTCTCGGCACCGATCTTGTTGTACATGCCGGCCGTGAACGTCAGGTACTGATCGATCGGCGCCAGCCAGCTCACCTCGACGCCGTCGGCCTGCGATTCTCCGCCGACGTACTGGTCGAGGACGAGGGGCCGGTTCACGAACGGCAGATCGTGGTCGTGGAACGTGGACAGGCGTCCGAACTCGGCGAAGAAGCGCCCGCCCTTGACCGTGAGGTTGTAGGGGAGCGCCGTCGTGACGATGGCGGCTTCCTCGACCTCGACCCCGTCCGCCGTCCCGTTGATGATGGCGTACGCCCTCGCAAACGGATCGACACTCGCCGAGATCCCCAGCTCACCCGACCGGAACTCGAAGTTCGAGTGGTTCTGCCGACTGTCGAGAACACCGAGTCGACGACGAATCCGATGGCTGGATTGAACTGAGATGGGAACGTCTTGTTCGCCGCGGCGAGTTGCGGCTGGATCTCGGCCAGGATCATTCGCTTGAGCTCCTCCGCGTCGACCGCCATGGGTGCCGGAGTCGGCGTCGCGGGCGGAGCCGCCGAGGGTATCGCCGGGGGAGGCGCTGCGGGCGCGGCTGACGGTGTGGGTGTGCCCGGTTTCTCGCCCGAGAGCTTTCGGATCAGCTCCTCCTGCTGTTTCATCTGTTGCTCGACGCGCTGCAACTGCTGCTTGACTGCGTCGAGCTCCCGGCGAAGCTGCTCTTCGCTCGCCGGCTGCTGGCTATGACCGGCGTAGGACCGCCGAGTATCACTGCCGTGCCCAGCAATACGACGACGGGAAGTAAGCACGCGCATGCGATCCTCCGTATGGACATCGAGCTTGCCGGCAGCGGAGCCGGCGTGGTCGAGCTACGTCAGTGCGCGGAGGACGCTAGCGGAGCGGAGGAGCGCGAGAATCGAAGCGGTAGAGCGCCTGGCCCTGGATTCGGCCCGAGCGCTGGTGGGCCGCGAGCAGGGAGGCCAGGAACAGGACCACGACCGGTACGGTTTCGGCCAGCGACGCGGTCGAGCCGAGCGCCGCCATCAGGCTGAGGTCGTGCTCTGCGTTCCAGAGCCCCGACTCGGCCGAGACGTGGACGTGGAGAAGGGTCGCGCCGGCGACGACGAACGCGACGAGGCCCAGCACCAAGAGTAGCGACTTGAACTTCGTCACGGCGCTAACAATACCTCACTTCTCGGTGTACGCAAAGCCTGCGAAGGACTCACCCGAGGGGCGTGCCTCACCGCCGACCCGTCACCGTGAAGGTCAAGGTCGACTCGACGACGTGGCCGTCGACCGACAGCACGCGAAAGCTCACGGTATAGCGTCCGGGCGCGAGGAGAGGCAGCGAGACCGCGAGCCGCCGGGCATCCTCGGCCGACACCGCGACGTCACGCAGATCGACCTGGGCCCCCGCCTCGTTGGTCACCGACGCCTTCGAGTACGCCGGCTCGAGGCGCTCGTTGAACCAGAGCTCGACCCGGGGCGGCGGCTCGACGAGCGCGGCTCGCTGGGCGGGGACGGACTTCACGAGGACCGCGTGCGCGAGGGCCGCGGCAGGCCGGAGCAGCAGGGCGGCCAGCCCGGCGAGGACGAGACGCCGTCTCATTTGATCTTCTCGATCGCGGTGACGGCCAGGTTCGGCAGAATGCCTCGCAAGGTGAATCGTACCGCGTCGCCGACGGCCACGGCCTCCTGGATCTTCGGCGACGCGACGCGAAAGCCCATGGTCATCGCCGGCATGTAGCCCGGGATGTCGCCGTGCGTGAGCACGATCACCCCGAGCTCGGGAAAGATCGCGCGCACGACGCCGTCGACCGTCCACTGGCGCTCGACTCCGCTGGTGGCGGCGGTGCGCGCCTCGTCGAGCTCGCGCTCGAGCCGGGCCGCGCGAAGCCCCCAGAAGGCATAGCCCCAGCCCACACCGACGACGAGCGCCAGGTTGATCAGGAGCACCGCCTTCCAGGCCCGCATCAGTGCACGTGCTCCTCCGGCGCCGCCTCCGCCGTGATCTTCTCGTCGTTGAGCTGCTGCACCTGGGCCATGAACGAATCGAGGTCGCCGGCCTCGCCGCCGCTTCGAGTGATGGCGCGGATGTAGCCCTGGCGATCGATGAGGAGCTCGACGTGCGGAGCGACCGCGAACATCCGATAGGCGGCCACGATCGTCTCGGCGCCCTCGGTGACCACCGGGAACATGATGCGCGGGTCCGGACCGAGATGACGGATCGCGTCCGGGTCGGCGTCGATCGGCACCGCGATGACCTCCACGCCGAGCATCGCCAGGCTTCCCTCGTGCTGGGCGATCTGAGTCATCCGCGCGCGCGAGCCGGGCAGCGCGTACAGCACGACCAGCACGTTGCGGCCCCGATAGTCCTTGAGCGTGCGCGCCGGCGTCGGGCCGACCGTGAACGTGAAGTCGGGTGCGACGAGCCAGCGCCGGTCGCGCTCGATCGTGGGTCCCATGCCTCGGGCGCCGTACCCCGCCGACAGCGCGCGCAGGAAGTTGATCAGCTCCCAGCGTTGCTCCTCGCCGAGCCGCGAGTCGAATCCGGGCATCCCGGATCCCGAGATCCCGTGACTGATCCACCAGAACAGGTCGCCCGCCGTGTGCTGCGCGGTGTGCGGCGCGCGCAGGTCGGCAGGGGACCGCGGAAGCCCTCGGCCGTCGGGGCCGTCGCCTGCGCCCCGCGGCCCGTGGCAGCCCGCGCAGTTCGTCTGGTAGAGCGCGGCGCCGGCCGTGATCGCGCCGGCCTGATAGGGTACCGAAGGGCGCAGATACGTCGTCGGGTACGCGTCGATCGCCAGCGGCGGAAGCGCGAGCCCGGCGCCGGCCCCGAGCAAGGCGAGCGCGACCATCGCCAGGGGAAGCCGCCAGGCGCGCATCGCGATCCCGGCGATCAGGGCCAGCAGACCGATCACACCGATCTGGCTTCCGATCAACGCACGCGCCGTCTCGTCGGCGCGGCCCTCGAGCGCGGCGAACGACAGGCGGATCGTGAACGGCCAGAGTGGCGGCTCGTGACGGGCCGGCGGCGTGACGCTCATCGCGGCGACGATGGCGACGATCGCCAGCGCCAGGATCGCCTCCACGAGCACAAATCCCGCGAGTCGGCGCATCGCCGGACGACCGACCGCCGGCCCGTCGCCGCCGAGACGGGCCAGAAGAACCGAGCGATTCACTGCGGCCAGCACGAGAATGAGCACCAGCAGCCCAAGCTTGGCGAGGAGCAGACGCCCGTAGGTCGTGCCGACGAGCCCGGCGACGTTGCCGACGTGGGTGACCGCGAGCGTGGTGCCCGTGATCGCGAGCAGGAGGATCACGCCCAGCGCGGCGCGCGAGAAGCTCCGCGCCGCGAGCACCGCGTACGGCCGCGCATCCGCGCCGGCGTCCGTCGACGCCTTTTTCAGGAGAAGCGCCAGCGGGAGCAGCCCTCCCACCCAGATGCCGGCGCCGAGCACGTGCAGGGCGTCGACCGCGATCGCCCGCGCGGTGTCCGGCTCCACGGCGGCGGCGTGACCCGCCGCCGCGAGCGGCACCAGGGCCGCGACCCCGAGCAGCATCGCTTCGCCTCTCGCCGCCCGCCAGTCCGCGCGCCGCGCGACGGACACGCGCAAGGACAGGAAGGCGACGAGCATCGACGAGGAACCCGGCGCGCACGAGCCAGACGTGGCCGGCCTGGGTTTCGACCAGCACGCGTCCGATCGCGCGGGCTTCGAGCGCCGCGGCCGGCCGATCTTCGAAGAGGGCCGCCTGCGTACCGACCACGACGAGGCCGGACGCGAGCGCGACGAGCGCGCAGCCCCACGCCCAGGCGAGCACGCGCCGCTCCCAGGCCAGTGCGGTCGCGCGATCAGAGCGGCCTGCCATCACGATCATCGCCGCGGCGCCGACGAGGAGGACCGAGCTGGCGAGATGGAACCAGCGAGCGGTGAGACCGAGCGCGTACACCCGGCCAGTGTACCGGATGGGCAACCGGCATTGAGTCCGGCGAGTTTCTTCGCTACAGTGCCATCCATGCTGCGGGTCCTGGCGATGCTCGCCTTGGCCGCTTTCGTTCTGGCCGCGGGCCCGGCCGACGCTCACGTCGGCAGCGCCGAGCGCGCCGTGTTCGAGGCGCCGGAGCTTCCGGCGGCCTCGGAAGCCTCTGGTCCGACTCAGTTCCTGGTAGCGGGCGACTCGACCGACTTCCCGTGGCCGATTGCCCTGATCGTGCTCTTCGCCGCGGCGACCCTCACGCGGCGGCGTTCCCGCGGACTGGTCGCGGCGGTCCTGGTCGCTCCTGATCGCGATCCTCGGTGTCGAGGCGGCGGTGCATTCGGTGCACCACGCGTCCGGCGGCCAACCCGTCGCGTGTCCGACCGCCTCGGTCGCCGCGCATCTCGACGGCACCACGGTCGTGGCGCTCGCGCTGGACGAGCCCGTCCACCCGGTCGGCACCGCGACCGTGCTGTCCGGTCCGCGCCTCGCTTCACTCCGCTCGCTCGATCCGTCGCAGCCCCGGGCTCCCCCGTTCGCGCTCGCGTAGACATCGCGCGACGCTCCAAAAATTTCCCAGGGGGGTCCCATGCAAGGGAAGACTCTATTCGCGTGCGCGCTCGCGCTGGCGCTCTCGTTCGCGACGTTCGACGCGGCTCAGGCCCACGGCCTGATCGGCAAGCGGTTTTTCCCGGCGACCTTGGCCACCGACGATCCGTTCGTGGCCGACGAGCTCTCGTTGCCGACCATCTCCTATCTCAAGCTCCGGGGCAGTGAAGACGCGCCCCCGACGAAACAGATCGACCTGAGCGGCGAGTTCTCGAAGCGTCTGAGTCCCGAATCTGGGCATCTCGCTCGCTGGGACCTTCACGATGCTGGACCCGGACGAAGGCTCGTCCGTGAGCGGCTTCGACAACCTCGAGGTCTCGGCGAAGTACGTCTTCTTCAAGAACGCCCCGCACGAGCTCCTGCTGGCGGGCGGTCTCAGCTGGGACGTGGGCGGCACCGGCAGCAAGAAGGTCGACGCCGAGAGCTTCGACACGTGGACGCCGCAGCTCTTCTTCGGCAAGGGCTTCGGCGATCTGCCGGATCAGCTCGAGCTGATGAAGCCCTTCGCGGTGACCGGCGTGTTCGGCCTGGCGATTCCCTCGCGCGTGCACACGAAGACGTTCGAGACCGACGAAGACGGCACCGTGGACGTGAAGAAGCCGCTGAATCCGATGGTGTTCCAGTGGGGGTTCAGCTTCCAGTACAACCTGCAATACCTGCAATCCTACGTGCGCGACGTCGGGCTCCCGGCGCCGCTCAACCGGATGATTCCGATCGTCGAGCTCGTGCTCGAGACGCCGCTCGACGGGCGGGACGCCGGGCGCACGACCGGCACCGTGAACCCGGGGATCATCTGGTTCGGGCGGTATTTCCAGCTCGGGCTCGAGGCGGTCATTCCGGTCAACCACGACATCAGCAAGAACATCGGCGCCCTCGCGCAGATTCACTTCTATCTGGACGACATCCTGCCGCAGGTCTTCACGTGGACGCCGTTCCACGGCGTCCTCGGGCCGACGCAGCCGCAGTGAGCCGACTGCTGGCGGTGGCGCTGCTTCTGCTCGCTCCGAGCTGGGCCGGGGCTCACGCGTTTCCCGACCATTCCGAGCCCCGGGTCGGGCACACGGTGGAGGCGTCGCCGCCGGCAGTCCGCATCTGGTTCGACGGGCAGATCGAGCCCGTGTTCAGCAAGCTTCGCGTCGAGGACGCCAACAACCGACAGGTCGACAAGGGCGACTCGCGGGTGAATCCGACGGACGCGAACAATTCTCGAGGTCGGTCTGCCGCCGCTGGCGCCGGGCCGATATCGCGTGTTCTGGAGCGTCGTCGCCCGTGACGGCCACCGGACCGAGGGCGATTTTGCTTTTCGGGTGAAATAGACGGGACGCCCCAGACGTGATCGCCCTGCCTCTGCACGAGCTGCTCCTGGCGACCGGCGGCCGCTGGCTCGGACTGCTCGCGCTGGCGGTGCTGGTCGGCGGCCTCGTGCTCGACTGCGTCGTGCTCCCGCGCCACGCCGGAGAGCTCGTGACGGCCCGGCGCCGGCTCCAGCGGTGGATCAGCCTGGCGATCGTGCTACTGCTCGTGACGTCCGTGATCGATCTTCTGGCCCGAGCGCGCGTGATGAGCGGGGGCGACCTCTCGCAGGTGGGCACGGTGCTGCCGCTCGTGCTGACGCGCACGCACTTCGGCACGGTGTGGATCGCGCGCGCGATCATTCTCGTGGCTCTCCTCGCACTCTCCGCGTTGCGTCGTCGCCGGCAGCCGGATCGTCGGGTTCGTGCTCGCCCTCGGCGTCGCGCTGACCGGTACGCTCACCGGGCACGCCGCCGACTGGGGCGATCGCTCGTTCTCCGTGCTGGTCGACTGGCTTCACGCGGTCGCCGCCACCGCGTGGACGGGAGGGCTGTTCGGTCTGGCGATCGCGCTCAGCCCGCGGAGCGCGTTCAGGATCGGCGCCTCATCCGAGCTGCTCCGTACGGTCGCGCGGCGATTCTCGCGTCTCGCCGGGTACTGCCTGCTGGTCGTCGTCGCCAGCGGTGTCTACAACGCGTACGTTCAAGTGCCGACCTTCGCTTCGCTGTGGACCACGACGTATGGAGCGGCTCTCCTGCTCAAGGTCGTGCTCGCGCTGGTCCTCGCGCTGCTGGGCGCTGTGAATCGCTACCTGGTGCTGCCGGGTCTCGGGGCGACCCGCCCGCGACGGCGCGGACGGCTCCGCCGGCTCTGTCGCATCGCGCTCTTCGGCGCCGCGACGGCTCAGGGAGCAGCGCGAACCCGGCTCTCGCGGCTGGTCGGGCGCGAAGCGGCGGTCGCGGTTGTCGTGTTCGGCTGTACGGCCGTCCTCGGCGAGTCCACCCCCAAAACCCACGAGGCCCACGCCTCCCACGTCGGCGATCGAGAGGAGGACGGCGCGCATCACGATGCAGGAGCTGCATGCGAGCGGCGGCGTGCCGAAGGGCTGGATGTTCACGCCGCCCTCGGGCGACGCCGCCAGGGGCCGTGAGGTGTTCGCGCGGCTCGAGTGCTACACGTGTCACGCGGTGGCCGGCGAGACGTTCCCGCGGCCCTCGAAGGTCGGGCCCGCGCTGAGCGACGTCGGCCACCATCATCCGCCCGGCTATCTCCTCGAGTCGGTCATCAATCCGAACGCCGTGATCGTCGAGGCGCCGGGCTATACTGGCCCCGACGGACGCTCGATCATGCCCGACTATCGCGACAGCCTCTCGACCCGCGAGCTGATCGACCTGATCGCCTACCTGAAGAGCCTCGGAGGCTAGCACGGCGTCCGGGCCCGCCGGCCGCCCGCTTCGAGCCGTCTTCTTCGACGCGGGCAACACACTTCTGCGCATGGACTACGCGGCGATCGCCGCCGCGCTCGCGCGCGAGGGGGTGCGGGTCAGCGCTGACGCCGTTCAGCGCGCCGAATGGCGGGCGCGCGTCCAGCTCGACGACCACGTCTTCGCGCGGACGGCCGTGGCCGAGTCCACCGAGAGCCAGTCGGCCGCGACGCGTTACATGGCGTACGTGCTCGAGGGGCTCGGCGTGACCGATCCAGACACCGTCGAGAAGGTCGCCGCCTGGAGGCGGAGCTTCAACCCCCCGGTCGGTGTCTGGACCACGCACGATCCACAAGCGCTCGAGGCGATCGCGCTCGTGCGCGACTGCGGTCTTCGAGCCGCCGCCATCTCCAACTCGAACGGGTCGGTGCGGTCGGTCCTCGATGCCGTCGGCGTGGCGGCTCATCTCGACTTCGTCCTTGATTCCGGCGAAGTCGGCGTCGAGAAGCCCGATCGCCGCATCTTCGAGCTCGCGCTGGCCCGCGCCGGAATCGCGGCCGCTGAAGCTGCCTACATCGGTGACCTCTACACGATCGACGCGCGTGGCGCCGGCGCGGCCGGACTACGGCCCGTCCTCCTCGATCCCGGCGGTTTCTGGGGCGCCCGCGATTGCGCGATGGCGCCCGATCTCCTGTCGGCGGTGAGGCTGGTGGTGGGCTGAGAGTCACCCGGCGAGCGGCTCAGTCGGGCAGGGTCACCGGGTAGTGGCTCAGCACGGCGTAGATCTCGCGCTTCATCTCCTCGATCTCTCGATCGGTCCGGGCCTCGAAGCGGAGGGTCAGATACGGGTTCGTGTTCGAGGCGCGCACGAGTCCCCAGCCGCGTCCTGGAAAGATCACCCGGGCGCCGTCGGTGTCGATCGTCTCGTACCGCTGCTTGAGCTCCTGCGTGACTTGCTCGACGACCCGGAACTTCTCGCCGTCGGCGCACGGCGCCTTGAGCTCGGGTGTCGTGCGCAGGTGCGGAATCGACGCGAAGATGCGCGAGAGCGACTCCGTCGCCCCGGCGGTGAGCTCGATGATCTTGCACGAGGCCAGGATGCCGTCGTCGACGCCGTAGTAGTTCTCGGCGAAGAACATGTGGCCGCTCACCTCGCCGCCGAGCAGGATGTGATCGTCGCGCATCTTGCGCTTCAGGTGCGAGTGGCCGGTCTTCCACATGATGGGCACGCCGCCGTGCTGCCGGATGTCGTCGACGAGCGCCTGCGAAGACTTCACGTCGAAGACGATCTTGGCGCCGGGATGGCGGGTGAGCAGATCACGGGCGAGCAGGATCAGGATCAGGTCGGCCTCGTGGCGCTGGCCGCGCTCGTCGATGACCCCGACGCGATCGGCGTCGCCGTCGTAGGCGATCCCGATATCGGCGCCGATCTCGAGAACCTTGGCCTTCAGATCCTCGACGTTGCGCTCGTCCTCGGGGTCGGGCAGGTGATTCGGAAAGCTCCCGTCCGACTCGCAGTAGAGCTCGGTGACCTCGCAGCCGATCCGGCGCAGGAGCTCGGGGCCGTAGATCCCGGCCACGCCGTTGCCGGCGTCGACCACGACCTTCAACCGCCGGGTCGGGCGGACGATCCGCGAGATCGTGTCGAAGTAGTCCTCGCGCGGGCTGCGCTCGCTCAGGCCGCCGTTTCCGCTCTCGTAGTCCCCGCGCTCGATCGTCCTGAGGAGCGCCTGGATCTCGTCCTCGGAGAGCGGCGCCGCGCCGGGGTGGACCATCTTCACGCCGTTGTACTCGATCGGGTTGTGGCTGCCGGTGATGTTGGCGCCGCCGTCGAGCTTCCAGTGTGCCGTCGCGAAGTAGAGGATCGGCGTGGTGGACGGGCCGATGTCGACCACGTCGATGCCGGCCGCGCGCACGCCCTCCACGAAGCCGAGCTTGAGATCGTTCGACGACAGGCGATTGTCCCGACCGACCGCGATGCGGCGGCCGCCGTTGCGACGAATCAGGGTCGCATAGGCGCGTCCGACCTGGCGGAAGACGTCGGGGTTGATGTCGCTGCCGACGAGCCCGCGCACATCGTAGGCGCGGAACACGTGCGGGTTCAACATTGTGCGGTCCTCTCGGCTACGTTATTGTGACGGCGCGACGCGCCGCCGGAATGGCAGCGTATCATCCGCGGCGACTCTCGAAAGGTCTCAAGGAGATCCCATGGCGCTGATGGACGATGCCGGGCTGAAAGCCCTCACGAAGAAGACGAGCCAGAAGCTCTTCAGCAGCTTGAAGGGCGGCTCTGGATTCGAGACGTGGAAACGATTCGACAAGGGGCTCGCGCGCGAGCTCTCGCTGTTCTTCACCGGGGTGCTCTACAGCCGGGAGGTCATCTCCCAGAAGCAGCGGGAGCTCTGCGCGGTCGGCGCGCTCACCGCGCTCCATCGGCCCAACGAGGTGCGCGCGCACATCCACGCGGCGCTCAACGTCGGCGCCACCCGCCAGGAAGTGGCGGAGGTGATCTTCCAGATGGTCACCTACGGCGGCATGCCGGTCGTGGTCGACGCGCTCGAGGTGTACGGGCAGGTGCTGGCCGAGCGCGGCGAGCCCTTCCCGGGGGAAGAGCCCGCGCGGTGAGCGACGCGGCGCTGGCGGCCGCCGTCGACGCCGCCCGGGCGGCCGGGCGCGTCGCGCTGAAGTACTATCACGGCGGCTTCGAGATCGTCCTGAAGCCGGACGCGACGCCGGTGACGCAGGCCGACCGGGAGGCCGAGCGGACCATCGTCGAGATCCTCGGGCGGACGTTCCCGGAGCACGGGTTCCTCGGCGAGGAGTTCGGAAGCTCCGGGAAGACCGACACGCGGTGGATCATCGATCCCATCGACGGCACGAAGAACTTCGTCCGCCACATCCCGATCTGGGCGACGTTGATCGCGCTCGAGGAGCACGGCGAGATCACGGTCGGCGTCATCCACAATCCGGTGACCGGCGATCTCTACACCGCGCGCCGGGGCGGCGGCGCGTTCCTGAACGGCGAGCGCATCCGCATCTCGGGCGAAGGCGACATGAGCCAGGCCTATCTGCTGCACGCCGGGCTGCGCGGCGCGCGGACGACGCGGTACTGGGACGGGTTCATGCGGCTCGTGGACGCGACCGACCGGCAGCGCGGCTTCGGCGACTACATCGGCTACTGCCTGATCGCCGAGGGCAAGGCCGAGGTCTACGCCGAGATCTACCCGGAGGGCTCGGGACTCAAGCCCTGGGACCTGGCCCCGTGCAAGATCCTCGTCGAGGAGGCGGGCGGCCGGTTCACCGATCTCGAGGGCCGTCCGACGATCTACTCGAGCTCGGCGCTGGCCACGAACGGACGCCTCCACGATGCCGCGGTGGCGCTGCTCCGGCCCTGACACTCGCGATTCATCCCGGCGCCCTGGGCGACGTGCTCCTCGCGATCCCTGCGCTTCGCGTCCTGCGGCGCACCCGGCCTCGTGACACGCTGGTCGTGGCGGCGCAGCCGCGGATCGGCCGGCTCCTCGAAATCCTGGGTGTTGTCGATCGCTCGATCGACTTCGAGACGCTCGGGCTCGATGCCCTCTTTCAGGATGACCCGGACGGGCGGGACGGGGAATGGCCGGCGCGCTGTGCGGAGGATCTACGGCGGGCCACGCGCGTGGTCGCGTGGGTCGGCTCGCGCGAGCCGCGATTCGTGAAGCGGCTCATCGGGCTCGTGCCGGGCTCCGTCGTGGCGCCGTCCGTGAGCGCCGGGCGCCTGGTCTGGGAGCACCTCGTGGAGAGTACGGGCGAGCGCAGCGGCGATCATTCGATTCGCGCGGCGGTTCGCGTGCCGGCAGCGCTCGCGGACGAGGCGCGACGCGAGCTGCGCCATCATGGCTGGAACGGAAGCGACCGCCTGCTGTTCGTGCATCCCGGATCGGGCGGGCGAGGCAAACGATGGGCCGCGACGGGCTTCGCCGCCGTGCTCGAGCGAGTCGCGCCGCTGCCGCGTCTCGCGGTCGTCGTCCATCAAGGACCGGCAGATGCCGAGGCCGTGGCGGCGCTCCCGGAGCGTCTGACCGCTCGCGCGATCAGTCTCCGGGAGCCACCGCTACCGCTTCTAGCCGGGATGCTGACCCACGCGGCCGCCTACCTCGGAAACGATTCGGGGATCAGCCATCTGGCCGCGACGGTCGGTGTCCCTTCGATCGTGCTCTTCGGCGCCGACCAGCTGGGCTGGCGACCGTGGGCCGAGCACGTCGAGCCGCTGGTCGTCTCGCTGACGGGGACGGATGACTCCGACACCGCACGAGTCATGACGCAGCTGACGACGTTACTCCGGTGAGACCACGGGGCACGATCCTCGCGGCGAGTGTCCTCATCGCCGCCGGCTTCGCCGTGGCGGTCGTCGAGATGCTACGGCTCCCGAAGGGAACGATCTGGATCGTCGTGGCCGTCGCGGTGGCGGCCCTGGCGATCATCCGTGCCGCGACGCGCTGAGCGTCGGCGCGGCCTCTAGAAGAACTCGCTCGGCGGATCCGACTCCTCGTTGCCGCGATCGTCCGGGGACGGATCGGGCTCCGAGCCGTCCGTCAGCTGAAAGCGAGCGAGCACCTCCTCCTCCAGGTTGGGCTCTCCCCTGATGGCCAGGTCGAACCAGAGGTCCATATGCTGCATTTCAATTTGCCTCCGGGCGCCTTGCACCCTGTTCGGTCATCTCCATCTGCACGGCTCCCTACGCAGGAGTCGTGCCCATTGGAGAGTTTCGAAGAATCAGAGGCTTGGACGTCGGCGCGATCGATCGGGCAGGGCACAATTCCGGAAGCTCTCGGGAAAGATGCCCGATGAGCTCGGGAGATTTCGGGGATCAGCGAGGGCGCGTGAGGTCCTCGAACGGCCCGGAGATGCGAAGCACCTCGTTCACGGGCCACGTGCCTGCCTTGATCGCGATGACGAAGAGATCGCCGGCCATGCCGGCGCGTCGCGCCTCCGGCGTGGCCGGCGCGAAGACCAGGGCCCGCGGTACGTCTCCGTCGGTGAAGCTGGCGAATTCGATCCGCTTGCCGTCCGGCGTGAGGATGAAGATCTGCTTCTCGTTGCGATCGGCCACGAACACGGTGCCTCCGGGGCCGACGCCGAGCGCGGCGACCACAGGCCCGCGGTGGACGACCTCGGACGCGCCCTGCGGCGAGACGCGTACGATCTCGCCGGGACCCTGCTGATAGGGCGCTTCGGCGCTGCCGTCGCTGCCGATCCACAGCTGATCGCGCTCGTCGATCGCAAGCAGGCGTGGACGCGCGAGCTTCACGAATGCTGGATTGAGCAGACGGCCCTCGGGATCGAGGCGGACGATGACGCCCTCGGCGCGATCCGCGACGTAGAGATTTCCCGCCGAGTCGACGGCCGACGCTTCAGGCTGTCTCAGAACCGGTCGAGCGCCCCGCTCGGGCGTACCGCCCGCGAACAGCTCGGCCCGTCCGTCGACCACGCGATAGAGCGCGCCGACCTTCCGCTCACGATCGAACGTCGTCACGAAGAGCTCGCGCCCGCGCCGGGTCGCGCCGACTTGCGGGTTGAGCAGCGGCGGCCCGTAGAAGTACCGCGCCTCGACGTCGGGGCTCAGCCGCGCGCCGCCGGCGGGGATCCGATAGATCGGCCAGAGGTCGTAGGCTTCGCCCCCGACATAGCGCCGTCCGGTGCGGGCCAGGTAGAGCGATCCGGCCTGATCGAACGTGAGCGTGGAGGTGGCCGGGATGCCGCGGATGCCGCGCGTGGCGTCGGTGTCGAAGCCCTCGCCGGTCACGTAGGTCTGGGCGGTGAATCCGGTCGGCAACCTGAGCTCGGCCGCCGCCGGCAGCGGCAGCAGCAACACGATGAGCGCGCAGAGTCGGGTGATCATCGCGACGGCCGCTTCCAGATGTCGCGGTCGTGCATCAGCCGGATCTGTCGCCGGATGACCTTCTCGCGATACTCCGCGTGCTTCATGGGCGCGCGCTTCAGATAGAGATTCTTCGGGTAGATCGGCCGCTCGTAGAGAATCTGGTAGAGCTCGGTTCTCAGATCTTTCATCCAGTTGTCCCACTGCGCCCGGGCCCGATGATCGCGCAGCGCCTCGATGTCGATGACGCCCCCGACATAGGTCGAGCCGGCGCCGTAGTCCTGCCGGCCGACGATGCGGCCCTTGTAGTCGATGATAAAGGACCGGCCGCCGAACGTATCGATCGGCGTCGATTCCTCCGGGAACAGGTAGTACGTGCCCATGTTCGGCGCGACGAGGTACATGTTGTTGTCGAGCGCCCGGGCTCGGCTCTGGATCTCGAAGATGTCGTTGCCGGTCGCCGGATGCGGATAGGAGGCGCGATACACGACCTCGGCGCCGTTCAGCGCCAGCGCCCGCGCGTTCTCCGGATACGAGCCCTCGTTCGCCATCATGATGCCCATGCGCCCGATCTCGGTGTCGACGACCGGCCAGAACGCGTCGAGCGTCTTGCCGTACTTCTCGACCCACCAGTCGTAGACGTCGTGGGGACAGACCGAGTGCTCCACCGGAAACAGCGGCGAGACCTTGTAATGCTTCAGGATCACCCGGCCTCGCGGGTTGATGATGAACCCGACGTTGAAGTAGCGGTCCTTGAGGTCGGGGTGCCTCGCCTTGGCCTGCGCCATGACGAACGCGTTGTACTCCTTCGCGATCTTGCCGAGGGCCTCGGTCTCTTCGCCGGGAATGTCGATCGCGCACTCGCGCGCGAACGTCACGTGGTCGAGGTCGAGCACCTCGTCGTTGAACGCCTGGAGCGCCCCCTCGGGAAACGCGATCAGCCGCACCGGAATATCGAGGCTGGAGAGCCACGACGCCGCCTTCACCAGGTGCGAGAGGTGCTCGAGGTTGATCTTGATGTCCCCGCGCTTGCGGATGCCGCGGACGGTGGGGATCAGGCCGACGGCGGTGTACGGTTTGATCATTCGCTCGCTCCTCAGCGGCTGGTGATACGGGTAACTTCGCGAACGCGGTCGTCGTCGATCTCGATCGCCACCTCTGTGGTGCACGTTGCCGTTGGCGCTGCGATACACGCAAGGTGCGCCGGCCCGGGGGCGTCACGCGCTCGTGCTCCTCGTCGGGGCGCCCGAAGCGGGAGACGACCTCGTCGTAGCGCGTCCCGACGCGGGATCAGGCGTCACGAGCGACTCGCGCGACGGCACGCCGCCGGTGACCGTGGCGCGCCGGTCCTGCGAATCGGCGCCGCGCGCGGCGTCGACGGCGGATCCGGCGGCCCACGTCCGTGCTCAGCATGAAGACGCCGCCCAGATTCGTGGCCAACAAGATCAGTGCCGAGATCACGATCGGGCGCCAGTTGATACGCCCGGTGAAGTAGTGGTACTGCACGCGCAGGCTCTGGGCGGCGACGTCTTGAGAAGGCAGGAGCGTCAGGGCCACGACCTCACCGCCCGCGCGCACGCGGCTCTGGCGGCGGACGGCCGACGCCGGCGCGATCTCCTCGATCTTGAGATGGTCCGAGTCGCCGAAGTTCGCGATGACCAGCGAGTAGTCACGCGCCAGACGCACGATCCGGTCGCGGCGCTCGTAGTAGAGCGCGAACAGCCCGAGCACCGGCGGGCCCAGATCCCCGAAGCCCGGCGATGAGCACCTGGCGCGGACCCCAGAAGAGATCTTCCAGCCACGTCCCGGCCTTCTGCGCCAGGAGACCACGAAGCGGCAGCACCAGGGTCACGATCGCGAGCTGATCGGCCAGGCGCGGCGTCCAGGGGATCTTGATGTACGTCACGATGCCGGCCTGTGTCCCGGGCCGGGTGAAGTTCACATACGAGGGCGTGACCGGGAGCGGCTCGCCGAGCACCGCCGTGCCGAGCTGCAGACGGTCGCGGCTTCTGAGCAGGAGCCGCCCGCTGTTCACGACGGCGAGACCCCGGCGCTCGACCTCGCGCACGAGCTGCGGCTCCGCGGCCCCGGGTGCCGTGGCCTCGGTGATCTCCGCGGGCCACAGGAGAAACAGGTCCTGCGCGATGTCCGTCTTGCTCGTGACCGGCCCCGTCGTGAGACTCCACGAGAGATTCACGATGACGGTCGGCTGGCCCGGGGTCACGTTCGCGACGACGAAGAGCGGCCCGATCGTGAAGTCGGGATGCGGTTGCGAGGCGAGGAAGACCTGACCGTGGCCCGGCGCCGGCAGGGCCATCGCCGCGCAGAGGAGGGCGGCGATCGCCGTGCACGATTTGATCATGTCGCGCTCCTCTGCTAAGGTCCGGCTGCGCCGCCGGCCAGATCGAGACTGTGAACAGTTAGCACACTTTTTTCCGCCGCGTACAAGGAGCCCCGAGAGCCATCATGAGTGCCATGCCGGTCGGCGTCAGCGTGATGCCGCTCGACAACCGCCGCGACACGCTCATCGGCGTCGCGATGACCGCCGAGCGGCTGGGGTTCGACGCCTACTTCTTGCCGGAGACGTGGGCGCACGACATCACCGTGTTGATGGCGGAGGCGTCCATTCGCACCCGGCACCTCTTGCTGGGCACGGGCATCCTGGGTGTCTGGGGTCGCAGCGCCGGCACGCTCGCGATGGCCGCCGCGAGCCTCTCCGAGGTGTCGTCCGGGCGCTTCGTCCTGGGGCTCGGCGCCAGCACCCCGCAGCTGACCGAAGGCCTGCACGACGTCCCGTTCGTCGCGCCGCTCGCGCGGATGCGCCGCACGGTGACGCAGGTGCGAGCGCTGCTGGGCGGCGAGCGCGTGCCGCTCGCGGTCGCGACCGGCGCGCGGCCGCTCAAGCTCAACCTGGCTGCTTCGAGCGCGGTGCCGATCTTCCTCGCGGCGCTCACGGACGAATCCGTCCGACTCGCCGGCGAGCTGGCGGACGGCTGGCTCCCGTTCCTCTATCCCCGCCGGTGTCTCGCGCAGGGGCGGGAGCTCTTGCGCGAGGGCGCCGCGCGCTCGGGCGACCCCGCCCGGCGCGTGTCGGTCTATCCGACGGTCCCGACGGTGGTGTCCGACGATCCGGCCGAAGCCCGGGCCGGCGCCGCGTGGTTCGTCTCGTTCTACCTCACGACGATGGGGCCGCTCTACCGCCGGTCGCTCGCGCGTCAGGGATTCAGCCGCGAGATCGACGCGGTGATCGGCGCCAACAGCCCCAAGTTCACGGGTGAAGTTCCGCGCGAGGCCGACAGCCTGCTCGAGGAGCTGACGGCATTCGGCGCGCCCGCGGAGGCGCGTGAGCGCCTCGCGCAGTGGCACGCCGCCGGCGCCGACATGCCGATGGTCTTCCTGCGCCCGAACCTGACACCCGAGCAGATCGAGCGCACGTTGGGCGCGTTCGGCCCGATGCTAGAATCGCGACCGTAGCGCGTATAAGCGGGAGGCACCGTGGAACGTGGACAGTCGGCGGTGAGCGGGCGCGAACGGGTCGTCGCCGCGTACAAGGGCGGTTATGCCGATTGCGTGCCGGCCTATCCGATCGCGGGATCCTTCGCCGGATGCCTCGACGGGCTCTCGATCGAGGAGTACTGCACCGACCCCACCAAGGCGGTCCGCGCGATGCTCAACTACTACGAGCGCTACCAGCCGGACATCATGGTGGCCTTCAACGACCTGGCCAAGGAAGCCGAGGCGGTCGGCTGTCGGGTGAAGTACTCGGACTACGTCGTCCCGTCGATCGACAAGCACGTGCTCCAGGACGACAAGGGCCTTCTCGCGCGCATGGAGATCCCCGATCCGAAGAAGGCCGGGCGGATTCCGGCGTTTCTCGAGCAGTGCGAGGCGCTCTCGGCGGCTCGGCTTCCGAGCGGGCTCGGCGCCGTGCTGGTCGGGCCGTGGACGATCGCGATGCTCCTGCGCAATCCCGAGATCATGTGCCTGGACACGATCGACGATCCGGCGTTCGTCCACGACCTGATGCGCTTCAGCACCGAGTACGCCAAGCAGGTCGGCGACGCCGTGCTCGGCACGAAGATCGGCCTGAGCTACTCCGATCCGACCGCCTCGTGCTCCCTGGTCGGGCCCGAGACCTACCGCGAGTTCATCAAGCCCTACCATCAAGATCTGGTGAACTACTTCCGCGCGAAGAAGGTCGGCACGACCGTCCACATCTGCGGCACGACCCACCAGATCCACGAGGACCTGGTCGACGTGGGCTTCGTCGCGATCACCATCGACCTCGATCAGCAGGGCGATCCGGCGCTCAAGGTCGATCAGCTCGATCGCTTGATCACGCTCGGCAACCAGCGGAACGTCGTCGCGATCGGCAACGTCGACGTGACGATCTTCGAGCGCGCGACCAAGCAGCAGATCGAGGCCGAGGTGAAGCGCTGCATCGACACGGCCGGGAAGCGCTCACGCTTCGTGCTCTCGACCTCGTGCGAGCTGCCCCCACGCGCCGATCCGGATTGCGTGAAGTGGATGATGGACGCCGCGCGGGAGTACGGTCGCTACGACCGCATTCTGTCGTCCTGATCCGGGAGCTTCGCGACGCGGTCGATGACTCTGACCGCGATCTGGCCGGCTCGGTTGCGGACGGTCAGATCGTGGGCCAGGGCACCGCGCGCGGATACCACGGGCGGAAGCGAAGCCAGAAGTGAAGCCCGATACAGGCATGAAGCCAGGCGAGCACGACCGTGATCGCCTGCCGAGCGCCGACCTCGGGCGCCTGCAGCCAGAGCGCCTGCAGCACGCGCGCATAGGGGTCGTCGGTGCGAAGCGCCACCAGGCGATTCGAGTTCCGACGACGTGCGAGATGAGCAACGCGGGCAGGAGCAGGCCGAGCGCGTACTGGGTGGCCTCCCAGAGCGGCATGCGAGCGTCCGCCGGTCGTAGAGCAGCCACAGCGCCAGGATCCCGTGCACGGTGATCGCGCCGTAGAGCGCGAGCGTGCCCGGCGCGCTGCGCCACAGCGCGAGGAACCACCAGCGCCCGGTTTCCATCGCGTTCAGCGAGACGAGCCCGAGCGCGTGGTTGATGAAGTGGAGAACGAGGTACGTGAGCAGGACGAACGCCGCCCCGAGCCGCAGGCGGCGTACGCCGCATCACACCTTCGGCACGCTCTTGAGCGCTTCGTCGACCTTCGCGGCCGGGTACTCGTAGTCCTGGAGCTTACCGCTCAGGTGCGCTTCGTAGGCCCCGAGGTCGAAGTGCCCGTGTCCGGACAGGTTGAAGACAATCGTCCGGCGCTTGCCGTCACGCTTGCAGCGCTGGGCCTCGTCGATCGCCACGCGAATCGCGTGCGCCGACTCGGGCGCCGGGATGATGCCCTCGGTCCGCGCGAACTGCACCGCGGCCTCGAACGTCGCGAGCTGCGGGACCGCCTGGGCCTCGATCACGCCCTCGTCGTAGAGCTTGCAGACCAGCGGCGCCATGCCGTGGTAGCGGAGCCCGCCGGCGTGGAACGGCGCCGGGATGAACGTGTGACCGAGCGTGTGCATCTTCACCAGCGGTGTCAGGCCGACCGTGTCGCCGAAGTCGTAGACGTACTTGCCCTTGGTCAGGCTCGGGCAGGCAGCCGGCTCGACGGCGATGATTCGCACCTTCTTGTTCTTGCCGGTGAGCTTGTCGGCCGCGAAGGGGAAGGACAGGCCGGCGAAGTTCGAGCCGCCGCCGGCGCAGCCGATGACGATGTCCGCCGAATCGTCGGCTTTCTCCAGCTGCTTCTTCGTCTCTTGCCCGATCACGGTCTGGTGCATGAGGACGTGATTCAGCACGCTGCCGAGCGAGTACTTCGTGTCGTCGCGGGTGGCCGCGTCCTCGACGGCCTCGCTGATCGCGATGCCGAGCGAGCCGGGTGAATTCGGATCCTGCTCGAGGACTTTCTTGCCGGATTGCGTGTCGGGGCTCGGGCTCGCGACCACCTGCGCGCCCCAGGTCTCCATCATGATCCGGCGGTACGGCTTCTGCTGATACGACACCTTCACCATGTAGACCTTGCACTGAAGCCCGAACATCTGGCAGGCGAGCGAGAGGGCGGAGCCCCACTGGCCGGCGCCGGTCTCGGTGCTGAGCCGCGTGACCTTTTCCTTCTTGTTGTAGTAGGCCTGCGCCACGGCGGTGTTCGGCTTGTGGCTGCCGGCCGGGCTCACGCCTTCGTACTTGTAGTAGATGTGGGCCGGGGTGCCGAGCGCCTTCTCGAGGCGGCGCGCGCGATAGAGCGGAGACGGCCGCCACAGGCGATAGACGTTGCGGACCTCGTCGGGGATCTCGATCCACCGCTCCTGGCTGACCTCCTGCTTGATCAGCTCCATCGGGAAGAGCGGGGCCAGGTCTTGCGGGCCGATCGGCTGCTTGGTCCCGGGGTGCAGCACCGGCGGCGCGGGTGTCTTGAAGTCGGCCTGGATGTTGTACCACTTGGTCGGAATGTCCTTCTCGTCGAGCGTGAACTTCGTGCGATTCCGGTCGTTCGCTTTGGTGGCCATGCCGACCTCCTTCGGAGGGAACCCCGTGAAAAGTGGGCTAACCATATACAACCGGGAGCGAGCCTGTCAATGCGAGGGCCGTGGAGTAAACTAATGAAGCCATGCCCACCACCCTCAAGCTGCCGCGTCGCGACGGCTTGCTGACGCCGTACACGCTCACGGGCCGCGCGCCGGTTTCACCGCCGCCCGGTCCGATCAAGAGCCGCATCGGCATGGCCGCCGTCCACGTCGTCGCCGATCCGCTCGCGCCGGTCAATCCGACGCTCGAGGTGGCGCTCGACTGGGACGCGACCCTGCGCTATCGCCATCACATCTGGTCGCTCGGCCTGGCCGTCGCCGAGGCGATGGACACCTCGCAGCGCGGCATGGGGTTCGACTGGCGCACCGCGAAGGAGCTGATCCGGCGCACGGTCGCCGAGGCGAAGACGGTTCCGGGCGCCGTGCTGGCGTCGGGGGCGGGCACCGATCACCTCGAGCCCGGGCCCCGCGTGACGATCGCCGACGTCGAGGCCGCGTACGAGGAGCAGTGCGCGTGGATCGAGGGCTGCGGCGGCCGGATCATCCTGATGGCGAGCCGCGCGCTGGCCGCCTGCGCGAAGGAGCCCGGCGACTACCTGAAGGTGTACGGACGCATCCTCTCGCAGGTGCGCGAGCCGGTGATCATCCACTGGCTCGGCGAGATGTTCGACCCCGCGCTCGAGGGCTACTGGGGCTCGCGCGACCTCGACCAGGCGACCGAGACCTTGCTGACGATCGTGAAGGAGCACGCCTCACACATCGACGGCGTCAAGATCTCGCTCCTGGATCAGGCTCGCGAGGTCGCGATGCGCAAGCGGTTCCCGGCGAACGTGCGCATGTACACCGGGGACGACTTCGACTACCCGACCACGATCCGCGGCGACGGTGACCGCCATTCGGACGCCCTGCTCGGGATCTTCGACGTCATCGCGCCGGCCGCCTCGGCGGCGCTCAAGGCGCTGGACGCCGGCGACCTCGCCCGCTACGCCGACGTGCTGGCGCCGACCCTCACGCTCTCGCGCCTGATCTTCGGCGCGCCCACGCGCTTCTACAAGACGGGCGTGGTGTTCGCCGCCTACCTGAACGGCCACCAGTCGCACTTCCGGATGGTCGGCGGGCAGGAGAGCGCGCGCTCGCTCGTGCATCTGTCCGAACAGTTCGTGCTGATGGATCGCGCCGGTCTGCTGCGCGACCCCGACTTCGCCACCACGCGCATGCGCCGCGTGCTCGCCGTCGCCGGCGTCGAGTAGCGCCGGACGACCTAGCGAATCTCTCCGACGACCCGCACACGCACCCGCAGAGAGTTCCCGGGCAGGTAGGCCAGCGGCAGGTCTTCGACCTCGACCGTCGTCAAGGTCCTCGGGTCGGCGCCGGCGTTCGCGGCCTGAGCCTCGGCCAGCTCGCGGGCCCGCGCGATCGCCTCGTCGCGTGAGAGATCCTGGAAGATGCGGTCGACCTCGCCGCTGACCTGGGCGATCGCGGCGCCGACGGCGTTCGCGACCGCCTGGTGCTCGACGTGAATCACCTCGGAGATGCCGGAGATCCGCTCCGGGACGAGAAAACATCCGCCGCCGACGGCGATCAGCGGCTCGTCACCCGCGTCGGTCTTCATCCGATCCACACCTTCCTCGATCATCGCGTGCATCGCGCGCGATGGCGCCGGTCACGAGGTCGCCCGGCAGTGATTCGACGCGACGCCGGTCGCCGAGGTCGATGAGTCCGGCGGCCACCGCGATGTCGGTGGCCGTGAGCTCGTTGCCGCCGAACACGAGCCCTTCCTCGACCAGACGATAGCCGACGCTTCGCGGGCCGACCGACAGCGGGCGACCGCGTGACGAGCGAGCCGCCGCCGAGACCGATCGAGAGCAGGTCCGGCATGCGGAAGAGCGTCCGCACGCCGCCGATCTCGACGACGTTGTTGGCCTCGCGCGGAAAGCCGTGGCGCAGGCTGCCGATGTCGGTCGTCGTCCCGCCGACGTCGATCACGAGCGCGTCCGTCAGCTTCGACAGGAACGCGGCTCCGCGCATGCTGTTCGTCGGGCCCGAGGCGAAGCCGTAGACCGGAAACGCCTCGGCGACCGACGCCAGCATCACGGTCCCGTCGTTCTGCGTCAGGTAGAGCGGCGCGCGGATGCCGCTGGCGGCGAGCGCGTCCTGGAACGCTCCGGTGGTCGTGCGGGCCAGCCCGACGAGCGCGGCGTTGAGCAGGGTGGCGTTCTCGCGCTCGAGGAGGCCGATCCGCCCGAGCTGATGCGACATCGTCACCGCCACGTCGGGGCACTCGTGTCGCACGATGGTCGCGGCCTCGAGCTCGCAGGCCGCGTTGAGCGGCGAGAAGACCGACGCGATGCCGACCGACGTCAGGCCGGCGTGCACGGATTCGGCGCGCGGCGGCACGCATACCGGCGATATCGAGCGGAACCAGCGGGCGGCCGTCGAACTCGTGGCCGCCCTCCAGCATGACGACCTCGCCGCGGACGAGCGCCGCCAGATCCTCGGGCCAGTCGATGAACGGCTCGAGCGAGGCGCCCGACGGCAGCCCGATCCGTATCGCGGCGACCCGCGTGAGGTCGCGCCGCTGGACGACCGCATTGGTGAAGTGGGTGGTCCCGATCATCACCGCGTCGACCGACGCCGGGGCTCCGGCCTGCGAGCAGCTTGCGGAGAGCGTCGGTGACGCCCGACGTCACGTCACGGGTCGTCGGTGTCTTGACCGCGTGTACGACCCGGGTGTCTTCGAGCAGCACGGCGTCGGTGTTCGTGCCGCCGACGTCGATGCCGATGCGCCGCTTCACGAAGCGAGGCTCGTCGTCACGAGAAGACGCTCTGGAACTCGAGGTCGTAGCCGAAGGCGCGGGGCCCGACGTGCTCGAGCCCCTTCGGCGTCAGCAGCACCGGCGGCGCCGGGAGGGCGATCACGCTGACGCGCTGGCCGTAGCGCAGAGGTCTCCGTCCCGATCGCGTCACCCGAGACGCTGTCCAGGACGCAGATGAGATCGGGTGTCATCACGCGAGGCCGGCCGTCGAGCCAGCCGACCGCGAACTCGTTCTGGAAGGCGAGCTCGAAGGAGGCGCCGCGAAAGTCGTCGAGGCCGTCGAGCTTGGCGGTGCCGCGCAAGAAGCCTTCGGTGGTGCGGCGGGCGACGTCGCGGATCTTGCCGCGGAAGAGCAGCCGGCCGCGCTCGGCTTCGATCAGGGCCTGAACGGGATCCTGATGGCGGCGGCGGGCCTCCTGCACGGTCTGGCCGAGCCGGATCGCCTTGGTCGTCGAGTAGAGGATGCCGCACTCCTTCACTTCTTTCCCCGTGCGCGGCGCCTTGCAGGTCGACGCGATCGAGCCGACCTCGACGCATGCCTTGCGCGAGAGACGCTCCATCCACTTCCAGGAGGCCGCGCGCGCGACGACGACCGCGTTGTCGCGCACGTCGGCCAGGGTGAGCGGGTACATCGTCAGGTCGTGGATCGCGAAGCTCGTCATCTGCGCCTCGGGGAAGGCGCGGCCCATGCAATCGGCGTCGACCACCGGAAGCCCGAGCTCGGCGGCGGCCATGAAGGGCTGGAGCGAGTTGCCTCCGCCGATCTCCAGGGACATGACCGCGTCGAATCGCACGCCGCGGTACTCCTCCATCATCCGCACCGCGAGCGCGATCGTCCGCGGGTCGGTCAGCCGCTCCTGGCCGACCAGCGGCGCGCCCATGTTGGAGACGACCGCCACGCGCGCGTCGTCCGCGAGGTCCATCGGGTCGAGCAACGAGACGGAGACGCCCCGGCGGTAGAGCTTGCGCATGTTCAGGAGCGCCAGGTACGGACTCCCGCCGCCACCGGTGCCGAGGATCCAGGCGCCGATGGCGAGCGACTCGATCTCGGCCGCGGAGACGGGGCGAAGGGCCATCGGAAGCGTATGTTATCCTCCCGCCATCGCGATGCAAACCAGGAGGTCGAGCGTGGGCGAACGTGTGTTCCTGACAGCGGTGCTCGCGGTGCTGGTCGCGATGTCGCCGGCGGCCGCCTTCGAGCGGGCCGGCGACCGGAAGATCCTCGTGTGCGCCGGCCGCCAGGAAGTCCCGACGATCGATCCGAGCGTCAAGTACGACTGGTCGATCCGCATGGCGCAGCAGTCGCTCTACGACGCGCTCGTGAAGTACGTCGGCAACCCGCCGGAGATCGTGCCCTGGCTCGCCGAGAAGTGGGAGAGCTCGCCCGACGCCAAGACCTGGACGTTCCATCTCGCGAAGAACGCGAAGTTCCACAACGGTGATCCGGTGACCGCCGAGGCGGTGCGCTTCTCGTTCGCGCGCACGCTCAAGCTCAATCAGGGGCCGGCGTGGATGCTGTCGGATTTCCTGAAAGAGGACGGCATCAAGGTCGTCAACGAGTCGACGATCCAGTTCAACCTGACGCAGTCCGTACGCGCCGTTCCTGTCGTTCCTGCCGTGGTGGTACGTGATGAATCCCAAGCAGGTGATGGCGAACGAGCAGGCGGGCGACATGGGCCAGAAGTGGCTCACGACCAACGCCGCCGGCAGCGGGCCGTTCAAGATCAAGCGCTGGGAGCAGGGGGTGCTCTACGAGCTCGAGGCCGTCGACGGCTACTGGAAGGGCTGGCCGTCGAAGGATCATATCAGCGGCGTCATCTACAAGATCGTGCGCGAGTCGGCCGCCCAGCGCGCCGCGTTGATTCGCGCCGAGGCCGACATCGTCGAAGGGCTCTCGAGCGACGACTTCGACCAGGTCGCGAAGATGCCGGGCATCGCGGTTCCGAACTTCCCGGGCATGACGACCTTCGGCATCAAGATGAACACGCAGAACGGCGCCACGAAGGACGTCAACCTCCGCAAGGCCGTCTGCTACGCGTTCGACTACGAGACGCTGGTCAAGATCTACAACGGCAACGCCGTGCTCCAGACGAGCCCGTTCCCGAACGCGACGCGCGGCTTCGTCGCGGTACCCGGGATCTATCGCCAGGACCTCGGGAAGGCCAAGGAGTTCCTGGCCAAGTCGGCGTACCCGAACGGCGGGCTCGAGCTCGAGTACGTCTACGTTCAGGGCCTCGAGGAGGAGCGCAAGATGGGGCTCGTTCTCATCGACAACCTCCAGAAGCTCAACATCACGGTGAAGATGGTCCCGCTGATCTGGCCGAACATGGTCGGGCGCGGCGCCAAGCCGGAGACGTCACCCGAGCTGATGGCCGTCTTCGCCACGCCCGTCTCGACCGATCCCGACGCGGTCGCGTACCAGTACCACAAGAATTCCTGGGGCAAGTACTACGGCTCGTCCTACTACGCCAACGACGCGGTGTGGGCGCTGATCGACAAGGCGCGGACCATCGCGCGGTGGGAGGAGCGGGCGCCCCTCTACGCGGACATCCAGCGGAAGATCGTCGCCGACGCCCCGGAGATCTTCGGGATGCTGGCGAACCGCCGCTGGGCGATGCGCGATCACGTGAAGGGCTTCGTCTTCAGCCCGGTGCGCTTCACCGGCGAGATCGACCTCTACCCGCTCGCGATCGCCGCCAAGTAGGCTTGCTCGGCTACCTCGCCCGGCGCTTCCTCCTGCTGGGCCTCATGCTGTTTGGCCTGCTCTGCATCACGTTCGTCATCTCGCACGTCGCGCCCGGCGACCCGGCGCGGCTCGCCGCCGGGCCCGACGCGACGGCGTCGATGGTCGAGACCCTCCGCGTCCAGTACGGGCTCGATCGGCCGCTCCTCGTCCAGTTCGGACAGTATCTGCGTGGAGTTCTGGGCGGCGACCTAGGACGCTCCTTGAGGACTCGCGAGACCGTGGCCTCGGATCTCGCACGATATTTTCCGAACACGTTCGAGCTCGTGACGGGCGCCATGCTCCTCGCGGTCGGGCTCGGCATCCCGCTGGGCATTCTCTCGGCGGTCTATCGCGATACCTGGGTCGACCAGCTCACCCGAGTCGTCTCGGTCTCGGGCATCGCGATCCCGGCGTTCTGGCTCGGGCTGATGCTGCAGCTCCTACTGGCGCTCCAGCTCGGGCTCTTGCCGCTCGGCGGGCGTCTCGGCTTGATGGCGACACCTCCGGCGCCGGTGACGCACCTGCTGGTCGTCGACGCGATCCTGGGAGGCCAGTGGCGGGTCCTCGGCGACGCGCTGGCCCATGCGGTCCTGCCGACCGTGACCCTGTGCTTCCCGGCGCTCGCCTCGATCGTGCGGGTCAACCGCGCCGAGATGCTCGAGACCTTGAAGCAGGACTACATCGTCAACGCGCGCGCCCAGGGCGTGTCCGAGGTCCGCATCGTCGCCAGGTACGCCCTGAAGAACGCGATGATCCCAACCCTGGCGATGATCGGGCTGCGCTACGGCTGGATGCTCGGGGGGACCGTGCTCGTCGAGACCGTGTTCGACTGGCCGGGCATCGGTCTCTACGCCGTCGCCTCGGCCGTGTCGTCGGACTTCCAGCCGATCATGGGCGTCACCCTGCTGATCGGCCTCAACTTCATGCTGGCCAACTTCCTCGTCGACCTCGCCTACGGCTGGCTCGACCCGCGGGTCCGGCCGAGCCTGTCGACGTGATGGTAGTGCGAGCCGCAGGACTTCGCGGGGCTGGGGCCCCGCAGTCCGAGGCGAGCCGATGAACATGGACCGCGCGGTTCCCTCGGGCTCGCTCTCGACGTGGCTGGCTGGCCACCACGGGGCGTCGCGCGAGCTGCGGTTCTACGCGCGCGTGTTCGCGCGGAGCGCCGCGTCGCTGCTCGGTCTGGGCCTCGTGCTCGCGTTCCTCCTGATGGCGGCGCTCGGTCCGTGGATCGTGCCCTATCCGGAGGACGCGCGCGGCGCGGTGCATCTCGACGAGAAGCTCAGGCCGCCGAGCGCGCGCCACTGGTTCGGCACGGACGAGGTCGGCACCGACATCTACACGCGCGTCGTCCTGGGCACCCGGGTCTCGCTTCAGATCGGCCTGATCATCACCTTGCTGGCCGCCGCGATCGGGGTGCCGCTCGGCATCGTCGCGGGCTATGTCGGCGGCCCGCTGGGCGAGACGATCATGCGGGTGACGGACATCTTCCTTTCGGTCCCGGCGCTCGTGCTGGCGCTAGCGATCGTCGGCGCCCTCGGCCCGGGCATCACCAACGTGATCGTCGCGCTCGGCCTGGTGTGGTGGCCGGGTTACGTGCGTCTCGTGCAGAGCAAGACGCTCGCGCTCAAGGGGCAGGTGTTCGTCGAGGCCGCGCGCGCCGTGGGAACCGGCCGGCTCCGGATCGTCTTCGTCCACATCCTGCCGAACTGTGTGTCACCGATCACGGTCAAGGCGAGCATGGACATGGGGTCGGCGATTCTCGCGGCCGCCGGGCTCGGCTTCATCGGCCTCGGCGCCCAGCCGCCGTATCCGGAGTGGGGCGCGATGATCAGCCACGGGCGAAACTACCTGCCGACCTGGTGGTGGTATTCGGCGTTCCCCGGTATCTTCATCTATCTCACGGTGCTCGGCTTCAATCTGCTCGGGGACGGACTGCGCGACATCCTCGACCCGCAGAGTCGAGGGTAGGGCGGCGACCTAGACGCCGCACGCCTCGGCGACGACGCGCGCGACGAGGAGATTCGCGAGGAGCACGGGCGCGCCCGTGAGCCGCTGGAGCTCGTCGCGCGTCTTGCGCCTGAATCCCATGCAATCCAGGGCGACGAGCCCGGCGTGCGCGGCCCGAAGCGCTTCCCCCGTGCGCGCGACCTCCGCCGGGTCTTCCTCCTCGTACGGCGAAAGCGGTACGACGACCGGATCGAACCCGTCGGCGCGCCACCGCGCTTCGGTCTGCGGCACGTGCTGGACGGACGGGGTGACGATGCCGAGGCAGCCCGGCCAGCGGAGCGCGCGCAGCACGCCGAGGAGCACCTGGTGCGGCAGCACGAGGAGCCGCGACGCCTCGAGCGCGGGGAACGCGCCCGTGCAGAGAAGCGCCGTCATCGTGACGCCCGTCCGCTCGAGCTCACGGATCGCGGCCTGGACGCGGGCGACGATGTGGCGCTTGGCCACGAAGGCCGGCGTGCCGTCGGCAAGCCGCGTGACGAGGATGTCGTCCCCGGGCCCAGGGGCCAGCGCGGCGATCTCGGCACGCCCGAGGCCGTCGAGCGCACCGCGCTCCCTCACGGTCACGGCGGGCCCGAGGATCGCTTCCATGTCGGGCACGACGTCGACGCGCGGCGACTGACCGATCGTGACGAGGCCGACGATCGGTCCCTTCACAGTACGTGCAGCCAGGGGCGGGTCGTGAGCCCGTCGGGCTTCCAGAAGCCGGTTTCGGCGAACCATCGGAGCGCCTCGTCGGCGTCGGCGGTCTTCACGATCGCCAGGGTCTTGCCGTCCTCGAAGAAGCCGCCGAAGGCGAGCCGGCCGGCGCCCCGCATCTCGATCAGCGCGAACTGCGCCATGTCGTGCTGCGCCGTCGGGCCTTCGACGATCGTCGCGCGACGGGTCCCGTCGAGGACGACCGGCACCATCTCCCAGGGCTCGACGAACTGGCTGAAGCTCTTCGGCTCGTAGCGGGTCCACACGCCGCCCATCCAGTACGGATCTTCTTCGATCGCGAACTTGAGCTGGGCCGGCTGCTGCAGCCGATAGAAGAGGTCGGCGGTGCGCAGGTCGGCCGACGGCCCGCCGCCGATCAGGATGCCGTTGGCGCGCAGCCCCTGGAGGCGCTCGATGTGGTCGCGGCGGTGGGCCTCGCGCCGGGTCAGATAGTCGTCGGCCGCCGTGAGAGCGATATGAAAGACGATCACGCCTTCCTCCGTTCAAGGGCGCCAGAACCCTGGCGCCTGACGCCCCGTGTTACTGTGTCACGAGATGGAGCTGCTCGAGCGATTCCGCTCGCGTTATCCGTTTCCGCTCGACGACTTTCAGGTCGAAGCCATCCGCGCCATCGAAGCGGGCCAGTCCGTGATCGTCTCGGCACCCACGGGCGCCGGCAAGACCCTGGTCGCCGAGTTCGCCATCCACGCCGCCCTGGCCGCCGGCCGCCGCCTAGCGTACACGACTCCGCTCAAGGCGCTCTCGAACCAGAAATTCGCCGACTTCACCCGCGAGTTCGGCGCTGATAGAGTCGGCATCCTCACCGGCGACGTCAAGGTGAACCCGCACGCGGCGATTCTGGTCATGACGACCGAAATCCTCCGAAATGCACTTTACGGGAGCGGCCTCGACGGGCTGCGCTACATCGTGCTCGACGAGTGTCACTACATGGGCGACGAGGGACGCGGCACCGTCTGGGAAGAGATCATCGTCAGCGCGCCGCCCGACGTCGTGCTCGTCGGCCTCTCGGCGACCGTCGCCAACGTGAAAGAGATCGCCGACTGGATCTCGATCGTGCACCGGCCGATCATGCCGATCTTCCATCCGCACCGGCCCGTGCCGCTCGCGTACGTGATCGCCGACCTCGCCGGCGAGATCCACGAGGTGGAGCGGATCCGTGCGGGTCGCGCGCGCGTCGTGGGCGACGAGCCGCGCGGTCCCGACGATCGCGGACGCTGGTACACGCGACGCGTCGTGCATCCGACGGTGCTGATCGAGGCGCTCGAGGCGCGCGGCTGGCTGCCGACGATCTATTTCATCTTCAGCCGGGTCGGCTGCGAGCGGGCGATGCAGGACGTGCTGACCGAGGGCAAGAGCCTGCTGGCGCCGCCCCAGCAGCGCGAGGTGGACACGGCGATCGGCGACCTCGTCCGCGAGAGCCCGACCGTGGCCGAGTCGGTGCTGAACCAGAGCGTGTTCGAGGCGCTGCGGCTCGGCATCGGGGTCCATCACGCGGGGATCCTGCCGAGCGTCAAGCGGCTCATCGAAGTGCTCTTCGAGCGCGGGCTCTGCAAGGCCGTCTTCGCGACGGAGACGATGTCGCTCGGCATCCACATGCCGGCGCGCTCGGTCGTGCTCCAGGGGCTGACCAAGCGGACCGATCGCGGCTTCCGGTCTCTCTCGCACAACGAGCTGACCCAGATGGCGGGCCGGGCGGGGCGCCGCGGAATCGACGCCGAGGGCACGTGCGTGATCGCGCTCGACGCCCGCGACGGGCTCGACGACCTGCTGCGGGTGATCGACAGCTCGCCGGAGCCGATCGAGAGCCAGTTCAAGCTGGGCTACGGGTCCGTCGCGCTCTTGCTCTCGACCGGAGCGCCGCCCGACGCGCTGCGCCGGCGGATCGAGTCGTCGTTCGGTCAGTACCAGAACCTCAAGCGCATCCGCGAGGTCGAAGCGGACGTGCGAAAGCTCGAGGCCTCGCTCGAGGAGCTGCGCCGCTATCCGGCGCCCTGCGGCGACTTCCAGCGGATCGGCCGCTATCGCCGCGCCCGGCAGGAAGTCGAAGCGCGCCGCCACGCGCTCGGGCGTGGAGGCGGCAAGCGCGGCGAGCGCGGCGAGCGCAGCGTGGCCGAAGCCGAACCGGGGCGGCTGATCCTGGTGCGGCGGGGCGGCGCGCCGACCCTGGCGATGGTGCTCGGGATCCACGCCATCCGCGGCCACCGCGTGCTGATCGATGCGCTCCTGCCGCACGGAGCGACCGTGCGGGTGAAGAGCGGCGTGATCAAGCGGGTCTTCTGGGCGACGCCGCCGCTGCACGTGCCGCGTGACCGCGGGCGGGACGGACGCGACCGCGCATCGGATGGCCGCGAGCGATCAGGCAGCTGGCGCGACCAGCAGCGCGATGATCGCGACGGCCGCGACCGCCGCGGTCCCGACGGTCGGGGGCTGCGCCACCTGGCGGTAGAGCTGGAGCGTTTGTCGGTCCCCGAGCTGATCGACCGCGAGCGCGCCCAGGGCCCCGAGGCGGCACTCGCCGCGATCGAGTGCCACCGTTGCCCGTGGGGCGCGACCGCCCGCTGCGACCGCGAGTGGCGAGAGCTCGAGACCGTCACCGAGCGCCTCGGGGTTCGACGGCGACAGCTCGAGGCGCTTCGCGGCGCGTACTGGCAGGAATTCCTCCGTGTCGTGGAAGTCCTGGAGCAGTTCGGCGCGGTGCGCGATCAGCAAGTCCAGGGAAAGGGCCGGCTCATCGCCGAGATCCGCCACGACAACGAGCTGCTCGTCGCCGAGGGCGTGTCGCATGGCGTGTTCAACGACGTCTCCGGCCCCGAGGCGGCGGCCATCTGCTCGGCGCTGATCGAGGAGGCGCGGTCGGGCGACCCGGCACTGGCGCGCACGTTCATGAAAAAGCGGCCCAAGCTCAAGCGCAAGCTCGATCTGCTCATGCGGGTCGCCGACACCGTGCACGAGGCCCAGCGCGCGCGCCACCTCCGCATTCCGATCGCCGTCCACGCCGGGTTCATGCCGGCGGTGTATCGCTGGGCGTCGGGCGAGGACGACTGGAGCGCGATCGTCGAAGAGGCGTTCGGGGGCCACGAAGGTGATCTGATCCGGGCGATGCGACGGCTGATCGACCTGCTCCGTCAGCTGGCCGACAGTCCCGAGGTCCCGGCCGAGACGGCCCGGGTGATGACCCACGCCTCCCGGGTGATTGATCGTGGCATTGTTTTGGAGTCGGCCCTGATATGATTCGAGACGTGAAGCGAATCGCGGTCCTGGGCCTCGTTCTGCTCCTCGCCGGATGCTTCGCGTACCGGACCAAGGAGCAGCGCACCACCGAGGGGCCGATGGCCGAGGACATCTGGACGATGAAGGTCCTCATCGCGAACGGGCGCGAACCGAACTTCGACGAGCGGCGCCGCTGGGACAACGCGATGGAGCAGAAGATCGGTCAATACCTGCGGCAGAATCCCGAGGCCGCCAGCTCCGTCGACGTGTCGACCTTCCGGTTCATCAAGCAGGTGACGGTCGGCCAGACCGACGAGCAAGTCGTGATCCTGCTCGGCCCGCCGCTCGCCAGGATTTCCGACGTCGCGGAGATGGAGAAGCTCGCCCGTCAGTACTGGCCGGCGGTGAAGGAGAACGAGCCGACCGAGGTGTGGACGTACCCCTCGGGCTGGCGGATCTACATGAAGGACCGGACGGTCGTCGACATCACGCAGTACGCGATCCGTCCCTGACGCGGTCTCCCGTCTCGAGAATTCGATGATCGAGTCCCGCCTGGTCGTCACGAAGAAGACGGCGCCGGCCCCGCACGGCATGGTGGCCGCGGAGCACCCGATCGGGGCGCGCGTGGGCGCGCGGATTCTCGAGCGCGGCGGCAACGCGGTCGACGCCGCGGTGGCGACCGCGTTCGCCATGACGGTCGTCGAGCCCTTCATGTCCACGATCGCCGGATCCGGCACGATGCTCGTGCACATGGCCCGGCGGGGCGAGACCATCGCGCTCGACTTCAACGGCTGTGCGCCGATGCGCGCGCACGCGTCGATGTTCCGCACGACGACGGGGATCTCACGCGGCCTCTTTGCCTGGCCCAACGTCGAGGGCGCGGCGAACGAGCGCGGATGGCTCGCGCCGGCGGTGCCCGGATCGGTGGCCGGGCTCTCGCTCGCGCTCGAGCGATACGGCACGCTGGCGCTTCGCGACGCGATCCAGCCGGCGATCGAGCTCGCCCGTGGCGGATTCATCACGGACTGGTACCAGGCGCTCACGACGGCGCGGCAGATCGAGGAGCTCGCGGCGGCCGGTGAGGCCGGCCGCGTGTATCTGCGAAACGGCCGAGCGCTCTACCGGCCGCCGACCGGCATGGAAGAAGGCGATCGCGCGACCTATCCCGACCTCGCGCGAAGCCTGGAGCTGATCGCCCGCGACGGGCCGAACGCGTTCTACCGGGGCGAGATCGCGCAAACCATCCACGACGCGATGGCGGCGCATGGCGGATTGATCACTCGCGAGGATCTCGCGGCCTATTCGGTGCGCGTCGGCGCGCCGCTCGTGGGCACGTACCGCGGCGTCGAGCTCGCGTTCTCGCCGGGGGCGACCGGCGGCGTCACCGCGCTGGAGATTCTCAACATCCTCGAGCAGTTCCCGAAGACCGCCGTCGGCTGGAACACGCCGGCTGGACTCAATGTCCGGGCGCAGGCCGTCCGCCGCGCGTTCGCCGATCGCTTCGAGCATCTCGGCGATCCAACGGTGGTGCAGGCCCCGTGGGATCGGCTCACGTCGAAGGCGTACGCGCGCGAGGTCGCCGCCGAGATCCGGCGTCCGGGCACGCGAGGGCGCCGGAGCGATGCGATCGACGCCCTCGGAGCGTCCGCGGCCGGCGGAGATTGCACGACACACATCAGCGTCATCGACCGACAGCGGAACATGGTGGCCTTGACCCACACGGCCGTCTCGCTGTTCGGCTCGATGGTCGTGGTGCCGGGCACCGGGATCCTCCTGAACAACGGGATGATCTGGTTCAACCCGGAGGCGGGGCGGCCGAACTCGGTCGCGCCGGGCAAGCGAGCGCTCGTGAACATGGTGCCGGTGCTCGGCTTCAAGAAGGGCAAGCCGTACTTCACACTGGGAGCGCCCGGCGGACGGCGGATCGTGTCGGCGATTCCCCAGGTCATCGCCTCGCTCGTCGACAGCGGCCGTGACCTCCAGGACGCGATCGAGGCACCGCGCCTGCACGCGGAGAGCAGCTGAAACGCTCGTCGACGTTCGCGTCGGGGACAAGACGCTGACCGCGCTCGGTCGGCTCGGGCAGCGGGTCGCCCCGCGAGAAGAAACGTACGCGACCCTGAATTTCGCCAAGCCGGTGGGCGTGCGGGTCGGGCGCCGCGGGCTCGAGGCGGGGCTCGACACGCTCCGTCCCGCGGCCGCGGCGGGACACTAGGAGTCCGAGACCATGGCAGAGGTTGATCTGACGGCCGCGTTCTCGACGGTTCCGGCGGCGGAAGCCGAGGAGATCAAGCGGGTCATCATCGAGACCGTGAAGCAGCTCGCCCAGGACGACGGCACGTTCAAGCGCGCCAAGCTGGTCTTCACCGAGTCGGACGAGCGCTGCGGGCTCACCGCCGAGCTCGACGGCGTGAAGCGCGAGGGCGTCCCGCTCCAGATCGATATCGATCAGCTCGAAGACGCGAAGACCTCGGCCGGCGCGCGGGCCCAGCTCAAGGAAGCGCTCCGGCTCTACTTCCGGCGCGTCCTTGGAAAGTAGCGACGCCGGTACTCTCCTCTTCTCCTGGCGCGGCTGTCTGTTTCGCGTCCCGGACCAGGTCCAGGCTCCCAAGGCCGGCTCGCTCTTCTTCTGCCGTCACCTCGTCGTGCACCCGGGTGAGCGCGTGCTCGAGATCGGCGGCGGGCTCGGTCTGGCCGCGGTGCTCGCCGCCCGAACCGGAGCCCGAGTGACCGCGACCGACGTCCTGCCCGAGGCGGTCGAGGTGATGCGCGCCAACGCCGCGCTCAACGACGTCACGATCGATGCGCGCCTCGGCGACTGCTATGCGCCGGTCGCGGGCGAGCGCTTCGACCTGATCTGCGCGAATCCGCCGCAGATGCCGACGCCGCCTGGTCGCCAGCGACGAGATGCGGCGGCGGCGGCCGACAACGGCGGGCCCGACGGCTGGGAGCTGCTCGACCGCGTGATCGCGGGCGCGCCGCGACATCTCAACCCGGGCGGCCGGCTGATCTTCACCATCTTCGCGTTCCTCGGCGTGAAAGCCGCATTCGCGAAGGTCGAGGCCGCGGGTCTGGTCCCGGTGGTCATCGCGAGCGAGATCGAGTCGTTTCCGCGGATCGGGTACGAGCGCCTCGACCACATCCGCGCCCACGATCTGGAGGCGACGGTGCCGTCCGGGATCCCCGAGACGGTCGAGCGGTTCGTGATCCAGGGGACCGCTGCGAGGTGACCAGCCCATGACGCGACGGCTCATCGTCAACGCCGACGACTTCGGGCTGACCCCAGGGGTCAGTGCCGGCATCCTGTCGGCGCACCGCCACGGCATCGTGACCAGCACGACCTTGCTCGCCACCGCCGCGATCGACGCCGAGCAGCTGGCGGCCCTTCGCGACTCCGGTCTCGGCGTCGGCATTCACGTGAATCTCACGCTCGGCCGGCCGCTCTCCAACGGACGCTCGCTGGTCGACGCCGACGGCCGCTTCGTGCGCGACGCGAGCCACGCCGCCGCGCGCGCCGACGCCAGAGACGTCGAGCGCGAGGTGAACGCGCAGGTCGAGAAGTTCGCCTACCTGATGCGCCGCGAGCCGACGCATCTCGATACGCATCATCACGTCGGTCTGCTGGCGCCCGTCACCGACGTCGTGCTCGAGGCCGCGCGGCGCCTGGGTGTGGCCGTCCGCAGTCAGAACGCGACGGCGCGCGCCCGAGCGCTGACGGCCGGACTTCGCACTCCCGACCATTTCTTCGGCGAGTCCGGTCCCGGCGCGTACTGGTCGCTCGCGCGTACCCTCGCGCATCTCCGCGCCCTGCCGGCCGGCGTGTCCGAGTTCATGGCGCATCCCGGCTGGTGTGACGACGCGCTCTCCTACAGCCGCTACGGCCGCCAGCGCGAGACCGAGATGATCGGCCTGGGTACCTCGTCCGCGCGCGCGGCGGCCTCGAGCCTCGGCATCACGCTCTGCCACTTCGGCGAGCTCTAGCCGATGCGCGCCGCCGTGCGTCGCGGCGACCGCCGGCGTCAGCCCCGACGCCGGCGTGCGGCAACCTCCTCCGTCATCGTCGGCGTCGACGTCGGAGGCACCACCACCGCCGTCGGCCTCGTCACCCGAGACGGCGAGGTGATCGCCGACACGAGCGCCCCGACTCGAGCCTCCAGCCGCGATCCCCTGGAGACGATCGTGGCCCTCATCGGGAAGCTCACCGAGAGAGCCGGCAGGTCGAGCCGCGGTCGATCGCGGCTGTCGGCATCGGGGTACCCGGGCCGGTCGACGCGGAACGCGGTATCGTCGGGGAGCCGGTGACCCACGTCCCGGCCCTGGAGGGGCGGGCGCTCGCGGCGGAGCTCGGCGGGCGCGTCGGCTTGCCGGTCGCGATCGACAACGACGTCAACGCGCTCGCGCTGGGCGAGGCGAGCTTCGGCACCGGTCGGGGCACCAGCTCGCTCGTCGTCCTGTCGGTGGGGACGGGGATCGGCGCCGGGATCGTGCTCGAGGGCCGGCTCGTGCGGGGTGCCGCGGGGTTCGGCGGTGAGCTGGGTCACACGCCGGTGAAGTTCGACGGGCCGCCGTGCTGGTGCGGGCTTCGCGGGTGCCTGGCATTCTATGCCAGCGGGCGGGGAATCGCCGATCTGGCGCGCGCCCGAGTCGTCGATGAGTCGGCGACGATGCTCGTGAAGGCGGCGGGCGGGGATCCGTCGGACATCACGGCGCCCCTGGTCTTTCGCGCAGCCGGGCAGGGAGACCGCCTCGCCGGGTCGATCGTGGACGAGGCGTGCCAGGCGCTCGGTGCGATGATCGGGACGATCGTGAACGGCTTGAACCCGGAGGTCCTGATCATCACGGGAGGCGTGGTGGAGTCGTACGTGAAGCTCGAGGCGGCGATACTCCGGGCGAGCCGCGAGTACGCGTTCCCGCGGGCGCTCGCGGCGACGCGCATCGAGCTCGTGCCCGGAAACAAGCGGTCGAGTGTGCGCGGCGCGGCCGCGCTTGCGCTGTACGAAACGAGCGGCCATTCGCGGAGGACACGATGAAAGCCATCACGTTCCACGGTGTCGGTGACGTGCGAGTGCAGGACGTCGCGGAGCCCAAGGTCGTCGATCCGACCGACGTCGTCGTGAAGATCACCACGAGCGCCGTCTGCGGCTCGGACCTGCACCAGTACCACGGACGCGGCGGCGCGCTCGTGCAGACCGGCGCCGTCATGGGACACGAGTTCATGGGCACCGTCGAGGATCTCGGGCCCGCGGTCCGCCAGGTCCGCCGGGGTGACCGCGTGATCGTGCCGTTCTCGGTCTCGTGCGGCACCTGCGAATGGTGCCGGCGACGGCTACCCACCCAGTGCACGACGACCGGGCGTGCCGTCTTCGGCGGGCGATTCGGCCACGTGTGGGGCGGCGGTCAGGCCCAGCTCATTCGCGTGCCGTTCGCCGACCACCTCTGCGAGCTGGTGCCGGCGGAGATGACCGACCACGACGCGATCTTCCTTGGCGACATCCTCTCGACCGGGTACTTCTGCGCCGAGAACGGCGGGATCCGCCCGGGTGACAACGTCGCCGTGTTCGGCGCCGGGCCGGTCGGACTGCTCGCGATGCAGTCGGCGCAGCTCTTCGGCCCGGCCCGGCTCTTCGCGATCGATCGCGTCGACTATCGGCTGAAGCTGGCCGAGGAATTCGGCGCCGAGCCGGTGAATCTCGACCGCGGGGATCCCGCCGAGCAGCTGCGCGGGCTGACGGGCGGGCGCGGCCCCGACGTGGTGCTCGAGTGCGTCGGCCACGAGACGCCGTTCACCCAGGCGATCCAGGCCGTGCGCGCGGGCGGCACGGTCGCGTCCGTCGGCGTGTACGTCGAGACGAGCCTGGGTTTCCCGGCGCGCGAGGCCTTCTTCAAGGACCTGACCCTGAAGATGGGGATCTGCAACGCGCGCAACTACATGACGCCGCTGCTGCCGCTGGTGCGCGTGGGCAAGCTCAAGCCCTCGCGCATCATCACGCACACGATGGCGCTCGGTGACGCGCCGAAGGGCTACGCGATCTTCGACCGGAAGGAAGACCGCGCGATCAAGGTGATGCTCCGGCCGTAGGTCAGGAGCGCGGCGCCTCTTCCTTCGGCTCGCCTTTCAGGAGATCGTCCAGAATCTTCGGGAGACGCGCCACCGCCGACGCGCCGTGGATCTGCGCGACCATCTCGCCCCGCCGGTCGATCACGACCGTGTACGGCGTGCCCTTGAAGCCGAAGGTGTTCCCGATCGTGAGCCGCGGGTCGAGCGCCACCGGATAGGTCACCTTGTACTTGCGCACGAACGCCCGCGTGTCGGCCGCGGTGTCCTGCACGTGGATCGCCACCACTTCGACCTCCCGCGAGCGGTACTTCTCGAAGAGGCGGCCGAGGGCCGGCGCCTCCTTCGCGCACGCCTTGCAGTAGGAGGCCTGGAACCGCAGCACGAGGATCTTCTTGCCGATGAGGTCGCGCGAGTCGAGTGACGTCTTGCCGTCGATCAGGCGAACCTTGAACCCCGGCGCGGCGGGCGCCGCTTCGCTGCTGGCGGTCAAGGCGAGGAGCAGCGCGAACACGACGAAGCGAGTCACACGACTATAGTACCCGTAGGCATCGCCCCGCGACCACCGAGTATAATGGCCGAGGTGAACGACCTCGAACGCGAGCTGGGCAAGGCCATCCGCGGCAACGTCCGCTTCGACGCCGGCTCCCGCCTCCTCTACTCGACCGACGCGTCCATGTACCAGATGGAGCCGGTCGGTGTCGTGATCCCGCGCGACGCCGATGACGTGCAAGCGGCCATCGAGACCGCGGCCCGCCACAAGGTCGCGATCCTGCCCCGGGGCGGCGGGACCTCGCTGACCGGCCAGACCGTCAACCGCGCGCTCGTCCTCGATTTCTCGCGCTACATGGACCAGGTGCTCGAGGTGAACGCCGAGGAGCTGTGGGCGCGCGTGCAGCCCGGGCTCGTGCAGGACAACCTGAATCACCACGTGCGAGGCGCTGGGGCTCGGCTTCGGCCCGGACACCTCGACGTCCAATCGCGCCACCCTGGGCGGCATGCTCGGCAATAACTCGGGCGGTTCGCACTCGATCGCGTACGGCCTCACCGTCGAGCACGTGATCGAGCTGACGACCGTGCTCGCCGACGGTTCGCGCGCGGTATTCGGCGAGGTCACCCCCGACGAGTTCGCGGCCAAGTGCCGGGCGCCGGGGCTCGAGGGTCAGATCTACCGCGAGGTGGCGCGGATCCGCGACACGTACGCGGACGAGATCCAGGCGAAGTATCCGGCGCACTGGCGCCGGGTCTCCGGCTACAACCTGAACGAGCTCGTGCCCGCGATCGGCCGGCGGCATGCCACGAACGGCAAGCCGCTCAACATGGCGAGACTGATCGTCGGCTCCGAAGGCACGTTCCTGACCGTGGTCGAGGCGAAGATGCGCCTGATCCGCCGGCCGAAGAAGACGGCGGTCGAGGTGATCCACTACCGGGAGATCCAGGAAGCGCTCGAGTCCTCGACGTCGATCTTGGAGACGGGCCCCTACGCGGTCGAGCTGACCGACAAGATGATCCTCGACCTCGCCCGGAACAACATCGAGCAGTCGCAACGGATGGGGTTCGTCCACGGCGACCCGGGCGCGATCATGATCGTCGAGTACGCGGGCGAGACCGACGCCGAGGTGCGCGCCAAGATCGAGGCGCTCGATGCGCGCCGCCAGCGCGAGCGATTCGGCTACACCGCGCACGTGGCCCACGACGCGGCCGAGCAGGCCTCGATCTGGAAGCTGCGGAAGGCCGGGCTCGGGCTCCTGCTCGGGATGAAGGGCGACAAGAAGCCGATCGCGTTCGTCGAGGACACGGCGGTCGCGCCCCAGCACCTGGCCGAGTTCGTGAGCCGCTTCCGCGAGATCTTCGCCAAGCACGACACCGAGGGCGCCTACTACGGCCACTGCTCGGTCGGCTGCCTGCACATCCGCCCGGTCATCGATCTGAAAACCCCGCGCGGGCTCGAGCAGGTGAAGGCGATCGCCGACGAGATCACCGATCTGGTCGTGAGATTCAACGGGACGATCTCGAGCGAGCACGGCGACGGCCGGGCGCGCAGCCCCTTCCTCGAGCGCATGTACGGCCCGCGCATCATGCAGGCCTTCCGCGAGCTCAAGCGCGCCTTCGACCCCGACAACCGGATGAATCCCGGCAACATCGTCGCGCCCGCCGGCGTCACCGACCACCTGCGCTACGGCACGCAGTACACGACGTGGGAGCCGAAGACCTTGCTCGACTTCTCCGAGCAGGGCGGGTTCGCGGCCTCGATCGAAATGTGCAACGGCGTCGGCGCCTGCCGCAAGACGCTCGAGGGCACGATGTGCCCGTCGTACATGGCGACGAAGGACGAGGAGCACTCGACTCGCGGGCGCGCCAACGCGCTGCGCGCCGTGCTCTCCGGGCGCCTGCCGGCCAAGGAGTTCACGGGGCGCCGCCTGTACGAGGTGATGGACCTCTGTCTCGAGTGCAAAGGCTGCAAAGCCGAGTGCCCGTCGAACGTGGACATGGCGAAGCTCAAGTACGAGTTTCTCCACCACTACTACCAGGCGAACGGCCTGCCGCTGCGCAACCGCCTGTTCGGACGCATCGCGCGGATGAATCACCTGGGCGCTCGGGCGCCCGGGCTCGTGAACTGGATCTCGACGCTCGCGCCCAGCCGCTGGGTGCTCGAAAAGGTCGCGGGCATCGACCGGCGGCGGCCGCTGCCGTCGCTGGCGCGCGCAGACGTTCACCGACTGGTTCGCGCGGCGCACGCCGCCGTCCGCGGCGCCGCGCGGCGAGGTCGTGCTGTTCAACGACACGTTCACCACGTACAACGTGCCGGAGATCGCGCGCGCCGCCGTCGCGGTGCTGGAAGCGGCCGGCTATCGAGTCGTGCTGATCGACCGCAAGTGCTGTGGGCGTCCGCTGATCTCCAAGGGCATGCTCGCCGAGGCGCGCGAGCACGCCGCCTGGAACGTCGAGCGCCTGGCGCCCTACGCGCGGCGCGGCGTCCCGATCGTCGGGCTCGAGCCCTCGTGTCTTCTGACCCTGCGTGACGAGACGGTCGAGCTCGTCCGCACGGACGACGCGCGGGCGGTGGCCCGGCAGTCGTTCCTGTTCGAGGAGTTCCTGGTCCGCGAGCGCGGCCGCGGCCTCGAGCTTTCGTTCCGCGAGAACGGCAGGAACGGCGCTGCTCCACGGGCACTGCCACCAGAAGGCGCTCGTCGGCACGGCGCCCACCGTCGCGGCGCTCCGCTGGGCGGGATTCGAGGTCCAGGAGATCGACTCGGGCTGCTGCGGGATGGCCGGCTCGTTCGGCTTCGAGCGCGAACACTACGACATCTCGGTCGCGCTCGGCAACCGCCGGCTGGCGCCCGCCGTGAAGGCCGCCGCCGCGGAGACCGAGATCGTCGCGCCCGGGATCTCGTGCCGCCAGCAGATCCAGCATCTGGCCGGCCGCCGGGCCAAGCATCCGGCCGAAGTCCTGCACGAGTCGCTCTCGCGTTAGTCCTCGCCTCGATCGCCGCCGTTCTGCTGGCCGCCGTCGTCAAGGGCGCGATCGGCTTCGGGTTTCCCACCCTGGGAACGCCGCTCCTGGCGCTCGCGGTCGACGTCAAGACGGCCGTGGCGCTCCTGGTCATCCCGAATCTCGTGATGGACGGCCTCCAGCTGCGCCGGAGCGGCCCGATCGGCGATGCCCCACGCCGGCTGGCGCCGCTCCTGGTCTTCACGATGATCGGCACGGTCATCGGTACGAAGCTGCTCGTCATGCTCTCGCCCCGGACGGCCACCCTGCTGCTCGGCGGCTTCATCCTGGGCTACGTGCTGCTCGATCTCGCGCGGTTCTCCCCGCGGGTACCCAAGAGCTGGGAGCTCAGGCTCGCGGCCCCGGTCGGGCTCGCGGCCGGCATCATGGGCGGCATCACCAACGCCCCCGGCACGGCGATCGCGCTCTACTTCGTCGCGCTGGGGATGGAGAAGCGGGAATTCGTCCGCTCGATCGCCTTCACGTTTCTGGTGGTGAAGACGGTGCAGCTCGTGACGCTCGTCTGGTACGGCCTGCTCGACTGGTACCTGGTCGGCGTCTCGCTCGGGCTGGCCGTGACGGGCCTGGCCGGCTTCTGGCTCGGCTTGAAGCTTCAGGACCGGCTGGACCAGCGCTCCTTCAGCCGGGCGGTGCTGGTGTTCCTGGCCGTGCTCGGGGTGTGGCTGGTGGCGCGGGCGCTACGGGCGGGCTAGGGCTGGGCGCCGGTCAGGAGCGAGAAGATCCGGCGAATCAGCTCCTCGTGGTCCTCGATGTTGTGCTGGAAGATCCGCAGCTCCTTCAGCTCGACGAGGTCCACGGTGCGGAAGGCCTCGCCCGGGCGCATCGAGCCGAAGGCGATGGCCTGGAAGCACGAGCGGCCGGCCTCGGGCCGGTCCGTCACCAGGATGAAGTAGAGGTTCGGCCACTGCCGGCGGGCCATGTAGAAGATCGACCGCTCGCCCCGCTGGTTCTCGACCGACACGAACTGGTAGGCCGACGGCCGATACTTCACCTCGACCAGGAACTCCCCAGCCGCGTTCTCACCATCCGCCTCGGAAGTGACGCGAAAGTCGGGGGAAAAGTCCTCGCGGCCGAAGCGCAGAGGGGAGGTGTTGTTGCGGAACGGCCGGATCTGGTAGCGGGCGCGGCGGAAGATAGACTCCACCAGGGCTTCAGCAATACGGCTTTTGACCTCGAGCAGATCCATGAGCCTCCCCGGACCGGGAAGAAGCGCTGAAACCCGCGCCGATGTGGCGCAGTTACATAGTATCATCCGCCGGGGTCTCGCCCCGAAGCCCTAAGTCACGACCTATACCAAGGAGGTAGCAATGCTCACTCGACGCCAGATGATCGCCACCACCGGCACGTTCGCCGGATATGCCGTCGCCGTCGACAAGGTGCTGGCCCAGGCGATCAAGACCGACACCGACGGGATCGTCGCGGGCGACCAGGTCGTCAAGATGGGGAGCTACGAGCTGCCCGTCTACGAGGCACGCCCGGCGTCGGGCAAAGATACCCCGATCGTGCTCGTGATCTCCGAGATCTGGGGCGTCCACGAGTACATTCGCGACTGCACCCGGCGGTTTGCCAAGGCCGGCTATTGCGCGGTCGCCCCCGAGCTCTTCAAGCGGGAGGGCGGGGTGGGGCAGATTCCCAACGTTCAGGACATCCTGAAGATCGTCCTCGCCCAGAAGCGCGAGCAAACCTTAGGGGATCTCAAGGCGACCGTGGACTGGGCCAAGACTCGACCGAACGTGAAGGCGTCGAGCGTCGGCGTGACGGGGTGGTGCTGGGGCGGATCGACCGTCTATCAGGAGGCGGCGACCAACCACGACATCAAGGGCGCGGTCGCGTGGTATGGGCCGCCGGCGCGCCCCTATCAGGGGGCTTCTGGTCCGGTGACCGGATTCGATCTCGCGAAGGACATTCACTGTCCGTTCCTCGGGCTCTACGGCGAGACCGATCAGAACCCGAAGCCCGAAGACGCCAAGAAGATGGGTGAGCTCCTGAAGCAGCACAACAAGAACGTCGAGGTCGTCATCTATCCGGGCGCGGGGCACGGCTTCTTCGCGGACTACCGGCCGTCGTACAACGCCGCCGCCGCGCAGGACGCCTGGAAGCGCTGCACGGACTTCTTCGCGAAGCACCTGCACGCGTAGCGCCGCCGAGACCGCTACGCGGCGGCCGACACGACCAGCGCCCGGACCGGACGAGTCGAGCCGGCCCGGGCGCCGGCGTGAGCACCGCGATCGAGCCACGCGGCGAGTGGATAGGACACCGCGTTCCCGCAGCGCGGGCACGGCGCGCCGGCCGATGCGTCGAACACCGTGTTGCAGTCGAGCTCGACGCAGAGGGCCGCCGACACCAAGGCTGAATGCCGGCCGGTCTATCGAGTCGCGGATCACCGTCGTCTCCCACCGTCTACGACACGAGCCTCGAGCACAGCGGCCAGGGTATTGGCCGTCTTGCGCCCCGGTGTCAGCCACATTGGGCGAACAGGCAGCTTGCTCGCGATGCCCACCACGCGCCGCGGCGTGCCCAGGTCCGACCAGGTGACATCGGGCAGGCGCGAGACGCCGAGCCAGCTCGGGCAGCGCTCCAGAACTCCACGGGAGAAGTCGGAGCTCGGTATCAGCGAATAGGCCTGGCGGACGGCCCATCCTTCGTGGCGGCTTCCCGAGAACGCGGCGATGAGATTCAGCCGGTCGTCGACGTCGGGCAGGTACTCGTGCCCGGCATCGAGCAAGGTCGGCAAGGTGGTCACGAACGCGAAGGTGTTCCAGAGCCAGCCGCTCGACATGCACCGCTCGGCGCTCTCGGGCTCGGGCTTCTCGAGGAAGCCCTGGACGCGACAGATCGGCCCATCGCTCGTCTCGCCCAGCGCGGTGCCGGGCCGTACCCAGCCGTATTCGGGCTCGGGCGCCGTCGGCCGTGCGCCGAGCAGAACGAGACGCTCGGGATGACGCTCGACGAAGGCGCTCACCTCGCTGACGTGGGCGAGGAACGCGTCCTCCTCGCGGATGTAGTGATCGGACGGAAAGACGGCGACGACCGCCTCGGGATCGAGCCGGCGAATCGTATGGGCGGCGAAGAGCACGGCGGTGCCGGTGCCGCGATTCTCCGGCTGCAGGAGCACGTGCGGCGCCGCGACGTCGCACAGCTCGCGGTCGAGGTACCGGGAGTGATCGTACTGGCTCACGACCAGGGTGCGCTCGGGGGGCACGAGACGCCCCACGCGCTCCAGGGTCTGCTTGAGGAGCGAGGATGGGCCGAGCAGCGGCACGTATTGCTTGGGCCGGTCCTGCGCCGAACAGGCGCTGCACGAGCGGCCTGAGCCGGCTGCCCTCGCCACCGGCGAGCACGATGGCCCAGGTCCTGGAATCGGCGCGCGCCGCGCGATCGACCGCGAGCCTCAGATCTGGAAGGGATTCGAGTGCTACAGCGCCCGTCTTGCCCATCACGTCTTCCCCCTCGTGCACCCCCGGCGAGTCGGTGAGGCATCACCACGCGAGCCCGGGGCTCGCGCACCCATCTGCGAGGATTTGCCAGCGGGGCGGAGGGAACAATCGGGGAAACCACCTGAATGGCCAATCCGGAAGACCGGACCGCCGGACGACCGGCCGGAAGGCGACGACTCAGACGACGGCGAAGAATCGGGCGGGCGCGCCCTCCGTGCCGGCGATCTTGTAGAAGGGCGCGGCGAAATCCACACGACGGCGCGGCAATGCGCCGAGGTTCGTCAGACCCTCCATGATCACGACCCCGGCACCCAGGATCACCCGGTGCATCGGAAAGTCCTCGGACGAAAAGTCCGGCAGGCGGGCGCAGTACTCCTCGAAGAAGTCGAAGCCGATGTTCTTGGCACCCCGAGCCACCAGCCACTCCGCGGACTCCGGCGGGAAGTACGGCGACTGGGTGAAGTAGTCGGGCCACCGGCCGTACATCTTGTCGGTCCAGTCGGTGCGCAGGAGCACGATGTCGCCGTGCCGCACATCGTCGGCACCGCCGCGCTTGAGATCGTCGATCGTGATCGCGTGGTTCGCCCCCGCGAACGAGAGGTCGACCACCACGGCCTCCCCCATCACCTGGTCGAGCGCGATCTCGGCGGTCGTGATGCCGTCCTTGAAGACGTGCAGCGGCGAGTCGATGTGCGCGCCGGTGTGAAGGCTCTGGTTCACGCTCGAGACCTGCCAGAAGCCGGGCCCGCGGCGATGCGGCGTGATCTCGAGCCGCATGTTGGTGGACGGCGGCGAGAGCGTCGCGTTGTCGACGGTGACCGACAGGTCGATATAGCGCTTCACGAGCGACCCTCCTGTCCCTGACTCAGGCGATCCACGAGGCTCCGGGCCCAGGCCATCTTCTCGGCCGACATCACGAGCTTCTCGGCAAACGGCTGACCGAAGGGGCGGGTGGCATCGATGCCCAGCTTGGCGGTGACGCCGCGCTCGTCGGCGCTGGGGTCGAGCATGGCGCCGAGGCTGCCCGCGATCACGACGAGGTCGCGGTCGGCCTGCATCCGGGTCGCGACCGCCCAGAGCACCTCCGATTCGTCGAAGACGTCGATGTCGTCGTCGACGACGATCACGAGCTTCAGGTAGTGGTCCACGCCGAGTACGATCGGGATCACGTGCTTGGCCTCGCCGGGGCGGCCCTGCGCGATGGACACGTAGGCGGTGAACGACGAGGTGCCCGAGAGCGGCACGTGCACGCCGCGCACGTTCGGGATGACGCGGCCGAGCGCGTTGGCGATCTCGGCTTCGCGGATCAGCCCGAGCGTCGTGATGTGGTCGCCCGCGCGGCCGGAGCCGATCGACTGGAACCAGGGACGCTCGCGCATCGCCACGGCCTTCGCCACGAACACGTGCTCGGTCGAGCGACGGGAGACATAGCCGGTGAACTCGCCGAACGGCCCCTCGGGCTCGCGCACTCCGGGCAAGATCTCGCCCTCGATGACGATCTCGGCCGACGCCGGCACGTGCAGATCGATGGTCCCGCAGGGCGCGACCTGGAGCGGCTCGCCGAGCAGACCGCCCACGACCTCGAACTTGCCGACGTCCGCCGGCGGGTACGCGAGCGAGCCCATCGACACGAGCGGGTGCAGACCGAGCACGATCGCGCACGGGAGCGCGCGTCCCTTGGCTTCCGCGCGGCGCTGGTACTCGAACATCCGCCGCCGCGAGTGCAGGCTCACGCCCATGCGATCGCGGCCCTTCAGCTGGAAACGGTGATAGCCCTCGGTCTCGACGCCGGTGTCCGGGTCGCGCGCGACCAGCATGCCGGCGGTGAGGTAGCGCCCGGCGTCGCCGGGAAAGTAGCGCGGGATGGGCAGCCGCGTCAGGTCCAGGGAAGGCCCGGTGAGCACGCGATGGCGAAACGGGGGATCGGGCACGACGACCGGCTTCACGTGGTCCTTGATGCGGCGCGCGTACTCGGCAGCGACGCCGCGCTCGTCGACCCCGAGCGCGAAGGCGAGCGCCCGGCGGCTCGCCACGACGTTGCAGACGATGGGGATGTCGTGGCCGGCGACCCGGTCGAAGAAGAGGATCGGGTAGCGACGGCGGCGCTCGTACTCGAGGACGAGCGCCATCACGTCCTCTTCCAAGGTGACCGGCTCGGTCACGCGGATCACCTCGCCCGGGTGAGCCCGCTCGTAGTCGGCGACGAAGCTCCGGAGGTCCTGATCGGCCATGGCAGTCGATCCTACCCCGAGACGGCCTCAGAAGTGGAAGTGCGTGCCGATGCCGAAGTACTGCACCTTGTCCTTGTAGAACTGGCCGTTCGGCGAGTGGCCGTTGAAGTACTCGAGCAGGATCTGCAGCTTGCGCGTCAGCAGCACGCCGTCGATCTCGATCCCGGCGCGGGCCGAGATGTCCGCGTTCCAGTCGTTCTCTTCGTGCTGCTTGACGTCGACCGCCGCGATGGGCCGCCACCGCGACTGGCGCGAGGGCCACGGGCTCGTGAGCTCGAGCCCGTACTGCACCCACAACGGATCGAGGTTCGACGGCGTCTGGCCGAACAGGTAGCCGACGCCCGCGTACGGCCGGACCACGTCGGCGAACTCGTAGGAGAACCTGAGGTCGATCGCCCCGTAGGTGACGTTGATCCGGTTGGTCCGCGTGCGCAGCAGGAACTCGTCGCCGAGGTGGCTGCTCTGGTGGAACACGCGGAACTGGGTGCTGAAATCCTGGTAGCGAAGGCTGAGACGGAATCCCGACCATGTAGTCGGCGTTGACGAGATCGAACGAGGGCGAGTCGATGTCGAAGACCGAGAAGACGCCGGCCTGCAGACCGACCTCCCACCACGCGCTCCCGATCCGATCGCGGTAGAAGGCGAAGCTTTCGCCGAAGCTCACCGCCGCGAGGTCGCTGAAGTTCTTGTCGCCGATGTAGTGCTGCCACGACGCTCCGAAGTGCGGCCAGCGCGGGTCGGCGATCAGCGGCCGGAAGAGCAGGCCGCCCGGAAACACTCCGGTTTGCCAGTCGGTGAGAACGCGCGGGGGCTCCGCGGCGGTTGTCGTCGTCGTGATCGACTGCGTGAGCGGCGGCACGGCGCCGGGCTCGAGCACCACCACGCGCGCGACGCCGCGGATCCGCTCGAGCTCGGCGACCACGCGGGCCCGATCGACCGTCGCGATATCCGAGGCCGCGAGGCTGACGACCCCGTTCTCGACGCGCAACGACGGGACGGTCAGAGAGAACTCGCGCTCGAGAACGGCGGCGGCGTACCCGGCGATGAACGAGTCGTCGCCCGGTGCCGCCGCGGCGTGCGAGACCGCGAGCAGGAGGAGCAGCATCGACACGAGCGACGTCGCGCGGAACATGGTGACGCCTCCGCAAGGAAAGGAACCCGCGTGGGCTCCGCGTGGTTTCGGTTTGACAGCCGAGTGGCCCGGCTGCTATGAAGCAAGCGCTCCGCGGAATGCCGTTCTGCAATGCGGAACAGTAGCGAGGTAGAAGAGATGGCGCGCGTGCTTCGTTCGGTCAACAACGCCCTCGCTGTTCTCGAGTCGTTCAGCGTCGAGCGCCCGGAGATCGGGGTCACCGAGCTCTCTCACACGCTCGGGCTCGGAAAGAGCACCGTGCACCGGCTGCTCACGTCGCTGGCGTCGCGCGGCTACGTCCGGAAGAACCCGGACACCGAGCGGTACTGTCTCGGCTTCAAGGCCTTCGAGGTCGGCTCGCTGGTCGCCGGCCGCGGGACCATCCGCGAGATCACCGCGCCGTTCCTGAGGACCTTGATGCTGGCCACGAAGGAGACCGTGCACCTGGGCGTCCTCGACGAGTGGGAGGTCGTCTACATCGACAAGATCGAAAGCGACCATCCCCTGCAGATGTATTCGCGCATCGGACGCCGAGCTCCACTTCATTGTACGGCGCTAGGGAAGTCGCTCGCGGCCTGGGAAGCCGAGGACTGGCTCGATCGCTTCCTCAGACGACGGCTCCGTGCCTACACGCCGTCGACCCTGGTCGAGCCCGCCGACCTGCGCCGCGAGCTGCAGAAAATCCGGGCGGCTCGTTTCGCGACCGACGTGGAGGAGTTCGCGCTGGGGCTCAAGTGCGTCGCCGCGCCGCTGTTCGACCACTCTCGCAGGGTCGTGGCCTCGCTCGGTATCGCGGGTCCGGCCGTGCGCCTGACGAGCGATCGGGTGCCGCGACTCGCCTCGCTCGTCCGCGAGTCGGCGGCGGCGGCCTCGCGCGCTCTCGGCGGCGAGCTGCCGGGCTGACGGGAGGCGACGCCGGGAGCTATTCCGTCCCGAGCCCGGCCATCCGCTCGAGCGTCGTGATGAGGACGGCCAGGTCTTCGCCGCCGCGTCCGGCGGCCACGGTGGCCGTGCAGAGCTGCTGCGCGAGGCTCGTGAGCGGGAGCGCCACACCCAGGCGCTGACCTTCCTCGAGCATGAGCCGGAAGTCCTTCAGGAACAGCTCCACTTTCATCTGAGGCTCGAAGCGGTGGTCGACCATCAGCGGGCCGCGCACGTCGACCATTTTCGACGCGCCGGCGCTGTCCTTCAGGATGTCCAGGAGCGCCTGAGGCGCGAGCCCGCCCTTCACGCCGAGCACCAGCGCCTCGGCCAGTGCGGCCGTGTTGAGGGCGACCAGGAGGTTCGTCGCGAGCTTGGCGAGCGACGCGCTGCCGACCGGCCCCACGTGGGTGGTTCGCTTGCCGATCGCCGCAAGAACCGGCCGGCAGAGCTCGACGAGCGCCGCGTCACCCCCGGCGAAGATCGTGCAATCGCCGCGCTCCACCATGGCGCTCGTTCCGCTCATCGGGGTATCGAGGAATCCGAGCCCAGCCGAGGCGGCCGCCTCGGCGAGCCGGCGCGTCAGGGTCGGGGAGATGGTGCTCATCTGGATCACCGTGCCCGGCCGCGCCAGGCTCGCGAGGATGCCCCCCGGACCGACGACCGCCGCCTCGACCGTCTCCAGGGAGGGCAGGATCGTGAAGACGGCGTCCGCGCCCGTCACCGCCTCCTTCACGCTGGACGCGGCCTCGAGCCCGCGCGGCCGGAGCGCCTTCAGCTGGTCGGGCCGGCTGTCGTAGCCGGTCACCGCGAAGCCGCCGGTCAACAGGCGCGACGCCACCGCCGACCCCAGGAGCCCGACACCGATGATCGCGATGCGCTGAATCACGTCGTCCTCACAGTCCGAGATACCGCGACTTGATCTCTTCGTTTTGCCACAGCGCGTCCGGCGAGCTCGAATACACGACGCGCCCGCGGGACAGCACGTGAACGTGGTCGGCGACTCGGAGCGCCATCGGGAGATTCTGCTCGACCAGCAAGATCGATAGCCCCTCGGCCTTCAGACTTTCGATGACCCGTCCGACTTCGCGCACCAGGAGCGGCGCCAGCCCCTCGGTCGGCTCGTCCATCAGCAAGAGCTCCGGGTTCGTCATCAGCGCGCGGGCGATGGCCAGCATCTGCTGCTCGCCCCCCGACAGCTTGCCCGCGCGATGGGCGCCCCGCTCGCGCAGGCGCGGGAAGAGCTCCAGCACGCGCGGGATCGTCCACGGTCCGTCGCCGCCCCTGACGGCGACCTCGAGGTTCTCCATGACCGTGAGCGACGGAAAGACGCGACGCCCCTGCGGCACCAGGCCCAGGCCGAGGCTCACCGCACGATTCGAGGGCCACGCGGTGATATTTCGGTCCTTGAACACGACGCTTCCGCGCCGAGGCACCGTGAAGCCGATGATCGAGCGGATCAGGGTGGTCTTTCCCATGCCGTTGCGCCCGAGGATTCCCACCACCTGGCCGCGGGACATGCTCAGGGAGACGCCCTGCAGCACGTGGCTGTCGCCGTAGTAGGTGTGGATGTCGCGGACCTCGAGCATCAGGCACGCTCCCAGATAGATTTCCTGCACGAGCGCGTTCGCCTTGACCTCGTGGGCCAGACCGTCGGCGACGACCTTGCCGTAGTGCAGCACGGTGATGCGATCGGTGAGCGCGAACGCGACGTCCATGTCGTGCTCGATCACCAGCACGGTGATGGCCGGGTCGAGCGTCTTCAAAAGCGCCGTCATCGCGTGAGACTCCGCCGGCGAGAGCCCGGCGGTCGGCTCGTCGAGCAAGAGGAGCCTGGGGGAGCCGGCCAGGGCCAGCGCGATCTCGAGCTGGCGCTGCTCGCCGTGCGAGAGGTTGCGCACGACCTCGCCTTCCTGGTCGGCGAGGCCGACCGCGTGGAGCACCTCGCGCGCGCGGGCGAAGAAGGCCGGATAGCTGCCGAGACCGCGATGCAGATGGAACTTGGCTCGGGTCAGCGCCTGCACGGCGAGCAGACAGTTCTCGAGCGCGGTGAGGCGGGGGAAGAGGTTCGTGATCTGGTACGTGCGAGCCAGGCCGAGCGCGGCGCGCCGGTGCGGCGCATGACGCGTGACGTCGTGCCCGAAGAGCGCGATGCGGCCGTCCGTCGGCCGCGTCTCGCCGCTGATCAGGCTGAACAGCGTCGTCTTGCCCGCTCCGTTGGGCCCGATGATCGCCCGGCGCTCGCCCGGTCCGACCGTCAGGCTGACGCCGTCGACCGCGCGAAGCCCCCCGAACTCTTTCGAGAGGCCGCTGAGGCTCAGCGCGGCGACGGCTCCGTCGATCACGTCAGCAATACTTGCAGGGCGGGAAGTTGCGGTCGTACACGGGCTGCTTCAGGAATTCCTCGGGCTTGTACTTCCAGAACTGCGAGACGGCCGGGTACGTGTAGACGACGGTGTTCCAGAGCTCACCGTCCTTCTTCTCGACCTTGCGGATGTAGATGTTCTGGATCGGGTTGCCGTAGGCGTCGAGCTTCAGCGGCCCGCGCGGCGCGTCGGGGATCTCGACCTTCTTCAGCGCCTCCAGGAACTTCTCCCGGTTCTCCACGTCGCCGTTGATGGCCCTGGCCGCCTCGTTGATCCACCGCGTGCTCGTGTAGCTGGTCTCCGAGTAGTACGACGGCATCTTGGTGTACTTCTTCCGATAGTCCGTGACGAACTTCTTGTTGGCCGGCGTATCGAGCGCGGCGCTGTAGATGAGGGCACTCATGCCGCCGATGGCCTCGTCGCCGAGCGAGGGCAGCACGAACTCGTCGAACGTCGTCCCGCCACCGATCAGGGGGAGCTTCGCCTTGAGCCCGGCGTCCTGATATTGCTTGGGGAAGCGCGAGGCCGAGATCGACACCATCAGCGCGAAGACGGCGTCGGCGTCGCGCCGGATCTGGGACAGGTACGGCGCGAAGTCGGCGGTGTTGAGCGGGGCCCAGAGCTTCTGGACGATCTGGCCGCCGTTTTCCTCGAAGGTCTTCTGGAAGCCGCCGACCTGCTCCCAGCCGAAGGCATAGTCGATGGCCACGGTCACGATGCGCTTGTAGCCCAGGGTCTTCGCCGCGTACTCGCCGAAGGGATGGTTCGGCTGGCTCGAGGTCCAGCCCGTGCGCACCACCCACTTCGCCGGCTTGCGCTGGGTGAGATCGTCGGCGGCGATGACGGGATAGAGCATGGGGATGCGGTACTCGTCGACCTTGGGCGCCATCGCGTAGCCGATGTGGGCAAAGACCTCGCCGACGAGGACTTGAACCTTGTCGCTCTCGACGAGCTTCTGCAGCTTGGTCAGCGCGACGTTCGGCTGGCCCTGGCTGTCCTCGACGATCACCTCCACCTTGCGCCCGGCGATCATGTGGCCGTTCTCGTCGAGCCACATCGAGATGCCGCTGCTCATGTCCTTGCCGATCTGCGCGGCCCCTCCCGTCATGGGAGCGATCACGCCGATCTTGATCGGCCCCTTCTGAGCCCATGCCGGTCCGGGGTTCGCCATCGCGAGCACGGCCACCACCATCAGGAGTGAGACGACTAGCTTCTTGCCCAAGGCCCGTTCTCCTTTCGTCCACTGTCTGAGCGCTCCCACCACCCCTTCGGGCGCATACACGATCGTGCCGATGTAGACGCCGCCCAGGATCAGGAGCCACCGATGTGTGTAGACCGAGACAAGGTTCTTCAAGCCCACGATGAGCATGGCGCCGAGCGCCGGCCCGATCAGGGTGCCGCGACCGCCCAGCGCGACCATCAAGAGAATCTCGACCGAGGTGGCGAGCTCGAGGTCCGACGGGCTCACGAAGCCGTTGTTGTACGCCCACAGCACGCCGGCGAAACCGCCGACGCCGCCCGCGATCACGAACCCGATGTACTTGTGCAGCCACACGTGGTAGCCGAGCGTGCGCATGCGCGACTCGCTCTCGCGGATGCCCGACCAGGGTCTGGCCGAACGGTGAGCGCACGATGGTCCGCAGCAGGACCAGGACGAGCAGGAAGCCCACGAGGGCGAGGTAGTAGAACGGCATGCCGTGCGTGAAGGACCACGGCAGGCCCAGGTCCGGGCGCGGGACGCCGGCGATACCGTTGTCGCCCGAAGTCATCGTCACCCATCGGTGCGCCAGCCCCCACACCACCATGCCGAGCGCCAGGGTGATCATCAGGAAGTAGACGCCGGTGGCGCGCAGCGCGAGCAGACCGAAGATCGCGGCCACCGCCGTCGCCAGGAGCACCCCGACGACCAGGGTGACCCAGAACGAGGCCCCGTGCCGCGTCGCCAGGATGCCGACGCTGTAGGCGCCGAGCCCGAGATAGGCCGCGTGACCGAGGGACGCCAGCCCGATATAGCCCAGGATGATGTCCAGGCTCATCGCCAGCACGGAGTAGATCACCGCCTGGGTGAGCAGTGCCAGCAGGAACGACGAGAGCGAAGGGCGGCGCGGCCAGCAGCGCCAGCAGGGCCACGCCCAGCGCGATCCGCGACGCTCCGGGCGGGAGCGCGATGCGCATCAGGCGCGACCGAAGAGGCCGGTCGGCCGCACGGCCAGGATCGCCGCCATCGGCGCGAAGAGCGTGAAGTACGACAGCTCGGGGAAGAGCGCCTTACCGAAATTGTCGAGGAGTCCGACCATCAGGCTGCCGATCAGGGCGCCCTTCAGGCTCCCCATGCCGCCCACGATCACGACCACGAACGCGTAGGGGAGGATCTCGAAATCGGCGCCCGGGTAGACGCCGACGAAGCCTCCCGCGACCACGCCCGCCAGCGCGGCCAGGGTCGCGCCCGAGCGCGAAGACCACCATCGAGATCAGATAGACGTTGATGCCGACGCCGCGGGCCATCTCGGGGTCGTCCACGGTGGCCCGGATCATCGCGCCGATCCGCGTCCACTCGAGGGTGAGCCAGAGGACCAGCGCGATGGCGACCGCGACCGCCGACGATGAAGACGCGGTACACAGGGAAGTACATCTCGCCGACGACGAACGAGCCAGAGAGCATGGCCGGCACCGGGATCGTGTGAGGATCGCCGCCCCAGAGGACCAGCGCCAGGTCCTGGAAGATGAGCGCGAACCCCATCGTGGTCAGCACCTGGCCGAGCTCCTGGCCGCTCAGGCGCTTGAGGAACGCGTTCCACTCCGCGATGCCGACGAGCGAGATCGTCAGCGCCCCCAGCACGATCGCGAGCGCGAAGCTGCCGGTGCGCCAGATCACCGTCAGGCCGACGTAGCCGCCGAGCAGGTAGTACGAGCCGTGAGTCATGTTGACGATGCGCATCATGCCGAAGATGAGCGAGAGACCGCCGGCCAGCAGGAAGAGCAGGGCGCCGTAGGAGATGCCGTTGAAGAGCTGGCTGATCCAGAACTCCAAAGGTCAGGCGATCCCGAGGGCGCGCGTCACGGCTCGTGATTGTACTATAGGCGCACTCGGCGTTCGCACCGCGCGCGCCTCTAACTCAGGAGGTTCCTGTGAGACTACCCCACGAGCGCTTCGACTATTCGCCGATCGCGGGCCGGCGCCCCTGGAAGCTGCCGCGCGGAGCGCGCATCGCCGTGTGGACCATCGTCAACATCGAAGAGTGGGACATCGAGAAGCCGATGCCGCGCGGCGTGCTCTCGGCTCCGCAGGGCGTGACGACCGTGCCCGACGTGCCGAACTGGGCGTGGCACGACTACGGGATGCGCGTCGGCTTCTGGCGGATGCTGGAGGCGCTCGCGAAGCGGAAGATCCGCGCGACGACGGCGATCAACGCCAACGTGTGCCGATCGTACGAGCCCGTGGCGCGCGCGATGAAAGACGCCGGCTGGGAGTTCATGGGGCACGGGGTGAAGCAGGGCGCGATGCACCTGATCCCGGATCAGCGCGACGCGATCCGGACGGCCATCCGGCTGATCTCGGACTTCACCGGCAAGAAGCCCAAGGGATGGCTCGGGCCGGGGCTGACCGAGACGTGGGAGACGCTCGACATCCTCGCCGAGGAGGGCATCGAGTACGTCTCGGACTGGGTCAACGACGACCAGCCCTACGAGATCAAGACGACGGCGCGGCCGCTCGTGTCGGTGCCGTACACGCTCGAGCTCAACGACATTCCGATGATGCTCATCCAGCATCACGAATCGGGCGCCTGGCTCGAGCGGGTCCGCGACCAGTTCGATCGCCTCTACCTCGAGGGCGCCAAGCAGCCGCGGGTGATGGCGATCGCCGTGCACCCCTACATCCACGGCGTGCCGCACCGGATCAAGTACTTCGAGGCGATCTACGACTACATCCGGCGCAAGAAGGGCGTCTGGATGACGACCGGCGAGGAGATCTACGAGTGGTTCAAGCGCGGACGATGAAGTCCCAGAGCCGCCCCGCGCGCTCGACCACGGCGTCGACGTCCTCGGCCAGCATGTGCCGCTCCGCCACCAGCCGCAGGGCGGCTTCGCGTGCTCGCGCGAGGTACGCCGCCCGCGAGGCGTAGCGCTCCTCGATCGAAGGCCGCGGGTCGCCGCTCACCTCGCGCGCGGCCCGCGTGACCGCGAACGGAAGCGTCGAGCCCATCATGCTCATGAGATCGCCCGGCACGCCCTGCTCGGGATGCCGAGGATTCCAGCCGGTGAAGGTCGCGAGCGGCGCCCCGAGCTCGACGGCGCGGATACCCGGAATGTCGTTGCCGTCGTCGTCGACCGACGGAACGAACGTCACGAAGGGCGCGCCGATCTTCGGCGGCAGCTCGTGAAGAATGCCCCGGGCCACTTCCGGGCCGAAGTCGAGCCGTCGCGGCCGCTCGACGCGATCGGGGAACCGAGCTCCCGGGATTCGCTCGAACTGCTTCCGCGTCGCCTCGGCCTGAACCCCCGTGCCGTCGGCGAGGCGCGGCACCTTGCTCGGCGGTGGCTCGACTCCGTCGGAGACCCAGCGATCGAGGTTCGTGAGCGCGGCCCGCATGAGCGGCGAGTAGTCGACGACGTTGAACGTGTGCCGGCCGCGCGAACCCGTGTTGGGGTCGGCGTCGGGCGGCGGCACGGTACCGGGCGTGTGCTGACAGCCGGCGAACAGATAGACGCGCGTCTCGCCGTGGGGCGCCACGTCACGGGTGCCCTCGACGTCGGCGTGCACGAGCGAGGCGTCGCCGCGCCAGTACTCGGCCGCGGTGTTGACCGCGACGATCTTCGGCAGGGTTCCACGCGCTTCGAGCCGCGCGAGCTGCGCGCCGCGCTGGCCGGTGACCGGATCGACGGCGGCCGTGTCGGTGAACGGGAACTGGCTTCCGACCGACGCGGTGGCGTTCAGCGACGGCTGACCGAACCGCTGATTGAACTCACCACGGCGACCGCCCGCGATGTGCACGAAGACACCGTCGAACACCTTCCGGCCCGCCTCGTCCTCGTTCAGACCGAGGTAGAGCAGGTGGCGGAGGAAGCGTCCGGTCTGCGAGACGCCGATGACGTACGCGCGCTCGAGCTCGCCCGCGCACGGATTGCCGGCGCTGGCGGGGCCCGATCGCAGCCACGCGGCGGCGTCGCGCACCGCGAGGAGCCCCAGGCCCACGAGGGGCGGGTTCTCGGCGCGATAGACGAGCTCGTAGAGCTTGCCCGGCTCGAACCCGCCGTCGAGCGCAATATGCGTCGGGTCGGCGAACCGCCACGCTCCTCGCGCGATCGCGACCGCGGGCGCGCCGGCGTAGTCCCGGACCGTGAGCCGCGCCGCCGGATCGGTGAGGTCGGCGGTCGGCTGGGCGAGGTGATAGCGATCGGCCATGGGCAAGCTGGCGACGCGTGAGTTCGGCCGCCATTCGCAGAGCACCGGGCCGCTGATCGGCCCGTGTTCACCGCGCGCCACCGGCACCGTGAGCGCCTGCAGGCCGTCCTGTCGCGGCACGTCGTGCTGCCAGCCGCACCACGCGACCGTGTAGCCGTGCCGCATCAAGAAGCCGTTGCCGAAATCGTCCGCGGTGGTCGGGTCGGGGACGCGGACCGCGCTGTTGAACATCCCGAGCGCGACCTTGCGCCCGCGATTGGGGACGTCGAGGAGCAGGCGGCGGTTGCCGCGCGCCGGATCGACGGGCCGCAAGAGATAGACGTCGGCCGACGACTCGACGAGCCCGGCGTCGTTGCGCGGCGCCAGCGCCAGGTCCGTGATGACCTGGTTCGCCGGGTGCGTCGGATCGACGCCGAAGCGGAGAACGCCGGCGATTTTCTCGTAGGCACCCGCCGGGCCGAACGCGTGACCGTCCAGGACGAGCGATTGATGCGTGATCTCGAGCGACGTCACGGCCATCGGATCGATTCCTCCGTCGGGCGCTTCAGCGCCGCGCTTTGACCGGGGCGACGACGGTGTCGGTGGGCTTCCCGGCGAGATAGTTCTCGACGTTCTCGATCGCGCGGAGGAGCCCGTCTCGGATGACCTCGGGCGTCTGCCCGCCGTTGTGCGGCGAGAGCACCACGCTCGGGAGGGCCAGAAACGGGTCGCCCGGCTTCAACGGCTCGTCGTGGAAGACGTCGAGCCCGGCTCCAGCGATCTTGTTCTGTGTGAGCGCGTCCAGCAGCGCTTCTCGCTCGACCAGCGCACCGCGGCCGGTGTTGATCAGAATCGCCGTCGGCTTCATCATCGCGAACTCGCGCCGGCCGAGAAACCCGCGCGTGTCCGGGCCGAGCCGCAGGTGGAGCGAGATGACGTCCGCCCGGCGGCAGATGTCTTCCTTCGACGCCGCGCGGGCGCCGAGCGCCGCCACCGCCGCCGCGTCGCCGCGCGCGCTGTAGGCCAGGACGTCCATCCCCAGCGCGTTGCCCGAGCGCGATCACGCGGGCGCCGATCTTGCCGGTCCCGCAGACGCCCAGCGTCTTGCCGAGGAGCTGGGTCAGAAGGTCGCGCGGCCAGGCGCCGCCGCGCACCTCGCGGTCGATGCGCGGGATCCGCCTGGCGCTGGCGAGCATCAACGCCAGGGCGTGCTCGGCGACCGCGAAGGCATTGATACCGGGCGTGTTGCAGACCGTGATGCCGTGACGGCCGGCCGCGTCGAGGTCGATGTTGTCCGTCCCGGTGCCCCAGATCGAGATCATCTCGAGCTTGCGGCACGCCGCCATGACGGAGTCGGTGAAGCGCGCGTGAGCCCGGATATTGATCGCGATGCGCGCGTGGTCGATGCGCTTGATGAGCTCGGCCTCTTCGTCGGCGCCGCGCGCGGTGAAGACCCGGGTCTCGCCGAGCTTGCGGCAGCGCTCGTGCGCCGGCGTCCCGTCGAAGACCGACGGGAAGTCGTCGGGGACGCAGATCGTGACGGCCGACTTGGCGTCGGGGCTCATCACACCGCGTCGGCGAAGGCGGTCTGGGCGGCCGCGACGCCGGCGCCGGGCTCGCACTTGTGCCCCAGGTCGCGCAGGGTCAGCTCCAGCGCCGACAGGGTCGGCAGCACGTAGTGCGGGCTCGCGGTCATGGCCATGGTGCCGATCCGCAACGTGGTCGTCCGCATCTTGTCCAGACCCGTGCCGATGAGGATCCCGTACTGGTCGCGCATCCGGGCCACGACCGCGGCGGGCTCCACGTTCTTCGGCGTCTTCACGCACGACACCGTGTTGGAGAAGATGGACGCGTCCGGGAACATCTCGAGGCCCATCGCGTGGACGCCGCGCCGGACCGCGGCGCCGGCGACGGCGTGCCGCTGGAAGCGGTGCGGCGAGCCCTTCCTCCAGGATCAAGCGCGTCGCGACGCGCATCGCGCTGGTGAGATGCGTCGGGATCGAAACCGGCTGGCGCCGCGGCGATCCGTCGGGGACCTTGCCCCCGCGCGAGACGGGCACCCACTGGTCCTTCCAGCGAAGCAGGTCGTAGACCAGGCTCGACGCGGCGCGCTTGCGGCGCTCCATGGTCGCGAACGCCCGTGGGCTCACCGAGACGACCGCCATCCCGAGCGGCGCCGCCAGACATTTCTGCGAGCCGGTCATGTTGAGGTCGACGCCCCACTCGTCGGTCCGGACGTCGATGCCGGCGATCGAGGACACCGTGTCGAGCAGGTAGAGCGCATCGACGGACCGCGCGATCCGGCCCACCTCGGCCGCCGGGTAGGTCGTGCCGGTCGAGGTTTCGTTGTGGACCAGGGTGATCGCCTTGGGACGGAGCCGCTCGGCCTCGCGGGCCAGACGGTCCAGATCGAGGCGCGCGCCCAGCTCGACCGGGAACTCGGTCCAGTCGGCGCCGACTCGATTCATGATCTCGCGCATGAGGACGCCGAACTGGCCCGCGCCGATGACGAGCACACGGTCGCCCGGCTCGATCACCGACAGGGCGCCCGCCTCGAGCGCGGTGCGGCCGGAGCCGGGAAGGAGGAAGACCTCGCTCTGGGTCTGGAACACCTGGCGCAGCGCCAGGGTCGTCGGCTCGAGGACCTCTTCGTCGAAGCTCCGGTCGTACTGGATCGCCGACAGGCTGATTCATGGCCTGGATCACCGGGAACGGCAGCTCCGTCGGACCGGGGATCATGAGAACCGGACGCGTGTGGCACTGGGCCCAATTGATCGTCACTCCGTTGCTCCTTTGTAGCGGGGACCGTGAGATCGGCTCTCATCGAGGGTGGCCTAACAAAGACGCGAGCCGGCTCCGTACGCCCGACCTAGACGCTGTTCGTGAAGTCGGCTCTGCTTTCTGGTTTTCGGCCCGCGCCCGACCGGTTCGCTTGCCGCGAGTCGGCTCCGCACGCCCGATCTAGACGCTATTCGTGAGTCGGCTCTGCTTTCTGGTTTTCGGCCCGCGCCCGACCGGTTCGCTTGCCGCGAGCCGGTTCCGCATGCCCGATCTCGGCGCTATTCGCTGCGCGGTGCCGCCTCGATCTGCCCTTGTCGCGCGCATTTTAGCATGTGGTCAGGAGGTGGCGTGCTCGGGGTCGCGGAGGACGAAGTAGAGATTGCGCGCGTAGACGAAGAGACCCGCGCCTTGACCCAGGATGAAGACGGGATCGCGGCGCCAGAGCGCGTAGAACAGAGAGGGTCAATCCGCCGCCGATCGAGAAATACCAGAAGGCGCGGGGCACCACGCTCTTGCCGAGACGCTCGGACGCGATCCACTGGATGAGGAAGCGCGCGGAGAAGAACGCCTGTCCGAGAAATCCGACGGCGAGCCAGATCTGATCCGTGGTCATGTCACACCTTCATCGTGGCGCTCGATCGTCGGACGATCGCGCCCGGGTGCGGGCAGGAGTGGCGACTGACGGAGCTTACGAGGCGCGGCTGAACATCGCGCGCAGGACGTTGTAGGCCTTGCGGACGTCCTCCGGACGCCGCCGCCCCGAGACGAGCGCGAAGATCTTCTCGGCTTCTTCGGTCGGCACGGTGCTGTGCTTGTCGCCGACGTCGGTGAGATCGCGCAGGGGAACCTCGAGCGCGACCGACACGCGATAGAGACTGTCGATCGAGATCGATTTCTCGCCGCGCTCGACCTCGCCGATGAACTTGCCGCTGAGTCCGGATCCCTTGCCAAGCCGTTCCTGGCTGAGTGCGCGCTGTTTGCGCAGGGCGCGGAGGCGCTGGCCGAGGAATTTTCTGACGTGTTTGACGGCGCGCTCTGTCACGGGACGGTGATCCTCCTGATGGCTGTTACGTTAAACACCTTTCCGTGGTTTGGCAACCGTTCACGCGCCCTCAGGGTGTTCCCCGATACGCGCTCGGCGGAGCTCGGCGCAAGCCAAAATCGAAAGAATCAGAAGTGAGAACGCGAGAGACGAGTCAGGGCAGGTCGATCTCGACCGCGGAGCCGCTCACGCGAACGGAATAGACCGGGACGGAGAGGCCGGGGGCCACGCGACAGGCGCCGGTGGCGAGCGCGAAATCGTAGCCGTGCCATGGACAGATGACCGCGTCGCCTTCGAGCCACCCTTCGGCGAGCGGGCCATCTTCGTGCGGGCAGGTCGGGCCGGTGGCATAGAAGCGTCCACCGCCGGCGTTGAACACGGCGATCGTCAGGCCGCCGCGCTCGATCAATGCTCCCTGGCCGACGGCGATCTCGTCGACCTCCGCGATCTTCACGTAGGGCATCAGCGTCGCTCCTGGAGCGCCTTGTCGATGGCCGCGCGAAACTCCTCGATGCTGGTGCGCGCCGATCACGGGGCGGCCGTTGATGAGAAACGTGGGAGTGCTGTTGATGCCGAGCGCCTGGGCCTGCTCGATGTCACGCTCGACGTCCGCCGCGAACCGGCGCTCGTCCAGACAGCGCGCGAACGCGTCGGGATCGAGGCCGAGCTCGCTCGCGTAGGCGAGCAGATCACCGCGCCGGAACTTGGGCTGCTCCGCGAAGAGACGGTCGTGGTACGGCCAGTACTTGCCCGAGGCGCCGGCGCAGCGCGCCGCCTCGTGCGCGGGGCGCGCCAGGGTATGCATCGAGAGCGGACGATCCTTGAAGACCAACCGAATGCGACCTTCGTACTCCTCGAACAGCTTGGCCAGCGACCGCTGGACCAATTGACAGTACGGTCACTGGTAGTCGGAGAACTCGATGATCGTCACCGGCGCTCCTGACGGTCCCTTGACCATGCTCGGAGACCAGGTGAGCTCGACCTGCGCGAAGGCGCGCGCCGGGAACGCCACGACGATGAGCGTCAGCAGCGAGAGCGTCACGCCGATCCAGCTGTAGTACACTCGCGGCGGCCGACCGGCGCAGCGCGACAGGTACTTCACGGACCGAGAATACGATGCGGCCGTGCCCATCGCAACGGGCGGGGAGGATCCATGGAAGCCCTGGTCGAGTACGTCTTTGGAACGTACCCATCGTGGTCCCACCTGGTCGTCCGTATCGCGTTGGGCGTCATCTTTTTCGCCCACGGCGCCCAGAAGACGTTCGGCTGGTTCGGCGGGCACGGCCTGTCGGCCACCATCAGCGGCTTCCGTCAGATGAATGTCCCGCCGGCGGCCACGGCGCTCGCGGCGTTCACCGAGTGCTTCGGCGGGCTCGCGCTGATCGTCGGCGTGCTGGCGCGGCCGACGGCGATCGGCTTGATCCTGGTGATGCTGGTGGCCATCGCGAAGGTGCACGGCAAGCACGGCTTCTTCCTCAATTTCTCGATGACTCCGGGTAAGGGACACGGCTACGAATTCAACCTGGCGCTGATCGCGCTGGCCCTGTCCATCCTGATCGGTGGTGCGGGCGTCTTTTCGATCGATCGGCTCATCGCACCGTTCGGCGGCTAGGCTCTGACCGGATTCGTCGCCCGGGTGATCGTGAACGCCGCCATGATCTATCTGGCGGCACAGGTCGTGCCGGGTATCGTCCTGCGCGGGAAGCCGCTCTGGCCGGCCCTGCTGGCGGGGCTGGTCCTGGCGCTCATCAACGCGGTGGTCCGGCCCGTGCTGAAGATCATCACCCTGCCGCTGACGCTCCTGACGCTCGGCCTCTTTCTGTTCGTGCTGAACGCGTTCTGCCTCTGGCTGACATCGGCCGTCGTCCCCGGCTTCGACGTGGTGGGCTTCCGGGCCGCCTTTCTGGGCGCGCTCCTGATCACGGTGGTGAGCTGGGCCCTGACGGCCTTCGTGACCGACAGCGGCCGATTCGGGCGTCTTTAAGCGGCGCGTCCGCCCTCTTCGCTGAGGGCCGTGATGACGTAGGTGCCGCTCTTCTCGTCGCGCTCGAGCGTGACGATCTTCTGCTTGGCGGCGTCCTCGAGGAGCTTCGAGAAGGTCGAGAAGCCGTAGTAGGTCTCGTTGAAGGCCGGGTTCTTCCGGATCATCGTCTGCTTGACCATCGAGCCCCAGAGCGTTTCCTTGTTCTCGCGCTGGAGCGCCTGGATGGCGTCGATGAGCTGCGCCATCGCCTCCGCCTTCTTCTCGGGCATCCCGCGCAGCAGCGTCGTCTTCTTCGTGTCGCGGATCAGGTCCTCGTAGAAGATGAACTCGTCGCAGTTGGCGACCAGCAGATCCGACGACGACGATTTGACGCCGAGCCCGATCACGTAGCGGTCGTTCTCGCGGAGCTTGGAGACGAGCGGCGAGAAGTCCGAATCGCCCGAGACCAGCGCGAAGGAGTCGATGTGGGTCTTGCCATAGGCGAGGTCGAGGGCGTCGACGACCATCCGGATGTCGGCGGAGTTCTTGCCGCTGTAGCGCGACTGCGGGACGTCGATCAGCTCGATCGCCCACTCGTGGAAGGGGCGCTTGTACTCGGTGAACCGATTCCAGTCGGCGTACGCGCGCCGGACGATGATCTTGCCCTTCTCCAGCAACCGCTCGAGGACCAGCTTGATCTCGAAGGCCTTGTACTGCGCTTCCTTGACGCCGCGGGCGATGTTCTCGAAGTCGATGAACAGCGCCAGCTTCCGTTCCCCGTTCATCCCCGCAGTCCTTTCGTCCGGCGCTCCACCGGAGCGGGGCGCCGACTGGTGTTGATTATACGGCGCGACTCCATCCGCCAGAAAGCTTCTGGGCGCGTTGTATAGTTGGTCGACATGAAGCAGAAGCTCGATCCGGCCCTCGCCGCGCGCGTCCCGCCCGGCCAGATCCTGACGGCCAAGTGGCCCGTGCTCACGTACGGCCGCACCCCGCGCTTCGATCCCGCCCGCTGGACGTTCCGCTGCTACGGTCTGGTCGAGCGTGAGACCACGTGGACGTGGCCCGAGTTCCAGGCCCTGCCGCGGGTCACGATCACCTCGGACATCCACTGCGTGACCCGCTGGTCGAAGCTCGACAACGTCTGGGAGGGCGTGCCGATCCGCGAGATCGTGGATCGGGTGAAGCCGCGGCGCGAGGCCGCGTTCGTCATGCAGCATGCGGACCCGGACTACACGACCAACACCGCGCTCGCGGACCTCGTGCAGGACGACGTGATCCTGGCGCTCAAGCACAATGGCCGCGATCTGGAGCCCGACCACGGCGGCCCCGTGCGGCTGGTGCTCCCCAAGCTCTACTTCTGGAAGAGCTCGAAATGGCTCCGCGCGTTCGAGTTCCTCGACGTCAACCCGCCCGGGTTCTGGGAGCAGAACGGCTATCACATGCACGCCGACCCGTGGACCGAAGAGCGCTATTCCGATCAGGAGACCCACGCCATGCAGCAGATGCGCGCCGAGGCCGCGCGCCGTCTCCGCGATCGTTAGGCCGCCCCGCTTCCGGCCCGCCCGCCGTCAGGCCGACAGGAAATCGCTCAGGAGAGCCTGGAAGGCGACCGGCTGGTCACCGGGGACCGTATGGCCGGCGCCGGGGACTTCCGCGAACCGGGTGTTGAGATTTTCGTCGAGCATCCGCTTGGCGATCTCCGGGGACAGGACGTCGGAGTCGGCGCCGCGCACGAGCAAGATCGGACAGGTGATACCGCGCCAGAGCGGCCAGAGGTCGATCGGATCGCGCCACGTTCCGGCGCGCACGGCGTCGCGAAGCCCTCGATCGTATTTCCAGGTGAGACCGCCCTCGACGGGCCGCGTGCCGTGCTGGACCCGGTGGCGGAGCATCGCCTCGGTGTAGAGCGGGTTGGTCAGACGATGGAACGCCAGCGCGTGCTCGAGGCTCGGAAACAGCTCGGGCGAGCGAGCCATGAGCGTGCCGACACGGAGCATTCCCGCCTCGGAGATCTCCGGGCCGATGTCCACGATCACCAGCCGCTCGACGCGCGCCGGCGCCTGCCCGGCGAAGCCGATCGCGACCCGTCCGCCCATCGAGAGCCCGACGATCGAGAGCCGCGAGAGGCCGAGGGCGTCGGTGAACGCCGCGACGTCGGCCGACATCGTGGCGACCGTGTAGTCGGCGTTCGGTGACGGATCCGAGTCACCGTGGCCCCGCTGGTCGAGCGCGAGCACACGAAAGCGAGCGGCGAGCCCGGCGGCTTCCTCGTCCCAGGTTCGCGCGTGGCCGGTGACACCGTGGAGCATCAGCAGCGGTGGCGCCGTCGCGGCGCCCCACTCGGCGTAGTGAAATCGCTGGCCGTGCAGGATCAGGGTTCGATCGCGATGCATTGAAAGATCTTAGCAGGCCCGGTCGCGACGTCGACTGAAGGCGTGGTTCGGCGCCCGAACCTGCTACGATCCGCTCGATGGAGGCGCACCTACATCGGCAGACCGCCGCCGCGCGCTCGCGCGGCCGGTTGACCGCGACCCTGGCCCTCACGTGCGGGTTCCTCCTCGTCGAAGTGGCCGGCGCGCTGTGGTCGGGCAGCCTCGCGCTCCTGGCCGACGCGGCGCACATGCTCGCCGACGCCGGCGGTCTGGCGCTCGCGCTGTTCGCCATCTGGATCGCCGGACGGCCGCCGACGCCGGCGAAGACCTATGGCTACTATCGCGCGGAGATCCTCGCCGCGCTGGTCAACGCGGTCGCGCTGCTCGCGGTCGCCGGCGGAATCCTGTTCGAGACGTACCGGCGGCTCCTGATGCCGCCGGCGATCCTCGGCGGTCCGATGCTCGGCGTGGCGGTGGTCGGGCTCGTCGTGAATCTCGCCTGCGCCGGGCTGCTCCACGGCGCCGCCGAGACGAGCCTCAACGTTCGCGCGGCGTACCTCGAGGTGCTCGGTGACGCGCTCAGCTCCCTCGGCGTGGTCGTCGCCGGGGCGCTGGTGGTCGTCACCGGCTGGACGCTCGCCGACCCGCTGGTGAGCGGCGCGATCGCGCTCGTGATCGTCCCGCGCACGTGGCGGCTCTTGCGGCAGGCGGTCAACGTGCTCCTGGAGGGCACGCCGGCGCACCTGAACCTGGGTGAGATCGAAGAGGCGATGCGCTCGGTGTCCGGCGTGCGGCGAGTGCACGACCTGCACGTGTGGACGCTCACCTCGGAACGCGAGGCCATGAGCGCCCACGTCGTCGTCGACGACGTCCGCGACAGCGAGCGGCTGCTGGAGACGCTCCACGCCGTGCTGCACGCCCGCTTCGGCATCGACCACACCACGATCCAGCTCGAGATGGAGCCGTCCGCGGTGCTGCGCATCCAGGGACCGAGCTCAGCCTAGGGAGACGCCGGTCTCGGTGAGGAGGCTCGCCGACCTTCTCGGCCGGCGCCGCGAGCGAGGACGGTGACACCGTCGGTCGACCCTGGCCCAGGCGGGCTTTCACCGTCGGCGACACGAAAAACAGAACGAGGATCGCGTTCAGGAGCAGCGAGAGGATCAGCCACCGCCTCAGTCGGACCAGACGCCCCTGCTTGAACCAGAGGAGGCGTTCGAGCTTGTGCTCGTACGTCTCCTCGGGAGCGAAATGCTCGATCGGCCAGGCGCGTTCTTTCGAGCTCCCTGACGGCTCGGCGGTCGGCACCAGCACGAAGGCGAAGCCGTCTCGCTCGAGCGCGCGGGCGACGTGATCTCGCTGCCGGCGCTCGATCGACGGTTGATTCGTCGTCGGACCGTCTCGGCGACGGTCCACGATGATCTCGAGCTCGTCACGCGAGCCGACCGCGGTCGTGAGTCCCGCGACGAACACGCCGGACATCAGGGGGGTCCGCGAGACGACGCACAGGCGCCGCGTCGCGACGGGGGATCCCGTGGGCAGCGTGAGATGAGCGACCAGCTCTCGACTGTTGTTCATCGGGTACCGGACATATTCATAGCGTGACAGCCCCGAATCTTCGGCAGTTTTTCTGGGCGGCCCAGGACCGGGAAGACCTTGTTGCTGCGAGCGCTCCGCGACCGGCCCGATGCCGACACCGTGAGCACGCCCCTCTTCGTCGCCTCGATCTCCTCCGATCCGGTATAGTTGCCGCCGGAGGCTGCCCATGGCGACATATGCGCTCACGGAAAAAGCGGTCGTTCTGCGGTCCGAGGACGACGTCGCGGTCGCGAAGGCCGAGCTGCCGGCCGGCACCATTCTCGAGGACGGCGGCCGGCGCATCGAGGTGCGCCAGGACATCAAGCCCGGCCACAAGGTCGCGCGCCGCGCCGTCGCGACCGGCGACCCCGTCCGTCGCTACGGGCAGGTCATCGGCTTCGCCACGCAAGACATCGCGGTGGGCGACCACGTTCACACCCAGAACCTCGGCATCGGCGATCTGAGCACGGATCGCTACGAGATCGGCGTGGACGTGCATCCCGTCGAGTTCTATCCGCCCGCGCAGATGCGCACCTTCGACGGCTACCAGCGAGAAGACGGCCGCGTCGGCACGCGCAACTACGTCGCCGTCATCTCGGGGGTCAACTGCTCGGCGAGCGTGAGCCAGTTCGTCAAGGACCGCTTCCGCGACGTGTCGAAGGACTACCCGAACATCGACGGGGTCCTCGCCATCACCCACAAGTCCGGCTGCGGGACCAAGCTCTTCGGCGAGGACCACATGGCGCTCCAGCGCGTGCTCGCCGGCTACGCCAAGCATCCGAATGTGGCCGCGTACCTTCTGATCGGGCTCGGCTGCGAGACCAACCAGGCGGCGGTCATGGTCGAGCGCCAGCGCATGGCGGCGCCCGGTCATCCCGAGCGTAAGCCGACGATCATCAACATCCAGGAGGCGGGCGGGATCCGCAAGACGGTCGACCGCGCCTCGCAGGAAGTGGCCAAGCTCCTGCCGTTCGCCAACGAGGCGCGGCGCACGCCGCAGCCGATCTCGGAGCTCACGCTCGCCACCAATTGCGGCGGCTCCGACGCGAACTCCGGCATGACCGCCAACCCGGCGCTTGGCTGGGCCGTCGACGAGCTCGTCCGCTACGGCGGCACCGGCGTGCTCGCCGAAACACCCGAGATCTACGGCGCCGAGCATCTGCTGATCCGGCGCGCCGTCAACGAGGGCGTCGCCAAGAAGCTGATCGATCGCTACAAATGGTGGGAGTGGTACTGCCGCGGGATCGAGGCGATGGACAACAATCCAGCGCCGGGCAACAAGGCGGGCGGGATCACCACGGTGTTCGAGAAGTCGCTCGGCGGCGTCACCAAGGGCGGAACAACCCCGATGATGGACGTGTTCCTCTACGGCGAGCCGATCACCACGCGCGGCTTCGTGTTCATGGACACGCCGGGCCACGATCCGGTCTCGATCACCGGGCTCGTCGCGGGTGGCTGCAACATCATCTGCTTCACGACGGGGCGCGGGTCCGTCTTCGGGTGCAAGCCCGTACCCTCGATCAAGCTCGCGACGAACTCGCTGATGTACCGCCACATGGCGGAAGACATGGACATCAACTGCGGCGTCGTGCTCGAGGGCACGCCGATCGCGACGGTCGGCCGTCAGATCTTCGAAGAGGTGATCGCAGTCGCGTCGGGCAAGCGCTCGAAGAGCGAGCTCTCGGGTGTCGGTGAAGAAGAGTTCGCGCCCTGGATCATCGGCCCGGTGATGTGAGGCCGGCGATCGGGCGCTCGCGGCCGGTGCGCGGCTCGGACGCGCCGCCGACGAGCTGAGTCGCGAGCCGGCGGGCCGCGAGGCCGCCGGCGGCCGCATACGCGATGGTGAGCGCGAGCGCCACCGCGGTCTCGACGCCGTTCGGGGTGAGCGGCGCGTAGGCCGGCAGGGTCGAGAGAAACCACGCGTACGCGGCGAAGAGGCTCATGGCGTAGACGATCGCCGCCACCCCTGGACGCCGCCGCGGCTCGGCCAGCGCCATCAGGGCCGCCGGCACGAGCGGTAGCGCCAGACGCAGCGGCCACGGCGCCGGCGGCACCGCCTGATTCTTTGCCGCGATCTCCCGGCCCACCGCGATCGGCGAGCTGGTGTCCTGCGCGACCGCCTCGTCGATGACCGACACGGGCTGAAGCAGCGCGAACCCGCCCCGGGCGATCTGCTGGCCGACGATCCCGAGCGCGAAGGACAGGATCACCGCGAAGGCCGGCGCCCACCGAAGCGCCGAGATCCGCGTCGTCGTCACGAGCGTCAATGACAGGAGCAACGCGGCGAGCATGGCAAAGCTGTGGAACAAGATACCGCCGTGGGCGTAGGCGAGCAGCCACGCTGGATCCAGAGTGACGCGCACGCCCCCGTAGAGGAGCGCCCCGGCGAGGACGAGCGCCGCGCGGCCGGCCCGGCTGCGAAGCGGGTACACCTCGATGGCGATCACGAGACAGCCGAGCGTGCTCACCGCCGAGCCGAGCAAGGCCAGCAGATGCGGCGGGCTCCAGAGCGTCACGTCGAGCCCGAAGAGGCGGTGCCAGAGGTCGTCGATCGGCGCCGCGAGCACCACGAGCACGAGACCAAGCGCGGCCAGACGGAACCCGCGCGTCGACGGGACTCCGCACCACCACTCGTAGGCGAGCACGCCCCAGCCGAGCGCCAGTCCCACGACAACGCTGCCGTAGATCATCAGGTGCGGGGCGATCCAGAACGAGTCGCGCCCGATCGTCATGTGCCACTGGATGTCCCAGCCGAGACCCCACGCACCCACGACCTTGGCGGCCAGAGCGCCCCAGAGCGCGGCGCGACGGTAGGCGAGCGGCGAGTCGGCGCTCACGACTGCACGACCGTGACGATGAGGCCGATCGACGCCAGGACGTTGCCGACGCGCACGCATTCCGTTTCCGCGCCGACCTTGACCACGGCCCGCCCGGTGTTGTGCACCTGCCAGGCCAGCTCCCAGCCCTTGGCCTCGCTGCAGCCGGTCGCCTTCTGAAGCTGTTTCACGACTTGCTCGAACGTGTGGCAGTCGCAATTGTGAAGAATCGTCATCCACGGCGGGGCGACGGCTTCCTGGTCGACCTGCTCGACATCGGATTCCGGTGTGGCCTTCTCGACCATTCCTTAGACTACTCCTAGGGCGTACGGAACCACGCGTGGGCGGGCGGAGCCAGCAACGCGACGGCGAGGAGCGCGGCGATCAGCGCTCGGCTCACGAGCTTCATTGGCGTGGCCTCCCGGAGCGATGGGGGCGTGGCGGTCGGCTCATCATCCGGCTCGCCGGCCGGCCGCCGCCGCGGCCGAGCTCAGCAGGCGTGCGATCTCGACGCGGTCGGCGGCGTTGGTCGTCGGGGTGGAAGCCAGGCGCGCGGCGTCCCGGTAGTAGCGCTCGACCGAGAATTCGCTCGTGTAGCCGTACCCGCCGTGGACTCGCATGGAGTCGAGCGTGACCTCGTACGCGATTTCCGACGCGTACACCTTCGCGATGAGGCGGCTCGTGTCGTCGGCGTCGGGCTCGGCGGCGGCGTACGTGAGCAGGCGCGCCGCCGTGATCCTGGTCGCCATGCCGGCGAGCGCCAGCTGGATCGCCTGGTGCTGGGCGATCGGCTTCCCGAAGGTCGTTCGCTGCTGGGAATAGCGAAGCGCGGCCTCGAACGCGGCCTGCGCCAGCCCGACACCGATCGCCGCGACACAGAGTCGGGCGAGCGCCAGGACGGCCGCGCCCGTTCGATCATCGCGCGCGGCGGCAGCGCCGAAGCGATTCCGTGAGGGAACGCGGCACGCCTCAAACCCGATGCGACACACGTCGAGGCCTCGCAGCCCGAGCGTCGCGGCCGGCGCGCCGACCCGGACGCCGCGCATGTCGGGGCCCACGACGAGCCACACGGCGCCGTCAGGCGAGGTCGCCTCCACCAGCACCAGGCCCGCGTGAGCCGCATGGTCGATCGGCGCCGTCTCGCCATCCAGAATCCAGTCTTCGCCGGCGCGCGTGGCATGAATGCCGCTCGCGATCGCCACGGCGCCGAGGGTTTCACCGCATGTCATCGCCGGCAGAAGGCGCTCGCGCTGCTCGCCGGTCCCCACGCTCTCGATCGCGCGCGTGACGACGAAGTGCGCGAGCGCAATCGCGGAGAGAGTGGCCGAGCCTCGCGCGAGCTCCTCGACGATCATCGCGGTCGTCCGGAGATCGAGCCCGAGGCCTCCGTACCTGGGGTCGACGAGCGCGCCGAGGATTCCGAGCTCGCCGAGTCCGGTCACCAGACCGGCGGGATGGGCATGGGCGACGTCGAGGTCCTGGGCCGCGGGGATGACCTGCTTGTCGACGAGCTGCCGTACCGCGAAGACCATCTGCCGGATCTCCTCGGACTCTCCCTCGCGCGAGGTGAGCGCACCGAGGCGCTCGCCGTACCGCTCGAGCAGGCTCCGCGCAATGATGGTCCGCTGGATCTCGTTCGTGCCCTCGCCGATGATCATCAGCGGCGTGTCGCGGTAGTACCGCTCGACGTTCAGCGCGGCGAGGGCGCCGGCGGCGCCGTGCAGACGGAGCGCCTCGACGGCAACCTCCTGAGCCGACTCGGAGGCGAAGAGCTTCGCCATTCCCGCCTCGAGGTCGCAGCGCTCGCCGCGGTCCTTCATCGCGGCCGCCCACGAGGTGAGCAGGCGCGCCGCCCTGAGCTTCGCCGCCATGTCGGCGAGGGCGGGCGGAGCCTCGGCGCCAGCGCCGCCCAGATGGGCGAGCGTATCGTCGTAGGCCGCCTGCGCGACGCCGACGGCGCGCGCCGCGATGTTGATCCGGCCGGCCTCGAGCCCGCCCATCACGTGCTTGAAGCCGCGCCCCTCGACGCCGCCCACCAGGTTCGCGGCCGGCACCACGCACTCGTCGAAGACCAGCTCCGCGGTGTCGACGCCCTTGTAACCGAGCTTCGCGATCGACTTCACCACCCGGAAGCCCGGATAGCCCTTCTCGACGATGAAGCACGACATCCCGCGGTGCCGCGGCTCGGCCTTGGGATCGGTCAGCGCCAGCAGCGCGAGGGTGTTGCCCTCGCGCGCATTCGTGATGAAGAGCTTCGTGCCGGTGATGAGGTAGTCGTCCCCACGGCGCACGGCGACGGTGCGAATCGCCTGCACGTCCGTGCCGGCATGCGGCTCGGTCAGCGCGAGGCCGCCCCGGGCCTGGCCGCGCGCGAAGCGGGGGAGGAAGCGCTCGCGCTGCGCGTCGGTCCCATGGTTCAGCACGATCAGCGCGGCCATCGTGTGGCTGTTGATCACACCCGCCAGGGACATCCAGCCTCGGCACAGCTCCTCGATCACGCGCGCGTACGTCGTCACGTCGAGCCCGAGGCCACCGTACGCGGCCGGCACCAGCGAGCCGAACAGGCCGAGCTCACGCATCCGGGCGACCAGGTCGTGGGGATAGGCGTCGGCGTGCTCGAGCGCGGCGGCGGCGGGACGGACCTCGGAATCGACGAATTCGCGCACCGCGCTGACCACGGGGTGGTCCATGGGCGAACAGATACTACAATATGGGTGCATGCCGTTCGACGACCTCGTCCTTGGTCTGCAGCGCGCGCTCGATCGCCTGGTTCGCCGGCTCCGGCTCGGACCGCCACCGTCGCCGGGCCAGCGGCGGCTGCTGATCGTGCAGATCGACGGGCTCTCGCGCGCCGTCCTGCAGGAGGCAATCGCCCGGGGACGCGCGCCGTTCCTGGCGCGACTGCTGCGGCGGCGGGGCTATCTCGTGGCGCCGATGTGCGTCGGGCTCCCGACCTCGACGCCGGCGTTCCAGCTGGCCGCGATGTACGGCGTTCGCCCGGACATTCCGGGGTTCCACTACCACGATAAGCGCAGGAAGACCGACGTCTACTTTCCGCGAGGCGGTGACGCAGCCCACGTCGAGCGAACCCAGGCGGCAGGCCGCCGCGGGATCGTGAGCGGCGGCGGGACCTACGGATGCGTCTTCACGGGCGGCGCCGCCAGCAATCTGATGACCTTCGCGATGATGAAGCGCCCGACCGGCGGGGGGCTCATCCGTGCCGCCTCCAATCTGGTCGTGAACGCCTGGGTTCTCGTGAAAGGGACGATCGCCTCGACGGTCGAGGTCGTCCGCGTCTTGCTGCGGACGATCGCCGATCCCGTATCCGCAGCGTCGGGCAACTGGAAATGGCTGGCGATCAAGCTCGGAATCTCGGTGTGGCTGCGCGAGCTCTTCACCCTGGCGGCCGCCCGCGACATTTACGCCGGCGTCCCGGCGATCTACGTCAACTATCTCGACTACGACGTGGCCGGCCACGCCTGGGGCCCGCGACATCGCCGCGCCCTCCGGGCTCTGCACCGCGTCGATGCCTCAATCCTTCGGCTCTGGCGGGTACTGAGGCGGGTGCCGGAGTATCGCTACGACCTCTACGTGCTGTCCGATCACGGCCAGGCCGCGAGCGTGCCCTATCTCAAGGTGACCGGCGGCCGGCCGATCGAGCAGTCGCTCTTCGAGGATTTCTTCGATCCCGAGGGCGCCCGCGTGGTGTCCACGCCGGAGCGCAAGCACGGCGGTCTCGCCACCGGCATCGAGGCGCTCCGGGCGCAGCGAGCCCCCGGGTTCTTCCAGCGGTTCGTGAACTACCTCGAGCAGGACTTCCCCTGGGTGCTCGGAGGCACGCGCTCCGTTCGTGAGCGCGGCGGCATCCGGGTGATCGCCGCCGGTCCGAACGCCTTCGTCTACTTTCTTGAGACGGCGGAGCCGTTGACCCTGGAGCGCATCGAGGAGCGCTACCCCGCGCTGGCCGCGCGCATCTCGGCCTCGCCCGGTATCGGGATCGTCCTGGTGCGGTCGGCGGACGGCCCGCTCTGTTTCTGGCGCGGCGCGCGCTACGGCCTCGACGCGCTCGCCACCGGGCCCTTTGCCAAGCGGCCCGACCTCGAGCGGGTCGTCGAGGGGATCCGCGACTTGATGGCGATGCCCTCGGCGGGCGACCTGGTGATCTATGGAATCGACGCGCCACAGGGTAATGTGTCGTTTGTGGCTGAAGTGGGGGCGCATGCCGGTCCGTCGACCGACGAGATGCAGACGTTCCTGATCCATTCGCGCGGCGTGACGGTGCCGACACCGATCACGCATCCGGTCCAGCTCTACTCGCACTTCGCGCGGTATCAGGTGGACGCGGCGTGAGGCATCTCACGGTCGTGAGCTACAACATCCACCGCGGCGTCGGGCTCGACCGCCGCCGTGACCTCGATCGAATCGCCGACGTCATCGGCGAGGTCGGTCCCGACGTCGTCGGGCTCCAGGAAGTGATTCGCGAGGGGGGCGGCCTTCCGGAGGCCGACCAGGCCGCCTACCTGGCGGCGCGGCTCGAGATGACCGAGCTCATCATGGGCGAGACCCGCGTGCACGGCGCCGGAACGTACGGCAACGTCGTACTCAGCCGCCTGCCGGTCCTCGGCTCCGGACGCTGCGATCTGAGCTACAGCATGCGCGAGCCGCGAGGCTGCGTGCGCGTCGACTTCGACGTCGACGGCATGCCGCTGCACGTGTTCAACTGCCACTTCGGTCTGGCGCTGCGGGAGCGCCGCGAGCAACTCGGGCTGCTCGGTGCCTTCATCCGCGCGTCCGGACGTCTGGCCGGCCCGCGCGTACTCCTGGGCGACTTCAACGAGTGGCATCGCGGGCCGGTGACGCGCGGGCTGCGGCGCGAGTTCTCGTCACCGATGCGACGCCGGCGCACTCACCCGGCGATGTTCCCGCTCTTTGCGCTGGACCGGATCTACTGGGACGCCGAGCTGGAGGGCGAGGAGTTCAGCGTGCACCGGAGCCGGCTGGCCCGTGTGGCTTCGGACCATCTCCCGGTGGTCGCACGGCTGCGCGTGCGCCATCGGCCGCCGCGTCCGTCTCCGTACGTCGTCGGCGACGCGCTTCCGCCGCCGGAGTAGGCTTACCGCGTCGCGGCGCTCAGTCCCGGCCGGCCAGGTCGAGGGCCGCGAGCAAGAGGGTGCGGGCGCCGTACTCGATGTCGTCGATCGGCGTGAACTCCTCCTCGCAGTGACTGCGGCCGTCGTGCGACGGCACGAAGACCATCCCGGTCGGTCCGATCGCCGCCATGTACTGCGCGTCATGACCGGCGCCCGAGAGGATCCGGCGATATCGCGCGCCGGAGGCTCGCGCCGCGCGCTCGACCGTGTCGACGACCTCGCGAGCGAACGGTGTGTAGGGCACCCGCCAGTAGTTCTCGAGCTCGTAGCGCACGCCCTCGCGCCCACACGCCGCGCGCACGATCGGCTCGAGCCGCGCCTGCGCCTCGTCGAGCGTCGCGTCCTTCGGGTCGCGCATATCGATCGAGAGCGTCACCTTGCCCGGGATCGCATTGACGATGTTCGGTGTCACCACGAGATGGCCGATCGTCGTCACCAGCTCACCGCCGATCTCGCGCGCAATCTTGCGAACTCCCGAGATCACCTCGGCGGCGGCCACCAGGGCGTCGTGGCGGATCCGCATCGGCGTCGGGCCGGCATGGTCCTGCACCCCGTGGATCGTCAGACGGGACCAGCCGATCGCCACGATGCCTTCGACGACCCCGACCGAGAGCTTTTCTTCCTCGAGGAACGGGCCCTGCTCGATGTGGAGCTCGAGGTACGCGCGGATCGGCCTCGGTATGCAGGGCTCGGATCCCAGATAGCCGATCCGCTCGAGCTCGTCGACCAGCCGGATCCCGTCCTCGTCCTTGGCGTTGTAGGCGTCTTCGAGGGCGATCTTGCCGGCCATGACACCGCTGGCGATCATCGCCGGCTGAAAGCGGGCCCCTTCCTCGTTGGTGAAGATCGCCAGGGTCACGGGATGGCGCGTGCGGATCTTCAGGTCGTTGAGCGTCCGGATGACTTCGAGGCCGCAGAGGACGCCGAGCTGGCCGTCGTAGCGACCGCCCGTCGGCACCGAATCCACGTGGGAGCCCATCATCACCGGCGGGAGCGTCGCCGTCCCCGGACGCTGACCGAAGATGTTTCCCATCTGGTCGACGGCGACCGAGAGGCCGGCCTCGCGCATGCGCGTGACCATCCAGTCGCGGCCGCGCTTGTCGTCGTCAGTGAGCGCCAGGCGGGTGAGCCCGCCGCGCGGGGTCTGACCGATCCGGCCGAGCTCCTCGATCGACTGCTCGAGACGCCGCCTGTCGACATTCATCTTCTTCCTCCGGACACGCAGAAGACGGGGACGCGTCGCCAGCACGCGCGCGACCTCCAGGCGCTTGCGGAGCCCAATGAGCAACGTGCGCGCCTGTCCCCTGGGGGCCCCTGCCGGCTGTCCGCCATTGTCGCGCCCAGAATAGCTGGTTTAGACTCGGAGGCGTGAGCGACAACCCCGTCCTGTCACCCGCGACGATCAGCTTCTGCCCCCTCTGCGGCGCCGCCCTCGCGGTCGAGTCGGTGCCGCCCGACCACCGTGAGCAGAAAGTCTGCTCGCGCTGCCGGTTCGTCTTCTACCTGAACCCGAAGGTCGTGGCCGCGACCATTCCCGAGCAGGACGGCGCCATCCTCCTCACGCGGCGCTCGATCAACCCGGGGAGCGGGCTGTGGACGTTTCCGGGCGGGTTCGTGGACTTCGGCGAGACCGTGACCGACGGCGCCATGCGCGAGACGTTCGAGGAGACCGGCCTGAAGGTCGACCTGACCGGGCTGCTCAACGTGTACACCTATCCGGCGGCTCCGGTGATCATCGTCTACAAGGCGCGCGTGATCGGCGGCACCCTGACGACGTGCGACGAGAACGACGCGCTCGAGTGGGTCACGCCCGAGCGGATTCCGTGGGATGTGCTGGCATTCCAGTCGACGCGCGAGGCCCTGCGCGACTGGGTCGCGGCGAAGGGACTGATGCCGGGCGGCTAGGCGCGGGACGGCAGGGCGACGGTCGCTCGGCCGGTGACGACCTTCTCGGCGCGCTGGTTCTCCGCCCACACCTCGAGCTCGACCAGGTGCACGTCGTCCTTCGACGACTTGCCGACGACACGCCCGCGGCAGGTCACGACGTCCTTCAGCCTGACGAGCGCGGCGAACCTGACGCCCAGCTTCCTGACGGTGCCGGCGCCCGACCAGTCCGTCACGGCCTGGCCGACGAATCCCATCGAGAGCATCCCGTGGGCGAAGACGCCGCCCATGCCGGCGGCGCGGGCGAACTCGTCGTCCTGATGGATGGGGTTGAAATCGCCGGACGCGCCCGCGTAGCGCGTGAGCTGGATCTGCTGGATCGGACCCTTGACGAGCGGCGGCAGCTCGTCGCCCACCTTGATGTCGTCGAAGTAGACCTTCGCGTACTTCATAGCCTCACGACCGTCACGCCGCGCATGGTGGCGACGATCTCGTTCGAGCCGTCGGCGATGCGTCGTCTCGCGGACCACGAACGCCATCGGGCCGCTCCGCCCGGTCTTCTCGTAGATGTCGACGATCTTCGCCCGGCAGAGATAGGTCTGGCCGGGCTGCAGCGGACGGAAGATCTCGAACTCCTGCTCGCCGTGCAGGATGCGCGAGATGTCCGTGCCGAGCTCGCGCAGGAACGCGGCGGTGTCGGCCGCCTCGTCGCGGAACGTCACCGAGAACGTCGGCGGCGCGATCAGGTCGCCCCACTCGGAGGCGGCGCCGACGCGATCGTCGAGATAGAGCGGGTTCGTCGTCGCCGAGCGCGCGCGCGAACTCCTTGATCTTCCCGCGCTCGACCGTCACCGCGTAGGGCGGGTACTCCTTGCCGATCAGCGACGTGTTGATCTGGATCGTCACGATCCCGCGCCCTTCTTCATCGCCCGCGAGAGGAACTTCTCCATGTCGGGCACGACGAAGCGCTCGTGCCGCCCTTCGGCGATCTTTTCCTTCTCGTCCCACGCCTCGACCGAGAACAGAAAGCGCTTGCCGTCCGACTCCAGGAGCGTCGCCTTCGCGCGCACCTTCATGCCGACCGGTGTCGCCGCCAGATGCTTCATCTCGACCATGGTGCCGACCGATCCGCCGCCGGGCGGCAGGTGAGGCCGGAGCACCGCGCCGGCGGCGTCTTCCAGCATGCCGATGACGAACGGCGTCGCGAAGACGTGCACGCCGCGGTTGCCCATCGCGTGGGCCGTCTTGTCGTCGCCGACCGTCCCGCTCACTTCCGCCGTGGTGCCGCGCTCGATGTTCACGGAGTCCGGTTTTACCGCGGAAAGAGAAGGGAGTGCAAGCCCATCACGACCAGCAGCACCTCGATGATGGCCAGGAAGACGCGGTCGCTCATGCGGTCGAGCAGACGGCGCCCGAACCAGGAGCCCGCGAACATCGTCGCGCCGAGCAGGGCGCCCACCGCGACGGTCTCCCAGGTCAAGAGCGCGTAGCGCGCGAGCGCGGCGCCGCGCGACAGGTGCATGACCATGGCGCAGACGGCTTCGGTCCCGACGTATGCGCCGCGCCGAAGGCCGTAGGCGAGGAAGAACGGCGTGTTCAGCGGGCCGGTCGTGACCACGAGCCCCGAGATGAGCCCGACCGCCGCGCCGAGCGCCGGGAAGTAGCGCAGGCGCATCCTGAAGAAGTCCATCGCGAGAACGCGGCGCAGCGGGACCGACGCGATCAGGAAGAGGCCGACGAACCGTCCGAGCCACTCCGCCGGCGCGCCGACGTAGAGCGCGGTGCCCAGCGCGGTCGCCGGCACCGCGCCGAGCGCGAATCGCAGAACGACCGCTCGGTCCACCTCGCCGCGGCTCCACCAGATCCGCGCGAGATTGCCGATCGCCATCGTGATCGTCAGCACGGGCACCGCCGCGCGCAGGCCGAGCACCCACGCGACGAGCGGCAGCATGATGATCCCGGTACCGAATCCGGCGACGCCGCCGATCAGGGAGCCCACGAGCGCGCCGACGACGAGGACTGACCCAACCGATCGGATCGGGCATGTCGTGTCATCATACGCGGAATGTCCCGATGGCTCGCCGCGGCGGGCGCGCTCGTCGTCTCGCTCGACTCCATGATGAACATCGCGTTCCCCGCGATCGCCGCGGCGTTCGCGGTTCCGCCCGAGCGCGTGCGGTGGGTGATCATCTGCTACGTGCTGACCTACGCGATCACCGCGTTCGCCGGGGGCGCCGCCGCGGATCAGCTCGGGCACGTCGCGGTGTTCCGTGCCGGCGTCGCGCTGAGCGTGGTCGCGTTCGTGATGGGCGGCGCGGCGCCGAGCTTCAACTGGCTCCTCATCGCGCGCGTCGTCCAGGGCTTCGCGGGGGGGCTGATCTACGGCACCGCGCCCGCGCTGAGCACGCTCGGAGCGCCGGCCACGATGCGCGGGCGGCGGCTCGGCTTCTTGAGCGCGGCCATGGGGCTCGGCTTGCTGGGCTCGCTGCCGGCCGGCGCGCTGGTCGAATCCTTCGGCTGGCGCGCCGTGTATCACGTCCGTGTCCCCGCTCGCGCTCGCGGTGCTCGCCTGGGCGCTGGTCACTCGAGCCGGGACCGTCGAGCCCCAGCGCAAGCCCGTCGCCTTCGGTGACCTGACGCGCGGGCCCGTGCTGCGCGCGGGCGCCCTGTCCTTCGTCGCCCGCGGCGCGATCTTCGCGATCTGGCTGCTGGTGCCGTTCTACCTGGTCGAGGCGCGCGGGCTCGGCGCCTTCGTCGGCGGCTTCTTCTTCATGCTCACGCCGCTCGGCACGACGGTGGCGGCTCCGCTGGCCGGTCGACTCGCCGATCGGGTCGGCCCTTCGGCGCCGGCCGTCGCCGGGCTGGCGCTCGAGGCCCTCGGCCTCGCCGCGCTCGGCTTCGTCGGCGGCTCGACTCCGCTCGCCGTCGTCGCGCTCGCGCTGTTCGTCGCCGGCTTCGGTCTGGGCTTCTTCGAGGTGCCGAACATGACGACGATCATGACGGCGTTCCCGTCCGGCCAGCAGGGAGCCGCCGGCGGCCTCTCGTTCCTGGCGCGCACCCTCGGCGTCGTCACCGGCGTCGCGGTGACCGGGCAGATCGTCGCCGCCCGCACCGCGGCGGTCGGCTTCCTCGGCGCGTTCGCCGAGTCGCTCCTGGTGGCCGCGGTCGCGGTCGCCGTCGCGTCGGTCTTCGCGCTCGCCGGCGCGCGCGCTCGGCGCTGAGCCCGGCGCGGCGCTATACTGCTGGCCATGAAGGTTCTGTGAGGGGGAGGGAGGCACCGATGGCAGCTGCGCTCACGTCCAAGCGGCATCGCGTCGACGATGTCGACGCCGGCGAGTTCTGTTTCCAGCAAGGGTGGACCGACGGCCTGCCGGTGGTCCCGCCGACCGAAGACCGCGTGCGCATGATGCTCGCCGCGGCGCGGCTCGATCCCAAGCAGGAGATCGCCTACATCACGAACCGGTCGGTGTCGGTCACCGCGGAGAAGGTCGCGATCAACGCGGTCATGGCCGGCTGCCGGCCCGAATACATGTCGGTGGTCGTCGCCGCGGTGGAGGGCATCGGCGATCCGGCGTGGAGCTATCACGGGCCGGGCACGTCGACCGGCGGCGCCGGCGTGCTCATGATCATCAACGGACCGATCACGCGCGAGCTCGACATCAACGCCGGCGACAATCTCTTCGGGCCGGGCTGGCGGTCGAATCTCACGATCGGGCGCGCGCTGCGCCTGGTGATGCGCAACGTCTGCGGCTCGTTGCCCGGGCTCCTCGACCGTGGCACGCTCGGCCATCCGGGCAAGCTCTCGTTCGTGATCGCCGAGAACGAAGCGGAGAGCCCGTGGACTCCGCTCCACGTCGAGCGCGGCTTCCGGCCCGATCAGAGCACGGTCACGGTCATGGCCGCCGAGGCGCCGCATCAGTTCTACAACCAGCTCTCGCCCGACGCCGAAGGCGTGCTGACCACGCTCGCCGATTCGATGAAGCATTCGGGCGGCGCCGGCCGGCAGCCGCAGTACGTCGTCACCCTGGCCGGCGAGCACATGCGCACCATCGCCGGCAGCGGCTGGGGCAAGAAGGAGATCCGCCAGTTCCTGTTCGACAACACGAAGAACACGATCGCGCATCTCAAGCGCACCCACCGCATCCCGGGCGCGATTCAGCCCGGCGACGACACGAAGCTCCGGCCCATCGTCGCGGAGCCCGACGACCTCCTGATCGTCGCGGCCGGCGGGCGCGCCGGCTCGTTCTCGTCGTTCATCCCGGGATGGGGCGGTGCCCGTTCGTCCCTCGCCACCACCAAGGAGGTCAAGCGATGATCGAGCTTCTGGATCCCACGGTCGAGGCGGCCAAGCAGCCGATCGCGTACGTGGATCGGCCCGGGTCCCTGAAAGGCAAGCGGATCGGCCTGATCGAGAACACGAAATACAACTCCGACAAGCTGCTGGTGCGGATCGGCGAGATCTTGAAGGCCGAATACGGGGCCAGCGAGACGCGCCTGTTCCGCAAGCACAACGCGTCGGTCCCGGCGCACGAGGAGATCATCCAGGAGGTGCGGAAGACCTGCGACGTCATCGTCGCCGGTGTCGGAGACTGAGGGTCCTGCTCGTCGGGCAGTGTGCTCGACGGAATCGTGCTGGAAAAGAACGCGGTGCCGGCGGCGTCGATCATCACGGATGTCTTCGAGAAAACGGCGCGCGCGATGGCTGAGCAATGGGGCGTACCGACCTACAAGTTCCTGATGATGCCGCACCCGATCGCGAATCTCAGCGAGGCGGAGCTCGACAGCCGCGCGCGGGAGATCGCACCCGAGGTCGCGAAGCTTCTGCTGAAGGGCCAGGAATAGCGACCGCGTTCCGGCCGCCCTGGTGGTGCCGGAACGCGCACGTCCAGACTGATCTGGGGCCCGCTCTTCCGCCGTCACCGGATCCGGTGGCGGCGGGAGCGGGTCGCCACCGCCGACGGTGACTTCGTCGATCTCGACTGGGCTGACTCGGCCCGCCCCGACGCGCCGCTCGTGCTGGTGCTCCACGGCCTCGAAGGCTCGTCGAGCTCCCACTACGTCGTCGGCCTCACGCGCCAGGCGCTCACGAGAGGCTGGCGCGCCGTCACCCTGAACTTCAGATCGTGCAGCGGCGAGCTGAATCGCCTCCGCTCGTTCTACCACTCCGGGCACACTGCCGATCTGGACGAAGTCGTCCGGCTGATCGTCGGGCGAGAGCCAACCGTCCGTATCGGCGCGGTCGGCGTGTCGCTGGGCGGCAACGTCCTGCTCAAGTGGCTCGGCGAGCGGGAAGCCGCCGTGCCCGACGCGGTCGTGGGCGCGGTCGCGATCTCGGTGCCGTTCGATCTCGCGCACTGCGCCGAAGCTCTCGACCGCGGCTTCTGCCGCCTGGTCTATGGCGCGAACTTCCTCGGGACCATGCGGGACAAGATCCGCCTCAAGGCGGCGCGCGATCCGGGACTGGGCGAGATCGTCGACGTCCCGCTCGCGCTTCGCGCGCGAACCTTCGCCGAGTACGACCGCGCGGTGACGGCGCCGCTCAACGGCTTCGCGAACGAGCGCGACTACTGGACGCGCGCGTCGAGCGCGCCGTACCTCTCCCGCATCCGGCGGCCGACCTTGCTCGTCAACGCGCTCGACGATCCGATCGTCCCGCCCAGTGCGCTCCCCGATCCGGCCGAGCTGCCGCCCTGGGTCCGCGCGGAGTTCGTCCGGCGCGGCGGGCATGCGGCGTTCCTCGAAGGCCGCTGGCCCTGGCGGGTCGAGTCGTGGGCCGAGCGCCGGGCCGTCGAGTTCCTGGACGGGCTCGTCGCCGGTGAACGCGCCGTCCCCGCCGGCCCGGTCTGCTAGCATGCGGACCATGCGTCAGGACGCCTACGGGTCTGCCGGTGAGCACCGACGCGGCCGCCACGGTCGAGGCGTACGATCACGCGGTCGATGCGCTTCTCTCCTGGGACGCGCGGGCTCTCGAGCGCTTCCGCGACGTGATCGCGCTCGACCCGGGGCTGGCCCTCGCTCACGCCGGCGCCGCGGTCTGTCTCTTCCTGGAGGAGCGCTTCGCGGAGGCGCAGGAGGCCGGGAAGACCGCGCGCGCGGCCGCGGCGTCCCAGACCGACCGCGAGCGGCGCCACGTCGAAGGCCTGGCGCTCCTGGTCGAGGGCAAGGGCAACGACGCGGCGAGCGCGATGCGCGCGCATCTCGCCGACTATCCGCGCGATCTGCTGGTGTTCCAGCGTCTCTATTTCGTCTGGTTCTGGCAAGGAAAGTTCCCGGAGATGCTGGCGCTCGCCGACACCCTGGCCCGGTACCATCCCGGCAGCTCGTTCATGCTCGGCCTGCACGCGTTCGTGCTCGAGCAGGCCGGCCGCTGCGACGAGGCCGTCCGCATGGCGCTCGTGGCGAACCAGAAGAACCCGCGCGACGCCTGGGCGATCCACGCGCTCGCGCACGGGCTGTACGAGATGGCGGCGTTCGACACGGGCATCACGCGGCTGCCGCCGGCCATCGAGCCGTGCACGCATCTCGGCTGGTTCAAGAACCATCTTCTGTGGCACCTGGCCTTGATGCACATGGGCCGAGGCGAATACGACGTCGCGTCCGATTTCGGGCGCCGGGTGTTCGAGGGCGCGCCATCGTCGATCCCCGGCGACCTTCACGACTCGATCTCGCTCCTGTGGCGCCTCGAGCTCCTCGGCCGCGACGTCGGCGAACGCTGGAAGCCCTTCGCGCGGATCGCGGGCGAGCGGCTCGATCGTCAGGCCCTGCTCTTCCATGCCGCGCACCTGGCGATGGCGCTCGCCGCGAGCGGCGACTGGACGACCGCCGAGCGCCAGCTCGGCATGCTGCGTGAGCGCGGCGGGCGGGATCGGACGGGGCTGGTCCGCGACGTGCTGGTGCCGCTGGTCGAGGGGATCCAGGGATTCGCCGCCCGCGACTATCGCCGCGCGATCGAGCGGATCGAGCCGCTGACGCTCGCGGATCGTCGAGCTCGGGGGAAGCCGTGCCCAGCGCGACGTCTTCCACGACACGCTCCTCGAGGCGTGTTTCCGAGCGGGGGATATGGACCGCGCCGAGCGGCTCTTGACCGATCGCGTCGCGCGCCGGCCCGACCGCTTCTGGAAGACGAGAGCCACGACCGGCCGCCGCGGCGTCATGAGGCCGCGCGCGGCATTCGCCGCGCTCCTGGTCGTTCTCACGATCGTCCAGGTCGGTTGCGTCTCGCGAGGCGCGCCCGCCGCCGACGGTGATCTCGTTCGGCTCACCTTTCTTCAGATCAACGACGCCTACTCCCTCGGGCCGGTCGACGGCGGCCGGCGTGGCGGGATGGCGCGGCTGGCCACCCTGGTACGCGGAGGTGAAGCACGAGAACCCCAACACGATCTTCGCGATCGGGGGCGACTTCCTGTCTCCGTCGGTCGAGTCGACGTTCCTCCAGGGCGCCCAGATGGTCGCCGCGCTCGACGCGGTCGGCCTGGACTTCGCGACCTTCGGCAACCACGAGTTCGACTTCGGGCCGGCCGTTCTCGCCGAGCGCATGAAGGAGTCGAAGTTTCGATGGATGTCCGCGAACGTCGTCGACCGGAGCTCGGGCCGCCCGTTCGGCGGCGCCTCGCCCGACACCGTGCTGACCCTCGGCGGTGTGCGCGTAGGCCTGTTCGGGCTCACGATGGCCGACGCGGCGCGCACCTCTCGTCCCGGACCCGACGTCGGCTTCAACCGTCCGCTCGTCGCGGGCAAGGACGCCGCCGCGCGTCTCAGGGCGCAGGGCGCACAGGTCGTCGTCGCGGTCACGCATCAGGAAATCGCCGAGGACAAGGCGCTCGCCGGCGCCGCCGACGTCGATGTGATCCTGGGCGGCCACGAGCACGATCCGATGGTGGCCGAGGAAGGCAAGACCCTCATCACCAAGGGCGGCTCCGACGCGCGCTACCTCGTCCAGGTGGATCTCTGGCTCACGCGCGAGGGAAAGCTGGTCGAGCGGTCCTGGCGCTTCCGCGAGGTGAGCCGGCGGGTCACGCCGGACCCGGCGGTCGAGGAGCTCGTTCGTTCGTACGGCGCCCGGCTCGACCGCGAGCTGGACGTGGTGATCGGGCGAACCGACGTTCCGCTCGACGCGCGAACCAGCCGGCTCCGGACGCAGGAGACGAACGTCGGCGATTTCGTCGCCGATCGTCTGCGAGAGCGGCTCGGCACCGATGCGGCGTTCGTCAACGGGGGCGCGATCCGCACGAACCGCATCGTGCCGGCGGGGCCGCTGACCAAGCGCGACGTCCACAGTCTGTTGCCGTTCACCGACGTGGTCCTCAAGCTCGAGCTTCGCGGACGAGATCTTCGAGCGGCGCTCGAGCATGGCCTGTCGCAGACGGACCGCGAGGGCGGAGGGTTCCTGCAGGTCTCCGGGGTTCGCTTCGTGTGGGATCCCCGGCGAGCGCCGGGTCAGCGAGTGGTGAGCCTCTCCGTGGGCGGCCGACCGCTGGACAACGAGACCCCGTACGGTGTCGCGGTACCCAGCTATCTCGTTCGCGGCGGCGACGGCTACACCGCTTTCGCGCGCGGCAAAGTGCTCATCGACGAGTCGAGCGGCCCGCAAGTCGCCCAGATCGTCATGGACGCGATCGTGGCGCGGGGCACGATCACGCCGGTGACCGACGGGCGCATCACCACGGACGCGCGCTAGCCTCGCGACCGTCGGGCCTCGACCAAGGGCGCGGTCGTCTACGACTTCTGCCGCTGATCGTCGCTGTTCTTATCCACTTATCCCCAGAAATTCACAAAACGAAAATCGCACGGTGTGACGCGACACGAGCGCCAGCACGCCTTGTGAACACAGAAAAGCCGCGCGTCACGGCGTGCACGCGACGCAGAGCCCTGTGCTCACGCGGTCCTCGCGCACTGAAGCCGACGAATCCCGCATTTCTCGCGGCGATGTTCGCCGTTGATCTCCTCGCGCTCGGCACTCTACGGTACTTGCTACCGTGCTGACCCCGCCGCGCGTCCTGGTCGTGGATGACGAGCGCTACATTCGCGGACTCCTCTCCGAGCTCCTCGCCGTCTGGGGCTGCGAGACCGATCTGGCGGCGAGCGGAACGGAAGGCCTGCGACTCTTCAAGCAGAAGAGCTACGACCTCGTCCTGACCGACTACGTCATGCCCGGCGGCTCGGGCCTCGAGCTGGTCGAGAACGTCCGGAACAGCGACGCGGCGGTCGGCGTGATCATGCTGACCGCGTCGGGGGCCGACCTGGATGTGCATGGCCGACGGCTCGGGTTCCAGCTGCTCCGCAAGCCTCTCCAGATCGATCATCTCGAAGCGGCCGTGAAGCAGGCCCTGGGCGACCGGAAGACCGAGGCCTAGCTACTTCCCGAGGACCTTGCGCGGGTCGAACGCGTCGCGCAGACCGTCGCCGATGTAGTTGATCGAGAGGACGGTCAGGAAGATCGCGGTTCCCGGGAAGATCGCCCAGTGCGGCGCGAAGTCCAGGTTGTCCTTGGCGTCGAACAGGATTCGACCCCACGTCGGAATGTCCGGCGGAAATCCGAGCCCGAGGAACGACAGGGTGGACTCGGCGATGATCGCCGCGGCGACGTCGATGGTGGCCGCGACGATGACCGGGCCCATCGAGTTCGGCAGGATGTGACGGATCACCTGCCGGATCGGCCGCGCGCCCAGGCTGCGCGCCGACTCGACGAATTCCTTCTCGCGCAGCGACAGGAACTGCGCCCGCACCAGCCGGGCGACCTGCATCCAGCGCAGCCCGCCGATGACCGCGACGATCAGGATGAAGACGCCGGCCTCCGGGCCGAACATCTTCCGCAGCGAATCGCGAAACAGATAGACGATCAGCAGCAGGAGGGGCAGGCCCGGCAGCGCCAGGAACATGTCGGTGATCCGCATCAAGGTGTGATCGACCGCGCCGCCCATGAATCCGGAGATCGCGCCGACCGCGGTGCCGATCGAGATCGCGATCAGCATGGCGGCGATGCCGACCGCCAGCGAGATGCGCCCGCCGTAGAGCATGCGCGCCAGCAGATCCTGGCCCAGATCGTCGGTGCCGAGCGGATGGCTCCACGACGGGCCCTTGAGCTTGGCCTTGAAGTCGATGTCGTTGATCGGCAGTCGCCACACGAGCGGGCCAACCAGCACCGCGAGCACGAGCGCCACGAGGATCACGCTCCCGACCATGGCGAGCCGATGGCGGCGGAAGCGGCGGCCGGTCTCTTGCCACAGCGACGTGCGCGGCGCCGATGCAGCGACCGCGAGCGGCCGGGCGACGGGCTCGGAGGCGACGCGGGCAGCCATCAGCGGTACGAGATCCGCGGGTCGAGCCAGGCGTAGAGCAGGTCCGCGACCAGGCTCGAGAGCAGGACCAGGATCGAGAAGATGAACGTCACGGCCATGACCACCGGCGTGTCGTTGGCGAGGATCGACGTGATCAGCAAGGAGCCGATCCCGGGCACCCGGAAGATCTGCTCGGTCACGATCGCGCCGCCGAAGATCGTCGGGATCTGGATCGCGACGAGCGTGACGACGGGGATCAGCGCGTTCCTGACGACGTGCTTGACGAGTGTCACGCCCTCGGAGAGGCCCTTCGCCCGCGCGGTGTTCACGTAGTCCAGCCGGATGACGTCGAGCACGGAGGCGCGCATGAAGCGCGTCATCGACGCGGCCTGGGCCAGGCCCAGCACCGCCACCGGCATGATCGCCTGCCGGATGTGCTCCCAGTACCATCGCCAGCCGGTCGCGCTGATGTCGGAACGATAGATGAACGGAAGCCAGTCCAGGTGGATGCTCAGCAGCAAGATGAACAGCAGGCCGGTGAAGAACGTCGGGAGCGAGAAGCCGATGAACGCCAGGGTGGTCGCGATCTGATCGAAGATCGAATAGGGGCGTAAGGCCGAGTAGGTCCCGATCGGCACCGCGACGAGGATCGCGAGAAGCTGGGCGGCGCCCAGCACCAGGAGCGTCGCCGGCAGCCGCTGCAGGATCAGGGTGTCGACGTCGACGCGGCTCACGAAGGAGAAGCCCCAGTCGCCGCGCAGCATCGACACCATCCATCGGACGTAGCGGATCGGCAGCGGGTCGTCCAGACCGAACTTCGCGCGCAGGTTCATGCGCACTTCGGGCGGCACGTTGGGGTTGGTGGCGAGCTCCTCGAACGGATCGCCGGGCGCCAGGGCGAGGATCGTGAACAGGACGATGCTGATGCCGGCGAGAACCGGGAGGAGGATCAGGATCCGTCGCAGCAGGTACCTGGACATTCGGATACCGGCGTCAGGCGGGGCCGCGGCGGATCGCGCCGCGCGGCCCCGCCGACACCGTTAGGCCTTCGACCAGTACGCGAGCGCCCAGAAGTCGCTGTCCCAGCCGCTCTGGACCGCGTCACGCAGGCGGTTGGAGATCGCCGCGACGCGCGGGCGGAACACCACGGGAATGACGACGACGTTCTGGATCACCAGGTCGTTCATCTTGACGAACAGGGCCGCGCGCTTGACCGGGTCCATCTCGTGCTCCGCGGCCTTCCACAGCTTGTCGTACTCCTCGTTCCGCCAGCGGGTCTTGTTCGTCAGCGCGAACTTGTTGTCCTTGGCGGAGACCTCCCAGGACGTGAACTGATCCATGAAGCGCTGGGGATCGGGCTGGGTCATGGTCGTCGTGTACATCTGCAGATCGGTGTAGAAGTGCGAGTACGTGTCCGGGTTGGCCGGATCCGACGAGAAGAACACGTTCGCGGTGATCGCCTTCAGCTCGAGCTCGATACCGGCCTTGGCGCAGGCCTGCTTGACGATCTGCTGGTTCTTCTGACGCGGGTTGTTGATCGACGTCTGATAGACGAACTTCAGCTTCTTGCCGTCCTTGGCGCGAACGCCGTCGCCGCCGCGCTTCCAGCCCGCGGACTCCAGGATCTGGTTCGCCTTGTCGACGTTGAACTCGAACTTCGTGTTCTTCGAGACGAACCGCGACGGGCGCGTTGACGAAGTTGGCGGTGGCGATGCCGGTGCGCCCGTAGATCTCTTCCTGAACGGAGCCGCGGTCGACCAGCAGATTGAGGGCCTGACGGACCGCCGGGTCGCTCAGGGTCGGGTGCTTGGTCTTGGCCGACGACCGCTCGCCGTCGACCTCGGTCCACGGATCGGTCGTGTTGACCTGGATGTGCTCGATGTTGCCGCCGGAGACGATATCGGCGCGGCCCTTGCCGCCCTGCTCGAAGCGTTTGAGGATCTCGTCCTCGACCTGCATGTTCCAGGCGTAGTCGTACTCGCCGGTCTGGATGACCGCGCGCGCCGCGCCCACCGCGTCGCCGCCGCCCTTCATCTCGACCTGGTCGAAGAAGGGCCGATTGGGGACGTGATAGTTCGGGTTGATCTCGCCCCGAACGATGTCGCCGGGCTTGAAGTCGACGAACTTGTAGGGGCCGGTGCCGACGGGCTTCAGGTTCGTGGGAGCCTCGCGCGACTTGTCACCCTTGAAGGCCTGGAAGAGATGCTTGGGAATGATCGGTCCGGTCGCGGCGCCGCAGAACGCCGCGGCCCAGAACGGCGTCGGCGACTTGTAGCCGATCTTCACGGTGTGACTGTCGACCTTGTCGATCCGCACGATGTCCCGGTACGGGCCGATGGTGACCGCGGCGGTCCCCGGGTCCATCACGTACTCCCACGTGAACACCACGTCGTCGGCGGTGAAGGGCTTGCCGTCGTGCCACACGACGTCTTTCTTCAGCTTCCAGGTCACCGACATGCCGTCCTTCGCGACCTGACCGTTCTGGAGACTCGGCGCCTCGGCCGCCAGGACCGGCACGATGTTTCCGTCGGGATCGTACGAGGCGAGGGGCTCATAGAAGATGCGGCAGGCGTCCTGGTCCTTGGTGCCGTTGGCGAAGTGCGGGTTCAACAAGGTGGGCGCCTGCCACCAGAGCGTCTTGACGAGCCCGCCGCCGCCACGCTTGGTGGGATTGAACGTCCACTTGGTCTGGGCCTGCGCGACGCCGGCCGACGTCAGCATCTGGGCGGCCATCGGAGCCGTCAGGCCGAGTCCGACCATCATCCCTACGAAGCGACGGCGGCTCAAAGTTCCCGCCTTCACCTGATTGACCAGCGCCCTCAACTCACGCTCTTCCATTGAATCTCCTCTCTCGCCCGGCCCGGCGGCCGGGTGGTTGGCTTCTTAGCGTTTCGTGCGACGGAGTGTCAAGACTGCCGGTACCAGTATGCGAGGCGCCACAGATACGAATCCCACCCCGAGAGGTCGTTGCCCTTGAGGCGATTCGATACTCCCGCGACGGCGTTGCGCCACACGATCGGAATCACGACGACGTTCTGGGTGAGCATGTCGTTCATCCGGATGATCAGGGCGGCACGCTTGGCCGGGTCCATCTCGCTCTCGGCGGCCTTCCAGATCCGATCGTACTCCTCGTTCCGCCAGCGCGTGGTGTTGCGCCGCGCCCACTTGTTCTCTTTCGAGCACACCTCCGCCGAGGTGAAGTTCGACATGAAGGTCTGCGGATCGGGCGCGTTCGGCCCGGTGCTGTACATCTGGAGGTCGGCGTAGAACTTGGTGTAGGTGTCGGGGTTGGCGACGTCGGACGAGAAGAAGACGGACGAGACGACGGACTTCAGCTCGACCTCGATGCCCGCCTTCGCGCAGGCTTGCTTCACGATGGACTGCGTCTTCTGGCGCTCCGGGTTGATCGAGGTCTGGAACACGAGCTTGAGCCGCTTGCCATCCTTGCCCCGGACACCGTCCGCGCCGCGGCGCCAGCCGGCGCCGTCGAGGATCTGATTGGCGCGGTCGACGCTGAATTCCCAGCGCATGTTCGGCGAGCGAAAGCGCGGCGGCCCGTTGAGGAAGTTCGGCGTCGCCTGACCCTGGCGGCCGTAGATCTCCTCGTGGATGGCGCCGCGGTCGACCAGGAGATTCAATGCCGAGCGGACCGCGGGGTCGGTCAGGAACGGGTGAGTGGTCTTGATGGACGACCGCTCGCCGTCGACCTCTTTCCACGGGTCCGTGTTGTTGAGCTGCATGTGCTCGATGGCGCCACCGGTCGCGATGTCGAGATGGCCTTTGCCGCCTTGCTCGAATCGTTTCAGCACGTCGTCCGCCACCTGCATGTTCCAGGCGAAGTCGTACTCGCCCGTCTGGAGCACGGCGCGGGCCGCGGACGCGGCGTCACCGCCGCCTTTCATCTCGAACTGGTCGAAGAACGGGCGATTCGGGACGTGGTACGCGGGATTGATCTCGCCCCGGACGAGATCGCCCGGCCTGAAATCGACGAAGCGGTAGGGTCCGGTGCCGACCGGTTTCAGGTTGGTCGGCGCCTCGCGCGACTTGTCGCCCTTGAAGGCCTGGAAGAGATGCTTGGGGATGATCATGCCGCGTGCCCCGCAGAAGGCGTCGAACCAGAAGGGGTTCGGATTCTTGAACGACAGTCGGACGGTGTGGCTATCGACCTTCTCGACCCGCTCGATATCGCGGTAGGTCGTGATCGTGACGGCCGCGGTGGCCGGGTCGGCCGCGTATTCCCAGTTGAAGACGAGATCGTCGGCGGTGAACGGCTTTCCGTCGTGCCAGGTCACACCGCGCTTGAGCTTCCAGGTGACCGATTTCCCGTCGCGCGCCAGGCCGCCGTTCTCGACCGTCGGAATCTCCTGGGCAAGGATGGGGAAGAGATTGCCTTCGGGATCGAACGCCGCGAGCGGCTCGTAGAACACGCGCGAGCCGTCCTGGTCCTTGGTGCCGACCGCGAAGTGCGGGTTGAGCAGGGTCGGCGCCTGCCACCAGAGCACCTTGAGTTGCCCGCCGCCGCCCCGCCGAGTCGGGGCGAACCCATCGCTTCGCGGCTGGGCCTCGAGCTTCGCGGCACCGAGAAGCTGCGCCGCGATCGGCGCGCTGAGGCCGAGGCCGACCATGAGCCGGGTGAAGGCGCGGCGCGAGAGACGGGCGGCTCGAACGTCCGCGATGAGGTCGTGGATCTGTCGTTCGTCCATGAGATCGTCCTCCTGCCGGTGGCCGTCGGGCGTCCCGTCGGCGGGCGCATGCTTCCGTCGCCGGGTCTGCTCGTCGGTGAGGACTCGCGCGGGCCAGCCAGGTCCGCCTACTATATGCAAGCGCCCGGGTCGGAGCAAATCGGCGCCCGGCCTGTATTGGTATACTTTTGCGAGTTTCTTTCGGCACGACCGGAAGGATAGGAGGGCAGGGATGCGGGACAAGCTGATGCTGACCGGGATGATGGTGGCGGGCGCCGCCCTCGTCGGCATCTCGCTCTTTGCCCTGCTGGCCGAAGGACCTCGCGACCCGGCTTCCGCGTCGACCGCGGAGGGCGAGGGCGCGCACAGCGACCTGCTCCGCACGGCGAGCGTGAGCGGGCTCGACGAGGCGGTGCGCGACCTCGATCTGATCCGGCCGCCCCGGCCCAAGCAAGCCTCGGACTTCAGCGTGTCGCTCCTGGGCGGAGAGACCCTGAAGCTCAAGGCCCAGCGCGGCAAGCCGGTCATGGTCAACTTCTGGGCCACCTGGTGCGCGCCCTGCCGGGAAGAGATGCCGGCGATGGAGCGTCTCTATCTCAAGCACCGTCAGCGCGGCTTCGTGTTGCTCGCCGTCTCCGTCGATTCGGACGCGTCGCTGGTCAAGCCGTTCCTCGAGAAGCTCAAGCTCACGTTCCCGGTGACGCTCGACGCCAAGATGGATCTGGCCAATTCCTACGGCGTCCGCGCGCTGCCGGCGAGCTTCCTGATCGACCGCAACGGCTATCTGACCGCGCTGGCGCTCGGCCCGCGCGCCTGGGACAACCGCGCCGCCCACGCGCTGGTCGAAGGGATGCTCGCGCAGTGACGAGTGAGTCGCTCGGCTTCGCGGTCGCGTTCACGGCGGGATTGTTCTCGTTCCTGTCGCCGTGCGTGCTGCCGCTCTTTCCGTCGTACGTGTCGTTCATCACGGGCATGTCCGTCGCCGACCTCACCGCGGAGCTCTCGGCCGCGGCGCGCCGCCGGGTTCTGATCCACGCGGTCGCCTTCGTCCTGGGCTTCTCGCTCGTCTTCGTCGCGCTCGGCGCTTCGTTCAGCGCCGCGGGGCAGTTCCTGCTCGACTACCGCGACTGGATCCGTCGTATCGGCGGCGCGCTCATCGTGATCTTCGGGCTCTACATCGTGGGTGTTCTCAGGATCGGCTTCTTCGGACGCTCGCAGCAATGGCAGCTCCGCGAGAAGCCGGCGGGATACCTCGGCTCCCTCGCGGTGGGCATCACGTTCGCGATCGGCTGGACGCCGTGCGTGGGCCCGATCCTCGGCGCGATCCTGTCGCTGGCCGGGACGGCCGAGACGGTCAAGCGCGGCATCGGCCTCCTGGTCGCCTACTCGGCGGGGCTCGGGCTGCCGTTCCTGATCTCAGCGGCGGCGCTCGGTCCGTTCCTGGCGTTCTTCAAGCGCTATCGCCGGTTCATCCCCGTCGTCGAGCGCGCGGCCGGCGTGGTCCTCGTCGTCGTCGGTGTCCTCGTCTTCACGAACTACTACGTCGTGCTGAACTCCTGGGCGGTCTCGCTCACCCCCGACTGGCTCCTCAAGCGGCTGTAGCCGCGTGCGCGTTCACGTCCGAGTTCCCGCGACGTCAGCGAACCTCGGTCCCGGCTTCGACGCTCTCGGGCTCGCGCTCGCTCTCTACAACGAGGTCGTCGCCGAGGAACGCGACGGCGTGACCGTCACGATCGAGGGGGAGGGCGCCGACCGCCTCGCCCGCGACGGCGGCAACGTGGTCGCGCGGGGCGTCAAGCTCGCCTACGAGGCCGCGGGACACGCGTTCAAGGGTTGCGCGCTCGAGTGTGTGAACCGCATCCCGACCGCGCGCGGCCTCGGATCGAGCGCCGCCGCCTGGGTCGGAGGCCTCGTGGCGGGCAACGCGCTGGTGGGATCGCCGCTCTCGCGGGAGGCGCTGCTGGGGCTCGCGGCGCGGGCGGAGGGCCACCCGGACAACGTCGCCGCCGCGGTCTTCGGCGGGCTCACGGTCTCGTGCGTGACTCCGGACGGCGTGACCGCGGTCACCTTGCCGGTGACGAAGAGCCTCTCGTGGGTCGTGCTGGTGCCCGAAGTGACGAGCACCACGGCCGAAGCGCGCGCGCTGTTGCCACGCTCGGTGCCGCGCGAGGACGCCGTGTTCAACGTGCAGCGCGTGGCGCTCCTGCTCGCGGGCCTTCAATCCGCGCAGCCCGCGGCGCTCTCGGTCGCGCTCGAGGACCGTCTGCACCAGCCGTACCGATTGAAGCTCTTTCCCTGGATGCCCGACGTCGCGACGGCGGCTCGGACGGCCGGCGCACTCGGCTGCGTGCTGAGCGGCGCGGGGCCCTCGCTGCTCGCCGTCGTCGACGGCAACGGCACGGCCGTCGGCCGAGCGATGGAGGAGGCGGCAAGCCGCGCCGGCATTCGGGGCAAGGCCCAGGCGCTGGATGTCGACGCCGCGGGCGCCACGAGCCGGGTCTCCTAGGTCGCCGGACCATTTCCGTCTCTCGCCCCGGAACGATCATCCTCGTCGTCTGGGCCGCGCTGGCCGTGGGCAACGGCCTCTACTTTTCGTTCTCGGTATTCCTGGTGCCACTCATCGAGGAATTCCACTGGTCACGCGGGCTGACCGCGGGCGCCCAGTCGGTGTCGACGATCATCCAGGGCCTGCTGGCGCCGGTCGCGGGAATTCTCGTCGACCGATTTGGGCCGCGCCGCGTGATCCTCACGGGCACGGTGCTCCTGGCCAGCGCGTCCGTTCTCGGGTCGACGATTCACTCGGCCGGCGAGTTCTACGTCTACACCGGCGCACTCGGCGCCGCCGGACTCGTGGGCGTCGGCCCCGTACCGATGGGCGTGCTGCTCTCGCGCTGGTTCTCGGAGCGTCGAGGACGCGCCGTCGGTGTCGCCTTCTCGGGCATGGGGTTCGGCGTCTTCGTGATGGGGCCGCTCGCTCAGTGGCTGATCGCGACGATGGGCTGGCGCGTCGCGAGCGCGACCCTGGGCCTCGGGTCCTTCTGCATCCTCGCGCCGATCGTGTGGATCGGCGCTCGCGACCCAGCGCCCGATCGGCGCGCGGGCGCGTCGGCTCGCGCGAGCGCCGCCGGCGCCGGCGCGGACCCCGGCTCGGCTCGCGAGTGGACGTTGCAGCGCGCCGTTGCGACGCGCACCTTCTGGGCGCTCTGGTTCGCCTACATGTGCACACCGCTGGCGGTGTTCTCCGTGACCACTCACCAGGTCGCGTTCGCGATCGATCGCGGCTTCGAGCCGCTGCTGGCGGCCAGCGTGTTCGGCGTCATGGGCTTGCTGTCGATCGCCGGACGCGCCAGCTTCGGGCTGGCGGCCGACCGGATCGGCGGCCCGCTCGCGGCGACCATTTCGTACGGGTGCACGGCGTGTGGATCGCTCGCGCTCCTGGCGCTCGACAGCGATCGCCACGTGGGCTGGCTCGTGGCCTATGCGCTCTTGTTCGGGCTCGGCTTCGGCGCCCGCGGTCCGATCATCACCGCGATGGCGTCCGATCTCTTCGGCGGCCGCCGCTTCGGGGTGATCTATGGAGCCCTGAGCGTCGGGAACGGAATCGGTGGCGCAATCGGGCCGTGGTTCGGCGGCGTCGTCCACGACGTCATGGGCTCCTACCGGGTCGTCTTCCTCACGTCGATGGTGTTCTGCGCGGTGGGCTCCGCGTGCTTCTGGCTGGCCGGACGGCGCTCGTCTTGACCTCTCGGGCGCACGATGCTAACTGGATCGGGCATGAGTGACGGCGTCCTGCCGGACCGTGAGCTGCGCGCGGCGGTGCGCGACGGCTGGATCGTGTCGCCGGTCCCGATCGACGATCAGCAGTTCCAGCCCGCGAGCCTCGACCTGCGGCTCGGGTCCGACGCCTATCAGCTCCGCGCGAGCTTTCTGCCGTTCCGGGAGAGCGTGCAGAGCCGCCTCGGCGAGCGCGGGCTCACCGAGAGCGACCTCGTCATCGATCAGCTGTCGCTGGCCGGCGCCGGCGCGACCCTGCAGCGCGGCTCGGTCTATCTCGTGCCCCTGCTCGAGTCGCTCGCTCTGCCGCCGGGCGTGCGCGGCCGGTCGAATCCGAAGTCGACCACGGGGCGGCTCGATATCTTCACGCGCGTGATCACCGACGCGACGCCGCGCTTCGACGAGATCCGCGCGGGGTATCGCGGCGCGCTCTACCTGGAAGTGTCACCGCAATCGTTTCCGGTCCGCGTACAGACCGGCGCCTCGCTGAATCAGCTCCGGCTGCTCGCCGGACAGACGTCGATGTCGGACGAGGCGCTCGAGACCCTGTATCGCGAGCGGCCGCTGCTCTACGACGACGACGAGCGTCCGCTCCCGCTGGAACGTGTCGTGGTGAGCGATGGTCTCTACATGGGCATCGATCTCTCCGGCCGATTGACCGACGGAGTCATCGGCTATCGCGCCCATCCCAATCCGCCCGCGGTCGATCTGAGCCGAATCGGCTTCTACGATCCCGGGGAGTTCTGGGAGCCCATCAAGCGCCCGTCGCGCGATTCGTACATCCTGGAAGCCAACCGCTTCTATATCCTCCTTTCCAAGGAGCGGATCCGCGTGCCCCCGGAGTTCGCCGCCGAGATGGTCGTTTACGACGCCGGGGCGGGGGAGATCCGCACCCACTACGCCGGATTCTTCGATCCCGGATTCGGCTGGGGCGATGGAACGATTCTGGGCACCAAGGTGGTCATGGAGGTCAGGGCGCGCGAGGTACCGTTCATGGTGTACGACGGCCAGACCTCATTCAAAGTCTTGTTCGAGCGGCTTCGATCGCGCCCCGAGCGGGTCTATGGTGCGGGCCTGGGCTCGTCCTACCAGCGGCAGACCTTGACCCTCAGCAAGCACTTCAGACGCGTGTGAGAAGGGGCGTGCTAAAATGCGTGCAGTAGTGGTTTCGGGTACTTTGCGACACGGCCCGTTGCCCCATGGAGGGCGAGATGGCAGAGCAGAAGAAGAAAGAAGTCCGGCCGACCAAGCCCGCAGAAGGTGGAGACGGAGCAGCGCCGAGCCCTGAGCTTGCCAAGAAAGGCAAGAAGATCAAGGAAGACATCGACAAGCTCCTCGACGAGATCGACGACATCCTGGAAGAGAACGCCGAGGAGTTCGTGAAGAGCTACGTGCAGCGAGGCGGCGAGTAGGAATGCCGATCTACGAGTATCGCTGCAAGCAGTGTGAAGGCGAGTTCGAGAAGTACGTCGCTGGGGCGTCGACAGCCGTCGCGTGTCCGTCCTGCGCCAGCGAGCAGGTGATGCGGAAGCTGTCGGTGTTCGGCCTCAAGACCGCCGGCGCACTCCAGTCGTCCGGCATGTCCGGCGGCGGTGGGTGCTGCGGCGGCGGCTGCGCCTGTCACTGAGTAGCTCCACGAATCCCGTCTCGCTCTGATGGACCTTCGCCGCCTCGAGATCTTTGCGAAGGTGGCAGAGCTCGGAAGTTTTTCGCGCGCCGCCGAGGCGCTGTTGCTGACCCAGCCCACGATCTCCGAGCACATCCGCGCCCTCGAAGACGAGCTCGGCGTGCAGCTTCTCGATCGGCTCGGACGCGGGGCCACGCCCACGCGCGCCGGCGAGCTGATGCTCGGATACGCGCGGCGCATGCTCGCTCTCTCACGTGAAGCCCGCCAGGCGCTCGACCAGTTCCAGGGACGGCTGAGCGGACAGCTCGTCGTGGGCGGCTCGACGATTCCCGGGGAGTATCTGCTGCCGGCGCTAATCGGCCAGTTCAAGGCGAAGTACCCGGACATCTCGATCTCGCTGCTGATCGGCGGCAGCCGCCAGGTGAGCACGTGGGTCGATGACGGTCGGGCCGAAGTGGGTGTGGTCGGCGCGCGTCCGACTCTCCGCACCTCGGTCAGCCGCGAGCTCATGCCGGACGAGCTCGTGGTCGTCCTTCCGCCGGAACACCCCTGGGCGGGACGCAAGAGCATCACGCTCGCCGACCTCAAGCGCGAGCCGTTGATCGTGCGCGAGCAAGGCTCGGGATCGCGCGAGGCGCTCGAGCACGCGCTGGGCGAGGCCAACGTCGACCTGACAGCGCTGCGAGTCGTCGGCGAGATGGGCTCCACCCAGGCCATCAAGCAGGCGGTGCGCTCCGGCGTCGGGATCTCGATCATCTCGAAGCGGGCCGTCGACGACGAGTGCAAGGCCGCGCTGCTGTCGTGCGTGAAGCTGAAGGATCTCCGTGTCTCGCGCTTCTTCTACCTGATCACCCACCGCGACCGGAGCCGGTCGCCGCTGGCTCAGGCGTTCGTCGACTTCGTGGAATCCCAGCTTCCCGCCCGCGCCTCTCAATAGGCCTATGGCCGACCACACACACAGCGAGGTCCGGCTCACTTCCTACGCCTCCTGCGCCGGCTGAGCGTCCAAAATGGCTCCTGGAGATCTCCAGGAGGTGCTGGCAGTACTGAGGCCCGGCGGGACGCCGCCGCCCCCTGAGCTGCTCGTCGGGACTCGGGCGCGGCCGACGACGCGGCGGTCTATCGCCTCGGGCCCGACCTGGCGATCGTCGAGACGGTGGATTTCTTTCCGCCGGTCGTCGACGACCCGTGGACGTGGGGCGCGGTCGCGGCCGTGAACGCGATGTCGGACGTCTACGCGATGGGCGGCGAGGTGCTGTTCGCGCTCGCCGTGGCAGGGTTCCCGCGCGAGATGGCGAAGACGATCATCTCCGAGGTGTTCCGCGGCGGCCGTGACAAGGTCGGCGAAGCCGGAGGCGTGATCGCGGGCGGCCATACCGTCGTCGACGCCGAGCCGAAGTACGGGCTCTGCGTGACGGGTCGCGTTCATCCCGACCGCATTCTGGTCAAGGGCGGTCTGCGGCCGGGTGACCGAGTCTTTCTCTCCAAGCCGCTCGGGACCGGCGTGATCACGACCGCGGCGAAGAACGGCGTCGCCGGCGCTGAGCGGCTCGCGGGCGCGGTCGCCAGCATGCTCAGGCTGAACCGTGTCGCGGCCACCGTCGCCCGCGAGAGCGGCGCGAAGGGCGCGACCGACATCACGGGCTTCGGCTTTCTCGGTCACGCCGGAGAGATGGTCAAGGCCTCCGGCGCAGGTCTCTCGATCGACGCATCCCGGCTTCCGGTGCTCCCGGGCACACGCGAGCTCGCCGAGAAGGGGCAGTTCAGCGGCGGGATGAAGCGCAACCGGCGCTACGTCGACGAGGCGTTCGGGAGCGCGCTCACCATCGAGCCGTCGGTGCCGGGCTATCTGGCCTCGCTACTCACGGAAGCGGAGACCTCGGGCGGGCTCCTGTTTTCGGTCGCCGCCGACCGTGCGGGAGCCGTCGTCGACGCGTTTCGGCGGCGCGGTGAGGAGTGCTGGGAGATCGGTGTCGTGTTGCCGGAGCCGGTGATCCGCATCAAGGCGTAGCGGCCCGCCCTTATCGGCTGCGGTCTCCGTTTCTTCGCATTGGAATCGGTGTTACCGATTTGTCTTCCTGCCGAATCCCGATATCGTCGAAGGTCATCGAATGGTCAGCCTGAGCTCAAGGAGATCGCCATGAACCGTCGCACCTTCTTGCGCGGCGCCGCCTCGCTCCCGGCACTCGCCGTCTCGTCCCGTGTCGCGGGCTTCGTGAGCCCCGGCCGGCGCCCAGCAAAAGGAATTCGTGCCGCGGCCCGGAACCTGGCGGACCTTCGAGATCACGACGCGGGTCGAGATCCTGGAGCCGGTCGGAGTGACTCGCGCCTGGCTCCCGATTCCGTCGGTCAAGTCCGACTTTCAGAAGCCGCTCGGCGACCAGTGGACGGGCAATGCGAAGGTCATGAAGTCCGTGGCCGACAATCCCTACGGCGCCAGCATGCTCTACGCAGAGTTCGCGGCGGGCGAGGCCGCGCCGGTGGTGGAGCTGACCAGCCGTTTCCAGACGCAGGATCGCGCGATCGACTGGTCGAAGAAGGTGGCGGTCGACGACGACCCGGCGATCGTCAAGACGTGGACGAAGTCGACCGATCTGATGCCGACGGACGGGATCGTCCGCGAGACCGCGCTCGAGGTCACCAAGGGCAAGACCACCGATCTCGAGAAGGTGCAAGGCCGTGTACGACTGGATCCTCGCCAACACCTACCGCGAGCCCAAGGTGCGCGGCTGCGGCGTCGGCGACATCAAGACGATGCTCGAGACGAAGAGCTTCGGCGGCAAGTGCGGCGACATCAACGGGCTCTTCGTCGGCCTGGTCCGATCCGTCGGCGTGCCCGCCCGCGACGTCTACGGCATCCGCGTGGCACCGTCGGCCTTCGGCTACAAGGCACTCGGCGCGGGAAGCGCGAACATCAGCAAGGCCCAGCACTGCCGCGCCGAGGTCTTCCTCAAGGACTACGGGTGGGTGGCCATGGATCCCGCGGACGTGACGAAGGTGGCCCGCGAGGAAACGAGCGAGTGGCTGAAGATCGATCATCCGCTGGTCGAGGCGGTGCGGCCCAAGCTCTTCGGCGGATGGGAAGGCAACTGGGTCGCGTTCAACACGGCTCACGACGTGGCGCTGCCGGGCGCGACCCAGGGGGGAAAGCTCGGCTTCTTCATGTACCCGCAGTCGGAGACGGCACAGGGCCGCCGCGACAGCCTCGACCCTGACAATTTCAAGTACACGATCACCACGCGCGAAATCAAAGCGTGACCGTGAGCGCTCGACGGGCGCTGTGACGATCGTCGCCGCGCCCGTCGCGGCCGCCCGCCGACGTGTCATCATCCGCCTCTCGATCCTGTTCCTCGGTACTCTTGTCTGCGTCTCGACCATGGGTGCGGGGATCGTCCGCGCGGATCCCACACGCTTCATTCCGTGGACAGACGCGACGGCGCCGGCCCTCGCTCTCAACGATCTCGGCGGCGCCCCGCGTACGCTCGGGGACTACCGCGGCCGGATCCTCCTGGTGAATTTCTGGGCGACCTGGTGCGAGCCCTGCCGCGACGAGCTGGCGTCGATCAACAAGCTCCAGGAGAAGCTCGCGGGGAAACCGTTCGTGGTCCTGTTGATCAACTACGGAGAAGCGCGGGCACGGGTCGCCGATTTCGTGAAGCGTGAGTCGATCGTGTTTCCGATTCTTCTCGACCCGAATCAGGACGCGTCGAAGGCGTGGCGAGTTCGCGTGCTGCCGTCGAGCTTCCTGGTCGGTCCGGATGGGCACGTTCGCTACACGGTCATCGGCGAGATCGACTGGGCTCAGGCTGATGCCGTCGAAGTCGTCCAGAGTCTGTTGCGCTAGGGGCTATCGGGCGAGGAGCGGTTCGTCGAGAGGTGAGGCTATGCGTCGGGACGGGGCGCGCGCGGATTTCGCAGGACGGCCAGGAGTCGCTTCTTGAGCTCGGAGGGGATCTCCACTTCCTTCAGCTTGGTCGCGGCGTTCACGGTTCCTCGGTAGGTGTTGACGAACGCCACGCAGGGCCCGCATCCCTCGATGTGCCATTCCAGAAGCTCCCGCGTCGGTTTAGGGAGGCTTCCATCGAGATAATCGCCAAGGAGGTCGGCTATCTGCCGACATTCGATCTTCGAGGGCATCTGGGCGTCACGCTCTGACATCGCCGTACATTATATGTAGACGCCGGGCCGCGTGCGAGGGATTCGAGGCCAGATTGGCTGGGGAATCTTTACGCAGTGCGGCGTAGCCGATATGCTCGCGCCCATGCCCCTTCGTCTGGCGATCCTCACGCCGTTCGGTCCGCCGGCCCCGAGGGGCAATGCCGTGACGGTCGCGCGGGTCGCGCAGGGTCTCGCCGAGCGGGGCGTCGAGGTCCGTCTGTGGGATCTCTCGGCGGTCGACCTTGCGACGGTCGACTCCGAGATCCAGGCCTACCGGCCGGCGCTGATCCACGCCTTTCACGCCTACGGTGCAGGCCCTCTGGCGCTTCGTCTGGCGCACCGCGTCGAAGTCCCGCTCGTCGTCACGCTCACTGGAACCGACGCGAACCACGATCTGCTGGACCCGGAGCACTCGCCGGTGGTCAAGAACGTGCTCAACAACGCCCACCGGATCACCGTGTTCCATCAGTCAGTCGGCGATCGGGTCGCCGCCATGCTGCCGGGTGTCGGCGGACGACTTGTCGTCGTCCCCCAGTCCGTCCGCCTGCCAGGGAACGGCCGGTTCGATCTGCAAGAGCGCTGGCCGCTTCCGCCTCGGACCGTCCTCTTCGTGTTTCCCGTCGGTCTCCGAGCGGTGAAGAATCCGGTTTTTCCGGTGGCGCCGCTGAGCCGGCTCGTCAAGGCGATCCCAGAAATCCGTCTGCTCTATGCGGGGCCGATCCTGGAGCCCTCGGTCGGTGAAGCGCTGGAACGGCAGCTCTCGGCGATGCCGTGGGCTCGCTACGTCGGCGAGGTCCCGCACGAACAGATGGCGTCGCTCCTGTCGCAGGCCGACGTGGTGCTGAACTGCTCCATTTCGGAAGGGGGCATGGCGAACTCCGTGCTCGAGGCCCTGTCGCTCGGCCGCGCGGTCCTGGCCTCCGATATCGACGGCAATCGCTCGATCGTCGCCGACGGCTCCACGGGCTTTCTTTTCCGCGACGAGGCCGAGTTCGAGCGGCACGCCGCGGAGCTCGCACGCGATCCGGCGCTCCGGGAGCGGCTCGGGCTCGCCGGCTCGGTGCTCGTCAGGGAGCGCTTTTCTCCGGCACGGGAGATCGACGGCTATCAGACGGTCTATCGCGCAGCTGGCTACGGCTCGAGGAGCGCTGGGGCCGTCGTCGGCTTTGTGACGCTGACGTCACGCCGAGAGCGCTCGGCGATTGTGCAGCGACGTTGCGAGCGCCGATTCGCGAGGCACGGACTGGAGAGAGGCCGCGGATTTCGGCGTGATTCAGCTGTCGATCGTCCCTTTCCGCAATTGGCAGGCAACTTGCTTAGCTCATCGAGTAGTATGAGACGAAGCGGTCGTCGAGAAAACGGCAGCGCCAGCGCTTGACGGCTCTCTATAGAATGGGCAGCAGGGATTCGCGAGAGGAGAGCTCGATGACTCAGGATTCCCGGGTTCAGGCGTTCGTCGCCGCGTTCGAGAGACTGCGCGCCGAAGTCGAAAAGGTCATCGTCGGCCATCACGAAGTCATCACGCACGTGCTCACCGGCATGTTCGCCGGCGGTCACGTCCTGCTCGAAGGCGTGCCGGGCCTGGGCAAGACGCTCCTGATCAAGACGCTCTCGGAAGGGCTCGACCTGTCCTTCTCGCGCATTCAGTTCACGCCCGACCTGATGCCCGCCGACATCATCGGCACCAACATCATCGTCGAGGACGCGGACGGCCGGAAGCACTTCCAGTTCCAGCAGGGGCCGATCTTCGCGCACATCCTGCTGGCCGACGAGATCAACCGCGCCACACCCAAGACGCAATCCGCGCTGCTCGAAGGCATGCAGGAGAGCGCCGTCACCGTCGGCGGCTCCACGCGGCCGCTCCCGGCGCCGTTCTTCGTGCTCGCCACGCAGAACCCGATCGAGATGGAAGGGACGTATCCGCTGCCGGAAGCCCAGCTCGATCGATTCCTCTTCAAGCTGCGCGTCCGTTACCCGCAGATCGAGGAGCTGAACGCGATCATCGATCGCACGACGCAGTCACGGACCGCCATCGTGCAATCGCGTCCTGAGCGGGCCCGGACGTGCTCTCGTTCCGCGAGCTGATCCGCGAAGTGCCGATCGCCTCGCACGTCCGCGACTTCGCCTCCGCGATCGTCATGGCGACGCACCCGCAGTGGGAGCAGGCGCCGGACGTCGCGCGCCGGTTCGTGCGGTACGGCGCGAGCCCCCGCGGGGCCCAGGCTCTCGTGCTCGGCGCCAAGGTGAGGGCGCTCGCCGAGGGGCGGTACAACGTCAGCGTGGAGGACATCAAGGCGCTGGCGGTGCCGGCGCTGCGCCATCGCGTGATCCTGAACTTCGAGGGCGAGGCCGAGGGAATCGACACCGACACGGTGATCTCCCGGGTCATCGCCGACACCGAGGCGGGCGTCGCCCAGAGCCGCGAACCCTTTCTCCGCTAGTCGCAGGAGGAGCGCATGACCGAGTCGCCACGGATCGAAGGCCTCCTGCGCCGTATCGGGCGGGAGGTCCGCCGCCGGCGGGCCGAGTATTACGGTCTCCGCGGCGCCTTCTGGGGTGCGGTGGCCGGGGTCGCAGTCCTGCTGGCCAAACACGCCCTGGCCGGACGAGCGCCGTGGATCGCCGCGAGCCTCATGGTCCTCGGCGGGCTGGCGGGGATCGTCTACGGGGCCGCGCGGGGCATCCGGCGCGGCGACATCGCGCGGGTCGCCGACCGGGCGTTCGGTCTGGACGACCGTGTCGCGACGACGCTCGAGTGGGCGGACCGCCCGGACCGCACGCCGCTCGTGGACGCGCTGATCGCGGACACCGTCGCGCGGGTCGAGAGCCTGCAGATCAAGCGCGTGGTCAAGCGCGTCGTTCCCCGTGAAGGCCAGCTTCTGCTCTTCCCGGTGCTCGCCGCCCTGGTCCTGATGATCATGCCGCCGATTCCGTTGCCGTCGGGCCGGCTGCCCGATTTCCTGTCCTCCACCGAAGAGGAGAGCGAGGAGCGGACGGGCTCGTCCATGCTCGAGGAAACGACGCGCCAGCTCTCCAAGGATTCGCTCAAGCGACCGTCCTTCGAGGAGCGCGACTTCGCCCAGCGCGCCGGTGGCAGCGGCGCCACGACCACCGGCGATCTGTCGGCGATCTTCAAGGACACCTCGCTCGCCAACTCGCGCCCCGACTTCAACAGCTTCATGAAGAAGGGTGACGAGCGGCTCCGCATGCTCGAGCAGACGGACCGCATGCCGGATCTCCAGTCGGACTTCACGAACAGCCAGTACAAGATGGTCTACCGCAAGTCGAAGGCGCTGACCGGCGGTCTCCGGCCCGATCAGATCTCGCCCCAGAAGCTGCGTGAGCTCCTCGAGGAGATGGAGCGCCTCGGTCGCAAGGGCGGTGGCAACTGGAGCGGTGACGCCATGGAAGGCATGGAGGCGCTCGAGGGCGGCCAGAGCGATCGGGCCCTGGAGGCGATGCAGAAGGCGCTCGACAAGATGCGCGCGATGGACGAGGCGCAGCGCTCCGGCAAGGGCCTGCGCGGCGGGCGCGAGTCCGAGCGCGGCGGGCGAGGCAAAGACCGCGCACGCGGCGACGGCATGGGTCCGGAGGATCAGGATTTCGGCGAAGGCGAGGGGCTCATGCCCGGCAAAGGCCGGAGCGGGAACCCGAAGGGCGAGGCCACCCAGCGGCTTCGCGCCAACCCGTTCGACGTGGGCGTCGAGGGGGAGTCGCGTCAGGGCCGCAAGGACGGCTACGACACCAACCTGACCGGACGGGGCGGCACCATGGCCTCGCGGCTTCAGTACCTCGGCGTCATCGGCCAGTACCGCAAGGCGATGGAGGACGCGATCACGCGTGAGCAGGTGCCGCGCGACTTCCACGACCAGATCCGCAACTACTTCCAGTCGCTCGACGAGCGCTGATCGGACGGAAAAGCATGCCGGTGATGCGCTCAACGTTCTTCACGTCCGAGTTTCTGGCGCAGCTCGAGCGTCTGTCCTTGCTCTCGCGGCGGATCTTCCGCGGGCGGGTGAAGGGCGAGCGCCGCAGCCTCCGGCGCGGGCACAGCGTCGAGTTCTGTGACTACCGCGCGTACGGCGTCGGCGACGATCTGCGCTACGTCGACTGGAACATCTACGGCCGACTCGATCGCCTGCACGTCAAGCTCTTCGTGGACGAAGAGGATCTGTGCCTGCACCTGATCGTCGACGCGTCGGCGTCGATGAACTTCGGGACGCCCAGCAAGCTCGAGTGCGCGGTACGGATCGCCGCGGCGCTCGGCTTCGTCGGGCTCGTGAACATGGAGCGCGTCGGGGTGGGTGTGCTCCGCGAGCGGATCGCCGAAGGCTTTCCGCCGACCCGCGGCCGCAACCAGGTCACCGGCCTCGTCGATTTCCTCGCCGCGGTACGCCCCGCCGGCGGCACGAGCCTCAACGAGGCGCTGGCCAACTACGCCGCGCGCTCGCGGCAGACGGGGCTCGCCGTCGTCATCTCCGATCTCCTCGATCCGGCTGGGTATGAATCCGGCGTGCGGGCGCTGCTCGAACGGCGCTTCGACGTGCATCTGGTCCACGTGCTGGCGCCCGAGGAGATGAACCCGGAGCTCGCCGGCGACCTGCGCCTGCTCGACAGCGAGACCGGCGAGATGCGCGAGCTCTCGATGGACGGCGACGCCGTCCGCGCGTACCGCGAGCGCCTCCGGCAGTACCTCGAGCGCGTCGAGACCTTCTGCCGGACCAAGGAGATCGGCTATCACCGGATGACCTCTGACTCGCCCGTGGAGTCGTTCGTCCTGGCCCAGCTCCGGGGCCGAGTCGTCGCATGAGCTTCCTGTCTCCGCTCGCGCTCTCGCTGTTCGCGCTGTCCGTCCCGCTGGTGCTGCTCTACTTCCTCAAGGTCCGCCGGCGCGAGCGGACGGTGTCGAGCCTGCTGCTCTGGAGCACCTCGCTCCGTGACCGCGAGGCGTCGACGTTCTTCCAGCGCCTGCACCGCGATCCGCTGCTCCTGCTCCAGCTGCTGGCGCTCCTGGCGCTGGCGCTGGCGCTGGCGAAACCGGTCGCGACCGTCATGGGCCAGGGCGCACGCAAGGTGGTCGTCGTCCTCGACACCTCCGCCTCGATGAAGGCGCAGGACGTCTCGCCCTCCCGGTTCGAGGCAGCCAGAGCCGGCGCGACCTCGCTCGTGCGCGGGCTCGGCGAGGGCGCGGAAGTGATGGTGATCGAGGCGGGCGTACAGCCGAAGGTGACCGCCGCGCTCGCGCGCGACCGCGAACGGGCACTCGGCGCGATCCGCTCCGCGCAGGCCCGCGACCTGCCGACCCGCCTGGTCGAAGCCGTGCGGACCGCGCGGGCGCTCGTCGCCGCCGATCCGCGGGCCGAGATCCACGTCTTCACCGATGGCGCGTTCACCCTGCCCCAGAGCGAGGACACCACCGATCCGCGCGTGCGCTGGATCGGCGTCGGGCGGCAGGGCAACAACGTCGCGATCACCAGCCTGTCGATCCGCAAGAACTACTACGGCGCGTTCGACTATCAGGCGTTCGTGTCGCTCGTGAACTACGCGAACGAGGCCCAGACCTTCACGTTCCGCCTGGAGCTCGACGGCAAGTCGATCGCCGAGAAGGAAGTGACGCTCGAGCCGAGCGTTCGCCGGTCGGTGGTGTTGCCGTTCAGCCACGGCGGCAGCGGGACGATCACGGCGCGGATCCGCGTCGACGACGACCTGGCCGTCGACAACGTCGCGTACGCGGTCCTGCCTCCGCCGCGGAAGATCGCCGTGCTGCTGGTGAGCCCGGGGAATCTGTTCCTCGAGAAGGTTCTTCGAACCGATCCTCAGGTGTCCCTCGACGTGCGCACGCCCGACCAGTACCAGGGCGGCATGGGCGACGCGGACGTCGTCGTGCTCGACTCGGTGACGCCGCCACGCGCCGGACCGGGGCGTTTCATCTTCGTGAACGCGGTGCCGCCCGACGTGCCACTGGAGGTGCTCGGCCGCATCGAGCGCCCGACGATCATGGACTGGGACCGGACGCACCCGGTCATGCGTCACGTCGAGCTCGCGAAGGTGACGATCGAAGATGCGCTGCGCGTCCGGCCGCTGGCGGCCGGGCGCCCCGTCGTCGAGGCGGTAGGCGGACCGCTCGTCTACGCGCTCGAGGAGCCCGACCGCAAGGCGCTGTTCGTCGGGTTCGACCTGTTCAAGACCGACTTTCCGCTGCGGATCGCGTTTCCGCTGGTGCTGTCGAACACCCTGCGCTGGCTGCATCCGGCAGGGCTCGACCAGTCGAGCTTCCAGTTCGCCACGGGCCAGCCGATCCTGCTGCCGGCGCCCCACGGCGTCAGCACGGTCACCGTGACCACGCCCAGCGGCCGGACGGTTCAAGGACGGGTCACCCGCGGCGCGATCAGCTTCACGGAGACCGACGAAGCCGGCGTGTACACCCTGGCGACGGCGCGCGGCGAGACGCGCGTAGCCGTGAACCTCATGAACGCCGAGGAATCGAACCTGGCGCCGCATCCGCTGCCGAGTCCGTCCGGGCACGGCCCGGCCGCGCCGCCGGTACCGGTCCAGCGCGACCTCTGGCCGCTGTTCGTCATGCTGGCCGTCCTGCTGCTCGCGGGAGAGGGACTCCTCTACTGGCGTCGCCAGAGCGCCGGGCGGCTACGCTTGCCGTCGAGCCCAGGCGATCGCTGGGCACTCGCGCTGCGGAGCGCGCTGGTCGTGGTTCTCTGTCTCACGTTGCTGCGGCCGACCCTGCCCCGATGGGTCGACCGGATGAACGTCGTCTTCTTGATGGATCTCTCCGACAGCGTGAGCCTCGCCTCGCGCGAGCGCGCGTACCGGTTCGTCGCCGAAGCCGCCAAGTCGATGAAGAGCGGCGACCGCAACAGCGTGATCGCCTTCGGCGAGCAAGCGGTCGTCGACCAGCCGCTCGCCACTCGTCCGACCGTCGAGCGTCCGAAGGTGCAGGTCGATGGACACGGTACGAACATCTTCCAGGCGATCCAGCTCGCCCTCGCGATGCTGCCGCCGGGCCAGGCCAATCGCATCGTCATGCTCACCGACGGGCGCCAGAACGCGGGCAACGCGCTCGCCGGCGCGCAGGCCGCCAAGGACGTGGCCGCGGATATCTACTACGTCGCCGCGCCGCTGACCTTCACACAGGAGGTGGTCGCCGAGGCGCTGGTGCTGCCGCACGAGGTGAAGTTCGGCGAGCCCTTCCAGGCGAAGGTCGTCGTGTGGAGCCACCGAGACACCGAGGGACGGCTCTCGCTCTTCAGGAACAACGAGTTCCTCGGCTCGCAGGTCGTGCGCCTGAGCGCCGGCAAGAACGTCTTCAGCTACCGGCAGTCGCTCGACACGAGCGGCATCCACGTCTATCAGGCGGCGATGGAGGTCGACGGCGATACGATCGAGGAGAACAACCGCGCCGTCGGCGCCGTCGTGGTGCGCGGCCGGCCCCAGGTGCTGCTCGCCGACAAGGACAAGAGCCACGCCCAGTCACTGGCCGGCGCGCTTCGCTCGCAGAACATCGACGTGACCGTGGTGGAGCCGCCGGGGATTCCGACCGATCTGGCCGGCCTGCAGAAGTACGACGGGATCGGTGCTCTCGAACGTCTCGTCGCTCAAGCTGAGCCGGCCGCAGATGGGGTACATCCGCGATTACGTCCGCGACTACGGCGGCGGGCTCGTCATGATCGGCGGCGAGGAGAGCTTCGGGCTCGGCGGCTACTACCGCACGCCGGTCGAGGAAGCGCTGCCGGTCACGATGGAGGTCAAGCAGAAGGTCGAGATCCCGAGCCTGGCCGTCGTGCTCTCGATCGATCGCTCGGGCTCCATGGCGATGTCGACCGACGAGAAGGTGACGAAGCTCGACCTCGCCAAGGAAGCCTCGCATCTCGTGGTGGATCTGCTCGACGAGCGCAACGAAGTCGGCGTGATGAGCTGGGACACCGAGTTCATCTGGGACGCGCCGGTGCGGCCCGGCCAAGGACAAGGCGGCGATCCATCACGCGATCGCGACGATCAAGGCCGGCGGCGGCACCGACGGCTATCCGGCGCTCAAGGAGTCGTACCAGGTGCTCTTCGAGCGCCCGGCGCTGCTGAAGCACGTGATCTTCCTGTCGGACGGACAGATGACGCGCGGCGACTTCCAGGGCCTGCTTCGCCGGATGGCGAAGGACAAGATCACGGTCTCGACCGTCGCGATCGGCAAGGACGCGGACGTCCAGCTGATGGTCGACGTGGCCAAGTGGGGCAAGGGCCGCTTCTACTACACCGAAGACTCGCAGACGATCCCGCGGATCTTCACGCTCGAGACCCAGCTCGCCTCCAAGGCCTCGCTCGTGGAGCAGCCGTTCAAGCCGCAGCTGACCTCGCCCGGCCACGAGGCGATCCAGGAGATCGACTGGAAGAGCGTGCCGCCCCTCGGCGGCTACGTCGCCAGCACCTTGAAGTCGACCGCCGACCTGGTCCTCATGAGCCACCAGGAAGATCCGGTGCTCGCCACCTGGCGGTACGGGCTCGGCCGCTCGGTCGCGTTCACGTCCGACGCCAAGGCGAAGTGGGCCGTGCTCTGGCTCCGGTGGCGTGAGTTCAACAAGTTCTGGTCGCAGCTCATCCGCTGGACCTTGCGAAGCGGGACACGCAGCGACACGGTCGCAGTCGTGGAGCGCCACGAAAACACCGGCGAGATCTTCGTCGACGCCGTCGACCCGAAGGGCGAGTTCATCAACTTCCTCGACTCGCAAGTCGGCCGTGGTGGCGCCGAACCGGGAGCGGTCGGTGGTGGACCTCGAGCAGGTCGGCCCGGGCCGCTACCGTGGTCAATTTCCGGCCGCCCAGGAGGGGGTCTACCTGGTCGGTATGGCGCAGCGGCGGAACGATCGCGTGATCGGCTCGCAGCTGGCGGGTCTGGTGGTACCGTATGCTCAGGAGCTGCGCGACCTGGGCGTCGACGAGAGCCTGCTCCGTGAGCTCGCTGAGCTGACGGGTGGGGGAGCGCTCGCGAAGCCCCAGGACGCATTCTTGACAGCGCGGCGGCAGTCGCGGATCGGTGTCGAGATCTGGCCCTGGCTCGTCGGGCTCGTCGCGCTGCTGCTCGTCCCGGACATTGCGCTCCGGCGCATCGGCCCAGGGGCGTTCGACCGAGTGGTCACGCTCGTCCGTCGGGGTCTCCGGAAGAAGGAGGTTCCGTGATGCATCGACCGGGTTCGCGGTCCTGGATCGTCGCGGCGGTCGCGGGTCTGCTCGTTCTCGCCGTCGCCGGCGGGGCGAGCGCCCAGTCCAAGCTGCGAGTCGTCGTGATCGCGCCCTTCGACGCAAGCGTGCTCGAGCGCGAAGAGCAGTGGATGGGCGAAGGCATCGCCCAGATCCTCGGTCTCGGCCTGGCGCAGCACGCGTCGATCGTTCAGATCGAGCGCGGGCGCCTGCGGGCCGCCGGCCGAGCCGACGCGTGGACCGAGCCGTTCCTCGCCCAGGCCGCGCGCGCTGTCCGCGCCGACGCGGCGCTTTTCGGCCGGATCGAGCGTCGCGGTACCGACCTGGTCGTCGTCCCGCAGCTGATGGAGATCAAGCCGAGCGGACCGGAAGTCACGAACCTCGAGCCGGTGGTCGCTCCGCCGGGTGAGCTGTTCGGTCGGCTCGCCACCTTGCCGGTCGCGTACGTTCGCACGCTCCACGTGGCCACGACCGATGCCGAAGTGGGCCGGATCGAGAAGGCGGCGCGCCCAACGCGGGTGCCGCGGGCGTTCGAGCTGTTCTCGCGCGGCCAGATCTCGGCGTTGCGCGCCGACCAGGAGGGTAACGAGGCCGCGGTCGATCTTCTGTCTCGTGCCGTCGAGGTCGACCCCAGCTTCGTCGTGGCGGCCTACATGCTCGGCGTGGTGCACTCCTCGCTCGGCAACCGATGGAAAGCGGCCGCACAGTTTCGCGCCGCGACGCAGCTCGATCCTCTCTATCCGGAGCCGTACAAGGCGCTCGGCGATCTCTACCTGTCGCAGCCGCGGCGGCTCTTCGATCAGGCGGTCGAGGCGTACGGCAAGGCGATCGAGCTCCGCCCCTTCTACGCGGATGCGTACGTCGGGCTCGGCGACGCCAAAGCCGCGAAGAGCGACATCGACGGCGCGATCGCCGCGTACCAGAAGGCCCTCGTCTACAACCCGGTCAACCCGCGCGTACACATGAGCCTGGGCAAGATCTACTACGGGGAGAAGGGCCTCTACTACGAGTCGGTCAACGCGTACAAGAAGGCGATCGATCTCGATCCTCACTCGGTCGACGCTCGCATGGGCCTCGGCGAGGTCTACGAAGAGAAGGGGCTCTACAAGGAAGCGACGGAGGAATATCGGCAGCGTGATCGAGATCGACGGCAAGCACACCGGCGCCATGTACAACCTCGCGCTCGTGTACGAGAAGGTCGACCCCAAGGCCGCGATCGGTCAGTGGGAGCGGTACATCGAGCTCGCGTCCCCGCTGGCCACGGAGAAAGATTGGGTCGACGTCGCTCGCCAGCATCTGAGGAAGCTCAAGAATCAGGTCAAGGACTAGGCGGCCGCAGATCCGCGGCCGTCTACGTCGTCGTTCGACTCGCCCCGAGCGTGGTCGCCGCAGGCGCCTCGAATGTATGCGGAGGGGTGCCTCGCCGACGGCTATGATAGCCGCGTGGGCAGAGGTTTCTGGGGGATCCTGTGGATGAGCTGAGGAAGGACCCGACCCGAGGGCACTGGATCCTCATCCGCCCGAAGGCCAAGCCCGCCCCGCCGACGGATTGTCCCTACTGCCCGGGTGCGGAGCATCTCGCCGGACCGGAGATCACGGCGTTTCGTCCGGAGGGCTCGATCGCGAACAGTCCGGGCTGGAGCGTGCGCGTCGTTCCCGAGCCCGACGCGTATTTCCGGATCGAATGGGAGCTGGTGCGCGAGGGCGTCGGCATGTTCGACATGATCAATCCGCGCGGCGCCAGCGAGCTCGTCATCGAGTCACCCCGCCACGACGACACCCTCGGCGTCGATGGCTCCCGAGCGCTCGAGGCGGTGCTGTGGATGTATCGCGACCGGCTGCTCGACCTGAAGCGCGACGGTCAGATTCGCGACATTCTCGTGTCCCGCCGCCACAAGAAGCCCGGCGTGGCCGGCCATCATCCGTACTCGCGAGTCACCGCGATCCCGATCGTCTTCGACGAGACGCGGCGCGAGCTGCGCGAGGCGCGCGAGTACTACCAGTACAAGCGACGCTGCCTCTATTGCGACATCCTTCGCCAGGAAATCGGCGCCGAGGAGCGCGTGGTGCGTCTGACCCCGGCGTTCGCCGCCGTGGTGCCGTACGCGCCGCGCGTGCCCCTCGAGACGTGGATCGTCCCGCGGCAGCACGGGTGCTCGTTCGAAGAGGCCATCAAGCCTGAGAACCTCGGCGACCTCGCCCGCCTCCTGTCCGACTACTTCCGCACGCTCGCGCGTGGCTTCGGCGACCCCGGGTACGAGATGGTGCTGCACACCGCGCCCAACCTCCGCTCGCGCATCTTGCAAGGGGACTGGGCCACGATCCGTGACGACTATCACTGGCACATCGAGATCATGTCCGGAGCCCGAGCACGCCAATCGCATCGGGGGCATCTTCATCAACGAGACGCGCCCCGAGGTCTCTGCCGCGGAGCTCCGTCAGGCCTGGACCGATCAGGTCTAAGACTCGCTCCAGCCGACTCAAAGCTCCGTCTTTCCTGGTCGTATCTAAGTACCGGTAAACAATTCACAACAGCCGCGACAGAGGTCTGCGGTCTCGAGCGGCGGGCCCTCCTCGGTCTTCAACGCCGGAGCCGGGGTAGCGCTCAGGGGATTCCCTGTCATTACGGCTATTTCCAGTTGACGCCGGGCTAGCCCGGTGTAGAATCCGACTGAATGAGTCGCCGATCAAAAGAGTCGGCGATGCGGGCCCTGCCCATGGCAAGGGATCGGAAGAACGCGAGGGTAGAGACGATGCTCCGCTTTACGAAGCGCGCCGACTACGGGCTGATGGCGATCCACTACATCGCCACGCACGATGGCCTCGGAGCCGTCAGCACCAAGCGGATCGCCGAGGAGTTCGGGATTCCGCCCGAGCTGCTCGCGAAGATCCTGCAGCGCCTCGCCAAGCGTAGGCTGATCGTCAGCCAGAACGGGCCGAAGGGCGGATACGTGCTGACGCGGCACCCCGGCGACATCACGGTCGGCGAGGTGGTCCGCGCCCTCGAGGGGCCGATCAGCATCGTGAGCTGTCTGGAGGGCCCAGGAGTGCCCGCAGGAGACGCGCTGCAATCTCAGCGGCCCGTACAGAAGCTGCAGACGGCGATCAGCCAGCTGCTCGACAACATGAGCCTGGCCGAGCTGAGCAACCAGGACGTTCCCGAGGTTCTGTCGATCAAGTGAAGCAGGGCACGCACCAGCGCGAGACGGAGAGAGCCAGATGCTGAAGTTCCCGATTTTCATGGACTCGCAGTCGACGACGCCCGTGGACCCGCGGGTCGTCGAGGCGATGCTCCCTTACTTCACCGAGAAGTTCGGACACCCGGCCAGCCGCAATCATTCGTTCGGCTGGGAGGCCGAGAACGCGGTCGATCGTGCCCGCGAGCAGATCGGCAAGATCATCGGCGCCCGGGATCCCAAGGAAGTGATCTTCACGTCCGGCGGAACCGAGTCGATCAATCTCGCGCTCAAGGGCGTCGCCGAGATGTACCGGGAGAAGGGCAACCACATCGTCACCACGGCGATCGAGCAGCGGGCCAGCCTGGACGTCTGCAAGCGTCTGGAGCGCCAGGGCTTCGAGGTGACGTACGTGCCGGTGCGACCCGACGGCCTCGTCGAGCGTCGACGCGATCCGCCAGGCGCTCACCGACAAGACGATCCTGATCTCGGTGATGTATCGCGAACAACGAGATCGGCACGATCCAGGACATGGCCGCGATCGGCAAGCTCGCCAAGGAGAAGGGGATCATCTTCCACGCCGACGCGACCCAGGCGGTCGGCAAGATTCCGGTGAACGTCGAAGCGATGGGCATCGATCTGCTCTCGTGCACCGCGCACCTGATCTACGGCCCCAAGGGCGTGGGCGCGCTGTACGTCCGGCGCAAGGCGCCGCGGGTGCGCATCGCGCCGCTGATCGACGGCGGCGGGCACGAGCGGGGCATGCGTTCGGGAACGCTTCCGGTGCCGCTCATCGTGGGTTTCGGCCGCGCGGCCGAGATCTGCGGCGAGGTGATGGCCGAGGAGGGCGCGCACCTCGCGAAGCTTCGCGACCGGCTCCAGGACATGATCCTCTCGAACGTCGACGAGGCGTATCCTGAACGGCCACCCGGAGCGGCGGCTGCCGCACAACCTGAACATCTCGTTCGCGTACGTCGAGGGCGAGTCGGTGCTGATGGGGCTCAACAAGGAGACGCGCCTTGTCCTCGGGCTCGGCCTGCACCTCGTCGACGCTCGAGCCGTCGTACGTGATCGGCGCGCTCGGCGCGAGCGCCGAGCTGGCCCACTCGTCGATCCGCTTCAGCCTGCACCGGTTCAACGACCGAAGAGGAAGTCGAGTACGTCGGCGCGCGGACGATCGAGGTGGTCAAGCGGCTGCGCGAGATGTCGCCGCTCTACGAGCTGGCCAAGGAAGGCGTTGATCTGAAAAGCATTCAGTTGGAAGGCTGACTAAGGGGGGCTTCGACCATGGCGTATAGCGATAAGGTTGTCGACCACTACAACAACCCACGGAACGTCGGGTCCTTCACGAAGGACACTCCGGGAGTGGGTACGGGGCTCGTCGGCGCGCCGGAGTGCGGCGACGTCATGAAGCTCCAGATCAAGGTCAACCTCGACACGGGCGTCATCGAGGACGCGAAGTTCAAGACGTTCGGGTGCGGCAGCGCCATCGCGTCGTCGAGCCTGGCCACCGAGTGGCTGAAGGGCAAGACGGTCGACGAGGCCGCCAAGATCAAGAACACCGACATCGTCAACGAGCTGAAGCTGCCGCCGGTGAAGATCCACTGCTCGGTGCTGGCCGAGGACGCGATCAAGGCGGCCCTGGCCGACTACCGGGAGAAGAGCGCATCGGCGGACACTTCGGCGTCGTCGAAATAGGTGAGCGGGAGGAACACAACGCATGGCGGTCGCACTGTCGGAAGCAGCGGCGAAGCAGGTGAAGGAGCTCAAGCAGGCGCAGAACCTGCCGGAGACCGTCTTCCTGCGCATGGGTGTCAAGGGGGGCGGGTGCTCGGGGATGTCGTACACCCTCGAGTTCGACACCGAGATCGGTCCCCACGACAAGTCTTCGAGATCGACGGCATCAAGGTCGTGGTCGACAAGAAGAGCTACCTGTACCTGAACGGCACAACGCTCGACTACGTCCAGCAGGGGCTGACGGGTGGCTTCACCTTCGTCAACCCCAAGGCGAAGTCGAGCTGTGGATGCGGCACGTCGTTCTCGGCGTAGCCGGGGCCGGAACCACAAGGAACGGGCCCGGCGGAGGGCCCGTTCGCATTTTGGGCAGGGGCGTGAAGGGGAGGGCTGTGGATCACTTCGAGGTCTTCGGGTTGCCGCGCCGACTCGGCATCGACACCGCCGAGCTGCAGCGAAAGTTCTACGAGCTCTCGCGCCGCGGCCATCCTGACTTCCACCAGGGCGAGACACGCCGAGCGCCAGGCGGAAATCCTCGAGGCCTCCGCGCGCCTCAACGCCGCGTACCGGGCACTGCGCGATCCGATCGCCCGTGTCGAGTACCTGGTCCGCCTCGAAGAAGGGCGCAAGACGCGCGAAGGCGCCACGGTGAAGCCGAAGGCACCGCCCGAGCTGCTCGCAGAGATGTTCGAGATCCAGGAGAGCGCTCCAGGAGGCCAAGTCCGCCGGCAGCGGCTGGACGACGCCGACGCGCAGCAGACGCTCGTCGCCCAGCGCGACCGGCTCCGGGCGCGCTACGAGCAGGAAGAGGCTCGGCTGCGTGGGCCGCTCAGCCAGGCGTGGGACGCGGCCGCGGCCGCTGAACGCGCGGCGGCGCTCAACGCCTTCAAAGACGTCGCTGGCGGACGCGGGCCTATCTGCGGACCGTGATCGACGACATCGACGAAGCGCTCGGAGACATCGCAGGAGACCCATGTCGCGCATCGTCGGCATTGATCTCGGCACCACCAACAGCCTCGTCGCCTACGTCGACGACAAGACCGGTCTGCCGCGGGTCATTCCCGATCGGGACGGCCAGGTGCTCTTGCCGTCGATCGTCTCGTTCACGCGTGACGGCGTGCTGGTGGGTGAGCCGCCGCGAAACGGCAGCTCGTGCGCCGGCCGCCAGTCGACGGTGTACTCCGTCAAGCGGCTGATGGGCCGCGGCTACGACGACGTCAAGGAGGAGCTGGGCTACCTGCCGTTCAAGGTGCTGCCGGCCGAAGGGATCGTGAAGATCCAGATCGACGGCCGTGACGTCACGCCGCCGGAGGTCTCGGCGATCGTGCTCAAGTCGCTCAAGGAGCGCGCCGAGGCGCACTTCGGCGAGCCGATCGAGAAGGCCGTGGTCACGGTGCCCGCGTACTTCAACGACAGCCAGCGCCAGGCCACCAAGGACGCCGGCCGCATCGCCGGGCTCGACGTCGTACGCATCGTCAACGAGCCGACGGCGGCATCGCTCGCGTACGGTCTGCAGCGCTCAGCGAAGGGCGTCATCGCCGTCTACGACCTCGGCGGCGGCACCTTCGACATCTCGATCCTGCGCGTGAAGGACGGGATCTTCGAGGTCCTGGCGACGAACGGCAACACGCACCTCGGCGGCGACGACTTCGACCGGGCGATCGTCCTGGCGCTGCTCGACGACATCCGCGCGAAGCACGATGACGGACCTCAGCGGCGGACCTGGAGGCCATGCAGGAGCTTCGGCTCGCCGCCGAGGCCGCCAAGGTCCGCCTGTCGTCCGACGAGCGGACAGCGCTCACGATTCCCTTCGACCGCTTCACGTACCACCGCGAGATCACGCGGGCCGAGCTCGAGAAGCTCGTCGAGCGGCTGGTCGACTCCACGCTTGACGCCGTGCCGGATGGCGCTCGCCGACGCCGGCCTCGCCCCGTCGGACATCGACGAGGTGGTCCTGGTCGGCGGCTCGACGCGGGTGCCGCTGGTGCGCCGTCGAGTGCAGGAGCTGTTCGGCAAGACGCCGCACAGCCAGCTGAACCCGGACGAGGTGGTCGCCCTGGGCGCCGCGGTGCAGGCGCAGATCCTCGCCGGCGGCATCACCAACATGCTGCTGCTCGACGTGACGCCGCTGTCCCTGGGAATCGAGACGCTCGGCGGGATCGTCAGCGTGCTCATTCCACGCAACACGACGATCCCCACGAACGCGCGCGAGATGTTCACGACCTCGGTCGACGGCCAGCACGTCGTCGACATGCACGTGGTCCAGGGCGAGCGCGAGCTCGTGAAGGACTGCCGCTCGCTGGCCCGGTTCGAGCTCTCCGGGATCGATCCCGATGCCGGCCGGGATGCCGAAGATCGAGGTGACGTTCCTCATCGACGCCAACGGCATCCTGAGCGTGACCGCCACCGAGCTCAGGAGCCAGAAGGCCGCCGCGATCGAGGTGAAGCCGACCTACGGCCTCTCGGAGGCCGACGTCGAGCGCATGGTCGAGGACTCGTTCACCTACGCCGAAGCCGATGTCGAGGCGCGTCTGCTCATCGAGACCCGGAACGAGGCCGACACGGTCATCACCCACGTCGAGCGCGCGCTCGGCCAGGGTCGCCGGCTGATCGGCGACGACGAGCATGCGGCGATCATGACGGCGCTGACCGCGCTGAAGGATGCGCGCGCCGGCACCGACCGCGACCGGATCCGCGAGGCGACGACCGCGATGAACCAGGCGACCGAGCATCTCGCCGAGCTGATGATGGACGCGGCGCTCAAGGGGGCGCTGGCGAGCCGGCGCGCCGACGAGATCATGGAGCAAGTAATGGCGGTCCACAAGGTGACGTTCCTGCCGCTCAACGTGACCGTCGAGGTCGACGACGAGAAGTACCCGCTCGCCGACCACGGCAAGCCCGGGTCGCTGCTGGACATCGCGCTGGCCAACGACATCCATCTCGAGCACAACTGCGGCGGAAGCTGTGCCTGCACGACCTGCCATGTGATCGTGAGGGAGGGCGAGGAGAACCTCTCGGACATGCAGCCGGACGAAGAGGACCGGCTCGACACGGCCGAGGGGCTCACGATCCACTCGCGGCTGGGCTGTCAGGCGGTCGTGCGCGGCAACGTCGTCGTGGAGATCCCCAAGTGATCAAGTGGCGGGACTACGAGGACATCGCGATCGCGCTCAGCGAGGGCCATCCGGATCTCGATCCGCTGACGGTCCGGTTCACCGATCTCCACCGCTGGGTGACCGAGCTTCCCGGCTTCACCGACGACCCGAAGGGGTCCAACGAGAAGATCCTCGAGGCGATCCAGATGGCCTGGCTGGACGAATACCGGAACCGATGACGCGAGTGGTCGCGGGCGGACGCCTACCAGGTCACGACCTGGTCGGCCTCGAAGATCAGCTCGAGCAGCTGACCGTACGAGAGGTCGCCGTCGAGGCGGCGCACCGTCGCGCCCGCCGGCAGACCGGACGCGGCGCCGCCCGGCAGGACGACGACCGTGACGCGATCGCCGCGCCGCGCAGATGGTGATCGACCACGGTCCACGGCGAGCGTGGTGTCCGAACCCTTGACCAGATGGAGCACCGCGGCCATCAGAACACCAGGAACCGGCGGCCGCGCTGGACGAGGGCGGCGATCTCGTCGCGGGTCACCGGAATGACGGCGTGGCCGTCGGCGTTCCAGCTCGCGTCGGTCGGCACGGCGTCCTTCTCGACGTGGAACGGCACGCCGAGCGATTTGAGGTTCGCCCGGAACTTCGCGATCTCGTCGCCGTCGACGAGCTCGTCGGTGTCCTCGTCGAGCAGGTGGACGCCGGCGCCCAGCAGCACGAAGGTGACGTCGTTCTCGCCCGCGACGACGCCGAGGCCGATGCGCATCGCCTCGTTCGCGCGATGGGACACGCGCGGGTCCGTCGAGATGAGGACGATGACCGGCGGGCTGGCGATCACGGAGATCAGTTGAGCGCGATGAACCGGTCGGTGGCGTTGATCAGGTCGGTCAGGACGACGAGGCCGCAGTAGGTCACGCGTGTCGGCGTCGCGCAGAGGGATACGACGCTTCTGGCAGCCGTAGGCGCACACGAACAGCTTGGCGCCGCGCTCCGGCAGGGCGCGAACGCGCGGATCGTCCAGCGCGGTGACTCCGTCGTCGATGAGGTACAGGTAGAGATCCGCGCCGCGCTCGAGCGCCGCGCTCGAGAGACCGACGGCCGTCTCGAGGTTCGGATGATCGCGCCCCGTGGACAGCAGAACGCCGAGCTTCTTCTTCGCGAGGTCCATCGCGGATCGAGCGTAGCATCGTAAAAAATGGAGAGCAAGCCGATGAGCCGTCGAGTGTACCTGGATTACAACGCGTCGACCCCCGTCCATCCGGAAGTGCTCGCCGAGATGCTGCCGTACTTCGCGGACGTCTACGGCAATCCGTCGAGCATCCACGGGTTCGGGCGTGAGGCGCGCGAAGGCATGGACCTGGCGCGCGAGCGGGTCGCGAAGTTCCTGAAGGTGGCGAGCCAGGAGATCGTCTTCACCTCCGGCGGGACCGAGTCGGACAATTTCGCGGTGAAGGGGCTCGCGCTCGCCAAGGGCAGGGGCCACCTCATCACCTCGCAGGTCGAGCACCACGCGGTGCTCCGCGCGTGCCGGGCGCTCGAGGCCCAGGGCTTCGGCCTGACCTGCCTCGGCGTCGACGAGCACGGCATGGTCGACCCCGACGAGGTGCGGCGCGCGATTCGCCCGGACACCCTGGCGATCAGCATCATGCACGCCAACAGCGAGGTCGGCACGCTCCAGCCGATCGAGGCGATCGGCCGTATCGCGCGCGAGCACGGCGTGCCGTTCCATGTCGACGCGGTGCAGACCTTCGGCAAGCTGCCGATCGACCTCGACCTGCTCGGCATCGACATGCTGTCGTTCTCGGCCCACAAGATCTACGGGCCGAAGGGCGCGGCCGGGCTCTACATCCGCAAGGGCACCAAGATGGTCGCGGTCCAGCACGGCGGCGAGCACGAGCGGCGCCGGCGCGCGGGCACCGAGAACGTGGCGGGCATCGTCGGGCTCGGCAAGGCGGTGGAAGTGCGGGCCCGCGACATGGCCGCGGAGGCCGAGCGGCTGACGGGCCTCCGCGATCGGCTCTGGAACGGGATTCGCGAGCGCGTGCCCGACGTGAAGCTGTCCGGCCACCCGACCAAGCGGCTCCCGGGTACCGCGAGCCTGCTCTTCCGCCACGTCGAGTCCGAGTCGATCGTGCTCGGCCTCGACCTGAAGGGGATCGGCGTCTCGGCCGGCTCGGCGTGCACCTCCGGCAACGTCGAACCGTCGCACGTCCTGGTCGCGATGGGCGTCGCGGTCGACTGGGCCATGGGCGCAGTCCGATGCTCGCTCGGACGCTCGACCAGCGCCGACGACATCGACTACGTCGTCGCGTGCGTCGAGCCGCTCGTCAAGAAGCTCCGGCAGGCGATGCCGGTCGGCGCGGCATGAGCGGTCGCCCCCGGCCGGAGCGAGGCTGACGGTGTTCGCGGAGCTCCGGCGCGACATCCAGGCGGTGCGTGATCGGGACCCCGCCGCGCGCTCCACGCTCGAGGTGCTGCTCTGCTATCCGGGTGTCCACGCGCTCGCGTGCCATCGGTTCGCGCACGCGATCTGGCGGCGCGGCTGGAAGATCCCCGCGCGCTTCCTGTCTCACATCGCCCGGTTCTTCACCGGCATCGAGATCCATCCCGCGGCCAAGCTCGGGCCCGGCCTCTTCATCGACCACGGCATGGGCGTCGTCATCGGCGAGACCGCCGAGGTCGGGGAGAACGTCACCCTGCTCCAGGGCGTGACGCTCGGCGGCACGAGCCTCAAGCGGGAGAAGCGCCATCCGACCCTCGGCGACAACGTCGTCGTCGGCGCCGGCGCCAAGATCATCGGCGCGTTCAAGATCGGGGACGGCAGCCGCATCGGCGCCGGCTCGGTCGTCGTCCGCGAGGTGCCGACGAACTCCGTTGTCGTGGGCGTTCCGGGCCGGGTAACATATCGGGACGGTCAGCGGGTGGCCGGCGGGATCGATCTGGATCAGACCGATCTGCCGGACCCCGTGAGCAAGGCCATCGAGCAGCTCGTCGAGCGGATTCGAGCTCTCGAGGACGAGCTCGAGACGGTGAAAAAGAAAGTCGAGGAGGAACACGCGTGAACCCCAAGGACATGCTGAGCCTCAAGGAAGCGTCGACGTATCTCGGCATGGATGAGCGCGCGCTCGCGTCGCTCGCCACCGAGCGGCGCATCCCGTCGTTGCAGCTCGACGGCGCCTGGATGTTCTCCAAGAAGTCGATCGACAAGTGGCGGGGTCAGCAGACGCCACGCCCGTGATCTCGCGCGACGAGGCCTGGTCCGTCCTCACCGAGTTCACCAAGAGCGATAGTCTCCGCAAGCACGCCCGCGCCGTCGAAGCCTCGATGCGCGCCTACGCCGGCCGTTACGGCGAGGACCCGGACGCGTGGGGCGTGACCGGCATGCTCCACGACTTCGACTACGAGATGCACCCGCGCGCGCCGCATCACCCCATCAAGGGCGCCGAGATCTTGATATCGCGCGGCGTGTCCGAGCCGATCGTGCACGCGATCCTGGCCCACGCCGACTATTCCGGCGTGCCGCGCGTCTCGCGCCTCGACAAGGCTCTCTACGCCTGCGACGAGCTCTCCGGCTTCGTGCACGCGGTGCGCCCTGGTCCGGCCCGGCCGGGTGATCACCGGGCTCGAGCCGCCTTCGGTCAAGAAGAAGCTCAAGGACAAGGCGTTCGCCCGCACCGTGAACCGCGACGACGTCTACCGCGGCGCGACCGAGCTCGGCGTCGATCTCGACGCCCACATCGCCTTCGTCATCGCCGCCCTCACCGAAGTCGCCCCCGAAATCGGCCTCGCCCGCACCTGACCCGAGCGAGGCTGAGTAACGCCTCCCGATGCCTAGGCCACGACCCCCGAGGTGCCGATCGCACCCGCCGCCGGGCGGGACGTACAGACAAGGCCAACGGGATGCGCGCGCGACGCGCGTGATCAGGATTGCGTGCGGGGTGGGCCGGGGGCGGGGGCCCCTTCCGTGACCCGTGTAGTCAGGGTCGATCTCGATATACGCGCGTCGTACGACGACGCCGCGGGCTGTCCGCTAGCGTGGTCGCGGAAGGGGCCCCCGCCCTCGGCCCGCCCCGCACGCCGCGCCATGACCGCGCGCGACGAGAGCGATCACACACGTCGACATGGACGCCTTCTACGCGGCGGTCGAGCAGCGCGACCGCCCCGAGCTGCGCGGACGGCCCGTGATCGTGGGCGCGAGCCCGACGGGCCGCGGCGTCGTCTCGGCCGCGTCGTACGAGGCGCGAACGTTCGGCGTGCGCTCCGCGATGCCGATCGGCCGCGCGGCGCGGCTCTGCCCGGAAGGGGCCTTTCTTCCGGTGGACATGGAGAAATACCAGCGCGTCTCCGTCCAGATCATGGGCATCCTGGCCGACTTCTCGCCGCTCGTCGAGCCGGTCTCCGTCGACGAGGCGTTCGTCGATCTCACGGGCACCGAGTCGCTCTTCGGAAGCCCGGTGGACGCGGTGCGCCAGATCAAGCGGCGGATCCACGCCGAGACCCGCCTCACGGCGTCGGCGGGGCTCGCCGCCAACAAGTTCGTCGCGAAGGTGGCGTCCGACCTCGAAAAGCCTGACGGCCTCGTCGTCGTCGCGGCCGGTGACGAGGCGCGATTCCTCGGCGCCTTGCCGATCGAGCGGCTCTGGGGCGTCGGCAAGGTGATGGCGAAGGAGCTGCGCGAGCTCGGCTTCGCGACGATCGGCCAGCTCCAGAAGGCGCCGCGGGCCGTGCTCGCCAAGCGGTTCGGCAAGCACGGCGATGGGCTCTACGACCTGGCCTACGGACGCGACGACCGGGCGGTCGAGCCGTTCGGCGTGCCCAAGTCGATCGGCGCCGAGGAGACCTTCGGCGCCGACTGTACGGATCACGAAAAGCTCCGGACCACCCTGCGCGCTCACGCGGAGCGCGTGGCCGCCGAGCTGAGAGACGGGGGCTACGCGGCCGGCCGCATCACCGTGAAGCTTCGACTCGCCCCATTCGAGACGCACACCCGCAGCATCACCGGCGAGCCGACCCAGGACGGCCTCGAGCTCTACCGCCGCGCCCTGGCGCTGCTCGAGCGCGATCCCGTGACGCGACCCGTCCGCCTCATCGGGCTTTCCGCGGGTCGCCTCGGCCCGGCGGGCGCGGGCCAGCTCGATCTGCTGGATCCCGCGGCGCTACGACGTGAGCGGCTGGCTCGCGTGGTCGACCGGCTGACGGCTCGATTCGGAGAGGGCGCGGTAGTCCCCGCGACCTTGCTGGGGCGACGGCGCCACCACGACGACGACTGACGGGGCGGGAAGGAGCCGCCGATGCCGCTCGGCGACTCCTCCGCCGCCATCGAGACCTAGAAGCTCAGAGGCTCGGTCAGGCGCACCCAGCGGCCGCCCTTGACCACCGCGAGGAATGCCGAGTTCGCACCCTGGTGCTTGTCGGGGCCGAAGCTCGCTTCGGGCCCGTTGAAGATGTCCTTGTAGCTCTTGATCGACTCCATGCCCTTGACGAAGCTGTCGGTCGTCAGATCGGCGCCCGCCCTTTCGAGTCCGACCACGGTCAGATCGGCGGCGACCCAGCCATACACGGCGCCGATGTTCGGGTCGACCTTGTAGCGTTCTTTGTAGCGATCGAACCACCCCTGCGCCGTCGGGCTCAACGTGTCGCGGTACGGCATGTCGGTCAGCCCCATGGCGTAGAGCCCTTCGGTGACGCCGCCCTGCGCCCCGGCGACGAAGAGATCGTAGCTGGCGGTCGAGCCGAAGAAGTCGACGTCGGTCCAGCCGATCTTGCGCGCCGTCGCGTACGGCACGATCGAGTCGCGCACGATCGTGCCGAACACGACCAGGTCGCAGTTGGCCGCCTTGAGCTTGGTGATCTGCGCCGTGAAGTCCTGGTCGGTCGGCTTGTGCGTGGTCGTCTCGACGATCTTCACCTTCATCTTGTCGGCCTGTAGCTGCACGCCGTCGAGCACTTCCTTGCCGAAGTCGGTGTCCTGGTACATGACGCAGAGCGCCTTCTTGCCCTTCTTGGTCACGAAGTAGTTGATGCCGGCGCGCACCTGGTCGACGTACGACGCGGCCCCGTAGAATTTCAGCTTGTGGAAGGGCTCGTACATCGAGCGCGCGGCCGAGAGGGGAAAGAGATTCGGCACGCCCGCGTCGAACTGCTCCTTGAAGAGCGCATTGTTCATCGGGGTGCCGAGCCCGGCGACCATGGCGAAGATGTGGTCGCGGTTGATCAGCTTCGTGCCGGCCTGCACGGCCCGCGGCACCTGGTACTGAGTGTCCTCGACCACCAGCCTGATCTTGCGGCCGTGGACGCCGCCCTTCTCGTTGAGCTCGTCGAACCGCATCTTCACGGCGTTCGACGACGAGACGCCGTAGGTGGCGGCCGGCCCCGAGAGGTCGGTGTGCATCCCCAGGACGATCTCGGTCTTGCTGACGCCGCGGGTCTCCTTCTGCGCCGCCGCGACACCGGCCAGCGCGACCGCGCCGATCAGCACTCCCACCGTGAGCAATCGAACCCTCATCATGCGCTCCTTTCGTCGTGACGCCAGGACCGTGACGTGGCCGCCGAGCGGCGCTACGCCTCGGCGTACATGGCGTCGATCACGTCCTTGTACTTTCGGTTGACGTACGCGCGCTTGAGCTTCATCGTCGGCGTGAGCTCCTCGTCCTCCGCGGTGAGGATCTGCTCGATCAGCCGGAACTTCTTGATGGTCTCGACCCGCGCCAGCTGTCGATTGACCCGGTCGATCTCGCCGCCGATCAGGCTCTGGACCTCGTCCGTTCGGCAGAGCGAGGCGAAGTTCGTGAACGGCACGTTCCGCTCCTGCGCGAACTGCGCCACGGTCTCGTGGTCGATCATGACCAGGCAGGACAGGAACTTCCGCTTGTCGCCGATGACCACGGCATCGGAGATGTAGGGCGAGAACTTGAGCTGGTTCTCGATCTCGGACGGCGTGACGTTCTTGCCGCCGGCCGTGATGATGATGTCCTTCATGCGGTCGGTGATCCGGACGAACCCCTGATCGTCCATGACGCCCACGTCGCCGGTGTGCAGCCAGCCGTCGACCACGGTTTCCGCGGTCTTCGTCGGGTTCTTATAGTAGCCGAGGAAGACGTGGGGGCCCTTCAGCAAGATCTCTCCCTCGGCGGAGATGCGGACTTCGGTGCCGGGCCGGGCGATGCCCACGGTGCCGAGCTTGATACGGTCGACCGGCATGGCCGTGGCGAGCCCGCAGTTCTCGGTCTGGCCGTAGACCTCGCGCATGTCGATGCCGAGCGCCATGTACCACTTGATGAGATCGGGCGCGATCGGCGCGGCGCCGGTCGCGGTGCCGCGGGCGCGGTGCAGGCCCATCGAGCGCTTGACGTTGTCGAGCACGAAGAAGTCGGCGATCCGGAACAGCAGGCGAAGACCGACGCCGGGCCGGCGGCCGGCGACGCGGTGCTCGGCCACGCGTGCGCCGACGGAGAGCGCCCAGTGGTAGGCGAGCCGTCCCGGACGCGTGGCATCCCGCATCCGGAGGGCGACGGCCGAGTAGAGCTTCTCCCAGATCCGCGGCACCGCGAAGAAGAGTGCCGGAGCGACTTCGCGGAGGTTGTCCGGCACGGTGTCGATGCTCTCGGCGAAGTTGACGGTGGCCCCGGTTCGGAGCGGATTGAACACGCTGACCGTGCGCTCGGCGATGTGGCAGAGCGGGAGGAACGAGAGCTGCTGGTCGCCTTCGTGGAGCTCGGTGACGTAGTCGGAGTAGTCGATCTGGAACAAGATGTTGCGGTGACTCAGCATCGCTCCCTTCGGCGGTCCCGTCGTGCCCGACGTGTAGACCAGGATCGCCAGATCGTCGGGCCGAGCGAGCTCGACCAGGCGCTCGAAGGCGCCGGGATTCTCCGCCTCGTGGCGGAGGCCCAGCTCGAGCAGCTCGTCGAACGACATCACTTGCTCGTCCTTGAAGGCGTGAAGCCCCTCGAGGTCGAAGACGATGATCTTCACGAGCTGGGGGCAGTTGCCGCGGACCTCGAGGATCTTGTCGAGCTGCTCCTCGTCGGCGGCGAAGAAGAAGCGGGTGCCGCTGTCGTTCACGATGTATTCGACCTGCCGCGCCGAGTCCGTCGTGTAGATCCCGTTGGTGACGCCGCCGACCGAGAGCGTCCCGAGATCGGTGTAGAGCCACTCGGGGCAGTTGTCGGCCATGATCGAGACGACGTCGCGGTGGCGCAGACCGAGCGCGACCAGCCCGAGCCCGACGTGCCGCGCCCGCTCGCCGTACTCGTGCCAGCTGACGGCTCGCCAGACGCCCAGCTCCTTCTCGCGCATGGCCACCCGGGCCCCGCGCTCGCGCACGACGTGGCGAAAGAGCTTCGGCAAGGTGTCCTGGCCGAAGACGGTGGTCGAAGTGCCGGTCGTCACCGCCATGTCTTCTTCCTCTTCCAGCGCCGCGTGCCGCGGACGCCCGACTCCTTCATCCCGAGGTAGAACTCCTTGATGTCCTCTTTCTCGAGAAGCCGCGCGCACGTGTCCTCCATCACGATGCGGCCGACCTCGAGCACGTAGCCGTAGTCGGCGATGTGGAGCGCCATGTTGGCGTTCTGCTCCACCAGGAGGACGGTCACACCGCGCTCCCGGTTGATGCGCGCGATGATCTCGAAGATCTCCTTGACGAGCCGGGGCGAGAGGCCGAGCGACGGCTCGTCGAGCAGCATCATCCGCGGCCGCGCCATCAGGGCCCGGCTGATCGCGAGCATCTGCTGCTCGCCCCCGGAGAGCGAGCCCGCGCGCTGCTCGGCCCGAGACCGGAGCACCGGGAAGTACGAGTAGACCAGCTCCAGATCCTCGGCGACACCGCCCGCATCCCGCCGCGTGAACGCGCCCATCATGAGGTTCTCTCGAACCGAGAGAAACGGGAACACTTCGCGTCCCTCGGGCACGTGGCTGATGCCGAGCCGCGTCACCTTGTCGGGATCCATGCCCTGGATCTCGCGGCCCGCGAACGTCACGGTGCCCTTCTGGGGATCCATCACGCCGGACACCGTCTTGAGGATCGTGCTCTTGCCGGCGCCGTTGGCGCCGAGGATCGTGACGACGGAGCGCTCCGGCACCGCGAAGCTGACGCCGCGGATGGCCATGATCGGACCGTAGTAGGTTTCGAGGTTCGCGACGGCGAGCAGCGCGTCGGCCATTCGTCAGGCGCCCAGGTACGCCTTGATGACTTCGGGATGCTCCTGCACCTCACGCGCGGTGCCGAGCGCGATCGGCCGCCCGTAGTTCACCGCGAGGACCCGATCCGACACCGAGCTGACGAGACTCATGTCGTGCTCGACCATCAGCACGGTGACACCGAGGATCGTCCGGATGTCCTGGATCCAGAACGCCATGTCCTCGGTCTCCTCGACGCTCAGCCCGGACGACGGCTCGTCCAGCAGCAGGAGCCGCGGGCGCGTGCAGAGCGCCCGCGCCACCTCGACGACCTTGCGGACGCCGTAGGCCAGGTTGACGACGAGGCTATCGCGATGCGGCTGCAGATCCAGGAAGTCGATGACCTTCTCGACCGCTTCCCGGTGCTCGAGCTCGAGCGCGCGCACCCGCGGCAGGAACAGGAGCTCTTCCACGAACCGCGAGCGCTTGTGGGCGTGGCGGCCGAGCAGGAGGTTCTGGAGCACGGTGGCGTGCTCGAACAGCTCGATGTTCTGGAACGTCCGCGCGATGCCGCGCCGCGCGACCTCGTGCGGCGCCACCCGCGTGATGTCCTCACCGTCGAAGATCAGGCGGCCCGCGCTCGGCTCGTAGATGCGCGAGACCAGGTTGAAGATCGTCGTCTTGCCGGCGCCGTTGGGGCCGATGATCGTGAAGACCTCGCCCGGCTCGATCTGGAAGCTCACGCCGTCGACGGCCCGGAGGCCGCCGAAGTCCATGACGAGGCCGTCCGCGGCGAAGAGACTCACCGCAGGCGCTCCGACCGCATGTACGACTTCTGGCGCCTGAACGTGGCGCGCTTGTAGAGCGGGAAGGTCGAGAAGTAGAGCTGGATCTTCCGCCAGCGGCCATAGATGCCCAGCGGCTCGAACAGGATGAACAGCACGAGAATCAACCCGAAGAGCCCGGGCTCGAGGCCGGGCTTCTTGACGAACTGATCCACCGCCAGGAACGCCGCGCTGCCGGCTTCCTTTCCGAACGGAGCGGCGAGCGCGCCCGGCCCAGGCCGGGATCGAGTCGCGGGCCTGGGAGATCGCCACCGGCAGCAGCGCCACGAAGACGGCGCCGAAGAGCGCGCCGTGCAGGGAGCCGAGGCCGCCGACGACCACCATCAGCAGAAACTGGATCGAGAGCAGCACGGTGAAGATGTCCGGAGCCAGAAACCCGATCTTGTGCGCGAAGAGCGCGCCGGCGACGCCCATCAGCGCGGCGGAGTAGGCGAAGGCGCTGGTCTTGTAGACGGCAAGGTTCACGCCCATCGACTGCGCCGCGATCTCGCTGTCGCGGATCGCCACCCAGGCTCGGCCCGTCGGCGCGCGCAGGAGGTTGCCCGTCAGCCACAGACCCCCGATCAGGAAGGCCAGGCACAGGAAGTAGAACGCGGCGTCGCCGCCCATGTTGACGCCGAAGACGACGGGCTTGTCCACCGCCTTGCCCTTGAGCCCGCCGGTGACTCGCTCCCAGCGCGTCAGCGCTTCCTGGATGATCAGCGCGAACGCCAGGGTCGCGATCGAAAGATAGACGCCGGTCATGCGCAGCGCGGGCAGGCCGACCAGGACGCCGACCCCCGCCGTCACGACGCAGGCGAGGGCGACCCCGACGACCCACGGCAGGCCGAGATCGTGAACGACGTAGACGTGCGTATAGGCGCCGATCCCGAGGAACGCGGCGTGGCCCAGGCTGACGAGGCCGGTGTAGCCCGCGAGCACCATGAGCGAGAGCCCGCAGAGCCCGTAGATGAAGACGAGGCTCACGTCGACGAGATAGGAGGGGATCAGCAGCGGCAGGACCAGCAAGCCCAGCAACAGGGCCAGATACCAGTTGCGCTGGACCCCGTCGCGAAAGATTCCCAGGTCCTGAGCGTAGGTGGTCTTGAAGATGAAGCGCACGCCTCAGACCTTCTTCCGCGTGATCGTGCCGAACATGCCCTGAGGCCGCACCGCGAGCACGATGAGCAGCACGACGTACGCCGCGACGTCCTTGAATCCCTGGGGCAGGTAGGCCCCCGAGAAGAGCTCGATCAGCCCGATCGTGACGCCGCCGACGAGCGCGCCGGGGATCGAGCCGAAGCCGCCGAGCACCGCGGCCGCGAACGCCTTGAGCCCGATGAATCCGAGGTTGATGTCGATCAAGGACACCGGGGCCAGCAGGACGCCGGCGATCGCCGCGACCGCCGCCGAGATCGCCCAGATCAGCGAGAACATCAGCTTCACGGGGATGCCCATGTAGTAGGCCGCGAGCTGGTTCTGCGACGCGGCCTGCATCGCCAGGCCGACGCGCGTGAACGTGAAGAACGCGTAGAGGATCGCGCACAGCAGTAAGGTGCCGACGATGATCGACAGGTACTCGTGGCTCACCGCGACCCCGGCCAGGCGCGTGGCGTGGGCGCTGAACGGCGTCGGGAGCGTGTAGATCTCCGAGCCCCAGGCGATCGACGCGAAGCTCCGGAAGATCGCGCCGAGCCCGATCGTGAGCATGACGACCGAGAACTGCGGCTGGCCGATGACTCTTCTGAGGATCGTCGCGTCCAGGACCGCGCCGAAGATTCCGACCAGCACCACCGCCAGCGCAAGCGCCAGCCAGTAGCCGACCCCGTACCAGACGACGAACATGTAGCAGGTGAAGGCGCCCAGCATCAGGAGATCGCCCTGCGCGAAGTTCACGAGCTCGGTCGCCTTGTAGATGAGCACGAAGCCGAGCGCCACCAGCCCATAGATGCAGCCCACCGCGAGGCCGTTCAGCACGAGCTGCAGGATGATGTCCAGGCCGCCCTCCTCCGGGTTGGCTCCGAAATGCTCCGTTTATAGCCAGCAAGCCGCCATCCGTCAAATTGGACGGGTATTTCGCCTGGGCCACCGCGAAACCCTGGGCTGGGATTGCCACGCGCAGGGCACTCGTTTACACTTCGATGAACAGTCGTTCATTTTCCGGGAGGCCCTCGCATGGATCGACCGATCGCCTACGACAAGCTCGCGCGAGAAGACCGATTCATCAGGATGCGCGCGCGGGACGTCGCGGAGCTGAAGGTCGCCCAGGGGCTCCCGCCGTTTCCCGATCTCTCGAGCGCCGAGTCGATCAAGGAGCGGGTCCACGGGATCATGGTCGGCGAGATGCAGGCGATGGAGGGTGCCGGCCGGAGCGTGTGCGACTTCCCCGAGGCGCCGTGGGACTTCACGATGGACATGGCGCGCCAGGTCTGGGACGAGTCGCGCCACGTCGAGATCTACCTGAGACTGCTCGAGCACCTCGACGGCTACGCCGGAGAGTATCCCGAGACGACGATCCTCTGGCGCTGCGCGTGCGCCGAGGACGCCGCGGCGCGGGTGGCCGGCGTCAACCGCGGCCTCGAGGGCCTGGCGTGCGACGTCTTCAACCAGCTCGTGCACATCGCCCGGAAGATCGGCGACCCGATCCTCGAGCGCGCGGTCGATTTCGTGCTGGCCGACGAGATCACGCACGTCCGCATGGGCTCGAAGTGGCTGACCAAGCTCACCGAGGGCGACGCCGAACGGCGGCGCCGCGCGATCGAGTTCCAGGAGAGCATCGACGAGCGCTTCAATCTGGGCGGTGTCCGCCGCGAAGGTGATCACGACGCGGTGTCCATCTCGATCGCCACCGACGTGCGGCGGATGGCCGGGTTCACGGAAGAAGAGATCGATCGGCTGATCAAGACCACCCAGCGGTCTCAGGTTTACTGAGCGGCGTGTCGCAGCCCCTGGAAGGAACCTTCAGCGCCGAGCACTCCGCCCGGCTGCTCCGTAACTACCGCTACGTCGTCGAGCGCACCATGCGAGCGCTGGGCGGCTGGATCGCGCTCACGCCCGAGCTCTCGGCCAAGCTCCTGATGGGCCGACACGTCTGGGACCTCGCCCAGCACTGTGACGCCTTCGGCCAGCGTCTCCCGGAGCTCCGCGCCCGCGCCCAGGTCTCCGAAGCCGCGAACCCGGCGGTCGCCGCGCTCATGGACTCTGTCGAGGACGCCGAAGGGCCCGATCAAACCGTCGAGCGTCTGGTCGGCGTGTACGGCGTACTGAAGCCTCATCTCCTCGCGACCTACCGCGATCATCTCGCGCACGCCAATCCGGTCTACGAGCCACCGACCCGCCGCATCCTGGCGCGCTGCATCGACGACGAGGAGCGCCACATCGCCGCCGGTCAGACGATCCTGCGCTACCTCGCGGCCGGTCCGCGTGCGGCCGAGCGCGTGAGCGCGCGGCGCCGGCACCTCGAGGGGCTGCTGGCGGCCGCCGGCGGGGTGACGGGGGCGGGAGTGCCGGCGCCGGGCCAGCGCGGTCATCGCAGCGCAGGCGGAGATGTCGGACGACGCGCAGGAGTTCATCCGGCTGGAGAAGGCGACGGGCACATGGCCGATCCCCGCGGATCTCGAGGAGGCGCAGCGCTCGTTCGCGTCGGCGCTCGTGGCCGGTGACGACGCGACCTTGACTCGCTGGCTCGTGCCCGGTCTCGAGATCCAGACCACCGCGCGCGCACTGCTGGACGGCGCGACGTACTCCAGCCACGCGACCGTCGCGTTCGCGCGGCTCGGGCCATCAGCGGCTCGTGAAAATGCGGCTCGACGGCCCGTCGAGCTCGGCGACCGTGCTCGCCCGCTGGACGCCGTCGCCGCAAGGCTGGCGCATCGCCGCTCTCGACGTCGGCGGGCGAGACGCCGTCCGCCCGGCCTGAGCGGCCGTTGTTCGGCACCGTCCTCGTCGCCAATCGCGGAGAAATCGCCCGCCGCGTGTTCCGCGGCTGCCGTCAGCTCGGGCTCAAGACCGTTGCGGTGTACTCGGAAGCGGACCGCGGAGCGCTGCACGTCGCGCGACGCCGACGCGGCGGTCGAGATCGGCGGCGCGCCGGCCCGCGAGAGCTATCTCAATGCCGAGCGTATCCTCGACGCGGCCCGCCAGACGCGCGCCGACGCCATCCATCCCGGCTATGGTTTTCTCTCCGAGAGCTGCGCGCTTCGCCGAGGCCGTTCAGCACGCCGGCATCGTCTTCGTCGGCCCCAGCCCGCGACGCCATCCGGAAGATGGGCGACAAGATCGAGGCGCGCCGCCTGATGAGCTCCGCCGGCGTCTCGGTGCTGCCCGGCAGCTCCGGCGCGGTCGCCGACGTCGCCGGAGCCGAGGCGGCGGCGCGCGAGGTGGGCTATCCGATCATCCTGAAAGCCGCCGCCGGCGGCGGCGGCATCGGCATGGCCCGCGTCGACAAGCCCGGCGATCTCGCCGCCGCGTTCGCCGCGGCGAACCGGCGCGCCCAGGCCGCGTTCGGCACGGGCGAGCTCTACGTCGAGCGCTACCTCGAGCGGCCCCGACACGTGGAGGTTCAGGTGTTCGGCGACGAGGCGGGAACGGTCGTGCACATGCACGAGCGCGAGTGCTCGATCCAGCGGCGTCACCAGAAGCTCGTCGAAGAGTCGCCGGCGCCCGGGCTGCCGGCCGCCACGAAGTCCGGCCTCACCGCCGCGGCGGTCGCCGGCGCCCGCGCCATCGGCTACACGAACGCCGGGACGATGGAGTTCCTCGTCGACGAGCGCGGGGGATTCTATTTCCTCGAGATGAACGCGCGGCTCCAGGTCGAGCACCCCGTCACGGAAGAGGTGACGGGCCTCGATCTCGTCGTCGCGCAGCTTCGCGCCGCGGCGGGCGAGCCGCTGCCGTGGCGGCAGAGCGAGATCGTTCAGCGCCGGGCGGCTATCGAGTGCCGAGTGTATGCTGAGGATCCGTCGAAGGGCTTCCTGCCGTCGCCGGGAACGATTCAGAAGCTCGAGCTGCCGTCGGGAGAGGGAATCCGGATCGAGTCCGGGATCGAGGCGGGGAGCACCGTGTCGGTCCACTACGATCCGCTGCTCTTCAAGCTGATCGCCCACGGAGCGACGCGCGCGGACGCGATCGAGCATCTGGCCGCTGCGCTCGATCGCTGCGTGATCGAGGGTGTCCAGACCACGATTCCGTTTCTGCGCCGGGTCGTCGCGAGCGCCGAGTTCCGGCAGGGTCGCGTGCACACGCAGATGCTCGAACAAGGAGCCTTCAATGCCTGAGGAGATCAAGGCGCACATCACGGGGGTCGTGTTCCAGATCGCCACCAAGCCCGGTGACCGGGTGGCGGCGGGCGACGCGGTGATCGTGCTCGAGTCGATGAAGATGGAGATCCCCGTCGAAGCGCCCAGGGCCGGCGCGGTGAAGGAGATCAAGGTCCAGGAAGGTCAGACCGTGCAGGAAGGCGACGTGGTCGCGGTACTGGAGTAGGGAAGAGGCCGATGAGCCTCGACCTCATCCGGGGACTGTACGACTACCACCGCTGGGCCAACCGGCGGCTCTTCGACGTCGCGCTCGCGCTCGGCGAGGACGCTGGCGGCCCGCGACGTCGGCAAGCAGTTCAGCTACACGACGATCCGGGAGATGTTCGGTCACCTCTACGGTGCGGACCGCATCTGGCTCTCACGCTGGACGGGGCGCTCGCTGACCGCGGACCCACGCGGGCAGTTCGCGACGCTCTCGTCGATCCGGGCGCCGTGGGACGACCTCGAGCGGGATCAGCGCGCCTACATCGAGGGATTGTCAGCGACGGATCTCGCGGGCGTGATCCAGTACACCAACGCCGAGGGCAAGCAGCTCAGGGCTCCGCTCGGGCCGCTGCTTCAGCACGTGGCCAATCACGCCACGCACCACCGGAGCGAGATCGCGACCATGCTGACGATGGTCAGCAGCTCGCCCCCGGACACCGGTCTCGCCACCTACCTTCTGGTCACGACGAATCAACTGCGGTAAGCGCGTGACCTCGCGGGCGGCACGACTTCGAGGGGCGCCGGCTACGCCGGGGCGTCTCCGAGCGCGGGGGGCTTGGGGGGCCCTTCGAGGCCCCCCATCTCGCCTAATTCTCGATAAAGGCCCGGAGGTTGCGGCCGCGCAGCGGATGACGCAGCTTCCTGAGCGCCTTCGCCTCGATCTGGCGAATGCGCTCACGCGTCACCTCGAAGCGCTTGCCGACCTCTTCGAGGGTATGCTCGCCCTCTTCGCCGATACCGAATCGCAGTCGCAGGATTTCCTTCTCTTTCGGCGACAGCATCGACAGCGCTCGCTCGACCTGCGTGGTGAGGTCCTGGTTCAGCAGCGACTCGTTGGGCGAGCCCGCTGACTTGTCCTCGAGGAAGTCTCCGAGCTCGGAGTCCTCACCAATGGGCGTCTCGAGCGACAGCGGCTTCCTCGACGACTCGAGGATGAGCCGAACCTTCTTGGCCGGCACGCCCGTGCGCTGCGCCAGCTCTTCCGGAGTCGGCTCACGACCGATCTCGTTGACCAGATTCCGGTTCACGCGTGAAATCCGGTTCAGGGTCTCGACCATGTGGACCGGGAATGCGGATCGTGCGCGAGTGGTCGGCGATCGCCCGGGTGATCGCCTGGCGAATCCACCAGGTGGCGTACGTCGAGAACTTGAAGCCTCGCCGGTACTGGAACCGGTCGACGGCCTTCATGAGCCCGATGTTGCCCTCCTGGACCAGATCCAGCAGGGAGAGATCGCTCCCGAGGTAGCGCTTCGCCACCGACACGACCAGGCGCAGGTTCGCCTCCATCAGCTCGCGCTTCGCCTGGCGCACCGTGCGGTCGCTCCTGTCGATCTGCTCGAGCAGAGGGCCGAGATGCTTGCGGGGAAGTCCTGCCCGCTTTTCGAGCAAACGCAGCTCTCGCGCGGCCGCCGGGTTGTGCGACCGCCGGTTGCTGCGATCCAGCTCGCTGATCTGCTCCCAGCGACGCCGCACCTGCGCGACCAGCTCGTCGATCAGCGCCGGCTTGAGCGTCATTCCGGCGACCACGTCCTGGATCGCCTCGCGCGCCACGGCAATGGCCGTGGCGGTGCTCTTGCGATAGGTTGCCGACCGCCGCCTGGCCTTGAGTGACTCTTCCAGGCGCGCGATCTTCCGCTCCAGCCGCCGAATGCGCTCGAAGGCCAGGACGATCGGCCGGATCGCCTTCGCTTCGAGCTCGCCCCCCTCCGGCAGGACGATCACGTCGTCGGCAGGCATCTCGCCACGACGCAACTTATCCCCAACCTCGAGGAGGGCCTCGACGGCCATCGGGAATCGCGACGAGCGTGCGGCGCAGAGCGATCTGACCCACCTCGATGCGGCGGCCGATCTGCACCTCCTGCGCAGCGGTGAGCAGGGGAACCTTGCCGATCTCCTTCAGGTAGAGACGGACCGGATCCTCGCCCCTGCTGAGACCGGGAGCGTAAGTTTCCTCGACGGTCGCACGCGGAGTCTCCTCCGCCTCTTCATCGACCACCGTGTTTGCTTCGCGCTCTCCGGCCGAGGCCATGCTGACGGAAGCCACGGAGCTACCCTCGACGGCATCCGAAGTCTCGCGAAATGTCATCATGTCACCGGCTTTCTGTCATGGGATTCCTGTTGGTTCAGATGCAGGAACCCGCTTGAAAGTTTCACCAAACTAGACTTTCATCCCATCGGAGCCCGGCTTAGGGTCATTCCCGCTGGGATCCTCGGGCGTTTCCCCGAGCCCCGAGCTCGCACCGACCCTCGCGGCGATCCCGCGCAGCCCTCTGACCGCGATTGCCCGCCGATCTATTCATGACCCGGGCGCATCAGTCGTAAACGCAACGACCCCACCCGGAGTTCCTGGAGAAATCCCGGGCCGTCCACGGCAGTGCCGGGCCTGGAGCACCCGCAGGGGTAGAATCGACGCTGTGATCGCCCCGAGCGCCAGCTACAGCTTCACAGTCCGGCTGCAGATCGCGAGCCGACCGGGCATGCTCGGCCGGGTCGCGTCCGCGATCGGCGACGCCGGCGGAGATATCGGCGCCGTCGACCTGGTCGAGACCACGCGAGAGCGGACCGAGCGCGACATCACCGTCAAGGCGCGTGACAGTGTCCACGCGCAGCAGATCGTCACAAGGCTGCGGCGCGTGGCCGGCATCCGGGTCGGCGCGATCTCCGACCGGACGTTCCTCATGCACCTGGGCGGCAAGATCGAAGTCCGCAACAAGGTGCCGATCCGGACGCGGGATGACCTCTCGATGGCGTACACCCCGGGTGTCGCTCGAGTCTGCCTCGCGATCAGGGACGATCGGCAGCGCGCCTTCTCGCTGACGATCAAGCACAACACCGTGGCGGTGGTCACCGACGGCACCGCGGTGCTGGGCCTCGGCGACATCGGCCCCGAGGCGGCGCTGCCGGTGATGGAAGGCAAGGCGATGCTCTTCAAGGAGTTCGCCGGCGTCGACGCCTTTCCCATCTGCCTGGCGACCAAGGACGTGGACAAGATCGTCGAGACCGTGAAGCTGGTCGCGCCGGCGTTCGGCGGCGTCAACCTCGAGGACATCGCGGCGCCGCGCTGCTTCGAGGTCGAGGAGCGCCTGCGCAAGGAGCTGGATATCCCGGTCTTCCACGACGACCAGCACGGGACGGCGGTCGTGGTGCTCGCCGCGTTGCTCAACGCGCTCAAGATCGTCCGGAAGGACCCGAGGAAGATTCGTGTGGTCGTGACGGGGGTCGGCGCCGCCGGGACGGCCACCATCAAGATTCTTCAATCCCTGGGTGTCCGTGACATCATCGGCGTCGACGAGCACGGCACGATTCACCGCGAGCGGACACGAGGCATGGACTTCATGAAGCGCTGGGTCGCCGCCGCCACCAATCCCCGCCGGGTCAAGGGCAACCTGAGCGCGGCGCTCGAGCGCGCCGACGTCTTCATCGGCCTCTCGGTCCCGGGGATCCTGTCCGCGCGCGATCTGAAGCGGATGGCGCGCGATCCCATCGTCTTCGCGATGGCCAATCCCGACCCGGAGATCCGACCTGAAGAGGCCCAGACGGCACGTGCGCGTCATGGCGACGGGCCGCTCGGACTACCCGAACCAGATCAACAATGTGCTGTGCTTCCCGGGCTTCTTTCGGGGATTGCTCGACGCCCGCGCGCGCGTGGTCAACGACGAGATGAAGCTCGCGGCGGCGCGCGCGCTGGCGGCGTGCGTGAGCCGGAGCGAGCTCTGCGAGGAGTACATCATCCCCAGCGTCTTCAACAAGGGTGTGGCGCCGGCGGTGGCCGAAGGGGTGGCCCGGGCCGCGCACGACACCGCCACGGCTCGTCGGCGGCGGCGCCTGGACGTCTCCCGCATCCGGTGACACCTCGCTGGTCGGTGGTCATTCCGGCGTTCAACGAAGCCGAACGCCTTCCGCCCTTTCTGGAGAAAGTCGTCGCGTACTTCGAGGGCCGCGACGAGCCCTACGAGGTCATCGTCGTCGACGACGGCTCCACGGACGGCACGGCCGATATCGTGGGAGCCCGGCATCTTCCGGCGGTTCGCGTGCTGCGTCTTGCCGCGAATACCGGGAAGGGCGCCGCGGTGCGCGCCGGGATGCTGGCCGCGAAGGGAGCGTACCGCGTCTTCGCGGACGCCGACGGCGCGACGCCGATCGAGGAGATCAAGCGCCTCGAGCCGATGCTCGTCGCCGGCGCCGACGTCGTGATCGGCTCCCGGGTCCTCGTCGATCCGGGGGTCGCGGTGACGACGCGGCCGCATCGGGTGGCCGCCGGTCGTCTCTTCAACTGGCTAGTGGCGCGGGTCGGTCTGCGGGACATCGCCGACTCGCAGTGCGGCTTCAAGGCGTTCACCGCGCCGGCCGCGAGCCGGCTGTTCGACGCGCTCTCGACAGAGGGCTTCGGCTTCGACGTCGAGATCCTGCTGCTGGCCCGGGCCGCCGGCTGTCGGATCGTCGAGGTCCCCGTCAACTGGACCGATCAGGCCGGGAGCAAAGTGGGCGTGCTTCGCCATGGGCCCGGCATGCTCTGGCAGATCGTGCAAGCACGGCGAAGAGTCGGCAGGAGGCGCCCGTGACGTTCGCGCGGCGGATCGAGGAGATCGAGCCGTTCCTGGCCGTCGAAGTCGCCGAACGAGCGCAGGAGCTCGAGCGCGCCGGCATCGACGTGGTCCATCTCGAGTTCGGCGAGCCCGACTTCGAAGCGCCGCCCGCCATCCGCGACGCGCTGGCGCGCGCGATCAAGGACGGTCGCACACGCTACACGCACAGCCTCGGTATCCTGCCGCTTCGCGAAGCGATCGCGGAGCACTACGCGCAGACGTACGGTGTGACGGTCTCGCCGGATCAGATCCTCGTCACGGCGGGCACCTCGCCGGCCATGCTGCTCCTGTTCGGGCATCTCCTGAATCCCGGTGACGAGGTGGTGCTGAGCGATCCGTACTACGCGTGCTATCCGAACTTCATCCGCTACGCCGAGGGGCGGCCGGTCTATGTCGGAGTGACGGAAGAGGACAACTTCCAGTACCGGCCCGAAGCGATCCAGAGTCGCATCGGGCCGCGCACCCGGGCGATCGTGATCAACTCGCCCGCGAATCCAACGGGAACCGTGCTGTCGGCCGACCGCATGGCGGCGATCGGCGCGCTGAGCCGCGATCACGGTCCCCTCATCGTCTCGGACGAGATCTATCACGGGCTCAGCTACGAGGGACGTGACCGCACGATCCTCGAGTTCACCGACCGGGCCTTCGTGCTCAACGGATTCTCGAAGGCCTACGCCATGACCGGCTGGCGGCTGGGATGGGTCATCGCGCCACCCGATCACATCCGGGCGCTGCAGACGCTCTACGGCAACTTCTTCATCTCGACCAACGAGTTCGTGCAGTGGGCCGGCGTCGCCGCCCTGCGCGAGGCCGGCGACGACAGCCGGCGCTTTCGCGCGATCTTCGACGACCGGCGCCGCGCGATGATCGCCGGCCTCCGGTCCCTTGGATTCGGCGTCGGCGCCGAGCCGACCGGCGCATTCTACGTGCTGGCGAACGCGCGTCACCTCTCCACCGACTCGGTCCTCCTCGCCCGCGAGATCCTCGAGTCGAGCCACGTCGCGGTCACGCCCGGCGCGGCCTTCGGCGCCAACGCCGAAGGCTATCTGCGATTCTCCTATGCGTCGTCGCTCGAGCGCATTCACGAGGGCCTCGAGCGTCTGCGCCGCTTCCTCGGCGAAGCGCGACGCCGAGGCTGATGGACGCCGCCTACGTCGCCGTCCACATCGAGGAGGACCGGTCGCACTGGTGGTTTCGCGGCCGGCTGGCCGTCATTCTCGCCGCGCTCCGTCGAGCGCTGCCGCCGCGGCGCGTTCGCCTGCTCGAGCTCGGCTGCGGCAGCGGCAACGTGCTCGGCGTCGCTCTCCGAGTTCGGCGAAGCGGTCGGGATGGACGGGCACGGCGATCTGGTCGCCGCCGCGCGCGCGGCCGGCCTCGACGTGCGGGCCGGCCATCTTCCGGACGATCTCGGCGTGCCGCAACGGCTGGGCGGACGTCGTCCTCCTGCTCGACGTGATCGAGCACGTGGACGACGACCTCGCCACGCTCCGCGCGGCGCGCACCAGCGTCGGCGAGGGAGGGCTGCTCGTCGTGACCGTGCCCGCCTATCAGTGGCTCTGGAGCGGCCACGACGAGGTCCTGGGCCATCGCCGCCGCTATACCGCCGCCGAGCTTCGCGCCGCGGTCGAGCGCGCCGGCTTCACGGTGCTGCGGGTGAGCTACTTCAACACGCTTGCTCTTTCCGCTGCTGCTCGCGGCCCGCGCGGCGAAGCGCCTGCGCGGAGATCGGGGTCACGACCTGCGACACCCCGCGGCGCCGATCAACTGGCTGCTCGAGCGCGTGTTCGCCTTCGAGCGCCACCTCGTTCCTCGCGTTCGGCTGCCGTTCGGCTCGTCGCTTCTGCTGATCGGCCGGCGATGACCGACACGCGCTCTGCTCGCGAATGGGCGATCGTCGGCGGCGTCTACCTGGCCCTGGTGCTGATCGCGGCGGTATGGCTGGCGGTCGACCGCACGCCGCCCGAATGGGACCACGCAAATCACCTCGAGCGCGTCGTCCATTGCGCCGAGGACATGGCGCGGGGCGACGTGCGCACCATCATCGAGCGCTCGTCGTTCTATCCGCCGGTCGTACCATGCACGGCCGCCCTCGTGTACCGGCTGGCGCCGTCGGACGCGGCGGCGGCCCAGAGCGTGATCCTGGCGTTTCTCGGCCTCGGCATGGCCGCGGTCTATCTGCTCGGCCGGCGCGTGGCCGGCGGTACCGAGGGCGTCGTGGCCGCGGTCGTGTTCGGCTGCGCGCCGTTCGTGGTGTTCTCGGCGCTGCGCTTCCAGCTCGATCTGCCGCTGGCCGCGATGGTCGCGGTCGCGCTGCTCGTGATCTTCCTCACCGAGGGCTTCACCCGGGTCGGGTGGTCGCTGGTCGCGGGGATCGTGTTCGCCGTGGGCATGCTCACCAAGCCGCCGTTCGCGGCGTACGTCCTCGTCCCGGTTCTGCTCGCCGTCGCCTCGAGTTACCGGCGCCGTCGCGCGGCCGGCTACGCGGCGCTGGCGATCCTGGTGGGGGCCGCGCTCAGCGTGCCGTGGTACGGGCCGCGCCTCTTCGGCCTGCTCCCCCAGATCGCCAATCGTTCGTTCAAGCAAGCGGCCGAGTCGGGTCACCCGGATCCGCTCACGGCGACGGCGCTGCTGCTCTATCCGACGTGGCTCGCGCCCCAGCTCGGAGTGCTCGCGCTGCTCCTGCTCCTCGTCGGGATCGTCATCGCCGCGATGCGACGGCAATGGATCGTGCTGGCCGCGCTCCTGGCACCGTTTCTTCTTTTCGAGCTGCTCCAGAACAAGAACCTGCGCTACACCTTGCCGCTGATGCCCGTCGCCGCTGTCCTGGCCGGCATGGCCTTCGGCCTCTTGAAAGGACGTGCGCGCTCCGTCGGGGCGATCGTGCTCGGGCTGGCGTGCGCGCTCCAGGTGAGCGCCACCGTCCTGGCGGTGCCGTCAGGCTGGAAGCTGCCGGGCCTCGGCGTTCCGTTCGTCCTGGAGTCGCCGCCGCGCACCGCCAGCTGGCGGCAGCGCGAGATCCTGGCGCTGATCAGCAAGGACAGCCGAGGCGAGCCCGTGACCGTGAGCGTCGTCCCGAACGATAATTTCTTCTCCGTGAGTAACTTTCGATACTACGGGACACGCGACCGTCTCCCGCTCCAGTTCACGCGCGCCTGGGACGGTGAGCCGATCGGGATCGAGTACATGATTCTCAAGACCGGCGACGTCGGCCCGTCCTGGACCGCCGAGAAGCCGCGACGGATCGCCGAACGATTGCAGACCGACGGCGCGCTCGCGCGAGTGTTCCCGGTGATCGGCGAATTCCAGCTTCCCGACAACTCGACGGCCACCGTTCGCGCGAGGCGACTCACCGAGGACGTCCCCGCGACGGCGGCCGCCTTCGCGCGCGAGGTCCAGGCGGCAGTTCGCCGGGCGCTGGCGGACGTGGCGACCGACGTCCAGGGGCTCGAGATCAATCTGAATCATGACGACACGATCCTGCGCGGACACATTGGCCGCGTGGAGATCCGTGCGGCGGCCGCGCGCGTCGGCGAGCTCAAGCGCCCGGGCTCGCCGCTGCTCCGCGTCGGCGACATCCAGTTCGTGTTCGAGGACGTGCTCGTCAACCCCTTCAGCGTGCACGCGAACGGGCGGTTGTCTCCGCTCGACGCCCGCCGCGCCTCCCTCGAGCGGGTGACCATCCGCGAGGACGATCTCCGGGCGTTTCTCAAGGAGCAGAAAGGGTTCAAGACGGCGTCGGTGACGTTCGAGCAGGGCGCGCTGGCCTTCGTCATCAGCCTGCCGGGGCCCGATGTCGCGGCGCGAGTCCGGGCCCTGCCGGCCACCGACCGGCCGTTCGCGCTCGTCGCCGATCACGTCACGGTCGGGGGGATCCCGGTGCCGGCGATGCTCGTCGACTGGGTCGTCCGCACGTGGGATCCGGCGCCACGGATCGCCAGCCGGCTCCCGGTGCCCGTGACTCTGGGCCGGATCGACATCACGCCCGAGGCCATCCGGATCTCGGCCCGGTAGTCGTAAGGGGAGCGTCATGCGAGAGTCTCGAGACGCGAAGCGAGCCCGGGCCCGCAAGATCATTCGCGCGCTGAAGAAAGCCTATCCCGACGCCAAGATCGCCCTCGACTTCGGGAATCCACTCGAGCTGCTCGTCGCGACCATTCTGTCCGCGCAGTGCACCGACGAGCGCGTGAATCAGGTCACCCCTGCCCTCTTCAAAAAGTATGGGACCGCGCGCGACTACGCTCGAGCGAGCTCGGCCGTCCTGGAGGAAGAGGTCCGCTCCACCGGCTTCTACCGCGCGAAGACCCGCTCGATCATCGCGATGGCGAACGCGCTCCTCGACAAGCACGGCGGCGAAGTCCCGCGGTCGCGCGCGGCCCTCGTGACCTTGCCCGGAGTCGGGCTCAAGACGGCGAACGTCATCCTGGGCAATGCGTTCGGCGAGCAGGCCATCGCGGTCGACACGCACGTGTTCCGCGTGTCTCAGCGCCTGGGACTGGCGCGCTCGGATGACCCCGAGAAAATCCACGATCAGCTCGCGGACGTACTTCCAGAAAAGGAATGGACGTTCACGACGCACCTCGTGCAGGCGCACGGGCGCCGCTGCTGCTTCGCGCGCAAGCCGCTCTGTCCGGCGTGTCCGGTCCGAACGCTCTGCCCCTGGCCCGGCAAGACCAAGATTCGTTGACAGCCCCCTGCTTCTCCCTTAGAGTATGGCGTTGCGTTTTTCCAGTTTGGACGCCTACTTAGAAGCGTCAAGGGGAAGCGAGATGCCGACGTTGGTACCGAAAGAAAGCGAAATCGAGCGCAAGTGGTTCATCGTGGACGCCAACGGGCAAGTCCTCGGACGTCTCGCGAGCCGCATTGCGTCAATCCTGCGCGGTAAGCACAAGCAGACGTTCGTGCCTCACCTCGACGTCGGTGATCACGTGGTCGTCGTCAACGCCGCGAAGGTCCACCTGACCGGGCGCAAGATGCGGGACAAGCAGTACCGCTGGCACTCCGGCTACATCGGAGGGCTCCGCGAGGTGAATGCCGAGACGATGCTCAGGACCCATCCCGAACGCGTCATCGAGTGGGCGGTTCAGGGGATGCTGCCCAAGACCCGCCTCGGACGGGCGATGGCCAAGAAGCTCAAGGTCTACGGCGGCGCCGCGCACCCGCACCAGGCCCAGCAGCCCGAAACTCTCACGACGAAGCCGGAGGTTCGCTAGATGGCAGCGGTGGTCGACAGGTTTTACGCGACCGGCCGTCGCAAGACGTCCGTCGCGCGGGTGTGGATCAGGCCGGGAGCCGGACGCATCGTCGTGAACCGCCGGGCGTTCGAGGACTACTTCCCGCGCGAGACCCTGCGAATGATCATCGCCCAGCCGCTCGAGGTCACGAGCACCGTCGGGCAGTTCGACATCTTCGTGACCGTCGGCGGCGGTGGTCCCACGGGCCAGGCCGGCGCGGTCCGGCACGGGCTCTCGCGGGCGCTGGCGAAGTTCGACGAAAAGTTCCGGCTCCCGCTGAAGAAGGCCGGTCTCCTGACGCGTGATCCGCGGATGCGCGAACGGAAGAAGTACGGCCAGCCCGGCGCCCGGCAGAAGTTCCAGTACTCGAAGCGCTAATGGCGACGATCCGCGTCGCGGTCGCCGGCGCCAGCGGGTACATGGGCGCGGAGCTCCTCCGGCTGCTCTGCGTCCATCCGCACATCACGTTGACGGGCGTCACCTCGGACCGGCTCGCCGGCGAGGCGCTCACCAAGGCCTATCCCCACCTGCGGGGGCTGAGCGAGCTTCGCTTCCACGACCTCGACGCCGAGTGGCTCGCGAGTGTCGCCGACGTGGTTTTCCTCGCGCTGCCGCATATGGAATCGCAGAAGGCGGTGCCGATTCTGCGGGCTCGCGGGCGGCGCGCGATCGATCTCTCCGCCGACTATCGGCTGCGCGATCCGAACGACTACGTGACGTGGTACAAGGCGCCGCACATCGATCTGTCCGGCCTCGGGGAGGCTGTCTACGGCCTCGCCGAGCTCCACCGGAAGGCGATCGCGCAGGCCGCGCTCGTCGCCACACCGGGCTGCTACCCGGCCGGCGCGATCCTCGCGACGGCGCCGCTGTTCAGGGCGGGGCTCGCGCGGCTCGAAGGCGTCGTCATCGACGGAAAGTCCGGCGTGACCGGAGCCGGGGCGCAGGGTCGAAAGATCGACCCGATGTATCTCTTCACGGAAGCCAACGAGAACGTGCAGGCCTACGGGATGGCGACGCATCGGCACACGCCGGAGATCGAGCAGGAGCTCGGGGCTCTCGCCGGATCGCCCTTGCGCGTCGCGTTCACGCCCCATCTGGTGCCGCTCAATCGCGGGCTGTTCACGACGGCCTCCGTGCCGCTCGCGTCGGCGGCGACGACGGCGCGCCTGCTCGACGTCTATCGCGAGTTCTACGCGGGTGAGCCGTTCGTTCGCGTGCTCGACGAGGGTGAGCGCCCGACCACGCGCACGGTCGTCGGCTCCAACTACTGCGACGTCACCGTCGTGGCGGACCCGCGGACCAACCGTGCGGTGTGTGTCTCGGCGCTCGACAACCTCGGCAAGGGCGGCGCCGCGAACGGTATCCAGAATCTCAACATCATGTTCGGCTGGGGCGAGCGGACCGGGCTCGAGGCCCCGCCCGTGTACCCCTAGGCATGGCGCCGGCAGAGCTCCAGTGGCTCGACGGCGGCATTACGGCGGTGCCGGGGATCCTCGCCGGCGGCGTCGTGGCCGGCATCAAGCCGAGCGGTAAGAAAGACCTCGCCCTCATCTATTCCTCGACCCCGGCGCGTGCCGCCGCGGTGTTCACGTCGAATCAGGTCAAGGGCGCGCCGGTGCTGGTGTCGTCCGAGCACGTGCGCGGTGGCCAGGCGCAGGCGATCGTCGCCTCGAGCGGTTGCGCCAACGTCTGCACCGGCGAGCAGGGCATCGCCGATGCGCGCGAGATGACGCGGATCGTCGGAGATCTGCTCCGGATCCCGGCCGGGCATGTGCTGGTCGCGGCGACCGGCGTCATCGGCATTCCGTTGCCGATGGACAAGATCCGCGCGGCGATGCCCAATCTCGTGAAGTCGCTCTCGCCGCAAGGGCGGCGGGCGGCGGCCGAAGCGATCATGACGACCGACACGCAAGCCCAAAGAGGCCGCGGTGCGCGTCGAGATCGCCGGTCGCCCCGTCACCATCGGCGGGATCGCGAAGGGCGTCGCGATGCTCGAGCCGCACCTCGCGACGATGTTCTGCTTCGTCGCGTCGGACGCGGCGGTGGCGCGAGGCGCGCTCGCTCCGGTTCTACGGCGGGCCGTCGATCGCTCCTTCAACAGAACGACCGTCGACTCCGATCAGTCGACGAGCGACACCGTGGCGGTCCTGACCAACGGCCTCGCCGAGAACACGCCTCTGGAGACGGGCTCGCGGGGCATCCGCCAGTTCGCCCTGGGCCTCGACGCGGTGATGACCAAGCTGGCCCGGATGCTCGTGGCCGATGGCGAGGGCGCCACGAAGCTCGTGACGGTCGCGGTGCGCGGGGCGGCGAACGGCAAGGACGCGCTGAACGCCGCGCGGGCCGTGGCCGAACTCGCCCCTGGTCAAGACGGCGATCAACGGCCAGGACCCCAACTGGGGCCGCATCATGATGGCCCTGGGCAAGTCGCCGGCCCGGATCGACCCGGGCGAAGGTCGCGATCGCCTTCGGGGACGAGCGCCTGGTCGAGCGCGGGATGCAGAAGGAAGGCGTGCGTATCGAGCGCATTCGGGAGATCATGGGATTGTCGGAATATGAGATCTCGATCGATCTCGGTCTGGGCCGCGGTGAGGACCGGGTCTGGACGTGCGATCTGAGCGAGGAGTACGTGCGGCTCAACGCCAAGTACACGACGTAGCTCACCATTACACACGCCGCGCACTTTCGGTGGCAGGGCGTCGCCCGCCGGGGCGAGCCTGCTGAGCGCGGCGGAGGCAAACCGAAGGAGGATCCATGGCCGCATTGACGATGAAGGAGCTGCTCGAGGCCGGAGTGCATTTCGGCCATCAGACCAAGCGCTGGAACCCGAAGATGCAGAAGTACATCTTCGGTGAGCGCAACGGCATTTACATCATCGACCTTCAGAAAACCCTCAAGAAGTTCCGTGAGGCCTACGGGTTCGTGCGCGACCTCGCCGCGGGCGGCGGCACGGTGCTCTTCATCGGGACCAAGAAGCAGGCCCAGGAGACCGTGTTCGAGGAGGCGAGCCGCTGCGGCATGTTCTACGTCAACCAGCGCTGGCTCGGCGGGACCCTGACGAACTTCACGACGATCCGCAAGTCGATCACCCGGCTCAAGAAGCTCGAGGAGATGAAGGAGACGGGTGAGTACGAGCGCGTGCCCAAGAAGGAAGCGCTCGAGCTCGATCGGGAGCGGGAAAAGCTCGAGAAGGCGCTGATCGGTATCAAGTTGATGGAGCAGCTGCCGGCGGCGGTCTTCATCATCGATCCTCGCAAGGAGAAGATCGCGGTCGCCGAGGCTCAGCGGCTCGGCATCTCGATCGTCGCGATCGTCGACACCAACTGCGATCCGACCGGGATCGATTATCCGGTCCCCGGCAACGACGACGCGATCCGCGCGGTGCGCCTGATCACCTCGCGCATCGCCGACGCCGTCAACGAGGGACGCGGCACGCTCGGCAAGGACGAGGGCGAGGCCGCGGCGGCGGAGGTGCCGGCCGAGGGCGCGGAGCTGGCCGCGGCCGAGGCGGAGGACTAGGGCATGGCCGCGACCCCGCAGCAGGTCAAGGAGCTTCGCGACCGGACGGGCGCCGGCGTGATGGACTGCAAGGAGGCCCTCCAGGCGGCCAACGGCGACCTCGAGGCCGCCCTCGAGTTCCTCCGAAAGAAGGGCCTGGCCCAGGCCGGCAAGCGTGCACATCGAGAGGCTCGCGAGGGCGCCATCGGAACGTACATCCACCACGGCGCCAAGCTCGGGGTGCTGATCGAGGTCAACTGCGAGTCGGACTTCGTCGCGCGCACGGACGCCTTCCAGGATCTGGTGAAGGATCTCGGGATGCAGGTCGCGGCAGCGAATCCGTCCTATGTCGCGCGCGAGGACGTGCCCGCACGCGGTCATCGAGAAGGAACGCGAGATCTACCGCGGCCAGATGGCCGACCAGAAGAAGCCGCCTCAGGTGATCGACAAGATCATCGAGGGCAAGCTGGAAAAGTTTTTTACCGAGCAATGCCTGCTCGAGCAACAGTTCATCAAGGACGCCTCGGGCAAGACGACGGTCCGCGAGCTCGTCGACGGCGTGAACGCCAAGACCGGTGAGCGCATCGTCGTCAAGCGCTTCGCCCGTTTCCAGGTGGGCGAGGGGGGGTAGCATGACGGCGGCTGCCGGCTCCGGCCGCCCCGCCTACCGCCGTATTCTCCTGAAGCTCTCGGGAGAGGCGCTCGCCGGGAGCCAGGGCTACGGGATCGACCCGCTCGTGATCGATCGGATCGCCTCCGAGGTGCGCGAGGTGGCGGCACTCGGGGTGCAGATCGCGATCGTCATCGGCGGCGGCAACATCTTCCGCGGAGTCGCCGCGAGCGCCGGCGGCATGGAGCGCGCCACCGCCGACTACATGGGGATGCTGGCGACGGTCATCAACGCGCTGGCTCTCCAGGACGGGCTCGAGAAAGTCGGCCTGCAGACGCGGGTCCTGTCGGCCATCGAGATGCGGGCGGTCGCCGAGCCCTATATCCGACGGCGCTCGATCCGTCACCTCGAGAAGGGACGCATCGTGATCTTCGCGGCGGGCACGGGCAACCCGTTCTTCACGACGGACACCGCGGGAGCCCTGCGGGCCGTCGAGATCGGTGCCGACGCGATCATGAAGGCGACGAAGGTCGACGGGATCTACTCGGCCGACCCCAAGCAGGACGCCAACGCCCAGCGGCTGGAGCGCGTGACGTACATCGAGGTCCTCAACCGGGGGCTTCAAGTCATGGACGCCACCGCGATCTCCCTCTGCATGGACAACAAGCTGCCGATCGTCGTCTTCGACCTGAACCGGTCCGGGAACATCAAGCGGATCGTCCTCGGCGAAACCGTGGGCTCGATCGTATCGTCGGGAGGATGACGTCAATGGCGGACACGCAGGGCGTGATGAAGGAAATCGAGGCGAAGATGACCGGCGCCCTCGAGGCGCTCGGGCGGGAGCTCGCGACGGTGCGCACCGGCCGCGCCTCGGCCGGCCTGCTCGACGGGATCCGCGTCGACTATTACGGCACGCCGACACCCGTCAACCAGATGGCGTCCATCTCGGTCCCCGACGCCCGGACGATCGTGATCCAGCCCTGGGAAGCGGGCCAGCTCAAGGCGATCGAGAAGGCGATCAGCACCTCCGATCTCGGCCTGACCCCGGTCAACGACGGCAAGATCGTGCGCCTCGCGATGCCGTCGCCGACCGAGGAGCGGCGCAAGCAGCTCGCAAAGACCGTGCACAAGATCGCCGAGGAATCCCGCGTGGCGGTCCGCAATCTCCGCCGCGAGGCGAACGATCGGCTGAAGGCACTCGCCAAGGACAAGAAGGTCTCCGAGGACGAGGAGCGCCGCAGCCACGACCAGATCCAGAAGACGACGGACCGCTTCATCGCCAAGGTCGACGAGCTGCTCAAGAAGAAGGAGCAGGAGATCCTGTCATTCTGACGGAAGGCGACCTGTTCGAGGCCGTTCGCGCCCAGCCGGTTCCCGAGCACGTGGCCATCATCATGGACGGGAACGGACGCTGGGCGACCCATCGCGGCCTGCCGCGCGTGGCCGGACACCACGAGGGCGTGAAGTCGGCTCGCTCGATCGTTCGCGCCTCCTCGGCGCTGGGCCTCCGCTACCTGACCCTCTACGCGTTCTCGACCGAGAACTGGAGCCGCCCGCCCGACGAGGTCTCGATGCTCATGAGCCTGCTCGAGCGGTCGGTCAACGCGGAGCTGCCCGAGCTGATGGCTCGCAACGCTCGACTCCGCGTCCTCGGCCGGACCAACGGGTTGCCGTCCGGCGTGCGCCGCGGCATCGACCACGTCGTGCACGAAACGCGCAACAACACCGGGCTGACCGTGTTGATGGCGTTCAACTACGGAGCGCGGGACGAGCTGATCGACGCGTTCCGGTCGCTGGCGCGTCAGATCGTGGCGGGGGAGCTCAAGCCCGAGGACATCTCGGAAAAGAAGATCAGCGAGGCGCTCTACACCGCCGACATCCCCGATCCCGATCTCCTGATCCGCACGAGCGGCGAGATGCGGATCTCGAACTTTCTCCTGTGGCAGATCGCCTACACGGAGCTCTGGGTGACCCCGACTCTCTGGCCCGATTTCGGGCCCGTCGATCTCTATCGCGCCATCGCCGAGTTCCAGGGCCGGACGCGACGCTTTGGGAAGGTGTGACGTGGCCGAGACGGAGGCCGCGCGCGTGACCGTTCCTGGAGCCGGAGCCATCTCGCCGGCCTGGAAGCGCATCGCCAGCTCCATCGTGCTGATTCCGGTCTTCGTGTGGGTCACGACCGGGGCGCCGGCGTGGGTGTTCCAGCTGCTCGTGGTGGCGGCGAGCGCGGTGGCCTGCCGAGAGCTCGCGCGCATGTTCGAGCGCACGGGGCGCCCGATTGCCACGTGGCTCACGGTCGGCGTCGGCGCCGCACTCACGGCCAGCTTCGCCACGAGCCTCTATACAGGGCTCGGCATCGATGGACACGCGGTCCGCTGGATGCCGACCCCGGAGCTGGCGCTTCTGGTCGGTGTCGGCCTGATCTGCAGCGCACCGCTCTGGAGCTCGGGACGTCCGCTGGTCGAGTCGACCGCGAACACCCTGTTCGGCGCGATCTACATCGGCTGGCTTCTCGGCTACGCGATCTGGCTTCAAGGCCGCGCGGACGGCCCGCAGCTCGTGCTGTTTCTCGTCGGCGTGACGTGGGCCGGCGAATCGGCCGCGTACCTGGTCGGCTCCTCGGTCGGCCGCCACCGCCTCGCGCCGGTCTTGAGCCCGCGGCAAGACCGTCGAGGGTGCGATCGCTCAAGTCATCGTCTCGGTCGCCGCCGCGCTGGCGCTGGGATTCTGGCTGCTCCCGGCGTGCGGTCTGCTCGGCGCCGCCGGAGCCGGCGTCGTCCTCGGCGTGATCGGCCAGGTCGGCGACCTGGCGGAGTCGGCGATCAAGCGAAGCATCGGAACCAAGGACACTGGCGACCTCATCCCGGGTCACGGCGGCATGCTCGACCGGATCGACAGCTTGCTCTTCAACGCCCCGGCCCTTTACCTCTATTCTTTGTACGCCTGGTGCCGCGCATGAAAAGCATTACGCTGCTCGGAGCAACGGGATCCATCGGTCTTCGAACCCTCGACCTCGTGTCGAGCTTCCCCGAGGAATTCTCGGTGGCGGCGCTCGCGGCGCGCGGGTCGAACGTCGAGCGGGTCGCGGACCTCTGCAAGAAGTACTCGCCGCGCGCCGTCGCGCTGCTGGAGGCGGACGCCCGCGACCAGCTGGCGCGCCTCCTCCCGGCGCCGCGTCCTGAGCTGCTCGCCGGTCCCGAGGGATTGGTGGCGCTGGCCCGCGACGTGAAAGCGGACATCGTGGTCTCGGCGCTGGTCGGCGGCGCCGGCCTGCTCCCGACCATGGCCGCGATCCAGGCCGGGCGCACCGTGGCGCTCGCCAACAAGGAAACCCTCGTCATGGCCGGGCGGCTGATGACCGCGGCGGCCCGGGCGCGGGGCGTGAAGCTCTTGCCGGTCGACTCCGAGCACAGCGCGATCTTCCAGTGCCTCGCCGGCCACAGCCGGGCCGACGTTCACCGTATCCTGTTGACAGCGTCCGGCGGTCCCTTCCGGGAGACGCCGAAAGCGCGGCTCGCGACGGTGACGGTCGAGGACGCGCTCCAGCACCCGACGTGGAAGATGGGCGCGAAGATCACGATCGACTCGGCCACTCTGATGAACAAGGGCCTCGAGGTGATCGAGGCGCGCTGGCTGTTCGACGTCGCGTCCGATCAGGTCCAGATCGTGGTGCACCCGCAGTCGATCGTGCACTCGATGGTGGAGTACATCGACGGCTGCGTGATCGCCCAGATGGGCGTGGCGGACATGGGCGTGCCGATCCTCTACGCGCTCACGTATCCGGAGCGGCGGCCGATGCCGACCGCCCGCCTCGATCTGGTGCGCGCCGGGCAGCTCACGTTCTACGAGCCCGACGTCGACAAGTTCCCGTGCCTGCGGCTCGCGCGCACCGCGCTCGAGTCCAATAGCTCGGCGCCCGTGGTGCTCAACGCCGCCAACGAGATCGCGGTGGCGGCGTTCCTCGACCGGCGCATCGGCTTCAACGCGATCGCGGAGCTCATCGAGGAGGCGCTCAACGCCTCCCGCGCCGGCGACCTCGACTCGATCGAGGCCCTGGTGGCGGTCGACGCCGACACGCGCCGTTCCGTGCAGCGCGCGATCGACATCCGTCAGGGAGCGCGCTCCTCGTGACGACCATCCTCTCGTTCGTCATCGTCATCGGCATCCTCATCCTGGTCCACGAGCTCGGCCATTTCCTGGTCGCCCGATGGACCGGTGTCGGCGTCGAGCGCTTCTCGATCGGCTTCGGTCCGGTGCTCGCGCGGTGGCGCGGCAAGGAGACCGAGTACTGCCTGTCGGCGATTCCGATGGGCGGGTACGTGAAGATGGTCGGCGAGGAGAATCCGCTCGAAGGGGGCGGCTCGCCGGACTACGACCCCAAGAAGGCGTTCGCGCTCAAGCCGCTGTGGGCGCGCTTCCTGATCGTGTTCGCCGGCCCCGGGATGAATTTCGTGCTCGCCGCCGTGATCTTCGGCATCGTCCTCGCGACCATCGGGCGTCCGGTGTCTCCGGCGATCGTCGGGCGCGTCGCCGACGACGGCCCGGCCGCGGCTGCGCGGCTGCAACCGGGGGACACGGTGGGGTCGATCGACGGTCGCCCGATCGCGTTCTGGGAGGAGCTCTATCGGGCGATCATGAACTCGCAGGGCCAACCGCTGCGGTTGGGGATCGTGCGCGACGGAGCCAAGCGGGAGGTCGAGATCACGCCGCGGCGGGTCACCGTACGCGACCCGATCTTCAAGGAAGAGCGGGAGGAGTGGGACCTCGGCATCGGCCCGCAGCTCACGCCGCAGATCGGCGCGGTCACCTCGGGCTCTCCGGCCGAGCGGGCCGGCCTGCGCCCCGGGGACACCGTCATCGGCGTGGCGGGCCAGACGGTCTTCACGCCCGACGAGCTCACCCAGGCGATCCAGAAGCGCGGCGGGCAGACCTTCGAGATCGTCGTCCAGCGCGAGGGCAAGCCCGTGACCCTGCACGTGACGGCGACCACGGTGAAGGAGAAGAGCCCGACGGGTCAGGACGTCGAGATCGGGCGCATCGGCGTCGGCATCGTCATGAAAGCCGTTCGCTACGAGCGATACAATCCGCTCCAGGCGATGGGTTACGGCACCGTCAGGACCTGGGACATGACGGTGCTGACCGCCAAGGGGCTCTGGAAGCTCGTGACCCTGCAGTTGCCCCTCTCGAACCTCGGTGGCCCGATCCAGATCGCGGCGGAAGGGGAGCGTCAGCGCCGCGAGGGGTTGCCCTCGCTCGCGCAGTTCACGGCGATCATCAGCGTGAATCTGGCGGTGCTGAATCTCCTCCCGGTGCCGATGCTCGACGGCGGCCATCTTCTGTTCTTCGTCATCGAAGGAATTCTGGGCCGGCCGGTGTCGCTCAAGAAGCGCGAGGCCGCGCAGCAGCTCGGGCTCGTTCTTCTGCTGCTCTTGATGGTATTCGCGATTTACAATGACCTCGTCCGGATCGACGCATTCAGAATCTTTAGATAGGACGGTTCAATGATTACACGGCGGCAGACGCGGCAGATCAAGGTGGGCAGCCTCGCGGTCGGCGGCGGCGCCCCGATCACCGTGCAGTCCATGACCAAGACCGACACGCGCGACGTCCAGGCGACGTTGCTCGAGATCTGGTCACTCGAGGCGGCCGGCTGCGACATCGTCCGGTGCGCGGTGCCGGTCAAGGAAGCCGCCGAGAAGCTCGGTGAGATCAAGAAGCAGATCCGCATCCCGCTCGTCGCGGACATCCACTTCAACTACAAGCTGGCGTTGATCGCGCTCGAGCAGGGCGTCGACGGCCTGCGGCTCAATCCCGGCAACATCGGCGGCAAGCAGTTCGTGCAAGAGGTCGTCAACGTCGCCAAGGACAAGAAGATCCCGATCCGCATCGGCGTCAACGGCGGCTCGCTCGAAAAGGATCTGCTGGCCAAGCACAACGGGCCGACCGCGGAAGGCATGGTCGAGTCGGCGCTCCGTCACATCCGCATCCTCGAGGATCTGAACTATCCCGAGATGAAGATCTCGCTGAAGGCTTCCGATCCCTTGATGATGATCGAGGCCTACCGGATGCTGGCCGACAAGGTCGACTACGCGTTCCACCTCGGTGTCACCGAGGCCGGCACGCCGGGCGTGGGCACGATCAAGTCGGCGATCGGTCTCGGCGCGCTCCTGTCGGAAGGGATCGGCGACACGATTCGCGTGTCGCTCTCGGCCGATCCGGCCGAAGAAGTCCGCGTCGGGATCCAGATCCTCAAGTCGCTCGGCCTGCGCAAGGGCGGCCTGACCTTCGTGTCGTGTCCGTCGTGCGGCCGCGCGGACGTCGACCTGGTCAAGCTCGCGAAGGAAGTCGAGGACGAGTTCAAAGGGCTGAACGAAGAGATCCACATCGCCGTGATGGGCTGCGAGGTCAACGGCCCCGGTGAGGCGCGTGTCGCGGACATCGGCGTCGCCGGCGGGCGCGGGATCGGGCTGATCTTCAAGAACGGAGACGTGATTCGCAAGGTGCCGGAGAAGGATATCGTCCAGGCGATGCGCGAGGAAGTCGACAAGTTCATCGCCGAGCGCAAGGCCGCGAAGCCGGCGGCCGTGGAGGCCTCGTGATGGGACAGTACAAGACTCACGTCTTCGTGTGCACGACCGGCGATTCGTGTCCGACTCAGGGCAACGTCGAGCAGTACGTGAAGTTTCTCCGCGACGAGTCGGTGAAGGCCGGGCTCAAGGCGGACATCCGCATCAACAAGGCCGGCTGCTTCTCGCAGTGCGGTCACGGTCCGATGCTCGTCTTCTACCCGGAGAACGTCTGGTACGGCGGCGTCCAGGAATCCGACTTGAAGGAGATCTTCGAGTCGCACATCCGCGACGGCAAGCCGGTCGCCCGCCTGATCTACGATCCCGGCGTCAAGGGCGCGAACAAGAAGCCAGGTTACAAGTAGCAAGCCCCGTCAAGGGTCCTCGCTGCTCCCGGTGCAGGCGGGATAAGTATGCCTCCGCCTTGCCTCCGGTCGGAACACGTGCTAAATTCTTGAAAAAGTGGGCTTAGCCCGCTTTTTTTAGTTTTGCCGACTGAGATGGAGGTGTTGGGCGCCGCGCCCGTGGTCCATGGACGATGTCGAAAGGATCGCCCTGATCGAGGAGACGGTCGCGCCGGTGGTCGGTGACCACGGGCTGGAGCTGGTCGACCTGGATTGGCGGGGGCTCCGGCCTCGAGGCGTGCTCCGGCTGTACGTCGACAAGCCGGGCGGCGTCGGGGTCGGCGACTGCGAACGCCTGAGCCGGGAGCTGGGAGACGTGCTGGACGCCGCCGCGGTGATCGAGGGGGGCTACGACCTCGAAGTGTCGTCGCCGGGACTCGACCGCCAGCTCAAGAAGGACCGGGAGTACCGCTGGGCGACGGGCAAGCAGGTCCGCTGCTGGCTGGCCGGCGGCGCCGAGTTTCACGGGCGCCTGGCCGAGGTCGGCCCCGAGCGGCTGGTGCTGGAGCGGGACGGCGAGCGAACCGAGCTCCGCCGGAGCGAGGTCACGAAGGCGCGGTTGGAGGCAGAGGTCCCCTGGGCCCGCAAGGCGTAGAATCTGGGCGAGTCAAGGAAACCATGAACCGAGAGCTGATCACCGTTATCGAGCAGATGGGGCGCGAGAAGGGGATCGACAAGGAGATCCTCTTCGAGGCGCTGGAGTCTGCCCTGCTCTCGGCCTCGCGCAAGACGCTCGGGGCTTCGGACAACTGGCGGATGCACATCGACCGCAAGAGTGGCGATCTCCGGGTGTACTGCAGAAAGAAAGTGGTCACGGAGGTCACCGACGACAAGCAGGAGATCAGCCTGGCCGACGCCAAGGCGCTGAACGCGGACGCGGAGCTCGACGACGAGCTCGAGCTGGAGCAGGAGCGGCCGCCGCAGGACTTTGGACGGATCGCGGCCCAGACGGCCAAGCAGGTGATCCTCCAGAAAGTGCGTGACGCCGAGCGCGAGGGCATCTACTCGGAGTTCGCGGGTAAGGAAGGTCAGATCCTGCGCGGCATCGTGCACCGGATCGAGAAGCGCAACGTGATCCTCGAGATCGGCAAGGCCGAGGCCATCCTGCCGGAGCGGGAGCAGATCCTCGGCGAGCGCTACAACCCGGGAGACCGGATTCGCGCCTACGTGCTCGAGGTGCGCCGGACGGCCAAGGGCCCCCAGATCTCGCTGTCGCGCACGCATCCGGGCTACCTCGCGCGACTCTTCCAGACCGAGATCCCCGAGATCCAGGAGGGGATCGTGCTGGTCAAGGCCACCGCGCGCGAGGCGGGCGAGCGGGCGAAGGTCGCGGTCGCCTCGACCAAGCGCGATGTCGATCCGATCGGCGCCTGCGTCGGTCTTCGCGGCACGCGCATCCAGGTCATCAGCCGCGAGCTGCGCGGCGAGAAGATCGACATCATCGAGTGGTCGCACGACCCCGCGACGTTCGTGGCGCGCGCGCTCTCGCCCGCGAAGGTCTCGTCGGTCACGATCCACGAGGCCGACAGCGAGGGGCAACCCTCCGCGACGGTGATCGTGCCGGACAATCAGCTCTCGCTGGCCATCGGCAAGAAGGGCCAGAACGCGCGGCTCGCGGCGAAGCTGACGGGCATGCGCATCGACATCAAGAGCGAGTCCGAGCTCGAGGCCGAGCGCGCGCCGAGCGAGGCCGTGTCCATCGAGGACCGCGCCGCGCTGGAGATGCTCCCCGGAGTCGACGCGGCGCTCGCGGAGGTGCTGGTCAGCGCGGGGCTCGGCTCGCCCGGCGCGATCGTGCGAGCGGGTCGTGAGAAGCTCGGCCTGGTCGTCGAGATCGGCGACCGCGCCGACGCGATCTACACGGCCGCCGAGAAGCTCGTGGCGGACCACCGCGCGGCGCAAGAGGCGAAGGCCGCGCATGCGGCCGACCCGCCCGCGCCGCCTCAGGGAGATCCGACGCCGTCGTGAAGACACCCCCGAGCCGCACGTGTCTTGGATGTCGGCGAGCTCGGCCGAAGGCCGACCTCGTGCGGCTGACCCGAACGCCGAGCGGAACGGTGGTCGTGGACTGCGGGCCTCGCGCGACAGGCCGCGGCGCGTATGTGTGTCCCGAGCCCGAATGTCTCGAGCGCGGCCTGAGCCGCGGTCGGCTCGGTCACGCATTCAGAAAGCCCAGTGAGGCAGGTCCGGATCTGGTCGCGACGGTGCGAGCCGCCGCGGGGCGTGAGCCACAGGCTGCGCTGGCCGAAGCGAGCCCGGAGGGCACGCTCTTGTGTGAGGCCGGCGCGGGAGCGATCGGCGATGTCGCAGTGATCACGGTGAGAGCGTAGGGAGGTGAGGGGACAGTGGCAGCAGCCAAGATAAAGGTGATCGAGCTCGCCAAGGAGCTCGGCGTGACCAGCAAAGATCTGATGGTCGCGGCCGAGGAGATGGGCCACAAGGGCGTCCGGGCCATGAGTCCCCTCGACAGCGCGCTCGCGAACGCGCTGCGCGTGAAGCTCGGCAAGGGCCGTGACCTGCCGGAAGCGCCGAAGCCCAAGCGCGTACCCGAAGCCCAAAACGGACGAGGCCGGCGATGCGGCCGCGGGCGATCTCGTCGCGAAAAAGCCCGCCTCTCGGTCGAAGAAGGCCAAGACCGAGGACGAAGTGGCCGCCGACGTCAAGCCGGCTGCGACGATCGTGAAGCCGAAACCCGCTGGAGCCGTGCCGGACATCGCGCCGCAACCGCCGTTCGTACCGGAGCCGGAGCCCGAAATCGTGCCCGAGCCCACCGTGGTTGCCGCGCCGCCCGAGCCCGTCGTTCCCAAGCCGGCTGCGCCGCTCGCGCCGCCGCCCGTTCCGCCCGCGCCTGCAGGGCCGAGTAAGCCTGAGCCCAAGATCGTTCCGTTCCGGCCACTCGAGCGTGGCGCTCCGGCGCCCCCGCCAAGGCGCCAGCCCGCGGGCCCGTTCGCGCCGCCGAGAGTCACGGTCTCGCCGCCGCGTCCAGCAGCGCCGCCTCCGCCGCCTCGACCCGCGGCCCAGCCGCCGACCGTCATTCGCCCGGCAGCCGCCGGTCCGGCGGCGCCACCGGCGCCCCCGATGCCCGCGCCTGCGCCGATCGCACCCGCTGCCGTCGCGCCCGCCGCGGCCGCAACGGTCCTCGTCGAGGAAGCGCCCGCGCCGCCGGTCGAGGCCAGGCGCGAGCTCATCCGCGTCCCGGAATCGGTCACGGTCGGCGAGCTCGCCGAGAAAATGCGGCGGAAGTCGGGTGAGGTCATCAAGGCGTTGCTCGAGCTCGGCGTGATGGCCACGGTCAACGAGCTCCTCGATCCGACCGCGGCCAAGCTCGTCGCCGACAAGTTCAACGTGGACGTCGAGATCCGCTCGGTCGAGGGCGACGTGGTCGACGAGGAAGACGTCGACCCAGCTCAGCTCTCGCTGCGCCCGCCGGTCGTCACGGTCATGGGACACGTCGACCACGGCAAGACGTCGTTGCTGGACGCCATTCGGAAGTCGAAAGTGGCCGAGAAGGAGTTCGGCGGCATCACCCAGCACATCGGCGCCTATCAGGTCACGACCTCGCACGGCAAGGTCACGTTCCTCGACACGCCGGGCCACGAGGCGTTCACGGCGATGCGAGCGCGCGGGGCGCAGGCGACCGACATCGTCATCCTGGTCGTCGCGGCGGACGACGGCGTGATGCCGCAGACGCAGGAAGCGATCAACCACGCCCGCGCCGCGAACGTCCCGATCATCGTCGCGGTGAACAAGATCGACCGGCCCGAGGCCGACGCCGATCGCGTGAAGCGCGAGCTGTCCAATCTGAACCTCGTCCCGGAAGAGTGGGGCGGCCAGACGATCTTCGTCCCGACCTCGGCCAAGATGGGCACGGGGATCGACCAGCTCCTCGAGATGACGGCGCTCCAGTCCGAGATCCTCGAGCTCAAGGCCAATTCCAGTCGCGCGGCCAAGGGTGTCATCATCGAAGGCCGGCTCGACCGGGGCCGCGGGCCGGTGGCCACGGCGCTGATCCAGAACGGAACCCTGAAAGAAGGCGACGCGGTCGTCGTCGGCTCCTACTCCGGGCGGATTCGCTCGCTGCTCGACCCCGCCGGCAAGAAGGTCAAGAGCGCCGGGCCGTCGGATCCCGTCGAGATCCAGGGGCTGTCCGGGGTCCCGGCCGCGGGCGACGTGCTGGTGGCCGTCTCGGACGAGCGCAAGGCGCGGCAGATCGCGACGATGCGGCTCGACCGGGAGAAGGCCAAGGGCAAGGCGTCGACACGTATCACCCTCGAGGGGCTGCAGAAGCAGATCCAGACCGGCGAGGTCAAGGAGCTGCGGCTCATCCTCAAGGCCGACGTGCAGGGCTCGGTCGAGGCGCTGGGCGAATCGCTCGAGCGGCTTTCGACCGACGAGGTAAAGCTGAAGGTCATCCACAGCTCGGTCGGCATGATCACCGAAAGCGACGTGATGCTGGCCTCGGCGTCCAACGCGATCGTGCTGGGATTCAACGTGAAGGCCGAGCCCAAGGCGACGGCCCAGGCGCAGGCGAACGGCGTCGACATCCGGAACTACAACGTCATCTACGAGGCGATCAACGATCTCAAAGCCGCACTGGCCGGCATGCTGGCGCCGGAGATCCGCGAGACGGCGCTCGGCAAGGCACAAGTTCGTCAGATCTTCGTCATCTCCAAGCTCGGCCCGATTTGCGGCTCGTATGTGTCGGAAGGCAAGATCGTACGCAACGCGAAGGTGCGGGTGCGCCGCGGCGACGAGATCTTCGGCCAGGGCACGGTCGGCTCGCTGAAGCGCTTCAAGGACGAAGTTCGCGAGGTGCTCGCCGGACTCGAGTGCGGCATCGGCGTCGACGGAGTCAACGGCGTGCAACCCGGGGACATCCTCGAGGTCTACACGAGCGAGGAAGTGGCGCGCACACTGTAGCGAAGGAGCGCGCCGGAGGGGCCGATGTCGGCAGCGCGCGTCGCGCTTGGACTCGTCGAGCTGCACCTGCCGGACGTCGAATCCCTCAAGGACAAGCGGCACGTCCTGAAGGGTCTCAAGGAGAAGGTGCGGGCGCGGTTCGAGGTCTCGGTGGCCGAGGTCGACCACCAGGATCTCTGGCAGCGCGCCACACTCGCGATCGCCTACGTCTCCGCCAACGCGCGACACGCCAACGAGGTCGTCGCCAAGGCGCTGGACTACATCGAAGACAACGTCGCCGGGCGAGTGCTCGACACGTCAGTGGAGATTCTCTGATGCAACGCAAGCGACTGGATCGGGTCAATCAGCTTTTGAAGGAGGAGATCTCGACACTCCTCCAGCGTGAGCTCAAGGATCCGCGGCTCGGATTCGTGTCGGTCACCGAGGTCGAGGCCTCGCAGGACCTGCGCACCGCCAAGGTCTTCGTATCAGTCCTCGGTGACGAGGACCAGTGGACCGGATCGCTGGCGGCCCTCGCCAGCGCCCGGGGCTTCATCCGCAACTGGCTCCGCCAGCATCTCGAGCTACGCGTCACGCCCGAGCTCGACTTCCGGCCCGACCGGTCGATGGAGCACGCGGCGCACATCCAGGCCCTGCTCCGGCGGGTCGGCGGCGAAACCGGACCGTGAGCGGCCCCATCGAGCACACGCGCCCGGTGCCGTCCGCCGCGGTGCTGGAGCCCTTCGGCCACCGCGGGCGCGCCCTCATGCTCGGTCACGTCCACCCGGACGCCGACGTCCTGGGCACCTTGCTGGCGCTCGGGCTGGCGCTCGAAGCAAGGGACTGGAGCGTCGTGTACGGCGGTCCGCATCCATCGCCGGACCTGCTCGCCTTCCTGCCCGGTGTGGATCGCTATCGGACGCTCGACCGGCTCGACGGCCGCTTCGACGTGGTCGTGCTGACGGACTGTCCGAACCCTCAGCGCACCGAGGGACTCATCGACCAGGCTCGCGACGCCGCCCGGGTCGTCGTGAACATCGACCATCATCCCGACAACCGCCGGTACGGTCACGTGAACTGGATCGACGTGACGGCCGCGGCCACTGGCGAGATGGTGTACGAGCTCCTCACGGCACTCCGGGTATCGCTGACGCCGGCGATCGCCACGAACCTGTACACGGCGATCCACACGGACACCGGCTCGTTCCGGTACTCCAACGTCACGGCCCGTACCTTCACGATCGCGGCGGCGCTCGTCGCCGCCGGCGCCCGTCCGGAGCTCGTGTCCGAATCGCTCTACGAGCGCCGGGCGCCCGACGCGCTGCACTGGCTCGGCGAGGCCCTCGCCCGGGTCGAGGTGAGCGAGGACGGGCGGGTGGGCTGGCTCGCGCTGTCGGCAGACTCCATCCCGGAACGGATCGTCGAGTCCGAAGAGCTCGTGAACTATCCGCGCTCCGTGGCCTCGGTGCGTGTCGCCTGTCTCCTCCGCGAGCTGAACGGCACGGTGAAGGTGAGCCTGCGGGGCAAAGGCGACGTCGACGTTCAGAAGATCGCCGCGCAGTTCGGCGGCGGAGGCCACGTGAACGCCGCCGGATGCACGGTCCCCGGGCCGCTCCCCGACGCCACGCGGCTCTTGCTCTCGGCGGTGCGGCGCGCGGTCGACGCGAACGGAACCTCGTGAGCGACGAGTCGATTCGCTCCGGCGTCCTGGTCGTCGACAAGGGACGGGGTGCGACCTCGTTCGACGTCGTGGCCATCGTGCGACGGCGTCTCGGGGTGCGGCGGATCGGTCACGCCGGTACGCTCGATCCCGACGCGACCGGTGTGCTGCCGATCCTCGTGGGCGAGGCGACGAAAATCACGCCGTATCTCGTCGACCAGGACAAGGAGTACCTGGCCACCGTGCGCTTCGGCCTGACCACCGACACGCACGACGTGAGCGGGCGCGTGCTGTCGGAGACGCCGGTGGACGACCTCGTTCCCGCCCGGCTCGAGGACGTCTGCCGCGCGTTCGTCGGGCACATCAAGCAGGTGCCGCCGATGTACTCGGCGGTCCACCATCAGGGCCGGCGGCTCTACGAGCTCGCGCGCGCCGGCATCGAGGTGGAGCGCGCGCCGCGCGAGGTCACCATCCGGTCGATCGCGATCGAGAAGATCGACGGACCGCGGGCGACGCTCCGTGTCGTCTGCGGCAAGGGAACGTACGTGCGCGTGCTCGCCGCGGACCTCGGCGCCGCGCTGGGCTGCGGCGGCGCCGTCGAGTCGCTGGTGCGCTGCCGGGTCGGCCCCTTCGATCTGCGAGACGCGGTATCGTGGCCCGACCTGATGGAAGGCGGACACGAGCTCTGGTCTCGAGTGCGCCCGGTCGAGGCGGCGCTGGCTGGATGGCCCGTCGTCCGCCTCGACGGTCCCGGCGCGGCGACGTTCGGCCACGGTCAGCCGGCCGACGTCATCCCCGCCGCGGCGGGGACCGAGGGCTTCGTGCGGGTCCACGACATCGCCGGTCCGATGATCGGCGTCGGCGAATTGATGGCGGGCGGGAGCAAGGTCAGGCCCGTCCGCATCCTGCATGCAGATCGTCCGCGGACTCGAATCCTCCCCGCCTGACGCGGGCCCGAGTGCCGTCGCGCTCGGTGCCTTCGACGGCATTCATCTCGGCCATCGGGCCATCCTGGGCACGGCCGTGGCGCTGGCGCGACAGGGCAAGATCCGCGCGCTCGCGTGCACCTTCGACCGTCATCCGATGGAAGTGCTGCAGCCCGACCGGGCCCCGATGCCGATCACGACGCTCGAGGAACGGCTGGAGCTGATCGCCGGCACCGGGATCGACACGACGGTGGTCATCCCGTTCACGCCGGCCGTCGCGAGTGTCGAGGCCAAGGCCTTCGTCCAGGACGTCCTCATCGGCACGCTCGCAGGCTCGGGAAATCGTCGTGGGGTTCAATCACCGGTTCGGCCGCGGCGCTCGCGGCGACGCTCAGCTCCTCGAGAGCCTCGCCGTTCCGCTCGGGTTTCGCGCTCACATCGTGCCGGCGCTCATGGTCGACGGCGTCGCCGTCTCGTCATCGGAGATCCGCGCGGCACTCCAGCGCGGAGATCTCCCGAACGCCGAGCGGCTTCTCGGCCGCGCCTATTCGATCCGTGGCGAGGTCGTCCGTGGGGCGGGAAGGGGACGGACGCTCGGCTTCCCCACGGCGAACGTGAAGACCGAGCGGCCCCTGGGGCTGCCGGTCGGCGTCTACGTGTGCCGGCTCCTGGCCTGGGCGCGTCAGCATCAGGCCGTCGTCAACGTCGGCTACCGGCCCACGTTCGGGGAGACCGATCTCTCCGTGGAGGCTCATGTCCTCGATTTTGCCGGCGACCTCTACGATCAGACGGTGACGTTGACCTTTCTCCGTCGCCTCCGGGAGGAGCGAAAGTTCCCGAGCGTCGACGCGCTCAAGGAGCAGATCGCGCTCGATGTGGCCGCCGCACGGGCGGCTTCCTGACGGCCCCATAGCTTTACTTCAATTGCCGTGCGTGGTACCCTGCCTCCGTATCTGCTGACAAAAAAAGGACTTTTGGAACCCGCCCTGGCGTGGGAGCACGGCTCCCTGGGGTGTGGCGATTGGGGGGCCTTCGATGCCGCTTGCCGTCGAACGGAAGAAGAGTCTAATTGAGCAGTTCCGAACTCATGAGGGCGATACAGGCTCGCCCGAAGTCCAGATCGCGCTCCTCACCGAGCGGATCAACAGCCTGACGGACCACTTCAAGCAGCACAGCAAGGACCATCACTCTCGGCGCGGGCTGCTGATGCTCATCGGCAAGCGTCGTGGTCTTCTCGAGTACCTCCGGGCCCGAGCGCCGGAGCGGTACCGCGTCATCATCGACAAGCTCGGCATCCGCCGTTGACGGCGGAACCACCAATCACTGATCGGTCCTCGGACGGAACGAATCCGGGGGCCCCTGAGCGAGCTGACGCAGCGCCCGCTCCACACGGCGTTCGCCGGATTCCGGCCGATACGCGAGGACAATTTTTCGTATGACCCACACGGTTGAAGTCGAAAGCAATGCGTTGCGAATGACCCTGGAGACCGGCAAAGTCGCCAAGCAGGCCGACGGTGCCGTCGTCGTGCGACTCGGTGGCTCCATGGTGCTGGCGACCTGTGTCGCCGCCAAGAGCGCCAAGGAATCCCAGGACTTCTTCCCGCTGACCGTCGAGTACCGCGAGCGGGCGTACGCCGGCGGCCGCATTCCCGGCGGCTACTTCAAGCGCGAAGGCGCGCCCGTGAAGAAGGAGACTCTGACGTCACGGCTGATCGATCGGCCGATCCGGCCGCTGTTTCCCGACGGCTTCCGGAACGAGGTACAGGTCATCTGCCTGACCATCTCGGGCGACCAGGAGAACGATCCCGACATCCTCGCGATGAACGGCGCCTCCGCGGCGCTCTGCCTATCGGGCATTCCGTTCGACGGGCCCGTCGGCGCCGTGCGTGTCGGTCTGGTCGAGGGCAAGCTGATCGCCAATCCGACCGCCGCGCAGAAGAAGGCGTCGAGCCTCGAGCTGGTCATCGCGGCCACCGAGGATGCGGTGCTGATGGTCGAGGCGGGCGCCAGCGAGATCTCCGAAGAGGTCATGCTCGAGGCGATCGCCTTCGGACACGCCGAGTGCAAGAAGCTCGCGCGCGCCCAGCGCGATCTGGTGCAGCGGGCCGGGAAGCCGCGCTGGACCGTCGAGGCCTCGGCGCGCGACGGCGAGCTGAAGGCGCGCGTCCAGAGCCTGGCCGCGAGCAAGCTCGCGACTGCCCTCGCCATCCATGAAAAGCAGAGCCGAGCCGAAGCCGTGGGACGCGTGTTCGACGAGGTGGTGCAGAGCCTCGGCGTGGACGAGACCAAGAAGGGCGCCGTCCGCGAGGCCTTCGAGGCAGTCGAGAAGGCTGAAGTCCGGCGGCTGATCGTCGAGCGCAATCTGCGCGTGGACGGCCGCAAGGCGAACGAGATCCGACCGATCTCGATCGACATGGCCTACCTGCCGCGGGCGCACGGCTCGAGCGTGTTCACGCGCGGCGAGACCCAGGCGCTCGTCTCCGCCACGCTCGGCACCAAGTCCGACGAGCAGAAGATCGAGTCGATCGAGGGCGATTTCTATCGCAACTTCATGCTGCACTACAACTTCCCCTCGTTCTCGGTCGGCGAGGTCCGGCGCTTCGGCTCGCCCTCCCGGCGTGACATCGGTCACGGCGCGCTCGCCGAGCGGGCGGTCGAGGCGGTGCTGCCGCCGAAGGAAGAGTTCCCGTACACGATCCGGATCGTGTCCGACATCCTCGAATCCAACGGCTCCTCGTCGATGGCCTCGGTCTGCGGTGCCTCGCTGGCGCTGATGGACGCGGGGGTGCCCCTCAAGTCGCACGTCGCCGGCGTCGCCATGGGTCTGGTCAAGGACGGCGACAAGGTCGGGATCCTGACCGACATCAACGGCGCCGAGGACCACTACGGCGACATGGACTTCAAGGTCGCGGGCACCGAGAAGGGTGTCACCGCGCTCCAGATGGACATCAAGATCGCGGGCGTGTCGGTCGACATCATGCGCGCGGCTCTGCAGCAGGCGCGCGAGGCGCGGCTGATCGTGCTGGCGAAGATGCGCGAGGCGATCGAAAAGCCGCGCGCGGAGCTCTCGCCCTTCGCGCCGCGCTTCGTCACGATCAAGATCCGGCCCGAGAAGATCCGCGAGATCATCGGCCCAGGCGGCAAGGTCATTCGCGGTATCCAGGAGCAAACCGGCACCAAGATCGACGTCGAGGACGACGGCCGGGTCACGGTGTTCTCGCCCGACAGCGCCTCCGTGCAGAAGGCCCTGGGGATCATCCAGGACATCTGCCGCGAGGTCGAGCTCGACCGCATCTATCTGGGCAAGGTGAAGAAGATCGTCGAGTTCGGCGCGTTCGTCGAGGTCATCCCGAATACCGAAGGCCTGTTGCACATCTCACAGATCGCCGAGTCCCGCATCCGGGCGGTGCAGGACGTCCTGAGCGAAGGCGACGAAGTGCTCGTGAAGGTGATCGAGATCGACGGCAATGGGAAAATGAGGCTCAGCCGCAAGATGGCCCTCCGCGATCAGCCGGCGCTCGCGGACAAGGAGAAGCTCAAGAACCCGATGGCGGCCAACCCGCCCCGGGCCTGAGAGGTGAGGGCGTGACAGAAGGCTACCGGAAGGGATTCCTGCCCAACGGCATTCGAGTCGTCACCGAGCGCATGGAGCACGTCCGCTCGGTCGCCGTCGGGGTGTGGGTCGAGACCGGGTCACGTCACGAAGCCGAGAACCGCGGTGGGATGTCTCACCTGATCGAGCACCTCGTGTTCAAGGGGACCGCCACGCGCAGCGCCGAGGCGATCGCCCGCACGATGGACTCGGTCGGGGGCCAGATGGACGCCTTCACGACCAAGGAGCACACCTGCTTCTACGTCCAGGTGCTCGACGAGCACCTGCCGCTGGCCGTCGATCTCCTGACCGACATCCTGCTCCACCCGCTCTTCAATGCCGACGAGCTGGAGCGCGAGAAGTCGGTGGTCCTCCAGGAAATCAAGATGGTCGAGGACACCCCGGACGATATCGTCCACGATCTGTTCGCGGGCCAGATCTGGGGCGGACATCCCCTCGGCCGGCCGATCCTCGGCACCCGCGAGGCGGTGACCGCGTACGACCGGACGGAGGCCCTCGGCTACTTCACCGACGAGTACGTGCCGCCGCGGGTCATCATCGCCGTCGCGGGCAACGTCACGCACGAGCGAGTGATGGAGCTGTTCAGCGCGGGCTTCGAGGGCTTCGACCGTACGCCGACGTCGCGCTCGGCGACGCCCCCCGTCCTCAAGCCGGGCGTGAACATCGTCAACAAGACCCTGGAGCAGGTCCACGTCATCATGGGGTTCCCCGGGCTCCATCATTCGGCGCCCGAGCGGTACGCCCTGTTCCTGCTCAACGACATCATCGGCGGCAGCATGTCCTCGCGCCTCTTCCAGGAAGTGCGCGAGCGCGAGGGGCTCGTATACGCGATCCACTCGGGCGTGCAGGCCTACACCGACACCGGCGTGGTCTACGTGTACGCGGCGACCGACGAGAAGAACTTCTCCAAGGTCCTGAAATCGACCCTGAAGGTGCTCCGCGAGCTGAAGAAGACCGGCGTGACCGAAGAAGAGCTGAAGCGCGCCAAGGATCACCTCAAGGGCAGCCTGATGCTCTCGCTCGAGTCGACGTCGAGTCGCATGAATCGTCTGGCCAAGCACGAGATGCATCACGGGACATTCCTCTCGATGGACGCCATGCTGGCCGCGATCGACACCGTTCGTCACGAGGAGGTGCAGGCACTGGTCACCGACCTCCTCGACGAGGATCGTCTCGCGCTGACCACGTTGGGCCCGCTCGACCGCCGCAATCTGCCCCGCGAGCTTTTGCACCACTGAGCCAGGCGGCCGCCACGCGGCCGCGCTCTGATCACGAAGGAGATGTAGGCATGTCGTTGCGCTATCACATCGATTCCGATGCCGGGATGCTTCTGGTCGTCGGTGAGGGCACCATCAGCCAGTCGGAGCGCCTCGCCGCCATGCGCGGGTGGCTCGGCGATCCAGGGTTCCGCCCGGGCCTGAACACGCTCTGTGACTTCTCGGCGGCGACCTCGACGCCAACGCTGGCCGAGCTGCACGAGATCGTCTCGATCGTCGACCGGCACTCCGCGGCGATCGGAAAGAAGAAGCTCGCGATGGTCGCGCCGCGCCCCGTCACGTTCGGTGTGGCCCGCCAGTTCCAGACCCTGGCCGACACCGGCCCGCTCGACGTGGGTGTCTTCAAGGATCGACGCGCGGCGCTCGGCTGGCTCCGCCACGAAGGGGCCTAGCCACTCGCAACGGCGACTACTGGCTCGACCTCAGCACCGGGATCTGGGGCTACGCCGGCAACCCGACTCCGCAAGGGCCCATCTCGGACGGCTGTCGCCAGGCGCGCCCGCCCAGCCTGTCGGAGCGCGGCATGCTCTACAGCCCCTACGACTGGGTCCGGTGACGCGATATCGCTTCGTGCTACGCTCCGGGCATGACGACCCGGCTGGAGCCCGCGAGTCAGGCGATCGACGTCAACGGACTGCGCGTGCACTATCTCGACTGGGGCAATCCCGGCGCGCCGCCGGTCGTGTGCGTCCACGGCTACACGTCGAGCGCGCAGGCCTTCAACGCGCTCGCGCGGCGCCTCCACGATCGCTACCACTTCGTCGCGATGGACGTGCGCGGTCACGGAGAGAGCGCGTGGTCGCCCGCCGGCGCGTATCAGTACCGTGACCAGGTCGGCGATCTCGCCGCGGTCGTCGACAAGCTCGGCCTCTCGCGATTCACGCTGATCGGCACCTCGATGGGCGGCATCATCGCCATGGCCTACGCGGGGGCTCATCCGGATCGCCTCACGCATCTCGTGATCAACGACATCGGACCCGACGTCGAAGCGGGCAGCCAGCGCATCACGCAGATGGTCGGCAGCCGGCCCGACGAGTTCGGAACCCTGGACGACGCGATGGCCTATCGGCGCCAGATGTCTCCGATCGTGGCCGGGCGAGCCCTGGACGATCAGCGCGAGCTGGCGCTCGGCGTGCTGCGGCAGCGACCGGACGGGCGCTGGATCTGGAAGATGGATCCGGCGTACATCGAGCAGCGCGTGAAGATCGGGCCGCCCGAGCGACCCGCGCTCTGGCCCGCTCTGCAGCGCGTGACGTGTCCGACCCTCGTCGTGTGGGGAAGCGACAGCGACGTCCTCTCCGAGGCGCAGGCCCGGCGTATGGTCGACACCTTGGCGGACGGTGAGCTCGTCACGGTCCCCGGCGTCGGTCACGCCCCGACGCTCGTGGAGCCGGCGGTGGTCACCGCACTCGAGCGGTTTCTCGGCCGGCCGACGCGGCAGGCCTGAAAAGATCTCTGCTTTAAGCGGCTCAGCCGCTACCCGTAGTAGCCGCCACAACTCCCACTTCCATCGTTTGCGGTTTTGCTCTATGGTGTGGGCGTGATCGACCGCTACACCCGCCCGGAGATGGGTCGGATCTGGAGCGAGGAGTCCAAATACCAGGCGTGGCTCAGGGTGGAGCTGGCGGTGTGCGAGGCCTACGCGCGCCGGGGCCGCATCCCCGCCGACGCCATGGCGCGGATCCGGCAGAAGGCCCGCGTGGACATCGGCCGGATTCTCGCGATCCAGGAGCGCGTGAAGCACGAGATGATCGCGCTCCTGACGAGTCTCGAGGAGCAGGTGGGTGAGGACTCGCGCTTCATCCACATCGGCCTGACCACCAGCGACGTCTGGGACACCGCCACCGCCCTTCAGCTCCGTGACGCGATCGATCTCCTGATCGCCGGACAGGAGCGGCTCGAGAAGTCGCTCGGCGTCCTCGCCGTCCGCCACAAGGACACCTTGACGATCGGCCGCACCCACGGCGTCCACGCCGAGCCGACGAGCTTCGGCCTCAAGGTCGCGGTCTGGTACACCGAAGCCGGCCGCAACGTCGAGCGGCTGCGGCGCGCGCGCGCGACGATCTCGGTCGGCAAGCTCTCGGGCGCCGTCGGGAACTTCGCCCACGTCGAGCCCGACGTCGAGGCCGAAGTGTGCCGCGAGCTCGGTCTCGAGGCCGCGCCCGTCTCGACGCAGATCGTCCAGCGCGACCGCCACGCCGAGTTCTCGGCGATGCTCGCGGTCGCCGCCGCCTCGCTCGAGAAGATCGCGCTCGAGGTACGCGGGCCTGCAACGAACCGAGATCCTCGAGGCGCAGGAGCCCTTCGGCGACGGCCAGAAGGGCTCGAGCTCGATGCCGCACAAGCGCAATCCGGAGCTGGCCGAGCGCATCTGCGGCCTGGCGCGCCTGGTCCGGACCAACGCGCTGGCGGCACTCGAGAACGTCGCGCTGTGGCACGAGCGCGACATCAGCCATTCGTCGGTCGAGCGCGTCATCCTGCCGGACTCGACGATCATGCTCGACTATCTGCTGCACCTGGCGACGTTCATCGTGGAGGGGCTCGACGTCGACACGGCCCGGATGGCCGAGAACCTCGAGCTGAGCCACGGCGTGATCTACTCGCAGCGCGTGCTGCTGAAGCTCACCGACGCCGGCCTTCCGCGCCAGACCGCGTACGAGATCGTGCAGAAGAACGCGATGCGCGCCTGGAAAGAGCGGCGCTCGTTCTCGGAGCTGCTCGCCGCCGACCCGAAGGTGACGGATCATCTGTCGGCGGACGAGCTCAAGAGCTGTTTCGACCCGGCGTTCTTCTTGAAGAACGTCGACGCCATCTTCAAACGCCTGGGGCTCAGCCGATGAGCGCGAGGATGCCGATGAGCATCGAGACCCGCGAGAAGCTCTACGAAGGCAAGGCCAAGATCGTCTACGAGACCAACCGGCCCGGCGTGATCATCCAGTACTTCAAGGACGACGCGACCGCCTTCAACGCCCTGAAGAAGGGCACCATCGTCGGCAAGGGCGTCGTCAACAACCGGATGTCGGCGGCGCTGTTCCAGCGGCTGGGACGCGCCGGCATCCCGACGCACTACCTCGAGACTCTCTCGGATCGCGAGATGCTCTGCCATCGCCTCGACATCATCAAGATCGAGACGATCGTGCGGAACATCGTCGCCGGCAGCCTCGCCAAGCGCACCGGTCTCGAGGAGGGCACGCCGATCAAGCAGCCGATCGTCGAGCTCTACTACAAATCGGATCCCCTGGGCGATCCGATGCTCAACGAGGACCACGTGCGGATGTTGAAGCTCGCCTCGCCCACGGAAGTCGCGTGGATGAAGCGCACGGCGCTCAAGATCAATGCCATCCTGAGACCGTACCTGTTGAAGCAACGGCTCCTGCTGGTCGACTTCAAGCTCGAGTTCGGGCGCCACGGCAAGAAGCTCATGCTGGGTGACGAGATCTCGCCCGACACGTGCCGCCTCTGGGACAGCGGGAGCAAGGAGAAGCTGGACAAGGATCGCTTCCGTCGCGACCTCGGCGGTGTGGAGGAAGCGTACCAGGAGGTCTACCGGCGGCTCGTGACGAAGGACGCATGAGAGCGCGCGTTCTCGTACGGCTCAAGCCCGGCATCATGGACGTGCAAGGCGCGGCGGTGAAGCGCGCGCTCGCCGGCCTCGGATTCTCCGAGCTCAACGACCTGCGCGTCGGCAAGGTCATCGACATCGACCTGAACGAGCCGACGCCGGAAGGCGCGCGCGCGCGCGTGGGCGAGATGTGCCGCCAGCTGCTCGCGAACCCGATTCTGGAGGACTATACGATCGAAACCGTGGACGACCTTGCCCCGCGCGGAGCCGCACGCTAAGATGAGTGCGCTATGAGATTCGGCGTCGTGGTGTTCCCAGGCACGTGGAGCGACTGTGATTTTCACTACGTCGTCTCCGAGGTCCTGCATCAGCCCGTGCGGTACGTCTGGCATCGCGAGCGCGAGCTTCGCGAGCTCGACTGCGTGATCCTGCCGGGCGGCTTCTCCTACGGCGACTATCTGCGCGCCGGCGCGGTGGCCGGCCGTTCGCCGGTCGTCGCAGCACTCGGCGATTTCATCGCCGGTGGCGGGCTCGTGCTCGGCTCCTGCAACGGCTTCCAGATTCTCTGCGAGGCGGGATTGCTCCCGGGCGTCCTGACGCGCAACGAGTGCCTGCAGTACCGCTGTCAGTCGAGCCATCTGGTCGTCGAGAACGTCGACACGCCGTTCACGCGCGGTTTGCGGCCGGGCCAGGTGCTGACGATGCCGATCTCGCACGGCGAGGGCAAGTACTACGCCGATCCCGAGACACTCGCGCGGCTCAAGCAGCAGAACCTGATCGTCTTCCGGTATGCGGAAGCCGACGGCCGCGTCACCAAGAAGAGCAACCCGAACGGCTCGCTCGACAACATCGCGGGAATCGTGAATCCCGAGGGCACGGTGCTGGGCATGATGCCCCACCCGGAGCGGGCCTCCGAAGCGGCGATGGGCGGCACCGACGGGCTCCTGATGTTCCAGTCCCTCCTCGGAAGCCTCGTCGAGGATGGCAGCTTCCTCAAGCGGTAACCAGGGTTGACGGGGGCCGAGCCCAAGGTCACGCTCGGCCTGGCGCTGGAAGCAGGCCTCACGGCCGAAGAGTACGATCGCATCCTCTCACGCCTCCGGCGCGAGCCGACCTACGCCGAGCTCGGTCTCTTCTCGGCGCTCTGGTCGGAGCACTGCGCCTACAAGCACTCGCGCGTCTTCCTCTCGCGCTTGCCGCAAACGGGCTCGCACGTCCTGCAGGGGCCCGGGCGAGAACGCGGGCGCGATCGATATCGGCGACGGCTGGGCGGTCGTCTTCAAGATCGAGAGCCACAATCATCCGTCGTTCATCGAGCCGTTCCAGGGCGCGGCGACGGGCGTCGGCGGCATTCTGCGCGACATCTTCACGATGGGCGCGCGCCCGATCGCGATCCTCGACTCGCTCCGCTTCGGCGAGCTCGACGAGCCCAGGGTGCAAGAGCTCGTGAACGGCGTCGTCTCGGGCATCAGCTGGTACGGCAACTGCTTCGGCTGCCCGACGGTGGGCGGCGAGATCGCGTTCGCGCCGGAATACGCGGGCAATCCGCTCGTCAACGTGATGTGCGTCGGCCTGGTCCGCGCCGATCAGATCTTTCGCGCGCGGGCCGAAGGGCCGGGCAATCCGGTGTTCTACGTCGGCAACAAGACGGGCCGCGACGGCATCCACGGCGCGACGATGGCGTCCGCGACGTTCGACGAGCACGCCGAGGCGCGCCGCCCGACCGTCCAGGTCGGGGATCCGTTCACCGAGAAGCTCCTGCTCGAGGCGTGTCTCGAGGTGATGCGCACCGGTGCGGTCGTCGGCATCCAGGACATGGGCGCCGCGGGCCTCGCCTGCTGCACCTCCGAGATGCCCGCGCGCAGCGGGACCGGCATGGACGTCGAGCTCTCGCGCGTCCCGCAGCGCGAGACCGGGATGACGCCGTACGAAATCCTCTTGTCCGAGTCGCAGGAGCGCATGCTGCTCGTCGCCGCGCGCGGCCGCGAGGAGGAAGTGCGGCGCGTGTTCTCGAAATGGGAGCTCGACGCGGTCGAGATCGGCACGGTGACCGAGGGCGCCGAGCTGACCGCGCGGCTCAAGGGCGAGGTCGTGGCGCGGGTGCCGGTCGATCTGCTGGCCGAAGCACCCAAATACCGCAAGCCCACGGCCGAGCCTTCGTGGCTCGCCGAGCGCCGCGCCTTCGATCCGCTGTCCTTGCCGGAGCCGGCCGACTATGGCGCGGCTCTGGCCGAGCTGCTCGCGTCGCCGACGATCGCGTCCAAGGAATGGGCGTTCCGCCAGTACGATCAGCAGGTCGGGATCAACACCCTGGTCCTGCCCGGCTCCGACGCCGCCGTCCTTCGCGTCAAAGGCACGCGGCGGGCGCTCGCGGTGTCCACCGACGGCAACGGCCGCCACGTGTTCCTCGATCCCCGGCAGGGCGCGGCGATGGCCGTATGCGAGGCGGCCCGCAACGTGTCCTGCTCGGGCGGCGAGCCGCGCGGCGTCACCGACTGCCTGAACTTCGGCTCGCCGGAACGGCCCGAGATTCTCTGGCAATTCGCCGAAGCGATCGAGGGCATCGCGGCCGCGTGCCGGGCGCTCGACCTCCCCGTGGTCGGGGGTAACGTTTCCTTCTACAATGAGACCAGTGGCCGGGCCATTCTGCCGACCCCGGTCATCGGCGTGGTCGGGGTCCTCGATGACGCGGGCCGGCGAGCGACCCAGTGGTTCAAGGGCGCCGGCCACCGGGTCGCGCTCCTGGGGCCCGACACGGTGAGCCTCGGCGGCAGCGAGTACCTCTGGGCGCGCGAGCAGCGGCTCGCCGGCGCGCTGGCGCCGCTCGATCTCGAGACGGAGCGCCGGGTGCAGGCGGCCGTGAGGGCCGCGGTGAGCGCGGGGCTGGTCACGGCGGCGCACGACTGCTCCGAGGGCGGCGTGGCGGTCGCGCTGGCCGAAGGATGCATCACGGGCCGCGAGCTCGTCGGGTGCGAGGCGGCGCTGCCGGCGGGCGCCCGGGCCGATCTGACCTTGTTCGGCGAGGGGCCGTCGCGGGTCGTCGTCACGGTGGAGGCCGCGCGCGCCCGGGAGTTCGAGGCGCTGATGGCCGAATCGGCGATCCCCTGGCGGTGGATCGGGACGACCGGCGGCGAGCGTCTGGTAATTCGCATCGGGACCGAGACTCTGGTCGACGTCGCTACGAGACAACTCGAGCAGGCTTGGAGGACTGGATTTGAACGTCACGTGGCGTGACGACAGATTCCACGACGAGTGCGGGCTCTTCGGCATCTGGAACCATCCGGAGGCCGCGAACGTCACGTACCTCGGTCTCTACGCCCTGCAGCATCGCGGGCAGGAGTCCGCGGGCATCGCGGCGACCGACGGCACGTCGTTCCACACCGAGAAGCACATGGGGTGGGTGGCGGACGTCTTCAGCCCGGAGCGCCTGCGGCGGCTGCCGGGTCATCGCGCCATCGGGCACGTCCGCTACTCGACCGCCGGGAGCTCGAACCTCCGGAACGCGCAGCCGATCACCGCGACCACCGCGCGCGGGCCGATCGCGATCGCCCACAACGGCAACCTGACGAACGCCGACACGCTCCGCCGCGACATGGAGCGCGACGGCGCCATCTTCCAGTCGAACTCCGACACCGAGGTGATCCTGCACCTCCTCGCGCGCGCGCCGGCCGGCCCGCTCGAGGATCAGATCGCCCACGCGCTCTCGCAGGTGAAGGGCGCGTACTCGCTCCTGATCCTGACGCTCGACGCGCTGTACGCGATCCGCGACCCGTACGGCTTTCGCCCGCTCAGTCTCGGTCGCCTCGGCGACGCCCACGTCGTCGCCTCGGAGACGTGCGCGCTCGACCTCATGGAAGCCTCGTTCCAGCGCGACGTCGAGCCGGGCGAGATCCTGATCATCTCGGACGCCGGCACCCGGTCGATCCGGCCGTTCCCGCCGGGCGAGCGGCTGCACTGCGTATTCGAGTACGTGTACTTCGCGCGGCCCGACTCGATTCTGTGGGGCCGCAACGTCCACACCGTGCGCAAGGCGATGGGCCGCCAGCTCGCGCGCGAATACCCGGTCCAGGCCGACATCGTCATTCCCGTGCCGGATTCGGGGACCAGCGCCGCGCTCGGCTACTCCGAAGAGGCCGCGACGCCGTACGAGATGGGGCTGATCCGCAATCACTACGTCGGCCGGACGTTCATCGAGCCCAAGCAGGGCATTCGCCACTTCGGGGTCAAGGTGAAGCTCAACCCGATGCGCGAGATGCTCGAGGGCCGGCGCGTGGTGGTGGTCGACGACTCGATCGTGCGCGGCACCACGAGCCGCAAGATCGTGCGGATGATCCGGAGCTCGGGCGCCAAGGAAGTGCACGTGCGCATCTCGTCGCCGCCGATCCAGTGGCCGTGCTTCTACGGCATCGATACGCCGACGCGGAAAGAGCTGATCGGCTCGAGCCACAGCCCCGAGGAGATCCGTCGCTACCTCGGCGCCGACTCGCTGGGCTATCTCTCGCTCGACGGCATGCTCAAGGCCACCGGCACCGAGCCTGGGCAATTCTGCCACGCGTGCTTCACCGGCAACTATCGCGTGGGGATCGAGCCCGAGCCGACGCCGCAGCTCAGCCTCTTCGAGGGCTGACGTGAAGCCGCTCACCTATCGCCAAGCCGGCGTCGACATCGACGCGGGCGACGATGCGGTCCGCCGCATCACGCCGCTCGCCCGCGCGACGAACCGCGCCGAGGTGATCGGCGGCGTCGGCGGCTTCGCGAGCCTGGTCGGCCTGCCCTCGAAATACCGCGAGCCCGTCATGGTCTCGTCGACGGACGGAGTGGGTTCGAAGCTGAAGATCGCGTGCCTCGCCGGCCGGCACGACACGGTGGGCATCGACCTGGTCGCGATGGGCGTGAACGACATCCTCGTGCCGGGCGCCGAGCCCCTCTATTTCCTCGACTACATCTCGGTCGGCCGGCTCGATCCCGGGCAGATCGAAGCGATCGTCGGCGGCGTCGCCGAGGGCTGCCGGCAGGCCGGTTGCGCGCTGGTCGGCGGCGAGATGGCCGAGCACCCCGACTCGCTCCCGCCCGGAGAGTACGATCTCGCCGGCTTCGCGGTCGGCATCGCCGAGCGGCAGCGGTTGATCGACGGCTCGAAGATCCGTCCCGGCGACGTCGTCCTGGGCCTGGCCTCGTCGGGTCTGCACTCCAACGGCTACAGCCTGGTACGGCGCATCGTGTTCGACGTGATGAAGCTCCGCGTGACCGATACCCTGCCGGGAACCGGACAACTCGTGGCGGACGAGCTGCTCACTCCGACGCGCATTTACGTGCGATCGATTCAGACCCTACTGGAGACGGTCGAGGTGAGGGGCATGGCGCACGTGACCGGGGGCGGCGTCACCGGCAACATCCCCCGCGTGCTCCCTCACGGTTGCCGAGCCCGGCTGATCCGCAGCTCCTGGTCGCCACCCGCGGTATTCGAGACTCTCCGCCAGGCCGGCCGAGTGGAGGATGCCGAGATGTTCAGGACCTTCAACATGGGGATCGGCTACGTGGTCATCGTGCCCTCGGGCGACGCGGACACGGCAGCGCGTGTTCTCCGAGGCGCCGGCGAGAAGGTGACGAGAATCGGCGAGATCGTCGCCGGGGAGCGCGGCGTGGAGCTCGTCGCGTGACGGCCGCGCGCGCTCGGCTGCGCGTGGGCGTCCTGGTCTCGGGGCGGGGCTCCAATCTCCAGGCCCTGCTGGACGCCTCGGCGAGACCGGACTACCCGGCCGAGGTCGTCGTCGTGATCTCCGACCGGGAGCGAGCGGCCGCCCTCGATCGTGCGCGGGCGGCGGGCATCGAAGCGCTCTACGTGAACCCGAAAGACTTCGCCGACCGGGAGGCCTTCGACCTGGCGCTCGTCCGCGAGCTCTCGGCGCGCCGGGTCGGTCTCGTGTGCACCGCCGGGTTCATGCGGATCCTGTCGCCGGCATTCACGCGCGCGTTCGCGGGGCGCGCGATGAACATTCACCCCTCGCTCCTGCCCTCGTTTCCGGGACTTCACGCTCAGCGGCAAGCCCTGGACCAGGGCGTGAAGGTGGCCGGCGCGACGGTGCACTTCCTCGACGACGGGGCGGTCGACACCGGCCCGATCATTCTCCAATCGACCGTGCCGGTGCAGGCCGACGACACCGAGGACACGCTCGCGGCGCGGATCCTGGCCGAAGAGCATCGTCTCTATCCCGAAGCGGTGCGCCTGTTTGCCGAGGGACGCCTCGCCATCGACGGTCGGAGGGTCACGGTGCGAGGTAAGCCATGAAGGTCCGCCGAGCACTCATCAGCGTGCACGACAAGACCGGGATCGTCGAGTTCGCGCGGGCTCTGGCCGGTCTCGGCGTCGAGATCCTGTCGACCGGCGGCACGGCGAAGCTGATCCGCGAGTCGGGGGTCCGCGTGATCGACGTGGCGGAGGCGACCGGTTTCCCCGAGATGCTCGACGGGCGCGTCAAGACGCTCCATCCGAAGATCCACGGCGGCATCCTGGCCCGCCGTGATGTCCCCGAGCATCTCGCCGCGCTCGGCAAGCACGGGATCACGCCGATCGATCTGGTCGTCGTCGCCCTCTATCCCTTCGAGCAGACGGTGGCGCGGCCCGGCGTGACGCAGGTCGAAGCGATCGAGCAGATCGACGTCGGCGGCCCCACGATGATCCGGGCGGCCGCCAAGAACCACGGGAGCGTCGCGGTCGTGACCGCGCAGTCGCAGTACGCGGCGGTCCTCGACGAGCTGCGCGCCAGCGGCGGATCGCTCAGCGACGCGACGCGTTTCCGCCTCGCGCAAGACGCGTTCCGCCGCACCGCGGAGTACGACGCGGCCATCTCGGCCTATCTGTCCTCGAGCGCGCCCGTGCCGGGCGAGGGTGTCCGCAGCGAGCTGTTCCCGGCGCAGCTCAGGTTCGAGGCCGAGCGCGTACTCCCGCTGCGCTACGGGGAGAACCCGCACCAGGAAGCCGCGTTCTATCGTCAGGTCGGCGCGCCGTCCGTGGGCCTCGCCACCATGAAGCAGCTCCACGGTCCGGAGCTCGGCTACAACAACCTGCTCGACTTCTCGGCGGCACTCTCGCTGCTGCTCGAGTTCGAGGAGCCGGCGGCCGTCGTCATCAAGCACACGAACCCGTGCGGGGTCAGTCGCGCGGCGACGGTGGGCGCCGCCATCGTCCTGGCCAAGGCGTCGGACCCGGTCTCGATCTACGGCGGTATCGTCGGGGTCAACCGCACCCTGGACGCCGCCGTCGTCGAGGCGCTGGCGGGTGTCTTCGTCGAGATCCTCTTCGCCCCGGCGTTCACGCCGGACGCGCTCGAAGAGATCAAACGCACCAAGAAGAAGTGCCGCGTCTTCGAGGTCGCCTGCGACCGGACCTTGCCCGCGCGGCTCCCCGAATACCGCGGTGTCCTGGGCGGCCTGCTCGTGCAGACGACCGATCTCGCCGACCTCGAGCCCGCCAATCTCAAGACCGTGTCGAAGCGGGCACCGACCGCCGCCGAGCTCGACGCGCTCCGCTTCGCCTGGCGCGTGGGCAAGCACGCCAAGTCCAACGCGATCGTGCTGACGACGCGCGACCAGGTGGTCGGCGTCGGCGCCGGCCAGATGAACCGGGTCGACTCGGCGCGCCTGGCGGTGATGCGCGCCCGCGAGATCGGCCTTCCGACGAAGGGCACCGTGTGCGCCTCCGACGCGTTCTTTCCGTTCCGCGACGGACTCGACGTGGTCGCCGGCGCCGGCGCCACGGCGGTGATCCAGCCGGGAGGCTCCTTGCGCGACGAAGAGGTCATCGCCGCGGCCGACGAGCAGGGGCTCGCGATGGTCTTCACAGGCGTCCGTCATTTCCGTCACTAGTCGAGAGCGCTCCGATGAGCCCGTCCCAGCCCGAGCGCATCTACGGCGTGCGGGAGCTCACCCGGATCTTGACACTCACGCCGAAGCGAGCCGGACAGCTCCGCCGGCTGGAGCTTCTGCGCGGCGATTCCGGCTACACGTTCCGCGACTTGCTGGCGCTGCGCGCGGCCAGCGCGCTCCTCGACGCCGGGGCCTCGGTGCGGCAGATCCGCGAGGCGCTCACGGCCCTGCGTCGTCAGGATCCGGACCTCCAGCAGCCGCTGGCCGAGGTACGGCTGGTGCTCGAAGGTGACCGGCTCGTCGCCCAGTCCGATCGCGTTCGCTTCGATCCGCGCACGGGCCAGATGGTGCTGGCCCTCGACTCGGGCGGGCTCGAGGCCGCCGCCACCGCCACGCTCGGCACCGGCCTGGTGCGGCCGCTGGCGCCGCCCGCCGATCAGGCCGAAACCTGGTTCGAGCGCGCCAGCGAGTGGGACAGCGATCCGGCGCAGTGGGAAGACGCGATCGACGCCTACCGGCGTGTCGTCTCGATCGATCCGACCTACGCCGCGGCGTGGAACAACCTGGGGCTGCTCCTGCACCGCATGGGCCGTTACGACGAGGCCAGCGAGGCATACCTGGCGGCGCTCGGTCAGGATCCGCAGTGCTGCGAGGCCGCCTACAACCTCGGATCGTTGCACGAGGACCGCGGCGCGATCGAGGAAGCGATCGGCGACTACCGTCGGGCACTCATGCTCTCGCCCGATTACGCGGACGCCCACTTCAATCTCGCGGGCGCGCTCGCGCGCAACGGCCGTGACGGCGAGGCGATCAAGCACTGGCAGCGCTACCTCGAGCTCGACTCCGGCAGTCCCTGGGCCCGCATCGCGCGAGCCCACCTCGAAGTCGTCGAGCCCCCCGACCGAACCGAATGAAACCGGCCCGAACCACGAACCAGGGCCCAACGACGCGCTCGGCGAGATCGGGCATGCGGAGCTTCGCCGCACCTGTCTCAGGCCACCCTCGGTCCAAGCCGGCCTCGAGGACCCCGCTACAATGACCCTCAAGATTCTCATCGTCGGCGGCGGCGGCCGGGAGCACGCGCTGGCCTGGAAGATCGCGCAGAGCCCGCTGGTCGACACGCTTGTTCGCGGCACCCGGCAATCCGGGCATCGCGCGCCACGCGCGCTGCGTCGACATCGGCGTCGACGCGCACGACGATCTCGTCGCGTTCGCCCGGCGCGAGCGCATCGATCTGACGGTGATCGGGCCAGAGGCGCCGCTCGTCGCCGGCCTCGCCGATCGGTTCGCCGCGGCGGGACTGGCCGTCTTCGGGCCGAGCGCGCGCGCGGCGGCGATCGAAGGTTCCAAGGCGTTCTCCAAGGACCTGATGCGGCGCCACGGGATCCCGACCGCGCGGTTCGCGACCTTCGACGACATTGACGGCGCGCGTCGCTTCTGCCGCGAGATGGGCGCCCCGCTCGTGGTGAAGGCCGACGGTCTCGCGGCCGGCAAGGGCGCGATCGTGTGCGCCACGCTCGAGGAGGCCGACGCCGCGATCGCCGAGTGCATGGAGCGGCGAGCGTTCGGCGCCGCCGGCGCGCGCGTGGTCGTCGAGGAGTTCATGATCGGCCAGGAAATCTCGTGGTTCGTGCTGTCGAACGGCGGCGACGTCATGACGCTCGCCGCCGCCGAGGATCACAAGGCGGTCTTCGACGGCGACCGCGGCCCGAACACCGGCGGCATGGGCTGCTACTCGCCGGTGGCGGTGTTCGACGAGGCGCTCGAGAAGCGTGTCATGGAGACGATCGTGCGCCCGACGCTCGCCGCGCTCGCCGGCGAGGGTGCCCCGTATCACGGCGTCCTCTATGTGGGCCTCATGCTGACGGCGCAGGGCCCGAAAGTCGTCGAGTTCAATTGCCGCTTCGGCGATCCCGAGTGTCAGGCGCTCATGGTGCGGGCGCCGGGTGATCTGGTGCCGCTGCTCCGCGCGGCCGCCGACGGAGACGCGTGGCCACCGGCGCATCCATGGCCTGGCACGGCTTCGGTCTGCGTGAACATCGCCTCCGGGGGCTATCCGGGAAAGTATCGGACCGGGTTGCCGATCCGCGGCGTGGAAGCGGCGGACGCCAGGCCAGGTGTCCAGGTGTTTCATGCGGGAACCGCGACGAAGAATGGGGCCCTCGTGACCGCGGGCGGGCGAGTGCTCGGCGTGACCGCGGTTGCCGCGAGCATGGACGCGGCGATCGCGGCGGCGTATGCGGCGGTCCACGAGATCTCGTTCGAGGGCATGCACTACCGGACCGACATCGGGAGGCGCAGAGCGTGACAGGACCTGTACGCGTAGGCATCGTGCTCGGCAGCGACAGCGATCTCGAGGTGATGCTCGAAGCCGTGAAGGTACTCGACGCGCTCGAGGTCGGGAGCGAGGTCGTCGTCACTTCGGCGCATCGAACGCCGGAGCGGACTCACGAATACGCCACGACGGCGCACGCCCGCGGGCTCGGCGTGCTCATCGCCGGCGCCGGCGGCGCCGCCGCGCTTCCCGGCGTGCTCGCGGCCTCGTCGCCCTTGCCGGTCATCGGCGTGCCGGTCGCGTCGACGCCGCTCGGCGGAATCGATGCGTTGCTCTCGATCGTGCAGATGCCGAAGGGCGTCCCGGTCGCGACCGTCGCGATCGGCAAATGGGGCGCGGCGAATGCCGGTCTGCTGGCCGCTCAGATCCTGGCGGTCGGAGATCCAGCGCTGGCCGCGCGGATCGCGGCGTATCGCAAGCGGTTGGCCGACGAGGTGGACGAGCGCGCGCGCAAGGTCGCCGCGCAGATGAAGTCGGGCGGGCCGCCGAAGTCGGGGACGTGACGGGCCCCGACCGGTCGCGCGTCCTCGCCGTCGACCCCGTTGCGCCCACTCGAGCCGCGCTACGCACCGCCGCCGACACGCTCCGCGCCGGTGGCGTGGTGGCGCTTCCGACCGAGACCTTCTACGGGCTCGCCGTCGCCGCGCTCGACGCCGGATCGGTCAGGCGCATCTTCGAGCTGAAGGGACGGCCCGACTCCAAGCCGCTGCTCGTCCTCGTCGACTCGGTCGCGATGACGGAGACCGTCGCGCACGTGACCCCATCGGCGCGCGATCTCATGACGCGCTACTGGCCCGGCGCGCTGACCCTGGTCATGCCGGCGCGCGCCACGGTGCCGTCCGTCGTGACGGCGGGAACGGGCACGCTCGGCGTTCGTCTCTCGTCCCATCCGGTCGCGCGCGGCCTGGTCGAGCTGCTCGGCGAGCCGGTGACGGCGCCGAGCGCGAACCCGAACGGGCTGGCGCCGCCCACGACCGCGGCCGGCGTGCTCGACGCATTTCCCCGAGGGCGTCGATCTCATCCTCGACGGCGGCCCCACTCGCGGCGGTGAGCCGTCGACGGTGCTCGATCTCACCGTGGACCCGCCGCGCGTGTTGCGGCAGGGCGCGGTCGTCGTGCGGGACATCGCGGGGCAGCCCGGGGAGCATCCAGCCGTCGCGGACGAGGCCGTCGTGAAGGTCAGCGGCGTCATCCAGGCCGGGGGCCGGAGCGCGCGCATGGGCGGACGGCCCAAGGCCTTGATCGAGCTCGGCGGCCGGCCGATCATCGAGCGCGTGCTCGCGGCACTGGCGCCGGCGGTCGACGACGTGCTCGTCGTGACCAACACCCCCGAGCTCTACGCGTTCCTCGAGCTGCCGATGGTCGGCGACGTCTACCCGGATCACGGCTCGCTCGGCGGGATCTACTCCGGTCTCGAGGCCGCGGACGGCGCGGCGGCGCTCACGGTCGCCTGCGATATGCCGTTCCTCCATCCCGACGTGGTCAAGCTCGTCGCCGCGCGGGCCGGTGAGGGGGACGTCGTGATCCCGCGAGTCGGGAGCCGGCTCGAGACCATGCACGCCGTCTACGACAAGGCCTGCCTGCCGTACATCGCCGAACGGCTCGTCGCCGGACGGCTCAAGATCGTCGACTTCTTCGAGCGCGTGCGCGTGATCGAGATCGCCGAGGATGAGGTCGCGCGGTTTCGCGACCCGCGGATCGTCTTCATGAACGTGAACACACCGGACGATCTCGAGCGGGCGCGCGCGCTCGCGGCGGAGCTCGGCTGAGCATGGCCAGGCTGCGCCACGTGGTGCTCGTGCACTATCACGAGCTCGGTCTCAAGCGGGGCAACCGGCCGCTGTTCCTCCGCCACCTCGCGCGGAATCTCCGCCGCGCGACCTCCGATCTCGGCCCGGTGAACCTGCGCCAGGTGTCCGGCCGCCTCTTGCTGGAGCTGGACGAGCATCCCGACCCGGCGGCGGTCCGCGACCGCGTGCGTCGCGTGTGCGGCGTCGCGAGCGCGGCGCTCGCGTACCGCGTCGTGTCGACGGTGGAGGCGATGAAGGCGGTCGTCGCCGAGCTCGTCGAGGGCCGAACCTTCGCGTCGTTCAGGATCTCGGCGCGCCGAGCGTTCAAGACCTATCCGCTCACGAGCGTGGAGCTCAATCGCCAGCTCGGCGCGTTCGTGCTCGAGCGCGTCGCCACCAAGGTCGACCTGCGCCAGCCGGAGCTCGAGATCCACGTGGAGGTGATGCCCGCCGAGACGTTCGTCTACGTCGATCCGGAGCCCGGTCCCGGCGGACTTCCGGTCGGCGCGAGCGGCACCGTCGCCGCGCTCCTGTCGGGAGGAATCGACTCGCCCGTCGCCGCCTGGCGCATGATGAAGCGCGGCTGTCGCGTCGTCTTCGTCCACTTCCACAGCGTGCCGTACCTGCCGCCCACCTCGCAGGCCAAGGCGCGCGCGCTGGTCGAGCGGCTGACCGCAGTGGCAGTACGACTCGACGCTCGTGCTGGTACCGTTCGGCGAGATCCAGCGCGAGGTGGTCCTGACGGTCCCGCCGCCGGCGCGCGTCGTGATCTACCGCCGCCTGATGGTGCGGATCGCCGAGGCGCTGGCGCGCAAGCACGGCGCCGTCGCGCTGACCACCGGCGAAAGCCTCGGTCAGGTCGCGTCGCAGACGCTCCCGAACATCGCACGCATCGACGAGGCCGCGACGATGCCGATCCTGAGGCCGCTCATCGGCATGGACAAGCTCGAGATCACCGAGCAAGCGCGCCGGCTCGGCACGTTCGAGATCTCGATCGAGCCGGATGCCGATTGCTGCACCTTGTTCGTTCCAAAGCATCCCGCGACGCACATGTCAGAGCACGAGGTCGGAGCGGTCGAGGCTCGTCTGGACATTCCGCGGCTGGTCGCCGCCGGCTCGGACGGCGCTTCGGTTGACGCGTTCGCGTTCCCGGCCTGAAAAGCCCCCTCTGTTGTTACCTTGACACGCTGGAGCCACTACCGATATGGTGCCCGTATGACTGTCGTCGCCCTGGGCGCGGACCACGCGGGCTTTCCGTTGAAAGAAGACCTCAAGACCTGGCTGATCACTCACGGATACGACGTGGTCGATCTGGGAACCCAGTCGGCCGAGTCCGTGGACTACCCGGACTTCGCGGTCGGGGTCGGCAGCGCGATCACCGCCGGCAAGGCCGATCGCGGCGTGCTCGTCTGCGGGACCGGTATCGGCATGGCCATGGCCGCCAACAAGGTGCCGGGGGTCCGTGCCGCCGCGTGTACCGACGCGTTCGGCGCGCGGATGAGCCGCGAGCACAACGACGCCAACGTCCTGGCTCTCGGAGCGAGGATCACCGCGCGCGACGCCGCCATCGAGATTCTCGAGATCTGGCTCGGGGCCGAGTTCGCCGGCGGCCGTCACGCCCGGCGAGTGGAGAAGATCGCCGCCCTCGACCACGCGCGGGAACTGGAGTCCCCCGATGCACAGGCTCGCTGACACCGATCCCGAGGTCGCCAAGGTGCTGCGCGCGGAGGCGCAGCGGCAGAACCGGAACCTCGAGCTGATCGCCTCCGAGAACTTCGTGTCCGAGGCGGTGCTCGAGGCGGTCGGCTCGGTGCTGACGAACAAGTATGCCGAGGGCTATCCGGGACGCCGCTACTACGGCGGCTGCGAGGTCGTCGACGTGGTCGAGGACCTGGCGATCGCGCGCGCCAAGGAGCTCTTCGGCGCCGAGCACGTCAACGTCCAGCCCCACTCGGGCGCCCAGGCCAACATGGCCGTCTACTTCACCTTGCTCAAGCCCGGCGACACCGTGCTCGGCCCGAATCTCTCTCACGGGGGCCATTTGACGGCCGGAAGCCCCGTGAACTACTCCGGCAAGTTCTATTCGATCGTCGCCTACGGAGTACGCAAGGACACCGAGCGCATCGACCTGGACCAGGTCCGCGATCTGGCGCGCCAGCATCGGCCCAAGATGATCATCGCCGGAGGATCCGCCTTTCCGCGGGCGATCGACTTCGCGCCGTTCGGCGAGATCGCGCGCGAGGTCGGCGCTATGCTCATGGCGGACATCGCGCATCCGGCCGGGCTCGTCGCCGCCAAGCTTCACCCGTCCCCCGTCGGCATCGCCGACTTCGTCACGACCACCACGCACAAGACGCTTCGCGGCCCGCGCGGCGGGATGGTCATGTGCCGTGCGGCGCACGCGCAGGCGCTCGACAAGACCGTGATGCCCGGCGTGCAGGGCGGCCCGCTGATGCACGTGATCGCCGGCAAGGCCGTGGCGTTCCGGGAAGCCCTCACGCCGGCGTGGCGAGGCTACCAGCAGCAGATCGTGAAGAACGCGGCGGCGCTCGCCGCGGCGCTGCTTGGGTACGGCTACCGGCTCGTGACCGGAGGCACCGACACGCATCTCATGCTGCTCGACCTGACCACCCGGAACATCACCGGAAAGGACGCCCAGGAGGCACTCGACCGCGCCTGGATCACCGTCAACAAGAACACGGTGCCGTTCGAGACCAAGAGCCCGATGGTGACCAGCGGCGTCCGCATCGGCACGCCCGCGGTCACGACACGCGGCATGCGCGAGGCCGAGATGGCCGAGATCGCCCGCCTCATCGACCAGGTACTGGCCAATCTTGGATCCTCGTCGGTCGAAGCGAAGGTGCGGGGAGAGGTGCAGGAGCTGACGAATCGGTTCCCGCTTTATCCGGAGCGAACCCGATGACCCAACCGGCATCGGGAAAGGGGGGAGCCCGATGAAGTGCCCGTTTTGCGGTCACACGGAGGATCGGGTTGTCGACTCGCGGGTGGGCCGGGACGGGGAGTTCATCCGGCGCCGCCGTGAGTGTCTCAAGTGCCACCGCCGGTACACGACCTACGAATACATCGAGGACGTGCTGCCGCACGTGGTCAAGCGCGACGGGCGCCGCGAGCCCTTCGACCGCCAGAAGCTTCGCGGCTCCATCTTGAAGTCGTGCGAGAAGCGGTCGGTCGGCGTGCAGGCCGTCGACGACGTCGTCGTCGAGATCGAGGCCCAGCTGCACGAGCGGGCCGAGAAGGAGATCAGCAGCGAGGAGCTCGGCCGGGTGGTGATGGACCACCTCCAGCGCCTGGACCCGGTCGCCTACGTGCGGTTCGCGTCGGTCTACCGTCAATTCAAGGACATCGGCCAGTTCGTCGAAGAGGTGAAGGGGCTCCAGCGGGACGACAAGACCAAGCCCGCCCCGGCGAAGCCACGCCCCCTTGCCAAGACCAAGTGACCGGGTCGGTTGAAATAGCGCGGCCCTGCCGATGGAGTCGGATCGACAGGGCCGAGCGCCGCGTGGGCCCTACTTCTTCTTCTTTTTGGTCGCCTTCTTCTTCGCCAACGCCTCACCTCCCTTCGCCGAACGACGAATCGCGTATCTAGCTCGGCATGCTAGTGAGGTGGCAAAAATCTGTCAAGACCAAAAGTCAATACCTGGGGGTCGTCGAGCATTTCGCGCCCCATATATAGGGTCGTCCGTAAATTGACTTCCCGGGGGCCGCGATGTAGCGTGAGCGCACGGTCGGGGCACGGCCCATCACCCATAACTTTCCGCTCTTGAGGAGATCTCCCTCGATGAGACGCGCGCTTAAGAAGCTTGTGTTCGTAGAACCGAAATCGACGCATCTGCACATCTATAGCCGGGTCTGTATTCCGCGCATCGGCTCGGTCCTGCTCGGCACCATCATGCGGGCCAAGGGCTACGACGTCCGGGTCTACATCGAGGACATCCAGCCCCCCGACATGCAGGAAGTGCTCTCGGCCGACCTCGTCGCGATCTCGGCCATTACCTCGACGGCGCCGCAGTCCTACCGGCTGGCGGACCAGGTCCGCGCGGCGGGCGGAATTGCCGTCCTCGGCGGGACCCACGTGAGCTTCCTGCCGGAGGAAGGGCTCGAGCACGCGGACTTCGTCGTCCGCGGTGAGGGCGAGTTCGCGTTCCAGGAGCTCGTCGACGCCATCCAGGCCGGTCACGGGTTCGAGCAGATCAAGAACCTCTCGCACATCGTGGACGGGAAGGTGGTCAACCACCCGGAGCGCCCGAAGATCCCGAATCTCGACGTGAACCCGATTCCGGACTACAAGCTGATCACGGGCTGGAAGCCCGGCGGGGTCATCTCGGTCGCGACGTCGCGCGGCTGCCCGTTTTCGTGCACCTTCTGCTCGGTGCCGGGCATGTACGGCCACGCGTTCCGCACCCACTCGGTCGACCGCGTGCTGCAGGAGCTCGAGAGCCACCGGGGCAACGCCTATACGTTCTTCGCGGATGACATCTTCACGGCGAACAAGAAGCGCGTGAAGGAGCTCCTGCGCGGGATGATCGAGCGCAACCTCATTCCCGATTGGGGCGCCCAGGTCCGGACAGAAACCGTCGACGATCCCGAGCTCCTCGAGCTCATGCAGGCGGCGAACTGCTTCAACGTCTACGTCGGCTTCGAGTCCATCAATCCCCGGACGCTCAAGCTCTTCCAGAAGAAGCAGGACCTCGCGAAGATCGAGCGCTCGATCGAGCGCTTCCACGCCCACAAGATCCGGATCCACGGCATGTTCGTGGTCGGGTCCGATGAGGACGACGTCGAGACGATCGACGCCACCGCCGAGTTCGCGCTCAAGAACGACATCGACTCGATCCAGTTCATGATCCTGACGCCGATTCCGGGCTCGCCCGACTGGGAGCAGCTCTACGACCGCGGCGACAAGTACGTGATCAGCAAGAACTGGCAGTTTTACGACGGCCACCACGTCGTGCACCAGCCGCGGCGCATGAGCCCGTACGAGCTGCAGACGGGCGCGCTCGACGCCATGGCGAAGTTCTACTCCTGGCGCGGTATCGCGAAGAAGCTCCTGAAGGGCGACCACTACTACGCGGCGATCCGGTACTTCGGCAAGCGAATGGTCCGCGACTGGTGGAAGGACGACGAGAACCGCCAGCACGTCGAGTGGCTCAAGGCTCAGCTCTACTCGGATGCGAAGGAGCTCGGGCACCATGCGCTTCAGCGGGTGGGGCTTCCGGCCATCCTGCTGCAAGATTCCGTGGGACGCCTGCTCCAGCGCTTCCTGGGCGAGCTCGGCGTGACCGTCGTGCCGCTCGCGGAAGCCGCGGCCGAAGGCGCGGCGCGCGCCAAGGAAACCGTCGACTGCCTGATCACGCCGATCGTGAAGCGCGCGGTGAAGGAGCGCGAGGAGTTCTACGCGAATCTCGCCACCGTGAACACCTTGCTGCAGAGCCAGTGGGAGAAGCTGCCACGCGTGAGCTTCCCGCTGCTCGACGGCCAGGGACCGGTGTTCGAGCCGTTCGCCAAGATCGGTCTGCTCTTCACCAAGAACCTCGACCGCATCCGCGACGCCTACAAAACCGCCGGGGTCGCTGAAGGTCTCTGGGAAGCTGCGTAGCGTCGGCCGGGTCGAGGCGGGGCTGGGATGTGCCTGCCTCGACCTGGTAGCAACCCGCCCTGCTGGGAATTCCTCCGGACTCTGCGTCGGGACAACCCTGACTACACAGGTCGAGGCAGACACATCCCAGCCCCACCTCGACCCGGCCGACTCCGCGCTTCCGGCCGTTCTCGCGACTCGGCGCTTCGGTCTTGCTTCGAACCTAAGGCCTCGCCGCGGCGGACGGTCAGGGGTGGTGGGAGCGGGGTCGCGCGACCCGTTCCCTTCGAAGCGGTATCGAACGCCGCGCGCCCGGATGGAGCCCAGCCGCCGCGGAGCAGCGCACGCGTGCCGCGTGGTCGCGCGACCCCGCTCCCACCACACCCTGACCGTCTGCCGCTATGCTTCTTTGGGTTCTTGGACGGAGGAGGGTTTGCGGGCGTGGCGGCGTCGCACGAACTCTTCGTTGAGGGGGACGCCGCGCTTGCAGAACGGACACTTGTCGGCGTCGTAGGTCGGGAAGTCGCGGCTCACCAGGCTGAAGACCGGGCGGTTCTCGAGCTCCACGGACGTACGACGCCACAAGCAGCCGATGCCGACCACGAGCCCGCCGAGCTGCTCCACCAGGTTGATCAGAAGGCTCAGGGTCGAGCCGGTGCTGACGAGATCTTCGATCAACAGGATTTTCACGCTGGGTCGGATGAGCCGCTGGAACTCGACGGGCAGGGAGACGCGCCGCTTGCCGCCGGAGAGTCCCTTCGTGCCGTAGACCACGATCGGGCGCGACGGATGCGCGCGCGCCACGCAGTGGGAGAGGATCAGCGCGCCCGGGCCGGTCGAGAGGACCATGTCGACCGGCCACTGCGCGAAGTGCTTGGCGATCACCGCGCCGAGACCCTCCGTGAACGAGGGCTCCGTGGTCACCAGGGTCTTCTCGATGTACTCGGTCGTGTGCTGGCCCGACGGAAGCAGAATGTGATCGTTGGCGTGATAAGCGCCGGTCCGTTTGAGGATTTCGAGGTGGATCTTCTCCCGGACCTCGGTCTCGACGGCGGCGGGGTCTTTCCTGGCGGCAGCGCTCATCGCGGCCCTCCTCGGGGCATTATCGCACGCGCCGGATCGGCGACGAGTCGCGCTTTGGGCGCATGCTAGACTCCCTTCCATGCGCGTGCTCGCCGTCGAAACCTCGACGCTGTCCGGCGGCGCTGCACTCCTCGACGGCGAGCGGATCGTCGGCGAGTACACGCTCGACGTGCGCATGACCCACTCGGAGCGCTTGATGGCCGCGATCGATCAGCTCTTGACCGACGCCGGCTGGACCGCGCGCGACCTCGAAGGGCTCGCGGTGAGCGTCGGCCCCGGCTCGTTCACCGGCCTGCGCGTCGGTCTCAGCACGGTGAAGGGGCTCGCGCTGGCCCTCTCGATCCCGGTCGCGGCGGTTCCCACGCTCGACGCGATGGCGGCGATGCTGCCGTTCGCCTCGCTGCCGGTGTGTCCCGTGCTCGACGCGCGCAAGCGCGAGGTCTACGCCTCGCTCTATCGCTGGGACGGCCTCACGATGCGCCGGGAGTGGGAGTATCTCGCGATCGCGCCCGACGATCTCGCTCGGCGCCTGGACGAGCCGGTGATCGTCGTCGGCGATGGCGCGGACGCGATCAGCTCGCCGTTCGCGCGTCGCGTGCAGCCGCCGCGCCGGGGACCGGCTCCCGCGGTCGTCGGCGCGCTGGGGCACGCCCGGCTCGCGATCGGCGACACGGTCGCCGCCGCCGATCTCCTTCCCATCTATCTCCGGCCGTCCGAGGCCGAGCTGAAGCGACGCGGTGCCGCCGTCAGTTGACCGCATGCGGCCCGATGACCTCGACGAGGTCCTCGGAATCGAGCGGGCGTCCTTCACGATGCCCTGGTCACGGGGCGCCTTCCTCTACGAGATCCAGCAGAATCGTGTGGCGCGCTGCTGGGTCATGCGCGAAGAGGGCCAGGTGGTGGGCTACCTCTGCCTCTGGGAGGTCGCCGACGAGATCCACATCACCAACATCGCCGTTCGGCCGGAGTGCCGCCGCCGGGGACTCGCCCGGACTCTCCTCGGAGGCATCCTGGAAGAGTCGCGGCAGCGCCGGATCAAGCTCGTCGTCCTCGAGGTGCGGCCGAGCAACACCGAGGCGCGAACGCTCTATGAATCCTTCGGCTTCCGCGTCGTCGGGCGGCGGCGGGGCTACTACTACGATACGGGTGAGGACGCGCTCGTCATGGAGGCCGACCTGCAGACCGCCAACCCGGGAACCCGTGCCTAGGCTCACCCGTTCGTGGTATTAAGGCGGGGTCCCACCGCCACCGGTTTCTCGGATAGGGAGACTCAGAGTGCCCGGACTGGCTACATTTGCGAGCGCCGCGCTGGTCATCGTCCTGGCCGCGAGCCAGGCCCACGCCGACGCGATGTCGTTCAAGCTCTTGCCGAACTACTCGCGCGCCACGTTCAAGAGTGATGCGCCGCTCGAGACCTTCGTGGGCAACACCGCCGCCGAAGGCGTCGACGGGACCCTGACCCTCGACCCGGCCAAGCCCCAGACCGCCACCGGATCGGTGAAGGTCGACATGAATCTCGTCAAGACCGGCATCGAGAAGCGCGACGCCGACATGCGCAGCAAGAACTATCTCGACACCGAGGTGGCCGCCAATCGCTGGGTCACCTTCGAGCTGAAAAGCGTCGAGATCGCCGGACCGCTCGAGCCCGGCAAGACGGTCCCCGCGAAAGTGAAGGGCATCCTCACCGTGAAGCAGAAGCCGGTGGAGCGCGTCGCCGACGCGACCGTGACGTGGATCAAGCTGACGCCGGAGCAGGTCGAAGCCCAGAAGCGCTTCGGCTTCACCGCCGACAACATCAAGGTGCGGGCCAAGTTCGCGACGACCTTCACGGACCACGGCCTGCAGATCCCGCAGATCCTCTTCTACAAGGTCGCGAACGACATCCAGCTGGAGACCGACTTGACGTTCGCTCGCCAATAGTGGGTGTCTTGACACGACGAGTCTGGCGTTTCGCCCTTCCGCTCCTGCTGTCGATCGCTTCGCTTCCCGCGCTCGCGTCCGCGCAGGCTCCCTCGGCGGCCGACCTCGCCCGGGGCAAGTACATCTTCGGCGCGACCGGCGGGTGCGGATGCCACACGGTGCCCAAGCAGGCGGCGAACGCCGGCGGACGGCGATACGACGGAGCGTTCGGCACGGTGTACTCGAGCAACATCACGCCCGATCGCGAGACGGGCATCGGCGGCTGGACGGATGAGCAGATCATCACGGCGACTCGGCTCGGCCGGCGCCCCAACGGCGAGCGGCTCATCCCGGTGCATCCGTACACGGTCTTCAACGGCATGTCGGCCGACGACCTCAAGGCGCTGGTCGCGTTCCTGCGCTCGGTGCCGCCGGTGAAGCGGGCGAATCAGCCGAAGAAGATCTCCGTGCCCATGTTCGAGAGCGTGTTCCTGCCGGCATGGCTGGCGGCCTTCGCGCCGCGCGAGAATCCGCCGACGTCGGTGCCGACCTGCGGGCGTCGCCCGCGGAGAGTATCTCGTCCGCGCGGTCGGCCACTGCGGCGAATGCCACACGCCTCGCACGATGACGATGGCGACCGACAACACGCGCTTCCTGGCGGGTAACCCCAAGGGCCCCGAGGACTCCGAGGTTCCCAACATCACGCCCGACAAGACGACGGGCCTGCAGTGGTCAGAAGAAGAAATCGCGGACTACCTCGCCACGGGCAACAAGCCCGACGGCGACGTGGCCGGCGGGCTCATGGGCGAGGTCATCGAAGGGACCTTGGCCGGATACAAGGACCTGACCAAGGCCGACCGGCTCGCGATCGCGCAGTATCTCAAGACCATTCCTCCGATCAAGAACAAGATCGGGAAGTGAGCGCAGTGCCTTTCAAGCCGGATCGACCAACGATCCGCTGGAACGAAACTCAAGGAGGAGGGGACATGAAGCTCCGACTCGCGAGGACCGGTGTGATCCTCGGTAGCCTCGTCGCGCTGGCCGTGGGCGGCTGCGCGAGCTCCAGCAAGTCCGCCACGATGGGGACGGGTGATCTGGTGGCGGAGCGCCAGCGGCTCATGAAGAACGTCGGCGCCAACTGGGCCGACATCCAGGCCAAGGTCAAGGCGGGCGCGCCGGACACCGTGGCCGTGAACGCCGAGTCGCTGTCGCTGCACGCGCAGCGCATCCCCGGCCTGTTTCCGCCGAGGCTCGCTGACCGACAAGTCGAAGGCGAAGCCGGACATCTGGCAAAAGTGGCCCGAGTTCGAGGCCGCCGCGAAGAATCTCGAGAACCGCTCCGCCACATTGCGTGACCAGGCGATGGCGAAGGACGGCGCCGCGGTGACGGCGACCGTCGCGACGTTCGGCCGCGACGCCTGCGGCGCGTGCCACACGCCGTTCCGCGTCCCGCCGCCCCAGCAGCAGCCGGCGCAGCCGCGGTCCTGAAGCCAACGCGCCGATCCGCAGCAGACGCGTGAAGTCCGGCCGAGGAGGGTGCCATCGGCGCCCTCCTCGGTGCTCGGCCCCTGTGCTAAGGTTAGGTCGCTCATGACCTCGTCCGTTCCCTTCCGTGACACCTTCTGGAACGTCCCCGGCTGGGCCCAGGTGGCGCTCTACGTCGGCGGCGCGCTCGCGATCGCCATCTTCGCGTACGGGATGTGGCAGCGGGTGAGTCTGTGGCGGCGCGGGCTCCCCGAAGATCGGCTGGATCGCATCCCCGAGCGCGTCGGCCGAGTTCTGACTCACGCGCTCGGCCAGGTCCGCACGCTCTCGCAGGCGTATCCCGGTGTCATGCACGCGATCATGTTCTGGGGCTTCCTCGCCCTGTTCATGGGCACGGCGCTGGCCACGCTCGACTGGGACATCACGTTGCCGCTGTTCGGCTACAAGCTCCTGAAGGGCCCGTTCTATCTGTTCTACGAGACCGTGCTCGACCTGTTCGGGCTCTTCTTCGTGATCGGCCTGGGCATGGCGGTGTGGCGGCGCTTCGTCCAGCGGCCGGCGCGCATCGACGCGACGGCGCGCTTCGCGTGGGTGCTGACACTGCTGTTCGTGATCAACGTGAGTGGCTTCGTCATGGAGGCGTGCCGCCTCGCGGTGGTCGCGCCCTGGTGGGCGCCGTGGTCGCCGGTCGGCTGGGCCCTCGGACGCGGCTTCGTGGGGCTCGGCATGACGCCGGACGCGTTGCGCGGGCTGCACGTCGCGACCTGGGTCTTCCACGCGGTGCTGGCGCTCGCCTTCATCGCGGTCATCCCGTTCTCGTACTTCGTCCACCTGCTGACGACGCCGCTGAACATCTTCTTCTCGAAGCTCGGGCCGCGCGGCGCGATCGCGCCGATCAAGAACATCGAGGAGGCCGAGTCGCTCGGCATCTCGAAGCTCGAGGAGTTCTCGTGGAAGCGGCGGCTCGACTTCGACGCCTGCGTCGAGTGCGGGCGCTGCCAGGCGGCGTGCCCCGCCTACATGTCGGGCACGGCGCTCTCGCCCAAGCAGATCATCGTGAAGCTCAAGCGTCACATGCACGGCGAGCTGCCCGGCCCGATCCACGGCGAGCTGATCAAGGCCGACGAGCTCTGGGCGTGCACGACCTGCATGGCGTGCGTGCAGGAGTGCCCGGCCTTCATCGACATCGTCGACACGATCATCGACCTCCGGCGCTATCTGACCCTGTCCGAGGGCGCGTTGCCCTCGACGGCGCCCCAGTCGCTGCAGAACATCCAGCGAGCCGGGAACCCGTGGGGACTACCCGCCGGCGAGCGCCTGGCGTGGGCGCAGGGCCTCGACGTCCCGCTGATGGAGCCCGGTCGCGAGGTCGAATATCTCTACTGGGTCGGCTGCTCGGCCTCGTACGACCGGCGCAACCAGGCGATCGCGCGGTCGGTGGTGAAGATCCTCAAGACCGCCGGCGTGAGCTTCGGCGTCATGCAGGAAGAGCGCTGCCACGCCGAGGTCGGCCGGCGTCTGGGTGAGGAATATCTCTACCAGACCGTCGCCCAGGAGAACGTCGAAGCGGTCAACCAGTACAAGTTCCGCAAGGTGATCACGCACTGCCCGCACTGCTTCAACACCATCAAGAACGAGTTCCCGCAGTTCGGCGGCACCTACGAGGTGCTCCATCACTCGCAGGTCATCGAGCAGCTGATCGCCGACGGGCGGATCAAGCCGACGAAGTCGCTCGACGCGACTCTGGCGTTCCACGACTCGTGCTACCTCGGACGTTACAACGGCATCACCGAGGCGCCGCGCAACGTCGCGAAGTCGGTTCCGGGTCTGCGAGTGATCGAGCTGCCGCGCAATCGCGAGCGCGGCCTGTGCTGCGGCGGGGGCGGCGGTCACATGTGGATGGAGGTCAAGGCCGAGAAGCGGGTGAACCTGATCCGCGTCGAAGAGGCGCTCGAGGCCAAGGTCGACCTGGTCGGCACGGGCTGTCCGTTCTGCCTGGCGATGATCGACCTCGGCCGCAAGGTGAAAGGCGCCGAAGACACGCTCGGCGTCAAGGACGTCAGCGAGCTGGTCGCGGAGAGCCTCGAGCCGTGAGGGCGATCTTGCGCGCCCTGCCGGACATCATCCGCACCATCGGCGGTCTGGCCCTCGACCCGGTGCTCCCGAAGGCGGCCAAGGTCGCGCTGGCCGCCGCCATTCTCTATCTCGTCTCGCCCATCGACCTGATTCCCGACTTCATCCCGGGCCTGGGCTACCTCGACGACGTCTTCGTCGCCGCGATCCTGGTCGACGGGATGCTGAATTTCGTGAACCGAGGCCTCGTGCTCAAGTACTGGCCCGGGAGCCCGGAGTCGCTCGAGCGCATCGCGCGCTCGGCGCGCGTCCTGGCCGCCTGGGTGCCCCGCCGGCTGAAGCTGCGGATCTTCTCGAGCCTCTAGAACGCCGCCGGCTCACGCGGCGTCGCGCGGACCCGCTCGCCGGTCCGCGAGCAATCGCCGATAGTAGGCGCGGCCTCGGTCGTAGCCGCGGCGGAACGCCGGCTCCCGGTAGGTCGCCGGGTATCGACGCTTCAGCTCAGCGTCGGGATCGCGCTCGACCCGATCGCGCAGTCGACAGCGCCGCCTCGAACCCTTCGCGGTAGACCGCCTCGTCGCGCTGAAAGTCGTGCCCATCGGCGCGATACTCGAACGCCTCGGTCTCGCGAAGACCGATCCACCACCGCTCACGCGCCGCGTCCACGCTCTCGGCGCCCGAGCCCTCCATCACCGCCACGGCCCGCTCGCGCTCGTCGACGTCGGCCGGGGTGACGACGACGATCGCGTAGCCACGCCTGAGCGCGTCCTCGTAGACGAACAGCTCGTCCTTGGGCAGCCCGCTGACCAGCGCGTTCTCGAGCGCGCCGCCGACGACCGCGCCGCCCAGGCTCAGGAGCACGGCGCCGACGATACCGATCGCGATGGCCGGGCCGGCCACCGGGAGTACCGCACTCGCGGCCGCCGCCGCGCCCAGCTCGGCGCCGCTGGCCGCTCCGACGGCGCCGCCGAGGACCCCGCCGATCGCCTTGCCCATGCCCGGTTGTTCCGCCTCGCTCGTGGCGACCTTCGCGACCAGCGGCTCCGAGCCCGGAACCAGAACGTGAATACTCTTCGGCGACAGGCCGACGGCCCGCAGGTTGTTGACGGCACGCTCGGCCGATGCGCGATCGAAGAATATGCCAACTGTCGGAGTCATTCTCGCTTCTCCTCTCCCGTGAATCGCTGCCGGCGCCGACGGTGGATCGCGCGCTCGCGCGACACGCAGGCCGCCGCGATCAAGACGCCCGAGGTCACCGCCAGAGCCAGCCAGGCGGCATCGCTCATCGTCATGAACACCAGGCCGCACCGCGCACACGCACCTCGCATGAGGTAATGACCTGAGGCCGCGTCTCGGGGCGCGACGCGATGCAGATCATCCTGTTCGATCTCTGGCGATTCCAAGCGCAAGAGACATGCCACACCAGCACCGTGCTCGTGTCGTCGCGCACCTACGTCGCGATGATCGAGAGCACGCGGCGAAAGAGTGTCGCGATCGGGTAATTCTTATCGAGTAAGAACGTGCTCGACCCGCGTGTGTTGACTGTTCGGGAGGTGGAGACTACCGTTGCGGGCCAGGGAGGAGACGATGGCTGGAGCCGTTGGATTCATCGGACTGGGCAACATGGGTCGACCGATGGCGTTGAATCTCGCGAAGCAGGGCTTTCCGCTCGTCGTTCACGACATCGATCCGGCGAAGGTCGAGCCCCTGCGCGCGCGCGGCGCACAGGTCGCTGACTCGCCCGAGGCGGTATCCGCCGCGACCGACCGTACGATCTCGATGGTGGAGACGACGGCGCAGGCCGAAGCCGTGATCACGGGCGAGCACGGCATCATCCGCACCGCGAGAGCCGGCCACATCGTGATCAGCATGAGCACGATCGATCCGCTCGTCGCGCGGCGCATCGGCGACGCGCTGGCGGCGCGCGGCGTGGCGATGCTCGACGCGCCGGTGAGCGGCGGCACCGAGCGGGCGAACTCGGGCGAGCTCTCGGTCATCGTCGGCGGCCCGGCGGAGACCTTCGAGGCCTGTCGCGATCTGTTCAAGGCCATGGGCACGAAGATCTTCCACGTCGGCGGGCTCGGGCAGGGACTGGCGATGAAGCTCGTCAACAACATGCTGGTCCAGGTCAACATGGTGGCGGTGGCCGAGGCGCTCGTGCTGGGCGTGAAGGCCGGACTCGACCCGAAGACGATCTACGAGGTCGTGCGCGTCAGCACCGGCACGAGCTCGGCATTCGAGCGCGGCGCCGCGCGCATGCTGGCGCGCGACTTCTCACCGGCGGGGACCGTGGACATCTCGTTCAAGGACCAGGAGCTCGAGACCGCGTTCGCGAAGCAGCTCGGCGCGCCGCTGTTGCTGGCGAACGTGAGCCAGCAGGTCTATCAGATGGCGCGCGCGGCCGGCCTCGGCAAACAGGACGGCACGGCCATCATCCAGGTGCTCGAGCGCCTGGCGGGTGTGAAGGTGGGCGGCTAGAGCACGACCTCTCGAGCGACGCCGCGCAGGTCCATCTCGTACTCGAGCCCGATCACCGGCGGGCGGCTGGGAAACCAGCGCACGCCGTGGATCGCGGCGGCGCCGGCGGGCCCCAGGACGGTCTCGGCGAGGAGCGCCTCGATGGGCTGCGCGGTGTAGATGTCGATCGCGGTCACATCGGGCCAGGCCACGCCGAGCCCCTGCAGACGCGCCTGCATGATCCCCATGACGTGCGCCGCCTTCTCCCGCATCGCCGCCGCGGAGGTCTCGCCGTGGCGCACGATCCCCTCCGTGCCGACGCCGCGTTCGCGCATCTCGCCCGCGCCCGCCACGATGAAGGTCGGCCGAGGCGTCGCGCCGGGGACCGTATAGCTGAAGGCGTAGAGCGAGGGTTCGCGCGGCGCGCCCGTCACCGGGGCCACGTTCGTCCGGGCGATCGGGTTGTCGCCGTCCACGTGCAGCTTCCACTCGGCCAGGAGCGCCTGATAGCCGGCGTTGAACGAGTCGAAGCCGTCGAAGCTGAACGGCGCCGGGCTCCGCAGCTCGATGGCGCACAAGCGCCGCGCGCGGTCGGTTCTCGGCGCGGAGATGGCGATCGATGAGACCGAAGCCGTCACGCCACGGGATCGGCGCGCGAAGCGTGGCGTGTACCACCTGGTAGCCGGCGATCGCCACGACACCCGACGAGAACGGCGCGATCCCGGGCAGGAAGCGATAGTGACCGGCGTGGACGTCGCGGACGGGCGGGGTAGGGCTCATGGTCCCGAACGGTACCATTTCTCGCCGTCCCCGGCGGGCCTTGACATTGTCGGACGACCAACTTCTAATGCCCGCGCAGAGCGGTAGCCGATCTACGCTCCCTGGGAGGCTCTCATGTTTCGGAATAGACCGATGCGCGTCGTGTGTGGGCTGCTCGCGCTCGTGGTGGGCCTGGGTCTCGGAGTCGGCGTCCGACGCGCCCGCGCAGGGCAAGAAGCTCAAGATCGGCGTCATCTACGACTACACCGGCCCGCTCGCGGGCGGCGGCTCCGAGCTGCACGCGCTCGGCGCCAAGATCATGATCGACTACTTCATCAAGAAGGGCGGCGTCGAGGGCTACCAGACTCGAGGCCGTGTACGCCGACGCGCAGAGCAAGCCGGACGTCGCCATCAACGAGGCGGTGCGGCTGATCGAGCAGGAGAAGGTCGACATGCTGCTCGGCTTCTACTCGTCGGCGCAGTGCGTGCCGGCGGCCGCGCGGGTCGAGCAGCTCAAGAAGTTCATGTGGATCACCACGTGCATCTCCTCGGCGGTGCTCGAGAATCGCCACCTGAAATACGTCTTCCGGACTCAGCCGAGCGGCAAGCAGTTCGGGCTGATGTCGACGGACTTCCTCGCGCAGAACGCGAAGAGCAAGCTGGGCAAGGAGCCGAAGGATCTCCGCGTCGCGATCATCCACGAGGACGGCGCCTACGGCGTCGACGTCTCGCGAGGCAACGAGGAAGGCGCCAAGAAGGCCGGCTTCAACTGTCGTGCTGAAGGAAGGCTACTCCGCGACCGCGCCCGACCTGTCGGCGCTGGTGACCAAGCTCAAGCGCGGCCGCCCGGACGTCATCTTCCACACCGGCTACAACCCGGACATCACGCTGTTTCTCCGTCAGGCCCGCGAGCAGGGTCTTCGCTTCAGCGCGCTGATCGGTCACGGCGCCGGGTACGGCGTCTACGACAAGCTGAAGGAGGCGCTCGGCCGGGACGTGAACTACTTCTTCAACGTCGACCCGATCTCGATCTGGCTGACCAACGAGAAGTCGCTGCGCGCCCCGCTGCCGGCCATGATCAAGATGGTCGGCGAGGAGTACGAGAAGGCGCGGCCCGGCACGCAGGTTCGCGTCCGCGCACGTGGGCATGTCGGCGAGCAACACGTACGTGTTCATGACCGAGGTGTTGCCGCGCGCCATCAAGAAGTACGGCGGGCATCGACGCCGAGGCGCTGCGCAAGGCGGCGCTCGAGGTCGATCTGCCGGAGGGCGGCACGATGCTCGGGTTCGGTGTGAAGTTCGAGGGCGAGGCCGAGCCCATGGCGGGACAGAACGATCGCGCGTTCCCGGTCATCCTCCAGTACGTCGACGACAAGCCGTATATCGTGTGGCCCAAGAGCCAGCAGCAGCGTGAGCCCGTCCTGGCGCTGCCGGGCTCGTCGCCGTACGCGGCGCAGTAGCCCCGACAGAGCTACTTGCTAGCCGTCCAGGGTCTCACGAAGCGCTTCGGCGGCTTCACCGCCGTCAACAGCGTGTCGTTCGGGGTCGAGAAGGGCGAGATCCTCGGCCTGATCGGCCCGAACGGCTCCGGCAAGAGCACGATCTTCAACATGCTCTCCGGCACCCTCGCGCCGAACGCGGGGTCGATCCGGTTCGAGGACCGTGAGATCGCCGGCCAGCCGCCGTACCGGATCATCAATCTCGGCATCGGCCGCACGTTCCAGATCCCACGGCCGTTCCGCCGGCTCTCGCTCCTCGAGAACGTGGTGCTCGCGGGATTCTTCGGCCAGGGTCGGCACTCGCGCGCCAAGGCCTTCGAGGCCGCGGAGCGGGCGCTCGGCCTCGTCGGGTTGCCGACCGATCGTGCGGCCACGGTGGACGGGCTGGGGGCCGCGGCCCTGAAGAAGCTGGAGCTCGCCAAGGCGCTGGCCACCCAGCCGAAGCTCCTGCTCGCCGACGAGAGCCTCAGCGGCCTGGACGAGCACGAGATGGATCAGGCGGCCGAGCTCCTGCGGCGGATCTGCCGGGAGCTCGGCATCACGATCATCTGGGTCGAGCACATCATGGGCGTCCTGATGCGGGTGGTGGACCGCGTGATGGTGCTCGATCACGGCGAGAAGATCGCCGAGGGTCTGCCGGCCAAGGTCGCGAGCGACCCGCGCGTGATCGAGGTCTATCTCGGCACCCGCGCCGCGGCGGTGTCGGCGGCCGCGGCGGCCGGCCGCGCCTGACCCGAGCGGGCGCCTCCGTGCCGACCCAGTCGACCGCGCCCATGCTCGAGCTGAAGTCCGTCCGCGCCGGGTACGGGACCTTCCAGGCACTGTTCGACGTGTCGCTCGAGGTGCGTCGCGGCGAAGCGGTCGGCGTCATCGGCCCGAACGGCGCCGGCAAGACGACCCTGATGCGCGTCGTCTCCGGACTGATCCGGCCGACCTCCGGCTCGCTCGTGATGGAAGGCGTCGACCTGGCGAGCACGCCGGCGCACCGGATCGTGGAGCTCGGCGTCGCCCACGTGCCGGAAAGCCGGCGCCTCTTCCCGCGCATGACCGTCGAGGACAATCTGAAGATGGGCGGCTTCGTGCCGGCCGCGCGCCCGAAGTTCCGCCGACAGCTCGAGGTCGTCTACGAGCTGTTCCCGCGGATGCGCGAGCGACGCCATCAGCTCGCCGGCAGCATGTCGGGTGGCGAGCAGCAGATGTGCGCGATCGGCCGCGCGTTGATGTCCGAGCCGAAGCTGCTCCTGCTCGACGAGCCGTCCGCCGGGCTGGCGCCGGTTCTCGTCGAGCAGGTCTTCGAGCTGGTCAATCGCATCCGGGCCGGCGGCCTGACCGTGCTGATCGTCGAGCAGAACGTGCAGCAGGTGCTCCGGGTGGTCGATCGCGCGTACTTGCTCAAGACGGGCCGTATCCACACCGCCGGCGGCGCCGCCGAGCTCCTGGCGAGCGACAGCATTCGCCAGGCGTATCTCGGAGTCTGAGCGAGGAGCACGCCCGTGGGTATCTTCGACATCTTCTTGCTCGAGGCGGTGATCAACGGGCTCCTGCTCGGCGGGGTGCTCGCACTACTGTCGCTCGGACTCAACCTGGTCTTCGGGGTCATCGACGTCGTCTGGATCTGCTACGCCGAGCTCGTCATGCTCGGCATGTACGGGATGTACTTTCTCTACACGGTCTACCACGCGCCGATCGTGCTGGCGGCGGCGGTCTGCATCGTCTGCGTCGGCATCCTCGGCCTGCTGCTCCATACGCTCGTGATCGCCCCGCTCCTCGGCGCGGCGCCGATCAATCAGCTCCTGGCCACCGGCGGCGTCCTCTTCTTCCTGCAGTCCGCGGCGACCGTGCTGTTCGGCGTCGAGTTCAAGAACCTCGGGCTGCGCCTGCCGGTGCTGAAAGTCGCCGGCATGTTCGTCAGCTACTCGCGCCTGCTGGCCTTCGGCGCCGCGCTGATCGCCATGGTGCTGGTCTACCTGCTGCTGACCCGGACCTACACGGGCACGGCGATCCGCGCGATCGCGCAGGACCGCCAGATCATGCCGCTGATGGGCGTCAACAGCCGCCGGATCTACCTGATCACCTCGGGGCTCGGCGGCGCGCTGGCCGGCCTCGCCGCGTGCCTGCTGGTCTTGCAGTACGACGTGCATCCCTTCGTGGGGCTCACGTTCGGGCCGATCACGTTCCTGATCTGCGTGCTCGGAAGCCTCGGCAACTTCGGCGGCGGCTTCTTCGCCGCCTTCGTGTTCGCCGAGATCATCTCGGTCGGCGGCCTCTATCTCGACCTGGAGTGGGGCTACGTCTTCGCCTTCGCCTTCTTCATCGTGATGATGTTCGTGCGGCCCGAGGGCCTGATGGTCCGGCGCTCGTGACCCGCTATCTCTGGTGGCTCGCCGGCGCGGCACTGGTGGCGCTGCCGTTCGTCTACCGCTCGCCGTATCCGCTCCACATCCTGGTCATCATCCTGATCTGGTCGTTCGCGTACACCTCGTGGTCGGTGATGGGGCGCTTCGGCCTGGTCTCGCTCGGCCACGGCGGCTTCATGGGCGTCGGCGCCTACGTCACGGCGCTCACGTGGAACTACGGGCACGTCAGCCCGTGGATCGGCGTGCCGCTGGCGGTGGTCGCGAGCGCGGCGCTGGCGGCGCTGGTCGCGTATCCCTGCTTCCGCTTCCGGATCACCGGCCACTACTTCGCGCTCGTCACCCTGGCGCTCTCGGGCATCGTGCTCCAGGTGATCACGGCGACACGCGACTACACCGGCGGCTCGCTCGGCTACACGCCGGAGCGCTATCAGGGCGGCAGCTCGATCTGGGCGCTGCAGTTCCACGACAAGACGACGTGGTACCTGATCGCGCTCGCGGTCTGGGCGGGCGGGCTCTACGTGTGGAATCGCGTCGACCGCAGCATGCTCCGCTACGCGCTCGAGGCGATCTCGGAGGACGAGGACGCCGCGGCCGCCGCCGGAGTTCACGTGACCGCGGAGAAGCTCAAGATCACCGTGCTCAGCGCCACCATGACCGCGCTCGCCGGCGCGCTCTACTGCCAGTACCAGATGTTCATCTCGCCCGACACGGTCAGCGGCATCTCGGTCTCGCTGCAGATGGTCTTCGCCGTCGTGGTCGGCGGCATCTACGTCTCGCTCGGGCCGACGATCGGCGCGGTGATCACGATCCTGTTGGCCGAAGTGCTGCGCATCGGGTTCGGCACCCGGGCGGTCGGCTGGGACAATCTCGTCTACGGCGTGCTGCTGGTCCTGTTCATCATCTTCCTGCCCAAGGGCATCGTCGGAAGCCTGCTGGACCTTGGCCGGAGAGCGCGATGGACCTCGAGCTGAGCGGCAAGGTCGCCGTCGTCACGGGGACCAGCGTCGGGCTCGGACGCGAGATCGCCAAGGTGCTGGCGGCGGAGGGCGCCCGGACGGTCGATCGTCGCCCGGCGCGCGAATCTCCTCGCGACGCTCCAGGACGAGATCGAGCGGGCGGGCGGCGCGCGACCGCTGGCGCTGCCGCTCGACCTCTACACGCCGGACGCGCCGGCGCGGATTCGCGACGCGGCGCTCTCGGCCTACGGGCGGGTCGACATCTTGATCAACAACGCGGGCGGCTCGCGCCCGATCCCGTGGGACTCGCCCGACGCCGCCTGGGACGAATCGTTCTCGATCAACTTCACCGCGGTGCGCCGGACGACCCATGCGCTCCTGCCCGGAATGATCGAGCGGCGCTGGGGCCGCGTGCTCTGCGTGACCGGCACCGCCGAGCCGTCCGGCGTCAACGCCGCGGTGGCGGCGAAGGCCGGTGTCCACGCCTGGGCGAAGGGACTCTCGCGCGAGATGGGGCGGCACGGGATCACGATCAACTGCCTGTCGCCCGGGCGGGTCCACAGCGAGCAGATCGACCAGCGCCTGCACCCGACGCCCGAGAGCCAGGCCGAGTTCGCCCGCAACATCCCGCTCGGCTATTTCGGCGACCCGTCCGACGTGGCGTTCCTGGCCGCGTTCCTGTGCTCGCCCAAGGCGCGCTACATCACGGGCGAGCGCATCCACGTCGACGGCGGGCTGCACCGCGCGGTCTGAGCCGATGGCGCGCATCGCCCGCGAGCTCTTCGCCTTTCTCGCCGAGCTCCGCCGGCACAACAACCGCGAGTGGTTCAACGAGAACAAGGACCGGTATCTGGCGGAGGTGCGCGATCCGGCGCTCGCGTTCGTCGCCTCGCTCGCGCCCGGCCTCAACCGGATCAGCCGGCACATCTCGGTGGATCCGCGGCCGTCCGGCGGCTCGATGATGCGGATCTATCGGGACACGCGATTCAGTCGCGACAAGACGCCCTACAAGACCAACGTCGGCATCCACTTCGGTCTGAAGGCGCCGAGAGACTTCGAGGCCCCCGGCTACTATCTGCACCTGGAGCCGGGGCACGTGTTCATGGGCGCCGGGATCTGGCATCCGGGCGCCGACGCGCTCCGCGTCATCCGCGCGGCCATCGTGAAGGATCCGCGCGGGTGGAAGGCGGCCAGTCGCGTGGGCCTCTCCGACCACGAGGCCACCTTGAAGCGGCCGCCGCGCGGCTTCGATCCCGAGCACCCGCTGATCGACGACCTCAAGCGCCTCTCGTTCACGACCGGTGCGGAGTTCACCCAGCAGCAGGCCTGCGCTCCGGATTTTGCGGCGCGCTACGTGGCCGCGTGCCGACGCGCGGCGCCGCTGATGCGTTTCCTCGCCAAGGCGATGGGGCTCGGGTTCTGATCTCAGCCCCGCGATCCGCGCTCGCCCTGACGAGGCGTCCGGCGTAGCATTGGGGGCCGTGACCCCAGGAAAGTCCGCTGCCTCCGGGATCGCCGTATCGTCCGTGAGCCGCGAAGAGCTCCTGCGCCGAGCGGCCGTGCTCGTCCCGGTCTTCAAGGAGCGCGCCGTGCGTACGGAGGAGCTCCGTCAGGTGCTCCCGGAAAGCGTGCGCGATCTGCTGGCATCCGAGCTCATCCGGATCGGCAACCCGCGCCGCTACGGCGGCCACGACGTCGAGGTGGATACCGCGTTCGAGGTCGGCTTCGAGCTCGGCCGCGGCTGCGGCTCGACCGCCTGGTGCTATTCGCTGTGGACGGCGCACAACTGGTGGCTCGGCCACTTTCCCGAGCGGTGCCAGGAGGAGTTCTTCGCGACCGGCCCCGACACGCTCTTCTCGAGCGGCCTGAACCCGGCCGGCGGCAAGGTCGAGCCCGCGAGCGGCGGATTCAGAGTCTCCGGACGCTGGGGCTTCTCGAGCGGCTGCGACGCGGCCACGTGGGTCATGGTGGCCGTTCCGGGCGCGCGCCCGGGCGCACTCCAGTGGCTTCTGCTCCCGCGGGCGGACTACCAGATCGTCGACACGTGGTTCGTGTCGGGCATGCGCGGGACGGGCAGCAAGGACATCGTGATCACCGACGCCTTCGTGCCCGCGCACCGCGCGGTAGATCCCGAGCGATCCGGAGCCGAGGACATGACCGGCTGGGAGCTCCACGGCCGACTCAGCTACCGCGCGCCGCTCCGGTGTCTGGCCGGCTGGGACCTGGCGGCGCCGCTGATCGGCATCGCGCAGGGCGCCGTCGACGAGTTCGTGGCGCGGGCACAGCGCATGTCGGGTCCGGGCCGATCCGCCGACTCCGTCGCGCTGCAGCTCCGGCTGGCGGAGTCCGCCGCCGAAGTGGACGCGGCGCGCGCGCTCCACCGGCAGGACATCCGCGAGATCCTCGACCGCGCGGCGCGGGGCGAAGGATTCTCCGAGCTCGATCGCATCCGCTACCGGCGCGACAAGGCGTTCATCGCGCGGCTCTGCGTGCGCGCGGTCGACCGCCTGTTCGAGGGCAGCGGCGCGCGCGCCGTCCTCGACGCGGAGCCGATCCAGCGCTGTCATCGCGACGCGCACGGCGCCTCGCACCACGCGGCGCTGAGCTGGGACCTCGTCGCCGAACAATTCGGCCGGCAAGCCATGGGGGTCGGACCCTAGTCACCAACGACCAACGGTAACAGCGGGAGCGCACGCGCCCGCGCGTTCGCAGGGGAGTCGAGAGGGGGGCGGAGCCCCCCTCTCCCAAGGGAGACAAGCAGATGAAAGTGGTCGACGCGATCGCCGAGATCATGAAGCGCGAAGGCGTCGAGTTCCTCAGCACGTATCCCGACGCACGCCGATCATCGACGCCGCGGCGGCCGCCGGGATCCGGCCCGTGCTCTGCCGGCAGGAGCGCGTCGGCGTCGGCATCGCCGACGGCTTCAGCCGGACCACCAACGGGCGGCGTCTCGGCGTGTTCGCGATGCAGTACGGCCCCGGTGCCGAGAACGCGTTCCCCGGCGTCGCCACGGCGTACTCGGACTCGGTGCCGATCCTGGTCTTGCCGCTCGGCCACCAGCGCGACCGGGCCCAGGTGTTTCCGCTCTTCAGCTCGGCGCGCACCTACGCGTCGGTCACGAAGTGGGTCGAGACCCTGAACCAGCCCGAGCAGGTCGGCGAGGTCATGCGGCGCGCGTTCAATCTCCTGAAGATGGGACGCCCCGGCCCGGTCATGGTCGAGATCCCGGCCGACGTGGCGGTCGCCGACGTCGCGGAGCAGATCGCGCTCCAGTACAAGCCGGTGAAGGCCACGAGCCCCGCGGGCAACGCGCGCGACATCGAGGCGGCCGCCCGCGCGCTGCTCGAGGCGCAGACAGCCGGTGATTCACGCCGGGCAGGGCGTGCTGTACGCCGAGGCCAGTGCCCGAGCTCCTCGAGCTCGCCGAGCTTCTGCAGATTCCGGTCATGACCACGCTCGAGGGCAAGAGCGCCTTCCCGGAGGATCATCCGCTGTCGCTCGGCACCGGCGGCGGCGGCGTCATGTCCGGCGCCGTCGCATCACTTCCTGTCTCAGGCGGATCTCGTGCTCGGGATCGGCTGCAGCTTCACCAAGCACGGGATGGCGTCCAACATCCCGGCGGGCAAGACCATCATTCACGCCACCAACGACGAGCGCGACCTCAACAAGAACTACACCGCCGATCATCCGATCCTGGGCGACGCCAAGCTGGTGCTTCGCCAGTTCATCGACGCCGCCAAGGACCTTCTGCGCGGCCGCGTCGCGCGACGGCGGCGTGGCGGCGGAGATCCAGCAGGCCAGGGAGGCCTGGCTGAAGGAGTGGATGCCCAAGCTCACCTCGAACGAGGTGCCGATCACGCCGTACCGGGTGATCTGCGGACTTCATGCAGGCGGTCGATCCGCGCGACGCGATCGTCACGCACGACTCGGGCAGCCCGCGCAATCAGATGGTCCCGTTCTATCGCGCGACGGCGCCGCGCAGCTACATGGGCTGGGGCAAGTCCCACGCGCTCGGCACCGGCCTGGGCCTCGATCATGGGCGCCAAGCTCGCCGCGCCCGACAAGTTCTGCGTGAACTTCATGGGCGACGCCGCGTTCGGCATGACCGGGCTCGACTTCGAGACCGCCGTGCGCTGCGGCATCCCGATCACCACGGTCGTCCTCAACAACTCCGCCATGGCGATCGAGCGCCACGCGCTGGTCGTGTCGCACGACCGCTACCGGACGCGGGACATCGGCGGCCACTACGCCGACCTGGGGCGGGCGATGGGCGGCCAGGCCGAGCGGGTCGACGAAGCCCGCCGACATCGTGCCGGCGTTCCAGCGGGCCCGGAAGGCGAACGCAGGACGGCCAGGCCGTGCTGCTCGAGTTCATCACGAGCGAAGAGATCGCCTTTTCGCACCGGCGCGCGCTCTAGGTGGAAGGCCGGCGCGGACCGATGCAATTCGGCTGGCTGACGCTCGCTCACTCCAGCTCGCCGGACGCCGACTACGGCGCGATCCAGGACCTGGTCGCCCAGGCGTGCTTCGCCGAGACCGCCGGCTTCGACGGGATCTGGCTCACCGAGCACAACTTCACGGGCGAGAGCGTCTACTGCGATCCGATCCCGTTCGCCAGCGCGGTGGCCGCGCGCACGTCACGGATCCGCATCGGCTTCGCCGTGCTCCAGCTCGCGCTGCGCCACCCGATCCGGCTGGCGACCGAGCTGGCGCTGCTCGACAATCTCTCGGGCGGCCGGCTCGACGTCGGAGTCGGCCACGGCACCAACTTCAACGAGTACGAGTTCATGGGCTTCGGCCTGCGCAGCGACGACAGCCGCGAGCGCATGGACGAGACGCTCGATATCATGGTGCGCGCGTGGACGGAGTCGCCGCTCGTCCACGACGGGAAGTTCTACCGGCTTCGCTTGCCGGAGCTACGTCCGCGGCCGCTCCAGCGCCCGCACCCGCCGGTCTGGCGGGCGGTGTCCTCGGGCGGCGCGCTGCGTGAGTGCGGCCGGCTCGGGCGCGCCGATCATGATGGCCAGGATCCCGCTCGCCCGGGTGCCCGAGCGCCTGGCGCTCTACGAGACCGGCCTCGCCGAGAGCGGCCTCGACACCGAACGGCTGCGCCGGCTCCGTGAGCAAGCCGCCCTGTGGCGCTTCGTCCACGTCGCCGAGAGTCAGGCTCAGGCCGAGGACGAGCTGACCCGGGCGCTGCTCCAGACCCGGCGGCACATGGTCCACGCGCGCGAGACCAACAACCCGGCCGACTTCCACGTCGAGGCATCGCGGGTGAATCCGTGGAACGATCCGCACGTGTCCGACGAAGACGGCGTGCGTTACTCGCTCGAGACCTCGACGCTCTGCGGGACGCCCAAGCACGTCGCCGAGCAAATCGCCGAGATCCGCGATGCCGGTGTGCACCACGTGCTGTGCCAGATGAGCTACGGCTACCTGGCGCACAAGTCGATCATGGAGTCGATGCGCCGGTTCGGCGAGGACGTGATCCCGAAGTTTCGCTGACTCCCGCGCTCCGGCTGGCTCCCGCAGGCACGCCCTTCATCCCGAATTCGAGCCGTTCGTCCGATTGGCGAGGCCGATAGCCCGGCGTCCGTCGATCCTGGGTCTCGAGGAGGAACCACCATGATCAGACCCAGGCGCAGTGCCACCGTGCTCGCGGTCCTGCTCGTTTCGGGGATCGTGCTCTTGGCCGGCTCCCCGCGAGCCCAGAACACGCCCGACCCATCGCCGCGCTTCGACGAGATCGTCCGCGCCGACTTCTTTGCCGGATTCCGGGGCGACGCCGCCCGGCTCGAGAGGGGCATGAAGCGCTGCGAGGAGAAGCTGGCGACCAATCCAACCAACGCCGACGCGCTGGTCTGGCACGGCGCCGGGCTCATGTTCATGGCGGGCCAGGCCGGGCAGCGGCAGGATTTCGCGACCGCGACCGAGCGCGCGCGGCGCGGCCGCGCGGAGATGGATCGCGCCGACCAGATCGCCCCCGACTCGCTGAGCGTGATGCTCGTACGCGCGGTGACCCTGAGCGCGTCGGCGCCCAACGTGCGCGATCGCGCGCAGGGGCGGATCATGCAGGAATCGGCGGTCGCCGGCTTCGAACGGGCGCTCGCGATCCAGACGCCCACGCTCGACCGCCTCTCCGAGCACTCGCGCGGCGAGCTCCTGGCCGGTCTGGCCGAAGGCTGGGCGAGGCTCGGCGACACCGAGCGCTCGCGCGGCTATCTCGAGCGGATCGTGAAGGAGATGCCGGACACACGCTACCAGGCCCGCGCGCGGGCGTGGCTCGAAGACGGACCGCAGGCGGGGCCGATGACGTGTCTCACGTGCCATCGCCAGTGACCCGAGGGCGGCCCTGACTCGGGCCGTCATGCTACGATCGACACGACCGGTGGGACGGATACTCCGAATCCTCGCGACCAACACCTTTGCCGCGGCGGTGTACGCGCTCCTGCTCGGCTCGCTGGTCGGCTGGCGCTCGATGCTGACGTACTTCCTGATCTCGTTCCTCTACGCCAGCGTGATCGGTACCGCGGCCAACTTGATCATGCCGCTGGTCGGTGCGCGCCTCTCCGCGGGCGCGCCCGTCCTCTACTGGCTCGGGCTCGCCGGCACCTTGCTCGGGCTCACTCTGGTCGGCTCGATCGTGGCCGGCCTTCTCGCGGCGGCGTTGGGACTCTTCGGCCCGGGCTCCACGTGGGCCGCTCAGCGCGCCGGCATCGGCATCGCGCTGGTCCTCGCCATGACCGTCGGCATGGGCGTGGCGGTGTACGAAAGCATGCGGCATCGCCTGGACGCGGCCCGCGAGAGCCTGCGCGCCCGTGAGCTGGAGATCGAGCGTGCCCATCGCCTGGCGAGCGACGCGCGCCTGGCGTCGCTCGAGTCGCGCTTGCATCCGCACTTCCTGTTCAACGCGCTCGCGGCCATCGCAGGCCAGGTGCGAGAGTCGCCGGAGCGGGCCGAGCGGCTCCTGATCGAGTTCGCGGATCTGCTTCGCGCCTCGCTCGACGCGACCAAGCGCCACACGGTGCCGCTCGGAGACGAGATCACCGTGGTCCAGTCCTATCTGGAGATCGAGCACGCGCGCCTGGGCGAGCGCCTGCGCGCGAAGCTCGACGTGCCCGAAGATCTCAAAGCATGGCCGGTCCCGCCGCTGAGCCTTCACACCCTCGTACAGAACAGCGTCAAGCACGTGGCCGCCGCGCGGCCGGAGGGCGCCGAGATTCGCGTCGAGGCACGGCGCGCCGGCGATCGTCTGGCGCTGAGCGTGTGGGACGACGGCTCAGGGTTCGAGATCGGCGAGGCGCCGGCCGGGCACGGGATCGAGACACTCCGTGCGCGTCTCGGCGTGCTCTACGGCCCGGCCGCGAGTCTCGAGGCCGCGCGTGCCGACGGCGGCGCCAGGGTCACCATGTCGGTGCCGGCCCACGCCGTGATCGCCGAGCGCTCATGATCGGCCGGCTCCGCGCGTACGTCGTCGACGACGAGCCGGGCGCCTTGAAGCAGGTCGTGCAGAGCCTGAAGTCGACGGGGCGGGTCGACGTGGTCGGAACGGCGACGGCGGCGGAGACGGCGCTCATCGAGATTCCCGCGCTCGACGTCGAGACGCTCTTCCTCGACATCCACATGCCCGGGATGACCGGGTTCGAGCTGCTCCAGCGGCTGACGGTGAGCCCGCTCGTGGTGTTCGTCACCGCCTTCGACGAGTATGCGTTGCAGGCGTTCGAGGCCGCCGCGGTCGACTATCTCCTGAAGCCCGTCAAGCGCGAGCGTGTCGAGCGCACGCTCGAACGCCTCGAGAGTCGGCGCGCCGATTCCAGCGCCGCCGGCGTGCAGGCCGTCCTGGAGCGCCTCGCGCGCCACTACCGCGACGCTCGCGTGCCGGCCTACGCCGACCGCATCAGCGTCGACCTCGGCCAACAGCGCACCCAGCTCGTGGAGACCGCCAAGATCACGCACTTCGTGGCGCAGGGAAAGGGCACCTTGGCCATGACGGCGACGGGCAGCCATCTCGTGGATCGCGCGCTCGGCGAGCTCGAGGAGCGGCTGGACCCGCGGCAGTTCGTTCGCATCCACCGGAGCGCCCTCGTCAACCTGGCCTGGGTCGGCGAGGTTCGTCCCGAGCTCGGCGGGCGGCTCGTGGTGCGGCTCAAGGACGCGGCCCAGACGGAGCTTCAGGTGGCGCGCGACCGGGCTCGGGCGTTCAAAGAACGCCTGGTGCTGTAGTATCGCGGCCCTCGCTGGACCCTAGTCGAGTATCCCCAGTACGACGCGACATGGGACGTTGACCAGGACGCCGTGCCATCCTAGGATGCCGGCTGCCGCCGGCCTATTGGGAGGTCTTCGAGGGGAAGGTCCTCAAGGCGCTGGAGCTCATCAAGCCGGGCGACGAGCTGCGCGTGACCGTCTTCCGCAACGACAGGGTTGTGGAGCTCACGACGAAATTTACCGGCTTCTAGCGTATCGCCGGCCGAGCTGGCGCCCGCTACTGGCTCGTGCCCGTGAGCTCGATGACCTTGCCGGCCCGAAGCACGCTCATCTTGATCGTGGAGCCCGGCGCCCCACCGGCCAACTTGTTGCGGATCTTCTCGATGCTCTCCTCGGACACCACGGGGATGTCGTCGACGGAGAGGATGATGTCGCCGCCGACGGGAATCTCCTTCCCTCCGATTGTCAGGACCCCGTCGGCTCCCTGCAGGCCCATGTTCCACGCCGTCGAGCCCTGAGCGACCGTCTTGACGAGAAACCCGGCGGGCGCGGGGACGTTGAAGACGCTCGCGAGACGGCCGGTGAGCAGCATGCCCTGGAGGGCGCCCCAGAACATCTTTCCAGGCACCAGGAGGCTTCGCGCGCTCTTGACCGTCACGACGAAGCCCAGGCCTTCGCTGCCGCCCGACTTCGAGATGTTCTGGCTGACGATCGCGATGACCTCGCCCGCCATGTTGAACACGGGGCCGCCGGAGTTCCCCGTGTTGATCGTGGCCGTGGTCTGAAGGAACTCCGCCAGGGGCATATCGGGAAAGATCGTCTTGGGCGGCCAGCGTGCGCTGATCCAGCCCACGCTCATCGAATAGGCGAGCCCGTAGGGCGCGCCGACGATCATGACCTGTTGGCCCACGCGCATCGCGTCGGAGTCGCCCATGCGCGCCACCCGCATGGCCTTGGTCACGCGCTCGAGCTGTAAGAGCGCGACGTCGGCCGCCGAATCGGCCGCAAGGCGCGTCGCGCGTACGACCTCACCGGCGACGCCCTCCACAGTGATCTCGTCCATGCCGTTGACGACGTGTGCGGCCGTCATCACCCTGCCGTCGTTCGAGATCAGCACACCTGAGCCCGTCTCGTTGAAGCGGGTGATCCCCGCGGCGCCGACGTCGCGCCCCTTGGCGCGCACAACGACAACCGTCGGGCTGACCCGATTGAAGAGGTCATCCAGGCTCTGGCTCTGGGCAAAGGCCAAGGCGGCGGTGAAGGCCGGCAACGTGGCGACAACGAGCCACGCCGCGAGAAGCTTCCGCATCGGGCAACGCATCGCTGGAATATACCGCGGTCCCGTTCGTCGCGGCGTATCGAGCTCGTTCAGAGTGGCGGAGGCCCTGACTTCCTGGCCGCTCGCCACTCGGCGACGATCGTGTCGGCCTCGAGCGGGGCCAGGCGAGTTGGGGGGCCTTCGCCTGCGCGCGCGTTCACCCGGGCGATCTCGGCGTTGAGCGCGCGGATTCGCTCGCGGACGGCGGCTTCGTCGGAAAGCTTCCAGATCCGCTCGATTTCGGCCTCGACCTTGCGCAAGAGCTCGAGGGACAGCGGCAGCATCGAAATCTTCTCACGCTGCACGAGCTTCTTCACCCACCAGTCCGGATCGTAGCTCTCGCCCAGGTCAGGCAGCGGCTTGCCCGCGCCGGGAAGGTTGTCGAACGCGCCTTCTTCGCGGGCGAGCCGGATCAGCTCCTCGCGCCACGAGTCCCAGCTCTTGCCGGCAGGTTTGCGCTCGGTCACACCGCTATCAAACGAACGCGCCGGACCAATGTCAAGAAGCAGCCTCGTACGAGTGGTATTCTTGCCGCCCGAAGGAGACAACCCATGGCCACCAATCTCGCCGTCGTCGTCGATCCGGATGCGCCGGGTCGGCTCGTCATCCGTCCCGTGCCCGAGCCCACGGCCGATCGGGACGAAGCGGTCGTGCGCGTCCACGCGATCTCGCTCAACCGCGGTGAGGTTCGCCGCTCGGGCATGGCCGCCGCCGGCTGGCGACCCGGCTGGGACCTCGCCGGTGTCGTCGAGCGCGCCGCGGCGGACGGGCAAGGCCCGGCGGTCGGGACGCGCGTGGTCGGATTCCTCAGCGAAGGCGCATGGGCCCAGCGAGTGGTCGTGCCTCGAAACGCGCTGGCCGAGCTGCCCGACAAGGTGACCTTCCCGCAGGCCGCCACGTTCCCGGTGGCGGGGCTCACGGCGCTCCAGGCGCTCGGCAAGGGCGGGCCGCTCCTCGGCAAGCGCGTGCTGGTGACCGGCGCGACGGGCGGCGTCGGCGACTTCGCGGTCCAGCTGGCGAGGCTGGCCGGTGCGCACGTGACGGCCGGCGTGCGGCGGGCCGACCAGGTGCCGACGGTGCGCGAGCTCGGCGCCCACGACGTGGTCGTCGGTGACACGATCGCTGCCTCGCCGAAGTACGACGTGATCATCGAATCGGTCGGCGGAAAGACCCTCGGCACCGCACTGGCCGCGCTCCAGCGCGGCGGCGTGTGCGTGACGCTCGGCGTGTCCGCCTCGTCCGAGGTCACGTTCGACGCGCGGGACTTCTTCGTCACCGGGCGGTCGACGCTCTACGGCTTCTACCTCTTCACCGAATTCGTGGGCGAGCCGGCCTCCGTCGGCCTGCGCCGGCTGGCCGACCTCGTCGCCGCCGGGCAGCTCTCGCCGCACATCAGCCTGGAACGGCCGTGGAAGGAGATCGCGCAGGTGGCGCAGGACCTGATGGCCCGCAGGTTTCCCGGCAAGGCCGTGCTCATCGTGGACTGAGAGGATCTCATGTTCGACTTCAAGGGCCACTCGGTCCTCGTCACGGGTGCGGGCGCGGGCATCGGTCTCGGCATCGCGCAGGCGTTTCACCAGGCCGGCGCACGCGTCGCGCTCGGCGATCTGCGCGAGGCCGGGCTGAAGCGAGCCGCCGAGGTCATCGGGCGCTCGGATCGCGTGTTCTCGAAGACGGTCGACGTTCGCGATGGCAAATCGGTCGCCGACTTCGTGCAGGCGGCGGAGCGCGAGATCGGGCCGTTGACCGTCGGCGTCGCCAACGCCGGGGTCTATCCGAACAGCCCGGTCCTCGACATGACGGTCGAGGAGTGGGACCGCGTGATCGAGACGAACATGCGCGGCGTGTTCCATACCTGCCAGGCGGTGGCCCGGCGCATGGTCGCCCAGGGAACGCCGGGCAAGCTGATCACGATCTCGTCGGGCGCCTACAACAGCGGCCGCAAGGGCGCCGCGCACTACTGCGCCTCGAAGGCCGGCGTCGTGATGTTCACCAAGGTGCTGGCGATGGAGCTCGGACCGCATCAGATCAACGTCAACTGCATCGCGCCGGGCCTGATCACCGTCGACCGGAATCTGAACGAGGTGTCGGACGAGTACGTGAAGACCCTGGTCGGCACGATCCCGTGGGGCCGGCCCGGATCGCCCGAGGACATCGCCCGCGCGGCGTTGTTCCTGGCCTCGCCGTTCGCGGAGTTCATCACCGGTGAAGTGCTAAGTGTGGACGGCGGCAGCGGAACCGGCCGGACGTACCTGCCGTACAGCGGGACGACCAAGCGCTGAGGGGTCAGACCTTCAGGCGCGGGATCGAGCACGTCGCGAAGCCCGTCGCCGAGCAGGTTCATCGCGAGCACCGTCAGCATGATGCCGAGGCCGGGTACCGTCGAGATCCACCAGGCCTCGCGCAGGTAGTCGCGCCCCTCGCTCAGCATCCGCCCCCACTCCGGCTGCGGCGGCTGGCTGCCGAGCCCGAGAAAGCTGAGCGCCGCGGCCGAGAGGATCGCGGTGCCCAGACCGAGCGTGCCCGTGACGATGAGCGGCGCGACGACATTCGGCAGGATGTAGCGGGAGACGATCGACAGATCGCGGCTGCCGAGCGCCCGCGCGGCTTCCACGTAGAGCTGCTCCCGGGCCGAGAGCACGCTGGCCCGGACGAGCCGGGCGTAGTTCGGCACCGCCGACAGGCCCACCGCGATCATGACGTTGTTCAGACCGGGGCTCAGCACGCTCACGATCGCCAGAGCGAGCAGGATGCCCGGGAACGCGAGCAGGACGTCCACGACGCGCATCACGAACCCGTCGACCCGCCCGCCGTAGTAGCCCGACATCAGCCCGACGGGCGTCCCGAGCCCGACCGCGATCGAGACCGAGATGAGACCGACCGTCAGCGACGAGCCGGGCGCCGTGCAGCGCGCGGCTCGCGACGTCGCGGCCGTACTGGTCGCTTCCGAGCAGAAACCGCGGTCCCGGCGCCTGAAGCGCCTCGCGCGGGGACGTCTTGATCGGATCGCGCGGGCTGAGCCACGGGGCCGCCAGGGCCATCAGCGCGAGCGCCGCCAGGATGGCGAGGCCGAGCACGGCGCCCCGCTGGCGCAGCAGGCGCCGGAGCGCGCCGCGGCGGCTACCCGAAGCGGATTCGGGGGTCGACGAAGGCATAGGTGATGTCGACGAGGACGTTGATCAGCACGTAGGCCGTCGCGACGAACAGCACGGTGCCCTGCACGAGCGGAAAGTCCTTGGAGAGAATTCCGCCGACGATGAGCCGGCCGAGGCCCGGCCGGCTGAAGACGGTCTCGACGATCACGGCACCGGCCAGTAGATTGCCGAACTGCAGGCCGAAGATCGTGATCACCGGGATCAGCGCGTTCTTCAGCGCGTGCCGCACCACGACCCCCCACCACGCCAGTCCCTTGGCCCGCGCGGTGCGCACGTAGTCCTGGCCGAGGACCTCGAGCATGCTCGAGCGCGTGAGGCGCGCGATGATGGCCGAGGCGATCATCCCGAGCGTGACGGCCGGCAGCACGAGGTGCCAGAGATCGCCGCCGCCCGTGGCGGGGAACCAGCCCAGGTGCAGCGAGAACGTGACGATCATCAGAAGGCCGAGCCAGAAGCTCGGCATCGACACGCCGAGCAGGGCCACGATCATCGAGCCCGCGTCGAACCAGGAGCTGCGGAACAGCGCCGCCATGAGCCCGAGCGGCACGCCGATCGCCACGGCCACCGCCATGCTCGCCACGGCGAGCTGCGCGGTGCTCCCGACGTTCTCGCCGATCTCGGTCGAGACGGCGCGGCGGCTCCGGATCGAGGTGCCGAGATCGCCGCGCGCGGCGTTGGCCACGAAGCGTCCGTACTGCTTCAGGATCGGCTCGTCGAGGTGGAGCTGCGCCCGCATCTGGGCGACCTGATCCGGCGTGGTGACGAACTCGGCGAGCATGATCTTGACCGGGTCGCCCGGGACCAGGAACAGCATGCTGAAGACGGCGAGGGTCACCCCGAATAGCACGGGGACCACGGCCAGCAGCCGCCGGGCGAGGTACGTCAGCACGCCGGGGCGGAGCTCACGCGCTACCGGCGGATCGTGACGTCGCTCAGGACCGGATAGGCGTTGAAGTTATACTTCGCGCCCTGCACGTTCGCGCGGTACGCCCACACCGAGAGATCGTCGAGGAGCGGCACCGTCAGGGCTTCGTCGACCGCGAGCTTCTCGATCGCCAGGTAGAGCGCCCGCCGCTTCGCCGGATCGAACTCGCGCCGCCCCTGCTCGAGCATCTGGTCGAGCTTGGCGTTCTTCACGCACGACCAGTTGAAGTTGCCGCCGACCATCGAGGAGTGGAACAGCGCGAACAGCCCGTCGGGGTCGATCGACCGCAGGAACATGACGGGGCCGTGGGTCGCGCAGCGATAGTTGTCCTCGTACCAGGGCGGCCGCGCCTGGGTCTTGAGCTTCACCTCGATGCCGACCTCGTGGAGCGAGGACTGGATGAGCTGCACGGCCGGCTCGGGGCCGCCGCCGTAGTCGATCGCGTTCAGGATGATCTCGAGCCGCTGGCCGCCCTTCGTCCTGATGCCGTCGCTGCCCGGCTGCCATCCCGCCTCGGCGAGCAGCGCGCCGGCCTTCGCCGCATCGAACGGATAGGCCTGGCGAAGCGCCGGGTCGTCGAGCATCACGGCCGTGAGCGGCGCGAACGCCTTGAGCGCGATGCCCTTGGCGACCGTCGCCAGCAGCGCGTCCTTGTCGACCGCGTAGTTGATCGCTCGCCGCACCCGCACGTCGTCGAGCGGCGGCTTGGTCGTGTTCAGGAGCCAGATGCGCGGCGCGCCGGGCCACGGAATCTTCTCGACGCGGAGACCGCTGTTCTTTTCGAGTCGGGGCAGGGACTGCGCCGGGATCGCATAGATCGCCTGGGTCTCGCCGCTCTCGAGCGTCGTCACGCGAGTGCCCGCCTCCGGCACGAACTTCCAGACGATGCTGTCGAGGTACGCCGGCCCGCTCCGGTCGCTCCACGGCGCCTTCCGCGAGTAGGCGGGGTTGCGGACGATCGTCGTGTGGTCCTTCGCGACGTATTCAGTGACCATGAACGGCCCGGTGCCGACCGGACGCGTGTGCACCTGATCGCCGGTCTCGCGCACGGCCTTGGGCGACACGATCGAGAGCGGGCCGGACGCCACCAGATTCAGAAACGGCGCGAAGGGCGCCTCGAAGTTCACCTGCAGGGTGTACTCGTCGAGCACCTTCGAGCCCGCGTAGGTCGTGAGCGCGGCGCGGGCGCCGCCGGCCTTGAACTTCGGATCGACGATCCGGTCGAAGTTGAACTTGACCGCCTCGGCGTTGAACGGCGTGCCGTCGTGGAACTTGACGTCGCGGCGGAGCTTGAACGTGACGCTGCGCCCGTCGCGGGCGCTCTGCCAGGACTCGGCGAGCCAGGGCACGAGCTTGCCGTCCGGTCCCCGGTAAAGCAGGTTCTCGGTGACCGAGCCGATGATCTGGTAGGTCACCGCCGACGGCGAGGCGTGCGGATCGAGCGTCGGCGGCTCCTGATCGAGGCCGATCACGAGCGTGCCGCCGCTCTGGGCCAGGGCAATCGGAGCGATGGCGCCGATGACGGCGAACGTCAGCAGCGCGGTGACGGCGATCCCGAGGGGGCGGAGCGAACGGTCTGTGCGCATGGTGGCCAATCCTGTCTTGCGACCCCCGCCGGCGTCAAGCCCTGGTTACTCCTTGACGGCGGCTCCGTCGGCCGGGCAGCATTCGCCCGAGGGTGATGAGATGACAGACGAGCGAGAGCTGACCGAGCGGCTCGAGCGTGTGCGGCGCGGCTCCCTCGGCCGCCGAGAATTCGCCCGCGGCCTTCTGGCGCTCGGGCTCGCGCCTCCGCTGATCGCCGAGCTGCTTCGCTCGCGCGGCATCGCGCAGGCCCAGGCCAAGCGAGCGACCTTCAGCCCGACGCAAGCGCGGCGGCGGGGGTGACCTCAAGCTGCTCTGGTGGCAGGCGCCGACCATTCTCAACCCGCACCTGGCGGTCGGCGTGAAGGACGGCGACGGCTCGCGCCTCTTCTACGAGCCGCTCGTGTCGTTCGATCCCGACGGCAACTTCGTGCCGGTGCTGGCCGTCGAGGTGCCGACCGTGCAGAACGGCATGGTCGCGCGCGACGGCCTCTCGGTGACCGTCAGGCTGAAGAAGGGCGTGCACTGGCACGACGGCAAGCCGTTCACGGCCGACGACGTCGTCTTCACCTGGGAGTACGCGGCGGACCCGGCCACCCTGGCGGTGTCGGCCGGCTCGTTCCAGAGCATCGCCCGGGTCGACAAGCTCGACACGCACACGGTCAAGATCGTCTACAAGACGCCGACTCCCTTCTGGGCGAGCGCCTTTCGTGGCGTCATCGCCCAGGCACGTCTTCGAGCGCTTCAAGGGGGGAAAATCGCGCGAGGCCCCGGCCAACCTCAAGCCCGTCGGCACCGGACCCTACCGCATCGTCGACTTCAAGCCCGGCGACGTCGTGCGCGCGGAGATCTTCCCGGGCGTATCACGAGCCGAACTGGCCCTTCTTCGACCGTCTCGAGATGAAGGGCGGGGGCGACGCCGTCTCGGCCGCGCGCGCCGTCCTGCAGACGGGCGAATACGATTTCGCCTGGAACATGCAGGTCGAAGACGAGCTGCTGCAGCGGATGGAGCGGGGCGGCAAGGGCAAGATCGAGATCGCCTGGGGCGGCGGCATCGAGCACATCGTCTGCAACTTCTCCGATCCGTGGCGTGAGGTCGACGGCGAGCGATCGAGCCTCAAAGCCCCGCATCCGTTCCTCACCGATCCGAGCGTCCGTTCGGCGCTCAGCCTCCTGGTCGACCGCGCGGCGATCCAGGAGCAGATCTACGGTCGTTTCGGCGCGGACCACCGCGAACTATCTGAACGCGCCGGAGATGTTCCGCTCCAAAAACACGCGCTGGGAGTTCAGCCTCGAGAAGGCGTCCAAGGTCCTCGACGACGCCGGGTGGCGGCGAGGGCCCGACGGGATCAGGACCAAGGACGGTAAGCGCCTGCGCATGCTCTTCCAGTCCTCGATCAACGCGTCGCGCCAGCGGACCCAGGCCATCGTCAAGCAGGCGTCCGCGAAAGTCGGGATCGAGATGGAGCTGAAGTCGATCGTGCCCGCCGTCTATTTCTCGGCGGACCCCGGGAACCCGGACACGGTGGCGCACTTCTCGGCCGATCTGCAGATGTACAGCTTCAACGCCAACTCGCCCGACCCGCAGCGATTCATGGACCCGTTCGTGTCGTGGGAAATCGCGCAAAAGGCCAACAAGTGGGCGGGGCTCAACTCCACGCGCTGGCACGACGACGAATACGACCGGCTCGCGCGGGCGGCGCGGTCCGAGATGGATGCGGTCAAGCGCGCGGCGGCGTACATCCAGATGAACGATCTGATCGCGCGGCACGTCGTGGTCATCCCGTTTCTGTGGCGCGGAAGCGCCGTCGCCGTCTCGAATCGCCTGCGCGGCACGGACATCAGCGGCTGGGACTCCGATTGCTGGAACATCGCGCACTGGTACCGGGAGACGTAAGTAGTGCGCGCTGCAAGCCGTCGCGGGGCTGGGGCCCCGCCGGCTGAGGCGCGCCTACAAACGAGGTATCTTAGGGCCCACTCGGGAGGGACCTGACCGTGGACTTCGGCATCATGACCGCGAAGGTCGACGAGATCGGCTACATCACGCGCGCCGAGAACCTCGGCTACACGCACGCCTGGGTCACCGACAGCCCGATGATCCGCTCGAACTGTTGGGCCGTCCTCGCGCTGGCGGCGCACCAGACTCGTACGATCCGCCTGGGCACCGGCGTGAACGTTCCAGGGCTCCGCCTCGCTCCGGTGGCCGCCAACGGCATCGCGACGATCAATCGTCTGGCGCCGGGCCGCTGCTTCATGAGCCTCGGCACCGGCCACACCGGCATGCGCTTGCTCGGTCAGCGCCCGATGCGTCTGGGACCGTTTCGCGAGTACGTCCAGGCCGTACGCGGGCTCCTCAGCGGCGAGGACGTCGAGTACAGCCTGAACGGCGAGACTCACCGCATCCGCTTCCAGATGCGCGAGCATCGATTCATCGATCTCGAGCACCCCGTGCCGCTCTACGTCGCCGGCTTCGGCCCGAAAGCTCAAGCCCTGGCGGGAGAGATCGGCGACGGGCTCGTCTCCGGCCTGCCGCGCGGCGGGACGATGCACGAGATGGTGGCGAACGCGCGCCGCGGCGCAGCGAAGGCCGGACGCGCCTTGCCCGCCGACTTTCACGTCGCGGCGATGGTGACCTTGGCCCTGCGGCAGCCCGGCGAAGCGCCCGACTCCGAACGGATCGTCGCCGAGTGCGGCGCCGCCGTGCTCTCCGGCCTTCACTATCTCGTGGCGCGGCATCTCGAGACCGGCGAGGACCCGCCGGAGTACGCGCGGCCGGTCTGGAAGTCGTATCTGGACTGGCTGTCGGAAGCGCCGCCGGCCGTCCGCCACCAGCGTCTGCACGGCAGCCACTACAGCTTCGTCGATCCTGACGAGGCGCGCTTCGTGACGGCGGACCTGATCGCGGCGACGTGCTTGAGCGGGACGCCGCCGGAGCTGGTCGAGCGGATCAAGACGCTCGAGCGAGAGGGGCTCCGCCAGATCATGCTCTATCCGCCGCTGAACCGTCAGTACCGCGTGATCGAAGACTTCGCCGACAAGGTCATGGCTCGACTCTCTAGGAGAGACACCCATGAAGCTCAGCACCGACCGCATCCTGACCACGCACACCGGCAGCCTTCCGCGGGCCCAGGACCTGACGACCACGCTCGAGGCGCTCGACTCGGGCCGCATGCCGGATCCGGCGGCGTTCGAGACGCGCGTGCGCCGCGCGGTCGGCGACATCGTCCGCCAGCAGCTCGAAGCCGGCGTGGACATCGTCAACGACGGCGAGCAGGGCAAGGTCGGCTATTCGACCTACGTCCGGCATCGGCTGACGGGCTTCGACGGTCAGGCCGCCGTCCCGGTGAGGGCGGACTGGGCCGACTTTCCCGAGGCGGCCTCACGCGGCGAGCGGCGCTCGACGATCATGCGGCCGGCGTGCAACGGCCCGATCGACTGGAAGGACCGGAACGCGGTCGAGAAGGACGTCGCGAACTTCAAGGCGGCGCTCGCCTCGGCCAAGCCGGCCGATGCGTTCATGACGGCGGCGTCGCCGGGTGTCATCGCGCACTTTCTGAAGAACGAGCACTATCCGACTCGCGACGCCTACCTGGCGCGCCTCGCCGACATCATGAAAGAGGAGTACGACGCGATCCACCGGGCCGGCTTCGTGCTGCAGATCGACTGTCCCGACCTCGCGATGAGCCGCCACCTCGCGTTCCCCGAGGTCAGCAACGCCGAGTTCCTGAAGATCGCCGCGGCCAACATCGAGGCGCTCAACCACGCGCTGCGCGACATCCCGGCCGACCGCATGCGGCTGCACCTCTGCTGGGGCAACTACGAAGGGCCGCACCACCGCGACATCCCGCTGCGCGAGCTCCTGCCGGTCGCGCTGAAGGCGAAGCCGCAGGCGCTGTCCTTCGAGGGCGCCAACCCGCGTCACGAGCACGAGTGGGTCGTGTTCCGCGAGATCCGCCTGCCGGACGACCGCGTGATCATTCCGGGCGTGCTGGACTCGACGACCAACTTCATCGAGCACCCGGAGCTGGTCGCCCAGCGCCTCGTCCGCTACGCGGAGATCGTCGGGCGCGAGCGCGTGATCGCCGGCACCGATTGCGGCTTCGCGACGTTCGCGCGGACGGTCAACCAGGTCGAGCCCGAGATCACCTGGGCCAAGTTCAAGTCGATGGCCGAGGGCGCGCGGCTGGCGTCGAAGCAGCTCTGGAAATAGCAGTGCGAGCCGCAGGCCGTCGCGGGGCTGGGGCCCCGCCGGCCGAGGCGAGCCTATAACTAGGAGGGCCCATGACCCCCGACGAGATCGACGTTCCCCACGCGCTCGTCCGCGTCCTCGAGGAGGCGGGCATCCAGTTCGTGTTCGGTATGCCGGGCGGCGACACGGGCCGCATCTTCGACGCGCTCCACGACTCGCGCGAGATCCAGACGATCCTGGTCCGCCACGAGCAGGTCGGCTCGATCATGGCCGAGATGTACGGCCGGCTCACCGGCAAGCCCGGCGTGGTCATGGGCCAGGGCATCTTCCTCGCGTGCAACGCGCTCTTCGGCTCGCTCGAGGCGGTGAAGGGCGCCTCGCCGATGCTGCTGCTGGGCGACTTCACCGACATGGCGCCCTTCATGCACCATTCGCCCTATCAGGCAGGTACCGGCGAGCACGGCAACCACGATCTGCGAAACCTTCTCGCGGGAGCGACCAAGTACACCGCGGCCGTCTCGGAGCCCAAGCAAGCCGTCCAGACACTGCAGCTCGCGATCAAGCACGCCACGACGGGCACGCCGGGGCCGGTGGCGGTCATCTTCGGTAGCCGATCGTTCGGTGGCACCGTGAAGACGCGCCGCCCGCCGCGGCTCCACGCGACCGCGCGCCACCTGGCGCACGGCTTCGTCCGGCCGGCGGCCGTCGACGTGGCGCGCGTCGCCGCCGCGCTCGCAGCCGCCGCGAATCCCGTGATCATTGCCGGCAACGGCGTCCACGCCTCGCGCGCCTGGGTGGACCTCGCCGAGCTGGCCGACCTCCTCAAGATTCCCGTGGCCACGACGGCAACCGGGAAGAGCGCCATCGCCGACGTGCATCCCGCTGGCGCTCGGCGTCTTCGGCAACTGGGGACAGACCGTCGCCAACGAGGTGGTCTCGACCGCCGATACCGTCCTCGTGGTCGGCTCGCGGATGGCGCCGACCGACACCTGCTTCGAGAACCCGGAGCTGCTCGACGCCGACCGTCAGACGTTCCTGCAGATCGACGTCGAGCCGCTCAACATCGGCCGCCATTTCCCGGTGAAGGACGCGATCGTGGCCGACGCGCGCGAGGCGCTGACGGCGCTCGTCGCCGAGCTCGGCTCGCGGATCACGCCGGCGCTCAGAGGCCGCGGGGCAGAAGCGCTTGGAGCATCTGGCCGAGCTCAAGACGCTGCATCGGTACTTCGCCGAGCCCGAGCAGCGCTCGGACGCGGTGCCGCTGCGTCCCGAGCGCGTGATCACCGAGCTCGCCCGCCGCCTCGACGACCGCGCGATCGTCACGATGGACGCCGGCGCCAATCGCCTCTACATGACCCACTACTTCCAGTGCAAAGGGCCCGGCACGGTGTATCAGCCGTCGTCGATCGGCGGCATGGGCTACGCGCTGCCGGCCGCGATGGGCGCCAAGCTCACGAGCCCGGAGCGCGACTGTGTGGCCGTCTGCGGCGACGGCGGCTTCGCGATGACGATGAACGCGCTCTTCACCGCCGCGCAGTACAAGATCCCGGTCGTGACCGTCGTGCTCAACAACAGCGTGCTCGGCTGGGTGAAGGACGGACAGCGCCGGCGCGGCAATCGGTTCATCGCCTCGGAGCTCGGGCGCAACGACTACGCGCGGATCGCCCAGGCCATGGGCTGTGTCGGCGTCCGCGTCGAAACGATCACGGAGCTCGTCGGCGAGCTCGACCGCGTCGATCGGCGCCAAGGAGCCGATCGTGCTCGACGTGGTCACGACCGAGGACGCGCCCTTCTGGCAGGTCCAGTCGCCGTTCGCCAAAGAGGGCGCGGGCGGCGAGTAACCGTGCGCCACACGAAGAAGGAAGTCATCGCGCGCACCCGTCGCGAGTACGCGATCCTCGATCGTCTCGTCACGAGGCTGCGCCCCGCCGACTGGAAGCGGCGCGTGCCCCGCCCGCCGACGCGAGATCCGTGGACCGTGAAAGACGCGCTCGCCCACATCGTGTACTGGAAGGAGCACAGCGCCCGCGTGTTCCGGGGCGAGCGGCGGCTCCCGGAGATGCGCGGCCTCGACGTGAACGCGATCAACCGCCTGATCTACCGCCGGTGGCGCGCCCGGCGACCCGCGGAGCTGGTGGCGTGGCATCGCCGGGTCCAGCGCGACGTGCTGAAGACGCTCGCGGCGAATCCTCCGGAGTGGTTCTCGCGGCGCGAGCGCTCGCCCAGGTGGCCGCTCGACTTCGACGCGCACTCCGCGGACCACCGGACGGGCGACATCGAGGCTGGGTTGGCGCCGGTCAGCCCAGGACGCCGTGCAGGCCACGGTCGAGCGCTCGCGGGGGAAGGGACGGCGACGCGGAACGGTTCGGGCGATCGCCGTCATGGGGGCCGGGCAGGCTCAGTGCATCACACCGCCGCCGGTCACGTTGATCGACTGACCGGTGATGTACTCGGCGGCATCGCCCGCCAGGAACGCGGCGACCTCGGCGACGTCGCTCGGTCGGGCGATGCGGCCGAGCGGCGTCCCCGCGGCGACGTTCTTGATGCGCTCCTCGCGCTGCTTCTGGTCATAGCTGCCGTCCGGCCGCAGCCCCATGTGATCCAGACGTTCGGTCTCGGCGGCGCTCGGGCAGATCGCGTTGACCGTGATCCCCGCGGGCGCCAGCTCCTGCGCCAGCGACTGCGTGAACCCGATGATCCCGAACTTCGACGCGCAGTACGCCGCGCGGAGCGCGCCGCCCTTCTTGCCCCACTGCGACGACATGCTGATGATGCGCCCGCGCACGCGACCTGCGAGCATGGTGCGCGCGACCGCCTGAGAGGTGATGAACGTGCCTTTGAGGTTCGTGTCGAGGACGGTGTCCCACTGATCTTCGGGCAGGTCGACGACCGGCGTCTTGTCGAGGCTGCCCGGCGCGCCGGCGTTGTTCACGAGGACGTCGATGCGCCCGAACTCGCCGAGCGCCTCCGAGACCACCTTCGCCATCTCGCTGGCCGATCGAACGTCCGCCAGCGCGGTCATCACCCGGCGGCCGCGCTTCCGGATCTCGTCCGCGACCGCTTCGATGCCGCCCCAGGCGCCCGGCTTCAACGTGGACGACACGCGCAGCCCGGTCGAGATCACGTCGGTCAGGATGAGATCGGCGCCTTCGTCGGCGAACCGCTGAGCGATGGCCCGGCCGAGCCCGTGCTCGCCGCCGGCACCGGTGACCATCGCGATCTTGCCCTCGAGCCGTCCCATACTTGGTCCTCCCATCTTTCGTCGCGCCTGCTACCGTCGCGCCTCGGCCGCCGGGGCTCAAGCCTCGCGACCGTCTGCGGCGCGAACTGCTTGCTATCATTGATCACGTCAGCTGATCACGCCGGCGCGGTCAGAAAACGCTCCGGTCGGAACGGCGCCAGAGTCGAGCTGGGCTTGTCACGGACGATCTCGTCCGCCATCAGGCGTCCGAGCAGCGGGCCCAGGGTGATCCCGCTGTGCGTCGCGATCAGCCAGGCGTTGGCGAATCCCGGGATCCGTCCCGCGATCGTGTGGCGATCGCCCGGCATGGGCCGCACGCCGATGCGGCTGTCGACGATCCGCAGCTGGCGCGCGGCCGGAAACACGCGCGCCGCGCGCTCGAGCAGCAGCGCTGACAAGGACACCGGCGAGCCTGAGTTCGCCGCGAGCGTGTCGACGTCCTCGGCGCCCAGCAAGAGCCCGCCGCCGGCATCCGGCCGCACGTGAATGCCCGGCGCGTGCACGACCCGGCCGAGTGGCACCGAGGGGCGAGAGGTGACGGCGAGCAGGCCCGGCACCTGGCCGACCGGGATGGTGACGCCGAGCGGCGTGAGAAACGCTTGGGTCGCCGGGCCGACGCAGACCAGAACCGAGCGAGCGGCCATCTCGCCGTCATCGACGACGAGCGCCTCGATGCGATCGCCGCGCCTGCGGAACGATCGGACGGCTTTCCCGTCCCTGACGTCGGCGCCGCGCGCCGAGGCGGCGGCCAGCAGTCGTCCGATCAGTCGCGGGGCGTCGAGCCACGCGTCGGCGGCGAAAAACGCGACCTCCCGGACCTTCTCGGGGACGGCGAGGCCGGGCTCGAGCTCCGTCGCGCGCTCGCGGCTGATCCACTCGGCTGGATATCCGCGCGCCGCCAGCCGATGGACGCGCTCGCGCAGCTCGCGCTCGGCGTCGCCCGCGTCCGCCCATTCGAGCGAGCCGCCGGCGTGGTAGCCGGCGTCACCGCCGAGCTCGCGCGACAGCTCGCGGTGAGCCGTCATCCCGGCGGCGTTGAGCCGATGATAGACGTCGGGCTCTTTCCTCACCGAGTTGAGCCACGCGAAGGAGGTTCCGCTCGTCCCGCCACCCGGCGCTCCGGCGTCGAGCGCCAGCACGCGCGCGCCCGCCCAGGCGGCGGCGTACACGGCCGAGGCGCCCACGATCCCGAGTCCGACGACCGCGACGTCGTAGTGGTTCATCGGCCACCTCCCGGCGGGGCTGGTTCTTCATCGCCCGCGCATTATAGGAGTCCGCGGCCGCCGGCGACACGGTCGATCGCGCGCGGCTCACGCCGGCCATGCGCTGACCGCCTCGGGCGGGAAATAGAGCCGGCGCGATCGACCTCGAGCGACGCGCAGTCCACCGCCTGGACCGCGCCGTACGATTTGCTCACACCTTCGAGCCGAAGGACGGTGTCGCTCATCGTTCGCGTAAGATAGTCGCGCTCGGGGGCCGGGTCAATCCAGCGAGCCCCGAAGGAGGATGTCAGGGTGCCGGGCCTCACGCTCTTGCAGATCGACGCCGAAGAGCAGCTGCCCGAGCTCATCAAGACCCAGGACATCTCGCGCCAGCTGATCAGGTAGCGGAGGTCGCCGCCTCGATCTTGGTGCCTCCGCGCAGGAACGACGCGAAGAGCGCGAACGCCATCAGCGCCAGGCACGCGAAGTAGGCGACGTTCATCGCCGCCACAAATGCGCGGGGCTGCGCGGGGCTCGGCGTGGCATCGGCGATCCCCGAGTAGTAGCGGAATGCGAGCGTCAGCAGCACGCCGCCCAGCGAGATGCCGAGCAGGGCGGAGATTCCGAAGATCGTCTGCACCATGCCGGTGGCGAAGCCCCGATACTCCCGCGGCACCGACCCGATGATCGCCGTCTGATTCGGTGTGTTGAAGAACCCCGAGCCGACTCCGAGCAGGGCCATCATGAGCGCCGGCATGATCCAGTGCGAGTCGACGCGCAGGAACAGCCCGATGGCAAACGCGCCCATCGTCGCCAGGACGCCGATCGAGGCGGGAATGCGCGGCCCGATCCGATCGGTGAGCCGGCCGCTGACCGCCGCGAGCCCGATCGTGAACACCGGCGCTGCCAGGAAGATCAGCCCCATGAACGACGGCGAGAAACCCAGCACGTCCTGGATGTAGAACGGCATCAGGAAGCTCATCACGCTGATCGTGGTGGCGATGAGCAGGAGGCTCAGCACGCTGAACGTGAACATGCGGATCCTGAACAGCGCGAGGTTCACCACCGGGCTCGCCGCTCGTCGCTCGTGCGCGATGAACCCGACCAGGATGCCGCCGAACACCAGAGCCACGACACCCGCGCGCTCGGCGCCGAGCGTCTCGACGCTGCGCCGGTCGAGCAGGAGGGTCAGCAAGACGGTCAGGGCGATCAGCAGCGCCGCGCCGAGATAGTCGATCGACGGCGCCCGGCCGGCCGGCGCCGGCACGCGGCGCCCCCGCGCGCGCAGCACCGTCAGGACGACACCGGTCATTCCCATGCGGCACCATGAGGAAGAAGATCCAGCGCCAGTCGAACAGATCGATGATGAAGCCGCCGAGCGGGGGCCCCACGAGCAGACCGGAGTGAAAGCCCATCGTCATGTAGCTGTTGGCGCGCCCCTCGGCGCCCTCCGGCATCGCCTCCATCGCCAGCACGCGCGTGGCCGAGGCGATCATCGCCGCGCCCAGCCCCTGGATCAGGCGAAACACGATCAGCGAGAACGCGTTCGGCGCGAAGCCGCAGAGCACGAAGCTGACGGTCATGATCGCGAAGCCCGTGCCGTAGATCGTGTACCGGCCGTGGATGTCGCCGAGCCGCCCGAAGACGACCGAGAGACTGATCCCCGCGAGCTGATACACGATGAGCGCCCACGAGATCGCGATGATGTCGGTGTGGAGCGCGCCGGCGAGCGTCGGCAGCGAGACGATGAAGATCCGCGTGGCGACGCCGGTGAGGAACTGGCCCATGATCGCGTTCGCGAGGAGGAGCCGGTCCGTACGAGCGATCACACGGGACATTGTCTATAGGCGCGCCTCGGCCGGCGGGGCCCCAGCCCCGCGACGGCCTGCAGCGCGCACCACAATACCAGCCCGGCCCCGAGCGGTTGGCGTAAGATTGCCGGGCCATGAGCGAAGAGACTCTCAAGAAGCTCGCGATGCAGGTACGCAACTGGGGCCGCTGGGGGCCGAGCGACGAGATCGGCACTTTGAACTTCATCACGCCGGACACGATCGCGAGATCTTCTTCCTCGAAGCGCGGGCGGCCGACTGCGCCGCCGACGGGCGCTACGAGTTTCTGCTGGTGGCCCCGCCGCTGCCGGTCACGCGCGGCGTCGGGACGCCGATCAACCCGTACGCGATCAAGTGAGTAGGGCAGCGCCGTGCTGATCCGCGAGGTCGCCGCGAGTCACTACGCGATCCCGTTGCCGGTGGCCCTCTCCGACAGCACGCACGGGACCATCAAGGGATTCGAGCTCGTGACCGCACGCGTGCGCGACGCGCAGGGCGCCGAGGGCACGGGCTACACCTACACGGTGGGCGCGGGCGGAGCCGCGGTGCACGCCCTGGTGGCGCGCGACCTGGCGCCGCTGCTGATCGGGCGCGACGCCGACCTGATCGAGAGCCACTGGCAGGCGATGTGGTGGGCGCTCCACTACGGCGGTCGCGGCGGCGCGCAGGCGCTCGCGATGTCGGCCGTCGACATCGCGCTCTGGGATCTTCGCGCGCGCCGGCAGGGCGCGCCGCTCTGGCGTGTGCTCGGCGGCTTCGATCCGCGCGTACCGTGCTACGCCGGCGGGATCGACCTCGACTTCCCGCTCGACGCGCTGCTTCGCCAGACCGACGAGAACCTGGCCCGCGGCTTCCGCGCGATCAAGATGAAGGTCGGGCGCCCGTCGCTGCACGACGACGTCGAGCGGGTGCGCGCCATGCGGCGCCACCTCGGTCCCGACTTTCCGCTGATGGTCGACGCCAACATGCGCTGGAGCGTCGACGAGGCGATCCGCGCCGCCCGCGCGCTCGTCGAGCTCCACCCGGTGTGGCTCGAGGAGCCGACCATCCCCGACGACGTGCCCGGCCACGCACGGATCGTGCGCGAGGGCGGGCTGCCGATCGCCGCCGGCGAGAACCTCCACACGCTCTACGAGTTTCGCCAGCTCATCGCGGCCGGTGGCGTGACGTTCCCGGAGCCCGACGTGACGAACTGCGGCGGCGTCACCGCGTTCATGAAGATCTGTCACCTGGCGGAGGCGTTCAATCTGCCGGTGACGTCGCACGGCGCGCACGACGTCACGGTGCATCTGCTGGCGGCGGCGCCCAACCGCTCGTACCTCGAAGCTCACGGCTTCGGTCTCGACCGGTTCATCGCCGAGCCGCTCCGGATCGAGACCGGGCTCGCGATCGCGCCGGATCGCCCGGGCCACGGCATCGAGTTCGACTGGAAGGCGCTCGACGCGGTCCGGGCGGTCTAGCGGTGACGCCACGCAACGCGCTTCCCGTGCTGCCGACGACCGTGGTCGGCAGCTTTCCGCAGCCCGAGTGGCTCGTCTACCGTGACGCGCTGCTGTCGGGCGGCGTGCCGCGGGTGCCGCGCCCGACGCTCTGGCGCGTGCCGGAAGAGCTCCGCGATCAGGCCCACGACGACGCGACCCGGCTGGTCGTCCGCGACCTGGAGCGCGCCGGCGTCGACATCGTCAGCGACGGCGAGGTCCGCCGCGAGAGCTACTTCAGCTGGCTCGCGCCGGCGCTGACGGGGCTCGACGTCGCCAAGCCCGGCACCGCCACGAGCCGCACGGGGCGGCCGACACCGGTGCCGAGAGCGGTGGGCCCGATCACACGACCGAAGCCCGTGCTCGCGCGCCACACGGCGTTCCTGCGCGGCGAGACCAGCCACCCGATCAAGATCACCGTGCCCGGGCCGTTCACCCTGACCGCGCTCACCCAGAACGAGTACTACCCGGACGCGCCGAGCCTGGCGATGGCGTACGCCGCGGTCGTCAACGCCGAGCTGCGCGATCTCAAAGCGGCCGGCGCCGATTTCGTCCAGCTGGACGAGCCGTACCTGCAAGCGTGGCCCGATCTGGCGCGCGAGTTCGGCGTGGCCGTGATCGACCGGGCGCTCGAGGGGATCGACGGACCGACGGTCATCCATCTCTGCTTCGGTTACGCCCACACGGTTCGCGACAAGCCGAGCGGCTACTCCTATCTGCCCGAGCTCGAGCGATGCCGCGCCACGCACGTCTCGATCGAGGCCGCGCAGCCCCGGCTGGACTGCGCCATCCTTCGAGCGCTGCCGTCCAAGACGATCATCCTGGGCGTCCTCGACCTCGGCGACGCCACGGTCGAGACGCGGGAGGTCGTGGCGGGCCGGATCAGGTCGGCGCTGGCACACGTGCCGCCCGAGCGCCTGGTGCCGGCGCCGGACTGCGGCATGAAATATCTGCCGCGGGAGCGCGCCATCGGCAAGCTGGAGGCGCTCGCGGCCGGGGCGCGCCTCGTCCGGGCCGAGGTCGCCGCGGGAGCGCGACCGCGCGCCTGAGCGGGCGGCGCTCGAGGCGCGGGCGATCCGCGTCGTCCGGCCTCGACCGCGCGCCGCGTGGTGGTCTTTTCTGCCGAGTTCTGCTATCGTCCGGAAGCCTCAAAATCCGCAAGGACAGTGACCGTCAACGGCCGAGGAGGCAGGGATGAGTGGACGTGTGAATCGACGAGCATTCCTGAAGCGCGCCGGCACGGTCGGCGCCGGCGCGGTCGTCGCGTCGCGAATTCACCGACCCGGCTCCGCCGCGGCGCAGGACGCGACCGTGCGTCCGGATCCCGCGGCCAAGCGCGGCGGTACCCTGCGCTACGGCATTCTCTCGGCGTCCGCGCACTTCGACGTGCACCAGTCGGGTACGGTCGCCAACATCGGGCCTCAGAGCCCGATGTACGACACCTTGATCCGTCGAAGCCCCAAGGACGGCCAGACGATCATCCCGGACCTGGCCCAGCGGTGGGAGATCACGCCTGACGGCAAGAAGTACACGTTCTATCTGCGCAAGGGCGTGAAGTTCCACGACGGCGCCGACTTCACGGCCGACGACGTGAAGGCGACCTACGACCGCATCGTGCATCCGCCGAAAGGCATCGTGATCCCGCGCACGCCGCTCTTCGCCACCGTCGGCGAGATCGTCGTCGTCGATCCGCACAAGATCGAGTTCCGGATGACCGAAGCGCGGCCCCGGTCGTACATGCTCGGCGCCTTCGCGAGCGGCTGGAACATCATCGTCCGCAAGAAGACGCTCGACGACAACCAGGGCAATCTCCGTCAGGTCATGAACTACCCGGGGACCGGGCCGTTCAAGCACGTGTCGCGGCAGGACAAGGAAGTGTGGATCCAGGAGCGCAACCCGAACTACTGGAACAAGGGGTTGCCGCTCGTCGACCGGCTCGAGATCTATCATCTGCCGCCGTTCTCGCCGGAGCTCGGCTCCTCGTTCCTGTCCGGCAAGGTCGACTACGCGCGACTGCTCGATCCCGTCTCGTGGCGCAAGGCCAAGGAGATGCCGGGCGTGACGGCCGCGGTCTTCAACCAGTCCGTCATCCAGGCCTTCTGGACGAACATGCAGAAGAACAAGGCGCTCGCCGATCCGCGTGTGCGGCGGGCGATCCATCTGGCCATGGACCGTCCCGCCCTGGTCGACGTCGTGAAGGAGACGGCGCCGATGCAGATCGGAGGATTCGTCTACCCGTTCCACGAGATGTCGACGCCGCGCGCCGAGCTCGAGAAGAAGCTCGGCTACCAGAAGGACATCAAGCCCGCGGTGCAGGAAGCCAAGCGGCTCATGAAGGAGGCCGGCTACGCGAACGGTCTCCGCAATCTCGACTTCGTCGTCCGCGACATCGCGAGCTTCAAGCTGTGGGCCGTCGCGATCCAGGCGATGCTGAAAGAGAATCTGAACATCGAGTCCAACCTGCGCGTCGTGCAGACGTCGGTGTGGTTCGACGAGGCGACAGCCGGCAACTTCGACCTGGCCATCAGCGCGATCGTCTCGTCCTTGATGGATCCGTCCGACATCTTCAGCGCGTGGTACGGCAAGGACGGCCCCCAGAACTACTCGCGCTGGACGAACGCGCCGTTCCACGATCTCGCCAGCCAGATCGATCGCGAGCTCGACGACAACAAGCGCCGGGCGATGGTGCGCAAGGCGGAGGAGATCCTGGAATCCGACCCGCCGCTCATCCCGATCGCGTACGAGCAGATCTACGACGCCTGGTACAACAAGGTGCACGGCCAGAACCCGTCCACGTTCTTCGGAATCTACGACGTCGTGCGATGGGACCCGGTCTGGCTCGGCCTGAGAGCCGGCGTCTAGCGCGTGCGGAAGTACCTGGCGCGTCGGGCGATCTTCGCCGCCGTCACTCTGCTCGGCGTCTCGCTCAGCATCTTCGCGATACTACGGGTCCTGCCGGGGGATCCGCTCGTCGCCATTCTCGGCGTCGAGGGCCACGCGCAGATGAAGCCGGCCGATCGCGTGCGGATCATGGCCGATCTCGGGCTCAGCGATCCGCTGCCGGTCCAGTACGTTCACTGGCTCGTCGACATCGGCGCCGGCCGGCTCGGCAAATCGTTCTTCCGGGGTGACACGGTCGCCGAGCTGATCCGTCATCGCGGCCCGATCAGCGCCGAGATCGGCGTGCTCGCGCTGATCATTTCCTGGCTCGTCGGGCTCCCGGTCGGCATCCTCAGCGCGTTCAAGCCGAACAGCCTGCCGGACGGCCTCGCGCGAGCGCTGTCGGTCCTGTTCATCGCGATCCCCGGCTTCTGGCTCGGCATGCTCATCGTGCTGGGCCTCTTGTTCTGGTTCGGCTACAAGGCGCCGATCATCATCGTCCACCTCTGGCACAACCCGTGGCAGAACTTGCAGATCGTCATCGGGCCCGGCGCTGGTGCTCGGGCTCGCTCAGGGCGCCTACATCGCGCGCATGTCGCGCTCGTGCCTGCTCGAGGTCATCGGCGAGGACTTCGTGCGGACGGCGCGCGCCAAGGGGCTTCGCGAGTGGCTCGTCGTGATGCGGCACGCGCTGCCCAACGCGCTCCTGCCGGTGATCACGATCTCGGGCGTGCTCCTCGGCTTCGTGCTGGGCGGGTCCGTGGCGGTGGAGCAAGCGTTCGGCGTGCCCGGCCTCGGCCGCGCGCTCGTCACCGCGGTGATCGAGCGCGACATCATCGTCGTGCAGAACCTGGTGCTGTTCTATGCCGTGATCTTCGTCGCCGTGAACGTCCTGGTCGACCTCAGCTACGCGTGGCTCGATCCGCGCATCCGCTACAGCTGACGACGCCATGAAGGCCGTGGCGCTCGAGCTGGCGCGGTTCTCGCGCCGCAACACCTTGTCGGCGATCGGCGGCCTGATCGGCCTCTTGATCGTCTTCACCGCGGTGGCGGCGCCGCTCCTGGCGCCCCGCGATCCGCTCAAAGCGGATTTCCGGCGCATGAACAAGCCGCCCGACGCGCAGAGTCTCCTGGGCACGGATCAAGTCGGACGCGACACCCTGAGCCGCGTGATCTACGGCGCCCGCACCTCGCTCTTCGTGGCGTTTTCCGCGGTCATCCTGGGCACCACGGTCGGCTCGTTGTGGGGGGTCGCCTGCGGCTATCTCCGCGGGCGCTTCGATCTCGTCAGCCAGCGGATCATGGAGATCATGCAGGCGTTCCCCGATCTCATCCTGGCCATGGCGATCTCCATGGCCATCGGGACCGGCCTGCCCGCGGTGATCTTCGCGATCGCCATCACGCGGATTCCGTTCGGCGGCCGGGTGATCCGATCGGTCGCGCTATCCGTCCGCGAGATGCCCTACGTCGAGGCGGGGCGCGCCAGCGGCGCCTCGGCACTGCGGGTCATGACGTTTCACGTCCTGCCCCAGTGCGTCGCCCCGTACCTGGTGCTGGCGACGACCCACCTGGGAGTCGCGATCGTCATCGAGGCGGCGCTGGGCTTCCTGGGCGTCGGCGTGCCGCCGCCCACACCGACCTGGGGCAACATGCTGGCCGACTCGATCACCGGGCTCATCCCGCCCTGGTGGCTGGCCTTCTTCCCGGGTCTGGCCATCACGGTGACGGTGCTCGCGTTCAACCTGCTGGGCGACGGGATCCGCGACACGCTCGATCCGCGCCTGTCGCCGGCCTTCCTCCGCATGATGACGGGCGGGCGCCGCGGGTAGCGCGGCGCGAAGCCTCAGCGGTCGAGCTTCGAGCCCGCTCCCACGCACAGCGCGACGGCGTAGCCTTCGTGCATCGTGTGACGTCCCGTGAGCTCCAGCGCCTCCGTCGTGACGCGATGGCGGCCGGGAGCGATCTCCTCGCACGCAACCTCGCGAAGCGCCATCGCCAGGCCGCGGCCCACGACCTTCGAGCACGCCTCCTTCAGCGCCCAGAGGATCGCGAGCCGTTCGTCCTCCGGGTGTGAGCCGAGCAAGCGATCGCGCTCGTGCGCGAACTGGCGGGCGAGCCTGCGCAGGCGAGGGGAGACTTCTTCGATATCGACGCCGATCCGCGAGCCGGGCGCGCTCGAGGTGGCCGCGCAGGCGAATCGTCCCTTGTGGGACAGCGAGCAGTCCGCCACGACGTCGGTGACCAGCCCCGGCGTGAAGACGAGGCGCGGGCGCCCGCGCGGGTCCTTGATCACGGCGCAGTCCAGGGGCGCACCGACCAGGCCCTGATCTACCGCCATCAGCTTGAGGCAGACCCGTGCGCCGAGCCATTCCCGGCGGCGTAGCGGGTGTCGAAGCTCCGCGTATTCCGCCTGTTCCGGCTCGGCGAGAAAGCCGGTCGCGACGAGCTCCAGGTCGCCCAGCCGGGCCAGATCGAGCAGGCGCACCTCGATCCCGTCGTCGCCGAGCGCGAGCGCCGTCAGCGCGTTCGGGTCGAGCACGCGCGGATCAGCCCGGCGCCCGGCGGCGCGACGCACGGGGGTGACGGCCGCCCGGTCGGCAGGGTGCCCAGGTTCCAGAATTAGGGTGTCCTAATACAAAAAAACTCGGGTGCATACCTTTTCGGGATTTGGTATCCTCACCCTCGAACCACGGAAGGGAGCCCGATGCGGCCTGTACGAGCAGTCGGAGCGTGGCGCCGGAGCGGAGCATCGTCGCGATGATCGTGTGTCTGTGCCGGGGACTCGGCGAGCACGCGATCCGGACGAGCATCGCCCGGGGCGGCGACAGTCTCGAGCGGCTGGCCGACATCTGCGGCGCCGGCGCCGATTGCGGCGGCTGCTCCTCGACGCTCGATGCTCTGCTTGATGAAGCTCGCGGCGCGTCCTATAGTGGCCTCGCACCACAATCCACTCTCAGTGTCGGAGGCGTACTATGCGAGGCCACGAGCAGGTCATCACCCTCCTGAACGAGGTCCTCACAGCCGAGCTCACGGCGATCAATCAGTACTTCATCCACGGCCGGATGTGCGAGAACTGGGGCTACCAGCGGCTGTGGAAGAAGCTCCGTGAAGAATCGATCGGCGAGATGAAGCACGCCGACGAGCTCATCGAGCGCATCCTCTACCTCGAAGGTGTTCCGAACGTCCAGCGCCTCGGCAAGGTGAACGTCGGCGAGACCGTGCCGGAGCAGCTCCGCCTGGATCTCGAGGTCGAGCGCGACGCCATCCGCATGCTCAACGCGGGCATCGAGACGGCCCGGAGCCTGGGTGACAACGGCAGCCGGGAGCTCCTCGAGCACATCCTCGAAGGCGAGGAGGGCCACGCGAACTGGATCGAGGCCCAGATGACCTTGATCGCCCAGACGGGCGAGGGCAACTACCTCGCGCAGCAGATCAAGAACGGGGACGAGTAGCGCCCTCGGCGGTCGCGCCCGCGTAGTCCTTCCGGTGGAAGTAGTTCGCGTTGTAGAACTCCAGCACCAGATCGCGGTAGACGGCCCGCGGATAGCGCGCCGGATCGTCGGCGCCGACGCACGTCGGCACGCACTCGATGGTGGCGTCGACGTTCGGGCTGTAGAAGAACGCGATCGAGTACCGGTCCTTTCCCGAATCGTTCAGCACACCGTGCGGCGTCGACAGGAACCGATCGTTCGACCACCGCTTCATGATGTTGCCGAGGTTGACCAGGAAGGTCCCGGGGATCACGGGCGGCGCCATCCATTCCCCGTTCGGGAGCCGGACCGCCAGGCCCGGCACGTCCTCGCGCGCGAGCATCGTGATGAACGAGTTGTCGGTGTGCGGCCCCTGCCCGAACTGCTCCTCGTCGTCGGTCTCCTGCGGCGGGTAGTGGAGGAAGCGCAGGTTGATGTGGGCCTCGTTCCGGAAGAACGGCGCAAAGTGCTCGGCGGGCATCCCGAGCGCGCGGCTCAGCATCGGGAGCAGGCGCTCGCCGAGTCGCTCGAGCGTCTTGAAGTAGGTGACCATCGCGGCGCGCATGCGGTCGTGGCGGTCCGGCCACTGATTTCGTCCGCGCAGCGGCGTGCCCGCGACGACGTCGGGATGGTCGGCGCCGCGATCGTGGCTGATGAAGAAGCTCTCGTTGAAGTTCGGCCGGGTCGCCTTGTGGACCGTCGAGTGCCGCTGCATGCTCTCGTTCACGGCGAGATAGCCGATGTTGTTCTCGTTGATCTTCAGCGCGCGCTTGGCGTCGAGCGGCATCGCGTGGAACTCGCGCGAGGCCGCGAACGCGTCGTCGATGACGGCTTGCGGCACGCCGTGGCCGGCCAGATAGAAGAAGCCGACCATCTCGCAGGCGCGTCGGACCTCGAGCGCCACGGCGTCCATCGCGCCCGGCTCGCCGCGGAACGCGGGCCCCACGTCGATGAGCGGGATCGCCTTCGTGGCCGCTTCGAAGTCTTTCACCGCCAGCGCCTTGAAGATGTTCATCTCGGGCCTCCGTGCCCTTTCACCCTGGTCCTACGTCGAGATCGTACCGCCGTGCCGCGATGGAGACCAGAAGCTTTTGACGGTTTGACAGGGGCCTGCGGCTATCTCTAGGGTAGTTGTCGGAAAATCGACCTCAGGAGGCCAGACAGACGAATGCGGACCAATGGCTCGCGCCGCGAGTTCCTGAAAGTCGCCGCCGGGCTGTCGGCGCTCGCCGCGGGCTCGCGGGCGGTCGACGCGGACGGCCCAAACCCAACCGCTGCGACCGACGCCGAGCTGCCCGGGCTCGGCCGCGCCGACCGCGCGCCAGACCGAAGGGCCGTACTTCAAGCCCGACTCGCCGCTGCGGGCCTCGCTGCTCGAACCCGGAATCGTCGGCACGCAGATCGTGGTGACGGGGACGGTGCTGTCCACGACCTGCCAGCCGATCGCGCGAGCCTTGATCGACGTCTGGCACGCGGACGATCGCGGCGGCTACGACAACACCGGCTTCCGCCTTCGCGGCCATCAATTCACGGACGACCAGGGGCGCTACCGGCTCGAGACCATCGTGCCGGGGGTCTACGTCGGCCGGACGCGCCACTTCCACGTGAAGGTGCAGCCACCCAATCGCCCGGTGCTCACGACCCAGCTCTATTTCCCCGGCGAGGCCGTCAACGCGAGAGATCCCATCTTCAGCCCCGAGCTGGTGATGCGGGTGACCGAGACGACGACGGGCAAGGCCGGGACGTTCGACTTCGTCGTCGACCTCGGCCGGCGATGACCGAGTTCGTGAGCGAGGTGCGCGATGGCATGCGCATCGACTGGGATGTTCCCATTCGCGTGGACGACGGCCTCGTGCTGCGCGCCGACGTGTTTCGTCCGGTCGCCGCGGGCAAGCATCCGGTGATCCTGACCTACGGCCCGTACGGGAAGTGGCTCCACTTCGAGGATCTCTACACCGACCAGTGGCGCCGGATGGTCGAGCAGCATCCCGACGTGCCCGCCGGCTCCACGAACAAGTACCAGAACTGGGAAGTCGTCGATCCCGAGAAGTGGGTGCCGGACGGCTACGCCTGTGTGCGCGTCGACTCACGCGGCGCCGGCCGCTCGCCCGGCCGGCTCGACATCTGGTCCGCGCGCGAGGCCAAGGACCTCTATCACTGCATCGAGTGGGCCGCCGAGCAAGCCTGGAGCAACGGCAAGGTCGGGCTCAACGGCATCTCCTACTACGCGATGAATCAGTGGCAGGTGGCGGCGCTCGAGCCGCCGCACCTGGCCGCGATCTGCATCTGGGAAGGCGCCGCCGACTACTATCGCGACCTGAGCCATCACGGCGGCATCCTGTGCACGTTCGGGCGCGCGTGGTTTCCCTCGCAGGTCATCCGGGTCCAGCACGGTCGCGGCACGCGCGGATACCGGAGCCGGATGAACGGCGACTGGGTCTCGGGGCCGTCGACCCTCACCGAGGAAGAGCTCGGCGGCACCCGCCGCGATTTCTACGAGGACTGCTGGGCGAACCCGCTCGCCAGCGACGACTACTGGCGCTCGCGCGTGCCGGACTGGTCGAAGGTGAAGGTGCCGCTCTTCTCGTCGGCCAACTGGGGCGGGCAGGGGCTTCATCCGCGCGGCAACTTCGAGGGATTCGTCCGCTCGGCGGCGAAGCAGAAGTGGCTCGAGGTGCACGGCATCGAGCACTGGACCCACTTCTACACGGACTACGGCGTGAACCTTCAGAAGAAGTTCTTCGGCCACTTCTTGAAGGGCGAGGACACGGGCTGGAAGAAGCAGCCGCAAGGTCGTGCTCCAGGTCCGCCACCCCGGCGAGACGTTCGTCGAGCGGCACGAGAACGAATGGCCGCTCGCGCGCACGCGGTGGACCAAGCTCTACCTGAGCCCGGCCGATCAGGGCCTGGTGCGCACACCCGTGGCCCGTCGCGGCGCGGTCACCTACGACGGCCTCGGGGAAGGCGTGACGTTCCTCACGCCGCCGCTGCCGCGCGAGACCGAGATCACCGGTCCCATCGCCGCGAAGCTCTTCGTCTCGTCGCAGACGACCGACGCCGATCTGTTCTTGATCGTCCGCGTGCTCACCCCGAACATGAAGGAAGTCGTCTTCCAGGGCGCGCTGGACCCGCACACCCCGATCGCCCAGGGATGGCTCCGCGCCTCACACCGAAAGCTCGATCCGAAGCTCACGCTCCCGTACCGGCCCTACCACACGCACGACCAGAAGCAGCCGCTGACCGCCCGGCAAGATCTACGAGCTCGACGTCGAGATCTGGCCGACGTCGATCGTGGCGCCGGCCGGCTACCGCCTCGGGCTCACGGTGCGCGGGCGCGACTACGAGTACCCGGGCGGGCCGTCGACCGGGCTCGGCACGCTCGGCGCGGTATTCACCGGCGTCGGCCCGTTCCAGCACAATGACCCGCGCGATCGTCCGGCTGATGTCTTCGGCAAGAAGGTGACGATCCACTGCGGGCCGGGGCGCCAGTCGTACGTCCTGTTGCCCGTCATTCCGCCGGCGCGCTAGGATAGCGCTCCTCGAGGAGGAGGCCATGAAGCAGCTGACCAAGAACGTGTTCGTCGAGACCGAGCTCCGCGGATCCAATCACGGCCTCGTCACCACCTCGGACGGCATCGTGCTGATCGACACGCCGCACAAGCCCAGCGACGCCATGCGGCTCCGAGCCGACGTCGAGCGGCGAGGCCGGCTCCGCTACATCCTCAACACCGAGCCTCATGGCGACCACTGGACCGGCAACACGTACTTCGACGCGCCCGTCGTCGCCCACGAGGGCGTGCGCACGCGCATCCTGACGACCGACCTGCCCGCGCACGTCGCGCGCGTCGCCTCGTTCGGGCCGGACGAGCCGAAGCTGCTCGAGAACTACAGCCCAACGCGCCGGTCATCACCTTCGAGAGCGAGATGAAGCTCCACGTGGGCGACCACACCTTTCGGCTGGTCCACATGCCCGGCCATACGGCGTACCAGGCGGCGGTGATCGTGGAGGAAGAAGGCGTCGTCTTCACCAGCGACAACATCTTCTGCAAGGTCCACACGTGGCTCCAGGAGGCCGATCCGAACCTGTGGCTCGGGGCGCTCGATTCGCTCCGCGGTCTTCGCGAGGACACGTTCGTCCCCGGTCACGGCCCGATCTGCGACAAGCGCTACCTCGACGAGCAGGGCACGTTCATCCGCGAATGGGTCGACTACGTGCGCAAAGGCGTCGGGCAGGGGATGACGAAGGAGCAGTGCGTGGCCGACCTCACCGCGATGACGGACCGCTATCCCATGGACGTCGGCCAGGACGGGATGGCGCCGATGGTGATGAAGATGAACGTCGCCAATCTGTACGACTTCGTCACCGGCGCCGGGATCCATCGACACAACTGACGCACCCGCGCGCGAGGAGATGGAGATGATCGAGTCGAGCCTGGACACCGCGCGCTCGATCCTGTACGTGCGACCGAAGTCCGCCCTCGCGGAAGAAGACTTCGTGCAGCTCGCGAAGACGGTCGACCCGTTCATCCAGTCCGCCGGAGATCTCGCCGGGCTCATCCTCGAGATCGCCGCGTTCCCGGGATGGGACAGCCTCGGAGCGATGGCGGCTCACTTTCGCTTTGTCCGCGATCACCACAAGCACATCAGGAAGGTCGCGGTCGTGACCGACGCGCCGCTGGGCAGTATCGCGGAGAAGCTCGCGTCGCACTTCGTCTCGGCGACGATCAAGCACTTTCCGGCCGGGGCCACCGCGGCCGCGCAGCAATGGATCGTGAGCGCGCAGCCCTGACCCGCCTCAGCTAGCGCGAGGCCGGCCAGGCGTCCAGCGACTCGGGGTGCCGGTCCGCGCCGGCCTGCACACGGTACAGCACCATCCGTGTGATCGCCGTCACCTGATGGACCTCGCCCGCCGGGAAGATGACGGTGTCGCCGGGGCCGAGCTGCCGGTCGATCTGACCGTCGCTGAACAAGCCGTTGCCTTCCACGACGTGATAGATCTCGTCCGCGCCGGGGTGGCAGTGGATCGGCGACGTCTGGCCGGGCTCCCAGCACGCGATGCTGATGTCGCTCCGCGACGTCGCGGTGAGACTCTTGTGGATGTGATGCTTCGGCGAGAACTCCCGCGCGGCCTTCAGGTCGACGAATTCCATGCGCCCTCCCTCTCGCTGGCGAACAGCTCGACGGTGCCGCGCGCGTTGTCGGTCAGCGCGAACACCTCGTAGAACTCGATCTGCGGATGCATGCCGTACCGCTCGACGATTCCGTCGAGCCAGGCGCCGCCGTAGAAACGCTTGGCGTCCTCGAGCGTCTGCCACTGATAGACGCCGCCGGCCCAGCCGCTCTCGCTCCAGATGAAGTGCTTGCTGATCAAGCCGCGTACCTCCTGGAAGCCGGGCGCGATCTTGTGGAAGTGAGCGCGGCACGCGTCGTAGTCGATGTGGGCGGGGAGCTGGTAGCGGACGGTCGCAGTGATCATGGCGCCTCCCGTGTCCGTTCGGTTGCCGGCATGGTAACAAGCCCCGCCGGATGTCGCCACGCACGGACTTTCCGGAAGGGCCGTTGACAGAGTGTTACGATTAGGTCATGTTAACTCTCCCCGGACTGGGGGGTTAATCTGAGGGGTGGGAGGGATCCGATGCGGAGAGCGCTCACGCTCCTGATTGCAGCACTTCTGGCCAGCGTCGTGGCGGTCGCGGGCACCGCGGTGGCGGCCGATGCGCCGCCGGAGATTGCGCTCACGATCGACAAGGACCAGTTCCAGCCCAGCGAGGTCAAGGTGAAGGCCAACACGCCGTTCGTGCTCGTCGTGACGAACAAAGGCGCCAAGGCGGCGGAGTTCGAGAGCAAGGACCTCCGCGTCGAGAAGGTCGTGCCGGCCGGCAAGACCGTCAACGTCCGGATCCGCGCCCTGAAGCCCGGCAGCTACGCGTTCTTTGACGACTTCAACAAGGCCGCGACCGGCCGGATCGTCGCCGAGTAGCCTCCAGGCGCCGCCTCATGGGTGGGACCTTCGTCATCACGCTTCGCGAGGGCTTCGAAGCCGCCCTCATCCTCGGCATCGTCTACACGTATCTGCAGAAGATCGGCGCTCAGCGCCACTATCGCTACGCCACCCGCGGGGGGGTGCTCGGCGTGCTCGCCAGCATCGCGCTCGGCGTGGTCGTCACCGCGTTGTCCGGGCCGCTCCTCGATCTGGGCCCCGACATCATCGGGCTCGCCGTGATCTTCGTGGCGGTCGTCGTCCTCACCTGGCACGGGTACTGGATGCGGCAGCACGCCCGGGCCATGAAGGGTGACGTCCAGCGGAAGATCGACGAGGCACAGACGAACCATCGCATGTGGATCATCGGCGTGATCGCGTTCACCGGCGTGTTTCGCGAAGGCGCCGAGACCGTGCTGTTCCTGTGGGGGCTCCTGACCCAGGCCACGTCCACGTCCGGATGGGCGAGCGCCCTCGGCGCCGTCCTCGGCCTGATCATGGCAGCCTCGCTCGGCTGGGCGATCTTCCGGGGCGGACGGCACGTCAGCCTGCAGCGGTTCTTCGGCGTGACGTCGATCTTTCTCCTGCTCCTGGCCGCCGGCATGTTCAGCACCGGTATCGGCCGGCTCGAGGTCATGGGGTTCCTGCCGGCGACACCGACCGCGTGGGACACCTCGTTCCTGCTCGACGATCACGGCTTCATCGGTGGATTCCTGAACGGGCTGATCGGCTACCGTTCGCGACCGTCGGTGCTCGAGGCCGGCAGCTACGTCCTCTATCTGGCCGTGGCGGGGTTCCTGCTGTTCCGCTCGGGCTCGTCGAGCCCTCGTTCGGACGCGCCGAAGGGACGTATTCCGGCTCACGCCGTCTGACAGGCCGCGCCCCCAGGCACGCGGCTTTGACTTCGAGCGATCACGCGCTACCATCCTGCCGACTCCAGACCGAATCGAGGGACGACTTGAAGCCTCAGCGAGGAGGCAGCATGGTGGCCCAGTCGATCGATCGTCGAGCATTTCTCACCGGAGCGGCGGCGACGGCCGCAGCCGTCGCGGCGGCGCCGCTCATCAAGCCTTCACGCGCCGTCGCCGCCGGCGAGCGGTTAGTCGTCGCTGTGGGGCAGTGGGGCATCGAGACGCCGTTCGCGTGGCGCTCCAGCCAGTCCGAGAAGACCCTGTGGGACTGCGTCTACGATCCGTTGATCATGCGCGATCCCAAGACCTTCGAGTATCGTCCGGGGCTCGCCACCGAATGGAAGCCCTCGAACGAGCTGCAGGACGTGGACCTTCAAGCTGCGCTCGGGCGTGCAGTTCCACGAGGGCTTCGGCGAGATGACCGCCGAGGACGTCAAGTTCACCGTCGAGCAGAACCTCAAGCCCGACTCGCAGGGCGGGTCGGCGCCGTTCTTTCGCACCCATCTCGATCGCATCGAGACGCCAGACAAGCACACGGTGGTGATGCACTTCAAGAATCGGGTCTGGGAAGTGCCCTCGAACTTCACCCAGTTCGTCGGCTACCAGAACATCACCTCGAAGAAGTACATCGAGTCGGTGGGGGAGGACAAAGCCGCGCTGCACCCGATCGGCACCGGGCCGTTCCGCCACGTGGAAGGCAAGCAGGGCGACTACCATCGCTTCGAGGCGATCGCCAACCACTGGCGCAAGACGCCCGCCTTCAAGGAGCTCGTCATCCGGCGAATCCCGGACCCGGCGACGCGCCTGGCCGGGCTCCGATCGGGTGAGATCGACATCGGCAACGTGTTCGGCGACTACCTGGATCAAGCGAAGAAGGCGGGGCTTCGGATTCACGAGGCGCCGAACGCCGCCTGTCACTGGGTGGTCTGCAAGGTCAGACGACGCCGGACCGTGAAGACTACTGCCCGACGTGTCCGTGGGCGGGCGATCCCGAGTGATCCCAAGAGCCTCGAGAACGCGCGCAAGGTGAGGCTGGCGCTGAACCTGGCGGTCAACAAGAAGACGATCATCAGCGCGCTCTGGAAAGGGCTGGGCTCGGACGCGCCGTTCATGTACTGGTACCTGCCCTTCCACAAGGGCTTCAAGACCGACTGGAAGGTCCCGCCGTACGATCCCGAGCGCGCCAAGAAGCTCCTGGCCGAAGCCGGACACGCCGGAGGCTTCGAGGTCCGCATGAATCCGCTGGTGATGACCTACGCCCTCGACGGCCCCGACATGGTCGAGGCGGTCGCGCTGGACTGGGAGAAGGTCGGCATCAAGGTCCGGCGCGTGCCGGAAGCCTTCAGCAACTTCCTGCCGAAGAACCGCGCCCGCAAGACGAACAAGACCCACTGGGTCTACGGCTCGCCGCCGTTCGACGAGCCCGTGCCTCGGCTGGCAGCGAACGATCCACACGAAGGGCGCGTTCAATCTCCTCTGCGACGGTCCCTACGACGAAGACGTCGACACGATCTCGCGCGAGCTCGACGCCGAGAAGCGCGCGCGGCTGACCCAGGCGCTCGGCCAGAAGCTCTACGACGACTACCGCGGCGTGATGCTCGGGGTGCGGTCAATCACGTGGGCGGTGAGCAAGAAGGTCAACAGCTGGCAGACCCTGGTCTACGTGCCGCTCGAGAACAACTACGAATACGTGAGCTGATCGAAGAGGAGGGCGTATGAGCCTGCGGAACATCGCTTCGCTCCTGACGGCCGTCCTGCTCGCGCTCGCCGTGAACACGGCCGGCGCCGCCCAGCCCGGCGAAGCGGTGATGGCGTGGCACGTCACGCTCTCGCCGACGTGGTTCGATCCGTCCACGGCCCCGCCGCAGATCACGCCGTTCGGGATGCTCTACGCCCTCCACGACGCGATGGTTCGGCCGCTGCCCGGCAGCAAGATGGCGCCGAGCCTCGCGGAGTCGTGGCGGGAGAGCCCCGATGGTCTCACCTACGAGTTCAAGCTTCGGCCCGGGCTCAAGTTCCACAACGGCGATCCGGTCACGACCGACGACGTGAAGTTCAGCTACGAGCGCTACCGGGGCGCGGGCGCGAAGGAGCTCCAGGCGCGCGTCAAGCAGGTCGACGTCGTCGATCCGCTCACGATCCGCTTTCAGCTCAAGGAGCCGTGGCCGGACTTCATGACCTTCTACGGCACGACCGCCACCGCGGCCGGCCTCGTCGTGCCCGAAGAAATACCTCACGCAGGTCGGCGACGACGCCTTTCGCAAGAGCCCGATCGGCGCCGGCCCGTACAAGTTCGTGAGCCACACGCCCGGCGTCGAGGTCGTGCTGGACGCGTATCCGGGCTACTGGCGGCACGCTCCGTACGTCAAGCGCCTGGTCATGAAGAGCGTCACCGACGGGACCACCCGCGCGGCGATGCTGAGGACGGGCGAGGCGGACATCTCCTACGCCCTCGACGGCCCCGACGCCGAGAACGTGAAGCGCGACCCGCGCGTGCAGATCGTGGCCTCGCGGCACGCCTCGATCAACTGGCTCGAGTTCGCGGATCAGTGGGATCCGAAGTCGCCCTGGAGCGACCGGCGGCTGCGGCTGGCGGTCAACCACGCGATCAACCGCAAGGCGATCAACGACGCCGCTTGTCTCGGCTTCTGCCCGCCCGCGGGGGTCATCGTGCCGCGGGTGATGGAGTTCGCGCTCCAGGTCGAGCCGCCGGCCTTCGATCCGGCGAAGGCCAAACAGCTCCTGGCGGACGCCGGGTACCCGAACGGAATCGACGCGGGCGATCTCGTCCCGATCCCGCCGTTCTTCACGATGGGCGAGGCGGTCGTGAACTATCTCAACGCGGTCGGGATCCGCGTGACGATGCGCCAGATGGAGCGCGCAACCTTCTATACGGCCTGGCGCGAGCGGAAGCTCCGTCCGCTGTTCATCACGGGTGTCGGCAACTCGGGCAACGCCGCGAGCCGGGTGCAGGAGTTCATCTTCTCCAAGGGGACCTATGCCTACGGCGGCTACCCGGACATCGACGACCTGTTCGAGCAGCAGGCGCGGGAGCGCGACACCGCGCAGGCGCGAAGCGCTGCTCCACAAGATCCAGCAGCTCACGATCGACCGGGTGATGTTCGCGCCGATCATGGATTTTCGCGCGCTGATGGGCGTCGGGCCGCGCGTCGCGGAGCACACGATCACGTCGATCCACAACTCGCCGTTTCCGTCCTACGAGGACATGCGCCTCAAGGACTAGCGGGTCGTGGGCGAGCCCGGCCTCAGATCGTAGAGCCGCATGCCGTTTCTCCGGCCGCCGAGCGCGCTCGAGCGCCAGAGCGTCGGGTCGACGAGCCGCCCCTTCTCCTGCACCCACTCGGTGATCGGTCGCGCGGCCTCGTCGGCGCCGAGCCGCCGGCTGATGAGCTGCGCGTCGCCGACCATCACGAAGCGGACCTGCCGCGCCTCGACCATCCGGGCGAGCTTGTCGGGTGTCAGGATCGGATCCAGCCCATGAAAGCCGCCCATCGCCATCACCGAATGCCCGGAGCCGATGATGATCGGCGCCGCCAGGCGCGTCGTCGTGGTGGCGAGCAGATAGCGCTCTCCCGCGTGATTCGCCTCGAGGAACGCGACGAGCCCTGACGGATCGTACGGTTCGACCATGTCGGGGGCGCGCGGGTGGCTCGCCGGCGATCGGAAGCGATCCGGGCCAGATCGGCCGACGGGATCGAGCCGGCGCCGGGCACCAGCACGCTGCTCAGGGCCCAGGCGGCCGGGACCAGCAGCATCGCGACCAGTCCGATCGCCACGGCGCCGGCCGCGATCACGCGAGGCCGCGGACCGAGCGGCCGCGAAGGATCGGGAAGCCGGGTGACGAGCATCACCAGGAGCACGCCCGGCCGAGACCAGCGCGCCGCCGATGAGGAACGCGTGGAGCGGATGGTACTCGCTGAGCGTCCATCCCAGGGCGCTCGCGTCGATGTAGACCTGCCACGCCGCCGTCAGAAGAATCGACACGGGCAGGAGCACCGCGTACCGGGCGCCACGGAGCAACGATTCGCACAGGCTCACGAGGCCGATGCCGGCGAGCGCCGCGAGCGGCGGCGCCATCGTGGCGAGATAGTAGAAGTGGAAGAAGCCTCCCGCATAGCTGTAGACCACGCCGTACGTGACGAGCCAGCCGGCCCACAGGAGCACCGCGAGGCGTGTCGGAGACGACCCCTCGCGAGCGCGATCCCGCGACGCGCCGAGCACCAGCCCGGCCAGCGCGAACGGCAAGAGCCAGCCGACCTGCCCGGCGAGCTGGCCGTCGGCGAGCCGCAGCGCTCCCGCCGGCGCCTGCACGAATAGTCGTGAGAAACCGCGGCGCGGTCCCGGCGCGGCCGCGCGGTCCGTCACCGCCGGCGGTCTGCGTCGCCGACGCGCCCCGGGACGCTCGCCGACGCGATCGACGCGCTCCTGAACTCGGCCGAGCGAATGAATCGGCCGATGCCGTAGGGGCCGACCGCGAGCTCGAGCATCGAGTTCTTGTTGGTCGTGCCGGCGTACGGGCGCCGATCCGGCGGCGTGAGATCGTAGGCCAGCACCCAGCTCGCCGACACCACGGCCAGCACGACGCCCGCGACGGCGAGGTCGACGATGCGGCGTCGCCATGTCAGCGGCGCGCCGACGAAGTAGACCAGCGCGAAGGTCGGCAGCACGACGAACGCGGCGAGCATCTTCACGTTGAACCCGACGACCGACCAGGCCCATGGCGAGCGCGAGGAGGAGCAGGCTGCCCTTCTCGACGGCGAGCGTGAGCGCCCACGCCGCCAGGAGCAGAACCAGCACGAGGCAGCTGTCGGTGTTGCTCGAGCGGTCGATCGCGACGCTCACCGGGGTGAGAGCCAGGAAGAGCGCCGCCAGCAAGCCGGCGGCGGCGCCGAATCGGCGCTGAACGAGGTGGTAGAGGAGCGCCACGGCGGCCGACGCCTTCCAGCGCCTGCGGCCCCAGCACGCTCAGCGCGTGAAAGCCGAAGAGCTTGACGCTCGCCACCTGGATCCAGAGCGCGACGGGCGGCTTGTCGACCGAGATGAAGCCGGCCGGATCGAACGAGTTGTAGAGGAAGTTGTGCCAGCTCAGGCTCATGCTGCGGACACCGGCCGTGTAGTACTCGTTGCCGAAGCCGTTCTGGCTCAGGCGCCAGAGCCGGAGCGCCGCCGCGGTCGTCAGAACGGCGAACAGTCCCAGCCCCAGCGGTGGTCGCCAGCTCGGCTTCGCGCGGTCCATAGGCGGCACGAGGATACTAAGACGTCGCCTCGGTTGTCGCCGTTGACACGCCCGGCGGCCCCTCTTACCATCCGGCCACATTCGCTTTGCCGGAGGATGCCGACCATGGCCCGATCTCTCAATCGCCGTGCGTTCTTGAAGCGCGCCGGTGCCGCGACGGCCGCCGTCATGGGCGCTCCGTTCATCTCGTCGACTCGCCCCGCCCGCGCCGCGGCCGGCGACCGCCTGGTCGTGGCCGTCGGGCAGTGGGGCACCGAGACGCCGTTCGCCTGGCGAACAGTTCAGGCCGAGAAGCCTCTCTGGGACTGCATCTACGATCCGCTCATCCAGCGGGACCCGAAGACGTTCGAGTACCGTCCCGGGCTCGCGACCGAATGGAAGCCGTCGAACGAGCTCAAGACGTGGACGTTCAAGCTGCGCTCCGGCGTGAAGTTCCACGAGGGGTGGGGCGATCTCACGCTCCGAGGACGTGAAGTTCACGGTCGAGCAGAACCTCAAGCCGGACGCGGGCGGCGGCTCGTCGCCGTTCTTCCGGATGCAGCTCGACCGCATCGAGACGCCCGACAAGCTCACGGTCGTCATGCACTTCAAGAACCGCGTCTGGGAAGTGCCCTCGCTGTTCACCCAGTTCGTCGGCTACCAGAACATCGTCCCGAAGAAGTATCTGGAGACCGCCGGCGAGGAGAAGGCGGCGCTCCACCCGATCGGCACCGGACCGTATCACCACGTCGAGGGCCGCCAGGGTGACTTCCATCGTTTCGAGGCCGTCGCGAACCACTGGCGCAAGACGCCGGACTTCAAGGAGCTGGTCATTCGCCGGATTCCCGACCCGGCCACCCGGCTGACGGGCCTGCGCGCCGGCGAGATCGACATCGGGATCGTGTTCGGCGACTACCTCGACCAGGCGCACGAAGTCCGGGCTTCGCCTGCACGACGCGCGAACGCCGCGTGCTACTGGGTGATCCTGAGCGGCCAGACGACGTCCGACAAGGAGGACTATTGTCCGACGTGTCCCTGGGCCGGCGACCCGCAACGATCCGAAGAGCCGCGAGAACGCGCGCAAGGTCCGGCTGGCGATGAATCTCGCCGTCAACAAGAAGGCGATCATCAACGCGCTCTGGAAGGGCAAGGGCTCCGAGACGCCGTTCTCGTACTACTACTATCCGTTCCACAAGGGCTACCGCACGGACTGGAAGATCCCGCCCTACGATCCGGAGCGCGCGAAGAAGCTCCTGGCCGAAGCCGGGACACGCCGGCGGCTTCGAGGTCCGCGTGAACCCGATGGTGATGGTCTACGCGCTCGACGGCCCGGACATCATGGAGGCGGTCGCGCTCGACTGGGAGAAGGTGGGGATCAAGCCCAAGCGCTTCCCGGAGATGACCAGCACGTTCGGGCCCAAGAGCCGCAACCGCAAGACGAACAAGACGCACTGGGTGTACGGCTCGCCGCCGTTCGACGAGCCGGTCCTGGCCTGGAACCGGATCATCCACTCCAAGGGCGCGTTCAATCTCGTCGCCGAGGGACCGTTCGACGAGGACATCGACACGATCATGAAGGAGTTCGACATCGCGCAAGCGCGCGAACCTCACGAGCGCGCTCGGCCAGAAGCTCTACGACGGCTACTACGGCGTGATGATCGGGATGAAGTCGATCACGTGGGCGATGACCAAGAAGGTCGGCGGCTGGCAGTCGCTCGCCTACGTACCGCTCGAGAACAACTACGAGTACGTGAGCCCGGCGAGCTAGACCGTCTTGAAGCGGAGCACCGACCGCATTCTGACGACCCACGCGGGAAGCCTCCCGCGCCCGGGTGACCTGCTCGAGCTGATCCAGGCCAAGGCGACCGGCCGGCCCTACGATCAGGACGCCTTCGCCGCGCGGGTGAGACGAGCGGTCGAGGACATCGTGCGCAAGCAGGCCGAGCTCGGCGTCGACGTCGTCGACGACGGCGAGATGGGCAAGCCCGGCTTCATTCCGTACGTCAACGAGCGCCTGTCCGGGTTCGAGCCCGACCCGCAGGGCCGGATCAGCCCGTGGAGCGGCTCGCGCGAGGTGCAAGCCTTCCCCGAGTTCTACGAGTGGTTCGCGCGCGCGATGCCGAGCCCCGCCGTGCGGTCGCTGCACATGGTGTGCACCGGCCCGATCGTCTACACAGGGCACAAGCACGTCCAGGCCGACATCGAGAACCTCAAGGCCTCGCTGGGAGCGACGAACGCTCAGGAGGCGTTCATCCCGGCGATCTCGCCGACCAGCATCGAGGACTGGCAGCGCAACGCCTACTACAAGACCGACGAGGAATACCTCGCCGCGATCGCGGAGGCGATGCACGAGGAGTACAAGGCGATCGTCGACGCCGGCTTCCTGGTGCAGATCGACGATCCGCATCTGGCGACCCACTACGTGTCGCGGCCGGATCTCAGTGTCGACCAGGTACGGCGCTGGGCGGAGGTGCGCGTGGAGGCGCTCAACCACGCGCTGCGCGGGCTGCCGCGCGACCGGATCCGCTGGCACACCTGCTACGGCATCAACATCGGCCCGCGCGTGCACGACCTCGAGCTGAAGCATTTCGTCGATGTGATGCTGAAGATCCGCGCCGGCGCCTACTCGTTCGAGGCCGCGAACCCGCGCCACGAGCACGAGTGGCGGGTGTGGGAGAACGTCGAAGCTCCCGGAAGGAGCCGTCTTGATTCCCGGCACGATCACGCAGTCGACCGTCCTCGTCGAGCACCCCGAGCTGGTGGCCGATCGCATCGGCCGATTCGCCCGCGCCGTCGGACGCGAGAACGTCATCGCCGGCGCCGACTGCGGCTTCGCGACCTTCGCCGGCTCGACCGAGATCCATCCGAGCGTGGTCTGGGCGAAGTTCGAGGCGCTCGTCGAAGGCGCGCGAATCGCGACCCGGCAGCTCTGGGGAAGGAGCTGACCATGGCCGAGGCGCCCCGACCTCCGGCCGCGCTCCGGAGCGATGACATCGGCTGGCGTGCCCTGCCGACGCGTGGCGCGGCCGTCAAGGTCCTCCGCCACGACAAGGACACCGGCGGCTCCACGGCGCTCGTGCGATTCGACGCCGGCACGCGCTTTCCGGCTCACAACCACCCGGCCGGCGAGGAGATCTTCGTCGTCGAGGGCGACCTGCACGTGGGGCGCGAGCACCTGAAGGCCGGCGACTATCTCTACACGCCGCCCGACGTCAAGCACGCGGCCTCCAGCGAGGGCGGGTGCGTCTTCCTGGTCACTCTGCCGAAGCCGGTCGAGTTCCTCGAGGGCTGAGCCACGATGCAGCGCTTCATCATCGGGCGCGTGATCCAGTCGATCGTGTCGATGTTCGTGGTGTCGATCGTGGTCTTCGCGCTCGTGCGCCTCTCCGGTGACCCGATCCAGATCATGATGCCGGCCGAGGCGTCGAAGGCGGACATCGAGCTCGTGCGCGCGCACCTCGGCCTGGATCGGCCGTGGACCGTGCAGTACTGGCGCTTCCTGACCCAGGCGCTCCAGGGGGATTTCGGCCGCTCCGTGCGCTTTCGCCGCCCGGCCCTCGACCTGGTGGCCGAGCGCTACGGCGCCACCCTGGAGCTCGGCGGCCTGGCGGTGCTCATCGTGATCGGGCTCGCGCTGCCGGTCGGCGTCTACTCCGCCGTCCGGCGCGGCAGCGCGCTCGACTACGCCGCGCGGGCCTTCGCGGCGTTCGGCCAGGCGGTGCCGCCGTTCTGGCTCGGCTTGGTGCTCGTCCTCATCTTCGGCGTCATGCTCCATCTGCTGCCGACGTCCGGACGCGGCACGCCGCTGCACGTCCTCTTGCCCGGCATCACGCTCGGCTGGTTCGCGGTCGCCGGGCTCATGCGGCTCACGCGCTCGTCGATGCTCGACGTGCTCGGCAGCGAGTACGTCAAGCTCGCGCGCATCAAAGGCCTGCCCGAGCGCCGGGTGATCTGGCGCCACGCCTTCAAGAACGCGGCGCTGCCGGTGGTGACGTTCGCGGCTCTTCTGTTCGTGGCGCTGCTGAACGGCTCGATCATCGTGGAGACCGTGTTCGGCTGGCCCGGCCTCGGGCTCCTGGTGATCGAGGCGGTCGACTCGCGCGACTATCCGATCGTGCAGACCGTCGTGCTGTGCCTGTCCGCGATGTACATCGGCGTCAATCTGCTGGTGGATATCCTCTACGCGTACCTGAACCCGAAGATCCGGTACTCGCGATGAGCGGGGCCGCCGCGACCGAGACCGCGCTCCTCCAGCGACGAGCCGGCGAGCGGCGCTGGCCGCCCATCGTGCCGCTCGCGGTCGTCGTCGCGCTCGTGCTCTGCGCGCTCCTGGCGCCGGTGCTGGCGCCGCACTCGCCGGTCGAGGGCTCGCTCGGCGACCGGCTGGCGTCACCGATCGGGCTCGAGGGCTCCAAGCCCGGCCACCTGCTCGGCACCGATCGCCACGGCCGCGACACCTTGAGCCGGCTGCTCTACGGCGCGAGGATCTCGCTGGCCGTCTCGGTCGTCGGCATCACGTTGACGGGCGCGGCGGGCAGCCTCATCGGCCTCCTGGCCGGCTTCTTCGGCGGCTGGGTCGACACCGTGCTGATGCGGCTGGCCGACATCTCGCTGTCGCTCCCGGGCATTCTCATCGCGGTGCTGCTGTCGGTCGTCTTCGAGCCGTCGTTCACGAACGTGATCATCGTGGTCGTGTTCCTGCTATGGCCGAGCTACGCGCGGCTCACACGGGGCGAGACGCTCGGTATCAAGCAGCAGGAGTTCGTGTCGCTGGCGCGGATCGCCGGCTGCTCGAACACGAGGATCATGTTCCGTCACATCCTGCCGAACCTCGCGCCGTCGATCCTGGTGCTCGCCACCTTGCACGTCGGCTACGTCATCGTGCTCGAGGCCGCGCTCTCCTTCCTGGGCGTCGGCATTCCGCCGCCGACTCCATCGTGGGGCGTGATGGTCGCCGACGGCCGGGGATTGATCGAGCAGGCCTGGTGGGTCTCGATCCTGCCGGGCATCGCGATCCTCGTGACGGTGCTCTCCCTGAACATCCTCGGCGATTGGGTGCGCGACCGTCTCGATCCCAAGCTTCGGCAGGTCTGAGCCGGCCATGGCCGACGCGCTCCTGGAGGTGCGGGACCTCCGCACGTACATCTACACACGCCGCGGCGTGGTGAAGGCGGTCGACGGCGCCAGCTTCTCCGTCCGGCGCGGCGAGACGCTCGGGCATCGTCGGCGAGTCGGGCTCGGGCAAGTCGATGACGTGTCTCTCGATCCTCCGGCTCGTGCCCGAGCCCGGCGGCCGCATCGTCGGCGGCCAGATCCTGCTTCGACGGCGAGAACCTCCTCGACAAGAGCCCGGACGAGATGCGCCGGCTTCGCGGCTCGCGGATCGCGATGATCCTGCAGGACCCGATGGCGTCGCTGAACCCGGCCATGACGGTCGGGGAGCAGATCGCGGAGACCCTGACGCTCCATCGCGGGCCTGCGGGGCCGCGCCCTCGACGAGCGGGTCATCGAGCTCCTGCGGCAGGTGCGGATCAGCGACCCCGAGCGCCGCGTGCACGCCTATCCGCATCAGATGAGCGGCGGCATCCGCCAGCGCGTCGCCGGCGCCATCGCCATCTCCTGCCAGCCGAGTCTCCTGATCGCCGACGAGCCGACGACCTCGCTCGACGTGACGATCCAGTCCCAGTACCTGCGGCTCCTGAAGGAGATCCAGCGCGAGACCAACCTGGCGCTCGTCTTCGTCACCCACGATCTCGGCATCGTGGCCAAGCTCTGCGATCGCGTCGCGGTGATGTACGCCGGCCGCATTGTCGAGCTCGGCACGACCCGCGACATCTTCAACCGCCCGCGCCATCCGTATGCGGTCGGCCTCCTCAATTGCTTGCCGACCCTGCGCCGCGGGCGCGAGCCGCTGACGGCGATCGAGGGACAGCCGCCGGATCTGGCCAACGTGCCGGCGGGCTGCAGCTTCGCGCCGCGCTGCCCGATGGCGGAGCCGCGCTGCCAGCGAGGCGCGCCCGCCGCTCGAGCCGCTCGACGCGGAGCATCTGGTGGCGTGCCTTCGCGCCGAGCGAGACCGCCGACCCTGGGCCGGCGAGCGGTCAGCCGCGTTCGCCGGCGTCGACTCCCGTGCCCGTCGAGGCACCAGGACGCACGGCGACGTGGTGCTCGAAGCGCGCGAGCTCACCAAGCACTTCCCGCTGGCGCGCGGCACGATCTTCAGCCGTCGCTTCGGAACGGTGAAGGCGGTCGACGGCGTCGACTTCGTGCTGCGTCGCGGCGAGACGCTCGGCCTGGTCGGCGAGAGCGGCTGCGGCAAGACGACCACGGCGAGGCTGGTGCTGTCGCTCGAGCGGCCGACCGGCGGCGGCGTGTTCTTCCGCGGCCAGGACATTCACGCGCTGAGCCGCCACGAGCGGGGCGGCTATCGCCGAGCGGTGCAGGCCGTCTTCCAGGATCCGTACAGCTCGCTGAATCCGCGGCTGACGATTCGCACGACCGTGAGCGAGCCGCTGGCCCAGACCGAGCCCGACCTCTCGCGAGCCGAGGTCGCCGACCGGGTCGCCGCGTCGCTCACGCGCGTGGGCTTGCGGCCGCGCATCGCCGACGACTATCCGCACGAGCTCTCGGGCGGCCAGCGCCAGCGGGTCGCGATCGCGCGCGCGCTGACCACGAATCCGGAGTGCATCCTGCTGGACGAGGCCGTCTCGGCGCTCGACGTCTCGATCCGCGCCCAGGTGATGAACCTCTTGCGCGAGATCCAGGATCGCTCGGGCGTGAGCTATCTCTTCATCGCGCACGACCTGGCCGTCGTGAAATACGTCAGCACGCGGATCGGGGTGATGTACCTGGGCAAGCTCGTCGAGACCGCGGCTGCCGACGAGCTCTACGCGAATCCGCTCCATCCGTACACGCAGGTGCTGCTGAGCAACGCGCTGCCCGCGCATCCCGACGACGTGCGCGAGGAAGTGATCCTCAAAGGGGAGGTGCCGAGCGCCTTCAACCCGCCGCCGGGCTGTCGCTTCCACCCGCGCTGCCCGCAGGCACTGCCGGTCTGCGGCGAGGTGGAGCCGACCCTACGCGATCAGGCGAGCGGTCACCAGGTCGCGTGTCACTTGTACTGAAGCCACGCCGCAGGCGCCTCGACGTACGAGCGGTCGAGCGCGCCGACCGACGCGCATCCCAGGAGCTTGAGCGTCCGGACCAGATCGGCCCGTAAGATTTGAATCGCCCGCGCCACCCCGGCTTCGCCGCCCGCTCCGAGCCCGTAGGCATAGGCGCGACCGCACAGCACCGCGCGCGCGCCGAGACAGAGCGCCTTCACGATATCGCTGCCGCGGCGAATGCCGCCGTCGAGCAGGACCTCGGCCCGGCCGCTGGTCGCGCTGACGATCTCCGGCAGCGCCCGCAAGGTGGCCGAGACGCCGTCGAGCTGGCGGCCACCGTGGTTCGAGACGACGAGCGCCTCGGCGCCTTCGTCGACGGCGCGACGCGCGTCGTCGCCCGTCAGCACGCCCTTGATGACGATCGGTCCCTTCCACGCGTCACGGATCCACTTGAGGTCCGACCAGGCGACCGTCGACTGCTCGAGCGCGGCCGCGACGTCGGCGTAGGGCATCGGCCCCTGGCCGGGCAGCACGACGTTCGGGAACGACATCAGGCCGCCGTCGGCGAGAAATCCCGCCAGCCAGCGCGGCCGAGCCAGGAATTGTGAGAGGAAGGGGAGCTTCGACGTGACCTTCGAGCCCAGGAGCTCCTTGGTGCCGTTCCGGGAGTCGCGCTCGCGCAATCCCGACACGGCCGTATCGATCGTGACCGCGAGGGCCGAGAAGCCGGCGGTTCGCGCCCGCGCGATCGCCGCGCCGGCGACCTCGCGGCCGCCGACCAGGTAGAGCTGGTACCAGACCGGCTTGCTCGACGCCGCCTTCACGTCCTCCAGCCGGCATCCCGACAAGGTCGACAGAATGTACGCCGTCCCGGCGGCGCCGGCGGCACGGGCCGCGGCTTCTTCACCCCGCGGATAGAACATGCGACTGCTGCCGACCGGTGCCAGCAGGAACGGAAGCTCGAGGCGCTGACCGAGGACGGTCACGCGCAGATCGCACTGAGGGATCGCGACCGCGTTGCGCGGGCGGAGGATCACGTCGTCGAAGACGCGGCAGTTCTCCCGCAACGTGAATTCGGCGTCGGCACCGCCGTCGATGTAGTCGAACACCGCGCGCGGCAGGCGGCGCTCGGCCATGAGCCGGAGATCGGCGATGTTGACGACGCGAGGCGAGTCGACGGCACGCGCCATCGTGTCCGACCTATCTCACGCTCAGATGCCGAAGAGAGGACGCGACCATCTGGCCAGGATGTAGAGGAGCAACACGAGCAGGATCGCCACCATCCCACCGCCGACAACCAGGATTCGCCGGTAGAGATGCCCGAATTGCTCCTGCCGGGTGACGGCTCGCTGCTGAAGCTCGAGCGAGCGCTCGGTCACGCGGCGATACTCGGCGAGGTGCTCGCGCTGGGTATCGCGGATCTCCTGCAGCAGCCGGCCGATCTCGTCATTGTCCATTCGCTGTCTCCGACTCCTGGACTCGCTACCGCCCAGCCCCGTCGCGACGGGACCGGGCGCTCTCGAACACGCGCGCGGCGGTGAGCGGAAGCGCCGTGATCGAGACGTCATGCGGGCCGAGCGCATCGCACACCGCGTTGGCGGTCGCGGCCCCCAGGCCGGGGTTGCCGCATTCGCCGAGACCGCGCAGGCCGAGCGGATTGGTGGTCGCGCGCACCTCCTGATAGAAGCCGTCGACCGGCGGGACGTCGGTGGCCGCGGGCAGCGCGTAGTCCATCAAGGTCGACGAGAGTAGCTGGCCCTCCCCGTCGTAGACGAGGCTTTCGTGCATCGTGTTGCCGATGCCGAACGCGACGCCGCCGACAAGCTGGCCGTCGACCAGCGCCGGATTCACGGCGCGACCGACATCGGCGCCGACCACGACCCGGCGCAGGCTCACGGCGCCGGTCTCCGGATCGACGTCGGCCACGACGGCCGCCGCGCACCCGGCGTAGGTCACCTTCGGCACCTCGAACGAGGCGCCGACGGCCAGCCGTCGCTCACGCGCCAGCTCGGCCAGGGTGACGCGCCGGCCCCCTGCGCTCAGGACACCACTCGCGTAGGTCACCTCGGTCTCGGGCACCGCCAATCGCTCCGCCGCGCGCTGGCGCGCCTCGGCGATCAGCTTCGCGGCCGCGAGATGGGCGGCGTTGCCGGCGGTGACCGTCCCGCGGGAGCCGTAGGTGCCGACACCGCTCTCGACGGTGGAGGTATCGGTGTGCCGCACGTCAAAGCGTGAGGCGGGAAGCCCGAGCGCCTCGCCCAGGATTTGAGCCAGGACGGTCTCGAGTCCAGGCCCCATCGACGAAGCACCCGTGTCGACGACGAGCCGACCGTCTGGTCGTGCCTCGACCTGCGTGGTCTCGAAGGGGCCGAGGCCGGTCTTCTCGACGTAGATCGCGAGCCCGATCCCGCGGCGTGGTCCCGACGGCTTCGAGTTCATCACCGTCTGCTCGGCCCGCACGCGAGCGTAGTCCAGGCGGCGCAGCAGCTCGTCGAAGAGCCCGGGGAAATCACCCGAGTCGTAGACGGTGCTGACGCCGAACGACCTGGTCCCGCAGTCGTACGGCATCTCGTGGGGGCGGATCAGATTCCTGCGGCGGATCTCGGCCACGTCGATGCCGAGCCTCGCGGCCGCCTGGTCGAGGAGGCGCTCGCGAACGAAATTGCACTCCGGGCGTCCGGGCGAGCGCAGGGTCCCGGCGGGCGTCTTGTTGGTCACGACCGACCAGAGATCGCACGCGTAGTTCGGCACTCGATAGGGGCCGGGGAGGAGCGCCGCCCCGAACTCGGCGGGCACGAGCGCGGCGGTGCGGACATAGGCGCCGATGTCGGCGTGGATCACCGCGCGCATGGCCAGGATCCGGCCGTCGCCCGCGAAGCCCATCTCGATCTCGTACGCGACCTCGCGCGCGTGATTGGCCGACATGAGGTTCTCACGCCGGCTCTCGATCCACTTCACGGGCCGCCCGAGCTTCATGGCGGCCAGCGGCACCAGGATGTCCTCCGGGTAGAGCTCGCCGCGGACCCCGAAGCCGCCGCCCACGTCGACCTCGGTGAGCCGCAGCGCGCCCACCGGGATGCCGAAGATCGGCGCGAGGATCGTGCGGTTGATGTGGATGCACTTGGTCGAGCCGATCAGGTGCAGCTCGCCGCCTCGCGGATCGGGCGGCACGGCCACGAGGCCACGCGTCTCCAGCGCCGCCGCCGTCTGGCGCGGGTAGGTGAACCGCTCGCGCAGCCTGAGCTGAGCTCCGGCGAGCGCCTGATCGGCATCGCCCACGCGCATCGTGATCGTCGCGACGTTGTTCGAGTCGGTGGACTGAAAGAGCCGCGCGGCCCCGGCGGCGAGCGCTTCGGTGGTCGAGGCGCAGGCGGCCAGCGGCTGGTAGACGACGTCGATCCGGTCGAGCGCATCACGGGCGATGTACGGATCGTCGGCGACGACGAGCGCCACGGGCTCTCCGACGAACCGCACGACGTCGCGGGCAATCGCGGGCTGCAGATAGCGGTCGGTGCCCTTGGGAGCGGGGACGCGATTCGGGATGATCGCCGTCGCCGGCACATCGGCCGCGGTCAACACGGCATGGACGCCGGGCAGATCGCGCGCACGCTTCGTGTCGATCGACACCAGGCGCGCGTGCGCGTGCGGCGAGCGGAGCACCGCGGCGTGGAGCATGCCGGGCACGTGCACGTCGTCGACGAATCGCCCCGTGCCGGCGACGAACCGATCGCCGCCGAGGCGTGGATGAGCCTCACCGATCACCGCGACATCCTAGCACTGTGCCCGGCGAGGCTCTACCAGGCGGGCACGGCCTGCCGCGTCGACGTCAGCGTGCGCCGATGAACGCCTTCGCGCGCGCGATCTCCGGACGCGCGGTGTCGGCCTTGCTGGCGAGGGCGACGAGCTTCTCGTAGTAGCCCACGGCCTTCGGCCGATCGCCGGCCATCTCGGCCGCGCGCGCGGCACCGTAGAGCCCGCGGTAGCGGTTCGGGTTCTCCTTGATGGCCGCCTCGAACTCGCGCAGCGCCGCCGGCGCCTGCCCCTGCTGGAGCAAGAGCTCACCGAGCAGCTCGCGCATCGGATAGAGCCGGTTCTCCATCGCCACGTGCTTGACGCTGGCATCCTCGCTGTCGGCGGCGCCTCGCATGAACTTCAGCGCCTCGTCGCGCGAGCCCTCCGCGAGGGCCACCCAGCCGGAGACGGCGAGCATCTGCTCCTCGGTGCGATCGGCCCAGTAGCTCTGGTTCGATTTCTCCAGCGCGGCGCGAAGCTCCTGCATCGCCTGGATCTCGCGCTTGGCGCCGGCCAGATCGCCCGTGCGGGCCATGCCGAGCCCTCGGGTGAACCGCACGAGCGAGTCGGCCTGCGGCCATCCCGTCGACACGACGGGAAGCGCGGCGGCCCCCGCCCAATCGCCCCGCTCGAGCACGTAGCGCGCCGGCACCGCCGCCAGCGCCGTGAATCCGGGAACGGCCCCGCCGCTCAGCCGCGGCATGGCGGCGATCGGGTCGACCAGCGCCTTGGCCTTGGCGTCCTGGGCGAGCTGGAGATGCGCGTACACCATGAAGTCGGTCGCGTGGTAGTAGTCGGGCTGGATCTCGATCGCCGACCGGTTCGAGGCGATCGACTCCTCCCACATCCCCACCATCGAGTAGATGTGCGAGGGCATGTGGCGGGCGTGCGGCGCCGCCGGCGCGATCCGGCCGTACGCGACGGCGATCTTGATGCCCTTGTCGGCGAGCGGCGGATAGTCGTAGGCGTGAACCAGATAGTGCGCGACCCCCGGGTGCTCGGGGTTCTGCTTGAACAACCGCTCGAGGATCTCGGCCGACTTGAGCTGGTTCGCGTACGTCTTGTCGCTCTTCGACGCCGAGGCCTGCAGGGTCAGTGCGTAGTAGGTCCACGCTTCGAAGTCGTCGGGGTAGCGCTGCGTCATCTGCTCCATCGCCTTGGTATAGGCGGCCAGCCGCGCGCTCACCGGCGTCTTGTCGGCGTCGCGATAGTAGACGCCGATCGCCTCGATCCAGTCCCGCTCGCGCTGGGTCTTGGCGCCGATCGTCCGCGCCTTCTCGAGGGCCTCGGCCGCCGCGGCCGCGTCCTTCGCCGACGGCGCCGCCGCGAGCGAATTGCCGAGGTAGTTCACGGCCAGCCCCCAGTACGCGATCGCGCAGGTCGGGTCCTGCTGCAGGACACTCTCGAAGACCTTGCGCGCCTCCGTGAACCAGTAGGAATGCAGCATCGCCACGCCGCGCTCGAACTGGCGCCTGCACCTTCGCGTCGCACGAGGTCGGGAAGGTGACCTTGCCCAGCTTCTCCTGCTGGGCCGCGGCCGGGACGACCAGCGCGACGACACATGAGATTGCGAGCAGCCCTGCCTTGGTTCTCATCGAGACCTCCTCGAGCTGATCCAGATCACGGCGTGTCCATGGTACCGCGCTCGTTGGCCACCGCATACGCCCGCCGGGCGCGCTCCACATCGAACGGGCGCTCCTCGAGCGTGTCGGGCGCCCACTCGCTGCGGGGCGTACCGAAGAAGTCACCGCCGTAGACGTGGATCGCTCCCGTGAATCTTCCAAGCGGATTGACGACGGAATGGATGACTGCCTCGTCGAGCCGCGCGGTCTCCGAGCACTCGAGGCGCTGGCCGCCGGCCGCCGCGAGGCCGCGCGCGCCACGGCGGTAGAAGGTGTTGTCCTCGCGACCCCCGTACAGGCCGATCACGGCCCACATTCGGTGCTCGTGGGGATAGATGGCCATGCCCGGTGCCCAGACCACATTGAGGATGGTCAGCTCCGGGGAGTGATGAAGGGTGATGAGACCGCCGAGGCGCGGAGTGCCGAGCGCGGCTTCGACGGCGGCCGGCGCGGCCACCGCGCGCTCGGTGAGCTCGCCGATCGCCGCGGCCGGACAGCTGGTCGTGAGGGCCGTCCGACAGTCGGCGATGAAGCGGTCGAGATCGAACATGCCGTCACGATATGCGGGTCGCCGGTGATGTGTCCAATGCATTTCTCCTCGTATAATCCATGCACGGAGTGCATCGCACCATGGACCTGCGACACCTGCGCGCCTTCGTGACCATCGTCGACGCCGGCGGCTTCGCGCGCGCCGGCACCAGGCTGCACCTGAGTCAGCCGGCGTTGTCGCGACAGATCCGGGCGTTCGAGGTCGAGCTCGGTGTTCGGCTGTTCGACCGTATCGGTCGCCGCGTTCAGCTCACCGCCGAGGGCCAGGATCTCCTGCGCCGGGCTCGCGAGCTCTTGACGGGAGCCGACTCATTCGGGGAGCGGGCCCGGGCTCTCAAGGGCGGCAAGACCGGCGTGCTGCGGGTCGGGGCCACGCCACAGGCGATGGAAACTCTGCTGGCCGGCTTCCTTCCACGCTATCGGCGCGGTCATCCCGGGGTCGACGTGCACCTCGTCGAGGACGGCGGAATCCGGCTGGCCACACGCCTCGAGCACGGCGACGTTCATCTCGCGCTCACGGCGTCCACCGATGCGCGCTTTCGCCGGCGCCTGCTGGCTCCGCTCTACGTGCTGGCCGTGTTGCCCAGGTCATTCCGGCTCGGCCGCCGGACCACCCTGGAGATCGCGGAGCTGGCGGACTCGCCGCTGCTCCTCACGCGTCGCGATTTTGCCTCTCGCGAATGGTTCGACGCCGCCTGCCAGCTCGCGCACCTGCGACCGCGCGTGCTGCTCGAGAGTGGAGCGCCGTCCACCCTGGTGGCGCTGGCTCGCGTCGGCTACGGCATCGCCGTCGTGCCGTCCAACGTTCGGATTCCGCGGAACGGTGTCCGGGCCGTGCCGCTCGTGCAGCGGGGCGCCCCATCGGACGATGGCTGAGTCTGGCCTGGGACCCGCGGCGATTCCTGGCCCCGTATGCGGAAGACTTCGTCGAGGAGCTCGTCGTGTACACGACGCGCGCGTCGGCAAAGCCGGCCTTTGCCAGACGCGCGCCGGCCTTGCCGCGTCCGAAGGAGACGCCGTCGGACCAGTCGCTCTAGTGCTGGCCGGCGCGGAGCACGCGTCCCGGGAACGCGCCCGTGTGCTTGCCGTGCTCGAGCACGACCTGGCCGCCCACGACGACGTGGCTCACGCCCTCAGCGCCTTGCACACGCCGAGGCGTTCCCGACGGTCCGTCGAGGGTGACCTCGTCTTCCTTCACGCCGATACTCGCGAGGTCGAACACCATGAGGTCGGCCGCCAGCCCCTCGCGGATCATGCCGCGGTCACGCAGGCCCATGATGCGGGCGGGCTGGAAGGTGTACCGACGGATCGCGTCCTCGAGCGTGAGCAGCTCGCGGTCGCGCACCCACTGGCCCAGCACGTAGCTCGACTCGCCGGCGGTGCAGAAGTTGGTGTTCAGGTGAGCGCCGGCGTCCGACTGGGTCGGCAGCGCGTGGCCGCTCTTCACCATGTCGGCGATCTGGGTCTCTTCCTCGTTCGAGCGGGTCATCAGCTGGAACTCGGTGTCGAGCCCTTCCTCGAGCGCCAGGTCGAGCATGACGTCGGCGACGTGCTTGTTCTGCTTCTCGGCGAGCGCGGTGAGGCTCTGGTCGACGAGCCCCTGGTTCTTGGCGAGCTTCACCTTGCGAACGAAGATCGAGCTCCAGGGCACGAGCCGGCCCGGCACGCCCGGCCGCCGCCGCTGGGGCTTCAGCGCCTGGTCGCGCATCTTCGCGCGCCGCTCGGGGTCGGCGAGCGCGGCCAGCCGATCGGCGGGGCGCAGTTGCATGACGACGTCCCACACGTCGAGGTTGTGGAAGAACGTCGTCTTCTTCAGGGTGAACCTCGGATTGAAGGGGATGGCCCGCAGCAGGTTGAAGAGCTGAGCTCCCTCGCGTGAGGCCTTCTCGACGTACGGCCAGGCGTTCGTGTCGAAGCTCAGGAAGAACACCGGGCGCCCGCTCGCCACGGCCACGTCGCGCAGGTGGTCGAGATCGGCCGGGCTCGGCTTGCCGGCGCCCTTGGGCAGGATCTCGATGATCCCGCGGTTGAACTCGCCGAGCGTCCGGCCGAGGGCCACGCGCTCCTCGTCGGCGGCGAGCCGAGTCGGCACGGGCTGACCCTGCGGCCCGGCGTGGGTCGGGGAGTCCGTGGTGCTCCAGCCCCACGCGCCGGCCTCGAGCGACTCGCGCAGCAGCCGCTGCATGTGAGCGATCTCGTCCGGCGTCGCGGCGCGGTCCCAGGCGGCCTGGTCCATCGCCGAGAGGCGCAGGGGGTTGTGGCCGACCAGCGGCATCAGGTTGAGCCCGAGCCCGATGTCGATCGCGTTCAGGTACTCGTCGAAGTTCTCCCAGTTCCACGGCACGACCGACGCGAGCGAGCGCACCGGGATGTCCTCGACGCAGCAGAACGTCGCCAGCATCGCGTCGCGATGCTCCGGCCGCAGCGGCGCCAGGGTCAGCCCGCAGTTGCCCATGAGGACCGTCGTCACCCCGTGCCAGATCGAGGAGGTGCAGAGCCTGTCCCAGAAGGGCTGAGCATCGTAGTGCGTGTGGGTGTCGATGATGCCCGGCGACACGAACTGTCCCTCGGCGTCGATGGTCGAGGCGGCCGCGCCCCGGATCTTGCCGATCTCGACGATGGTGCCGTCCTTGACCGCGACGTCGGCGCGATAGCGGGAGAAGCCGGAACCGTCGACGACCATGCCGTTCTTGATGACCAGGTCGTAAGGCATCAGTTTCCTCCGGGACTGCGCTGGCACTGCTCGATTTGCGCGCAATTGTCCCACATTACTCGGCACTTCGTCAGGAGTCTCTTCATCGCGCCGATCGCACCGGCAAGCAGCGGCTTCTGGCCGGGATGGAGCTGCTGATCGACCGCGTCGAGGACGACGGCCGTCATCGCGTAGTTGCCCATCAGGGCCGCGAGCTCGAGCACTCCGCGCCGGCCGAAGAGGTCAACCGCCCGCGCGAACGTCGCGGCGCTGAGCTTCCGGCTACGGAACAGCTCTCGCCCGAACGCGATGATGACGGCCTCCTTCCTTCCGAGCCGCTTGCCCAGCCGCGCGATCGGCTTCCGCCGCTTGACGATCTCGATGATCTTCGCGTCGAGGCCTTCCGCGAGCGCCGCCGGCTCGTGCGCCGTCCACTCGAACTGGTTGTCGAGCTCCCGAGCCGTCACCAGGATCGCCAGCTCGGTCAGCCGCCGGTCCAGGGCGGTCTCGAAGCGCAGATATTGATTGGCGGCGCGCAGATGTCCGGCGAGCTTCGGCGAGTGCAGCCAGATGCCGCTCGGGCCGCGCAGTCCGACCAGGGTGCGACTGCCGGGACTCACGACCGAGTCGTAGTGCTGCTGGCCCTCTGCGTCGAGCTCGTGCCGCTCGAGGAGCGGCAGGCGCGACAGGGAAGCCCGGTGCACGTCCCGCGGCAGTCTCATCGCGCCGATCGTGCGCCTTTCGGCCCTCACGCGCAACACGCCGGGCCGGAGTATGATTCGGGCACCGCCGACCGAACGGAGAAAGGAAGACCCCATGGCAGGCAACACGGACCTGTTCGAGATCATGCAGACCATGCGCGCGATGCGCCGCTTGAAGCCGGACCCGGTTCCCGACGAGCTGATCAGGAAGATCCTACAGGCCGGCACCTGCGCGCCCGAACGGCGGCAACACGCAGCGCTGGCGCTTCCTGGTGATCAAGGATCGGAAGATCAAGCAGGGCGTCCAGGTCTGGTACAAGAACGCCTTCGACGAGGTCGTGGGCCCTCGCTATCTCAAGAGCTCGCCGCCCCCGGGCGTCACGCGCGAGCAGTACAACCGGCAGCACGCGGCGGTGGAGTATCTGACCGATCACTTCCACGAAGCGCCCGTGTGGATCGTCGCATGCCTCGAAGAGGCCGCGGCGCCGACCCGCGGGTCCGGCGCGTCGATCTATCCGGCCGTGCAGAACATGCTGCTGGCGGCGCGGGCGCTCGGGCTCGGCGCCACCCTGACGACTCGGCACCTTCTGTACGAGAAGGAAGCGGAAGCCGCCCTCGGACTGCCGCCGGGCGTGCACTCCTACGCGATCATTCCCATCGGCTATCCGATGGGGAAGTTCGGCCCGGTCGGCCGCGGGCCGCTCAAGGAGATCGTGTACCAGGACCGCTGGGGTACGCCGTATCAGGGCGTCTAGGTAGCCGCCGGGGGCCCGTCACGGGCCCCCTCCAAATCGTAAAGTCTCTTGACACAACCTCTGTTTCGACAGATTGTGAGCCAGCATTGCGCCCGCTGAGTGATCGAGCGGGCGACCCGTTTGGAGAAGCTCACCAATTGGTGGCTCCAAGACGGGGCTAGTGAACCGGGGCGTCTCTGTCCTCATTTCCTCGTGCCCCGACAGCGAGCTCGTGATTGAGCTATGGAGTTATCGATATAGAGGCTCGGTGCGGTAGTCCGCCGGGCCCCGGAACATCGGGGCATCCGTGGATCAGCCGGCCCGAATCGTTCGGCCTGATAGCCCTGCCATCTCACATCGGCGCCCCGGAATGCCTCGGCGGCGCCGGCCATCTCCCTAAACCGTCGACGAAGCCGGCCGTGTGTCTCTCCATCACGGTGCGGCGAACGGGGGGGACCTGGTCGACCTGACGTAGCAGCGATTCCAGCGTGTCCTCTTCCCCTTCGACTCGCCCGGGAGGGTCATGAAGAGCGATAAGCGGTTTGGGATTTTTGCGGTTGCCGTTGCTGTTGTCCTCGCGCTGTTCGGCTCGCCTCGGACCGCCAGCGGAGCTGTCACTTTCGTTCAGGCCGTGGGCGCGACCGATGACGCCGCTGCCGCTTCAGTAGCGCGCGCTTTCACCAGCACCAATACGGCCGGCAACCTCATCGTCGTTGCTGTCAGCTGGGGCGACCGGACGGCGCCCGCTGTCAGCGCGACCGACACCCTCGGCAATATCTACTTCCTCGCCACCAACGACTTCGACCCGGGCAAGCGCCAGGGCCTCGCGATCCTCTTCGCCCCGAACATCCGAGCCGGAGCGAACACGGTCACCGTCAACTTCGGGGCGGCGAACGGCTATCGGCGAATCATCGTCAGCGAGTACAGCGGAGCCGCGACCGCGTCCCCGCTGGATGCCACGGCCAAGAATCGCGCGAACGGCACGAAGACCGCCAACGCCGTCACCAGCGCCTCGGCCACGACGACCGCGAACGGCGACCTGATCTTCGGCGCGGTCATGGACGATTCGGGGTTTTTCGGCACGATCACGGCTGGGACCGGGTTCACGCGACGGGCGATCGTCAACAACGTAGACATGGCGACCGAGGACCTGGTCCAGGCCGCCGCCGGTCCGGTTGCCGCAACGTTCACGTTCAGCCGGGCCGACACCTATCTGGCCCAGATGGCCGCCTTCAAGGCGGCGCCGGCGGGGGGTGGAGGCCCCGCCGCCTCTTCGCTCGTCTGCGCTCCCTCGAGCCTGACGGCGGGCGCCTCGACGACTTGTACCGTCACGTTGAGCGCTCCGGCGCCGGCGGGGGGAAGTACCGTCGCGTTGTCGTCCAACAACGCCGCCGCGCTGCCGGTGCCCGCATCTGTGACCGTACCGGCCGGGGCGACGTCTGCTGCCTTCACGGCAACGGCTGCGACGGTCACGGCGGCTCAGACAGTCACCGTCTTCGCCACCCTTGGCGGCAGCGCCACCGCGACGGTCACCGTCACGCCTCCACTCCGGGTGTCCTCGCTCGTCTGCAATCCGACGAGCATCACCTCGGGAGCGTCGACGACGTGCACCGTCAATCTGAATCAGGCCGCCCCCACCGGGGGGAGCGTCGTCGCGCTCAGCTCGAACAACCCGTCAGTCCTGGGCGTGCCGACGTCTGTGACGGTGCCTGCCAGCGCGACGTCGGCCGCGTTCACGGCGGCCGGCGGCTCGGTCGCGACGACGCAAACGGCCGTCGTGACAGCGACGCTCGGCGCCAGTGCCACGGCAACCGTGACCGTCAAACCAGTCCTGAGCGTCTCGTCGCTGGTCTGTAGTCCGACGAGCGTCACATCAGGCGCCTCGACCACCTGCACGGTCAGCCTCAATCAGAACGCACCCGCGGGCGGCAGCGTTGTGGCCCTCGGCTCGAACAGCGCAGCGCTACCCGTCCCGGCCTCCGTCACCGTTCCGGCCAACGCTCAGTCGGCGACATTCACGGCGACAGCCGCGTCGGTGGGCGCGGCTCAGACCGCCACGGTGACCGCGACGCTCGGCGCCAGCACCACCGCGACCGTGACGGTCACACCGATCCTCAGCGTGTCGTCGCTCGTCTGCAGTCCGACGAGCATCACGTCGGGCGCGGCGACCGCGTGCACCGTCAATCTCAATCAGAACGCCCCAGCAGGCGGGGGAGTAGTGGGGCTCGCTTCGAACAACGCGGCATTACCCGTTCCGGTTTCGATCACCGTGCCGGCCGGCTCGGCGGCGACTACGTTCACGGCGACCGCCGCGTCGGTCGCGTCCCCTCAGACGGTGACCGTGACCGCCACGCTCGGCGCCACTGCCACGGCGACCGTGACCGTCGCCCCCATCAACCCCAACGTGTCCTCGCTGGTCTGTAGCCCGACGAGCGTGACGTCCGGTGCCTCGACGACGTGCACCGTCACCCTGGATCTGGCGGCGCCGGCGGGTGGGAGAACCGTTGCGCTCGGCTCGAACAATACGACGGTACTGCCCATCCCGGCCTCCGTGACGGTCGCTGCTGCCACGAATTCGGCGACGTTCAGCGCCACGGCCGCATTGGTAGCGACGGCGCAGATTGTGACCGTCACCGCGACGCTCGGCGCCAGCAGCACGGCAACCGTGACCGTCACACCTCCAAGCCCGAGCGTCTCGTCGCTCGCGTGCGCTCCCGCGAGCCTGCCGTCGGGCGCGACGACCACATGCACGGTCACGCTGAATCTGGCGGCGCCCGCGGGTGGAAGCACCGTCGCGCTCGGGTCCAACAACCCCGCCGCGCTGGCGGTCCCGGCGTCCGTCGTCGTACCCGCGAGCACCACGTCGACGACATTCGCGGCCAGCGCCGGAACGGTAGCCGGGGCTCAGACGGTCACCCTGAGCGCAACGCTCGGCGGCAGCACGACCGCGACCGTGACCGTCACGCCCGTTCTCGGCGTGTCCTCTCTGGTCTGCTATCCGGCGACCGTCACGTCGGGCGCTTCCACGACGTGCACCGTCACGTTGAACCAGGCAGCCCCCGCCGGCGATGGCACCGTCACGCTCGCCTCGAGCAACACCACGGTGCTGTCGGTGCCGGCCTCGGCGACCGTCGCGGCCGGGGCGACGTCGGCCACCTTCACGGTGACGGCCGGCTCGGTCGCGGCGCCTCAGCCCGTCACCGTGACGGCGACGCTCGGCGGAAACGTCGCCGCGACCGTCACCGTCACGCCCATCACCATCGTGTCGACGCTCGCGTGCACCCCGTCGAGCGTGACCGCGGGCACGTCGACGGCGTGCACTGTCACGTTGAATCAGGCCGCGCCGACCGGCGGAACCGCCGTCACGTTAGCCTCGAGCAATGCCACTGCGCTGCCGGCGCCGGCGTCGGTGACCGTGCCGGCCGGCGCGGCGTCGACCACGTTCACGGCGACGTCCGGCTCGGTGGCGACGCTGCAACCCGTGACCTTGACCGCCACGCTCGGCGCCAGCAGCGCGACCGCCACCGTGACGGTCGCGCCGAGCCCGAGAGTGTCCTCGCTCGCATGTGCGCCGGCCAGCCTGACGTCGGGCGCTGCGACGACGTGCACGATCACCTTGGATCAGGCGGCGCCCGCCGGCGGCAGCACCGTCACGCTCGCGTCGAACAACACCACCGCGTTGCCGGTCCCGGCTTCGCTGACCGTACCGGCCACCACGACCACGGCGACGTTCACGGCCACCGCGGGCTCCGTCGCGGCCTCTGAGACCATCACCGTGACCGCAACGCTCGGCGGCAGCACCATCGCGACCGTGACCATCACGCCAGCCCTCGGCGTGTCCTCGCTCGTCTGCAGCCCGACGAGCGTGACATCGGGCGCCTCCACGACTTGCACCGCGACCTTGAATCAGGCGGCGCCGACCGGCGGAAGCGCGGTCATGCTCGCGTCGAGCATCCCGGCCGCGCTGCCGGTGCCCGCCTCGGTGAGCGTACCGCCCGGCGCGACGTCCGCGACGTTCACGGCACCCGCCGGCACGGTGGCGACGGCTCAGACCGTGACGGTGACCGCAACGCTTGGCGGGACCACCACCACCACCGTCATCGTCACGCCCATCACGAGCGTGTCGTCGCTGGCGTGTGCGCCGCCGAGCCTCGCCCCCGGCGCCGCCACCACATGTACCGTCACGTTGAACCAGCCGGCGCCCGCCGGCGGGAGCGTCGTCGCGCTCGCCTCCAGCAACGCCGCCGCGTTACCCGTCCCGCCGTCGGCCACTGTGCCGGCGAGCGCGACGGCGACCACGTTCACCACGACAGGCGGCGCAGTCGCGACGTCGCAGACCGTGACGGTGACCGCGACCTTGGGCAGTAGCGCGACCGCGACCATCACCGTCGCGCCGAACCCGTCCGTATCCGCGCTCGCGTGCGTGCCGACCACCGTCGCGTCAGGCGCGGCGACGACATGCACCGTCACCTTGGATCAAGCGGCCCCGGTCGGCGGAAGCGCTGTCATGCTCGCGTCGAACAACACAGCCGCGTTGTCTGTGCCCGCCTCGGTCGCGGTCGCAGCTGCGGCAACGTCCGCCACATTCACGGCGACGGGCGGCTCGGTCGCGACGCCGCAAACCGTGACCCTGACGGCGACGTTCGGTGGGAACAGCACCGCGGTGGTCACCGTCACTCCCAATCCCGCCGTGACATCCCTCGCATGCGCGCCAACGAGCGTGACCTCAGGCACGTCGACGACGTGCACCGTCACGCTGGATCAGCCGGCCCTCGCCGGCGGGAGCACCGTCGGGATCTCGTCGAACAACACCACCGCGTTACCGGTCCCGGCTTCGGTCACGGTGCCGGCCAGCACGACGTCGACCACGTTCACGGCCACTGCCGGCACGGTGGCCGCGTCTCAGACGGTCACGCTCACCGCAACACTCGGCGGCAATACCACCGCGACGGTGACCGTCACGCCGAGCCTCGCGGTGTCGTCGCTGGCGTGCGCTCCGGCGAGCCTCAACCCCGGCGTCGCGACCACATGCACCGTCACGTTGAATCAGGCGGCGCCCGCCGGCGGAAGCCCGGTGACGCTCGCCTCGAGCAACACCACGGCGCTGCCCGTTCCGGCGACCGTCACCGTGCCGGCCGCCACGACCTCGACCACGTTCACGGCGACCGCGGGCTCGGTCGCGACATCCCAGACGGTCACCGTGACTGCGACGCTCGGAGGCAACACCACCGCGACCGTCACCGTGACGCCAGGCCCGAGCGTCTCGTCTCTCGCATGCGCGCCCTCGAGCGTGACGTCAGGGGCGAGCACGACGTGCACGGTCACGCTGGATCAGGCCGCGCCGGCCGGTGGAAGCGCCGTCACCCTGGCGTCGAGCAACACCACGGCGCTACCCGTACCCGCGTCCGTGACGGTTCCCGCCGCGACGAATTCGACGACGTTCACGGCGGTGGCCGGCTCGGTGGCCACCTCTCAGACCGTCACCGTGACCGCAACGCTCGGCGCCAGCGCTCCGACCTCGACGGTGACGGTCACCCCGAGCCTCAGCGTGTCCTCGCTCGCCTGCGCTCCGCCGAGCGTCGCTGGCGGCACCCCCACGACGTGCACCGTTGCCCTGGCTCAGCCCGCGCCGAGCGGCGGGAACACGGTCACGATCGCCTCGAACAACACGACCGCGCTACCGGTACCGGCGTCCGTCACCGTGCCGGCCGGTGCGACGTCCACGACCTTCACGGCCACGGCCGGCTCGGTGGCGACGTCTCAGACTGTCATCCTGACCGCTACCCTCGGCGGCAGCACCACGACCGCGACCGTGACCGTCACGCCCGGCGGGGCGAGCGTGTCGACGCTCGTGTGCGCTCCCGCGAGCGTTGCGTCGGGCGTCTCGAGCACGTGCACGATCACATTGACCCAGGCGGCGCCGAGCGGTGGAAGTGTCGTCACGCTCGCTTCGAGCGACACGTCCGCGCTGACCATCCCGGCTTCGGTGACCGTACCCCCCGCGATGAGCACCACCATGTTCACGGCGACCGCGGGGACGGTCGCGGCGACCCAGGCGGTGACGGTGACCGCGACGCTGGGTGGCAGCACGACCGCGACCGTGACCATCAACCCGGTCGCGCTGGTCTCGCTGGCGGTGACCCCCGCCAATCCGTCGATCGCGGCGGGCACCACGGTGCAATTCACCGCCACCGGCACGTACAACAATGGCGGCTCCCAGAATCTGACGACGTCGGTCACGTGGAGCTCGTCGGCGACCGGCGTGGCGACGATCAGCGGCACCGCCGGCAGTCAGGGACTCGCGACCAGCGCGTCGCCGGGAACCACAACGATCAGCGCGGTGTCCGGCTCGGTCTCCGGATCGACGCCCCTGACCGTGACCCCGGCCATCGTTCCGATCACCTTCGTGCAGGCGGGCACCGCGACGAGCGACACCGCGGCCACGTCGATCGCTCGGGCCTTCACGGCCAACAACACGGCGGGCAATCTCATCATCGTCGCGGTGAGCTGGGGAGATCGCACGGCCGCGTCCATCAACGCGACCGATACCCTCGGCAATACCTATTTCGTCGCCACCAACGATTTCGACACGAACAATCGCCAGGGCCTCGCGATCCTCTTCGCTCCGAACATCCGGGCCGGCGCGAACACCGTCACGGTCAACTTCGGCGCGTCGAACGCCTACCGTCGGATCGTGGTCAGCGAATACAGCGGGATCGCCACCTCGTCTCCGCTCGACGGGGTCGCCAAGAATCGCGCCATCGGAACCACCGCCGCCAACGCGATCACCAGCACGGCGGCCACGACCACCGTGAACGGTGATCTGATCTTCGGCGTCGCCATGGACGACTCGGGCTTCTTCGGGACGATCACCGCCGGGACGAACTTCACCCGGCGGGCGGTCGTCAACAACATCGACATGGCCACCGAGGACCGGGTTCAGGCGACGGCCGGCTCGGTCGCGGCCACCTTCACGTTCAGCCGGGCTGACGCCTACCTGGCGCAGATGGCCGCCTTCAAGCCGATGTCAGCGGGTGGGGGAGGCGGCGGCGCGCCCAGTGTGTCATCGCTCGCGTGCGCGCCCGCGAGCCTCGTCTCGGGCGGCACGACGACTTGCACGGTCACCCTGACGCAGGCAGCCCCGACCGGTGGCAGTGTCGTGACCCTCGCGTCGAACAATCCGAGCGCGCTGCCCGTGCCCGCCTCGGTGACGGTCCCTGCCGGCTCCGGGTCGGCGACCTTCACCGCGACGGCCCCGACCGTGACCTCGCCGCAGACGGTAACCGTGACCGCCACACTCGGCGGTACCGCCGCCGCGACCTTGACGGTGGGCTCCAGCAGTACGAGCGTGTCGTCACTCGCGTGCGCACCTGCGAGCCTGGCGTCAGGCACCTCGACGACGTGCACGATCACGCTGACCCAGGCGGCGCCTGCCGGCGGCAGCACCGTTACCTTGTCCTCGAACAGCGTTGCGGCGCTGCCCGTGCCCGCGTCGGCCACCGTCCCTGCGACCGCGACGTCGATCACTTTCACGGCGACGGCCGGCGCAGTGCCCACCCCGCAAACAGTCACGGTGACGGCAACACTCGGCGGCAGCGCCAGCACGACTGTGACCGTGACCCCCGGGAGCCCGAGCGTCTCGTCCCTCGTGTGCTCGCCGTCGACCCTGACGTCCGGCGCGTCGACCCTTTGCACGGTGAACCTCACGCAGTCGGCCCCGGCCGGTGGGAGCACGGTCTCGCTGTCGTCGAACAACACACCCGCACTGCCGGTGCCCGCGTCCGTGACGGTGCCGGCCAGCTCGACGTCGGCCACCTTCACGGCGACGGCCGGAACGGTGACGACGCCACAAGCGGCGAAGGTGACGGCGACGCTCGGCCCGACCTCCACCAGCACGACCTTGACCGTGGCCTCGAGCCAGGCGCAGCTCAAAGGGGCGTGGTCCGGGCCGTTCACGTGGCCGATCGTCGCCGTGCACATGGCGATGCTGCCCACGGGCAAGGTCATGGCGTGGGACCTGGACAACAACGCAGTGCAGCTCTGGAATCCGGCCACGGACGTCTTCACCGACGTCACGAACACCGCCGAGAGCTTCTCGTTCTTCTGCACGGGTCAGACGGCGCTGGCCGACGGGAGAATCCTGATCGACGGCGGCCACGTCAACTGGGACGTCGGGAGCCGTCACGCCAACGCGTTCAATCCCGTGACGCAAACGTGGACCCCGCTGGCGCAGATGGCGGTCGAGCGCTGGTATCCCACCGTCATCACGTTGGCCGACGGGCGTGTCCTGGCCGTGGCGGGACACACGACCTGCAAGACATGCGTGGCGCAAACGCCGGAAGTGTACGACCCGGTCGCGAACACCTGGACGCAGCTCCCCGGCGCCAAGACAGGGATTCCGACGCAGTATCCGCACATGTACGTCCTGCCCGACGGGCGTGTCCTGCAGGTCGCCTCGTCGGAAGAAGTGATTCCCACGAGGGTCCTGGACCTGACGACACAAACGTGGACGACGGTCGATCCCAATCCTCTCGACGGCGGAAGCTCGGTGATGTACTTGCCCGGGAAGGTGATGAAGTCCGGCGCGGCGTGGGACGACGGCAACGGCAATCCAACCAACGGCACGTATGTGCTCGACATGACTCAGCCCGCGCCGACCTGGCGACAGACCATCGGCATGACGTTCCCGCGACTCACGCACAACCTGACGCTCTTGCCGGACGGCACCGTGCTGGTCACCGGCGGCTCCACCAACTCGTACATCTCCGATCCGGCTTCCGTGGTCTATGACGCCGAGCTCTGGTCACCGGTGACCGAGACCTGGACGACGATGGCGTCGAGCTACAGGTACCGCGGATGTATCACTCGACGGCCCTGCTGCTGCCCGACGGCCGTGTGCTGAAGGCCGGCGGCGGGCGATTTGGCGGCACGGGACCCGGCGCCGACCAGTTCAGCGCGGAGATCTATTCGCCGCCGTACCTGTTCAAGGGTGTGCGGCCAACCATCACGTCGGCTCCGGCCGCGATCGGGTACGGGTCGACGTTCACGATCGCCACCCCGGACGCGGCACAGATCGCCGCGGTGTCCCTCGTCCGCCTCGGAAGCGTGACCCACACGTTCAACAGCGGTCAGCGCTTCCTGCCCTTGGCCTTCCAGCCGATCGCCGGAGGCTTGAGCGTGACGGCGCCGCTCAGCGGGAACCTCGCGCCGCCCGGCTACTACATGCTCTTCATCGTGAACACCAATGGCGTGCCGTCGGTCGCGCCGTTCGTGCAGATTCAATAAGCGGACCACCGCGCCGTCAGGCGACTTGACTCCGCGCCGGCCGCGCACTACGGTCGGGGCAACGTCATCCCGAGCGGCGGAGGTCGTCCATGGCCATCAAGCTGATCCATCACGTCAACGTCCAGGTGAGCGACCGCGAGCGCACGCGCGCCTGGTACGAGAAGGTCCTCGGCGCCGAGTTCCTCGACCGCGGTCCGGCGCTCAACAGGCGGCAGCTCCAGCTCAGGCTCGGCTGCGGCGAGATCCATTTCACCGTGACGCCGCGGCCGGTCATCCCGGCGTCGAGCCACTTCGCGATCGAGGTCGACGACTGGGACGCCACGATGGCGCACCTCGACACGCTCGGCATCCAGCACGTGCGGACGTCGGCCGCGAGCACCGGCACCGACATCGGCGGCACGGACCCGCGGCAGGGGCGGCGGGAGGACAGCAGCGAGCACTACGCGTACATCGAGGACCCCGACGGGAACTTGATCGAGCTCGTCAACCATCCGCTCGGGCTACAGGATTCTCAGGGCCGCAAGGTCGAGGTCACGCACGATCCCAAGGGGCTCCGCTGGGTCCAGATTCCCGGCTTCGTCGAGGCAGAGACCGCGCGCGAGCGCTGAAGCAGAAGCCCCGGTGAAGATCGCGACGCCCGATCTCGTCACGAACTCGTATTTCCCCGCGCTGGCGGCCGAAGAGCTCGGGCTGTATCGCGACGAGGGGATCGACGCCCACGTCGAGTTGTTACCCTCGCTCGACGCCGTAAATGCCCTGCGCGATGGCGCCGTCGACTTCGTGGCCGGTGGCGCGCACACCACGTTGCTCGCCTTCCCGGGCTGGAAGGGCGCGAAGCTCGTCGTCGCCCTGTCTCAGGGGACTCCGTGGCTCCTGGTCCTGCGTGCCGACCTGCCGGCGCGCCGCGGCGACGTCTCGGCCGTCAAGGGCCTCCGCATCGGTGCGGCGCCGGGCCCCGACCGAGTGTTCCTGCGGCTCCTCCAGGAGTCCGGCATCGATCCCGCACGCGACGGGATCGCGATCGCTCCGGTGCCCGGCGGGACGGATCCGGGCGCGTCGTTCGGCGTCACCGCCGCCGAAGCGCTCGAGCGCGGCACGGTCGATGGGTTCTGGGCGAACGCGCTGGGCAGCGAGACCGCCGTGCGGCGCGGCGTCGGCAAGATCGTCGTCGACGTCCGGCGCGGCGACGGCCCGCCCGGGGCCGGTCAGTACACGCTCGCGGCGCTCTCGACCACCGAGGCGCTGATCGCGCGCCAGCCGGAGCGCGTCGCGGCGGCGGTGCGCGCGATCGTTCGCGCGCAGGACATCCTTCGAAAAGATCCGGGCCGGGCGACCGAGATCGGACGCAGACGATTTCCGCCGGCAGCGTCGGAGATCATCGCCGCGGTCGTGGAGCGCGACCTTCCGTTCTACGATCCTGCGATCGGCGAGCCGGCGGTCTCCGTCATGAACGGCTTCGCCCGCTCGCTCGGGCTCCTGACTGCGCCGGTCTCCTACGAAGACACGGTCGCCACGCGCTTCCGAGATCTCTGGCTTCCCTCGAGCCGTCCGCGGTAGACCGCGCGGCGCCCTCGGTCTCAGCCCTCGAGGACTTCGACCGGATCTCCGAGGGCAACGCGTCCGGGCTCGATCACACTGCAGTCGAGCGCCAGCCGGCCACCCCGCTCGCGGACGATGCGGCGCAGCACGGAAACGTCCTGGACCTGCGTGTCCGGATCGTACGTCGTCATCACGCACCGCTGGCGAAGCGACGCGACGGCGATGATCGCCTTGCCGATCCGCAACCGCTTGCCCGGCCACGACTGCTCGGCGTCGGCGGTGGCACCGCTGACCAGGATGTTCGGGCGGAATCGCCGGCGATCCATGCCGAGCGCGGCGATGGCGCCATCGGTCGCGACCAACAACGGGAGCACGTCGAAGCGCTCCGGCCCGTCGAAGCGCGCCAGCCGAGCCTGCTCGCCGACGGCCCGGCGAACTCGCGCGGCGATCGTCTCCGAGCTCCAGGGCTCGCCGTCCACGAGCGGCTCGCCGTCAGGCCCGAGGCTCACCCGAAATCCGAGCAGGGCCGGATGGCTTCGGGCCGTGAGGACCTGACGGTCGTCTCGCGCGTGAACGACGCGATCGCCCGGGACTCCGTCGGGCGTGAGCAGGGTGACCTCGAGCTGCTCACCGCCCATCGACTTCACGGGATAACGCCAGATCTCGCCGACGACCATCGCCTTTTCGCGCTCCTTTTGGAGCGAGACGGGCTCGCTCCACCGTTTAGACCGCCGCTGGCCGCCGAGGGATTCGGGCGCGACGACCCGTGATGCCTCAGCCGTAGGTGTTACCGGGGACCGACGGCAATGCCTCACAATGGAGTTACCGAAGATTCGGCGACCCGGCGGCGCGAGTCGCCACATTTCCAGAGCCGATCGAGAGTATCGCCGATGTGGGTGGCGAGCGTCGCAGGGTCCACGGCCAGAAACTGAGCCTCGAGGGCACGACGGCCGTCCGCCGCGAGGGCGCCGGCGGCGAGCAAGCGCTGATACGGCGTCTGGGCGCGGTCATAGGCGCGCACGCGTTTACTGCCGACGCGGCGGGTGTGCAGCACTTTGCGAAAGGGCCGGAAGAAGTTCAGTTGCACGCGCAGCAAGTCGTACAGGCGTCGGAGCAGGCCGAAGGCGATGTGCGAGCTGTAGCGATCCCGACCCACGAGCCGACGCACCGCCAGCCAGTTGCGCAGTTCCACCCACGCCTGATCGTTCTTGCGATATTGCCGGCCGCGGGTGACACGGATGTTATGCCGACGGCAATAGCGCAGTAGTCCCCGGTTGAGGAATTCGCTGCCGTTGTCGGTGTGCCATTCGCGCAGGGGGACGGGCAGGCGCTGGTGCACATGCTGCACGCCGGCGCCCACGCGGACGGCGCCCACGCCCCAGATCGGCTCGAGCTCGATCCAGCCGCTGGCGACGTCGACCGCCACCAGGCTCGCGAGGTGAAAGCCCTCGGTCGACTCCCCACAATGCAGGACCAGATCGGCCTGGACCGCGCCGGGCTGGCTGCCGGCCCATTCGCTCCACGTCCGCACCGGGATCTGCTGCTTCAACGCGCTCGCCGCCAGGGAGACGCGATACGGCTGCCGGCCCAGACGCGTGCGGCACGGCCGGAGGAAGCGATCGAGGGTGGCCGGACTGAGCGCGAGCAGCTGGCGGCGGTGGTCGGGGGCGATCCGCAGTCCGTGGCGTTCGAGCGCGGGGACGAGGGTCGGCAGCGCCGCCGCGAGCAGCTTGCCACACAGCCGATCGCTGATGTGCCAGAGGCGCTCGAGCGTGGGCACGAGGCTGCGATCGTACTGCACCCGGCGACCGGCGCGCCGCCGTGGCCGCGGCGTCCGAGCCAAGGCGCGGATCGCCGCCTTGCGATGACAGCGCAGCGTGCGGCAATACTCATCCAGGATCCGGCTCTTCATTTCGCGCTCCGCGGCCACGTATCGCCGCCGAACGGCTTCCGTGTACTCCGCACGCGCTGGCTTGGTCACCGGGCCTCCCTTCGGGTGTCCTGCTCGGTAACACCCTTTGTGAGGCATCGACCTCTTCGCCGGTAACAGTTCTAATGAGGCACATCGCGACCTTGCGGCGCGCCGTTCGGGCGGAGTACGCTGGCGGGGCTCGCGGCCCCGGCCGCGCGTCGCCCCGAAAAACGTCAAGACGCCGGTGCCCTCCGAGGCGGACGGCGAGACAGGCGGAGTACGACGATGAAGCCGACCATCCTGCCCGAGACCCCGCAGCCGTCACAAGCGCACGAGGAGCTCTGGTCGAGCGACGCGATCGCGCGCATGCTCCAGGCGCTCGACGTGCCGTGGGTCTCACTGGTGCCCGGGGCGAGCTTTCGCGGGCTCCACGACAGCCTGGTGAACCACACCGGCAACCAGCGTCCCCAGATGATCCTGTGCCTGCACGAGGGCGCCGCGGTCTCGGTGGCGCACGGCTACGCGAAGGCGAGTGGTCGGATGATGGCCACGATTCTCCACTCGAACGTCGGCTTGCTGAACGGCAGCATGGGCATCTTCAACGCGTGGTGCGACCGCGTGCCGATGCTGATCCTGGGCGCGACGGGACCGTGGGACGCGGCGAAGCGGCGCCCGTGGATCGACTGGATCCACACCGCGTCCGACCAGGGGGCGCTCGTGCGCGGCTACACCAAGTGGGACAACCAGCCGGCGTCCGTTCCGGCGGCGTACGACGCGCTCCTGCGCGCCGCCCAGATGGCGACCACGGCCCCGCACGGCCCGACGTACGTCAACCTCGACGCGGCGCTCCAGGAGTCGAAGCTCGGCGCGCTCCCGCCGCTTCCAGACCCGTCGCGATTCGCCGCGCCGGATTCGCCGCGCCCCGCGCCCGAGCTGATCGCCCGGGCGGCGGCACTGTTGTCGGGCGCGACCGCTCCGGTGATCCTGGCCGGCCGCGGCCGGCGCACGCTCGATGCCTGGCGCGCGCGAATCGCGCTCGCCGAGAAACTCGGCGCGAGCGTGATGACCGACCTCAAGACGGGCGCGAGCTTTCCGACGCGTCATCCGCTGCACCTCGGCCCGCCCGGCACGTATCTCTCGGAGCCCGCGGCGGCGGCCGTGCGCGAGGCCGACGTGATTTTGGCGCTCGACTGGATCGATCTGGCGGGCACGCTCAAGCAGGTCTACGGCGAGCGCCCGATCTCTGCCAAGATCGTCTCGGCGTCGTGCGACGTCCACGTGCACCGGGGCTTCAGCATGGACTACTTCGGGCTCCCGCCGGTCGACGTGAATCTGCTGAGCGAGCCCGACATCGCCGTGCGGCTCCTCCTCGAGGCGGGCACGCCGCGCGCTCATGCCGCGGGTTCCGCGAGCGTGCCGGAAGCGAGCCGGCGCGTCCACGACGTCTTGAGCCTGCGCGCCGTGGCCGCGGCGCTCAACGACGCGACCGAGGGCGTGGAAGTCTGCCTGACACGGCTGCCGCTCGGCTGGCCGGGAGAGGCGAGACACTTCGCGCATCCGCTCGACTATCTCGGAGGCGACGGCGGCGCTGGAGTCGGCGCCGGACCAGGGATCACGGTCGGCGCCGGTCTGGCTCTGAAGGGCTCGGGACGGATTCCGATCGGTCTGATCGGCGACGGTGACTATCTGATGGGGGTCACCGCCCTGTGGACCGCGGCGCACTACCGGATCCCGTGCCTGTTCATCGTCTGCAACAACCGCTCGTTCTACAACGACGAGGCGCACCAGGAGCGCGTCGCGCGGATGCGCGGCCGGCCCGTCGAGAACAAGTGGATCGGTCAGCGCATCAACGAGCCCGACATCGATCTCGCCGCGATGGCGGTGGCTCAGGGCGCCAAGGGCATCGGTCCCGTCACCGAGCCCGAGCAGCTACGGAGCGCGATCGCGCAGGGGCTACGCGCGGTGCGCGACGGTGAGGTGTGCGTGATCGACGCGCGCGTGCGACCCGGATACGACGCCGACATCAGCGGGGAGCGCGCGACGCGACAGGAGCCGGTCGGAAGAGCGTAACGCCGCGGCGCGGGCCGCCGGCGCTTACCGGCGGCTCCGCGTGCGATCCTCAGGGCGCCTGAATCTCGCGGACGCCGGCACCATGGAGAGCATGCTCTCCCGATTGCCGGTCTGAACGTAGCGCGCGTCGACTGCATCGCCCGGCCGGACGTCGTACATCGCGATCTCCGCGGTCGGAGCGACGAAGACGCGGTCGCGGTCGCTCGATCGGGCTGCGGCTGGCGAGACCTGAACGGGAGGGAGCGATCATGGCGCGATTGACTCGCGAAGACGTGCTGAAGAAAGCCGAAGCGCTCAAGAACTGGGGCAAGTGGGGACCCGACGACGAGATCGGCGTCCTCAACTACATCACGCCCGAGGACATCGTCAACGCGGCCCGGCTGGTGAAGAAGGGCAAGGTCTTTCGTCTCGGCCTCGAGCTCGACGAGAACGGGCCTCAGCGCGGCATCTTCGGCGGACGCTGGAACCCGATGCATCAGATGCTCGCGACGGGCACCGACGCCGTCGCCGGCAAGCACGACGTGACGCCGGGCCTTCGCTACGCGGACGACGCGATCAACCTGCCGACCCAGGCCGCCACGCAGTGGGACGCGCTGTCGCACGTGTTCCTCGTCGACAAGATGTGGAATGGCTATCCGGCGACCTGGTCGACAGTCGCGGCGCCCATCGGAACGGCATCGAGAAGTTCGCGAACAAGATGGTCGGCCGGGGTGTGCTGCTCGACGTGGCGCGCTGGAAAGGGCGTGGCCTGCCTCGCGGACGGCTATGGGATCACGGTCGCCGACCTCGACGCGACCGCGCATGCTCAGGGCGTCACCGTGCGCCGCGCCGACTTCGTGATCATCCGCACGGGACAGATGGAAGATCGGCTCGCGCGCGGCGAGTGGGGCGGCTACGCCGGCGGCGACGCTCCCGGGCTGGCGTTCGAGACGCTCGACTGGATCCACGGCAAGCAGATCGCCGGCATCTGCAGCGACACCTGGGGAATCGAGGTCCGGCCCAACGACACCGGCCCCGACGTCTTCCAGCCCTGGCACTGGGTCACGATCCCCGCGATCGGGATCGTGCACGGCGAGATCTTCTATCTGAAGGAGCTCGCCGAGGACTGTGCCGCCGACCGCGTCTACGAGTTCTTCTTCTGCGCGCCGCCGCTCGTCATCTCCCAAGGGCACCGGATCGCCGATCAACCCTCAGGCGATCAAGTAGCGCGGCGCGGCCTTCAGCCGCGCCCGAGATGACCGACGATCGTCTTCTGGTAGTCGAGGAACGCGACGCTCAGCGGATCGCGAGGGCGGGGGAGCGTGATGCGCGTCTGGGCGCGGACCGTGCCCGGGTGCGGCGAGAGGACGATCACGCGATCGGCCAGGTAGACGGCCTCCGCCACGTTGTGGGTGACGTAGAGAACCGTCTTGCGCGTTTCCTCCCAGACGCCGACGAGAAAGCGCTGCATCTCGTCCCGGGTCAGCGCGTCGAGCGCCGCGAACGGCTCGTCCATCAGCAGGACCGACGGGTTGTAGGCGAGCGCGCGGGCGATGGCCACGCGCTGCTGCATCCCGCCGGAGAGCTCGTGCGGGTAGGCGGCGGCGAAGCGCTCGAGGTCGACCAGCTTGAGGAAGCGCCGCGCCGTCTCGGCGCGCTCCGCCGCGGCGACGCCGCGCATCTGAAGCCCGAACTCCACGTTGCGCTGCGCCGTCCGCCACGGAAAGAGCTGGGCGAAGTCCTGGAAGACCACGCCGCGGTCGCCACCGCGACCGGTCACGACCTCGCCGCCGATGCGGATCTCGCCCGCGGTCGGCCGGAGAAATCCCGCGACGATGTTGAGCAGGGTGGTCTTCCCGCAGCCGCTCCGGCCGACGATGCAGAGAAACTCCGAGGCGGCGACGTCGAAGCTGACCTCGCTCAGCGCCGTGACGGGGCCGTCGGTGCCGGCGTAGGCATACCCGACCTTGGAGAGCTCGATGTGCGGCATCCGCGGCTCAGGTCCGCACGGTCTTCACCATGCCCCAGCGGCCCACGGTCCGGTGCTCGAGCATCTGGAAGACCAGCCGCTCGATGCCGAGACCGAGCACGCCGATGACGAGCAGGCTGCCGAGCATGACGTCCGTGTCGAGGTATTCCTTGGAGTCGAAGATCACCCAGCCGAGGCCCCAGCTGGTCGCGGCGATCATCTCGCCGCCGACGACCGCGATCCACGCTCGCGCGAACGCCTGGCGCAGCCCGGCGATCACGAACGCCAGCGATCCCGGGAGCACGACGCTGGCGGAACACGGCGCGCTCACCGGCTCCCATCGTTTCGGCCGCGCGGATCCAGATCCGGTTCACCGACTTCACGCCGGTCCACGTGTTGAGGATCACCGGGAACGTGGCGGCGTAGAGCACGAGCGCGATGCTCGCTGCGTTGCCGAGGCCGAACCAGAGAATGAAGAGCGGCACCCACGCGAGCGACGGGATCGGGCTCAGCACGGTCACCAGCGGCAGCACGAACGATTCGACCCGGCGGAAGCGCCCCATGAGCATGCCGATCGGCACGCCGATGACCAGCGCCAGCGCGAGACCCACGACGATCCGGAACATCGTGTACGCGATGTGCACGAAGAGGGTCCCGTTCAGCGCCATGCGCCCGATCGCGGCGCCGATCGCCAGCACGGACGGCGTGATGGCCGGAGGGAGCATGCCGCTGCGCGCGAACACCTCCCACGCCGCGGCCGCGAGGCCGAACGAGAGCACGATGCCGAGCGGGCTCATCGCGTGAGCATGCCCCAGCGGACCACGGTGTAGCGCTCGAGCCGCTCGAACACGAGCTTCTCCAGCACCAGGCCGACGATGCCGATCATCGCCAGGCCCGCGAGCATCACGTCGGTGTTCAAGAATTCGCGCGCGCCGAAGATCAACCAGCCGAGACCGAAGCCGACGGCCGTGAGCATCTCCACCGCGACCAGCACGCGCCAGGCGCGCGCCAGGCCGAGGCGCAGGCCCGTGAGCACGTAGGGGAGCGCGCCGGGCAGCACGACCGACCGGAAGAGCTGGTGCTCCTGCGCGCCCATCGACTGCGCCGCCCGGACCCAGATCTCCTTGACCGCACGCACGCCGGACCAGGTGTTCACCGCGATCGGGAAGGCGGCCGCGAACGCGACCAGCAGGATCGCCGGCAGGTTGCCGAGCCCGAACCAGATCACGAACAGCGGCGCGTAGGCGAGGCCCGGAATCGGGTTGCCGACGCTCACGATGGGCAGCAGCAGACGCTCGGCCCAGCGCGAACGGCCCATCAGCATGCCCACCGTCACGCCCACGATCGCGCCGAGCACGAAGGCGACCGCCAGACGCCCGAGCGTCGCGAGCGCGTGAGCGGGCAGGATGCCGCTGACGATCAGGCGCACGAAGGTCGCGACGACCTTGTCGACGCCTGGGAAGAGCCGGGGCGGGAACGGACCGAACATCGCGAAGGCCTGCCAGAGGATCGCGACCGTGAGGAACGGCGCGGCGGCCCCCGCGGCGGACGCGAGCGCATGGCGCAGGGTGGTCGAGACCCCCCGACTGTACAAGGCGTTAGCGGGCGGCCTTCGCCTTCGCCAGCAGATCCCGGTTGAGCGAGCGGCTCAGGTCGGGAACCGCCTTGATCCGGCCCTCGATCGTGCCGGCCACCAGATCCTTCGCCTGATCCTTCAGGTAGGTCTCGATCGCCGGCGTGATATCCGGCTCCCACCGCATCCGGCGAAGCGCCTTGTCGATGACCGCGACGGGCACCTCGCGGCCGAGCGACTTTTGTTCGTCCGTGTACACGGCGGCCGCCTTCTCGGGCTCGTCCTTGAGGAGCTTCACGGCGCGCAGCCAGCCGCGCAGGTAGGCGACGACGGCGTCGGGCTGCTCCTTGAGGATCTTGTTCGTCACCGTGAGCATGAACGGCATCTGATCGTACTTGCAGAAGTTGTCGATGGCCCGCACGAGCCCCTCGTGCTCGGCGATCGCCACGAAGGGATCGGCGACCGTCGCCGCGTCGATCGCCTTGGCCAGAAGGCTCGGGATGCGATCCTTCGCGTCCGGGATGTTCGGCGTCTCGAGGTCGCCGGGCTTGAGCCCGTAGCTCGGCATGACCTTCGACAGGAAAATGAACTCGGTGACCGTGCCCTTCGGGATCCCGACCTTCTTGCCCTTGAGCTGGCCGACGTTGTTGATGTCGGACTCTTTCCGCACGACGATGTGGTTGGTGCCGCAGAAGATCGAGTTCACCGCGACCGCGGTGTAGGGCACGCCCTTGTCGAGCCCGATCATGAACGGGGTCGTCGCCGTCGAGTTCACGTCGATGGCCCCGGCGATCATCGCGTCGCGCCCTTCCTTGCCGAGCGCGAACCGGCGCCAGTCGACCTCGAGCCCCTCCTGCTTGAAGTAGCCTTGCCGGATCGCGATCACGTCGGGCACGCCCATCAGCTGGGTGTGAACGCCCAGCCGGATCTTGAGCGGGCGCGGCTGGGCCGCGGCGATCGCGCCCGCGACCAGAACGAGTCCGAGCACGGCCGAAAGCGCCGCACAGCGTTTGCGCGTCATCACGCTACCTCCGGGGGAAGAATCGAGCGGTAGTCGGGCGGACTCTAGAAGCGCCCCGGAATCTTGTCAAGCCGCCGGCGGGAGGTGCTACGATCCCGGGCCGGGGAGAACTGCCATGACACCGAACGGTGCCCTCTCGAAGAACATGCGGCTCCTGGGCCACAACGACCTCGGCGGGTTCGGCAACTGCGGCGAGGGCATGGCCGTCCAGCTCGCGCGCGACGGGCGGCGCGTGCTGTGGCTCGGCCACGAGTCGGCGCCGAAGAACTTCACCGCGGTGGACGTGACGGATCCGCGCAAGCCCTCGGTCATCGTCCAGACCGATCTGCCCCACGGCGACATGCGCTCGAACAACCTCGACCTGGTGGGCGATCTGCTGGTGGTGCCCTACCAGACGAGTCGCGCCGGCGCCCAGCCGGCCGGCGTCGAGTTCTTCGACGTGGCCGACCCGAGCAAGCCGCGCTCGATCGCGTTCTTCGACGCGTCCGGGCCGCACTCGCGCGGCGTGCACCATCTGTGGTTCGTCGACGGCGCCTATCTGCACCTCGCGAGCGGCGCGCCGGACTTCAAGCCCAGAAATCCGAAGGACGATCAGTTCTATCGGATCATCGACGTGCGGCAGCCCACGCGGCCGGTCGAGGTGGGGCGCTGGTGGCTCCCGGGTACGCGCGACGGCGACCCCGAGCCGCCGCCGGTCCGGCATCCGAAATTCGACGCCGGCTTTCGCGCGCACAACACGAACGTCTACCCGCGCCGGCCCGACCGCGCGTGGATCGGCTACATCGACGGCGGCGCGATCGTGCTGGACATCTCGGACATGGCGCGGCCGCGTCTCCTGAGCCGGTGGGACTACCACCCGCCGTACCCGGGCTTCACGCACACGTTGCTGCCGCTCTTCGACCCTCAGCTCGTGATCGTCTCCGACGAGGCGACCGCCGAAGCGGGCAAGGACTGGCCGAAGCTCGTGTGGGTCGTCGACATCCGTGACGAGACGAATCCGGTGCCGCTCTCGACCTTCCCGATCCCGGCGGTGGCCGAGTTCGGAGGGCGAGGCGGACGATACGGCGCCCACAACCTGCACGAGAACCGGCCCGTGGCGAGCAATCTGGTGTCGGAGAAGCTGATCTTCGGCACCTACTTCAACGGCGGCGTACGCGTCCACGACGTGTCGGACCCGTTCCGGCCCGAGGAGGTCGCCTACTACGTGCCCGAAGCGCCGCGCGGCTCGCGCGCGGGCGCCGTGCAGATCAACGACGTGCTGGTCGACGAGCGCCGCGTCGTCTACGCCGTCGATCGCCTGATCGGCGGACTCTACACGCTCGAGCTCCAGGTCTAGGCGGTGCTGAAAAGGACCCGAGCCGGGTCCTTTTCAGCATCCTTATGAAGCGCCTAGGCGGCAGACGCCGGACGGATCGCGCCGGTTTCGCGCAGGCGCTGGTCCACGGCGGTCCAGTCGATATTCTTGAAGAACGCTTCGACGTACTTCGCGCGCTCCGAAGCCTTGTAGTCACGCATGAACGCGTGCTCCCACACGTCCATGACCAAGATAGGCTTCCAGCGCGCCGGGATCCCGTCTTGATGGAGGCTGATCCACTGGTTGATCAAGCGGCCGTTGACCGGATCCTCGTAGAGGATCACCCAGCCGATGCCGCGCATGCCGCCGATGGCCTGGAAGTTCTCCTGCCAGTGATCGACTGATCCGTAGCTCTCGGTGAGCGCTCGGCCGAGGCCCTGCCGGTCCGTGGGACGGGCTTCGCCGCCCGGCTTCAAGTTCGAGAAGTAGAGCTCGTGCAGGACCATGCCGTCGTACTCGTACGCGAGCCGACGAGTTCCCTCCGCGAGGCTGAAGTCTTGTCCTGTCTCGCCGCGCTCGGCCCGCATCTCGGAGAGCTCCTGCACCAGCGAGTTCACTTGCTTGACGTAACCGGCATAGAGATCGAGGTGCTCGGTGACCTGCGCGTCCGAGAGCCCGGTGAGCCCTCGCAGATGATCGAAGGATTTTGCGGTGTACACAGTGCGGCCGTCTTTCTTCATCGTCTCTCAGAACCTCCTGCGCCCGGAATCCTGGAAGATCCGTGCCAGCCGGACCGAGCGCAGACGCACGGGCACGACCCATGCAGCACGATGACGGTGCGCCAACGGAGTTGTCGTGGCCAGCTGGAGTGAACGGATCGCAGACGGAGGGAGATCGCGATGATCTACTACGCGCTTGTCTTCTTGGTCGTGGGGCTCGTGGCCGGTGCGCTCGGATTGTTCGGCATTGCCGCGCTTGCCGGGCAAATTTCGTGGATCCTGTTCCTGATCGGCATCGTCCTGCTCGTCATCCATCTCGCGAGCGGGCGCAGAGTGCCGATACGGTGACGGGCGGGACCCTGTAGTTCTTTCCCGGTCGGCTTCACGGAGCGTGTAACAAGTACACGAGGCGCGGCGTCGCGAGGGCGGCGGCGAGAGTGTCGCCGCCGCCCTTTCGCGGACCGATCGAGCTACTTCTTGCCGAGCTCGGCGACCGCCCGGTCGCGATAGGTGAAGTTGAAGAGGCGAGTGGGCGGCATGAGGTCCTTGTACTTGAGGTAGCCGTACTCCAGGCTCAAACGCTGCATCGACTCCAGCACCGCGAGGTCCATCTCGAGGTTGGCATCGAGCACGTGGGCCCGCGCGCGCCGGATCACGTCGGCCTTGGCGCCGGTGTACTTCACCATCAGGTCGATGTTCCGCTCCTGCTTCCAGCCGTTGTCCAGCGCGAGGTCACGCGCGGCCTTGAGATAGGCGACCATGACCTTGTGCGCCAGATCCGGATTCTTCGCCGCCCAGTCCTTGTTCCAGAAGATCGCCGTGATCGGCGTGGCCTTCGCGCCGGCCGGGCGGGGCAGCGGCCGGAGCGCAACGCCGCGCTCCTCCGCCAAGGTCGGGAACGGCTCGGTGAGAATCGCCGCTTCGATCGCGCCGGACTCGAGCGCCGGCACCATATCGGGGAACGGCATGATCTTGATCTGCACGTCCTTCAAGCCGAGCCCGTCCCGCTTGAGTGCCTGGTCGAGCATCCATTCGACCGCCGCGCCCCGAACGTTCAGCGCCACCGGCTTGCCCTTCAGATCGCCGATGCGCTTGATCTCCTTCTCCCACGACGCCTTGCGTACGGTGAAGTAGTCCTCGATGTAGCCCGAGTGCAGGGGGGCCACGAACTCCACGGGCAGAGACGCCGCCACCGCATTGAAGCCGGCCGCGCCCATCCCGGTGCCGCCCACGTTGAGCTGGCCGGTCGCGACCTGCGAGAGAATCTCGCTCCCGCCGCTCAGGCGAACGATGTCGGCGGTGATGTCGGCGGCCGGCAGGTGCCGGTCGGCCATGATGTACAGCGCCGCGAACGAGTCGGAAGGAATGTAGCCGACCTTGACGATAGGCTTCGTCTGCGGCGACACCGGCGTCGCGACGACGAGACCTGCCAGGGCGACCAGGGTCAACCAGACTCGCGGTTTATGCGTCACACTCATGGACGCCTCCGTGTGATCGGTCGAATTTCGGGGCGGTGACGCTCAGCCGAGCGACTTGACGAGCCGGGCGATTTCGCCGGGCTTCGGCGCGCGCCCCGCCTGGCGTCGTGAGAACACCGTGCGGCCGTCGACGAGCACGGTCAGCTCGCGGAGGCCGCCCCAGCTGATCTTCGCGGCGACCTGGAGCGTCGTCCGGAGCTCGTTGCGGAGGCGTACCGCCTCCCGTCTCAGATCCAATCAGATGCCGCAGCGCTTGATCTCGATGTTCAACATGCGCGGTTTTAGAACACATCGCGGACGAAGGCAAGCGCAAGGATATAATCCCCGGCGCCGTCCGATGCCCACGCGCGAACCCAAAGTCCTCGTGAACGAGGTCAGCGTGACCTTCGAGAGCCGCGGGCGCTCGGTCGTGGCGCTCGATCGGATCTCGCTCCAGGCTCACGCCGGCGAGTTCCTCTGCATCGTCGGACCGAGCGGCAGCGGCAAATCGACCCTGCTCCGGGTGCTGGCCGGTCTGCATCGCCAGAGCGCCGGCGAGGTCCGCATCGAGGCCGACCACCCGGGAACACCGCTCACCGCGATGGTCTTCCAGGAGCACGCGCTGCTTCCGTGGCGTACCGTCCGCGACAACGTCACCTTCGGTCTCGAGAACCGCGGCGTCGCGCGCGCCGAGCGAGAGGCGCGGGCGCGCGAGATGCTGGCGATGGTCGGGCTCACGCGCTTCGCTCAGCACTACCCGCATCAGCTCTCGGGCGGCATGAAGCAGCGCGTGGGCATCGCGCGCGCCCTCGCCAACGACCCGGAAGTGCTCTTGATGGACGAGCCGCTCGCGGCGCTCGACGCTCAGACCCGAACCATCATGCAGGAGGAGCTGCTGCGGATCTGGGCGACCCTCGGAAAGACCGTCGTCTACGTGACCCACTCGCTCGAGGAGGCGCTGCTCCTGGGCGACCGCATCGTGCTCCTCACCGCGCGGCCCGGGCGGGTGAGCCAGGTCTACCCCGTCGATCTCGGCCGGCCGCGAGGGCTCGAAGTGCGCGGCTCGCCTGCGTACGGGGCGCTGCTCGAGACGATCTGGTCGCGGCTCCGCGAGGAAGTCGTCCGGGCGATGGCGGAGGACCGCGGCCCTGAATCCGAGCCGGCTCGGCGCATGACGAGGCGAGGGCGCTGGGTCGCCGAGCACTGGATGGCGATCGCCTCGCCGATCGCGCTTTTGGCCCTGTGGGAGTGGGCGAGCGCCACGGGGCTCCTGCGCGAGGTCTTCTTCCCGCGACCGTCCACGATCGCCGTCCACCTCCGCGACCTCGCCGCCGACGGCACGCTGTGGGGCCATCTCGCGACGACCTTGGCTCGAATCGGCTGGTCGTTCTCACTGGCGGCGGTGCTCGGCGTCGCGATCGGCCTGGCGATGGGGCTCTGGCGGCGGCTTCGCGAGGGTCTCGATCCCGTCTTCGCGGTGATCTATCCGATCCCGAGCGTCCTGTTCCTGCCGCTCGTGAGCTTTCTGGTCCCGCCCGGCGAGGTCGCGCTGGTGGTGACGACGGCGGTGACGTCGTTCTTCCTGATCGCGTTCACCACGACGCACGGCGTGCGGCAGATCGACCCGCGCGTGGTCGAGGCGGCGCTCCACTATGGCGCCCGGGGCTGGCGGCTCTTCGCCACGGTGCTCCTGCCGGGGGCGTTGCCGTTCATCTTCACCGGGCTCCGCCTCGGCCTCGGATTCTCGCTGATCGTCGTCGTGGCCGTGGAGATCGTGGCCGCCAGCCGCGGGCTCGGCGCGCTCCTCTGGCTCTCCTGGCAGATCCTCAAGGTCGAGGACATGTACGCGACGTTCTTCGTCATCGCGCTGCTCGGCGCGCTCCTGTCCTACGGTCTGGCGGCGCTTCGCGCGCGGCTCCTGCCCTGGGTGCCCGACGTGGGGGATCGCTAGATGGGCATCGCGGTGCCCGCGGCCGCTCTCGCCCTGTGGGAGCTCTGCGCGAGGCTCGCGATCATCTCGCCGCGGTACTTCCCTCCGCCCACCACGGTGGCATGGACCCTGGTCGATCGACTGGTCGCCGGGGACCTCGGCACGGATCTGCTGGTCACGTTGACGCGGCTCGCCGTCGCCTTCGCGCTGGCCGCTGTCCCCGCGGTCCCCCTCGGACTTCTCATGGGCATGGCGCGACCGGTGCGCGACCTCGTCGAGCCCTACATCGCGTTCATCTGTGCCCGTCCCGAAGATCGCCTTGCTCCCGTTCCTGATGATCATCCTCGGTGTCGGCGAGCCCGCCTTCGTCCTGACGGGCGCGAGCTCGGCCTTCTTCCAGATCGTCATCAGCACCCTCGCCGGCGTGCAGACGATGGACCCGCGCCTGATCGAGGTCGGGCGCAACTACGGCGCGCACGGCACACGTCTCTTCTGGAAGGTGATCCTTCCGGCCGCGCTCCCGGCGATCTTCACCGGTCTCAGGCTCGGCCTCGGCCTGTCGCTCGTCACGCTCGTCGCCGTCGAGTTCGTCGCCGCGAAGTCAGGCCTCGGCCATCTCGTCTATCGCCACTGGCAAATGCTGAGCACTCCGGAGATGTACGCGGCCTTCGCGCTCGTCGGCGCGCTCGGCCTGGTGCTCACGCGCGGGCTCCGCGTGCTTCAGGCGCGCGTGCTGAGCTGGCAGGAAGACATCGGGGTCTAGGCTCGCGCGCGCGATGCTCAGAGAAGCGTGCACGCCTCGTCGAACTCCAGCCGCGGCAGCTTCGCCATGACCTTCGACGGGTCGCCGTGGCCGACGTTGCACAGAAAGTTCGACTTGATCCGGCCGTCCGGGAAGAACTCGGCGTCGACCTTGGCGTTGTCGAACCCGGACATGCCCCCGACGTCGAGCCCGATCGCGCGCGCGGCGAGCATGAAGTAGGCGCCCTGGAGCGTGCCGTTGCGGAACGCGACGGTCTCGGCCAGCTTCGCGTTCGCCTCGTACGGGTTCTTCATCTCGGGGCGGTGAGGGAAGAGCTTCGGGAGCAGCTCGAAGAACCGCGTGTCGTAGCCGATGATCGCGGTGACCGGCGCGGCTTTCGTCTTGTCCACGTTGCCGGGAGACAGCGCCGGGATCAAACGCGCCTTCGCCTCCGGGGTCCGGACGAAGAGGACTCGCGCCGGACACGAGTTGGCGCTCGTCGGGCCCGACCGCATGATCTGGTAGATCGCCCGCAGCTGGTCGTCGGTGACCGGCGTCGGGAGCCAGCCGTTCTGCGTCCGGGCGTTGAGAAACAAGAGGTCGAGGGACTTCTCGTCGAGCGTCACGCAGCTCCTCCTGATCGTTGTCCGTTCTGCTTCGCGTCCTGGATGGCCTGCCATACGCGCTCGGGCGAGGCGGGCATGTCGAGCTGCCGCACGCCGACCGCGGCGAGCGCGTCGATCACCGCGTTCATGACCGCGGGCAGGGCGCCGACCGTCCCGGCTTCGCCCGCGCCCTTGGCGCCCAGCGGATTCAGCTTCGTCGGCACCGGATTGCTCTCGATGTGCATGTCGGGGAACGTGTCGCCGCGCGGCATCGCGTAGTCCATGAACGAGGCCGTCAGCAGCTGACCCGACTCGCGGTCGTAGACGACCTGCTCCATCAGCGCCTGGCCCACGCCCTGCGCCACGCCGCCGTGGATCTGGCCCTTGAGGGTCACCGGGTTGATGACGGTTCCGACGTCGTCGACGATCGCGTAGCTCACGATCGCGACGGCACCGGAATCGGGATCGACTTCCACCTCGCAGACGTGGCAGCCGTTCGGCCACGTCGCCTGCTTGGGCGAGAAGGTGCCGGTCTCGTAGAGGCCGGGCTCGACGCCGGGCGGAAGCTGATTCGGCTGGAAGGCCGCGCGCGCGACCTCCTTGAGCCCGACGGCGCGATCGGTCCCGACGACGCCGAACTGCCGTCGGCGAACGTGACGTCCGCTTCCGCGGCTTCCAGCAAGCGCGCCGCGATCTTCTTGCCCTTGGTGATGACCTTGTCGGCCGCCTGCCACAGCGCGGTGCCGCCGATGACGGTCGAGCGCGAGCCCATCGTGCCCATGCCGAAGGCGACCCGGTCCGTATCGCCGTCCACGTACGAGCACGTCGGCCGGATCGAGGCCGAGCCGCTCGTTCAGGATTTGCTTGAAGGTGGTCTCGTGGCCCTGGCCCTGGTTCTTGGAGCCCATCAGGACCGTCGCGCTCCCGCTGGGCGCGAATCGGATCTCGGCGAACTCGGGCTGCGGCCCGGCCGCCTGCTCGATCGGGTTGACGATGGCCAGACCGCGCAGCTTGCCGCGCCGACGGGACTCGTCGCGGCGCCTCGCGAAGCCGGCGACATCGCCGAGCTTGAGCCCCTTTTCCATGTTCGTCGTGAAGTCGCCGGAGTCGTAGGTCGCGCCGAGCGGGTTCTTGTACGGCATCGCGGAGAGGGGAATCAGGTTCTTCCGGCGGAGCTCGACCGGATCGAGGCCGAGCTCGCGGGCGGTGTCGTCGATCAGCCGCTCGAGGACGTACGTCGCCTCCGGCCGGCCGGCGCCCCGATACGGCGCCGTCGAGTTCGTGTTGGTCATGACACTGGTCACGTGCACGTAGGCGGCGGCGAACTTGTAGACGCCGACCAGGGTGACCACGTTGCTGAACGTGGCGAGCAGATTCCGGTCCGAGGAGACATAGGCCCCGACGTTCGCGAGCGTATGCACGCGCAGGCCGAGGAAGCGACCCTCGGCGTCGAGCGCGATCTCGGCGTCGCTCACGTTGTCGCGCGCATGCTCGTCGGCCAGGATCGCCTCGCGGCGCTCGCACTGCCACCGGACCGGCCGGCCCAGCTTGCGCGCCGCCCAGAGGACCAGCTTGTGCTCGGGATACTGCCAGCCCTTGGTGCCGAAGGCGCCGCCGACGTCGCCCGCGACCACCCGGATCTTGTGCTCGGGAATCTTGAAGATGCTGCTCGCCAGCGCGTTCCGGACGCGATGCGGATACTGGACGTCGGCGTAGAGCGTGTACCGGTCGTCGTTCGGATCGTAGACACCGAGCGAGCCGCGCGGCTCCATGAACTGGGCGTGCACCCGCGTGATCACGTAGCGACGGCGGACGATGCGATGAGCGTTCGCGAACGCCGCCTCGGTCGCCGCCTTGTCGCCCGACTCGAAGATGTTGCTGATATTGTCGGGACACTCGTCCCAGACGGGCGCGGCGCCGGGCTCGGTGGAATCCGCGGTGGCCGTCACCGACGGCAGGGGCTCGTAGTCGATCTGGACGAGATCCGCCGCATCCTCGGCCTGCGCCCGCGTCTCGGCCACGACCATCGCAACCGGGTCGCCGACGTAGCGCGCCCGATCGCGGCTCAGACCGCGGTGCGGGCGGGCGAACATCGGGCCGCCGTCCGGGCGCTTGCGCTTCAAGGTCATGGACATCGTGCCCAGACCTTCGACGTCGGCGCCGGTGAACACGGCCAGGACCCCGGGCGCTCGCAACGCGACCGCCGAATCGATCGCGCGGATCCGGGCGTGCGCGTGCACGGAGCGCAGGATCACGGCGTGCGCCTGACCCGGGACGTTGACGTCGTCGAGATAGCGGCCCTTGCCGCGCAAGAGCCGGACGTCCTCGACTCGCTTGATTCCCTGACCGATTCCAAACTCGCCCATCAGCGCATCGCTCCTCTGTTCACGGGGGGAGCAGGCGGGCGCCGGGCGCCGCGAACTCCTTGGGCCACACCACGACCCACTTGCCGTCCTGCACCTGCTTCACCTTTGAAAGATCGTCACCGTAGTTGTTGGGGCCGTCGAAGCGGAAGCGGCCGACGATCGTCTGCACCTGATTCTTTCGGAGCCACTGGGCCAGCACCTTGTCATCGAGGCTCTTGGTGGCGGTGACCGCCGCTTCGAGCATCTGCCAGGCGGCATACGAGCCGGCCGCCTGCGTGTCGACGTTCGTGTAGGGCACCCCGGCCTTGGCCGCGCGCTCATGGTAGAGCGTCGCGAACTTGGCCGCCGCGGGATTGTTCGTGAACGGCGGATGCTCCTCGAAGAACGTGTTCGAGAGCGCGAGCTTGGCTTCCGGAGCCACCGCCATCGGGCCCGGGGCCGGGAACAGGTGATAGTGGCGGCGCGGCGTGTAGTCGAGACGCTTCAGCTCCTCCAGGACAAGGTTTCCATCGAGGCCGAGCGCGCCGACCCAGAGGAGGTCCGGATTGGCGTCCTTGATGCGGGCGGCGATGGGGCCGAAATCGCGCGTGCCGAATTCGTACTCGAGATAGAGCACGACCTTGAGCCCGTGCTGCGGCGCGACGTCGCGCGCGCCGGCGGACTGGAACTGCGCCGACGGGAACTTGCTGGTGACGATCGCAACCGTCTTCGGGGGCGTCGCGGTCGCGGCCACGGCATCGAAGACGATTCCGGGTACCGTCTTGTTGGGCTCGGGCCCGAACGGCGCCGCCGGGAACTGCATCTCGTACTTCGCGAGATGCGGCATGCCGAAGCTATGATGGATGAGCAGCTTCTGGTAACGCTGCGCCACCCCCATCGCGGCGATGATGCCTCCCGTCGCGTAGGGGCCCATCAGCAAGTCGACCTTGTCCACCGTGATGAGCTTCTCGTAGAGACTCCGCGTCACCTCGGGCTTGGACTGATCGTCGAGCAGGATCCACTCGACGGGACGGCCGAGCAGACCGTTGTTGCGGTTCAACTCCTCGACGTAGATCTCGGCGGTGATCTTGTGCAGGAGCGCGGTCGCCGCGAGCGGGCCGGTGAGCGCCAGGGTGCCACCGATCTTGATCGGCGGGCCCGAGGGCGCCGCCACTGCCCCGAAGGCGAGCGCCATGAGGAGGATGACGGCGAGGAGGCTCGTGAGAGCCGAAGTCCTGTGCGAGAGCATCGTCTGCCTCCTCTGACAGCGGGGAGAGTCGCGCCGGATCAGTCGTCGTCGCGCCGATCGGGCGACGTCATACGTCGGCGGGCGATATGCGCGAGCGATCGCGGCGAGCCTAACCGGGCGGGGAGTCGTGAGTCAAGGGGCCGGGCCCCCGAACTGACTAGTGCGTGTGGTCGGCCAGCTCGAGGCGTAGCTGCGACAGCTCGACCGGCTTGTGGAGCACGGCGACGACACCAGGCTCCACCCGATAGCCGTGCGCGTCGTCATCGAAGCTGGTGATGACGATGGCGGACGTGCTGGGCTCGTAGCGTCGCGCGAAGCGGAGGAGATCGAGCACGTTCAACGTGACGTGGCGCTCGGACTGCACGTTGTCGTCCAGCAACAGCAGGTCATAGGGACGCGAGAAGATCGACGCGAAGCCCGCCCACATGTCCTCGGCCAGCTTCACGTCGTGACCGTCCGCGCACAGAATCTCGCGAAGCCCTTCCCGGGCGTGACGCTCGCGCTCGACAACGAGGATGCTCAGCGACATGGTCCACCCCTGACCATTCCAGGAGCAACGACCGTGCCCGGCGCGAGAGTGACGGTGACAAGGCGGCAAGTAGCGGAAACTACGGGCCGCCGACGGAGCCGGCGTCCCGCCGTCCGGGCGGGCGTGAAAGAACTACCTCGTACGAGTTACTTGGTTGCCGCGGCGAGGTCGTCGGTCAGCGCGCGAGCCTTACCGGCAAGGTTCGCGGCGCGCTGGTAGTCCTTCTGGTCGAGTGCGCTGCGCGCCTGATCGAGGAAGTTTTTCGCGGTCCGCAAGGATTCTTGCTGGGGCGGCTTCAAGGCGCGCCCTTCGAGCTCCCCCAGAGTTCGCGCGACATCGACAATGTTCTGCTGGGTGCTGTCGAGGAGCCGCTGCTCCTCAGCCGGCGGCACTTCCGGCCGGAGCGGGCCCGCCGGCGAGGTCGCGCCGGGTCTGGGCGCCGCGGTCGCGGCGCGCGTCGGCGCGGGGCTGGCGGCGGTCGTCGCGGCGCCGCCGGAGCAGCCGGTTTCTTGACGACGGCCTCGTTCCCGGCGCAACCGGACAGGAACAACAGCGCCGACGCCGGAAGCAGGATCCGCTTCGTCACATCTGCACGCTTCCCGACGCCACCGGAAGCGTCAGGATCATCACCGTGCCGCGATCCACTTCGGATTCGACGTCGATCCGGCCGTCGTGCATCTGCACGATCCGATACACCATCGAGAGCCCGATGCCGGACCCTTGCGACTTGGTCGTGAAGTACAGGCGGAAGATCTTCTCGAGATCCTGCGCGGGAATGCCGACGCCCTCGTCGGCGATGCGGATCTCGACGGAGCCGTCGGGTCCCAGACGCGCGCCCGAGGGTGACCGTCCCGCCCTTCGGCATCGCCTGAATCGCGTTCGTCACCAGATTCGTGAGCGCCTGCTGGAGCAGCTCGCGGTCGCCGGCGACCGGCGGCAGCTCGGGCGCCACGTCCTCGGTAATGCGCGCTCCGGCGCGCGCCGCCTCGGGCACCATGAGGCGCGCGATCTCGGACAGCAGCGCGTCGACCTGGACCGGCGCCAGCCGGATCTCCTCCGGACGCACGAACTTCAGAAACCCCTGAACGACGCGATCGAGCCGGACGATTTCCTGGGCGATCACGTCGAGATTCTCGCGGATCGGCGGCTGGCTCGCGCCCAGACGCGCCTTCAGGAGCTCGAGGTGAATGCGCATCGCGTTGAGGGGATTTTTCACCTCGTGCGCCACACCCGAGGTCAGCCGGCCGAGCGCCGCGAGCTTCTGCGAATACGTCACGAGCGACTGCACGGCGCGGACGGGCTCGAGGTTGCGGAGCGCGAGGACGCCGCCCCCCGCGCGCTCGCCATCGGGAATACGGTAGCTCGACACCGCAAGCTCGCGAGACTGTCCGTCGGGACACCGCACTTTCACCGCGGAGTTTCGACGCTCGATCCCGGCGTCGAACAGCTCGGTGACCACCGGCCCCAGCGGGTGATCGGCCGGCAAGAGACCCGCGAGCGCCCCCTCGGGCGAGTCGAGCGATTGGCCGAGCAGCCCTTCGGCCGCTTGATTGCAGAACACGACCTCGCGCTTGGCGTTCAGCACGATCACGGCGTCTTCGAGGCTGTCGAGGATCCCTTCCATCCGCGCCCGGTCGTTCTGCCAGTGCGATTGCTCCGCGTGCACTCGCTCGCCGAGCTGGTTGACCCGCGCCGCGAGCTCTCCGAGCTCGTCGTCGCGCGTGAGCTCGACCGTGGCGCCGTACTCGCCGCGAGCCAGCCGATCCATCCCGTTGGCGATCTTCCTCAGCGACTGGAGCAGGAGATGGCCGACGACGAGCCCGACCGCGACGGCGATACCGAGAGCGGCCAGGGCGACCGCCAGGCTATAGAGCGCGGCCTGCGCCAGCTCCTGCTTGAGCAGGCTGGTCGAGACGCCAACCCGGACGGTGCCGAAGGGGCGCTCGCCCAGGCGCATCGGAACCTGCGCCTCGTACACCTCGGGCTGGCCGAACAGCGAGGCGACGATGGCGAGCGGTCGACCGGGTCTTCAGGCGCTCGACGCTCTCGCGCGGCGGCAGGATCTCCCCCTCGAGCTTGGGATTGCTGTGGGCGAGAATCCGGTCGCTCGGATCGACCACGGCCGCGTACACGACCGTGCGCGAGTAACCGATCATGCCCTCGAGCAGGGCACGGATGCCTGGATCCTGCTGCAGGAGTGTGGGGGAGGGCGTCGGCGAGGCGGCGACGACGCGCGAGCTCTGGTGATACAGCTGGCGCGCCATCAGCTCGCCCTCGTCCGCCGCGGACCCGAGCGCGAGCCGCGCCACGTTCGCCAGGTGCGCCACGGTCGACGCCACCACCACGAGCAGGACCACGAAGGCGAGCGCCAGGACCTGCCGCGCGCGGAGCGTCAGACGCATTCGCCTCAGGCGTTGTATTTGTGGAGCTTGTTGTGAAGTGTCTTGAGGCTGATGCCGAGAATCTCGGCGGCGCGGGTCTTGTTGCCTCCCGTTTGCTTCAGGGTCCGCAGAATCAGCTCCTTCTCGGCGTCCTCGACGGTCGTGCCGATCGGGAGCACCAGATCGGCGTCGGTGGCCGCGACGACCGGCTCCGTGGTCATGCCCAGGACAGGCAGGTGCTCGGCGCGGACCAGGTCGCCCGAGCAGATGATGACCGCCCGCTCGATCACGTTGCGAAGCTCACGAACGTTGCCCGGCCACCGATGGCGCCGGAGGACGTCGAGCGCGCTCTCGTCGACACCCCGGACGTTACGGCCGTGACGATCGTTGAATTCCTCGACGAACGCCTGGGCCAGGTCCGAAAGGTCTTCCAGCCGGTCGCGCAGCGGCGGCAGCGCGATCGCGAAGACGTTGAGCCGATAGTAGAGATCCTCGCGCAAGGTGCCGTCCTGCAGCGCCTTCACCGGCTCCTTGTTGGTCGCCGCGACCACCCGGACATTGACGCGGATCTCGGCCTTGGCGCCGAGGCGACGGAACTGCCCCTCCTGCAGCACGCGGAGGAACTTCGCCTGGGTGCCCGGCTGCATCTCGGCGACTTCATCGAGGAAGAGCGTCCCCCCGTCGGCGAGCTCGAAGCAGCCCTGTCGCCGCTCCACGGCACCGGTGAACGAGCCGCGCTCGTGTCCGAAGATCTCGCTCTCCAGCAATGTCTCAGGGATCGCCGCGCAGTTCACCGCAACGAAAGGCCCTCTCCGGCGCGGCGAGAGCTCGTGGACGGTGCGCGCGACCAGCTCCTTGCCCGTCCCGCTTTCGCCGGCGATGAACAACGTCGCGTCCGTGGGCGCGGACACTTCGACCTGTCGCATCACTTCCATCATGCCGCGAGAGCTGCCGAGCAACCGGCCGAACGCGCCGCGCTGCCGGAGCTGGCGCCGCAGCAGCTGGACTTCGCGCGCGGTCTCGGAACGCTCCAGCGCCCGGTCGAGCAAGAGCTGCAGGCGCGTGGGATCGACCGGCTTGGTGAGGTAGTCGTACGCGCCGTCCTTGATCGCCTGCACGGCGGTCTCGATGCTGCCCTGGCCGGTCAGGAACACGACCGCCGTGGTCGGAAAGTCGCGCTTGAGCCGCGTGAGCAGCTCGAGCCCGTCGATTCCGGGCATGACCAGGTCGGCGATCACGAGATCGGGAACCCGCACCGCCGCGCGCTCCAGAGCTTCCTGCCCGTCGCCGGCCGCGGACACGTCGTAGCCCCACACGGTCAAGAGCTCTTGAAGGCCCTTGCGCGAGGCGGGCTCGTCGTCGACGACCAGGATTCGGTGATCCTTCATCCGGTCCGCATGCCCAAAACGCTCCGTCGCGACGGCAGCGCCCGCCGCCTCGGACGAGGCGCTCGAGTCGGGCCGCGAGCCACCCGGCGGGATGGCGTTGGAGGCCTCAGTGTACCCCAGCGGACTCTTGCTCATGATGTCGCGACAATGGCGCGCGCCGGCCGGGTCCGGACCAGCCGTACGTGCGAGTTCTGCCACGCCGGAATCGACCATTCGAGTCGCGCCTGGTGCTCCACCTGATGGCCGCAGGGACCGAGCGTGATCGACATCATCTCGTCCCGATCCTCCCGCCAGTCTTCCACCCACCGCAGCGCGTGACATCGAGCGCACATCATCGTCTTTGTCGGGTTCATTGGTCCCTCGTGTTGTCCGGAGCCTCGTCATCGTCGTCCTCGTCCGTTGCGACCGTCGCTAGAACCACGACATCCTGGAGCACCTGGATCCCGTCCACCCGAATTCGCGCGAATCCCATTGCCACGGCGCCGCGCAGCGAGGTATCGAATGCTTCCTTCACGGCTCGCTTGACCGCTGGATCGGAGCGATCGGTCAGGTTCACCACCGTCTGCATGCGGACGACGCGAGCCCAGGCGGGCGTGGCGACGATCATCGCCATCAACATCGCCGCCACGAGCCCTGCGAGTGTGCGCACGGTGCCCTCCCCGATGAACCAGTCTGCTGCAAGCGTCGTCCGGGTGAGCATCGCCCGTGCCAGGGCTTGGAGAAACTCGACCAACTATCTGATTCTGTTTTGATTTGTCCCGATATGGATCGGCGTGGTGGGCAGCTTTCGACACGGCCTCGGAGCAAGAAATACGTTGTAAGATTTACACGAACGTCCGGGACACGTCAGGCTCGCGACAGCCTACCGGTCGCCTTGTGGTGGACTTTCCTTGGGCTCGCGCGAGCGGCGGAACCACTCGGTCAGGCGGTTCCATCCGTTCACGACGTGATCGATGACACCGCGATGCTCGTCGCAGAGAGGTGGCTCCGTCCCGACAAGGAATGCTTCACGAGCGACCACGGGGCAGGCGCGGGCGGCACGCTTGCCGTTCGTGACGTCGATATCCGCGAACGAGATGCCCACGGGAACTTCGAAATCCGACTGCGGGTAGGCGTCGAACGCCTGCTTCATGAAGTCCACCCAGATCGGCAGCGCCGCGCGCGCGCCGCTCATGCCGTGCGGCTCGCCGCCGTCGAAGCCGACCCAGACCAGCGCCAGGAGCTTCGGCGTGTAGCCGACGAACCACGCGTCGCGGCCGTCGTTGGTGGTACCGGTCTTTCCCGCGACGACGTCGGGAAGCCCGCTCGCGCGCACCGCGCTGCCGGTCCCTGCCGTCACGACACCCTTGAGAAGCGACGTCACGAGCCAGGCTTCGGCAGGCGAGATCACTCGCACCGGCTCGTCCGCGCTCGATGGCTTGACCTCGTCGTCGCCGAACTGGACGGTGTGGATGCCGGAGATCGCGGCCGGCCTGATCCCGCCGTTCGCGAGCGGAAGATATGCGCGCGCCAGCTCGAGCGGCGTGACCTCGAACGCGCCGAGCGCCATCGCCGGAACCGGCGCGAGCTGGCTCTGGAGCCCGAGGGCGCGCGCCAGCTCGATCACGGTCGGCAGTCCAACCGTTTGGGCGATGCGGACCGTGGCCGAGTTGAGAGACTGCTCGAGCGCCTGTCGCACGGTCACGATGCCTTCGTACCGGTCGTCGGAATTTCGGGGGCTCCAGGGTTGTCCGTTGGACTCCAGTGTGAGCGGCAAGTCCTCGACGCGCGAGGCGGCCGTGAAGAACGGCGAGCCGTCGCCGGCCCGGAGCGCGGCGAGATAGACGATCGGCTTGAAGGCCGACCCGGGCTGGCGGCGCGCCGAGGTGACTCGATTGAACTGGCTCGCGAGATAGTCTCGACCGCCGACCAGCGCCCGGATCTCGCCGGTCGCCGGCTCGACCACGAGCATGGCGATCTGCAGACGCCGGCCCGGTTCCCGACGATAGCCGTGCGGCAGGCTCGACTCGAGCCGATCCAGGCCGCGTACGGCCGCGGCTTCGGCGAATCGCTGGAGGGTCAGGTCGAGCGTGGTGACGATGCGAGCCCCGCGCACCCGCGAGACGCCGGGATCGAAGCGCTGCTCGATCTCCTGGCGCACGTAGTCGACGAAGTACGGCGCCGACTGGCCCGGATTCACCAGCGAACGCACCTGCACCGGCGCGCGGCGCGCGCGCTCGTATTCGTCGGGCGTGATCATCTTCAGATCGCGCATCTGCGCGAGCACGGTGTTGCGGTGCTCGCGCGCACGGTCCGGATCGACCGCCGGGGAATAGATGTTGGGGCCGCGGATGATCGCGGCGATCAGGGCCGCCTCCGGCGTCGTCAGCTGGTGGACCTCTTTGCCGAAGTACGCGCGTGACGCCGCCCCGACGCCGCGGAGCGCGATGGGCCCGCGCTGTCCCAGATAGATCTCGTTCAGGTAGGCTTCGAGGATCCGCTCCTTCGAATAGCGCGACTCGATCAGCGCGGCCAGCCACGCTTCCCGCAGCTTGCGGAAGAACGTGCGCTGCGGGCTGAGCAGCCGGACCTTCACGAGCTGCTGCGTGATCGTGCTGCCGCCTTCCTTGACCCTGCCGGCGCGGAGGTTGGCCCACGCGGCGCGGAGCAGCGCGCGAGGATCGAGGCCGCCGTGCGCGAAGAATCGGTGGTCCTCGGCCGCCAGCACGGCGTCGATCAAGACCTTCGGCGTCTCGTCGAGCCGGATCGGCTTGTGGTCTTCACCCGGCCGGTCCGCCGCACTCGAGAGCACCTCGGGCTCGAGCGCCACCGCCCCCGCGTCCTGGCCGGAGCGCGTGACCTTGGTAATCCGATCGTCGGCGAGCTGCAGGCGGACGAGCTGAGCAGGACCGGCGCCGGTCTCGTCGCCACCTCGAAGATAGATGTCCCAACCCTCCGAGGAGCGACGGAAGAGACCGGGCGAGGGAGGGACCGAGCGCGTCTCCTTGTAGCCGAGGCGAGCGAGCGTGGCCACCAGGCCGACGCGCTGGACGTGCACGCCGGGCGCCAGGGTTTGACCGGCGGCGTAGATGAACGTCGCCCGGCGGGCGTCGGCGCGCTCGAACTTGTGGAGCTCGATCGCGGAGTAGATGAAGGGAGCGCCGGCCACGGAGACGATCGCCGCGATCAGAGCCCATCGTCGCCAGCGGCGGAATTGCTCGGTCAATTTCACCTCGAGTCTATCAGGCTCGACGTCCTACGACGGCTGCGAACCGTGCACCGGATGTGCCAGCGAGCGCCGGTCTTTGTCGAATGGACTTAGCGCGTGCTCGCAGGACTCATGCACCGAGCTCGACGTCAGATCGGTGACACCTGTCGAAGTCGGCTAGGAGGAACGGGGCGGAGCGAGCGGATCCGGCCGGCCGAGCGCCGCGGCAACGGTCTGGTGCAGCTGCCCGAGCCCGACCGGCTTCGCCACGTACGCGAAGGCGCCCATCTCCATCGCCTTCGGCCTGAGCGTCGCGTCGGGGCTGCCCGAGATCATGATCACGCGGATCGCTGGATCGAGCGCGCGAATGCGCTCGAGAACCTGGACACCGTTGAGGCCTTCCATCATGACGTCCAGCACGACGACATCTGGACGGTACTGCGAGACCGCGATGAGCGCGTCGCCGCCGTGCGCCGCCGCGTCGACCGCGTAGCCCGCTTCGGAGAAATACCGGGTCAGGATCGTGACGAGGTCCGGCTCGTCGTCCACCACGAGAATGCGGCCCTGGGACCCGGTGTCGCGCATCTCCGTACGATTATCGCCCCTGGGGCCTCGCCCTCGTATGTGGATTGCGAAGCTGTAGAATTCTGTCGTTACGCCATCGATCTTGCCTCGACCTCGTCGACCGGGGCGCCCAGGTCCTCGGGCGTCGTCGACTGGTCGAGCCAGAGCGAGTGGCCGCAGAGGCAGCACTTCCAGAGCAATCGAGTCGTCGCCAGGCATGCGAAGCGCCGCGCCTCGGAGATATGGGACTTGTCGAGCGTGAGTGGTCCGCCGCACCGGCACGTGATCATCGGGGCACCTCCGTTCCGCAGGGGAGGTGCATCCCTTGGGCCAGCGATAAGCCTCCGATTCCATTGCGCTCTTCGCCGCTCGACCTCGGGCGGATTGGCAACCTCGGGAAGCGGGGGTGACCGCCCTCGTCACGCCGATAGCGCGTGGTACGCCGTGACCTCCCGCCGCCTCGTCGAGCGGCTGCAGTCGCTCTACCCGGAGGCCTCCCGTCGCAGCCTCAAACAATGGCTCACGGGCTCGCGGGTCAGGGTCAACGGTGCCGTGGTCGTCCGCGGCGACGTCGAGGTCGATCCGGCCGATCGGATCGAGCTGACGTCACCCGCGCCGCCCGCGTGCCCGGCGCCGCTGCGACTCGTCCACGAGGACGACGACATCCTCGTGGTCGACAAGCCCTCCGGCCTCCTGACCATCGCCACCGAGAGCGAGCGCGAGCGCACGGCCTACCGGCTTCTTCGCGACTGGGTCGCGCGCCGCGACACGCGCGCGGCCCGGCTCTTCATCGTTCACCGGCTCGATCGGGAAACCTCGGGCCTGATCGTCTTCGCCAAATCGGTGGCGGCCAAGGAGCATCTGCAGGCGCAGTTCGCGGTACGCACCGCCGAGCGGCTCTACATCGCCCTCGCCGAGGGCGTCATGCGCCAGGACGGAAGGCTCGCTGGTCTCGCGCCTCGTCGAGGACCGCGCGTTGCGTGTGCGGGTCGCGCAGCGCGGAGACGGCAAGGAGGCCATCACGCGCTATCGAGTCCTCGAGCGCCGGCGCGGCACGACCCTGGTCGAGCTACGGCTGGTGACCGGGCGCCGCGCTCAGATTCGCGCCCAGCTCGCCGCGGCGGGCCATCCCATCGCGGGCGACGCTCAGTACGGCGGCCGGACAGATCCGATGAGGCGGCTGGCGCTCCACGCGACGCGACTCGCGTTCGTGCATCCGCGCGGCGACCGAGTCAGCTTCGACAGCCCGCTGCCGACGGCATTCGGCCACCGGACGTGACGGCGGTGCTATGATCCGCGGCGAAAGTCCATCATGAACGATCCCGAGAAGCAGGTGAGCGCGGACGTCGCCGGTCTCGCCGCGGCCATCGAGCGGATGGCGGCTGATCTCGCGATCGGCGAGGAGCCGGCGGGCTTCGTGCTGGCGCTCGAAGGCGACGCGAAGTCCGAAGAGCCTCGTGACTGACTGGACGATCCAGACCCTCTCGCGCGCGATGGCGGCGCGCAAGATCTCGCCGGTCGAGGCGACGCAGACCTGCCTGGACCGCATCGCGCGGCTCGATGGACGCATTCACGCGTTCATCACCGTCGACGCCGAAGGCGCGCTCGCGACGGCACGGGCGCTCGAAGACGAGCTGGCCGCCGGCCACAGTCGCGGCCCGCTGCACGGTGTGCCGTTCGCCTACAAGGACCTCTGCCACGTGCCCGGCCTGCCGACGTCGTGCGGCACGAAGACCCGCGAGTACTTCACGTCGCCGATCGAATGCACCGCCGTCGCGCGGCTTGCGCGCCGCCGGCGCCGTCACCCTGGGCAAGCTCAACATGACCGAGCTGGCGATGGGTCCGTTCGGCGACAACGCCCATCACGGCGATGTGCAGAACCCGTGGAAATCCGGCCACTGCTCCGGCGGCTCGAGCAGCGGCTCGGGCGCCGCGGTGGCCGCCGGGTTCGCGCTCGGGGCGCTCGGCAGCGACACCGGTGGCTCGATCCGGCTTCCGGCGGCCTGTTGCGGCGTCGTCGGGCTCAAGCCCACCTACGGACGCGTGAGCCGCGCCGGGGTGATGCCGCTGTCGTGGTCGATGGATCACCTGGGTCCGCTGACCCGAACCGTCGCCGACGCCGCGCTGCTCCTCGAGGTCGTCGCCGGATACGATCCGCACGACGCGACGTCGAGCCGCCGGGGGGTTCCGTACTATCAGCGCATGCTCGAGAGCCCGATCGGCGGGCTGCGCGTCGGGATTCCAGAGAACTTCTTCTTCGACGGGATCACCCCGGACATGGACGCCGCCGTCCGTGCGGCCGCAGAGGTTCTCGGAGGCCTCGGCGCGCTCGTGTCGCCGATCCGCGTGCCCGATCCGCGGACCCTCACGGACATCGGCAACGTGATCTCACGCTCGGAGTCGGCCGCACTGCACGCGCGACTGGCCCGCGACCGCCCGCACGAGCTTCAGCCCGCCGTCCGGACGCGGCTCGAGATCGGCTTCCACATCTCGGCGCACGACTATCTGCAGGCGCTGCGCCTGCGGTCGCGCCTCGCGCGGGAATTCATCGCCGAAGTGTTCGCCGAGGTCGACGCGCTCGTCGTCCCGGTGATCCCCGAGCCGGCGCCGGCCCTCGAGACGGCGAAGGCCGGCTCCGTGGACGACGTCGTCACAAGGATGGGGCGATTCTCGCGGCTCACGCGTCCCTTCAATGCCCTCGGACTACCGGCGCTGACGTTGCCGTGCGGGTTTTCGTCGGACCGACGGCCGCTGGCCCTGCAGATCGTCGGCCGCGCGTTCGACGAAGCCACGACTCTGCGGCTCGGCCACGCCTACCAGCAGGCCACGGCGTGGCATCAGCGAGGGACCACCGCTTTGACGGACACCGACAGCGGCCTCGTCGAGCGGCCTCGCCTCTGGCCGGTCTTCCTGTCGTGCGCGGCCGCCTTCGTGGCCATCGTCGCGTTCTCGCTCCTGGCGGCGGCGACGGTGCGATCGCTCTATCCGGACCTGTCCGATCAAACCGTGTTCGAGGGCCTTCCGGGACTCCTCGCGGGCACCGTCGCGTCGTCCGCGGCATTCGTCCTGACGGCGCTGATCGCGAGCGGCGGCGCCGCACCGGCGGCGCTCCGCCTGCTGCCCGGGCGCGAGACGGGCCGCACACTCCTGCTGACCGTCATCGGGATGCTGTCGCTCGGGCAAGCGCTCGATTCGCTGACGGTGCTGGCCGGATTGGCGCAGCACGGCAACATGAAGATAATTCGCGGCGCGCTGTACCAGGTCGCCGGCCCCGATCTCGTTCTCGCCGTGCTGATCGTCGGCGTGCTCGCGGGCACCGCCGAGGAGATCTTCTTCCGAGGCTACGTCCAGACCAGGCTCGTCCAGCGTTTGCCGCGCGGCGCGGCCGTGATCGTGACCAGCGTCTGCTTCGGCGCGTTTCATCTGGACTGGCTCCACAGCCTGCTGGCGCTCGTTCTGGGCCTGTACCTCGGCTGGATCACCGAGCTGACGGGAAGCGCGCTGCCCGCGGTGGTCTGTCACGTCGTCAACAACGCCCTGTTCACGCTCGTCACCGCGCGGTGGGGCGGGATCGACGGCGTCCAGATCAACGTGGCGCTGGCCGCGGCGGGTGCTCTCGTGTTCGCGGGTGTCGTGGCCGGCTTGCGGCACGCTCCGTCCGCGCCGGTCGAAGGCGCGTGGTTCACGTCCGTCGCGCTGCGCGTCTGGAAGCGTCTGCGCCGGTGAGCGGCGCCGTCCATCAGCTGGCCGAGCTGTTCGTCCGCGCGCGCCGGGCCGTCGCCTTCACGGGCGCGGGGGCCAGCACCGAGTCCGGCATCCCGGATTTTCGGAGCCCGGGAGGCCTCTGGGACCGATTCGATCCGAGCGAGTTCACGTACCGGAACTTCATCGGCAGCGCGGGCGGTCGGCGAAAATACTGGGAGCTCGGCCGCGTGACGTATCCCGTGATCCGCGCGGCGCGGCCGAACGCCGCGCACGTGGCACTCGTCGAGCTCCATCGGCTCGAGCGCCTCGACTGCTGTATCACGCAGAACATCGACGACCTTCACCAGCGCGCCGGCCTGCCGGCGGACCGCGTGATCGAGCTGCACGGCAACGCGACGCGCACGCGCTGTCTCGCGTGCGGAATCCCCTACACGCGCGACGAGGTGCACGCGTGGATCGAGGCGAATGGCGAGCTTCCGGCGTGCCCGACGTGTGGCGGCATCGTGAAGCCGACCACCGTGCTCTTCGGCGAGGCGATGCCCGCGCTCGAGATGCAAGAGGCCGAGCGCCGGTCGCGCGCGGCCGATCTGTTCGTCGTCCTCGGATCCTCGCTGGTCGTCTATCCCGCGGCGTACATGCCGGCGCACGCCAAGCACGGCGGGGCGACCCTGGCGATCGTGAACCTCGAGCCGACTCCGCTCGACGCGCAAGCCGACCTCGTGATCCGCGACAAGGCGGGCGAGGTGATGGCACAGGTCGTCGAGGAGGTCCGTGCGCGGCTATTCAGGGCTCCGGAGCGCCAGCCAGTCCCGTGACGCTCGACGAGCTGGTCGCGCTCACACGGCAGCGGCTGGCGGCGCACGAGCGCCGTGTCGTTCCGCCCGGGCCGCTCGTGCGGGCGGCCGTCCTGATTCCCATCGTCGACCGCGGCGAGCCCCATCTCGTATTCGCGAAGCGGACCGACACGGTCGGGACCCACCGAGGCCAGATCGGCTTCCCCGGCGGCACGGTCGATCCCGGCGATGCGTCGCTGCTCGAGGCCGCCCTGCGCGAGTGTGAGGAAGAGGTGGGGCTCCCGCGGGCGGCGGTCGAGCCGCTCGGCGCGCTCGACGACACCGAGACCTTCGCGACGAACTTCGTGATCACGCCCTGGATCGGCGCGATTCGCCGGCCGGTCACCTGGCGGCCGGACGGTGAGGAGATCGAGCGCGTGATCGAGGTGCCATTCGCGGCGCTCGCCGCGCCGGGCGGACTGAGGGTCGAGCAGTGGGAGCGTGACGGCGTGCGGCGGCCCGTCTACTTTTTCGACTACAACGGCGACACGATCTGGGGCGCCACCGCGCGGATCGTCAAGCACTACCTCGATCTCGTCGCGGACATCCGGTAACTCGGCGCCGGACGCGTGTTGCAGAGCCGGCAGCGGTGCGGCTCAGCTCAAGGGCAGGCGAATACGGACGGTAGTGCCGGCACCGGGCTTACTCTCGATGTCGATGGTGCCGCCGTGGCTGCGGACGATGCCGAGGCTCACCGAGAGTCCCAAACCGGTGCCGCGCCCTTCGGCCTTGGTGGTGTAGAAGGGCTCGAAGATCCGCTCGATCTGCTCGGGTGAGATCCCATGGCCCGTATCGGTGAAGCTCACGCCCACCATCGGTCGGCCGTCATCACACTGCTGGAGCCCGGTCTCGACGATGAGGGAGCCGCCGCCATCCATCGCGTCGACGGCGTTCGTGACCATGTTGACGAAGACCTGGGTCAGCTGATCGCGGTCGCCCAGAATCGGAGGCAGCCCGACGTTGAAGACACGCTCGATCTCGACTCCCGCGGTCTTCAGCTTCGGCCGAATCAGGTCGATCGACCGCTCGAGCACCTCGTGCAGGGATACCGGCGCTCGAGTCGGCTCGCGCCGCCGGGAGAAGTCGAGCAAGTCGCGGACGATCTTCCCGGCTCGGTGCGCCTCGGTCTCGATGCTCGACGCTTTCCGATGCTCGACCGACTCGGGCGGGAGCTGGTAGAGCAGGAGCTGGCTGTTGCCGAGGATCACTGTGAGCGGGTTGTTGATCTCGTGGGCGACGCTCGCCGCCAGCTCGCCGATCGCGGCGAGCTTCGCCGACTGCACAAGGCTCTGCTGCGTGCGTCTGAGCTCTTCCATCCGCGTGCGCTGGTCCTCGTAGAGACCGGCGTTTCGAAGCGCGATCACGGTCTGGGCCGCCAGCATTTCGAGCAGCCGGATCTCGTCGCTGTCGAAGATCTCTCCCGAGAGCTTTTCGCCGACCACGAGCGCGCCGGCCACCTCACCGTCGGCCAGCAACGGCACGACGACGGCCAGGCGCTGGCGCTCAAGCTGCGCGACCGCGGCTCGTACCCGCCCGTCGGCCGCGCCCTGGAACGCCGTCTCTTCGACGATGAGCGTTCGGCTCGCCATCTTGAGCCAGAGGAGGAGCGCCGAGCCGATCACGGGGCTCGTCGGGGCGGAGTCCGCCGCGTCCGACGTCGCGTGCGCTCGGCCCACCAGCTGATCGGCGGCCGGATCGTAGAGATGAAGCCCCGCGTAGATGACCGGGATCCGGGAGACGAGCCCCTCGGTGAGCTTGCGGCCGAGCGTGTCGACCTCGACCAGAGCGCTCAGCTCTCCAGTGAGATCGACGAGCGCGTCGCGCACGGCGTGCCGGCGCCGAAACATCAGATACTCGAGACCGCTCTCCAGCTTCCGGAGGAGCGGAAGCGCGATCGCAAACACGAGCAGCAGCAGCAGCGCGTCCCGGAAGAGGCGCTCCACGTCGCTCGGCGCATCGCGCTCGGTGCGAGCGCGGAACGCCTGGTCGATCGCCCAGAGTCCGATGAACAGTATCGGCGCCAGCGCGCCGGACGTGAGCACGTAGAGGACGAGACGCTTGGCCAGTACGCCGATGTCCATCAGACGGTATCGAACGATGGCGACCCCGAGGGCCAGCGCGAAGATCGCGTTGCTCGGGATGCCCACGGGATAGAGCCAGTCCCAGTGCAGCATGAAGCGGGCGATGTCGACGACGCCGCCGGCGAGGCTCACGCCGACACCGAGGATCACCAGCAGCGTCCGATTGCGCTTGAAGCTCGAGGGCTGAGAGCCGTAGGCCCGGACGAGCATGACGAGACCGAACACGAGATAACTCTGGAAGTAGACGAAGAACGGCGCGTAGAGCGGGCCCGCCACCGGCATGAAGCCCCACTCCGAGTCGCTGACGCCGGCGAGAAAGGCGTGTGTCGGTCCGGCCGCCAGGAAGAAGCCGCAGAGCGCGTAGCCGATGATCAAGACCGGTCGGCGCCGCGGCACGTCGAGAAACGCCAGGACGTAGTGATAGAACAGCGGGGCGATCGGGATCACTCCGACGTGCAGCAGGCGCTCCCACAAGAGCGCGGTCTCCTGGCTCGATGCCGAGCGCAGGCCGAAGACGCCGAGGTTCCAGACGGCGAGTGCCGTGGCCAGATAGGCGAAGAGGAGATTGCGCTGGCTCTTACGCTCCGGGGCCAGCGCGCTCCCGAGGAGCAGCAGGTTGAGGCCCAGCGCGAGGAGAGGCAGGAGCTTATGAGCGAGCATCCGTTTCCCACGACGTGAAGGACCCGTAATCGTCCCGGCGCCGCTGCTCTCGCATCTCGGACTCGAGAATCGAGAAGACCAGGATGTCCCAGCGCTGACCGCCGTACGTCTTCGCCTCGCGCAGGATGCCCTCCTGCTGGAAGCCGTTGCGCTGGAGCGCGTTGATGCTGATCACGTTGTAGGCGAAGACTTTCGCCTCGACCCGCCGGATCTCGAGCGCGTCCATCGCCCACGAGAGCGCCAGGCGCGAGGCCTCGATCCCCCAGCCCGCGCGCAGCGAGCGCGGGTTCACGATCGCCGTCTCCAGAAACGCGAACCGCTCGACCAGGTGGACGTCGAAGAGCCTGACGAACCCGACCGGCTTCGCGTCCGATCCCGACGGCACCACGACGAGCGTGAGCGCGGAGGGGTCGTTCAAGACACGCGCGACGAAGTCCGGATGATAGGGGCCGACCTGCCGGCAGAGATAGAGCAGGTGGCTACCGACCATCTGATCGAGGAGCGAATCGTTCGCCCACTCGCCGAACGTCTCGAGCTCGTCCCACGTCGGCGGTCGCAGAGCCAGTCGCGCGGTGCTCGCCAGGAACTGCGGAGCCGGAGGGACGCCTTCGTACGGCACGTGCGGCGTCGCAGTCGCGGGCCCAGCGCCGATTCCCTCGAGAGGCAGCTCGTCGAGCAGGCAGGCCGAAAGAAGCGCGCGGTAGATCGCCGGGCTCGGCAGAATCGATACCTTGATTCCCAGCGCCTCGGCGCGCCGCGCCGTCTGCAGGAGCACGGCCAGGCCGGCAACGTCCGTCGCCTTCACGTCTTCGAGATTCAGCCAGAGACGCGAAGGCCGGAGCGCCAGGCCGGCCCGTACCCTCTGGCAAAAGGCCGGGAGGCCGAGGCTCGTTAACCCCTCGTGTACGACGATCTCGATTTCCGATGCGCCTGGCATTGGTCGCCCCAGGGTTGAACTGCAAGAGGAGCACCAATCCGGAATCGGGCCTAAGTCGTGATCGTTACGTGCCTTGGCCGGTCACAGCGCCCCGGTGTCGAACTGGACTGGCTCCGGCCTGACCAGGCCGTGTGAGAATTCTGGACATGATCGAGCGGAGCGGGCTGTGCGCGGGCTGCGCCCACGTGCGAGTGGTCACCTCGGCGAGGGGCGCCTCGTTCGTGTTCTGCGGGTTGAGCCGTACTCGACGAGCGCTTTCCGAAGTACCCGCGTTTACCGGTCGTGACCTGCGTCGGCTTCGAGGCAGCGGAGCGGCCGGGAGAGGCTCAGGGCCACCAGAGGTAGAAGAAGCCCGGCCCGGAGCCCATGACCGACGCGAGCCGGGAGACGGTCGCGTCGAGGCTCCCGGAGGGTCCTTCGGATCGCGCGTAGTAGGTCGCGCGATACTCCGACGGGCGCTGATAGACGACGACCTTGACCTGGTCGACGCCGATCGCCTTGCGCGCGAGCTCGAGCGCGTCGTCCATGTAGCCGATCCGGTCGATCAGCTTGAGATCGAGCGCCTGCTGCGCGGTGTAGACGCGGCCGTCGGCGATGCGCTTCGCGGTGTCCATCGGGATCTTGCGCGACTCGACGAGCCGCGCGAGGAACTGGCTCTGCAGCCCGTCGATCACGGATTGGAAGATCTGATGCTCCTCCGGCGTCATGGCCCGGAACGGGCTGCCCATGTCCTTGCGCTCGCCCGACTTGATCGCCGCGGCCGAGACGCCGAGCTTCTGCAAGAGTCCTTCGGCGTTCACCGTCAGCATGATGACGCCGATCGAGCCGGTGACCGTCGTGGGATGGGCGACGATCGTGTCGGCGCCGAGCGCCACGTAGTAGCCGCCCGAGGCGGCGACGTCCATCATGACGGCCACGACGGGAACCTTGGCGGCGCGCTTGAACATCTGGAGCTCTTTGAACATGATGTCGGACGCCGTCACCGTGCCGCCCGGGCTGTTGATGCGGACGATGACCGCCTTGACGTCCGAGTCCTCGGCGGCCTTCTTCAGCTCCTCGCGAAAGCGCACGAGCAGACCGACGCGCGGCGTCGGCGCGCCGATGACCAGCGTCTGCGACTGACCTTCCTCGGAGAGAAATCCCGAGATGTCCGTCAAGAGAACTTTCGTTCGGCCGCTGCCTTCGACGGTCCGCTCCTCGAGGGGCTTGATGCGCGGCGTGAGATCGACCGAGATCAGCGAGCAGCCGGTCGCGAGCAGGAGCGAGACGAGTACGGTCACCGTGCGCATGGCGCGAGTATACCGCGAGGGTTGATCCAGGCTCGCCGGCTCTGTGATAATCGTCACGCCATGGCCGCCGACACTCTTCTGACGATCGACGACGTGCGCGCCGCCGCGCAGCGGCTCGCCGGCCGTGTCGACCGCACGCCGGTGCTCACCTCGGCGGCATTCGACGACGCGAGCGGCTGTCGCGTCTTCTTCAAGTGCGAGAACCTCCAGCGCGCCGGCTCGTTCAAGATCCGGGGCGCCTTGAACAAGCTGCTGACGCCTCACCGCCGCCTGAGCGCGCGCGCGGCGTCGTCGCGTACTCGTCCGGCAATCACGCGCAGGGTGTGGCGCTCGCGGCGCGGGTGGTCGGGACGACCGCCATCATCTGCATGCCGACGGACGCGCCGGCCCTGAAGGTGGACGCGACCCGCGGTTACGGGGCCGAGATCGTCTTCTACGACCGCCTGAAGGACGACCGCGCCGCCGTGGCGCGACGCCTCGTCGACGAAACGGGACGTGTGCTGGTGCCTCCGTACGACGATCCGGCGATCATGGCCGGGCAGGGAACCGCGGCGCTCGAGCTCTTTCAGGACGTTCCGGCGCTGGACGCGATCGTCACCCCGGTCGGCGGCGGTGGCCTCATGGCCGGGTGCAGCACGGTGGCGCGAAGCCTGTCGCCGGGGATCACCGTCGTCGGGGTCGAGGCCGAGACGGCGAACGACACGTACCTCTCGCTGAAGAAGGGCGAGCGAGTCACGATTCCCCCGCCGCCGACGATCGCCGACGGGATTCGGCCGCAGAGCCCGGGCGAGCTCACGTTCCCGATCCTCCGTGAGAACCTGAGCGAGGTGGCGCTGGTCAGCGACGACGAGATCATCGCGGCGGTTCGGTTCCTGGCGCTCCGCGTCCGCGTGATCGCCGAGCCGACGGGCGCGGTGGGCGCCGCCGCAGTGCTGAGCGGGAAGCTCGCCCGCGGCGCGCGAGTCGGGGTGGTGCTGTCCGGCGGCAACGTCGATCCCGGACTGCTGATCCAGATTCTGCAGAGCCGCTGAGCCGACGCTCAGCGCGTGTGAAAGGCCGGAATCACCTCGGCGGCGAGCCGTTCGAGCTGCTCGAGCATCCGTTCGGGCGGACACATCGGTCGCAGAATGAACTTCGACCCGCCGCCCATCACGTACTGCTCCAGCCGTTCGCTGACGAGCTCGGCCGGCCCGAATGCCGTGCAGGCGTCGAGCGTCGGCGCGTCGACGCGCCCGCGCGGAATGAAGGGAAGCGCCATCGAGCGCGCAATCGCAGGGTTGGCGTCCAGACAGAACTGTACGAGCGTGCCGAAGTGATCGCCCGGCACCTCGCGCCCGGCCTCGGCGGCGAAGCCGAGCGTCTTGTCGACGCCGACGCGGAACTGATCGGGCGTGATGAACGACGGGATCCAGCCGTCGCCCATCCGTCCGGTCCGGCGCATCGCGGCCTCGCTGTTGCCGCCGACCCACAGCGGCATGGGCTGCTGGATCGGACGCGGGAGTACCGTGATGCGATCGAGCCGCCAGAACTCGCCCGCGAACGTGACCTCGGACTCCTCCCAGCAACGCCGCATGACCTGGATCGCCTCGTCGGTCCGGCGCCCGCGCTCGCGGAACGGGACGCCCGCCGCCAGGAATTCGCGCTCCTGCTCCACGCCGATGCCGACGGCCGGCAGGACTCGACCACCCGAGAGATAGTCGAGCATCGCGATCTGGCGCGCCGCGAGCACGGGTGACCTGAACGGCGCGATCAGCACGCTCGGTCCGAACTTCAGCCGGCGGGTACGGGCGGCCACCGCGGCCATCGCCGTCATCGGCTCCAGGACCGGGAGCGGCGACGACAGGCGGTCCGAGAACCAGATCGAATCGATCTCGGTCCGCTCGCAGACATCGATCAGCCGCCAGAAGAAGTCCAGTCCTTCTCGGGGCGCGCCGACCGGCCACGGCCCGGGCATGATGCCGATCCGGTACTTGATCTGCATAGGGCCTAGAACATCGAGAAGTCTTCGGCCTTCTCGGTGAGGAACTCGAGGAGCGCCGGCGTTCCCTCCTGCGTCTTCTTGATGGCGCGCCGGATGGCCGGCACGATCTCGCTCGGCTCGGACACACGCTCGCCGTGACCGCCGAACGCCCGCGCCATGGCCGCGTAGTCGCCGCTGATGTCGGTCGACCGATACTTGGCCGTGGCCGTCTTCATGATCTTCAGCTCGATCGCCATCGAGAAGTTGTTGAGCAGGATCGAGAGAATCGGGATCCGCTCGCGGACGGCCGTCTCGAAGTCCATCCCGGTGAAGCCGATCGCGGCGTCACCCCAGACGTTCACGCAGAGCTTCTCGGGCGCGGCGAGCTTCGCGCCCATCGCGAGGCCCAGACCGTAGCCGAGTTGGGTCGTCTTGCCCCAGCCGATGTAGCTGAGCGGGGTGATCGGCTCCCAGAACGGGGAGATCTGATCGCGCGGGCTGCCGGCGTCGTGCGTGATGATCGTGTTGGCGACGTCGACCGTGTGCATCAGGTCCCAGATCACGCGGTACGGGGAGAGCGGCTTCGTGTCCTGCGTGAGCCGCGGGGTCCACTTGGCCAGCCACTCGCTCTTGAGATTCTTGATCTCCTGCGTGACGGCCGAGAGGCGGCCGCGCGGCCCGCCCTTGAGACGATCCTTCACTTCGACGAGCAGCGCCTGCAAGGTGAGGCCGGCGTCGCCGACCAGGGCGAGATCGGCCGGCACGTCTTTGTTGATGTCGGTCGCGTCCAGGGTCGCGTGGGCGATCTTCTTGCCCTTCGGCATCGCGACGCCGTAGTTGGTCGTGGCGAAACTACAGCCGATTCCGAAGATAAGGTCCGAGTTCGTCAGGAAGTGGTGGAGCTGCTGCGAGATGGAGCGGCCGCCCGAGCCGAGCGACAGCGGGTGGTTCTCGGGAAACGCGCTCTTGCCCTGGAGGCTCGTCGTCACCGGCGCTTCCAGGAGCTCGGCCAGGTCACGCAGCACCTGCCACGCGCGCGCATAGTGCACGCCCTGACCGGCGTAGATCACGGGCCGCTGGGCCGCCACGAGCGCCTCGGCCACGCGGGAGACGTCGCGCGGATCCGGGCCCGACTTGAGCCGCGGCGTCGGCGTGTAGTTGATCGGCTCCGGGACGTCCTCTCGGAGCAGATCGACCGGGAACTCGATCAGCACCGGCCGCGGGCGACCGTTCTTCACCTGAGTGAACGCGCGGCGCATCGCGTCGACCACCGCGTCGGGGACGATGACCTGCTCGCACCACTTCGTGACGTGCTGGAAGTTCAGGAACGAGTTGAAGTTGGGCTCGATGTTCGTGATCCGCCGCGGGTAGCCCCCGGGGAGGACGATGATCGGTACCGAGTCGCCGTAGGCCTGAGCCACGCCGCCGAAGGCGTTCTCCGAGCCCGGGCCGTGCTGCATCGCGAACACGCCGATCCGCTCGCCCGAGGAGATGCGGCTGACGGCATCGGCCATGTGCAGACCGGTCCGCTCCTGGCGGACGATGATCGTGCGGATGTCGGCTTCCGCGGCGGCTTCGATGATCGGGTTGACCGGATAGCCGATGAGAAACTTCACGCCTTCACGCTTGAGGATTTCCGCGACGGCCGCTGCTGCCTTCATGATCCACTCTCCCAGGGTCGAGGTCAGAAGCTCGAGATTGCCCCGCGTCGGGGCGCGAGTCCGTCATATCCTACGCCAGGCCTGCAAGGCGGGGAGGACTAAGATGACGCGCGACGAGCTCAAGCGACGTGTCGACGAGGCGATCGAGCGTCACGCCGATGAGATCATCGAGGTCGGCGAGACGATCCGCCGCCATCCGGAGCTCGGCTTCAAGGAATCGCGGACGGCCGCGCTCGTCGAGTCGAAGTTCCGCAAGCTCGGCCTGACGCCGCGCGCCGGGCTCGCGCTCACCGGTGTACGGGCCGACGTGGCCGGCGGACAGGGCCCGGGCCCCACGTTCGCGCTCCTGGGCGAGCTCGACGGGCTCGTGGTGACCGGTCATCCCGAGGCCGATCCCGTGACGGGCGCCGCTCACGCCTGCGGCCACAATGCCCAGATCGCCGGGCTGATCGGCGCCGCGATCGGCCTGGTCACGACCAAGGCCCTCGAGCACCTCGCGGGTCGCGTGGCCCTGATGGCCGTTCCGGCCGAAGAGGGCGGCGATCTCGAATGGCGCCTCAACGAGGTTCGCGCAGGAAGACTCGAGTTCCTCGGGGGCAAGTGCGAGCTGCTGCGTCTCGGGCATCTCGACGATGTCGACATGGCGATGATGATCCACACGACGTCGCGTCCCGAGGACGGCTCGGCGTGCGTGCCCGGCTCCAACAACGGGCGCTTCGGCAAGACCGTGCGCTTCATCGGGCGCGCCGCGCACGCGGGCGGGGCGCCGCACATGGGCGTCAACGCGCTCTACGCGGCCCAGATCGCGCTGGCCGGGATCAATGCGGTCCGCGAGACCTTCCGCGACGACGACACGATCCGCGTTCACCCGATCCTGACCCACGGCGGCTCGCAGGTGAACGTCATCCCCGGCGAGGCGCGCATCGAGACGTACGTGCGCGGCCGCACGCTCGAGGGGATCCGCGACGCCAACGAGAAGGTCGATCGCGCGCTCAGGGCCGGGGCCCTGGCGCTCGGCGCCGAGGTCGAGATCGAGACCCTGCCAGGCTATCTGCCGCTGCGCACCGACGCGACGATGGCGCGCGCCTTCCGCCGCAACGCCGAAGGGCTCTTCGGGCCGGGCGAATGCCGCGAGGCCGGGCACCGCGCCGGCTCGACGGACATGGGCGACCTGAGCCAGGTGATCCCGGTCCTCCATCCGTATATGGGCGGCGCCCGCGGCACCGGGCATGCGGCGGACTACCAGATCGTCGACCGGCATCTGGCGTACGTGATGCCGGCGCGGGCGATGGCGGCGATGGCGGTCGACCTCCTCTGGGACGGTGCCGCCGGCGCGAAGGAGGTGACGGCGAAGGCGGTTCCGGGAATGACACGCCAGGCCTATGTGGAGTTCCAGCGAAGCGTGCGCCGGCGCGAGGTCTATCGAGGCGTGTAGGCTCAGTGAACCCGAACGCGCGAGTTGATTCTCGGTCGGCGCGCCCGTAAAATGAACCGCGGTTCAGTCAGAATTCATGCGTGATCCCGACAAGCCCCAACAGATCATCGACGCCGCGATCCGCGTGTTCGCGCGTAACGGCTACTACAACTCGCGCGTCTCGGACATCGCCCGCGAGGCCGGCATCGCCAGCGGCACGATCTATCTCTACTTCAAGACCAAGGACGAAATCCTCGTCACCTTGTTCCGCGAGAAGATGGCGGAGTGGGTGGCGTCCGTACGCCGGGAGGTCGCCGCCGAGCGCGACCCGCTGGCGAAGGTCCGGAAGATCGTGGCCCTGCACTTCCGGGTGCTCGAAGACAACCCCGAGCTCGCCGAAGTCCTCCAGGTCGAGCTGCGGCAGGGCCAGAAGTTCTTCCGCGGCGCGTCGGCGCACGAGGTCTCGGCCTACTTCGGCGTGATCAACGACGTCCTCGAGGAGGGCGCGGCCTCGGGGCAGATCCGCCGCGACCTCCCGGTGAAGATCGCGACCAAGATGCTCTTCGGCGCGATGGACCAGCTCGCCACCTCGTGGGTCCTCGGCAAGCGCGCCTATCGCCTGACCGAGGCGGCCGAACCGGTCGCGACAATCTTTCTCCAGGGAGTTTGCGCTCATGGCGTTTGAGACTCTGCTCTTCGCGCGCGAGGAGAGCTTCGCGGTCATCACCTTGAATCGTCCGCCCGCCAACGCGATCAGCGTCGAGCTCGTCCGCGACCTCAACGCGGCGCTCAACTCGGTGGAGAACGACGACGCGGTCCGCTCGGTCATCATCACCGGCGCGGGCGATCGCATCTTCTGCGCCGGCGCCGACCTCGGCTCGGCCTTCTCCGGCGACGACGTCGACACGTTCATCCGGTTCGGCAACAGCGTCATGCGCAAGATCGAACGGTTCCCGAAGCCCGTCATCGCGGCGGTCAACGGCCACGCGCTCGGCGGCGGCTGCGAGATCGCGATGGCCTGCCACTTCCGTCTGGTCAAAGAGTCGGCGCGGATGGGACAGACCGAGTCGAACCTCGGTATCACGCCCGGCTTCGGTGGCTCGCAGCGCATGCCGCGGCTCATCGGCCGCACCAAGGCCCTCGAGTTCCTGATCCTCGGCACGCAGGTTCCGGCACCAGGAGTGCCTGGCGCTCGGCCTCGCCAACAAGCTCACGAAAGAGGGCGAGACGCTCGACGACGCCAAAGCCCTCGCGCGCCAGATCGCCAAGCGTCCGCCGATCGCCACCCGCCTCATCATCGAGGCGGTCGACGAAGGGCTCGAGGCGCCGATCGACAAGGCCATCGACATCGAGGTCCGTGCCTTCCTGAAGACGCTCAAGACCGAGGACGCCTCGGAAGGCATCCAGGCGTTCTTCGCCAAGCGCGAGCCGAACTTCAAGGGCAAGTAGATGGACCTCGGCATCCGCGGCAAGGTCGCGCTCGTGACGGGCGCCGCGCGGAGTCTCGGCAAGGCCGACGCGCAGGCGCTGGCCGCCGAGGGGTGCGCGATCGCGATCCTGGACCTCGATGGCGACGGCGCCGCCGGAGCGGCCGGCGAGATCGAGGCCTCGGGCGGGCGCGCGCGCGGCTACGCCTGCGACATTCGCGAATCGGCCCAGATCCAGGACGTCGTGAGCCGCGTCGAGCGCGACCTCGGCCCGGTCGACATCTGCGTGAACAACGCCGGACTGATCTACACCGTGGCTCAGCTCAAGGACATGAAGCGATGAGGACTGGGAGCTGAACCTCGCGGTGAACGTCACGGGAACGTACAAGGTGACGAAGGCGGTGTTTCCGGGGATGCGCGAGCGACGCTGGGGCCGGATCGTCTGCATGGCGTCGATCGCCGGTCTGATGGGCGGCTTCGGTCAGACCGCATACGCGACCAGCAAGATCGGGCTGATCGGTTTCGCGAAATCGGTCGCGCTCGAGGGCGCCCGCTACAATGTGACGTGCAATGCGATCGCGCCCGGGATCATCGCGCCCAATGCGAAGCTGAGCCCGCTCTACGAGCGGATGGTCAAGCGGGTCGCGATGCAGCGCGAAGGGGAGCCCGAGGACGTGGCCAACGCCGTCGCCTTCCTGTGCTCCGAACGTGCGCGCTACATCACCGGCGCGGTGCTGACGGTGACCGGCGGAATGGACCTCTTCACATTTTGATGGCCGAACGTCGGGTGCCGGAGCCCCGGCGAAGGCATCCCGACGCGAAATCAGAATGCGACGCAGACAGGAGGACACGATGCCCACAGTGAAAGAGACGTTCGACGCGATGGCTTCGCGGTTCCGGACCGACAAGGCGGCCGGGACCAACGCGGTGATCCAGTACGACGTGAGCGGCGACGGGGGTGGCACCTGGCACGCCGTCATCAAGGACGGCGCCTGCACCGTCAAGCCGGGCGCCGGCACGAACCCCAACCTGACCCTTCAGATCTCGGCGCAGGACTGGCTCGACATGCTCTCGGGCAAGCAGTCGGGGCAGATGCTGTTCATGTCGGGCAAGCTGAAGGTCAAAGGGGACATGGGGCTCGCGATGAAGCTCGGCTCGATGTTCCAGATGTGACGGGACCAACCCCCACGCAAGGAGCCTGTTGATATGGCGCAGGAGCGGTTCGCGGACGTCGTCGAGCGGTTCACCAGCGGATTCGCCGCCGATGCGCCCGCCGCGACGATCAAGCAGTGGCAGGAGGAGCTCGAGCGCGGAGTCCGCCGGCTCCAGAATCTCCACGGGCTGATGACCAATCCGGTCGAGCCCAAGATCGGTCAGACGCCGCGCGTCGAGATCTACAAGCGCAACAAGTCACGGCTCTACCGGTACGAGTCCAAGCGCACGCATCGGACACCCGTGCTCTTCGTGCCGAACCTCGGCATCAGCCGCCCGTACATCTTCGATCTCCTGCCCGGCGGCAGCTTCATCGAGCACATGACGAACCAGGGCTTCGACTTCTATCTGCTCGACTGGGGCGTCTTCGGTCCGGAGGACAACGACCTCTCCGTCGAGGAGTGCGTGACGAAGATCCTGCCGCGGATGGCCCGGCGCGTGCTCGAGACGTCCGAGACCGACGAGCTTTCGGTGCTGGGCTATTGCATGGGGGCGCCCATCTCGGCGTCGTTCGTCGCCTCGCACCCGGAAGTACGGGTGAAGAACTTCGTCAACATGGCCGGGCCCATCGACTTCGCGAAAGTCGGGCTCTTCGGGCTCTGGCTCGGCAAGGACAAGTTCAACGTCGACCGTTTCGTCGACACGCTCGGCTCGGTGCCGGCCGACATGGTCAAGGCCGGGTTCAAGCTGCTCAAGCCGACGATGGACCTGTCGACGAACCTGAACCTCTGGTGGAACATGTGGAACGACAAGTACCTCGAAGGCTTCCAGGCCCTGAACAAGTGGGCGAACGAGTACGTGGCGTTCCCGGGCGAGTTCTTCCGGCAGTGGGTGCGCGATTTCTACCAGGACAACAAGCTCTACCGCGACGAGCTCGTCATGGGCGGTCGCCCGATTCGGCTCGAGCGCATCACGTGCCCGGTCTTCGTCGTCGGCGCGAAGGAGGACTACATCGCGCCCCCCGAGTGTGTACGCGCGCTCATCGACAAGGTCGGCAGCCGCGAGAAGGAGTACATCGAGCTGCCCGGTGGGCACATCTCGCTCATCGCCGGGCGGGGCGCGGCTGTCCACTGCTGGCCGAAGGTCTCGGCCTGGCTGGCCCCTCGCTCCTAGCCGGACGCTTTCGTTGACGCGAGGCGTCACGGCGGCGTAACATCAGAAGTGATGGCTGACGCTCCCGGACCGAACCAGCTGTTCGAGCAGTGGAGGAAGCAGTTCGAGGAAGGCGCGCAGGCCTGGTCGCGCCTCATCACTCAAACCGCGGCCGCCGCTCCGAGCCCGACGCCGGATCCGACGGCGTTCTGGCGTCCGGTGCTCGACCAGGGCGTTCAGGCCTGGGCCAGGCTCTTCGCCCAGACACCCGCCACACCCGAGCTCCTGACGCAGTGGAAGCAGTTCCTCGACCAGTGGATCGAAGCGTGGTCCAAGGTGCTCGGCCAGGCCATGGGCACCGAGCAGTTCGCGAAGCTGATGGGCCAGTCGCTCGACCAGATGCTCGTCACGGCCGCGCCGGCGAAGAAGGCCGTCGATCAGCAGATCGAGCAGACGCTCCAGGCGCTGAACCTTCCGTCGCGCAGCCAGCTCACCGCGATCGCGAAGCAGATCGTCGAGCTCGAGGATCGAATCGACCGGCTCGAGGATTCGATCAGCGCCAAGCTCCGACGGCTCACGGAGCGGGAGCCCCGATGATCGGCCGTACGATCGCCGAGCTCGCTCCGGGCGACCACGCCGAGCTCGTCCGCCAGGTCGAAGACGACGACATCGCCGGCTTCATCGACGCCGTCGGCGATCTGAACCCCGTGCACAGCGACGCCGCGTATGCGGCGACGACCCCGTTCAAGGAACCCATCGCCCCCGGCATCTTCACCGCGGGACTGATCTCGGCGGTCATCGGCACGCAGCTTCCCGGACCCGGCGCGATCTACCTTTCGCAGAGCCTCAAGTTCATCAAGCCGGTCAAGGCCGGGGACACGATCACCGCGAAGGTGCACGTGCTCGAGGTGATTCGCGAGCGCAATCGGCTCCGCCTCCAGACGGTCTGCGTGAACCAGCGAGGCGAAGAGGTGCTATCGGGCGAAGCGTGGGTGATGCCGTCGAAGGCGCGCGTCGTCTACGACGAGCGGTCACACCGCGGCGGTCGCTCGCGGCGCTCGCGCTCCAGCCGTGGGCGCTGGCGGCCCACGCCGTGCGGCTGTGGGCCACCGTCGTTACATCAGCAGTCCGCCGTTGATCGAGAGCTCGGCGCCGGTGATGTAGTCGCCGTCGGACGAGACGAGATAGACGACGGCGCGACCGACCTCTTCCACCGTCCCGAAGCGCTTCAGCGGGATCTGACTCAAGAGCCTGTCGCGCACCTTCTCCGGAATGCCCTGGACCATGTCCGTCTCGATGAAGCCGGGCGCCACCGCGTTCACCGTGACACCTTTGCCGGCGAGCTCCTTGGCGAGCGACTTGGTGAACGCCGCGACCCCGGCCTTCGAGGCCGCGTAGTTGGCCTGACCGAAGTTCCCGATCTGGCCGATGACCGAGGTGATGTTCACCACGCGGCCCCACTCCTGCTTGAGCATCTGGTCCACGAAGACCTTGGTGCAGTTGAAGACGCCGTCGAGGTTGATCGCGAGCACCTTGCGCCAGGACGCGTGGTCCATCCTCACGAACGTCTTGTCCGAGTTGATCCCGGCGTTGTTGACGAGGATGTCGAGGTGACCGAACTCCTTCAGGACGTCCTGCGCCATCCGGAAGGTGTCGGGGTAGTCACCGACGTCGGCCTGCGCGAGGAGCGCGTGCCGCCCGATCTTGCGGATCTTGTCGGCGACCTCTCTGGCGGCGGGCTCGCTCGAGACGTAGTTGATCGCGACGTCGGCGCCTTCCTCGGCGAGCGCGAGTGCGATGGCACGCCCGATGCCGCGAGATCCTCCGGTCACGAGCGCTGTGCGCCCCTTGAGTTTCATGCGAGTCACCTCCCGTCGGCGTGGGCCGTCAGTCTAGCACGGTGAAGTCGGGCCGGGGTCTTGACGCGGAGTGTTACGCCCGTCATAGTGACCCTCGAAGCCAGCCCGTAGAGGGAGTGCGCATGGCGTACGTCATCAAGCGGTACTCGAATAGAAAGCTCTACGACACGCAGGAGAGTCGCTACGTCACCCTCGAGGAAATCGAGGAGATGATTCGCGCGCGGCAAGGAGATCGCGGTGGTCGATGCCGCCTCCGGCGAAGACCTCACGTCGGTGACCCTGGCCCAGATCATCCTCGAGAACGAGCGCAATCATCGCGCCACGCTCCCCACCGCGTTCCTTCACCAGCTCATCAAGCACGGAGAGGCCTGGCAGGATTTCGTGCAGCGATCGATGAAGTCGAGTCTCGAGGGCATCGTCTCGAGTCAGCGGGAGGTGGAGCGGATCTTCCAGGACTGGGCGTCGAGGGCGGGGTGGGGGATGCCCGGGCCCCGCGGCGAGCCACGCCGTGACGGCGTCGAGCCCGATGCGGAGCAGCTCCGCGAGGAAGTGTCGACGTTGCGAGAGCGCCTACGCTCCCTCGAGGAGCGACTCGAGAAACGCAAGAACCAGAAGTAACCGTCTAGTTCTGGTAGACGCCCTTCATCTTCTCGACGACCGCCGCATAGGTCTCCTGGATTCCCTTGCCGGCCTGCTCCGCCGACACCTGGATCCGCTCGGCCGAGCGCGTGATCGCCTGCGCCTGCCCTTCCATGAGCTTGACGGCCTTCTCGACGCCGTCGACGCCGCTCAGGAGCGCCTTCTGATACAGCTGCGCCGGATCCTTCGTGCCGTCCGACCAGGCGCTCTGCCAGCGCGTCGCGGCGGCCTGCGAGCTCCGCAAGGTCTCGAGGGCGCCCTGCTGCAGCTCGCCGCAGAGCCTCACACCTTCCTTCGCGGTGGCCGTCGAGAGCTCCACGAGCTCGCGCAGCACACGCTGGTTGGCATCCGCCCAGGCGCTCATCGTGTCGACCACTTTGCCGGTGAGCTGACCGAACATCTCTTCCACTTTCTTCTGCTCGTCCATTGGTTCCTCCTGCATCCTCGTCGTTCGATACGTTGGATACGCTCGAACTCGATTCCGAGTATAACGCGTCGCGTTAGGCCGTCAATCAGTATTTGCGCAACGCGTTATCTGCCGTGTGCTACCGTCGGTTATCCCTTTCAGATTGATGATTTAGACGGAGGATCCTAATGGCCACCGACACCCTCGCTCGGATGTTCTGGGATCGCGTCGAGCGTAGTGGTGACCGTCCAGCGCACCAGTTCAAGCACGGTGCCGACTGGAAGACGATCACCTGGCGTGAGGTCGGCGACGTCGTCCGCGAGGTGGCGCTCGGCCTGATCAGCTTGGGTCGCGAGAAGGGCGACACGGTCGCGCTCCTGTCGACGAGCCGCGCCGAGTGGGTCCAGGCCGACTTCGCGATCTTCAGCGCGGGGTGCGTGACGGTCCCGGTGTATCCCACGTATCCGCCGGACCTGATCGCCTACGTGGTGAACGACTCCGGCGCGAAGACGATCATCGTCGAGGACGCCGGCCAGCTCGCCAAGGTCTTGCAGGCGCGCGACAAGATGCCGGCGCTCGAGCACGTCGTCGTCATGGCCGGCTACGATGCGCCGCAGCCGCCGAAGATCGTGATGACCTGGGAGTCACTGCGGCGGCTCGGTCGCGAGAACGCCGCGGCGCACACGAGCACGCTCGCCGAGCGCGTCGCCGCGACGCGGCCGACCGATCTGGCGACGATCGTGTACACGTCCGGCACCACCGGTCCTCCGAAGGGCGTGATGCAGACTCACGGCAATCACATCGCCGCGGTCACGGCCTCGAAGCAGTCGACGCCGGTCCAGGAGGGCTGGGTGCACCTCCTGTTCCTGCCGCTCGCACACTCGTTCGCGCGGCTCGAGTCGTTCCTCGGCGTCACGCACGGGCTCACCACGGCGTTCGCCGAGAACCTCGACAAGGTGGGGGACAATCTCAAGGAAACGCGGCCCCACTTCATCTGCAGCGTGCCGCGCGTGTTCGAGAAGGTCTACGGCAAGATCCTCGCCGGCGTGGAGGCCGGCTCACCCGCGAAGAGGAAGATTTTCAACTGGGCGGTGTCGGTCGGCCGAGACGTCAGCCGCCACCAGCAGCGCGGCCAGCCCGTGCCGGCGACCTTGGAGCTGAAGCGCAAGCTCGCCCATAAGCTCGTGTTCTCGAAGCTCCACGCCGCACTCGGCGGGCGACTGCAATGGGCCGTGTCGGGCGGAGCCCCGCTCTCGCGCGACATCGCGGAGTTTTTCCACGCGGCCGGCATCCTCCTCCTCGAGGGGTACGGCCTCACCGAGACGTGCCCGGCGCTCACGTTCAACCGGCCCGACCGCTTCAAGTTCGGCTCGGTCGGTCAGAGCCTACCGGGCGTGCAGCTGCAGGATCGCCGCGGACGGGGAGATCCTGGCGCGAGGCCCCAACATCGCGACGCTCGGCTACTACAAGCAGCCCGAGGCGACCCGCGAGGTCTTCGATCCGGACGGGTGGTTCCACACCGGCGACATCGGCACGATCGACCAGGATGGATTCCTCGTCATCACCGATCGCAAGAAAGACCTGATCGTGACGGCGGGCGGCATGAACATCGCGCCGCAGAACATCGAGAATCTGCTCAAGGCCGATCCGTTCATCAGCCAGGTGATGGTCTACGGCGATCGGCGCCCGTATCCGGTCGCGCTCATCACGATCAATCCCGAAGAGCTGTCGAAGTTCGCGCGTGAGCAGGGGATCCTGACCAGCGACGCGGCGGCCATCGTGAAGCATCCGAAAGTGGCCGAGCGCATCGGCCGCACGGTCGAGGAGAAGAACACGCAGCTGCAGTCGTACGCGAAGATCAAGCGGTTCACGGTGCTCCCGGCCGACTTCACGCTCGACGGCGGCGAGCTGACGCCGACCCTGAAGGTGAAGCGCAAGGTCGTCTCGCAGAAGTACAAGGACGCGATCGAGGAGCTCTACCGCTGACCCCGGCGCCTTGTGTCCTCGCCGGCAAGGTCGCGCTGGTCACCGGCGCCAGCCGCGGCCTGGGCCGGGCGATCGCGGTGGCGCTGGCCGAAGCCGGAGCCGATGTCGCGCTCGCCGCGCGATCGAAAGCGGCGCTGGAGGAAACCGCGCACCTCGCGGCGACCGGCGGCCGCCGCGCGCTCGTCGCGCCCACCGACGTCGCCAGCTACGCCGAGGTCGATGCGCTCGTGCAGCGGACGATCCACGAGCTCGGGCGGCTCGACATCGTCGTGAACAACTCGGGCGTGGCCAAGGTCGCGCCGCTGGTCGAGATGACGCCGGACGATTGGCGCTTCATGCTCGACGTGAATCTGACCGGCGTCTTCAACGGCTGCCGCGCGGCCGCGCCGCACCTGATCGCGCAGAGATCCGGCAAGGTCATCAACGTCGCCTCCGTGCTCGGCCAGGTCGGGCTTGCCGGGCTACACGGTCTACGGCGCGACGAAGGGCGGCGTCATCGCGCTCACGCGCACGCTCGGCGTGGAGTGGGCGCGTCACAACGTCCAGGTCAACGCGATCGCGCCGGGCTGGTTCGCGACCGACATGACCAACGAGGCGTTCGCGAACCCGGCGATCAACCAGCGCCTGACCCGCGACATCCCGGCCCGACGAATCGGACGGCCCGAGGAGATCGGGCCGCTGGCCGTCTATCTGGCGTCGGCGAGCTCCGACTTCATGACCGGCCAGACGCTCTTCCTCGACGGCGGCCACTCGGCCGCGTAGGTTGCCGGACGGTAGACCGTCGAGTAGATTGTCGGCCATGAAAGCCGCGATTCTCCACGGACCGCGCGATCTTCGCGTCGAGCGCCTGCGCGATCCGCGACCCGAGCCCGGCGAGGTCGTCGTCCGCATGACGCGCGGCGGGCCTCTGCGGCACGGACTACGAGATCTGGTCGGGCGCGAGACCGGTCGCGTATCCGCGCATCATGGGGCACGAGCTCGTCGGCCGCGTCGAGGCGACCGCGTCCGACGTGACCCGTGTGAGCCCGGGCGATCCGGTCGTCGTCGAGCCCAACTATTCGTGCGGCCATTGTCCACTCTGCCGCGAAGGCAATCGCAACCTGTGCCTGTCGCGGACCACGATCGGCATCAACGCCGACGGCGGCTTCGCCGAGCTCGTGCGGGTACCCGCGCGGTGCTGCTGGCGCGTGACGGCCGGCGCCGCCTCCGACGCGCTGCTGCTCGCCGAGCCGCTCGCCGTGGTGGTCCGGGCGGTGGGACGCGGCGAGCCGCAAGCCGGGTGAGACTGCGGCGATCGTCGGGGCGGGGACCCTCGGGCTCCTCGCCCTTCAGGTGCTTCGTGCGCGCGGCGCCAGGGTGATGGTCACGAGCCGCTCGCGGCGGCGGTTCGCTCTGGCCACCCAGCTCGGCGCCGACGCGACGCATGCCACGCTCGAGGGCCCGCTCGCCGACGCCGCGCGCCGGTTTGCCGGGCGCGAGGGGGTGGACCTGGTCGTCGAGACCGCCGGCACCGCGGAGGCGGTCACGCACGCGCTCGAGCTCGTGCGCCCGGGCGGACGCGTGGTGCTGACCGGACTGCCGCACGAGCCCACGTCGGTCTCGTTCTTCTCGGTCGTCCGGCGCGAAATCACCTTGACCGGCTCGATGATCTACCAGGACGAGTTTCCCGAAGCGCTGCGGCTCGTCGCACAGCGGCGCGGTGCAGACGACGCCGCTGATCACGCATCGATTCGGCCTCGACCGGATCGGCGAGGCCTTCGCGGCGCATGCCGACCCGAGCTCCATCAAGGTCGCGCTCAAGATCTGATGCCCATGAGCGAGGAGACATGACCGACCAGCCGCTTCGCCACGAGACGTACACGCACGGCCACGCACCGGCGACCTTACGCCAGCACGCTCAGCGGACCGCCGACGAGGCCGCGGCGTTCCTCCTGCCGCATCTCCGCCCGGGTATGCGGCTTCTCGACGTGGGCTGCGGGCCTGGAAGCATCACGCGGGGACTCGCGGAACGGCTCGCCCCTGGTCAGGTCGTGGGCGTCGACCTCTCCAAAGACGCCCTCGACGGCGCGCGGCGTGATGCGGCCGTTCGAGGGCTGACGAATCTCCACTACCAGGAGGGCAGCGTCTATCAGCTGCCGTTCCCCGATGCGTCGTTCGACGCCGTCTACGCCCACCAGGTGCTGCAGCACCTGCGCGAGCGTGAATCAGCGGTGCGCGAGATGCTCCGGGTGGTGCGGCCCGGAGGCCTCGTCGCGGTGCGCGACGTCGACTGGGGCACGGCGGCCTACTGGCCGCGGGATCCGTGGATCGATCGGTTCATCGAAGTCCATCACCAGGCGTGGTATCGCAATGGCGGCGAGCCGCAGATGGGACGTCAGCTTCGAGCGCTCTTCAACGCGGCCGAGGTCGTCGATCTCGAGATCTCCGCGGCCGTGTGGTGTTACGCCACGCCCGACGAGACCGCCGCGTGGGGCGAGGCCTACGCGGACCGCCTGCTCACCTCGCCCATGGGCGAGCGCCCGGTCGAATATGGGTTTGCGACACGCGCCGAGATCGAGTCGATGGCCGCGGCGTTCAGGGCGTGGGGCTCGCATCCAGACGCGACGTGGATGTTCATCCACATCGCCGCGCTGGGCCGCAAGGCGGCCTGAGACTAGATCTCGGGCCGCTTGCCGTGTGACACGCGGACTTCGGTCTTGATGCCGCCGCGAACGTTGAAGTCGCCGGTGACCTCGAGCCAGCGCGGGTTCGCGACCGCCACGAAGTCGTTCACGATGCGGTTCGTCACGTCCTCGTGAAACGCGCCTTCCTGTCGGAATGACCAGAGATAGAGCTTCAGCGACTTCAGCTCCACCAGGTGCTGGTCCGGCACGTACCGGATGCGGATCGTGGCGAAGTCCGGCTGTCCGGTCTTGGGACAGAGGCAGGTGAACTCCGGCACCGTCATCGTGACTTCGTAGTCACGGTCGGGATGCGGGTTCGGCACGATCTCGAGCGTCTTCGACGGAACCGACGGCATGGCGTGATTATATCAGCGGCTCGTCAGGCCGATCCCAACCGCGACCGCCGCGCACGCGATCAGAAGATCAGGCGTGATCGGATCACCGGCGACCAGCGCCGCCGCGATCACGCCGAAGATCGGCTGGGTGAGAAAGAACGCGGACAGCGCGCTCGGCCGATACCGGCGCAGCAGCGACAGATTCACCACGAAGTTGAATCCCGAGATCAGCACGCCCTGATAGGCGATCGACCCGGCCAGCCGCAGTCCCCAGCGGGTCGGCGCCGGCTCCACCAGGAACGAGACCACGACGAAGAGCGCGGTCCCGACGATCGCCTGGGTCAGGAGGAGCTTCACCGGGTCGAGCCGCTGAACCGCACGCGCCAGGTAGATGGTCCGCTCGGCCAGGAGCACGCCGGCGATCGTCACGACCACGTCGCCCAGCAAGGTGGGCGAGCCGTGCGCGATCTGGCGGGCGCCGAGCATGACGATGCCCGAATAGGCGACGAGCACCCCGGCGAGCTTCCGCACCGTGAGCCGATCGCCCGGGATCAGGAAGTGGGCGAGGACGACCGTGTGGACGGCGTAGAGGTTGAGGAGGATCGACGCGTGCGCCGCGCTGGTGAGCCAGGTCCCGACGTTCGTCGCCGCCATCTGGACGCTGAACAGGAGCCCCAGCACGACGAGCGGACGCCACTCGGCGGGCTCGACCCGAAAGCCGGCGAAGCGGCCGGTGGCCCAGGCCCAGAGGCAGATCACGGCGCCGCCGACGACGAATCGCATACACGCCAGGCGGAGCGGCGGGGCCTCCTCGAGGCCCATCTTGATGATGACGGTATTCGCGCCCCAGAGGATCGAGATGAGCACGGCCATGGCCGCGCCCTTGAGGTCGATGTCTTTCGCCGGGTGGCTCAGCAGAACGCTCTCGAGGATACGACACCTGGCATAATCGCCCCATGAAGATCGGCCTGATCGGGCTCCCCAAGTCTGGCAAGACCACCTTGTTCAACCTGCTCACCGGCTCCAAGGTCGCGACCGCGCGCTATGACTCCGGTCGCGCCGAGCTCCACACGGGCATCGCGCGCGTGCCCGATCCGCGCGTGGACCGGCTCTCCGCGATCTTCAAGCCGAAGAAGACGACGTACGCGACGTTCGAGGTCGTCGACCTGGCGGGGATCGAGCGCGGCGAGCGCGCGGGACTCGACACGAAGGAGTTCAGGAACGCCGACGCGCTGCTGCACGTCGTCCGCGCGTTCGCCGACGAGGCGCTCGGCGCGCCGGCGCCGAAGCGGGACATCGAGGACCTCGACACCGAGCTGATCCTGGCCGATCTCGAGGTGGTCGACCGGCGCCTCGAGCGCCTGGAAGCGTCGATCAAGAAGCAGCGCAAGGACACGGACGTGAAGGAGCAGGCGATCCTGGTGCGCCTCAAGAAAGATCTGGAGAGCGAGACGCCGCTCCGCGCCGTCACGCTCACGCCCGACGATGCGCGGGCGATCCGCGGCTTCACCTTTCTCTCCCAGAAGCCGATCCTGCACTGCCTGAATCTCGACGAGAAGGCGATCGCCGACGGGCCGCACGTGGTGGAAAAGCTCGGACTGGAGCAGGCGGCGAAGCGCGCCCGTACGCGCATCGGCTGGGTCTCGGCGGTGATCGAGGCCGAGGTGGCCGAGCTGGCCGGTGACGAGCAGCGCGCCTTCCTGGCCGATCTCGGATTGAAGGAGCCGGCGATCCACCGCGTGCTGAGCGAGTGCTACGCCTTGCTCGGGCTCGTGTCCTTCTTCACGGTCGGGGAGGACGAGGTGCGAGCGTGGCCGATCCCCGAGGGGACGCGGGCGCAGGCCGCCGCCGGCACGGTGCACTCGGACATCGAGCGCGGCTTCATCCGCGCCGAGGTGAACAGCTACGACGACCTCCTGGCCGTCGAGGGATCGTTCGCCGACCTCCGCGCCCGAGGCCAGCAACGCCTCGAAGGCAAGGACTACATCGTGCGCGACGGCGAGATCTGCCACTTCCGCTTCAACGTCGCGAAGTAGGGTCAGTCGATGATGGACTGGCGCTCGGTGAGCTTCGGCGTGACCACCGCGCTGGCGATGTTCGCGCGCTGGCTCTACCGGGGACAGCGCCCCAACGCCTTGGCCCGCTCGATCAATCGCGTGGCGGCCGCCGTCTTCGCGCGCGGGGTCGCGCCGGACTATCTCGTCACCCTGGACGTGACCGGGCGTCGTTCGGGGCGGACGATTTCTTTGCCGCTCGTGATGGCGGTCCTCGACCGGCAGCGCTACCTCGTGTCGCATCTCGGTACCGACGTCGCCTGGGTTCGCAATGTGAAGGCCACCGCGGGCCGCGCGGTCCTGCGTCACGGTCGTACCGAGCACGTTCAGCTGGAAGAGTTCGCGATCGAGAAGCGGGCGCCGGTGCTGAAGGCCCACTTGCGGCGCGTGCCCGGGGCCAGGCCGCACATCCCGGTCGACAAGGATGCTCCGCTCGAAGAGTTCGAGGCGATCGCGGCGCAGATTCCCGTCTTTCGGGTTCTTCCCGCCGGCTGACGTCGCCGCCGTCTGCGAACGACCTAGGCCGTGATCCCCGGAATCTTCTTCAGCGGCCCGCCGAGCGTCTGCACGACCGCGGCGACGGTGGCGTCGGGAGTGTTCATCGGGAGCACGCATCCCGGCGCGACGATCAGCCCGATGCCGTCGGTCTGAGCGACCGCGTCGCGCGTTTCGCTGACTGCCTGCTCCGCCGTTCCGTCCCGCAACGTCTTCCACTGGTGGAGACCGCCGATGACGGCACCCGGCACCTTGGCGCGCGCGTCCCGCAGGGATGGCGGCGTCGCGCGGTCGTCCCAGTTCCAGGCGTGCCCCGGGAGACTGGCCAGCCGGTCGAACATCAGCTCGTTGCCGTGACAATGGATGATCGTCAGAGTCGACTTCGACTCGATCGACTCGAGGAACCGACGGTCGTAGGGCTCGCCGAACCGCGCGTAGTCCTCCTCGGAGTTGGCGGAGCGGCTGGCCGCCTGGATCGAGTAGAAGATGCCGGAGACGCCCTCCGTGAGGGCGAGCTCGGCGAATTTGATGAGCGTCTCGGTGATCGCCTCGAGCGCGCCCGTGACCGCGTCGGGATGATCCCGCAGGTCGCGCGGGAGCCGGTCGCCCGAGAGCTTCTTCGCGAGCGACAGTGGAGAGAAGAGGGTCGGCACGACCGGCGCGTCGCCGATCCGGCGATCGAAGCCCAGGCGGATGATCGTCTCGATCTCTTCGGCGTACCCGGGCGCGGCGCCGGGATCGAGGACGCGGATCTTCTTCCAGTCCTCCGGCGCGCGGACCGCGCAGCCGGCGCACGGGCGGTGGCCGTCCTCGCGGACCGTGTCGCCCTCCACGCAGCCCCACGCCTCGACGGCGTAGCCGCCGCGCGGCGTGATCTTGAGGAAGTCCGAGCCGTAGTGCTCGTGGAATCGTAGGGTCGCCTGGGCCAGGCCCGCGGGCGAGTGATCGACGCTCGGGAAGTGGCGCCACACCGCGTAGGGGACCCGGTCGACGGGCTGGCGGTTGACCGCGGCGAGCACGCGCTCGCGTCGACTCATCTGCTTCATGCTCGTAGCACTCCGTCGCTCAGCACCGGCTCCCCGCGCCCGTCGACCGCGTCGAACGCGAGCAGGTCGCCCGCCCGTCCGCGGCCGCGCACCGTGAAGGTCGATGGCATGAACACCAAGCCGGTGAAGCGCACCGAGATCTCCTTGACGCGCGCCGGGTCGCCGCCGAGGTCTTGCTCGATCACCCGCGACACCGCCAGCGCGAGCGTCGCCGAGCCGTGAAGGATCGGCGCGGTGAGCCCGGCCGATCGGGCGACGGCGATGTCGGTATGGATCGGATTCCAGATGCGCGCGCATTCCGAGTAGATGTGTGCCGCTCGGGCCCCGACCGGGACCTCCGCGGTCCAGCGCGTTTCGGTGGAAGCCGGCGGCGACGGACGGGCGAGCGGCTCGACCGGCGCGCGGGCTTCGCGCTCGGTCGTGATCCCGCGATAGACCGAGCCGTAGTCGGTCGTCGTCACCGGCCGCCCGTTCCGGTCCACGGTGGACAAGCCGCGCGACGACGAGCGTGCCGGCGCGGCTCGGCCGCACCAGGATGATCTGCGCGCGCGTCAGCAGACGATCCGCGGTCGAGGGCAGCCGGTGGATGAGCACGTGATGGGTCGAGTGGACGCCCAGGAGCGCCCACGATTCCTTCACGGCCTTCGAGCGCAGCGCCAGCACGGCCGGCCACTCGTAGCAGACCGAGAAGAGCGGGTGGGCCACCGGACCTTCCTCGGCCAAGGTGTCGTAGTAGCGTGGATCGTCCACCCCGAGCGCCGCGGAGTACGCCATCATCCAGCGCGCGTCGAGCGAGGTACTCAGCGCGCCGACCTCGGTCCCGGCGACCGTGCCCGGGATCGCGCGAACGCCTTCCCGCCTCGTCATCGTGCCCGCGGGAAGTTCATGCAGTCCACGAAGATCTCCTCGAAGTCCGGGTGAGCCGCGAGCGAGACGTGCTCGATCCGTCCCGCGACCGCCTCGGCGCGCGCGCGCTCCGTCTCGGACACGAGGCAGAGCTGCGCCCCGAGTGAGGCGGCGTTGCCCACGTAGCGGATTCGCTCGCGAGGCAGCGGAGGGATCAGCCCGATCCTGAGCGCGCTCTCGATCGACACGTAGTTGCCGAAGCCGCCGGCCAGCATCAGCTCGGCGACCGTTTCGGACGGGACGCCGGCGACGTGCTGCAGCATCGTGACGCCCGAGGCGATCGCGCCCTTCGCCAGCTGCACCTGGCGCACGTCGTCCTGGGTGAGCACGATCTCTTGTCGCGCGCCGGCTTCGCCGGGCCGGAGCACGATGACCTGACGCTCCTCGCCCCGCATCACGATCCGCTCGCCGAGCTTCGGCGGCAGCGAATCGCGGGCATCGACCTGGATCAAGCCGGTCCAGTCGATGACACCGCCGTCGAGCAGGCCCGCCAGCAGATCGATGATCCCGGAGCCGCAGATGCCGAGCGCGTCCGCCTCGCCGATGGTGTGGACGTGGATGTCGTCATCGACCGTGACCCGATCGATGGCGCCGAGGGCGCCGCGCATGCCGTGGCGGATCTGGGCGCCCTCGAGCGCCGGTCCCGCGGGCGCCGAGCAGGCCCAGAGCCGCTCGCGCGAGCCCAGCAACACCTCGCCGTTGGTGCCGATGTCGACGGCGATGCGGATCTCGGCGCTCTCGTAGATGCGCGTCGCGAGGGCGACGCCGACGGCATCGGCGCCGACGAAACCGGCGACGAGCGGCAGCAGACACACGCGCGCCTCCGGCGCCACCTTCAGGAAGAGCTCGCGCGCGGACAGGGTCACCGCGTGGCGCATCACCGGCGCATAGGGCGCGAGGCCCACGTGCGAGGGATCGATGCCGAGCAGGATGTGGTGCATGCACGTGTTGCCGACGACGACGACCTTGTAGATCCACTTGGCGAGCACGCCGGAGTCGCGGCAGATCTGCGCGATGTGCTGGTTCAGGAGGCCGACGATCCGCGTGTGGAGCTTCCGCAGATTGCCGGGATTGAACTGCGCGAAGGCGATGCGCGACATGAGGTCGCCGCCGAAGACCGCCTGCGGATTCAGGCTGGAGACCGACCCGAGCTGCTCGCCCGACTCGAGCTCGACCAGGGTGGTCACGACGCTCGTCGTGCCGATGTCGATCGCGAGGCCGAACTTCATCGCCGCGGTGTCGCCGCGCTCGACCGAAAGGATCCGCTGCCGTCCGCCACCCGCCGCGAACGTCGTCACCGTCACGCCCGCCGGATCGTCGCGGAGCGCGGACGGCAACCCCTGGAGCACGGCCGGGCCGACGTCGGCCGTGGTGAGGCCGACCGCTTCGAGAAGCTGCTCGAGGTCGGAGGTCTGGTGATGCTCTTCGCGCGGCAGGGTGACCTTGACCACCTGCTTGGCGATCCCCGAATCGAGCGTGACCCGGCCGAGCTCCCGCACGCCCGGCCCGGCGCCGAGGATCTGGAACGCGCGCTCGTCGAGCGGCGGCGCCGGCTGGACGGTGACGGCTTCGTGGAGCACGCACTGGCAGGCGAGGCGATAGCCCTCGCGGACCAGATCGTCGCCGAGCTGGACCTCGTCCATGATCGTCGGCGGCGGCGGCAGACCCACCAGGAACTTCACGCGACAGGACGTGCACCGTCCGCGCCCGCCGCAGGTGGCGGTGATATCGACGCCGCCCGCGTGCGCCGCCTTGAGAATCGTGGTGCCCGGCGCGACCGTCAGCGTCCGGCGCGACGCGGGATCGCGCGGATCGGCGACGAGCGTGAGCGGGACGGCCATGGCTCCACATTCTAGTGGTATGCTCGCGCGCATGGAAATAAGCGTGGAGTCGCTGAGGCGGACGGCCGCCCTCAGTGGGTTCGCCTGGACCGATGCCGAGCTCGAGGCCATCCGTCCCGCGGTCCAGCGCCTCCTCGAGTCCCTGGAGCAGATGGAGCAGCTGCCGCTCGGCGCCGTCGAGCCGACGACCCAATACCGGGTGCTCTGAGGTGAACGATCTTCACTGGGCGTCCATGGCCGACCTCGGCCGGCTGATCGCGACCAAGCAGGTCTCGCCCGTCGAGGTCGTACGCGCTCATCTCGATCGCATCGCCGCCGTCGACTCGAAGCTTCGCGCGTTCATCACGGTCTGCGCGGATTCGGCGCTCGAGTCGGCGCGCGCGGCCGAGGCCGATCTCATGGCCGGGCGGGTCGTCGGACGGCTCCACGGCGTGCCGTGGGCGCCGAAGGACCTCTACTCGACGCGCGGTGTCCGGACGACCGGCGGCTCGAAGATCCTCGCCGACTCGGTGCCGAGCGAAGACTCGACGGTCGTGGCGCGGCTGGCGCGCGCCGGCGCCATCCTGCTCGGCAAGCTGAACATGCACGAGTTCGCGTACGGGCCCGAGGGCCTCAACGCGCACTACGGCGACGCGCGCAATCCGTGGAGCGCCGACGCCCACCGAATCACGGGGGGCTCGTCCTCGGGGTCCGGAGCCGCGGTCGCCGCCGGGCTCGCGCCCGGATCACTCGGCTCCGACACCGGCGGCTCGATCCGGATCCCGGCTTCGCTCTGCGGCATCACCGGACTCAAGCCGACCTACGGCCGCGTGAGTCGCGCCGGCGTGCTGCCGCTCGCGTGGTCGATGGACCATGTGGGCCCGATGACGCGCTCCGCCCGGGACTGCGCGCTGATGCTGAGCGTGATCGCGGGCTACGATCCGGCCGACCCGACCACGAGCGTGCTGCCCGTGCCCGACTACGGCGCGGCGCTCACCGGCGACGTGAAGGGGCTCCGGGTGGGGCTGCTGCGCGCGCACTTCACCGACCCCGCGGCCGCCGACGTGCGCGCGGCCGTGGAAGCGAGCGCGAAGCAGCTCGAGCAGGCCGGCGCGGTCGTGGACGAGGTCAATCTGACCCAGGTGATCCACGTCGCGACCGGCTCCGCGGCGATCGTGGCGTCGGAGGCGCTCGCGTATCACGCGCCGTGGATGCGCTCGCGGCCGCAGGACTACCAGCCCGACGTGCGCGAGCGCCTCCGGCTGGGCGCCTTCGTCAACGGGGCGCACTACGTCCGCGCCCAGCAGATTCGCGCCCTGGTCACTCGCGAGGTCGACGAGGCGCTCGCCCGCCGCGATGTGCTGCTGGCGCCGGCGACACCGCTCGTCGCGCCGGTGCTCGGCGAGCGCGAGGCGGCGCTCGGCGACGGCCCGTCGGACGTGCGCGCGGCGTTGCTGCGCTGCACGCGCCCGTTCAACTTCTCCGGCCACCCCGCGTGCGCGGCGCCGTGCGGGTTCACCGCGGGGGGCCTGCCCATTGGTTTGCAGATCGTGGGCCGTCCGTTCGACGAGGCGACGGTGCTTCGCGTCGTCGACGCCTATCAGCGCATGACCGACTGGCATACTCGCCGCCCGCCGGCCGCGTGAGCGGCTTCGGGCCTCGGAGGATTGGATGAGCGACGCGAACGTGGACGCGCGGCTGGCCGCGCTCGAGTCCAGGCTCGGACGCCTCGAACAGCTTCTGGCGACCGTGAACGACAAGCTCGATCGGGCCGCGCCGGGTGTCGACGAGGCGCGTCGCGGGATCCAGGCCTGGGTGACCGAGTACGTGTCGCTGCGCCTGCAGCAGCTGGTCCCCGAGACGTGCGAGCATCCCGAGCGCGAGGCCGACGAGGCGCTCGTCGCCGAGGGACCCGTGCTGCCCGGCACCCGCATCCGCTGCACGGACGAGGTCATCCATCGGCTCGGCCGGATTCCGATTCCGTTCGTGCGGCAGATGGTGGCCGAGAAGGTCGCCGAGACCGCGCGCGCCGAGAAGGTCGGCGTGGTCGACGTACCCTTCTTCGAGCGCGCCGCCACCTTCTGACAGTGCAAGCTGTCGGGGGAGGATCTCCTGACGTTCGACCACTGGAAGGAGCACGTGCTCGGAGGACCGCGGCTGTAGAGGACGAGCCTGTCCGCATCCCGATCGAGGATGCGCTGGATCTTCATGCCTTCGCGCCACGCGACGTGGCTTCGGTCGTCGCCGAGTACCTTGACGCCGCGCACGCCAAGGGGTTTGCCGAGGTTCGGCTGATCCACGGTCGCGGGATCGGCGTCCAGCGGAAGATCGTGCAGGGCGTGCTCGCGCGGCATCCCCTCGTCGCGGGCTACGCCGACGCGCCGCCCGAGCGCGGGGGCGCGGGCGCGACGATCGTTCGCCTCAAGCCTCGCGCGCGCTGATCGCTCGCTCGGCGGAGCGCTCAGTCTCGGTCGGCGCGAATCAGGATCTGGCGGTCGTTGAAGGACACGACGGCGTCCCCCGCGAGCCGAAACTCGAAGGCGGCCCGGCAGCGCTCGGGTGCCCGGCGCACGAAGTCCTCGAGATCGCGCCGCGCCTCGGCCGACATGCGCATCCGGCCGGTCCACTCGTTCCATTCGCGGAGCTTCCAGATGAGCGAGTCCTCGATGACGGTCAGGCCCGCCGCGCGCAGGAACGCTTTCCACTGCGCGGCCCGGTAGCTGCGCACGTGAGACGGATCGCGGCGCTTCTCGACCTCGAGAATGAACGCGTTGGCGTCCGCGTCGTCGTGGCCGAGGATGTCCTGCAGCAACAACGAGCCGCCCGGCCGAAGGACGCGGTGGATCTGACGGACCGCGGCCGCGACGTCGGCGAAATGATGCGCCGCCGTCCGGCAGGTGACGACGTCGAAGGACTCGTCCCGGAAGGGGAGCGCGTCGGCATCCCCCGCGACGAACTCGATGTTGGCCGCGTTGCGCGTTCGCGCGTGCGTGCGCGCCGCTGTCAGCATCGGCTCGGTGAGGTCGTAGGCGACGACGCGGCGCACGATGCCCGCGAAGGCGAGCGCGGTGTGACCGCCGCCGGTCGCGACGTCGAGCACCCGATCGGCACGGCGCGCGGCGCCCCAGGCCAGCAGCCGGTCGAGATCTTCGCCGGCCGCGTGCAGGGGACTCGTCACGTACGCCGCCGCGCTGGCGCCGAACTGCGCCTGGACGCGACGCGCCTGCTCCTCGCTCATGTCTTCGGCGTTCGCTCCGCGAGGTGACGGAACAGGAAGTCGCTGTCGAGCGGGGAGAGATCGAAGCGCCGCGACGCTTCGTCGACGAGCTTCACCCGGTTCACCCCGGGATTGTCGTGGAGCTGCTCCTCGATCCACTTCACGGCCTGCTTGATCGGCGCTTCGCCTGCCGCCATGCCATCCCCCTCGTTCGAGGCTCGTCCGCCGTGCGCGCCCGCGTCGTGGGCCATTGTACTCGGGCCCCGGCCGCAGGGTTTCGCCGGCCGGAAATGGCCTGACGGAATCAGGCCAATTGGCCCTTGACCAAAACTTGGATCGGGCCAAAATGGCTTGGCGGACGGGGACCATGAACATCCCACTCGATCGCGACAAACCAACGGCGCTGCCGCGCCAGATCCAGGCGCACCTGGAGCGCCTCATCCACGAGCGGCTCCTGACGCCCGGCATGAAGCTGCCGGCCACCCGCGAGCTCGCCCGGCAGCTCGGCGTCAACCGCGGCACGGTGGCCCTCGCCTACGAGGAGCTGGTCGCGACCGGGTGGGCGCGCGCGCACGTGGGGCAGGGCACCTTCGTCGCCGAGCGCCCGACCAACGGCGCCGCGCCGATCGTCTCGGCCGCCGCGGCGCCGATCGCGCTCGATTGGTCCGGCCTCTTCTCGCGCAGCGCGCAGATCCTGGGGGCCGACGACGAGCGCTCGCGTGCGGTGACGCCCATCCCGTCGAGCGGCGCGGTCGTGTCCTTCGCGGGCGGGATGCCGGACAGCGGACTGTTCCCGACCGACGCCTTCCGCCGCGTGCTGAACCAGGTGATTCGCGACGAAGGGCCCGCGCTCCTGCAGTACTATCCGGCCGGCGGCTATCCGCCGCTTCGTCGGTATCTCTCGACCTATCTGCTGCGGTTCGGCCTCGAGGCGCGCCCCGAGGAGATCCTGATCGTCAACGGCTCGCAGCAGGGGTTCGACCTGATCGCGCGCACCTTGATCGATCCCGGCGACTTCGTGGCGATCGAGCAGCCGACGTACCCGCGCGCGATGCAGGTCTTCCGATCGTTCGGCGCCCAGCTGCTGAGCGTGCCGTGGGACGGTTCCGGGCCGCGCGCCGACGTGTTCGAGCGGTTGCTGGAACGCCATACGCCGAAGCTCTTCTATTGCCAGCCGAGCGCTCACAATCCGACCGGGCTCGCGGTGGCGCCCGAGACCGCACGGCGGCTGCTCGACGCCGCGGCCCGCCACCAGGTGCCCATCGTCGAGGACGGGTTCGATGGCAGCCTGTTCTACGGCGAGGGGCCGACATTGCCGCTCAAGGCGGTCGACCGCGGCGGGGTCGTCATCTACATCGGGACGTTCTCGAAGATTCTGTTCCCGGGGCTGCGGCTCGGCTGGCTCGTCGGACCTCCGCCGATCCTCGAGCGGCTCCAGGCGGCGAAGCAGCTCGCCGATCTGCATACGAGTGCGCTCATCCAGGCGGCGGTCCATCGCTTCTGCGAGCGCAAGCTCCTCGATCGTCACGCCACGCGCGTCGCGACCGAGTATGCGCGGCGGCGCTCGCTGCTCTTGGCGGCGCTGCGACGGCGCATGCCGCCGGAAGTCACGTGGACGGAGCCCCGGGGAGGCTTCTCGCTGCTGCTCACGCTGCCGACCGGCATGGACGCAACGACGTTGCTGCCGCAGGCGATCGAGCGGGGCGTCGCCTTCACGCCCGGCGCGCCCTTCTTTGTGGACGGCGGCGGCCAGCGTACCCTGCGGCTCTCGTTTTCGTCGGTGGCGGCGGGCCGCATCGAGCGAGGGCATCCGGCGCCTCGCCGAAACGATCAAGGCCGCGCGCAGCCGGCTTCGGGCCGGGAACGAGTGGAGCGCGGAGCGGTACCAGTCGTATAGCGACAACAAGGAGAGATGACATGGCGGACCTGAACGGATTGCGAATCGCTGACCGGAAGCACATCGGCCTCGCCGAGATGCTCAAGGGCGGGGTCATCATGGACGTCACCAACGCCGAGCAGGCGAAGATCGCCGAGGACGCCGGCGCGGCGTCGGTCATGGCGCTCGAGCGCGTGCCCTCCGACATCCGCCGGGACGGCGGGGTCGCGCGGATGTCGCCGGTGAAAAAGATCCAGGAGATCCAGAAGGCGGTGACGATCCCGGTGATGGCGAAGGCGCGGATCGGCCATTTCGTCGAGGCGCAGATTCTCGAAGCCCTCGCCGTCGACTACATCGACGAGTCCGAGGTGCTGACGCCGGCCGACGAGCACTTCCACATCGACAAGTTCGCCTTCCGCATCCCGTTCGTGTGCGGCTGCCGCGATCTCGGCGAGGCGCTCCGGCGCATCGGTGAGGGCGCGGCGATGATCCGCACCAAGGGCGAGGCCGGCTCGGGCAACATCGTCGAGGCCGTTCGCCACATGCGCGCGGTCATCTCCGGCATGCGGCGCCTCACCACGCTGGGCCCCGAAGAGCTGATGACCGAGGCCAAGAACCTCGGCGCGCCGTACGACCTCGTGCGCTGGGTGGCGAAGGCCGGCAAGCTCCCGGTGCCGAACTTCTCCGCGGGCGGCATCGCGACCCCCGCCGACGCCGCGCTCATGATGCAGCTCGGGGCGGAGGCCGTCTTCGTCGGCTCCGGGATCTTCAAGTCGAGCGACCCGGCCAAGCGCGCCAAGGCCATCGTGCAGGCCACGACGCACTTCAAGGACCCGGACGTGCTCGCGCGCGTGAGCGAGGATCTCGGCGACGCCATGGTCGGCATCGAGATCTCGAAGATGGCCGAGAAGGATCTCATGCAGACACGGGGCTGGTAGGCCCGCCTCGAATACACGGGCCATGCGGATCGGGGTGCTCGCCCTCCAGGGTGACTTCGGGCTTCACGCCCGGGCGCTCGAGAAGTGCGGGGTGGAGGCGGTCGAGGTGCGCAAGCCGCTCGAGCTCGACGAGGTCGATGGCCTCGTCATGCCGGGCGGCGAGTCCACGACCCTGCTCAAGCTCATGGACGCGTGGGATTTCGTGCCGGCCCTCGAGAAATTCCACAGCGAGGGCAAGCCGATCTTCGGAACGTGCGCGGGACTCATCATCCTGGCGCGCGAGGTCGAGAGCCCGAAGCAGTTCTCGCTCGGGCTCATCGACGTCACCGTCGAGCGCAATGCCTACGGCCGCCAGCGCGAGTCGTTCGAGGCGCACGGGACGGCAACGCTCGACGGCCAGACGATTCCGCTCGAGATGTTTTTCATTCGAGCACCCCGGATCCGGCGGGTGGGACCCGGGGTCGAGGTGCTGGCCGAGCATGGCGGCGAGCCGGTCATGGCCCGTCAGGATCGGGTGCTGGTCGCGACGTTTCACCCGGAGCTCACCGACAAGACGACGGTGCACCAGTACTTCTGTGACCTGGTGCGCCGGTCCCGGACCGCGACATGATCTTTCACGATTACTACTCGGACATCCCGCGCGACGACGTCGACCGGCTCGTGCAGTCGCAGGAGCTGGCGCGGCTCGTCACCGTCGGTGACGACGCGATGCCGCACGTGGGTCTGTATCCGTTCGTCTACGACGGGAAAACCCTCGATTTGCATCTTGTGAGATCCGACGAGCAGATCAAGGACTTGAAGGCTCGGCCACGCTGCGTGCTCGAAGTCGACGAGGTCCTGGCGGTGATCCCGTCGTACTGGGTGCACCCGGAGTACGCGGGTGCGGCGACGGCGTACCACCGAACCGTGATCTTCGAGTGCGAGGCCAGGGTCGAGGAAGACCCCGAGGCCGTCGCGGCCCAGCAGCAGCGGCTGCTCGCTCGATACCAGCCCGAAGGCGGCTTCAGGCCGCTCGACCCGAACAATCCCCTCTATCGCGGGGCCATGGCGCAGCTCGCCGCCGTGACCTTGCAGATCAACCGCTGGCGCGCGAAGTTCAAACTGGGGCAAAATCGCCCCGTCGAGGCGCGGCGGCAGGTCATCGCCGAGCTGCGCAAGCGAGGGCGCCCGAATGACGGGCGCGCCGCGGACGCGCTCCAGTGGACGATCGACGCTCGCGCCGAGCGGTAGTCGGCGCGCTCAGGCCCGGAGGATGACGCGATGAAAATCACGGCGAACGGCATCTCGATGAACTACACCCTGGATGGTCCGGCCAACGCGCCGGTCGTCACGTTGAGCCACTCGCTCGCGACGACTCTGGCGATGTGGGAGCCCCAGCTGAAGGCGCTCACCGCGCGCTGGCGAGTGCTCGCCTACGACACGCGCGGCCATGGCGGGACCGACGCGCCCAAGGGCGGATACTCGCTCGAGCAGCTCGCCGACGACGCGCAGGCGCTCCTGCGCGCGCTCGGAATCCAGCGCACGCACTGGGTCGGCCTCTCCATGGGCGGCATGATCGGCCAGACCCTGGCCCTCAAGGCGCCCGAGCTCTTCACGAGCCTCTCGCTCTGCGACACGTCGAGCCGGGTTCCCCCGGAGGCGAAGCCCTTGTGGGACGAGCGCATCCACACCGCCGAGACGAAGGGGATGGAGCCGCTCGTCGAGCCGACCCTGTCCCGGTGGTTCACCGCGCCCTTCAAGGAGCGCGGCGGCGCGGTGGTCGAGACCGTTCGCGGGATGATCCGCTCGACGCCGCCGGCGGGCTATATCGGCTGCTGCCAGGCGATCTCGGGTCTCAACCTCACCGATCGCATCGGCGCCATCAGGGTGCCGACCTTGATCATCGTCGGCGAGGAGGACCAGGGCACGCCGGTCGCCGCGTCGAAGGTCATGAACGAGAAGATCCACGGCTCGCAGCTGGTCATCCTGAAATCCGCCGCCCATCTGGCCAACATGGAGCAGCCGGAGGCGTTTACCAACGCCCTGACCGGCTTTCTGGGCAAGTCCGGCTAGTCCCGGGACGCCCGTTTTCACGGGCGCCGGCCAGATTTGAGAATCCCGGAATTGTCATCTTGACAGGGTCAAGACCGGGTCGTAGTCTCTCTGGTCAGACCAGCCGACCACGATGACAGCCACACGACGAAGCAGGCGAGCCTAGGAGGAACGCATGTCAGCCCTGATCTGTGAAGTCGTCTATCGCGGTATCTACCAGAAAAACCTCGCCGCCCGGATCACCCGTGGCATCGTGCTCTCGGCCCGCAAGTCGGGCCGCTGGGGCATCGCGTTCGGCCGCTACGGCGACAGCCCGCAGCGGAACGGCATCCCCGCGAAGGACTTCGCGATCGTTGCCGACACCAAGGAAGAGCTCGAGCAGAACATGGCGCGCTACGAGCCCAAGCACGTCGACGTGACGGTCGCCGTCGACGACACGCTCTCGAAGGGCGTGGAATCGTGGGCGTGGTACGGGCTCCAGCCCATCAATCGCCTGACGCAGCCGAACGGCACCCTGCTGATGACGTCGCTCCAGAGCTACGAGAGCCTCCTGAAGGACATCCACAAGAAGGACGCCCCCTACAAGCTGGCGCTCATCCGCGCCAAGGCGTCGTTCTCCGGGCTCTGGGTCTACCGCGAGGACCACACCGAGGTGCGGGTCCTCGGCGCGCTCGCGAAGATCGCCCCGTCGTTCCTGACCTTGCAGGGCGTCAGCGACGCGATCCGCGAGATCGAGTGGGGCTCCGACCTGAAGGTCAACTCGGCGAAGAAGGCGTACGAGCGCCTGGAGTTCCGCGAGGTCAAGATGACCGAGGGCAACTCCGAGATCCCGTACTCGTTCCAGATGCCGAAGTGGTGGGAGATGCGCGAGGGCGTGACGATCCCGGCGATCCCCGTGGGCAAGCCCAAGGAGGACGGCAAGGGGTACGTGCCCGAGCGGAATCCGTACTTCAAGAAGTTCACCACGCGGACGATGCGCCCGGTCGTCAACTTCGACACGTGCGTGAAGTGCACGCTCTGCTGGATCCAGTGCCCCGACTCCTGCTTCGACGTCATGCCCGACGGCACCTACGACGCCAACATGGAAGCGTGCTGCGGCTGCGGCGTGTGCGAAGCGGTGTGCCCCGTCGAGAACTGCATCACGATGGTCAACGAGTCGGTGTTCGAGGACAACGCGAGCCAGTGGGAGATGTGGCGCAAGGACAAGCCCGCGTATCAGACCTGGATGGCCGAGAAGATCGGCGACAAGAACGCGACCGTCCGCTCCCACGGCTTCCGGTTCCGCGGCCAGTACGAGAAGGAGCTCGAGAAGAACTTCGAGGACGGCGGAACCGAGATCATCGCCGGCATCCCCGGCGAGAACGCGCAGCACAAGGAGGGTTAGCACCATGGCGGTTGTCACCCCGGCGGCCCCGGCCGCGACCGAAGAGGACAAGGAGCTCCTGATCTCCGGGAGCGAGGCCGTCGCCGAGGCGCTCACCCTCGCCGACCTGGACGTCGTCACCGCGTATCCGATCCGGCCGTACGACACCGTCATGCAGGCGATCGCCAAGAAGATCTCGGGCGGCCAGCTGGTGGCCGAGTACATCGTCGCCGAGGGCGAGCACAGCCAGTTCGAGATCGTCAAGCACGCCTCGACCGTCGGCGCGCGCGTCTTCTGCGGCTCGTCCGGCGTCGGCTGGATGTACGCGATGGAGTGCCTCGTGGTCACGCCGCCGCTGCGCGTGCCGATGGTGGCCCTCGTCGGCAACCGCGCCCTCGACGATCCGGGCGCGTTCGGCGTCGAGCACAACGACGCGCTGGTGGTCCGCGACGTCGGCTGGCTGCTCTGCTGGATCGACACCTCGCAAGAGGCGCTCGACACCACCTTGATCGCCTACCGCGTCGCCGAGGACCGCCGCGTGTTCCTGCCGCTGGCCATCTCGGCGGACGGCGCGTTCCTCACGCACTCCCAGGCGCTGACGATGGTGCCGCCGAAGTCGAAGGTCGACCGGTTCCTGCCGCGCTACGACCGCGGCGATCTGCTGCTGCACCCGGACAACCCGATCACGGTCGCGCCCCAGGCGAACGAGGACTGGGTCATCGAGATCCGCCGCCAGAACAACGAGGCGATGGCCCGCGCCGTCACCGTGATCGAAGAGGCGTACGCCGACTTCCGGCGTGTCTTCGGCCGCGGTCCGGAGAATCCGTGGTTCGAGGAATACATGACCGATGACGCCGACATCATCCTGGTCGGCATGGGGACGATCTCGCTGCCGATCAAGGTCGCGATCCGCGAGCTCCGCGCCAAGGGCAAGAAGGTCGGCCTGGTGCGGCTGCGCTGGTTCCGGCCGTTCCCGACCGAGAAGCTCGTCGCCGCGCTGTCCAAGGCGAAAGCGCTCGGCATCATCGACCGCGACTACTCGTTCGGCTCGCCGTTCGGCTCGGGGGTGGTCGCCAACGAGATCCGTGCGGCACTGTACAATGCCGAGAAGAGACCGCCGCTCCTGTCGTTCATCTGCGGGCTGGGTGGCCGCGAGGTCACGCTCGAGGACGTCTACAAGGCGACGGACCAGTGCTACGCGGCCGCGGCGTCCGGGAAGTCCGACTCCAAGACCCACTGGCTGGGCGTGCGGGAATAGGAGAAGCCACCATGGCCGAGACGACGACGTTCCGTAATGCGACGCAGATCCTCGAGCCCTTCCGCGGGGTCAAGCGGGTGACGATCGAGGAGTACTTCACCTCCGGGCACCGGACGTGCCAGGGGTGCGAGTCGGCGCTGGTCATGAAGCTCATGGTCAAGGCGTCCGGGCCGCGCACCATCGTGCTCGGCTCGACCGGCTGCATGTACGTCGCCAACACGACCTATTACACGACGCCCTGGGTGGTGCCGTGGATGCACACGCAGCTGGGATCCTCCGGGTCGGCGGCGCTCGGCACGGCGGCCGGGCTGAAGGCCCTCATGAAGAAGGGCAAGATGAAATCGGAGCCGATCAACGTCATCGCCTTCTGCGGCGACGGCGGCGGCGCCGACATGGGCCTCGGCGCGATTTCGGCGACCCTGACCCACAAGGAGTACAACTCGCTGATCCTGCTCTACGACAACGAGTCGTACGCCAACACCGACATCCAGCTCTCCGGGATGACGCCGTACGGCGCCAACACCACGTTCAGCCCGCCCGGCAAGGTGATTCGCAACATCCACACCCGGTGGAAGAAGAACATGGCGGGCCTGATGGCGGCGGGCCATCCGGAGTGCCGCTACGTGGCGACCGTCTGCGCCTCGTACGCCGTGGAGATGATGAACAAGGTACGGCGCGCGCTGACGATCGGCGGCCCGACGTTCATCCACTCGCTCGACCCGTGCCCGAAGGGCTGGGACTACGATCCGATGCTGTCGCACGAGCTGGGCGAGCTGGCCATCGAGACCGGCATCTTCCCGCTGTACGAGGTCGAAGACGGCCAGGTGAAGTACTACGGCAAGACGAAGGCGATCGTCGAGGGCCGGGCGCGCAAGCCGGTGCGGGAATACCTCCTCAAGCAGGGCCGGTTCGCGCATTTCACCGAAGAGGATCTCGACTACTTCCAGGCCAAGGTCGACGAGCAGTGGGAGAAATGGGAGATTCCGGCCGTCGTGCCGTTCCGTCGCCTCGACGCGACGCGCGCGGCGCTGTCGGCGAAGTAATCGCCGAATCGCCCTTGGCTCCGCCTCGCCAGCCTTAGCAGGGTAGGGCCGGGTTCCCGTGAAACGGGACCCGGCCCTTTCGTGTTCTATAGGCGTCTACCTACGACATCGGCCTCGGGGCCTGACCTCGAGCAAAGGAGCGAGCGATGAAGCTCGAATCTAGTCGTCGCACTCGTCCTCACGCTGCTGATCGCGGTTCCCGTCTCCGCCGTGGCCTGGGAGCCGACCAAGCCGATCGAGTTCGTCGTGCCGGCCGGGACCGGTGGCGGCGCCGACCAGATGGCACGCCTGATCGCCGGCATCGCCGAGAAGCACAAGCTCTCGCCGCGGCCTCTGATCGTCATCAACAAGGCGGGCGGCGCCGGCGCCGAGGGGTTCCTCGACGTCAAGAGCAAGAAGGGCGACGCCCACACGATCATCATCACCCTCTCGAACCTCTTCACGACGCCGCTTCACAACAATCTCCCGTTCAACTGGCGCGACTACACGCCGCTCGCCCGCATGGCGCTCGACGAGTTCGTCCTGTGGGTCAACGCCGACACGCCGTACAAGACCGCCAAGGAGTACCTGGCCGCGGTCAAGGACAAGCAGTGCAAGGAGCGCCAGAGCGGGCAGTGCCTGATGGGTGGGACGGGCTCCGCGCAAGAGGATCAGATCCTCACCATCCAGCTGGAGCAGGGCCTTCCGGGAACCAAGTTCAGCTACGTGCCGTTCAAGGGCGGCGGCGAGGTCTGCGTGAATCTCGTCGGCAAGCACCTCGATTCGACCGTGAACAACCCGATCGAGTGCGTGAGCCACTGGAAGGCCGGCAGAGTGCGCCCGCTCGCCGTCTTCGACACGGCGCGCATCGCGGTCGGGGAGTGGAAGGACATCCCGACGATCAAGGAGGCGCTCGGCGTCGACGTGCAGCTACCTGATGCTCCGCGGCATCTTCGGCACGCCGGGCATGCCGAAGGAGGCGGTCGACTGGTACATCGCGTTCTTGAAGAAGGTGACGGAGACGCCGGAGTGGAAGAAGTACCTGGATGACGGCGCCCTCAAGCCGGCCTTCGCCACCGGCGCGGAGTACGTGAAGTGGGTCGAGGAAAACGAGCAGCTTCACAAGGAGCTGATGAGCAAGGGCGGGTTGCTGAAGAAGTAAGATGCGGGCCGCCGACCTCGCGACCGCGTCCATCCTGGTCCTGCTCGGTGGGGTCGTGGTCCTCGACTCCATGCGGATCGGGATCGGCTGGAGCACCGACGGGCCCCGCAGCGGATTCTTCCCGTTCTGGCTCGGGGTCATCCTGATCGTCGCCGCGGTGACGATCGGCATCCAGGCGTGGCGCCGGTCGACGGCGAAGTCGTTCGTGTCGCGCGAGCAGCTCGGTCCGGTGCTCAAGGTGCTGTGGCCGGCCGTCACGATGGTCATCCTGATCCAGCCGCTCGGCCTCTACGTCGCCGCCGCGCTCTATCTGAGCTTCTACATGCGCTGGGTCGGGCGACACGGCTGGCTCGCCGTGGCTCTCTGCGCGATCGGTGTCCCGCTGCTCACGTTCGTCGTCTTCGAGCTGTGGTTCCTGGTGCCGATGCCCAAGGGCCCGCTCGAGGCCTGGCTCGGATACTGACCCGATGGGCGTCGAGAACCTCTTCCACGGATTCCAGATCGCGATCACGCCGTTCAACCTGCTCGTGGCGGTGCTCGGCATCACGCTCGGGACCATCATCGGCGTCCTGCCCGGGCTCGGCGGCGCCAACGGCGTCGCGATCCTGCTGCCCCTGACGTTCACGATGCCGCCGACCTCGGCGATCATCCTGTTGACCTCGCTCTACTGGGGCGCGCTCTTCGGCGGCGCGATCACCTCGGTGCTCTTCAACATCCCGGGGGAGCCGTGGTCGGTCGCCACGACCTTCGACGGCTATCCGCTGGCGCGGCAGGGGCAGGGGGGCCAGGCGCTGACCGCCGCCTTCACCTCCTCGTTCATCGGCGCGCTCTTCTCGATCGTCCTGATCACGTTCTTCGCGCCGCTCTTGGCCGAGATCGCCCTGCGCTTCGGACCGCCCGAGTTCTTCGCGATCCAGCTCCTGACCTTCTCGAGCTTCATCGGCCTCGGGCGGCGGCGATCCGCTGAAGTCCCTGGTGTCGATCGTGCTCGGATTCATCCTGGCCGCCGTCGGGCTCGACATCGTCACCGGCCAGCTCCGGATGACGTTTGGCTTCGTGGACCTCATGAAGGGCTTTGACTTCATCGTGGCGGTCATCGGGCTCTTCGGGATCGGCGAGATCCTCCTCAGCGTCGAGGAGGGGCTGAGCTTCAAGGGCGCCGTCACCGGCATGAACCTGCGCGTGGTGCTCGACACCTGGAAGATCTTGCCGCGCTATGCGCGCACCTTCGTACGCGAGTGCCTTCATCGGCTTCTGGATGGGGTTCAAGCCCGGCGGCGCCACCCCCGCCTCGTTCATGAGCTACGCCTTCGCCAAGCGCTTCTCGAAGCACCCCGAGCGGTTCGGCAAGGGCGAGCTCGAGGGCGTGGTGGCCCCGGAGACGGCCGCCCACGCCGCCGGCGTCGCGGCGATCCTGCCGATGATCACCCTCGGCATCCCCGGCTCCCCGACGGCGGCGGTCATGCTCGGCGGGCTCATCATCTGGGGTCTGCAGCCGGGACCGCTTCTCTTCACGGAGAAGCCCGACTTCGTCTGGGGGCTCATCGCCAGCATGTACACCGGCAACATCATCGGCGTCCTGATGGTGCTGGCGTTCGTGCCGTTCTTCGCGGCCATCTTGAGGATCCCGTTCGCGATCCTGACGCCGCTGATCGTCGTCGTGTGCGCGATCGGCTCGTACGCCGTCCACAACAGCATGATCGACATCTGGTACATGCTGATCTTCGGGGTGATCGGCTACGTGTTCAAGAAGCTCGACTACCCGCTCGCGCCGCTCGTGCTGGCCCTGGTCCTGGGCGACCTGGCCGAGAACGCGCTCCGCCAGAGCCTGATCATGTCCCAGGGCTCGCTCGCGATCTTCGTGTCGCGCCCGATCGCCGGGGTGATCACGGCCGTGGCGATCTTCTTCTTCGTGCTCCCGGTGCTGACGCCGTGGTGGCGGCGCATGCGTGGGACCACGGTACCGCCGGCGCGGCCGAGCTGATGGCGCTGCTCAGCGACCCCGAATTCTGGATCCGGTTACTGGGTATCGGTGTGTTGAACCTCCTCCTTTCGGGCGACAACGCCCTGGTCATCGCGCTGGCGGTGCGCGCGCTGCCGAAGCGAAAGCGGGTGCAGGGGCAGGTCTGGGGCGCGGTCGGCGCGGTCGTCCTCCGTCTGATCTTCGTGGGGATCGTCAGCGTGCTGTTGAGAATCCCGCTGCTCCAGCTGGTCGGCGGGCTCCTGCTCGTGTGGATCGCGGTCAGGCTCGTCCGGCCGGAGACCGGCGGCGACAACCAGGTCCGGCGGGGCGCGTCCTTGTGGGAGGCGATCTGGATCATCATCGTGGCCGACGTGACGATGAGCCTCGACAACGTGCTCGCGATCGCGGCGACCGCCCACGGTGATTTCCTCCTCGTGATGTTCGGCATCGGCCTCTCGCTGCCGATCGTCATCTGGGGCGCCGGGCTCCTGGCGATCCTCATGAACCGCTTCACGTGGATCGTCTGGCTGGGCGGCGGCCTGCTCGGCTACGTCGCGGGCGAGATGGTGATCGGCGACCCGCTCGTGCAGCGCTGGCTCGCAAACGGCGCGACGGTGCTCCGCTATGTCGTGCCCATCACCGTCGGCGTGGCGATCACGGGGCTCGGCTGGTGGCTCGGGCGCGGGCATCGCCACGCGCACGTGGCGGAGAATCTCTGAGGCGCCGATGAGCGCGCCCGAGCGTCGGCGAACGGGGGATCAGGCCGTCGAGCTTGGACCGATCAAGTCGACGCGGATCTACGAGGAGATCGTCCGACAGGTCAAGCAGCTGATCTCCGAAGGACGCTTCAAGAGCGGCGATCGGCTGCCCCCGGAGCGCGAGCTCGCCGAGAAGTTCGTCGTCAGCCGCACCTCGGTGCGCGAGGCCCTGCGCGCCCTGGAAAGCCTCGGCCTCATCGACATCCGACCGGGCGAGGGGACGTTCGTCCGCGAGGTGTCGATCGACGCGCTGATCGGTCCACTGGCCCTCGTGATGACCTCGCAGCGCGAAGCGATCGGCGAGCTCTTCGAGGCCCGTCGGGTGCTGGAGCCGGCCATTGCCGCGCTCGCGGCGAGCCGCGCGACGCCGGACGAGGTCCAGGAGATGGAGCGCATCCTCGAGGACCAGGCCCGGGAGATCGCCGAAGGGCGCACCGGGCTCGCGCAGGACGCGGCCTTTCACGCCGCGATCGGCACGGCCGCTCACAACCGGGCGATCACGCGGCTCGTGCACGCGATCATGGATCTCCTCACGCAAAGCCGCGAGGAGTCGATCAACACCCCGGGCCGACCTACGTCGCTCGCATCAGGACCACCGGCGCATCGTCCAGGCGATCGCGCGTCGCAATAGCGCCGCCGCGCGGCAGGCGATGCTCGACCACCTGGTCGCCGTGGAGGCGCTCGTGCTCGGGCCGGCATCTCAGCGACCCCGAGGCGGGCGCTCGGGCGCTTGACCGGGTCGGTGTCGCCCCGTATACTCCGCGTCGTGATTCACACGACGTCGCGAGTACCGCTTCTGGGCCTGATTCTGCTGGTACTGCCAGCCCTGCCTGGAGCATCCGCGACGTAGACCGACAACGGATGCCACGGGCGGGGGACGGCCCGTGGCGACTGAAACCTCAAAGGCCACGGGTCGACGACCCGTGGCCTTTCGTGTTTGTGGGACCGCACTCCAGGAAGGCGGGCGAAAGGCGAATGAGAGCAGGCGCGGCGTGGTAACGAGCGGTAGAATAATTGACACTGGTGCTCGTTATCCACTAACATCACAAGACTTTTTTGGTCATCGGGGACGGAGACCCGCGCCTATGACGAAATACGTCTACTTCTTCGGTGGGGGCCGTGCCGAAGGCTCCTCGGTCATGCGGAACCTGCTCGGTGGTAAAGGCTGCGAACTCGCGGAGATGACCAATCTCGGAATTCCCGTCCCGCCAGGATTCACCGTGACGACGCAAGCTTGGGCCCACTACAACCGATCGGGCCACGAGTGGCCCGAGGAGCTGTGGGACCAGACGCTCGAGAACCTCCAGCGACTCGAGGGTGCCGCGGACGCCGGCTTCGGCGACCCCAAGCGTCCCCTCCTGGTGTCGGTCCGCTCGGGCGCCCGCGTGTCGATGCCCGGGATGATGGAGACCATCCTCAATCTCGGTTTGAACGACGCGACCGTCGAGGGACTGGCGGCGCGCACGCGCAACGAGCGATTCGCGTGGGACTGCTACCGGCGCTTCGTCATGATGTTCGGCGACGTCGTCCTCGGCGTGCGGCGTGAGGTCTTCGACGCCGAGCTCAACGCGACGAAGTCGCGTCTCGGCGTCAAGAGCGACCCCGAGGTGCCGGCCGCCGAGCTCCGAAAGCTGACCGACGTCTTCAAGAGCATCATCAGCGAGCGGACGGGCCGTCCGTTCCCGGAGGACGTGAAGGATCAGCTGAGGCTGGCCATCAACGCCGTGTTCGATTCGTGGTTCGCGAAGAAGGCCACCGAGTATCGGCGCATCCACAACGTCCCGGAGGAGTGGGGCACCGCGGTCACCGTGATGTCCATGGTCTTCGGGAATCTCGGCGAGACCTCCGGCACCGGCGTCGGCTTCACGCGCGATCCCAGGACGGGCGAGCCGCGCTTCTACGCCGAGTTCTTGCCGAACGCCCAGGGTGAGGACGTCGTGGCGGGTATCCGCACGCCGCTCCCGATCGAGGCGCTACACCAGCGGATGCCGGCGATCTACGACGAGGTTCTCGAGATCGCGGGACGCCTCGAGCGCCACTACAAGGACATGCAGGACATCGAGTTCACCGTGCAGGAGGGTAAGCTCTACCTCTTGCAGACGCGCGCGGGCAAGCGCTCGGCGCGCGCCGCCGTCAAGGTGGCTCGCGACCTGGTGAACGAGCACGTGATCGACCAGCACACCGCCTTGCTCCGGGTGCGGCCGCAGGAAGTGAACGAGGCGATCCGACCCATCTTCGACGACCGGGACAAGGCCGCGGCGATCGACAAGGGGCGGCTCCTGGCCCGCGGGCTCCCCGCAGCCCCGGGCGCAGCAGTCGGCAAGGCGGTCTTCGACGCCGATCGCGCGGTGGAGTGGGCGCGCGCGAACGAGAAGGTCATCCTCGTTCGTCCGGAGACCTCGCCGGAGGACGTGGCGGGCATGTACGCCGCGGAAGGCATCGTCACCGCGCGGGGCGGCCGGACGTCGCACGCGGCCGTCGTCGCGGTCGGGATGGGCAAGGCCTGCGTGGTCGGCGCCTCGGAAATCGCCGTGGACGAGCACCGCCGTGTCTTCGAAGTGGGTGGTCGCATCGTCCGGGAGGGTGACTGGATCTCCGTCGACGGCGGATCCGGCGAGGTCCTTCTCGACGCCATCAAAACTGTCGAAGGCGAGCTCGGCGACGAGGTCAAGGAGCTCCTGGCCTGGGCGGACCGCTATCGCACGGAAGGGCTCGGCGTGCGGGCCAACGCCGATACCCCGCTCGACGCCCAGCGCGCCCGTGAGTTCGGCGCCGAAGGCATCGGGCTCGTCCGCACCGAACACATGTTCTTCGCGCCCGATCGGATTCCGATCGTCCGCGAGATGATCATGGCCGCCGACCAGTCGACGCGCCGCATCGCGCTCGAGAAGCTCCGGCCGTTCCAGCGCGACGACTTCATCGGGATCTTCCGCGCCATGGACGGGTTGCCGGTGACGATTCGTCTCCTCGATCCGCCGCTCCACGAGTTCCTGCCGAACCACAAGGAGTACAAGGAGCTCATCGAGACGCGGAGCCGACTCGAAGCGCTCGGGATCAATCCCGAGGAGCAGGCCCGGCTCGAGGCGCTCATCGCCAACGTCGAGAAGCTGCGGGAAGCCAACCCGATGCTCGGCCATCGCGGCTGCCGGCTCGGCATCACGCATCCGGAGATCTACGGCATGCAGGTGCGGGCCATCATGGAAGCCGCCTGCATGGTCGCCGAGCAGGGCGTCCACGCCGAGCCCGAGATCATGATCCCGCTCACCGGGACCGTCGGCGAGATGAAGGAGACCTTCCAGCAGACCAAGCGAGTCGCCGACGGCGTCATCGCCGAGACCGGCGTGGCCGTGAAGTATCTGATCGGGACGATGATCGAGGTGCCGCGCGCGGCGCTGATCGCCGCGCAGATCGCCGAGTTCGCCGAGTTCTTCTCGTTCGGCACCAACGACCTGACCCAGCTCACCTACGGCTACAGCCGGGACGACGTCGCGAAGTTCTTGCCGAAGTACCTGGACATGGGCCTGGTCCCGCACGATCCCTTCTCGGTCCTCGACCAGGAGGGGGTCGGCGAGATGATCAAGATCGGCATCGAGCGGGGACGGAGCCGCCGGCCGAATCTGAAGATCGGGATCTGCGGCGAGCACGGCGGCGAGGCCTCGTCGGTCGAGTTCTGCCACCGCGTGAAAATGACGTACGTGTCGTGCTCGCCGTACCTCATTCCAGGCGCGCGGCTCGCGGCGGCGCAGGCACGAATCAAGGAGCGGCAGGTGGGGGGCAGCGGCGATTACCGTGTGTAGCGTTCGACTCGAGGAGGAACGCGAAGTGAGAATGTCCGGGGCTCGGATTCTTCTGGAGTGTCTGAAGCGTCAGGGAGTCGACTTGATCTTCGGCCTGCCGGGCGGCGCGGTCCTCCCCATCTACGACGTCCTGTACGACTTCGAAGGCCTGCGCCACATCCTGGTACGCCAGGAAGCCGCCGCCGGACACGCGGCGGAAGGCTATGCGCGGACCTCGGGCAAGGTGGGCGTCTGTCTCGTCACGTCGGGCCCCGCCGCGACAAATCTAGTGACCGCGCTGCAGGACGCGCTGATGGACTCGATCCCGATCGTCGCGTTCACCGGTCAGGTGCCCACGCACCTCATCGGCAACGACGCGTTCCAGGAGGCGGACAACGTCGGGATCACGCGTTCGTGCACGAAGCACAACTTCCTCGTGAAGGACGGCAACGACCTCGGGCCGATCATCCGGGAGGCGTTTCACATCGCCTCGACCGGGCGCCCGGGGCCCGTCCACGTGGACCTGCCGAAGGACATCCTCGTCAAGGAATGGGACCTCATCTGGCCCGAGCACGTCCAGATGCGCTCCTACAACCCGAACTACGACGGCCATCCCGGCCAGATCAAGCGCGCGGCGAAGCTGCTGGCGCGCGCGAAGAAGCCCGTGCTCTACGTCGGCGGCGGTGTGATCTCGTCCGACGCGAGCGCCGAGCTGCGGGAGCTCGCCGAGCTCGGGCAGTTCCCCCTGACGCAGACGCTCGATGGGACTCGGCGCGTTTCCGATGGAGCATCCGCTCTCGCTCGACATGCTGGGCATGCACGGGAGCTACTACGCGAACATGGCGGTCCACCACTCGGACGTGCTGGTCGCCATCGGGGCGCGGTTCGACGACCGGGTGACCGGCAGGGTCGACGCGTTCGCGCCCAACGCCGAGATCATCCACATCGACATCGATCCGTCCTCGATCTCGAAGAATCTCAAGGTCGACGTGCCGATCGTCGGTGACTGCCGGCGGGTTCTCGCCAAGCTGGTCGACGCGCTTCGCGAGGAGCTGAAGGACGAGCCGGCGCCGGCGGTCCGCGAGGGGCGGCGTCAGTGGGCGGCCCAGGTCGCCCAGTGGAAGCACGACGTCCCGTTCTCGTACGAGTGGAGCGACGACGTCGTCAAGCCCCAGTACGTCATGCAGGAGATCTCCAACGCGACCAACGGTGAGGCCTTCATCGTCACCGGCGTCGGCCAGCATCAGATGTGGGCGGCGCAGTACTACAAGTTCAAGCACCCGCGGATGTGGTGCACCTCCGGCGGTCTCGGCACGATGGGCTATGGGCTGCCCACCGCGATGGGCGTCCAGGCGGCCAACCCGGGCAAGCTCGTCATCAACATCGACGGCGACGGGTCCTTCCAGATGAACAGCCAGGAGCTCGCCACCTGCTTCGCCGAGGGTCTGCCGGTCAAGACCGTGATCATCAACAACGGCGGCCACGGGATGGTCCGGCAGTGGCAGCGGATCATCTACAAGGAGCGTTACTCCGCGATCGACCTGCCGCAGATCCCGGACTGGGTGCGGCTGGCCGAGGCGTACGGCTGCGTGGGGCTGCGCGTGACGAAGCCCAGCGAGCTCGTGCCGGCGATCGAGAAGATGATCGCGACACCCGCGCCGGTGATCCTCGACGTGTGCGTCGACAAGGACGAGTGCGTGTTCCCGATGGTGCCGGCCGGCGGCGCCAACACCGACATGATCCTGGCGCCGCCCACCCGCGAGGTGCGGGACAAGGCCGCCAAGTCGCAGACGGGGTTCTGATGCAAAACGGGAACGAGCCGCGCAAGCACACGATCTCGGTCATGGTCGAGAACAAGTTCGGCGTCCTGTCCCGGGTCGCCGGGCTCTTCTCGGCGCGCGGCTACAACATCGAGAGCCTGTCGGTGGGCGAGACCCTCGACCCGTCGGTGTCGCGCATGACGCTCGTCGTGCGCGGCGACGAGTTCGTCATCGAGCAGGTGACCAAGCAGCTGCACAAGCTCATCGACGTGATCAAGGTGACCGACCTGACCGACGAGGGTCACGTCGAGCGCGAGCTGGTGCTCATCCGCGTGAACGCCGAGCCGGCGAACCGGGCGGAAATCTTGAGAACCGCCGAGATCTTCCGGGCGCGGGTCGTCGACGTCACGCCGGTCTCGTTCGTCCTGGAGGCCACCGGGGACGAGGGCAAGCTCGAGGCGCTGATCGAGCTGCTGCGGCCGATCGGCATCCAGGAGCTCGTCCGGACGGGAAAGGTCGCCATCGCGCGCGGCCCGAAGACACGCGTGCGCCGCGTCGAGGCACCGAGGAAGCAGCCGCGCGTCGCGGAAGACCCGAAGGTGGTCGGCTTCGCCGACTAGACCCACCACTCACCGAAGGAGAGAACACGAGATGCCCGCCAAGATCTACTACGACCAGGACGCCGATCTCGGCCTGCTGAAGGGCCGGAAGATCGCGATCATCGGCTATGGCAGCCAGGGCCACGCGCACGCGCTGAACCTCAAGGACTCGGGCCAGGACGTCGTCGTCGGACTCTACAAGGGCTCGAAGAGCTGGGCGAAGGCCGAGAAGGAAGGGCTCAAGGTCGCGACCGTCAACGAGGCCGCGCAGATGGCCGACGTGATCATGATCCTGCTGCCCGACCAGAGCCAGCGCCACGTGTTCGAGACCGAGATCAAGGGCGGCCTCGGCAAGGGCAAGATGGTCATGTTCGCGCACGGCTTCAACATCCACTTCAATCAGGTGGTCCCGCCGCCCGAGGTCGACGTCACCATGATCGCGCCCAAGGCCCCGGGCCACGTCATGCGCGACCTCTTCACGCAGGGCCCGGGCGTCCCGGCGCTGCTCGCCGTGTACCAGGACGTCTCCGGCAAGGCTCGCGACCTCGGCCTCGCGTACGGCAAGGGCGTGGGCTGCACCCGCGCGGGCGTGATCGAGACGACCTTCAAGGAAGAGACGGAGACCGACCTGTTCGGCGAACAGACGACGCTCTGCGGCGGCATCTCGCATCTGATCAAGGCCGCCTACGAGACGCTCGTCGAGGCCGGGTATCAGCCGGAGGTCGCCTACTTCGAGTGCATGCACGAGATGAAGCTGATCGTCGACCTCTTCTACCAGGGCGGGCTCGCGTACATGCGCTACTCGGTCTCGGATACGGCCGAGTACGGTGACTACACGCGCGGACCGCGCGTCGTCAGCGACGAGACGAAGGCCGAGATGAAGAAGATTCTCAGCGAAATCCAGTCCGGCCAGTTCGCGCGCGAGTGGGTGCTGGAGAACCAGGCCAACCGCGCCGGCTTCCTCGCGATGCGGCGGCGTGACGCCGAGCATCCGATCGAGGAGGTTGGCAAGCGCCTGCGGTCGATGATGGCGTGGATCGCGCCCCCGCGGATGGGCTGATGTCGAAGCTTCCCGTCGCGCGCGAGGGCTGGCCGTTCATCGCGATTCCGGCGGCGATCGCCGCCGGACTCGCGCTCGGCGGCCGGCGAGTCCTCGCAGTGCCCTTCGCGGCGGCGGCCCTGGCCTCTCTGGGATTCTTCCGCGACCCGGAACGAGACAGCCCGGCCCTCCCCGGCGTCGTGCTGTCGCCGGCCGACGGCCGGGTGATGTCCGTCGAAGAGGTCGACGACCCATTCGTGGGCCCGTCGGTGCGCGTGGCGACGTTTCTCTCGCCGCTCGATGTCCACGTCAACCGCTCGCCCATCGCCGGCCTCGTGGTCAAGGTCACGTACTCGCGGGGCCGCTTCCTGGCCGCCTACCAGCCGGAGGCGGGGCAGGTGAACGAGCGATGCGTCGTGAATCTCCAGGGGGATAGCTCGCGGATCACGGTGGTCCAGATCGCGGGCGTGGTGGCGCGACGTATCGTCTGCCGCGTCGGACGCGGGCGACAAGCTGGCGGCGGGCGAACGCTTCGGGTTGATCCGCTTCGGCTCGCGCACCGACTGCTATATGCCGCGCGGTACCCACGTCACCGTACAGGCGGGCGACCGGGTCACGGGCGGCGTCACCGTCCTGGGGACCTCGGCGTGATCCGGCGCGCCAAGGGGTCTCGGCGGCGGCGCTGGCACGAGCTTCGAGAGAAGCGCGGGCGCGGCATCGTCCTGCTGCCGAGCCTCCTGACGACCGGCAATCTGTTCTGTGGCTTCTTCGCGCTCCTGCTCACGGTCGACGGGCGGTTCTCCGACGCGGCGCTGGCGATCTTCGTCGCGATGGTCATGGATCTGCTCGACGGCCGCGTCGCGCGGCTGATGAAGGCCACGAGCCAGTTCGGCGTCGAGTTCGACTCGCTGGCCGACGTCGTCTCCTTCTGCGTGGCGCCCGCGTTCCTCATGTATTCCTTCGCGCTGAAGGATCTGAGCCGCCCGGCGTGGTTCGGCGCCTTTCTGTTCGTGATCTGCGGCGCCCTGCGACTCGCGCGCTTCAACGTCCAGACCGGCACGGTCGATCGGCGCTTCTTCATCGGGCTCAGCACGCCGGCCGCCGCCGGAGTCGTGGCCTCCAGTGTGGTGCTGCTCGGTGACGAGCCCCCGGAGCGATGGGCGCAGATCGCCCTCGCGGTCGCGGCCGGCGTGCTGGCCCTGCTCATGGTCTCCACGTTCCGCTACTGGAGCTTCAAGGAGGTCGACTTCGTGCGGCGCCGACCCGTGCAGTCGCTCCTGGTCGTCGTCCTGTCCATCATGATCGTGGCCACCAAGCACGACGTGTTCCTCTTCGCGCTCTTCACCGGCTACGCCGTCTCGGGGCCGGTGCGGCGGGTGCTCGTGGGGCGTACGCTCTCGGCGCCGGCCGAGCTGACCAGTAAGGAATCGTCGTAGGAGAAGCTCAAGGAAGTCGGCCCCTCGATCGGGGCGGCTCAGAATTCTGGAGGCCAGGTCATGGCGACGTATCGGATCGCGGTTCTACCGGGAGACGGGATCGGCCAGGAGGTCACGCCCGAGGCCGTTCGCGTGCTCGAGACGGTGGGCAAGGGCACGGGCACCGGGTTCGAGTTCGAACGCGGGCTCGTCGGCGGCGCGGCGATCGACGCGACGGGCAAGCCGCTGGCTCCGGGCACGCTCGAGCTCTGCCGCGGGGCGCACGCGATCCTCTTCGGCGCGGTCGGCGGGCCCAAGTGGGACGACGTGCCGCACGAGCAGCGGCCCGAGCGGGGCCTGCTGGCGATCCGCAAGGAGCTCGACCTCTACGCGAACCTGCGCCCGGCCAAGTGCTTCCCGATGCTCGTCGACGCCTCGCCGCTCAAGCGCGAGGTGGTCGAGGGTACCGACCTGATGGTCATCCGCGAGCTGACGGGCGGGCTCTACTTCGGCGAGCCCCGGGGCGTCGAGCGCTTCGCGGACGGCGGCGCGCGCGCGATCAACACGATGGCCTACACCTCGCGCGAGGTCGAGCGCATCGCCCGGATCGGATTCGACGTCGCCCGCAAACGCCGCCATCGCCTCACCTCGGTCGACAAGGTGAACGTCCTGGTGGTGTCGCAGCTCTGGCGCGAGGTGGTGACCAAGGTCGGCCGCGAGTACCCGGATGTGACGCTCGACCATGTCCTGGTCGACAACTGCGCGATGGCCCTGGTCCACCGGCCGACGCAGTTCGACACGATTGTGACCGAGAACACCTTCGGTGATATTTTGTCGGATGAGGCCGCGATTCTGGCGGGATCGATGGGTATGTTGCCGTCGGCGTCGCTCGGAGGATCGGTCGGGCTGTACGAGCCGGTGCACGGCACCGCCCCCGACATCGCCGGCAAGGGCATCGCCAACCCGATCGCGGCGATTCTGTCGGCGGCGATGCTCCTGCGGTATTCGCTCAGCATGGAGAAGGACGCCGACCGGATCGAGCACGCGGTGCTGCGGGTGCTCGAGCAGGGACACCGCACGGCGGACATCGTCGCGCGGGGGACGAAGCCGGCCGGTACCCGGGAGATGGGAGACCTGATCGTGCGCGAGCTGGAGCGACAGTACTGATGGCGTCCGGACTCACGATCGCGGTGGTCGGCGCCACCGGCGCCGCCGGGCAGACCACGCTCCGGATCCTCGAGGAGCGAAAGTTCCCGGTGCGTGAGCTCCGCGCATTCGCCTCGGAGCGGTCGGTCGGCAAGACCGTCACCTTTCGGGGTGAGCCGATCACGATCCGGCGCATCGAGCCGGCGGCGTTCAAGGGCGTGAACATCGCCTTCTGCTCGGCCGGCTCGGCGCAGTCGAAGGAATACGCGCCGATGATCGTCAAGGCCGGCGCGATCGTCATCGACAAGTCGAACGCGTTCCGGATGGATCCGGACGTGCCGCTCATCGTGCCCGAGATCAACGCGCACGCGGCGCGCGGCCATCGCGGGATCCTGGCCTGCCCGAACTGCACGACGATCGTGACCGTCATGCCGTTGAAGCCCCTGCACGATGCCGGGCGGCTCACGCGCGTGATCGCCACCAGCTTCCAGGCGGTCTCCGGCGCCGGGGTCAACGGCATCGCCGAGCTGCGCGAGCAGACGCTCGCGTGGGCACGGGGCGAGGCGATGGTCACGAAGCACTTCCCGCATCAGATCGCCTTCAATCTCATCCCCGCGATCGACCGCTTCGGCCCCGACGGCTACACCGCCGAGGAGATGAAGCTGGTGAACGAGACCCGGAAGATCCTCGAGGCGCCGGGGTTGCCGGTGGCGCCGACGACGGTACGGGTGCCGGTCTTCACGTCGCACTCGATCTCGGTCACGGCCGAGACCGCGGTGAAGATCACGGCCGGCCGTGCCCGCGATCTCTTCGCCGCATTCCCCGGGCTCAAGCTCTGGGACGACCCCGCGCAGCACCGGTATCCGATGCCGATCGCGGTCGAGGGACAGGACGACTGCTTCGTCGGCCGCATTCGCGAAGACCTCTCGAGCCCAAACGGACTGAGCTTCTGGGTGGTCGGCGACCAACTGCGCAAAGGCGCGGCCACGAATGCGGTCCAGATCGCTGAGCTGCTCCTCTAGTCCCGGGACACCATCGGTCGGGCGCGCTCGGCGCGGCCCGCGCTGATGTCCCTGCGCCGTTCCCTTCGCCGCCGCTTTCGCCACTACGATCGATTCCATCTGGCCGTGTTCCTCACGATCGTGGTGGTGGCGTACGTGGCCGTGCCGCAGGTCGTGAGGTTCGTCGACGCCGTTCGCGGCTACGATCCCGCTTTCTACGAGCCCAAGGACTTCGAGCGTCAGGCCTGGATCAAGCGGCAGGTCGCGCCGACGGTGCTGCCGGGGTTCTCGTGGGAGATCGTGATCGACATCATTCTGTTTCTCCTCGTGGCCGTCGTCTGGCTCACCTTCGTCCCGGCGCGGAGCTCGGGACGTCACCCGCCGCCGCGATAGCCTCGGCGCGTTCGACCTTTCGTCTGGTGCTGTCCTATGACGGCACGGACTATCACGGCTGGCAGATCCAGGCCGGCGCCCGCACGGTGCAGGGGACCCTGACCGAGGCCGTGCGCGCCCGCTTCGGAGCCGACACGCGGGTCACCGGCGCCAGCCGAACCGACGCGGGCGTGCACGCGCTCCGGCAGGTCGTGTCGCTGACGACGGAGGCGCGCATCACCGCGACCGGTCTTCGCGGCGCCCTCAACGCCGACCTGCCGCGCGATATCAGAGTTCTCGATGCACGGGAGGCGCCGGCCGGGTTCGATGCGCGGCGCGCGGCCGCCGGCAAGCGGTACGCCTTCCTGATCGACAACGGACCGATCGCGAACCCGCTCCTGGCCCGCTACGCGTGGCACATCCCGCAACCGCTCGACGTGGGCGCGATGCGCCGGGCGCTGGTGGCGTTGCGGGGCCGCCACGACTTCGGCGCGTTCTGTGCGGCGCCGGGCCGCGAGGCGAATCCGGTCTGCGTCGTGCGGGCGCTCCACGTGATCCGCCGAAAGGAGCGAATCGCCGTCCTGCTGTCGGCCGATCGCTACCTCCACCACATGGTGAGGAACATCGTCGGCAGCGCGGTCGCCGTCGGACGTGGGGTCCGGGACGCCGCCTGGCTCGACGCGGTCCGCGCGTCACGCGACCGCACGCAGGCCGGTCAGACGGCACCGGCCCAGGGCCTCGCGCTGGTTCGAGTGCTGTATCCCCGTTAGGGTGCGCGGTGCCATCGCCACGTACGGCGCTGCCGTTTGCCGGCACCGAGTGAGGGCCCGAGTGCCCGAGGGCGGGCGGGTGCCGGTGAAAGCCTGGCCGGCGGTCAGTCACACCTCCAACAGGTCCTCAGGAACCGACATATAAAATATTGATACGGAAAGTGTTTTGAAGCACGCCCGTCCACGGCTGTGACGCGCTGGGCCGTTGAAGAAATGGGTGGCCGGGCTCGCCGGTCAATTCGCATCGGGAATATGGTAAACTCTCGCTGCACTTGATCTTTTAGACCCTATGCACCAGAGCCTGCTGACGGTCGCGATCATCGGGTACGTCGCTGCGACGGGCCTCGCCTTGGCCTACCTGGTCCAGCGGGAAGAGCTGCTGCACCGGTTGGCTTTGCTGGCGACCCTGTCCGCCTGGGTTGTGCACACCGTCGCTCTCCTGGCCCTCGCGATCGACCTCGGGCGCCCTCCGCTGGCCAGCATGCCCGAGGCCGTGTCGGTCGCCGTCTGGGTCGTCGTCTTGCTCGAGATGTGGATCGAGCGCCGCTACGGTCTCTCGGTCCTGGGCGCGTTCGTCCTGCCCGTGGCCCTCCTGTTCAGCCTGCAGTCGACGCCGACCCGCTCGCTGATCGGTCCGACGTTGAGCGGCGCATGGCTCTGGGTGCACATCGGCCTGGCGCTCGTGGGTATCGCGGCGCTCGTGCTCAACTTCGCCGGCGCGGTGATGTATCTGCTGCAGGAGCGTCAGCTCAGAGCCAAGCGCCGCCCCGGGACCTTCTATTACTCGCTTCCGTCGCTGGCCACGCTCGATCGGCTGACGTATCGCACCTTGGCGCTCGGATTTCCGTTCCTGACGACCGGCTTGATCCTGGGTGTTCTCTGGGCCGGAACGGCTTGGGGCAGCGTCTTCACCTTCGATCCGCTGGCGCTGTCGTCCTACGTGGCCTGGACCGTGTACGCCGCGACGCTCGCCGGACGCGCCGCGGGCGGCTGGCATGGACGGCGCGCGGCGTATTTCGCCATCGTCGGGTTCGCCGTCCTCATGCTGACCCTTGGCGCCGGTCTGTTCCTACCGGGAAAGCACGGCGGATAGATGGCACTCTTCGTTTCGGGTCTTTCGCACCTCAACGCTCCGGTCGAGCTGCGAGAGCAGCTGGCCGTCGACGAGGACAAGCTGCGCGAGCTCCTCCGCGACATCGCCGCGACGGGCGTCGTGCGCGAGGCGATCATTCTCTCGACCTGCAACCGCGTCGAGGTGTACGCGGTCGCCGACGTGCCCGGTGAGGCGCGCGCGACGATGTTTCGCCGGCTCTGCCGGCACCGCGGCGTGGAGTCGACCTCGGTGGAGGCGGCCCTGTACACCTACGCCGAGGGCGACGCCGTGCGCCACGCCTTCCGCGTCGCATCGAGCCTCGATTCGATGGTGATCGGCGAGCCCCAGATCCTCGGACAGGTGAAGGACGCCTTCGCGATCGCCCAGTCGTGCGAAGTGGTCGGGCCCGCGCTGCATTCGCTGTTCACGCAGGCGTTCACCGTCGCCAAGAAGGTCCGGACCGAGACGGAGATCGCCCGGCACGCGGTGTCCGTCTCGTTCGCCGCGGTCGAGCTGGCCAAGAAGATCTTCGGCGGGCTCCAGGGCAAGGCCGTCCTTCTGGTCGGCGCGGGCAAGATGAGCGAGCTCGCCGCCCGTCATCTGGTCGAGCAGGGCGTGTTCCCGGTCTACGTCACGAACCGGACGTGGGCGCGCGCCCAGGAGATGGCCCGCGCGCTGGCCGGTACCGCGGTGCCCTTCGACGAGCTGTCGACCGCGCTCGCCGCGGTGGACATCGTCATCTCGTCGACCGGGGCGGCGGAGCCGGTGATCCGGCGCGAGACGGTCCAGCGCGTCATGCACGGGCGCCGCGGCCGGCCGCTGTTCTTCATCGACATCGCCGTCCCGCGCGACGTCGAGGGCTCCGTCGACACGCTCGACGACGTGTACTGCTACGACATCGACGACCTGAAGCAGGTCGTCGACGCGAACATCCGCGAGCGCGGTCGCGAGGCGCATCGGGCCGAGGCGCTCGTCGAGCGCGAGGTCGCGAAGTTCCTCGCCAGGCAGGGCGACGTCGAGGTGATTCCGACGATCGTGTCGCTGCGGGAGCGGCTCGAGGCGATTCGGACCGGCGAGGTCAAGCGCACGCTCGCGCGGCTGCCCGCCGCGACTCCGGAGACGCGCGACGCGATCGAGGCCTTGTCGACGGCGATCGTGAACAAGATCCTGCATGCGCCGATCACCAAGCTCCGCGAGTCGTCCCGCGCCGGCTCACCCCGGTCATGGCTCGAGCTCGTCCACGAGCTCTTCGGGTTGGGGCGCCGATGACGCGCGCGACGACCATCAAGATCGGCACGCGCGGAAGCCCGCTCGCGCTGATCCAGGCGGAGAGCGTCGCCGCGTCGCTGCGCGCGCTCGGAGCCGAGGTCGACATCGTGCCGGTGCGGACCGAGGGCGATCGCCGTCTCGAGGTGCAGCTGGCGGCCATCGGCGGCAAGGGACTCTTCGTGCGCGAGATCGAAGACATGTTGCTCGCGGGCACGCTCGACTGTGCCGTGCACAGCTTGAAGGATCTCCCGGCCGAGACACCCGCCGGCTTGACGCTCGCGGCGTTCCCGGAGCGCGAGGACGCGCGCGACGTCCTGGTCACCCGAGAATCGCGCCGGCTCGAGGATCTTCGCCCGGGGGCGCGGCTCGGGACCGGAAGCCCGCGGCGGCGCGCGCTGGCACTCGCCGCGCGGGCCGACCTCGTCGTCGAGCCGCTGCGCGGCAACGTCGAGACCCGGCTCCGCAAGCTCGAGAGCGAGGGCCTCGATGGCGTGCTCCTCGCGGCGGCCGGGCTGACGCGCCTCGGGATCGCGCCCGCGCACGTCCAGCCCCTCGACCCTGACGTGTTCGTGCCGGCGATCGGGCAGGGCGTGCTGGCCGTCGAGAGCCGGGCCGACGACACTCGCCTCGCCTCACTGCTCGGCCGGATCGACCACGCGCCGACGCGCGCGTGCGCGCTCGCCGAGCGCGCGTGCCTGGCGCGCCTGGGCGCCTCGTGCAACTCGCCGGTCGCCGCGTATGCCCTCCAGGCGGGCGGCGATATCAAGATGACCGCGCTCGTCGCGAGCGAGGACGGACGCAAGGTCCTGCGCGCCTCCGGAGCCGAACGCACCGAAGGCGCCGAGCGTCTGGGCCGACGGCTCGCCGCTTCGCTGCTCGATCAGGGCGCCTCCTCGATCGCGCCGCTGCAGCCGGGGAAGTCATGGCGCGAGTAGGCCGCACGCCCGCGGAGCGGCCGCTCGAGGGCCGGACGATCGTCGTCACCCGGGCGCGCGCCCAGGCGCAGCGGTTCGCCGAGCTCCTGGAAGCGGCCGGCGCCCGCGTGCTGCAGGCGCCGACGATCGTGATCGAGCCGCCGGCGTCGTGGGAGCCGCTCGATACGGCCCTCGCCGCGCTGGAGTCGTTCGCGTGGGTGATCTTCACGAGCGTGAACGGCGTCGCCATGGTGGACCGGCGCCTGGCGGCGCGCGGCACCGCGTGGGCGGCGATCGCGCGCAAGCGGGTGGCGGCGATCGGCCCCGCGACGGCCGACGCGCTCGCCGAGCACGGCGTCCGCCCCGAGGTGGTGCCGTCCGAGTACCGCGCCGAGGGACTGGTCGACCGATTGCGCGGCCTCATCGGACCCGGCGACCGCGTGCTGCTGCCGAGGGCGAAGGAGACCCGCGACGTGCTCGTCGTCGAGCTCCGGCGCCTCGGCGCCGCCGTGACCGAGGTGCCCGCATACCAGACCCGGCGAGTCGACGACGGCGTCGTCCGGCTGCGCGAGGCGCTCGCGTCGGGTGCCGTCGACGCCGTCACGTTCACCAGCTCGTCCACCGCCCGGAACTTCGCCGAGCAGTTCAGCGAGGCGGAGCGGAGCGCCTGGCGCGGGCGGGTCGCGGTCGCCTCCATCGGCCCGATCACGGCGGCGACGGCCGCCGAATACGGCCTGCCGACCGATGTCATGCCCAGCGAGTACACGATCCCCGCTCTCGCGCGGGCGCTCACCGATTACTTCGCCCGTGCCGCGTGGAATGCCGGCCGCCGACCCAGAAGGAGCGTGTGATGGCGCATGCGATGTTCCGCCCCAGACGTCTTCGCGAGAAGCCCCTGATGCGCAAGCTGATCCGCGAGACCGCGCTCGCGGTCGACGATCTCATCTACCCGCTGTTCATCGTCCACGGCCGCGGCGTTCGCGAGCCGATCGGCTCGATGCCCGGCCAGTTCCGCCTCTCGATCGACGAGCTGGTGAAGGACATGAAGGACGTCGCGAGCCTGGGCATTCCCGGCGTGCTGCTGTTCGGGCTGCCCGTCGAGAAGGACCCGCGCGGCTCGGAGGCGTACGCCGAGGACGGCATCGTGCAGCAGGCGGTGAGGGCGGTGAAGGACGTGGTGCCGGACCTCCTGGTGGCGACCGACGTGTGCCTCTGCCAGTACACGAGCCACGGCCACTGCGGCGTCGTCGAAGGCGGCACCGTGCGCAACGATCCGACGCTCGAGCTGCTGGCGCGCGTCGCGGTCTCGCACGCCGAGGCCGGCGCCGACTTGGTCGCGCCCTCCGACATGATGGACGGCCGGGTCGGTGCGATCCGCGAGGCGCTCGACGAGGCGAGCTTCACCGACACGCCGATCATGGCCTACTCGGCGAAGTACGCGTCGAGCTTCTACGGCCCCTTCCGGGATGCCGCGGACTCGGCGCCGCAATTCGGCGACCGGCGCTCGTACCAGATGGACCCGGCCAACTCTGCCGAGGCCATGCGCGAGATCGCGCTCGATCTGGACGAGGGCGCGGACATCGTCATGGTCAAGCCGGCGCTGCCGTATCTCGACATCATCTCGCGCGCGAAGGCGGAGTTCGGAGTTCCGCTCGCCGCCTACTCGGTCTCGGGCGAATACGCGATGATTCGCGCCGCGGGCCGCCTCGGCTGGCTCGACGAGGAGCGCGCGATGATGGAAGCCCTCACGGCCATCCGTCGCGCCGGCGCCGACGTCGTGATCACCTACTTCGCCCGCGACGCCGCGCGCCTTCTCGAGCGCGGTGGTGTGAGCTGAGCCATGGCCCTGCATGGCGAAGCGAACCTTGCAAACCGGGATCGTGTGAGCTGAGCCATGGCTCCGAATCGTTTGGGCTGAGATGCGCATCTCAGCGAAGGGCGAGTACGCGATTCAGGCGGTGCTGGATCTCGCGCTCCATCGCGAGCGCGGCCTCACGGCCATTCAGGAAATCGCACGGCGCCAGGCGATCCCCCAGCGCTATCTCGAGCAGGTGCTGCTGGCGCTGAAGCGCGCCGGTCTCTTGACGTCGAAGCGAGGATCAGCGGGCGGCTACCAGCTGACACGGCCGCCGGAGGACATCAGCGTGGGAGACGTCCTGCGAGCGGTGGAAGGGACCGGCGCCCCCTTCGAGGCGCAGCGCCGCGGCGGCCGGGGGACCGGCGAGCGTCACGACCTCGCCGAGCTGTGGGACGAGATCTCCAACGCGGTCTCGAAGGTGGTCGACCAGCTCACGTTCGGCGACCTGGCCGTTCGCGCGATCGCGCGCCGGAGCGCCGTGCGGCCGATGTACCACATATGACGACGCCGAAGATCGCGAAGTCGGTCCTCGAGCTGGTCGGCCGGACGCCGATGGTGCGGCTGAACCGGCTGCCGAAGCCCGGCGGCGCGATGGTGGCGGCCAAGGTCGAGTCGCTCAATCCCGGCGGGAGCGTCAAGGATCGCATCGCCGTCTCGATGGTCGAGGACGCGGAGCGCCGGGGCGTCCTGAAGCCGGGCGCGACGATCGTCGAGCCCACGAGCGGCAACACCGGCATCGGGCTGGCGATGGCGGCCGCGGTCCGCGGCTACCGGCTGATCCTGACGATGCCCGACGACATGAGCGTCGAGCGCCAGCGCCTGCTGGCGCGGTTCGGCGCCGAGCTCCACCTGACACCCGCCATCGAGGGCATGACGGGCGCGGTCCACGCCGCGCGCGAGCTCCTGCGCGAGCACCCGGACTACTTCATGCCGCAGCAGTTCGAGAACCCCGCAAATCCCGAGGCGCACCGGCGCACCACCGCGCTCGAAGTCCTGGACGCCGTCGGGGGCCGCCTCGACGCCTTCGTCGCCGGCGTCGGGACCGGTGGGACGCTCACGGGCGTCGGCGAGGTCCTCAAGGAGAAGATTCCGGCGGTCCGCATCGTGGCCGTCGAGCCGGCGGCGTCGCCCGTGCTCTCGGGCGGCAAGGCGCGGCCTCACGCGATCCAGGGCATCGGCGCCTCGTTCGTGCCCGGCGTCCTCAATCGCGCGATCATCGATCGGATCATCCAGGTGCGCGACGAGGACGCCCTCGCGTGGTCCCGACGTCTCGCGCGCGAGGAAGGCCTCCTGGTCGGGGTCTCGGCCGGAGCCGCGGTGTTCGCGGCATGCGCGGTCGCCGCGGAGATGACCCCGAGCCAGCTGGTCGTCACGGTCCTCCCGGACACCGGCGAGCGGTATCTGAGTCCCGGAGGCTAGGCATGTCCGTCACGGTCTACATTCCGACGTCGTTTCGTCGGGCCACCGACAATCGCGATCGGATCCAGGTCGCCGCGCACGATGTGAGCCGCCTGCTCGATCAGCTCGAGGCCTCGTTCGGCGGCCTGAAGGGCCTCGTGCGCGACGAGGGCGGCGAGGTGCATCACCACGTGAGCATCTACGTGAACAGCGAGGCGATCGAGTCCCTGCAGGGACTGCGCACGCCCCTGAAGGATGGTGACGAGGTCGCGATCATCCCGGCGCTCGCGGGCGGGGCGCGCGCGATCGTCACCGCGGAGGAGCTCGAGGCGATCCGCCGGCAGGCCGTCGAGGAGTACCCGCGCGAGTCGTGCGGAGTCATCCTCGAGCAAGGGCAGCTACGCCGGCTCGTGCGGTGCCGGAACATCCAGGACGAGCTCCACGCCAAGGATCCGCAGCGCCACCCGCGCGACGCGCGGACCGCCTACTTCATCGATCCCAAGGATCTCCTGCGCATCGGACGTCTGGAGGGCGAGGGGTACGAGGTCGCGGTGATCTATCACTCCCACGTCGACGCCGGCGCGTACTTCTCGCCGACCGATCGACAGCAGGCGCAGATCAGCGGCGAGCCGACGTACCCGTCGGCGACCTATCTGGTCACGTCCGTGATGGCCGGACGCGCCGAGGCGGTCGCCGCGTTTCAGTGGAGCCCGGCGGAGCGCGACTTCGTCCAGGTCCAGCTCGACTCGGATCGCTGGCGCTGGCACGAGCGACTCTCGTTCGCGGCCGGCCGCGTGTGGGAGCGCCTCGGCATCGGTGCGCGACTCGGACGGAGCTCCTGATGCGCGACTCGAAGAGTCTGTTCGAGGCCGCCTCCCGCGTGATTCCCGGCGGCGTCAACAGCCCGGTCCGCGCCTTCCGCGGCGTCGGCGGCGAGCCGTTCTTCGTCGCGCGCGGCGAGGGGGCGCGACTCTGGGACGTCGACGGCCGGTCGTATCTCGACTTCCTCGGCTCGTGGGGACCGCTGATCCTCGGCCACGCGGCCCCGACGGTCGTCGCGGCGGTCACCGAAGCGGCGACGCGAGGCACGAGCTACGGCGCGCCGACCGGGCTCGAGGTCGAGATGGCCGAGGCGATCACCGCCGCGTACCCGTCGATCGAGCTCGTGCGGCTCGTCAGCTCGGGGACCGAGGCGGCGATGAGCGCGATCCGGCTGGCGCGGGGCGCGACCGGTCGTCCGCTGCTGCTCAAATTCGACGGCTGCTATCACGGTCACGCCGACAGCCTGCTCGTGAAGGCCGGCTCGGGCGGCGCGACGTTCTCCATTCCCGACAGCGCCGGCGTGCCCGGGCCGCTCGCGCAGCTGACCGTGACGGCACCGTTCAACGATCTCGAGGCCGTCAAGGCCATCTTCCGTGAGCGCGGCCGCGAGATCGCGGCGGTCATCGTCGAGCCGGTGGCCGGCAACATGGGTGTCGTGCCGCCGCGCCCGGGATTTCTCGAGGGGCTTCGCGAGGTCACGCGGGCGCACGACGCCGTGCTGATCTTCGACGAGGTCATCACCGGCTTCCGCGTCGCGTACGGCGGCGCCCAGGCACTCTACGGCGTGCGGCCCGACCTCACGTGTCTCGGGAAGGTCATCGGCGGCGGACTACCCGTCGGCGCCTACGGCGGATCACGGCACCTGATGAACCACGTGGCGCCGCTCGGCGCCGTCTATCAGGCCGGGACATTGTCGGGGAATCCGCTCGCGGTCGCGGCGGGGCTGGCGACGCTCACGCGGCTTCGCGATCGCGACGTCTATGGTCGTCTGGAGGCGCTCGGCGGCGAGCTCGAGCGGGGGCTCCGCGCCGGCGCCGAGCGCGCCCGCGTTCCGTTGACGGTCAACCGCGTGGGCTCGATGCTGACGGGCTTCTTCTGCGCCGGGCCCGTCACCGACTACGCGTCGGCCAAGCACTCCGACACCAAGCGCTACGCGCGCTACTTCCACGGCATGCTCGAACGCGGAGTATTTCTCGCGCCGTCACAATTCGAAGCCGCGTTCGTCTCGCTCGCGCACACCGACGCCGACATCGCGTTCGCGGCGCGCGCCGCGGGCGAGGCGCTGGCCGCGGGCTGAGCGCTCGCGCGAGCACGCTCGAACCGCGCGAATAGATTGACGGCCGCCGGGACCACGTGATAGCGTTCACGAGCAATCTAGAAAACCGCCGGAGGACAATCGACCGTCGATGATGGCGAAGGCAGGAGTAGGCGCACTCGGCGCGGCGCTCCTAGCCGTTCTGGTCTTCCTGGCGATCTCGTCGTGGAGCCGCCAGCCGGCCGCCGCCGCGAAGCCTTCGGCGCAGCCCATCAACTTTCCGCACAACGTCCACGCCGGCACCTACAAGATCGATTGCCAGTACTGTCACAGCGACGCGCGCCGCTCCGAGTACGCGGGGCTTCCGTCCGTCGAGCGCTGCATGGGATGCCACAAGATCGCCGGCGCGGCCTTGCCGGAGGTGAAGAAGCTCGCCGAATACCAGGCGAAGAAGGAGCCGATTCCCTGGGTGCGCGTGAACAAGCTGCCGGAGTTCACGTACTTTCCGCACAAGGCGCACATCCGCGCCGGCCTGCAAGTGTCAGGGCTGTCATGGTCCCGTGGAAACGATGACGACCTTCGCGGCGCGAGACCGGCCCGAAGCTGACGGTCGACCTGCTGCATCTCGTGGGCTTCAAGCCCGCGCCGCCGCCCCTGACGATGGGCTGGTGCGTGGAGTGCCATCGCCAGCAGAACGAGACGGCCGGCAAACATGCGCCGCTCGACTGCGTGACCTGCCACCATTGAAAAACGGAGCCGGTGAGCTCGCGCCGCCCGCGATCCGGAGAACCCGGTAGATGAATCGACGCGACTTCTTCAAGATCGTCACGGTGTCCGGCGCCGCGGCCGCGTCCGGCGGCTGCCAGCAGGCGAGCGAGACGATTCTTCCGCTGGTCGTGCCGAACGAGCAGCTCGTGCCGGGTGTCGCGTCCTGGTTCGCCACGGTCTGCCGTGAGTGCCCGGCGGGGTGTGGAGTCATCGCGCGCAATCGCGAAGGACGCATCGTCAAGCTCGAGGGGAACCCGGATCATCCCGTCAACGCGGGCGCGCTCTGCATGCGCGGCCAGGCGGCCCTGCAGAGGCTCTACCATCCCGACCGGATCGCGGGCCCGCTCGTTCGCGAGGGAAGCGCCGGCTTCAAGTCCGCGACGTGGGACGCCGCGAGCAAGATGGTCTCCGATCGCATCGCCGCGCTCAAGACGGGCGGCAAGGGACGGGCGATCGCGGTCGTCACGCAGCTCGAGAACGGCAGCCTGGGCGGGATGCTCGACCGCTGGGTCCAGGCGCTCGGCGCGCGCCCGCGGGTCACCCTGGAGCCGTTCGCGTACGAGTCGATTCGCGCCGCGAACCGGCTCACGTTCAATCGCGACGCGATCCCGTACTACGCCTTCGAAGACGCCGAGGTGGTGCTGTCGTTCGGCGCGGACTTCATCGAGACCTGGCTCTCGAACGTCAACTACGCGCGTACGTTCGCGCGCATGCACTCGTTCAGGGACGGACGCGCCGGCACGTTCATCCACGTCGAGCCTCGCCAGTCGCTGACGGCGTCGAACGCCGACGAGTGGGTCAGGAACGCGCCCGGGACCGAAGGGCTGCTCGCCCTCGCGATCCTCCGCGTCATGGTGGACGAGGGGACGGCGGACAAGCGATTCAGCGACGCGGTCGCGTCGGTCGATCTCAAGCGCGCCTCGGACGAGAGCGGAGTCGGCATCGAGACGATCAAGCACATCGCGAAGGTGTTCGCCCACGGCAAGCCCGGGCTCGCGGTCGGCGGCGGCGTCTCCGTCACCGGCACCAACGCGACCCAGACGCAGGTCGCGATCAATCTCCTGAACGCGGCGGCGGGCAACGTCGGCAAGACCGTGCGGTTCGGCGCCGACTCGGCCTACGGGAAGGTCACCCCGTATGCGGAGGTGGCCAGCCTCGCGGGCGCGATGGCGAACGGCGAGGTCGAGGTGCTCATCCTGGGCCCGGGCGTGAACCCGGCCTTCACCTTGCCCTCCGGGCTCAAGCTGGCCGACGCGATCCGCAAGGTCGCGCTGGTCGTCAGCTTCGCGAACGTTCCCGACCAGACCAGCGAGCTCGCCCACGTCGTCCTGCCCGACACGCACTGGCTCGAGTCGTGGGGCGACTACTCGCCGCGTGAGGGCGTGGTCGGATTCCTCCAGCCGACGATGTCCCCGATCCGCGATTCGCGGCCGATGGGCGACACGCTCCTTCGCATCGGGCGGGCGGCGCTCGGCGCCGAGGAAGGCAAGGGGCCGATCCCGTGGCCGACCTTCGAGCAATATGTGAAAGCAGCTTGGGCCCCGCTGATTAAGGGAGAGCTCGAGGGCGCCCTTCGACGCGGCGGCCTCTTCGGCGAGGTCGCGCCGGCGGCGGTGACCTTGAAGATCGCCGGCGGCGATCCGGCGCCCGCGAAGCTCGACGGCGACGGCAGCGGTCTGACGCTTCTCGCGTATCCGTCGCTCAGGTTCTACGACGGGCGAAGCGCGATCAGCTCGTGGCTCCAGGAAGCGCCGGATTCGATGACGCAGGCGGTCTGGGACGCGTGGGTCGAGATCTCGACCGAGACCGCCGCCAAGCTCGGCGTCACGCGCGGCGACATGGTCGCGGTGAAATCGTCTCAAGGGACGATCGAGCTGCCCGCGTACATCTCGCCGACCCTCCATCCCTCGGCCGTCGCGATTCCTATGGGCCACCGCTACGCGCCCTATCAGCGCCCGCGATACGTCGCCGCCGACACGAAATCGGTGAACCCGATGGACATCCTGCCGGCCACGCCCGACCCGGCGTCCGGCGGGCTGGCGTTCATGAGCGTGAAGGTGACCCTGACGAAGCTCGGCACGCGCCGTCCGCTCGCCGTGCTGCAGGCGACGCACGATCAGGACGATCGCGAGCTGGCGCAGCACGTCGATCTCGGCGCGGCGCGCGAGCAGGCGCTGCGCGGCCGCGGCGCGGAGACACCGCATCCCACCCTGTACGAGGAGCAGAAATATCCCGGCCCGCGCTGGGGCATGACGATCGACGTCGACGCCTGCGTGGGCTGCCAGGCGTGCGTGACCTCCTGCCAGGCCGAGAACAACGTGCCGATCGTCGGCAAGGCGTCGGCGGCCTACGGCCGTCAGCTCAACTGGATCCGCATCGAGCGCTGGGCGGACGGCAAGCCCGAGCATCCGACGAACATGTTCCTGCCGATGCTCTGCCAGCACTGCGAGGTCGCGCCGTGCGAGCCCGTATGTCCCGTGTACGCGGCGTACCGGACCGAGGAAGGGCTCAACGGGCAGGTCTACAACCGCTGCGTGGGGACACGGTACTGCGGCAACAACTGCCCGTACCACGTGCGTCGATTCAACTGGTTCCAGTACGAGTTCCCGACGCCGCTCGAGGTCCAGCTGAACCCGGACGTCACCGTCCGCCAGCTCGGCGTGATGGAGAAGTGCACGATGTGCATGCAGCGCATCATCGCCGGCAAGGATCGGGCGAAGGACGAGAAGCGCGCGGTCCGAGACGGCGACATCCAGACGGCGTGCCAGCAGACGTGCCCGACGCAGGCGATCACGTTCGGCAACCTCAAGGACGAGGCAAGCACGGCGGCGAAGCTGACGCATTCGCCGCGCGCGTATCACGTCCTGGAAGAGGTGGGCACGCGGCCCTCGATCACCTATCTCCGCAAGGTCGTGCGCGGACACGCGTGAGCCGATGAGCGACAACCGGACGACCGCTCCCACGTTCGCCGACGTCAACCGCGACGTCCTCCGGACCCTCGATCCGCCGGGCAACCTCTACTTCGCCTGGATGTGCTTCGTGGCGCTCCTGCTCGCCGGATTCTTCGGCGCCTGGACCGGCCAGGTCTGGTGGGGCATGGGCATGGCCGGCAAGCGCGTGCCCCAGATGTGGGCGCTGTACATCACCACCTTCGTGTTCTGGATCGGTATCGGCCACGCCGGCACGTTGATCTCGGCCATCCTGTATCTGTTCCGCGCGCGCTGGCGGACGTCGATCTACCGCGGCGCCGAGGCGATGACGATCTTCGCGGTCATGACCGCCGGGCTGTTCCCGCTGATCCACGCCGGGCGGATGTGGTTCGCGTACTTCCTGTTGCCGTACCCGAACCAGCGCTTCCTCTGGCCGAACTTCCGCTCGCCGCTCGTGTGGGACGTGTTCGCGATCTCGACCTACCTCTCGGTCAGCACGGTCTTCTTCATCGTCGGGCTGGTGCCGGACATCGCCGCGCTGCGCGACGCCTCGACCGGCTGGCGCCGGCGGATCTTCTCGATGCTGGCGCTCGGGTGGGAGGGCTCGGACACGCAGTGGCGCCACTACCGCCGCGCGTACGGCCTGCTGGCCTCGCTGGCGACGCCGCTCGTGCTCTCCGTGCACAGCGTCGTGTCCTGGGACTTCGCGATGGCGCTCGTCCCGGGCTGGCACTCGACGCTGTTCGCGCCGTTCTTCGTCGATGGCGCGATCTTCTCCGGCTTCGCGATGGTGCTGATCCTGATGCTGCCCATGCGGCACTTCTTCCACCTGCACGCGTACGTCACCGACAAGCATCTGGACGCGATGGGCAAGCTGATCCTGGTCACCGGCCTCGTCCTGACCTACTTCTACATCTGCGAGGTGTTCACGTCGCTCTACAGCGGCGAGCACATCGAGAAGGCGTCGCTCTTCTGGAAGGTGACGACAGACCTACGCGTGGGCGCTGTGGACGATGTACTTCTGCAACTGCGTGGCGCCGCTGATCCTCTTCTGGAAGCGGGCGCGCACGAGCCCGGTCATTCTGTACATCGTGTCGATCCTGGTGCTGATCGGGATGTGGTTCGAGCGCTTCAACATCATCGTCCCGTCGCTCGGCCACGACTTCTATCCGTACACGTGGGGCATCTACTATCCGAGCCCCGACGGACACGATGATCGTGATCGGCAGCTTCTCGTTCTTCTTCCTGCTGTTCCTCGGCTTCATCAAGCTGATGCCGTCGCTGTCGATCGTCGAGGTCAAGGAGACGATCCCGCCGCCGATCCGGGACAGAGCCCATGGCCACTGAGACGGTCCTCGGCGTCTTCGCCCACGTCGACACGACGGTGCGCGCGCTCGAGGAGCTGCGCGCGCGCGGCTACCACGACCTCACGGTCTACACGCCGCTGCCCGTCCACGAGATCGAGGAGGTGCTCGAGCGCGACCGGCCGGTCAGCCGCGTGCGGCTCTTCACCCTGATCGGCGGGCTCACGGGAATCGCCTCGGCCTTCATCCTGACGATCTGGAGCTCGATGGTGTGGGGACTGGTCACCGGCGGCAAGTACATGCAACCGGTGAGCGGAGGCGGTCATCAGCGGCTCCTCGCTGCCGCCGTTCTTCATCATCGCGTTCGAGCTGATGGTGCTCTTCGCCGGGTTCGCGACGGTCATCGGCATGGTCGTGCTCGGGCGGCTCCCGCGGCTGCGGCCGAGCACGAGCTACGATCCGCGCTTCACCAACGACCGCTTCGGCGTGGCCGTCCACTGCGCCCCCGAACGCGCCGCGTCGGTCCACGAGCTCCTCCGAGGAGCGGGCGCCGAAGAAGTCAAAGCCGCGATGAAAAAAACGATCAGCCATCGGGTCAGATCGGGCGAGCGGAGCCACGCCGCACCTATCTCAGGCCACCCTCGGTCCAAGCCGGCCTCAAGGCCCCCGCTCCCATGAAATACGTCTTCATCCTGATGCTGCTGGTGGTCGGCGCCGCCGCCGGAGCGTGGGGCGCGGCGATCGTCGTCCGCTGGAACGACAACATGACGCACACCGCGCGGATCATGCCGGGCGAGCGCGTGTTCTCGATGCCGCCGGGCGTGGTCCCGCGCGGCGGTGATCTGATCATCCCCAAGGAGCAGCGCGACGTCGCGGCCAAGCAGCCGAATCCGGTGAAGGCCTCCGAGGCCTCCGTGACGATCGGCAAGGAGCGCTTCGCGACCTTCTGCGTGCCCTGCCACGGTCCCGAAGGCGAAGGGTGGGACGAGCGGGCTCGTCGCGACGAAATTCATCCCGACGCCGGACCTGACGAACGCCGAGCTCCAGAAGCAGCGGACCGACGGCTACTGGCACAGCTACATCGTCGTGGGCGGGGCCGTGATGCCCGCGTACGGCGAGGCGCTGTCGACGCAAGAGGCATGGCACATCGTGAACTTCCTGCGGTCGATCGCCCAGAAATGACGGTCTTCTGGAGTCTCGTCGCCGCGCTCGGCGCGGTCGTGTTCCTGGTCGGCGCGAACTCATCCGACGCCCAGCAGGTCTGGTCGATCTATCTCGTGAACCTCGTGTTCTGGTCCGGGATCGCCGTGAGCGGACCGGCGATCGCGGGCATGATGCAGGTCACCGAGGCGCGCTGGTCCCCGAGCGTGCGGCGCATCGCGCTGACGACGGCCGGGTTCCTGCCGATCTCGTTCGTGCTCTTTCTCGTGCTGTACGCCGGTCAGACCGTTCTCTATCCGTGGGTCACGAAGCCGATCCCGGCGAAGGCCGCCTGGCTGAACGTGCCGTTCTTCTGGCTCAGGACGTACGTGCTCGCCGCGGTGCTCTTCGCCGTCTGCTTCGCGTTCGTGCGGGCGTTGCTGCGTGACGCGATCCCGCCGGACGACGAGCGCGAGCGCGCGCATCGCAACCGCATCGCGGTGATCTTGTTGATGCTCTGGCTCGTGACGGTCTCGCTCTGGGGCTTCGATCTGCTGATGTCGCTCGACCCGAGATGGTACAGCGGCCTCTACGGCGGGTACTTCGCGGTGAGCGCGCTCTACACCGCGTTCTGCCTCCTGTCGATCCTCACGGTCCGGACCAATGCCCGCGGGCGCGCCTCGATCCCGCCCGACGCGGTCCAGGACGTCGCCAAGCTGCAGTTCGCGCTCTCGATCGTCTGGATGTACTTCTTCTGGTCGCAGTACATCGTGATCTGGTATGGCAACGTGCCGGTCGAGACGCGATTCTTCATCCAGCGTGTCTTCGTGCAGCCGTGGATGACCCTGGCGTGGGTGGTGCTCGTGGTGGGCTGGCTGATCCCATTCGCGTATCTGCTCAAGCGACTCACCGGCCGGCCGCCGCAGCGACACGCCCCGCTCGTCGTGGTGGCGGTGTTCGGACTGGTGGGGATCTTCCTCGAGCGGGTCTTCCTCGTCTTTCCGTCGGTCTCATCCAGCCTGCACCTGCCGCTCACGCTCCGCGATCTCGCGATCACCGCCGGCTTCCTGGCGCTCTTCGTCCTGAGCCGCCGCTGGTTCTTCGGCTACTTCAAGCCCGTCCTCAATCTGCCGCACACCGGTCACTAGTCCTTCGCGTCACCGGGGACCGAGGGGCGGGCTGGGATGCCCCCCGCGACCTGCGCGCGAAGACTGCAAAGAGACGAAACCATTCGCTTGCAGTTCAAGTTGCCGTACCTACACAGGTCGCGGGGGGCATCCCCAGCCCGCCCCTCGGCCCCCTGCGCGTGTAGTAGAGTAACCGTGTGCTTACCGTCGAGGACGCGCGCGAAGGGATTCTTTCACGCGTAGTGCCGCTATCAATCGAGCGCGTCGAGATCATGGCGGCGCTCGGGCGTGTGCTGGCCGAGCCCATCGTCTCGCGGGCGACGATTCCGCCGTGGCCGAATTCGTCGATGGACGGGTACGCCGTCCGGTCCACGGACACGAACGGAACCGTCGAGCTCGCCGTCGTCGGCCGGATCATCGCCGGCACCATGCCGTCCCGAGCGCTCGGGGCGGGCGAGTCGATGCGGATCTTCACCGGCGCGCCGCTTCCAGAGGGCGCCGACGCGGTCGTGCCTCAGGAGGACGTCGCCGCCGACGGCGACCGGGTCACGGTCCGCGGACGCATCGCCCCCGGCGCCTACGTGCGCCCCGCGGGGGAGGACGTTCGGACCGGTGACGTGGTGGTCGAGCCCGGCGGCGTCATCGGCGCGGCGGAAGTGGGCCTTCTCGCGACGCTCGGGTACTCGCAGGTTCGTGTCTACCGCCGTCCGCGTGTCGCGATCCTTTCAACCGGCAACGAGCTCGCGGACCTCGGGACACAGCCGGGCCCGGCCCAGATTCCAAACACCAACACGTACTCGCTCATGGCGCAGGTGATCGAAGCGGGAGCCGAGCCCGTCAACCTGGGCGTCGCGCCCGACCAGCTCGAGGCGATCATCGAGCGGGTGCGGTGGGGACTCAGGTCCGCCGACGTGCTCGTGACGTCCGCGGGCGTGTCGGTCGGAGAGCTCGATCTGGTCCGCGAGGCGCTCGAGCGGAGCGGCGCCGAGCTCCATCTGTGGCAGGTGTCGATGCGCCCGGGTAAGCCGATCACGTTCGGCACCCGCGGCACCCAGCCGGTCTTCGGGCTGCCCGGCAATCCCGTGTCCGCGATGGTGACGTTCGAGCTCTTCGTTCGCCCCGCCTTGCGACGGATGGCAGGCGCGCACGTGCTCGACCGTCCACGGCTTCGGGCACGCGCGATCGAGCCGATCGCGAACCCGGGATCGCGGCGCGGCTATCTCCGCGTCACCCTCAGGGAGGATGCGCAGGGCTACGGCGCGCAGCTCACCGGCGACCAGGGCTCGGCGATCCTGCGCTCCATGGTGCTCGCCGACGGGCTCGCCGTCGTCGCTCCCGACACCACGATCGGCGCCGGCGAGGCGGTCGACGTCATCGTGCTGCGCTCACTCGAGCCGAGAACGCGCTGAGGCGTTGACAGCGTTTTCTTTCGCGTGCTACGGTCGACACGGATGAGCCGAGGCCTCTGCGTGTTGGCCGCGCTGGCGATTCTCGCTGGCGGCTGCGCGAGTCGGCGTGCGGTGGACCGACTCGAATCCGAAGTTGGGCGGCTCCGCTCGGAGCTCGCCGAGATGCGCGTCGCTCAAGAAGCCACCAGCCGCGGCGTCGCCACGATCACCTCCCAGCTTCAGTCGCTCGACATCCCGGCACTCGGAGACGAGGTCGGGCGGCTCAGCCGACGCGCCGATGCCAACGAGATGGCGATCGCGGCCACGCGGACGCAAGTCGAAGCCCTCACGCCCCCGACAGGCAGTATCGGGCGCGCCGACTCCGACGCCGGCGCCCGCTCCAGCACCAGCCGGAACGACGCGGGTCCCTGCGCCGTTGCCGCCAAGCTCCGCCGTGACGTCGCCGGTGCCACGCGCCGTTGCCGCCCGCTCCGACGGTGACGACCCCGGTCCCGGCGCCCGCGCCGTCCGGTCGAGCGTCGATCTCGCCACCGCCGGCTCCCGCGCCGCCGCCGGCCGCGACGATGTTGCCGTCGCCGACGCTATCCCCGACGTCGGCGCCGCCGCCGGCGGTCATACCGTCCAGCGCGGCCGTCGAGAAACCTCGCGTGACGCCGCCGCCGGCTCCGGTGGTGCCACCGGCGGCGACGACCGTCACGCCGGCGAAACCCGCTCAGAAGGCCGGCGGCAATCCGGAGCAGGAGTATGCCGCCGCGCTCGCCACGTATCGAGCGCGCGAGCACGGGCAAGCGGTGATCGACTTCCTCGACTTCATCGCGAAGTATCCGAAGCATCCGCTGGCCGGCAACGCGCAGTACTGGATCGGCGAAGCGTACTGGGCGCAGCGAGACTACCGGCAGGCGCTCGTCGAGTTCGAGAAGGTGTTCGAGCACGGCCCACAGAAGGCGCCCGACGCGCAGCTCAAGATCGGTCTCTGCTATCTCCGCCTGGGCGACGTGCCGCGCGCGCAGCAGGCCTGGCAGCGCGTGGTCAACGAGTATCCGAAGTCCGAGTCGGCCGCGATGGCCCGGTCGCTGATCGCCACGCACTCCGCCGCGCGGCGGTAGCGCGTCGCGCCGTATCCGTTCGGGCTCTCTGGCGCGCTCGATCGCTTCGCTATACTGAAAATCCGCGACGCGTGACGACCATGATGGAGCTTCGTCCCGGAGACCCCCGCTACCCCGCGCTGCTGCGCGCGATTCCCTCGGCGCCCGCCCTCTATGTGCGCGGCGAGCTCCACGCCGACGACGCGCTCGCCATCGCGATCGTCGGCTCGCGGCGCTGCACACCGTATGGGATCGCCGCGACCGAGCAGCTCGCCTCGGACCTGGCCGCGCGCGGCGTGACGATCGTGAGCGGCCTGGCGCGCGGGATCGACACCGCCGCGCACCGGAGCGCCCTGGCGGCGGGCGGACGGACCCTGGCCGTGCTCGGCTGCGGCGTCGACGTCGTCTACCCGCGGGAGAACGTGCCGCTCGCCCGCGCCATCGAATCCCAGGGCGCGATCCTGTCGCAGTTTCCGCCAGGCATGCCCGCGCTGGCCGGGCACTTTCCCGCGCGCAACCGCACGCTCGCCGGGCTGGCGCTCGGCGTCGTCGTGGTCGAGGCCGCGGAGCGCAGCGGTGCCCTGATCACGGCGGGATTCGCAGGCGATCTGGGCCGCGAAACCTTCGCCGTTCCTGGCCGAATCACGTCACCGACGAGCGTCGGCGCCAATCGACTCATACAGGACGGTGCTAAACTCGTTACATGCTGGCAGGACATCGTGTCAGAATTGCCAGAGCAATGGCGCCGCGCCGTACGCGGGTTGTCGGCGTCGACGGGCGAGGAGCACGCGCCCGAGAACGAGAGTGACGAGGGTCGAATGTTGCGGTGTTTGGCTCAGGATGAGCCGCAGCACATCGAGCAGCTGATCGTGCGCTCGGGATTCGTTCCCGCGCGAGCGGCGGCGTTGCTCGTGACCCTCGAGCTGGGCGGATGGGCCCGGCAGCTTGCGGGACAGCGGTGGGTCTCGCTCGAGACGCGCGCGAGGAGAGCGTAGGTGGCGGCGAAACGGTCGTTGGTCGTCGTGGAGTCACCGACCAAGGTCAAGACGATCCAGAAATATCTGGACTCGAAGTACATCGTCAAGGCCTCGATGGGCCACGTCCGGGACTTGCCGAAGTCACAGCTCGGCGTCGACCCGAAGAAGAACTTCAAGCCGAAGTACGTCGTCTCGCCGGCCAAGAAGAAGATCCTCGACGACCTGAAGAAGGCCGCCGAGAAGGTCGAAGCGCTGTACGTCGCCACCGACCCCGACCGTGAGGGTGAGGCGATCGGCTGGCACCTCGCGGAAGAGCTCGGCGTCGCCAAGAAGAACGTCTACCGCATCACGTTCAACGAGATCACCGAGCGCGCGGTCAAGGCCGCCTTCACGCAGCCGGGCAAGATCGATCTGAAAAAGGTCGACGCCCAGCAGGCGCGCCGCGTGCTCGATCGCCTCGTGGGCTACAGCCTGTCGCCTTTGCTCTGGGAAAAGGTCCAGCGCGGTCTCTCGGCCGGACGTGTGCAGTCGGTGGCGGTGCGGCTGATCGTCGACCGCGAGCGCGAGATCAAGGCGTTCCTGCCGGTCGAGTACTGGTCGCTCCACGCGCGGCTCAAGGCGGCCCGACCGCCGGAGTTCGTGGCCACGTTGAAGGAAGTCGCGGGCGAGAAGGCGTCACTCGGCAACGAGGAGACGACGCGCGCCCTGATGGCCTCGCTCGACGGCGCCCGGTTCGTCGTCAAGTCCGTCACGCGCGGTGAGCGCCGCCGAAACCCGGCGCCCCCGTTCATCACCTCCACGTTGCAGCAGGAGGCGGGCAAGAAGCTCGGCTTCACGGCGCGCAAGACCATGACGATCGCGCAGCAGCTCTATGAAGGGATCGATCTCGGGGCCGAGGGCGCCGAAGGCCTCATCACTTATATGCGTACCGACTCGGTCCGGGTGGCGCGCGAGGCGCAGGCCGCGGCACGCGGCTGGGTGATCGCACGAATCGGGGATGAGTACGTTCCCGAGGCGCCGCCCACGTACCGCTCGCGCGGGAGCGCCCAGGAGGCGCACGAGGCGATCCGCCCCTCCGAGCTCAGAAACGAGCCTCGGGCCGTCGCGCAGTTCCTCTCCAAGGACCAGATGGCGCTCTACCGGCTGATCTGGGAGCGCTTCCTGGGCAGCCAGATGATGCCCGCGGTCTACGACACGGTGGGCGCCGACATCGAGGCCGGGCAGTGCCTCTTCCGGGCGCAGGGCGCCACCCTCAAGTTCAAGGGCTTCACGGCCGTCTACGAGGAGAGTCGGGACGAAGAGGAGCCCCAGCCAGAGCAAGACCCAGAAGGCCAGGTCCCGCTGCTGGAAGAGGGCGAGGTGCTGACGCTCCTCACCTTGGATCCCAAGCAGCACTTCACGCAGCCGCCGCCGCGCTTCACCGAGGCCTCGCTGATCAAGGCGCTCGAGGAGCTCGGGATCGGCCGGCCGTCGACCTACGCGTCGATCCTGGGCACGATCATCAACGATCGGGGCTACGTGCACCGCGAGCGGCGCACGCTCACGCCGACCGAGCTCGGCATGGCCGTGACCGACAAGCTGATCCCGTACTTCCAGGACATCATGAACGTCGAGTTCACGGCGCAGATGGAAGACAACCTCGACAAGATCGAGGAAGGCGAGCGCAAGTGGGTCGACACGGTTCGGGCATTCTACGAGCCGTTCAAGCGCGACCTCGCGCGCGCCAAGCGCGAGATGCAGAGCGAAAAGGTGGGCGCGCCCACCGGCGAGACGTGCCCGGAGTGCGGCAGCGAGCTCCTGGAGAAGCGCGGGCGGTTCGGCAAATTCCTGGCGTGCTCGTCCTATCCGGACTGCCGCTACACGCGCAACCTCGACGGCAGCGGCCGCGCCGAGGACGAGCCGGCGAACGAGAATTGCCCGACGTGCAGCAAGCCGATGGTCATCAAGCACGGGCGCTTCGGCAAGTTCATCGCGTGCTCCGGCTATCCGGAGTGCAAGACGACCAAGCCGGTCACGCTCGGCATCGCGTGCCCCGAGACGGGCTGCACCGGCCAGCTGGTCGAGCGCCGCTCGCGCAAGGGCCGCACGTTCTTCGGCTGCTCCGCGTATCCGAATTGCAAGTTCGTGGTCTGGCGGCGGCCGGTCAACGAGCCGTGCCCGAAGTGCGGGGCCGCGTTCGTCACCGAGCGCGCCCTGAAGAACCGGGTCGTCCGCAGCTGCGCGCGCGAGGGTTGCGACTTCGAGCGGGAGGTCGAGCTCCCGGTGACATGAAGGATTCGCTAGGCGCATTTCTCCGTCACCTCTCGCTCGAGAAGGACGCCTCGCCGCACACGCTCCGAAGCTACCGGACCGATCTCGTCGAGTTCGCGCACTACGCCGGCAGCGGCGATCCGTCGACCTGGCTCGGGGACGTCGACACCCGCACGATCCGTGGCTACCTCGCGCACCTTCACGCGCGCTCGCTCGACGCGACGACGATCGCGCGGAAGCTGGCCGCCGTGCGGAGCTGGTTCCGGTTCCTGGTCCGGCGCGGCGTGCTCGAGCGGAACGTGGCGCGCGAGGTGAGGGGCCCGCGGCCGCCGAGGAAGCTGGTCTCGTTCCTGCCCATCGACGAGGCGATGTCCCTGATGGACGCCAAGGCGCCCGACGGCGCCGCGCGGGCCCGCGACACCGCGGTGCTCGAGATCCTCTACGCGACCGGCCTGCGCGTCTCCGAGCTCGCCGGGCTCGACCTCGACGACATCGATCGCTCGCAGCAAACGGTGCGCGTCCTCGGCAAAGGCCGCAAAGAGCGGATCGTGCCGTACGGCGGCCGGGCGGCGAGCGCGCTGGCCGCGTACCTGGACGGTCGCGGTGGTGACGCGGGGCCGCTGTTCCCCAACCGTCGCGGCGGGCGGCTGACGGTCCGTTCCCTTCACACGATCGTGCGACGGAGCGCGGCGCTGACCGGGATCACCCGGCGCGTGAGCCCGCACACCTTGCGCCACACCTTCGCGACCCATCTGCTCGATGCCGGCGCCGATCTGAGAATGATCCAGGAGCTCCTCGGCCACAGCCGGCTGTCGACGACGCAGCGCTACACTCACGTGGGCTCCGACCAGCTCATGCGCGTCTACGACGCCGCCCATCCGCGCGCTCGCGCCAAATGAGCCGAAAAACGAGCTCGAGCGAAGGAACGGGCGTGCGGAGCCACGCCGCGTCTGTGTCAGGCCACCCTCGGCCCAAGCCGGCCTCACGGACCTCGCTACAACAGTCCTCGCTACAACCATCCCGACAGATTAGATCGACGACCGTGGTCGCGGTGCGACATCGCGGCCAGGTGGCGGTCGCCGGTGACGGTCAGGTCTCCATCGGCAACACCATCGTCAAGGCCGGCGCCCGCAAGGTGCGAAAGCTCTACGGCGATCGGGTCGTGGCCGGGTTCGCGGGAGCGGCCGCCGACGCGTTCACGCTCTTCGCGCGATTCGAGGCCAAGCTGGAAGAGCACCGCGGCAACCTGTCGCGCGCCGCGGTCGAGCTCGCCAAGGACTGGCGCTCCGATCGCGTGCTGCGCCGGCTCGAGGCGCTCCTGGCGGTGGCCGATCGCGAGCACTCGTTCATCGTCTCCGGAACCGGCGACGTCATCGAGCCCGACGACGGCCTGATCGGCATCGGCTCGGGCGGCCCGTTCGCGCTGGCCGCCGCGCGCGCGCTGATCGCCAACTCCGACCTCGACGCCAAGACGATCGCGACAGAAGCCATGCGCGTCGCCGCGACGATCTGCGTATTCACCAACGACCACGTCACGGTCGAAGTCCTGTGACGCCGAGCCACGCCGCATCGTCGGCAAGAACGGGCGTGCGGAGCCGGGTCGCACCGATCTCAGGCCACCCCCGGTCCAAGCCGGCCTCAAGGACCCCGCTACAATGACCGATTTAACCCTCACCCCCGCGCAGATCGTCGCCGAGCTCGATCGCTACATCGTCGGCCAGCAGAAAGCGAAGCGCGCGGTCGCCATCGCGCTCCGCAATCGGTGGCGGCGGCAGAACGTCCCGCCCGAGCTGCGCGACGAGGTGGCGCCCAAGAACATCATCATGATCGGCCCGACCGGCGTCGGGAAGACCGAGGTCGCGCGGCGACTGGCCAAGCTCTCGCAAGCGCCGTTCTTGAAGGTCGAAGCCTCCAAGTACACCGAGGTCGGCTACGTCGGGCGCGACGTCGAGTCGATGATCCGAGACCTGACCGAGCTGTCGGTGAACATGGTCAAGGCGGAGATGACGGCCCGCGTGCAGGAGCGGGCGGAGCAGCTTGCGGAAGATCGCCTGCTCGACGTGCTGCTGCCGCGCCGGACCGAGCCGTACTCGTCGAGCTCGCTCGAGGAGGTCACGCCCGACGCCTCGCGCGAGACGACCAAGGACAAGCTCCGCCAGCAGCTCCGAGCCGGAAAGCTGGACGACCGGCTCGTCGAGCTGGAGATGCAGCAGCAATCGCTGCCGATGATCGAGGTCCTGTCCGGCCAGGGCATGGAGGAGATGGGCATCAACCTCAAGGACATGCTCTCGAACATCATGCCGAGCCGGACCAAGCGCCGGAAGGTGCGCGTGGCCGAGGCGCGGCGGCTCCTGACTCAGGAGGAAGCCCAGAAGCTCGTGGACATGGACGAGGCGGTGTCCCAGGCCATCCGGCGGGCCGAGAACTCGGGCATCATCTTCCTGGACGAGCTCGACAAGGTCGCCGGGCGGGAAGGGGGCCACGGCCCGGACGTCAGTCGGGAGGGGGTCCAGCGCGACCTGCTGCCGATCGTCGAGGGCTCGTCGGTCACGACCAAGTACGGGGTCGTCCGCACGGATCACATCCTGTTCATCGCCGCCGGCGCGTTCCACGTCGCCAAGCCGTCGGACCTGATCCCGGAGCTCCAGGGCCGCTTTCCGATCCGCGTCGAGCTGGACCCCTTGACGCGGGACGATTTCGTCCGCATTCTTACCGAGCCTCGCAACGCGTTGATCACGCAGTACGTCGAGCTCTTGAAGACGGAACAGGTGACCCTCCGGTTCGCCCCGGAGGCGGTGGAGGCGATCGCGGAGATCGCGATGCAGGTGAACACGAGCACGGAGAACATCGGCGCCCGGCGCCTCTATACGGTGATGGAAAAGCTCCTCGAGCAGATCTCGTTCGATGCGCCGGATCTTCCCGGCAAGGAGCTGACCATCGACGCCGCGTACGTGCACGACCGCCTGAGCGACATCACGCGGGACCAGGACCTGTCGAGGTTCATTCTGTGAGCACGCCGGTGATAGATCCGCGGCGCGTCGAGATCCTGCTCGAGGCCCTGCCGTATATCCGCGAGTTCCGCGGAAAGACCATCGTCATCAAGTACGGCGGCGCGGCGATGGAGCGGGCCGACCTCAAGGATCCGTTCGCGCTGGACGTGATCCTCCTGCGCCTGGTCGGGATCAATCCCGTCATCGTCCACGGCGGTGGCCCGCAGATCGGGGCCCTGATGAAGCGGCTGGGCAAGGAGCCGCGCTTCGTGGGCGGCATGCGCGTGACCGATCAGGAGACGGTGGAGATCGTCGAGATGGTGCTGGTCGGCAAGATCAACAAGGAGATCGTCGGCCGCATCAATCACAACGGGGGCAAGGCGATCGGCCTTTCGGGCAAGGACGCCGGCCTCCTCCGGGCGCGCCGGCGACCGCATCGGCTGCCGACCGGCGAAGAGGTCGACATCGGGCTCGTCGGCGAGGTCGAGGCCGTCAACGCCGAGGCCATCCGGCTCCTCACGGACAACGGCATCATCCCGGTCATCGCGCCGGTCGGCGTGGGGAGCGGTGGGGAGACGTACAACATCAACGCAGATCTCGTCGCCGGCGACATCGCGTCGGCTCTGCGCGCCGAGAAGCTGATTCACCTCACCGACGTCCAGGGGATCCTCGACGTCGACCGCCGGCTGGTCAGCACCCTGACCCGGAAGGACGCGGAGCGACTTATAAAGGAAGGCGTGATCGACGGCGGCATGCTGCCGAAGGTCGAGTCGTCGCTCCGGGCCCTGGAGGGCGGTAGCGGTAAGGCCCACATCATCGACGGCAGCCAGGAACACGCGATCCTGCTCGAGCTGTTCACCCGTGAAGGTATCGGAACGGAAATCGTTCTGTGAGGTCGACGGCGATGGATACCAAGACGCTCCTGGAATGGTCGGCGAAGTACCACACCCCGAACTACGGCTCGAGGGCGCCCATCGTGCTCGTGCGCGGCGAAGGCGTCCGCGTATGGGATTCCGACGGGCGTGAGTATCTCGACTTCGGCGCGGGTATCGCCGTGACCTCGCTGGGTCACTGCCATCCGCGTGTGACCGGCGCCATCCAGGAGGCGGCGGCCACGCTCCTGCACGTCTCCAACCTCTACCACTCGGCGCCGCAGATCCACCTGGCGAAGCTGCTGATCGAGCACTCGTTCGCCGACCGCGTGTTCTTCTCGAACTCCGGCGCCGAGGCCAACGAGGCGGCGCTCAAGCTCGCCCGGAAGTACGCCCGCGAGCGGATCTCGTCGGACCGGTTCGAGTTCGTCTCCACGCGCAACTCGTTCCACGGGCGCACCTTCGCGACGGTCGCGGCCACCGGCCAGGAGAAGTACCACCACGGCTTCGAGCCGCTGGTGCCGGGCTTCAAGCACGTGGCCTACAACGACCTGCGCGCGATGGAGCGCGCGATCGACAATCGCACCGCCGCCGTGATCATCGAATGCATCCAGGGCGAGGGCGGCGTCAACATCGGCGAGGAGGACTACCTGCGCGGCCTCCGGAAGCTCTGCGATCAGTCGGGCGCGCTCCTCATCATCGACGAGATCCAGACGGGCGTGGCCCGGACCGGGCGGCTCTGGTCCTACGAGCACTACGGGATCGAGCCGGACATCATGACCCTGGCGAAGGCGCTCGCGAACGGCGTCCCGATCGGCGCCATGCTGACCCGCGAGGAGATCGCGAGCGTGCTGATCGCCGGCACGCACGGCTCGACCTTCGGCGGCACGCCGTTCATCACCTCGGTGGCGCTGGCGACGCTCACCACGATCCTCGACGGCAAGCTCTGGGAACGGGCCGCGAAGATGGGCCGCTACCTGATGGATGGGCTGCGGACCATCCAGGCGTCGACTCCGGCGATTCGCGCGGTCCGCGGCAAGGGGCTCCTGATCGGCGCCGAGCTGTCGGGGCCCGTCGGACCGGTCGTCGACGCCTGCCGCGAGGCGGGGCTGCTCGTGCTGTCCGCCGGCGAGCGCGTGCTGCGGCTGACGCCGCCGCTCATCGTCGAGGAGCGGGACTGCGATCGCGCGCTCGGGATCATCAAGACCGCGCTCGGACACGCCTGACGATGCGGCATTTCCTGTCAGCCGCCGACCTGACGCGCGACGTCGCGCTGGGGCTCTTCGACCTCGCCGCCGATCTGAAGCAGCGGCGCAAGGCGGGTCGGCTCTCGGCGCCGCTGGCCGGCAAGACGGGCGCGCTGATCTTCGAGAAACCCTCGCTCAGGACGCGCGTGACGTTCGAGGTCGGCCTGATCCAGCTCGGCGGGCGCGCCGTGCACCTGGTCGGCCGCGAGATCGGCCTGGGGACACGCGAATCGGTGCCCGACGTCGCGCGCAACTTGTCGCTGTGGGTCGACGGCATCATGGCGCGGGTGTATTCGCACTCGACGATCACCGAGCTCGCTCGACACGCGTCGGTCCCGGTGATCAACGGACTCTCGGATCGCGAGCACCCCTGTCAGGCGCTGGCCGACTTCTTCACCTTGTGGGAGCGCGGCGTCGACTTCGCCACGGTGCGGATCGCGTGGATCGGCGACGGCAACAACGTCTGCCACTCCGTGATGCTCCTCGGCGCGCTCCTCGGCGCCTCGATCGTCGTCGCGTGCCCTCCCGGGTACGAGCCGGACGCCGGCGTCGTGACCACCGCGCGCCGGCTCGGCGGCCGGATCGACGTCACCGAAGACGCGCGGGCCGCGGCGACCGGCGCCGACGTGATCTACACGGACGTGTGGACGAGCATGGGGCAGGAGGCCGAGCACGAGCAGCGGCTCGAGGCCTTCAGCCGCTATCAGATCAACGACACCCTGGTCGGATTCGCCAAGTCCTCGGCCCTCGTCATGCACTGCCTGCCGGCCCATCGCGGCGAAGAGATCACGGACAGCGTGCTCGACAGCAAGCGGTCCATCGTCCTGGATCAGGCCGAGAACCGGCTCCATGCGCAGAAAGCCGTGCTGCTCCATCTCCTGGGAGGCTCGCTCGATGACGCCTGATCCCAAGCGCGTCGTCCTGGCCTACTCGGGCGGGCTCGACACCTCGGTGATCCTCCGCTGGCTCATCGAGCACTACCGGTGCGACGTGGTGGCGTTCTGCGCCGATCTGGGGCAGGGCGAGGAGCTGATCCCCATCCGGGACAAGGCGACGCGGACGGGCGCCGTGGCCGTCCACATCGTCGACCTGCGCGAAGAGTTCGTGCGCGACTTCATCTTTCCGATGCTGCGGGCCAACGCCGTCTACGAGGGCTCGTATCTCCTGGGCACCTCGATCGCGCGGCCGCTCATCGCGCGCGCCCAGGTCGAGGTCGCGCTGCAAGAAGGCGCCGACGCCGTCGCGCACGGCGCGACCGGCAAGGGCAACGACCAGGTGCGCTTCGAGCTGACCTACGCGGCGCTCGCGCCTCAGCTTCGCGTGATCGCGCCGTGGCGCGAGTGGGAGCTCAACTCGCGCACGTCGCTCATCGAGTTCGCCAGGCGTCACGACATCCCGGTGCCGGTGACCGTGGAGCGGCCCTACAGCACGGACCGGAACCTCTTTCACATCTCCTACGAGGGCGGCGTGCTGGAGGACCCCTGGGCCGAGCCGCCGGCCAAGATGTTCCAGCTCACCAGCGATCCCGAGGCGGCGCCGGACGTGCCGCAGACGGTCGAGATCGCGTTCGAGCACGGCGATCCGGTGGCGGTCGACGGGGCGCGCCTGGGGCCGGTGGCGCTGTTGACGCGGCTCAATCGCCTCGGCGGCGAGCACGGCATCGGGCGTGTCGACCTGGTCGAGAACCGGTTCGTCGGCATGAAGTCGCGCGGCGTCTACGAGACTCCCGGCGGCACGATCTTGCACGTGGCGCGGCGCGCGCTCGAGTCGATCACGCTCGATCGCGAGGTGCTCCACCTGCGCGACTCGCTCATCCCGCGCTACGCCGAGATGATCTACTACGGCTTCTGGTTCGCGCCCGAGCGCCAGCTGCTGCAATCGCTGGTCGACGAGTGCGCGCGGGACGTCACCGGCACCGTGCGGCTCCGGCTCTACAAGGGCAACGTCACCGTGAGCGGCCGGCGGTCGCCCCGGTCGCTCTACCGGAACGACTTCGCGACCTTCGAGGCCGATTCGGTCTATCGCCAGCGCGACGCCGAGGGGTTCATCAATCTGAACGCGCTCCGTCTCAAGATCCGCGCGCTCCGGGACCGCAACGTCTGACCCGTGCGGATCGACGTTGCGCCGACCGCTGATGCGGTGGTCCCTTCCGATCTCTCCGGTGTCACGGCGCTGGTGATCGACGTGCTGCGCGCCTCGACGACGATCATCACGGCGCTCGCGAACGGCTGCGACGCGATCGTCCCGGTCGCCGAGCCGCTCGAGGCCCGGCGCCGAGCGCTGGCGATGCCGAACGGTGGCGCGCTGGCCGCCGGCGAGCGCCAGGGCGAGCCGATCCCCGGCTTCGACTTCAGCAATTCGCCCGTGGAATTCGAGAGCCCGCGCGTCCGCGGCATGACGGTGTACTTCACGACGAGCAACGGCACGCGCGCGCTCCTGGCCGCGAGGGCCGCGCACGCGATCGGCGTCGCGGCGCTCGTCAACGTCTCCGCCGCGGCGGCGTGGGCCGCGGACGCCGGGCGCGATGTCGCCGTCGTGTGCGCGGGCTCGCACGGCTCGCGGTCACTCGAGGATTGGACGTGCGCCGGGCTCCTGGTCGACCGCCTCCTCGCGGCAGGTTCCGGCCGCCGTGCTCACCGACGCCGCCCGCGACGCGCTCGAGACCGGCCGCCGCTATGCCGCGGACGTGGGCCGCCTCAAGCAGGACGCGCCGTGGGCGCGCCGACTGATCGCCGCGGGGCGCGCCGACGACGTCGACGCGTGCCTGCGTCTGGACACGACGAAGCTCGTGCCGCGGTACGTCCCGAACGTTGACAAGATCGTGGGCGACCACCGATAATGACCATGCTGATTCGTTCCGGCGACGGAGCACGACCGTGAACTTGCCGATCGGCCTCACGCTGACTCGCATTGTCGCAGTGCCGCTGCTCATCGTGTTTTTGATCTCGTCGTCGCGCGTGCACGCGCTGATCGCCGCGGCGATCTTCATCCTCGCCGCCATCACCGACTGGGCGGACGGGATGCTCGCCCGACGACGCAACCAGGTGACGACGCTCGGGACCTTGCTCGATCCGATCGCCGACAAGCTTCTGGTCGCCGCCGCGCTGGTGTCGCTCCTCGCGATCGACAAGATCGACGCGTGGATCGTCGTGGTGATCGTCGGACGCGAGCTGGCGGTGACCGGTCTGCGGGCCGTGGCCGCGTCGGTCGGCGTCATCGTGCCGGCTTCTCGTCTGGCCAAGTGGAAGACGGTGAGCCAGTACATCGCGATCACGATGTTGATCGTCGAGAAAGGGTTCGACCCGCCGGGATTCCGCGTCGCGGCGACCGCGTCCCTGTGGGCGGCGTTGGGGCTCACGATCATCTCCGCCGTCGACTACTTCTATCGCTTCTTCAGGAAGGCCGACTACCGCGCGATCGTGCCGGGCGAAGAACGCTGGTCGTGATCGCGATCCTGGCCATCGGCGCCGCTTACCTGATCGGCGCGGTGCCCATCGGCTACCTCATCGGGCGCGCGTTCGGTGTCGCCGACATCCGGCGGCACGGCAGCGGGAACATCGGCGCCACGAACGTGCTGCGGACGGCCGGCCGCCTCCCGGCGATCCTCACCCTCGCCGGCGACATCGCCAAGGGCTACCTCGCCGTCGTGGCGGGCGCCGCGCTCGCCTCGAGCCCGTCGGGGCCCGACACCGGCGTGATGGCCGCCTCGGCGGTCGCCGCCGTCATCGGCAACTGCTGGTCGATCTTTCTCGGCTTCCGCGGCGGCAAGGGCGTGGCCACGGGACTCGGCGCGCTGCTCAAGATCGTGCCGCTCGCGGTGCTGCCGGCCGCGCTCGTGTGGCTCCTCGTGACGATCAGCTTCCGCTACGTGTCGCTCGGATCCGTCCTGGCCGCCTCGTGCGTGCCGCTCGGCGCGCTGCTTCTCGGCATGCCCGCGCCGTTCGTGATCGCCACGTTCGCCGTCGGCGCGATCATCGTCGGACGTCACCACGCGAACATCTCGCGGCTCCTGGCCGGCCACGAGCCGAAGCTCGGCCACCGGCGGTCGGCGTGAGCGTCGCGGTCATCGGCGGGGGCAGCTGGGGCACCGCGCTGGCGATCCACGTCGCGCGGGCGGGCTCGCCGGTGCGCCTCTGGGCGCGCGAGCGCGAGGTCGTCGACGGGATTCGCGCCCGGCGCCGGAGCCCATGGTATCTCGCCGACATCGACGTGCCGGCGGCGGTGGAGCCCACGACCGACGTGGAGGAAGCCCTCCGCGGCGCCACCCTGGCGGTCATCGTGGTGCCGTCCGAGTTCGTGGCGACGACGCTCAAGACGCTCCCGTCCATCCCGGCCGACGTGCCGATCCTGTCGGCGACGAAAGGCCTGGACCCCGAGCGGCACCTGCGCATGAGCGAGGTGATCGCCGAGCGTTTCCCCGACGCGCGCGTGGCCGTCCTCTCGGGCCCGACGTTCGCGCGCGAGGTGGCGCTGGCGCGCCCGACCGCCGCGGTGATCGCCACGCGCGACGACACCTTGGCGGCAGCACTCCAGCGGCGGCTCGGCACCCGCGAGTTCCGTCTCTACGCGAATCGCGACGTGATCGGCGTCGAGGTCGGCGGCGCGCTGAAGAACGTCATGGCCATCGCGACCGGGATCGCCGACGGCCTCGGGCTCGGCGAGAACGCGCGCGCCGCGCTCGTGACGCGCGGGCTCGCCGAGATGACGCGCCTGGCGGTCGCGCTGGGCGCGATCTCCGGGACCATGGCCGGGCTGGCCGGGCTCGGCGATCTCGTGCTCACCTGCACGGGAAGCCTGTCCCGCAATCGACAGCTCGGCATGGCGCTCGCGAAAGGCGGCACCGCCGCGGCGGTCGAGCGCGAAACGCGCATGATCGCCGAGGGCGCGCGCACCGTCGTCTCCGCGCTGGCGCTGGCGCGCCGCTACTCGGTGAGCCTGCCCATCTGCCACGAGGTCGGCGCGGTCCTCTTCGACGGCAAGCCGCCGGCGGACGCGCTGGTCTCGCTCCTCGAGCGGCCCCTGAAGCGGGAGGACCGCTAGCGCGATGCCGGAGCTGCGCAAGGATCCGGTCGTCGGCCGCTGGGTCATCATCTCGACCGAACGCGCGCGGCGCCCATCCGACTTCGCCGCCGAGCCGGTGCGTCCGCGCCAGACCGACGTGCGCATTCTGCGAAGGCCACGAGCACCAGACGCCGCCGGAGATTCTCGCGGGCCGCCCGCCCGACGGTCGGCCGAACGGGCCGGGCTGGACCTATCGCGTCGTGCCGAACAAATATCCGGCGCTCCGGATCGAGGGCGAGCTGGAGCCCGCGGGCGAAGGCCTCTTCGACCGGATGAACGGCGTCGGCGCGCACGAGGTCGTCATCGAGACGCCGCAGCACGGCGCGTCGCTCGCCGGGCTCTCGGTCGACGCGGTCGCCGACGTGCTCTTCGCGTTCCGCGAGCGCATGCTCGATCTGAAGAAGGATCCGCGGTTCGCCTACGTCCTCGTGTTCAAGAATCACGGCGAGGCCGCCGGCGCCTCGCTGGAGCATCCGCACTCGCAGCTCATCGCCACGCCGATCATCCCGATCATGGTGTCCGAGGAGCTCGCGGGCTCGGCCCAGTACTACGACCTGAAGGAGCGCTGTGTCTGGTGTGACATGGTTCGCCAGGAGCGGCGGGGCAGGGGGCGGCTGATCGTCGAGTCCCAGGATTTCGCGGCGCTGGCGCCGTTCGCGCCGCGGTTTCCGTTCGAGACGTGGATACTCCCCACGCATCATCGGGCCGCGTTCGAAGAATCGACCGAAGAGGAGCTGCGCGGAGCGGCGGCGATCCTCGGCGAGGTGCTTCGCCGGATGGACCGCGTGCTCGGCGAGCCGGCGTTCAACTTCATGCTGCACACGGCGCCGTTCCGCGAGGCGCAGCTGGAATCGTTTCACTGGCATCTCGAGGTGATTCCGAAGCTCACGCGGGTCGCCGGCTTCGAGTGGGGCAGCGGCTTCTTCATCAACCCGGTACCTCCCGAGGATGCGGCCGACGCTCTGCGGGCGGGCCCGGGCTGATCGTGATAACATCGGCGGCTGTGGCGCGGGAATAGCTCAGTGGTAGAGCACGACCTTGCCAAGGTCGGGGTCGCGGGTTCGAATCCCGTTTCCCGCTCCAGTCTTTTTTCGCTTCGACCGGCTCCCATCATCGGGGCGGCGTAGCCAAGTGGCTAAGGCGGAGGTCTGCAAAACCTCTACTCAGCGGTTCGAATCCGCTCGCCGCCTCCATGTCTCCGACGCGCTCACCAGCATCTTGAGGATTCGCGGAGAGTCTTCATGGCCGAATTGATCAAGCGGGTCGGTCCGCCCAAGGCCACCGACCTCAAGGCTGATGAGTTCACGTGGTCCATCCAGCTCAGCGCCGCGCCGTCGCGCGAATGGTCGCGACTCTTCTCCGAGCCCGCCGAGTCGACGGTGCTCTGTCATCCGCGGCGGCTCGGCATGATGCATCAGGCGCTCGTCTTCAAATCCGACGAGGGCCACCTGCCGACCTGGGTCCAGTACATCGACAAGTGGATCGGCGGCGCGAACAAGGGCATGGAGGAGCAAGAAGAAGCCGAGCGCCAGCGCAAGGTGAAGGCGCTCGCCGAAGAGGAAGAGCGGCAGAAGCGCATCCGCGAGGTGAACGAGAAGGTCAAGAATCTCTGAGCCCGTCGGTCGACCGGGGGCGTGGTGGAACTGGGATACACAGAAGACTTAAAATCTTCTGTCCGCAAGGACTTGCAGGTTCGAATCCTGCCGCCCCTACCACCACCGATTCGGTCACCCGCGGACATCGACGTCGAGCAGCGAGCTCCTACAGCTATCTGTTCGGCGTCTACCTCGGCGACGGCTACATCAGCCGCACCCCTCGGACATATCGCCTCGAAATCTCGCTCCATACGTCGGCCAGGAGCTCGCGATTGCACGTGTCGCGGGTGCCGTCAGCGCACTTCGGCCCGACCGGCCCGTCGGATTCCGGCGCCGCGGGGTTGTCACGGTCGTCAACGCGTACTGGAACACCTGGCCGCATACTGTTTCCGCAGCACGGTGCCGGACGAAAGCATCATCGACCGATCGTCTTGACGCCCTGGCAGCGCCGTATCGTGGAGCAACATCCGGTCGAGTTCGTTCGGGGATGCATCGACTCGGACGGCTGCAGACACCGACGCATCGTAGCTGGGCGAAGGACTATCCTGCTTGACTCATTCGATCGAGCGAATCATTCGCTCGACATCCTGGAGGTGTTCATCTGGGCCTGCGGCCTGATCGGGCTGCGACCGCGGCGCGCCAATCGGGTCACCGTTTCGCTGGCGCGGCGCAGCGATGTCGCGACGCTCGACCATCTCTTCGGGTCAGCCGATGGGCTCGAGTCGCATCCAAGCCTAGCCCGCTCATAACACCGTGATATCCTTCGTTCTGTGCTGCCCCTCGTCATGAGCTCGCCTGGCGCGATCGCGTTCCAGGTCGGTCCGATCGTCATCCGCTGGTACGGCATCCTCATGGCCACCGCGATCGTCGTGGGGCTCTGGCTCGGCTATCGTCAGGCCAAGCGCGACGGTCTTCCGGCCGACGACATCATCAGCGCCGGGCAATGGGCGATCCTGGCGGGTCTCGCCGGCGCGCGGATCTACGAGGTCATCTTCAACTGGGACTACTACGGCCGCTATCCGTCGAAGATCATCGCGGTGTGGGAAGGCGGCCTCGCCATGCACGGCGGCCTCATCGTCGGGCCGCTCGTCGGTGCGTACCTCGCGTACAAGTGGCGGCTGCCCATCTTGAAGGGGCTCGACATCGCGGCGCCGTCGATGGTGCTCGGGCAGGCCATCGGTCGCTGGGGAAACTTCTTCAACGAGGAAGCGTTCGGGCGGCCGACCGATCTGCCGTGGAAGCTCTACATCTCGCCCGAGCATCGCCCGCTCGGATATGCCCAGTTCGAGTACTTCCATCCGACGTTCCTGTACGAGTCGCTGTGGGACTTGGCGGTCTTCCTCCTGCTCGTGGGAGTGCTGCGCTCGAGGCTCAAGACGCGCCCGGGTGCCCTGTTCTTCGCCTACGTCGGTCTCTATTCGATCGGGCGGTTCGCGATCGAGGCCCTCAGGCTGGACAGCTTCTGGCTCGGCTCGGTCCGCGTCCCGCAGCTCGCGAGCCTCGTCGGCGTGCTCGTCGCGCTCGCGGGCATGGCCTGGGCGAACCGCCGCGCCAGCGCATCGCCCGCCACCACCTGAGCGCGACGTCGGCGCTGCAGGCCGTCGCGGGGCTGGGGCCCCGTCGGCCGAGGCGCGATTCTAAGTCAGGAGAGGCTGCTGTGCGCCTCGAGCGAGTGGGGTCGTATCTCTGGCGGATTCCTCAGGACGCAAGCCGCGGGATGCGCGTCCCCGGTCTCGTCATCGCCGACGATCAGCTGATCGAGTCGATTCGCTCCGACGCCTCGCTCGACCAGATCGCCAACGGCGCGACCTTACCCGGCATCGTGAGGGCCGCGATGGCCATGCCCGACATCCATCAGGGCTACGGCCTGCCGGTGGGCGGCGTGGTCGCGACCGATGCGCGGCACGGCGTCGTGAGCCCGGGCGCCATCGGCTTCGACATCAACTGCGGCGTGCGCCTCCTCGCGACCTCGCTCCGATCGGACGCGATCGCCGACCGGATGGAAACGCTCGTCGACGCGCTGTTCGCAGCGATCCCGACCGGGGTCGGCTCGCGAGGCGAGCTGGCGCTCGATCCCAAGTCGCTCGATCAGGTCCTCGAGCGCGGCGCCGCCTGGGCCGTTCGCGCCGGCTACGGCGACTCAGAGGATCTCGAGCGGATCGAGTCCAGTGGCGGCCTCGAAGGCGCCGCGCCGGATCACGTCTCACCGCACGCGCGCGAGCGGGGCCGGCGTCAGCTCGGCACCTTGGGCTCCGGGAATCACTTTCTCGAGGTGCAAACCGTCGAGGTGGTGTACGACGAGCGGGCGGCGAGCACGCTCGGCGTCAGCGAGGGCCAGCTGATGGTCATGATCCACACCGGCTCTCGCGGGCTCGGTCATCAGGTGTGCACCGACTACCTCGACACCACCGGCAAGGCGCTGCGCCGCTACGGGATCAGCGTACCCGACCGCCAGCTGGCGTGCGCGCCGGTCGACTCCGACGAGGCCCAGGCCTACCTCGGCGCGATGCGCGCGGCGGCCAACTTCGCGTTCGCCAATCGTCAGGTCCTCACGCACTGGACACGTCAGGTCTTCGAGCGGAGCCTCCACATGGCGCCGCGCGAGCTCGGCCTGCGAGTCGTCTACGACGTCGCCCACAACATCGCCAAGGAAGAGGAGCACGAGGTCGACGGCGTCCGGCGACGCCTCATCGTCCATCGCAAGGGCGCGACGCGCGCGTTTCCGGGCCAGCCGGTGCTGGTCCCGGGCGACATGGGACGTTACTCCTATCTGCTGATCGGGACCGAGCGCGCGATGCGCGAGACGTTCGGGAGCACCTGCCACGGCGCAGGGCGGAGGCTCAGCCGCACCGCAGCGGTGAAGGCCGCGCGTGGCCGCAGAATCGGCGACGAGCTGCGCCAGCGCGGCGTGCTGGCGCGCGCCACCGGCCGCGACGCGCTCGCCGAGGAGATGCCCGAGGCGTACAAGGACGTTCAGGACGTCGTCGACGTCGTGCATCGATTCGGCATCTCGACGCGCGTCGCTCGACTCAAACCTTTGGCGGTCATCAAAGGATGACCGCGCGCCGCGTGGTACACTAGCGCGATGTCCTGGTCATTAAAGAAGAAATCACAAGCTCTGCTCGCCGAAGAGCAGGGAACCGTGATCAAGGATTGGGGCGGCAAGATCTCCGTCGCCCTCGTCTATCCCAACACCTACGCGGTCGGGATGTCGAATCTCGGCTTCCAGACCATCTACCGCCACCTGAACGCGATGCCCGACGTCGTCTGCGAGCGCGTGTTCATGCCCGAGCCGGCCGATCTGGACGAGATGCGCCGAGCAGAGACGCAGCCGTTCTCGCTCGAGTCGCTCCGGCCGCTGACCGACTTCCATCTCGTCGGCTTTTCGGTGACCTACGAGGGCGACTACGTCAACGTGCTGCGGCTGCTCGCGATGGCGGGCATCCCGGTGCGGGCGGCCGCGCGACGGCCGCACGATCCGCTGGTGCTGATGGGCGGCGTCTGCGCCTTCTCGAATCCGGAGCCGATCGCGCCGTTCATGGACTTCGTGGCGGTCGGCGAAGGCGAGGAGCTGGTCGTCGAGATGATCGCCGCCTATCGCGCCGGCTACCGCGACCGCGCCGGCCTCCTCGCCTCGCTCGCGGTGATCGACGGCGTCTACGTGCCCGAGCGATACGACATCGCCTACGCCGATGACGGCGCGATCGTCGACGTCGCCGCGCGGGACGGCGCGCCCGCGATCGTCGCCAAGCGGCGGCTGCGCAACGTCAACGCGTTCGAGACGGTGGCCGCGGTGAAGACCTCGCAGGCCGAGTACGGCCACATGGCGCTGCTCGAGGTGGGCAAGGGCTGCGGGCGCGGCTGCCGCTTCTGTCTCGAGGGCCAGGTCTATCGGCCCGTCCGACATCGATCCGTCGACGCCCTGCGCGAGACCGTCGAGCGCATGGCGGCCGCCGGTGAGCGGCGCATCGGCCTCGTGGGCGCGTGCGTGTCGGACTATCCATGGCTCGCCGATCTGCTCAAGGTCGTCGAGGACAACGGCATGGAGCTCTCGATCTCCTCGCTCCGCGCCGACAGCCTCAGCGAAGGCCTCGTGGCGGCGCTCGCGCGGGGCGGACATCGGACGTTGACCATGGCGCCCGAGGCGGGGACCGAGCGCCTGCGGCGCGTCATCCGGAAATCGATCAGCGACGACCAGCTGATGACCGCGTGCGACCTTGTCCGGGCTCACGGCATCCCAAATCTGAAGACCTATTTCATGATCGGCCAGCCGACCGAGACCATCGAGGACGTCGAGGCGATCCCGGATCTGGCCGGACGGATGCTCGAGCGACTGCGCGTGCTCGACCCGACCGGACGGCCGTTCGGACGGCTCACCCTGTCGGTGTCGTCGTTCGTGCCGAAGCCCTGGACGCCGTTCCAGTGGGCGCCCTTCGACGGCGCCGAATCGCTCCAGGCCAAGCTCGAGATCATCAAGCGCGGTGTGCGTCGCTTCTCCAACGTGCGCGTGCTGCACGAGAACCCTCGTGAGGCGGCACTGCAGGCGCTCCTCGCGCGCGGCGACCGGCGCGTCGGCGACTTCCTCGAGCTGGCCGCCGCCCACGAAGGCGACTGGCGTCGGGCGCTGCGCGAGTGGGACGGTGACGCCGAGTTCTACACCACACGCCGCCGCGCCCTCGACGAGCGGCTGCCGTGGGACCATTTCGACGTGGGCGTCAAGAAGGCCGGTCTGCTGCGCGAGTGGGAACGGGCCGCCGCCGAGGACTCCGCCGTGGCCGGAGCGCGCTGATGGCCATCCGAGACGTCTACCAGCGGCCGCTGCGCAATCTCAGGATCTCGGTGACCGACCGCTGCAACCTGCGCTGCAGCTACTGCATGCCCGAAGAGGACTACGTGTGGCTGCCGCGCGAGCAGATCCTCAACTTCGAGGAGATGAGCACGCTCGTCGACGTCTTCATGGACCTCGGCGTCGACAAGATCCGCCTCACCGGCGGCGAGCCGCTCCTGCGGCGCGATCTGCCGCAGCTGATCCGGCTGCTGGCGGACAAGCCGAAGCTTCGCGACCTGGCGCTGACGACCAACGGCGTCCTGCTCGCCGAGCAAGCGCCCGCGCTGCACGCGGCCGGGCTCCATCGCGTGACCGTGAGCCTCGACACCCTTCGGCCCGAACGGTTCACCGCGCTGACACGGAGGGCGAATCACGGGCAGGTGCTGGAGGGCATCGCCGCGCTCGCGCCGGCCGGCTTCACCGGGACGAAGCTCGACACGGTCGTCATGCGAAATATCAACGACGACGAGCTGGTCGAGCTGATCGAATACGGCCGGACGGTGCCGGCCGAGGTGCGTTTCATCGAGTACATGGACGTCGGCGGCGCGACCCGCTGGACGATGGACAAGGTCGTGAGCCGTTCCGAGATGCTGAAGACCCTGGAGCGGCGATATGGGCGGATCGAGCCGGTGGTCGAGGAGAGTACCGCGCCGGCCGATCGATACCGTCTCGCCGACGGCGCGGTCTTCGGGATCATCTCGTCCACGACCGAGCCGTTCTGCGCGAGCTGCGACCGCAGCCGGCTCACGGCCGACGGTGTCTTCTACCTGTGCCTCTACGCCCAGCAGGGCGTCGACCTCCGGGGGCCGCTCCGCCGCGGGGCGTCGCGTGACGAGCTCAGCGCGCTGATCACCGGCGCCTGGAGCCGGCGCGCGGACCGCGGCGCCGAGGAACGGCTGAGGCTGCGGGACCGCACACCGCTCGTGCAGATCGGTCGTCTGCGCGAGGACCCGCACCTGGAGATGCACACGCGGGGCGGGTAAGCCCGTAGCGCGCGCCGCGGGCCATCGGAGCCGCGGGCGCCGCCCGTGAATGGGGAGGACTGACGCGTGAGCGCCTCTGACACGACCAAGATCGACGTCCAGGAGCACGGCGCCGACCGGCAGACATCCGATCGACGGCTCTACATGCAGCTCTCGGCGTTCGGCAGCTGTCTCGACGCCAAGCCGCTGCAGCGCGCGCTCGAGTCGAGCCGGCTCGAGGCGGTGCTGTACCAGGACCTCAACGATCCGCGCGGCGTCGCCGTGGTCTCGATGAGCGAAGATCCGACCTTCTTCGTCACGGCGCTCCGTGAGGTCTTCAACGCCGAGCCCTTCGCCGGGCTCTCGCAGAAGCCCGAGCTCACGATGTTCGGACGGACGTACGCTTCCGGCTTCGAGACGGATCTCGAGGACTGGCTGCTGCGCCGGCCGCGCCGGGCCGCGCTCAATCCGGCGTGGCCGTGGGGAATCTGGTACCCGCTCCGGCGCACCGGATCGTTCAGCAAGCTGACGCCTCAGGAGCAAGGCACGATCATCCGCGAGCACAGCGTGCTCGGCCGCGCCTATGGCGATGCCGATCTCGCTCACGACGTGCGGCTGGCCTGCCACGGCCTCGACGTCCACGACAACGACTTCGTCATCGGCCTCGTGGGGCGCCAGCTCCACCCGCTCTCGCACCTCGTGCAGGCCATGCGAAAGACCACGCAGACCTCGCAATATCTCCAGACGCTCGGCCCCTTCTTCGTGGGCCACGCGCTCTGGCAGAGCCCGTACGCGGGATAGCGCTCGCTCGCGCCGACGCCGCGGCTTGACGCCGGGCGGAAGGCCGGGCTAGAGGAGGACGTGATGGCTCAGGCGACCCTGCCGCCGTGGATCCAGGCGTTGCAGCAGCGAGACCCCGAATTCGTCAGCTCGTACATGGCCCAGCGCGAGCGGATCCTGCGCGACGGCGCCATTCCGGCGAAGTACAAGATCCTCATGACCATGATCGTCGACGCGCTGTTGTCCCACCCCGACGGCGTGGCGAACATCGCCGGTCGCGCTCGCGCCGCCGGCGCGTCGGACGCGGAAATCCAGGAAACGGTCGAGGTGGCGTACCTCTTCGGCGGCACGCCGGCCCTGGTCACGGCGATGAACGCCTTTCGCAGCTGACGGAGATCAGCGGGTCGGCGTCGCGACGAAGATCCGATGCGACGCGCGGAGCTCGGTCTGGGCGAGGACCTCGAAGCCGGCCTCGCCGAGAAGCCATCGCCAGTCCTCGACCGTGTACTTGTTGTGCACGGGGAAAAGACGGAAGGCGCGTCTGACCGCGTCGGGCCCGCTCTCCTTCATGACGTCGCGTCGCCACGCCAGATAGCTCGAGAGCGGCTGGCGAATCCAGTCGTTCAGCAGAAAGATCGCGCCGGGCGCGAGAACGCGACGGATCTCGGCCAGGGTCGGCAGGGGCTCGTCGAACACGTGGAGCACCGACGACATGCTCGCCAGGTTCACGGTGGCATCGGCGAGCGGCAGCGGCTCGACCGTCACGTCGTGGACCGTGAGCGACACGCTCGCCGGCTTGAAGGCGAGCCGCCGGCCGTAGGCGATCATCGCGGGCGTGACGTCGTAGCCGTGCAGGATCGCGTCCGGGTGACGCTCGCCGAGGTCGCGCAAGAGAAGCCCCGGCCCACACCCCAGGTCGATCATCACCGCGCGCGGCGGAAGACGCCGCCCCACGTGCGTGTCGTAGAACGCCCAGAACGGCGCGTCGAAGCGCTCCGGGTGCGTCGCCACCATCCGCTGAAGCAGATCCTCGTCCGATGCGCCGCCGAGCGACTGATGAGTGGGCACGCCCGCCTCCCGCGAAGAGTCTAGCGCAAGCCACGGGGATCCGTGGGAGGATGGCGCCGCGCGATGAGCCGGACCGATACGGCGGTCGTGGGAGCGGCGCGACGTAAGACGAAGGCGCTCGCAGTCCCGCTGGCGGGGCTCGGCGCCGCGCTGTTCCTGCCTCCGCTGCTCCCTGGTCTTCCGCTCGCCGGCCAGCGGGCGCTGATCGTCACCCTGATCACGATCCTGCTCTGGACCGGCGAGATCCTGGCGCCGGGTGTCGCCGCGCTCCTGAGCGTCACCCTGCTCGCGCTCAGCGGCGCCACGGCAAGCCTGCGGGACGCGCTGCAGGGCTTCGCCAACCCCGTGCCCTTCTTCCTGATCGGCGTGCTGACGATGGGCGCCGCCGTCGTGCGGAGCGGGCTCGCCGAGCGGCTGGCCCGGACCATCCTCGAGCGCGCGCGGGGGTCGGAGCCTCACGGTCTATCTCCAGCTGGTCCTCTCGTTCCCCGTCCTGACCTTCCTGCTGCCGTCGGCGACGACACGGTCCGGGATCCTGATCCACATCTATGACGAGGTCTTTACGCTCGGCCGGGTCCCGCGGGGCGCGGACGTGGCCAAGGCGGTGATGCTCGCGCTCTCGTCGATCAATCGCCTCGCGTCCACCTCGCTCTTGACCGGCGGGATCACGCCGGTGATGAGCGCCGCGATCATCGGGGGCATGTCGTGGACCGGCTGGTTCACCTTGATGGCAGTGCCGTACTACGCGATTCTGCTGCTGGGCGGCGTCCTCACGTACGCGCTCTATCGCCGCGGGTTCTCGGCGGGGCTGCCGACCCCCGAGCCCGCGCGCCGGCGTCCGATCTCGGGGCCCGAGTGGCGAACGATCGCGATCATCCTGAGCGCCTCGGCCCTCTGGCTCACGGACGGCGTGCATCATCTCGATCCGGCGATCCCGGCGCTGCTCGCGTTCGCCGCGCTGCTCACGCCGGGCCTGGGCCCGCTCGTCTGGGCGGACCTCGAGCGCGGAGTCGGCTGGGCGAACTTCTACGTCATCGCCGCGTCGATCTCGCTGGCCCACGCGCTGGTGGCGAGCGGCGCGGCGCCGTGGCTCGGTCGGCTCCTGGTCGGCGGCTTGCCGGCATTCGGCGACAGCGCGTTGGCGGTCGTCGTGCTCCTGATGCTCGGCGCGACGCTCTTGCGAGTCATCGTCCCCAACATCTCCGGCTTTCTCGCGCTGGCGTTGCCGATCGCGATGTCCGTGGGGCGCGAAGCCGGGGTCAACCCGCTCGTGTGCGCCCTGGTCGTGATGATGACCGGGGACGCGGTCGTCTACTACCCGGCGCAGAGCTCGTCGGCGCTCGTCATCTACGAGCGCGGCCACGTGTCGGCGGCCGAGATGCTGAAGTTCGGACTGTGGATGACCGTGGTCGGCTGGGTGGCGATCCTGGTGGTCGCGCTGCCCTGGTGGGCCCTGGTCGGCGAACCCCTGCGGCCCCGCTGAAGATTCGCCGCTCCGAGCGCGGGCTTTGCCCGCGCGAGCCGAATCCTGGGGGGAGGTTCGGAAGGGGCGGCGAAGCCCCCCTCCGAGTCAAAGGGGGGCGGGGAGCTCCGACTTGCCCATCAGATAGAGATCGACCCCGCGCGCGGCGGATCGACCCTCGGCGATCGCCCAGACGATCAGCGACTGCCCGCGCTGCATGTCGCCGCAGGCGAACACGCCGGGCACGCTGGTCATCCAGTTCGGGTCGCGCCAGACGTTGCCGCGCTCGGTGAGCCGGACACCGAAGTCGGTCAGCATCCCCGGGCGCTCGGGCCCGAGAAAACCCATCGCGAGCAGGACCAGATCGGCGTCGAGCTTGAACTCGCTGCCGGCGAACCGGCTTGAACTCCAGCCGGCCGCCCTCGCGGACCATCTCGACCTTGACCGCCTCGAGCGCCTTCACGCGGCCGCGCGTCGTCGCCGATGAAGCGCTGCGTCGAGACCGCGTAGACGCGCTCGCCGCCTTCCTCGTGGGCGCCGGACACGCGGAAGATGTTCGGCCACTGCGGCCACGGATTGTCGGCCGCGCGCTGGTCGGGCGGTCGCGGCAGCAGCTCGAACTGGTGGACGGAGGCCGCGCCCTGGCGATGCACCGTGCCCAGGCAGTCGGCGCCGGTGTCGCCGCCGCCGATGATGACGACGTGCTTGCCCTGCGCGCTGATGAACCGCTCGTCGGGGACGTGGTCGCCCTCGCAGCGCCGGTTCTGCAGCGTCAGGTACTCCATGGCGAAGTGGACGCCGTCGAGCTCGCGTCCGGGAATCGAGAGATCGCGCGGCCAGCACGCGCCGCCGGCCAGCACCACCGCGTCGAAGTCGCGCCGCAGGCTCCCGACCGGCACGTTGACCCCGACGTGGGCGCCCGTCCGGAAGCGCACGCCGTCCTTCTCCATCAGCTGGAGCCGGCGGTCGACGAAGCGCTTCTCCATCTTGAACTCGGGGATGCCGTAGCGCAGGAGGCCGCCGATCCGGTCGTCGCGCTCGAACACGGTCACCAGGTGGCCGGCGCGGTTGAGCTGCTCGGCTGCGGCGAGACCGGCCGGGCCGGAGCCGACCACCGCGACCTGCTTGCCGGTGCGCGCGGCCGGCGGCTGCGACGCCGACCCAGCCCTCGTCGAACGCGCGCTCGACGATCGCGATCTCGACGCCCTTGATCGTCACCGGATCGTCGTTGATGCCGAGCACGCAGGCGCCCTCGCACGGTGCCGGACAGAGGCGCCCCGTCCACTCCGGGAAGTTGTTCGTCGCGTGCAGGCGATCGATCGCCTCGCGCCACTGGTTGCGGTACACGAGGTCGTTCCAGTCGGGGATGATGTTGCCGAGCGGGCAGCCCTGATGGCAGAAGGGAATGCCGCAGTCCATGCACCGCGCGGCCTGCTTCGTCAGCTCCTCGACCGGGTAGGGGAGGTAGTACTCCTTCCAGTCGCGGACGCGCTCGGCCACCGGACGCGCGGGCGGCTTCTTCCGCTTGATCTCGAGGAAGCCGGTGACCTTACCCACCGCTGGTCCCGACGAGCTCGGCGAAGGTCGGCGGGCGCCCCTCAGCACGCGCCTGCGCCTCGGCGAGGAGCACGCGCTTGTAGTCCCTCGGCATGATCTTCACGAACCGCGGCTGCATGTCGATCCAGTCGCGGAGGATGCCCGCCGCGTAGGTCGATCCGGTGTACTCGACGTGGCGCTGGATCAGGTCGCGCACGAGCGCGATCTCCTCGGGCTGATCGAGACGCTCGATATCGACCATGCCGAGGTTACACCGGCGCTTGAAGTCACCGTCCAGGTCGAGCACGTACGCGATGCCCCCGGACATGCCGGCCGCGAAGTTGCGGCCGGTGCGTCCCAGGACGACGACCCGACCGCCGGTCATGTACTCGCAGGCATGATCGCCGACGCCCTCGACGACCGCGTGGACCCCGCTGTTGCGCACGCAGAAGCGCTCGCCGGCAACGCCGCGCACGTAGGCCTCGCCGCTCGTCGCGCCGTAGAGCGCGACGTTGCCGATGATGATGTTGTCCTCGGGCACGAACGTGCTCGCGCGGGGCGGAAAGACCGTGAGCTTGCCGCCCGAGAGCCCCTTGCCCCAGTAGTCGTTGGCGTCGCCCTCGAGGGTGAAGGTGACACCCCGCGGGCACGAACGCGCCGAAGCTCTGGCCCGCGGATCCGGTGAAGTGGACGCGGATCGTGTCGTCCGGCAGCCCGTCGCCGCCCCACCGCTTGCGTGATGTGGTAGCCGAGCGTGGTGCCGACGGTACGGTTGACGTTGCGGATCGGCAGCCGTAGCTCGACCGGCTTCTTGTGCTCGACGGCCTCGCGGCACGCCGGGATGATCGTGGTGTTGTCGAGCGAGCTCTCGAGCGCGTGATCCTGGGGCCGCACGCACCGGCGCGCGACGTCCGCCGGCATGTCCGGCAGGTAGAGGATCGACGACAGGTCGAGCCCGCGAGCCTTCCAGTGCTCGAGCGCCGGCTTGAAGTCGAGCCGGTCCGCGCGACCGATCATCTCGTCCATCGTCCGGAAGCCGAGGGCCGCCATGTGCTCGCGGACTTCCTGGGCGAGGAACCGGAAGAAGTTCACGACGTAGTCGGCCTGGCCGGCGAAGCGCTTGCGAAGCTCCGGATCCTGCGTGGCGATGCCGACGGGGCAGGTGTTGAGGTGGCAGACCCGCATCATGATGCAGCCGAGCACGACCAGCGGCGCGGTCGAGAAGCCGTACTCTTCGCCGCCGAGCAGCGCGGCGATGACGACGTCGCGCCCGGTCTTCATCTGGCCGTCGACCTGGACCACGATGCGATCGCGGAGCTTGTTCAGCACCAGGACCTGTTGCGTCTCGGCGAGCCCGAGCTCCCACGGGACGCCGCCGTGCTTGATCGACGTGAGCGGCGAGGCGCCGGTGCCGCCGTCGTGGCCGGAGATCAGCACGACGTCGGAGAACGCCTTCGCCACGCCGGCCGCGACCGTGCCCACGCCGATCTCGGCGACCAGCTTCACGTGCACGCGCGCCTCGGGGTTGGCGTTCTTCAGATCGTGGATGAGCTGCTTGATGTCCTCGATCGAGTAGATGTCGTGGTGCGGGGGCGGCGAGATGAGCTGCACGCCCGGCGTCGCGAACCGCACCTTCGCGATCCACGGATAGACCTTGCCGCCGGGAAGCTGGCCGCCCTCGCCGGGCTTGGCGCCCTGGGCCATCTTGATCTGGAGATCCGTCGCGTTGACGAGGTACTCGCTGGTGACGCCGAAGCGCCCGGACGCCACCTGCTTGACCGCGCTGCGCCGCCAGTCGCCGTTGGGATCACGCTGGTAGCGCGCCGCGTCCTCGCCGCCCTCGCCGGTGTTCGAGCGCCCGCCGATACGGTTCATCGCGATGGCCAGGGTCTCGTGCGCCTCCTGGCTGATGGAGCCGTAGGACATCGCGCCGGTGGCGAAGCGCTTGAGGATCGACTCGACCGACTCGACCTCTTCGATCGGCACCGGCGCCGCGCCCGGCCGGAGCTCGATGAGCCCGCGCAAGGTCGCCAGGCGCTTGCTCTGGTCGTCGCAGAGACGCGTGAAGTCCTTGAACTGCGCGTAGCTCCCGCTGCGCGTGGCGTGCTGGAGCTTGGCGATCATGTCGGGATTGACCATGTGGTGCTCGCCGTCGCGCCGCCACTGGTACTCGCCGCCCCAGTCGAGCTCCGCGCCGATGGGCCGCTCCGGGAACGCGTGCTCGTGGCGCCGCCGCACCTCGTCCGCGATCACGTCGAGCCCGATGCCGGACACGCGCGAGACGGTTCCGGTGAAGTAGCGATGCACCAGATCGCCGTTGAGGCCGATGGCCTCGAAGATCTGGGCGCCGGTGTAGCTCTGCAGCGTGGAGATCCCCATCTTGGCCATGACCTTGAGGATTCCCTTGTTCAGGGCCTTGATGTAGTTCTTGATCGCCTTCGCGCGATCGACGCCGGGCAGCAGCCCCTCGTTGATCATGTCGTCGATCGTCTCGAAGGCGACCCACGGATTGACCGCGCCGGCGCCGTAGCCGATCAGGAGGCAGAGGTGATGCACCTCGCGCGCGTCGCCGGTCTCGATCACGAGCCCGCAGCGGGTGCGCTCCCCGCGCCGGACCAGGTGGTGGTGCATCGACGCCGTGGCCAGGAGGCTCGGGATGGCCGCCGTCTTACGGCTGATGCCGCGGTCCGAGAGGATGATGACGTTGTAGCCTTCGGCGATCGCCTCGCTCGCGCGCCGCTGGAGCAGCTCGAGGGTCCGCTCGAGGCCCGCCGCGCCGTCGGCCACCGCGTAGAGCATGGGCAGGGTGAGCGCCTTGAAGCCGCGCTCGGAGACGTGGGCGAGCTTGGCCAGCTCCTCGTTCGTGATGACCGGGTCCTTCAGCACGATCTGGCGGCAGGACTCGGGCTCCGGCCACGAGGAGGTTGCGCTCCGGACCGACCGTCGACTCCATCGACGTCACCAGCTCCTCGCGGATCTGGTCGAGCGGCGGATTGGTCACCTGGGCGAAGAGCTGCTTGAAGTAGTCGTAGAGCGGCCGCGGCCGGTTCGAGAGCACCGCCAGCGACGTGTCGGTGCCCATCGAGCCGATGGGCTCCTCGCCGTTCTTGGCCATCGGCCCGAGGAGGATCCGGAGATCCTCGTGCGTGTAGCCGAATGCGATCTGCCGGGTCAGCACGGTCGCGTGGTCCGGGGCCGGCACGGGATGCGCCTTGAGCTCCTCGAGATGCACGAGATTGTCCCGGAGCCAGTCGGCGTACGGATGCTCGGCGGCCAGCTGGGCCTTGATCTCCTCGTCGTCGACGATCCGCCCCTGGGCGGTGTCGACCAGGAAGATCCGCCCGGGATGCAGCCGCTCCTTCATGAGGATCGTTCTCGGCCGGAATGTCCAGCACGCCGACCTCGGAGGCCATGACGACCATGTCGTCCGTGGTGACGTAGTACCGCGACGGACGCAGTCCGTTCCGGTCGAGCACGGCGCCGATGACGGTGCCGTCGGTGAACGCGATCGACGCCGGGCCGTCCCAGGGCTCCATCAGCGACGAGTGGTACTCGTAGAACGCCCGGCGCTCCGGGCTCATCGACTCGTGGTTCTGCCACGGCTCGGGGATCATCATGAGGATCGCGTGCGGCAGGGACCGCCCGTTCATCACGAGGAACTCGAGCACGTTGTCGAACGTCGCGGAGTCCGACAGGCCGTCGCGCGTCACCGGCAGGACCTTCTTCAGGTCGTCGCCCAGCAGCCGCCGACCGGCACAGCGCCTCGCGCGCCTTCATCCAGTTGATGTTGCCGCGCAGCGTGTTGATCTCGCCGTTGTGGGCGATGTAGCGGTACGGGTGCGCGAGCGGCCAGGACGGGAACGTGTTGGTGCTGAACCGCTGGTGCACGAGGGCCAGCGCCGATTCGAAGTCGGGATCGGTCAGATCGGGGAACATCGTCTCGATCTGGTCCGCGCGAGAGCATGCCCTTGTAGATGAGCGTGTTCGAGCTCAGGCTCGGCATGTACGCGTACTTGCTTTCCGGAATGTCGAGCGCCGCCACGGCCTTCTCGATGCGCTTGCGGATCACGTAGAGCTTGCGCTCGAAGTGGGCGTGGTCGCGCACCGCCGGCCCGCGCCCGATGAACACCTGCATGATGTGCGGCTCGACGGACAGGGCGCTGGCCCCGATCAGGTGGTCGTCGGTCGGGACCTCGCGCCAGCCGAGGAGGCGCTGGCCCTCCTCGTCGACGATGGAGTGCAGAAGGGCGCGCACGATGTCGCGTTGCTCCGCGTCGCGCGGCAGGAACACGAATCCGCAGCCGTAGTCCTTGGCGCGGCGGCAGGGGAATGCCCAGGCGCCCGCACTCGCGGCGGAGGAACTTGTCCGGAATCTGGATGAGGATGCCGGCGCCGTCCCCGGTGTTCGCCTCGCAGCCGCACGCGCCTCGATGGAGCAGGTTGATGAGGACCGCGAGCGCTCGGCGCACGATCGTGTGGGAGCGCCGCCCTTTGATGTCCACGACGAATCCGACGCCGCACGCGTCGTGCTCGTGGCTGGGGTCGTAGAGCCCCTGAGCAGGAGGCGGTCCGCGGCACGCGCTCGGTCGACGCTGAGCTTCAGCCATCTGCATCCCCTTTTGTGAAAACAGTTGCACGATACTACAGACGAACCACACTATTAGTCACCCCCAAAAAGCTGGATAGTAAGTATCAGAAACTGCTTATAATCTGCGCCGTGCATCTCGAGACCCTCCGCCTCTACTGCGACGTCGTTCGGCTCCGGAGCGTTCTCGCGCGGCGCGACGCAGAACTTCGTCTCCCAGTCGGCGGCCAGCCAGGCGATCCAGCAGCTCGAGGCCGAGCTGGGGGTCGCGCTCCTCGACCGGACCAAGCGGCCGTTCGTCGTGACGCCCGAGGGCCAGGCCTTCTACGGCGCCTGCCGGGATCTGCTCGAAGCGTGGGACAAGGCCAAGGCCGGAGGTCGCGCGCGGTGAAGGCGCGGGTCGACGGAACGGTGCGGGTGGCGGCGATCTACTCGGTCGGCCTCCACGACGTGAGCCGCCACATGCAGCGCTTCATGTCGCTCTATCCGGAAGCGCGCGTTCAGCTCGAGTGCCTGCACCCGCACAAGGTCGTCGAGGCGGTGCATCCAGGGCGAGGCCGACGTCGGGATCATGTCGTATCCGCCGGCCGAGCGCGCGCTCTCGATCGTGCCGCTCCGGTCCGAGCCGATGGCGTTCGTGTGCCATCCGAACCACCGGCTGGCGCGGCGCCGCGTGGTCACGCCCGCGGACCTCAACGGCGAGACGTTCGTCGCCTTCGACGCCGGGTTGACGATCCGCAAGGCGATCGACCGCGCGCTCCGCCAGCACAACGTGCGGGTCAACATCGTGATGGAGTTCGACAACATCGAGACGATCAAGCAGGCGATCATCATCGCGGCGGGCGTGTCGCATTCTCCCGCGTCACACCGTGCAGAAGGAGGCGTCGATCCGCACGCTCGCCGTCGTCCCGATGGCGATCGCCGATCTCGTGCGGCCGGTCGGCCTGATCCATCGGCGCCAGAAGCCGCTGACGCCGACGGTCAGCCGGTTCATCCAGCTCCTGAAGGACGCCAGCGAAGAGCCGGCGCGCGCGACGTCGCACTCCTGAGGCGGTCGGGGTCCTCGCCATTGCCGCGCTCGGACTGAGGAGTTAGGATCGGATGCGGGGGGCAGTCATGAGTGGTGAGTTCGAGGACGAGTACTCCGCGACGATCGACGAATCTCTGACGAAGACCGACGACCTGCGCGAGAGCAGCGATGCGCTCCTGAACGACACCATCGCCGTCCTGGCCCCGGCCGAGCCGCTGTGCCTCGGCGAGAGCGGCCACCGTCCACGACGCCGTTCGGACCATGCTGGCTCACCGGCAGGCCGGGGTGCTGATCACGGACGGTCAAGGGCCGGCTCGCCGGAATCTTCACCGAGCGCGACGTGCTGACGCGCGTGGTCGGCCGCGATCTCGATGCCCGGCGAACGACGCTCGGCGAGGTGATGACGCGCAAGCCGCAGGCGCTGACCGCGAGCGACCGGGTGGCCTTCGCCATCCACTGCATGAGCGTCGCCGGCTACCGGACGATCCCGCTGGTCGACGCCGAGGGCCGGCCCATCGGCGTGGTGACCGTCAGCGACGTGGTCCGCTGGCTCGCCGGCCTGTTCCCCGAGGCGGTGCTGAACTTGAGGCCAGGTGACGCGCTCAAGCGCCCCCACGAGGTCGACGCGGGCTGATGGAGCGCCCGGAAGCATCGCTGGTCGGACCGGCCAGGGGAGTCGGCCGTGGAACCTTGCCCGTGCCGTTCCGGTCCGATAGAATGACCAATGGTCTGCCGGTGCGTGACCTGACGCCGTCGGCAGGCAGCCTCTGTAGCGAATTTCCCGTGCCAGGCTCGCGGGATATGACTGCGCAAGGCGAACGAGGAGACAGGACGAGATGGGCCAGATAGCGACTCCCGCCACTGGCGTCGAGAAGTCGCGCAAAGCGCTGGATCGGGCGGTGATCCGGTTTGCCGGCGACTCCGGCGACGGCATGCAGCTGACCGGCGAGCAGTTCACGACCGAATCCGCATGGGCAGGTAACGACCTCGCCACGCTTGCCGAACTTCCCGGCGGAGATTCGCGCGCCGGCCGGCACTCTGTTCGGTGTCTCGAGCTTCCAGCTCCAGTTCGGGAGCCAGCGTGTCTACACGCCGGGCGATCGCCTCGATTGTCTGGTCGCGATGAATCCCGCCGCGCTCAAGGTTCACCTGCGCGACCTCAAGACCGGCGGTCTGCTGATCGTGAACACGCAGGCGTTCGACAAGCGCAATCTGGACAAGGCGGGCTACGCCGCGAATCCGCTCGACGAGCCGGCGCTGGCCGAGCGCTACCGCTTGCACAAGGTCGACATGACCGGCCTCACGCACGAGGCCATCAAGGATCTTCCGCTCAACACCAAGGAGAAGGACCGGACCAAGAACTTCTTCGCGCTCGGCCTGGTCTCGTGGATCTACACGCGGCCGCTCGAGCCGACCCTGGTCTGGATCGAGAAGCGGTTCGCCAAGAACAAGGACATCGCCGAGGCAAACACGCGCGTCCTGAAGGCCGGCCACGCCTTCGGCGAGACCGCGGAGATCTTCTCGCGAGCACTACGCGGTCGAGCCCGCCGAGATGGCGCCCGGCCTCTACCGGGCGATGACCGGCAACCGCGCCCTCGCGTGGGGCATTCTCGCGGCCGCTCAACTGTCCAAGGTCCCGGTCGTCTACGGCGCGTACCCGATCACGCCGGCCAGCGACATCCTGCACGAGCTGGCCATGCACAAGCGCTTCCGCGTGCGGACGATCCAGGCCGAGGACGAGATCGCCGCCGTGACCGCGGCGATCGGCGCCGCGTTCGGCGGCGCCATCGGCGTCACTGCCTCGAGCGGTCCGGGAATCGCGCTCAAGAGCGAGGGTATCGGCCTTGCCGTGACGGCCGAGCTGCCGCTCGTCATCCTGAACGTCCAGCGCGCTGGCCCGTCGACCGGCATGCCCACGAAGACCGAGCAGGCCGACCTCATGCAGGCGCTCTACGGCCGCAACAGCGAGGCGCCGGTGGTCGTGCTGGCGCCGGCCACGCCCGGCGACTGCTTCTACATCGCCTACGAGGCCGTTCGGCTCGCCGCCAAGTACATGGTGCCGGTGATCGTGCTGAGCGACGGGTTCCTGGCCAACGGCTCGGAGCCGTGGCTCATCCCCGACGTGACGAAGCTACCGCCGATCGAGATCACGTTCAGGACGGAGCAGGAAGGCTTCTTCCCGTATCTCCGCGATCCGGCCACTCTCGCGCGGCCGTGGGTGCGGCCGGGCACGCCGGGTCTCGAGCACCGTATCGGCGGCATCGAGAAGCAGGACGTCACCGGGAACATCTCCTACGATCCGGAGAACCACGACCACATGGTGCGTACGCGCGCCGAGAAGGTGCGGCGCGTGGGTCAGGAGATCCCGCCGACGTCGATCAACGGTCCGGCGACCGGCGATCTGCTGGTGGTGGGCTGGGGCGGCACCTACGGCGCGATCACGGCCGCGGTCGAGCAAGCGCAGACGGCCGGGAAGTCCGTCGCCTCGGTCCACCTCCGCCATCTCAATCCACTTCCACCGGATCTCGGCCACATCTTGCGCGAATACCGTAAGGTGCTGGTGCCCGAGATCAACAGCGGACAGCTCGTGCGGGTACTCCGCGCCGAATACCTGGTGGACGCGGTCGGGTTCAATCGGGTCCGCGGTCTGCCGCTCGCGTCCGAGGAAATCTACGAAGCCATCAACCAGCTTCTCGGGAGCAAGCCATGACCCCCAGCGGGGCCGGAGCCAAGGAAGCGCCGAAGTACACGAAGAAGGATTTCGAGTCGGACCAGGACGTGCGGTGGTGCCCCGGCTGCGGGGACTACGCCATCCTCTCGGCGATCCAGAAGACGATGCCCGATCTCGGCATTCCGAAGGAAGACATCGTGTTCATCTCGGGCATCGGCTGCTCCAGCCGCTTCCCGTACTACATGAACACGTACGGCTTCCACACGATCCACGGCCGCGCGCCGGCGATCGCCACCGGGACTCCGGGTGGCGCGGCCCGAGCTGAAGATCTTCGTGGTCACCGGCGACGGCGATGGGCTCTCGATCGGCGGCAACCACATGCTCCACGTCCTGCGCCGTAACGTGAACCTGACGATCCTGCTGTTCAACAACCGGATCTACGGGCTGACGAAGGGGCAATACTCGCCGACCAGCGAGCTCGGCAAGGTGACGAAGTCGACGCCGGTGGGCTCGGCCGACCGTCCGGTCAATCCGCTCGCGTTCGCCCTCGGCTGCGGCGCGACCTTCGTGGCGCGGACCGTCGACCGGAACATCCCGCACATGGACGAGATGCTCAAGCGGGCGGCCAGCATCGGGGCACCGGGTTCATCGAGATCCTCCAGAACTGCAACGTCTACAACGATCTGGCGTGGAACGTGATCTACGACCGGGAGTCCAAGGTCCAGCACGAGCTCCGGCTCGAGCACGGCAAGCCTCTGCTCTTCGGCCCGCCGGACGATCGCCGCGCCCTGATCATGGAGGGCGTGACCCCGAAAGTGGTTCGCGCCAAGGACGTGCCGGAGAGCGCTCTCTGGGTCCACGACGAGAAGAACGTCAACGCCGCGAAGCTTCTCGCCGACCTCTTCGCGCCGGACTTCCCGATCCCGGTCGGCGTGCTCACCGCGGTCGACGCTCCGGTCTACGAGGACCTCATGCTCGAGCAAGAGCAGAAGGCGATCTCGGAGCGTGGGCCGGGAGATATCGCCAAGCTCCTGACCTCGGGAGACACCTGGAAGATCTCGTAGCCCGCCGCGCGGGGCGTTTCGCATGCCCCTGAGTGGTCCGTTCCTCCAGGAGCTCGAGCGCATCGTGGGCGCCAACGGCTTGGTGCGCACCCTCGAAGGCCGCCTCGTCTACGAGTGCGACATGCACACCTTCTACAAGGGCGCTCCCGACGCCGTCGCCCTGCCGAAGAGCTCCGACGAGGTGGTCGAGATCGTCAACCTCTGCCGGCGCGAGCGGGTGCCCATCGTGCCGCGCGGCTCCGGCACCGGCCTGATCGGCGGGGCCATGGCGCCCGTCGGCGGTGTCATGATCGGGACCAACCGGATGGATGCCATCCTCGAAGTCGACTACCCCAACCGGTGCGCCACCGTCCAGCCGGGCCTGATCAACCTCTCTCTCACCCGCGCCGTCGCAAGCCGCGGATATTTCTTCGCGCCCGGATCCGTCGAGTCAGATGGTCTCCTCGATCGGCGGCAACGTTGCGACCAACGCCGGCGGCCCGCATTGCCTCAAGTACGGGATCACCACCAACCACATCCTCGGCATCGAGCTGGTGACCGGGACCGGCGAGCTCGTCCGCCTGGGAGGCAAGGCCGCGGATCGGCCCGGCTACGACTTGCTGGGTGCGGCCGTGGGCTCCGAAGGCACGTTCGGCATCGTGACGGCGGTCACCGTGCGGCTCCTGCACGCGGCCGAGGCGGTGAAGACGATCCTCGCCTCGTTCACGGCGATCGAGGACGCCTCCGAAGCGGTCTCGGCGATCATCGCGGCCGGCATCGTCCCCGCGGCGCTCGAGATGCTCGACGAGCTGATGATCCGCGCGATCAACGAGGGTACCGGCGCCGGCTACCCGAAGGACGCCGCGGCCGTCCTCCTGATCGAGCTGGACGGTCCGTCCGCCGAAGTCGAGGCGCAGGGTGAGCGCGCGGCGCGGATCTGCTGGGAGCGCGGCGCCCTCGAGGTGCGCGTCGCCGCCGACGTCGCGGAGCGCGCGCTCCTCTGGAAGGGACGCAAAGAGGCGGCGGGGGCGGTGGGGCGCCTGGCGCCGACCTATCTCCTGCAGGACGCCGTGGTCCCGCGCTCCAAGCTGCCGGCGATCATGCGCGAGCTGATCGCGATCGGCGCTCGCCACCGCGTGCAGATCGCCAACGTGTTCCACGCCGGCGACGGCAACCTGCATCCGCTCATCCTCTACGACGACCGGGAGCCGGCCCAGCTCGAGCGCGCGAAAGCCGCGAACGAGGAGCTGCTGCGCGCCTGCATCGAGATGGGCGGCACGGTGACCGGAGAGCACGGCGTCGGCATGGACAAGGCGAAGAATCTCCCGCTCCAGTACGCCGAAGCGGACCTGAACTTCATGTATCGGTTGAGGCGCGTGTTCGACCCCGACTCGATCATGAACCCCGGCAAGCTCCTGCCCTCGCACCCCGCCTGCGGCGAGGGATTCCGTCCCGCGCGACCCCACGTGCCCGCCGGCGCCTGGATCTAGGGCCGCGATGTCCGTCGCGGCACGCTCGATCGGCGAGGCCTTCGTCGCGATCGCCGGTCGCGACCGGGTCCGCGACGACGCGGACGCGCTGGCCGCGGCCGCGATCGACGGTCTTCCGCCTCGGTGGATCGTGCGTCCGGCCTCGATCGACCAGCTGAGCCGTGTGCTAGCTCTGGCCTGCGACGGTCGACTCGCCGTGATCCCGCGCGGCGCCGGAACCTCGCTCCAGCTCGGCAACCCGCCGGCGCGCGTCGACGTCGTGCTCGATCTCGCCGGCCTCGATCAGGTCATCGAATACAACCCGGACGACCTCACGATCACGGTGCAAGCGGGAATCACCGCCGGCGCGCTCGGCGCGGTGCTCGCGCCCCATCGACAGTGGCTGACGCTCGACCCGCCCGGTGTCGCGGCGCGGACCATCGGCGGCATCGCCGCGACCAACGCGAGCGGCCCGCTGCGCGCCCGATACGGCACCTCGCGCGACTTGCTGCTCGGGGTGCGCTTCGTGCAGGCCGACGGCGTCGCAACCTGGGGCGGGTCGAAGGTCGTGAAGTCGGTGAGCGGCTACGACGTTCCCAAGCTCATGGTCGGGGCGCTCGGCACCTTGGGCGTCCTCGCCGAGATGACGCTCCGGCTCCATCCGCTCCCGGAGACCGAACGCACGTGGCTCATCGTCTTCGACTCCGCCCGGGCGGCGCAGGCCCTCGTCGAGCGAATCGTCGATTCCGCGCTTCAGCCGAACCGGCTCGAGATCTTCAACGAGGGCGCGCTCAGGCTCGTGTCGGCCGAGTCCTCCGGCGTCGGGGTCGCGGTCTCGATCGGCAGCGTGGCGGAGGCGGTGCGCGAGCAGGGCGAGCGCCTGACGGAGATCGCGAGGTCGAGCGGCCGGCGTATCGTCCCGGTGCCGGATGGATTCTGGGGCCGAGCGGAGTCAGCGATGGCAGCTCCGCAGGGCTCGACGGTGCTCCACGTGGCCGCGCTCGCCGATCGGCTCGCGGGCACCATCGGCGCAGTCGAGGACGCGTTCCAGGTGGCGGCGCCCGGAGCCGAGGTCCGGCTGGGCGGCTCCGCGGCGCTGGGGACGCTTCGTGTCCTCGTGAGCGGCGCGCGGATCGCCGAGATCGCCGCGGTCACGACGCGGATCCGGGTGCTGGTCGACGAGGTTGGAGGCAGCGTCGTCGTCGCTCAGGGCCCCGCCGAGCTGCGCAGAGCAGTCGACGCCTGGGGGCCGGTGGAGCCCGGCGCCTTCGCGCTCATGCGGGCCCTGCGCGACGAGTTCGATGCCGGACGTGTGCTGAATCCCGGCCGCTACGTCGGCGGCCTCTGATGGCCTCGGGCGCGCCCCACACCAACGTGCCGGATCTCGACGAGATCAGGAAGTGCGTGCATTGCGGCATCTGTCTTCCGCAGTGCCCGACCTACCGCGTGCTCGGCGAGGAGATGGACTCGCCGCGCGGCCGCATCTACCTGATGCGCGCGTCCGCCGAGGGCCGGGTAGGGTTGACCGAGACGTTCCAGCGCCACATCGATCTCTGTCTCGGCTGCCGGGCGTGCGAGACGGCGTGCCCGTCGGGTGTCAGATTCGGGTCACTCCTCGAAGCCACGCGTGCCCAGCTGCGGCAAAGCGGACCGCCGGCGAAGCATCGGCTCCTGGAAGCGTTCGTGTTCGCGGTCTTCCCGGAGCCCGCGCGGCTCGGCGCCGCCCTCGCGGCGTTCAAGCTCTACAAGCGCTCGGGCGTTCGCGCGCTCGTTCGCGCGAGCGGCCTGTTGCGCAGGTTGCCGGGACTCGCCGCGATGGAGGCGCTGCTCGACGACGTCCCCGCGGCGACGCCGATGCCCGAGATGGTTCCGGCGCGCGGGCGCTCGGTCGGGCGCGTCGGGCTCCTCACGGGCTGTGTCCAGCGCCATCTCTACCCGAACGTGAACCGAGACACCGCCCGGTTGCTCTCGCTCGCCGGTTTCGACGTCGTGATCCCGCGCGGGCAGGGCTGCTGCGGCGCCCTCGAGCTCCATGCCGGCCGGGCCGATGCGTATGACGCCCGCGCGCGGGCGCTGGCGGCGGCGTTTCCCGCGGACCTCGACTTCGTCGTCACCAACGCGGCCGGCTGCGGCTCGACCATGAAGGAGTACGGCCACCGTGCCCCGGATCTCGCGGCCTTCGGGGCACGGGTCCGCGACGTCACGGAGGTGCTGGCCGGAGCCGACCTCCCGCTCGGTCCGCTCGACCTGACGGTGACGTACCACGACGCGTGTCACCTGGTGCACGGCCAGCGCCTGCGGCAGGAGCCCCGTCAGCTCCTTGCGCGAATCCCCGGGCTCAGGCTCGTCGAGCTCGGCGAGAGCGATCTCTGCTGCGGCAGCGCCGGCATCTACAACCTCCTCGAGCCCGGCATGGCGCGCGAGCTCCTGGACCGTAAGCTCGACCGCATCGCCGAGACCGGCGCGCGGGTGGTGGCGGCCGCGAACCCGGGTTGCCTTCTCCAGATCGCCTGGGGGTGCCGCGAGCGCGGTCTGGACGTGGCGATCGTTCATCCCGTAGAGTTGCTGGCAAGAGCCGCCGATGCGTATCAGGCTTAAGGACCACGCGAAGCTCCAGCCCGACAAGATGGCGAAGATCGCCCTGGCCGCCACGCCGCGCGCGCTGCTCGATCTCTACTGCGTGGCGCCCGGTCAGGAGCAGAAGCCGCACACCCACGGGGACCAGGACAAGTTCTACGTCGTCCTGGAGGGGCGCGGGCGATTCCGGCTCGGCGCCGCCGAGCACGCCCTGGAGGCCGGGGACGCGCTGGTCGCGCCCGCCGGTGTCGAGCATGGGCTCGTCAACGACGGTGACGCGCGCCTGCTCGTCGTCGTCCTGGTGACGCCACCGCCGCCGCACGCATGACCGATCGGCGCGCGTCGCTGATGGTCACGTGCCTCGGCGACCTCTTCTTCCCCGAAGTCGGCGTCTCGATCGTGCGGCTCTTGCGAAAGCTCGGCGTCACCGTCGATGTGCCGGCCGACCAGACGTGCTGCGGACTTCCGCTGTTCAACTCCGGCTATCACGCCGACGCCGCGGCGGTCGCCCGACGCACGGTGACGCTGTTCAAGGATTCCGAGCACGTCGTGGTCCCATCGGGCTCCTGCGCATGGATGGTCAAGCACGAGTATCCCGGACTCCTGGCCGACACACCGCTCGCGCGCGCGGCGAGTGAGCTGGCGGCGCGCACGCACGAGTTCTCGCAGTTCCTGGTCCGCGTGCTCGGCGTGACCGAATTCACCGCGGCCGTGCCCGGCCGCGTCACGTACCACGATTCGTGTCACCTCTTGCGCGGGCTCCACGAGTCCGAGAGCCCCCGGACGCTCCTCGGCAAGCTCAAGGGCGCCGAGCTGGTCCCGCTGCCGGGCGCCGACGAGTGCTGCGGCTTCGGCGGCTCGTTCGCGGTCCGCCTGCCCGAGGTGTCCTCGCAGATCCTGGCCAAGAAGCTCGCGAACGTCGAGTCGACCGGCGCCGGCTGTCTCGTCGCCTGCGACGCCGGCTGCCTCATGCAGATGGGCGGCGGGCTCACGCGCGCGAAGTCGCGGGTGCGCGCGGTCCATCTGGCCGAGCTCCTGGACGGTGGGCGGTGAGCGACGCGGAGCTGGCGACTCCGTTCCGGCAGCGCGCCGGCGGCGCGATGAAGGACACGTTTCTCCAGGAAGCCCTGACGATCGCGACGACCAAGTTCATCGACCTCCGACGTGACGCGTTCGCGGGCTTCCCCGAGGGCGAGGCGCTTCGCGACCAGGCCCGCGCGATCAAGGAGGCGACTCTCCAGCACCTCGATCAGCACCTCGAGACCTTGATCGGCAACGTCGAGCGCCTCGGCGGGCACGTCCACTACGCGGCGACATCGGCCGAGGCGCGCTCGATCATCGTCGACATCGCGCGACGGACCGGCGCGAAGATGGCGGTGAAGTCGAAGTCGATGGCGACCGAGGAGATTCATCTCAACGAGGCGCTGGAGGCGGCCGGGGTCACGCCGGTCGAGACGGACCTGGGCGAGTACATCATCCAGCTGGCGCACGAGCGCCCCTCGCACATCATCGCGCCCGCGATCCACAAGACGAAGGGCCAGGTGGCGGAGCTCTTCAGCCGGGAGCTCAAGCGCCCGGCCGAGCCCGATCCCGAGGCGTTGACCCGGATCGCCCGCGGCGAGCTGCGCGAGAAGTTCCTGCAGGCCGACCTCGGGATCACCGGCGCGAACTTCGCCGTCGCGGACACCGGCACGGTCGTTCTCGTCACCAACGAGGGCAACGGCCGGATGGTCACCTCGCTGCCGCGGGTCCACGTGGCGGTCATGGGCGTCGAGAAGGTCGTGCCTTCGTTCACCGACCTCATGGTGTTCCTGGCGATCCTGGCGAAGAGCGCCACGGGGCAGAAGCTCTCCGTGTATACATCGCTGGTCCAGGGGCCACGGCGGGCAGGCGAGCTCGAGGGCCCCGAGGAATTCCATCTCGTGCTGCTCGACGGCGGTCGGATCGCGCAGATCGATGGGCCGCTGCGCGAGGCGCTCTCGTGCCTGCGCTGCGGCGCCTGCCTGAACGTCTGCCCCGTGTACCGGCAGATCGGCGGCCACGCCTACGGCTACACGTATCCCGGCCCGATCGGCATCCTCCTGACCGCGATGCTCGAGGGCACGCCCGCCGTCAGGGACCTCGCCCACGCGTCGTCGCTCTGCGGCGCCTGCGCCGACGCGTGCCCCGTGCGGATCGACATTCCGCGCATGCTGATCGAGCTGCGCCGCGAGGTCGACGACAAGAAGATCGCGCCGTGGACGGAGCGGGTCGCGTTCAAGCTCCTGGCCATGCTGCTCCAGCGCCCGCGGATCTACGGGTTCGCGGCGAAAGCCGGCCGGCTCTTGCAGCGGCCCTTCGCCCGTGACGGGCGCATCGGCCGGCTCCCGCTCTTCTTCGGCGAGTGGACGCGCACGCGCGATCTACCGCCCATAGCCGCGCGCACGTTCCAGGAGCGCTGGGCCTCGGAGAAGGATCTGCGGGCGTGACGACCAAGGCCGAGTTCCTGGCTCGGATTCGCGAGCAGGTGAGGCGGGCGCCCGGGCGGTTTCAGGCATCTTCCGCCCGACGCCCCCAGCATCCGGCCGCCGAGGCCGAGACGATCCGGCGCGAGCTCGCCGAGCGCTGGCCCGAAACGCTCGAGGCGTTCCGCCGTGAGTTCGAGGGCGTGGCCGGCGTGTTCCACAGGGTCGCCTCGATCGACATGGTGCCGGCCGTCGTATTCCGCATCGCGCACGAGCGTCAGGCGCGCGAGATGGTGACCTGGCACTCGGCGGCGCTCGGCGCCGACCTGGCGCCTGCGCTCGGGGCCCGCGGCCTCGACGTCCATCCGATGCCCGCGGCGGAGCCGGTCGGCACCGCCGAGCGCGAGCGGCTCCGGGCGGCGGCCGCGCGGGCCGATCTCGGGCTGACCGGCGTCGACCTCGCCATCGCCGAGACGGGCACCCTGGTACTGGTGTCGGGCTCCGGGCGGCCGCGCTCGACGTCGCTGCTGCCGCCGTGTCACATCGCGGTCTTCGACCGGACGGCCCTGGTCGAGTCGCTGCGCCAGGTCGGCGTGTTCCTCGAGGCCTGGCACGGAGACGGCCGGGCGCCGTCCGGCGGCGCCTCGATCAACTTCATCACCGGTCCGAGCCGGACCGCGGACATCGAGCTCACCCTCACGCGCGGCGTTCACGGGCCCAAGGAAGTGCACGCGATCTTCGTGGACCAGCCGATCCGTGGCTGAGCGCTACTTCTCGGTCGCCGACGTGGAGGCGCTGATCCCGGAGCTGACGCGAGTCATGAAGCAGGTGATGTCCGCGAACGTCGAGGCGAGCGAGGCACGAGAGCGGCTACAGGCCGAGCAGCGCCGGATCGATCTGGCCGGCGGGGGCATCCTCGACCGCAGGGCGTGGCGCGCCGACAAGGACCGGATCGAGCGGCTGACCGCCGAGATGCAGCGCGGGCTCGGCGCGATCGCCGAGCTCGGCGGCGTGCCCAAGGATCTCAGCCTGGGCCTCGTCGACTTCCTGCACCTGCGGAACGGGCGCGAGGTCAACCTCTGCTGGAAGTATGGTGAGCGCGAGATTCGCCACTGGCACGGCCTGGACGAGGGCTACGCCGGGAGGAAGCCACTCTGATGCCGTACGCCGCCATCCTGTTCGATCTCTTCGACACCCTGGTCCGCTTCGACCGCGAGCGCATGCCCGAGGTCGAGATCAACGGCAAGACGGTGCGCTCCTCGGCGGGCCTCCTGCACGCGATCTTGAAGACGCAGGCGCCCCAGGTCGGTCTCGAGCGCTGCTACGAGGCGCTCGGCGAGAGCTGGCGTGAGGCCGAGCGCCTGCGCTCGATCGACCATCGCGAGGTGTCGGCCTCGGAGCGGTTCGCGCACTTCTTCCAGACGCTGGGGCTCGACCAGGCCGCGCTGCCCAGCGGATTCGACCGCGCGTTGATCGACGCCCACCGCAACGCGCTCGGGGGCGCCGCCGAGTTCCCGGCCCACCACGGTCCGCTCCTGCGCCGGCTCGCGGAGCGCTATCGGCTCGCGGTCGTGTCGAACTTCGACTACACCCCGACCGCCCTCGACATCCTGGAGCGCGCCGGTGTCGTCGGGCTCTTCGACACGATCGTCGTCTCCGACGAGATCGGCTGGCGCAAGCCCCGGCGCGACATCTTCGACGCGGCGCTCGGCCGGCTGGGCGTCCGCGCGGACGAAGCGCTCTTCGTCGGAGACCGCGCCGACATGGACGTGCTGGGCGCGCAGCAGATCGGCATGGACGCCGCGTGGATCAACCGCGACGCCGAGCCGCTGCCGGCCGGGATCGCGAAGCCGACCTACGAGATCCGCGACCTGGCCGAGCTGGCCACGATCCTGAAGCTCTGAGCCGCAAAGGGACATCTTAAGGAGCGCGGGAGTTCGGGCGTGCGGAGCCGGGTCGCGCCTGTCTCAGGCCACCCCCGGACCAAGCCGGCCTCGAGGTCCCCGCTACAACAAGCCGGTACAATACAGATATGACGACCACTCGGAAAATCATCATCATCGGATCCGGTCCGGCCGGGTACACCGCGGCGATCTACGCGGCGCGCGCCAATCTCGCGCCGCTCATGTTCACGGGCCTGCACTACGGCGGTCAGCTCATGCTGACGACGCTCGTCGAGAACTACCCGGGCTTCGTCGAGGGGATCCAGGGCCCGGAGCTGATGGAGACGATGCAGAAGCAAGCGGCTCATTTCGGCACCGAGATGAACAGCGAGGACGTGACCGCGGTGGACTTCAGCCGGCGGCCCTTCGTCGTCACGGCCGGCCCGCAGACGTTCGAAGCGCAGACCGTCGTCATCGCCACCGGCGCCACGGCGAAGCTCCTGGGCTTGCCCGGGGAGTCGAAGCTGATGGGGCGCGGTATCTCGACCTGCGCGACGTGTGACGGTTTCTTCTTCAAGGACCAGAACATCATGGTCGTCGGAGGCGGGGACTCCGCGCTGGAGGAAGCGCTCTATCTCTCGCGTCTCGGCCGCCACGTCGACGTCGTACACCGGCGCGACACGCTCCGCGCCTCGAAGATCATGCAGGACCGTGCGCGCCAGAACCCGAAGATCGAGTTCATCCTGGACACGGTGGTCGAGGACGTCCTCGGCGCCGATTCCGGCAAGGTGACGGGCGTGCGCCTCAAGAACGTGAAGACCGGCGCCCAGCAGGAGAAGGCGGTCAATGGGCTCTTCGTGGCGATCGGCCACCAGCCGAACACGAAGATCTTCCGGGGCCAGGTCGAGCTGTTGCCGAACGGCTACGTCAAGGTCAAGCCGGGGAGCACCGAGACCAGTGTGCCCGGTGTGTACGCGGCCGGGGACGTGCAGGACTTCACGTATCGCCAGGCGGTGACGGCGGCCGCCACCGGCTGCATGGCCGCGCTCGAGGCGGAACGCTACCTCGAGGGCACGGAAGCTCGCTAGGTGCGCTATCATGCTTCGCGCGGCGAACGCTAGATCAGGGAGGAACGAACAGATGGCCGTCCCGGTCACTGTCTACAGCAACGTCGGCTGAGGGCCCTGCCACAAAGCGATGGAGTATCTATCGCAAAAGGGTATCCAGTTCACCGAGCGAAACGTCGGGAAGGACCCGAAGGCGCGCGAGGAGCTGATGGCGCTCGGATTGCTGTCGCTGCCGGTCATCATCATCGGCGACAAGCGCCTCACCGGCTTCAACCCGAAGGCGATCGACGCGGCGCTCGGCGCGCCGTAGTCGAGGAGACAGCATGCAAGAACCCTCGGCGGCCAACGTGGACAAGATGTGGGCATACGCGCGCAAGTACGCCGAGAAGTCGGGCTCGTCGCTCCATCCCGACCGGGCCGTGACCGAGACCGTGGTGACCGGGCTCGCCCGGCACATCGAGCAGGTCGGCAAGCCGCTCTGCCCGTGCAACTTCTATCCGGATCCGGCCGCCGAGGCCAAGCAGCGCCGCTGGATCTGCGCCTGCGACGAGATGCAGAAGTACAAGTACTGCCACTGCCTGCTGTTCGTCAGGTCTGACGGGCTGCCGATCACCGAATACTTGCCCGAAGACCACGAGGGCCGCGACGCCTACGGAATCACGAAGGACGAGCATCCGGACAAGGGCCGCGCGATGGCGAAGGTGCTGGACCGGCACCAGACCGAGCCGACGAGCGGCGCCTAGCGCCGTTCAGGTTCCGACGCGGAGGGTCGCGGAGAAGTCTCGCAGGAACGCGATCGTCGATAGGTACGACAGCTTCCCGGTTCTCGGATTCTCCGAGGGCACGTTCTCGATCTCGATCGTCAGCCGCCCGAATTCCCCCTGCACGGTGATCCGATGGCGGTTCAGCGGCTGCTCCGGCGACGCGAAAATGCGGATCCGCGTCTTCTCGGGTCCGATGCCGGCCAGGGACAAGGCGGCCACCACGTTGACGTTCGCCGGGAAGGCGCGGCACGCCTCGGTGGCCGTGCCCTCGAAGATCAGCGTCTCCCGCGTGATCGAATCGAGATCGATCTTCTGCGACTCGATCCACGGTGCTCCGGCGAGGCCGCGCGGAGGCTTACGCGTCTCCATCGTGACCGAGTCGATCACGCCGACCTTCGCGCCCTTGACGCCGTCGAGCCCCGCGATCGCCGCCGAGGGAACGTAGATGCGGCAGCGATTGGCGGCGGCGAGGTCGATCCAGTCCTGACGGCCGATGAGCCCGCCACACGAAAGCACGACGAGGTCCTTGCCGGCCGCAAGCGTCCTGGGAGCGATCTCGTCGCGCAGGTGCCCCTGCGTTGACGCCTCGATCACCAGGTCGGACGCGCGAATGAGCTCGTCGAGCGACAGCAAGGGTGCGGGGGAGCCGAGGCTCTTCAGAAAACGCTCGGCTTTTTCGCGATCGCGCGCGGTGGCGCCGGCAAGGTGGAGACCCGCGATGCCGTCGTCGAGCGCGCGGCACAGTGGCCGGCCGATCGCGCCGAGCCCAACGACGCCGACCTCCATGATCGCGCATGGTATCATGCCGCCAGGCACTCGAATGACGGCAGCGCAGCGTCTGCGGCAGCCGCTCGAGCGGCTCTATCGCGAGTTCGACTACGGCGCCCGTGTCGAGCTCGACGCCATCCGATTCCCCCTTCGCTACGACGCCCCGCGCGATCGCGAGCTCGTCGGCCTGCTGACCGCGTGCCTCGCCTACGGCCGCGTCGACCTGTTCAGCGGCCAGCTCGAAGGCATCCTGGCGCGCATGGGGCCGTCGCCCGCCGCGTTCGTCGCCGGGTTCGACCCGCGGCGCGACGCCGTCGCCTTCGACGACTTCTGGTATCGCTTCAATCGCCCGCCCGACCTCGTCGCCTTCTGCATCGCGGCCCGTGATCTCCTCGCCCGCTTCGGCACCCTCGAGAAGTGTTTCCTGGCCGGCGATCCCGAGGCGGGAGGCCCGATCGGCCCGGCCCTCGAGCGGTTCGCCCGCGCGTTCCTCGAGGCCGATCTGCGCGAGGTCTTCCCGCGCGGCCGTATCTCGCGCGGCTATCGGCATCTCTTCCCGCTGCCCTCGCTCGGCGGCCCATGCAAACGGCTGAATCTGTTCCTGCGCTGGATGGTGCGGCGCGAGCCGCCCGACTTCGGTCTCTGGACGTCGGTGGCGCCGTCGCGTCTGCTGATGCCGATCGACACCCACATCGAGAACATCAGCCGCTCGATCGGGCTCACGCAGCGCCGCTCGCGCAACTGGCGCATGGCCGAGGAGATCACCCAGCGGCTCGCGCTGGTTGACGCCGCCGACCCCGTGAAGTTCGACTTCGCGCTCTGCCACAAGCGGATGTCGGGCGACTGCCTCGATCGGCGGGACGCGAAGGTATGCGCCCCCTGCGGCTTCAAGACCGTCTGCCGACACTGGCGCGGGCGAGCGGCCCGTGCTTGAGGCGGCACTCGTCGTCGTCGCGCTGGCCGTCGGCGCCGGGGTGGCATGGCTCGCCGTCTGGACCCATTTCTCTTCGCGCGGCCATGCCGAGCGTCGGGCCCGCGATGTCCGGATCGCGGAGCTGGAGGCGCGCAGCGACGAGCTGCGTCGCCAGCTGACCGAAAAGAGCTCGGAGGTCGAGAGCGTGCGGCGCGAGATGGGGGCCGAGCGCAGCCAGCGCGCCGACTCCGACGCGCGCCTGGACGAGGCGCGCAAGAGCCTCGACGAGCAGCGCCGCGTCTTCGACGAGGCACGGGTGAACCTCAAGGAGACGTTCGAGGCGCTGAGCCACCAGGCGCTCCGCACGAGCAACAGCGAGTTCCTGAAGCTCGCCGAGGAGCGGCTGGGCCAACGCCAGAAGGAGATCGACGCGAGCCTCACGCCGTTGCGGAGCGCGCTCGAACGCTACGAGGGCGGGATCCGCGGCCTCGAGCAGGCGCGCGATCAGGCGTACGGCAGCCTGAGGACCGAGGTCGAGCGGCTGGCACGTCTGAGCGAGCGGCTCCAGGGCGAGACCGGCAATCTCGTGAACGCCCTCCGCTCGCCTCAAGTACGGGGGCGCTGGGGTGAGGTGACCCTGCACCGCGTCGTCGAGCTCGCGGGAATGACCGAGCACTGCGACTACGTCGAGCAGGTGACGATCGAAACCGAAGGCGGACGCCTGCGGCCGGACATGGTCGTGAACCTGCCGGGCGGGCGCACGATCGTCGTCGACGCGAAGGTCCCGCTCGCCGCGTATCTGGAGGCAACATCCACCGCGAGCGACGACGAGCGACGCGGCGCCATGGTGCGCCACGCCCGTCAGGTCCGCGATCACATGAACGCGCTCGCGGCCAAGGCGTACTGGGAGCAGTTCACGACCACGCCGGAGCTCGTGGTCATGTTCATCCCCGGGGAATCGTTCGTCAGCGCGGCAGCCCAGGCGGATCCCGCGCTCATCGAGGACGGCATGAACCGGCGCGTCGTCGTCGCGACCCCGACGACGCTCGTCGCGTTGCTCCACGCCGTCGCCTACGGCTGGCGACAGGAGCAGGTCGCGACCAACGCCGAGGGGATCCGCAAGCTCGGCAGCGAGCTCTACGATCGCCTGCGCACCCTGGCGGGCCACTTCGACTCGGTCGGCGGGGCGCTCGGCCGCGCCGTCAACGCGTACAACGCGTTCGTCGGATCGATGGAGACGCGCGTGTTGCCCTCGGCGCGGCGCTTCCGCGACCTCGGCGCCGCGACCGGCGACGAGCTCGCGCAGCTGGCTCCTGTCGAGCAAGCGCCGCGACAACCGGATGCACCGGAGTATCCGCGACAGCTCACCACGAGCGAGACCACCGAGGAGGGGCGCGCGTAGTTTTGCGCGGCGTCTCGGACCCGAGCGATGAAATCACGCGTGGTATGATCGGCCCATGACCCCGCCCATCCCGATCCAGGTTTACGGAATCAACCTCCTGGTGCGACTGATGGCAGAGGGACCCGCCGACGTCCGCGTGCACTGCCCGAAGGGCTCTCCGATCCGCTACGGCGAAGTGACGGCGCGTGGCGACGGCTTCGACGAAGGCGCGAATGCATTCCGGGAAATGCCGGACCTCAAAGCGGTCGTGGCGTTCGAGGAGTCGGCCGAGGAGGTCGAGGGACACTACTTCTACATCGCGGGCGAGGAGTATCGCGTCATCAGGCTCGACGCAGTCATCCTGTCCTTTCCTCACGAGTAGTTCTCCGTGGCCCGCGCTGGCGCCACGGCCGTCAAAGCGGCGCTGGCGTGTCTCGACGAAGCTGAGCTGATCGACCTCACCCGAGCCCTTATCCGGATACCCAGCGTCGTCCGTCCGGGCGACGCCGATGCCACCGAGGCCGCCGTTGCCCACCACGTGGAAGCCTGGTTCACCAAGCAGGGGTTCGACCTCGAGATCCAGGACGTCGCGCCCGGACGCCCGAACGTCATCGCCTGGCTCGGTGAGAAGGGCGGCGGCAAGAGCCTGCTCCTCGAGGGCCACACGGACGTGGTGACGGAAGGCGATCCCGCCGAGTGGACCCATCCACCGTTCGGCGCCGATCTGGTCGACGGCCGGATCTACGGTCGCGGCGCCGCCGACATGAAGAGCGGCCTCGCGGCGGCGATGGTCGCGGCGGTCGCCATCAAGCGAAGCGGCGCCTCACTGAACGGGCGTCTGGTCGTCGGCGCGCTGGTCGACGAAGAAGGCGACATGATCGGCGTCAAGCACCTGTGCACGACGCCGATCGGGCGCGAGCTCGATGCGGCGATCATCTGCGAGCCGGAGCAGAACGAGCTGTGCCTCGAGCAGCGCGGCGTGGTGTGGGCGCGGATCGCGATCCGCGGCCGCATGGCCCACGGCGCGATGCCGGAGGCCGGCGTGAATCCGATCACGGCGCTCGGGGCGCTCCTGCAGGAAGTCCCGGCGCTCGAGCGACGACTGCGGAAGCTCTGCCGTCCGAGCCCGCACCTTCGCCCGCCGACGGTCACGCCGACCATCGCGCGCTCACCGGGACAGGGCGTCGAGCAGTCGAACGTGATTCCCTCGAGCGCGCGGGCGGTCCTCGACGTCCGGCTCACGCCGGGCCCCGACGAGGCAGCCGTGGCGCGCGAGATCGACCTTGCCTGCCACCAGGCGATGGCGCGCTGCCCAGGGAGCACGATCGAGTGGGCGCCCGTGAACGGATTCCGCCTGGCGACCCGGGTCGAGCGCGCTGAGCCGCTGGTGAAGGCGATGGTCGCCGGTGTTCGGCAGGCCACCGGACGGCGCGCCGTCTTCGGCGGCGTCCCGGGCTCGACCGATGGCACGATCCTCCGGATGCAGCTCGGCATCCCCATCGTGACCTGCGGCCCGGGTCATCGGCTCATTCCCCACCAGGCGGACGAGTACGTCGAGGTGAGCGAGCTCGTCGACGCGGCGAAGATCTACGTCGCCTCGGTTCTGAATTTCCTCAAATGAGCGAGGCGGTTCCCCGGCTGCGGATGGTGGAGTCCTTCCCCGTCGAGCACGAAGGAAGGTCCTGCGTCGCGCTCCGTGATCCCGGCGGCTACACCGAGGCCGTCGTCCTGCTCCACGGCGCCCTGCTCGAGATCGTGTCCATGTTCGACGGCGAGCACACGATCGCGGACATTCAGGCCGCAGTGATGCGACGTCACGGTCAGCTCGTCGAGCGCCGGCAGATCGAGCAGATCGCCGAGGCCCTCGACCAGCAGGGCTTTCTCGACAGCCCCGCCTTCGCCGAGCGGCGCGCCGTCATCGACGGCGGGTTCCTCGCCTCGCCGACGCGTCCTGCCGCCCACGCCGGCGGCGCCTACGCGGCGGATGCGGGAGAGCTACGCGCGATGCTCGACGGATTCTTCACCCCTCCGCACGGGCCGGGGGCGATCGACAAGGCGGCGGCGGTGGCCCCCGAGGTGCGGGGGGTGATCGCGCCCCACATCGACTACCATCGGGGCGGTCCCGCGTACGCGTGGGCCTATCGTGAGCTGGCCGAGCGGAGCCGGGCCGATCTCTTCGTGATCTTCGGCACCTGTCACGCCGGCATGGAGCACCCGTTCGCGCTCACCCGAAAGGATTACGCGAGCCCGCTGGGCGACCTCGCGGTCGACCGCGACTTCGTCGACGCCCTCGCGACGCGCGCGCGTCAGGACTGCTTCGGCTCGGAGCTGGCCCACCGCGTCGAGCACTCGATCGAGCTCCAGGCCGTGTTCCTGCGCCATCTCTTCGCCGAGCGGGACGACGTCCGTATCGTGCCGGTGCTGGCCAGCTTCGCCCACGAGGCGATGCACCGCGGCCGTCGCCCGGACGACGACCCGCGCGTCCCCAGATTTCTCGAGGCGCTCGCCGAAACGATCGCCGCCAGCGGGCAGCGAGTCGCGATTATCGCCGGCGCCGATCTGGCCCACGTCGGGCCGCGCTTCGGCGACCCCGAGCCCGTCGGCTCCCCGGAGCTGGCCCTGATCGAGCGCGAGGACACCGTGATGCTCGAGTCGGTGGCGGCGGGCGATCCGGACGCGTTCTTCGAGTCGGTGGCGAGCGACGGCGACCGGCGCCGCATCTGCGGCTACTCGCCCATCTACGCTCTCCTGCGTTCGCTCGGCTCCGCCACCGGACACGTGAAACGCTACGGTCAGTGGCCCGATCCCAACGGGGTGGTGTCCTTCGCCAGCGTGGTGTTCGAGTGATGGCGACCGACGACAGCGCTCGTGTCGACAAGCCCGACGCGCCGTTGCCGTCGGAGTGGCGGCTGCCCCGCCTCCGGGTCGACGTCGACGGCGACTGGCTCGACGACGACGTCGCGATCACCCACGCCGGGATCCTCGCCAACCTCCGGTCACTCCTCAAGCGCGACGCTCAGGGTTACTTCATCCAGACCCGCGTACGCATTCCGGTCGAGGTCGAGGACGTCCCGTTCGTGGTCAGCCGGATCGAGCGCCGCGGCGAGATCCTGCACGCGTTCCTGAACGACGGCACCGAGGCGGACGTCGATCCGGCGAGCCTGCGGGTCGGCTCCGACGACGTGCCGTACTGCGCGGTCAAGGGCGGCGCCTTCGAGGCCCGGCTCTCCCGCGCGGCGGCGTTCCAGCTGCTCGCGATGGCCGACTACGACGAGGCGACCGGACGCGGCGCGCTGCGACTCGGCGGCCGCGAATATCCGTTGCGTCGCAGCGCATGACGAAGACCATCGCCCGGCTCCTGGTCGTCGGGTTGGCCGCGCTCGGCGTGGCCTGGTGGATCGGCGCCGACGCGCAGCCCGTCACCGTCGACGAGATCGGCGACGAGAACCAGACGGTGCCGCGCGGCCAGCTGCCGCTCTTCGCGGCCAAGGGCGACGGGGCCCGGCTCTACGCGTTCGCCGCCGACCAGGCGGACACGCTGCGCTGGATGCCGTGCACGTGCGGCTGTGTCAACTTCGGCCACACCTCGAACCGATCCTGCTACGTGAAAGCCGAACCGGCCGGCCGCGTCACCTTCACGAGCCACGCCGCCACCTGAACCGTGTGCCTGGATATCACGCGTGACGTGATGCGCATGAAGGGCGAGGGCAAACCGCTGACGGCGATCCGCGCCGCCATCGACGAGAAATACCTGCGCGTCGGCCCCGCGACACCGACCGCGCGTCCGCACTAGCGCCGGGGATCCCGAGACGAGGCGACTCACGAACAGGAGTATGCTCGGCGCATGAACGTCGCCGCCGTCCTCATGGAGATCCTGCGCGCGGCGGGTGTCCGCTATCTGTTCGGCAACCCGGGCACGACCGAGCTGCCCTTCCTCGACGCGCTGCCGGATTCCGGTCTCGAGTACGTGCTCGGGCTCCAGGAGGCCACCGCGGTCGCGGCGGCCGACGGCTACGCGCAGGCGTCCGGGCAGGTCGGCGTGGTCAACGTCCACGTCGCGCCCGGACTCGCGAACAGCCTGTCGATCCTGCACAACGCGGCGCGGTCCAAGACGCCGCTCCTGGTGACCGCCGGGCAGCAGGACACCCGCTTTCTCATGGACGAGCCGATCCTCGCCGGCGATCTCGTCCGCATGGCCGAGCAGTTCACGAAGTGGTCGTACGAGATCCGGCGGGCCGACGAGGCTCCCGTCGCGCTGCGGCGCGCGCTGCAAGTCGCGCTGACGCCGCCGACGGGGCCGGTCTTCCTGTCGCTGCCGATGGACCTCATGCGCCCCGCGGTGGAGGACACGGGCGCGGGACCGACGCCGATCGCCGCGCGCGGCCGTCCGGATCCCGGAGCCGTCGCGCGAGCCGCGGAGCTCCTCGCGGGTGCCCGGGCGCCGATCGTGATCGCGGGCGACGGCGTCGCGCGCTCAGGCGCCGTGGCCGAGCTGACGGCGCTGGCCGAGCTGGTGGGTGCCCGCGTGCACGGCGAGCCCGTGTACCGGCGCACGAACATCCCGGGCGATCACGCCCTCTGGCGTGGCGGTCTCTTTCCCTCGCCGGGAGCCGTGAGAAAGGCGCTCGAGGAGTGCGACGTGCTCCTGATCGCCGGCGCCAACGTGTTCACCTGGTTCCTGCACACCGAGGGCGTGCCGTTCCCGCGTGGGCTGCGCGTGATCCAGATCGACGACGATCCCTGGGAGATCGGTCGCAGCTATCCGGTTTCGCTCGGCATCGCCGCCGACCCGAAGACGACCCTCGGGGAGCTGGCGAGCGCGCTGCGCGGCCGGATGACGGAGGCCGAGCACCAGGCCGCCGCCGCGCGACTGGAGAGGATCGGCAAGGCGCGAGCCGACGTGATGGCGCGCGTCGGGGCCGCCGCTCAGGCCGAGGCCGAGCGGACGCCGATCGGCCAGGCGCACCTCATGCACACCCTGGCGGGCCTGCTCCCGCGCGACGCCGTCGTCGTCGACGAGTCGGCGACCTCGCTCCCGTTCGTCCTCCGCTACGTGCCGTTCTCGACCCCGGGCTCGTTCTACGGCGGCAAGACCGGCACCCTCGGATGGGGAATGGGCGCCGCGATCGGCGTGCAGCTCGGCTCGCCGGGCCGCAAGGTCGTCGCCACGATCGGCGACGGCTCGCTGATGTACGCGCCGCAGGCTCTGTGGACGGCGGCTCACTACCAGCTGCCGATCACCTACGTCGTCCCGAACAACTCGTCCTACGCGATCCTGAAATCCGGGATGCTCAGCCTCGACCTCGCCGTCGGCCAAGCGTGGAATCTATCCAGGCATGGACCTGGTCGAACCCACGATCGACTACGTCGGCCTCGCACGATCGCTCGGGGTCCGGGCCGAGCGCGTCGAGAAGCCCGCAGGCCTGCGCGACGTGCTCGCCTCGTGCCTCGCCCATCCCGGACCGACGCTCGTGGACGTCGCGATCGACCGCGGCTTCAAGGCGATGTAGTCAATGAATCCTCGAGTCGCGCGCACCGGCGGCGAGTGGATCGTCGACGCGCTCCGCGCCGAGGGCGTGCGGCACGTGTTCGGGATCCCCGGCGTCCACAACCTGGCGATCTACGACGCGCTCATTCGACAGTCGGAGATCACGCACGTGCTGGCGCGCCACGAGGCGGGTGCGGCCTTCATGGCCGACGGCTACGCGCGCGCCTCGGGCGCGCCGGGTGTCGTCGTCGTCACCACGGGCCCGGGAGCGACGAACGCGCTGACACCGCTCGTGGAGTCCTACGCGGGATCGATGCCCGTCGTCGTCGTCATGTCCGACGTCGCCTCGCCGCTGGTCGGCCGCGACATCGGCGCGCTGCACGAGGTCCCGAATCAGATCGATTGCTTCAAGCCGGTGACGCGATGGGCCGAGGCGGTCACCGAGGCGGCGGCGGTGCCGGCGACGGTTCACGGAGCGTTCGATCTCCTGCGCACCGGGCGTCCCGGACCGATCGCGATCTCGATCCCGAACGACTTCCTGACCGCCCGCTTCGACGCCGAGCCCGGTGGCGGCGGGCACGGCCGGCGACCACCGTGTCACGTGGACGCGATCGGCGAGGCCGTCCGGTTGCTGTCGGGAGCGTCCAGGCCGCTTCTGATCGCCGGCGGCGGCGTGATCGCCGCGGAGGCGCAGGCCGAGCTCGCGCGCCTCGCGCGCCGACTCGGCGCCCCCGTGATCACGACGGTCATGGGCAGGGGAGCGGTGAGCGAGCGCGATCCGCTGTGGCACGGCGTCCTGCCGAACAGTCGCGCGACCGAGGCGGTCATCAAGACCGCCGACGTGATCCTGGCGGTCGGCTGCCGCTTCGCGCACCGCTCGACGCAGGGACTGCTCCTGAACCTCTCGTTCGAGCCGTCGCAGACGTTGATCCATCTCGACCTCGATCCGACCGTGATCGGGCGTCTCTTCAAGGCGCAGCTTCCGATCGTCGGGGACGCCAAGGACGGGCTGACGCGGCTGCTCGAAGGTCTCGGCTCCGGACCGGCGCGTTCCGTCTGGGATCATCGCTGGCGCGAGAGTCTCCGGCCCGCGGCGAGCGCGCGCTACACACGCGAGATCGCCCACCTGATCGAGACCTTGCGCGCGGCGCTGCCCGACGACGCGATCGTCGTGAACGACCAGACCGGCATCAACTACTGGATGGAGTGGCGCTTCCCCGTGCTGATGCCGCGGACGTTCCTCTATCCCGTGGGCTCGGCCACGCTCGGCTATGGCGTGCCCGCCGCGATCGGCGCCAAGATCGCGCGGCCCGATCGGCCTGTCGTGGCGGTCGTGGGCGACGGCGGCTTCATGTATTCGGTGAACGAGCTGGCGACCGCCGTGAAATACCGCTTGCCCCTCGTGTTCCTCGTCATGAACGACGACCGCTACGGGGCGATCAAGTGGCTCCAGCAGACGATCTTCGACGGGCGGTGGGGCGAAGCGGATCTGACCAACCCCGATTTCCCGGCACTGGCCCGAGCCTTCGGGGCCCGCGGCGAGCGGGTGGCGGGCGTGGACGCGCTCGGCGGCGCGCTCGAGACGGCGCTTGCCGCCGACGGGCCGACCGTCCTCGAGCTGAGGATGACGGTCGACCCGCCGTGGGAGATCTGAGCGCGACGACTTCTCGCGACTACTTTCCGTGAAACAGGTTCAGCGCCGAGCCCTTCCTGAACCAGTCGAGCTGCGAGGCGGCGAACGAGTGCGCGAGTCGTAACGTCTCGCTGGTCCCGTCCGCGTGCTTCACGACGCACTCGACCGGCTTGCCCGGCGCCATGTCGCGCGAGGCCGACCAGGCTGATCCGGTCGTCCTCGCGGATCTTGTCGTAGTCGCCCGGATTCTGGAACGTCAGCGCCAGCAGCCCCTGCTTCTTCAGGTTCGACTCGTGGATGCGCGCGAAGCTGCGCACGATGACGGCGGCGCCGCCGAGCAGGCGCGGCGAGAGCGCGGCGTGCTCGCGGCTCGAGCCCTCGCCGTAGTTCGCGTCGCCGACGACCACCCACTTGACGCCCTTCGACTTGTAGTCGCGCGCAATCGCCGAGAAGGACTGCCCGGTCTCGTCCCGTCAGCACGTTCTTGCCCTTGCCGGCCTCGCCCGTGTACGCGTTGGTCGCGCCCATGAACATGTTGTCGCTGAACTTGTCGAGGTGCCCGCGATAGCGCAGCCAGGAGCCGGCCGGCGAGATGTGGTCGGTCGTGGTCTTGCCCTTGGTCTTCAGCAGCACGGGCATGTCCTTGAAGTCCTGGCCGTCCCAGGCGGGCCACGGCTCCATCAGCTGCAGGCGCTCGCTCCTGGGATTGACGTTCAGCGTGATCGCGCTACCGTCCGCGGGCGGCGTCACGTACGTCGGGCGGCCGCGGTCGAAGTTCCGCGCCGGCACTTCGGGCGCCGTCTTGGGCGGCGACAGCTTGAACGTCTTGCCGTCGGCGCCCGTGAGGGTGTCGGTGAGCGGGTTGAACGACAGCCGTCCCGGCCAGCGCCAGGGCGGTCACGATCTCCGGGCTGCCGATGAAGTTCATCGTGGTCGGCTGACCGTCGTTGCGCCGCGGGAAGTTGCGGTTGTACGAGGTCACGATCGTGTTCGGGACCTCGGATGCTTCCTTGGCCCGGCGCCACTGGCCGATGCACGGTCCGCAGGCGTTGGCCAGGACGACGCCGTTGATGTCCTTCAGTGACTGCATCTGTCCGTCGCGCTCGATCGTCGCGCGCACCTGCTCCGAGCCGGGCGTGACCAGGAAGGGCACGGCCGTCTTGAGGCCGTGCGCCTTCGCCTGCTCGGCGACGTCGGCCGCGCGGCTCATGTCTTCGTAGGAGGAGTTGGTGCAGCTCCCGATCAAGGTCGTCGAGATCTTGTCGAGGAACGCGTTCTTCGGGTCGGCGATCTCGGCGGCGAGCTTCCCGATCGGGCGCGCGCGATCGGGCGAATGCGGCCCGACCATGTACGGCTCCAGCGTGGAGAGGTCGAGCTTCACCACGCGGTCGTAGTACTTCTCCGGGTTGGCCTCCACCTCTTTGTCCGGCGCCAGGAGCTGCGGGTAGCGCTCGGCGAGCGGCACCAGGTCGCCGCGTCCGGTCGCTCGCAGGTACGTCGCCATCCGGTCGTCGAACGGGAACATCGACGTCGTGGCGCCGAGCTCGGCGCCCATGTTGGTGATCGTGGCCTTGCCGGTGGCGCTGATCGTCCGCGCGCCGGGGCCGATGTACTCGACGATCGCGTTCGTGCCGCCGGCCACGGTCAGCTGGCCCGCGACGTAGAGGATGACGTCCTTGGGCGCCGTCCAGCCGCTCAGCTTGCCGGTCAGGTACACCGCGATGTGGCGGGGATAGAGGACCTCCCAGGGCAGCCCGGCCATGACCTCGACGGCATCCGCGCCGCCGACGCCGACCGCGCAGGCGCCGAGGCCGCCGGCGTTGGGCGTGTGCGAGTCGGTGCCGATGATCAGCTCGCCCGGAAACGCGTACTGCTCGAGCACGACCTGGTGGATGATGCCGGCGCCCGGTCCCCAGAATCCCGCGCCGTACTTCGCGGCCGCCGACTTGAGGAAGTCGTAGACCTCCTGGTTCTCGGCGAGCGACTCGCGCAGATCGACCTGGCCCTCGACGCGCGCCTGGATGAGGTGGTCGCAGTGGATCGTCGTCGGCACCGCGACGTGCTGCCGCCGCGTCTGCATGAACTGGAGCATCGCGGTCTGCCCGAGCACGTCCTGCAGCACGACCCGGTCGGGACGGAGGAACAGATAGCTCTTGCCGGCCTCCATCTCCTGATGCTCGGGATCGTCGAGGTGCCCCAGCAGCACCTTGTCGGCCAGGGTCAGGGGCCGGCCGAGCCGTCGGCGGACGATCGCGAGATTCCGCTCCATCGTCTCGTACACCTTCGCGGCCATTTCAGCGGTCGATTCGATCGTCACCATTCCCGATGTCCTCCGCCCACAGCGTCGGTTGCGCCTGAATGAATTGTGCCATCAGCGCCTGGCACCTCGCATCTTGCAGAACCTCGACGGTCACGCCGCGTGATCGCAGGAGCTCCTCCTCCCCGAGGAAGGTCCGGTTCTCGCCGACGACGACCCGCGGGATGCCGTAGAGGAGAATCGTGCCGCTGCACATCGCGCAGGGCGACAGTGTCGTGTAGATCGTGCACTCGCGATAGACCTGTGCCGACCGGCGGCCGGCGTTTTCGAGCGCGTCCATCTCGCCGTGGAGCACGACGCTCCCGCGCTGAACGCGCCGATTGTGGCCACGCCCGAGGATCCGACCGCGATGCACGAGGACGGAGCCGATGGGAATCCCGCCCTCGGCCAGGCCTCGCTCCGCCTCCTCGATCGCCGCTCCGAAAAACTCGTCCACGGTTGCGCCCCCGTCCTCGGGCTCCTCGTCCGCGACCAGATTACTCTATCCAGCGGCCCGTGTCGGCCCGCCGTCG
>CAWBMV010000007.1:0-70792 GCA_963789955.1 uncultured Candidatus Rokubacteria bacterium
ATACCCGGGGTCCTGGGCGGGATGCGCGAAGGGCGGGGCGAGGAGGAGGATCAGGCCTTCTTGCTCTAGGACGAGATACCGCGCCACCGCCTCCATTGCGGCGCCAGCTCGTGGCCTGGCCGCGGCTGACGAGAGGACTGCCCACGACTGGGCCACGGAGTCGATCCGGCACACGTCGCTCGCGGCCGATCCGAGTGGCGTGCCGTCGTCGTAGTAGCCACGCCGGTACCATTCCCCATCCCACGCGGTCGCCTCGAGGGCTGAGCGCAGCTGTCTCCGCCTGGCGCCGCAGTGTGGCCGCGCCATCCATGTCACCCATGCGCTCGCTCACGGGGGCAAAGCGGGCTCAGCGTCGCGTACAGGAACCAGCCGAGCCACACGCTCTCGCCGCGACCGCCGATCCCGACGCGATTCATCCCGTCGTTCCAGTCACCGCTGCCGAATAGCGGCAGCCCGTGCGCGCCCGTCGTTCGGCCGCGCTCGATTGCCGCCAGGCAGTGCCTGTAGAGCGTCGCGCGGCACTGACTCGGCTCGAAGCGTGCGTACCGCTCGACCTCGTCGGGCTTGAGTACCTCGCCGGCCAGGAACGAGATCTCTTCGGACAGGATCGTCTCGTCTCCGGTCGCCTCGACGTAGTGTGCCGTGATGAACGGAAGCCACAGGAGGTCATCCGAGCACCGCGTTCGCACTCCGGCTCCTGCCGGGGGGTGCCACCAGTGGAGGACATCCCCCGCCTCGAACTGGTGGCGGGCTGCCTCGAGGATGTGGTCTCGGCAAACGGTCGGGCGCGCAATGGACCAGCGCGGCGACGTCCTGCAGCTGATCGCGAAAGCCGAATGCTCCGCTGGACTGGTAGTACCCGGTTCGCCCCCAGAGCCTGCTCGACAGCACCTGATACAGGAGCCAGCGGTTGAGCATCAGATCGAGCGTCGGATCCGGCGTGCGCACGGTCACCGCGCCGAGCAACGCGTCCCAGTGCCGGTGCAGATCAGTCCACGCTGCCTCGACGGTGGCGCGGATCGCGGTACTTCGTCACGAGGCCCAGGGCCTCGTCGCGCCCGGCCGCCTGGCCGAGCAAGAAGTGCACGTGCGCCGTCGCGCCGGGCGCGAGGTCGAGGTGGACCTGCAGAGCGGCACAGGGGTCGAGTCCGGCCCGGACCGTGTTTTCGAGACCGATGCGCCCCAGCGCCGCCGGGGCCGCGTAGCTGCCGTGCCGGCCGAGGAACTCCGCGCGGTCGGCGGTCAGTCCATGGAGCTTCGCGCTCGCCGCGACGAACGCGACGCGGCTCGCGAAGTCCTCGTTCCATGGGTTCCGCGCGAGCAGGGCTTCCGACGCGGGATCGAACTCCGGGATCGACGAACGCCTGCGATCGGTCGCGCGTCGCTCCGAGCACCCACTCGAGGAAGTACGTCACCGTGACGCGGCGCGGGCGGTCCAGCCGGTTGGTCAGCGTGAGCTCGACGAGCTTGACCGGATCGTCGGGCGGGACCCACAGGCGCAGGGACTGCTCGAGCCCGTGGCTGCGGTGAAGAAAGGTGGCGTACCCTGCCCCGTAACGGATCTGGTAGGCGCCGTCGGCCGGGGCGGGCCGCGGCGTCGGAGTCCACACGGCGCCGGTCTCCTCGTCGCGCAGGTACAGCACCTCGCCCGGCTCGTCGGAGATCGGATCGTTTCGCCAGGGCGTCAGCCGATTCTCGCCGCTGTTCTCCGCCCACGTGTAGCCGCCGCCCGCCTCCGACACGACGAAGCCCAGGCGCCGATTGGCCACCACGTTCACCCACGGCGCCGGCGTCGCCTCGCCCGGCTCGAGATGGATGACGTACTCGCGGCCGTCGGCGCTGAAGCCCCCGAGCCCGTTGTCGAACAGGAGCGAGTCCGGGCGCGGGAGCGTCTCCGGCGCCGGCGACGACGCCAGGCTCGGGACCAGCCGCGGCAGCCTCGCCGGCTCGCTCCCCACACGCGCGAGCTGCTGGCCGATGCTGCCCTGGGAGCCGTCCAGCACGACGCGCGCCGCCGACAGCAGCAGGATGCGCGTCGGCCTCCGCGATCCGAGCGGACGCCACGACGAACACGCCACCCGGCCGATCTCGCCAGGCGTCGGCACCGGCCTGAGCGATCGCGCGGTCGATGTGATCGGCGGTCTCCGCCACATAGCCTTCAGCCCTCTCGTTGAGGATCACCACATCGACGGCGGTGCCTCGTCCGCGCCAGAGACGGTGTGCGCGCAGCACCGATGGCAGGATGGCCACGTCCTCGGCCGACCCGATGCGCACGAGGAGGATCGGGAGATCTCCGGAGATCGCGTGCTTCCACAGAGAGCGCTGGCCGAGTCGGTTCCTGGCCAGAACGGCGGCGGGAGCTCGCAGAGCGTCGTGCGGGTACACGAGGAGGGAGAGCAACGTCGCCGCCGCTGCGAGGTCCTGGGGGTCGAGGGCGAGATCGGCCACCTCGGTCTCGCTGCGCTGGCGCGCCAGCTCGAAGGTCCACTCGAGACTCGGAAGCGAACGGTAGCGGCGGGCAAGGGCCAGGACGCCCTCGCGTGAGCTGGCCGCCAGAAGGACGTATCCGAGCGTCGTGGTGCGATGCCCGGGAAGCTCGATCTCGGCTGACAGGGCCATGATCGAATCGAGCGTCGCGCCCGTCAGCCCGGGGCCGGACAGACCCTCTCGGTCGACGGCCTCCGGCTGTCGCGCCGTCTTTCCGCGGCCCAGGAAGCGCTCGCGCGAACTTTCGTGGCCGGCCGGTCGCGCCCGCCCGGCTGGCAGCACCAGCATGTGTGCGAGCCAGGCGTCGGCCTCCCGACCGGAGCGCGGACGGCGGTGGAACACCAGGGCGTGCAGGTCCTCGAGGTACTCGCTCTCCACGAAGAGCTTGCTGAACGCCGGATGTCGCTGGTCCTCGGCCGCATCGCCGACGACCACCTCGGCGTAGCTCGTCACCGCGAGCCGCCGTCGGGACGCCGTCTGGTTCCTCAGCGTCACCAGCCGTATCTCGACGTCATCGCCGGGCGCGACGCAGACCTGTTCGTGGAGCGCGATGTCGTGGGAGCGCAGATGCCTCTCGACCATGTGGGCGTGGAAGACCATCTCGCCGTCGCCGGGTGCCAGCGACCACGAGAGCCGGCGGTCGAGGTCGCGAAGGTACAGCCGGAATCCGGGGCCGTCGAGCGTGCTGTCGGTCCGCCAGCGTGTGAGGGCCACGGCGCCCCAGTTGCTGCCGCCGCCGCCATCGGAGACGAGAACGCGGTAGCGACCGTTCGACAGCACATGGGCCTGCGGAACGCCGGCACCGGGACGCGCCGGCCACGGATCGAGGGATGCCCGCCGCGCCCGAGCAACGCGAGGGATTGCCGAGCACGCGCCGCGGGCGCGTCCTGGGCGCCGTGACGGGGCGCTCGAAGAGGAGCGTCTCCGTGGTCCGGACGATGGCGTCGGCGTGGAAGCGACGCACCATCGGCTCGCGGTGAAGCAAATTGTTTATCGCCGTCAGGATCATCCCCTGATGGTGCGCCATGAACGAGCGGACGATGGCGCGGGTCGTCCCGGTATCGAGACGCGATGCCGTGAAGTCGACGGCCTCGTAGAGGCCGTAGCGCCCCATGACTCCGAGGTCGTCAAGGCGGTCGAGGTTCGCCATCACCGCCGGAAGCGCGAATGGCAAGGCAAGCAGCGACGCATAAGGCGCGACGACCACGTCGTCCTCCAGTCCCCGCTTGAACCCGAGGTCGGGGACGCCGAAGGCGCGGTACTGGTAGTTGTGGTGCGCGTCGAACCGGTAGTACCCCGATTCCGACATGCCCCACGGAACCCCACGCCGGCCAGCGTAGGCGATCTGGCCCTGCACGGCGGCCGCGCATGCCCGGCCCATCAAGCTGTCCGCGGGCTCGCGCAAGAGCAGCGTCGGCATCAGGTACTCGAACATCGTGCCGCTCCAGGAGAGGAGCGTGGTGGCGCCGTTCACGCGCGCAGAGCGGGCGGCCGAGCTGGAGCCAGTGCTCCTCCGGGACGTCGCCCTTCGCGATGGCGACGAAGCTGGCCAGCCGCGCCTCGGAGGCGAGCAGGTCGTAGTGGTGAGCGTCCCGACGGTCCGCGGTGACGTCGTGGCCGATGTAGAAGAGGCGTCGTCCCTCGTCGTAGAGGAAGGCGAAGTCCGTCGCCTCGAAGAGTGCCCCGGCGTGCTCCGCGAGTGCCTCAAGGGTAGAGCGCGTGCTGTGCGCGGTGGCCGCGGCCCGCGCGATCGCCTCCTCGAGGCGCTTGCCCAGGCGCGGGCCTCGGCCAGGCCGGCCACGTCGTCAGGCAGAGCGTCGAGTTGCTTCTCGAGCCGCGACAGGCCGGCGCTCACCGTCTCGCAGGCCGACGGCAGGTCGCCCAGCGTGGGATCGACGGGCAGGCATCGCTCGAACGCCTCGCGGACGTCTGCCGGCCACGACGATGGGCGGGCTCGCGCCCGGAGCCTCCCACGGAAGGCAGAGCTCGATGTCGCGCCACATGGCCTCGAGGTGCTGGGGCACCTCGGCGGACCAGATGCGGAGCTCGGCGAGCAGGTCCGGGTCGAGGCCCTCGCGGCCCGGCGCAATCACCGCGAGAAAGGCCTGGTCGAGCTCGGTGCCGCCGCGCTCGAGGAGCCGGGCGATGCCGGGCCCCCACGCCCGCCGCTGGCCCTTCATCGCGACGGCCTCTTCGCGCATCGTCTCGACGCACGTCCGGAGAGCGGAGAACCGCGCGGCGTCCTGCCGCCGAACGCGGCGCTCGATGACCTCGGACAGGATGTCGAGCGTGTCGAGCAGCCCATCCCATCGGGCGGGCCCGATGACGGGCGCGTGGACGAGCTCGAGGCAACCCTGCTTCACGGCCAGCAGGCACGCCGCGAGGTTCCCGCTGTCCACCGTGGACACGTAACGGGGCAACAGGGGCGTAAGATCGCGCGTGTCGTACCAGTTGTAGAAGTGGCCGCGGTGGCGTTCCATCCGGTCGAGCGTCTCGAACGTGCTTCGCAGGCGCAGCACGACGGACAGCAGACCGGCATGACCAAGGTCGTGAGCGGACAGCGTGGCCAGCTGCAGGAGGCCGATGTTGGTCGGCGACGTTCGCCGCGCGGTTTCCCCCCGCGGCTTCTCCTGGAAGTGATCGGGCGGGAGCCACTGGTCGTCCGGTCCGACGAACGTGTCGAAGAACAGCCAGGTGCGGCGCGCCAGCAGACGCAGGCGGCGGGCATCGCTGTCCGTCAACGGCGGCGCGCGCCGACGCCGTGGGCGGCTGAGGACAGCGGCGATCTCGGGTGCGAGGAGCCAGAGGGCCGCGAGCGGAAGAGCGGCCGGGAGCGCGGCCGGTCGACAAGTCGCGAGCAGCACCAGCGTGCCGATCGCGACCATCGGAGCCGCGAACATCTCGCGCCAGAACGATCGACGGGACTCGGTGCCAACCAGTACTCGTGCCACCCGCGCCGCCGACGTCCACTCCAGGAGGCGGCGTCCCCGGTGCAGGCGGACGAGCGTGCGCAGAATCGCGTCCGCCAGGACGACGGCACGATGTGGCAGAAGAACCACGTGCAGGATCCAGAGCGCCGACGCGGGTCGGAGTCGGAGCGCCACACCCCGGACCGCCGGAGGTAGAGCCGCGACCCGGTTCGCCGAGAGCAGGCCGCCCATCGCCTCGGTGAGCAAGGGGGCAGCCAGCACCAGGACGGCCATCACGGTCCACACGGCCGGCGCGCCGGGGAACACAGCCCAGGCGAGGAGCAGGAAGCCGAACAGCGTCGGGGGAAGCAAGGTGCGTCGAAGGTTGTCGACGATCTTCCAGCGCGAGATCAGCGACAGCCGATTCGGCCCTCGCCCACCCTCGGCGCGCGGCACCCGGCGGCCGAGCCACGGGAGCAGCTGCCAGTCGCCCCGGGCCCAGCGGTGGAGACGCCGCCAGTAGCTGCGGTAGTCGGCGGGATAGTTCTCGAAGAGGACGACATCGGTCACCAGCGCCGCTCGCCCGTGGATTCCCTCGAACAGATCGTGGCTGAGCACGGCGTTGTCCGGCACCCGCCCACGCAGGCTGCTGCTCGAACGCCACCGGGTCGTAGATCCCCTTGCCGACGTAGATCCCCTCGCCGAACAGATCCTGGTAGACGTCCGACGCCGCGCGCGCGTAGAGATCGAGGCCGGGGTCGCCCGCGAAGACGTGGGAGAACGGGGAGACGGCGGCGCCAACGGGCGTCACGTCGATGCGCGGCTGGAGGATCGTGTAGCCGGCGGTCACGCGACCCGTGCCCGCCTCGAGCTCGGCCCGGTTGAGCGGATGCGCGAAGGTCGCGACGAGGCGGCGGGCCGCGCCGCGGGGAAGCTCGGTGTCCGCGTCCAGCGTGATCACGAACCGGGTCGTCGGAAGGAAGCTCGGATCGCCCACGTGCCCGGCAAAGCTGGTCTCCTGATCGCCGGCGAGCAGGCGGTTGAATTCGGCAAGCTGCCCGCGCTTGCGTTCCCAGCCCATCCAGCAACCCTCGCCGGCGTTCCACAGTCGCCGACGATGCAGCAGGTGAAACGGACCGCTGTCGCCTCGCCCGTACCGCGCATTCAGCGCGCGGACGCCCTCCTCGACCCGCCGCAGCAGATCGACGTCACCCGGCATCGATTCCTCGGGGGCGTCGGCGAGGGTGACCAGCAGCGCGAGATGGAGGTTGGGGTCGGCGCTGGCGAGCCAGTGAATCTCGAGCCGCGACATGATGCGGCGCGACGTCGTCTTCCGGCGCGAGAAGGAGGTGCGTGACGATCATGGTCCGGCAGTCGGCAGAGATGCCCTCGCGAACGTCCATCTTGGGCAGGACCCGCACGGGGAGGAAATGCGTCACGAGGCGGTTCACCAGGCTCACCGCGACGGTCGCGGCCGGGACGAGGGCCAGCACCACCCCCGCGGCGACGACGGCCGACGCGGCCCCCGCAGCGAGGAGCACCATGCCCAGCACGACCACATGGAGCACTGCGACCACGGCGATGGCCCCGAGGTACCAGGGGGTCGGATGACGAAGAAGGAGCCGCCGCCATCGCATTCCCCAGCCGGGCCGGTAGCCAACCGCCTGGCCGAGCGCCTCGAAGCCGTCGTCGATGAGGTGGTAACCGACATGGCGGCCGCGGCCGCGCCCGTCTTCGCGCGACCGCCGGACGACCTCGCGCGCCACGGCTTCCTCCGACCAGTCGCTGCGGGCGGCCAGCTCCTCGACGACCTTGCGGTAGCGGTCACGCGTGTCGAAGTCCATGCGGGCGTAGATGCCCGCCGGATCCTCGCGCAGGATCCGCTCCGTCTCGCTGACCTGTTCGAAGAACGCCTTCCAGTCGGTGGTCTCGAGCGTGCGCAGGCTACGGATGCAGGCCGTGACGATCTGGTCGGAGGGCGTATCTCCCGTGGGTCCCTCGACGGGGAGTGCGATGGCGACGGCGGACGCCAGGGACTCGAGCAGGACGATGCGGAGGAGCACCGGCAGCGCCCAGACCTCCGCCATCGAGAGAGGGCGGACCGTCTGGAACTCCGCGGCGAGGCGCGCGGTCGTCTCCACGTCGACGTGGTGCGCGCCGGCCGTGACGATCTCCCGAGCCAGCGCGTAAGCGACCGGGAAGCCCGCGAGCTCACCGGTGGCGCTGCGCGGAAGCCGGCGCTCGAACGCCTGCGGGAACTCCTCGCGAACCAGCCGGAAGGTCCGCTCGACGACGTAGTAGTTGTCGAGCAGCCACTCCGCGGCCGGGCGATCCGCGCCCGGCGCGCCTCCCGCCAGGCGCCGGTACGTGGCGTCGAGAGTTCGCTGCGGGCCGCGCAGGCGGTCAGCGAGGCGAGCGTCATCGCCGACGGAAGCCCCTGCTGCGCTGGCCGCCAGGCGCCGGACGCGCTCGCGGGCGTCGCCGTCGGTCACCACGAGGATAGGTCGAGGCTGACGCCCGACCTCAGTGCCCCGGACGGCTCTGCGCCGCCTCTTCTGCGCGCGTCGGCTCGCGCCCGGCCCCGAGATCCTGGAGCACGATGATCGGCCGGCTGTTTCCCTCGAGAAGCCGCGCCGCAACGCTGCCGTATCGCTCGAGCGCGTCGCCGGTCCGTCCGTGCGCGGAGACCATGACGAGATCGACGTCGGCCTCGTCTGCCATCGCGCGGATGGCTCGCGCTCTCCGCGACGACACCACGATGCGCGTTCCGACGTGGAGCTTCTGCTCGAGCCGGTCCCGCAACTCGCCGAGGTAACGCTCGCCTTCGAGTCGGTTCCGCTCCGTGAGGCGCGACGCTACCGCGACATCCTCTGCCGAGGGTGGCAGACGGCGAGGCATCTCGGGCTCCGGCACGACGTGCGCGAGGATCATCTCGGCGTCGTGCGCGCGCGCGAGCGCCGTGGCGAGCGGCAGGACGCACTCCGCGCGCGGCGAGCAGTCCAGGGGCACGAGGAGGCGGCGGAGGCGGACATCGCCGATCCGCTGTCCTCCGGCGGCGTGCGCGGGGACGATCAGCACCGAGGTGCGGGCGCGCGCGACGACCATCGCGGCCGTGCTGCTGAGGGCCCATCCACTCAGCCCTCCCTCACCGTGGCTCGAGAGGACGACGAGATCGACCTGGTGTGCCCCGGCGAAGTTGATAATCTGCTCGGCGGGCCGTCCCTCCAGCAGCTCGATGGTCGATGTCATCCGCCTCGCCTTGAGATCGCGGTCGATCGCGGCGAGCCGGCTCTGAGCTTCCGCCCGTCTCATCTCCCAGTCCACCGCATCGTGGTGGTGGCTCGTGGAGCTCGAGACGGCGGGCGTCTCGAGGACGCGCAGGAGCGTGATGCGCGCGGCGAACACTTGCGCCACCGCGACCGCCCACGGCAGCGCGCACTCGGCGAGCTGCGACCCGTCGAGCAGTACGAGCACATGGCGGATGGTAAGCTCAGCACATCGGGCCTCGTCCTCGCTGTTCGATTGCATCGCCACATCCTCCTCAACGGCCCGCTGGCGCTCGGCTTCAGGACTGCACGTGTCGCCCGAAGAGGTGATGCTCGAACCATGCGCGGGCCAGCTCGGCAACCCGCTTCAGGGCACCCGGCTCTTCAAAGAGATGTCCTGCCCCGGGCACGATTTCGAGGTGGGCTTCGGCGCGCATCTGCGCCAAGGCATCCTGATTCATCTTGATCACCGGGTAGTCGTTACCGCGACGATGAGAAGCGTCGGGGCCGCGACCCTGGGTAGCGTTGGGCTCGCCAGGTCCGGACGGCCACCACGCGAGACGATGGCGCCGACAGACCGTGGCCGCTCGACCGCCGCCATCAACGCGGCCGCCGCCCCCGTGCTCGCACCGAAGTAGCCGAGCGGGACGGCGCGCATCTCGGTGTCGGCCTGGAGCCAGTCCGTGGCGGCCACGAGCCGCGCCGCGAGCAGCGGAATGTCGAAGCGGAGACGGCCTGTCCCCACGTCCATCGCCTCCTCGTCGACCGTGAGCAGGTCTATGAGAAGCGTCGCCATCTCGCCCGCACGCAAGACTTCAGCGACAGCACGGTTGCGACGGCTGTGGCGGCTCGATCCGCTTCCGTGGGCGAATAGCACGACGCCCCGCGCCCGGGTCCGGGTCGGCACGATCAGATCCCCCTGCAGCATCACCCGTCCTGCCGGAATCCTCACGGCGCGGATCGTCTCGCTCGTGGCCGTCGCCATCTCAACCTCCCTGGGTCGGAACACCCATCACGCGAACGCGGCCTCGATCTCCATCTTCAGCCGTCGCTCGGCTTCGGTCGCATCGTCGGCACGTGCTTCGAATCGCATACCCTTTTCGTGGCTGAGTCCTCCAGTCACGATGCCGATCGCCACCCAGCCGACGCCCGGCACCTCGCCGATCTCGATGCTTACCTGCCGTCCGCGAATCCGCTCCGCTGTCACCATGGCTCGAGCTCCTTCGCCCGCCATCGTCGTCATGACGGGCCTTGCACACCGTCCGCCTCGGCCGCCGCGACCTGCTGCTGGACGCGTGCGAAACTGTCGGGCATCACCGAGATCGAATCGATCCCCGAGCGCACGAGGAACCGGGCGAACTCGGGACGGTCGCTGGGTGAGTTGGCTGCCTTTCGTCGCCATCACGCAGGGCGGCTGCATCGCGAGTGCCAATCCGGATCGCCGCCATTTCGAGATGTTAGCGAACACAGGTCATCCGATCTGGGGACGCCACTCCCTCAGGGCTGTGGCGAGCACGCCCCAGGAGGCCGAAAGCGTCCTCGCACTGGCTGGACGCTCACCGCCCCGCACATGAATATCTGACCGTCCCGTGCGAACTCGCCGAATGATGGCTTGAGTCCACGATCGAGTGCTCGCAGTGTGGGACGGCCGATGTGGGCGAAGACGAGGCGCTTGATGCCGTGGCGCTTCGCCGCCTGCGCCGTCGCCCGGACATCCAGGTGGCCACCGACTCCGCGGGCGAATCGTATGGGCCGATTCCACGCCGCCGCCTCGGCGAACATGAGGTCGGCCCCTCGAGCCCATCGAGGGAACTCATAGAATTCCGGCGCCCATACTACCGTGATGCCGGTCCCCTTGATCTGGTAGCCGCACGTCGGATGATTGGTGTGAACCACCGAGCGGTCCACGATGTGCAGGTCGCCACGATGGAAGGGTCCCGCATACGGGATGAGCCCGCGTTGCTTTGCCATCCTCCGGATCGACGTGATGAGCTCGCTCCGCTCGTCGGTCACGAGCCACGCGTCGAGCTTGGTTCGAGGGATCGCACCCGGTCCGCCATCGATGATGACACGCACGCCGGCGTGCGCCACGAGCAGCCCGGCCGGGGCGTATCGAGGCGACGCTTGCGCCCCGACGCCGAGTGTGACGAACCGCACGCGCGATCTTCTCCTCAGCGCGCCTTATGGAAGGCGTGGTTGGTAGCGGTCACGGTAGATCGTCCAGGACGGCTCCAGAGGGTAGACCGCGGCGCGGCGACTAGCCTCTCGTACGTCGCGCGCCCACTCCACGGCGTCGTCGAGGCTCGCCGCGATGAGCTGCCGCGCCGACTCCGACGGCCCTTCGCGGATGGCCGCCATCGCGCGGTCGACTGTCGCCGCGATACGCGGGTGGTGGATCAGCGGACGGAGGGTTTCGAGGTCCTCGAGCGCCCGCGCGTCCTCGCGTTGCCCGAGCTCGACGAGCGCCAGGTAGAGTCGCGCCTCCCCACGTCCCGGATCCTCCACGAGCACGCGGCGCAGGACGTCCTGCGCGCCGGCAAGCTCGTTGAGCTTATAGCGGGAAATCCCGAGCGCGGTGAGGGCATCGAGCCGTTTGGTGCCGGCGACGGCGGCTCTCTCGAACTCCCGCGCGGCCTCGTCATACCGGCCAGCCTGAAATGCCTCCGCGCCGCGTGAGTAGGCGGTCGCGCAGCCGCCCAGGAACCCGCCGAGCAGGAGGGCGCCGAGCACGCGCCGGCCCGCGCGCGCGAGAGGTGGCGCGGCGCGGTCGGCACCGACGTCGACGCGCCGCCGGAATGTGCTGGTCAGCGTGTCCTTCCCTTTCCTGTTCTTGCTCGTGGATCAGCCTCGATGGGTCGACCGGCAGACACGCAGACGCATCAGACGTGCCAGGCGACTTCAGCTGACATCTCACAAGGCCTTCGCCCCAAGCTGGGAGAGTTGGCAGGGCCCCTGCAACGTCTGACGGGGAGGGGACTCCGATGACGAGGGGCGAATTCCTCGAACAGGTCAAGGCCGCCGGCGGGCTCTCCTCCGCAAGTGGGGTGAGCGCTGGTCGAAGGCCGTGCTCACGGCGTTGATCGACTTAGCGTCGGACTCGGAAATCCGTCGGCAGTTCATCACGCAGTTGCCGGGGTTCCTCAAGACGCTTATCCAACGTATCGGCGCAGCACCGGAAGTGCACGCCTCTGAAGCCGAACACGCACTCACCTGTGTCTGGAGCGTCCTGCGCGAGGCAGTTTCCGCCGGGGGAGGTGGCCGACTTCGAGGCGCGCATCCCGAAAGACGTCGCGTCCTCTCTGGCACGCGTGGCGTGAAAGCGCTGGTGCAGCTCCCCGTCCGACGGACATTCGAAGGCTCCCCCGCCCGGCGGCGTGCGCCAGCGAGAGAGGCGGCACTGGCGCCCCAGGTGGGGCAAGGATTCCCAAGTACCTGCGCTGTGAGACTCGAAGGCACCCTGCTACTGCTGGTCCTGCTCGTGGCGGCCGGCCCTGTCTGCGGTCCATCCGGTTTCGCCGGCGCCGCAGAGCCTCCGACGTCGTTCGCGCGGGTAGCGGCAGCCGCGCGGGCCGCTTCGATTGTCATCCGAGCCCCCGACGCGGAAGGGAGCGCAAGTTCTGTTCCGGTGGACTTCGACCCTGACGAAGAGCAACTCGAGGGCCTAAGCGCAGGCCGTGAGCGGATCCTCGGTGGCGGCGTCATCGTCGACCCGCAGGGGATCGCACTGACCAGTGCGCGTGCCGTGCGCCTCGAGTCCGGATTCGAGGTGGCTATGATCGATGGAACGCTGTTGAAGGCCACGGTGATGGGCCTCGACCGGCGGACCGATGTGGCGGTGTTGAAGCTCCACAGCGACGCGCCCCTCCCTCATCTGCCGCTCGGCGATTCCGATCTGGTGAGGGTTGGTGACTGGGTGATCGCCGTGGGAGTGCCGGCGGGTCTGGAGGGGACGGTCAGCGCGGGCATCATCACTGCCACACCCACGCCCGAGACCTCGAGTCCGCTCGCGAACTTCCTCCAGACCGACGCGGCGATGGGCCGCGGGAACGTCGGCGGCCCCGTCGTCGCCATGAGCGGTGAGATCGTGGGCCTCGGCACGGTGCTCAGCGGCAAAGGCATCGGTTACGCCCTTCCAGCGAAAATCGTGTGGAAGGTCTATCTCGAGCTGCTGGAGAAAGGCCGGGTGAGCCGGCCGTGGCTCGGCGCGACGATGCAATCGGTCACCGCCGACCTCGCTCGTGCGTTCGGCGCGCGCGCCGGCGTCGGTGTCCTCATCGCCGACATCCTGCCGACGAGCCCCGCCGCCAGCGCCGGCCTCCGCTCCGGCGACATCGTCGTCGAGGTCGGCGGGACCGTCGTGTCCTCCCGCGCCCAGGTTGAACGCGTAATAGGTCGCCTGACGCCAGGACGGCTCGTGCGATTGAGGGTCCGCCGTGAGTCACACGAGCTCGTGGTATCGGTCAAGCTAGGAGAGGAGCCCGACGAGTGGCAGGTTGTACCCGCCCTCGTCAGGGCCAGACGATTGTTCGGCATCGACGTCCGTCCCATCACTCCCACGATGGGTGCCGTGATAGTGGACGTCGACTCCGACGGTCCCGCTGATGTCGTCGGCATCGAGCCGGGCGACGTCATCCGCGAGGTCGGTCGCCAACCCGTCCATAACATCTCCGACTTCCAAGGGATCGTCCGGACGCTGCGTGCCGCCAGCGAGGTGCTGATGCTCGTACAGCGCGCGGACGCCGCCGTCTACGTGGTTCTTCGGACCCGCCAGTAGGAGATCACGCCTGCCGACCGAGTCCCAACGACGGGCGCGAGCTCCTGAGCTCGAGCCGGTCGTTCTCGTGCAGCTCTACCCGGTAGTCGAATCGCCGGCTCTCGCGATTGATCGTGTCCCTGAGCCACGCGGCGTCTGTGCGTGAAGCACGATTCAGTCTGAAGTTTCTGATCTGCATCGGGGTGAGATAGAGCTCGAGAAGCCGGCCCGTCAGAGGGTCCACGGTCGGGAAGAACATCAGCGCGAGGTCGTCCCGGAACTCCTCGTAGCCCGTAATTCCTTCGTAGTCGTCGAGCAAGTCGCCGCACCCATAAAGAATGAGCCTTTGCTCGAATATCTCGATCGGGCGGACGTGGTGGGAGGAGTGGCCGTGGACGACGTCAACTCCCGCTCGGATGAGGCCGTGGGCGAACCGGACGTGCTCGTCCGGGACGGCGAATCCCCAGTTGCTCCCCCAGTGAAGGGACGCGACGACGATGTCGCGGGGACGCTTGATGCTCCGGACCAAATCATCGATCCCATCGATCGTGTCGTTTGACAGATCCGTCAGCAAATTCACGCCCGGCCGATCGTCTGTCGCCGCCCAGCCGGGCGGGATCCCGCTCGTCTCGGTCCCGAACCCGAGAACGATCACCCGGCCCTTGCTCGGAACCTCGATCACGGCCGGTGCCCGAGCCTCGGCGAGGTTCCGGCCCGCGCCCGCGATCCTCACGCCCGCTGTCTTCAGAGTGTCCAGCGTCTCGCGCAGACCCGCATGGCGATAGTCGAAAGCGTGGTTGTTGGCCAGGACACAACAGTCGATGGACGCGGCGGTGATGCACGGCACGTTTTCGGGATGCATCCGGTAGTGGATGCCTTTCCCTTTCCAGTAGTCATCGCTGCGAGTGATGGTTGTCTCGAAGTTCACGATCCGCGCGTCCGGCCGCCGGGTCGCGAGTTCCTGGAGCGCATCACCCCAGATGTAAGGGAAGTCCACGGGGCGCGGAATCCGGCCATTCGCCTGTTCGGCCAGCTGCACGTAGCTCTCGGCATTGCGGACGTGTGGCTCTTGAATGCGGGGATTACCGGGATACGGAAGCACCTGATCGACGCCGCGGCCCGTCATCACGTCGCCGCCGAGGAACATCGTGAGAGCGGAGTCGATAATCGCGTCGTCCATCGATGGTCCCGACTCGCCGCGAGCCTTGTCGGAGGCCTATTCGGCGTCGGGGACGAGATCGAGAGCGGTAAGCCAGACCGTCGCCTCGGCATCGCTCGGCGCGCGCCAGTCGCCGCGCGGCGACAGCGAGCCTCCGGAGCCGACCTTGGGCGCGTTCGGGATACAGCTTCGCTTGAACTGGCTCAGCCGGAAGAAGCGATCCAGGAAGATTCTCAGATTCGCCTTGATCTGCGCCGGCGTGTATTTCTCGCGCCACGCGCAGTGGGCAAGGAAGGCGACCTTAGTCGGCGCGTAGCCGAACCGCGACGTGTAATACAGGTTGAAGTCTTGGAGCTCGTACGGTCCGATCACGTCTTCGGTGCCCTGGGGCGGCTGCGAGCCCGCGCCCGCTCCCGGGATCAGCTCAGGGCTGATGCGCGTCGCCAGGACCGCCGCGAGCGCCGCGCTGACCTCGGGGCCGAACTGCTCGGTCTCGGCGACCCAGCGGATCACATGTTGGATGAGCGTCTTGGGAACGCTGGCGTTGACGGCGTAGTGAGACATGTGATCGCCGACGCCGTAGGTGCACCAGCCAAGCGCCAGCTCGCTGAGGTCACCCGTGCCGATGACCAGCGCGTCGTGGAGATTTGCGAGGCGGAACAGATGGCTCGTGCGTTCGCCCGCCTGCACGTTTTCGAACGTCACGTCGTACGCCTTCTCGCCGCGGCTCACCGGGTGTTCGATGTCCCGAAGCATCTGCGTCGCGCTCGGCCGGATGTCGAGCTCATGGGCCTCGCAGCCGATGGCTTCCATCAGCCCGTGCGCCTGCTCGAGCGTGCGCCCACCGGTGGCGAACCCGGGCATCGTGTACGCGAGAATATGGGCGCGCGGGTAGCCGAGCGTGTCCAGCGCGCGGGCGCACACGAGGAGAGCGTGAGTGGAATCGAGGCCGCCCGAGATTCCGATCACGACCCGCCGGAGCCCGGTGAATTGCAGGCGCTTGACGAGGCCCTGCGCCTGGATCTCGTAGACCTCCGCGCAGCGCTCGCCGCGCTGGGCCGGGTCCGCGGGCACGTAGGGGAACCGCGCCCATCGCCGCTCGGGCAGGAGTCGCCCGCCACGGGGCAGCTCCAGCGGAACGCCGATCGTGCGGAAGTCCTCGAGCTCGCGGTGGTGGCGCTCGATCGTCTGCCCGATGCTCGTCGTGCGCATCCGCTCCTGCTGGAGCCGCTCGAGATCGATCTCCGCGCAGACGAGCTGGGGCGTGGGGCCGAAGCGGCGAGACTCACCGATGAGATTGCCGTTCTCGGAGACGAGAGCGTGGCCGTCCCACGCGAGGTCGGTGGTCGATTCACCGGGCCCCGCGGCAGAGTAGAGATAGGCGGCGAGACATCGCGCCGACTGGCTCGCGACCAGCTGGCGCCGGTAGTCGGCCTTGGCCACGGTGACGTTGGAGGCGGAGAGATTCAAGAGGATGGTCGCGCCGGCGAGCGCGGCGTAGGTCGAGGGCGGCAGCGGCACCCACAGGTCCTCACAGATCTCGACGTGAAATGTGGCCAGAGGTTGTTCCTCGAGCTGGAAGAGCAGGCGACTGCCGAAGGGGATCCCTCCCTGGCCGCCGAGCGTGATCTCGCGCCGCAGGGCGGTGTCCGCAGGGCTGAACTGGCGTAGCTCGTAGAACTCCCGATAGTTGGGCAGATATGTCTTCGGCACGGCGCCGAGGATCCGGCCCCCGGAAAGGACGACGCCGCAGTTGTAGAGGTGATGATCGACGATCACCGGCATCCCGACGACTGCGACCAGGGGCAGGCGGGCCGAGGCGCGGACGACTGCGACGAGCGCTGCGTGAGAAGCGTCGAGCAGGGCGCGCTGCTGGAAAAGATCCTCGCATGAGTACGCCGAGAGGCAGAGCTCCGGGAACAGGACCGCGACCACGCGCCGTTCCGCCGCGTCTTCGAGCAAGGCGATCGCCTGCTGTGCGTTGAACGCCGGATCGGCGACCCGAACGCCGGGAATCGCCACCCCGACCCGGATGAGGTCGTGGTTGTAGAGATTGAAGAACTCGTCCCCCGACCTCACTCGATTTTCCGCTCCTTCCGGCAGGCGATCTCACCCGGCGACGCGTGGTAGGCCTGACACTCGGGCTCACGGCCGCGCACGACGCGCCGGACGATGAGCGGCCCGTGGGTCTCGGTGACGACTGTTCGCTGGCCTTCGGGCCCCGCGTCGGTGTGGAAATAGACGACGACCCAGGCGCGGACGCGAAACGGGTTCGCCCGCTGTGCCTGGAGAATGTCCGCGGCCTCACGGAGCTTCCCGGCGATGCGCTCGTTCTGGAACGACGGCGTCGTCACCGGCGCCCGCTCCGTCGAGACGGCCGCCCGGCCCGCTCCCTGGCGACCATCTCCTGCATGAGGTGCTTGGCGCGCAGGAGCTCGGCACGACGCTTCGCGCTGAGCCCACGCCCGGCTCGGTTGATGAAGAACAGCAGCATGCGCAGGCCGGACGTGATCCCCTTCGGACTCACGCGCGTTGACGCGAGTGTCCGCGCGATGGTCCGCGCATTCTTCGCAAACAGCCCTCGAGGTGGAGCGGTCGAGACGGTGGTAACGGTACGGACCCAGAGACGCTTGCCCTTGCGCCGCCGCTTCGTCGGCTTTCGTACATTCCCGTGCGGTCTCGCACGGTGACTCCGCCGGGCCTGGCTCATACGAGACGAATCACGCAACCCGGATGCCACAAGCCGACATCAAGGAAAACAAGGGCTAACGCGCTGACCAAGCAGGACGGCTGGGGCGATCGCTCCCCAACTCAGAAAACGCGGGGCGCCCAGGACCCGCTCGGCGACGCGGCAACTCTTCTCGCTCTCCCTTGCACTTCATTTGACGAGCAGGATCGGACAGCGACAGAAGACGCCGACCTTGTAGCTGGTCGTGCCCCAGCCGGTGGCGGGGCGGCCCGGTCGCACTGTGTGCGAGCCCATGACGATCAGGTCGATCGCATCCTTGACCGCGACGCGAACAATGTCACGCGCGGGCTCGCCGATGCAAACCTCGGTATCGACTGGCACCCGCTGGGCCGCGAACCGCCGAGCGATCCGCGCAAGCTTCTCGACCGAGGCCGTCTCGAGGCGCTCGTAGAAATCGCGCAGCTCGCCGAAAGGAAGGTCGGGAACACTCTGGATCACATGCAGCAGGGTCACTCGCGCGTGCGTTTGCCGCGCGAGTGCCAGCGCGGTCCGGATCGCGCGCTGGTTCCGGTCGCTCAGATCGGTTGGCACGAGGAGGTGCTTGAACATGTTTATCCGCGCAATGGCTTCGCCCGTCCCCCGCTCGCGGTGCCTGGACGCCGGCCCGCCTCCGGGCGCGACGACCGCACCCAGGCGAGGAGCTCCTTCGCAGGCCAGGTATTGACGACGCCGGCCTTCTCGACCCGGGCCCGGCGGGCAGTCGCCGCGCCGAGCTCGATCGACGTGAGGTGATCCAACACGTGCGCATCGGTGTTGACGACGATCAAGATACTCGAGGATTTTTCCCGCGAGGTCCTTCCCCACCCCGGGGATCTCTTCGAGGCGCTCCTCGCGCGCGAGCGTCTCGACGTCCTCGGTGAGCGTCTCGAGGTTCTGGGCGGCGCGCCGGTAGGCGCGAATGCGGAACGGGTTCTCCCCCCTTGATCTCGAGGACGTCCGCCATCAGGTCGAAGAGGCGCGCGAGCTCGAAATTTTTCATCGCCCGCGCCGTCGGCCTCGGGTGATCCAGCGGTCGATCGCAAGCCATACTGCCGGGAGAACCGCCAGCACGAAGCCGTCGCGCTCCTTGACGACGACCTTGGCAAACGCGGCCCCCGGTGTGCGGGTGACGGCGGTCTGCTCCTGCGCGGTCACCGCGCCGGCGTGGATCAAGACCTCGTACTTGGCCTGCTTTGCCCGCAGGAACTCTTCGAGCTTCGAGTACATGGCGATCACCCGGCTCCGACCTCGGCCTGCGCCTCGGCCCACAACTCCTTCAGAGCCTTCGGCAGTTGGGCGAAGACGTCTTCGGCCTCGCCCGGAGCGAGGTGCTCCTTGAGCGCCGCGAAGACCGCCAGCGTCATCCAGCGCGCGTCGCGTGCGCTGCCGAGCTTCGCCTCGACCTTCTCGCGCTCGAGGAACTCCTCCCGGGTGAGCTTCATCGGCGTGCGTTCGGGCAGCTCGCCCTCTTCCCAAACCTGCTTGAGGTCGCGCGGGAGTTGGGCCAGCACCTGGTCGGCCTCGTTGGGCGTGAGGCGATCTCGCAGCGCGTGGAAGACCGCCGCCGTCGTACGCTTCGCGACGTCGCGGCTCTTCTCGCCACTCGTACCCATCACGATCCTGTAAAACGCTGCACTGCTCATACCGTGCTCCTCATTCCATCGCTCTCAGCCCTTGATGTTCCCGATCGGTGTCAGCGAGACGACCTTGCGCGAGATATCGAGACGGTCCACGACGTCCACGACCTCGCCGAGGTCCTTGTAGGCGAAGCCCGCCTCCTCCGCGACGCCCGACTTGGACGCGGCGCGAACGACGATCCCGCGTTCTGCCATCTGCTTGAGGAGCGCCTCACCCCAGACCTGGCGCTTGGCCTGAGCACGGGACATCGTGCGTCCCGCCCCGTGCGCGGTCGAGCCGAACGTCTCCGTCATCGCGTGCACCGTGCCGACGAGAAGGGCCGAGCCGGTCTCCATCGACCCGCCGATGATCACGGGCTGGCCGACTTCTCGATAAGCCGCGGGCACGTCGGCCGCGCCGGGGCCGAACGATCGGGTCGCCCCCTTGCGGTGCACCACGAGCTCGAGCGCTTGGCCGTCGACGACGTGGCGCTCGAGCTTGGCCGTGTTGTGGCAGACGTCGTAGATCACGCCGAGCCCGAGATCGCGTGGGTCCTTGCCGAACACGCGTCCCATCACCTCGCGCACGCGATGGGTCATCACCTGACGGTTCGCGAACGCGGCGTTGGCAGCGGCCGTCATGGCGCCGAAGTACGCCTGGCCCTCCGGCGAGCGGAACGGCGCACACGCGAGCTCGCGGTCCCGCACCGTGATGCCGTAGCCGCGCATGGCCTGGTCGAATCGCCTGAGGTAGTCGGTTCCGATCTGATGCCCGAAGCCGCGCGAGCCGCAGTGGAGCATGACGAGAATCTGGCCGGGCCGCTCGATACCGAAGGCCTTCGCCACACGCGAATCGTGGATCCCATCGTGAGGCACAACCTGGATCTCGAGGTAGTGATTGCCCGAGCCGAGCGTGCCGAGCTGGTCCCGGCCGCGGGAGACCGCGCGCTCGCTCACCTGAGCGGGATCGGCGCCTGCAAGGCAGCCGCCGCCTTCGGTCGCGTCGAGGTCTTCAGGCCAGGCGTACCCGTGCCGCAGGCACCAACGGGAACCGTCGCGCATGACTTCACCGAACTCGTCCGCGGAGAGCCGTACGAATCCCTTGGACCCCACGCCCGACGGAACCGCGTCGAAGAGCGCGTCGACGAGTTCGGTGAGCTTCGGCCGGACCTCGGCCTCGGTGAGGCTCGTTCGCAGCACCCGCATGCCGCAGTTGATGTCGAACCCGATCCCGCCGGGCGAGATGACGCCGGTGTCGGCGCGGAACGCCGCGACGCCACCGATGGGGAACCCGTAGCCCCAGTGGCCGTCGGGCATACAGAGCGCGGCCCGCACGATCCCGGGTAGGCACGCGACGTTCGTCACCTGCTCGAACACGCCCTCGTCCATCCGGCGGAGCAGCGCCTCCGACGCGTAGATGCGCGCCGGCACCAGCATGCCCGGCTTCTCGCTCGGTGGGATCTCCCACACGCAGTCGCCGACCGGAAGCGCCTTCATCGTCGTCATCTCAGATGTCGATGACCACGCGCGCGCGCCAGCCTCGTTCAGACGGCTCGAGCGCGAACTGATGGAACGTCACGGCCTTGGGATCGGCGCGGAGCGCTGTGGTGGCGCGGTCGATCGGTCCCCCGACGAGCCGCGCCGACAGGCGGCAAGGTGAGCCCGCGCTCACGCGCGCCTCTACCGCGGGGAACACGAGCTGCTCAGTGTCCTTCACGTAGATCAGCTCGGAGAGCCAGTCGTAAAGCAGGAGATCCAGCGAAGGGGCCGCGAGCTCGACTCGCCGCTCGATCGTCGTCCGGACCGTAGCCGGGTCCACCATGACCTCGGCCACCGCCCGCGCCGCCGTCGCGAAGAGATCATCGAGGTCATCCCCCTCGATCTCCATCGCGCAATCAGCGAGAGCGACCGTCTCGAGAAACTCGTGCCGGCCCACGGCCCCTACCCTCTACGCCGCCTTCACCGGGATCGCCGTGCCCTTCGCCGCCGGCGTCTTCGGCAGCTTGACCGTCAGCACGCCGTCCTTGAAGATCGCGTTCACCTTCTCGGTTTCCACACCGGCCGGGAGCGTGATGGTGCGGACGAAGTCGCCCCACGAGCGCTCGACCCGGTGGTACTTCGCGTCTTTCTCGTCCTTCTCTTCTTTCTGCTTGTGCTTCTCCCCCTTGATGGTCAGCATGTGGTTCTCGAGCGAAACGCTGACATCCTTCTGCTCGACACCGGGGATCTCCGCCTTCACGATGAAGGCGTCCTTGGTCTCGGAGAAGTCGAGCTTAGGCGCCCAGGCGCCGGCCGCCGCGAACTCGTCCCGGCGGGGCTCGAAGAATCGGTCGAAGACCCGCTCCATGTCCTCTCGCAGCGCATCCATCCCTCTCCACGGAGCCAATGCACGCATGATGACCTCCTTCTCCATGCTCGCCATGCTCGCCTCGAGCCCGTTACTCGGCTATGACCGTGACGGCGATCCTGGTCGCAATCGGCCGATTCCCCTTTTTGCTCGACCCGCACCGTGACGAACTCACCCCCTTCACCGCCCACGCGCCGAGGCGGTATCGACGAAGTCTCCCGGCGGGCAACACACCACATAGCAACAGGGGTGCCACGACGGGCGAGGCGAGAGTCGTTGAATTCAAACATGTCCTCGACGCGCAGGTGCAGGCATTCTGGGGCGTCACCGCCACACTGAGGCGGGGCGGCGCCGTCGGGTCGAGGAGAGTGAGCCATGGACGAACTGGCGATTGGTGAAACGCAACACGCGGCGGGCGGTCGACGGCATCATCGACTACTTCGGCGATCCGGCTGCCGCCCCGCCCCGGCAGAACGTTCAGCGAGCGTCATGTCGAATTCCTTACTGCGCGGTGAAGATGAACGCGAGCACATTTGCCAGTTCCAGCGGCGTGAGGGTCGGTCGCTCGATTCCCTTCTCGCGCATCTTCGCGCCCATCAGTGGTAGATGGTTCCACATCGCCGCGCCCAGCTCGTAGAAGCCTGCGCCGCTCTGGATGCGAGCAAGGTCCGGAGCGGCTCGCCCCTCGCTGCCGCTGCGAACCCCGTGGCATTGGCCGCACCCCTTCTTTGAGTACACGTCCCAGCCCGCGATCAGCGCCCAGTCGGGCGCGGACGGCAGCGGCGGCTGGGACGCCTGCTGCTGGGCAGCGGCCGACACGAATAAGAGAAGGACCAAGCAGCACGCGGAGGCCGCGCGGCGGGCCCAAGGTCTCGTCGCAGTCATTTTCGAGAGGTCTCCTGTCGGTTGAGTTCTGTCAGTCAAGGCACGAGTACGAGCTTGCCTATGACGCCTCCCTTCCCGAGCAGCTCATGCGCATATCTTGCCTCCGCAAGGGGAAACCGCTGCGCGATCAGCGGCTTGATCCTCTGCTGTTGAAGGAGCTCGAACAGGGCGATCAAGTCCTGCCGAAACCATGCCGGTCTCAGCCGCTTCAGCCACTGAATGCTATAGGGAAGCACCCGTCTCCGGCTCGGAAGAAACCAGCCGCCAGCAATGTACAACCCAAAGATGGCGAGTCCATGAAAGCGATGACGACGACCTGAAGCCAATCGCCCCTCACCCGCATCATGAGGTCGGGCAAGGAGACACCCGCGGCGAGCACTCTCACCCGCACTTCACCCCCTTCGGCTCGGGGCACTCCTCTTCAACCACCTGAAGTGCGTCGGGCCCATCATAGTGGGTGACGATGATGCGCGTGTGTTTCACGGACCTTTTCCTCGGTGTCACTCCTTTTCAGTCCGCCGGGCTGTTCTCGGGTGGCCGTCACGTCGCTCACGCGGCCACGCGCCGCTCCCGAGGCGACAGCGACCGCGGTCAGACGGAGCAACGGAAGTGCCACAACGGAATGTCAGCGACGATGAGCACTTGCGATCGCTCGGACGTCGGAGCGCTTGGGGCGACACCGCTACGCCTAAGGCTCCACCACCTCACTCGGGTCCACGCCCCGAGACCAAGTGCGTGATCTTCAGGCTGGCTTCATATGGCAATCTCGTTGTACCGGTGTTGGGGGAGCGGACACTGTCGACGAACGAACGAGGGAGCAACCCGATGAAAATCCTGGTGGCTACGGACGGTTCGACCGGGGCCCTTCAAGCCCTGGATTGGCTGGCAAACTTTCCGATGCCTGCCGACGCGACAATCGAAGTCGTGAGCGCCTCCCGTCTGCCACTTTCAGCCAAAGCGGCCGCGGCGATGGGATGGCGTGAGTTCCTCGCCGAGAGCCAGCGCGTCGTGGACAATGCCTGTGAGCGGCTCGCGAAACGCTGGACGGCCGTGGCCGGACGGGTGCTCGACGGCGACGCCCGTGAAACCATCGTAGAGGCAGCAACACAGGGCAAGGCGGACCTCATCGTGGTCGGCGCACGGGGGCTCAGCGAAGCGGCTTCGTTCCTGCTCGGGAGTGTGTCACTCGGCGTCACCCGCGGTGCACCATGTCCGGTCCTCGTCTGCCACGGCCGGGCGCGGCCCGTGCGCAACATCATCATCGCGCACGACGGGTCTCCCGACGCTCGCCTGGCCGTCGACTACTGCTCCAGGCTCCCGTTCGCCCCGGAGGTCGCCGCGGTTCTCGTCGGCGTCGTCGAGCCGTTAGCCTGCCCGGCAACCGCGCCCGGGCTCATCAAACCAGAGCTGAGAACGCTGGTGCAGGATCATGAGAACGAGACGCGCAGCAGGCTCGCGTCCTCGCTCGGTGAGGCCGCGGACGTCTTGCGCTCCCACGTACGCGAAGTCGACATCGTGACGCCGAAAGGCGCGCCGGCGGCGACCATCCTGAGAGAGGCCGAAGCTCACGACGGCAACCTCATCGTCGTCGGCGCGCGAGGCCTCGGGTCGGAATCGGTTCTCCGCCACGCGAGGTGCCCTGTGCTCGTCGTGCAGCGGCGCGTCTAGTCGACAGTCATGACACACGAAATCCGTTCGGCGTCGACGGACACCACGCCCGTGGCTGGGGCCTCGGTGTTTCGATCGTGACCCGACGCGACGATGTTGCCGGCGTGCCCGGACGCTTTGGCTGGGACGGCGCTTTCAGCACGTCGCTGTACGTGGACCCGCGCGAGGACATGGTGGGGGTTCTCATGGCGCAGTGCCGTCCCGGAGCGTTACGCCTGCCGCCGGTCGTGCTCGACTTCTGGACGTCGGCCTACCAGGCGATCGACGACTGAGCGACGCGTCGAGCAGGGGCGACTCAGGAGCGGCAAGCCGTTGGCCCTCCGCCGGATGCGTCCGCACGAGCGATCTACGACTGAGCACGGGCCACCGCGCCCCGGAAGCGGGCCAGCGCGATCGAGAAAAACACGACGCCGAGCACGGTGATGGCGAGGAAGTCTCGCCACACGACGCCGAGCCCGGCCCCTCGATAGAGGATGGCTTGCGCAAACCGCACGAAGTGGGTCGTCGGTGCCGCCAGCATGATCATCTGCAGAGCCTCGGGCATGCTGTCCCGCGGCGTCATTCCGCCGGAGAGCATCTGCAGCGGTAGGATCACGAGGATCATCAACAGCCCGAACTGCGGCATGGAGCGCGCGACTGTGGCCAGCACGATGCCGAGCGACGTCGTCGAGAATAGATGAAGCATCGCCCCGAACAGGAATAGCCCGACCGACCCGGCGATGGGTACCGCCAGCGCGCCCTTCACGACCACCCAGAGCGAGAGAGCCGCGGTCACGAGCACCACCGCGCCGTTAGCCCACACCTTGGCGGCCATGATCTGAAAGGGAGTCAACGGCATCACGAGCAGGTGCTCCAGCGTCCCGTGCTCGCGCTCCCGAATGAGCGCGGCGCCGGTCAAGATGACCGACAACAAGGTGATGTTGTCGATGATCTTCATCACGCCTCCGAACCAGATGCCGTCGAGATTCGGATTGAACTTCACGCGCGTGACGAGCGCCACCTCCGGTGCGCCCTCGCTGCTCCGGCGCTGGACGAATCCGCCGACCTCGGCCATCACGATGTTGTAGATGTACAAGGCGCCGATGAACGCCTGGCTCATCCGCGTGGCATCGATGTTGACCTGCACGCCGGGCTGGCGACCGGCCTGAACATCACGCTGGAAATTCGGCGGAATGTCGAGGACGAACGTGTACTGTCCGGCGTCGAGCCCGCGGTCCACCTGACCCGGCTCGATCGGAACCGGAGGCAGGAAGTACGGCCGGTAGAATGCGCTCGTGATCCGCTCCGACAGGGTCGAGCGGTCTTCGTCGACCACCGCGATGGGGGCGTGGTGCAGCTCACGAGACACGGACGTGGCGGCAGTGTAGATGCCGAACGAGAACGCCCAGATCATGAAGAACAGCAGCACCTTGTCGTGCCACACGCTTCGCAGCTCTTTGATGCCCAGGTGGACGATGGCGGCGCCCCAGCTCCGGCTCATCGGGCTTGCTTCCGGAGCAGCAGCAGGCTGACCGAGAACCCGACCGGGATGACCGCCGCCAGCGCCAGAAACTCCACGCCGAGGTCGCCGAAGCCCAGCGCCTTGTTGAAGGTCCCACGGGCGATCGTCAAGAAGTAGGTCATGGGGAAGACCTGACCGATGAGGCGGCCAGCGCCCTCCAGCGACGAGACGGGATCAGTCAGGCCGCAGAACTGGGTGGCGGGCGTGAGCGATGCGATCGCCGTGCCGAACAGCGCGGCGATCTGCGTCCGGGTGAAGGCGGAGATCAGAAGCCCGTACCCCGTCGCGCTCACCACGTACAGGAACGCGCCGACGATCAACGCGAGCAGGCTCCCCTTGAGCGATACGCCGAACGCGAAGACCGCGAGCGCCAGGAGAATGAAGAAGCTCACCATGGCGATCCCCACGTACGGCAGCTGCTTGCCGAGCAGAAACTCGACGCGAGTCACCGGGGTGACGTAGAAGTTAGTGATCGAGCCCAGCTCCTTTTCCCGCACGACGGCGAGCGCGGTCAGAATGCCGGGCACGAACAGCAGCAGCAGCGCGATCGTGCCGGGCACCATCGCGTCCAGGCTCCGAAAATCTTGGTTGTAGCGATAACGCATCTCGAGGTTCGCCCAGGCCGAATGTGGCGCCGCGCCGTCGAGGGCCAAGCGCGTCAGGTAGTCTTGGTGAACGCCCTGGACGTAGCCGCGAATGGTCTCGCCCCGGAACGGCATTGCTCCATCAACCCACACGCCAATCTCGGGCGCGCGCCCGCGCTTGACGTCGCGGCCGAAGCCGGAAGGAATCTCGATCGCGAGCGCGAGCTCGCCGGTCTGCATGCGTGCCTCGATCTCCGCGGGAGCCCGGATGGGCGCCCGACGGACGAAGTAACGGGAGCCGGCGATGTTCTCGATGTAGCCGCGGCTCGCGGCGCTGTCGTCGCGATCGAGGGCGGCGAAGGCAAGAGAGTCGACGTCGAGTGTCATGCCATAGCCGAGCACCACCATCAGCAGTGCGGAGCCGAGCAGGGCAAAGGTGAGTCGAATCGGGTCTCGCCGCAGCTCGAGCCCTTCCCGCCGGGCGTAGGCGAGCAGTCGCGCCACGCTGAAGTGGCGGGTGTGGCGCGACGACGCTGAACGCGCCGTCATCGATGAGACCTCCGGCGCCGGCCCGCCGCCCGACTCCTCGAGATAGCTGATGAAGGCGTCCTCGAGCGTGGCGACGCCGCGCGCGTGCATCAGCGCGGCGGGCGTGTCGGTCGCCAGCACGCGTCCGCCGTGCATGAGCGCGATGCGATCACAGCGTTCGCCCTCGTTCATGAAGTGAGTCGATACGAAGATCGTGACACCATGCGCGCGCGAAAGATCGATCAGCAGCTCCCAGAACCGATCCCGGGCTACGGGATCGACTCCAGAGGTCGGCTCGTCGAGGATCAGGATTTCAGGCTCGTGTACCATCGCGACCGCGAGCGACAGGCGCTGGCGGATGCCGACCGGCAGCGCCTCGGCCAGTGTGTCAGCGTGCGCCTGCAGCTCGAAGCGCTCGAGCAGCACGGCGACATGCTCCGCCACCCGGGCTGGTGGGAGCTCGAACAGGCGAGCGTGCAGATCGAGATTCTGCCGTACGGTCAGCTCTCCATAGAGCGAGAAGCCCTGAGACATGTAACCCACGCGTCGTCGGCCTTCCCGGTCGCGCGGATCCACCGGACGACCGAACAGCCGGACTTCGCCCTCGGTGGCCGGGAGCAGACCGGTGAGCATCTTCATGGTCGTGGTCTTCCCACATCCGTTGGAGCCGAGAAAGCCGAAGATCTCGCCCCGCTCGATCCTGAAGCTGACCTTGTCGACCGCGGTGAAAGTACCGAAGCGCCGGGTGAGCCGGGTCGCCTCGATGGCCGGTTCGCCATCATCGGCCCGGCGCGGTGGAATCGTGAGCGCGCGATGGCCACGCCGCCGGTCCTCCGGCAGTAATGCGATGAAGGCGGAGTCCAGGTCGGGCATCCCCGCGTGGGCCATCAGCATCCGGGGGGTGCCGCTGAACAGGAGGCGCCCGGCGTCCATGGCCGCAAGCCAGTCGAACGACTCCGCTTCCTCCATATAGGCGGTGGAGACGAGCACGCTCATCGTGGGCCGCTGGTTGCGAATGCGGGCGAGGAGCTGCCAGAACTGGCGGCGCGACAGCGGATCGATGCCGGTCGTGGGCTCGTCGAGAATCAGGACGTCCGGGTCGTGGAGAAGCGCGCAGCACAACCCGAGCTTCTGCTTCATGCCACCCGATAGCTGACCGGCCAGACGGTCGCGGAACGGCGCGAGCCCGGTGCCGGCGAGTAGCTCATCGATGCGTCGGCGTCGCGCGACAGCCGGTTGATCGAACAATCGGCCGAAGAAATCGACGTTGTCGAAGACGGACAGCGGCGCGTAGAGATTGCGACCGAGTCCCTGCGGCATGTAGGCGATCCGCGACGCGACCTCGCGCCGGAACCGGCTCGAGCGCATGTCGCCGCCGAGCACGTTCACGGCGCCGCGCTGGATCTTCCGCGCTCCGGCGATCAGACCGAGCAGCGTGGACTTGCCTACGCCGTCGGGGCCGATCAGTCCCGCCAGGCACCCGGCCGGAATCTCCAGATCGAGCCGGTCGATCGCTAGCGCTTTGCCGTACCGGTGGCGGACACCCTCGATTCGGGCCACCGGTGGCGACGGCGCCGTCATCGGCTGAGTTTGACGCGCAGGCGCTCCGGCCACTCGGCCCGCGGATCTAGTCGCACGTACGCCACACCGGGGAGACCCGTCTTCACCTTCTCCACGTTCCGAGCGAGAAGATCCGGATCGATTCGCACCTTGACGCGGAACATGAGTTTCTCGCGCTCGGTGCGTGTCTCGACTTCTTTGGGAGTGAACTGTGCGCGAGGCGCCACGAACGAGATCGCGGCCGGGATCACCAGGTACGGCGCCGCATCGAGGACGATGCGCCCCTCGGCGCCGACGATGGTGCGACCGGCCTCGTCGGTCGGCAGGAAGATCGTCATGTAGACGTCGCTCAGCTCGAGCACGGTCACCACCTTGCCGCCCGCGGGCAGCACCTCACCGGGCTCGGCCAACCGGTACAACACACGTCCGCGGATGGGCGTGGTGAGGGTGCTATCGGCGATGTCCGTTCGGATGCGCTCGATCCGGGCGGCGGCCGCGGCGATGGCGGCTTCGCGATAGTCGACGTCGATCCGAGCCACGGTCAAGGCGGCCTCGGCCGCAGCGCGCTGCGCCTCCTGCTGCACGAGCGCGGCGTCGGCCATCTGAAGCTGGGCCTGGGCTTCCAGGAGAGCGCCCTCGGCCACCTTTGCCGCCGCGTGCTCCTGCGCGAGCGCCGCCACCGCGGTCTCGCTGCGAGTCAGATCTTCGTCGAGCTTCTGCCTCGCGATCAGGTTGCCATCGAAGAGCGACTGGGAGCGCTGCAGCTCCTTCCGCGCGAGAGCGAGCTCGCTCTCGCGCTGGGCGACCGTGGCTTGCGACTTCTCGACGCCGCTCCGGCGTTGCGCCACGGCGGCCTCGACGCGGCGGCGATCGCTCTGTCGCTGGGTGATACCGGCCAGGGCGCTCTGCACCTCGCTCTCACGCTGCGTGATGGCAGCCACAGCGCGCCGCCTGTCCTCCCGCGCCTGCGCGGCTTGCGCTTCGGCCTCGTGCAGATCCGCCTCGACGTCACGCGTGTCCATGCTGGCGAGTAGCTGGCCGGCATCGACCATGTCCCCTTCCCTGACCGCGACGGCTGCGATCCGGCCGGGGCGCTTGGTGGCGATGTCGTACTCGGTGGCCTCGATGCGACCGTTCCCCGACGCGAAGCCGGCGGGGAGTTTGGGACCGCGAAAGCGCCCGACCACGCCCGTCGCCAGGCCCTGGACTTCCGTCGCGTACTTCACGACCAGCAGCGCGCTCAGCGCGGCGGCGACAAGTGCGACGGTGACGACGATCCATCTGGTCTGGAGTCGCACGGCAAACGGGCGTACGTCGCCTGGTGTCTTCATCCGCTGCGAAGCCCTCCCTCGGGGGATGTGCATCGTCAATGCCATGGCCGGCGCACACGGTTTCTCAGCGATCTAGACGATGCGCCGAGCCGGGACACAACCGCGCGCTAAGCAAGAGCGCGGCGTCAGTGCCTCACTTGGGGCAGCGATCTCCCAGGTCGTCCATCGCACAGTGGCCTAAGTCCCCGAACCGATTCATTCGATCGCTGGCACCGCGCTTGCCTCCCAGAGAGGCCGGAGGGCTGATGCGCGGATCAGGATCGTGGTGCTGCTGGGCGCCATGACGTTGCTGGTGGCGGCCGGGCCCGTTCCCTATCGCAAGGGCACGATTGACGCCGCCGAGCCACCCGCGTCGTTCGCGCAGGTTGCGCGAACCGCACTGGCCGCGTCGATCATCGTACGCGGTCCCGAATACGCAGGCGGAGCTACCGAGCCGCAAGGCTCCGATCTCGCCTTCGGCGAGCTCGGAATCGCGAGCGCACGCCGTGCGCTGGGCGCAGGCGTGATCGTCGATCCCCGTGGGTTCGCTCTGGTCAGCGCGCGCGCCGTCGGTCGTGCACCTCGACTGGAGGTTGCGCTCCTCGACGGAACCCAACTAAAAGCTGACGTCGTGGGAGTCGATTTGCGTACCGACATCGCGGTCTTGCGACTCCATAGCGACGCACTCCTCTCGTACCTGGCCTTCGCCGATGCCGATCGTGTCCGAGCTGGAGACTGGATTGTCGCCGTCGGCGCGCCCTGGGGTCTGGAAGGAACGGTCACCGCCGGCATCATCACTGCCGTACCCAAACCGGGAGGCGCGAATCCCCTAACGAGCTTCCTTCAGACCGATGCGGCGCTCGGTCACGCGTTCGTGGGCGGCCCACTCGTCGCGATGAGCGGCGAGCTCGTGGGTCTGGCCACTCCACTCGGCGGCGGAGGAATCGGTTACGCGCTACCGGCGGCGACCGTCCGCAAGGTCTACGTCGAATTGCTCGAGAAGGGCCGAGTAAGCCGGCCATGGCTGGGCGCGATCACGCAACAGCTCAGCGCCGACCTCGCGCGCGCGTTCGACGCACGCAGCGCACAGGGTGTCCTCATCGCCGATGTGCTCCCCGAAAGCCCGGCCGCCGGCGCAGGCCTCCGATCGGGCGACGTGGTCCTGGAGATCAACGGGCGCGCGGCATCATCGCGCGCTCAGCTCGAAAGGACCGTGAGTCTCCTGTCACCAGGAGCCAGCATTCGACTCAAGGTCCGTCGTGCAGCACGTGACGTCGTCGTTTCAGTCAGACTGGGAGAGGAGCCGGTCGAGTGGGAGGTGCGCCCCGATCTGATCAAAGCCAGGCGCTTGCTGGGCATCGATGTCCGTCCCGTCACGCCCTGCGATGGGTGCAGTGGTGGTGGACGTCGACGCCGACAGTCCCGCCGATCTCATGGGCATCGAGCCTGGTGACGTCGTCCGTGGGATCGATCGCAAGCCCGTCCGCAACATAGCAGATTTTCAAACGATCGTTCGGCACATTCAGGGCGGCAGCGACGTCTTGGTGCTGGTGCAACGCGCCGACGTCGCCGTCTACGTGATCATACCCGCACGTCCGGATCCGTAGATCGTTTGGAGGCAACATGGGCCAATTGGCCGGTGCGAGCTCCGGCTGACGCCGCACCATCTCCGATGGGCAAGGCCCTCAGCCCATCTGCGCCTCCCGCACGAGCAACCCGAAGACTTCGCCTGCCTCGACGCGGACGGAGAGTCGATCGACGGCGATGAAGGTCCCGAACCGCTTGGGCAGGTCCTCGGTTTCGAGGACGATCACGATGCGTGACGGTCGTTCATTTCAGCGTCGCGAGATACGCGGCGAGGGCGCGAATCTCGTCCTCCACCAACGCGAGTCGCGGCATGTGGGCCCGCGGCTTTTGCGCGGCCGGATCGCGCAACCAGCTCGCCAGCTGGGATTCGGTGTACTTCCCGCCGATATGCGACAGATCGTAGGCGATGGGCGTTCCCGCTACGCCGATGCGGTGACAACCGTAACAGCCCTGCGAGAAGAACAGCTGCCGCCCCTCGCCGGCGCCCTCGGCCCAGACGGCCGCCGTCACGAACCCGATGACGAGGATCATGCCGATCCCAATCATTCCCATCCAGCGCATTTGATTCGCCTCTCTGCCGATCCGCTCGAGGTTCGGCCACAGAATGCCGACATGGTAGCACCATGCCTCATTTCGGCCGTTCTCGCGCCTTCCGGCAGCGCTCTTTGCATATCGACGGTCAAGGATTAGGATCGTCGCCGTGGTCTCGCCCGATCGCAACCAGGCGCCAGTGGCGACGGTCAGCCGTCAGGTGTTCCCTTCGCTATTGACGGCGGGCCGCGGCCAGCGTCGCCTCGCCCTGATCGTCACGCTGTCCTCCGCCACAATCTTTCTCGCGGTCGTGCCGTTCGCGAAGACCCCGTTACCGCAGATCTGGGCGTTCATTCCGGTCTACGAGTCGGTACTGGTCGTCAACGACCTGATCACGGCCGTTCTGCTACTCGGTCAGTTCAGCTTCTTGCGATCCGCGTCGCTGCTGATCCTGGCGATGGGGTACCTGTTCACGGCGCTCATCACGATCTCACACGGGCTGACGTTTCCCGGGCTCTTCCGCCCGTCCGGCCTGCTCGGGGCGGGGCCGCAGAGCACCGCGTGGTTGTACATGCTATGGCACGCCGGCTTTCCTCTGTTCGTCATCGCCTATGCCGCGCTGAAGGCCGGCGGGCGCACGATTTCTCGCCGGCTTGCCATTCCCGCTGCCGTCGCGGCGGTGGTCGGGCTGGTGAGCAGCCTCACGCTCGTTGCGACCGTCGGCCAGGCGCTGCTTCCGGCGATCATGGAGGCCAATCACTACGCGCCCGCGATGTCCACGGTCGTCTCCGCAACCTGGCTGCTGAGCCTGCTGGCGGTCGCGACCATCTGGCGGCGGCGCCCGCACACGGTGCTCGACCTGTGGCTCATGGTGGTGATGTCCGCGTGGGTCTTCGACATCGCCCTCTCCGCAGTCCTCAATGCAGGCCGATTCGATCTGGGATTCTACGCCGGTCGGATCTATGGCCTCAGCGCGGCGAGCTTCGTGTTGACTGTCCTAATGGTCGAGAACGGCAAGCTCTACGCTCGGCTCGTCGAGATGCACGAGCGGACACGACAATTGTCCCTCGAGCACGAAGAGCGACAACAGCGGCGAGTCACGGCGATCGTCGACAGCTCGGATGATGCCATCATCGGCGAAGACCTCGACGGCGTCATCACCTCGTGGAATCCGGCCGCCGCGCGAATGTTCGGCTACCACGCCGACGAGGCGATCGGCCGCGCCATCACGCTCATCGTTCCGCCCGAGCGAATGGACGAGGAAGAAGCGGTCTTGAGCCGATTGCGGCGCGGAGAGCACATCGATCACTTCGAGACGGTCCGCCGCACCAAGGACGGACAACTCATCGACGTCGTCCTGACGATCGCGCCCCTGCGAGACCTCAACGGCAAGGTGTTCGGCGCGTCCAAGATCGCCCGCGATATCACCGAGCGCAGGCAGACGCAAGAGGCATTGCGTCTGAGCGAAGCAACGGCCCTTGCCTTCATTGCGTCGGCGGCCGAAGGGATACTGATCATCGACGAAGCAGGCCGCACCGTCATCGCCAACGGCCAGATCGAGAAGATGTTCGGCTACGAGCAGAGCGAGCTGGTCGGTCGGCCGATGGAAGCGCTGCTGCCGGAACGGCTGCGTGAGCGACACATCGCGCATCGCGCCGAGTACGCGGCGGAGCCGCGTGTCCGACGAATGGGACGAGGGCTCGATCTCGCGGGCCGCCGCCGCGACGGCACGGAATTCCCCGTCGAGATCAGTTTGAGCTACGTGCGTACGCCGCGCGGGGTTCGAGTGATGGCGTTCGTCACCGATATCACGGAGCGGCTCGTGCGCGAGCGTAGTGCGCGCCGGGCCGACAAGCTTGCGCTGCTGGGCACGCTGTCAGCGGGGATTGCGCACGAGCTCAACAATCCGCTCGGCATCATCAAGGGCCGGATCGAGTTGATCCTCCTCGAGGACGAGGACGAGACGCTGCCGCCGGCGGTTCGTGAGGATCTCGGCGTCATCCACCATCACGTCGAGCGAGTCATACGCCTCGTGCACGGTCTCTTGTCCTACGCCCGCCCCTCGGAAGGGGAGCGTGGTAGCCGAGCCGTCGTCGCCCGCCCGGTCCCCTGTCCCACACTGACGCCGCGGCGCGACCAGGCGAGGCGGTCGCTCCCCAGGTGTCGCCAAAACTCCGTCGGCACAAGCGATGTAAGCGGGCGATTCGATTCGTTTTCGCCGTGGCGGGCTCCTTGCACTCTCCATCGGGCATGGTCGTATCGAAGACGGACCGGTCGGCGTCGTGTCTCGTGGAGACCAGGGGCAGAACCGCTCCCATTCTCATCGTCGAGGACGAGATCGATCTCCGGAACACCTACGAACGCATCCTGCGCCGGCTGAACTTCGACGTCATCGCCGTCGAGCGGGCAAACGAGGGTCTGCGCGTCGCCGAATCCCGACCGATCCGCCTGGTGATCACCGATCTGAGGCTTCCGGACATGGACGGCATCGCGCTGATCCGCGCCCTTCGCGGATGCGCGGATCCCCCGCCGATCATCGTCGCTTCGGGGCTCGATTCCGGGGCGACCAGGCGCGCCGCGCTCGAGGCCGGGGCGACTGCGTACCTGACGAAACCCTTCTCAGTCGCGACGCTGACGGCGAAAGTCCAGGAGGTCTTGAGCGAAGGTCTCTGAACGCGTCTGAGCAACGCACGAGGTTTGCCGGCATGCCCGGACGGCCACTACGAAGCCCGCCGGCGAACCGGATGACTCCGGTCACGCATTCGGGGATCACGGACCATGCAGACTGACGCTGATCACGGGCTGAGTCGCGCGGAAGCGGAGCGGCGCCTTGTCATCGAGGGGCCGAATGTCGCTGCCGGGCGCTCAACGACGCGGGCCGATCGCTATCGCGCTCGGCGTGCTCGCCGAGCCGATGTTTCTTCTGCTCGTCGCGGGCGCGATCATCTACCTGATGCTGGGAGACATCCACGAAGCGCTGGTGCTCGTGGCTTCGCTCCTCGTGGTGTCGACGATCGCCGTCGTGCAGGAGCGCAAGTCCGCGCGAGCGCTCGAGGCCTTGCAAGAGCTTGCGAGCCCGCGCGCGCTCGTGGTCCGCGAGGGCATCCCGATCAGGATCGCCGGCGCCGAAGTCGTGCGCGGTGATCTGGTCGTCGTGTCCGAAGGCGACCGCGTGCCCGCCGACGTGCGGATCGTCGTGGCCAACGATCTCTTGCTCGACGAATCGCTGCTCACCGGCGAGTCGCTGCCTGTCGAGAAACAACCCGGCGAGACGAGCTACTCCGGGACGCTGGTCGTGAAGGGTCGGGGCCGCGGTGTCGTGGTCGCGTCGGGCCCCCGCACGGAGTTCGGTCGCATCGGCCGTTCCCTCGTCGATCTCGATATCGAGCGCACCCATCTTCAGCGTGAAACCACGCGCATCGTGCGGCTCATCGCCATGTTCGGAATCGGCGCCTGCATCGTGCTCGCCGTCTATTCGGCGGTTGCGTTCGGTGACTGGCTCACCGGTGTGCTGGCCGGCATCACGCTGGCGATGGCGATCTTGCCGGAGGAGTTTCCGCTGATCCTCACGGTGTTTCTCGCGCTCGGGGCCTGGCGCATCGCCCGGCGCGGAGTGCTGACTCGCCACATGCCGGCGATCGAGACGCTCGGCGCCGCCACCGTCTTGTGCGTGGACAAGACCGGAACACTCACCGAGAACCGAATGGTGCTCGTCGACACCTTCACCACGACCACGACTCCACAGCACGTCGTCGAAGCCGCCGCCCTCGCCTGCGAGCTCGATCCGTTCGATCCGATGGAGCGCGCAATCCTGGCAGCGGCGGGCTCGTCCGCTGAAACGCTTCGAGCGAAGTGGCTCCTGGAGCGCGACTACCCGCTGACGTCAGATTTCCTCGCGGTGTGCCACGCCTGGCGCGCGCCCACCGGCGAGCGCCGTATCGTCATCAAGGGCGCGCCGGAGACGGTGCTCCGGTTGTGCGGGCTCGACGCGGGGGCGATGGAGGGTGCGCTGGAGGAGGCTCACCGGGCCACGGCGAAAGGCCAGCGACTGCTCGCGGTGGCGGAGACGACCTGGGACGACGCGCACTGGCTCGACGACCCGCGCCGGTACCGGTTCACGTGGCTCGGATACGTCGCGCTGGCCGATCCGCTGCGCGCCGACGTGCCCGAGGCGATCGCCCAGTGCCGGGCCGCCGGCGTTCGCGTCGTCATGATCACCGGCGACTATCCAGGCACCGCCCTCGCCATCGCGCGCCAAGCGGGGATCTCGACGGAGGGCGGCGCGCTGGTCGGCACCGAGATTTCCGCCATGGACGGTCCAGGCCTCGCGCAGGCGGTGCGCCGGGTGGACGTCTTCGCGCGTATCAGGCCAGAACAGAAGCTTCAGCTGATCACGGCTTACAAGATGGCTGGTGACGTGGTCGCCATGACCGGCGATGGCGTCAACGACGCTCCCGCACTGAAGGCGGCGAACATCGGCATCGCGATGGGCCGACGCGGGACGGACGTCGCACGCGAAGCCGCTGCGCTCGTGCTGGTCGACGACGACTTCCAGTCGATCGTCGCCGCCATGACGCTGGGTCGGCGAATCTACGAGAACATTCGCAATGCGATGCGCTATTTGCTCGCGGTCCACGTGCCGATCGTCGGGATGGCGTTCCTGCCGTTGATGTTGGGCTGGCCCGTGCTCCTCTACCCGGTCCACATCGTATTCCTCGAGTTCGTGATCGATCCCGCGTGTTCGCTCGTGTTCGAAGCCGAACCGACCGGCGCCGCCGTGTTGCGCCGCCCCCCGCGCGATCCCCAACAGCGACTCTTCAGCTCGCAGATGATCGCGGTGAGCCTCTTGCTCGGCCTCTCGGTGCTCACGACCATCTTCGTCGCCTGCTGGTGGGGCATCGCGCAGCACCTGTCGAGCGGCGCGATCCGCTCGCTGGGCTTCGCGGCGCTGGTGTTCGGAAATCTCACGATGATCCACGCCACACGATCACGCGACCGCCTGATCGTTCAGAGCCTCCGCGCTTCGAACCCGGTCGTCTGGTGGATCACCGGCGCCACGCTCGCCGCGCTGGTCATCGCGGTCTATGTGCCAGCGGTCGCCGCCGTGTTCCGATTCGCGCCGCTCACACCGAGCTCGCTGGCCATCGCCGCCGCCGCCGGGACTGCGGGCGCCCTGTGGTATGAGGTGTACAAGCTGGCGCGCCCGCGCCGTGCTCACCATGCGCCTGGCCATTCCCGGTAAGGTCTGACGGAAGGCGGCGTCGCCGTCAGCTGCAGGAAGTCGATCTAGGTAAGGATCTTCAGCGAGCGAGGATCGCGAGCAGCAGGGCAAGCACGACAATACACGCCGCGACGAACGCCAGGAACTTCCAGAGCGACTCCCGGACGCCATGAACCCGAGATCCGAGCACCAGCATGACGATCAGGAGCAGGCACGCGATCAAAGCTGTCACGTTGTTCTTAGCTCCCCATCTGCAACTCGGTCACCTCGAGTGGCGGCCCCGCGGAAACGACTCGAGAATCGCACGCGTACTTTGGTCCCGTGGATCGGAAAAGTCAGAGCGACGACAAGGTTGCTCACCTCCACGTCGAGGTGTCTGCATGCATGGTGCCGGGGCCGGTCTGCGAGGGGCTCGGACCGAAGGCCCCGTCGCGGCGCGGGCTTACGCCGAGCGCGGCGCTGCTCGGCGCGGCGGGTCCGGCTTCGTGGTTTGGGGCGCGGTCGTCCCGAGTGAGGACATGGGTACCCAGGTTCAGCACCGCGAATGGCTCCGGAGAAGCCCGAAAAAGGCCTTGAGCCCGTGTGGAGAGCTGCGAGGGGGCTACGGGCTATCCCGTAACCCCCCCGGAATGTTGGAGCGGCCGACCGGATTCGAACCGGCGACGTCCAGCTTGGGAAGCTGGCATTCTGCCACTGAATTACGGCCGCCCGGCGACTCCTATCTTACACCGACCGGTCCCGTGCTATTTCCCGTCCTTGAGCGACATGTTGTACGCCTGCAGCACCTCGTCGCTGCGCGCCTTCCAGTTGAGGCGCTTGGCGACGCCGTAGAGATCGATCTGCTGGTAGAGCGGCACCGCCGGCATTTCCTCGACCCACAGCTTGTTGATCCGGTGGTACTGCTCGAGGCGCTTCTTGTCGTCCATGATCGTCTGCGCCTCGTCGATCATGTGATTGAAGTCCTCGTTGAGCCAGTTCACGAAGATGCCGGGGGACTTGAAGAGCGGGACGTAGACGGTCTCGGCGTCCATCGTGCCGGTCCCCCAGCCGATCAGCCACACCGGGCCCGCCTTGTGGACGTAGACCATGTTGTTCAGGTACGTCACGAAGTCGTACGTGCGGAGCGTGGTCTTGATCCCGGCCTTGGTCAGCTGGCCGCTGACGGCTTCGGCCACCTCGGCGTCGCGCACGTACCGGCCGCGCGGGCCATGCAGGGTGATCTCGACGCCGTTCGCGAAGCCGGCGTCGGCCAGCAGCTTCTTGGCCTTGGCGACGTCCAGCTTGATGGGCTGAAGCTTCGGGTCGAAGCCGAAGTGCATCGAGGGCAGCATGGTCGCCACGCGCACGCCCTTGCCGTCGAGCACGGTCCTGATGATCTCGTCGGCGTCGATCGCGTAGGCGATCGCCTGGCGCACGCGCTTGTCGGCGGTCGGGCCGTTGTAGGGGCCGGTCGCCTTGTGCTGCGCGTCCATCTGGTGCGAGTAGATCATGAGCTGGATCGTGCGGATCGACGGCGCAGTCGACAGGAACAGCTTCGGGTGCTTGTCGATGATCGCTCCGAGATGCGGCGGGATGTTCACGGCCAGGTCGATCTCGCCGTTCTGCAGCGCCGCCACGCGTACCGCGTCGTCCGGGATCGGGCGGAAGACCACGGTCTTGATGTTCGGCGCCCCGCGCCAGTAGGCGTCGTTGGCCTCGAGGACGATCTCCTCGTCCTTCGACCAGCGGACGAACTTGTAGGGGCCGGTGCCGATCGGTTTCTTCGAGAGATCGGCGGTCTCCTTGCCGGCCGACTCCTTCGGCGGCAGCATCCCGCTCTGGACGAAGGTCATCGAGGCGGTGAACAGGCGGCCAGGGCTTCTTCGTGTGGACCCGGATTGTGTACGCATCCACGATTTCCACCCGGTCGATGGGCGAGAAGAACGTGGCGCCGCGGAGCTTGCCCTGCCCCTGCGCCAGCCGCTCGAGCGTGAACTTCGCCGAGTCGGCGTTGAATTCCTCACCGTTGTGGAACTTCACACCCTTGCGAAGCTTGACCTCCCACGTCGAGGGCGGCACGAACTTCGGCATCTCGGTGGCCAGGCTCGGAACGATCTTCATATTCTGGTCGCGCTCGTAGAGCGTGTCGAGGATGTGCCGCCCGACGTTCGACGCCGGGCTCTCCGACTGGTTCGCCATGTCGAGCGTCGTCGGATCGACGCCCTGAGCGATGATGACCTTGCCGGCCGGCGCTGCGCTCGCCGCGACCGGCAGCAGCAGGACGACGACGGCTACCACGATTTTCCACGCGCTCATCTCGAGCCTCCTCCGGAGCCTCTCGAACGAGAGGTTGAAATTCCTCAAGGTCCCGCTACTCTAGGGGTTCGCTCGCGGGCGAGTCAAGGTACGCGAGCGCCTCCTCGCGCGTGCTCACGAGCCCGAGGCTCTGGGCCTCGCGCGCGCGCTCCAGCAGGCGGCCGACCTCGGGGCCGGGCGCAATGCCGAAGCGGGCCATGACATCTTCCCCCCGCACCAGCGGCGCCGCCTCCGCCCCGGCCCGCGCCGTCTCCTCCCATCCCCGCAGGAGGTCTCGCACGAGCGACGCCCGGCGCCAGATCGCGAGCGGCGATACCCCGGTCACCGCCGCGGCGTCCACCAGGTTCAGCAGCAACAGATCGCGCGTGTCCTCGCCGAGATCGCGGAAGAAGCGATACCGCGCGCGCGGCGTCACCCGGCCGGCGGCCGCCAGGTGCCCGGGACGCAGATGATGGCGCACGAGCTTCTCGAGCACGCCGCGGGCGCGCGCCGGGAGCCGCAGCCGCTCGGCGATCGCGCGCGCGCGCGCGGCGCCCAGCACGTCGTGCTCGAAGAATCGGATGCGGCCGTCGATCAGCCGGCGCGTCTCGGGCTTGGAGACGTCGTGGAGCAGCGCGGCCAGCTTGAGGATCTGCTCGCGCCGCACGCCGCCGCCGAGCTCTTCGGCCACGTGCGCGGCCAGCTCGTCGCCGAACGGCGAGAGCTCGCGCAAGACGCGCCAGCACCGTGTCGGCGCCGGCCACCGCTCTCAGCGAGTGCTCGAGCACCGGGAACCGGTGCGGCGCCGGCTGCGTCGAGCCGCGCATCGGCTCGACTTCGGGCACGATCACGCGCAGCAAGCCCGAGCGCGTCGAGCCGCCGCAGGGCGCGCCCCGCCCGCGGGAGCGCGAGCATCGCCAGCAGCTCGTCGCGCACGCGCTCGGCGGCGACGCTGTCCAGCGCCGGCGCCGCCAGCGCGGATCGCCCGCACGGTCTCGTCGGTCAGCCTGAATCCCAGCGCCGCCTCGAGCCGGACGCCGCGAAGGGTGCGGAGCGGATCCTCGGTGAGCACGCGCGGATCGTGGGCCCGAAGGCGCCGAGCCCGCAGATCGGCGAGCCCGCCGGTCGGATCGACGATCGGCGCACGGCCCCGGCTCAGGAGCTCGCGCACCGGGACCGCCAGCGCGTTCACGGTGAAATCGCGGGCCGCCAGGTCGTCGTCGAGTGTCGGCGCCCGCCAGTCGGTCACGTCGAGGCAGATCCCGCGCGCGAGCACCCGCGCCGCGCCGCGCTCGGGATCGAGCGGCACGAAGGCCCCGCCCAGGCGTACCGCCACCCGGCCGGCGATGTCGAGCGCGCCCGACTCGACCGCGACGTCCAGATCGGCGGGTCCGGCCCGCCGCGTCGATGCCAGTCGCGCGTCGCGTACGGCGCCGCCGACGAGCACGGGCGACCGCGAGCGTCCGGCGGCCGCCTGCACGGCGCGCAGCAGCGCGCGCGCGGGCGGCGTGAGCGACGAGAGCGTGAAGAGGACGGCAGTCACGGTACGAGGTCGCCGGGGCCGGCGGCCGTGAACGTCAACCACGCGCTATCCGAGCTCGATGCCTCGAGCTCCGATCCGGTACTCGACGATCTCGTCGCTCATCGCGCTGCCCCGGTGCTTGACGACGCAGAGCATCCGCGCCAGCCGATTGCCGACGCGCTCGCTCCCGAGCACCAGGATCGTGTTCGCGGTGGCGCCGATGTCGCCGGTCGCGACCTTGCGCGCCAGCAGATCCTCCAGCCGCGTCTCCTCGGTCGTCACCAGGAGCATGGTCGTGAGCGCCGTGTGGTCGTAGAGGTGCGAGTCGATGAACTCGCGGTGCTTCCACACCGGCAGGCAGATCTCCATCCCGAGTGTCTCGGCGTCACGGTGGATGGTCTTCCGGTAGAGCTCGTCGAAGATGTGGAACTGGATCGAGTCCGCGGGCGAATCCATCGGCTCGACCCCGTCGACCACGATCCGCCGCGTGCCGGCCGCGCAGTGGAAATAGACGAACGGCCGCACGGTGTAGAGCGCGTGGTTGTAGGTGGCCTTCCAGCTCCAGTCGAACTCCCAGCCGCCGTCTGGTGTCGGCACCTGAAAATCGCGGACGCGCCCCACCCACTTGAGCGTGTTGGAGTAGCTCGCGTCCATCTGGCCGGGCGGCGGATACGGATCGGTCATCGGCGTGACGGTGTGCGTCCACGGCGTGAGCGACCACTGGAAGAGTCGCGCCGCGTACTCGTCGTGCTGCTGCGAGTCGCCGCGCCCGTTCAGGTCCAGGACGATGCCGCGCGCGCGGTCGGCGATCCGTCCGTGATCGGCGAACGTGAGCCCGAGGTGCGTCTTGCCGATTCCAGTGGCGCCGTACACGACGGTGAGCGTGCCGGGCAGCAGGCCGCCGTCGAGCATCGCATCGAGCTTGGGAATGCCGGTCGAGACGCGCGTGGTCACGGGCGCCGATTCTACACCGAGCGGCCCTTGGTCGCGAATTGCCGCTCGTAGAGCGCGCGCAGCTCCTCGAGCGTCGTGGCCTGGCCCGGCGACTTGTCGTCGCGGATCCGCGTGATGCGCGCGAACCTGAGCGCCATGCCGGAGCGGTAGGTCGGGCTCTTCTGGATCTCGTTGTAGGCGACCTCGACGACGACCTCGGGCCGCACCCGCACGGTATAGCCGTCGTCGCCCACCGCGAGCGCCCACAGCCGCCCGGTCATCTCGACGAATTGCGCGTCGGTGAATCCCTTGAACGTCTTGCCGACGTCCGCGAACGTGTCGCCGTCTCGGACCGCCAGATGGTAGTTGGAGAGCCACTGGCTGCGGCGCCCGGAGCCCCGATCCACGGCGATGATCACGCAGTCGACGGTCTCGGCGACCTTCAGCTTGAACCATCGCTTGCCGCGGCCGCCGGGCTCGTACGTGCTGCGCAGATCCTTCGCCACGACGCCCTCGTGACCCGCGGCGAGCGCCCGGGCCTGGAACGCCCGCGCCGCCTCCGCCGACGTGACCAGCGCGCGCTCGGCCAGGTGGCGCCCGCCGGTGACGGCGGCCAGCGCCTGCCATCGACGGTCGTACGGCTCGTCGATCAGCGAGCGGCCTTCGGCCATGAGGCAGTCGAAGAAGTGCAGGGTCAGCGGCATCTCGCGGACGAGGCGATCCACCTCGTGGACCCGACGGAACCGCCGCATCAGCTCCTGGAACGGCAGCGGCCGCCCGACGGGATCGAGCGCCAGGACCTCGCCGTCGAGGATGAACGGCGCGCCGACGAGCTCGTGTCGAGCCGTCTCGACGACGTCCGGCAGGCTTCGCGTGACGTCGGAGAGCCGGCGCGTCCAGATCGACACGCGCTCTCCGTCGCGGTGGAGCTGGATGCGCGCGCCGTCGTACTTGTACTCGAGCGCCGAGGTGCCGCCGTGGGCCGCGAGCACCTCGTCGAAATCCTCGGTGATCTGGGCGAGCATCGGCAGGAGCGGCACGCCCGGCTGCACGCTCGCCGACGTGAGCGCCGAGGCGCCGCCGCCGGCGGCGAGCGCCGCCACCGCGGAGAGATCGCCGAGCCGGAGCGCCGCGCGCCGCGTGCTCTCGAGCGGCGCGCCGAACGCGCGCGCGATCGCCTCGAGCACGAGCCCGTCGGACACCCCCGTGCGCAGCTCACCGACCATGATCCGCTGGAGCGTCTCGCGCTCCTCCGCCGACGCCCGGGCGGCCAGGGCGCGCAGCAGCTCGTCGCGCGATTCGCCGCGAGCCGGCGCCGCCCGCCTGGGCGATGTCATTGAACGCGGCGGCGACGTCCGCGAGCGTCAGCGGGGCTGCGGCGGCCGGGGGCTCACCCGTCGCCGGAGCGTCGTCGGCCGCCGGTAGCCAGCGAACGCCGAGCACCCGCGGGTCGGACTGCGGAAACGCGCGGCCGGTCAGGAACGCGACGGCCGTGGCCACGGTCTCGGGCGGCAGCGCGCGCAGATAGTCCGCGAGCAAGGCCAGCTTGTCGAGCCGCCCCGGGCTCGCGCGCAGCCGCCGGCAGAGATCGGAGAGCCGGGCGAGCTCGATCATTCCGAAAATCATTATAAGGATTCTTGACTTGCCCTCGGCCGCGGCCCTACTTTCGTTTCATGCGTCGCCGCCGTGTCCTCTACGACGCGACTTCGCGCGCGGCGGCGACCGCCGCCGAAAGCCTGCGTGACGAGTTCGACGTGGCCGGGCTGTCGGTGGCGGCGGATCCGACCGCTGACGGGGCCGTGGTCATCCTGGTCGGCCGCGACGCCACCGATCCACGCTGGAGCGACGCGCCGCTTCGCGTCGTCGCGCTGGTCGATCGTGACGACGCCGGTCCGTGGCCCGCGCACTGGTACTCCGTCCTCCCGGAAGGCGCGAGCGCGGCAATGCTCGCCCGCGTCATCGACAACGCCTTCGCCGATCTCGAGCGGGCCACCGAGATGGGGCGACTCGACCGCGAGATGGCGCGGCTCGATCGCGAGCTCTCCGAGCTGAACGCGATCGGGATCCGGCTCTCGGCCGAGCGCAACCCGCGAGATCTGATCGAGACCATCCTGACCAAGGCGCGCGAGATCACCCACAGCGACGCCGGCTCGCTCTACCTGGTCGAGGAAGAAGCCGACGGCACGCGCGATCTTCGCTTCGTGCTCGCCCAGAACGACTCGGTGGATATTCCGTTCCGCGCCGCGCGGCTGCCGCTCACCAGCGAGAGCGTCGCCGGACACGTCGCGCTGACCGGGGCCATCCTCAACCTCGAGGACGCCTACCGCCCGCCGGCCGGCGCGCCGTTCCACATCAACCGGTCGTTCGACGAGGAGACCGGCTACCGCACGCGGTCGATGCTCGTGGTCCCGATGCGGACGCCCGAGGGCGAGACGATCGGCGCGCTCCAGCTGATCAACTGCAAGCCCGACTTCGCGACGCGGCTCGTCCGGGGCGACGCGATCGACGGCACGGTGCAGCGGTTCACCGCGCGCCACGAGCAGCTCGCGGGCTCGCTCGCCTCGCAGGCGGCGGTGGCGATCCAGAATCGCCGGCTCTACGAGAACATTCGCGAGCTCTTCGAAGGCTTCGTGAAGGCGTCGGTGACCGCGATCGAGTCACGCGACCCGACGACCTCGGGCCACTCCGCCCGGGTCGCGAATCTCACCGTCGGCCTCGCCGCGGCGATCGACCGCGCCTCCGACGGCCCGCACCGGCTGACGCACTTCAGCGCCGAGGAGATGACCGAGCTCCGCTACGCCGCGCTACTGCACGATTTCGGCAAGGTCGGCGTGCGCGAGCAGGTGCTCGTGAAGGCGAAGAAGCTCCTGCCCGCCGAGCTCGACCGCATCCGGCAGCGCGTGGAGCTGATCAAGCGCGGCCTGGAGCTCCGCTACGCCGGCAAGAAGATCGAGCATCTGGTGGAGAAGGGCCGGCGACGCTATGCGACTCAGGCCGCGGCCCTCGACGCCGAGCTCGCGGCCTACGTCGCCACGCTCGATCAGGGCATCGCCCGCATCGTCGCCGCCAACGAGCCGGCGGTGCTGCCGCGCGACTTCGCCGCCGGCATCGAGCGGCTGGCGCTCGACGTCTTCGAGGATCATCTCGGGAACCGCGAGAGCGTGATCACGCCCGAGGAAGCGGAGATCCTGGCGATTCCCCGCGGCAGCCTCACGCCGGCGGAGTTCAAGGAGATCCAGTCCCACGTGATCCACACCTACGAATTCCTCACGCGCATTCCGTGGACGCGCGAGTTCCGTCGCATCCCGGAGATCGCCCGCTCGCACCACGAGAAGCTCGACGGCACCGGCTATCCCGAGGGGCGCAAGGCCGGCGAGATCCCCGTGCAGTCGAGGATGATGACGATCGCCGACATCTACGACGCGCTGACCGCCGGCGACCGCCCCTACAAGAAGGGCATCCCGACCGCCGAGGCGCTCGACATTCTCGACCACGAGCGACGCGCCGGCCATCTCGACGGCGCGCTGCTCGACGTGTTCGTCGAAGCGAGGATCTACGAGCAGGCCCTCACGCGCCCGTCAGCCCCTCAGCAGGAGACAGACGCCGCCCCAGGCGATGACGGCCCCGAGCGCGACGAGCGCCCGGAGAACTTCCCGACCGGCCCGAAGACTCTGCAGATGTTGAGTAGTCCGAGCCAAAAAAAACGCGCGCGAGCTGCGACGGTGAAGCAATGCGTACGTCACTGCGTGCGAGCTCATTGCCGACCTCCTCGTGCTTTACATCGGAGGGAGCGAGCACTCCCCCGAATTCCTTGTCGTCAGAAACCGCGGAGTAGACCGATGACCTTGCCGAGAATGGTGACGGAGCGCCGGGCCGGATCGATGACGATCGGCGTCATCGTCTGATTCTCGGGCTTCAGCACGACGCGCGACCCGTCGCGCATGAAGCGCTTGACGGTCGCCTCGGTCTCGCCGCCCGCCTCGGACTCCACCATCGCGACGACGATGTCGTTCGGCTGGGCCGAGTCCTGACGCCGGACCAGCACCAGATCGCCGTCGCAGATGTGGGCTTCGATCATCGACTCGCCGCGCACGCGCAGCGCGAAGACGTCCTCGCCGCGCCCGGGTAGCGACGCCGCGGCGATCGGCACCTCGCCCTCGCGATTCTCCTGGGCCAGGAGCGGCGTGCCCGCGGCGATCCGGCCGAGGATCGGGACCGCGTGATGTGCGCGACCGCCTCCGGCCATGTCGGGCAAGGTCAGCGCCCGCGAAGTGCGTCCGACGCTTGGGCGCCGCTGTAGCTCGCCCTTGCGCTCGAGCGCCCGCAGATGATCGAACGCGGCGCGCGGCGTGATCCGGAAGCCGCTCGCCGAGCTCGCGCACCGTCGGCGGCACGCCGTGCTTGGCCTGGAAGCTGCGCATGAAGCTCAGCACCTCGCGCTGCCGGCTCGTCAGCTCACGCATCCGTCTTCTTCCTCCGTGCCGGGCAGTATCACTCAACTGGTGTTGACTAGTCAACAAAAAGCGAGTGCATCGGGAAGTCGACACCACGGGGGTCAGAACCTTGGGACTACGCCGGCTCCCAGGGCTCGCAGACGGGGCAGGTCGCAAACCCCTGCTCGCGGGCCTCGGCGACGTGCTTGAAGTAGGCGCGCTCGGCCTCGGGAATCCGCGCGACCCAGGCGCAATCGCTCTTGTGAAAGAGGCGCGAGGTCCGCTGGGCGCAGTAGGGCTCGCCCGGCTCGACCGCGACGGTCGGCGCGGCCTCCACGGCCGTGCTCACGGTTCCGGCTTCGATGGGCACCGCGGTCGTCGGCGTCGGTTCGGACGCGGGGTGCGGCGCGATGATCGGATCGGGATCGTTGATGTGCAGGTTCGTCTCGACGGTCGCTCTGAACTCGTCGCTCGCTTTGCGGAACTCGCGAAGCGCGCGACCGATCATCCGCCCGAGCTCGGGGAGCTTTCCGGGTCCGAAGACCAGGAGGGCCAGCACCCCGATGACGAGCATCTCTTGAAAACCGATGTCGAACATCGCGGCTAGAGTAACACGCGCTCTGAGGCTAGCCGACCCCGACGAGCCTCGCGAGCTCGGCGAACGAGGCGACGACGACGTCCGCCGCGTCGGCCGGCGCGCCGCCGGGCGCGTAGAGCACGGTGGGCATGCCGACCGCCTGCGCGCCGCGGATGTCCGAGGGGATGCTGTCGCCGACCATCGCGGTCGCCGCCCGCCGTGAGGCCGAGCCGCTCGAGCGCCATCCGGAAGAGCGGCGGCTCGGGCTTGCCGACGACGATCGGCCGCACGCCGGCCGCGACGGCGACCGCCTGCACGATCGACCCGCAGCCCGGCAGAAAGTCGCCGCCCTCGATCGGCAGGCGCGGATCGATGTTCGGCGTCACCAGCGGCGCCCCGCGCGCGGCGGCCCGCGCCGCGGCGGTGAGACGCTCGTAGCTCAGGTCGAAGTCGTTGCCGACGGCGACCACCGTCGCCGCGCGATAGTCCTTCACGTCCACCAGCTCGTGGCCGGCGCGGGCGATCACGGCCCCCATCTCGGGCGCGCCGATCGCCAGGACCCGCGAAGGCCCGCAGCGCTCGCGGATCACCTCGCCGATGATCTCGAGCGGCGTCAGCACGTGCTCGGCGACGGTCACGCCGAGACGGTGCAGCCGCTCGCGCAGATCCGTGCCGGTGGCGCGCGAGTTGTTCGAGACGAACGCGAGGGCGCGCCCGCTTCGGTGCAGCGCGGTGAGCGTTTCGTTCGCGCCCGGATTGAGCACGTCGCCGCTCCACACGCAGCCGTCGAGGTCGAAGACGAAGCCCCGCAAGGTCGCCAGGCTCGGCGTGGGCACGATCGCTAGGCCTCCGCTCGGGCGAAGTCGTCGATCGCGTCGGCGTACACGTCGCGCGTCCGCTCGGCGACGCTGGCCCAGCTGAACTGCGCCTCGACGCGGAGCCGTCCGGCGCGCCCCATCGCGCGGCCGCGCGCGGGATCGTCGAGCACGCTGCGGATCGCCGCCGCCAGCACGTCGGGACGTCCGGGCTCGACCAGCACGCCGGTCTTGCCGTCCTCCACCACCTCGAGAATGCCGCCGACCGCCGAGGCAACGACCGGCGTCTCGCACGCCATCGCCTCGAGGTTGATGAGGCCGAACGGCTCGTAGACCGACGGGCACGCGAACACCGCCGCGTGGCTGTAGAGCTGCACGACCTCGGTCACGGGAACCATCTCGCCGATCCACAGGACGTTCGGGTGCTCCGGCAGCACTCGCTTGAGCCGCGCCTCGATCTCCGGCGTGTCGGGCGCCGACGCGCACAGGACCACCTGCACGCCCTTCGGCAGCTTCCGGGCCGCCTCGAGCAGGTGAAAGATTCCCTTCTGGTCGGTGATGCGCCCGACGAAGAGCACGTAGGGCTCGCGAACGCCCCGGCGCGCCAGCACCTCACGCGCCTCCGTTCGCTTGAACCGGTCGGGATCGATGCCGTTGTGGATGACGACCACGCGCTCCGGCTCGACCTTGAAGTGCTCGAGGATGTCGTCGCGCATGCGACGCGAAACGGCGATGACCCGGTCGGCCGCCTCCACCGCGGTCTTCTCGATCCAGCTCGAGAGCAGATAGCCGCTGCCGAGCTGATCGGCCTTCCACGGTCTGAGCGGCTCCATGCTGTGCAGGGTCACGCAGAGCGGGATCCGGTGGAGCGTGCGGATCCAGAGACCGGCCATGTCCGCGTACCACGTGTGCGCGTGGGCCACCTGCGCGTCGACCGGGTCGCGCGCCATCGCGAGCGCGATCGACAGGGTCTCGAGCGCCGGCGCATACAGCGCCTTATCCTTGCCGGCGCCCACCCGATCCCACGGCGTGTAGCCACGGAGCGCGATGCGGTCGGTCGACTCGGTCGCGGCGCGCTCGCCGAAGCAGCGAACCTCCACCGGCATGAGCCGGCCGAGCGCTTCGGCCAGCTGTCCCACCACGACTCCCGCGCCGCCGTAGATGTGAGGCGGGTATTCGCGGGTCAAAAGAAGGGCTTTCACGAGCGGTCGGTACCCTCCGCCTGATCGTCCTCACGACGTTCGAGCTTGCGCGCGACGGTGCGCACATCGATGCCAAGGAGCTTCGCCGCCTGCGTCTTGTTGCCGCCGGTGATGCGCAAGGTCTCGTCGAGCAGTCGTTGCTCGATGTCCGCCAGCGGAGTGCCGACCAGCTCGAGAATCGCGTCGCGCGGCGGCCGCTTCACCCCCGCGACCTCCTCGGGGAGATCCTCGGCATCGATCCGGTCCTTTCGCGCGAGCAGGACCGTGCGCTCGATGAGGTTCTCCAGCTCGCGCACGTTGCCCGGCCACGCGTACGATTCGAGCCGCTCGAGCGCCTCGTTCGAGAAGCCTTCGAGCTTCCGGCCGTTCTTGGCGGCGTAGACCCGCAGGTAGTGCTGGGCGAGCACGCGGATGTCCTCGTGACGCTCGCGCAGCGGCGGCACGCGGACCGTGATGACGTTGAGGCGATAGTAGAGGTCCTCGCGGAAGCGCTTGTCCTTCACCATGTCGGCCAGGTCCTGGTTCGTGGCCGCCACGATGCGGACGTCGACCTGGATCGAGCGCGTGGCCCCGAGGCGCTCGAATTCTCCCTCCTGGAGCACGCGCAGGATCTTGGGTTGCGTCACCAGCGACAGGTCGGCGACCTCGTCGAGAAACGAGCGTGCCGCCGTTCGCCAGCTCGAAGCGTCCTTCCTTGCGCCCGGCGGCGCCGGTGAACGCGCCCTTCTCGTACCCGAACAGCTCGGACTCGAGCAAGGTCTCGGGCAACGCCGCGCAGTTGACCGCCACGAAGGGGCCGGCGCGCCGGCCCGAGCGCTCATGGATCGTGCGCGCCACCAGCTCCTTGCCCGTCCCGCTCTCGCCCTGGATGAGGATCGTCGCGGAGCTGTCGGCGATCTGCTCGACGAGCGTGAGCATCCGCCGGAACGAGGGGCTGGCGCCGATCATCTGGCCCTTGGCGCGGATGTCTTCCAGCTGTTTCTTGAGCGCCTTGTTCTGCTCGATCAGGTCGCGGCGCTCGAGGGCCTTGTCGACGAGCTTGATCAGCTGCTCGCGCCGGAACGGCTTGGTCAGGAAGTCGTAGGCGCCGTCCTTCATCGCCTTCACGGCCTCCTCGACGGTCCCGAAGGCGGTCAACAAGATCACGTCGACGTCCGGCATGATCGCCTTGGCCGCCCGCAGGAGCTCGAGCCCGGTCAGTCCCGGCATTCTGAGATCCGTCACGATCAGGTCGACGCCGCCGGCCTGCACGCGCTCGAGCGCCGCGCGCCCGTCCGAGGCGAGCACGACTCGATATCCCTCGCGGGTCAGCGTGCGCTCGAGACTCTCGCGCAGCCCGGGATCGTCGTCGGCCACGAGCAAGGTCGCGGGCTCAGCCATCCTTCACTCGCTTGAGCGGCAGCCGGATCGTGAACGTCGCGCCCAGCGGCGCGCGGTTCCTCCAGCGAATCTCGCCGCCGTGCTCCTCGGCGATCTGCCGCGTGATCGAGAGGCCGAGGCCGGTGCCCTGGGGCTTCGTCGTGAAGAACTGCTCGAAGAGCCGCGGGCCCACGTCGTCCGGGATGCCGCCGCCGGTGTCGGACACGAAGATCTCGACCGCCTCGCCATCGAAGCGACTGCCGATCGTCAGCTCGCCGCCGCTCGACAGGGTCTCGAGCCCGTTCTTGACGAGGTTCAGCACCGCCTGGCGCAGGAGGCCGCGATCGATTTCCATCACGGGGACGCTCGGGTCGACTTCCACGCGCAGGGTGAGCCCCTGACGCGTCGCGACCGGGCGCACGAAGTCCGCGAGCTCCTGCACGAGGTGGTTGATCGACTCTTCCTCGAAGTGCGGCCGCGGAAATCGTGCGAACGCGAGATATTCCTCGGTCAGCGCGTCGAGCGTCGTGACCTGATCGCGAATCGCGCTGACGAGGCCCGCGGCCTCTTTCATGTCGCCGTCGTTCCGCTCGCCGTCGTTCCGCTCGCGCACGATGTCCTCGAGCATCTCGGCGTTGAGCTCGATCGCGGTGATCGGATTGCGCACCTCGTGCGCGATGCGGAGCGAGAGACGTCCCACCGTGGCCATGCGCTCGGCCACCACGAGCTCTTGCTGCGCGGTCTGCAGCCGGCTCAAGGTGCCGGTGAGCTCGTCGTTCAACCGCTCGACCTCTCCGCGCGCCCGTCGCTCCCGGTCGGCGACCAGCCCGAGCGTGACCGCGGGCAATCCGGCGAGCGCCGCGAGGATCAAGTGCGGCGTCCAGCCGACCCACGGCGGCACCAGCACCGTCGACCAGGCGTAGAGCCCGCCGGCCACCACCGAAGCTCCCAGCCCCACCCACGGTCCGAAGTAGTAGGCGTTCACCGCGACCAGGGGAAAGAACAGAAGATAGAAGACACTGTCGCCGGCGCCGGTGAGGCACAGGAGCACGAAGACCAGCAGCAGATCGATCGCCAGCGCGCCGATGAAGTACGCGCGGGTCGCGCGCGGATTGACCGTCACCAGCGCGAAGATCCCGACCTTGTACGCCGCGAAACAGAAGACGAGCCAGTAGAGATCGAGGTCGCGGTAACGGGGCCGTAACGGAAAGAAGCCGAGCGCCGCGAGACCGCCGACCATGACGACCGCCAGGAGCACCGCGAACACGCGCTCGTCGCGCTCCAGCAACCGAAAGCTGGCGTGCCAGGGCTTGCGCTCGGCGACCATCGCGGACATCCACGCCGACTATAGCATTGGGGCCTATTCGGGCCTCTGACCGCGGCGCCGTACCGCGATGGTGACCCAGATCGCCACGATGACGAGCGCCGCCAGGACCAGCCATCGCTCGACGCGGTGGACGTCCGCGAACACTTGCTCGAGCTGATCCGCGAAAAGGTACGCGAGAAAGAAGCCGAACGGGACGCTCACGATCGCCGCGCCCGTATCGGCCGCCAAGAATTTCCAGAACGGTACGCGCGCGATGCCCGCGGTCAAGAACGCCGCGGCCCTCAGCCCCATCACGTGACGCGCGGTAAAGACGATCTTGACGCCGTGGCTCCGATACGCGGATCTTGAGCTGCTCCTCGCGAGCCGGGCTCAGGACCCAGCGGACGGGCCGCCAGCCGAGCACTCGTTCCCCCCAGTGATGCCCGACCCAATAGAGGGCGATGTCCCCCGAAAGCACCCCTGCCACGCAGACCGGCAGCGCAATCCACCACCGCAGCACCAGTTGGTGGGACAGGACTCCCCCCGTCACGATCGGCAGCTCCTCAGGGATGGGGACGCCGAGGCCGGCGATGAAGAGGACGACGAACAGGCCGACGTAGCCCAGTTGCTCGATGAACGAAGCGACCAGATCGCACCTCGGGGGCAAGATTCGGTTTCCGGAAGATGGGCCCCAGTGTATACTCCGATAGTCCTGTGCGGTCAGAAGGAGCCCTTCCATGGCGGTCAAACTCTTCGTGGGCGGTTTATCTTTCTCCACCTCCAACGAGCGCCTGCGCGAAGCTTTCGCGGCGGTCGGCAGCGTCGAGTCTGCGAGTGTCGTGACCGACCGGGATACCGGGCGTTCGCGGGGCTTCGGGTTCGTCGAAATGGCGACGCCAGAGGAAGCCGAGCAGGCCATTAGCCGCCTCAACGGCACGAACCTCGACGGCCGGACGATTCAGGTCGAAAAGGCGAAGGCCCCAGGCTCTGGCGGCGGCGGCGGCGACCGACGCGGTGGCGGCGGTGGTCGTGGTGGTTTCGGCGGCGGTGGCGGCGCCGGCCGCGGTGGCTCCCGCGGCGGTCGCTGGTAGCATCGCCCGGATTCGTTAGTACGCGCGCCTCGGCCCGCGGGGCTCCGGCTCCGCAACGGCCCGCAGCGCGCAAATCCGCTAGCGTTTTTTCGCTCGAGCGCGTGGGATCGTAGTCTGCCTCCATGCAGACCGTCCTGCACACCGAGTCGTCCGGCGGCCACGGCGGTCAGGAAATCCGCACGGTTGCCGAGGTACGCTGGCTCCTCGCCCACGGGTGGGGCGCGCTGATCGCCTGCCAACCCGATAGCCCCCTCCTCGCCGAGGCGCGGGCGTCGGGATTGCCGATCGAGGCCGTCCGGATGCGAAGCTCGGTCGATGTCGGCGCCGTCCTGCGACTGCGCCGGCTGATGCGAGCGCGCGACGTGAGCCTGGTCCACACCCATAGCTCCGTCGATAGCTGGCTGGCGAGTATTGCCGCGAAATCGCTAGGCCTCCCTGTGGTCCGCACTCGACACGTCTCGATCCCGATCGGCCGGCGGCGCGCCCTCGTCTATCGGCTGGCGGACCGCGTCATCACCAGCGCCGAGAGCGTCCGCTCGATGGTGACGGCCGCAGGCATCGCCCCCGACCGGGTCGTGACGATCTCCGCCGGAGTCGACGGTGAGCGGTTCCACCCCGGCGTCTCCGGCACGGCCGTCCGAAAGGAGCTCGGCCTGGGCGAAGCCCCGGTCGTCGGGCTCGTCGCCAACGTGCGTGGGTCCAAGGGCCACAACGTGTTCCTGGAGGCGGCTCGATCGGTGATCGCCAGCAAGCCGGAGGCGCGCTTCCTGATCGTCGGAGACGGGGTCGGATTCGACGAGGTGTCCCGGCGAGTCCGGGACATGAGCCTGGACACGAGCGTGTGCCTCACCGGATTTCGCCGAGACATTCCCGAGGTCATGGCGGCCCTCGACGTACTGGTACTTCCCTCGATCAGATCCGAGGCGATCCCCCAGGTGATCCCGCAGGCGCTGGCGGTGGGCACCCCGGTCGTGGCCTCCACCGTCGGCGGCAGCCCCGAGCTGATCCGGGACGGCGAGAACGGCCGCCTCGTGCCCCCCGGCGATTCGCGGGCGCTGGCGGACGCGATCCTGGCGCTGCTCCGCGAGCCTGACCGCGCACGCGCGATGGCGCGGGCCGGCCAGGCGATGGTGCGCGAGCGGTACACGATCGACGCGACGATGGCGCGGACCACTGCGGTGTACCGCGCGCTCCTCGGAGCCTGACCGGACGTCCGCGGCCGGTCCGGGCGGATCGCTGGATTTGATATATATGAATATTAATATATAATACTTTTCGTGAGCACGGCGTCGTCGCCGCATCTCCAGTCGTTCAAGGCTGAATTCTTCAAGGCCCTGGCCCATCCGATCCGTATCCGGCTGCTCGAAGTCCTGCGCGGCGGTGAGCGCAGCGTCCAGGAGCTGCAGACTCGCCTCGAGCTCGATCAGTCGATCGTCTCGCAGCAGCTTGCGATCCTGCGCGCCAAGAACATCGTGACCGCCCGGAAAGAGGGCACGACGGTGCGGTACGAGATCCGCGATCCGCTCGTGGGCGATCTGCTCGACGTGGCGCGGCGGATCTTCAACAACCAGCTGGCCGGCACCCAGACCATGCTGCGCGCGCTCCGCCAGGAGGCGCGCCGGCCGGCGCGGCGCTGACCGGTGCTTCGCCAGCTCCGGACCGCGCTCCGCACGGGCATCGTCACGGAGCCGGTCACTCGCACCGGCGACCTCGAGCGAATCGGCGAGCGACTGGCCGCGGAGGTCGCACGGCTCTTCGGCCGCTCGCTCGCGATACGGCAGGTCGACGCCGGCTCCTGCAACGGCTGCGAGCTCGAAATCGGCGGGCTCACCGGGCCGCACTACGATGTCGAGCGATTCGGGATACATTTCGTCGCTTCGCCGCGCCACGCCGACTGCCTGCTGGTGACGGGCCCGGTGACTCGCAACATGGCCGAGGCGTTGCGGCGCACCTGGCAGGCGACGCCGGATCCCAAGTTCGTGGTCGCCGTCGGCGACTGCGGGCGTGACGGCGGTCTCTTCCGAGGATCCTACGCGGTCGTGGGCGGCGTCGCCGACGTCATCCCGGTCGACGCCATCATCCCCGGGTGTCCGCCGTCGCCGGCGGCGCTCCTTGCCGGCCTGCTCGAGGCGATCGGGCGGCTCCCCGGGTGAGCCGGCTCTCGTACGGACTGGTCGTGCTCTGCGGCGTCGCCGCCATGGGCCTCGGCGGCTACGGAATGGCGGGCGGCGCCGGCACGCTTCGGGTCACCTGGCTGGTGCCGCTCGGGGGCCTCGAGCTGACACTCGATCCCCTCGGGGGATTATTCCTCGCATTGATCGGGTTTGCCGCGGTGCCGGCATCGGTCTACGCAATGGGTTACCCCGACGGCGGCGGGCGCGATCGGTTGACGTACGTCGTCTTCGTCGTGTCGATGTGCCTCGTTCCGCTCGCCGCGAACGTGATGACCTTCGTGATCGCGTGGGAGCTGATGTCTCTGGCGTCCTACCTTCTGGTTCTTCACGACCGAGAATCCAAGGAGTCGATCCAGGCCGGCTGGGTCTACGCGGTGATGACCCATGCAGGCCTCGCCTGCCTCCTCGCGGGCATGCTCCTGCTCGGTGCCGACGCGGGGAGTCTGCGATTCGCGGACTGGCGATCGGCGGCGCCGGCGCTGGCGCCCATGACCCGCAACGCGGCCTTCGTGCTCCTGGCACTCGGCTTCGCGGGCAAGGCGGGCGTGATCCCACTGCACGTCTGGCTGCCGCTGGCCCATCCAGCCGCGCCGAGCCACGTGTCGGCCCTCATGTCGGGCGTCATGATCAAGCTCGGGGTCTACGGCCTCCTTCGCGTGACCCTCGACTGGCTCGGGCCCGGTCCGGGCTGGTGGGGCGCCGCCCTGCTGATCGCGGGCGCCGCCTCGGCGGTGATCGGCGTGCTCTACGCGCTCGTCGAGCACGACCTCAAGCGGCTCCTGGCGTTCCACAGCATCGAGAACATCGGAATCATCCTGCTGGGCATCGGGAGCGCGGCGCTCTCTCGCGTCGCCGGTCTGGACGCGCTCGCGATTCTTGGCCTGGTCGCGGCGCTCTATCACACGATCAATCACGCGGCGTTCAAGGCGCTGCTGTTTCTGGGCGCCGGTGCCGTCGTGCACGCGACGGGCACGCGGAACATGGAGGCGATGGGCGGGCTCATCAAGCGGATGCCGTGGACCGCCGCCTGCTTCCTGATCGGCTCGGCGGCGATCGCCGCGCTGCCGCCGCTCAACGGCTTCGTGAGCGAGTGGCTCACGTTTCTGGCTCTCTTCCAGAACACGCGGCTCGACGCGGTCGGACAGAATCTGGTCTTCACCTTGGGGATCGCGAGTCTCGCGCTGACCGGCGGCCTGGCGATGGCGTGCTTCGTCAAGGCGTTCGGCATCACGTTCCTGGCGCTGCCCCGGAGCGACGCGGCGGCCGGCGCTCACGAGGCGAGCCCGCCGATGCGGCTGGCCATGCTCGCCCTCGCGGCCGCCTGCGTCGCGCTCGGACTGGGACCGACGCTCGTGGTGCCGGCGCTCGGATCGGTCGCCTCTGCCGTGCTGCGAACGCCGCCGCGGGCGGCCGGTGGGGACTGGCTGACGCTTGCGCGTCTCGGGCGATTTCGCGAGCCTGTCGACGGCGGCGATCGCTCTCGCCCTCGTCCTGTCGCTCCTCGTACCGCTCGGGGTCCTCCGGCTCGTCGGCGCGTCGCGCCGGACGCGCGACTACGAGACGTGGGGCTGCGGCCGCATCGTGCAGACCGCGCGGATGGAGTACACGGCGACCGCGTTCGCCAACCCCTTCAAGCGCGTGTTCGACTTCTTCTACCGGCCGACGAAACGCCTCGACATCGAGTTCCATCCCGGGTCGCGCTTCTTCGTCGAGCGCATCGAGTACGAGAACCCGACCCGATCGATCTTCGACGACTGGCTCTACCGGCCCGCGCTCGATCTCCTGCACGCCGGGGCGCGCGCCGTCGGAGCGCTGCAGTCGGGCAGCACGAACCAGTATCTGGCCTACATCCTGGCCGCCCTGCTGCTGATGCTGGTGCTCGCGTGATCGCCGGCGTCGCCGTGGCCATCGTGCAGATCCTGATCGTGGGAGCCGGAGCGCCTCTGCTGGTCGGCACGCTCCGGACACTCAAGGCACGGCTCATGGGTCGTCGCGGGCCGAGCCCATGGCAGCCCTATGCCGACCTTCGCAAGCTGCTCGCGAAAGAAGCGGTCGTCTCCACGACGACCTCGTGGGTGTTCCGCGCGACGCCATACATCCTCGTGGCGACCTTGCTGGTGGCGGCGCTCATCGTGCCGGTCGTGACGACGCGGCCGCCGCTGGCGTTCGCGGGCAATGTCATCCTGCTCGTCTATCTCTTCATGCTCGGCACGTTCTTTCTCGCGCTGGCCGGATTGGACGCGGGCAGTGCATTCGGGGGAATGGGCGCGAGCCGGGAGGTGGCGGTCGCCGCGCTCGCCGAGCCGACGGTCATCATCGCGGTGTTCGCGCTCGCGCTGCGCGCGGGCACGATCGACCTCGGCCGCGTCGTCGAGCGCTTCGGTGGCGAGCCGTGGCTGGCGGCCAACCCCGCGCACCTTCTCGCGTTCGCCGCGTTCTTCATCGTCATGCTCGCCGAGACCGGGAGGCTTCCGGTCGACAACCCGGCGACGCACCTCGAGCTGACCATGATCCACGAGGCGATGGTGCTCGAGTACTCCGGCCGCTATCTGGCGCTCGTCGAGTGGGCGTCGGCGATGAAGCTGTTCGTGTTCATGACCTTGCTGGCAAACCTCTTCGTCCCGTGGGGCCTGACGGAGCCAACGGGTCTCGTTCCGGTGCTCCTGGGTGTCATGGCGCTGGCCGCCAAGCTCGCCGTACTCACGGCGGCCGTCGCGTTGCTCGAGACGGCGGTGGCCAAGCTGAGATTGTTCCGGGTTCCCGAGCTGCTGGCGGGATCGTTCGCGCTCGCCTTTCTCTCGCTCATGGCGGTCTTCCTCGTTCGATGACGACCGCGTCGAACCTCCTGGCGTTCCTGGGACTGGTGGTCACCCTGCTGATCGTGTGGCGGCAGAGCTGGCCGGCGCGGCTCCGGCTCTTCGCCGCCCAATCGCTCCTGCTGGCAGCCCTGGCGAGCACCGTCGGCGTGCTGGCGCAGCGCCGCGGTCTCCTGCTGGTGGCGGTCGTCGTCGTCATCGTCAAGGGGGTGGTGATCCCGCGCGTGCTCGGGCGGATCGGATCGGGGGCTCCCGTGCGCCCGATCGCGCCCGGCCGGTCCTCCGGAATCACGCTCCTGGTCGCGGGCGGCCTCGTCGTCGCGGCCTACGTCATCATGCTGCCGGTCACCACGGCCGTGGAGCTGCCGACCGAGGGAGCCATCCCCCTGGCGTTCGCGATGGCGCTGATCGGCCTCGCGCTGTGCGTCACCGGTCGCGATGCGCTGGGCCACATCCTCGGGCTTCCTGGTCTTCGAGAACGGGATCTTCGGTCTGGCGATCCTGGCGACCTACGGCCTGCCCGGCATCGTGGAGGCCGGCGTCTTTCTCGACGTGCTGGTGATCGTGCTCATCATGGAAGCCGTCGTCGTCCAGGTGCGTCGCGAGCACGACTCGATCGACGTCGACCGTCTGCGGGAGCTTCGCGGATGATCCTGGCCGCCATCCTCGGCGATCCCCCTCGTCGGCGCCGCGCTCTCGTGGCGTGCGAGCGGTCGCTGCGCGACGCGCTTCACGCGGTGACGTCGGTGCTGACGCTGGCGGGAGCCCTCACGGTCACGGTGACGGTGAATCGCGGTGAGCCCTGGTGGCGTTCGACGGGTTCCTTCGCGCCGACGCGCTCTCGGCGTGGATGATCGCGCTCATCGGTATCGTCGGCGCGCTCGCCGCGTCGGAGGCGCCGCGCTACGTCGCGCCCACGACGTCGGGCCGCTTCTATTCACTCTTCCACCTGTTCGTGTTCACGATGCTGCTGGCGGTCTCCACCGACGACGTCGGGCTCATGTGGGTGGCCGTCGAGGGCACGACCCTCGCGTCGGTGTTCCTCGTCAACTTCGAGCGGACGCGCGCGTCGCTCGAGGCGTCCTACAAGTACCTGCTGATCTGCTCGGTGGGCATCGCCATCGCGTTCCTGGGGACGGTGCTCGTGTACTTCGCGGGCATCGCAGCAGTTCGGCGACGAGGTCCACGCGCTTCGCTGGACGACGCTCTTGCGGCTCGCGCCCGGTCTCTCGCCGCGGGTCATCGAGCTCGCGTTCGTGTTCCTCGTGGTCGGGTACGGCACCAAGGCCGGCCTCGCGCCGATGCACACGTGGCTGCCCGACGCCCACAGCGAGGCGCCGGCGCCGGTGAGCGCGCTCATGTCGGGCGTGCTGCTGAGCGTCGGCGTGTACGCGATCCTGCGATTCAAGCCGGCCGTGGACATCGCGGCCGGGCCCGGATTCGCGCGCGGCATCATGCTGGCGCTGGGCCTGCTGTCGGTCGCGGTGGCCGCCGCGTTCCTGTGGACGTCGCCCAACTACAAGCGCATGCTCGCGTACTCGAGCGTCGAGCACATCGGCCTGGTGTGCCTCGGTCTCGGCTTCGGCGGAACACTCGGCACCTCCGGCGCGCTCCTTCACATCGCCAATCACGCCCTGGCGAAGTCGATCGGCTTCCTGCTCACCGGTCGTATCCGCGCCGCGTACGGCTCGGCCGAGATCGCCGCCGTCGGCGGCCTGATGCGGGATATGCCGCGGACCGGCACGGCCTTCCTGGCGACGATGCTCGCGCTCGTCGGCTTGCCGCCGTTCGGACTGTTCGTCAGCGAGGTGATGATCTTCGCCGCCGGCTTCGCCCAGGGGTTTCCCTTCGTCACGGGCGCCGCGCTCTTCCTGCTCGTCATCGCCTTCGCGGGCCTCCTCCGCGGAGTCCACGCGATCTGTACGGACCATCGGCGGGCGAGCCGGCCGTCGAGGCCGCCGGATGGCGCCCGGCGTTCCCATTGGCCGCCACGCTTCGCTCTGCTGCTGCTCACCGGGATCGCGTGGCCGCCGGGTCTCGGCGCGGCCCTCGACCGCATCGTCGCGATCGTGATGCCCTGAGATGCCGACCGCGATACTCACGGTGGATGCGCTGCAACACGCCGTCGTGCGGGCCGGCGCCACAAGCGTCGCCGCGTCGACCACGAGCGCGAATCCAGTGCCGGTTGCCGGCCTGGGAGATTCCCGCGCTCGCCGACGGTCTGGCGCCGCTCGGCGCCCGCTGCCAGTTCCTCGCTGCCGCGGACACACGCGCTCACCGGCGGCGACTACACGCTCGGTCTACGTCTTCGCGCCGCCGCAGCTGGCGCCGTCGGTGACGGTGCTCGTCGCAGTCCCCGGCGGCGGTGGCGCGCTTCGCCTCGCTCGCGACACGCTCGTTCGCGGCGAGCCGCTTCGAGCGCGAGATTCACGACCTGTTCGGCCTGGTCCCGGAGGGACATCCGGATCTCCGGCGCCTCGCGCTCCATCAATACTGGCCGGACGGATATCACCCGTTGCGCCGCGACGTCGTGCCGCGTACGGACTTCGTCGACGCCGGCGAGCCGTTTCCCTTCCGGCACGTCGAGGGCGAGGGCATCTTCGAGATCACGGTGGGCCCGGTCCATGCCGGGATCATCGAGCCCGGCCACTTCCGCTTCAGCGTCGAGGGCGAGACGATCGTGAACCTCGAGACGCGACTCGGCTTCGTCCACAAGGGCACCGAAAAGCTCTTCGAGGGCCTCGCCTTCGACCAGGCGCCCGCGCTCGCCGAACGCATCTCGGGCGACACGAGCGTCGGCCACGTCCTCGCCTACTGTCAGGCGCTCGAGACGCTCGCCGGCTGCACCGTGCCGCTTCGAGCGCACCGGCTACGCGTCGTCCTGCTGGAGCTCGAGCGGATCTACAACCACGTCGGCGACGTGGGCATGATCGTCAACGACACCGGGTTCAGCTTCGGCCACTCGCACTGCTTCCGGATCCGCGAAGAGCTCCTCCGGCTCAACGAGCGCCTGACCGGGCATCGGCTGCTCCGCGGCGCGGTGGTGCCGGGCGGCGTGACCGGGCCGATCGCGACGGCGTCGCTGGCCCAGGCGGCGGCGAGGATCGACGATCTGGTCGCCGAGTTCGCGGCGGTGCTGCGGCTCTGCCTCGACAACACGACGGTGCTCGAGCGGCTCCAGGGTACGGGACGACTGACCTCGCAGACGGCGACCGAGATGCAGGTGGTCGGGTTGGTCGGACGGGCGAGTGGGATCGACGCCGACGTGCGGCGCGACGCACCCTTCGCGGCGTACGGCGAGAACGGGGTGCACGTGTCGGTCTACGGAACGGGAGACGTCTGGGCGCGGACGATGGTGCGCCTGGACGAGGCGCGCGAGGCGGCGCGCCTCATTCGCGAGGTCACGGCGCGTGACGCCGACGGCGTCGCGGCGGCCCCGATCCCGCCGCTCACCGCGGGCGCCCACGCGTTCGGCCTCGTCGAGGCGTGGCGAGGACCCGATCTGGCATTGGGTGGTGGCCGACGGCCCCACGACGCTCGGCCGCGTGAAGGTCGTCGATCCGTCCTTCCGCAACTGGCCCGCGCTCGAATACGCGGTGCTGAAGAACATCGTCCCGGACTTTCCCCTCTGCAACAAGTCCTTCAACCTCTCCTATTCCGGGAACGACCTGTAGGAGCTCGACGCGCTACGGCGGGCGCGCGCCGAGAAGCGGCGCATGTCGGCCATCTCGGATCGGCCCTCGGCTTCGATCACGAAGCCGGCCGGCTTCCACCGCGCGCTCGGTGTCACGATTCGGGCGGCAGCCACCGCTGGCCCACGTCCAGAGCGGCTGCACGCGGTCCTGGAACGCCGCCTTCCACGCGCGGCGAGAGCGGACGTGCTCGAGCATGCGCAATCGACCGTCGGGCCGCAGCACGCGCTTGACCTCGGCGAGCCCGCGCGCGGGGTCGGCCACGACTGCAGAAGACCAGGCTCGCGACCACGGTGTCGAACGTGCCGTCGCGGAACGGCAGCGCCTCGGCGCTCCCCTGCACGAGCGGCACCCCCGGCCCGCGCCGCCGCGCGCGCACGGAGCGAATCCCACGCCGGATCGAGGCCGATCACGCGAACGCCCGCGCCGTACAGCGGCAGGCCGCGCCCCGTTCCGCACCCGACGTCGAGCGTTCGCCCGCGCGCGCCGCTCGCCAGCCATCGGCGCCACTCCGCGAGGCCCGTGCGCTCCAGCACCGCGCAGAGCCCGTCGTAGAACCACGGGATCTGCTCGAGGCCGCGCACTCAGGCCTCCGGAAAGATCACGAGGGCGCCCGTGTAGTTGTGGAAGAAGTTCCGCCGGCCGATCGGCGCGAATTCGCCGTTGCCGAAGAACCCCACGAGCGGAAACTCGCCGAGCCGCTCGCGGATCAGGCTCACGTCGTGGTCGGGGACGCCGTAGAGTCCGCGACCGCGGCCGGCGCAGTCGAAGTAGCAGCCGAAGGCCGGCCGCCGACCGTGGAGGCGCTCGGCCAGCTCGTCGAGCATCTCGCGCAGATCCTGACGTGACGCCTCGGCGTCGCGAATCTGGAACTGCAACGTCTGCCCGATCCGCACGCGCTCGGCGACGGCGACCGCGCCGCTCGATTGATCCGCGCCGACGAGATTGCGCACGAGGAAGTCGCCGCGCTCGAGCGGCGACTTGGCAGGATCCATCGCCAGCCCGGCGAACACGCCGGCGTGGCGGATGCGCGCTTGCGTGTCGGGATTCGCGCGGATGGCTTCCGTGAGCATCTCGAGCGCCGGGCGGCTGCCGATCCGCTGGATCACGTTGCCCTCGGCGTGCGTGATGACGTAGGGCTCGCCGATCGGCGTGCAGCCCTGCGTGACGCCGATCACCGGCGCGAGCCCGGAGAGCGCGACGCCGACCAGCGCGCCCTCCATCGCGTCGGTGTTGTAGAGCTCGAACATCGGCGAGCCCGCGGCGACCGCGCCGAGCACCGGCACGAAGCCGAGCGCGTCGTGAAGCTGGCCGAGGAGCGCCGGCGGATTGCAGCCCATCGCGTCCGGCAGCACGAGCACGCAGCCGCCCTCGGCGACGGTCGGGCCGATACGCTGGGCGAGCTCGGTGCCGAGATCGCGCTGCTCGCCCTGCCGCTCGAACGAGAACGGCGTCGCCACCAGGCGCTCGCAGCGCACCGCGAGGACCGCGACGGCCAGATCGTCCTCGACTTCGCGCCGCTCGGTGAGGATGCCGGTTCCGCTGCACCCCAGCACGACGGGCGCGCCGGTCACGCGGCGGACGGCGTGCAGCGCCTCGTGGGCGCGCGTGTGCGCGTCGCCGGTGACGAAGACCAGCGCGAGGTCGGCGCGATCGGCTCCGCTCCGCTCGAGGGCTTCGAGCGAGGCCTCGAGCGCGGCGTTGTCGGCCGCGCCGCCGACGGCGATCCCCGTTCCCGCGGCGATCATGCCTGGACTCTAACATCTTTGCTGCTACACTTTTTGGCGCCATGGGCCTCAGGATCACGCAGGTCGACGCGTTCACCGACACGCCGTTCGCGGGCAATCCCGCCGCGGTGTGCCTGCTGCAGGCACCTCGGGACGAGGGCTGGATGCAGAGCGTGGCGCGCGAGATGAATCTCTCCGAGACGGCGTTTCTGGTGCGCACGGCCGACGGCTACGATCTTCGGTGGTTCACGCCGTCGGTCGAGGTCGCGCTGTGCGGCCACGCGACCCTGGCGAGCGCCCACGTCCTCTGGGAGGACGGACACCTGCCGTCGGCCCGGCAGGCGCGCTTTCACACGAAGAGCGGCCTGCTCACCGGAGATCGCGCGGGCGAGTGGATCGAGCTCGACTTCCCGGCCAAACGCGAAGAGCCGGCGCCCGCGCCGGCCGGTCTCGCCGAGGCGCTCGGCGTGACGCCGAAGTACGTCGGCAAGAATCAGTTCGACTACCTCGTCGAGGTCGACGGCGAAGTCACCGTGCGGCGTCTCACGCCGAATCACGCGATGCTCGCGACCCTGCCGGTGCGCGGCGTCATCGTCACGAGCCGCGCGGACTCCGCCGGCTACGACTTCGTCTCGCGGTTTTTCGCGCCGGGCTCCGGCGTGCCGGAAGATCCCGTGACGGGCTCGGCCCACTGCGCGCTCGGGCCGTACTGGCAGTCCCGCCTCGGCAAGAGCGATTTCGTCGCCTATCAGGCCTCGCCGCGCGGCGGCGTCGTGCGCGTGCGGGTCGCGGGCGATCGTGTGAAGCTCGGCGGCCAGGCGGTCACCGTTCTTCGCGGCGAGCTGCTCTCACGCCTAGGCGCGGTCGAGCGGCGCCCGCCCGCGTCAGCGAAGTCGGCTCACAGCCGATACAGCATCCAGTAGACGAGCACGCCGGTCACCGACACGTAGAGCCAGATCGGAAGCGTCCAGCGCGCGATGCGCACGTGTCGTCCGAACTGTCCCCGGAGCGCCCGGTAGACCGTCGTGAGCGCCAGCGGAACGATCGCCGCGGCGAGGACGATGTGCGAGAGCAGCATCGGGAAGTACACGAGTCGGATCCAGCCCTCGGCCGTGAAGCGACGCGAGCCCGCGAGCGAGTGGTAGGTCACGTAGGACACGAGAAACAGGATCGAGACCACGAGCGCCGACACCATGCACACCTTGTGGGCGGTCACGCGCCGGCTTCGGATGAACACCCAGCCGGCGCTGAGCAGCGCGGCGCTCGTCGCGTTGAGGCACGCGTTGAGCAGCGGCAACGCGGCCACCAGCGCGCCGGCTCCGGGCTCCGGCCGGTGGCCGAGCAAGAGATAGGCGACGACCAGCACGATCACGAGCGAGACACCGCCGATCGCGGCGAGCGCCGGCCGATCCTCCGTCGTCGTCACAGCGAGGTCACGAAAAAGCCGATGGCGGCGAGCGAACATGACGGCGGTCGCCAGCCAGCCAAGCACGTTGAGCCACGGACCGTTCACGTGCGCGCCCATGATGGCCTTGTTGTTGCCGACCAGCATGACCAGGACGAGCAGCGGCGGAGCCAGGAGCCCGTTGAGCACCGCCGAGAGAAAGAGCATGCGGATCGGGTTCGTCCCGCCGAGGTTCAGCGCCATGCCGGCGATCACGGCGCCCGCGAACACCAGATAGAAGCGGCGACCGCGCCGAGGCGGGAGATCGAGCCCCGAGCGCCAGCCGAAGACCTCGGCGACCGCGAACGACGCCGAGCCCGCCAGCACCGGAACCGCGAGAAGCCCCGTGCCGATCAGCCCGATCGCGAAGAGGAGGTAGGCTCCGTCGCCGGCCAGCGGCCGCAGCGCCTCCGCGGCCTGGCGCGCGCTCTCGATCTGGGTCTGGCCGGATACGTGAAGCGTGGCACCGGTCGCGAGGATGATGAAGAACATGACGAAGTTGGAGAAGAACATCCCGGTGCGCGACGTCGAGGCGCGCGTCGGCGAGCTCGTGCGCGGTCGCGCCGCGCCGCTGCGCCACGGTGCGACGGCCCTGCGCTTTCTCCGCTTCGACCTCGTGCGAGGCCTGCCAGAAGAAGAGATACGGCGAGATCGTTGTCCCGAGCACGGCCACGACGGTCGTCATGTAGACCGAATCCCAACGGAGGCGCGGCACGAACGTCGCGAGGGCCACCTCGTGCCAGTCGGGCCGAGCCAGGAACGCGGTCACGACGTAGGCAAACAGGACAGCGGTCAGCCACTTGAGCCACTGAGCGAAGGTCGCGTAGGTCGTGTAGATCGTCGCGACCAGAATGACGAGCCCGAGCACGGGTACCGACACGACGGTCGGCACGCCCGTGAGCATGTGGGTGACGTCCGCCATGCCGGAGAGGTCGGCCGCGATGTTGAAGACGTTGGCGATCAGCAGCAGGAGACACGCGACGTAGAGAAACGGGCGCGGATAGTGGCTGCGGATCGCGGCGGCCAGGCCGCGGCCGCTGACGAGTCCGATCCGCGCGCAGACGAGCTGCACCGCCGCCATCAGCGGAAAGGTCGCCAGCGCCATCCAGAGCATCCCGTACCCGAGCGAGGCGCCGGCGACGGAATAGGTGGTGATCCCGCTCGGATCGTCGTCCGAGGCGCCGGTCACGAGCCCCGGTCCGAGGATCCTGAAATAGCGGACGAGCGGATTGTGACTGTGCCGCTCGATCTCCTGGAGGTCACTCATGACGGCGCCTGGTTAGTTTACAGGCGCGGGGGCCGGCCGATTCGGCTAACATGGCGCGCCTGAGACGGGGGACACGCACATGAGCAGATTCCCAGAGTACGAGCGGTATGACGCGACGGGCCTGGCCGACCTCGTTCGGCGGCGACAGATCTCGCCCGGCGAGCTGCTCGACGCCGCCATCGAGCGCGTCGAGGCGCGCAACGCCGCGGTGAACGCGGTGACGATGCCGCTCTACGACTACGGGCGCGCGGCGATCGCCAAGGGCTTGCCCGACGGGCCGTTCACGGGCGTGCCGTTCCTCATGAAGGATCTCAGCGCGTCGATCGCCGGCGTGCCCATGACGCGGAGCTCGCGATTCTTCGCCGACGCGCCGGCGCCCACCGCCGACAGCGAGCACGTCGCGCGGCTCAAGCGCGCCGGGCTCGTGATCTTCGGCCGCACGAATACGTGCGAGCTCGGGCTGTCGCTCACCTGCGAGCCTCAGATGCACGGGCCGACGAAGAATCCATGGGACCTCACGCGCATCTCCGGCGGCTCGAGCGGCGGCGCGGCCGCGGCGGTCGGCGCGCGCATGCTCCCGATGGCGCACGCGACCGACGGGTTCGGCTCGATCCGCGCGCCGGCCGCGTGCTGCGGGCTCGTGGGGCTCAAGCCCACGCGCGGACGCAACACGATGGCGCCGGGCCTGGGTGAGGGGCTCGGCGGCTGCTCGATCGAGCACGCGGTGAGCCTGTCCGTGCGCGACTCCGCGACGCTCCTCGACGCGACCTGCGGCCCGGGCGCGGGCGATCCCTACGTGGCGCCGCCGCCGGCTCGGCCGTTCCGGCAGGAAGTCGGCGCCGATCCCGGTGCGCTGCGCATCGCGTTCACGAGCCTGGCGCCGAACGGCGCGAAGGTCGAGGCCGAGAGCCTGCGCGTGCTCGCCGAGGTCGCGAAGCTCTGCGGCGACCTCGGCCACCGGGTGGCCGAAGCCGATCCGGCGATCGACCGGGCCGCGGTCGTGCCGACCTTCCTCACCTTCGCCGCGGCGAATACGGTCGTGAACCTGGCGAGCCATCCGACGAAAGGCCGCTCGGCGCAGGCCACCGAGGTCGAGACCGTGACGTGGGCGACCGCCAAGCTCGGCGAGAAGATCGGCAGCGCCGACTACGTGCGCGCGACGCAGGCCGCGCACCGGCTCGGCCGCCAGATGGCCGCGTTCCACGCCGACTGGGACGTGCTGCTCACGCCCGGTCTCGCGACCGTGCCGGTGAAGCTCGGATGGATCGACATGATGATGGGCGACGTCGACGAGTACTGGCGGCGCGTGTTCGCGTTCTCGCCCTTCACCGTCTGGTTCAACCTGACCGGCCAGCCGGCGATGATGTTGCCGATCGGACGCTCGCCGGAAGGGTTGCCGATCGCGGTCCAGATCGTCGGGCGCTACGGCGACGAAGCCACCGTGTTCCGCCTCGCCGCGCAGCTCGAGGCGGCGCGCCCGTGGTTCGAGCGGAAACCGGCGCTCGCCTCCTGACCGTTCGGATCAGCTCGGCAGGGTGAAGCGGTAGCCCCCGCCTTCCTTCACGATGAAGCCGGGATGGGGAAAGTGGCCGGCCAGGATCATCGTGCCGGAATCCGCGTGGCGCTCGACGAACGCGCGCCGCGTGATTCGCGCCTGGGCCGGGTCGTAGCAGAAGCGGCTCGACCACTGAGGCTCGGCGACCTGCACGGTCCGGTGCATGAGATCACCCGAGAACATGGCGGTGCCGGCCGACGTCGTCAGACGCACGCAGACGTGGCCCGGCGTGTGGCCGACCCACGGCTCGAAGCGGAGATGCTCGCCGATCTTGAAGTCGCTGTCGACGAGCAGCGCCTGGCCGGCCTCGACGACGGGCACCACACTGTCGGCGATGCATCCTGAGTCTTCCTTGCCGGATTCGTTCTCGTACTTCCAGAACTCCCACTCGGCGCCGGCGAACACGTACTTCGCATTCGGGAAGGTCGGAACCCAGCGCCCGTCCTGCCAGCGCGTATTCCAGCCGACGTGATCGACGTGCAGATGGGTGCACACGACGAAGTCCACCTGCTCGGGCGTGACGCCCACCGCGGCGAGATCGTCGAGATAGGTGCCGGTCCGCATGTTCCACGCGGGCGCGAGCGTGCGAGCCTTGTCGTTGCCGACGCCGGTGTCGATGAGGATCGTGTGACGCGGCGTCTTCACGACGTACGTCTGGATGCGCGAGGCGAGATCGCCGGTCCGCTCGTCGAAGAAGTGCGGCTTGAGCCAGCGATGGTGGCCGGCGATGACATCGGCGCTCGAGCCGGGCAGCATGGACGCGGTCGGAAACGACGAGCGGTCGATCTCGATCACGCGTGAAATCGTCACCTCGCCGAGCTTCATCGTTTGCATCGCGGCCTCCTCGCCGGCCTGCTGTCGAATCACGACCTTAATACACCATACCGCCCCCGTCCCTACTTCCCTTTCGCTCGAAGGCAGTTGCCGAGAAATGTCCTGACCATCGACACGGACTTGTCGTCGACGTCGACGCGATAGCCGATTCCGAGGTGAGCCCGGGATGGAAGGTTTCATCTGATGACCGATCTGTGTCGCCGACATCGCCCGACGAACCAGGCGCGGCGGCAAGAGGAATGTCGAGCGGACGGCGCCGTCCTTGTTCGATACTGCCAGCGCCTCCAGGGGAACGGCGTCGTCGCTATCGATCGTCAGCCAATGACTCGATCCTCGAGCGGTGACGGCGTCGCCCTTCCCGGCGGCTTCGTACACCGAGCCAAACACCGTCTGCTTGCCGTCGCACGAGAAATACACCATCCCGGTTCCGTCGGCCGTCGTCTGCCGACCTTGCAGCATCGTGCCGCCGGGAAATGAGGCGATGCTCCACTCCGGAGGCTGTCTGCCGTTGTTGACGACGCCGAGATCCTTCGCCTGTCGCTGCGACAGCACGTACATTTCGTCAGGCGCCGCCTTCACCCAGAGATCGAAGAGGCGAACATCGACGCCCATCTCGCGGATATAGCTCTTGATCGAGGCCGAAAGCTCCGGAGCCAGATCGCGATCGCCGGTTGTCGGACCGTCTTCAAACGATGCGCGATGCACTCCGTAGCGGGCGCCGTTGTCGTTGAAGCGATACACGCCGCCGAGGAACGCGAGCGAGCACGCGCTGTAGCATTCGCCGGGGAGCAAGGTGCGCGAGTTGATGATATGGGTCGATGCGCCGTGCTTGCGTATGACGCGGCCCAGCTGCATGCCGGCAAACAGGTTGCCTCCGGGCGAATTCAGCCACATCGTGATCTTGCCGTCGACCGCGTCGAGCGCCTTGGATAGTCGGTCCGGCGCACCCGCGTCGATCAGGCCGTCGAGATAGACGAGCGTCGTGTCGCTGAAGACACTCGATTGTGATCGGGGCGCGACGGTGACGGCCATCGGCGCGTTGCCATCGGCGGTGGCGGCGTCCGGCGTCGCCGCCAGAGCTCCGGCCAGGAGCGCGACGCCGAGACGCCTCCGCATCATCGCCTGAAGGTCCATTCCATCGAGGATCATGCGCCATGAGCGCGACGTCGGCACCGTGCAGCGAAGTCGGCCCTATCCATCGGGGTTCTGGTAGGCTCTTCGCGGAGTTAAGACGGACGGGGGACCCGGCGCGGACCCGCACTGAATAGCCCCCACGTCAGGAAGGAATCCCAATGCGAGGCGTAGTTTTCCTCGGTGGACGAAAGCTGGAGCTGCGCGAATTCCCCGATCCGACACCGGGGCCGGGCGAGGTGGTCGTCGCCATGAAGGCCTCGGGAATGTGCGGGAGCGATCTGCATCCCTATCGCGCCGTCGGCAACGCGGCCGCGGCGCTGGGCCTGGGCGGCACGGGCGGTCCCGTCGTCGCCGGTCACGAGCCGTGCGGCGTCGTCGCCGCGCGTGGCGCCGGGGTCAGCGAGGCCGACGCGCCGACGGGCCAACGCGTGATGGTCCACCACTACAAGGGCTGCGGCCACTGCAAGCACTGCAAGGTCGGCTGGGCTCAGCTCTGCCGCCAGGGCATCGTGGTCTACGGCATGACGGGCCACGGCGGTCACGCCGCTTACATGACGGTGCCGGCGTTCACGCTCGTGCCCCTGCCCGAATCGCTCAGCTTCGAGGAAGGCGCGGCGATCTCGTGCGGCACCGGTACTGCGTACGGCGCGCTGAAGCGGCTCGACGTTTCTGGCCGCGACACCCTGGCGGTCTTCGGCCAGGGGCCGGTCGGACTGAGCGCGACCTTGCTCGGTCGCGCGATGGGCGCCCGTGTGATCGCGATCGATGTCGCGCCCGAGCGGCTGGCGCTTGCCCGGGAATTCGGCGCCGAGTCGGTGATCAACGCGAAAGAGACGGATCCGGTTGCGGCGCTGCGCGAGCTCACGCACGGCGAGGGTGTCGAGACCGCCATGGATTGCACGGGCAATCCGGACGCGCGCGTGGCCGCGGTGCGGAGCGCGACCACGTGGGGGCGCGTCGCGTTCGTCGGCGAGGGCAACACCACGACCTTCGACATCAGCCAGGACATGATCCGCCGGCAGCTCACGATCCACGCCTCGTGGACGTTCTCGAGCGTGGGCCAGGCCGAGTGCGCGCAATTCATCGCCGACCGCCGGGTCCCGCTCGGTCGCCTGCTCACGCATCGCTTCCGCCTCGAGCAGGCGGACGAAGCCTACCGGCTCTTCGACACGCAGACGACGGGCAAGGGTGTGTTCATGTTCTGATTCCTAGCCGGCGTCGCGCCTGCGGCCGACATTGACGCACGCGACCGCGCGAGGGTATTCTGCTGTCGAACGGAGTGGTTTCGTTTTGGTACCACTTTGGATGCACAGGAGAACCCCGATGGCAAACCTCACGATCAAGAACGTCCCCGGACCGGTGGTCCGCCGACTCAAGGCCCGTGCCGCGACTCACCGCCGGAGCCTCAATCTCGAGGTCATCGCTTGCCTGGAGGCGCTGGTCCAGTCGGCACCGGTAGATGCCGACTCGCTCCTCGCTCGCGTGCGAGAGGTTCGGCGCATCCCTGCTCGCACGCGACTCACCGATCGAGTTCTCGCCCGCCTCAAGACGGCGGGGCGCGCGTGATCGTCGCCGACACCAACCTCCTCGTCTACCTCTATATCCGCGGCCAGCGGACCGCGCAGGCGGAAGCCGTGCTGGTCCGGGATCCAGCGTGGACGGCCCCGCTCCTCTGGCGGTCCGAGTTTCGCAATACCCTGGCCGGGCTCGTCCGCGCTCGAGAGATCGACCTCGACGACGCGGTGCGAATCAGCCACGACGCCGAGCGCCGGATGGGCGGCGCAGAGTTCAGCGTGGCATCGCAGCACGTGCTCCAGCTTGCGATTCGATCGAGGTGCTCGGCCTATGACTGCGAGTTCGTGGCGCTCGCGCAGGATCTGCGGGTGCCGTTCGTCACGGTCGATCGACAGGTTCTCGCCGCCTTCCCGTCGACCGCGGTGTCACCGGGCGACTTCCTCGCCTGAAGTCGCACCGAGCTGACATTCCCGACACCGAGA
>CAWBMV010000008.1:0-46111 GCA_963789955.1 uncultured Candidatus Rokubacteria bacterium
CGACCTGCTGTCGGCGCAATTACCGGAAGGCGTATGAGGATCTGAAGCGCTATGAGCACGGTCTCCGTCATCCTGCCGACCATCGCCGCCAAGACTCGCCTGAAGTCCTTGAACCGGGCGATCGACAGCGTGCTGTCGCAGCAGGACGTGAAGGTCGAGCTGATCGTCGTAGCCAACGGCCCACAGTGCGACCCGGAGATCCTCGATTCGCTCGCCAAGCGATTGGACGTTCGCCTGGTCTACACCGAAGAAGGCAGCTATCCGGCCGCGCTGCGCCGGGGCCGCGATCTGGTCGAGGCGCCGTTCTTCGCCGAGATCGACGATGACGACGAGCTCTTGCCGATGGCGCTCGCCACGCGCCTGCGCCATCTCGAGCTCGATCCCTCGATCGACGTGGTCGTCACCAACGGAATCCTGCGCCGCGGCGGCCGGGACACGATCGGTATCGAGGACATCGACTCGTGCCGGACCGATCCGTTGCGCCGTCTGATGGACGACATGTGGCTGGTTCCCTGCGCGGCCCTCTATCGGACCGAGACGGTGACGCCGGACTTCTTCGAGGCGATTCCCCCGGCGATGGAGTGGACGTACCTGGGGACCTTGCTCTCGCTCAAGCGGAAGATCGTCTTCGTCGACACGCCGACGTTCGTTTACAACCGGGACACGAGCGATTCACTCTCCAGGTCGAAGTACTATTTTCTGAACACGCCCGACGCGATGAAGCGACTGATGGAGCTCGAATTGCCGGCCGAGATCCGCGAGCTCGTCAGGGAAAAGCACGTGCGGAGCCTCCACGCGGCCTCGGACCTGGAGCTGATCGAAGGCAACGTCTCCGAGGCGTGGAAGTGGCATCTCCGGACCTTGGCCCATCCCTCGGGATGGCGATATCTGACGTACACGAGGCACCTTGTGAGGTGAGACCGATGCGGACCAAAGTGCTGCTGCTCGAAGTCGACGCCGGTGATCGCGATCTCATCCTGCGCTGGGCGCAAGAAGGCGCTCTGCCGAACTTCCAGCGTCTGCTGCAGCACGGCGTCTCCGGTCCTTCCATGGCGGTCCCGGGATTCTACGTCGGCGCCGTGTGGCCCTCGTTCTACACCGGCGTGAACCCGGCGCGGCACGGCATCCACAGCCTCGTGCAGCTCGAGCCCGGCACCTACGAGATCTTCCGTTGCCTCACGGCCGATCACATCAAGCGCGAGCCGTTCTGGAACTACTTGAGCCGCGCGCGGCAAGAAGGTGGCGGTTCTCGACGTGCCGCTCAGCGGAATTTCGAGAGACCTCAACGGCATCCAGATGGTGGAATGGGGCTCCCACGACGCCAACTACGGCTTCTGACGTGGCCCCCGTCCCTGGCCGACGAGGTGAAGGCGCGCTTCGGTCCCCATCCCCTGCTCGACTCCTGCAACGCCGACCGCCGCACGCCGGCCGAGTTTCGGCCCTCCGCGACACGCTCGTCAGCGGCGTCAGGAAGAAGGCCGAGCTAACCAGACACTATCTTCGGCAGGGTGGCTGGGACTTCTTCGCGCAGGTGTTCACGGAGAGCCATTGCGTCGGCCATCAGTGCTGGCATCTGCACGATCCGGATCACCCGGCGCACGAGCCCGAGGTCGCCGCGCAGACCGGCGATCTGATGAAGGACGTCTACGTGGCGATCGACACCGCGATCGGCGACGTGCTCGCCGAGCTCGGTCCGGAGACCACGACGATCGTCCTCGCCGGTCACGGGATGACGACGAAGCGCGGCGCACAGTTCATGCTCCACGAGATCCTGATTCGCCTGAAGCTCGCGGTGCCCGCCGAGCCGGCGCTCCAGGCATCGACGCCGGTGGACACGGTCGATTCCTGGCTGACCTGGGGCTGGCAACACATGCCGCAGGGCGCGCGGCAGCTTCTCAAGCCAGTGCGCGACCGGCTTCGCGGCTGGATCGACGAGCCGGCGGGGGTCCCGGCGCCCAAGCTCGACGCGGCCAACAGCAAATGCTTCCTCGTCGACAACCATTTCGCCGTCGGGGCGATCCGGCTCAATCTCGTCGGGCGCGAGCCCAGTGGCAAAGTGCAGCCCGGCGCCGAGGCGGACGCGCTGTGCGCAGAGCTCAAGCGCGATCTGCTGGATCTCAGGGACCTCAACACGGGTAAGCAGGTCATCAGCGACGTCGTGCTCACTCGCGATCTCTATCGGGGTGACCACCTCGACGACCTGCCCGATGTGCTGGTCGTGTGGGGCCCCGGGATGCCGCTGGGCACCGCGGTCGTCGGCAAGCCCGGTAACGGCAAGGTGCGGCTCGGCTCGAAGAAGATCGACCTGATCGAGGGTGAGAATCGGTACTGCCGGACCGGCGAGCACCGGCCGGACGGCTTGTTCATCGCCAGCGGCCCCGGGCTCGCGCCGGGCACCTTGAACCGCACCGTCTCCATCCTCGATTTCGCGCCCACGATCACGCGGCTCCTCGACGTCGATCTGCCCGATGTGGACGGCGAGGCGATCCGCGAGATACTCGAACGCCCTGGAGGGAACGCCGATGGCCGGGACACGCCCCGCTGACGTCCACCCGCCCTACCTGTACCCCGACTACAAGAGCACGCGCCTGCGCGCCCCGGCGCAGCCGCTCGTGCGTGTGGCGCCGAGCCCGCTCGAGGCCGCCGGCCCCATATTCCCGAAGGCCTTCGTGAAGCAGAGCGAAGCCGACCTGACGACGTGGGGCACGAGCGCGCCCCTCGGCGAGAAGATGGTGCTGGTCGGTCGCGTGCTCGACGAGGGTGGCCGGCCGGTCCGGCGCTCGCTCGTCGAAGTGTGGCAGGCCAACGCCTCGGGTCGCTATCCCCATCCGGTCGACAACCACGACGCGCCGCTCGATCCGAACTTTCTCGGCAAGGGCCAGGTGCTCACGGACGACGAGGGCCGCTACCGGGTCGTGACGGTCAAGCCCGGCGCCTATCCGTGGCAGAATCACGCCTTTGCGTGGCGCCCGGCGCACATCCATCTTTCGCTGTTCGGCAACGCGTACGCGCAGCGGCTCATCACGCAGATGTTCTTTCCCGGTGATCCCCTGCTCGCCATCGACCCGATCTTCCAGAGCGTGCCGGAAGCCGGCCGCCGGCTGTTGATCGCGGATCTCGATCTCGAGCACGGCGTCGAGGGTGTCGCGCTCGGCTACCGGTTCGACATCGTGTTGCGCGGGCCGGGCGCCACGCCGATGGGGGTCTAGCCGTGACGAACCCCACCCCCTCGCAAACGGTCGGGCCGTTCTTCGCGCGCGAGCTGATCTGGAGCGACGGCGGCACGGTCCTGTTCCCCGCGCAGGGCGAGCGCATCACCTTGAAGGGGCGGGTGGTCGACGGCGCCGGCGCACCGGTCGTCGACGCGCTCTTCGAAACCTGGCAAGCGGACGCGTCCGGCAAGCTCCCGTCGGGCGGTCAAGGCGATCGCCCCTATGGCTATGGCCGTGTCTCGACCGATGCCGACGGCGGCTACGCGATCGAGACCTTCGTGCCCGGCGCGTTCAAGAGCCAGAGCGGCGAGACGTACGCGCCCCAGATCAGCGTGACGATCTTCGCGCGCGGGCTCTTGAAGGCCGTGCAGACGCGGGTGTTCCTGGCCCCGCTCGAGGCGATCAAGGACGATCCCCTGGTCCGCGCGATCGGGGATCCGGAGCGGATCCGGACCTTGATCGCGACGCGCGATCCCGGGAATCCCACGCTCTATCGCTGGGACGTTCGGCTGCGCGGCGCCGGCGAAGCGGTCTTCATCGAGATCTAGCGCGCGAGCGCCGACCCTGAACATCGTCGGCCGCGGCTTCGCGCGCGAGTCGTTCACCCAGGCGCTCTCCGCCGAGGCGTTCGTGCGGGCGATGCTCGACTTCGAGCGCGCGCTCGCCGGCGCCGAGGCCGACGCCGGTCTGGTACCGCCCGAAGCCGCCCAGGTCATCGCCAAAGCCTGCGCCGATCTGAGCCTGTCGCCCGACGCGCTCGCCGCCGAGAGCAAGCGCTCCGGCTCGCTCGCGGTTCCGCTCGTCAAGGCGCTTACCGAGCACGTCGCCCGGGTGGACCCGCGCGCGGCGGTCTTCGTGCACTTCGGCTCGACGAGCCAGGACGTGCTCGACACCGCGCTGGTCCTCTGCCTGAAACCGTGCCTCGCCGAGGCCGATAGTGTGCTCGCCGGGTCGGTGAGCCGTCTGGCCGCCCACGCGCGCCGTCATGCCGGCGCCGTGATGCTCGGCCGCACGCTCATGCAACCGGCCACGCCGATCACGGCCGGCGTGAAGATCGCGCGCTGGGCGGCGGCGCTCCACCGCTGCCGCCTGCGTCTAGCCGAGACGCGGGAGCGCGCGCTGTGCATCCAGCTCGGCGGCGCCGTCGGCACGCTCGACGCGATCGGCGCCAAGCGCGCCATGGTGCGCAACGGCCTCGCGATGCGCCTGCGCCTGCACGAGGCGCGTGCCTGGCACGAGCAGCGCGACGAGCTGGTGCGCCTGATGGCCGAGCTGGCGATCGTCACGATCACCGTGGGCAAGATCGCGCGCGATGTCTCGCTGCTCTCGCAGGCCGAGGTCGGCGAGATGCTCGAGGCGGCACCGGTGAAGGGCGTCGGCGGCTCGAGCGCCATGCCCCACAAGCGCAACCCGGTCGCCTGTCTTCAGGCACTGACCGCCGCCGCTCGCGTGCCCGGCCTGATGGCGACCGTGCTCTCGAGCTCGGTCGGCGAGCACGAGCGCGCGCTGGGCGGCTGGCAAGCCGAGCTCGTGACCATTCCCGAGCTGCTCGACGCCACCGGCAGCGCGCTCGACGCGCTCGAACGCATCGCCGGCGGGCTCGTGGTGATCCCGGAACGCATGAAGGCCAATCTCGAAGCGCTACAGGGTCTCGTGTTCTCCGAGCGCCTCGCCCGCGTGATCGCTCGCGAGACCGACCGCGCCAGCGCGCTGGCACTCGTCGACGACTGGTCGGCGGTGGCCGTCAAGGAGCGCCGCCACCTCAAAGACGTCGCCGTGGCGGCGCGGCCGTCCCTGGCCGGGCACATCGACGACGTGTTCTCGTTCGAGGCGGTCGTCACGGAGCTGGCACCGGTCCTCGACGAAACGCTTGCGGGAATCCCGGCCGACCCCTGAGTCGCCGGATCTGTGTGCGTATACTCTAGTGTTGCAAGCATGAGCGACGATCGAACTCCCCTCGTCGACAGCGCGGCGGCAACGTGGCTCGCAGGTGGAGGCGAGATGGGAGAGCGCATCCGCGCGCTCGACTGGGCCTCGACTCCTCTCGGCCCCGCGGCGAGCTGGCCCCAGAGCCTCCGTAGCGCCATCAGCATCTTGCTGCCGTCGAAAGCGCAGATCTGCCTGTTCTGGGGGCCCGACTTCGTCAAGCTCTACAACGACGCCTACATTCCCGTGCTTGGGCAGCAAGCACCCGGAGCGTTCTCGGCCGCCCGGGCCGCGAAGTGTGGCGCGAGATCTGGGACGTCCTGGGCCCGCTGCTGAAGGGCGTCATCGACACCGGCGAGGCGTTTCGCGCCTCGGACCACCCCTTCTATCTCGTTTCGGCACGGGTTCGCCGAGGAGACCTACTTCGACGTCTCTTACGATCCCGTCCGTGACGAGACCGGCCGGGTCGGCGGCGTGTTCTGCATCGTCACCGAGACCACCGGCCGCGTGCTCAGCGAGCGCCGGCTGCGCACGCTCCGCGACCTGGCACGCGTCAAGGAAAGCCGCTCGGCCGAGGAGGCGTGCCGCTTGGCGCTACCTGTTCTGGCGGCCAGCGCTCAGGACGTCCCGTTCGCGAGCCTCTATCTCCTCGACGGCGATGGCAAGGTCGCGCACTGCTGCGGCTCCGTCGGCGTCGCCGGCCGCGCTGAGCCCGGCCGAGGTCGCGCTCGACGGACCCGCGGTGGCCGTTCGCCGCGATGCGCCCGGAGCGGCCGGCCGCGCGTTCACGAGGCGCTGCCCGCCGAGCTCGTGGCGCCAGCTGCCCGACGGCGCGGCGCCGGACCGCAGCTCGATCCTCCCGATCCTGCGGGCGGCCAGTGCGCCGGGATTCATCGTCGCCGGGACGAGCCGCTTCCTCGCGCTCGACGACGACTATCGCGACTTCTTCGATCTGCGTCGCCGCGCAGATCGGGACCGCGGTCGACCAGGCGCACTCGTACGAGGAGGAGCGCCAGCGCGCCGAGGCGCTCGCCGAGCTCGACCGCGCCAAGACGGCGTTCTTCAGCAACGTCAGCCACGAGTTCCGCACGCCGCTGACGCTGATGCTCGGCCCGCTCGAGGATGCTGCTGCGCGCGCGCCGGCGAGCTCGAGCGCGGCGAGCGCGAGACGCTCGCGGTGATCGACCGCAACGGCCTGCGGCTGCTCAAGCTGGTCAACACGCTGCTCGATTTCTCGCGCATCGAGGCCGGCCGGCATCGAGGCCGTGTACGAGCCGACCGATCTCGGCGCGTTCACCGCGGAGCTGGCCAGCGTCTTCCGCTCGGCGATCGAGCGCGCCGGGCTGCGCGCTCGACGTCGACTGCCCGCCGCTGCCTCGAGCCCGTCTACGTCGATCGCGACATGTGGGAGAAGATCGTCCTCAACCTGCTCTCCAACGCCTTCAAGTTCACGCTTCGAGGGCGAGATCGCCGTCGCGCTGCGCGGAGCGCGGCGACGTCGGTCGAGCTGCTGCGTGCGCGACACCGGCATCGGCATCCCGCGCCGACGAGCTGCCGCACGTCTTCGAGCGCTTCCACCGCGTCGAGGACGCGCGCGGCCGCACGCACGAGGGCACCGGCATCGGCCTGGCGCTGGTGCAGGAGCTCGTGCGCGCTGCACGGCGGCGACGGTCGCGCGTCGAGAGCGCAGCCGGGCCGGGGCAGCACGCTTCACGGTGACGCATGCCGCGCGGGCACGGCGCACCTGCCGCCCGAGCGGATCGCGCGCGGCGCGCCGACGCAGCGTCGACGGCGTCCGGTGGCCGACGCCCTTCGTCGAGGAGGCGCTCGCGGTGGCTGCCCGACGGCGCGACGATCGCGTCGACGTGCTCGTCGCCCGCGCCGGCGCCCGCGGACGCGCGGGCGATGCGCGCCGGTTCCGATCGTGCTCGCCGACGACAACGCCGACATGCGCGCAGTACGTGACGCGCCTGCTCGCGCCGCGCTGGGACGTCGAGGCCGTCGCCGACGGCGCGGCGGCGCTGGCGTCGCTGCGCGCGCGCCCGGCCGACCTCGTCCTCACCGACGTCATGATGCCGCGGCTCGACGGCTTCGAGCTGCTGCGCGCGCTGCGCGCCGACCCGGCGCACGCGCGACATGCCGGTCATCCTGCTCTCGGCGCGCGCCGGCGAGGAGGCGCGGGTCGAGGGGCTCGAGGCCGGGCGCCGACGACTACCTGGTCAAGCCGTTCTCGGCGCGCGAGCTCGTCGCCCGCGTCGAGACGCACCTGAAGATGAAGGAGCTGCGCGAGCGACGCCGACGCCGATCGCCGCGCTCTCCTCGCGCGCGAGCAGACGGCGCGCCGCGAAGCTGAGGAGAAGAGCGAGACCCTCGAGACGGTCAATCGGATCGGCCAGCGGCTCGCCGTCCAGACCGATCTGTCCTCGCTCGTGCAATCGTTCACCGACGAGGCCACCCGGCTGGCCGGCGCGCAGTTCGGCGCCTTCTTCTACAACCTCGTCGATGACGAGGGCGAGTCGTACACCCTCTACACGATCTCGGCGTCCCGCGCGCCGAGTTCGACAAGTTTCCGTTGCCGCGCAACACGGAGCTGTTCGGGCCGACGCTTCCGCGGGGAGCGCATCATCCGCCTCGACGACGTGAAGCAGGACCCCCGTTACGGCCAGAATGCGCCCCACCACGGGATGCCGCGCGGCCATCTGCCGGTGACGAGCTATCTCGCGGTCCCGGTCATGTCACGCACCGGCGCGGCCATCGGCGGGCTGTTCCTCGGACACGAGAAGCCCGGCATGTTCGCGGAGCGTCTGGAGCCGATCATGGCCGGCATCGCGGCGCAGCTCGCGATCGCCATCGACAACGCGCGCCTGCTCGACGAAGAGCAGCGCGCGCGCGCCGACGCCGAGGCGGCCAGCCGGGCGAAGGACGAGTTCCTGGCGGTGCTCTCGCACGAGCTGCGCACGCCGCTGAACGCGGTCTACGGCTGGGCGCGCATGCTGCGCTCCGGCGACCTGCGCGGCGAGGCCGTCACGCGGGCGCTCGACATCATCATGCGCAACGCCAACGCGCAGGTCCAGCTGATCGACGACATGCTCGACGTGTCGCGCATCGTGACCGGCAAGATGCGGCTGGACGTTCGGCCGTCGACCTCAAGCCGTGGTCGAGGCCGCCATCGACGCCGTCCGCCCCGCCGCCGACGCCAAGGACCTCCGGCTCCAGGTGGTGCTCGACCCGCAGGCCTCGGCATCACCGGTGATCCCGATCGTCTCCAGCAGGTCGTCTGGAACCTCTTGATCAACGCGGTGAAGTTCACGCCCCAGGGCGGGCGCATCCAGGTGCTCCTGCAGCGGCAGTGACTCCCACGTCGAGATCATCGTGAGCGATACCGGGCAGGGCATCGCGCCCGACGTGCTCCCGCACGTGTTCGAGCGCTTCCAGCAGGCCGACAGCACGTCGACGCGCCGGCACACCGGGCTCGGCCTCGGCCTGGCGCTCGTCCGCCACCTGGTCGAGCTGCACGGCGGCACCGTCGCAGGCGGCCAGCACCGGCGAGGGCCAGGGCGCCACCTTCACCGTGAGGCTTCCGGTCGCCATCGCCCGCGCCGACGAGCCGGCGCAGCCGCGGCCGGTGTCCGACGCGCCGTCCGACGCGGCCGACCACGGGCCGTCACTGCGCGGGCTGCGGGTCCTGGTGGTCGACGACGACCGGGACGGGCTCGAGCTGGTGGCGACCATGCTGAGGAACAGCGGCGCCGAGGTGCGGACGTGCCCGTCGGCCGCCGAGGGTCTCGACGCGATGCGGAGCTGGCGGCCGGACGTCCTGATCTCCGACATCGAGATGCCGCGGCGAGGACGGCTACACGTTCATCCGTCGCGTGCGCGCGCTGGACGGCGGCGCGTTCGCCCGGACGCCGGCCGTCGCGCTCACCGCGTACGGCCGGGTCGAGGATCGGCTGCGCACGCTCTCGGCGGGCTACAGCATGCACGTGCCCAAGCCCGTCGATCCGGCCGAGCTCACGATCGTCGTCGCCAGCCTCGCCGGCCGGACCTAGAGCGGGTCGGTCGCGCGGACTACGTCACCGCCTGCTGGCGGAGCGCATGGTCCGCGATGACCAGGGCGGTCATCGCCTCGACCATGGACACGGCGCGCGGAAGCACGCACGGATCGTGGCGACCGCGCCCCTGGATGGTCGTCTCCTCGTGGCGGATATCGACCGTGTGCTGCTCGCGCATGATCGTCGCCGTCGGCTTGAACGCCACGCGGAAGTAGATCGTCTCGCCGTTGGTGATGCCGCCCTGCACGCCGCCCGAGCGGTTGGTGCGGGTCCGGATGCGGCCGTTCTCCACATAGAACTCGTCATTGTGCTCGGCGCCCGTGAGGTCGGTCCCGGCGAAGCCCGAGCCGATCTCGAAGCCCTTGCTCGCGGGCAAGCTCATCACCGCCTTGGCGAGGTCGGCCTCGAGCCGATCGAAGACCGGCTCGCCCCACCCGGCCGGACAGCCGCGCACCGCGCAGGTGACGATGCCGCCGAGGGAGTTGCCGTCCTTGCGCGCGGCCTCGACGGCCGCGATCATGCGCTCGGCGACGACCAGGTCCGGGCAGCGGATCGGCGTCATGTCGACCTGCTCGCGCGTCACCTTCTCGTGATCGCACTCCGCGACGAGCCGCCCGACCTTCGAGACCCACGCGACGACCGTCACGTTGAAGCGCGTGGTGAGGAGCTTGCGCGCGATCGCGGCGGCCGCGACGCGGCCGGCGGTTTCGCGCGCGCTCGTGCGGCCGCCGCCGCGCCAGTCACGCACGCCGTACTTCGCGTCGTACGTGTAGTCCGCGTGGCTCGGCCGGTACTTCTCCCGCACCTCACGGTAGTCTCCCGGCCGCATGTCCTCGTTCGGAATGAGCAGGCTGATCGGCGTGCCGAGCGTCTGTCCTTCGAAGACGCCGGACAGGATCTGCACCGTGTCGGACTCCTTGCGCTGGGTCACGAGCGCGCTCTGCCCGGGCGCGCGGCGGTCGAGGTCCGGCTGGATGTCCGCGGCGGACAAGGGCAGCCGCGGCGGGCAGCCGTCCACGACGGCGCCGATGGCGCCCCCGTGCGACTCTCCCCACGTCGTCACGCGAAAGAGCTGCCCCCAGGTGTTACCCATGCGTCGAGGATACCTCGACCGGGGGTAGAATGCCGCGAGCATGACCACGATCGGCGAAACAACGTTCACGGCCGAGGACATCGATCGCTTCGCGGCGCTGACGCTCGACACTAACCCGATCCACATGGACCCGCGCATCGCTCAGCGCTCCTTCGCGGGCGCCCGGGTCGCGCACGGGATGCTGGTCCTGCTGACGGCCTTGCAGCACGTCGTCGCGAGCGGAAAGGCCGCGACCCCGTTGCGACGGGTGCGCTGTGACTTTCGCTGCCCGGTGCTGGTCGACGAGCCCGTCCGCTTCGAATCCCGGCAGCGGAACGATGGCAGCACCAGGCTGACCGCGCTGGTCGACGACGTCCCATGCGCCGAGATCCGACTCGACGACCCGACCACCGCGCCGGACCGGAGGACACCGGAGCCGGCCAAGATCGATGCGGGGATGGACGCGATCCGCGAGCCCCTCGACCACGATGCGCGGGCGCTCGCCGCGTTCAACGCAACGATCTCGAACGCGCCCGCGGCGGACGTCACTGCGATATTCCCCGCGCTCTGCGCGGCCATCGGTGCCGCGAACGTGGCGGCGCTCGCTCGCCTCTCGTACGTCGTCGGCATGCTGTGTCCGGGTCTCTACTCGGTCTTCTCCGCGCTCGACGTGACCCTCGCGCGCGACGGCGAAGCGCGCGGCGCCAGCACCGTCGCCGTCACGGGAGTGGACGAGCGCTTCCGGCTCGTGCAGATGGCGCTCACGGGAGATCTCGTCGGGACATTCAGCGCGTTTCAGCGGCCCCCGCCCTTCCAGCAGCCGACCTCCGAGTCGTTAGGCCATCGGGTCGGCCCCGCCGAATTCGTCGGAGCCCGCGCGCTCGTGATCGGGGGCTCGCGCGGCCTGGGGGAGCTGACCGCCAAGCTGCTCTGCGCCGGGGGGCGCCACGGTCCACCTCACGTACGCGCGCGGACTGCGCGACGCGCGACTCGTCAGCGCCGAGATCGGGCGCGCGAACCGCGGCGCCTGCACGCCGCTCGAGCTCGACATCCTGGCGCCGCTGTCGAGCGAGGCGCTCCGCGTGCTGGCCGACATCGACCTGATCTTCTACTTTCCGACGCCGCTGATCTCGCGGAAGAAGTCGAGGACGTTCAGCCCGCCGATTCTGCAGGACTTCCTGCGGTTCTACGTCGAGCGATTCTACGCGCTGTGCGAAGCGGTCCAGTCCGCGGCCGCCCGGCCCGTGCGCGTCTTCTACCCGTCGAGCGTCTACGTCGACTCGCGGCCGAAGGGGCTGACCGAGTACGCGATGGCGAAGGCCGCGGGCGAGATCCTGGTGTCCGACCTGAACGCCGCCTCGTCGAAGCTGCAGATCGTGTCGTCGCGGCTGCCCCGGATGGGCTCGGATCAGACGAACACGATCGCCGGAGGCGCCGAGGACACCGACGGCGTCGCCGTCATGCTGTCGATCGTGCGCAGGATGTGGCCGGTCTAGGACTATCGTGACGCGGAGTCGTAGATCGCGCGGATACGCCGAATGGCTTCCGGATGACTCTTTCTATACGATTTTCGGCGCTCTCGAATTTCCGAGAGGTGCGGCTCTATCGTTTCAGCGGTGAGAACAACGCCATAGCCCGTGTCCGGACCACCAAACATCCTGTTCAGGATGATGTCGCCAAGCGCCTTGGAGTAGTGAGTCGGTTCCCAGAACCAGCGCAGATGTGCACTCCTGTCTGAACGGGGCAGGTTCTCCGTCGAATACTGATCGTATCCGCTGAAATCCCACACGCGCGGCACCGTGTGGCCGGACCGAAGCGATTCGTCGCGACTTACCCTCGACAAGCTTCCGTTTCCACGATCTCATAGGCTGACCAGGTGCCAAGCAAGTCAAATGTTTCGAGCAAATCGGCATGCATTGGCTGTATGAATAGCTCCAATTGAATCCCACGTAACCGGCACAAATCGACGATTGCCTGTAAGTCCGCCAGCGCCGGCGCATCTGACGGTCCATCACCGTTCTGCAAGGAATGCCGGCCTACGATACATCTGAATGTTGTAGAGATTTCTCTGAGCAAACAGTGGAGCGGAGCCGATTTCCTCGGTTTCTCGGCGAAACCCTGCCTCCGACAGATTGCCGAATGCACTCACATCAATCGACTCACCGCGGAGACTGGACACCACAGTAGCGATAGTGTCGCCGACTGCCTCCAGCGATAGTGTGCCCTCGGCGAAGTCACGCAACTGCTGCCATCGCCGGTCTGGATTCGCGCGACCGTCGCGGCCGACACTGAGATATGACTCGAATGCCATTGGCGCGCTCGGAGTCCGTTTCTTTCCGACCGAGAAAGTACTCGAAATCCAGCCCGAGGATAATGATTGAGAGGTCTCGCTGTGACAAGCACGTGCTGAAGATAGCGATAGGAGGTAAAAGGGTCGGCCGCAGCGAGGCCGAGGTTATATACCGGCCGAGCGTATGCGGGCCATGAGACATGAGCCGCGTCCAATCCAATGGCCACGCGAGACGATCCAAGAATTAGAGACTTCGGTGCGGCACGCCCCACCTCGTAGGCCTTGATGAGGCGTTCGTGGCGTTCGACACTGGGCTTGGCTTGATTGAACCCCTTCAGTCGGGGCATGTCGAACAAGAGATAGGGGTCGAACAAGCGCGTTGGCGGTCGCGATAGTGATGATGATGACCGCGCACGCAACGACCCAACCGCGGACAAATCGTTGGGCTTCAGCTCAACATTCGCCCTCAGAACTGCCAATACAGAAATCCGCTGGCACGGTGCAAGCCCAAGCACTCCCGCGACTGCCAGCATAGCAATCAGTGCGGGGCCGAGCTCGGCTCCGCACGATGTCGATCTGTCTTAGCCGTCGCACCGTGGACCTCGTCTCGCTCGACTGTATTACGTCGATTCGGCCGTGGAAGTCGAGCGCGGGTCGATAGGGCTGCCAGAAGCTCCAACGAGTTCGGCATCGCCAGTCACGATCACGAAAAGCACGGCTCAGCCAGACGCCCACGGCGATGAGCTGCGAGCCGCTCGACCAGTCGTAGGTCACACCAACACCCTCGAGCCATTGCCCAAACGCGCCCAGTCTCGATCCTATGGCGTACGGAATCGTCACGCCGTTCAATCCGGCCATGCCCCGCAGGACCGAGATCGCCGCGGACACGGAGCTCGCCCGGAAGAAGACGAACGTTGCACGATCACGCCGACGAAGGTCAGAACCCGAAGCCGATCGGCGTCATGATCCGGTCGTAGCTCGCCTGATTACGCCAAAAGCGTGGTCGCAATATTCGCCACGCCTGGTTGATCGTCAGCATCAAGCCGTGAAGAATGCCCCAGATGATGAACTGAAACCCGACACCGTGCCAGAATCCCGAAATGGTCATCGTCAACGACGGTCGGCAACCCGATCAGAATCACGATGGCCGACACCTTGGTGTTGCGCCCTCGCAGAACGGGCTTGCCTCTGCGCCATGCGCTGACGAGTCAAGACAAGTACCAGCGGCGTGTAGAGATAGCGCCGTCAGAAAACGCGTGAGCGTGATGTGCCAGCGGCTCCAGAATTCCACGATGCTGCTGGCCTTTAAGGGGGAATTGAAATTCATCGGTAGCACGACACCGAAGATCCGCGCGATACCGAGGGCCATATCCGAATAGCCCGAAAAGTCGAAATAGATCTGAAACGTGTAGGCAAGAGCGCCGATCCAGCCCGGCAACAGAGTCACCGGCTCTCCCTGGAGAGGCGCGGCAAATACGGGGTTCGCGTAGTCAGCCACCCGGTCGGCGATGACAACCTTCTTGAAGAGCCCGATCGAAAACAGACAGATGCGCGACGGCGATATCGGTGGGCACCCATCGGAACGTGGGGCGCGCTCAGTTGCGGCATGACCTCTTGGTAGTGAACGATCGGACCGGCGACGACTCGGGGGAAGAAGAGCGTGAACAGGAGAAAGTCGAGGAAGCCGCCGCCCTTGACCTGCCCTGATATAGACATCCATGAGGTAGGCGATCTTCTGAAACGTGATGAACGATATTCCGAGCGGCAGGATCAACGGTCCGAAGGCAAAATGCGTCCCGAAGAGCAGATTCGAAGTGTCGAGAAAGAAGTTCCGGTACTTGAAATACCCGAGGAAGGCGATGTTGGCCGCGATGCCGACACCGAGCAGGGTCGCGCGCATCGCACGCTTGGAATCATCCACACGCTCGATGCCTTTGTCCGATCACATAATCGAGAACGATCGAAGGCAAGATGATCGCCAGGCTCTCGATGCGAGACACCGCATAAAATGCTATCGAGGCCAGAACCAGCCAGACGACCGCCGGAGTGCGACCGCCGAGCGCGTCCGAGAACGAAATAGCCAACGACGACGACCGGCAGGAACAGGAATATGAACTCGTAGGAGCTGAACAGCATGTCTCGCTCGGAGCGTGGCGCTACGTGCGTGCCGAATCTGCGATACGCCCTGGATCCTCGGCGGCAACGGAAGTAGTCAGACTCGAGCTCGACAATCTCGATCGGCACGCAGGCCGCCGCGTAGCTCGCCACGTCCAGCCGCCAGCGACTTTCGCCATCACCCTCGTCGAGCCGCTCGAATCCCAGCCGTCGGGTAGTGCTCCTTCACCATGTCGTTCCGGTCGGTCGGCAAGTACTGGCCGATGACGGTCCGCACGCCGGCGCTCTTGGCGGCAGCCATGATGCAGTTGAGCGTCGTCTCTTCGAGCTTGCGATTGAGAACACGGCAGCTCATCAGCCAGGTGTCGATGACCCAGTCCGCGCCATCGGGCACGCAGATGACGATGGCGACGATGCCGTTGTCGCCGAACTTGTCGACCAGCCGGATTTGCAGCGTGAGACCGTCTGGCGATTCCTCGAGCGCCATCACCTGCGATTCGGTGTAGCGTCGCGTGGTCAGGTTGAACTGATTGGTCTTGTTGATCAGCTGGGTGATGCGGCCCGGGCTACGCTGTCGAAGCGGCCTGACGATGGCCTTCATGTCGAGCGAGCGCAGGTACGACGTCGAGATCGGTGGCGGCGCCGAGCAGCTCGGCACGCGCCGCATTCGCCTGGTACTGATCGGCGCGCAGACGGTCTTCCGCGGTGAACGCGATCGACTCGAAATAGCCCGCCGCCATCAGGATCTGAGCGAAGAACGCCGGATCCTCCGGCAGCTCGGGAACGGCGACCTCCGGCAGAGCGTCGCGCACCTGGGCGCGCTCGGCGGGATTGTCGTCGAGCAGCACGAGCGAATCGATGCCGATGTTGAGCGTCTCGGCGATCGCCTTGATGTTCGCTGCCTTGTCTCGCCAGTTCGCCTGAAACACGGCGATGTGCTGACTCCTTGAGCAGCATCTCGGGGTGCTTTCGGAAAACGCTGCGCGCGACCTCGTCGTCGTTCTTCGAAGAGACCGCCAGGATCACGCCGCGATCACGCAGGGCGAGCGCGGCCTGCTGAACGCTCAGGAACGCTTCGCCGGCAGGGCTGCCGTTGTCCGAGCACGATGCCGCCGAGCCCGTCATCACCGATCACGCCGCCCCAGAGTGTATTGTCGAGGTCGAGCACGAGGCACTTTCGGGACTTGCCGCGCGCGGCGGCGAGAAGCCGACCGAGCCAGTCTGCGTACAACGGCACGACATCGTGTGCGCACGGAAACTTGCCGACCGCCCACTGCACCGGGTCGTGCCAACGTGTAAGTCCGACCACTTCGGCCAGTGCGGCGACGTCGAGCAGCAGATCGGAGGAGCCCGCCACAGCGGCTCTGAGATCTCTGTTGAATTGATCGATCATCCACTGCGTCGTCCCGGGCACGCTTCGCTCGAGACTGCCAAAGAGCGCCGTCGGCAGCTGAGGGAGAGTCTGCAGGATCACCGTACATCCGGAACTGTTGCGCAACCCGCGACGCAACGCATCGATGTGCTGCAATGCATGATCGACGAGGCTTCGGGCGCGCTCCGGATCTCCGGGGACCGGGAGAAGCGCAAGCCCACGGTGATCCAGCGCGAGAAGAACGAAGTCGCAGCGGGCTCGGTTGATGTCCGATGAGGGATCCAATGCCTGCTGCGCCGCCTGGTCGAATGATGCCGCGACGACTCTCAAGCCAAACACCGTGTCGAAGCGCACTGACGACAAAGGCCGGAAGAATCAGATCGGTGGTGCCGTTGGAAAGCACACCGAGTTTTACGGTCTTGATCTGATTCGCGCGCGATGATTCCTGGTCAGCGCCCGTGCCGAACGTATGGAGTTGATTGACGTCCAAATGGTGCAAGGCCAGCTGCCGCGCATGGAAAGATGACTCGGACTTCAGTTCTGCCAACGCCCGAACTTGCAGTCGAAAGTCATTCGGGGGCGCCAGAAGCCAAGGAAGGTTAGTCGGATTCGTTTGCATCGTTTACCTCCGTGAGAGACTGAGGTCAGGCACTGACCATGCGCCTTAGCCGGCGGCTCTTCTTCTCGATGACCGCCACAAGCTCTCCTACGTTTTTCAACGAGGTGGTTTCCATCGCGCTGAATCGTATCGAGAAGACGCGTTCGATCTCAAGGAACAGCCGTATGTTACCCGAGGCTGTCCCAGCCATCCACCTTCTGTGCGGTGAGATCCGGAGTTGCGACGACTTCGTCATTGTCGAACACGTCGCGCAGAACTGATGTCAACTTGTCAAGAACCGATGCTTCCGGCATTGGATTCCCTTGGGACCCTTGGGGGGCGACCCTTTCCGAAAATCGTCCAAATACCCTCGGACGACGTCGACGCGCTTCATTGAATCTCCAATCATTAACATGCGTAAACTGGGCCGTCAACATTACGGGTCCGTCACGGCGATCGGCCTTGGCCGGCGGCCCGAATCGGCCATCCGGCCTATCGATCGATTGACGCTGTGTGTTTGCCAGACTAAGATTTTTGGCGGTCACATCTCGGGGGGGTCCTCGCGAATGCAATGTCCAAGGTGCCAGGAGCAAAACCCGCCTGGCATGAGGTTTTGCGGTCAGTGCGCCGCGCCGCTGGTGGCGGTCTGCCCGGCGTGCGGGGCCCAAAATCCCCCTGAGAACAAGTTCTGCGGTCAGTGCGCTGTCTCGCTCGTCAAGCCCGCGGCCGGGCGCTTCGACTCGCCCGAGACCTATACCCCCAAGCATCTGGCCGAGAAGATCCTCGTCTCCAAGATGGCGCTCGAGGGCGAACGCAAGCAGGTGACGGTGCTCTTTGCCGACATGAAGGGCTCGATGGAGCTCGTCGCCGGCCGCGATCCCGAGGAGGCCCGCAAGATCCTCGACCCGGTCGTCGAGCGGATGATGGAAGCAGTCCACGCCTACGAAGGCACCGTGAACCAGGTCATGGGTGACGGCATCATGGCGTTGTTCGGTGCACCGCTCGCCCACGAGGACCACGCGTTGCGGGCCGGGTACGCCGCCCTGAAGATGATGGAGACCATCGGCGCCGAGCAGCAGCGGCGGGGACGGCCGCGCGACGAGGATCCGCAGATCAGGGTCGGGCTGAATCGGGCGAGGTCGTCTTCCGAAGCATCAACAACGACCTCACCATGGAGTACAGCGCGGTCGGCCAGACCACGCATCTCGCCGCCCGGATGGAACAGCTCGCCGCGCCGGGGAGCATCCTGGCGACCGAGGCCTTCGCCCGGCTCACCGAAGGGCAACTGCACTTCAAGCCGCTCGGTGTCATGGCCATCAAGGGGCTGGCCGAGCCCGCCGACGTGTTTCAGCTGATCGACGCCGAGCCGACGCGCTCGCGCTTCCAGGCGGCGTCCGGTCGCGGGCTGACCCGATTCGTCGGCCGGTCGGAGGAGATGAACCGGCTCCGCCAGGCGCTCGAGCGCACGCGCGCCGGGCAGGGCCAGGTGGTGGCGGTCATCGGCGAGCCGGGCACCGGCAAGTCCAGGCTCTTCTACGAGTTCCTCGACTCGGAGCTGACCCGAGGCTGCCTGAAGGTCGAGACCGGGGCCGTCTCCTACAGCAAGCTCAACGCCTTCTCGCCGATTCGCGACCTGCTCAAGGACTACTGCCAGATCGAGGAGCGCGACGACCCGGCCAGGATCGAGGACAAGCTGAGCCACCGGGTCCTGGCGCTCGACGAGAGCTTCCGCGGCGTGCTGCCGGCGTTCCGGTCGCTCCTGGACATTCCCGTCAACGACAACGACTGGGCGAGGCTCGAGCCGACGCAAAAGCGCCAGCAGATCCTCGAAGGCGTGAAGCGTCTGCTGATCCGGCAGAGCCAGGCGCAGCCGCTGATCGTCGCGTTCGAGAATCTCCAGTGGATCGACGCGCAGACGCAGGCCTTCCTCGACAGCCTCATCGAGAGCCTGCCGACCGCCCGCATCCTGCTGGTCGCCAACTACCGGCCCGAATATCAGCACGGCTGGAGCAGCAAGACCTACTACACGCAGCTTCGGCTCGACCCTCTGTCTCGCGACAGCGCCGGCGAGCTCCTGCGCGTGCTGCTCGGCGACGATCCGGCGCTGCAGCCGCTGATGCGGCTCCTGATCGATCGGACCGACGGCAACCCGCTCTTCCTCGAGGAGAGCGTGCGCCACCTGATCGAGCTGAACGTGCTGGCCGGCCAGTGGGGCAAGCGGCGCCTGCTGAAGGCGCCGACGACGATCCAGGTGCCGCCCACCGTCGGAGCGATCCTGGCGGCCCGCATCGACCGGTTGCCGCCGGACGAAAAGCGCCTGCTGCAGTCGGCGGCGGTGATCGGCGAGAACGTGCCCTTCGCCCTGCTCAAGGACTTGACCAAGCTGCCCGAGGATCAGCTCCGGCGCAGCCTCGCGCATCTGCAGGCCTCGGAGTTTCTCTACGAAGCGAACCTCTTTCCCGACCTCGAGTACACGTTCAAGCACGCGCTGACCCACGACGTCGCATACGGGAGCCTGCTGCAGGAAACTCGGCGCGTGCTGCACGGCCGCATCATGGCGGCGATCGAGCGGCTGCACCCGGACCGGCTCGCCGAGCAGGTCGAGAGCCTCGCCAGCCACGCGTTCCGCGGCGCCGTGTGGGACAAGGCGGTCCGGTATCTGCGTCAGGCGTCGTCGAAGGCGGTCGGGCGTTCGGCGCACAGCGAAGCGGTCCGCTGCCTGGAGCAGGCGCTGGCGGCGCTGAAGGGCTTGCCCGAAAGCCGCGAGGCTCTGGAGGAGGCGATCGACATCCGCCTCGGCCTGCGCACCTCGCTCTTCGTGCTCGGCGAGATTCGCCGCGGTCTCGATTACCTGCACGAGGCCGAAGAGCTGGCTCGCCGGGTCGACGATCCGCGGCGACTTGGACTGGTGCTCGCGTACCTGGCGGTCAATACGTGGTCCACCGGCCATCCGACGGAAGCGCAGACCTTCGCGCAGAACGCGCTGGCGATCGCCACCAAGCTCGGCGACCACCCGCTGATGGTGATGGCCAACTTCTACCTCGGCTCGGGCAGCCTCATCCTGGGCGACTACCAGAGCGCCGCCGCGTTTCTCAAGCGAACTATGGGGCTGCTGGAAGGGCGAGAGAATGAGCGCCTGGTCATGGCCGGCTACCCAGCAGTCATGGCCCGCGGATGGCTCTCGTGGGTCCTCGCCGACATCGGTGAATTCGAGGAGGGTGTCCGCCACGGACAGGACGCGCTCAAGATGGCCGAGACGTTCGGTCAGCCGTTCAGTCTGGCGCGGACCCTGAACGATCTCGGGTACCTCTACTGCGTCCGCGGCGACGTCAATCGCTCCGTGCCGGTGCTCGAGCGAGCGCTGGCGCTCTGGAGCGAGCGCAATCTCCGGATCTCCTCGCCGGTCACGATGGGCTTCCTCGGCTACGCGTACGCGCTCTCCGGGCGGGTCAGCGAAGGGCTCTCGCTGTTGCAGGAAGCCGAGGCGGCCGGCGAATCACTCAACCTGCACTGGTTCCGAGCCCTCCAGGACGTCCATATCGGCGAGACACACTTGGTCTCCGACCGGCTCGATGAGGCGCGCCGCTATGCCGAGCGCGCCCTCGCGTTCGCCCGCGAGCGGCACATGCGCGGCTGTGAGGCCATGGCGCTTCGCCTGCTCGCGGAGACCGCTTTGCGCAGCGCCCCGCTCGAGGCGGAACGAGCGGCCGACCACTACCGACAAGCCCGGGCGCTCGCCGGAGAGCTCCGCATGCGGCCTCTCGTCGCGCACTGCGAGCTCGGTCTCGCCAAGCTCAATCAGCGCATCGGCCAGCAGCAGGAAGCCCGAGAGCACATCGCGACCGCCGTGACGATGTACCGCGAGATGGGCATGTCCTTCTGGCTGCCGGACGCCGAGGGGATGCGCGAGCTCGCCTAACCTGCCCTTCGACAAGCCGGCCGGAGCAGAGTAGGCTTCGGGCCAGATCGGGCCAAAACCTAGCTTCGAGGAGGGCACCCATGGATCTTTCACGTCGTGAGCTCGCGGTGGCCAGCGCCGTCGCTCTCGCTGTTCCCGGGCTTCTGCTCAGCGGCTTCTCGGGTGCCGAAGCCTCGGCCGACGAGGCGGCGGTCGCCGAGAACGTCGAGGTCCTGAGAAAGGCGATCCTCGAAGCCGACAAGAGCAAGCTCGAGCAGGTCGCGGCCGGTCAGATCAGCTACGGCCATTCCGACGGCAGGGTCGAGACCAAGGACCAGTTCATCAACGGGGTGATGACCCGCAAGCAGACCGTCAAGTCGCTCGCGTTCCCCGACCTCAAGGTGGCGGTGGTCGGCAATGCCGCCGTCGCGCGTCACATCTACCTGGCCGAATCCGAGCTCGAGGGCAAGCCGACGACCACCAGGATCGGCGCACTCCAGGTGTGGCAAAAGCAGGAAGGCGCCTGGAAGCTGCTGGCGCGGCAGGGATTCAGGCTGCCCGCCTGAGGCGGCGCGCGGCTACGCGCGCTTGAACGCCGGCATCACCTGCTTGGAGAAGCGCTCGAGCTGCTCGAGAATCACCGCCTCGGGCGTGCCGACGGGCTGACCGACGTTGACCACCTCGAGCCCAGGATATTTGTGCTCGATCTCCTTCAGCTGCTCGGTGATCAGCTCGGCCGGACCGACGAGCCACGTGCCCGCCTTGATCGCGTTGCGCAGGGTCGGTAGCCCGGCCTGACGCGCGCGCTTGGGGTCGGCGACCGCGTCGATCTGTTCCGGCGTGAGACCCGGCACGAACCCGAGCGGCGCGAACATCTTGATGTTCTCCTCGAAGAACGGCGTCGCCTCCTTGATGCCCTGCTCGACGCTGTCGGCGATGTAGAACGAAAACCCGATGCAGAGATCGCCGCCGAGCTGGGTCTCCCGCCCCGCTCGCGCGCGCGCCTCGCGGAAGGCGTGCACGACCTTCTCGTTGGCGCCCCCCTGCGCCGCGCCGCCGCCGATGATGCCCTTGATGTTGTGCTTGGCCATGAAGTCCAGCGCCCGCGCGCTCGCGCTCACGACCGGCTGCCAGCACTCGACGGGGAGCGTCTTCGGGCGCGGCACCAGCGAGATCTCCTTTAGATCGTAGCCGCGGTAGGGCACGCGCGGCGGGAGCGTGTAGTACTTGCCCTGGTGCGAGAAGGCGCGCTGATTGAACGATTTGAAGATGACGTCGACCTGCTCCTCGAAGAGCTCGCGGTTCGCGTTCTGGTCGAGCAGCGGCGCGCCGAACACCTCGACCTCGCGCGTGTGATAGCCGCGCCCGACGCCGAACACGACCCGCCCGCCGGTCAGGAGATCAGCGGTGGCGTAGTCCTCGGCCATCCGGAGCGGATGCCACATCGGCGCGATGTTGAAGCCGCACCCGATCTTGATGTGCTTCGTGATGTGGCAGAGGTGCAGCGCCAGCATCAGGATGTTCGGGATGCACTCGTAGCCCTCGCGCTGGAAGTGATGCTCGGCCAGCCAGAAGGTGTCGTAGCCGGTGCGATCCATCAGCTTCGCGATCGCCTCGCTCTTGGGGAACACGCTCGCCAGCTGCTCGTCGGACAGCCAGCGGTCGTTCGCCGCCGTGCCCTCCAGCCCCTCGTTGTCCAGATCGACGTGCCCCGCGAACAAGCTGCCGAATTTCGTGATCATGCTTGGCCTCCTGGCCGCTTCCAGCCGAGCCAGTCCACGACCGCGCCGCCCATCACGCGCTCGAGGTCTCGGCCTTTCAGCCACGGTAGCTCCTCGGTGAACATCGTCACGCATTGCCGGTACGAGCACGGCATGCGCGTGATATCGGTGCCCCAGAACGAGCGCTCCGGCCCGAACGCCTCGAAGATCTGCCGCAGGTGGCCGTGGATGCTCTTGTACGGATAGGGCTGGCTCGAGTAGCTCGGCGCGCCGGACATCTTGATCGCGACGTTGGGATACTTGGCCAGCGCGAGCGTGTCCTTGAGATCGGCGAAGGCCGCGTCGTCGGTGATGCCGGTGCCGCCCCCGTGGCGTCCGAGGTGATCGATGTGCAGCTTCAGTCGCGGATGCCGCTCGGCGATCTTCGCCAGCGCCGCCATCTGTCCGCCGGCCAGCAACCCGATCGGCAAGCCGGCTCGCTCGCAGGCCGCCCAGAACCAGTCCAGCGAGCCGTCGGTCCACCAGGCTTTCTGCTGCGGCTGGTTGAACGTGAACCGGAACCCGAGCATGCCCGGCCGCTCGCGCCAGTGCGCGACGATGCGCTCGCGATCAGGGCTTTCCAGATCGAAGTGCCCGAGGATGCAAAACTTGGCCGGATGCCGCCGGACCGCGTCGACCGCGAGCACGTTGACCGGCTCGCCGAGCGAGCTGGGCGGATGGATCACCGCGCAATCGACGCCGCCGGAGGCCATCTCGGCCAGCGCGTCGTCGACCGAATAGGTCGGGATCTGGCGGTGGTGCGCGCTCATCTTGCCGTTCTGCCAGAGATGGATCTGCGAATCGACGATCAGCATGGCGTCCCTCCTGATCCCCGGTAGAGCTTACCTCAAACGCCCCGCTCTCCCGGCGCTGTTGACCTGCGCCCGTCAGGATGGTCAAATTGGGCCCCGACGTCTCTGGGCCTCTATGTCGCTTTTGGTACGAAGCTCCGTGCTCTCGAAGCTCGGCGTCGCTACTGCGTCGAGAGGAACTCCGCCCGTGTCGCTCTGGAGCCTCGCGATGCAGGGACAGGGCGCGCTCCTCCAGGGCGTCCTGGCGTTCTGTCTGTTCGAGGCCGCCTTCTACTTCGCCTATCGCTACGGCATGTCCTTCAGCCAGGCCGTCGCATCGCCGTTCTGGTTTCCCGATTCGGTGCTGTTGTGCGCGCTGCTGCTGACGCGACGCGGCCTGTGGCCGATCTTCGTCCTCGGTGCGCTGCCCATTCGACTCTTCTCGGACGTGGCCCGCGACATTCCGCTCTGGTTCTTGCTGGCCACGTACGCGATCGACTCGGCCAGAGGCGTCGTCACGGCGTTCGCGCTGCGCCGGGTCATGCGAAATCCTGCTCGCTTCGAAAGCGTTCAAGAGTTCGGCGCGTTTTGTTTGTGGGCGGTGCTGCTGATCCCGACAGCTTCGGCCTTCGCCGGGGCATTCGCGCGCCAGGCGCTCGGCCACGAGTTCTGGTCGGCCTGGGAACAGTGGTTCCTGGGCAACGCGCTCACCCATCTCGTCGTGACCCCGGTGATCCTCTACTGGGTGTTCGGCGCGCTCGGGGACATCCGCGCCTCGAGCGCGAAGCGCCGGCTGGAAGGTGGGCTCCTGGCGATCGGCCTCGTCGTCAGCGGCTATCTGGCCTTCGGCACGCAAGCCGGCTCGCTCAGCTTCGCCGAGCCGCGCTTCTATGCGCCGGTGCCGTTCCTCTTCTGGGCGGCGATCCGGTTCGGCATGGCCGGCGCGTCCGGCGCGGTCGCGATCATCGCGTTGCTGTCGGTCGAGGCCGCTCTCGAGGGGCGCGGGCCGTTTTCCGGCCAGTCGCCGGCCGGCACGGCGCTGGCGCTCCAGCATTTCCTCCTGCTGCGGGCCGCTCCGCTCTATCTGATCGCCATTCTCAGCGAGCAGCGAAAGGGCGTCGAGCAGTCGTTGCGAGAGAGCCAGGAACGGATGAGCCTGGCCGCGACCGCCGCCGAGCTCTGGCTCTGGGAGTGGGACCTCGTCGAGGACCAGATCTGGCTCACCAATCCGAGCGGCGGGCACGACGGCCTCGGGAGATTCGCCCCGATGCGCTTCGAGACGTTCATGCAGCGGGTTCACCCCGACGACCGCGCGGCGCTCACCAGCGGCCTCGCGCAATGCACGAACGGCACCGACTACGAGGGCAAATATCGCATCACGCTCGGCGGCCGGTTGAGATGGATCGCGACGGTCGGTCACGTCGAGCTCGACGCCGCGCGCACACCCATCCGGATACGCGGCATCTCGCGAGACATCACGCACAGCCAGCGTGTGGAGCAGCAGGTCCAGCAGCAGCGCAACGAGCTCGCCCAGCTGTCGCGCGTCGCGGTGCTCGGCGAGCTGTCCGGCTCGCTGGCGCACGAGCTGAATCAACCCCTGAGCGCGATCCTCACCAACGCGCAGGCGGCGCAGCGCTTTCTCGCCCAGGACCGGGCCGACCCGAAGGACATTCGCGAGATTCTCAGCGACATCGTCGCGGACGACCAGCGCGCGGCCGGGATCATCCAGCGGCTACGGGAGCTGTTCCAGCGGGGCGAGACACAGCGCCAGCCGATCGACGTGAACGAGCTGGTGCGCGACGCGCTGAGGCTCGTGCAGAACGAGCTGACCGCCAACGGCGTGGACGTCGGCACGGAGCCGGCCGCCGATCTCCGGCCGGCCAGCGGCGATCGCGTCCAGCTGCAGCAGCTGCTCGTCAATCTGATCACCAACGCCTGCCATGCCATGGCCGAGGTCCCGGCGTCCAGCCGACGGCTCGTCATCCGCACCGGGTTCGCCGACGGCGAAGGCGTGCGCGTCACCGTCGCGGACTCGGGGCCGGGTATTCCACCCGATTGCCTCGCCCGCATCTTCGAGCCGTTCTTCACCACGCGGCGCGAAGGAATGGGGCTCGGCCTCACGGTGTGCCGCACCATCATTCGCGTGCACCGCGGAACCCTCTGGGCCGAGAACAACGCCGACGGCGGAGCGAGCTTTCACTTCGTCTTGCCGCTCGCGGAGCCGACAGAAGCCTAGCCCAAATCTCAGGAGGAGATCGTGACCAAGATCCTCACGCCCCCGCAACCCGCCCCGGTCCTGGAAATCGCACGCGAGCTGCTCCCGCCCGGCATGGAGCTGGTCGTCGTCGACCCGAGCAAGCCCGAGTTCTACGATGCCGCCGCCGACGCCGAGTACTATCTGGGCTCACCGCGCACCGGGATCGGCAACGAGTTCTTCCGCGCCGCGCCCAGGCTGAAGCTCGTGCAGCTGACCAGCGCCGGCTACGATCGCGTCGACATCGAGGCCGCGCGCAAGGCCAAGGTGCCGGTCGCCAACAACGGCGGCGCGAACTCGGTCGCCGTCGCCGAGCACGCCGTGATGCTCATGCTCGCGGTGCTCAAGAAGCTCGTGTGGCATCACAACAACGTCGTCGCCGGCAAGTGGCGCACCGGGGACTTCGCCGCGACCCGCACCTACGAGGTGGAGGGCAAGCGCCTGGGCATCGTCGGCCTCGGCAACATCGGCAAGAAGGTGGCGCGCCGGGTTCAGGGCTTCGACATGGACGTGCGCTACTTCGACATTCTCCGGCTCACCGAAGACCAGGAAGATGCGCTCGGCGTACGCTTCACCTTGTTCACCGAGCTCCTGCGAACCTGTGACGTCGTGACCTTGCACGTGCCCCTCAACGACGTCACCCGCAAGATGATGTCGACGCGCGAGTTCGCGATGATGAAGCGCACCGCGATCCTCATCAACACGTGCCGCGGTCCGGTCGTCGACGAGACCGCGCTGCACCAGGCGCTCACGTCCGGGACGATCGCCGCCGCCGGCCTGGACGTGATGGTGGAGGAGCCGCCGGCGGCGAATCACCCGCTGTTCTCGCTGCCGAACGTCACGATCTCGCCGCACAGCGCCGGACCGACGTGGGACAACTGGACGAAGGCGTACCGCAACGGCTTCGACAACATCCAGCGCATGGAGGCCGGGCGGGCGCCGCTCTGGGTCGTCCCCGAGCTCAGGTAAGAATGAGGACGATCGAGGCCGCCAGCACGAGCCCCATCGTGACGTTGAAGATCCTGAGCCGGCGCCGGCTCCGCAGCAGGCGCTGGACCGTGGCGCCGAATGCCAGCCAGACGAGCCCGCTCGGCAACGCCACGAGAAAGAACAACCCGCCGAGATAGACGGACTGCGTGACCGGGCTCCCCGCCCCCGCGCTGAGAAACGTCCCGGCCGCGCTCGCGCTCACCAGCCACGACTTCGGGTTGACCCACTGAAAACTCGCGGCCTGCAGATAGCCCACGCCCCGGCGATCGCCGGTCGTCTCGATACCACTCGACGTCGCGATCTTCCACGACAGCCAGAGAAGAAAGGCCGCGCCGCCCCAGTTGAGCGCCTTCAGCGCCACGGGATACCGGAGCACCACGCTCCCCAGCCCGAGCGGCACCAGAAACATCATGAGACCCATGCCGCTCGCGACACCCATGAGGCACGGCAGCCCGTGCAGGAGACCGACATTCGCGCCGGCAGCCGTCAGCATGATGTTGCTCGGCCCCGGCGTGACCGCGGCCACCACCGCGAACAGAAGGAACGCGACGACTTGCTCCGTGGTCGTACTCTATCTCCTGTGCGCTCCCAGGAGACCAGATCCGGCGGCGAGGGTCTTGAACGATCGTGCGAGCGTCCGTCCGGGGGCTGGATCGCCAGCGCGAAGCCGGCCGACGGCGTCGAGCTGTTTCACGCGTGGTTCGCGGGCGCGGCGTACCAGAAGCACCGTCACGACACCTATGCCATCGGCCTGACCGACTGCGGCGTTCAGGTCTTCGACTACCGAGGCGCGACACGCGTCAGCGCCCCCGGTCAGACCGTCGTGCTCTATCCGGACGAGGCTCACGACGGCCGCGCGGGCACCGGCGAGGGCTTTGGATACCGAATCATCTACGTCGAGCCGGTCCAGCTGTCCGAGGCGCTTCGCGCGCTCCGCGGGCGACCCCATCCTCTGCCGTTCGTGCGCGACCCGGTCTCGACCAACCTGACGCTGTCGCGAGCGATCGACGCCGCCTTTCGGCTGCCGATGGAGCCGCTGGCGGCGGACGGCCTGCTCGTCGACCTGGCCGCGGGCCTGCTCGACGCCGAGTGCGCGGGCCCGTCATCGGCCGGCGCGCCCCGGATCGACGCCGCCGCCGCGGAACGCGCTCGGCGGTTTCTCGACGCCGAGCGAACCCGAGTCGTGCATTCGGCGGAGCTCGAGTCCGTCACCGGGCTGACTCGCTACGATCTGGCCCGTCAGTTCAGGCACATGTTCGGCACGAGCCCCTACCGCTACCTGCTCATGCGCCGCCTCGACTTCGCGCGAGAGCTGATCCATCAGCAGCGCTCGCTGGTCGACGTGGCCTGTGACGCGGGCTTCGCGGATCAGGCGCACTTCACCCGCGTCTTCCGCTCGGCCTTCGGGCTCACGCCGGCCCGCTACCGTGCGCTGCGAGCCCGCCAGAGGGTATGATTCGTCCCAACGGAGGAGCCGCGATGAGCTCTCGCATCGTCCTGGCGATCGTGTTCGCGCTGGCGCTGCTGTCGTGCTTCGGGGGCGCCGCGCACGCGCAGCAATCCGACATGACGTTCTTCGTCACCAGCACCGGCTCGGGGAAGGGCGCAGACCTCGGCGGCCTCGCGGGCGCCGACAAGCAGTGCCAGATGCTGGCTCAGGCGGCAGGCGCCGGCGGCAAGACGTGGCACGCGTACCTGAGCACGCAAGGGCCCGGCGCCGTCAACGCCCGCGACCGCATCGGGAGCGGCCCCTGGCAGAACGCGAAGGGCACCGTCGTCGCGAAGAGCCTGGCCGAGCTGCACGGCACCAACAACATCAGCAAGCAGACCGCGCTGACCGAGAAGGGCGAGATGGTGAACGGACGCGGCGACACGCCGAACATGCACGACATCCTCACGGGCTCGCAGCCGGACGGCACCGCGTTCGCCGGCGCCGAGGATCGCACGTGCGGCAACTGGGCGAAGAGCACCCAGGGCTCGGCGATGGTCGGCCACCACGATCGCCAGGGGCTCAGAGACGACGACTCGTCGAAGTCGTGGAACTCCTCGCATCCCTCACGGGGTCCCGATGGCGGGTGTAGCCAGAACGACCTGAAGAGCACGGGAGGCAACGGCTTCTTCTACTGCTTCGCGATCAAGTGACACGAGCCCTCGTCGTTCTCTGCTGTCTCCTCGCGTTCCCGGCAGCGCTGCTCGCCGACGCACCGCCGCTCGTCACCTGGAAAGGCTGCTCCGATCTCGGCTGCATGGGGCAGATCAAGATGCGCGTGACGAGGGCGGCGCGCGAGGACGTGGCGGGCACCTACAACTTCTCGGTCTTCACGAACTACGAGGTCTCGTTCGAGGATCTGTCCGGCTCGCGCCCACGAAAGCTCCTGCACTTCACCCAGCCGGACTCGAGCTTCCTGTTCTTCGGCGTTCAGGGTGCCGAGGAGGCCGAGGCGTTCCGCGCCAAGTACCAGACGCGAGTCGCGCGCGTCATGATCCTCGTCCTGCGCCTGATGGCCACGGGCTTTCCGGAGGGCGCCGGCGCGCTTCCGAAGACATGGGACTCGCGGCCGGTGGATCTGGACCGGTCGCGCTTCGAGATATCGGCGAGAAGGGTCACCGGCGACTCGTTCGCGTTTCGCGTCCAGGGCCCGGACCACGTCGTCGAAGGCGACTGGGGGATCGCGAAGGCGACACCGTGGCCCGACAGCCAGCCGATGGCCGGATGGGTCGCCGGCAACGGCGTGACCATTCCGAACATGACACTCGGCGAGCTGCGCCAGCTGCGACGGCGGTGATTGCGCCGCCGGAATCACGGCGCTATAAGAGAGCATGACACGATCGATTCCGTTCGTCGCAGCCCTGCTCGCCGCTGTGCTTCTCGCACCCCCGGCCAGCGCGCAAATCCCGCGCGATGTCGTCGTGGTGGGCATGGAAGCCGAGCCGCCGGGGCTCGATCCCGGCCAGGCGCTGGGACTTCACACCTTGCGGGTGACCGCCGAGATCTTCGAGACCTTGGTCGCGACGCGCGCCGACAGTACCGAGGTGATCCCCGGGCTCGCGGAGTCCTGGACCACCTCGCCCGACGGAATGGTCTGGACGTTCAAGCTGCGCCGGGGTGTGCGCTTTCACGACGGCACGCCGCTCGATGCCGCCGCCGTCAAGTTCACCTTCGACCGCATCATCGACCCGGCCCACCCGCACGCCAAGAGCGGCAAGTGGACGTTCGTCACGGGGTACCTGTCGAGCGTGAAAGCGGTCGAGGTGATCGATCCTCAGACCGTGCAGCTGCATCTGAAATATCCGACCGGCTCGCTCCTGGCGCTCCTCGCGCTGCCCAACTGCGCGATCGTCAGCCCGACGGCCTTCACGAAGGCGCCCGCCGATTTCGATGCGAAGCCGGTGGGGAGCGGCCGGTACAAGTTCGAGTCGTGGGAGCGCGGGAGCCGCCTCGTGCTCCGACGCAACGACGACTATTGGGGCGTCAAGGGCAAGCCGCAGGCGCTCGTCTATCGCGGCATCCCCGAGGCCAACACCCGCGTGTCCGAGCTCCTGACCGGCGGTGTGGACCTCATTCTGCCGATCCCGCCCGATTTCGTCGGGCGCCTCGAGAAGACGTCGGGCGTCACCGTGTACAAGGCCACCGGATTGACCGTCTGGTACGCGGGCTTCAACGTCGAGAAGAAGCCGTTCACGGATCGCCGCGTGCGCCAGGCCTTCAACCACGCCGTGAACAAGGACGCGATCGTGCGCGACATCCTGAAGGGCACCGGGATCCCCGCCGTCGGTCCCCTGCTCCCGGGTACCTGGGCCTTCGAGCCGAACGTCCACAAGTACGCGTACGATCCCGGCGCCGCCAGGAAGCTCCTCGCCGAGGCCGGGTACCCGAACGGGCTCGAGGTCGATTTCTGGGTGCCGGAGTCGGGCTCCGGCATGCAGGCGCCGGTCGAGATGTCGACGGTGATCCAGGCGAACCTGGCCGCCGTGGGCGTCAAGGCGCAGCTGAAGACGTTCGAGTGGGGCTCCTATCTGGGCAAGGTGCGATCCGACGCGCCCGCGATGTTCGCGCTGTCCTGGTTCCTGAAATCGGAGGATCCGGACCTGTCCATGTATCCGCTCTTCTTCTCGAAGAACCAGCCCCTGCCGAACCGGTCGAACTACAACAATCCCGAGGTCGATCAGCTCCTCGTACAGGCGCGGCAGCTCACCGACCGGAGCCGGCGCGCCGAGCTCTACAAGAAGGCGCAGCGCCTCATCGTGGAGGACGCGCCGTGGATCTTCGTCGACCACGAGGTCCAGGTCGTCGCCACGCGCGCCAACGTGAAGGGCTTCAGCCTGCATCCGAGCGGCTTCGACCTGCGCGTCGAGCACGTGACGAAGGAGTAGTCATGGACGAGATCAAAGCGGTCGACCTCGGTCAGGTCATGAGCAGCATCCGCGGCTCGGGCCGGCCCAACACGGTCCTGTGGCAGGCCCCCGACAGCATCGCCTTCGTCGCCCGGGGCCGCGAGTTCCGCAGCGAGTTCCACAGCGATCCGAGCGACGAGGTCATGTACATGATCAAGGGCGACATGAACCTCCACTATCGGACGCCGGAGGGTGACGAGAAGATCGCGCTGATCCGCGAGGGCCAGATCGTCTACTGCCCCGCGGGCACGCCCCATTCCCCGCGGCTTCTCTCCCGACGCGTTCGTCCTCGTCCTCGAGCGCAAGCGCCGGCCGGACGAGAGCGATCGCTTCACCTGGTTCTGCGAGCAGTGCGGAGCTCAGCTCCACCAGAGCGTCAAGCAGGTCGCCGACTATCGTGAGGATCCGGTCTCGCGCGCCTACGAGGAGTTCTACGGCTCGGAAAAGAATCGCACGTGTAGTCGCTGCGGCCACATCACGCCGCGCCCACCCGCCAAAGCCTGAAGACGAGCGCGCCCCGAGGGTTTGACCCCGGGGCGCGCTCTGCAGTAGGTTGGCCGGACCTATCCGGCAAACCGGTCCGGGAACTGCTTCACGATCGCCTCCGCCAGCGGATCCGCGATCATCTGCATGTGACCGGCCGCGGCGCGTAGCGCGGTGTAGGCGCGCGCCGGATCCTTCGACGCCTGCGCGTCGATGACGGTCTTGAGCGTGACCACGTGGTGCTTCACGAGGTCGGCGACGACCGACTTCGGCAGATTCGGATTCGCGGCACTCAGAAACGCGCCGAAGTCCTGCGTATAGGCGACGAGATCGTTGACCGCCTTGTCTTGCTTGGTCTTGTCGTTGCCGGCGACGCCGACCGTGTAGTCGACGACGAAGCCGATGTGGCGGCGCCACAGGGGCAGGAACGCCTTCTCGGCGCCCTCGCCGTACACGGAACCGATCGCCTTCGAGATGGCCACGGAGTTGGCGTCGAGCGCGCCGGCCGCCGCCTTGAACTCCGCCTCGCGCCCGCCGAGCGCCGCGTTGGTCGCGGCTCCCGCGAGGTACACGTGCTCCGAGAAGAGGTTGTTGAGGCCGGCACGCAGCTCCGCCGCCTTGGTGCCGGAGGTCGACGCCGTCGGCATCGACATCGCTCCGTGCCCGGGCTGCTGCGCCATCGATTGCGTGCAGCCCGCCAGCATCACCACGCTCGCTGCCCCCACCCACGCGATAATCTGCTGTTTCATCGCTCGCTCCTTTCGTTGGTTGAGTTGACGCGGATCTCGCCGCGCATCGACGGGTGCCGATCACAGAAGTAGGGATAGACACCCGGTTCACTGAACGTGACCATCCTCGTAGTGCCGCGGCCCGGCAGGCGCACGTCGAAGCGGCCGCCGCGATGCTCGGGATCGCCCGACGTCACCGTGTGCTCGATCTCGTCACGGTTGGTCCACGTGATCGCGGTCCCGGCTCGGACCTCGACAGCGTCGGGTTGAAACTGGAAGACCCGGATATCGACGGCAGGAGCCGGCGCGGCCGATGCGGCCAGCGCGGCTACGATTACGGCCAGCGCGCTACCAGCTCCGATGATTCCGCGAGCACCCATCGCCTACGTCCTCCTCACCGAGAGCTACGGGCGAGGCGGCGGGTTTGGATGTCGCGAGCGGTGGGCCGACTCGGCGGTGACTTGTTGGCGACGACTTCGGGCACTACGCCCGATGGCCCGCGCGAAACGAGCTGCTTACGGCTCCGGCGGCCGGCGAGCCTTCCAACTCGTGGCCTGCTCGTACGCCCAGCCGATGCGTAGCGCCGTCGACTCCTGTCCGGCGTGACACAGGATCTGGAGCGAGAGCGGCAGGCCTTCGGCCGAGAATCCACTGGGGATCGCGAGGCCGCACAGTCCGAGGTAGTTGCCGGGCCGCGTGAAGTGAGCCGACGTGGTCGACTGGTCCACGCGATCGATTGGAATCGCTGCGGTCTGCGCGGTCGGCGTCAGCACCGCGTCGACATCGGCGAGCGCGGCGGCGAACTCGCGCTTGTGCTCCTCTTGCTGCGCGAGCGCCAGGAGATAGTCGCGCGCCGAGATGTTCTTGCCGAGCTGGATGCGGGGCCGCACGTGAGGATCCGTCGGCAGCGTCGCGTCATCGACCAGGTGCCCGACGAAGCGGTAGCCCTCGGCACCGATGATCACGCCGGTTGCGGCGGTGTAGTCGGCCAGACGCCGTGGGAAGCCGACGCGGACGATCTGCGCGCCGAGCCCGCCGAGCGCATTCACCGCGGCGTCGTACGCCGCCAGCACTTCCTTCTCGACCCCGACCCGCTCGGCGTCGGGCAGCACGGCCAGCCGCAGCCCCGCGACCCCACGACGCAGAGTCGGCAGCGGATCGACGGGTGCCCACGCGAGTGTCTGCGGATCCCGCGGGTCGGCTCCACTGAGCACGCGATAGATCAGCGCGGCATCCTCGACCGAGCGCGCCAGCGGTCCCGGCGTATCGAGCGTGGAGCTGAGCGGGAGCACGCCGTAGGTGCTGATCCGTCCCGCCGTCACCTTGAGCCCGACGATGCCGCACCAGGCCGCGGGAATTCTGACGGAGCCGCCCGTGTCGGTACCGATCGCGACCGGTGCCAAGCCTGCGGAGACCGCGACACCCGAGCCGCTGGACGAGCCGCCGGGCGTGCGATGAACCGAGAGATCCCACGGATTGCGCGGGGTGCCCATGTGCGTGTTGGTGCCCCAGCTGCCCATCGCGAACTCGACCGTGTGCGTCTTGCCGAGCACGATCATGCCCGCCCCGATGAGCCGCTCGGCGAGCGTCGCGGTGACCGGCGACACGCGCTCGGCCCATACCTTCGATCCGCCGGTCGTGACGCGGCCCTGGAGATCGACGAGATCCTTGAGGGCGATCGGAACACCGTGGAGCGGACCCACGCGATGGCCGGAGCGAATGGCCTTGTCGGCGGCCTCGGCCGCCAGCCGCGCCTCGGGCTCGTAGACGGCGATGAAGGCATGCAGGGCTGGATTGCGCCGGCGGATCCGCCCGAGCAGCGCCTCGACGGCATCGACCGGTGACAAGGTCCGCGCCTCGAACGCGCGGGACAGCTCTGCAACCGACGCCCACACAGGATCGATCGTGGCCATGTGCCTTCCTCCGGCGGCCATGATCGCCGTCTTGCCAGGCCGGTTCAAGCGGCTTATGGTGGCGGCGTGGCGGACACCGCGGACGTCGTGATCGTCGGCGCCGGGATCATGGGTGTGAGCACGGCCTACCACCTGGCCCGGCTCGGCGTGGGCCCGGTGATCGTCCTCGAGCGCGACACCGTCTGCTCCGGCTCGACCGCCCTCGCGAGTGGCGGCATCCGCCACCAGTACGCGAACCCGCTGGGCGTCGAGCTGACCACGCACAGCATCGTCACCTACGAGCGCTTCCGCGACGAGTTCGGCGTCGATCCCAACTTCCGCCAGCACGGCTACCTGATCCTGATCGGCAGCGAGGACGAGCTGGTGACCGCGCGGCGCAGCGTCGCGCTCCAGCAGAGCCTGGGCGTGAAAGTCGAGCTGCTCGACGCCGCGGCGACGCGCGCGCTGTGCCCGTATCTCAACACCGGCGATCTGCTCGGCGCCACCTACACGCCGCGCGACGGCTACGCCGATCCGTATCTGTGCACGACCGCGATCGCCGCCCGTGCGCGCGATCTTGGCGTGACGATCAAGCAACAGCACGAGGTCCTCGGCTTCATCCGCGCGGGCGATCGAGTGCTCGGCGTCACCACCGCCGCCGGCTCGTTCGAGGCGCGCGCCACCGTCATCGCGACCGGCGCCTGGTCGGGTGTCGTCGGCCAATTGGCGGGTGTCGACATCCCCGTGCGTCCGCACCGGCGTCACAAGTTCATGACCGCGCCGTTTCCGGCCTCGCGCATCCCGGCGGCGACGCCGTTCATCATCGACCCGCACACGAACTTCTCGCTGCGCCGTGAAGGCCCCGGGCTCTTGCTCGGCCACGGCCGGCGAGACGAGCCCGACGGCTTCAGCACCGAGATCGACCGGAGCCTCGAGCCCGCGCTGATCGAGCGCGCGATCCACCGGGCGCCCGTTCTGGCCGATGCCGAGCTGATGCGGGCATGGGCGGGCCTCTACGAGATGACGCCGGACCAGACCGGGATCGTCAGCGCCGTGCCCGGCGCCGCCGGCCTTTACGTCATCGCCGGCTTCAGCGGCCATGGCTTCATGCACGGTCCGATCGCCGGCCAGCTCATGGCCGAGATGCTCGCCCACGGCCGCGCCGTCACGATGGACGCCGGCCCGCTCGACATCGGCCGCTTCGCGCGCGGCGAAGCCCACGTCGAGCCGCTCACCTTCGTCTGATCCTCGCCGGCATGAGGGACACGACGCGCGATGGATGACTCGACTCGCGCGGTGCTGGCGCAGGTCGATTCTCGCGGTCTGATCGAGCTGGCCAGCGATCTCATCCGGATCCCGAGCTTCAAGACCGAAGAAACGCCGGTTGCGCTGTTCCTCGAGAAGCTCTTCCGCGCCCGCGGGTACGACGTCGATCTGCAGGAGATCGAGCCCGGGCGGTTCCAGACGATCGCCACCCTGCGCGGTACCGGCGGCGGGGCGAGCCTCATGCTCAACGGCCACACCGACATCAACGCGCTCACCCGCCGATGGAAGCGCGATCCGTGGACACCCAGCCTCGAAGGCGATCGCCTGTACGGCCACGGCGTGCAGAACATGAAGGGCGGGCTTGCCAGCATCATCATGACCGCCGAGGCCATACGCCGCTCCGGCGTTCGGCTCGCCGGAGATCTGGTGGTCGCCTGCGTCGCGGGCGAGACGCAGGGCGGCGAGGGCACGCATTTCCTGATGCAGAGCGGTCTGCGCACCGACGCGGCCGTCGTCGCCGAGCCGTTCGGCGCCGACCACCTCGTCACGGTGCACTCGGGCATCGTGCACATGGCGATTCACGCGTACGGGGTGACCGGACACATCGGGCGCCTCGAGGGCACGGTGAACGCGGTGCAGAAGATGACGCAGATCGTCCGGGCGCTCGAGCACGTCGAGTTCCGTCATACGCCGCGACCCGACCTGCCCGCCTTCCCGCGGCTCAACGTCGGCAGCATTCTCGGCGGCCGCGGCCAGGACTACGTGCTCGTCGAGCCGCCGTACGTACCCGACCTGTGCACGATCCTGGTCGACGTGCACTTCGTGCCGGGGCAAACGATCGACGGCATCGTCGCCGACATCCGGCGCGCGCTCGATCCGATCGCCGCGCGCGATTCCGAGCTTCGCTACGAGATCGAGATTCCGCCGCCGGCGAGCTTCAAGGGACGCCGGCGCCTGGTGATGGACCCGTTCGACATGCCGACCGACGCGCCCATCGTGCAGGCCGTCGCGCGGAGCTATCGCGCCGTGACCGGCCGGGAGCCGAAGGCCATCGGCACCGTGCTGCCGCATTCGTACAGCGCGGACGACACGTGTCATCTCTGGAAGGCCGGCATACCGTGTCTTCTGTACGGGCCCGCGACGATCCGTGGCAACACGGACGAAGACGACGCCTGCGTGCTCGTGAGCGAGATGGAACAGGTCACGCGGGTACTAGCCGCGACGGCAGTCGACGTGTGCCAACGGAAGCCGGCCGAGCTCGCCGTTCTACGAACACCGATCTCAGGGAGAGACCAATGAGTACGCACACCGCGTTCGCCAGTCATGACATCGCCTTCACCACGTGTGATGTGGTCCTCGCCGCGCAGGCCCGCACCCGTACTCAGGCACGACCGGCTGCCAGAGGGAAGGCGCCCGCGAGATCAGGCGAGCGGCGTGGTGAAGCGAGCACGAAGAGTCGGCGGCGCGAGATCGTCGTCGGCGGCCGCCGCGTGAAGACGATCGACGTGCACGCGCACTGCGTGATCCCGGAGGCGCTACGCGCTGCTGGGCCTGAAGGTGGACGACCAGCGCGGGCCCGGGCATCGACGAGGTGGGCCCGCGGCGCATCGCCGAGATGGACGCGCAGGGCATCGACGTCGAGGCGCTCAGCATCAACCCGCAGTGGTACCGGGCGGAGCGCGACCTCGCGACCCAGGTGATCAAGATCCAGAACGAGCGGCTCGCCGAGTTCTGCGCGACGTACCCGGACCGCTTCGTCGCCTTCGCGTCGGTCGCGCTGCAGTATCCCGGACCTGGCGGTGCAGCAGCTCGAGCACGGCGTGAAGAAGCTCGGGCTGCGCGGCGCGGCCGTCGGCGCGAGCGTCGCCGGCGAGGAGTTCTCCGACCCGAAGTTCCACCCGTTCTGGGCCAAGGCCGAGGAGCTGGGCGTGCTGATCTTCATCCACCCGCAGAGCACGCCGGAGCTCGCCAAGCGGTTCAAGGGCAACGGCTGGCTCGCCAACACCATCGGCAACCCGCTCGACACCACCATCGCGCTCTCGCACCTGATCTTCGAGGGCACGCTCGACCGCTTCCCGGGGCTCAAGATCTGCTCGGCGCACGGCGGCGGCTTCCTGCCGTCGTACGCGCCGCGCTCGGACAACGCCTGCGCGTCGCGCCGGACATGGACACCGGCGTCAAGCTGAAGAAGAAGCCGACGGAGTACCTGCGGCAGATGTACTACGACACGCTGGTCTTCACCTCGGAGGCGCTGCGCCACCTCGCCGCGGAAGTCGGCGTCGAGCCAGCTCGTCATCGGCACCGATCATCCGATCCCGTGGCAGGACAAGTCGGTCGACCACATCCTGAAGGCGCCGGGCTTCAGCGACGCGGAGCGCCGGGCGATGCTCGGCGAGACGGCGGCGAAGCTGCTGGGGATCAAGCTTTAGGCTCGGCAGCGAGTCAGGGTAGAAGCTGCAAGACCGGGATACTCGATCCCGGCGCGGCCAGCGGCGTAACCCGGCCTGAGGCGTCGAGTACTTCGCCCCGACCGTAACGCCAGCCGAACGGCGCGGCAGGATCCGCGAGCGGCTCTCGGTACACCTCGAGGACGCGGTCGATCAGGTTGAGTACCCAGTAGTCGGATAATCCGGCTCGAGCGTAGAGACTGCCCTTGCGCTGTCGATCAAGAACGAGGCTCGACTCGGCCACTTCCACGGTGAGTACCGGACGCGAGGGATGCGCATGAGCGTAGTCGTCCGGCGCTCCGGGGACGACCGCGACGTCGGGCTCGGGCTCCGACTCGTCGTCGAGCCCGATGGGGCCCTCCGTCCGCACGTCCCATCCCGGCCCGAATGCCGCCTCGAGCGCCTTCGCGGTTTTGCGGATCGCCGTGTAGTGCGGGGCGCCTTGCGGTTCGGCGACCATGAGCTCACCACCGATGAGCTCGATGGCCTCTCCCGGCTGGAACACTCCCAGATCGATGAGCCTCTCGTACTCCGCCCGCGTCATCGCGCCCATCGTATCGGCGTGCTTCGGGACGAGTCAACGTCCTATAATCGACACGCAAGCAAGGAGTCTTCAGGAGGCCACCGCATGGTCACGCTCGAGTTTCACGATCCGTCCGGCGCGATCGAGGTGAAGCAGCCGTTTGCCCCGCGCATCACCGCCCTCGAAGGCAAGCGCATCGGCTTCGTCAGCAACGACCAGTGGCAGGCCTTCCGCATGCTGCCCCTCTTGAAGAAGCTGCTCGAGGCCGACTTCCCGAGGATCGAAGTGCTGCCGATCGACGCCTTTCCTCAGGGCAACGCCGTGATCGGCTCCGAGGAGACGGCGGCGCAAGTGAAACAGAGCGGCGTCGACGCGGTCATCATCGGCAACGCTGCCTGAGGGTCCTGCGCCACTGCATGCGGCCGGGCGGCCGCCAGGCTCGAAGCACAGGGAATCCCGACCGTCACCCTGACCCGCGCGGACTTCGTCGGGGTGATGACGAACGCCGTCGCCGGTCTCGGCCTGGCGCCGGATGCGGCGATGGTCACCTTCCCCATCGACATGTTCCTGCCGGGGAGCGACATCTCGCCGGTAGAGGCGCGCAAGCACGAGTTCTACGACGGCCTCACGCGCTGGCGCTCGGCCTTCGGCGGCGACGGCGCGGCCGGCGCGGCGATGATCAAGGTTCAGGGCGCGAGCGTCGAGGATGCGTTCTCGCGCGTGAATCATCTGATGCTCGCGAACCGCTGGGGTGACGGCCTTCCGCTCTGGCCCCCGACGCGCGAGCGCGTCGACTGGATCCTCCGCGGCGCCACCGAGCCGCGCGGGCGTCGCGTGGGCATCTTCCCGCCCCGCGGCGGCGTGACCACGATCGAGACGTGCGCGATCGCGCTCGCGATGGCCGGCGGACGCCCGGAGTACCTGCCGGTGCTCGTGGCCGCGGTCGACGCGTTCCTCGATCCCGAATCAGGGAGCGCGCAGCTCCAGGCCGCGTCGGGCAGCGCCTTCCCCGTCGTCATCGTCAACGGGCCCATCGGCGCCCAGATCCGGCTGAACGCCGGCTTCGGCTGCCTCGGCCCGGATCCCCAGCGGCCGGCGGGCGCGAGCATCGGGCGCGCGCTGCGTCTCCTGCAGCAGAACGTCGGCGGCGCGCTGCCCGGCATCGGCACCATGGCCAACTACGGCGGCGTCCGCTACACCAACGTCGTCTTCGCCGAGGACGAGGCGGGCCTGCCGGGTGGGTGGGCGACGCACGCGACGGAGCGTCACGCCTTCGCACCGGGGCAGAATTCGATCTCGCTCGCGTTCGCGAACGGGGCGACCAACATCCGCCGGCGCGGCGCGAAGAAGGAGACGCCCGAAGAGGACGCGCTGCAGGGCATGTACCGCATGGCCGACTTCATGCGCGTGCCCAACATGCCGGGCCTGGCCGGCTACGACCACGGCACCCCGGGCATCCTGATGATTCCGGGTGTCGTGGCGAACACGATGGCCGGTCTCGGCTGGACGAAAACTTCGATCCGCGACTTTCTCTGGGAGCACTCGCGCATTCCCACCGAGCATCTGCGTCGCGCGGGCTGTCCGGCGTGGATCGAGATCGACTCGAGCAAGGTCGTGCGCGACAGCATCGCGCTCGACCCGTGGCCGATCACGGCCAGCCCCGACAACTTCATCGTCGTGGTCGCGGGCGGCGGGCATCCGACCAACAGCTACTGGCTCCAGGGTTACAGTCCTGGGGTCGTCGGCCGCACGCTCGAGCTCCCGCCGTCCTTCGACGAGCTGCTCGCGGAAGCGGAGCGCGACCTAGGGCCTGGAGCGACCTCGTAGCGTCGCGCTCAGGCCCTCACACGAGCCGCGGGCGGTCGCCTTCCACGATGATCCGCCAGAGGATCCGGCTCTCGCTCCGGTCGTAGTCGCCGTGCGCCCGGTGCATCGTCGCGCGGTCGTCGATCACCAGCACGTCGCCCTTGCGCCAGAGGTGGTGATAGACGATCTCCGGCTTGATCATCCGGTCGAGCAGGTCGGACATGTAGGCGCGGCTCGCTTCCGGCGTCATGCCCTCGATGTGCGTCGCCTTGGTGATGTGAAAGTACACCGCCCTCGATCCGTGCACGGGGTGCGTGCGCACCATCGGGTGCTCGATCGGCTTGCCGTACTTGTCGACGTCGTCCTGGCGCGTGTCGGCGCGATCGCGGTCCAGGCTGTTGAACGTCTTCAGCGAATCGAGGCGCCGGCGCTCACCCTCCGGTAGCGCGACGTAGGCCGCACGCATGTTGGCCACGCTCGTCCCGCCGCCGGCCGAGGGAATCTCCACGCCGTACAGGATCGTCGCGGCCGGCGGGCGCTCACGGTTGGTGTGGTCCGTGTGCCACCGCTCCGCCGGCTGCTGGCCGTTCCGGTGCCAGATCAGCCCGATCAACGGGAAGTCGGGCATGTTGTGCTGCGAGTAGTGCTGCTCCATCGGCGGGCCGAACGTCGACGCGGCCGCGAGATACTGGTCCGGGGTCAACGTTTGCCCCCTGAACACGACCGCCAGATGGTCGGCGAGTGCCTGCGACAAGGCCTCGCGAGTGGGCGCGTCGATCGGGCGGCTGAGATCGATGCCGGAGATCTCGGCGCCGAGCGAGGGATGGAGCGGCGCGATCTTCAGGGATCCCATGCTCGGCCTCAGCGAGCCAGGCCGGGAGTTCCGGCCGGCACGTCATAGACGTTCATCGTCAGCGAGACGGCCGTGTAGTACCCCATCAGCACGACCATGTCGGTGATGCTCTCGTGGCCGAGCGCCTTGATCGCGCGATCGTACAAGCCCTGCGAGACCAGCCGGCCGTTGGCGAGCGTCGTCGCGAGCTCGTAGACGACCTGCTCCCTCAAGTCGGCGAACGAGGCCGGAAGCCCCGCCATCATCGCTTCAACGGCGGGCACGGGCAGGCCGACCTCCTTGCCGCGCTTCTCGTGCGCGGCGGCCGGATAGGCCGCGTGCCACTTGCTGGTGATCACGATCACCGCAATCTCCCGCTCACGCTCCGTCAGCGACGAATGGCCCGGCGTGAAGTGCTCGCCGAGCGGGGCGGCGGCACGGAGCAGCTTCGGATTGTGCACCCACACCTTGTACGGGCCGGGCAAGCGGCCGCGCGGGCCCTCGACCAGGAAGCGAAAGCCGTCCTTCTGCTCCGCGGTCATCTGGTCGACGGGAATTTCGGCGTAGCGTCCGAACGTCGGGGTGGCGCTCATCGTCCTGTCTCCTGTTCGCGAGGTCGTTCAGAGCGCAGCATAAACCAGATCAATGAAGTGACGGACGTGCTTGTGCTGCCATCCGGCTCGCGACTGATTCATCGCGTAGCCGAAGGCGACGCGCGCGTCGGGATCGGCGAACCCGAGCGAGCCTCCGGCCCCGAAGTGTCCGAAGGCCCGCGGATTCGGCCCCAGCCGTCGCTCGGCCATCGTGAGCTGGAATCCGAGCCCGAAGCGCGTCGGGCGCTCGACCATGATGTCGTCGCCGTACACCTGCTGGCTCGCACGCGCGATGATCTCCGGCGATAGCACGCTGAAACCGTCGAGCCGGCCGTTGCCGGCCAGCGCGGAATAGAGCCGCGCAACGCCGCGCGCGGTCCGCGCAGCGCGCGTCGAGCTCAGGGCCGAAGCCGACGAAGAAGTCGATGCCCGCGGGTCCGGTGAGGCTCTCGCGCAGGTAGCTCCCGAACGTCTGACCGGTGATGCGCCGCACGACCTCACCGATCAAGAACCCCTGCGTGTTGACGTGATACCCGTGCCCGGCGCCCGGCTCCCACCAGGGCGCCTGCTCCGCGAGCGCCTCGGTGATCGCGTCCCACCGGGTCCACGCCCCGGGCGGCAGCGGCCGCGCGATCGCCGGCAGGGCGGCCTGGTGCGTCAGGAGATAACGCACCGGCAGCTGCTCCTTGTTCGCGCGCGCGAACTCGGGCCAGTAGCGGGCGACCGGTGCGTCGAGATCGAGGCGGCCGGCATCGACGAGACGCAGCGCGCAGACGGCACCGATCGCCTTGCCGACCGAGTAGAGATTGACGATCGTGTCGCGCTGCCAGGGCCGCGTCCGCGCGGCGTCGGCGTATCCGCCCCAGAGGTCGACGACACGACGGCCGTCGACGTAGACGGCCAGCGCTGCGCCCACCTCGAAGCCAGAGGCGAGCACTTCGGCGAGCGCATCGCGCACGCCCTGGAACGCCGGGTCACACTGTCCGGCGAGCCTCGGAATCCGCAAACCTGCTATTGTTGCCCCCTTATGCGACGATCCTCAGCGCTTCGCCGCCTCGTCAGCATCGCTGCCGTTGCCGCCGGTCTGGTGATGTTCCCGGCGCCTCCGGCGTTCGCGCAATCGTGCCCCACCTTACCGTCACTGCCGGGGCTCCCGCGTCGGGCCGTGCCCGACATCTGGGCGCCGTCGGCGAGCCAGGCACCGATCTACTTCGTCGCGCCCCACCCGGTGTCGACCTATGCCCTGTTCGCGCCGGTCCACGCGACCCTGCTGCCTCCGGGCACGCTCGGCCCGGACGGTACGCCGATCGCCGACATCCGCATCATGCTGTTCGGTCGAGCCGACGACCGCGTCAAGGCGGCCTCGTTCACGCCCACGCCGCTCGGGCAGGCCTTGCCCCCTGCCGTGTTGCTCAGCGCCGAGAGCACGCCGCACCTGACCACGAGCATCTTCGACGACGCGAGCGGCAATCACTGGTACAACTCCGACACGCTGTTCTGCTCCGGCCATTCGCTGACCGCGAACGGCAACATCTTCGTCGCGGGCGGCACCGAGCTCTACTCGATCGCCAGCCCCGATCGGACGACGACGGTCGACGTGCTCTACGGCCTCGAGTACGCCACGCGCTATTCCTCGTTCACCACGAGCGGCAGCGGTCAGTGGACGAAGATCGACGCGTCGTTCAGCCCGGGCCAGTCGAATCTCCCGCGGCGGTGGTACTCCGCGGTCACGCGTCTGCCCGACTCGCGGATGCTCGTCACCTCGGGCCTCGACTTCGTCACGTTGAACTCCAGCGACGCCAGCGGGCACCACCATCTGGCCGACGGCACGCCGAACCGCAGCGTGGAGGTCTACGACCCGAGCACCGGCTGGAGCCTGATCTCGACCCACGCCGAGACACCGCTCGAGGTGTGGAACCCGGACTACACGCACGTGTTCCCGATTCCGAGGCCCGAGGCCGGCAACGCGCTCCTGATGTTCGGCGGGGCCGGCGTTCCCGTCTATCTGCTCCCCGACGCGGCGCCGGGAAGCCGCTGGATCCCGCAGACCGCGATGGTGCGTCCGGGCGCCGTCGCGGCCGACGGCCGCAACCACGGCACGTCCTCCGCGCTGCTCCCCCTGCGCGTGCTCGACGGCGAGTGGGGCTACGGCAACGGCAGCGTCGTGCAGGCAGGCGGCGGGCGCGGCAGCGACGACGAGCATCACATCGACGTCTATGAGTTCTGCGCCAAGCAATGGGCGCCGTCGAGCCTCGAGATGGGCGTCAACCGCCGCCACCCGGCCACCGTTCTCCTGCCCGACGGTAAGGTGCTCGTGCTCAACGGACACGACGACTCGCAGCCGACAATCGCCCAGCCCGACGGCGTGCGCCACGCGCAGTATCTCGACCTGCGGCCGCCGGCGCCGTCGTTCACGGTGGGCATGTCGGCGGGCGGGCCGGCCGGTGAGGCGCGCGGGTACCACAACGTGGCGCTGCTGCTCCCGGACGGCCGCGTGTTCGTGGCGGGCGGGCGCAGCCGCAGCGAGATCGCGCCACCAGACGCGGAGGACGAGAAGCCCACCTTCAGGTATCTCTATCCGCCGTACATGCGGGAGCCGCGCCCGGCGATCACGGCGGCGCCGGCGACCATCGGCTACGGCGCGAGCTTCAACGTGTCCTTCTCAGGTGGGCCGATATCCGAGGCCGTGCTGATCGGCCTCGGCTCGATGACGCACGCCTTCGACACGAACCAGCGTCACGTTCAGCTCCCGCTGGTGGCGCCGACGTCGACGAACGCGACCATCCTCGGCCCGCCGAATCGACAGACGGCACCACCCGGGTACTACATGCTGTTCGTCCTCAATCAGGCGAACGTGCCGTCGATCGCGCGGATCGTCCGCCTGGAGTGACGCGCCGGGTCGCTCAGCGAGGCTCCTTGGCTTTGAGCTCGGAGTCGTGGGTCTTGATGAAGGCGCGGATGTCGTCGGCCAGGTCGAGCAGCTTGGTCCACTGCTCTTTATAGAGGGTGACGGGAAACCGGCCGAGCCCGTAGACGGAGACTCCGCCCTTCTCGCTGACCTTCATCGAGATGCCGCGTGTGGCCTGGGCCTTCAGCGCGGCGTTCTCGGCTTTGAGTCGCTCGACTTCCGCGTGCAGCGTGTCGTCAGCCATCGTCGCTCTCCTCGGACCTAGCATCTCACAGGAGGTGACGAAGGCGTGGCCTTCACCGTGAGCCGAGCTCACCCTCCCGCGCACCGAGGATGCAAGACGTCGATCGCGTACCCGAGCTTGAGACGCTCCCCGCCCCATCCGGGCGTCGCGGTGTGCGCGCGAATGGCGAGACCTTCCATATCGTTCCGTGCTCGTAGCACGCCCGCCGGATGGTCAGGGACTCCAGCCGGGAGTGGCACTTCGGGAAGAATTCGACCGTCCGGACGGCGAAAGCAAACCTCACCGTCCGCCCCTCGAACGACTCGATAGCCTTCCTCGTGAACCGCTCGATGATGCCGGCGACACAGTAGAGCGAGATTCGAAAGCGTGGTTGGGCCTCCCTGCGCCCAGTGACGGATGTGATGGCCTTGTCCGAACCGCACGCCGCAGCCCGGAAAGCGACAACCACGGTCGCGATGATGTAACGCACGCCGTAGCGCGGGAGGAATCGTCCGATTTCGCGCGCCGACCTCTACGACCCGTCCGTCGGCGGCGTGTTGCATCAGCACGCGACTCGCGTCGCACGCCAGACGTTGAGACGTTTCCGCGGAAACGCGCGCACCGTCTTCGAGGACGGACTGGCCCGGCGCGTCCGGGTCGGCCAGCACCGGGGCGTCGACGTGCACCACCACCTGGTAACGCTCCCCTGACGCGCCCGGATCGACGCCGTGATGCAACGCCGTCTCCGCGAGCAGGGCCAGAGCGTCGCCCTGTTGCTGCGCCATCGTGGGCGTTTCCGCGGAAACGTCGATCGGCGCATCGAAGGTTTGCTGGCGGCCCTGCTCGTATAGCGCTTCGCGGGCTGCATCCAGGGCCCGCATGAGGACGGCCCCGGCCTCGGGTGTCAGTCGTCCGCGGACGACGACCATGCCGTCCTCGTCTTGATACACATGGAGAGCGCGGCTCGTGTGACGGCGCTGCTCCTCGTACGCCTCTGCCTTGCGATCCACCCGGCGCCAGCCGCGCACGATACGCTCGACATGCTCAGCGGTGCCGGCGCGCCCAACCGCCAGCAGCCGTTCCTCGGTCTCGGCCGTGGCCACGCGAGTCAGCGCGCGAATCTTGGCGTATGAGAGCTCGCCATGCGCCAGAGCCCGCGCGAGCCGGGGCAAGGTCTCGAGCGCGTGTGCCACGCGAACACGCTCGCGGGCCGCGCCGAGATCGAGACCGACGCGCCAGCTCAGCCAGGCCGCGCACGAGCGGAAGCCGTTGTTCCAGCCTTTGCGGGCATCGAACTCGCGGATGAGATCAAGGAGCCGAGCGGTCGCGGCATCGAGGTGGGCCGAGAGCTCGGCGATCTCGTCGCCGAGTCGATCGAGCGAGCACTCTTCCATGACGAGTCTCCTTCCTAAAGAGACTCTAGACCCGGGTTTCGCGGGCCCCTGGCAAGCTCCAGAAGTCACGATCACAGCTGCGTCCAGATTTTTCCGACGAGCCACGACGCAGTCGCGCCTTCGTGCGCTCACCGACCGCAGGAGTGACTTTCAGCAGCCTCCGACGACAAGCCAGCACGATCTATCAAAAATGCTGTCAACCGAAATCTCACGCAGAGACCGAATGACGACCGACTACGTATCCAAATTCAGACGCTGCGCTCGGCCTCCACGCTACGCCCCGACTCCACG
>CAWBMV010000009.1:0-18386 GCA_963789955.1 uncultured Candidatus Rokubacteria bacterium
AGCCGAGCGTGAGCCGGCAGTAGAGCGCCAGGAGCGCTTCGCCCCCGCGTGCGCCCGCCAGGTAAACGATGTGGTCTCCGGCGAGCGAGCCGAGCGCGCTGGACGATGATGGCGAGGGCCAGCTCGAGCCGGGTGCTCGCGAAGGCGCCCGCGAGGACGAGCACGATGCGGCCAGGAAACGGAATGCCGATCGCGTCGATCGCGCTCACGACGAAGACGGTCAGATAGAGGTGGGGGACCAGGAACAGCACGAACCGATCGGTCGCTGCTTCCATCGACCGACCTCAGCGGGCCAGGAAGCTCCGGACGATACGCAGGAACTCCGCGAGCCGATCGTGGTGGAGCCAGTGGCCGGCGCCGTCGATGCCTATCACCTGCGCGTGGCGGAAGTGTGCGGCCCGCCCGTCCTCGACGGGATTGCCGGCGCGGCTCTCCTGCCCGTAGAGGAGCAGGGTGGGGCACGCGATCCGCGACCACAGCGCTGGATGTCCTGGCCGCGCATGTCATAGGGCGGCCACGCGCGAACGTAGTTGTCGAACTTCCAGCTGTGCGTCCCATCCTCGTTCTGGTTGGCGCCGTGCACGGTCAGATGACGGGCCTGCTCGGCGGTGAGGCGCGGGTTCTCTTCCTGCATGCGGTGAAGGGCGTCCTCGATCGAGTTGTAGCGTCGTGGCAGCCGGCCGGCGAGACCGCGCTGCTCGCCGATCCACTCGTCCATGCGCTCGACGATCGTCTTCGTCTTGAACTTCGTCGAGCTGGGCGGGCGAGGGCCCGAGGCCTTCGATGGCCACGAGCCGGGCGACGGTGTCGGGATAGAGGCCGGCGTAGCGCAGAGGCGATCTGGCCGCCGAGCGAGTGGGCGATGATCGTCACCGGCGCCAGGTGCTGCTGGTGGACGAGCTGAGCCAGATCGTAGATGTAGCCGGCGATGGTGTAGCTGCCGTCGCTCGACCACGCGCTGTCGCCGTGGCCCCGCAGGTCGGGCGCCAGGATGTGCCAGTCGTCGCGCAGTGCCTCGGCCGCCCAGTCCCAGTTGCGACAGTGGTCGCGGCCGCCGTGCAGCATCACCATCGGGGGCTTCGTCGAGTTGCCCCAGTCGACGTAGTGCAGGCGGAGGCGCTGCGAGAAGAACGTGTGGGACGTCGGTCCCGGCATGCGGCCGGTCATGGGTCGCCTTCTATGCTAGCATCCCGACCGTTCGAGTCCTTCCAGGGAGGAAGCGATGGGGACATTTCGGATGTACGCGGGCGCCGATCAGCAGGCGCACATCGAGAAGATCGAGCTCAAGGCGAAACCGGACTGGCTGAAGGGTCTTGCCGCGAGCCAGATCACGTTCCGCGAGTGGCCGGCCGGCCAGTTCCTCGACTGGCATCCGGCGCCGCGGCGTCAGTTCGTGATCATTCTCTCCGGACAGCTCGAGATCGGTCTGGGTGACGGCTCGAAGCACGTGTTTGGGCCGGGCGACGCACGACTCGTCGAAGACACCACGGGCAAGGGGCATACGACGCGCGTGCTCGGTGACCAGATCTGTGTGACGGCGACCGTCCCGCTGGTGTAGCCGCCTCGTCAAACCTCAAAAGGAGCCGGATATGGCGACCAAGATCCTCTTCATTCCCAAGCAGCCCGACGCGATTCTCGACATGGCGCGCAAGCTGACGCCTCCCGGCTTCGAGCTCGTGGTCGTCGACCAGGACACCCCGGAGTTTTACGAGGCGGTCAAGGATGCGGAGTACGTCATGGGGCTCGGCCGCCCGATCGCCGGCGAGTTCTTCCGCTCGGCACCGAAGCTCAAGCTCGTCCAGCTCCTCAGCGCCGGGTACGACCGTGTCGACATCGAGTCGGCGCGGAAGGCCAAGGTGCCCGTCGCGAACAACGGCGGCGCCAACGCGATCGCCGTGTCCGAGCACGCGATCATGCTGATGCTCGCGGTCCTGAAGCGGCTAGTCGTGTTCCACAACGACGTCGTCGCCGGCAAGTGGCGCGTCGGTAACCACCTGGACTCGCGGGTGTTCGAGCTGCACGGCAAGACGCTCGGCATCGTCGGCCTCGGCAACATCGGCAAGAAGGTCGCCCGGCTGGCGCACGCGTTCAATATGAACGTTCTGTACTACGATATCGCGCGGCTCACCGAGGACCAGGAAGACGCCCTCGGCGTCCGCTTCGTGCTCTTCACCGAGCTTCTGCAGGCGGCTGACATCGTCAGCCTGCACGTGCCACTCGACGAGAGCACGCGCAATCTCATCGGCGCACGCGAGCTGGCGATGATGAAGAAGACCGCGATCCTCATCAACACCTGCCGCGGGCCGGTCGTCGACGAGGCGGCGCTTCACAAGGCGCTGACGAGCGGACAGATTCTGGCCGCCGGGCTCGACGTGCTGGTCGAGGAGCCCGCGAAGGCCAATCATCCGCTCTATGCGCTCAAGAACGTGACCCTCACCCCGCACTCGGCCGGACCGACCTGGGAGAACTGGTCGGCGCGCTTCCGCAACGGCTTCGACAACATCCAGCGCGTCGCGACGGGGCGCGCGCCGAAGTGGGTGATCCCGGACCTTCTCACGCCGCCGGGGGCCTAGCGATGGTCGATCTGGGCCAGTCGCTCGCGGATCGGGTCGCGGTCGTCACCGGCGCCGCGCGCGGCATCGGCCGCGCGACGGCGCTGGCGCTGGGGCGGGCCGGCGCACACGTCGTCGCGGTCGACCTCGAAGAGGCGGCCGCGAAGGCGACCGCCGACGGAGTCAGCGCGCTCGGGCGCAAGGCGCTGGCCCTGGGCGCCGACGTCGGGGATCTCAAGAGTATCGACACGATGACCCGGCGGACGATGGACACGTTTGGTCAGATCGACGTGCTCGTGAACAACGCCGGTGTCACGCGACGCGCCTACATCATGGATCTCACCGAAGAGGATTGGGATCGCATCATGCGCGTCAACGGCAAGGGCGTCTTCTTCAGCTTGCAGCGAGTCGCGCGCGAGATGATCCCGCGGCGCCGGGGCGTCATCGTGAACATCGCCTCCATAGCCGGCAAAGGATTCGCCGGCGCCTCGAACGTGATCTATGCCGGCACCAAGGGCGCCGTCATCAGCATGACCCGCATGGCGTCGCTGCAGCTTGCTCAGCACAACATCAACGTGAACGCGATCTGTCCGGGCACGACCCTGAGCGCGCTCTCGGAGGCGAATTTGCGAGTGCGCGCGGCCTCGGAGGGGATCACGGTCGAAGAGATGGAGAGGCGGCGCAACGCCGCCATCCCGCTCGGGCGGCCGAACGAGCCCGAGGATGTCGCTGCCCTGGCCGTGTTCCTCGCCTCTCCTGGGGCGCGCAACATCACCGGCCAGTCGTTCAACGTGGATGGCGGCATCATCTTCGACTGAGCGCCGGCGGAACGGAAGGTACCGGGGTCCAGCCCTAGAGTCCTGAACGCTCCTCGGTCGGCGGCGGCTCGTAGGCGCGAACCGGCGGCAGCGGACCCGTCCAGCGCTCGATCTCGACGAGCGCGTGCTGCCCCGCGCACCCCTGGGCGAGCTTCGAGGTGCCGCGATCGAAGGTGAGGACGTTCGGGTTACCGTGCACGCACATCGCGTCAGGGTCGGCCGGATCCAGGGGGTCGTACCAGGCGCCCGTCGAGAGCTGCACCACACGCGGGCGGACCGCCGGAGTCACCACGGCGCCGGCCAGGCAGCTCCCGCGCTCGTTGAAGACGCGCACCACGTCTCCGCTCCGGATCCCGCGCGCGGCGGCATCCGCGGGATGCAGACGGATCGGCTCCCGGCCGCGCACCTTGCTCGACTGGCTGAAGGCGCCGACGTCGAGCTGGCTGTGGAGCCGCGTCGTGGGATTGTTCGCGATGAGCTGGAGCGGGAAGCGCCGGGCGAGTGGCGCGCCGAGCCACTCGACGGGCTCGAGCCAGGTCGGATGGCCCGGGCAATCGTCGTAGCCGAATCCATCGATCGTCGCCGAGAAGATCTCGAGCTTGCCGCTCGGTGTGCCGAGCGATGTTCCTTCGGGGTCGGCCCGGAAACGCTGGAGCAGGACCAGATCCTCGTCGGCGCCGCCGGTCTCGAAGAACCCGGTCTCCCAGAACTCGTCGAATGCCGGCGCCGACCCGCCGTCGTCCGCCACCCGCGAGCGCCACTCTTCGTAGAGATGTCGTAGCCACGCCTGCTCGTCCCGACCTTCGGTGAATCGCTCGGCGATTCCGAGCGCGCCCGCGAGATCGGTGAAGATCGCGAAGTCGCTCCGGGCCAGCGCCCAGGGCTCGACCGCCTGACGCATGGCGATGAGGCAGCCGTCGTTCGGCGAGCCGCCGATGTCGTTCCGCTCGAGCGTCATCGTCGCCGGCAACACGACGTCCGCGTGGCGGGCCATCGGCGTCCAGAACGAGTCGTGGACGACGATCGTCTCCGGCCTGGCGAGCGCGCGGCGCAGGCGGGCCAGGTCTTGATGGTGATGAAAGGGATTGCCGCCGCACCAGTAGACGAGGCGAATGTCGGGGTAGGTGAGCCGCCGCCCGTCGAAGTCGAACGGCTCGCCCGGGCCGAGCAGCATGTCCGCCACGCGCGCGAACGGAATGAAGTCGCTGACGGGATTGCGGCCCTGCGGCAAGGTCGGCGGGCCCACATGCATCGGCGCGCGACCGATGTAGCCCAGCGAACCGTAGCCCTGGCCGAAGCCGCCGCCGGGCAGCCCGATCTGGCCGAGCATGGCCGCCAGGGTCACCGCGAGCCACGGCGCCTGCTCGCCGTGCTCGATGCGCTGGAGCGAATAGTTGACGTTGATGAGGGTCCGCTTCGCGGCCATGCGCCGGGCGAGCGCGCGAATGCTTGCCGCCGGGATCTCGGAGAGCCGTTCGGCCCACTCGGGCGTCTTCGGGCATCCGTCGCTGGCGCCGAGCACGTAGGCTTCGAACCGCTCGTAGCCGACACAGTAGCGGGCGAGGAACGCGCGGTCGTGCAGGTCTTCGCTGACGAGCGTGTGCGCGAGCGCCAGCATCATGGCCACGTCCGTACCCGGCGCGATCGCGAGCCACTCGGCGCTGACGAACCCGGGAAGGTCGTCGCGCAGGGGGCTCACCAGCACGAACTCGGCGCCGCGCTCGCGCGCCCGGCGCAGATGATCGCGCGCGGGATGCCGGCTGGCGCCGCCGGGGCTGACCATCGTGTTCTTGATGGGGATGCCGCCGAAGCAGACGAAGAGCTCCGTGTGGCGCTCGAGCACCGACCACGCCGTCGCCCGGTCGAGAAACTCGCGCATCGAGCCGACCACGTGCGGCATGATCACCGACTGCGCCCCGTTGCTGTAGGTGTGCTCGCCGCGCACGTACCCGCCCAGGCAGTTCAGGAAGCGATGGAGCTGCGACTGCGCGTGGTGGAAGCGTCCGGCGCTGCTCCAGCCGTAGGATCCGCCGTAGACGCTCGAACCGCCGTGGCGCTCGTACACGCGCCGGAGCTCGAGCCCCAGCCGATCGCGGGCCACCGCCCAGCTGACCGGCACGAAAGGCTCGGCGCCGCGGCGTGGGTCGGGGCCGGGGCCTCGATCGAGCCAGCCCGCGCGGATCATCGGCTGCGTGATCCTCGCACGATGACGCAGACTATCGACGATATTGCCGAGCAGCGGGGAGGGATCGGGGTCGTGGCGATAGGGGTGAATCGCCACGACCGTGCCGTCCGCGACTTCTGCTTCGAATGCGCCCCAGTGGGACGAGTGCGACACGAGCTGGCGCGCCATGCCCGTCAGGATATCAAAGCGGGCTGCGCGGTCGCCCGACGCTAGAGGGAAGCGGTACGCCGATCGAGCTTCTTGAGGATGCGCTTCACGTAGGCGCGCGTCTCCCGGTACGGCGGGACGCCGCGGTGCTTGATCACGGCAACCTCGCCGGCGTTGTACGCCGCGAGGACGAGCGGCAGGTTGTTGCCGAATCGATCCATCAGCGCGCGCAGGTGTCGCACGCCGGCGTCGATGTTCGCTCGCGGATCGAACGGATCGTGAACTCCGAGGGTTCTCGCGGTCTTCGGCATGAGCTGCATCAGGCCCCGGGCACCCCGTCGAGACACGGCGCGCGGGTTGTTGTCGGACTCGGCCTCGATCACGGCGGCGACCAGATCCGCCGGCACCCCGTAGCGAGCCGACACTTCTTTGATGTACGCGTCCATATCGTCTTCGACGTCAGCTTCTGCATTTGCGGAGGCGGCCTCGACAGGAGCGGCCTCGACGCGGGCCTCCTGGGCGACCGGACGTACGTCACGCCCGCCCGACACGCCGGACAGGAAGTACCCGGCGCTCACCGTCACGAGCAGGACCCCCAGGCCGAGCAAATGGCGCTCGATGAGCCAGTCGGGACCCTGGACTTTTCCGGAACGTCCCACGGTATCCATGCCACTCTGCAGGGGCAAATCCGATACCGAAATCGAATCTGAAGCCAGATCAAGGTGTTAACCCTCCGTTGGCCAGGTCTGGACCGCTCAGTCCCGACTCGAAACCGCCCGTCTTGGTCCACCGTTTCCGGAAAGGTGACCCAAAACGTCACGCCGGACAGGGTCTCAGGAGCCCCGGTACGGCTCGACGAACTTGCGCGGGATGAAGCTGAGGTACCCTTCGGGCGTGCGAATCATCGCGCACGTGGACATGGACGCCTTCTACGCGTCGGTCGAGGCGCACCACAACCCGGCGCTGCGCGACAAGCCCGTCGTCGTCGGCGCCGACCCCAAGGAAGGCCGCGGACGCGGCGTCGTCGAAGCCGCGAGCTATGCCGCCCGGCGCTACGGCATCCGCGCGGCCATGCCGATCTCGCGCGCCTGGAAGCTGTCCGAGGCGGCGCGGAGCCGGGGCGAGGAGCCGGTCGTGTTCGCGCACGGCAACCGCCGCCTCTACGTCGAGATGTCCCAGCGCATCATGGCGATCCTTGCCGGCGCCGGGGATGCGTTCGAGGAGGCGAGTATCGACGAGGCGTATCTGGACCTCTCGTCGCTCGGGAGCTTCGAAGCGGCCGTGGAGCGCGCGCGAACGCTCAAGCGTGAGATCGCCGACCGCGAGGGGCTCACGTGCTCGGTGGGGCTCGGCCCCAACAAGCTCGTGGCAAAGATCGCCTCGGACGTGAAGAAACCCGACGGCTTGACAGTCGTGACGGCCGACGAGGTGCAGACGTTCCTCGATCCGATGAGCATCCGCGTCATCCCCGGTATCGGCCCCAAGACCGAGGCCGAGCTCATCGAGCGCGGTGTCCGTACCGTTCGCGATCTTCGCGAGCTCGAGCCGGCGCGGCTCGTCGAATGGTTCGGCCGCTGGGGCGAGGAGCTTCACGCCAAGGCACGCGGGCAGTCCGAGAGCGTCGTGTCGAACGAATGGGAGCCGAAGTCGGTCGGCGAGCAAGAAACCTTCGAGGTGAATACTCTGGACGCCGACTTCATCGTGCAGCGCGTCCGCAAGCTGGCCGCCGAGGTGTTCGCACGCCTCCGCGGTCAGGGGTTCCGAGCCTGCCGCACCGTGACGATCACGGTGCGGTTCGCTCACTTCCGCACGGTGACGCGATCGCAGACGTCGCGAGAGGAGATCGCGAGCGAGGAGGCGCTGTCCACTGCTGCCGCCGGACTCTTCGCGCCGTTCTTCGATGCCAGAGAAAACCCGCGCGGGACGAAGATCCGGCTCATCGGCGTGAGGGCCGAAAAGCTCGCGCGATAGAGCCCCGCGCGGAATTCGCCACGAACGTTGTCTAAACTTCGCCGCGTTCGGGCCATCGGCAGGTCACAATGGGGCCTGCCATGGCCATGGGCATTTGAGACTGAGCCCTTCGTATCGACGTGGCGGCGGGACAACCCACCGTACACTGACCGACGGTTCGCGAGACGAACACGGCTCACCCAAGGAGAACGCATGATCGGCATCCGCGTTGTGCTCGCCCTCATCGGTGCAGTCGTCCTGACCGGCTGCGCAAGCGCTCACTATTACACCGTGAAGCCAGTGGACGTTCCGGGGCCGTGCATGACGACCGTGCCCCAGCGTGATCTCCTTCTCGGTGTCGCGCTCTCGGGCGGTGGAAGCCGTGCGGCGCTCTTTGCCGAGGCCGGGCTCGAGGCGCTGGCCGGGTTGCGCACGGCGGACGGCGTCCCCCTGATTAACAAGATCAACCATTTGTCGAGCGTCTCGGGCGGCAGCCTCTCGGCGAGCTACTACGTCCTCAAAAAGCCCGGGCGCGACGTGCCGGTTCTGAATCCCGATGGGAGCCTGTCAGAGGCCTATCGATCCTTCTTCGATCAATACCGGACCGATCTCAGCCAGGACTTCGAGACATCCTTGATCTGGCGCCAGCTGCTGTCGTTTCGCTGGATCAATTCGGCTCTCGCCGCCCGATCGCTTTCCGAGATCCTGGAGGCGAAGCTGTACGGCAAAGCCCAGCTCGGAGACCTGGCCGCCCGTGAGAAGGCCGGGGATACGCCGGGCCTGATCATCAACACCACGCTCTACAACAACGGCCGGCGGCTCGCGATGACCTGGTTGCCCTCAGAGGTGTTCCAGTACGATTTCTTCGTCGATCTGGAGCGCGATCTCAAGCGGGAAGGCCGCCACATGGAGATGACTCCCTATATCCGCGAGCGCTGGAAGCTTCTGTGGCCGATGACGCCGATCGACCTCCACGCAGATCCGTGCACGTCGACTGTGGCGAACGCGGCTACGGCGTCCGCGTCCTTCGCGCCGCTGATCGGCCCCAGCACGATAAGAATCGGCGACCAGGAAGCGTACTGGCACATCGGGGACGGCGGCCTCTACGAGAACTCGGGAGTCGAGTCACTCCTTCTCTTGTACCTCAAGCAGCTTCAGATGAAGCGGGCCAAGCGGGCGCTCATCATCGCGCTCGACAGCTCGTTCCCCTTCTCGGTCGGCGAGCGGCAGCTGCTTCGGCGCTCGCTGCCGTTCAATCTGTTCAATTTCGACTTCAGTCGCATTCCCAGCATCATGGAGGAGCGAGCCATCACCTATCAGGCGCTCTTCTTCCGCACGCTGCAGCTCGAGGGAGTCTTTCCGGACTCGAAGACCATCACCGTCATCGCGCTCCGTCATACCGACGCCAAGTTCGCGGCGGACTTGAGTGACCTGCCGCTTGCGTGCAAGGCCGAGCTCGAGCCGATGAAGACGACGGAAGATGTCGAGAACCGCATCGCGGCGATCCCGACGCGGCTCGGCCTGTCCTCGGAATGCGATCGCCAGCTCATCTACGCGGCGGCGACCAAGCTCGTCTCAGAGCACCGTGACGAGATCCTGGAGTACTTGAATCGTCCCTAGCGAGTGGTTCTGAACGTCCGAGCTCCGCGACTTCGATGGCGTCAAGTTGCTGACGTCGATCGTTATCGTCGTCGCGCTGACGCCGCGCTGCGGCTCCGGCCAAGCCCTCCTGTCGAGTCGCTGGGCGGCCCGTCCGACCGTCGCCGATGGGATTGATGCGTCTGCCGCCACGTCGGCGCCGCTCGCCGCCTATGCGTTCGAATGTGACGACGAGCAAAAGTTCGTTCTGTCCCGCGTCCCTGGGCAGCCGAACGCAATGGATCTGGTGCTCGACGATCGTCGCCGACGTCTCACGCACGTGCGCACCGGGTCTGGCGCGCAGTACGCGGCCGACGGAACGTCGGTGTGGACGAAAGGGGGCGAGGCGATGCTCGAGGTGGCAGGGACGTGTCACCACGTGCCGGGAGAATCGGCGGCGCTCGATCCTCGAGGACGCGAGGGCCCGCGGCGTGGAGTTCCGCGCATCCGGCAACGAACCCGGCTGGGTGTGGGAGCTTCTGGCCGATCGCATGATCTTCATCGGGGCCTATGGCGCGGAGCGTGTGACGACTCCGCGCTCCGGCGCGCGGGGCGGCGCGACACCGGAAGGGACGGTGTACGTCGGCGTCGCCGAGGCTCATAAGCTCACGGTCCGCGTGCTGTCGAAGCCGTGTGTCGACACGATGAGCGGTGACCTGTCGATGTCGACAGTCGAGGTCGAGCTCGACGGCAGGAGATATCGCGGCTGCGGCGAGGCCTTGCGGTAGACTCTAGTCCGATGCCGTCCGAGGGACCGAAGAGCGCGTACGAGCTGGCGATGGAGCGTCTCCGGCAGAAGGATCGTGAGGCCGGCGTCGAGGAGCGTCCGCTGACCGATCAGCAGAAAACCGCGATCGCCGAGGCGCGCCAGGTCTATCAGGCGCGGATGGCCGAGCGCGAGATTCTCCACCGCGACGCGCTCCACAAGGCGCAAAGCCGGGACGAGGTCGAGAAGCTCGAAGGGGAGCTGGCGCGCGACCGCGATCGCCTTGCCAGCGACCGCGATCGCAAGATCGCCGAGATCAAGCAGCAGCCGAAGTCGACGTAGCCCCGCGCTAACGCGCGTCCACACCCATCGCGTCGGCGAAGCGCCGATACGCCTCCAGCGGATCGCCGTACTTGCGGTGTCCCGCCGTGTGCTGAGCGCTCGCCAGGAGGAGCCGGTCGCGGTCGTGGGCCTGCGTCTTCAGATAGTCCTCCAGGGTGCACAGCCCGAGCTCCTGATTGTGCGGGTCGTTGCCCATGATGGCCGCCCCGGTGGCCAGGGTCTGAACGAGCGGCGCGCGGTCGTGGCCGCCCTTCAGGTACGCCGCGGTCAGGTCTACCGACTCCTCGGTCCGATTGGCGAGGAGCGCGCGCTCCAGCTTTTCGAGGATCTGATGCGCCGACCACGCGTCCGAGCCCGGAGGCGGCGCGATCGTGCGCCGTCCGTTGCCCGGAGTATTGGCCTGATGCTCGGAGCCTCGATTGATGAACAGCGCGGCCAGGAAGAGCAGCTTCAGCCGGTGCGGATGCTCGAAGGTGTCGTAGAACCAACCGACGGTGTTGCAGTACTCGTAGCCGTGCTGCGCCATCGAGTAGTTGTTCGGCTCGCCGGTCTCGAGGATGACCTGTGCTGCGGCGACCTGGATGGCGTCGAGGATGCGCCGCGGGTTCCGGCCGGCGCGCAGCAGCGCCACCAGGGCGTCGACCACCGAGAATTCCCGCTGGCGCGTGATCACGTCGATCAGCATCGCCTCTTCGGCGGCCGTCAGCGGCGTGGTCTGGGCGAGCAGCTCCTGGTCGCGGCCGTCGAGCTGATTCTGGATGACGTTGCAGCCGAGCTCGTAGCCCGAATACCAGCGCGGGCCGACCGCCATGTCGGGCACGCCGGCGTAGAGCACGTGGTGCGCCAGGTCCCAGCCGATGGCCTCGCCGAGCTCGATCGTGGCGCGCGCGCGGTAGCCCTTGTGGCCGGTGGTGTAGGAGCGGTTGTGCCACATGCGGTCTTGCACGTCGATGAGACCGGCGAACGCGAGATGCGCGAGGACGTGCCGCCGGTTCGGCACGTCCTGCATCAGGCCGAGGAAGACGCGGTACGACGGCAGCACGTCGCCACGCTGCACGAGCGTCAGCCAGTGATTCAGGCGCTCGCGCAGGGTGCCTTCGACCTGCAGCGGCTCCTGGTCCGGCCAGTGCCGCTCGGGCATCGGCGGCGTCGTGTGCACCTTGATGTCGTAGAGGCGCGTGTAGTGGCCCGGAGCCTTGCCGAGCAGCTGATTCCACGGATCGAGCCCCGTCGGCATGTACCAGACGGTCTGGGCCATCGGCAGCCAGCGAAGCTCCGGGCGGATCATCGACGCGAGCGGTAAGCCGACCCGCTCGCTCAAGAGGCAATGGTCGTTGTTGACGAACTTCACGATGCCGTCGTCGAGACGCTGGTGATACGGCACGTGCGTGTACGGGGCGTGGATCCGCACCGTCTCGCGCGTGATCTCGGTGAGGGGACGGCCTTGCTTGATGAGCCGGTAGAGCACGTCGCTGGCGCCCTTCTGATCGCGCGCGAGGATGCGCTCCTCGAGATGCGCGTAGTCGGAGGCCGGCGCCGATTCGTTCAGGACCGCCGCTGTCGTCGCCATGGAATCCTCAGTAGGAGTGCCTAATCCGCCCTGAAGATCAGGTCGGGCTTGAGGTCGGAGATCTTGGTGCGACCGCAGAGACCCATCGCGACGTGCAGCTGATCACGCAGGATCTCGAAGACGCGCGCGACACCTTCCGCGCCGTCGGCGCCGAGACCCCAGAGCGCCGTCCGCCCGAGCATGACCACCTTGGCGCCCCGGGCCAGCCCCTTGATCACGTCGGTGCCCTTCGAGAATCCGCCGTCGATCACGATCTCGGCACGGCCGGCGACCGCGTCGACGATGGGCGGCAGCGCGTCGATCGACGACTGAGTGTGATCGAGCTGGCGTCCGCCGTGGTTCGAGACCCAGATGAGCTTGACGCCCATCTCGGCCGCGCGCTTGGCGTCGGCCACGGTGAGAATGCCCTTGAGCCCGACCGGCAGCTTCGTCGTCTTCATGAGCCACTCGACGTCGGCCCACGTGAGTCGCATCTGATAGTCGTGGAACGGGCCGCGCGGGTTGGGCGCGACCTCCATCGCCTTGCGCGGGCTCCAGCGCGCGAGGATGTCGCGCTCGCGCCGGCTGTAGTGCTGGGTGTCGACCGTGAGCGCGACGGCCTTGAAGCCCGACATCTCGACGCGCGTGAGGAGCTCGCCGACCCAGCCGCGGTCGCCGTGGTGATAGAGCTGGAACATCTGCGGCGCGCCGCCGGCCCGCGCGACGTCCTCCACCGGCCAGCCGGTGGCGCCGGAGAGCCACTGGAGCGTGTCGGCCTTGCCGGCGCCGCGGGCCATCTCGACGTCACCCTCGGGATGGAAGAGGACGAGGCCGCCCATGGGCGCGATACCGACCGGCGCGGACAGCGGCACACCGAGCAGGCTCGTACGCAGATCGATCTCCCGTACGTCGACGAGCACGTTTTGCGCGATCGCGAGGCGGTCGAGGTGGCGCTTGTTGCGGCGCAGGGTCGCTTCCGACTCGCTGCCGCCGTCGCCGAAGTTCCACGCTTCGCGGGCGAGGCGCGCGCGGGCGGCTCGGCGAATCTCGGGCAGTGTTGCGAACGGGCGTGGGAATTCCTTGGCCTGGCTCATGGCGCAGTACTATACGCCAGTCGTCGTTCGGAGTCTTGGTACACTGCAGCGATTCCGAGGGGAAGGGGACACGACATGAGCGGTAACGGCACCAGCGCCAGAGGCGTACGACAGGTGGGCTACTTCGACTGCGCCGGCGGCGGACAAGTGGTGGTCGACGGATCGCGTGGCGTTCGTCGCGCACATGAAGGCGCCGCACGGCACCACCATCGTCGACGTCAGCGACCCGTCCCGTCCGCGCCAGCTCGCGTCGATCGAGGTGCCGCCGGGCACGCACTCGCACAAGGTGCGCGCCGGCAACGGCCTCATGCTCGTGAACCGCGAGGCGCACGGCGGTCAGGGATCGTCGCCGCAACGCGCCGCGTGGGCTCGGCATCTACGACGTGTCGAACCCGAGCCAGCCGCGCGAGATCACGCTCTGGCGGAGCGGTGGGACCGGGGTGCACCGCTTCACCTTCGACGGCCGCTATGCGTACATCTCGCCCGAGATGGACGGCTACGTCGGCAACATCGTGATGATCCTCGATCTCGCCGACCCGAGCCGGCCGCAAGAGGTCGGCCGCTGGTGGATGCCCGGACAGTGGACCGCCGGCGGCGAGACGCCGACCTGGTCGGGCCGACAGCACCGCTGTCATCACCCGATCCGTGAGGGCAACCGGCTCTACGTCAGCTACTGGCACGGCGGGTTCGTCATTCTCGACATCGAAGACATGGCGAAGCCGCGCTTCATCTCCGGGCTCGACTGGAGCCCGCCGTTCCTGACGCCGACGCACACGGCGCTGCCGGTGCCGTTTCCGCTCCACGGTCGCAAGGTCATGCTGGTCGCCGACGAAGACGTCGCCAAGCTCGCGCAGGGGCCGCCCTCGTTCCTGTGGCTCGTCGATATCTCCGACGAGAAAAAGCCGGTGCCCTTCGCGAGCTTCCAGGTGGACACCGACGGACAGCCCCAGCCGGAGTTTACCGGCTGTCATCAGCCGAGCGAGAAGATCACGAGCACGGAGATCCCCGTGGCGTGGTTCGCCCACGGCCTGCGCATCGTGGACATCGCGAATCCGCACGCGCCGCGCGAGGTGGGGCACTTCCTGCCGCCGGTGCCGGAGGGATCGTCGCGCGTTTGCAGTAACGACGTGTGCGTCGACGACCGCGGTCTGATGTACCTCGTCGACCGCGGACGCGGCGTGCACATTCTCGAGCGCGCCTGATGGCCGAGAGCCTGCCGACTCGCCAGCAAGACTTCAACGAGTGGTACAACCAGCTCGTGCTGCGCGCCGACCTGGCGGACTACGCGCCGGTGCGCGGCTGCATGATCGTCAAGCCGTACGGCTGGGCGCTCTGGGAGAACATCCAGGGCGCGCTCGACCGGCGCTTCAAGGCCACCGGCCACGTGAACGCGGCGTTCCCGCTGTTCATTCCCAAGTCGTTCCTCGAGAAGGAGAAGCAGCACGTCGAGGGCTTCTCGCCCGAGCTGGCCGTGGTCACGATCGGCGGCGGCGAGGAGCTGGCCGAGCCGCTGGTGGTGCGGCCGACGTCGGAGACGATCATCGGCCACGCGTACGCCCAGTGGATCAAGTCCTATCGCGATCTGCCGGTGCTGATCAATCAGTGGAACAGCGTCGTGCGCTGGGAGCTGCGCACCAAGCTCTTCCTGCGCACGCTCGAGTTCTGGTGGCAGGAGGGGCACACCGCGCACGCGACCGTACGACGAGGCCGAGGCCGAGACGCGGCAGATGCTCGACGTCTACACCGACTTCGCCGTCAACGAGGCCGCCGTGCCGGTCATCCCGGGCGTGAAGTCGCAGTCCGAGAAGTTCGCCGGCGCGCTGCACTCCTACACGATCGAGGCGATGATGGGCGACAAGCGGGCGCTCCAGTCCGGCACGTCGCACAACCTGGGCCAGAACTTCGCCAAGGCGTTCGACATCCAGTACCTCGATCGCGACAACGAGCTCCAGCATTGCTGGACCACGTCGTGGGGCCTCTCCACGCGCTTCATCGGCGCGATCATCATGGTGCACGGCGACGACCAGGGCCTGATCCTGCCGCCTCGACTCGCGCCGTATCAGGTCGTGATCGTCCCGATCTACCGGAGCGATGCCGAGCGCGTCACGGTGCTGGAAGCTGCGGGGCGAGTGAAGACCCTGCTGGCGACCGGCAGCGTGCGCGTGCGCCTCGACGAGCGCGACGGCGTGACGCCGGGCTTCAAGTTCAACGACTGGGAGATGCGCGGCGTGCCGCTGCGCGTCGAGATCGGCCCGCGAGACGTCGAGAAGCGGCAAGTCGTCCTGGCCCGCCGCGACATGCCGGGCAAGGCCGGGAAGTCGTTCGTGCCGGAGGAAGGACTGACCGGTGCGGTGACGACCATGCTGGAGTCGATCCAGAAGTCGATGCTCGAGCGGGCGCGGGCCTTCATGCGTGAGAACACCGCCGAGCCCCGGACCTACGACGAGTTCAAGCAGGCGATCGAGGCCGGGCTGTTCTGCCGGGCGTGGTGGTCGGGCGACGCCGAGCGTGAGGCGGCGATCAAGGACGAGACGAAGGCGACCATCCGCTGCATCCCGCTCGAGCAGCCGGGCGGGGAAGGACCCTGCATCGGCACGGGCCGACCGGCCAAGCAGGTCGCGATCTTCGGACGTGCGTACTAGCCGCGCGCCGTCGCGGCTATGTCGCGACCGCGATCCGCGTCAGCACCGAGTGCGGCAGCCGCACGGATTCCGTGCACGTCAGGCAGGAGAAGCGGAGCTCCTGCGAGTCTCGCTGGGTCAGCACCATCCGCTGCGCGCATTTCGCGTGGTGAATGCCGCCGTCGAGCGCCCAGTACACGGTCTCGCTTCCGGCTGATCTCGAGGTATCCATCGTCGCCTCCTGCCAGATCTGCAGGTAGCGAAAGTCGTGCCGACGCTTCGTGACGTGGGAATGCTTCTCCGATCGGGTAGTTGGCGCAGGTCATCTCCGGACGCCGTGTAAGGGAGGTCACACGAAATAGGAAATGTTTACTCAGGTCTGGCGGCTATCGCTTCAGGCCGAGGATCAGAACGCCGGCTCCGACCATGAGGATGCCGAGCGACTCCCGGCCAGAGGGCCGCTCGCCGAGAAACAGAACCGCGAACACCGCCACCAGGACGAGGCTCAGCTTGTCGACCGGCGCGACCTTCGACGCGTCGCCGATCTTCGCCGATCTTCAGCGCGCGGAAATAGCAGACCCAGGAGGCGCCGGTGGCCAGCCCGGACAACACCAGGAAGAGCCACGTGCGCGGAGCGAGGGCAAGCGGATTGCTCCACTTGCCGCGAATACCGCGGACCAGAGCGCCCAGTAGAACCACTGCTGGAACCACTGCTGTGTCAGCAGCCGCCTCCGCCGCCGCCCTTGCGCGGCTCGATCAGCTCGACCCGGACGTCGTCGGGAGCCCACATGAAGGCGATCCGCGGCCCGTTGGGGACCTGGATCGGCCCTTCCAGCAGCCGCGCGCCGTGCCCTTCGAGCCGCGTGATGTCGGTCTCGAGGTGCGTCGAGTCGAACCCGAAATGCTCGAGCCCGTGGTGCGCGCTGGCGTCGCCCGGGCCGAGGCGCTCGCCGGTGCGCGCGCCCGAGATGTTGACGCCCATCCCGCCGTCCTCGCTCTGGCAGCGGATGAAGCGGTCGCCGAAGACGCGGGTCTCGTCGCTCAGGATCTTGAAGTTGAAGGCACTCACGTACCATTCCGCCGTCTTCCGCGGATCGGGCGACTTCAGGTGGATGTGGTTGATGCGGAACGCCATGGCGGGCCCTCCGCTTTCGATCGGTCCTGCTGGAATGTGCTCCGGGAACTCTGTATATACACCCATTCGGGAGGTGTCGACGATGGGACAGCTCGACGGACGAACGATTCTCATCACGGGCGCCGCGCGCGGGATCGGCGCGGCGTGCGCGCGCCGGCTCGCGACTGACGGCGCCAGGCTGGTCCTGGCCGACCTCGATCCCGGCGTCGAGCAGGTGGCCACCGAGCTCGGCCAGGTCGCGATCCGCGCCGATGTCACGCGGCGCGAGGACATCGAGCGCATGGTCGAGGAGCCGTACCGGCGCTGGGGTCGCCTCGACGTCCTCTTCAACAACGCGGGGGTCATCCGCGTGCAGCCGATGCTCGACGTGACCGAGAGCGAGTGGGATCGCGTGATGACGGTCAACCTGCGCGCCGTGTTCTTCGTCCTGCAGGCGGTGGCGCCGGCGCATGCTGCGTCAAGACCCCATGGCCGGCTCGGAGCTTCGCGGCAAGCTCATCCAGACCGCGTCGATCGCGTCGTATCGCGGCGGCAACCACCTCGATGGCGCCGTACTCGGCCTCGAAGGCCGGCGTGGTGAGCCTCACGCGCTCGGCGGCCCAGCTCCTGGCCCGCGAGCGGATCACGTCGAACTGCGTCTGCCCGGGCGCGGTCGAGACCGCCGATGTGGGAGCAGATCGACCGGGAGTGGGGCGCGCTCGAAGGGCTGGGCCAGGGCGAGGCGTGGAAGCGCCGGATCCGCGGCATCCCGCTCGGACGCCCGGAGCGGCCCGAGGACGTCGCAAGCGTCGTCGCGTTCCTGGCCGGCCCGGACTCCGACTACATGACCGGTCAGGCGATCAACGTCGACGGCGGGATCGTGATGGGGAATTGACTCGTGGCCGCCTTCGGCTAGACTTCTCAGGAATCGTCAACCGCCGAAGTGCCATGCACATCTCGATCAACGGAGGGAGGGGAAGCTATGAAGAAGTATGGCGCAGAGTTTTTTGGAACCTTCTGGCTGGTTCTTGGCGGGTGCGGCAGTGCCGTTTTAGCCGCTGCGTTCCCCAATGTTGGCATCGGCCTGCTTGGCGTATCACTGGCATTTGGCCTGACCGTGCTCACGATGGCCTTCGCCATCGGCCACATATCCGGCTGTCACCTCAACCCGGCGGTGTCGATTGGTCTCTGGGCTGGCGGTCGTTTCGCGGCAAAAGAGCTGCTGCCCTACATTGTTGCGCAGGTCTTGGGCGGCGTTGTAGCAGGCGGTGTTCTGTATCTCATTGCCAGCGGCAAGGCGGGCTTTGAGCTATCCGCAGGTTTTGCCTCAAACGGCTACGGCGCTCATTCACCGGGCGGGTATGCGTTTGCTGGCCGCCCTGATAACTGAAGTGGTCATGACCATGATGTTTCTCCTTGTCATTCTTGGCGCCACTGACAAACGGGCGCCACAGGGTTTCGCGCCGATTGCGATTGGCTTGTGCCTGACTCTCATCCACTTGATCAGCATCCCGGTTACAAACACCTCGGTGAATCCTGCGCGCAGTACGGGCGTTGCCGTGTTCGTCGGCGATTGGGCGATTTCACAGCTGTGGCTCTTCTGGGTGGCCCCGATCATTGGCGGTATGCTCGGCGCGTCGATCTATCGCTTTATCGGTAGCGAACGAAAC
>CAWBMV010000010.1:0-63975 GCA_963789955.1 uncultured Candidatus Rokubacteria bacterium
CTGACGGTGGTGGCTCGCTCACGAGCCGGGCCGAGGAGGCGCTGCGGCGGGTGAAAGTCGCAGCGCCCGAGCAGCGGATGCGCGCCTACCCGCATCAGTTGAGCGGCGGCATGAAGCAGCGAGTCGTCGGCGCGATCGCGGTGGCCGGCGAGCCGAGCGTGCTGATCGCCGACGAGCCCACGACCGCTCTCGACGTCACGATCCAGCTGCAGTACCTGGCGCTGCTGAAGGAGATCCAGGCGCGCACCCGCCTCGCCATGCTGTTCATCACGCACGACTTCGGGATCGTCGCGCGCATGTGCGACCGGGTCGCGGTGATGTACGCCGGGCGGATCGTCGAGATAGGGCCGACGCGCGCGCTCTTCCGGGCGCCACGGCATCCCTACACGGAGGCGCTGATGGCGTCGGTGCCGCGCATGGAGGGCACCGTCGCGCGATTACCCTCGATCGAGGGCCAGCCGCCACCGCTGCACGATCTCCCGGGCGGCTGTCGCTTCGCGGACCGCTGCGCGTACGTGGACGACCGTTGCCGCCGCGAGTACCCTCCAACCATGCTCGTCGGACCGGCGCACGAGGCTGCGTGCTGGAGGATCGAGCCATCGCCGCCGAGCCGCTGATCCGCGCCGAGGGCCTCACGAAGCATTTTCCCGTCACCCGCGGGTTGCTCGCCGGACGCACCACGGGGCACGTGAAGGCCGTCGACGGGATCAGCTTCACGATCGGACACCAGGAGACGCTCGGCTTGGTCGGCGAGTCCGGCTGCGGCAAGACGACGACCTCGCGTCTGCTGCTCCGGCTCGAGCAGCCGACCGCCGGCCGCGTCCTTCTCGACGGCCGCGACGTCCACGCGCTTCGCGGCGGGGATCTGAGCCGCTATCACACGCGGGTCCAGGCCGTCTTCCAGGACCCGTGGTCGTCTCTGAATCCGCGGCTTCGCGTCCGCGAGACGATCGCCGAGGCGCTCGTGGTGAATCGCCGCGTCACCCGTCGCGGCAAGCTCGAGCGCGTCGAGGAGGTCCTGCACCAGGTCGGCCTGCCGCTGAGCGCGGCCGCGCGCTATCCGCACGAGTTCAGCGGCGGCCAGCGACAGCGGATCGCGCTGGCGAGCGCCCTGGCGGCCTCGCCCGAGCTGATCGTCCTGGACGAGCCGGTGTCGGCTCTGGATGTGTCGATCCGCGCCCAGATCATGAACCTGTTGAAAGACTTGCAGGCGAGGCAGCAGCTGAGCTTCTTGCTGGTTGCGCACAATCTGGCGACGGTGCGCTACATCGCCCACCGCACGGCCGTGATGTACCTCGGGCGGATCGTCGAGCACGCCGACACGGAGTCGCTCTACCGGAACCCGCTGCATCCATATACGAAGGCGCTTTTCTCGGCCGCGTTGCCGGCGGACCCCGACGCGCCCCGCGACGACTTCATCCTGAGCGGCGAGGTGCCGTCGCCGATCGATCCGCCCTCGGGGTGCCACTTCCATCCGCGCTGCCCGTTCGCGATGGAGCAGTGCTCGCGGATCGAGCCGCGCGCTCAAGACGGTTGCGCCCGGCCACGTCGTCGGCTGCCACTTGTACTGAGTGACCCGCGTCTCTACTCTGCGCGGCGGCGCCGACGATGGTCCGGCCGGTTTGACACGAGCGATGCAGGCGCGGGCGGTTGGGTCGTCGCCGCCAACGCCTTGATGAGATCTCCGCGACTCACGATGCCGACGAGCTGACCGTCGCGCACGACAGGAAGCCGCCGGATCTGGCGATTGTCGAGGATCGCGGCGGCGGTCTCGATCCCGAAAACGGGACTGATGACGAGGGCGGGCCGCGTCATCACCGCGCCCACAGTCAGCCCCACGCGCTTCTGGTAGTCACGGGCAAGCCGTTCTCCGTTGTCGAAGAACGAGCGCCACCACGGCCTGAGGCTCGGCCGTTTCTGGCGCAGGATCAGGTCACCATCGCTGATCATCCCGACGACACGGCCGCTCGCGTCGACCACCGGCAACCCACTGATGCGGTGGACGATCATCAGCCGCGCGGCTTCTTGAACCCGCGTCTCCGGATGCACCGTAACCACGTGGCGGGTCATGACGTCTTCGATGGTCGCCATGGCCGAGTTCGATCGCGGCATCTCCGTTGTCCCTCCGATGAGGTGGCGCACGACCGCCACGCGCTCTTCCCGTGCCAACCATAGAGTATGCGGTATGACGTGCATGCGGCACGACGGCGAGTGGCTGTGCGAGCGCGGACTGCTATGCTCGGCGAGGTGGCACCTGCGATGACGCTGGCGAAATGGCTCGGCACGGTCGGAGTGCTGATGTCCGGATTGACGACGGCGCCGGCCTGGGCGCAGGGCAATTTCGAGATCCAGGTCTACGGCAGCGAGCTGACCGCTCCCGGTCAGACGACGGTCGAGCTCCACACGAATTCGGCGATCAAAGGCACCACACACACTGAGGACGGCGTCGTGCGCACCCAGGGCGCGGTGCACGAGACGCTGGAGGTCACGTACGGCTTCACGGAGTGGTTCGAGACCGGGTTCTATCTCTTCACGAGCATCCAGCCGGATTCGGGCTGGGAGTGGGTCGGCGATCACATCCGGCCGCGCGCCCGCATCCCGGAATCATGGCACTGGCCGGTCGGCGTGAGTCTGTCCATGGAGTTCGGCTACCAGCAGCGCGACTTCTCGACGGACACGTGGACGTTGGAGATCAGGCCGATCGTCGACCAGAAGATCGGTCGCTGGTACTGGGCCTTCAATCCCGCCGTCGAGACGTCGCTGAAGGGCGAGAACGCCGGGAAGGGCTTCGACTTCACGCCGGCCGCGAAAGTCAGTTACGACGTCACGTCACGCATCGCCGCGGGCCTCGAGTACTACGGCGACCTCGGCCAGATCTCGCATATCGATCCGCCGAGCAAGCAGCAGCACATGATCTTCCCGGTGCTCGACATCGATCTGGGACCGCGCTGGGAGCTCAACGTCGGGGTCGGCGTAGGGCTCACGCCCGCCACGGACCGACTCATCGTCAAGGTGATCCTGGGCTACCGGTTCGGCCCGATGCCGGAGCCGACCCGGTAGCCTCCGCCTAGCGCGTCGATCGGTCGATCGGAGCCGCGCAGGTTCCGCCACTTCCAGGGATGGGGGCGGCACACGTTGCGGCGCCGATCGGGGCCGCGCACGTCCCACCGTCCGAACCCCCGCGGTTGTACGGCAGCTTCGCCAGCAGCATCGCCATGCCGCATCGATCGGTGACCCCGGCGTAGACGAGGCCGGCGCCCACGAACGCCGGCAGCAGGCCGAACCACGGGCTGAGGGTGACCGCCAGCGCGCCGCCGGCACACGCCATCGCGCCCGCCAGGATCCGGACTTGACGCTCGAGGCTCATGTGCGCCTTGCCGATGACGACCGGGTGTCCCGCCTCTTGCCAGGCGGCGATTCCGCCCTCGAGGACTCGCGCGCGAAGGTCGGTCAGCTGCTCCGCCGCCAGTCGAGCGCGGGCGCCGGTCCGACAGACGAGCACCAGATCGCGATCGCGCGGCAGCTCGGCGCGCCGGCGGCCGATCTCGTCCAGCGGCAGCGAGAGGCTCGGATCCAGGTGCACGGAGCGATATTCCGCCGGCATGCGCACGTCCACCACGAGTGGCGCGTGCGGACCGGCGAGCGCCCGACCGAGCTCCTCGACCGTGATCCGCGGCGACGGCCTGACGCCGTGGACGTTTGCGGCGACGATCGCGTCCATGTTGGCGGGCTTCGCCTGCCGTCCGGCGCGCAGGGCCGAGACGAATCTCGTTGCGATCAGCGATCTGGAGCAGGGGATTCGTCTGCCGCTCCTGCGCCAGGGTCGAGTGGGTGCGTCCGGCGTAGTCGTGGCCCGGATAGACGGTGAGATCGCCGGACAGGAGAGCGAAGCGTCTGTGCAGCGTCTCGTAGAGGGCTTCCGGGACTGCCGTTCTGGAAATCGGTGCGTCCGGCGCCGCCGATGAGCAGCGCGTCGCCGGTGAGGATCGCACCGTTGACGAGCAGGCTCACGGAATCGTCGGTGTGTCCCGGGCTCGCGATGACCTCGATCGTGTGGCTGCCCAGGGTCAACCGATCGCCGTCCCGCAGCCGTCGCGTCGCGACGTCGGACTTCGCCCGCTCAGAAAGGAGGATCTCGGCCCCGGTGCGCGCGCGCAGCTCCGCGGCGCCCGACAGGTGGTCGGCATGCGTATGGGTCTCGATCACGAAACGCAGCCGCAGCCCGCGCTCCTCGAGCTCACGCAGGTACGCGGCCACGCGGTCGGCCCGGGGATCGACCAGCGCGGCCTCGTGCGTGGCCGTATCCTCGATGAGGTACGCGAAGCAATTCTCGGCGCGCATCTGGTGCACACCGACAGCGACGGTCGTTGATTTCGGTCATGGTTGCCTCCTTGTTGCTGTCAGTTGTAGAGCAAGCGGCCTGCCATGTCCGCGACGCCTTTCGGATCGCGGGCTTGCGACTACTTCGGGGTGGGGTATTGACGCTCTCGGTGAGGCGGCTTCGCCTCGCTACGCGACCCCAGGACTCGTCGCTCACCGCCCGCGCACGGTCAGGACAGGACACGACGCCAGGCTCACGACTCGGGTCGCGACACTTCCCAGCAGGACGCGTTCGATGCCGCTCCGGCCATGCGTTCCGATGACGATCATCGACGCGCGTCGCGATCGGGCCGCCCGCGTGATCGTCCCGGCCTCCGAGCCTTCCATGAGGAGGGCGGTCGCCCGGGCGCCCGCGGCCCTGGCCCGGGCCGTCCATCGCGCCAGCTGTTTCAGCGCCGCAGGCTCGCGAGGCTTGTCGCAGCTGTGCGTAGGTCGGTGGATCGATGGCGCGGTCGCCGATCATCGGGACCATCGGGTTCAGGACGTGCAGCACCAGGAGCTCGCTCCTGCTTCCTTTCGCCAGCTCGATCGCCTTGGCGAACGCGGGCCGGGACGCGGACGAGAAGTCGGTCGCGTGGAGGATCGGGCGCTTGGCCATTGATGAGCTCTCCTCAAATCACCTTGTGGGCACGGCCGATTCGCACGAACGCGGCGACGGCCTGCTCGAGATGCGCCGGCTCGTGCGCGGCGCTGATCTGCACGCGGATGCGCGCCGCGTCTTTCGGGACCACTGGAAAGGAAAAGCCGACCACGTAGATCCCCTCCCGCAGGAGGTCGGCCGCCATCTGGTGCGCGAGCCTGGCGTCGCCCAGCATGATCGGAACGATCGGATGCTCGCCGGCCCTGATGCTGAAGCCGGCCTCGCTCATGGCGCGGCGAAACCACCGGGTATTCTCCGCGAGCCGCTCGCGGAGAGTGGTGGTTTCGGACAGCGTCTCCAGGCAGGCCAGCGCCGCGGAGACCAGCGCGGGCGGCAGCGAGTTCGAGAAGAGGTAGGGACGCGAGCGCTGGCGCAACAGCGCCACGACCTCCCGGCGGCTCGCGGTGAAACCCCCGCTGGCCCCGCCCAGCGCCTTGCCGAGCGTCGAGGTGATGATGTCGACTCGACCGGCGACGCCGCAATACTCGGGTGTGCCGCGGCCGGTCGGTCCGAAGAACCCGGTGGCGTGACTGTCGTCGACGACGACCAGCGCAGCGTGGCGGTCGGCCAGGTCACAGATCGCGGCGAAGCGGGGCCACGTCGCCGTCCATCGAGAAGACGCCATCGGTCACGATCAGACGCGTCCGCGCGCTCCGGGTCTCGGCGAGGACGCGCTCCAGGTCGGCCATGTCCGCGTGCGCGTAGCGCTGCCGCTGCGCCCGGCAGAGGCGGATGCCGTCGATGATCGAGGCGTGGTTGAGCGCGTCGGAGATGACGACGTCGTCTTCGTCGAGGAGCGTCTCGAAGAGTCCGCCGTTGGCGTCGAAGCACGACGTGTAGAGGATCGCGTCCTCGACGCCCAGGAAGCGGGCGATCGCCGCCTCGAGCTGCCGGTGGATGCTCTGGGTTCCGCAGATGAACCGTACGCTCGCCATACCGAAGCCCCAGCGCGCGAGACCATCCTGCGCGGCGCGGATCAGGCGAGGATCGTCGGCCAGACCGAGGTAGTTGTTGGCGCAGAAGTTCAGCACTTCACGGCCGCCCACCGCGATGCGCGCCGATTGAGGGCTCTCGATGACGCGCTCGTCCTTCCACAGGCCGGCGTTGCGGATCTCGTCGATCTCTGCCTGGAGCCGCTGCGCGATTGCGTACATGAGCTCTCTCCCGGGGCGGACGGTGTCGCCCCCGACGCCCGCTCAACCTGGCAGGTCGCGGCGCCTCACATTGGGTAACAGGTATTCGTCGAAGGCGCGGCCCAGGTCGTAGGCGGGCGCGAAGCCCCAGTCGCGTCTGGCGCGCGTGTCGTCGACGTCCTCGGGCCACGAGTCCACGATGGCCTGCCGGCGCCGATCGGGCGCGAACGTGATCGGCACGCCCGGGAAAGCCTTACGGACGAGATCGGCCAGCTCGCCGGCGGTCGGGCTGAAGGCCGAGACGTTGTAGACCGAGGAGGTCAGCGCGTCGGAGGGCGCGTGCAGCAGATCGAGGAGCGCGCTGATCGCGTCCGGCATGACCATGAGCGGGATCCGCGTGTCCTCGCGCACGAAGCACGCGTAGGGCCGCTGCCTCGACGCGGCGTGGAGCATCTCCGGCGCGTAGTCGCTGGTGCCCCCGCTCGGCGTCGTGAACGCCGAGATCAGGCCGGGAAAGCGAATCGCCCGAAAATCGACGCCCGCCGGCTGGCTCTGCGGGGCGAGCTGCCGGTAGTGACGGGCGAAATAGCGGCCGAGGTGCTCGCAGTAGAGCTTGCCGCAGCCGTACATGGTGATCGGCGCCAGGCCCACGTCCTCGGCGACCTTGCCCGCCGCGCGCTTCGCCGAAGGACCCGCAAACCCGTAGACCGCGATCGAGCTCGGGAAGAGGAACTTGACGGGACGCCCGATCGATCGCGCCTCCTCGACCGCCAGATGGAGGAGGTTCAGCGTGCCCTGCACGTTGACCTCGTGGGCCGTCTCGGGGACGAATTCCGCGCGAGTCGACAGGATCGCCGCGAGGTGGAAGACGACGGAGATCTCGAATTCGCCCATCACCCGCTCGAGCAGATGGCGGTCGAGCACGTCGCCCACCACGGTCGTCGCGCAGCGTCGCGCGAGCTCGGGATCGAGCGGCCTGGCGTCGACGGCCAGGACGTCGAAGGTGCCGAGGTCGGCGAGGCGATGGATCAACCCGTGTCCGATCTCGCCGTTTGCGCCGGTGACGAGGACCACGGGCTTGCGTGCCATCTCAGCCAGCAGCGTAGTACCGGCGAGTACCGGCTGGCAACGAATGCGTGCGGACCCGCGCTGCGCGTGGAGCTGCGGCAGGTCCTCACGGGTCGAGCACAAGATTCGCGAGTTTCTCGCAGTTTGTCGTATCGTACGGGCGATGCACGATTCCTGAGTCACACCATGCACGCCCACAAGCTCGGGCTCGTACTGACGGCCTTCATCGGAGGCTGGCACCTCGTCTGGCGTGGCGCGGCGCGGATGACCGTCGGCACGAACCGAGTCTCGATCCTCTGATGGCGAAGACGCGCGGTCTCGCGAGCGAGTTTCGCCGACGGCTCGCCGCGGCTCGGCGATATCTCTTGCGGGCGGTAACCACCGGCAGCCGTCCGCAGGGGAAGCGAGCGCTCCGCGAGCTCGCCGCGGCCGAGGCACGGATCGATGCCGGCATCTACGGGTTGTGCGAATCGTGCAGCCGACCGATCTCGCTCGCGCGACTCCGGGTTTCGCCCACGACGCGACGATGCACGCGGTGCGCCGGCGCCCGGCGGCGGCGCTCGTGAACGTTCCGGTCAGGGGCGACGACGACAGGAGCTCGTCGCTCGACGCGCTGCTGCCGCCGGCGATGGCGCATCGAGCCGAGCAGATCGGCGTCCGCAAGGTGGCGATGGCGCCGATGCGCACGCTGGCGCTGGCCGTCCTCGCCGGCGCGTTCATCGCGCTGGGCGGCGCCTTTGCGACCACTGCGGCGGCCGGCGCCGGGGCCGCGCCATGGGGACTCGTACGTGTCGTCGTGGGCGTGGTCTTCAGCCTCGGACTGATCCTCGTTCTGGTCGGCGGCGCCGAGCTCTTCACGGGCAACAACCTCATCGTCATGGCGTGGGCGAGTGGACGCGTCGGCACCGCCGCCCTCTTGCGCAACTGGACGATCGTGTTCGCCGGTAACGCGCTGGGCGCGATCGCCACGGCGGCCGTGATCTGCGTGGCGGGCGTACACCGCTTCGGCGGCGGCGCGTGGGGCTCCACGGCGCTCGCGATCGCGTCGGCGAAGCTCGGGCTGGGGTTCGTCCAGGCCGTCGCGCTCGGAGTGCTGTGCAACGCCCTGGTGTGCCTGGCCGTCTGGCTGACCTACAGCGCGCGCACCACCACCGATCGCATCCTGGCGATCGTGCCGCCGATCAGCGCATTCGTCGCGATCGGATTCGAGCACTCGATCGCCAACCTCTACTTCGTGCCGCTGGGAATCTTCGTCGCCGTCTTCGATCCGACGTTCGTCGCGGCGCGCGGTCTCGCGGGGCAGGCCGATTCACTCACGTGGACGGACTTCGTGCTGCGAAACCTCGTCCCGGTGACGCTCGGCAACATCCTGGGCGGATCGTTGCTGGTGGGCGCCGTCTACTGGTTCGTCTACCTCGGCCGAGCCCGAGCGCGAGGGCAGCTCGTAGGCTAGGCGCGCACCGTCAGCACGGGACACCGGGCGGCCGCGAGAACTCGCGACGCCACGCTCCCCAGGAGCGCCCTCGTCAGGCCGCTGCGACCGTGGGTGCCGATCACGATCAGGTCGGCCCGTCTCGCGCGCGCGAACCGCACGATCCGCTCGTGCGTCACCCCGATGTCGAGCACCACGCCCGAGGCGCGCACGCCGGCCGCTTTCGCCGTCGCGACCAGGCGAGCGAGCTGGCGCCGAGCTGTGATCTGCTGGCCGCGCTCGAGATCGTCCCAGACCGTCGGCGCCACGTAGCTGTCGGGGATCACCGGCAGCATCGACAGGACGTGAACGACGAAGAGCTGAGCGCGGTGGCTCTTCGCGAGCTCGATAGCCTTCCGGAACGCGGGTCGAGAGGCCGGGGAGAAATCCGAAGGATGGACGATCCGCCGAAATGTGCGCATGCGCTATAGCTCCCTTTGGTCAAGCGTGCCCCGAGCATACCGCGTCACCGCTCGCCGAGATACCAGCGCGGTTTGGCCTGCGGGCCGTAGGTGAGGCCGAAGCGGCGCATCGCGGTGTCCGCCACGGACCGAGCGACCTCCACGGGCGAGTCGGTGACGACCAGACGCTCGACGTCCTCCGTGCCGATCGTTCCGGCCGCGAGCGGGCGTGACCGCAGGAACTCGACGAGCGGCTCCCAGAAGTCGTGGCCGACGAGGACGATCGGGAACTCCCTGATCTTGCCGGTCTGAACGAGCGTCGCCGTCTCGAAGATCTCGTCGAGCGTGCCGAATCCGCCGGGCAACGCGACGAAGGCATACGAGTACTTGACGAGCATGACCTTGCGCACGAAGAAGTGATGGAAGGTGATCCAGCGGTCGAGGTAGCTGGTTCGGCTTCTGCTCCTCCGGCAGCTCGATATTGCAACCGACCGAGCGTCCGCCGACCTCCTTGGCGCCGCGGTTGGCGGCCTCCATGATCCCGGGGCCGCCGCCGGTCATCACCGTGAAGCCGGCGCGCGCGAGCTCCCGCCCCACCTCGCGGCCGAGCGCGTAGTACGGGTGATCCTCCTTGAAGCGCGCCGAGCCGAAGACCGTCACGCACGGACCGACGAAGTGAAGGGCGCGGAAGCCGCGAATGAACTCGACCATGATGCGCAGGGCTCGGACGAGCTCCGTGCGGCGCGGCTGCGGGCCCTGCAGGAAGCGCCGGACCTCGGGCGAGGCCCCGTGTCCCCAGGTGTCTGGGGCGGGCGGCGGTGTCTTCACCGGCACGTCGAGCCTCTGCACACGGAGAGTTTACGCGAGTCCGCCCCGGGAACCTCCGCCTCAAGTGGGACACCCGCGCCCCAGCGGCGCGCCGCCGCCACGGTTGGAAACCATCGAAAAATCGCGCAGTCCGACGAGGCGCAGGGATGGCACTTCGGTTGCTCACTCGAGCTGCCGACGATCACGCCGGGGGAGGAGGTGTCTGGCGTACGAGGTGTGGCGTTGCCCGGTGGCGACGCGTGATCGCGCGGAGGCTGAGTGACCGAGAGGAAATCACAAGAATCAGGAGGAAGAATCATGCGAGCGCTGACCCCGTGGAAGGGAATGGATGTGTTGAAGAACGAGATGGACCGGGTGTTCGACCGTTTCTTCGAGCCGCGCTGGGACGAATTCGAGGCCGCCGGCGAATGGGCGCCCAAGGTCGATATCGCTGAGACCAAGGACGCTGTCGTGGTGAAGGCCGAGATCCCCGGAGTCGAGCAAAAGGACATCAACGTCTTGCTCCACGATCAGGTGCTCACGATCAAGGGCGAGAAGCACCACGAGAAAGAGGAGAAGGACGAGAAGTACCACCGGGTCGAACGCTCCTGGGGGGCCTTTACCCGGGCCTTCCGGATGCCGGCCGCGGTGTCCGGCGACAAGGTGACCGCGACGTTCAAGGACGGGACCTTGACGGTCATGCTGCCGAAGGCGCCCGAGGCCAAGGGCACCACGATCCCGGTCAAGTCCGCCTAGCGTGCGCGAGAGGCGCGATGGGCGCTGACCTCGACGATCTCGTCGCGGCGTGTCGCGCTCACCGCGCCAGCACACGGCAGCTCATCAAGGGCGAGGTGATGCACGCGCGGATAACGACCCTGGTGCGGGACGTGATGACCAGGCGGACGCTCACGATCGAGCCGGAGGCGTCCCTCGCCACCGCGATCGCCGTGATGCGGGACAACGAGATCCGTCACCTGCCGGTCGTCGACAGCACGGGCCGGCTCGCCGGGATCATCACCGATCGCGACCTCCGATCCGCGGCGCTGGCCCCCGCGCTCTCCGAGTTCCTGCCCGCCGGTCTCAAACGAGCGGTCGAAGCAGCCACGGATGATGCTCCAGGAGCTCAGGGTGAAGGACGTGATGACGTGGGGGGTCGTCACCACTCGGCCCGACGCCACGGTGGCCGAGGCCGGAGCGGTGATGTTCGAGCGCCGCATCGGGAGCCTGCCGGTTCGCGAGGACGGCAAGCTGGTCGGTATCGTCACGGAACGCGACGTCTTCAAGGCGCTCATGATGGCGATCAAGCCCGTCAGGGGCGCCGACCCGGACACGTTCTTCTGGTAGGAGGCGAATGGAGCGATGCGGCACCCGAAACGATCGATCACGCGTGACATTCGGACGCGCCGGCCCCTTCATCCCGGTCGCGACGCCGACGAGCACGAGGCACTCCAGTGGCCGGAAGCGGGCATCAGCGTCGCGGACTACATGACTCGCTCGCCCGCGACCATCCACTCGGACGCGCTCGTCCGCGGCGTCGTCGACATGATGCGCAAGCGGAAGATCCGACACCTGCCGGTGGTCGATCGAGAAGGCCACCTGGTCGGCATCGTCACGGATCGCAACCTGCGACAGGTGATCTTCGACCCGACCATTCAGGAGCGGCTCGGCGACCTGGCCACCATGCTCAACACGCTCACGGTGCGCGACGTGATGACCTGGGGGGTCATCACCGTGCGGCCGGAGGCGCAGATCCGGGAGGCCGCCCGCCTCATGCGAGAACGGAAGGTCGGGGCGCTGCCGGTCGTCGACGGCGAGCGCGTCGTCGGCATGCTCACGGAGACCGACGTGCTCCGGGCGTTTCAGGACGTCTTGGACCGGGGCGTGCTCTCGAAGCCCTACCGGTGGGCGCTCACGTTTCGCTGAGAACGTGCGGACGGGGAACGGGGGAACGGCAATGGTCGAAGCAATTCGTGACCAATGGGTGATCGTCGTCGCGGCGATCGGGGTGGTGGTCGTCGTCGCCTGGCTCGTCGTGACCCGTCGATCCGGCGATCGGCGATCGAACGGACGATGAGGCACCTCGAGCCTTGTAGGGAATGAAGGGGAGGGCGAAGCCATGGCGTACAAGCAGGTTCTGTTCCGGTCCGAGGCGCGCGAGAAGATCCTGCGCGGCGCGACGGCGCTCGCCGACGCGGTGCGCGTGACCCTCGGGCCGAAGTCGAAGTGCGTGCTGATCCAGAAGCGCTTCGGCGTTCCGGTCGTCTGCAACGACGGCGTGACCATCGCCAAGGAGATGGAGCTCAAGGACCCGGCCGAGAACCTCGGCGCCCAGATGATCCGGCAGGCGGCGGAGCGGACCGGCGACGCCGTGGGCGACGGCACGAGCACGGCGACCTTGCTCGCGCACGCGATCTTCGCCGAGGGCATGCGCAACGTCGTCGCGGGCGCCAGCGCCATCGACCTCAAGCGCGGCCTCGATCGCGGCGTCCGCGTCGCCGTCGAGGCGCTTGCGCGCGCTGTCGCGTCCGGTGAAGAGCCGTCTCGAGAAGGCGCAGGTCGCGACCATCTCGGCCCACAACGACACGACCATCGGCGAGCTGATCGCCGACGCCATGGAGAAGGTCGGCGACGAGGGCGTGATCACCGTCGAGGAGTCGAAGACGACCGAGACCGCAGCTCGAGGTGGTCGAGGGGCTGCAGTTCGACCGCGGCTACCTGTCCCCGTACTTCGTGACCGACCCCGAGAAGATGGAGGCGGTGCTCGAGGACGTGCTCGATCCTGCTCACCGACCGCAAGATCAGCGTCGATGAAGGATCTGCTGCCGCTGCTCGAGCAGGTGGCGCGGGCCGGGCGGCCGATCCTGATCATCGCCGAGGACGTCGAGGGCGAGGCGCTGGCGACGCTGGTCGTCAACAAGCTGCGGGGCACGCTCCGCTGCGCGGCGGCGAAGGCGCCGGGCTTCGGCGATCGGCGCAAGGAGATGCTCGAGGACATCGCGATCCTCACCGGCGGCCAGGTCGTGACGGAGGAGCTCGGCGTCAAGCTCGAGAACGTCGAGCTGGCGCAGCTCGGCCGCGCCCAGCGCGTCGTCGTCGACCGCGAGAACACGACGATCATCGGCGGGCTCGGCGACAAGAAGGCGATCGAGGGGCGCAAGACAGCAGATCCGCCAGCAGATCGAGAAGACCACCAGCGACTACGATCGCGAGAAGCTCCAGGAGCGGCTGGCGAAGCTCTCGGGCGGCGTGGCGGTGATTCGCGTCGGCGCGCCTTCGGAGGCGGAGATGAAGAGCCGGAAGGAGGCGTTCGACGACGCGATCAACGCCACGAAGGCGGCGGTGGCGGAGGGCATCGTCCCGGGCGGCGGGCTCGCGCTGCTGCGCGGCATCGACGCGGTGGAGCGGGAGGAGGCGCAAGTGCGAGGGCGACGAGCGCACGGGCCTGCAGATCCTGAAGCGCGCGCTCGAGGCGCCGACGCGCCAGATCGCCGAGAACTCGGGCGTCGACGGCGGCGTGGTCGTCAACGAGATGCGCAAGGGCACCGGCAATCGCGGCTTCGACGCGGCCCGCAAGCAGTACGTCGACATGGTCGAGGCCGGCATCATCGATCCGACCAAGGTCGTGCGCGTCGCGCTCGAGAACGCGGTGTCGGCGGCGAGCCTGCTGCTCCTGACCGAGGCGACGCTCACCGAGGTGCCCGAGGACAAGGAGTCCAAGGTCCCGGCGATGGAGTGAGCAGCGAATCGGAGCAAACGGATGGCTGAGCCCCTCATCGAAACGCGTGACCTGGCCAAGGACTACTGGCTGGGCGCCCACGTGGTGCACGCGCTCCGTGGCGTGTCGGTGACGATCGAGGCCGGCGAGCTCGTCGCGATCATGGGGCCATCGGGCTCGGGCAAGTCGACACTCATGAGCATCCTGGGATGCCTCGACACGCCGACGGCGGGCCGTTATCTCTTGGAGGGACGCGACGTCTCTCAGCTCGACGACGATGCGCTGGCTCGGGTGCGCAACACCAAGATCGGCTTCGTCTTCCAGCAATTCAACCTGATGTCCCGGATGAGCGCCCTCGCCAACGTGGAGCTGCCGCTCATCTACAGCGACCGTCCTCCGAAGGAGGCGCGTCGGATGGCCGTTGCGAAGCTGGCGGAAGTCGGGCTGAGCGACCGCGCGCAGCATCGCCCCGCCCAGCTCTCGGGTGGCCAGCAGCAGCGAGTGGCGATCGCGCGAGCCCTCGTGAACGATCCGGTTCTGTTCCTGGCCGACGAGCCAACCGGAAATCTCGACACCCGCACGAGCATCGAGATCATGACGATCCTCCAGACCCTGAATCAGCGTGGGATCACGATCGTGCTCGTCACGCACGAAGAGGACATCGCACGGTGTGCGCGGCGCATCCTGCACTTCCGCGACGGTGAGCTCGTCGAGGACGAGCCGGTCGTTGCGCCGATCGATGCCCGGACGGCGCTGACCGGTGGGGTTCGAGCTCCGAGACTCTCATGAAAGCCCGCGGCACCGCCCAGCTCGCCCTCGTCGCCCTTGCGGCCAACAGGGTCCGCACCGGGCTCACCATGCTGGGCGTCATCATCGGCGTGGCCGCCGTGGTGACGATGATGGCGGTCGGCGCCGGTGCGCGGTCGCGCGTCGAGGCAGAGATCCAGAGCCTCGGCTCGAACCTGATCATCGTGCTCTCCGGGTCGATCACGACGAGCGGCGTACGGCTCGGCGCCGGGAGCCAACTCACGGTGACCGAGGAAGACGCCCGGGTGATCGAGCGGGATATCGCCAGCATTCAGGTCGCGGCTCCGACGGTCCGGGGTGGGGTGCAAGTCGTGGCCGCCAATGGCAACTGGGCGACTGCCCTCTTCGGCGTGACGCCGAGCTTCCTGGAGGCCCGAGACTGGGCGACGACGAACGGGCGCACGTTGACGCAGGAAGACGTCGACGGTGCCGCGAAGATCGTGCTGCTCGGCCAGACGGTGGCGCAGAACCTTTTCGGCGCGGCCGACCCAGTCGGCCAGATCGTCCGAGTCAAGAAGGTCCCGCTCACCGTCGTCGGCGTTCTGGACCGCAAGGGCCAGTCGACGCAGGGGCAAGATCAGGACGACGCCGTACTCGTGCCGCTCCCGACGGCGAAGAAGAAGATTCTCGGGATCAGTCAGGCCAACGCCCGAGCGGTCAACGCGATCCTCGTGAAGGTCCGGGACGCGACCGCGATGAAGACCGCCGAGCAGGAGATCCGCAGCCTGCTGCGGCAGCGGCATCATCTCCAGCCGGATCAGGACGACGACTTCACCCTCCGGAACCTGGCCGACCTGTTCGAGAGCCAGGAGGCCGCGTCCCGCGTGCTGAGCCTCTTGCTGGCCGCGATCGCCTCGGTCTCGCTCGTCGTCGGCGGCATCGGCATCATGAACATCATGCTCGTGTCGGTCACCGAGCGGACGCGAGAGATCGGGCTGCGCCGTGCCGTCGGCGCCCGCCGCCGGGATATCCTTCTGCAATTTCTCATCGAGGCTGTCGTCGTCTCGCTGACGGGCGGAGTGCTCGGAGTCGCGCTCGGGGCGGCCGGGGCGTGGGCGATCGGATACTTCGCCGGGTGGCTGGCTCCCATCCAGGCCCGCGCCGTCATCCCAGCATTTCTCTTCGCGGGGGCGGTTGGCGTCTTCTTCGGTTTCTATCCGGCACGCAAGGCCTCGCGCTTGAACCCGATCGACGCGCTCCGGTACGAATGACACGCGGCTCGGATCTGTTCACCGGAGAGTTGCGATGACGCTCGCCTCGAGCTTGATCGAGAGGACCGGAGACGACCTTGGCGCGGGACACGCTCTGAGTCGCCTGGACGAAACGGAGAATCCGCAATCACTCATGCGTGCGCGACCGTGACGAAGTCAGCCTCGCAGAACGAGCGCATCGCCGACAAGCTGCGCGAGGCGGCCGACATACTCGAGACGCAGCGGGCGAACCCGTTCCGCATCCGCGCCTACCGCCAGGCCGCCGATCGCGTCGCCGCCCTCGGCGTGGAGGTCGGCGACCTGCTCGCCGCCGGTGGTGTCGCCGGGCTCATGACGCTGCCCGGAATCGGCGCCGGGATCGCGGCGGCGATCAACGAACTCGTACGCACCGGCCGATGGAGTCAGCTCGAGCGTCTCCACGGCACGCTCGAGCCTGAGCGGCTGTTCCAGTCGATTCCCGGAGTCGGGCCGACGCTCGCTCGACAGATCCACGAGAGGCTCGAGATCGATACGCTCGAAGCCCTCGAGGCGGCGGCCCACGACGGGCGTCTCGCTGCCGTGCCAGGCATGGGTCCGCGTCGGACGGCCATGATCCGCGCGGAGCTCGGCACCTTGCTCGGGCGGCGGCACACCCGTAAGCTCAGCGAGCCGCCGGTCGACGTGCTCTTGGACGTCGACGCGGAGTATCGCCGGCGCGCGGCGACCGGTCGCTTGTCCCGGATCGCGCCGCGGCGCTTCAATACCGCGGGTACCGCGTGGCTGCCGGTCCTGCACACGGAGCGCGGTGAATGGCGCTTCACGGTCCTGTTCTCGAACACCGCGCGGGCGCACGAGCTCGGGAGAACACGCGACTGGGTCGTCGTCTACTTCCATGGTGACGGCGAGCCCGAAGGGCAGCGGACCGTCGTCACGGACACCCGGGGATCGCTCGTCGGCTGCCGTGTAGTCCGCGGACGCGAGCCAGAATGTGAGGCGTACTACGTGTCGCGGGATGCGCGCCCGCGCCGGACGGGGACGAAACTCGGCTGACTACCGGTCGCGCGTGTCGGCCCGTTCGTGGGCACGGGCAGGGGGGGGAGGGCTGGTGGTGGGGGGGGGGGGGGGGGGGGGGGGAGGGGGTGCCGGCCGAGACGAGAACTTCCGTTGCCCCGGCTCCACGTCAAGCTCTCACGCGATCGACGACGCTCAGGACCCGGGCGAAAAATCGGCCCATCCCGAGCCATTTCGACATCGCCCCCGCACGATGACGAGAGCCCAGGGGACTCGTACCCGATGTGCCGTGGGTACGAGGAGAAGACGGCTTCCTCGCGCTCGCGATCAGCTCCTGAGCGGTCAGCGCCTCCAGGCGGGAAATGAGCGCCGCAAGGGCCCTGTCGCGATCCATGACCACGGTGTTTTCAGAGCAACCGCGCTGCCATCTCTGGGGTCAACTAAAACGGGACCCTCCGCGGACTACCGGCCGGGGCTATCCGGGGAAGCTGTGGCGGCGACGCCTCACTGAGGCGCCGGCGCTTCACCTCGCCGGGCGCGCCTCACGGTAGCCGCTCGTAATAGCGGCCACGGTACAGCGTCCAGTAGGGCTCCAGCGCGTTGGCTGACGCGCGTTCGTTCGCTTCCCGCACCTCGCACGTCCATTCCACCGCGTCGTCGAGGCTCGCCCCGATGAGGCGTCGCGACGTTTCCGAAGACCCTTCGCGGATCGCCGCGGTCGCACGGTCGACCGTCGCGGCGATCCAGGGGTGACGGATGGTGCCAGAACTTCTTGGCCGGACCTTGGAGATTGGCAAGATCGGTGCAACGCGATGAGCCGTGGGAGGACTGAGTGAGGACAGCGAGTGCTGCGGTGAGTGTTGCCCTGGTGCTGGTGCTTCTCGCCTGCGCTCCGTTCACGGCGACGTCCGTCGCGGCGACGTCCACCTGTGATGTGCGCTACCCGAGCGACGCACGCGTGCCATGGGTCTGCCGCGTGCTCGCACCCGGCGAGAACGTCGAGCTTCTCTTCGGCAGGCGGTGGGTGGACGTTCTGCGATTCAACCGCATCGATCGCCGCCACGCCGTCGCCGGCGCTGCCCTAAAGATTCCGCGGCGGCTCCCCGACGTCAGTAACTTCACGCCGATGCCCGAGACCTATCGGGACGCCGCCGGCGAGGCGAAGTTCGTGCTGATCGATCTGACCGAGCAGTTCCTCGGCGCCTATGAGCACGGGCGCCTCGCGTTCTCGAGTCCGCTGGCGTCCGGCGATGCGGAGCACCCGACCCCGACGGGCGACTTCACGATCACCGCCGCTCACCGTGATCACTCCTCATCGCTGTACGCCATCGAGGCAACAGACATCCCGTATCCGATGACGTGGGCCCTCCGCTTCTACACCTCGCGAGAGGGCGTGTCGTCGTGGCTGCATGGGCGAGACGTTCCCGGGTACCCCGGCTCCCACGGCTGCATCGGTCTCTACGACGAGTGGATGCAGCGGGCTTACTTCACGGTCCCGGCGCGCCCGGTGCTGGACGACGCCAAACGCCTGTACGAGTGGGCCGTGGGCGTGGGCGCCGACGTGCCGCAGATGCGGACCATCGCCGGGCCGCGCCTGCGGATCGTAGGCGATGCCTCGGCGACCCGGCGCGCCGGTCGCTGAGCAGCACGCTTACCCGGCGGACCCGGTTGGGGATTTGCCGCCGCACGTGGGGCGGCCACGCCGCCTCGAAGCGCCCGTCACGACTGCAGAGCCCCGCATTCTCGGCCCTTTCCACGTTGGCAGCGGCCATGCACTCGTAAGGTCTGTCCGATTGCCATACGAGGGGGCAGGAGATGCGGGTTCGATGCGGCGGGACGGGAGTGCAGGCCGTCTCGCTCATATGTTCAGCGACCAGAACGAGTGCATCGCGCAATCCATCGAGGGCTCGGACCACGCGCGCGGCGGACTGCTCACGGTGAACCGCGACTCGTACCGACGGTGCATGGAGCAGCGCAGATATACGCTCGCGTGAGATGGGCTGAACGCCCCGGAGTGGGTGGAGGAAGAAACGTGAGGCATATGCGTATCGATCCGAGCGAAGGGCCGGGTGACGCGAACGGCGAGCGCGCGAAGCCGATCCCGGTCGGTGATCGGATGTCCCGGCCCGCCGTGACCATCGTGGGCCGCGCATCGCTCAGCGAGGCGCTGACGCTGATGGTCGCTCACCGGATTCATTACCTGCCCGTCGTGGACGACGAGGGACGGCTGGTCGGAATCCTCAACGAGGATGATGTGCTCGGCACCCGCCGGGGACCACGCCCGGACAGCGATCTCGTGACGACGGTGATGAGCGCGCCGGTGATCTCGGTCGGTCCCGCGGAATCTCTGAAGGCCGCGACGCAGCTGATGGTCGATCGCGCCATCGGGGCGCTGCCCGTCGTGGACGACGGACGGGTGGTCGGGATTCTCACCCAGAGCGACGTGGTCACGGCGCTCGCTCGCCGGTGACGGCGTGGCGCGCGATCGGACAGGGTAGATCCAGATGATCGTGAACCGTGACGGCAAATACGTCGTCGTTTCGGAGACGACCGCGCGGCGCTTCGGCACCTACGACACGCTCGCCGAGGCGAAGCGACGGCTCCGACAGATCGAATTCTTTAAGCACCTCAAGGCCCGGACGACGGCTCGCGGAAGCCGGCGCGCGTCGGCCTGAGCGGGAGGAGCCGGGATGAAACCGAGGACTCAGGCAATCACGAAGGAGTTCGAGCGCCGGCTGCGTGAGGCACGCCGAGAGGTCTGGCGCACCGTCGTCGGGACGAACGAGGAACTCGCGACCCTCGAGCAACAGGCCAGGGCGTCGAGCGAGGAAGCCGGGACCATGGCCGTGACCGGCGTGCTCTCTCGCCTCGACGGCGCCGAGCGGCGCCTGCTCGACGAAATCGACGCGGCACAGGCGCGGCTGGCCGCCGGCACGTTCGGCGTCTGCGCGCGGTGCGGGAAGTCGATTCCGCTGGCGCGGCTGCGTGCGGTGCCGTCCGCGCGCCTGTGCGTCGCCTGCGAGCGCGACGCCGAGCGCGCCAGGCCGGCTAGCGGGCACCGGCCGGTGCCTCACGCCACGATCGTCAAGCAACGGGACGGCGATCGGTTCCCGGCGAACCTGGACGACTACGCTCGCGTCCGGGCGTCGTTCACCTGGGCGGCCGCACGCGGTCAGCTCGAGGGCCTGCCCGACGGTCGCGGGCTCAACATCGCGCACGAGGCCGTCGACCGTCACGCCGCGGGGTCGCGGCGGGACCGGGTGGCGCTCCGGTGGCTCGGCAAGACCGGCGCGGTCCGCGACTACACCTACGGCCACCTGCGCGAGCTGACGGATCGATTCGCCAACGCGCTCGAAGGGCTCGGGGTTCGTCGCGGCGACCGTGTTTTTGCGCTCGCCGGCCGAGTCCCGGAGCTTTACGTCGCGGCGCTCGGCACGCTGAAGCTCGGCACCGTGTTCTGCCCGCTCTTCTCGGCGTTCGGGCCGGAGCCGATTCGGTCGCGCATGGCGATCGGGGCCGCGCGTGTGCTCGTGACGACGGAGACGCTCTACCATCGCAAGGTCGCGCCGCTGCGGCACGAGCTGCCCGACCTTGCCCACGTCATCCTGGTGGGTGAGGCCGGAGCGCGGACCCGCGTGCCCGAGACGCATGATTTGTACGCGCTCCTGGCCGGGGCGGCCGATCGGTACGTCATTGGGCCCACCGCGCCGGAGGACATGGCGCTCTTGCATTTCACGAGCGGCACCACCGGCACGCCGAAGGGCGCGGTCCACGTCCACGACGCGGTGGTCGCCCATCACATCACCGGCAGGTCGCGCTCGACCTCCATCTCGACGACATCTTCTGGTGCACGGCCGATCCGGGTTGGGTGACGGGCACGTCGTACGGCATCATCGCGCCGCTCACGAACGGCGTGACGAGCATCGTCGACGAGGCGGAATTCGACGCCGAGCGCTGGTATCGCATCCTTCAAGCGGAGCAGGTGACCGTCTGGTACACGGCGCCAACGGCGATTCGCATGCTGATGAAAGCTGGAGTCGATCTCGCGCGCAAGTACGATCACGGCGGCGCTTCGCTTCCTCGCCAGCGTCGGCGAGCCGCTGAATCCCGAGGCCGTCGTGTGGGGCCAGGAAGCGTTCGGCCTGCCGTTCCACGACAACTGGTGGCAGACGGAGACGGGCGGCATCATGATCGCCAACTTCGCCGCGATGGACGTCCGCCCGGGCTCCATGGGACGGCCGCTGCCCGGCATCGACGCGGCGATTGTCAAGAAGACCGACGACGGACCGGGTCGAAGTGCTCGAGGCTCCCGACGCGCAGGGCGAGCTGGCGCTACGGCCGGGCTGGCCCTCGATGTTCCGCGGCTATCTCAACGAGCCCGCACGCTATCGCAAGTGCTTCGCCGGTGGCTGGTATCTCACCGGCGACCTGGCGCGCCGTGACGCCGACGGCTACTTCTGGTTCGTCGGTCGCACCGACGACGTGATCAAGACCTCCGGTCATCTGATCGGCCCGTTCGAGGTCGAGAGCGTGCTCATGGAGCATCCGGCGGTGGCGGAGGCGGGTGTGATCGGCAAGCCCGACCCGGTCGCGCTGGAGATCGTGAAGGCGTTCGTCTCGCTCAAAGCCGGCCAGACGCCGAGCCCTGCTCTGCGGCGCGAGCTGCTCGCGCACGCGCGTGCGAGGCTCGGCGCGGTGGTCGCGCCCAAGGAAATCGACTTTCAGGCCTCGCTGCCGAAGACGCGGAGCGGCAAGATCATGCGCCGCCTGCTGAAGGCACGCGAGCTGGGTCTGCCAGAGGGCGACCTGTCGACGCTCGAGGAGAGCGGCCACAATGATTGAATACGGGCGCCAGTCCGGCGGCCCCGCGACATCGCGTGAGCATGGTCTGGCGCTCCTGCGCGAGATGCTGCTGATCCGGCGCTTCGAAGAGAAGGCCGCCGAGCTCTACAGCATGGGCAAGATCCGCGGCTTCCTCCATCTCTATATCGGCGAGGAGGCGGTGGCGGTGGGATCGATGCAGGCCCTCACGCCCGACGACAATGTGGTCGCCACATACCGCGAGCACGGCCAGGCGCTCGCCCGCGGCGTCCCGGCCGGCGCGATCATGGCCGAGATGTACGGCAAGGCCAACGGCTGCAGCCGCGGCCGTGGCGGCTCGATGCACCTCTTCGACGTCTCGCGTCGGTTCTATGGCGGTCACGCCATCGTCGGCGGCGGACTGCCGGTGGCGGTAGGGTTGGCGCTGGCGGACGCGCTGCGCGGGCGCTCGGGTATCACCATGTGCTTCTTCGGCGACGGTGCGGTGGCCGAGGGCGTGTTTCACGAGTCGCTGAATCTGGCGGCGCTCTGGCGCCTTCCGGTTCTGTTCCTGTGCGAGAACAATCTTTACGCGATGGGCACTGGACTCGCGCGCTACCAGGCCCAGACCGACATCGTGCGCAAGGCGGACGCGGCCGGCGTACCGGGCCTCGCCGTGGACGGCATGGATGTCCTCGCGGTCGAGTCGGCGGCGAGCAGGGTCGCGGACGCGGTCCGCACCGGGCAGGGGCCGCGCTTGCTCGAGGCGCGTACGTACCGGTTCCGCGCGCATTCGATGTACGACCCCGACCTCTATCGAACCCGGGACGAGATCGAGCAATGGAAGACGCGCGACCCCATCTCGCTCTTCACCGCGATCTTGCGCGAGAAGAGTATCCTCGCCGACGCCGACCTCGCGGCGCTCGAGACCTCCGTGAACGCCGACGTCGCCGCGGCCGTCGCCGAAGCCGAAGCCGGGCCGTGGGAGCCCGTGGAGGATCTGCTCAAGGATGTCCACACGCCGGTGGCGCGATGACGAAGATGACCTATCGCGAAGCGGCGCGGAGTGCCTTGCGCCAGGCTCTCCGCGAGGATCCTCGCGTGTTCCTCATGGGTGAAGACGTTGGGCGCTACGGTGGGGCGTTCGCGGTCAGTCACGGCCTGCTCGACGAGTTCGGTCCCGAGCGCGTCCGCGACACGCCGCTCAGCGAGAACACCTTCCTCGGGGCCGGCATCGGCGCCGCGCTCGGCGGCCTCAGACCGATCGTCGAAGTGATGACCGTCAATTTCAGCCTGCTGGCTCTCGACCAGATCGTCAACAACGCGGCGACCCTTCGCCATATGTCGGGAGGGCAGCTCTCCGTCCCGCTCGTCGTGCGCATGGCGACGGGGGGCGGCCGGCAGCTCGCCGCCCAGCATTCGCACAGCCTCGAGGGATGGTATGCGCACGTTCCCGGTATCACTGTCGTCACGCCGGGCACCGCTCAGGATGCGCGCGGGCTTCTCCTCGCGGCGCTGCGCGAGCCCGACCCCGTGTTCGTCTTCGAGCACGCGTATCTCTATCCCACCGAGGGTGAGGTCGACGAGGCGGCGGGCGCGGGCGAGATCGGGCGCGCCCTGGTGCGCCGCGCCGGTCGAGATCTCACGCTCATCACGTACGGCGGCTCGCTACCCAAAACCCTGGAGGCGGCCGACGAGCTCGCCATGACGGGCATCGAGGCGGAGGTCGTGGATCTGCGCACCTTGCGGCCGCTCGACACGGCCACCATCCTCGGCTCCGTTGCAAAGACGCACCGCGCGCTGATCGTCGACGAGGCGTGGCAGACGGGAAGCTTCGCCGCCGAGGTCAGCGCCCGGATCATGGAGCGCGGCTTTTATGATCTCGACGCGCCCGTACAGCGCGTGTGCAGCGCCGAGGTGCCCTTGCCTTTCGCGCGGCACCTGGAGGACGCGGCGCTGCCGCAGGCCGCGACCATCGCCGCCGCGGCGCGGGCGATGCTCCGGCGCGATGGCTGAGTTCGTCATGCCGATCCTCGGCGCCGACATGACGGCGGGCACCTTGGTCGCGTGGCGCAAACAGCCAGGCGACCGCGTCAACCGCGGCGACATCATCGCCGAGGTCGAGACCGAGAAGGGCCTGATCGACGTCGAGGTCTTCGCGAGCGGCGTGCTCGAGCGCATCATCGTGGCGCCTGGAGCCACCGTGCCGACCGGAACGGTTCTGGCGCTCATCCACGAGGACGGGCCGGCCGCCGCCGCCCCAGCGATGGCTGCGCGACCGATACTTGCGGCGCCGTCGGCCGCGCGGCCGCCGGTGCCACCGTCCGCTCCGCCGCCGCTCGGTGGTACGCCGGCGCCACGCGTGCGCGTCACGCCGCTCGCGCGGCAAGCGGCCGCCCGGCTCGGCGTCGACCTGGCCACCGTGACCGGCACGGGCCCGGGCGGTGCGGTGAGGCTCGAGGATGTCGAGGGCGCCGCGGCCCGCGCCGGGGCTGCGGCCGGGCCTGCAGCGCCGGGGCGGTCCCGCCTCGATTCAAGCCGCATGCGGCAGACCATCGCGGCCGCGATGGCGCGGGCCAAGCGCGAGATCCCGCACTACTATCTGGCGCATACGATGAACATGCACCGCGCCCTCGATTGGCTCGCCGGCGAGAACGTGCGGCGCCCCGTGACCGAGCGCCTCCTGCCCAACGTGCTCTTGCTGAAGGCCGTCGCCCTCGCCGTGCGCGAGGTGCCCGAGCTGAACGGGGTGTGGCGCGACGGCCGCATGGAGCCGAGCGCGCGCGTCCATCTTGGCGTCGCGATCTCGCTCCGCGGCGGGGGACTCGTCGCGCCGGCCATCCACGACGTGGATCGCATGACGATCGGCGAGCTGATGCGATCTCTGCGCGACCTCGTCCAGCGTGCGCGCACGGGTGGCCTTCGCAGCTCCGAGCTGTCGGATCCCACGATCACCGTCACCAGTCTTGGCGAACAGGGGGTCGAGACCGTGTTCGGCATCGTGTACCCGCCGCAAGTCGCGATCGTCGGGTTCGGTCGCATCGGGGAGCGCCCCTGGGTCGTCGACGGCACCGTCGTCGCCCGGCCGGTCGTGACCGCAGCGCTGTCCGCCGACCACCGCGTCAGCGATGGCCACCGCGGCGGCCTCTTCCTCGTCGCGGTCGAGCGCCTGCTGCAGGCGCCGGAGCGGCTGTGACCGACGACGGCGTGCGAGCGACCGTCCTGAGCGTGCTGGGCGAGATCGCGCCCGAGGCCGACCTCGGCGGGGTGCGAGGCGACGTGCCGCTACGCGAGCAGCTCGACCTCGATTCGATGGACCTGCTCAACTTCGTGGTCGGACTGCACACCGCACTCGATGTCGACATTCCCGAGCGGGACTACGGAAGGCTCACGACGCTCGACGCGTGCGTCGCCTATCTCGAAGAAAGGAAAAGCCCATGAAGCCACTGCCGCATCGTTACGAGGTCCGGATCTCAGGAGGTCCTTTGGGCCGCGCGACTCTTGCGAGCCCAGGCGTACCCGATCTCGCGACTGCCGCGCCCGCCGATTTCGGCGGCCCCGGCGACGCGTGGAGCCCCGAGCAGCTGCTGCTGGCCGCAGTCGAGTCGTGCTTCGTGATGACGTTCCGCGCGATCGCCCAGGCCTCTCGGATCGACTTCACGTCGCTGGCGGTCGACGGCCTGGGGATCGTGGACCATGCCGACGGCGGCATGCGCTTCACCGAGATCGTTCTGCGTCCCCGGCTGGCACTGCCCGCCGGCGCCGACCCGACTCGCGTGCGCCGAGCCCTCGAGAAGGCGGAGAAGACGTGCCTCGTCTCGGCGTCGCTCTCCACGCCGATCCGGCTCGAGCCAGAGATCGCGGTCTGACGCCGTGGTCGGCGATGCAGCCGGCGCGGTACGCTGGCGCGGCCTCCGCGAGGAGGCGTATATATTCAGCTCTTACGGAGGCTCACGCCATGACGAGGAATCAGAGCGCCGCCGACCTTCAGATGAACGCGGCAGGCCTGTATCGCGAGGAAGTTGTTACCGATCGCCGGATCGGCTCGATCCGTATCCTGACACCGGTGACCGCCGAAGGTCTCACCGATGCGATGCGCAAGGTTCTCTACGTCGGAGAGGCGCAAGTTCTCACACCCGGCGGAGTTCTGCCGCTGGTCTTCGAGATCGACGCCAATTCGCTGAGCGAGGCGATTCAAAAGTTCGCGCCCGGGGCCGACGCCGCCGTCGAGCGCGCGCTCAGAGAACTGGAAGCGCTGCGCCGCGAGGCGGCGTCGCCGATCATCGTCCCGAACAGCGGATTGATTCAGCGGCCCTAGTGGTCCGCGGACCGCTCAGACCGGCTCCGTCCGCAGGTGGTCCTCGACGTCTCGAACGCCGGGCGTGAAGCGGACAGCCGCCAGCACCGATTTCCGCTCGGCCCACGTATGGACGGAGCCGGTGAGGATCGCGCGGCCGTCACGCACCTCGACCTGAATTCGCCTCGCCTCGCGCTCGGCGCGGCGCTCCAGCACCTGCTCGATCGCCTTGCGGACGTCCTCCGCCATCGGTTGCGCCGATTTCACCGTGATCTTGTTGATCACCGCTCTCACGCCGGTCAGATTGCGAATGGCCCGTTCCGCGTCGGAGCGCTGGCTCCAGCGCTCGACCGTGCCTTCGAGAGTGACCCAGCCGTCCGATACCGTGGACGAGATCTTTTCCTCGGGCACGTAGACGTCCCATTCGAGCGCACGGCGGACCGCCTGCGCGATCTCCGTGTCGGTGCGCGCGAGGCCGCCCGGGACCTTGACCTTGATGTCGTTCGCCACGTCGTGGACGCCGATCACGCGTCGCGCGGCCTCCTGAGCGGCCAGTCGCTTGGCCCAGCTCGTCACCGTGCCGGTGAGCGTAACGACGCCGGCGTCCACCTCGACGCCGACCTCGGTCTCATCGACCCGGGAATCCCAGCGAAGCTCCTCGAGCACGTCCCGGTGGATCTGGGTGTCCGTCTTCTTGGCTGTCTGTGTCATCACGGGCTCCTTCTGTCGTTCGGACTGTTGTGTCGTAACGACGTCATCGCGCGCCGCTCAACTCCTTGCGCACGCTGAACTCCGCGTCGAGCGCCGTGAGCGCGTCGACGATGCCGGTGTACGCGAGCTCTGCGTGCGAGGCCATGGTGGGGCCGATGAAGCCCTGGCGCCGCCACTCGTCGGCCTTCTGCTGCACTTTCAGGCGTGTCGCGTCCCACGCGACGTTTCCGAACATGTCCACGAACTCCCCCGTGAATCGGCCTTCGGCGTCCATCGAGAATGCCAGGCACGAGACGATCGGCAGGCAGTAGGGACCGGCAACCGTGGTGTTGATGCCGACCGGCATGATCGGCATCACGTGAGAGCCGCGGCAGTCGCCGGCGACGAAGTGGCCGAGCATGAAGGGCTCGATCACCTCTTCGGGCGCCGGGAAGATTCCCTGCGTGCGGACGATGGCGACGGGGTCGTCCTTGCCCGTGTACTTACCGGCGATGTTGTGCAGGCGCGTCGCCGACACCGACACAACCTGCTCATCCGGCTTGCAGCGGGAGTGAATGGCTTCGACCGCGAACCGATCCGGATTCTGCAGCAGGCACGCGACGTCCCAGATGCGCTCGGGAACCTCGAGCGCAATGACCCGGTCGCCACCGTTCCCTTTGTGATCCATGTCGATGATCGTGAACGTGAAGCCCTTGCGGATCTTCGGGCTCAAGAGCAGCGAGCCGTTGTGCATCGGGTCGCAGAAGACCGAGTACAGCGGATAGTTGTAGGCACCCGGGGCGCACTTGTCTCCCGCAAAGACCAGGAACGGCTCGGCCGGCCGATCGCGATTGGCCGGGTCGCGCACGAACTGATCTCGGCGACGGCGGTCCGGCCCCGCGGATGTTGCCAGACGGCGCGTCGACGAGGAGATCCTGTCCCGCGCCATAGAGTCCCGCGGCGCGGGCCTGCTCGGTCGCGGCGAGAAAGCTGTCCCACGCGAACCGGTGGACCGCGGTGGCACCCGTCCCGTGGGTGTGGCTCATGATGATGGCGATATCGTCGCCGGTGTACGTCACGATACCGTCCAGGAGCAACCGCCGCCGGATCGCATCGCCGAGGCGAGTGCGCACGATCTCGAGCATGCGCTCCGAGGGCCGGGTGTGTCCGCCGATCGAGCCGACGTCGGCCTTGATGATCGAAAGTGTGGCCTTCACTTCAACAGCCCCATGGCCTCACGGGCCTTGCTCGTCGACAAGGCCATGTCGCCCTTCTTGCACGCCGCCTCCGAGTCGCTGATCAGCTTCCGGGCGTTGTCCAGGCGCGCCTTGTCATCCGGCCCCCGCGGCACCTGAATGTCCGGGGAGTGTCGCTGCCCTTCGGTGCCTGGGCTCGAGGCGCCTGGATGTCCTGGGTCCGCGGCGCTTGAATGTCCTGCGCGCGCGGGGCCTGAGTGTCCTGCGCTCTGGGCGCTTGCACGTCCTGGGCTCGAGGCGCCTGGACGTCCTGGGCTCGCGGCGCTTGAATGTCCTGCGCGCGCGGGGGCTGAGTGTCCTGCGCTCTGGGCGCTTGCACGTCCTGAGCTCGGGGCGCCTGAATGTCCTGCGCCTTCGCGCCGGCAAGCTGACGCGACGCCTGCGTCGTCGCACCGGTCTTCGAGGACGCAGCAGTCGCCTTGCTGAGCATCGTCTTCGCTTGCGAGAGCTCCGCCGGGCACTTGTCGGCGGCCGACGCCAGCGGCGGCACGCTCAGGAGTGCTGCGATGATCGCGATCTTGCACTAGTCTCGCGCATGTCCTTCATCCTTTCCGTTCCGTCCGCTTCGAGAGCCAATGTCCTTGGTCGATGGCTCGATCCGGGCAATTGCGAGTGCAACGACGCTGCCACGTGCGTCGCCGCAAGGTGATTCACGGTTTTGTCCTTACGTCATGCGCACCAAGCGCGCAGCCGCCGGGCGTCCGACAAGCGCCCGGTGCGGCCACCGGGTGAGGCGAGAGCGGGACAACAGGGGCGGCGATGCCCCGGAGAAATCGTGATGGAGGGTCGGGATTGTCACGACATGTTCCGCGAACGTCGCGCCGCGGCTCGCCAGGTCAGCGTCAGTCGACCTGGCACCGACCTCGCATTCAAGATCGCCGGGAGGGAACGTATGTCGAATCGTTACTCGGTCGTCTGCATGACCTGCCGCTATCAGAGCTCTCACTCGTCGCGGTGGGAGGCGAACATCGATGTCGCGGCTCATCTCCGCGACAATCCGACGCACTCAGCGACGGTCGTCGAGGAGGGCCAGGGCGCCACGAGGCGGAAGGCTAGTTAATCGTCCAGCTGGTCCTCGGAGCGCCCGCACCGATCGCAGCAGGTCGTCGGCTGAACTCGGCCGTCTCCGCGTCTCCATCGACACCGCCGGCGGCGTGCATCAGACCGCCACACCGGCAGGGCTCCGGGTATTCGTCCAGGCACTCGGGACGCTGCAGGTCGCCGATGTGGTGGTTGGGCTCATCACCGACCGTGAATAGCGTCATCGCTTCCGCTCTCCTCGTTCGCGGCAGCTGTCGGCGGCATCGTACCGCACTCATGACCAGCGCCGCCGATCGGGATCAGGCCAAGTGAGAGCGGCGGGCCGATACCGCCGCCGCATGGGCGACCGGATTCCCGCGAGGAATGAGACCGGCCCGCCGCGGTAAGCGGCGAGGTCGAACGGGAAGAGTGGATCGCCGCGAGGGAGTCGGTGATCGCACCGCCGGCTTCCTGCAGAACACACGCACCGCCCGCGAGATCCCAGAGCGCGGCGCGGTGATCGAGCACCACGTCGATGGCTCCGAGGGCGGCGTAGGCGAGGTGGAGGGCGACCCAGCCGAACGCGCGGAATTTGTATCGCCGGAGCCAGTCGCTCACGACGGGGATCAGCGACGGATCGAGCGGGACGCGCCGAGACGTTCGAGGCCTCGGTGAGCGGCTGTCCGCGCAGGACCAGCTTGACGGCGCCAAGCCATGCCCCCTGATCGCGAACGGCCCAAACCGTGAAGCCCGTGTTCGGATCGTGGACGACGCCGGCATACGGCGTGCCGTGCTGGAAGACGCCGAGCGAGACGGCGAAGCACGGCAGGCCCAGCGCGTAGTTGTTCGTGCCGTCGAGCGGATCCACGATCCAGACGAACTCGCGGTCGAGGCCGGCCGCAGCTTCGCCTTCTTCCGCGAGGATGCCGTCACCCGCGAACCGGATTCGTACCGCGTCGAGAATGCGAGATTGCAGCGTGGTGTCCATCGGGGTCACGCGTTCTCCGGGGCGCTTCCAGGAAAATTCCACGCGATCCGCCGAGGTCATGGCATGACGCCCGGCCTCGCGCGCGAGCGTCAACGCCAGCGCGACTCGCGGATCGTTCGGCTGTGTCTTCGGGCGCACGGCGTGCGGCATCGTGGTCAGCAGACCGGGTACTCGCCGCGTGCGAGCTGCGCCCGGAACTCCGTCAGTCGTCCGAGCTCGCCCTCCACGACGTCTCGCACGCTCGTCGCGATGTCCGACAGGATCATGTCCTTGGGCAAGACCATCTGGATGCCCGTCCACGGCTGGTCCACGGGCTCGCCGATCCGCGCCGCCAGGTGCACGTAGACTTGAGGAAGCTCTGGATGCCGGGTGTGGATCAAGCCGGCGAGACGATGGCTCAACACGCTGTAGATTTTGCCGGCGTGCGCCACGGCATTTTTCCCGGGTGCTGCCTCGCCCCCCGAGGGACGGGAAAAGGCGATCAGGCCGTTGGCGCCGTTTCCGCGCCCAACCTCGCCCGAGTCGGCATCCTCGGCCGATGTCCCCGTGATCGTCATGTACACTCCGTCGGCACCCGCGCCCGGCCTGTCGAGGTTGTTCAGCCGGAACGACGAGCTGCAGTGGAGCGTCGCGGAAGCGCTCGTCGAGTGCCGCCAAGATCTCCTGCTTGCGCCGGAAGTAGACGCCCTCCGACGCGACGGCGCGGCACAGAGCGGCATCGCGACGGTCACGTCGAGGCGATCGTCCTCGCGGAGCCCGAAGACCTTCACGTCTTGTCCGGTGTCCGGGAACCGGCGCTTGAACTCCGTCCCGTTCAGGAACTGCTCCACCGCCAGCACGATCTGCTCCGTGGGGCTCAAAGGGGCGTAGCCGGAAGCCCCGGACGTATCGTTGGAGGCGACCGGACCCGACCGCCGGCCCGAAGATTCCGCGGAGCTCGGCGGAGCCCGGCGCCAGCGCGATGCGGGTTTCGAGGTCCCGCCCGGCGCGCACGTGGGGCAGGTGGGCGACGGTCCACGCGTCACCGCCGCGCGCACCGTCTTCTCGACGGGTAGTCGCCGCCCGTCGACCTCGAACGTCGCCCGGTCTCCGAGAATGAGCTCCATCGGACGAGTCACCTCGCCCCGTCCGAAGCCCGTCACGCACTGGCCGGCAACAAGCATTGCCTTGTCGACGTTGTAGTGCTGGACGCTCCCGACCTCGGCCAGGTACATGCGGTTGAGCGCGACGGCGACCGCCTCGGCCAGGGAGTCGCAGATGGTGTCGGGATGGCCGAGACCCTTTCGCTCGACCAGCTCGATCCGCCGCTGCGCGACCGGCACTTCGGCGAGAGCCTCGATCACGGTCTTCACTCGATCGGTCTCCGGGGGCCAGCCCTCCTTGCCGATGAGCGGAACGAACGCGACATCCTCGAGCTCCTCACGACGGTAGTCGTCGGGACGAGTCCGGGTCAGGCGGACCAACCGCTGGCCGAGCCGCCAGTTGCCGACCGGCATCACGAGGCGCCCGCCGACAGCGAGCTGGGCCATGAGGGACGAGGGCACCTCGGGGCCGCCGGCCGTGACGATGATCACGTCGTAGGGCGCATGCTCGGGCCAGCCCAGGGTCCCGTTGGCTTCACGCACGTGGACGTTCCGGTAGCCGAGCTTGGCCAACTGCCGGCGCGCGGACTGCGTCAGACTCGGCAGGCGCTCGATCGTGTAGACCTCGGCGACGATCGTCGCGAGCACCGCCGCGGAGTATCCCGAGCCGGCACCGATCTCGAGGGCGCGATCGCCGGTCTTCGGCTGGACGGCCTCGATCATCGCCGCGACGATGTACGGCTGCGAGATCGTCTGGCCCTCACCGATCGGGAGCGGTTCGTCGTCGTAGGCCGATCGCGCCTGGCTGGCGGGGACGAAGGCGTGGCGCGGCACCTTCCGCATCGCCGCCAAAACCGCCGGGTTCCGCACGCCGCGTCGAGCGATTTGAAGTTCCACCATTCCATGACGTTCGCGAACAAAATCCGTCGATGCTGATACCGTTCGCATCTTCGCTTCCTCCAGGAGGTGCGCGGCGTGATCGCGCGCACGCCGGCTGATCGCCCTCTGCGCGGCCGAACCCACTTCGACCAGCAGCTCGGATCGGCCTGAGCTCGCCTGCTGCGGCGGCGTGTTGGGCGAGTGAATGAAGCGGCGCTCGACAAGCGCCACGACGGCCTCCGCCGCCCCCGCGATATCCTGGGCGGTCGTGTCGATGATCAGCTCGGGAGCCAGCGCGACTTCATACTCGACGTTGACCCCGGGCACGCGGGCACCGGCCTGCGTTGCGCCGGCGTAGATGCCGGGCGGGGCCGCGCCTCGCGGCCGCGCCGCTTCGCGCTCCCGACATACGGCCAGTGGACACACCAGCTGCACCTCAGCAAAGCTCGACAGCGCCGCCCGCGCGAGATCGCGCCACGCGCGTCGGTGAGCCGTGGCGTCGAAGATCACGGGAATGCCCGAGTCGACCAGCGTCGCGCCGATATAGACCAGCGCGCGGTACACGGCCTCGCGCTCGGCGTCACAGTACGTGGGCACGGGCGTGATGACCCGGCGGATCTCGTCGAGCTCGAGCACGACCACGTCTCTCCACGCGAGCAGAGCTCCTTCGCCGCTGCTCGCGCGATAACGGACTTGCCGCTACCGGGCAAACCGGTGATCCAGATCGCCCAGCTCATCGAGTCGACTGATGCCGAGCGGCCACATCGGGCGCCGCAGGGCTCGCGGTGTTGCTCAGGAGCATCCCGTAGCGGACGGTGATCCTCACAATGACAAGCGAACGCAAGGTCGATGCCACCCCACGGATTCAATCGGCTCGGCGGTTTAGTTCGAGAGCGCGGCGGACCAATGGGAGATGGCCGCCCACGTGAGGCACCAACGCCGCGCTCCGTCGCGCACGTGCGCTCCGTCCTGGTCCCTCGCCCATGGTGGCACGCACCGGAAGAGCCTCCGCTCGCCGTGGCATCGACGATGCATTCGTTCACGGGCTGGGGGCGCCGATCGCCCGCGCGCCTTTTCTCGAGTACAAGGTCGGCGCGCTCCCGATCGTGACGCCCGTCGGTTACATCGACATCCTCCGGGCGGTGCAGGACATGCTCGAGGAGGGCTGAGACATGGCCGGGCGCGCGCCGCGCATCGACAAGAACCTGGCGTCCTGGCCGAAGCCGGTGCCGGTGAAAGACTGGATGGGGCGACCCGCCGTCACGATTCCTGCCGGCGCCACCTGCCGCGAGGCGATCGACTTGATGAAGGCATCCAAGATTCGACACTTGCCCGTCGTCGACCGAGCCGGCTCGTGGGGATCGTGTCGGATCGGGATCTGCGGCACGTGCTTTTCAATCCGGCGATCCAGGACAGACTCGAGCAGGCAGTCGAGATCCTGGAGAGTCGGACCGTGCGTGAGGTCATGACATGGGCGGTCATCTCCGTCGGCCACCGGACGGGGCTGCGACAGGCCGCTGGGTCTTGGTGCCGAGCAGAAGTCGGCACCCTGCCGGTTGTCCACGCCGGCCGCGTGGTCGGGGTTTTGACGGAGCGCGACGTGCTGCGCGCGTTCGCGGCGCTGACCCCCGAGGGGGTGACGAGAGTGACGCCGCTCGAGGTGGGCGTGGGCGAAGACGCCTACGAGTACGGCTTTCCGCGAACCGAAGTCCCCGGTCAGTGAGGATACAGCGCGCGCAGGTACGGAATGCCGAGGCCCAGGAGCGTGACCAGAAAGATCAACCCGAATATCGATCCGAGGCCCCGAGAATTCCTTGCGCGTGATGTACCCGCTCGCGAAGTAGATCGGGGCCGCCCCCGTCGCGTACGGAGTCAGGACACCCATCAGCCCCAGCCCGTAGCAGAGAAGCAGTGAAGCTTGCTTGATCGGCAGGTCGGGCGTGGCGGCCATCGAGGCCACGAACACCGGCAGGAACGCGGTCGTGTGGGCCGTGAGGCTCGCGAACATGTAGTGGCTCACGAAGAACACGACGACGATGACGACCGTCTTCACCACGACCGGCGTCTGGCCGAGTTGACGCCACGGACTCCCCGGCGAACCATTTCAAGAAGCCCACTCGATTCAACCCGTCTGCGAGCGTGACCAATGTCGCGAACCAGGTCAATGCGTTCCAGGCGGGCCCGTGGGCGAGGACATCGTCCCATCGGATGACACGGGCGAGGAGCATCAGGCAAAGGGTGAGGGACGCGGTCGTGACGTTCATCCATTCGGCGGCAGACACCCAGAGCGACAGCGCGAACAGAGCCAGGAGCGCCATGAGCATCTCGGGGTGCGTCACCCGCCCCCATCCGGTCGAGCTCCTGGCGTGCCGATTGGAACCTCTGGACTCGTCTTCACCGTGGGAGGATAGAGGGCGTAGACGAGCGCCGGAAGAAGGGTGAAGAGGACGAGCCCTATCGGCAGGAATCGACGAACCAGTCCGACCACGTGATGGTCACGCCGGCGAGCTCCTGAGCATCGAGCGGGCCAGTAGATTGGGCGTGAATGCCGTGAGGAACATCGAGCTCGTGGACGCACGTCGTTCCGAAGGCCGTCCACATCAGATAGGCGCCGATGCGCCGCGCGGTCTTGCCCGGCGATGAGCCGTAGAGCGGCGGAATGCTCTCGATGATCGGGAAAATTATTCCCGCGCTCCGGGCCGTGTTCGACGGCGTGAGAGGTGCCAGGGCGAGATCCGCCAACGCGACGGCATATCCGAGACCGAGGGTTCGCCCGCCGAGGCGCTGAACCAGCGTCAGAGCGATTCGACGTCCCAGCCCCGTGGCCTGATAGCCGAGCGCGAACATGAAGACGACGAGCATGAGCCATACCGTGCTGTCGGCGAAGCCGGCGGTGCCCAGCGGATCGATTCGGTCGGTCGGGGCAACCAGGAGAAGCGTCGCCGCCGTCGTGACGGCCACGAGTCCGACCACCGGGCCCGGGAGTGGCTCGGTGATGAGCGCCGCGACCGCGGCGACGACCAGCCCGAAGTAATACCAGGCGTTCGCCGTCAGCTCCGCCGGAACAGGCGCCAGCGCGACGGCCGATCCCCAGCAGCAAAGGCCCCGACCGCTCGCCAGATCTTCTTCATCAAGCGGATTGTGGTCATCGACCAGTTGTCGGCCACTCGGCCCTCCCGGCCCGTGGTCCTCGGGTCGCGGTCCCGCGCGAGGCCGGGGAAGCCTAGCAGTCTGGTGCGGCGATCGCACGACAGCGGCGGGCATGACTCACTTCGGCGGCGCACCCGGGCTGATCTGCTGAATTCGATCGATCTCGACATTGGCATTGAGATCGCAGCGGGGCAAGGCGCATGCGCAATGTGAATGCCAGTCAGCTCCGAGCGGCCTGCGATCCGTCGACCCTGGGGTTTCAGTCCACTGATGATCTGCCGGCCCTGGACGGCATGATCGGCCAGGAGCGGGCCGTCAGCGCGACGAAGTTCGGTATCGGGGTGAAGCACATCGGCTACAACCTGTTCGTCCTCGGTCCTCCTGCCACCGGAAAGACCTCGACCATGCAGCGGCTTCTTGCCAAGGCCGCCGAGGGCGAGCCCACCGCCGCCGATTCTGCTACGTGCACAACTTCCGAGATCCCTACCGGCCGACGGCGCTCGAGGTTCCGGCGGGGCGCGGTCGGGCGCTCCAACGCCAGATGACCGAGCTCGTCGAGGAATGCAAGGTCAAGCTGCCGCGGGCGTTCGAGGGCGAAGAATTCGAGCGTCAGAAGTCGCAGATCCTCGACGACCTCCGACACCGTCAGGAGGCGGAGATCGGGCGGCTCGAAGACCGGGCTCGCTCCGCGGGGTTCGTCGTCTTGCGGACACCCGCGGGGCTGGCGGTCGCGCCGGCGCCGAGGGGACGGCCCTGAGCCACGAGGAATTCAGTGCGCTGCCGGCGGCCGCTCAGAAGAGGCTCACGGACGGCGCCGAGGAGCTCCAGCCGCACGTGGACGTGACGCTCCGACAGCTACGGCAGCTCGAGCGCGATGCGGCCCAGTCGCACGAGAAGCTCGTGCGCGAGATCGCAGCGGCGGTGACCCGCCACCTGATCGGCGAGCTCCGCGACGAGTTTGCCGGGCTCGACTCCGTCCAGCGGTACCTCGACGAGGTCGAGAACGATTTGATCGCCCACGCGGAGGAGTTCCGGGGCTCGGCCGAGGGCAAGCCGGTGCTGCCGTTCCTGCCGCCGCCCGGAGCCTTTCTCGACCGTTATCGCGTGAACGTCCTCCTGGACCGCAGTCAGGATCGGGGCGCCCCGGTCGTGTTCGAATCGAATCCGACGCACGGGAACCTCCTCGGAAAGATCGAGCATCGCGCGCACTTCGGCACGCTCGTCACGGACTTCACGCTCATCAGGCCGGGAGCGTTGCATCGCGCCAACGGCGGGTATCTCATTCTCGAAGCGAAGGACGTCCTCCGGAACTTCGTGGCATGGGAGTCTCTCAAGAAGGCACTGAAGAGTCGCCTCATCCGGATCGAGGAGCCGCTCGAGGAGTTCCGTCTGGTCGCGACGGCGAGCCTGGCGCCCGAGCCGACCCCGCTCTCGGTCAAGGTCGTGCTCATCGGGAGTCCGCTGTTCTACTATCTGCTCTACAACCTCGACGAGGATTTCGGCGAGCTCTTCAAGGTCAAGGTCGATTTCGACGATTCGTTCGAGCGTACGCGCGAAACCGAGCGGCTCTACGCGCGTTTCGTCGCCGGCGCGTGCCGCGAGCACGGGCTCAAGCCCTTCTCGGCGGACGGCATCGCGAAGCTGATCGAGCACGGCTCCCGCATGGTCGCTCATCAGCAGCGGCTCAGCTCCCGGCTTGGAGCGCTGCTCGACGTCGTTCGCGACGCCGAGTTCTATGCGGGCGAGCGCGGGAACGCCCGGGTCACCGGCGACGATGTCGCGCACGCCATCGCTCAGAAGATCTTCCGGTCGAACCTCATCGAGGAGCGTGTCGGGCGGATGATCGCGGAAGGCTCGTTGCTGATCGCGACCGACGGCGAGGTAGTGGGACAGCTGAACGGGATCTCCGTGCTGTCCACGGGGGACCACGCCTTCGGCCGCCCGTCGCGCATCACGGTGCGCACGTACAGCGGCGAGCCCGGTGTCGTCGACATCGAGCGTGAGTCGAAGCTCGGCGGTCGCATCCACTCGAAGGGCGTCATGATCCTGACGGGATTTCTCGCCGGGCGCTACGCACGCGAGAAACCCCTGGCGCTGTCGGCGTCGGTCACGTTCGAGCAGCAGTACGAAGAGGTGGAGGGAGACAGCGCGTCATGCGCCGAGCTGTTGGCGCTGCTGTCGAGTCTCGCCGGGATCCCGCTGTCGCAGTCGATCGCGGTGACGGGTTCGGTGAACCAGCGCGGCGAGATCCAGCCGGTGGGCGCGGTCAACGAGAAGATCGAAGGCTTCTTCGACGTCTGCCGAGCGCGCGGGCTCACCGGCCGCCAGGGCATGTTGATCCCGGAGACGAACTTGCGCCATCTGATGCTCCGCGAGGACGTCGTGGACGCCGTTCGGCAGGGGACGTTTCACATCCATGCGGCCTCTACGGTCGATGAAGGCCTCGAGATCCTCTCGGGGCGTCCGGCCGGCGAGCGGAGCGAGCCCGGCACGCCGTTCCCGCCCGGAAGCTTCAACGCAGCGGTCGAGCAGACGCTGGCCGAGAATCTTGACCGCCTGAAGGCGCTCCGGACGAACTCGCACCCGGCCGTGCCCGCGCGAAGTGGTTCGGGCTGACGCTCGGCGGCGAGGCGACCAGGTAGCGGGGCCTCGAGCACCCTGAGCGCGTTCGGCGACAGCTGGGTCACCGGCATCCGCGGGCTTCCCTCACGGGCCGCGCTCCTCGACGCGGCGCTCGCCGGCGGCGCGCGCGACCTCGTCGCGCGCGAGGTCGCGGATCCGTACCATCTCGCGCCAATCGTCCTTTTCGGGCGTGATCGGCGTGCCGATCGTCACCGTGATCGGACCGCGTCGCGGGAGCCACCGGTACGCGGGCAAGATGTCGCGAGTGCCGCGAAGACCGACGGGAATGATGGGACACCGCGCGTCGATGGCGGCCTTGAATGCGCCGAGCCTGAACGGCAAGATCCCCGACGCGCGGACGAACGTCCCCTCCGGGAAGAAGAGGATTGACGTGCCCGCGCGCAGTACGCCGGTGATGTTCTCCGTGTCGGCGACGCCGCGGGAGAGGTCCACGCGATCGACGGTGAGGTGGTGGGCCTTCCGGATCACCGTGCCGATCAGCGGCGCCTTCGCGAGCTCGCGCTTGGCCACGAACCGGAATTCGGTGGGGATCGCGGCGAACAGAGCGACGACGTCGAGGTAGCTCGAGTGGTTGCAGACGAACAGGGCCGAGCCACGCGCGGGCAGCCGGGCAAGTCCTTCGACCCGCAGGCGGCAACCGGCCAGGGCCAGCACGATGCGCGACCAGACTCGCGTGGCACGGTCCACCGCGCGCCCGCGCGGCAGAAGGAGCACGAGCGCCCAGAGCAGCGGGAACCCGATGGCGAGCACTACGCCGATCCATCCCGCGTAGGCGAGCGCGCGCGCTCCCTCGGGCACGCGGCGAAGCCTGGCCGCGATGTCCAGCACCATGAGCCGCGCCCACTGCCGGCGTGCCGAGGGGCGGACGCCGAGCTGCCCGGCGCGGTACGCGTCGCGCGTCGCGCTGCGCCGGATCTTGCCGCTCGGGGTCTTGAGGACGGTCCCCGGCCCGTAGATGGCGACCACGTCGGGGGGAATGCCGAGCCCGGCGATCACCCGCTCGATGATGTTGGCCCTGAGACGCTCGCGCGCGACGGCCTCCGTCTCGCGGCTCTCCGCGACGACGATCAGTCGCTCGGTTCCGAGGGCCGCGTCGGGGACGCCGAACACCGCGACGCAGCCTTTTCGGATTCCTGGCACCTCACCGACGAGCTCTTCGACCTGGTGAGGATGGAGATTGCGTCCCGCCTTGATGATGATGTCCTTGATGCGGCCGGTGACGAAGAGCTCGCCGTCCGCTCGAAAGCCGAGATCGCCGGAGTCGCACCATCCGTCGCGAAACGCGGCGTGCGTGGCGGCCGGGTTGCGGAAGTAGCCGCTTGTCACCGAAGGGCCGCGAAACTCGATGCGCCCCTCGACCGCTTCGTCCACGGCGTTGCCTGCGGCGTCGACGATTCGTACCTCGTGGCCTGGAAGGGGGAGCCCGCACGACACGATGCCGCGCTCCAGTCGCGGGCGCCGGCCGACGGGCGCGACGGTCAGTCCGACCGACGCCTCGGCGAGCCCGTACGTCGGACACATGGCCTCCGGCCGGAACCCGTAGGGCGCGAACCGGCGGCTGAAGCGTTCGATCGTCTCCGCGCTGACCGGCTCGGAGCCGTTGAGCGCCAGTCGCCACGCGCTCAGGTCGAGGCCGCGGATCTCGTCGTCGGTGATCCTCTTGACGCACAGATCGAAGGCGAAGTTGGGCGCCGGCGAGATCGTTCCGCGATGGGCGTGCAGTGCCCACAGCCAGCGCGCCGGACGTGCCAGGAAGGAGAGCGGCGACATAATCGTGATGGGAATGCCGAAATACAGAGCACCGAGCCAGGCGCCGATCAATCCCATGTCGTGATAGAGCGGCAGCCAGCTCACGCCGACGTCGTCTGGCCCGATCGCGAGAGCTTCGCCGATCGCACGGATGTTCGCCAAGAGGTTGGCGTTGGTCAGGAGAACACCTTTCGGGTCGCCCGTGCTGCCCGATGTGTACTGAATGAGCGCGGGATCGCTCGAGCGCCGGTGCGACGGTCGCGGCCGGTCACCCGCGGCGACCAAATCCGCGACGGTGGTGACCTCGGCGAGCGCTCCGGCGCGCGAGCGTAGCAACCCGGCGACCCGCTCGGCTTCACCGAAGGTGATGAGGACACGCGCCGCGGCGTTGGTGAGGATCGCGAGCTGCCGGCGCGTGTACTCTTCGATGCGATCCGCGCGGTACGGCGGATAGATCGGCACCGGCACGGCGCCGGCCAGCAACGTCCCGAAGAACGCGGCGAAGAACGGCTCTTCCGTTCTCAGCATGAGGGCCACGGAATCGCCCGGGCCGATCTTGCGCTCGCGAAGGCCGGCAGACACGGCGACGGCACGGTCCCACAGCGCGCGATAGGAGATGGCCTGCTCGCCGCCGTGCTCGTCGCCCAGGAAGACGTGCACGCGCTCAGGACTCCGCTCCACGTGCCATCGGAGCGCGTCGATCAAGGTCCCTGCCGAGGCCGGAGCGGCGCTCGCGGCACTGAGAGCTCCGACGCGCTCGGGGACCTGCGCAGCGCCGAGCGGCCCAGCCGTCAGCACCGCGCGAGCCAGGTCGCCGGGAGTCTCGGCTTCCATCATCGCGGCGTCGGAGAGCCGGACGCCGAAGGCCTGCTCGAGACGCAAGAGCAACTCCACGCGCTCCAGGCTGCCGATGGCGAGGTCGCGCTCCAGCGATTGGTCGAGCGCGATCGTGGCGGGCGCGAGCGCGCCCTGGAGCTCCGCGGTGAGCCCGGTCACGATCTCGAGGACTCGCGCCTCGAGCCGAGATCTGTCGGCTGCTACGACCACGGACCGTTGTCCGACGGCTTGAAGATCGGCCTCCCTCGATGGTCGGGTCGACACCCGGTCCCACGAGAGAGGCAAATGCGATGCCCGGGTCGGAACAGGCTCAAGTGGTCGAATTCACGCGCGAGCGCCCAGCCGGGATTGGTCGTCCGCGCCTCATGTGGGACACGGGAGCCCCAGCGGCCGCTTCCCTGACGGGGTGCCAAGTCGCTGATATGTGGGCCGCCGCTTCGGATCCCCGGGGGTGGCATCGCCTTTGCGCTTCGAGCCCTGCCGATGGCAAGCCTGGCGGTGACAGCGCTCTTCACGGGCGAACCTGCGCTCGTCGGGCCCGAGGGTCTCGACTGTGCCGGCGATTCTCGGAGCACTGAGCCTGGACTCTGCGCGGCCGCCGCCGGCATCGATCCCGACAAGCTCAGGACTGCTCGCGAGCTCAAAGCCGCCTATCCCTTCGACTCGTTCCGCAAGCGCATGACCCTGGTGCGCGGCGCCGACGCCGAGACCGTCGCGTACGTGAAGGGAGCGCCCAGGGAGACCCTGGCACTGTGCGACCAAATCCGCTGGGGCGACCGAACCGTGGCGCTCACCGACGAGACGCGTCGCAAAGTGCTGGCCGATCACGACCGTCTGGCCGGCGACGGGCTGCGCCTTCTGGCCGTGGCGTCGCGGCCGGTCGGCCGGGAGCTCGCCGGCGCGCCGCAAGGCACGGTGGAGCGAGACCTGATCTTCCTGGGACTGATCGCGCTCTGGGATCCGCCCCGCGCCGAAGTTGCCGAGGCGATCGCGTATCGGCGCGCCACCACGGATGACGTTCGCCGCGATCGTCGCCGCACAGGTCGGAAACGTGTTTGCGTGCCGGACCGATCGCCAGTCGGTGTTCAGCGTCGGCTTGACGGAAAACCGGATGGTGTTCGTCGGCGTGGCGGCCGAGGTCGCCATCCTGCTCGGCTTGATTCTGCTACCACCGCTTCGGCACGTCTTCGGCCTGGCGCCTCTCTCGTTCTCGGAGTGGGGGATCTTACTGCTGTTCGCGCCGACGATCCTGCTTCTCGACGAGGTTCGGAAGGGCTTGCTCCGTCGGCTCAGATAGGGCGGGAGCGCCCCAGTGTCGCGCGTTCGCCGCAGCGTGCGGCGAACGCGGGGTGCCCGAAGCGTTCGCCGACGCTCGGTTTTCGCCTCCGTCGTACCGTCAGTCACCTGGCAACGACGTTGCAGACACCCTGCGCGAGGAGGAAGACATGAATGCGATGGCGCGCATGCTTTCCGACGACCTGAGCCGACTGATCGACAGGCGAGCGGCGTCGATTCCCGAAGGCGCCGCCTGACCGCACACGGGGGATTCGCATGAACGTCGGCAAGATCCTGATCCCGCTCGACGGCTCGACTCTGGCCGAGGCTGCAGTCCGGCACGCGATCGAGGTGGCCAATGGCGCGACCTTGAGCCTGCTCCGGGCCGCCGAGACCGACGCACGATCGGCGAGCGATTCGCCGGTGGCGCAGCTGAAGGCATTGCGCGAAGCGCAGGAATATCTGAGGAGGATCGTCAAGCGACTCGAGCATGCGGGGCAGAGCCGGGTCGAGGCGAACGTCTGGTACGGGCCGCCCGCGGCGGCGATCGTCGGGGCGGCTCGTGACCAGAAGGTCGATCTCATCGTGATGGCGACCCACGGCCGGAGCGGGCTCGGGCGCCTCGGGCTCGGCAGCGTGACCGAGGCCGTTTTGCGCGGGACTCGGGTTCCCGTGCTCGTCGTTCGTCCCGACGGCGCACCGGTGGATGTGCCAATCGGCGGCGGACCGGCCGGCAGAGATTTCCGTGTATAAGCGCGCGCTCGTCCCGCTCGATGGCTCGATCGTGGCCGAGAGCGTCATCCCGTTCATCCTGCAGATCGCGGGGCCGCTCGACCTGGATGTGACGTTGCTTAGTGTCGTCGTCCCCAGACCACCGGCGGCGCTGGTAGAGGTGGGGCCGGTCGTCGTCGACAACACCGAGAGGCTCGCCGCCGAGGCCGAAGGCTATCTGATACCGCTCGCCCGGGAGCTCCGCGCGAACGGTGTTCGCGTGACGACCGCGGTGCGGCGCGGCGAGCCCGTTGCCGAGATCCTCGCCGGCGTTGGGGAGGCGCAGGCGGACCTCATCGTCATGACCACGCACGGCCGGACGGGACTCGGCCGGCTGCTGTTCGGCTCGGTCGCCGAGGGCGTGCTACGTCAGGCCGACGTGCCGGTGTTCCTAATGCGCCAGACGGAAGCTCAGCTCGCCGCACGTAGCATCTGGCAACCCGTTCGGTGAAGCGAGCTGCACCAACGTTCCGGCCAGACCGATCGCCCAGGCGCAGTCCCGGACTCTGGGGCGTGGCCGCCGCAACGCGGGGCACTCAGGCCTCAGCGACCACCATGCACCCCGCAAAATCGCCGCGATTTGCGCGCGCGCGCATCCGCGTGCGGGCTCGGCACTCATCTTGCTCATTCGCAAGGGCCGGGAGGCAATCATGAGACGCCGTGACGAGCCGGGAACGCGGATGCGCTGGATGTGGATGGGGGGTGCTGGATTCACGAGCGCTGTGATCGGTGTCCTGCTCGCGACCGGGACCGTCTTCGCGCAGACGTTGCCGATCGAGACGTCGCCGGGACCGGCCAGGCCGCTGATTCGTCTCGAGCCGCACAGGCTTCCCGACATCCCGGCGCGCCTGCCCGAAGCCGCCTTGTATCCACGCGACGTGGGGGTTCGCCTCAATCCGGCGTTCATCGAGCCGCTGGTCTCGCAATACGAGTCGAAGACCGCCGGAGTCGTACGCCTCGGACTCGCCGGCTGGACGGCGCCGAACGTACCGGTCGTCGGTGCGCAGAGCGGCGCCGGCGAGGTCAACGGCTGGCTTTCGCTCGGCTTCTCTTTGACGTGGCGTGATCGGCGCTAACGCGCGTTTGAGGACTCAGTTGCGCTCGTTCGACACCGCCGGAAACGCCAGGGCGAACGTGGTTCCGCGTCCCGGCATGGACTGCACGTCGACGGTGCCACGGTGATCCTGGATGATGCCGTAGCTCACCGACAGGCCGAGCCCGGTGCCCGATCGCTTGGTCGTGTAGAAGGGGTCGAAGACTTTGGAAAGCTCCTCGGCGGAGATCCCGGGGCCCGTGTCGGCGATGACCATCCGCACCCAGCCGGCGCGCTCCGGGGCCGCACCCGTCTCGATGCGGATCTCGCCGCCGCTTCCCATCGCCTCGCGCGCGTTGGTAACCAGGTTCAGCAGCACTTGCTGCAAGGTGCTCGCATCGCCCATGATCGGCGGGAGCGCGGGCTCCAGGCTGGTAAGGAGCCTGATGTTATCGATCTCGAGAGGCTTCTGCATCAGCGCGAGCGTCTCCTGGACGACCGCGTTCAGATCGACCGGCGCGTGCTCGCGAGGCGCCTGACGCGCGAAGGATCGAAGGTTGGTGGCGATTCGCGCGACCCGCTGCGTCGCTCGATGAAGAACCCTGAGATCCTCGAGTACCTGCGTGGGCACGTTGAGCTCTTCGGCGTCGAGCAGCATGACCTCGATCCGGGATGTGATGATCCCGAGGGGGTTGTTCATCTCGTGGGCGATGCCGGCGGACAGCGTGCCGAGCGCCGCGAGCTTTTCCGTCTGATAGAGCGTTTCCCGCTGTTGGCGCAGCTCGGCTTCGACGCGCTTGCGCTCGGTGATGTCCGTGATGAGGGCCATCGCGGTCATCCCCTCGGGGGCCTGCACGTAGCTGAGGCTGATCTCGACGGGGAACTCCGCGCCGTCCTTCCGGCGTCCGGCCAGGGCGAGCCCGCTGCCCATGGGCCGGACGCGCGGCCCGGCGAAGTAGCCGGCTCGATGCTCGCGATGCCCCGCGCGAATGCGGTCGGGCAGCAGGATCTCGAGCGTCTGGCCCAGGAGCTCGTCGTGGTCATAGCCGAACATGCGCTCGGCGGCCGCGTTGACGAGGATGATCCGCCCGCTCGCGTTGATCAGCAGAATGCCCTCGGAGGCCGACTCGAGGACGGCCTGAGCCGTGGCTTCGCTCGTTCGCAGCGCCGCGTCAGAGACCAGCACCTCCTTCAGGAGTCGCTGCTCGGTCCGTCCTTGCTCGATGGCAGCGGTTTCGAGCGCCGCCACCTGCCGGCGCAACGTACTCATTTCCGCCAGGAGCTCTTCACGGGTTTTCCCGGCGTCGCTCATGTCGAGGTCATCCCAGGGGAAGCATAATGGCGAGCATAATATTGTCAAGACACCAGCGCAGTGATACAGACACTCAGGAGGTGCGCCAATGAGCCGATCACGTGAGTCGAAGAAGATGTCCTCGCAGGCCCAGCGCCAATCGAAGGTTCCACGGCGGGTGGAGCCCCGGATGGCCCCCCCGAAGTATGCGGAGCGGCATCACGCCAAACCCGGAGCCGGCATCAAGCGGTCGCGCGCGAGCATGGCGCCCAAGCCGCGCTGACCAGATCGGGCGTCAGGAACTGCCTCCTGTAGGCGCGATGCGATCGGATCTCCTGCGCGTGATTGCCGACCGGCTCGCCGGTCGAATCGGCGGAGCCTCGACGCTGGCGCTCCCGCTGCTGCGCGCTCTCGCAATGATCGCGCTCGTGGTGTGGCTCGGGCTCGCGCCGGATGAATACCGACAAGCGAACGCGCTCGTCCTCACCGTTGTCGGCTTTCTGCTGTACAGCCTCGCCGTCGAGGCCGCGCTCTGGTGGCGACCGTCGGCCACCCTTCGGCTCAACTTCTACGTGCTCTTGATCGACCAGCTGTTCGCGCTCACGCTCATCTATCTCACGGGCGGTGCGCGAAACTCCTTCTATCTGGCGCTCCCGTTGATCGCGGGGCTCCAGGCGTACTACTATGGTCTTCGCCGGGGCGTCGCGGTTGCCCTCGTCTCGGCGGCGGTCTACGTCGTCCTCGTCTGGCCGACGATCGAAACGGTCGACGTGGCCAACCTCTCCACCCGGATCATCGTGCTGCTGGGTGCGGCGATCAGCGTCGGGCTCGTGGCGAGCGCCCAGGAGCGTGAGCGCCGGCGTGTGGCGGCGCTCACGAGCGCCGCGGGGGAGCGGGACCGGTACATCCGGAACGTGATGGAGAGCCTGCGCGAAGGCCTCATCGGGCTCGATCGCGAGGGCCGCATCACGGCCTGGAGCCCCGCGATGGAACGATGGTGTGGAGTCTCGGAGCGCGACCTGGCCGGCCGGACCCTGTTCGACGTGAACCCGAACCTCAAGCGCGAGACCCTCGCCGAGCCGCTGCAGCGACTGTTGCGCGGCGAGATCGACGGCTTCAAGCTGGACGCCGTCGAGCACGAAACACTTCGTGGAGACCACGTCGCGTGGAACGTGAGCGCCAGCCTCCTTCGCCAGGCCGGTCTGCCGGCGGGCGCCGTGCTGCTGATCGAGGACATCACCGAGCGCCGCGGCCTGGAGCGGGCGGCCAAGCAATCGGAGAAGCTCGCCGCCCTCGGTACGCTCGCCGCCGGTCTGGCGCACGAGCTGAACAATCCGATCGGAATCATCTCGACGCGCGCCGAGCTCATGCTGCTCGATGCGGAGTCCAAGAGCTTGCCGGATGACCTGGCCGAAGACCTGCGGGTCATCCACCGGCACTCGCAGCGCGTGGCACGGATCATCCAGGGCCTCTTGTCGTTTGCTCGTTCGCCGTCCGGCCAGGCCGGACGCGTCGACTTGAATCGTGTCGTCGACGAGACGCTCTTGCTCGTCGAGAAGACGATCGTCAAGGACGGCGTCCGGGTCCGGCGCGCTCTGACGCCGCGACTTGCCGATGATCTGGGGCGACGCCAGCGCCCTGCAGCAGGTCGTGGTGAACCTCCTCACCAACGCGCGCGATGCCGTGCGGACCGGCGGCGAGATCTTCATCGAGACTCGTGCCGCAGCCGAGCCGCCCGGCAGCGTGCAGCTGGTCGTCCGCGATACGGGATCGGGGATTCCGCCCGAGGTCCTGGCCAAGATCTTTGACCCGTTCTTCACGACCAAGGCCGAAGGGACCGGGCTCGGGTTGTCGATCACCTACGGTATCGTGCGCGATCATCGAGGCACGGTCGACGTGCGATCAGCGCCGGGCGAGGGTACGACGTTCGTCCTGACCTTCCGCGGTGCTCGGCCAGGAGATCTGGCATGACGACGCATCGCGTACTGGTGCTCGACGACGAGCCGGACATGGTCGAGAACTGCGCCCGCATCCTCAAGCGCGCTGGATATCAGTGTCTGACCACGACGAGACCCCCACCGGGCGCTGGCGCTGGTCGAGGCGGAGCGCCCCGATCTCCTGCTCACGGATCTCAAGATGCCGGGCATGGACGGCATGGAGGTGCTGCACCGGGCGCGCGAGACGGATCCAGCCCTGCCGGTCATCCTGATCACCGCGTTCGCCTCGATCGAATCGGCGGTCGCGGCGATCAAGGACGGGGCCTTCGACTACCTGCCCAAGAACTTCTCGGTGGATCAGCTGCGCGTGGCGGTCGAGCGCGGCCTGCGCCAGCGCGAGCTCCAGCTCGAGAACCGGAACCTCCGCGAGCAGCTCCAAGGGACGCTCGGTTTCGAGAATCTGATCGGCCGGAGCCCGGCCATGACGAAGATCTTCGAGCTCGTCCGCAAGGCGGCCCGCTCGGACGCGAACATCCTGGTGCTCGGCGAGTCCGGCACGGGCAAGGAGCTGATCGCCCGCGCGATCCACGCGAACAGCCCGCGCGCGACGCAGGCGTTCGTCCCCGTCGACTGCGCCTCCCTTCCCGAGCAGCTGCTCGAGTCCGAGCTGTTCGGCCACGAGAAAGGCGCGTTCACGGGCGCGGTGAAATCCAAGCGCGGCCTCATGGAAGTGGCCGATCGCGGCACGCTGTTCCTCGACGAGATCGGCGAGCTCCCGCTTGGCGCTCCAGGCGAAGCTCCTGCGTGTGCTCCAGGAGCGCCAGCTCCGTCACGTCGGCGGCACCGCCCAGATCGACGTCGACGTGCGCGTGGTCTCGGCGACCAACCGCGACCTGCGCGAGGCCGCGGCGAAGGGCCTGTTCCGGGAGGAGCTCTACTACCGCGTCAACGTGATCGCCATTCCTTTGCCGCCGCTGCGTGAGCGCGCCGGCGATCTGAAGCTCCTGGCGCACGCGTTCCTCAAGCGCTACGGAGGCGAGCGAGTGACAGGCTTCGACGATGCGGCGCTCCAGGCGCTGGAGGCCTATGCGTGGCCGGGCAACGTTCGCGAGCTGCAGAACGTCGTCGAGCGCGCCTGCGCGCTGGCCGACGGCGACCGCGTCACGCGGGGCGATTTGCCGGACTATCTGCTTCCAGGGTGGCGGAGTGCGACACCCGTCGGCCGCCGCGGCGGCGACCGGCCCGGCCTTGCCGCCGAGCGACGACCTGCCGCTGAAGGACGCCAAGGACAAGTGGATGCAAGTGCTCGAGGCGTCCTATCTGCGCGATCTGCTGGCGCGCCACGCCGGGAATGTGTCGGCTGCCGCGAAAGCCGCCGGAATCGACCGGAAGACCTTCCACCGCCTGATCAACAAATACCAGATCCGCGGCTGACCCGGTTCGCGGGGCAGCGATGTCCCACCCGAGGCTCGAGGTCCCCACGCCCTTCTTCGCCGAATGTGAGTTAACAGGCGAATTTCGCTCGCATCGCTCGATGGCATCCGCGTTGCTCCTTGAGAGTGCGCTTGCAGCCAACGACCGATCGCGACGGAGGGCACATTGAAGCTCGACAAGATCATGGTTCCGCTGGACGGATCGATGCTTGCGGAGGCGGCGTTGTCGACGGCGTGTGATTTCGCGGCGAGAGATGGGGCGACGATCAGCCTGCTACGGGCGGCCGAAGCCTATCCCCGGCTGGGCGCCGATGCGGTCGAGGCCCAGGTGACCGCGGTCAGGGAGGCCGAGGAATATCTTGCGGCCGTCATCAGGCGGCTCGCGGACAAAGGGATCAAGCGTGTCGAGCCGCACGTGTGGTACGGTCCCGCCGCCGCGGCGATCGTCGAGGCGGCGTCGGCCCAGAAGGCCGACTCTGATCGTGATGTGCACGCACGGCCGCAGCGGTCTCGGGCGCCTCGTGCTCGGGAGCGTGGCCGAGTCGGTGCTGCGTGGGACCACGACGCCGATCCTGATCGTCCGGGCCGACGGCGCTCCGCTCGATGTTCCGCGCGGAGATGCTCGGGCGGCGGGAGCGGCCCGTGTATAGGCGCGCGCTCGTTCCGCTCGATGGGTCGATGATCGCCGAGGCGATCGTTCCGTTCATCCTGGAAATCGCCGGGCCGCTGGACATGGAAGTGGCGCTGCTCCGAGTCGTGGTGCCGTCGCCGCCGATGGTGATCGAGGGATCGACTCACGCCGTCGTCGACGACATGCCAAAGCTGCGCGCCGACGCCCAGGCGTACCTGGCCTCCATCGCCTCGGCGCTTGGCGCCCGTGGCGTGCGCGTCACCACGCACGTGCGTAGCGGCGAGACGGTCGGCGAGATTCTGGCGGGTGCACGCGAGTCCGAGGCGGACCTGATCGCCATGACCACGCACGGACGAGGCGGTCTCGGCCGCTTGCTCTTCGGCTCGATCGCCGAGGCCGTGCTGCGCCAGGCCGAGATTCCAGTCTTCCTGATGCGTCAAACGAAGGCCCAGGTCGCCGCGCGAGCGGCGTGGGAGGTCGTCCGATGAGCCGTCGCATCCTGCACCCGTCCGACTTCTCCAGTGCGTCGGGCGCGGCGTTCAAGAAGGCCGTCGAGATGGCGAAGGCCAGCCGCGGCGAGCTGATGCTCGTCCACGTCGTCAGTCCTGTCGTGCCCGTCGCGGGCGAGGGCTATATCTCTCCGAAGACGTACGAGGACATCGCAGCGTCGAGCCGGGCGTGGGCGCAGAAGCAGCTCGGCAAACTGCTCGCGAAGGCCAAGACGGCCGGTGTGCGCGCGAAGGGCTCCGTGCTCGAGGGCGGCTCGGCGCACGAGCAGATCGTCCGCTTCGCCCGTTCCAAGCGCGCCGACCTGATCGTCATGGGCACGCACGGGCGCTCCGGGCTCGCGAAGCTGTTCCTGGGGAGTGTGGCCGGGACGAGTGGTCGCTGCCGCCTCGTGTCCCGTCTTGACGGTGCGGGGCAAGTAGGCCGGCGGCAAGGATAGAGAGAGCGAGAGGAGCAGAGCGATGACTATGAAGCTCTCGACGTCGATCTTCGCGCTGATTCTCGTACTGGGTGTCGTCTTGGCCCCGGCGATCGCGCAAAAGGCGAAGGACGGCGCCGCGCCCGGGTCCGCCGACGATCAGATGACCCGCATGATGACGATGATGGGGCAGATGCAGGAGCAGATGAAGCGCATGCACGACGACATGGCAGGCATGAAGGGCATGGGGCCGATGCAGGGCCGCATGGATCACATGACGGGCATGATGGGTCAGCTGAACGGCATGATGCACGAGCACCACGCCCAGATGCAGAAGGGATGTCCCGGCATGCCGTCGGCCGATCGGCCCAAGCCGGGCGGATAGGGGAGACCACCATGAACGTGAGCGAGCTCATGACGGAGCCGCCGATCAGCGTCCGGCCCGATATGCCGGTGTTCGAGGCGCGCCAGCTCATGGTCGACAAGCGCATCCGGCATCTGCTCGTGACCGAGGGATCGAGGCTCCTCGGCATCGTGACCGATCGCGACATCCGCCTGAATCTTCCGTCGCCGGCCACGAGCCTTTCGGTGTGGGAGATCAACTATCTGCTTGCCCGCATGACCGTCGGCTCCGTGATGACGAAGACCGTCGTCACCGTCGAGTCGCGGCGGGATTCGCGCGACGCAGCGCAGTTGATGCTTCGCCACAAGATCGGCGCGCTGCCGGTCGTCGACGGCGGTACGTTGATCGGCATCATCACGGAGACCGACCTGCTCCGCGCGTTCGTGAACGCCTCATAGCGCGCTCGAAAATGGATCCCATCCTCATCGTCGACGACGAGGCTGACCTCGTCTCGACGTACGAGAGGTTGTTGCGGCGCAGGGGCTATCGATTGGTGTCGGCCGGCTCGTGCCGCGAAGGGCTCCTGGCAGTCGAGCGGGAACCCCTGGCGCTGGTGGTCACCGATCTGCGGCTGCCGGACGGGGACGGCCTCGACATAGTCCGGGCGGCCCGGCGGACCACTCCGAATCCGACGCCTTCGCTCGTCGTCACCGGGTTCGCCTCGGAGGCAAGCCGCACCGCGGCCCTTGCGGCGGGCGCGTCCGGGTATCTCGCGAAGCCGTTCGGCGCACCAGCGCTCATCGCGCTGGTCGAGGGCACGCTGAGCGCTCGCCCGGGCGGCTGATCGCCGCCCGCGCCGGTAACGATTAGCGACCGACAGTCGCCAGCGTGTGTCGGGCGATCATCAGCTCCTCGTCCGTCGGAATCACCCACGCCGAGACGCGACCAGCGGGCGTGCTGATGCGCGGGCCCCCGCGGTCGTTCGCGGCCTCGTCAAGGCTGACGCCGAGCCACGCGGCGTCCCGGCAGATGCGGGCGCGGATCGGCGCGGCATGCTCGCCGATCCCCGCGGTGAACACGAGCGCGTCGAGCCCACCGAGCGCGGCCGCGAGCGAGCCGAGCTCGCGGCCGACCCGGTAGACGAACACATCCAGCGCGCGGGCGGCGCGCGGCGAATCGCTCGCCAGGAGCTCCCGCACGTCCGCGCTGAGGCCCGACATGCCCGAGCAGCCCAGATTGCTTGTAGAGCAGCTCGGTCACGGCGGCGAGGGACATCCCGCGCTCGCTCATGAGATGCAAGATCACGCCCGGGTCGATCGCGCCGGTGCGCGTGCCCATCGGGAGGCCCTCGAGCGCGGTGAAGCCCATCGTGGTGGCGACACTGCGGCGCCCGCGCATCGCACACATCGAGGCGCCGGCGCCCAGATGGGCGACGACGACGCGGCCGTCGGCGCCCTCGCCCAGATGATCTCCGAGCACACTCGCGACGTATTCGTACGACAGCCCGTGGAAGCCGTAGCGCTTGATGCCGGTCTCGCTCAGCGCGTGGGGCAGAGCGTAGGTCTGCGCGACGGCGGACTGCGTCGTATGGAAGGCGGTGTCGAAGCACGCGACCTGGCGCAGCCCGGGCTTGAGCTTGGCGAGCGACCGGATCGGGGCCAGGTTGTGCGGCTGGTGCAGGGGAGCCAGCGGGTTGAGCGCCTCGAGCTCGCCGAGAACGTCGGGCGTGAGAACGACGGGCGCCGTGTAGCGAACGCCGCCATGCACAACCCGGTGACCGGCGGCGGCGATCTCCGTTCCGGACGTCCGAGCCTCGATCCAGTCGAGGATCGTGCGGAGCGCGTCGTCATGATTCGCGCCCGTCAGAGCTTCGGCCCCGAGCTCCTCGCCGTTCGCCCCGCGGGCGGCGAAGCGCGGGCGCGCGCCCAGACCGTCGACCTCGCCGCGATAGCGTAACGCCAGCGGAGCGGACCCGCTCTCGACCGCGTAGACCGAAAACTTGATCGACGAAGAGCCGGCATTGATGACGAGCAGGACCCGAGTCAATACGTCGGCCCTCGCCGAGCGAACACGAGGGCGACGGCGCACGAGACCATGCGCGTGGCGGGACTGTCGGCGCGGCTGGTGAGCACGATGGGCACGCGCGCGCCGAGGACGATGCCGGCGGCCTGCGCCTCGCCGAGATATTCGAGCTGCTTGGCGAGCATGTTGCCCGACTCAAGATCGGGCACGACGAGAATGTCGGCTCGCCCCGCGACCGCCGACTCGATGCCCTTGAGCTTGGCCGCTTCCTCGGAGATCGCGTTGTCGAACGCCAGCGGCCCGTCCAGGAGGCCGCCGGTGATCATCTTTCGATCGGCCATCTTGCAGAGCGCGGCGGCGTCGATCGTCGACATGATCTCGGGCGTGGGTGTCTCGACCGCGGAGAGGATCGCGACCTTCGGGACGGCGACGCCGAGGACCTGGGCGAGGTCGATGGCGTTCTGCACGATGTCTCGCTTGGTCAGAAGGTCGGGGGCGATGTTGATCGCGGCGTCGGTGATGAACAGCGGCCTCGGACACGTCGACACGTCCATCACGAACACATGGGTGATGCGCCGTGCGGTTCGCAGTCCGGTCTCCTTGGCGACGACCTCGTGCATCAGCTCGTCCGTGTGGAGACTGCCCTTCATCAACGCTTCCACCTCGCCGGCTCGCGCCAGCGCGACCGCGCGCTCGGCAGCCTCGTGACTGTGGCGCGTGGGGACTAGCCGATAAGGTTCGAGATCGACGGCCTCCGCCGCCGCGACCGCTCGAATCTTCGGTTCGGGGCCAACGAGCACGGGGACGATGAACCCGGCGCGCGCCGCCTCGATCGCGCCGAGGAGTGAGTTCCGGTCGACCGGATGAACGACCGCGGTTCGGAGCGGTACCAGGCCCCGGGTCAGCGAGAGCAGGTGGCGGTGTCGCGCTTCGCCCACCGAGGCCATGCGAAGCCCGCCGCCGCGCGGCCGTCGCACCTTTGTGGAACCAGCGAGCATCTCCGCGCTCCCGTCCACGACGACCTCACCGGCCTGATTCACACAGCGACAGTCGAAGCTCACCCGGCGGGTCGCGGGATCCTTCGCGGTCGCGGTGACCGACGCGGTGACCGTGTCGCCGAGCGCGATCGGCAGCCGGAATTGAAGATGCTGCGACAGAGAGATCGCGCCGGGGCCGGGGAGCTTGGTCGCGAGCACGGTCGAAATCAGGGTCGCGCCCCAGACCTCGACGTGAGCCGGATCGACGTCGCCCGAGACGGCCGCAACGAGCTGAAGATCCTCGGCCGTGAGCGTACGGGTGAGGCTCGCGCCCTCGCCCACCCGGATCTCGTCGAATGTCCGGTTCTCGATCTCGTCCATCGATCTATAGATGATAGTGCAACGGCTATGCCTTCGATCAGGCTCGAGGGCAGTCCCTGCTGATTCACGCGGTTGAGCGGCTCGGCGGTCCCGGGGTTTATCTGAGCATGGGGCACCGCCGCCCGCGGGCGGGACGTCGATGCCTCACCCGTTGGTCCGCCGCTGCCCGCCAAGCCCGTGACTTCTCATCGCTCTCTTGTGGCAGCCACATTGCACCCACGTGGAGCATGGCCACACAGGACACGCGGCACTCAAGGAATCGGGGAGGACACGCGATGCCACGAAAGAAAAGGCCGACGCCGACGCTGCCCAGTACCGACGCGCAGCCAGACAATCGCGAAGAGCTCGTCGGGCTCGGGCGCGACGTCGCCGCACACGCCGAGTCGGGCCCACGCCTGACCGGCGGCGACGTCGACGCCGACTGGCAGACGGCATACTCGTCCGGCGAGGAGTCGATCGGCGGTAGCGTCTCCACACCCGATCAGGACGTGGTCGACGAGATCGGCCGGGCGCTCGGTGTGGAGCAGGACGCCGATGCTCCGGTACGCGCCTCCGATGAGATCCTTCGTGCGCGCGACCGGCTGCGCTGGCACCTCGAGCGTGACGCCGCCGATGCCGAGGAGGGGCGGATCCGGAGGACAAAGAAATGAAGATCCTGCACCCGACCGATTTTTCCGAGTGCGCGGCGTACGCCCAGGCGACGGCGGTCGATCTCGCCGGGAAACTCGGCAGCGAAATCGTGTTGCTCCAGGTACTCGTCGAGACGGCGCTCTACGGCGAGACCGTCCTGAATATGCCGAAGGTGCAGAGTGTTTACGATGCCCAGCGCAAGTGGGCCGAAGAGACGCTGGAGGCACGAGTCGTCGACCTTCGCCAGCGCGGAATCAAGGCGAGCTGGCGGGTGCAGGTCGGGGTGCCGGTCGCGGAGATCGTGAGAATTGCCGAGGAGGAGCGCATGGACATGATCGTAATGGGGACGCATGGCCGGACCGGGCTGAACCGCGCACTGCTGGGGTCGGTCGCCGAGCGGGTCATTCGCCTGGCGCCGTGCCCGGTGCTGACGGTGCGGCAGACGAAGTCCGAGGCCGTCCGATGAGCCGCGCGGCGCTCACGCTCGCGCTGGCGATCGCCCTCGCGGCTCTCACGGCGCCGGCTCGCGCCCAGGACACCGCCGATCCGGGGAAGGGCTATTTCATGAGCAATGGCTGCTACGGGTGTCACACCGTCGGCAAGATGGGGACGCCAATCGGCCCCGACCTCTCCAAGGTCGGCGCGAAGTATTCGCGGCAGTACCTGGAGCGCTGGCTCCGAGATCCGTCCGCCCAGCGCCCCAACGCGCACATGCCGACGCTCGAGCTGAGCGAGCAACAGGTGAAGGACTTGGCCACGTTCCTGTCGTCGCTTCGCTGAGGCGATGGAGACGGCGATGATTTCTATTCCGTCGATCCGGCGCGACCTGACGAGTGACCTCCTGGGCCGCCACATCTATCTGTTCGGCCCCGGATCCGTCACCTCCGAGATCCTCCGGCGCCTCGCGGAGGCGGGAGCGCAGGAGGGGACCGTCGTGCTGTCCGCCACCGAGGGAACGCGGGTCAGCGCGTCGGCGCTCTTCCGCCCGCATCTGGCCGTCGGCGCCGTACCTCTGTTCTCGGCCGTCGCGACCCTGGCGCTCGTCGACGCGATCGGGCACGACGATCTCGCGGTGACGCCGAAATGGCCGGATCAGGTGATCGTCGACGGCGTGCTTGCGGCACACAGCGTGGTGCAAACCGCGCCGGCCGGCGGGCGCACGAGCTACGTCATTCTCGGGGCTGATATCGACGTCCGGGCGCTGGAGGCCATGGCGTCCGGACCGATCGACTGGAACATCGTCATCGCGGCGTTCTTGAACGCCCTCGACAAGTGGGCCACGGCATATGCCGCACGGGGTCCGGCCGCCGTGCGGGGGGCTATCCGGTTCCTTCCACGGGCGCCGGTCGCGAGAAATCTGGAGGCAAGAAATGCGGGTTAGGGAGGCGATGAGCGGAAACGTCACGACGATCGACGCCTCGGAGTCGGCTCACTCGGCGATCGGTCGGATGCTCGCGCGGCGGGTCAGACATCTGCCGGTGGTGGACGCGCAGGGAGCGCTGGTGGGCATCGTCACGGACCGCGATCTGCGCCACTACCTGTTCTCGCCGGGCGTGTTCGATCGCATCGGACAGGTGGCCGCCGATCAGCTCCTTAAAGCCGTGACCGTGAAGCAGGTCATGACGTCGCCGGCCCTCAGCGTCCACGCCGACGAAGATCTCGAGACGGCTGCGCGGATCATGGCAGGACGCCGGATCGGCTCGCTGCCGGTCGTCGAGAAGGGGCGCGTGATCGGGATCATCACGGAGACCGATCTGCTCCGGCAGATCGTGTTGACCGAGGCGGACACGCCGGAGTGCGAGGCGATCGTCGTCTCGTTCCCGTGAGGCGCGCTACCTTCCAGCGCCGGTCCGTCCGGGAACGAGGCTGAAGACCAGCTCCGTCACACTCTGCTCGGTCTTGCGCGACTCGACCATGGTGAATCGGGTGATGAGATCGAGCATGCGCCGGTTGTCGGCGAGCACGTAGGCGCGAAACCGCCGGTAGGACCGCGCGGCGGCGGCACAGAGTATCGCATCGAAGAGCAGTGTTCCGAGGCCTCGATTCTGCCAGCTGTCCTCCACCACGAATGCCACCTCGACGGTGTCGGCCTCGTCGAGGGCGTCGTAGCGACCTACGGCGATGAGCTCGGGATCGTCGCCCGACGGGGCTTCAACGACCAGCGCGAGGCGTCGGCGATAGTCGACGGTGGCGAGCACCCGCGCCCAGTCGGGGGGCAAGCGTTTCACGATCGCGAAGAACCGATGATAGGCGCTGTCGCGGCTCAAGCGGCCGTGAAGCGCCTGCAGTCGCGGCGCGTCGTCCGGGCGGATCGGACGGAGTCGGACGACCGTGCCCTCTCTGAGCGCGAGCTCGCGCTCGAGCTCGGCGGGATAGCCGGGTGGCGTCACGGCGTCATTGTAGTTGACCGGGGCGCCACTGGGACCGCTGCGCACCGCTGGGGCGGCAATGCCACAGCTCGCCGGCCTGAACGCTGCCGTCCAACGCGGCAACCGCGTGAAAACCTTGGGATTGGATCCTGGCACCACGGTTGCCTATCAACACGACCATGAACCTGGACATTCAGATCATCCAGAAGCACATCGCCAGCCCGGCCGCCGCGCGCGAGATCCGGCTCTTCGGGAGTCGTCGCGTCCACCAATGGTGTCTTGCGCGACCTTGCGATGAAGGCCGCGCCCGAGGGGACCGTCGTCGTTGCCGACGAGCAGACCGCCGGCCACGGGCGCTTCGGCAAGCCCTGGTTCTCACCGCCGGCCGTCAACCTCTATCTCTCGACGCTCTTGCGGCCGACCGTCGCACCGCGCGACGTGGGCGCGCTCACGTTCGTCGGGTCCCTCGCCGTGTGCGACGCGATCAGGGCGGAGGGTATGGACGCCACGATCAAGTGGCCGAACGACGTCCTCGTCGAGCGCAAGAAGGTGGCGGGCATCCTCGTGGAGTGCGCGACGGTCGAGAACCGCGTCGACTACGTGATCGTGGGCTTCGGCGTGAATTTGAACGTCACGCATGAGGCGCTCATGGCCGCGCTCGGACATTCGGGCCACGCGGCGGGCTCGCTCGCGGAGTTCGCGGACCGTGAGATCGATCGTAACGCGTTCGCGGCTCGCTCCTGAATCATCTCTTCCGATGGGTCGAGACCTACCGCGGCGTCCGGCCCCGCTCCGCTGCTGGACGCGTGGCGCGATCGGGACATCTTGACCGGACGGCGGGTCGAGGTGCGAGGCGAGGGCCCGTCCTACGACGGACGGGTGCTGGGCGTCGATGCCGAGGGCCATCTCGTGCTTCGCGATTCGCTCGGCGACCTGCACCGAGTTCTGGCCGGAGAAATCCGGCTGTCCGACTGAGGACGCGGGCGGATCAATCATGGCAAAGCGCATTCTGGTTCCCCTTGACGAAGCGGTGCAGGCCGAGAGCATGATCGACGCGGTCGGCGCGACTGGCGCGCACCGCGGGCGCGACCGTTCGCCTCTTGCACGTGGCGCCGATCCCGGAGAGTGTCACGGACGACTACGGGCACGTGGTCGTCTATGCCGATCAGGAGACGGCGCGCCTCGAGGCCGAGGGGCTGGACTATCTGCACGCGGCCTCGATGCGTCTCGATGGCGTCTCGCTCGAGTGCGCGGTGCGATACGGCGATCCGGTCGAGCAGATCCTGGACGAGGCCAGTCCTGGAGCGCCGATCTGATCGCGATGACGACGCGGGGACGCGGCGCCATCGAGCGTGCGTTGCTGGGAAGCGTCGCCGAGCAGGTGTTCCGCAAGGCCCCCATGGCGGTTACGCTCTACCGTGCCCCGCGAGATCCGCGGGCATGACGGATTCCGGGCGCAGCGCGCGCCGCGTCGCTCGGACAGGAGGCAGACGATGCTCGTCGCGGACGTGATGCAGGCGGCGGTGGTCACGATCACGCCGAAAACGTCGCTGCCGGAGGCCGTGCGGCTCGCGCAGCACCGCGGCATCCGTCATCTCCCGGTCGTCGAGCACGACCAGCTCGTCGGCATCGTCTCCGATCGCGACCTCAAGCGCGCGATGGCCTCGCCCGCGACGAGCCTCGAGGTCCACGAGCTCCGCTATCTTCTCGACGCGGTCACCGTCGACGAGATCATGACGCGCGCCGTCATCACCGTCGGCCGTACGTTCGCGATCGAGGAAGCGGCGAGGCTGATGCTGAGGGAGAAGGTAAGCGCGCTTGCCCGTCACCGAGCAGGGGCGCCTTATCGGCATCGTCACGGAGACCGACGTCCTGGAGCTTTTCGTGAGAGGCATGGGCGCGGGGCAGCCATCGAGCCGGATCGACGTCCGACTTCCCGAGGACACCGCGACCCTGGCCGATCTCGTTCACACGGTCGAGGAGGCTTCGGTCGCAATCTCGAGTATCATGACCCTCGCCGATCGCGCTGGGCACAAGGACGTGGTGATCCGTGTGCGGTCGATCGACCCGAGAGCGGCGGTCGCGAATCTCGAAACTCGCGGATACGCGGTTCGTGACCCGAGGAACGGCTGAGCCATGCGCGTCCTGCTGGCCACGGATGGCTCCAAGAACTCCCAGGCGGCGGCCGCGTTCCTGAAGGCGCTTCCGCTCCCGGCGTCCACGACGGTCCGGATCATCGCCGTGGTGTCGCTGCCCGGTTTTGCTCTCGAAGCGACGTCGGCCCCCGCGGTCCAGCGCGCGGTGTTCGACGAGGCGGAAGACGTTGCCAGCCAGGCTCGGGACATGCTGGCGCCGCGCGGCTTCACGATCGAGACCGACGTCGCCGAGGGCGATCCGCGGGTGGAGATTGTTCGGCAGGCGGACGAGTGGAAAGCCGATCTCATCGTGCTCGGCGCCCGGGGCCTCGGCGGGGTCAAGCGGTTCCTGCTGGGAAGCGTCTCGGACGCGGTGGCCCGTCACGCCCGATGCCCCGTGCTGGTCGTCAAAGGCCAGCGTCCCAAGCTCGGCAGCGTGCTCGTCGCGACGGACGGCTCCGAGGACTCCTTCCAGGCCGTTCGATTCTTGCAGTCGCTCGACCTGCCCCGGCAGACCAGGCTCCGCTTGCTCAGCGTGGTCGAGCGACTTCGCTATCCAACCACCGCGCCGCAATCGGTGCGCGGTCAGCTCGTCAGAATGCTCAAGGAGCTCGAGGCCGAGCGCCGCGGCAAGCTCGACAAGGTGCTCGAGCGGGCGGCCGGCCAGCTCGACGACAAGATCACGCGCGTGACACGATACACGCCCACCGGTGACCCCGCCGAGGAGATCGTCAAGACCACGCAGGACTTCGACACCGATCTCGTCGTCGTGGGAGCCCGTGGCCTGGGGGGCGTGACGCGGGTCCTGCTCGGCTCGGTATCCGAGAAGGTGCTCCATCACGCGCGATGCCCGGTCCTGATCGTCAAGGCAGGCCAGAAGGCCTGACGTCGGCCGACGCGGCCGACCGTCTCCGGCGCTGGGGACCGAACGAGCTCGCAGCCGCGCGCCGGTTCCAGGCGGCGCGCCAGATCGCCGGGTGGCTGGCCAGCCCGCTCATCATCATCCTGCTCCTGGCGAGCGTCGCATCCGCCGTCCTGGGGCAGGTCGTGAGCTCCATCGTGATCGCGCTGATGGTCGTGCTCGGTGTGGGCCTGAACTTCGTGCAGGCGTACCGGTCACAGGTCGCGGCTCGGCGACTCCGCGAGCGTGTCAGCCAGCGTGCAACGGTCGTGCGCGACGGTGCGGTGAGCGAGATCCCGGTGGCCGGTGTGGTCCCGGGCGACGTGATTCACCTGGCGGCCGGGGATCTGGTGCCGGCGGACGGGGCTCTGGCGTTCGCCAAGGATCTCTTCCTGAACGAGGCGGCGCTCACCGGCGAGTCGCTGCCGGCCGAGAAGCACGCGGCGGCGCGCGTCTTTCGCGGCACGTCGGTCGTCAGCGGCGTCGGCGTCGCGCTGATCGACGCCACGGGCGCGGCGACGCAGTTCGGACGCATCGCGGCGCATCTGACGGGACGCGCCCCCGAGACCGAGTTCGAGCGCGGCACCCGCCGCTTCGGTTTCCTGATCCTCCAGGTCGTGATCTTCCTCGTGCTCTTCGTGTTCCTCGTCAACGCTCTGCTCCGCCGCGATCTGCTGGAGTCGTTCCTGTTCTCGGTAGCGCTCGCGGTCGGGCTGACGCCCGAGCTCCTGCCGATGATCGTCTCGGTCACCCTGGCCAGCGGCGCCGTGCGCATGGCGAAGAAGAAGGTGATCGTCAAGCGGCTCGCGGCGATCGAGAACTTCGGCAGCATGGACGTGCTCTGCAGCGACAAGACCGGCACGTTGACGGTGGGGGAGATCGTCCGTCGACCGCCACGTCGATCTGCCGGGCGAGACCGACGAGGCCGTGATGCGTCTGGCCGCGCTCAACAGCGCGTACCAGACCGGGCTGCGGAGCCCGATGGACGAGGCGATCCTGCGACAGCAGCATCCCGACGATCGCTCGCTACTCCCGTAGTCGACGAAGTCCCGTTCGACTTCAGCCGGCGGCGCGTGTCGGTGGTCGTCGAGGACGGCGGTGAGCGCCTCGTCATCGTCAAAGGCGCGCCCGAGAGCGTCCTGGCGGTCTGCACGCACGTGCGAGCTCGACGGCGCGCCCCAGGGCGCTGGATACCGAGACGACTGCGCAGGCCGACGCGCTGTTCCGCCGCCTCAGCGAGGAGGGCTACCGGGTGCTCGCGGTCGCCGTACCGCAAGGTCGATCGTCGGGAGGCGTACACGGTGGCGCGACGAGTGCGACGCTGACCCTGGCCGGATTCGCGGCGTTCCTCGATCCGGCGCGCGACGATGTTCCCGCGACACTCGCCGCGCTGCGCGAGGACGGCGTCGTCGTCAAGATCCTGACCGGCGACAACGAGCTGGTCGACGGCGACGATCTGCGCGCAGGTCGGCCTGCCGGCCGACACGATCGTCCTGGGCGCCGAGATCGAGCGGCATGACCGACGCCGGCGCTGGCGGCGGTCGCGGAGCGGACCGACGTCTTCGCGCGGGTGTCCCCCGCGCAGAAGAACCGGATCATCCTGGCGCTGCGCTCCGCGGCCACGTCGTCGGCTACCTCGGCGACGGCATCAACGACGCGCCGTCGCTGCGACCGCCGACGTCGGCATCTCGGTCGACAACGCCGTCGACGTGGCGCGCGACGCGGCCGACATCATCCTGCTCGAACAGCGGCCTGAGCGTCCTGCACGACGGCGTCATCGAGGGGCGACGGAGCTTCGGCAACATCATGAAGTACGTGCTCATGGGGACGAGCTCGAACTTCGGCAACATGCTCAGCATGGCGGGCGCGGTCGCTCGTTCCTGCCGTTCCTGCCGATGCTGCCCGCTCCAGATCCTCCTCAACAACTTCCTCTACGACTTCTCGCAGCTGACGATCCCGACCGACCACGTCGACCGCGCGTACCTGCGCAAGCCGCGCCGCTGGAACATCGCGCTTGATCCGGCGCTTCATGCTGGTGCTCGGCCCGATCAGCTCGCTCTACGACTTCCTGACGTTCGCGGTGATGCTCGGCGTCTTCCACGCCGGCGCGGCGCTGTTCCGCACGGGCTGGTTCGTCGAGTCGCTCGCCACCCAGACGCTGGTGATCTTCGTCATCCGCACGGCGCGGCAACCCGTGGCGCAGCCGGCCGAGCCGCGCGCTGGCCGGGGCGTCGGCACGGCCGTGGCCGTCGGGATCGCGCTGCCGTTCACGCCGCTCGGCCGGCTGGCTCGGCTTCACGCCGCTGCCGCCGCTGTTCTTCGCGGCGCTGCTGACGATGATCGTGGCGTACCTCGCGCTCGTCGAGGTCGTCAAGCGCTGGTTCTACCGCCGCTATCCCATGTAGGAGGAGACGCTACGTCATGACGACCCCATTGACCGTTCGTGACGTTCTCTTCGCGACCGATTTCTCGGAGGCCTCGCGTCTCGCCGGGCAGACGGCGGCCGAGCTCGCGCGCCACTTCGGCGCGCGGCTGCACGTGCTGCACGTGGTACCGCCGGTCACCGATCCGGCGCCCGCCCCGGATGCGCTCCGCGCCGCCGCGGCCGAGCTCGGCGCGGGCCTACGGGTTGTCACCGCGACGGCTTCGGGTCGGGCGGCCTCGCAGATCGTCGACTACGCTCGTGGCAACGCGATCGATCTGATCGTGGTGGGCACATACGGACGCACGGGCGTGTCGCACGCGATCCTCGGTAGCGTGGCCGAAGCCGTCGTGCGCAGGGCGGGCTGTCGCGTCCTGACGGTTCCGGCCGTCGCGGCCGGCGCTCCGAGATCTCCGGTCGTGGCCGACGAGGTCGTGGAAACGACGTCCTGCGCAGTGTGCGGCGGCCCGAGCCAGGACGACCTCATTTGCGAGGCGTGCCGGGCGCGAATCCGCGGCGAAGCGCTCGAGCGCAAGCGGGGCGAAGAGCGCCCCGGCCGCCGTTAGCTGCTAGCGGGGCCGAGCGGGAAGGCGCTCCAGCCACTCGTCGACGCAGCCGCCGAGGCCCGGGCTGGCGGTCTCCGCGAACTCGTATCTGGCCCGGACGACCGGCTTGTCGATCGCGATCAGGCGGGCGAGATCGACCGGCGTGGCAGCGACGACGACGTCGACGTCCACGCGCGCGATCGTCGTCTGGAGGGCGTCGAGCTGCTCACGGCTGTAGCCGACGGCGGGCAGGACCGGTCCGATATGCGGATACCGCGAAAACACGGCCTCGAGGGCGGGCGCCGACGCCGATCGCGGGTCGACCACGATCGCGCCGATCGCGGTTGCCGCGACGAATCCGGCACCGTGGGGCATCTGCCCGTGCGTGATGGTCGGGCCGTCCTCGATGACGAGCGCGCGTCGTCCTCGGACCGCGGCCGGATCATCGAGGCGGACCGGTGAAGCCGCCTGCACGAGTCGGCGCCGCGGTCATTCACCGCGCGGGCCGAGGCGATCGCGCGCTCCACCTGCTCGCCGGAGGCGGTGTCGACCTTGTTGACCACGATGACGTCGGCCGTGCGGAGGACGGCCTCGCCCGGATGATAGCCGCGCGCGTCGTCCGGACGGAGCGCGTCCACGACGACGATGTGCAGATCGGGTCGCAGGAACGGGAAGTCGTTGTTGCCGCCGTCCCAGACGATCACGTCGGCTTCCGACGCCGCGCTGGCCGGCGATGCGGGCGTAGTCGACGCCGGCGAACACGAGGTTGCCGGCCGCGAGGTGCGGCTCGTACTCCTCTCGCTCCTCGATCGTGCATGCGGCGGCATCGAGGTCGGCCAGCGTCTCGAAGCGCTGCACCCGCTGACGCTCGAGATCCGCGTACGGCATCGGGTGGCGCAGCACCGCGACCCGAAGGCCACGCGCCCGCAGTTTCGCGCCCAGCCATCGGGCGATCGCCGATTTGCCGCAACCGGTTCGCACGGCCGAGACCGCGACGACCGGCACCGCGGCCTGGAGCATCGTCCGCTCGGGACCCAGCAGCACGAAGTCGGCGCCGGCGGCGAGAGCGCGCGAGGCGATACGCATCACGTGGGCGTGGGAGACGTCGCTGTAGGCGAAGACCACCTGCGTCACCTGGTGGCGGCGGCAGAGGATTTCGAGCTCCGACTCGTCCTCGATCGGGATACCGGCCGGATACCGGGGGCCTGCGAGGGCGGCGGGGTACCGGCGTCCCGCGATACCGGGGATCTGCGTCGCCGTGAACGCGACGACCGTGACCGCGGGCTCATCGCGATACACGACGTTGAAGTTGTGGAAGTCGCGCCCGGCGGCACCGAGGATCACGACTCGTTCGTGCGTCATCTTGTCTCTCCCATCCGGCGGCGGAGCGTCTTGCGCATCGCGCCGGCCGACGTCGTCACGAGCATCGCGAGGCCGAGACCGAGCGCGGCGACGATGCTCGTCACGCCGGCGTGCAACAGGAGCCACGCGCAGAGCAGGAAGGCGACCGACGGGATCAGGATCTCCGCCACGCGTGTCCCGCCGCTTGCCGCCGTGCGCTGCCGCGCGGCGAGCCAGGGGAGACGGCCGTTCACGAACAGGAACGAGACGAGCACGACGGCGTCAGTCATCGCCGCGACCTGTCGAAGGGTCCCGAGCATGACGAGCACGGCGAGTGTAGACTCCGGCTCCGAGGATGAGCCCGACGCCTGACAGCGAGACCTGCCAGAGAGCGAGCGATCGACGAAGTGAAGTGGAGGCCACGTCGCTCTAAATCCTCCCGTTCGGGTTCAGCAACGGCAATGCCAGTGCTCAGCGCGATCCCAACCGCACAATATTCGCTCGTGATCTGAGAACGGGCCGAGCCGAGGGCCGCGTTGGGCGGGGCAGACGCGTCCCACAGGGGTACCGTCGCCTCACCCGTCGCTGCAGGGCCATGT
>CAWBMV010000011.1:0-81771 GCA_963789955.1 uncultured Candidatus Rokubacteria bacterium
ATCGGGCCGGGCAAGATCAGGCTGCTCGAGCTCGTCGGCGAGTCGGGCTCGATCTCGGCCGCGGGCCGCGCGATGAACATGTCGTATCGGCGTGCCTGGATGTTGATCGACAATCTCAATCGTTCCTTCCGCTCGCCGGTAGTCGAGACACAGCTCGGCGGCACGCGCGGCGGCGGCGCCGTCCTCAGCGCGCTCGGCCACGACGTGATCGCGCGCTATCGCGCCATCGAGCGGGCGGCGACCAAAGCGACCGCCGCCCAGCTGGCGGCCCTCGACGCGGCCCAGCCCGCGCGGCGCACCGCCGCCGCCGGAAGCCGCCGGCGGGCGATCGCGAGCCCGCGCCACCGCTCTCCACTGATGCCTCGCCGCGCGCGCCCAAGCCGAGCGGCGCGCGGGGCTACAATCAGATAGCGAGCCTCGACATGAACGAGCTACCGAAACGCCAGCTCGGACGCACGGGCCTGCAGGTGACCATGCTGGGCTACGGCGCCATGGAGCTCCGCGGCGCCCCGCGCGGCCGCGACGTGACCGACCGGCAGGCCGAGACGATCCTCCACGCCGTCCTCGACAGCGGGATCAACTACATCGACACATCGATCGACTACGGTGTCAGCGAGGAGCGCATCGGCCGCTATATCGCCGATCGGCGCGCCGAGTACTACCTCGCGAGCAAGTGCGGCTGCCTCGTCGGGGCGCCGCCGGCTCCGCGCGGCCAGACCAGCCCGCACGTCTTCACCCGCGACAACATTCTGAAGGGCGTCGAGCAGAGCCTCGCGCGCATGCGGACCGATCATCTCGACGTGTTGCAGTTTCACATCTCGCCGTCGCGGCAAACCCTGGAGCAGAACGGCGCGCTGGAGACCGTGCTCGAGCTCAAGCGCACCGGCGCGACGCGGTTCGTCGGCATGTCCGGCACGCTGCCTCACATCGTCGATCACATCGCCATGGGAGTGTTCGACGTGTTCCAGATCCCCTACTCCGCGGTCGAGCGCGAGCACGAGGCGATCATCGCGGCGGCGGCGAAGGCGGGGTCCGGCATCGTCGTTCGCGGCGGCGCGGCCAAAGGCGCGCCGACCGAGGGCAAGCACGAGGGCGTGCAATGGGAGCGCTGGCAGAAGATCGACCTGCGTGATCTCCTCGGCGGGTTGACGCCGATGGAGTTCATCCTGCGCTTCACGTTCACCCACCCGGATCTGCACACGAACATCGTGGGAACGATCAACCCGGCACACCTGCAGGACAACGTCGAGGTCCTACGGCAAGGTCCGCTGCCGGCCGACGTGTACGCTGAAGCGAAGCGCCGCCTGGACGCCGCGGGCTCCAGCCCGCGCGCCGTGTAGCGGAGCGCCCCGATGATCCGGCTTGGCGGATGGATCGGTGCCGTCGTCCTCGCCCTCGTGTCGGCGGTTCTCGGCTATGAAATTCCGACCGTCGCGTTCGCGGCGGAAGAGGCGGTTTTGCGTCCCGGCGCCCTTGCTCGACAACCCGAAGGCGGCCGGCCCCCTGCAGACCGCGGTCATCGCCGGCGGCTGCTTCTGGGGCGTGCACGGCGTCTACCAGCACGTGCGCGGCTCCCGCCAGGTGCTCTCGGGATACTCCGGTGGGTCGAAGGCGACGGCGGACTACGAGACGGTCAGTCGCGGCGCGAGCGGCCACGCCGAGTCGGTCGAGATCCGCTTCGATCCCAAGGAGCTCTCGTACGGCGACATCTTACAGATCTACTTTTCGGTGGCTCACGATCCGACCCAGCTCAACCGCCAGGGCCCCGATACCGGCACACAGTACCGCTCCTCGATCTTCTATGCCGATGAGTCGCAGAAGCGAATCGCCGAGGCCTACATCGCCCAGCTCGATCGCGCGAAGGTGTTCCGGCGCGCCATCGTCACGAAGGTCGAGCGGCTGACGGCCTTCTATCCGGCCGAGGCCTATCACCAGGACTTCTTGCTGAAGAACCCGAACTACCCCTACATCGTGATCAACGACCTTCCGAAGATCGCGAACCTCAAGACCGTGTTCCCCGCTCGGTACCTCGACCAGCCCGTTACCGCCCAGAGCTCCCGCTAGGCTGCGCCTCGACGCCGCCGGTGACGAACCGCCCGCTGGCGTCGCGCGACGGGAGCGGGCCCGCACGACGGCCGTTCTCGCGGCGCCGCAACCCTTCCTCGTAGGCCCGCTGGCGCGCCCCGCCTCGTGCGCGGAGCGTTGGATCGTCGACGATGGGTCGGCGCCGGATCATCTAGGCCAGCCCGCGGTGAACGGCGTTGTCGGCGTGCATGCGGCGCACCGCATGGGCCATGAGCGAGCGGCGGCCGTTGTAGCCGAAGCTCTGCTTGTAGTCCGCGGACGTCATCGCATGGTGCACGAGATGCGTATTCGTGAGATGTCGAAAGACCGCGCCGCAGACGAGACAAACGACGTGGTCTTCGGAGATCGCGAGGCGCGGATCTCGGCGCAACGCTTCCAACGCAGCCCCGGTGATCAAGGGCTGCTTGCCGGCGATATATCCGTACGGGAGCATCGGCAGGGACATGGGCGGGAGCCTAGTCGTGCCGACCTTGGGCCGTCAACGTGTCGGCGATGACATAAGGATCGACCAGGCGCGAGCGAGGCGGGCGGCGACGGTCGAGAGCCGGATGCTACAATGCGCCCTCCAGAGCGCGAACAAGTCGCCGAGCCGAAGACGCAGCACGGGACGCTCTTCGCGAGCCCGACCAGGAGGTTCAGATGGCTGACAAGATCCGCGTAGGAATCGTGGGCGCGACCCTGACTCAGGGGGGCAGCGGCTGGGGGCAAAATGCTCACGTTCCCGCCCTGAAGGCGTTGCCAAACTACGAGCTGAAGGCGGTCTGCACCTCGCACGAGGACACCGCCAAGGCCTCGGCGGCGGCCTTCGGCGCCGAGCGGGGATTCCACCGGTTCAGCGACATGGCCGCGCATCCAGACGTCGATCTCGTCGCCGTCTGTGTGCGAGTGCCCGGGCACCGCGAGCTGGTGATGGCCGGTCTGCAGGCCGGAAAGCCCGTGTTCTGCGAGTGGCCGCTCGGCGCGAATCTCGCCGAAGCGGAAGAAATGGCCGGGCTCGCTCGTCAGCGCTCGCTCCCGACCATGGTCGGCCTGCAGGGGCGCAGCGACCCCGCGATTCTCTATGCGCGCGACCTCATACAGCAGGGCTACATCGGCGAGGTGCTCACGGCGAACCTGAACACCGTGGCGCAGGCCCAGCTGCAGCGCGGGCCCGGCCGCATCTGGCAGGGCGTGCGTGCCAACGGCGCCAACACGCTGACGATCGCCGGCGGTCACGCCATCGATGCCCTCTGCGCCGTGCTCGGCGAGTTTGCCGAGCTCTCGGCCCGGGTGTCGACGCGAATCCCGGAGTGGCGCACGCTCGAAGGCAAGCCGTACCCGGTCGATTCGCCCGACAGCATCAACATTGCCGGCCGCATGGTGAGCGGCGCCGAGGTGTCGATCAACGTGGCCGCCGTTCCCTCGAATCCGAGCGGCAACCGACTGGAGATCTACGGGCGCGAGGGCGCGCTGGTCATCCGCGCGAATGGCGCGCTCAGCCTCGGACCGAATCAGATGCACGCGGGCCAGGGCAAGGAGCCGATGGCGCCGATGGCGGTGCCGGCCAAGTACCGGTTCGTTCCGGAGGGCACTCCCGCCGGCCAGCCGTACAACGTGGCCCAGGCGTATGCGCGCGCCGCCGACGCGCTCCGTGGCGGCCGGGCGTTCGACGTCGACTTCAATCTCGCCGTCCAGCGTCACAAGCTGATCGACGCGATCGAGCGATCCTCCGCGACGGGCCGGTCGGTGAAGCTGGACCGGTAGCGGAACCGGCTCGGCCCTAGTCGACGACATGGAAGACATCTACTGCTTCGGTGGCAATCCGCTGGATCGGGCGAGCGAGCGCCGGGGCGATCGCGAGTGGATCGCCAAGCTGCTCGCCGACCCGAACACTCGCATCCTGGCGCTGCGCGACTTGAAGCCGTTCACTCGCGGCACGGGTACGCCGACGCTCGACTGGCAGCCGGTCGGCCAGTGGCGCGATCAGATCGACGCGGGGGCGACGCTGCTCTTTCTCGGCCTCGGCGACGGGCGCGCGCATTTCGCGATCGACGCGACTGGGACGAGCGTCGCGTCGACTCGACACCGAGCTGGTCGACGTGCGCGTCCTGGCTCCCGCCATCGCCACCGGCGAGGCGGCCATCCTCGCCGAGGCGCGGTCGCTGCTCGACTGGCATAGCCGCCATCGCTTCTGCGCCCAGTGCGGATCGGCCACCAGGGTGGCGTCCGCCGGGTTGGGTGCGGCGCTGCCCGGATTGCCGCGCGTCGCACTTTCCGCGCACCGATCCCGTCGTGATCATGCTCGCGATCCACGGCGATCGGGCCCTGCTCGGCCGCAATCGGCGGCGCGCGGGCGCCAGGTTTTCGTGCCTCGCCGGCTTCGTCGAGCCGGGAGAGACGCTGGAGGAGGCCGTGCGCCGCGAGGTGCGCGAAGAGTCGGGGATCCGCTGCGGCCGCGTACGCTACCTGGCGGCCCAGCCGTGGCCGTTTCCCTCGAGCCTCATGATGGGGTTTCTCGCCGAGGCCCTGACCGAGGAGATCACGGTCGACCCCGAGGAGCTCGCCGAGGCGCGCTGGTTTCCCCGCGACTGAGATCCGCGAGATGGTGGCGCGCGCCGCGGCCGGCACCGACGATCCGGCCCAGGTGTCGTTGCCGGCGCCGGTCGCGATCGCGCATCATATCTGCCGGCGATGGTCGAGCGGCCTCGACAGCCTGTGACCGCCGTGTCCGTATCGATCGACTCGCTGCGTGGCGCGTTCGCGGGAGAGGTCTCGGGGCTGGACATCACCAAACCGATCAGCGCCGTGGACGTGGCGGCGATCGAGGCGGGGATGGATGCGTATGCCGTGCTCGTCTTTCGCGATCAGCACCTCACGGACGAGCAGCAGATCGCGTTCACGCTCAATTTCGGCGAGCTCGAGAACTACAAGAGCCCCGGCCACATCCGCAAGCGCGAGGACCATCGCCTCGGCCCGGGCATCGCGGATTTCTCGAACCTGGACCGCCAGGGCAAGATCATGTCGGCCGAGGATCGCGTCTGGTTTTTCAAGCTCGGTGATCGGCTCTGGCATTCGGACAGCTCCTTCCGGCCGGCGCCGGCCAAGTACTCGTTGCTCTCGGGCCGCATCATTCCGTCGTGGGGCGCCAACACCGAGTTCGCCGACATGCGCGGCGCCTACGACGCGCTCGACGCCCGCACCAAGGCGGAGATCGCGGGGTTGATCTGCGAGCACTCGCTGATCTACTCGCGCGAGGCGATCGGCTTCGTCGACCTCACCCCCGAAGAGATCGCGGCCTTTGCGCCGGTGCGCCACCCTCTGGTGCGCCGGCACCCGGTCACCGGCCGTCCGTCGCTCTTTCTCTCGGCCCACGCCGGAGCGATCGTCGGCCGGACCGTTCCCGAGGCGCGCATGTTCCTGCGTGACCTGACCGAGCACGCGACCCAACGGGAGTTCGTGTATTCCCACGTATGGAAGCCGGGCGACCTGGTGATGTGGGACAACCGCGCCACGATGCATCGCGCCCGGCGCTTCGACCACCGCGAAGTTCGCGATGTGCGCCGGACCACGCTCGCGGGGGATCCGCCGATCGCGTAACCGGCTCGAGCAATCAAGCGCGGCGCGCGAGGGCAGAGCGGCGCTCACAACTGAGCGGCAGAGGAGCGGTGGGATTCGGGGAAAAGTTGTGCGGCGCGATCGCTCGCGCCACCATGACCGGGGTGGTAGCGTCGACGGAGACCCAGAAGGGCTACGCAGGAGATGGAGTGAGGGCCAGCGCGATCGTGCCCGCCTGTTTGCTCGGACTGCTGCTCGCGGGCTGCGTGACGGCGCTGCCCGGCGAGGACCTCGCTGACGCGGCCCGCGTGCGAGTCACCACTGACCGAGAGCTCGCTCGTGACTGCGCCTTCCTCGGGATGGTGAGTGACACCAGCGAGACGGATCTCCAAAGGAAGGCTGCCTGGCTCGGCGGCGACGTGGCGGTTGTGACCTTGGCGTCGCAGGAGGCCAGGGCGGACACGATCTGGTACAAATCCGTCACCTCGACCGCCGAGGTGTTCCGGTGTGAGGCGGTTCGGTAGTCGGTCGGTCCTCCTCGCCTACTTGACCCACTGATTTGGTCAGACTGTCCCAACGAGGCGAAGCGATGCCCGGTGCAACCGGTTAATTCTTCTGACTGTTGCCCGCTCGGCATCCGGATTGAAGGTGCGGTCTTCAACATATTCGCCGCGTTCGCCGGAGGGACCATAGTGCCCAATGTGAGTCTGAGTTTCCTCAACAGGAGAGCGCTCAAACAGGTCTGCCGAGTCTGCCACGAGCTTGCCGAGCTCAAGCCCGAACGACTCTGTCCCGTTTGCACTCACATCAAAGCGAAGATCCAGTCGCGCTTCGCCGAAGCAATCCGCCGGACAATAGCGATTCCCGCACAGCAGTATTGCAAACGTCAGGGCTGCTCATGCGCCGCGTGCGACACGAGAACTCTTGATCCGCACCCGCTTTACGAATTCGATCTTGCACGAGCTGACCGACGCGAAATCCACCTCCATCCTCGATGCCACGAGTTGTGGTTGGAGGCCACGGGATTGGACACCCGCCCGAAACCCGACGCCGACACTACTCCGGGCGACAAGTCCGACACCTCCAGCAAGTAGGGAGTCTACCGACGGGTCCTTGTCGGGGGGATCCTGCCGGCGCTGACTCGAGTGAGCCGGGGGCCGTTCAGCCGGTGGCCGGCTCGCTGATCGAGAGCCGACGTACCAGAGCCCAGCCGGACTTGTGGAGGTCCGGCGTAACGTCGCGACGGCGTCGATCGCCGTTACGTCGCTCAGGGGTTACCGGCTGACGGATTCGGCGACGATCCGATTCCCGACGGTCAAGGATCACGACGTCCCCGCTCTCGCTGACGAGTTTCAGATAGGCGAAGGTGCCCGGTTTCGTCCGTGAAACAATCAACAACAAATTCGCCATCGTCGTCTCCCTCGGGTTCCTCCGGATCAAAAGCCGGCACCGACGAGCAAGACAAGATGGTAAGACCCGGGATGTCCCTGAAAGAAACTATTACGTCACGTACCGTAGCCTGAGACACGCCGCCGCCTCACGCGGGCGGCTGGGGCAGCTCGAGCTGACGTTCAGCGCTGGTGTGACGCTCGGTGGCCGGCCGGCGCTGCCGTGTGCGGCGCGGCGTTCGCGGCGGCGGGAAGCGGGCGCGCAGCCCCGAGGCCTGCACCTGGAAGAGCATCTCCGGGTCCGGAAGGCCGGACAGGCGATGGCGCCCCAGGCCGCGGAACCGGACCCCGGCGGGCGGCGACGTACCGATCGCGGTTCGCGTGGCGGCGGACACGACGATCTGGCCGCCGTGGGCCGCTGCGCAGATGCGCGCCGTCGTGTGGACGGCGAGGCCGATATAGCCGGTCTCCGTCAAGGTCGGGTGGCCGCTGTGGACGCCGATCCGAATTCGCACCTCCAGCCCGTCGGTCCATTCGCGGGCGGCGAGGTCGCGCTGGACCGCCACCGCCGCCTCGACGGCGGCGCCGGCGCGCTCGAAGACCGCGAAGAACTCGTCGGCGCGCGCGTCGATCTCGCGGCCGCCCGAGCCCGAGACGGCGGCCCGAAGGATTCCCCTCACATCGTTGAGCAGCGTGCCGTACCGGTCGCCCAGCTTGCGGAGCAGGAGGGTAGATCCCTCGATGTCGCTCATGAGGAGGGTCACGAACCCGGTGGGCAGCGCCGTCGCCTCTATGGCCGTCGCCTGGATCCGCGCTGTGGCGTACTTGCGCTCGGACTGCAGCTGCCGGGTGATGAAGCCCACGGGGACGATGCGGTACTTCTTCGCCGCGTTCAGCAGCCGCTTGCGTGCCTGCTCGCGGGCGGCGTCGTTCTCGAAATCGACCTGGTTGAACCGGGCGAGCGCGTTCCTGTACGTGCGCCTTGTCGTGGATCGGCAGCCGCCGCCGGCCGCGGGAGTCGATGTAGGCGAACGCCCGGTCGGGAAGGCGCTCTCGCTTCTTCGGCTTGAGCCTGGCCATGCCGGAAACGATACCGCCCACTTGGAGGCTGGTCACGCAATCTCAGCGCCTCCCTTTGGTCTGTTAGACTCCCGCCAGCCAACTGAGCATCATTCCCACGACGGAGGAACACATGCCCAAGATTCTCGTGATCCATGGCGCAGGCATGAACATGCGCGGCAAGATCCAGCTCGAGATCTTCGGTCCCATGACGCTGCCCGAATACGACGAGCGCATCCGCGGTTATGCCAAGGATCTGGGCGTGGAGGTCGAGATCTTCCACTCGAACGTCGAGGGCGAGATCGTCAACAAGCTCTATGCCGCCAATGATCAGGGCTTCGACGCAGCGATCTTCAATCCCGCCGCCTTCGGCACCGGCTACCCGGCCCTCGTGGCGGCCATCTCGCAGGTCAAGTTCCCGACGACGGAGGTGCACATCTCCAATCCGATCCGTCGTGGTCCTGCCTCCCAGACCGCCGCCGTGAGCCAGAGCGTCGTGGCTGGCTTCGGAATCGCCGGCTATGCGCTGGCCTTGCGGGGGATCCGCGACGTGCTGGCGGCGAAGAAGTAGCAACGCGCAGCCGGCCAGAGCGCTCCAACCAGTCGTCTCGCGCTACACTGCTGGCCAGACAGGGAGGAGCCCCATGACGCTCAAGCCGATCGCCTACGTACAGGCCGCGTGGCACACCGATATCACTGATCACTGCCGGACGGCGTTCATGGCGGAGGTGGTCAAGCACGGGTATGGGGCTGGGGATGTCGAGTTCTTCTCGGTCCCCGGCAGCCTCGAAATTCCTCTGATGGCGAGGAAGCTCGCCCAGACCGGCCGCTACGCCGCCGTGTGCGCCAGCGGCCTCGTGGTCAACGGCGGGATCTACCGGCACGACTTCGTGGCGCAAGCCGTGCTGCACGGAATCGTGCAAGCCTCGCTGGAGACGGATGTGCCGGTGCTGTCCGCCGTGCTCACACCGCATCATTTCCACGAGCACTCGGTACACGAGGAGTTCTTCAAGCAGCACATGCAGACGAAGGGCAAGGAGCTGGCGGAGGCTTGCGTGGCGATTGTCGGCCAGCTCGCCGCCGTTGCGTGACTGGTCCTCGCCGAGCGTGACCCACGCCCGACTCGTGCTGACCAACGCCAACGTCATCGACTGCGTGGGCGAGCGGCCGATCGTTGGTGGCAGTGTCGTGATCGAGCGAGGACGGATTGCCGAGGTCCTCGACGGAACCCGCTCGGCCGACACCCGGAATGCCGACGTGATCGACCTGGGTGGCGCGTATCTCTTGCCGGGACTCTGGGATGTCCATATTCATCCCGACTATCTCGCCGAGACCGGTGCCAGCGTGGTCGACCAAACCATCGCGTTTGGCCAGCGGCTGATGGAGGCGCTGACGGAGGCGGGCGTCGTAGGCGTGCGGTGCGCGGGTGCGGCGCACTTCATCGACGTGGCCTGGAAGCGCGCGTTCGATACGGGCCGGTACGTGGGCCCGCGCGTGTTCGCGGCCGGCCACTTCCTCACCAGCACAGGTGGCCACTTCCTGACGTCGGGGCATGCGCGCGAATGCGACGGCCCGTACGGCTTCGTCCACGCGATCCGCGAACAGATCAAGAACGGCGTCGACCACATCAAGCTCAACCTCACGGGCGGGATCATGGGCCCGTCCTGGGACCGCCACTGGCAGTCGTTCCTGCTCGACGAGGAGCTGGAGGCGGCGTTTGCGATCTGTCGCACCCGCGGATTTCGCGTGATGGCGCACGCCGCCAACCCCGAAGCGGTGAAGGCGGCCGTCCGGCTCGGCGCGCACAGCGTCGAGCACGGCTACATCATGGATGAAGAGTGTGTCGAGCTACTCCGCAAGAGCAACACGTGGTACGTACCCACGCTCGCGATCAGCCACCTCACCCCCGATCAGGCGAGCGATCCGTGGGAGAAGCGATGGGTCGAGCAGCGGAACCTGTCGGCCGACCTGTGTGAGCGCGCCGACCACGCTTCCGATGAGCACCGTGAGTGGTTCCGGCGCGCGCTCGCGGCCGGCGTGAGGATGGCGCTCGGCTCTGACATCCGGCCGCTCAAGGAGGCGGCGCTGCTCGAGCTGGGCCTGTGGGTGAAGGACGGCGCCACCCCGCGGCAGGCGCTGCTCGCCGCCACGCGCGATGCCGCCGAGCTCTGCGGGGTGGGCGCCGAGCTCGGAACGATCCAGCCGGGCAAGCTCGCCGATCTCATCGTCGTCGACGCCGATCCGCTCCGGGACATCACGAACCTGCGCCGGCTACGTTTCGTATTCAAAGAGGGCCGTCTCGTCTCCGACCGTCGTGCGAAGGCCCCCTGACATGGTCCTCGTTGACACCGGGAGTTGCCCAGGGTCTACTTTGCTTCAGCAACCCTTGCGGAGCTCTAGATCATGAACATTCGACACACGGTCGCTGCGTTGCTCCTCCTCGCGCTCACAGCTGGGTGCGCTACCTCGTCGTCCCAGCCGACTCGAAGCGAGTTCGAAGACATCCCAGTGGCGAACGGGCTCACGTACCAGCCCAGCAAGTCCGTGATCATCGAGTCGCCGACGGTAAAGGCCGCGCGGCTCGTGTATCGCGGCCGGGTCGAGGTCGACAGCCTCGCAGTCGCGATGCGGACCGCGCTGGAGGCGAACGGCTGGCGCTACGTGAGCAGCACGTCCACGTCAGACCACGGCGTCACGCAAGTCTACGAGAAGGCCGGCAATCCGCTCGAAGTTCGTTTGATCGACGGCTGGTGGTACACCTACGTCGAGATGACGATCAGCCGCACCAGGCAATAAGCACTTCGGGCAACGCAGCCTGGTCACCCAATCTGCTGTGACCGCTCAGTCGGAGGCGGGAGGGGTCTGGCGCGTATAGAGTCGGGCCACGACATCTTCGATGTCGGGCTCGAGCACTGAAATGTCACGCAGTGCCGCCACTTCCGCGAGCCGACTCACCAGATCTCCCGCCGGCGTGGTGCCGTCCAGTGCGTACGTGATCCGCCGCCCATTGGCCTGCGTCGACTCCACCGTCACTCCCGGCATCGCCAGCGGAGCCGTCAGCGGTTCGTCGAGATCGACGACCAGACGGCGGCGGGAGCCGTACCGGGTGTGGAGCTCATCCAGTGAGCCATCGTGCACGATGCGCCCCTGATCGATCACGATGAGACGCCGGCTCAGCCGCTCGATGTCGGCGAGGTCGTGCGTCGTCAGCACGATTGTCGTATCACCGGCCGCGCCTAGCGCGGCCAGGAACGCGCGCACGGCCTGCTTGCTCAACAGGTCGAGCCCGATCGTCGGCTCGTCGAGGAACAGCACCTCGGGCCCGTGCAGGAGGGCCGCCGTGAGCTCGCCCCGCATCCGCTGGCCGAGCGAGAGCTGCCGAACCGGGACGTCGAGGAAGGCGTCGAGATCCAGTAGCCGCCGGCAGTGGGCCAGCCGGCCGGCGTGCTCCGTGGCCGGCACCGCATACACGTGGCGCAGCAGCGCGAACGAATCCCGCAGTGGAAGGTCCCACCAGAGCTGCGAGCGCTGGCCGAAGACGACGCCGATCCGCCGCGCCAGCCGCGTGCGTTGAGGCACCGGCTCGAGGCCGCAGACCCTCACCTGCCCCGCGGACGGGTAGAGGACGCCGGTGAGCATCTTCAGGGTCGTCGACTTGCCTGCGCCGTTCGGGCCGATGTAGCCCACCATCTCCCCGCGCTCTACGGTGAGCGCGATGCCGTCGACGGCGGCGACCACCCGCGTGCGGCGGCGCAGCCACCCCGATTTCACGCGAACCGTAAACTGCTTGCGGAGCTCGCGCGCCTCGATGACGGTCACGAACCTGTGCTCCGATAGTGCCGAACGCCGGTCCGCCACGCGAGTCCGGCGGCGAGGACCGCCATGACCGCGATGGCCGGCGCGGCATAACCGAGGAACGCCGGCGCGCCGAGCGGGTCGGGGCGGTCGATCAACGCCAAGGTCGGATAGTACGCCACGAAGGCGAATCCAACGGCGTAGGCGAACAGCCGGCGGAACAGCGCGCCGTAGATCGTGATCGGATACTGCGTGAAGGTGAGTCCGCCGTAGGTGAGGCTGTTAGCAATCTCGCCGGACTCGATCCACCAGAACGCCACCGTGGCCGTGGCCACGAAGACAGCCCCGAAGATCACGGCGCCGGCGATGGGTGTCACCGTCAGCAGCGCCAGCCGCGCCGGCGTGAGCTCCACCGGCGCGTTGGCCGCGGCCACAACCAGCATGGCGACGCCGAACGCGACCCGCCCTAGCCGTCGCGTCGCGACGTCCATCGCTGCCAGCTGGGCAAGCGAACTCAGCGGGCGGACCAGCAGTGCGTCGAAGAGGCCGCTGCGCACGTACTGGCGCAGGCGCTCCACGTTACCCACCACCAGGTCGGCGGTCGCAAAGGCGCAGCTGGCCAACGCCGTCATCAGAAAGACCTCAGCGAAGCCGAAGCCGCCCAACGTCGGGGTCACCCGAAACAGCGCCACAACGCTCACGATGTCGAGGACACCGAACAGCACACTGCCCGCCACGTCGACGGCGAACGACGCGCGGTACTGCGCCTGGCTCCGCACTTGTGCCGCCAACAGATGGCGGTAGGCCGTCAGCGTGGAATTAGCCACCCTGGATCACCAGCTTGCGCTCGCCGCGCCTCTGCACCCACCAGCACAGGGCGAGGAGTGCTACGACCCAGCCGGCCTGCACGCCGAGCAGGCCGAGCTGCACCATGGGCGAGCCGCGCTCAACGAGGATGTCGAGAGGAATCTGGATGACCGACGGGAACGGGGTGGCGACGATCAGCCCCATCGCCATCGCGTCTGGAAAGAACCAGACGGGGAAGTACAGGCCGCCGAATATCCCCGAGGTCAAGGTCCAGGCGGTTTGGGGGCCGCGGACGTCGAGCAGCCAGTACGCCGCGGCGTTCACGAGGTAGCGGCAGGCGAAGCAGACAATCGTGGCCAGGAGCATCGAGCACACGAACAGCGCGTACGTGATCGGCCGCCTCGGTGCATAGAGGTCGAAGACCAGCGCGCCCACGAACACCGGCACCACGAAGCGCGTCAGGGCGGCGTAGCCGGCCCGGCCGAGATCGGCGGCGAGCAGCTGCCAGACCGGATCGATCGGGCGCAGAAGATCGGCGATCACGTCGCCGGTGCGGATGCGTTCGGCAAACTCCGGGAGCGCCCACAGGAGGACCACGCCGATCAACCCCTGCCCGGCCCAGACGAAGGTGGCCAGCTGCGGCTCTGAATAGCCGGCGACGGTCCGGGTGCCTGCGTCGATGACGGCCAGCATCACGGCGAATCGGAGGAATCCGAACACCGAGTTGGTGACGACAGCCGCGACCATCGCCTGGCGATAGGTCGCGTACCGCCGGAACCCTGCCGCCGCCAGCGCCAGGTACGCACGATAGTAAGGAGCGCGCGATCCGGTTGCATCTGGGGCCGGGCTCTCGTCTGCTCGCACAACCGCGACAGGATATACCGGACGCGTCCCGCGGCGGCGGCGAGGAAGTGTTCGTCACGAAGATGGAGGCGGGCGCCTATCGATTCACGAAGCTTTCCCAATACGGCTTTTCCACGTTCACGGCCAACATGAACGTCAACTTCAGAGTCCCGGCCGGCCAGAGCGTGTACATCGGCAGGCTGGTCGTCGAATTCTCCCCGGAACTGCTCTCGGTGGGCACCCGGTTTCGGGTCGCGGTCGAGGACGCGAGAGCGTCGACGCTGGATCCGGCCCGCCAGAAGTCCGGCCTGAGCCTCGCCGAAGTCACGACCGACCTCATGAAATGATCACATGGGGGCCGCGACGGGCTGGCTCAGTGCAGAAGCATTGGGAGTCCCGGGATTGCTGGGATCCTGATCTTCTGCCCAACACGGAACTGCGCACGAGGATTTGAGTCTTTGATCACCTCGCAGCGGAGCCGATCGCCGTAATACAGTTCGGCGAGTGACGCGCACGTGTCCCCGGACCGGATCGTGTGCGTGATGGACATTACCTCACGCACCTCATTCTGGATGGTCTCGAACGCTGTGCGGTTCGTCGGCTCGAGGCTGAGAGCCGCGAGAAACCGCGCTTGGGCTTCGTCGAGCAGTCCACGATCCAAGAGGGCACGACCCTCTCGGAGCAAGCCGGTGACCTCCTCGCCGATTCGGTGCGCGAGCCGCTGCTGACCCTCGTGGGCCTTCCTGTCGCCGGGGTTGATCGTGAGCGCGATCGCCCGCTCGTCGAGCGCTTGCCGTAGGCGGCCGCGCAGCTCCAACTGCTCCGAGCGCTCGTTGTGCAAAGCTACCAGGCGATCTCGTGACCAAGGCACCGGAATGCTGGGGCCCGCCGTGGAAACAGGTTGCGCAGACCCAGGGAGCCGCTCGTCCGAGGTTGTGGCCGTTCCCACCGCTTGGTCCTGGAACACGGCGAGATTCTTCGCGAAGTCCTGTGCCGTCATCTCCGCGTAAATCTGGCTACGGCTGATCTTAAGAGGGGACACGAACGCCGCGTTCGATTGCCGACGCACGGTGAAGGCTGCGGTGTAGCCGTACTTGGCAATATACCCAAGGAGCTCATCGTCCACCTCTCCGTAGGGGTAGGCGAGCGATTCACTCGAACGTCCCAGATATTTCTTGAACAGGGTCAGCGGATAGCCCAGCTCTGCCTCGATCCGCTTGGCGTACGCCGCCTCGGACTCGCCGTCTTTGCGCCGGAGATTCACGTGCGACTTCGAATGGGCCTGTACGTCGTAGCCCTGCTCCGACAACGCGCGCAGGTCCTGCCAGGACAGTCCGCTGCCGGCCCCGATGAAGTCCGAGTACACGAAGAGCGTCGCGCCGAAGCCGTAGTCTTTCAGGGTCGGACGCGCGTACTGGACGAACGACTTGTAGCCGTCGTCGAAGGTGAGCAAAACGGACCTGCGCGGCAACTGCCGCCGGCCCGCTGTGAACGCCAGGAAGTCCGCCAGGCTCACGGTCTGAAATCCCTCGTCGTGCAACTGGCGCATCTGCGCTTCGAAGTTTCGCACCGCGATCGAGAGTCGTCCCTTCTCCTGCGCGCTGATGTTGTGGTAGACCAACACGGGCACGAGTTGATAACCCCAGGGGAACACTCCGACTGGGTTCCAGTCGTGCTTGGGGATTACGACCTCCTGACCTTCCGAGAACATACGGGCCCCGGTGAAGTCCTCGATCATCCACTTCTTCTTGGGGTCCCCAAGGTGGCGGGTTGCGAGGGCCTCGAGTGTATCGCCCGCTCTCGCAATGGTCACGATAAAGTGCTGCGACTCGAAGACGTCCGGTTCCTTCGCGGCGCCGGGCAGCTTGCTGGCTTGCCGGACATCCGGTGTCTGGGCAGGCGGAGGGGCCTCGACCTGGCGCGTGGTGGAGCATCCGGCGGCGCTGAGCACAAACCCCAAGACCAGAATTGATCGGCGTGCCGCGGACCCGCCCATTATGCGGCCTCCACAGTTGGTGTCGTGGCGGGAGTCTAACAGAACCTTTGGTGGGCGAGAGGATGAGCAGTCGAGCAGTTCCAGGATACCGAGCCTTGCGAGCCTGATGCCTCCCCTGCCGCATCGTGTAGGCTACCCTCTAGTCGGACGATGCAAAGCGATCGGGCACGGGTCGCCTGGCACCAGAACACGGAGACGCGCTATCCCTACGGTCCGAACTCGCCGGACCCCGATCGCCTCGAGCCTCTCGGCTTCCCACCGCCGTGGCCAACCCGTCCCTGGATCTACGCGAACGTGATCGCGTCGCGGAACGGAATCCTCACGTGGAAGAGGATCGGAGTGCGTGACGATCCCGTCCGCGCGATCGCCGGCGGCGATTTCACTCGACCGGGCCGACTCGCCGATCTGCAACTGATGCGCTATCTCCGTGCCTGCGCGGATGCCGTCTCCTTTGGCGCTCAAACGCTCCGGGATCAGCCCGATCTCCTCGGTACGCCCGACATCGAGGGCGGGCTCGGAGACGCCCTGTATGAGCTCCGGGTGCGACACGGGCTGGGCCGGTTCCCACTCCAGGTGATTTACTCCGAGTCCGGTCGACTGGACCTCGACGTGCCGATGTTCAACACCTCCCATCTCCGTGTGATCATCATCACGACCGGCGCTGGAGCGCGCCTTCTCCGCTCGCGGGGCAGTGACGGAAAGGGCCTCACGCTATTCGTCGCCGGCGAGGAGGGAATCACTTCGGCCGGGCTCAGCAGCTCACACGAGCGTCTCTTCGACGAATTTGGGGTGCGTTACCTGGACTGCGAGGGCGGCGCGGTCGTGCTGCGGTCTCTTCACCAGGCTCACCTCCTGGACGAGGTCTTCATCACGGTCACGGACATCGACATCGAGGCCACCGAGCATACGGACATCAAGCGCGTCTTCGACTTCGAAGCCGAGGGCGCGCGTTTGATCAGCGAGGGTCGAACAGTTTCAGACCCCGGATACGTCTTTCGCCGCTGGCGTTTCAACCAGCGGTGATAGCCCGGTAGCCCGGTGAGGCCGCTGGACGCCACGAAGTCCACATGAACGTCCTCGTGATCGATATCGGCGGCACGCACATCAAGGCGCTGGCCACTGGCCGCAAGAAGCCCCTCAAGATTCGATCGGGTCCGAAGATGACTGCGAAAGAGATGGTGCGACTGGTCCGACGGTCGACGACCGGCTGGCGTTACGCCGTCGTGTCGATTGGCTATCCCGGACCCGTGCTACACGGCAAACCCCTGAGCGAACCTAGGAACCTGGGAGGCGGATGGGTCGGGTTCGACTTCAAGAAGGCGTTTGGGTGTCCCGTCCGCGTGATCAACGACGCCGCCATGCAGGCGTTGGGCAGTTACAAGGGTGGCCACATGCTCTTCCTGGGCCTCGGCACAGGGCTGGGCGCCGCGCTCATCATCGACGGCGTCCTCGAGCCGATGGAGCTCGCACACCTGCCGTATAAGAAGGGTCGCACCTATGAAGAGTACGTCGGGAAGGCGGGACTGAAACGATTCGGCAAGAAGAAGTGGCGCCGACACGTTGCCGATATCGTCATGCGACTGAAGGCCGCCCTGGAGGCCGACGATGTCGTCGTCGGCGGCGGCAACGCGAAGAAGCTGCGCACGCTGCCGAAGGGCGTCAGGCTCTGCTCCAATGCGAATGCGTTCGTCGGCGGCTATCGACTGTGGAGACACCCTACCTGAGCCCCACTGCGAGAGGCTCCGGTCTCAAGTCAACGCGAGCCGGTCCCCGCTGCCGAGCAGGGCGGCCGAAATCTGGCCGCCCCACTCACGATGCGGACGCTACTTGATCTCGGTCTTCGACTTCCACTTCACGAGGGCCGGGTCAGTCTCCTCCAGGAGCTTCGTGTAGATCACGCTCTCCGGCGGGAACTTCTGCTTGATGCGGTCGAGCGAGTGCAGGAAGTCGATGAACTCGCCCATGCCCTTGGGGACCCGATCGTTCATCTCCATCGAGTAGATGTTGAGCGCCATGATGTCCCGGGTCAGCGCCTCGTCCGTCTTCGTCTCGCGGGCAACGATCTTCACAGCCGTCTCGCGGTCGGTGTTGATCGCGTCGGTCGCTTTGCGAAGCGCGCGCAGGACCGCCTTCAACGTGTTGGGGTTTTCCTTGAGCATCTTGCCGCTCGCCACCACGCCGGCGTGCACGTGGAGCCAGTCCACCTGGCCTTCCTTCCCGGGGATGAAGCTGCGGTTGCCGGTGAAGTACACCTTCCCGCCGCCCTGCTTCACGGCATTGAACACCCACGGCGCCCAGCCGGCCATGGCGTCGATGTCACCCTTGGCGAGCGCGGTAACGGCGTCGGGCGGCGAGAGGTTCACGAACTGGAGCTTGGCGAAGTCCACCCCGGTGTCGCGGGCCATGGCCTGGATGGCCATCGTGACCGACGCCCCCTTCGGCATGCCGATCTTCACCTTCTCGAAATCTTTCGGCGACCGAACGATCTCCTGACCCTTCTTGCCGAGGACGATCTGCTGGGTGCCGGCGACGTCGCTCTGGGGGGCGATGTTGTAAATCAGCTGCCCGGAGGCGGCGATGGGGACGACCATCGTGGCGGTCGCGGTGCCGAGGTGGATGTTGCCGGCGCCCCACATCGACGGCAGGTCGGTCCCGGCGATGTACCAGCGTGGGTTGACCTTAATGCCCTCCGCCTTGAAGTAGCCGAGCTGGTCCGCGACGGCGAACTGCGAGGACATCTGCGCGTCGCGCACCAGCCAGGCGTCGACTTCGGCGAGCTCGGGCTTGCCCTGGGCGAGCGCGTCACCTGTCAGGGCGAAGAACGAGATAAGGAGTGCGAGCAAGAAACGCATGTGGAGCTCCTTTCAGGCCGCGGCGCGCCAGCGTAGGAGCCGGCGCTCGGCGGCGAGCAACAGCGTGTTGATCAGCGATCCGAGGAGACCCAGCACCAGGGCCCCAATGACGATTTGCGCGGGATTGAAGAACGTGCGGCCTTCCATGATCAGATGGCCGAGGCCGGCGTCGGCCCCCATGAACTCGGCGCCGACGATTACGAACAGCGCCAGGCCGACGCCGACGCGCAGCGCGACGACGATGCCGGGCAGCGCGGCCGGTAGCACGACGCGGCGAACGAGGTCCGCGCGGGAGGCGCCCAGGCTGGCGGCCGCCCGCAACAGCACCACGTCGACGCGCAGCACGCTGGCCGCGATGGCGACGAACATCGGAAAGAACGTCGTGTAGCCGATGAAGGCGATCTTCGAGGCCTCACCGAGGCCGAACCAGACCAGGAACATCGGCAGGAAGGCCAGCGGCGGGATCGGCCGCACGAACTCGATCACGGGCTCGGCCATGAGGCGCAGCGGCACGCACATTCCCACCAGCAGCCCGAGGCCGAGTGCGGCCAGCGCCGCGAGGCCGAAGCCCTGAACGACCCGGCCCAGCGAGGTGAGGAAGTGACGGGTCAGCTCGCCACTCGCCGCCAGGTCCAGCCCAACCCGCCCGACCTCCGCCGGCGTGGGTAGCAGCACAGGGTTGACGACACCCAGCCACACGTTACCGTGGGCGACGACGGCCCACAGGGCGAGCGCGCCGAGCATCGCCACCGCCCGCGTCGCCGCCGCGCTCACTCGCGCACCTTGGCGACTTCTTCCTTCACGACGCGCGTGATGTCGCTTTCGTACTGCGTGAACTCCAGCGCGAAGCGGTCGCGGGCCTCCGGCAGCTTGACCGGAAAGACTTGCTTGATCCGGCCCGGCACCGACGTCATGACGACGACGCGGTCGGCCAGGTAGACGGCCTCGCGAATGGAGTGGGTGACGAACAGGATCGTCTTGTGCTCCACCCGCTGGATCCGCGACAGCTCGTCCTGCAGCACCTCGCGCGTTTGGGCGTCGAGCGCTCCGAACGGCTCGTCCATCAGGATGACCGAGGGATTGTTGGCGAGCGCTCGGGCGATGGCGACGCGCTGCTTCATTCCGCCGGAGAGCTGGACCGGAAACTTGTCCGCGTGGGCGCGGAGCCCGACCAGGTTGAGATAGTGCTCGACGGTGCGCCGCCGCTCGGCGGCGGGCCGGGACTGCAGCAGCGGTCCGAACTCCACGTTGCCGGTCACGGTGAGCCAGGGGAATAGCGCGTACTCCTGGAACACAACCCCGCGCTCGGGCGCGGGCCCGTTCACCGGATGGCCATCGACCAGGACGGTGCCGGTCGTCGGCGCGAGAAATCCGGCGACGATGTTCAGCAAGGTCGACTTGCCGCAGCCCGACGGACCGAGGAGACACACGAACTCGCGCTCGGCCATGTCGAGGTCGATCTCCCCCAGCGCCGGCGTCGCGTGGCCCGGCGCACCGAAAGACTTGGCGACGCGCTGGATCTGGATCTTGGGGCCGGCCATGGTCACGCAGGATGCTGCCAGCGGGTCAGGCGGCGCTCCAGCAGCCGCACGAGGCCGTTGCCCGCGTAGCCGAGCAGCCCCAGCACCACGGCGGCGCCGAGCATCTGCGGCACGAGGAAAAAGTTGCGGCCGTCGTTGATGAGGTAGCCGAGGCCGTGCTCGGCGCCGATGAACTCGGAGATGACGATGACGAAGAACGCCAGCGCCACGCCGAGCCGGAGCCCGGTCAAGATGTCCGGCAGCGCGGCCGGCAGAATGACGCGCGTGAAGAGCCCGACGCCGCGCGCGCCGAGGCTCTGGGCCGCCCGCAGGAGGATCGGGTCGATCTGACGCACGCCGGTGATGGTGGTGAGGAAGATCGGGAAAAATGTCGCGTACGTGATGAACCCGATCTTAGAGGTCTCGCCGATCCCGACCCATACGATGAACATCGGCAGCATCGCCAGCGGCGGGATGGGCCGGAGCAACTCGACCAGCGGCTCGACGATGTGGCGGATCGGCGTGATATGCCCGGCCGCCAGGCCGAGGCCCACGCCGAGGACGGCGCCGGCCCCGAAGCCCAGCGCGACACGCTCGAGCGTCGCCGCAAGGTGGATCCAGAGCTGGCCCCGGATCGCCATGTCGAGCACGTTGCCGAGCACGAGCCAGGGGCCGGGCAGGAAGATCGGGTTGAAGAGTTTCAAAACCACCACGGCGCCCGAGAGCAGGCTCCAGAACGCCAGGAACGCGGCGATGGCGCCGAGGCGCAGCGCGATCGCGCGCCCGCGCGGCGGTCGGGAACCGCGAAGTCCCGCGTCCATCAGCTCGGGCACACTGCTCAAGAATGAGGCCACCGGCGAACCCCCTCGCGATCGCGCCCGAGTCTAGCAGAGCGTGGCAGTCCCGGCGTCGCGACACCAAGGCAGACACGCTATCGGGGCTTGCCGACGCGCTCTTCGGGTATTTCCCTCATTGTTTAGCACTCCCACACGGCAAATCCTTCGAATGTGTGCTGGCGATCGAATCCCGCCGGGAGGGGACGTCACGCAACGTCGCCATGTGCGGAATAGCGGGCTTCTGGCGCCCTGAGAGCGGCACGGCGGCAGCGCATCTGTCCGCGCTCAGGCGCATGACGAGTTCCCTCGCACACCGCGGGCCCGATGCGGACGGCCACTGGATCGAACCTGAATTCGGGGTTGCCCTGGGGCACAGGCGACTCTCGATCGTCGACCTGTCGCCCACCGGCGCGCAGCCCATGTGCTCCGCGTCAGGGCGTTTTACCATCCTCTTCAACGGCGAGATCTACAACTTTCCGCGATTGCGCCAGCAGTTGATGGCGAAGGGCGCGTCGTTTCAGGGAACCTCGGACACCGAAGTCCTGCTCGCGGCATTCGAGCAATGGGGCGTTGCCCGAACCCTTCCCCGCATAGCGGGCATGTTTGCGTTTGCCGTGTGGGATGCGAAGACCAGTCAGCTCTGGCTTGCACGCGATCGCATGGGGGAAAAGCCTCTCTACATCGCGCAGTTCAACGGACTCCTGGCGTTTGCCTCCGAGCTCAAGGCGTTTCAAGCGCTTCCCGGCTTCCCAAGCGACATCGACCCGGCGGCAATGTCGGATCTCGTGCGCAACGGCTACATCGGCGGTCGCCATACCATCTACCGGGCGGTCAGTCGTCTCCGGCCCGGCGAGTTTGCCGTGGTCGCGCTCTCCGATGGCGTGCCCGTGGCGTGCATCCAGCACTACTGGAATGTGCACGATCACCTGCGGGTCGCGAGGGACGGCTTCGCGTCCGATGAAGCCGCCACCGATGCGCTCGATGAGCTGCTCACGGAAGTCGTGCGCGACGAGATGGTCGCCGACGTACCGCTTGGCGCATTTCTCTCAGGTGGAATCGACAGCTCCCTGATCGCGGCGTTGATGCAAAAGATCGCCACCCGACCCGTGCGCACGTTCACCATCGGGTTTCGCGAGAGCACCCACGATGAAAGTCCGTACGCCCGCGAGGTGGCCAAGCATCTGGGTACCGATCACACCGAAATCATCCTGTCCGCCGATGACGCCCTCGCATTCGTGGAACGCCTTCCGAAGGTCTTCGATGAGCCGTTCGCCGACTCGTCGCAGCTTCCCACGTTGCTGCTCTCGTCCGTCACGCGGCGCTACGTTACCGTGGCATTGTCCGGGGACGGTGGCGACGAATTGTTCGGCGGGTACTCCCAGTACCTCGCGCGCGATTCCATCGAACAGTTCGTCAACAGCGTTCCGCGCATGCTGCGCCGGCCACTCGGGGCGGCCCTCGGCGCCACGCCGGGCGCACTCCTGACGCCGCTGCTCGCGAGGGGCAGCACGTGGGCTCCCAATCTGCGGGCGCGACTGGTGCGTGCGCTTCAGAATCCATCGACAGCCCGGTCGTACGAAAGCCTGTTGGCCAGGTGGGTCGAGCCCGCCGACATCCTGTCGGCGGCACAAATTCGCAGGGTGGTGTGCGACGAGAGTCCGCGTTGGCCCCATGCGAGAACCGACGTCGAAGCCCGCATGACATTCGACATGGAGCACTACCTGCCCGACGACATCCTCGTGAAAGTAGACCGCTCGGCCATGGCCTGTTCGCTCGAGACGCGAGCTCCATTGCTGGATCACCGCGTGGTGGAATTCGCGCTGCGCCAACCTCTCCATCGCAAGATTCGCGACGGCAGGGGCAAGTTCCTGTTGCGAAACCTGCTGGTTCGTTACGTGCCACCCGCGCTGATCGATCGTCCAAAGCGCGGATTCTCCATACCGCTGGGCGCGTGGCTGCGCGGTGCGCTCAAGTCCTGGGGCGACACCATGCTCGAATCCGATGCCCTGCTCGAAACCTGGTTCCAACCCTCTGCGGTGAACGCCGTGTGGAGCGCCCACCAGCGAGGGGAAGATCACGCCGAGCGCCTCTGGCCGGTGCTCATTGCGATGCAGTGGCTGCGTTCGACGACCACATCGTCGTCATGACGACACCCGTGCCGGCCAACACGGCCCAGATGGCTCTCCGGCATGCCGCCGACGCCCATGCCGCGGAAGTCGCACGCGGTGAACGCTTCAAATTCGGCGAGAACTGGCGGAAGTTCCTCGAGAACATGTCGGAGGAGCGCGCGCAGGCATCCGTCGTGTCGCTGCGCAGGATGCTCGGCCTCGAGAGTCTGGCGGGGTTGCGCTTTCTCGACATCGGTTCGGGCAGCGGCCTTTTCAGTCTTGCCGCGCATCGTCTTGGCGCAGAAGTCACGTCATTCGACTACGACGGCGATTCGGTCGGGTGCACCAACGAAATGCGCCGCCGCTACGCCCCCGGTTCAACAGACTGGAAGATCCTGCAGGGCTCCGTGCTCGACGCCGATTTCATGCAGGCCCTCGGGCAGTTCGATGTCGTCTACTCGTGGGGCGTTCTGCATCACACCGGCGCCATGTGGAAGGCCATCGATGCCGCGCTCGAGCGCGTCGCTCCCGGCGGATGGCTCTTCATCGCGATCTACAACGATCAGGGCCTATGGTCGCGCCGCTGGACCAGGATCAAGCGCTACTACTGCTCCGGACCAATGGGCAAGGCGGTCGTTTCGGCGACGTTCATTCCCTACTGGATTGCACGCGGACTGGCGGCCGACATCGTATGGCGGCGCAACCCATGGAAGCGCTACAGCGAGTACAGTCGTGCACGCGGCATGTCACCCGTGCGCGACTGGTTCGACTGGCTCGGCGGCTATCCTTTCGAAGTCGCGAAGCCTGAAGACATCATTCTCCCCCTCAGCAAACGAGGCTATCGGCTCACCAACCTGGTGACCCAAGGCGGCAGCGTTGGCTGCGTCGAATACGTATTCCGGCACGACGCGCGCACGCCAGCGTCCTTTGAACGTGGTCGCGCCTTGTGGCGCGCGCGCAGGGTCAGCAAGTTCGCGCCGAAGGGGTGGGTGACCGGCGTCGCCTTCACGTGGGGCAACCTCTACAGCGCTTCGCGCGCGAGGTGATGGACGGGAAGTTCAAGAGCGAGCACATCCTCGGCGGCCTGGCGGACGACTTCCTGACGCTCGCCCCGTTCGGCGCCGGTGCCCAGGATGCGGCGACTCTGGTCGAGGCGAGGAAGCAGGACTTCATCGCCCGAAAGGCGCATCCGTTCCAGGGCCCGCTGAACGACAACCGCGGCGCCGAGCGCGTGAAGGCGGGCGAAACCTTCCCGCTCACCGATCTGCGCAAGATGGACTGGCTCGTCGAAGGCGTCGTCGGTCAACCGCGCTGAAGGGCGACACCTGCGCTTCTACCTCCCCAACTTCACGAGCAGATCGTCAGTCGCCTGGACGTCGCCAAAGGTCACCAGGAACTTGCCCAGCGTGTGATTGTGCAGCGCATCCGTATGGTCGGCGTTGCCGTCCGATACCATGATCGTGCGGTAGCCCCACATGGAGGCGTCACGTGCAGTCGACTCGCAACACGTGCTGGTGGCAACGCCGGTGATGAGCAGCGTGTCGATACCGTGCTTTCGCAGCAGGTCATCGAGCTCCGATGGATATGGAATGAACGCCGAGTAGCGGTACTTGATCGCGATCTTGTCCTCGGGCAGCACCGCGCAGGTACGTCCCGCTCGACGGCATCGAGCTAGACGACGAAGTTGGTGGCACCAGAGTGGCGTTTGGAGAGTGGTCGGTCGGTCGAGGTGTCGGCGTCTTCTTCGTGTGCCAACTGCTCGAGCGACGGTAAACCGAACCATGGCGCTCGCAAAGATCACTCGGCCCACGCTGGCCACCACGGTGCCCCGGCCCCGGCTCTTTCGCCTGCTCGATCGCGCGCGGCCACGGCCCGTCACCTGGGTCTGGGGACCGCCGGGCGCCGGCAAGACGACGCTCATCGCGAGCTATCTGCGGGCCCGCAACATCCGCTCGCTCTGGTATCAGTTGGACGAAGGCGATGCCGATGTCGCGACGTTCTTCTACTATCTTGGCCTCGCCGCGCCCCGCCGGCGACGGCCTCTGCCATTCCTGACGCCGCAGTACCGTCCTGGCCTCTCCGTCTTCGCGCGGCACTACTTCCGCGAGCTCTACGCTCGGCTCCCTGCGCGCTTCACCGTCGTCTTCGACGACTATCAGGAGGTCCCGGCCGATTCGCCCCTTCACGATCTCTTCGCGGAGGCGGTGGCTGAGATCCCGGCTGGCGGGCGCCTCATCTTCATCAGCCGGGGCGAGCCTCCGGTCGCCTTCGCCCGTCACCGGGCCCACGGGAAGATCGATAGTCTCGACGGGCCCCAGCTCCGTTTCACCCCGGCCGAGGCCGGCGGCCTGATTCGTCGGCTGGCCCCAGGTCCCTGGTCCCGTGAAACGCTGCGCTCGCTGCACAAATCGGTGGACGGCTGGGGCGCTGGGCTTGTGCTCCGGATCGAACAGCTGCGCCGAGAGGCTCGGGCGGCGGCCGGACTGCGCGAGCCATCGTCGGAACTGCTGTTCGACTACTTCGCGGCTGAGATCTTCAAGAGGGCCAATGTCGCAACGCAAGACGTGTTGTTGCAGACGGCGTTCCTACCCCGGATCACGCCGTCCATGGCCGCATCGCTGACCGGGCAGTCAACGGCCGGCGCGATCCTCGCCGCCCTCCACAGGGAGAATTACTTCACCAACAAGCAGGCGGGCCCCGAGCCGACCTACGAGTACCACCCGCTCTTCCGCGCTTTCCTCCTGTCGCAAGCCGCCAACACATACCCGGCGGCGCGCCTGACGATGATTCGCCGGACGGCGGCCGCCCTCCTCGACGGCGCCGGCCACGTCGAGGGGGCGGCGGGCCTGCTGCTCGACGATGAGGACTGGGACGGGCTCGCTCAGCTGATCCATCGCAACGCCCAGAAGTTGCTGGCGCAGGGCCGGGCCCAAACGCTGGAGGAGTGGCTTGAACGGATTCCCGCAGCGCTCTTCGCCGAGCAGCCATGGCTGCTCGTGTGGCGGGGCACGGGCTGGCTGGCCTGGCACCACGCCGAGTGCCAGCGAGATCTCGAGCAGGCGTTCGTGGCGTTTCGACAGCAGGAGGACACGATCGGGATGTTCGTGGCCTGGTCGGGAATCATCTTTGCGTACCTGAGCGAAGGTGAGTCGGTCCCCCTGGATCGCTGGATCGCGGTGCTCGACGAGATCATGGCGAAGGCGCCGGAGTTTCCCTCCAAAGGAGCAGAAACGCGCGTTGCTGTGGCCATGCTCTCGGCGATTGCGTGGCGACAGCCGCACCATCCCCGAGCATCGGAGTGGGCCCGCCGGGCCTTCGAGTTGGCGCGACGACATCCTGACCGGAACCTCCAGGCCATCAGCGCCGCCAACTGGCTCTACTATCAGCTGGAGGCCGGCGAGCTTTCAGAAGCGGCTCTCGTCGTCGACGAGATGCGGGCCCTCATCTCGACCCGCGACGTTTCCCCCGTTGTTGTGGTGAATGCGTGCGTGCCGGTGGTCTGGTGGGAATCACTGAACGCGATCCCCTCCTACCGGCAGACGATCGCCCGGGTGCTCGACCTGACGCTGACGACGGGGATGTTCTACACCTCGCGGCACGTCGCCCTCAGTGCTGGCCTCGTCGGGGCGCTCAGCGACGCCGATCTCGACACTGCATCTCCGTGGCTTCGTGAGCTCGGGAGAGACGTGCACCTCTTGGGCCCGGGGTTCCGTTTCTGGTATCAGTCGTTCGTCGTATGGGAAGCCCTCATCCGGAAGGATACGGCGCACGCGGCCCGCGCTGAGCCCGAGATGCTGCGGTTGAGTTCGGCCAGCGGGCGTCCCCTGGACGAGGCGGTCGCGCATCTCCTGTCCGCCCAGGTTCGCCATGCGCGCGGCCAGGAGCAAGAAGCGCGCGCCCACCTCGACCGGGCGCTCGAGATTGCGCACACGATTCGCAGCTCGTATATCCAGTTCATGGCTCGCCTCAGCGAGGCGCAGCTCTACCTCGACGGTGGCCGGGAGGCCGACGGCCTGCAGGCGCTCGCCGCCGCCCTGGCGCTCGGCCGCGAGCACAGCTACGTCAACACGCACGTATGGATTCCCGAGGTCATGGCCCGGCTCTGCGCCCGCGCGCTGGAGGCGGGCATCGAGGTGGACTACGCGGGCGATCTCGTCCGGAAGCGAGGGCTCGTGGCGGACGACCTGTCGGTAACGACGGAGGCGTGGCCTTGGCCCATCAAGATCTTCACGCTGGGCCGCTTCGAGCTACTCAGGGCAGGCCAGCCGATCCACTTCTCTCGCAAGGTCCAGCGCAAGCCGTTGGCCCTGCTCAAGGCGTTGATCGCCTTCGGCGGCCGCGGCGTGCGCGAGGCTCTCCTGATGGACGCACTCTGGCCGGATGCCGAAGGCGATGCCGCGCGCGTGGCGTTGGCCAGCGCGCTCCACCGACTGCGAGTTCTGATGGGCCATGAGCAGGCGATCGTCCGGCAGGAGGGAGAGCTGAGCCTCGATACGCGATCCTGTTGGGTCGACGTCTGGGCCGTCGAGCGCCTGCTCGGGCGTGCGGAAGCCGGACAGACAGAAAGTTTGCGAAAGGCCGTCGGCCTCTACCGTGGTGGGTTCCTCGATGGACAGGAGGTCGAGCTGCCTCAAACCACGACATTCGCCGACACGCTTCGTCGTCGCTTACTGCGACAGATCGCGCGAGCGGCGCGGCAGTGTGAGGCGCAAGATCGGCAGCAAGCGGTGGATTGGTACGAGCAGGCGCTGCGCGTCGATCCATGCGCCGAGGACATCTATCGAAACCTCATGACTGCGTACCAAGCGCTCGGACGCCCGGCCGAGGTCGCCGAAAGTTATCAGCGTTGCCGAGCCGCCCTCGCCGCTCATCGCGGCACCAGACCTTCGTTGGAAACGGAGGGACTTCTCAAGGCCCTGCTCACGCGATAGCCGTTTCCGCCATCGCGTCCACCCCGGGCTAAATCACCGAAATTTCTGCGGGAACCGGCCGCCTTGCATCTCCCTACCGCCCCTGCAAGGATCGCCCTGTCCCTCACGATCGCCTGAGGCTGGCAGTCACGCCGCCTCGTCAGGCCTTTCCGAATCCGAACACGATCCGTCATCGCCCGGCGCTACGGTACACGCGCACGGTGACATCCGCCGGGAGGTAGAGCGGTGATCGAGCGAGCGATCGTCTTCATGATCGCGGTCAGCCTGCCGCTGATGCTGGTCGTCGAGCAGATGGCGCGCTGGCGGCGCGCGCTGACTAGAAACGACGCACCACCAGGCCACGAAGATCGCCGACCGCGCCGACATCGAACACATCTGGATCGAGTTCGAGGGACGCGCCACTCGGTGCCCACGGTTCAGCCAACGGCCAGTGACCTCAACGATGTGCGTAGCGCGGCATCGTACTCCGCTTGTCCCGTCACGGCCGCGCGGGAGCGCCGTTCCATCCGACGGAGGGGAGCTATGGCGTCTTGGCTTACAACGAGCACGAGGGCGGCCACCCGTTGCGTCATGATCATCTTTTTCGCCATGGCGACCGGCGGTGCGCTTATGACACCCTCGGCGCCCGACGCCGGGGACGGTGAGCGGGAGGGAGCAAGCGCCCAGGTTACCGTCAGGAACGAGTCCGGTCTTGCCCGGACCATCAACGTCGCCGGCTTTCCCGTCGTCGCGGTCACGAATCCGTTTTTCCAGGACCTAGGCATCAACCGCCGGCGATGCGTCACGTGCCACCAGCCCGACAACAACATGACGGTCACGCCCGAGAGCATTCGAGCGCGCTTCGAAGCGACGAACGGCCACGATCCGATCTTCCGGACGAACGACGGATCGAACTCGCCACGAGCCGACGTTTCCAGCGTCGAGGCGCGGCGCGAGGCGTACAGCATGCTGCTCACCAAGGGCCTCATCCGCGTCGGCCTGCCCATCCCGGAGGGTGCCGAGTTCGAGCTGGTGGATGTTCACGATCCCTATGGCTTCGCCAGCGCGACCGAGCTATCGCTGTTCCGGCGGCCCCTGCCTTCGACGAATCTCGCGTTCCTCAGCACGGTGATGTGGGATGGCCGGGAGACGCTCCAGAGAGGCTCGCCGTCGGCGATTCACTTCGATCTGTCGGACCAGTCCAACAGCGCCACCACCGGTCATGCCCAGCGCCCCGCCCCGATCGCGGATGCGGTACGCGAGGCGATCGTGGCGTACGAGATGGGACTCTTCACCGCCCAGGTGTTCGACCACGCCGCCGGAAAGTTGGACGCTCACAGCGCCGGCGGTGGCCCGGAAGAGCTCTCGCGCCAGACCTTTGTCTTCGGCGTGAACGACCCGCTCGGTTGCGACGCCAACGGTGCCAACTGCACGGGCGGCAACGCCGGCTTCGATCGCGTCGTCTTCACGGAGTTCGACGCGTGGACGAATGTGGTCGGCCACGGCCGCAACCGCGCCCGGGCCGCGGTCGCGCGCGGCCAGGCGCTGTTCAACACGAAGACCATCCTCATCCAAGGCGTCTCGGGCATCAACGACGACTTCAACGTGATGACGGTGCCCGGCACCTGCACGGTTTGTCACGACACACCGCACGCCGGCGATCACTCCGTGCCGGCTCCACTCGACATCGGCGTCGCCGCCCCACCCGGCATCGACGGCCTGAACGAGTTCGGGCTCCCGGTCGACGACATGCCCGTGTATACGCTGCGGAAGAAGGGCACGATCGATCAGATCAAGGTCGTGACCGATCCCGGGCGCGCGCTCATCACAGGGAAGTGGAAGGACGTCGGCCGCTTCAAGGGGCCGACCCTGCGCGGACTCGCCGGCCGAGGACCGTACTTCCACAACGGCGCGGCGGCGACGCTGCTCGACGTTGTGAACTTCTACGACCGGCGCTTCAACATCGGCCTCAGCGATCGAGAGAAGGCTGATCTGGTGGCGTTTCTCAAGTCGCTATAGACGAGGTGGCAGAGGTGGCTCATGAGATACGGGGCTCGAACACTCGGCGTTCTCGCGCTCGTGCTCTGGCTCGCGACGCTCGGGGTGCCTTCCGCCGTCGGCGCCGCCGATGGCCAGATGACCTGGGCCATCCACGTCACGCTCGCGCCTCGCTGGCTCGATCCGGCCGAGGCCGAATCGATCACCCCGTTCATGGTTCTCTATCCGCTGCACGACGCGATCGCGAAGCCGATGCCCGCCGGGATCTCCACTCCGAGTCTCGCCGAAGGGTGGTCGATGACCCCGGATGGCCTCACCTACGAGTTCGTGCGCCGGGGCGGCGCGAAGTTCCACAACGGGGAGCCGGTGACCGCAGATGATGTCAAGTTCTCGTTCGAGCGTTACAAGGGCAGCGGCGCAAAGCTCCTGAAAGACCGGGTCCGCGAGGTTGAGGTCGTCTCCCCCCGCCGGATCAGATTCACCTCAAGCTCCCGTGGCCGGATTTCATGACGTTCTACGGGACGACCGCGACCGGGGCCGGCTGGATCGTGCCCAAGAAATACGTCGAGCACGTCGGCGACGAAGGCTTCAAGAAGGCCCCGATCGGGGCGGGGCCGTATCGGCTCGTGCGTATTTCCTCAACGGCCCGGTGGCCGAAGACGTGCGCCGAACCCCGGGTCTTAAGCTCGTGGCAATGCGAACCTACGGAACGTTCTTCCTGGACTCCGTCGACCAGTGGGATCAGAAGTCTCCGTGGGCGGATCACCGAGTGAGACTCGCGGCGAGCTTATCGATCGACCGGAGAACGATCAATGAGGCTGAGCAGCTCGGCTTTGCCGGGCTTACCGGGAACATCGTCCCGCGGCACATGGAGTTCGCGCTTCCCATCGACCCACACCCGTACGACCCCAAGCGCGCCAAGCAGCTCCTCGTCGACGCCGGCTACCCGAACGGCTTCGATGGCGGCGACCTCACGCCTGCTCTCTCTGCCCCCGTCTCGACTCAAGGCCTTCAGATCACTCGCTTCTCGCGGAGCGCCCGCACCTCGTCGGCGCTGAAGCCGGCGAGGCTGGTCAATACCGTCTCGGTGTGCTCGCCCATGAGCGGCGCTCGGCCGGCGCGACCGGCGAGTCGGACAGGCGCACCGGACAGCCGATCATCGAGAACCGGCCGCGCGTCGGGTGGTCGAGATCGACAGATCGTGCCGCGCTCGCGCAGATGCGGGTTCGGCCAGCACCTCGGCGGTGTCGAGCACCGCACCGCAGACGATGCCGCGGCCGGCGAACGCCTTCATCACCTCGCGCTTGCTCGCGCGAGCGCGCCCAGCCCTCGAGAATCTCGGTCAGCGCCGCGGCGTTCCGGGCGCGCGCCGGCGGTGTGCAGAAGCGCTCGTCGCTTCTGCAGCTCGGGCCGGCCGATGACCTCCGTCATCGCGCTCGAACATCTCCGGGTTGTCGGGCGGCATGATCATGTAGACGTAGTCGTTCGAGCCGTCGCCGGCGCAGCGGATCAGGTCGGCATAGCCGCCGGTCGCCGAGCGGTTGCCGGTGCGGCCGAGCGGCTTGCCGGTCGCCAGGGTCGGCGTGAACTTGACCCGGGTCAGGTTCAGCACCGCCTCCTGCATCGCCACCTCGACGAGCTGGCCCTGGCCGGTGCGGCCGCGCTGCACGAGGGCCGCGAGGATCGCGATCGCCAGGTGCATGCCGGTGCCGCTGTCGCCGATATTGGCGCCGTTGAGCAGTCGGCGGGCCGTCCGGCCTCGCCGGTCACGCTCATCGCGCCGGAGGTCGCCTGCGCCACCGGCTCGAAGCACTTGTAGTCGCTGTACGGACCGTAGGAGCCGAAGCCCTTGACCGAGGCATAGACGGCGCGCGGGTTCAGCTCCTTGACCGCCTCGTAGCCGAGCCCGAGCCGCTCCATCACGCCGGGGCCGAGGTTCTCGGCGACGACATCGGCCTCCTTGATCAGGCGGCGGGCGATCTCCTTGCCCTCGTCGGTCTTCAGATCGATGACGGTGCTGCGCTTGTTGCTGTTGAGCAGCAGAAAGAAATAGCTGTCGAGCCGGATTGTCCGGCGTTCCACAGCCGCCGCGCCCGGTCGCCGTGCGGCGGCCGCTCGATCTTGATCACATCGGCGCCGAGCCAGGCCAGCATCTGGGTGCAGGACGGCCCCGCCTGGTCGTGGGTGAAGTCGATGACGCGAATGCCTTCGAGCGCCTGGCTCATCTTCTCTCTCCTGACTGCGCATTATCGCTTCAGGCCGTCCAGCACCTCGAGCGCGAGCTCGTACCGGCCGAGCGGCGGCATCAGATACGCGCCCTGGACGCGCTCGCGCACCGCGAACAGCATCTCGCGCGCGATCTTGACGCCCTCCTTGCGCGCGGCCTCGCCGCCCGGCGTCTTGCGCATCCGCTCGCGGATCGCCTCGGGAATCTGCATGCCGGGGACTTCGTTGTGAAGGAACTCGGCGTTCTTGTAGCTCACGAGCGGGAGCACGCCGACCAGCACGGGCATCGCCAGGTGCTCGATGCGCCGCAGCACCGTCTCGAGCAGGTCCGTCTGGAAGATCGGCTGCGTCATGACGAGCTCCGCGCCGGCCTCCCTCTTCTTCTCGAGGCGGGCGATCTCCTTGTCGAGATCCGCCGCGCCCGGCTCGAGGCCCGTCGCGAGGAGGAACGACGTCTGGCCGCCGGGCAACGGCTTGCCGGCGGGATCGACGCCGCGGTTCATGTTCGACGCCATCTGGAGCAGCCCGATCGCGTCGAGGTCGTAGACCGCGGTCGCCTCCGGGTAGTCGCCGACCTTCGGCGGATCGCCGGTGATGATCACGAGGTTCCGGATGCCGATGGCGTGCGCGCCGAGGAGGTGCGCCATCTGCGCGAGCAGGTTCCGGTCGCGGCCGCACACGTGGAGGATCGGCTGGATGCCGTAGCGCCCCAGCAGCAGCGAGCAGAACGCGAGGTTCGACATGCGCGCCATCGCGCGCGGCGCGTCGGCGACGTTCACGATGTCGACGCCGCTGTCGAGCAGCATCTTCGCGCCCGCGAGCGCCTTGGACGGATCGAGGCCCGGCGCCGGATTCACCTCGACGGAGACCACGAACGCCCCCGCCGCGATCTTCGCGGCGAAGGCACTCCGCTCGGCGAGCGGCGTGGGCTCGAGGACCGTCGACCGGCTCCGCGGTCCTCACCGCGCGCACTCGCGCGACGTCGGCGCGCTGGTCGCCGAGCATGCGCCCGGACTTCGCCATCCAGCGGACGTGCTCGGGCGTCGTGCCGCAGCAGCCGCCGATCATCGTGGCGCCGATCTGGATCGTGCGGCGCGCGAAGACGTCGAAGTACTCGGGCGTCGCCATGTAGAGGAGGCGGCCGTCGACGGTGCGCGGCAGCCCGGCGTTCGGCTGCACGCAGAGCGGCAGATCCGACGACGCGCATGCGCTCGGCGATGGCGAGCGCGAGCTGCGGGCCGTCGCCGCAGTTCACGCCGATCGCCGTCCGCGCCCCAGTCGCGCAGCGTCGTTGCGACGTGCTCGGGCGTCGACCCGTCGGCGACTGTCTCGCTCGGGTCGAAGGTCATGGACGCGATGATCGGCGTGTCGGGCGCGCCGCGGCGCGCCGCTTCGATCGCGATGCGAATCTCCTCGAGGTGCCGGAACGTCTCGAGCACGAGCACGTCCGCACCGCCCTCGACGAGCGCCGCGGCCTGCTCGGCGAAGGTGGCGGCGGCCAGGTCGAGCTCGGCCTGCGTCGCGACGCCGGGGACGAGCCCGGTAGGTCCGATCGAGCCGCCGACCCACACGTCCTCGCCGGCCGCCTGGCGCGCGAGTCGCGCGCCCGCGAGGTTGAAGGCGCGCACCTGGTCGCCGAGGCCGTGGCGGTCGAGGCGGAAGCAGTTCGCGCCGTACGTGTTGGTCTCGATGACCTTCGCGCCGGCGCTGACGTAGTCCTCGTGGATCTTCGGCGACGACGTCCGGCCGGGTGACGTTGAGCTGCTCGAAGTTCTGCGTGACGAAGACGCCGCGCTCGTAGAGCAGCGAGCCCATCGCGCCGTCGAACACGAGGAGCGAGCGCATCGCCTCGCGAAAGGGCGTGTCCCGCCGCGTTGGCCTCATACAGCTATGCTACCGCGCGAGGTGCGGCATGCGCCGCTCCTACGTCGAGGCGCGTCCCATGCGGACGCGCTCGCGGCTCTCACCGTACGGTCGAGCTCCTCCACGCGTAGAACTGCGGAAGCCCGAGGTAGACGGCGACCAGGAGCAGCGCAGCCAGCGCGAGCGCGACCGACTGCATGAGCCACATGCCCGCGATGCCCCACGGTGGCCCCCACAGGCCGCCGAAGGCGACGAGGTAGCCGCCAGTCACGCCCACCCCCCACAGCGCCGTGGCGTGGATCGCGGTGGGCGCGATCGCGAGCTTGTAGGCGCGGAGCACGAAGCTCGCGACCGTCTGCAGGGCGTCGAAGAAATGGAAGGCGGCGAGATAGGGCACCAAGGTCAGCGCCGCCGCCGCGACCGCGGGGTCTCGGGTGTAGAGGCCGATGATGCCGCCGCGCAGCGTCCACACCGTGAGCACGGTGGCGGCGGCGACGAACGCGGCGATCCGCAGCCCCGTCAGCGCCGTCTCCCGCGCTCGCCCTGGATCGCCCGCGCCGATGGCCTGGGCCGTCAAGGTTGCGGTGGCCACCGAGAGCGAGAGCGGGAGCATGAAGCACAGCGCCGCCAGGTTGGCGACCACCTGATGCCCGCCCATCACCGTCGTACCCAGACGGGCGGCGAGGAGCGTGATGGCCGTGAACGACGTCGCCTCGAGCGCGTAGGACAGGCTCATCGGAACGCCGAGCTGGAGGATCTCGCGCAGCATCGGCCAGCGCGGCCACGCCCGATGGATGACGAAGCGGCGATAGAACGGGCTGCGGTGCATGTAGCCGAAGCCCAGCACGAAGAGCACCCAGAACACGATCACCGAGGCCAGCGCGCCGCCCACGGCGCCCAGCCGGGGCACGCCGAAGCCGCCGAAGATGAGCAGGGAGCTGAGGCCTACCTTGAGCGCGAGCCCCGCGAGCTGCAGCGCCATCACGACGTGAGGACGCGACACCGCGGTGTTGACCGCGTAGATCGCGCGGAACATGAGGCCTCCTGGCAGGGCCATCGCGAGCACGCGAAGATAGCGCGCCACGTGCGCCTCGACCTCGGGCGGCGCCTGCAGCCACGGCAGCCAGAGGCCGGCGAACAGCAGCGGGAGCACGCCGAGAGCGGACAGGAACAGCGCCATCCACAGCCCTTGCACGTACGTCGAGCCGATCGCCACGAGGCGCCCGGCGCCGAAGTGCTGGGCGACGATGGGATTCAGCGCGCTGGTCGCGCCCATGAGCCCGACGAACACGGTCGAGTAGACGCTGAGCCCGAGGCCCATAGTGGCCAGATCCACGGGGGAGGCGCGGCCGCAGAGCACCGTATCGACCACCGCGAATGCCATCCCGGCGAACTGGCCGACGAGGATCGGTCGCGCTTGGCCTACGATGCCGCGGACAATCGACGCGCCTGGCATGGCTCCGCGACTATAGCGTGCTCGACCGTCGCGTCGTCGTACGCGCCGTGAAGTACCACTGAAACCCTGCGGTTGACCACCGGGCTTGCGACAGTCTAGTCTCGGCCCACCGTCCCGACCTTTAGCGGCCTAGATTCCGGAGGCGGAATGCAGTGTCCCCGGTGCGAGCAGGACAATCCCTCGCATGCTGTGTTCTGTCTGAAGTGTGGTGCGCCTTTCAGGGACGGCAGTGGCACGGGAGGATCGTACGCGGAGCTGCGGACCGAGATCGGCGCCCTTCGGCGTTCGCTGAGTGAGTCACAAGAGCAGCAAGCCGCGACCAGCGAAATTCTCCGGGTCATCGCGAGCTCACCCACGGACGTCCAGCCGGTGTTCGCGGCAATGGCAGCGAGCGCGGCCCGGCTGTGTGAGGCTCTCGATGCCGCGATCTACCGCGTCGACGGTGATGTCCTCCGTCTTGTCGCTCACGAAGGATCGATTGCTCCAGATCTCGTCCTGCCGTTGACGGACGGAACTTTGGGCGGACGCGTCGTCGGTGAGCGAAGGGCCATTCATATCGAAGATCTGCCGGCTGAGACACACGAGTATCCGATCAGCAGTGAGTTCGCGCGTATTCGCCAATTTCGGACGATTCTCAGCGTTCCTCTACTCCACGACGGACAGGCGATAGGATTGATCGCGATCCGGCGCACCGAAATGCGACCGTTCACGGCCCGTCAAGTAGAGCTTGCCAAGACCTTCGCCGACCAGGCCGTGATCGCAATTGAAAATGTGCGGCTGTTCAATGAGACGAAGGAGGCCCTGGAGCAGCAGACGGCGACGGCCGAGATCCTCCGGGTCATCTCGAGGTCACCTACGGACGTGCAGCCGGTCTTCGACGCCATTGCTGAGAGTGCCGCCCGCTTGTGCAGTGCCAACGACGCCCAAGTACTTTTGGTCGAGGGAGACGCCCTTCGCCTCGTCGCCTCATGTGGGGCGACGTCGATGCCCCTGGTGCGTCAATTGACACGCGGACACTTGGTCGGCCGTGCAGTCATCGATCGCCGGACCATTAACGTACGGGACCGTGCCCAGTTCCTGGCGGAGTATCCCGAGACGTCCGTAGTTCGCTACGGTGTCCAGTCGGCGCTCGCGGTGCCGCTCCTACGCGACGAAGTCGCGCTCGGCGTGATCAGAATCAGCCGAACGGAAATCCGGCCTTTCACGGATAGCCAAATCGCGCTGCTCCAAACGTTCGCCGACCAAGCGGTGATCGCTATTGAGAACGTTCGGCTTTTCAAAGAGCTAGAAACACGTAATACAGAGCTTACCCATGCCTTGTCTCGACAGACGGCCACCAGCGAAATTCTGCGCGTTATCTCAGGATCGCCCACCGACGTACAGCCGGTTTTCGACACAATCATCAGAAGCGCGGTGACACTGTGTGACGGACTCTTCGGCGGCCTCGACCGATTTGACGGCGACCTGATTTATCCTGTCGCGACCTACAACTACACTCCTGAGGCGCTCGCCGCCATGCATCGCGTATTCCCCGCACGTCCGAGCCGGAGCCTCGGAGTCGGCCGCGCGATCCTCGACCGCGACGTCGTCCACATTCCCGATGTCGAGCTTGATCCAGAATATAAGATGCAGGACTTGGCAGGCACGATTGGCTTTCGCAGCGGTCTCTGTGTCCCAATGCTTCGGGATGGCGTTCCCGTCGGCGTGATCCTTGTGGGTCGCGCCGAGCCCGGACCTTTCTCCGACAATCAGATTGCGCTGCTGAAGACCTTCGCGGATCAAGCCGTGATTGCCATTGAGAATGTGCGGTTGTTCAGAGAGCTCGAAGTTGCAAACAGCGAACTGGCTGCAGCAAGTCAGCACAAGTCTGAATTCTTGGCCAACATGTCCCACGAACTGCGGACCCCTCTTAACGCAATCATCGGCTTCTCCGAAGTGCTGACTGACCGCATGTTCGGGGAGCTGAACGCGAAGCAGGACGAGTACCTGAAGGACATCAACGCCTCGGGAACCCATCTACTCTCCCTGATCAACGACATCCTCGACCTGTCCAAGATTGAAGCCGGGCGCATGGAACTGGAGTTGACGGACTTCGACCTGCCCACGGCACTGGACAACGCTTTGATGTTGGTTCGCGAGCGTGCTCAGCGGCGGAGTCTGACGCTGCACACAGACGTGGATGCCGGGGTTGGTCAGATTCAGGGGGACGAGCGGAAGATCCGTCAGGTCGTCTTGAACCTGCTCTCCAATGCGATCAAGTTCACGCCAGAAGGCGGGCGAATTGAAGTCGCGGCTATGCCCAAGGACGGGCTGGTGGAGGTCTCCGTCAGCGATACTGGAGTGGGCATCGCCGCCGAAGATCAGGAAGCGGTGTTTGAAGAGTTCCGTCAGGTGGGGGCTGCGGACAAGAAGGCTGAGGGGACAGGCCTGGGGCTGACTCTCTGCCGGAAGTTCATCGAGCTCCACGGCGGGAAGATCTGGGTCAAGAGCCAGGTCGGCGTGGGCTCAACATTTACGTTCACGATCCCGGTGCGCCCAGGCCAGTAACCGCTCGCACTCCGCTGCCAAACTCCCGGCGGTCTAAGTCCCTCGTCGCCCGACAAGCAGCTCAAGCGCACGGGCGTGAGGCAGGCCGGTTTGCGTGGATTTCGTGGTTTGTAAGCCGAACTCACTGAGCGCGAGCAACAACGAGTTCGCTTCATTGGGCGGGTAGTCGCGATCGTTCACAGCGAGGAAGAGCCCTCTGTCGCCGGCGTTGCCCTGAGATGCGCGGTAGACCCCTTGCGCAGGCCATTCTGCCTCAATGAAAACGTCGAGCAGGTCCCGGGCGAAGCGCACGGCTTCTTCAGACGGCACCGCCGCGATCCTGAGCTCGGCTGCCGGAAGCTGGCGCAGTCGGGCGAGAAGCTGGGTGCGTTGAATCTCCTCCAGCCGGCGATGCGTCGAGAGGTTCCACGCGTAATATCCGAACAGCGCGGTGAGCAGCGTGAGAAGCGCGGCGGCGACGTTGTAGCCGGCGTGACGACCGATGCCGACGAGGATGATGCCGACCCCGACGACGGCGGTCACCATGCCCGCCACCATCAGCAATCGCGACGGATCATCCCAGCGCATCAGCCTCAGATAATAACGCGTCGACCCAGGGATATGTAGGCTTACCTCCGCAGCGCGGTCTGCAACTGCGCCAGGTGCTCTTCGGCGTGGTCAACAATGAACGCCTCGATCGCCTGAGCCACGGTCATCTCGCCGTGCTCGGTCGAGATACCTCGTTTGCCGCGCTCGGCCGGAGAGAGCTGCCGAATCACGCTTGCCGCCGCTCGAACTTCCTCGTGCAGCTGGCGCAGAAGGGCGTCGGGGTCGGCGCTCGCACCATGAGCAACACCCGCCAATCGCTCCGGCGACCCGGTGGTGCGCCCAAACGTCGGCGGTGTCCCGGTCGCGGTGATCAGGGTTTGGCAATGCTTCAACCAGTACGGGATCATCTCGGTCATGTGCCCGAGTGTCTGCATCGCCGACCATTCGTTCCCGCCCGGCGGCGTCCGAAGACGCAAGGCAACGCCGGCCTCCCGTAAGAGTTTCGCGACTTCTTCATGGACGCGCTCGAGTCGATTCGCCTGAACCTCGCCCGAGCCGCTCTTCGTGGGTGTAGTCACGTCGGCCTCCGCGTCAGAAGTGAGCCGCTTCCGCTTGGCGATGGCTCGGTAGATCCAGCCACCCTCGGTGTAGGATTCTAGAGCTATCGCAGGCAGGGCTCGGCAACGCAGAAGAAATTGGCTCCCCGGGCTGGGCTCGAACCAGCGACTTCCTGATTAACAGTCAGGCGCTCTACCGACTGAGCTACCGGGGAACGACCAAATTTTACCGCAGTTTTGCCGGAACCGACGATTCGGCGAACCCGCCGCGAACCGCCCGCCGCACGTGCCCCGATCGGCCGAATCACCCAGGAATTCGGTGCCCGGCGCTTGACTCTTTAGCACTCATCGTCTACAAGTGCTAGCGCGATTCCCATTACTCCAACTGGAGGGAGCAGGCAGATGAAGGTGCGTCCGCTGCACGATCGAATCATGGTCGAGCGTCTGGAAGAGCAGGAGGTCAAGCGGGGCGGGATCATCATCCCGGACACGGCAAAGGAAAAGCCGCAGGAGGGCAAGGTCATCGCGGTTGGGACGGGAAAGGTCGGCGACGACGGCAAGAAGATTCCCCTCGACGTGAAGGCCGGCAACAAGATCCTCTTCGGAAAGTACTCGGGCTCCGAGGTCAAGATCGACGACAAGGAATATCTCATCATGCGCGAGGAAGACGTCCTCGCCATTCTCGAGTAAGGAGGATCGCGATCCATGCCGAAGCAGCTCAAGTTCGACGAGGAAGCCCGGAGCGCGCTGCTCAGGGGCGTCACGGTGATGGCGGCGGCGGTGAAGGCCACGTTGGGTCCCAAGGGCCGCAACGTCGTCATCGACAAGAAGTTCGGCAGCCCCACGATCACCAAGGACGGCGTCACCGTCGCCAAGGAGATCGAGCTCAAGGACAAGTACGAGAACATGGGCGCGCAGATGGTCCGGGAGGTCGCCTCGAAGACCTCCGACGTCGCCGGTGACGGCACCACCACCGCGACCGTGCTGGCCCAGGCGATCTTCCGCGAGGGCCTGAAGAACGTGACCGCCGGCGCCAACCCGATGGGACTCAAGCGGGGCATCGAGGCCGCGGTGGACGCCGTCGTGAAGGACCTCAAGAGCATCTCCAAGTCGACCAAGGACAAGAAAGAGATCACCCAGGTCGCGACGATCGCGTCGAACAACGACAAGACGATCGGCAGCCTGATCGCCGAGGCGATGGAGAAGGTCGGCAAGGACGGGGTCATCACGGTCGAGGAATCCAAGTCGGCCGACACCGTGCTGGACGTGGTCGAAGGCATGCAGTTCGATCGCGGCTACCTCTCGCCCTACTTCGTCACCGACCCCGAGCGCATGGAAGTCGTGCTCGAGGACGCGCTCGTGCTGATCCACGAGAAGAAGATCAGCGTGATGAAGGACATGCTGCCGCTGCTCGAGCAGGTCGCCCGCGCGGGCAAGCCGCTCCTCATCATCGCCGAAGAGGTCGAGGGCGAGGCGCTCGCCACGCTCGTCGTCAACAAGCTGCGCGGCACGCTGCACACCGCGGCCGTGAAGGCGCCGGGCTTCGGCGATCGCCGCAAGGCGATGCTCGAGGACATCTCGGTGCTGACCGGTGGCAAGGCCATCACGGAGGATCTCGGCATCAAGCTCGAGAACATCAAGGTCACCGATCTCGGCCGCGCCAAGAAGGTGGTCATCGACAAGGACAACACGACCATCGTCGAGGGCGCCGGCAAGTCGAAGGAGATCGAGGGCCGCATCAAGCAGATCCGCGCCCAGATCGAGGAGACGACCTCCGACTACGACCGCGAGAAGCTGCAGGAGCGGCTGGCGAAGCTGGCCGGCGGCGTGGCGGTGATCAAGGTCGGCGCGGCGACCGAGACGGCGATGAAGGAGAAGAAGGCCCGGGTCGAGGACGCGCTGAACGCGACCCGCGCGGCCGTCGAGGAAGGCATCGTGCCGGGCGGCGGCGTGGCGCTGCTGAGAAGCGCGAAGGCGATCGACGGCCTGAAGCTCAGCGGCGACGAGAAGGTGGGCGCCATGATCGTGAAGCGGGCGCTCGAGGAGCCGATCCGCCAGATCGTCGAGAACGCGGGCCTCGAGGGCAGCGTGATCGTCGAGAAGGTCAAGAGCGAGACCGTGGCCAACCGCGGCTACGACGCGGACAGCATGGAGTACGTCGACATGATGCAGGCCGGCATCATCGACCCGACCAAGGTCGAGCGGGTGGCGTTGCAGAATGCGGCGTCGGTCGCGTCCTTGCTGCTGACGACCGAGGCGCTGATCACCGATCTACCGGAGGACAAGCCGGCGGCTGCGCCGCCGATGCCCCACGGGGATTTCTAAGCTCTCCGAGTCGTGCGTTCGAGCCCGCGCGATGCGCGGGCGCCGGCCCGGGCCAGATGGCTCGGGCCGGTTGTTTTTCAGCCGATCTCGCGGCGGCCTTCGAGCGCCTTCGAGAGCGTCACCTGATCCGCGTACTCCAGATCGCCGCCGACGGGGAGCCCTCGCGCGATCCGCGTGAGGCGCACGCCGAGCGGGCGCAGGAGCTTGGCGAGATAGAGCGCCGTCGCCTCGCCCTCCACGTTCGGATTCGTCGCCAGGATGACCTCGGCGATCGCGCTTCCTTCCAGGCGCGCCAGCAGCTCGCGCACCTTCAGATCGTCGGGTCCGATGCCGTCGAGCGGCGAGAGCGCGCCCAGGAGCACGTGATAGCGGCCGCGGTATTCGCCGGTACGCTCCATCGCCATCAGGTCGTTCGGCTCCTCGACGACGCACAACAGGCGTCCGTCGCGGGCCGGGTCCGAGCACATCCGGCACGGATCCTGGTCCGTGACGTTGAAGCACGTGCCGCAGTAGACGATCCGATCCTTGACGGCGACGAGCGACTCGGACAGCTCGCGGACTTCGGCGGCCGGGCGCTTGAGCAGAAAGAACGTGAGCCGCTGGGCCGTCTTCGGCCCGATGCCGGGCAGCCGCTGGAAGGCTTCGATCAGGCGGGCGACGGGCTCGGGGTAATACGCCAACCGGCTCCGCCTACATACCCAGACCGGGGATCTTCATCCCGCCGGTCAGCTTCCCGAGCTCCTGCTGCACGAGCTCCCGCGATTTTCTGAGCGCCTCGTTGGCGGCGGCGAGCACGAGGTCCTCGAGCATCTGGACGTCCTCTTTGTTGACGACCTCGGGATCGATCTTGACGGCGGTGAGCTCTTGCTTGCCGTTCGCCTCGACCGTCACCATGCCGCCGCCGGCCGTGGCCTCGACCTTGCGCTTGCCGACCTCTTCCTGCATGGCTGCCATCTGAGCCTGCAGCTTCTGCGCTTCCTTCATGATGTTCCCGAAGCCCTTCACTGACCTTCTCCTTCTGGCAGGCGCGGCCGTACCGCGACCACCTCGCCCTGAAATTCCGCGATCGCCGCCTGCACCGCCGGGTGCGCCGAGATGGTCCCGGTGGCGTCGCTGCCCGACACCACGTTGATGCGCTCGGCGCCGGCGACGCAGCGCCGCACCGCCTGCAGGACCAGCTCGCGGTTCGCGACATCCGCCAGCATCTCTCGATGGAAATGATTCCCGTGCAGCACGATCGTCAGCTCGCGATCGCTGATCGCGCTCGGCCGGGCCTGCGTCAGCAGGCTTCCGAGGGTCGGCTTCTTCTTCATGACCTCGTCTACGACCCGCTCCCACGCCGTCGCCAGATCTTGCGTGGGCGGCGGGGCCGCCGATGCGGGCGCCGCCGGAGCGGATGGCGGACCGGGCGGCGGAGCGACCATGGTCGAGCGCGGCGCGCGTCGGTGGCGGCGCGCTCGCCGGCCGCGGAGCGGGCGCGACTGCGCTGGGCGCCACGGCGCGGGCAGCGGGCCGGCCTGCGCGCGTCGACACGCGCCGCGGCGGGCTCAGATCCGGTCAAGAGACTCGCCTGCGCTGCCGGCGCGGTCGCCGGCGTCGCGAGCGCGTGCTGTCGGATCTCGCGCTGCGCCTCGTCGACCCGCCGCAGCACGTCGTCGAGCGCCTGAGGCACGGGGCGGCGCGTCGAGCGCACGGTGGCGATCTCGAGCTCGACCCGCGGGTGCGGCGACTCGCGCATGAGCGCGTCGGCTTCGAGAAACGCACGGAGCACGTAGAGGATCTCGTCGAGGCTCGCGGTCTCGCCGAGCTTGCGCAGCTCGTTGCCTTCGGAATGCGTGAGGTCGGCGGGCTTCGCGTTCGGCGCGGCCTTCAGCACGAGCGTGAGCCGCAAGAGCTCGATGACGTCGCGCGTGAACGCCAGGAGATCCTCGCCGTCGCGCGCCGCCCGGTCGATCGCCTCGAGCGCCGCACTCGTGTCATGCCCGACAATGGCCGTCGCGAACGCGCGCACCGTGACGGGCGCCGTCGCGCCGAGCAGCTTCGCGGTCGTGTCCGCCTCGAGCCGGCCTTCACCGTAGGCGATCGCCGTGTCGAGGAGCGAGAGCGCGTCGCGCAACGAGCCTTCGGCCGCGCGCACGATGACCGGCAGTGCCGCCGGCTCGAACGGAATCTTTTCCTCGTTCAGGATGCGCTCGAGCGACGCGCGCAGCGCATCGGGCGCGATCGGGCGGAAATCGAAGCGCTGCACGCGCGAGAGCACGGTCGGCGGAATCTCGCGAGGGTCCGTCGTCGCGAGCACGAAGACGATGTGGGCCGGCGGCTCCTCCAGGGTCTTCAGGAGTGCGTTGAAGGCGGCCTCGGTGAGCTGGTGGACCTCGTCGATGATGTAGACCTTGTACTTGCCGCGCGCCGGCGTGTACTTCACGTTCTCGCGGAGCGTCCGGATCTCTTCGATACCTCGATTCGAGGCGCCGTCGATCTCGATCACATCCACGAGCGTCCCGGCCAACCCCTCGACGCATACCGCGCACTTGCCGCAGGGCTCAGGGCCGGTCCGTGCCGTACAGAGGAGCGCGCGCGCCAGCAGCCGGGCCGTCGTCGTCTTGCCGATGCCGCGCGGACCGGCGAACAGGTAGGCGTGCGCGATGCGGCCCGAGGCCAGCGCGTTCCGGAGCGTGCGCGTGATCGCGTCCTGACCGACGACGGCGTCGAACGTTTGCGGGCGCCACTTCCGCGCGAGAACTTGATAGCTCATGAATCACGCTCAGAAGAAATGACCGTGCACCCTCCTTCGAACGGCCCGTACTGCGATCTCTCCCCGGAGCCTGCTCCGGCCAGGTACTCCCACGGCACACGAGAGGGTCGCCTTACCGTTGCTCCCTTCCGGGCCTGGCGGGGTTCGACGATTCTCGTTGCGTGGGGCCCAACCTTCAACGCCGCCCCGTGAAGCTCACTCAACACGATCCGCCCTCGAGAAGGAATTCAACCCCGCTGAAGCGGATTGCGGGTTACAGGGCACCGCTAACTCCCCGTCTAGCACGGCCAAGCGGAACACATCTGGCGGAGGGGCCGGGATTCGAACCCGGGGCACAGGGGTTACCCGTGCACGGCATTTCCAGTGCCGCACCTTCGGCCGCTCGGTCACCCCTCCACATTTCTGGCTCATCGGGACTTCGACGATCGTCGGGAAAATTTGGCGGAGGGGAGAGGATTTGAACCCCCGAGGGACCTTCTGGGCCCCTATCCGATTTCGAGTCGGACGCCTTCGACCGGGCTCGGCCACCCCTCCGCCTACTTTTGCCGAATGACTCTACCACGTTACACGATGGGTCACGGCTACTGCCCGTCGCTCCAGCACGAGCTCAAGCCCCAGCCGACGCCCTGTCCGCCGCGCAGGCCGGTCGCTGCCCCGATCTGCTGCCGTCCCCAGTCGCACTGGGCCTGCGTCCCGAACGGTCCCTGGGTGGCCGCCGACAAGGCCTGGCCCGGGTATTGAGTCACGACCATGAACCACCAGAACGCCACGATCGCGCTGCGCTTCGCGTTCATCTTCCCTCCTCGAAAATCGCCCGCCGAGGTTCTACTCTAGATGAGCGTCACAGTATCACTGGGTCACGGCGCTGACAGACGTTACGTGACGACGCGCTTCGCTGCGAGTCAAGTTGGAGTCAAGTTCGGGAATGGGCTCGGGCTCCGATCGGGCGACCTGCATCGCTGTCTCAGCGGCCGACCGCGGGGCGACCGTCTTCTCGACAGCCGTCCGCAGGTGATCGGGGCTCCGGTGGCTGTATCGCTCCACCATCGCCAGCGACGCCCGGCTTCTCGAAGGGCTTCCTGAGCCCGCTTCACCGCTCTAGGAAAGAACTTGTCCGGCTCACGGTAGCGACGGGGGGAAACGGGCTCGCGCAGATCATTGGGCCGGGTCCGCTGCGTGCGCATCTCTACAAGGACGGCCTCGACGCGGAAGCCACCGGGCTTGTCCTCGACGGCGTATCCACGGCCCCTCGGAATAGGTCGGCAAGGTTGCACAGCCAGCGAGAAGGAGGGCCAGGAAGAGCGTGCACGCGTGACACCCGGCGAATCCGAGGGCTGCGCTCAGGAGCTGCCGCGTTGGTCGAGCACGCTACTCGATCAACTGGTCTGCTCGCAGCAACAGCGTCTGCGGGATCGTGAGCCCGAGGGCCTTGGCGGTCTTGAGGTTAATGGACGGCTCGTACTTATCGGGCTGCTCGACCGGGATATCACCAGGCGTCGCTCCCTTCAGAATCTTGTCAATATATGTTGCCGAGCGACGGAACTGTCTCGCGAGATCGGTCACATAGCTGAACAGCAGTCCTGCTCTCACGAACGGCTGGTAGGTGGTTGCCGTTGGTAGTCGGTTCTTGACAGCGAACTCCGCGAGCCTCTCGGCATCACATGGCGTGATTGGTACCGGCCAGACGTAAAGCGCCTCTGCGCGTTGCCTCAGCACGGCCGTAAAGGCTGCGTCGAGATCCGCCGACGTTCGGAGTTCGACGCGTTGTGGTCTAACACCCAAGATCTTGGCTGCGACTGCCATCTGCTGATCGGGCACCGTCTGGCCAGGGTTGCTCGAATCGATCAACACGGTAAGGCGAGAGAGCGAGGGAGCGCCTCCTTAAGAAGCTCGAGATTCTTCTGGACCATCTCGGGACTGTCCTGGTCGTCTGCTTGGCGACCAGAGTCAATACCCGGCCCGTCGTATGCAAGATATCGACGTTTAGACGAACCAACTCGGCTACTAGGTCGGGGGATCTGTCGGGCTTCCCTGGTGCACTTCGGTGCACTTCCGCATTCAATGACGATGTTGCGACCCTCGTCGTAGCCCAGTTCACGTAAACCTTGGCGGAAAGGGATGAGGAATGGATCGTCCGAGCAGCCGAAGTAGCTGAGATAGCCAATCCGATAAACCCTTCCCGCCTGCTGCCCCTCGGCCGCGAGCGGCGCAAGAAGGCTGACAGCGAGAACGACCACGAGCCCGATCAGCCGCATGGGCATGTCTCGGTGGAGGATGCTGGCGGTCAGTCGATTCTTGCTGGATAATCTGACGGGCGATGCGCTCGCGCTCGGGCGCGACGGGGGCACACGCTCGGTGTGAGGATAAGCCTGGCGGGAGTCGCTATCGGGGTTGCCGCAGCGACGATGTTCTTGGAGGAAGGCGTCGAGGTCGGCGAGCAGGTTTCGGTCACGTTGATTACGCACACGGCGCCGCTACTCGGACGCAGTCACTGCGTCAACGTCTCCGACTGTGGATATTACCTCCCCTTCGGCCCACGGGGGGCCACGGTGTCGGGAAGGCGTCCGGGCAACGACTAAAGAGTCACTCGGTCAAGCGGTAATGCTGCCTGAGAAGCGTGCGGAGCTTCTGGGCCATCGTCACGCCCTCGTCGGCGGCGTTCTTCTTGATCGCGCGATGAAGAGGCTCTGGAAGGTCGAGGGTGAGGCGCTTCATCCGGATTCGCGCCCGTGGGGATGTGCTCAGCGCCTTGCTTCTCTGATGATGTGTCCGCTTCCCGCGCTTGGTAGGTGAGTCGGCCATGTTGACAGATTCTCCGTACCCAGATTGACCTTCCACCTCTGGGCAGGGAACAAAGCAAGAACGGTACCGCACTGTTGACTACTGCAAAAGCAGTGAGTTACAGCGGCCGAGGGTGACGGCGCTGGAAACAATGTGTCCGCCATCGGTGTGTTGCTAATCACGGTGGTCAGCCTGGGAGAAGGCTGTTCCTCTCAGGCTTCGCTGATTAGGCATAAGCATGGGTTCTACAACTCGCCGAAATTTTGGCCAATAATTTTGTACGATTGATGCGTTCAGCAATTACGGAAATACAGAATTTCTGCTAGACTCCGCTGACTCTTTTCGCGCCTATTGCTGCGACGCGACCGAAACAGCGGAGGGCATATTGAACACTTCGCTCGTACCCAACGATCTCAACGGCGCTCGCGGCATCCTGATCGGCACAGTGCTGTCGTTGCCGCTCTGGGGACTCATCCTGGCGCTCTGGTATCTCCTGACCTCGGGCGGAGGGCATCCCTTATTAGCTGACGGCGATGAATCTTTGTGGGTGGACGATCCTCGGACTGATGAGCTGAGGATGAGCCGTTGAGCACACATGATGGTCGTCGACGAAGTCTTCAAGGCGGCGAGAAGAGTCATTCAATCACACTGACGGAGTCATCGCCCCCAACCTGTCATTTTTCAGGGGGGTGTGCAGAGTCTCTATCTCTCCTTCTCTCTCTGACATTGTCCCGCTCGCTGTTGAACTTGGCTGAGCCCGACGGCAGGGCATCATACCCTCAGTTCACGGCGCGGAGGAGAGTACCGACATAGGTGCCTTTGACTCGAAATTCTCCTGTATAGGAAAGAAAGCGAGTGGCTGGCTTTCCGGGCAGTGACACCGTGTCGCACCCGCAGCAGATGCGACCCCTGCGGATGGACCCGTGTCCGCGTCCTCTTCGGCCGATTCAGATTCCCAACGAAACGGCGGCCGGTCTGGTCAGTCGGCTGACGCGCTCGATGCTACGGCCAGCCCAGCTCGCCGACCTCTCGCTTGCGCTCGGTAAAGAACGCCTGAATGCCCTCGTGCCCGTCGCCAGGGCAGGCCATTGGAGGGATGGTCCCAGGTCCCTGGTCTGCTCACGAGCCCATAAGCGCGCTGAGTGCCTCTCCAATTTGGATAGTTACCGGGGACCCACGCCCCGCCTTGAATTCCGTAAGGTCCTCCGATGACAGCACTAGCGTTGCCGATTTGCCGAGCGGTGAATGCAGCGCCAACTTCCATGGAGCGCCCGGCCCAGGCAGACTCATCGAGCCGTCAAAAACCACAGGACCGGTGGGACTGAGCCGGACTCCCTTTTCGGTCGCGAGCGTCCTAACAACTTTGACCAGGCGCACCCGCATATCGATCACGCCGGATTGTGTGTATAGCTCATCCATCCCCGTGCCTCCTCATCCACGAACAAGAATTCCGAAAGCCTTCCCAGGTTCTGCTGCCTCAACACACGCGAACTAGATCGATTGGCAAGCCATGGCCACGATGTGCTCAAGGGGAACGAAGTCGACCGGTTTGGGAATGTAAGCGAACAGCCCGAGCCTGAAGATCGCTTCGACCACCTCACGCTTCGTACCCTTGCTGGCCGCAATGATTGGGATCGCCCTGTCGTGTTGGCGAAGCTTCGTTACCATCGAGAGGGCATCGAACCCTTCCATCTCGGGCTCAAGGATGATCAGATCTGGGCGCCGCTCGTTGAGCGCGGTGACGGTCTCCGAAGTCGACGTCGCGGCAACCACATCGTACTCACAGGCGTGACGGAACCTCGCGAAGCAGTCCTTCAGCCGTGGTCCCTGCGCCTGGTCGTTATCGAGGATGAGCACTCGTTTCGACATCACGGCTCCTCCTTTAGCACTGGCCAGGTCCATCGCATACCTGGTGCCAGAGGTGCGAGTCCCTACGAAGTACTGTTTCTCAGGCGGTTAGAGGCGTTGGCGGCGCGTGGGAGGTAACTTTCTAGCCTGCCGGGGTGAGAGAATTGTCCAGTCCTCTCTCTCCCAGTCATTCGCGTTTCACGCTGATTCGTTCGTGGGCGCCCCAGGTCCGGATGTCGGGCACACCGGGTTGGTTGACTCTTAGGAGCCGCACTTGCGCATTCTTTCCGCCCGCCGTGGTGAATGGATGGCCGACGACTTCCCATTCACCAGTCTCGTCCGTGATGCGGTCTCCAATCCGAAGCTGCATCGGAAGGACACGGGCTGTTCCGGGTGGCAGGGGCGGCGGTCTTGGGCACGATGGCGCCCGGCAGTCGATGCAGATGTACATCAAAGCGTTCCCTGATCTTCACTTTGGCATCGAGCAAATGATCGCGAGCGGTGAGTACGTCATTACGAGATGGCACGGCACGGGAACCCACAAAGGGGAGCTGATGGGAATTCCCGCTTCTGGTCGGCGCGGAGAGGGCGTACGCGGCTGTAACGTCACGGAGTACAGAGGGGAAAGATCGTTCGCGAATGGGTGTACTGGGATGTCGCCACCTTGCTGCGCCAGATCGGTGCGATGCCTGCTCCAAGCGGTACGGTATAGCGGCCGACTTAACGCAAAACGAGCGTCGGGACTCTCTCGGCGCTCGTTAGTTCGACTGCGACGAAGCCGAGGCCCGCGGCTCGTAGACTCCCATCGCGGTCCTCAAGTTTCTCCCCGAAACGCCTAGGCCCAGGAGGTCAGCCATGAAGGAATTGGTCTTCGCTCTGGAGTTCAAGGGCAGCGCCGCGCCCGTGCCCGGCTCGGACAAGAAACTGCAAGCCAAGACCTCAGCTACCAGTCAGATCCTTCGCAGCGTACTGAAGGCTGACGGGATTCAGGCAGGTGTTGAATCGACCGTCGGAGGATCCGCGAGCTTTGAGTCCGAGGTCGAAATCGTCGGCGAAGGAATGTTCGTCGAGTCCGGGAGTATCAGATACGGGGATGCCGGTAAGGTCTCCTTCAAAACGGTCGGACGTGGCACCCTTGGTCCCAGCCCGGTCGCCGACATCCAGCGGGGTGCGGTCATGTGGGAGGTGACCGGGGGCGAAGGGCGTTTGGCGGGCGCACAGGGTCTTATCACGTCAAACTTCACGGTGGGAGCACAGGGTGAGGTCGTGGACGACCAATTCGCCCGGCTCTACCTTCCCTAGTCAATTCTGCGGTCAGTCCCACTAGCGCTCCGCGAGCGTCGAGTCTTCTCGGCGCTCGTGGTGTTTTGAGGCGCCGCCCTGCGAGAATCCTACGGGTTTGAGAAGGTAGCGTCACGTGACGACGCGCTTCGCCGCCGCGACGACCGCACAAGCTACTGCCCGTCGTTCCAGCACGAGCTCAAGCCCCAGCCGACGCCCTGTCCGCCGCGCAGGCCGGTCGCCACCCCGATCTGCTGCCGCCCCCAGTCGCACTGGGCCTGCGTCCCGAACGGTCCCTGGGTGGCCGCCGACAAGGCCCCGCCCGGGTATTGAGTCACGACCATGAACCACCAGAACGCCACGATCGCGCTGCGCTTCGCGTTCATCTTCCCTCCTCGAAAATCGTCCGCCGAGGTTCTACGCTGGATGAGCGTCACAGTAGCACTGGGTCGCACAAAGTCCGGGACTCGCGCGCGACGAACGTGCGACGATTCCGAACGGCCGGGCACTACGACGACGGCCTGAATCACGGAGGGCACATGGCACGACCGCGCGCTCGTCTGATCATGCACCGGTCTCCCGCGCTGTGGCTGCTCTTGCTGATGCTCCTCGTTCCGCTGACGGGCTGCTCGGTCCGTCTGATCCAGCCGTATGACGACGCGATCGAAAAGACGGTCTCGGATTTCTACGAGGAGTTCCTGCGGTTCACGACCGTGGTGGGCCGCACGCGGGGCACGTACACGGACAACCGCGAGTTCTACGACAAATGGCAGCCGAAGCTCGCGACCTTGACCGCGCGCGCCATGACGGCCAATCCTTCGGGACGATGCCCGAGCACGGAGACCTACGGGGGACTGCTACCGCAGGGCGTGACCGCGGCGCGGTCCGCCGCGACGCCGTCGGGCGTCCGGGTTGACACCGCGCCGGCCGGCGACTGCACCGCGCAGCTCCTGCAGCTGCTCGAAGATCAGTTCGACGATTTCGCGAAATTCCACGCCGCGCAAGGCACCCTGGGCCTTCCGCCGGAAGCTCGCGCGCCGCGCGAGCTGGTGCTGACCTCGGTGCGCGCGGTGCTGTACGTGGAGCTCGCCAAGAAACAGGGAAAGTAGCCAGGGAGGGCACCGGTCATGGCGCTGGACGCAGACGCACTGCTCTCGACGATGTCCCAGGCGGCCGCGAACGCCTTCGGGCAGGTGTGGAAGGACGTGAAGAACTACACGATTCCCGAGCTACGAAAGCTGGCCGGCACCTTCGTCGACATCGAGCTGGGTCTGTCGGCCCGCCCGCCGTACTACACGAAAGAGAGCGCCGACATTCTCTTTCGGATGCAGGTGCGGGCGACCGAGTCGATCCTGACCGCGACGACCGCGCTCACGATGATGGCCGTCGAGAAAGCGCTGAACGAGATCCTCGCCGCGGTAAAGGTCGCGATCAATCAGGCGGTGAAGTTCGCGCTGGTGTGATCACGACGCGGCACGATGACTGACGCGGTGTCGGAGCCGAGCACACGTCTCGGCCCCGACACCTTGCCGTTCGAGCAGCCTATCGGGTCGGCGCTGGGGTTACCGCGGCGGAAGGCGCCGGCGCGGAGGAGTTGCCGAGAACCATCGGCCGTTTCGCGCACGCCGAGAGCCCCGTGAGCAACGTGACCAACGCGAGCCCGAGCACCACAGATTTCAGAGTCTTCATCGCCATCCTCCTTCTTTTCGTGAACTCATGTAGTTCTTACGCGAACGTTCTGTCTTTTCGCGCAATGTGCTTCTGCCGGCTCTCAAGTGCAGGGGCGGTGCCAGCCCCCCAAAGCGTCCGGGAATTGCTGGCTTAGGGCTCGCTCGGCCCTCGTTCGGCTTTCCGGAAGTGACAACCAGGGGCCGCTCGCTGACGAAGGGCGTCAGCCCCGGTGGAGGGACGGACGTACATGAGGTAGCATCACGCTCTCGGGGGAGAGACATCATGCGCATCGTCGTCCACGGTCAGCAGGCATTCGGCAAGAGCGTGCTCGAGGCCCTACTCGAACGCGGCGAGAACGTCGTCGGCGTCTACTGCGCCCCCGACCCAGCTCAGGGAGGCCGCGTCGATCCATTGAAGGAGGCCGCGCTCGCCCGCGGTCTCCCCGTTCACCAGCCGCGGACGTTTCGCAATAAGCCCGAAGTGTGGGAAGAGTTCGCTCGGCTGAAGGCGGACCTGTGCGTGATGGCCTACGTGACGCTCATCGTGCCCGAAGAGGTGCTCAATCAGCCCACGCGCGGCACGATCCAGTACCATCCTTCTCTGCTTCCGCGCCATCGCGGGCCCAGCTCGATCAACTGGCCGATCATCATGGGCGAGACGCAAACGGGGCTGAGTATCTTCTGGCCCGACCAGGGTCTCGATACGGGGCCGATCCTTCTCCAGAAGGAAGTCGAGATCCGAGACAGCGACACCCTGGGCAGCCTCTACTTCGACCGCCTCTATCCGCTCGGCGTCGCGGCGCTGCTCGAGGGCGTCGATCTGGTACGCGCCGGCACCGCGCCGAAGATCGTTCAGGACGAATCCAAAGCGACCTACGAAGGCTGGTGCAAGAAGGAACACGTCCAGATCGACTGGCAGAAGCCGATCCAGACGATCTGGAATCTCATTCGCGGCGCGGACCCGCAGCCGGGCGCGTGGACGACCCACGAGGGAACGACCGTGCAGATCCTCGACGCGAAGAAGCTCGCCGGGGCCACTCAAGGCCAGCCGGGAGAAGTGCTCGCCATCGACGATGCGGGGATGACTGTCGCCGTGGCCGGCGGCCAGATCCAGGTCACGCGCGTGCGGCCCGAGGGCGGGCAGAAAGTCGCCGCGGCCGCCTTCGCCAAGACCGCGGGGCTGCGCGCCGGCGTACGACTGGGGGCGAAGTGAGCGGCGACGGTCCCCGCGGACTCGCGCGCGGCCTCACCAACTACGGCGACGCCGACTTCGCGCTCTACCTGCGCCGCTCCTTCGCGACCTCGATGGGTTACTCGAAGGCCATGCTGGCGCGGCCCGTCGTCGGTATCGCGCAGTCGGCGAGCGGCTTCAACAACTGCCACCGGCACTTTCCCGAGCTGATCGACGCCGTGAAGCGGGGCGTGCTCGCCGCCGGCGGGCTCCCGATCGATTTCCCGACGATCTCGCTGGGCGAGGTGTTCCTGTCGCCGACGAGCATGATGTTCCGCAACCTCATGGCGATCGACGTCGAGGAGATGATCCGCGCTCAGCCAATGGACGCCGTCGTGCTGGTGGGCGGCTGCGACAAGACGGTGCCGGCTCAGCTCATGGGCGCGGCGTCGGCCGACGTTCCGGCGGTTCAGCTCCTGGCGGGCCCGATGATGCCGATGGCGTACCGCGGCGAGCGGCTCGGAGCGTGCACGGATTGCCGGCGCTTCTGGGCCAAGTACCGCGCCGGCGGCGTCAGCGCGGAAGAGATCGAGCAGATCGAGTCGAACCTGGCCACGACGGCGGGCACCTGCGCGGTGATGGGCACCGCCAGCACCATGGCTTCGATCGCCGAGGCGCTCGGGATGGCGCTACCGGGCACCGCGGCGATTCCCGCGGTGCACGCCGATCGGCTGCGTGCCGCCGAGGCGAGCGGGCAACAGGCCGTGGCGCTGGCCTCGACGCGTCTGAGGCCCAGCCAGATCATCACGCAGCGCTCCGTCGAGAACGCGCTGCGTGTGCTCCTGGCGATCGGCGGCTCGACGAACGCGATCATCCATCTCACCGCCGTAGCCGGACGCGTGGGCGTTGAGGTGTCGCTACGGCGCCTCAACGCGCTGAGCGACGAGACTCCCGTGCTCGTCGATCTGAAGCCGACCGGCCAGCACTACATGTCGGACCTGAATGCCGCCGGCGGCCTCGGCGCGGTGCTGCGCGAGCTGGCGCCGATGCTCCATCTCGACTGCATGACCGTGACGGGCCAGACGCTCGGTCAGCGCCTCGCGGCGGAAGGCGCCTGGGTCGACCGCGACGTCGTGCGCCCGCTCGCGGATCCGTACCAGAAGGTCGGCGGACTCGTCGCCCTCTTCGGGAGCCTGGCGCCGGGCGGCGCGATTCTCAAGCGCTCCGCCGCCGACCCGGCGCTCTTCGAGCGAGAAGGGCGTGCGGTTGTGTTCGCGTCGCTCGACGATCTCGCGGCGCGGATCGACACGCCGGACCTCGACGTGCGGCCGGACGACTTCCTCGTGCTGCAGAACGCCGGGCCGAAGAGCGGCTACGCGATGCCGGAGGCCGGCTATTTGCCGATTCCCTCGAAGCTGGCGCGTGCCGGCGTCAAGGACATGGTGCGAATCTCCGACGCGCGCATGAGCGGGACCGCCTACGGTACGATCGTCCTGCATGTCTCGCCCGAGTCGGCCGTCGGCGGGCCGCTCGCGCTCGTCAAGAACGGTGACCGCATTCGCCTGAGCGTCAACGAGCGCCGGCTCGAGCTCGCCGTCGACGAGGCCGAGCTCGCGCGCCGGCGCGCGGCCCTCCCGCGTCCGGCGACGCCTCCCGCGCGGGGCTACGCCAAGCTCTACATGGATCACGTGCTCCAGGCCGAGCACGGCTGCGACTTCGACTTCCTGCGAAAGGCGTGACGCGCGCCGCCCCGCGTCGTCGCTCGAGATTTAACCGGGCGAGGCGCCCTGCGTGGCGACGTAGAGCGCGTACAGGGACTGGCTCGCGGCCATGAAAAGGCGGTTCCGCTTCGGACCGCCGAAGCAGATGTTGCCGCACACCTCCGGCAGGCGGATGCGGCCGATCAGCTTGCCCTCGGGCGTCCACACCGTCACGCCGCTGTAGCCCACGGCGCGTCCGGCGTTGCTCGAGACCCACAGATTGCCGTCGACGTCGCAGCGCACACCGTCGGGCCCGCACTTCACGCCGTCGACCATGAAGTCGCTGAACAGCTTCCGGTTCGACACCTTGTTGTTGCTGCCGACGTCGAACGAGTACATGTCGCCCTTGCCGCCGGGCCCCTGGTCGCCCGGACCCTTGCCGGTGCTGATCACGTAGAGCTTCTTGTAGTCCGGCGACAGCGCGAGCCCGTTCGGATCGGGGACCTGATCCTCGCCGACCACGAGCTCCACTTTGCCGCTCGGGTCGACGCGATACACGTTCGTCGGCAGCTCACGCTTGTTGTCACCGATGCCGACCGCCTGGCCCAGCTTCGACTTGAGCCGGCCCGCCGCATTGCTCGGCCCGCCGGCCGCGTCGGGCGCGCCCTCGTAGAGCTGCCCGCCGTACGGCGGGTCAGTGAACCAGTACGAGCCGTCCGGATGCGGCACGACGTCGTTCGGTGAGTTGAGCCGCTTGCCGTCGAACCGATCGGCGATCACCGTGATCGAGCCGTCGTTCTCGTAGCGGACGACCCGGCGGGTCAGATGTTCGCAGGACAGCTGGCGGCCCTGGAAGTCGAACGTATTACCGTTGCTGTTGTTCGACGGCATGCGAAAGACCGTCACCCGGCCGTTGTCCTCGAGCCACCGCATCTGCCGGTTGTTCGGGATGTCGCTCCACACCAGGTACCGCCCCTGAGCGCTCCACGCCGGGCCTTCCGACCAGAGCGCGCCCGTCCACAAACGCTGGACCGGCGCGTTCGGCTGACGCAGGCCGTTGAACAACGGATCGATCGTGAGCACGTCGGGATCCGTGAAATAGACGTTCGGCGGCGCGGTCGGGCCGAAATCGCGCGGCGGGGTGGTGACGGTGCTCGGCGGAGCCATCGGTGCCGGCGTCTGCGCCCCAGCGATGCGGGGCGCCAGCGCGACGGCACCGGCCGCGACACCGGCCGTCTTGAGCAGCACGCGTCTGGATATCCTGTTCGCGTCGTCTCGTTCGCGTGCTTCGCTCGCCATTGAGTGCCTCCTTGTTCGACGGGTACGGCTCGGCGCACGATGCGCGATCAGCGGCGCGACCGTATCAGACCCGAAGCGCGACCGTCAATCGCGCGCTGCGGCGCGCACGCGGCGCCAGAGGCGCTCGCGCGTCAGCGGCATCTCGCTCACCTCGACGCCGAGCGGGCGCAGCGCGTCGGCGACGGCATTGGCGATCGCCGCGGGCGCCGGAAGGGTGCCGCCCTCGCCCGCGCCCTTGATGCCGAGCGGGTTCAGCGGGGACGGCGTCACAACGTGATGCACCTCGAGTGACGGCACGTCGGTGGCGCGTGGCAGCGCGTAGTCCATCAAGGTACCGGTCGCGAGCTGCCCGGCCGGGTCGTAGACGATCTCTTCGATCAGGGCGTTGCCGATCCCGTGAGCGATGCCGCCGTGGATCTGGCCCTCGACCACCAGCGGGTTGATCATCACGCCGCAGTCGTCGACGGCGACGTACCTGAGGATGCGCACGGTGCCGGTTTCGGCCTCGACCTCGACGACCGCCGCGTGCGCGCCGTTCGAGTACGTCGACTGCGGCACGTGGACATAGCCCGACGCCTCGAGCCCCGGATCCATCGCGCCGGGCAGCGCGTAGCCGGGTCGCGGCGCGGTCGCGATCGCCGCGACGTCGCCCAGCGCCAGACCGCGGCCCGGCGTCCCGCGCACGGTGATGCGGCCGTCCTCGAGGGTGAGATCTTCCGGCGCCGCCTCGAGATGATCGGCCGCGACCGCGAGCGCCTTCTTGCGCACCTCCGCGGCCGCGTAGGCGGCCGAGGTGCTCGCCAGCACGCCGACCCGGCTCGCGAACGTCCCGACGCCGTAGGGAATACCGGCCGTGTCGCCCGGGACCACGGTGATCTGCTCGAGCGGAACCGAGAGCCCGTCGGCGACGATCTGCGCCAGGGTGGTCTCGTGCGCCTGCCCCTGACTCGACGTGCCCGAGAACACGAACACGCGGCCGAGCGGATCGACGCGGACCCGGATGCCCTCATAAGGCCCCAGCCCGGTATCTTCGACGAAGAGCGCGAAGCCGATGCCGATCGCGCGTCCGGCGGCGCGGGCGCGCTCGCGCTCGGCCGCGAAGTCGGCGGCGCCGACCGCTTCGGCGACGCGCCTGAGACATTCGGGATAGTCCCCGCTGTCGTAGCGTCGCGGGCTGTTGTCGCGCGAGATCAGGCCGACGTCGTACGGGAACTCGTCGGGCTGGATGAGGTTGCGCATGCGCAGCGCCACCCGGTCGATCCCGAGACGCTCGGCGGCCAGATCGAGCATGCGCTCCATCACGAACACCGCCTGCGGGCGGCCCGCGCCGCGCACCGGGGTGACGGGCACACGGTTGGTGTAGACGGCGGTCAACGTCACCTCGTAGTTGGGCACTCGATACGGCCCGGGCACGCTGACCGAGGTGAGGATGGGCACGATGACGCCCCACGAGACGAACGCGCCGCAGTCGTGCACGAAGGTGTCGCGGACCGCGACGATCCGGCCCTCACGCGTGAGCCCGATCTCGACGTCGTGCCACTGGTCGCGCTCCTGCGTGACCGCCAGGAGATGCTCGCGCCGAGTCTCGACGAACCGGACGGGCCGGTCGAGCGCGCGCGCCAGGAACGGCACCAGGATGTCCTCGGCGTAGACGATCGCCTTGGGACCGAAGCCGCCGCCGATGTCCTGCGTGACGACGCGCACGGAGTGCTCGGGCATCGCGAGATAGCGCGCCAGCAGCCGGCGCAGGATCTGCGGCGCCTGCGTCGTCGACCACACGGTCACCTGCCCCAGATCGCCGTCCCAGCGCGCGGCGATCGCGCGCGTCTCCATGGCCATGCCGGCGCCGCGGTGCAGATGAAAGCGCTGGCGCAGCACCACCGGCGCGCGCGCCAGCTCGCCGGCGGCGTCGCCGACGCGCTGGGTGAAGCGCGACGCGACGTTGCCGCCGGGATGCACGCGCGGGCCGTCGGACCGCAGCGCGTCGTCGAGCGACGCGACCGCCGGCAAGGGCTCGTAGTCGACCCGGAGCGCGTCGAGCGCGTCCTCGGCCAGGGCCGCGCTCTCGGCGACGACGAGCGCCACCGGCTGCCCGGCGTACGAGACGATTTCCTGCGGCAAGATTTCGGGACACGCCGGGGCGATCAGGCTCGCGTGAGGCACCAGCAGGGGCAGGCGCCCGAGCGTGGCCACATCCGACGGCACCAGAACGTGGACGACGCCGGGCCGGCGCGCGCGCCTCGGTCGGGTCGACGCGGACGATCCGCGCGTGGGCGTGCGGGCTCCGGTGGACCGCGACGTGCAACAGGCCGGGATGGTTCACGTCGGCGACGTAGCGCCCGCGGCCCGTGACGAGCCGCGCGTCCTCGCGCCGGCGCACCCGCGCGCCGAACAGCCGTTCGCCCACTGCCCGGCCTCAGGCGCCGCGGCGCGCGACGTACAACGAGTTCGCCGGATCGACGCGCTCGAACAGCTGCACGTCGTCGAAGCCGGCCTCGCGCAGCATCCGGGTGGCCGTCTGGTGGCCCCACGCGGTGCCGAGCCCGGGGCCGCCGGCCGCGAGCGACACGCTCATGCAGTGCATCGTGCTCATCGTGTAGAGATACGGCGCCATCGGCACGCCGACGTTGTCGGCGAGCTCGCTCGAGGCCCACACGTCGAGCATCAGGAACATGCCGCCCGGGCTCAGCGCGGCGCGAATCCGCCGGAGCACACCGGCGGGATCGGCTTGATCGTGGATCGCGTCGAACGCGGTGACGAGATCGAACGGGGCGGGCGTTTCGAGCTTCGCGACGTCCTGCACCACGAACGACGCGTTGTCGAGCCCGGCGGCGGCCGCGCGGGCCCCGGCGATCCCACTCTCGGAGATGTCGTATCCGACGAACGCGCTCTTCGGAAACCGGCGCGCCATCAGCGTGATGCAGTGCCCGGTGCCGCAGCCGACGTCGGCGACCCGAATGCCGGCCTCGAGCCGCGCGACGAGCCCCTCGGGCTTCCCGAGATACGCGCTGAACAAGAGCTCGTCGTAGCGCGGCCGGCTTCGCCGGTCCATGAGACCGGTGAAATCAGGCTGGAACACGCTGTACGGCACACCCCGGCCCGTCCGGAACGCCTCGGCAACGTCCGGGATGACGCGATTCAGGAGCGGGAACATCTCGACCATGCTGGTGAGATTGCGCGTAGACGAGCCGGTGAGCGCGCTCGCGTGCTCGCGCGGGAGACGATACGTGTGCGCGTCGGCCGCGTACTCGACGACGCCGCCGCACACCATGGCGGCCAGCCATTCCCGGACGTAGCGCTCGTCGAGGCCGGCCTTCTCGGCGATCTCGGCGCTGGTGACAGCCCCGATCTGCGCCATCGCGTCGAACAGGCCGACCCGCCGGCCGACCTCGAGCATGAGGGAGACGGCGGCGCCTTCGAGGTGGCGAACCATGAGCTGGGTGAACGCCCTGGCCTTCGCCCGGTCGAACTCGCCCGCCACCGCCGTCCCCTCCTTACCGATTGTCGCTACACCGCCAGGTAGCCGCCGTCCACGGGCAGCTCGATCCCGGTGATGTACGACGCCTCGTCCGAGGCCAGGAACAGTACGGCGTGAGCGACCTCTTCCACGCGCCCTTCACGCTTGAGCGGCACCGCCCGGAGCGACTTCTCGCGCCACGCCGGATCGGCCGACGCCTTGGAGGTGCGCATCGGAGGCAGGATTCCCGGATGGACGGAGTTGACCCGGATGCCGTACGGCGCGAACTGCACGGCGGCCGACTTGGTCATGATCCGCACCGCGCCCTTCGACGCGTTGTAGCCCATGTGGATGCGGTCCTGGCCGACGAAGCCCGAGATCGACGAGATGTTGACGATGGAGCCGCCGCCGGCGGCGCGCATCGCGGGCACCGCGTGCTTCATGCCGAGGAACACGCCCTTGGCGTTCACGTTCAGGAGGGTGTCCCACGCCGACGTGCTCAAGGTGTCCGGATCGAACGTGCCGCTGATCCCCGCGTTGTTCACGAGGAGGTCGAGCTTGCCGAATGCGGTCACCGTCGCCTTGACCGCGGCTTCCCAGTCCGTCTCGCTCGTCACGTCGAGCTTCACGAACCGCGCCTGGCCGCCGGCCGCGGCGATCTTCTCGACCGCCTGACGCGCCTCGAACTCGAGGATGTCGGCGACGACGACCTTCGCGCCTTCGCGCGCGAAGATGGCGGCTTCGCTCTGCCCCATGCCGCTCGCCCCACCGGTGATGAGCGCGACCTTCCCTGCCAGCCTCATGTGCCCCTCCCTTGTTCGACGGGCGCGTTCTCGTGGTGCCCGTGCGCGGGCCATCCTTCCGCGCCCGCCGAGTATCGCAGAGAGCCTCCACCGTGTACACTGCGGGTCGCCGCGCGCATCTCGCGGACCTATATAAGGAGCGCTCATGGCGACGTACGTGCTCGTTCACGGCGCGTATCAGGGGGGCTGGATCTGGAAGCCGGTCGTCGACCGCCTGCGCGCGGCCGGGCATCAAGTGTTCGCGCCCTCGCTCGACGGCTGCGCCGAACGCCACCATCTCGTCCGCCCGGGCATCACCGTGGCCACCCACGCTCAGGAGATCGCGCAGCTCATGTTCTACGAGGATCTCGAGCGCGTCGTCCTCGTCGGGACGAGCTCGGGGGGCATGGTCATCTGCAAGGCGGCCGAGCTGGCGCGCGATCGTATCGCCCGGCTCGCGTTCGTGGACGCGTTGGCGTTGATGCCCGGCGAGCGAGTCGGCGACATCGTCAAGCGCGTGTCGGCCAACGAGACCACCGCGATCACGACGGGACCCACGCGGGCGGATGTGGAGACGCGACTCTTCGGCGACCTCGATCCCGACCTCCGCGCCTGGGCCCTGGCCCGGTACACGCCGCATCCGGTCGCTGCCCTCGAGGCGCCCGTCGAGCTCGGGAGCTTCTGGACCCAGGCCTGGCCCACGACCGTCATCCGCTGCCGCCGCGCGACCAACCCGCCCGAGACGCACCAGCGTCGCACCGCCGAGCGCTTGAAGGGCGCCTGGTACGAGCTCGACACCGGCCACTATCCGATGCTGAGCCAGCCCGAGGAGCTGACGCGCCTGCTGCTGGCGCCGGTTTCTTGACAGGCACACGGCCACGTTGCACAGTGCGACGCGAGGACTCGTGACGTGAACGGCATCCACGACATGGGCGGCATGCACGGCTTCGGGCGCGTCGAGCGCGAGGAGAACGAGCCGGTCTTTCATGCGCGCTGGGAAGGGCGTGTGCTGGGGATCAGTCGCGCCTGCAGCGTGCAGCACATCTTCAACATCGACGAGAGCCGTCACGCCATCGAGCGGATGGCGCCGGTCGACTACCTGGGCTCGAGCTACTACGAGCGCTGGCTCGATCGCAACATCCGACTGCTCGTCGAGAAGGGCGTGATCACGCGAGAAGAGCTGGAGCGCCGTATGGCTCAGCTGGCCGGCGGGACCGATCCGGCGACGCCGCACTCGGATCCCAAGCTGACCGCTCGCATGCTGCGCGTGACGAAGGATCGGACTCCGTATCGCCAGCCCGGGCCGCCGCCGCGCTTCGCGCTCGGCGATCGCGTCCTGACGCGCCACGACGCCCCGGTCGGCCACACGCGGCTGCCCCGCTACGCGCGCGGCAAGCCCGGCGTCATCGTGCGCGTCCACGGCACGTTCATCTTCCCGGACACCAACGCCCACGGGCAGGGCGAGCAGCCCCACGCGCTCTACAGCGTGCGCTTCGACGCCGCGCTGCTGTGGGGCGACTCGGCCGAGCCCCGAGCGCCCGTGCACATCGATCTCTGGGAGCGCTATCTCCTGCCAGACGCTCCCGCAAGGAGCACGTCATGAGCGGTGACCACGACGAACACGGACACCATCACCGCGAGCCGGAGTCGGTCCTCTCGCTCCGCGTCCGCGCGCTCGAATCGCTGCTGGTCGAGAAAAAGCTCGTGTCGAGCGAAGCGGTCGACCGCATCGTCAGCGCCTACGAGCAGGACATCGGACCGCACAACGGCGCCAAGGTCGTCGCGCGCGCCTGGGTCGATCCCGCGTACCGCGCCCGCCTGCTCGCCGACGGCACCGCGGCGATCGAGGAGCTGGGCTTCGGCGGCGTCGACCTCCAGGTGGTCGAGAACACGCCCGGCGTCCACAACATGGTGGTCTGCACGCTCTGCTCGTGCTATCCGCACGCGCTGATCGGCCTGCCGCCCGTCTGGTACAAGTCCTTCGAGTACCGCTCGCGCGCGGTGCGCGAGCCGCGCGTGGTCCTGCGCGAATTCGGCGTCGACCTGCCCGAGAGCACCGAGATTCGAATCTGGGACTCGAGCGCCGAGCTTCGCTACCTCGTGCTCCCGGAGCGCCCGGCCGGAACCGAGCGGCTGAACGAGGCCGACCTGGCCAAGCTGGTCACGCGTGACGCGATGATCGGCGTGGCCGTGGTCAAGCCTCCGGCCGGCGCGTCGCACTGAGCGGGAGGACGACGATGGATCCGCTTCCGAGCCGCGAGATCGCCGACATGAGCGGCGCGGCCGCGCTGCCGAGAAAGAACGGCGAGCTGGTCTTCAACGAGGCGTGGCAGGGCCGCATCTTCGGAATGACCGTCGCGATGAGCCACGAGGCGTGCTTCGCGTGGCGCGAGTTTCAGGCGCATCTCATCGAGGAGATCGCGCACGCCGAGCGTGAAGGCGAATCCACGAGCTACTACGAGCGCTGGCTGCAGGCGTTCGAGCAGCTCCTCACCGACAAAGGACTGATCGACGCCGACACGCTCGCCGAGCGCACGCGTGATTTCCAGAGCGGTCGTCGCGACGACGTGTTCTAGTTTTTCGTTCCGGCGTTCGAGATTTCGAACAGGAGAACGTGCCATGGCCCTCGATCCCCAAGCCCAGGACGTGATCAACCTCGTCATCAAGTCGGGACGCCCCGCCTACAACACGCTGTCGCCCAAGGACGCCCGACAGCTGTTCCGCGAGACGCGCCCCGGCGCGACCCCGACGCCGGCGGAGATCGGCGACGGTGCGAGACCTCACCGCCGAGGGCCCGGGCGGACCGATCCCGCTGCGGGTGTACCGGCCCGCCGGTGTGCCGTCCGGCACGGCGCTCCCGGTGCTCGTCTTCTACCACGGCGGCGGCTGGGTGATCGGCGACCTCGACACGCACGACGTGCAGTGCCGGCAGATCACCGCCGAGGCGGGCATCACGGTCGTCGCCGTCGACTATCGCCTGGCGCCCGAGCACAAGTTCCCGGCCGCGGTCGACGACGCGTGGGCCGCCACGCGCTGGGTCGTCGCGCACGCCGAGCGAGCTCGGCGTCGACGCCCGGCGGCATGGCCGTCGCCGGGGACAGCGCGGGCGGCAATCTCGCGGCGGTCGTCGCGCTCATGGCGCGCGACGCCGGCGGGCCGGCCATCGCGCTGCAGGTGCTCATCTATCCCGTGACGGACGTCGGCGCCGAATCGAAGTCGTATCGCGACTTCGCCGAGGGCTACATGCTCACCCGCGACGGGATGCGGTGGTTCACCAACCACTATCTGAAGTCGCCGAGCGAAGCGCAGGACTGGCGCGTCTCGCCGCTGCGCGCGGCGTCCCTCGCCGGACTTCCGCCGGCGCTCGTCATCACCGCCGGGTTCGATCCACTTCGCGACGAGGGTGCGGCCTACGCGGGGCGGCTCACGGACGCGGGCGTGCAAGTCGACTACATCAACTACGGCGGGATGATTCACGGCTTCATGCCGATGGGGAAGCTGATCGCGACCGGCAACCGCGCCACATCGCACGTCGCGGCGTCCCTGCGCCAGGCGCTGCGCTGAAGCGCCGAGGAGCCCCGCCATCATGAACATCGGCATCTCGGTTCCGTTGCCCGCGTATCACGTCGACGTCGGCTTCATGGCCAGAAAGGCCGAGGAGCTCGGCTTCGAATCGTTCTGGTGCGCCGAGCACCCGTTCATTCCGGTCAGCTCGGCGAGCCGCTTCCCGGGCTCGGCCGACGGCGTCATCCCCGAGAGCTACTCGCACTTCGTCGATCCGTTCGTGGCCCTCGCCCGCGCCTCGGGAACGACGAAGTCGATCAAGCTCGGAACCGGCATCGTGCTGGTTCCCGAGCGCAACCCGCTGCTGCTGGCCAAGGAGATCTCGACGCTCGATCTCTTCAGCGGCGGCCGATTCCTGTTCGGCATCGGCGCCGGATGGCTCCGCGAAGAGACCCAGATCATGGGCGGCGATTTCGATCATCGCTGGACGCAGACGCGCGAGTCGATCCTGGCCATGAAAGAGCTGTGGACGAAGCCCGCCGCCGAGTTCCACGGCAAGTACTACGATTTCCCGCCGGTGAAGTCGTTCCCGAAGCCGCTGCAGAAGCCGCATCCGCCCGTGCTGCTCGGGGGCGGGGCGAAGAACGTGCTGCAGCGGGTCGTGGCGTGGGGTGACGGCTGGCTGCCGAATCGCATCACGCCCGACGAGCTCCGGGCGAGCCGCGCGACGCTCGACGCGATGGCCAAGGACGCGGGCCGCGATCCGTCGAAGATCACGATCTCGGTGCACGGACAGCCGGCCGACCGCGATCTGATCCGGCGACTGCTCGATGCCGGCGCGACGCGGGTGATCGTCCGGCCGCCGGTCGTCAAGACCGAGCCCGAGATGGGCACGGAGCTCTCGCGAATCGCCGACGCGGTGTTGCGGTAGTCGGACGCGGTCGACGCGCGCGCGCGCTAGTCGGGTAGCGTGAGCCGGACGATCTCGTCGACCGACGGCGCCTTGTCGAGGCCCGCGACGGCGCCCACGAAGCTCTCGTAGCGCGGCGCCGAGATCGGCAACCCGGGCACGAAGCGCCGAAGCTCGGCGGCGTCCTTCGCGAAATCCCACATCAGCTCGCGGCCGTGGTATTCGCCGACCACGCGCCGACCGCCCCGCAGTGTGACCGTCAGCCGCGGCGCGAAGCACTCGCGGCCGACCGCCCCGACGATCTCCACCTTGCGCTGGAGCGCCGCGACACGGGCGGCGAGCTCGGCGCCGGCGGAGGCGCCGGCGTCACGCGGATCTTCGACGTTCGCCTCGAGCACCGGATAGTCACCGGTGATCACCGTGTACGCCAGCATGTACGCCGTGCGGCCGAAGCCGCTGCCGTCCGGAGCGGGCGGGCGCGGAAATCTCGGCGAGGGATAGAGCGTCTCGAGATAGTTCATCTCGAGCGTGAGGTGCTCGATCTCGTCGGCCGCGAGCTTGTGCCGCGCCGTCATCTCGCTCGCCAGCCAGACCACCGGTTGATTGAAGCCGGGGGTCGGGTAGATCTTGAACTTGACGTCCAGGACCTCCCAGCGCCGACCGAGATCCGCGACGATCTCGCCGAGATCGGCCTTGGGCGGTCCCGTGAACGTGTACGCCAGATCGCCCTTGCTGCTGCCGGTAAACGCGTTGTAGAAGCCGCCTTCACCCTCGAGCGCCGTCGCCGCGCCCTGAAATCCCTGCGCGGCGAGGCTCGCCGCCCACATCCCGCTCCGGGCCGCCTGCGCCTCCGCGAAGTCCGCGTCGCGCGCGCCGGTGCGCTGGCCCTCGATCAGGCTCCCCGCGAAGCTCGCCGCCAGCGCGATCGCGTTGCCGACGCCGCGCGCGTCGAGCCCGAGCAGCTTCGCCGTCGTCGCGGCGCAGCCGAGGATGCCGTAGACCGGGCTCGCGCGAAAGCCGTGCGCCGGCGTCGACGGGATGAAATCGCGCGCGCATCGGCATTGCACCTCGTAGCCGGCGGCCAGCGCGGTCAACAGCTCGCGCCCCGATTTTCCTTCGCCCTCGGCCGTCGCGAGGCCCGCCGGCACGATGAGGACGCCCGGGTGCGTGAGCATGTGGTACGAGTCGCACTGGTTGTTCACCGCCACCGCCACGCCGTTGGCGAAGGCCACGCCCGGGCGCGTCGCGCGCGCGCCGTCGAGCCACAAGGTCGCGCCCTGACCGGCGCCGATGCGCCGAGCTCCGAGACGCTCGTGCTCGAGCACCGCGCGGCGCGCGGCGACCGAGCGCTCGTGCGCCGAGCCGACCAGCCCGACGGTGACCGCGTGATTCACGAACGCCTTCGCCTTGTCGACGACGGCGGCCGGAAGCTCCTCGAAGCGGAGCCCCGCGGCGAATTCTCCGAGACGGACGGCCAGCGGCGTCTTTTCCATAGGTCGATCGGCGCGCGCCGCGGCCGGCGGGCTCGCCCGCGACGGCCTGCGGCGCGCACTGCGGCTGGAGCATAATACGGCGCATGCGACCCCGTGAGGAGACGATCTTGGTCGGCGGCATCGGCGTGCACATCTGGGTCGGCGGACAGGGCGATCCGCTGCTGGTCCTCCACGGCGCCGGCGGCAATCGCGGCTGGACGCGCTGGCTCGATCAGGTCTCGGAGCGCTTCACCGTGTGGGCGCCCTCGCATCCCGGCTTCGGGCGTTCCGGCGATGCCGACTGGATGGAGGGCATCGACGACCTCGCCCGGTTCTATCTCTGGTTCATCGAGGCGGCCAAGCTCGGACGACCACACCTGCTGGGCCACTCGATCGGCGGCTGGACCGCGACGGAGATGGCCACGATGAGCGCGGGCGCGATCGACCGGCTCGTCCTGGTCGCGCCGGCCGGCCTCAAGCCCGAGACCGGCGAGATCCTCGACGTCTTCTTCTATTCTCCGGCGCAGCTCCTCACCATGACGGTGCACGACACGAAGACCGTCCCGGAGTGGCACGAGCTCTACGGGCGGCCGCCCACGCCCGAGGAGCTCGAGATCGCGACGCGCAACCGGGAGATGGCCGCGCGCCTGACCTGGAAACCGTACATGCACAATCCTCGGCTGCCGCACTTCCTGCCGCGCGTGACGAACCCGGCGCTGATCGTCTGGGGCCGCGAGGACCGCGTCGTGCCGGTCGAGTGCGGCGAGCAGTACCGCCGTGGTCTGCCGAATTCGAAGCTCACCGTGCTCGAGCGATGCGGTCACCTGCCGCCGATCGAGCAGCCGGAGGTCTTCGCGCGCCTGGTGCTCGACTTCCTCGGAGGAGAATCGCGGCGATGAAGCTCTACTACTTCAGCGAGATGCCGCATCACGAGTTTCCCGACGAGGAAGGCGACAAGTACCCCTCGCTCCGGCTCGAGTTCCCGAATCGATTCTTCGACCGCGAGAAGGCGGCGGCCAACTATCAACGCTATCTCACCGAGTACGAGTTCGCCGACCAGGCGGGCTTCGCGGGGCTCATGATCAACGAGCACCATTCGACGCCGTCGTGCGTGAACGTCGGCGTGAACATGACCGCCGCGGTGCTCGCACGCACGACGCGACGAGCGAAGATCCTCCTCCTCGGGAACATCTTGCCGATCGAGGACAACCCCGTCCGGATGGCCGAGCAGCTCGCGATGGCGGATCTCATCTCGGGCGGGCGGGTGCTCTCCGGCTTCGTGCGTGGCGTGGGCGTGGAAACCTGGTGGTCCAACTCGAACCCCATCCACAATCGCGAGCGCTTCGAGGAGTGCCACGACCTGATCTTGAAATGCTGGACCGACCCCGGCCCCTTCCGCTGGGAAGGACGTCACTACCACTTCCGCCACGTGAACCCGTGGTGCCTGCCGCTGCAGAAGCCGCATCCGCCCATCTGGATCCCCGGCACCGCGAGCCCCGAGACCGCGGTCTGGGCGGGCCGCCGCGGCTATACCTACGTGCCGTTCCTGGTGCCGTTCGAGATCGCGCGCGAGCTCTTCGACTTCTATCGGCAGGGAGCCGCCGAGGTGGGCCGCACCGTGACGCCCGATAACCTCGGCTTTCTCATCTGCGCCGTCACCGCCGAGACGAAGGCGAAGGCGGTCGAAGCCGGCCGGCATTTCGTCTGGCGGATGGGCCCGACCCTGCGCGCGCCGGTGGACTGGTTCGCGCCGGTCGGCATGCGGTCACGCGCGGGATCGCAGTTCGCGCTGCGCGCGCGGCCGCGGTCGCTGTCGTCGATGAGCTACGAGGAGTTGCTGGACGAGCAGTTCATCGTCGCCGGCACGCCCGACGAGGTGATCGACCGCTTCGCCCGCGTGCAGCGCGAGCTCGGAGTCGGCCATCTGCTGCTGGAAGCCCAGGAGTCGCGCATGGACCATCCGACCACGATGCGCTCGATCGAACTCATGGGCGCCAAGGTCGTTCCCGCGGTGGCGGCGCTCTAGCGCTCAGCTCCGCCGGGCTTCGAAGAACTCCTTCAGCAGCGCGGCGCAGTCGGCCTCGAGCACGCCGCCGAGCGTCTCGATGCGATGGTTGGACCGCCCGTCGTCGAGCAGGCGGTGGCGCGACTCGACCGCGCCGGCCTTTGGATCCAGGGCGCCGTACACGACGCGCGCGACGCGGGCATGGATGGCGGCGCCACAGCACATCACGCACGGCTCGAGCGTGGCGTAGAGTGCCGCGCCGGGTAGCCGATAGTTGCGGATCTTCCGCGCGGCTTCACGCAGCGCAAGCACTTCGGCGTGCGCGGTGGGATCGCTGGAGGCGATGGGGGCGTTGTGCGCCTGCCCGATGATGACGTCGTCGAGGACAACGATCGCGCCGATCGGTACCTCGCCCGCCGCGAGGCCGGCGCGCGCTTCGGCGAGCGCCGCCCTCATGAATACTTCGGCATCCAATGTCGCGGGAGCTAGGGGCTTTCGACCGCCGTCGTGTAGACCAACACCACCGTAGGGCCCGCCTCGGCGGTGGAGAGCCCAGCACCGCCACGGCGCCGGCCCTCTGAGGCGTTCGCGATGATGAGGACCGCGATCAGGGCCACCACCGCGATGCCGACGCCGGCGATGATCATGATCAGCTGCGGATCCATGGCCTCGGCGCGCGCCGGCTTCGCGACGACCGCGATCAGCGTTACCAGCAGCAGGATGGACACAAACCGCTTGAAGGTCACGCGGGCCTCCTCAATTCAAAATGGTGCGCCCTAGAGGATTCGAACCTCTGGCCTTCGGATTCGTAGTCCGACGCTCTGTCCACCTGAGCTAAGGGCGCAACGGGCAGTACGATACACTACGCTGCGCCGCGGTGCGAGCGCGCTCGTTCCGGGCTCTCCCGAGAGCCGGTGGGTGCGATCGCATCTTGACATCGCGCTCATTCGCCACGATCATCCCCCGCGACCGATCCTGTCCGACCAGACCCATTAGGAGGAGAGAGATGAAGAGCTTCGTCACCGCCCTCGTCCTGGTCGCGTTGGCCGCAGGTTCTGCGCTCGCCAACCAGTGCCCGTTGCTGCAGGCTCAGATCGACCGGGCCATCGGGAACCGCTTCGACGCAAGCGCTGCCAATGCCCGATCGCTCGCGGCACAGGCCATGGCTTTGCACAACGCAGGCAAGCACGATGAGTCCGTCGCGAAGTACGACGAAGCCGCGAAGGCGGCCGGGATCACGCTTCAGAAGAAGTAGCCGCAGCGGCCGCGCGCGGGGTTGACGCGGACACGGGCGCCGAGGTGACTCGGCGCCCGTGCTGTTTCCGGTCCGCGGAGGTATTTTGGCGGAGAGGCCGGGATTCGAACCCGGGACAGAGCTTTTAACCCTGTAACCGCTTAGCAGGCGGCTGCCTTCGGCCGACTCGGCCACCTCTCCAAGGGTCAAGCGCGCCTAGTATACACTTCGCCCGGAGCACTGATGCCGATCAACACCGATCCTCGCCACGTCGGCAGGGCGTCGATCACGCCCGCCGATCCGGTCGTCGCCGGCCAGCTCGGCAGCTGGACGATCACGTACGAGGTCGGCGCCTACGGCTACGACGAGTTCGCGCGGCTCAAGATCGCCTCGCGCTTCGCGTCCGATTGGGGGTCGCCCCAGTTCACGGATCCAGCCGGCGCGAACTACGCCACGGTGCGCCTGGAATCGCGGAGCCCGACGACCGTCGCCACGCTCTCGTGGGAACCGCGCGGCTACATCCGGCCCTGGTTCAAGTGCCTCGTGGTGTCGATACGCGACGGATCGCTCTATCCCGGGGACAAGATCCACGTCACGATCGGCGACCGGAGCGGCGGAGGGCCGGGTTCGCGGGCCCAGACCTTCCGCGAGAGAGGCTGCGAGTTCCGGCTGCTCGTCGATCCGTTCGGCACCGAGCTCTATTCCGTCCTCGAGCCCTCGCCCCAGCTCGATATCGTCGGCGGCGGAATCCACCGCCTGGTCGTGATCGCGCCGACGACGGTGCGTCCGGGTGAGCCGTTCGAGGCGCTCGTGAAGGCCGAAGACGTGTGGGGCAATCCCTGCGAGCGCTTCGCCGGCGAGGTGAACCTGACCGTGAAGGGCGCGCCCCTCGAGGGGCTCCCGAGCGAGACCACGTTTCGCCGGGGCGAGTTCGCCGTCGCCACCTTGAGCGGGCTTCGCATCGCCAGCGCCGCGGCCGAGTCCCGCATCACCGCCGCGTACGGATGGTACCGTGCCGAGTCCAACGTGATCCGCGCCCTGAGCCCGGGCGAAGCGAAGACGTGGTGGGGCGATCTGCACGGCCAGACGCGCGCGACGGTCGGCACCGGTACGATCGAGGAATATTTCGCGTTCGGCCGCGAGATCGCGTTGCTCGACATGATGTGCCATCAGGCCAACGATTTTCAGGTGACCGACGACGAGTGGATGAGGCTCCGGCGGGAGATCGACCGCTTCCACGAAGATGGACGCTGCGTGATCTTCGTCGGATACGAATGGTCCGGCATGACGCCGGGCGGCGGCGATCGGAACGTGATGTTTCGCGGCGACATCGCCGCGCTCCACCGCTCGTCGCACGCGGAAGTCGACGACATGCGTGATGCCGCCACCGACTGCTTTCCGGTCACGGAGCTGTTCACCCAGTTCGCGGGCCGGGACGACGTCCTGCTGATTCCTCATATCGGCGGCCGCTACGCCGATATCGTCGGCTTCCACGATCCTGCGCTCGAGCCGGTGGTCGAGATCTATTCGGACTGGGGACGTTTCGAGTGGCTTCTCGAGGACGCGATCCGGCAAGGATACAAGGTCGGCGTCGTCGCAAACTCCGACGGCCACAAGGGGCGCCCGGGGGCGAGTCATCCCGGCGCGTCGACCTTCGGCGCGTATGGCGGACTCACCTGCGTGCTGGCCGAATCGCTGACTCGTGACGCCGTGTTCGAGGCGATCAAGGCGCGCCGCTGCTACGGCGTCACCGCCGCCCAGCGGATCCACGTCGAGCTCGCGGTGAACGGGCTGCCGATGGGGGCCGCCGGCCGAACGGACGGCGTCGTGAAAGTCAGCGGCCGCGCTGTCGGAACCGGGCCGATCGAGCGGATCGACGTCTTCCGCGGGCTCGATCATATAAGGATGGTCTCGCCCTACACCCCCGAGTCGTTCGAAGGCTCTCAACGGTACCGGATCGCATGGGCCGGCTCGCGCGTTCGCGGGCGCGATCGCCTGACGACGTGGGACGGTCACGTGGAGCTGTCGGCAGGCCACTTCGTCGACGCCGCGACGTTCGCGATGGAGAACCCGGAAAAGGGCATCCGCGAGCGATCCGCCCGGCGCGTTTCCTGGGTTTCGAATACGACCGGCGACGACGACGGCCTCGACGTCACGATCGACGCGCCGGCGGACGCTGTGCTTCGGTTTCACTCGCCGGTGATACGGCTTCAGATGAAGCTGAGCGAGCTGAGCGACGGCCACACCCTGACGTTTCCGGCAGGCGGGGTCGACTTGCGCGTTTTCGCCCGGCGGCTTCCCGCCCGCGGGCACGCCAGCGAGCTCAAGTTCGAGCACACTGATCCGTCGCCCATGCGCGGCCGATGTCATCCGTACTGGATCCGCGTGACTCAAGAGGACGGCGCGCAGGCCTGGACGAGCCCGGTTTACCTCGACGCCTGAGGACCATTTCACCGGTAAAGGTACCGCTTCGTACCTTTCCGGAATCGTTGGCGAATTCGCGGAAATGGCCGTTCTTTGTCAGGTCGCGCTTAGCAATTTGTCACTGATCTGTTCACGGGTCCCCTAAGTCCGCGTTTCCTCGGCTAACGCACCGTGGCACACCCATTGCTCTAAACGTCATCGGCTGGACATTGCTGTGATGCCCTATGCGCTTTATGCGAGTGGAAAATGATCAAAGCTATCGCGATCCTCAGGCGTAGTTTCCGGCGGGCGTCGGCCGGCTTCTCGGTCGTCGAGCTCGTCGTGCTCACGGCCGTGATCTCGGTCCTCTGCGCGATCGGCTTTCCGCTCTACCTGAGCTACTCGAGAGCCCAGGAGACCGACAGCGCCGCTCGAGTGATCGTCGTCTCGCTGAACCAGGCCCGCCAGCTCGCGGTCACTCGCGGCGTGTCCTTCAGCGCCGAGACGCAAACGAACCCGAACAACCGGATGCGGTTCTGCTCGGGCACCGTCGTCCCGTGCCCCAGCGGCCAGGTCTTCACGGGCGCCGAGACCGACACCTCCGGATGGAGAAGGCTCGAGAACGGCTCCCGTATCACGGCGGGCCCGAACATCACCTTCAACTCGCTCGGCGCGGCGACCGCCGCGGGCGTCCTCCGGGTTCAGAATTCGTCGGCCACCGGGTCGCTCGACGTGTGCGTGAGCCCGTCGGGCCGCATCAGGGTCCAGGCCGTGGGGACCGCCTGCCCATGAGGAACGTCATGAAGACCAACCGGAAGATCGTACGGACTCTCGGCGACGGCAGCGGGTTCACGCTCGTCGAGGTCCTGGTCGCGTCGATGATTCTGGTCGTCGCGCTGCTGACCCTGGCCAGCATGTTCCCCATGGGATATCGGCAGATCACCGACGCCGGGCGCATGACCATGGCCGTCTCGGGCGCGCGCCACATCCTCGAGGACGTCGGCGACATTCCCTTCAACAACATCAGCAACATCAACGGCGTCGACACGGCGAGCAACGCGGGCGTGATCGCCGGATTGGGCGGCACCGAAGCGGCGCTCGCCCGGCGCTGGCGCTACATGCTGGCCGGCTCCGGCAACGGCTTCACCTTCACGTCCGCCGAGACCACCGCGTGGGGAACCGTGCAGCCCTTCGGGGGCCGGGCCGTGGTGACGGTCGCCGATACCAGCGCGACGTTGCGCACGGTCACGGTGACGGTCACGGTACCCGGCCTTCCCGGGAACGTCACCCTCGGTACCGTCATCGTGAGGATGTTCTAATGCGCCCCGTCCCGTTCCGCGGTCAAGACGGCTTCACCCTGGTCGAGCTCATGGTCGCCATGAGCATCTTCCTGCTCATCCTGGTCGGGATCTTCCAGGTCTTCGACCCGAGCCGCAACGCGTACCAGGTCAGCGAGCGGAAGCTCGACGTGCAGCAGAACGCTCGGGTCGCGATGGACCGCATGGCGCGGCAGATCCGTATGACCGGCTATTTCCCCGAGAACGTCGACAACAACAACGCCAACGACCTTCAGAATCCGATTCAGGTCGCCACGGAGTCCGCGCTATCGGTCGCCGGCGATCTCGATGGAACGGGCGCGAGCAACGTCTACACCTTCTGCCGCGACAGCTCCGGGCTGCGGCGAGTCCAGGGCGCGATCGGCGCCGGCGCATCGTACACGTGCGCCAACGGGACGCTGATGGCCGAGAGCGTCACGGGGCTGAGCTTCGCGTATTTCGACTCGGCGAACAATCCGGTCCCGAATCCACCGACCGGTCCGTTCAATCTTGACGCGCAAGGTCTCGGCGGCGCCCCGAGCTTCGTCGACGTGTCGCAGCGCTCGATCGTGCGGCGCATCGTCATCATGGTGACGGCCCGCGAGAACGTGACGGGCCAGGCCGCGCAGACCTACACCCTCGCCTCCGACGTGAGGCTGCGGAATCCCTGATGGAGGCTCGTGACATGCGTGGAATGTGGCGTCACTGCACCGACGAACGCGGCATCGCCTCGGTGATGGCGATCTTCATCATGGTCCTGATGCTCGTCTCCGGCATCTTCCTGGTGCGGATGTCGAGCACCGAAGGCGACATCGCCTACGGGTCGATGTGGGCCGAGGGCAGCTTCTTCGCCGCTGACGCCGGCGTCAACGTCGGCATCAACACGATCGTGCCGGGTGGCCCGACGTGCGTCGCCGGCGCTACCGCCATGGGTGCCTTCTCGTACTCGGTCGCCGCCGGGCCCGGCGCGGACGCGAACTGCTTCCTGAACACGACGCAGCGCGCCGGATATTCGATCGGGACCGGCACCGGATACAACCCGGGAGGGTTCGTCTTCTACAACTACGCGATCACCGGCTCGGGGACGGGCCCGCGCAGTGCCCAGCGCACCATTGACGCCCAAGTCTCCTATGGGCCGATTGCCCAGTGAGGTCCACCATGAAAAGCATTACGCGCCTGATTGGTCTTGGCTCCATTGCCGCGCTTCTCGTGCTGCCGACCTCGGCGGCGCTCGCTGACGACAGCGACATCTTCGGCGCCAACATCCAGCCCAACGTCGTGATCATGATCGACGACTCGGGCAGTATGGCCGACAACGCGCCGTCGAACGCCTTCGACGTGCCGGCCCCCAACGGCTCGGCCCCCTACTACCCGACTCTGACCCGGTGCGGTAGCCAGAAGAATCAGACGTGCGACTCGGTCAAGGTGTACAAGAGCGGCTCGAGCTCGACGTACACCAGCTACGCCAACGACGTCCCGTCCGTGAACAGCTCGGCGGCCCAGAACGCGCTGAACACGACCGGCTATTGGTCCGGCAAGATCAGCGGCTCGACGGTGAACCTCTTCACGGGCAACTACCTCAACTATCTGTACGGGACCTGCGCCAACCGGCGGAGCCTGCAGCAAGCCGAAGATGGACATCGCCAAGGAAGTGATCAACGGCCTCCTGGACAGCGTCCAGGGCGTCCGCTTCGGCGTCATGACGTTCTACTACGGCTCGAGCGGCGCGCGCGGCGCCCGGATGGTCTCCCAGGTCGGATCCAGCGTCTCGACGATGAAGGCCGCGGTCAACGGCCTGTCGCCGACCAGCGATACGCCGCTCGGTGATGCGCTGTGGGACGTCGGCCACTACTACAAGGGCGACGTCGCTCAACAACGGCAACACCTACACGAGCCCGATCCAGCTCGAGTGCCAGCCGAACTTCGTCATCATGATCACGGACGGTATGCAGACCTCCGGAAGCCGGACGATGCCAAACGAGGCGACGAATCGCTTCACCCAGGACCACGCGAGCTCGCTCACCGGAACGCAGAACGTCATCGTCCACACCGTCGGCTTCGGCGTGACCGTGAACACGCACGCAGGCCGAGTCCGACCAGGCGTACGCCGATCTCTCCGCAACGCGGCGAAGAACGGCGGCGGCCAGTTCTACATCTCGGACGACGAGAGCCAGCTGCAGGCGGCCCTTCAGGATGCGATCCGCCGCATCGTCCAGGCCACCTTCACCTTCGCGACGCCGGTCGTGCCGACGACCAGCACGACGGGCAGCACCAAGGCCTATCTCGCGGCCTTCCGGTCCGATCCTTCGCTCCCCTTCTGGCGCGGCTTCCTCAAGGCCTACCAGCGGGACTCGACCGGCCTGGTTCCGGTGGACGCCAACGGCGTTCCGCTGAGCTCGGCCCTGGTCTGGGAAGCCGGCCAGGTCCTCAGCACGACGCCGGCCGCCAACCGGACGATCTACACGTACGTCGGTGGAGCTCGGCAGGCCTTCACGAAGACCAACTCCGCGATCACCAACGGCATGCTCGCCGCGGCGAACACACGCGGAGCACGACAAGATCATCGACTTCGTCCGCGGCATCGACTCCTACGACGAGAACGGCAACGGCAACCTGACGGAAGAGCGGGCGTGGAAGCTCGGCGACATCTTCCATTCGACGCCGGTTCTGATCACGCCGCCCGTTCTGGCGTTGAACGATTCCAGCTACCAGGCGTTCAAGACCGCGCAGGCCGGCCGGACGAAGGTCCTGATCGCCGGCGCCAACGACGGGATGCTGCACGCATTCCGCGAAAGCGATGGCGTCGAGCTGTGGGGCTTCATTCCGCCCGACCTCCTCGACAATCTGAAGGTGATGACCGACACCGGGGCGGACCACCAGTTCTTCGTGGACTCGAGCCCGATCGCCACGGACATCAAGATCAGCGGGACGTGGAAGACGATCGTGGTCTTCGGTCTGCGGCGCGGTGGGGCCTTCTACTATGCCCTGGACATCACGGACACCACGAATCCTCTGTGGTTGTGGAGCTTCACCGACTCGAAGATGGCCGAGACGTGGTCCGAGCCCTCGATCGGCAAGGTCAAGCTCGGCGGCGTCGACAAGTTCGTCGCGTTCTTCGGCGGCGGCTACGACACGGCGAGCAACAACGCCCACGGAAAGGCGTTCTTCGCCGTCGACCTCGCGAACGGCACGAAGCTCTGGGAGTACTACAAGGACGGCACGGCGGATGACCGCCAGTACATGAACTTCAGCCTCACGGAGAACTCGACGGCGGTCGACCTGAACAACGACGGCTACGTCGATCGGGTGTACATCGGCGACCTCGGCGGCCAGCTCTGGAAGTTCGACGTCTCGGCCAATGCGACGACGAGCTGGGCCGGGAAGCGCCTCTTCACCGCGGCGCCGAGCCAGACCAACCCTCCGACGGTTGGTGAGTTCTATCCGACTCAGGCGTTCTACGGCGCGCCCGTGCTGGCCTACGACACCTCGATGAACCTCTGGGTCTTCCTCGGCACGGGCGACCGGAACCATCCGAACGGCACGGCGACGAACCGCTTCTACGGGATCAAAGAGACGACGAACATGTCGAATGCGGCCGCGCTCTCGGAGACGAACCTCGTCGACGTGACCTCGACCAACGGCACGTCGTCGGGTGGCTGGTTCTTCAGACTGGGCACCAACGAAAAGGTGCTCGACCCGGCGAACGTCTTCAACATGGACGTGCTGTTCTCCGGGTTCACGCCGACCAGCACCGTGACGTGCACCAGCGGCGGTGGGACGGCCAAGCTGTACTCGGTCCAGATGGCGACCGGCTATGCGGCGATCGACTTTGCCTCGGGCGCCGCCCTCACGACGACCGACGCGTCGGTCACCCGCTCCACGACGATCGGCCAGGGCATCGCCTCGATGCCGGTCGTCATCGTGACGCCGCCTGCGGGCTCGGGACAGGCCACGGCGTCGGCGATCACCGCGACGACGAACCAGCAGCTCCCGAACAATCCGATCCCCGCGCCAACATTCCTGAAGCAGGTCCGCTCCTGGCGTGAGCGCATCCAGTGAAGAAGGTCGCGCTCATCGCGCTGACGCTCTGCGCGCTACTGCCGGGCGCCGCTCGGGGCCAGAACAAGGCCGCCGACGCGGCGGCCCAGCAGAACGCGCGCGGCGCGGCACTCCTGAAGGACGGCAAGTTCGAGGAGGCGGTCGCCGAGCTCCAGAAGGCGGCTGACGCGGCGCCGACGTCCGCCGTCATCCAGTCGAATCTCGCCTACGCGTACGACCGCCAGGGCCGGACCGAGGAGGCGGTCGCCGCCTATCGCAAGGCCCTCGAGCTCGATCCCAAGAACACCATCGTTCGCAACAATCTGGCGAATCTGTACAGCAAGCAGGGTCTCTACGAAGACGCCGCCCGCGAGTATGAGGATCTCGTCCAGCGCGATCCCGGCAATACGACGGCGAAGGCCAACCTCGACGCGATGGTCAAGAACAAGACCGTCTTGCAGGAGCGCAAGGAGCAGGTGTCCTCGGCGCTCCACGGAGCTGACTCCAAGCCGAAGGATCCGCAGGCCGCGTACAACGCCGCGCGTGTGTACGCACGGCTCGGCGACGCGGATCAGGCGCTCACGTGGCTCAACAAGGCGCTCGATCTCGGCTACGACCAGTTCGACTACCTGAGCCTCGATCCGTCGCTCGTCAACCTCAAGAAGGATCCGCGGTTCCTGAAGCTCCTCGAAGAGCGGCGGCCGGCGCGCTAACGCTTCACGGGAAATGCGGCGGCCATCTGGCGGGCCGCCGTATCCATCGCCGTGCGCATCGCGTCGAGCAGACCCTTCCGCTGAGTCGTCACGAACCAGCGACCCGCGTCGGTCTCGGCGAACGCCACGTACTCCCCGAGCTCCTCGTCCGTCAACGACCGAAACGTGTAGAGCCAGCGGACGAGCGCATCGCGCACGAGGCTGTCCTGCTTCGCTCGTAGGGTCCGTTCCGCGGTGTCCATTTCCCGCGCGGTGGGCCGCTTTTCGGACGGCAGCACCGGCTCGAGCGAGCGCGAGACGGCCTTGAAGGCGACCACGCCCATCTCGATCTGGAGCTCCGCGCTGCGCATCGACGCCTCGTACCGCTGAACGAGGGCGACGCGCGCCGGCTTGGGAACGTCGCCCTGGAGCCCGATCGCGAAGCGCTCGAGATCCGGCTTCGCGCCCGGCTCGCTGGCCGCGACCTCGAGCGCCGCGACCTTTCGGAACAGCGGCGTCCTGAGCTGCCCGATCACGAAACCCATCCGCGACGGATCGTAGTTGGTCTTGAAGGCGGCGCGGACGGCGCCGTAGAGCACGTCGGGCCGGAACGCGTCGCCGAGAATCTTGACCATGCGCGCCTTCTCCTCGGGCTTGATGGGCGTCTGACGCACGTCGAGCTGGGCGCGAATGTGCGCTGGAATCGTCTCCAGCGCGTGCTTGGTGCCGGAGATCTCGAGGGCCTCGGTGATCAGCGCCTCACGCTCGCCCTCGACCGGCCGGATCTGCGGCGGCTGGTCCGAGTACGTGACGATGCCCTGATCGTTCACCCAGCGGTACGTCTTCGCCTCGGCGAGCGAGCCCATCGCCAGCGCGACCAGCCCGACGAGACACAGAATCGCGCGGAGCTTCATGGCGATCCTCCTCAATACTTGACCCGGCCGAAGAGCCGGAGCGCCGCGGGACCATACTCCGTTTCAATCTGCTTCGTGTGCGCGACGACGACCGCCCAGATTCGCCTGAGCTCGGCGACCGGATCAGCGTGATCGTCGACGCGGAGGTTGTGGTACATACGCGGGTCGCGGACGGCCGCCACCAGGAGCGCCGCCGACTGCTTGCCCCGCTTGTCGCCGCCGGCTGCCTGTCCCGCTTCGAGCGCCAGTAGAAGGCGGTCGGACAGGTCACGACGCTCGCCATCGCTCGCGCGAAATGCGCGGGCCATCGCGGCGATCACGTCCGGGCCGGCCAGCATGTTGCCGGCGATCGTGAACCCGTCGGCCTGCTCGTGGCCGCACCACGGCACGCAGCTCGCGCCGGTGTGGCAAAAAACCCGTTCGCCGTCGAGGCCGTGCACCTGACGGATCTCGCGCTCACTGTCCTTTCGGAGAAGCACGGTCAGCGCAACGTCGACCGGTACCCCCTGGCCGAGAAGCGCGAGCCCCTGCCGGCCCAGCTCGGTGTTAACGCGCGCCTGCGTGGCGATGGCGCCACGCGGCGAAACCCAAGGGACGAGACTGCCGGCGTTCGGTCGCGCGGTGGCGACGGCGACGCCGAATGCGCCGGTCTCACGATCGCGCGCGGTGATGGAAAAGGTGTGAAAATCAATCACCTTTTCAATTTGTATCATGGGGGTGTCCGTGAACCCGCCCGATTACTGCTCGTGAGCCGCCCCGACCTGGTTCTTTACGGCGGTCGCCTCGTCACCCTCGATCCCTCCCTCCAGGTCGCCGAGGCCGTCGCGATCGCATCAACCTTTCCCTCTTGCAGCGATGACGACGCGCGCCCTACGATCAACCCGCCAGAGTCCCGGCGCGCGTGACGGATAGAACGCTTAGGCCACGACCACGACCGGGTCAACATGCGACGCTCCATCACCCAGCCAAACGAGGTGACTCATGGAACTGTATGACGTGTTGCGCACGACCTTTGCCGCTCGGGAGTTCACGACCGATCCTCTGCCCGACGAGGTTCTCGCGAAGATCCTGGACCAGGCGCGCTTCGCGCCGAGCGGCGGGAACCGACAGGGCTGGCGCGTGATCGTCGTCCGTGATCCGGCCACGAAGCGCGGGCTCGCTGATCTGAGCGCCTTTGCCGGACGGCGCTACGCAGCCCAGGCCGCGAACGGAGAGAGCCCCTGGAATACGATCGATCCGCCACGGGTCGACGCGGCCACGATCGAACGGACGGCCGTTCCGTCGCGCCTGACCGAATCGATCGCAACCGCTCCCGTGGTGCTGGTCCTGTGCGTCGACCTGAGGGTCGTGGCCTCGATCGACCAGGATCTCGAGCGCGTCGGGATCATCAGCGGTGCGTCGATCTATCCCTTCGCCTGGAACGTGCTGCTCGCGTCGCGACACGAAGGCTTCGGAGGCACGATCACCACACTCGCCACCGCGCGAGAGCCCGAGATCAAGGCGCTGCTCGGCATCCCGCCACATATCGCGGTGTGCGCCGTCATACCGCTCGGGCGGCCGGTGCGCTCGCTCTCCCGGCTCAAGCGCAAGCCCGTCGCCGAATTCGCCACCCGCGAGCGCTGGGCCGGGCCTGCGTTCGCGCCGTGACTCAGATCGTCTTGTCGCTCTTGAGCCGCTCCAGCTCCGCGGGGCCGAGTGACAGCCACTCCTTGTAGACCTCGGCATTGTGCTGGCCCAGCAAAGGCGCGGGCCGCACCTGAGTGGGCGACTTCGACAGCTGCACCGGGTTCGCCGGCATCGTGAACGGGCCCCAGCCCGGATGATCGATGGTGGTGACCATGCCGCGCGCGATCAGGTGCGGATCGCTCAGGATCTCCTGCGGCACGAGCACGGCGCCCGTGGGCACTCCGGCCTTGCCGAGATCCGCCATGACTTCGTGCTTTGTACGAGTCATCGTCCAGGCCTCGACCAGCGCGTTGACCTGGTCCTTGTGGGCGGCCCGCCATTTGGGATCCGACCACTCCGGATGGCCGATCAGGTCGGATCGTCCGATCGTCTTGAGCAAGGACTCCCACATGTGCGGCCGCACGGGCTGGCAGTAGATGTAGGCGTAGTCGTCGCGGCCGCCAGGCTTGCAGCGATAGATACCAGAGGGCGACGTGTTGGCAATCTCGTTGCCGCGTCGCGGCTCGAAGTCGCCAGCCGCGTACGCGAGCCGCATGGCGATGCGAGAGAGATTGACGACGGCGTCCTGCATCGAGCACTCGACTTTCTGGCCTTGACCGGTCGCCTGCCGCTGCCACAGGGCGGCCATAACACCGAGTGCCGCGTGCATGCCCGTGCCCGAGTCGCCGATCGTCGGCCCCGGCTTCAGCGGCGGCGAGCCGGGAAAGCCCGTGAGCGCCATCGCGCCGCCCGTGGCCTGCGCGATCATGTCGAAGCTCTTGTACTCGCTGTACGGGCCGTAGTTGCCGAAGCCCTTCACGGACAGATAGACCAGGCGCGGGTTCAGAGCCGAAAGCGTGTCATAGCCGAGGCCCATCTTCTCCATCCCGCCGGGCGCCTGGTTCTCAGCCACCACGTCGGCCTTCTTCACCATGTCGAGGAACATGGCCTTGCCCTGCGGATGCTTGAGGTTGAGCGTGACGCTCTTCTTGTTGGCGTTGAGCAGGAGGAAGTAGCTCGAGTCGACACCCGGCTTCTCGGCGCGACCGTAGCGTCCGGGCTCTCCCTTGCCGGGCTCCTCGACCTTAATGACCTCGGCGCCGAGCCACGCCAGCATCTGGGTGCACGACGTGCCGGCCTCGAACTGGGTGAGGTCAAGAATACGGATGCCGTTCAGCGCTGTGCTCATAGTCCTTCCTCCCGTGCCGGGAATCATACCGCGATGCGGGCGCCGCCGCGTCGTGCCCGTTAGTGTCCGATCCGCGGCGTTCGCTGGTGTCGAGGCTGCGTTTCATCGCCTCGAAAGGACGTGAGCTATCCAGCCCTATCGGGCACCGTTGGCCGCAAACTCCGGCTCTTCCCGGATCGCGAACCGCGAGCGAATCTCTGGAACCTTCAGGTCGGTGCCTCTCGCAGCGCCAACCCATTCGACCGACGGAACCAAGCGCCCTAGCCCGAGGAAGTGATCGCGCCGCCGCCACCTTCCAGCGACAGTAGCGCCGCACCCTTGTGGAAGGTCTGTTCCGTGTCGAACGCGCTCGACGCCGTCGCTAATATCCCGACGGTAAGTAGCCCGAACGCCGCGACGCGCACCAGCGCCCCGGCCGGGACCGCACGGAGCGCTGGCGCACCAGCACGCGC
>CAWBMV010000012.1:0-506238 GCA_963789955.1 uncultured Candidatus Rokubacteria bacterium
TCGCGTCCGCTTCAGCGGGTCGGGGTTGCTCGAGTAGTAGCCGAGCACGTAGTAGTCGCTGGTCTCGGCGTCGATGCGCTTCAGCGCCTTGTCGAAGTCGTTCTGGTTGACCACCGCGATGCCGCCGGTTTCTTCGGCCAGGACGCGCAGGCTGTCCTGCGTCTCGCGCACGTAGTCGTTCCACTCCTGCGTGTCGACCTCGTCGTCCGTTCGGGGCCGGCGACCAGGCCGCGCGGGTCGATGGTGTAGAAGCGTGGCGTTGGCGCGATTGGCGGCGCGCGTCAGGTCCGAGAGCTCGCGGCGAGATCCGCCTCGGCGAGCATCTGCTGGCTCTGCTGCTGCGGTGAACGGATCGTTCTGGTCAGCGTCGGGTTGCTCACGTGCATGCGGCGCGCCTGTCCTCCATGCGCGACTGCTCGAACGGGTTGAAGTCGTAGCCGCTGCTGACGTAGATCACGGCCTTGCGCCGGTTCTGCACCTTCTCCAGGTTCTTCATCAGGTCGTAGGCCGTCGAGAACGCGACGTGGGCGCGATACCGCAGTTCGGTGGGCCCCTGCGAGCCCTGCTGGCCCTCGATGATGTCCTTCGGCTTCAGCCGCCGCCGGTGATCCGCGTGATCGCTCGTCGAGCATCTGACGGTCGTAGGTCAGCTGCTCGGAGATCGACGAGGTGCCGGTCGAGACGATGCCGAACATGTCGCCTTCGTGAATCAGGCTCCGCAGCATCTTCTTGAGCAGATCGCGCGTGCGCGGCGTGCTCTGGAAGTCGAGGTGCAGGTCGTCGATGAACAGCAGGAAGACGCGGCCGGCGGCGTCGTTGGTCGGCCGGTTGCGCGGCAGGATGATGCCTTCCTGCACCGGCGGCGGCGGCGGCGCCTGCACGTTGAAGACGCGGCCACCGTGCACCAGCACCAGCGACGCGATGTCCTGCTTGACGCCGTCTTCGAACACTTCGAATTCGCCGGCCTTGAGATCGGCGATGAACTGATCTCTTGTCGTCGCGGACGATCACGTCGGTCGTGACGAGGTCGACGTTGACGCGGAACGTCGGGCTCTGGGGCGGCGGCGCGCCGGCGCCGGCTGCGCCGAGCCGCGGTGCCAGCGGGCAGCTGACGTCGGCGACCAGGAGCGGCAGCGGCATGCGAGCAGGCCGAAAGAGACAGCGGTCGGTTGCGGCATAGTGCGCAAGTATAGCATCTTGCCATGCGAGCTGGCGCTGGCGCGCCGATCACGCCGGTTTGCTTGAAGCAGGAACTGGGCGCTGGCTGCAGGCAGGGGCACGAGGTCGAGTCAACCTCGGCACCATTCCGCGGCCCCGGTTGACTACCCCGATTCGGCCGAAGCGGTCGCCCGGCCCTGGCCGGCGGCCAGGCCGACCGCGGCATCATCGTCTGCGGCAGCGGCGCCGGCGTCTCGATCGCCGCCAACAAGTTTCCGGGCATTCGCGCCGCGGTCTGCCACGACACCTACACGGCCCATCAGGCCGTCGAGCACGACGACATGAACGTGCTGTGCCTCGGCGCGCGCGTCGTCGGCGCCGCGCTGGCGGCCGACATCGTGGCGGCGTTCGTGAACGCGTCGTTCTCCGGCGAGGCCCGGCACCGGCGGCGTCTCGACAAGCTGATCGCAATCGAGCGCGAGTTCACGCGCCCCGCCGCGGTTCCACAGTCCTAGGGGGCTGGGCTCGGCGCCTGCGGCGGCTTGCTGCCGCGGCGACGACGGCGCGTCAGCACTCGCGCCAGCCGTTCCAGGGCTTCGGCCGCCGCGGCGAAGTGGTCGGGCGTCGCGCCCCCATCTCCCCACACTGCCGGGTTGAGGCGCTCGGCCAGGCCCAGGAGCGCCTGTCGGCGCACCTCGTCAGTGGTACGCCGCTCCACGCGCTCGCGGACCATCGGGTACCACTCGGCCAGGAACGCCATGCGCTCCTCGTCGGTGCCGGGCGGCAAGACCGTGGGCACCGGACGGGGCCGATTGGCCGGCGGTGTCGCGGCGACGGGCGCCGGCACGGCTTCGGAGCGCGGGGGCGTCGGCTGGCCGTCCTCGCGGCGCGGGCGGCGGCGGCGAATCTCGGGGGCCGATTCGATCACCTGGCGCTCCGCCATCACGGCTTTCCAGTCGAAGGCCACTTCCGGAAAGGCTGGCTTCGAGGTGCCGCATGACGGTCGGCTCCAACGGCAGCCGTCCCACGCGCGCCACCGAGGGGCTGCGGAAGGCGTACAGGATCCGCGAGCGCTGCCGCCCGCCCTCGTTGAACCAGTGCATCAGAGTACGTGGTCTCGTACCCGCGCTTGTCGCGGATCACCCTCAGGAACGGCACTGGGCTAGCGGCGCTTGGCCGGCTTGCTGGCCGGCTTTGGCGCGGCCGGACGCCCGCTGGCCACCGCACGGCGGACCGGCGGGAGCGGCGGGCCTTCTTGGCCGCGGCCTTCGACGGGCCGTTCTTCGAGGCGCTGTTCTTGCTGCCGCCGTTCCGGGCCGCGACCGTCGCGGGAGGCTTGGCGGCGGCCGGGCGCTTGGCGATGCAGGGGCTGGGCTTGGTCGGGCGCGGCGGACTTGGCCGGTTTGGGCGGGGCCTTCGCGACCGCCTTGGACGGCTTCGACGCACCCGCGGCGCGCTGCACGAGGACAAACCGCAGCTGGTCCCCGACGGCGTGATACGCCCAGATTTCGGTCACTTCAATGCCGATGTCGGTGCACAACCGCCGGGTCACGTCGATCGACGCCGCCGGCACGTAGAGGTGAAACTCGTGCGCTGCCTGGCAAACGCCGCCCACTGCGACATCGCCTCGAGGTTGTTCACGGACTCGGCAGTCTCCACCTCGACTATGCCGGCCAGGCGGCGCCCACGCTCGGTGGAGTGCAGGACCAGGTCCGGATACCACGGCGAGGGCGGAGGTCCGACCGGCGCAGTCTGTTCGTGTCCGGGATTGATGGCAACCTCGAACTTCCTCTTGTACTTGGCCTGCAGCAGGCGGATCACCCGATCGTGCTCGAGCTGCTCGCGGACGGGCCGCACGAGGATGGGGCTCAATAAAACCTCCGGTACCAGGAAGGGCCTTGAAACGGCGGCCAAACCGGCCGCAAGCGCGGAAAATATAGCACAATGGCTCGATGTCTCCGGCGGCCGGTGGGCGTTCGTCTGCCCGAATCTTGATCGTGAACGACGACCCAACCGTGGCAGATTCCTGTTCCAGGGCCCTGCGGCTCGACGGTCACGAAGTGTGGGCGGCGCTGACGGCTGAAGACGGCGTGCGGCTGGCGCAGGCCCGATCGCCCAACGCGATAGTGGTGGATATTCGCACCTCGCTGCCGCGCGCACTGGGGGTCGCCGGATCGCTTCGACAACTGCCCCGCCTGGGCGGGACGCCGATTGCCATCGTCAGCGGCGACCTGCACCCCACGTCCGACGCGCTCGGCGAGCTGACCGCGCTCGGCGCCGTGGTGCGCTACAAGCCGTTGTGGCTCGACGAGATGGTGGCGCTGGCCCGGTCGCTCGTGGTCGTGGCGTGAGCGGCCGGTTCCTGCGAGCCTGCCGGCTGCAGCCGGTGGACTGCACGCCCGTGTGGTTCATGCGCCAGGCCGGCCGCTACATGGCCGAATACCGGGCGCTGCGCCAGCAGCACGGGCTGCTCGAGATCTGCCGTGAGCCCGACCTGGCCACCGAGGTCACGTTGCAGCCGCTGCGACGCATCGAGGTGGACGCGGCCATCCTGTTTTCCGATCTCCTGATTCCGCTGGCGCCGCTGGGGCTGCCGTTCGACTTCGTGGGCGGCGAGGGCCCGCGGCTCGAGCGCCCGCTGTCCACATCGGCCGACATCGACACGCTGCGGCGCTTCGAGCCGCGCGACGAGCTGCGGCTTCGTGCTGCAGGCGATCCGACAAATCCAGCACGAGCTGAACGGTCAGCTGCCGTTCATCGGCTTCGCGGGAGCGCCGTTCACCCTGGCGTCCTACGCCATCGAAGGCGGCCACTCCAACTCCTTCGCCAAGACCAAGGCGCTCATGTTCGGGCACCCCGACGCATGGCATCGCCTCTGCGGCACGCTGGCCGAGCTGGTCGGCGACTACCTGGTGGCCCAGATCGAAGCCGGCGTCGATGTGGTGCAGGTGTTCGACTCGTGGGTGGGAGCGCTGAGCGCGGCCGACTACACCGAGTTCGCGCTCCCCCACTCCCGCCGGATCTTCGAGATCGTCGGCCAGCGCGAGCCCACCATCCACTTCGGCACCGGCACCGCGATGATGCTGACGTGATGCGCGACGCGGGCGGCGACGTCATCGGTGCCGACTGGCGTATCCCAATCGACCTGGCCTGGGATCGCATCGGGCACGACCGCGGCATCCAGGGCAACCTCGATCCGACGACGCTGCTGGGACCGGTGGCCCGGATGTGCCGGCAGGTGGACGACATCATCGAGCGCGTCGGCGGCCGGCGCGGGCACATCTTCAACCTTGGTCACGGCATCCTGCCGACCACCCCGCTCGAACACGTGCAGATGCTGGCCAGCTACGTCCACCGTGTGACGGCGCGCCGGTTGCCGCCACCCTAGACATCTTAAGGCCTCCATCGGCTGAGCTCTCCGCAGTGCCTGAGTCCGCCGACGTCGTCGTCATCGGCGGCGGCATCGCCGGCCTGGCCGCAGCCCACGACCTGACCGCCGCCGGCCGGACCGTGCGCGTGCTCGATGCCGGCCAGACGCCGCGGCGGTGTGATGCAGACCGAGCGCATCGGACGGCTGGGTGGTGGACCGCGGGACCCGATTCGTTTCTCGTGCAGAAGCCGGCGGCCATCAGGCTCTGCACCGAACTGGGGCTCGAGCACCAGCTCGTGTCCGACGCTCGAGCCACGCACGGCCTTCGTCCTTCGCGATGGGCAGCTGCACCCGCTACCCGAAGGCTCGTTTCTGGGTTTTCCCGTCTCAGTGCGCGGCCTGGTGATGTCGTCGCTGTTCACGCCGCTCGGCAAGGTGCGGATGGCGGCGGAAGAGTTGATTCGCCCGCGTGAGTGGGACGACGCCGACGACGAGTCGATCGCCACGTTCGTGCCCGCCGCTTCGGCCGTGAGGCGGTGGACTACCTGGCCGAGCCGCTGCTGGCGGGCATCCACGCCGGCGACGTGGACGGTTGTCGGTCCGCCTGCTGTTTCCGCGCCTGGTGGACACCGAGTCGCAACACGGGAGCTTGTTGCGGGCGTTTCGCGCGCTCAAGCCGAAACCGTCGGCGCGTGGCGCCTTCCTGTCGCTGACTGGCGGCGTGGGTGCCCTCGTCGAGGCCCTGGTCGCGCGGTTCCCGGCCGCCACGGTGAGGCGCGCGTGCCGTGGCGCGACAGCAGGTACGGCGTGACACCGCCCGGCGCCTACGCCATCGAGACGATGGACGACACGCTGGCGGCTCGCGCGGTGGTGCTGGCCGTGCCCGTCCTACGAAGCCGCAGCCCTGGTGCGCGGTCTCGACCCACCGCTGGCGGCACTGTGTGAGGGGTCGACTACGCGTCCACGGCCACGGTGGCCCTCGGGTATCGCGCGGAGCAGGTCACGCACCCGATGCGGGGGACCGGCTTCGTGGTCCCACGTGCCGAGGGCCGGGCGCTGCTGGCGGCCACCTGGGTGACGTCGAAGTGGCCCGGGCCGCGCACCGCCGGGTCACGTGCTGCTGCGCGCGTTTCTGGGCGGGGGCCGCGATCCGGATCGGCTCGACCACCACGACGACGCGGGGCTGGCGCATCTGGTCGACGAGGAGTTGGGCCAGGTGCTCGGCATCACGGGGCCGCCGGTGCTGAGGCGCGTGACTCGCTGGGTGCGCCAGAGCCCGCCAGTACGTCGTCGGCCACGGCGCGCGCGTGAGGGCAATCGAGGCGCCGGCTCGACGCGCATCCCGGGCTCTTCGGCGCCGGCAGCGGCTTCGGCGCGATCGGCATCCCGGACTGCATCTCGCACGGCCGGGCGTATCGCCACCCGCATTCATGAGTGGCTCGGCCCGGTCACGGCTCGGCTCCCGGCTTCCGGCTCCCGGCCTGAATAGAATGCTCGCCATGAAGCCGGTGCATTTGATCGGTGTGCCGCTGGACCTCGGCGGCGGGCGGCGCGGCGTCGACATGGGCCCGTCGGCGTTTCGGATTGCCGGCCTCGCCGAGCAGATCGCCGGCTCGGACGCACCGTCGTCGATCGCGGCAACGTGCCGACGCCGCTGCGCGAGATCGAGCGCACCCGGGACGCGCGCAAGAAGTACGTGGACGACATCGCCGACGTCTGCCGCCACGTGTACGCCGCGGCCTACGACGCGCTGGAGGCCGGCGCGCTGCCGCTCGTCCTTGGCGGCGACCACAGCCTGGCGGCGGGGTCGGTGGCGGCCAGCGCCGCCTGGGTACGCGCAAGCGTCGGCTACCCGCTCGGCCTGATCTGGGTGGACGCGCACGGCGACATGAACACGCCCGAGACGTCCGAGAGCGGCAACGTCCACGGCATGCCGCTGGCGGCGCTGCTCGGCCAGGAGCCGCGCGAGCTGACGAGCATCGGCAGGGGACCGTCGGTGTCTGGCGCGGCACACGGTGCTGGTCGGGGTCCGCAACCTCGACGACCGCGAGAAGGACCAGATCCGGGCGGCCGGGGTGCACGTGTTCACGATGAAGGACATCGACCGCGACGGGATGGCGCGCGTGGCCGAGCGGGCCATCGCGGCGGCGTCGGCGGGCACCGGCGGCATCCATGTGTCGTTCGATTTCGACGCGTGCGATCCGTCGATCGCCCCCGGCGTCGGCACGCCGGTGCGCGGCGGGCTCGGCTACCGCGAGGCGCACCTCTTGATGGAGCTGGTCGCGGACTCGCAAGCGCCTCGTCGCGTTGGACCTGGTGGAGGTCAACCCCACGCTGGATATCCGGAACACGACGGCCGAACTCGGCGATCAGAGCTGGCGCTGTCGGCGCTGGGGAAGAATATTTTGTAGGGGTCTCCGGTCTCCAGTCTCCAGTCTTCGGTCTCCAGTCCGGCTGTGCGGAACTGCTGGCCCAAGGACCGCAGACCGAAGACTGGAGACCGGGACCGAGATCGAGCGGCTACTTCGGCAGCAGCCGCTCGATCTCGTCCATCACCTGGTTCATCCGCGTCATGGTGAGCTGCAGCGGCTGATCCGTGGTCATGTCCACGCCGGCGTCCTTCAGCAGGTCGATCGGATACTTCGAGCCGCCCGAGCCCGAGGAACGTCAGGTAGCGCGCGCGGGTGTCGGCGTCGCCCGCCAGCACCTTCGCCGACAGCGCCTCGGCCGCGGTGAACGACGTGGCGTACTGGAACACGTAGAAGTCCCGGTAGAAGTGCGGGATGAAGCTCCACTCGTGGGCGACGAAGTCGTCCACGATGCACACGCCCTGGTCGTGCCCGTAGTACTTGCGCGTCAGGTCCAGATACAGCTTGTCCAGCGCCTCGCCGGTGATCGGCGTGCCCGGCCTCGGCCATCTCGTGCATCCGCAGCTCGAAGTCCGCGAACTGCGTCTGGCGGAACACGGTGGACTTGATGCCCTCGAGGTAGTTGCCCAGGATCGACAGCCGCGTCGGCGTGTCCTTGATCTGCTTCAGCACGTGGTCCACCAGCAGCGCCTCGTTGAAGGTCGAGGCCACCTCCGCCACGAACGTCGCGTAGTTCGCCGTGGGATACGGCTGCCGCTTGTTCGAGTAGTAGCTGTGCATCGTGTGCCCCAGCTCGTGGGTCAGCGTGCTGACGTCGTTGTACTGCCCCAGGTAGTTCAGCAGCATGAACGGGTGCACGTCGTAGGCGCCGCCGTTCGAGTAGGCGCCCGACACCTTGCCCTCGGTCGGGTACCAGTCGAGCCAGCGCTCCGAGAAGGCCCGCCGCAGCACGTCGGTGTACTCGCTGCCGAGCGGCGCCATCGACGCGATGACCAGCGCCTGCGCCTCCTCGGGCGTGTACTTCAGGTTCACCGACGCCACGAGCGGCGCATACAGGTCGTAGTAGTGCAGATCGTCGGTCAGCCCCATCATCCGCTTGCGCAGACGCAGGTAGCGGTGGAAGGTGGGCAGGCTCGCGTTCACGCCCTCGACCAGCCGCGTGTAGACCGGACTTCGGGATGTTGGGGCCGTTCAGCGACGCCTCGAGGTTCGAGCCGTACTTGCGCGCGCGGGCATAGAACAGCGACTGCTGCACGTTGGCGTTCATCGTCGTGCCGAACGTCCGGCCGAAGCCGCCGAGCGCACCGAAGAACGCGGACATCGCCGCCTTCCGGTCCTCGCCGGACGGCCGACGTGCGCAGCGCGGAGTAGCCGGCCTGATCCACCTTGGCGGTCTCGCCGCTCGGCGAGCGTGATGGTCGGATACGGGAAGTCGGCGTTGGCCAGGATGGTGTAGATGTTCGACGGCTGAGCCCGGCCAGGGGACCGGCGTCGGCCAGCAGCTTCTCTTCCGGATCGCTCAGCGTGTGCGGCGCGCGCCGCACGATGTCGCGCAGGTAGAACGCGTAGGGACCCAGCCGCGGCTCGGCCTTCAGGAACGACTCGACTTGTCGCGCGTCCCGACGCGCAGCACCTCGGGCTCGATGAACGCCGCCTGCGCCGCCGAACGAGGCGTACAGCTGCTGCATCTCCTGCTGCATGCCCTGGGGCTCGGACACGCGGGTGTCCTGGTCCGACACCATGCTGGCGTAGACGTAGAGGCGCGACAGCTCCTTGTCGAGGCGCGACATCAGCTCCAGGGCGTCGGCGAGCGTCGCCGCCGACGCGCCCAGCGTGCCCTTCGAGCCGCCGCAGCGCCGGCAGCTCGGCCGTAATCGCGTCTTTCCTGGCCCGCCACGCCGCCCGGTCCGGATAGACATCGGCCAGGTTCCACTTGAAGGCGTCGGGCACCTTCGATCGATCACGCTCTTGCGCGGTCAGTACCATCGACATCGGGCACCACCACCAGACAGGTCACGGTCGCGACTCGAGCGTGCTGGTCGGCTGCCATGCACGTGTCGACAGAATCGCTAGTGTAGCAGCCGTAGGATAGCAGCCTCGGGGCGTGTGACGCATGGCGCATGCGGGACAATGACCGACCGGTACAATGCCGCGAGGCGCGCCGGCCGCGACCGGATTGGACGTCGCCTCTCCGACGACGCGCTGCTCGACGTCACGCATGGCCGATCTGCCCGCTCACCATCGAGGGCGCACTGGCGGCGCGCATCGCGCAGCTCCGCGACGAGCTGGCCAGCGCGGGCCTGGGCTGCCCGCTGCACTTCTACCTGTCGGACGAGTGGTTCACGCCCGGACGGCGCCACGGCCGTCGCCGTCCCCTTCTATCTGGCGCATCCGCGGCTCGAGCGGCTGGAGGAGGCGCAGATGCTGGAGGTCGAAGGCGGCGAGCACGAATGGGCCATGCGCATCCTGCGCCACGAGGCCGGCCACGCCATCGACAACGCGTTCCGCCTGCGCCGCAAGCGGCAGCGGCGCGCGGTGTTCGGCTCGCCCGCCGAGCCGTACCCCGAGTTCTACACGCCGAGGCCGTACAGCAAGAGCTTCGTCCTGCACCTCGACGCGTGGTACGCGCAGAGCCACCCCGACGAGGACTTCGCGGAGACGTTCGCGGTCTGGCTGACGCCGCGCAGCCAGTGGCGGCAGCGGTACAGCCGGCTGGCCGGCGCTGCGGAAGCTGGAGTACATGGATCAGCTGATGGGCACGCTCAAGGGCATGCCGCCCGCGGGTGGACAATCCGGCCGAGGTGGACCCGCTGTCCGGCCTGCGGCGGACGCTGCGCCAGCACTATCGCGACAAGCGGCGCCACTACGGCGTGGACTACCCGAACTTCTACGATCGCGACCTGCGGCGCATCTTCTCGGACGAGCCGCAGTTCAGCGCGCAACCCCACGGCCGCGCAGTTCATCGCGCGCATCCGCACGCCAGGTGCGCGCGCGTGGTGGCCGGCTGGACCGGCATCTACCAGTACACGATCGACCAGGTGCTCGAGGACATGACGGCGCGGTGCCGGGAGCTGCGGCTGCGGCTGTCGGTCCCCGAGGACACGGCGCGGCAGGAGTTCACGGTGCTCCTGACCGTGCAGGCCATGAACTATCTGCACAGCGGCGGGCACCGCCTGTTCCTGTGAAGCGCGCCGCGTCCTGGCCCTCGTCCACGACCACCTGGTGCCGCCCGCGCCAGACCGAGGGCGTCGACGTCCGCGAGGCCGAGTGGAAGATGGAGTACGACGTCATCGAGACGCTGCGCGAGATGGGCCACGAGGTCCGGGTCCGCGGCGTGCACGACGACCTCAGCGGCATCCGGCCCACGGTCGCGTCCTTCAACCCGCACATCGTCTTCAACCTGCTCGAGGCCTTCGCGGGCGTGGCCACCTTCGACCAGAACGTGGTCAGCTACCTCGAGCTGCTGCGCCTGCCCTACACGGGCTGCAACCCGCGCGGGCTGATCCTGGCGCGCGACAAGGCGCTGTCGAAGAAGCTGCTGGCCTACCACCGCGTGCCGGTGCCCGACTTCACGGTCGTCCGCGTCGGCCGCAAGCCGGTCGGTGCCGCGGCGCCTGAGCTTTCCGCTCATCGTGAAGTCGCTGTTCTTCGAGTCGTCCACCGGCATCTCGCAGGCGTCGGTCGTCGAGAACGACGAGCAGCTGGCCAGGCGCGTCACGTTCGTCCACGAACAGCCTGGGGACGGCCGCCATCGTCGAACAGTTCATCGACGGCCGGGAGCTCTACGTCGGCGTGCTCGGCAACGAGCGGCTGGAGGTCTTTCCGGTCTGGGAGATGTCGTTTGCCGGCATGCCGGACAACCGCTGGCGGATCGCCACCGAGCGCGTGAAGTGGAGCACGCGCTATCAGAAGCGGCACGGCATCATGACCAGCACGCGCCGAGCTGCCCGACGCCATCGTGCGAGCGCGATCGGCCGCATCGCCAAGCGCACCTATCGCGCCCTGGACCTGAACGGCTACGCGCGCATCGACATCCGCCTGGACGCCGACGGCCGCCCGTACGTGATCGACGTCAACCCGAACCCGAACCTGGCCTACGGCGAGGACTTCGCCGAGTCGGCCGAAAGTGCCGGCGTGACCTACGAGCGGCTGCTCGAACGCATCATCGGGCTCGGTCTTCGCTGGGAACCCGCGAGGACCGGGTAGCCAGGAGCGACGCCGGGCGAACCGCCTTGCCAGCGGTTCGCCAGGACGTAGAACACGATCAGCGCAGGAACGCCATCATGACGACCCCGTGCGTCATGCCGACGACCGGCGACGCCAGGATGCTGGCCCCGCGATCGCGCGCAGCGGCGCGATGCGGAGAAACGCCTCGTTCACGGCGCCCGCCGAACAGGTTGTAGGCGCTGAGCAGCATCGCGGCCAGGTGCACGTAGCGCCACCCGGCTCGGCTTGACCCGGACCGCCAGCTAGCCGGCCGCCAGCACCACCAGCCCGGCCAGCGCCAGCCAGTGCGGAAACCAGAACCGCTGCTGGGAGTAGATGCCGAGCGAGGTCAGGGACAGGAGGACGTAGGCCAGCGCGTAGACCTTGCCCGACGGCGCGATGCCGCGGGCTTCCCTTCCGCGCCAGCATCACCGGAACGAAGGCCACCATGGCGACGATGCAGCCGCGAGTGTGCAGCCACCCGATCGACGGAGAGATCGAGATCGACCATCGGATCCTCCCCTTCGAGCCGCGCGTCCATCACCGGGACGTCCGGCGCGCGTGTGCGATGAGCTGCTGCGAGACCGGTCGAGATGTTGCGACAAGGCGCGTCTGCCCTTCGGCCGACAGCCGTACCACGTCACCGGCCGCCGATCCTGAAATTCCTTGCGAACGTCCACGTAGCCCGCGTCCTCGAGCTTCCGCATGTGGGCCCCGAGGTTGCCGTCCGTTTCCGTCAGCAGCTCCTTGAGGCGGCTGAACGACAGGCGGTCGTGCCGCGCCAGCAGCACCGCGGCGCCGAGCGGGCGCGGTGCTGCAGCAGGTCGTCGAGAGCGGGAACGAGGCTCGGGCGCAGCGGCCGCGTCACGGAGCCGCTTCAAGCGCGCGCCCTCCTCGGATGCCGGCGACGGTCAGGGCCACGGCCAGCGCCACGCCGACCATCGTCCAGGCGTAGGCCGGGAGACCGTGTCACGCACGATGTAGCCGGCGCCCATCACCGCACCGACCCAGAGGAACGGCCGCTCGCCGTGTACCCCGGCCGTGAAGTAGCCGAGCGCCAGAATCAGCAGGATCACGGAGTTCAGCACGTCCCACGACAGGACGCCGCGGATCGGCATCAGCACGGCCAGCGCAATCGCCGAGCAGCATCCCGCCCCAGTGCAGGCAGGTGCCGCCGGCCGTCCGCCGCGGAGACCTGACCCGTGCGCTGCGCGTGGCGCCACCCGAGTATAGGCACTGACAATGAAGCCGACAGGTCCCGACCACCGCCCAGTACGGACCAACCAGCGCCTGGCGAAAGTCCACCAGGACGAACCCGACCAGCACCGCGGCCGCCCAGAAAAAGTAGATCGCGGCCGGCGATTTGTGCCGATCGCTCGATGCCAGCGCGCCCCGGACGAAGCGGAGGTCTCCCCCGATTTGCTCGAGCTCGGTCATGCGACGCCTCCAGTTACTCTAAATATTAGAGCACTCTGCTACTGGAGTCAAGCGCCGGTTGAACGGCGTCGCGTTGACGTGGCATTTGCCTTGGCTCTGCCCTTGGCGGAGAGGGCGTGCTCGGCGCCGCGGGTCATCGTCTTGATGAAGTCGACGCGACGGAAGCGCAGCCCCGACCAGTCCTCGTCGATGGCCACCATGCGCACCGGTTCGAAGCCGGCCTCGCCCATCGCCGTCCAGCCGTTGTCGCGGTTGATGGTGGACGTGGTACTTCTTCGAGGTGCCCTTCGGGTAGGCGAACCAGACCACCGCGTCACCCGCGGTCTTGGCAGCCGCGGCGCGCATGGCCTTGTCGGCTTCCGGCTGTGAGGTGACGAAGGCGAGAAAGAAGCCGACGCTCTTCACCCCTGCCACCGAGCGGTGGACGGTGACGCCGTCCAGCGCGCTTCAGTTCCGGCTCGAACGACGCCGGCGCGTCGAGGACCAGGATCGCGTCCTGGTCCTTGAGGTTCATCTTCTCGAAGACGGTCATCTATTTCTTGTCGTAGTGCTGCTTGCTCTTGATCGGCGTGCCCTGCGCGTCGGTGCCTTCGGACGTAATGGTCAGCACCTTGCCGTCCGGCGACAGCGCCCAGGTCTGGGTCTCGGTCAGCTTGCCGTTGAGCATCGCGGTCCGCACGATCGTGGTGGCGTTGCTGCGCTTGAAGGTCACCGTGGCCGGCTGATTCGGCACGGGATACTCCTTGCCGTCCAGCTTGGCGGTGATCACCACCTCGTTCACGGCGTCCCCGCGCCACGTCTGCGCCTTCGACACGATGTCGTCGCCCTTCACCTCCAGCGTCACGCACACGACGCTGGGGCTGCGTGGCGGCGGGCTCGTAGACGGACTTGAAGCGGTCGAGCTCCCACGTGCCGGCGAACGAGGCCTGCGCATGGGCCACCGATCGGCAGCGACCACCAGCGCCAGCAGGGCGACCCCGCCAACCAGATTCGATCGAAACGTCTCGCATCCTCAGGGCCCTCCTTCACGCGACCAGGTCGAGCGCGACTCCGACGAGAGCTTCACCGGGCGGGCCGGACGCGGCCGCTCGGCGACGGGCAGCGGCGGCACCGTGGTCGCACAGGCGTCGGATTCCACTTCGTGCCGTCGGCTTCCCGCTTGAAGTGCGTGCTGGTGTAGAACGGCTGCGTCAGGTACCGCGGGTCCTCGACGATCGTCGTCACGTGCAGCCACTCGTCGCCGTTCGGATACGGCGGCAGCCGGTGGAAGTACTCCGTGATGACGGCCTGCTCGCTGTAGGGCACGCCGTTCTTGCGCAGGTAGCCCTCGCGGAACTGCGTGGTCGTGACCTTCAGCGACCCGCCGCGCAGGATCGACGCTGTCCCGCGCGGCGGCGGTCCGCCGCGCAGGCCCTGGCCGCCGCCGCCCGGCACCACCACCTGTCCGCCGCGCGCCACGGCGTCTGCGTTGCCCGGCGGAATCTCGCCGCCCCGTGCCCACGCCCGGGTCCCTCCCACACGGCCATCGAATGGCCCTGCCACGTGCGCTCGGCCGGCGCCGGCGTCGCGTCGAAGTGCAGGAGACGCGTCTGCGTGCCCGCGTCGAACTCGAGCTTCAGCGTGGACGGAGTCGGCCCACGAGACGCGCAGCCGGCCGGGCTGCCGCATGATGCCGCCGACGCCGAACGCCTTGCACTGCAGGCCGGCGGCGTTGTCCTTGGCCAGGTCCCACGCCTCGGCGGCCTTGCGGCCCTCGGCGTTGACCGGCATGCTCGACACATCGCCCTTGGGCGGCGTCACCATCCGCCAGCGGTAGTCCTCGGTGACGATCGGCCACCCAGTTGCCGGTGAGATCGATCGGCGCCAGGTCGCGCGCCGTGCGCGGCGCCGCCGGCGCGCCCGGCCGCGGCCCCGCTGCCCTGCGCCGCCAGCCACGCTGCGTCGACATCGGGCCCGGCGACGAACCACGCCAGCGCGCCGCCGACGCGCCGCCAGGCCCAGCACGCGGACGATCGACGAGCGGCAGCGCTCATCGCGCGCCACCCGCCGACGCCGATCCGCGTCGCGCGGCCACGGCGTCGCGTACAGCGACTCGACGAACGCCGCCGTGGACGTGGGCCCGGTCGGCGTCGCGTAGCGCCCGTCGTAGTCGAGCGACGGGCCGCGCCGCCTTCACCTGCTCCAGCGTCAGGCCGCGCTCCACCATGTCGCGCACGCGCGCGGACACGATGACCAGCATGTCGCGATACTCCACCACGTCGGCCTCGTCGGAGATGCGACCGTGGCCCGGGATGATCAGGGTGCCGCCGTCCTGCCAGGTAGCTTGCTGGGCACCGCCATCTCGAGGATCCGGTTGAGCGCCGCGATCGAGCCGGCGACGCTGCCGCCGTTGGCAGGTCGATCACGGGATAGGTCGTCGTCGAGAACAGGTCGCCGGCCACGATCACGTCGGACCGGCGGAAGAACACCATCGTGTCGGCGTCGCTCGACGCGGCGCCCGCCGTGGTAGAGCATCACCGGCTCGCCGTTGTACGGGAAGTCGCGGGAGTCCTCGAAGAACGTGTTGTAGGGCCGCGCCCGGTCGGGCACCTTGGCGGCAATCATGCGGAGGTTCGCGTTCTCGTGCGCCACCACGGCGGCGACGTTGCCGTTCACGGTCTTGCCCGGCGAACGACGATCGACTCGTTGCCGCCGATGTGGTCGGGGCGGAACGTCGTGTTGATGACCCAGCGGATCGGCTTGTCGGACAGCTGCCGCATGGCGGCCAGCACCTTCTCGGCCATGGCGCCGCCGCCGGTATCCACGACCACCACGCCGTCGGGCCCCACCTGCACGGCCACGTTGGCGCCGGCGCCGACGATCATGTGGACGTTGCCCTGCACGTGCATCGTGCGCACCTCGCCGGCGGGCACGGTGGTCGGCCGGTCATCCGGCGCCAGCGCCGACCTGATCGGGCACGGCGGGCGCCGGCACACCCTCCGCGCTGCGTCGGCCTTGCCCGCTCCGGATCGTCTCGACGTACTCGGGCCGCGTGGTCGCCGCCCCGCCGCGCACGGCCTCCTGCGGCATGCCGTACTTGGCGCCGACTTCCGTCAGCCACGGGTTCTTGCCGGGCAGGAACATCGGCACCTGGTGGCGAGGCCGCGGAATCTCGTTGACGTACTCGCAGTTGTAGAGCCAGTTCGTGTTGTTGCGCTCCATCAGCACGAATTCCTGGCTGCGGATGTAGGGCTCGGTCAGGTACACCGGGTCGGTGGCGATGGTCACGTGCGACAGCACGTTGCCGTGGCGCATGAAGTGCTCCACCAGCGTCGCGCGGTCGCTGTTGGGGATGCCGCTGCGGCGGAAGTAGCCGGCCTTGATGTGCGTGGTGGTCACCGTGAGGATGTCGCCGTTCCACTCGCCGGTCGAGAACCCCACGAACGAGTGGGGCGCGTACTCGGGCGGATGCGGGCGGCCGTCCATCCAGATGGTGCGCCACTGCTGGTAGGTGCCGATGTAGAACTTGATGGCCAGGAGCTCCTGCGAGTCGGGCTGCCGCTCCTCCCAGACCCGGAACTGCAGCGGCCCGTGGAAGAGATACGGCATCGTGTAGGGCTGGCACTGGTGCTCGAGCACCGTCGTCCGCTCCACGTCCCAGCTGTCGGCGAACATCCGGGCGGCCTCGTTGACCGGGCAGCCCCGAGTAGTCGTTGGGTTCCACGCCCGGGACGCGGTCGGGCTGGTCCTCGTGATACCGTCCCGATCCAGTCGCCGACCAGGCTCACCTGGCCGAAGGCGCGGCCGCCCGACGCGGCCACGCACCGCCAGCAGCCAGCAGCGCACCGCGCAGCGCGCCTCGCATGACCGATCGATTCACTCCGCTACCGTGCACTTACTGCAGGACCTGCGTCTTCGACGTCGTGCTCTGCAGGTGCTCGTTCAGATCCGGCAGGCACGACACTTCCTGGATGTCCACGTCGTCCACGCGGTTGAAGCGCTTGGTGCTCTTCCACTCCCCGTCCCAGTTCTCGGGGTCGGTCATCGTGTACTCGATCTCGAGCTGCTTGCCGTCGCTGACCAGCGTGATCCGCTCGATGATGCGCAGTTGCTCGCCGGCCGGAATCGACACGCCGCCCTGATCCATCCAGTGGTGATCGCCGCGGAAGTGCCGCGGTGTCCACCACCAGCGTGTCGCCCTCCCACCGGCCGATCGACTCGCCGTTGTAGGTCCGAACCACGATGTCCGGCTCGGTGTGCGAGCGCCCGTCCAGGTAGACGATGCGCAGGCTGTTCATGAAGCCGCTGACCATGTAGATCGGCCGTCGGCAGCTGGATCATGGCCATCGGCCAGTAGCGCGTCATGATGAGCGGCAGCCCGGCCGGCCAGCACTGCCCGATGTCGTCGCGGTAGACCTTGCCCTCGGCCGCGGCCTTCTGCGACGCGTCGGCTTGCGCCTGCGCGCCGGGCTTGAGCGGCGGATACGGCGGGCCGAACCGCCAGGCGTCGGGGTTCTCGCTGACGTCGATGAACCAGTTGCCCGTCACGCTGAAGGGCGCGGCCGGCCGTGCCTTGGCGATATTGGCCGGCGCCAGCGCGCTCAGCGGTTCGGCGGACGCATCGCTGGCGGCGCCGCTCGCCGGCGGGCGGCTCGATGGTCGGCGCCTCGAGCGACGGCGCGCTTGCAGCCCAGATGGCGCCAGCAACAGCGGCAGCGCAACGATGGCCGCAACGCGCCAGCGCATGGAGCGTCAGCCGCTGCAGCGGCACGCGCACGTTACTTCGACTCCGGCCGTGCCCAGACGCGCCGGCCGCTCGAGGAACGTGCGGCCATCGGCCAGCGTCAGCGACACGAAGATGCCCGACGGGCTCGCCGCTGCGGACCGGGTTCACCACCACGGTCACCTTGTCGCCCGGCTTGATCAGGTTCGACTTCCACCCGGCTCGCACGAGGTAGGTGGGCGACGTCAGCTCGACGCCCCACAGCACGTCCTTCTTCGTCGCTGGTCCGGCACCAGGACCTCGATCCAGGTGTGGGGGTTCTGCCAGCGGAACTCCTTGACGGTGCCGACCAGCGTCACCTGCTTGGTGCGATCGAACGCCGCCGGCGAGTGGTGCGCCAGCACCGGCACGCCCACCACGGCCAGCGAGCAGCGCCAACATCGCACAGTCGCATTCTCATCGTCTGTCTCCTTCGGACGCTGCCGACTCCGCTAGCGAACGTGCACTTTCGACGACGTGCTCTGCAGGTGCTCGTTCAGGTCGGGCAGGCACTCCACTTCCGCGATGTCGATGTCGTCCACGCGGTTCCATCGCCGCGTGCCCTTGTACTCGCCTTCCCAGTTCTTCGGGTCGGTCAGCGTCATCTGGATCTCCAGCGTGCCGGCCGCCGTTGATCAGCCGGATCCGCTCGACGATCCGCAGCTCGCCGCTGGCGCGAACGCCCTGGTCCACCCACCGGTGCTCGTCCTCGATGAAGTTCTTCGTCTCGACGACCAGCGTGTCCCCCTCCCAGCGGCCGATGGACTCGCCGTTGAAGGTGCGGACGACGATGTCGGGGTCGGTGTGGGCGCGGCCGTCCAGGAAGATCGTCCGCAGGCTGTTCATGAACCCGCTGACCATGTAGATCGCGGTCGGCACCTGGACCATGGCGATGGGCCACACGCGCGTCATGATGATCGGCACGCCCGCCGGCCAGCACTGCGCCGATGTCGTCGCGGTAGACCTTGCCCTCGGCGGCCGCCTTCACGTAGGCGTCGCGGTGGCGCTGCGCCTCGGGCTTGAGCTTCGGAATGGCGGCGGGACCGAACAGCCATCCCTGCACCGGCGGCGTGTTGTCGATGAACCAGTTGCCCGTCAGGTTGAACGGCGCGGCCGGACGCGGCTTCGCCAGGTTCTCGGGCGCCAGCGCGCTCGGCGGCTGCGGCGGCACGTCGGCAGCCTGCTGCGCCAGCGCCGCGCCGGCGCCGCCAACCAGGCCAGGCCAACGCCACGATCCAGAACCCGCACATTCGGCTGTCGCACGTCTGCCCGTCCTCCCTCCACCACACCGCGGTGCGGTGCGGCCGATTGTAACGCCCGCGGCAGGGCTGCACAAAGCTGCGCGTCGCGATCCGCGAACTGGCGCTGACAGATTCGGTGACGCGATCACGAATCTGCGCGGCGTGCGCCACGAATGCCCCCGTCTCAGGCCCGGGCCTGCCCCACGGTGACCGCGCCACTTGCGGCCGTTTTCGCCACATCGGCTGCCGCGCGCGGCCTGGTACGGTCGTTGCCCACGGACATACGCGGACGCACCAGTTTCTGTAGTGAGCAGCCGGAGCACATGAACAATCGCCACCCCCACCGTTCACCACGCCGACGACGCGCAGCTCGCCGAAGAAGTCGACTCGCTGATCAACGACTATGGGCGTCGACCCGATGGCCATCGAGGTCAACGGCGAGCAGGACGAACCCGACATCCACGAGCCGAGGGCGCAAGCCGGCCGACGCCGCCGAGCGCATCGCCTCCGGACGACGGCCGCCTGGAGCACGACGACGATCGATCCGGAGGTGCACGCCGCCGAGATCGCGCTGGTCGAGGCGCACGCCAAGGCACGGCTGGCGGCCGAAGTCGAGCGGGTGAAGGCCGAGGCCGCTGGCCCAGACGCCAGGCGGAGCTGGCCAGCCAGGAAGCCGCGGCCGCCGCCGAGCGCGAACGCGCCGTGACCGAGGCGCGGGCGCAGGCCGAGACGCGGCGCGCGAGTCGATGGCCACGGAGCTGGCCCGCGCCCGCGCCGAGGCCGAGCAGCGGCTGGCCCGCGAGCTGGAGGCAATGGGCAGCGAGCTGACCCGCACCCGTACCGAGGCCGAGCAGAAGCTGGCTGGGGAGTTGGAGCGGGCGCGTGCCGAGGCCGAACAGCAGCTCGCGCAAGAACTGGAACGGTCGCGAGAGCAGATGGAACGCCAACTGGCCGAGCGCCTGGGCCAGGCTCGCGCCGACGCCGATCGCGAGCGTGAGGCCAACCTGCGCGCGCGCCAAAGCCGACGCCGAAAGCACGCGTGCCGCGGCGATGCAAGAGGCCCGTCTGGCCGCGGAATCGGCCACCACTCGCGCCCTCGAGGGCGAGTTCGCGCGTGTACGGACCGAAACGGAGGCCAAGCTGCAGACCGAACTGGCGACCCTGCGCGAGCAGGCCGACACGGCACGGCGGCTACAAGCGCAGGCGCAGCAGCAAGCCGAGGCTGCCCGCGAGCAGGCCGCGCGCGACGTGCAGGTGGCGGCGCAGCGCGCCGCCGCCAAGGCGTTCGAGGTCGAAGCGGGCCGCATACGGTCGGAAGCCGAGACGCGGCTCAAACTGGAAAGCGAGCGGTCGCGTTTCGAGAACAACCAGCGACTGGAAGACGGAGGTGGCGAAGCTGCGGGCCGAGGGGCAGGAGCGCGCCGCGCGGCAGCCGGCGGCGATGCCTGCGCCACCCTCCGTGGCTGCGGCGCCGCCGCCGTACGTCGAACCGCAAGCCCCACGCGCTGCGTTCGGGGAACGGTTCGTAGCAGCCGGGCCGATGGACGATGCCGACGATTCGTCGAGCTGGCGCATCTGGGCCGCCGCGGCCGCAGCCGCGGCGGCTGTCGTCATCATCGGCACCGGCGGGTACTTGCTGTTTGGGCGATCGGTCGACGCACCGGCACCAGCAGCCGCTCCGCCCGTCGAGGTCACTCAACCGGCAAGCGAACCCGCAGACGCTCCGCCCGGATCCACGCCGCGCAACCGGCGGCCTGCCCGGACCGAGCCCGCCCGTCCGCCAGCGGCCAAACCGGCCGCGAGCGCCGCACGCCGCTGCTGCGGCCAAGTCGCCCGATGGCGTCCTGGCCGTGTTCTCACGGGTGCCGCTGGACGTGTGTGGACGGGGTCCGGCGTGGGCTCGACCGACGACGGCCAGCTGACGGTGGCCCCGGGCCGGCGCCGAATCGAGCTGGTGAACACTGCGGCTGAACTATCGGGGCGAGGTCACCCTGGACATCGCCAGCGGCCAGACCACGTCTCACACGGCCACGCTGCCGCCCGGGCAGCTGCGCATTGCCGGGGCCGCCGGCGCCGAGGTGTGGGTCGAGGGCGAGCACGTCGGCACGCTGCCGCTCGGCGACATCTCCGTGCCGCTCGGCACGCGCGAAGTGCTGGTGCGACATCCGCAGTTCGGCGAACGGCGACAGACCGTGGAGGTGACCTACGGCGCGCCCACGCAGGTGTCACGCTGATGCAGCAGTAGGCCGCGCGGCGGAGCGGCCGACGCGCGCACCCGCTTGCCGAGCGCCCGCGGCGGGCTTCCGCGCTACCATACGGCCCATGCGATGTGTCTACGCGTGCGGCATGGATGCTCGTGCTCCTCGTCGCTGCCGCCCGTCCACCGCTCTCGTCGCGCGCGCAGCAGACCGCCGAGCCCCTTCGAACCCGAGGTCGGCCAGCCCGGCAAGGACGTCGTGTGGGTCCCGACCCCGCCGGCGCTGGTCGAGAAGATGCTCGACATGGCCGCAGGTCGACGCCCACCGACTTCGTGATGGACCTCGGCTCGGGTGACGGCCGCAACGTCATCGCCGCCGCCAAGCGCGGCGCCCGAGCGCTGGGCGTCGAGTTCAACCCGGACATGGTGGCGCTGTCGGAGCGCCTCGCCCGCGAGCGCCGGCGTCGCCGATCGGGCCCAGTTCGTGCAGGGCGACATGTTCACGGCCGACATCTCGAAGGCCACGGTGATGGCCCTCTTCCTGCTGCCGAGCAACATGCTGCAGCTGCGCGCGAAGTTCTTCGCGCTGGCGCCCGGGCTCGCGCATCGTGTCCAACACGTTCCGCATCGAGGGCTGGAAGCCCGACAAGAGCGAGACCATCGGCGGCGACTGCACGGCGTGGTGCGAGGCGCATCCTGTGGATCGTGCCCGCCAAGGTCGAGGGCCGATGGCGCGCATCCGACGGCGAGCTGACGCTCACGCAGGACTTCCAGATGGTGTCGGGCACGCTGACCGTCGGGCGGCAAACCGGTGCCGGTGACCGGGCAAGCTGAACGGGCGCGAGATCACGCTGACGAGGCACGCGCGAGTCACAGGCCGCGCGTCGGACCGACATCGAGCTGAGCACCGCGGGGCATCGACCCCGCTGACGCCTCACGCGGAGTCAGCAGGCCCGTGCGGCTCGCACCGCGGCGAGCTCGACGCGCCAGGAGCCGCCATGACCGCATGGATGTGGATCGCGCTGGGCCTGGTCGCTCGCGGCCATCGAGCTGGCGACGCCGGGCGGCTTCTTCGTCATCTTCTTCGGCGTGGGCGCCGTCGTCGTCGGCCTGCTGCGCCTGGTGGGCCTGCTCGAGCCGGCCGTGGACGCAGTGGCTGGTCTTCTCCGTCATCGCCCTGGCGGCGCTGCGCCTCTTCCGGCAACCGCTGCTGGCCCGGCTGCAGCCGCGACAACCGGCACGTCGTGGATTCGCTCGTCGGCGACTCGGCCCTGCCTCTCGAACGCGCCTGGCGCCCGGCGGGCACGGCAAGGCCGAGGTGCGCGGGGCGTTGTGGAACGCCCACAACGTGGGCGACCGCGCGGTCGTCGCGCGCGAACGCTGCCGCGTTGTCGCCGTCAACGGACTGGAACTGGACATTCAGACCGGAGTGAGGTGACCGTGGAAGCCACTGTCTTCGTCCTGATGCTGGTCGCGCTGCTGATCCTGCTCGTCCTCTACAAGACGGCCGTCGTCGTGCCGCAGCAGAGCGCGTTCGTCGTGGAGCGCCTGGGCCGCTACCAGCGCCACGCTCAACGCCGGCTTCCACATCCTGGTGCCGTTCGTCGACGTCATCCGCTACCGGCACTCGCTCAAGGAGCAGGCGCTCGACATCCCCGCGCAGGTCTGCATCACGCGCGACAACGTCCAGGTGGGCGTGGACGGCATCCTGTACCTCAAGGTGCTCAACCCCGAGCGCGCCTCCTACGGCATCTCGAACTACGTGTTCGCCATCACGCAGCTGGCGCAGACCACGTTGCGAAGCGAGGTGGGCAAGATCGATCTGGACCGCACGTTCGAGGAACGCGGCACCATCAACGCCGAGGTGGTCGACGCAGTGGACAAGGCGTCGGAAGCCTGGGGCGTCAAGGTGCTGCGCTACGAGATCAAGAACATCGAGCCGCCGCAGGACATCCTGGCGGCGATGGAAAAGCAGATGCGCGCCGAGCGCGAGAAGCGCGCCGCTCATCCTGACGTCCGAGGGCCAGCGCGACGCCGCCATCAACACGGCCGAAGGCGAGAAGCAGCAGGTCATCAAGGCGTCCGAAGCCAACCGCCAGCAGCAGATCAACGAGGCCGAAGGCCAGGCGTCGGCGATCCGGGCGGTGGCGACCGCCACCGCGCAGGGCATCCGCGAAGTGGCCGACGCGATTCGGACGGAGGGCGGGCGCGACGCCGTGCAGTTGCGCGTGGCGGAACAGTACGTGGCGCAGTTCGGGAACCTGGCGCGAACGGCGAACGCCGTGATCATGCCCGCGACGGTCAGCGACGTCGCCGGGAATGATTGCGACCGCGATGCGCGTCTTCGACGCGTCGAGTAGCGGCCCGAAGAAGTAGCCGCGTGCCCGGCCTGTGAGCTAACGCCGGGGCGCCGGCCCGTCGGGTACGACCGTCAGCTGGAGCCGCTTGCGGAACTTGACCGGCTTGCCGTTGAGCGTCGCCGGCCGATACTCCCAGTTCCTGGCGGCTGATGAGCGCCATGCGGTCGTACTGCGGGGTGAGCGACGTGACCATCGACACCGAGTCCACGGTGCCGGTTTCGTTGATGACGATGTCGATCGTCGCCACCCCGCTGAGCAGCACCCGGCCCGGGAACGGCGGCACCACCTGTCGAATCGTCTGCGGCGGCACCACGTTCAGATCGTCGGCGCCGTAGATCCTGGGCGCCGCCGGAGCGGCGGGGGTGGGCGGTGCCAGCAGCACCGGCTCGGCCGCGGCTGCGGCCGCGGCCTCTGCCGGCGCCGCGGCCTTGAGCGCCAGCTCGTGGAATCCCGCCGCCAGCACCTTCAGGTCCGACAAGGGCGGCTGGGCCGTCGAGGCGCTGATGTCCGGGTCGGACAGCCCGCTCATCACTACCTTGAAGCCCTGACGGCCGCACGCGTACTCCTTTGCTTCGAACGCGGCCCGAGCCATCACGTATCGCTGCTGCACGATCGCCGGCAGGAGCCGTTTGCGCGCGTCGGCCAGTGCCGATCGCATGCGGGGCGGCAGGTCCGTCGTGTCGGGCCGGTACAGCGGGTCGCTCGTGAGCATCGATTCGATGACGGCGTAGCTTCGGTGGCGTTGCCCAGAGCCGTCAGGCAGAGGGCGCGGTAGAGGTCGATGCTCTGGAGGTCGGCCTTCGTTGGCGCCGCGCCGGCCAGCGTCGTCAGCATGGCCAGGGCGGTGTTGTATTCGGCCGCCACATACAGCTCACGTGCCGCGGCCAGGCTGGCTTGCTGCGCCAGGCAGGGCGTGGCGCCCAGCGCCATGCCGGCGACGACCATCGCGCGAAGAACGTTCGTCATTTCGTCCTCATGTCGACGCTGAGCCTGGCCGGGGCTCCACTGGTGACAATCGCGCTGGCCTTGCGCTCACCGAACTCGGGATGGCGGAACACGACCTCGTGGACGCCGATCGGCAGCGATGCGCTGCCAATCGGGGTCTCCCCGAGCCGCTCGCCGTTCACGAACACCTCGGCCCACGGCAGGGCGTTGAGGGCCACTGACCCGCGCGGCCATTCGGGCCTGACCGTGACGACCTGGCCATTGGAAACGTCCACCGTGCGCGTGGCGCGGAAGCCCAGCGACTCGTTGACCATCTCCAGCTCGTGGCGCCCCACGGGCACCATGAGCCGGTCGGTGCGGCTGCTGCCCAGGAACCGCTGGTTCTCGTAGATCTGCACCTCTGCGGGCGCCGACACCGCTATCCAGCCCGACACGTTTCCCGACGGCTGACGCTGCATCGGCACCACGAGCGACGCCGTGGAGCCTGCTTCGATGAGCACCTGTTCGGAGACGCGTTCGGTGTCGGTCTCGAGCAAGACCTGATGCGGCCCCGGCGTGAGCCCGTCGATGACTGTGGGCGTTCGGCCAAAGGGTTGTCCGTCCACTGTGACGCGCGCCCTCGGAGGGTCCGTGCGCACCTGCAAGCTGCCGGTGCCGCTCGGCGAGGTCTTGGGCAGATCGAAATGGTGCGACAGCTGGCCGCCGGCCGCCATCGTGACCGGCACGCGGCGGCGCTCGTCCGGCGTGACCAGTTCGAGCATGTGCTCCCCTGGTGCGAGGCTCAGCTTCAACGGCGTCGCGCCCCGGTTCGACCCGTCCACGAAGACGGTGACGCCTTCGGGATTCGTGTTCACCGACAACGTGCCAGTCGTGACCGGCGCGGCCGACGAGCCTGGACGCAGAAACGTGACACCGAGCGTCGCGACGATGACTACGGCGGCCGCCCCGGCAAGGGCCCAGGGGTTCTTCCAGATCGGGGGCGCCGGTGGCGTCCTTCGGCTTGCCGGCTCGGCGGCAGCGGGAGGCGTGACGGTTGCTGTCCTTGCCGGGTAGGCGTGTGCGTCAGGGGCCACCGCCGGGGGCGCGCGGAATGCGGCGGCAGGCGGCGCCGGCGGAGGAACGACTGCGCGGAGAGCGGGGACTTCGACCGGGGCCGGGGCAACCGTGGTCGCGATCGGCACGGGGGCGGAAGGCACGGGGGCGGCCGGCGCGGGGGCTCCACCGGCGCCGGCGTCGTCACGCCTGCGAACTCTGCAGAACGGTCCGCCATCGCCACCGAGGTGTACTTGGCCAGGAAGGTGCGCAACGACGCCCGCTCGGCCTCCTGGCTGGCGTGGCTGAGCGCAATCTCCAGCTCCTTCTTCGCGCCGATGGCCGACACGAACGAGTGGCGCGGCTCGAGCTGCAACGCGCTGCGCAGCCACGCCCGCAGCAGCACCGGCAGCGGCTCGAACTGCCCCCGACTCGAGGTTGGTGTCGACGCATGGTCGACGACGTCGCTGATCCGCCCGGATATTCCTCGACCGTGCAGGCGCCGGCCGAGCACGAGCGCCAGCGCGACGGCGCCGATCTGGGTCACGTCGGCGAAGAGATCGAACCGCGGCAGACCGAAGGTGTGCGGCAGCGCGATGCCGAGCTCCCGCCAGTAGCGCTCCTGCGAAAAGTGCAGCTCCTCGAGCGCGGGACCCAGCACGTATTCCACGACCACCAGCCTGCCGTCCTGGGTGAGCACGATGCGCTCGGGCGCGATGGCGCCGTGGCAGGAGTCTGGTGCCGCTTCGTGAAACGCCGCCACCGCCGACACCAGTTGGCGGATCAGGCACAGCGCGGCGTTCAGTTCGAGGACGATGCCCTGCCGCTCGGCCGTGGCCAGCACCTCCGAAAGCCGCACGCCGCGCACGCGGTCCGAGATGACGACGACCGTCGAGGTGCGCGCGTCCAGCCGTTCGACGGTCCGGACCCGCGCGAAGCCTCGTGGCGGAAGTCGGCCAGGCCGCAGCCTGCTCGCGAAGTGCGGTCTCGAATGTCGAGACGGCGCTCAGCTCGTTGCTGACCTTCAGGACCTCGAGCGATTCGTTGGCGCCGCCGACGGCCGAGCATCCGCTCGCCGATGCCGTCTTCGAAAACGACGGGCGCCGACTGGCGCGAAGCGAGAGTGCTGGTCCCATGCGCTGCGTATCGGCACCAGCCGTGGCAGTTCTGCACCGCGCTCTCAGAATTGCACGGGAAATTCGCTTGGCGCCGGTAGTAGTACCAGCTTGTCGTGCAACAGCGAGAAGCTCAGCTGGACGACTTCAGCGCACGGGCCAGTTGCACCAGCCGCTGACCGTGCAGGCGGGCGCGCGTGAGCGGTCGTCCGGTCGGCAGCGCGCCAGCGGCACGGCGATCAGGCCGGCGCGGAGCGGCGGCGACGAAGACCGCCGGCGCACGAGCCGTCGTCGCCGGCGCGAGCGGCGCCGCCAGCTTGCCGTGCATCGGCCCCAACGCCGGCAGCGTACGCCACGTAGGCCTCGACCTCGCGGCACGAATCGGGCGGCGTCGCCAGCACGATCACGTCGGCCCACACCGGATCGGCCGGCCGTGGCGCCACGTAGTCGCGGTTCATCCGATCGAGGCGAGTCGCGCCACGCCGCATCGGCCTCGATGGCGTCGCTGGACGCGTCGTCGGGCAGGCGACGCAGGCGGATGTTGCCCTCGGCCTCGATGGCGCCCAGCGCCGGCCGCCAGCGCCAGGCGCTCGGTGCGGCCGTAGCGCGAGTAGAAGACGACGAGGACGTTGACGGGGTCGGCCATACGGGTCATTGGACCTGACCTGGTCCAGTCAGGCCAGATCGAACAGCAGCAGCTCTCCGCCGCCGGAGCCGGCGCCGCGATCGCCAGCGCGCGCTCGTCGCTGACCGCCACGCCGTCGCCGCCGCTCAGCGTCATGCCGTTCACGTCGATCGCGCCCCGGACGCAGTGCACCCACGCGTGACGGCCGGGCGCGACCGGGAGGTCCATCGACTGGCCCGTCGCCGAGCACCGACGCATACATCCGCGCGTCCTGGATTGATGAACGCCGCCGGCGGCGTGGTGCCACGGTCGGGCCCGGCCATCAGGCGCAGCACGCCCGCGCTTCTCGGCCTCGGCGTACTCGAACTGCTGGTACGACGGCGCGCAGGCCCTTGGCGCTCGGGACGATCCAGATCTGCAGGAAGTGCGTCTCGGCGTCGTTCATGCCGTTGAACTCGCTGTGGATCACCCCGGTGCCGGCCGACATCGCCTGCACCTCGTTCGGGCCCAGCTCGTGCTGTTCACCCATGCTGTCCTTGTGTGCCAGCTTGCGCCGCTGATGACGTAGGACAGGATCTCCATGTCGCGATGGCCGTGGGCGCCGAAGCCCTTGCCGGCGCGCCACGCGGTCGTCGTTCAACACGCGCAGCGACCGGAACCCCATGTGGTTCGGGTCGGAGTAGCCGCCGAACGAGAACGTGTGGTAGCTGCTGAGCCACCCCAGGTCGGTGTGGCCACGGTCTTCGGCCTTACGCAAGCGTCAGCATGTGGATCGTCGCTCGTGGTCTTGGTCACGTCAGTAGTCGGTCGTCGTCGGTCAGCGCGGCGGCCGGTGTCTCCGCCGGCTCGATGCGCAGCACGGCGCCCGGGTTCTCGCCGGTCAGCGACGTACAACAGCCCGTCGGGCCCCTGGCGCACGTCGCGGATGCGCTGCTTCAGCTCGCGCAGCAGCGGCTCGCGCCGAATCTCCTCCCAGCGCTCGTTGAACTCGATGCGCTGCATCTGGCCGGTGCGCGGAGTCTCGCCTTCGCGCAAGCCGCCGACGAAGAAGTTGCGCCGCCATCCCGGGAACCGGTCGCCCGTGTAGAAGGTGCCGCCGGCCACCGCAATCGACGGCACCCACACCACCGCACGGCTGCTCGGTGCCGTCCTTGCCCGGCGTCGGCGAGATCCTGGGCCCCATGTAGTTGCGGCCGTGGCTCACGTACGGCCACCCGTAGTTCGCGCCCGGCTTCAGCACGTTGATCTCGTCGCCGCCGTTCGGGCCCATCTCGGTCACCCAGAACTCGCCGGTCTCCGGATTGAGCGCCATCGAGTGCCCGTTGCGGTGGCCCAGCGTGTAGATGCCCGGCTTGTAGCCGGCCTTGCCCACGAACGGGTTGTCGGGCGGAATCGTGCCGTCGTCGCGCAGGCGCACCGTCTTGCCGGCGTAGTCGTTCGGATCGGCCGAGCGCAGCACGTCCGGCCCGGTGCCCGACGCGCTGATCGTCATGTACAGCATGCCGTCACGGCCGAAGCCGATCCGCGACGACTCGGTGCGCGTCGCGCCCGACCGGAAGATGTCGCGCACGTCGGTCAGCGCCGTGCCGTCCCAGGTGCCGCGCGCCAGCACCGTCTCGCCTTCGACGAGCGGCGCCCCCTGGGCGTGGTGGCGCCGGCCACGGGGAACGGCTTGTGATACGCCAGGTACACCCAGCGGTTCTCCGCGAAGCGCGGGTGCAGCACCACGTCCATCAGGCCCTGCAGACCCTGCGCGCGCACCTCAGGCACACCGGCCACCGGGGTCGGGTCGAGCACGCCGTTGCGAATCACGCGCAGCCGGCCGGCGCGTTCGGTCACGAGCATGGTGCCGTCCGGCAGCCAGGTCATGGACCAGGGCTGGTTCAGTCCGGTCGCCACCACCACCACGCGGATGTTACGGTGCTGCGGCACCGCCGTCTCGAGCAGGAACGGGCCGGCGCCGAGGGGTGGGTCCGGCCAGTTGATTCCCGGCGGGATGTTGCACTCGGCGGCCGGCAGTGCCGGGTTCAGGCACTCGGGCCTGACCGGTCCCCGTCCGGCGCCTTGAGCCCGACCGGCACCGCCTGCGCCGCGCCCCGCGGGCGACCCCGCCTGTGCGGCCTGCTCCGCGTAGCCCGCCGGCACGCCGGTCAGGACGGCCGCGGCGAGCACGGCGCCCGCGACGGCAGAAACCTGCTGGACCATCTCGTTCCTCCGCACCGAAGTGAAGAGTATACGGTGTGGTGTTCGCGTTGATTGCCAGCCTGCCACGAGGGCTCTTAATCTTAGGAGCGTGTCCGAAGCGGTCGAGGGCAGCCGGGGCGTCTGGAGGTGGCTGCAGCACGGGGCGGAACGGCTGGGAGTGGCCGCCCGGCTGCGTTCGGCCTGGATGCACGATGTGCAGCGGGAGATCAAGCCGCTGCGCAACGAGTTGCGAAGCGTCGGCCGCGACGTCGCCAGGCTGACCGCCGACGTGGACCGCCTGAGGCGCCAGCTCGCCGACGTATCGGCCTCGATGGCGGCCATGACCGAACGCCAGCAGAAGCGGGATCGGCAGCTGGCGCAGGCGGCCGCGATCGCGCGTCTCAACGACAAGCAGCGCGACCTGATCGAAGGGCTGCCCCAGCTGCTCGACGAGGCCCGCGTGGCCAGCCATACGTCGGCCGCGATCGCACGGGCCGCCGTGCACGACACGCCGTTTCCGTACATGGTCGTGGACGACGTGCTGCCGCCCGATGTCTATCGCACGCTGCTGCGCGCGATCCCGCCGGTCGAGTTCTTCGGGGACGCCGACCCGATCAAGCAGAACATCCGCATCCCGTTCGAGTACGGGCCGGCGCTGGCGACCGGCGTGTGGCGGTTCGTGGACGATGCCATCGCGCACCGCACCATCGTGCCGGCCGTCACCGAGCGCTTCTCACGAGAACTGGAGCGGCACTACCAGTCGCTTTTCGGTGACGCGCTGGCAAAGCGGGCCGCCAGCTTGCCGCAGTCGCCGTCGGGCGGCCGACTGATGCTGCGACGCCCCGGGTACCGGCTGAATCCGCATCGCGATCCGAAGCGCACCATGCTGACGTGCCTGCTCTACCTGGCCCGGCCAGGCGATGACGAAGCGTATGGCACCGAGCTGTATCGCGTGGAGAACGAGCGCGAATCGTCCTACACGCAGACCTACTACCCCGAGCAGGAGGGCTGCCGGTGCGAGCTCGTCCGCACCGTGCCGTACCGGCCCAACTCGATGCTCGTGTTCCTCAACGGGCGTGGCGCGCACGGCGCACACATCCCGGCCGCGGCTCCCGCCACTCTCGAGCGCTTCGCCTATCAGTTCTATGTAGGTCCGGGCGGGGACGAACTGTCGGCGCTGATTGCCGAACTGCCGCGCGACAAACGGGACCTGTGGCAGGACAAAGGGTCTCCCAAGAAACCGGCGAGCGTTGATGGCGCTCTGCAGAAGTAGACGTTATTGTTGTCCCCATAGCCATACTAGACGAAAACGTCTCGATCTCCTGATCCCACACGATCGAGCCAGGGGCCGGAAATCCCAGGAAAACCACCGTTCCACGCCGAAGTTCCTGATCCGCGGGGCCGGGCCTGGGCTGGCGCCTCTCTTGCACATGAGGTGGCAACAACGCGCGCAGGTCTCGTCGGGGCGCGTTGTGTTTGGACAATGGACGGGCACGTTCGCGTGGCGAACCGTGACTCGTTCGGCAACGGACTCTGGCTCAGGGGGTGTCGGTCGGGTGGCCGCAGCCGTGACCGGACAGTTTCGAGGAGGCGTGTGTGACGAATCTACGAAGTGGTGTGGTCTCAAAGCTGGTGCTCGGCCTTGCGTTGCTCGCGGCGGTCGTAATGGTTCGCCCGGCAGCTGCGCAATCGACGATCTTCAACATTCCAACCACCGACACCGTGTCTCCGAAGAAGGGGTACTTCGAGTTCGACTACCTCGTCCAGGCCCCGGCGCCAGACTCGGGCCAATTCCAGATCTTCATGCCGCGCATCGTCGTGGGCGTCACGCCGATGGTGGAAGCGGGGCTGAACTTCGCCAACACGCACATCGGCGATGGGGGAGGGACCTTCTCGCAGGTGCAGCCGAACATCAAGTTCAAGTTCTATACGGACGACACGGGCCTGGCGGCCTCTGCCGGGGTGATCTTCTACGCCCCGATGAATCATCGTGACGAATCCGACTCCTTCGGCATGGTCTACGGCAACGTCAGCAAGAAAGTCTCGGGCGACTACGGGCCGCGCTTCACGGGCGGCATCTACGGGTCGTTCTCGTATGGGGACGACAACACCGCGGGCGCCATCATTGGCTACGAACAGCCCGTCGGCGGCGGCGTGAGCATCGTGGCTGACTGGTTCAGCGGCAAGAGCTTCTGGGGCTACTTCACCCCGGGCATCTCCATCGTGCTGCCGCGCAGCGGCCTGCTGAACATCGGCTACAGCCTCGGCAACGACAGCTACGACGGCAACAAGAACCGCGCGCTGTTCGTCTACTACGGCATCACCTTCCCCTAGAGCAGTTCTCGGTTCTCAGTCGTCGGTTGTCAGTAGTTATCAGCTGGAATTGGGGTCGTATTTTCCGAGAACCGACAACTGACAACTGAAAACCCTGGCACACCGGTCACGACCGCCGTGACCGGTGTGTGCTGTACGGGCGCTCCTGGCGTCAGGCACGCGAAACATGGGCACTACGTATTTGTCACATCTCGACAGGAGGACAACGTTTCAGTAGTTCAGCCCAGACGGGCATCCCTTAGCGACCGCGCAGCCCTTCGGTCAGCTCGATCACGGTGCCCCACGGATCGGTGAGGACCGCGGTGGCCAGATTCCCGAATTCTGGACGCCGCCCGTACGGCACCGTCAGCCTCACGCCTTTCGCCTCCAGGCGCTTGCCGAACTCCTCGAGGTTCTTCACGTCGAACCCCGCGCGATCCATCACGCGGCCCGCGGTGGTCGCGTGCGTCACGGACTGGTCTCCTTCCCACCTGAAGAAGTTCAGGCTGTAGCCCACGCCCGGCAGGTCGGCTCCGATGAAGAAGTCCGTCTGCCCTGGACGCAGGGCGGCGTCGAACACGCTTCATGTACCACTGCTGCATCTCGACGTACTGCTTGTTGATGAAGTGGATGTGGTGATACGCGATGGGCGGCGCGCTGGGGCCGGCGGCGGTCACGAGTTCGACTTTCGCGCCATCCGGGCCCGAGCAGATACGAGAAGCGCCCGTAGGGTGCCTGCGTGCCGGTGGCAGCCGCCGCCTCCTGCCCGGGCACGGGCTCACGGCCGGTGGTCAACCGGTATCCCGCTGCCACGACCCTGGTCGTCACCGCCGGCACGTCCGGCACGGCGAGACCGATGTGATCGAACGCCGTCCCGCGGGTTCGGCACCGGTCGGCTTCTGTTGGCGAAGGAAGATGTCGATGTCTGGGAACTGCACGACGTCGAGACCGTACAGCCTCGTCGCCGTGCCCCCGAGCGTATCGACCCAGAACTTCTTGTGGGCGTCGATGCTGGTCACGTTCAGGTGAAAGTGGCCCACCACCACCGGCGCCGTCTTGTTCGACGTCTGCGCCAGCCCGCGGGGCAGCCGCCGTCAGACTGGGCCAGACCTGCAGGCACGCAAACCGAGCCCCCACCTCCTCATGATGCCCCGTCCGACTTTGTGAATTGTGACTTGTGACTTGTGACTTGTATCATGTCGCCGGCGCGGCCAGCGGCACGGAGCGCCGCGCACCTGAGAGGATCACAACCGCATGCGCCTCAACCCTGCGAAGACTGCCCTCCTGGCGGCCCTTGTCGCGACGACCGCCCTTGCGGTCACCACGTCCGCCCAGTACTCGCTCACGGTCAACAAGGACCGGCTGATCAACGCCCAGAACGAGCCGCAGAACTGGCTGCTGATGAACGGCGACTACGGCTCGCTGCGCTACTCCAAGCTCACCCAGATCAACCGCGCCAACGTCAAGGACCTGCGGATGGTGTGGGCGATGGCGCTCGGCGGCATGCAGGACGTCGGGCAGAACGGCCCCGAGAGCGAAGTCAACCCGCTCATCGACAACGGCTTCATGTACACGAGCGACGGCTGGGGCACGGTCTACAAGATCGACGCCCGCAACCCGCAGCGGGGCTCGTTCGTGTGGATGGCCGATCCCGGCGTCGCAGCACGAAGGCAACACGTCGCGCACCCGCGGCATCGCGCTGTGGGAGGACAAGGTCCTCGCCAACCTGCCGGATGGCCGCGTGATCGCCATCAACCGCGACAACGGCGAGATCGTCTGGGACAAGAAGATGATGACCAAGAACGAGTTCGGCAACCAGGAGCGGTTCCTCACCGCGCCGCTCGTCGCCGACGGCAAGGTGCTGGTCCAGAACGGCGCCGGCGACGGCGGCACGCGCGGCTGGGTGGCGGCGCTCGGACGTGAACACCGGCAACGAGCTGTGGCGCTGGTACACGGTGCCCAAGCCGGGCGACCCCGGCAGCGAGACCTGGAAGGACGACCACAACGCCTGGAAGACCGGCGGCGGCGGCATCTGGCAGACCGGCTCCTACGACGCGGCGCAGAACCTCTACATCGTCGGCACCGGCAACCCGTTCCCGATCTACGACCCGCAGTTCCGCCCCGGCGACAACCTCTACACCAACTCGGTGGTCGCGCTCGACGTCGCCACCGGCAAGCTGAAGTGGCACTTCCAGTACACGCCGAACGACTCGTGGGACTTCGACGAGGCCGGCGTGTTCATGCTCTACGACCAGACGATCCAGGGCATCGACCGCAAGGTGGTCGGCCACTTCGCGCGCAACGGCTTCTTCTACTCGGTGGACCGCACCAACGGCCGCTTCATCAAGGCCGAGAAGTACGTGAACGACCTGAACTGGACCAAGGGCATCCATCCCGAAACCGGCAAGCCGCTCGACTACAACCCGAAGCTCGACGTGCAGATCTACAACCCCGAGGCGCGCGCGCTGCGCGGCGACGGCAAGAAGCGCACGCTGCCCGACGTGGCACGGCGGCGTCGCGCATCAGCCGCATGGCCTACAACCCGGTCAAGGACATCGCCTACGGCGTCGGCACCGAAGGCTGCTTCACGCAGAACGGCGCGGCGGTGGCGTCGCTGGGCAAGGACGGCGGCATCGACAACAAGACCAGCGAGCGCCGCCAGTTCAACAGCGATCTCTACTACGGCGCGGTGACGGCGTTCGACGCCGTGAACCACAAGGTGATGGCCAAGGCCGTCACCGACATCGAGATCCGCTCGGGCGCCACCGTGACCGCCGGCGGCCTGGTGTTCACGGCGCTGCAGGACGGCTGGGTCGTGGCCTACAACGACGAGACGCTGGAGGAGCTGTGGCGCTTCAACGTCGGCACGCCGCTCAAGGGCGCGCCGGTCACCTACGCGATCGGGCCGAAGCAGTTTCTCGCCGTGCAGGCCAGCGGCCGGCACCTGCACCCGGTGAACTGGGACAAGCTGCAGAACTCGAGCTACCTGTTCGTGTTCGCGTTGAACTGAGCCGATGCAAACGACGAGACACCGGTACCGTGCTTCTCACAGCGCTGGTCGATTGCGGCGACGGCATTGCGGTGCTGTGCGCGCAGGCACCGGCGACGCCGGCCCGGCGGCCCGCACCCGGGCCGTGGCGGGCGGTGGGCCAGCCGGCCTGCGTCGGGCCCGAGGGCGGGGCGTTGCAGTGTCCGCCGACGTCCTCCCGCCGCTGTTGCCATGCGCGCCGGCCGTCTCTTCGACAGCGACACCGGCACCGTCCTGACGAAGCAGGTGATCGTGGTGCAGGGCGAGCGGATCACCGAGGTCGGACCCGAGGCGCAGGTCAAGATGCCTGCCGGGGCGACCGGTGATCGACCTCAGCGCGGCGACCGTGCTGCCGGGACTGGTCGACGCGCACACGCACATGTTCAACACGCCCGCGAAGGGCATGACGCGCGAGCGCGCGACGCATCATCGCGGTCCAGAACCTGCAGGCCGACCTGCGCGCGGGCTTCACCGCGGCGCGCGACATGAGCTCGCACACCAACGGCTACGCCGACGTCGAGATGCGCGACGCCATCAACCAGGGCGACCTCGACGGCCCGCGGTTCCAGGTCGCGGGCCGCGGCATCCGCTGGGCCGCGACGCCGCCCAACCCGGCGGCACCGGACGATCCGCTCGCCGGCACGGTCGTCCGCTCGGCTGACGAGGGCCGCGCCGCGGTGCGCGATCACGTGGCCAGCGGCGTCGACTGGATCAAGCTGTATCCCACCGGCGCCTACTCGTTCACGCCGCACGGGCGACGGCGCAGTACGTGCTGACGTATCCGCTGCCGGTCCTGCAGGCGATCATCGACGAGACGCATCGGCTCGGCCGCAAGGCCGCGTGCCACGCCTTCGGCGGCGAGGGCTGCAGAACGCGATCACCGCCGGCTGCGACACCATCGAGCACGGCTACGGCCTGACGCAGGCGCAGCTCGACACGATGGTGCAGAAGAAGCTCGACTTCGATCCGACGCTCGCGCGCTACACCGCGCCGTACATGGACGACAACGACGCCAAGAACACCGGCGGCAAGTTCCGGATGATCCCGATCTTCGAGAAGGCCGTGACGATGGCGGTCGCCACCAAGGGCCTCCGGACCATGGTCGGGAGCGGCGTCGACGGCTCGACGTTCCCGCACGGCACGCAGGCGCTCGAGTTCGAGCTGCTGGTCAAGCGGACCGGCATGACGCCGGTCGCGAGCCCTGCAGGCCGGCACCATCGTCAACGCCGAGGTGATGGGCTGGGGCGATCAGATCGGCTCGATCGCGAAGGGCAAGTTCGCCGATCTGGTCGCGGTGCCCGGCGATCCCACGGCCGACATCACGGCTCTGCAGCGTGTGCGCTTCGTGATGAAGGGCGGGAAAATAATACGACAGGATTGAGGGCCGCGAAGCGTGGATCGCGCCTGAACGCGTCCATCTTCGGATCGACGTGCATCGCGAGCACGAATCCTGAGTACTCGTCGACGGAGCGCTCCAGCTCCAGCCACGCCTCGTCGGCCTGCTGCAGCGCCTGGCGGAAGACCGCCATGTAGTACGCGTCCACGTACTCGGACCGCCGGAGCTCGTCCAGTTCCACCAGGATGGCTATGGCCTCGGCCTCGCGGCCCATCTTCGCCAGGCAGGTGCCTTCGAGCGCGCGCAGCCAGGGCAGGTCCGGCGACATAACCGACGCGATCTGGTACTGGCGCAAGGCCTCTGCAAACCGCCCGGAGAACTCCAATGCCTGCCCGTAGTGCACCCGCACGATCTGGAGGTACGGGTGCAGCTCGACCGCCTTGGTGCCCACGGCGATCGCGTGCTCGAACTCGCGCCTGTAGACGCGAATCTGGATCTCGCTGGCCGGCAGCGTGGCCTTCAGCGGATCGGCTTGCGCGCCGCGCTGCAGCATCGCCACGGCGTCGTCGAGGCGATCGAGGTTCGCGTACAGGAGCGCCGCGCGCACGTAGGCATCGCCGAGCGACGGCTTCTCCTCGAGCGTGCGCAGCAGTTCCGACTCGGCCTCCGCGAAGCGTCGCTCGAACAGATGCAGGCCGTGCGCCCGGTTGCAGCGCAGCTCGGCCCGGAATCCCCCCAGCGCCGCCGCCCGCTCGTTCGCTTCGATGAACCTGGGATACACCTCGAGCGGTGGCTGCATCCCGAAGACGGCCAGCATCAGGTAGCACTGCGACAGGCCATCGTAGGCGCGGAAGTCGCCGGGGCAGTCGGCCGCGGCACTCTCGAAGCAGTCGATCGCCAGCTCCGCGCCCTCGCGCGTCCGGCGATCCCAGAAGTGCCAGCCCTTCCGGATCAACTCCTCGGAGGTGGGCAGCTCCAGACAGTAGCCGGCCTTGGGCCGATGCGTAATCCACCGGCCGTACTCGCCCAGGATCTTCTTTACCTCGCCCACCGTCACGTCCACCGTGTGGCGCGACACGTGCGTGCCGTCCCACGCCTCGGCGATCATCCGGTCGTGGCCGACCGCGCGGCCGTTGTAACGAAGCAGGACACGCAGCGCCTGAAACGCCTGCGGGCGCAGCCGGACGTCCACTCCGTCGCGCGTGATGCGTGAGTTGGCCAGATCGATGGTGAAGGGTCCGAAGACGATCTCGGTCACGACGTGGGTACCGATACGAGATTTGACCGTTTTTTGCGACACCCCGCGCGCGACCCTCCCCTAGGATCCCGCGTGGGATGCTGTGAACGGAACAGGCAGACGTCTCTAGCGTCTGCCGACCACGACCGCCCGGCTCTGGCGCCGTGCCGTTCACAGCATACTCAATATCAGTCTCCGGTCTTCAGTCTTCGGTCTACAGTCCTTCTGTGCGGAACTGCAGTCCGGAAACTGCAGGACAAAAGACTGAAGACCGAAGCCCGAAGACTATTTGGTGAATTCCGCGCAGGTCGAGACGTCCGAGCCCCAGAACTCGATGCACTTCGCGCGGTCCATCGGGCCCTGCCCCACCACCTTGGCGAAGAGGAAGTCGGCCACCTGCTCGATCTCGCGCGGCTGGAGGGTCGCCGCCGGATCCGGCATCGTCAGGTTGGTGCGCACCAGATCCGCTTCCTTCATCCCGTAGCAGCGGCCGTCGCTATAGGCCAGGCGGTCGAACGACGGCATCCCCTTGCCGGGCACCCCGCATTTGACCGCGACGATCAGCTTCTCGCGGTTCAGTTTCGTGGTGCGGAGATTGGCGCCGTCGGGCATCTGGCTGTCCATCTTCCTACCGTCGCCCGCCCACCCGTGGCAGGCCTGGCAGTCGCCCTTCTGGCGGAAGATGCGCAAGCCTGCGGCCACGTCTTCGGCGCTCGGGGCCTGCGCCCGCACGACCGACTCCCCGGTCGTCGCCATGAGAGCGGCTGCCAGGCAACCCCCGCAGACACCGGCCGCCAGCAGGCGTTTCAATGGGCTCATGCAAGGCATTCTAATAGCGTGTGCCGTTTCCAATAGAGCCGCCGGTCGAGCCGATGCTCGCCAAGCTCACCGAGGAGGTGCCTGAGGGCGACTTCCTGTTCGAGCCCAAGTGGGATGGGTTCCGCGCGATCGTGTTCCGCGGCGGCAGCGGCGACATCTTCATCCAGAGCCGCGACCTGCGCCCGCTCGACCGCTACTTCCCCGAGCTGCAGCGACGTGCTGCTCGCGCAGCTGCCGGACGGCTGCGTGGTCGACGGCGAGATCGTGATCGCCACCCCGGACGGACTCGACTTCGACGCGCTGCAGATGCGGCTGCATCCGGCGGCGTCGCGCGTGGCGAAGCTGGCGCGCGAGACACCGTCGTCGTTTGTGGCCTTCGACCTGCTTGCGGCCGGCGGCGCAGGATCTGCGCGACCGCCCGCAGAGCGAGCGGCGCGCGCAGCTCGAGCAGCTGCTGGCCGGGGCGCGCGCGCCGCTGCACCTCACGCCGCTGACGCGCGATCGCGCGCTGGCCATCGAATGGCTGTCCCAGTTCGAGGGCGCCGGCCTGGACGGCGTCATCGCCAAGCCGGCCGGCGGCGCATACCAGCCGGGCAAGCGCGCGATGCTCAAGATCAAGCACGCGCGCACCGCCGACTGCGTGGTCGCCGGGTTCCGCTGGCACAAGAACGGCCCGGGCGAACTGGTCGGGTCGCTCCTGCTCGGCCTCTACGACGACTCGGGCCAGCTGCACCACGTCGGCGTCACCTCGTCGTTCACGATGGCGGCGCGGCGGCAGCTCGCCGAGGAGCTCGAGCCGCTGCGCAAGGGCGCGCTGGACGCCCATCCGTGGCGGGCGTGGGCGAGTCGAGCGACGGCTCGACCCGCATGCCGGGAGGCCAGAGCCGCTGGAGCGCCGGCAAGGACCTGTCGTGGGAGCCGCTGCGGATCGAGCGGGTGTGCGAGGTGAAGTACGACCACATGCAGGGCGACCGCTTCCGGCACGCGGCGGTGTTCGAGCGGTGGCGACCGGATCGCCAGCCGCAGGACTGCCGCTACGATCAGCTGGAGGTCACGACTCCGTACGAGCTCGAGAAGGTCTTCGCTAGCGACGCTTCGCGTCGCTAGCGGTCTTCGCCGTGTCTTATCGCCCGCGCTTCGCGCGGGCCAGTCGTTCAGGTCGTCGTCGGGGTCGAGCGCTTCCTGCGCCGGCCGCAGCGCCGCCGGCACGTGCTGCAGGTTGACGCGGATGCGCGTCCAGGTCGTGAAGCGCCCGCGCATCGCATCGACGAGCACGTCCGCCGGCTCGAGATGCGCGCTCGCCTCGGGATGTCTCGCCTTCCAGCGCTCGAGGCCCGCGAGCGCGTCGGCCTTGTCGCGGGCCCGCCCAATCTCGACCAGCGGATGCCTGGGCACGCGCCGCTTCGACGGCGCCACCCGCGGCGCCTCGCCCGGCTGCTTGCGGTAGTGCGGCGGCCACGGCGCGTCGCCGAGGCCCTCCTTCTCCTGCCGCGCCGACAGCTCCAGCAGCGCGTCGAGGCTGCCGGCCGAGTCGTCGATGTCGCGATGGCGATCGCCGACCTCGGCAAACCGCGCCGGCATGGTGCGCAGCGTGAAGTCGGCCGGGTCGCAGGCGCCGACCTCGTCCCACGCCAGCGGCGCCGAGACGCGCGCGTCGGGCTTGGGCCGCACCGAGTAGGCGGCAGCAACCGTCCGGTCCTTGGCGTTCTGGTTGTAGTCGAGGAACACGCCGTGGCGCTCCTCCTTCCACCACTTGCTGGTCGCCAGCGCCGGCGCGCGCCGCTCCACCTCACGCGCCAGCGCCAGCGCCGCGCGCCGGACCTCGGCGAAACCCCAGCGTCGTTCGATCCGCACGTAGATGTGCATGCCGCGCGAGCCGGATGTCTTGGGCCAGCCCACCAGGCCGAGGTCGGCCAGCGTCGCCCGCACCACGGCGGCCACCTCGCGGACCTGCGACCACTCGACGCCAGGCACCGGATCGAGATCGATCCGCATCTCGTCGGGGTGATCGAGGTCCTCGGCGCGCACCGGATGCGGATGCAGCTCGAGGCAGGCCAGGTTGGCCATCCACACCAGCGCGGCGGCGTCGCGCGGCACCACTTCGTTCGCCGTGCGGCCGGACGGAAACGACAGCTCCACCACCTCGACCCATGGCGGCCGCGACTCGGGCGCGCGCTTCTGGTAGAACGACTCCTCGTCGATGCCGTTGGGAAACCGGAGCAGCATGTTCGGCCGCCCGCCCGCCCCGCGCAGCGCGCCGTCCGCGACGGCGAGGTAGTAGCGGGCGAGATCCAGCTTGGTGTGGCCGGCCTGTGGAAAGAGGACCTTGCGCGGGTTCGACACCGCCACCTCCCGGCCGCCGACGGTCAGGATCTCGTGTTCGGGCGCGCGTGCCACAGTTTGCTGATTGTAGACGCGGCTCGAGTGGGTCGCTTCCTGCAACCGCGCACAGGGCGGACGTCGGCGTCGCGCATCACAGCGCTGGGCATGCCGGTCCGTCGCTGATCATGGCGACCCGGGCCTTGAACGCGCGAACCCAGTCATCTACGGGGCGGACGTCGCTGAACAGCCCGCGCTTCTGATCGAACCGCGCGCCGACAAAGAGATCCCGGGCCTGGGCATCGGACATCTGCCGCAACCGCTTCAGCAGCAACTGGCGGCCGGGCTCGCCCACGCGCGTGTCGGAGAACGTGGTGCCGCCGTACGGCAGGCTGCTCATCGTCAACTGGCACGACGCACGGGCGCCCCAGATGCCGATCGTGGTCCAACCCTCGACGTCCACCTTGCGCGGACCGAACGCCGCGCCCAGATCCTGCAGGACCAGCATCGGCTCCGGGCAGCCCGTGCCGTCCGGCCACTGGCGGCTCACGCACACCAGCCGCTGGTTGTCGGGCTTGTTGTCCCAGTGTGCCAGGAACGCCGCCAGCAGCCGCAACGCGTCCACGTGGGCGCGAGGAGACCCACCCTTGGCCGAGTCCACCTCGTCGAGCTCCTGAAACGACCAGCCCGATCGAGACGCCGTCTCGATCGGCTGACCGCCGTATTTGCGCTCGATCGCCACCCAATCGAAGTCCCGGTACTGGTCGTAGTCCACCGCGCGGGCCAACAGCGGGCCTGCGCGCACGACATCTAGGGTCTTCATCGTCGTGAAGGGTTCGACCGGGCATCCGTGGCAATGCAACCGCCGGACGAGTGTGATGGTGTCGGCCGCGAACCCGAGCGCGCGGACCAGCCGTGTGGCCGCGGCCTCAGAAGGAATCTCCGAGCCGTTGCCGTACTTGACCCGAACCTGCTCGCCGGTCTGCAGCACGCAATCGAACTTCGGCGTCGTTCCTCCCGGCCGCGTCACGACGAAGCGGCATGACATCTCGTCGAGCGGCGCGACCCGGAACAGATGCGGGGCGAGCGGCCGGCGGGAGTCGCGCCATACCTGCGCGCGGGCGAGTGCGTCCTGCCGCACGGCATCCGAAACCACGCGCGCGTTCGCGGAAGGCGCCTTGGCCCGCTCGAGCTCGGAGGGTGTGGGCGCGGCCACGGGGGTTTCCGATCGATGGCTGCTGTCCACCGCAACCCAGACGGCTGCCGCCAGAGCGGTCACACCGATGACAGCAGGGACCCCCAAGCGCACGAGATGGGCAGCTGCAAGCGACGGACCAGTTCAGCACTGAGTCCGCGGTCGTGTCAGGCCATCACGCCCGGCAACGCGCGCGCCGCCGACGAGTTGGGGAACACGCGGTCCAGCTGCGCGGCCGTGAGGTCGAAGGTGCCGGCGACCGCGGTCTTGAGCAGCGCGCGTGTGTCGAGGGTCGGCTGCAGATCGCGTCCTTCGTACAGCGCGCTCGTGCGCCAGGCCTGGCCAGTCGGCCACTACGTCGACGCGCGCCAGCCGCGGGCCGAGGATGAACCCCGCGCCCGCCGTGCCGTGGTCGGTGCCGCGCGTGCCGTTGGGCGCGCGCCGTGCGGCCGAACTCGGTCATCACGACGACGTCGTGGTCACGTCCCACGCGGCGCCCATCTCGGTGCGAAAGGTCATGAGGCCCTCGGCCAGCTGGCCGAGCAGCCGATCGAGCGCGCCGCCCGCCATGCCCTGGTTGGCGTGCGTGTCCCAGCCACTCAGCTCCATCGCGGCGACGTTGGGTCCGCCATCGGCCTTCAGGATGCGCGCAGCGGCGGTCATCAGCGCCACCGCGCCGTCGCGTCGCGCCCGGCCGCGCGCCATCGGCTCCTCGCCCACCATCTCCTGCTGCTGGATGGCGGCCTCGAAGCGGTTGTGCAGCACGGCGTCGGCACGATACAGCGCCGCCAGCCGATCGCGGAACGCGTCGTCCACGACGCCCAGCTGCGTCGGCGACCAGCTTTGCACGTCGTAGGCCCCGGACAGCGACAGCGGCATGCCCGCGGCGATCGCGATGCCGGCGCGCGTGCCGTCCATCACCTGCAGCAGGCGATTGAGCCAGCCGTCCGACGACCCGACGGGCTTGTCGAGGCCCGACTCGAGCACGGCCTGGCCGTCGAAGTGGCTGCGCGTGCGATGCGGAATCGCCATCGCGTGCGCCACGGCCAGCTGGCCGTCGTCCCAGAACGCGCGGAGCGGCGCCAGGCCCGGCGCCAGGCCGAACGTGTCGTCGAGCGTCGTCAGCGTCGGACGCGTCGTAGGCGAACGCGCCGCGGAGTCTCGCGATAGGCGGGATCGCCCGACGGGCACGACGGCGGCCAGCCCGTCGAAGCCGCCGCGCAGCAGCACGAACACGAAGCGGCCCGGCTGGCGCACCTGCGCGAAGCTGACCGACGGCAGGGCGAACGTGGCCAGTCCGCCGTAACACATCGACTGCAGGAAGGCGCGGCGGCGCATGGTGCTCTCCCTATCTCCACTGGAACGCGGGCCCGGCCAGCGCCAGCGCCACGCGCTCGTCGCGCGCGATCGACGTGTCGGCCAGCATGGCCGACAGCGGCGCACCCGGCGGGCACGTCCACCACGTCGAGCAGCGAGCGCGGGTCGACGGCCGCGCAGCACGGCAGCCGCGCGATCGTCCGCGACAGCTCGCCGCGGTTGAGCAGCGAATCCGGGTCGGCCCACTCCTGCATCGTGTCGCCGTAGCCCTTCGGCGCCGGCGGCGACCACAGCGGCTGGCGCAGCTGCCGCAGCAGCGGCCCGACGTTCTCGCGCACCTCGGTGGCGCCCAGCGCGCGCAGCACGGCCACCAGCCAGTCCTGCGGCGCGCGGAACTTGCGCCGGTCTTCCTGCCAGGCCTCGGGCAGATCGATCGAGCGCGTCGGCCACGGCCTTGCAGGTCGCCGTCGCGTCGATCGGAACACGCCGCGCCACGCGCGTCCACGGCCGCCGCCGGCGGCGTCGTCGCTCACGAAGTGCGTCACCAGCTTCCGCGCGACGAACTGCGCCGTGGACGGATGCGCGCACAGCGCCTTGATGGCGCGCTCGCCTTCCGCCACGCCGGCCTCGCCGTAGCGTCGTGCCCGAGCAGCGTCTTGGTCGCCCGGCTCGTGCAGCACCTCGCGAAAGACGAACCGGATGGGCACCGTCGGCCGCCGGCGCGTCCACCGCCCGCGACCCCGCGTCCCCGGCGGCCTGGCGCCCGCCGGCCGCACCTGCGCCGCCGAGGCCGTCGATCGTCCAGCCGGTCAGCATGCGCGCCAGCTCCTGCACGTCCTGCTGCGTGTAGCCGCCGTTCACGCCGAGCGTGTGCAGCTCCAGCAGCTCGCGCGCGTAGTTCTCGTTCAGGCCGCGGCGCGGCGCTGCGCCGGTCGCCTGGCTGTCGCGCGCCGCGCACGGCCCGCGCGCCGCCGCGCCGAGCCGCGCGCCCTGCGACGCGGGGCCAATCGACTGGAAGTTGTCGAGGTAGGCCAGCATCGCCGGATGCCGGGCCGACGCCAGCACCATGTCCTCGAAGCGTCCGAGCACGTGCGGACGGATGACCTCGCGCTCGTAGCTGCCCGCCAGCGGCGCCACCAGCACCTTGCCGCCCATCGACACGCACAGGTGGTTCGACCAGAAGGCGACGAGCCGCTCGACGAACGGGACGCTCGGAGGTGACGCGTGCCGTCAGCGCGTGCCGCAGTTCGGCGGCGCCAATCTCCACCAGGCGGCGCCGCGCCTGCCGGCGCTGCTTCGTCGTCGCCGCGCCCCAGCTGGCGCAGGCCTCGCACGGCATCGCCGATGGTCTCGGGCGTCGGCGCCCGGCTGGCGGCGGCCAGCCGTGGCGCACCGCCGCGCAACTGCGCGCGCAGCCAGCCGCGTGGATCGGACAGGCGGCGCGCGCTCGCCCACGCGGGCCCCCAGGCCGAAACCGGTTCAGGGCACGAAGCGCAGCGTCCATCACCTACTACCGCCATACCCCTTTGACGGTGGCGGCGGGCGCGCCGTTGCCCGGCGCGCCAAACCGGAAGCTCTACAGCCGAGCGGTCGTGTTTCCGCGGCCGGCAGCTTGCTCTCGATCCAGCCCCGCAGCACCTCGAAGATTTCCTTGCGGTTGGTCTCGACCATCGCGAAGTGGCCGTTGCCGGTGATGCCGCGGTCCTTCAGCGCCAGGTACTCGGCCGCCGCGCCCGACTGCTTCAGCGCCGGCAGCAACTGCCGGCCGAACGCGAAGCCGGAGTTCTCCGCCTCGAAGTAGAGGATCGGGATGCCCTTCAGGTTCGGCAGCGGCTGCGCCGCGCCGCCCTGTCCGACCAGCGGGGCCGGCGCGCCTTCGAAGCGACACGACGGCCTTCACCAGGTTGGGCCGCTCGTCGGCCGTCAGCCACCCGAACGGGCCGCCGGCCGAGTGCGTCTGGATGATGGCCGGGCCGATCTTGTCGAGGAGCATCGCGCCGCGGCTGCGCCACAGCTCGCATCATCGCCTGGTTGTTGGTGGGCGCCGCGTTCGGACGACGCCATCCACTGATCGAGCAGCGGATCGCCCGACCAGCCCCGTGCCCATCCACCGCCGCGGCGTGCCGGTGGCCGCGCGCACGCAGCTGCGCGCGAGACGAAGTCGTAGGTGGGCATCGCCGCCGACCGGTTCCGGTCGTGTCCGGGTGATTCGGCACGCGGCCGTGGCCCGGGCGATCCACCAGGTACACCTGGTAGCCGGCCTGCACGTAGTAGTGCGCCCAGCTGGCGTTGCCGTCGAGGCCCATGTAGTCGGTGCTCTGACCGCCGCCGCCGTGCACGAGCACGATCGGGCAGCGGCTGGCGGATCTGCTCGGGGATCAGGTACTGGACGTACATCTGCCCCGACACGATGGTGCCGTAGTCCATCTTCTTGGGCTCGGCGCCCACCCAGAAGTAGCCCATGTCGGCCAGGCGCATCGCCGTGGAGTCGGTGCCGCGCTTCTTGTAGGCCGGCGCGCTGCCGGTGACGTTCTTGTCCAGCCAGTTGAGGATCGGCTGCAGCACCTCGCGGTTGTTCTTCTCCACCATCATCATGTGGCTGTTGCCGCGCAGGCCGGCGTCGCGCTCGATGCGCAGCTCTTCGGCCTTCACGCCCGCCTGCTTCAGGAACGCCACCTGGCCGGGATTGCCCGGCGCGGCGTTGGACGCGGGTGCCGTGACGGTCAGCACGAGCGGTGTTCTTCAGGTTCGGAAGCTTCCGCGCGGGCTCGACCTGCAGGAAGTAGCCGTCCACGTCCGGCTCGGGGTTCTCGACCCGCACCACCTTGATCTCCGACGGATCCTTGACCGGCGGATCGTAGGTGACGGGAATCGTCGACAGGCCCCAGCGGTTGCCGCCGGCGAACGCCGTGCCTGCGCCCTCGATGATCACCGTCGCCTTCACGAGATTCGGACGCGCCTCGGCCACCAGCAGCCCGAACGGGCCGCCGGCCGAGTGCGTCATGATGATCGCCGGGCCGATCTTGTCCAGCAGTTCCGCGCCCGCTTCACGCCACGCGGCGTGCGCCAGGTTGGGCGCGCCGGCCGGCTGCTGATTGGCCGGCACCGGTGGGCCTGCCGGCGCGCGCGCCAGGCCCACCCTGCGGCCCGCGGCGACCGCCCTGCGCCGGTGCGCCACCGGGCTGTTGCTGCTGCACGTAGCTGCCGCCCTGCGACGCGAGGAACGCGGCGACGTCCGGCGCCGCCGATCGCGCCAGGGCCCGGCCACTGCGTGTGGTTGCGGCGGAACTTGTCGGTGTTGCCCGGCGCCGGCGGGATGAAGTTGCCCTGCAGCCCCTCCATCGTGCCCGCGCGCGCCGGGAAGCCGCCGTGGACGTACGGATGCAACGGCGAGCGTCCGTGTCCCGGCCGATCGACGACGTAGACGCGGTAGCCCTCAGCCGCCAGATACTGGAACCAGCCGGGCCGGCCATCGGGCGTGCCCATCCAGTCCAGCCCCTGTCCCGCCGCCGCCGTGCACGAGCACGATCGGGAACGGCTTGCGCACGCGCGACGGCACCATGTACTCGACGTACATCTGCTGGCCGCCGACGAAGCTGCCCAGCGCCGTGTCGGCGCGCTTCACGTTCACCCACATGTAGCTCCACTCGGACAGGTCGAGCGCCAGCTTCTGCGCGGCGGGACCGCCCGGCCGCCTGCGCGGCCAGCCGCGGCGGCCGCGGCCTCGTTGCCGGCCAGCGCGCCGAGCGCGGACGCCGCCGACCCGGCGATGCCCAGCGCCGTGGCGTCGCCTCATGAAATCGCGTCGCGACACGCCGCCGCTGGCGTAGCGGCGATACAGATTCAACACCTGGTCGTTGTGGGTTCTGCTCATGGTCGAGAAGCATACCCCGGAGAATCAAGACCGGCTACGGCCCGGCCGATTATGCGCAGCATGGACCGCGCGTTCGAGCCGCCGGGGGCTGGCGATGCATACGGCCGCCCGGATCGCCTCACGATGACGACGGGGCCCAGCGCCCGGCGGCTGCCGCCGAAGGCCGTGGCCGCCGGCCTGTGCGTGGCCGCCCTGACGGTCGTCTTGTGGGATGGAGTGCGCACGCAGCAACAGGCAGCGCTGGCCGCGGACACGCACCAGCGGGCCTCGAGCGCGGTCCAGGCCAACGTGCTGCAAATGAACGACCTGGTGCTGGCACTGGCCCGCTTGCACGATCGCTGGACGTCGGCCTGCGCCGTCGCATCCGCCTGCCGGCGTGATCTCACGACTTATCTGCGCGATTTCCCCGCCATACAGCGCCTGGGCTGGGTGGCGGCCGACGGGACCGCGGTCGCATTCAGGCCGGCCGCGAACCCGGTGGACGGAGTCGAAGAGGACCCAGACGTAGCCCAACTGACGCAAGCCGCGAGCACCCATCGCGGCGGCGCCAGACTGTCGTGGACCGGCGATGCACGGCGGCTCGCGCTGGCCGTGACCACCGAGCGTCAGGCGCCGACGCTGGTGGCGATCGTCGACATGCAGCGGCTCTTCGACGCCACGGTACGAGATCCCAACGAGCGCATGGAGCTCTTTGTCGGCGAGCGCCGCGCCGCCCTCTCTGGCGCAGGGCTGCCCACGCCGCCGGTCGAAGGCGTGGCCACCGAAAGCATCGACCTGCTGGGACAGCGTTGGACGATCGCGGTCGCGCGGCGGACGCTTCCCGCCGGATGGCCGGTGGTGGACCTGCTGCTCGTCGGGGGGCTGCTGATCGCGATGTTCGTCGGCACGTCGCTCTACCTCTGGCAATCGAGCCAGGAGTTCGCGCGCCAGGTGGTGGTCCTGAACTCCCAGATCGAAGCGCGAGCCGAGGCGCGGCGGCGCGATCAGGATGCGCAGCTGCGCCAGATCGTCGACAGCGTCAGGCTGGCGCCTTGGACCGTGGAACTCGCCACTGGAGCGCTGCAGGGACACGGCGAGCTGAAGCGCCTGTTCGGGCTGACGGACCTGGGCCAGCTCGAGACCGTCGCCGACATGATCGCGCGGGTGCACCCCGACGATCGGGACACGCTGCAGCAGGCGGCGGCCGGGGCCGTCGCCGATCGATCCGGGTACTCAGTCGAGTTCCGCGCCGTCTGGCCCGACGGCTCCACGCATTGGCTGCTGGGCCGCGCCCAGGTGTCTTGCAACGCCGAGGGCGTCCCAACCCACCTGCGCGGCATCAACGTGGACATTTCCGCCCGGAAAGAAGCCGAGTCCGCGCTGCTCGAGTCGCGGCGGCGGTTCACCGAGAGTCTCGAGGCCCGCGTCGAACAGCGGACCGCGGAACTGGTGCGCGCCAACCAGGAACTGGACCAGATACAGGCGCGCCTCCAGGGCGTGCTCGACGCGGCAACCCAGGTCTCGATCATCTCGGCCGACAACGACGGCGTGATCCGCCTGTTCAATCGTGGTGCCGAGCGCATGCTCGGCTACACCGCCGAGGAGATGATCGGCAAGGCGCAGCCACAGGTCATCCACCTGGCGTCGGAGGTCCAGGCGCGGGCGGCTGCGCTCTCGAAGGAGTTTGGCCGCCGCATCGAGGGTTTCGACGTGTTCGTCGAGTACGCGAAGCAAGGCCGCTTCGATCAGCGCGACTGGACCTACGTCCGAAAGGACGGCACCACGCTGGACGTCCAGCTGGTGGTCACAGCGGTCCACAACCGCGAGGGCGCGCTGCTGGGATCCCTGGGCATCGCGGTGGACGTGACCGAACAGCGGCGCCTGGAACATGAACTGAACCGCAACCTGGAGCAGCTGCGCGATCAGACGCTGCACGCGCAGGAAGCGAACCGGGCCAAGAGCCAGTTCCTCGCGGCGATGAGCCACGAGATTCGCACGCCCATGAACGCCATCCTGGCGATGGCGGATTTGCTCAGCGAGTCGCCCCTGAGCGAGGAACAGCGCGAGTACGTGGGACTCTTCCGCGACGCCGGCAGCACGCTGATGACGCTCATCAACGATCTGCTGGACCTGTCGAAGATCGAGTCGGGACGGTTCGAGCTGGAACACGCGGACTTCCGCCTCGACCAGCTGCTGGAGCGCTGCATCGCGCTGGTGGAACCGAAGGCCAAGGCCAAAGGCCTGGGGATCGTTCTGAAGCGCTCCACGGACCTGCCCACTGACCTGGTCGGCGACCCGACCCGGATCAACCAGGTGCTGCTCAACCTGTTGAGCAACGCGATCAAGTTCACCGATCGGGGGCAGGTGTCGCTGGAGGCCACGACACCCGAGGGTGCCGCGACGGGGGAGGTGATGTTTGCCGTGTCCGACACGGGCATCGGCATCCCTGAAGACAAGTTCGCGACCATCTTCGAGGACTTCCGCCAGGCCGACTCCTCTACGACCCGCCACTACGGCGGCACGGGTCTCGGCCTGGCGATCAGCCGGCGCATCGTGGACCGGTTGGGCGGACGGCTCGAAGTCGCCAGCACTGTCGGGCACGGCAGCACCTTCAGCTTCCGGGTCACGTTCCAGATCGGCCAGCCCACGCCCGCGCCGCAGCCGAGCGCGGAGACGTCGCTGAGCCTGCCGGACGAAGCCCCGCACGCGCCGCTGCGCATCCTGGTTGCCGACGACGTGGAAACCAACCGATCAGTGGTGCGGGCGTTCCTGAAAGCGACCCCGCACGAGCTCGTGTTCGTCGAAAACGGCCTCGCGGCGGTGGAGCACATGGCGCAAGGGGCGTTCGACGTGGTGCTGATGGACGTCCACATGCCGGTGATGGACGGCTTGGCGGCGACTCGCACCATCCGTCAGCTCGAGCGCGAGCAACAGCGGACGCGCGCCTTCATCCTGGCACTCACGGCCAGCGCCACCACCGAGGACGCGCGGGCTGCCCGCGAGGCCGGCTGCGACGGGCACCTCACCAAGCCGGTCTCGAAGCAGCGGCTGCTCGACGCGCTGGCGGCCGCGCCGTCGTGTCAGGAAGCGGCCGGCGTGGCGTCCTAGCCGCCCGCCAGCGCCCCCACCACCAGAAGCGGCTCGGCGCCGTTCGCCACCCGGTCCGGCAGCACGAAATCGGCGGGCTCGAGCGACAGGTCTTCCTGGCAGGCGAAGAAGCGCAGGAACGCGCGCCGCTTCAGCGTGTCGTGGTCGCGGATGGTGCCGAGCAGCACCGGATACCGGCGCTCCACCGCGTCCAGCACCGACCCAACCGTGACCGCGCCCTCGACCTCCACGGAGATCTCGCCCGGCACGCGCGCCAGCGTGCGCAGGTGGAACGGCAGCTCGACACGCACCTGATGGGTCACGGCAGTGTCTGCACCTCGACCGAGAGCACCGCCGGCAGCGTGCTGACAATGGGTGCCCACGTGTCGCCCGCGTCGGACGAGGCAAAGACCTGGCCGCCGGTCGTGCCGAAGTAGACGCCGCACGCGTCCAGCGTGTCCACGGCCATCGCGTCGCGCAGCACGTTCACGTAACAGTCCTTCTGCGGCAGCCCCTTGGTCAACGGCTCCCACTCCTCGCCGCCGGAGCGGCTGCGGAACACCTTCAGCTGGCCGTCGAGCGGAAAGTGCTCGGAGTCGCTCTTGATCGGCACCACGTAGATGGTCTCAGGCTCGTGCGCGTGCACGTCAATCACGAAGCCGAAGTCGGTCGGCAGGTTGCCGCTGACCTCGCGCCAGTTGTCGCCTGAGTCGTCGGTCCGCAGCACGTCCCAGTGCTTCTGCATGAAGAGCACGTTGGGCCGCGACGGGTGCATCGCGATGCGGTGCACGCAGTGGCCGACCTCCGCTTCCGGATCCGGGATGTACTGCGACCGCAGGCCGCGGTTGATCGCCTTCCACGACGCGCCGCCGTCCTCGCTGCGGAATGCACCGGCCGCGGAGATGGCGATGAACATCCGCTTGGTGTTGCTGGGATCCAGGATGATCGTGTGCAGGCCCAGGCCACCGGCGCCGGGCGCCCACGTGGACCCCGAGCCGTGCTCTCGCAGTCCCTTCAGCTCCTGCCAGTTCTGGCCGCCGTCGGTGGACTGGAACAGCGCCGCGTCCTCCACGCCCGCATACACCACGTCCGGATCGGTGAGCGACGGCTCCACGTGCCACACCCGTTTGAACTCCCAGGGATGCGGCGTGCCGTCGTACCACTGGTGCGTGCCGGGCACGCCTTCATAGGCGAACTTGTTGCCCACCGGCTCCCACGTGGCGCCGCCGTCGTTCGACCGCTGCATCACCTGGCCGAACCAGCCGCTGGTCTGGGACGCGTAGATGCGATTGGGGTCCGCAGGCGAACCCTTGAGGTGGTACATCTCCCAGCCGGCGAAGAAGGGTCCGCTGACGTCCCAGTTCTTCCGCGCGCCGTCGGACGTCAATACGAACGCGCCCTTCTTGGTCCCGACCAGTACCCGTACGCGGCTCATGTGTTGCCCTCCTCGCAAAGTGAAGTCGGTATTTTACTGAAGGGCGGTAATATTCGCGCGATGACCGCCACCCCCTCGACGATGCTGGCGCTTGGAACAGCGATGCCGCCGTTCCGGCTGCCCGATGTCGACGGGCGCCTGGTGTCCTCTGCCGACTTCGCCAAGGCTCCAGCCCTGCTCGTGGCGTTCCTGTGCCCGCACTGCCCGTTCGTGCGCCACGTGCGCGCCGGTTTCGCCAGCTTCGCCCGCGAGTACAGCGCGCGTGGACTGGCAATCGTCGGCATCAACTCGAACGACGTCGACGCGTTTCCGCAAGACGATCCCGCCGGCATGCGTCGCGAGGCGGAGTCGGCCGGCTACACGTTTCCGTATCTTTTCGATGAAACGCAGCAAGCGGCCAAAGACTTTCACGCCGCCTGCACGCCGGACCTGTTCCTGTTCGACGGCGCGCGCCGGCTGGCGTATCGGGGCCAGTTCGACGACAGCCGTCCCAGCGGCACGGCACCGGTGACCGGGCGCGACATCCGCGAAGCTGTGGACGCCGTGCTGGCGGGCCTGCCCATCACCGGGCACGCAGCGCGCCGAGCATCGGCTGCAACATCAAGTGGAAGGCGGGGAATGAGCCGGCCTACTTCCGAGGGCGCGCGTAGCCGAGCCGGCGCGCAATTCAGAATGCAGAATTCAGAATTCAGAAACGTCTTGGCCGCAGGAATCGCGCTGCTCGCGTTGGCGCAATCGCCAGTGCTTGCCCAATGGCTCGCGCATCCGGAGCGGAACGCGCCGCGGCGTGTCGACGGCACGGTCAACCTGGACGCTCCCACGCCGCGCACGGCGGATGGCAAGCCCGACTTCACCGGCGTGTGGGTGAACGCGTGGTTCGTCAGCGGACGGGTGCTTCCGCTGCCGGTCTCCCCCGCCGGCGAGCCTCCGGCGGCCACGTTCGGGGACGTATTCGCGAACTTTCAACAGCCTTTGCCGTTGCAACCGTGGGCGGCCCAGCTCAAGGCCGCACGCAAGGAGCAGCACAGCAAGGAAAACCCGGACGCGCATTGCCTGCCGATGGGCCTCATCCAGTTCCACATGCACCCGCAGCCGCGCAAGGTGCTGCAGACGCCCGATGTGCTGGTGATCCTGTATGAAGGCAATGCCGGCATCCGCCAGATCTTCACGGACGGACGCGCGCTGCCGCCCGCCGACGCGCAGCCCTGGTGGTACGGCTACTCCGTCGGCCGCTGGGACGGCGACACCTTCGTGGTGGAGACGAGCAACTTCAGGGATGGTGGCTGGCTCGACATCGACGGCAGCCCGCTGACCGACGCCGCCACGATGACCGAGCGCTGGCGGCGCCTGAACTACGGCACCATCCAGATCGACGTCACGATCGACGACCCCAAGGCCTACACGCGGCCATTCTCACTGCGCGTCCACCATCGCCTGATGGTGGACAACGCCTTCGACGCGGACCTGATCGAGTTCGTGTGCCAGGAGAACAACAAGGCGCCGCAGCTGATGGTCGGCAAGTAGGCGCCGCGTCTAGGAGGCGCTCAACGCGCGGGCGGCCTCGCTGACCACCAGCCCGACGACGACCACCACCACGGCACCGATCACGTTGTGCCAGAGGAAGGCCACGGGGGTGAACGCGGCGGTGGCGGCGACAGCGGCCATTCCGGCAACGAGCCCGACGCAGGCGCCGTTCCCTGTCGCCCGCGGGAACCCGATCGCCAGGATGAAGACGCCGAGCAGCGATCCGTAGAAGAACGAGCCGATCCGGTTCACCACCTCGATCAACGAGCCGAGCTCGGCCGCCCACACGGCCACTCCGCACGCGAACACGCCCCATACCGCCGTGGCGGCCTTCGACACCGCGAGGTAGTGCGCGTCGGTGGCCGAGGGCCTGGCCCAGCGGCGGTAGAAGTCGATCACTGTGGCCGTGGAGAGCGAGTTCAGCTCGCCGGCGATCGTGTCGGTGGCCGCGAGCAGGATCGCCAGAATCAACAGCCCGACGAGGCCGACCGGCAGCTGCTGCAGGATGAACGTCGGGATGACGTAGTTGACGTCGTCGAACGCGGCGTCGCCGGTCGACGACCGCACCAGTTCCCGGGCACGACGCCGAACCTGATCCAGCGCGGCACTTTCCGTGCGCACCCGGTCGCGCGCGGCCGCCTCCACCGTCGTGTCCGTTGCCTTCCGCGCGCGCGCCAGCTCGGTGGCGGCGTCGCGGCGGCGGCCGATCGCGGCTGCGTGCTCCTGTTCGAGCCCCGCGTAGGCCGCGCGCGCGTCGCCGTCCAGGCGCTCGATGGCGGTACTGCTGAAGATCAGCGGTGGCGGGTTGAACACGTAGAACACGAACACCAGCACGCCCAGCACCAGCACCAGCGCCTGCAGCGGGATCTTCCAGTAGCCGCTCATCAGCAGCGAGCGCCGGGCCTCGTCGGCGGACTTGGCCGTGAGATAGCGCTGCACCTGGCTCTGATCGGTGCCGAAGTACGAGCAGAACAGGAAGAACGCGGCGATGGTGCCGGACCAGAAGGTGTACTGGTTCGTCAGATCGAAGCTGAAGTCGAAGGTGCGCAGCCGGCCGGTGGCGGCGGCGATGCTGAACCCGTCCGCCAGGCCGACTCCGTCGGGAAAGCCGGCCACGGCGGCGGCAATGACGGCGAACAGCCCGAACACGATCAGGCCCATGATCTTCACGTCGGTCCAGGTGACCGCCTGCACCCCGCCGAACATCGTGTACAGGACCGCCGGGGCGGCGATGAGAAGCGCGGTGGATGTGACGTCGAGCCCGAGCACGAGTGACAGCACCACGGCCGGGGCCGCCACGACGGCCCCGCACGACATGCCTCGCGACAGGAGGAACAGCAGGCTGGTGAACGCCCGCGTCTTGGCGTCGAAGCGCCGCTCCAGGTACTCGTACGCGGTGTAGACGCCGGAGTTGTAGAAGAACGGCACCAGCGTGATCGACAGCACCACCATCGCCAGCGGCAGGCCGAAGTAGAACTGGATGAAGCGCAGCCCGTCGTTGTAGCCCTGCCCGGTGGTGCCGATCATCGTGATGGCGCTGAGCTGCGTGGCCATCACGGAGATCCCGGCGGCCCACCAGGGGATGCTGCGCTTGGCCAGGAAGTAGCCGTCGAGTTCCTGGCTGTCCTTCGTGCGCCTCAGGCCGTCATAAACGATCCACGTCATGAAGCCGACGAGGACGCACCAGTCGATCCAGTGCATCAGGCGGCCTGGGGCCGGTTGGTCGGCGGCATCGTCGTCCGGCCCGACAGCTCCTCGGTCAGCCGTGTCGCGTCCAGCTCGCCCTCCCAGCGCGCCACGACGATGGCGGCGACGCCGTTGCCGATGAAGTTGGTGATCGACCGCGCCTCGGACATGAAGCGGTCGATGCCGAGGATGAGCGCCAGCCCGGCCACCGGAATCGACGGGACGACGGCCAGCGTGGCGGCCAGCGTGATGAAGCCGGCGCCGGTCACGCCCGACGCGCCCTTGGACGTCAGCATCGCGACGCCGAGCAGCGTCAGCTGCTGCCGCAGCGTGAGCTCGATGTTGAGCGCCTGCGCGACGAACAGCGCGGCCATCGTCAGGTAGATGTTGGTGCCGTCGAGGTTGAACGAGTAGCCGGACGGCACGACCAGGCCGACGACCGATCGCGAGCAGCCCAGCCGCTCGAGCTTCTGCATCAGCGGCACGAGCGCCGATTCCGACGACGACGTGCCGAGCACGGTCAGCAGCTCGTCCTTGATGTAGGCGATGAAGCGCAGGATGCTGAAGCCGGTGAAGGCGGCGATGCGTGCCGAGCACCACCAGGACGAACAGCAGGCAGGTCAGGTAGAAGCTGCCCATCAGCGCGGCCAGCGGCCGCAGCGAGTCGATGCCGTAGCGGCCGATGGTGAACGCCATCGCGCCGCCGGCGCCGATCGGCGCCAGCTTCATCAGCGCGTTCATCATCGCGAAGAAGATGTGCGAGCAGGCCTCGATGAAGTGGTGCACGGTGTCGCCCTGCGCGCCCATGTGCGTCATGGCGTAGCCGAAGAGGATCGGCCACGAACAGCACCTGCAGCAGATCGCCCGAGCCGGTGAACGCGTCGATGAACGTCGTCGGGATGATGTGCAGGATGAAGTCGGTGGTGGTCTGCGTCGGCGGCGCGCTTCGCGTAGTCGGCGACGGCGTTCGCGTCGAGGGTGGCGGGGTCGACGTTGAAGCCGGCGCCCGGCCGCACCACGTTGACCACGACGAGGCCGATGACGAGCGCGACGCGTCGAGACGACCTCGAAGTAGATCAGCGCCTTGCCGCCGACGCGGCCGACCTTCTTCATGTCGCCGGCGCCGGCGATGCCGAGGACGACGGTGCAGAAGATGATCGGGCTGATGAGCATCTTGACGAGCGCGATGAAGCCGTCGCCGAGCGGCTTCAGCTTCACCGCGGTCGCCGGATCGACGTAGCCCGAGCGTCCCGCCCGCGAGGATGGCGAGCAGGACCCAGAAATAGAGGTGCCGGGTCAGTTTCCTCATGCGCGAGCGCAAGTATAACGCACGCACACCACGCTCACTGGGCGCCCGCCGTGCCGCTGCGGCTCGAGCCGCTACCGAAGCACGTGCCGTACCAGGTTCATCGACGATTCAGCCTGGGATCACGGTCAACGTCTTCGCCATCGTGCCGCCTTTGGTCGTCGCCTTGATGGACGCCGTGGCGCGCTTGCCGACCGAGCCGGTCGTCAGGGCGAATGGCGCCTGCGTCGCGCCCAGTGGGACCGTCACTGCCGGCGTGGGCATCGCGGCGGCGGGCTTGTTCGAGCTCAGCGTCACGACGACGTCGCCGGGACCGGCGGCGCACTCCAGGACCACTATCCCGTCCACGCCCATGCCTCCGGCCACAGGGTTGGGCAGCAGCGTGATCTTTTTCGGGACCATCGGTTTCAGCGTCAGCACGATCGAGCGTGTCCACGCGGCGCCGACCGCGGTAATGGTGGCGGTCTCTGTGTCTGCAACGGCCGTCGTCTTTACCGAGAAGCTCTTGGAAAGCAGACCGGCGTTGAACATCACCTGCGCGGGTACGGTTGCGTTGACGTTGTCGCTCGAGAGGGCCACCGTCATGCCGGCCGGCGGCGCCGGAGCCGTCAACGTCACCTTCCCGCTGGCAGGAAGACAACCCGAGAGCAGAGTAGTTGACAAGGTGAGCGCCCCCGGAGCGACCGTCGTGACGACTTGCGCCCGCGCCGACACCGACGCGACCAGAACCACCGCTCCGAGCAGAACACGGTCCATGTGTACCCCTCTCTCACCTCCCGAGATGGAACCCTGATTCCCCAGCCATCGTCTACATCAGACACGCGCCGGCAGCTGCGGCGCGCATGAATCAAGGGCGGGACTCCCGTCAGTATAAGGAGAAGCCGGCCTGCGAAGAGAGGCCGGTCATGTGGAGTGCGGCGACGGTACTCGTGTGCGCGCTGGACATCCTGGGACGCAGCGCGGCCACCTTCCCTCCCATCGTATTGCTGGTCGAACGGCCGCCGGACGTGTCAGCGCTCGCCGAGGCGTTCACACGGACTGGCGTCGAGACAATCTTACGTCGCTCACGTCCAGCGAAATGTTCCGCAGCATCCAGCGCTCCAACAACCGGTGTGGGCACGTCGCCCCCGTGCGGAAGCTGGCCAGCATCCTGGTGCATGAGGAAGCGCACGTCCGTCATGGGAGCAGCGAGGTGGACGCGTACCGCGCCCAACTGGCCACACTTGCCCTGCTGGGCACCAGCCCAGGCAGCCCCCTCTACACGGGGGTGGCGCTCTCCATGCGGGCGGCGCTGGCCGCGGCCCGGTGATCGTCTCGAGCGTCAGGACTTGGGCAGTGCGACATGGACCGGGTACGCGCGCTCGCCGGCAAGAACCTTCACGGCGAGCCGGTTCTCAGGCAGGGGAATCGGACACGTCGTGTAGGGGTTGAAGGCACAGGGCGGGTTGTAGGCCTGGTTGAAATCGAGCACGGTCGTGTTGTCGTCGCGAAGATCGGAGTAGAGAAAGCGCGCCGCCTCGTAGGTCTCTTCCCCGCTCGATCGATCGCGAAACACGAAATAGAACCGCTTCGGCCGGGTCGTGAACGGCCGGAGCCGCAGCGTCTGTCCCTGCAGCGTGAACTCGACGACGCCCTCGGTCTTGAACGTGTCCGCATCGCCGAAGGTGTTCAGCACGTGCACGTCGCGAGGGGTCGCGTCGGGAATGAAGCGCCCGGTGACGCGGTAGTCCATCTGGATCGGAAACCACTTGAAGCCGAGGAACCCGCGCGCCAGCTCGCCCTCGGGATCCCAGACGCGAAGAGACTTCCGTTCGCCGCTCCTGTGCACGACCATCCGGATGCTGCCGACCTCGAGCAGATCGGGCTCGTCGGCTCCGTCGTCGGCGAGATCGACGGGCTGCGTGACCGGCTGACGCGCGGAGCAACACGCGTGATTCGGGCTCCGGCTCGAAGCGTACGACGTCGCCGCGAAGCACGAACCGCCCGATGCAGCGGCGCGAGCGGACGCCGGCAGGACGATGTCGTTGGTGCGGCGCTGCCTGCCGTGTGGCTGCCGGGCTCGAGGAAGTGCAGGCCCGCAATCGTCGCCCAGTCGCGCCGATAGCTCGCCTCGTGCGCGGCGCGCCAGTCGTCGGTCTCCTTGGTCGCCGCCGCGACATCCAGCGCCGCGCGATCGACCGGACGAGCGAGCGGCCCTGCACGCCGCGCCTGCCGTCAGACAGAGGACGCCACAGCCGACCAGGACGGCGACGCGCCTGGACGGGCTCGATCAACCGCGTGTGACTCCATGTGAGACAGGATCATAGTGCTGTTGCAGTACCGTAGGCTTGGGGCTGGCGCCCATGTTCCGCCGGCCACAGGAGTGACCATGCACCGGATCATGCCGACGATGCAGCAGCGCTGCTGCTCGGCGCCGCGGCAGCCGCGATCTTCGTAGCCACCACGCAGGGCCAGTCGATTCTCGGCCCGCCAAGCGAGGCCAACCACTTCATCGAGACCCCGAAAGGCTGGGTGCACCCGAAGACACCGTGGGGTGAGCCCGATATTCAGGCCACGTTGAACATGATGCAGGCCGCTGGTGTTCCGCTCGAGCGTTGCGCCAACAGCTACCGCTTCGGCGGTCCGCCGTGCGACATGAACAAGAAGTGGTGGACGGAAGAGGAGCACAAGCAGCGCCTCGCCGCAGCCGCCGGCCGCGGCGACCTCGGCCGACAGCTGATCGCAAAGGGCGAGTTCGGCCGCGCGCTGCTCACCGGCGTCACCGACCCCGCCACTCCGCAGCGGCAGACCAGCCTCATCGTCGATCCGCCGAGCGGCTTGCTGCCGGACATCGACCCCGGAGGGCAAGCGCCGCGCGCTCCAGATGGGCAGCTCCTGGGCGCTGCCGGCCGAGGATCCGGTGTACGACGGCCCGCTCGATTTCGACTTCTGGGACAACTGCCGCTCGCGCGGCATGCCCTCGTCGATGATGCCGTATCGCTACAACGGCGGGTTCACGATCTGGCAGGCGCCGGGAGTCGTCGTGTTCGACCTCGAGATGATTCACGACACGCGCGTCATCTACACGGACGGCCGGGCGCCGCTGTCGTCGGCGCACAAGCAGTACATGGGCGAGTCGCGGGGACACTGGGAGGGCAACACGCTCGTCGTCGAGACGACGAACTACAAGGAAGGCCCGCCGCTGATCAACCTCGCGGTCGTCGGATCGCCGGCGGGGAATCGCTTCCCCGTCAGCGACAAGCTGAAGACGACCGAGCGGATCACGCGTCTCAACGACGCGACGTGGCTGTACGAGATCAAGACCGAGGATCCGGTCATCCTCACGCGTCCGTTCACGGTGCGCTACCCGATGCGCAACGACCCGACCTACCAGTGGTGGGAATACGCGTGCCACGAGGGGAACACGATCGTCCAGAACTACGGCGACACGAACCGCTACGAGCGCGAGCATCCGACACAGGAACCACCCGCCGCGACGGTCCAGGCGCCGGCAGAGGTCGCCAATGCGCTGACCGGGCGGTGGACTGGCCGGCCCCGCCTCGCCACGCTCGACTACGACATCTTCCTGGAGTTCACGCAGGAACCCCGATGGAACCGTTCAGGGAAAACTGATCGGCACCGATCTCAAGACCTTCCGCGGCAAGGTCGCGCAGACGGTCGACAAGGCGCTGCGGGACTTCACGATGAAAGACCGGCGGATGAACTTCGAGTTGCCCAACACGCAGCCGTGGACGTTTGCCGGCGAGCTCTCGGCGGACGGCACGTCCATCACGCGGCACGCTGAACAGCGCCCAGGGCGGAATGCCGGTGACGTTCCGGAAGGGGTGATCATCGGCCGGGTGCCGCGGGTCCGCCGGGCCGGGCACCGAAATTGGTCGTGACCGGCTCGCCCCTCAACTCCTGGAACGCCACGTTCACGTTGATCACGGCTCGCGACAGCGGCGTCCCGCCGTACTCCAGATCAGGCAGCAGCTCTTCCCCCGTAAAGGCCGGGAACCTCGGCTTCAGGCTGGCAGCGACGTCCTCGGCGGTCTGCTTCGCCCAGGCCGCCCTTGGCAGCGTCGAGCAGCGCGCGGTTGAACTCGCGTGTAGTCCCGGAATCCCGCCCAGGTGTTGACGTCGCCGTGGCCCTCGATGACGGTGTCCACGTTCTTGATGCCCTTCAACGCCTTCTCGAGCGTGTCGGGCAGCGCGACCACGCTGCCGCCGGTCGCCGGATCGATGAGCGGCGCCATCTTCCACGCCATCAGATCGCCGATGCACATCGCCCGCACCGACGGGAACACCACGAAGGCGTCGCCGTTGGTGTGGCCGGCGCCGAAGTAGTAAAGGTCGATACGGTCTTTGCCAGTCCCGAGCGTCACCTTGTCGGAGAAGGTGCGATCGGGCTTCATCGCGGCGTTCGATCGCGGGTTGGCATCGATCCACTTCTTCGTGTTCTCGTGGGTCACGACCTCGATCGCCGGCCGCGCGGCCTTGAAGTAGTCGTTGCTGCCGTTGTGATCCGGGTGCGTGTGCGTGTTGATGATCATCGACACCGGCCTGTCGGTGACCGTGCGCACCTGGTTCAGGATCGCCTCGCCGTTGTTGGCGAGCTTGGTGTCGACGAGCACGACGCCTGCACTGGTCACGAACACGGTCGTGTTGCCGCCGGCGCCGGGAATCACGTAGAGGGTGTCGCGGACCTGCGTGATCGCGCCGGTGGGCGGAATCCGCGGGCCGCGTTGCGCCGCCACGCCGGACACGGCCAGGCCCACCACGACGATCGCTGCCAGCAGTCTCTTGCGCTTCATTGACGCCGATGATATTCCGCCTACAATGCGCGCGGTAGCGACGTCCGACCGTCAGCAGCGGTAGACTCTACGTCAAGGGGGTGAGTCCCGCCTTGGGACCCACCGAGGGAGAGCACATGAGACGTCTCATTCTTCGAGCGCTGATGGCGCTGGCGGGCACCGCGATCCTCACGAGCAGCGGTGTGTCCGGACAAGGCCGCGTGGACTCGCCTGGTGTGATGACGCCGGACGGGACCGTGCCGGCGCTGGGGAGCTACAAGGTGCCGAAGACCCCCTGGGGCGAGCCGGACCTCCAGGGCACCTACAACGCCAACGACCTCCAGGGCATTCCGATGGCGCGCGCGCAGACGGTCGGCCCGCGCTACCGGTTGAGCGACGACGAGTTCAAGCAGCGCGTCGCGCAGCGCGATCAGAACGTGGCCAACGACAACAGCGACGAGTTCTCGCTGGAACGGGCCGAGGAGTTCGAGGCCAGGTTCGGCACCGTCGGCGGCGCCGTCTCGCCGCCACCGCATTGGCTCGAACGCGCCAGGAGCGTCAGCCGCGTGTCCTCCTACGTCATCGACCCGCCGGACGGCCGGATTCCGGCGTTGACGCCGGCGGCCCAGGCCGCGGCGACGCAGCGTCAGCAGGCCCAGGCCGCCCGCCGCAGGCAACTGAACGGCGTCGAGGCCGAGTGGACCACCGATCGCAGCAACTACGACCGCTGCATCAGCACCGGCGTGCTGAATTCGATCACCCCGAAGATCTACAACTCCGGCAGCCGCATCGTGCAGGGGCCGGGCTGGCTCGCGTTCCAGAACGAGATGATCCACGAGACGCGCGTGATCCCGACCGACGGCCGCAAGCAGGTGGGCGCCGTCAGGAATTGGATGGGCACGTCGGTTGGCCACTGGGAAGGCGATGTGCTGGTCGTCGAAACCCGGAACGTCAAGCCCGAGTCGCCCGTCAACGGCCAGCCCGTGTCGGACGAGGGCGTGCTGATCGAACGGTTCACCCTGGCCGACGCGCACACGCTCGACTACCGTATGACGGTGAACGACCCCAAGGTCTACACCGCGTCGTGGACGCTGCGCCTGCCGATCCCGCGCGAAGAGAGCTACGGCTACTACGAATACGGCTGCCACGAGGGCAACTACGCGATGCCAAATCTCCTCGCCGGGTCGCGCGCCGAGGAGAAGCGGCGGGCCGAGGCCGTGGCCCGCGGCGAGAAGATTCCCGAGTATGTGGAGCCGGCGCGCGGCGGCGGCGCCGGCGCCGGAGGCGGCCGCGGCGGCGGTCGCGGAGGCAACTAGCCCGTCTGCCTCAACCGGGCTCCGAGCGGAGTCGACTCCCGTGCCAGCGACGTGAAGTACGTCACGTGTCGGGCACGGGAGACGTCCTCCGCGTAGCGCTCGCTCGCGATCCGCTGCGCCCGTTCCGCCACCAGACCATACCAGGCCGGATCGTCCCAAAGCGCACAGACCGCGTCGTACCACGGCTCGAGGTCGCCTTCGCTGGGCAGCGCCAGCGTGTCCACGGTCAGCCAGTCCGGCAGCGGCAGCACGAATCCGCCACCGCCATTTCTCACATCGCCGCCGACGACGTGCGGCAGCGATCCGCGATTGCTGACGAGCGTGGGGATACCGTTGATCATCGCCTCGGCCGCCACCCGGCCGAAGGGCTCCTCCCAGACAGACGGCACGAGCAGAATGCGGGTCAGCTCCAGAAAGTCTGCCGGAGCCGACACGGGTGGCGAGGCCAGGATCTGCGGGTACTTGCCGAAGTCGATGCCGGGAATCGCGTTGAGCGCCCCGGCGCTGCGGCCAGACTGCACGACCAGCATTGGAATGTCCGGCCTGCGAGATCCCAGCATGTCGGCAAGCCGGGCGAACACGAACAAGCCCTTGTGGGGTGCCGGGTGAACGAAGGTGACGAAGCGGCGCGCACCTGGAGGCGCCACGACCGTTGACCAGTCGATCGGCGGCTCAAGCGGGACGCTGACCAGGCCGATGCGGGCGCGATAGACCTCTGTCAGGTACTCGCTGCACGTGAACGCGTGGTCGACGTGCTCGAAATAGCGCCGGTTGTAATAGCCGTAGCCGCGCACTGCAAACGCCGTGGTCATCCCCAAGGCACGCGCTCTGGCCATCGCTGCCCCGATCATGGGATGGGCGTTGCAGGCGATCACCTGGTCGGGCGAGAACGCGCTGAGCAGGTTATCGACCAGATCGAGATACTGTCGCGACTCGGATGGATCGGGGGACGCTTCGTCGTTGTGGCGCGTCAGCAACAACGTCACCGGCACGCCGCCGGCGTGATAGCGAACCACCGGCCGCCCGTTCGCGTCGGAGGACCGGGCTGTGGACTCTGATACAGGCAGCGCACGGGCGCCGACCTGCTCCAGATGTTCTTCGACGGTGAAGACGACCGCGCTTTCGAAGCGCGCGGTCGTGAGAATGTGGCAGGCGTGGCCGGCCTCGGCGAGCCACGTCATGATGGTACGCAGGCTCCGCGTGACTCCCGCCGTCGGGTCAGTGATGCAGTGGTTGTTGACCAGCAGGAATCGCACGAGGTCCTGCAGGCGACGCTGTCGCCGCTGCCGGTCGCCCTATCTCAGCCGTCGCCTGATCACCCACGCGGCGGCTGGCGCCAGCATCAGGAGTGTCGCGGGCTCGGGAACTGGCGGAGGACAGCCCGAGCACTGGGCGGACACGGTGACCGGTGCGACGGCCACCTGCGCCAGCGGCACGAGCGAGGCCACGAGCGCAGCCGACCTCAGTCCATTCAGTCCACGCCCCAGTTGCTTCGGTTGCGCGAAACTCGCACGCAGCTCATCAGACATTCGGGCCCCTCTACGTGACGGATTCGCGCAACGACCATCGCTGCAATCGATCGAGGATACTCTCGAGACGATCTCGAGTCGAGCTCGACAGTGATACTCGTACCCAGTAGTCGACGTCATTGGACCGCCGATTCTATCGGCGCAGGAGTGCGAGGTTCACCGCGTTGGCCATCGCTTGATAGCCGACGTCGTTCAGATGCAGGTTGTCGGCGCCCTTGAACTGCGCCAGCAGCTGAAGGGGATTCCCGGGGTCGCGCACGGCCGCCTCGAAGTCGATGACGCCATCGTACGCACGGCTGGTGCGAACGAACTGGTTGAGCGCCTGACGGCGCGAGTCCTTCTCGCTGGAGTAGTAGCCTGGCGCGATCGCACCGAGGTTCGTGCCCTCGAACGGCAGGAACGTGCCCGCGATCGCCTATGCCGAGGCCGTGCGCCATGTGCCCGAACTCTTCGAGAGCTGTTTGTCTGGCTGATGCTCGTCCTGACGCGAGACTCGCCGATAGAGAGGAGGGCCTTAGCAGGCTCGCTCGGCCGAGTGGGGTGACCCTGGCGAAAGTCATCGGCGAAGCGCTGGAGCGCCCATTTCCAGAGGCGTGACCGCGGCCCGTTGCTGCCTCCCGCGTCGGCGGTGATCAAGAGCGTGCGGGCGCGCGGAAAGCGGTGGCGGCCCATGCGGGTCCACCACAACCGAATGGCGTTGACGGCAAACTCCGCCGTGTCATGGTCGATCCCGACACTGACCCAGCCTTCATTCTCCGCCAGGTCGTAGACGCCGTAGGGGATCGCCTTGCCCGTTGCCGGTCGAGGAAGTCATGCTTCCGGACGCAGGCCGGCGTCCGTGCGGCCGCCACCTGCGCCGCCGTTCTTGAAATCGCCGACCAATTCCTTCTTCTTGGTATCGACCGAGATGACCGGCTGGCGGTGCTGACGGCCCACGGTGACTCGCGGCATTGAGGTAGCGAAACTGCGCATCGCGATCGGGATGCGAGGCGCCTTCCGCGTCTTCGGTTGGCCTGCACGCTGTAGCCGCTCTTGAGCAGGGTGGCGGCGATGCCCTCGTTCAGAACGCCCATCGTCTGTGGCGCCCGTCTTGACGCCGTCAGAGGCGGCGGGCGTCACAGACGATCGGGCCAGCGGTTGTTCTGTCCGGCGTCGCGAGCGTGCCGTCGGGTCGGTTGAATCGAAGCGCCAATGCGACCCGGCTCCGACCGGCGGACCGGCCGAGGCCGACGGCGCCCACGTGCCCACCCAATGTTCGGCGCGCCCGCCTTGGGCGACGGTCGCCCCTCCGCTCGCGAGGAGACATACGGCAGTCGCGACGGCAGCCAGTCGGATTGGTGTCATGACGTGGAATTCTAGTGTGGCCGCGATCTCGCATCGCCACGTTGACTCGCACCGGACATCGGACCGATCATGCGCGTTCCGAGGTTTCAACCAGCGGGAGGGGTCTGCGAATGAGGTTGCGAACGATTGCCTTGACGTGCGCGGCACTCTGCCTCGTCGATCGCAGCGCCGTCGAGCCGCTGGGTGCCGCGCCGCAGGCCTCCAGTGCGGCGTCCTCGGACCGCCTGGAGGTCGTGGACGTGCGTCCCAACTTCTTCCTGATCGCCGGCGCCGGCGGCAACGTCGGCGTGCAGGTGGGCGAGGACGGCGTCGTGGTCGTAGACGCCGGGTCGGCCGCCAATGCTCCGGCCGTCGTCGCCGCCATCAAGCGGATCACGCCGAAGCCTATTCGCTACGTGATCGACACCGGGCCGGATGCGGACCACGTCGGCGGCAACGAGGTGCTGTCGAAGGCGGGCGAGACGCTTCTTCCGACACGCATCGGCGGCCAGCAGCGCGACTTCATGGGCCCGGTGGCCGCGATCCTCGCCACCGAAGGCGTCTTGCGGCGCATGTCGGCGGCCTCTGGATCAGCGGCATACCCGGCTGGCGGGTGGCCGACCGAGACGTTCCACTACGCACGCAAGTCCATGTACCTGAACGGCGAAGCGATCGAGGTGCTGCACCAGCCGGCAGCACACACCGACAGCGACGCCTTCGCCTTCTTTCGCCGGTCGGACGTCGTGATGGCCGGCGACGTGCTGGACACGCGGCAGTTTCCCGTCATCGACGTCGAGCGCGGCGGGAGCATCCGGGGGGAAATCGCAGCGCTCAACCGCCTGTCCGAGCTGGCGGTACCGTCTGCGCCGATCGTGTCGCGCGAAGCCGGCACCATCGTGATCCCGGGCCACGGCCGGCTCTACGATCAGTACGACGTGATCGAGTACCGGGACATGGTCACGATCGTCCGCGACCGCGTGCGCGACCTCGTCGTGGCCGGGCGGTCGCTCGAGCAGGTCAAGGCCGCCGGCCCGGCAAAGGGCTACGTGGGCCGCTATGGCAACGAGGGCGGGGCGTGGACGACGGACCGGTTCGTCGAGGCCGTCTACCGGAGCCTCGTCATGGAGAAGCCGTGAAGCTCCCGATGGCCACGGCCACGCTGCTGATCTTGTGGAACTTCGCGGGTCCGATGTCTCTCCACGCGCAACGGCAAGGCGGCGCAGCACCCTCGGCCAGGGACGCGGCGCCGATCGACCTGACGGGTTACTGGGTCTCATACGTCACCGAGAACTGGCGCTATCGGATGGTCACGCCGGCGAAGGGGGAATACCGCCGCATTCCGGTCAGCCCGGCCGCCGTGCCCCTCATCAACGGCTGGGATCCGGCCGTGGACGAGCGGGCCGGCAACCAGTGCAAGTCCTACGGCACCGGCAACATCATGAGCGTCCCGGGCCGCCTCCACGTCACCTGGCAGGACGCCGACACGCTTCGCATCGACACTGACGCGGGCACGCAGACGCGACTCCTCCGCTTCCGCCTTCGCGAGGCTTCGGCGGGACAAGTCTCCGCGCGCGCCGCCGCGCCGGGCGCACGCACCTGGCAGGGCGAGTCCAGCGCCAGCTGGGAGCGCGCGGCTGGCCCGGGCGGGGGCGGCGGCCTGCGGGTCGTCACCTCGAACCTGCGCGCCGGCTACCTGCGGAAGAACGGTGTGCCCTACAGCGAACGCGCCACGGTGTCGGAGCAGTTCGACCTTGCGCCGCTGCCCGAGGGCGGCCAGCTACTTCTCGTCACCACGACGGTCGAGGACCCGGTATACCTGCGCGCGCCGTACATCGTCAGCCCGCACTTCAAGAAGGAGCCGGACGGCTCCAAGTGGGATCCCACGCCATGCTCATCGACCTGGTAACCCGTCGGGCCGGCCTCGGCCTGTTGATTGTCGTGCTCGTGGCCGGCAAGGCATCGGCCCAATTCGATCCCACCGGCTCGTGGGGGCCCCTGGCAACCGAGGACGTGCAGAACGACTCGCTGCCGGTGGATTACCTCGGGCTGGCGCTGACCGACGAGGGCCGCACGCGCGCGCTCGCCTACGACGAATCCCAGAAGTCGATGATCGAGCGGCAGTGCCAGGGCTGGGGCGCGTCCTACATGGTGCTGGGCCCCTTTGGCCTGCGCGTGTCGAGCCAGGTCGACCCGGTGACGAAGCGCATCGTGTCCTACACGATCGATCCGTGGGAAGACTGGAATGGGATGACCATCTGGATGGATGGCCGGGCGCACCCGTCCGAGTCTGCCCTGCACACGCAAGCCGGCTTCACGACCGGCCAGTGGGACGGCGGGGCGCTCGCCGCGCACACGACGCACATGAAGGCGGGCTTCATCCGCAAGACGGGGGTGCCGCTGACCGATCAGGCGACGTTCGACTGGCGGTTCTACCGGCACGGCGACGTGCTGACGGTGCTGCTGGTGGCCCGGGATCCCGTCTACCTGGCTGAGCCGGAGATCATCACGAAGAGCTTCCGGCTCTCGCAGACGCCGCTCGACTTTCGCGACCGACGCGCTTCAAGTACTCTTGGATGATGACCGCGGTGTCCTTCACGCTCTGATCCGCCTGGTCGTGGCGGATCGAGAAGCTGAATCGCTTGCCGTCCTTGGCCAGGACGCCGTCAGCGCCGGGCTTGAATCCAGCCTCGGCCAGGAGCGCCTTGGCGCGTGCCGGGTCGTACGCGTACGGCTTCACGCTCGAGTCGAACGCCCAGCTCGACGGGGGAAACTGGCCGGTCGAGACGACGGCGTAGCCTTGAAGCACCTCGCGGACGATCGTCGGCACGTCGATCGCGTGGTAGAGCGCGCGGCGAACGCGAACGTCCGTGAACGGTGCCAGATCCTCGTCGCCAGCCGAAATAGGTGTATGAGGTGTTGTCGGCTACCAGCACCTTCAGGTTCGGCGTCTGCTTGAGCCGCGCCACTTCCGTCAGCGGCGGATTCTCGATGAAATCGACCCCGCCCGACCGGAGCTCCTGCAGGAGCACGACGCTGTCCGGGATGATCCGGATGATCAGCCGGTCGAGCGCCGGCCGGCCGGCGTGGTACTGGTCGTTGGCCTCCATCACCAGCCGCTCGCCGCGCCGCCACTCGACGAGCTTGAACGGCCCGGTGCCGATCGGGCGGCGATTGAACTCGGCGGTGTTCAGATCGGTGCCCTTGAGGATGTGCTCGGGAACGATCCCCGCGCGCGGGTTGACCAGCACGGCCAGGAACGAGCCCGACGGGTAGCGCAGGCGGAAGCGCACGGTGTGATCGTCGACGACCTCGATGGGGCGGACGGCCAGCTCCTCGGGCTTCTTGGGATTCTCCTTGGCCGTCAGCTCGGGGAAGCCGACGAGCGCGTCGAAGTAGGCGCGATGCGGCGTGGTCACCTTGGGATCGAGGACCGAATAGAACGTGAAGGCGACGTCGCGCGCGGTGAACGGCTTGCCGTCGTGCCACTTCACGCCACGCTTGAGCTTGAACGTGTAGGTGAGCCCGTCGCGCGATACCTCCCACGACTCGGCCAGGAGGGGCTTCACGTTGAGGCCTTGATCGAGCTCGACCAGGCTGTCGAACAGCGGCCACTCGGCGATGTACGACTGGCCGTCGGTGGCGATGACCGGGTTCAGCGACGTGGCGTCGCCGCTGAGCCCGATGACGAAATCCTTGCCGGCGGCGAGGCTCGCCGTGGGCGTCAAGCCGATGAGCGCGACGAGCAGCACGAGCAGCATGGCGTGGATCACGTCCGTCCTCCGTTCATAGGCGTCACGGCGACTGCCCGCGCAACGTCGGATCCGACGCGTCACGCAGCCCGTCGCCGAACAGGTTGAATCCCAGCACCGTGACGAAGATGGCCAGCCCGGGGAATGTCGCGATCCACCAGGCCGAGGCCAGGAACTGCCGTCCCTCGACGACCATGTTGCCCCAGCTCGGTAGCGGCGGCTGGGCGCCGAGGCCGAGATAGCTCAGGCCGGACTCGATCAGGATCGTCTGACCGAGCAAGAGGCTGGCCTGGACGATGACGATCGGCAGCGCATTCACGAGCAGGTGACGGCCGAGGATCCGCGCGTGCCCGGCGCCGAGCGCGGCGGCCGCGTGGACGAAGTCGCGGTTGCGCAGGCTCAGGCACTCGCTGCGCACGATGCGCCCGACCGGCGCCCAGGTGACGAGCGCGATGACCAGCGCCGTGTTGGCGAGGCTCGCGCCGAAGAGCGCCACGACGATGAGGATCAGGAACAACGCCGGGACCGAGAGGAAGACGTCGGCGGCGCGCATGATCGCCGTGTCCACGGTGCCGCCGAAGTAGCCGGCCACGCTCCCGACCGCGGTGCCCACCACGAGCGAGAGCGCCGTCGCGAACAGGGCGATCTCGAGCGAGACGCGGCTGCCCCAGATCACCCGGCTCAGCACGTCGCGACCGAAGCCGTCGGTGCCGAGCCAGTGCGCGGCGCTCGGCGGCTGCAGTCGGTTCAGCAGCGACTGCGCCGAATAGCTCTGCGGCGCCAGCGCGGGCGCGAGCGCGCCCGCGGTCAGCATGATCGCCACGACCAGGCCGCCGACCAGACCCCGCCGATTGCGCGTGAAGCGATCGAAGATCGACGGCCGCTCCGGGCGTACGGGCGTCGTCACCGGTACGAGATCCGCGGATCGATCACGCAGTAGGCCAGATCGGTGAGGAGGTTGGCGCTGATGACGACGGCGGCGACCATCAGATTGACGCCCATGATCACCGGATAGTCGCGCTCGAACACCGCGCCGACCGCCAGGCGTCCGATGCCCGGCCACGCGAAGACGGTTTCGGTGAGCACCGCGCCGCCGACCAGGGTCGGCAGCGAGAGGCCGACCACCGTGACGACCGGAATCAGCGCGTTGCGGAGCGCGTGACGCCAGACGACCCGGCCGCCGCCGAGCCCCTTGGCCCGCGCGGTCCGGACGTAGTCCTGCCGCAGCACCTCGAGCAGGCTCGAGCGCGTGAAGCGCATGAACGACGCCATCTGGATCAGGCCGAGCGTCAGGGTCGGCAGGATCGCGTGCCGCACGCGCGCGGTCAGCTCGGCCTCGCGCCCGTACTCGCTGAGCCCCGAGGGCGGCAGCACGTGGAAGACCTCGGAGAAGAGCAGGATCAGCATGATGCCGAGCCAGAAGCTCGGAAACGACACGCCGAAGAGCGCGACAGCCGAGCCGAGCGTGTCCCAGATCGTGCCGCGGCGGACCGCCGCCAGCACACCGAGGGGAACCGCGACGACCAGCGCGAGGGCGAGCGCGCCAAACGTCAGCTGGATGGTCGGCCCGAGGCGGTCGAGGATCAACGCGGCGACGGGGTCACCCGTCTTGAACGAGCGGCCGAGGTCGCCGCGCAGGGCGCCGCCGGCCCAGCCGAGATACTGTAGCGCGAGCGGACGATCGAGCCCGAGTCGCTGGCGGATCTGCGCGGCCGCCTCCTGGGAGAACTCGCCGCCGATCAGCACCGCTTCGGGTCCGCCGGGCGCCAGCCGCATGATCGTGAACAGGATGATCGAGACGCCCACGAGCATCAGGACGGCGAAGCCGACGCGCTTGAGGATGTAGGTTCTGAGTCCCGGCTCCATGGCTCGCGGGGCGATCGCGAGGCAGCGTAGCCAAGGGGCGTTGGGGAGTCAACTCGCGCCGGTCGCGGTGAGGCCACGGATGAAGTGGTCGAGAAACAGGTTGTAGAGGATCGCCCCGGGCAGGCCGACCAGCAGGGCGGCCGCCATCAGGGCACCCCAGTAGTAGATGTCGCCGCGGATCAGCGTCATCGCGATGCCGACCGTCACCGTCATCTGGTCTCGGGGCGCGACGTAGACGACCCCGTAGAGGAACTCCTGCATCGCGAGGGTGAAGGTGAAGATGGCCACGATGGCGACCCCGTGCCCCATCAACGGCAGGACGACGCGCACGACTCCGCTGACGAGACCACAGCCATCCACCCACGCCGCCTCCTCGATCTCCCGGGGCAGCGTCTTGAAGAATCCCATCAGGATCCACGTGCAGAACGGGATCGTGAAGGTCGGATAGACGACCACGAGCGCCCACCACGAGTCGAAGAGCCCGAGCGCGCCGACCACGCGCGCCAGCGGCAGGAAGAGGATGATCGGCGGCACCAGATAGGTCATGAACATCGCGATCCCGAGGTTGCCGGCGCCCGGGAGCCGCAAGCGCGCCAGTGCGTAGGCGGCCGGCACCGCCGTCACCAGGGTGATCACGACGAGACAGATCGCGAGGAGCACGGAGTTGAGGAACCAGACCGGGAAGTGGCTGTGCGTGAACAGGAGCCGGAAGTGCTTGAGGGTCGGGCCCATGTGAAACCAGAACGGGTTCTGGTCCATCCGATAGAGGTCGGCGTCTTCCTTGAACGCCGTGATGGTGATCCAGAACACCGGGAACACCGCGACGACGACGAAGGGCGCTAGACCGGCGTAGACGAGCAGGTGCCGCAGAATCGCTCTGCGGGTCCGGGGTGTCACCGTCGCCGCCGACGTCCCCGGCTCAGGCGATCGGGGCGACGTCCACGAAGCAGGAGTTGAAGGGCGCCGCGCCTGCGGGCGACGTCCGGTCGGCGGTGAGGACGTTCGCGCAGCCACGGGTGTCGGAGCCGACTCCGTCCGGCGTGAACCAGGCGCCCTCCTTGATCGAGACGACCCCCGGTGCGATGCGGTCGGTCACCCGCGCCGGGAGCCGAGTCGTACCCCGCGCGTTGAAGATACGCGGACGGGCTGGCCGTCGACGATCCCGCGCGAGGCCGCATCCGCGGTATTGATCCACACGTCGTCCGAGTCGGCGCGGGAGAGGATTGGCTGGTTTCCGTGGATCGAGTGCGTGCGCGCCCGGGACTTGGGCGTGACCAGGCGCAGCGGGTAGCGCGAGTCGATCTCGTCCTCGATCCACGTCGGAATCGGCGGGATGACGCCGAGCCCGTAAGGATCGGGCTTGGCGGCCAGGGTCATCGAGTAGATCTCGATCTTCCCGGACGGCGTCGTGAACGGATGGCGCTCGGGGTCGCGGATCTCCCGCGCGAAGGCGACGGCATCGTCGGGCGCCGGCAGTCTCGCGAGCCCACGGTCGCGGAACGTGTCGAAATCGTCGATCACGCCGTCGGTCAGCTCGCGCAGCCATTCTTCTTCGGTCTTGTCGTTGTAGCCGGTGATCCCGAGCCGGCGCGCCAGCTCGCTGCAGATGTCGAAGTCGTTCCGGCATTCGCCCATCGGCTCGATGGCTTGTTTCATGAAGAACGCGTAGTGGCCGGCGCCCGCCCAGGGCGTGTGAACGTCGTTGCGCTCCCAGAACGTCGTAGCCGGGAGCACGATGTCGGCGTAGCGCGCCGTGGGCGTGAGGAAATGATCGTGGACCACCATGAACTCCAGGCGCTGCGCGGCCGCGACGATCCGGCCGACGTTCGGCACCTGGTTGAAGAGGTCGCCGGCCACGGAGTAGACCATCTTGATGTCCGCCGGGTAGCCTCCGGCCCGGCCGCGATCGAGCAGGTCGGCGAGCATCGCGGTGGCGACTCGCGCGCCCGTGGGATTCGTGCCGGCCGGCAGGAGGCGAATCCCGCAGCGTCCGGTCGCGCCGTTGCTGGTGCCGGCGTTGCCGCCGGGAATCCCGACGTTGCCGGTCATCGCGGCGAGCGCGTAGGCGGCGCGGTGGAACTGCTCGCCGTGAATCGTGCGGCCCGGCGCGTAGCCGCAGTGGAGAGCCGCCGGCTTGCTGGTCGCGAACTCGATCGCGAGCCGCTCGATCGCGTCGGCCGGCATGCCGGTGATCTTCTCGGCCCACGCCGGCGTTTTGCGCACGCCGTCCGCTTCGCCCATGAGGTAGGCGCGATACGAGGCGCCGGCCGGCGCGCCCGGCGGCAGATGCGCCTCATCGAAGCCGAGCACGTAGCGATCGAGGTAGGACTGGTCCTGCAGCCCATGGCTCGCGATGACGTAGGCCATCGCGATCAGCGCGGCCGCGTCGGTCGATGGCCGGATGAAGATGTGCTCGTCGGCCAGCTGGTAGCTCGAGCGCGTGACGCGCGGGTCGACGCAGACGATGCGCACGCCGTGGTCCTTGGCGCGCTTGAGGTACTGCATGGTCCCCGTGCCGAACGTCCCGTCGCCGGGACTCCAGCCCCACATCACGATGAGCCGCGAGTTGACGTAGTCGATCGGCTCTCGGCCCGCGCTCTTGTATTCGGCCTTGGCGCCGTAGGTCTGCTTGACCGCGAAGATCTCGGCCTCCGACGAGAGATTGCTCCAGAGCTCGGTGCAGCCGCCGAACATGTGGAGGAACCGCTGACTCACGCCCCGGCCGTGCAAGGTCGATAGGCTGCCCGTGCGCGAGCAGTCGAGGATCGCGGCCGACCCGTACGTGTCACGGACGCGGAGCATCTGGCGCGCGACCTCGTCGAGCGCCTCGTCCCAGGAGACCCGCTCGAACTCGCCCGATCCCCGAGGCCCGGTCCGGCGCAGCGGGTGCTTCAGCCGGTCCGGATGATTCACGCGCTCCGCCTGGCCGAAGCCGCGCACGCACGCGTGCAGGGGCGGCATCTCGGGGGTCCAGCGGCGCGGGTCCGTGCTGATCTTGACGATCTGCCCGTCGCGCACGTGGGCGTTGACGGCGCACCGGCCGCCGCAGTTGTGGCCGCACGTGCTGGTCACCACGGTCTCGCCCGGCTTGGCGGCGACGCGCGGCGCTTCGTAGACGATCCTCGCGCGATTCATGGCCACCACCCTACCAAGTTTCGAGCCCTCGGACCACACCACTCGGGCGCAATGCCCGCTCGGTTAGGCGCCTCTGCCCGAGATTCCCCGTCTCACCACGCCAAACGGCGCGCAATCCACTGATGTTCCTTCGGTATGGTTCTTGCGACGGATCTCGAGCATGCAAACAACTTTTGCGCCTACCTATCAGCTTGAGCCCTTCTTCCGTGAGGCAGGAGCCGGCCCTGGGGTCGTATGTCTGCACTCGAACGCGAGTACCTCGGGGCAATGGCGGGGACTGATGGACCGTCTGGCGCCAAAGTTTCACGTCCTCGCTCCCGATTCCTATGGCTCCGGCAAGAGCCCGGATTGGCCTTCGGACCGAATCATCAGCCTCCTCGATGAAGTCGCGCTCATCGAGCCCGTGCTCGCCAGGGCCGGGTCGCCGCTGACCTTGGTCGGTCATTCGTACGGTGCCGCAATCGCGCTGATCGGGGCCCTGGGCAATCCCGGTCGTGTCCGTGCGATCGCGCTCTACGAACCAACGCTCTTCGCGCTGCTCGACGCGGAGACTCCTCCTCCGAACGAAGCGGAAGGGATTCGCAGCGCAGTAGCGCGAGCCAGCATCGCGCTCGATGCAGGAAACCCGCATGCTGCCGCCGAGCATTTCATCGACTACTGGATGGGCTCCGGAACCTGGCAGCGGACGCCAGACCAGCGCAAGCCGGCCATTGCCGCGTCGGTGACGAATGTTCGCAGATGGGCGTATGCCCTGTTCACTGAACCGACACCGCTCGCGGCGTTCCGTTCACTCGACGCCCCGGTGCTCTTGATGGTCGGCAAGCGCTCGACACCATCGGCTCGCGGAGTAGCACGGCTTCTCGCGACCGCGCTGCCGAGGGTCGAGCTCGTGGAGTTCGAGGATCTCGGCCACATGGGCCCGATGACACATCCCGACCCGGTCAACGAAGTCATTGCGCGCTTCCTCGAACGGGCGTGACTCGGCTATAATCCGCCCTCGTGGCCGGCCACGGTCGGACCGGTTCCATCGTCCTCGAGCGAGTCACGCAGCGGTTCCCCGTCCCGCGTGAGGATCGAGAGTTCACCGCGGTTCAAGACGTCTCCATCGACGTGCGCGGCGGCGAGTTCATCTCGATCGTCGGGCCCTCCGGCTGCGGCAAGTCGACGCTGCTGAGCCTGTCGCCGGGCTCGTGCCGGTCACGGCGGGACGAATCACCATCGACGGACAGCCGGTCAGCGGCGTGAATCCGCGCCTCGGCTTCGTCTTTCAGCGGGACGCGATCTTTCCGTGGAAGACCGTGGCCCAGAACGTGGGGCTGCCGCTCCTGTTCCGCGGTGTCGACACGGCGAGCGCGCGCCCGCGCGTGGCCGAGTGGATCGGGCGCATCGGTCTGACGGGGTTCGAGCAGTATCACCCCTACCAGCTCTCGGGCGGGATGCGCAAGCGCGTCGCGCTGGCGATGACGATGGTGTACGAGCCCGAGATCGTCCTGATGGACGAGCCGTTCGGCGCGCTCGACGTGCAGACGCGCAACCTGATGGAGAACGACCTCCTCGAGATCTGGGCGCAGCTCCGGCGTACGGTGGTCTTCGTGACCCACGATCTGGAAGAGGCGATCGCGCTGTCGGATCGGATCGTCGTGATGACCGCCTCGCCCGGGCGGGTGAAAGCGGTCTATCCGATCGACCTGCCTCGCCCGCGCTCGGTCACCGAGATCCGGTTTCATCCCGACTTCGGCCGGCTGTACGAAACGATCTGGAAGGACTTGAGAGACGAGGTACGCGTTGGCTACGAGCGGAGCCAAAAAGGTCTCGTGGGCTGAGATCCGCTTCTGGCGGATCGTCCTCCTGGTGTCGTTCCTGGGGCTCTGGGAAGGGGCGACGCGCTGGGGCTGGGTCGACAAGTTCTTCGTCAGCCAGCCCACGGTGCTGGCCGCTCAGCTCGGCGAGTGGATCTGGAGCGGCTTCATCTTCCGGCACCTCCTGGTGACGATGAAGGAGACGATCATCGGGTTCCTGCTGGGAACCTTGCTCGGCGTCGCGGTCGGGTTCCTGTTCGCGCACTGGGAGAAGCTCGCGCACATCTTCGACCCGCTCATGGTGGCGCTGAACGCCATGCCGCGGGTCGTGCTGGCCCCGTTGTTCATCCTCTGGTTCGGTCTCGGACTCCTGTCGAAAGTGGTCATGGTCATCTCGCTCGTCTTCTTCGTCGTGTTCTTCAGTACCTTCACGGGGCTTCGGGAGGTCGATCGAGACCTCGTCAACAACGCCCGCATCCTCGGGGCGAGCCCGCGCCACATGATCCGGCACGTGCTGCTGCCCTCGGCGCTCACGTGGATCTTCGCGAGCCTTCGCACCAGCGTCGGCTTCGCGCTCATCGGCGCCGTGGTCGGCGAGTACCTGGGCTCGCACGAGGGGATGGGCTACGTGATCTCGTACGCGGAATCGATGTTCAACGCGACCGGCGTGCTGGCCGGGCTGATCGTCCTGATGGCGGCGGTCATCGCGATCGACGTCGCCCTCAAGCGATTGGACGTACGGTTTTCCTACTGGAAGCCGACCCGGTGGTGACGCGCGGTACGCGGGAGGAACCCATGACAACGCATTCGGGACGCATCGCCGGCGTGATCGTTCTGGTCGCGGCTCTGCTCGCCGCGGGTTGGTCGAGCGCCAGAGCCGCCGAGAAGGTCACGGTCGGTATCGGCGGGGTGGCGCTCATGGTCTACCTGCCGACCGTCCTCGCCAAGGACAAAGGGTTCTTCGCCGAGGAAGGGCTCGATGTCGAGATCCTGGACATCAAGGGCGGCGGGTCGCAGGCCGCGTCGGCGCTCATCGGCGGCTCCGTGGACTTCAGCGCGAACGCGATCGATCACGCGATCAAGGCCAAGACTCAGGGCAAGGACCTGATCGCCGTGCACTCACACGTGCGCCTGCCGGTGATGGGGCTCGTGGTCGCCAACAAGTACAAGGGCGTCATCAAGTCGCTGGCCGATCTCAAAGGCCACCCGGTGGGCGTGACCTCGCCGGGATCGCAGACCCACATGGTCCTCGGGTACCTCCTGGTGAAGGCCGGCGTGAAGCCGAGCGACGTGCAGATCATGGGCGCCGGCGGCAACACCATGCCGCTGGCCCTCGAGAAGGACTCGGTGCACGCGGGGATGATGGTCGATCCGTTCTTCACCGCGTTCATCAAGCAAGGGAAGGGCTTCACGCTCGTCGACATGTTCACCAGCAAGGGCACCCTGGACGCGATGGGCGGCGAAGTGCAGGGGACGACGCTGCTCACGCGTCCGGACGTCATCGCCAAGCGCCCGGCGACGGTGCAGAAGATGGTGAACGCGCTCGTCAAGGCCAACAAGCTCATCACGAGCTCGTCCGGCGACGAGCTGGCGCGACTGCTCCCGAAGGAGATCAGCGGCGATCCGAAGCTCTACGCCGAGTCGTTCGAGCACGCGCGCGAGGCGTTTCCCCCCGACTCACTCGTCAGCCGCGACGGCGTCGCGCGGGTGATCGAGACCATGCGCGCCTTCGACGTCGTGCCGGCGGGCATGAAGTTCGAGCCCGAGAGCGTCTACGACAACCGCTTCGTGCTGAAGGCGCTCGGCCGCTAGCCGACCTGGTAGCGCTTCATCGCGGCCTGGTCGAACGCGAGCCCGAGCCCCGGCTTCTTCGGCACCACGAGCTGGCCGCCCTCGATCGGCGGCGTCTGCTCGTAGAGATTCAGGGTCCACGGCATGTACTCGACGGTCAGGCCGTTGGGAATGGCCGCGACGAGGTGCACGTGGATCTCCGGGACCAGATGGCTCACCACCGGCAGATTGAAGGCTTCGGCCATGCCGGCGATCTTCATCCACTGCGTGATGCCGCCCGCGCGCAGGAGATCGATCATCACGATGTCGATCGAGCGGTGCTCCAGCAGATGGCGGAAGGGCACGATGCCGTAGTGATACTCGCCCGCGGCGATCGGCGTGGTCAGCGCGTCGGCGATGCGGGCCATGCCGGGATAGTCGTCGTGGGTGGTCGGATCCTCGAGCCAGAAGAGATGATACGGCTCGATGCGGCGCCCGATCTCGATCGCCTGGTTCACGCTCCAGAGCTGGTTGATGTCGCACATCAGGTCGATGTCCGGCCCGATCGACTCACGCATGACCCGCACGCGCTCGACCGACGCGGCCACCGTCGGCTCGCTCCCGCATTGCATCTTCATCTGGCGGAAACCCATGTCGCGCAGACGAGGCCCCGCCTTCGCGAGGTAGTCGGTCGGGTGAGGGCGCATGAGGGCGCCGCTCGCGTACGTCGCGACACGGTCGCGAAGGCCGCCGAGCAGGGCGCAGACGGACTGGTTCATCGCCTTGCCCTTGAGGTCCCAGCACGCGATGTCGACCGCCGAGAGCGCCAGGGTGAAGATGCCGCCCGGGCCCGAGCTGCCGGCCGCGCGCCGGAGCTTGGCGGTGATCGCCTCCACCTGGGTCGGATCGTCGCCGACCGTGAGCCGGGCGAGCTCGTCGACCGCGACCTTGAGCGCCGGGGTGAGCGCGCCACCGAAGAACGTGAGGCCGAGACCCACCGCGCCCTGATCCGTGCCGAGCTCCAAGGTGACGAACTCGCGTGTGTCGGTCGGTGCGGGCAGGCCTACGACGAGCGGGTTGTCGGCCGGCGTGCGCAATACACGGGTCGTGACGTGCGTGATCTTCATCGGGCCGTCTCCTTCGAGATTGTGGCCGCTACAATACACGTTCGTGGATGTTCAATCCATGGCGGAGCCAATGTCGCTCGTGACGGTCCTCGCGGACTCGCCAGCCTTGCGGCAACACGAAAGCGTTCAGGGGGGTGCGCAGCCCGCACAGCAGTACCCTACGGGAAGTGTCCACCGGGCCCGATCGATTCGGCCTCGAGGGCAGTCTCCAGTCGTTCGAGGTATTCCGGCGCGAGACGCGCCGCCATCGTTCTGGCCATTCGACCGACCAGCAGGTCCCAGTCGTACCGGCGCGCGACCGCCTGACGGGCTCGACGACGCTCGGGAGTATTGGCCGACGGCTCCAGCGCCTCGGAGATCGCCGCGGGCCAACCGTCGGCCTGGCTGACGAGCGTCAAGACATCGCCGAATTCCTCGACCGAGCGAATCGGAGCCGTCACGACCGGGCGCCCGCTTGCCAGATAGTCGTGCATCTTGAGCGGGTAGATGTACTTCGTGTAGCCGTCTACGCGATACGGCATGACGCAGACATCGAAGTGCTGCGGATACGCGCCGAGCTGCTGGGGCGTCTTGAATCCGAGGAAATGGACGTTGGGGTGGCGCGAGAGGTCGTGGACGGCAGCCTGAGTCCCGGGATGTTCCTGAACGGGACCGACGAAGACGAAGGACCATTTCGGCTCGGCAACGGGCAACCGTTTCAGCAGGGACCAGTCCAGCTGACGCTTGATCACGCCGGTATAGCCGATCCGCGGATGCGGGATCGACGCGATGTCGGCCGGCTGCGGCGAGTCGGCGGCGAACGCCGCGTAGTCCGTGCCGTTCGGCGCGAAGGCAGTGTGCGTGTTGAGCGTACCCTTCTTGGCCATGAGCCCAGGTGAGCCGATGAAGACCTGGTCGACCGTCTCGATCAATTGTCGCTCCACGGCGTCGACAGGTCCGTCGATGTCGGAGAACGTGTACTCGTCATCAATATGGTAGCAGGCCCGCTCGAACGAGAGACCGCTCAGGGAGCTGAGGAACTCGGGCCGCCAGACGTAGAGAATGATCGTCTTGCAGCCCTGCCGGAGGAGCAATCTCCTCGCACGCTTTAGTCGTGCTCTGCCGGGTCAGGCTCGCGAGCCACGAGGGCCGGTACAGTCTGGGAAGCCACGACTCCGGTTCGTATACGCAGAACCCGGCGGGTGGCGCGATTCCGAAGCCCGGTAAGGGCTCCCTCGAGGTCTTGTCCAGAATGTCTGTCCACGTCTTCGGCGGGTCGACCCATACCACCTGGAAATATCTCGCCAGCCTAGTGAGCACTTGGTGACGCACCTGCCATACCGAGTTCCACGGATCCGGCACCAGAGCGAGGACGCCGACGTCGGGGAGGATTGGTCCCATAGGGCCAGGAGCCGATCGATCGCAGTCGAGGTGGTCGTTGCCTCCTCCCGCCGGCTCAGAGATCGTAGATCCTCTCGACGAGCCGAGCATTGGCAGATCGACCTTCGCGGGCTCTCGATCGCTTCGGGTGGCTCTTATGACCGCATCGTGGCCTTGATGATCGCGCGCAACCGGCTACTTAACCCTAGAAGGCGGGCCGGTTCTGTGTCAAGTAACAGGATATCGGATTCACCAATGGCTAGCCGGCGGTGCTAAGCTCACCCTAGCGCTCGCGGGCTGTCCAGCTCGTAGGGGCCAGGAATGCACTGTCCTCACTGTCAGACCGAGAACCGCCCAGGCGCGCACTTCTGTCGGGAGTGCGGGGCCAGCCTCGAAGCCGTCTGCCCACGCTGCGGAGCCAAGCTCGAGCTCGGCAGCAAGTTTTGCGACAAATGCGGCGGCAATATCGGAGCCACTCCAGTTGCAGCGCGCGAGCCTCGATTCCCCTCTCCCGAGAGCTACACGCCACGGCACCTCGCCGAGAAGATCCTCACGTCCCGGAGCGCTGTCGAGGGCGAGCGTAAACACGGTGACGGTGCTGTTCGCCGACCTGAAGGGCTCGATGGAGCTGCTCGCTGATCGCGATCCCGAAGACGCCCGTCGCGTCCTCGATCCGGTTCTCGAGCTGATGATGGAGGCGGTGCATCGGTACGAAGGGACGGTGAACCAGGTGCTGGGCGACGGCATCATGGCGATCTTTGGTGCACCACTGACCTTGGAGGACCACGCCCTTCGGGCGTCGTACGCGGCCTTGACGATGCAAGCGGCCATCCGCGCTCATGCGGAGGAGGTCCGGCGCTCCGAGGGGATCTCGATCGAGATACGCGTCGGGCTCAATTCGGGAGAGGTGTTGATCCGCACGATCGGCAACGACCTCCACATGGACTATTCGGCCGTTGGCCAGACCACCCACTTGGCCGCGCGTATGGAGCAGCTGGCGGCGCCGGGTAGCATCATGATCACCGGAGATACGAAGCGGCTGCTGGAGGGCTACGTCCAGGTCGCTCGGTCGAACAGGTAAACATCAAGGGCCTGAGCGACCCGATCGAGGTCTTCGAGCTCCTCGGCGCGGAGTTCTCGAAGACCCGCCTGCAGGCGGCCGGTGCACGCGGGCTCAGCCGCTTCGTCGGGCGCCAGCACGAGATCGACGTGCTGACCGCAGCCCTCCAGGAAGCCGAGCGCGGCCACGGCCAGATCGTGGCGCTGGTCGGTGAAGCCGGAGTCGGTAAGTCACGGCTGGTCTGGGACTTCATCCGATCCGATCCGGTCGCAGGGGTGGGTCGTCCTCGAAAGCCGGTCCGTGTCCTACGGCAGAGCGACCGCCTACGGCCCCGTTCGCGACTTGCTCAAACGGTTCTTCGCGGTCGAAGATCGCGACGATGCGCGCGCCATCACCGACAAAGTCACCGCCAGGGTGCTGAGCCTGGACCGTCTCCTCGAGGAGACTATCGCCCCGGTGCTTGCGCTTCTCGGCGCGCTTCCCGACGAGCCCATTTTCCAGCTGGACCCTCCAGAGCGCAAGCAACGCACCCTCGAGGCGATCCGGCGGTTGCTCCTGCGGGAGAGCCGCGTCCAGCCCGTGCTGCTGATCTTCGAGGATCTGCATTGGATCGATTCCGAGACCCAGGCTGTTCTGGACACGATGGTCGAGAGCCTGCCGGCCACCCGGATCCTTCTGGTCGTCAACTATCGCCCGGAGTACCAGCACGGCTGGGGCAACCGCAGCTACTACCGCCAGCTCCGGGTGGACCCGCTGCGCCGGAGAGCGCCGACGAAGCTCCTGCGGGCGCTGCTGGGAAATGATCCGGGTCTTAAAGCGCTCAAGCAACTTCTGGTCGACCGTACCGAGGGCAATCCTTTCTTCCTGGAAGAGAGCATCCGGACCCTCGCCGAGACTCACGTTCTCGTCGGCGAGCAAGGGGCATACCAGCTGGCCAAGCCTCTCGAGGGGATTCAGATCCCAGCGACGGTGCAAGGAGACTGGCGGCTCGTATCGATCGCCTGGCCGAGGACAAGAAGCTTCTGCTGCAAGTCGCCTCGGTCATCGGCAAGGACGTGCCCTTCGATCTTCTGAAAGCGATCGTCGGCCTGCCGCCGGACGAGGTCCACTCAGGTCTCGCTCACCTCCAGGCTGCGGAGTTCGTGTACGAGACGAGCCTCTTCCCGGAGCACGAGTACACGTTCAAGCACGCGCTGACGCATGAAGTGACGTACGGCGGACTGCTCCAGGAACGGCGGAGAACCTCCACGCGCAGATCGTCGAAGCGATGGAGCGGCTTCCCGCCGGGCGATTGGCCCAGGAGATCGAACGGCTCGCCGAGCACGCCTACCGTGGCGAAGTGTGGAACAAGGCGGTGAACTATCTCCGACGGGCGGGAACGAAGGCCAGCGGCCAGTTCGCGCACCGGCAGGCGGTCGGTTCTTCGAGAACAGGCGCTCGTGGCGCTGCGGCACCGGCCGGAGACGCGTGAGACGCTGGAGGTCGGGGTCGATCTCCGGTTCGACCTGCGCAACGCGCTCTTCGCGCTCGGGGAGCTGGAGCGGATCCTCGACTATCTGCACGAGGCGACGAGCCTGGCCGAGACGCTCGGCGATCGGCGTCGACTCGGATGGGTCGCCGCCTACCTGACCCACTATTTCTGGCGTATGGGCGATCACGCCCGCGCCATCGAGTCGGGCCAGCGGGCGCTCGCGATCGCAGAGGAACTTGGGGACTTTGGGCTCCAGACGACGAACGTCAACCTGGGGCTTGCATACTATGCGGTGGGCGACTATGCCCTCGCGATTCCTTGTCTCCGAAAGACCATCGCGTCGCTCTCTGGCGATCGGGTCGGCGAACGATTCGGTTGGGCCGCCCTGCCGGCCGTCACCTCACGCGCGTACCTCGTCGGTTGTCTCGCCGAGCTCGGCGAATTCCGCGAGGGGATCGGCGTAGGCGAGGAAGCGATCAAGATCGCCGAGACCGCCAATCATCCCTTCAGTCTCGGTCAGGCCCTGCTCAATCTCGGCGTGCTCTATCTGCGAAAGGGCGAGTTGCGGCTCGCCACAGCGTTACTGGAGCGCGGACCGGGATTGAGCGGAGTGAGTAAGGTCTCGGCGCTAGCCGCCGGAATCGCGGCCGCGCTCGGCTACGCGCAGGCGCTGTCGGGGCGCGTCAAGGACGGTATTCCACTTCTGGAAGCAGGTGTCGAGCAGGCGGGCGCGAATCGGATCACGGCCCGGCATTCCCTCTGGGTCGCCTGGTTGGCCGAGGCGTACATGCTAGGCGGCCGCGGGGACGAAGCGAGCACCGTGGCCGAGCGCGCGCTTGCGCTCTCGGGGTGAGCACAACGAGCGCGGCAATCACGCCTACGCGCTCCGGGGGCTCGCGGAGATCGCCGCGAAGTTCGGGCCCCGACGCGGACGCGAGGCGGGCGACTTCTACCTGGCCGCGATCGCCGAAGGGTCGGCGCTCGGCATGCGGCCGCTCGTCGCGCGGTGCCGAGCCGGCCTCGGAGTCTGGTATCGCGGCGCTGGGCGCATCTCGGAGGCCGAGCAGGAGCTTCGCGTCGCCGGGGAGATGCTGCGCTCAATGGGAATGACTGCGGCGCCGCTCGAGTAGCGCCCGGTGCTCTTCCAGCGAGGCGCGGGCGCGCGCCCGAGCCTCGACCAACGCTCCGATGCCGCCCCGACCATAGCGCGTCATGATTCTCGCCGTGTGGACCAGATCCCACAGGCGGGGCTCTCGCCAGCGGCCGCCTGGCCAGGTAAGACCGATGGCATCGCTGCCGGCAAAGCCGAGGTCCTTGCCGTCGAAACCCGGAAGGTAAGGAGGCTGAAGGCGGCTTCGCAGGAGCACAGCGATCTCGACGGCCGAGAAGGGTCCGCCGAAATCGGGATCGGATAATTCCATCGGGTGTAAGTACGTGGCCGGAATGTCAGAAGGTCGCGAGTGCGAGGACGGGATATCGGCGAACGCCGGGAAGTGACGCTGTAGCGCGAGCCCCTGGAGGCGCCGCTCGCCCTTGACGATCGGATCGAGCGTCAGCGCGTGCTCCATGACCTCGTTGTCGAGATAGGGACAGAAGGACTCCACGCGGAGGTTCAGGAGCCCGTACGGTAGCAACGCGACGACCGCCCGTGTTCGCCCCAGCAGATGAAGAACGACAGACGGTTCGGCCCCTCCGGGATCGCCTGAAGCGCGTCTCGAAGCCGGGAAGACAAGGACCGGGACACGAGTCCGTCGAATCTTCTGTCCCACGCGGCCGCCTCCGGCGCGATGATATTCAGCAGATCGGAATCCGGTCGCCAGCGACCCCAGTGAGCCCGCGGCAAGGCGTAGAACGGATTGTTGAAGAGCGTATCGCCGGCCATCCCGTCGAAGTTCTGTGCCTCGTCGGAAGGCTCCAGACTGGCGGCGAGCGGCAGAGCCCAGATGTGATGACGTCCGAAGACCTGAAAGTCCAGGAGGACGTCGCGCACCGCGCGCGCCGCTCGCGGTGTGATCACCCCTTTCCTCTCCGGAACCTCCACGAGTCGATGGGGAATGCCGAGCCGACGGCACAACTCGCCCGTCACGGCAGGCTCGATCGTCGTTCGCTCGAGACCGGGATAGGGCCAGATCGATGTCACCGTATCGAATCTCGCGCCGACGGCATGCCCCTCGAGCAGGATGCGGCGTGAATCATAGCCGGAGCTGAGAAGACACAGGGCGCGTGCGGTCCTCGACAGAAGATGGCTCAACACGCTACGCAGGCGCGCCTGCGACTCGTCGAGGAAGGCCGTGACATCCTGCTGCTTGAGGGCGGGCAGCGCGTCGAGCGACCAGTAGCGCGTTGCGTGCCGCCGCCCGGGCGAGAAGTCGATCCAGGTCCCCGGCGGGACGCGCTCGACATCGCGGAGAAACGTTCGAGTCCCGAGCGGAAAGCCAAGCGCCATGAGTTCCTGCAGCGTGTCGTAGTCCAGATCGCGCCGCCCCACGCGGCACGCGGCGACGGTTCCGAGATCTTCGGCAAATGCGAGCCCGGCCGCGTCCTGGAGAAAGAATAGCGGCCGGATGCCGAGACGATCGGTCGCCAGAACGCAGCGTGCCTTGTGCCAATCCACGATCGCGAAGGCGAACACTCCGTTGGCTCGGCGCAGCCAGTGCCAGTCTCCCGCTCGATATCTATCGAGCACGGCCTGAGCTTCGCCGGTCGGCGGGGGGGCGGGATCTCGAAAGTAGCCCGAAAAGAGCACTGCGGCTTCTGCGTCGGCCGCGAGGTGACGGGCCGGTGGCCGCGGCTCCGGTGACCAGAGGCCGAGGCGTACGCGCGGATCCCCTGCCGGGGAGCAGTCGACGGCGTGGTTGCCGAGCAGCGCCAGCATCGGCGGCCACGTGGCGACGTCGAGTGGCGCGGCGCACTCCCAGTCGAAGCGTCCGCCGAAGCGGCTCATGCCGAGGACGGTCCGCTCAACGCTGCGCCGCGACCCGGAAGCTTGACAAAGGCCGGCGGGGCCGGCGAGCCTGTCGAGAGGGCCGCGTGGTCACCGCGCGGCGACGACAGATGCAGTCCCTGATCAGTATCGTGATCGCGACGCGAGACCGCGGCGCCCAGCTCAGAGCGTGTCTGGAGGCCCTGCGTGTCAGCGCGTTACCCTCCGGCTGGAGCGCCGAGGTCATCGTCGTCGACAACGCCTCCACGGATGACACGGCGAGGATCGCAGCCTCCTTTCAAGCTTCGCACGGGGATCCCACTTTTCACTACCTGATGGAGCCGCGCCAGGGCAAGAGCTTTGCCGTCAACCGGGGCGTGTCGGTCGCTCGCGGGGCCATCGTGGCCTTCGTGGACGACGACGCCGTCGTCGATTCCCGTTGGATCGTCGAGATCGTCGAGCAGTTTCGGCACGACCCGGGGCTGGGTGTTCTGGCGGGCCGCGTCGTCGCACGGGAAATCAATGGGCGGCGGGAGGGCGTCACGGTCGGTGTCGACGAGGTGCCTCTGAGCGTGGCGAAGCCGCTGCTGGGGCTCGTCATGGGATGTAACCTTGCCGTCCGCCGCGAGGCGATCGCTGTGGTCAAGGGGCGAGACACGCGGCTCGGGCCGGGACGAGGACTTTCCGCTGAGGACATCGACTTCGTCTATCGAATTCTCAAGGCGGGATTCAGAGGGCGGTTCTCGCCGCGTCCGACGGTCGCGCATAGCCCGGGTCCTCGTGACCGGCGCCGCGAGTACCTGCGAGGCCGCGGCGCCTACTATGCAAAGCACGTATCGCGGGGCGATCTCGTCATCGCGCGCCAGGCGTGGTGGGAATTCGTCAGGCTCTGGCGAGAGCTGAGGCGGCCGCGCGCGGAACGCGCGGGCTCACCGCTCGAAGACCTCCGCCAGCTCGCGGCGGGTGCCGGCATGATGCTTGGGCGCATCGTGGTGTCGATGCGGCCCGGGGGGGCGGGGGCGCGGTAGCTCCGGTCCTTGTCCCTCAGCGCGTCACGGCCGTGAGCGGGCTCGCTCGACGCGGCGGTTGCGCAACCAGCACCCGAAGCTTCCGGGGAGCTGGCCTTCTTCGCCGATCGCGCGCGATAGTCGGGCGATCGTTTCGACCCGACCCTGACGGCGCACGACGTACGTCATCAGCGCGGACGCGGTCGATTGCCGCAAGCCCGTCGAACGCGCGCCGGACATGCGGGTCGATGAACTGGCGCCCACGCCCGGCTCTCCGGGGCCGAGTTGAACGTCGTCCACACGTAGAGCTGGCCGTCGCCGATCGGACGAGCCCGATGCGCTGGCCGCGGCCGAGGAACTCGTGGAGAGGGGCATCGGCGGGCGGATCGTCAGGTCGGTAGGCCGAACAGCGAGGTCAGCCGCTGCGACTCGACCATGCTCGCCATCGCCTCGTCGGTCGGCCGGCGCTCGAAGCGGCTGGCCGCGTCGAGCACCTTGGGCAAGAGATTGAGATCGCCCGCGGTGTTCAGGAACACGCCGGGCATGCCGATCACGTAGTGCACGGCGCGGTCGATGTCGGCCTGGCTCTCGAGCGGCTGGTACCACGTCGAGTGCGTCTTGTCCGACGTGGCCCACGGGCCGCGCGCGATCGACTTGATGATCTGCACGGCCACGTTGCGCTCGCGGCAGATCACCACGACCTCGTCGAAGGCCCGGCGGTAGCGCTCGTTCTCGGCCATGAAGAAGTTGTAGGGGAGCAGGACCGAATCGAAGTCGAAGCGCGCGAGACTGCGCCGGTGCATGGCGGCGATGGTCCAGCCGTGACCGGTCACGCCGATGAACCGTGTCAGCCCCTGCTGGCGGGCTTCGATCGCCGCTTCCAGCACGCCGCCCGGCCCCATCGCCAGATCCCAGTCGTCGGGATGACCGAGCGAGTGCAGCTGGATCAGATCGACGTGATCGACGCGCAGCCGCTCGAGCGAGCGATGGATGTCGTCGCGGCCTTCCTTGGCCGTGCGCGAGCCGGTCTTGGTGGCCAGGAAGAAGTCTTTCCGATGGCGCGCCATCCACGGTCCGATGCGCAGCTCGGAGTCGCCGTAGCGCGCGGCGGTATCGATGTGGTTCACGCCGTAGCGGAGGAGCACGTCGAGGGCGCGGTCGGCGTCGGCCTGGCTCGCGCGCGCGAGCGCGGCGGCGCCGAAGAGCGTGACGCTGCTGAGGTGGCCGGTTCTGCCAAAGGGTCGCCGCTCGATCATCACTGGACCTCCCGCCGGTATATTACCCTTTCGTCGCATACGACGAAGGTCTGATACTCGCGGCGCGGTGGCTTTGCTATCAGGGCGGTCAAGGAGGAATCCACGATGAAGATATTCTCGATCGCAGCCCTGGTGTTGCTCGCTGCCGTCGTCGGCGGGATGTGGTGCCGCTCGAGAGGCTCAGCAGGCCGCGGCCAACGCGCCCACTGCGAATGTGGCTGGCACGTGGACGGGCAGTGCCGGAACCGGCGGTGTGTCCGCACCGATCACGCTGACCCTGTCGCAGACCGGGACCGATGTCTCGGGCAATATCACTGTCGGAGGGCGACCGGACCTCTCGGGTCCGGTCAAAGGGACGGTCCAGGGCGAGATCGTGAAGCTGTCCCTGCCAACCGTGACGCTCGGCCAGATGATCGCCAAGGACGGCACGATGAGCGGCGAGGTCTCGGGCGGGTTGCCGGCCACGCTTCGGCGCGTCCAGTAGGTTGGCCACCAGATGCGGCCGACGGGTCGACCGTCGGCCGCATCCCGAATCAGCCGAAGCGCGTTACCGCGGAGCCGGCGTGTATTTCCCGGTCAGCTGCGGCGTGGTGCCCTCGAGCTTCTTCTCCTGACGATCGAGTCGCGTCTCCCGCCCCCAGGTGCGCTTGAGATCGTCGCGGATATTGAAGCGGAGTCGGCCGAGCCCCTCGGTCTCGATCTCGATGCGGTCCCCGTTCTGGAACCCGCTGAGCCCGCGGTGATTCGTGCCGGTCGCGATGACGTCGCCGGGGTCGAGCGAGTGGATCGAGGTGACCCACTCGATGCAGCGCGGGATCTTGTGGGCCATGTCGCTCGTGTTGTAGTTCTGCTTCAGCTCGCCGTTCACCCAGAGCTTGACTTGCAAATGGTGCGGATCGGCGATCTCGTCCGCCGTCACGATGTACGGCCCCATCGGGCAGAAGGTGTCGCGCGACTTCATCTGGTAGAACGTGTTGCCGCTCGGCGGAAGACCGCGGGCCGAGCCGTCGATGAAGTTCGTGTAGCCGAAGATGTAGCTCATCGCCTGCCCGGCGCTGACCTGGGTCGCCTTCTTGCCGATGATCAGCGCCACCTCGGCCTCGCCCTCGAAGATCGTCGCGGGCACGTCGGGGAGCACCATCGTGTCGCCGTCGCCGATGACGGAGTTCGGGGACTTGTGGAACGCGTTGATCGGCGCCGGCTCGGAGCGCGTGCCGTCTTCCATGTAGTTCACGGCCATCGCGACGATGTTGTAGGGCTTCGGCAGGGGAGGCCTGATCTTGACCTGACCGACCGGCTTGCCCTGGCCCTTCGCCGCGGCGCCTTCCAGGCGCGCCTTGTAGTCGGCGAACCGTTCGATCAACCCGGTTATTAAGTCATGCGGCCCGGTATGCGGAATGTCTTTCACCGCGTCCGATACGTCGACGACGGCGTCGCCCTTGAGCACTCCCAGCCTGAAATCGTCGAAGAAGAGCAGCTTCATGGTCCCCTCCCGCGGGTTGGTCTGACGCCAGGACTATAGCAGCGTTCGCGTTGACCGGCCGGGGGTCCTGGCTTAGCCTTCTCCCGGCGGCCATCCCGCTGCCAGGGAACGCAGTGTACGCTCTCGTACCGACCGAGCGCCAGATGACAGGAGAAAGGATCCGGACAGGCCGACATGATCTTCAACTTCGTCGTTCTACTCATTGCGCTCGGCGCTCTTCGTCGGGATGGTGGCGCTTCTGGAGGTCGGCCGACGGATCGGCATCCATCGGGCGCGGAAGGATCCGGAGGGGGCTCGGGAGGGCGTCGGCGCGGCGGAAGGGGCGATCTTTGCGCTGCTCGGGCTGCTGATCGCGTTCACCTTCTCGGGGGCCGTGGGGCGTTTCGACAACCGCCGGAATTTGATCGTCGAGGAAGCCAACGCGATCGGCACGGCCTATCTACGGGTCGACATGGTCGCGCCCGACCTGCAGCCCGCGCTTCGCGACACCTTCCGCCGCTACCTGACCGCGCGACTCGACGTCTATCGAAAGATCCCGGACATGGCCGCCGTGGAGGCTGCGCTCGCCGAAGTGAATCGTTTGCAGAAGGACATCTGGGGCCAGGCGGTCGTGGCCAGTCGCGCGCCGGGCTCTCACCCGAACGTCACGATGCTGCTCCTGCCGGCGCTGAATGCCATGATCGACATCGCGACCACCCGGACGACGGCCGCGCGCATGCACCCGCCGGTGATCATCTTCGCGATGCTCGTGGCGCTCGCGCTGGCCGCCGCGCTCCTGGCTGGACACGGCATGTCGAAGGCGAAGACGCGCAGCTGGACCCACGTCGTGGCCCTGGCGGCCGCGATGGCCGTCGCCCTCTACGTCATTCTCGAGATCGAGTACCCGCGGCTCGGGTTCATCCGCGTCGACGCCTTCGACGAGGTCCTCGTAGATCTTCGAGACATCATGAAGTGAGGTCGGACGCCGGCCGCCGCGGCGTGCCGTCAGAACCGGTAGCGGATGCCCGCCTCGAGGATGTTCGAGCCGCTGTGCCCGAACAAGCCCCAGACCCCCGAGCGGTGATGGATTCGGGTCACGAGGCTCCAGGGCGATTCCGGGATGGCGAAGGTGACCTCGAGGAGGATGTAGTTGAGCAGCTGCTCGGGCTGGGTGTTCGCAGGATCGGCTTTCTCGAGCGCGGGAATCTCGGTCGCCCACGAGAGGCCTTCGCCGACGGCCGCCGTCGTCTCGATGTACTTGTTCCACGGGAACACGACCCACCGGAGGTTCACGGAACCCGTGAATTCCCAGTTGTCCTGGTCGCCGAAGTGCTTGTAGACCTGAAGCTCGAGCTCTCCAGGCGCATGAATCGCGTCCACTCCGCGAACTGCTTCGACACCGAGACCCCGAACGTGTACGAGTCCTTCAGCTCCAGGTGCATCGGAATCGCGAGGAGCTGACTGCCCGAATACACGCCGCCAACCACCGCCATGAACCACGGATTCGTCGATGAGCTCCGGGGCCGCCGCGGAGTGGCTCCTGGGTCGTCGCGGATGGCTCCTGGGCCGCCACGGGTGGTGGAACGAGCGCCGTCCCGACGAGGACGAGGACGATCAGGATGTGATCGACAGAGTTTGCCGCGCATCGTTGGTCGGTTTCGCGCATCGTATCGGTCTCGCGCATCGTAGCAGAAGCCGGTCGGCGATGGCGGCATGCCCTCGACTGGACAAAGGTCGTCGGCCGCGCCCTATCCTCGCCCGACGGGAGGAACGTATGCAGGGACGGGTCGCGGTCTCGCTTCGAATTCCAGGCACTTCGCCGATGCCGGAGCTGATCCGGCTGATCCAGGACGTCGAGACGGCCGGTTTCGACGGCGCCGGCATCCTCGACAGCCAGCTCCTCTGCCGCGACACGTTCGTGACGCTCGGCCAGGCCGCGACCCAGACGTCGCGCCTGACGTTGTTCCCGGCGGTGACCAATCCATTCTCGCGTCACGTCTCGGTGCTGGCGGGCGCGATCCAGACCGTGGCCGAGCTCGCGCCCGGCCGCACCAAGGTCGTGATCGGCACGGGGTACACGTCGGCGAGCACGATCGGCCGCAAGCCGGCCACGCTCGCTGAGATGCGCGCCTGTATCGAGGATCTGCGGCAGCTACTCGCCGGCGAGGCCGTCGACTTCGACGGCACACCCGGCCGGCTCGCGTATGCCACGGGCCGACCGGTGTCGCTCCTGATGGCGGCGTCGGGACCCAAGGCCATCGAGCTCGCGGGCGAGGTGGCCGACGGCGTGATGCTGCTGGTCGGCTTTCATCGCGGCATCGTCGACGCCGTGCTGACGCACCTCGAGCGGGGCGCGCGCCGCAGCGGGCGCCGCCTCGAGGATCTCGAGATCGTATGGGCGGTCCGCACGGGCATGGCGGCGACGATGGCCGAGGCGCATCGACAGGCGCGCCCGACCGTCGTGCATCAGGGCATCATGCGCGTGCACTCGCGGTGGCTCGAGCACACGAAGCTGTCCATCCCGCACTTCGACATTCCGCCGAGCGTCTACAAGATCTATCCCGATCTCTCGCACGCGCAGGACTGGGACGAGGCCATCGCCGCGACCGCGTTCGTTCCCGACGAGGTCATCGCGCAGCTCTGCGATGCGCTCGGGCTGATGGGCACGCCGGAGCACTGCGCCCGCCGCATCATCGACCTGACCGCCGCCGGCGTGAAGAGCCTCTACATCATGCCGCTGCAGACCTTCGTCGGCCCCGAGCAGGAGATCCGCTCGTTCCGCGACGCGGTGTTCCCCGCGTTGAAGGCCGCCGGCTACCGATGAACGCCGGCAAGCTTCAGGGCAGGGTCGCGCTCGTCACCGGGGCCAGCCGGAACATCGGCCGCGCCATCGCGCTCGCGTTCGCGGCCGAGGGCGCGGACCTCGTGCTGAACACGCGCGTGAACGGCGAGGAGCTCGAGGCGGTGGCGGGCGAGTGCCGGAAGGCCGGCGTGCGCGCCGTCACCGCGCTCGGCGACGTCGGCGATCCGGCAGTCTGCCAGACGATGGTCGAGCGCGGCCTGTCCGAGCTCGGGGCCGTCGACGTCCTCGTGTGCAACGCGGCGATCCGGCCGCACAAGTCCGTCACCGAAACGACGGTCGAGGAATGGCACCACGTGCTCGGCGTCAACCTCCACTCGGCGTTCTATCTGGCGCGCGCGGCGGTCCCAGGGATGAAGGAGCGCCGCCGCGGGAGCATCATCGCGCTCGGCGGGATGTCGAGCCTCACCGGCCGGCCGAATACCGCGGTCGTGACGGTGGCCAAGACCGGGCTCCTCGGCTTCGTGCGCGCGCTCGCCGCCGAGCTCGGGCCGTTCGGCATTCGCGTGAACATGGTGATGCCGGGGTTCATCGACACCGAGCGGCGCCACGCCGAGTGGTATCCGGAGTTTCGTCAGGCGCCGCCGGGCTCGGCGGAAGAGCTCGCGAAGATCCCGCTCCGTCGTCTCGGCCGGCCCGAGGACATCGCGGAGGCGTGCGTGTTCCTCGCCTCCGACGCGTCGTCCTACGTCACCGGGGACTCGATCCGGGTGATGGGCGGACGGGTCATCGGCTGACGATCGGCTCGGTTCACGTCGCGCGGCAAACCAGCCGCTTCAGGTAGCCCTCGACGAGTGGACCCCAGCGATCCGGGCGTCGCCAGATGAAGTGCCCACCGAACTCCGGCGGCAGCTCGTGGAACGCGCCGCGCCCGCCGGCCGTTTCAAACGCGGCGAAGTTCGCTCGGCTGTGGGAGAGCGAGCCGTGATTGAAGACCAATGTGGGCGAGGGGACTGGCCCCGCCGGCGTGTAGACGCGCATTTCCAGGCGCACGCGCTCGCCGTCGACGGTGACCGGCACCATCCGCGCTTCCTGCGCGTGCGAGGCTCCCGTCAGCATCACCACCGCCAGGGAGATCAGGGCGGCGCCGCGGCCGAGCGCGAGGAGGCGAATCGACTGTGGCATTATTGGCCGACCCATCCTACCCGGAGGTGACCATGAGCCGCTCGATCATTCGGCTTGGCATCGTCCTGACCTGCCTCGTCTTGTTCGGAGTCTCTCGTCCGGCGGCGGCCGCGCCGGAAGGCACCGTGACGTGGGGTGTGCACATCACCCTGGCGTCGCGCTGGCTCGACCCGGCGGAGACCGAAGGCATCATCACGCCGTTCATGTTCCTCTACGCGCTGCACGACGCGGTCGTGAAGCCGATGCCGGCGGGATGGAATACGCCGAGCCTGGCCGAGTCGTGGAGTCAATCGAAGGACGGGCTCACGTACGAGTTCGTCCTGCGCAAGGGCGTCAAGTTCCACAACGGCGATCCGGTGACGGCGGAGGACGTGAAGTTCTCGTACGACCGCTATCGGGGCGCCGGCGTCAAGCTGCTCAAGGACCGGGTCCGCGAGGTTCAGGTCGTCGATCCCGGGCGCATCCGGTTCGTGCTCAAGGAGCCGTGGCCGGACTTCATGACCTTCTACGGCACGTCGGCGACCGGCGCGGGCTGGGTCGTGCCCAAGAAGTACGTCGAGAAGGTCGGCGACGACGGCTTCAAGAAGGCGCCGATCGGCGCCGGGCCCTACAAGTTCGTGAGCTTCAACCCGGGCGTGGAGCTCGTGCTGGAGGCCTACGAGGGCTACTGGCGCAAGACGCCGAGCATCAAGCGGCTCGTGCTCCGCAGCTTGCCCGAGGAGACGACGCGGGCGGCCGCGCTCAAGAACGGTGAGGTCGACATCGCCTATCTGTTTACCGGCCCCGTCGCCGAAGACATTCGACGCACGCCCGGGCTCAAGCTCACGGCGCCGAGCCAGTCGAGCGGCGTCTTCTGGCTCGACATGCCCGATCAATGGGATCCGAAATCGCCGTGGCACGACCGCCGCGTGCGTCTGGCGGCCAGCCACGCGATCGATCGCGCGGCGCTCAACCAGGCCGAGACGCTCGGGCTCTCGAAGCCGACCGGCGGTCTCATCCCGCGCGCCTTCGAGTTCTCGAAGTCGTTCGAGCCGCCCGCCTTCGATCCGGCTCGGGCCAAGCAGCTCATGGCCGAAGCGGGCTATCCCAACGGCTTCGACGCCGGCGACTTCTATCCGTGGCCGCCGTACACGGCGATGGGGGAAGCGCTGGCCTCGTATCTCCAGGCGATCGGTATCAAGTCGCGGATCCGCGTCATGGAGCGAGCGACCCTCACGACGGCGTGGCGCGAGAAGAAGCTCAAGAACCTGATCGTGGGCATCACGGGCGCGGCCGGCAACGCGGCGACGCGGCTCGAGGCGTACGTGAGCCGGGAGGGCGCCTACACCGCGGGGGTCATTCCCGAAGTCGAGGATCTATTCCAGCGTCAGGCGCGCGAGGTCGACGTGAAGCGGCGCGAGGCGCTGATCCATCAGATCCAGCAGATCCTGTTCGACCGGGTGACGTACGTCCCGATCTACGAGCTGGCGTTCACCTGGGGGATCGGTCCCCGGCTCGAGGAGCCCGGCATCAGCTTGATCCGGGGCTACGCGTACTCGGCGCCGTACGAGGATCTGAAGCTCAAGAAGCCCTAGAAGGCCAGGAACTCCTTGAGCGCGGCGAGGACGGCCTCGGGGTTGTCCTCGTGGAGCGTGTGGACGGCCCGGGGAATCTCGACGAAGCGGCCGCGCGGGAGTTCCTTGCCCATTCGCTCGGCGACGTCGCGGTCCAGCACGGTGCTGCTCTCGCCGCGGAGCACGAGCGTCGGCGCCGTGATCGATTTCAGGACGGCCCACCAGTCGATGTCGAGCTGGGACCGCCGCTCCTTGACGCTCGGATGCCAGGCCCACACGAGGGCGCCGTCGGCGCGCTGGCGCAGGCTCGTGCTCGCGACCCATCGGTAGTAGTGGATGCCCGGATTCGGGTTGCCGCGGTAGAGGTGCTGCGCCGCCTGCTCGATGCTGTCCCACGTCGCGGGCTCCGGCGGTCCGGCCGGCGCGGCCGCGGCGCGCTTGCTGATCTCCGGGCCGATGTCGACGATGACGAGCTTCTGCACGAGCTCGGGTCGCTTCGACGTGAAGTAGATCGCGTTGCGGCCGCCCATCGACAGGCCGACCAGCACGAGCGATTTGAGACCGAGCTCGCCGATGACACCGCTGATGTCGTCGAAGGCCACGGCCGGGTTGTAGACCTCGGCGGGATCGCTGTCGCCGTGTCCGCGCTGGTCGAGGGCGTAGACGTGGAAGTGCGGCTGGAGCGCGATGCTGAGCGTGTCCCACGCGTGCGCGTGCCCCGTGAAGCCGTGCAGGAGGAGCAGCGGCGTTCGGCCCTCGCCGCCCCAGTCGAGCAGGTGGAGGCGGAGACCCTTGACGGAGAAGCTGCGATCGATCGGCCGCAGGAGGTTCATGGCCACCTTATCGCGCGCTTCGGGTCCGGAATCAAGCGCGCGGCGCAAATGTCCTGGCTTTTCGGGGACCCCTGGCGTAACCTGCCTGGACAGGTACAGGAACCGGGCTCGAACCACCTCCAGAGGAGACACGGCATGCCGAAGATCAAGCACATCGCCCTCTCGACGCAGGACGTGGACAAGACCGCAAAGTTCTACATCGACGTGTTCGGCATGAAGGAAATCGCCAAGATCGACAGCCCGGGCGCTCGGGGCTACTACCTGAGCGACGGTGATCTCAACCTGGCGATCCTGAACTTCAAGAACGACGCGGTCGCCGGCGTCGAGCGCGGCGCGGGCTGGAGCGGCATCCACCACATCGGCTTCCAGGTCGAGAGCCTGGAGGCGATCACCGAGCGGCTGAAGAATGCCGGATCCGAGCCCCGCGAGGACATCAACAAGGCCCTCGGCGTCGGGCAGCACGGCAATCGGTACGGCAACGTCGAGGTGAAGTACACCGGGCCCGACGGCGTGACGGTGGACGTCTCCGAGACCGGCTGGGTCGGCACCTCCGGACTGTAACCGCCGCGCGGCGCGCGCCGCGCAGTCTGCCATCCAAGCGGGGGAGCGAGATCGCTCCCCCGCTTTTTTGTCCGCCGCGGCCAGACGGCCGATTCCACCATAGAGTATTATGTTCGCTATGGCGGATTCGGCTGCGCAGGGCACGCCGCGGCTGTCCTCTGGGCTCGACATGGCCGGGCTCGGCGCCCGCCTTCGCCTCGAGCGGCTTCGCCGCCACCTCTCGCTGCAGGATCTGGAAACGCGCACGGGCGTGAGCCGGAGCATGCTCTCGGAGGTGGAGCGGGGGAGCAAGGTGCCGACCGTCCTGGTGCTGGATCGCATCGCCACCGGGCTCGACACCAGCATCGCCCGGCTGCTCGGCGACGAGCGCGCGGCGCGCGTGGTGGTGTTGCGGCGCGGCGAGCACGATACCGCGTACGACCCGTCGGGCTGGGAGCGGCGGATCCTGTCGCCCGTGCTGCCGGGTGTGGAGTTCGAGCTCATGCGCACGACCATCCCCGGCGGGGTCGATGCCGGTGAGTTCGACCCGCACGCCCCGGGCTCGCGCGAGTACCTCGCGATGGAGCGCGGCACCCTGCGCCTGACGCTCGACGGTGTGGAGCACATCCTTCGTGCGGGCGACAGCATCTACTACGCCGGCGACTGCCGGCACGCGTTCGCCAACGGCGGACGCGAGCTCTGCGTCTACTACCTGGCGATGGAGCTCGGCCGCCATCGCGCTCCGGAACACCCGCGCCGCCGGAAACAGGGCGGCAGGAGACGAAGGCGATGATCTCGCATCCCGACAAGCGCGCGCCGCTCGCCCTCGACCCCGCGCAGTTCCGCCGCCTCGCGCACGCGGCGGTCGATCTCGTCGCCGACTATCTCGCCGGGGTCGGCGCGGCGCCCGTCTTCCGGCCGATGACTCCCAGCGAGCGGACGACCCTGATGCAGGAGCCGCTCGAAGCCGCCGGCGTCGCTCCGGAAGCCATGCTCGAGCGCTTTCGCACGGCCGTCTTGCCACACGCGATGGGCAACGGCCATCCGCGGTTCTTCGGCTGGGTGAACTCGCCGCCTGCACCGGTCGGCATCGTCGCCGACTTTCTCGCCGCCGCGATGAACCCGAGCTGCGCGGGCGGCGACCACGCGGCGGTCTACGTCGAGCGGGCCGCCGTCCGCTGGCTCATGGAGCTGATCGGGTTTCCGACCGAGGACAGCATGGGGCTTCTGGTGAGCGGCGGATCGGCGGCGACCCTGATCGCGCTCGCCGCGGCCCGCCACCGCGCCGCGCTCCAGGACGGCTGGAACGTGCGAACCGAAGGCCTGCAGCATGCTCGCCCGGCGCTCCGTCTCTACATCTCCCCGGACGGCCACAGCTGTATCCAGAAGGCGGCCGAGATCCTCGGCCTCGGGGTTCACGCGATCCACAAGGTCGCCGCCGACGAGCGCGGCCGGATGGACGTCGCCTCGCTGCGCGCCGCGGTCGCCGCCGACCGCGCCCAGGGCCACCGCCCATTCTGCGTGGCGGCCAGCGCGGGGACCGTGGGCACGGGCGCGATCGATCCGCTCGGAGAGATCGCCGACCTCTGCGCCGCGGAGCGCCTGTGGCTCCACGTCGACGGCGCCTACGGCGCGGTCGCCGCCGTGCTCCCGAGTCACCGCGCGCGCTACGCCGGCCTCGAGCGCGCCGACTCGGTCGCGCTCGACCCGCACAAATGGTTGTCGGTGCCGGTCGAGTGTGGCGCTGTCCTCGTCCGCGACGGCCGGCTGTTGCGCGAGGCATTCAGCCTGGTTCCCGACTATCTCCGTACGGAAGCCGACCGCGGCTTCGGCGGCCTGCCGTGGTACTCGGAGTACGGCATCCAGCAAACCCGAGGCTTCCGAGCCCTCAAGCTCTGGATGACGCTCAAGCAGCTCGGCCGCGATGGCGTGCGTGATATGGTCGCGCGCCATCTGGCGCTCGCCCAGCATCTGGCTGGGCTCGTCGACGCCGCGCCGGATCTCGAGCGGCTCGGTCACGTCGAGCTTTCGATCGTCTGCTTCCGCTACGCGCCTCCGGGTCTCAAGGGAGACGATCGCGCCCTCGATGCGCTCAACAAGCGCGTGATGGAGGAGGTGCAGGCCTCCGGCGCGGCATTCCTGACGCAGACCACCTTGCGCGACCGCTTCGCCCTGCGCGCGTGCATCCTGCACTACGCGACGACGGAAGCGGATCTCGCGGCGCTCGTCGAGTGCGTGCGGACGACCGGCGCGCGACTCGCTGCGCGCGGATCCACCTGACCTGCCTCAGGTCTCCCACCAGCGGGCGATCTCGCCGTCGAGCACGCGAAGGTCCGCGTATCGGCGCTCGACCTCGTCGATGAACCGTTCGGCGTCGGTCGCCGACGGGATCAGGTCGAGCGGGGAGACCGCGAAGTCGTAGACCGACAGCCGCTCGGTCGGCAGGACCACATCGAGACCCAGCACGTCAGTGTTCCGGTGGCGGAGCACGCGCTCGTAGACTCCGGCGTAGACCGCGGGATCGTAGGGACTCGTCGCGGAATCTCCGCCCGCGATCACCGCGAGGCTCCGCCAGAGATCCCGGAGCACGTGGGGCGGCGCGTCCTCTCGCTCGCGAGGGTGCAGGGGCTCGGCGGCCCGTCGCTCGCGCTGCGCTTCGAGAAAGCTCCGCACCTCGCGCGACGGCGTGGCGATCACGAACCGGCACGACGGCGACGCCAGGAGAGCTTCGGCCCGATCGTCGATCGGCCGGGCCAGCTCGACGAAACGATTGCCGACGAAGGGTGTTTCGCCGACCAGGAGATGCTCGGGCTCCCGATATCGCGCGCTCCACCCGGCCACGGCGTCGCGGACCCAGAGGCCGGCGGCTCGTCTGATCACCGCGTGCGTGACGCCGTCGAGCACCGGATATCGCCGGCCCGCCGGGCTGGCCTCGAACACCGGACGGGCGACGTCCCACTGCAGCAGGTGAACCTGGCGTCCGGCGCCGCTCGCGACGTGGACGAGCTGGTGGGCGAGAAGACTCTTGCCCGTGCCCGGCAGCCCCGCGAAGAAGACCATGCGCCGGGCGGCCAGTGCGCGGATCCGATCCGCGAGCCGGCGATCCGAGTCCACCACGATGCGAGAAGCCCGCGCGTCGCTCATGCGGAGAGGCTCAGCCTATCACGCGTCCGCTTGACAGCCCGCCGCGCGCCCTGTACATAACGAACGTACGTTAGGTCCGGCATGGCCGCCACGATCGTCGCCACCCACGAGCGCGCCACCGCCGCCGAGCGCATCCTGCGCGCGGCGATGATCCTGTTCCGGGAGCGCGGGTATCACGGCAGCTCGATGCGGACCCTGGCGCGGGCGCTCCGGATGGAAGCGGCGAGCCTCTACTATCACTTCCGGTCCAAGCAAGAGATCCTGTTCGCGATCCTCGACCGCACGCTCGACGATCTCCTGGCCGGCGTGGGCCGCGCGGTCGCGTCGGCGGACGGCCCCGAGGCCCGGCTGCGAGCGGCGGTGCGTTTCCACGTGCTCTTTCATACCGACAGTCAGCACCAGGCGTTCCTGAGCCACAGCGAGCTGCGCTCGTTGACGCAGGCCAACCTCCGGATGGTCCTGACCCGCCGGGACGAATACGAGCGCGTCTTCCGCGGCCTTCTGGCCTCCGGTGCCCGCGCCGGCGTCTTTCAGGTGGCCGACGTGCGCCTGACGGCCATGGCCATCCTCACCATGTGCACCGGCGTGGCGACGTGGTTCTCGGACGGCGGACGACTGTCGCCCGAGGCGATCGCCGACCGCTACGTCGAGATGATCCTGCGTACCGTCAAACGTTGAGCGAAAGGGTCCCGCATGTCCGACGACAGACCATTCAGCGACAAGGTCGAGGCGCACGAGGCCCCGAAGATGCCGGCGGAGTATCAGTCGCTGCTCAAGCGCGTGCTGCGGATTCAGGCGGATTGCGAGATCGGCGGCCCGCACCTCTACGTGAGCGAATGGCTCCTGACGGCGCCGTCGGCCGACGATCAGTGGATGCTCGCCAAGGTCGCCGGCGAGGAGATCGACCACTTCCGCAAGATCAACCGGCTGCTGAACGAGCTCGGTGACGACGCCTCGGAGCTGATGTACGTCGAGCGATCGCGGCGCGACCTCGAAGCCTTTCGGCAGGCGATGCCGACATGGGCCGACGTCGCGGCGTTCGGCTTCCTGATCGACCGCGTGGGCCAGTATCAGCTCGAGGAGTTCGTCGGCTGCTCCTACCTCCCGCTCGACCGGGCGCTGCCGCGGATCCTCCAGGAGGAAAAGACGCACGTGGGCTACGGGCACGTGAAGCTCCGTGACATGGTCCGCACCGAGGAGGGCCGGACCGCGGCGCAGGCGGCGATCGATCGCTGGTATCCGCGGGGGCTCGACATGTTCGGGCGCGCCAACTCGAGGCGCGCCGCTCGCTATCAGCACTGGGGCCTCAAGCGCCGATCGAACGAGACCGCGCGGACCGAGTACGTGACCGAAGTGGCGCCGCTGATCGAGGGACTCGGGCTCACCTTGCCCGACGTCGCGTTCGACCGCCACTTCCGCTGAGGTATCCTTCGAGGGAGGTGAGACCGTGACCGAGCTCGAGCGCGCCGCCCGCGACGTGGTCATCGCCAACCGAATCCTCGCCAACGAGGGCGTGGTCGACGCGTACGGCCACGTCAGCGTGCGCCATCCCGGGGACCCGACGCGCTTCCTGCTGTCGCGCTCGCTGGCCCCGGCGCTCGTCGAGCGCGGCGACATCATCGAGTTCGACCTGGAGGGCAAGGTGGTCGGCGGCGACGCGCGCCCGCCGTACCTCGAGCGGTTCATCCACGGCGCGATCTACGAGGCGAGGCCCGAGGTGCAGGCGGTGGTCCACGCCCACGCCGAGGCGGTCCTGCCGTTCACGATCTCGACCACGCCGCTCCGCCCGGTCGTCCACATGGCGAGCTTCATCGGCGCGCGGATTCCGGTATGGGACATCCGGGACAACTTCGGCGACACGAACCTGCTCGTCGTGAACATGGCGCAGGGCCGTGATCTGGCGCGCGGCCTCGGCGCCGAGCGGGTCGTGCTGATGCGCGGCCACGGGTTCTCGGCCGCCGGCCGCTCGCTCCCGGAGGCGATCCGGATCGCGGTGTACCTGCCGCTCAACGCCCGCGTGCTGTCCGAGGCCTTGCGTCTGGGCGAGGTCAAGGCGCTCTCGCGCGGCGAGATCGACGCCCACGCCTCGATGCGGCCCGACGAGCCGTCGATGTGGCGAGCGTGGGAGTACTGGGCGGTGCGCGCGGGCTGCCGCGACCTGCTTACCGCCCGGAGCTGATCGACTCCACCGGCGCCAGCTCGTAGAGCCGCCGGGTGTTCTCGTAGAGAATCTTGCGCTTCGACTCGGCGCTCAGATCTTGACGCGTGGCGAGCTCGCGGATGTTCTCCGGGAAGTCGTGGTCCCAGTGGGGCACGTCGCTCGCGTAGAAGATGATGTCGTTCCCGAGCCGCCGGATCACCTCGGGCACCGACTTCTCGTCGCCCTCCGCCGCGAAGAAGAGCTGCCCGGATCGCAAGTAGTCGCTCGGCTTCTTCCGGCAGAGCGGCGCCTCGACCTTGCGCTTCGACCACTCCTCGTCCATGCGGTCCATCCAGAACGGGAGCCAGGAGCAGCCGGCTTCCATGAAGCCGATGCGCAGGCTGGGATACTTCTCGGGCACGCCCTCGAAGATCATGCCCGTGAGCTGGATCATCTGGGCCACCGGATGCGACAGCGTGTGCACCTCGATGAACTTGTCGAATCCGTCGGCGCCGAAGAAGTGCGGGCCGCGCACGGTCGCGTGGCAGGCCACCATCGATCCCAGGCGCTCGGCCTCGGCGTAGATCGGATGGAAATCCGCGTGGCCGAGCGGCAACCGCAGCCCGACCGCCGGCGCGAAGGCCCCGGACATGCCGAGCTCGGTGACCGCGCGCCGGAGCTCCTTCACCGCCTCGGGCACGTCCTGGAACGGAAGCAACGCGACGGCCTTCAGACGCGGGCTCGCCGTGAGGAACTCCTGGTGGACGAAGTTGTTGTACGCGCGACAGATCGCGACGGCGAAGTCGGGCTCGCGGACCCAGCCGATCGCGAGGCCGCCGGTCGGATACAGGATCGTCGTCTCCATGCCGCCGTCGTCCATGATGCGGAGCCAGCTCTTGGCGTCGTTCACGCTGCTGCCGAGCGTTCCGCCGAGCGAGCGGTCCCAGCCGTCCTCGGGGTAGTAGGAGCGACGACCGGCAAAGGCGCCGCGCTCACCCTGTCGGCCTTCGAAGTAGGGACGGAGCTGCTCGGTCGTCTCGGTGATGTGGCCGTCGGCGTCGTTCACGCGGAACTCGAGCATCGTTCCCTCCTGGAGGCTCGGCGCCGCTTGACAGCTCCGTGCCGCGCCCGGTACAAGCGGTCAACCTGTACCGGCGCCGAGCCACCGGATTCTGGCCGAGGCGGATGGGTAAAGGCAAGCCGAGCCGAACGAGGAGGAACGTGCGATGAGCTCCCCGAAGGTGTTCATCTTCGCGCCCGTCGCGGAGGCGCGCGACAGCCACACACGGCTCGAGGCCGAAGGCTGCGAGCTGCGCCTGGGCCAGGCCGCCTGGGACACGCCGCAGGCGAACAGCGAGCCCGAGCTGGTTCGCATGGCGCAGGGCGCGCACGCGCTCATGGGCACCTCCATCCGAAATGTCCCGATCAGCCGCCGGATCATGGAGAGCTCGCCCGAGCTGCGAGTGGTCGCGAAGTACACGATCGGCGTCGACGACATCGACGTCGAGGCGGCGACCGAGATGGGGATCCTCGTCTGCCACGGCCCGACCGAGTCGAACTGGGGCGGCGTCGCGGAGGGCACGATCACGGCGATGCTCGCCATGCTCAAGAAGGTCCGCGAGCGCGACCAGCACCTCAAGGACGGCGGCACCTGGCGGGATCCGAAGCTGCAAGGGGTCTACGTCGGCTCGCGCGCCGACGGCTACACGGGCATCACCCTCGGCCTGATCGGTCTGGGCCGGATCGGCAGCCGCATCGCGACCTTGCTGCGGCCGTGGAAGATGCGGATCCTCGCGGCCGATCCGCTACGTGCCGGAGAGCAAGTTCGCGGAGCACGGCGTGACGCGCGTGGATCTCTCCACCTTGCTCCGCGAGTCGGACGTGGTGAGCCTGCACGTCGTGCTGACGCGCGAGACCCGTCACCTGATCGGCGCCGCGCAGCTGGCGCTCATGAAACGCAACGCGATCCTGATCAACACCTCGCGCGGCCCGTGCATCCAGGAGCCGGCGCTCATCGAGGCGCTGCTGAAGGGGCAGATCGGCGGCGCCGCCCTCGACGTATTCGAGGAGGAGCCGCTGGCGCTCGACAGCCAGCTGCGCAACCTCGGCGACCGGGTGCTGCTCTCGCCGCACGTGGTCTCGAACAACGTGGGCAGCGGTCTCGGTCCCGGCATCGCCTGGGCGACCGAGTCGGTCCTGAGCGCGCTGCGGGGCGAGGTGCCCGACAACGTCTACAACAAGGACGTCATCCCGCGCTGGCAGCGCCGCTTCGGCGGCAAGAGCGTGTGGAAAGGAGCCGTGTGATGTCGGTCGTGTCCGGTTGGGAAGGACGGTACTTCGAAGATTTCAACGTCGGCGACGTCTACCGCTGCCGACTCGGCCGGACCTTGACCGAGGCCGACAACACCTGGTTCACCCTGCTCACCAGCAACACCAACCAGATCCACTTCAACAGCGACTTCGCCCGGCGTACCGAGTTCGGCAAGTGCCTGATCAACAGCACGCTCACGCTCGCGATCGTGACGGGGATGGGCGTGGCGGACGTCAGCGAGAACGGCGTCGCGCTCGGCTGGGACGAGGTCAAGCTGCCGAATCCGCTCTTCGCCGGCGACACGCTCTACTCCGAGTCGCACGTGCTCGAGAAGCGCGAGTCCCGCTCGAACCCGAAGCGCGGCGTCGTCAAGGTCCGCACGCGCGGGATCCAGCAGGAGGGCAAGGTCGTCATCGACTACGTGCGCAGCGTGCTGGTGTGGAAGAAGGCTCACGCGCCGACGCGTGACCTCTTTCCAACGATCAGGGAATAACGCCGCCGGCGCCCGACAGCGACCTTACGTGGAAAACCGCGGCATGACGCGGCCGGCGAAGAGCTCGAGTGTCCGGAGCGCTTCTTCGTCGCCGCTCCCGCCGAAGTTGATCTGCATCGACGGCTCGATCTCGCCGAAGACCTCGATCTGGTAGGCGAGCTGCTCGACCACTTCCTCGGGCGTGCCGATCAGCGCCTGATGGCCCTCGAGCATCGACTCGAGGGTGGTTCGGGCGATCGACTCCACCATCTTGCCGTAGCTCGCGTACTGGGCCGCCTGGTGGCTCGCCCACGAGCTGACCGCCTCGCCGAAGACCTCGATGTAGCGCTCGACGCGCGGCCGAGCGCCCTCGATGGCCTTGGCATGCGTCTCGGCGACGTAGCAGTGGAGCGAGGTCTGGACCTGCTCCTTCCCGGGCGGGTGCCCGGCTTCGCGCCAGGCCTGGCGGTAGGCCTGAACCATGCCGCGGACCTTCTCGATGCCGCCGACGTACGGCACGATCATCACGTTGTAGCCGTGACGCCCGGCCCAGACGAACGACTCGATCGACGCCACCGTGGCGATCCAGATCGGCGGGTGGGGCTTCTGGACCGGACGGGGATTCAGGTGGACGTCACGGAAGCGGTGGAACTTGCCGTCGTAGGAGACGCGGTCCTCGGTCCAGAGCCGCTTGACGATGTCGATGCCCTCCTCGAACCGGGCACGGCTCTCGTCCATGCTCACGCCGAAGACCTCGAACTCCTTGGGGATGAAGGCGCGGCCGAAGCCCACGTCGAGACGGCCGTTGCTGAGGTTGTCCAGCACCGCCAGCTCCGCGGCGAGCTTGACCGGGTTGTTGAACGCCGGGATCACCGCGCCCGTGATCGGGCGAATCCGTTGCGTGCGGGCCGCGATGGCGGCCAGGAAGACGACCGGATTCGGCGAGTGGCCGCCGTAGTCGTAGAAGTAGTGCTCGACGGCCTTCACCGAGTGGAAGCCGAGCCGATCGGCCCGCTCCGCCAGCCGCAGACACTGGGCGAAGTACTCCGCGGTCGAATAGTCGCTCGGCCGGAACGACGGGAAGAAGTTGAGGCCGAACTTCATCGGCCGGCGGGGATCGTCGTCGAGCGCTCGGCGAAGTGCGGCATGACCTCGCGCGCGAACCGCTCCATCGATTTCAGGGTGTCCCGGTGGTTGAGCTCGCCGAAGTTGAAGTACAGGATCACCTCGGAGATGCCGCCCTCCTCGCACCGCTTGAGCACCTCGATGCAGTGCTCGACGTCTCCGGTGACGATGCTCCGATCGCTCACCTGATCGGCCTTCATCGCCTTGAGCCGCTCGACGATGTCCACGAAGTACGCGATGTGGGGTGGGGCGGTGCGTCGGTCGCTCGGAAAGACCGGCAGGATGCTGTGGAGATAGTGCAGCAGCCGCACCCGGGCGCGATCGGTCTCCTCGGCGGTGTGCGAGACGGAGACGAAGTAGCTGCACATCACCTTGGGGTCCGGATGGCCGGCGTCGCGGGCCATGCGTTTGCTCTCGCGCGCCGCGTCCTGGACCGAGCCGAACAGCATCGCCGCGGCGAAGGGCGCGAAGATCGTGTTGACGCGCAGGCGGGCCGCCAGCTCGATCGACGGCTTCGAGAAGCACGCCACGTACACCTCGGGATGCGGATGCTGCACCGGTCGCGGCAGCACCGTGAGCGGCTCCGGCGTCGAGTAGTAGCGGCCGTGGAACTCGAAGGGCGACTGCCGCCAGGCGGCCATCATGTACTCCATCTGCTCGTCGAAGACCGCGCGGCTGTCGGCAAACGATGCGCCGAACGGCGTGTACTCGCCCTGATCGTAGCCGCGTCCGGCCGAGAACACCGCGCGCCCGCCGCTCAAGAGATCCAGCAGGTTGAACTCCTCGACCATCCGGAGCGGATGATTGATCGGAAGCACGACGGTCGCGGGACCGAGCTTGAGCCGCTTGGTGCGATTGGCGATGTGGGCCAGGAACATCGTCGGTGAGGGCAGGATGCCGAAGCGACCGAAGTGGTGCTCCGGCACCCAGGCGCTGTGGTAGCCCATCGCCTCCGCCTCGACGCACTCCTCGACGACCTCGAGCAGGAAGCGGTTCGGATCGCGCCGGTTCGGGCCGTAGGCCGGCGGATTGTCGGTGAGGGTGAAGTAGCCGAACTTCATGACCGCATCTAGCCGAGCGGCCCCTGGAAGACCTGATCGACATACGTGTCGGAGAGAGGCTCGAGCGTCTCCGGCCACGCGCCGTTGACAGCCCGCCGCTGGGCGGCGGGGCGCACGGCGCCGTCCCAGCCGACCTGTTCCATGTAGTAGTAGAGCTGCACGCAGTGCCCGTCGGGGTCGAGCGCGAACGCCGAGTAGTCGATGCCCGGATAGAGCTCGGGCGGGATCGAGTCGACGAACTTCACGCCGCGGGACTTCAAGAACTCCACGCCCTGACGGAGCTGGGTGTAGCTGCCGACCTCGACGCCGAACGACATGCACGTCGTGTGCTCGGAGAGCCCGAGCGTGCGCCGCAGCTCGCGCGGGAAGAGCCCGACGCTGTGGTGCTCGGCCCCCGCGCGCAGGAACACGCAGCGCGCGCCGCGATAGGTGGTCTCCTCGCTCTTCACGAATCCGAGGTGCCCGGTGTAGAAGGCCTCGGCGCGCGCGACGTCGGCGACGAACAAGCCGACCGGGCCGATCTTGGTGATCTTGAACGGGCGCGGCAGCAGCACGCCCTCGACGTCGTACGTCTCGTCGAGTGTTTCGCGCGTGCGGTTGCCGGAGAAGATGTCGATGCCCTTGTCGAGCGCCTCGGCGACCTCGGTGATCTCGGAGACCTGGGGCAGCGACGGCTTCTCGCGGAAGCCGCGATAGTACATCTCGGTGGGTTTGCTGAGCTGATTCCAGCCGATCTGCTCGATGCCGTAGTAGAGCTCGATCGTGTGGCCGTCCGGGTCGTAGACGTAGACGTGCCAGTTGCTGCCCGGCATGTCTCGTCCCACGCGCTGGATGGTGACGCCCTGATCCTGGAAGTACGAGTGGGCGTCCATGATCTCCTTGAGGCTGCCGCACTGCCAGGTGATCTGATTGACCGTCACCTCCGGCGCGAACTTCCGATCGGGCCGGTGGTCCAGCACCTTCTTGTTGAAGAGCACGAAGGCGTGATGGTCCGTGCCGTAGCGCATGAAGTAGCCGCGCGTGTCGCCGAGGTCGGCGCCCTTCGGGGCCCAGGGCATCTTGCCGAAGTCGAGGACGTCGGAGTGCTTGAAGCCGAGCAGGTCACGGTAGAAGTCTCGCGACTCGTCCATCCGGACCGCGTTGAAGCCGAAATGCCCGAGCCGCCGGATCTTGAAGGGGCGCGGCATGATGACGCCGCCCACGTTGAAGCGCTTGCCGTTCGATGCCATGGTTCGTTCCTCCTAGCCTGCTCCGCCCTTTTCAATGCCGGTCGCGCGGTCCACCGAGAGGGAACCCGGTCCGGTCAACAAGATCACCAGCGCCATCACGCCGAAGGCGAGCGGGAGCTCGAAGCCGTTCTTCGAAGCGAAGAAGCCGTTGGGCATGTGTACCTTGGCGATCGCGACCCCCATGTCGATGACGAGGCCGGCAGCCCAGAAGCGCGTCAGAAAGCCGAGGACGAGGCAGATGCCGCCGACGAACTCGGTGATCGAGAGAACCCACGCCAGGATCTGGGCGGGCTCGAGACCGAGCTTCGTGAGCATGCCGGCGACTCCGGCGATTCCTGGGCCGCCGAACGCACCCAGGAGCTTCTGCGATCCGTGCATCATGAAGGCGAACCCCAGGAACAGCCTCAGGATCAGGACGGCCAACCGCTCCAACCCCTCGAGCCGTTGTGGCACGGACGACCTCCCTTTCTCTCGGGCCCGTCAGGCCCGAACCTGAACCTCGGCGCAGCGCGTGGATCGCTCGCTTCACGAGCGAGGATGCCTGGAGCGGGGCCCCTATCGCAAGATTCTGTTTCGCTCCGGCTCAGTCGGACCGCCGAGCCCGTCGGCGCGAGCGGTGCCGTGACGCCGTCGCCGCCAGAGACGGTAGCCGACGATCGCCGAGGAGCCCGGCGGGCACGATCAGGAAGAAGGCCCGCTGGCGTCCGAGCCATTCGAGGATCTCCTCGACCTGGTCGCTGAAGACATGCCCGAGCACGACCCATAAGGCGGCATAGGCCAGCGAGCCCGCCAGGTCGTACAGCACGAAGCGGCGATAGGCGAAATGCCCGAGCGCTCAAGATGGCGGCGAACAGCCGATCGCGTCGATCGCGCTCACGACGAAGACGGTCAGATAGAGGTGGGGGACCAGGAACAGCACGAACCGATCGGTCGCGGCTTCCATCGACCGACTCAGCGGGCCAGGAAGCTCCGGACGATACGCAGGAATTCCGCGAGCCGATCGTGATGGAGCCAATGGCCGGCGCCGTCGATGCCCATCACCTGCGCATGGCGGAAGTGCGCGGCCCGTCCGTCCTCGACGGGATTGCCGGCGCGGCTCTCCTTACCGTAGAGGAGCAGGGTGGGGCACGTGATGCGCGACCACAGCAGCTGGATGTCCTGGCCGCGCATGTCATAGGGCGGCCACGCGCGAACGTAGTTGTCGAACTTCCAGCTGTGCGTCCCATCCTCGTTCTGGTTGGCGCCGTGCACCGTCAGATGACGGGCCTGCTCGGCGGTGAGACGCGGGTTCTCTTCCTGCATGCGGTGAAGGGCGTCCTCGATCGAGTTGTAGCGTCGCGGCAGCCGGCCGGCGAGACCGCGCTGCTCGCCGATCCACTCGTCCATGCGCTCGACGATCGTCTTCGTCTTGAACTTCTCGAGCTGGGCGGGCGAGGGCCCGAGGCCTTCGATGGCCACGAGCCGGGCGACGGTGTCGGGATAGAGGCCCGCGTAGCGCAAAGCGATCTGGCCGCCGAGCGAGTGGGCGATGATCGTCACCGGCGCCAGGTGCTGCTGGTGGACGAGCTGAGCCAGGTCGTAGATGTAGCCGGCGATGGTGTAGCTGCCGTCGCTCGACCACGCGCTGTCGCCGTGGCCCCGCAGGTCGGGCGCCAGGATGTGCCAGTCGTCGCGCAGTGCCTCGGCCGCCCAGTCCCAGTTGCGACAGTGGTCGCGGCCGCCGTGCAGCATCACCATCGGGGGCTTCGTCGAGTTGCCCCAGTCGACGTAGTGCAGGCGCAGGCGCTGCGAGAAGAATGTGTGGGACGTCGGTCCCGGCATGCGGCCGGTCATGGGTCGCCTTCTATGCTAGCATCCCGACCGTTCGAGTCCTTACAGGGAGGAAGCGATGGGGACATTTCGGATGTACGCGGGCGCCGATCAGCAGGCGCACATCGAGAAGATCGAGCTCAAGGCGAAGCCGGACTGGCTGAAGGGACTTGCCGCGAGCCAGATCACGTTCCGCGAGTGGCCGGCCGGCCAGTTTCTCGACTGGCACCCGGCGCCGCGGCGTCAGTTCGTGATCATCCTTTCTGGACAGCTCGAGATCGGCCTGGGTGACGGCTCGAAGCACGTGTTTGGACCGGGCGACGCACGACTCGTCGAAGACACCACGGGCAAGGGGCATACCACGCGCGTGCTCGGTGACCAGATCTGTGTGACGGCGACCGTCCCGCTGGCGTAGCCGCCTCGTCAAACCTCAAAAGGAGCCGGATATGGCGACCAAGATCCTCTTCATTCCCAAGCAACCCGACGCGATCCTCGACATGGCGCGCAAGCTGACGCCTCCCGGCTTCGAGCTCGTGGTCGTCGACCAGGACACCCCGGAGTTTTACGAGGCGGTCAAGGACGCGGAGTACGTCATGGGGCTCGGCCGCCCGATCGCCGGCGAGTTCTTCCGCTCGGCGCCGAAGCTCAAGCTCGTCCAGCTCCTCAGCGCCGGGTACGACCGTGTCGACATCGAGTCGGCGCGGAAGGCCAAGGTGCCCGTCGCGAACAACGGCGGCGCCAACGCGATCGCCGTGTCCGAGCACGCGATCATGCTGATGCTCGCGGTCCTGAAGCGGCTGGTCGTGTTCCACAACGACGTCGTCGCCGGTAAGTGGCGCGTGGGCAACCACCTCGACTCGCGGGTGTTCGAGCTGCACGGCAAGACGCTCGGCATCGTCGGCCTCGGCAACATCGGCAAGAAGGTCGCCCGGCTGGCGCACGCGTTCAACATGAACGTCCTGTACTACGACGTCGCGCGACTCACCGAGGACCAGGAAGACGCCCTCGGCGTCCGCTTCGTGCTCTTCACCGAGCTTCTGCAGGCGGCGGACATCGTCAGCCTGCACGTGCCGCTCGACGAGAGCACGCGCAATCTCATCGGCGCGCGCGAGCTGGCGATGATGAAGAAGACCGCGATCCTCATCAACACCTGCCGCGGGCCGGTCGTCGACGAGGCGGCGCTTCACAAGGCGCTGACGAGCGGACAGATCCTGGCCGCCGGGCTCGACGTGCTGGTCGAGGAGCCGGCGAAGGCCAATCATCCGCTCTATGCGCTGAAGAACGTGACCCTCACCCCGCACTCGGCCGGACCGACCTGGGAGAACTGGTCGGCGCGCTTCCGCAACGGCTTCGACAACATCCAGCGCGTTGCGACGGGTCGCGCGCCGAAGTGGGTGATCCCGGAGCTACTCACGCCGCCGGGAGCCTAGCGGTGGTCGATCTGGGCCAGTCGCTCGCGGATCGGGTCGCGATCGTCACCGGCGCCGCGCGCGGCATCGGCCGCGCCACGGCGCTGGCGCTGGGGCGGGCCGGCGCGCACGTCGTCGCGGTCGACCTCGAAGAGGCGGCCGCGAAGGCGACCGCCGACGGAGTCAGCGCGCTCGGGCGCAAGGCGCTGGCCCTGGGCGCCGACGTCGGGGATCTCAAGAGTATCGACACGATGACCCGGCGGACGATGGACACGTTCGGTCAGATCGACGTGCTCGTGAACAACGCCGGTGTCACGCGGCGCGCCTACATCATGGATCTCACCGAAGAGGACTGGGATCGCATCATGCGCGTCAACGGCAAGGGCGTCTTCTTCAGCTTGCAGCGAGTCGCGCGCGAGATGATCCCGCGGCGCCGGGGCGTCATCGTGAACATCGCGTCCATTGCCGGCAAAGGATTCGCCGGCGCCTCGAACGTGATCTATGCCGGCACCAAGGGCGCCGTCATCAGCATGACCCGCATGGCGTCACTCCAGCTCGCCCCGCACAACATCAACGTGAACGCGATCTGTCCGGGCACGACCCTGAGCGCGCTCTCGGAGGCGAATTTGCGGGTGCGCGCGGCCTCGGAGGGGGTCACGGTCGAAGAGATGGAGAGGCGGCGGAACGCCGCCATCCCGCTCGGGCGGCCGAACGAGCCCGAGGATGTCGCCGCGCTGGCCGTGTTCCTCGCCTCTCCTGGGGCGCGCAACATCACCGGCCAGTCGTTCAACGTGGACGGCGGCATCATCTTCGACTGAGCGCCGGCGGAACGGCAGGCACGGGGGTCTCCTGAATTGATAAGATAGATGTGTTCAAGGAGCTGAAAGCTCCGGCTTAACCTGCCTTCAGGCAGGAGGCCTTTGTGGAAACCATTTTGCTGGTGGACGACGAGGCCGACATCCTTGCCACGGCCCGCGAAATGCTCGAAGGGCAAGGGTTCGAGATCCTCGACGCGCTCGATGCCGAAGATGCGGTGCGCGTCGCCGCCGCGTATTCCGGCCCCATCCATCTCCTGCTCACCGACGTCGTGATGCCCGGCGCGAGCGGCCAGGATCTGGCGCAGATGCTGGGACTGCAACGCCCCGATCTGCGAGTCCTCTACATGTCGAGCTTCGCGATCATCAAGGGGCAGCGCCAGTTCGCGGAGACCGAGACGGGGCTGGAGCTCGGCGCCCCGATCCTTCTCAAGCCCTTCACCGAAGAGCGTCTCATCGAGAAGGTGCACGAGGTGCTCGACGCCAAACCGCCCTCGCCGTTCGACCAGCCGCCCGATCCGTGGCGAAACGTCTAGGACGCGTCGCCTAGAGTCCCGAACGCTCCTCGGTCGGCGGCGGATCGTAAGCGCGAACCGGCGGCAGCGGGCCCGTCCAACGCTCGACCTCGACGAGCGCGTGCTGCCCCGAGCACCCCTGGGCCAGCTTCGAGGTGCCGCGATCGAAGGTGAGGACGTTCGGGTTACCGTGCACGCACATCGCGTCGGGATCGGCCGGATCCAGGGGATCGTACCAGGCGCCCGTCGAGAGCTGCACCACACGCGGGCGTACGGCCGGACTCACCACGGCGCCGGCCAGGCAGCTCCCGCGCTCGTTGAAGACGCGTACCACGTCTCCGCTCCGGATCCCGCGCGCGGCGGCATCGGCGGGATGCAGACGGATCGGCTCCCGGCCGCGCACCTTGCTCGACTGGCTGAAGGCGCCGACGTCGAGCTGGCTGTGGAGCCGCGTCGTGGGATTGTTCGCGATGAGCTGGAGCGGGAAGCGCCGGGCGAGCGGCGCGCCGAGCCACTCGACGGGCTCGAGCCAGGTCGGGTGGCCCGGGCAATCGTCGTAGCCGAATCCATCGATCGTCGCCGAGAAGATCTCGAGCCTGCCGCTCGGTGTGCCGAGCGGTGTTCCTTCGGGGTCGGCCCGGAATTGCTGGAGCAGGACGAGGTCGTCGTCGGCGCCGCCGGTCTCGAAGAAGCCGGTCTCCCAGAACTTGTCGAATGCCGGCGCCGAGCCGCCGTCGTCCGCCACCCGCGAGCGCCACTCTTCGTAGAGATGTCGTAGCCACGCCTGCTCGTCCCGACCTTCGGTGAATCGCTCGCCGATTCCGAGCGCGCCCGCGAGGTCGGCGAAGATCGCGAAGTCGCTCCGGGCCTGCGCCCAGGGCTCGACCGCCTGACGCATGGCGATGAGACAGCCGTCGTTCGGCGAGCCGCCGATGTCGTTCCGCTCGAGCGTCATCGTCGCCGGCAACACGACGTCCGCGTGGCGGGCCATCGGCGTCCAGAACGAGTCGTGGACGACGATCGTCTCCGGCCTGGCGAGCGCGCGGCGCAGGCGGGCCAGGTCTTGATGGTGATGGAAGGGATTGCCGCCGCACCAGTAGACGAGGCGAATGTCCGGGTAGGTGAGCCGCCGCCCGTCGAAGTCGAACGGCTCGCCCGGGCCGAGCAGCATGTCCGCCACGCGCGCGAACGGAATGAAGTCGCTGACGGAGTTGCGGCCCTGCGGCAAGGTCGGCGGGCCCACACGCATCGGCGCGCGACCGATGTAGCCGAGCGAACCGTAGCCCTGGCCGAAGCCACCGCCGGGCAGCCCGATCTGGCCGAGCATGGCCGCCAGGGTCACCGCGAGCCACGGCGCCTGCTCGCCGTGCTCGATGCGCTGGAGCGAGTAGTTGACGTTGATGAGGGTCCGCTTCGCGGCCATGCGCCGGGCGAGCGCGCGGATGCTCGCCGCCGGGATCTCGGACAGCCGTTCGGCCCACTCGGGCGTCTTCGGGCATCCGTCGCCGGCCCCGAGCACGTAGAGCTTCGAACCGCTCGTAGCCGACACAGTAGCGGGTGAGGAACGCGCGGTCGTGCAGGTCTTCGCTGACGAGCGTGTGCGCGAGTGCCAGCATCACGGCCACGTCCGTGCCCGGCGCGATCGCGAGCCACTCGGCGCTGACGAACCCGGGAAGGTCGTCGCGCACGGGGCTCACCAGCACGAACTCGGCGCCGCGCTCGCGCGCCCGGCGCAGATGATCGCGCGCCGGATGCCGGCTGGCGCCGCCGGGGCTGACCATCGTGTTCTTGATGGGGATGCCGCCGAAGCAGAGGAAGAGCTCCGTGTGGCGCTCGAGCACCGACCACGCCGTCGCCCGGTCGAGGAACTCGCGCATCGAGCCGACCACGTGCGGCATGATGACCGACTGCGCCCCGTTGCTATAGGTGTGCTCGCCGCGCACGTACCCACCCAGGCAGTTCAGGAAGCGATGGAGCTGCGACTGCGCGTGGTGGAAGCGTCCGGCGCTGCTCCAGCCGTAGGATCCCCCGTAGACGCTCGAACCGCCGTGGCGCTCGTAGACGCGGCGGAGCTCGAGCCCCAGCCGATCGATGGCGGTCGCCCAGCTGACGGGCACGAAAGGCTCGGCGCCGCGGCGCGTGTCGGCGCCGGGGCCTCGATCGAGCCAGCCGGCGCGGATCATCGGCTGCGTGATCCTCGCGCGATGACGCAGACTGTCGACGATGTTGCCGAGCAGCGGGGAGGGATCGGGGTCGTGGCGATAGGGGTGAATCGCCACGACCGTGCCGTCCGCGACTTCAGCTTCGAATGCGCCCCAGTGAGACGAGTGCGAAACGAGCTCGCGCGCCATGCCCGTCAGGATATCAAAGCGGGCTGCGCGGTCGCCCGAAGCTACAGGGAAGCGGTACGCCGATCGAGCTTCTTGAGGATGCGCTTCACGTAGGCGCGGGTCTCTCGGTACGGCGGGACCCCGCGGTGCTTGATCACGGCCACCTCACCGGCGTTGTACGCCGCGAGGACGAGCGGCAGATTGTTGCTGCCGAATCGATCCATCAGCGCGCGCAGGTGCCGCACGCCGGCGTCGATATTCGCCCGCGGATCGAACGGATCGCGGACTCCGAGCGTTCTCGCGGTCTTGGGCATGAGCTGCATCAGGCCCCGCGCACCCCGTCGCGACACGGCGCGCGGGTTGTTGTCGGACTCGGCCTCGATCACGGCGGCGACGAGATCCGCCGGCACTCCGTAGCGAGCCGACACTTCTTTGATGTACGCGTCCATATCGTCTTCGACGTCAGCTTCTGTATTTCCGGAGGCGGTCTCGACAGGAGCGGCCTCGACGCGGGCCTCCTGGGCGACCGGACGTACGTCACGCCCGCCCGACACGCCCGACACGCCGGAGAGGAAGTACCCGGCGCTCACCGTCACGAGCAGGACCCCCAGGCCGAGCAAGTGGCGCTCGATGACCCAGTCGGGACCCTGGACTTTTGCGGAACGTCCCACGGTATCCATGCCACTCTGCAGGGGCAAATCCGATACCGAAATGGGACTCTGAAGCCAGATCAAGGGTTTAGCGCTCCGCTGGCCAGGTCTGGGCCGCTCAGTCCCTGCTCGAAACCGCCCGTCTTGGACCACCGTTTCCGGAAAGGTGACTCAAAATGTCACGCCGGCCGGGAGGCGTCAGGAGCCGCGGTATGGCTCGACGAACTTGCGCGGGATGCGCCACTCCGACTTGAGCGACACGACGAACGCGACCTGCGCCGGCTCGCCGGCCGCGAGCGGCAGCGGCTTGCCCGTCTTGTCCGTGTCGCCGCGCAGGCGCGGATGCCAGACGCGCGCTTCGTAGGCGCCGGGCGCGAGACCCTCGAGCCGGGCCTTGCCGTCGGCCGCGGTCTTGACGAAGTAAGGTGTCGTCAGGACGTAGATGTAGGCCAGCATCCAGTCGTGGATGTTGCAGCCGAGCGCGACGACGCCGGGCTTGTCGAAGACGACCGGCGCCGCGGGTGTCCCGATGTAGAGCGGCAGCTCGAACTTCTTCGCGGAGGAAAACGAGTACACGTGATGCCGGATGTTGTCGCGGTTGGGAAAGGTCACGCGTGTGCCGACGTAGACCGGCAGCACGTATGGGACGAACTCCTTGTCGTGCTGGTCCATGAGAGAGGTCGAAGAAGGCGGTGCGGCTGGCGTCGTTCCGAGCGGCGTCAGGGAGACCACGGCGTCTTCGATCGGCTTGCCCTTTTCGTCCGCCACCATCGCCTCGACCGGGCCGCTCGGCGCCTGCGCCTTCACGCCGGCCCGCGTCGCGAAGACCACGGTCAGCAAGGCGAGGAGCACGGCGACCGTCAGCCGTCGCGTCATCGGCCTTCGTCCTTGGTCAGCGGCTGGCGAGAGCGGGCGTCGACCGGGGCGGCCTCCGGGCGCGCGGCGCGCAGCCGCAACACGCTGAACGCCAGGAGCGGCCGGGCGAAGCCTCGAAGCGCGAGCGTGCCGAGCGCCTCGGCTTCGACGAGATTCTCGACCTCGGCGTACACGCGCTGCGAGACGAGAATCTGACCGTCGCTCGCCTCCTGGCAGAGCCGGCGCTCAGATTGGTGACGGTGCCGATCGCCGCGTCAGTCGAATCGGCCTTCGTAGCCGATGCGCCCGACGGTGGCGTAGCCCATGTCGACGCCGGTGCCGAAGCCGAGCGCGAACCCGCGCCGGCGCCACTCGTCGAGCAGCCCCTGGACGCCGTCGCGCATGGCGACCGCCATCTGCACCGCGCGCGCCGCCGGGTCGGGACAGGGCACCGGATCGTTGAAGAACACCATGAGCCCGTCGCCGGTGAACCGCTCGAGCGTCCCCTCGTAGCGGGAGATGAGGGCGCCGACCGTCGTGTGATAGTCGCGCAGCAGGCGCATCACGTCTTCAGGATCGGCCTTCTCGGCGAAGGCGGTGAAGCCGCGAAGATCGCAGAAGAGCACGGTGATCTCCCGCCGGTGCGAAGCCAGCATCGACTCGTCGCCGGCCGACAAGAGCTCGACGAGCTGCGGCGAGAAGAATCGTTTCAGGCGCTCGGCGCGTTCCAGCTCGGCGCGCACCCGCTCGCGATCGCGGAGCCCCGCGAGCATGGCGTCGAACGTCGTGCCCAGCTCGCCGAGCTCGTCACGCCGCCGGACGGATACCGTGGCGTTGAAGTCGCCCGCGGCGACCTGCTGGGCGGCGCCGACGAGCGCCTGCACCGGACGGCTCGTCCGGCGGGCAGGACGATCGCGCCGAGGAGGGCCAGGATCAATCCCGCGCCCCCCACGGCGAACAGTGTACGGAAGAGGCCCTGGTTTGCCGCGAGCGCCTCGGCCAGCGGACGCTGAAGCACGACGGCGACGTCGTCGCTGATGCGCTCGACTCGCACCACGTGCGGCTGGCCGGCCAGCTGGACCACACCATCCCGGCGGATGCCGGCGAGTCCGCGCTGGAGCTCCTCGCGGTCGGCGCCGTCGAGCGTGGACGCCTGCACGACGAGGCCGGCCTCCTGACGGCGGAAGAACGACACGTGCAGGTTCGTGACCCTGCGCAGATCGACGGCGGTCGAATCGTCGATGGCGAACCCGGCGCACAGCCAGGCGATGGGATCGGGCGCCAGCAACGGGACGATCGCCAGCCGATAGAGCCCGCCGTCCATCGCGGCGATCTGGGATGCCTCACCGGTCTGCTCGGCTGTCTCGAGAAGCCGCGGTAGCGGGAAGGCCGCGCCCTGATGGCCGGGATCGCGAGTGTCGGCGTCGATCGTGCCGTCCACTGCGATGAGTATCAAGACGTCGGCCGCGATCCGCTGGCGGTGATTGCGCGAGGACGGAGCGTGTCGTGGCCTGATCCGCCGTGGCGGCGGCCGTTTTCAGCGCGAAGTCGCCGACAGCAGGCGAGTGGCGGTGAGGAGCTGTTGGCTGCGCGCCTCGAGCTGACGCACGAACAGGGTGCCGGCGAGGCGAAGCTCTTCGTTGATCGCGCTCCGCGCGTTCGCGCGCACGGCGGCCGCGACGACCAGGAAGCACGTCGCCAGGATCACGGCGAACAGCCCGACGAAGACGACGACGAGCTGGCCGCGAAAGCTGCGGAAGCTGCGCACCTTGGGGAAACGCACCGCTGCAACGCTACCGCCGCGGCGCCGCGGGATCAAGCTAGGGTACCTTCGGGCGTGCGAATCATCGCGCACGTGGACATGGACGCCTTCTACGCGTCGGTCGAGGCCCACCACAACCCGGCGCTCCGCGACAAGCCCGTCGTCGTCGGCGCCGACCCCAAGGAAGGCCGCGGGCGCGGCGTCGTCGAAGCCGCGAGCTATGCCGCCCGACGCTACGGCATCCGCGCGGCCATGCCGATCTCGCGCGCCTGGAAGCTGTCCGAAGCCGCGCGGAGCCGGGGCGAGGAGCCGGTGGTGTTCGCGCACGGCAACCGCCGCCTCTACGTCGAGATGTCCCAGCGCATCATGGCGATCCTCGCCGGTGCCGGTGATGCCTTCGAGGAGGCGAGCATCGACGAGGCGTATCTGGACCTCTCCTCGCTCGGGAGCTTCGAGGCGGCGGTGGAGCGCGCGCGAACGGTCAAGCGTGAGATCGCCGACCGCGAGGGGCTCACGTGCTCGGTAGGGCTCGGCCCCAACAAGCTCGTGGCGAAGATCGCCTCGGACGTGAAGAAACCCGACGGGTTGACGGTCGTGACGGCCGACGAGGTTCAGGCGTTCCTCGATCCGATGAGCATCCGCGTCATCCCCGGCATCGGCCCCAAGACCGAGGCGGAGCTCAACGAACGAGGGATCCGGACGGTTCGCGACCTACGCGAGCTCGAGCTCACACGCCTGTCCGAGTTGTTCGGGCGCTGGGGCGAGGATCTCTACGCCAAGGCGCGCGGCCTGTCCGACAGCGTCGTCTCGAACGAATGGGAGCCGAAGTCGGTCGGCGAGCAGGAGACCTTCGAGGTGAACACGCTCGATCCCGACTTTATCCTGCAGCGCGTTCGCGCGCTGGCGGCCGAGGTCTTCACGCGGCTCCAGCGCCAGGGCTTTCGCGCCTGCCGCACGGCGACGATCACCGTGCGGTTTGCGCACTTTCGCACGGTGACCCGGTCACAGACGTCGCGGGACCAGATCGCGAGCGAGGAATCGCTCTATACTGCGGTGGCCGGACTCTTCGCGCCGTTTTTTGATGCCAGAGAAAACCCGCGCGCGACGAAAATCCGTCTCATCGGTGTCCGGGCCGAAAAGCTCGTGAGGTAGGACGCGAAAGGGAAAGCGGCCAGCGTCGTACGGAGACTGAGACTTTCGTCCCAAGTTTCCTGGCAACCGGTTACCCTTAGACTGCTCGCTGTGGTGACCGCCATGAATTCGGGCTTGCTCGAGGAGGACCCATGATCGTCACGCGCGTTGTGCTCGCCCTGATCGGCGCGGTCTTCCTGACCGGCTGCGCCAGCTCCAGCTACTACACCGTGAAGCGGGTGGACGCGCCGGGAACGTGCATGACGACCATGCCCGAGCGCGATCTACTCGTGGGCGTCGCGCTCTCGGGCGGCGGAAGTCGCGCGGCGCTCTTCGCCGAGGCTGGGCTCGAGGCGCTGGCCGGGCTGCGCACCGCCGACGGCGTCTCGGTGATCAACAAGATCAACCACCTGTCGAGCGTCTCCGGAGGCAGCCTCTCCGCGACCTATTACGTCCTCAAGAAGCCGGGTCGCGACGTGCCCGTTCTGAATCCCGATGGGAGCCTCTCGGAAGCCTACCGGGCGTTCTTCGATCAATATCGCACCGAGCTCAGCCAGGACTTCGAAACGTCGTTGATCTGGCGTCAGCTGCTGTCGTTTCGGTGGCTCAACTCTGCGCTCGCCGCGCGCACGCTCGCCGAGATCCTCGAGTCGAAGCTCTATGGCCGGGCGCGCATGGGAGATCTCGCCGAGCGAGAAAAGGCCGGCGATACGCCCGGTCTGATCGTCAACACCACGCTCTACAACAACGGCCGGCGGCTCGCGCTGACGGCATTGCCGTCGGAGGAATTTCGGTACGATTTCTTCAGCGATCTGGAGCGGGATCTCAAGCGGGATGGGCGGCCGATGGATCTGAGCCCCTACATCCGCGAGCGCTGGAAGCTGCTGTGGCCGATGACGCCCATCGACCTCCATGCTGATCCCTGCATGTCGCTGGTGGCGACGGCCGCCACGATGTCGGCTTCGTTCGCGCCGCTGATCGGACCCACGACATTGAGAATCGGAGACGAGGAAGCCTACTGGCACGTTGGAGACGGCGGCCTCTACGAGAACTCGGGGATCGAGTCGCTCCTGCTCCTATACCTCAGGCAGGTCCAGATGAAGCGGGCCAAACGGGTCCTCGTCATCGCGCTCGACAGCTCGTTCCCCTTCTCGGTCGGCGAGAAGCAGCTTCGGCGGCGCTCGCTGCCCTTCAGTCTGCTCAATTTCGATTTCAGCCGCATTCCCAGCATCATGGAGGAGCGAGCCATCACGTACCAGGCGCTCTTCTTCCGCACGCTCCAGCTCGAGGGTGTCTTCCCGGATCGGCAGACCTTCACGGTGATCGGGCTCCGCCACACCGACGCCAAGTTCGCGGCGGACTTGAGCGACCTGCCCGCCGCATGCAAGGCCGAAGTTCAGCCTATGAAGACGCTCGATGAAGTCGAGGATCGCATTGCGGCGATTCCGACGCGACTCGGCCTGAACTCGGAATGCGACCGCCAGCTCATCTACGCGGCGGCGGCCAAGCTCGTCTCAGAGCACCGTGACGAGATCCTGGAGTTCTTGAATCGTCCCTAGCGAGTGGTTCTGAACGTCCGAGCTCCGCGACTTCGCAGCGTCAAGTTGCTGGCGGCGATCGTCATCGTCGCCGCGCTGACGCCGGGCTGCGGCTCCGGACAAGCTCCTCCCGTCGAGTCGCTGGGCGGCCCGTCGTCTGTCGGCGATGGGATTGACGCGTCTGCCGCGACGTCACCGCCGCTTGCCGCTTACGCGTTCGAGTGCGACGACGAGCAAAAGTTCGTGCTGTCCAGGGTCCCTGGGCAACCGAACGCAATGGATCTGGTACTCGGCGATCGTCGCCAGCGCCTCGCGTACGTGCGCACCGGGTCTGGCGCGCAGTACGCGGCCGACGGGACTTCGGTGTGGACCAAGGGCGGCGAGGCCATGCTCGAGGTGCAGGGACGTGTTACCACATGCCGGGAGAACCGGCGGCGCTCGATTCTCGAGGACGCGCGGGCCCGCGGCGTGGAGTTCCGCGCATCCGGCAACGAACCCGGCTGGGTGTGGGAGCTTCTGGCCGATCGCATGATTTTTATCGGGGCCTATGGCGCGGAGCGTGTGACGACTCGGCGATCTGCCGCTTCGAGCAGCACGACACCCGACGGAACGGTCTACGTCGGCGTCGCCGAGGCCCACCGGTTGACTGCGCGCGTGCTGCCAAGGCCGTGCGTCGACACGATGAGCGGTGATCTGTCGATGTCGACCGTCGAGGTCGAGCTCGACGGCAGGAGATATCGCGGCTGCGGCGAAGCATTGCGGTAGACTCTAGTCCGATGCCGTCCGAGGGACCCAAGAGCGCGTACGAGCTGGCGATGGAGCGTCTGCGCCAGAAGGATCGTGAAGCCGGAGTCGAGGAGCGTCCGCTAACCGATCAGCAGAAAACCGCGATCGCCGAGGCGCGCCAGGTCTACCAGGCGCGGATGGCCGAGCGCGAGATCCTCCATCGGGATTCACTCCACAAGGCACAGAGCCGGGACGAGGTCGAGAAGCTCGAAGGGGAGCTGGCGCGCGACCGCGATCGCCTCGCCAGCGACCGCGATCGCAAGATCGCCGAGATCAAGCAGCAGCAGCCGAAGTCGAAGTAGCCTCGCGCTAGCGCGCGTCCACACCCATCGCGTCGGCGAAGCGCTGATACGCCTCCAGCGGATCGCCGTACTTCCGGTGCCCGGCCGTGTGCTGAGCGCTCGCCAGCAGGAGCCGGTCGCGGTCGTGGGCCTGCGTCTTCAGATAGTCCTCGAGGGTGCACAGCCCGAGCTCTTGATTGTGCGGGTCGTTGCCCATGATGGCCGCCCCGGTGGCCAGGGTCTGAACGAGCGGAGCGCGGTCATAGCCGCCCTTCAAGTACGCGGCGGTCAGATCCACCGACTCCTCGGTCCGATTGGCGAGGAGCGCGCACTCCAGCTTTTCGAGGATCTGGTGCGCCGGCCACGCGTCCGAGCCCAGCGGCGGCGCGATCGTGCGCCGTCCGTTGCCCGGAGTATTGGCCTGATGCTCGGAGCCTCGATTGATGAACAGCGCGGCCAGGAAGAGCAGCTTCAGCCGGTGCGGGTGCTCGAAGGTGTCGTAGAACCAGCCGACCGTGTTGCAGTACTCGTAGCCGTGCTGCGCCATCGAGTAGTTGTTCGGCTCGCCCGTCTCGAGGATGACCTGCGCCGCGGCCACCTGGATGGCGTCGAGGATACGCCGCGGGTTTCGGCCGGCGCGCAGCAGCGCCACCAGGGCGTCGACCACCGAGAATTCCCGCTGGCGCGTGATCACGTCGATCAGCATCGCCTCTTCGGCGGCCGTCAGGGGCGTGGTCTGGGCGAGCAGCTCCTGGTCGCGGCCGTCGAGCTGGTTCTGGATGACGTTGCAGCCGAGCTCGTAGCCCGAATACCAGCGCGGGCCGACCGCCATGTCGGGCACGCCGGCGTAGAGCACGTGGTGCGCCAGGTCCCAGCCGATGGCCTCGCCGAGCTCGATGGTGGCGCGAGCGCGGTAGCCCTTGTGGCCGGTGGTGTAGGAGCGGTTGTGCCACATGCGGTCTTGCACGTCGATGAGGCCAGCGAATGCGAGATGCGCGAGGACGTGCCGCCGGTTCGGCACGTCCTGCATCAGTCCGAGGAAGACGCGGTACGACGGCAGCACGTCGCCGCGCTGCACGAGCGTCAGCCAGTGATTCAGGCGCTCGCGCAGGGTGCCTTCGACCTGCAACGGCTCCTGGTCCGGCCAGTGGCGCTCGGGCATGGGCGGCGTCGTGTTCACCTTGATGTCGTAGAGGCGGGTGTAGTGGCCCGGAGCCTTGCCGAGCAGCTGATTCCACGGATCGAGCCCCGTCGGCATGTACCAGACGGTCTGGGCCATCGGCAGCCAGCGAAGCTCCGGGCGGATCATCGACGCGAGCGGCAAGCCGACCCGCTCGCTCAAGAGGCAATGGTCGTTGTTGACGAACTTCACGATGCCGTCGTCGAGACGCTGGTGATACGGCACGTGCGTGTACGGCGCGTGGATCCGCACCGTCTCGCGCGTGATCTCGGTGAGGGGACGGCCTTGCTTCATGAGCCGGTAGAGCACGTCGCTGGCGCCCTTCTGGTCGCGCGCGAGGATGCGCTCCTCGAGACGCGCGTAGTCGGACGCCGGTGCCGATTCGTTCAGGACCGCTGCTGTCGTCGCCATGGAATCCTCAGGCCTTCTGGACCACCTTCTTGTAGATCATCTCGACATTCTGCCCGACGCGGTCACGATAGCGTCCGACCGCGTACTTGGACATCGCGGCCTCGTACTTCGAGGCCAGTTGATCACCGATCTTCGTCTGCATCTCGGCCAGGGTTGCCTTGTCGGCAGAGGCCTTCTTGACCGCCGCGATGAGATCGACGAAGTATCCTCGGAAGAACGCGACATGGTTCTTGGGCAGGACCTCGCCGTGGCCGGGGACGACCGATGTGAACTCGAGCTTCTCGAGCGCCGCCAACGTATTGATCCAGTCTTCCGGATAGCCGTCGTTCATGAAGGGCATCCAGTCGATCAGCGCGTCGCCGGTGGCGACGAGTTTCTCCTTCGGCAAATAGATGAACAGGTCGCCATTGGTGTGGGCGCGACCCAGCACGTGCAGCTGGATCTCACGGCCGTTCTCCTTCAGGGTCGTGGTGGTCGTCACCGTCCTCGTCGGCAGCGGCAGTTTCATCGACTTGAGCTCTTGCAGATAAGACTCTGCCTGCTGCAGGCTGGACTCGAAGTTCTTCTTCTTCGCCGGATCCGACTCTTTCTGAATGTCGGCTTTCAGTTTGTCGATCTCGGCCGGCATCGCCTTGATCTGCGTCTCGACGAAGGACACGCCACCCACGCCCGAGCCTGGTGTCGTCATGTTCACTTTCGTCTGCTCGGTCGCGATGATCTCGACTTTCGGATTCGTCGTCGCGTACGACTCGTTGCCCTGCGTGTGATCAAAGTGGAAGTGCGTGTTGATGACCTTGATCACGGGCTTCTTGGTGAGCTCCTGCATCTGCGTATAGAGGCCTCGCGAAGCCGACGGCTTCGAGTGCGTGTCGACGACGATGACGCCGTCGTCGGTCATGATTAGGGCGGCGTTGCAGTTTGTCTTGTATCGGGGCGCCGCGATGGCGGCATAGACGCCGTCGCCGATCTTCTTCAGCTCGAAGAGATCCTTGTCGGCCGTCTGGGCGTGGGCGGCCATGGTGCAGCAGAGCTCGTGGGGATCGAGGGTGTGCACCGCCGCGGCTGCGAGACCCATCTGCGTGAGAACCTGCCGACGCGTCCATTGCGCCATCACCGCCTCCTTGTAATGGGGGGCCTCGAGGGCCCCCAAGCCCCCTGCGCTCGCAAGCGCCCCGGCAAAGCCGTGGCGCTGCTCGATAGCCTTAATCCGCCCTGAAGATCAGGTCGGGCTTGAGGTCGGAGATCTTGGTGCGACCGCAGAGACCCATCGCGACGTGCAGCTGATCACGCAGGATCTCGAAGACGCGCGCGACACCCTCCGCGCCGTCGGCGCCGAGACCCCAGAGCGCCGTCCGCCCGAGCATGACCACCTTGGCGCCCCGCGCCAGCCCCTTGATCACGTCGGTGCCCTTCGAGAATCCGCCGTCGATCACGATCTCGGCACGGCCGGCGACCGCGTCGACGATGGGCGGCAGCGCGTCGATCGACGACTGAGTGTGATCGAGCTGGCGTCCGCCGTGGTTCGAGACCCAGATGAGCTTGACGCCCATCTCGGCCGCGCGCTTGGCGTCGGCCACGGTCAGAATGCCTTTGAGCCCGACCGGCAGCTTCGTCGTCTTCATGAGCCATTCGACGTCAACCCACGTCAGACGCATCTGGTAGTCCGGGATGGGCCCGCGCGGATTCGGTGCGATTTCCATGGCCTTGCGCGGGCTCCAGCGCGCGAGGGTGTCGCGCTCGCGACGGCTGTAGTGCTGGGTGTCGACCGTGAGCGCGACGGCCTTGAAGCCGGACATCTCGACGCGCTTGAGGAGCTCGGCCGCCCAGCCGCGGTCGCCGTGCATGTAGAGCTGGAACATCTGCGGTGCTCCGCCGGCCCGCGCGACGTCCTCGACCGGCCAGCCGGTCGCGCCGGAGAGCCACTGGAGGATATCGGCCTTGCCGGCGCCGCGCGCCATCTCGACGTCGCCTTCCGGATGGAAGAGCACCAGACCGCCCATCGGCGCGATCCCCACCGGAGCCGACAGCGGCACGCCCAAGAGGCTCGTGCTCAGATCGATGTCGCGCACGTCGACGAGCACGTTCTGCGCGATCGCGAGACGGTCCAGGTGGCGCTTGTTGCGACGCAGGGTCGCTTCCGACTCGCTGCCGCCGTCGCCGAAGTTCCACGCTTCGCGGGCGAGGCGCGCGCGGGCGGCTCGGCGAATCTCGGGCAGGGTTGCGAACGGGCGTGGGAATTCCTTGGCCTGGCTCATGGCGCAGTACTATACGCCAGTCGTCGTTCGGAGTCTTGGTACACTGCAGCGATTCCGAGGGGAAGGGGACACGACATGAGCGGTAACGGCACCAGCGCCAGAGGCGTGCGGCAGGTGGGCTACTTCGACTGCGCCGGCGGCGGGCAAGTGGTGGTCGACGGACGCGTCGCGTTCGTCGCGCACATGAAGGCGCCGCACGGCACCACCATCGTCGACGTCAGCGACCCGTCCCGTCCGCGCCAGCTCGCGTCGATCGAGGTGCCGCCGGGCACGCACTCGCACAAGGTGCGCGCGGGCAACGGCCTCATGCTCGTGAACCGGGAGGCGCACGGCGGTCAGGGATCGTCGCCGAACGCGCCGCGTGGCCTCGGCATCTACGACGTGTCGAACCCGAGCCGACCGCGCGAGATCACGCTCTGGCGGAGCGGCGGGACGGGCGTGCACCGCTTCACCTTCGACGGCCGCTATGCGTACATCTCGCCCGAGATGGACGGTTACGTCGGCAACATCGTGATGATCCTCGACCTGGCCGACCCGAGCCGGCCGCAAGAGGTCGGTCGCTGGTGGATGCCCGGGCAGTGGACCGCCGGCGGCGAGACGCCGACCTGGTCGGGCCGTCAGCACCGCTGCCATCACCCGATCCGCGAGGGCAACCGGCTCTACGTCAGCTACTGGCACGGCGGGTTCGTCATCCTCGACATCGAGGACATGGCGAAGCCGCGCTTCGTCTCAGGGCTCGACTGGAGCCCGCCGTTCCTGACGCCGACGCACACGGCGCTGCCGGTGCCGTTTCCGCTCCACGGCCGCAAGGTCATGCTGGTCGCTGACGAAGACGTCGCCAAGCTCGCGCAGGGGCCGCCCTCGTTCCTGTGGCTCGTCGATATCTCCGACGAGAAAAAGCCGGTACCGTTCGCGAGCTTCCAGGTGGACACGGACGGGGAACCCCAGCCGGAGTTCACAGGCTGCCATCAGCCGTGCGAGAAGATCACGAGCACCGAGATCCCCGTGGCGTGGTTCGCGCACGGTCTGCGCATCGTCGACATCGCGAATCCGCACGCGCCGCGCGAGGTGGGGCACTTCCTGCCGCCGGTACCGGAGGGCTCGTCGCGCGTCTGCAGTAACGACGTGTGCGTCGACGACCGCGGTCTGATGTACCTCGTCGACCGCGGGCGTGGCGTGCACATTCTCGAGCGCGCCTGATGGCCGATAGCCTGCCGACTCGGCAGCAAGACTTCAACGAGTGGTACAACCAGCTCGTGCTGCGCGCCGACATGGCGGACTACGCGCCGGTGCGCGGCTGCATGATCGTCAAGCCGTACGGCTGGGCGCTGTGGGAGAACATCCAGGGCGCGCTCGACCGCCGCTTCAAGGCCACCGGTCACGTGAATGCGGCGTTCCCGCTCTTCATTCCCAAGTCGTTCCTCGAGAAGGAGAAGCAGCACGTCGAGGGATTCTCACCGGAGCTGGCGGTGGTCACGATCGGCGGCGGCGAGGAATTGGCCGAGCCCCTGGTGGTGCGGCCGACCTCGGAAACGATCATCGGCCACGCGTACGCTCAGTGGATCAAGTCCTATCGCGACCTGCCGGTGCTGATCAACCAGTGGAACAGCGTCGTGCGCTGGGAGCTTCGCACCAAGCTCTTCCTGCGCACGCTCGAGTTCTGGTGGCAGGAGGGGCACACCGCGCACGCGACCTACGACGAGGCCGAGGCCGAGACGCGGCAGATGCTCGATGTCTACACGGACTTCGCCGTCAACGAGGCCGCCGTGCCGGTCATCCCGGGCGTGAAGTCGCAATCGGAGAAGTTCGCGGGCGCGCTGCACTCCTACACGATCGAGGCGATGATGGGTGACAAGCGGGCGCTCCAGGCCGGCACGTCGCACAATCTCGGCCAGAATTTCGCCAAGGCGTTCAACATCCAGTACCTCGATCGCGACAATCAGCTCCAGCACTGCTGGACGACGTCGTGGGGCCTCTCGACGCGCTTCATCGGGGCCATCATCATGGTGCACGGCGACGATCAGGGATTGATCCTGCCGCCTCGACTCGCGCCATATCAGGTCGTGATCGTCCCGATCTACCGGAGCGATGCCGAGCGCGTCACGGTGCTGGAAGCAGCGGGGCGCGTGAAGACCCAGCTGGCGACCGGCGGCGTGCGCGTGCGCCTCGACGAGCGCGACGGCGTGACGCCAGGCTTCAAGTTCAACGACTGGGAGATGCGCGGGGTGCCGCTGCGCGTCGAGATCGGCCCGCGAGACGTCGAGAAACGACAGGTCGTGCTGGCCCGTCGCGACATGCCGGGCAAGGCCGGGAAGTCGTTCGTGCCGGAGGAGGGACTGACCGGCGCGGTGACGGCCATGCTGGAGTCGATCCAGAAGTCGATGCTCGAGCGGGCGCGGGCCTTCATGCGTGAGAACACCGCCGAGCCCCGGACCTACGACGAGTTCAAGCAGGCGATCGAGGCCGGGCTGTTCTGCCGGGCGTGGTGGTCGGGCGACGCCGAGCGCGAGGCCGCGATCAAGAACGAGACGAAGGCGACCATCCGCTGCATCCCGCTGGAGCAGCCGGGCGGGGAAGGACCCTGCATCGGCACGGGCCGACCGGCCAAGCAGGTCGCGATTTTCGGACGCGCGTACTAGCGGCGCGCCGTCGCGGCTATGTCGCGACCGAGACCCGCGTCAGCACCGCGTGCGGCAGCCGCACGGACTCCGTGCACGTCAGGCAGGAGAAGTGAAGCTCCTGCGGGTCTCGCTGGGTCAGCACCATCCGCTGTGCGCACTTCGCGTGGTGAATGCCGCCGTCGAGGGCCCAGTACACAGCGTCGCGTCCGACTGATACCGAGGGGTCCATACTCTTCCTCCTGCCAAAGGTGCAGGAAGCGAAAGTCGTGCCGTCGCCTGCCGAGATCGAAATGCTTCTTTGATCGAGTAGTTGGCGCAGGACATTCCCCGAGGCCGTGTAAGGGAGATCACACCGAACGTGAAATCTTTACTCAGGTCGCTGCTGCAGCGACCCGTCGAGGATTCTTACGATCGCCGAGGCTATCGCTTGAGGCCGAGGATCAGAACGCCGGCTCCGACCATGAGGATGCCCAGCCACTCCCGGCTCGACGGCCGCTCGCCGAGGAACAGCACCGCGAAGACTGCCACCAGGACGAGGCTGAGCTTGTCGACCGGGGCGACCTTCGATGCGTCGCCGATCTTCAGGGCGCGGAAGTAGCAGACCCAGGAGGCGCCGGTGGCCAGCCCGGACAGCACCAGGAAGAGCCACGTCTTCGGCGCGAGGTCGAGCGGGTTACTCCACTTGCCGGTGGCGTAGACGAACCCGGCGAGGACGACGATGATGACCGCCGTGCGAACCAGGGTCGCCAGGTCCGAGTCGACGCCCTCGAGCCCGAGCTTGGCGAAGATGGCCGTGAGGGCCGCGAACACCGCGGACCAGAGCGCCCAGTAGAACCATTGTGTGCCGGCCATATGGCGAGCCTATCCGTTGCGTTTCAGCAGCCGCCCCCGCCGCCGCCCTTGCGCGGCTCGATCAGCTCGACCCGGACGTCGTCCGGTGCCCACATGAAGGCGATTCGCGGTCCATTGGGAACCTGGATCGGCCCTTCCAGCAGCCGGGCGCCGTGCCCCTCGAGCCGCTTGATGTCGGTTTCGAGGTGCGTCGAATCGAACCCGAAATGCTCGAGCCCGTGGTGCGCGCTCGCATCGCCCGGACCGAGGCGCTCGCCCGTGCGCGCGCCCGAGATGTTGACGCCCATCCCGCCGTCCTCGCTCTGGCAGCGGATGAAGCGGTCACCGAAGACCCTGGTCTCGTCGCTCAGGATCTTGAAGTTGAAGGCTTGCACGTACCATTCCGCCGTCTTCCGCGGGTCGGGCGACTTCAGATGGATGTGGTTGATGCGGAACGCCATGACGAGCCTCCTCGGTCCTGCTGGAATGTGCTCCAGGAACTCGTATATACACCCATTCGGGAGGTGCAGATGATGGGGCAGCTCGACGGACGGACGGTCCTCATAACCGGTGCGGCGCGAGGCATCGGCGCGGCGTGCGCGCGTCGGCTTGTGGCCGATGGCGCCCGGCTGGTGCTCGCGGACCTCGATCCCGGCGTGGAGAAGGTGGCGTCCGAGCTCGGTCAGGTTGCGATCCGCGCGGACGTCAGACAACGTGCGGACATCGAGCGCATGGTCGAGGAGCCGTACCGGCGCTGGGGGCGTCTGGACGTGCTCTTCAACAACGCGGGCGTCATCCGCGTGCAGCCGATGCTCGACGTGACCGAAGACGAGTGGGACCGCGTGATGACGGTGAACCTACGCGCCGTCTTCTTCGTCCTGCAGGCGGTATCGCGGCGGATGCTCAGTCAGGACCTCATCGCCGGCTCCGAGCTTCGCGGCAAGCTCATTCAGACCGCGTCGATCGCGTCGTATCGCGGCGGCAACCACCTGATGACGCCGTACTCGGCCTCGAAGGCCGGCGTGGTGAGCCTGACGCGCTCCGCCGCGCAGGCGCTGGCTCACGAGCGGATCACATCGAATTGCGTCTGCCCCGGCGCAGTCGAGACCGCGATGTGGGAGCAGATCGACAAGGAATGGGGCGCGCTCGAGGGGCTGGGCCAGGGCGAGGTGTGGAAGCGCAGGATTCGCAGCATCCCGCTTGGACGTCCAGAGCGGCCCGAGGACGTCGCGAAGGTGGTCGCGTTCCTCGCCGGCCCCGACTCCGACTACATGACCGGCCAGGCGATCAACGTGGACGGCGGCATGGTGATGGGGAACTGATCGGCAAGCGCGCATTTGGCGCGCATGATGGCCTTCGGCTAGACTCCGGGAGCATGCGGCTGATCGGGTTCACGGTCATTCTCGTTGTCGGTCTCACTCTTGTCCCATTCGCCGCCCACGCGCAGCGGGCCGGGAACGTCTATCGGGTCGGGCTTCTCGGTCCCGCTGCTGAACCCGTCTATACGGAGTCGCTCCGAAGCCTCAGAACCGGTCTGCGTGAGCTCGGCTACGTCGAAGGCAAGAACATCGTCTTCGAATACAGATTCGCCGAGGACAAGTACGAGCGGCTTCCGGGCCTCGCGGCCGAGCTGGTTCGCGCCAACGTGGACATCATCGTCGTGCACTCGACGCCGGGAACGCGCGCCGCCAAGCAGGCGACACCCGCGATTCCGATCGTCATGGTCAACGTCGCGGATCCGGTGGGGGCGGGACTCATCGCCAGCCTCGCCCGCCCTGGTCGCAACATTACCGGGGTGTCCAACATCGACGTCGGCCTGGCCGCGAAACGCCTGGAGCTCCTCAAGGAGGTCGTGCCGAAGCTTTCCCTGGTGGGCGTGCTCCGCAATCCGGACAACGCGAGCGGCGAGCTACAGTTCAGAGAGACCCAAGCCGCGGCTCGGTCGCTCGGCATCGAAATTCAGCTCTTCGACGCTCGAGACCGCAAGGAGCTGGAAAGCGCTTTCTCGGTGATGGCCAAGGCACGCGCCGATGCGTTCACCGTCATGGGGGACCCCCTGTTTCTGAGCCAACAGAAACAGATCGCGAATCTGGCGACGACGAAACGATTGCCGTCAGTCTTCGCGCGGAATGAAAATGTGGAAGCCGGGGGGCTGATGTCCTATGGCCCGACCTTCGCCGATCAGTTTCGTCAGGCCGCCACGTTTGTGGACAAAATCCTCAAAGGCGCGAAGCCTGGAGAGCTACCGGTCGAGGAGCCGACGAGGATGTATCTGGTGATCAATCTCAAGACGGCCAAGACTCTCGGCTTGACCATCCCGCACTCGGTCCTGGGGCGTGCAGATCAGGTGATCGAGTAGCGGGTGCCGGGCCGCGCCACTGATCGAGCCTCGACGAGCTCCGATGAGACTCAGTGCATGACGAGGCCGCCGTCGACGCTCAAGGCCTGTCCCGTCATGTAGCCCGATTTGCTCGAGACGAGAAAGCCGATGACGTTCGCGACGTCCTCCGCGCGCTCCATGCGGCCGAGCGGCACCGTGCCGGCGCGCTGGCGCGTGAACTCTTCGGCGCTGAGGCCCATCAGCTTGCTTTGCTCGCGCGCCACCGCGGTCCACATGTCGGTCTCGACGAATCCCGGGCAGACGCAGTTGACCCGGATTCCGTCGGCGGCGTGGGCGAGGGCGAGGCTCTTCGTCATGCTGACGACGGCGGCCTTGCTCGCGTTGTAGGGCAGGTTGTTGCGACTGCCGATCTTGCCGGCCATCGACGCGAGGCTGACGATCGCGCCGCGCTTCTGCGCGATCATCGTCGGCAGCACCGCCTGGGTGGCGAAGAAGACCGCCTTCGCGTTGACGTTCATGATCGCGTCCCAGTGCTCCTCGGTCACGTCCAGCGGCAGCGCCGCGCGGTAGATGCCGGCGTTGTTCACGAGAATGTCGATGCGCCCGAACTCGGCGATCGCGCGATTGACCATCGCCGTGAGATCGGCGCGCGACGTGACGTCGGTCTTCACGGCGCTGACGCGGCGCCCGAGGCCCTTGACCTCGGCGGCGGTGCGCTCGGCGCCCGCCAGATCCATCTCGGCGACGACGATGTCGGCGCCCATCCCCGCCAGCTCGAGCGCGGTCGCGCGCCCGATACCGCGGCCCGCACCGGTGACGATCGCGACCTGTCCTGAAAGCTCCATGAGCGATCTCCCTATATATGTGGCGGTCGTGAGGCGCGCTGGCCTCAGGTCTTGACGGGCTCGATCACGCCGGCGGCGTGCAGCGCCGCCAGATCGTCCTTCCCGAGCCCCAGGATGTCCGCGAGCACACGATCGGTGTCCTGACCCAGAAGTGGCGCCGGGCGAGCGACCGCCGGATCGGCGCCGTGCAGACGGATCGGCGAGATCGGGACTTTCGTCTTCCCGCGCCGCGGGTGGTCGATCTCCTTCCAGACGCCTCGGGCGTTCAGGTGGGGATCGGCGACGACCTCGGCGGCCGTGCGCACCGGCGCGCAGGGCACGTGAGCCTCGGTGAGGATCGCCATCACCTCGTTCTTCGAGCGGTCGCGCGTCCACGCCGTCACCATCGCGTCGATCTCCTCGACCTTGGCGGCCCGCCCGGGTGTGGTGGCGTAGTCCGGGTGCATGAGCAGATCCTCCCGCCCGAGCACCTTGGTGATGCTCTCCCAGTGGCGATCGGACGCGGTGAAGATCGCGATGTGGCCGTCACGCGTCTCGTAGACGTTGTAGGGCGCCATCGCGAGCGCGGGATGGCGATTGCCGGTACGCGCCGGCACCGACGTGTCGCCGTCCATGAAGACGCCGAGCGCGCTGGCGAGCGCGATGATCGCGGCGTCGAGCATCGCGACCTCGACGAACTGGCCCTGGCCCGTGCGCTCGCGCTGCACGAGCGCGCCGAGGATACCGGCGAAGAGGTGAACGCCGCCGAGGAAGTCGCAGACCGCGGGGCCGGCCTTCACCGGCGGCCGATCGGGAAATCCGGTCGCGTTCATGATGCCGCTCATCGCCTGGATGGTCAGGTCCATCGCGGGCAGATCGCGGTACGGCCCGGACAGTCCGAAGCCGGTGCCGCTGCCGTACACGAGCCGCGGGTTCGTCCTTGCGCAGCACCTCCCAGCCGAGACCGAGACGGTTCATCACGCCGGCGGCGAAGTTCTCGACGATGACGTCGGCCTTCTTGGCCAGGCTGAGGAAGATCGCCTTGCCGTCGGCGTGCTTCAGGTCGAGCACCACCGATTCCTTGTTGGTGTTGAGCATCACGAGCGGGTAGGGCTCGACCTGTCGCTTGCGGCGGCGGACGATGTCGCCCTCGGGGCTTTCGATCTTGAGCACGCGGGCCCCCATGAAGCCGAGCAGCAGGCCGCAGTAGGGCCCGTTGTAGATCTGGCCGAGGTCGAGCACGAGCATGCCCTCGAGCGGGCGGCGGATCGCGGTCGTCATGACTTCGGGGCTCCTTGGGCACTGGCCGGCATGATCATGGTCTTCACGCCATGGCCGGCGGCGGCGTGCGCGAACGCGTCGCCGATCCGCTCGAGCGGGAATCGCGCGGTGACCAGTCGCTTCAAGCCGAGCTTCGGCATCATGGCGAGCGCGCGCTTGTAGGCGGTGCCTCGCCCGAACGCGCCGCCGAACCTGATCTCACGGAAGTGCACGTCCCAGAGATCGAGCGGCAGGACGCTGCCCTTGGGATTGACGCCGACGAGCTGGAAGAAGCCGTTGGGCCGCGTCAGGGTGATCGCTTCTCTGACCAGCTCGGGCTTGCCGACCGCCTCGCACACGACGTCGGCGCCACGCCCGCCGGTGAGCTCCATCACGCGCTCGCGCAGGTTTTCCCGAGTCGGATCGATGACGACGGCGGCGCCGAGGCTCTTCGCCATCTTGCGCCGCTCCTCGATCGGATCCGACATGATCAGGCGCTTCGCGCCGAGGCGGCCCGCCAGCACCATGGTCACGAGCCCCATGATGCCGCCGCCGATGACGAGCACGGTCGCGCCGCGGGGCATCCGGAACCCCTCGAGACCCGCCAGGCAGCACGCGGTCGGCTCGGTCATCGCGGCGGTCACGGCATCGAGCCCGCGCGGCAGCGCATGGACGTTGCGCGCGGGCAGCGCGACGCGCTCGGCGAAGCCGCCGACGCGCACGCACTGCGCGCACTGGCTCACGCGTCCGGCGGCGCACTCCGCGCACTTTCCACAGCCGTAGGAGGGTTCGCAGCCCACCGTGCGCCCGACGAGGCTCTTGCTGACGCCACGGCCGACCTCGCGCACGACGCCGGTGTACTCGTGGCCGAGCACCAGCGGCGGCTTCCACGGAAAGAGTCCCTGCGTCGCGTGGACGTCGGTGCCGCAGATACCCGCGGCGTGGACGTCGACGACGACCTGGCCGGGCCCGGCGGCGGGTTCCGGTGCCGTGTCGATGGTGAAGCGCCCCTCGCCCTGCCAGGTCGCGACCTTCATATCAGCACCTCACCTCGCGGGTGTCGCGTCGGCGTGCCGGGAGAATCGCGGCATCACCTCGGTCGCCAGCAGCTCCATCGAGCGCCGCCAGAGCTTGGGCTGGTCCCAGTCCTGGCCCGACATCAGGAGCGTTCCGAAGTGGCCGACCTCGTCGCGTAGCGCGACGAGCTGATCGAGCACGCGTCGCGGGCTGCCGGCGATGACCAGCGCGCGCTTGACCGCGTCGAGCGTCACGGCCTCGTCGGGCACGTCGAGGTCGGGCTTCAACATGAAGAGCGCCTTGCGGCCTCGCGAGAAGCTGTGGATGAAGAAGTGGTAGTAGAACGAGAGGCCGTTCTCCGGATCGGCCAGATAGTCCTCGGCCTCGGCGTCGGTCTCGGTGACGAGCACGCTGCGCGACACGCGCCAGACGTCGGGATCGGGGCGCCGGCCGACCTTTTCGCAGCCTTCCACGTAGCGCTCCCAGTGACCGCGGAGGTATCGCCGGTGAAAGAACTGGCCGGAGATGGGAATCCAGCCACGCTCGCCGGCGGTGCGGGCGCTCACCGAGTTCGGCGTCAGGATCGAGAGGGCGATCGGCGGATGCGGCTGCTGGAACGGCCGGGGAATGTAGCCGACCTTGAACTCGGGCCAGATGGCCTGCTCGAGCGAGATCTTCCAGAAGCGGCCGTCGATCCGGTACGGCGGATCCTGCGACCAGAGCTTCAGCACCGTGTCGATGGACTCGAGCACCATCTGCGGGCGCAGCTCGGCCTGGCCCGAGTCGAAGAGCTCGAGGTCGCTCACGAGACCGCCCGGGCCGATGCCCATGATGAACCGTCCGCGCGCGAGCTGATCGAACATGGCCGCCTGCGCCGCCACCGTGGCCGGATGCACGTGGGGCATGTTGATCACGCCCGTGCCCAGCCGGATGTCGCGCGTGCGGCTGATCACGGTCGCCAGGAAGATCAGCGGCGAGGTGATGCGCTCGCTCCACGAGCTGAAGTGCTCGCCGACGAAGGCCTCGGAAAAGCCGAGCCGATCCGCGAGGATGATCGCTTCCTGGTCCTCTTCGAGCAGGTCGGCGTAGTCGCGCGCGGGGTGGTGGAAGGGCATCGTGAACATGCCGAGCCTGACGGTCACGGGAAGCTCCTTTCGATCTCCGTGAGGCTATCACATCTACCGGCGCGCCTCGGCGCGGCGGCGGAATGACATACAATCCGGCCCATCTCTCGAAAAGGAGCCCGACCATGGCCGTGAGCGAAACCTACGAGAAGGGACGCGAGGTGCGCCGTCAGCTGCTGGGCGACGCGTACGTCGAGCGCGTCAACCAGACCGCGTACAACGATCCGATCATGAAGAAGTTCATCGACGTCGCGACCGAGACCGTCTTCGGCGCCTTGTGGACGCGCCCGGGATTGGATCTGAAGACCCGCACCTTGATTTGTGTCGTCTCCGACGCCGCGACCGCGCGGACGCCCGAGCTCGCCATCCACCTGCGGATGGCGCGCCGACAGGGCTGGAGCGAGGACGAGCTGATCGAGGTGCTGCTACACCTTTCCGGTTACGTCGGCGTGCCGCTGATCCGCGAGGCGATGCTGACGGCGAAGGACGTCTTCACCGAGATGAAGAAGGAGCGCTGATCGCGCGGGCGATCAGGTGAGGAAGCGCCGATAGGCGAGCGCGACGATCAAGGCGAGGGCGAGCTGGAACAGGTCCAGGGGAGAGATCAGCGGCATCATGGTTCGCCACCCTCCCACAGGGTGTCTGGATCGTTGTCGGTTTAGCCCAGTACTCAGGCGCGCGCGATGAGGCTGCAAGCGATGTACCCGCCGTACGCTCGACGGCCAGCGCAGCGACCAACCGCGCGAAAGTCCACAGCGATCGAGCCGCGACCGCGCGCGCTCCCGGAGCGCGCCGGCGCGTCGCGACGCTGAGATCGTAAAGTTTCCCGACGACGAGGCGGTTCGGGTTCCAGAATTTGGTACGTGCCGGGGCGTGCTATCGTCGCCCCGGGAGGTCCCCATGTCCGTCGTCCTCGTTACGGGTAGCAGCACCGGCATCGGCCTCGCCACGGCGCTCCACTTCGGGCGCCTTGGCGACGGAGTGTACGCCGGAGTCCGCAACATCGCCACCGCGACCGAGCTCACGAAGGCGATCGAGGCCGAGAAGCTTCCGATCCACCCGATCACGCTCGACGTGGACGACGCAGGGCTCGGTGACCCGCGCGGTCGGCGAGGTGATTGCCAAGGCCGGCCGCATCGACGTCCTCGTCAACAACGCGGGGATCGGCGGAGGCGGCCCGGTCGAGGACGTGCCGGTCGACTGGGTGAAGAGCCTCTTCGAGACGAACTACCTCGGCGCCATCCGGATGATCCAGGCCGTCCTGCCCGGGATGCGCGAGCGCCGGAGCGGAGCGATCGTCAACGTCAGCTCGATCGCCGGGAGGCTCGCGATCGCCGGGCACGGCCACTATTCGGCCGTGAAGCACGCGCTCGAAGCCATCAGCGAGGCGCTCGCTCAGGAGGTGCAGGCGTTCGGGATCCGCGTGGCCATCGTCGAGCCCGGCGTGGTCGTGACGCCGATCTTCACGAAGGCCAAGCGTTTCGCCGATCCCGCTTCGCCGTACGCGGTTCATGTCCACCGGCTCTTGCTCTTCTATCAGATGCAGATGAAGACGCCGAGCCAGCCGGCCGACGTCGCCCGCGTCATCCACGAGGCGGTGACGACGAAAGAGCCCAAGCTCCGCTATCTCGTCGGTGACGACGCGGAGCGACTGGTCGCGGGCCGACGCAAGCTGACCGACGAGGAATACGTGGCGACCGGGCGCCTGATGCCCGACGCCGAGTATCTCGACCTGATGCGTCGACGCTACGGGTTTGACTGGTAGTGCGAGCCGCAGGTCGGCGCGGCGACCGAGAGCCTTAGGAAAGAGCAGTAAGAGAGCAGTAAGGAGGACGCGATGAACAAAGTCACGGTCCTGAACCCGGTCGGTTTCCCGCCCAAAGTGGTCAAGAAGCCGCTGGCGCCGCGCCTCGCGACGCTCGAGGGCAAGACGGTCTACCTGGTCGATTGCCGCTTCGACGATTCCGACGTCTTCCTCAAGCAGATGCAGGCGTGGTTCGGCGAGCACATGCCGGGCGTGCGCACGGTGTTCAAGCCGATCTCGAGCGTCTATCTCAAGGACGACCCCACGACCTGGGAGGAGATCAAGGCGAGGGGGCACGCCGCGATCGTCGGCGTCGGCCACTGAAGCACCTGCGCGCCGGCGGTCGCCGCGCACGCGATGACGATCGAAGCGCAGTACGGAGTGCCCACCGTCGCCATGCACACCGACAAGTTCGACCGCGTGGCCCGCAACGTGGCCGCGGTCAACGGCATGTCGGAGCTCCGGCAGGTGTTCGTCCCTCAACCGGTCATGGGCAAGTCCCCGCGTGAGCTCCGCGCCTACGTCGACGGCAAAGATCCGCTGACCGGGCGCCCCGTGATGCAGGAAGTCATCGAAGGCCTGACCACGCCGTTCGATGGTCAGGGGGTCGGGACGATCGAGTACGACCGGTCCACGCCGCGGCTGGTCGACGCGGATACCGAGGAGAACCTGCAGCGCCTCTTCATGGAGAGCCGCTGGACGGACTACCTGCCGATCGTGCTCCCGACGGAGGAGCGAGTCGCGGCCATGCTGGCGGCGACCCGCCGCAAGCCGGACGAGATCGTCGGGCGCATGCGTCCGACGCACTTCCGCGAAGCGTGGGAATACACGGTCGAGAAAGTCGCGGTGAACGCGGTGATGTCCGGCGCCCGTCCGGAATATTTCCCGGTGATCCTGGCGCTGGCGGCGACCGGCGTGAGCGCGCGCGGCAGCACGACCAGCTCGATGGCCGCGATGGCCGTCGTCAACGGCCCGATCCGCAACGAGATCAAGATGAACGCGGGGACCGGCGCCCTCGCGCCCTACAACCACGCGAACGCGACGATCGGCCGCGCCTACGGCTTGCTCTCGCAGAATCTGCAGGGCAGCTCGGTGCCCGGGATCACCTACATGGGCTCCCAGGGCAACAACTACGCGTACAACAGCATCACGTTCCCGGAGAACGAGGAGCGGAGCCCGTGGGAGCCCTTCCACGTCCAGCACGGCTTCCGCGCGACCGACAGCACCGTGAGCGTGTTCAGCGGCTGTCGCGCGACCGCCTACACGCTCGGTGTTCGCGAGAAGCATTGGCAGGAGCACGTCCGCAACATGCTGCGCGGCATGGATCCGCACATTCCCGCCGGTGTTCGTGCTCGATCCGATCACGGCACGCCAGTTCATCGACCGGGGCGGGTTCACCAAGAAGGACGCGCTGATCGACTGGGTGTACGAGAACGCGCGGATGCCGGCCGGCGAGTTCTGGGACTACCAGCTCGTGCAGAACTACCTCTACCCGCGCGCGACGTTCGGGGAGGAGCCGTGGGCCTCGAAGCTCAAGGCCGCGCCCGACGAGATGATCCAGATGTTCAAGCGTGAGGACATCCACGTCGTGGTGGTCGGCGGCGAGACGAATCCCTACTGGCGCATCATGGGCGCGACGTACGCGAAGACCGTCTCGATCGACGACTGGCGGTAGGAACCGACCGGGCTGACGCTATCTATCGCGTCGCGGCTGGTTCTTGATAGCGGCTCCACGACCATCTACGGTGGTGGTATGGCTACATACCATCACCGCTGCGGGTCTCGCTGGAGTACTCTCGCGTCGGTCGCCCTGACCGCGAGCCTTCTCGTGGCCTTCACGCTCGCGGGCACTGGGTCGGCCCCGGTGTTGTTCCCGGCCGCCCCGCCGTCTGGCGGCATCGTCGTCGACGAAGCGAGGCTGATCGCCCCTCTCGACCAGGTGGATCTCGAAGGACTTGCGATCGCGCTCAAACGCGACCGCGGCTATCCCATCACCGTGGTCACGATCCAGTCGCTCTCAGCGTACGGCGCCGCCGGCTACACGATCGAGCGCTACGCCTCCGAGATGCTGAAGGCGTGGCCCGCCGACCCGGAGCGGCAGGGCTACGGACTCACCTTGCTCGTCTCGGCCGATGATCGCCTGGCACGCATCGAGCTCGGATCCGCGTGGCGGGGCACGCACGACGGCCGGGTTCGAGAGATCGCGGACCGCCTGATCCTCCCGGCGCTCCGTCGCGGCGATCTCTCGAAGGGGATTCTGGCCGGCGTGCGAGGGCTCGACGCCATGGGCCGGGGATTCCGACTGCCCGGAGAGTGGTTCGGATGGATGCTCCCCGAGCCCCTGGCCCCCTTGGCTCAACCGTGGTGGCTCATCCCAGCGATCGTCGTCGGCGTCGTCCTTCTCATCGGCTCAGTCACCCCCTTTGGCCGCAGGAGGCGCAAGAGGCTGGCGCGGGCCGCCGCCGGGCTCATCGGCGAGATCGAGCAAGTCGTGAGAGCGGAGGGGCGCCGCTAGTCTGTCAGATGCCCAGCAGCCGCTCCAGGTTGCGCCAGAGGATCGCTTCTTTCTCGGCCTGGGTGAGGCTCTCCATGGCGAGGATCCACGAGACCGGCCAGTCGAGCGCCATGTCGTAGGGCCAGTCCGTGCCGAAGACCACGCGGTCGGCGCCCACCGTGTCGATCAGGAAGCGCAGGGCCGGCTCGGTGTAGACGATGCAGTCGTAGTAGAAGCGCCGCAGATACGCGCTCGGCGGCTGGCTGATGTTCACGCGCGCCTCGGACCGGACCTTCCAGCCGTGGTCCATCCGGCCGATCCCGTAGCAGGTGTAGCCCCCGCCGTGGCCGAGCACGATCTTGAGGTCGGGGCACGCGTCCATGACGCCGCCGGACACGAGCGTGGCGAACGTCACCGCGCGGTCGACCAGATTGCCGATGCTGTTCGGCAGGTGATAGCGCTTGGTCCGCTGGGTCACGAGCGTCTCGCCGGCCTGATGGAAGAAGATGAGCGCGCCGAGCTGCTCCGCCGCCTTCCAGAACGGGCGGAACTCCGGCTCCTCGAGCGTGCGCCCGTTGACGTGGTCGTTGATCTCCGCGCCCTTGAGGCCGAGCCGGATCACGCAGCGCTCGAGCTCGGCGATCGACGCCTTCACGTCTTGCATCGGAAGGGTGCCGAGCCCGGCGAACCGCGTCGGCCACGCGCGGGTCATCGAGGCGATCTCGTCGTTGGTCTCCTGCGCCGTGGCCGTCGCGAGCTTCGCGTCGAGCTGATAGTTGTAGAACCCGACGTAGGGCGAGACGACGTGCACGTCGACCCCGAGCGAGTCCATGTCGGCCAGCCGCTCCTCGGGCGTCCACTTCGCGCGCGGTGGAAGCATCTGCCGTCCGCTCCCGACGAGGGCGATCTCCTGGCCGTTCGCGTCCTTCTCGCGGCGCAGCGTGTGCCAGTTGCCGCCGTTCTCGGTGGCCCGCCAGAAGCACTGCGGCGTCAGGTGCGCGTGAACGTCGATGCTCCGCATCGTCTCCTCCTGTCCCTGCTATTCTTGCGCCGTGCCCACACGGGTCGCGGCGATCGGCGTCAGCCACTGGCACTCGCTCTACGACTCGGCCTACCTGCGCCACCTGAGCGGCATGCCCGACATGCGGCTCGTCGCGCTTCAAGACTCGAGCGAGTCGATCGCCGCGCAGCGGGCGGCGGCGCTGGGCGATCCGACGGTCTACACGGACTACCGGCGGATGCTGACGGAGACCCGACCCGACTTCGTGATCGCGCTCGGCCGACACAGTAGCATGGCGGAGACCGCGCTTTACCTCGTCGATCAGGGCTATCCGTTCCTGATGGAAAAGCCGATGGGCATCGACGCCGACGAGGTCCGTCGCGTCGCCGACCGGGCCGTCGCGAAGAACGCGTTCGCGGCCGTGCCCCTCGGGCAGCGCTATCAGCCCTTCGTCACCCGGGCCCGCGCGCTCGCGGCCGCGGGGCAATTCGGGCCGCTGTCGCACATCTACTTTCGATTGAACCGCCCCACGTCGGCGCGCTACGTCGCGTGGGACGCGCCGTGGATGCTCGATCCCAAGGACGCGGGCGGCGGCTGCCTGCGTAACCTCGGCCCGCACGGACTCGATCTGTTCCTGTTCCTGACCGGCGAGGATGCGCGCGTGATCGGAGCTCAGGTCAGCTCGCGCGCGCTCGGCCAGGCGGTCGAGGACTACGCGTCGGTCCTGCTGCGGTCGACCAGCGGCGTGCTCGGGACGATCGAGGTCGGCAACACGTTTCCTCGCATCGGAACCGACGGGGAATCGAAGATCGCCTGGCGTGACGCGATCCTGACCTTGAAGGACGATACGCTTCGGCTCACGACGGCGACGGGTGAAGAGACCGCACCGGGTGCGCCGGCCGAGCCGATCGCCCTGACCGCGTTACGCGATGCGCTCGACCATTGGCGTCGAGGGCAGCCGCCGCCGATCAGCGTCCACGATTGTCTGCGCGCGGTGCACCTGATCGACCAGGCCTACGCGCTGGCGAAGGTGCCCTAAAAGACAATCGCGGCGTGCCGCCGGCAAAACCACTTGCCGCGACACGCCGCGAAATCAGCGCCGCCCGTCGGGCGGGGTTACTTCTTGGCGAGTCCGAGCCGCTGCTCGAGGACGAGCCGCACTTCCTGCGCGGCGGCGCGCCAGAGCGGGCCACCCGGAACCGCGTACAGCTCACCGACCTGCTTGCGCATCTCGTTCATGGCCTCGTCGGCCTTTTCCTTCGGCGCGATGTCGGTGGTCTTGGCGCGGATCTGCGCGGCCTTGCCCGTCGCGGCGTGAGAGCGCTCGATCCAGCGGCCGATCTCGTTCCAGTCCTTGTCGAAGAACGCGACGACCGGAATGGACTGATAGCCGTTGTTGAGGTAGGTGTCGCGCAGGTCCGGTTCCTTGTCGCGGAAGAAGACCCGGAGCTCGCAGCCCGGCATCGCTTCGCAGATGTGGGCGAGCAGCGGCGAGTTGCGATGCACGTCACCACACCAGTTCTCCGCCAGCATCATGGCGTACTTGACCTGGGTGACGCCGCCGAAGAACTTCCGCTCGTCGTCGGTCAGGCCCGACTTCGAGTAGTACTCCTGGGTCCGCGCCATGGTGTCGCCCATCTGGGCCATGTAGTCCTTCCAGGACAGGCCTTTGGAAAAGCGCTGGGCGTCGATCGGAATCTGCAGCTGGGCCATCGAGTCTCTCCTTTGTTGGTGTTCGAGCTACGGGCCCTTGTTATACACCAAAGCGGAAGGCCACGACAGCGATGCCCCGGTGGCCCGGGCTCGAATGACCGACCGACAGTCTGTGGCACCTCGTGAGACGGAAACGGCAAGCCAGACGCTGAAACCCGGAACCCTTTTCTTCGTAAGCCGTCAATTTTTCAGGCGCGAGGGTATGGCATACCCGTTGCTCGATCCAGTGTTGGTGTATTGCGCGCAAGGTGTCTCGGCGCGCCGAACCCCGGGAAGGGGAGGGCCGGTCATGAAGACCGCGGTTGGACTGATTACGACGACGATTATGACGGCGATGGTGGCCACCGGTGCCTCCGCCGAGTGGCGGCTGTATGTGAATCGAGACAACAAGGCCTGGTCGCTGGAACGCGCGTATGTATCCAATGATGATTGCGACCGCGCCGCGCGCACGCTGTATCGCTCGGGACAGGCGCTCGGCGTCGGCTGCGCGGAGTACCCGTCGCCCAGCGCGGCGCAGGCTCCGACTCCGCGTCCCGCGGACTACGCACGCCCCAACCCGACGACGCAGCGCTCGGTCGCCCGCGCCGATGAGCCGGCGCGCGTGAGCACGTCGCGATCGTCGGGGCCTCGGGTCGCCGAGTATTCGACTCGAGCGACGACCTCGCGTCAGGTGGCGGTCGCGGAGCGCGCCCCTGATCCGGCGGCCGCGACCGCGTCTCATCCCGCGGCGGTCATCTTTCCGCCGAGCGGCGGCATGGAGATCCGATCGGACGAAGCGCCAGCCCCGACCGTCGTCGCCAGTCGGCCGGCACCGCGGAACCGCGGCGTCAGGCCGCGCCCGCGACCGTTCAGCGTCCTCCGGACGATGCGGCGGCGATTGCGCTCGCCAAGGCGGCGACCGAGGCCTCCGCGGCCGCCGAGCGCGAGGTGGCCGCCGAGGCCGCCAAGCGTGAAGAGGCGGTGACGGCGGACAAGGCGGAGCGCCGGACTCAGCTCGCGATCTTCGGGGGAATCGCGCTCGTCGTCACGACGGGAGTTGCGTACAGCGTGTATCGAGCGGCGCGGACGAGTCCGCTCCGCGGGCTGGCCCTCTGCTTGATCGAGCTCGGCGTGCTCACGTCGGCGCTCGCGTACCCTGCCGTCGAGCTGTGGAACCGCCTCAAGATTTCCAACCTGGTTCTCTCGTCGTGGCTGCCAGGGCTGTTCGCCGGCATCGTGGTCGCGGGTATCGGCGTCATCGTGCTGGCGCTGGATCTCACGCGGAAGTCCACGCGTCCGAAGGCCGCGCCGGCTCGCGATGCCAAGCCGTCGGCGCCGGTCGAGCTGATCAAGCCCGGCGACCATGTGAAAACCGGCGAGCCCGGCAAGCCCGGCGAGCCCGTGAGGCCGCTGACACCGGTCAGGCCGCTCGAGCCGGTCCGGCCTCTCGATGGGCCCGCGCCGGCCGCGCCGGTCGAGCCCGCGAAGCCTGCCAGTACGCCCGCGCCGGTGGGCGGAGGCTCTCTGGCCGACCGACTCGTCCCTTAGCCCGGCGCGACGCTCGCCGCTCCCGGTACAATCCGTGATCATGCTGGAGTTTGCCCACTTCGACCGGAGGCGCTATCCGACCGTCTCCGCGCGCGAGGGTTACGGCGAGTGGGTGCCGTCGTACGAGACGACGGTGGAGGACGAGATGGACCTCGTCCTGCTCGACGCGCTCGAGTCGGTTCCATGGAGGGCGGTCGAGCACGCCGCCGATCTCGGCTGTGGAACCGGCCGGACCGGCGCCTGGCTGCGGGCCCGCGGCGTGCCCCGGCTCGACGGCGTCGATCTGACGCCCGAGATGCTGGCGATCGCCCGCACCCGCAAGATCTACGATCACCTGGCTCAGGCCGACGTCGGCGCGACCGGGCTGGCGAGCGGCGAGTACGATCTCGTCACGACCTGCCTGGTGGAAGAGCATTTGCGAGACTTGCGCCCGCTCTACCGCGAGGCGTCGCGCTTGCTCCGGCCGAGCGGCCGGTACGTGCTCGTCGGCTACCATCCCCACTTCATCATGACGACCGGGATGCCGACGCACTTCGATCGTGCGTCCGGGGAGTCCGTGGCGGTCGAGACGTACGTGCACCTCATGAGCGATCACGTGACCGCGGCGCGCGCGGTCGATCTGTCGCTCGTCGAGATGCGTGAGCGCCTCGTGGACGACCGCTGGATCGCGCTCAAGCCTCGCTGGGAGCCGTATCGGCATCATCCTGAGCTTTCGTGATGGCGTGGCAAAGGAGCGCCCTGGGCTGTGCGCCAGCGGATTGCCAGCTCGACGTAGGACCGCCGGTTCGATCAGCCATCCGCGGTGTTCGGTCTCGATCGTCATCGTCGCCACTCCTCAATCTCGCCTTCTGGTCGCTCGTGTCGTCTGCGGACATTCTGCTGTCATCGCGCGGCGGCTGGACGCAGCGTGGATGCCAAGCCGCGGGGATCAATCTCGCCAGAATTTGCTGACGATCGAGTCGGCGCAGCGGAGGCGTGTGGCCGTTCCGCACACTTGATCCGCGGAAGTCGTGACGTGTTGGACCATGCCTGACACTCGGGCTTCTTGATTTTGACGGCGCGTCGTCGGGTTCGACCCGGGGAACTTGTAATAGGTGCTCGCCGACCTCACGCCCGCGAGCTCCGATCCAAGTGCGGCGCAGTCAGTGCGGGAGCGCACCACTGCCCCGCTGCGTACCCGCTGCAGACGAGTCGAGCATTCTTTCGCGGCGCCCCCGGGTCGGCGAGCTTTTCGGTTGGCAATCACGCAGGTGCTGGCGGATGTCGGCTGGGATCAAGCGGAGGGAATGACATTTTCCTGTCATCGGTGTCCGGCTCGTGACAGGATCTGCAAAGTTCACCCGTCCGGGGTGTCGGCCAAGTCCCTGATTGACCAAATGTCGCATCGGATGATTTCTGGCACTCCCATTGCAGCCGGTCGCACGGCGCATGCATTACAGGCCATACGCTTCTAGAAATCCTCCTGCATTTCGTCTCGCGGGCAGCCTCAGTTCCCGTCGTACGCTTCCGGGCGATCGTATCTGCATCATCGTCGCTCCGTAGGGGAGGAGTCAGGGCATGAGCGGGACCCGAAGTCTTGTCGTTCTGGTGGTGGTGTTCTTGCTGGTTTTCTGGTGGCTCGGGGGCGGCGTGAGCGCCGGAGTCCTGGATGTCACCTGGACGGCGCCTACAACCAATACGGATGGTTCTCCCTTGACGACTTTGGATGCGCATCGCGTTTACTATGCGTCTGGGACATCGCGCCCGTGTCCAGGGTCTGCGTTCGTCACGGTGGGCCGCTCTGGATTCAGCGACGCCATCGTGACGTATACCCTCACAGGGTTGACTGACAATACGGTCTATTACGTGTCGATCACTGCCGTGGACACGAACGGGAATGAGAGCAGTTGCTCGACGGTAGCGTTCGCGGCCGCGCGGCCAAGTGCGCCGGGTGCGACGACGCGTGCGAACGCTGTCTCCAATGCCGCGAATGCGAATGCGGCGAATGCGCAGGCGGTGCTTGATACGGACTGGTTTAAGGGCAGGAACCGGTGGGCGCTCGACGCATATAGCGGAAACTGGAAGGGCTTTGCGAACTGGAACCAACTGGCCATCCAAGGCACGCCGGGCTTTGGGCCTGGAGTCGGTGGCGGACAGGCCAACCGTCGTGATGGGCACCCCTGGACGGACAACCAGTGGGCGGAGATCGTCGTCGGCACTGGCTTCATCGGGACCTATGACGAACTCTTTGTCGGTCTCCGTGCTACGGACGCCGAACCTGCGGGGCGAGCTTACGGGGGAGGGTTCACCACGGAGGGGTATCAGATCCGTCGATGGGATCCAGACGGGACCTACACCGTTTTGGTCGTAGATCCTGCCGCGCATGACGGACGCTCCGACGATGTCATCAACCTCCAGATCGTCGGTTCGACGATCACGCTGGCTGTCAGCCGGGGCGGTGCGCCCCTGGTAACGCTCTCGGCCACGGACTCGCGGTACCGCGCCGGCGGCACACCGATGCTCTGGATCTGCTGTGGCTACCCATCGACTAAGCGGTACGGAGGATCCTGGCGGGCCGGACAAGTCACGCCCTAACGGCCTTCCCGAATACGCCTCCTCGATGGCGCTGACCGACGGCGGTCGGCCATCGAGCTCGTCGGCGCTGAACTCGGCGTGGCGTCGGGTGCTCGCTAAAGCGGCAATCTGCTGCTCGGCGGCATCGATCCGTTCGGTGCGGCGCCCTTCGCGGTACTGGCGAGCTGGGGGTTGTTCGCGCTAGGCTCATCGCGCCGGCATACCTGATCCCGGCCTCAACGTGCGACTAAGGAGAGCTCCGATGGATTGCTGCGCTCACGAAGGACCCGGTGGCGGAGACGCGCGGTTCGACATCAAGAAGGTCGCCGACGGCGTCTATGCGGCGGTCGCGTCTCCCGCGTACAAGGTGAACTGCAACACCGCGATCATCGAGAACGCCGACGGGGTCATGGTCGTCGACACGCACTCGAAGCCGTCGGCGGCACAGGTGATCATCGAGCGGCTTCGCGAGATGACGAAGAAGCCGGTGCGCTACGTCGTCAACACGCACTTCCACTGGGACCACTGGCACGGCAACGAAGCCTACCCGGCGGCCTATCCCGACGCCGAGATCGTCACCAATCAGATCACGCGCGAGGCCATGGTGAAGAAGGGGCTCAAGCGAATCCAGGACCACGTGCGCCAGGTCCCGGCCGAGATCGCCAAGCTCAAGGCCGACATCCAGGCCGCGAGCCCCGCCCAGCGCGGCAAGCTCGAGGCCGATCTCAAGCTCGCCGAGTCCTACCTGGCCGAGGTGCGCGCGCTCAAGCCGGCGCTGCCCACGATCGCGTTCGAGCAGACGATGAAGCTCTACCGTCGCGACCGCGAGATTCACCTGCTGCATCTCGGGCGCGCCCACACCGAGGGCGACGTGTTCGTCTATCTGCCGAAGGAGAAGGTCGTGATCACCGGCGACGCGATGATCGGCTGGACGCCCTACATGGGCGACGGCTATCCCGAAGACTGGGCGGGGACGCTCGATCGGCTCGCCCAGCTCGATTTCACCCACATCATCATGGGGCACGGCGACGTGACCGGCCGGGAGTGGCTCAATGCGTTCCGAGCGTACGTCTACGACATGGTCGAGGCCGTCCGTCAGGAGGTGGCCACCGGCGCGACCCTCGACGAGGTCAAGCAGCGGGTCATCGCCAAGCTCGCGCCGCGGCATGAAAAGACATTCTCGGCGTACAACGACTATCGCCCGTGGCGCACCGGCGCCGCCGCCAATATCGAGCGGACGTTCGCGATGGTGAGCTAGGCGAGACGCTTGCGGAGGAAGATCCGGACGTCGTCGCCGGGCCAGCCCGGGAGGGTGCCGATCACTTCGTAGCCGAGTTTCTCGGTAGAACGTCGGCGCCTGATAGCCGTGCGTGTCGAGGTGCATCTGGTGGCAGCCGCGGCGCCGCGCCTCCGCCTCGGCCGCGGTGAGCAGGCGCGAGCCGAGGCCGTGACCGCGACGCGTCTCGTGAACCCAGATGGCCTGCACGAACCCGGTCCCGCCCCAGGTCCAGCCGTGCATGCCCGCGACGATCGTGCCGTCGCCGTCGCGCACGAAGATCGCGAGCGAGCGGCCGTCGTCGACACCGCTCGCGGCCGCGTTGAACTCGTAGAGCCGTTCGTCCAGGAGCGCGACGTCCTCGCGGCGCGGATCGTCCTCGATCCTCAGGTCGTCATCGGCCATCGGCGGCGTTGCCCTGTGGTTACCCCGCGTGGACCGCGTCGGCCTCGAGCTCGAGCGCGCGGATCGTCTCGGTCGTCGGGACGCCGGTGGCCGGATCCCAGCCCTGCTCGACGTAGTAGTCGGTGACGACCTTGTCCTGCTGCTCGCGGGTGAGGCCGGCGTGCTTGGGCAGGGGATCGCTGAAGCGCGCGGGCAGGCGGTCGTCGGCGCGCGTCATCCCTTCGCGCAGATTGAAAAGGCGCGCGAGCGTGAGCCCGCGATGGGCCATCGTCACCATCTCCTCGGGCGTGATGTCCCAGCCGGTGACCGTCTTGAGGATCTGAAGCGACTGATCGTCCTCGTAGGCGAGGAAGTGGCACAGCCCGATCTGATTGCGCAGGCCGTTGCGATTGCTGGTCTGACGCATGTGGTCGCCGCCGGTCGGCGCCAGGAGATACGACGCGCGCATGACCGGCATGTGACGCGGGTCGTGCATCGCCATCTCCATGCCCTTCACCGTCGTCAGGAGTGCTTCGGAGCCGCGGCCGAGCCGCTGCGCGGCGCGCTGTGAGCCTTCGGCCAGCAGATCGCCGATGCCTTGCCGATACGCGATCATCTCGACCAGCTTGATGACGCCGTCCGCGTCGTGGAAGCGGAGTGGTATGCCTCCGGTGTCGTCGAGTGTGAGAATGCCTTTCTCGAAGCATTCCATCGCCCACGCCAGCGTGGCGCCGAGCGACACGGTGTCCATGGCGAGGTAGTTACACATCTCGTTCGATTTGCAGATAGCGATCAGGTCTTCGAGGCCCAGATTGACGCCCAGGGCGGCCAGCGACTCGTACTCCGGCCCGCCGTATCGCGGATCGACGCTGTAGCGCCCGAGGGGATCGAACGCCACGCGCGCTCGACCTTTGTAGACATTTTCGGCCGCCGCGCGAGCCGCCTCTTCCTTCTCCTCGATGTGGACGACCTTCTTGCATCGCACGGAGCACGCGTAACACGCGCCCATCTTGACGCGCACCTGATCGCGCACGGCGATCGCGTCCACCTTGGCGATGGTGTCGGCGGCCCCCAGGCGATAGTTGAGGACGGGCATCCCGCCCTCGAGGCTCTTGCCCTGCATCGCGGCGCCGGTCCCGAACTCGTGAAAGGCCCGGTGCTTCTCGTCCATGGTGCCGGACACCCACTTGGCGATCGCCAGAAGCCCGGGCTGATCCGCGATCTTCACCGGGATCTTGCCGCGGACGGCGATGGCCTTGAGCCGCTTCGACCCCATCACGGCGCCCATGCCGGTGCGGCCCGCGACCTCGTTCAGTTCGTTGGCGATGCAGGCGAAGCGCACGAGGTTCTCACCGGCCGGACCGATCTGCGCGATGCGGATGCGCGGATCGCCGAGCTCGGCGAGAATCGCGTCCTCGACCTCGCCGGTGATCTTGCCCCAGAGATGTGCGGCGTCGCGGAACTCGACCGCGCCGTCGCTGATCCAGAGATAGACCGGAGTAGGGGAGACGCCGTGGAAGACGATCGCGTCCCAGCCGGCGCGCTTCAGCTCGGCACCCCAGTACCCGCCCGATTCCGATTCGCCGAAGCCGCCGGTCAGGGGCGACTTGGCGCCGACGCTGTGGCGTCCGGCGCCGGGCACGGGCGCGCCGGTGAGGACTCCGGGGGCGATCACCAGAATGTTGTCGGGCCCGAGCGGGTCCGCTCCCTTCGGCACGTACTTCAGGAGATAGTGCGCGATGAGCCCGCGTCCGCCGGCGTATCGGCGGAAGAATGGGTCGCCCGGCTCTTCGATCCAGGTGGTGCGATCGGAGAGATTCACGTGCAGGATCTTGTTCCAGTAGCCGTAGCGTTCCATCAAGCGGCTCCCCCTTTATCTTCGTGGTCGCCTCGCCGGGCGCGGCTGCGGCTCCCCCTTCCATCGGCGTGGTCGCCTCGCCGGCGGCGGCTGCGGCTCCCCCTTCCATCGGACTCAAGAGCATGATCTCGGCGCCTTCGTGTAACGAAGTGTCCCGGGCCGCCTGCTCACCGTTGACCGCGATCGTCAGATCGGCAGCGGGCGGGACGCCGATCACTGCGAGCAGGTCGTCGACGGTGGCGTGCTCGCGCACGGTGTAGCGCAGCGGCCCGTCGGAGCCGCGCGGTAAGAACCGGCGGAGGTCGGCGAAGAACGTGACCATCACGGTGATGGTCTGCGTCCCCGCACTCGTCGAGTCTCGAGGCCCGGTCATGACAATTCAGCTGGAGTATACTGCGCGTCGTCGGTTGCTACGGACCGAAGTTCGAGAGGAGATTGCGCGATGGGACTTGGTTTCGCGGTATTCGCCGGAACGTCCCCCGAGGTCATCCGCGCCTCGGCGAAGGAAGCCGAACGGCTCGGGTACACCTCGTTCTGGGTCAATCATCCCGGCCCGACCGACGGGCTCGCGGCGCTCGCGCATGCGGCGCGTGAGACGCAGCGTATCGAGCTCGGCATCGGCGTGATCCCGCTCCACACGCGCGGACCGGAGAGCATCGTCCAGGGCGTGAAGACGACGGGGCTTCCGCTCGATCGGCTGCTCCTCGGAGTCGGCAGCCCGAATCCCGAGGCGCTCAAGCGCGTGCGCGCCGGCATCGGCGAGCTGCGGCGCCAGCTCTCGACGCGGCTCATCGTCGCGGCGCTCGGTCCCCAGATGTGCCGGCTCGCCGGCGAGGTTGCCGACGGCGTGCTCTTCAACTGGCTCACGCCCGAGTACGCGCGTCGGTCCGCCGAGCTGGTGCGTGAGGGCGCGACCGCCGCGAAACGGAAAACGCCGAGACTCTGCGCCTACCTGCGCGTCGCGCTGGGCCCCGGAGCCAGCGAGCGGCTCCAGGAAGAAGGCAAGCGCTACGCGTCGGTACCCGCCTATGGCGCCAACTTCGATCGCATGGGCCTGAAGCCCGTGGAGACCGCGATCGCCGCCGAGAGCCCGGAGGCGATCAAGCGCGGTCTCGCGGCGTGGCAGGGCGCGGTGGACGAGGTCGTCATCCGCGCGATCACCGCGAAGGACACGGTCGAGGACCACCTCGCCCTCGTACGCGCCGCCGCGCCCGCGTAACGTCTCGAGCGCGCTCGACTAGTCGACGCGGTAGCGCCGGATCAGGCCCTCGTCCAGGACGATCCCGAAGCCGGGACCCTGGGCGACGTCCATCATCCCGTCCTTGATCGACGGCCGATTCGCCCACATGGTCTGCCATACCGGATCGCGTTCGGGATCGGCGAAGCACTCGGCATAGGTGCCATGCGGCACCGCCGCCAGCAGGTGCTGCGAGATCTGCGACTCCTCGTGATGCGCCATCTGGAGCCCCGCCACGCCGCAGAGCGCGGCGGCGCGGCGCCACTCGGTGACGCCGCCGCACTCGGAGGCGTCGACGTTGACCAGATCGACCGCGCCGGCGTCGACCAACCGGCGCACGCCGTGGCTCGTGATCTCCGACTGGCCGGCGGTCACGGGGATTCGAGTCGCCTGCCGGACGCGCGCCATCAGCGCCGCGTCGTCGTACCAGTGGCACGGCTCCTCGAACCACCGGATATCGAGCGGCTCGATGAGGCGCGAGAAGCGGATCGCATCGTCGGCCGACCAGCCGCGATTGGCGTCCACGGCCAGGACGAAGTCGGGACCCGCGGCCTTGCGCGCGGCGTCGACACGCTTCGCGTCGTCCTCGGGCGTGAGGCCGCCGACCTTGAACTTGCATCCGGCCATGCCGGCGCGCCGGTAGGCTTCCATCTCGCGCCCGATGTCGGCGAGCGTCTTGCCTTCCATGTAGTAGCCGCCGATCGAGATGATCGGCAGCCGGGAGCGGTAGCCGCCGAGCAGGGCGCACACGCTCTTGCCCAACGCCTTGCCGACGAGATCCCAGAGCGCGCAATCGACGCAGGCGATCGCCTCGAGCAGCACTTTGCGGTCACGGCTCAGATGGCTGGTCGCGAACAGCCGCTCCCAGACGCGCTCACCTTCGAAGATGCTCATGCCGCGGGCGAGGGGGGCGAGCGTGTCGCGGATCAGCCGCACGATCTCGCGCCCGTGCTCGCGGTTGTCACCGTTGTAGACCTCGCTGACCAGGCCGGTATCGGTCCGCATGCGCGTCACCACCGTGCAGCGAGTGAGCACGGTGTAGGTGCTGCCGCCGAAGTTCTTCTTGAGCGGGATCTCGATCGGAATCGCTTCGATGCTCTCGATGCGCATGGTCGATCGCCCGCCGGCTAGACGGCCGGGCGTACCTCCTTGGTCAAACGCTCCATCGCGCGCGTCATGCCGGCGATGTCGCCGCGCGGCAGATCGAACGTCATCCACTCGCAGCCGAGCGAGCGAACCCGGCGAATGTCGCCGGCCACCTCGTCGACGGAGCCCTCGAACGCGCCGCGGCCGCTGCCTTTCGCTCGATCGGCGAGCGCCAGCATGTTTCTCGGCGCGACGCCGACCGTACGGCCGGCCTTGGCGGCCAGATCTCGGACCGTCGCGATCCCCTTTTCGATATCGGCGAGGCTCAGGGCCAGGGGATGCCAGGCATCGCCGAGCAACGCGACGCGGCGGAGCGCCGGTGACGAGATCGCGCCGGGCAGCCCGCCGACCCAGATCGGCGGGTGCGGAGTCTGGGCCGGCCGCGGCGCGAAGGTCGCGCCCGAAAAGTTCAGGTACTTGCCGGCGAAGGACGGCTGGTCGGCGCTCCACGCGGCCTTGATCACGCGGAGGTATTCGTCGGTCTGCGCACCCCGCTGGTGGAAGGGGAGCCCGAGGTTACGGAACTCTTCTTCGTCCCAGCCGACTCCGACGCCGAAGATGAACCGGCCGCCCGAAGCCTGGTCGACCGTCGCGGCGGCCTTGGCCGTGACGAGCGGGTTCCGGTACGGCAGCACGATGACGCTCGCCCCGACGTGGATCCGCTGGGTGCGGCCGGCGATGAAGGCCAGGAGCGAGAACGGATCGGGCCAGTTCGGGCCGTAGTGCTGCGTGGTCGCCGGCGGAGCCAGGATGTGGTCGGGCACGAACACGCCGTCGAGCCCGAGATCTTCGGCCCTCAGCGCGAGGGTCTCAGCGTCACGCACCGACAGTTGCCAGATCGGAAGGATCACGCCGTATTTCATGGCCGCCTCCTTGGGCCGCTACTCTCCCACGCGAGCCGAGGGGATGGCAACCGCGCGGTCAGGCGGGCGTGCTAGGCTCTGCAATCGTCACGCGGGAGGATCTGTGGCGAAGGGTCTCGACGCGCTGTTGGCCGAGCTCGAGCAGTTCGGCAAAACCAACGACGGCTCCAGCACCGAGCGGCCGCGCCGGATGCTGGAACGATCACACCAAGGACGTCGACACGCTCGCCGGCCGGCTCAAGGACACCGAGGCCCTGGTGCTGATCCGCGAGCGCACGCCGATCCGGGCGCCGCTGCTCGAGCGCCTCGACCAGCTCAAGCTGATCAGCCAGGCGGGCGTGTTTCCTCATATCGACGTCGAGGCGTGCACGCGGCGCGGCGTGCTCGTGTGCTCGCACACCGGCCCCGGCCGGCCGTCGTACGCGACGGCCGAGCTCACGTGGGGGCTCGTCATCGCGGCGTTCCGGCGCATCCCGCAAGAGATGATCGCGCTGAGAGCCGGCAAGTGGCAGGCCTATCCGATCGGCATCGGCCTGCGCGGCAAGACGCTCGGGATCTACGGCTACGGCAAGATCGGCGCGGTGGTCGCCGGCTACGGCAAGGCGTTCGGCATGAACGTGCTCGCATGGGGTCGCGAGAACTCGGTGACCCAGGCGCGCGCCGACGGGTTCACGGTCGCCGCGAGCAAGGAGGCCCTGTTCGCCGAGTCGGACGTGCTGTCGCTGCACCTGCGGCTGATCCCCGCCACGCGCGGCATCGTCACCGCCGCCGACCTGGCGCGGATGAAGCCGACCGCGCTGATCGTCAACACGAGCCGCGCCGGGCTGGTCGCGCCGGGCGCGCTCGAGGCGGCGCTTCGCGCCGGGCGTCCGGGCATGGCCGCCGTCGACGTCTACGAGGAGGAGCCGGTGCTCGGCGGCAAGCATCCGCTCCTGTCGATGGACAACGTGATCTGCGCGCCACACCTCGGCTACGTCGAGCGCGACGGGCTCGAGCACATGTTCGCCGGCATCTTCGATCAGATCCTCGGGTTCGCGAGCGGCAAGCCGATCAACGTCCAGAATCCCGAGGCGCTGAAGCGCTGATCGGCTACTTGTCCAGCCACACCTCCTGCATCCGGGCGTAGTTGTAGATGACGTGATGCGGGACGAGGTTTTTCACGTAGGGCCACTGCACGAAGTAGCCGAAGCGCCAGCCCAGGATCGGCTTGGCCACGTCCGCCTCGAGACGCTGCTGGATCTGGATCACCAGCGCGAGCCGCTTCTTGGGATCGATCTCGCGTGACTGCCGATCGATGAGGTCGTCGACCTCGGGGTTGCAGTACTCGCTATAGTTGCGCGTCGACCCGCACTTGTAGTTCTCGTAGAAGAACGCGTCGGGATCGTCGAGGCCGACGGCGGTGAGGTTGGCGGCGATCGTGTAGTCGCGACGGGTCAGCGCCGGATACCAGACGGGTCAGCTCTTCTTCAGGCGCACGTCTTCGAGCGGCGCCGACCACGGATAGGGATTGATCAGCATGAGCGCCGGGTTCTCGACGCGCGGCCCGATTCCGCTGGGCCAGATGTACTCGAAGATCGGCGCGATGCGCGTGCGCTCGTTCATGATCTGCTGGATCTGGTGCAGGAGCGCCTCGCGCTTCTTGCGGTCGGTCTCGCGCCCCTGCTGCTTGTAGAGCGCGTCGGTGTCGGGATAGCCGCCGTAGGCGTAGGCGCCCTCGCTGGGATAGATCTCGGACATCCGCGAGGCGGCGTTGCCGTAGAGCGCGCTCGAGCAGACGCAGAGCCCCTTGGCCTTCTTGGACTGCACCGCCGCGAAGTACGCGGCGCGTTCCATCGGCCGCATCTTGAGCTTGATGCCGACCGCCTGGAGGTTGCCGATGATCGCCTCGCCGAGCGAGAAGTACGGCGGCAGCTGGTAGAGCTCGCCGGCGTCGAAGCCGTTCGGATAGCCGGCTTCGGCCAGGAGCTGCTTGGCCCGCGCGGGATTGTGCGGTAGCGGCTCGATCGGCAGCGCGAAGTCGAAGGCGCGCGGGATGAAGTTGCCGGCGGGCTTCGAGGCGCCGAGCGTCTCGGCGTCGGACAGGGCCTGGCGATCGAGGGCGTAGCTGGCGGCCAACCGCACGCGCTTGTCGGCCCACGGCGACTTCGGATCCCACTGGTCGAGGAAGTCGAGGAAGAAGATCGCGATCCCGCCGGAGAACGCGAGCTTGAGGTTGGGATCGCGCTTCAGCTCCTGCGCCTGCGGCACCTCGAGGAGATACGCGATGTCCACTTCGCCGCGCTTGAGCATCGCCGCGCGCGTCGTGGATTCCGGGACGCACCTTGTAGACCAGGCGCTTCACGGACGGCACCTTGCGCCAGTAGTTCTCGTTGGCTTCCATGACCAGCTCGATCCCGGGATTGTGGCTGACGAACTTGTAAGGACCGAGCCCGATCGGGTTCTTCTTGAATCCGTCGTCGCCGACCTTCTCGATGTAGCTTCTTCGGGACGATCCAGCCGGCGCCGGTCGCCATGGTCCCGTAGAAGGCCATGAAATCCGGGAACGGCTCGTGGAGCTGGAAGCGCACGCGGTACGGGCTGACGATCACGACTTCCTTGACGCGGTCGTGCAGGACCTTCGAGCCCTTGGCGCGGAGAAAGCTGAACTTCACGTCCTCGGCGGTGAACGGATCGCCGTTGTGGAATTTCAGCCCTTCGCGCAGCTTGAATTCGTACGCGCGCTGATCGGGGCTGACGGTCCAGGATTCGGCGAGGCTCGGCGTCATCTGGTTGCCGGGCATCGGCTTCACGAGGGCATCGTGCATCGCATACAGGACCCAGAACGGCGTGATCTGGCCGACGACCTCACCGGGATCGAACCACACCGGCGAGAGCGTCACGTAGAGGGCCCACCGCATTTCACCTTCGGGTTTGTTCTGAGCAGCGGACCGGTCGAGGAGACCGCCCGCGAGGAGTGCGAACACCAGGGCGAGACTGCCGAGCGCGAGACGTCGCTTGTCGTTCATGGGCTTTTTGTATCACATCGCCTCGCGTATACTGCCGCACCATCATGAGCAATCCCGTCACCGTCGAGAAATTCGCGATCGGGCAGTCGGTACGCCGCGTCGAGGACCCGCGTCTTCTGCAGGGATTCGGCCGCTACTCGGACGATGTGAACCTGCCGCATCAAGCCTATGCCGTCGTCGTGCGCTCTGCCGCATGCGCATGCCGGCATCCGGTCGATCGACACGACGGCGGCCCGCAACGCCGCCGGCGTCCTCGCCGTGCTCACCGGCGCCGATCTCGCGGCCGACGGGCTCGGCGACCTGCCGACCGACAAGTCTCGCAAGCGGCGCGACGGGTCGCCGGCGTTCACGACGCCGCGGCCGGCGCTGATCCGCGACCGCGTCCGCCACGTCGGTGACCCGGTCGCGCTCGTCGTCGCCGACACGATGGAGCGGGCCGTCGACGCCGCCGAGCTCGTCGCCGTCGACTACGAGGCGCTGCCGGCGGTCGCCGCGACGGCCGATGCGGTGCGCCCGGGCGCGCCGGCGGTGTGGGCCCAGGCGCCGGACAACGTCGCCTTCGTCTGGGAGGCCGGCAACAAGGACGGCGCCGCGCGCGGCCTCGCCGCCGCGGCCCACGTCGTCCGTCTCGACTTCGTGGTGTCGCGCGTGGCCGCCGCGCCGATGGAGCCGCGCGGTGCCGTCGGCGAGTGGGACCGGCGCACCGGTCGCTACACGCTGCACACGGGCATCCAGGCGCCGCATGGTCTGCGCACGCTTGCTCGCCGATCAGGTGCTCAAGGTGCCGCACAGCCACCTGCGCGTGATCACGGGCGAGGTCGGCGGAAGCTTCGGGATGAAGAGCGGTGTCTATCCCGAGGTCGTCCTGGTGCTGTGGGCCGCGAAACGACTGGGACGGCCGGTCAAGTGGACGTCCGATCGGCGCGAGGGCTTCGTCACCGACGAGCACGGACGCGACAACGTCTCCACGGCCGAGCTCGGGCTCGACGCCAACGGCAAGTTCCTGGCGCTGCGCGTGGCGATCAGCCTGAACATCGGCGCCTACCTCACGCCGCGCAGCGCGGGGCCCGGCACGAACAACGTCGGCGGTCTGGCGGGTGTCTACACGACGCCGGCGATCCACGTGCAGACCACCGGCGTGTTCTCGAACACGACGCCGACGGGGCCCTACCGCGGCGCCGGCCGGCCGGAGGCGACGTACGCGATCGAGCGCGTCATCGACGTCGCGGCGCGCGAGCTCAAGATCGATCCGATCGAGCTGCGACGCCGCAACCTGATTCCGTCTTCGGCGATGCCGTTCAAGACGGGGCTCGTCTTCACCTACGACTGCGGTGAGTTCGGCCGCGGCATGGACCTGGCGCTCGGTCTCGCCGATCGGGCCGGGTTCGAGAAGCGGCGCGCCGAGGCCCAGCGGCACGGCAAGCTGCGGGGTCTGGGCATCGCCAACCCGATCGAGGTGGCCGGCGGGCCGTATACGGCGATGAACCCGGATACGGCCGAGCTGCGCGTCAATGCCGACGGCTCGGTCTCGCTGTTCGCGGGCTCGACGTCGATGGGCCAGGGCAACGAGACGGCGTTCGCGCAGATCGTGAGCGACAAGCTCGGTGTGCCGCCCGAGCGCATCCAGGTGTTCTGGGGCGACAGCGATTTGCTCGGCAACGGGCGCGGCAACGGCGGCTCGGGCGCCCTCACCGTGGGCGGCTCGGCGGTGACGCGCGCGACCGAGAAGGTCATCGAGCGCGGGCGCCGCATCGCCGCGCGGCTGCTCGAGGCCGCGCCGGACGATGTGATCCACCAGGATGGCAAGTTCACGGTGAAAGGCACGGACAAGGGCGTGACGTTCGCGAACGTCGCGCGCGCGGCCTACGTGCCGCGCCAGCTGCCGCAGGGAATGGAGCCGGGCTTCAGCGAAGAGGCGTCGTTCACGCCGTCGGCCGTCACGTTCCCGAACGGCTCGCAGATCTGCGAGGTCGAGATCGACGCAGGAGACCGGCGCGGTGCGCGTGGTGCGTCACACCGTGGTCGACGACGTCGGGCGCATGGTGAACCCCATGCTCGTGAAGGGACAGATCCACGGCGGCGTGGTCCAGGGGCTCGGGCAGGGACTCTACGAGGAGCTGACCTACGACCCGACGACGGGCCAGCTGCTCGCCGGATCGTTCATGGACTACGCGATGCCGCGCGCCGACGACATGCCCAACTTCGACGTCGACTCGCACGAGGTGCCGACCGCGGTGAATCCGCTCGGCGCCAAAGGGGTGGGCGAGGCGGGCACCGTCGGCGCGCTGCCCGCGCTTCTCAACGCGGTCAACGACGCGCTGGCCCCGCTCGGCGTGCGCCATCTCGACATGCCGGTGACGCCGGAGCGCGTCTGGCGCGCGATCCAGGACGCCAAAGCTCGCCGCTGAGCGGTCGGGAGGGTCTATGGCGACGATCATCCGGGGTGGCCGTGTCCTCGACGTTCGCGCCCATCGGGCCGATGCCGCCGACGTCCTCGTCACCGGCGACACCATCACCGAGATCGGTGCGCCGGGCATGCCGGCGCCGGCCGATGCGACGGTGCTCGACGCGCGCGGCACACTCCTTCATCCCGGGCTGATCAATGCCCACACGCACGCCCACGGCAACCTCGCCAAGGGCATGGGCGACCGGTGGACGCTCGAGCTCTTGCTCACCGCCGGGCCGTGGATCAGCGGCGGGCGGACGCTCGAGGACAAGCATCTCAGCGCGAAGATCGGCGCGGTCGAGATGGTGCTGAAGGGCTGCACGGCCAGCTACGATCTCCCGCTCGAGTTTCCGGCGCCGACTCCCGAGGGACTCCACGCGGTCGGCAGCGCCTACGCGGCGGTCGGCATGCGCGCGGTCGTCGCGCCGATGGTCGCCGATCGGACGTTCTACGAAGCGATTCCGGGCCTGATGGACGTGCTCCCGCCGGCCTTGCAGCAGGACGTCGAGAAGCTACGCCCGGCGCCCTGGAAGACCAGCGTCGACAACATGCGGAGAGCGCTCTCCGAGTGGAAGCTCGACCGCGACCAGATCCGCCTGGCCGTCGCGCCGACGATCCCGCATCACTGCTCGGACGAGTTCATCCGCGCCTGCGTGGCGCTGGCCGCCGAGCACGGCGTCGGACTGCACACTCACGTCGCCGAGTCGAAGGTGCAGGCGATCGTCGGCCTGCAGCGCTACGGCAAGACGCTCACCGCGCACCTCGACGACCTCGGCGTGGTCAGCGACCGGTTCACGGTGGCCCACGGCGTGTGGCTCGACGAGGACGACATGCGGCGGCTCGGCGATCGCGGCGCCTCGGTCGCCCACAACCCGGGCAGCAACATGCGCCTGGGCAACGGCCTGGCGGACATGCGCGCGATGCTCGAGCGCCGTGTGAACGTCGGCATCGGCACGGACGGCGCCAACTGCTCGGACAACCTGAACATGTACGAGTCGATGCGCCTGGCCTCGTTCGTGTCCAAGGCGCAGCGCCCGGATATCGAGCGCTGGGTGACCACGGACGAGGTGGCGCTGGCGGCGACGGAGGGCAGCGCGCGTGCGCTCGGCTTCCAGGGCCTGATCGGCCGGCTGGCCGCGGGCTACAAGGCCGACATCGTGTTTCTCGACCTGGGCCACGTCAACTGGATCCCGTTCAACGATCCGACCAACCAGCTCGTTCATACCGAAGATGGCGGCGCGGTGACCCACGTGATGATCGGCGGCCGGATGGTCGTGCGAGATCGGCGGCTGACGACGATCGACGTGGCCGCGCTCGGCCGCGAGGCCGAGGCGGCGCGCGAGCGGCTCGCGCGGCTCAACGCGCCCGGCCAGGCGCTCTACGAGCGACTCGCGGCGGTCGTCGGCCGGTTCTGTCCTGGTCTGGCCCACACGCCGTACCACGTCACCCGCTACGTCGGCCGGGCTTGATCGGGCGCCCACAGTGCCGCTCGCGGCTTCGGACCTCGTGGTGACACAGCACCGAGTGAGCTCCGAGGCGGCGAAGGATACGCCGACTTCTCGCAGGCGTCACCGCGGACCTCGACTCATCCGTCACGCACGATCTGGTCTGACCCGCGAGCGAATCGCGGCGCCGGCGAACAGCTCGAGCGAGCGGCACACCTGCGCGTGTGAGAGGCCGCCGAAGCTGCACACGAGCAGGAGCGTGTCGACGCCGATCGCCTCGAGCCCGGCGACCTTTGCCGCGACCTCGTCGGGTGAGCCGATCAGCATGCCGCCGACGGCGGCGAGCTCGTCATAGGTCTTTCCGCCCCAGACCCGGCCCGTCAGCTCCTTGAGGCGCGTGTCCGAGTATTCGCTCGGCAGGGGCGGTGCCGCGAGGGACGAGAGATACCAGAAGCCCTGGAGCGCCAGGGCGCCTTCGGCCCGCGCCGTCGCCGCCGTCTCGGCCACGTAGGTCTCGCGACAGAGCAGGAGCCGCGGTCGATACGGGCCTTCGCCGGCGGCGTCCGTGCGCGCGGCGACGGCCCCGCGATACTCCTCCACACAGCGCGCCACCACGTCGGTCGGCGTGAAGTGCATGGCGACCGGCCAGCCCCGCGCGCCGACGCGCGCGGCCGAGGCGGGACGGCTCGCCACCATGTGTAGCGGCGGGTGCGGCCGCTGGAAGGCACGAGGGCGCAGACTCAGCTCCGGAAAGCGCCAGAAGCGTCCCTCGTGTGACGCGGTGTCCTCGCGCCAGAGCTTCAGGAGGATCTCGATCGCCTCCTCCGTCATCTCGGGCGCGTCGTCGAAGCTCAGGCCGAGCTTGACGAACTCCCCCGGGCGCACGCCCTTGCCGATGCCGAAGTCGAAGCGCCCGCGCGCGAGATTGTCGAGGGTCGCCGCCTCGGCAGCGAGCCGCAGCGGATGGTGGAAGGGCAGGACGTTGACGTAGTTGCCGAAGCGCATCCGCGTGGTCCGCTGGAGCGCCGCGGCGATCATCAAGTTGGGGCTCGGCAAGAGCGAGTAGTCGGTGAAGTGATGCTCGGCGAACCAGCACTCGCCGAAGCCGAGCGTCTCGGCGAGCGCGATCTGATCGAGCATCTCGGCGTACGCCTGGTCGTGCGCGACGCCGCGGCCCTGGCAGTAGTAGAAAAGCCCGAAGTCCATCGTCAGGGCGGTCCCGGCGTCACGGCGAGCCGGTCGATCCACGTGAACGTCAGGCGCCGCCCCAGATCGTAGCCGTCGTGATGCTTGAAGCCCTTCACGTACGGCGGGTGCGAGATGTAGCGCGGGTACATCGGCACGCCGACGTAGTACGCCTTGTCGGCGAGGTAGCGCTGGATCTCGTAGACGATCTCGCGGCGTTTCGTCGGGATCCATCTCGCGGCGCTGGGCGAGCAGGAGCTGGTTCAGCTCGGCGTCGTCGACGTGGCTGCGGTTCCACGGCGACCTCCGGATAGAACGTGCTCGTACAGGAAGTCGTCGACCTCGGTCACGCCCGCGCCGTAGGGACCCATCGCCATCTTCTCGAACTTGCCGATCACCGGTCGTCGTCGAGTACTTGGCCGAGCTCTTCGGGCTTGAGCTCGACCGCGACGCCGACCTTGCTCAGCATGTCGGCGGTGAGGTCGTAGTAGCTCCGCCAGGGCGGCGGGAAGCCCGGCCAGTGGAACAGCGGCGCGGTGAAGCCGCGCGGAAAGCCGGCCTCGGCGAGGAGCCGCCGGGCCTCGGCCGGGTCGTAGCCGATCGAGGTACTTGCGCTGGGTCGGCGTCGAGCTTCGCGGCGTCGAGCTTCCACTCGGTCATCGCGCAGGGGACGGGTCCGGAATCGAGGCAGCCCTCGCCGTAGAGCAGCGCGTCGTTCCAGGACTTGCGGTCGATGGCCAGCGACACCGCGCGGCGAACGCGGACGTCGTTGAACGGCGGCTGATCGGTGCGCAGGAAGATGTGACGCGACGTCGACGACCATGCTGCGGCGACGATCGACCATCTCAGGATTCGTTGCGCTTGAGCGCCTTGCCGTCTTCCGGGCGTCAGAAATCCCCACCAGTGGGCGAGCTCGATCTTGCCGGTGCGGAGCAACGCCAGACGCGCGGCCTGGTCGGGCACGATCTCGAACGTGACCGCCGTCGAGATACGGGCAAGCCCGGCATGTAGTAGTCCGGGTTGCGCTCGAAGACGATCCGCACGCCGCGCTCGTAGGACTTCAGCACGAAGGGGCCGGTGCCGATCACCGCGTCGGCGCTGTTGAAGTCCTTGAACCGCTCCTCGGCCTCGCGCGGAAGGATGGCCGTATGAGCCGCGCTCGCGAGGTGGTTCAGGAACGGGCGCGAACGGCTCCTTGAGGACGATCCGCACGGTGTAGCGGTCGACGACGTCGATCGACTGGACCGGGTCGAAGCGCGCCCGGATCGGGCGATTTCGCCCGGAAGCGCTCGAGCGAGTACTTCACGTCGTCGGCCACGACCTCGCGGCCGTTCACCGGCGGCTTCTTGTGGAAGCGCACGCCCTTGCGGAGCGAGAAGACCAAGGTGGTCGGGTTCTGGTACTCCCACTTCTCGGCGAGATCCGGAAGGATCCGAAGGTCGGTCGGGCTCGTCTGCTCCGGCCCGGCGGGGAAGCGCAGCAGGTGGCCGTAGGCGAGACTGGCGACGGTTTGCGGCAAGAAGTTGACGACCAGATGCGGATCGAGCGCCGGCGGGTCGGGCACGCCGATGCGGAAGACGCCGCCCGGCCTGGGCTGCGCCGAGGCGTCGATCGACGACGTGAGTATCGCCAGGGTGAGCAGGCTCACGAGGACAATCCGCCGAGTCATCGGCCCGCCTCCTGAATCATGGGCGCGCCTCGGCCGGCGGGGCCCCAGCCCCGCGACGGCCTGCAGCGCGCACTACGCGCGCGCCCTGGAGAACCGACTTCTCGTCCTTGAACGCCCCGCGGATCCAGTCGATCAGGAGCCGCACGCGCGGGACGGTCTTGAGATCGGGATGGACGAGCAGCCAGTAGTCGTCGCTGAGCTCGGCCAGGGGCGCCGTGAGGCGTACGAGCGTCGGATCCGAGTCGCCGACGAAGCACGGCAGGATGCCGAGCCCGGCGCCGGCGCGGATCGCGTCGAGCTGCAGTGTGAAGCGATTCGCCCGCACTCGCGGACGGCGGTCGCCGAGATGTCCCATCAAGAACGCCATCGAGCGGAAATACTCGTGGGGCGCGTCGTAGGCGACCCACGGGCACGTGCGCCAGCGTGCCTCGGTCCGCGCGGTCGGCTGCGCGTCGACGAGACTCGTCGCGCCGTAGACGGCCGCCTCGATCGTGCCCAGCCCGACGCGCACCAGGTGGTTGCGCGCCGGGAGCCCGTGCTTGATCCACAGATCCGCTTCTCGCCGATCGAGATCCGGCTCGGTGTGTGTCTCGACCAGCTCGACCGTGAGATCGGCGTGCCGGGCGCTCAGGCTCCCCAGGCGCGGGGAGAGAAAGCGCGCCGGCCATTCCCCGGCGGAGACCCGGACGACGCCACCGCCGTCGTCGCCGAAGGCCATCCGCCGGCGATCGATGGCGGTGGCCGCTTCGGCCATGCTCTGCGCCATCGGCATGAGGTGCTGGCCGCCCTTCGTCAGCCGATGACCGTCCGGGGTGCGCTCGAAGAGGCGTGTGCCCAGGCTCTGCTCGAGCTGCCGCAGGTGGCGGATGACGGTGGGCTGGCCGAAGCCGAGCACCCGCGCGGCGCGGCGCAGGCTGCCGGCCTGGGCGATGGCGAGGAAGACGCGAAGATCGTCCCACTGCACGGCGCCAGATTAGCAACTTCGACGGCTTCGACGTGCTCCGAATCCGGAGCGGGGCGGTCCGCCCCTGGCGGCTTCCGCGGGAGGGCGCGCGATGGTGGACTGACGGGCAAGGAGGACACGCAATGTGCGACAACGAGTATCTGGCCCACGCGATGATCAGCGACCGGCTCCGCGAGGCCGAGGCCCAGGGCGCGCTCCGCGCGATGATTCAGCAGGCGCTCGAAGCCGGCGCGGCTCGCCGGCCGGCCCGGCCCACCCGGCTCGAGGTCTGGTGGCAGGCATCCGCCGCCTGGGTGGCTCAGCTCGCGCTTCCCAAGATGTGGAATAGGCTCTAGGCTAGCGGCGTGTACCTGGACCCGAGGCTCTGGGCGCTCACGACGGGCGTCCGCGGTCGCATCGCCGCGACCGTCCTGGTCGGTCTCGCCGCCGTCGCCGCCGGAATCGCGCGGCTCGCCCTGCTCGGCTGGCTCCTCGGCCGCGTCCTGACCGGCGAATCGCTCGCCGCGCTGGTTCCCGCGATCGCGCTCACGGCGCTGGCGCTCGCCGCGCGGAGCGCCCTGGACTACGCGCGCACGATGGTGGCGCACCACACGGCCGCCCGGGTGCAGGAGCGTCTGCGCCAGATCCTCTACACCCAGATCGCCTCGCTCGGCCCCGCCCACTTCGTCCGCGCGCGGACCGGCGACGTGATGCTTTCGATGGTGGAAGGCGTGCAGCAGCTCGAGACCTACTTCGGCCAGTATCTCCCGCAGCTCTTCGTCTCGGCGATCACGCCGCTGCTCATCTTCGGATTCGTCGCGTTCGTGGATCTGCCGGTCGCGCTCGTGCTGCTGGTCGCCGCGTTCGTGGTGCTGCTGGCGCCGGCGCTCTGGCACAGCAAGGATCGCCAGGCGAGTCTGGCCCGCAATCGCGCCTACGCCGCCTTCGGCGCCGATTTTCTCGACGCGGTGCAGGGGCTGGCGACACTCAAGGCGTTCGGCCAGAGCGGCGCGCGGGCCCGGCAGCTCCAGCATCGCGCCCACGAGCTCTTCCGGAGCACGATGTGGGTGCTCGGCAGCAACACGATGGCGCGCGGCATCACGGACACGGGCATCGCGTTGGGGGCCGCGGTGGCGCTGACGCTCGGCGCCTGGCGTGTCAGCACCGGCGCGATGTCCGTGCCCGCGCTGCTGATCATCCTGATGCTCGGCGTCGAAGTGTTCCGTCCGCTGCGAGAGCTGCGCATCCTGCTCCACCAGGGGATGCTGGGTCTCTCCGCGGCCCGCGGCATTTTCGCGCTCCTCGACGCCGTGCCGGCCGTGTCGGATCGCGCGGCCGGCCCGGAGCCGGCTGACGCCGGCGTGGCCTTCGAGGACATCACGTTCGCCTATCCGGGGGCGCGTCGCCCGGCGCACGTCGAGCTGAGCTTCCACGTTCGGCCGGGCGAGCGCGTCGCGATCGTGGGACCGAGCGGCTCGGGCAAGTCGACGATCGCGCGGCTGCTGCTCAGGTTCCACGATCCCGATCGCGGCCGGGTCACGATCGGCGGCCGCGACCTGCGCCAGCTGAGCCTCGAGCAGGTGCGAAGCCGCGTGGCGCTCGTCAGCCAGGACACGTGGCTCTTCCACGGCACCGTCGAGGACAACATCCGGATGGGCAAGCCCGACGCGAGCGCCGACGAGCTCCGCGCGGCCGCGCGCGCCGCGAACGCCGAGGAGTTCATCCTGCGCCTGCCGCAGAGCTACGACACGGTGGTCGGCGAGCGCGGCGTCCGGCTCTCGGGCGGGCAGCGGCAGCGCATCGCGATCGCCCGCGCGCTCCTGCGCGACGCGCCCATCCTGGTGCTCGACGAGGCGCTCTCGTCGGTGGATGCCGAGAGCGAGGCGCTGATCCAGGCAGCACTCGACCGGCTCATGCGGGGTCGTACGACGCTCATCTTCGCGCACCGGCTCTCGAGCGTGATCGGCGCCGATCGGATTCTCGTGCTCGACCAGGGGCGTCTGGTGGAGCAGGGCACCCACGCCGCGCTGATCGGCCGCGGCGGGGCCTACACGCGCCTGATGGCCGGGCAGGCGAGGGACGGCGCGGGCGCCGTGGCCGTTGGCGCCCGGCCGACCGTGATGACCGCCAACGGCGATGGCGTCGCCGCGGCCGACGCCGACGCGCCGGGTGACGAGCCGCAGGCCATCATCGGCGCCGAGCAGGTCGGCTGGGGCGCGGTGCTGCGCACGCTCGTCGACAAGACGCGGGGCTATCGCGCCCGGCTGACGTTGACGTTCTTTCTCGGCGTCGCGCGGGTCACGGCCCTGATCGGCGTCGGCGTCCTCAGCGCGCTCGCGGTGCGCGCCGTCAAGCGCGGCGAGCCGGCCGGCCCGCTGCTCGCGGGCCTGCTCGTGGTGGCGCCGCTCGCCGGCATCCTGCACTGGTGCGAATCCTGGCTGGCCCACGACGTCGCGTACCGGCTGCTCGCCGACATGCGTCTGGCGGTGTTCCAGAAGCTCGACGCGCTGGCGCCGGCCTATCTCACGCGGCGCCGGTCGGGTGATCTGGTGGGCGCGGCCACCCACGACGTGGAGCTGATCGAATACTTCTTCGCCCACACGGTGACGCCCGCGTTCGTCGCGGTGCTGGTGCCGGCCGCCGTGCTGGTCGCGCTCGGCGAGTTCGGCGGCGCCCTGGTGCTCGTGCTCGTGCCGTTCCTTCTGTACACGGCGCTCGTCCCCGTGCTCGGCCGCTCTCGCATCGATCGCCTGAGCTCGCGCGCGCGCGAGGCGTCGGGCGATCTGAACGCGCACGTGGTCGACACCGTTCAGGGCCTGGCCGAGATCGTCGCGTACCGTCGCGTGACGGCCTGGGGCGAGGCGCTCGGCGCCAAGGCTCGCCGCTTCTACGAGCTGCGCCTGCCGTTCCTGCGCGATCTCGCCCGCCAGACGGCCTTCCAGGAAACGGCCACCGGCCTCGGCGGCCTCGCGGTGATCGCCGTGGGCGCGTGGCTCGCGCATCAGGGACGCATGGACGCCGCGAGCCTGCCGTTGCTGACCTTGCTCGCGCTGTCCGCGTTCGTTCCGTTGTGGGAGATCGCTCAGGTCGGCCGCCAGCTCGCCGACACGCTCGGCGCCGCCCGGCGGCTCAGCGCCGTCGAGGCGGAGCCGATCCCGGTGACCGACGGACCGGGTGTTCCGGCCGCGCCGGCTCGCGGCGGCCTCGCGGTCGAGCTCGCGGACGTGCGCTTCACCTATCCCGGCCGTACGCGCCCGGCTCTGGACGGCGTCTCGCTCAGGATCAAGGACGGTAGCACGGTCGCGCTGGTCGGGCCGTCCGGCGCGGGGAAGACGACGGTCGCCAGCCTGCTGCTGCGCTTCTGGGATCCGCAGTCGGGTGTGATCCGCCTGTTCGGTCACGATCTGCGCGAGTACCAGCTGGACGAGCTTCGCAAGCGGATCGCGCTGGTGGCGCAGGACACCTATCTCTTCAACGACACGCTACGCGCCAACGTCATGCTGGCGCGCCCCGACGCGGACGACGCCGCGCTGGGGCTCGCCATCGAGCGCGCGGCGCTGCACGATCTCGTGACGGAACTACCCGACGGACTCGATACGGTGGTGGGCGAGCGGGGCGCGCAGCTCTCGGGCGGCCAGCGTCAGCGGGTGGCGATCGCGCGCGCGTTTCTCAAGGACGCGCCCGTGCTGATCCTGGACGAGGCGACCTCGCACCTCGATGCCGTGAGCGAAGCCGCCGTGCGCTCGGCGCTCGAGCGTCTCGCGCAGGACCGGACGACGCTCGTCATCGCGCATCGGCTCTCCACGGTGCGCGATGCCGACGCGATCGTCGTGCTCGACGACGGCAAGCTGGTCGAGGTCGGCCGGCACGCCGAGCTCCTCGCGCGGGGCGATCTCTACGCGCATCTGGTGGCTCGGCAGCTCGGCGGCGGGATTCCGGCCGCCGCGGACTAGTCGCGTCGGCGCCGGGCGACGATGAAAGAAGCCGTCAGCCGAACCGCCCTGGCCGTCACCCTCTGGAGGGCCCGGGAATCCTCTCGCTCTGCGTCGAGTCGACTCTTCGAGGACGATCTGGCCTCTGTGTTTCTCGACCGCCGCTTCCGGTGGGCGCTTCATCTGTCGCGGCTGCCTCTGGTCGGCGCCATGGTGCCGTGGTCGCTCATCGACGGGCACTGGGCCGGATCGAGGGGAACGGTGGCGGTGCGGACGAGATACATCGATGATGCCCTGGCGGCCGCGCTGCGCAATGGCGTGGAGCAGGTCGTGATCCTCGGCGCCGGGTTCGACAGCCGAGCCTATCGAGTCCCGGGGATGGACCGGATCCGTGTCTTCGAAGTGGACCACCCCATCGACGCAGGCCGAGAAGAAGAGGGTGGTGGTACGACGACTCGGAAGCACTCCCGCGCTCATGTCGAGTTCGTTCCGATCGATTTCAGCACGCATACCCTCGACGCGATGCTGCCGGCCGCCGGATTTCGAGCGACGACCCGGACGTTCTTCATCTGCGAAGGCGTCACGCACTATCTGTCGGCGTCGGACGTCGATACGCTGTTTCGGTACGTCGCCCGAAGCGCGGACGCCGGGAGTGAGATGGTCTTCACGTACATTCACCGGACCATCCTCGACGGGACCGCCACGTTTGCCGGAGCGGGGAAGACTCTGGCGATCGTTCGCGGTCCGGCGAGCCGTACACGTTCGGCTTCGATCCGGCCGAGCTGGCTCAGTATCTCGCGGCCCGTGACCTCGAGCTGATCGAAGACGTCGGGGCCAGCACGTATCGCGCGCGCTACCTCGACCCGCTCGGCCGCGGGCACGAGCCGCTCTCGGAGTTCCAGCGGGCCGCGCTCGTGCGAGTTACCGGGCCGGGCAGCCGCGTGAAGGGGGCGTGACCCCTCCACGCGGCCGCCCAAGCGCGGGGGCTACACGTACTTCGCGTAGACGGCCTTGATCTTGTCCTCGGCCCACTTCACGGTCTGCTCGAGATCCATCTTGTCCGTGGCGAACTGCGCGAGCGCGTCTACCATCACGAACTGCTGGTAGACCTCGTCCGCGGCCGGGGTGAGCGGCCCCGGATAGCCGGTGGTGAAGTGGTACTCGGCGTCCTGCTCGAGCGGCTTGAGCTTGGGATCCTCGCTGATGATCGGGAACGGCGGCTTGGCGTAGTTTTTCAGGAACGGCATGTTGTAGCCGGTGCTGGCCTTGGCGCCCTCGCGATAGTCGTCGACCAGCGCCTCGAGGAAGGCCTTGGCGCCATCGGCGTTCTTGCTGAACTTCGTGACGCCGTACGCGCGGCAGTTCGCGAACGAGCGGCGCGCCGCGGGCCCCTTGGGTGAGAGCGACACGAAGATCTTGTCAGCCAGCTCCTTGTTCGAGCCCTCGATCGTCCGGTAGGCGCTGATCGGGTTGTGGATCCAGGAGCCGCGCCCCGAGGCGAGCAGCCGGTTGTTGGAGGCGTCGTCCCAGGCGAGCACCTCGGGCGTCATGCAGTCCTTGTAGAGCGCCTTGTTGAACTTCAGCGCCTCGCGCACTTCCTTGGAATTGTAGGTGAGGGTCTTGCCGTCCTTGGCCACCTCGGAGCCGCCGTAGGACCACATGATCGCTCGCCAGGATGCGCGGGAGTCGTCGTGGTGGGCCAGGCCGATCCCGATCGGGAAGCCCTTGGCCTTGAGCTTCATGCCGCCCTTGTGCAGGTCATCCCAGGAGTCGGGTCCGTTGGGGAAGCCGACCTCGGTCCACAGGTCCTTGCGGTAGAGCCCGGGGAAGTCGATGAAGAAATCTGGGATCGCGTGGAATTTGCCGTCGCTGACCTTGCAGTAGTTATCGGCCAGCGGCGTCCAGCCGCCGTGCTTCTTGGCGATCCGGTCGGCGGTGTCATTGACGTCCAGCAGCGCGGCCGCCCACTTCTCGGTGCCGGTACCCACGAGCTGGACGATGTCGTGCCCGGATTGGGTAGCGATCTCCGCGGCGATCTTGGCGGGAATCTGCAGATGCGCGACGTGATCGATGATGACCTTGATCCCGTTCTTCGTCGACCACTGCTCGGCGAACGCGTCGAAGTACTTGTCGTACGAGGGCACGAAGTGCGTCCAGGCGAGCACCCGGACCTCCTTCGTCTGGGCCCACGCCGGGCGGACCCAGACGTGGGGGAACGCGGTGACGGCGGTGGCGCCGGCCGCGGTCGAAATGAACTGCCGTCGCGAAACCTTGCTCATGCTCTCTCCTTGTCAAGGGGTATCCGGGTCACTTCAAGCACCCGCGGTGAGCCCGAGGCTGAAACGGTTGGGATGAACGCGTATCGGGGCAAAGTTACAGCGACTTAACACCCGCCTCGAAGCCGAGTCAACTACACGATCTGCCAGCGGGATCGCGGAAACGTCGTGCCCGTGCGGGTCTGCAGCTTCTCGCCGATCTCCTGCACCTTCGCGAAGAGCCGCGGCTCGTCGACGAACGTCTGGCGATAGGCGTCGACCACCACCTTGCCGTCGACGATGACGGTGTGCACGCTGCGGCCGTCGGCGTTGTAGACGAGGTTGTTGATCGGGTTGAAGAGCGCCTGCCATTCCGGGCGCTGCGTGTCGAAGAGCACCAGGTCGGCTTTCTTGCCCGGCTCGATCGAGCCGATCTCGTCGTCGACGCCGAGGGCCTGAGCGCCCACGATCGTCGCCATCTCGAGCGCCGCTTCGGCCGGGATCATCCGCGTGTCCTGGCGGGCGTCCTTGTACTGGATGGCCGCCATGTTCATCGCGCGCACGATGTCGAGATGGTTCGAGTTGTTGGGCGAGTCGCAGCCGAGCGCGATCTTGACGCCCTTGGCGAGAAGCTCCGGCATGCGCCCGTGCTCCGGGATGCCGCGGCCGCCCTTCGCGGCGGTGACCGGGCACATCGCGACCTTCGTGCCCGTGCGCGCCAGGCACTCGATCTCGGCGTCGTCCACGCCGAGCGCGTGCGCCAGCACCACGTTCGGCCCGAGCACGCCGAGCGACTCGAGGTATTCGGTGGGAGTCTTACCGTGACGCGCTTGATAGTCTTTGCGCGCCTGGGGCCCGCTTCCGTGGTGGAGGGTCAGATAGGTGTTGTGCTCGTCCGCCACGGCCTTGGCCGCGCGCAGGAGGTCCGCGCTACACGTCTCCGGCGAGAACGGCATGGCCCACGCCTTGATCCGGCCGTCGAGTCGCCCCTGCCACTTGCCGAGGAACGCGGCGGTTCGCTTGACCGCGTCGTTCGTGGCGTAGCGGGGCAGGGGAAACGGCGCGTCCTGGTCGGAGACGCACTCGCCGATGATCACGCGAATGCCGGCGTCGTCGTACGCCTGCAGGCACGCGTCCGGGAACTTCGTGCTGCCGGGATCGACGAAGCAGACCGTCCCGCTCTTCAGGAGCTCCACGAGCCCCAGCAGGGTGGTGGCGTGCTCCTCTTCCTCGGTCATCGCCATCTGCAGCTTGAACACGTGACTCAACGGGCTCGCGAGGTTGTCGGGGAAGATGCCGCGTACGGCATGGGCGTAGCTGATGTGCATGTGGCCGTTGACGAAGCCCGGCGTCACGAGCAGATGGCGCGCGTCGATCACGCGGTCGGCCTGGGCGTTCGCCAGGGCAGCCGCCTTGCCGACGCGGCTCACCTTGCCGTCTTCGACGAGGATCGAGCCGTCCTGGATGATTCGGCGCTCGCGGTCGACGGTGACGACGTAGCGGGCGTTGTCGATCTTGAGGCTCTGGGCGGGCATCGCGGGTCCTAGCGTGGCCGCGATCAACGGCCCTGGAACTGCGGCCGGCGCTTTTCGGAGAACGCCTTGACGCCTTCTTGATAGTCCTGGCTATTGAAGCAGTCGGCGATGAGCTTCTCGAGCATCGCCAGATCGCGCTCGCCGTCGGGACGCACGAGCTGCTCGACGGTCGCCTTGGCCGAGCGCAGGGTGAGCGGCGCGTTCTTGGCCATCGTCAGCGCGTAGTTGCGCGTGAAGGCTTCGAGCTCGGCCTTCGGCACGACCTGGTTCACCAGCCCCATGCGGAGGGCGTCCTGCGCGCTGAAGTCGGTGCGCGCGGTGAAGAAGATCTCCTTCGTGTAGGCGGGCCCCACGAGCTTCATGAGCTTTTCCATGCCCTTGTAGTGGTAGCCGAGGCCGAGCCGCGCCGCGGGGATCCCGAATCGCGCGTCGTCCGAGGCGATGCGCATGTCGCAGCCGATCGCGATGCCGACGCCGCCGCCGACACAGTAGCCGTGGATCATCGCGAGGAGCGGCTTGGTCAACGTGCCGAGCGCGCTCTGACCTTTCTCCGAGATCCGGCTGTATTCCTCCTGATCGGCCATGTTGCGCCGCCGCTCCTTGAACTGCGAGATGTCGGCACCGGCCACGAACGCCTGGTCGCCGGCACCGCGCAGGACGACGACACGGATCGCGTCGTCGGTGGCGAGATCGCGAACGTAGTCGGGCATGAGCTGCCACATCTCGAGGCTCACCGCGTTGCGCTTCTCGGGCTGGTTGAAGATGATCCAGCCGATCGGTCCGTCCTTTTGCAGCAGGAGCTTCGATGTCTCGCTCATGGCGCTCTCCTGGTCGGGGGTTTGAGGTCAAAGCTACCGTGCCCCGCGCCTACTTGTCCAGCCAGACCTCCTGCATCCGCCCGTAGTTGTAGAGCGCGTTGTGCGGGACCAGATTCTTCACGTGGGGCCACTGGGTGAAGTATTCCTTGCGCCAGCCGAGCATCGGCCGGGCCACGTCGGCCTCGAGCTTGCGCTGGATGTCCCAGACGATCCGCATCCGCTTCGCGCGGTCGAGCTCCTGCGACTGCGCGTCGATGAGGCGGTCGACCTGCTCGTCGCAATAGTCAGTGTAGTTGCGCGGCGAGCCGCACTTGTAGTTCTCGAAGAAGTACGCGTCGGGGTCGTCGACGACTCCCGCGGTCAGGTTGGCGCCGATCTGGAACTCGCGCCGCGCGAGCGTGGGAAACCACGCGGCCGTGTCGACCTGCCGTACGGCGGCCTCGATGCCGACCTGCTTGAGCTGGTCCACGACGAACGACGCCAGATCGATATAGATCGCGAAATTGCGCGTGACCAGGTCGACCTTGAGCGCGGTCCCGCTCACCCCGGCGGCGGCGAGCAGGCGCTTGGCCTCGGCCTTGTCCTGCGCGGCGGCGCGATAGCCCGGGAGCGTCCTGACCTCTTTGTCCGGCAGCCCCCAGGCCCCGAACGGTGGCGACATCAGCGCGGGCCCGACGAAGGCGCCGCCCTGACGCACGCCCTGGACGAATCCGTGGCGATCCAGGGCCAGGCTGACGGCGCGCCGGATCGCGACCTTGTCGAACGGCGGCCGCTTGTGGTTCAGGATCACGTTGTCACTGCCGTTCTGCGCGATCTCGGTGACCACGAGCGCGGGCGTGTTCTTCTTCGCGGTCTCGGCCATGAGCTTCGTCATCTCGAGCGGGATCGAGACGTCGAGCTGTCCGGCCTGGAGCGCGGCCAGCCGCGTGCCGCGCTCGGTGATGATCGGGTAGCGGATTCCGTCGAGATAGGGCCGGTCCTTGACGAAGTAGTCGGGGTTGCGTTCGAGCTCGATCACCTGACCGCGTACGTACTCCTTGAGCTTGAACGGACCGGTGCCGACGCAGCGCTGGCGCAGGTCGGCCAGCGGCACGTGCGCCGGATAGACCGGCGAGTAGCCCGAGGCCAGCAGGAGCAGGAGCGAGGGTTGCGGGCGCTTGAGCCGGAAGATCACGGTCTGCGCGTCGGGTGTCTCGATCGCGTCGACGTTCTCGTACCAATCTTTTCTTGGACTCAATCGAAGCTTCGCGGGCGCGTCGCGCGCCTCGCGGACCACGTCGAAGGTGTACTTGACGTCCTTCGCGGTGAACGGCTGGCCGTCGTGCCAGCGGACGTTCTTTCGAAGGAAGAACACGAGATTGCGGTAGTTGTCCTGCCAGGCAACACCCGCGATCGCCAGGGCCGCCTGGTGTCGTGCGAGCACGACGCGCGGCGCGTGACGCGGACCGAGCACGACGGCACCATCACGGTCGTGGCCGACCGCTACCAGGGCAAGCCGCTGAACTCGCCGAACGACGTCATCTGCAAGTCGGACGGGTCCATCTGGTTCAGCGATCCGCCCTTCGGGATCCTCGGCAACTACGAGGGCCACGTGGCGACGCCGGAGCTGCCGACCAACGTCTATCGCGTCGACGGCCGGACGGGCGAGGTGGCCGCCGTCACCAGCGACATTCCACGGCCCAATGGCCTCTGCTTCAGCCCGGACGAGTCGAAGCTCTACGTCGTCGTCAGCGGCGCGGTGCCGCGCGAGATCCGGGTGTTCGACGTCGTCGGCGGGACGAGCCTCGCCAACAACCGGGTGTTCATCAATTGCGGCGACGGCGTTCCGGACGGCATGCGCTGCGACGTCGACGGCAACCTCTGGTGCGGCTGGGGCGGCGGCGAAAGCCTGGACGGCGTGTCGATCTTCAACCCGTCCGCCAAGCTCATCGGGCACATCTCGCTCCCGGAGCGCTGCGCCAACCTCTGCTTCGGGGGGCTCAAGCGCAATCGGCTCTTCATGGCGGCGAGCCAGTCGCTCTACGCGCTCTACGTGAACACGCAGGGAGTCCAGGGCGGCTAGGCTCCGCGAGCGAGGAGGACGCATGGAACGCCGGAGATCTGGATCGATCATCGTCGCGGCGCTGGCTGTGCTCGCCGTCGTCGCGCCGGCCGCGGCGCAGAACCGCTACAGCTTCACCGATGCCGCGAAGTCGCCGCTGAACTTCTCGAAGGCCACCGTGAAGCCGCAGATCGCCTGCCCCGACGTGCGAAGCCTGGTCTCGGGCGGCATGACGATCGGGGCGGTGGAGATCGTCGCGGCCGCCGAGGGCGTGCCGGAGCACTGCCGGGTCACCGGCACGATCGCGCCGGAGATCCACTTCGAGGTGAATCTGCCGGCGGCGTGGAACCGGCGCTTCTACATGAGCGGCAACGGCGGGTTCGCGGGCGAGGTCTCCGACAGCCCGCCCCGGGCCGCGGTGCGCGCCGCGGCGCTGCGGCAGGGTTTCGTGACCGCCACGACCAACACGGGTCACGACGCGACGAAGGAGCCCCTGGCGAGCTTCGCGGTCGATCCGCAGAAGGTGACGGACTACGCGTTTCGGGCGGTGCACCTGACCGCGCTCACCGCGAAGGGAATCGCCACACGGTACTACGACCGTCCGGTCGCCTACTCGTACTGGGACGGCTGCTCCACCGGCGGCCGGCAGGCGTTGATCTCGGCGCAGCGATTCCCGGGAGACTTCGACGGGATCGTCGCCGGCGCGCCCGTGCTCAACTTCGTCGATACGACCATCGCCGGACTCTGGAACGCCCGCGCGGTGTCCGACGGGCCGCTGACGCTCGAGGCGATGAAGCTCGTCGCCGACGCGGTCTACGCGAAGTGCGGGGGCGCCGACGGGGTCATCGATGATCCGCGGCGCTGCGCCTTCGATCCGACACGCGACTTGCCGAAATGCTCCGGCGGCATCGGGTCGGGCTGCGTCACCGAGTCGCAGGCCAACGCCCTCAAGAAGATCTACGGCGGCGTGACCAAGGACGGCAAGCCCTACTTCCCCGGGCCAGCCGCTCGGCGCCGAGAAGGCCGGCGTGTCCCCGTTCGGCGACGCGCAGCCTTCGAGCGGCTGGGACCGATGGCTGATCGGCCGCGACGGCGGCAAGTCGCTCCAGCTCGCCTACGGCGAATCGTTCATGCGGTACATGGCGTTCGGCAAGCCGGATCCGAGCTACGACTGGAAGACGTTCGACTTCGATAAGGACCCGGACCGGATGGGCGACATCCGCAAGCTCCTCAACGCGACCGACCCGGATCTCTCGCTGTTCCGCAACCGCGGCGGCAAGCTCTTGATGTACTTCGGCTGGGCCGACACGGCGCTGACGCCGTTCATGGCGATCGACTACTACGAGAAGGCGCTTGCGGCGAACGGCCCGGACACGCGCGATTTCTTCCGCTTCTTCCTGGTCCCGGGCATGTTCCATTGCCGGGGCGGCGTCGGCACCGACCGCTTCGACGCGATGACCACCTTGATCAACTGGGTCGAAGGCGGCACGGCGCCCGACACGATTCCCGCGTCGCGCGTCGAGCAGGACCAGGTCAAGCGCACGCGGCCGCTCTGCCCGTACCCGCGCGTCGCGCGCTACAAGGGCTCGGGCAGCATCGACGATGGGGCGAGCTTCGCCTGCGCCGACCCCTGAGGCGTCAGCCGCGCGTGATCTGCCCGATGCCGGGCAGGCGGCCCAGGAAATTGCCGGTGATGCCGCCGTCGACGACGAGATCGTGGCCGTTGACGTAGCGCGAATCGGGACCGAGCAGGAACGCGATGACGTCGGCCATGTCCTCGGGCGTGGCGACGCGGCCCAGTGGGACGAGCGCGTCACGCTCGGCGGCGATCTTCTGATCGGCGTAGACCTTCTCGGTCATGCCCGTGCGCACCATCCCGGGCGAGACCGTGTTGACCCTGATCCCGTCCCGGCCGAGCTCCTGCGCCAACACCTGCGCGAGCATGATCACCGCGGCCTTGGTCGGGCCGTACGGGCCGAGGTTCGCGTGCGCGTTGGTGCCGGACATCGAGCCCACCGCGACGATGGCGCCACGCGACGCCTTGAGCGCCGGATACGCCGCCTTCGCGAGGAGCCACGTGGCCCGCGTGTTCACGGCGAATACACGGTCCCAGTCGTCGACCGAGTAGCTGACCAGCGGGCCAGGGCGGTTGATACCCGGCGTTGCTCACCAGCCCGTCGAGCCCGCCGAACCGGCTGACCGCTTCGCCGACGACCCGCGCGGGCGCGTCGGCGGTGCCCATGTCGCCGTGGAGCGCGAGCGGCTCGGCCTCGTGCTTTCGCAGCTCGTCCAGCAGGCCGTCGAGGCCCGGCGACGGGCCGATGTCGACGGCCGCGATCTGGGCTTTCTTTCCCTGGGCCCGCGCATCGCGCGCCAGGCGCAGACACGTCGCCCGTCCGATTCCGCTCGCCGCTCCGGTCACCAGAACACGCATGGCCACCTCCGCGTTGCGAGTGTACAACGGTAAACGGCCGTGACACCTTCGATCCAACTCGACGCGGTCGCGGGCGGCGCCGGCGGAAGCTGGTACGTGCTGATGGAAGGCGTGGCGCGTCTGGTCGGCGAGATCCATCCGGAGATTCGCATCCGGGTCGTCGAGGGCGGCGGGGTCTCGAATCACGCGCGGGTTGGAGCGGGCGAGAGTCCCCATGGGCATTCTCAATCCGCCCATGACCGCCGCGGCCCTCGCGGGTCGGCGACCGTACGAACAGCGCTATCCGGCGCTGCGTATCGGCGCCGCCAATCTCACCACCAACCATTTGCACTGCTTCGTCGAGCGCGCGTCGCCGCTCGATTCGGTCGCGTCGTGGCTCGAAGGTCGCCAGCCCGTGCGGATGCCGGTCGATCGCGTCGGCACCGTCGATCGCATGGTGTTTCAGCTCACGCTCGGTCATTTCGGTGTCGCCGAGCCCGATGTGGAACGCTGGGGCGGCGCGCTCGTACCCGCGCGCAGCTACGACGAGCAGCTGGTGCTGTACCGAGCGGGCACGGTGAACGCGTTGTGGCAGTTCATGGGGATTCCGTCGCCGTCGATCGAGGCGGCCAACACGTTGCGTCCGCTCCGGCCGCTGGCGTTTCCCGAGAGCCTCATCGTCGCGCTCGAGCGTCTGGGCTGGACGCCGGCGACCTTGCCGGCCGGTGCGTACGGGATCGTCGACCGGCCGGTGCCGACAGTCGCGATGGGGACGTCGCTGGGCTTCCACGCCGACGTCCCGGACGACGTCGTGTACAAGATCGTTCGCGTTGTCTGCGAACAGCGTGAGCGCGTCCGCCGGATCCACCCGGCGGCGGCCGGGTTCGACCCGACGGACGCGCCTCGTCTCGCTCGCGGGCCGCTGCACCTTGGCGCCGCGAGATACTTCCGCGAGGCGGGGCTTTTGGCCTGAGTTCGCGTCGAACCCGACGCGGAATCCCTCCGACTCGCGCGGGCGTCCCACCGTTCAAGGGCGAGGGATGTCCTGGGCGCTCGCACCGGGCGCGGAGGAGGTCGACCATGCTCAGAGCGGATGGTCGTAACGTCGCGTCGATCCTGCGCCGTGATCCTGGTGGCGTGGTTTCTGTTCGTGCTCGCAGCCGGCTTCGCGGGCTTCGTTCGAGTCGGGGCCCTCGCGGCCGCCGCTGGCGGTGCTCGTGGCGGTCGCCGGACCGCCCCTGATCTTTGCCGCGGCATATCGCGCATCGCGACGCTTCCGCGATTTCGTGCTCGCGATCGATCTGCGGCTCCTCACGGCCGTCCAGAGCTGGCGTGTGATCGGCGTCATGTTCCTGGCCTTCTACGCCGTCGGCCTGCTGCCCGGTCTCTTCGCGTGGCCGGCCGGTGTTGGTGATGCGGCCGTCGGGCTGGCGGCGCCGTTCGTGCTGCTGGCGATGGTCCGTCGTAGCTCGACGTGGCGCCGTCAGGTGCTGTGGCTCAACATCGCCGGGCTCGTCGACTTCATCGGCGCCGTCGGGACGGGCGTGCTGTCCAGCAACGACTCGATCGGGCTCGTCGGCGACGGAGCGACGCGCGTGTCTCTCGGATCGCTCCCGCTGAGCCTGATCCCGACGTTCGCGGTGCCGCTGTGGACGCTCTTTCACATCGTGTCGCTGCTGCAGCTGGCACGGACGGCGGGAACGGTGTCGGCGAGAGAGGGGACGGTCGCGACCGCGGGGATCTGAGCGCGGTCGCTCAGCGCCCGATGCCGCGCGCCATCAGCACGGCCATCAGCGGCATGAGCGCCAGCAAACCGAGCTCGATGTGAATCAAGCGCCGGGCGGCGGCGATCTCGTCGCCGGCCGGCGCAGTGCCGCGCTCCGCGGCCGCGCGCTTCCAGCGCAGGAACGTGCGCGTGGGCGTGATCGAGATCGCCGCGATGATCACGTAGAGGGCCATCTTCACCCAGAACGTCGGGTTACCCGTGTAGAAGCTGACGCCCTTGGCGTAGAAGAACAGGCGGAGCAGGCCGGTGGCGAGCGCGGCGAGGGCGGAGGCGAAGAAGACGGCGTCGATGCCCGCGAGCCGACGCGCCTGCTCGGTCGTCATCCCCGCGCGGCACATGACCAGCTCACCGACCAGAAAGCCGGCGAGGAGGATGATGCTCAGGTAGTGCAGGTACGCGATCAACGGTTCCATGGTCGGCCGATGCTATGCCGCGGCGCCGTCACGGTCAACGGTCCTCGATCGTCGGGGCTGGAGTAGAATGCAGGGCCACGACGGAAGAGGAGGGCGACCGGTCCATGACGATCAAGGGCAAGGCGTACATCGCGGGAATCTTCGAGCACCCCACGCGCAAGGCCGACACCCAGTCGCTGGCCCAGCTGCACGCCGAGTCCGGACTGGGCGCGCTGGCCGACGCGGGACTGAAAAAGGACGACGTCGACGGCTACTTCTGCGCGGGCGACGCGCCCGGCCTCGGCCCGCTCTCGATGGCCGACTACATGGGGCTGAAGCTCCGCCACATGGACACGACGGAGACGGGCGGCTCCTCGTACGTGATCCACGTCGCGCACGCCGCCGAGGCGATCGCGCTCGGTAAGTGCAACGTCGCGCTGATCACCCTGGCCGGCCGGCCCCGCGCCGAGGGGATGGCGACCGGCACCGTCCCGCGCGCGCCGGTCGCGTCCGTTCCCGACGCGCCGTTCGAGTATCCGTTCGGCCCGACCGTCGTGAACCAGTACGCGATGGCGGCGATGCGCCACATGTACCAGTACGGCACGACGAGCGCACAGCTCGCGTGGATCAAGGTGGCCGCCTCGCAGCACGCGCAGCACAACCCGCATGCCCTCCTGCGCGAGGTCGTCACGGTCGAAGAGGTCATCAACTCGCCGATGATCTCCGACCCGCTGCACCGGCTCGACTGCTGCGTCATCACCGACGGCGGCGGTGCGATCGTGGTCGTGAAGCCGGAGATCGCGAAGAGCCTGAAGCGGCCGCTCGTGAAGGTGCTGGGCGCCGGCGAGGCGCCGAAGCATCAGATGGGCGGCAAGATCGACCTGACCTACTCGGGCGCGGTCTGGTCCGGACCCACGGCGTTCGCCGAGGCCGGCGTGACGCATTCCGACATCAAGTACGTGTCGATCTACGACAGCTTCACGATCACCGTGCTCATCACGCTCGAGGATCTCGGCTTCGCGGCGAAGGGGCAGGGCGGCAAGCTCGTCGCCGACGGCAACCTGATCTCGGGCGTCGGCAAGCTGCCGTTCAACACCGACGGCGGCGGGCTCTGCAACAACCATCCAGCCAACCGCGGCGGTCTCACGAAGGTCGTGGAGGCGGTGCGGCAGCTCCGCGGCGAGGCGCATCCGAAGGTGCAGGTGAAGAACTGCGACATCGCGCTGGCGCACGGCACCGGCGGTTCGCTCGGCACGCGGCACGGCAGCGCCACCGTGATCCTGGGCAGGGAGTGAGACGATGACCACGACGGAACGGAAGTACCCGGCGCCGGCCCTCAACCCGGAGATCAAGCCGTTCTTCGACGCCGCCACGGAAGGCAAGCTCGCGCTGAAGAAGTGCGCGGCCTGTGGCCAGGCGCATCACTACCCGCGCGCGATCTGCCCGTTCTGCGCGAGCGATCGGACCGAGTGGATCACCGCCTCGGGGCGGGGAACGATCTACTCCTACAGCGTCATGCGGCGCGTGCCGGTGCCCTACGCGATCGGCTACGTGACCCTGGAAGAAGGCGTGACGATGATGACCAACATCGTCGACTGCGATCTGGACGCGATCCGGATCGGCCAGCGGGTGAAGGTGGTCTTCAAGCCGACCGACGGCGGACCGCCGGTGCCCATGTTCACCCCGGCCTGATCGTCCGCGAGTCTCGCCGATGGCGCAGCTCTACGACGCGATCGGAGTCGGCTACCAGGAGCGGCGCCGCCCCGATCCGCGTCTGGCCGCGGCCATCGCGCGCGCGCTGAATCACGCCGAGACCGTCGTGAACGTGGGAGCCGGCACCGGCTCCTACGAGCCGACGGATCGCTCGGTGGTCGCAGTCGAGCCGGCGATGACCATGATCCGCCAGCGGCGCGCCCACAGCGCGCCCGTCGTGCAGGCCTCCGCGACCGAGCTGCCGTTCCGCGACGACGGGTTCGCCGCGGCGCTGGCGATCCTCACGGTGCACCACTGGCCGGACCGAGCGCGGGGGCTCGACGAGCTCGCCCGCGTGGCGCGGCGCCGCGTCGTCGTCGTCACCTGGGATCCGTCCGCGTCGGGCTTCTGGCTGGTCGACGACTACTTTCCCGAGATCGTCGACCTCGATCGCCGGATCTTTCCCACGGTCGAGGATTTCGGGCGCGCGTTCGGACGGGTGGACGTGCAGTCGTTCCCGATTCCGCACGACTGCATCGACGGGTTCATGGGCGCCTACTGGCGGCGGCCGCACGCGTATCTAGACGCGAGCGTGCGGGCCGCGATCTCGACGTTCGCGAAGGCCGAGCCGAGCCGGCTCGAGTCAGGTCTCGAGCGGCTTCGGCGCGATCTCGCCGACGGCACCTGGGAGCGCCGCCACGCGCATCTGCTCGAGCGCGCCGAGCTCGATCTCGGCTATCGGATCGTCATCGCCACGCGGCCCTGACGGCGCTCACGGCCGTCCGGAGTAAGCTTCAGCAAACCTTCAGAATCCCCCCGATAGACTCCTTTCGCGCTACGCATCCCGGTCTCGATTCGATAGCTCGGCGTCGAAAGGAGTTTTCACGAGTGTTACGGTCGGTTCGCAGGGACCTCGCCGGGCTTTCCAGATATCGAGTCCTTTGCATGGCCTCGGTCGTCTGCGCTCCGCTCGTGAGCGGCGTCGCCTTTTCCCAGACACCGGCCACCGAGCTGACCATGGCCGACGCGGTACGTCTCGCGTCCCGTGACAATCCGACCTTGCGCGCCAAGCAGCTGGAGCTTCGGACCGCCAAGGCCAACGAGGTGACGGCCGGCCTCCGGCCGAACCCGACGGCCAGCTACGTCGCAGAACAATTGGGTGGAGGCGCGGCGGAGCAGCAGCAGACGGTCACGCTGAGCCAGCCGTTCGAGCTCGGCGGCAAGCGCCAGCGTCGCCTCGATAGCGCGCGCGCCGCGACACGCGTCACGACCGAAGAGATCGGAGACCTCCAGCGCCAGACGACCCTTGAGGTGAAAAAGGCCTTCGTCGACGTGCTCGTGGCCCAATCGACCCTGGCTCTCGCCGAGGCGAATTTGCACACCGTGGACGAGATCGAACGCCTGCAGCGTCTCCGCGTCGAGAAAGGCGACATCTCTGCGCTCGAGCTGACCCGCATCCAGGTGCAACGGTATGCCTTCGAGCGGGACGCCACCGACGCCCGGCAGGCGATCGCCGCCGCCAGGATCAAGCTGCGGACGCTCACCGGTGCCGACGCCGTCGGTGCCGAGTTCACGGTCGTCGGTGACCTCGCCTACCAGGACGTGCGTGTCGAGCGTGCCGAGCTCGTGCGCGCCGCGCTGGACGCGCGCCCTGATCTGCGCGCGGCGGAAGCGGGCCGCGACAAGGCGCGAGCCGACCAGGCCCTGGCGCGCGCGAACGCCTGGTGGGATGTGAGCCCGCAGGTGGAATATCAGCGCATCGGCCCTGACAACCGATTCGGCTTTGGATTCAGTGTTCCGATCCGCATCTTCGATCGTAACCAGGGGGAGATCACGCGTACCGGCGTCGAGATCGAGCGCGCCGATGCGCTACGCCAGGCGGCCGCCTTGCAGGTCATCAGCGATGTCGACACGGCGCTCTCGATCGTCGAAACCGAGCGAAGGAAGGTCGGCCTGTTGCAGGACTTCTATCTGGCGAAGGCCCGGAACGCGCGGGACACGATCGAGTTCGCCTACCGGCGCGGTGGCGTCGCGTTGCTGGAGTTCCTGGACGCCCAACGGACCTATCGGGAGACGGCGGTCGAGCACCTCCGGGCGTTGGGGAATTACTGGGGCGCCCTCTATCAGCTCGAGGCCGCCGTCGGCCGACCGCTGGAGAACTGAGATGCTCCGTGGTCGCGTCGAGTGTGTCGGCCTGGCCGTGTTGATTCTGGCGTGCGGTCTCGGGCTCGCCGGATGCGGTCGCGCGGAGGACGCCGGCCCGGCCGCCGCGCCGTCACCCCCTCGGCTCTCGTCCCCGACTGCATCCTCGGCGTCGATCGCTTCGGAGGTCCTCGTGCCGCCGGACTCGCCGCAGGCCGCGCAGCTCAAGATCGAGCCCATCCGGGTACGTGAGATCGCGGTCGATGAGGTCACCGCGCCGGGGCGCGTCGGGATCGATCCCAACCGGAGCGCTCGCTTGCTGCTCCCCGTCGCAGGACGGGTCGTCGTCGTCCTGGCGAAAGTGGGTGACGCCGTCGAGCAGGGGCAGCCGGTGCTGTCCGTCGACAGCCCGGACGCCGACGCCGCGATCGCCGGCGCCATCCAGACCGAGGCCGCCGAGCGCCAGGCCCAGGCGGCGTTGACCAAGTCCGACGCGGATCTCGCGCGGACGACAGAGCTCTTCGAGCACCAGGCGGTCGCCCAGAAGGACATGCTGGCGGCGCAGAACGACCAGGCGCAAGCCCGGGCCGCGCTCGAGACGGCGCGTGCCGCACGGTACCAGGCCAGGCGCAAGCTGGAGCTCCTCGACCTCAAGCCCTCGGGTGAGGGTCGACAGATCGTCCGGGTGCGAGCGCCGATCAGCGGCAAGGTGCTCGAGGTCAACGTGGCGCCCGGGGAGTATCGCAACGACACCGAAACGCCGTTGATGACGATCGCCGACCTGAGCAGGGTGTGGGTATCCTCGGAAGTGCCGAAGGCGGCGATCCGGCTCATCCGGGTCGGAGAACGCGTGACGATCACGATGGTCGCGTACCCCGGCGAAGAGTTCGACGGGCGGGTGGCACGCATCGCGGACGTGCTCGACCCGCAGACGCGAACGGTGAAGGTGCACGTCGACATGGCGAACCCTCGAGGCCGCTTCCGGCCCGAGATGTACGCCACCATGCGCCACGCGGGCGCTTCGCGACAGACCCCGGTGATTCCGGTCGGCGGCGATCGTGCAGGAAGACGGCAGCGCCATCGTGTTTCTCGAGCGAGCACCCGGCCGCTTCGCGCGGCGTGAAGTCGCCGTGGGCCGAGCGCGGGTGACGTGTTGCCCGTCCTCTCGGGGGTGCAGGCCGGCGACCGCATCGTGGTGGACGGCGGCGTGCTGCTGAAGGACCGCTGAGCCGTTGCCGTGCTGAGTCGCCTGCTCGAGCTCGCGCTGGCTCGTCGGGTGCGTCGTGGTCGCGTCCGGGCTGATCGTCGTGGTCGCCGGCGTCTGGGCGTTCCGCCAGCTGAAGCTCGAGGCCTACCCGGACATCTCGGATACGGGCGTCGTCGTGATCACGCCGTATCCGGGATTCGCCGCCGAGGAGGTGGAGCAGCAGGTCACGGTGCCGATCGAGCGCGCGCTCAACAACACGCCGAACGTGATCGCGCGGCGATCGCGCACGATCTTCGGCCTCTCGGTCGTCGAGTTGACCTTCGCGGACGGCACCGACGATTACTTCGCCCGCCAGGTGGTGCTCGAGCATCTTCGCGACGCCGAGCTTCCCGATGGCGTCACGCCGACGCTCGGGCCGCTGTCCACGGGCATCGGCGAGTTGTATCGCTACATCCTGGACGGCACCGGCTACGATGCCATGCAGCTGCGGGAGATCCAGGACTGGGTCATCACCCCGCGGCTGCTTCAGGTCCCGGGCGTCGCCGATGTCGTCGACCTTCGGCGGACTGGTCAGGCAGTACCAGATCGAGATCGATCCTCGAGCGCTCGACAAGTATCAAGCCTGAGCGTCGCGCCAGATCGCCGACGCCGTGAAGAGCAACAATCGCAACGCCGGGGCGCGCTGCTCGACAGTGGGCCAGCAGTCGCTTGCCGATCCGCGGCGTCGGCCTGATCCGATCGATCGAGCGACATCGAGCAACATCGTGCTCGACGCGCCCAAGGGCGTGCCGATCTTCGTCCGCGACATCGGCGCGAGTCAAGATCGGCGCCGCTGCCGCAGACCGGAATCTTCGGCGTCGACGATCAGACCGACCGGGGTCGGCGGCGTCGAGGGCATCGTCCTGATGCGGCGCTGGGAGAACCCGAGCGAGGTGCTGGAAGCGCGTTCACGACGCCGTCGACGAGCTCAACGCGACCCGGCTGCCGCCGGGCGTCCGCATCGTGCCGATCTACGACCGTACGGACCTGGTGCACAACACGCTGCACACGGTGTCGCGGGCGCTGCTCGAAGGCTTCGTGATCGTGGTGACGGTGCTGCTGCTGTTCCTGGTCAGCGTGCGCGCGGCGCTGCTCACGGCTCTGATCATCCCGCTGTCGCTGCTGTTCGCCTTCGTCTGCATGCATGCGACCGGCGTATCGCTGAACCTGCTGAGCCTCGGCGCGCTCGACTTCGGCATCATCGTGGACGGCACGATCGTGATGGTCGAGCGCATCATGCATGCACTCGCTCGGCGCCGAGCGGGCGAGGGCTCCAGCGGCGAGTCTCGATCGAGACGATCCGCGACGCGGCGCTCGCGAAGTCCAGCGCCCGATCTTCTTCTCGCTGCTGATCATCATCGCGGCGTACATCCCGCTGTTCACCCTGGAGCGCGTCGAGCGGCGCCTGTTCACGCCGATGGCGTATGACGGTGTGCTTCGCGCTGCTGGGCTCGCTGCTCCTGACGCTGACGCTGGTCCCTGCGCGTCGCGACTATTCTTCCGCACGGGGCAAGCACCGGCAGAACCCGCGCTGCGTCATGGATTGGCTCAACGCGCGCTACGCCGCGGTTCGTGGCGCAGACGGTCCGCCACGCCCGGATCACCGTGGCGGTGGTCGTCGCCCTGGTCGTCGGCGCGCTGTCGGGCTCGGAACGCGCCTGGGCACGGAGTTCCTGCCGCAGCTCGACGAAGGCGTCATCTGGATCCGCGCGAATCTGCCGCCCGGAATCTCGCTGGCGAAATCCGCCGCGGTCGCGGCGACCGATGCGTCGCGCTGATCCGCCAGTCGCCGGAAGTGACAGATGGTCATGTCGCAGACGGGCCGCAACGATTCCGGCACCGATCCGTTCGGACCCAATCGCAACGAGTTCCTCGTCGAGCTCAAGCCCTACGACACGTGGCCTCGCGGCAAGACGAAGGCGGACCTGGTCGACGAGCTGTCGCGCCGCTTGCAGGCGGAGATCCCGGGCGCCACGTTCAACTTCACGCAGCCCATCATCGACACGTCGACGGAGATCGCCACCGGCTCCTCGGCCGACCTGGCCGTCATCATCAGCGGCCCCGACCTCCGTCAGCTGCGCGGCGCTTGCCACCGAAGCGCTCGACGGTGCTTGCGGCCGATCCGCGGCGCGGCCGACACGTCGATCGAGCAGGAGGCCGACCAGGCGCAGCTCCGCATCGCGGTGAACCGCTGCAAGGTCGCGCGCTATGGCATCAACGTCAGCGACGTGCAGGATGTCATCGACCTGGCGCTCGGCGGGAGCCCCATCACCGAGTCTTCGAGGGCGAGCGGCGCTTCGATCGTGGTCGCGCGATTCGCTCCTGAGGCGCGCGCCGACGCGTCATCGATCGGGGCGCTCTTGATTCCCACGCGCGATGGCGGGCGCGTGCCGCTCGCGCAGCTCGCCGACATCACGGTCGCCGACGGCGCCACGATCATCGCCCGCCGGGAGAACGAGCGGCAGATCACGGTCCGCACCAACATCCGGGGCCGCGATCAGGGCGGCTTCGTCGCGCGAGGCGCAGGCCAGGTTCGCGGAGACGGTGAAGCTGCCCGCCGGGCTATCGCGTGAGCTGGGGCGGGCAGTTCGAGAACCTGGAGCGGGCGCGGCAGCGGCTGGCGGTCATCATTCCCATCACGATCGGCATCATCTTCGTGCTGCTGTTCGTCACGTTCGGGTCCGCGTTCGACGCCACGCTGGTGCTGCTGAACGTGCCGTTCTCACTGGTCGGAGGCCTGGTCGGCCTCTACCTGCGCGACATCAATCTCAGCGTGTCGGCCGCGGTCGGCTTCATTTCGCTGTTCGGCGTCGCCGTCATGAGCGGCGTGCTCTACATCTCCGAGATCAACCGCCGCCGCCTCGAGCTGGACGTCTCGCTCACCGACGCAGTCGTCGACGGCGCCCGCACGCAATTCAGGCCGATCCTGATGCTGATCCTCGTCGCGATGCTCGGCATGATTCCGGCGGCGCTCGCCCGCGGCATCGGCTCCGACATCCAGCGCCCGCTGGCCACCGTGGTGGTGGGCGGGCTACTCTCGACCCTGTTCCTCACGCTCGTCGCGCTGCCGGCGATCTACCGACTCACCGACAGGCTCCGCAGAGCTTGAGGGTCGCGCCGGCCGGTCAGGACGAGACAGGAAATCGCACGCGGAACGTCGCGCCGCGGCCGCCGGCGCTCTCGACGGAGAGCTGGCCGCCGTGGTTTTCGACGACAGTCCGAGAGATCGCCAGCCCCAGCCCGAATCCGCGTGTGTCCTTGGCTCGAGCCGCGCGCCCGCGATAGAAGCGCTCGAACACGTGGGGAAGCTCGTCGGCCGGGATGCCAGGGCCTGCGTCGGACACGGCGACCACGACCTCCGCGCCTTCGGCCGCGGCGTCGACGATGACCTGGCCGCCTGGCGCCGAGAACTTCACGGCGTTGTCGAGCACGTTGGCGAAGACCAGGTCGGCCAGGCCCTCCGCGCATCGAATGGACAGCGAGAGCGCCGGCGACGGATGCACGGCGATCGTGACGCGCCGCCGCTCGGCCTCCGCGGCGAGCCGCCGGACGACGCCGTCGAGCAGAGGGCCGAGCGGGACGATGCCCGAGGCGGCGACCCGACCCTGCTCGGCGTCCAGCCGGGCCAGGGTCAACAGCTCTCTCGTCAGGATCGACAGTCGTTCGACCTTGTCGAGGCAGGAGCGCAAGGTGTCCTCGTACTCGGCGGTATCGCGGTGGCGCCGCAGCGTCACCTCGATCTCGGTCCGCAGGCGCGAGAGCGGCGACTGGAGCTCGTGCGCCGCATCGGCCGTGAAGCGCCGCTGGATCTCGAAGCTTTCCTCGATCCGGCCGAGCATCTCGTTGAGGGTGTCGACGAGCCGCCCGATCTCGTCCTGCTGTCCCGGACGAGGAAGCCGCTCTGCGAGGCTTCCTTCCCCGATCTCGCGGGCCCGGCTGACGATGCGGTCGATCGGGCGAAGGGCACGTCGAGTCAGCAGCACCCCGATCAAACCGACCCCGACCAGGATGCAGACGGCCATCGCCGTGAACAGGAGCCGCGCCGAATGAAGGACGGCGTACGCGTCGTCGAGCGACATGGCGACCTGCACGGCATAGTGGCCACCAGGCGCGCGGACGGGCAGGGACACCATCCGGACGGGCTCTTCGCCGAAGTCGTCGATCGTCTCGAACACCGGCGCGCCGTCCTGGAGCCGGGCCAGCAGGTCCGGCTTCGTGGGCAGGCGCGCGTTCCCCAGGGTCACGCTGCGCGCGAGCACCTCGCCGTCCATGCGCACGATCTGGACAAACTTGTCGAGCCGCACGAAGGAGGGCGCCGCCGTCCCGGGGGCCATCTCGTGAACGCGCGGGGCCAGGCTGGGCGCCTGGAGTAGCGCTGCCGCTTCGGCCTCGGCCAGGGCCAGGATCGCGTCGTCGATGGTCTGACTCAGCACGGCGCGCGACAGCGCCCAGTGGGCCGCCAGAGCGGTTCCGGCGAGGACGAGCATCACGGCGGCCAGATGCCCGAGTGTCAGTCGTGCCTTGAAGCTGAGCGTCATCAGCGGGGCGGTGGTCCCAGCCGATAGCCACGTCCTCGCACGGTGTGGATGAGCGGCGTCACGGCGCCGTGGTCGACCTTCCTTCGCAAGTGGCTCACGTGGACGTCGACCAGATTCATCAGGGAGTCGCGCTCGTCCTCCCATACGTGCTCGCCGAGGTAGATGCGGCTCACGACTTCACCGGCGTGACGCATCAACGTCTCGAGGATCGCGTACTCCTTGGGCGTGAGGCTGAGCGGGACGCCGCCGCGCACGACTTGATGGCTGCGAGGATCGAGCGTCAGGTCCTCGACCGTCAGGAGGACGGGGCGGGTGAGCTCGGAGCGTCGGAGCAGGGCGTGGAGGCGTGCGAGCAGCTCGGCAAAGGCAAAGGGCTTGGTGAGATAGTCGTCGGCGCCGGCATTCAGACCGATCACGCGGTCCTCGATACCGTCGCGGGCCGTCAGGATCAGGATCGGAGCGTGGAGGCCGTTCTCGCGCAGGCTGCGGCAGATCGCGACACCGTCTCGATCGGGAAGCATCCAGTCGAGCACGATGGCGTCGTAGGTATTCACACTCGCCATCTCGTCGCCGGCCTCGCCCGAGGGGGCGATGTCGACCACCCACCCTTCCTCGCGCAGACCTTTGGCGAGCAGCCGGGCCGCTTCCTGGTCGTCCTCGATCAGGAGAACGCGCATCAGAACAAGATCTCGCCCGATGTCGGTGACCGACCCGGCGATTTCCAGCCGCGCCGACGTGCTTCAGGCGCAGGCGACCGCGTAGACGTCCTTCACCGCCTCCGGCAGGCGCCATTCCTTCCAGCTCTTGCCGCCGTCGCGCGTGCCGAAGATCTGGCCCTGCCGCGCCACGCTGTAGATCTGGTTGGGGTCGCGAGGATGCAGCGCCAGCGCCATCATCGTGCTCTCGGCCTTGATGCCGTGATCGATGCGGCGCCAGCTCTGTCCGAGATCGTCGCTCTGATAGAGCGAGCCGTCCGTGCTGCGCGCCGCGGGACTCAGCGCGGCCACCAGGGTTCTCGCGTTGTGCGGCGAGACCTGCACGTCGCGCGCGTAGGTCAGCGGCGAGAAGCGGCCGATCTCCATGTCCTGCCACGTCGTGCCGCGGTCCGCGCTGCGGAAGAGACCCATGCGCACGGCGAGGAACACGGTGCCCGGCTGCGCGCTCGACACCGTCAGCGCGTGCGTGTCGAGCATGCCCTCGTTCTCGGTGTCGCTCGCGATACGGCTCTTGAGGTGCGGCCGCGCGGCGAGCTTCACGAGGTCGTCGCCCACGTCTTCCCACGTCTCGCCGCGGTCACGGCTGCGCAGGACGCCATCGACCTCGAGCCCCGCGTAGATCTCGTCCGGGCTCGACGGGTCGATCGCCAGGCGCGTGACGCGACACGGGAAGTTCATCTTCACGCGGCCCGGCGAGGCCACGCGCGGGAGCTTGCGCCAGCTGTCGCCGCCGTTGTCGCTCCGGTAGACCGCCACCGGCGAGGTGCCGAGATACATCGTCCGGGGATCGCGCGGGTGAATCAGGATGGACCACACCTCGAGCCCCTGGTCGGGGAAGGGGAGCTTCTCCCAGCTCTCGCCGCCGTCGCGGCTCCGGTAGGGGCCGTCCTGGGAGCCGGCGAAGATCAGGCTCGAATCAGCCGGATGGACGGTGATCGCCTGGGTGTCCATGCGCTCCGGGAGCCCCTTGGTGAGCCGTTCCCACTGATCGCTGCCCACGGTTTGCCGGAAAATCCCCGAGAGGGCTCCCGGAATGCGCGCCGCGGTGCCGACGTAAACGTGCGAGGTTCCTGACGGGTTCGCCATCGCCGACCTCCAGGTGGATAGGCAGTTCGTGGCCCAGACTGTACCACTCGCGCGGCGAGCAGGGAAAACCAGTTGACGGGGCCTACGCTCCGGGCTTAATGAAGGCCCTACCCGCGCTGTGCGGGAGCCAACTCTCACCCGTCGAAAGGAGTCGCACGTGATTTACGAGATCCGCACCTACCAGATCGCTCCAGGCAGCCTCGCCGAGGTCGAGAAGCGTTTCGGCGACGCCTACGAGTACCGCAAGAAATACTCCGAGCTCACGGCGTTCCTGCACACCGAGGTCGGACCGCTCAACGAGATCGTCCACATCTGGGGGTACAAGGATCTCGCCGATCGCGCGCGCGTTCGCGGCGAGGCCTCGAAGGAGGCGAACTGGCCGCCGAAGATCCAGGAGTTCATTCGTCAGATGCGCTCCGAGATCGTCGTGCCGTTCTCGTTCATTCCCGAGCCGCGTCCCGGAAAGCTGGGCCCGGTGTACGAGCTTCGCTACTACACCCTGAAGCCCGGCACTCTGCCCGACACGGCGAAGGGCTGGGAGTCGAAGATCGGCGAGCGCTCGAAGCTCTCCCCGATCGTGTTCGCCGGCGGCGTGGAATTCGGCCGCGCGAACGGGTTCGTGCACATCTGGGCGTACTCGAGCATGGATAACCGGATGCAGGTGCGCGACGAGGCCAGGAAGAAGGGCGTGTGGCCGCCGCCGGGTGGTGGCGACCGGCTCCTCACGCAGGAAAACAAGATCCTCCTGCCGTCCGCTTTCTCGCCGCTGCAGTAGAGAAGACTTCAGCGCGGAGCGCTCGCCGCGAGGGTGCCCACGGCTCTCGCGGCGAACCGCTCGACCGCGCTCCCGCACTTGCCAGGTAAGGAGCTCGCGTGGCCCTGAGAATCGGCGTCGACATCGGTGGCACGTTCACGGATCTCGTCGCGCTCGACGAAGCGACGGGTACCGTGGTCACCACCAAGGCGCTCAGCACGCCGCGCGAGCTCCTCGAGGGCGTCCTGCGCTGCGTGGACCAGGCCGGCGTGCGGCTGGCCGACTGTCGGTTCGTCATCCACGGCACGACCATCGGCATCAACGCGCTGCTCGAGCGGAAGGGCGCGCGCACCGGGCTCATCACGACCGAGGGATTTCGGGACGTCCTCGAGATCGGGCGCGGCGACTTTCTGAAGATGTACGACGTGCTCTATCGGCGGCCCGAGCCGCTGGTGCCGCGCGGTCGCTGCCACGAGGTGCCGGAGCGCCTGACGGCGACCGGCGACGTGCTCGTGCCGCTCGACGAGGCGGCCGTCCGGGCGGCAGCCCGCGGATTGCTCGCCGACGGCGTCGAGTCGGTGGCGATCGTGTTCCTGTTCTCGTATCGCGATCCCGCCCACGAGGTGCGCGCCGCTCGGATCGTCGCGGATGAGATGCCGGGCGCGGCGGTCTCGGCCTCGCACCGGATCACGCAGGAATGGCGCGAGTACGAGCGGACGAGCACGACGGTCGTGAACGCGTACGTCCAGCCGATCATGGACCGCTATCTCCGCGAGTTCGGGAAAGGGCTCGCCGGGCGCGGCTTCACGGGCCAGCTCCTGGTGACCCAGTCGAACGGTGGCGCCTTCTCACTCGACGCGGCGCGATCGAAGCCCGTGCACACGATCGAGTCCGGTCCCGCAGCGGGGGTGACGGGCAGCGCCAGTCTTTCGCGGGTGCTCGGTACCGACCGCCTGATCTCGTTCGACATGGGCGGCACGACCGCCAAGTGCGCGATCGTCGAGCGCGGCCTCGTGCAGACGACCGACGAGTACCACGTCGACGGCCGTCCGCTCCGGATTCCGGTGATCGACATCAAGGAAGTGAGCGCGGGCGGCGGCACGATCGCGTGGATCGACGCGGGCGGCGCCCTGGCACTCGGCCCGCACAGCGCCGGCGCGGACCCGGGCCCGGTGTCCTACGCGCGGGGCGGCAGCGAGCCAACCGTTACCGACGCGAACCTGGTGCTCGGGCGGATCGACTCGGCCCGCTTCCTCGGCGGCACGATGCCGCTCGATCTTGCGAGCGCCATGCGCGCCATCGACGAGAAGGTCGGCGTGCCCCTCGGCCTCACCCGCGCCGCCGCGGCGGCCGGCGTCATCAGGCTGGCCGACGTGAAGATGGCGCTGGCGGTGCGTAGCATCACGACCGAGCGCGGGCTGGATCCGAGGGACTACACGCTCCTGGCCTACGGTGGCGGCGGGCCGCTGCACGCCGTCGCGATCGCCCGTGAGCTCGGGATTCCGCGCGTCGTCGTGCCGCCGTCGCCGTCGACCTTCTCCGCCTGGGGGATGCTGGCGACCGATCTCAGACACGATCTGGTGCGCACCGTCCTCGTGCCGCTCGACGATACGGACGCCGTCTGGGCCGAGGCGCGATACGAGGAAATGCGACGTGAGATCGCCGCGATCCTGCCTGGCACCGGCGCGCCCGTCATGCATCGCGCGGTCGATCTGCGCTATCTGGGCCAGGAGCACACGGTGACGATCGCGCTGCAGACGCTCGCCGACTGGACTCAGCTGCGCGCCCGATTCGACGCCGCCCACGAGCGTGCCTACGGCTACGCCGCACGCGAAGTCGACGTCCAGCTCCTGAACCTCCGCCTCGCCGTCGTCTTCCCCCTCGAGCCTCCTCGCCTGGCGACTCTCGAGCGTCGCGCGACCGACGCGCCCCCGTTCGAGACGCGCAAGATCTACTCGGCCGTCGCCGGCGACGCGCTCGAATACCGCGTGTACCAGCGCGAAGTGCTGCGGCCCGGCGACCAAGTGCGGGGTCCAGCCGCTATCGAGGAGCCCGGAACCACAACGATCATCGACGCCGCCGACACACTTTCGATCGAAGACCACGGCTGCCTGGTCATCCACGTCGAAGCGGCCGGAGCGATGGGGGGTATCGGGGGGAGCGAGCATCGCTCCCCCCGATGACAATCAAACAGCCATGCCGGACACGATAACGGTCGAAATAATCCGCGCCGCTCTAAATGCCGCCGCGCACCGTATGCGCATCACCCTGATCAAGACCGCCTACAACCACATCATCAGCGAGAGCCTCGACTTCGGCTGCGCGATCTTCGATCCCGACGTGCAGATGATCGCGCAGGGCATCGGCCTGCCGGTGTTCCAGGGCCATCTCGGGTTCCCGATCCAGGCGACGATCGCCGATCGCGGCCTCGAGGCGTTCCGCGAGGGCGACGTCTTCATCCACAACGATCCGTACACCGGCAACGGCAACCACCTGAACGACGTGGCGATGACCGCGCCGGTCTTCTGGGAAGGACGCCTTGCGGGCTTCGTCGCCGTGAAGGCGCACTGGACCGACGTCGGGGGACCGGTGCCGAGCTCGATGCAGGTCGGCTCGACCGACTTCCGCCAGGAAGGCCTTCGCTTCCGCTCGGTGCGGATCGTGAACCGCGGCGAGCTGAACGAAGAGGTGATGCGGATCATCGCCGGGAACATCCGCGTCGAGAGCGGGACCCTGAAGGACATCCAGGCGATGCTCGCGGTCTGCCGCGCGGGTGATCAGTTCTTCCGCGAGGTGCTCGCCAAGTATGGGCGCGAGGCGGTGCTCGAGGCGACGCGCGTGTATATGGCCCAGTCCGAGCGTCGCACGCGTGCGGCCCTCGCGAAGATTCCGGCCGGCGTGTATCGAGCGATCGGCCACTTCGACAACGACGGCATCTCGCTCGACCGGCCCGTGCGCGTCGAGATGGCGATCACCATCGGCGACGGCGAGTATGACCGTCGACTTCGCGGGGCTCCGACTCGCAGGTGAAGGGGCCGTTCAACTGCGGGGACGCGATCACGATCAGCGCCTGCCGGATGCTGATCAAGTGCCTGACGACGCCGCTCGACCCCGTGGACGAGGGCTGCTTCCGCCCGCTGACCGTCGTGATCCCGCCGCGCTCCGTGCTGGCCGCGGAGGAGCCGGCGCCGACGGCCCGCTACTACGTGCCGATCAATCTGCTGCTCGATCTGGGTCTGCGCGCGCTGGCGCCCGCGATGCCGAGCGATGTGCCCGCGGGATCCTACGGCGATCAGATGCCGACGATCGCGTTCGGGACCCACCCGCAGACGGGCAAGCTGTTCATCCAGGGCGACCTCAACGCGGGCGGCACCGGAGCCCGGCCGGCCTTCGACGGCGAATCCGCGATGATCATCTTCGCCGGCTCCACGGCCCGCAACAATCCGGTGGAAGTCGTCGAGTCGCGCCTTCCGACCATCCGGATCATGCGCTACGGGCTCCGGTGCGATTCGGGGGGCGCCGGGCGCCACCGCGGTGGGCTCGGTATCGAGCGCGAATATCACTTCCTGCAGCCGGCGTTCATCACGTTCAGCCTCGAGCGAAAGGCGACGCCGCCGTGGGGGCTCTGGGGCGGGAAGGACGGCGCGGTGAACGGCGTCGAGATCACGTCGCCGGACGGCGCGCAGCGCCACGTGCGCAAGGCGACGCAGCACCCGATCGCCGCCGGCGAGGTCGTTCGCATCATGACCGGAGGTGGCGGGGGCTACGGCCCGCCGTCCGAGCGCGAGCCGGACGCGATTCGCCGCGACGTGCGCGAGGGCTACGTGTCCCGCGAGGCCGCGCGGCGCGACTACGGGATCGACGTGAATGGATCTTCGGCGTAGGATCACCGCCGCCGCGCTCTCGATCGTCCTGGTCGGATGCGCCACACCGTCGTCAGCGCCGCCGCCGCAATCCGCCTTCAACCCGAGTGGACCGGATGCCGACGAGCAGGGCGCCCGCCAGGGCTATCCGCTCGGCGACCGCGCGACCTTCTTCCGCGTGCCGTTCCTGGTCGGCTCGCAGAGCCACCAGGACGAGATCTTCCCGGCGCACATCGTCCATCGGGCCGCGAAACCGTCGCCGCTCGGGCGGGCCGCGTCCGAGCCCGCGCTGCGCTACGAGTACCAGGGGCAGACCTTCGGCCTCGACGACTACCTGGCGCGGAACCCGGCGACCGGGCTGCTGGTCGCCCGCGACGAGACGATCCTCGTCGAGCGCTACCAGTACGCGCGGACCGACCGCGACCGGTTCACGTCGTGGTCGATGGCCAAGACGGTCACGTCGATGCTGATCGGGATCGCCATCGCCGAGGGTCGCATCCGCTCGGTCGACGATCTCGCCGCGACGTACGTGCCGGGGCTCGCCGGAACCGAGTACGGGCGCACGTCGCTGCGCCACCTGCTGCAGATGTCCTCGGGCGTGCGATTCGTCGAGGAGTACCGGCCGGGCGACGACGTCTCGAAGCTCTCGATCGACACGTTTCTACAGAGGGGAGCCGGCGGCGTCTCGGCGGTGACCTCGTTCAACGAGCGTGCGGTACCGGCCGGCACGAAGTTCTCGTATGCGTCGGTCGAAACCGAGGTGCTCGGCCTCGTGCTGGCCGCGGCCGTCGGCCGCTCGGTCTCCGAATACCTTCAAGAGAAGATCTGGCAGCCGATCGGCGCCGAGGCCGATGCCGCCTGGCTCGTCGATCGCTCGGGACAGGAAGTGACGTACTGCTGCTTCAACGCGGTGCTGCGCGACTACGCGCGGCTCGGCCTGCTCCTGGCGCACGATGGCAACTGGCGCGGCCGGCAGATCATTCCGGCGGCCTGGGTCCAGGACGCCACGACCGTTCGCGCGGACCAGCCGCATCTGCGGCCCCGCACCGCGACGCCGTTCTTCGGCTACGGCTACCAGACCTGGATCTTCCCGGGCGACCGCCGGATGTTCGCGTTCCTCGGCGTGCGCGGCCAGGCGATCTACGTCGATCCCGCGAGCCGGCTCGTGCTGGTGACGACCGCGGTGCGCAAGCTCCCGGTCGACCCGGGGGTCGCGGAGACGGGCGCGCTCTGGCGCGCCGTCGTGCGGGATCTCGGCGGCTGACGGCGATGCCGCGGAACGCGTATCGCGCCGAAGTCATCGGCAGCCTACTGCGTCCCGCCTACCTCAAGGACGCCCGCCGGCGCCACGCGGCGGGCTCCATCACCGACGCCGAGCTCAAGCGCGCGGAGGACCGCGCCGTCGACGACGCCGTGCGGATCCAGGCGCGGGCCGGCGTGTCGGTGCTCACCGACGGCGAGATGCGGCGCTACGCGTACTTCGGCCACTTCATCGACTCGATCGAAGGCTTCGACAAGTTCGGCGGCTGGGCGGTTCCCTTCCGAGACGAGCAGGGCCACGAGCTCCTCTTCCAGCGCGCCGTCGTGGTCTCGCGCCTCAGGCGCCGGCGCCATCTGTGCGCCGAGGAGTTCACGTACCTCCGGGCGCGCACCGAGCGGCCGACCAAGGCGACCTTGATCAGCGCCCTGAACACGACGTCCTACTACGATCCGGACAAGTCGGCCGGCGCCTATCCGACGCGCGACGCCTATCTGAGCGACGCGGTCGATATCTTGCGCGGCGAGGTGGACGAGCTCGTACGTCTGGGCTGCACCTACATCCAGATGGACGGGCCGCCGTACACGCTCCTGATGGACCCGGCCACCCGCGAAGGCTATCGCAGCCGCGGGACGGACCCGGAGCGCCTGATCGACCTCGGCATCGAGATGGACAACGCGGTGATCGGCAACCATCCGGGAGTCACGTTCGCGCTGCATCTGTGTCGCGGCAACAACCAGAGCAAGTTCCTCGGCAGCGGCGGCTACGACCCGATCGCTGCGAAGGTCTTTCGCGCGAGCCGGTTCTCGCGCTTCTTGCTGGAATACGACGACGCGCGCTCCGGGAGCTTCGAGCCGCTGAAGAACGTGCCGGACGACCGGACCGTCGTGCTCGGGCTGGTCACGACCAAGCATGCCGCGCTGGAAAGCAGGGGAGAGCTCGAGCGCCGCATCCGCGAGGCCGCGGCCTTCGTCCCGCTCGAGCGGCTCGCGCTGAGCCCGCAGTGTGGGTTCGCCTCGACCGAAGAGGGCAACCTGGTCACACCGGCCGACCAGGAGGCCAAGCTCGCGCTCGTGACCGAGACCGCCCGCGAGGTCTGGGGCGGGTCTTGAGGGGCGACCGCGTATACTCGTGGCCCGGAGATCTGGGCCGATGACGCCGAACGCGACCGACAGAAGGCCTGGCGCGTGAGCATCCGCGCGATCCGCTGCGGCACGCTCTTCGACGGTGTCGCTCAGGCGCCGATCCGCGACGCGGTGATCGTCGTCGACGGCACTCGGATCGCCGCCGTCGGACCAGCCGACCGCACCCCGGCGCCTCCGGGCGCCGATACGCTCGACCTCGCGAACCGCTTCGTCATGCCCGGCCTCATCGACTGCCACAGCCACGCCTCGATCGTGCCGGGCCTGGGCGATCAGCTCGGCCAGCTCTGCCGCGGTCCCGTGCCCCAGGCGCTCGCCGCCACTGCGAATCTCAGAACGGATCTCGCCGCGGGGACCACGACGATGCGGATCATGGGCGAGGAGCACTTCCTCGATATCGAGGTGCGCGACGCCATCGAGGCCGGGGTGATCGCCGGGCCGCGCTTGCTGGTCGCCGGGCGTGGGCTCGCCGCCAATAACGGCCACGGCCGGGCGCTCGCCAGCTACGACGGCGTGGACGAAGTGCGGCGGGGCGCGCGGGAAAACCTCCGGCGCGGCGCGAACCACGTGAAGATCTTCGTCACCGGCGGCGTCAGCTCGCCCGGGGCGATGTCGACGTCGAGCGCCTACACGCGCGAGGAGATTCGGGCGGCCGTCGAAGAGGCGCACCGTGCCGGCACGTACGCTGCCGCGCACGCCCACGGCGGGGCCGGGCTGCGCCTCGCGGTCGAAGAAGGCGTGGGCACGATCGAGCACGGGCTCCTGGCCGGCGACGAGGACATCGCGCTGATGATCGAGCGCCGCGTGTGGCTCATCTGCACGTTCTCGATCTTCATGCACCCGACCGGCATCGAGCAGGGAGACGGTCAGCGTCCGGTGATCATGGACAAGGTGCGCCGGGCTCGGCGGGTGGCCGGGGAGACGTTCCCGCGTCACCTGGCCTCCGGCATCCGCTTCGCGTGCGGCACCGACAGCATGCACGGGCTGATGCCGATCGAGCTGGAGACGCTCGTCAGCTTCGGCGTGTCCCCGCGCGACGCGCTGCTGGCCGGCACGCGCTGGGGGGCCGAGGCGTGTCGGGTCGACGACCAGATCGGGACGTTGGTGCCGGGCAAGCGCGCCGACCTGATCGCGATCGACGGCGACCCGCTGAAGGACATCCAGGCGATGCGGCGCGTGAGCCTGGTCATGAAGGATGGAGTGCCCTACCAGGGAGCTTTCGGGAGGAACGGACGATGAGCGAGATCACGAGGCGTGAGTGGCTCCATCGGACGGGCGGGCTCGCGGTCGGAGCGGGGATCGGCTCGCTCGTCGGGGAAACCGGCGTCAGGCTCGCGGCCGCTCAGGGGCAGCCCAAGCGCGGCGGCGTGCTCCGCGTCGCCACCGTCGACAAGCCCGTGAACATGGATCCCGGCTACGCCCAGCTCTACTCGTCGCTGCAGGTTTACCAGAACGTCTACAACAAGCTCGTCTACGTGGACGAGGCCGGCCAGTTCATCCCGGGACTGGCGAAGTCGTGGAAGCAGGAAGACGACAAGACGTGGCTCTTCGACCTGGTCGACAATGCCACGTTCCACAACGGCGAGCCGTTCACGGCCAAGGACGTCGCCTTCACGTTCGCCCGCATCCTCGACGCGAAGAACAAGCTCCCGATGCGCATCTTCTTCACGCCGATCGAGGGTGTGGAGGCGGTCGGCCAGCACCAGGCGCGCTTCCACCTGAGCCGCTCGTTCGGTCCGCTCCTGGCGACGCTCGCCCAGGCCACCGAGGTCGTGAACGAGAAGGCGCTCAACGAGAAGGACCCGAAGCTGTTCCCGATCGGCACCGGACCCTATCGCTTCGCCGAGTGGGTGAAGGACGACCACATCACGCTCGAGCGCTGGGACAAATACCATCGGCCCGGGCGCCCGTACCTCGAGAAGATCATCTTCTACTCGCCCCCCGACGATACCGTGCGGCTCACCGGGCTTCAGACCGGGCGCTTCAACTGGATCCAGACGGTCCCGCCCCAGCGCATCGGCGAGCTGGAGCGTGCGCGCGACATGAAGTCGTCGCCGGGCCGGCCGTACTTTCCGTTCTATTTCATGCTCAACGCGAGCAGGCCGCCGCTCGCCGACAAGCGGCTTCGTCAAGCGATCGCGTGGGCCGTCGATCGTTCCGAGATCGTGAAGCTCGTCTACTTCGGCAGCCACGTCGTCACCGCCGAGCCCACGCCGGAGCCGAGCATCTGGGCGACCGGGGTGAACGCCCACAAGGGCGGGCCCGATCTCGCGAAGGCCAAGCAGCTCATGAACGAGGCCGGGGTCGGCGGCGGGTTGACCCTGACCTACCTTGTCAAATCGCAAGTGCCGGTGCTGGTCAAGACGGGCGAGATCCTGCGCGAGCAGCTGAAGAAGATCGGCATCACGCTCGAGGTCCAGCCGGTCGAGTCCGGGCAGTATTTCGAGGCGCTGGTCGGCAAGAAGTTCGACATCGCCGGGGCGTGGTGGAGTGTCACCGTCGATCCCGACATGTTCTACAACCCGATGCAGCACTCGACGTCGCCCTGGAACTTCACCGGCTTCAAGTCGGAAGAAGCCGACAAGCGCCTGGACGCGTTCCGCTACACGGCGAGCCCGGCGGCGCGCAAGAAGATGTACCCCGAGCTGGTGCGCTGGTTCCAGGAAGAAGGCTCGCTGATCGTCTTCAGCAACGAGATCCAGCGCTACTGGATGAAGCCCAACGTGAACGGTGTGGTCCCGCTCTCGTCGCTCGAGCTCCGCTTCGAGGACGCCTGGCTCGCCTAGTCGCAGTGGCAGTGCGCGCCGCCGGCCGTCGCGGGGCTGGGGACCCGCCGGCCGAGGCGCGCTTATAGATCGCTCATGGCGTCACTGACCTACGTGGTGCGGCGGGTCGCGCTGGCCGCGCCACTGCTGCTCGGCATGAGCGTGCTGGTGTTCGGGCTCATGCGCGTGATCCCGGGCGATCCGGCCGTCGCCGTCCTCGGCTACAAGGCGACGCCGGAGAGCATCCGCGCGATGCGCGAAGCCTTCCACCTCGACGAGCCGCTGCCGACCCAGTACACGCGCTGGCTGGGGGGCGTCCTGCGCGGCGACTTCGGCATCGACTTTCGCCAGAACGAGCCGATCGGCCGGATGATCGTCGATCGGCTGCCGGTCACGATCGAGCTGACCGTGCTCGCGGCGATGGTCGCGGCGCTGATCGGCGTGCCGCTCGGGCTCCTGGCCGGCGCGCGGCGAGGCGGCACCGCCGACCGGGCGTCCCTGGCGCTCGGGCTCCTGGGCATCTCGCTCCCGGATTTCTGGCTCGGCATCATGCTGATTCTCGTCCTGTCGCTGGCGGCGGGCATCATGCCGTCGAGCGGCTTCGTGCCGTTCACCGAGGCACCGCTCGAGAATCTCTGGTACCTGGCGCTCCCCACGCTCACCCTGGCGGCCAGCCGTGCGGCGGCGCTCGGACGGCTCACGCGCGCCGCGGTGCTCGACGTCGTGCATCGGCCGTTCGTGCAGTTCGCGCGCGCCAAGGGGCTCAGCGAGCCCGCGATTCTCGTGCGCCACGTGCTCCCGAACGCTGCGATCCCGATCGTGACGGTGATCGGGCTCCAGGTCGGCTACATGCTCGGTGGCGCGATCGTCGTCGAAACCATTTTCACGTTGCCCGGGCTCGGCCGGATGACCCTCGACGCGGTGCTCGAGCGCAACTACCCGGTCGTGCAGAGCGGTCTTCTCGTCGTGGGCGCCATGTTCATGCTCGTGAACCTGGCGACCGACGTCGTCTACGGGCTTCTCGATCCGAGACTCCGCCGCCGATGAGCGGCCGGGCGCCGGCGGTCGCGATGATCGGCCTTGCCGTCGTGGCCCTGCTCGCGCTCCTGGCGATCGCGGCGCCGCTGGTGCTGCCGGGAAGCCCGACCGAGATCACCAGCGCCGCGGCGCTGCGGGCCCCGACCGTCGTCGAGCCGTTCGGCATGGACGATCTCGGGCGGAGCGTGCTGAGCCGGGTGATCCACGGCTACCGCGTCTCGCTCGGCGTGGCGCTGGCGTCGGTCGCGATGGCCGTACTCCTCGGACTGCCGCTCGGGCTCCTGGCCGGCTACGCCGAAGGCGTGGTCGACCAGCTCATCATGCGACCGCTCGACATCCTGATGGCGTTCCCGGCGATCCTGCTGGCCATCGCGCTCACGAGCGTGTTCGGCACGGGTGTGCTGCTCGTGTCTCTGGCGCTCGCGATCGTCTACGTGCCGATCGTGGCGCGCGTCGTGCGGGCGGCGGTGCTGGCGACCAAGGCCGAAGTGTACGTGGAGGGCGCGCGGGCCGTCGGCGCGACGGCGGGACGGCTGGTGCTGCGTCACATCGTGCCGAACTGCGTGACGCCGCTGCTCGTCCAGGCGTCGGTGCTGATGGCGATCGCGATCCTCGTCGAGGCGGCGCTGTCGTTCCTCGGCGTCGGCGTGCGGCCGCCCACGCCGTCGCTCGGGCTGATGCTCTCGGACGGCCGCGGATTCATGCTGCAGGCGCCGTGGGTGGTCGTGTTCCCAGGGCTGGCGATCCTGGTCGCCGTGCTCGGCTTCAATATGCTCGCCGACGGCTTGCGCGACTGGCTCGACCCGTAGCAGGGCGCGGGCGGATGCTTTCAGATCTCGTCGTAACCAATCTCGATGTGGGGACTCGGCGTGCTGGAGGATTCCTTGGTCTACCTTCTGGGCTCTTCGCGTTCCCCCCGCAGAAGCGCTCATGCTCAGCCTGGCGAGCCGTCTGGCCGCGGTGCTTTCCGTCCTGCCCCGCGCCTTCTTCTGGAGGTCGCCCGCACGAATCGTGCTACGGCCTTCGAGCCGCCTGACTCAACCCCTCCAGCGTAAGCCGGGCCGTCTTTTCCCACGTCCACGTGGCCGCTCGCTCGATCGCCTTACGTCTGAGCTCTTGTCGGAGCGCCTCGTCGGAGAGTAGTCGCTCGATCTTCGCCGCGAAGTGTGCTGGATCGTTGGGATCGGCCAGGAGTGCCGTGTCCCCGACTACCTCTGGGCACGCCCCCGCCGTGGAGGCAACTGCGGGGCACCCACAGGCCATCGCGCCCATGAGGCCGAAGCCGAATCCCTCATAGTAGGGCGGTACGATGATGAGCGTGGCAAGGGTGTACAGCTTGGCGAGGTGCTCGAACGGCACGAAATTCAGGAAATGCACTCGCTCGAAGTCAGCCTCACCGAAACCCACGTGGAGGAGGTACTCGCGAACGCGCCGTCCCGCGAAGACCAGATGATGCGGTATCCGGTCGCGTAGAAGCAGGAAGGCGCGGAGCGCCGTGTGTGGGTTTTTCCCCGGGTAGAAGCTTTGGGCACCATCGAGTCCCGGATGGTCGACGCGTGTGACGACGAGCAGGAAAGGGTTCGAGAGTCCATGCTGCTCGCGGAACTCTTCAAGCGCCGCTTGGTCCTCGACCGGGCGGAGGTGCGAATGGGGAGCGGGGTGGGTGACCGTGGCGCTTCGAAAGGGAAGCCCGAGCCATTTCCGGTTCTCCTCGAGAATCCACTGCGCCATAGGGAAAAAGTGCGCAGCCCTGCGGCAGTAGAGAGGGAGCATGACCTTCTGGTAGAGCACATCAAGGCGCGGGTAGTGCTGCGGCCACGCCCACGGTGCGGGTTCCTGGAGACCCATAACGACCGGGCAAGGGCTTACCAAGGGAACACTGAATTTGGGATTGAAGATTACGTCGGCCCCCTCTTGCCAAGCTCGATAGGGCACCGCGACCTGGTCCCACAAGAACTTGTGTGGGGCACGAAGTAAGATCTCGCGAGCGTTCGGAAACGCACCGAACCGCCCGAGCCACTTGGGCGTGCGATGGAGGAGCAGGTAGAGATTCTCGTGGTCGATCCGGAGCAGCGCATCCACAAGCCCATCGACGTAAGCGTGGAAGCCGCTGTCCTGGTCGATGGCACGCATCATGACGGCGATCTTCATGGAATGGCGTTGTTCCTCTCGCGGTGGGAGCACGAACCCCCAGAAGCAACTATAGGCTCCCAGAATAACGGAAGCCTAGTCGAAAAGCAGGTTTACCGACTACCCTTCGATGCGCTGCTTACCAGATCTCGCTGAAAAATGTCAAGGCCGAACTCAGTTGTCGTGAAAGCACCGAAGTAATTTGCGTCGTCGGCGGACCGGCACGGTCGGCCGAGCAGGCCGGCCTTTTCCTTCTCGCGGGAGGCGATAGCTCTCCTGCTTGATGTTGATGGTAGGGCGTGACGAGCCGCCGGTCGAGGATGGCCGTGGCGAGGATCTGGTCGTTGAAGACTCGCCCCACTCCCCGACCCGGCGTGGTGACCCCGACTCTGAGCGTCGACGGGTCGTCGACCTCCAGCGTCCTCGGCGCGAGATCGGCCTGGCCCTAGGCGAGCGACTCGGCGGCTCCCGATTTCGGCCCGGGTCACCTTGACCGCCACTGCAAGCCCATCGAGCGCGAAATAACCCCCGGCTTTCGGCCACCCAGATGCCTTGGGCGCCGGCTCACCGGCCCGTGGAGGTGATGCAGCGGGGATCGGGGTCACCTCCGTGCGGAACATGTCGAGGCCCGCCATCACAACAGCCCGTAGAACTTGCCGGCGTTCTCGCAGGTGATCTTGTGGGTGACGTCGGCCGGCAGGTGGCCGAACTGCTCCTCGATGTACTTCGAGATTCCGGCCACACGCCGTCGCCGTGCGGGTAGTCGGAGCCCCACATGAGCGTCTCGACGCCCATGTCGTCGATGAGCTTGGTGCCGATGCGGTCGAACTGGAAGGTGCCCTTGCACTGGCGGCGCCAGTAGTCGCTCGGCTTCATCGTGAGGCCGAGGTCGCGGAAGCGGTCCTCCCACTCGAAATCCATGCGGTCGAGCGCGTAGGGAATCCAGCCGATGCCGCTCTCGCCGAACGCGATGCGCACGTTCGGATAGCGCTCGAGCACCGCGGCGCCGATGACCGCGGCCAGGATGTTGACGAGGTTCATCTGGAAGCCGGAGACCACGGTGAAAAAGCGCCGCGCGGCGGGTGAGCCCCTTCTGCGTGTCGAGCTTGCCGGGCGGCAGCGCCGGGAACGTGTGGAAGTGGAGCGGCAGGTTCACGTCGTTCACCGCCTTCCAGAGTGGCTCCCAGACCGGATGCCACATGGGCTCCATGTCCCACGAGCACGACAGCTCCATGCCGCGAAGCCCGAGCTTCGCCACGCGATGGATCTCCTTGACCGCGGCGTCGATGTCGCCGTAGGGCAGGCAGGCCAGACCGATGTAGCGGTCGGGGTAGTGGCTGCAGAAGTCGACCAGCCAGTCGTTGTAGATGCGGAACATCTCGTTGGCCGCCTCGCGCGTCGTTGAGCCGCGTGGCGGCGCCGAGGATGCCGTAGATCACCTCGGCGTCGACGCCGTCGCGGTCCATGTCCTTGACGCGCAGATGCGGGATCGGTGGGCCGGCGGATCGCCCTTCTTGCCGTCCTCGTAGAGGCCCGGTCGAGGCCATGACGTCGACCCGATAGTGTGAGCCGGGAACGTACTTCGCTCCGGCCGGGCCGACGCCGTTCACGAGGCCGAAGGATCCGCCGTTCCGGCAGGTCCAGTGCGGCCCGTCCGGCCCGTCGGTGACGTACGGCATCCGGTCCTTCATCGCCGCCGACGCGTTCGAGGTGAAGAGGTCGGGCGGAATCCAGGGCAGGTCGATGTGGCAGTCGGCCGAGATTCGCGTGTAGTGCATGGCGGTCTCACCTGTTATGGTGCTTCAGCCGGACTCCTCGTACGGCGCCGAGTACGGGAAGCGGGGATCAGGGTGAGGGCGGGCTCCTCGACCCGTGGGCCCACGCCTCGAATGAATCCATTCTCCCAGATCGGCGCGAAGACCATGCGGTCGCTGAGGATCTTCTGGATCTGGTGGAGCATCTCTCGCGCTTGCGCCGTCCCGAAGATTCATCGGCCGAGGTTGATGCGCGGGGCGTTGCGGCGCGGCAGACGCCCGCTCGCTTCAGCACGAGCCGGAGATCCCGGCCGCCTGCTTGCGCGTGCCTGCGTCGATCTCGCGCACCATGTCGACGGTGGCCGCCGACACGGGTGTCGGCATGCCGTGCTCGCGTCCCTGCGCTACGACGTAGCCGTTCATGTAGTCGATCTCGGTCGGGCGGCCCTTTGCCACGTCTTGCGCCATCGAAGCGCGCCAGTTGCGGCCTCCCGCGGAGGTCGGCGTCAGCATCCGGTCGAGGGCGTCGTAGATCTCGCGGCGGTCGGCGTCAGCCCACTGCTCGGCCGGCGCGCCGTTGATTTTGGGCATCGTGATGCCCGAGCGCCAAGCCGACCCGCGCGGACTCGGCCGCGAGGTTGATGGTGATCGCGCGGCCGACCTCGCTGGACGTGATCTCGGAGACCCGCAGCCCGGACATCGCCTGGACGGGGTTGCCCGTAGCGTTCGCGCAGAGCTTGGCCCAGCGCTCGCCCCAGAGGTTCTCGGTGACCTGCGAGCCGTCGACCACGGTGAGGATCTCGGCCAGTTCGTTGGTGCGCGGGGTGATCGTGCCGTCGTGCTCGCCGACGCGGAAGACGTCGTGGCCGGTGCCCTGGCCCTTCTCGGTGCCGCGCTCGACCGGCCCGGCTTCCACAGGGCGACACCGATCTTCGACATGACGAGACCGACGGAGCGCAGGCGCCGGCCACCGACGCGACGATCGGATCCGGCCAGCAATTTTCGGACGCGACGATGTAGCCCTCCGGCTTCAGGTGCCGGAGCGCCAGCTGGGCCGCCCATGCCGTGTCGTAGACCTTCATGGCGACGAAGGCCAGGTCGAAGTCGCGCGGCATGCGCTGCGACTCGTTGAGATGAAACGCCTTCGGATGCGCCTCGAAGGGGTCATGCGGCCCGGTGACGGAGATGCCCTTCTTGCGGATGGCTTCGACCTGCTCGGCCCAGGGATCGACGAGCGTCACGTCGTGGCCGGCCCGCGACAGGAACGATCCGATGTAACTGCCAATGGCGCCGGCGCCGACGAACAGGATCTTCTTGGCCATGCGGTCCTCCCGTTGGTCTACGAATTCTGGCTCGCGCTAGTGCCGGGCATTATCGCGCGTCACGGACCCGACCGCCAGTCCCAGCCGGCGGCCTCGAGCTCGAGCAGCGCGGCGAAGCGGCCGCCGCGCGCGCGAGCTCGGCGGGCGGTCCTTCCTCCACGATCGCGCCGCGGTCGAGGACGACGACCCGGTCGGCCTCCATGGCGGTCGAGAGCCGGTGCGCGACCGTCAGCACGGCGCATCCTGCCGGCAAGACGGACCGCGCAGCGCCGCGCGAAAGCGCCGCGTCGCTCGCGCCGTCGATCGCGGCCGTCGCTTCGTCGAGCAGGAGCACCGCCGGCTCGCGCACCAGCGCCCGCGCGAGCGCCAGGAGCTGCTGCTGGCCGGCCGAGAGCTGCGCGCCGTGCCGCCGCGACCGCCGCTCAGCAGCGTCTGATAGCCCTGCGGCAGCGCGCGGATGAACGCGTCGGCCCCGCGATCCTGGCCGCTCGAGCACGGCTGCCTCCGGCACCGAGGCGTCGCCGAGCGTGAGGTTCTCGAGGACCGTCCCTGAGAAGAGCTGGACCATCTGCGGCACCACGCCGACGAGCTCGCGGCGCTCCGATTCCTCCAGCATCGCCGGATCGCGGCCGGCGATCCGGACGGTGCCGGGCCAGGGCGCGTAGAGCCCGGCCAGAAGGTGGAGAGCGCTCGTCTTGCCGGCGCCGGTACGCCCGACCAGCGCCACGTGCTCGCCCGGTGCGACCGCAGCGAGATGCCGTGCAGCACCGGCTGCTCCTCGGCGTAGCCGAAGACGACGTCGACCGAGATCGATCGCGGTCGGCCGCGGCGTTCGCCGGCTGCGTCGTGGCCGGCGCCCGCGTTCGCGGGGGCAGCGCCAGCATCTCGAAGATGCGCTCGGCGCCGGACAGGGCGCCCTGGACGGTCTGCCACTCGTCGCCGAGCGCGGTGATCGGCTGGAAGAAGCGCTGGAGGAGCATCAGGAACGCCGTCAGGGTGCCGATCGAGATGCCGAGCGCGCCGAACGTCGGCTCGCGTCCCCGCCCACAGCAGGAGGGCGACGGCCACGCTGAGAGGATCGCGGTCACCGGCGTGTAGAGGGCGGAGAAGCAGCGTCGCGCGGTTGGACGCGGCCAGCGCGCGCGCGAGCACCCGGCGGAAGCGCCGACCGCTCCGCCCTCGCGACCGAAGGCCCGGATGACCTCGACGCCGCGGAGGGTTTCCTGGAGCCGAGCGGTGATCGCGCCGACCGCGATGCGGTTGGCGCGCTCGGCCTCGCGCACGCGCACCTGCAAGAAGCGGAGCGTCAATCACGAGCGGCGGGACGACCAGCGCGGCGACGAGGGTGAGGGCGGGCTCAGGACGACCATCGCGACGGCGACCGTCAGCAGCCGCACGAGGTTCGCCACCAGGACGGCGACGCCCGACGAGAAGACCGTGTCGAGCGTCTCGACGTCGGCGGTGCAGCGGCTGATGACGTCGCCGAGGGGCGTGCGGTCGAAGTAGCTCGCGGGCAGGCGCTGCAGGTGCGCGAAGAGCCGCACCCGCAGACGGCTGAGCACGCCCTGGGCGATCGTCGCCGCCAGGTAGCTGTAGAGGAACGTCATCGCCTGGACGGCGGCGGTGGCGCCGAGGTAGAGGAGCGCGAGCACGAGCAGGCCGGCCGACCGGCCGGCGATCAGATGGTCGTCGACGATCGCGCGGACGATGAGCGGCGGCACCAGCTCGAAGGACGGCGGCGGCCAGCACGCACAGCGACGACGGCGATCGGCTCGCGCCGCGCCAGGGCCGGAGCGAGGTTCCCAGAGTTCGCGGCCAGCGAGCGAGCCGCTGCGGTCGTCGGTCGTCGCGCGAGGGCGACGACTGCGCTCATCGACCGCCGTCCCGGCGACCGCGTCGACCTCGGCGTCGCGCTGCGCCCGGTAGATGCGCGCGTACAGCCCGGCTGCCGCCAGCAGCTCGGCGTGCGTTCCCTTCTCCTCGATCCGGCCGTCTTCCAGCACGACGACCCGGTCGGCCTGCGGAAAGGCCGCCAGCCGATGCGAGCACAGGACGATCGTGGCGCGCTCCTCGGGCGGCGCCTCGGGCCGAAGGCCTGCGCAGCGCCGCGACGATCCGCGCCTCGGTCTTGACGTCGACCGCCGAGAACGGATCGTCCAGCACCAGCAGCCCCGGCAGGCCGCGGCGCGGCCGCGGCGATCGCGCGCGCCAGGCCGATGCGCTGGCGCTGCCCGCCGGAGATGCGCATGCCCGAGCTCGCCGATCTCGGTGTCCAGCCCGCGCGGAAAGCCGCGCAGGTCGTCGTCCAGCGCCGCCAGCCGCACCGCGCTTCAGCAGGAACGGATCGTCGCGTCGGCGCACCGCCTCGGCCCGAGCGCGACGTTCTCCCGGACCGAGCCGGAGAACAGGAGCGGGTCCTGCGGCAGGTAGCCGATCGAGTCCGCGCCGTTCGCTCGCGGCGTGAGCGTCGTCGAGCGGACGGCCATCGAGGAGCACGGCGCCCGACTCGAGGGATAGATGCCCAGCAGCGCCCGCGCCAGCGCGCTCTTGCCCGAGCCGACCGGCCCGGTGACGGCGACGAGGGCCCCGGCGGAATGTCGAGGCCAGCTCCGTGAGCGCGGGCGCTCGGCGCCCGGGTAGCGGAAGGTGACGTCGCGCAGCGACACGGCGACCGGACCCGGACGTCCGCGCGCGGGCCTGGCCGCAGTCGCGGCGATCCCGGCGACGTGCCCGGCCTGGAAGGAGGCGACGCGCGGCTCGCCCGCGACGCCGAGCGCGCGGCGCGAGCAGCGGGCGCAGCCGCGCATAGGCGGCGCCGCCGCTCTGGATCGAGTTGACCAGCTGCGGGAATGCGAAAGCCGCGGTTGACGAAGCGCAGGTAGAGCTCCAGGTAGGCGACGAAGGCGCCCACCGTCATGGCGCCGGCGACGACGCGCTCGCCGCCCTGCCAGACGACAAGCAGGACGCCGGCGGTCATGAGCGTGGTGTAGACGGGCTGGAGGCCGCCCGAGCCGGACGAGGCTCAGGTTGCGCTCGGCGAAGCCGCCGCGACAGCGCGGCGATCGCGCTCGACCGCCGCGCCGGCCCGGCCGAACAGGCGCAGCACGCGGATGCCGGCCAGCTGCTCCTGGAGCGCCGCGGTCAGGTCGGCGTTGGCCTCGCGCGCCCTCGTCGTGCGCCCGCGCGACCCAGCGGCCCGTCGCGTGCGCGAGCAGCATGGCGCACCGGCACCGGCGAGCAGCGCCAGCAGCGTCAGGCGCGGGTCGAAGACGAGCATCGCGACGACGAACGAGAGCGAAAAGAGCACGGTGTCCCAGGTCTCGATGGTGAACTCGCGCACGCCGACGCCGAGCACCTCGACGTCGCCGATGATGCGCGCCATCAGGTCGCCGATCGGGGTCTGGTGCAGGTCGGCCATCGGCCAGGCCAGGACGCCGCGCAACGCATCGGCGCGCAGGTTGGCGCGGATGCGGGCGTTGGCGGTCATCAGCCACCAGCGCTTGAGCGATGCGCGGCCCCTCGGTCAGCAGCGTGCCGCCGACGAAGGCCAGCGCCGCCCAGCCGACGTCGGCGGCCGTGGCCTCGCCCCGCTCCAGCGCCAGCGCGCGTGTCGATCGCCCGGCCCAGCAGGATCGCCGGCAGGACCACGGCGGTGTTCATGACGATGCCGGCGAGCGGAGCCGAGCACGAGCTCGCCCGCCACCTGCCGGAAGTACGGGCGCATCTCCCAGAGGATAGGCGAGCATGGGGCGCCGCTACGGCGCGAGACGGGCACCGGCGTGTGGAGGAGCGCGGTGACGCGCGCGACGATGACGTCCCGCGCCTTCGCGAAATCCTCGCTCACGGCGGGCACGTCGTCCCAGCGCTCGAGCGCCAGCCGCGGGCGGCGCCAGCCGGCCAGGTCGCAGGCGAAGGTCACGACGGCGCGACGCGCCCGCGACGTCGGCACGCGTCAGCGCCGTGCGGTCGGCGCCCGCGACGTCGATGCCTTCGGCGAGCAATCCCTGGACGACCGTGGGCGGGACCTCGCGGTCGGGCTCCGTCCCGGCCGGAGACGCGCGTGCACGTCGAGTCCGCGCTCGGCGGCGAGGCGGTGGAAGTGCTCGGCGGCGATGAGGCTCTTCGCCGATCCGTGGAGGCAGACGAACAGGACGTTCGCCGAAGTCGCCATGGTGCGCCTCCTATTTGACGAAGACCCATTCGGGTTGGAGCAGCGGGAACGCGATCAGGCCCGATCGCGGCCGCGCGGCCACGAGCAACGGGTTGCTGACCTTCCAGCGGAACAGCACGACCGAGGCTGCCGAGCGCGACCAGCGCCGTCAGCCAGTCGCCGATCGCGATCCTCCCGAGCAGGACGCACGCGCCGAGGATCGTGCCGATGGCCGCCGCGTAGGCGCCCTTGACGAAGCCCTGCACGTTCGGGTTGGCGCGGTACCGGATGAGGATCGGCGCCACGATGAGGACGAGCAGGAAGGACGGCAGGAAGATGCCGATGGTCGCGACCAGCGCGCCCCAGAAGCCGGCGACGAGGTAGCCGACGAAGGTCGCCGTGATGACGACCGGACCCGGGCTGATCATGCCCATGGCGACGGCGACCAGGAACTCGCGCTCGTTGAGCCAGCCCGTCTGCTGCACGAGCCCCTTCTCGAGGAACGGCACGATGACCAGCCCGCTGCCGAAGGTCAAGCGAGCCCGCCTTCAGGAAGAAGGCGAAGAGCTTGCCGAGCATCGCGCCCGAGACTGACGGCCGGCGCCGTGCGGCGCACGAGCGGCACGGCCGCGCAGCAGGGACGACGTCGTCGACGCGGCGCGCGGGCCCGGAACAGGGAGCCGTAGTAGAGGATGCCGACGACGCCCGCAGCCGAGGAAGACCAGCGCGACCTCCGCCCGCACGGCGACGGTGACGACGAAGCACACCGCGGCGATCGCCCACTGGAGCCAGTCCTCCATGCCGAGCTTCGCCAGGCGATAGCAGGAGTGGAGGATGAGCGCGATCACCGCCGGGCTCACGCCGTAGAAGATGCGCGTGACCGGCGGCAGTCCCCCGAAGTGCACGTAGAGCGCCCCGAGCGTCGCCACGATGAGGAAGTTGGGCAGGATGAACGCCCAGCCGCCCGCCCACGCGCCCCAGAAGCCGCCCCGGAGGTACGAGATCCAGATGCCGACCTGGATGGCGAGCGGCCCCGGGAGCGACTGGCAGACCGCGATGCCCTCGCGCATCTCGTCCGTGGTGAGCCACTTCTTGTCGCCGACCAGCTCGCGCTCCATCTGGCCGACGAGCGCGACGGGACCGCCGAATCCGAGCAGGCCGAGGCGCAGGTAGTACCGGACGAGCTCGCGGATCGGCACACGGCGGGGTCTCGTCGGCTCCATCGCCGGTCCTCCTCGCTCGATCGGCCTCGAGGGGAGTGTAACGCTTGACTAGAGTGTAGCAAGCGTTACTGTCGGACCCATGCGCTGGCTGACGCTGCTGACGACGCTGCCTCCCACGCCGACCCGGCACCGCGTCGGAGTGTGGCGGAAGCTCCAGCGCATGGGCGCCGTCCGGCTCCGCGGCCCGGCTGGATCCTGCCCGAGACCCCGGAGACGACCGAGCTCTTCCAGTGGCTCGTGCAGGAGATCCAGTCGTTCCGCGGCGAGGCGACGCTGCTGCGCGTCGATCGTGTCGAGACCATGACCGACGAGGAGATCGCCGCGCTGTTTCACAAGGCGCGCGGCGCCGAGTACGAGGCGGTGAACCGGGGGTGCCGCGACGTCCTCCGCAGCTCGATCGCTACCAGGCGAACCATCGCGGCTCGGCCCGACCGCTCCGCGCCAAGCTGGACGGCCTCAAGCGCGAGCTGGACCGGGTCCAGTCCATCGACTACCTGAAGGCGCCGGCGGGCCAGCGCGCCCGCACCCTGTGGGAGACGACGGCCAAGCGCCTGCGCGCGGCCGAGGCGCGGCCCCGCGCCGACCGGCGCGCGCCACCGCACGGTCGCTGCCCGCGCCGGGCAGCACGTGGGTGACGCGGCCGCGGCCGCACATCGACCGCATCGCGTCGGCGTGGCTCATCAAGCGCTTCTGCGATCCGGAGGCGACGTTCGCGTTCGCCGATGCGGCCGACGCCGCGCGCAAGGGCATCCCGTTCGACGTCCTCGGCGCCGACTTCGGCCACCACGGCGAGGACTGCACGTTCGAGACGCTGGTCAAGCGCTTCGGGATCAAGGATCGGCGCGTCAAGCACATCGCCGAGATCGTGCACGAGGCCGATCTGCACGACGGCAAGTTCACGCGGAACGAGGCCATCGGCGTGGACCTCGCGATCAACGCGCCTCGTCGAGGCCACGCCGGACGACCACGAGCTGCTCGAGCGCGGGATGGCGATCTTCGAAGGGCTGTACGCGGTGTTGAAGCAGAAGAAGCGTAGCGGGTGGGGCTGGGATGCCCGGGTGTCCCGCCGGGGCCTGGTCAGGCGGGGCGGCGGCGCGCGGCGCTTATGGAGCTGCGCGCGGTGGGCTCGCGGGCGCGGCCCCGGCGGAGATCAAGGTGCCCGAGGACGCTCAGGCGAGACGTTCGACTTCGAGACGGACGGTCTTCCGGGCTGGACGTCGGCCATGGTCAGTGGGGGATCGAGGAGATGGTCGACGCGCCGAGCGGCAGGAAGGTGCTCGTGCAGCGCGCGACGCGGAATGCGTTCAACGTGATCGTGGCGCCGGTCGGGCCGTTCACCGACGTCGACGTGACGGTGCAGTTCTATCCGATCTCCGGCCGGGAAGGACGTGTCGGGCGGCATCGTGTTCCGCTTCGCGGACGGTAAGTACTACGTCCTCCGCGCGAATGCGCTCGAGGACAACTTTCGCCTGTACGCCTACGACGGCGCGCGCCGCGAGCTGGCGGGCGGCGCCGGTGAAGCCGCCGCCGCTCGGGCAGTGGCACAGGGTTCGTGTCGTCGTCGGCGGCGACCACGTTCAGGGGTGGCTCGACGGAAGGGGTTGCTCGACCATCGGGATGCGCGTTTCAAGTCCGGGCGCGTGGGGCTGTGGACGAAGGCCGATTCGATCACGGCGTTTGACGACCTCCATGTTCGTGGTGCGAAAGGGAGCGGCCAATGAAATACGCGATCGTCCTGTTCGGTCTCTTCGTGCTCGGCGCCGTGCCGATCGTGGCGCGTGCCGCCGACCCCGACTGGAAAGCGGTGGAACAGGCGCTCGGCAAGCCGGGCCAGCTACAGCCCGGCGATGTCTTCCGGGTCGGCATGCCTCGCGCCGACCTTGCGGTCACCGTCAAGGGTGTCCCCATCAAGGCGGGATTTGCCCTGGGATCCTATGCAGCCTTCAAGCAGACGGGCGACCACGCGATGGTCATGGGCGATCTCGTCCTGCTCGATCAGGAAGTGCCCGCGGTGATGTCCGGCCTCTTAGGCGGCGGGCTCGAGGTCACCGCGGTGCACAACCACCTGAACGAGATGACGCCACACGTCATGTACATGCACTACGAAGGCCACGGCGACGCGATCCAGCTGGCGAAGGCGTTGCGTCAGGCCTTGTCGGCTAGTGGGACGCCCCTGGGCGTCGCGCCGGCGGCCGCGGCGGCCGGCGGGCCTGTCCTCGACACGAAGCCGATCGAGCAGGCGCTCGGCCGTCAAGGGCGCGACATCGGCGGCGGCGTCTACCAGATCACCGTCCCCCGCACGGAAGCCATCACCGAGATGGGGCAGCCGTTGTTGCCTGCCATGGGCGTGGTGACGGTGATGAACTTCCAGCCGACGGCGGACGGCAAGGCGGCGATCACCGGGGACTTCGTGCTCGTCGACAAGGAAGTGAACGCCGTCGCGAAGACGTTGCGCCAGCACGGGATCGACGTGACCGCGATCCACAACCATGGGCTCATGGACACGCCGCGGCTCTTCGACACGGACTTCTGGGGCGACGACGACCCGGCGAAGCTCGCCGTGGGCTTGAAGGCCGCGCTCGACCAGACCAACAGCGTCAAGGCGAAGTAGGAAAGGAGATCGCGATGAAATGGGTGACTCGTGAAAAGGCGCGTGTCGACCGCATCGCCTGTCCGTGGCTGATCACGCGGTTCATCGATGAGAACCCGACGTTCCTCTTCGTGCCGGCGAACCAGGTCATGACGGTTGCCGAGCGTGAAGGGGCCATCCCCTACGACGTTCCGGGGGTGGAGCTCGGACACGCCGGCGACCGTTGCTCCTTCGATGCGTTCCTGGGGAAGCACAAGCTGGATGACCCGGCGCTCCGTGCGCTTGCCCTCATCGTGCGAGGCGCGGACACCGACGCGCGCCAGCTGACGCCGGAGTCGTGGGGACTCTACGCGGCCGCGACCGGCTTCCAGGCCATCGCCCGAGACGACTTCGACAACATGGCGCGGCAGTTCCCCATGTACGACGCGCTCTACGCCTATTGCCGTTCCGGGAAGCACTAGGACCCGGCGGCGCCATGCTGGAATTGCTCGGTCACGTCGACCTTCCGGCGCACGCCAGCGAGGGCGGGTTCGACCACGCGGCCATCCACGGAGCCCGTGGCGTCTACGTGGCCCACACCGCCAACGACGCGCTCGACGTGATCGACTGCGCCACCCGGAGCTACGCGCGCTCCGTCCCCGGTCTGGCCGGCGTGGCGGGCGCGCTCGTGTCCGAGGAGCACGACCTGGTGTTCACGTCGAACCGGGGTGAAGACACCGTCGGCATCATCGACCCGGCCCGCGACGAGGTGATCGCGAAGATCGAGGTCGGCCTCCGACCGAATGGTCTCGCCTACGATCCCGGGCGCCGCCTTCTCCTGGCCGCCAACGTCGGTGATCCCTCGCGGGCGGGGTCGTGCACCGTGTCGATGGTCGACGTCGCGCGCTGCGCGGTGGTCGCCGACGTGCCCGTCTCCGGCCGGGACGCGCTGGGCGATCTTCGACCCCGACGCGGAGTGCTTCTACGTCAACATCGCCGATCCGCCGGAGATCGCCGTGGTCGACAGCGCCGACCCGACGCGGCTCGCCGCCTCGTTCCCGATGCGGGCGATGGGCCCTCATGGGCTGGACCTCGATCCGGCAACGCGGCGTCTCTTCTGCGCGTGCGACGGCAAGACGCTGCTCGTGGTCGATGCGCAGTCGGGCGCCGTGCAGAGCGAGCATGCGATCAGCGGCGTGCCGGACGTCGTGTTCCGTAACGACGCCCGCAAGCATCTCTACGTCGCGATCGGTGATCGCGGAGTCATCGACGTCTTCGACACTGAGACGATGCGCCGCCTTGCAAGTGTTCCGACGGAGCGCGGCGCGCACACGATCGGCTTCGACGCGGCCCGCAACACCGTGTACGCCTTCCTGCCGGACACGCATCGGGCGGCGATCTACCGAGACCCGCCGGGTTAGGAGACCATGGCCTGCGTCTGCCCGTCGTGCGGAGCCAGTAACCCTCTCGAGAAGCAAGTTCTGCGGCCAGTGTGCGGCGCCTCTCGACCAGGCCGCGCGGCGGCGCTTCGCTGCCCCCGAGTCCTACATCCCGAAGCACCTCGCCGAGAAGATCCTGACATCCAGGACCGCGCTCGAAGGCGAGCGCAAGCAGGTGACGGTCCTGTTCGCGGATCTCAAGGGGTCCATGGAGCTTCTCGCCGACCGCGATCCCGAGGAAGCGCGCGGGATCCTCGATCCGATTCTCGAACAGATGATGGAAGCGGTGCACTGCTACGAGGGCACCGTCAACCAGGTGATGGGCGACGGAATCATGGCGCTCTTCGGCGCGCCCGTGGCCCACGAGGATCATGCGGTGCGGGCCTGTTACACGGCGCTGCGAATGCAGGAGTCCGTCAAGCGGTACGGTGAGAACCTGCGCCGTCAGGAAGGCGTCCTGCCGCAGATTCGAGTCGGTCTGAACTCCGGCGCGTGCCCGCCGGTGCGCTCCATCGGGAGTGACCTGCACATCGACTACACGGCCGTCGGGGAGACGACCGATCTGGCCGCTCGCGTCGAGCAGGCCGCGGCGCCGGCGTCGGTGCTGATCACCGCGGCAACGCTCCAGCTGGCAGAGGGCGACGCGGAGGTCACGCCCCTCGGCCCGGTGAACGTCAAGGGACGGACCAAGCCGGTCGACGTCTACGAGCTGACCGGCGCCGAAACGGCGCGCTCCCGCTTTCAAGTGCTGGCCGGCCGGCGGTCTCACGAAGTTCGTCGGCCGAGCCGGGCGAGATCGAGCGGCTCGGCACTGTGCTCGAGCAGAGCCGAGCCGGGCACGGTCAGGTCGTCGCCCTGGTCGGCGAGCCGGGGGTGGGGAAGTCGCGCCTGATCTGGGAAGCGACCCGCTCGGCCTGGTCGGACGGCTGGCTGGTGCTGGAGAGCGGGGGCCGTGGCCCACCGATACCGTGTCCTCCTACGGGCCGGCTATCGACCTGCTCGAGCGGTACTGTCGGGTCGAGACTCGTGACGATGCCTCAACTGTTCCGGGAGAAGGTGACCGGGCGGCTGCTCGGGCTGGATCGGGCGCTTCGAGCCGACCCTACCGGCCTTGCTCGCCCTGTTGGATCTGCATCTGTTGACGATGCCGCCTGGGACGCCTTGGACCCCGCCACGGCGCCGCGACCGAACGCTGGGCGGCGCTCAAACGGCCTGGTGCTCCGGCAGAGCCAGGAGGCGCCGCTGCTGCTCGTCTTCGAGGATCTCCACTGGATCGACGGCGAGACCCAGGCCCTGCTGGACTCGCTGGTGGAGAGCCTCCCCGGCGGCTCGCTTGCTGCTGCTCGTCATCGTATCGTCCCGAGTATACCTCCATCACTGGGGCCCGGAAAACGTACTACGGCCAGCTTCACGTTCGGGGCCCTGCCGAGCGAGCGAGCCGACGAGCTCCTGCGGAGCTCTCCTCGGCGACAATGTCTCGCCCTGCACGCGCTGCGGCGGCACCTGGTCCGCAAGGGCCGGAAGGGAATCCGCTGTTCCCTCGAAGAGTGTGTCCGCAGCCTTGCCGATCCCGGCAGCCTGGATCGGCGAGCGCGGCGCCTATCGCTCCAGGCCCGGCCCATCGACGCGATTCGAGGTGCCGGACACCGGTGCAGGACGGTCCTGAGCCGCGCGCATCGACCGCCTGGACCTGCGGAGACGAAGCGGCTGCTCCATCTTGCGGCAGTGATCGGCAAGGATGTGCCGTTCGCGTTGCTCCGGGCCATCGTGGACGTGCCGGACGAGGCGCTGCACGACCTCGCTCTCCCGCATCCTGGCCGCCGAGCTGATCTACGAGGCGCGCCTGCTCCCGGAGCTGGGTGTACACCGTTCAAGCACGCGCTCACGCACGAGGTGGCGTACGGAAGCTTGCTCCAGGATCGACGGCGCGCCCTCCACGCCCGTATCGTGGAGGCGATGGAGCGACTCTATGCGGATCGGCTGTCCCAGCATGTCGAGCGGCTCGCATACCACGCCCTCAAGGGAGAAGTGTGGGACAGAGCGGTCACGTACCTCCGCGAGGTCGGCATGCGAGCGGCGATGCGCTCGGCGTACGGCGAGTGGCTGACCTCGTTCGACGAGGCGTTTCGGGCCCTCGGACACTTGCCCGACAGTCTCGACGCCAAGGCCCTGGCCATCGATCTCCGGCTCGACTCGCGGGTGGTCCTCGCTCCTCTAGGCCAGTACGACCGCATCCTGAGTTACATGCGTGAAGCCGAAGTCCTGGCGCGAGCGCTTGGCGATCGGCGCCGGCTTGGGCTCGTCCTCTCCGACATGGGCGCGCGTCTGCGCAACGTCGGCGACCATCGACGCGCCCTCGAGGCGAGCCGGCAGGCACTCGACATCGCGGGCGAGCTCGGAGATCAGGGTCTCCAGATCGAAGCGAAGTATCGGCTGGCTCAGGCGCACTTTGCCGGCGGCGACCTCCGGCAGGCGACGTCTCTCTTCCTCGAGACCATCCAGGCTTTCGCGGACCAGCGCGGAGCGCTCGAGCTCCACGCGCGAGATTCCGCGCCCTACCCGGGCGCGCTACCGAGCTTTTTCGAAAGCGTGGCCGCACGCGTGGCTCGCGTACCTGTTTTCCTATGGATGGTTCGGCGCGCGCTCTACATGCGGAACAGGCCATGCAGTATCGCCGAGCGGGCGAACTATTTGCAGACCGTGATCGAGTCATACGGCGCACTGGAGGCGTGAAGCTGGACCAGGTGACCTGGACACCGTGCAGCGCGTCGAGCGCGGGTCGTCCTTCTGCGCACGGGAAGTGACGGTGACGCGATCCGCTGTCGCAGGGCTATGTGCAGACCTCGCGGCGTCGACCGAAAGTCTGCCACTCCTCGAGCAGGCGGATCGAAGCGAAGTGTCGATCAGCGCGATGGGCCTGGGCCTTGCCGTGCGCATGAGCCGTCTGGCCGAAGCGTATTTTCGGTTCGGCCGTGCCAGGAGGCTCTGCACGCGCTCGAAGCGCGGTGGAGCTGTCGAGGAAGCATCAGGAACGGCAGCCAATGAGGCTCTGGCGCTCCGAGTCCTCGCCGAGATCACGGCTCTTCCGGCGATTCGACCGACGCGCTCGGCGCTGAAAGCACTACGCGGCAGTCTAGCGCTGGCTGAGGAGCTCGGTATGCGCCCGCTCGTGGCGCATTGCCATCTGAGCCTGGCAAGCTCTACCGTCGCATCGGCCAACGGGCGAAGGCGGAGGACACCTGCAGACTCGCGCTGGTGATGTACCGCGAGATGGACATGGCGTTCTGGCGGGAACAGGTGGAGGCGAAGGTGCAGCGCCTGTGAGACTGTTCACTTCGAGAGACTGCGGGCCGTATCGCGGCGCCCGGTCCTGCGCGCCGAGATAGCTGCCGACCAGGATCAGCACGGCCACCATGTCGACGGCGCCGCCGACGCCCCACATGACCAGGCCGCCGAGCGACTGGTCCTCCGCGCTCGGATAGGCGCGGTACCACGCCTCGCGGCTCATCGTGAGGAGCAGGCCGAGGAGCGAGCCCTGCAGGGCCGCGAGCACGAGATAGCCCACGCGGATCGCCGTAGCCCGCCGGCGGCCGCAGCCGCGGCGCCGGCTGGATGATCGGCCACCAGAACAGCACGGCCGTGCCGAAGAAGACCAGGTGCTCCACGTCGTGGACGACGCGATCAGCTACGGCCGCGTCGTATGCGCGCGGCAGATGCCAGAGCCAGACCGCGGCCACGTGCGCGAGCCACGCGACCGAGACGGCGGTGAGCCCGCGCCACAGCGCGCGCAGCGGCGTCCCCACGCGGAGCAGGTGCCCGGCGCGCAGGCGAACCGGCGCCGGTAGCGCCCAGCAAAGCGCCGCGAAAGGGTCAGCCAGGAGCAGGAGGGGCACGGCGCCGGCGATCAGCAGGAGATGCTGGCACCATGTGAGCCGCAAAGCTCCGCGTGCGCCAGCCGGTCGAGCGGCGCCGAGAGCGCGACGAGCACGCCGAGCAATCCGCCCGCTGACGCGGCGACGCGCCACTCCGAGACCATGCCGCCGCGCCGCCGCAGCCGCCACCAGCCGACGGCGGAGGCGCCCGCCACGATCAGAACGATCGCGGCGACTTCGGGGCGAACGATCGTCATCAGCGCTACGTGATCCCCAGGAGACTCGCGAAGGCGTTGAACAGGAGTCCGAGGATCAGCGTGAAGAGATTCAGCAGCGCCAGCGGGATCAGGACGTGCTCGGCCCTCATGTCCTGCTCCTAGCGGCTCGACGCCCAGGCCGGGTCCGAGCCCGCCCCAGAACTTGACGAGATAGTAGACGCCCCACACGGCGAGGATCGCGTAGACGACCAGGAGCCACTTGTTGACGATGCCGCGATAGACGCGGATCTCGCCCTGCGCGTAGGGCTCGACCTCACCGAACTTCGGGTGATGCTCAGGCGTCCGTTCGCTCATCCAATCCCCTCCACGTGGAGCACCTGATGCTTGATCCTCTCGACGCCGCGAAACGCGCCGCTCGCGGCGCCCCAGACGAAGGCGCACACGGCCGCGAGACTCATCAGCAGCGCGACCGCGAACGCGCCGAGCGTCAGGTGCTCGATCATTCGCGAATTCCAGGATACCGGGTCCGCGACTCGGCTGCTCCGTCGCGACGGGCTCGGCCGCGCGGGATCGAGGGCCAGGCGCGGATGGTCGGCGGCGACGTCCGGCGAGTCGAGCGCGCGCGCGCGGGGCCGGCAGGTCGAGCTTCTCGCCCGTCAACGGATCCGCCCAGGCCGAGAGCGAGAGCACGTAGTACGAGATCGCCCAGCGCTCTCGTCGCTCATCGAGTCGGCGAACGAGGGCATCGGCGAGCCGTCGAGCCCGAGGGTCATGGTGCGGAAGACGTCGCGGACGGCGGGCCCGCTCTTGAACTGGCCGCGCGTGAAATCGGTCGGGCGGATCGGGAACTCAGGTCGTCGCGTCAGCTGCGCCGCCGACGGGCCGTCACCCTTGCCGTCCTCGCCGTGACACTGGAAGCAGTTGGCCGCGCGGTAGAGATCCTTGCCGCGCGCGACGAGCTCGGTCGTGGCCGTGGGCGGGTCGTTGATCGCGGTCGCCGGCTCGGCGTGTTCGTCCTTCCAGCGGCCCGAGAAGGTCTTGATGAACGCGACGACGGCAAGGCGCTCCTTGTCCGGCAGCTCATGCCACGTGGGCATCGCGGTCCAGCGGACGCCGCGCGTGACCGTGCGGTACAGGTCTCCATCGGTCGGCAGCGAGCCCGAGGGCGTCGTGCGGAACTTGAAGACGCCGGGGGCGAAGTTGCGAGGACGGGGAGAGAGGAAGGTCGCGGCCAGGCCGTTGCCGTCGCCACTCTTGCCGTGACAGCCGACGCACCGGGAGTGGTAGACCTCGCGGCCGAGCGCCAGGAGATCCGGGCTGCTCGGAATGCTCATGACTGAGACGCCGACCATCTGCGGCTCGAACACCTCGCGCCAGGCGCCGCGGTTGGTGCCGAGCTTCTGGAGGTAGCGGACCAACCCGACCAGCTCGTGCGTGGGAAAGACGAGGGTGATCGACACGAGCGCGGGGGCCGATCGCCAAAGCCCTTGAGGTCGATGACGGGCGTGCCGTCGAGCGGCCATCGAGCCGTTCGGCCGGGGGCGCCACGAACGTGATCCCGTCGGCGTTGGGGTAGAGACGGAATCGACGTTTCGGCCTTCATCGTGAAGTACGCCCGCAGCTCCGGAGATGGCGCGAGCGTCGGCGCCGCGTCGGCATTGTCGCAGGGGCACGCGCAGCCGCGTGTAGAGCCACTTGAAGCTCGGCATGATCGAGTCCGGCACGACCAGGCGCGGATCCCAGTGATGCGCGTAGTGCCAGTCGTCGCCGTACTTGAGCCCGACACGCGTCAGGTCGGGGCCGATCCGTCGCGTGGAGAAAAGGTGCGGAAGGTCGAACGCGTACTCGCCGGCCTCGGAGACCGGCCCCCAGCGCAGGTCTTCGCCGGCCACGGGCCGCACGTACTGGCTGTGGCAGTACCAGCAGCCCTCGCGGATGTAGACGCTGCGACCGACGCGCTCGAGCGCCGTGTAGTCCGAGGCGTCGTAGCGCACCCACTTCACGTCGCCCGCGTCCGTCCGCACCGCGCGGCTCACCTGCGTGGAACGCGATTCCGGGATCATCGCCGGCAGAAAGCCCTGGACGAACATCGCCAGCGTCACGAAGAAGAAGCCGGCGCCGACCGCGAGCGAGCCGATCGATCTCATGGCGGCCCGGCGACGTCATGCCGGCCGCCGGCGAGCGACGTCTTCATGAGGGTGTAGACCAGCAGCGACACGCCGACGTCCATGGCGATGCCGGTCAGGCTCCGTACCCACCAGTAGGGCCGGATCGCGTTGATCGAGTGCACCCATTCGGTACCGGCCATCAGCATGAAGCCCTGCTGCAGCCCCTGCGCGGCCAGCACGAGCACCATCGCCGCGATGCCCAGGGTGACGAGCCAGAATCCCCAGTTGGCGGCGCGGAAGCTCCACAGCGGAGCGTCGCCGGCGAGCCGCGGCCAGACGTACATGGTGCCGGCGATCGCCCACACGACGAACGTGCCGAAGATCGTGAGATGCGAGTGCGAGATGACGAAGTCGGTGAAGTGCGTGGGCTGCTGGACCGAGCGGAGCGCCTCCAGCGAGCCCTGGAAGCAGCCGACCAGGTACATGAGCGAGCCGACGATCAGGAACTTCGCCGGCAGGTTCGCCCGAGAACTCCGGCCACCGGCCGATCATCGTGCCGAAGAAGTTCTGGAGCACGGTCCACACGGGGATGATCAGCATCATCGACGAGACGATCGCGATCGTCTCCGCCCAGTCGGCGATCGGCGAGTAGAGATAGTGGTGGATGCCGACGAACGGATAGAAGAACGCGAGCGACCAGAAGCCGATCAGCGAGAGCCGGTGGCTGTAGATCGGGTTCTTCACGCTGGCCGGCAGGAAGTAGTAGATCAGGACGTAGCCGGCGGGCGTGATCCAGAGGCCGACGACGTAGTGGATGAAGAGCCCGTGCCACGCCGCGTTGTTGATGCCGGGGATGTGAGAGGGGCCGAGCATGAGCAGCACCAGGTTCACGTCGGTCCACACGAACGCGGCGATCAGGTACCAGAGCGAGACGTAGAGCGGCCGGTCCCGGCGCTGCTTGATCGTCATCAGGAACTGCAGGGTGAGGAACGAGCAGCGCCACGAACGTCACGACCACGTTGATCAGCGGGAACTCTCCGGCCTCCCAGCCCCGGTTCCAGCCGAGGGCCAGCAGCACCACGATCGCCGCCTGGTTCAGGTTCCAGATCCACAAGCAGACCGCTGGCTCCAGCGCTCGCCCCAGATGCGCACGCCGGTAGAGGCGGGGCACGATGTAGTAGCAGAGCCCGATGAAGAGCGTGGAGAAGGCGCCCCAGATGACCCCGTTCACGTGCATCGGGCGCAGCCGGCCGAACGTGAGCCACGCGGTGTCGCCGAGGAACTCCGGATAGTTGAACTTGGTCGAGATGAACGCGCCGATCGTGGGAAAGAAGAGCAGCCAGCCGAGCCCCCAGGCCAGCCACGCGCGGATCAGAGCGGTGTCGATCAGCTCGTCGTTTCGCGACACGGCTTCGCGCTGCGCGGCTTCGGTGGCAGTCATGCAGGTCTCCGGGGAGGATAGCGCGGTCGCCCGCTTATCGGGCCCTCAGAGTAGCGTGTTCGGCTAGAATCCGGGTCAAGGAGAGGCATCATGGCGGTCCAGACGACGCGGTCGGTCGAGGAGCTCGAGGCGTATTGCGCGCGGCTGAGGGCGGCGGGGCTCGACGCGCCGTGGTCCAGGCCGGGGCCGCTCATTCCGCCGAAGCCCACCGCGACGCAAGCGCGCCACTGGCGCTGGCGCGACATCGAGCCGCTGCTGTTCGAGAGCAGCGAATACCTGAGCCCGCATCGCGGAGCCGAGCGCCGGGTTCTGCGTCTGCACAACCCGGGAGTGCCGGAGCGGACCGTCGCCCACAGTCTCGTGCTGGCGGTTCAGTACCTGCTGCCCGGCGAGGTCGCGCCGGCCCATCGACACTCGCCGACCGCGATCCGGTTCATGCTCCATGGTGAAGGAGCCTTCACGACCGTCGACGGTCAGAAGTGCGCCATGAAGCCCGGCGACCTGGTGGTGACCCCCGGGATGGCGTGGCACGACCACGGCAACGAGGGCGGCAAGCCCATCTACTGGATGGACATCCTCGATTGGCAGATCGTGCGCTTTCTCGAGAACCTGACCTTCGAGCCGTATCCGGACGAGCAGCAGCCGGCGCTCCGCAGCCCCGGGCGTGACATCTACTTCCCGTGGACCGAGGCCTACGCGGCGCTCCTGAAGCGCGCCGAGCAAGCGCCCGATCCGTTCGACGACGTCCTGCTCGAGTACGCCGATCCGGCGAGCGGAGGCTCGCTCCGCCCGACCGGTCGGGTGCTACTTGCAGATGCTGCGCCCGGGCGTGCGGACCAGGGCACACCGCGAGACGAGCACCGCCGTCTATCGCGTGGTGCAGGGGCGGGGGACCACCACCGTCGACGATCAGATCTTCGAGTGGGAGCCGGGCGACTTCTTCGTGATCCCGCCGCGGGCTCGTCACGCGCACGCGAACCTGGGTACCGAGCCGGTCGTCCTGTTCAGCGCGCAGGATGTTCCGCTGCTCAAGCTCCTGCGTCTCTACCGGATGGAGCCAGCCGACTGACTCGATAGCAACGTCGCGAGGAGGGACTCTCTTATGGCACGCTCCGGCTACCGGATCTTCGACGCCGACACGCACATCATCGAAGCCGCCGAACCGATCGAGGCGTACCTCTCGGCCGCCGACAAGGCCCGCCTTGCGGCGCTCGGCCCTCTCGTCGGGCGCGCGCCTGCCAAAGGCGGCATGTCACGCTACCGCGTCGGCAAGCGGCCCGACCTGAATCGGATGCTCGGCTCTCGCGATCGGGTGCCGCCGGCCGAGTCGGTCTCGCGCGGCCTCAAGGACGGCGGCACGCCGTGGGACGTGCGCTGGCAGGGGCCGCCGTTTCCCGACGATCGAGTCAGCTTCGACTCGCACGCGCGCATCAAGGACATGGACATCGAGGGCGTCGACGTGAACATGGTCCTGCCCTCGGGCGGTATCGCCTCGTTTTCGCGGTCTCGACGACGTCGCGGTCGAGACGTCGATGTACCAGGCGTATCACCGCTTCCTCAAGGACTACTGCGCGCCGTACCCCGATCGGCTCACGAGCGTGCTCCACGTCTCGGTTCGCGACGTCCCCGGCTCGGTTGCCGAGATCCGGCGCTGCGGGAAGGAGCGGTGGCCGGTCGGCATCTTCCCGATCTGCCCGCCGGGCATGACGCTCGACGATCCCGACTGGGAGCCGATCTGGGCGGCGGCGCAGGAGCACGACCTGACCGTGGTGATCCACTCGTTCACGATGTCGATCCCGTATCCGCCGGGCATGTGGGACAACTGGGACAACATGTTCCTGGTGCGCTCCGCCAGCCACGTGTGGAACGCCCAGCGCAACATGGCGGCGATCATCGGCTCGGGCGTGCTCGATCGCTTTCCGAACCTGCGTCTGACCTCGCTCGAGTGCGGCCACGGGTGGCTCGCCTTCTGGGCCTCGCGGCTCGACGAGCAGGCCGAGATGAGCCAGCACGCGCTGCCGCGGCTGAAGCGCAAGCCGAGCGAGTACATCCGCGGGCCGCAATACTTCCAGAGCATCCAGCTCCACGAGGGCGAGCTGTCCTTGCGTCAGGCCATCGAGGCGATCGGCGAGAACACCCTGATGTTCGCGACGGACTATCCGCACTCGGAGAGCTGGTTCCCGAAGTCGGTCGACGCGGTCCTGAAGTGGACGTCGGTCGGCGAGGGCGCTCGGCGCAAGCTGCTCTGGGAGAACGCGGTGCGGTGCTATCGGCGCTACAGCGGTTACACGTCGGCGGTGGTGGAGGCCGCGCCGGCCGCGGCGCGGTAACCGGGGCTACTTGGAGACGATCCACCCGGCGATCTGAGCGACCACCTCGCGCTCGATCCCGTTGTAGCCGTGATAGGCGAAGGCCTCGCACGGGTCGCCGCGGCTCTGCCCGTCCTTGAACGTGATCAGCGCCTTCTTCGGGACCGCGTCGAGCTTGTGCATCAGGGGCGGCATATCGCGGAAGAGGCACAGGCTGCAGCCGTCCTGCTCGTGATGGACGACGAGCACGGGGATCCGCAGCTTGTCGAGATCCATCGCGGGCACGGCGCGGCCGCGGTTGTCGGTGAGAATCGTCGACGTGAGCACGATCCCATCCGGTCCGTCTCGCCCGGTCAGCTGGGTCGCGAGAAACCCCACGGATTGCGTGCCGCGACTCGTCCCGATCAGCCACACCGGCACCTGAACGTGCTCGCGCAGCCAGGCGATGACGACCTTGATGTCGGCGGCGTGCTCGCGGGTCTGGCGGAAGCCGGACAGGAACGGGATGCCCTGCCGGTCCGACGGCGCGTCGACGATCGCGACCGCGAGCTCCCGGTCGACGAAGAGCTGGCGCGAGCGAACCAGGAAATTCCCCGCTCCCCACTGCAATCGCCCGTCGGAGGAGATCTGGAGGCCGCCGTGGCCGCCCGCGAACAGGACGACGGCGGCCTTGGGCTGCGGCGGAGCCACGAACAGGAATCGCTGAATCACGCCGGGGCGAGTCGGCACGTCGACGACGCGCTGAGCGACATCGCTCGAGCTGGGCGACGCCGACACGCCGATCAGCAGGACCGCCGCCAGCGCGGCGCGAAGCGGAGCGGAAATCTTAAAGCCCAACTTCCTCGAGCTCGAGACCCGCGGGCAGCCGCCCGCCGGTGTTCGAGGGCTTCACCAGACCCAGGCGTTTCATCAGGCGCACCATCTGGAAGCCGAAGTCGTACTCGGCCGGGGAGTGGCTGAGCCGGAAAAACTGTGGATAGTGGTGATGGTTGTTCTGCAGGCAGGCGCTGAACGTGGCCGTCACCGGGAGCCACTCGCCGATGTTCATCGCGTTGTCGTCGTCCTGATAGCGGCGCGCACCGAAGCGGCGGTCGTGCGTCCAGTAGTTCTGCACCATGTTCGTCCACAGGGCGATGAGCCGCACGCTGACCCAGAGCGCCAGCGCGTACGCCCAGTCGGACACGAGCAGCCAGAGGAAGCCATAGCTGGTGATCTGCGCCACGACCGCGAAGAACGGGCTCGAGGCCAGGCGCATCGGCCAGGTCTCGAAGATCGGATCGCGCGCCATATCGAACTGGCACCGATACGGAAACAAGCACAGATAGAGCGTCTTCCAGAAGCCGTCGACACCCAGCTTGTTCGGATCACCGTCGCGGTCGGAGAAGGCGTGGTGGTGGCGGTGACGGTTCACCCACGAGCGGGGATTGACGTAGATCCCGATCGTGTTGCACACGAGCGTGGTCGATTTGACGAACCAGCCTTTGAACTCGAGCGCCCGATGGGCGATGCCCATGTGGAGGATCTCGGGAAGATAGAGCCCGGCGACGAGCCAGATGAACACGAGATACAATCCGCCGACCACGAGGCCGCCGGCTGCACCCAATGCCGGCGGCGCGAGGAACGCAGAGACCAGCGCGTGCAGGCTCAGTAGCGCGTAGCCAACGGCATTGTAGGTCGTCATAGCCCCTCCGAGTGGCGACCCTATCGATAATATGAAGGAATGGGGCTCCGGCCAAAGAGATAACGCCCGGCCGGGCTAGACGTGGATGACGACCTTGAGGGCGTTGCCGATCCGCTCGGTATACGTGCGGAAGGCGTCGTGGATCTGATCGAGCCCGAAGTGGTGCGTGATGATCGGATCGGCCAGGATCTTGCCCTTGCTCATGAGCTCGAGCGAGCGCCCGCAGTTCATCCCGCCCTCGCCGCGCGCCGCGTAGATGCGGACGTTCGAGCGCACGGCGAGGTTCATGTCGACCTCGACCGGGCCCGCGTACCAGGCGACGACGCCGATGCGGCCGCCCCGCTTGACGTTCTCGAGCGCTTCCTGCATGGAGCTCGGCCCGCCGGCGCACTCGAGGACGCAGTCGGCCCCGCGGCCGCCCGTGATGTCGCGAATCCGATCGCGGAGGTTCTCGCTGCGAACGTTGATGGTGTGGTCGGCGCCAAGCTGCTTGCCGATCGCCAGCCGCGAGTCGCGGGTGCCGGTGAGAATCACGCGCGCGGCGCCGAGCGCCTTGCAGAGCTGGACGGCGATGAGCCCGATGGGGCCGGGACCCTGCACGAGCACCGTCTCGCCGGCGACGTAGCCGCCCATCAGGTCGATCGCCCAGAGCGGCGAGGCCGCGGTCGTCACCATGCAGGCCTGCTCGAAGGACAGGTTCTCCGGGAGCCGATAGAGCGTGTTGATGTGGTTCACCGCGAACTCGGCGAATCCGCCGTCGCAGGTGAGGCCCTTGGCGCGGTGGCCCTTGGACACGTCGCCGTAGTTGAGGCAGGACGTGTACCAGCCCTTGATGCAGTTCTCGCAGCGGTCGCAGCCCTTGTGCACCTCGACGGCCACGCGATCGCCCACGCGGAACTCGTCGACGCCGGGCCCGAGGGCGGCCACGGTGCCAGCGTACTCGTGACCCATGACGAACTGGCCCGCCGGCTGACCCTGAAGCGTACGGTGCAGCACCTTCACGTCCGTGCCGCAGATCGACGCGACCTCGACCTTCAGGAGCACCTCGCCAGGGCCGGGTTCTGGGCGGGTCCAGGCCTGGACCCGCATGTCGTCGGCGCCGTGAAGGATCGCGGCTTTCATGGTGGAGGTCGGCATAGCTCTGCGCCCTCAGGCGATCTTGATGATCCCCGGCTCGACCGGCTTGAAGCGCTCGGCGACTTGCGGATCGTGGCCCGCGACGACGAGCTTTGCGGAGCCGGCGAGCCGATCGATCGTGTCGAAGGCCGTGAGCATCTCCGGCAGGCTGGTGATGATCTGCACCGGCTGACGCGTCTCGACGTTGTGATAGAAGTGCGACGCGTCGGACGTCAGGACGACGGTGCCGCGCCGGGTCTCGACGCTGACGATCTGCAGGCCGGCCGTGTGGCCGCCGACCCGGTGCACGCGAATGCCCGGCCACACCTCGTGGTCGCCCTCGACGATCCGGATCTTGTTGCCGTAGTTCAACGTGGTCAGGTGCGCCAGCGCCTCGACGTTGGCGGACCCGCGGAACGCCGGCAGCCGGCCGAACGGCCCGGTCCAGAACGCGACTTCTTCGCCCTGGATCCAGAACTCCGCGTTCGGGAACAGGCTGTGGCCCGCCCAGTGATCGTAGTGCAGGTGGGTGATCAGCGAGATCGGGATGTCGCCGGGCTTGACCCCGGCGCGCTCGACCATCGCCGCCGGGCTCACGTAGTTGCGAATGCCGCGGGCGCGCGCGTCGTCGTCGCGGAAGCCGGTGTCGACCAGGAGCGGCTGCGGACCGCCGAGGATCAGCCATACGAAGTAGTCGAGCGTGAGCTTGTCGTGCGAGGACTCGCGGTAGAAGAACTGGCACTTCGTGGTGTCTCGCTCGCCGTACTTGAGCGCAAAGACTTCGTACATGGCGGATCGCCCTCCTGGCGGGCAACTGTACTATGATCGGCCGCGTGATTCAGGTCCTTTCAATGCTCCAGGAGTTTTGACATGACCAAGCGCGAGCGCGTCCTGGCGGCCTTGCGCGGGGCGCCGGTCGATCGCGTGCCCGTGAGCCTCTGGCTTCACAACTTTGCGACCGAGAACTCGGCGGAGACGCTGACCGCCGAGACGCTCCGGCTCGCCGGGCGATTCGACTGGGACTTTCTGAAGCCCCAGAGCCGCGCGCAGTGTTTCGCGGAGATGTGGGGACTCCGCTACACGCCCTCGCGCGAGCGCGCGACGCCGTACACCGTGACACGCGCGCCGCTCGCGATGGCGGATGATCTACGCCGGCTCGAACCCGCGGACCCGCGAACGGGGGCGCTCGCCGAGCAGCTCCAGGCGTTGCGAGCGATCCGCAAGGCGGTCGGAAGCGAGACGCCGATCATCTGGACGGTGTTCTCGCCGCTGATGGTCCTACCGTTTCTACTTGCGGGCGGTCGTGCCGCGGCAGTCTCGCTGATGCGCTCCGAGCCGGCGGCGGTAGACCATGCGCTTCACGCGATGGCGGAGACGCTCGCGGCCTATGCGCGCGCGGCGGTGGCCGAGGGCGCCGACGGCCTGTTCTACGCCACCAACATGGCCACGCAGGAGCTCTCGACCACCGCCGAGTGCCGCCGCTTCCAGCGCCCTCACGATCTGCGGATTCTCGGCCAGGTCGCGAACGCGCCGTTCAACCTGCTCCACGTCTGCGGCACCGGGATCCTCTTCGACGAGTTCGTCGACTATCCCGCGACCGCGCTGAGCTGGGCCGTCGTTCCCGGCAACCCGTCGCTGACCGAAGCACACCGGCGCACCGGCCGCGCCGTAGTAGGCGGCCTACCGGCCAAGCCAGTGATCAAGGGCCTGCCTCCAGGAGAAGTCGCCGCCCGCGGCCGCCAAGCGATCAACGAAATGCGCGGCCGTTTCCTTCTGCTGGCTCCTGACTGCTCAATCGACCCCGACACCCCCGAAGCAGTAATGGACGCCGCGACCACCGCAACCCGTTGACCGGAGTGCTGGTTCGAGTGACTAGTCAGGGTGTTCGGGCAACCAAGCGAAACGGGGAGGTATCGGAGGGGGCGTCTCGCCCCCCCGATCAGAAACAAGAAGGAGTGAAGGAGTAAACGGGCGCACCCGCGAACCGGGGAGGTATCGGAGGGGGCGCCTCGCTCCGATCAGCCGGTTCTGAGTCGACCCGGCCCTGCCGTCGGACCCCCACCTGAGAGCCATCGCCAATGATGTGATCGCCAACATCCGTTACTCTCTGGCGGCTGTGGCGGCAGAGGGGCAACCCAGGGCCAAAGGTCAGCTTGACCAGGCAGTACGGGCGCTCCTGGTCCGCGAAAAGCCGGCGACCCGTCAGCGGTTCCGCGAGCGGGCCCATGCGGTACTGAGCCGGCCCACCGGCCCTGCGGACGATGCACTTCGGGCGTTTCGCCGCCGTCAGCCCAGACGAGTATCCGGCCATCGGGTCCGACGAACTTGCAGGGCGCGTCGGCAAACTCTCGGTCGACTCGGAAGCGGTCAAGCAAGAGCCTCAACCAGACCCATCTGATCCTCGGCAAGGTGGTCCACGATAATCCGCACGTCGTAGTCCAGCATCAGATGCCTGGGCAACCGGTGATTCACCTGGACCCAGATCTGATCGCTGGTCTCGCATTCAAGAAGATGCGGCTGTTCATCCGCAAGGTCCGCTGCGTGCAGGAAACCTACGAGTTGCTCGAGGGCTCCGACGCGATCAACATGGGTGGCAACTTCACGACCGCCGACGGGAAGACGACCGTGCTCGTCGACCAGTTCAAGGTGTCAGACGACTTCGACGAAGGCGAACTCGTCGATTTCGGGTCTAGCAAGGCTTTCGCTAGCTGGGACTTGGTCGACCAACTCGGCGGGTTTCCCTTACGTCTACTCCGCGATCATCTAGCTTGGCGGAGAAGGACGACGGGGGCTTCTACAAGTTTCTCAAAGACCTGTGGGCCCAGGTAGCAAGCCAAGGTAAGGACGCGGTGGCAAGGAGCGGTCGGCGGAGCAATCGGCGGTGCGATTGGGGCCGCCGTCGGATTCATCGCGGCGGCGGTCGTCGGTTGCCATCATTGCTTGGCTCGTCAGCCTGTTCGAAAACTCGGATGACATCATCGGCACTAAGGTGGTGACGATGACCCTAGCAGCCTGCACCAAGTCGTACTACGACTCACCCGCGAACCGGGGAGGCGTCGGAGGGGGCGCCTCGCCCCCTCCGATCAGAAACAAGAAGGAGTGAAGGAGTAAACGGGCGCACCCGCGAACCGGGGAGGCGTCGGAGGGGGCGTCTCGCCCCCTCCGACTTACATAGTCGGGCTCGCGAACTCCCCACCCATCGCGACCAGCGCCCACGGCCCGCCCTGCGCGTCCCAGCTGAACCCGATGTGCGCGCTCAGCGCGTGCTGATCACGGAACAGGCGCTGGATCGGATAGCGGTCGTAGATCCCGTTGGCGCCGGCGAGCGCATGCAGCGAATCGACCGCCTCGGTGCAGAGCTCCATCGCGTAGGCGACGTTGCGTTTGTAGCGCAGCTTCTCCTCGATCGTCGGCACGCGGCCCTCGCGGGCGATCCGATCGGCCTCCAGACAGTCCGCGCGGATCGAGAGACGGGCCAGATCGACCATCGCGCCGGCGCGCGCGACGCGGAGCTGCACCGCCTGGAAGTCGCGCATCCGCATCGCGGTGTAGTTGGTGCTCCGCTCGCGAATCGCCTCGATGGTGAGATCGAGCGCCGCCTGCGCGTTGCCGACGCCGGCCCCCGCCAGGCAGTGTGAGCCGAGCGCCGCGAGCGGCACCTGGTAGAGGGAATTCGCGTTGACGCGCGCCCCGGGAAACTGACTGCCGCCCCGCGCCAGGTACATCGACAGCGCGCGGTGCTCGGGCACGAACACGTCCTTCGCGCGGACCGACTTGGAGCCGGTGCTGCGCATGCCGAGCGTGGTCCAGTCGTCGACGATCTCGTAGTCGCTCTTCGGCACCAGGCACATGCGGTGATCGACGACGCGCTCGCCGTCGCGGACCATGACGGCCAGCATGTTCCAGTCGGAGGCGTCGACTCCGCTCGAGAAGTTCCAGAAGCCGCTGACGACGAGACCGCCATCGACGCGGCGCCCGCTGCCCTGGGGGTAGGCGATACCGGAGGCGATCAGCGCGTCCGGGTTCTTGCCCCAGATCTCTTCCTGGGCGCGCTCGTCGTAGAGCGCGAGCATCCAGTGATGCACACCGAGATTCGCGACGTTCCAGCCCGTCGAGGCGCAGCCGCGGGCGATCTCGGCCGGCACGTCGAACAGCGCGACGAAGTCGAGCTCCATGCCGCCCCAGCGCCGCGGCTGGTGAAAGCGAAAGAGGCCGGTGCGATGAAGATCGTCGAGCGTCTCGGCCGCCATCTGGCGTCCGAGCTCCGCGCGGCCGGCACGCTCGCGCAGCGCGGGCACCAGGGCGCGCGCCCGGCGCATCGCCTCGTCGTAGCCGACGTCGGCGAAGCTCACGGACGCGCGCCCGGGATCGGTCATGCGCGCATGCTGGCGACCTGGGGCATCTTCGAGTAGTCCTCGCCGCCCCAGTCCGTGACGTCCTTCACGCCGAAGAAGTTGAGCTCGATCGTGAGCCCGTTCGGGTCCTTGATGAAGATCTGGTAGAGGTCGAACTCCGGGAGCGAGCGCGGCTGGAAGTCCATGCCACGCTCCTTGAAGCGCCGGATGAAGTTGCCCGGCTCGGTGGCCAGGAACGCGATGTGATCGACGACGCCCGCGTGATCCGTGACCGCGTTCTTCGGCGTGCCGAGGTAGTACATGTCGGCGTTGTCGATGCCGTCCGGCCCCATGTGCACCTGGATCTTGCCGTTCACCCCGAGCCAGTAGCCGGGGAACGGGAAGGTCGGCCGCGGCATGACCTGGAAGCCGAGCACGTCGCAGTAGAAATCCTTCGTCTTCTCGAGTTCGTTCGCGCGGATGAAGTAGTGGTTGAGCTCAGTCAGCGGCATGGGCCCCTCCTCGGAGGAATCGGCGTCGTGAGCCGATGTTACGCGAAAGCGTGAGGTCTGCAAAGTCGCCCCGACCGCTGGACCCGGGCCGGCATCCGCCGTATCCTCCCGGCCAGGAGGGACCCATGGACCCGAACGTCAAGAAGACCACGCTCCGGATGATCCCGTACGGCCTCTACGTCCTCACCGCCGCGCACAAGGACGGCCGCATCTCGGCCGGCACGGTCAACTGGGTCACCCAGGCCTCGTTCGAGCCGCCGCTCGTGGTGGTCGGGGTCAAGACCGACTCGGCGGGCCACGCGCTCATCAAGGACACCAAGGCGTTCGCGCTGAACGTGCTCGGCAAGGGGCAGCAAGCGCTGGCCTTCACGTTCTTCAAGCCCGCCGAGAAGAAGGGCGACACGATCTCCGGCGAGCCTTTCCGCCCGGGCAAGACCGGCGCGCCGATCCTGGCCAGCACGCCCGCGTTCATCGAGTGCTCGCTCGAGACGACGGTGGAGATGGGCGACCACTCGATCTTCGTCGGCAAGGTGGTCGAGGTCGGCCTCGCCAAGACGATCGACGGACGGGCGGACGACGCGACCCTGTGGATGAAGGAGCTCGGCGACAAGGTCTTCTACGGCGGGTAGCGCGCGCCTAGGACGGTGGCGTGTCGAGTGTGCGCAGGCGCTCGACGATGGCGGCGACATGTAGCGCCGTCGTGTCGAGCGCCGGGACGCCCGCGATGACCGGAGCGGGTAGCAGCAATGGCAGCTCGGTCCCGCCCAGAATGACTCCGTCGATGCGCTCCTGATCCCGCAGACGGCCGACGAGCGATACGAACTCCGACCGGGTGTCGTCTCGAAACTCGCCCTTGAGAAGCTCGCCCACATACCGCGCGTGAATCCAGGCGCGGTCCGCGTCAGTCGGAGCGACCGCGACGATGCCGTGACGCGCGCATACCGCCGGGTAGAACGGGGCTTCCATCGTGAATCGCGTGCCGAGAAGAGCCAGTCGACGCAATCCGCGCCGTCTCGCCTCCTGGGCGCAAACCTCGACGATGCTGACCAGAGGGACCGGCGACCGCGACGCGATCTCGTCGAACACGATGTGAGGCGTATTGGCGGTCATGGCGACGAAGTCCACGCCGGCAGCCGCGAGCCTGAGCACCGACGCCAGCAGGTACTCGACGAGCGCCGGCCGGTCACGTTCGACGAGGCGCAGCGCCCGCTGAACGTCGAGACTGTCGATGACGATCGAGGGGGTCGTCGATGGATCGTCTCGCTGCCACGTTTCCAGGATGCGGCGGTAATAGTCGATCGTGGATTCCGGTCCAAGGCCGCCGACGATTCCGACTCTCGCCATGGACGGGCGCGTCTTCAGGCGGTGAGCAGGCGGCGCTGCTCCACCGCGACACCCGGCGACACCAGGCGAATGTGCTCTTCGATCCCGCGGAGCTGACGCTCGACGACCTCCGTGGCTACCCCGGCCGGCGCATAGGCGACGTACAGCACACGGGAAGTCTGTGGGGAGACCGGTGACCGCGCGTCCTGCCCATAGATGACCGAACAGGAGATTCCGTCCGCGTCCCGCATGATCATGTCGCCCGACCGAATCGCTCTGGGTGTGCCGTTCATCTGCGTCATCTGCTCACCCTCGCGCGATGCGTCGATCACGATCGGCGCGCGCAGCTTCTCGACGTCGTGCCCCGCCGTCAGGATCAAGGTCTCGACTTCCGCCATGAAATTGGCGTCGACGGCGGGCGATACATCGGGAAGGGGCTTCGCTTTCAGGACGATCGACTCGAGCTGGAGCTGCACGTGATAGGTCTTGTTGAAGCGCTTGTAGTACCGCTCGTACTCGGCCATCACCGGAAGCGCCAGGAAGTCCTGACGGGTAAATCCTTTGTAGCGCTCTCGCAAGCCGGCTTCGATGGCGCGTTTGCGCTCGGTCAATCGGGAAGACGAGCCCGTGTTCTCCAGGCCGGAGAGCTCGAGCAGGCCGATCGTTGCACCGGGGTGTGCTGCGCGCCACTCTTCAGTCGCGGAGATCGTGAGCATCAGACAACTCCCCGAACCGCCCACGCTCGAGCGGTCAGCTCGATCGGCCTGCCCGGTGTCGGCGCAAGGCGCGACTCGAGGTGTCGGCGGATTCGTTCGCGCACCTCGCCATCGACCGAGGCCAGATAGGACGGTGCCGCGCCGGTCCTGCCGAGAAACGGCTTCCAGTAGTCGTCGAAGGTCTGGAAGACGGTTGGAATCTCGATGGCGCGAGTCTCCACGGCCTTGAGGCCACTCTTCTCGAACAATGCCTGGAGCGGACCGGGCTGACAGAGAGGGAATTGCTCGGCCTGGTCGAGCTTCGCGTCATGGGGGCTCACGGCTATCGCCGCGTCCCAGAAGCGCCGCATCATCTGCATGCCGCCGGCGTAGTCCCAGACGTACGCGGCGACCGTTCCTCCCGGTCTGGTCACTCTCGCCATCTCTCGCACCATGCCATCGTGATCCCGCACGAAGTTGAGGACCAGGCCGGAGGCCGTGACGTCCCGGACAGCCGAATTCCAGGGCAGGTGTATCGCATCGCCGGTCTCGAAGCGAGCCCGCGGGTCGCTGATGCGTTGGCGCGCCAGGGACACGAAGCCCTCCGACGAGTCGATCCCGGAGACGGACGACGGGTCACACATCGTCAGGATGGCGGACGCCAATGCTCCCGTCCCGCAGCCGACATCCGCCCAGGCGAGGCCCGGACGAGGTGCGAGCCAGCGAAGAAACTCGGTCGCAACCGTCCGGCTCCAGCGCCCGACATACTGCTCGTAGGCGTCGCCAGAGTCCCAGACCGCCGGCGCACTACTCAAGAGTCAGGCCGCTGTGGCAGCCCGCGACGCATGACGGTTGGTGGCCGCGTGTGCCACGGCAATGACCACCGGGAGCAGAAGCTCGGGGATGAGATAGCCCAGGTGTGTTCTCCTACTTCTCTTCGATCCACTCCTTGACGCTGTGGGTAAACGAGTCGAGGGCGTCATTTCGCGCCCACGCTTCTTTCTTGGCCGCGAACGACTGCGCCGCATCGAGAGACCTACCCTCGGCTATCTGCGTATTGACCGCAAGAGTGCGCATCGCCAGGCCATAGGCATCGAGCTCCTTTGCGCACGCGGATTTCGCACCCTCCACCGTGGGAATGTAGGCAGCCTTCACATAGTCACGGCCGCAGGCGATATACGCCTCAGCGGTCCTCCACATCTCCGATGTGTCGTCCGCAACTGCTGGGGCCCGCGGCGGCGGCAACGATCGCAATCAGCACTACGGCATAGATGGGGCGCATACCGCCCTCCTGCATCATTCGGCGATAACAATCCGGTTGCCTTCGGGATCGGCGACCATGCTCTCGTAATATCCGTCGCCCGTCCGTCTTGGCCCATCCAGAAGCGGGAACCCGCCGCCCTGCAGTCGTTTGGTCAGGGCGTCGACGGCGGCCCGAGAACCCAGCTCTACGCCCAGGTGTGCGTAGCCGATGAGCTCGCGTGAGCTCTGTGAATCGGGGATCCTCTGGATGTCGGGCCGGTGCATCAGCTCCAACCGCCCGCCTCCGGGAAATGTCAGGAAATACGAAGTGAACCTCTTCCGTTCATTTTCATATTTCGGGTTCGACTGCGCGTCGAAGTACTTCTCGTAGAAGGTGCGCATCAGTTCGAGATCCACAGTCCAGATTGCGACATGGTCAAGCTTCATACGGCTGTTGGCGACTCCCTCATCCGCCGTCACTTGGCTTGCCCAAAGTGCCGAGCCATTTCGGCCGCAAGTGCGGCGGTGTGTCGTCAACCGGTTGGGCGACGCGTCCTTGCAGGAACCGTTCGAGTGCTTGTGGCAGCACGCCCGCAATGAACGCAGCGAGCTCTCGTACGTCCCGAAGGCCGTGATATCCGAGGGAGATCATGTGCCCTTCGCGGTACTGCGGCGCCGGGTCGTACAGCGCGCGCAGACTGTGGCCGAGCAGAGAGTCCTGCGCGATGTCCTTCTTCAAGTACGAGGGCAACGGCGGCCGCCGTCGGTTAATCGCTCCCTGGATTCGCCCGAGCTCATCGAGCTCGACCTGAACGAGGCAACGCGCGAAATCCGACTGGCGCAGGATCGTGGACCCCTTGCTACCCACGGGCTCAAGTTGAATGAGGCCGTGGTACGAATTGCCGGTGTCGGGACTCGCAAAGCTGGAGCCCTCGAACTTGAACAGCAGCTGTTGCTGAGCTTCCACGGGCTTCTGCCACCCCGCCTGGGTTCCCGTCCAGCGTGCATAGCCGTTTGTCTTGGCCCAGGGGCCGATCGCGGAGCGTAGCTCTCGATACGCGATCTTTGCGGGGGTGTACGCCTCCGTCATTCGCCAGTACGCCTCATGGAAGTCGCCCTTTCACCGAATGCTTCAAGGAGCGCCGATGAAACGGATGTTCTGCTGTGGCCGACGACTCTCATTCCGGCTTTCGGCCCCAGACGAAGATATGCAGACGGCCGGCGACGATAGGTCCTTGAGCCCCCTGATCGTGGAACGCATGCAGCCAGGCGCGGCCCTCGGACTCGGTAACTACGCCGGCCTTGACGGCCGCCTCGGCGCAGCGGTCGGCCATGCTGGCATAGAAACTCTGCAGATGGGTCTCGAGCGGAAAGAAGCCGCGCGCGCGGACGTCTATGAGGCCGGCTCGCTGGAAGAGCAACGGCAACTGGCGGACTAGCCAGCCGTTGACCGCTGTCGCATCCGAAGCCGCAGCGACAATGCGCCGGGTGAGGCTGCGATCGGGATGCGTGAACGCGGTCATATCTGTGTCGAGGTCGAAGACCCCGAGACGTCCTCCTGAGCGCAGGACGCGAACCAGCTCGGGGATGGCAGCCTCCCCCTTCGGAACGTGGGACAGCACGGTCACACACACCGCGGCATCAAATGACCGGTCGGGGAAAGGCAATCGAAGCGCATCGCCTTCGTGAAACTCCACGTGACCACCCAGGCCGGTCCCTTGAGCGAGTCCGCGCGCCACGGCCAACAGCGCGGGGCTCGGGTCGAGCCCGACCGCCAGGCCGGTACTGCCGACGCGTCTGGCGATGTCTCTGGTGACGGCGCCGCTGCCGCAACCGACGTCGAGGACACGTTCTCCAGCGGAGATGTTGAGTAGGCCAAGATAGGTGTCGCGCGCAGCGACCTCGTCTTCCGCCTTGGCCCGCTGTTCGAGACGGGCTGCCAGGTCACGCGCCCGTTCGGTGCCCGCCGTCGCTGTATCGCGCCACAAACTCTGTTGTCCGTATTCGCTCACGTCCTGAACGCTCCCACCTCAGTACGGATAACGGTTGAGCTTCAGCGATTTGTTAGACGCCCTCAAACGGCAACTAGCCACTGCGAGTACGCACCCCTATCAGGTCTGTACCTGTCACATGTGCTCATCGGGAAGTCTGCTGCCCGAGCTCTTGGGCAAGCCCGATGAGAATTCCTTCGGGGCCCCGGATGTAGCAGAGCCGATACGTGTCTTCGTACTGGACCACTTCGCCGACGAGCTCCGCGCCGCGTTTGCCGAGCCGGGCGAGCGTATCGTCGATGTCCTCCACGGTGAACATGACGCGTAGGTAACCGAGAGCGTTCACCGGGGCGCTGCGGTGATCGGCGACCACAGGCGGCGCGAGGAATCGGGACATCTCGAGCCGGCTGTGACCGTCCGGCGTACGCATCATGGCAATCTCGACGCGCATGTCGCGCAATCCAGTGACGCCATCTGCCCAGTCTCCTTCGATTGGGGCGCGCCCCTCGAGCTCGAGGCCAAGTTCGGTGAAGAACTCAATGGCGGCGTCGATGTCTTCTACCACGATGCCGACGTTGTCCATACGCTTGACCGTCATGATGTCTCCTTGGCGTCTAACGTCTGAGCTCACCCGCGCGCGGTGGCCGGCGAAGCCGGCTGTAGAGCGTCGGGTGCAGCGACGGGTTAGGCGTCGCCATGCGCGAGTGCTCGAAGAACAAACTGCGCGCGTTCGGCAACTGGCAAGCGAGGTACCTCGCACAGGGTATAGCCGCACGAACGGTACCACCGCACAAGCTGGTTGTGAACATGCTCGACCCAGGAGAAAGAGTGGTCACGCTCGGCATCGGTTGTATAGATGCCCGACCATGGGGGAAGGATGAACACGGATGAGTGGAATGGATACGCCCGAAGGGCAGCGTCGAGCTCGGACGCAGACAGCGGCGTAACCTCGTGAAGCATGCCCAGTGCCTCAACGACTCCACGATCAAAGAAAACCCAGCCAGAGTCGCTTGGATGAGCGTGGTGCTTCTCGGTGTCGCGACGAAGAATCTCCTGGGCGAACGCAGCTGGCTCCGGACGAGGGCTTTGGCCTTGAGCGCGGCGTTCCGAAATGATTGCTCGGGCGGACTCCGCAACGGTTGCGTAACCCCTCTCGGCGAGTTCGGCAAGCAGCGTTGTTTTGCCGACGCCGGGCCCACCGGTAATGACAACGCGCGGCATAAGTGTGGCGGCGACGCCTAACGCCGCGGTGAGCGGCGCGCGAAGCGCGTCCGCTCCACTGCGAAGTTATGCGGACCAGCGTGCATGCTGGAGGACTACCCGATATCCATCCGGGTCCGCGAACGTTTGGCCCTGCTTATCCCAGTATGGGTTGAACGCCTTAACCGGTTGGTGGCCGAGCTCTTTCAGCCGCGTCACGGCGCTGTACCAGTCGTCGGCATCCGGGAGATAGAAGACGAGCAAGTCGTCGTGAGTCGGCGCGGGCGCCATCTGGTGGCCCGCCTTGTGAACAAACGCCAGATGATACGCTGTGCCGTTTCGGCCGAGCATCACCGCGTCAAACCCGTCGTGATCTTTGAACTCGCACAACACCTCGAACCCGAGGCCGTCCCGGTAGAACTTGACCGCCGCGGCCAAGTCAGCGGATAGACGAGCGATGCGCAGGTGAGCCTTGGCTAGATCTGGGGGCTTCGCCATCGCCTTGTTCCCTCCGCGCGGAGCGTCCATCCGTTAACCGACGTTTGAAGCGACGTCGCGGTGAGCGGCCGCGGCGAGCGAAGGCGAGCCAGTGGTCCGCTCCAGCGCGGAGTTCGACACCCGTCTCGTCATTCGACGACGCGATCCGCCCGCAGGATCAGCGATGGCAGGATCGTGAGTCCAATCGTCCTCGCAGTCTTCAGGTTGACAATCATCTCGAATCGCATAGGCCGCTGCACCGGCAGATCCCCGGGCTTCGCGCCCTTGAGGATCTTGTCCACATAGGTAGCGGTTTGTCGAAATAGATCGTAGATACTCGGGCCGTAGCTCATCAAAAGACCAGCCTCGGTATAGTGGGAGAAGATGCTGGTCGCCGGTAGCCGATGCTTTGCGGCGAGGTCACCGAGCAGTTTTCGATGACCGGCCAACAGAGGGGATGGGATAACCAGGAGGCCTCCGTTGCGGCCCGTGACGGCTGCTCTGAACGCGCCTTCAAAGTCGCTCGGCCCGCGGGCCTCCACAATTTGAAGCTGCAGGCCTAACGAGCGAGCGGCGACCTCAACCGCGCGGAGCGGTGCCGGGTCCTGGTGAGGATCCCGCAGAACGGCCACTCGGACGATTCCCGGGATCGCTTCCTTGAGCAGCTGGAGCTGCTTGCCAGACAACTCCGCGAGATCGAGGAAGACGCCCGTGACGTTTCCACCGGGTCGGGCGAGGCTGGCGACGAAGCCGCTGGCAACAGGGTCCGACTCGACGTCGAGTCCAACGATGGGGATCGTCGTCGTGGCATTCGTGGCCGCCCTGACGGCTGAGGAACTTATCGCAACGATCACATCGACCTTGAGACGAGCCGCCTCCGCGGCATACTCGCGGAGCCGAGCCTCGCTGCCGGCCGCGAATCGGTTCTCGATGAGGATGTTCTCGCCCTGAACGTAGCCTAGTTCGCGAAGGGCTTCCCGGAAGACCCGTTGCTGCTCTTGAGGGGCCGGGGTGGGGTTTAGCTCGATGATTCTGAAGATTTTCGTCTGTTGCTGCGGTTGCGCGACGAGTGGCGTCACGAAAACGATGAGCGCAAAGGCAATAGTACCGAGGTGAGTCTTCACAGCAGGTCTCGCCTCTTAACCGTCTGGCGACATTGTTGACGAAGCCGACCCACGCTATTCCCCTGAGCCTTGATCCGCCCGCTTGTGTGTCGAACGGATCATGCGCTCAGCCGCGGCGCCGGAAGCCGTTGCGTCGCCGTGACCGGTGATCGCCGTGGCTTAAGCGGCCTGTAATGCGGCCTCATAGTGTCTCCTGCGGGTCGAGAATGCTAGCCAGCCACGGCACCGCCTTGCCAGCGGCCACACGCGCAGCGTTGAGGGTTGGGGATTCGTGACGCGAGTGATAGCTGACGGGTGTCCACACTCCCATGTCCTCTGGGTCCCGCCGGAATTCCTCAAAATCAACGTCCCCGCCGGCCTGGAGAAGATGTCGACGCAGCGCTCTGCCTCGGTTGTCTGGTAGCTCGCAAGCACTATCCATGACTTGTCCAGGCGCGACGACATGCTGCCGCGGGCCTCAGTCCGTATAACGATGCCAGTCAGCCGCGCGGCCCCTCGGGCCGCGCCGGCTGGACTGGCTTTGTTAGACGGCGACGTGAGAGTCCAAACACGCCATACTCCAAAAGCAGCGCGAGGCCAAGGATAGGCAGCCAGAGTGTTGCAACCAAGTAAGCGGATGCAAAGATCTGGAAGTCAAAGCGCCGAATGTATTCCTCCGTCGCCGGCGGCCCCGAGACAGCCAGCCACACACGCGTACCCTCAAACATCAGAATCGCCGCCAACCACACGAAGATCGTGGTCACAACGACTCGGCGCCGTAGCCGTGGGTTCAATATGAAGCCCGTCTAATTTCTAATTCCACAGAACTGCATATCCCGGCCTTGCAGCATATCTCGCAGCATATCGCGGGGGCGGATATCGGGCGAAGGACGAATCACGTCAACTCCGACGCGGAGTTACCGTGTCCCATGGTGCCATCGCGGCGGGATACCCAGACCGGGGCTATTCGCTCACGGCCGCTTAGCGGCCGTGCTGGTCAGGTGATCGGACGAATCAGAGCGGCGCGCGGCGCCCTTCTACGGCCGCCTACGCCGATACGTCCGATTCGGAGCGTTCCAACACGGCGCGGTAGCGGTCCGGATCCTGGTCGAACATCTCTTTGCAATGGCGACAGCAGAAATAGACGGTCCGGCCTGAAAACTCCGAGCGGAATTTCGCGGTGACGCTGTCGACCGTCATGCCACAGATCGGGTCCTTCGACTCGATCCTGACTGCCGGTATCGCGTGCACCTCAGGCTCAGCAGTGCGGGTCTTGTCGCTCCGGCGATGCTGGATGATCTCGGCCAGAATGCTCACCGCGATCTCTTCGGGCGTCACTGCGCCGATGTCGAGTCCCGCCGGCGCCTTCAGCCGGCTCCGTCGCTCGGGTGGCAAGCCGCGGCGCTCGAGACTCTCGAGGATCACGCCGGCCCTTCGGCGGCTCGCGACCAGACTGACATAGCCCGCGTCGGTCCGGAGCACTCGGTCCAGCACTTCCTCGTCGGACTCCGCGTGTGTGGCCACGATGACCGACGAGCGCTCAGTGAGGCGCTGCTCCTCGAGACCCGCCTGCAAGGCGTCGGCGACGAGCGTGACGACCTGAAAGTCTGCGGCACGCCCGAGCGTGGCTAACGTCTCGACGACCGGCCCGTGGCCGACGAGCACGAGCTGAGGCTTGGGGAGGTAGGGCTCCACGTAGATCTCCAGCGTGCCACCGCTGTGGCACGTCATTCCATACTCCAGCATCCCTTCGGTCCGGCCTGGAATGCGCCCGCCCTCGCCGTAGAGGCCGATGAGTCGCGGCCGGCCGTCGCGGATCGCCTCGAGCGCCTCGCGCGCGACGACCGGCTCGGCGCAGGCGCCGCCGACCCAGCCTTGGACTCGGCCGTCCTCGCGAATCAGTGCTTTCGCGCCGGGCTTGGCCGAGGTCGGCGCCTCGCAGCGCACGACCGTGGCCAGCGCGAACGCCTCGCCGCTGCGCTGGAGCTCGGCGGCCAGCGCGATCAGCTCGTCAGCCACGTCCGCGCGTCCTTCACTCGGTCACGCCCTTTTCGCGCAGGAGCTTCCACACCTTCGCGGGCGTGATCGGGATGTCGATGTGCCGCACACCCAGATGCCAGAGCGCATCGACCACCGCGTTGGCGATGGCGGCCGGTGCGCCGACCGTGGCCGATTCGCCGACCCCCTTGGCACCGAGTGGATGATGCGGCGAGGGCGTCACCGTGTGCCCGGTCTCCCACTTCGGCGTCTCCATCGCAGTCGGCAAGAGATAGTCGATGAAGCTCCCGCCCTGGATGTTGCCGGTCTCGTCGTACGAGATCTCTTCGAAGAGAGCCGGTGCCAGCCCCATCGTGAGGCCGCCGTGGACCTGGCCTTGCACGATCATCGGGTTGATGATGTTGCCGCAATCGTCGATCGCGACGAAGCGGCGCACCTTGACCTCGCCGGTGCCCGAGTCGACGTCGACCACGCAGATGTAGCTGCCGAACGGGTAGGTGAGGTTCGGCGGATCGTAGTAGCTGACCGCCTCGAGCCCGGCTTCCATGCCCTGCGGATGATTCGTATACGCAGCAAAGGCGATGTCCTGAATGGTCTTCGACTTGCCGGGTGCGCCCTTGACCGAGAACTTGCCCGGCTCCCACACGAGATCGTCCTCGGCGACTTCGAGGAGATATGCGGCGATCTTCCGCGCCTTGTCGCGCACCTTGCGTGCCGCGACGGCTGCCGCGGCGCCGGCGACCGGTGTCGAGCGGCTCGCGTACGTGCCGAGGCCGTAGGGCGCGGTGTCGGTGTCGCCCTCCTCGACCTGGATGTCCTTCGCCGGGATGCCGAGCTCTTCCGCCAGGATCTGCGCGTACGTCGTCTCGTGGCCCTGGCCCTGCGACTTCGTGCCGAAGCGCGCGATGGCCTTGCCCGTCGGATGAATGCGGATCTCGCAGCTGTCGAACATCTTCAACCCGAGGATATCGAAATGCTTCGACGGGCCCGCGCCGACGATCTCGGTGAAGCTCGAGATCCCGATGCCCATCAGCTGGCCGCGCTTGCGCTTCTCGGTCTGCTCGCGGCGTAGGTCGGCATAGCCGATCATGTCCATCGCCTTCGTGAGCGCGCCGGCGTAGTTGCCGCTGTCGTACTCCCAGCCGAGCGCCGACTTGTAGGGGAACTGCTCGGGCTTCACGAAGTTCTTCATCCGGAACTCGGCCGGATCGATGTTGAGCTGGTGGGCCATCAGATCCACCATGCGCTCGATCGTGTGCACCGCCTCGGTCACGCGGAACGAGCAGCGATACGCGATGCCGCCGGGCGGCTTGTTGGTGTAGGCGCCGTCGACCTCGACGTGCGCGGCCTTGAGATCGTACGAGCCGGTGCACACGTGGAAGAGGCCCGCCGGGAACTTCGACGGGTTGGCGGCGGCGTCCGTGTAGCCGTGGTCGGCCAACGTCTTGATGCGCAGCGCGGTGAGCGTGCCGTCCTTCTTCGCCGCCAGCTCGGCGGTGATGTGGTAGTCGCGTGCGAACGAGTCCGCCTGCAGGTTCTCCATGCGGTCCTCGATCCACTTCACGGGCTTGCCGGTGAGCACCGAGGCCGCGACGGCGATGACGTAGCCGGGATAGACCGGCACCTTGCCGCCGAAGCCGCCACCGATGTCGGGCGAGATGATCCGGATCTTGTGCTCGGCCAGACCGACGTGCCCGGCTGACCAGCGCGAAGACCGTGCGGATCGCGTGCGGCGCCTGGGTCGTCATCCAGACCGTGAGCTTGTCCATCACCTTGTCGAAGTGCGCGACGCAGCCGCAGGTCTCGATCGACGCGACGTGGATGCGCGGGAGATAGATGTCTTCCTTCACGGTGACCGCGGCTTCACTGAAGGCGCGATCGGTGGCGCCCTTGTCGCCCCACTCCCAGTGCCAGATGTGATTGTCCTTCTTGTCCTTCTTGTCGGTGCGCAGTACCGGCGCGCCCGGCTCGAGCGCTTTCCTGGGATCGATGACGACGGGCAGGGGGTCGTACTCGACCTCGACCGCCGCGGCGCCGTCGGCGGCGGCGTAGCGGCTCGTGGCGAGCACTGCCGCGACTTCCTGCGCCTGGTACATCACCTTCTCGACCGGCAGCACCATCTGCGTGTCCGACATCAGCGTCGGCATCCAGTGCAGGTTGTACTTCGCGAGGTCCTGGCCGGTGATCACCGCGAGCACGCCCTTGACGGCCATCGCCTTCGCGGTGTCGATCTTCACGATCTTCGCGTGCGCGTGCGGGCTCCGGACGATGTCGAGATAGAGCATCCCCGGCAGCTGGACGTCGTCGACGTAGGTGCCTCTGCCGCGGATGAAGCGCGGATCTTCCTTGCGCCTGATCGAATGCCCCATGCCTCCGACTTCGGGCGTGGTCTTGAGGTCCATTAGGCGCCTCCCTGCGAAATCGCGGCCGCCGCGTGCTGGACAGCCTTGACGATGTTCACGTAGCCGGTGCAGCGGCAGAGGTTGCCCGAGATCGCCCAGCGGATATCGTCTTCACTGGGCTTGGGGTGTTTCTTCAAGAAGGCGAAGCTGGTCATCAGCATACCGGGCGTGCAGTAACCGCATTGCAGCCCATGCTCGGCCATGAACCCTTCCTGCAGCGGATGGAGCTTGCCGTCCTGCTCGAGTCCTTCCACCGTCATCAGCTGCTTGCCCTGAGCCTGCACGGCGAAGATCGTGCACGACTTCACCGGTCGGCCGTCCATGAGGACGGTGCAGGCGCCGCAATGGGTCGTATCGCAGCCGATGTGGGTGCCGGTCAGCCGCAGTACCTCGCGGATCATGTGCACCAGCAGCAGGCGTGGCTCGACGTTTGCCTCGTGCTTCTCGCCGTTGACCGAGAGCTTCACCAGCATCGTCTTATCTCCTGCTCCCGGCGCGCTCGACGGCTTTGCGGAGCGCGCGGGCTGTCAGTACGCGGACGAGATCCTTCTTGTACTCGACGGAACCGCGCAGGTCGGCCGAGGGTTCCGCCGCCTGGGCGGCGAGCTCGGCGGCCTGCTTGATCGCCGACTCGTCCAGCGCTTTGCCTTTCAGGGAAGCCTCAGCCTTCGTGGCCTTGATCGGCGTCAGGCCCACGTTGGTCAGCCCGATGCCGACCTGCTCACAGGCGCCGTTCGCACCGAGCGTCACCTGCACCGCGACCGCCGCCGTGGCGAAGTCGCCGACCTTCCGCTCGAGCTTCAGGTAGGCGCCGCCGCTCCGCGCGGGTGGGACGGCGATCCGGATCTCTACGAGGATCTCGTCGGGCTTGAGGCCGGTCTCGAACGGACCCGTGAAGAATGTCGCGATCGGCATGCGGCGTTCGCCCTTGGGACCGACGGCGACGATCTCGGCGCCGAGCGCCAGCATCGTGGCCGGATGATCGTTGGCCGGGTCGCCGTGGGCGAGGTTGCCGCCGACTGTCGCCAGATTTCGCACGATCGGATCCGCGATCACCTTCGAGGTGTCGTGAAGGAGGGGATAGCGGGTCCGCACGATCTCCGATTCCTCGAGATCGGACTCACGGGTCAGCGCGCCGATCCGCAGAAACCCGTCGGCTTCTCGGATGCCCGACAGCCCGGGGATCGCGTTGATGTCGACGAGATGGGCCGGGCTGGCGAGTCGGAGCTTCATCAACGGAATGAGGCTCTGGCCGCCCGAGAGGACCTTGGCGTCCTCGCCGAGCTTCGTCAGGAGCGCCGTCGCCTCGTCGATCGTGCTGGGGGCGTGATACTCAAAGGCAGCAGGAATCATCGTGGGGTCCCCTTCCAGGTCGGCCGTCGTCTGAAACTGAGCGCACGCTACCGAGCGGCGTCAGCCATGTCAAGCCGACGCCACCCGCGTCGCGAGGACGAACCGGCGCGGATCAGTGATCGTGGCCGATGGCTTTGTGCAGCTCGGCGATCGGCACGATACGTCCGTGGAGCGGCAGCACCTGATCGACCGCGAGGTTCAGGCGCTTGAGATTCTCCGACGAGGTTCACCGTGAACGGATTCGCCGCCGGGGGCGGCGGCGCGTTCGCGGCCAGCGGCGTGTAGGCGTCGGCTTCGACGAGGATCTTCTCCTTGGGCAGGTACGCCATGATCAGCCCGGAGTGGTGCGTGTTGCCGGCGATGTGCAGGAGCTCCACGGTGCGCGTGCCGTCGGTCAGCACGCGCTTGTCGCGCATGCCCTCGACCACGCCCTTCTTGCCGGACTTCGCCAGCCGGTCGGGGCGCACGGTGGCCGGCGCGGCCAGCGCCTTCTCGAGGAACGCCTTGTTCACGTCGTGGGCGATGACGGTCACGCCCTCCGCCGCGATCGCGCGGAGCCCGCCGGAGTGATCGAAGTGGTGATGCGTCGCGACCACGTACTTGATCGGCTTGCTCGGCACGAGGCTCTTGACCTCGGCGAGCACCGCGGCCGCGCGATCGTCGTTGAGGGGACTCTCGACGAGGATCGCGTGATCCTTCATCTCGATCAGCGCGCTGTTGTGGCTGCCGCCGCTCAGAAACCAGACCCCGTCCGCCACCATCTGGGTCGTTACCCGCGCGTAAGGCGTTGGCGTCTGGCGGATCGGGTCGGGCACGGACGAATCGACGGCGACGTTCGGCTGGACGTCGTTCACGGTCAGCTCGAGCGCGGGGTAGTCCGCCGATCGTCTGCTTGATCTTCGTCGGGAACTTCACGCCGCCGAAATCCTTGTACTCCGAGTACCGGATCTCGACCGGGACGTCGCCGAGCACGGCGTGGGGAGCGACCGCGTCGATCTTCTCCACCAGATTCTGACCGTCGACCGTGGCCTTCACGCGGAACTTCCCGGGCACGGCGAACGAGATCGCGCGGCCCTGCACGGAGGCTTTGTTGGCCATCGCCGCCTTCACGACGCCGTGGGGCGTCGTCCACAGCTGGAGCTGCCGATCGATCAGCGCCACCGGCGTCGGGTTGACTACGTCGCCGAAGACGTTCCAGGCGAAGTCACCGCCCATCGACGAAGATCTGACGTTGCTCGCCGCGGACCGGCTGGCCGCCGCCGCCGCGCGGCGGGTCTTCGCCCTGCAGGCGCACGAGCTCGTCGCGCAGCGCGGGTGCTGTCGTAGCTCGCCGGCGCGTGTAGCTCTTGACGACGAACCGAGGCCACGGAAGATCCGGGCTGTAGTTCTGGCCGACCTGAAAGTTCATGCCCGTGCCGGAATACTGGATCGACTTCACACCGGCAGCGCCCATCGCCTTCGCCACGGCGTCGAGCGACGCGTCCTGCGCGGTGGCAGCAAGGGGAGAAAGTAGGACGATCGACGCCGGCAAGCCTGCTCAGGAAAGTGCGCATGCAGAGCCTCCTGGGCGACTGGGTTGTGCAACGGGGATGGTGGCGGGATGCTAGCAGCGCCTGCGGCTGGCGTCAAACGCCGGAAGCGCGTAAAGTTCGCCTCGCAGCATCACTTCGTCGCCTCGAAAGGAGCAGACCGTGAGCACACAAGCCGCCGTCCCTACCGCCCGTGAAGTGGTCCGAGGTGTCGCGCCGAAGCTCATCGACCTGAGCGAGAAAGTGCTCTTCGGTGACGTCTGGGAGCGCCCCGGACTCTCCAAGCGCGATCGCAGCTTCATCACCGTCGCGGCGCTCATCGCCATGTACCGGACCGATCAGCTGCCGGGGCACCTGGAGCGCGCCCTGACCAACGGTGTTACGCGTGAGGAAATCGGCGAGATCATCACGCATCTCGCGTTCTACGCCGGCTGGCCCGCCGCCATGACCGCCGGCACGATCGCCCGCAAGATCTTCGACGCGAGGAAGCCATGAAGATCGGGTTTATCGGTCTCGGCACGATGGGACGCCACATGGCGTCCAATCTCATGAAGGGTGGCTATCAGCTCGTCGTCAACGACGTGCGGCGCGAAGCGGCGGCGCCCCACCTGAAGGCCGGCGCAACCTGGGCGGACACGCCGCGCGCCGTCGCCGAGGCGACGGACATCGTGTTCACGTCGCTGCCGGGACCGGTCGAGGTCGAGGCGGTGGCCCTCGGCGAGCAAGGACTGAGCGCGGGGCTCACGGCCGGCAAGATCTATTTCGATCTCTCGACCAACTCGCCGGCGCTCGTGCGGAAGATCCACGAGATCTTCAAGCAGCGCGGCATCCACATGCTCGACGCACCGGTGAGCGGCGGCCCGCGCGGCGCCGAATCGGGCCGGCTCGCGCTCTGGGTCGGCGGTGACGAGGACGTCTTCAAGGGCAACAAGTCGGTGCTCGACGCGATCGGTGATCAGGCCTACTACGTCGGTCCGATCGGCGCGGGCTCGGTGGCCAAGCTCGTCCACAACTGCGCCGGCTACATCGTCCAGACCGCGCTGGCCGAGGTGTTCACGATGGGCGTCAAGGCGGGTGTCGAGCCGATCGCCCTGTGGAAGGCCGTGCGGCAAGGCGCCGGCGGCCGGCGCCGGACGTTCGACGGGCTCGCCGATCAGTTCCTGCCGGGCAAGTTCGATCCGCCGTCGTTCGCGCTGCGGCTGGCCCACAAGGACGTCACCCTGGCGACCGCGCTCGGGCGCGAGCACAAGGTGCCGATGAAGCTCGCCAACATCACGCTCGAGGAGATGACCGAAGCGCTCAACCGCGGCTGGGCCGAGCGCGACTCGCGCGTGGCGATGCTCCTGCAGGAAGAGCGGGCCGGCGTGCAGATCAAGGTGACGGAAGAAGCGATCCGGGAGGCGCTGGGGATCGACAAGACGCCACCGCGCTGACGCGCGGCGATTCCAAGCGGAGCGTATGAGCCGGCGGCGCGTTACGCGCCGTCGGCGTCCTCACCTGGGCGTGAAGAAGTAGTAGTCCGCGGTGTAGTTGATGCGCGCCGGCGTCCCGGCGACCGCTTGCGAGCACCCGGTCGGCAGGGGCCGACGCCGCCGGCGGTATTGACGCGCTGGATGCTCCTGACCTTGCTGAACGAGCCGTCCGGGCCGACGGACTTCGCGGCCAACAGCAGCCAGGGGATCGCGTCGCTCGTCGGGGCGTTGGCACGCTCCTTCACCGTCCCCAAGATCTTGCTGCCATCGGTCGATTCCCAGTGCGGGCCTGCATAGTGCTTACCGGTCTTGTTCCCGCGCGCGTCGAAGAGATCGGCTTCCGGAGCCACGAACGCCCATTCGTATCCTCCAGCTTGATCCTTCTTCGCCAGGCATTCGTAGATCTGCACACCCTGTGCCCGCACGATCATCGACAACGACTCCGTCATGGCAGGCTTGAGCTTGTCCGGCACGCTGATCGTCGACGTCGGACCGGCGCAGGCGCCGACGAGAAGTACGAGCGAGACGGCGGTGACCCTGGTTGTTCTGGACACGTGACTCAGAACGCGTCGGGCGCGGCGGCGATCGCGTCGAGCTCGGCGCGCGTGTAGGCGCCAAGGCTCTTGAAGTTCAGCTCGGTGTAGTTCTTGATCCAGCGCATCGCGATTTTCAACGCCTTGCGATAGCGCTCGTGAGTCTCGGCGCCCTGGCGTCGGGTGAGGATGTCGGCGAGCTCGTCGTTGAGCAGACGCTTGACCAGCGCGAAGTCGTGCTGCGTACCGGTTCCGGTCTCGCGCGTTTTGTGGATGATCCGCTGCGCGATCTGCGCGACCGACATGCGCCCGGTCGCGAGGTCTTCCATCAGCGCGGGGTGGATGCCGGGCTTGCCCTCGAGGCTGTCGATGCCCTTGGCGCCGCGGCCGCCGAGCCAGCCCTCGACGTACTCGATGAGCATCCGCGCGTTGCGCCGCGTCCCCTCGACGGTGATCGGGCCTTCGGGCGTCTTGATCGCGACCGGATAGTTGTCCGGGTTCGCCATCTGGTCGGTCGGCTTCCAGCCCGAGCCGATCAGCTTCTTGAACGGATCGCCGGCGGTCTTCATGTGGAAGATGTGCGCGACCCAGCCGCGGATGAAGCCCTGCTCGGCCTCCCACTGCTTGTCCCCGCGGATCGCCTCGGCGGCGGCGCGATTGACCTCGGGGTCCTGGCTCGGCAGCGCGGTGGCCATGCCGCCGATCGGGACGGCGCCTCGCTTGAGGCTGATCGCCACGAGCCGGCGAAAAATGTTCGCCAGAAACGGCGTGGTCTTGATGTCGACGCCGAAGCGGTCCGGCCACACCTGGGCCGGGATCGGTCATCACGAACTCGAAGATCGAAGCCTTGAGGTCCCAGCGGGCGGCGTTGAGCCCGGCCGCGTACGGGCCGAGCTCGTACAGCATCTCCTCCATCTCGTACACGCACGGCAGTGACTCGACCAGCACGACGGCGCGAATCGTCGCGCGGGCGAGGAACGGGAGCTGTCGCTGGCTCAGGTCGAACAGGTCGCGGTACCAGCGCGCCTCGGCGGCGGCTTCGAGCTTCGGGAGATAGAAGTAGATGCCCTGGCCGCGGTCGGCCTGAGCGCGCCCGGCGTAGAAGAGCGTGAGGGCGGTGCCCAGGAGCGCCGCGTTGACCGGCTTGCCGTCGATGGTGACGTCCGGCTCGTCGAGATGCAGCCCGCGCTCGCGGTGCATGAAGAACGGCAGATCGCCGTCGGCGATCTTGTAGTTCCGGTTCCGCTCCCGGTCCACGAACGTGAGCTCGCGGTTCACGGCGGCCAGGCGGTTGTGCGCGGAGCGGACGGTGTCGATCAGCCGATGGCCGCCCGAGTCTTCGTCGTCGTCCAGGTCGCCGGCGGCGCGCTCGCCCTCGGGCCCGGGATTGAGCGCGTTGATGAACATCGACGTGATCGAGCACGGCCCCGAGATCTCGATGCCGGGGATCTTCAGATCGTCGGGCACCGGCGGCACGCGCCAGGTGCCGGTGTTGGCCTCGCTCGTCGGCGGATGACTCGGCGGGACGTGCTGCTTCAGCGCGCGCTCGAGGACCGCGAGCCGTCGCGCGCGAAGCTCGTGCGCGCGCGCGTCCAGCTGATCATGGAGTCGCGTCAGGTAGTCGCCGAAGGCGGGCGTGAACAAGGTCGCGGCCCCTTCGACGGGGGCGAACTTCACTCGCGTAGACACAATCAAAACTTTTCGCATGGCGACGGCGCGGCTGTCAATGGCAGAATGCCCGCAGCTTTCCGGAATGGTCAGACGATTTCGCGGCATGGGCAAGGGGCGCAAGACCCGCCGCGCCCTCGAGCGTGGGGGCACCGGGCCGGCACAGCGACTGAACGAGACGGTCGCCCGCTGGACCGGCGTCCGCATCACGCCGATGTTCGGGCGCTGGGGCTACTTCGTCGGCGACACGCTCTTCGCGTGTTTTCCGGTCCGCGAGAAGGAGCGCGATCTCTGGATCCGGCTCACGGCCGACGATCAGCGCCGCGCGCTCGCCGACACGCGCGTTCGCCCGCACCGTCGCTTTTCCCGCAAGGGATGGATCGAGCTGGACGTCGAAGCGATCGAGGACATGGGGCGGGCGGTGCGCTGGCTCAGGCGCGGTTACGTGGCCGCGGGGCGCGGCGTGCCGGACGACTCGGAGGGCGACGACTAGGACGCGGCGTCCAGAGGCTCTTGGCGTCGATGTCGGTCGAACTTGACCAGCGGCATGAGCAGCCAGGTCAGCGCCGTCATCGCGGCCGCGATCCACACCAGCCATTCGTAGCCGACCACTTCGTAGAGACGGGCCCCCACGTTCTCGGAGAGCTGCACGCCCAGGTTGTAGACCGACATGAGCGCGGCGAAGAACGTCGCCTCGACCCGCGGCGGGCACGCCTTCGCGGCGAGGTCGAGGAAACGCGAGGTTGATGATCATGCTGAGCGCGCCGAACGCGACCGTGATGATCAGCGCCGAGATCGGGCCGCGATAGAGGAGATACCCGAGAGTCGTCACGATCACGCCGAGCGCGATCGAGAGATGCATGATGCGCTTGAGCGGTACGCGCCGGGACAGCGGGGCGTAGAGCAAGGCGCCGACGACGCCCGTTACGGAGCCCAGGGCGGCGAGCCGGCCGATGAACTGCTGGCTGAACTCGAGGGTGTCGGTCTGATAGTAGAGGAACGCGGGCCCGAAGGACGGGCTGAACCAGAAGAAGAAGATGAATCCCGCCACGACCCAGACGTCGCGGGCTTTGACCGCGGCCCAGATCGCCCGCGACGTCTCGAGAAAGGCGGCGCGGTTCGCGCGCGCGGGCGTCTCGCGCACGAACGACACGCCCATGGTCAGGGACATCAGCGGAAAGCACGCCGCGAGGAGCAACGCCGCGCGCAGGCTGCGCGTTTCCGCCATCTGGCCGCCGATCTCGCCCACCAGCACGGACGCCAGCGTGATGCACGCCCACTGGACGGACTGAAACGAGCCGGTGAGGCCGAGCGGGCGTCCGCTCTCGACCATCATCGCGTCGGTGAGCACGTCGGTGAAGGCGAGGCCCAGCGCCATCACCGTGAAGAGCCCGACGCCCTCGATTACCGTGAACGTGAGCCCGAAGAGGTCGAACGTCCAGATCTGTCCGGTCGCGATCCAGTTGCCCCACGCGAGCAAGAGCCCGGCGAGGCCCGCGACCGCGGAGGTGAGCAGGAAGTAGCTCTGCCGCCGCCGCCCGAAGAGCGGGACGAAGTCGGACAGGAGCCCGTACAGCGGCTTGATGACCCACGGTATGAGCGTGATCAGGCCCAGGTCGGCCACCTGGCTCGCGGTGAGGCCGCGGTCCTTGAGCACGATCGTGATGGTCTGATTGGGCAGGTACCACATGCCCTGGGCGAAATAGACGACGCCGAACAGGACTGCGAGCCGCTTCGCTTCTCGTGTCTTGAACGGGTTGAGCCGCGCGAGCGAGGCGCGCATCCGCGGTCATGATACCTTTGGTCGCACGCCATGCTGTCGGTTTGTCCTCACGATTGTCCCTCGTGCTGCAGCCTCGTCGTGACGGTCGACGACGGTCGGCTCACGTCGGTCACCGGCAATCCTGAGCATCCGTTCACCCGGGGCGTCATCTGCGGCAAGGTGCGCGAGTACGCCGAGCGCGTTCACTCGCCGCTGCGCGTGCAGACGCCGTTGCGCCGGGTCGGTCCCAAAGGCGCGGGTGCAGCTCGTCCCGATCTCGTGGGACGAGGCCGTGGCGACGATCGCCGAACGCTGGCGGGCGATCATCGCGAGCCGACGGCGCCGAGGCGATCCTGCCGTTCTCGTACGCGGGCTCGATGGGCCAGGTCCAGTACTACGCGGGCCACCCGTTCTTTCACGCGCTCGGCGCCAGCCGGCTCGACCGCTCGATCTGCGTCACGACGGCGTACGCGGGCTGGCGGGCGACCGTGGGGGCCGTCACCGGCAACGACTCCGAGCAGATGGTCGGGGCGGACCTGGTCGTGCTCTGGGGCGTGAACGCGTCGTACTCGACGATCAACGTGATGACGCTCGTGAAGCAGGCGCGGGCGCGCGGCGCCCACGTCGTCGCGATCGACCCTTACCGGACTCCCACCGCTCAGCAGGCCGACGAGCACTTGATGGTGCGGCCGGGCACCGACGCCGCGCTGGCGCTGGCCGTCATGCACGTGCTGGTGGCCGAGGGCCGGGTCGATCGCGCGTACGTCGAGCGCGCGACCCTCGGGTTCGATCGGTTCGCCGAGCACCTGCGGGCGTACTCGCCCGAGACGGTCGCGCCGATCGTGGGGCTCGACGCCGAGACGATCGTGCGCTTCGCGCGCCGCTACGGCGCCTCGCCGCGGACCTTCATCCGCATCGGCATCGGTCTCTCGCGTCACGAGAACGGCGCGATGACGTGCCGAACGCTCGCGTGCCTTCCGGCGCTGACCGGTGCGTACGCCGATCCGCACGGTGGCGCCTTGCTGTCGAGTGGTGGCGCGTTCGGCTTCGACTACGCGGTGCTCGAGCGGCCGGATCTGATGCCCACGCCCGCGCCGCGGATCATCAACATGATCCAGCTCGGTCGCGCCTTGACGGATCCGGCCATGACGCCGCCGGTACGCTCGCTCTACGTCTACAGCTCGAACCCGGCCGCCGTCTGCCCGGACCAGACGCGCGTGCTCCGCGGGCTCGCGCGCGAGGACCTGTTCACGGTGGTCCACGAGCAGGTGATGACCGATACGGCGCACTACGCCGACATCGTGCTCCCGGCGACGACCTCGATGGAGCACCTGGACCTCTACCGCTCCTTCGGCCAGTTCACGGTCCAGCTCGCGCGACCCGTGCTGCCGCCGCAGGGTGAGGCCAAGTCCAACTGGGAGGCGATCGGGCTCCTGGCCCGCGCGATGGGCGTGGCGGAGACGCACTACGCGAAGGGCGACGAGGGGCTCATCCGCGAATTTCTCTCGAAGGGCGATCCCAGTGTGCGCTCCATCACCTGGGAACGGCTCGTGCGTGACGGGTGGGCGAGGGCGGAGCTCCCGCGGCCCTACATGCCGTTCGCCGACGGCGCGCCGACGCCGTCAGGGAAGGTGGAGTTCTATTCCGCCTGGCTCGAGCGTCAGGGGCTTCCCGCGTTGCCGACCTACGTCCCGCTCGCCGAAGGCCCGGACAATCGCGAGCTGACGGCGCGATTCCCGCTTCAGTGCATCGTGCCGCCCAACCGGTTCTTCCTGAACTCGTCGTTCAGCCAGTCCGAGCTTCTCCGGCGGCGTCAAGGCGCGGCGACGGCGATGCTGGCGGCGACCGACGCGTCCGCACGGGGCATCTCTGACGGCGACAGCGTCCGGGTCGAGAGCCCGCGCGGGGCCGCGCGCTTCACGGCGCGCATCACGGACGCCACGCGTCCCGGCGTCGTCGTGATCGAGGGCATCTGGTGGCATCGCTTCTCGCCGGGCGGGCTCGGGGTCAACGCGCTCACGAGCGATCGCGTCGCCGACCTCGGCGGCGGGCCCGCGTTTCACTCCAACCTCGTTCAAGTCTCCAAAGCGTAGCGGCGCCGTCCGAGCTCGGAGAGCCGGCGGGGCGGTGCGGAGCTCTGGACTAGCGGTCGAGATCGTGGGTCGCGGTGGCGAGCGGAGGGGCTTCGGCCGCGAGCACGTGCCCCGAGGGCGGCGCGGTGCGCATCGGCAGCACCATTCGTAGCAGGACCGGCAGGACGACGAGCGCGGCGATCAGGCTCGTGGCCGTGCCCAGGGTGAGGAGCAGGCCGAGGCCGAAGATGCCGCGGTGATCGGCGATCATCAAGCTGCCGAAGCCGACGATCGTCGTGAGCCCGTTGACCAGCACGGCCATCATCGTGGAGCGCGCGATCAGCGGACCGCCGTGATCGCGACCCTCCATGAAGCGCAGGACGATGTTCAGGCCGTACTCCGCCGCGGCACCGAGGATGAGCGGAAGCCCGAAGACGTTGCCCATGTTGAACTTGAGCCCGAAGAAGTACATGAGACCGAACGCCCACATCAAGCCGAGCCCGAGCGGCAGCAGCGCCAGCACCGTCTCGCGCGTCCGGCGTAACACCAGCGCGGTGACCAAGGTCACGAGCAAGATCGCGTAGACCGTGCCCTGCTGGTAGGCGCGCTCCATCAGGCCGAGGGCCTCGTAGGTGATGATCGGGGTGCCGGTCACGTCGGGATCCACCGAGCGGAGGTCGGCGACGAAGCGCGCCGCGCCTGCGCGATCCCAGATGTCGACGCCGGGATGGATCTGCAGGAGAAACCGGCCGCCTGTCGCTGATGAACTTCGCGCGAAGCTCCTTGGGCACGTCGGCGAGCCCGATCGGCTTGGGCGACAGGTTGTCCTGAAGGCGCTGGAAGCTCCGGACGAAGTCCCGGTAGATCTGATTCTGCAGATGGGTCAACGCGGGCCCGCTCACCTGGGGATCGCTCTGGCGGATCTTCAGGATGAGCCGGCCGAGGTCTTCGGCGACGAGCTTGAGCTTCGGCCGGACGTCGCCTTCGGGCGCTTCGTTGCCCGCGATGTCGAAGCGGCGCTTGAGCGTTTCGAGCGCGCCGGCGAGCTTCGCCGGGTCGACCGAGGTCGCGCGGCCGATCCGGACCGGCGCGACCAGCGGCGCAAAGTCGCCGATGATCTTGAGCTTCTCGGGCTGGTCCTCGGGAATGAGGAGCAGCACCGAGTCGACTTCGGAGACGCTCGGCAGGGCATGGAACGCCTTGTACTTCTGGCGAAGCTCGTCGAGCGTGTCCGCGCTCGCAAGCGCGGTGAAGCCGGAGCGTCCGGCCGTCGCGAGAATGCGCTTCTCCCAGACGACGGACTCGGTGCCCACCGCCTGGAGATTGAGCAGGTTGTAGTCGAACTCGATATAGCGCAGGCCCCACGCCGAGACCGCCGTCAGGGCGGCCGCCATGACCAGCACGGTCTTCGGGTACGAGACCAGGCGCTCGACGAAGGGCACGTGCATGCGCTCGAGCGCGATCGCGCGCGGGATCGTCCCGGCCGGACGCCCGGCGTGCCGGCGGTCGAGAAGGACCAGCACCGCCGGGAACACGGTCATCGTCGCGAGCCACGCCAGGACGATCGCGGTGCCCGCGATGAAGCCGAGCTCGCGCACGCCGCGGAAATCGGTCAGCCACAGGACGTAGAAGGTACCGCCCGCGGTGACCGCGCCGAGCAGCATCCCCGGGCCGCTCCGGGTGGCGGTGATCTCGATCGCTTCCTTGAGGTTGCGTCCGAGGAAGAGCTCCTCTTCGTAGCGGAATAGAAAGTAGATTCCGTAGTCGATCCCGATGCCGATCACGATCGAGATGAACATCACCGAGAAGAGCGAGAGGTGCCCGATCACGAGCGTGGCGATGCCGATCGACCAGCAGAGGCTCAGGGCGAGCACCAGCAGCATCAGCACCGGCTTGCCGAAGCGGACGAACGCCGCGAGCAAGAGGCCCAGGGTCAGTGCGAAGGCCAGCAGGGTCGCGCGCTCGCTGTCGCGGAACGCGGCGACCATCTCGTCGTTCTGGAGGGCCGGCTTGCCGGTCACGCCGACCGCCACCTCGGGGAACTCGCGCTTGAGCGAGGCGATCACGCCGCGGATGCCCTCGATGGCGCGCTGGTCGCCCGTGAAGCTCCCGCGCTGGGTCTCGGGCTCGGCCAGGATGAAGAGCAGCTTCTGGTCTTCGGACAGGAAGTAGCCGGCGCCGGGATTGTCCGCGCCCGGGACCGCGAACAAGGTCCCGAAGGGCGACTGGTACGGCCCGGGACGCTCCAGCCGCGCCCCGATCAGCGCCACCAGGTCCTGGACGAACTTGAGGTCGGAGGCGCCCTTACCCTCGGCCAGGCCGAGGTCGATGAAGTTCGCCATGAACGCGTTCGCGATCTGCGTGGCCATCCCCTCGGCCAGCTGGTCGAGCGTCGGGTGGGCCGCGAACGCTTCCATGAACTCCTGGTAGTCGAAGACCGCGTCGCGGATGTTGGCGAGCCGGTCCTTCGACAGGTAGAGCAGGCCGCGGCCCTCGAACTGCTTGGGATCGATCCGGTACGCGATCCGCTTCAGCGGGACGTTTTCCGCCCGCAGCTGACGGACCAGGCGGTTCGCGTAGAGGGTCGCCTCCGGCAGCGAGGGCGCGTCGACGACGATGGCGATGCTGTCGAGATCGCCGAACTCGCGCTCGTACTGCGTGTAGCGCTCGACGTAGGGCCGGCCCGGCGGCAGCAGGGCGCGCGTCGAGGTGGCGAACGTCAGCGAGGTGAGCGCGTAGACGACCGAGAGAGCCGCCAGGGCGACGGCAATGAGCACGGTCGTCACAGGCCGCGCGCAGGCGATCCGGACCAGCGCGCGGAGAGGACGACCGATCAGCCGAGCGATCGGCACCTACTCGTCGCCGGCGATGAACCGCTCCAGCCGCTGCCGAGCGGTGTCGTCGGCCCACTGCTCGGGCGGTGACTTCATCAGGTACGCCGACGGCGCGAACAGGGCGCCCTTGATACCGCGATCGAGAGCGAGCTTGCACGACCGAATGGCGTCGATGACGACACCGGCGGAGTTCGGCGAGTCCCAGACCTCCAGCTTCAGCTCGACGTTGATCGGCTGATCGCCGAAGCCACTGCCTTCGAGGCGGATGTGGGCCCACTTCCGGTCCGCGAGCCACGGCACGTAGTCGCTCGGACCGATGTGGACGGCGTCGGCCGGCAGCTCGTGTCCGAGCTGCGAACGGACCGAGTCGGTCTTCGAGATCTTCTTCGAGGTGAGCCGATCGCGCTCGAGCATGTTGTAGAAGTCGGTGTTGCCGCCGAAATTCAGCTGGCTGGTCCGGTCGAGCCGGACGCCCCGGTCGTTGTAGAGCTTCGTGAGCACGCGGTGGATGATCGTCGCGCCCACCTGCGACTTCACGTCGTCACCGACGACCGGCAGGCCTCGCTCCTCGAACCGCCGGCGCCAGTACGCCTCGCGGGCGATGAACACGGGGATGCAGTTCACGAAGGCGCACCCGGCGTCGAGGATCTGCTCGACGTACCACTTGGTCGCCATCTCGCTCCCCACCGGCAGGAAGTTGACGACGACGTTGGTGTTGGTGTCGCGGAGGGTGCCGGCGATGTCGGCCGTCGGCCCTGGCGCCTTCTTGATCATCTGGGAGAGGTAGTGCCCGAGGCCGTCGTGCGTCATCCCGCGCTGGACCGGCACGCCGAGCGGCTTGACGTCCGCGAACTTCACGGTGTTGTTGGGCTCCTGGAAGATCGCTTCGCTGAGATCCCGCCCGACCTTGCGCTCGTCGATGTCGAAGGCCGCCGAAAACTCGATGTCGCCGACGTGATATCCCCCGAGCCGGGGGTGCATCAAGCCGGGAATGAATTTATCGTCGGGGGCGTTCCGGTAGTACTGCACACCCTGGACGAGGGCCGACGCGCAATTCCCAACACCGATGATGGCTACTCTGACGGCTCCCACGGAGTCCTCCTCAGATAGTGGTCAGTCGAGCGGGGCGTTAACGGCTAGAAGTCTAGCACGGGCTTGAAAATTTTCCGGCTAACGATCGTCAGCGGCTCACCGCAGCGAGGTCCTCTTCTGCTTTTCTTCGCCGATGAACTCGTCCTGCTTGGTCTTCATCTTCTTCATGAGCTCCTGGAAGGAGGAGGTCGTGATGATCTTGTTGAACTGGGTCCGGTAGTTGGAGATGAGGCTCACGCCCTCGATGACGACGTCGTAGACGAGCCACTTGTCGCCCCGCTTGAGCATGCGGTAGTCGATCGGGATCTCGGTGCCCTGCTTGGTGACGAGCTTGGTGCGCACGACCGCGCCTTCGCCCTCGATGGTCTCGCCGAGGAAGTGGATCTGCTCACCGCCGTAGAGCTCGATCTTCGAGATGTAGGAGCGCTCGAGGAGATCGGTGAAGAGCCCGACGAACTCGTCCTTTTCGGCCTGAGTCCGCGGACGTCCAGTGCCGCGCCAGCGACCGCTTGGCAGTCTCGGAGAAGTCGAAGATGTCGTTGGCGACCTGGCGAACCGCCTCGCGGCGATCACGCTGCCGGCCATCCTTCTTGAGCTCCGGATCTTCCAGGATCTTGACCGCGCGGTCGATCTGCGTGCGGAGCTGGTCGGTCGGCGCGCCGGCCCAGGCCCGCTGGGGGCCGGCCAGCACGACGGGAAGCAACACGGCAAGCACGAGCGCTCGGGCGAGCCAAGTCATCGGAGCGCCTCCTGCGCCTACACCTTGCCGAAGATATACTTGGACAGCAACTCCTCGAAATCGACCGGCGCTTCGACCTCGCGGATCTTGCCGTTCGGCCCGATGATCTTGTCCGAGCCCCCCGGGCTGATCCGGATGTACTTCTCGCCGATCAGCCCCTTCGTCTTGATCGACGCGATCGAGTCCTCCTGGAGCTTGATACCCGCCTGCACCCGCAGGGTGACCCGGGCCTGGTAGTCGGCCAGCCCGATCGACTGGACCCTCCCGATCTCGACGCCCGCGATCTCCACGGTCGAGCCCGTCTTGAGCCCGCCGACCGAGGGGAAATCGACGGTCACGGTATAGCCGCGGCCGGTCAGGAACGAGATCTGGCCGAGGCTGATCGAGAGATACCCGAGCGCCAGGATCCCCAGAATGACGAAGATTCCCACCGCGATGTTCACCCGCGTCCGCTCCATCAGCGTTCCTCCGAGGCGCGTCTGTCTATAGAGTGTTGTCCGGCTCGCCCTTGATGAATCGCCGGACGATTGGATTCGTCGAGCTCTGGATCGCCGCCGGCGAGCCCGACCTCGACGATCCGGCCCTCGTGCAGCATGGCGACCGTGTCGGCGATCTCGAAGATCTCGGGAATCTCGTGGCTGACCACCACCGCCGTGAACCGAGCCCGCCGGTGGAGGTTCAGGATCAGGTGGTGGATCGTGTTGACCAGGACCGGGTCGAGCCCGGTCGTCGGCTCGTCGAAGAACACGATCTCGGGCTCGGTCACCAGCGCCCGCGCGATGGCCACGCGCTTGCGCATGCCGCCGGAGATCTCGGCCGGATACTTGGCGCCCACGCCCTCGAGCCCGACCTGGCCGAGCGCCGCCTCGACGCGCTTGGTCAGCTCCTCTGGCGGCGTCCGCAACTTCTCCCGGAGAGGGAAGGCCACGTTGTCGTAGCACGTCATCGAATCGAACAGCGCGCCGCCCTGGAAGACGACGCCGTAGGTGCGGCGGATCTCGTCGAGCGCCCGCCCGCGCATCCGGCTGATGTCGACGCCGTCGACCAGGATCCGCCCGGCGTCGGGACGGATGAGCCCGATGAGGTGCTTGAGAAAGACCGACTTGCCGCCGCCGCTCCGCCCGATGACGATCGTGATGGTGCCGGTCGCGACCTCGAGGGTGAGCTCGCGCAGCACCGCCTGGCGCCCGAAGGACTTCGTCAGCCCCTCGACCTTAATCATCGGCCGTCATTGAAGGATCGAACCCATGAAGTAGTCCCACACGAGGATGAGCACCGAGGACATGACCACCGCCTGGGTCGTGGCCCGGGCGACGCCCTCGGCGCCGTGGCCGACGTTGAACCCCTTGTAGGTGCACACCCACGTCACGATGACCCCGAACGAGAGCGACTTCCAGAAGCCCACCATGATGTCGCCGAGGTCGACGAACGTCTGCATCTCGCCGAAGTACGTGCCCTCCGAGAGGCCGAAGAGCTTCACACCGACCAGGTATCCGCCGAAGATCCCGACCACGTCGAAGAGCGCCGTCATCAAGGGGAAGGTGATCAGCCCCGCCAGGATCGAGGGTGCGACCAGATACCGCATCGGGCTCAGCGCCATGACGGTGAAGGCGTCGATCTGCTCGGTGATCCGCATGATGCCGAGCTCGGCCGTGAGCGCCGAGCCCGCGCGGCCGGTGACCATCAAGGCCGCCAGCACGGGCCCGAGCTCGCGGATGAGCGAGAGCGCGACGGCGGGCCCGAGGAATGCCTCCGAGCCGAATCGGACCAGGGTCAGGTAGATCTGCAGCCCGAGCACCATCCCGGTGAACGCGCCCGTCAGGAAGATGATCAGGAGCGAGCGGTAGCCGATGAAGTTGACGCGGTCGAGGAACGCCCGGAGCTTGAACGGCGGCGTGACGAGGACGCCGAGCGCTTCCGCCAAAGAACGTTCCGAATCGCCCGAGGGATTCGACGATCCCGATCGTCCAGCCGCCGACGGCCTCGAAGGGGCGCAGCGCCGGCGCGAGCGGCGGCTCAGGCATGCGCGCGGCGATAGATTCCCAGCGCCCAGAGCGGGAAATACTGGGCGTACAGGTGGTACTTCAGGTAGAAGACCCGCGGGAAGCCCGTCCCGTTCCAGAGCGCGTCTTGCCACGAGCCGTCGTCGCGCTGCGTTCTCAAGCAGGTAGTTCACGCCGCGCTCGACGGCCGGGCCGCTCGTACGGCCGGCCGCGAAGAGGCCCAGGAGGGCCCACGCGGTCTGACTCGGAATCGACTCGCCCACGCCGGCGAACTCGTAGTCGTCGTAGCTCTCGCAGGTCTCGCCCCAGCCCCCGTCGCGATTCTGATGGCGCTCGAGCCAGCGGACCGCGCGCTGGATGTATTCGTGGCGCGGATCCACGCCGATGGCGGCGAGCCCGCGCAGCACCGACCACGTGCCGTAGATGTAGTTCACGCCCCACCGGCCGTACCACGGGCCGTCGTGTCGCTGAGCGTGGCGCAGGAAATCGATCGCGCGCTGGGCCGGCTCGAAGTCCTTCCGGTAGCCGAGGGTGCCGAGGAGCTCCAGCCCGCGCCCGGTCAGGTCCTCGGTGGACGGATCGAGCAGGGCACCGTGGTCCGCGAACGGGATGTGGTTCAGGTAGAGCCGATTGTTGTCGGCGTCGAACGAGCCCCAGCCGCCGTCGGCGCCCTGCATTCCGAGGAACCAGCCGAGCCCGCGCTCTTTGGCGGTCCGCGCCTGGTCGGCGTCGAGCCCTTGCACCTTTTCGAGGGCCATCACGACCATCGCGGTGTCGTCGAGGTCCGGGTAGAAGTCGTTGTCGTACTGGAACGCCCAGCCGCCGGGCTGCACGTGCGGGCGCTTCACCTGCCAGTCGCCGGGCACGAAGATCTGCCGCGCGATCATCCAGTCGGAGGCGCGGCGTAGGGTCGGGTGATCGGGGGGAAGATCGCTCTCGACCAGCGCGTTGACGGCGAGCGCGGTGTCCCACACCGGCGAGGGGCAGGGCTGGTAGTGGAGCATGTCGCCGTTCTCGACGGCGAGCGCCTCGATCTCCTTGAGCTGCCCCAGCACGAGCGGGTGATCGTCGGGATAGCCGAGCAGCCGCATCGCCAGGATCGAGTTCGCCATCGCCGGATAGATGCCGCCGAGCCCGCCCGGCACGGCCAGACGCTCCTCGAGCCAGAGGCGCGCCGTCTCGATCGCGCGGCGGCGCAGGGGGCGCGGCGAGAAGCGCTCCCAGATCTTGAGGCCGTCGTCGACGGCGATGAAGAAGCTCTTCCAGAAGAGACCGCGCCAGCTGAAGGGCTCGGGGACGCGCGAGAACCGCAGGCTCGTCTCTTCACGCGGCACCGGCCACAGCTCGTCGAGCGAGAGATGGGGCGGCAGCCACTTCACCGGCTTTCGATCCAGCAGCACCAGCAGCGGCACCAGGACCGTCCGCGACCAGTACGAGATCTCGTAGATGTTGAACAGGAAGAAGGGCCGCGGCAGCAGCATGATCTCGACCGGCATCGTCGGCACGCCGTTCCAGTCGTACTCGCCGAAGAGCGCCAACAAGATCTTCGTGAACACGTCGGCTTTCGCCGGACCACCCATCTCGCGGATCAGCGAGCGCGCCGCGACCATCGTGGGGTCGCTCAGCGCCACGCCGGCCATCTTCATCGCGAAGTAGGCCTTGATCGTCGAGGACAGGTTGGCCGGGCCGGCCTCGAAGAGGTTATAGCCGCCGTCAGGAAGCTGCTGGCTCTTCAGATAGAGGACCGCGCGCGTCTGATGGTCGCGGTTCACCTGGTCGATGAGGTGACACGAGGAGCAGCTGCTCGGATGTGATCGTCGTGTTGGCTTCGAGCTGACCGACCCAGTGACCGTCGGGAGCCTGTTGGCCGAGCAGGTGCGCCTGGGCGCGCTCGATCGCGTCCTGCAGGTCCCTCACGGGCGTGATGGTAACATGCTGACTCGATTACGGAAACCTCTCGAATGGACCTCCTGGTCGGTACCGTCACGCTTCGCCCGTACGTTTTTGCGTTCCTGATCGGGTTCGTAGTGGCCGGCGTAGTCGATCTCGGCTGGCGCCGCACGCTCGGGTTCACGGCATCCGTCTGGCCGGTGGCCATGCTGGCCGAGCTCTCGTCCACGCGCACCGGGTTTCCCGTTCGGGTTCTACCAGTACACGGGCCTGACGCGCGGTCAGGAGCTCTTCATCGCCAATGTTCCCTTCATCGACTCGCTGTCGTTCGTCTTTCTCGCCTACGCCTCGTTCTGTCTGGCCCGGATCGCGCTCGCCGGGCGCGACGCGCCGCGCTGGGCGATGGCCCTGACCGCTGGCGCGCTCATGATGGCGCTCGACATCGTCATCGATCCGCTCGCCGTGCGAGGGGATCGCTGGTTCCTCGGGCCGCTCTTCGCCTACGCCACGCCCGGTCCTTACTTCGGGGTGCCGATCTCGAACTTCGTGGGGTGGGTCATCGTGGGCGCGACGGGGGTTGGGCTGTTCCTGGCCCTGACCAAGAATGTTTCGGGACGACGAGTATGGCCCGGAGTCGCGTTATACTACGCCGTGCTTGGATTCAACCTCACCATGACGGTTCAGATCGGTGAGTTGCTGCTGGCGGTGATCGGTGCGACGATTCACCTCGTAGTCGCCTTGTCCGTCTGGTCCATTCACCGGAAGCCGGGCCTTCAAGTAAGCCCGCAGAGCCAAGGGATTCAGCGCCTATGAGCTTGCCCGTTTCACAAATGTGGGCTGTGGCGTCCTATGTCCTTCGCCAGAAGCTCGCCGGCCGCAAACGCTATCCGCTCGTGCTCATGCTCGAGCCCCTGTTCCGCTGCAACCTGGCGTGCGCCGGCTGCGGCAAGATCCAGTACCCGGCCCAGATCTTGAAGAAAAACCTGACGGTCGAGCAGTGCCTCGCCGCGGTCGACGAGTGCGGCACGCCGGTCGTGTCGATCCCCGGCGGCGAGCCGCTCATGTACCCGGACATCGGGCCCCTGGTCAAGGCGCTGATCGCGCGCCGCAAGTACGTCTACCTCTGCACCAACGCCATCCTCCTGAAGGAGAAGCTCGAGGCGGGGATCTTCACGCCGTCGAAGTACTTTTCCTTCAGCGTGCACCTCGACGGCCAGCGCGAGGAGCACGACGAGGCGGTGTGTCGCGACGGCGTCTACGTCCAGGCGGTGGAGGGGATCAAGGAAGCTCTGCGTCGCGGGTTCCGCGTCACCACCAACTCGACGCTCTTCGACGGGGCGAGCCCGCTGCGGATGCGCGAGTTCTTCGACGAGATGATGGACCTCGGCGTCGAGGGCATGATGATCTCGCCGGGCTATAGCTATTCGAAGGCGCCCGACCAGGAGCACTTCCTGCGTACCCAGCGCGCCCACGATCTCTTCTCGCGGATGCTCTCGAACCCGAAGCGCCGGTGGCGGTTCAACCAGTCGCCGCTGTTCCTTCAGTTCCTGATGGGCAAGCAGGAATTCGAGTGCACGCCGTGGGGGAACCCGACCTACAACGTCTTCGGCTGGCAGCGTCCCTGCTATCTCCTTCAGGAAGGCTACGCGGCCACGTTCAAGGAGCTGATCGAGACCACCCGCTGGGAGAACTACGGAAAGCGGAGCGGCAACGAAAAGTGCCGTGACTGCATGGTGCACTGCGGCTACGAGCCGACCGCCGTGAACCACACGTTCGGCTCGTTGCGCGGCTTCCGCGACACGGTCGCGGCCACCGTTACCGGCCGGTATTGAGCACGGAGACGACCAATGACGGACGTCACGCTCGAAGGCTGGATCCCCGAGATCGGGCCGGGTCTGTCGCTGCAAGAAGTGGTCGACAAGGCGTTCGACTATCGCGGCAACGTCACCGTGGTCCGGACCGACGGCTCCGAGACCGAAGGCTATCTGTTCAACCGCAACGCCGACGCGCCCGTGCCGTTCGTGCAGATGTTCGAGCTCAGCGGCGAGGGGCCGCGCACGATCGCGTATCGCGACATTCGCACGATCCGGTTCAGCGGCCGGGACACGGCGGCGGGCAACTCCTACGCGGCGTGGCTGCGCGCGAAGGAAGCGGCCAAATCCGGGGAACGTCCCGAGAAGGGCTCCGGCTCAGCGCCCGCCAGAGGCGTGTGACCCGCGTTCTCGTAGTCACCGCCGTCGATCTCGAGGCGCGCGGTCTCGCTCGCCACCTGGGTCTCGCTCGTGTCTGCCGGCCGCGACTGGCCACACTACCGCGGAGGGGCGCTCGATCTGGTCTGCGCCGGTCCCCGCGCTACGTACCTCGAGGCGCGCTGCGCCGAAGTCGAGTCGGCTTCACTCGTGATCTCGGCCGGCGTGTGCGGCGCGCTCTCGCCGGATCTTGCCGAGGGCGATCTGGTCGTGCCCGAATCGGTGGTCGCCGCCACCCGGCGTCTGGCCACCGTCGCGCTACCCGAGTTGCGGCGCGCCGGGACGCTCGTGACCGTCGAGGAGATCGTGGCGACGCCCGAGCAGAAGGCGCGGCTCTGGGTCGAGACGGGCGCCCTCGCCTGCGACATGGAATCGGCCCCGATCCTCGAGTGGGCCGCCAAGCGCGGGCTTCGTGCCGCGGTCGTCCGCGGCGTGTCGGACCGCGCGAGCCGCGGCGTCTCGCCCGATCTGGCCGCCGTCGTGGAGCCCGACGGCCGAGTCCGGACCGCGCGTGCGGTCCGCGTGGTGCTGTCGCGCCCGCGCGCGATCCCCGAGGCCATGATGCTCATGACCGGCACGAACGCCGCCCTGAAATCCGTCGCCGCCGCCCTGGGCCGCGTCGCCCGCGCACGCGCATGAGATTCGGCCAATTCCGCAGAACCTCGAGCGCCAGATCGGGCGTGTCGGAGCCACGCCGCAGGACCTCCAGGGCCAGATCGGGCGTGTCGGAGCCACGCCGCACGACCTCCAGGGCCAGATCGGGCGTGTCGGAGCCACGCCGCACGACCTCCAGGGCCAGATCGGGCGTGTCGGAGCCACGCCGCACGACCTCCAGGGCCAGATCGGGCGTGTCGGAGCCACGCCGCAAGACCTCCAGGGCCAGATCGGGCGTGTCGGAGCCACGCCGCACCTATCTCAGGCCACCCTCGGTCCAAGCCGGTCTCATGGCCCCCGCTACAATAGACGCCCTCGTGACCGGGGCGACCGGGTTCGTCGGCGCCAACGTGGCGCGCGAGCTCCTGCGCGAGGGCGCGACGGTGCGCGTGCTCGCGCGGCCGAACGGCGACCGCCGCGCGATCGAGGGGCTCGCGGTGGAGATCTGCGAGGGCGACCTCGTCGATCCCGCCTCGGTCCGCCAGGCCGTGCAGGGCGCGCGAATGGTGTTTCACGTCGCGGCCGACTACCGGCTCTGGGCACCGCGACCCGAGGAGATCTACCGCGCCAACGTCGAGGGGACGCGCGCGGTGCTCCAGGCCGCCGCCGACGCGGGCGTGAAGCGCGTCGTGTACACCTCGAGCGTCGGCGCGCTCGGCATTCCCAAGGACGGGACGCCCGGGACGGAGACGACGCCCGTGACCCTGGCCGACATGGTCGGCCCGTACAAGGCGTCCAAGTTTCTCGCCGAGCAGGTGGCGCTCGGCTTCGCGCTCAAGGGGCTGCCGGTCGTGATCGTGAACCCCTCGACGCCGATCGGTCCGTGGGACGTGAAGCCGACCCCGACCGGCCAGATGGTCGTCGACTTCCTGAAAGGCCGGATGTTCGCGACGCTCGACACGGGACTCAACATCGTCCACGTCCGCGACGTCGCGCGCGGCCATCTGCTGGCCGCCGAGCGCGGCCAGATCGGCGAAAAGTACATCCTCGGCAACGCCAATCTCAGTCTCGACGAGATCGGGGTCCTGCTCGCCGAGATCGCCGGCAGCCGCGCGCCGCGCGCTCGCATCCCGTACGCGGTGGCCTGGCTCGCCGCCGGCTGCATGGAAGTCGCGGCGCGCGTCACCGGCTCGCCGCCGCGGGCGTCGCTGACCGCGGTCCGCATGGCCCGCAAGCGCATGTTCTTCAGCCCGGCCAAGGCCGTGCGCGAGCTCTCACTGCCGCAGACCGACGTGCGGACGGCGCTCGCCGAGGCCGCCGAGTGGTTCATCGCGCACGGCTATGCCGCGCGCGTGCGGAAGACCGCATGATCGGACATCTCGCGGCCCGCCTGACGCGGAAGAGCCGCTCGAATTTCTACTACGCGTTTCTCGCGCTGCCCAAGCCCCGCCGCGACGCGCTGTACGCCGTGTACGCGTTCTGCCGGACCGTGGACGACATCGCGGATCTGGGCGACGAGCGCGGCACCGATCGCGCGGAGCAGCGGCGCGCGCTCGACGGCTGGCGCCGCGACGTGGCGCTCTGCTACGAGCCCGGCGCCACCCCGACCGATCCGATCGCGGCACGGCTGGCGCACGCGGTGCGCACCTTCGCGATCCCGCGCGACGCGCTCCTGGCGATCATCGACGGGGTCGCGATGGATCTCGACCGCGCACGCTACGAGACCGCCGAAGACCTGTATCCGTATTGCTATCGGGTGGCCTCGGCCGTCGGCCTCTGCTGCATCGAGATCTTCGGCTACACCGATCCGCGTGCGCGCCAGTACGCGATCGACCTGGGCACGGCGCTCCAGCTGACGAACATCATTCGCGACGTCGGCGCCGACGCGCGCGACGGGCGGGTCTACCTGCCGCAGGAGGATCTGCGGAAGTTCGGCGTGACCGTCGAGGATCTGCAGACCGGACGGTACACCGAGCAGTTCGTCCAGCTCATGCGCCATCAGGCGGAGCGGGCGCGGCGGTTCTACCGGGCCGCGCGGGAGAACTTCCCGTCGGTCGACGCGCGCTCCCTGGTGCCCGCCGAGATCATGGGGCGGATCTACTTCGCGCTGCTCGAGGAGATCGAAGCGCGGCGCTTCCAGGTGTTCGGCGCGCGCATCACGGTGCCCACGGCCCGCAAGGTCGCGATCGCGTTTCGCTGCTGGGCGGCGGCGCGGTTCGGCTCCGCCGGCTCTCCCGGCGGACGCGCGGCGTGAAGGCCGCGGTCTACCGCGGCGACGGCCGACTCGTCGCCGAAGAGTGGCCCAGGCCATCGATCGGCGCCGGCGAGCTCCTGTTACGCCTCAAGGGCTGCGGCCTCTGCGGCTCGGACATCGCCAAGATCGTCGATCCCGCGACCAGGATTCCGGCGGTCTTCGGCCACGAGGTGGTCGGTGAGGTCGCCTCGGTCGGTAGCGGTGTGTCGGCGTACGCGGTGGGCGATCGCGTCGTGGCGGCGCACCACGTGCCGTGCGGCGAGTGTCACTACTGTCGCCGCGGCAGCGAGTCGATGTGCGCCGCGTTCAAGGCCTCGAACCTCGATCCGGGCGGATTCGCCGAGTACGTCCGTGTCCCGGCGCCCAATGTTCGGCACGCGACTTTCCGTGTGCCGCCGCACGTGAGCGACGAGGCCGCCTCGTTCGTCGAGCCGCTGGCGTGCTGCCTGCGCGCGGTGCGGCGCGCTCGGGTCCAGCCGGGCGACACCGTCGTCGTCGTGGGGCTCGGATCGATCGGCTGCCTCTTCGTGCAGCTCTTCAAGCGGGCGGGCGCCGCAGTCGTCGGCGCGGACGCGCTGCCCGATCGCGCGGTCTTCGCGCGCGGGCTCGGCGCCGACGCGGCGGGGACCCTGGAGGTCGCGGCGGAGGCGCAGCGAAAGCTTTCCGAGGGCCGCGGCGCCGACCATGTCGTCCTCACCGGCGGCGGCGCGGCGGTGCTCCCGTGGGCGGCGGAGGTCGCGCGCGACGGGGGAAGCGTCCACTACTTCGCGGGTGGCGGCGGCGACACCTTGCCGCTGCCGCTCGAGACGCTCTATCACCGCGAGCTGACGATCACCGCGACCTACTCGTCGTCGCCGTCCGATCTGGCGGAGGCGTTTCGTCTGATCGCCGGCGGAGGCGTCGAGGTGGAGCGCCTGATCACCCATCGCGTGCCGCTCGCGAGCCTGGCGGCCGGCGTCGACCTCATGCGCCGGCGCGAGGCGCTGAAAGTGTACGTGACGCCGTGAGGGCGATGGTCTTCCACGGCCCCGGCGATCTGCGCCGCGAGGACCTGCCGGTGCCGACTCCGGCGCCGGGCGAGCTCGTCATGCGCATCGACGCGGCGCTCACGTGCGGCACCGACGTGAAGACCCTGCGCCGCGGACACCCGGTGATGATTCCGAAGGTGCCGACGGTGTTCGGCCACGAGTTCGCCGGCACGGTCGCGTCGGTCGGATCCGGAGTCTCGCAATTCCACGAAGGGGATCGCGTGGTCGCCGCGAACTCGGCGCCGTGCGGGAGCTGTCCGTCGTGTCTGGCTGGGCGGCCGAATCTCTGCGAGGACCTCTTGTTCGTCAACGGCGCGTACGGCGAGTTCATCGCGCTGCCGCCGCGGCTGGTCGCGACGTAACGTCGTGCCGCTGGCGGCGTCGCTCCCGGCCGAGCGCGCCGCATTCACCGAGCCGCTGGCGTGCGCGCTTCTCGCCGTCGAGCGGGCTCGCGTGGAAGCCGGACAGACGGTGGTCGTGTTCGGCCACGGGCCGCTCGGGTGCTTGCTCGGCATGCTGGCCGCCTCGCGCAAGGCGCGAGTCGTCATGATCGGCAAGGCCGGCTGGCGGTTCGATCGCTTGAAGACCCTGGGCTTCGCCCGATGGCTCGACGCGACGGCCGGCAACGTCGTCGAGGCGGTCCGCGATGCGACGGCAGGCCGGGGCGCCGAGGTCACGGTCGACGCGACCGGCCGACCCGAGGTCTGGGAGCTGGCGGTCGACACCGTGGGACGCGGTGGCAGCGTGCTGTTCTTCGGCGGCTGCGCACCGGGCACCTCGATCCGACTGGACACGCGGCGGACGCACTACGAGGAGCTGAGCTTGCTCGGCGCCTTCCATCACACGCCCGAGATGATCCGCCGGGCGGTGGAGACTCTGGCGTCCGGCGCGCTGGTGCCCGACAGCTTGATCTCGCATCGCATGCCGCTCGAGGAAGTCGGGCAGGCCCTCGCGCTGATGGCGAAGGGCGAGGCGCTCAAGGTGCTGATCCGAACGTCGAGCGTGGCATACTAGGAGCGTCATGAAAGGCCCTCTCTCCGAGATCCTCCTGGCCGGCCCCCGTGGGTTCTGCGCGGGGGTCGAGCGCGCGATCGACATCGTCGAGCTGGCCCTGTCGGTGTGCAAGCCGCCCGTCTACGTCCGCCGGGAGATCGTCCACAATCGCCTCGTCGTCGAGACGCTCCGCCAGCAGGGCGCGATCTTCGTCGACGAGCTCGACGAGGTTCCGGACGACGCGACCGTGATCTTCAGCGCTCACGGCATCTCGCCGGAGGTGCGCGAAGAGGGCGCGCGGCGCGGTCTGCGCGTGATCGACGCGACGTGTCCGCTGGTGACCAAGGTGCACCTGGAGGCGATCCGCTACGCGCGCGAGGACTACTCGATCGTGCTGATCGGTCACGAGGACCACGACGAGGTCATCGGTACGCTCGGCGAGGCGCCGGAGCGCATCTTCGTGATCGCCGACGTGGACGAGGTGGCGACGCTCGAGGTGCCGAATCCGGAGAAGGTCGCGTATCTGACGCAGACGACCCTGTCGGTCGACGACACGCGCGACGTCATCGAGGCGCTGCGCCAGCGGTTCCCGAAGATCGTCGGGCCCTCGCGCAACGACATCTGCTACGCGACGCAGAACCGTCAGGCGGCGGTGAAACGTCTGGCGAACGACGTCGATCTCCTGCTCGTGATCGGCTCCAACAACAGCTCGAACGCGATCCGCCTCGTGGAAGTCGCGCGCACGGCCGGCACCCGCGCCTACCTGATCAACGACGTCGGCGACATCCGTCAGGAGTGGCTCGAGAACGCCCGGCGCGTCGGCATCACCGCCGGCGCCTCGACGCCGGAAGTCCTGGTCACGCAGACGGTGGAAGCGCTCGCGCGGGCAGGGCGTCCCCGTGCGCGAAGTCCACGTGGTCGAGGAAGACGTGCGGTTCGCGCTGCCGCAGGAGCTCGCGCGGATGGCCGAGGAGCGTGGCATGACGCTCCCGGCCCGGACCGCGATGCGCCAGACTATTTGAAGATGGGGGGCCTCGACGGGCCCCCCAAGCCCCCCGCGCTCGGAAACGCCCCGGCGGAGCCGGGGCGCCCCTCGGTTGTCGCGTCGCGGTTCTGCGCCCGAACGCCGCTTCGGGTGACTTTCCGCTAGATCGCGGGCCTCGGCTGAGCGGATATACTGCGCGAAAGCCACGAGGGGAAACGCCATGAGCTTCGTCAGCCACGTCGAGTGCACGATCTGCGGCGCCCACCACGACGCGAAGCGGCTCCTGACGGTCTGCGAGAAATGCGGACAGATGCTCGCGGTGCGGTACGACTTGGAGCGGGTCAAGGCGAGCGTGACGAAAGACGCGCTGCGTCGACGCGCGCCCGGGATGTATCGCTTCCGCGAGCTGACCCCGGTTGACGACTCGGAGGCGCTGGTGACGCTCGGCGAAGGCGGGACGCCGCTGCTCGAGCTGCCGCGGCTCGCCGCCCACCTCGGCATCAAGAAGCTGTGGGCGAAGGACGACGGGCAGAACCCGACCGGATCGTTCAAGGCGCGCGGGCTCGGCATGGCCGTCACGCGGGCGCGAACGCTCGGCGCGCGCGGTTTCGTCATCCCCTCGGCCGGCAACGCCGGCGGCGCGGCGGCGGTGTACGCGGCGCGCTGTGGTCTGCCGTGCGTGGTCATCGTGCCGCGCGGGACGCCCGCGGCGGCCGTCGCCGAAGCGCAGATCGCCGGGGCGCACGTGTTCACGATCGAGGGCTCGATCGCGACCGCCGGCCGGGTCGTCGCCAAGGTCGCGCCCCAGCTCGGCTGGTTCGATCTCTCGACGCTCAAGGAGCCGTATCGTCTCGAAGGCAAGAAGACGATCGGGCTCGAGATTGCCGAGCAGCTCGACTGGCGTATGCCGGACGTCCTTTTGTATCCGACGGGCGGCGGTACCGGGCTCGTCGGCATCCCCAAGGGCTACGAGGAGCTTCGGGCGATGGGGTGGTTGTCCGGGCCGCTGCCGCGGCTGTTCGCGGTGCAGGCCGAGGGCTGCGCGCCCGTCGTGAAGGCCTTTGCCGAGGGCGCCGAGACGACCACGGCGTGGGAGAACCCGACGACGCTCGCCGCGGGGCTCCGGGTGCCGTCGCCGTTCGCGGGTCGTCAGATGCTTCGCCTCCTGCGCGATACGCGGGGCGGCGCGATGGCGGTCAGCGAGAAGGCGATCCAGGACGCCCAGCGTCTCGTGGCGCGCACCGAGGGTGTCTGGACCGCCCCGGAGTCGGCCGCGCTCGTCGCCGCGCTCGGCATCCTCAAAGACCGCGGCGAGGCCCTCCGCGACGCCGAGATCATGCTGATTTTCACCGGCGCCGGGCTCAAGTACGACCCGCCGCCGCTGGGATCGCCGACCGATCTGGCCGGCTCCGAGGACGAAATTCTGGCCCAGGTACGGCGTACGGTCGGGGCTTAACAGGCTCCTGCCTTCGGTGGTAGCATCTGGCCCACCGCATCGCTCGTTCTAGGAGGCCAGCTGATGGCGATCGAGATCGGGAAGATCCGGAACGTCGGCGTCGTCGGTCACGGCGGCGTCGGTAAAACATCCCTCGTCGAAGCCATGCTGTTCGCGACAGGCGCGGTCACGCGCCTGGGCCGGGTGGACGACGGCTCGACCACGACCGACTTCGACCCGGACGAGATCAGGCGCAAGATCTCGATCAACACCTCGGTGGCGTACTGCGACTGGAAGGGCCACCACATCAACCTGGTCGACACCCCCGGGTACGGTGACTTCATCGCGGATGCCCGCGCCGGTCTCCGGGTCGTCGAGGCGGCGGTCGTCGTGGTGGACGCCGTCGCCGGCGTCCAGGTCCAGACCGAGAAGGTGTGGAAGTTCGCGACGGAGTACGACCTGCCGCGCGCGGTCGTCGTGAACCGCCTCGATCGCGAGCGCGCGGACTTCTTCCGCACGTTCGAGTCACTCGGGAAGCGGCTCAAGGGACGGCTGGTCGCCCTGCATCTGCCCATCGGGGAAGAGTCCGGATTCCGCGGCTTCGTCGATCTCGTCAAGATGAAGGCGGTCACGCTCGCGGGTAACAAGCCCGCCGAGGCCGACATCCCCGGCGACCTCGCCGAGCGCGTCAAGGAGTATCGCGAGAAGCTCGTCGAGGCGGCCGCCGAGACCGACGACGACCTGCTGGCCAAATACCTCGAGGAAGGCTCGCTCGGCGAGGCCGAGATGCTGAAGGCGCTCCGCGCCGGCATCACCCAGGGCAAGCTCATGCCGGTGGTGTGCGCCGCCGCGTCGAAGTCGATCGGCGTCCACGCGCTGCTCGACCTGATCGTCGACGAGCTGCCGTCGCCGGCGGAGCGCCCTGAGGTCCCCGGCACCGACGTCAAGACCAAGCAGGCGGCCACGCGGAATGCGGACGCGAAGGCTCCCGTGACGGCGCTGGTGTTCAAGACGCTCAGCGATCCTCATATCGGCAAGCTCTCGCTCTTCCGCGTCATGACCGGCACGCTCAGGGCCGACTCGACCTTGCTCAATCCGGCGCACAGCGCCCGCGAGCGCATGGGGCACGTCTCGTGGCTCCAGGGCAAGACGCAGAAGAACGTCGAGGCGCTCGGGCCGGGCGAGATCGGCGTGGCCCAGAAGCTGAAGGAGACGCAGACGGGCGACACGCTCACCGAGGAGGCTCAGCCGTTCGAGCTGCCGAAGATCAAGTTCCCGGAGGCGGCGATCTCGTTCGCGATCCAGCCCAAGACGCGCGGTGACGAGGACAAGATCTCGACCGCGCTGGCGCGCATCGCCGAAGAAGACCCGACGGTCCACTACCACTTCGATCCGGAGACCAAGCAGCTCCTGGTTTCTGGTGTCGGCAGCTTGCACGTCGAGATGGTCGTCGAGCGCATGAAGCGCAAGTACAACGTCGACGTGAACCTGCTGCCGCCGCGCATCCCCTACAAGGAGACGGTGAAGGGGCGCGCCGAGGGGCAGGGCAAGTACAAGAAGCAGACCGGCGGGCGCGGCCAGTACGGCGACACGTGGCTCCGGGTCGAGCCGATGCCGCGCGGCGGCGGGTTCGAGTTCGTCGACGACGTCTTCGGCGGCGCGGTCCCGCGCAACTTCATCCCCTCGGTCGAGAAGGGCGTGCGCGACTGCATGAAGAAGGGGATCCTCGCCGGCTACCCGGTCGTGGACATGAAGGTCACGCTCTACGACGGCTCCTCCCACGACGTGGACTCCTCGGACATGGCGTTCCAGATCGCGGCGTCAATGGGACTCCAGAAGGTCTTCATGGACGCCCGGCCGATCCTGCTCGAGCCGATCATGAACGTCGAGGTCACGACGCCGGCGGATCACGCCGGCGACGTCATCGGCGACATGAACTCACGGCGCGGCCGGATCGTCGGCATGGAGCCGGCGGGCGAGACCGCGGCGGTGCGCGCCGTGGTGCCGATGTCCGAGATGCTGACGTACGAGTCGAGCCTGCGCTCGATGACCGGTGGTCGCGGCGGCTACTCGATGGAGTTCTCGCACTATGAAGAGGTCCCGTCCTTCCTCGCCGACAAGGTCATCAAGGAGGCGAAGTCGGAGCGGGAGAAGGCCGAGAAGCACTAGAGCGGTCGGGGGCCTCGGGTAGAATAGGCCTCAAATGATCTTTCAGCAGATCCTCAACGAAGAGTCGGGCTGTCTGTCCTATCTGATCGGCTGCGGGGAGGCCGGGAAAGCTGCTGGTGGTCGATCCCGGCCGTGACCGCGTCCCCGAATACCTCCGCCTCGCCGCGAAGAAGGGCCTCACGATCAGCCATATCCTCGAGACGCACACACACGCCGACCACATCTCGGGCGGTCGCGATCTGGCCGAGGCGGTGCGGGCGCCGATCCTCGTTCACCGGACCGCCGGGGTCGCCTTCGAGCACCAGGAGGTGAGCGACGGCGACGAGCTCCGGATCGGCAGCGTGCGCTTCAAGATCGCCCACACGCCGGGCCACACGCCCGACTCGATCTGCCTGATGGTGTCGGACCTGTCCCGTGGCGAGGCCCCGTGGTTCGTCCTGACGGGCGACATGCTGTTCGTCGGCTCCGTCGGACGCCCGGATCTCGGCGGCGCCCGCGCCGCGGAGGACGCGTGGGAGAGTCTGCAGCGCGTGCTGCTGCCGCTCGACGACAGCGTCGAGGTCTATCCCGCCCACGGCGCCGGCTCGGCGTGCGGCAAGGCGATGTCGGCCAAGTCGGGCTCGACGATCGGCTTCGAGCGCCGCTTCAACCCGGCGCTCCAGCTTCGCGGCCGCCAGGAGTTCGTCGACTTCCTCATGAAGGATCTGCCGCCGAAGCCGCCCTCGTTCGAGAAGATCGTCGGCAAGAACAAGGGGTTGATCTCGCTCGCCGCCGCCAAGCCGCGGCCGTTCACGGCCCGCGAGGCGTGGGACGCGGTGCAGCGGGGCGAGATCGTCGTGGACCTGCGCGATCCCGGCACCTACGGCGAGATGCACGTCGCCGGCGCCGTGAACGTGTGGATCGAGAGCCCGCAGTTCGCCGAGCGCGTCGCGGGCATGGTGCCGTCCGGTGCGTCCTTGCTGTTGCTGGCGCAGGGGCCGTCGGACCTCGACCGCGCCGTGCAGGCGCTCTCGCGCGTGGGCATCGACGAGATCAGCGGCTTTCTCCAGTGGGGCATGATCGAGTGGCGCAGCGAGGGCTTCCCGGTCGAGTCGGTGCCGCAGATCACGGTGTCCGAGCTCGCCGAGTGGCTCGAGCAGGGACGTGACGTGGCCGTGATCGACGTGCGCGAGCACTCCGAGTGGATCGACGGCCACATCGACGGCGCGATCCACCTGCCGATGCTCGAAGCCGCGGCGCGGCGCGGCGAGGTGCCGGCCGACCGGCCGAAGGCGGTGCTGTGCGCCGGGGGCCTGCGCTCGAGCACCGCGATCAGCGCGCTGAAACGCCACGGCCTGCAGGGATGGTACAACGTCACGGGCGGCATGACGGCGTGGAAACGGTTCGGCTATCCCGTCGTGCGCTCGTCGTCGGACTCGGGCAGCGCTCCTCGCGCGTGATCGCCGACAGAAGTGCGAGCCGAAGCGGTGCCTCCGCTGAGGCGAGCCTGTGATCAACGGGCGGTGCAAGCGCTTCAGCAAAGCCGAGCTCGCTCGCTCCGCTGTACGCGGCGGTGTTCGGACGCCCGTGGCTGGTGTGGGGCTCCGCGGTGCTGGTCGCCACCCTCAACGTCTTCCTCTTCGCCTTCGATCGTCCGTGGACCGCCTCGGACGGGCTCCGGAACTGGGGCGACTGGGTGCTCACCGGCGTCGGTCTCGTCCGCCGCCCCGACCTCTTGCCGCCCTGGCTCTATTCGGGCTCCCTGCTGAACATCGGCGTCATCGTCGGCGGCACGATCGCGGCGCTCCTGTCGCGCGAGTTCGCGATCCGCGTGCCGGCGCGCGCCGAGCTCGCCAAGGGGGGCGCCGGCGGGCTCCTGATGGGCGTCGGCGCTGTGCTCGCCTTCGGCTGCAACATCGGCGGATTCTTCTCGGCGACGAGCGCGCTCTCGCTGTCGGGCCTCGGCATGATGCTCGGGCTCGGCGCCGGCGCGTTCATCGGGATCCGCTATCTGATCTGGGAAGTCGCGCACCGGCCGCAGTGGTCGCGCGGCGGCGGGCGCATCTATCTGCAGGCGGCGGGTCCGGCGACCGCGGGGCACACGTGGGCCGGAGCGGTCGTCGTCGCCCTGGTCGCGGTGGTGCTCGTTCTCTACACGCGGGCGGGCTACGGGCCGCAAGGCGTGTTCTTGCTCTTCGGCGCCGCGTTCGGTGTGGTGTTCCAGCGATCCCGGTTCTGTCTGGTGCGCGCTTTCCGTGAGCCGTTCATGACGGGCGACGCCGAGCACACCCGGGCGGCGGCGCTGGCGCTCGTCGTGGCGACGCTCGGCTTCGCGATCTTGAAGTTCACCGATCTCAAGGACAAGAGCGAGTGGGTGTTCCCGGCGGCGGGGTTCGGCTCGCTGGCCGGCGGGCTGGCTTTCGGCGTCGGGATGACGCTCGCGGGCGGCTGCGGCGCGGGCTCACTGTGGCGCGCGGGCGAGGGACAGGTGAAGCTCTGGGCGACCGTCGCGTGCTTCGCCGTGGGCGCGTCGCTGGCGCGGCTGATCGCCGTCCAGACCGGGCTTTTGCAGAAGCTCGGCGCCGCGATCTTCCTGCCGGCCTGGCTCGGCTGGGGCGGGGCGATCGTGTTGATCGTCGCGATCGCGCTCGCGTGGGCTATGCTGTCGACCTGGAACGAGGAAACGCACACATTCAGCGTGGTCTAGCGGAGGGGCGGATGAAGGAGTCGACCCGAAGAGAATTCCTTCGGACGTCATCCTGGGCAGGGCTCGGGCTGTTCGCCGCGGGTTGCGCGCCGAAAGTGTCGGACTTCGCCCAGAAGACAGGCCGTCGCGTCGTCGTGATCGGCGGCGGATGGGGCGGCATGTCGGCGGCCAAGTACGTGCGCCTGGCCGATCCGTCGATCGAGGTCGTGTTGCTCGAGCCGAACAAGGAATTCGTGTCGTGCCCGTTCTCGAACCTGGTCCTGAGCGGCGTGCGCACGATCGACAGCCTGACCTTCGACTACGACGGCCTGCGGGCCCATGGCGTTCGCGTCCTGCACGAGACGGCCACCATGATCGAGCCCGACCGCAAGCGCGTGCAGGTCGGGAGTGACTCGCTTCCCTACGACCGGCTCATCGTTTCGCCGGGCGTCGAGTTCCAGTGGGAGCAGGTCGAGGGGCTCGCCGGCGCGCAGGACCGCGTGCTCCACGCCTGGAAGGCCGGCCCGCAGACCGTGGAGCTGGCGCGCCAGCTCCAGGCGATGCCGGATGGCGGCGTGTTCGTGCTGACGATCCCGCCGGCCGCCTATCGCTGCCCGCCCGGTCCGTACGAGCGGACGTGCCAGGTCGCGTGGTATTTGAAGAACAACAAGCCGAAGTCGAAGCTGATCGTTCTCGACGCCAACCCGAACATCATCTCGAAGACCGCGCTGTTCCGCGCCGCCTGGGCCAACTACCCGAACATCGAATACCGCGGCTCGAACAAGGTCGTGAAGGTCGACCCCGGCGCACGCGAGGTGACGACGGAGCTCGGCGACAAGGTGAAGTACGACGTGCTGAACCTGATCCCGCCGCAGCGAGCGGGGACGATCGCGGTGACGGCGGACCTGGTCGGCGCCGACAAGCGCTGGTGCGAGGTCAACCATCTGACCTACGAGTCGGTGAAGCACAAGAACGTTCACGTGATCGGCGATTCGACGATCGGGCTGCCGGTACCGAAGTCGGGCAACGTCGCCAACGCGATGGGGAAGATCTGCGCGGTCGCGGTCGCGAGCCTGCTCAACGACAAGCCGGTGCCCACGATGGCGCCGGGGAACACCTGCTATAGCTGGGTGAGCGACCGGGAGGCGATCGCGGTCGTCAACAGCTACAAGATCGAGGGCGGCAAGGTCGTGCAGATCGAGCAGAAGCTCACGCCGGGCCAGTCGGAAGCGTGCGCGCAGAACGCGCTGGGGTGGGCCAACAGTATCTGGCAAGACATGCTCGGCTAGGGCAGGCGAATGATAAAGGCCCATCTGCTTCGTTGGCGCCCTCGGCCGCACGCTCACCGTACAGAGAGTACGGCTCGCGTGCGGCCTTCGGGCGCCGCCTCGCAGCTGGACCTTTCTCATTCGCCTGCACGGCTGCTCATACGCCTACATGGTGCGAAAGGACATAGGATGCGACTCTTTGTGAGTCTGCTTCTCATGCTGCTGATGTTGGCCGGGCCGGTGTGGGCGGGGCCGTTGGATATGGCGGGGGCGCCGCAGGCGCTGGTGTGTAGTGCTTGTCATGGCTTTGCGGGGCAGAGTCGATCGAGCACGATGCCGATCCTCGCGGGCATGGCTCCCTGGTATTTCAAGAAGGCGATCTCGGATTACGCGGCGGGCAAGCGGCCGTCGCCCGAGATGGAACCCTACGCGAAGATGGTGCTGCAGTCGGGTGTGGATGACATCGCCGCCTACTTCGCAGCTCAGGCGCGGACGCCGTCGCCGGTCAAGCTCGAGCCCGCGGCGATCGAACGCGGGCGGGCCGCCGCCGCCCAGTGCACGCTCTGCCACGGCGCCTCGGGCAAGGGTGATCCGTCCAAGGGCGTGCCCGACCTCACGGGCCAGTCGCCGGGATATCTGCGCAACCAGATGCTCCTGTTCAAGGCCGACCGGCGAAGCCCCGGTGACGATCAGCTCAAGGCCGTGAAGGTGCTGATGCGGACCATCCCCGACGAGCAGATCTCCGACCTCGCGGCCTACTGGTCGAGCGTCCGCTAAGTGGCGTTCGCCGATGGAGCGATTCTCGTCGCGCTCGGGCTCGCGGTCGGAGCCTTCGGAACGCTCATCGGCGCCGGCGGCGGATTCATCCTCGTTCCCATCCTGGTCCTCGGCTACCACTTTCCGCCGGCTCAGGCCGTCGGCACGTCGCTGTCGCTCGTCTTTCTCAACGCGGCGTCGGGAAGCGTGGCCTATCTTCGTCAGCGGCGGGTCGATCTCTCGCTCGGCTGGAAGTTCGCCGCGTCGACGATCCCCGGGGCCATCATCGGGGCCTTTCTCACGCGGTCGATCTCCTCGTCGCTGTTCAACCTGCTGTTCGGCATCGTGCTGCTCGCGATCGCGGTGCTGCTCTTCTCCGGCATCACGGCGGCGCCGTCGAGCCGCGCCGGGGTCCGCCAGGTGGTCGACGCCTCCCGTGAGGCGCACACCTACCGGGTCGACGTCTGGAAGGGCGTGGTCGTCAGCCTGCTCGTCGGGTTCATGTCGAGCATCCTCGGCATCGGCGGCGGCATCATCCACGTGCCGTTCCTGATCGTCGCGCTGAGCCTGCCGATCCACATCGCCACCGCCACCTCCCACTTCGTCCTGAGCATCTCGGCCTTCGTCGGGGCGGTGACGTTCCTGGCGCTCGGCAACGTCGATCTCCGCACCGTCGCGCTCATGGGCGCCGGTATCCTCGTCGGCGCGCAGCTCGGGGCGCGGGCGTCGCTTCGCGCCGGCGCGACCTTGATCCGGCGGATCCTGGCCGGCTCGCTCGCCGTCGTCGGGCTCCGGATGATCTTGCAGGGGCTCGGCCGTGCGTAGGCTCGTCTGACATGCGCTACGGCTTCGTGATCGATCAGCGCCGATGCATCGGCTGTCACGCGTGCACGGTGGCGTGTAAAGAGGAAAATCGTGTCCCGCTCGGCGCGTTCCGCACCTGGGTGAAATACATCGAGCGCGGCAGCTTCCCGAACACGCGCCGCTACTTCTCCGTGCTCCGCTGCAATCACTGCGACTCGGCACCCTGCGTGACCATCTGTCCGACCGTCGCCCTCTACCGGCGCGACGACGGCATCGTCGATTTCGACGGCGCTCGCTGCATCGGCTGCAAGTCGTGCATGCAGGCCTGCCCGTACGACGCGCTCTACATCGACCCGGAGACGCAGACGGCGGCGAAGTGCAACTACTGCGCGCATCGGGTCGAGGTCGGCCTCGAGCCCGCGTGCGTCATCGTGTGCCCGGAGCAAGCGATCATCGCCGGCGACCTCGACGATCCCGCCTCGCAGATCGCCACGATCGTGGCGCGCGAGCCGGTGCAGGTGAGAAAGGCCGAGCAGGGTACGCGGCCCAAGGTGTTCTACCTCGGCGCCGACGCCGCCGCGCTCACCCCGGAGCTTCAGATCCCGTCGGAGCGCTACCTCTGGGCCCAGCGACCGGCCGAGGAGGTCGACCTGATCAGGATGGTCGCCGCCGCGCAGGAGGCGGATCACGCGCGCGGCGGCGCGGCGCTCAGCCGGCCCGTGTACGACGTGCCGCACGCCGTCCGCCCCTGGGGCTGGAAGGTCTCCGCGTATCTGTGGACGAAATCCGTCTCGGCCGGCGCGCTGCTCGTGGCGGCTTTCGCCGGCTCCGAATCGTGGGGCAGCCTCTTCACCGGCGCCGCGCCGGCGCTGAGTCTCCTCTTCCTGGCCATCACGACGGCGCTGCTGGTCGCCGACCTCAAGCGGCCCGAGCGCTTCGCCTACATCTTGCTGAAGCCGAACTGGCGCTCGTGGCTCGTGTGGGGCGCGTGGATCTTGATGGCGTTCGGCATCACCGGCGCCGTGTGGCTCATCGGCGGCGTGACGGGACGGTCGGGCCTGCTCCACCTGGCGCTGATTCCGTCGATCCTGCTGGCGCTCGCCACCGCGGGCTACAGCGCGTTCCTGTTCGGACAGGCCGAGGGACGAGATTTCTGGCAGAGCCCGCTCGTGCTGCCGCACCTGATCATCGCCGCCGTGGTCGCGGGCGCCGCGACCCTGTCGGTCGCTGCGGCGATGGCGCCGCTTCAGAGCACGGAGGCGGACCCGAGCGCGACCTTGTGGCCGCTCCTGTTCCTGTCCCTGGTGGCTCACGGTTTTCTCGTCGCGCTCGAGGTGTTCAATCGGCACGCGGTCCACGACGCGACGCTCGCGGCGCGCCTGATCCGGCGCGGACCGTATCGCGCGCGCTTCTGGGGCGGCGTGGTGCTGGGCGGCGTGGTCGCGCCGATGGCGCTGATGATCGCCGGCGCGGCATCGGACTCGACCACCGTGAGCACCCTCGGCGCGCTGCTCGCGCTGGCCGGTCTCTGGGTGTGGGAGGACTTGTGGGTGAGGGCCGGGCAGTCGGTTCCGCTGAGCTGAGACCGTTCGCTATGACGATAGGACGACCATGACAGATCGCGCGGCCATACCGCTCCATCCCGTGGCCCGGGAGATCGCCGAATCCCAGGGCGGCCTCAAGAGCTACCCGCCCGTCGAGCGCTGGGACAACTGGGAAGAGTACGATCCGGTCGCGTGGCCGCAGAAGGTCAAGCGCCGCTACTCGCTGATCCCGACGATCTGCTTCAACTGCGAGGCGGGCTGCGGCCTGCTCGCCTACGTCGATCGCGAGACGCTCGCGATCCAGAAGTTCGAAGGCAACCCCGCCCACCCCGGGAGCCGCGGGCGCAACTGCGCCAAAGGCCCCGCGACGCTCAACCAGGTGACCGACCCGGAGCGGATCCGCTATCCGCTGCGCCGGGTCGGCCCCCGCGGGGGCGGGCGGTGGGAGCGGGTCACGTGGGACGAAGTGCTCGACGACATCGGCGGGCGCATTCGCAAGGCCCTGGTCGAGGGCCGGCAGCGCGAAATCATGTACCACCTGGGCCGGCCGGGACACGAGCTCGTCTATCTCCAGCGCGTCTTCCACGCCTGGGGCATCGACGGCCACAACAGCCATACGAACGTCTGTTCGGCGAGCGCGCGAGCGGGCTACGCCTTCTGGCACGGCATGGACCGCCCGTCGCCCGACCACGCCAACGCGCGCTTCATCCTGCTCCTGTCCTCGCACCTGGAGACCGGCCACTACTTCAACCCGCACGCCCAGCGAATCATGGAAGCCAAGTCGCGCGGCGCCAAGATCGCCGTGTTCGACACGCGGCTCAGTAACACCGCGTCGATGGCCGACTGGTGGGTGGCGCCGTGGCCGGGGTCGGAGTCCGCCGTGCTCCTGGCGATGGCGCATATCCTCGTGCGCGAGAAGCTCTACGACCGCGAGTTCGTCCGCCGCTGGGTGAACTGGGACGAGTACCTGCGCGAGGAGCGCCCCGATCTGCCGGTCACGTTCGACTCGTTCGAGCGCGCGATCGACGAGCTCTACGCGCACTTCACCCCGGAGTACGCCGAAGCCGAGAGCAGCGTCCCGGCCGCGACGATCGTCGAGATCGCGCGCGAGATCGGCCGCGCCGGCTCGGCGCTGGCGACCCACATCTGGCGCAATACCGCCGCCGGCAACCTCGGCGGCTGGCAGGTCGCGCGCGCGCTCGAGCTGATCGTGGTGCTCATGGGCGCGGTCGGCACGCCCGGCGGCACCGCGCCCAGCGCCTGGAACAAGGCGGTGCCGGCGCCGCCGATGATGCCGCCGCCGGGCAAGATCTGGAGTGAGCTCCTGATGCCGCGCGAGTACCCGCTCGCGTTCTTCGAGATGAGCTTCCTGCTCCCGCATTTCCTGCGCGAAGGCCGCGGCAAGCTCGCGATGTACTTCACGCGCGTCTACAACCCGGTGTGGACGAATCCCGATGGGATGTCGTGGATCGAGGCGCTCACCGACGAGACGAAAGTGGAGCGCCACGCGTGCCTGACGCCGATCTGGAGCGAGACGGCGTGGTTCGCGGACTACGTGTTGCCGATGGGGCACGCCTCGGAGCGCCACGACCTCATGTCGCAGGAGACGCACGCCGCGCGGTGGATCGGCTTCCGCCAGCCCGTGCTGCGCGTCGCGCTCGAGCGAGCGGGCAAGCGCTTCGATCTCACCTGGCAGGCGCACGAGGCGGCCGGCATCGGACAGGTCTGGGAGGAGGACGAGTTCTGGATCGAGCTCTCCTGGCGGATCGACCCCGACGGCTCGCTCGGCATCCGGAAGTACTTCGAGTCGCCGTATCGGCCGGGCGAGAAGCTCCGCATCGAGGAGCAGTACCGGTGGATGTTCGAGAACAGCGTGCCCGGGCTTCCGGCCGCGGCCGCGAAGGAGCAGCTGACGCCGCTCGAGTACATGCGCAAGTACGGCGCGTTCCTGATCGAGGACGGCGTGTACCGCACGCACGAGCAGGCGCCCGGCGCGAAAGACCTGGACGGCGCGACCGTCGATCCCGTCACGAGTGTCATCAACAAGGGCGGACAGCCGGTCGGCGTCGAGATCGACGGCCGGCGGCACATCGGCTTTCCCACGCCCTCACGCAAGCTCGAGTTCTTCTCGAACACCTTGAAGTCGTGGAAGTGGCCGGACCAGGCGGTGCCGAACTACATCCGGAGCCACGTCCACTGGTCGAACCTCGATCGCGCCAAGGGCGAGATGGTGCTGCTGCCGACGTTCAGGCTCCCGACCTTGATCCACACGCGCTCGGGCAACGCGAAGTGGCTCTACGAGATCTCCCACTCGAATCCGCTCTGGCTCCATCCCGAGGACGCCACGCGGCTCGGCGTGGCGACCGGCGATCTCCTGAAGATCGCGACGCGGATCGGCCACTTCGTCGACCGGGTGTGGGTGACCGAGTCGGTGCGTCCCGGCGTGGTGGCGTGCTCACATCACCTCGGGCGGTGGCGTCTGCACGAGGACGCGGGCGGTGAGCGGTGGTCGACGTCGCTCGTCGATCTGAGCCGGCTCGACGCCGGCAAGTGGCGGATGCGTCAGCTCCACGGTCCGCGACCGTTTCCGAGCGACGATCCGGATTCGTCGCGGGTCTGGTGGAACGAGGCCGGCGTCCACCAGAACCTGACGTTCCCGGTCCAGCCCGATCCGGTCAGCGGCCAGCACTGCTGGCATCAGAAGGTGACCGTGATGCGGCCGGGCCCCGACGACCGTTACGGCGACGTCTTCGTCGACACGGACAAGTCGTTCGAGGTCTACCGCGAGTGGCTGGCGCTGGCCCGTCCGGCGCCCGGTCCCGACAATCTGCGGCGCCCGCTGTGGCTCCCGCGGGCGTTCAAGCCCGACGCGTCCGCCTACAAGATCGGGCCCTGAGGCGCGAATCGACTGTTGGGCTGGACGCATCCTGGATAATGCGAGATTGGCAGGAGGGCGAACGATGATGGACGGTTCCCGGATACCCCGGCGCCAGGCGTTGAAGACGCTCGGGGCGCTCGGCGTCGGCGCTGCCGCGAGCGGTCTCGCGCCGGTGAAGACCGCGCACGCGCAGGCCCCGACGCTCGGCCAGAACGAGAGCGTGCAGGACGCGATGAAGCGGCTCTTTGGCGGCAAGACCATCAAGGACGGCTCCGCCATCATCAAGTTCGACATCCCGCTCATCGCCGAGAACGGCAGCGTGGTGCCGGTGGCGGTCAGTGTCGACTCGCCGATGACCGCGTCGAGCTACGTGAAGCACATCTACGTCGTGGCCGACAAGAACCGTATTCCCGTCGTCACGCGGGTGACCCTGGCGCCGGAGGCGGGCAAGGCCTCGGTGGGCGCGAACATCCGGCTCGGCGAGACCGGTGAGGTGCGCGCGATCGTGGAGCAGAGCGACGGCACCCTGCTGCAGGTCGCGCGCGAAGTGAAAGTCACCGTCGGCGGCTGCGGAGGCTGAGCGATGTCAGACATCGGGAAGGTCCGGCTCCGCATTCCCTCGACGCATCAAGCCCGGTGACGTCGTTCAGGTGCGTTCGCTCGTGATCCATCCGATGGAGCGCATCGAGCGCGACGCGCAGGGCAAGATCCTCCAGAAGAACTACAACTACATCAACAAGGTCACGGTGACCTACCTCGGGAAGACCGTCGCGGTCTTCGATACGACCCAGAGCGTGGCCGAGAATCCGTTCTTCTCGTTCACGTTCAAGGCGACCGATCCGGGCCAGCTCAAGGTCGAGTTCCTCGACACGACGGGCGGCCGGTACGAAGGCACCGCCGACATCAAGTTCTCGTGATCGTCGCTGTCATGACCGGCGCGACGGCGCGCCGGGCGCTGCGCTGGGCGGCGTTCGCGATGCTGAGCGCCGGCTGCGCTGGCACCAGCCCTCGACGTGCCCGACTACAACGCCGTCCCGAAGTGGACGTCGCGCGCGTTGCCCGAGGCGCGCGGCGAGTTCCGTACCGGGCCCGACGGCAAGCGGGTGGCGGTTCGCTACCCCGGATGGACGACGCGCGACTTCGATCGCTATCCGACCTACGCCTACGGCGACGAGCGCATCGAGCCCTCGGTGCAGCGCGTGACGATGCCGGCGGGCGTCACCGGCGACGCCCAGAAGGGGCGCGCGCTCTTTCTGAGCCGGAGCAAGGGGCCGTGTATCGGCTGCCACCTGGTGCCGGGTGACGACGTCTGGCCCGCCGGAAGCGCCGGTCCCGACCAGTCCACGCTCGCCGATCGGAAGCTTCCGGATCAGTACCTGTATCAGGTGATCTGGGATGCTCGCGCGTACTTCCCGAACACGATCATGCCGCCGTGGGGAGCCACAGGGGTCTTGAGCTCCGAGGAGATCGTGCACGTCGTCGCCTATCTGCAGACGCTCAAGGGGCCGGCGGCGCCCGAGAAGGACCGGGAACGGAATCCGTTCACGCGTTCGAAGCCGGTGGGGTTCGGCGACAACCTCGATCCGACGAACAACCCGGCGGTGGTGCTGGCCGACGACGGCGAGGCGCTGTGGACCGCGCGCGGCCCCTCGGGCAAGGCGTGCGCCGACTGCCACGAGAGTGGCGCGGCGCGCGCGATGCGCGGCGTGGCGACGCAGTATCCAAAGTTCGTGAAGCCGTACGGGCGCGTGATGAGCCTCGAGGATTTTCTCGAGGTGCACGCCCCGGAGACGACCGGCCGGGCGATGGCGAGCCAGTCGGCCGACAACCTCGACATGACGATGTTCGTCAAGCGCGCGTCGAACGGGCTGCCGGTGAAGCGTCGACGTCGCGAGCCCCGAGGCGCGGGCGGCGCTCGCGCGGGGCAAGGCGACCTTCTATCGCAAGGTGGGCGAGCGGAACCACTCGTGTGCCGACTGTCATACGACCGAGGCCGCGGCGGGGAAGTTCCTCGGCGGCCGCGTGCTCGCCGACGTCCGAGCCGGGATTGACCCGACATTTTCCGACCTGGCGGACCGATCGCGCCGAGGTCTGGGACATGCGCAAGCGCTTCCAGTGGTGCATGACGCCACTCGGGATGAACATGCTCGCCGCCGATTCCATCGAGTACGCCGAGCTCGAGCTCTACCTGACCTCCTTCGACAACGGCAAGCCGCTCAACGTGCCCGGGATCCGCCACTAGCGCATGGACGTCTCGCGGCGCGATCTGGTCAAGCTGCTCGCGGTCGCGGCGGGCGCTGGGCTCGCACCGCGCCGTCTCGAAGCCGCCGACGGCCCGGACCGGCTCCTCGCGTTCGAGCCGCTCGGCAACGTGACACTGCTGCACATCACCGACGCCCACGCGACGCTCCGGCCGGTGTTCTATCGCGAGCCCGACTCGGTCATCGGCGTCGGCGCCGAACGCGGCCATCCGCCGTTTCTGACCGGCGCCGAGCTGCTTCGCGCGTATCACCTCTCGCCGGGGACCGTCGAGGCGTATGCCTACACGTATCTCGATTTCCCGGCGCTGGCCGCGCGATACGGGCGGATGGGGGGCTACGCGCATCTCGCCACCCTGGTCAAGCGGATCCGCGAGCAGCGCGAGGGGCGCACGCTCTTGCTCGACGGTGGCGACACGATCCAGGGCTCGGCGACCGCACTCTGGACCCGCGGCGAGGACATGGTGCGGGTCTCGAACCAGCTCGGGGTCGACGTCTTCACGCCCCACTGGGAGTTCGTGTACGGCATCGATCGCGTGAAGGAGCTCTTCGGCGATCGCGAGAACAAAGGGCTCTTCGCCGGCGACTTCGTCGCCCACAACGTCACCGAGCTCAACTGGGCCGAGCGCCCGTTTCGGCCGTACACGATCCGGGAAGTGGGCGGTGCCCGCGTGGGCGTCATCGGCCAGGCGTTTCCGTACACGCCGGTCTCCCATCCCCGGCGCTTCGTGCCCGATCTCACGTTCGGTATCAGGGAAGACGGCATCCAGGCGCTGGTGACACGAGCTGCGGGACGGCAAGAAGGTCGACCTGGTCGTCCTGCTCTCGCACAACGGTGTCGCCGTCGACTTGAAGCTCGCCGGGCGCGTGCACGGGCTCGACGTCGTGCTCGGCGGTCACACCCACGATGCGCTGCCGCAGCCGATCCGTGTGGGCCGCACGCTCGTCGTGAACTCCGGCTCGCACGGCAAGTTCCTGAGCCGCCTGGACATGGACGTCCAGCGCGGACGCGTCGGCTCCTACCGGTATCGCCTGATCCCGGTCCTGGCCCAGGACGTCCCGGCGGATCCCGAGATGGCGCAGCTGATCGAGGAGATTCGCCGGCCGTACGAGGACAAGTTGAGCGAGCGGCTGGCGGTGTCCGACACCTTGCTCTACCGGCGCGGCAACTTCAACGGCACGTTCGACGAGCTGATCCTCGACGCGCTCTTGCGCGGCGCCGACGCGCAGATCGGCTTTTCACCGGGCTTCCGGTGGGGGATCACGATCGTCCCGGGCCAGGAGATCACGCTCGAAGACGTCTACGCGCACACCGCCGTGACCTACCCGAACACCTGGGTGCGCGAGATGACGGGGAGCGAGATCCACCAGGTGATGGAGGACGTCGCCGACAATCTGTTCCATCCCGATCCGTACTATCGGCAGGGCGGCGATATGGTCCGGCTGGGCGGGCTGACCTATACGATCGACCCGGCGAAGGGGATGGGCCGGCGCATACGAGACCTCCGCGTGGCAGGCCGGGCCCTGGAGCCGACGCGCCGCTACAAGTCGACGGGGTGGGCGAGCCTCACCGAGGCCGACGGCCCCCCGGCGTGGGACGTCGTGGCCGCGCACCTGCGAAGCCTCGGACGAGTCAAGATCGCGCCACGGGCGCGCGTCAAGGTCGTGGGACGCAAAGGAGAATGGATGAGCCGTAGCCTCGCGCTCGCGGTGGCCCTGGTCGGGCTCGCGCTGCTGCCGGCCGACGCGGCCGACGATCCGCTCGACGAGCGGCTCTCGGCGTTCCAGGTCACACCGCTCGGCGACCAGGGCCCGCTGCCGTTCAAGCTCGAGTCGCTCGACGGCAAGCTCGTCTCGCTCGCCGACGTGCGCGGCCGGGTCGCCATGCTCTATTTCTGGGAAAGCACCTGACCATACTGCGCGAGGGAGTTGCCCTCGACGATCGAGCGAATCCATCGGGAGCTCAAGGACGAGGGGTTGGTCGTGCTGGCGATCAACCTCGCCGAGAAGCGCGAGCTCGTCGCGACGTGGGTGAAGAGTCGCAACGTGACGTCGACGGTGCTGCTCGACGCGAGCAAAGAGGTCGAGAAGAGCTACCAGATCGCCTACACGCCGACGGTGTTCCTGGTCGATCGCCGCGGCAAGCTGGTCGGCAAGGCGATCGGCGAGCGCGCATGGGCCGGCGAGCAGGGACGGGCGCTGCTGCGCCTGCTGCTCGCGCGCAAGGGCTAGCAGGCTGGCGTCCGCCTCGCATCTGAACTTTTTTCAGCAGCCTGCTAGCGCCGGCGGCGCGGCGGCCCGTCGGCTTCGCTGAGCGCCGAACGCAGCGCCTGGAGCAGGGCGCGCGCGGCCGGCGAGAGCGGACGGGGACGCGGGTGGATCACGTCGAGGCTTCGGGCGATCGGCTCGGCGTCGACGATCTCGAACGCGACCAGGCTGCGCCGGCGTAGCTCGCGTCCGACCGCCAGGTGCGGCAGGAAGGCGAGCCCCATGCCGCGCTCGACCATGCGTTTCGCCGTCTCGATCGTCTCGACCTCGAGCGCCACGTTCGGCACGAGCCCCGCCCGCCGGAACAATCCCTGGGTCAAGGTCCAGTCGCTCGAGCCGCGGTCGAAGAAGATCAGCGGCCGATCGGCGATCTCTTCGAGCCGCGCCCGGCGCTCGCGCTTCGGCCAGGACGCCGCCCGCCCGACCAGCACGAGCGGATCGTCGCGCAGGCTCACGGTCTCGACTTCGGGGTGGTGGAGCGACCGCGCGAGGCCGATCTCGGCGTCGCCGCGCAGCACCATCTCGAGCACCTCCTTGGAGTGGCCGGAGCGGACGGTGATCATCACGTTGGGATGCGCGCTCTGGAATCGCTTGAGGACGTCGGGCAGGAGATAGGTGCAGATCGACAGCACCGCGGCGATCTGGATCGCGCCGCCGCTCGCCGGACGGATGTCGTGCACCGCCTGACGCGCGAGCGCCACCGCCTGCAGCAGCTGTTCGGCGTGCGGGCGTAGCGCGCGGCCCGCCGCCGAGAGCGCGAGCCCGTGACCCTGTCCGGCCACGCTCGAAGAGCCGCACCTTGAGCGAATCCTCCAGGGTGCGGATGCGCGCGCTCACCGCCGGCTGCGTCAGACGGAGCGCCGCCGCGGCGCGACGAAAGCCGCCGAACGTCCCGACCGCGAGAAACGCTTCGACCTGAGGGATATCCACGCGTGAGCCTTCCGGAATCTACCTGGTGATAAAGATAATTTATATGGGATATAAAAACAATCACGTTGTTGATTTGTGATCCTCCCGCGCTCACTCTGGAAATCACCGAGAGAGATCACGCGACGCGAAGGCGGAGGAGACGGCGATGTCGACGACGTGCGAGTGCGGAGCGACGCTCGAGCAGCCGGGCCGGACGGCGCGCTGCCAGGAATGTGACGTGGCGGCCTGCCCCGGCTGCGTCATCCATGTGGAGACCATGACCTATTGCCGGTGGTGCGCGACCGTGCTCGCGCGCCATCGTGTCGCCTGAGGAGGGATCGATGCCGGAGAGCAAAGGACGACAGTTCCGACGCCTGCTGAAGGAAGAGCCGTATCTGTTCACGGGCGGCATCTACGAGCCGCTCGGCGCGCAGATGGCCGAGAAGGTCGGCATGAAGTCGATCTACCTGAGCGGCTACTCGATGGCCCTGCACAACGCATGGCCGGACATGGGCTTTCTCACGCAGACGGAGGTCGCCCGGATCGCGTCGATGGTGGCCTCGGCCACGAGCCTGCCGGTCATCGCCGACGCCGACGACGGCTACGGCAACGCGCTCTCGACGATCCGAACGGTGCAGGAGTTCATGAAGACGGGCGTCGCCGGCATCCATCTGGAGGACCAGCGGTTCCCGAAGCGCTGCGGCCACATCGCCGGGAAGACCATCGTGAGCCTCGAGGAGGCCCTGGGCAAGTACCGGGCCGCGCTCGACACGCGCGACCGCCTCGATCCGGACTTCGTGATCATCGCCCGGACGGATGCCTACGGGGCGGTGGGCGGCAGCCTCGAGGAAGCGATCCGCCGCGGCCGCGCCTATGCCGACGCCGGCGTCGATTCCGTGTGGTGCGAGCTCTCGAACGCCTCGCGTGAGCCCGCGGTGGCCTTCGCCAAGGCGATGCGCGAGACCCATCCGGATCTGCCGCTGTCGTTCAACTACTCGTCGTCGTTCCGCTGGCACCAGGACCCGAACCCGTTCACGTTCAAGGAGCTGGGCGAGCTCGGCTACAAGTTCATCTTCATCACGCTCTTCGCCTCCCACGCGGCGACGTACGCCACCTGGAACGCGATGGAGGAGCTGGTGCGTGACGAGGAGCAGGCCCAGTGGATGCTCGAGAAGGCGAAGGTCGGCCATCCGACGGAGAGCCACCACGTGATGGCGCGGGTCTCCTATTTCCAGGAGCTCGAGAAGAAGTACATCCCGGGCACCGAGGACCGGATCAAGTCCTCAGCGGGCTTCGACGACCACCGGATGCATTGAGTCAACATTGGGGAGGAGCGTCGCCGCTCCGCTCGCACCCATAGTGTCCCCAGGTTGCCGGTAGCCTTCGAGGGGCGAGCGAGCCCGGTAGCTTGCTCTTCGGGAGTTTAGAGCGCCCCGGTGCAGTCCCGGCCGGGGCGCGGTACATTATAAGAATAAGAGTCGTGGGTGTGGCGGCATGGTGCCGCCATAGGTCAGTTCTTCGAGTGGTCGGGCCGCCACTCGTGAAACTGGGGACGGGTCAAACCGTCTCACTCCCTCACCAGCCTATCTGAGTGCGGGAGTCCTATGGGAGAGCGCCGTGCCAGAGAATGCTCCTCAACGCTCGCCAAAGCAGGCCGATTCGAGCCCTCCTTTCATCGGCGCGGTTGCCCGCCTGTACTGGCTGTTGCTCGGTAACGCTGCCCTATCCCTGATTGCACTTGGCATAGTCCAGCACGGGCCCGACCGCACATGGATCACGGACGCCGCTTTCTGGACGGTCGTGGCCAGCCTCGTTCTTGTCCGCTACCTGGATGTTGCTCGGCTTGGCGGTACAACTGCGTCGGGCGAACCGGCTTCGTCCAGACACCGGAGCAGCTCAGCCGTTCGATCCCGCACAGTTTCCAGGCGCAACGCGACTAGTCCAGGAAGTCGAGTGCGGAGCATCGAGCCCGGGCTTGGCAACAGTCCATTCGTCTTGGGTCGTGGAGAGGAGAGAACCTATGAGTATGCAGCAGCATTCGCGGCTGGCAGATCCGGTATCGTCGCAGCGCGACCCCACTGCGAGATCGCCACGGCCTTTCAGACGCCGCGCTCTGTGGTGGAAGCTTGCCTTTGCTATTCCGCTCTCAATGATGCTGTCCGGTGCCGGCGTCATCATTTGGGCTACCGTTCAGGGCTCTCGCTCGGTGGTCCTCTGGAACGTGTGCACCGGGCTTCTGGTTGTCGGCTTCGCGGTCGGCGTTACATGCCTCGGCGCGTGGGTGGCGAGCGGTGGCACTCAGGCCATCGGACCGGTCATGAAACCACGGCAGAGCGACGTCGTCGCAGCCTCGCTGATGTCGTTGGGGATCGTCTCGCTCTTGGCAATCGTTGCCAAAGTCATGTTCTTCTTTTGAGTCGAATCGTCTTAGGACGCAGGAGGAAATAGCCATGACCAAGATCGGACCGTTCATCGTCGATCCGAAGGCGGGCGCGTACTGCCGGATCACCCTCGACAGCGGCGAGAAGATTTTAGTCAATCACGACATGGGAGGTTTCAAGGGCGGTCGCCTGACAATCGAAGCCCCGAAGTTCCTTGGGTTGAGCTCTGACCAGATTGTTACGTGTGATTTGGACAGTCCTCACGGAAGGGCAGCCCTCGCGCAACTGACCGGCGCCGCTTCGAAGGGAGGTGTCAGCGTCACTCCCCTTGGCGCCTTTGTGGAGTACATCAAGGACTGTAGGTCGGTCGCCGATGTAAGGACCAAGTGTGCTGCGCTCCTGTCGAGTGCGTGAGGGGGCGTCGGTGCCGTTCATTCTCGGTTTCGGCGGCCTGAGGTGGCTCGGATACCCCCACCGACTACCCGCGGCGGTCTCTTGGCTCGCTCGAGTTGCGCCGGCAGAGCCGGCGCTCGAACACTTGCTACTTCTCGGCCGGCTTGTCCTTGGTTTCTGGCGGTCGCTCGCCCGAGCGCGGCGAAGGCTGGCCGTGCTTGCCTTCAGGGCGACGGCCCTTGTCCCCTGCGCCACCGTGGGGACGTGCTTGGCGCGCGTCCGCGGAGTTGTGTGGTGGTGGAGGCGGCGGATTCACCTTGCGGCCGGCGTCGCCCTCGTCGCTCGCTGGCGGCTTGCTCTGCCGGGAATCCGGCTGCGCGGGAGCATTGCGAGCGCCGGATCGCGGAGTGCCCGGCGCCGTGTTCGGAGTGGAGCCCGGATCCGGCCGCCGCGCGTTCGGAGTGTCGGCCGGACGCGGCGGTCTTTGACCCGGGCCCTGGCCTTCGGGCGGCGCCACGGCGACCGTGCGCCGCGGTGCTGGGACGATTCGCGGCGACGCCGCTGACGTCGTCGCTTCGCGCGGCGCGCTGAGCCCCTCGGCACGCAGCGACGGCGAGAAATCGCGCGGGGCGCGCGTCGCTACCACGGTGCGGTCCCGAATGGCGGCCGGTGGTGTCAAGGTCGCGCGGTCAGCGCTCATCACGCTGGCCGCGGCGGGCTTGACCTGGAGCGATCCGCGCACCGGCGTGAGCTCTTTCACCTGCGCGTCGCTGACCCGCGCGATGTGAGCCGCGCCGCGTCCGAAGCGATCCTCCGGCACGCCCACGACGGCGTTGTGAACGTTGACGTTGCTGTAGACGTTGATGTTGGTCACGTTGACGGTCGTCGTGCGATTGACGACGACGTTGTTCACGACGCGCGGGCCGCCCCAGCCGCCCCACCAGGCGACGCCGACGAAGCCCTGGACGGCCCCACCAGGGTACGACGGGTTCGCCCCAGCCGAGAGGCGCCCAGTGCACAGGTCGTGCGGCGACGGCCACGCCGACCGGGCCGCCAAGGAACACGACGAGCGCCGGCGCGTAGACGGGCCGGACGACGACGGGCCCCGGCGCCCATCCCCAGTAGCCCCGCACGAAGACCCAGCGGCCGTAGTGGTACGGCGCCCATCCCCACGGCGCGGCGTCGAGCCACGTCCAGCCGAAGCGCGGATCCCAGATCCATCGCCCCGTGCTGTACGGCACCCATCCCGGCGGCACGCTTGCGGGCGCCCACACCGGGCCATAGGCCTCTTCTGTACGCCAGGCCCCGTGCTGCGCGAGCTCCTCGGTGCCGTACATCGCGGGCGAGACGTTCTGCGCGTTGGTCGGCTGGATCAGGTAGGCCGTGCGCTGGTAGTTCCAGCGATCCCACCGGGTGAGCGGCGGCGCCGCGCTCGTCTCGACGCTCGGCGTCTCGACGCCCGCGATCACGATTTGCTGGTTGGCCGCGACGGTCGCGGCCGCTCCGGCGGCCGGAGTCACCGCGGCGCTCCCGCCGCGATGCGCCCTGAAGGTCGTCGTGTCCTCGGAGAGATCGACGTGGTAGTAGCCCTTGCGCTCGATCGTGAAGGCGGCGTTCGGCGTGTCGATCTCGACCGTGTGACCGGCCGGGATGTCCCGCACGTCGAACGCGGCGTGGCCGGCCGTGACGCGGAACTGCGTGAAGTCGGGCTCGTCGTTGTCGAGACCGAGCTGCGTTCCGTTGCCGGCGCGCACGAAGGCACGCGGGCCGACTTGTAGCTCGGCGTTGCCGTCCGGACCGGTGTAGAGGACGTCGCCGGGCGCCAGCGGCGTGTTGACCTTGGCCTCGGCCCACTCCTGTGCGCCGGGACGCCAGAAGGAGACCTCGCCGTAGAGGTAGCTGACTCGTGTCGGCGTGATCTCGCCGGCCTGCTCGGGGGCCGGTGGGTCGGCCGCCGGGATCGAGCCCGGACCGCTCGCGGCCAGAGCCAGCATGAGAAGCGCTGACGATGATCCGTCGAGTGCCGCATTGCGGCGACTCCTTGTTCAAGATCGGATCTCGCTCTCCGCGCATACGGGCGGACGGAGCCGTCCGGGCGATCTGTATTGAGACCCAAGAACGGGGTCAGGTGTTTACAGTGTAAGGCGCGCGGCGTGCGAAGAGGGCATCGGCCGTTCACCGGAATCCCGGATTAAGATAGGCGCCTGATGATGAGGCCAATCGACGCCGTCGAGACGGACGTGCTCGTCCTCGGCGCCGGCGGCGCCGGGCTCTGTGCCGCGCTCCACGCCGCCGACCGGTCGCCCAATCTTTCGGTCACCGTCGTCGTCAAGGGGTTGCTCGGCCGCGCGGGCTGTACGCGCATGGTGCAGGGCGGGTACAACGCGGTGCTGACGGCGCCGGACTCGCTCGAGGCGCATTTTCTCGACACGCTCGCGGGCGGCGGGTGGATCAACGACCAGGAGCTCGTGTGGACCCTCGTCGTCGAGGCGCCCGGCCGGGTGCTCGAGCTCGAGTCGCGCTACGGGTGCCTCTTCGACCGCACGACCGAGGGGCGGATCCATCAGAAGCCCTTTGCCGGCCAGACGCACGATCGGACGATCCACAAGGGCGACCTGACCGGCATCGAGATCATGAACCGCCTGTCGGAGCAGGTGCTCCGGCGCGAGAACGTCCAGGCGCTCGAAGAGTGTCGCGCGGTCGAGCTTCTGCTCGACGGCACGGGGCGCTGCGCGGGCGCGCTCGTCCTCGACATCCGCCAGGGGCGATTCGTCGTCGTGACCGCCCGCGCAACCTTGCTGGCCATGGGCGGCGGGCCCACCATGTACAAGGTCGTCGCGTGTTCGGCCGACAAGGCCGCCGACGGTATCGCGCTCGGGTATCGTGCGGGGTTGCCGCTGCGCGACATGGAGATGATCCAGTTCCATCCGACGGGTCTCGTCATCCCGGACTCGCTGATGACGGGCGCGCTCCTCGAGGAAGGGCTGCGCGGCGCCGGCGGCCATCTGAAGAACGGGCGCGGCGAGCGGTACATGGAGCGGTACGATCCGGCTCGGATGGAGCGCTCGACCGCGCGATCTCGTCGCGCGGGCCTCGTTCCTCGAGGTGACGGAGGGCCGCGGGACGCCGAACGGCGGCGTGTGGATCGACGTCTCGCATCTCGGCGCCGACGTGGTCGAGCGGAACTTCCGCGGCATGGTCCGGCGCTGTCGTGACTTCGGCCGGGATCTCGCGCGCGGGCCGGTCGAGGTCGGCCCGACGACACACTTCATGATGGGTGGCGTCGTCGTCGACACCGCGTGCCGCACGGCGATCGACGGGCTCTTCGCGGCCGGTGAGGATACCGGTGGTGTCCACGGCGCCAACCGCCTGGGCGGCAACGGTGTCGCGGAGTCGACCGTGTTCGGCGGCATCGCCGGCGACGTGATGGCTGATTTCGTCGCCGGACGCGCGGCGCCGCGCCACGCCGCCGCCGTCGGCGACGTCGTCGAGCGGCTCACCGCGCCGCTCGAGCGCCGCGGCGGCGATCTCTATGCGCTACAGCGCGAGCTGCGTGAGGTGATGTGGGAGCGGGCGGGGCTCGTGCGTGACGGCGAAGGCCTGAAGATCGCGGCGGCGACCGCCGATCGGATCGCCGGCGAGCTCGCGCGTGTCGGTGTTCCCGGGGGAGCGGCGTTCAATCTGGCGTGGCAGGACTGGATCAACCTGACCAACCAGACGGCCGTCGCCCGCCTGATCACGGCCAGCGCCCTGGCACGGACCGAAAGCCGCGGCGCGCACTACCGCAACGATTTCCCGGCGCCGTCGGCCGCGCCGCTCTACACCGTGCGCGTCCAGTCGCGCGCCGGCGAGAGCGCGGTGTGGACGGAGCCGGTGGCGCTGACGCGCGCGACACCCGCCGGAGCGGGGCGTGTGTCGTCGATGGTCGAAGTTGGAGACTGAGCGACCCAAGCGAGGGAGGGCACGAGATGGCGTTCGACGGTGAAGCGTTCGTGGATCGATTCAACACGGTGTGGAACGGGCACGATATCGAGGGAATTCTCGCCATGATGACCGACGACGTCATCTTCGAGGCCTCCTTCGGCAAGGACCCCTGGGGATCGCGAGTCGTCGGCAAGCCGGCGGTGCGCGAGTTCCTCGAAGAGATGTTCGGGCGCGTCGCTGACATCCGCTGGGACGAGATCCGGCACTTCGCCGGCCCCGAGCTGGCGGTGGTCGAGTGGCTGACGACCGGGACGCCGCGCGGCTCCACGCGCTTCGAGGTGCAGGGGTGCGATCTGCTGACCCTGCGCAACGGCAAGATCGCCGCCAAGCGCTCCTACCGCAAGGGGCAGCTGTAGCCGACGCCGCGCCGGCCCGCGCCGGCGCGGCGCTTCAGTGCGAGGAGACGCGCGTCTTGAACGTCGGCGCGGGCACGCCGTCGATCGCCACGTTGACGCACGCGGGACGGCCCGAGGCGATCGCGCGCGCGACCGCCGGCGCGAGCTCCTCGGGCCGCTCCACGCATTCACCGTGGCCGCCCAGCGCCTCCACGATCCGCTCGTAGCGCGACGGCAGCAGCTCGCAGCCCACGGTCCGGTCGGCTCCGTAGTGCTGGATCTGCAGCTGGTACTCCGCATTCCAGCGTGCGTCGTTGCCGACGATCGCCACGATCGGCAGACCGTAGCGCAGCGCCGTGTCGAATTCGAGCGCGTGATAGCCGAATGTCCCGTCGCCGAGCGTCGTGATGATCGTGCGGTCGGGGTGGGCGACCTTGGCGGCCACGGCCATCGGCAGGGCGCTGCCGATCGAGCCGGACGGGCCGTTGATCAACCGAGTCTGGGCGACCAGAGCGGCCTGGGCCCACTGGCCGAACTCTCCGCCATCGCTGACGAGCACGGCTCCGCGGTCGAGGTGCGGCTGGATTGCGGCGCAGAGGCGGACCGGATGCATCGGCGCGCGCGGAGAGCGCTGCAGATCGTCCCAGCCCGACGGACGCGCCGTGCGCGCCGTCTCGATCTCGTCCGTCCATTCGGTGCGCCGCCAGTGTCGCTCGCGGGCGACGCGCAGCATCGCGTCGACTCTGGTGGCCGGATCGCCCGCGCCGTCGAAGTCCAGATGCAGGAAGCGCACATCTGCGGCGAACGCGGGCGGGCGGCCGAAGCGCAAGGTGTAGTCGAGCTTCTTGCCGAGCAGCAACACCAGATCCGCGTCGGACAGACACGCCGCCGCCGCCCGCAACGATGGGTCGTTGACACCGCGCGGGCTCTCCATGACGAGCGCCGGAACCTGGGTGAGCTCCGCGAGCGCGGTGACCGCGCGCCAGCGCGCTCCGCGCCCCATCGCCGGCCCGGCGATGATCAGCGGGCGCTTGGCCTCGGCGAGTAGCCCGAGCGTCTCGCGAACCGCGGCCACGGACGGATCGGCCACGGGCGGCGGCGCTCTGCACCGCCATGCGCGGTCTCTTCGTCGACGATCGTCTCGAGCAGGTCTCCCGGGAGGCTCACGTGCACGGGACCGGGGCGGCCGGTCGTGGCCAGGGTGAGAGCCCGGGCGATGTCGTCCCCGAGCGTGTCGGCGCTGTCGGCCAGCCACGCCGCCTTCGTGACCGGCCGCGCGGCGCCGACCTGGTCCATCTCCTGGAAGGCGCCGGTTCCGAGCTGGTTTCGCGGCGCGTGGCCGCTCAGCAGTACCACCGGCGACTCGGACATGAGCGCGCCGTAGAGCGCGGAGACCGCGTTGCAGTGTCCGGGGCCCGCCGTGACCAGCGCGACACCCGGCTGGTCGGTCAGACGCCCCCACGCGTCGGCCATGTGGACGGCGGCGGCTTCGTGCCGCGTGTGAACGAGGGCGATGTCGCGCCCGACCGTGGCGTCGTAGATCGACAGGATCTGGTTTCCGGAAAGCGTGAAGAGATATTTGACGCCGTGGGCGGCCAACGCGTCGACGAGGCACTGGGCTCCGGTCCGTGACATGCGGACGATAATACGGTAGCTTGGCGGGCCGTGAGCCGCGTTCTCAAGCGCGACTGGAGTACCGCGGAAGGCTGGCGCGACACGAAGGCCGGCATGTGGGCGTGGCTGATCCAGCGCGCCGCGGCCGTGGCGCTCTTGCTCGTGATCGCGCTGCATCTGGCGAACCCGTTCCGCCGCGGCACTCAGGCCGCGCTGCTGGCCCTCGTGCTGGTCCACGCTCTGCTCGGCGTTCGAGCGATCCTGCTCGACTTCGGTCTCGCGCACCGCTGGCACCGCGCGCTGTTCGCGCTCGCGATAGTGCTGGCGGCGATCGTCTTCGTGCTGGTCTGGGCGTGGAGGTGGTACTGAGCCGCGCCGAGCTACATCGGACGTGAGGACACGATCGCGGCGTAGAGCGCGGTCTGGCGGTAGAAGTGTCGCAGCACGTAGTGCTCGTTGACGTCGTGCTGCTGGTTGTTGCTGTTGGCCGCCGGAATCCAGAGGCACGGAATCCCCAGGACGTCCGTGAAGACGTGAAGCGGCAGGGTGCCGCCGAGAATCGGCAGCGCGATCGGCTCCTCGCCGCCGTGCTCCTCCAGCAAGCGTAGAAGCCAGCCGAACTCCGGCCGCGCGGGCGAGGTGTAGCTCGCGGGCTGACCGTCGGTCTCGACCGTGAACGTGATGCCCGGCGTGCGGCTCTGGTGGTCGGCGACCGCGCGCTGGACGATGTCGCGCATCGCGGCGACCGGCGTGTCGGGCGTCAGCCTGATGTCCAGACGCGCATGGGCCGTGCGCGGGATGATGGTCCGCCGCAAGCGTCGGCGAGGCGCCGTCGGAGATGAAGCTGTTGATGTTCACGGTCGGCTTCAAGAACGGCGTCCAGACCGCCTTGTCCTCCCACTTCGCGAACACCTCGCTCGCCTCACGCCGAAACGCCTCGTGCTCGGCCGACCAGACCCGAACGCGCTCCTCGATGTCGCCGATGAGCCGGGCGAGGGGAAGCACCGGGTTCGGCACGATGTTGCCGTAGTTGCCCGAGTGGACGGACGCGGTCTGCCCGTTGTCGGCGACGATGTTGACGGTCAAGAGGCCGCGCACGCCCATCACGAGCGTCGGGGCGTTGTTCTGCTTGGGGCCGTCGGAGCCGATCAGGACGTCCGCGGCGAGCTTGTCTCGATGGGCCTGGGCGATCGCCGCGAGATTCGGGCTCCCATGCTCCTCTTCGCCGTCGAGGATGATCTTGACCTTCCACTGGGCGGCGCCGGACCGAACGGCGTCCATGGCGCCGAGGATGTTCGAAAGATGCTGGCCCTTGTTGTCGGCTCCTCCGCGTCCCACCATTATCAAGTCGTCGAGCGCCTGGTCGCCGATCAGGCGCGGCTCGACCGCGCGCCCGTCGAGGAAGTAGGCCGGCACGAACGGCTCGCACGGGACGCCCTGCCACGTCCAGCGCGTCACGTCACCCGTGGGCTGGACGTCGTAGTGACCGTAGAGGAGGAGCGTCGGAGCGCCCTTCGGTCCGGGCAGCTCGCCGTAGAGGGCGGGGGTGCCGCGGCCGTCGTCGGGCGCCAGGGGCGTCAGCTCGAGACCGAGCCCACGCCAGAGGCCGCGGACGGCTTCGACCATGTCCGGAGTGACCTGACGACTGATCGTCGGGATCCGGAGATAGCGATCGAGGAGCTCGAGCCGGTCGTGACGCGAGGACATTGAAGTGGCGGTAGTATAACGCCGACGATGACGTCGCCCGCCGCGCTCCGCGTCTTTCGCTGGACGGCCGACCAGGCCGAGCGTGTCGACGAATATCGGGTCACCGCCGCGGCCGACACGACGGTGCTCGACGCGCTCGTGGAGATCCAGCGCACGCAGGATCCGACGCTCGCCTTCCGCTACGCCTGTCGCGTCGGGATGTGCGGCTCGTGCGCGATGGTGGTGAACGGCCGGGAGCGGTGGGCCTGCCGCACGCGGCTCGAGTCGCTCGGCCCGGGACCGATCAGCGTCCGTCCGCTCTATCACTTCCCGCTGCTGCGCGATCTGGTCGTCGACATGACGCCGTTCGCGGCCAAGCTCCGGGACGTGAGCGCGGCCCTCACGCCGCGCGAGGGGGCTCGAGCCCTATGCCCTGGTGTCGAGCGGCTCGGCCGAGCGCCACGAGATCGACCTGGCGATCGAGTGCATCGGCTGCGGGATGTGCGTCTCCGCCTGCACGATGGTCGGTCACAACGACCGATTTCCCGGGCCGGCCGCGCTCAACCGGGCGCTGACGCTCGAGCTCGACCATCGCGACGGTGGTCGCGAGGGGCGCTGGCGCGTTCTCCTGGGCGACGACGCGCTCGCGCGCTGTCACGGCCAGGGCAACTGCACCGAGGTCTGTCCGATGAGCCTCTCGCCGGCCGATTCGATTCGCCGGCTTCGTCGGCTCGCCGTGCCACGGTTGTTCGGTCTGTCGGGTTGATTCGCCTGGGCGATCTGACCTCACCCGGCGCCGCAAGGCTTGCCCGTGATCCCCGCGCCGTTGTGTTCCTTCCGCTCGGTGCGATCGAGCAGCACGGCCCGCATCTTCCGCTCCTGGTCGACTGGCGGGGCGCCGAGGAGCTGGCGCGCCGGGTCGCGCCCCATCTGCGTCGCGCCGGGTGGCGTCCGATTCTCGCGCCGTCGATCCCGTACGGCGTCAGCACCCTGGCCGTCGGCTGGCCGGGCACGGTCTCGCTCTCGATCTCGACCTTGCGTCGGCTGATCGTCGAGCTCGTCAACGGGCTCGCGAGCCACGGCTTTCGTCGATTCGTCCTGACGAACTATCAGGCGGATCCGGATCACTTGAGAGCGATCGCCGCCGCGCGGCGAGCGCTCGCCCGGCGCCGGCAATTGCGCGTGCTCGTGGCGGGCTTCGAGCCCGCAACTCGACCGCCGACGCCGATGGTGAACCGCCGGGTGCAGGCGCTCATGCGCAGCCCGAATCCCGACGCGGAGTGGCACTCCGGCGAGCTGGAGACCGCTCTCATGCTGTCGGTCGACAGAAAGCTCGTCCGAGAGCGAATCGCGCGACGGCTGCCGCCGGCGTGGTTCGACTTCCGCCGCGAGCTGGCGCGCGGCGCGCGCAATTTTCGGCAGCTCGGTCCGGGCGGGGCCGGTTACTTCGGCTGGCCGGCGGCCGCGCGAGCGCGGACGGGCCGCGCCGTGATGGCGCTGCGCGGCCGGCTGATCGCGCGACGGCTGCTCGAAACGCTCGGGAAGCCGTCGCGTTCTTGACCCTGTCTGCGCGGCGCGTTAGAGTAATGCGTCATTGAAATCGACGAGATCGGCGGCAAATTGCTCGCAACGAGCCTCACAATCGAGCACATCGAGTTCTTCCAGGGCGCAGAGCCCGCTCGGCGACGACCGCGCGGGATGTGCGCGCTGCAGGGCGTCGCGGGGCTGGGGCCACGCCGGCCGAGGCGCGCCTCTAGATTTAGGAGACAAAGACTGATGGCCTGCATGGTGGAGACTGCGAAGGGCTACCCAATCATGGCGAATCGCTGATGGCTTCCGGCAGGCCGAAAATCACGGTAGTCGGCGCCGGCAACGTCGGCGCATCCGTCGCCCAGTACGCGGTCGAGAAGGAGCTGGGCGACGTCGTGCTGGTCGACGTGATCGACGGCGTCCCGCAAGGCAAGTCGCTCGATCTGGCGCAGGCCGGTCCCATTCATCGGTACGACTCGACCTTGATCGGCTCCAACGGCTACGACGAGACCGCCGACTCCGACATCGTCGTGATCACCGCGGGCCTCGCGCGCAAGCCCGGAATGACCCGCGACGATCTGCTCTTCAAGAACGCCGAGATCGTCGGCGGCGTCGTCGAGAAGATCGTCGCCCGCTCGCGCGATGCGATCCTGATCCTCGTCACGAATCCGCTCGACGCCATGGTGCAGCTCGCGTGGAAGAAGTCGGGCTTTCCGAGCAAGCGCGTGATCGGGATGGCGGGCATCCTCGACTCGGCGCGATTCCGCCAGTTCATCGCGCGCGAGCTGAACGTGTCGGTCGAGAACGTCACCGCGTTCGTGCTCGGCGGCCACGGCGACACGATGGTCCCGCTGCCGCGCTACTCGACGGTGGCGGGCATTCCGATCACCGAGCTGCTCTCGAAGGAGAAGATCGACGCGCTCGTGCAGCGCACGGCGAACGGCGGCGCCGAGATCGTCGCGCTGCTGAAGACCGGGAGCGCCTACTACGCGCCGGCGGCCTCGGCGGTCGAGATGGTCGAGGCGATCCTGAAGGACAAGAAGAAGATCCTGCCGTGCGCGGCCTACCTCGAGGGACAGTACGGGGTCAACGGCCTCTACGTCGGCGTGCCCGTGAAGCTCGGCCGCTCGGGTGTCGAGCAGGTCATCGAGATCAAGCTGACGCCCGACGAGCAGGCCGCGTTCAAGAAATCGGCCGATGCGGTACGGGAGCTCGTCGACAAGCTGAAGCTCTAGTCCAGGGAGTGTCACGCGGATGGCGAAGCGAGCGAAGGCGAGGCAGAAGAAGAAGTCCGCCGCCCGGAGGCCACCCGCGAGGGTCAAGCCGATTGGCGAACATGCCGGCAGGGCCGCGTCGTGAGAGACGTTCACGTCAGCGCCATCGTCGACGCGGTCAAGAAGCTCTGCATCGGCGCCAACCTGGAGCTCGAGCCCGACATGCTGCGCGCCTTCGACCGCGCGCTGACCACCGAGCGCTCGCCGGCCGGCAAGCAGGTGCTGCAGATCCTGAAGGACAACGCCGAGATGGCCCGGACCCGGCGCATTCCGTACTGCCAGGACACCGGCTTCGTCGTGTGCTTCGTCGAGCTCGGCCAGGACGTGCACGTCACGGGGGGCGGGCTCTACGACGCGATCAACGAGGGCGTGCGCCAGGGCTACAAAGAGGGCTATCTGCGCGCCTCGATCGTGCGGTCGCCGCTCGACCGCGTGAACACCGGCGACAACACGCCGGCGGTGATCCACGTCGACGTCGCGCCGGGCGCCGAGCTCAAGCTCGCGATCATGGCCAAGGGCGGCGGCTGCGAGAACCGCTCGAAGTACACGATGCTGACGCCGGCCGCGGGTGTCGACGGCGTGAAGGACTTCATCATCGACTGCGTGAAGATGGCGGGCCCGGACGCGTGCCCGCCGCTCATCCTGGGCGTCGGCGTCGGCGGCACGTTCGAGAAGGCCGCGATCTTGTCGAAGAAGGCGCTGTTCCGCGAGGTCGGCTCCGCCAACTCGGACCCCACGCTCGACGCGCTGGAGAAGGAGCTGCTCGCGCGCGCCAACCGGCTCGGGATCGGCCCGCAGGGTTATGGCGGCGACACGACGTCCCTCGGCATCCACGTGCTCACGTACCCCTGCCACATCACGTCGCTGCCCGTCGCCGTCACGATCGAATGCCACGCGCATCGCCACAAGGAGGCGACGCTGTGATGAACCTCCGTTCGAGCGCCGGCTTAGCCGGCGCAATCCGGGGGGGAGGCACGGAGGAGTGCACCGTCAGGCGCGCGACGACGGTCGGAAGGGGGGCGCAGCCCCCCTCCGAGGCCAAGGAGGCGACGCTGTAACATGCCTACCAATCCCGGCAAGATCATCTGGACGGAGATCGACGAAGCGCCCGCGCTGGCCACGTACTCGCTGCTGCCGATCATCAGAAAATACACCGGCGGGAGCGGGATCACCATCGAGACGGCGGACATCTCCCTGGCCGGGAGAATCCTCGCCAATTTCCCGGAGAACCTGACCGCGGCCCAGCGGGTGCCGGACTGGCTGACGCAGCTGGGTGAGCTGGCGAAGCGGCCCGAGGCCAACATCGTCAAGCTGCCGAACATCAGCGCGTCGGTCCCGCAGCTCAAGGCCGCGATTCGAGAGCTGCAGGGCCAGGGCTACAAGGTTCCGGACTACCCCGAAAATCCGGCGGGTCCGGCGGAGCAGGCGATCAAGACGCGCTATGCGAAGGTGCTGGGAAGCGCCGTGAACCCGGTGCTGCGGGAAGGAAACTCCGACCGCCGGGCCGCCGGCGCCGTGAAGGAATACGCGAAGAAGCACCCGCACAAGATGGGCCCATGGACGCCGGACGCGAAGGCGCACGTCGCCACCATGAGCCGCGGCGATTTCGCGGCCAACGAGAAATCGGTGACCGTCCCCGAGGCGACCACCGTCCGGATCGAGTTCACCGACACGAAGGGCGCCGTCACGGTTCTGAAGGACAAGATCGCGCTCAAGGCCGGCGAGGTGATCGACGGCACCTTCATGAGCAGTGCGGAGCTGGTGAGCTTCCTCGAGGCCCAGATCGAGGACGCCAAGAAGCAGGGCGTGCTCTTCTCGATCCACCTCAAGGCCACGATGATGAAGATCTCCGATCCGATCATCTTCGGCTATGCCGTGCGGACGTTCTTCCGGGACGTGTTCGACAAGCACGCGGCGGTCTTCAAGGAGATCGGCGTCGATCCGAACAACGGCCTGGGCGATCTCTATGCGGCGATCAAGCGCCTGCCGCAGGCCAAGCAGGCGGAGATCGCCGCGGATATCGAGGCGTGCTACGTCAAGCGGCCCGCTCTGGCGATGGTCAACTCGGACAAGGGGATCACCAACCTGCACGTGCCGAGCGACGTGATCATCGACGCGTCGATCCCGCCGATGATCCGCGACTCCGGACAGATGTGGGGGCCGGACGGCAAGCTCCGCGCGGCGAAGGCGGTCATCCCCGACCACAGCTACGCGCCGCTGTATCGCGAGGCGATCGAGCAGTGCAAGCAGCATGGCGCGTTCGACCCGCGGACCATGGGCACCGTTCCGAACGTCGGGCTGATGGCGCAGCAGGCCGAAGAGTACGGGTCCCACGACAAGACGTTCCAGATCGCGGCGGCCGGCACGGTTCGCATCGTGGACGAGCGGGGCTCGACCTTGATCGAGCACGCCGTGGAAAAGGGCGATATCTGGCGTGCCTGTCAGGTGAAGGACGCGCCGATCCGCGACTGGGTGAAGCTCGCCGTCACCCGGGCGAGGATCACCGGCACGCCGGCGGTGTTCTGGCTCGACAAGAACCGGGCGCATGACGCGCAGCTCATCGAGAAGGTCACCCGGTACCTGCGAGAGCACGACACCAGCGGACTCGACATCCGCATCATGTCCGTCGCCGAGGCCGCGCGCTTCTCGCTCGAGCGCATGCGGGAGGGCAAGGACACGATCTCGGTGACCGGCAACGTGCTGCGCGACTACAACACCGACCTGTTTCCGATCCTCGAGCTCGGCACCAGCGCGAAGATGCTCTCGATCGTGCCGCTCATGGACGGCGGGGCCCTCTTCGAGACCGGTGCCGGCGGCTCGGCGCCCAAGCATGTCGAGCAGTTCCTGGAAGAGGGACATCTCCGGTGGGATTCCCTCGGCGAGTTCCTCGCGCTGGCGGAGTCCTTCGATCACATGGGCCGCGCGGCCGGCCACGCTCGGGCGAAGGTGTTCGCCGACGCACTCCACAAGGCCAACACCAAGTTCCTGGACAGCGACAAGTCGCCGTCCCGCAAGGTCGGCGAGCTCGACACGCGGGGGAGCCACTTCTACCTCGCCCTGTACTGGGCGGAGGCGCTGGCGGCCCAGACCCAGGACAAGGAGCTTCAGGCGCGCTTCGCCAAAGTGGCCAGGGAGCTCGCGGCGAACGAGACCAAGATCCTCGCCGAGCTGAAGGCCGCGCAGGGAAGACCGGTCGAGATCGGCGGCTACTTCCGGCCCAATCCCGAGCTGGCGTCGAAGGCGATGCGCCCGAGCCCGACGTTCAACGCCATCGTGGACGCCGTCTCCTGACGATGAGCGTCACGACCGCGGCCGACGGCCTCAAGGACGTCACGACGCCGCTCAGCGACGCCGACGTCGAGTCATTGAGGACCGGTGACCGAGTGCGGATCACCGGTGTCGTCTACACGGCGCGCGACGCGGCGCACGGACGACTGTGGCCGCTGATCCAGGAAGGCAAGCAGCTCCCGATCGACGTGCGCGGCCAGATCATCTACTACACCGGCCCGTCGCCGGCGAAGCCCGGCGATGTCGTCGGCTCGATCGGTCCCACCACCGGCAGTCGCATGGACAAGTTCACACCGGCGCTGATCAAGCTGGGGCTCAAGGCCACCATGGGCAAGGGCGCCCGCTCGCAGCCGGTCAAGGATGCGTTCAAGCAGTACAAGGGCGTGTACTTCGGCGCCATCGGGGGCGCCGGCGCCGTGCTCTCGCGGTTCGTGAAGCGCGTCGAGATCGTCGCGTACGAGGATCTCGGCACGGAGGCGATCCGGCGCCTGGAGGTCGAGGCGTTTCCGGCCATCGTGGTCAACGACTGCCACGGCGGCGATCTCTATCAGGACGGCATGAAGGCCTATGCGCGGGAGGAGACATGAGCAGCCGGGTGATCGGGCAATCGCGGCCCTCCATCACGGCATCGCACCTGAGGACGGATCCGTGGTGGGCGCTGCCGATCACGGTGGTGATCGTGCTCGGCTCGTTCATCGTCTACTCGACGTGGGCGGCCTTCCAGAACGCCCACTATTTCGTCGATCCGTATCTGTCGCCGTTCTATTCGCCCTGTCTCTCGCAGACGTGCCTGCACAAGAGCTTCGGGTTCGCGCTGCCGGACATCCACTTGCCGATCATCGGGCTGCTCTCGCCCGCGTTCCTCATCCTCGGCGGGCCGGGCTTGTTCCGGCTGACCTGCTACTACTACCGCAAGGCGTACTACCGCTCGTTCTGGCTCACGCCGCCGGCGTGCGCGGTGCCCGACTTGAAGCGGGGCTACAGCGGTGAGACGAGGTTCCCGCTGCTCTTCCAAGCGTTTCCATCGCTACACCTGGTATGTGGCGGTGCTCTTCATCCTGATGCTGACCTGGGATGCCATCCTCGCGTTCCGGTTCCCGAACGGTTTCGGGATCGGCGTGGGCACGCTCGTCATGTGGGTCAACGTGATCTTCCTGGCCGGCTACACGTTCTCGTGCCACTCCTGCCGCCACGTCTGCGGCGGCCACGTCAACGTGTTCTCGAAGGCGCCGGGCCGCTATCGCATCTGGCATTTCGTGACGCGCCTGAACGAGCGCCATCCCGACATTTGCCTGGCTCTCGCTCTTCAGCGTCGGATTGACCGACCTCTACATCCGACTGGTCTCGATGGGCGTGATTCGAGACTGGAGGATCATCTGATGGCGAATCCGGACTACGAGACACACGAGCACGACGTCCTGGTCATCGGCGCCGGCGGCGCCGGCCTGCGGGCGGCGATCGAGGCCGCGGCGCAGGGCGTGTCGGTCGGCCTGGTCTGCAAGTCGCTTCTCGGCAAGGCGCACACCGTGATGGCCGAGGGCGGGATCGCCGCGTCGCTCGGCAACGTGTGGCCCGAGGACAACTGGCAGGTGCACTTCCGCGACACGATGCGCGGCGGCAAGATGCTCAACAACTGGCGGATGGCGCAGCTGCACGCCCAGGAAGCACCCGACCGGGTGCTCGAGCTGGAGCGCTGGGGCGCCCTGTTCGATCGCACCAAGGACGGGCGGATCCTCCAGCGCGACTTCGGCGGACACCGCTACGCGCGCCTGGCCCACGTCGGCGACCGCACCGGTCTGGAGATGATCCGCACGCTCCAGTATCACGGCATCCACCAGGGCATCGACGTGTACATGGAGTGCAAGGTCGAGCGCCTCCTGAAGGACGGCGATCGCGTCAACGGCGCCTTCGGCTACTGGCGCAACACCGGCAAGTTCGTGCTCTTCAAGGCCAAGGCCGTCGTGCTCGCCACCGGCGGCGTCGGCAAGGCGTGGAAGGTCACGTCGAACTCGTGGGAGTACACGGGCGACGGCCAGTCGCTCGCGCTGTGGGCGGGCGCGGATCTGCTCGACATGGAGTTCGTCCAGTTCCATCCGACCGGCATGGTCTGGCCGCCGTCGGTGCGCGGCATCCTCGTCACGGAGGGCGTGCGCGGCGACGGCGGGACGTTGAAGAACACCAAGGGCGAGCGGTTCATGTTCAATTACATCCCGGAGTTCTTCAAGGGCGAGACCGCCGACAACGAGGCCGAAGCCGACCGCTGGTACGCGGACAAGAAGAACAACCGGCGCACGCCCGATCTCTTGCCGCGCGACGAGGTCGCGCGCGCGATCAATGCCGAGATCAAGGGCGGGCGCGGGACCCCGCACGGGGGCGTCTTCCTCGACATCTGCACGCGCCGTCCGGCCGACTACATCAGGAAGCGCCTGCCGTCGATGTACCACCAGTTCAAGGAGCTCGCGGGTGTCGACATCACCAAGGAGCCGATGGAGGTCGGACCGACCTGCCACTACATCATGGGCGGCGTCCGTGTCGACGCGGACACCACCGCGGCGACCGTGAAGGGGCTGTTCGCGGCCGGCGAGGTCGCCGGTGGCATGCACGGCTCGAACCGCCTCGGCGGGAACTCGCTCTCGGATCTCCTGGTGTTCGGCCGGCGCGCCGGATTGTACGCCGCGCTCTACGCCAAGGATTTCGGCGGCGCGCTGACGGTCGAGTCGAGCCAGGTCGACTCGCTCGCCCGCGAGATGCTCGAGCCGTTCACGCGGAGCGGCGGTGAGAACCCGTACGCGATCCAGGCCGACCTTCAAGAGACGATGCAAAGCCTGGTCGGGCTGATCCGGACCGAGCAGGAGCTGCGCGAGGCCTTGAAGCGGATCGAGTCGTTCAAGCACCGCGCGGCGCGCACGCACGTCGACGGCGGCCGCACCTACAACCCCGGCTGGCACACGGCGCTCGATCTCGGCTCACTGCTCACCGTGGCCGAGTGCTGCACGCTGGCCGCGCTCGAGCGGCGGGAGAGCCGCGGCGGTCACACGCGCGACGATCACCCGTACACCGACGACTCGTGGGGCAAGATCAACGTGGTCATCCGCCAGAGGCAGGGGGCGCTCGCCCTCAGCCGTGAGCCGCTGCCGGAGATGCCGGCCGAGCTCAAGGCGCTCTTCCAGGAGAGGAAGTAGCGATGGCGCAATTCACGATGCGGGTGTTCCGCGGTGATGCCTCGGGCGGGGGCTTCAAGGACTACAACGGTCGAGCCCGAGGAAGGCATGGTCGTGCTGGACGTGATCCACAAGATCCAGGCGACTCAGGCCAACGATCTCGCGTGCCGGTGGAACTGCAAGGCCGGCAAGTGCGGATCGTGCAGCGCCGAGGTGAACGGCAAGCCCCGTCTGATGTGCATGACCCGGATGGACTTGTTCCAGCCCGGCGACACGATCACGGTGGCGCCGATCCGGACCTTCCCGCTCATTCGCGACCTCGTCACCGACGTGTCCTACAACTACGAGAAGGCCAGGCAGGTGCCGCCGCTGCGCCTGAAGCCGCCCGAGCCCGACGGCACCTACCGGATGATGCAGGAAGACATCGATCGCATCCAGGAGTTCCACAAGTGCATCGAGTGCTTCCTGTGCCAGGACGTGTGTCACGTGATCCGCGACCACGAGGACAAGAAGCGCGCCTTCGCCGGGCCGCGCTTCTTCATCAAGCTGGCGGGGCTCGACATGCATCCGCTGGACACCCGCGACCGCGCGCGCTTCATCACGGATGAGGCGGGAGTGGGGCTCTGCAACATCACCAAGTGCTGCACCGAGGTGTGCCCCGAGCACATCCACATCACCGACAACGGGATCATCCCGCTCAAGGAACGGGCGGCCGATGCGGTCGACCCGGTCGTCTGGCTGCTGCGGAAGTTCCGCGGCCAGAAGAGCCAACAGGCCTGATCTCGCGTCCGTGAAAATCCACGAGTACCAGGCCAAGGCCCTGCTGCGCGAGTTCGGCGTGCCGGTCCCGGCCGGCGACGTCGCCACCACGCCCGCGGAGGCTCGAGCGGTTGCCGCGCGCCTGGGCGGCAAGGTGGTCGTGAAGGCGCAGGTGCACGCGGGTGGCCGCGGCAAGGCCGGCGGGATCAAGCTCGCCGACGACCCGGAGGGCGCCCAGCGCGCCGCGCAGCAGATCCTCGGCATGAAGCTCAAGACGCCCCAGACGCCGCCCGACGGCATCCTCGTGCGCTCGGTGCTCATCGAAGAAGCCTCGGCCGTCGACCGTGAGCTCTACCTCTCGATGACGCTCGATCGCGCCCGCGCGACCCACGTCGTGATGGCCTCGCAGGCGGGCGGGATGGACATCGAGGAGGTCGCCGCACGTACACCCGAGCGGATCTTCCGGGAGTGGGCGCATCCGGCGCTCGGGATCCAGGACTACCAGGCGCGCCGTCTCGCGTACGGGCTCGGGCTGACGGGCGAGCCGTTCAAGCAGGCGGTCGGCCTGATCCGAAGCCTCTTCGCACTCTACCTCGCGCGCGACTGCTCGCTGGCCGAGATCAACCCGCTGGTGGTCACCAAGGACGGGCGCGTGCTGGCCCTCGACGCCAAGCTCAACTTCGACGACAACGCGCTCACTCGGCACAAGGAGATCGCGGCCCTCCGCGACGTCAACGAGGAAGATCCGCTCGACGTCGAAGCCTCGAAGTACGGCCTGAACTACATCAAGCTCGACGGGAACGTCGGCTGCATGGTGAACGGCGCAGGGCTCGCGATGGCGACGATGGACATCGTGAAGCTCGCCGGCGGCGAGCCCGCCAACTTCCTCGACGTCGGCGGCGGCGCCTCACCCGAGCAGATCGAGAACGCGTTCCGCATCCTCTCGTCCGATCCGAGCGTGAAGGCGGTGTTCATCAACGTGTTCGGCGGCATCCTACGCTGCGACCGTCTGGCCGCGGGCGTGATCGCCGCCGTCCAGAAGCTCGGGCTGCGGCTGCCGGTCGTGGTGCGCATGGAAGGCACCAACGTGGAGCAAGGCAGGCAGATGCTCGCCGAGTCGGGCCTGCATCTGACCAACGCCGACGACATGGGGGATGGCGCGAAGAAGGCGGTGGCCCTCGCGCGGGGCTAGCCGGTGGCTACCCCTCTTGCTCCTCACGGCCCTGGTCGTCGCGAGCGCCGGGTGTCGGCGCGGCGACGAGCGAGCCTACGAGGACGCCGTCGCGACGATGTCGATGGTGAAGGCCAAGGCGTTCTTCGAGAAGTACCCGCAGAGCCCGTACCGGGATCGGCTCGTCGAGGACATGATCCGGTGGTGCCGGCGTGAGGACACCGACGCGTGCTATGAGATCATCGTCAAGACGATGCCGACCGATCATCCCCGCTACCAGGAAGTCGCCGACCTCGTCGAGCGTCGGCGCGCCGACAAGCGGCGGAAGCACTGAATGAGCATTCTGGTCGACCGGTCGACGCGCGTGGTCGTGCAAGGGATCACCGGCCGTGAAGGCGCCTTCCACGCCGCGCGGTGCAAAGAATACGGCACGCTGGTGATCGGTGGTGTGACGCCGGGCAAGGGCGGTACGACGCACGAAGGCTTCCCGGTCTGGAACACGGTGGCCGAGGCCGTGGCCAGCGAGGGCGCGACCTGCGCCCTGATCTTCGTGCCGCCGCCGGCCGCGGCCGACGCGATCATGGAGGCCGCCGCCGCGGAGATCCCGCTGGTCGTCTGCATCACCGAGGGCATTCCGGTCACCGACATGGTGAAGGCCAAGCACTTCCTGGCCGGCACCAAGAGCCGTCTCATCGGACCGAACTGCCCCGGCGTCATCACGCCGGATCAGGCGAAGATCGGGATCATGCCCGGACACATCCACAAGGCGGGACCGGTGGGTGTGGTGTCGCGCAGCGGCACCCTGACCTACGAGGTCGTCGGCCAGCTGACCGGGCGCGGGATCGGGCAATCGACGTGCGTCGGGATCGGCGGCGATCCGGTCAACGGCACGACCTTCGTCGACGTGCTGCGGATGTTCAACGACGATCCCGAGACGCGCTCGATCATGATGATCGGCGAGATCGGCGGCACCGCCGAGGAAGAAGCGGCCGCCTTCGTCAAGGCCAAGGTGAAGAAGCCCGTCGTCGCGTTCATCTGCGGCCAGACGGCGCCGCCCGGGCGCCGGATGGGCCACGCGGGCGCGATCATCGCGGGCGGCAAGGGGACGGCGGCTGAGAAAATGAAAGCACTCGAGGAGGCGGGGGCCACCCTGGTCAAGAGCCCCGCCGACATGGGAGCGACCATGGCCAAGGTGATCGGACGATGAGCGCGCAGCGCACCCTCGCCATCGTCAAGCCCGACGCGGTGGCCAAGCGCGTGGCGGGCAAGATCATCACGCGCATCGAGGAGGCCGGCTTCACGATTCTCGCGGCCAGGCTCGTGCACATGTCGCTCACCGAGGCGCGCGGCTTCTACTATGTTCATCGCGCGCGGCCCTTCTACGAGAGCCTCTGCTCCTTCATGGCGCAGGGGCCGTGCCTCTTAATGGTGCTCGAGGGCGAGAACGCGATCCAGCGCTGGCGCGACCTCATGGGCGCCACCGATCCGGCCAAGGCGGCGTCCGGGACGATCCGAAAGGATTTCGCCTCGTCCATCGAGGCCAACGCCGTGCACGGCTCCGACTCGCCCGAGACGGCGGCGGTCGAGATCCCCTACTTCTTCTCCAGCCTCGAGCTCTGCCCGCGGTAACCACGCGATGAGGATCGCGAAGGTCCTCGTGGCGAACCGCGGTGAGATCGCGGTGCGGGTGATCCGCGCCTGCCGCGAGCAGGGCATCGCGTCGGTCGCCGTGTTCTCCGAGGCCGACCGCGAGGCGCTCCACGTGCTGATGGCCGACGAGGCGTACCCGATCGGGCCCCCGGCGCCGAGCGAGAGCTATCTCGCCATCGACAAGATTGTCCGCGTGGCCAAGGCCGCCGGCGCCGACGCCGTCCATCCCGGCTACGGCTTCCTCGCCGAGAATGCCGCGTTCGCCGAGGCCTGCGGTGCCGCCGGGCTCGTCTTCATCGGCCCGCCGCCCCAGGCGATCCGCGCGCTCGGCGACAAGACGGCCGCGCGGCGCATCGCGCGCGAGCTCGGGGTGCCGACGGTGCCGGGGACGTTCGAGCCGGTGGCCGGCGAGGCCGCCGTGCTCGCGGCCGCCCGCCAGATCGGCTATCCGCTCATGATCAAGGCCAGCATGGGCGGCGGCGGCAAGGGGATGCGCGCCGTCCACGCCGAGGGCGAGCTCGTGGCCGCGCTCGGGCTGGCGCAGAGCGAGGCGGCGTACTCGTTCGGTGACGGCGCCGTCTACCTCGAGCGCCTGCTCCTGGAGCCGCGGCACATCGAGGTGCAGGTGCTCGCCGACACGCACGGCCACGTCGTGCACCTGGGCGAGCGCGAGTGCTCGATCCAGCGGCGCCATCAGAAGGTCGTCGAGGAGGCGCCCTCGTCGTTCGTCGACCCGGCGATGCGCGCGCGTCTGGGCGAGGCCGCGTGCCGGATCGCGAAGACCGCGGGCTACGTCAACGCGGGCACCGTCGAGTTCCTGGTCGACGCCGACCGGCGCTTCTACTTCCTCGAGATGAACACGCGACTCCAGGTCGAGCACCCGGTGACCGAGATGGTCACCGGGATCGACCTGGTCCGCGAGCAGCTGCGGATCGCCGCCGGCGAGCCGCTCGAGTTCACGCAGGCGGACGTGACCGTGCGCGGGGCCGCGATCGAGTGCCGGATCAATGCCGAGGATCCGTTCGGGGGCTGGATGCCGTCGCCGGGCACGATCACCGGGCTCCGAGCGGCGACCGGACCGTGGGTGCGCGATGACTCGGGCGCCTACGAGGGCTACACCGTGCCGCGCTTCTACGACACGTTGCTCGCCAAGCTGATCGTCTGGGGCGCCGATCGCCCCGCGGCGATCCAGCGGATGGGGCGCGCGCTGTCCGAGTACAAGGTCGTCGGCATTCTGACGACGATCCCGGTCCTCGCGCAGATCGTGGGCCACGAGGATTTCCGCGCGGGCCGGATCTCGACGGCCTTCCTCGACCGGGTGCTGCCGACCTTCGCGGCCGAGCGGGACCGAGGGCGATCCGTCGCCGTCATCGCCGCCGTGCTCGCGGAATACGAGCGCCTGGGCCGCCGCACGATCGTCGAGGCGCCGCCGCCGTCGGCCGACGACTGGCGGACCGGGCGTCACCCGGGGTGGCGCTCGTGAAGTTCGCGGTGACGGTCGGCGACACCACCGAGATGGTCGAGGTGAGCGGCGAGGCCGGGCACTACCGGCTGACCATCGGCTCCGAGGTCTGGGAGGTCGACGGGCGTCTCACCGCGCAAGGCATCTACTCGCTGCTGATCGGCGGGGTGTCCTACGTCGCCGACGTCTGGGACGAGGACGGCGCGTGTGTCGTCGATGTGGGAACGGAGCGCTACGTGGTCAACGTCGAGGAGCACACCCGCCACATCATCCGCACGAAGGGCGGCGCCGGCGGCGGGCAGGCGGGCCGAACGCTCGTGGCGCCGCTGCCCGGACGCATCGTCAAAGTCGCGGTGAAGCCGGGCGATCGCGTCGAGAAGGGCGCCACCTTGCTGGTGATCGAGGCGATGAAGATGGAGAACGAGTTCAGGGCCGGCGCCTCGGGCACCGTCGCCGAGGTTCGGGTCGAGCCCGGTCAGGCCGTGAACGGAGGGGACGTCCTCGTCGTCATCCGCTGAGCACCGGGCGGCTCGCCGCCCTCAGTGGTGCAGGATCTTCGACAGGAACTGCTTGGCCCGGTCGGAGCGCGGCGTCCGGAAGAAGTCGTCTTTCTTGTCGTCCTCGACGATCTGGCCCTGGTCCATGAAGATGACCCGGTTCGCCACGCGGCTGGCGAAGCCCATCTCGTGCGTCACGACCATCATGGTCATGCCCTCGCGCGCCAGCTCGGTCATGACGTCGAGCACTTCGTTGATCATCTCCGGATCGAGCGCCGAGGTCGGCTCGTCGAAGAGCATCGCGAGCGGATCCATCGCGAGCGCCCGCGCGATCGCCACCCGCTGCTGCTGACCGCCCGACAGCTGTCCCGGATACTTGGCCGCGTGCTGCGTGAGGCCGACGCGCTCGAGGAGCTTCAGCGAGCGCGCGTTCGCCTCGTCCCGCGAGCGGCCGAGCACGCGGATCTGGCCGAGGCTGATGTTGTCGGTGACGCTCATGTGCGGGAACAGCTCGAAGTGCTGGAAGACCATGCCGATCTGCGCGCGGAGGCGAGTGAGGTTGGTCTTCGGGTCGCCGACCGCGATGCCGTTGACCAGGACGTCGCCCCGCTGGAACGGCTCGAGGCCGTTGATGGTCTTGATCAAGGTGCTCTTGCCCGAGCCGGACGGGCCGCAGACGACCACGACCTCGCCCTTGTCGACGGTGGTCGAGCAGCCGTTCAGCACCTGGACCGGGCCGTACCACTTGCTGACGTTGCGCATCTCGATCATCGGCATGACGGTTTCCCCCGGCTCCCGATCAACGGCTCGGTACGGTTATCTGGGCCTGGAGCCGCTTCACGAGGCTCGACAGGCCGAAGCTGATCGCGAAGTAGACCACCGCGACGAACAGGTACATCTCCACCAGGCGTCCGTCCCGCTGAGCGATCTTCGAGGCGGCGCCGAGGAAATCGGTGATGGAGATCACGTACACGAGCGAGGTGTCCTGGAACAGGATGATCGTCTGGGTGAGCAGCACCGGCATCATGTTCCGGAACGCCTGCGGCAGCACGATGCGTCCCATGGTCTGCCAGTAGCTCAGGCCGAGCGCGTAGCCGGCCCACATCTGCCCGCGCGGGATCGACTGGATGCCGGCGCGCATGATCTCGCAGTAGTAGGCGGCCTCGAACATCATGAAGGTGACGAGGGAGGAGACGAACGCGCCGACCTGGATCGGCCGGCTCGCCCCGAGCAGCCAGCCGCCGATCCAGGGCACCAGGAAGTAGAACCAGAAGATCACGAGCACGAGCGGCGTCGAGCGCATCACGTTCACGTACGCGCCGGCGACGCTCGAGAGCACGCGGTAGCTCGCCAGCCGCATCATCGCCAGCAGGGTGCCGAAGACGATCCCGCCCGTCATGGCCAGCGCGGTGAGCGTGAGCGTGAAGGTCATGCCCTCCCGGAACAGGTAGGGCGCAGTCCGTCGGATGACGTCCCAGTCGAATCCGGTCAGCACGCTCAGTGCCCGGCCTGCGGCATCGCCGGTGCCCGCACCGATGAGCCCCGGCACCGCCAGCCTCCGCTCGAGCCAGCGCATCCCGAGCACCACGACGAGGTTCAGCGCCAGGTAGATGAGGGTGGCCGCCGTGAACGCCTCGAAGACCTGGAAGCTGAACTCCTGCATCGAGCGAGCGCTGGCCGTGAGCTCGACCAGCCCGATCGTCAAGCGCCACGGCGCTGTTCTTGATGACGTTCAGGAATTCCGACGTGAGCGGCGGCATGACGATCCGGATCGCCATCGGCAAGAGGATGTAGCGATAGGTCTGCGGCAAGGTGAGCCCGAGCGCGACGCCCGCCATCCGCTGGCCACTCGCCAGGGACTGGATCCCGGCACGCACCTGCTCGGCCACGCGCGCCGAGGTGTAGAGGCCGAGGCAGACGACCGCCGTGTAGAACGCTGAGCGCGGCAGCTGCTTGAGCCAGGTCCCGACCGCGGTCGGCAGGAGCTCGGGCACCACGAAGAACCAGATGAACATCTGGACCAGCAGGGGAACGTTGCGGAACACCTCGACCCACGCGTCGCCGAGGCGGCGCAGCCAGTTGACCGGCGTGGTCCGGACCACGCCGACGATCATGCCCAGCGCGAGCGCGATCAGCCAGGCGGCCAGCGCGGTCGCCAGGGTCCAGCCGAGGCCGGCGATGAGGGTGTCGAGATAGGTGCCGCGCCCGTCCGGCGAGAGCTGCCAGAAGATGCCCCAGTTCCAGTTGTACTTCACTGGCTCAGCTCCCCGGCCGGACGGGCGCGGCGCGCACGCGGTGTCGAGCTACTTGTAGTCGTTCGGGTCGCCGGAGTCCGTGGGCTTGGCCACCACGTGCTTGAAGACCTCGCTCATCGGCACGTTGAGGTTGATGCCCTTCGGCGGTACCGGCTGCCAGGAACCACTTCGCGTAGATCTTGTTGATCTCGCCGGACTTGTAGACCTTCGTCATCGCCTCGTCCACGACCTTCTTGAACGACGGATCGTCCTTGCGCAGCATGATGCCGTAGGGCTCGACGGACAGTGCGTCGGCGGAGATGACCCACTCCGACGGGGTCTTCGAGTTGGCCACCAGGCTGTAGAGCAGGATGTCGTCCATGACGAACGCGACGGCGCGGCCGGTCTCGACCATCAGGAACGCCTCGGCGTGATCCTTGGCGGGCAGGATCGTGAGGCCGAGATTCTTCGGGCGTTGAGCTCGGTGATCTGCTTGATGTTGGTCGTGCCCGAGGTCGAGACGACCGTCTTGCCCTTGAGGTCGTCGAGGCTCTTGAGGTTCGCGGCCTTCTTGCTGACGAATCGGTTGGCCGTGACGAAGTGGGTGATCGTGAAGGCCACCTGCTTCTGCCGCTCGAGGTTATTGGTGGTCGAGCCACACTCGAGGTCGATCGTCCCGTTCGCCATCAGCGGAATGCGCGTCGCCGAGGTCACCGGATTGAGCTTCACCTGCAGATTGGGCATCTTGAGCTCGGCCTTCACGGCGTCGACGATCTTGCCGCAGAGGTCCATCGCGTAGCCGATGGCCGCCTGCTTGTCGTCGAAGTACGAGAAGGGGATCGATACGTCGCGATGCCCGAGCGTGATCGCGCCCGTCTCCTTGATCTTCTTGAGCGTGCCCTCCTGCGCGTGTGCCGGCGCTGCGACCAGCAGAGCGCACAGGGCGGCCAGGCCAACAGAGACGAAGCTTCTGAGATTGCGCATGTGTCGTGTCTCCTCCGCTACGTGTTGTTCGGTCCTACCCAATAGGCAAAAGGCCGGATCTTTCCGGAACTCAGCCTGCATCCAAGGGCCCCAGGCGGATCGATTCGCTTTCGTTGTGCGAGCGGCGCGGGCGGGTGCGCGAAGCACCCGCCCGCGGTCGTGCCGCCGGTCGGCTTACTTGATGGCGCCGGCGGTGAGGCCGGAGACGTAGTAGTCGAGGAAGAAGACGTAGAGGATCACGATCGGGACCGAGGCGAGGACCGCGCCGGCCATCAGCGAGCCCCAGTAGTAGATGTCGCCGCGGATCAGCTCGGTCGTCACGCCCACGCTGGCGGTGATCTGCTCGGACGACGACGTGAACGTGAGCGCGTAGATGAACTCGTTCCAGGAGAGCGTGAAGGCGAAGAGCGCGGCGCACACGAGGCCGGGCACCGCGATCGGCAGCACGATCCGCCACAGCGCCTGGATGCGCGTCGCGCCGTCGACCATCGCGCACTCCTCGACCTCTTTCGGCACGGTACGGAAGTAGCCCATCAGGAGCCACGTACAGAAGGGCACGAGGAACGTCGGATAGGTGACCACCAGCGCCCATTTCGAGTCGCCGAGCCCGAGCCAGTTCACGACCTGGGCCAGCGGCAGGAACAAGAGCGACGTCGGCACCAGGTAGGTGACGAAGATCCCGGTGCCGAGACTGGCGACGGCGAAGAATTTCAGCCGTGCCAGCGCGTACGCGGCGATCGTGCCGATGACGAGCGAGACGACCGTCGCCAGGATGGTGACCAGCAGGCTGTTCTGCGTCCACGTGATGAACTCGGTCTCCCAGAGGAGCCGCTTGTAGTGCTCGAGGGTCGCGCCCTGTCGGATGAGCAGCGGCACCGCGGTGCGATCGTACAGCTCCTTGTTCTGCTTCAGCGACGTCAGCGCCATGTGATAGAAGGGGAACACCGCGAAGATGATGAACGGCATCAGCGCCAGGTGCGACAGGATCTGGTGCCAGAACTTCCTGCCCTTCATCATCAGTAGGCCTGCTTTCTGACGTAGCGGAGCTGCGCCCACACGACGATCATCAGCGCCGGGAACAGGTAGAGCGAGATCGCCGCGCCCTCACCGATCCGCCCCGTCTCGAGCCCGACCTGCCGCGCGAGCGTGGCGAAGAGGTGGGTCGAGTTGATCGGCCCGCCGTGGGTCAGGACGTAGATGATGTTGAACTCGCTGAAGGTGAAGATCGTCGAGAACAGCACGACGATGGCCAGGACCCCCTTCAGGAGCGGCAGGGTGACGTACCAGAAGCGCGCGATCGGCCCCGCGCCGTCGGCCTCCGCCGCCTCGTAGAGCTCCTTCGGAATCGCGACCAGCCCCGCCAGCAAGGTGATCGCGAAGAACGGCAGGCCGCGCCAGATGTTGACGATGATCACGGCGGCCATCGCGTAGTACTTCTGGCCGAGCCAGTTGGGCCCGGGCGGATCGATGATGCCGCTGGCCAGGAGGGTCCAGTTGACGACGCTGTAGAGCGAGTTGAACATCCACGACCAGCCGAGCGTCGACAGCGCGGTCGGGATGACCCAGGGCAGCAGCACGGCGCCGCGGATCAGGCGCTTGAACCAGAGCTGCTGGTTGAGCAGCAGGGCGAGCGAGATACCCAGGACGATCTTCGCCCCCACCGCCAGGCCGCAGAAGACGAACGCGTTCTGAAACGTCTGCCGGAACGCGTCGCTGTCCCAGAGATTGACGAAGTTGCGAAGGCCGATGAAGCTGCTCGGCCGGCCGATGAACGCGTTGGAGACCGAGAAGTAGAGCGCCATGCAGAACGGATAGGCTACCAGCAGCAGGATCAGCACCAGGGCCGGGCTCACGAAGATCGGCCCGAGCCACGACTCGCGGTCGAGCAGCTCGCTGATCCGAGTCCGTAGCGAGGTGCTCCGCGCCGCGGTCGCGATGCCGACGCTTCCGACGGCCATGGCTAGCTGCCCGCCATGATTTTCTTCATCTCGTTCTCGGCCCAGGCGACGGACTCCTTCGTCGAGGTCCCCGTGACCGCCTTGGCGAGCATGTTGGGCAGGATGAACGAGTTGGTGATGAGCTGCACCTTGTCGGAGGCCGGCGCCGGCCAGCCGTAGGTGTGATAGTTCGTGCCCTCGCCCTTGAGGGTGGCCAGCTTCGGATCGGTCTTGAGGACCGCGTGATCCTGCATTTTCGAGTAGACGCGGCAGGAGGAAGGCGCCGCCCGACATGATGTACTCGTCGTAGACTTCCTTCTTGCCGAGCAGGTAGCGGATCCACTCCTTCGCGGGCTCGATGTTCTTCGAGAATTTCCAGATGCCGATCGAGCGCGGCGCGGTGACGTCATGGCGGCCGCTGGGGCCTGACAGACTCAGGTGATGATTGATCCCGTCGGCGCTGGGGAGCTTCTGGTCACGGGCGACGATGTAGGCGCTCACCGGATTGTGGATCCAGCCGGCCTTGCCCTGCTGGAGCGACTCGTTGTTGCTGGCATCGCTCCAGGAGAGGACTTCCGGCTCCATGCAGTCGCGGTACATCTTCCGGTACCACTCGACGACCTGAGCGGTCTGTTCCGAGTTGATCTTGACGGTCTTGCCGTCCTTGTCGACTTCTATGGCGCCGTGGCACCACATGACGGCCGAGCCGGTCGAGATCGTGTCGAAGTTCTGGCTGATCGGAATGCCGACCGGGTGCCCCATCTTCTTCAGCTCGAGGCCGACCTTGTAGAGGTCTTCCCACGTCTTGGGCGCCGCGAGGCCGGCCTTCTTGAAAAGGTCCTCGCGATACGCGGAGACGAAGATGGAGTGGTACTGGGGCACCGCGCGCCAGACGCCCTTCACGTGCGCCGCCTCGTAGCCCGGCGCAATGACCTTGCCGTAGTTCTTTTCGAGGTTCGTGACGATGTCGGAGACGTCGACCAGCTGTGGCTCGTAGAGCCAGGGCACGTGCATGCGCATCTCGACCAGGTCATGGCCGGCCTGCGTCTGGACCTCGGAGGCGTACTTGGCCGCCTGCTGCGGGGCGGCGATGTGGTCGATCTTGATCTTGATGCCGGTGTCCTTCGTGAAACGCGGGCCGAGCTCCGCCAGCTTCTTGTCGGAGAGCGGCGCGAAGTTGTTCCAGCACAGGTACGAGATCTCGCGCTGCTGCCCGCGCGCGGGCGGCACGCCGGTGGCGAGAATTCCCGCAAGGCCCGCCCCGGTCGTGGTCGTCAGGAAGTGCCGTCGGGTCAGAGAGGACATGAATTCTCCTATCGTTCACGGATGGTTACGCCTGCCGGCCTCGCCGAGGCCGGCTCGTTTTCACTGCTCTCGGTGGCGCGGGCGGGCTGGCGGCCGAATCCCGCGTACCGGAAGGCCATTTGGCCCGTCATATTACACCGGGCGCACCAGTTCTTGTAGCGCTCGCGTAGGACCTTCTTGTCGAACTTGCCGACGCTCGTCTTGGGCACGGCCTCGACGATCTCGACGGCATCGGGGAGGGCCCACCGGGCGAGCTGCGGCCGGAGAAACTCGATGATCTCGCCCGGCTCGAGCACAGAGCCCGGCTTGGGCACCACGCAGGCCAGCGGGCGCTCGACCCACTTGGGGTGCGGCACCGCGATGACCGCTGCCTCCAGCACTTTCGGGTGGCTCATGATCATGTTTTCGACGTCGACGCTCGAGACCCATTCGCCCCCGGACTTGATCAGGTCCTTGGTTCGATCGGTGATCTGGACGTAGCCCTCCGCGTCGATCGTGGCGACGTCGCCGGTGCGGAACCATCCGTCCGCGGTGAACCGATCGGCGGATTCGGGGTTGTCGTAGTAGGCGGCGACGACCCACGGCCCGCGTACCTGGAGCTCGCCCATGCTCTGACCGTCCCATGCCAGCTCGGCTCCAGGTCGTCCACGATCCGAACGTCGACGCCGACCGAGGCGTAGCCGACGCGCGAGTAGACGTCGTACTTCTTCTCCTCCGACCAGTCCTCCATGTAACTCTTGAGCCGCGTCACCGTTCCCAGCGGCGTCATCTCGGTCATGCCCCAGGCGTGCGACATCTGGACACCGAAGTTCTTGGCGTACGCCTGCTGCAGGCTCCTGGGTGCCGCGGAGCCGCCGATCGCGATCGTGCGCAGCGACGAGATGTCGTAGCCCTCTTTCTCGCAGAGCTCCTTGATCGCGATCCAGACGGTCGGCACCGCGCCGGTGAAGGTGATCTTCTCGGACTGGATCATCCGGCAGATGTCGGGCGGCTGTGGATTGGCGCCGGCGAAGATCTGGTCGGCGCCCACCATGACCGCGGTGAACGGCAGGCACCACGAGTTGGCGTGGAACATCGGCACGATGTGCAGGATGCGGTCGTTCTCGGAGATGCCGAACAGGTCGGTCGTCGCCTCGGCGAGGCAGTGCAGGAACATCGCGCGATGGGTGTAGACGACGCCCTTGGGATGGCCGGTGGTGCCGGAGGTGTAGCACATGCCCGCGGCGTCGGTCTCGGCGAGCGACGGCCATTCGCGCACCGGCTCGGCGCCGGCCACGAGCGCTTCGTACTCCGCATGCTCCGCCCCCGCCGTCTCGGCCGCTCCGGCCACGCCGTCGGGCATGATCACGATGCGCCGCACGGTCGGGAGCTTGTCTCGGATGCCCGCGATCACGGGCCAGAGGCTCGCGTCGACGAAGATGACCGCGTCGCCGGCGTGGTTGATGATGTAGGTCAGGTCCGACGGCGAGAGCCGGATGTTGAGGGTGTGTAAGTATTGCGCCGGAGAGCGGCGCCGCCCAGTAGAGCTCGAGGTGGCGGTGGCTGTTCCACGCGAACGTCGCCACGCGGTCGCCGCGGCGGATGCCGAGCGCCGCGAGGGCGCCGGCGAGCCGCATGGTCCGCTCGGCGAAGTCGGCGTACGTATAGCGGAACATCGGGCGGCCCGGCACGCGCGTGGCGATCGTCTTTCTGGCGAAGAGCCGCCGGCTCCGCTCGAAGAAGTGCGTCAGGGTGAGCGGGTAGTTCATCATGAGGTTGTCGAAGCGCGCGGTCACTGTGATCGTCCTCCTGGAGCTACTTCTCCCAGATCTTCCGACGTGGCGCAGCGAAAGCCGACGAAGTGGTGCCCGGCCGCCGCGCCGCGGCGGTCGTAAGAGCGCCGCCGCGTCACGGCGAGCGAGTCCACGGGGTCGTCGTGACTCGCGCCTCGAACGACCACGCGTCCGCTCGTGCCCGTGTACGGCTCCCGGTCGTCGTCGATCCTATAAGGATAGGGGCGGAGGAGGGTGAGCGTCCACTCTCGCAGGTTGCCGAGCATGTCCTCGACGCGGTACGGGCTCGTGCCGTCCGGCGTGCTCGCGGTCGGCTCGGTCGCGTTGTAGGCGCGGCCGAAGACGGCCAGGTGCGGCACCGGGGTGGCCGAGCCCCAGGGATACAGGCGGCGGTCGTCGCCACGCGCGGCTTTTTCCCACTCCGCCTCGGTGGGCAGGCGCCGACCCTTCCACGCGCAGTAGTCGCGCGCGCCGAACCAGGAGACCTCCACCACGGGATGGCGCTCGAATCCCGGATCGGCGACCCAACGGTCTTGAGAGCGGTGGATACGCGCGTCGGCGTCGTCCTCGTCGTACCGTCGCTCGCGGCCGGGCGGGCGCAGGCCGGTCGCATTCAGAAACGCGGCGAACTCGGCGTTCGTGACCTTGTGGCGCTCGATCCAGAAGTCGCGCACGTAGACCCGGTGCAGGGGCGCCTCGTCCGGCGGGCCGTCGTCGCGCCCCATCCAGAAGGCTCCGGCCTGCACCAGCATGATCCCGTCCGCCGCGGCGACCGCCGGGAGCGCCAGCAGGACGGCGGCCACGAGGATCACGACGGAGCGGCCCACACCGATCATGGTATCGTGAGTGCGGCATGCGCTCCCGCTGGAACGACGCCGAGGCAAGCCAGCTCCACGGCCTCGATCTTCTCGTCTACGCGTCGCGTCTGGTCGGCGCCGAAACCGCGCTCGTCATCTGGGGCGGCGGCAACACCTCGATCAAGACCCGCGAGCGGGATCACCGCGGCCGGGAGATTCCGGTGCTCCGCGTCAAGGGAAGCGGCTCCGACCTCAAGTCGGTCCAGCGCAAAGACTTCCCGGGCGTGCGCATGGACGACATCACCGCGCTCCTCGACCGCAGCGAGATGGGCGACGAGGAGATGGTGAGCTACCTCGCTCACGCGCTGCAAGAGCCGGGAGGTGTGCGCCCGTCGATCGAGACCTTGCTGCACGGGTTTCTCGAGGCGCCCGCCATCGTTCACACACACGCCGACGCCGTCGTCTCGCTCACGAACAACGACCGCGCGCACGACGTGGTGCAGGGCGTGTACGGCAAGGACGTCATCGCGCTCGCGTATCGCCGGCCCGGGTTCAAGATCTCGCGCGACGTGGCCGACGCGATCGCCGAGCGCCCCGACGCGAAGGCCTTGCTCCTCGAGCGGCACGGCACCATCACCTGGGGCGCGACCGTCCGCGAGGCGTACGAAGGGACGATCGAGCTGATCACGCGGGCGGAGGACGCGATCGCCGAGCGTAAGAAGGGCCGGCGGGTGTTCGGCGGCGCGCGCGTGTCCGTCCTGGAGCCGGCGGCTCGGCGCCAGACGGCGCTGGCGGTCGCGCCGCGGCTTCGCGGAGCGCTGAGCCGGAGCCGGCGCGTCCTGGTCGGATTCGACGATTCGCCCGACGTCACCGAGTTCGTGTCGTCGGTCGACGCCTCGCGCGTCTCGCAGATCGGGCCGGCGACTCCGGATCACACGATCTACGCCAAGCGGCTCCCGTGCTACGTCGATGCGACCGGCGCCGAGGGGCCGGAAGCCTTGTTCGGATCGATCGAGCGCTCGATCGAGGGCTTCGTCGCCGGTTACACACGCTACTTCGAGGATCACCGCTTCGAAGGCGCTCAGCTGCTCGATCCGCTGCCGCGGGTCGTGCTCGTGCCGGGCCTCGGCATGTTCACCGCCGGGAAGGACCGGCGCACGGCCGGGATCGTGAATGACATCTATCACCACACGATCGGCGTCCTCGGCAACGCCGGCGCCTTCGGCCAGTACGTCTCGCTCTCGGCCAAGGATGCCTTCGACGTCGAGTACTGGCCGCTCGAGCTCTACAAGCTCACCCTGGCGCCGCCCGAGAAGGAGCTGGCACGCCGGATCGCGCTCGTGACCGGCGGCGGGTCGGGCATCGGGCGCGCGGTGGCGCGCAAGCTCGCCGCCGAGGGCGCTCACGTGGTCGTGGGGGATCTCGACGGCGCGACGGCCCGGCGGACGGCGGACGAGATCGTCGCGGCCGTCGGCTCGGGACGCGCGCTCGGCCTCGAGATGGACGTGACGCGGGAGGCCTCGGTGCGGGCCGCGTTCGAGGAGACCGTGCTCGCGTACGGCGGTCTCGACATTCTCGTCTCGAACGCGGGAATCGCGCACTCCGCTCCGGTGGTTCGCCTGGAGCTCGCCGACTGGGAGCGCTCGTTCGCGGTGAACTCGACCGGCCACTTCATCGTCGCCCGCGAGGCGATGCGGCTGCTCACGGCCCAGGGGCTCGGCGGCGCGCTCGTCTTCGTCGCGACCAAGAACGTGATGTCGCCGGGGAAGGACTTCGCAGCGTACTCGGCGGCGAAGGCGGCGGAGGCCCAGCTCGCCAAGGTGCTGGCCCTCGAGGGCGCGCCGCACGGCATCCGCTCGAACATCGTGAACCCGGACGCGGTGTTCCAGGACTCCAAGCTCTGGTCGGACGACATCCGGCGCGAGCGGGCCGCGGCGCAAGGCATCAGGGTCGACCAGGTCGAGGACTTCTATCGCAAGCGCAACCTCCTCGGGGTCGGGATCTTGCCGGAAGACGTCGCCGAGGCGGTGCTCTTCCTCGCATCGGACCGCTCCGCCAAGACGACGGGCTGCTCCGTGACGGTCGACGGCGGCGTACGGGACGCGTTCCCGAGGTGACGGCATGATCGGCTTCGGCGCCCAGCTCTCGCTCCATCCCCCGGCCGAGCAGTTCGAGCTCGTCCAGCGCCTCGAAGCGGTCGGCTACGACTCGGTGTGGACCGGCGACCACATGTCCTTTCACAACCCGATCCACGAGTCGATCACCCTGTTGGCGTCCTACGTGCCGATCACGCGGCGGATCCGGCTCGGCGTCGGCGTCTATCTCCTGGCGCTGCGCTCGCCGGCGGTGGCCGCCAAGCAGGCGGCGACGCTCGATGTGCTCTCGGGCGGCCGGCTCGTGTTCGGCGTCGGCGTCGGCGGCGAGAACCCGAAAGAGTTCGAGCTCTGCGGCATTCCCCACAAGGAGCGCGGCGCCCGCGTGAACGAGGGGATCGACGCGGTGCGCACGCTCTGGCGCGACACGCCGGCGAGCTTCCACGGACGCTTCACGCGCTTCGAGTCGGTCTCGATCGATCCTAAGCCCGTGCAGCAGCTTCCGCCGATCTGGATCGGTGGCCGCTCCGACGCGGCGCTGGCCCGCGCGGGCCGTCAGGGCGACGGCTGGATGTCGTACGTCGTACAGGCCGACCGCTACGCGCAGAGCCTCGACAAGATCCGCGCCGCCGCGGCCACGGCGGGCCGCTCGATGGACACGTTCACCGCGGCGCACCTGGTCTTCATCACGATCGGGCGCGATTTCGAGGCCGCGAAGCGCGCGTGGGTGAGCGTGCTCAGCAAACGCTACGCGCAGGACTTCGAGCCCCTCGCCAACCGGTACGGCGTCATTGGCACGCCGGAGCAGTGCGCCGAGCAGCTCGAGCGGTTCCGCGCCGCCGGCTGCAGCTACTTCGTCATGAGCGCGATCGGCGAGCCGCGCGACGAGCGCGCCCAGCTCGAGACGATCGCCGCCGAGATCATCCCTCGATTCAGGTCGCGCTGAGCGTGCGGCGGACGGCACCATGGCAGATCTGACGGGCGGACAGCTCGTGGCCCGCACCCTCAAACAGGCCGAAGACGGCCGTGCGCTTCAAGCTTCCGTACACGTGTGTCATCGGCAACGACGGCGGGTGGGGCCCGATCCGGAGCCCACAGGTGTCGTTCTTCGGCGAGGGGCGCACCGTGGCGACCTCGCTGCCGACAACCCGCTACGATCTGATGATCGAGGCGCTCGGCGGCCGCGGCGCCTACGTCACGGATCCGAGCCAGATCGGCCCGGTGCTCGCTCGCGCGCTCGCCTCGGACGAGGTCTGGTGCGTCAACGTGGCGCTCGACCCGGAGGCGTACCGCAAGAGCGGCCAGGTCTCGATGGCCATTTGACCGCCGCGTGAAGATCACGTTTCTGTGCCCGCACCTCCGCATTGCCGGCGGCGTGCGCGCGATCCTCACGTACGCGGATCTCCTCACGGCTGACGGACATCAAGTCAGCGTCGTCGTGCCGGCCAAGGGCCGTGGCCGTGCGTTCTGGCGGTCAGTCACCCGCGCGGGGCCGGACTGGATCCCGGGCTTCCGGGCCCGCGTCGTGTGGGTCGATCGATGGCGCGCGGACGCGCTGCCGGACGGCGACGCGATCCTCGCGACGGCGTGGCGGTCCGCGACCGCCGTGGCCGAGGCACCGGCGCGCTGCGGCCGGAAGTTCTACTTCGTGCAGCACTACGAGAGCCTCTATCACGGCCAGGCGGAGACGGTCGACGCGACGTATCGTCTGCCGCTCAAGAAGATCGTGATCTCCACGTGGCTTCGCGACATCATGCGTGAGCGCTTCGCGTGCGATGCGGAGATCCTGGTCACGCCGGTCGACCCGATGCTGTTTCATGCCGTTTCCGTCACGGTCGCCACGTCGCGCCCGCGTGTACTGATGCTGCATCATGACTACGCCTGGAAGGGGACTGCCGAGGGCTTCGAGGTCGTCGCGCGCGTCAAGCAGCGCGTCCCGGGGCTCTTCCTCGTCGGATTCGGTGTCAGCGCGCCCCGGGGCTCGGCGAGCTATGACGAGTTTCACGCCGACCCGCCGCAAGACACGCTCGCCACCCTCTACAGCGGCTGCGAGATCTACCTGTGCCCCTCGTGGGACGAGGGCCTCGGCATGCCGCCGATGGAGGCGATGGCCTGCGGCGCCGCCCTCGTGACCTACGACAACGGCGGCTGCCGCGACTATGCCTACGACGACGAAACCGCCCTGGTCGCGCGCCGGCGCGACGTCGCCGATCTCGCGGCCAAGCTCGAGCGAGTCGCCACCGACGAGACACTGCGCGGGCGCATCGCCGCGGCCGGCTCGGCGTTCATCCGCAACACGTTCGACTGGGGACGCTCCGTCCGCCGCATGGCGGCGCTCTTTCAGTGACGGTCGGGCTGCCGACGGTCGAGGCTCCGTGCTTCGTGTGCGGAGACGACGGCGCCGATCGGGTCTGGGCGACGCCGGATCGCGCGTTCGCGGTGCCCGGCCTCTACACGGTCGTGCGCTGTCGTCGCTGCGGCTTTCTCTATCAGCGCCCGCGCGTGCGCGACGAGCATCTCGCCGCGTGCTATCCCGATCACTATCCGCGACACCAGGAGCCGTCGCCGCGGATGCCGCTCAAGGGATCGAAGAGCCGGCAGCGGGCCGCGCGCTGGGCGCTGGCCAGCGGCCTCGGCTACGAGGCTTTCCGCGACGCGCAGCGTCTCGCTTCTGACTCGGCTGCGCGCGCCCCGGATGCTTCGACGGATCCGGTGGAGCTGTCCGCCGTGGACCGGCGCGGGTCGCTATCTCGACGTCGGGTGTGGCTCGGGCGGATCGCTGGCGGTCGCGCAGGCGCTCGGCTGGCGGGTCGCGGGCATCGAGATGGACGCCGCCGCCGCGGCGCTCGCGCGGCGCTTCACCGGACGAGCTCCACGTCGGCGATATCCTGACCGCGCCGTTCGCGCCGGACCGCTTCGACGTGGTCACGGCCTTTCACGTCCTCGAGCACGTGCCGGATCCGATCGCCGTTGCCGGCCGCATGCTCGAGTGGCTGGCCCCCGGCGGGCTCTTGATCGTGGAGGTTCCGAACGCCGGAGGGCTGGGCGCGCGCTTCTTCGGTGGGGCCTGGGCCGGGCTCGAGCTTCCGCGACACCTATCGCATTTCACTCCGGAGACGCTCGACGCCGTAATCGAGAAAGCCGGCGGCCGGGTCGTCTGGACGTGGCATCAGGCGAAGCCGCGTACCTACCTCTGGAGCCTGTCGGCGTGGCTGCGTGATCGTGGCTGGGATGGGCTCGCGAAGCTTGCGGAGCGACGGTCCGGTCTACGGGGTGCTGAAGCTCGGACTGGAGCTGCTGGTGCCGCTCGCGCGCGTGGCGCGTCGCGGCGAGTCGATCAGGATCGGCGCCGTCCGGAATCGCCCGCGGTGACGTAGGCCGACGGCGCGTCGTGCCGGGCGGCGAGGTTGGCGAGCTCGCGCTCGAGGTCGGCCAGGCGCTTGGCCAGGCGGTCCCGCTCCTCGCGGAGCGACTGGGTGGCCGACTGGATGTGCGCCGCCAGGTGCTGGTCCCGATCCGCTCGCCGCCGTCTCGCCTCGTCCATGGTCGACTGGTCGAGCAAGAGCGGTGCCGCTGCGCGACCCCTTACACGCCGCGAGCTTCCGACCCGGAAGCCGTGCAGTCTGACACGTGCGACGAGAGCGTCAGTCAAGCTGACACGCCGGAATTCGTCCGAAAGTCGCATGCTAGAATCGGTCGCGATGCCGATCTACGAGTACGAATGTCACGGCTGCCGGAGAAGGGTCAGTCTGCTCGTACTGCGTCCCTCGGCCGCGGAAGCTCCGACCTGCCCCCGATGCGGAAGTCAGGCGCTGTCCCGGCTGATGTCGCGGTTCGCGACGGTGAAATCGGAAGATGCCCGGATGGACGCGCTGGCCGACTCCTCGAGCCTGGGCGACCTCGACGAGAACGATCCGTCGAGCGTCGCGCGGTTCATGAAGAAGATGGGCCGTGAGCTCGGGGACGACCTCGGCGACGACTTCGAGTCCGCCATGGACGAAGCCATGGCGGAAGGCGAGGGCGCCGGGGACGCGGACGCCGAATCTCCGGGCGCCGCCGACGCATCTTCTCCTGAAGAGTAGCCTGCAAGCCTCGAATGAAAGTCTCGATCCGTGACCGGCTGGAGGCGATAGGGGCTCCTGCGTGGGACGGGCTTGTCGCGGCCTCCCGCCTGCGGTCGCCGTTTCTCTCCTGGGCGTGGCAATCCGAGTGGGCGCGCACATTTGCCGCTGACCGCCGGCTCGAGATCCGGTGCGTGGAAGACGGCGGCGGGAACCTGGTAGCGATCCTTCCGCTCTACGAGACGCCTTCCGGCTCACTGGAGCTGATCGGCGGTGCCGACGTTTCCGACTATCTCGATCTGATTTCGGTCCATGGCAGGGAGGAGGAGGCGTGGATGGCCCTCCTTCAGTCCCGCACGGCCGAGCGGGTCGAGTGGGAGCTTCACGCCGTACCTGAAACCTCGCCCACCGTGGCCGCGCTGCCGCCGCTGGCCGCCGCCTGCGGTCTCGCCGCATCGACCACCGTGGAAGAACGATGTCCCGTGCTGATTTTGCCGTCCTCCTGGGAGACCTACCTCGCCCGCCTGTCCGGAAAGCACCGACACGAGCTCCAGCGAAAGATGCGACGCCTCGAACGTGACGCCCCCGATGCCCGGGTGTCGTGCGTGAGCGCGCCGTCCGACGTCGCGTCCCGCCTGGGCGATTTCCTCGCGCTGCATCGGAGCTCGCGCGTGGGCAAGGCGCGCTTCATGGACGAGCGGATGGAGCGATTCTTCCGGGCCGCGCTCGCGGCATTCGCCGAGCGTGACGCCGCCCGGCTCTGGTTCCTCGACACGGCGTCGGGGCCGATCGCGGCCTTCGTCACGATCGAGTGGGACGGTACGGTCGGCCTCTACAACTCGGGGTTCGCGCCGGATCGCGCGGCGCTCTCTCCCGGCGTGGTGTTGCTGGCGCAGCTGATCCGGGATGCGATCGGGCGTGGGCGAGAGAAGTTCGATTTCCTCCGCGGCGAGGAGCGGTACAAGTACGAGTTCGAGCCCGTCGCCCAGGCCGTCTACCGGGTGACGATCCAGTGAATCTGCACGTCGCGATGCTCAGCGTGCACACCTGTCCGCTGGCCGCTCTGGGCGGCAAGGAAACGGGCGGGATGAACGTGTACGTGCGCGAGGTCTCTCGCGAGCTCGGACGCATGGGGATGACGGTCGACGTCTTCACGCGCTCGCAGAACCCGACGATTCCGCGTGTGGTGTCGCTCGGCGAGCGCGCCCGTGTCATCCACCTGCCGGCGGGAGACGAAGCGCCGATGGCCCGCGTCCGCGTCCACGAGCACCTGGACGAGTTCGTCGACGGCGTCGAGGCGTGGCGCATCGCCCGGTCGATCGACTACGACCTGATCCACGCCCACTACTGGCTCTCCGGGGTCGCCGGGCTCAGGCTGAAGGAGCGCTGGTCGGTGCCCGTCATGCAAATGTTCCACACCCTGGGCCGGCTGAAGAACCGAGTCGCCCGGACCGCGGCGGAGCAGGAGCCCGCGATCCGATTGCACGAGGAGATGCGGATCGTCGGCGCCTGCGACCGCATCGTGGCGGCCAACGTCGTCGAGCGCGCCGAGCTCCTGCGCGACTACGGCGCCGCCGCCTCGCGCATCGCGACGATTCCGTGCGGCGTCGACACCGACCTCTTCGTGCCCGGCGATCGCGCGGCCGCGCGCGCCCGCCTCGGGCTCGACGACCAGCCGGTGCTGCTGTGGGTGGGCCGCGTGGCGCCGATCAAGGGGCTCGACACCTTGCTCGACGCGGTCGCGCGGCTGCGCGGGACCGGCCGGGCCGTCCGCCTGCTGATCGTGGGCGGCGATGCCGACGAGCCGATGAGCGAGCACGAGGTGTCGCTGCGCGACCGCATCGAGCGCCTCGATCTGGCCGACTCGGTCTGCTTCGTCGGCCCTCAGCCCCAGAACGTGCTGCCCCTCTACTACGCCGCGGCGGACGTGACGGTCCTGCCCTCGTACTACGAGTCGTTCGGCATGGTCGCGCTCGAGGCGATGGCGTGCGGGAGCCCCGTCATCGCCTCCCGGGTCGGCGGGCTGGTCACCACGGTGCGCGACGGCGTCACGGGCTTCCTGATTCCGGAAGCCGACGTCGACGCGCTGGCCGAGCGGATCGACGCCCTCGTCGCCGATCCCGACCTGCGCTGGCGCGTGGGCCGGGAGGGCGTGCGCTGGGCGGCCCAGCACCGCTGGGCCTGTGTCGCCGAGGCGGTCTGCCGCGAGTACGCCTCGCTCGAGTCCCGCGCCGGCGCGCATCTGGACGCGGCGCGCTGCCGCGAAGACTGACCGGCCGACCAGCCTCGCTCCCGTCCCCGTCGGCTGAAGTGCTACACTGCGGCCGCGGTGGGCACCCTCCTCGAGGTTAAAAACCTCAAGACGCATTTCGTGACGCGCAGCGGCGTCGTGCGCGCGGTCGATGACGTTTCCTGGGACGTGGGCGAGAGCGAGACCGTCGCGCTCGTGGGCGAGTCCGGCTGCGGCAAGAGCGTCAGCGCGCTGAGCATCATGCGGCTCGTGGCCGGCCCGTCCGGCCAGATCGTCGGCGGCCAGATCCTCTTCAAGGGCCGCGATCTCCTGCGGCTCTCCGAAGAGGAGATGCGCCACGTGCGAGGGCGCGAGATCGGCATGGTCTTCCAGGAGCCGATGACCTCGCTCAATCCCGTGCTGACGATCGGCCGCCAGATCACCGAAGGGCTGGAAATTCATCTGGGACTGGCGCCGACCGAGGCGCGGCGGCGCTCGGTCGAGCTGCTCGGCATGGTCGGCATTCCCGACGCGGAGCGACGCCTGCCGCAGTACCCGCACCAGTTCAGCGGCGGCATGCGGCAGCGGATGATGATCGCGATGGCGCTGGCCTGCAATCCGGCGCTGATCCTCGCCGACGAGCCGACCACGGCGCTCGACGTGACGATCCAGGCGCAGATCCTGGAGCTCATGAAGGATCTGTCGCGACGCTTCGGCGTCGCCCTCTTGATCATCACGCACAACCTGGGCGTCGTGGCCCGGTACGCCGACCGCGTGAACGTCATGTACGCCGGCAAGATCATCGAGCGCGGCACCGCGCGTGAGCTCTACGCCAACCCGCGACATCCGTATACGCTCGGTCTCCTGCGCTCGGTGCCGCGCCTGGACGAGCCGCGTCGCGCGCGACTGGATCCGATCGAGGGCCAGCCGCCCGACCTGACGCGTCTGCCGACCGGGTGCGCCTTCAGCGCCGCGCTGCGCCTTCAGCGTCGACCGGTGCCGCGTCGAGACGCCGCCCCTGCGTCCGGTGAGCGGGGGCGGCCACGTGAGTGCCTGCTGGGAAGCCGAGAATCTCGACCGGGCCCGGACCGCGGCGCGAACGTGACCGACGACGCCCCGCTCCTTCGAGTCACAAATCTCGTGAAGCACTTCCCGGTCGGCGGCGGCCTGTTCGGCGGCCGGGCCGGCCTCGTCCGCGCCGTCGACGGCGTGAGCTTCGACATCCGCCGCGGGGAGACGCTCGGGCTCGTCGGCGAATCCGGCTGCGGCAAGACGACGACGGGCCGGTGCATCCTGCAGCTCGAGCGGCCGACCAGCGGCCAGGTCCTCTTCGAGGGACGCGATCTCGCGGCGCTCGACGACGACGAGCTCCGTCCGATCCGCCGCAGGATGCAGGTGATCTTCCAGGATCCCTACAGCTCGCTCAATCCGAGCATGACGGTCGGGCAGATCATCGCCGAGCCGCTGGCCGTCCACGGCATCGTCAGCGACCGCGCGCGCCGCGCCGCGCGGGTGCGCGAGCTTCTGTCCCACGTGGGGCTCCTGCCGCAGCACGCGCACCGCTATCCGCACCAGCTGTCGGGCGGCCAGCGCCAGCGCGTCGGGATCGCGCGGGCGCTGGCCGTCGAGCCCTCGCTGATCGTCTGCGACGAGCCGGTGTCCGCGCTCGACGTCTCGATCCAGGCGCAGATCATCAACCTGCTCGAGGATCTCCAGGCGCAGTTCGGGCTCACGTACCTCTTCGTCGCCCACGATCTCTCGGTCGTGCGCCACATCTCGGACCGGGTCGCCGTCATGTACCTGGGCAAGATCGTCGAGATCACCGACCGGAAGTCGCTCTACGACTCGCCGCTGCACCCGTACACGCAAGGCGCTGCTCTCGGCGGTGCCGATCCCCGATCCGGCGCTCGAGGCCCAGCGTGAGCGGATGGTGCTGGGCGGCGAGGTGCCGAGCCCGCTCAGCCCGCCGCCGGGGTGCGTGTTCCATCCTCGTTGCCCGATCGCGGTCGACCGCTGCCGGGTCGAGGTGCCCGACTTGCGCGAGATCAGGCCGGCACACCGGGCGGCGTGCCTGCTCGCTTGACTCCCGACCATGCTCTGCTCGATGCTGAAACCGCTCGTGCTCGATGCTGGTTATCCTAGCAAGACCTTCGAAGGAGAAACGAATGCGACACTACCTCTATAGCCTCGTCATCGCGATCGTCGCCGTCGCGCTGGCCGGCCCAGCCACGGCTCAGGACAAACCCCGATACGGTGGCGAGCTGGTCTTCGCGGTGCCGTCCGAGCCGCCGTCCTACGATGCCCACCGCGAGGAGACGTTCGGGGTCATCCACCCGGTGGCCCCGCACTACAGCACGCTGCTTCGGCCCGATCCGACCGACAAGCTGGCGGCGAAGATCGTCGGAGACCTCGCCGAGTCGTGGACGATCTCGAAGGACGGCCGGACCTACACGCTCAAGCTCCGGCATGGCGTCAAGTTCCACGACGGTAGCGAGATGACGTCCAAGGACGCCAAGGCCAGCTACGACAAGATCATCTTTCCGCCGGCCGGCGTCGCCTCGGACCGCAAGGGCGAGTACCTCGATGTGGAGGCCGTGCAAGCGCCGGATCCCTACACGCTCGTCTTCCGGCTGAAGTGGCCGTCCGGCTCGTTCCTGATGTCGTTGGCCTCCCCGTGGAACTGGATCTACAAAGCCGACATTCTGGCCAAGGACATGCGCTGGTACGAGACCCATGTGATGGGCACCGGGCCCTTCATCTTCGTCGAACACGTGAGAGGGTCCCACTGGGTCGGCAAGAAGAATCCGAACTACTGGGACAAGGGCAAGCCGTACCTGGATGGTTACCGGGCGATATTCATCAAGGACTCCGCCGCCCAGGTTGCGGCCGTTCGCGGCGAGCGGGCGCACATCCAGTTCCGGGGGTTCTCGCCGGCCGAGCGCGACAGTCTCGTCCAGGCTCTCGGTTCCAAGATCACCGTGCAGGAGAGCCCCTGGGACTGCGCGCTGCTGGTGGCCATGAATCATGAGAAGAAGCCGTTCGACGACAAGCGGGTCAGGCGCGCCCTCTCGCTCGCGCTCGATCGATATCAGGGCTCGCAGGCGCTGTCGAAGATCGCCATCGTCAAGGAAGTCGCCGGCGTGCAGGTACCCGGGACGCCGTTCGCCACGCCGCCGGCCGAGCTCGAAAAGCTGACCGGCTATGGCCGCGACATCACAAAGTCGCGCGCCGAGGCACGGCGGCTCCTCAAGGAGGCCGGCGTCGCCGACGGGTTCGCGTTCACGTTCAAGAATCGGGGTATCCCGATGCCCTACGAGCCGGTCGGAGTCTGGCTGATCGACCAGTGGCGGCAGATCGGCCTCAACGTCAAACAGGACGTGATCGAGGCGGCCAAGTACTACGCGGAGCTCCGCGGCGGCAACTTCGAGGTCGCGATGGACTTCCAGTGCGGCTACATCGTCGAGCCCGACCTCGACCTCTACAAGTTCCAGTCGAAGGACAAAAGTCCGGCGAACTACAGCCGTTACACCGACTCGGTGCTGGACGAGTTCTACGAGAAACAAGGCCGCGCCGTGGACACCGAGGAGCGCAAGAAGTACATCCGTGAGTTCGAGCGCCGCCTCGTCGACGAGGAGGCGCACTACCTGTACACGCTCCAGTGGCATCGGATCATTCCCCACAGCTCGAAGGTCAAGGGCTGGACGATCACGCCGAGCCACTACCTGAACAACCAGCTCGATACCGTCTGGCTGACGGAGTGACCGATCGATGAATCCCGTGGGTGCGCGATTTCGAGCGGCGGCTGCTGGACGAGGAGGCGCACTACTTCTACACGCTCCAGTGGCACCGCATCATCCCGCACAGCGCCAAGATGCACGGCTGGACCGTCACGCCCAGCCACTTCGTCAACAACCAGCTCGACGGCGTGTGGCTGAGCGAATAGCGGGCGCGCGGTCGTGACCAAGTACATCGTCAAGCGCCTGCTGCTGATGATTCCGACCTTGCTCGGCGTCGCGGTGCTCATCTTCTTCCTGATGCGGATCGTGCCCGGCGACATCGTCGAGCTGCGCTTCGCCGGGGAGAGCGCCTACGCGTCGAAGGAGAACCTCGACAAGGAGCGGGCGCGGCTCGGGCTCGACAAGCCGGTCTGGCAGCAGTTCGTCAGCTGGATGGGCGGGCTCGTGCGCCTCGATTTCGGGACCTCGATGTGGACGGGGGCGCCGATCGCGGAGGAGATCAAGCTGCGGTTCGCGCTCTCGCTCCAGCTCGCGATCATGGCGACGATCGTCGCCATCCTGCTGGCGATCCCGCTCGGCGTGATCGCCGCGCTCCGGCAGGACACGTGGATCGACTACGTGGTGCGCGTCATCTCGATCGCCGGGCTGGCCACGCCGTCGTTCTGGCTCGGCATCGTGTTCATCCTGGGTCTCTTGATCATCTTCAAGTGGCTGCCGCCGATGGTCTACACGCCGTTCTGGGTCAACCCCGTGCAGAACCTGGCGCAGCTGATCTGGCCGGCGCTCGCGGTCGGCTACCGCTACTCGGCGGTGGCCACGCGCATGACGCGCTCGGCGATGCTCGAGGTGCTGCGCGAGGACTACATCCGCACGGCGCGCGCGAAAGGGGTCTGGGAGAAGCTGATCCTGTCGCGTCACGCCCTGAAGAACGCGATGCTGCCCGTGCTCACGGTCATCGCGCTCGAGTTCGCCTTCCTGATCGGCGGGCTCGTCGTCACCGAGCAGGTCTTCAACCTGAACGGGCTCGGCATGCTCTTCGTGGAAGCGGTCGGCCACCGCGACTACACGCTCACGCAGGCGCTCGTCATGCTGGTGGCGTTCGTCTTCATCTTCGTCAACTTCCTGGTCGATCTGGCGTACGCGTGGATCGACCCGAGGATCCGGTTCCGCTGATGGCGATCGGACGACCGGTCGAGGCCGTCGCCGATGTCCCCGAGGCCGCGCCGCGGCGCCGGTGGCTCGCGGTGGTCGGCGAATTCTGTCGCCAGCGGCCCCTGGGCGCGCTCGGCGCCGCCGTCGTCGCCGTCAACATCCTGGTCGGCCTCGGTGCCAACGTGATCGCGCCCTACGATCCGCTGGCCACCGACTACGGCGCGATGCTCGCGCGCCCGTCGACGGCGCACTGGCTCGGCACGGACGCGTTCGGTCGAGACGTGCTCTCGCGCATCATCTACGGCTCGCGCACGGCGATGCTGGTGGGCTTCGCGTGCGCGTTCCTCGGGGCCACGGTCGGGGCCGTGATCGGCGTCGCCAGCGCGTACTTCGCCGGCAAGGTCGATCTGCTCGTGCAGCGGGTGATGGACATCTTCCTCGCGTTTCCGCTGATCATCCTGGCGCTCGCGGTGGTGTCGATCCTCGGGCACCGGCATCGGCAACGTCATCGTGGCCATCGCGATTCCGATGATTCCGCGCGCCGCGCTCGTGGCGCGGTCGAGCGCCTTGGCGATCCGCGAGATGCCGTACGTCGACGCGGCGCGCGCGGCCGGCTTCCGGCACCGGCGCATCATCCTGCGCCACATGCTCCCGAACGTGATGGCGCCGTACCTCATCATGCTCACGGCGTATCTCGGTCAGGCGATCCTGGCCGAGGCCTCGCTCACGTTCCTCGGGCTCGGCGTCTCCGAGCCGACGCCGGCATGGGGCCTGATGCTGAGGGGCGCCGCGGTGCAGTTCGCCGAAGCGGCGCCGTGGATGGCGATCTTTCCGGGCCTCGCGATCAGCCTGGCCGTCTTCGCCTTCAACCTGTTCGGCGACTCGTTGCGCGATGCGCTAGACCCGCGGCTCCGCGCGCAGTGACGGCGTCCGATACCGGCGCGAAAGCGGCCCCAACTAAGCGGAAATCTTGACACATTGCGTAGATTCGGGTACAAAAGCCGATGGCTTCGGAAGAAATAAACGCGCCGTCCACAGGCGCTCGCTAGCGGGAGGACTCGATGCCGTACATCATCGCTGAACCGTGCATCAACGTGAAGGACAAGGCCTGCGTCGAGGTCTGTCCGGTGGATTGCATCTACGAAGGCGAGACGATGCTCTACATCCATCCGGACGAGTGCATCGACTGCGGCGCTTGTGAGCCCGTGTGCCCGGTCAAGGCGATCTTCGCGGAAGACGAGACGCCGGATCAGTGGAAGAGCTTCATCGAGCTGAACAAGAAGTTCTTCAAGGACAATCCGGGAGTCAAGCCGGCCACCAAGTCCTAGCTGCACACGTCCAACGGCAGCGCGCCAGGCCCGCAGGGCATTCACCGGAGTGCGGCGGGCCTGATTCTTTTGCAAAACCACTCGTTCGTGACTGGCATGCCGGTTGCCGATATGACGAGTCATGAACTCAATGCCCGGACCGAGTCCGACCGCTCCCTCGTCCACGCCCGGCTATCACGGCGCAGTGTCCGACTTCAAACGGCGGCTCATCGAGGCGACGCTCCATCAAGCGCGCGGCAACCGCACGCACGCGGCGCGCGCGCTCGGGCTGCAGCGGACATACCTGCTGCGCTTGATCCGCGATCTCGGCGTCGCGGCGCCGCCGCCACCGCCGCGCCGGAGGCGACCCGCCGCGTAGAAGTTGACCTTTGGCGACCCGCCCGGCAATCTGTGGGCCGCCATGCGTGACGTGTGGATCGCCGGCGCCGACATGACTCGCGTCGGCCGACTGCAGGAGCCGCTGCAAGACTTGATGGCCGTCGCCGCCCATGCGGCGCTGCGGAGCGCCGATCGCGATCGACCCGATTCGATCGTCGTCGCGACCATGAACCCCGAGGAGTTCCTGGGCGACGGCAACTTCGCCTCGAACGTCGCGACCCACATGGGCTTCGCGAACGTCCCGGCGATCCGGGTCGAGACGGCGACGTCGTCGGGCGCGGCGGCGTTCTACACGGGCTTCGCGCAGATCGCCTCGGGGCTGGCCGATACGGTCGTCGTGGTCGGCGGCGAGAAGATGACGCATCTGCCGACGCCCAAGGTGTCGGAGCTGATCGGACGCTCGCTCGATCCGTACGAGCGCTCGTACGGAACCACCATGCCGGCGTTCGCGGCGCTCGTCACCCGCGCCCTGATGGCGCGAGGGGTCACCGAGCGCGAGATCGCACAGGTCCCTGTCAAGAATCACGCGAACGGGGCGCGCAATCCGCTCGCTCACTTCCGCGAAGCGATCACGCTCGAGATGGTGCTCGGCAGCCGCATGGTGGCCGATCCGCTGCGTCTCTTCCATTGCTGTCCGATCTCCGACGGCGCGGCCGCGGTGGTGCTGACCTCCGAGCGTGCCACCGTGCGCGTGGCCGGCGTGGGGCAGGGGACCGACGCGCTGGCGCTCCGGCATCGCGAGAGCCTCACGAGCTTTCGGGCGACGCAGGCGGCCGCGAGCGCGGCATTCAAGATGGCCGGCTTCGGCGCCGAGCGGATCGACGTCGCCGAGATCCACGACGCGTTCGCGCCGTTCGAGCTCATCTCGCTCGAGGACGTGGGGCTCTTTCCCGCGGGCAAGGCGGGACCGGCCACCCTCGACGGCGAGACCGCGCTCGAGGGACGCCTGCCGATCAACCCGTCGGGCGGGCTCAAGGCGCGCGGCCATCCGCTCGCGGCCACGGGGCTCGCGCAGATCGTCGAGTGCGTCTGGCAGCTGACCTGGTGCGTGCCGCGCCGCCAGGTCGAAGTGCAGCGTGGCGCTCGCCCACTCGATCGGCGGCCCCGGCACCAACAACTGGGTCACTATCCTCGAATCCCAATGAGCGCCATGCGCGCGGGAAGCCGGGACTCGGCGTTGATCGAGCACCTCGCGGCGTCTCGTTGTCCCGAGTGCCGGCTCGTCGCCGCGCCGCCTTCACGCTGGTGTCCGCGCCATCCGGTCGAGATGACGCCGACCTCGGTGATGGGCGGCGGTGAGGTCGTCTCGTTCACGACGTTGCTCTCGCCACCCGAGGGCTTCCGCTCGCCGCTTCACATCGCGCTGGTCGATCTGGTCGGCGGCGCGCGGCTCGTCTGCCACGGCGACAAGACCCAGGGGCTCAAGATCGGCTCATGGGTGGCCATCGAGGCGGTTGGCAACATCTACTACTTCTCGCACCTCGGCGCGCTCGATCGCGCGAAGCTCTTCTGGCGACGCGCGGGCCGAGCCGGTGAGCGCATGAGCGCGATCGCGCAGAGTCTCGCGAAGCGCGCCTGGAAAGGACGACTCCGTGGCGAAAGCTAAAGGACCGCTGGCCGGCGTTCGTGTGCTCGACCTCACCCGCGTCCTGGCGGGTCCCTTCTGCGCGATGATGCTCGGCGACATGGGCGCCGAGGTGATCAAGGTCGAGGAGCCCGGCAAGGGCGACGACACGCGCAGCTGGCCGCCGTTCGTCGGCGGCGAGTCGACCTACTTCATGTCGGTGAACCGGAGCAAGAAGAGCATCACCCTGAATCTCAAGGCCAAGGAAGGACAAGAGATCTTTCGGAAGCTGGTCAAGAAGTGCGACGTGCTGCTGGAGAACTTCCGTCCGGGCACGATGGACAAGCTCGGCTTCGGCTATCGCGCGCTCGCGCGCCTGAACCCGCGCCTCGTGTACTGCTCGGTGTCGGGGTTCGGCGAGTCGGGCCCCGAGGCGCACCGAGCGGGCTACGACCTGGTGATCCAGGCGGAGTCCGGCGTGATGGATCTCACGGGCTTCGCGGACGGTCCGCCCGTGAAGGTCGGCAACTCGATCGGCGACCTGGTCGGCCGGCATGTCGGCGGCCCACGGCGTCGTGCTGGCACTGCTCGCTCGAACCCGCTCCCGTCGCGGGCAAAAGGTCGAGATCTCGATGCTCGACGTCATGGCGGCGCTGCTCACATATCAAGCCGGCATCTATTTCGGCACGGGCGCGCGCCCGGCCCGCCGCGGCAACGCCCATCCGTCGATCGTGCCGTACGAGGTGTTCCGCGCCGCCGACGCGTTCGTCGTGCTCGGCGTCGCCAACAACTCGCTGTGGAACAAGTGCTGCACCGCGCTCGGGCCATCCGGAGCTCGCGACCGATCCGCGCTTCGATGCCGAGGCCAAGCGCGTGCGGAACCGCGACACGCTCGTGCCTCTGCTGAACGAGATCCTCGGGACGCGACCGGCCGCGGATTGGGTCAAGCAGTTCGAGGGCGCCGGCATTCCGGCCGGTCTCATCAAGTCCGTCGCCGAGGTGTGTGAGAGCGAGCACCTCAAGGCGCGCGGGATGATCGTGTCGCTGCCGCACCCGCGGGCCAAGAAGGTCACCGTGATGGGCGTGCCCATCCGCCTGCATGCCACCCCCGGCGCGGCCACGATCCCGCCTCCCGTCATCGGCCAGCACACGGAGACGGTCCTGCGAAGCCTGGTGGGCCTCAGCAAGCCCGCCGTCGAGCGACTCCGCGCGCACGGCGTCGTCTGACGCGCTGACCGTGTCGGCGACTCTCGCGACGCTCGCGCCCGTCACGCTCGAGGGACGCTACCTCACCCTGGAGCCGGTCGCCGAGCGCCACGCCCGCGATCATCTTCGACGTGATGCAGGACGAGGAGGTTTGTCGTTACCTCGCGTGGCCGCCGCCCCAGGCGCTCGATGAGACCCTCGCGCTGATCCGCCAGGCCGAGGACCTGATGGCCCGGCGGGAGTCGATCGTCTTCGCGCAGATCTGGAAGGCGACGGGTCGCGCGATCGGCTCGACGCGCCTGCTCGACGTGCGCCCCAATGATCGGCAGGTCGAGATCGGCTCCACGTTTCTCGGCCGCGAATACTGGCGGACTCCGGCCAATACCGAGTCGAAGTTCCTCTTCTTGCGTTATTGCTTCGAGACCCTCGGCTGCGTGCGTGTCGCGCTCAAGACCGACGGCCGCAACGTCCGCTCTCAAGAGGCGATCACGCGCCTCGGGGCGGTCCGCGAGGGCACGCTCCGCCGGCACATGAACGTCCGCGGCTTCCAGCGCGACACGGTCTACTTCTCGATCCTCGACACCGAGTGGCCCGCCATCAGCACCCGCCTCGCGACCCGCCTCTACGCCTGAAGAGCAGTTCCTGATGATGCGTTCTTCGGTGCGGTGCGGCAGTCAGGGCTCTCGCGAGTGACGGCGGCGGGGCAGGGGCGTGCGGGAGGGGTCGACGCGACCCGTTCCCTCCAAGGGACAACGGACGAGCGGCGCCCAGATGGAGCCCAGCCGCGCGCGGAAATGCGCACGCGCGCCGCGTGGTCGCGCGACCCCTCCCGCACGCCCCTGCCCCGCCGCCGCCTCCCGCGGGCGCCGATTGTTGACACGTCGACGATGGAGAGGGCATGATCGGGGTCTGCCATGCGCCGCCTGATCAAGATCTACGATACGACGCTCCGCGACGGCACCCAGGGCGAGGGTGTGTCCTTCTCGATGGAAGACAAGGTCCGGCTCGCGACCCGGCTCGACGCGCTGGGAATCCACTACATCGAGGGCGGTTGGCCGGGCTCGAATCCGAAAGACCTGCGGTTCTTCCGTCGCATGCAGGACGTGACGCTCAAGCAGGCGAAGCTCGCCGCGTTCAGCATGACCCGGCGCGCCGGGGTCACGGCCGAGGCCGATGCGAACATGCAGGCGCTGCTCGACGCCGGCACGCCGGTGGCGACGATCGTCGGCAAGTCGTGGGACTTCCACGTCACCGAGGCGCTCGGCACGACGCTTCCCGAGAATCTGGCGATGATCGGCGACACGATCGCGTTCCTCCGGCCGCGGATGGACGAGGTGCTCTTCGACGCCGAGCACTTCTTCGATGGCTTCCGCGCCAACCGCGACTACGCGCTGGCGACGTTGCGCGCGGCCGAGGCGGCCGGGGCGCACTGGCTCATCCTGTGCGACACGAACGGCGGCACGTTGCCCGCGCAGCTCGTCGCGATCATCGCGGATGTGAAGAAGCACGTGCGGACTCCGCTCGGGATCCACGTGCACAACGACGCCGAGTGCGCCGTCGCGAACTCGCTCGCCGCCGTGGCCGAAGGTGTCGGCCAGGTGCAGGGCACCCTCAACGGCTTCGGCGAGCGCTGCGGCAACGCGAACCTCGTGTCGATCATCCCGAGCCTGATCTTGAAAATGGGCCTCGACTGCATCCCCGAGCCCAACCTGCGCGAGCTTCGCGATGTCTCTCGCTTCGCCTCGGAGCTGGCCAACCGCAAACCCTGGTCGTCGCAGCCGTACGTGGGCGATTCGGCCTTCGCGCACAAGGGCGGCATGCACGTCTCGGCCGTCCAGAAGCATCCGGAGACTTACGAGCACATCGACCCCGCGGCCGTGGGCAATCGCCGGCGCGTGCTCGTCTCCGAGCTGGCCGGTAAGTCGAACATCCTCTGGAAGGCGCGCGAATACGGCATCGACCTCGATCAGGACACGCCGGACTCCCGTCGAATTCTCGACCAGCTCAAGACCCTGGAGGATCAGGGATTCCAGTTCGAGGGCGCCGAGGCGTCGTTCGAGCTGCTCATGGAGCGGGCGCTCGGCCGCCACCGGCCATGGTTCACGCTCGAGGCGTACCGGGTGATCGTCGAGGAGCAGAACACCGCCCAGGAGCCAGTGGCCGAAGCGACGGTGCGTCTGCGGGTGAAGGGGATCCTGGAGCACACCGCCGCCTCTGGAAACGGTCCCGTCGACGCGCTCGACCACGCGCTCCGGAAGGCTCTCGAGGAGTTCTATCCGAACCTCAAGACCATGAGGCTCCTGGACTACAAGGTGCGCATCCTGGACGAGTCGAAGGGGACAGCGGCCAAGACGCGCGTTCTGGTGACCTCGGGCGACGGCGACGAGACCTGGGGCACGGTCGGCGTCGCGGACAACATCATCGAAGCCTCATGGCAGGCGCTGGTGGACTCGGTCGAGTACAAGCTTCGTCGCGATAGTTCCGCTCGTCGCTGACCCGCCGGTCAGGAACTGTTCGGCTCCCCTCTTCAGTACCGATCACGAACCATCTGGATCGAGAGTGATCTAGGTGGTCAAATACCTACCAGGATCGGGCTGCTCGCCATACCGTAAGTTTCCTTAAATACAGAGAAAATGCCCATGCCTGAGACTCGGTATCGGAATTGCTTTTTCCGGTACCCAGGAGGGCTCAGACATGTCGGTCAATGGAGCGGCGGTCAGTGAGTCGGTCAACGGTGGCGGGTCTCGCACGTGGCACCAGCCGCGTGGCGTAGGCCGCCCATCGACGGTGGCTCCGTTCGCACCTCAGATCGAGGCATGGCTGCGTGAGACACCTTCGATGTCGGGTGCAGAGGTGCTCCGTCGCGCGCGTGAAGTCGGCTACCGCGGCGGGAAGAGCGCGCTCTACGAGCTCGTGCGGCGTCTGCGGATTCCCGTCGCGGCGAGCCTGTCGGTCGTCCCGTCCAGCGGCAGCCACTAGTCGCTAGTGGCGCCGGACCCGCACCGAGGATTCGAGCACGCTCGGTGCCGGGTCGGTTGTCGGCCGGCGGTGCTCCGCCGGCCCGCGGTCTGAAGCTCTAGAAGGCCGCGTCGACCCCGAGAAGCGCTCGCGGCTAGTACGTGCCCGGGCGGATCTGCTTGTAGAGCTGCTTGAGAGCGTCGGCGGTGAACGTCGGCGACTGGCAGACCGAGATGATCTTACGCTCGTCGGCCTCGACCTTTGCGACCGCTTCGGGGATCCGCGCGGCGATGTCGGTCGGAATCGTCACGGCGCCGTGCTGGTCGGCGTGAACCAGATCGCCCGGCTTCACCCACAGCCCACCCACCTTGATCGGCAAACCGAAGTCGACCATGTGCACGTAGGCGTGCGAGACCGAGACGTGAGCCGCGGCGAACTGGAACCCCAGCGCCCGTACCTCGTCGAGGTCGCGCACCGAGCCGTCCGTGATGACGCCGGCGCAGCCGAGCGCGCGGTGGATGTTGGCCTGGACCTCGCCCCACTGGGCACCCTGGCCCCGAGGCTCGTCGAGGTCGTGGACGACGATCACGCGGGGCGCCGGGATCGAGAGCACGTAGTCCCACCACCCGAACGTGGAGGCGCGATGGCCCTCGAGCGGCTGGGGCTCGGCGCGGATCACCGCGGTGACCGCGTACCCGACCAGCGGCCCGAGCTCGGTGAACAAGGTGCGGATCTCGGACGACATGTTGCCGTGATTGCGGGGGCGGACGTTGAACGTCTCGATCGCGTTGGCCACGCTGGGGCTGGAGATCTTCTTGAGGGCGTCGATCATCAGATGGTGTCCTTTCGGCGCTGGATCAGCAGGGTTTTGAGCATCTCGATCGTCTGCCGGGTCGACTCGAGATTCGGGTTCACGCGGAGCGCGCGCTCGAAGTACTCGAGCGCGATCGCGGGCTGGTCGAGCTGCATGTAGATCATCCCGTAGCCGCTGAGCGCGCCGAAGTGATACGGGTTGCGCTTCATCACTTCGTCGCAATCGGCGAGCGACTTCTGATATTCGCCCAGGAGGTAATAGACGGTCGCCCGCTTGTTCCAGCCTTCGGCGAACTCCGGCTTACGCCGGATGATCTCGCTGAAGGTCTCGACGGCCTGCTCGCCCTGGCGCGCGTTCATTTGCTCGAGGCCGGTCGCGAAGAGCCGGTCGATGGTCGGGTCGCCCGATCGGCTCCACACCTGCCACATCGAGCTCTCCGCATTCTCGCGGACGACCTCGTCGCTGTCGCGCAGCGCCGCGGCCAGCTGCGGCAGGTCGCTCATGAGCCCGGTCTCGCCCAGCGCTTGAGCGCCCAGGCGGCGACTGTCGGCGCTGCCCTTGTCGGCGAGCGCCTTGAGCGCCTCCTCGCGCGTCGGGCCGGCGAGCAGCGGCGCCGGCGACAAGGCGAGCGCGATGAGCACGAGGGTCCCGAGCCATCGACGCCTCATGGCTCGTACGCCTCGTTGACCGTGGTCGTCGCGAATCCGGGCTGGGTTCCGCCGCCGGGCACGTAGATGCGCTGGCCGACCACCGCCGCGCCGATGCCGTGGCGCGGCGTGCGCATCGGGTCCTTGCCGATCCAGCGGTTGCCGGCGACTTCGTACATCTCGTTGGCGCTGAAGATGCGCAGCGGCGCCTCGCCGCCGAACACGTAGACGCGATCGCCCAGCACGGCGGCGGCGAGGCCGCCGCGGCCGGTCGGGAGCGGGACTCCGGTCGACCAGCTGTTCGTCGCGGGATCGTAGATCTCGACGTTGGGGAACTGGGTCCCCAGGAACGACGTACGCCCGCCGATCGCCCAGAGCTTGCCCTGGAACGCGACGGCCGCGAGATGATCGCGCGCGGTCGGCATCGGAGGGCCATCGCTCCACCGGTCGGGCGTGGGCTCGTAGATCTCGTGCGCGGCGCTCGCGCTGTCGTCGCTGCCGCCGATCGCGTGCAGTCGGCCTCCCAGAGCCACCACCGCGAGCCCGCCGCGCGCCTGCTTCAGCGGCGCGCGGGTCGCCCACGAGCTCCGCGCCTCGTCGTACTCGTAGACGGTTCGCAGCGCGCTCGAGCCGAGTCGACCGCCGCTGTAGCCGCCGACGACGAAGAGGCGCCCGTCGATGACGGCGGCCGCCGCATGGTGGGTCGGGGCGGGAAGCGGCGTGCGAGTCTCCCAGCGGTCGGAGGCCGGATCGTAGACCTCCACCGTGGCGACGGCCTCGCTGTCCGGACCGAAGCCGCCGATCACGAAGATGCGCCCATTGACCTCCGCGACGGCGACCTCCTGGCGCGCGGTCGGCATCGGGGCGAGCGCGATCCACTTTCCCGGACTCATGATGTCGACCGGCGCGGTCGAGTCGGTCGTCTTGCCGAGACAGCCGGCCAGGACCATCACCGCCAGAGCGAGCACGGCGCTCGCGGCGAGTCACGAGCGCACCAGGTCGAGCAGTCCGGCTTCGTCGAGCACTGGCACCCCCAGCCGGCGAGCGTCGTCCGCCTTGCTGCCCGGCGCCTCGCCCACGACGACGTAGTTGGTCTTCTTCGAGACCGAGGACGTGACGCGACCGCCGTGCCGCTCGATCAGCTCGCGCGCGGCCTCTCGCGACAAGGTCGGCAGCGAGCCGGTCAATACGACGGTCTTGCCGGCGAGCGGCTTGGGACCCTCCGGGGCCACCGGCGCGCTCGTCACCACGCCCGCTCGATCCAGGCGCGCGATCAGCTCGCGGTTCGTCGGGTCCTGAAAGAACGTCGCGATCGAGCTCGCGATCTCGTCGCCGATCCCGTGGACCTCGGCCAGCTCGGTTTCGGAGACCGCGGCGATGCGCTCGAGGCTACCGAAGCGGGTCGCCAGCAGCTGCGCCACGCGCTCGCCGACGAGCCGGATCCCGATGGCGTTGAGCAGACGCGCCGGGCCGCGCGTGCGCGACGCCGCGATCGCCGCGACCAGGTTCTCGGCCGATTTCTCGGCGAAGCGATCCATCTCGCCGATCTCGTCGGCGGTCAAGCTGTAGAGATCCGCGAAATCCTTGACGCGCCCGGAGTCGACCAGCTGCTCGATCGTGCTGTCGCCGAGGTGCTCGATGTCCATCGCCCGTCGCGACCCGAAATGCCGTAGCCGCTCCTTGAGCTGGGCCGGGCAGGCGCTGTTGGTGCAGCGCCAGTACGCCTCGCCGGCGGCGCGCGCCGTGACGCCGCCGCAGGCCGGGCACGCCGACGGGAACGTGAACGGCTGCGTCTCGGGCGGCCGCCTGACCAGCACGACCTGCACGACGTACGGGAATCACGTCGCCGGCGCGCTCGATCAGGACCGTGTCGCCCACCCGGATGTCCTTGCGGCGGATCTCGTCCTCGTTGTGCAGGCTGACGTTGCGGATCGTGACGCCGGCCAGCTCCACGGGGGTCAGCTTGGCGGTCGGCGTGAGCGCGCCGGTCTTGCCCACGTTGACCTCGATCGCCTCGATCACCGTCGTCGCCTGACGCGCCGCGAACTTGAAGGCGATGGCCCAGCGCGGATGATGCGTCGTCGAGCCGAGCCGTCGCTGCTGATCGAGGGACTCGACCTTGACCACCGCGCCGTCCGCGTCGTAGCCGAGCGCGTCACGATCGTGCTCGAGCTTCTCGCACGCCGCGACGACCGCGGCGAGATTCGCGCAGCGCTCGGACCGGGGGTTGGTCTTGAAGCCGGCGGCGCGCAGGGCCTCGAGGACGTCCCAGTGGGAGGCGAAGCCGAGCGAGTCGGCGCGGCTCAGGTGATAGAGAAAGATATCGAGCGGCCGCCGCGCCGTGACCGATGGGTCCTTCTGGCGCACCGCGCCCGCGGCGGCGTTTCGCGGGTTCGCGAACGTCGGCGAGCCCGCCTCCTCCAGGGTTCGGTTGAGCTTCGCGAACTCCTCGCGCGGCATGAACACCTCACCGCGCACCTCGATGACCGGCACGGCTGCCAGCGGGCCGCGCAGGATCATGGGGATCGACCGGATCGTTCGCAGGTTGGGGGTGATGTCCTCGCCCACGCGCCCGTCGCCCCGCGTCGCCCCCCGGACGAAGCGGCCCTGCTCGTACAGGAGCGCGATGCCCAGGCCGTCGATCTTGGGCTCGCACACGTACGTGAACGCGGCGCCCGGCACGGCGCGGCCGATCCGGGCCTCGAACTCGCGCAGGTCGTCGGGCGAGGTCGCGTTGTCGAGCGAGAGCATCGCGTCGTGGTGCTCGACCGACTTGAAGACGTCGGTCGGCGCTCCAGAGACCCGCTGCGTGGGGCTGTCCGCGGTGACCAGGTCGGGGAAGCTCGCCTCGAGCTCGCGAAGCTCGCGCATGAGCGCGTCGTACTCCGCGTCCGAGACCTCGGGCCGAGCCTCGGTGTAGTAGAGATAGTCGTGATGGTGAATCTGCTCGCGCAGCTCGGTGATGCGCTGCGCGGCGTCCGCCCGCGTCATGCACGCAGCATAGCACCGGCGTTGAGCCTCGCGGACTGCCTTGCTGCTCGCGTGAGAGTGACGTTATACTGCGGGACGATCGGTCGAGAATTCCTTCGGTAGGATTGAACATGCCACGAACCCCAGTCCTGAACGTTGCGATCGAGACCCGAGACACGACGGCCTCGGTCCAAGATTACCTCGCGGCCATTTACGACCTGGCGGGCAGCGGCAAGCCGGTGATCGGCGCGCGGCTCGCGAAGCACATGGCGATCTCCGCGCCCGCGGTCACCGAGGCGATCCATCGGATGGCCCGCGGCGGGTACGTGAAGATCGGGCGCGGCAAGGAGCTCGTGCTTTCGACCAAGGGCCGGCAGATCGCCGAGGTCATGGCGCGGCGTCACCGTCTCCTGGAGCGCTGGCTCACGGATACGCTCGGCCTCAACTGGACGGACGCCCACGAGGAGGCGCATCGACTCGAGCATGCCCTGTCGCCGCGCGTCGAAGACCGTCTGGCGGAGCTCCTGGGCATGCCGAGCACCTGCCCGCACGGCAACCCCATCCCCGGGATGTCGAAGCCACCCAAGGTCGAGCCGTTCCCGCTCGCCCAGGCGAAGGAAGGCACGACCGTCGTGGTCGAGCGCATCACGGAGGAGGCGGAGGCCGACAAGAAGCTCCTCGAGCATCTCTGGAAGAACGACGTCCGCCCGGGTCGGCGCCTGAAGATCACCGAGGTCGCGCCCTGGGCCGGGACGATCACGGCATCGGGCGACGGCCAGACCATCGCGCTCGGCCTGCCGGCCGCCGCGAAGATCTGGGTCTACCTCCCCGGTGCGGCTGGATGAAGGCTCTCGGCTGGGTTTTTGTCGCGATCGGCTGCGTCTACGTCTTCTACTGCGGTGCGATGGCCGTCTGGTCCTATCTCGAGGTCACCAGCGTGGTCGAGGAGGTCGTCAACGAGCGTGCCTCACGGACCGAGCGTCAGGAGCGTGCGACTCGCGTCAGGGACGACATCGTCAAGAAGATGACGGCGAGCGGTATCAACGTCGACGAGCGCGCCATCTCGGTGAGCGACGAGGGCAAGACGATCGACGTCAGCGTGCGGTGGAGCTGGCCGGTGATCGTCTACCAGGAGCGGGAATACCTGGCGGTTCCGATGAAGCACGAACGGACATTCCCGGCGCCCGAGCGGCGCTGAGTCAGCGCTTGGCCTGAGCCTCGCGGATCATCTTCGCGACCCGATCTCGGTCCTCTCCCGGCGGCGCCAGCGCGACGAACTTTTCCCAGGAACGAACCGCCCCGGCGACGTCGTGCTTGGCCTCGTAGAGGATCTGGCCTCGATAGAGGAGGGCCGGCAAGTAGCTCGGATCGGTCGTCAGCGCGCGATCGAGGATCTCGAGCGCGCGATCGGCGTGCTCGGGGCCGCCACCGACCGCGAGGATCAACGCCAGATGAGTCGTCGCGTCCACGTTGTTCGGATCGCGTTTGAGGACGGCCTGGTACGCGGCGATGGCCTCGCTGTAGCGGCCCTGGGCCAGGCTCGAGCGCGCCGCCTGCAACATGCCGTGAAGCATCTCGGGCGGTAGCGGTTTGCCGGGTGTCACGGCGGGCGCATTCCGGGCGCTCGGTGCTTCTTGCCCGCCGGGCGCCTCGCGCGGAAGCACGGCCAGCGGCCGCGAGCCGGGCTGAGGCTGCCCCGCCATCGGATCCGGTTCGGTGTACCGCACGATTCCGACGCCGACGGCGATCCCGAAGATGACCAGGAGCACTCCCGCGCCGCCGAGCACGGCCGGATGGCGCCACGCCGAGCGGCGAGGCTCACGCGCCGGGACGCGGGGCGCCGGCGGCTCGGCCGGACCCAGGCGGTCGAGCTCGGTCAGGATCGCGGCGGTCTCGCCTTCGTAGCGGGCACGAAGCTCGGCAAAGTCGGTATCCGATACGTGGCCGGCCGCGTGCTCGAACTCGAGCTCGCGGATGGCGGCGAGGGCCACCTGCTTCTCCTCGTCGAGCTCTTGCCGCCGGTCGGGTGGCAGCGGAAGGAACGTGCGCCCGCGACGCTCACGGCCGAGGAGCGGCCAGAGCACGAACACGAGGGCGGGCACTCCGATGACGGCCGCAGCGACCAGCGCGCCGGCCCCGATCACGAGCCGCTCTCCAGCTCGCGGCGAATTCGCTCGCTCATCGCCGCGTCGACGGCGACCGGCGGTGGGCGAACACCGCGCGAGCGATGGGTCCAGCGCCACACCAACGCGGCCGTCGCGGCGAGCCCGACGACGACCGCGACGAGGGGGAGGAGCCAGACGAGGAGATTGAATCCGCGGCGTGGCGGCGCCAGGAGGATCCAATCGCCGTAGCGGTCGACGAAGTAGCGCTGAATGTCGGCCGGACTCTCGCCGGCCGCCAGCCGCTCGCGGATGATCGCGCGCATCTGGCTCGCCATCTCCGAGGGCGAGTCGGCCACCGACAGGCTCTGGCACACGACGCAGCGAAGGTGCGCGGCGATGTCGTACACGGTCTGCTCGTTGACCGGCTTCGAGCTCTGAGCGGTCGCGGCGCGCCCGGCCGAGCCCAGCAGGGCCAGTACGGCGACCACGATGACGGCGATCGCGGCTCATTGCGGCGAGGCCTCGGCGAGGAGCCGGTCGACGGTCGTGCGGAAGACGTCGTCGGTGACGGCGCCGACGTGCTTGACGCGGATCCGGCCCTGGCGATCGAGAAAGAACGTCTCGGGGACTCCGTAGACGCCGTAGTCCACCGACACCGTGCCCTTCAGATCCTGCGCGACGGGGAAGGTGAGACCGAAGTCGCCGACGAACTTCTGGGCGGCCTCGCGCTTGTCCTGGATGTCGACACCCAGCACGACCACGCCGCGCTCACGATAGCCGCGCCAGTTCCGCTCGAGCACCGGCGCCTCCTCGTAGCACGCGGGATAGCACCACGACGCCCAGAAGTTCACGACGACGACCTTGCCTCGATGCGTCTCGAGACCGAGCGGCGCGCCCTCGAGCGTGGCGAGCGTGAAGGCCGGCGCCGGCCGGCCGACGAGCGGCGACGGAATGTCGCGCGGGCTCACGCGAAATCCGTAGGCGAGCAGCGCCAGCACGGGGACGGCGGCGAGCGGGATGAGCCAGCGCCAGAGCCGCTTCACGCGGTCCGGTGCCGCTCCGGCAGGATGGCCAGCAGCGCCCCCAGGGTGAGTACCAATCCGCCGATCCAGATCCAGCTCACGAGGCGGTTGACCTGGAGCTTGATCGTCGCCTGTGAGCCGTCGCGGGCGAAGTCGCCGAGGACGAGATAGAGATCCTCGCGCAGGCCCAGACGATAGTCGACGTACGCGATGGGCGCCTGTTCTTGAGGATAGAACTTCTTGGCCGGGCGCAGCACGCCGAGCACGCGCCCGTTCGAGACCGTGAACGCCCCGATGACCTTGAAGTGGTTCGACTCCTCGACCGCGGTGAGCCCATCGAACCGGAAACGGTACCCGGCGAGCTCGGCCGACTCTCCGCGGTGCAACGTGGTCTCGGTCTGCACCGACCAGGCGTGCGATCCCATCACGCCGAGCGCGATGATCAGGATGCCCAGGTGCACCACGAAGCCACCGTAGCGGCGGTTGTGCCGCAGGAGAAGCCCGCCCATCGCCGGCAGGAGCGACTCGCCCACGCGGAGCCGCGCGCGGGTGGCGCGCGTGAAGTCGACCGCGATCGTGACCGCGACGAAGACGGTCGTCGCGAACGTGAGCGCCGCCAGCAGCGAGCGGACACCAAGCGCGAACGCGGCGGCCGCCGCGACGATCCCGAGCGCGACCGGCCAGAGGAAGTTGCGCTTGAGGCTTTCGAGGGACGCCCGCCGCCAGGCGATCAGCGGCCCGACCCCCATCAGGAAGACCAGCGACAGGAAGAGCGGCACGTTGACCTGGTTGAAGAAGGGCGCGCCGACGCTGACCTTGACGCCGCGCACGGCTTCCGAGAGCAACGGGAACACCGTGCCGAAGAAGACCGTGAACGCGGCGGCCACGAGGAACACGTTGTTCAAGAGGAACGCCGACTCGCGCGAGACGATCGAGTCGAGCTCGCCCTCGGACCGGAGCGCCTCCCAGCGCCACGCGACCAGCCCGAGCGCCGTCAGCAGCACGAGTGCCAGAAAGCTCAAGAACAGGATCCCGATAGAGCCTTGCGTGAAGGCGTGGACCGAGGCGATGACCCCGGAACGGGTGAGGAACGTGCCGAACAAGGTGAGGCCGAAGGTCAGGATCACCAGCGAGATGTTCCAGAGACGGAGCATGCGCCGCCGCTCCTGGATCATCACGGAGTGGAGGAATGCAGTGCCGGTGAGCCACGGCATGAACGCGGCGTTCTCCACGGGATCCCACGCCCAGTACCCGCCCCAGCCGAGGACGTGGTAGCTCCACCAGCCGCCGATCAGGAGACCGAGCGAAAGAAAGTACCAGGCGACGATCGTCCACCGCCGCGTCAGGACGAGCCACGCGTCGCCGATGCGGCCGGTGATCAACGCGGCCATCGCGAAGGCGAAGGGCACGGAGAAGCCGGTGAAGCCGAGATAGAGGGCAACGGGGTGCGTGATCATGCCCGTGTCCTCGAGCAGCGGGTTCAGGCCGCGGCCGTCGGCGGGCACCGGCATCTGGCGCTGGAACGGCGGCGCGGCGACTGTCATCACCAGGAGGAAGAACGCGAGGATGCCGAGCATCGTCGCCAGCGCCCAGGGATACAGCTCGCGCGCGCCGACCCGGTGGCGCACGATCAGGATGATCGTGTAGAGCGTGAGCATCCAGGCCCAGAGGATGATCGAGCCCTCGAGCGCGCCCCACACTGCGGTGATCCGGTAGTAGAACGGCGTGCCGAGGTTCGTGTTGGTCGCGACGTAGCGGACCGAGAAATCGAACGTGAGGAAGGCGTAGGTGAGCAGCGCGAAGCACGAGGTGACGAGGACGAACACGCCGATCGCCGCGTGCTGAGCCGACTCGATCAGCGCCGTCCGCCCCGACCGGGCGCCGACCCCGGCGGCGATCCCGCCGTACAGTGCGAGGCCGAGAGCGACCAGGGTCATGCCGTAGCCGAGGTCTGCGGTCACCGCCCTTCACCCCGGAGCGTCTTGAAGAGCTCGCGGTAGCCCGCCTGATTCGTGTCGTGGGGCGCTTTGTATTCCTCGGAATGCTTGGCCATGATCAGGGACGCCTTGAAGTAGCCGTCGGCCGTCCAATTTCCTTCCAGGACCGCGCCTCGGCCCTCGCCGAACAGATCGGGCGGCGTGCCCTTGTGTCGGACCGGAACCGTCGCGGTCCCGTCAGACAGGGTGAACGACAGATCGAGCGAGCGCGGCTCCCACTTGAGCGAGCCGGGCACCACCATACCACCAAGCCGGTAGGCCTTGCCCGGCACTGCGGCGCCCCGCAGCTCCGACGGTGTGACGAAGTACACCGCCGACTGCGTCACGCCTGCGTAGATCATGTACGCGAGAGCCCCGGCGATGACGACGCCACCGATGATGAGCTTGCGCCTTCGGGTCATTGTAGCGGGGGCCTTGAGGCCGGCTTGGACCCGGGGTGGCCTGAGATAGGCGCGGCGAAGCTCCGCACGCCCGATCTTTCGGTGGGCGTCGTTCGACTCTGGTTCACGGTGATCGGGCGCTCTGAGGTCGGCGTGGCACGGCACGCCCGACCCTTTCGGTTGCGTCGGTCGGCTCTGGTTCACGGTGACGGGCGCCTGCGAGGCCGGATTTGGCTGGGGCTGGCCCGGCTCTGCCGCTCGCGAAGGCTGTCTCAGGTCGTGGCGGATGGCGGTGGCGTCTTCGAGCTCTTTTTCGCGGCGGGAGAGGAAGCGCCAGTAGGCGATCAGTACGACGGCCGCGAGGCCGTAGGCGGCGAGGACGAAGCCCCAGTTGTCGGGCATCACGCTTCGGCCTCGGCTTCCAGGCGGAGCAGGCGGGCTCGCCTGGTGACGAAATAGACGTAGAGGAGCGTGAACGCTGCGAAGTTCACGAGGAGCGTCGCCTTGAAGATGCCGGCCATCGGTGCCCGGGCCCCATCAGGGACGGGGGCTGGTGCAGGGTGCGCCACCAGAGCACCGAGAAGTGCACGAGGGGAATGTTGAACGCCGCGACGATGCCGAGCACCGCGGCGAATCGGGCGCCGCGCTCGCGGTCGTCGATCATGCCGCGAAGCAGGAGATAGCCCAGGTACATGACGAACAGGATCGAGACGCTCGTGAGCCGCGCGTCCCACGTCCACCAGGTACCCCATGTCGGCTTGCCCCAGATCGACCCGGTGGCGATCGTGAGCCCCGTGAAGAGGACGCCGACCTCCGCCGAGGCGTGTGCGAGCCGGTCCGCGGACTCGGCCCGCCGGACCAGATAGGCGATCGAGGCGACCAGGACGACGCCGAACGCCAGATAGGCCACCCAGACGCTCGGCACGTGCAGGTACATGATGCGCTGCACGTTGCCCTGGGTGGACTCACGCGGCGCGATCCCGAATCCCATCACCAGGCCCGCCAGGAGCCCCACCAAGGTCACGCCACCGAGGAGACGTCTCATCGCGCCTAGGCCTCCAGCACGAAGTCGAACGTGAGGACGCCGACGGCGACGTACACCACGTCCGCGGCCGCGAGGAGCTTGAGCCAGTGGGCGACGCTGCCAAGGGGCTCGCCGAGCAGCACGGCCTCGGTCGCCTTGACGGTGGCGAGCAGTACCGGCGCCTCGACCGGGAGCAGCAGCACCGGGAACAGGAGCTCGCGGGCGCGCACCTGCGCCGTCATCGCGGCGAACAGGGTGCCGACGGCGGCCAGGGCCACCGTCCCGAGCGCGATCACCACGGCGAGGGCCGGCAGGACACCGGCGATGTCGAGGTTGAAGAAGAAGGCGAAGAGCACCAGGAGAATGGTCTCGATGACCAGCATCAACAGCAGGTTGCCGGCGAGCTTGCCGACGTAGATCGCCGACTTGTCACCCGGCGCCAGGAGGAGGCCCTCCCAGCAGTCGTTCTCGCGCTCGACGACGAACGTTCGGCCGAGCCCGAGGAGACCGCTCAGGATGAACCCGAGCCAGAGCAGGCCGGGGAGGGTGCCGGCCAGGCGCTCGCGGTCGGGCCCTAAAGCGAACTGGAAGATGAACAGGAGCAAGAGCCCGAAGAAGAAGAGCGCGTTGAGCGTCTCCTTCGACCGGCGCTCGACGAGCAGGTCCTTCCACACCACGATCATCGCCCGCCGCGCGAACGTCAGGATGCGTCCTCCGCGTGCAGGGTGTAGAGCCGGTGAACATCGTCGGCGGACAGCGCGCCGCGGGGCGTGTCCAGAGCGATCGCGCCGCCGGCGAGGATCGAGATCCGGTCGGCGACCGCCAGCTCGCGACCGAAGCTGTGCGTCGTCATGACGATCGCGCCGCCGCCCGCTTTGAACGATGCCAGATGCTCTTCCAGCCACTTCTTGCCACGTTGGTCGAGCCCCGTGAACGGCTCGTCGAGCAACAACACCCGCGGCCGGGCCAGGACGAAGCGCGCAAGCGAGAGCCGGCGCTTCATGCCCGCGGAGAACGTGCGGACGCGCTCGCCGGCGGCGCGATCGAGCTCGACGGTCGCGAGCGCGGCGGCGCGGTCGGCCGCCGATGGTCGAAGGCCCGCGAGCGTGGCCCAGAAGGTCAGGTTCTCGGCGGCGGTCAGGTCCTCGTACACGTGCGAGCTGTGGGCGACGAGCCCGATCTCACGGCGGACGAGCTCGGCGTCCTTCGCGCAGTCGTAGCCCGCGACGATCGCGGTGCCGCGCGTCGGGCGCACCAGGGTCGCCAGGACCTTGAGCAAAGTGGTCTTGCCGGCGCCGTTGGCGCCCAGCACCGCCACCGCCTCACCGGCACGGACGTCCAGGTCGAGCCCGTCCAGCACGCGATGGTTGCCGAAGGTCTTGCGGAGACCGGTCACTCGAATGAGTGGCTCGGAGGCCATAACTGGGAACCGCCCAATTCTCGCGCAGCCGCCGGGAAGGGTCAAGGAAGCGGGAACTTGACTCGGTCGGGCGACCTCCTGCCAAATAGAGGCGGTCGAGCCGACCGTGCGACCGCCGGAGGGTCTAGTTGTTCCAATTCGTGGTGACGCGTGTGCTGTGGCTGGTCCCGACACTCCTGGCCATGGCGCTCGTGACGTTCCTCGTGATGCACGCGACGCCGGGTAGCCCGCTCGACCCGGTCGCGGAGGGCGCGAACCCGCTGTCGCCGGACGCGCAGAAGAACCTGGCCGCTCACTACGGGCTCGATCGGCCGCTCTACCAGCAGTTCGCCATCTTCATCGGGAAAGCGGTCCAGGGCGACTTCGGCAATTCGTTCGTCTACAAGACTCGGACCGTCCGCGAGATCATCGTCGACACGTTTCCGATCTCGCTCCTGCTCGGCTCGATGGCGCTGGCGCTCGCGATCGTCGGCGGCCTGACGCTCGGGATCCTCGCGGCGGTCTACCAGAACCGGGGCTGGGACTACGTGTCGGTGAGCGTGGCGACGGTCGGCGTCGCCGTGCCGAACTTCGTCCTCGCGGTCTTCCTCATCATCCTGTTCTCGTTCGTGGTGCCGCTCTTCCCGACCGGCGGCTGGGATTCGCCGCGGAACTGGGTGTTGCCGACGGTGGCACTGGCGCTGGCCCCGATGGGGATCATCGCGCGCTTCACGCGCGCCAGCATGCTCGAGGTCATCCGCGCCGACTACACGCTCACCGCGCGCGCCAAGGGGCTGGGCGAGATGCCCGTCATCTTCAAGCACGCGCTCAAGAACGCGTTTATCCCGGTGGTCACTCTACTGGGCCCGATGTTCGCCGCGGTCGGAACCGGCTCGTTTTTCGTCGAATCGATCTTCCGGGTGCCCGGCATGGGGCGCTTCTTCGTCCTCTCGATGACCGGCCGCGACTATCCGATGATCATGGCGGTGGTGCTCACGTACGGAGCGTTCCTGGCGGTCATGAACCTCGTCGTCGACCTTCTCTATGGCGTCCTCGACCCCCGCATCCGGTACTGAGCTCGCGGCCGTGGCGGTCGCGGTGCCGAGCGGCGCGCCGCGGGTTCGCTCGTCGAGCCTGTGGCGGGATGGCGTTCGCCGGCTGCGGCGCAATCGCCTGGCGGTGGCCGGCGGCGTGGTGATCGCCGTGCTCTGCTTCGTCGCGATCTTCGCCGACTTCCTGGCGCCGCTCCCGTACACGAAGTCGAACTTCGGGCGGCTCAACGAGGCGCCGTCCCGCGACTACCCGCTGGGGACCGATCAGCTCGGCCGCGACCTCCTGTCGCGAATGATCTACGGCGCGCGCGTGTCGATGCTGGTGGGGCTCGGGCGCCCAGGTGATCGTGGTCCTGATCGGCGTCCCGATCGGGGCCCTGTCGGGCTACCTCGGCGGCCGGGTCGACATGTTCCTCACGCGGTTCGTCGACGTCATGTACGCGTTCCCGCGCCTCTTGTTCGTGATCCTCCTGATGTCGATGCTCGGCGCGGGGCTCACGAACATCTTCATCGCGATCGGGCTGACCGGATGGGTCGGCATCGCGCGCCAGACGCGCGCGCAGGTGCTCGCGATCAAGGAGAAGGAGTTCGTCGACGGCGCCCGGGCGCTCGGCGCCGGGTTCGACCGCCTGCTCGTGCGCCACATCCTGCCCAACGCGCTCACGCCGATCGTCGTCGCGGTCACCTTCGGCATCCCGGAGGCGATCTTCACCGAGGCCGCGCTCTCGTTCATCGGCGTCGGCATCAACCCCCCGACGCCGTCGTGGGGCCAGATGGTCGGCGAGGGGCAGCAGTACATCAGGTCCTACTGGCACCTGTGCGTTTTCCCGTCGATCGCCATCGCGGTCACCATGCTGTCGTTCACGTTCTTCGGTGACGGCGTCCGCGACGCGCTGGACCCCAAACTGAAATAGCAAGGAGACCCGCTCATGCGAGTTCCGCGTATCTCGGACCAACAGCTGGATCTGCTGGCGACTCGTCTCGGCGCGATCGGCGTGGGCCGCCGCGACTTCCTGCGGGTCGCCGCCGGCCTGGCGGCGATGGGCGCGGCCGGCTTCAACGCGCGCCCGGTGTCCGCGGCGCCGAAGCTCGCGCCCGGCGAGAAGCTCGCGAAGGAGCAGCACCTCCGGTTCGGCGGCGGCAGCTGGTACGAGCAGGACCCGTCGAGCCACGACTTCAACAAGGACCTCTACTGCGGCGGCACGCCGCAGCTCTTTGCCGGGCTCATGAAGTTCAACGTCGAACTTCGAGGCGGTTCCCTACGTCGCCGAGAAGGTCACGCCCAACAAGGACGGCTCGGTCTGGACGTTCGCGATCCGCAAGGACTCGAAGTGGTCCGACGGCTCGCCGTGCTCGGCGCGCGATTTCGAGTACTCGTTCAAGCGCCAGCTCGACCCGGCCACCGCCGCCCCCTACGCGTCGTTCCTCTACGACATCAAGAACGGCGAGGCGTTCAACAAGAAGCAGGTGACCGACGCGAGCCAGGTCGGCGTCCGGGCGAAGGACGACTGGACGCTCGAGGTCACGCTCGAGGGGCCGCGCGGCTACTTCCCGGTGCTCGCGGCCTATCTGGCCGCGCTGCCCGGCCACCGCGGCTCGATCGAGAAGTACGGCGACAAGTGGACGGAGGCCGCCAACATCGTCTGCAACGGGCCCTTCGTGCTGGACGCGTGGGAGCACAACAAGGTCATCGTCCTGAAGAAGAACAAGCACTTCTTCGGCGCCAAGGACATCACGCTCGAGAAGGTGACGATCCCGATCATCCCGATCGCGTCCGGCGCGCTCCCGTACGAGAACAACGAGATCGACCTGACGCGCTCTGCAGACGGCGGATCTGAAGCGGTTGCAGGGCGATCCGCAGACGTCGAAGGAGGTGTTCCGGTTCCCGTATCCGGGCACCTGGTATCTGCTGCCGCAGGTGACCAAGCCGCCGTTCGACAACCTCAAGGTGCGCAAGGCGGTCGCGCACGCGATCGATCGCGAGAACATCGTCAAGGTCAGCCAGGGCTTCGCGATCCCGGCGCACGCCATGATCCCGCCGGGCTTCCCCGGCGCGCTCGACGACAAGAAGACGCGCGACCTCCAGCGCTTCGACCCGAAGCTCGCGATGTCGATGCTCAAGGGCACGCCGTTCGAGGGCGGGAAGAACTGGCCGAAGATCACGCTCTCGCATGCGCGACGAGGCGCTCGGCTCGCAAGCCGCTCGCCGAGGCCGTCCAGGCGGTGCTGCTGGAGAACCTGAACATGAAGACCGAGCTCGAGGTGCTCGAGCAGCGCGTCTTCCGCGAGCGGCTCTGGAAGCAGGACCTCCAGTTCGTGTGGATCCGCTGGTTCATGGACTACCCGGACCCGCACAACGAGTACTTCGACACCTTCTACGGCAAGAAGACGACCGGCAAGCGCCAGGCGTGGGCCAACGACGCCTTCGACAAGGAGCTGGAGGCGGGCCGCGACACCAGCGACCCCAAGAAGCGCCTGGCCAGCCTACGCGAAGGCCGAGGAGATCATGCAGAACGACGTCGGCTACGTGCCGGTGGCCTGGGTCGTGCGCTACGCGACGCGCGAAGCCGACGGTCCGCGGCCTCGAGAAGAACCGGCAGGGCGAGCTCGTCGTCGACGGCAACATCTACGTGCGACATGCTCACGCACATCTACATGGTCGAGAAGGCCTGAAGACGACGGCGCGCCGGGGGTCGCCCCCGGCGCGCTTGTAACTCGCGTCGTGGGCTGGGCTAGACCCTCATCGCCCGCAGGCGGGCGATGCGCTCCTCGAGGGGCGGGTGAGTCGAGAACAGCCGCATCAGGGTCGCGCCGCTCAGCGGGTTCACGATGAACAGGTGGGCGGTCGCCGGTGTCGCGTCCGCCATCGGCATCTGCTGGTTCGCCATCTGAAGCTTCTCGAGCGCCTTCATCAGTCCCCAGCGGCTTGCCGGCGACCTTCGCGCCGGTGGCGTCGGCCTGGAACTCACGGGAGCGCGAGACCGCCATCTGGACGAGCAACGCGGCGATCGGCGCCAGGACCGCCAGCAGGATCATCGCGATCGGGTTCGATCCGCCCTCTTCGTCGTCTCGGCCGCGCCCGCCGAACATCGCGGCCCACTGCGCCATGTGCGCGAGATAGGTGATGGCGCCGGCCAGGGTCGCGGCGATCGTCGAGATCAGCATGTCGCGGTTCTTCACGTGGGAGAGCTCGTGCGCGAGGACACCCTCGAGCTCTTCTTCGTCGAGGATCCGCATGATTCCCTCGGTCACGGCCACGACGGCGTGCTCGGGGTTGCGGCCCGTCGCGAAGGCGTTCGGCGTCTCGCTCGGGATCAGGTAGACGCGAGGCATCGGGATGCCGGCGCGGGTGGCCAGACGGTGCACGATCGCGTAGAGTCGGGGCGCTGCGGCCTCCTCGATCGGCTGCGCCCTATAGGCGGCGAGCACCATCTTGTCGGAGAACCAATAGCTGACGAAGTTCATCACGACGGCCACGAAGAACGCGACGAGCATGCCTTGGCGGCCGCCGATGGCGCCGCCGATTAAAACGAGCATCACTGTCAGGACGGCCAACAGGAGCCCGGTCTTGAACACGTTTGACATGGTCGAAGCCTAGCAGAGGGTCCTATAGTGGTCAAATGAGGGGTCAAATGCCTTGACTTGCAGGCATATCGGCCGATATACTGACCCGACTTGAGTAAAAACTCGTTTGTTGATGATGATTTAGCGAGCATGATCGTCCGGGTTCCGGATATCCCGACCGAGGGGCTGAGCGTCACGGACGCGCGTGGCGCTGGGGGAGGTCTATCGCGACCCCGCCTGGCGGCTCCTGGATGTGAACCTTCGCCTGGAGCGCGACGGCTTGGACGTCTTCGTGACCGGCGAGGTCCGCGCGGCGGTGTCGCAGGCCTGCGGGCGGTGCCTCGAGCCGTCTCCCGCCGAGGTCACGGCGACCCTGGACGTGCGGCTCGTGCCGCGTCCGTCCACGGCGGACAACGTCGAGCTCGCGGCTGATGACCTCGACGTGGATTTCTACGACAAGGACCTGATCGACATCGGCGCCTTGATCGACGCCGAGACGACGCTCGCGCTTCCCATGAAGCCGCTGTGCCGCGAAGGCTGTCTTGGGCTCTGTCGGGTTTGCGGCGGGAACCGGAATGTGGTCAAGTGCGAGTGCCCAGAGCGCCCGCCGGATCCACGGCTGGCTGCCCTCAAAGACCTGGCCTCGCGGCTTTCCCACTAGGAGAATCCGATGCCTCTGCCGAAACGACGCCACTCGAAGACGCGCGGACGTAAGCGCCGTACCCACTACAAGCTCGCGGCTCCGACGCGCTCCGTGTGTCCGCAATGCCGTGAGACCAAGCTGCCGCACCGGGTCTGCCCGCACTGTGGCTATTACAAGGGGCGGGAGATCGTGGCGGTCGAAGGGACCTAGCCGGCTCGTCACGGCGCCGAGCACATGCCGATGACCAACGGAGACGGTGCGCCGTCCCGCCTGAAGGTCGCCGTCGACGCGATGGGCGGCGATTACGGTCCTCGCGTCGTGGTCGAGGGCGCAGTGGCTGCCGTCCGAGAGTTCGGCGCCGCGGTGATCCTCGTGGGTGATCGATCCGCGATCAACCGCGAGGTCGTCCGGCTCGACGCCCAGAGTCTTGCGCTCGAGATTCGCCATGCCTCACAGGTCGTCGGGATGGCGGAGAGCCCCTCGCAGGCCCTCAGACGCAAGCGCGACTCGTCGCTACGCGTCGCGGCGGACCTCGTCAAGGACGGCAAGGCCTCCGCGTTCATCTCGGCCGGGAACACCGGTGCCGCGATGGCGATCTCGATGTTCGTCATCGGCGTCCTGCCCGGCGTGGACCGCCCGGCGATCGCCGCGGTGCTCCCGAATCTTCGCAAGTTCACGATCCTGCTCGACGCCGGCGCGAACGTCGATCCCAAGCCGATGCACCTCTTGCAGTTCGCGGTCATGGGCCACGTCTACGCCCGCGACATCCTCGGCCTCGACAGCCCGCGCGTCGGGCTCCTGTCGGTCGGCGAGGAGGAGGGCAAGGGCAACGAGCTCACGAAGGAGACCTACGAGCAGCTCCGCGAGTCGTCGCTGAACTTCGTCGGCAACGTGGAGGGCCGCGACATCTACAACGGCCGGTGCGACGTCGTCGTCACCGACGGCTTCACCGGCAACGTCGCGCTCAAGATCTCCGAGAGCCTGGCCGAGATGATCGGCGCCATGATCAAGGAAGAGCTGCTGCGGGACACGCGGTCGAAGCTCGGCGCGAAGCTCGCGATGCCGGCCTTCGAGCGATTCCGTAAGCGGATCGACTACACCGAGATGGGCGGCGCACCCCTGCTCGGCATTGACGGCGCCGCCATCATCTGTCACGGTGCCTCGCCGGTGAAGGCCATCAAGAACGCGGTGCGCGTCGCGCAGGAGTGGGCGAACGCCGGACTGAACGAGCACATCAAGGCCGCTCTGGAGGCGGAGGTGCAGCGCGGCGGTCGAGAAGGGGGACGTGAATGACTCGAGCGAGGATTACGGGAGTCGGCGCGTTCCTCCCGAAGCGGATCCTGACGAACGCCGATCTCGAGAAGATGGTCGACACGAACGACGAGTGGATCGTGCAGCGGACCGGCATCCGCGAGCGCCGCATCGTCGACGAGAACGAGGCGACGTCCGACCTGGCCGTGCGCGCGGCGCAACAGGCGCTCGAGCGAGCCAATCTCCTTCCCGGAAGACGTCGAGTTCATCGCGGTCGGGACGACGAGTCCGGACATGATCTTCCCGACGACCGGCGAACATCGTCCAGCACCGGCTCGGCTGCCGGCGCGCCGGTTCGGTGGACATGCTCGCGGCGTGCGCGGGTTCGGTCTACAGCCTGTCGGTCGGCTCGGCGTTCATCCAGTCCGGGAAGTACCGGCGCGTGCTCTGCATCGGGGCCGAGACGCTCTCGCGCATCACGGATTTCACCGACCGCGGGACGTGCGTGCTGCTCGCCGACGCCGCGGGCGCGGCGGTGCTCGAGGCGTCCGAGGACGAGCGCGGGATCATCGACTTCGATCTCTATTCCGACGGCCAGTACTGGGACCTGCTGTACATGCCGGGCGGCGGCTCGCGTCATCCCGCGACGAAAGAGACCGTCGATGCCCGGATGCACTTCGCCAAGATGAAGGGCAACGAGGTGTTCAAGGTCGCCGTCCGCCTGTTCGTGGACTGCGCCGAGCGAATACTCGCGCGCAACGGATTCACGGCGAAGGATGTGAGCCTGTTCATTCCGCATCAGGCCAATTTGAGGATCATCGAGGCGGCCGCCAAGCGTGTCGACCTCCCGATGGACCGGGTCTTCGTGAACGTCGACCGCTACGGCAATACCGGCGCGGCATCGGTCTACGTCGCGCTCGAAGAGGCCAACGCGGCCGGACGACTGAAGCGTGGCGATCTCGTGCTCATCGTCGCCCTCGGCGGCGGTTTCGCCTGGGGCGCCGCCCTCGTGAGCGCGGGTGCGGGACTCGCGTCACTTTAGGCCACCCTCGGTGAAAGCCGGCCATGCACCCGCACACACCGTCGCGTTTCTCTTCCCCGGCCAGGGCTCGCAAGCCGTCGGGATGGGCAAGGGCTTCTACGAGATGTCCGCCGGCGCCAAGGCCATCTTCGAGGAAGCCAACGATTCGCTCGGCTTCGATCTCGCTCGGCTCGCATTCGAAGGCCCGGAGGCCGAGCTGGCGCTGACCGCCAACACCCAGCCCGCGGTCCTGACCGCGTCGGTGGCCGCCGCGACGGCGTGCGCCGAGCGGGGCCTTCGGCCGACCCTGGCGGCCGGCCACAGCCTCGGCGAATACACCGCGCTGGTCGTCGCCGGTGCGATCCGCTTCTCGGACGCCGTCCGCATCGTGCGCAAGCGCGGCGAGTTCATGCAAGAGGCCGTGCCCGTCGGGACCGGCGCGATGGCCGCCATCATGGGGCTCGAGCTCGCGGCCGTCGAGAAGGTGTGCGCCGACGCCGCGCAGGGCGAGGTGGTCGAGATCGCGAACGTGAACTCGGCCCTCCAGATCGTCATCGCCGGCCACCGATCGGCCGTCGAGCGCGCCGTCGCGCTCGCCACCGAGCGGGGCGGGAAGATGAGCGTCATGCTCCCGGTGAGCGCGCCCTTCCATTGCTCGCTCATGGCGCCGGCCGGCGCGCGGCTCGAGCCCGAGCTCGACGCCGCCCGCGTGACGGATCCGCGCGTGCCGGTCGTCCGCAACGTCGACGCCGGGGTCACGCGCAAGGCCGATGACGTGCGGCCGTTCCTTCTGCGCCAGGTCGCCAGCCCCGTCCGGTGGACGGAGTGCGTCCAGCGGCTCGCCGCCGAGGGCGCGACCGCCTTCGTCGAGGTGGGGCCGGGCCGCGTGCTCTCGGGATTGCTCCGGCGCATCGTCAACGGCGCGCGGGGGCAGTCGATCGAGGATCCGGCCGGCCTCGAGAAGGCGCTGACTGCCGTCGCGGGCGGCGGTGCCGAGTCGCGCTCGTGAAGGGCCCTCTCGATGGCAAGGTCGCGATCGTCACCGGCGGCAGCCGCGGGATCGGCGCCGAGGTCGGCGCGCGGCTGGCCGAGGACGGCGCGGCCGTGGTAGTCTCGGGGCGCGACGGCGAGCGGCTGCAACATACCGTTCGCGAATGGGAAACGCAGGGCCGGGCGGTGCTCGGTGTCGTCGCCGACGCGGCGAGCCGCGAGGATTGCGAGCGACTCGTGAGCACGGCGAAGCAGCATTTCGGGCGCATCGACATCCTCGTCAACAATGCCGGCATGACGCACGACCAGTTGCTGGTGCGGATGACGGACGAGGACTGGGATCGAGTGATGGAGGTCAATCTCCGCAGCGCGTTCTTGATGACGCGGGCGGTGAGCAAGGCGCTGGTCAGACAGAAAAGCGGCGGGCGCGTCATCAACATCACGTCGACGGCGGGCGCGATGGGCAACGCCGGTCAGGTGAACTACTCGGCGGCGAAGGCCGGGCTCATCGGGTTCACCAAGGCGGCGGCCCGCGAGCTCGCGCACTGGTCGATCCTCGTGAACGCGGTCGCCCCCGGGCTCATCGAGACCGACATGACCAAAGATCTGTCGGCGACCGCCCGCGAGGCGCTGCTCGCCCAGGTGCCACTCAAACGCAGCGGAACGGCCCGTGAAGTGGCCGAGATGGTACGATTCCTCGCCGGAGACGGGGCGACCTACGTCACGGGTCAGGTCTTCCACGTCAACGGCGGACTTTACATGTAACTCATCCTTTCCGTGGAGGTAACGGGTTCATGGCGAAGTCAGTCGATGAGAAGGTGAAGGAGATCATCGTCGAGCAGCTCGGGGTGGAGGAGGACGACGTCACTCCGTCGGCGAAGTTCATCGAAGATCTGGGCGCCGACTCCCTCGATACGGTCGAGCTGGTGATGGCCCTCGAGGAGCACTTCGACATCCAGATCCCCGACGAGGACGCCGAGAAGATCGTGACCGTCGGCGACGCGGTCCAGTACATCAAGGACAACTCGTAGACGGTGAATACGCGAAGGGTCGTCGTCACCGGTCTCGGGACCCTCTCGCCGGTCGGCAATACCGCGGACGAGTTCTGGACCGCGCTCATCCAGGGGCGCTCGGGCGTCGGGATGATCACGAGGTTCGACACCACCGGCTATCCGACTCGTATCGCCGGTGAGGTGCGGAATTTCGACCCGCTGAACTTCGTCGACAAGAAGGAAGCGCGGCGACTCGATCCCTATCTGCAGTACGCGATCGCGTCCGCGGTGCTGGCCGTCCAGGATGCCGCGCTCGACACCGGCAAGGTCGACGGCAATCGGTTCGGCGTCCTCATCGGCTCCGGCATCGGCGGCATCTCGACGCTCCTCGAATCCCATCGGAATCTCATCGAGAAGGGGCCCGACCGGGTCTCGCCCTTCTTCATTCCGATGCTCATCGCGAACATGGCGTCAGGGCTCGTGTCGATGCGCTTCGGCGCCAAGGGACCGAACTCCGCCGTGGTCACGGCGTGCGCCACCGGCAACCACGCGATCGGTGACTCGTTCAAGATCATCCAGCGCGCGGACGCCGACATCATGATCGCCGGCGGCTCCGAGGCCATCATCGTCCCGCTGACGATCGCCGGCTTCTGCTCGATGAAGGCCATGTCCACGCGCAACGACGAGCCGACGAAGGCGATGCGGCCGTTCGACGCCAACCGCGACGGCTTCGTGGCCGGAGAGGGCGCCGGCATCCTCGTGCTGGAGTCGCTCGACCACGCGCTCGCGCGGGACGCGCGGATCTACGCCGAGATCGTCGGCTACGGGATGACCGGCGACGCCCATCACATGACGGCGCCCGATCCGGAGGGCGACGGCGCGGCGCGGGCGATGGCCGCGGCGGTCCGAGACGCGGGGCTGGACGTCTCCGACGTCGGGTACATCAACGCCCACGGGACGTCGACGCTCTACAACGACAAGTTCGAGACGATCGCCATCAAGCGGGTCTTCGGCGACCACGCGCGGCGCCTGGCCGTCTCCTCGACGAAGTCGATGACGGGCCATCTGCTCGGCGCCGCCGGCGGCATCGAGGCGATCGCGACGGTGCTCGCGCTGCATCACGGCGTGCTGCCGCCGACGATCAACTACGAGACACCCGATCCCGACTGCGACCTCGACTACATCCCCAACCAGGCGCGCAAGCAGGACGTCGAGGTGGCGCTCTCGAACGCGTTCGGCTTCGGCGGCACGAACGCGACGCTGGCCTTCCGCGCTTACCGCAAGTAGGTGGATCCGCTCCGCGTCGCCGAGCTGGAGCGACGGCTCGGCTACCGGTTCCGTGAGCCGCGGCTTCTCGAACAGGCGCTGACGCACGCCTCGTACGCCAACGAGCATCCGCCGGCGGCGGATCACTCACGCCTGGCGTTCCTCGGTGACGCGGCCCTCGCGCTGGTCGTCGCCGACCGCGTGATGGCCGGCGACGCGTCCGCGCCGGTCGGCGCTCTCACATCCCAGCGCGCGGAGCTGGTCGCCGAGGCACGGCTCGCGCGCTGGGCCGCCGATCTCGAGCTGGGAGCCCTTCTGCGTCTGGGTCGCGGCGAGGACCAGTCGGGCGGGCGCACGCGCGACTCGATTCTGGCCACTGCGCTCGAGGCCGTGCTCGGCGCGATCTATGCGGAGGGCGGCCTCGAAGCCCTGCGCGACACGGTGGGGCTTCTGGCCGCGTGGTAGCCTGAAGCATGCGCTGGTGGCCGATCCGGGCGCGGGCGCGGCGTCTTCCGCCGCCGCCTCCGCCGGACGAGATGCTCGTCATCGAGGACCGCCTGCGCCGGAACGTCGAGGACGTCCTGTCGATCCGCGACCGCCAGATTCGCGGCGGGATCGTGGTGTTTCGCGGCAACCTCATGACCGAGCCCGCCCGCGCGCTCGATCTGCTGATCGCGCGCTTCCGCCCGTTCGGCTACACGCCGTATCTGCGAGAGGAGGCGGGCGGCGCCGCCGTCCAGGCCTGGCCGGTTGCGGAGACGGCGCCGCGCTGGCGGATCGGGGTCAACCTGGCTCTGTTCGCGCTCACCGTGGTGTCGACGCTCGCCGCGGGGCTCTCGTTCGTCGGCTCGCCGACGTTCGATGCGCTACGGTCGACTCCGTCCGCGGCCCGATTCCTCGCCGGGGCGCCGTTCGCGTTCACCTTGCTGGCGATCCTCGGCGTCCACGAGCTCGGTCACTACTTCACGGCGCGCCACTACCGAGCGTCGGTGAGCCTTCCGTACTTCATCCCGGCGCCGTTCCTCTTCGGCACGCTCGGGGCCATCATTCTCATGCGATCGCCGGCGCGCGACCGGAACTCGCTGTTCGACATCGCCGCGGCCGGGCCGCTGGCCGGACTGGCCGTCGCGCTGCCCGCAGGCCTTCTGGGTTTCGCGTGGTCTTCGGTCGTGCCGGTGCCGGCGGGTGGCTACATGGCGTTCGGCGACTCGCTGCTCACGTGGGGACTCGCCTACCTGCGCTTCGGACACATCCCGCCGGGGTACATGCTCTTCACGCATCCGATGGCCGACGCGGCGTGGGCCGGATTTCTCGTCACCGCGCTGAACCTCTTCCCCGTGGGGCAGCTCGACGGCGGCCGGATCGCCTACGCGCTCTTCGGTCGGCATCACCGGAAGATCGGCAAGGCGACGGTCGTGGCGCTGCTGCTCCTCGGCGCCTGGTCCTTCGTCTGGAGCCTCAGGGCTCCGGGCGCCGACACCCTCTCGGCGCTGGCCGCGTCGCTGAACTGGTTCGTGTGGGCGGGCCTGATCTCGCTGCTCGTGGGCTTTCACCACAGCCCACCGCTCGACGACCTGTCGCCGATCTCGCCCGGCCGTCGTGTCGTGGGCATCGCGTGCCTGGTCCTGATGGTGCTGCTGATTCCGCCGCCGATGAACCCGCTCGTCGCGATTCGCTAGCAGGCTGCGCAAAAGGTCCAGCGGGACCCTTTGCGCAGCCTGCCGACTCGTGACACATGCCAGCCCGGTACGCTACTATCCGCGTCATGCCGGGACGGCTCGATCGCAAGCGACTCGCGCAGCTCATCGAGAAGGGCGACGTCGACACCGTCCTCACCGTGTTCCCCGATGCGCTCGGCCGCCTCATGGGCAAGCGCGTCGTCGGCCGTTACTTCCTCGATCACGTCATCGACGACGGCGCGCACGCCTGCATCTACCTCTTCACCGTCGACATGGAGATGGAGCCGCTTCCCGGGTTCAAGCTCACGTCGTGGGAGCGCGGCTACGGGGACATGAAGATGGTCCCGGATCTCGCGACCGCGCGGATCATCCCGTGGCTGCCGAAGACCGCGCTCGTGTTCTGCGACGTGTTCACCGAAGAGGGGGAGCCGATCGAGGAAGCGCCGCGCTGGATCCTCAAGCGGCAGATCGAGCGCGCGACGGCCCTCGGCTACGTCGTCAAGACCGCGGCCGAGCTCGAGCTCTATTGCTTCAAGGAGTCGTTCGAGGAGGCGCGCCGAAAGCGCTATCACGACCTGACACCGGTGTCCGGCTACCTCGAGGACTACCACATCCTGCAGACCTCGAAGGAAGAGCCGCTGATCCGCGCGATCCGCAACGGCATGGAGGCCGCGGACGTTCCGGTCGAGACCTCGAAGGGCGAGTGGGGCCGCGGACAGGAAGAGATCAACCTCCGCTACGCGGAGGCGCTCGAGATGGCGGATCGCACCGCGCTCTACAAGCACGGCGCGAAGGAGATCGCGCACCAGCAGGGCTCGGCCATCACGTTCATGGCCAAGTACGACATGACCGCCGCCGGCTCGTCGTTCCATCTGCATTCGTCGCTCTGGGACAAGACCGGACGCAAGGCCTTGTTCGCGTCGGCGGGACGAGGCGCCAAGACCACCAGCACGCCGCTCTTCGGTCAGTGGCTGGCCGGCCAGATGGCGATGGCGCGGGAGTTCGCGTACTTCTATGCGCCGGGCGTGAACTCGTACAAGCGCTATCAGTCCGGGTCGTTCGCGCCGACGCGCATCGTGGCCGGCTGGGACAATCGCACGTGCGGCTTCCGGCTCTGCGGCGAGGGCGGCGGATTTCGGGTCGAGAACCGGATCCCCGGCGCCGACGCCAATCCCTATCTCGCCTTCGCGGCGACGATCGCGGCCGGGCTGCACGGGATCGCGAGTACCTTGAAGCCGCCCAAGCCCTACGACGGTAACGCCTACGAAGACGCGACCCTGCCCCAGGTGCCCAAGACGCTCCGCGAGGCGATCGCCGAGCTCGAGCGCTCGAAGGTCGCGCGCTCGGCGTTCGGAGAGCGCGTCGTCGATCACTACCTGCACGCCGCGCGGCTGGAGCAGCAGGCGTTCGACCAGGTCGTGACCGACTGGGAGCTCGGGCGCAATTTCGAAAGGATCTAGCGAGCGTGAGCGACCGAGAGTGGATTCTCCTCAACCCGGGCCCGGCCAACACGAGCCGCGAGGTTCGCGAGGCGCTGGTGATGCCGGATCTCTGCCACCGCGAGCCGGAGTTCTTCGAGGTGATGCGCGACTGTCGCGAGCGGCTCGTGCGTCTCGCCGAGGGCGGCGACGGCTTCGCGGCCGTCCTGTTCACGGGCTCGGGCACCGCGGCCGTCGAGGCGGCGGTGGCCTCCGCCGTGCCGGCCGACGGCGGCCTTCTCGTCATCGACAACGGCGTCTACGGCGATCGTTTACTTCGCATCACGCGCGCCCACGGGATCCGGGCTCACGCGCTGTCCTACGACGTGGCCACGGCGGCGCGTCCCGACGACGTGCGCGCGGCGCTGCGCGCGGACCGTCAGCTGACCCACGTCGCGGTCGTGCACCACGAGACGACCACGGGTGTTCTCAATCCCGTGGCCGAGATCGCACGCGCCGCCGCGTCCGAGGGACGCCGCGTCCTGGTCGACGCGATGAGCTCGCTCTTCGGCGAGCCGCTCGACGTCACTCAGGACGGGATCGACTTCGTGATGGCCAGCGCCAACAAGTGCCTGCAGGGCGTGCCGGGGATCTCGTTCGTGCTCGCCCGGCGGCAGGCACTCGACGCGCTCCGGGGCAAGCCGCCGCGCAGCGTCTATCTCGATCTCTCCAACCACTACGTCACGCAGGAGCAGGACAACACACCGTTCACACCGGCGGTCCAGGTCCTGCACGCGATGCGACAGGCGCTGCGGGAGCTCGAGAAGGAAGGCGTGCCCGAGCGGATCGCCCGGTACGCGCGAGAACGCGCGGGTCTTGCGCCGGGGCATGACGGCGCTCGGCTTCGAGATGCTCGTGCCCGAGGGCGCTCGCTCGAGCATCCTCACGACGTTCAAGCTGCTGCCGGGCATCGGCGTACGACCCGCTCCACGACGCGATGAAGCGCCGCGGCTACATCATCTACGCCGGGCAGGGGGACATCCGGAAGTACGCGTTTCGCGTCTCGAACATGGGGACGCTCACGCCGACGGACATGCAGGGCGTCGTCAACGCGTTCGGGGAGAGCGTCGCGGAGCTGCGGCAGGCCGGAGGGATGCGATGAGCGGCCGGCTCGCCGGGAAAGTCGCGCTGATCACCGGCGCCGGCATGGGCATGGGTCGCGAGACCGCCGCGCTCTTCGCCGAAGAGGGCGCCCGGATCGTCGTCGCCGACATCGACGCCGAGGCGGCGAAGGGGACAGTCGCGCGGGTCGAGAAGGCCGGCGGCCAGGCGGTCGCGGTGACCGGCGACGTCGCGATCGAGGCGGACGTCCAGCGAATGGTCGAGGAGGGCGTGCGCCGCTTCGGCGCGCTGCACGTTCTGCACAACAACGCCGGCGTCCTGTGGAAGGATCGCGACCGCTCCGTGCTCGAGACCGACGATCGCTGGTGGGATCGCGTCATGGCGATCAATCTGAAATCGGTCTTCTGGGTGACGAAGTACGGAATCCCGCATCTGCAGCGCGCGGGCGGCGGCTCGATCATCAACATGGGCTCGGTCTCGGCTCTGGCCGGCTTCACGCGGGCGCAGGACGCCTACACCGCGGCGAAGGGCGCCATCATCTCGCTGACGAAGTCCCTGGCGATCCAGTTCGCGCGCGACCAGATCCGCTGCAACGTGATCCACCCGGGCATCGTGGACACGCCGCTCCAGGCGCCGTACCTCACCGACGCGATCCGGAAGGAGTTCGAGACGGGCATCCCGCTCGGGCGGATCGCGCAGCCGCGCGAGATCGCCTACGTCGCGCTGTTCCTGGCGAGCGACGAGTCCTCGTTCATGACGGGGGCGGAGCTGGTCGTCGACGGCGGCTTCACCGCCGGGTAGCGGGCCTCCGCCCATCGATCCCGCCCGCGTCGTCATCATCGGCGGCGGCGTCGCCGGCTGCAGCATCGCGTATCACCTGGCGGTCGCCGGTTGCCGCGACGTCCTCGTGCTCGACCGGGGCGAGCTCACCGGCGGATCGACGTTTCATTCCGCGGGCCTGGTCGGGCAGCTGCGCTCGACGATCGCGCTGACTCGAATCAACATGGCGAGCGTCGAGCTCTATCGGCGGCTGCGCGACGACACCGGCGTCGATCCGGGCTGGCGCGAGGTCGGCAGCCTGCGACTGGCCTCGTCGAAGGCGCGTCTCCTCGAGCTCCGGCGCCAGGTCGGCTGGGCGCGAACCTTCGGGCTCCCGCTGAGCCTGATCTCCGCGGACGAGGCGCGCGAGCTGTTCCCCTTGATGAGTGTCGACGGTGTCGAGGGGGCGGCCTATCTTCCGACCGACGGTCGCATCGATCCGGCGTCGCTCGCCGGGGCGCTGGCCGCGGGCGCGCGGAAGCGCGGCGTGACGATCCGGACGGGCGTGAACGTGCTCGGCATCGAGGTCGACGGTCGCAAGGTCACGGCCGTGCAGACCGACCACGGCACCGTGCCGTGCGAGGTCGTCGTCAACGCCGGGGGGATCTGGTCGCACGAGCTCGGTCGCATGGTCGGCCTCACCGTGCCGGTCATTCCGATGGCGCACCAGTACCTGGTCACGAAGCCCATCGACGGCGTCACCCGCGACATCCCGACGATGCGCGATCCCGACCGGCTCGTGTACTTTCGCGAAGAGGTCGGCGGGCTGCTCATGGGCGGCTACGAGCGAACGCCCGCGCCGTGGGGCCTCGAGGGAATCCCGCGAGACTTCACCCACAAGCTGCTCGCGCCGGACTGGGAGCGGTTCGGGGACCTGATGGAGCTGGCGATCTCCCGCGTGCCGGCGATCGGCCGCGCCGAGGTCATCACCTTGATCAACGGCCCCGAAGCGTTCACGCCCGACGGCGAGTTCATCATGGGCGAGGCGCCGGACGTTCGCGGGTTCTTCGTGGCGGCCGGCTTCTGCGCTCACGGCATCGCCGGCGCCGGCGGAGTCGGCAAGGTGATGGCCGAGTGGATTCTCGACGGGCGTCCCTCGATCGACGTCTGGCGGATGGACCTGCGCCGCTTCGGCGCCCACTACGCCGACCGTGGCTACGCGCGCGCCCAGGCGTTCGAGACGTACTCCACGTACTACGACATCCACTATCCCGGCGAGGAACGGCGCGCCGGGCGCGGCCTCAAGCGTTCGCCCGTTCACGCGCGGGTCGAAGCCCTCGGCGGCGCGTTCGGCGAGAAGGCGGGCTGGGAGCGGCCGAACTGGCTCGAGTCGAACGCGGCGCAATCGCCGCGGCGGTGGACGCCTCGGGGCTGGTCGGCGCGCCACTGGTCGACGGCGATCGAAGCCGAGCACCGCGCCGCGCGTGAGCACGCGGTGCTCTTCGACGAGACCTCGTTCAGCAAGCTCGAGGTGTCGGGCGCGGGTGCGCTCGGCGTGCTGCAGCGGCTGGCCGACAACGACCTCGACAAGCCGGTCGGCGCCGTCACCTACACGCAGCTGCTCAACGAGCGCGGCGGGATCGAGTGCGATCTGACCGTGACGCGTATCGGCGCGGACCGCTTCATGCTCGTGACCGGAAGCGCCTTCGGGCTCCACGACCTGTCCTGGGTCCGGTCTCACGCCGCAGACGATCGCGCCGTCGCGGTCGAGGACGTGACGGAGCGTTACGCGTGCCTCGGTCTCTTCGGGCCCAGGGCCCGCGAGATTCTCTCGCGCGTCACGCGTGAGGACGTGTCCGACTCCGCGTTCCCTTACATGAGCGCGCGCCGTCTCACGGTGGGGGAGGCGTCCGTCCTCGCGCTCCGAGTCACCTACGTCGGCGAGCTCGGCTGGGAGCTCTACACACCGATCGCCGACGGCCTCGCCCTCTGGGACGCGCTCTGGGCCGCCGGGAGTCCGCTCGGCATGGTCGCCGCCGGATATCGGGCGATCGACTCACTGCGTCTCGAGAAGGGGTACCGCTACTGGAGCGCCGAGGTCACGCCCGAGCACACGCCGCTCGAAGCGGGGCTCGGGTTCTGCGTCCGCCTCGACAAGGGCGACTTCATCGGCCGCGACGCGCTCGTGAAGCAGAAGGCCGAAGGACTCACGAGCAAGCTCGTCTGCCTCACCCTGGCCGAGCCGACCGTGGTCGCGCTGGGCGGAGAGCCGATTCTCGCCGAGGGGCGTACGATCGGGCGGGTGACCAGCGGCGGTTACGGCTACACGGTGGGCGCCTCGATCGCGTACGGCTACGTGCCGGTGGTCGCGTCCACGCCGGGCACGCGCCTGGCGATCGAGCTTTTCGGCGAGACGGTCCCGGCGATCGTGAGCCGCGAGCCGCTGTACGATCCCAGGGGCCAGAAGATCAGGGGAGGTGTCTGAGATGCGGATCGAAACGGTCGCGGTCCACGCCGGCACGCACGTCGATCCCGGCACCGGCGCGGTCACACAGGCCATCCATCCGTCCACGACGTTCGAGCGCGACCCGGACGGCTCGTACCCGCGCGGCTTCCTCTATTCGCGCAACAACAACCCCAATCGCGAGGCGCTCGAGGAGTGCCTGGCGGCTCTCGAGGGCGGTGCGGCCGCCGCCGCGTTCTCGTCGGCCTCGGCCGCGACCTCGGCGGTTCTCCTGGCGCTCGAGCCCGGCGATCACGTGGTCGCCCCGATGGACGCGTACCACGGCACGTCGCGGCTCCTACGCGAGACCTTCGCGCGCTGGAAGCTCGACACCACGTTCGTGGACATGACCGACGTCGCCGCGGTGCGGGCGGCGATGCGGGCGAACACGCGGCTCGTGTGGGTCGAGACGCCGTCCAATCCGTTGTGGAAGATCACCGACATCGCGGCGATCGGCGAGATCGCCCGTGCGGCGGGCGCGCGCTACGTCTGCGACAACACGACGGCCACCCCCGTGCTCCAGTCGCCGCTCAAGCTCGGCGCGGATCTGGTCGTGCACGCGACGACCAAGTATCTCGGCGGTCACGGCGACGTGCTCGGCGGCGCCGTGGTGTCGCGGGTCGCGGACGAGCTCTTCGAGAGGATCCGTGGGGTGCAGGCGTCGGCCGGCGCGGTGCCCTCGCCCTTCGACTGCTGGCTCGTGCGGCGCGGGATCCGGACCTTGCCGTATCGGGTGCGCGGCCACTGCGAGAACGCGTTACGGGTCGCGACGTTTCTGCACGGCCACCGGCGCGTCGAGGCGGTGCACTATCCCGGGCTACCCACGCACGCGGCGCACGACGTCGCGCGCCGGCAGATGACGGCGTTCGGCGGCATGGTGTCGGTCCAGATCCGCGGGGATCGGGCGCGCGCGATGGACGTCGCGGCCAAGCTTCGCGTCTTCACCCGCGCCACGAGCTTCGGGGGGACCGAGAGCCTCGTCGAGCACCGCGCGTCCATCGAGGGCGCCGGGTACGCGCACGCCAGAAAATCTCTTGAGGCTGTCGATCGGCCTCGAGCACCACGACGATCTGATCGAAGATCTCGAGCAGGCGCTGTCATGAGCGGGGCCGTGGCGGCGGACGGCCAGGAGAGGAACCGATGAGCCTGAGTGGACAGGTCGCGCTGATCACCGGAGGGGCGCGCGGGATCGGCCTGGCCATCGCGCGGCGGCTCGTCGCCGACGGCGCGCGCGTCGCGCTCGTCGACCTGGACAAGTCGGCGGTCGAGGCGGCGGCGGGCGAGATCGGCGCCTCGGCGATGCCGCTCGTGGCCGACGTGACGCGCACCGACGACGTGGAGCGGGCGGTCGGAGCGGCCCACGCGCGCTGGGGTCGGCTCGACATCGTCGTCAACAACGCCGGGATCACCGGCGGCTCGAAGCTCACCTGGGAGCTCACCGACGAGGACTGGAATCAAGTCATCGCCTGCGATCTCACCAGCGTCTTCCTCGTCTCACGGGCGGCGGTGCGGCTCATGCTGCCGCGGCGCAGCGGGCGCATCGTGAACATCGCGTCGATCGCCGGCAAGGAGGGCAATCCCACGCTCGTGCCCTACTCGACGGCCAAGGCGGGCGTGATCGGCTTCACCAAGGCGCTCGCGAAAGAGGTGGCGACCCACGGGATTCTCGTGAACGCGGTGGCGCCGGCCGTGATCGGGACCGACATGGTGAAGCAGATGTCGAAGGAGACCGTCGACTACCTGGTGGCCAAGATCCCGATGGGCCGCGTCGGGCGCCCCGAAGAGGTGGCGGCGCTGGTCGCCTGGCTCGTGTCCGACGAGTGCTCGTTCTCGACCGGTGCCGTCTACGATCTCTCGGGCGGCCGCGCCACGTACTGAAGCAAGGTCAGCTTCGAGACCGACTCCGTGATGTCACCCTCGATCGCCATGCGGATGGCCTCCTCGAGAGGCACCACCCGCCGCTCGAGAAACTCGTCCTCGTCGGCGGGCAGGGGATCGAGGGTCAGCCCGTAGGCGGCGTAGCAGTACGCGAACTCGTCCAGGTAGGCGTTCGAGGGGTAAAAGCTCGTCAAGAGCTCGAGCCGCTCGGCGCGGTAGCCGCCCTCTTCGCGCAGCTCGCGCTGGGCCGCCACCACGGGATCCTCGCCGGGCTGCGCGCCGCCCCCTGGAAGCTCCCACGAGATCTTGCCGACGAGATGGCGATACTGGCCGACCAGGAGGACCCGCGCCGGCTCGACGAAGGGGAGCACGCCGACCGTCACGCCGACCGCCAGGACCGGATAGACGATCTCCTGGCCGTCCGGCAGCCGCCAGGCGTCTTCGCGGAGCGTGAGCTTGCCGCGCGTGTAAAGCGCCGCCGACGACAGGCGGGTCCAGGCCGCGTTCACTGCCCTATGATATCGTAGGGACGCGATGGCTCGAGATCGACAGATCGACACTCTCCTGAAAAAGCTTCTGCAGACGATCGAAGCGTCTCTCTCCGCCGCCGACGCGGCCCGGGATGCCGTGCAGGAGATCCTCCGTCGTGGCGCGGACACCGGGATCTTTTTCGCCGGCAGTAAGAAAGGCGTGACGGTGTCGTCCGAGCTGACGACCCAGGACAAAGAGTTCCTCCGGGCGGTGTCGATCAAGCCCGACCGCTGAGGTCGTATGCGGCTTCTTCCGATTCTCCTGTTCCTGGTCGTCGCCTTCGTGTTGCTGCTCCCGCTGCTGCGTGGAGTCCGGCTCCGCCCACGCGCCCCGGCCCGCCAGGCCGTGCCCGACGAGCTCGTCAAGGACCCGGTCTGCCAGACGTACATCGTGAAGTCGCGCGCCGTCCGGCGCGCGGACGCCGGCCACATCCGATACTTCTGCAGCGAGCAGTGCGCCCGGCTCGACACCGGCGCCTGACCCGCTCCGCGTGAGCCGCCGCGAATCCGGACGATCGACGCTTGCCGGCCGTCGCGTGCGCGCGGAGCGCCGCCATCCGGATCCGTGGCGAGACGCCGACGCGCAGACGAACGTCGACGAGATGGCGAAGAGCCTCGAGGCGCGCGGCCGGACACCCGCGCAGGCGCGGCTGCGGCGGCGCTTTTTGAAGTTCGTCCCGGTCAGACCCGGCGAGCGGGTCCTCGAGGTGGGATGCGGCACGGGCGTCGTCGTTCGCGACCTCGCCGCACTGGTCGGGCGCCGGGGCGAGGTCGTGGGTGTCGATGCGAGCCGGCAGCTGCTCGAGCGGGCCCGGGCTCTCTGTCGTGAGACGGCGCGTCAGGCGCGCATCACGTGGCGTGTCGCGGACGGCGCGAGCCTCCCGTTCGCCACGAACCGCTTCGACCTTGCGCTGGCCATCACCGTCGTCCTGCACGTCGCCGACCCGCTGCGCGTGGCGCGCGAGATGGCGAGGGTGACGCGGCCGGGTGGGCGCGTGGGTCTGCAAGATCAAGATTTCGGCGTGGTGGCCGTCACCCATCCGGACCGGGCGCTCACCGAGCGCATCATGCGCGGCGTGGCGGAGCGCGTCTACGAGGAGCCGCACAGCGGGCGCCGCCTCCCGGGTCTGCTCCGCGCCGCCGGCCTGGTGGATGTGCGGCTGCTGACCGACGTCTACCAGGACACGACGCTCGAGCCGTGGACGAAGACCTTCCTCGAGCGCCGTGCCGAGCGGGCCGTCCGCTTCGGCATTGTGGACGTGCCGACCGCCGAGCACTGGCTCGACGGCTTCACGGAAGTCGTCGCCGCCGACGCCTTCGTGCTGACCTTGAACTACTACGGCGCCGTCGGAGTGAAGGTTCGATGAGACGAGCGGGTATCGGTGTCACCGTCGTCGTGATCCTCCTGGCGTGGCTCTTCCCGCTGGGCGCGCAGGACACGCGGCTTCCTCCGGTGTTCGACGGCGCCGCCGCGCTCCGGCATGTGGAGCGACTCGTGGCCATCGGTCCGCGGCCGGCAGGATCGCCGGCCGCGGCCCGGGCGCGCACGTACATCGTCGACGAGCTTCGCAAGGCCGGCGTGCCCGCCCGGGTCGAATCGTTCGACGCGGCGACGCCACACGGCCGGCTGCCGATGGCCAACGTGGTCGCCGCCCTGCCCGGGCGGCGCCGCGACACGATCGTGATCGCCGGCCACTACGACACGAAATGGTTCAAAGACTTCGCGTTCGTGGGCGCCAACGACGGCGGCTCGAGCGCGGCGCTGCTGATCGAGCTGGCGCGTCGTCTGCACGCGCGGCAGCACGAATACACCTACTGGGTCGTGTGGCTCGACGGCGAGGAGGCGCGCGAATCGTGGACCTCGACCGACAGCCTCTACGGCTCGCGGTGGATGGCCGCCGAGCTCAGCAAGTCGCGCCAGCTGCCGAGTGCCGTGATCGTGGCCGACATGATCGGCGACCGCGAGCTCGGCATCCGGCGCGAGGCGGCCTCGACGCCGTGGATGACCGACGTCATCTGGGCGAGCGCGGCGCGGCTCGGGTATTCCGCGTACTTCCTGCCGGAATCGATGGCCGTCGAGGACGACCACGCGCCGTTCATGCGTCTGGGAGTCCCGGCGGCGCTGCTGATCGATTTCGACTTTCCGCCCTGGCACACGGCCCAGGACACGCTCGACAAGGTGTCGGCCCGGAGCCTCGAGATCGTCGGCAAGGTGATCCTCGACGCGCTGCCGGGGATCGAGGACGGCCTGAGCCGCTCGCGCGGCGGGCGACCCTGAGCCCGCGCGACCGGTATAATCCGGTCCATGCCACGAATCAGAGAAGTCGAGGATCCCGGAGACGATCCCGTCCTGAAGGAAGTGTTCGCGAAGGAGACCGAGGCCTTCGGCTTCGTTCTGAACACGACGAAGATCCAGGCGCACACCCCCGGGATCATGAAGGCCGCGAAGCAGCTCTCGGCGGCGGTCGAGCGGTCCGGTCTTCTGCCCGCCGAGCTCCTGGCGCTGGTCTACCTGCGTGTCGCGCTGATCAACGGGTGCCCGTTCTGAATCGATATCAACGCATCCCGGGGGATGCGAGCGGGCGCGTCGGAGGCGAAGATCGCCGAGGTCCCCACCGCGCTCACCAGCAAGCTCTTCGACGAGCGCGAGAAGGTGGCCATGGAGTACGCCGAGGCGATGACGTTCAGTGACCGGAAGGTCGGCGAGGATCTGTTCGCGCGCGTGCGCGCGCATTTCTCGGACGCGCAGATCGTGGAGCTGACCGCCGCCGTGGCGCTCGAGAACTTCCGCTCGAAGTTCAACGTGGCGCTCGGCATCGAGGCGCAGGGATTCTGCCTGATCAAGGCGCCCAAGTAGTTACGCCCGAATTCGCAGTCCGGGGAGCCGCTCGGGCTTGCCTTCGGCCCATCGCCACTCGATCACGAGGTTCTGGCCGTTAACCAATCCTCGAAGAGCATTCGCCGGAGATAGCCAGCAGACCCGTGCGTGGACGAGTTGGCCGCGTCGGTCGAGCCCGGGCTATTCGATCACTGGTCCGTCCGCTTGCAGTACCTCAGAGCCAACGCCGCACCGCCTCCGCCGTATCACTCGGCTTCGTGTTGAAGCACCGCTTGGCCTGAGGAGCGTGTTCATGCACGACGTTGACTAGTTTCTCAAATAGCAAGAACTTGCTTGGCATCGTGCGTATGCCTGCCCCGATGAGGACGCAATCAAAGAGCTTCTGCTTGAGCTGGCTACGAACAACTGCCTCAGCAGTCTCACCAAAGTCGGTCAAACACATTTGCACGTCATAGCCGAGGCGAGACAATTCGTCCTCCGAGGCTTCAGATCGGCCAGTACCTTGGTGGCGTCCAGGCCCAGGCCCGTGGAAGCGTAGTCGGGGTGCGAAAGTGGATGAGCGTTGGTTCCAGGCCAATCACAAGACGTTTTCTGTCAGTCACAGTACCTCCATCTCGGCGCGTTGGCGCACGACACATGATTTTGCGCCGGGCTCATGTGCCTCAGGGGCGAGCGGCGCAAGAACCAGACTGACACTGAGAACGACCACGTTCGATCGCGCGATGAGCACTTCCTCGTCCCATCGAGCGGTCGGCCTTCACAAGTGTCCGATCCAGCCGCCCAGCGTTGCTACGAGTACCGGATACGCGTCGAAGGGCAACGGCAATGTCGTCGGCAGGACCTGAACGCCTGCGAAGATGGGCACGGCAGTCGTCGCGAAGAGGACCGCCGCGAAGAGACCGTAGAAGTGCGTACTAGCCGAGGAACACTCGGGGATGCTGATGAGCACCAGCGCCAGAGCCCACAGGCTCGTTCCCGCCGCGAACGTCGGACAACATCGTGGCTTCCGGTGCCGCGCAATCCCGAAACGTCCAGGTGTCCAGCCCTCCGGCCCAATCGTATTCTCCACCGCCTTTGACTAGACGGCGACCTCGAATGAAAATCACAGATTTGATCCTGTGGACAGCGGTGGATGCTGTGGACCCGATTGCCCTTGACGGCGTGTCGGAGACCGGCGCAATGGACTTTGCTGAGAGGACTCTTTTCGCACCTATTGCTGTGCGCGACCAGACAGCGGAGGGCATATTCAACACTTCGCTCGTACCCGACGATCTCGACGGCGCTCGCGGCATCCTGAACGGCACAGTGCTGTCGTTGCCGCTCTGGAATTCTCCTGGCGTTCTGGCATCTCCTGACCTCGGGCGGAGGGTATCCCTAGCACCGTCTGAGGAGTCTAGCTCGACGTCGGCGGAAGCCGAGCCCCGAAGGTCAGTTCAGTAATGCGAAGTGGAAAAGATCCACTTCGCTATCCTCGGCGTCACCCACCGCCCAAACACCACAACTGGCGGAGCTGATCGTCAGACGAGTTCGCGACTGCCTGGACGACGTCTCGGTAGGCGCCGATGATCCGTCCACCGTCTCGACCGTCTCGTCCTCGGAGAGTCGACGATGCACCCTGATCGAGTCCAGGACAGCCTGTCGAAGCCTCTCGCCAACCTGGTCGTGCTCAGCCGGAGTATAGGAAAAGACTCGTCGGCGCACAGCGGCAACCGCAGGGTCGGATTCCTGGATCAGGGCAAACATCGAGGCGAAAGTGCAGAAGGGCTCCGTTCACGGGATGTCCGCTCGTTTCGGGCGATTCGACTGACGTTGAACGGGATCCCCTTGGTGACCGCCTCGAGCCACGCCGGCGTCATCAATGCTTCCTCGACCGCGCCCACCACGAACGCTGGCGGGAGTTCACTCGAGAGACATCGCCCTCTATCGCGTTTACTACAGCACGTCCTCCGCAGGTGCCCGGGCTCAGCTTCGTGCAGGTCGCGGCGTCGACCTCGACCGCGCCTGGGGATGTCCGTCGATCCGACGCGCCAGCTCGATCACCGGATCCAGACGGTCGACTTCCAGCTCACGGGCTGACGTCTCGCTCCACCTACAACGTCTCCGTCACCGCCGTCCACAGGGACGGGAAGGAGAGCGCGTGTTCGGCTGTCGCCGGCGCCGTTGCGCAGCCCGAGATTGCCGTCACGCCCACGGCCCTGTGAGCTTCGGCAGGGTTACTATCGAGACGTCCGCCACTCGGACCTGGTCGTTCGGAGCACGAGTGCCGATACCGTCATGGTCACGGTCTGTACCGGCCCCCTTCAGCATCGACTTCGGCAGTCCGTTCACGCTCCTCGGGCCCGGAGCGACCGCGGAGGTGACCATGAGGTTCACCGCCACGAGCGCTGCGACTGCGAGCACGAACGTCAGCTTCACTGCGAACGGCGATACACAGTCGAGGCTCGTGACCGGCATCGGCACGACTGCCGCGGATATGAGGCCGCTCCTGCCGGCCGGCCGTGTCGGCACCGTAACCCAATCCCCCCCCGCGATCGGGCCGTCCAATGATGCGGAGGATCCTCGGGCCATTATCGACTGGCTATTGGAGCGCTCTTCATCGCGTAGACGGTAAGCAGCCAGCGTTCGGCGTTTCGTCCAGCCGTGCCATCCGTTCGAATGTGATCGCACACGGACACGCCACCGTGAGCAGATAGCCATTCCACGCAGGGATTCTGCATGATCAAGGCGCACCAGGCACCGGGATCGTGAACGTAAACGTCGAGCCGGAGCCGAGCCGACTGTGCACCCAGATCCTCCCGCCGTGGAGCTCGATGAACTTCCGGCACAAGGTGAGACCCAGGCCTGTCCCTTCCGCCTTCTTCTCGGCGGTCCCGACCTGGCGGAACTCCTCGAACACCGCCGCCTGATCTTCGGGCGCGATGCCGATCCCCGTGTCGCTGACCGACACCTCGATGGATCCATCGCGCCGCACAGCTCCGACTTCGATCCGTCCGCCCTCCGGGGTGAACTTGATCGCGTTCGACAGTAGGTTCAAGACGACCTGCCTGATCTTCCGCTCGTCAGCCTGAACCCAGCCCAGCCGATCATCCACGCTCATTTCGAGGGTGATGGCCCGCCGCGTGGCCCGCTCGCGAACCAGAGCCAGGGCGTTGTCGAAGGCGGTGGGCAGATGGAATTCCGCTAGCTCTAGCTCCATGCGTCCGGCCTCGATCTTCGAGAGGTCGAGGATGTCGTTGATCAGCGTGAGCAGATGAGTGCCCGAGGCATGGATGTCCTTCAGGTACTCCGCTTGCTTCTCGTTGAGCTCACCGAACATGCGGTCCGCCAAGACCTCGGAGAACCCGATGATGGCGTTCAGCGGCGTCCGCAGCTCGTGGGACATGTTCGCGAGGAACTCGGACTTGTGTTGGCTCGCGACCTCGAGCTGTCGGCTTTTGTCCTCGATCTCCAGGAAGAGCCGGGCGTTCTCGATGGCGATGACCGCCTGGTCGGCGAATGTCTTCATGAGCGCCACCTGCCGGTCGGTGAACGCGCGCGGCTCGACGCGCACGACATTGATCACGCCGATGGGCTCGCCGTCGCGCAGCATGGGCACGGCCAGGAATGCGCGATAGCCGAGCTCGAGTCCCAGTTGCTGAGAACGCGAGGCCGTCTCGGGACCCGGAACGGTGACGTCGGTCACGTGGATCACTTCGCGGCGCAAGAGGGCTCGTCCGGACATCGACTCGGGGCCGGGGGGAGCGGGGTAGGAGCGAGCGATCTCCTCGACGGCCCGCGGGGAGAACGCGTGATGGGCGATGATGCTGAGCTCGTGCCCATCGTACCGAAACGCGATACCGAAGAACCCGTCGCACAGCCGGACAGCATTCCGCACGATCGTCTCGAATACCTGCTGGATGTCCGTGCGGGAGCGGCTGATCACCTGCAAGATCTCGCCGGTGGCCGTCTGCTGCTCGTGGGCCTCACGCAGGGCCTTGGCGACTTCTGCAAACGACGGCGTACGGGAGCCGCCGGGTGTGACCGACTCGAGCGGCGTCCCGCATTCGTCGCAGAATTTCGCGCCGGTGCGCCGATCCCGCTGGCACTGCGGACACTGCATGTCGCCCTCCGGAGTCCTCGCGCTGACGGCTGAGAACCGCGGGGCCGAGACTAGACCGTCGCCCGGCCGGCGGTCAACAGACGCGGCGGGGGGTTTGGCTCCCTCGGTGCCCCGGGAAATGCCGTTCGTAAATAGATCGCCGGCCGCGCATTAGCCGTGCCACACTGGGAGGGTCTGGTCGCGGCGCAGGTCCATTGCGGATCCTTCCTTCACCAGACCATGACTCTGGCGCAGTCTTCCGCGTACCAGGGAGTGCCGTCAACGCGCGGGAGACCTGTGGGAGGCGTCTCATGGCCCAGAAACTCTTCATCGGCGGCCTGCCGTTCTCGACGTCCAGCGAACGGTTGCGTGAGGTATTTGCCCAGGCGGGGGTGGTCGAGTCGGCGCAGGTCGTGACTGACCGGGATACCGGCCGTTCGCGCGGTTTCGGGTTCGTCGAGATGGCGACTCCCGAGGAAGCCGATCAGGCCATCAGCCGCTTCAACGGCACGAATCTCGACGGCCGGTCCATTCAGGTCGAGAGGGCGAAGGCCCCAGGGTCAGGTGGCGGTGCCTCGCGCGGCGGCGGCGGCGGCCAGAGCCGGGGGCGGTGGTAAGCCCGTGCAGGTCGGCGCGGTCTCGACGCCGCAGGATGATTCCCGCTGGCGGTGGCGCATCGTCAACTACGCTGGTGAGGTCGTTGAAGAGTCACGCGATAGCTTTCCGACGATTGCCAGCGCTGTCGAGCACGGCTCGAAGCGGCTCAAGCAGATGGACGCCGTCGACAACTCCGTCCCCTACCAGCCCCATCGCTCGACACGACGTCTACGGGTGCCCTGAGTGAAGATCGTCGTTTTCGACAACCAGGTCGACGCGGCTCTGAAGCAGCTCAAGAAGCAGATGCTGAAGGACGGCCTCTTTCAGGAGATGAAGCGGCGGGAACACTACGAGAAGCCGTCGGTGAAGCGGAAGCGCAAGTCGGCTCAGGCCCGGAAGAAGAGGCGGAAGGCCCTCAAGCGGATGGCCCAGCATGAGTCGGACTAGAGGGCCGGTGCTGAGGTAGGAAGGGCCGCGCGTTCCGATCGGCCGGACGCAAGGTCGGGTGGTTGCGGGTGGGCTGGGCGTTGTGCTTGAATTGTCGCCGAGATGCAGCCCGCAGCGATGAGGCGCATGGCGTAGCGTGATTCCGCGTTGAGGCTGTCCGGGCCTCATCTTCTCCCCGTCACGATGTTCTTCGGCTCGTTCGCGTGGTCGTTCGTCTTCGTGAGCCTGCCCTTTCACATCCAGCGCGTCAGCACCCTGGAGCCGACCGCCACGTTGCGATGGACGGGGTGGATCGTCGGGATCACCTCGCTCGTCACGGTGCTGACCGCACCGATCTGGGGTCGCTACGCCGCCCGCGGCAACCCGAAGGCGTGCTACGTGGCGGTCGAGGCGCTGCAGGGCCTCGGTTTCTTCGTGATGGCGCTCGCACGTACCCTGCCGGAGCTCTTCTTCGCTCGGCTCATCCTCGGCGCCATGGGCGCGGCATCGACGCTCGGCTTCATCATGGTCGGGCGCGGCGCGGAGGGCGGGGAGGTCCGCCGCCGGGTGGCCGCGCTGCAGTCGTCGATGACGGTCGGGCAGGTGATGGGGCCTCTCTTCGGCGCGATCGCCGCCGCCCGGCTCGGCATTCGCGGCTCGTTCGTGCTGGGCGGCATCATCTTGATTGGCTGCGCGGCGCTCGTTCACTGGGCCGTCCCCCGGCCGCCGGACGCGCAGCAGGCAGGAGCCGCCGCTCGGCCCGTCCGGCCTCGGGAAGTCGCGGCGGTCACCATGGTCGTGCTCGGCGGGTCGATCCAGGTGTTCTACTTCACGTCGATCCTGCCGCACGTGCTGCCCGGCCTCGGGGTCGAGGCGGAGCGCACCCTGGAGGTCGGAGGCGTGTTGATCTTCGTCTCGGGAGTCGCGGCGGCCCTCGGCGCCCTGGCGGTGCCACGACTGGGTGAGCTGTTCCCCGAGCGGAGGCTGATCGGAACTCTCCTGGTCGCCTCGTCGATTTCGGTCGCCGCGCTGGCGGCGGTGGGGTCCGTGTGGGCCTACGGCGGGCTGCGATTCGTGCAGGTGCTGTCGATCGCGCCCGTGTTCCCGCTGGTCGTGTCGCGAGTCGTCCAGCACGCGGGCGGCTCGGCGATCGGTGTGATCAACGCCGCGCGCATCGGCGCCGGCTTCATCGGTCCGGTGGCCGCCACCAGCTTGCTCGCGTGGACGTCGCCGGCGGTCGTCTATTGCCTGCTGGCGTCGATCGGGCTGGCTTGCCTCCCCCTCGTCCGGATGCGCGAGAGCGGGGCGCGGACGTGAACGGCGGCGAGCGCCCGCTCGTCGATATCCGACTCGACGAGCTCGACACGCGCGGGGGAGTGCCGCCCGGCGTATGCGGGATCACGCAGCACGTCCGCTATGGCGAGTTCTTCACGTTTCTCGGCCCGCCGAAATCCGGCAAGTCCGACGTCCTGCGCGCGATCGCCGGGTTCCTGCCGATCACGCGGGGGCGCGTCCTCGTCGACGGCCACGACATCTCGGCAGTACCCCCACGTCTTCGCGGCGTCGGCTACGTCTTCCAGGACGGCGCGCTGTGGCCCCACATGGCCGTGCGGGAGCACGTGGCGTTTGGTCTTCGGCAGCAGGGCGTGCCCGCTGACGAGATCACGCGACGAGTGGCGACCGTGCTCGGCCGGCTTCGCCTCGCGAGCGTGGAAGCGCACAAGCCGGCGGAGCTCAGCCTGGAGCAGCGCCGCCGTCTTGCTCTGGCGCGCGCGCTCGCCGTCGAGCCGCAGGTGTTACTCCTGGACGAGCCGCTCGCGAACCTCGATCCGACGGCGCGCAAGTCGCTCCGGCTCGAGCTGACCAAGCTCCACCGGGACCTCGCGGTGACGACCGTGCACGCCACGCGCAACGCGGCGGACGCGCTGGCGCTCTCCGATCGCCTCGCCGTGATCGACGGTGGGCGCGTCGTGCAGGTGGGCGATCCGGCCGAGGTCTACCATCGGCCCCGGAGCCGGGCCGTCGCCGAGGCGCTTGGGCCCGCCAACTTCCTTCCGGTTCGTGTGATCGAGCTCCGTGACCTCGGCGTCGTCGTGGAAACCGAGCGCGGCGACCGTGTGCCCGTCGCCGGCATGGGCACACATCGGCTCGGCGATCGCGGCCTCCTGGTCCTCAGACCCGAAACCCTGTCGATGACCGAGGCCGCGATGGCGCGAGGCCCGAGCATTCCCGGGCGGATCTCGCTCCGGGTCTTCGAGGGCTCCCGTCACCTGTACGAAATCGAGATCGGCGCCCAGGCCCCGGTCCAGGTCGAGCTCCCGGACGCCGGCGAAACCCGCATCTTCCGCCTGGGCGACCAGGTCCGCGTAGAAATCTCCACCGAAACCGTCGTCCTGATCCCCGACAGCTAGGCCCGGTCCGCAGTTAGCTCCCGCTCCGCGCATCACCGGCGCCGACCCGCCCCGCAGACATCGATTCTGAGACTCTGATCCCGAAGCTAAGCCACTCAGCATCGATCCGACGCGCAAGCGATCTCGCAGGCCCTCGACGTAGACCATCTGGCCACGGTGTGAGCGCTGGCAGACGGGCGGGGGCGAGGGGGCGGGGGCAGCCCTCCGCGACCTGTGTAGTCAGGCTTGTCCCGAAGCGGCGCTCCTCAGAAAAGTCCAACCCGCGCGGTGGCTACCAGGTCGCGGAGGGCTGCCCCCGCCCCCTCGCCCCCGCCCGACTCCCGCGCGCGCCAAGCGAGACCCTAGATGGTGTAAGTCCGATCCTGCTCGAGAATCGAAATGCGAGACGAATCGATGCGCGCGAGCTCTTCGCCAACTTCCTCGTGAAACTGCGGCTTCACGTGGAAGATCCAGACCGGGACGTCGGGCGGCAGCTTGTCGAGCTCGCGACGGATCAGCGCCGGCGTCATGTGCTTGGCGACCTGAGCGAGCGGCCCCAGCCGATTCGGGAAGGCGCACTCGAGAATGATCGCGCGGAGGCCTCGTAGGCTCCGCGCCGTGTGCCAGAGCGCTTCGGTGGGACCCGTGTCTCCCGAGTAGATCAGGCCGCGTCGAACCGTCGTGGACGATGAGTCCCGCCGCCGGCACGGAGTGGCTCACGGCGACCGGCGTCACCCAGAGATCGGAGACCCGCTGCTCGACGTCTTCGATCAAGGACCGGAACTTCACGACCGGCACGTCGGGGTGGGGGATCTTGCTGAAGTCGGGCCAGAGCGCATTGTTGAAGACGTTGGAACGGAGCGCGGTGATCACCGGATCGATGCTGCTGATCGTCACCGCCGCGCCGACCTCACAGAACGCGAGCGTCTCGGTCAGGTAGACGAGCCCCGCGATGTGATCGAGATGCGCGTGCGAGATGATCGCGTGCTCGATCGCGAGCTGTTGTGGAACGCTCAGGGCGCCGGTGACCGAGCCGCCATCGAGGAGGATCTTGTCGTTGATGAGGAAGGACGACGGGCGATGCCCCAGCCCTTCGCCTCCGAAGGCGCCGAGCACGCGAATTCTCATCGCCTCGATGATACTAACACACCGGAATCGTTGTAAGATGGCGCGAAGCGCATGGGCGACGAAACCTTCGATTATCCGACGATGGCGCGCGCGTTGATCGTGGGCGACAAGGACACGGTCGCCCGGAAAACGCGCGAGGGCCTCGATCTCTCGCTCGATCCGAAGGCGCTCATCTTCAAAGGACTCATCCCCGGCATGGACGTCGTCGGCGAGAAGTTCCGCCGCAACGAGTACTACGTGCCCCAGGTGCTCCTGTCGGCGCGCGCGATGTACGCGGGGCTCGACCTGCTCAAGCCGCTCATCACGGCCTCGGCGCGCGGCGGCGACTATCTGGGCATCGTCGTGATCGGCACCGCTCAGGGCGACCTGCACGACATCGGCAAGAACCTCGTCGCGATGATGCTCGAGGGCGCCGGGTTCAAGGTGGTGAACCTCGGCCGCGACGTCGCGCCCGAGGCATTCGTCTCGGCGGTCGGCGAGCACGGCGCGAACCTCGTCGGCATCTCGGCCCTGATGACCACGACCATGCCCGCGATGAAGCGCACGATCGACGCGCTCATCAAGGCCGGCCTGCGCGAGCGCGTGAAGGTCATGGTCGGCGGCGCGCCGGTGAGCCAGGCGTTCGCCGACGAGATCGGCGCCGACGGCTACGCCAAGGATTCCACCCTGGCCGTCGTCAAGGCCAAGGCGCTCGTGGCGGCGCGCGCCGAGGTCGCCTCGTGACGGCGCGCGGGTGGCAGGTCGTCGAGCGTGTGCGGGCGGGCGAGACGCTCGTGTTCGACGGCGGCTACGGCACCATGCTGTTCGCGGCCGGGCTCACGAACGGGGCGTGTCCGGAGCTGTGGAACGACACGCACGCCGACGTGGTGCAGGGGATTCACGCCGGATACTTCGGCGCCGGCAGTCACATCGTCGAGACGAACACGTTCGGCGGCACGCGGCTGAAGCTGAACGAGTACAAGATCGGCGACCGGACGCGCGAGCTGAACGAAAAGGGCGCGCGGCTGGCGCGAGCCGCTGCGCCGGCGGCGGGCTACGTCGCCGGCTCGATCGGGCCGACGAGCCGCCTGCCGATCGACTACGCGCTCGACGACGGCGTCACCGACGAGGAGTACGTCGAGACGTTTCGCGAGCAAGCCGAGGCGCTCGCCGAGGGCGGTGTCGATCTCTTCGCGGTCGAGACCATGATGTTTCCGCAGGAGTGCACCGCCGCGATTCGAGCCTGCAAGGCCGCCGCCGATCTGCCGGTCATGGCCACGATGTTCTTCCAGTACGAGGAGCTCCACGACCGCGACCGGACCATGTGGGGCGAGAGTCCCGCGGAGATTGCCAAGAATCTCCTCGCCGCCGGCGCCGACGTCATCGGCATGAACTGCGGGCGCGGGCCGGATCGCGCGATCGTGATCATCCGGGAGATGCGGCGGGTCACCGACGCGCCGCTCGTCGCCTATCCGAACGCGGGGCTGCCGGTCACGACCGGCGACACCGTGACGTACGAGCTCGGGCCCGACGAGATGGCGCGCGAGTACCCGGCGCTCCTGGACGCCGGATGCAACATCGTCGGCGCGTGCTGCGGCTCGAACCCCGAGCACATCCGCCGTATCGCCGAGGTCGTGCAGGCGCGCCAGAAGCATCGGTAGTGGCCCAGCAGCTTCCCACCGGCTCCCGCGTTTTCACGACGCTCCCGCTCGCGATCGACCCCGACGAGGTTCTGCGCTTCCAGGGCTACAAGAAGTCCGTCGACACACCCGGTCCCGAGGTGCTGGCGCTCTTCGATGAAGCGCTGGCGCTCGGCCGCACCTTGATCGCCCCGCGTGCCGTCGTGCGGTGGCTTCCCGTCACGCGCACCGGCGCCGACACGATCGAGGCGGGCGGCGTCACGTTGACGATTCCGAACGTCGAGCGTCTCTGGGGCTCGATCGAGTGGCTCGCGGCGGCCGTGTGCACGATCGGCGATGGGCTCGAGCGGCGCGCCGCCGAGCTGTGGGACACGCGCGAGCTGCCGCTGGCCGCCATGCTCGACAGCGTCGGGTCGGGCGCGGTCGAGAGCCTGGCGGAGTACGTCAACGATCTCTTCTGTCAGGAGGCGATCCCGCTCGGGCTCCCGGTCACGAACCGGGTGAGCCCCGGATACGGCCACTGGGACGTGACCCAGCAGCAGGCGTTGTTCGAGATGTGCCCCGGCGACACGATCGGCGTGACCCTCAACGAGGCCTGCTTCATGAGCCCGGTGAAATCCATCTCGCTGCTGGCCGCCGCGGGGCCGCACGCGAAGGTCGACCACTACTTCAGCCAGTGCTCGCGCTGCTGGATGCGCGACTGCGCCTACCGCCGCACCCCCGCCCGAAACACCGTCCACCGCTAACCCCGATGCGATCCGGCCGTACTTCGGTCAGCGAATCCGTCCAGCCGCTAGGCCTCAAAGATCTCGCCGGCCCCTCGGACAGTCCATCGGCAGCGGGTGACGAAGCGAGGTGCGGAAGCGTGCGACGAACGGGTGGCGCCGGGGGGCGTACCCACGCGAGCGGCGGAGTGGGCCCCCCTCGTCTCGCGCGCAGCTCGAAGAGCTGCGAATCGAGCGAGCGGGTGACGCAGCCGGTCGCGTGGGTACGCCCCCCGGCGACAGGCCCCGTTCGTCGCGCACTACCGCCAACCCACATCGCCTCCAGCGTAAGGGTGATCTGATACGATGCGGGGATGCGGCGGGATAACGTGATTCTCGTGGGGTTCATGGGCGCCGGGAAATCGGTGTGCGGACGCCTACTTGCCCGTCGTCTCGGGCGTTGTTTCGTCGAGACGGACGACATGATCGTCGCCGGCGAAGGCCGCTCGATCCCCGAGATCTTCCGTGAGGCCGGCGAGGCCCGATTCCGCCAGCTCGAGGCCGACACCATCGAGAGCCTCAAGCTGAAGTCGGGTGACGTGATCGCGACCGGCGGCGGCATGCCGTGCCGTGACGGCCGCATGGAGCTCCTGCGCGAGCTCGGCACCGTGGTGTGGCTCGACGGCGACGTGCGCGAGCTGCACGAGCGCGCCAGCCGGATCGGCAACCGGCCCATGCTCGAGAGCCGGTCGATGACCGAAGTCGAGGAGCTCTATCGGTCGCGGCAGCCCTACTACCGCCGGGCGCACATCACGATCGACACGACCGGGATCGGCGCCGATCAGGTCGTCGCGCGTATCTTGACCGCATTGCGGGAGGCGCATGCCGTACGAGCTTAGCCGTCGCCTCGACGCGGGGCCGCTCCTCTGCGACGGCGCGATGGGCACCTTGCTCTACTCGCGCGGGGTCTCGCTCGACGCGTGCTTCGACGTCCTCAACCTGAACAATCCTCGGGTCGTCCAGTCGATCCACGCCGACTACATCGCCGCGGGCGCCGATTGCATCGAGACCAACACGTTCGGCGCCAACCGGTTCAAGCTCGCGGTCCACGGCCTGGACCACCAGGTGCGCGAGATCAATCGGCGTGGTGTCGCGCTCGCGCGCGACGTGCGCGAGAGCTCGGGCCGGGACGTCTTCGTCCTGGGCTCCATCGGTCCGCTCGGGAAGTACCTGGCGCCGCTCGGCACGGTCACGCCCGACGAGGCGCGGGCGGCGTTTCGTGAGCAGGCCGAAGCCCTCCTCGAGGGCGGTGTCGACGCGTTCGTGATCGAGACGTTCTCCGACCTGGAGGAGGTCGCGCTCGCCGTGGCGGCCATCCGCGCGATCACCGACGCGCCGATCATCGCCCAGATGGCGTTCACCGACGACGGGGTGACCTTCACCGGGCGCCCGGCCGCCGAGGTCGCGCGGGTCCTGCGCGCGCTTGCCCGTTCAGGCGCTCGGCGCCAACTGCTCGGTCGGCTCGAGCACGCTCTACGAGGTTCTCGAGCAGATGCACGCCGAAGCCGGCCGCGTGCCGCTCTGCATCCAGCCCAACGCCGGCCTGCCGAGCCGGATCGGCGAGCGCCTCATCTATCTGTCCTCTCCCGCGTATATGGCCGAGTACGCCCAGCGCATGGTCGACGCCGGCGCGCGCCTCGTGGGCGGATGCTGCGGCACGACGCCCCAGCACATCGCCGCGATGCGCGAGGTGCTCGATCGCCGGCGGCCGGCCCGACCCGAAGCCCGACACGCGCCGGTCACGGTCAGCCCGGTCGCGACGGGCCGTGCCCCCGGCCTGCATGTCGCGCGTCCGCCGACCGTGCTCGGGCGCAAGCTCGCCGCGCGCGAGTTCGTCGTGACGGTCGAGCTCGATCCGCCGCGGGGCCACACGGTCGAGAAGCTCGTGCAGGGCGCGAAGCTCCTGCGCGAGCGGGGCGTCGACATCGTCGACATCAACGACGGCTCGCTCGGCCGGGTCCGCATGGCGGTGCTGCCGACCGCGCTCCTCGTGCGGGACGCGACGGGACTCGACATCAACATGCACTTCACCTGTCGCGACCGGAATCTCATGGGCATCCAGGGCGATCTGCTGGGCGCCCACGCGCTCGACGTGCGCAACATCTTGGCGATGACCGGCGACCCGCCGCGCGCGGGCGACTACGCCAACGCCACGGCCGTCTTCGACGTCGACGGGGTCGGACTCATGGAGATCCTCCGCCGGATGAACGAGGGGCAGGACGCCACTGGGAGCAGCATCGGCGAGCCGACCTCGTTCTACGTGGGGGCCGCGCTGAACCCGGCCGCCGAGGACGTCCCGCGCGAGATCGACCGCTTCAACCGCAAGGTTCGGGCCGGCGCCCGATGGATCCAGACCCAGCCCGTGTACGATCTGGCGCAGCTCGATCGTTTCCTCGAGGTCGCGGGCGGCTCGCCCGTTCCGGTTCTGGTCGGCATTCTTCCGCTCCACAGCGCGCGCCACGCCGAGTTCCTGCACAACGAGGTCCCGGGCATCACGATTCCCGAGGACGTCCGCCGCCGTCTGCGCGAGGCCGGCGACGGCGCGCTCCGGGTCGGCATCGAGATGGCGCAGGAGCTGGTGCGTGCCGTACGGACGCGTTACGCGGGCGCCTACCTGATGCCCTCGTTCGGCCGATTCGAGGTCGTCGCGGAGATTCTCGATGCGATCCGCTGACCTGTCCTCGCTCGGCGCTCGCGAAGCGGCGGAGGCGGTTCGCGCGGGTCGCGTGAGCACGGTCGAGCTGGTCGAGGCGTGCCTGGCGCGGATGCGCGCGCTCGACTCCGAGCTCAAGGCGTGGGCCCACGTCGACGGAGAGGGCGCGCTCGCGGTCGCGCGCGAACGGGAGTCGGAGGCGCGCGCGGGACGGCTGCGCGGTCCGCTTCACGGCGTTCCGATCGGCGTGAAGGACATCTTCGACGTCGCCGGGATGCCGACCACCGGAGGCGCGAAATCCTTCGCCCACACGCGGCCGAGCGCCGATGCCGCGTCGGTGGCGCGGATCCGTGCCGCGGGCGCGATCGTGCTCGGGAAGACCGTGACGACGGAGTTCGCGTACCGCGATCCGGCGCCGACCCGGAACCCGTGGAACCACGGCCACACGCCCGGCGGCTCGTCGGCGGGCTCGGCCGCCGCCGTCGCGGCCCGGATGACGCCGCTGGCGCTCGGCTCGCAGACGGTCGGCTCCGTGCTTCGGCCGGCCGCGTATTGCGGCGTCGTCGGGTTCAAGGGCACGCACGGCCTGGTACCGGTCGCGGGTGTCATCCCGCTCGCGTGGTCGCTCGATCACGTCGGCGTGCTCACCCGTTCGGTCGGCGACGCCGCCCTGGCGATGTCCGTGCTGGCCGGTCGCGACCTGGAGCCGTCGGCGGTGAGCGCGCCGCGACTCGCGCTGGCTCCCGAGCTGCTCGGCCGTGCGTCGCGTGAGGTCACGGCGCACATCGAGGCCGTCGCCGACGCGTTTGCCCGCGCGGGGGCGACCGTGTCGAAGGTCGAGCTGCCGGCCTCGTTTCATGATCTCGCCGCGGCGGGGCTCACGGTCCTCGAAGCCGAGGCCGCGGCCTATCACGAGCCGTGGTTCGGCAAGCACGCCGATCAGTACGGATCGGAGATGCGGAGCCTCATCGAAGCGGGTCTCCGTGTGCCGGCGACGGCCTATGTCAGCGCCAACCGGGCGCGGCTCGCGTTTCGCGACGACGTGACGCCGCTGCTGGCCGCGCACGATGCGCTCCTGTGCCCGACGGCGCCGGCGCCTGCGCCGGCGGGCCTGGGCTCGACAGGCGACGGCTCGCTGTGCTCGCCCTGGAGCAGCGCGGGTGTCCCGGCGATCACCCTGCCGAGCGGTATCGCCTCCTCCGGGCTGCCCCACGCCATCCAGCTCGTGCAGGCGGCGGGCGCGTCGAGTCGTCTCCTCGGTGTCGCCGCGTGGTGCGAGCGCGTGCTCGGCTTCACCCGGGTTCCCGGAGGCTAGCGCCGCCGCGTGCTGGACCTGAAAATCGAGGGCGCACAGCTCATCGACGGCACCGGGCGACCGGGCAATCGCACGGACGTCGGGATCAAGGACGACAAGATCGCGGCCATCGGCGACCTGCATCGCGAGCCGGCGGGCCGCAACCTGCACGCGTCGGGCAAGGTCGTGGCGCCCGGCTTCATCGACATGCACTCGCACTCCGACTGGCGGCTGTGGGACAACCGGCGAGCCGAGTCGAAGGTGAGGCAGGGCGTGACCACGGAGGTCGTCGGCAACTGCGGCTTTTCTCCGGCGCCCGTGTCGACGGAGTTCCTGGACGATCTCCGAGGGTTCGCGCTGCACGTCCCGGCGAGCATGGATTTCCGCTGGCGCTCGGTCGGCGAGTACCTGAAAGCGTTCGACACCAGCGGTACGGCGCTCAACGTGATCCAGCTGATCGGCCACGGCACCCTGCGGATCGCCGCGATGGGCTTCGCGCGGCGTGAGCCGACCGCCACCGAGCTCAGCCGGATGCAACGCTATATCGCCGACGGGATCGAGGATGGGGCCTGGGGGCTCTCTACCGGCCTCATCTACGCTCCGGGCTCGTACGCCACGACCGATGAGATCGTCACCTTGGCGGCCACCGCCTCGCGCCATCGCGGCTTCTACGCGAGCCATATCCGCGGGGAAGGCGCGACCTTGCTGGACGCCATCCGCGAAGCGATCCACGTCGGGCGCGAGGGCGACCTGCCGGTCCAGATCAGTCACGTGAAGGCCGCGGGACGGCCGAACTGGGGCAAGGTCGCCGAGGCCCTCCAGCTCATCGACGAGGCGCGGGCCGAGGGGCTCGACGTGATGGCGGACGTCTATCCCTACACGGCCTCGAGCACGACGCTCCGGACGCTCTTGCCGGACTGGGCGCTCGAGGGCGGGATCGACGCCATGCTCAAGCGTCTCGCCGATCCGCAGGAGCGTGAGCGAATCCGCCGCGACATCGAGTCGCCCGAGGTTGGCCAGGGCCTCCTCGACCGGATCGGCTGGGAGAACGTCATGGTGGCCTCCTGCGGGCGGCGCAAGGACGCGGAGGGCAAGCGCATCTCGGAGATCGCGGCGAGTCGCGGGATCGACCCGCTCGACGCCTCGATCGAGCTGATCGTCGCCGAGGGCGGCAAGGGGTATATGATCCTCTTCCAGCTCGACGAGCGCGATCTTCGCCGTGCGCTGACTCACCCCGCGGTGATGATCGGATCCGACGGTTCGGCGCTCGCGCCGTACGGCGAGCTGGCGGTCGGCAAGCCGCACCCCAGGAGCTATGGCACGTTCCCGCGCGTTCTGGGCGAGTACGCACGTGAGCAGCGCGTGCTGAGCCTGCCCCAGGCGATCCACAAGATGACTCAGCTGCCGGCCCGCCGCCTCGGGCTGAAAGACCGCGGTGTCGTCACCGTGGGCGCTCGCGCCGATCTCGTCGTGTTCGACGCGCGCAAGGTCGCCGACCGCGCCACCTACCAGGAGCCGCACCAGTACCCGTCGGGCATCGAGCACGTGCTGGTGAACGGCCGCTTCGTCATCAAGGACGGCCAGCACACCGGAAGCCTCCCGGGCCGATTGCTGACGCCGCCATGACGTCGTGAAGAACGAGCGAGCGCTCCGGAATCTGGTGACGCCGATCTTCTCGGCGCCCACGGTGGCCGACGGCCTCGTCACGACTCTGCGCCGCGTTGTGGAGCTGACCGGCGCGACGGCCGGCGCGATCGCGTTCAGGCCGCGATGCCAGGAGCCGATCGTCGTCACGGCCGGCGCCAAGCGCTCGCCGGCCGCACTGCGGGAGTGGCTGACGACGGTCGCGGCGACGCCCGCGGCCCGCCCGCAGCTCACGCGCGTCGTTCCGCCGGGCGCGCCGGCGAGCGGCGGGTCGGCGTTGCTCCGGACGCCGCTCGGCTCCCCGAGCCGCCGCGTCGGCGAGCTCGTCCTCGTCGGTCGCGTCGGCGCCCTCAAGGCGACGGCGCTGCCCGCGGACCTGCCGCAGGAGCTGGGCGCGGCGCTCGAGCAGCTCGGCGAGCGCGAGCAGCGGGTGAGTCGCGAGGCGGCGGTCGCCGAGATCACCCGCGTGCTCACGGCGCGACACACGATCGACGACCTGTTCGCCGCCTTCGCCGGGGGCGCCGCGAAGCTCGTGCGGTTCGACCTGCTCACCGTGGCGCTGCTCGACGGCCGAGCGGCGTGAGTTCGAGCTCGTCAACGTGACGCCGCGCACGCCGGCGACGCCGAGGCCGCGCGAGCGGTGGATGCCGCTCGAGGGCACCCTGCTGGCGCGCGTCGTGGCCGACGGCGCGCCGATCCGGATCGACGACGTCGAGCGCGAGCAGGTGCCCGAGGTGAGCCGCCGGATTCTCGCCGCGGGCGCCTTCCGCGCGGTCGTGTTCGTCCCGCTGGTGTGCGGCGGCCAGGTCCTCGGCGCGGTCGTGCTCGCCGCGAACCGGCCCCGCGCGTTCACCGACGCGGACGTCGAGACGATCGCCGACCTCGGGCGCCCGCTGGCCCTCGGGATCGAACAATGGCGTCTCGCCGAAGAGAGCCGGCGCCGGACCGACGAGCTGGCGGCGCTACACGCGACCAGTCAGCTCATCACCGCGCGCCTCGACGTGGCGTCGGTCCTCGATCGGATCAGCCTCTCGGTCCCGGCGCTGATCGGGGCCAGCGGGTGCGGGATCGCGCTCTTCAACAGCGAGCGGACGCACGTCGTGCAGGCGGCCGCTCACGGCGTTCAGAGCGAGGAGTGGCGCACGCTCTCGGTGCCGATCGGCGAGGGGATCATCGGCCGCGTGGCGGCCGAGGGCGTCGCGATCCGCGTGGGTGACGTGCAGAGCGACGTGCGCTCGGCGCAGCGTGAGGTGGACGCGCGCGAAGGGATCCGTGCGCTGCTGTGCGTTCCCCTGAAGGTCGTGGGCGCGGTCATCGGCGTGGTCTCGGCCTTCTCGACGCGGCCCCGCAGCTTCACGGCGCATCACCAGCGCGTCCTGGAAGCCTTCGCCGAGCACGCCGGCATTGCGATCCACGGCGCGCGGCTCTTCGACGAGAGCGTGCGCGGCGCGCGCGAGACGCGCGCGCTCCTCGAGGCCGGGCGCGCCGTCACGGCGAGCCTCGACGTCGGCCGAACGATCCGGATGATCCTCGAAGAGGCGCGAGGCGTGCTCGGGGTCGACTCGTGCAGCGTCTCGACCTTCGATCCGCCGACCAACGAGCTGGTCATGGTCGCGAGCCTCGATGTCCCGCAGGAGCTGGTGTCGACGGTCCGACTGCGTCTGGGCGAAGGCGTGGCCGGGCGCGCGGTGCAGGAGCGGCGTCCGATGCAGAGCAGCGACCTCTGGGCGGACCAGCGCAACAAGTATCCGTCATCTGGCGCGAAAGGGCGGCTTCCGCTCGATGCTCGTCGGTCCCGCTCTGTGCGGCGATCAGACGATCGGCGCCATCAGCGTCTTGCGGCGCGACGTCCACGAGTTCTCGGCGCACGAAGAGGAGCTCCTGGTGGCGCTGGCTGACCAGGCGGCGATCGCCCTGGAGCACGCGCGCCTCTACACCGAGCTCGAGGCCATGGTCGCCGACCGTACCCGGGAGCTCGACACCCAGAAACGGTTCGTCGAGGTGGTCCTGGAGACGCTTCCGCTCGGCGTGTTCGTCGTGGACACCGATCTGAACGTGGTCCGGGTCAACTCGGCGGGTGGCCGTGCCCTCGCCGGCGACGCGGGCGTGCGCGGGCCGCTGGCCCGGCTGCTGCCGACCGACAAGGTGGAGCCGATCGAGAGCCTGCTGCGGGACGCCTTCCGGATGCGGCGTGTCGGCTCGATCGAGGAGGAGATGGTCGTCGCGGGCGACGCCAAGATCTTTCGCCTGACCGCGGCGCCGGTCGAGGCCGCCAGCGATCGCGGCGCCCATGCCGTGCTCCTGGTCGAGGACGTGACGCTCGCGAAGCGGCTCGAGCGCCAGATGCTGCTGACCGAGCGGCTCACGACCGCCGGACGCCTCGCGGCCGGCGTCGCGCACGAGCTGAACAACCCGCTGGCGACGATCGCCGGATGCGCCGAATCGCTCCACGGGCGGCTGGACGAGGGCGATCCGGCCGGGCTGTCCGAGCCGGCGGACTTCCGCCACTATCTGCGGCTCATCGAGGAAGAGGCGTATCGCTGTAAAGAAATCACCGGAAGCCTGCTACAGTTCGTCCGTGATCCCGGGAGCCAGCGGAGCGCGACCGATCTGAACGGTGTCGTCCTGAAGGCCGCGGAGCTTCTGGCTCACCAGTCCCGCTTCGCGCGGAGCCGGGTGGTGACCGAGCTCGATGCCGACCTGCCGACGGTCGCGGTGAACGAAGGCCAGCTCCGCCAGGTGTGTCTCGGGCTAGCCTCGAACGCGCTCGAAGCGATGGAGGGCCGTGGCACCTTGATCATCCGATCGCGTCGGACCCGCGACGAAGTCGAGATCGAGCTGGAGGACGAAGGCCCGGGGATCCCCGACCGAGAACCTCGGTCGGATCTTCGATCCGTTCTTCACGACCAAGCCTCCCGGGCAGGGGACGGGGCTCGGCCTCGCGATCGCCCAGGGCATCGTGAACGATCACGGCGGTCGAATCGAGGTCAGCTCCGTTGTCGGCAAGGGCAGCGTCTTCCGCGTGGTGCTGCCGCTGTGAGCCGACAGATCCGCGTGCTGGTCGCCGACGACGAGCGGAACCTGCGCGAGCTCATCGTCCGCGAGCTCGCCCGGCGCGGCCACGATGTCGACGGCGCGGAGGACGGGGTCGCCGCCCTCGAGCGCATTCGCGAGACGTCGTACGACGTCGTCATCCTGGACATGCGGATGCCGAAGAAGGAAGGGCTCGACGTCCTGCGCGACCTCTCGACGGTCCCCGAGGCGCCCCAGGTCATCATGCTGACCGGCTTCCAGGAGGTCGCGACCGCCGTCGAGGCCATGAAGCTCGGCGCCTACGACTATCTGACCAAGCCGACCAAGATCGAAGAGCTCGACGTGATCGTGCGCAAGGCGGCGGAGAAGGGGCAGCTTGTCCGCGACAACGTGGCCCTTCGCGCTCACGCCCCCGGTGCTGCCCCGTTCGGGGGTCTCTTGACGCAGAGCGCCCGGATGCACGAGGTCTTGAGAATCATCGATCGCGTGGCCCCGACCGATTCGGCGGTGCTGGTCCTGGGCGAGAGCGGTACCGGCAAGGAGCTCGTCGCCCGCGCGATCCACGAGCACTCGACGCGCGGCCGCGCGGGCGTTCGTGCCGATTCACTGCGGCGCCTTGCCGCGTGAGGTCTTCGAGTCCGAGCTGTTCGGTCACGAAAAGGGCGCGTTCACCGGCGCGGTCGGGACCAAGCCCGGTCTCGTCGAGCTGGCCGACGGCGGCACCCTGTTCCTCGACGAGATCGGCGAGATGGAGCCGGACAGCCAGGTGAAGGTCCTGCGCGCGCTGGAGACCGGGACGTTCTTCCGGGTTGGGGCCACGCGCCCGCGCCGGGTCGATGTCCGGCTCGTGGCCGCCACCAACCGCGATCTGGCCCAGGCGATGAAGACGGGGGAGTTCCGGCAGGACCTCTACTATCGCATCAATACGATCACCGTGAGCCTGCCGCCCCTGCGCGAGCGCCGCGACGACGTGGCGCTCCTGGCCAAGCACTTCGTGGAGACGAACGCGAAGTACGGTCTCAAGCGACTGGCCGCCGCCACCATGGCGGCGCTCGAGGCCTATGCGTGGCCGGGCAACGTCCGCGAGCTGCTCCACGCGGTCGAGCGTGCCGTCATCCTGAGCAAGGGCGACGAGATCTTTCCCTCGGATCTTCCGCCGGAGGTCCTCGGACCGAACGCCCCGACCGTGCCCTCGGAGGGCGGCAGCCTCGAAACGATGGAGCGACAGCACATCGTGGCGGTTCTTCGGCAGGTGAGCGGCCACCGCGGCAAGGCGGCCGCGCTGCTCGCGATCGATCCGAAGACGCTCTATCGCAAGATCAACTCGTACGGCATCGCTCCCGCCGAGTTCCGGTGACGGCCGGCGGGTGACGCGCGGCAACAAAGCGCGTCGCCTAGTTGCGCGTCGCCTCAGCCTGTGTACACTGAATGCGTCCGCCGCTTTGGGCGGACCTCGCCTCCGATGAAAGTGACCTTCCGCGTTCGCGGGGCGTGCAAGAGAGCGGAAGACAGTCCGAGGGGGTTCCGATGGCATCTAAACTCTATATAGGCGGTCTTGCGTACTCCACGACCAGCGAAGGGCTCCGGGAGTTCTTCACACAGTGCGGTAACGTTCTTTCCGCAACCGTGATCACCGATCGATTCTCCGGGCAGTCCCGGGGATTCGGGTTCGTCGAGATGAACACGGCAGAGGAGGCCACGGCTTCGATTTCTCAGCTCAACGGGCGCGAGCTCGACGGCCGGAGAATCACGGTGGAGATCTCGAATCCGCAGGCTGCCCGCACGGGTGGCGGCGGCGGTGGCGGCAATCGGCCGGGAGGCGGCGGCCGCCCGGGCGGTGGTGGACGGGGACCCGGTGGCGGCGGCGGGCGGGACAGCGGGTACGCGCATCGGCCGTCCAAGCCCGTGAAGTGGTAAGACCGACACGATGAGGCGGGAGCCTCGGTCACGACCGAGGCTGCCGCAATCGTAGGCACGCGGGGGTCAGCCAACAGGCTGACCCCGGTGTCGTTTTACCGACCGGCGTGCCTCGAGCGCAGGCGACGAGCACCGGCTTCAGGCGGTCGGCGCGGGCTCGGCCCCGTCGAAGATCCGGTCGTAGCGCCCGTACTCGCGGGCGGCGTCCATGAACCACTTCACGATCTCGGCGTCGGAGCGCGGCGGGATCTCACAGGACGTCGACAGGATGAAGGCGGACTGCTTCGCCGCCGCGTCGATACACCGCCGCACGTCGGCGACCATCGCCTCCTTCGTCGAGCGCTCGAACTTCGTCGCGTCCACGTTCCCGATCGCCACCGCCCGCCCCTTCGAGACCTCCATGAACCGCGTGAGCTGGTCCACGTAGAGGGTTGGATCCCCCTGCTGGTCGAGATCGAACGAGATCGTCGTGAAGCCACAGCGGAGCAGGTCCTCGTAGATCGGATAGGTCGTGCCGCAGATGTGCGTCGTCACGCCGACCTTCTTGGCCTTGAAGTGGTCGACGAGCTCCTTGTGATACGGCGCGACGAAGTCCCGGTAGTTGTCGGGAGAGATCAGGCTGATCGACGCGGTCGGCTCCGAGAACGAGAGGCCGATCCCGGTCTTGGCGATGGCGTCGCCCCACAGCTTGCAGAAGTCGGTCGCGACCCGCATCAGGTCGTGGATGAACTGCGGGTCCTCGAACGTGTCGAGCAGCATCGTCTCGGGGTTGCGCAGCAGCATCGCGATCGTCCACGGACCGACAGCGACCGCCCCGAGGGCCGTCGGCGGCTTCGCTTTCACCAGCGCCTCGCACTGCTCGAGAAACCCGGGAAGCCGCGCGGTCTTGTAGGGGTCGGGCATGGTGAGCTTCGCCAGCTTGCTCTTGTCCTCGTGCAGGACGTGCTGGTCGATCGACGGCACGACGTAGTCCGAGTACTTCACGCGGCAGCCGAAGGCTTCCGCTTCCTTCGCGAGGTCGTTGTAGGCCAGGACCACGTCGGGCTGATAGCGCTCGTAGTAGTTCAACATCGCCGTGATCGCCTTCGGCACGTTGGTGCAGTACTCCTCGATCGACAGGCCGTCGAGCGTGCCGGCGAACGAGGCGACGATCGGATAGACCGGCACGCGATCCGCGAACGACCGGCGATAGGCGGCCACCACCCGATCACGGTTCGTGAACTGCGACCGGCCGTGCTCGACCTCCCAGATCCGGCTGGCCTCCATGTACTTCGGCGGCAGCTTGGCCTCGTACTCGAGGAACTGGGTGATCGGGTAGCGGATCCCACCGTTGTGGGTGCCCTTGAGGCCCTCGATGATCTCTTCCATCTGACCCCACGGAATCGTGAAGGCCATCTCGTGGTCCTGCGTCTGGCCGAAGATCCGATCGCCGGAGCACGGCAGGATCACCTGCGGCTGGTCGGTCCGCATCGTGGTGACGATGATCTCCGAGCAGTCGATGCGGCCGCCGAAGGCGGAGGTCAGCTTGCCGCCCCGCTTCCAGAGCGCGGCCTGGGTCAGGCGCATCACCTGCGCAGGGTTGGCGTAGATGCAGACCAGGTGCGGCTCGAACGTCGTGCGATCGAGCGGCGCCACCAGCAAGGTCGAGTACTCGCCCGGCGAGAACTTGTCGACGGCGGCTTCCGAGCGCTGGCCCGCCGACTTCGTCTCCGTGTACATGCCCTCGCACAGGGTTCCCGAGTTGTGCAGGTGCGTCGGCTTCTCGAAGCCGAGCGCCGCGATGCCGAGCGAGCAGATGTGATCCTCGCGCGTGAGCGCGATCATCCAACCGTAGCGCCGGGCCATGTCGATGACCTGGCAGTTCATGCTGAGCTTCTTGAAATCGCGCGCCGGCCGCCGGGCTTTCTCGGGGATTTCCTCCCCCGGCCGGAGCATCCGGATCGCCACCGGGAACGTCTGCGGGCGGATGTAGAGCTGGAGCTCCCGGTCAGCCGTCTTGACGTCGATCATGGGCGCCGCCTCCGGGTGCAGCGTACTACATTTTCCAGGCTCGCCTCGGCCGGCGGGGCCCCCAGGCCCGCGAAGGCAGGCGCCGCTCAGTCCCTCGCGAAATCCGCTGCAACAGAGGTAGAATACGCGCGCTCCAGCGGGGAGTGCCCGCCGCCGCGGCGTCCCGGGTCCGGCTACACCGGCTGGGGCGCGGCCGCCGATCACTATCAGAGGAGGGTCCACATGCAGTCGCCCAGCGCCAGTTACAGCCTCACGGTTCGGCTGGAGATCACGAACAAGCCCGGCATGCTCGGGCAGGTCACCTCGGCGATCGGCAAGGCCGGTGGCGATATCGGCGCGATCGACCTCGTCCAGGTCGGTAAGTCGACGATCACGCGCGACCTCACGTTCAAGGCGCGCGACGAGCCCCACGGCCAGCAGATCGTCGACAAGATCCGCGGCGTCCGCGCGGTCAAGGTCGTCAACGTCTCCGACCGGACTTTCCTGATGCACCTCGGCGGCAAGATCGAGGTCCGGGGCAAGATGTCGGTGAAGACGCGCGACGATCTCTCGATGGCGTACACCCCGGGCGTCGCCCGCGTGTGCATGGCCATCCACCACGATCCGCAGAAGGCCTACGCGCTGACGATCAAGCAGAACTGCGTCGCGGTGGTGACCGACGGCACCGCGGTGCTGGGGCTCGGCGACATCGGGCCGGCGGCCGCGGCGCCGGTGATGGAAGGCAAGGCGCTCATCTTCAAGGAGTTCGCCGGCGTCGACGCGTTCCCGATCTGCCTGGCGACCAAGGACGTCGACGAGATCGTGTCGATCGTCAAGGCGATCTCGCCGATCTTCGGCGGCATCAACCTGGAGGACATCTCCGCGCCCCGCTGCTTCGACATCGAGACGCGGCTGCAGCGGGATCTCGAGATCCCGGTGTTCCACGACGACCAGCACGGGACGGCCGTGGTCGTGCTCGCGGCCATGCTCAATGCGTTGAAGATCGTCAAGAAGCGGCTCGCAGGACGTGCGGATCGTGTTCATCGGCGCGGGCGCGTCCGGGATCGCGACGGCCAAGCTGCTCATGAAGGCCGGCGCCAAGCACATCATCGCCTGCGACCGGGCCGGCGCGCTCTACCGAGGCCGCACCGACAACATGAACTCGATGAAGGAGTGGTTCGCCAAGCACACCAACGAGAAGCGACTCAAGGGCACGGCCGCGGACGCGCTCAAGGGCGCCGACGTGTTCATCGGGCTGTCGGGCCCCGGCGTGGTCTCGCTGAAGGACATCAAGGCCATGAACCGCGACCCGATCGTCTTCGCGATGGCCAATCCTGTCCCCGAGATCCAGCCGGAGGAAGCCGGCCCGTACGTCCGGGTGATGGCCACCGGCCGCTCGGACTATCCGAATCAGATCAACAACTCCTGCTGCTTCCCCGGATTCTTCCGCGGCATGCTCGACGTGCGCGCCCGGCGCGTGAACGACGAGATGAAGCTGGCGGCCGCGCAGGCGCTGTCGGAAATCGTGACCAAGGACGAGCTCGGCGAGGAGTACATCACGCCCTCGATGTTCGACAGCCGCGTCGTGCCCGCCGTCGCGGCGGCCGTCGCGGAGGCGGCCATCAAGACCGGCGTCGCCCGGCGCAAGTCGCGCGGCGCGACCGTGGGGAGCTCCCGATAGCCCCGCGACCGCCCGAGCAGATGCCGATTCACTCGCAAACCACCACACGAGGGGAGCTATGGCTCAGCCCAAGGTGAAGGCGGATCTTCCGATCGAGGCGCTCCTCAAGGAGAAGCGCAAGTTTCCCCCGCCCACGGCGTTCACCAAGAACGCCGTGATGAACAAGAAGGCGATCTACGCCGAGGCCGCAGCGCAATCCCGTGAAGTTCTGGGAGCAGCGGGCCCGGGAGCTCCACTGGTTCAAGCCCTGGAAGAAGACGCTCGAGTGGAAGCCGCCCGTACGCCAAATGGTTCATCGGCGGCAAGCTCAACGTGGCCTACAACTGCCTCGATCGCCACGTGGCCGGGCCGCGCAAGACGAAGGCCGCGCTGATCTGGGAGGGCGAGCCCGGCGACTCGCGGGTCCTGACGTACTGGGATCTCTACCGCGAGGTCAACCTGTTCGCCTCCGCGCTCAAGCGCCACGGCGTCCGCAAGGGCGATCGCGTGACGATCTATATGCCGATGGTGCCCGAGCTGCCGATCGCAATGCTGGCGTGCGCGCGGATCGGCGCGGCCCACAGCGTGATCTTCGGCGGCTTCTCGCCCGAAGCGGTGCGCGAGCGCATCCACGATGCCGAATCCACCCTCGTGATCACGGCCGACGGCGGCTGGCGGCGCGGGTCGACGGTGCCGCTCAAGAAGAATACGGACGAGGCGCTGCGTGGCGCGCCGGGCGTCAAGACCGTCATCGTGCTCAAGCGCACCGGCCAGCCGATCGAGATGCAGAGCGGTCGCGACATCTGGTGGGACGACTTCGTCAAGGGCGCGGCCGCCCACTGTCCGGCCGAGCCGATGGATTCCGAAGACCTTCTATATCTGCTCTACACGTCGGGCTCCACGGGCAAGCCGAAGGGCATCATCCACACGACCGCCGGCTACTTGACCGGCGTCGCGGCGACTCACAAGTGGATCTTCGATCTCCACGACGAGGACGTCTACTGGTGCACGGCTGACATCGGCTGGGTCACCGGCCACTCCTACATCGTCTACGGGCCGCTGGCGAACGGGGCCACGACCGTGATGTACGAGGGCACGCCCGACCATCCCGACAAGGACCGGTTCTGGCGCATCGTCGAGAAGTACGGCGTCACGATCTGCTACACGGCGCCCACCGCGATCCGTACGTTCATGAAATGGGGCGAGGAGTATCCGAAGCGCTGCGACCTGTCGAGCCTGCGGCTGCTCGGCTCCGTCGGCGAGCCGATCAACCCGGAGGCGTGGGTCTGGTACTGGAAGGTTATCGGCGGAGGCCGCTGCCCTGTCGTCGACACGTGGTGGCAGACCGAGACCGGCCACATCCTCATCACGCCGCTGCCGGCGCTGACGGTGCTCAAGCCGGGCTCGGCGACTCTGCCGTTCCCGGGGATCGACGCCGAGGTGTTCGACGAGAAGGGGAAGCCCGCGAAGGCGGGCTATCTGGTGCTCAGGAAGCCGTGGCCCGGGATGCTCCGCGGCATCTGGGGTGACCCCGACCGTTTCGTGAAGCAGTACTGGTCAAAGTACGACAACATCTACTTCACGGGCGATGGCGCCAAGCGCGACGAGGACGGCTACTTCTGGCTCCTCGGACGCGTCGACGACGTCATGAACGTCTCCGGGCACCGCGTCTCCACCATGGAGGTCGAGTCGGCGCTCGTCGACCACAAGTCGGTCGCCGAGGCGGCGGTCATCGGCAAGACGCACGACATCAAGGGTCAGGCGATCGCAGCCTTCGTCACGGTGAAGAGCGGGATCGACGGCTCGCCCGCGCTCATGGACGAATTGAAGGGGCATGTCGCGAAGAAGATCGGCGCCCTGGCCCGTCCGGATGACATCATCTTCTCCGCCGAGCTGCCGAAGACCCGAAGCGGCAAGATCATGCGCCGACTGCTGCGCGACATCGCCGAGGGCCGGGCGCTCGGCGATACAACGACGCTCGCCGACCCGGCCGTCGTGGCTCGCTCAAGACGAAGTACGAGGAGCAGGAAGCGCTAGTGGCGTCCGGCTAAGCAAATTGCTTGCGTGGCGGGCACTTTGCGGTATGATCAGGCGCCGCCAGAAGAGCGGATCGAACCGAACCGACTACAGAGGAGGCTTATGCGGGCGACCAAGGTTCCACTCAACGAGCTCCGCCGCGTCGTCATTGCCGCATCCGTCGGCAACATCATCGAATGGTACGACTTCTACATCTTCGGGAGCCTGGCCTCGATCCTGGCGGTGAAGTTCTTCGAGAAGGACCACCCGGTGGCGGCCTTTCTCAGCACGGTGGCGATCTTCTCTGTCGGTTTCCTGATCCGGCCGCTCGGAGCGTTCGTGTTCGGGTGGCTTGGCGACAAGGTCGGCCGGAAGTACACCTTCATCGTGACCTTGAGCGGGATGGGAATCGCGACCGCTCTCATCGGCTTCGTTCCGACGTACCAGGCAATCGGTCTCGCCGCGGCCTTCATTCTCTTCGCGCTGCGACTGGTCCAGGGTCTCTGCCTGGGCGGGGAGTATGGAGGCGCCATCACGTACGTCGCCGAGCACATCGAGGACGAGCATCGCGGGTACTACACCGGCTGGCTTCAGACGTCGCCCACTCTGGGCATCGTCGTCTCGCTGGCGACGATCATCGGGATCCGGACCTATCTCGGCGTCGAGGCGTTCAACGACTGGGGCTGGCGACTTCCGTTCATCATCTCGCTCCTGCTGGTCGCGATCGCGATCTGGATCCGGCTCTCGCTCGGAGAGACGCCGATCTTCCAGGACATGAAGGCGAGGGGCCGCACCACCACCAACCCGTGGCGCGAGGCGTTTCTCAGCAGCAACTTCAAGTACGTCGCGATCGCCAGCGTGGTCGTGCTGGGACAGGGCTGTGTCTGGTACAGCGGGCAGTTCTGGGCGCTCTACTTCTTACAGACGGTCAAGAAACTCGACGTGCTGACCTCGAGCACTATCGTCGGCATCGCGCTGCTGATTGCCACGCCTACCCTGATCTTCTGGGGATGGCTCTCGGACAAGATCGGCCGCAAGCCGATCATCCTGGGCGGTATGGCCCTGGCCTCGATCACCTACTATCCGCTCTATATGGCCCTGGGCAACTACGCTGATCCAAAGAACCTCAACTACGGGATGTCGATTTTCATCGTCGTGATCCTGGTCAACTACGTGGGAATGACCTACGGGCCAATCGGCGCGTTCTTGGCCGAGTTCTTCCCGAGCCGCATCCGCTATACCTCGGTGTCGGTGCCGTACCACATCGGCAACGGCTGGGGTGGCGGGCTGGTCCCGATCGTGACGACCTCGATGTACCTTTCCACCGGCAGCGTGGGGTATGCCTTGATCTATCCGATCGCGGTGCCCGCCATCATGTTTCTGATCGCGATCTTCGTGATGCCTGAGACGCGCAAGCACAGCATCTGGGAGGAAGGGGCCATCGAGGCGGCGCGCTCACGCGCCTGAGCTCGCTGCACTAACTTCTCACCGCGGACACCGATACAGCGGGCCCTGCCTGGGTTGAAGTCAGCCCGGGTAGGGCCCGTTTTTGCGTTAGCTGGCGCGAATTTCCGGAAGTGGGCGCGTTCCGCCCGACTCGCTGGGCAAAATGTGCCCATCTTGCCGCCAAAAATGACAGGCCAAAAGGGCAGGCCGCCCGAGCAGGCAAGCCCTCTCCCCGCCCAAACCTCCACAATCGTTGGTGAATCAATCCATCGGGCCCCCCGTCTCATCTCAGGCATAGGGGTTGCACCCGTATCCGGCCCAGTTAGAGGGTAGGGTGCCAGGGAGGCCCACACCATGGAAACGATTCGCGAGCGGTTAGAAGAGGACCTTAGAACGGCTGTCGGCCGGCTCCGAATGATGGGTGGAGCGGTGGCGGTCGAGGAACTTGCTGGTGCCATCGGCGATAACTCGCCCTACGCGGACGAGGTCGACGAGATCCAGGAGAACGAGCGGCGCGAGATCGGATTCGCCACCCGCGAGCTCCTGGTAGACCGGGTCAACCGGCTCTCGGCGGCGCTCGAGCGCTTGAAGAGCGGCGACTACGGAACGTGCACCGAATGCGAAGAAGCTATCTCGCCCGCGAGGCTTCAGGCGCTGCCTGAAGTCACGACGTGCGTTCGATGCCAGGACCGGATCGAGCGCCTCGGGCGCCAGTTCGTACCGGCCGAGGAAGAGCTCGAAACGGCCGACGACGACTAAGAACTGACTCACTGACGGTCAACCCATACCTGCCAGCGGGGCCGGAGCGATCCGGCCCCGCTCTTTTTTGTGTAGTCTAGAGGGCCGTGCGCACGCCCCTGCTCGATCTGGTCCGACCCGGATTCCACCATCTCTGCCGCGCGTACTTCGGTCTCGAGCTGTCGGGCCTGCACAACATTCCCACCGGCGGCCCGCTGATCATCACGCCGAACCACCAGACCTACGCCGACCCGGCGCTCGTCACGATCCCGGTGCGGCGACGCGTCTATTACATGGCCTGGAACCGGCTGTTCGAGATCCCCGTCTTCAGCTTGATGATCCGGAGGCTTCGGGCGTTTCCGGTTCGGATCGATGCGGCCGATCCGTCGTCGATGCGCGAAGCGGTGCGGCTGCTCACGGCGGGCCACGTGCTGATGATCTTCCCGGAGGCCGAGCGCACCAGGACGGGGCGGGTCGAACGATTCAAGCTCGGCGCGTTTCGCCTGGCCACGAGCCTGGGCGTCCCGGTCCTCCCGGTGACGATCGCCGGTGGGCACGAGGCGTGGCCGCCCGGGCAAGTGCTCCCGCGCCGAGGGCGGATCGCGATCACGTACCACCTCCCGCTCAGGCCCGACCCGTCGCTCGAGCCGCGGCAAGCGGCCACGGCTCTCGCGCAGCGCGCCCGCGCGATCATCGCCGACTCGCTGGGCGAGGCCACGCCGACAGCGGGGAGCTGACGTCAGCCGCGGCGCTCTTCGACCTGGTAGCCGGACTCGATCAGATGCCGCTTCACGATGTCGATCTGCTCGCGCCCCGAGGTTTCGAGCGTCAGCTCGACCCGGCTCTCGCCGATCGCCGCGCGCGCGAATGCGCGTTCGTGCTCGATGTGGAGGATGTTCGCGCGCGCCTCGCCGACGAGCGCCGACAGCCGCGCGAGCGCGCCCGGCTGGTCGCGGAGGATGACGCTGAGCTTGACCAGGCGCCCGTCTTTGACCAGGCCGCGCTCGATGATGCGCGAGATCATCGTGACGTCGATGTTGCCGCCGGAGAGCACGAGCACGACGTTCTTCGCCTCGAGGCCGAGCCTCCGATTCAGGAGCGCGGCGAGGGGAGCGGCTCCGGCGCCCTCGACGACGGTCTTCTCGATCTCCAGCAGGAGCAGGATCGCGTTCGCCAGCTCTTCCTCGGTGACGGTCACGACGTCGTCGAGATAGTGCCTGGCCAGGTCCAGGGTGATCTCTCCGACCTGGCGGACCGCGATACCGTCGGCGATCGTCGATGCGGGCGGCACGGTCGTCCGCGTGCCCGTCGGCCAGCGCCTGCTTCATCGCGTCCAACGCTTCGGCCTGAACCCCGATCACGCGAACCTCGGGGCGCGCGGCCTTGATGGCCAGGCCGACGCCTCCGACCAGTCCGCCGCCGCCGATCGGGACGACGACCGCATCCATGTCCGGGCATTGCTCCAGGAGCTCGAGCCCGAGGGTGCCCTGGCCGGCGATCACCCGCTCGTCGTCGAAGGGATGGACGAAGGCCAGTCCTCGCTCGGTCGCGACCTGCCGCGCGCGGCCATACGCTTCGTCGTAGTTGACACCGGACAGGATGACCTCTGCGCCGTGCCGCCGGGAGGACGTCACCTTGATGAGTGGCGCCCACTCCGGCATCACGATCACGGCGCTGACACCGAGACGCGCCGCGTGGAAGGCGACCGCCAGCCCATGGTTGCCGGCGCTCGCCGCTGCGACACCGCGCGCCCGCTCGGCGGGCCCGAGCTGCAGGAGCAGGTTGGCGGCGCCGCGCTCCTTGAACGAGCCGGTCATCTGGAGGTTCTCGAGCTTGACGAAGCAGCGGACGCCGCTCAGCTCGGAAAGCGTCTGCGAATATGCGCAGGGCGTCTGGTAGATCGCGCCTTCGAGCCGCTTGCGCGCGGCGTCGACGTCACTCGCGTCGAGCATTCGTCTCAGAAGGGGACCTGCGGCTCGGCGAGTGTGGGCGACATGATCGCGACCGGCATCAGTCGGGTCGAGGTCGCGTACCCCGGGCGGCCGCGCCAGTCGATCAGGATGAGGCCGCCCTGGCCACCGCCCTCCTCGACCAGCAGATCGACCGCGACTTTCGCCGCGTAGTCCGGATCGTCGGCGTCCTTGAGATACCGGAGCGCTCGATGGCCGAGGACGACACGGATGATCGCCTCGCCGTCGCCCGTACACGAGACGCCTCCGAGGGAGCTGTCGGCGTAGGTGCCGCAGCCGATCAGGGCGCTGTCGCCGACGCGTCCGGGAAGCTTGCCGGGAGTGCCACCGGTCGAGGTGGCGGCCGCGGTCGTGCCGTTGCGATCGAGGGCGACCGCCCCGACCGTCCCGCCGCCGGGCGGGATCGGCTTGCGAGCGAGCTCCACGTGACGCTTTCGCTGGCGATCGGTGACGAGCGATGCCGGATCACACTCCGGGATCCCGACGGAGCGGGAGAACGCGAGCGCGCCGTCGCCGACCAGCAGGACGTGACGGCGCGACTCGAGGACGCGCCGGGCGACGGTGACCGGGTTCGCGACGCCGACCAGGGCTGCGACGGCCCCGCACTGGAGGCGGTCGCCTTCCATGATCGAAGCATCCATCTCGATCGTGCCGTCTCGGTTCAGGACCGAGCCTCGGCCCGCGTTGAAGCGCGGGTCGTCCTCGAGCGCGCGCACGGCGCTCTCGACCGCGTCGAGCGCGGTGCCACCCTCCGCCAGCACGCGCCATCCCGCCAGCACGGCGGCACGCACACCCTGGCGGAACTCGGGTGCCTGGGAGGAATCTGCGCCGGCCCCGCCGTGGACGATGATCGCGGGCACGCGGGTCGTCGGAGCACGGCCGGCGGATGACGCCATCGCCTTCACCGTGTCACAATCCCGTCGGATTGCAAAATCCTCGCTCGATCTCTCAGCTGAACGCGCGCATCGTCGCGTGCCGTCGGTGTCCGCGTCTCGTCACGCATCGCGAGGCGGTCGCGGCGGCGCCGCCGCGACGGTATCTCGGCCAGCGCTACTGGGCGCGGCCGCTGCCGGGCTTCGGCGACCCGCGCGCCCGGCTCCTGCTGGTGGGGCTCGCGCCCGCGGCTCACGGCGGTAACCGCACGGGACGGATGTTCACCGGTGACCGCAGCGGCGACTGGCTCTTCGACGCGCTCCACCACGCGGGCTTCGCCAATCGCCCGACCTCGGAGCACAAGGGCGACGGTCTCGGTCTGACTGACGCGTACGTCACGGCGGCGGTGCGCTGCGCGCCGCCGTTCAACAAGCCGACCCTCGAAGAGATCGGGCACTGTGAGCCGTATCTGCTGACCGAGCTCAGGCTGCTGACGCGCGTCCGGGTCGTCGTGGGGCTCGGGCGCATCGGCTGGCAGGCGTACCTCAGGGGTCGGCGGGCGCTCGGTGCGCCACGTCAGCGGCCGGCGCCGCGGTTCGGACACGGCGCGGTGACCCGGTTCGACGACGGGATGACGTTGATCGCGACCTACCATCCGAGCCAGCAGAACACGTTCACGGGCAAGCTGACGCGGCCGATGCTTCGGGGGATCTTCGAGACGGCGCGGCGCCTCCTGGAGCAGGAGGGCGGGGGGTAGCTAAATTAATTAGTCGCTGAGATCGGCCGGCAAGCGGGGGCGCTCACCGACCGTCATCGAGAGCTCACGGCGCTGACCGTCACGGATGATCGTGAGCCGCGTCCGCTGGCCCGGCTTGAACGTCTTCACCTTCGACAGATAGTCCTGGTGGGTCCGGATCGGCGTGTTCTCGATCGCGGTCAGGATGTCGCCGCCGACGAGGTATTCCTCGCCCTGCACCACCACCGAAAGGCTCCCACCGCGCACGCCCGCCTTCTCGGCGGGACTGCCCTCGTACACGACCTCGACGAGGTAGCCCGGCGAGAGCGGGAGCCGGAGGACCGACGTGACCTGCGAATCGATCTCCCGGCCCTGCAGCCCGAGCCACGGGCGGACGACACGGCCGGTCTCGCGCAGGTCGCGCAGGATCGCCTTGCCGGCGTTGATCGGCAAGGCGAAGCCGATCGAGTTCGCCTCTTCCGAGATGAACGTGTTGATGCCCACGACGGCGCCACAGCGGTCGACGAGCGGCCCGCCGGAGTTCCCGGGATTGATCGGGGCGTCGGTCTGGATCATCGGCTGCTCGGCGAGCCCGGGCAGGATGCGGTTGAGGCCGCTCACGATGCCGCGGGTCATCGTCTGCTCGAGGCCCATCGGGTTGCCGATCGCGACGACCTCGTCGCCGACCCGTAGCGCGGCGGAGTCACCCAGCCGCGCCACGGGCAGCGGCGACGGCGTCTCGATCCGCAGGAGCGCCAGGTCGGTCACCGTGTCCATGCCGAGCACCCGGGCCGGCGTGCGCGCGCCCGAGTCGAGCGTGACCGACAGCGAGGCTGCGCCGTCGACGACGTGCGCGTTCGTGAGCACCTGACCGTCGCGCTCGATCAGCAGGCCGGAGCCGACGACGGTCTCGAACCGCCGCTGCGGCTTGGCCTTGTTGATCTTGGTGACCTGGATCGACACGACACTGGGCGAGACCCGTTCGAACAGCGAGGCCAGCGACTCGGTGCACGCTTGCTGGGCGACCGCGGTCTGCGGGATCGCGAGCAGCAAGACGAGCACGATGGCGCGCATCACGCAGGATGATACACCGGCCATCGATGGGGTGGGCGGTATAATCAGACGGTGCGCATCGCCATCCTGCCTCTGCTCGTCGTCTCGCTGCTGATTTCTTCAGGAGCACGCGCGGCCGACCGGGTCGTGGCCACGACGCTCGACAACGGGCTGCGCGTCTTGCTGATCGAGGACTCGCGGAGTCCGATCGTGTCGTTCCAGGTGTGGTACCGAGTCGGCTCGCGCAACGAGCACCGGGGCGCGACCGGCATCGCGCATTTCCTCGAGCACCTGATGTTCAAGGGGACGCCGAGCCACGGCCCCAAGCAGTTCGCGCGCCTCGTCGAGCAGAACGGCGGCCAGGACAACGCGTTCACGTCGCAGGACGTCACCTCGTACTACGTCGACATCGCGGCGGACAAGCTCGACCTCGTGATCGATCTCGAGGCGGACCGCATGCAGAACCTGCTCCTCGATCCCAAGGAGATCAATTCGGAGCGTCAGGTCGTCATCGAGGAGCGGCGGACCCGCACCGAGGACGACCCGAGTGGCTTCCTCGGCGAAGAGGTGAGCTCCATCGCCTTCAAGGCGCATCCCTACGGCGCGCCGATCATCGGCTGGATGGACGACATCAAGCGGATCACGCCCGACGAGATTCGCGCCTTCTACAAGACGTACTACGTGCCGAACAACGCGATCATCGTGGCGGTCGGGGCATTCCGGGCTGACGACGCGCTCGAGAAGATCAAGCGCCGGTTCGGACGGATCCCGCGCGGGAAGGTCCCGCCGCCGATGCTGGCGGTCGAGCCGCTTCAGAACGGCGAGCGGCGCGTGATCGTCAAGAAGCAGGCCGAGCTACCGATCGTGTACATGGCCTGGCACGTGCCGAACCATCGCTCCGACGACTCGGTGCCCCTCGAAGTGCTCTCGACCATTCTCGCGGGCGGGCGGGCCTCGCGGCTCTATCGCGATCTCGTCTATCAGCGCCAGCTCGCCCTCGAGGCCGGCGGCGACAACTCCTACTTCTCGATCGATCCCAGCCTGTTCTGGTTCTGGGCGACGCCGATGCCGGGCCAGACGCCCGAGAAGCTGGAGGCCGAGCTGAGCGCGCACATGGAGAGGCTCAAGACGGAACCGGTCACCGACGAGGAGCTGACGCGCGCGAAGAATCAGATCGAAGCCGCCTTCGTCTACCAGGAAGATTCGATTCATCAGCGCGCCTCGCTGCTGGCTCGGTTCGAGCTGATCGGGGGGTACGCGATGAAGGACTCGTTCCTGGCGAAGGTCCGCGCCGTCACGGCGGCGGACCTGACGCGGGTGGCGCGCGCGTGGTTCGATCCCGACAAGAAGAGCGTGGGCGTGCTCTTGCCGAAATCGTGATGCGGACATTCCCCGAACGGCCGGCCTCAGTCCGACGCGGGCGCGGCGCGAGCGCTGGTGCTCGCGTGCCTCGCGGTCCTGGCGTGCTGGCCGGCGCGCGGGCCGGTGGCCGCCGCGCCGCTCGCGCACCGTGAGGTCCTGCCGAATGGGATCGTCTTGCTCGTCGCGGAGCGGCCGGCCGTCCCGATCGTGGCCGTTCGTATCCTGATGCGCGCGGGAGCGGTCTACGATCCGTCAGATAAGGCGGGGCTCGCGAACCTGACCGGGGCGGTATTGACGCGGGGGACCGCGAAGCGCACAGGGCCCGAGCTCGACTCGGCCATCGAATTCGTGGGCGGCAGCGTCGAGGCAGGGGCGGGTCGTGACACGCTCTCCGTGTCGACGAGCGCGCAGAAGAAGGACATGGCGCTGGGACTCGATCTGGCCTCCGAGGTCGTGCTGACGCCGACATTCCCCGCAGGCCGAGGTGACTCGCAAGGTCTCCGAGATCCAGGCGGCCATCAAGCGGTCCGAGGAGGATCCGGGCACCGTCGCGTCCCGCGCACTCGGAAAGCTCGTGTTCCAGGGCCACCCCTACGGCCGTCCGGTGGAGGGGACGCGCGAGTCGGTCGGGAAGCTGACGCGCGACGACGTCGTCAAGTTCTACCGGGAGTACGCGCGGCCCGACACGACCATCATCGCCGTCGTGGGGGCGGTCACGGTCGACGAGGCGCGTCGCGAGATCACGGCGCGATTCGGATCGTGGGCGCGTCCGAGCGAGCAAGTCCCGACGGTGCCGGAGGCGGCGGCCGGTTCGGGCACGCCGCGCGAAGAGACGATCAAGCGCGAGCTGACGCAGACGACGATCATGCTCGGTCGTCGGGCGATCACCCAGACCGATCCGGACTATTTCCCGCTGGCCGTCGCCTCGTACGTGCTCGGCGGCGGTTCGGCTTCGCGGCTGTATACCCGAGTGCGGGAAGAATCCGGTCTCGCGTACTCCGTCTACAGCTGGATCGCGCCCTGGCGCTACGGCGCGTCGTTCGCCGTCTCCGCCCAGACCCGGAAGGCCGAAGCGCCGAAGGTGATCGTCATGATCCGGGAGGAGCTCGCGCGGATGGGCCGTGAGCCCGTCGCCGATCGCGAGCTCGCCCTGGCCAAGCAGTACCTGGTCGGCAGCTTCCCGCTGCGGCTCGATACGTCGGGCAAGGTCGCCGACTTCCTGGTCGCGGTGGAGGATCGTGGTCTCGGGCTCGACTATGCCGATCGCTACAAGGAGCGTATCAGCAAGGTCACCGCTGCCGATGTCCAGCGGGTGGCCGCCAAGTACTTCACGCCCTCCGCCTTCGACCTCGTCGTCGTCGGCGACACGCAGTGATCGCGTTCACGGCATCCGTGCTGGCGTTGCTTCTGGCCGGCCCGTCGGCGGCCGGCGCCGCGTCGTTCACCCTCGAGCCTCAGCAGCGAACCGACGCGCTCAAGGTGGGTGCCGAGTCGATCACCCGCGATTCGTTCGACACGGAGTGGCGCGTGACGAACCAGTCGGGTGAGACCCTCATGGTCATCACGCCCTTCCATCGGCTCGTGCTCGCGGCTCGCAACGCGGCGTTCAAGAATGAGCGCATGAAGGACAGCGAGCCCGAGAAGCTCCTGCGCGAGCAGCAGGATCGCCTGGTGATCTGGGCCAATCTCCATGGGCGGCGCGAAGACTTCGCGCGGTTCTACGCCCCGCGGATTCTCCTGAACGATCGAGAGATCGAGCCGACCTTCGTCCAGAACGAGCGCACCGCGCTCCGAACGGAGGGCGGCGGTTATCTGGCGCGCTGCGTCTACGGGTTCCCCGTCAAGGAGCTCTCGCCGAAGGGGCGCCTGGTGCTGGTCGTCCGCGACCCCGACGGTAAAGACGTCACCCGCTTCACGATCGATCTCGCGTCCATGCGTTGAGGGCCGCGCCGCCACGGCCCTTCCCGCGCGCTCTCACGCCGTTGCAGTTCGCCGCGTAGGTACGCTGCAGAGATATGCGGACGTATGGATGGGCCGGGCTCGGCGTCATCGGGGTTGCCGAAGCGCTGCTCTTCGCTGGCGAGCCGACGGTGGCCGGCTGGTTCACGCCGATCGTGTGGACCGGCTATGTCCTGTTCATCGATGCCCTGACGGCGCGGTTCACCGGACGCTCGTACCTCACGACCGACCGGGTCGAGGGGATTCTGGTCGCGCTCGCCTCGATCGTCTGCTGGTGGCTCTTCGAGCTCTACAACGCGCCGCGCTTCTGGCGGGGCGGAGCCGAGGTCGCAGGGGCTCTGGTGGCGCTATCACGGCCTCGAGCCGAATCTCTTCCTGCGGCGGGTGGGCTACGACTGGTCCTTCGCGACGATCTTCCCCGCGATGTTCCTCACGGCGGCCGTTCTGCGAGCCACGGTCTTCCGCCGCGCTCGGCTTCGCGCCTGGCGTCCCTCGTCGCGAGGCCTCAGCGTCGCGATCGCCGTGGGGGCAGTCAGCGTCGTCTTGCCGCTCGTCGTCGTCTCGACCTGGCTCGTGCCCCTCGTCTGGGCCGGCTGGGTGCTCCTCCTCGAGCCGCTGAACTACCGGCACGGCCGTCCGTCGTGGCTGGCCGACCTCGCCCGGGGCGACGCGTCACGGCTCCTCGGACTCCTGGCGAGCGGCGCGATCTGCGGCGTGCTGTGGGAGTTCTGGAACTACTGGGCCGCCACCAGGTGGACCTACGCGGTGCCCTACCTCGGCGGCATCAAGGTTTTCGAAATGCCCGTGCTCGGTTATCTCGGTTTTCCTCCGTTCGCCCTCGAGGCCTTCGCGATGTACCACTGGCTCCGCGGGCTCCTCGACCGGAGGCTGCCGGACCCGGTGCTATAATTCCGGCCGCATCGATCCGTCATCCCGCTGGAAGGGAGTTTTCATGAAAGCGATTCGAGTCAACGCCCCCGGCGGTCCCGAGGTCCTGCACTACGAAGACGTGGCGGATCCCACGCCGAAGGCCGGCGAGGCCACGGTGAAAGTGGACGCCGCCGGCCTCAACTACATCGACGTGTACCAGCGCTCCGGCCAGTACAAGCTCAACCTGCCGCTGACACTCGGCCTCGAAGCCGGAGGTACGGTGACGGCGGTCGGTCCGAACGTGACCGAGGTGAAGGTCGGTGACAAGGTCGCCTACACCGGTGTCGCCGGGGCGTATGCGCAGTACGCGGCGGTCCCGGCCGCACGTCTGGTGACCCTGCCGGCCGGACTCAGCACGCGGCAGGGAGCCGCGGCGATGCTGCAAGGCCTGACCGCGCACTATCTCGCCTGCTCGACCTACCCGCTGAAGAGCGGCGACACCTGCCTCGTCCATGCCGCGGCCGGTGGCGTCGGGCTGCTGCTATGCCAGATCGCGAAGATGCGGGGGGCGCGGGTCATCGGCACCGTGTCCACCGAGGAAAAAGCCAAGCTTGCCCGCGAAGCTGGGGCGTCGGACGTGATTCTCTACACGAAGCAGGATTTCGAGGCCGAAGTGAAGCGGCTGACGGACGGTAAGGGGCTCCAGGTCGTCTACGACTCCGTCGGTCAGACGACGTTCGACAAGGGGTTCAACTGCCTGGCTCCCCGCGGCATGATGGCGCTCTACGGGCAGTCCAGCGGACCAATCGGTCCCTTCGATCTCGGCGTGCTGAACGCCAAGGGCTCGCTGTTCGTGACGCGGCCGAGCCTGAACCACCACATCATCACGCGCGCCGAGCTGCTCGAGCGCTCGAACGAGCTCCTGGGCTGGATCCGCGACGGCAAGCTCAAGCTCCGGACCGAGTTCGAGTTCCCGCTGAAAGACGCGGCCGACGCGCACCGGGCTCTCGAGGGGCGGAAGACGACGGGCAAGGTGCTCCTGATTCCGTGATTGGCGACCGCGCCGCGCTAAAATAGCCCAGGAGGCTACACATGCGACCAAGAGCACTCCTGCTCATATTCGGGATATCGCTCGTTTCGCTTCTGCTGCTCGATCACGCGGCCGGCTGGGCGCGCGCCACGAGCGGAGGAAGCCGCGGTTCACGTTCGTCTTCGTCACCGGTGGCGCCGTCGACCCCGTCGAGCCCGTCACGCACGATGGCTCCTGCGCCCGCCCCGTCCCAGCCGATGCAGCCGGCGCCGCAGCGGCCGGGTATGTTCGGCGGCTTCATGGGAGGGCTCGCCGGGTTCGCCGTGGGCGGGCTCATCGGCTCCATGCTGTTCGGCGGTATGGGTGGTGGGGGGTTCGGCGGTGGCGTCGGACTTCTCGAGCTGCTGCTGATCGGCGGCGCGATCTTTTTCGTCTTCCGCATGCTTCGCAGCCGCAGCGAAACACCGGCGTATGCCGGCGCCGGCGCGTACGGCTCCGAGCTCACAGGGCTGGTCGACCGGCGGGGGCGGTACCGTGATGGAAACGCCTGCCGGGCGAGTCGGATCTCGATCGCGGTATCGGGCCATATTCGCTCGATGGACGCGAGCTTCGACCCGGCGGCCTTCGCCGAGTGGGCGAAGGGCACGTTCGTCGACGTCCAGGCCGGGATCGCCAAGCGTGACCTGAGTGGCGTGCGCGATCGGCTCACGCCGCAAGAGTTCGCGCGGCTTCTGTCCCAATGCGACGAGCTTCGCGCCGCCGGCCGCACGAATCGGATCGAGCGCATCCAGATCGGACGCGCCGACGTGAGCGAGGCCTGGCAGGAGAGCGGCCAGGACTGGGTCACGTTGTCCTTCGCCGTGTCGCTCGTCGACTACACGGTCGACGATGCGACCGGTGCAGTCGTGGAGGGGGCGACCACGCCGGTGGATATCCAGGAGTACTGGACCTTCACGCGCACGGTCGGCCCGAAGCCCTGGCGGCTGTCGGCCATTCAGACCGCGTAGCCGCAGCAGGGGGTGCGCGTTGAAGCGCGCCCTGAAGTGGCTCGGTATCCTCGTCGCGGCGATCGTCGTACTGACGATCGTCGCGGCGCTTGCGCTCCCGCGTCTCATCGACACGCCGCGCGTCCAGGCGATGATCGCCAACGGCGCGGCGCAGGCTGTCGGGCGGCCCGTGAAGTTCGAGTCGCTCTCCGTCTCGATATTTCCGCTGCCGTCGATCGAGCTCCACAAGCTCGAGGTCGCCGAGGATCCGCAGTTCGGCACGGCGCCGTTCCTGACGCTCGAGACGGGCCGGGTCTATCTCAAGCTGCGTCCGCTGCTGACCGGCCGCGTCGAGTTCGGCGACGTCACCCTCGAACGGCCGCGCATCGCGCTCATCCAGAACGCCGAGGGGCGTCTGAACGTCGCCAGCCTCGCGCCCCCCAGCGAGTCCAAGACTGCGGCGAAGCCCGGACGCCCGAGCGGCGGCGCCAGCCGGCGGCGCGGCCGCGGCGGTCGTCTCGCGCCTGAAGATCAACAAGGGCATCATCACGTACGTCGCGCACGGGAAGGGACCGGCCGAGACGCCGTATCGCGTCGAGGATCTCGACGTCGGCGTGGTCGGCCAGGGCACGCAGCTCGCCTTCAAAGGGCGCGCTGGTGGTGAAGCCGGGCGACCTCACCGTCAAGCTCGCCGACGGAATCGTCGCGATGAACGGCGCCAAGACGCTCGTCGAGGCGCCGGTCCGCGCCAAGATCGGCATCGAGGCCAAGGACATCGAGAAGCTCGTGGCCGCCGCGGCGGGGCCGCGCCCGATGATCGCCGGTCCGATCAAGGGCGACTTCTCGCTCGGCGGAACGCTCGGCGTGCCACGGATCTCCGGCAACGTCGAGCTCGCGAGCCTCAAGGTGACGCAGGCGAATCAGGCCTGTCCGGAGCCGAAGCAGCGCACGCTCGCACTGGGTCCCCTGAAGATGAGCGGGGCCTCCTGGGACGGCGGACGATTTCAGAGCCGGCCCGTCACGACGTCGATCGGCAACGGCGCGATCAGTACGAATCTGACGTTGACGCTCGAGCACGGCGCCCGCGTGCAGCTGAGCGACCTGGCCATCAAGTCGGTGCCCTCCGAGAAGGTGCTGGTCGACTTCCTCTGCGAGGGCTACGCCGTCTCCGGACCGCTCGACCTCACCGGCGCGCTCTCGACGAACACGTCCAATCTCTTGAGCACGCTCGACGGCAGCGGCCATCTCCGGATCGGCCCGGGCAAGGTGGTGGGCCCGCAGGCGCTGGCACTCGTCGGCGTGGTCATGCAGGTGGCCGGCGCGGCGTCGTCGGTGCTCGCCGCCGATGTCCCCAAGGGGCTGAGGTCGAACCCCGTCGATTTCGAGTCGATCACCGGGAACTACCAGATCACGAACGGCGTGCTGAGCACGAAGGACCTCCTCTATACGACCAAGACCCTCAAGGTCGGGGTCGCGGGAGACTACGGCCTTCCGACCGGCCGCATGAACCTCGATCTGCGAATCGATCACGGACGCGGCGAGATCCGGGCGAAGGTGACCGGGAACGCCGCTTCGCCGTCGGTGCGCATCGATCCGGCGTCCGTCGTCGACGAGGCCGGGCGACAGAAGATCGAGGGCGGGCTTCAGGATCTCCTGAAACGCTTCGGCCGCTGAGCGCTCAGCGAGTCGCCGTGAAGCGCCCGCCGCCGAGCTTGCCGGCTTCGATGAGCTCCACGAAGAACGTGTGGAGCTGGTCGTACTCCAGGTACTGCTGACTGCCCAAGCGCGCTTCCCGCTGCGGGCGCAGCGCCCGGTGTAGCTCGATCCGCCCCCTGACGATCCTGCGCCACTCCGAGGACAGATCCTCCGCCTCGACATTCGTGAAGCCCGAGCGTCCCAGCAGCCCGCGATAGCTGTCGAGGGTCTGCAAGGTCGTGGCCGCCATCCACTCCCAGAGCCGCTGCCGTTCGCGATCGGCCAGGCTGGGAAAGGCGATCCAGTCGGTGAACGCCAGCCGACCGTCGCGGACGAGCACGCGGTGGCACTCGGCGAGCACGGCCGGCTTGGCGGCGATGTGCAGGAGCGCTTCCTGACTCACGCAGGCGTCGAACGCGCCCTGGGCGAAGGGCAATGTCGTCGCGTCAGCCCGGACGACTGTGACGCGCGTCTGCTTGACCATCCGGTTGAGGCGAGCCGCTCCGGCGGCACGGCCCGCGTGCAGCTCGAGCGCGACGACGGCGGAGCCTCGTCGGCTGGCCAGGAACCGGGCGGGGCCGCCGAGACCCGCGCAGAGGTCGAGGACGCGGCTCGACGGGCCGACTCCGGCCCGGCGCGCGAGCGTGTCGACGGCGGCCAGCCCGCCGTAGTGGTCCTGGTCGAACTCGAAGAGATCGTCGGCGGTCACCGGGCCGGTGAGTCCTTGGCCGGCGACCGCCGCGAGCACGCGGGCTTCGCTGATCGGATGCTCGTCGTAGTACTCCCGCACGCGCCCCGGGGTGCCTTGAAGCATGGCCGGGGGTATGGTAAAAGCAAACCGGTTTCATCACACCTTTCGGCGAGGGAAGACCAATGGGTACCGGGGGTCGCGGCGGACTCGAAGACATCGTCGTATCGACGTCGGACATCTGTTTCATCGACGGGAAGGAAGGCCGTCTCGTCTATCGAGGCTACGACGTCAATGACCTCGTCGAGCATTCCTCCTTCGAGGAAGTGATCTTCCTCCTGTGGCACGGCGGGCTCCCGAGCAAGAAGGAGCTGGTCGCCCACGTCAAGGCGCTCAACTCGACCGCGAACCGAAAGCTGCCGCCGGGGATCGTGTCGCTCCTGAAGGCGCTGCCGAAGAAGACCACGCCGATGGAGGTCCTGCGTACCGGAGTGTCGGCGCTCTCGGCGTACGACCCGGACGCTGCCGACAACTCCAAGGACGCCACGGCCCGTAAGGCTCTGCGGCTGACGGCCCAGATGCCGACCCTGGTGGCCGCATGGGAGCGAATCCGCAAAGGCAAGGCGCCCGTGGCGCCGAACCCGAAGCTGAGTCTGGCCGCGAACTTCCTCTACATGCTGACCGGCAAGAAGGCGACCCCGCTCGCCGTGAAGACGTTCGACGTCGCCCTGATCCTCCATGCCGATCACGAGTTCAACGCCTCGACCTTCGCCGCGCGCGTGACCGCCGCGACGATGTCGGACCTGCACTCGTCGATCGTCTCGGCGATCGGCGCCCTGAAGGGGCCGCTCCACGGCGGCGCCAACGAGCAGGTGATGCTGATGGTCCAGAAGATCAAGACGCCGGCAAACGCCGACGCCTGGATCCGCAAGACCCTCGCCGACCACGGGCGCGTCATGGGCTTCGGCCACCGCGTCTACCGGGTCGAGGACCCGCGGGCCAAGCATCTGCACCGTCTGGCGCAGGAGCTGGGCAAGCAAGCCGGCGACACGAGCGCGGTGCAGATCCTGGACACGGTCGTGCGTGTCGTGGGCGAGCAGAAGAAGATCTTCCCGAATGTCGATCTGTACTCGGGCGCGGCCTACTCCTCGATGGGCATCGCCACCGACCAGTTCACGCCGATTTTCGCGATGAGCCGGATCGTCGGCTGGGCGGCGCACGTCATGGAGCAGCACGCCAACAACCGCTTGATCCGGCCGCGCGCGGAGTACACGGGCCCCACGCACGCCACGTACGTCCCGATCGACAAGCGTTAGCCCTGGGCTGTGCGCGCAGCACCGCGCGTCAGCCTCGTGATGGCCGTGTTCAACGGGCTCGCGCACACGCGGGCCTGCCTCGAGAGCTTGCGCGCGACCACCGAGCCGTTTCACCTGGTCGTCGCGGACAACGGCTCGACTGACGGCACGCGGGACCTCCTCGAGCGCTTCCCGTATCCGTATCCGCTGACCGTCACGCGGAGCGAGTCCAACGGCAACGTGATCGCGGCACTCAACCGCGCCTGGCGTCTGACCGACACCGAGTTCGTCTGCCTGATCCACAACGACACCGAGATGGTCGACCCGGCATGGCTCTCGCGCTGCTCGCCGCGCTCGCCGAGCCCGGCGCCGGCCTCGCGGGCCTCTACGGTGCCAAGCGGCTGCGAGCCAGTGGTCGTCTCGTGGGGCGCACCGTCGTGCACAGCCTGCTCCCGAGCCCGACGGTCAGAGCGCCGTGGGAAGACGTGGCCTTCGTCGACGCGGTGTGTCTGTGCATCTCGCGCCGGCTGCTCGACTCGATCGGCGGCCTCGACGAGGGCTACGGGTTCTATCACGGCATCGACCGCGATCTGTCGCTGGCGGTCGCCGATCGCGGCCGGCGATGCCTGATCGTTCACGCCCCGTTCTGGCACCACGGCGGCAAGACGCGCACGCGCGGATTCGACGAGGATCCCGAGCTCGAGCGGGGCGACCGCGTCCGCCGCGACTCCGCCCTGGCGCGCTTCACCGAGAAATTCCGCCATCGGCTGCCCTGTGACGTCCGCGGGCGGCGCGAGCGGGTGCGCGACTGGCTGAGGACGCGGCTGGCGTGAGCGCCTTGCGGATCGGCATCGTCGGCGCGCGGTTCGCCGCCGAGCTGCACGCGACGAACTACCGGCCGCTTCTCGGCCCGCGCGTCGAGCTGGCGGCCGTCTGCTCCCGGACGCGCGGCCAGGCCGAAGACTTCGCGCGGCGTCATGCGATCCCGCGTGTCTTCACCGACTATCGGGCGCTCGTCGAATCGCCCGACGTGGACGTGGTGGATATCTGCGCGACGACGGACAGCCACCACGAGATCGCGGTCGCCGCGGCACGGGCCGGCAAGCACGTCATCGTGGAGAAGCCGCTCACCGGCGCCTTCTGCGAGGCCACCGAGCCACGGGAAGCCATGCTGGCCACCGCGCTCACGAACGCCGACCTGGTGCTCGAGGCGGTCGCGAAGGCCGGCGTGATTCTCTGCTATGCGGAGGACTTCGTGTACGCCCCGCCGGTGGCCAAGATGAAGCGCCTGCTCGAGGCGAGCGGCGGCGCGATCCTGGAGCTGCGGGCCGAGGAGAGCCATTCCGGCTCGCACGCCGCGTACGCGAGCCGCTGGAAGAGCGCCGGCGGCGGCGCTCTTTTGCGAATGGGCTCACACCCGATCGGCGCCGTGATCCACCTCAAGCACTGGGAGGGCCTGCGAGGTCGCGGCCGCCCCATCAGGACGCGGGCGGTCTTCGCCGAGGTGGCCAACCTCACACGGCTCCCGTCCGTCGCGGGGCTCAAGCGCTACATGTCGACCCGGGCCGTCGACGTCGAGGACTGGTCGGTCGCCGTGCTCACGTTCGAGGACGGCACGATGGCGACGATTCATTCGAACGACATCACGCTGGGCGGCGTGCGCAACGTGGTGACCGCGTACGTGACGAACGCGGTGATCCAGGCGAACATCAACCCGAACAACACGCTGACCGTCTACGCCCCCGATGCCGCCGTCTGGGGCGACGAGTACCTCACCGAGAAGGTCGAGACCAAGGCGGGCTGGCAGTTTCCGAGCCCGGAAGAGGACTGGATGCGCGGATACCCTCAGGAACTGGAAGACTTCGTCGGCGCGATCAGCGAGCGGCGCGAGCCGCTGTCGGGCGGGCTCCTGGCCCGCGAGGTGGTCGAGGTGATCTACGCGGGGTACGTCTCGGCGGCGACCGGCCGCCGCGTGGAGCTGCCGCGACCATGATCCCCTTCGCGAAGGGCCACGGGCTCGGCAACGACTACATCGTGATGGAGGAGAAGGATCTCAAGGCTCCGCTTTCCCAGAAGGCGATCGAGCGGATCTGCGATCGGAACTGGGGCGTGGGCTCGGACGGCATCCTGCTGCTCGTCCCCAGCCAGCGCGCCGATTTCGGGCTGCGCATCTTCAATCCCGACGGCAGCGAGGCGGAGAAGTCGGGGAACGGGCTCCGGATCTTCGCGAAGTATCTCTGGGAGCGCGGCCGTCCGAAGAAGCCGACCTTCACGGTCGACACGAAGGGCGGCATCGTCGAGTGCCAGTGCCGGGTCGAGGGCGGGCGCATGGGCTTCGTCACGGTCGAGATGGGGCGAGCGACCTTCCGAGCGCCGGAGATTCCGATGAACGGCCCGGATCGCGACGTCGTCGCGGTCCCGCTTCAGCTCGGCGACGGCACCACCGTGTCCGTCACCGCGGTCTCGGTCGGCAATCCTCACTGCGTCACGTTCGTCGAGCGCCTCGACGAGGCAGACTGCCGGCGACTCGGGCCCCTCATCGAGAACCATCCGTCGTTTCCCAACCGGACCAACGTGCAGTTCGCGCGCGTGGTCTCGCGCGAAACGCTGGAGATCCTCATCTGGGAGCGGGGGGCCGGCTACACCCTGGCGTCGGGCACATCGTCGTGCGGCGCGGCCTCCGCGGCCGTCAGGAACGGGCTCTGCGCTCACGGACGGGTGCAAGTCCGCATGCCCGGCGGCGAGCTGACGATCGAGGTCCGGCCGGACTGGTCGCTTCGCCTGGATGGTCCCGTCGAGGAGGTGTACCAGGGCGCTCTGTCCGCGGAATTCGCGGCGTCACTATGAAGCGGATCTGCGTCTTCTGCGGCGCGGCGGAGGGGGCGCGGCCGGCCTACGCCGAAGCGGCGCGCCGCTTCGGGGCCGAGCTGGTGTCGAGGGGCCTCGGTCTCGTGTATGGCGGGTGCGCGATCGGGATGATGGGCATCCTCGCCGACACGGTGCTGGCTCGCGGCGGCGAGGTGATCGGTGTCATTCCTCAGCGGCTCGCGTCCCGCGAGCTGGCCCACACGGGTTTGACCGAGCTGCGCGTGGTCGACTCGATGCACGAGCGCAAGGCGACGATGGCCTCGCTCGTCGACGGGTTCGCCGTGCTGCCGGGCGGGCTGGGCACCCTGGACGAGACGTTCGAGGCGCTGACCTGGTCCCAGCTCGGCATTCACGGCAAGCCGGTTGGCGCCCTCAATGTCGAGGGCTACTGGGACGGCCTCCGCGGGTTGATCGAGCACGCCGTGCGCGAGGGCTTCGTGAGCCCGCGGTACGCCGGGCTCTTGCTCTTCGCCGACACGCCGGCCGCGCTGCTCGACGGCTTCGCGGCCTGGAGAGCGCCGGAAGTGCTGCGCGCCTGACTCACGCGCGCCGAGCCCGGCCGCGCGGCCGACTGGGCGCGAGCTTTGCCAATGCCGGCATCTCCTCGAGCTGCTCTGCCGAGAGCTCCTTCCAGAAGATCGCCGCCGGCTTCTTGCGCTGCCGCCGAACCCGGATCACACGGTCCGGGGTGACGACGAGGTCGAGCGGCACGTCGTGGGCGGTCATCGGGATCGGGTCGTCGATGACCTGGAGCTCGTGCACGGTGGAGACCACCGGAGTGTCGTCGTCGACGAGTCCGAGCGAGTGTGCCAGGGCGTATTCCAAATCACTGTAGCCGCCGCCCTTGCCGAGCCGCGCGCCGGTCCGATTGACGGCGACGCTGCCGGCCACGACGAGATCGATCCGGCCGATCTGCCCGGGCAACACCGGGACGCCAAAGGTCGAGGCCCCCTTGATCGTGGCGGCCTGCGTCAGCTTCCCTCCGAGTGCACGCGGGTCCAGCCGCAGGAAGCATCGCTCGGCGCGCAGGCGCGGCACCGCCATGACAACGGTCTTGCCCTCGCGCAGGGCCGCCAACCTGACGGCCCGCTGGGGAGCATCCGGATTGCACTTGATTCGGCGCGCCGCCTTCCACTCCGGTAGCTCGGTCAACCGCTGCGCCGCCACCTCGGCGCCTGCGAAATTCGGGATGCGATCGTGCAGAGGCAAGGGAAAGCGGCCGACCCGACGCTCGGTCAGGAGCGCCCAGATCCGGTCGCGGATCTCCTGCTTGTCGTTCAGGTCCTAGCTCTTTGCCGGCAATGGGCTCGAGCCGCTCGAGCCGCACCGCGTGCTCCGACGTCGCCCGCCTGAAGGCATCGGCGACCTTGACGGCGCACCATCCGGACGCGAGAGCGCACACCAGCGCGGCGACCAGCGCGAGCGCAAGGTCAGCCGCAGACGGAAGCGCGTGACTCAGTGCGGGCACGCGGCCGAGCACGGCCGCCGAGGTGGCGACCAGGGCCAGGCCGAAGACCGCGGAGCCGAGCCGCCAGCGGCGCAACGTGTCCGCGAAGGCCATCAGCGCCGCCGGCACGATTGGAATCAGGCGAAGGATCATCGATCGCCCGGGCACCGCTGCCGTTGCGGCGCGCCATCTCATGAGCTATGGCGACAGGGGAGGTCGGATCGGCGGCGATCGCCTCCTCGATCGTCGAGGTCGGCTCGAGCAGCGCGAAGCCGAGGTCTCCGATCAACAGGATCGAGATCTGCACGAGCAGGGCTCCGACGGTCAGGGCGAACGGCATCCCGCGACTTGTCCCAAGCCGCGCGACCAGGACCAGCGCGAACGTGAAGAACAGCGCGCCGAGCACCGGAAAGCTGAAGAAAAACACCGAGCCTCGACGAAAGGCCGTCTGGACCGACTGATCCACGGCGATGTAGAACGTCCCCAGCAGAAACACGCCGCTCGTCACGAGCGCCCACCAGCGCGCCCATCCGGCCGCGTAGACCTCGAGCGCGATCAGCAGCGTGCCGAGGTTCGAGACCTGGGAGCCCGCGAGCCCGAGCAGGTGGGGCGGGCTCCAGAGGGTCACGTCGAGCCCGAAGAGGCGGTGCCACAAATCGTCGACGGGCGCGGCGAGGATGACGATCGCCATGCCCCACCACGCCAGATGGAAGCCGCGCGTGCCGCGGAGCCCGACGATCGTCACCGTGCCGGCCGACGCCGCGCCGCCTCGCGCCCGCCACGTCTCGACGACGAGGACACCGAACGAGATCGCGCACGCGACGACGACGGATGCGTAGGTCATGACGTGTGGGGCGATCCAGAACGAATCGCGCCCGATGATGAGGTGCCAGCGGATGTCCCAGCCGACGCCCCAGCCTCCGACCAGCTTCGCGGCGAGCAACGCCCAGAGCGCGCGGCGCCGAACGATCATCGGCACGACGCCATGATACACTGCGCGCCGCAGTGATTGCCTCGTGGTGCTGGGACCTCATCGAGCCGTATCTCAAGCGCAACCTGCTCAATCGCGGCGTCGAGCGCCCGAGCCGCCGCGAGATCCTCGAAGAGTTCGCGCGGGTCTGGCCCGACTTCACGGCGACCATCGGAGTGCAAGAGCCCTGGGCCGGAACGATCCGCTTCAAGTGGCTGGTACGCTTGCCCTCGGGAGAGATGGAGTCGTTCCTGGACGATCCGACGGGCTGGATCGGCCATCGCTACGGGGGCGGCAAGTTCAAGATGAACCTGCACCACGGCCTGCACTTCGTGAACACGCGCAACTTCAAGCCCGAAGGCGATCCGCTGTGGCAGAGCTCGCCGGCGCTCGACGTGGACGCCTGAGCGCGCCCGGCGGGGAGGGAAGACGTCGATGTCGAGTGACGAGACGCGACCGCGTGCTGAAGCTCTTCGGTGTGGCGGTGACCAGCCTCGAGGAGGCGATCGACAACCGCGCGCCGATGGACGAGGTGATGAAGTGGGATCGCGAGGTCGCCGATCGGACGCGCGAGGTGCTCGCCCTCGTCGAGCGCCTGCGGAGCCGGCGGATCGGCTGATGGCCGCGCGTGTCGACGCCTCGGGCGTGGCCGTCGAGCTGGCGCGGCCGCCCCGGCGAATCGTCTCGCTCGTCCCGAGCATCACCGAGACCCTGTGCGGCCTCGGGTTGGCCGACGCGCTGGTGGGGATCACCGTCTACTGTGTCGAGCCGCGCGACGTGGTCAGCACCAAGACCCGCATCGGCGGCGAGAAGAATCCCGACCTCGAAAAGATCCGCGGGCTCGAGCCCGATCTCGTCATCGCGAACATCGAAGAGAACCTGCGTGACCACGTCGACACGCTCCGCTCGTGGTCGATTCCAGTGTGGGTCACCTATCCGCGCACGGTCGCCGAGGGCATCCGACTGATCGCCGAGCTGGGGTCGGTGACGGGCACCGAGGCGCGCGCCCGCGCCATGCTGAGCGACATCGAGCCGCTCTACGAGCGCGTCGTGACGAGCGCGGCGCGGCGGCCTCCGGTCGCCGTCTTCTACCCGATCTGGCGCGGGCCGTACATGACGATCAACCGCGACACGTACATCCACGACATGCTCCGCGTCTGCGGGGGACGCAACGTGTTCGCCGATCGCCCGGAGCGCTATCCGACGGTGACCCTGGACGAGGTCGCGGCGCAGCGGCCGGCGGTGATCCTGCTGCCGGACGAGCCGTTTCGATTCAGACGCGCGCACCTGGCTGATTTCGCGGGATACGCCGATGTGCCCGCGGTGCGGGACGGGCGAATCCACCTCGTGGACGGGAAGCCCTTCTCCTGGCACGGGCCCCGGATCGCGGACGCGTTGCGCCGGCTGCCCGGGCTGATCGATCCGGCGGCTACGACTTCTTGAGCGGCAGGATCCAGTCGAGCCAGGGCGCGGCGGCGGCCATGAACAATCCCGGGATCGCGACGCCCGCGACGAGGCCGACGATCGACAGGAAGACCAGCGAGATGAGCATCACGCAGAGGTCGAGCAGCAGCGCCATGGCCTCACTCTACCTCGAGAACCATCTCGATCTCGACGGGAATGTTCACGGGTAGCCCGCCCATGCCGACCGCCGAGCGCGCGTGCTTGCCGATCGCCTCGCCGAACACCTCGACCATCAGGTCGGAGAAGCCGTTGATCACCTTGGGCTGGTCGCCGAAGCCGTCCGCCGAGTTCACCATGCCCAGCACCTTGACGACGCGGCGGACCTTGTCGAGGCTGCCGAGGTTGGCGCGCACCGTGGCGAGAAGCGCGAGACCGACTTCGCGCGCGACCTGATAGCCCTGCTCGACCGTGAGATCCTTGCCGACCTTGCCCTGCGAGGTCGCCTTGCCGTCGCGAATCGGACCGTGGCCCGAGACGAAGAGGAGATTGCCGGTCCGCACGGCGCCCACGTAGTTCGCCAGCGGGCTGGTCGTCTTCGGCAAGGTGATGTTCTTTTCTTTCAGTCGTGCTTCGGCGCTCATACGTCGTCCTCCACGAAGTGCATGACAGCGGCCGCGCCATCGTGGCACACTACCTCGTGTCCGTCAAACCTGCGCCGGTGACGCCGGTCCCGGCCGCCACGCTCGTCCTCTTCGCGAAATCGCTCGGCGGGCGCGTTCGAGGTCTTGTTGATCCGCCGTCACACCGCGAGCAAGTTCGCCGCCGGCGACTTCGTGTTTCCAGGCGGCAAGATCGAGGTCAGCGACGGCCCCGACGATGCCGCCGCCTGGTGCCGGAGCATCGACGCCGCGCAGGCCGCGCGCCGGCTCGGCCTCGCCGCGGCGCCGTCGGCGGCGCTCGGCCACTGGGTGGGCGTGATTCGCGAGACGTTCGAGGAAGTGGGGATCCTGCTCGCCTACGCGCGCCGACGGCCGGCCTGTCCGCCTCGACCGCGAGCGGTACGCGGCGTATCGACGCGCGTGTCAGGCCGATCACCGCGCGTTCTGGGAGATGCTGCGCGCCGAGCGCCTGACCCTGGCGACCGACACACTCGTGTACTTCGCCCACTGGATCACGCCGGAGGTTCAGCCGCTGCGCTTCGACACCCGCTTCTTCGCCGCGACGATGCCCGAGGGGCAGGAGGCCATCGCCGACGAGCGCGAGATCACCGAGGTGCGATGGCTGACACCGGGCGAGGCGATCGACGGCGAACGCGCGCGGGCAGCTCTCGCTCCGCAATCCGACCGTGAAGAATCTGCAGCTCTTCGACGGCGCCGCGACGACCGCCGCGGCGCTCGACGCGACTGAACGGGCGAGAGGTGCGCACGATCCTCCCGCGGGTGATCATCGAGGGCGACAAGCGACGCGTGATCCTGCCCGGCGAGCCCGGCTACTTCTGATCGCCCGCTAGCACCCTGCCGCTATCGCGTCGCGCCCTGTCCTGGCTGACGCGCGTTCACCAGCACCGCCATGTTGCCGTAGGGGTGCTTGTTCTCGAGCATCAGCTGGTGGCATTCGGGGATGTCGTCGTACGCGTAGGTGTGACTGAGGCACGGATCGACCTTCCCCTCGCTCACGAGCTTCGTGACGTCGGCGGCCTGCGGATCGTTCGAGAGATGGCTGCCCTGGAACCGCTTCTGGCGCATCCACTGATAGCGCAGGTCCATCGTCGCGGTATAGCCGGTGGTGCCGGCGCAGATGACGACCATCCCGCCCGTCGAGCACACGAAGACCGACGTCGGTAAGGTCGACTCGCCCGGATGCTCGAAGACGATGCGCGGGCTGACCCGCTCGCCCAGACCATCCCAGATCGCCTTGCCGAACGCGCGCGCGCCCTTCGCCCACTCGCCGTAGGCCTTCGTGTCCGCCGTGTTCGGCATCGCGCCCCAGTGGCTGAACTGGTTACGGTTGATCACCGCCGCCGCGCCGTGCTCCTGGCAGAACTTCCGCTTCGCGTCGTCCGAGACGATGGCGACCGCGCGACCGCCGACGGCGCGCGTGATCTCGAGCGCCATGCTGCCGAGGCCGCCCGCCGCGCCCCAGACGAGGACGACGTCGCCCGGCTCGATGACGTGGGGCGGCCAGCCCATGAGCATCCGGTAGGCGGTCGAGGCGCAGAGCAGGAAGCAGCCGGCTTCTTCCCAGGTGAGCCGCTTCGGCTTCGGCACGCACTGATGGGCCTGGCAGCGGGCGAACTGGCAGAAGCTTCCGTAGTTGGTCTGATAGCCCCAGATGCGCGTGCTCTCGGCGAGCATCGGATCCTTGCCCGAGCGGACCCACGGATCATCGGGCCGCCACCATCCGCTGTGCACGATCACCTCGTCGCCGACCTTGACCGTCTTCACGTCGCGGCCGACCGCCCACACGATTCCCGAGCAGTCGCTGCCGCCGGCGTGGAAGTCTTCGGGCTCGCCGGCGCGCTGCCGCTCGGCGATCACGTCGACGGGCGTGCCGAGGGCGGCCCAGACGTTGTTGTAGTTGATGCCGGACGCCATGACGTAGACGAGCACCTCGTCGGGTCCGAGCGTCGGCGTCGGGATCACCTCGCGGCGCCACGCGTCGCGGGGCTGGCCGAATCGATTCTGGCGGACCAGAAAGGCGTGCATGCGGGTGGGAACTTCGCCGAGGGGCGGCCGCTCACCGAGCTCGCAGAGGTCGATCATGCGTTGAATTCCTTGATGAACCGGGGGAGCCGAGGATCATCGAGCCCCGGCTGATAGGGTTGATAGAGCGCCGTGCTGTCGAGGAGCCCGGTGTAGCGGGCTTTGAGCTTGGCGCCGACCGTGTCGTAGCTTCCGGTGACCGCGAAGGTGTCGAGCATCTCGTCGGTGATCAGGTCGGCCATGCCGGCCCAGTCGCCTTCGACCGATTTCCGGTGAAGGGCCGGCGTCAGATCCTGCCAGCCGTGGGTCGCGAGCACGGGCTCGTAGGTCCGCGTCGAGGCATAGAAGGCGATCTGCTGCTTCACCGCGCGGCGATTCTTCGCCAGCTCCTCCTCGGTGTCGCCGACGACGACGAAGCTCGAGGTCGTGTAGGTGAAGTCCGAGCGCTTGCGGCCCGAGGTGCGCAGCCCCTCTTCCACGGCCGGGTGGACGTACTCGCGCAGGTACTTCGGGCTGTTGAACGGGTGCACGTGCAGGCCGTCGCACACCTCGCCGGCGATCCGGCACATGTAGTGATTGACGCCCGCGATGTAGATCGGGACCTTCGGGTTCGCGATCGGCCCGGGATTGAAGAACGGCGTCATCAGGTCGAAGCGGTAGAACTGGCCCTTGAAGGCGAGCTTGGTCCCGTTCTGCCAGCAATCCCAGATGTGCCGGAGCGCCAGGACGATCTCGCGCATCTTCGGTCCGGGTGACTCGAACTTCACCGAGAAGCGCCGCTCGTTGTGACCCTTGACCTGCGTGCCGAGGCCGAGGATGAACCGGCCGTCGGAAGCCTTCTGCAGGTCCCATGCGATGTGCGCGATGATCATGGGACTGCGCGGGAAGGCCACGGCGATCGCGGTGCCGAGACGGATCGACGAGGTGACCCCGGCGGCGACGGCGAGCGGAAGAAACGGGTCGTGCTGCGTCTCGGAGGACCACAGACAGTCGTAGCCGAGCGCTTCGACCTTTCTCGCGTACGCGGGGATCGACTTCAGATCGTGCGTCAGCATGCCGACGTCGAGCTTCACGGGCTTCTCCTCTCGAGGGCTGTCCGACGCCATTGTAGCGGACTGCGTGAAACCGCGACAGGTGCTGCGCCGGCGATGGAGCGCCTCAGCGCCGTCCGGTTTCCCAGGCGCCCAGGCGGATCGCACCGGCCAGGGTCGAGCCGAAGAGCACGAGCGCCAGCGCCATCACGGCAAAGAGCGCGGTGAGCTCACCGGGCAGCTGGTGGAGGATCAGCCAGCCGCCCGCCGCCGCGCTGACCAGACGCAGGCTGCCGGCGAGAAGCGGCCACAAGAGGCGCCCGGCGCCCTGCGATGCGAAGTACAGCGCGAGCCCGAGGCCGAAGAACCCGTACGCCGGGCCGACGACGCGCAGGTATGCGGATCCGGCCGCGAGCACGGCGGGCTCGTTGCTGAACAGTCCGAGCCACGCGTTGGGGAAGAAGGCGGCGGCGAGCCCGATCGCCTCGGTGGCGCCGGCCGCGATCAGGGCTCCGGTCCACGCCACGCGCCGGGCGCGCGCGCGCTGGCCCGCGCCGAAGTTGGTGCCGACCATCGTGACGAGCGCAGAGCCGAAGCCGAAGACGAACGGGATCAGAAGGTACTCGAGGCGCACGCCCATGCCGTAGCCCGCGAGCGCGAACGTGCCGAATGGCCCGACGAGCGCGGTGAGGAGGACCACGGTCAGGTTCGTCATGACGTTGTTGACCAGGCTCGGCCCGCCGACGCGCAGGATCTGGGCGAACAGCCCGCGCTCGAAGCGCAGAGTCGGCGACAGCCGAATGAGGCTTCGCCCCGAGACGAGATAGGCGAAGAGCACGAGGGTCCCGGCCACGTAGTACGCCACGACGGCGAGCGCGGCGCCCGTCACTCCCAGACGCGGAAACGGTCCCCAGCCGAAGATCAGCGCGGGCGAGAGGCTGACGAGAAACGGACTGCCGCCCAGGACGACGGCCGCCGGCAGCAGCATGTTGCCGGTGCCGCGCACGGCGCTCGCCAGGGTGTTGAAGAGCCAGACCGCGGCGGCGCCGGCGAAGATCACGTTCGAGTAGGCGAGCGCGGCGGCGAGGGCACCGTCGCGCGCGCCCATCGCGTAGTAGATCGCGTGTCCGGCGCCGAGCACGATCACCGTGAACGCCGCCGCCATGGCCAGCGCGATCACGATCGCGTGCGTCACCAGCCGGCTCGCGTCGGCGCCGCGGCCTGCCCCGAGCGCCCGCGCCACGGCCGAGGCGACACCGCCGCCCATACCGCCGGCCGACATCGTCTGCATCAGCATGACCAGGGGAAAGGTGACCGAGACGCCGGCCAGCGCGTCGGCGCCGAGCCAGCCGACGTAGTAGGCCTCGAGGATACTGATCGCGACCTGGGCGACCAGCATGACCACGTTGGGGGCCGCCAGGCGCAGGAGCGTCGGGGCAATGGGCCCTTCGAGCAGCCGTCGAGTCGAGGGATCCATAGTGACTAGCTATTCTATAGTGACTAGCTTTTCTGTCAAGACCCTGCGATACACTGAGAACCGTGCCCAAGCGTTATGGTCAGGCCTGTCCGGTCGCGAAGTCGCTCGAGCTGGTCGGCGACCGCTGGACGCTTCTGCTCGTGCGCGACATGCTGCGCGGCGCGCGGCGGTTCCAGGATTTCCAGCGGAGCCTGCCCGGGATTCCACCCAACATCCTCTCGGATCGGCTCAAGCTGATGGATGAGCACGGGCTCGTGACACGCCGGTTCTACTCGGACCATCCGCCGCGGGCCGAGTACGTGCTGACCGACAAGGGGCGAGAGCTCGGGGTGGTGGTGGGGGCGCTGGCGGCGTGGGGCTCGCGGCACGTCCATCGGCAGACCGCGCTGGTGCACGCCGAGTGCGGCCATCCGGTGGAGATCAAGTACTTCTGCCCGCAGTGCGCCGGTCGGGTGCGCGGCGCGACCGTCGAGCTGCGGCGGCGATCCGCGGCCGCGAAGACGGCGAAGCGGTCCTAGGTCTGTCGGATGCGCTGGGGTAATGCGCCCAGCACGGCACGCGCTTCGCGGATGACGGTCGTCACGACCTCGCCGGCGCCCGGAAGGTCGCGAATCAGCCCCACGCTCTGTCCGGCCATCATCGGATAGTAGTCGGCATCGCCCTGCTTGAGCGCCGCAACGAACACGTCGTCCGCGGCCGCGCGCTGGACGAGGGGCGGCAGCACGGGCGCGCCGGACTCGGCGTACTCGCGGGTGAAGCGATTGGCGAGCGCGCGCGCCCAGAGCCCGCTCAGCGTGTCCGTGAGCGTCGTCGCGCCGCTCTCGCTCTCGAGCAGGCGCTTCTTGTAGAGCTCGGGGGCCATCGATTCGCGCGTGGCCACGAACCGCGTTCCCAGCAGGACGCCGCTCGCGCCGAGGGCGAGGGCGGCGACCAGCCCTCGACCGTCGGCGACTCCGCCCGCCGCCACGACGGGGACGTTCACGGCGTCGACCACCTGGGGCAGCAGCGCCATCGTCCCGATGGTCGTGGATTCGGAAGACGCGGGCTTGCCGTCGATCGAGCGGTGGCCGCCGGCTTCGCCGCCCTGAGCCACGATGACGTCGGCGCCGTCGGCGGCCGCGGCGCGTGCGTCCTCCACGTTCGAGACCATCGCGAGCATCTTGATCCCGCGCCGGCGACACTGTTCGACGAGCGCCGGCTCGAGCCAGCCGAGCGCGGCCGAGAACACCGCCGGCCGCTCGTCGAGCACGACCTCGACCGCCGCATTGACGACGTCGGGGGCGCGCCCGGGCCGAGCCGTCGTCGCCGGAATGCCGAGGCGCTGGCGGAACTGGTTCAGCATTTCCTGCGCGCCCCGCAGGGTCTCGTCGCCGATCGCATCGGGATCGATCGGCGGCCTGAGCGCGCGGTGGAGCCACAGATTCACCCCGAACGGGCGGTCGGTCAGCTCCCGGACTCGACGGATCATCACGCGCAGCCGGTCCGGCGGCACGTTGAGCCCGGCGAGGATGCCGAGCCCGCCCGCGCGGCACACTTCGGCGACGAGCTCGGGGCCGGCGATGGCGCCCATGCCGGACTGGACGATCGGATAGTCGATGCCGATGAGATCGCACAGCGCCGTGCGAAAGATCATCTCGCGCACTCCTCGTCCTCGAGCGCTACTGGAGCCGGTAGAGCTTCACCGCGTTCCCATGCGCGACGCGCGCGGCGACGTCCGGCTTGAGCTCGCCCAGGACACGACGGGTCCATATGAAGAGCCGATCGAGCATCTCGGGCTCGAAGAGCCGGGCGGCCCCGGCGTCCACGCCCATCATGAAGCGGTCCGGTGCCTTCTCGATCAGCGCCTTCCAGCCCGGGTCGATCGGCCCGGTCTCGGAGGCCAAGCGCGGGCGTGCGCTGGAAGTGCATGCCGGAGAGATCGATGAACAGGTTCGGGTTGCGCAGCAGAAGCCTGTCGAGGCGGCCGGGTGGCCCTTCGCCGCCGTGCGCCAGAACGATCGTGCTCTTGCGGTGGGCGACGAGCGCGCGATCGAGCGCGGTTTCAGCCTGATCGGTCAGCTCGTAGTGGATCACGATCGGCACCGCGAACTTCGCGGCCGTGTCGAGGATCTTGCCGAACACGGCAGCGTTCGGGTCGCGGTCGATCAGGCGCCGGCCCACCTGGCGCATGTGGACTTCGCCGATCACGCGCGGCTTGCCACGGTCGAGCTGGAGCTCGAGCTGGCTCACCACGCTCTCGGAGGTCGGATCGGGCAGCGGCAGGCCGGCGATCACGCGCTCGGGATACTTCCGGCTTGCGGCCGTGAGCCAGGCCGTGTCGTCTTTCTGGAGACCGCCAGCACCGAGGAGCACGACCTTGAGGACGTTGTGGCGCTTCATCGCGGCGACGTAGGCGTCGATCGCCGTCGAGTTCGGCAGATGGGAATGCGCGTCGATCAGGGGGCCGTTGTAGTCGGCCGCCCACACCGGTGCGCCGCAGACCAGCAGGCCGACCACGAGGCCCGCGAGGACGCCCCGCGCGAGACGTGGCCGCATCAGATGATTCCGTCCCGGGTCAGCGCGTCGAGCTCGGCCTCGTCGAGGCCGAGTGACTCGTAGACTTCGCGGTTGTGCGCTCCGAGCGCGGGGCCGGTCGAGCGGATCGCCGCCGGTGTGGCGCCCAGGCGAGGCGTGGGCGCCGTCATGCGCACGCTGCCCAGCTCAGGATCGGGAACGTCGACCAGGATTCCGCGCGCGACCACGTGCGGATCCTTCGTGATGTCGGCGATGTCGTAGACCGGCGACGCGGTCAGATCGTGGGTCTCGAAGAGGCGCGTCATCTCGTCGAGCGTGCGTGACCCGATCGCGCCGGCGAGGGCCGCGTCCACGAGGTCGTTGTGCGCGACGCGCGCGTCGTTGCTCGCGAACCGCGAGTCTTTCAGGAGATGGCCAAGCCCGAGCCCCTCGAAGAGCGCCGCCGCCGAGGCGGGGGTCGAGGCCGACAGCGCGACCCACTTGCCGTCGCGCGTTTGATAGGTCCCGCGCGGGCTCGCGTTGTCCGACTGGTTGCCGTGACGCGTCCTCACCGTCCGATCGAGCGCGTATTCAGCCGCGGCCGGGCCCAGGACGGACAGCAGGGGCTCGTAGAGCGAGATGTCGACCACCTGACCGCGTCCCGAGACGTGATCTCGGTGCCGCAACGCGGCCAGGACCGCGGCCGCGCCCGACAGCGCGGCGACCATGTCGGCCATCGGAAAGGAGGGAAGCGTCGGCGGCCGGTCCGCCGAGCCTGTCGCGGACGCGAATCCGCTCATCGCCTCGACCATCGTGCCGAAGCCGGGCCGGTCGCGATAGGGGCCGTCCTGGCCCCATCCGGACACGCGGGCGAAGACCAGCCGGGGATTCTCCGCGGAGAGGACACTCCAGCCGAGCCCCCATTTCTCGAAGGTCCCGGGGACGTAGTTCTCGATCAGGATATCGGCGTCGCGGCAGAGCCGGCGCAAGAGCGCCTGCCCGCGCGTCTGAGTGAGGTTCAAGGTGACCGAGCGCTTGCCGCGCGCGTAGACCTTCCACCAGAGCTCGCCGCGATCGCGGAGCCAGGTCCGCAGCGGATCTCCCCCGCGCGGATTCTCGACCTTGATCACGTCGGCGCCGTGGTCGCCCAGAATGGTCGCGAGCACGCCCCCGGCGATCAGACGGGAGCAGTCGATGACGCGGAGACCAGCGAGCGCGCCGCTCACTTCTGTGGCGACGTCTTGAAGTGGCGCGCCAGCGCTTCCATCATCCGGGCGAGCGCCTCGTTTTCGCTCTGTCCCGTGGCCTGAACATTCCAGGCCACGGCGACGGCGACCCACTCGCCGAGCTCGTTCCGGTGCACCTCGACCTCGAATTGCATGCCCGCCACTTTACCTCAGAAGAAGGACCCGCCGAGGGCTTGTCTAGTGACTGCGGGGGAGGGTCGGATGGCCGGCGGCGGCATCGGCGATCGTGTGGTCGTTGTCCGCGGGGACGGCGCCGCTCACCCCCACCGCGCCGACGATCCGGCCGTCTTCGACGAGCGGCACGGCGCCCTTGCCGAAGACGAATCGATAGTCGCCGAGGGTCGCGACGTTGTCGGCGAAGAGCTGGCGTTTGGAGAATCGCTCCTCGAGATCGAGCGTGGTCGCGTGAAACGCCGCGGCGGCGTTGGCCTTGGCGCGCGCGATCTCCGGCGTGACCCAGAGGGCACCGTCCATCCGATCGCAGACGACCAGGTGACCGGCGTCGTCCACGACGGCGATCGCCACCTTGAAGCCGAGCGCCTGCGCCTTGGCGAAGCCGCGCTCGACGCTTTCGCGCGCCCGCTCGCGAGTGAGCGCCATGTCAGGGCACCTCGACCCAGACCTCGCCGGCCTCGATCGTCACCGGATAGGTCACGATCGAACCGCCCCGCGACGGCATGAGACACGTCCCGGATTTCAGGTCGAACATCCAGCCGTGCCACGGGCAGGTCAACCGCGTGCCCGTGAGCCGGCCCTCGCCCAGCGGACCGCCCTGGTGGACGCACTCGTCGCTGCACGCGAAGACGTCGTTGTTGACTCGCGACAGCACGACCCGCGCGCCCTCGGTCTCGACAACGGTCGGCTGACCCGCCGGGAGATCGTCCAGGCGGGCGACTCGGCGCCGGCTCACAGCTCCTCCTTGGCCACGAAGGCGCGATGCAGGCCGGTCATGTACTGCCAGCGCATCTCCGTCGCCTGGCGCACCGCTTCGATCGCCTCGGCCTGCCGTTCCGGGGTCGTGCAGTGCCGCTCGACGATCTGATAGCCCCGCTCGCCGTGGACCTCGTCCGCCTCGATGTGGATCGCGAAGAACTCGACCTCGTGGTCGGTGAAGCCGTAGTGCGTCTTGAGCGGCGGGAGGTTGCGCTGGTAGATGCCGGGCACCTGGGACTCGAGGCCGACGAGCAGGCCGGCCGCCGCGACGTGGAAGGTCTGGTGCGACATCTCGAAGCACCACGCGGTGAGCCCGCGCGTCGTCGGGAGCTGCTGCTTCGACTCGACCTCGGCCCGCGAGACACCGCACGCTTCCGCGAACCGAATCAGCAGATCGACGTGCTTGGTGCCCGACTCCTCCTCGATGATGTTCTCGAGGAGGAAGTCGCGCGCGTCCGGGTCCGGGCACTGCCCGTACACGGTGGCGCACCAGCGCGCGAACTGCGAGACGTACTGGTAGTGCTGGGCCGCCCACGCGCCGAGCTGGGCGCGGTTCAGCTCACCCTTGACCCACTTTTCCGTGAACGGATTCAGGCGGCTGTGTCGAGCGATGACGGCGGCTTCGAGCCGCGCGCGGAACGGGCTCTTGCTCATGGAATCCTCCTCGTCGATGCGGAACCTAATGACATACGATCCCGACTCAAGTCAAGCAAAGGTCGAGGACCGCGACGAACGAGAGGACTTAGAGCGCGGTGACGCGGTTACGGCCGAGACGCTTGGCGTCGCCGAGCGCGCGGTGAGCGGCCGCGATCAGATCGTTGGCCGAGGCCGCGTCGGCCGGCAGGCCGGCGACGCCGAAGCTGGCGGTGACCGGGCCGTGAGCGAAGGGGTGCGCCGCGATGACCCCGCGGATGCGCTGGGAATAGGTGACGGCGCCCGCCTTGGGCGTGTTGGCGAGCAGCGCCGCGAATCCGTCGCCTTCGAGGCGCGCGATGATCGTGAAGCTCCGGGAGTGCTTGACGAGCAGCCGCGCGACCTCCCTCAGCACCTCGTCGCCCGCGGCGGAGCCGTGATCGTCGTTGAGCTGTTTGAAGTGGTCCACGTTCAGCACGACCAGCGAGAGCGGGTGGCCGAAACGCGTGTGACGCTTGACCTCTTCGTCGATCCGCAGCGCGAAGTAGCGGTGGTTGTAGAGCTCGGTCGAGGCGTCCTTGAACGAGCGATCCTCGAGGCGCGCGTTGCGGATCGCGACGGCCGCCTGGGAGGCGAGAGCGCGGATCACTTTCTCGTCGTCGGGATCGAACGGCACGATCGCCCCCGATTCGTCCAGCGCGTTCAGGAGCTCGAGCACCCCGACGTTCCCGCCGGTCAGGTCTTGCAGCGGGACCGCGAGGACCGAGCGGGTCGAATACTCGCTGGCCGCATCGAACCGGCGGTTGAGCGCGCGCGTCTCGTGCACGCCGATCGCGTACGCGTCGGCCACGTTCACGATCTCGCCCGTCTGGGCGACGTGGCCGGCGAGGCTCGGCTCGGTCAGCCGCAGGGGCTCGGACTGGAGCCGTTGCTGCATCGCGACCGTGCCGAGCTTCTGCTGGAGGAAGTCGTTCTGCACGATCGCGAAGCGGAGGTGATCGCCTTCCCGGAGGAACAAGGTGCCGCCTTCGGCCCGCGTGAACCGGCGTGCCGCGTCGAGAATTCGCTCGAGCAAGGCATACAGGTCGTGCTCCGTGGTGAGGGCGAGCCCGATGTCGAGGAGCTCCTCGACGAGCTGGCCGCGATCGGTCATCGTCTGCGGACTCACTGAACGGCGACTCGATTCCGGCCGAGACGCTTGGCGTCGTAGAGAGCCTGATCGGCCGCGACGATGAGATCGTCCACCGTCGTGGCGTCTTCCGGGAGGCTGGCGATGCCGAGGCTGACGGTGACCGGGCCGTGCGCGAAGGCGTGCTGCTCGACGACGGCGCGGATGCGCTCGGCGTACGTGAGGCCACCCGCCTTCGCGGTGTTGACGAGGATGATCGCGAACTCGTCACCGCCGTACCGGGTCACGATGCTGAAGCTCCGCGAGTGTTTCACGAGGAGCTGGGCGACGTCGCGCAGGGCTTGGTCGCCGGCCCGATGGCCGAATCGATCGTTGACCTCTTTGAAGTGGTCGAGATCCATCAGGGCCAGCGAGAGCGGCTCGCCGAAGCGGCAGTGACGCTTGAACTCCTCCTCCATGCGGATCGTGAAGTAGCGGCGGTTGTACACGTCCGTCAGGGCGTCCTTGAAGGAGAGATCTTCGAGCCTGGCGTTGCGAAGCGCGACGGCGGCCTGCGACGCCAGCGAGCGCACGAGGCCCTCGTACTGCGAGTCGAAGGGCACGACGCGGCCCCGGTCGAGCGCGTTGATCAGCTCGAGCACACCCAGGATGTTGTTCGCCGGATCCTGGAGCGGGACCACCAGGATCGACTGGGTGCGATAGTTCAGCCGGGTGTCGACTCGCGGATCGAACGAGTAGGGCCGATCGGGCGGGATCATGTACGTGTCGTGCAGGTTGAGGATGTCACCGGTGAGCGCGACGTGCCCCGCGAGGCTGAGCTCCCGGAGACTGAGCGGGTCGGCTTGGAGGCGGCGGCGCATCTCTTCTTGACCGAGCTCGCGCGCGAGCTTGTCGTTCTGGACGACCGAGAAGCGAAGCTGGTCCCCTTCGCGCAGGAACAACGTCCCAGCCTCGGCGCGCGTGAACCGGCGGGCCTCGGTGAGGATGCGCTCGAGGAGGGTTCCCAGGTCCTGCTCGCTGGTCAGAGTGATCCCGATCTGGACGAGCTCTCTGAACGCCTGGGTCATGTTCAACGTCGGTCACTCCGGTTGCTGCAGGGCTCTTCGCCCGCCACCGTGTCCGCCGTCCGCATCGGCCGCCTCCAGGAACTCCACCCTCGGGAAACCGCGAGCCACACTAGTACGATGTACAGCTAAGCAATCGAGATGCCAGTAAGGCCACGATTCCTCATATACGGAAATACGTTTTAAATCATAAACATCGGAAAAGTCTGAATTGACCCTTCGAACGCTCTTTGGCAACTCCCTGACCAAGTAAATTCTCATCGTTGACAAATAATTTGTCGCCACCAGGCACGGCGGTGACAGGTCGGCGGTCAGAAGTGTCACGCTGGCTCGTCGGCGACTTCGACGTGGCTACAACGCCCCGTTTTCGTTGCAGTGAATGCTAGTTCTACGCTGGCACACGCCGTTGCTTGATCGGTTGGGGATGCTCCGATGAAGCTGACATTCAAGCGCCGCGAAGTTTCAGACCTGCAGCATCTCAGGGCCCTCGTGTCGGACAACTCCGACGCGATGGAGCCCGGTCTCAAGATCCTCGCGTCGAATCTGAATCTCGGTCGTACGACGGTCGATCTCGCCGCGATCGACGCCCAGGACCGCCCGGTTCTGTTCGTGCTCGGTCTCACCGCGGACGACGCCATGCTCGTGCGAGCCCTCGAGGCGTACGCGTGGTGTCTCGAGTATCCCGAGTCGATTCAGCGCCTCGTGCCTGCGAGCGTGCGGCCCGGCTGGCCCCCGCGTATCGTGTTCGTCGCCGAGCGGCTCCTCGAGGCCTTCGTTCGCAAGATGCGGCTGCTGAGCTTCTCCGCGGTCGATTGTTTCGAGTTTCGCTACGTCGAGGCCAACGGCACCGCCGGGTTCTATCTCGATCGCGTCGACTGGGCGCCGGGCGTCGCCGAGACCGCCACGGCGCGGTCCGACCGAGCCGCGCTCCCCGCGGCCGACGAGCGGGTCGAGCTCCGCGAGGAATCGAGAATCGCGCCGCCGCGAAGAGCCGCGCGTCGCGCCGCGAGAAGAAATCCGGCGCGAGATCGCGCGTTGCCGCGGGAGGAATCGAGAGCGGTGCCCCGCGAAGAGAGGGCGGTGCCTCGCGAAGAGCGAACGGTGCCTCGCGAGGAGAGAGTGGTGCGCTGCGCGAGGAGCCGAAGGTCGTGCTCCTGCGCGAGGAGGTTCGCGACGACGACCACGGCGGATCCGACGAGGAGCCGCTCGAGGACGAAGTCGTCGAGCTGCGCGAGGAGCTCGAGGAGGAGCCGAAGGTCACACCGCGTGACGAGCCGAAGGTGATTCCGCTCGTCCCGGTCGACGAGCCGCGCATCGTCATGCTCCATGAGACCAAGGCGGCGCCGCGGAGCATCGAGCCGGCGCCGACGAACGGCGCCCGCAAAGCGGACGCGAACGAGCGGCCGGAGCAGCGCGAGCGGCCGGAGCGCTCGCCGGTCTTGCTGAAGGGACTGCGCCCGCCCTCCGACGCTCCGCCGCGACGGCGCTCGCGCGAGGTGCCCGATCTGCTGCGGCCCTCGGCCGAGCAGCGACCGTCGAGCCCGCGCGAAGCCCCCAGCCCCCGGCACCCGCCGCGCCCGCGGCCTCGCGTGCTCCGCACGTCGAGCCGAAGGTGACCCCGGCGCCCGGTTCCCGAGTTTCGCAGTCTGCTGGCGTCGAGCAACGAGCGAAGAACGATGCCGCGCGAGTGGATGCTTCGCGAAACGGGTCGAAAGAGCGACGGCGCGCGAACCGAGGCCCCCAAGGGCGATCTCGCGCCGACATGGCGGAAATTCCTGGATCGGCTGACGAGCACGTTCGACGCGCGGACGGGCGCGGTGCCGGAGCCTCCGCGGGCCGCCGCTCCGCCCTCGACGCCGGCCGCCCCGCCGTCATTGACGCTCCAGCCCTTCGCGGCCGACATCGAGGTCCAGGCCCACGAGGTCGCGCCCGACGAGGTGGTGGACGAGTCTTCAGAGTCTGTCGCCGAGGTGTCCGACAAGCAGCGCCGCGTCCTGCAGGGCGTGACCATGCCGGACAACGGAGAGCTCGCGCCACAGTGGCGGAAGTTCCTCGATCACCCGACGCTCGACGAGACAAAGATCGGGGTGGTGCGCGGATATCTCCAGCGTGAGTTCCCGCTGTGCACCGTCTACGACTTCTACGACTTCCAGCGCAACGCTCAGGTCTTCCAGCTCCAGGACAACCACGGGAAGGTCACGCAGCTGATCACGATGACCGCGGAGTTCTTCGATAGCCATCGTGATCTCGAGATCAGGGCGTGGATCGAGAAGCACCGGCTGGCCCAGGCGATGCGGCAAGCCGGCCAGGCCGGCGTGCTGGTCTCGCAGGCCGGTCTTCAGATCGAGAAGCGGTAGGCTGTTCCGGCCGCCGCTAGCTTTCCCACCTCCAGTAGAGCGCCTTCTCCGGAGCGATGCGGATCACCGTGGCGGCCTCGCGATCGAGCCCCATCACGCGGTACTGCGCGTATTTGGCCAGCAGGAGATCGACGGCGCCCGCCCGCTCGGGCCCTTCGGTGAGAATGTCGGCTCGTCCCTGGACGATCACCCAGCAGAGGTGTGACCACTCCTCGTCGTAGCGGTCGACGGTGAGGGACACGCGCGGGTTCTCGGCGATGTTGCGGATGCGCCGAAGCTGGCGCGCCTCCAGACGCTTGGGCTTCGCGTCGATCGCGGAGAAACACGCCTGCCCGTCGAACGCGTAGCACACCGGGACGACCAGTGGCTGCCCCGCCCGGTCCGCCGTGCCGAGCCGCGCGACGCGGCTCTGATAGAGCAGCTCGGCGGCGAAGGCGGGGAGGTCGTTCACCGAATCAGCTTGGCGTACTGGTCCAGGAGCGGGAGCACCGCGTCCCGGCCCTCCGACGGCAGTCGCAGGATCGCCCGCGTGATCCCGGCCCCGGCGTACGAGTCGAGCGTGGCGCGCTCGGCCTTCGCGCCGAAGACCGAGACCGAGATCTTCGCCGCGTCGCGACCGGCGCGCGCCGCGCGCGCTTTCAGATCGGCGAGCCCCGGCAGAATCGCGTCGGCGTTGCGTCCGCGCGGGAACCACCCGTCGCAGAAATCCACCACGCGCTGCAAGGTGTGGCCGCTCTCGCCGCCCAGCAGGATCGGCGGGTGGGGCTTCTGCGCCGGCTTCGGGTACGACCAGATCGGATCGAAGTGGACGAACTCCCCGTGGTACTTCGCCTCGTCCTTCGTCCAGATCTCCTTCATCGCGAGGATCCGCTCGCGGAGGAGACGGAACCGCGTCTTGAACTCGGTGCCGTGGTTCTCCATTTCTTCGGCGTTCCAGCCGGCTCCGATGCCGAACAAGAAGCGCCCATTCGAGAGCAGATCGAGGCTGGCGATCGTCTTGGCGAGCGTGATCGGGTCGTGCTCGATGACGAGACAGATGCCGGTCCCGATCTTCAGATTCTTCGTCGCGGCCGCCGCGGCCATGAGCCCGATGAACGGGTCGAGCGTGTGCGAATACTCCTTGGGCAATGGGCCGCCGCCCGCGAACGGCGAGCGCCGGCTCGTCGGAATGTGCGTGTGCTCGGTCACGAACAGGGACTCGAACCCGCGCTCCTCGGCCGCGCGCGCCAGCTCGTCGATCCGGATCGAGTAGTCAGTCGGGAAGATGAACACGCCGTGGTGCATGATTTCTCCTAGGGGTGCCGCGCGAGCTCGGGGCTCACGCGAAGATGGTTTCGGGCAGACACGCCGACACGATCCAGTTCGGCGCGTCGACGATCTCGCTGATCTTGAGGTCGACCGCGACGCTGCAGAGGATATAGGCCTCCTCGCGGCCGAGCCCGCGCTCCTCGACCAGGTGGTCGATCATGTAGCGGATCGCCTGCTGCGCGTTGGCGAAGAGATCAGGGCCGTTCGCCGTCGTCACGTAGCAGGGTCCGCGCTCGAGCCCGGAGAGGATCGGCCCGCGTGTCCGGAATCGAGGCTCGCGGAAGCCCCGCCCGGACTCGAGGCCGAATCGCAAGGTGACCTGCGCCATCATCTCGATCGCGGTGACACAGACCTCGCCGTCGCCCTGCGCCGCGTGGGCATCGCCGACACTGAACAGCGCGCCGTCCACCCACACGGGCAGGAGCAGGGTCGTGCCCGCCACCAGCTGCTTGATGTCCATGTTGCCGCCGTTCTTCCGGGGCGGCATCGTGCTGTGCCCGCCGGGCTCGTCGAGGGCGACGCCCATCACGCCCGGGAATGGCGCGATCGGAACGCGGACTCGGATATCGCGGCCCATGCGCGCATGGCTGCCCTCGGTCAGATCCCAGATGTTCAGGAAGGGCTTCGGGAACTCGGCTTCCGGCATCAGGCCTCGTCCGGGGCGAATCGCGGTCCAGCCGAACGCAGCCGCGGGCTTCACGTCGAGGATCTCGACCGTGAGCACGTCACCCGGACGGGCGCCCCGGACGGCGACGGGTCCGGTGAGGGGATGACCTCGAAACGGCCCCCGCGCGAGGACATCGGAGTGCGTCGACTTCGGCGAGTAGTAGCCGTCGGCGGCATCGCGGGTGTCGAACACCACGGTGTCGCCCGGATCGATCGTGAGCCGCGGGGCCAGCGAGTTGTTCCATTCACGGTGAACGGTATCCCGATCGAGATGATGCGTGGTCGCCATCGGCTCACCCTCCTCCTGTCATCGCGCCATCTCGTTCCACACGACCATGCCGGTCCCCGACCGCCACGCGACCGCGGGCATGTAGGCGAGGACGTCCGCCGGCCCGCGGGTGAAGGCCATCACCAGGACCCAGGCGAGTAGCTCGGCGGTGCCGCCCGAGCCGGCTTCTTCCATGCGCTCGAGCGTGCACTCGCGGAGCAACGTCGCGTGGTCGCCGCGCTTGAGCAAGTCGAGGAACCACCGATCGAACTCTTCGTCGACCCAGAAATAGCGCGGTCCGCCCGGCTCGTGCGAGAGCCCGCCGGTCGCGACGACCGCGACGCGCTCGTGGCCGGGATAGTCCTTGAGCATGTCGCGCATGATCGTGCCGACTTGATAGGCGCGCTCGGGCGTGGGGATCGGCGGCACCGTGCAGTTCATCGTGACCGGGACCAGCCGGAACTGCGCGTCCGGGTTCAGATAGTGGGTCGGCACGGAGATGCCGTCGTCGTATTGCATCTCACGCAGGTAGGAGAGCGCCAGCCTGCGGCGCGCGCCTTCGTTGACGAGCCAGCGTGCGATTCCGGGGTGGCCGGGCACGCGGTACTTTTCCATCGCGAGCCACTCGTCGAACCATTCGGCGGGGCCGACGTGCTCCTCGGCGATCCCCACCGTGTACTCGGGCACGTTGTTGATGGGCCAGTTGAGCAAGTGGTCGTTGCTGAACATCACGACGACGTCGGGTCGAGCGGCCACCAGCCGGCGCCGCATCTCGGCCGTCGCCTGGAGCGCGAGCTGCTGATACTCCTGAGAGGCGCGCGAGAACCACCCGGTGAGCCCGGGCGAGTGCGTCATGGCCATCGCGGCGACGATCTCCGCCATTACTCGACCTCGCTCGAGCCGGGCCTGGAGTGCCATCGCCTTCGCCGTCTCCTCCGGGAATGCGCGCTGGTAGCACTCGAGCGCGGCGCTCGCGTTGCTGTTGTGCGCGGCGCCGAAGAACAGGCGGAGAATCTGCGGGACGTAGTACTGATGGACGCCGAGGTCCATCATGCGCTTGGGATCCTTGTCGCGGACGGCCTCGTATTCGGCGCGACTCAGGCCGAACTCACGGGCGATGCCCTCGAGGTCGGTGAGAAAGCGTGCTCGCAGCGCGGCATCACGCCGGACGTGATAGATCATCTCGTTCGTCGGCAGGGTCTTGTCGCAGCGCTCGACGTTCCCCATTCAGCTCCCTCCGGCCCTGAGCACCTTGGGGTTGATCTTGAGAAACATGATCACGCAGCGCTCGCGGCCGAGATTGCGGACGTCGTGCGGCACGTTGGCGGGAAACTTCACGATCGCGCCGGCCGGCACGACCACCTCGTCCCCGTTGATGCTCATGTTCGCGGTGCCCTCGAGGACGTAGATGGCCTCTTCCTCGCGCGGATGACTGTGCATGACCGTCGACTGGCCCGGCTCGTAGCAGGCGATCTCCGACCAGAGCTGGTCGGTCTTGAAGAGCATCTTGCGGACGCGCTTGTCGGAGGCGAACGCCTTCAGCGCGTTGAGATCGAAGACCTGGGCGACGCCGGTCGTCGTGGCAACCGCGGTTTCGTCCATCGGCAACCTCTCCTCGAAGAGACTGGTGGACGACAGTTTACCTCGGATCGGGCGACCGTACCCTTGACTTGGCGCGAGTTTGGATCGACAGTGCCTCGTCGATTCGACCGACACGAAAGACATGGAGATCAGGCCCCTTCGAGGCTATCGCTACGCCGGCAGCGAGGCGCGTGACATCTCGGCGGTCGTGGCTCCCCCGTACGACCAGATCAGTCCCGAGATGCAGGACCGTCTGTACGCGATGAGCCCGCACAACATCGTCCGCGTGACCTATCCGAAGGATGCGGCCGACAAGTATCGTGACGCCCGCGAGGTGCTCGAGACCTGGTTGGCCGGCGGCGTGTGGGCTCGTGATGAGCGGCCCGCGATCTATCCGTATCACCAGACGTATACCGTGGGCGGCCGTTCGGTGACGCGCATGGGCTTCGTCGCGCTCGGCGAGGTCAGCCACTACGCGCGCGGCGCGGTGGTGCCCCACGAGCGGACGCACGCCGGGCCAAAGCGAGACCGGATGCAGCTGCTCGAGGCCACCGCCGCCGACGTCGGCCTGCTGTTCATGCTGACCGCCGATCCGGGCGGCGAGCTTCGGCGCGCCACGACACCCATCGGCGACCCGATCGCCGAGGCGCGCGATCTCAAAGGGGAGCTTCATCGGCTGTGGCGCATGACCGAGGAGGCGGCGGTGAGTCGCGTTCGAGATCTGATGGCGACGCGCCCGGTGATCATCGCCGACGGCCACCATCGATACGAGACGGCGGTCGCCTACGCCGAGCGCCACCCGGACGCGCGCCACAAGCTCATGGCGTTCTTCACCCTGGAAGCCCCAGGACTGACGATCCTGCCGAATCATCGTCTCGTGCACGACATCAAGGGCTTCGACTTCGAGGATTTCGTCCAGATGGCTTCCCGCTGGTTCGACGTGTCGCCGCTGGCCGATCCGTCGACCGTCGAGCTCGAGAACCGATCGATCGCCGTCGTGAGCGGACCGGACGCGGCACTGCTGCGACTCAAGCCCGGTGCGCGTGATCACATCGCGTGGCCCGAGAAGAGGTCCGCGGCCTGGCGTGGTCTCGCCGTGTCGATCCTCCACGAAGGGCTGCTGCGCCCGTTGCTCGGCATCACCGACGCGAAGCTCGACGCGAAGACCCACGTGGACTACACCGCCGACCGGACCGAGGCGATCAAGCTGGCGCGTGAGGGCAAATGTCAGGCGGCATTCCTGATCGCCCCCACGACGGCCGAGGAGCTCCAGGCGGTCGTCCGGGGCGGCGAGCTCCTTCCGCAGAAGTCCACGCACTTCTATCCGAAGCTCCTGGACGGGCTCGTGTTCTATCGACTGGGCGAATGAGCGCCGCCGACTCGCCGCCGCTGCGCTATACGGGCATGCGCATCAAGCGGCTCGAAGACCCACGGCTCCTGACCGGCCGCGGACGATACCTCGACGACCTGGCGCTCCCGCGCATGCTCTTCGCGAGCTTCGTGCGGAGCCCGCACGCGCACGCGCGCATCGTCCGGATCGACGCCGCGGCCGCACGCCTCCTGCCCGGAGTCGTGGCCGTCATCACCGCCGACGATCTGCGAGCCGTGACGAAGCCGCTCGCGCCACGGCTCGATGGCCCGGGGTTCACGCCGACGGCGTGGCCCGCGCTGGCGGACGGCGTCGCCCGTTTTTGCGGCGAAGCGGTGGCCGTCGTGGTGGCCGCGAACCCGTACGTCGCGGCCGACGCGCGCGATCTGGTCACCGTCGAGTGGGAGCCGAGACCCGCCGTCGCCACGATCGACCAGGCGCTCGCGTCCAACCAGATCCTCTTCCAGCGTCGGCACCGGCAAGGCGACGTCGACGGCGCCTTCGCGCGCGCGTCGATCGTCGTCCGCGAGACGTTCGAGCACGGCCGCTGTGCGCCCTCGCCGCTCGAGGTCCGGGGCATTCTCGCCGACTGGGACGGCGAGGCGCTGACCATCTGGTCGGGCAACCAGTCTCCGTCGTTGATGCGCACGGCGCTCGCCGATGCGCTCAGCTTGCCGCAGGCTCGCGTGAGGATCGTGTGCCCGGACGTCGGCGGCGGCTTCGGGCTCAAGATGCAGGTCTTTCCGGAGGACGTCGCGGTCGCCGCGCTGACGCGCCGCCTCGGCCGCCCGGTGAAGTGGCTCGAGGAGCGCCGCGAGAATCTCACCGCGGCGTCTCAGGCGCGCGGTCAGCGCACCACGGTCGAGGTTGCCGCCGCGGCGGACGGCACGGTGCTCGCACTGCGGTCGCGGGTCATGTCGGACAATGGCGCCTACCATGCGTACCCGACCACGGGAGTCCTCGAGCCACTCGGGACCGCGAGCATCATGCCCGGACCCTATCGAATCTCGGCGTATGAGTTCGAGGCGCTGGCGCTCGCGACTCATAAGCCTCCGCTCGGCGCCTATCGGGGCGTCGGAATGACGATGGGAGCGTTCGTGGCCGAGCGGATGCTCGATCTCGTCGCCGAACGGCTGAGCCTGGATCCAGCCGAGATCCGGCGGCGCAACCTCATCCCGCGCGAGGCGTATCCGTTTACGTCGGTCACCGGCTACACGTACGACAGCGGTGATTTTCCCAAGGCGCTCGAAGAGGCGCTGGGTGCGGTCGACTACGACAAGCTCCGCCACGAGCAGAAGGCCGCGCGCGCCGCCGGACGACTCGTCGGGATCGGGATCGCGTGCTACACCGAGTACACGGGGATGGGATCCGCAGGCTTCCGTCGTCGCGGCGCGGTCGAGCTGCCCGGCATCGAGGCCGCGACCGTCACCGTGGACGCCGACGCGACGGTCCGGTGCGCGTTGAGCTTCCCGACACAGGGCCAGGGCCACGCGACGACCATTGCGCAGATCGTCGCCGATCGCCTGGGGCTCACGCTCGAAGACATCCGGCTGCAGCGCGTCGACACGGCCGAGTCGCCGCCGGGTAGCGGGACCTTCGCGAGCCGGGGAACGGTCGCGATGCTCGGGAGCGCGGCGGTCGCCGCCGATCGTGTGAGCGAAAAGATGAAGACCCTCGCGGCGCATCGTCTGGAGGCGGCGGCCGCCGACGTCGAGCTGGCCGGCGGCCGCGCCTTCGTGCGTGGCTTCCCCGATCGCTCGATCGCCCTGGCCGAGATCACTCGGCTCGCGTACTCACCGCCGCTCGGCGGGCTCCCCGATGGTCTGGCACCCGGTCTCGAGGCCACCGTGTACTGCGACCTTCCCGGGCCCGACCTTCTCGGGCGCGGTCCATGTGGCGGTTGTCGACGTCGATCCGGCGACAGGGCGTGTCGCGGTGCTCCGCTATGCGCTCGTGGAAGACTGTGGACGCGTGATCAACCCGATCATCGTCGAAGGACAAATCCACGGAGCGGTCGCCCAGGGTATCGGCGAGGCGCTGCTCGAGTCCGTCGTGCACGACGACGACGGCCAGTTGCTCACCGCGACGCTCATGGATTACGCGCTTCCCAGGGCGGACGACGTGCCCTTGTTCGAGATCGCTCACCTCGAGACGCCCTCGCCGGTGACACCCGGCGGCGTCAAGGGGATGGGCGAGGGCGGAACGATCGGCGCCCCCGCCGCGATCGCGAACGCGGTCGCCGACGCCGTGCGCCATCTCGGCGTGCAGATCACCAGGCTCCCGATTCGTCCGGAGTCACTCCTCGGCGGCTCCAGCACTCGCGGAGCGGCCGACATGAGGATCCCGTAATGGGCAAACAAGACATCGACATCGCACGCGCCGTGAAGCTCCAGCCGATCCAGGCGATCGGCGAGACGCTTGGACTGAACGGCGGTGACCTCGAGCCGTACGGAAGCTACAAGGCGAAGATCCGGTGGGACGTCATCGATCGTGTCAGCGGCCGCCCCGACGGAGCCCTCGTCCTCGTGACGGCGATGACGCCGACCCCCGCGGGCGAAGGAAAGTCGACGACGACGATCGGGCTGGCCGACGGGCTCCGGCGCCTCGGCAAGCGCTCGGTCGTGGCGATCCGCGAGCCCTCGCTCGGCCCCGTGTTCGGCGTGAAGGGAGGCGGGACGGGCGGCGGCCATACCCAGATCGCGCCGATGGAAGATATCAATCTGCACTTCACCGGCGACATGCACGCGGTCACGGCCGCGCACAACTTGCTGGCCGCGATGCTCGACAATCATCTGGCGCAGGGCAACGCGCTCGGGCTCGACGTCCGGCGGATCCTCTGGAAGCGCGTCCTCGACATGAACGACCGCGCCCTCCGGCGCCTCGTCATCGGCCTGGGCGGATCGGCGCACGGGGTGCCGCGCGAGAGCGGGTTCGACATCACGGTGGCGTCCGAGGTCATGGCGATCTTCTGCCTGGCGCGCGATCTCCAGGACTTCAAGGCGCGGGTCGAGCGCATCATCGTGGCCGAGAAGGGTGAGGGCACGTTCGTGACCACGCGCGATCTCCGCGCGGCGGGCGCGATGGCGGTCCTCATGAAGGACGCGATCAAGCCGAATCTCGTCCAGACGCTCGAGGGCACGCCGGCGCTGGTCCACGGCGGACCGTTCGCGAACATCGCGCACGGCTGCAACAGCCTCATCGCGACGCGGCTCGGACTCAAGCTCGGCGAGATCCTCGTCACCGAGGCCGGCTTCGCGAGTGACCTCGGGGCCGAGAAGTTCATGGACATCAAGTGCCGCACCGGCGGCTTCGTGCCCTCGACGGCGGTCATCGTGGTCACGACGCGTGCGCTGGCGATGCACGGTGAGGAGAATCTGGCCAAGCACGTCGAGAACATGCGGCTCTTCGGCCTGTCGCCGGTCGTCGCGCTGAACCGCTTCACCGACGACACCGACGCGGCGGTGAGCGCCGTGAAGGCCAGCTGCAAGACGCTCGAGGTGCCGTGCGGCGAGTCGCGGGGCTGGGAGCTCGGCGGCGCCGGCGTCACCGACCTGGCCGGCATGGTGCTCGACGCGGTGCGCGGAAGCGAGCGCTCGCGCTTCCAGTACCTCTATCCCGACGAGCTCGGGCTCGCGGGCAAGCTCGAGACGCTTGCCAAGAAGGTCTACGGCGCCGACGGGGTAACGTTCGCGCCGGCGGCCGCGGCCAAGCTGAAGCGCTACGAGTCGCTCGGCTACGGGCGCCTGCCGGTCTGCGTGGCGAAGACGCAGAACTCGCTCAGCGACGACCCCAAGCGTCCGGGGCGTCCCCGAGGCTTCACGATCACGGTTCGCGACGCGGCGCTCTCGGCCGGCGCCGGGTTCGTCGTGGCCTATGCGGGTGACATCCTGACGATGCCCGGGCTCCCAAAGGTGCCGGGCGCGGAAGGCGTCGATATCGACGCGAACGGCAACGTCGTCGGGCTGTTCTGAACAGGTCGGGACCGCCGCGCAGGCATGCTAGTATCCGAAGCTAGATGCGCGCGGTTCTGCTCGGTACGGGAAGTCCACCGCCCAACCCGAAGCGACGAGGCCCCGCGACGCTCCTCTCGCTCGGGGACGAGCGGTTTCTCGTCGACGCCGGCTCGGGCGTCGGTGCTCAGCTGGTCCAGGCCGGAGTACGGCCGTGGGATTGGCCTCCCGTGTTCATCACGCATCACCACTCGGATCACACGATCGATCTGGGTCATCTACTCGTCACCCGATGGATCACCGGCCAGAACGCGCCGCTCGAGATCTGGGGGCCGGCCGGAACGCAACGCCAGGTCGACAAGCTCCTCGATTATCTGAGCTGGGACATCGAGGTCCGCCGGTCGCACATGCACGAGCGGCGGCCGCCGGACGTGCGCGTCACCGAGATCGAGGAGGGGAAGATCCTCGACACCGGCGCGGTGCGGGTGAGCGCGTTCCTCGTCGAGCACGATCCGGTGAGGCCGGCGTTCGGCTTCCGGTTCGAGGGCGGCGGCCGATCGATCGTGGTCTCGGGTGATACGCGCCCGTGCGAGAACCTCATGCGCTGGAGCCGCGGCGTCGATTGCCTCATCCACGAGTGCTGCGAGATGTCCAAGACCTCCTGGTATCCGGGCTGCGGCTGGGCGACCATCGAGGAGAAGATCCAGGATCTGGCCTCCTACCACACGCAACCCGCCGACATCGGCCGCGTGGCGCGCGGCGCCGGCGCCAAGAAGCTCGTGATCACGCACTTGATGCCGGGATCGGTACCCGCCGAGCTCGCGGCGGCCGCGGGGCGAGACTTCGCCGGAGCGGTTGCGGTCGGCGAGGACCTGGCGGAGGTCTGAGGTGGTGGACCGTGCGGCCGAGCGGCCGGTCGATCTCGCGGTGGCAATGCGCTGGCTCGGCGGCGATCACCGGCTCCTCTCCGAGCTCGTCGGGATCTTCGTCGACGACGGCCCCAAGCGCCTTCAGGCGATTCGTTCGGCCTTGACCGCGTCCGACGTCCGGCAGGTCGAGCACGTCGCGCACAGCCTGAAAGGCTCCGCGGCGATTCTCGGCGCCACGCGTTTGCAGACGGCCGCGCTGGCGCTCGAGGATGCGGCGCACGACGGCCACACCGAAAACAGTCCCGACCTCGTGGCGGAGATCGAGCGCGAGCTCGATCTCGTCATGGCGTTTTTCGCGGATCCGACCTGGAAAGACCGGCTCGATCTCGAGGCGACGTCGTGAGAGTGCTGATCGTCGACGACGAGCCGATCGTCCGGCGCCTGCACGAAGCGTCGTTGACGGGCTGGGGCTACCAGGTCGTGTTGGCCTCGGGCGGCGAGCAAGCGTGGGAGATGTTCCAGGGCGAGGATCCGCCGGAGCTCGCGATCCTCGACTGGACGATGCCGGGCATGGACGGCCTCGAGCTCTGCACGAGGGTCCGCACCCTGGGCCGCGAGCCCAAGCCGTATCTCATCTTCGTCACCGCGAAGGCCCGGACTCAGGACATCGTGACCGGCCTCGGCGCCGGCGCCGACGACTACATCGTCAAGCCGTTCGAGCGGGAGGAGCTTCGCGCCCGCGTGCAGGTCGGCTTCCGCATGCTGGCGCTCCAGACCGCGCTCGCCGAGCGCGTACGCGAGCTCGAAGAGGCGCTGACACGGGTCAAGCAGCTGCAGGGACTCTTGCCGATCTGCTCGTACTGCAAGAAAGTCCGCGACGACCGTAACTACTGGCAGCAGGTCGAGACCTACATCGAGGGCCACTCCGACGCTCAGTTCACCCATGGGATCTGCCCGGAGTGCCGCGAGAAGTATGTCGAGCCCGAGCTCGAGCGGCTGCGGCGGATCCGGGACGCCGGCCAGACCGGGACGTCGCTGTGATCACCCGCCGCGCGGCGGCCGATCGAGGCCACTTCGATTTCGGCTGGCTCGACACGTCGCACACGTTTTCGTTCGGCGAGTACTACGATCACCGCCACATGGGGTTCCGCACGTTGCGCGTGATCAACGAGGACCGCGTACAGCCCGACCGCGGCTTTCCGACCCACGGCCACCGCGACATGGAGATCATCAGCTACGTGCTCGAGGGAGCGCTGCAGCATCGGGACAGCCTGGGCACCGGCTCCGTGATCCGGCCCGGCGAAGTGCAGCGCATGAGCGCCGGGACCGGCGTCACCCACAGCGAGTTCAATCCGTCCCAGAGCGAGCTGGTCCACTTCCTCCAGATCTGGATCGTGCCCGACCGCCGTGGCCACGAGCCAAGCTACGAGCAGAAGACCATCGCCGACCCGGACAAGCGCGGCGTCCTGCGCCTGATCGCCGGTCCTCGCGGCGGCGGCTCCGCCGTCACGATCCACCAGGACGTGCGGCTCTACTCGGTGCGGCTCGAGCGCGAGCAGGAAGTGGTGCACGAGCTGAATCCCGAGCGTCACGCGTGGGTGCAGATCGCGCGCGGCGCGATCACCTTGAACGGCCAGCCCCTGTGGCAGGGTGACGGCGCGGCGATCAGCGCGGAGCCGGCACTGCGACTGATCGGCCTCGAGCCGGCGGAAGTCCTGGTCTTCGACCTGGGCTAACGCCGCGCGTCAGCGCGGGGTCAGGATCGTCTGCGGGGAAGGCGGGCTCGGCCGCAAGAAGGTCCGCGCGCGCTCCCGGCCGGCGCCGAGGGCGTGCCGGGCCACGATGCTCGCACAGCGGGCAAGGCTCAGCGGGCGGCTGACGACGCTGACGTGCCCTGCCTTGATGCCCGCGACCACCGATTCCACCGTCGCCGACGCGTCGATCAGCGAGAAGGTCGTCCCGAACTGCTCGTCCAGGTGACTGTCGGACGTCCCGATCAGGGGCAGCCCCACCGCTCGAGCCAGCTTGACGGCCGCTCGATTGAAGTCGATGCGCGGCGTGTAGAAGTGGCTGAATTCGATGGCGTCGAACAGCTCGATTTCCTGCCAGAGCTTTTCGCGCAGGCAGTAGGCCGCCGGGAAGAAGGGATGCGGCGCGACCACCAGCCATTCGGGCGTCCGGTAGCGTTTGAGGGCAGCGAAGGTGGTGATCTTGTCGACGTCGACGTCCGCGTTGTAGACCAGCACGTGCCGGCCCTCGACGGTGACCTCGACACCCGGAATCAGGACGATGCCGTGGTCGCGAGCGAACGCGGAGAGCTCGGCGTTGAAGGTCTGGGTGTCGTGGTTGCTGATGCTGAGGACCTGGTAGCCCTCTCGGGCGGCGCGGGTGATCACTTCGCGGGCGTCGTACGTGATGAAGGGCTCCGCCTCCCGCGTGTGGATGTGGAGGTCGGCCCGGAGCCCCACGTTCATGTCAGGCTTTTATCGCAGCAAGGCGGGGACCAAGTCCGGACCACGCGCAAGTCAGCGTCGTTCCTGCAGTCGAGTTTTCGGACTGCGCACTCGCGAGTAAGTACGGCGCGAACTTTCTTCCACATCGGTGGTTTGTAGCTGACCGGCAAATTGCCGGTGGTTCGACCAGCTGTCAAAGAACTTGCCGGTTTGTCTGGGCGTCGAGAACACGATGGGCCTTGTGGATCGTCAGTAATATTAGGAGTTTCCGGATACGGCAGGTGGTGGCAACTCGATTGCTGACAAGGTTGTTACAATTGAGGCGAACATGAACATCTTCAGGCGCGTAGTCGGGCGCTGGCGGTCGCGACGGCCTCGCTACGCACTGGCCCTGGCGGGTGGAGGCGTCATCGGGGGCATGTACGAGGTCGGCGTCATCGCCGCGATCGAAGAGCGGCTCAACAGCGCCGGCGATTTCGATATCTACGTCGGCTGTAGCGCGGGCTCGGTCGTGGCCAGCCTCCTCGCCAACGGCGTCCGGGCCTCGGAGATTTACCGGATCATCGACCAGGATCTCGAGCACCCGCTGAACTTCAGGCGCGGCGCCGTGTACGCCTCGAACTCGTTCCGCCACGCCGCGGGTCGGTTCGGCCGGCTCGTCTGGGCCGTCAGCAAGAACGCGATGACCGCCGTGCGCGGCTCCGTCCCCGATATGCTCGCGGCCGCGGAGCGCGATCTCCCCGCCGGGTTCTTCTCGCTGGTGGCGCTCGAGCGGTACATGCGCGAGACGTTCGCCACGGTCGGGCTCCAGAACAGCTTCACGGCGCTGGAGCGCGTGCTGCTGATCCCGGCGATCGACCTCGATCGGGCCCAGCGCGTGGTGTTCGGCCGCGACGGGCTTCGCGACGTCGCGATCAGCGAGGCGGTGGCGGCGTCCTCGGCGATTCCCGGATTCTTCGAGCCCTACACCTTGCAGGGCCGAGACTACGTCGACGGGGGAGTCGGCTTCAGCGGCCACGCGGATCTGGCCGCCGACGCGGGGGCCGACGTCGTGATCGTGGTCAACCCGCTCGTGCCCAATCCCGACGGCGGGGTCGTGCCGCTGCGCAGCCGCGGGCTCTACACGATCATGGAGCAGGCCGGGCGCATCTACAGCCAGAACCTGCTCCAGCTGGGTCTTTCGACGCTCCGGATCAAGCATCCGCATACGGAGTTCCATCTGATCCAGCCGACGCGAGACGAGACGCCGCTCTTCGGTCCGTCCATGGGATTCGAGGCCAGCCGCGCGGCGCTGCGCTACGGCTACGAATCGACGAAGGAATGGCTGACCGAGCAGGGACTGCCGCTTCTACGCCGACTTCAGGCCGCGCCACAGCCCGTGTAGCTCGCCGAGCGTCTAGCGCCGCCCTCCCGCCAGCTTCACCGCTTCAGGCATCGCGCGTAGTCGGCCCATCGCGAGCACGCCGAGCACCGGCCCGATCGCCAGGGTCGCAAAGGCCCAGCGCCAGCCGGCGCGAGCCACGAGCGGGGGAACGAGCCAGATCGAGACCATCGTCAGCGCGAAGCCGACACACGTCTGTGTCGTGAGCGCGGTGCCCACGTACGCGGCCGGCGAGAGCTCGGTGATCGCGGTCGAGAACTGCGCCGAGTCGGCGACGATGGTGACGCCCCACACGATCGCGACGAGCAGGGTCACGAGCGGTGGGCCGCCGAAGGTCAGGCCGATCGTCGCCGCGCAGGCTCCCGACAGCGCCATCGCGACGATCGTGAGCGTCGTCCGTCCCCACCGGTCGGATGCGAGACCGCCCACCCAGCAGCCGAGCGCCCCCAGTGCGATGACGACGAAGGTCGCGGCGCTCGGGTTGAGCCCGGCGTAGCTCCCGCCGCCCCGGGCCTCGAGACTGGCCGCCAGGAAGACGGCGATCCACGCCCACATCGCGTAGAGCTCCCACATGTGGCCGAGATAGCCGAGGCACGCCAGCCGCGGCGCGCGGTCGCCGAAGACGGCCGCGGCCATCCTGATGTCGAACCTCGCCGCCGGAAACTGGTACGGACCGTCGGCGACCCAGAGCTGGACGACCAGGGCGCCGGCGACCGCAAGGGCCGAGGCGATCAGCAAGGTTTCGCGCCAGGGCAGGTCCGTCAGACCCGACACGAGGTGCGGCGCCGCCGAGCCGACGGTGAGGGCGCCGACCAGGATCCCGATCGCCAGCCCCCGGCCTTCGCGAAACCACGTCGCCATGATCTTCATCGCCGGGGGGTAGGCACCGGCCAGGAACAGACCCGTCGCGAATCGAAGGGCGAGTGCCGGCCCGAGGCTCGAGACCCAGAGCGCGAGCGCGGCGTTGGTCGCGGCCGCGAGGACGATGCCGACCTTCATGACCGCGCGAGCCGAGAAGACGTCGGGCAGGTTCGTCAGCGCGCTCAGGAGCGTGCCGACGATGAAGCCGGCCTGGACTGCGATGGTGAGTCCGGCGGCGCCCCCGTCACCCAAGCCCCATTCGCGCCTGAGCGCGGGGAGCACCGCCGATGCGCTGAACCAGAGCGAGAGTCCGAGCAGCTCCGCGAGCGACAGCAGGGCGAGCTGACGCGACGCCCGCGTCACCGTGGTGCTACTCGACGATGCCCTTCCGTCTGAGCTCTGTGATCTCGGCGACCGACATGCCCAGGTCCTTCAGCACGTCCTCGGTGTGCTCGTTGGGCATCGGCGCCGCGCTCCGGATCGTGCCGGGCGTGTCCGACATCTTGATGGCCACCCCGATCTGCCGCACCGGCCCCTGAGTCGGGTGCTCGACGTCGACGATCATGTGCCGGTGGTTGATCTGCGGGTCGGCGACCATCTCGGGGATGTCGTAGACCTTCCCGACACAGACGTCGGCCTTCACCAGGAGCTCGTACCACTCGTCGCGGTCACGCGTCTTGATCAGCGCCTCGATCTCTTCCCGGGCGGCCTCTTCTTCGGCATTGGCGGCGCGTACGAGCTGGTCGGCGGTGCGGGCGAAGCGCTTGAAGTCGGGCCGCCCGATCGCCTTGCAGAAGTTCTCCCAGAGCCACGGCTCCGTGCAGCCGATCGTGAGGAGCTTGTCGTCCCGCGTCGTGTAGATCGCGTAGTACGGATACGACCCACCGAGGAAGCCCTCGCCGCGGCGCGGCGCCAGGCCGTCGCTGAAGAAGAAGCGCATGTTCGGCGTGGCCGCCAGCAAGGACACCGTCGTGTCGAGATAGGAGACGTCGACGTGCTGGCCGCGCCCGGTCCGCTCCCGGGCGAAGAGCGCCAGCACGATGCCGAGCGCGCCGTGCAGGCTGGCGCCCGCGTAGTCGGCGACCAGGTTGAGCGGGATGACGGGCTTTCGATCTTTCTCGCCGATGAGGTTCAGCACGCCGGCGAGCGAGAGGTAGTTCATGTCGTGCGCCGGGCGGTCCCGGTACGGGCCGTCCTGGCCGAAGCCGGAGAGCGAGCAGTAGATGAGCCGGGGATTGAGCGCGCTCAAGGTCTCGTAGTCAGCGCCCAGGCGCTTCATCACTCCCGGACGGAAGCCCTCGACGATCACGTCGGCCGTCGCGGCGAGCTTGCGGAAGACCGTCTGACCCTCGGGGGACTTCATGTTCAGGGTCATCGAGCGCTTGTTGCGATTGACGAAGGTGTGGATCGTACGGCGGACCCACTCGTCACTGGTGTCGCGGCCGGGCTCGGGCGTTTCGATCTTGAGCACCTCGGCGCCCATGTCGGCCAGCATCATCGCGGGCAGCTCGGCCGGCGCGACGCGCGCCAGCTCGAGAATCCTGATTCCGTCGAGTACGCCCATTCGGCGTCTCCTATTTGTAGGCGCGCCTCGCCCGGCGGGGCCCCAGCCCCGCGACGGCCTGCGGCGCGCACAGCTTTGCTCTAGTCGAGCTGTCCCTCGAGGCGTGAGGTCAGCGCGCGGATGTCCGGGATGTCCTCGAGGTGGCCGATCTGCTCGGCGACGCCGTCGGCCTCGTCGGGCGAGAGGACGGTCCGCGCGCAGGCCAGGAACTTCTCGCGCAGCGCCGCATCGGACAGCGGCATATCCGGGTGCCCCCGCGCGCCGCGCGCCTGGGTCGACAACGTGCGCCCGTCGCGAAGCGTGAGCGTCACGCGACTCCACGCGTGCTGCTCGGCGCCCTGCGGGAGCCCCGGGTCGACGACCATCGCGACGCGCTCCATCAGCTCGCGCGTGTCGCGGCTGGCGACCTCGCCGTCCGTGAACGAGCCGAAGTCGACGCGGCCCTCGGCCAGCGCGGCCGCGGCGCAGTACTGCATCGAGAACTTGCGCTCGAGCGCGGTGGTCGGCCGCGCGTGCGCCAGCACGTCCGGGACGACACTCGTCACACCGACCTGGACGGCGGCGACGTCACGAGGGCTCAGCCGGTGCTCCGCGCGCAGATCGATGAGCGCGTCGATGGCCGAGTGGGTGAGCGCGCACGACGGATAGGGCTTGACCGCGATCCCGGAGCCGAGGAGATGCCAGGTGCGCCCGAGTGTCTCGAGGGCGTGATCGAGGCCGCGAGCGCCGCCGAAGGCCGCGGCGTAGCCCTGACGGCCCTCGAGCGCGGTCTCGGACGCGGTCATGCCCTCGCGCGCGAGCTGGGCCGCCAGGATCCCGTTCCGCGCGGCGTGGCCGGCGTGGTACGGCTTCGTCATCGAGCCGAAGTTCTCCTTGAGCCCGGAGGCGTGAGACGCGGCGATGGCGAGCGCGTGGCGCGTTTGCACGACGTCGAGCCCCATGATGCGGGCGGCCGCGGCCGCGCAGCCGAGCGTGCCGATCGACGAGGTCGCGTGCCAGCCCCGCGTATAGTGGTCCGGGTTCAGCGCGGTGCCGAGCGCGACGTCGATCTCGAAGCCGATGATGTACGCGAGAACGAGCGCGCGTCCCGAGGCCGGTCTCGGCTTCCGTCGCGGCGAGAGCCGTCGACAGCAGCGGCACGCTGGGATGGCCGAGCAGCGCGAAGTTGGTGTCGTCGAAGTCGTGCGCGTGGCCGGCGGCGCCGTTCGCGAGGGCGGCCCAGCCCGGCGCCGTCTTGAGTGTCGTCCCGACGACGGTCGCGAGCGGCGTGCCGCCCTCGGCGCGGACGACTTTCCGGACGATCCCGGCGACGGGCTCTGTGGCTCCGGCCAGCATGACGCCCAGGGTGTCGAGTGCGGCGCGGCGCACTCGGACGACGGCCTCGGGAGGGCATTCCTCGAGCGAGGTCTTGACGACGAACTCGGCGAGACGGGCCGCGGCGCTCATGGACGGCACGATATCATGACAGCGGGGAGGAGGTCTTCGTGAAGGTCCGCTTCCTCGGCTCGGGCGATGCGTTCGGCAGCGGCGGCCGATTTCAGACCTGCATCCACGTCGAATCGGGCGCGAGCCAGCTCCTGCTCGACTGCGGCGCGTCGTCGCTGATCGCGATGCGCCGCTTCGGCGTCGATCCGCAGGCGATCGATACGGTGATCCTCTCCCACCTGCACGGCGACCACTTCGGCGGCGTCCCGTTTCTGATCCTCGACGGTCAGTTCAAGCGCCGGACACGACCGCTCCTGGTGGCCGGTCCGCCCGGCGTCGAGAAGAGAGTGCGAGACGCCATGGAGGTATTCTTCCCCGGCTCGACCCGAATCGAGCGGAAGTTCGAGACGCGCTTCGTCGAGCTGGCCGATCGCGTGGCCGTCGAGGTCGGGCCGGTTCACGTCACGGGCTACGAGGTGTCCCACGCGAGCGGCGCGCCGCCCTTTGCGCTGCGGATCACCGGGGAGGGCAAGATCGTCACCTACTCGGGCGACACGGAATGGACGGAGAGCCTGGTCGACGCCGCGCGGGGCGCCGATCTCTTCATCGCCGAAGCGCTCTCCTACGACAAGCGCATCAGATATCACCTCGACCTGGCGACCCTGCTGGAGCATCGCTCGCGGCTCGATTGCCGCCGGCTGATTCTGACCCACATGGGCGAGGACGTGCTGGCGCGGCTCGACGGTCTCGCCGTCGAGGCGGCCGAGGACGGCAAGCAGCTGCTCGTCTGATCCGCCCGGGCAATGCCATAATCGTCGCCGGATGCAAGCGCTCCGATGGGCGGTGCTCGTCCTGGCGATCGTCTCGGCGCTCGCATTCCTGGCGCTCGCGGTGTTCGCGTTCAACCAGCAGCTGTTCGACCTCGATCACTCCACGCACGACCTGATTCGCCCGGCGGAGTACCCGCAGCTCAGGCCGCTGATGCAGCTGCTCAGCCGCATCGGCTCGGGCTACGTCCTGATACCGCTCACCGTCGTCCTGTACGTCGTGCTGAAGCGACAGGGCCATCGCGCCGCACGCCATATCCCGGCGATGTTCGCCGGGGCATTCGCCGTCTTCGCGCTGACCAAATGGATCGTCGCGCGACCGCGTCCCAAGCTCTCGCCCTACGGGTTTCCGAGTGCCCACACCTTCGGCGCCGTCGTGTTCTTCGGAGGTGTCATCTATCTCCTGTGGACCGTCGAGATGAGCCGCGTCTGGCGATGGGTGGGTACAGCAGGCCTGCTCCTGCTGATCCTTGGCGTCGCGCTGAGCCGGCTGTACCTGCGATCGCACTGGCTGAGCGACGTGGTCGGCGGGCTTACGGGAGGGGTCGCCTACCTTCTGATCTTCCTGCTGGCGGTCGATCCGCGGCTCCGGCCTTCGCGGTGACCCGAGCCGGGGGCCCGAGAGCCCCCGGCTCGAGCGGAAGTCAGCTAACGGCGCGCCGCGATCTTGGCGGCGGCGTCCGCCTTCTTGAAGTGCTCGTCGGTGAACCCGTAGAGGTGCGCCCCGCCCGCCATGATCTGGCTCGCGATCTCGCGAGGCACGTTCTTCAAGAGATTGGTCGAGACGTGCGGGAAGTTGGAGTCGAAGTGCGGATAGTCGGTCGAGATGCACATCCGATCGGCGCCGATCAGGCCCGCCGTCGCCTCGATCTCGGGCTCGCTGCCTTCGACGGCGGCCCAGCAGTTGCGCCGGAAGTACTCGCGCGGCGTCATCGACAGATACGGCGCGTGCGAGTCGCGGTACTGCGGATAGTCCCACTCGATGCGAGACAGGAGTCCCGGCACCCAGGAGTTCTGCGCTTCGAGATACCCGACCCGGAGGCGCGGATGGAACTCGAACACGCCGCCGATGATCATCGCGATCAGCGCCTGCTGCATCTCGATCCAGTGGCTCGCGACGTGGCGATAGAAGCGGTTCTCGCCGTAGAGCGGAATCATCCGCGAGTAGAGCGCGCTCACGCCCTCGTGAAAGCCCCAGGTCACGTCGAGCTCTTCGTGGATCGCGTACAGCGGATCCCAGTAGTTGGAGTGCCAGTAGTGGCCGTTCACCAGATTCGGCCGGATGAACGAGCCGACGGCGCCGAGCTCACGGACGCAGCGCACGAGCTCGCGGCAGGCCAGGTGCACGTCGTGCACCGGCAGCATCGCGACCCACTTCAGCTGGTCCGGGCTGTAGGCGCAGAACTCGTGGATCCAGTTGTTGTACGCCTGGCAGATGGCCAGCGACATCTGCGGATCCATGCCGTCGCGGCCGAGCAGGGCCAGACCGGCGGTGGGGTAGTTCACCGCGATGTCGACCCCTTCCATCTCCATGCCCATCACCTGAGCGACCGGGTCGTAGTCGCGCGCGACGGCGAAGTCGAGCCGGCCGGTGTCGAAGAGCCGCGAGCCCGACAGGGGCTGCGTGCTCTGCGACCCGCTGTTGCGGGCGCGCTTCCGGTACTGCTGCAGGTCCATGTCGGACGTCGGCAGCCCGTCGATGATGGTGAGACCGGCCGCGCCGCGCTTGGGCCGGCCGTCGGCGCCGACCGGCACGCTGACCCGGTCCTTGAACTTCGGATCCAGATAGCGGTCGAAGAGATCCGGCGGCTCCATGATGTGCATGTCGCTGTCCACGAACCTGAGCCCGTCCTTCATGACACTCTCCTGTTCATAAGCTCGCCTCGGACGGCGGGTCCCCAGCCCCGCGACGTCCTGCGGCTCGCACTGCCGCGCGCGCGTCAGCGGTAGGCGTCCGGCGCCTGTTTGACGGTTTCCCAGAAGATCGGGTCGTGACCGGGAAAGATCTGACCGCGCGTGAGCCGCGCGATCGTCTTCAGCTTCCGCAGGGAGTGGAGCGCCAGGGTCGGATTCCAGACGACGCCCGGCACGCGCTCCTTGTCGGCGTGCTCGTGCCAGTAGCAGGCGTCGCCGGTGAGGATGACCGGCCCCGACTCGGGCAGCTCGACCAGCAGCGACTGGTGGCCGGGCGTGTGCCCGTCGCTTCTCAAGATGGTCACGCCGGGCAGCAGCTCGGTGTCTCCGTCGAGGAGCCGCCAGCGATAGCCCGGCAGATCGAAGTTCTTCCGGTAGTAGAACGACTCGAAGAATGAGGCCGGGTAGTGGGCGTAGGCGTACTCGTCCTTCTGGACGATCAGCTCGGACTTGGGGAACAACGCCGCGCCGCCGGCGTGATCGTAGTGCAGGTGGGACAGGACCACCATGTCCACGTTTTCGGGCTCGAGACCCACGAGGTCCAGCCGGTGCACCAGGAGATCTTCCTCGGTGAACCGCGCCAGCGGGTCGTTGCGCAAGAGACCCGGCACCGCACGCGGCGAGAGCCCGGTGTCGAACAGGATCATCGCCTCGGAGGTGCGCACGAGCCAGCACGCGATCGGAATCCGGACGCGATCGCTCGAGAACTCGCCATAAAAGAGTCCCGACCGCTCGAATCCCATGAACCCGTTCTGCAGCGCGTACAGCCCCAGCACCGCCATTGCGCGCATGATAGCACCGCCCCCGAGACCGCCGGCCGGTCACCGAGCCCACGCTGCGTGCTAGGCCTTCTAAGCCTGGGCTGCGACCGCCACGGTAGCGGTGCGGGGGCGGCGGGGGTGGGGGTGGGCGCGGCTCTGTGGGACCCCCTCGTCCCGCCCGCGGCTCGAAGAGCCGCGAATCGGGCGAGCGGGTGGCAGAGCCGCGCCCACCCCGCACCCCCAGCCGTCCCCGCGCCGCGGGCCGGGCGCCCACTGAGCTACAATCGCGCGCATGGACTTTCAGCTAACAGAGCAGCAAGAGCTGATCCGGAAGGAAGTCGCCACCCTGGCGCGGTCCTTCTCGCTCGACTACTGGCTCGAGAAGGATCGCAAGGCCGAGTACCCGCTGGACTGGATGCGGGCCTTCGCGCAGGCGGGCTGGCTCGGCATGATCATTCCCGAGGAGTACGGCGGGTCCGGCCTGGGCGTGACGGAAGCGGCCTTGATGCTGCACGAGGTCTGCGCCGCCGGCGCCGGGACGACCGGCGCCTCGCCGATCCACTTCTACATGTTCCCGCCGATGCCGGTGATCAAGCACGGCTCGGAGGAGCTCAAGCGGCGCTACCTGCCGCAGGTCGCCACGGGCGACATCGTCATGTCGTTCGGCGTGACCGAGCCGAACGCCGGCACGGACACCTCGCGGATCCAGACGCGCGCGGAGCGTCGCGGCGACCACTTCGTCGTGAACGGCCGCAAGGTCTGGAACACCAACGCCCAGCACGCGACCCACATGCTGCTGCTCGCGCGCACCTCGCCCCGCGAGGCCGTCGGCGCCGTTCCGCGGGATGACGCTCTTCTTCACGCCGTTCGATCGCTCGAAGATCACCGTGCGCGAGATCGAGAAGCTCGGCCGCGCGGCGGTCGACTCCAACGAGATCTTCATCGACGGGCTCGAGATTCCCGCGACGGACGTCGTGGGCGAGGTCGGCCGCGGCTTCTACCACCTCCTGGATTCGCTGAACCCGGAGCGCGTCTTCACCGGCATCGAGGCGGTCGGGATCGGCCGCGCGGCGCTCGAGCGCGGCGTGCAGTACGCGAAGGAGCGCGTCGTCTTCGACCGGCCGATCGGCCAGAACCAGGCGATCGCGCACCCGCTCGCGCTGGCGTGGGCGAAGCTCGAGTCGGCCGAGCTGATGTGCCTGAAGGCGGCGTGGCTCTTCGACAGCGGCAAGCCCTGCGGCGCCGAGTCGAATGCCGCCAAGCTGATGGCGGCCGAGGCGGGCTTCGAGGCCTGCGACGTCGCGCTGCAGACGCACGGCGGCTACGGCTACGCGAAGGAGTTCTACGTCGAGCGGCTCTGGCGCGAGGTGCGGCTCTACAAGATCGCGCCGGTCTCGCAGCAGATGGTCCTCAACTACCTGTCGGAGCACGTGCTGGGCCTTCCCAAGAGCTACTGAGTCGCGAGGAGGAGCGAGATGGCGGTCAGAGTCGATCGTCGTAAATTCCTGGCCGGCGCCGCGGGCGCGACCGTGGCGGCGTCGCTGCCGTTCCCGGCGATTGCCCAGTCGAAGCCCGTGCGCATCGGCCTGCTCACGGTGAAGACGGGGCCGCTGGCGGCGGGCGGGATCCAGATGGAGCAGGGACTCATCCGCTTCTTCAAGGACCGGAACTACACCTTGGCCGGCCGCAAGGTCGAGCTCGTCGTGGGCGATACCGGCGGCAATCCCGCCGGCACCAAGACCAAGACCCAGGAGCTGGTGGAGCGCGAGAACGTCGACATGATTCTCGGGCCGCTCGCGGCCTTCGAGCTCCTGGCCATCACGGACTACACGGCGCAGGCCAAGATGCCGATCCTCAGCCTCGCCGCCGCCGAGGACATGACCCAGCGCCGGCCCAACCCGTATTTCGTTCGGGCCTCGGCGACCTCGTCGCAGAACATGCACTGCCTGGCCGACTACGCGGCGAAGGAGCTGAAGTTCAAGCGCGTGATCACGATCGCCGATGACTTCGCGTTCGGCCACGAGCAGATGGCGGGCTTCCAGCGCGTGTTCGAGGACGCGGGCGGCCGGGTCGTCAAGAAGCTGTGGCCGCCCCTGGTGACGCCGGACTACGCGCCGTACCTGGCGCAGATCAGCGGCGTCGACGCGGTCGTCCAGGGCTTCGCCGGGTCGAATCCGCTGAAGTTCATGAAGCAGTATCAGGACCAGGGCCTCAAGCTGCCCGTGCTGGGCGGAGGTCCGGCCTGCGACGACGCGCTCCTGAAGTCGTTCGGCGACGAGGCGGTGGGGCTCATCTCCTGCTCGGCCTATACCGCCGATCTCGACACGCCGAGCAACAAGCGGCTCATCGACGGGATGGTGAAGGACTACGGCAACATCCCCGGACTCTACGCGGCCGGGCTCTACATCAACGGCATGGTCGCCGAGGCCGCGCTCGAGAAGACGGGCGGCAAGACCGACGACCGGGAGGCGCTGATCCGGGCCCTGCGCGGCGGTGTCGCTCGACCGACACGCCGCGCGGACCGTTCACGTTCGACCACTTCGGCAACGTGGTCGGGACGTTCTACGTCCGGCGGTGCGAGAAGAAGGGCGACAAGCTCGTCAACACGACGATCAAGACCTATCCCAAGGTCAGCCAGTTCTGGACGTACGACGAGAAGTGGTTTCTCGCGCAGCCCGTGTACTCCCGCGACTATCCTCCGCTGAAATCGTGACCGGATCCGGGGCCGCTCGGCGAGGTCCATCCGACCTCGCTCGAGCGGCCCGACACGCCATGAATCTCTGGGTGGTGCTGGCGGTCAATAGCATCACCCTGGGCGGCCTGCTCTTCCTGCTCTCCGCCGGGTTCTCGCTGATCTTCGGCCTCATGAAGATTCCCAACCTCACGCACGGCTCGTTCTTCATGCTCGGCGCGTACCTCGCGACGAGCTTGATCGCGCACGGGTTCGATTTCTGGACGGCCGCGATCGTCGGTGGGCTCCTGGTGGCGGCCTTCGGCGGACTCGTGGAGCGCCTGATCTTGCGACGCCTCGTCGGCGCCGAGCTCGCGCAGGTGCTGGTGACCCTGGGGCTCTCCTTCATGATCGCCGACGTCTGCCTGATGGTGTGGACCGGCGACCCGATCCGGATCGCCACGCCGAGCGCGCTCCGCGGCGTGACCTCGGTCATGGGCCTGGGCTTTCCGACCTATCGCCTGGCCATCAGTCTCATCGCGGTCGTCTTCGCCGTCGCGCTCTGGGCGCTGCTCGACCGGACGCGCCTGGGGGCGATGATCCGGGCGGGAGTCGACGATCCGGCGATGGCGCGAGTGGTCGGCATCCGTGTCTCGCGGCTCTTCACGATCGTGTTCTGCCTGGGCGCGTGGCTGGCGGGCTTCGCCGGCGTGATCGGCGGGCCGATCCTCTCGGTCTATCCGGGGCTCGACCAGGAGATGCTGCCGCTGGCGCTCGTCGTCGTGATCCTCGGCGGCAGCGGCAGCCTGATCGGCTCGCTGGTCGGAAGCTTCGTGGTCGGCTTCCTCTACAACTTCGGACAGGCGATGTTTCCCGAGCTCGCCTACGTCGTGCTGTTCCTGCCCATGCTCGTCGTGCTGGTCGTGAGGCCTCAGGGTTTGTTCGGGCGACAGACCGCGTGAAGCGGATCGTTCTCTTCGGCGCGCTGGTGATCCTGGCCACGGTGCCGCTGTGGGTCGGCGGGACGTACTACGTCAACATCACCAGCCAGATTCTGCTTCTACGCGATCTTCGCGCTCGGCGTGAACGTGCTGGCCGGCTACGCCGGTCTGGTCAGCCTCGGGCACGCCGGGCTCTTCGGTATCGCCGCCTACTCCGGCGCCAGGATCATGAACGACGGCCACGGCCACGTCGTCGTGATCGCGGGCGCCCTCGCGCTGACGCTCCTGGCCGCCGCCGTCTTCGCGGTGCTGGCGCTGCGCGGCACCGGGCTCGGCTTCGTCATGATCACGGTGGCGCTGGGCCAGATCGTCTGGGGCGTCGCCTATCGGTGGATCAGCATCACGAACGGTGACAACGGCATCGCCATTCGCGGCCGGCCGAGTCCGCTGGGCCTCTCGCTCACGTCGCCGGCGAGCTTCTACTGGGCGACCCTGATCGTGTTCCTGCTGGCGGTGACCTCGATGGCGGTGTTCGTCGCCTCGCCGTTCGGCGCCAGCCTGCGCGGAACGCGCGATCAGCCCCGCCGGATGAACGCGCTCGGCTACCACGTCTGGATGATCCGCTTCCTCGCGTTCCTCTTCTCGGGCTTCTGGAGCGGCGTGGCGGGGCTGCTCTACCTCTACTACAACCAGTTCGTGAGCCCGCAGGCGGTGGCGCTGACCGCGTCGGCCGAGGCGCTGCTGATGGTCATCGCCGGCGGCACCGCGACGTTGCTCGGGCCGATCGCCGGCGCGGCGCTGGTCGTGATCGTGAAGAACGTGGCGAGTGCCCACATCGAGCGGTGGAACTTCGTCCTCGGCGCCATCTTCGTCGTCATCGTCGTCTTCATGCCCGAGGGGCTGGTACCGGGCACGGTGCGACGCTGGCGCCGAGCCATGGCGGCGCTGCGGCCGCGCGCTACCGCGGCGGGGTGACGGGGCGGCGCGGCGCCAGGGCCGCCGCGCGCAGGTGCTCGAGGTCGATCTTGGGCATGTCGAGATTCAGGGTGCGCAGGACGGCGTTGGCGAGCTCGCTGTAGCGGGTGAAGTAGCGGCGCAGCCGTCCGCGCCACGCCGGGATGCCGCCGTTGGCGTGGAGCTCGAAGGCCGACTCGCGACCGTCCAGCGCCGAGGTGACGTGGTCGCACGCGAGCTGCAGCAAGGCCGAGCGCTGCAGCGCCGTGTAGCCTCCGCCCGCGTACGATTCCTCGAGCCCGGCTCCGACCTCCGGTGACGCCAGGTCCTTGTCCGAGGGCGCGACCACGAGCGAGGAGCCCGGGAGAATTCTCAGGATCTCGGCCATGCGCTGGCGGCCCTTCTGCATGGCGATGCTGCCCGCCGCGATGTGGCCGCGCCCGGGGATGCAGTAGCCCTCGGGCGTGAATTCGGGATCGAGCTCGGCGGCGGTCTGGCAGCTCCGAACGGTCTGCACGTCGACGACCAGATCGATCAGGTACTCGATCGTCGGCTCGTGCTCGACCAGGCCCATCGCGTGCGTGCACGCGAGCGCCAGCCCGAGCGTGAACTCCGCCTTGGAGAGCCAGCAGTAGAGCTGATGCCAGAAGAGCCAGGACGCCATCGGCTCGGGGGTCACGTCCATCAGGAAGATGCGGTCCCAGGGAACGAACACGTTGTCGAGCCACATCTGCCCGTCCAGCTCGTCGAACCGGCTCGACAGCGGAGCCAGGAACGGATTCGAGTGCCGCGCGGCGATCTTCCGGCAGAGGACCGTCACGCCGGGCGCGGCGACGGGCACGATGAAGGTCGCGCGATGCTGGCCGCGCTCGATGCCGCAGTGGCTGCCGACGTAGACGTCCTCGGCGTACACCGGGCTCGTGTGCATCCCGACCTTGCCGCTGACGACCAGGCCGGCGTCGGTCTCGCGCACGAGCTTGAGCGCCACGCGTTCGCCCGGGTCCTGGCGCATGCGGTAGCCGATCGTGGCCGCGCCGGCCGAGAAGGTGAGGAAGCGCCCGGTACGGGCGATCAGCTCGCGATAGCCGGCGGCGTTCGCGATCTGCTCCGGTGACACGTTGCGCTGCCGGACCGCATCGAGGATGCCGAGCGCGATCAGGTTGCCGTACGCGGGCGTGTGCGTGATGTTGCCCGCGCTCAGGAAGGTCGTCGCCGAGAAGCAGCGGCCCATCGCGCGCAGGTCGTCAGGGCTCTTCGGGATGATGTAGCTCAACGGGGCCCGTGCGCCCGCGGCATCGGGCGGCGTCAGGAGAATGTCCTGCCACTCCCGGTCGAAGTGGCGGTCGTACCAGGCGACGTACTCGTCGACGGTCCCGCGCGTCGCCGGGTGCACGGTGACGTCCTCGACCAGCCCCTCGCCGATGACCCACACCCGGCGCCCGTCGCGCAGCGCTTCGCGATATTCCGCGCCCGTCCTCATGGAAGTCGAAGCTTAGCATCTCGGGTCGACATCTTCGACACGTCACGGGATAATCCCGCCGGGAGACGACGATGAGCCAAGCCAAGATTCCCAAAGTCCTCCACGAGCACATCAACACCGCGTTCCCGGCCAACGTCTGTCTGGTGGGAACGGTCCTGCCGAGCGGCTTCGCGCAGATCACGCCGCGCGGCAGCACGATGGTCTACGACGACGAGCACCTGGCGCTCTGGGAACGCGGCAAGGGCTCCACGAGCGCGAATCTCCGGGACAAGTCGAAGGTCACGGTGTTCCTGCGCAAGCCCCCGCTCCGCGAGGCGGGCGTGCTGCCCAAGGGCGGGATCGCGCGCTTCTACGGCACCGCCGAGGTCCACACGTCGGGCCCGGCGTACGAAGAAGTCTGGCGACGGCTCGTCCAGCCCGAGAAGGACCGGGATCCGGACAAGAAGGGCTTTGCCGTCCTCATCAAGGTCGAGCGCGCCGAGGATCTCGACGGTCAGCCGCTGGTGCTGGCATGAGCAATCTCGACGGAGTCCTGACGGGCGTTCGCGTGCTCGATTTCGGGCGCTACATCGCCGGGCCGTACTGCGCCGCGCTGCTGGCCGATCTCGGCGCCGACGTGATCCGCATCGAGCGCGCCGGGGGTGGCGAGGATCGCTGGGTGGCGCCGGTGACCGACGACGGCGTGGGCGCGCTCTACGTGGTCATGAACCGCAACAAGCGCGCGATGACCCTCGACCCGGCGTGCCCCGAGGGCCAGGAGATCGTCCGCAAGCTCGTCGCCACGGCCGACGTCGTCGTGGCGAACCTGCCTCCCGAGGTGCTGCGGTCGCTCTCCCTCGACCTCGAGAGCCTGCGTCGCGTGAAGCCCGACATCATCTTGACGACGGTGACCGCGTACGGCGCCGGCGGGCCGTGGAGCGCCAAGCACGGGTTCGACGGCATCGGGCAGGTGATGTGCGGCTCGTCGTATCTCACGGGCACCCCGGATCAGCCGTTGCGCGCCGCGGTCGCCTGGGTCGACTGCGGCACCGCGTCCCTGGCCGCGTTCGGAACCCTGGCCGCGCTCATGTCGCGCCGGCAGACCGGACGCGGACAGAAAGTCGAAGGCGCCTTGCTCAGGACCGCGATCGCCTTCAACAACCCGACCCTGGTGGAGCAGCAGGCCATCCAGGTCGACCGCGTGGCGACGGTCAACCGCGGCCAGACCTCGGCGCCGTCCGATCTGTTCCGCACGAAGGACGGCTGGATCCTGGCGCTCGCGATCGGCAACCCGATGTTCCGGCGATGGGCCAAGCTGATGGGCGAGGACCACTGGCTGACTGACCCACGCTTCAAGGACGACATCGCTCGCGGCGACAACAGCGAGATCATCTCCAAGCGGATGTCGGAATGGTCGGCGTCGCGGACGACCAAGGAGGCGCTGGCCGAGCTGGAAGCGGCGAAGATTCCGTCGGCGCCGCTCTACTCGCCGCAGCAGGCGCTGGACGACGCGCACATCCGCACGGCCGGTCTGCTGCGGGACACGGAGTACCCGGGTGTGGCCCGCGGCGTGCCGCTCGCGCCGACGCCGGTCGATCTGTCGGAGACGCCCGGGCGATTCCAGCGGCGGGCTCCCACGTTGGGCGAGCACACCGACGAGATCCTGTCCGAGCTGGGCTACCAGAAGACGCAGATCGCCGAGCTGCGAACCCGCAACGTCATCTGATCGCCGGTAGCGGCCAGGAGCCCGACGGTGAGCGCGCTGGCCGTGCGCAATCTGACGAAGTCGTTCGGAGGACTGCGCGTCACGTCGGGGGTCGACCTCGCGGTCGAGCCCGGCGAGCGTCGTCTGATCATCGGCCCCAACGGGGCCGGCAAGACCACGCTCTTCAACCTGATCACCGGTGAGCTCCGCCCGGACGGCGGCTCGGTCAGCTTGTTCGACCGGGACATCACGCGGGTGCCGAGCCGGCGCCGCTTCCATCTGGGCATCGCGCGGACGTATCAGATCATCACGCTGTTTCCGGGCGAGACCCTGCTGCGCAACGTGACCCTGGCGCTGCTGGGGCGGTCGCGACGTCGCTGGAATCCGTTCGTCCGGCTGAGCCGTCAGGAGTCGCTGGTGACGCGGGCGCGCGAGATCCTGGCACGGGTCGCCCTCGATCATCTCGCCGACCGGCCGCTGGCCCAGACCTCCTACGGCGAACGGCGGCGCGTCGAGGTCGCGATGGCGCTCGCGCAGGACCCGCGCGTGTTGCTGCTCGACGAACCGTTCGCCGGGCTCTCGATCGACGAGCGGCGCGACGTGCTGCGGCTGGTCACCAACATTCCGCGCGACGTGACGATCGTGATGATCGAGCACGACATGGACGTGGCGCTCGACTTCGCCGAGCGGATCAGCGTGCTGCACTTCGGCGAGGTCGTGGTCGAGGGGACGCGCGGCGAGGTGGTCGCGCACCCGCGGACGCGGGAGATCTACCTCGGGGAGTGACGCGAGGCCGCGCGGTCGTCGGCCTTCTCGATCAGCCACTCGATGTGGAGCTTCAGATCGTAGTACTCGCCCATGAGGCCGGGCGGCGGCGGCGGGACCTGGGCGAGCCTCGTCTGCAGCGCGCGCAGCCGTTCGGCCGCGGCCTTCGCCTCCTCCGGCGTGGCGCTCGCGAGTGCATGGTCGATCTCGTGGACCTCCCGGTACCACCGGGTGATCCGCCGGCGGTTCTGCGAGTTGTACAGCGAGGGCAGGATGCGGATCAGGGGCAGCAGGATGCCGACGGCCGGCAGCAGCAGGAGCGCCCAGCGCTCGACCGTGACGGCGATCCAGAACGGCAGATAGCGCTCCAGGAGCGGCGGCCCCTTGCGGAGGTAGCGCCGGGCGACCTCGTGCAGCGGTAGCTCGACGAACGCGTCGGACGGGAAGGTGTTCGGCGCCTCGAAGAGCCCGGGGCGGCTGTGGACGATCTCCGCGGTCTTCAGGAGAAGCCGCACGATCACGGGATGGACGTCCTCACGCACCACGAGCGTCGCGGTCGCCGCGAGCAAGAGCACGTCCTGAGACGGCACGTTCGTGACCAGGTCGACGACACCCTCGCCGAGCGTGACGGTCGAGAGGAACCGGTAGCGGGTCGTGTACGCGATCGTGCGCCGTACGCTCCAGAGGCTCACGGTCGGACTCAGCAGGAGACGCCGCACCAGCGGGACCGTCGGCGCCATGATGAAGAAGCCGGCGTCGATGCGGCCGGTCTCCAGTGCCGTCGCCGCGCCTTCGGTCGTGAGGACCAGGAGGTGCGAGTTCTGGGGGGTGACGCCGCTGTCGCGGAGCAGCCGCAGCGCGAGGGGCCGGATGCCGCTGCCTTCCTCGCCGATCTGGATGCTGAGGCCGCGCAGATCGTTGAGACCGCGCAGCGGCCGGTTTCGCCGGTGGAATAGCCAGATCGGCTCGTAGTAAAGGCTCCCGAGCGAGAGGAGCCCCTCGGTCGGCGCCGCCTCGGCGGTGCCGCCCTGGACGAAGCCCGCCATCGCCTGGCCGGCCCTGAGGCGCTTGAGCGTCTCGACCGTCCCGGCGCCGGTGACGATCTCGACCGTGAACCCGTCCGCCGCCGCCAGCTTCGCGTACTCCTTCGCGAACATGTAGTAGGCGCCGTTCTCGCGGCCCGTGCTGATCGTGATCCGACGGGGCGGGAGCGGCTCGACCAGATGATTGAGGACCAGCAGGACGATCACCATCAGGGCCAGGGCGGGCACCATCACCCAGCCGAGCTTTTTCCAGTCCATCCGGGCCCAGTCTAAGCGCCCATCCTTCCGTCGCCAGAGGATTTTGGGCTTGCCGTGGGCATCGGCTGATGGTTCGATTACCGACCACAGTCGATGGGTACCGTTCGGGCCACCGGTCTCGTCAAGACGTTCGGCACCGTGACCGCGGTGAACGACCTCAGCTTCGAGGCCAGAGCCGGAGAGTTTCTGACCCTGCTCGGGCCGAGCGGCTGCGGCAAGACCACCACCCTGCGTCTCGTGGCCGGGCTCGAGCGGCCGGATCGCGGCGAGATCCTGCGTGGGCGACCGCCCGATCTCCTCGGTCGGCGTCCGGCCTCTTCGTGCCGCCGGAGCGGCGCGGAATGGGGATGGTCTTTCAGAGCTACGCGATCTGGCCGCACATGACCGTCTTCGAGAACGTCGCCTTCCCGCTGCAGGAGCTTCGTGTGCCCCGGGCCGAGACCCGCGAGCGGGTGATGGCGATGCTCTCGACGGTCGGGCTGGGCGATCTCCACGCCCGTCCGGCGCCGATGCTCTCGGGCGGCCAGCAGCAGCGGGTCGCGCTGGCGCGGGCCCTCGTGTCGAACCCGCAGGTGCTGCTGCTCGACGAGCCGCTCTCGAACCTCGACGCGCGGCTGCGCGAAGAGATGCGGTTCGAGCTGCGCGAGATGCAGGCCAAGCTCGGGATCACCAGCATCTTCGTGACCCACGATCAGGCCGAGGCGATGACGCTCTCCGACCGCATCGTCGTCATGAACGCCGGCCGCATCGAGCAGGAAGGTAGCCCCGAGGACGTCTACCAGCGGCCGCGCACGCGATTCGTCATGGACTTCCTGGGCCGCGCCAACCATCTGCCGGCGCGTATCGCGAAAGGTGACGACGGAAGCCTGGTGGCCGAGGTCGAGGACGGCGGCTGCAGCATGCCCGTCGCCGGCAGCGGCGAGCTGGAGCGTCGGCCAGGAAGTCCTGCTGGCGTTTCGACCGGAAGCGGTGGAGGCGCGGGCGGCCGAGCGCGACGGCGCCTGGGTCGGCGTGGTGCGGTCGTCGGTCTACGTGAGCGGCCACGTCGAGTACGTGGTGGAGATCGGGAAATTCACGGTGAGAGCGATCGGCCCGGAAGACGCGCGGCTCCCGCACGAGGCCCGTGCGAGGCTCTGCGTGTCGCCCCGAGCGGTGCGGATCTGGCCGCGAAGTGACGGCGCCGACGGAGGGAGAGCTCGATGACGAGACGGCGATGGGTGCTGATGATGTCGGGGCTGTTCGCGTCGGTCGTGGTCGCCGGTGCGCTCGCCCCGGGCGCGCTCCGAGCCCAGAGCAAGCCGCCCGCCGCGGCGCCGGTCGACACGACGGCGTCCCCCGCGAAGTTCCAGGCGGCGATGGCCGAATGGAAGAGCAAGATCGTTCCCGCCGCGAAGAAGGAAGGCGAGGTCATCTGGTACAGCTGCGCCCAGGCGACCGAGGCCGAGGGCACGATCACCGCCTTCAACAAGGCGTACCCGGACATCCAGGTGAGCCAGGTCCTGTCCCCGGGCTTTCAGCTGGTGGAAAAGATCAACACCGAGTCCTCGGCCGGCCGCGTCCAGGCCGACGTCTATCAGTGCGGCGGGCAGAGCGGACGCACCTTGACGTGGCGAGGGCTGGCCGAAGACTTCATCCCGCCGACGGCGCTCGACCCCAACGTGAAGTGGCGCTGGCCCATCATCAACAAGGAGACCCATCTCGCCGGCGTGTTCGCGAGCGTCAGCGGCTTGAACGTCAACACGAAGCTGGTCCCGCCGGAGAAATATCCCAAGAGCTACTGGGACCTCGTGCGCGACCCGTACTGGGTCGACCTGATCAAGCGCAAGCGCGTGGCGTTCACCGATCCGCGCATCGCCAACATCGGCGTCTACCACATGTACGGCCTGAAGGAAGTGAACGCCAAGGAGTACGGCGAAGCGTTCATCCGCGAGTTCGCCGGGCTCAAGCCCAAGCTCTTCGGCTTCAACGAGTCCGGCGAGGTGGCGCGCGGCGAGCTCCACGCCATGCTCGGCGGGCCGTGGCGCGTCGAGTACAGCCTGGGCACCGTGCCGATCACGAAGCTCTGTCTCGAGCCCGGCTGCGTCAGCACGCAGTCGCCGCTCTTCGCCGTGGTGAAGAACGCCCCGCATCCGAACGCGGCCAAGGTCTTCGTCGACTTCATGCTGAGCCGCGAGTACGCCGAGTGGCGGGTGCAGGCGCTCGGCAACACGCCGGCCCGGGCCGACGTGGCGCCGCGGCCGCTCGATGATCCGAGCAAGTTCAAGCTCCAGTACGCGGGCGACGACAAGGCGGAGCGGCAGATCAGCGAGGTTCTGAAGTGGGTCATCGCCTCTAAACTTTTCGATTACTGAGATGGGGGCCCGAAATGGCCCCCCATACCCCCCAGCGCTCGGAAGCGCCACGGCTGAGCCGCGGCGCGCCTCGGGGTCGCTTGGCGGACGGGAGTTGGTGACATGGCCGTTGCGACGTGGGCGGGGCGGGGGCTCGCGTGGCCGCGCGTGCTTGCGTGGGCGTGGCTGCCGACCTTGCTGCTGATCGTCGTGGCCGTGCTCACGGTCACTCCCGTCGTCACCGCGCTGGTCGCGGGCTTCAGGGACGCGCCGCCCGGGCGGCCGGGATCGATCTCGTGGGAGTCGATTCGCGCCTCGCTCGGCGTGATGGCGGATCCGGACGTCTGGCGGATCCTCTGGACCACGGTGTGGCTCTCGACGGTGCGCGCGGTCCTGGCGCTGGCGCTCGCGGTCGTGCTGGCGTGGATCATCGCGCGCACGGACTGTCCGTTCCGCAACCGGCTCGAGTTCCTGCTGATTCTCTCGTTCTTCTTCCCGCTCCTCGGTAAGGTGCTCGGCTGGGCGCTGCTCCTGAGCCCTCAGAAGGGCTATCTGAACCAGCTCCTGCGCCATCTGCCGATCTTCGCGGGGGACACCGGACCGCTCGACATCTTCTCCTACGGCGGCCTGATCTTCGTGAGCGTGACCGGCTGGGCCACCTTGCTCGCGATCTTCCTGATCCCGGCCTTCCGCAACATGGACGCGGCGCTCGAGGAATCGGCGCGGATGTGCGGCGCCTCGCCGCGACGGACGGTGATGCGCATCCTCGTGCCGCTCCTGCGGCCCGCCATCCTGGCCGCGTTCATCCTGTCGCTCACGCGGCTGCTCTCCTCGTTCGAGACCGAAGTGTTCCTCGGCACGAGCTCGGGGATCTACGTCCTGACGAACAAGATCTACGAGCGCATGGTGCAGATCTTCCCCCCGGACTTCCGCACGGGCATGACGATGGCGGTCATGCTGCTGGTCATCACGTTCGGGCTCGTGCTCGTGAACTGGCGGTTCCTGGGCAAGCGCGACTACACGACCGTGAGCGGGCGCGGCTACTCGGCGCGACCGATGGCGCTCGGCCGGCTCCGCTGGGTCGCCTTCGGCTTCGTCGTGCTGTTCTTCGTGGTCACGGTGGTCCTGCCCGCCGTGATGCTGATCCAGGTGAGCTTCATCCGGTTCATCGGGCTGAACGTCTTCGACCCGGCGAGCTACACCCTCGACAACTGGCGGCGGATGCTCGACGCTCGCGGATCAATCGCCTGGCGCTGACCAACAGCCTCATCATGAGCATCGTCGCCACGACGGTCGGGATGGTCATCTACTCGCTCGTCTCCTACGTCGTCACCAAGAGCCGGTACAGGGGACGGCGGCTGCTCGACCTGGTGGCCTGGGTGCCGTGGGCGGTGCCGTCGCTCGTGCTCGGCCTCGGCATCCTCTGGGCCGTTCTTCTTTCGCCGCTCGCCGTCCTCTATGGCACCTTGACCGTGTTGATCCTGGCTCACATCGTGCGCGGCTTTCCGTTCGGGACGCAGATCATGGGCTCGAGCATGATCCAGATCAGCCGCGAGCTCGAGGAGGCCGCGCGCATCCACAAGGCGTCGTGGCCCTCGACCTTTCGGCGAATCTGGCTGCCCCTGGTGAAGAACGGCTTCGTGGCGGGGTGGGTGATCCAGTTCACCGTGTCGTTCAGCGACCTGGCGACGGTGGCGTTCCTGTACGGCGCCAAGTCGACCGTGCTGCCGACGCTCTTCCTGAGCCAGTGGTCCAACGGGCGCCTCGAAGAGGCGGCGGTCGCGGCCCTGATGATGACGGCGATCGTCTCTGGCGGTGGTCGTCGCTCGTGCGGCGGCTCGTGCAGGGCAGCGTCCGTACGACGACCGTGGCGTAAGCTGTGCGAGCCGAGGACGTCGCGGGGCCGGGGCCCCGCGGCCGAGGCGAGCCATGAAGGAGGCAACGCGATGCTTTCCAGAGAAGACAACGAGCTGCTCTGTCGCGTCGGACCCGGGACGCCGATGGGCGACCTGATGCGCCAGTACTGGATCCCCGCGCTCATGTCGAGCGAGCTGCCGGAGCGCCGACGGCCCGCCGGTGCGCGTCCGGCTGCTCGGCGAGAACCTGATCGCCTTCCGCGTCACGTCCGGCAAGGTCGGGCTGATCCAGAACCACTGCCCGCACCGCGGCGCCTCGCTCTTCTTCGGGCGCAACGAGGAGGAAGGCCTGCGCTGCGTGTACCACGGCTGGAAGTTCGACTGCGAGGGCGCCTGCGTCGACATGCCGAACGAGCCGGCGGAGAGCAACTTCAAGTCGAAGATCCGCGCCACGGCCTACCCGTGCGTGGAGCGGAACGGCATCATCTGGACCTACATGGGCCCGCGCCAGACGCCGCCGCCCTTGCCGGACATCGAGCCGAACATGCTGCCGCAGGGCGAGTACGCAGGTCCAGAAGGTGCTGCGCGAGTGCAACTGGTTCCAGGGGCTCGAGGGCGACATCGACACGAGCCACCTCGGCTTCCTGCACCTCGGCGCCGTCAAGCCCGAGCAGACCGACGCCCGGGCACGTTCGACTACTACAACGTCGCCGACCGCGCGCCGAAGTACGAGGTCGTCGACACGGAGTTCGGCACGTCGTACGGCGCCTACCGGCCGGCGGAAGCCGGACACGTACTACTGGCGCATCGCCCACTTCCTGTTCCCGTTCTACACGATGATCCCGACCGGCATTCTCGGCGATGCAGGTGCTCGTCCGCGCCTGGGTGCCGGTCGACGACGACCACATCATGTTCTGGAGCATCGCGGCGCCGCGCTCCCGCGTGGGCAACGGCGCCACGGGCGGCGCGCCGGCGCTCAGCGCCGGCGGGCGGCCGGTCGCGGCGGCCGGCTCGCGGGCCGGCGGCTTCGAGTTCCTGCCGGACACGCTCGGACTGGACTCGGCAAGTTCCGCCTGGCCCAGAACAAGGACAACGACTACCTGATCGACCGCGAGGCCCAGCGCACGACGAGCTACACCGGGCATCGCCGGCATCCACCAGCAGGACCAGGCCGTCACCGAGAGCATGGGGCCGATCTACGACCGCGACGCAGGAGCACCTCGGGACGCTCTGACGCGATGGTCATTCGCACGCGGCGCCGCGTGATCAACGCCGCGCGGGCGCTGCGCGACAACGGCACGATGCCGCCCGGCGTCGACGATCCCGACGGTCTATCGCTACCGCTCGGGCGGCGTCATCCTGCCGCGCGACGCCGACTGGCTCGAGGCCACCAAGGAGCTGCGCGCGCGCGTTGCGCCCGAGGCGCCTCCGCCGGAGCAGATCGCGCGATGACGACGGCCAACGGGCGACGGCGGACTGCTCAAGACCGCCGTCGCGACGTACGCGCACACGAAGGGGCTGAAGGACGGCAGCGTGACGGTGCCCGGCACCGGCTCGAGCACGTCGAGGTCAGCCCGATCGTCGCCGCGTTTCGCCGGATGGTGCCGCACGCTCGAGTTCGACGTGTCCGAGATGGCGATCACGACGTACCTGACGGCGAAGGCCCACGGCAAGGCGTTCACGGCCCTGCCGGTGTTCGTCATGCGCCAGTTTCATCACACGCCGATCGTCTACAACGTGAAGTCGGGCGTGAAGTCGCCGAAGGATCTCGAGGGCAAGAAGGTCGGCGTGCGCGCCTACACCGTCACGACCGGCGTCTGGGCGCGGGGCATCCTGGCGACGGAGTACGGCGTCGATCTCTCCAAGGTCACGTGGGTCGTCGTCGACGAGGAGCACGTGCAGGAGTACCAGAAGCCGGCCAACGTGCGAGGAGCGCCCGGGCGCGAACCTCGGCGAGATGCTGGCCAAGGGCGAGCTGGCGGCGGCCATCGGCGCCGGCACGGTCGATTCGCCGGACGTGCAGCCGCTCGTTCGCGAACCCGCGCGAGGCCGAGGCCGCGTGGTACCGGAAGACGGGGATCTATCCCGTCAATCACACGGTCGTCGTGAAGGATTCGCTGCTCCAGTCCGATCCGACCCTGGCGCCGCGCCTGTTCGGCGCCTTCAAGGACGCGAAGGCCGCTGTTCATGAAGCAGCTCGATTCGGGGGCGACCTTGCCCGCCGACGCTCAGGCCGTCGCCCAGCGCCGGAGCATCGTCGGCGACGACCCGTTGCCGTATGGCGTCGCCAGGAACCGCAAGGCGCTGGAGGCCATCATCCAGTTCGCGCGCGACCAGAAGATCCTGCCGCGCGCGGTGACCCCCGAGGAGATGTTTCCCCGCAACACCCTCGATCTCGAGTAGCCATGCGCTTCGAGCGAGCCGTCCCGGTCCTTCAGGTCGCCGACGTCGGCCGGAGCATCGACTGGTAACGGCTTCGTGGACCAGGAAGGCGAGGTCGCCGCCGGCATCGGCGATTCGTCCGCGGAGGAAGCTACGAGCTCGGCGGCGGTCCGCCCTCGTCTTGACGCCGAGCGGCCGGGACTAGGATGCTCGCCTACCAGTCGGCTCGATCGTCGGGGAGGGCTTCATGATCATCGACTGTCACGGCCACTACACGACGGCACCGAAGGAGCTCGAGGCGTTCCGGCAGAAGCAGATCGCCGAGCTCAAGGAGCCCTCGCGCGCTCGCGCCGAAGGCCGCCATCAGCATCAGCGACGACCAGATCCGCGAATCGCTCGAGAAGGCGCAGCTCGAAGCTCCAGCGCGAGCGCGGCACCGACGTCACGATCTTCTCGCCGCGCGCGGCCGGCATGGGCCATCACATCGGCGACGCGACCACGAGCCTGCACTGGTCGGAGGTGTGCAACGACCTGATCCACCGCGTGCTGCACGCTCTATCCCGCAGAACTTCGTCGGCGTGTGCCAGCTGCCGCAGACGCCGGGCGTGCCGCCGACCAACTGCATCGCGGAGCTCGAGCGCTGCGTCAAGGAATTCGGGTTCATCGGCTGCAACCTGAACCCGGACCCGTCGGGCGGCTACTGGACGGATCCGCCGCTCACCGACAAGTGGTGGTATCCGTTCTACGAGAAGCTGGTCGAGCTCGACGTGCCGGCGATGATCCACGTGAGCGTGTCCTGCAACCCGAACTTCCACACGACCGGCGGCCACTACATCAACGGCGACACGACGGCGTTCATGCAGCTGATCACCGCCGACCTCTTCAAGGATTTCCCGACGCCTCAAGTTCATCATCCCGCACGGCGGCGGCGCGGTGCCCTATCACTGGGGCCGCTACCGCGGCCTCGCGCAGGACTGAAGAAGCCGCTCCTGAAGGACCATCTGCTCAACAACGTGTTCTTCGACACCTGCGTCTATCACCAGCCGGGCATCGATCTCCTGTTCAAGGTGATCCCCGTCGACAACATCCTCTTCGCCTCGGAGATGGTCGGCGCGGTGCGCGGCATCGACCCGGAGACCGGCAACTACTACGACGACACCAAGCGCTACATCGACGCGCTCGACGACTCAGCGACGAAGACCGGCGCAAGATCTTCGAGGGCAACGCGCGCCGCGTCTACAGCGCGCTTGAAGAACAAGATTCCGGCCTCGCGCTAGGAGAGATCCATGGCTGAGATCCCGCGGCTGAACGGCGTCATCAGAGCGCTCGAGCAGGGCAAGACGGCCTTCGTCGGGTTCGGCTCGGTCGACATCGAGACCGCCACCGCGCTGGGGGCCTCGAACCTGGACGGCGTCGCGTTCGAGATGGAGCACGCGCCGATGAGCGCGCCCGCGCTGCGCGACGCGCTCCAGTACATGCTGGATCGGCGCCAGATCCTCGACTCCGGCACCCTGGCGCCCAAGGTGACGCCGCTCGTGCGGATCCCGCCGAACGGCGGCGAGATGAACCAGTGGATCGCCAAGCAGGTGCTCGACATCGGCGTCTTCGGCATCATCTTCCCGCACGTGAGCACGGTCGAGGAGGCGCGCAACGCCGTCAGCGCCTGCCGCTACCCGCGTCTCTCGAGCGCGCCCCGCTACGATCCGCCCGGCATTCGCGGCGACGCGCCGGCGCGGGCCGCGAAGTACTGGGGGCTCTCGCAGCAGGACTACTACGCGCGCGCCGACGTGTGGCCGCTGGCGCCGCAGGGCGAGATCCTCGCGATCATCCAGTGCGAGGACACGAAGGCGATCGAGAACCTTCCGCGGATGCTCCAGGAAGTGCCGGGCATCGGCGTGGTGCTGATCGGCGAAGGGGATCTGAGCCAGGAGCTCGGCCACCCGCGCGAGTACGAGCACCCCGTCGTGGCGGAAGCCATCGAGCGCATCTTGAAGATCTGCAAGGACCACAACGTGCCGTGCGGCCACCCGCATCCCGACGCGAAGAACATCGAGCGTCTGATCGCGAGCGGCTATCGCTTCCTGATGCCGAGCACGCCGCGCTCGTTCGGAGTGCTGGAGCAGGGGCGCAAGCTCGCCGGCCGAGTCTGAGGCGCGCAGGAGCCTAGCGTCCGGGCGCTGCCGATGCTCTCCAGGTCATTCCTGGACGAGATCGGTCGCGGAGCAGGCATCTGGGTCAGCGGGCTCTCGAAAGACGCGCGAGACAGGCGCCTGAGCCATCTGAGGCACGCGTGGGTGTGAACCTCGGAGCGATCGAGCGAGATCTAACCAAGAAGAGCCTCTGATGGACAACGCCCTCGACACGCTCGCGCGCTACGGCTATCTCGTGGTCTTCGGCTCCGTCCTGGCCGAGCAGATCGGCATTCCGATCCCGGCCATACCGTTCCTCCTGGCTGCCGGCGGGCTGGCCGGGAGCGGTCGTCTCAGCCTTGCGCTGCTGCTGGCCCTGTCCGGCGTCGCGTCGCTGATGGCCGACCTGACCTGGTACTGGATCGGCCGACTCGGGGGCGCGCGCGTGCTCGGATGGCTCTGCCGCATCTCGCTCGAGCCCGATTCCTGTGTGCGGCGTACCCAGACGAGTTTCTCCAAGCACGGGTCGCGCACGCTCGTCTTTGCCAAGTTCGTTCCCGGCTTGAGCACCATCGCCCCGCCGCTGGCGGGCATCGTGCGGATGCCGCTGGGCCGGTTCGTGTTGTTCAGCGCCATCGGCGGCGTGGTCTGGGCCGGAGCGTTCATCGTCCTCGGCTGGGTGTTCAGCTACCAGCTCGAGCTCGTCGCCGGCTATGCCGCGCAGTTCGGGAGCTGGACGGCCGCCGCGCTCGGCGCCGCGCTCGGCGGCTACATCGCGTGGAAGTTCGTCTCGCGCCAGCGGTTCTTGAGGAAGATCCGGATCGCGCGGATCACGCCGGAACAGCTCAAGGCCATGATCGACGGCGGCGAGGCGCTGTTGATCGTCGACGTGCGCGACCGCATCGACTTCGAGTCCGAGCCGACGATCATCCCGGGTGCGCTGCACCTGACGATCGAGGAGCTCGACGAGCGTCGACCTGGAGATCCCGCGCGAGCGCGAGATCGTCCTGTACTGCACCTGACCCAACGAAGCCTCGAGCGCCCGTGTGGCGCTGATCCTGAGACGCCGCGGCATCGAGCGCGTACGGCCTCTGGCGGGCGGGTTCCGCGCCTGGAGAGACCTCGGCTACCCGATGACCGCACTGGGACCTGCCGGCGGCTCTGACCCGACCAAGGGCCTCAGCCCGGCGCCGGCGTAGGGATCGCGGGCTCACCCGAAGCTGCTACCCTGAGCCCGTGGAGACGGGTCCGAACGCTCGCACGAGTGCCTGCATCGTGGGCGGGGGGCCGGGCGGCTTGCTGCTCGGCCTCCTGCTCGCCAAGCGGGGCGTCGACGTCATCGTGCTCGAAGGCCACGAGGACTTCGAGCGCGAGTTCCGCGGCGAGGTGCTCCAGCCGAGCACGTCGCACTTGCTGGACGAGCTCGGGCTGCTCGAGTACATCCTGGCCCAGCCGCACTCGCTCCTCGAGGTCGGCCGGATTCGCCTGAACGGCCGCGAGGTCGGCCAGTTCGAGTTCAAGCGGATCTCGCCGACCTATCCGTACGCCCTCTGGATGCCTCAGCCGATCTTCCTGGAGGCGCTTCGGCGCAAGGCCGCGGGGTTCCCCTCGTTCCAGTGCTGGATGGGCGCCAAGGCCACGAAGCTCATCGAGGAGAACGGCAAGGTCGTCGGCGTGAGCGGCCTGCGCCACGGCAAGGAGCCGTTCGAGGTTCGCGCCGACGTGGTCGTGGCGGCCGACGGGCGCTACTCGACCCTGGCGAAGCTCGGCGGCTTCGAGACCGAGTACGAGCGCCACGACTTCGACGTCATCTGGTTCACGATCGAGCAGCCGCCCGGGTGGGCGAGCACCTTCTACGTCTCGCTGGGCGAGGTGCGCGGCCTGATGCTGCCGAAGTATCCGCACCACATCCAGGTCGGCATCGTCCTGCCGACGGGCGAGTGGAAGCGCTGGCGCGACCAGGGCGTGGCGACGGTGGCCGATCGCATCCGCCGCTTCGACCCGATCTTCAAGGAGTTCGCCGGTTCTCTGCGAGACTTCAAGCCGTTCTTCCCGCTCGAGGGCCTCATTCGCCTGATGCGGCAGTGGTCGCGCGACGGGCTGTTGTTGATCGGCGACGCCGCGCACACGATGAGCCCGGCCGGCGCCATCGGCGTCAACGTCGCGCTCGCGACCGCCGCGGTGGCCGCGCAGGTGCTCTACCCGCACTTCGGCCACGGCCCGATCGGGCGCGACGTCCTGCAGGAGGTCCAGCGGCTGCGCGAGGCCGACGTGCGCACCTTGCATCGCTTCCAGCTGGGCGCTCAGCGCGTGCTGCTGGGGCAGGGCAGCAGCAATCCGGTCGTGAAGTGGATGGCGCAGACGGCGATCCCGCTGGTCCTCAGATCGCCCCTGCTGCCGAGGCTCGCGCGACGGCTCTTCTTCGGGGCTCCGCTGCCGCCGATCGACCCCGCGTTCAGCTTTCGAGGCCCCGCTGGAGTCACGGCTCCGGGATAGGCCCGGCCGGGTGTTTGTGTTTACAATCCGTCCGGAATGAGCGCCGGCCAGACGGATCTGCTCGCGTGCGTGCCGGCATTCTCGCGGGCGCTCGAAGGGCCGTTCGACTCGCAGCGGTTTCTCCACGACTTCTCGGCGCATGCCCAGGCGCTCGTGCCGCACGACGGCATGTTCATCGCCTGGCTCGAAGACGAGGGCCGCACGTTCAGCGCCTTCGCCAGGAACGTCGTCGGCCCGGACGTCGTTGCTTCGCCGCTACGGGTTGGACTAGCGACTCCCATCTGGCTTCGTGCTCGGAGGTGATCATGAAACGAAACGCGATCATCGCCCTCGGCGTAGTCCTGATGCTCAGCGGTTGTGCGTCCACGCAAGACGTGCCGGCTGCACCAGACACGGTCGCGCTCGGTGAGCTACTGGATGAGTGGACCGCCGCCTGGTCCTCGAAGCACATCCCCAGGCTCCTGCAGCTCTTCACGGAGGACGTGTATTACGAGGACGTGCCTCTCGGCGTGGTCAGCCGAGGTCGGCCGGCGCTGGCCGGCTTCGCGACGACCATCTTCGATGGATTCAGCGAGCTGAAGTTCGAGCGTAAGTCGCGCTTCGTCTCGACCGACGGCCGTATGGGCGCCGTCGAATGGGTATTTCGCGGCCGCCAGATCAAAGACCTTCCTGGGCTGCCAGCGACCGACAAACCGTTCGAGATTCGCGGTCTGACCATCGTCGAGTTTCGCGGCGGCCGGATCGGTCGCAACTCGGACTACTGGGATCTGCTGACGTATAGGCGGCAGATCGGCCTGGCCCAGTGACGGGCGCCAGGCCGGACCAGTCAGCTCAGGATGCGCTTGCGGAAGAGGATCTCGCGGACGCCTGACTTCAACAGCACCGTCTCGCAGATCTCCAGGCCGGCGAACATGATGTTGATGTCGCGGTTCTGCAGAACCCATCGCCGGCTACACGCGGAAGGGTAGAAGCGATAGCGAAGGTGCGTCTCGTCTTCGATGAAGTACTTGGTGTAGTGCGGATTGTCCGACGCGCGAGCGCCGAAGAACCCGAGGAACACTCCGCCCGGCCGTAGTATCCGCATCAGCTCACCGGCCAGGGCAGTCGCGGCCATCGGGTTGAGGTAGTCGAAGATGTCCCAGCCCAGCACGGCGTCGATACTCGACGCCGGCACCGAGAAGCGGCCACCCAGGAATTCGGGAAGCTGGTCGAGCTTGTCGTTCTGAACGTGACGATCGATGTCGGAGAAGAGATCCTCGACGTGGATCTTGCAGCCGACCCGCTCGCCGAGGAAGGTGATGTTGGAGCCGATCACCGGGCCGAGGTCGACCACCTCGGCGGCCGGCCGCGCGAACAAGAGGTCGAGGAATCGCGCGAGCGTCTTGCTCACGTACATGGTCTCGGCGGACACGGCAGCGACCGTACGCGGCTCGACGACGACACGTCCCGGCTCGTCGTCGGTTCGAGGCATCTGCCGGCCCAACCGGGACACGAGACCCGAGAGCCCGCCGGTTTTCTGATCTGTATTCAAGGCCGGCTTAGACGCGGATGTATTCGCCGTTCACGGGTGCAGGCTCCGTCTTCGGCGACTTGGATTCGTGCTTCGATTCGGGCTTCGTGAAGCTGCCCACGCCCTTCTCGGGCTGATCCTTCTTCTGCATGTCGATGCTGCCCTTGAAGTGCGAGCCGTCGGCGATCGCGACGCGCGGCGCCACGATGTCGCCTTCGACCGAGCCCGTGTCCTTGATGTCGACCTTCTCGGTCGCGTTCAGATTGCCCGTCACCTGACCGAGGACGACGATCGACTTGGCGCTGACCTGCGCCTTGATGCGACCGTTCGAGCCGACCGTGAGGATGTGGTCTTGCAGCTCGATCTTGCCGTCGACGCGCCCTTCGATCGTGAGATCCTCGCTGCCGCTCAGCTCACCGTTGATGACAATGGACTTGCCAATGCTCGCCATTTCCTCGTGCATAGGTCGTGTCTCCTTCTGTGTCTGTTCTCCACCAGACGACGCCGATGAATAGGACGGTGTCTGCGACGAAAGGGACGGGGTCTGCACCGGAACGGACGGTGCTTGCGCCGGACTAGCCGGGACGCTCGTTGGCCGCGGTGGCTCGTCTTTCTGCTTCCACATCTCTCTCCCCTCCGTGTGCGCCCGGACTCGTTTGATCGAGAAAACTCACAGCTGCCGGGACAGCCTGCAATGAGGTGCTGAGTATAACCTTGGCCGCGGCGAATCAAGAACGTTTCACCCACATTTTTTTCGGTATCCGGCGACTTCTGCGAGAGCCGCAACCCCAGCATATCGGGGTTGTGACCCACGTTTTCGGCAGCCCTCACACACTCCGTTGGGGTTGCGACCATCGCGATCGGGTTCTCGACGTTCGCAGATGGATTTCTGAGCTTCGGGGTGCGGGCTCCTGACGTTCAGGTGGGGTCCCCGACGTTCACCAGTCGGCTTCCGGCCCACAGCTGCCCGCGATGAGTGCTGCCCCCCGGTGCTTCGTGGGATCGAGTGTGTCCGAGGCCGGCTCGGAGGTTTCAACCCCGCCGAGATCGTATGAAGTACTGGAATCTCAATGCTTTCTCGATGTGGCCAGGCCCCGGTTCATGGGGCGGAGAAGGATTCTCACAGACGAGAACGACCCGACCGCGCCCGGGTGACCCTTGCCGACGCCAGAGCAGTGGAGTAAGAATTACGCCCCCGCGGCGACACCATCGCGCGGAGCACAGGGAGGGTTGCGATGGCCGGCACGAAACAATTCATCACGGCATCGGTGGGCGTCCAGGGAAAGAACCGGAACGCCGACGTCCGCGCGCTGCAGCAGCTCCTGATCGCGGCGGGTGAGAAGGTGCCCGGCGGCGACGACGGGGGATGGGGCGACAACACGCGCAATGCGCTTCAGAGCTTTCTGCGAGCGCAGACGCCGGCCGTGGACAAGGCGTACATCGAAAAGGCGACCGTCGAGCCGAAGGACGCCGTCCTGTTGAAACTCGCGGAGAAGGCGCAGATCTTGATTCCGCTGCCCGGCAAGACCGGTCTCGCGGGCATCGAGGCGATGCACACGTGGTTCGTCGACAATGACATCGTCTATCAGCAGGGCGCTGAGGATGGCGGCGGCACCCGGTGCGTCTACGGAGTGGAGGGACAGACCGACTACGCCGTGCAGACGGAGTCGAAGGCGTTTCGCAAGGGACCGGTCCAGATGGACTGCACCACCTACGCGAACCTCATGCTCTCGGTGTATCTCTACGGCAACGCCCACAACGCTGCGTACGACGGCGATTGCGGGCGCGTCGGCGGCACCAGCAGCTTCCACTGTGCCCGCGACCGCTACGGCTTTCAGATCGTGACGCGGCCGGACAAGGACAGAACCGGTAAGAGCACCACGGTGTCCGATTTCCGCACCACCGAGCAGATCGTCGCGGCGACGAAGGACAAGGCGGGACTGTACGCGCTCGAACCGGCGCGGCTGGGCTCAGGCTTCGTGAAGCATCTCGCCCTCCTCTGGGGGACGACGGTCTACGAATGCACGACCGCTATGGACCCGAACTGCTCCCGACACCGGCTGGACGAATTCATGGATCGATGCAAGCGCAACGGCCGCTTCTGCTATCTCTTCGGGCCGAAGCTCGCCTGACCTGCCTGTAGCCGCCCGCTCCGCCGCGCAGTTGTCGGGTTTCACGCAACGCTGCTCGGAATCAAGCACGCCTCTCTGCCGCACACCGAATCGCCCAGAAGGTCCTAAGCCAATAACTCGCATTGTTGACGCTTGTCGGCCGGGAGACATCTGGTCAGTGGAGGACTGCATCAGTCAATGGACGTTGACGCTTCCGTTCTCGGGCCGGTACTCTGACGCCATGGGACACACACGCCGGACGGTGCTTACAGCTCCGATTCCCACCGTGGAGCAAGTGGCGAGAAGGTTCGGCGTGTCGCGTGGCCGCGTCAGGCGGCTGGAGCGGCTGATCGACTCGTTTATCGCCGGTGATGCCAGAAGGCGGCGCGCCGCCAGAGCGAAGAAGAAGACCGCGGCTACGCGCGGGCGCTGAAACGCGCGACAACGCTTTCCTCAACGTTCCGTATGATCGACGCTACGAGCGCCTGTACCTTGCCTTCATCGCCGGCCTGAGCGCCTTCGGCCTTGCGCCGCGCGCGACTGTCGAGCTGGCCGGGAGCCAGCGACGGTTGGAGCGCATAGTCCGTCTGCTGCGGTCCTGTCGCTATTCGTTCCACGATCTCTCCCGCGTCAGCCTGGATCGCAGCCCACCGCCGACGCCGAGATTCAACATGCCGTTCGAGCTGGGCCTGGCAGTGAGTCCTAGGCAGAGCCGCGCGCACGAATGGTTTGTGTTCGAGGAGCGGCGTCACCGGCTCGTGAAGTCGTTGAGCGACCTCAACGGGACGGATCCACACATTCATGACGGCAAACCGGAGGGAGTTCTGCGCGTCTTGACGAATGCTCTGGTCCGACGAAGGCATCGTCCCACCGCTGCCGAGCTCAGCGCCGTCTACCAGGATCTGCGTCGCGCGGCGATGACGATTAGGCGGGATCTGCGGACAGCGAGCCTCTTCGAGGCGCGCTCCTTCGACGAGCTCGTAGTAGCGGGCCGCATCAGTGTGGAAAGGCGCATCCCGTCGTTGAGTCGCCGCCGGCGTCGGCGCGGGAGGCGATAGGCTCCGGAGCCCCGCTACCGGCCGCGGGACAGATGAGCTAGTCTTTCCTCCCGAGATTCACAAGGAGGAGAACACATGGGCAGACGACGACGAAGGTGTTTCCGATCAATCCGGGCGATCGGCTCGAGTTCTAGATCGCGGCGTCAGCCACGAGCCAGATCCTCGAGCTCGCGGATCGACGACGCGGATTCCAGGCCGGCACGCAGCCCAGGATCGTTCGTTCGGCCGCGAAGCGCCGTGACGATCTTCCACGCCGCCTGATACGAGCGGCGCGCGTCGTCACGGCGCCCTTCGGCAGCGCGGAGTCGGCCCAGCGCCAGCCAGCTCAACCATTGCTGGCGCGGATGGCGGATGGATTCGGCGATCTCGACCGCGCGTCCGAGTGAGTCCTGGGCCTCTTCCCAGGCCCGCCGCCGGGTCGCGCTCTCGCCCTTGATTCTCCAGGCCCAGCTCTCAAATTGGCGGGATGCCGTCGGGGTGGCGATCTCGAGACTCTGATCGGCAAAGCGCCGCGCCCGATCGGCGTCGCCCCGCTGCAGCGCGAGCTGGCCGAGGCCCGCATAGCAATGCGTGGAGTAGCGCCAGGTCATCCAGCGTGAGGACGGTGGATGCTGGACGGTGTGCAGCGACTCGTCGAGCGCCTGCGCGGCCGCGGCGTAGTCACCCTGGGCCATGAACGCCTCGGCCTCGTTGTTGCGGATGAACGCCCGGCGCTCTGCCCCGGTGCCGTGGCCGGCGCGCGACGAGCGACCCGTGAGCTCGTACGATCTCTCGGAGAACGCGATCCCTTCGCCGTAGTCTTCGCATCCGATGCGCACCCATCCGATCGTGTTGAGGTAGCGCGCGCCGTAGGCGTCATCGCCGATCTTCTCGGCGAGGGCGAGCCCGTCGACGAACTCGGCGAGCGCCCGATCATATTCTCCGAGATTGTTCAACGCGAGGGCGTGAGTCCAGAGACTCCGGAGGAGGGGAACGCCGAGATGATGTGCGCGCGAGAGCCGGACGCCGTCCTCCGCGAGACGCAGACCTTCATCGTATCGTCCTTGCCAGCTCTCCCTGAGCGAGAGCAGGTGCAGGGTCAACGCCTGTAGGTTCGGGTCGGCGACGGCTCGTCCGATCTCGAGCGCCCGTCGGAAATCCACCGCGGCCTCGTCGAGAGCCGCATTGAGTGCATGGAGGTAGCCGCGGATATACAGGGCGCCGCCGAGCTCGGCCTTCGCGCCCACGGCTTCCGCGAGCGTGAGCGCCTGGTTCACGCGCGTTTTGGCCGAGGGGAACTCCTCGAGCCACTGATCGGCTTGAGCCGCCTGTACGAGCGCCCCTGCCTCCGCGGTCCGATCCTCCGAACGCCGGGCCAGATCGACGAGCAGCTCAGCCTCCGTGCGCGAGCGGTTGAATTCTCCAACCCCGAAGAAGAGGTCGGCGCGCGCCCGGTGGATCATCATGACGGTGGCGACGGGAACCTGGTCGCCGAGCCGTCGCGCCGCGGCCAGCGCCTCGCCGTAGAGCTCCAGCGCCTGGCGCAGGCCGAATGCCTGGGCCGCCTTCTGCGCCGCCTTCACGAGGTAGTCGAGCGCACGCGACCAGTCCTCGGCCTTCGAGAAGTGGTGTGCGAGGACTTCGTAATGCTCGGCGAGCCGATCGGGGTAGAGCTCCTCGATGGCCCGGCCCACGAGGCCGTGAAGCTCGCTGCGTCGCTCGATGAGCAGCGAGCCGTAAGCCACGTCCTGCGTGAGCGCGTGCTTGAACATGTAGGCAAGCTCGGGGTAGCGCCGCCGCTCGTAAATCAGCTCGAGCACGGTCAGCTCGCGCAGGCTCTCGTCGGTGCGCTCCCGCACGTCGGCGAAGCGGTCGACGAGCCGGCGAGTGAACTCTCGGCCGACCACCGCCGCCACCTGTAGCGCCCTCTTGGGCGGCTCGGCAAGACGGTCGATGCGGGCGGCGATCACGTCGTGGATGCTGCCGGGGACGGCCAGCGTAGCCGTCGGGCTCGACAGGACCAGCCGGCCCTCGAGACGCCGCAGGGTGCCGTCCTCTTCCAGCGACTTCACCAGCTCCTCGACGTAGAACGGGTTGCCCTCGGCTTTGTCGTCGATCACGCGACGCAGCTCTTCCGGGAGTGTGTTGGCGTCGAGGACGGCGGCGGCCATGCGCGCGCTGTCGTCGGCAGAGAGCGTGCCCGGCACGACGCGGGTGAAATAGCTGCGCTCGCCGAACGGATTCGCGTAGCCCGGCCGATAGGTGAACACGAGGAGCACGCGCAGCGCCGGCACGCTGTCGACCAGCGAGACCAGAAAGTGCTCGCTCGCCTCGTCGATCCAGTGCAGATCTTCGATGACGACCACCTGGGGCCGCTGCTCGGCGGCGCGAACCAGCAGGCGCCGGATCGCCTCCAGCGTTTCGCCCCTCCGCTGGGCCGGGCTCATGCCGCGCACCTCGGCGTCGCCGGGATCGACCGACAGCAGCGCGCGCAGATACGGCGACGCAGTCAGTAGATCGTCACTGATGTCACGCAGGCCGTGCTCGATCTTCGCGGCGATCGCCGCGTCGTCGTCGCTCTCCTCGATGGCGAATCGCCGGCGGATCAGATCGACGAGAGGATGAAACGCCATCGCACGGCCGAAGGAGAGACAGTGGCCCTCCTGCCACGCGACGCTCTCGCCCACGCGCTGTCGCAGCTCGAGCAGCAGCCGGGATTTGCCGATCCCGGGCTCGCCGACGACGAAGGCGACCTGTCCCTTGCCGGCCCGCGCGCTCGCGAAGGCGTCGAGCAGCAACCCGAGCTCGCGCTCTCGCCCGACGAACGGTGTGAGCCCGCGCGTGGTCTCGAGCTCGAGCCGCGAACGCGCCTCGCGCGCCGCGAGCACTTCCCAGGCGACGACGGGCTCCTCACGGTTCTTGAGGTGCATCGCGCCGATCGAGCGTGTGTCGAAGTAGCCCTGCACCAGGCGGTGGGTGGCGTCGGAGATCGTCACGCGGCCGGGCTCGGCGGCCTGCTGCAGGCGAGCGGCGACGTTCGTGGTATCGCCGATCGCCGTGTAGTCCATGCGCAGGTCGCCCCCGATGCTGCCGACGACGACGAGCCCCGTGTTCAGGCCCTGCCGCGCGCGGAACGTGATGCCGCGCGGAGCGAGCTCGCCTCGATACTCGTCGAGGACGCGCGCGATGCCGAGCGCCGCGTGGACGGCCCGCCGCGCATGATCCTCGTGGGCGATGGGCGCGCCGAACAGCGCCATGATGCCGTCGCCCAGGAACTGGTTGACGGTGCCTTCGTAGCGGTGGACCTCGGCCAGCATGAGGTCGAAGGCCCGCCGCATGAGCCGGTGGACCTCTTCGGGATCGAGCCGCTCCGAAAGCGAGGTGAACCCGGAGACGTCGACGAACAGCACGGTGACCTGCTTGCGCTCGCCCTCGAGCGCCGCCTTCGAAGTCAGGATCTTCTCGGCCAGGTGCTTGGGCGTGTAGGACTCGGGAGCGGCGAAGCGCGGCTGAGCCGGCGTTTCGAGCGATGTCGCGCACTGCCCGCAGAATTTGTTTCCAACCGGGTTGCTAGCTCCGCACGACGGGCATACGGCGGCGAGCGGGGCGCCGCACTGCCCGCAGAATCTGGTTCCGGCGGGATTTTCTGCTTGGCACTGAGAACACTTCACGCGCGAGCCTCCAAGGGGCCGGCGGGCTGGGAACGGTGGGCTGAGGGTAAGTGTCGGGGCTCGCGCGGTCAAGGAGACTGCGAGCAAAGTGATCCCTTATCGCTAGCGGTTACTGAGAAGCGCTTGACAGCGGACCCGCCATTAGGTACACCGCAGCCACTGACGTTCGCTCTCTCCGATAGCCAGAATTCGAGGTGGGCAATGCGGCGAGCGCTCCGCAAACGTACAACACGCCAACTGGAGCAGGTGTTCAAAGCCCTCGAGGGCGATCACACCCACCCGTTTGCACATGAGATCTACCGGCGGGTTCACAAGAGGCTGCCTCGGATCAGTCTCGCCACCGTTTATCGCAACCTTCATAGTCTCGTTGAGGAGGGTAGGATCCGCACCCTCCTCCTGAGCGAACAGGGAGCCCGATTCGATCCCGAGACCAGCCAGCACGATCATTTCGTCTGCGAGCGATGCGGTCGTGTGGTCGACCTGTTCCTGCGACGAGCTCGACAGCTCGACCTGAGCTCCCTCGCGAAGCAAGGCTACGTCGTCATGACGCACAACTTGACGGTCCATGGGATCTGTCGAGTCTGTGCCGCTCGACGCCGGGCCTCCAGGTCCCAGCGCCCGGCGACGCGAAAGGCCTAGCCAGGACCGAACCGTCGTCCGGACCTGCGTGCCCTGCAGGCGGGTGCAGACGACCAAAGGAGAGCGAAGAGATGTCAAGCGAAGCGAAATGCCCGTTCATGCACACGGCTAGTGCCGGCCCGTCGAACCGGGACTGGTGGCCCAATCAGCTGAACCTCAAGATCCTGCGCCAGTCCGATCCCATGGGCCCGGGCTTCGACTACGCCAAGGAGTTCAAGAGCCTCGACCTGGCGGCGGTGAAGAAGGATCTCGACGGCTGTGATGACCAACTCGCAGGAGTGGTGGCCGGCGGACTTCGGCCACTATGGACCTCTGTTCATCCGCATGGCATGGCACGCCGCCGGCACGTACCGCATCCGCGACGGCCGGGGCGGCGCCGGTAGCGGTCAGCAGCGCTTCGCGCCCCTCAACAGCTGGCCCGACAACGTGAGCCTCGACAAGGCGCGCAGGCTGCTCTGGCCGATCAAGCAGAAGTATGGCCGGAAACTTTCATGGGCCGACCTCCTGGTCCTCACGGGCAACGTCGCGCTGGAATCGATGGGGTTCAAGACCTTCGGGTTCGCCGGCGGGCGTCCGGACGTCTGGGAGCCCGAGGAGGTCTATTGGGGCTCCGAGGACAAGTGGCTGGGTGACAAGCGGTACTCGGGCGTGAGGGATCTCGAGAATCCGCTCGGTGCCGTTCAAATGGGGTTGATCTACGTCAACCCGCAGGGCCCGAACGGCAATCCGGATCCGATCGCGGCGGCCACGGATATCCGCGAGACGTTCGCGCGCATGGCCATGAACGACGAAGAGACGGTCGCGCTCATCGCCGGCGGCCACACCTTCGGCAAGACCCACGGCGCCGGCCCGGAGTCCCATGTGGGGCCTGATCCCGAAGCGGCCGGCTCGAGGAGCAAGGCTTCGGCTGGAGGAGCACGTTCGGCACGGGCAAAGGCGGTGACACGATCACCAGCGGCCTGGAAGTCACCTGGACCACCACGCCCACGAAGTGGAGCAACGACTACTTCAAGAACCTGTTCGGCTACGAATGGGAGCTGACGAAGAGCCCGGCGGGCGCGCATCAGTGGAAACCGAAGGGCGGCGCTGGCGCCGGCACGGTTCCGGATGCCCACGACCCGACGAAGCGTCACGCGCCGGCCATGCTGACCACGGACCTCTCGCTGCGGCTCGACCCGGCTTACGAGAGAATCTCGCGGCGCTTCTTCGAGCATCCGGATCAGTTCGCGGACGCATTCGCGCGGGCGTGGTTCAAGCTGACGCACCGGGACATGGGCCCGCGCGCACGCTACCTCGGCCCGGAGGTTCCTGCCGAAGAGCTCATCTGGCAAGACCCGATCCCCGCGGTCAATCACCCGCTGGTCGATGAGCGGGACATTGCCTCCCTCAAGAGCAAGATCCTGGCGTCGGGGCTGTCGGTCTCGCGACTGGTCTCGACCGCCTGGGCGTCGGCGTCCACCTTCCGTGGCTCCGACAAGCGCGGCGGCGCGAACGGCGCGCGCATTCGCCTGGCGCCGCAGAAGGCGTGGGAAGTCAACGAGCCCGCCCAGCTGGAGAAGGCGCTCAAGACGCTGGAGGGCATCCAGAGCGAGTTCAACCGTGCGCAGTCCGGCGGCAAGAAAGTCTCGCTCGCCGACCTGATCGTGCTGGCCGGTTGCGCGGGCGTCGAGCAGGCGGCGAAGAATGCCGGTCACGCCGTGACGGTTCCCTTCGCGCCGGGACGCATGGACGCCTCGCAGGAGCAAACCGATGTGGACTCCTTCGCCGTTCTCGAACCGGTCGCGGACGGCTTCCGAAACTACCTCGGCGGCAAGTACCCCGTATCGGCCGAGGAGCTGCTGGTCGATCGGGCGCAATTGCTGACGCTGACCGCGCCCGAGCTGACGGTGCTCGTGGGCGGCATGCGCATGCTGAACACCAACTTCGGACAGACGAAACACGGCGTCTTCACCAAGCGGCCGGAGGCGCTGACCAACGACTTCTTCGTGAACCTGCTCGACATGGGCACGGAGTGGAAGGCGGCCTCGGACGCCAAGGACGTGTTCGAAGGGCGCGATCGCAAGACGGGCCAGGTCAAGTGGACCGGCACGCGTATCGATCTCCTCTTCGGTTCGAACTCCCAGCTTCGGGCCGTGGCGGAGGTCTACGGAAGCTCGGATGCGCAGGCGAAGTTCGTCCAGGACTTCGTGGCGGCATGGACCAAGGTGATGAATCTCGATCGCTTCGACCTGGCGTGATCTCGAACAGCCTCGACGTGGCATCGGGTCATCCCCGGCCACGTCGAGGTTTCGCGGGTCACTCGATCACCTCGTCGGCTCGCGATAGCAGCGACGGTGGGATCGTGAGTCTTCGGTGCTGGTTGGATTTAGCGCGTGGAAGTTCCGGGGGCAGATGAGCTAGAGACGACGAAAGAGGGCGTAGTCGTTGGGGCTCGGTGGGCAGCGTACGTCAGCGCGCCTACCTGGAGAAATCAGGCGACGTTCTGCATCTTGTTGGCGAAGTCTCGCCCCGATGTCGGAGGCGGCAATGGCCTGCCCTCGTGGCGATACAGCTCGATTGCGTCCTCGACAATGCGACACAGCTCGTCGAATACGATCTTCTCGTCGTCACCGTGACAGCCGCCAAAGATCAAGCCGGGAGAACTGCCGACATAGCAGCGATCCTCGTCGGACCACTCGACAATCTTTACGTACCGCGCGCTGTCCTTCATCTCTTTGACTCCTCGATGGCGAGCTGGACCGCGTCGACGCTGCTAGCCGGCGCGCCGGGAGCGACGCGTTGGGGCAGGGCGCTTTGTCAGGCTCGGGGCCGTTTTGCGCTTCCGAAGCAGTCCCCGAAGGGCCTTGTTCACGGCGCGATCATTCGGGAACGCCTTGGACAGCTCTGGATCGAGAACGATGACGTTCGTCGCCTCGGCGAGGCGTTGAGCGTACTTCCCGCGTGCCAGGCGGCCAAAGTCCGAGCGTTTGTATTCCGGTCGCAGCTCGTCAGTCGTCTTTCGGCTAGCCTTCTTCATAGATCTTTCTCTCGACCGGTGTCGCCGGCCTGGCAGTAATAATCCTGATTGTATCGTCTCGGTCGGCGTGCGCGACGACCAAAAGCCGGCCACTGATCGACACACCGAAGGTGATGAACCGTTCCTCGTCCAATGAGTGGTCGGGGTCCTGGTCGGTCGCTGAGAGCGGGTCACGAAACACCGTGGCTGCTTCCTCGAACGAGACGCCATGCTTGTCGAGGTTCGCCGCCGCCTTGGCCGGATCCCATTGGAAGCGCAATCACGACTCCGGGTACTTTGACGACAATAGCGCCTGCTGTCTGGGCGTCAATTGTGGACGTTTCGATACAGCCGGTCGTACGGGCCGGGCTGGCGCGTGGAAGTTCCGAGGGCAGATGAGCTAGTCTTTCCCCGTCACCAACACGAGGAGGGGGAAGATATCGCCTTGCGACCGTCGCAACGTCATCAAGCTGTGTGGCGCGCTCGTCGGCGCCCTGTCCCTTGCGCTGTCAGCCCCGCTACTCCCGGCCCAGTCCGGGAAGGTCGAGGTGCTCTGGCTCGGCCAGGCGACGTTCAAGATCACCACGCCGGGCGGCAAGGTGATCGTGATCGATCCCTTTGTGACCGGGAATCCCAAGACACCCGCCGACCTCAAGGACCTCGCCAAGCTCGGCAAGGTCGACCTGATCCTGGTCACACACGGCCACGGCGACCACGTCGGAACGGCCGGGCGCAACGACGGCGGGAGCGACCTCGTGGATCTCGCCAAGCGCAGCGGCGCCAAGGTGTTCGGGCCGGCCGGGCTCGTCCAGACTCTGATCGACCTCGGCTGGCTCACGGCCGAGCAGGGCGTGCGCTTCGGCAAGGGCGGCAAGGTGCAGCCGCTCGGGCCGCAGATCACGATCACGCAGGTGCGCGCCGAGCACTCGTCCGAGCTGACGCTGACCGATCCGGCGACGAAGAAGACGACGACACACCCGGGCGGCGAGCCGGCCGGCTTCATCGTCCAGATGGAGAACGGGTTCAAGATCTACCACATGGGCGACACGGGGCTCTTCGGCGACATGAGGCTGATCGCCGACTACTACAAGCCCGACCTCGTCCTGATGCCGATCGGCGGCCATTTCGTGATGGACCCGCAGGACGCGGCCTACGCCACGAAGGAGCTGCTCAAGCCGAAGTTCGTCATCCCGATTCACTACGGAACGTTCCCGGTCCTCAAGGGCACGCCGCAGGAGTACATGGCGGCACTCGGGGCAGACGACGACGAAGGTGTTTCCGATCAACCCGGGGGATCGACTCGAGTTTTAGCGCACGGGGATTTCGACGGATCCACCGTCCGTAGTCACGCGGACTCGAAGAGCGACCGGAGTCGAGCGGTTGGTCGGCACAGTTCCACGATAGGTTCCCGGCTCGGTGAGGGCGCCCATCGCAATGTGCTCCACGGTGCCATCCGCCATGCGCGCGACGAGCAGGACGCTGGCGTCCACCATCGGCCGGCCCGCGGAGTCCAGGACGCGCACGGCGTAGGAATCGCCCCATCCCCGTGATACCGGCGCGCCCACGAGCTCGGCGCGTTGCGGGTCCACGACCTGCGTAGACGTAGCTTTCGACGTCGCCGCCCCAGGCGGCGGCACGCCGGCGACCTGGCTGGACCGTGGTGGGGCACTCGGACCCGGTCGGCGCGCGTCCTTGCCAATTCCTGCTTGCGGCGGGGCGCCGGTTTCATTGGCTGGAGCGCTCGCGCCGCGAGACGAGATGCTGGTCTCTTTGGGCGGGATGCTGGGCTCCTGGGACGCGGTGCCGGTCACTTCGGAAGGACCGTTCGTCTCGCGCGGCCTGGGAGTTAGCCTGTCGGCGTCACGCGGGGACACCGAGCTCGTGCTCGCTGATCCGCCGGCCGAGGGTGACTCGCTATCCGGGCGGGCCGGCGGAGGAGTTTCGGCGACGACGGGCGGGCCGGGCGGCCGCTCTGGTCCGCCCCGGAGCGGATTCGTCGCTACGAGATGACCCGCCAGGAACAGCACGAGCGCGATCAGCGTCACGCCGATCAATACCCCGAAGAGCGCCGGGATCAGCGTGCGTGGCCGCCGGCGCTCGAAACTGCCGATGCTCTCGAGCTCCCCGTCCTCGTTATCTACAGGGGAAAAGCGCTCGATAGGGGAAACGCGCGCGATCGGCGGCATTTCGAGCACAGGGGCAGCGCGCTCGATTATCGGCGGCAGGTCGGGACGAAGCAGAGACGGCCGAGGGCGCCAGGTCCTGTCCTCTGTCGGGTCGACGGACGCCGGGACGATAGCAAATCCATTGGCCTCGAGCGTGAGGGCGACCTGACGCTGGCGGCGTCGGTCTTCTGTCAGGCCGGCTTCCCCGGAAGACCCACCGTGACGCCGGTCGATGATGATCTCGAGAGGGTCCCCGGGGCCTAGCGACGCCTGAAGCGCCGCGATGAAGAAGTGCCCGCTCCGGAGCGGGTCGCGGGAGATGATGCACAAGCGAGCAGGCTGAACTGCCATCAGGTTTTCCGCCTCACTAAAATTGTAAGCCCGACGCAAAATCCTTCGCCATGGGTCACTCGCGAAACGAGCCCCGCAGTGTGGCACTATCAAGACCTCGCAACTGAGAGACGGAATCCCCAAAACGATGATCGTCGGTCTCCTGCTGCTGCTCTTCTTGCCCGCGGTGGCGCTCGCGGACGAGACCGTGGCGCCGAAGACCGTGCTGGTGCTCTTCGAGGAAACCCGGGCTCTGGCCGCGGTGGCCGAGACGGACGACGCGATCCGCTCGACGCTCCAGGCGGGCTCCACGTTGCCGATCCGGCTCTACACGGAATACCTCGGCCTGTCGTGGTTCCCGGAGGAGGCACGCGAGCTCGCGCTTCGCGACCTTCTGCAGAAGACCTATGCGACCAGACGACCGGATGTCGTCATCGTCTGGGGCAGCGGCGGCCTCCGCTTCGTGCTCAAGCATCGTGCGGCGATGTTCGAGGGGGTCCCGATCGTCTTCTGCGCGGTCGATCCGGCCCTGCTGCCCCAGCTCGACGCGGGCTCGGGCGTCACGGGTGTCTCCCGGCGCATCGACTGGACGTCGTCGCTCGACCTGATCCGGCGCTTGCACCCCGAGACCCGGGAAGTCGCCATCGTCACGGGCAACGGCGCCCTCGATGTCAGGTGGGAGGCCGAGGCGCGTCGGGCCCTCGCCGACTACCCGGGCGGGGTGACGGTGACCTATCTGGCCCGCCAGCCGATGCCCCAGCTCCTGAAGGCCGTCGAATCGCTCTCGCCCGGCACGGTCATCCTGTATGGCGCCGTCCTCCGGGACGGCGCTGGCCGACCGTATCTGCCGCACGAGGCGCTCGATCTGCTGTCGAAAGTTTCACGCGTCCCGATCTACGCGGTGACGCCGAACATGCTCGGTCGCGGCGCCGTCGGCGGCCGCTTCCTCGACTTCGCCTCGCAGGGCGTCACGGCGGCGCAGCTGGCGCTCCGGATCCTCGGCGGTGAGCGGCTCGGGCCCGCCGACATCGTGGAGGCGGACAATCCGTACTTGTTCGACTGGCGTCAGCTGCGCCGGTGGGGCATCGACGAGAGCCGGCTGCCCGCGGGCAGCGTCGTCCGGTTCCGCGAAGCGTCGGTCTGGGATCTCTACAAGAGCCACATCATCGCGGCGGTGGTCGTGATCGCGATGCAGAGCGGGCTCATCGCCATGCTGCTGGTGCAGCGGGCGCGGGGCCGGCGCGCGGAGGATCAGGCACGCGCGCGGCGCGAAGAGCTCGCCCACGCGCAGCGCGTCGCGACCATCGGCGAGCTCTCGGCGTCGCTCGCCCACGAGATCACCCAGCCGCTGACCGCGATCGCGACGAACGCGCACGCGGCGCGCCGCATGCTGGCCACGTCGGCCGACGGGGACGAGCTGAACGAGGCGCTCGTCGACATCGCGGGAGACGCCGAGCGGGCCGGGTCGATCGTGCAGCGGGTACGCGCCATGGTCCGCAAGCAGCCAGGCGAGCGCCAGCCCGTCGACATCAATGCGACGGTCACCGGGGTGACGACGATCTTGCGCCGAGACATCGCGCAGGCCGACATCTCCTTGCAGCTCCGCCTGGCCGAGGACCTGCCTCGGGTGCTCGGGGATGCTGTCCAGCTCCAGCAGGTCGTGCTCAACCTGCTCGTCAACGCGTGCCAGGCCATGGCCGACGTCGCGGACGGACCGCGTGTGCTGCGCATCGAGACGGCGGAGCCGAAGCCTGGGAGCATCGAAATCACCGTTGCCGATACCGGCGCCGGCGTGGCCGGGCCGGAGCTCGAGCGCATGTTCGAGCCCTTCGTCTCGAGCAAGGCCGAGGGGCTCGGCATGGGGTTGTCCATCAACCGGTCCATCGTCGAGGCGCACGGGGGGCACATCGTGGCGACGCGCAACCGCGAGCGCGGGCTGACCTTGCGCGTCACGCTCCCCACGGCGAGGAACGGGCACGCCAACCTGCGCGGCCCCTCGAGCCTGCCTGGACTCGAAGAGGTCCGACGCCAGAGCAGCAGCGTGCCGGCGACTGACGACGCGTGATGACCTTCT
>CAWBMV010000013.1:0-108338 GCA_963789955.1 uncultured Candidatus Rokubacteria bacterium
CCCTTGTAGTCGACCGCCGGGCGCTTCATCTCGAAGATCTCGTGGACGTGCGTGTAGAGGTGTCCGGCGAGACGTCCGACCGGCCGCAGCCGGTGCATGTCGAGCCGCCCGCTCGCCGGATCGTAGACGTCGTCGCGCAGGTGCAGCTGGACGATCTCCCCGATCACGAGGTTACTCGGAAGATTGCCCACCGGGATGATCTGCACGAGGCGGCACTCCATGTTGATCGACGCGGCGGCGACGCGCGGCGCCTTCACCTTCAGGCTCGGCGCGGCCACCAGGTTCGCCTGCTCGAACTCGTCGATTCCCGGCGCGTAGTCGCCGGAGGTCACGTTCATCTGCTCGGCCAGCGCGTCGTCCACCATGTTCACGACGAACTCGCGCGTGACTTCCACGTTACGCAACGTGTCCTTCTTGCCGCGCCCGCCGCCGGCCTCGGCGCGCGGTGAGGCCGAGAACGCGATGGTCGGCGGGTCGTGGGTGATCGCCATGAAGTAACTGAACGGAGCGAGATTGGGGACGCCGCTGGCGTCCACGCTCGATACCCATGCGATCGGCCGCGGAACGACGCATCCGATCATGAGCTTGTACATCGCTTCCGTGCCAATCGCTTTCGGATCGAGGTGCATGGGCCGAGCGACCTCCCCAGAAAGAACTGTGGTGCGTCGCGGCATTGTACCGCGAACGTGGATCGTGTAGCCTCGCGGCGCCGGCGGGCGACATGCCTCCCACCAGACCCGACGTGGTAATCGTGGTTGCCGACGACATGGGCTATTCCGACCTCGGCTGCTACGGCGGCGAGATCGCGACCCCGACCCTGGATCGACTCGGACGCGCCGGCGTGCGACTGACGCGCTTCTACAACACCACCCGCTGCAGCCCCTCACGCGCGTCGATGCTCACGGGCCTCCACCCGCATCAGACCGGAATCGGGATTTTGACGAGTGACGATCGCCCCGAGGGGTATCGAGGGTCGCTCAACGAGCGGTGCCTGACCCTCGCGGAGATGCTGCGAGAGGCCGGCTACGCGACCTGCCTGAGCGGCAAGTGGCATCTGACGTCCGACGTGTGGAATCCGTCCGATGCCTGGCCGACGCGGCGCGGCTTCGATCGGTTCTTCGGCACGCTCTCGGGCTGTGGCAGCTATTACCGTCCGACGACGCTCACACGCGCCGAGCAGAACGCAGAGAGCGAGGCGGCGGCCCCGGGATTCTTCTACACCGACGCCATCACGGACGAAGCCGAGCAGTTCGTCCGGACGCACGCCACAGACGAGACGAATCGCCCCTTCTTCCTCTATACGGCGTACACCGCGCCGCACTGGCCGCTGCATGCGCCGGCCGACGATGTCGTGCGTTACCGCGGAACGTTCGATGCGGGATGGGATGAGCTCCGCGAAGCGCGCCTCAAACGGCTCGTGGCCGAGGGGGTCATGCCGGCAGGAACGACCCTGAGCGGCCGGGACCCGACTCAGCCGGCGTGGCGCGATGCGCCCGACCAGGCGTGGCAACTGGTCCGCATGCAGACGTATGCCGCGCAGATCGACCGGATGGATCGCGGCATCGCTCGGATCGTCGCGGCGCTCACCGAGACCGGTGCGCTCTCGAACACGCTCTTCTTCTTTCTGTCCGACAACGGTGCGAGCGCCGAGGGCTTGCCGATCGCGGATCCCGAAACCTTCCGCCATCGTCGTAGCATCGTGCCGCCCGTGACCTGGACCGGCGCCGCACTGCGCATCGGGAACTCGCCCGACATCGAGCCCGGCCCCGACGATACCTACTCGAGCTATGGGCGTGCGTGGGCGAATCTGTCGAACACGCCGTTCCGCTTCTACAAACGCTGGGTGCACGAGGGCGGCATCTCCACGCCGCTGCTCGTTCACTGGCCCGGCGGCGGCATCGAGCCGAACATCCTCCACACGCCGTTTCAGCTCACCGATATCGTTCCGACTGTGCTCGAGGCCGCCGGCGTCGCCTACCCGGCGAGATATCCCGGCCGCGAGCCGTTGCCGCTCGAGGGGCGCAGCATGCTTGCGGCACTGAGGGGCGGCACCGTCGAGCCGCGCACGCTCTACTGGGAGCATCTCGGCAACGCGGCGATCCGGCGCGGCCGCTGGAAGCTCGTCCGGGAGCACCCGTTGCCGTGGGAGCTCTACGACATCGACGTCGACCGCGCCGAGCTCCACGATCAGGCGGCCAAGCGGCCCGACATCGTCGCCGAGCTCATCGAGGCGTGGGCCGCCTGGGCGAGTCGGGTCGGCGTCATTCCCTGGGAGCGCATCGTGGAGATCTACCGACGGGACGGCAAGGGCGATCCCACAGGGTGATTCGCGGGTGCCCCCGTAGGCGCAGCACATCGCGGCTTGACACAGTTTGAGGCGTCGGTTACCAGAGGGCGAATGTTCGATTCGGTCAGCCAAAGGGAGAGCTTGGCATGAGCAAGGCGAAAGGCGGGATGTCGCGGCGAAAACTGCTCCAGCTGGGCCTCGTCTCGGCGACCGCGACCCCGCTGCTGCTCCGCGCGAGTCGCACGACGGCGCAGACCGGCGGCGCGCAGCCGTCAGCCTCGAAGGCGGCGGGCGAGCTCAAGAATCCCGTCGAGTTCAAGGCGCCCAAGGTCAAGGCGAGCGTGCCGACCACCATCTCGTTCTGGCAATACGTCGGTTTTCACGTCGATGTGCAGAAGTTCATCGCGGAGGAATACAAGAAGCGCCACGATCCGAACCTCTCGCTCGAGATCACCGCGTTCCCCGGGCTGAACGAGCAGCGAGTCGGGGTCAAGTCGGCGCTCGCGGCGCAAAGCCCCACGCCGGACATCATCGCGATCGAGCCGGGCGCCTATGCCGTCGACGTCTCCACGAGCGGCAGCGTGATCGACTTCACGAAGGTCTTCGCCGACGATCCCGAATACAAGCGCGGCTTCTGGCCCAACGCGCTCGAGCTCCTGACGATCAACGGCGCGGTCGTGTCGGTACCCGCCGTCACCAACACGGTGATCGTCTACTACAACCGTGGCCTCTTCCAGCAGCACGGGCTCGAGGTCCCGAACACCCTGGACGAGCTGAAGAAGGTCGGCGCCGCCTTGAACGCCAAGGGAATCATGCCGATCGCGTATCCGGCGGGACAGGACCGCAACTTCCCGATCTTCCCGTACTACACGTACCTGGGCGGCATCAAAGCCGACAAGCTGATGCGCGAGGCCGACCTCGGGCTCAAGCCGTGGACGAGCCCCGAGCTGGTCGCCGGGGCGGAGTTCGTCGAGATGATGGCGAAGTCGGGTATGTACGCGAAGGGCCCGCTCGGCATCAAGGAGCCGGACGCGATCCAGATCTTCGCCACGGGCAAATCAGCCATGTTCTGGGGCGGGCAATGGATGCGCCGCTCGATCCGCGCGGCGCTGCCGCCGAATTTCGATCTGGGCATCTTCCCCTTCCCCGCCGTCGTCGCCGGCGGCCACAAACCCGTGCTGAGCTCGGTCGGGATCACCCTCACGGTCAACGCGCGGAGCAAGCACCCGGAACTCGCATTCGAGATGGTCAAGGCCATCACCGGTGCCTGGGGGAAGATCGAGTACACGAGAAACCTCGGCCTCTCGCCGAACGGGCCGATCAGCGCGGAGGCGATCGCCTACCAGATGCAATCGCTCAAGGATCCCCTCTATCCCGAGTTCCTCAAGCTCCAGCCGACCGGAACGACCCGGGTCATCTTCACGCCGGCCGTCGAGGAAGCGGTGACCCAGGGCATGCAGGCGCTCATCATCGGGTCGAAGGCTCCGAAGGCCGTGATGGAGTCCGTGGAAGCGGCCTCCCAGAAGGTCGGCGCTCGCAAGTTCCGAACGGGCTGAGGCGCGGGGTCCAGTGCTGTCCATCGCCGCCCGACGCAGCTGGCGGCGTCACGCGGCGGGCTACGCGTTCGCGGGACCGGCCCTCGTGATCCTCGCGGCGTTCCTCGTGTATCCGATCGGCTACTCGGTGTGGCTCAGCGTTCACGAGTGGGACGGCTACACGCCGCGCTGGGGCCCGTTCGTCGGCCTCGAGAACTATCGCGCGCTGGCCGGTGACGAGGTGTTCTGGCGGGCCACCGTGAACTCCGTCGTCTTCGTCGCCGTGCGAACTCCGCTCGAGGTCGGGCTCGGGTTCCTGCTCGCACTTCTGCTGAACCGCCGGCTCGTCGCGCGATCGTTTCTGCGCACGCTCTTCTTCGTGCCGGTCGTCATGTCGCTCATCGTCGTCACACTCATCTTTCAGCGCATCTTCGAGCCCAACACCGGGCTCCTCAATACGTTTCTTCTCGCCGTCGGTCTCGGCGCCTGGGCGCATCCCTGGCTCGGGGATCCGGCCACCGCGCTCTCGGCGGTCATCGCGGTCAGCGTGTGGAAGAACGTGGGCTTCAGTCTCGTGATTCTGCTGGCGGGGCTTCAAAGTCTGCCGCAGGACGTCGTGGAAGCCGCCCGGGTGGACGGCGCCAATGCCTGGCAGCTCACCCTGCGCGTGATCACGCCGCTGATGCGCCCGATCCTCGCGCTCACGGCGCTCCTGTCGATCATCGGAGGCCTGAAGGTCTTCGACCTCGTCTTCATCATGACCCGCGGCGGCCCGACGTACTCCACCGAGGTGCTCGCGACCATGCTCTATCGCGAGGCCTTCGAGCTGAACCACATGGGCATCGCCTCCGCGGTCGCGGTGATCCTGGTCGCGCTCGTGCTGTCGATCGCTCGAGTCCAGACGTACGTGCTGAACGAATCGCGGGAAGGCGGCCGGGCGTGAGCACCGTCGTTGCCGGCGCGTCCGTCGCCCGCCGGCAGGCGCGGCTCGGTCGCGGCGCGCGCCTGAGCCGGGCCGGCATCTGGGTGGTGCTGCTCGGCGCGCTGGCCCTGTCCGTCGCGCCGGGCGTCTACATGCTCAGCCTTTCCTTCATGGACAACCCGCAGCTCTTCGCCGGGCGCCTCGTGCCCTGGCCGCCGCATCCCGAGAACTATCCGCGCGCGTGGGTGGCCAGCAACATCGGCCGGCTCTACTGGAACAGCATCTACGTGTCGACCGCGTCGATGGTCGCGACGCTCGCGATCTCGGCGCTGGCCGGCTACGGCCTGGGCCGGATTCGCTTCGCCGGTCGCGGCATCGTGTACGGCGTCGTGCTCATCGGCCTCACGATCCCGCTCCAGATCGCGCTGATCCCGCTCTTCATGAATCTCAGAACGCTCGGCCTGCTCAACACGCCCTTCGCGCTGATCGGGCCGTACACCGGCTTCGGGCTGGCCTTCGGGACTTTCATCATGAAGGGATTCTTCGAGGGGCTACCGCGGGAGCTCGAGGAAGCGGCACGGCTCGACGGCGCCGGCGAGTTCCGGATCTTCGCGCGGGTCATGCTGCCGCTCACGCGCCCGGCGCTCGCGACGGTCGCGATCTTTCTCTTTCTACAGAACTGGAACGAGTTCCTGTTCGCGCTGACCTTCATCACCGAGGGGCGCATGCGCACGCTCCCCACGGGGATCTATGCGCTGCTGTCGAGCGAGTTCTACGGGAACTACCCGCTCCTGGCGGCGTCGCTCGTGCTGTTCTCGGTGCCGGTGCTCGTGCTCTACTTCGTGTTCCAGCAGCAGTTCGTGGAGGGATTGACGGCGGGCGCCCTGAAGCACTGAGGCCTCGGGGCGCCCGCCCGCAACGCAGTCGCCTGCTAGTTCACCGTCACGAACTGCTGCCCGTGCGCCAGCTCAGCCGCCGCCGCCTGGGCCACCCGGGTGCCCTCGAAGAACTTCGGGTTCTGCGTGCCCCAAAGGTGAACGGTGTTGGCGAAGACGAAGTCGCGGAAGTTGTCCGGCGTGATGCACCCATCCTCGACCAGCTCGTACGCCTCCGGTAGCGGGTTGCGCATGTCGATCACGTCGAAGTGGCCGATGTCCGAGCTGTAGAGCGCGTTGAGCTTGGTGGTGAACGGATTGTTCTTGCTGAAGGCCCACGCGGTGGCCCGGTCGTCGGCCTCGCAGCCGAAGAAGAATGGCTTGGCGTACAGATCGATCCAGTCCTGCTTCCTGGTGATCTTGCAGGCGGAGAAGTCGTCGAGATCCTCGATGCCGCCCGTCAGGCTCGGATCGTGGTCCGGCCAGCCGTCCGTCTTCCTCAACGACTCGGCCACGTCAGGGTCGCCGTACTTCTCGGCCAGGCTCATCAAGAGGGCGCGATCGAGCTTGCGCGGGTCCATGTTCTCCAGCGCCTTGCGGTTACGCCGCTCCCAGTGCTCCATCAGGTCGCCGAACATCTGGCAGGCCCAGCCCACGCCGCCCTCGAGGAAGGCGAAGCGAAGCTCCGGGAACCGCCGCGTCACGCCGCCCAGGAAGATCGCCTTGGACACCGCGTGGCCGGCGGCCGCGAAGTGGCCGATGTGGTTGTAGACGAAGTTCGAGGGCGAGTTCCTGAGCCCCTGGTTGCTCCCCGCGCTGTGGAAGGTTGGCGCGATGCCGAGCTCACGGCACTTGGCCCAGACCGGGTCGTAGTTGTAGTCGCTGTCGATCGCGAGGACGTCGTACCAGACGGCCATCCGCGTCCCGTCGGGATCGCTCTGCGGGCTCGACGGCACCTTCCGAGACATGCCGCTGCCGAACATGCCGACCTTCGAGCCGAGCTGCTTGGTGACGAACTCGAGCTCCTCGATCGCCTCCTCGGGCGTGTGCATCGGGATGATCGCGGCCGGCGTCATCCGGTCGCTCAGCTTGCGGAAGTAGTCCGCGGTGACGATGTTGTGCGCGCGCACCACCGCGCGGCGGGTGGCATCGTCGCTGATGCGCGGCACGCGCAAGCCGGCGGTCGGATAGATGATCGCGAAGTCGCAGCCGAACTCGTCCAGGCGCTCGTAGAGGAGGCGCGGCATCATCGCGGTCGCGCGATCGAGGGTGTTGCCCGCTTGGCGGGTCCAGAAGCCGGGCTGGGCGACACGCCGGCGCCGCCGCTCGGCGAGCGACATGCTCAGCGCGTCTTGCGTGGTCTTCAGCGCGGCGAGGAAGCCCTCGGCGGCCCTGTCGCCGCCGACCTTTCGCATCCGCTCGGCGAAGACGGGGTCGAACTCGACCCAGTGGCCGTCACCGTCGATGACCGGATGGTCCACGCGAGACCGGATCTGTGCCGCCGACTGATGTCCTCCAGCGCTCATATGCTCTCTCCTCTCAGGGGCTGCCGATGAGCCATTCGCGGCTGTTGGCGCCAACTTTAGTCCACCTTCGACCCGGAGCCAAGCCGATTGCAAAACCCCTCAGAACTCCTTCTTCAGCCCCCCGAAGAAGCCCCGCGGCGGCCCGAATTGCTTGGCGAAGATACCGACCCCGGTGCCGTCGCGCAGAACGTAGTCCTGACCGAGCACGTTGATCACGTCGAATCGCGCTTCCATCTGGCCGATCGCCGGCAGCTTGAACCGCTGCGCGATGCCCAGATCGAGCTGCTGATAGGGCGGGTTCGTCGAATCGTTGGGATGGCGCACCGTGCGCCTGAGGCCGCTGCCGGCCACGAAATCGAGGCTCATGCGCGTCTGCCGCCAGAGGTAGGCGAGGCCGCCCGACGCGGTGATCTGCTGGCTGTGGTCGGTCACGATGTAGTGATCGTGGATGTAGGCCAGGTCATCGGCGTCGAAGAGCGCCTGCGCCGACACGATGCCCTTGGCGACCTGCTGCGCGGCGGCGAGATTGCCGTAGGCGGAGAACCCGCCCACCGTGTACGACGCGGTGAGCTCGACCCCGTAGTTGATCGCGGTGTGGTAGTTGAACGGCGTCAGGAACGTCGGCGCGCCGAACTGGCCTTCGTCCAGGTGGTACTGCGAGTACTTGTAGTAACCGTCGAGGCCGACCTTGAGGCCGGGGATGATCTGCTGCGTGATGCCCGCGTCGACGTAGTGGGCCCGCTCGGCGCGCACCGTCGAGTTGACCGGCACGGACGCGGCCGCGGTGGTGTCGTCGAACTTGGCGATGCTCGTCGTCGAGACGAACTCCTGCCGAGGCGGCGTGAAGTAGCGCGCATAGCCCGCGTGCAGGGTCGTGGACTTGGTCGGTGTCCAGGCGACATTCAGGCGCGGGCTGAGCTGCCACTCGCTGGTGAACGCCTCGAGCCCGTCGATACGCAGCCCGCCGTTGACCGTGACGGTCGGGATCACCTTCCAGGCGTCTTGCAGATAGATGCTGTACGTGTAGCCGGTCTGGCCGTGGCTGTCGAAGATGCTGAACGGCTGATCCGAGGTCTGCACGCCGTTGGTCGCCGGCAGACACCGACGAGGTCGTCTGCACGCTGGTGATCTCCGCGGCGAGATAGACGCCGCCGCTCAGCGTGTGGCTCGGGGTGAGGACGTACGTGCCGTCGATCTGAAGCCCCGTCGCGATGCTGCTCCGGTCGACCCGTTGCGCGATGCCGTTGAAGAGCAGATCGCCGGTCGGATCGGGACGGAACGACATCTTGCTGTAGCGCGCGAACGTCGCCGCCTGGAAGCTCAGATCGCCCGACTTCTTGAAGTAGGACAGGACCAGGAAATAGTTCTGCTCGCGCTGGTTCTCGTCGAGCTTCGTCGAATCGAACTCCGAGACCCCGTTGACGGTGAACTCCGGCGTGACACCCGGGCGATTGGGAATCTGGAACCGGCCGACGAAGCCGCCGGCGATCGCGCTGACCTTGCTGGTGGCGTCCAGGATGAATTCGAAGTAGCCGAAGGCGGCGCCTTGCTGCGTGTCGTCGTGGATCGCGCCGTTCGGCGTGGCCGGCGAGATGCCGATGCTGTTCTGGAGATAGTCGGCGGTCACGAAGTAGTTGAGCCGGCCGATCGGTCCCGCGATACTCCATGCTCGGCTGGAGCCAGCCGTGGCTGCCGCCGTACATGCTCACGTAGCCGCCCGGATCGAAGGCGCCGCTCTTCGTCTGGATGTCGAAGATCCCGGTGGTGCGCAGCCCGTACTCGGCGGGCAGCGCGCCGGTGAGCAAGGTGATCGAGCTGGCCAGGCGCGGGCTCAGGCCGCCGGCCTGGGCGAACAAGGTCGCGCCCTCCGGCAGCACGATGCCGTTGATGCGGTACTGCACGTTGCCCATCTGCTCGCGCACGTGAATGCCGCCCGCGCTCGAGGAATCCTGCGTGACACCCGGCGCCTGCAGCAGCACCCGAGGCAGCGGATTGTTCTCGCCGCCGGGCTGGTTCTCGATCGCCTGACTGCTGATCTCGTAGGTCGACGCGCCGATGCGCGGCTGCACCTTGATCCGCTCTTCTTCCAGCCGCTGGGCCGTCACGCGCACGTCGAGCGGCAGCCGCGAGGCGAGAGTCAGATCGACGCTCGCGCCCTCCGCGTCGGTCACGGTCACGCTCGCGGTCGTCGGCTCGAAACCTTCACCCTCCGCCACCACCGTGTACCGGCCCGGCGCGACCCCGGTGAAGGTGAAGCGCCCCTGATCGTCGGCGGTCACCCGGTCCGTCACGCGCCCGTCGCCCGTCTCGAGTCGCACGCGCGCGGCCGGGAGCGGGCGCTCGAACGCGTCCTTGACGACCCCGGTCACCTCGCCGGCCGGCGGCGCCGCCGCCACGATCGAGGCGGCGACCGCGACCAGCAACGGCCCGATCGTCGAAGCGGACCACCAGCGCATGAACGCCCTCGCGAAGCACTGCGGTGAGCTACGAGCGCGGCCGCGACGGCCGCCGTGTCAGCTCGAAGGTCGAAGGATCAGGCGCGAGGCGGGGCGCGAGGCGTGTCGGGCGCCGCCGCGTGGCTGAACGCGGCGACGGCGAGGGCGACACGTGAACGTTCGGGCGTGGGCTCGACCGACACGTCCTGACGCGCCAGGGTCGGCGTGATGGCCACCGAATGTGCGGCGTCCTGCTGGAGGAGGCAATCGGGACTGCAGAAGCCGGCGACGCTCCGGTCCTCGTCGAAGCCCGGTGGAAGGCTCGCGACGACCAGCGCAGCGGCCAGCAGCAGCACGACAGCCCGGCCGAGGAGGCGCATGGGCGCGACGATAGTGGAAGAAGCCCGGCCCCTGGTCAAGGAATTGGTTGGAGTACACTCTACCGACTCGAACACGCTGGAGGGACCGCCGATGGCCGGGACACGCCCCGCTGACGTCCACCCGCCCTACCTCTACCCCGACTACAGGAGCACGCGCCTGCGCGCGCCGGCGCAGCCGCTCGTGCGTGTGGCGCCGAGCCCGCTCGAGGCCGCCGGCCCCGCGTTCCCGAAGACCTTCGTGAAGGAGAGCGAGGCCGACCTGACGACGTGGGGCACGAGCGCGCCCCTCGGCGAGAAGATGGTGCTGGTCGGTCGCGTGCTCGACGAGGGTGGCCGGCCGGTCCGGCGCTCGCTCGTCGAAGTGTGGCAGGCCAACGCCTCCGGGCGCTATCCCCATCCGGTCGACGACCACGATGCGCCGCTCGATCCGAACTTTCTCGGCAAGGGCCAGGTGCTCACGGACGACGAGGGCCGCTACCGGGTCGTGACGGTCAAGCCCGGCGCCTATCCGTGGCAGAATCACGCCTTCGCGTGGCGCCCGGCGCACATCCATCTTTCGCTGTTCGGCAACGCGTACGCGCAGCGGCTCATCACGCAGATGTTCTTTCCCGGCGATCCCCTGCTCGCCATCGATCCGATCTTCCAGAGCGTGCCGGAAGCCGGACGCCGGCTGTTGATCGCGGATCTCGATCTCGAGCACGGCGTCGAGGGTGTCGCGCTCGGCTACCGGTTCGACATCGTGTTGCGCGGGCCGGGCGCCACGCCGATGGGGGTCTAGCCGTGACGAACCCCACCCCCTCGCAAACGGTCGGGCCGTTCTTCGCGCGCGAGCTGATCTGGAGCGACGGCGGCACGGTCCTGTTCCCCGGGCAGGGCGAGCGCATCACCTTGAAGGGGCGGGTGGTCGACGGCGCCGGCGCGCCGGTCGTCGACGCGCTCTTCGAGACCTGGCAGGCGGACGCGTCCGGCAAGCTCCCGTCGGGCGGTCAAGGCGATCGCCCGTACGGCTACGGCCGTGTCTCGACAGACGCCGACGGCGGCTACGCGATCGAGACCGTCGTGCCCGGCGCGTTCAAGAGCCAGAGCGGCGAGACGTACGCGCCCCAGATCAGCGTGACGATCTTCGCGCGCGGCCTCTTGAAGGCCGTGCAGACGCGGGTGTTCCTGGCCCCGCTCGAGGCGATCAAGGACGATCCCCTGGCCCGCGCGATCGGCGATCCCGAGCGGATCCGGACCTTGATCGCGACGCGCGATCCCGGGAATCCCAAGCTCTATCGCTGGGACGTTCGGCTGCGCGGCGCCGGCGAAGCGGTCTTCATCGAGATCTAGCGCGCGAGCGCCGACCCTGAACATCGTCGGCCGCAGCTTCGCGCGCGAGTCGTTCACCCGGGCGCTCTCCGCCGAGGCGTTCGTGCGGGCGATGCTCGACTTCGAGCGCGCGCTCGCCGGCGCCGAGGCCGAAGCCGGTCTGGTACCGCCGGAAGCCGCCCAGGTCATCGCCAAGGCCTGCGCCGATCTGAGCCTGTCGCCCGACGCGCTCGCCGCCGAGGGCAAGCGCTCCGGCTCGCTCGCGGTTCCGCTCGTCAAGGCGCTCACCGAGCACGTCGCCCGGGTGGACCGCGCGCGGCGGCCTTCGTGCACTTCGGCTCGACGAGCCAGGACGTGCTCGACACCGCGCTGGTCCTGTGCCTGAAGCCGTGCCTCGCCGACGCCGATGGCGTGCTCGCTGGAGTCGGTGAGCCGTCTGGCCGCCCACGCGCGCCGTCATGCCGGCGCCGTGATGCTCGGCCGCACGCTCATGCAACCGGCCACGCCGATCACGGCCGGCGTGAAGATCGCGCGCTGGGCGGCGGCGCTCCATCGCTGCCGCCTGCGTCTGGCCGAGACGCGGGAGCGCGCGCTGTGCATCCAGCTCGGCGGCGCCGTCGGCACGCTCGACGCGATCGGCGGCAAGCGCGCCATGGTGCGCAACGGCCTCGCGATGCGCCTGCGCCTGCACGAGGCGCGTGCCTGGCACGACCAGCGCGACGAGCTGGTGCGCCTGATGGCCGAGCTGGCGATCGTCACGACCACCGTGGGCAAGATCGCGCGCGACGTCTCGCTGCTCTCGCAGGCCGAGGTCGGCGAGATGCTCGAGGCGGCACCGGTGAAGGGCGTCGGTGGCTCGAGCGCCATGCCCCACAAGCGCAACCCGGTCGCCTGTCTTCAGGCGCTGACCGCCGCCGCTCGCGTGCCCGGCCTGATGGCGACCGTGCTCTCGAGCTCAGTCGGCGAGCACGAGCGCGCGCTGGGCGGCTGGCAAGCCGAGCTGGTGACCATTCCCGAGCTGCTCGACGCCACCGGCAGCGCGCTCGACGCGCTCGAACGCATCGCCGGCGGGCTCGTGGTGAACCCGGAGCGCATGAAGGCCAATCTCGAAGCGCTCCAGGGTCTGGTGTTCTCCGAGCGCCTCGCCCGCTGATCGCTCGCGAGACCGACCGCGCCAGCGCGCTGGCACTCGTCGACGACTGGTCGGCGGTGGCCGTCAAGGAGCGCCGCCACCTCAAGGACGTCGCCGTGGCCGCGCGGCCGTCGCTGGCCGGGCGGATCGACGACGTGTTCTCGTTCGAGGCGGTCGTCGCCGAGCTCATCCCCGTGCTCGACGAGACGCTCGCGGGGCTCCCGCCTGACGCCTGAGCCGGAAACCGTGTGGGTATACTGTGATGTTGTCAGCCATGAGCGCCGATCGGACTCCCCTCGTCGACACCGCGGCGGCAACGTGGCTCGCAGGTGGCGGCAAGATGGGAGAGCGCATCGGCGCGCTCGACTGGGCCTCGACTCCCCTCGGTCCAGTGACCAGCTGGCCCCAGAGCCTGCGCAGCGCCATCAGTATCCTGCTGCCCTCGAAGGCGCAGATCTGCATGTTCTGGGGGCCCGATCTCGTCAGGCTCTACAACGACGCCTACATCCCGGTGCTGGGCAGTAAGCACGGGACCGTTCTCGGCCGCCCGGGCCGCGAAGTGTGGCACGAGATCTGGGACGTGCTGGGGCCGCTGCTGAAGGGCGTTATCGACACGGGCGAGGCGTTTCGCGCCTCGGACCGACCACCCCTTCTACGTGGTCCGACACGGGTTCGCCGAAGAGACCTACTTCGATGTTTCCTACGATCCCGTGCGTGACGAGGCCGGCGCGCAGTTCGGCGCCTTCTTCTACAACCTCGTCGATGACAAGGGCGAGTCGTACACCCTCTACACGATCTCGGGCGTCCCGCGCGCCGAGTTCGACAAGTTTCCGTTGCCGCGCAACACGGCGCTGTCCGGGCCGACGTTCCGCGGGGAGCGCATCATCCGCCTCGACGACGTGACGCAGGACCCCCGCTACGGGCAGAACGCGCCCCACCACGGGATGCCGCGCGGACATCTGCCGGTGACGAGCTATCTGGCGGTCCCGGGGCCAGGCACTACTACGCGGGCTGCGGATCCTCGTGGTCGATGACGACCGCGACGGGCTCGAGATGGTCGCGACCATGTTGATGAACGGCGGCGCCGAAGTCCGGACGTGCGCGTCGGCCGCCGAAGGTCTCGACGCGATGCGGACCTGGCGGCCGGACGTGCTGATCTCCGACATCGAGATGCCCCGTGAGGACGGCTACACGTTCATCCGCCGGGTGCGCACGATCGATGGCGGCGCGTTCGTCCGGACGCCGGCCGTCGCGCTCACCGCGTATGGTCGCGTCCAGGACCGGCTCCGCACGCTCTCCGCGGGCTTCAGCATGCACGTGCCCAAGCCCGTCGATCCGGCCGAGCTCACGATCGTCGTCGCCAACCTGGCCGGCCGGACCTAGCGCTGGCCGGTCGCGCGGACTACGTCACCGCCTGCTGGCGGAGCGCATGGTCCGCGATGACCAGGGCGGTCATCGCCTCGACCATGGATACGGCCCGCGGAAGCACGCACGGATCGTGGCGACCGCGCCCCTGGATGGTCGTCTCCTCGCGGCGGATGTCGACGGTGTGCTGCTCGCGCATGATCGTCGCCGTCGGCTTGAACGCCACGCGGAAGTAGATCGTCTCGCCGTTGGTGATGCCGCCCTGCACGCCGCCCGAGCGGTTGGTGCGGGTCCGGATGCGACCGTTCTCCACATAGAACTCGTCGTTGTGCTCGGCGCCCGTGAGATCGGTCCCGGCGAAGCCCGAGCCGATCTCGAAGCCCTTGCTCGCGGGCAAGCTCATCACCGCCTTGGCGAGGTCGGCCTCGAGCCGATCGAACACCGGCTCGCCCCACCCGGCCGGACAGCCGCGCACCGCGCAGGTGACGATGCCGCCGAGCGAGTTGCCGTCCTTGCGCGCGGCCTCGACGGCCGCGATCATGCGCTCGGCAACGACCAGGTCCGGGCAGCGGATCGGCGTCGTGTCGACCTGCTCGCGCGTCACCTTCTCGTGATCGCACTCGGCGACGAGCCGCCCGACCTTCGAGACCCACGCCACGACCGTCACGTTGAAGCGCGTGGTGAGGAGCTTGCGCGCGATCGCGGCGGCCGCGACGCGACCGGCGGTCTCGCGCGCGCTCGTCCGGCCGCCGCCGCGCCAGTCACGCACGCCGTACTTCGCGTCGTACGTGTAGTCGGCGTGGCTCGGCCGGTACTTCTCGCGCACCTCACGGTAGTCACCCGGCCGCATGTCCTCGTTCGGAATCAGCAGGCTGATCGGCGTGCCGAGCGTTTGTCCTTCGAAGACGCCCGACAGGATCTGCACCGTGTCGGACTCCTTGCGCTGGGTCACGAGCGCGCTCTGCCCGGGCGCGCGGCGGTCGAGGTCCGGCTGGATGTCCGCGGCGGACAGCGGCAGCCGCGACGGGCAGCCGTCCACGACGGCGCCGATGGCGCCCCCGTGCGACTCTCCCCACGTCGTCACGCGAAAGAGCTGCCCCCAGGTGTTACCCATGCGTCGAGGATACGCTGCGAAATTGCCCTTCGACAAGCCGGCCGGAGCCGAGTAGGCTTCGGCCGAGATCGGGCCAAATCCCAGCTTCGAGGAGAGCACCCATGGATCTTTCACGTCGTGAGCTCGCGGTTGCCAGCGCGGTCGCGCTCGCTGTTCCCGGGCTTCTGCTCGGCGGCTTCTCGGGTGCCGAAGCCTCGGCCGACGAGGCGGCGGTCGCCGAGAACGTCGAGGTCCTGCGCAAAGCGATCCTCGCCGCCGACAAGAGCAAGCTCGAGCAGGTCGCGTCCGGTCAGATCAGCTACGGCCATTCCGACGGCCGGGTCCAGACCAAGGAGGAATTCATCAACGGGGTGGTGACCCGCAAGCAGACCGTCAAGTCGCTCGCGTTCCCGGACCTCAAGATCGCCGTGGTCGGCAACGCCGCCGTCGCGCGCCACATCTACCTGGCCGAATCCGAGCTCAACGGCAAGGCGACGACCACGAGGATCGGCGCGCTCCAGGTCTGGCAAAAGCAGGACGGCGCCTGGAAGCTGCTGGCGCGGCAGGGATTCAGGCTGCCGGCCAGACTCTGAGCCGGCGCGCGGCTACGCGCGCTTGAACGCCGGCATCACCTGCTTGGAGAAGCGCTCGAGCTGCTCGAGAATCACCGCCTCGGGCGTGCCGACGGGCTGACCGACGTTGACCACCTCGAGCCCAGGATACTTGTGCTCGATCTCCTTCAGCTGCTCGGTGATCTGCTCGGCCGGCCCGACGAGCCACGTGCCCGCCTTGATCGCGTTGCGCAGGGTCGGTAGCCCGGCCTGACGCGCGCGCTTGGGGTCGGCGACCGCGTCGATCTGCTCCGGCGTGAGGCCCGGCACGAACCCGAGCGGCGCGAACATCTTGATGTTCTCCTCGAAGAACGGCGTCGCCTCCTTGATGCCCTGCTCGACGCTGTCGGCGATGTAGAACGAAAACCCGATGCAGAGATCGCCGCCGAGCTTGGTGTCCCGCCCGGCCCGCGCCCGCGCCTCACGGAACGCGTGCACGACCTTCTCGTTGGCTCCCCCCTGCGCCGCGCCGCCGCCGATGATGCCCTTGATGTTGTGCTTGGCCATGAAGTCCAGCGCCCGCGCGCTCGCGCTCACGACCGGCTGCCAGCACTCGACGGGCAAGGTCTTGGGACGCGGCACGAGCGAGATCTCCTGGAGATCGTAGCCGCGGTAGGGCACGTGCGGCGGGAGCGTGTAGTACTTGCCCTTGTGCGAGAACGCACGCTGGTTGAACGATTTGAAGATGACGTCGACCTGCTCCTCGAAGAGCTCGCGGTTGGCGTCCTGGTCGAGCAGCGGCGCGCCGAACACCTCGACCTCGCGCGTGTGATATCCGCGCCCCACCCCGAAGACGACGCGGCCGCCGGTCAATCGGTCGGCGGTGGCGTAGTCCTCGGCCATCCGGAGTGGATGCCACATCGGGGCGATGTTGAAGCCGCACCCGATCTTGATGTGCTGCGTGATGTGGCAGAGGTGCAGCGCCAGCATCAGGATGTTCGGGATGCACTCGTAGCCCTCGCGCTGGAAGTGATGCTCGGCCAGCCAGAAGGTGTCGTAGCCGGTCCGATCCATCAGCTTCGCGATCGCCTCGCTCTTGGGGAACACGCTCGCCAGCTGCTCGTCGGAAAGCCAGCGGTCGTTCGCCGCCGTGCCCTCCAGCCCTTCGTTGTCGAGATCGACGTGCCCCGCGAACAAGCTGCCGAATTTCGTGATCATGCTTGGCCTCCTGGCCGCTTCCAGCCGAGCCAGTCCACGACCGCGCCGCCCATCACGCGCTCGAGGTCTCGGCCTTTCAGCCATGGTAGCTCCTCGGTGAACATCGTCACGCATTGCCGGTATGAGCACGGCATGCGCGTGATATCGGTGCCCCAGAACGAGCGCTCCGGCCCGAACGCCTCGAAGATCTGCCGCAGGTAGCCGTGGATGTTCTTGTACGGATAGGGCTGGCTCGAGTAGCTCGGCGCGCCGGACATCTTGATCGCGACGTTGGGATACGTGGCCATCGCGAGCGTGTCCTTGAGATCGGCAAAGGCCGCGTCGTCGGTGAGCCCGGTGCCGCCACCGTGGCGTCCGAGGTGATCGATGTGCAGCTTCAGTCGCGGATGCCGCTCGGCGATCTTCGCCAGCGCCGCCATCTGCCCGCCGGCCAGCAACCCGATCGGCAAGCCCGCCCGCTCGCAGGCCGTCCAGAACCAGTCCAGCGAGCCGTCCGTCCACCAGGCTTTCTGCCGCGGCTGGTTGAACGTGAACCGAAACCCGAGCATGCCCGGCCGCTCGCGCCAGTGCGCGACGATGCGCTCGCGATCAGGGCTTTCGAGGTCGAAATGCCCGAGGATGCAAAACTTGGCCGGATGCCGCCGGACCGCATCGACGGCGAGCACGTTGACCGGCTCGCCGAGCGAGCTGGGCGGATGGATCACCGCGCAGTCGACGCCGGCGGAGGCCATCTCGGCCAGCGCGTCGTCGACCGAATACGTCGGGATCTGGCGGTGGTGGGCGCTCATCTTGCCGTTCTGCCAGAGATGGATCTGCGAATCGACTATCAGCATGGCGTCCTCCTGATCCGCGGTAAAGCTTACCTCAAACGCCGCGCGCTCCGTGTCGCTGCCCACCGATCGAGCACTCCGCGCCGGTCTCCCGACGCTGTTGACCTGCGCCCGTCAGGATGGTCAAATTGGGCCCCGATATTTAGGGTCTCTATGTCGCTTTTGCTACGAAGCTCCGTGCTCTCGAAGCTCGGCGGCGCCCCCGGGTCGCGAAAAACTCCGCGCGTGTCGCTCTGGAGCCTCGTGATGCCGGGACGCGGCGCTCTGGTCCAGGGCGTCCTGGCGTTCTGTCTCTTCGAGGCGGCCTTCTACTTCGCCTATCGCTACGGCATGTCCTTCAGCCAGGCCGTCGCGTCGCCGTTCTGGTTTCCCGATTCGGTGTTGTTGTGCGCGCTGCTGCTGACGCGACGCGGCCTGTGGCCGATCTTCGTCCTCGGCGTGCTGCCCATCCGACTCTTCTCGGAGGTGGCCCGCGACATTCCGCTCTGGTTCTTGCTGGCCACGTACGCGATCGACTCGGCCAGAGGCATCCTCACGGCGCTCGCGCTCCGCCGGGTCATGCGAAATCCTGTTCGCTTCGACAGCGTTCAAGAGTTCGCCGCGTTTTGCTTGTGGGCGGTGCTGCTGATCCCGACGGCTTCGGCCTTCGCCGGGGCATTCGCGCGCCAGGCTCTCGGCCACGAGTTCTGGTCGGCCTGGGAACAGTGGTTCCTGGGCAACGCGCTCGCCCACCTTGTCGTGACCCCCGTGATCCTCTACTGGGTGCTCGGCGCGCTCGGGGACATCCGCGCCTCGAGCGCCAAGCGCCGGCTCGAAGGCGGCCTGCTGGCGATCGGCCTGGTCGTCAGCGGCTATCTGGCCTTCGGCACGCACTCCGGCTCGCTCAGCTTCGCGGAGCCGCGCTTCTATGCGCCGGTGCCGTTCCTCTTCTGGGCGGCGATCCGGTTCGGCATGGCTGGCGCCTCCGGCGCGGTCGCGATCATCGCGTTGCTGTCGGTCGAGGCCGCCCTCGAGGGGCGCGGGCCGTTCTCCGGGCAGTCGCCGGCTGGCACGGCGCTGGCGCTCCAGCATTTCCTCCTGCTGCGGGCCGCTCCGCTCTATCTGATTGCCATTCTCAGCGAGCAGCGAAAGAGCGTCGAGCAGTCGTTGCGAGAGAGCCAGGAACGGATGAGCCTGGCCGCGACCGCCGCCGACCTCTGGCTCTGGGAGTGGGATCTGGTCGAGGATCAGATCTGGCTCACCAATCCGAGCGGGGGGCGCGAGGGCCTCGGGAGATTCGCCCCGATGCGCTTCGACACGTTCATGCAACGGGTTCACCCCGACGACCGCGCGGCGCTCATCGACGGCGTCGCGCAATGCACGAGCGGGGCCGACTATGAGGGCAAATATCGCATCACGCTCGGCGGCCGGTTGCGATGGATCGCGACGGTCGGTCACGTCGAGCTCGACGCTGCGCGCAAACCCGTCCGGATCCGCGGGATCTCGCGGGACATCACGCACAACCAGCGTGTGGAGCAGCAGGTCCAGCAGCAGCGTGACGAGCTCGCCCAGCTGTCGCGCGTCGCGGTGCTCGGCGAGCTGTCCGGGTCCCTGGCGCACGAGCTGAATCAACCCCTGACCGCGATCCTCACCAATGCGCAGGCGGCGCAGCGCTTTCTCGCCCAGGACCGGGCCGACCCGAAGGACATTCGCGAGATTCTCAGCGACATCGTCGCAGACGATCAGCGCGCGGCCGGGATCATCCAGCGGCTGCGGGAGCTGTTCCAGCGTGGCGAGACGCAGCACCAGCCGATCGACGTGAACGAGCTGGTGCGTGATGCCCTGAGGCTCGTGCAGGGCGAGCTGGCCGCCCACGGCGTGGACGTCGTCACGGAGCCGGCGGCCGATCTCCCGCTGGCCAGCGGCGATCGGGTCCAGCTGCAGCAGCTGCTCGCCAATCTGATCACCAACGCCTGCCACGCCATGGCCGAGGTCTCGACGTCCGGCCGACGGCTCGTCATCTGCACCGGGTTCGCCGACGGCGGGGGCGTACGCGTCACCGTCGCGGACTCGGGGCCGGGCATTCCACCCGATTGCCTCGCCCGCATCTTCGAGCCGTTCTTCACCACGCGGCGCGAAGGAATGGGGCTCGGCCTCACAGTGTGCCGCACGATCATTCGCGTCCACCGCGGCACCCTCTGGGCCGAGAACAACGCCGACGGCGGAGCAAGCTTTCACTTCGTCTTGCCGCCCGCAGAGTCGACAGAGACCTAGCCCACTTCTCAGGAGGAGATCGTGACCAAGATCCTCACGCCCCCGCAACCCGCCCCGGTCATGGAAATCGCGCGCGAGCTGCTCCCACCCGGCATGGAGCTGGTCGTGGTCGACCCGGGCAAGCCCGAGTTCTACGACGCCGCCGCCGACGCCGAGTACTACCTGGGCTCACCGCGCACCGGGATCGGCAACGAGTTCTTCCGCGCCGCGCCCAGGCTGAAGCTCGTGCAGCTGACCAGCGCCGGTTACGATCGCGTCGACATCGAGGCGGCGCGCAAGGCCAAGGTGCCCGTCGCCAACAACGGCGGCGCGAACTCGGTCGCCGTCGCCGAGCACGCCGTGATGCTCATGCTCGCGGTACTCAAGAAGCTCGTGTGGCACCACAACAACGTCGTCGCCGGCAAGTGGCGCACCGGGGACTTCGCCGCGACCCGCACCTACGAGGTGGAGGGCAAGCGCCTGGGCATCGTCGGCCTCGGCAACATCGGCAAGAAAGTGGCGCGCCGGGTTCAGGGCTTCGACATGGACGTGCGCTACTTCGACATTCTCCGGCTCACCGAAGACCAGGAAGATGCGCTCGGCGTGCGCTTCACCCTGTTCACCGAGCTCCTGCGCACCTGTGACGTCGTGACCCTGCACGTGCCCCTCAACGACGTCACCCGCAAGATGATGTCGACGCGGGAGTTCGCGATGATGAAGCGCACCGCGATCCTCATCAACACGTGCCGCGGTCCGGTCGTCGACGAGAGCGCGCTGCACCAGGCGCTCACGTCCGGGACGATCGCCGCCGCCGGCCTGGACGTGATGGTGGAGGAGCCGCCGGCGCCGAATCACCCGCTGTTCTCGCTGCCGAACGTCACGCTCTCGCCGCACAGCGCCGGACCGACGTGGGACAACTGGACGAAGGCGTATCGCAACGGCTTCGACAACATCCAGCGCATGGAGGCCGGGCGGGCGCCGCTCTGGGTCGTCCCCGAGCTCAGGTAAGAATGAGAACGATCGAGACCGCCAGCAGCAGTCCCATCGCGACGTTGAAGATCCTCAGCCGGCGCCGGCTCCGCAGCAGGCGCTGGACCGTGGCGCCGAAGGCCAGCCATACGAGCCCGCTCGGCAACGCCACGAGGAAGAACAACCCGCCGAGATAGACGGACTGCGTGACCGGGCTCCCCGCCCCCGCGCTGAGAAACGTCCCCGCCGCGCTCGCGCTCACCAGCCACGACTTCGGGTTGACCCACTGAAAGCCCGCGGCCTGGAGATAGCCCACGCCCTGGCGATCGGCGGTCGTCTCGCCGCTCGACGTCGCGATCTTCCACGAGAGCCAGAGGAGAAAGGCCGCGCCGCCCCAGTTGAGCGCCTTCAGCGCGACGGGATAGCGGAGCATCACGCTCCCCAGCCCGAGCGGCACCAGAAACATCATGAGGCCCATGCCGCTCGCGACACCCAGCAGGCACGGCAGCCCGTGCAGGAGACCGACATTCGCACCGGCGGCCGTCAGCATGATGTTGCTCGGCCCCGGCGTGACCGCGGCCACCACCGCGAAGAGAAGAAACGCGACGACTTGCTCCGTGGTCGTACTCTATCTCCTGTGCGCTCCAAGGAGACCAGATCCGGCGGCGAGGGTCTTGAACGATCGTGCGAGCGTCCGTCCGGAGCCTGGATCGCCAGCGCCAAGCCGGCCGACGGCGTGGAGCTGTTTCACGCGTGGTTCGCGGGCGCGGCGTACCAGAAGCACCGGCACGACACCTACGCCATCGGCCTGACCGACTGCGGCGTTCAGGTCTTCGACTACCGAGGCGCGACGCGCGTCAGCGCGCCCGGACAGGTCGTCGTGCTCTATCCGGACGAGGCTCACGACGGCCGCGCGGGCACCGGCGAGGGCTTTGGATACCGGATCGTCTACGTCGAGCCGGTCCAGCTGTCCGAGGCGCTTCGCGCGCTGCGCGGGCGTCCCCATCCTCTGCCGTTCGTGCGCGACCCGGTCTCGACCAACCTGACGCTGTCGCGAGCGATCGACGCCGCCTTTCGGCTGCCGATGGAGCCGCTGGCGGCGGACAGCCTGCTCGTCGACCTGGCCTCCGGCCTGCTCGACGCCGAGCGCGCGGGCCCGTCACCGGCCGGCGCGCCCCGGATCGACGCCGCCGCCGCGGACCGCGCTCGGCGGTTTCTCGACGCCGAGCGAACCCGGGTCGTGCATTCGGCGGAGCTCGAGTCCGTCACCGGGCTGACTCGCTACGATCTGGCCCGTCAGTTCAGGCACATGTTCGGCACGAGCCCGTACCGCTACCTGCTCATGCGCCGTCTCGCCTTCGCGCGGGAGCTGATCCATCAGCAACGCCCGCTCGTCGACGTGGCCTGTGACGCGGGCTTCGCGGATCAGGCGCACTTCACCCGCGTCTTCCGCTCGGCGTTCGGGCTCACGCCGGCCCGCTACCGCGCGCTGCGAGCCGGCCCGAGGGTATGATTCGTCCCAATGGAGGAACCCCGCATCAAGTGACGCGAGCCCTCGTCGTCCTGGGCTGTCTCGTCGCGTTCCCGGCAGCGCTGCTCGCCGACGCGCCGCCGCTCGTCACCTGGAAAGGCTGCTCCGATCTCGGCTGCATGGGGCAGATCAAGATGCGCGTGACGAGGGCGGCGCGCGAGGACGTGGCGGGCACCTACAACTTCTCGGTCTTCACGAACTACGAGGTCTCGTTCGAGGATCTGTCCGGCTCGCGACCACGAAAGCTCCTGCACTTCACCCAGCCGGACTCGACCTTCCTGTTCTTCGGCGTTCAGGGCGCCGAGGAGGCCGAGGCGTTCCGCGCCAAGTACCAGACGCGAGTCGCGCGCGTCATGATCCTCGTCCTGCGCCTGATGGCCACGGGCTTTCCGGAGGGCGCCGGCGCGCTTCCGACGACATGGGACTCGCGGCCGGTGGATCTGGACCGGTCGCGCTTCGAGATAGCGGCGAGAAAGGTCACCGGTGACTCGTTCGCGTTTCGCGTCCAGGGCCCGGACCACATCGTCGAAGGCGACTGGGGGATCGCGAAGGCGACACCGTGGCCCGACAGCCAGTCGATGGCCGGATGGGTCGCCAGCAACGGCGTGACCATTCCGAACATGACACTCGGCGAGCTGCGCCAGCTGCGACGGCGGTGATTGCGCCGCCGGAATCACGGCGCTATAAGAGGCCATGACACGATCAATTCCGTTCGCCGCAGCCCTGCTCGCCGCCGTGCTCCTCGCACCCGCGGCCGGCGCGCAGATCCCGCGCGATGTCGTCGTGGTGGGCATGGGGCTCGATCCCGGTCAGGCGCTGGGACTTCACACCTTGCGGGTGACCGCCGAGATCTTCGAGACCTTGGTCGCGACGCGTCCCGACAGTACCGAGGTAATCCCCGGGCTCGCGGAGTCCTGGACCACCTCGCCCGACGGCATGACCTGGACGTTCAGGCTGCGCCGGGGTGTGGCGGCTTCGACCTGCGCGTCGAGCACGTGACGAAGGAGTAGGCATGGACGAGATGAAAGCGGTCGACCTCGGTCAGGTCATGAGCAGCATCCGCGCCTCGGGCCGGCCCAACACAGTCCTGTGGCAGGCGCCCGACAGCATCGCCTTCGTCGCCCGGGGCCGCGAGTTCCGCAGCGAGTTCCACAGCGATCCGAGCGACGAGGTCATGTATATGATCAAGGGCGACATGAACCTCCACTATCGGACACCGGAGGGCGACGAGAAGATCGCGCTGATCCGCGAGGGCCAGATCGTCTACTGCCCCGCGGGCACGCCGCATTCTCCGCGGTTCTCTCCCGACGCCTTCGTCCTCGTCCTCGAGCGCAAGCGCCGGCCGGACGAGAGCGATCGCTTCACCTGGTTCTGCGAGCAGTGCGGCGCTCAGCTCCACCAGAGCGTCAAGCAGGTCGCCGACTATCGCGAGGACCCGGTATCGCGCGCCTACGAGGAGTTCTACGGCTCGGAGAAGAATCGCACGTGTAGTCGCTGCGGCCACGTCACCCCTCGCCCACCCGCCAAAGCCTGAAGACGAGCGCGCCCCGAGGTGTTCGCCTCGGAGCGCGCGTTGAACCTGTTCGTCTGGTCTATCCGCTGAACTTGTCCGGGAACTGCTTCACGATCGCCTCCGCCAGCGGATCGGCGATCATCTGCATGTGACCGGCCGCGGCGCGTAGCGCGGTGTAGGCGCGCGCCGGGTCCTTCGACGCCTGCGCGTCGATGACGGTCTTGAGCGTAACCACGTGGTGCTTCACGAGGTCGGCGACCACCGACTTCGGCAGATTCGGATTCGCCGCGCTCAGGAACGCGCCGAAGTCCTGCGTGTAGGCGACGAGATCGTTGACCGCCTTGTCTTGCTTCGTCTTGTCGTTGCTGGCGACACCGACCGTGTAGTCGACGACGAAGCCGATGTGGCGGCGCCACAGGGGCAGGAACGCCTTCTCGGCGCCCTCACCGTACACGGAGCCGATCGCCTTCGAGATGGCCACGGAGTTGGCGTCGAGCGCGCCGGCCGCCGCCTTGAACTCCGCCTCGCGCCCGCCGAGCGCCGCGTTGGTCGCGGCACCCGCGAGGTACACGTGCTCCGAGAAGAGGTTGTTGAGGCCCGCACGGAGCTCGGCCGCCTTGGTCCCGGAGGTCGACGCCGTCGGCATCGACATCGCCCCGTGCCCGGGCTGCTGCGCCATCGATTGCGTGCACCCCGTCAGCATCACCACGCTCGCTGCCCCCACCCACGCGATAATCTGCTGTTTCATCGCTCGCTCCTTTCGTTGGTTGATTCGTTGATTCGAGTTGACGCGGATCTCGCCGCGCATCGACGGGTGCCGATCGCAGAAATAGGGATAGACACCCGGCTCACTGAACGTGACCGTCGTCGTGGTGCCGCGGCTCGGCAGACGCAGGTCGAAGCGGCCGCCGCGATGCTCGGGATCACCGGACGTCACCGTGTGCTCGATGTCGTCACGGTTGGTCCACGTGACCGCGGTCCCGGCTCGGACCTCGACGGCGCCGGGCTGAAACTGGAACACCTGGATATCGACGGCAGGAGTCGGCGCGGCCGACGCGACCAGTGCGGCCACGCTCACGGCCAGCGCGCTACCAGCTCCGATGATTCCGCGAGCACCCATCGCCTGTGTCCTCCTCACCGAGAGCTACGGGTGAGGTGGCGATTTGGATGTCGCGAAGGATCGCTTCGGGCAATCCGCCCGATTACGCTTCGGGCGGTCGGCGAGCCTTCCAGCTCGTGGCCTGCTCGTAGGCCCAGCCGATGCGCAACGCCGTCGCTTCTTCTCCGGCGTGGCACAGGATCTGGAGCGAGAGCGGCAGGCCTTCGGCGGAAAATCCGCTGGGGATCGCGAGGCCGCACAGTCCGAGGTAGTTGCCCGGCCGGGTGAAGTGCGCCGATGTGCTCGACTGGTCCACGCGATCGATCGGAATCGCGGCGGTCTGCGCGGTCGGCGTCAGCACCGCGTCGACGTCGGCGAGCGCGACGGCGAACTCGCGCTTGTGCTCCTCGCGCTGTGCCAGCGCTAGAAGATAGTCGCGCGCCGAGATGTTCTTCCCGAGCTGGATGCGCGGCCGCACGTGCGGATCCGTCGGCAGAGCCGGGTCATCGACCAGGTGGCCGACGAACCGATAGCCCTCGGCACCGATGATCACGCCGGTCGCCGCGGTGTAATCGGCCAGCCGCCGGGGGAAATTGACGCGGACGACCTGCGCGCCGAGCCCGGCCAGCGCGTTCACCGCAGCGTCGTACGCCGCGAGCACTTCCTTCTCGACCCCGACCCGCTCAGCGTCGGGCAGCACGGCCAGCCGCAGCCCCGCGACCCCACGACGCAGAGTCGGCATCGGATCGACTGGTGCCCACGCCAAGGTTTGCGGATCCCGCGGGTCGGCTCCGCTGAGCACACGATAGATCAGCGCGGCGTCCTCGACCGAGCGCGCCAGCGGTCCCGGCGTATCGAGGGTGGAGCTGAGCGGAAGCACGCCGTAGGTGCTGATCCGTCCGGCCGTCACCTTGAGCCCGACGATGCCGCACCACGCAGCCGGAATCCTGACGGAGCCGCCCGTGTCGGTGCCGATCGCGACCGGTGCCAGGCCCGCGGAGACCGCGACACCCGAGCCGCTGGACGAGCCGCCGGGCGTCCGATGAACCGAGAGATCCCACGGATTGCGCGGTGTGCCCATGTGCGTGTTGGTGCCCCAGCCGCCCATCGCGAACTCGACCGTGTGCGTCTTGCCGAGCACGATCATGCCCGCCCCGATGAGCCGCTCGGCGAGCGTCGCGGTGACCGGCGACACGCGCTCGGCCCATACCTTCGATCCGCCGGTCGTGACGCGGCCCTGGAGATCGACGAGATCCTTGAGGGCGATCGGGACGCCGTGGAGCGGACCAACACGATGGCCGGAGCGAATGGCCTTGTCCGCGGCCTCGGCCGCCATCCGCGCCTCGGGCTCGTAGACGGCGATGAAGGCATGCAGGGCCGGATTGCGCCGGCGGATCCGCCCGAGCAGCGCCTCGACGGCATCGACCGGCGACAAGGTCCTCGCCTCGAACGCGCGGGACAGCTCCGCAACCGACGCCCACACAGGATCGATCGTGGCCATGTGGCTTTCCTCCGGCGGCCATGATCGCCGTGTTGCGTCGTCGGTTCAAGCGGCTTATGGTGGCGGCGTGGCGGACACCGCGGAAGTCGTGATCGTCGGCGCCGGGATCATGGGTGTGAGCACGGCTTATCATCTGGCCCGGCTCGGCGTGGGTCCGGTGATCGTCCTCGAGCGCGACACGGTCTGCTCCGGCTCGACCGCGCTCGCGAGTGGCGGCATCCGCCACCAGTATGCGAACCGGCTGGGCGTCGAGCTGACCACGCACAGCATCGTCACCTACGAGCGCTTTCGCGACGAGTTCGGCGTCGATCCCAATTTCCGCCAGCACGGCTATCTGATCCTGATCGGCAGCGAGGACGAGCTGGCGACCGCGCGGCGCAGCGTCGCGCTCCAGCAGAGTCTCGGCGTGAAAGTCGAGCTGCTCGACGCCGCGGCGACACGCGCGCTGTGCCCGTATCTCAACACCGGCGATCTGCTGGGCGCCACCTACACGCCGCGCGACGGCTACGCCGATCCGTATCTGTGCACGACCGCGATCGCCGCCCGCGCGCGCGATCTGGGCGTGACGATCAAACAGCAGCACGAGGTCCGCGGCTTCATCCGCGCGGGCGATCGCGTGCTCGGCGTGACCACCACCGCCGGCTCGTTCGAGGCGCGCGCCACCGTCATCGCGACCGGCGCCTGGTCAGGCGTTGTCGGCCAGTTGGCGGGGGTCGACATCCCCGTGCGCCCGCACCGGCGTCACAAGTTCATGACCGCGCCGTTTCCGGCCTCGCGCATTCCGGCGGCGACGCCGTTCATCATCGACCCGCACACGAACTTCTCACTGCGCCGCGAAGGCCCTGGGCTCTTGCTCGGTCACGGGCGGCGCGACGAGCCCGACGGCTTCAGCACCGAGATCGATCGGAGCCTCGAGCCCGCGCTGATCGAGCGCGCGATCCACCGCGCGCCCGCTCTGGCCGATGCCGAGCTGATGCGGGCATGGGCGGGCCTCTACGAGATGACGCCGGACCAGACCGGCATCGTCAGCGCCGTGCCCGGCGTCCTGGGCCTGCACGTCATCGCCGGCTTCAGCGGCCACGGCTTCATGCACGGCCCGATCGCCGGCCAGCTCATGGCCGAGATGCTCGCCCACGGCCGCGCCGTCACGATGGACGCCGGCCCGCTCGACATCGGCCGCTTCGCGCGCGGCGAAGCCCACGTCGAGCCGCTCACCTTCGTCTGATCCCCGCCGCCATGAACGACACGACGCGCGATGGATGAGCCGACTCGCGCGGTGCTGGCGCAGGTCGACGCCCGTGGGCTGATCGACCTGGCCAGCGATCTCATCCGCATCCCGAGCTTCAAGACCGAAGAAACGCCGGTCGCGCTGTTCCTCGAGAAGCTCTTCCGCGCACGCGGATACGACGTCGAGCTGCAGGAGATCGAGCCCGGGCGTTTCCAGACGATCGCCACCCTGCGCGGCACCGGCGGCGGGGCGAGCCTCATGCTGAACGGCCACACCGACATCAACGCGCTCACCCGCCGTTGGAAGCGCGATCCGTGGACACCGAGCCTCGAAGGCGATCGCCTGTACGGCCACGGCGTGCAGAACATGAAGGGCGGGCTCGCCAGCATCATCATGACCGCCGAGGCCATACGCCGTTCTGGCGTTCGGCTCGCCGGAGATCTCGTGGTCGCCTGCGTCGCGGGCGAGACGCAGGGCGGCGAGGGCACGCATTTCCTGATGCAGAGCGGCCTCCGCACCGACGCGGCGGTCGTCGCCGAGCCGTTCGGCGCCGACCACCTGGTCACGGTGCACTCGGGCATCGTGCACATGGCGATTCACGCGTACGGGGTAACCGGACATATCGGGCGCCTCGAGGGCACGGTGAACGCGGTGCAGAAGATGACGCAGATCGTCCGGGCGCTCGAGCACGTCGAGTTCCGCCATACACCGCGACCCGACCTGCCCGCGTTCCCGCGGCTCAATGTCGGCAGCATTCTGGGCGGCCGCGGCCAGGACTACGTGCTCGTCGAGCCCCCGTACATCCCCGACCTGTGCACGATCCTGGTCGACGTGCACTTCGTGCCGGGGCAAACGGTCGACGGCATCGTCGCCGACATCCGGCGCGCGCTCGACCCGATCGCGGCGCGCGATCCCGAGCTTCGCTACGAGATCGAGATCCCGCCGCCAGCGAGCTTCAAGGGACGACGGCGCCTCGTGATGGACCCGTTCGACATGCCGACCGATGCGCCGATTGTGCAGGCGGTCGCGCGGAGCTATCGCGCCGTGACCGGGCGGGAGCCGGCGGCGATCGGTACCGTCCTGCCACATTCGTACAGCGCGGACGACACGTGCCATCTCTGGAAGGCCGGCATACCGTGCCTGCTGTACGGGCCCGCGACCATCCGCGGCAGCGCGGACGAGGATGACGCCTGTGTGCTCGTGAGCGAGATGGAGAAGGTCACGCGGGTGCTGGCCGCGACGGCGGTCGACGTGTGTCAGCGGAAGCCCGCCGAGCTTGCCGTCCATACATCGATCTCAGGGGGTGACAAATGAGTGTGCGAGCCGCGATCGACAGCAATGGGATCTCCTTCACCACCTGTGACCTGGTCGTCGCGGCGCACGCGAAAGCTCGAGCGCAGGCGCGCCCGGCGGCCAAAGGGAAGGCGCCGGCGAGAAACGCCGAGCGGCGTGGTGAAGCGAGCACGAAGAGCCGCCGCCGCGAGGTCGTGATCGGCGGCCGTCGCGTGAAGACGGTCGACGTGCACGCCCATTGCGTGATCCCCGAGGCGTACGCGCTGCTCGGATTGAAGGTCCAGGACCATCGCGGCCCAGGCATCGACGAGGTGGGCCCCAGGCGCATCGCCGAGATGGACGCGCAAGGCATCGACATGGAGGCCCTCAGCATCAACCCGGCGTGGTATCGCGCGGAGCGTGACGTCGTGACGCAGGTGATCAAGGTCCAGAACGAGCGGCTCGCGGAGTTCTGCGGGAAATACCCGGATCGCTTCGTAGCCTTCGCGTCGGTCGCGCTACAGTTTCCCGACTTGGCGGTCCAGCAGCTCGAAGAAGGCGTGAAGAAGCTTGGACTTCGCGGCGCCGCCGTCGGCGCGAGCGTCGCGGGCGAGGAGTTCGCCGATCCGAAGTTTCACCCGTTCTGGGCCAAGGCCGAAGAGCTCGGCGTGCTCATCTTCATTCACCCTCAGAGCACGCCGGATCTCGCCAAGCGGCTCAAGGGCAACGGCTGGCTGGCCAACACGATCGGCAACCCGCTGGACACCACCATCGCGCTCTCACATCTGATCTTCGAGGGCACCTTGGATCGCTTCCCGCGGCTCAAGATCTGCTCGGCTCACGGCGGTGGCTTCCTGCCGTCGTATGCAGCTCGCTCGGACAACAGCCTGCGCGTCGCGCCCGACATGGACACCGGCGTCAAGCTGAAGAAGAAGCCGACGGAGTACCTGAAGCAGATGTACTACGACACCCTGGTCTTCACGTCGGAGGCGTTGCGTCACCTGGCGGCCGAAGTCGGCGTGAGTCAGCTCGTGATCGGCACCGATCATCCGATCCCGTGGCAGGACAAGTCGATCGATCACATTCTCAAGGCGCCGGGCTTCAGCGACGCGGACCGGCGGAAGATGCTCAGCGAGACGGCGGCGAAGCTGCTGAAGATCAAGCTCTAGGCTCGGCGCCCGAGCGGCGTGATCGTCAGGGCAGAAGCTGGAAGACCGGGATACTCGATCCCGGCGCGGCCAGCGGCGTAACCCGGCCCGAGGCGTCGAGTACTTCGCCGCGACTGTAACGCCAGCCGAACGCCGCGGCAGAATCCGCGAGCGGCTCCCGGTACACCTCCAGGACGCGGTCGATCAGATTGAGGACCCAGTAGTCGGGGAGTCCGGCTCGAGCGTAGACACTGCCCTTGCGCTGCCGATCAAGAGCAAGGCTCGACTCGGCCACTTCCACGGTGAGTACCGGACGTGAGGGATGCGCGTGAGCATAGTCGTCCGGCGCTCCGGGGACGACCGCGACGTCGGGCTCGGGCTCCGACTCGTCGTCGAGCCCGATGGGTCCCTCCGTCCGCACGTCCCATCCCGGCCCGAATGCCGCCTCGAGCGCCTTCGCGGTTTTGCGGATCGCCGTGTAGTGTGGGGCGCCTTGCGGCTCGGCGACCATGAGCTCACCACCGATGAGCTCGATGGCCTCCCCTGGCTGGAACACACCCAGATCGATGAGCCTCTCGTACTCCGCCCGCGTGAAGCGTCGAGTCCGAGTCTCGTAATCCACCATCGCGCCCATCGTATCGGCGTGCTACGGGACGCGTCAACGTCCTATAATCGACACGCAAGCAAGGAGTCTCCAGGAGGCCACCGCATGGTCACGCTCGAGTTTCACGATCCGTCCGGCGCGATCGAGGTCAAGCAGCCGTTTGCCCCGCGCATCACCAGCCTCGAGGGCAAGCGCATCGGCTTCGTCAGCAACGACCAGTGGCAGGCCTTCCGCATGCTGCCGCTCTTGAAGTCGCTGCTCGAGGCCGACTTCCCGCGCATCGAGGTGCTGCCGATCGACGCCTTCCCCCAGGGCAACGCCGTGATCGGCTCGGAGGAGACGGCGGCGCAGGTGAAACAGCGCGGCGTCGACGCGGTCATCATCGGCAACGCTGCCTGAGGGTCCTGCGCCACTGCATGCGGCCGGGCGGCCGCTAGGCTCGAAGCACAGGGAATCCCGACCGTCACCCTGACCCGCGCGGACTTCGTGGGAGTCATGACGAACGCCGTCGCCGGCCTCGGCCTGGCGCCGGACGCGGCGATGGTCACCTTCCCCATCGAGATGTTCCTGCCGGGGAGCGACATCTCGCCGCTCGAGGCACGCAAGCGCGAGTTCTACGACGGGCTCACGCGGTGGCGCTCGGCCTTCGGCGGTGACGGCGCGGCCGACGCGGCGATGATCAAGGTTCAGGGCGCGAGCGTCGAGGATGCGTTCTCGCGCGCGAATCATCTGATGCTCGCGAACCGCTGGGGTGACGGCCTTCCGCTCTGGCCCCCGACGCGCGAGCGCGTCGACTGGATCCTCCGCGGCGCCACCGAGCCGCGCGGGCGTCGCGTCGGCATCTTCCCGCCCCGCGGCGGCGTGACCACGATCGAGACGTGCGCGATCGCACTGGCGATGGCCGGCGGACGTCCGGAGTACCTGCCGGTGCTCGTGGCCGCCGTCGACGCGTTCCTCGATCCCGAATCAGGGAGCGCGCAGCTCCAGGCCGCGTCGGGCAGCGCCTTTCCCGTGGTGATCGTCAACGGGCCCATCGGCGCTCAGATCCGGCTGAACGCCGGCTTCGGCTGCCTCGGCCCGGATCCGCAGCGACCCGCGGGCGCCAGCATCGGGCGCGCGCTGCGTCTCCTGCAGCAAAACGTCGGCGGCGCGCTGCCCGGCATCGGCACCATGGCCAACTACGGCGGCGTGCGCTACACCAACGTCGTCTTCGCCGAGGACGAGGCGAGCCTGCCGAGTGGATGGGCGACGCACGCGACCGAGCGCCACGCCTTCGCGCCGGGGCAGAATTCGATCTCGCTCGCGTTCGCAAACGGGGCGACCAACATCCGCCGGCGCGGCGCGAAGAAGGAGACGCCCGAAGAGGACGCGCTGCAGGGCATGTACCGCATGGCCGACTTCATGCGCGTGCCCAACATGCCGGGTCTGGCCGGCTACGACCACGGCACGCCGGGCGTCTTGATGATTCCGGGTGTCGTGGCGAACACGATGGCTGGTCTCGGCTGGACGAAAACCTCGATCCGCGACTTCCTCTGGGAGCACTCGCGCATTCCCACCGAGCATCTGCGTCGCGCGGGCTGTCCGGCGTGGATCGAGATCGACTCGAGCAAGGTCGTGCGCGAGAGCATCGCGCTCGACCCGTGGCCGATCACCGCCAGCCCCGACAACTTCATCGTCGTGGTCGCGGGCGGCGGGCATCCGACCAACAGCTACTGGCTCCAGGGCTACAGCCCGGGGGTCGTCGGCCGCACGCTCACGCTGCCGCCGTCCTTCGACGAGCTGCTCGCCGACGCGGAGCGCGATCTAGGGCCTGGAGCGACTTCATAGCATCGCGCTCCGGCTCTCACACGAGCCGCGGGCGGTCGCCTTCCACGATGATCCGCCAGAGGATCCGGCTCTCGCGCCGGTCGTAGTCGCCGTGCGCCCGGTGCATCGTCGCGCGGTCGTCGATCACCAGCACGTCGCCCTTGCGCCAGAGGTGGTGATAGACGATCTCCGGCCGGATCATCCGGTCGAGCAGGTCGGACATGTAGGCGCGGCTCGCCTCCGGCGTCATGCCCTCGATGTGCGTCGCCTTGGTGATGTGAAAGTACACCGCCCTCGATCCGTGGACAGGATGCGTGCGGACCATCGGGTGCTCGATCGGCGTGCCGTACTTGTCCACGTCGTCCTGGCGCGTGTCGGCGCGATCGCGGTCCAGGCTGTTGAACGTCTTCAGCGAATCGAGGCGCCGGCGCTCGCCCTCTGGTAGCGCGACGTAGGCCGCGCGCATGTTCGCCACGCTCGTCCCGCCGCCGGCCGAGGGAATCTCCACGCCGTACAGGATGGTCGCGGCCGGCGGGCGCTCACGGTTGGTGTGGTCCGTGTGCCACCGCTCCGCCGGCTGCTGGCCGTTCCGGTGCCAGATCAGCCCGATCAGCGGAAAGTCGGGCATGTTGTGCTGCGAGTAGTGCTGCTCCATCGGCGGGCCGAACGACGACGCGGCCGCGAGATACTGGTACGGCGTCAACGTTTGCCCCCTGAACACGAGCGCCAGATGGTCGGCGAGCGCGCGCGACAAGGCTTCGCGAGTCGGCGCTTCGATCGGGCGGCTGAGATCGATGCCGGAGATCTCGGCGCCGAGCGAGGGATGGAGCGGCGCGATCTTCATGGGGCCCATGCTCGGCCTCAGCGAGCCAGGCCGGGAGTTCCGGCCGGCACGGCATAGACGTTCATCGTCAGCGAGACGGCCGTGTAGTACCCCATCAGCACGACCACGTCGGTGATGCTCTCGTGGCCGAGCGCCTTGATCGCGCGGTCGTACAGTCCCTGCGAGACCAGCCGGCCGTTGGCGAGCGTCGTCGCGAGCTCGTAGACGACCTGCTCCCTCGAGTCGGCGAACGCGGCCGGAAGCCCCGCCATCATCGCTTCAACGGCGGGCACGGGCAGCCCGACCTCCTTGCCGCGCTTCTCGTGCGCGGCGGCCGGATAGGCCGACTGCCACTTGCTGGTGATCACGATCACCGCGATCTCCCGCTCACGCTCCGTCAAGGACGAGTGGCCCGGCGTGAAGTGCTCGCCGAGCGGCGCGGCGGCACGGAGCAGCTTCGGATTGTGCACCCACACCTTGTAGGGGCCGGGCAAGCGGCCGCGTGGCCCTTCGACCAGGAAGCGAAAGCCGTCCTTCTGCTCCGCGGTCATCTGGTCGACGGGAATTTCGGCGTAGCGTCCGAACGTCGGGGTGGCGCTCATCGTCTTGTCTCCTGTCGTTCAGCGTCGCGCCAATCGTGCCACGGCCCAGACGAGATCGCTCGGCTCGACCGGCTTCGTCATGTAGAGATCGAACCCGACCGTCAGCGCGCGGTCGCGATCTTCGGCGCGCGCGTACGCGCTCAGGGCCAGCGCCGGCAAGGTCAGCCGACCTCCGCCGCCCACGATTTGAGCTTGCGGACGACAGCCAGACCGCCCTCGTCCGGCATCGCGAGATCGCAGATGAGCACGTCGGCGCACGCGCCGAGCCATGCTCATCCCGTCGCTGGCGCTGCCGGCCGTGAAGGTAACCGCGCCCGACTGGGCCCAGCCGCCGAAGCCCTTCGAGACCGTGGCCGCTTCCTCGTAGAAATGGGGCAGGTCGCCGCGACCATCGAGGTACCGCGACGCGGTCAGCGCCTCGACGCCGGCCTTGATGTCGTTGACGTCTCGATCGAGCGCCAGCGCCAGCGCGCGTGAGGTGTCGCGCATGCCACGCTCCAGCGATGACCTCTCGAGTCGTGTCTGGTACACGATCAGCTCGACGGCGAAGAGCACGACGGGAACGACCGTCGCCAAGGTCAACAAGATCAAGTGCGTACGCAGCTTCACAGCAGTGGATACTGCACCCGTTGGAACGACATGACAACTCGACCCGTTTCAGACGGGTACTACATGCTGTTCGTCCTCGATCAGGCGAACGTGCCGTCGATCGCGGCTCAGCGAGGCTCTTTGGCTTTGAGCTCGGAGTCGTGGGCCTTGATGAAGGCGCGGATATCGTCGGCCAGGTCGAGCAGCTTGGTCCACTGCTCTTTGTAGAGGGTGACGGGAAACCGGCCGAGGCCGTAGACGGAGACTCCGCCCTTCTCGCTGACCTTCATCGAGACGCCGCGCGTGGCCTGGGCCTTCAGCGCGGCGTTCTCGGCTTTGAGTCGCTCGACTTCCGCGTGCAGCGTGTCGTCAGCCATCGTCGCTCTCCTCGGACCTAGCATCTCACAGGAGTAAGATTCCGACGTGAGCGTTCCGCGTCTGCCCACCGGTACCGTCACCTTTCTGTTCACCGACATCGAGGGCAGCACGAGGCTCTGGCAGCGGGAGCCCGAGGGGATGAAGGCCGCCCTCGCCCGCCATCACGAGATCGCTGAAACAGGCGATCGAGTCGAGCGGCGGGTACGTCTTCCAGATCGTGGGCGACGCGTTCTGCGCCGCCTTTCACACGGTTTCGGCCGGTGTCGGCGCCGCGCTGGCGGCCCAGCGCGGCGCTCGCGAGCGAGCCGTGGGGCGACCGCGACGCCGATTCGCGTGCGCATGGCGCGTGCACGCGGGCACGGCCGACGTCCACGCGGGCGAGCACAAGTCGGCGAGTACGTGTCCGGGCTCACGCTCGAGCCACGCGGCGCGCCTGCTGTCGGTCGGGATACGGCGGGCAGATCCTCGTGTCGAACTGCCGCGCAGGAGATGCTCCGCGACGACGGCCTGCCGTCCCATGATCGAGCTCCGCGATCTCGGGCGTGCATCGCCTGCGCGACATCGCGGGCGCCGAGCATATCTTTCAGGTGGTCGCGTCAGAGCCTGCCGGACGTGCCTTCCCGGCGCTCGCGTCCCTGGAGACCGTGCCTCAATAACCTGCCGCGCCAGCTCACGAGCTTCGTCGGACGCGAGCGCGAGATCGCCGAGGTCGCAGCGCCTGCTGGCGAGACGCGCCTGCTCACCTTGACCGGGCCCGGCGGCAGCGGCAAGACGCGCCTCGCGCTGGAGGCCGCCGCCGGACTCCTGGCCGAGCTACCCGGACGGCGTGTGGATGCTCGAGCTCGCGCCGCTGGCCGATCCCGCGCTCGTACGCCCAGGTGCTCGCCACGACGCTCGGCGTGCGCGAGGAGGCCGGCCGCCCTTGCTCACGATCGTGATCGATCACCTCCGAGCCGACGCGCCTTGCTGCTGCTCGACAACTGCGAGCACCTGATCGACGCCTGCGCGCCGCTCGCCGACGCGCTGCTGCGCGCCTGCCCGCGCGTGAGGATCCTGGCCGACCAGCCGCGAGCCGCTCGGCCTCGCCGGCGAGGTGGCCTTCCGCGTGCCGCCGCTCTCGTTGCCCGACCCGCGTCACGATGCCGCCGCTGGAGCACGTGGCCGACTACGAGGCGATCCGGCTGTTCGTCGACCGCGCGGTCGCGGTCGAGCCCGGACTTCGCGCTGACGGAGCGAACGCGCCGGCCGTACGGCCAAGGTCTGCGAGCGGCTGGACGGCATCCCGCTCGCGATCGAGCTGGCGGCGGCGCGGGTGCGGACGCTGTCGGTCGCAGCAGATCGCCGCCCACCTCGACGAACGCTTCCGCCTGCTGACGGGCGGCAGCCGCACCGCGCTGCCGCGCCATCAGACGCTGCGCGGCCTGATCGACTGGAGCTACGACCTGCTGGTCTGACCAGCGAGCGCGTCCTGTTCCGGCGTCTCTCGGTCTTCGCGGGTGGCTGGACGCTCGACGCGGCGGTGGCGGTCTGCGCGTGTCGACGGTGTCGAGCGTCACGACGCTGTCGACCTGCTCGGGCGTCTGGTGGACAAGTCGCTGGTGCTTGATGGACGAGCCGCGACGGCGAAGCGCGCTATCGACATGCTCGAGACGATTCGACAGTACGGGCTGCGAGAAGCTCGCGGATTCGCCGGACGGCGAGACTGTGCGCGCTCGTCATTCGCGAGTTCTGGGTCGGCTTCGCCGAGGCGGCGGAGCCGCGGCTCGAGGGGTCCGAGCAGGTCGCCTGGCTCGCGCGGCTCGACGACGACCACGACAACATGCGGGCGGCGCTGCGCTGGTCGCTCGATCGCGACGAGATCGAGCCGGCGCTGCGCCTCGGCGCCGCGCTCGTCCTGTTCTGGGACACGCGCGGCTACGTCCGCGAGGGGCGCGAGTGGGTCGATGCGCTCCTGGCCAAGGCGGGCGCGTCGCCGGCCCAGGTCCTCACGACCCACGGCCGGCGCGCTCTGGCGAAGGTCTTCGACGGCGCCGCGCGCATGCGGGCGCGCTGGAGCGAGTTCGCCGACGACGGTCGATCTCCAGACCCGCGGGCTCCAGGTGTGGCGCGAGCTCGGGGACACGCGCGGCATCGCGGAGGCGCTCAACAACCTCGGCGACGTGTCGACGATTGCGCGGTGACCGGGCGCGCAGCAAGGAGTTCGTCGAGGAAAGCCTCGCGCTCTTCCGTGGCCTCGGCGACGAGCGCGGCATCGCGCACGCGCTGATTCTGAGGGCCGAGCTGGCCGCCGATGACGGCGATCACGCGCGCGCGCGATCGCTCGTTCGAGGAGAGCGTGCCACTGTTCGAGGTGATCCAGGACCGGCGCGGGCTCTCGCACGCTCTAGTGAGCCTCGGCGGCATCCTCACGAAACAGGGCGACGACCGTCGTGCCGAGAGGCTCTACGGCAGAAGCCTCGCGCTGGCCGAGGAGCTCGGCGACAAGCACGCCGTCGCGACGGCGCTCCGGAGCCTCGGCGCCGCGGCACCATCACCGCCAGGATCACGCGCGGGCGCGGAGCTTCTACGAGGACAGCGTCGCGCGCTTCCGTGAGATGAACGACAGCTTCTGCCTCGCCCAGGCGCTCGTCGGCTTCGCCCTGGCCGCGCACGAGGCGGGCGACCGCGAGCGGGCGGAGACGCTCGGCGACGACGGCCTGGCTTTGCTGCGCGCGAACGACGCCAGAGGCGAGCTGGCATCGAGCCTCGAGCGCCTGGGCCGCGCCGTCCTCGGGCATCGCGACGTCGGACGAGCAGCGCACTTCTTCGGCGAGAGCCTTCGCCTGTGGGTCGACGCCCAGGATGCCTCGGGTGTCGCGACCAGCCTGGCAGGGCTGGCGCGAGTGGCCGAAGCGCGCCAGCGTCCGGCGATTGCGTTGCGCCTGCTCGCCGCAGCCGAGACATGGCGCCGATCGCGCGGAGCTCAGCGCTCGGACGCCGACCGGAACGTCTGCGATCGCCTCGCCGCCGCGGCCCGCGCTCAGCTCGATCCGAGCGCGGCCGAAACGGCGTGGTCGGAGGGCGTGCGAACATCGGTGGACGAGACGATCGCTTGCGCGCAGGAGCTCATCGATTCGTCCTCACCGTGAGCCCGAGCTCGCCGCGCGTTGCCCGTTAGGCCATCAACCTCCCGCGCACCGAGGATGCAAGACGTCGATCGCATACCCGACGTTGAGACGCTCCCCGCCCCATCCGGGCGTCGCGGTGTGCGCGCGAATGACGATGCCCTCCCTATCGTTCTGTGCTCGGAGCACGTCAGCGGGATGGTCAGGGACTCCGGCCGGCAGTGGCACTTCGGGAAGAATTCGACCGTCTGGACGGCGGAAGCAGAGCTCGCCGTCCGCCTGTCGATCGACTCGGTAGCCTTCCTCGTGAACCGCTCGATGATGCCGGCGACAGAGCAGAGCGAGATTCGAAAGCGTGGTTGGGCCTCCTTGCGCCCAGTGACGGATGTGATGGCCCTGTCCGAATCGCACGTGACAACCGGGAAAGCGACAACCGTGGTCTCGGTGATGTAACGCACGGCGGAGCGCAGGAGGAATCGTCCTCGATTCGCGCGCCGACCTCGACGACCCGTCCGTCGGCAGCGTGTTGCATCACCACGCGACTCGCGTCGCACGCCAGACGCTGGGACGTTTCCGCGGAAACGCGCGCGCCGTTTTCGAGGACAGACTGACCCGGCGCATCAGGATCCGCCAGGACCGGCGCGTCGACATGAACCACCACTTGATAGCGCTCGCCCGGCGCGCCTGGGTCCAGACCACGATGCAGACCCGTCTCCGCGAGCAGGGTCAGCGCATCGGCCTGCTGCTGAGCTATCGCGGGCGTTTCCGCGGAAACGTCGATCGGCGCATCGAAGGTCTGCTGGCGGCCCTGTTGGTACAAGGCTTCGCGGGCTGCATCCAGGGCCCGCATGAGGACGGCGCCCGGCCTCGGGTGTCAGCCGCCCGCGGACGACGACCATACCGTCCTCGTCTTGATACACATGTAAAGCGCGGTCCGTGTGACGGCGCTGCTCCTCGTGAGCCTCAGCCTTGCGATCCACCCGGCGCCAGCCGCGTACGATACGCTCGACATGCTCAGCCGTGCCGGCGCGCCCGACCGCCAGGAGCCGCTCCTCGGTCTCGGGCGTGGCCACGCGAGTCAGTGCGCGAATCTTGGCGTATGAGAGCTCGCCATGCGCCAGAGCCCGCGCGAGCCGGGGCAAGGTCTCGAGCGCGTGTGCCACGCGAACGCGCTCGCGGGCCGCGCCGAGATCGAGGCCGACGCGCCAGCTCAGCCAGGCCGCGCACGAGCGGAAGCCGTTGTTCCAGCCTTTGCGCGCATCGAACTCGCGGATGAGGTCAAGGAGCCGAGCGGTCGCGGCATCGAGGTGGGCCGAGAGCTCGGCGATCTCGTCGCCGAGTCGATCGAGCGAGCATTCTTCCATGGCGAGTCTCCTTCCTAACAGAGACTCTAGCCCCGAATTTCGCGGGCCCCTGGCAGGCGCCGCAAGCGACGATCACTGCCGCGTCCAGATTTTTCCGACGACCCACGACGCACGTGCGCTTCGCGCGCTCGCCGGCCGCTGGAGCGAGTTTCAGAGCCTCCGACGACACGCCGAGCACGATGCCACACAAAATGCTGTCAACCGAAATTTGCAGCGCCCGTACGATGACCGAAAATGACGACCGACGTCGCGGTGTATCCAAATTCAGACGCCGCGCTCGGACGCTGCCCGGACTCCACGCTACGCCCCCACGCCCCACGCGATGGCGTTGCGCAGCAGCGCGATGAACGCGTCGCTCTCCCACGACCCCCGAAACGTCAGCGGCGTGGTGTCGGTCGGGTCGACGACGCGCGAGGCCCGAATCGCGGGATTGTGGCAGTGGCCGAGCGCGAAGTACGTGACGCCGCCCTGGCCCACCGCGCGCGTGTAGCCGAGCACGCGCGTTTTGCCGTCCGGCTGCAGCGACGTGTCCGAGGGATAGAGCGTCCCGAACGCGGTCGAAACGGCGGACGGGCCGTAGTCCGCGGTCAGCAAGATGCGTGTCGACTTCGGGTCCTGGAGCTCGATGAAGTACGGCTCGTCCTCGACGACGAACGACGCGCCGAGCCCGCGCGTCAGGCTCTGGTCGCCCGTGACGTCGACGCGGATCTTGCAGATCGGCGGATGGGTCAGAAAGTAGCTGCCGAGGATCGCGTGGTGCTCGGTCTTCACCGTGCGCCGCTGCCGCGAGCCCTCGACACGCTCGGCACGGCCGCCGCTGGTGCCGTGAAGGCCGAGCCAGCGGCCGCCGGCTTCGAGCCACTGCTGCAGGGCCCGGCACTGCGCTGCGTCGGGGTACGGACCCGCCGCATAGGTAATCAGCAGACGGCTCACCGCCAGCCACTTCTCGAGATCCGCGAAGTCGTTGGCGACCGACGCCGGAATCTCGCGCTCGGCCAAGAGCCCCAGAAGCCGGAGACGGGCGTAGTCGTGATCGTGGCCGGCGGCCGATCCGGGCGGGAATCCGCCGGCGATGAGATGCGCGCGGCCTGCCTTCGTCTCTGTCATCGGATCACCTCGCGTCGCGCCGGATTAGAATCCGGGCCATGAATACCACAGCCAACACCGACCGTATCGACACCTCGCGAGCCGCCCTGATCGTCTACGACGCCTGCCGCCGCGCCCTGACCCCGGCCGACCCCGCGCGCCGCGCGGCGATGCGGCCGGTGCTCGACTCGTGGATCCTCCTGATCGGCGCCTGTCGAGCCCGGGACATGCCCATCATCTATACCACCCCGGTCAGCCGTGCCGACGGCGCCGACGTCGTGCTGCTGCCGACCGATCTGAGCGTCGAGACGGGTGTGCCGTCGCTCACCAACTGCATCGAGGGCACGCCCGACGCCGACTTCCCTGACGAGATCGCGCCGCGACCTCAGGACTATGTCTACCTCAAGCGTCGTCCGAGCGCGTTCTACGGCACCGGCGCGGCCGAGCTCCTGCGATTCCTCCACCGGACCGCGCTCGTCATCGGCGGAGGCGCGACCAATCGAGGCGTCGAGACCAGCGTGCGCGAGGCCTTCAGCATGGACCTCGACACGGTCGTCGTGCGCGAGTGCTGCTGGGGCGGCGACGCGGCCGCTCACGCGTACAGCCTCGACAAGTCGATGAAGATGTACGCCCGCGTTCGCACGCTCCAGCAGGCGCTAGCCATGCTCGGCGTGAGCCGCCGCGCCCCTGCTGGGCCAGCCACTCCGCCGCCGGCGGCACGTTGGGGTCGCGCGGGCGCAGGTTGTAGTACGCGACCAGGGGAAAGTACGCGTCGGCCAGGCGGCGGAGCTCGGTGACCGGCGTCGCGTGCAGATCGACGCGCAGGTCGACCAGTGGGTACGTGTCGCGGTCGACGACATAGAGCCCGCTCGACGTCTCGCCGTCGGGCTGGCCGCCGGCGGCCTTGCCTGCCTCGAGCGAGCGCAGGAGCCGCTCCCACAGCGGGAGATCGGCGCCACGCTTGAACGCGTCGAACATCGAGTCGGCGACCTCGGCGCCCACGACCGCGTTGGTGGCCACGACCACGTTCCGCTCGACACGGTGTCCCGCCCACGGCTTGTTCCCTGCACCGGTGCGGGCGGCGCCCAGGCCCGTCACGTCGAGACAGCCGAGCTGGCGCCGCTCGACGAACTGATCGCTCGCGGCGATCTCGTCGAGCGCGCGCGGGGCCGAGTACCCGGCGCGCAGGAGATTCAGGCCGAGATGGCCGAGGCGCGGATTGCTGCTGGCCTGGCTGACGATCGCGCCGACACCCGGGGCCACGTGGATGCACCGCGAGCCGACCGCCATCTCGCTGGTCGAGATCGCGATGCCGAACATGCCGGTGCGCTCGCAGCGGCCGATGAGCGAGAAGGTCATCGGCTCAGCTCAGGCGCCGTCGCAGGTACTCCGCGACCTCGAGCGTGGCGGCCATGCCTTGCGGGATCGCCTTGGTCAGCGAGACGAACGCGTGGATCTGACCGGGATACTCGCGATACACGACGTCCACGCCGGCCTCGCGGAGCCGATCGCCGTACGCGCGGCCCTCGTCGCGCAGCGGATCGAAGCCGGCGGTGACGATCAGCGCCGGCGGCTGCCCCTTGAGGCTCGACGCGCGCAGCGGCGAGGCGCGCAGATCCGTCTTGTCCGCGTCGTTGCGCAGATACTGCTGCATGTACCAGAGCACGCGCTCGCGCGGGATCACGTGGCCCTCCACCATCTCGCGGTGCGACTCGGTATCCAGCGAGAAGTCGACCGCCGGATAGATGAGAACCTGGCACGTCGGCACCGGCGAGCCCTCGGACGCGGCGAGCTGCGAGACCGTCGGCCGAGAGATTGCCGCCCGCCGAGTCTCCGGCCACCGCGACGCGCGCGGGGTCGGCGCCGACGTCACGCCCCTTCGCGCGAGCCCAGCGATACGCGGCCAGACAGTCGTCGACCGCCGCCGGGAACTTGTGCTCGGGCGCCAGCCGATAGTCGACGGCCACGACGAGCACGCCCGCGTGCTTGGCCAGGCGCGCGCAGAGCCCGTGATGCGTCTCGAGATCGCCCTGCACCCAGCCGCCGCCGTGGAAGTAGACGACCGCCGGCAGCGGCGTCGTCGCGGCGCTCGCCGAGTAGACGCGGGCGGGAATCTCGCCGGCGGGTCCGGGGATGCGGATGTCCTCGATTCGCGCCAGCGCCGGCGCGGGCTCGTCCATCAAGGACACCATGACGCGCAGCTGCTGGCGCAGCTCGGGCAGCGGCGGATAGTAGCCGGGCACGCGAATCGATTTGACGAACTCGCCGACGATCTGGGCCTTCGGGTCCATCGTGCGGTCGCCCATCGTGATGCGGTGACCGTCGAGGAGGCGCAGCGCGTCCTCTTCGCTCATCGCCGTGTGGGACAGGTCCAGGGTCGGGTGCGTGCTCATCGAGCGCCTCCTCTCAGGCGAACCACATGTCGGGCAAGGTGAAGCCGTGCCGGAACGGATCCGACGGATCGGAGCCGTGCTGAAACACGCCGGTGATCCACGCCTGGCCGGCGATGGTGGGAACGATGGCCGGGCGGCCGGCGACCGTGACCTCGGCGGCGATCGTGGATTCGAACCGAGAGCCGATGATCGACTCGTGCACGAATCCCTGCCCCGCCGCGAGCTGGCCGCGCGCGTGCAGGACGGCCAGGCGCGCCGACGTCCCGGTGCCGCAGGGGCTTCGATCGATGCGGCCCGGCGCGACGACCACGGCGTTACGGCTCACCGTGCCCGGCCCGGCGAACGGCATCGTGAACTCGGCGAACGTGACGTCGTGGATGTCCGCGTTCTCCGGATGTCGCACGGGGAGCTGCTGCTTCGCGGCCGCCACGATCCGGTTGCCGAGCATGACGAGCTCGCGCGCCTCCTTCGGCTCGACCGAGAAGCCGAGCGACGGCGCGTCGACGATCGCGAAGAAGGCGCCGCCGTACGCCACGTCGACGGCAATCACGCCGAGGCCCTCGACGTCGAGCTTGGCGCCCAGATGTGTCGCGAAGCACGGGACGTTCGTGAACTGAACGCGCTCCACCTTGCCGTCGCGGCAGCGCGCCTCGACCGGCACCGGCCCCGCGGGCGTGTCCAGGGTGAGCGTGGTCACGGGCTCCCGCATCGGCAGCATGCCCGTCTCCAGCAGCACGGTCACGGTGCAGATCGTGTTCGATCCGGACATCGGCGGGTAGTCGGTCGACTCCATGATGATCAGGCCGACGTCGCAGTCGGGCCGGGTCGGCGGCGTCACCAGATTGATGCACAGCGCGGGCTTGCCGCGCGGCTCGAGCAGAAGCCAGCGGCGCAGCTCGTCCGCCTGGGTCTCGAGGTAGCGCTTCTTCTCGAACATCGTGGCGCCGGGCGGGGGCAGCACGCCGCCGACGATGACGTGATTGTCCTCACCGCCGACGTGGCAGCCGATCACGGTGACCGTGCGCTCCCACTTCACGAGCGGATGGTACCATTCCCACTCCAGTGAAGTTCATCGGCGTCCCGATCAAGCGACTCGAAGATCCGCGCCTGCTCGTCGGCGGCGGGCGCTACGTCGACGACCTGGTCCGACCCGGCATGGCGCACGCGGTGGTCGTGCGCAGCCCTCACGCGCATGCCCGGGTGCTCCGGATCGACGGCCGGCGCGCCCTCGCTCGGCCGGGTGTGCTCGGCTTCGTCACGGCGGCCGATCTCACCGGCGTGCCGGTGATTCCACTGCGGCAGCCCGGCAAGCCGACGCACAGCGCCTACCTTCAGCCGCCGCTGGCCGGCGATACCGTCCGCTACGTCGGTCAGCCCGTCGCGGTCGTCGTCGCGACCGATCGCGCCGCCGCGGTCGATGCGCGCGATCTGGTCGACGTCGAGTACGACGTCTTGCCCGCGCGCATCGAGCTCGGCGACGCGGCTCCGTCGCGCTCTTTGCCCAGGGCAACGTGGCCGACTCGTGGACCACGACGCTCGGCGACGTCGACGCCGCGCTGCCGGGCGCGGCCTTCGTCGTGAGCGAGCAGTTTTCCGTCGGGCGTCAGACCGCGGCGCCGATGGAGACGCGCGGCCTGCTCGCCGAATGGGACGCTGGCGCCGAGCGGCTGACGGTGTGGGGCGAAACGAAAGTCCCCTACTTCAACCGCCGCACGCTCGGCGAGCATGCTGGGGCTCGACGAGGCGCGGATCGACTTCGCGGAGGCGGACGTCGGCGGCGGCTTCGGCGCGCGCGGGGAGTTCTATCCCGAAGACTTCCTGATCCCCTACCTGGCCCGGCGCCTGGGGCGCCCGGTGAAGTGGGTCGAGGATCGCCGCGAGCACTTTCTCACGATCAATCACTCGCGCGAGCAGCAGTGGTCGGTCGTGGCCGCCGCCGACGAGCGCGGACGACTGCTGGCGCTCGACGCCTCGTTCGTCAACGTCATGGGCGGCTATCTGCGCACGCACGGGATCTGGGCGGCCTCGCTCACCGCGTCGTATCTGCCCGGCCCGTACCAGTGGCCGAACTACCGCTGTCGCGTCTCCTGCGTCATGACCACCAAGACGCCGACCGGCACGGTGCGGGCGCCGGGCTTCTACGAGGGCGCGTTCGTGCGCGAGCGGATCCTCGACGTGCTCGCCGCCCGGGCCGGGCTCGATCCCGCCGAGATCCGTCGCCGCAATCTCGCGCGACCGGACGACCAGCCGTACACGGTCAACACGGTCGCCGGCGCAGTCATGGGGCGAAACGCCGACTTCGCGGACGAGGACTTCGGCGTGATGTTCGAGCACGCGCTGAAGGCCGGCCGGTACGAGGCGCGCGCTGGCCGAGTGCCGCGAGCGCAACGCCGCCGGGGGTGACGTGCGCTACGGCGTCGGACTCGCGGCCGTGGTGGAGACCTCGGGCACCGGGCCGTTCGAGAGCGCGAAGGTCATCCTGACCTCCGAGGGGCGCATCGACCGTCGCGGCCGGCGCCACCTCGCTCGGTCAGGGGCTTCCGACGACACTCGCGCAGGTCTGTGCCGAGGTGCTTCAAGTGCCGCCGGCGCAGATCACCGTGCACCTCGGCGACACGCGCTGGATGCCGAACGGCGTCGGCAGCTCCGCGAGCCGCTCGGCCGTGATGGCGGGCTCCGCCGTGCACCACGCGTCGACGCGCCTGCGCGAGCAGATCGTGGCGATCGCGGCCGCGCGCTTCGAGGCCAGCCCGGCCGACATCGAGCTGGCCGACGGCGCCGCGTTCGTGCGCGGGGTCCCCGATCGGCGCTGCTCGCTGCGCGAGATCGCCGCGCTCGCCGCGAGCCCGCTCGAATCCGAGTGGCGCCACGAAGCCACCCGCGCGATCGGCTCGTTCGGCTTCCACCTGTCCGTCGTCGGTGTCGACGTGACGACCGGCGAGGTCCATCCCGAGACGCATTTCGTCCTGTGCGACGTGGGGCGCGCGCTCAACCCGGCCATCGTCGAGGGCCAGCTGGTCGGCGCCGTGGTCCAGGGCATCGGCCACGCGACGATGGAGGAGCTCGTCTACGACTCGAGCGGCCAGCTCCTGACCGGCACCTTCATGGACTACGCGATGCCGACCGCGGCCCGGGTGCCGGCGGTCGAGCTGCTCGATCCACGAGTCCGCCGCGGCGTCGCAATCCGCTCGGCGTGAAGGGCGCCGGCGAGGCCGGCACGTCGGGCGTCGGCGCGGCGGTCGCGAACGCGGTGGCCGCCGCGGTCGGCAACGCCGCCGCGCGCCACGTGCCCGTGACCGCGCCGAGGGTCAAGGCCGCGCTCTGAGTCCTGCTCGTGTCGCGCCGTCCACCTGCTTCTCGTGGCGCTCGTGCTCGTCGCGTGCTCGGTCGCGATCGAGCCCGTCGAACCGATCGACGCGTCGCTGCGCGAGGAGCTCCACCGCGTGGCCGTGCCGGCGACGGACGCGAGCATCGTGGTCACCAGCTTTCGTCCGCGCGCCGCGGGACCGTTGCCGTGGATCGTCATGAGCCACGGCACCGCCACCGACGCCCGAGGCCAATCGAACGATCGGCCGCGTACCGGTCTCTGAACCCGATACGCGAGTGGGTTCGTCGCGGCTATGCGGTGATCGTGCCGGTGCGACGCGGCTACGGCGCGAGCGGCGGCGCACAAGTTCGGCGACTCGTACGGCAGCTGCAGCCGACCGGACTTCCGTCGCGCCGGCGAAGGCGCCGCGGCGGACATTCTCGCCGACCGTCCAGTGGGCCAAGACGCAGAGTGACTCTCGACCCGAAGCGCTGGCTGCTGGTGGGACAGAGCTCCGGCGGGTTCGCCTCGATCTACACGGCGTCGAAGCGCCCCGACGGGCTCGTGGCGGTGCTCGCGTTCGCGCCCGGACGCGGCGGACGGCCAGACACGCACCCGGGACTACCCTGCGCGCCGGATCCGCTGGCCAAGCTGTTCGCGTCGATCGCGCCGCAGATCGCCGTGCCGGTGCTGTGGTTCTACGCCGAGAACGACCAGTACATCGGACCGGCCGCGGCAAAGCTCTGGTTCGAGAGCTTCCACGCGGCCGGCGGGCGCGGTGACTTCGTCATGATTCCGCCGTTTCCCGACAGACGCGGTCATGGCGTCTATCCGTCAGCCGCCGGCACGCCGCTCTGGACCGCGGCCGTGGCGACGTTCTTCCACGCGCACCAGATCGCGCTGCCGTTCTAGACGCTCATCGCCTCGGCCGCCGCGCGCGCGATGCCGACCGCCTCGGCAGCGGCCAGGATCTCGCCCCATGTCGTCGCGTCGACCTCGATGCCCGTGCGGCCGCGCTCGGCCTGCGCGAGACGCTCCGGCTCTCCGGGAACGAGGACCGGCAGCTTGGGATCGGCCGGCGGTGAAGCCTTCACGTAGTCGATGAAGCCGTCGATCTCTCGCTTGAGCCAGTCGACGCCGGCGAGCCGCGCCGGATCGACGAGCATCGTGAACATGTTGTTGACGACGCCGCCCATGCGCTGGTTGCCCGGCTGGATGCTCGGGCCTCCGGTAAGCGCGGTGGCGAGCAGTTCGGTGACCACCGCGAGCGCATAGCCCTTGTGACCACCGAACGGGAGCAGGGCGCCGTTCGGCTCGCTGTACATCACGTTCGGATCCCGCGTCGGCCGGCCTTTGGAGTCGATGAGCGCGCCTTCGGGCGCGGGCTTGCCCTCGTTCTTCGCGACGCGGATCTTGCCCATCGCCACCTGGCTCGTGGCCATGTCGAGCAGCAGCGGCGCGTGACGCTCGGTGCCGGGCACCGCGATGCAGACGGGATTCGTCACGAACCGGGCGTCGGTGCCTCGAAACGGCGCGACCGTCGCGCGATGGTCCGTGACGTTGACGAAGTGCAGCGAGACGAGCCCGGCGCCGGTCGCGAGCTCGCCGTAGGCGCCGACCCGCCCGATGTGATGCGCGTTGGCCAGGGTCATCGCGACGACGCCGGTCTCGCGGCAGCGCGCGATCGCCGCGTCCATCGCCTCGCCCGCGACCGGGCGGCCGTACCCGCGCCCGCCGTCGAACATCAGCATCGCCCCGTCGTCCTTCACGAGCTTCGCCCGTGTGTTCGGCACCACGAGCCCGGCCTTCAGGTGCCGGATGTACGTCGGGATCATGCCCGACACCGTGGCTGTCGTGGCCCATCAGGTTGGCGCGTACCAGATGCTCGGCGACAAGGTCCGCTTCGGAGGCGGCGCTTCCGCCCGCTTTCACGATCGCGCTGGTCAAACGTCGCAGGTTATCGGCAGTCGCACGCACGTGCGATTCCTCCCTTAGTGAGCGAGTGGATCCGGGCGCAGCTGGAAGTGGACGGCGATCGGCTTCTTGCCCTTGCCGCCTTCCATGAGCCACGGCGCCCGATCGCCGCTGGTCGTCCACAACCCGCGGCCCTTCCAGCCGGCCGCCGGATCGTCGATGCGCCCGTCGAATCCCTTGGCGTAGAACCCCAGCGGATACGGCACGCGCAGGACGATCATCTTGCCGTCCTTGAGCGCGATCAGGCCGTCGTTGAGGTTGCCGGTCGACATCGGCACGTCCTCGCCGAGCCCGAACGTGTTGTGCTGATCGACCCACGTGTAGTAGGTCGACTCGGCGCTGTTCTCACCGATCCCCTGGAAGCCGGGGCCCGGATACTGATAGAACGTCCAGCCCTCGGGACAGTGGTCGCCGGTGGCCTTCGGTCCGTTGAGCGGCCCCTTGCACTTGCGCCGATCAAAGCTGCCGATGTGGCCGCTGCCCATCGACGCCCACACCACGCCCTGCTTGTCGATGTCAGCGCCGCGAATCCCGAAGTAGGGCTTCGGCACGTTGTAGATCTCGGCGAGCGCCGTCGCGGGCGGGTTCGGCCCGGGCGCAACTCTCACGACCGCCGCGGTGCCGCCGAAGACTCCGACCGAGCCCCAGATCGAGCCGTCGACCGGGCTCGGCATCACGGCGTAGAAGCCGCCGGCGATCCGTTTGTCCTTGGTCGGATCGACCGGCTGATCGGGCTCGACGTAGTCGTCCCGCTTGCCGTTGCCGTTCGTATCCAGGACGAACGCCGTCCAGCCCTGCGACCGAGCCGCGTCACCCGTCTCGTCGAACATCTTCGTGTTGACCCAGCCGACCACCGGCCCGCCGCCGCTGGTCCACACGGTCTCGTTGGCGTCGTAGCCGAACTGCAGATGATGCGTCTGGAAGCACGTATCGACGAACGTGTACTTCATCGTCTTCGGATCGAGGAACGTGAGTCCGCGGTTCGTGCGCTCGAGCGGGAACAGCTTGGCCGAAGGTTGGTCCGAGCCCTTCTGGCAGAAATCGGGGTTCTTCGGCCCGCGCACGACCGCCGCGAACCAGACGCGGCCTTTGCGATCGAACATACCGTTGTGATTGTTGGCCTTGGTGTCCCAGAGCTTCTCTTCGCCCCAGTACGCCGACGGCGCCATCGGCTTTTCGATCGCGGCGTGCCCCGGCCCGAGCGCTTCCGGCGTATCGGCGTCGCGCACCGGCGCCCTGAAGGTCGTGACGGTATTCGTCCTCGGATCGAGGATCGGATAGTCGTCGGTCGCGTATTCGGGCGAGCCGTAGAGCTTGCCGTAGGCGTTGACCGTCGGATAGCGGCGGTCCGACGCGATCAGGTCGTGCAGATACTTCTTCGGATCGCCCCACTCCCACGTCGTCACGACGATGTTGCGCTCGACGCCCTGCGGCCGCGGCGGCTTGCTGTGCGGCAGCTCGCCCTTGGCGACACGATCGGTCCAGTCACCGAAGTATTTGAACGGCACGCTGCCGAGCGCTTGCGTGAGTGGGGTCAGCATGAAGGGCGCCGCCTGCCCCGACTGCACGCGTCGAATCCACGCCGATTGTCCGGAGTCGAACCGTCCGAACGCGGCCGGGATCGTACGGGTCGAGAGCTGACCGAGCTGATGACAGCCCACGCAGGCTCGGTTCTTCACGATCGTGAGCCACTCGCTCTGCGTGATTCTCGCGGGAATGTCGCTCGTGCCGCCGAACTGATCGGCGGCGGGGATCTTGAGCATCGAGTACCAGTAGATCGCCGGGTAGTACTGAGCCGCCGCCGCCTCGTTCGGCGCCGGCACCGCGGTGAGGTTCAGCAGCTTGCCCGGCTCGGCGTCGACCTTCGCCGAATCGATCAGGCCGTAGCCGCGGACCCACACCTTGTACTTGGCCTTCGGGAGACCGGGCACCAGGTAGCGTCCCTGGTGGTCCGTCACGACGATGCGCGCGAACCTGGTCGGCAGGTCGAGCGTCTCGGCGATGACCCAGACGCCGGCCTCGGGCCCGGCCGGCCCGGTGACCACGCCCCCGATGTCGTCGCCGTCGATGGGAACCGCGCCGGCGGCCGGTTGCTGGGCGCCGAGGTTCACCATCGAGCCCGCACCGAGCACCGCGATCGCGACTGCCACCACTGCCAGCCACAGCACTTTCTTCGTCGTCGTCATGGTGCCACTCCCTTCATCCCGTCCACGACTTCTCCGCCGCGCGCCAGGATGATACCTCGGGACCCGCGGGCGCGTGATGGCGGTTGCGCCGAGCGCCACCGCCGCTTAGAGTGCGAGCAAATGCGCGTGGCCATTCTGCCGTCGGGCGCGCTGCTGGCGGACGCGCCGCGCGTCGGCGACGAGGCCGGCGACGGCCTCTCCGCAGTGGCCCGCACCCGCCTCGCCCGCGCCTTCGCGCGTGGGCCCGGGCACGCACTGCTCGACCTGGGTTCGACCGAGCTCGACGCACCGCTCGCCCCCCCGCTCGCATTCCTGCGCGACCTCGGCCGCGCGTTCGTGACGCGGCTCTGCGCCCTGCCCGACCTCGAGGAGCACCGTGACCGAATCGAGGTTGACTGCCCCGCTGACGAGCGTGAGCGGCTGGCCGGCAACGTCCCACCCGATGGACGGCAGCGAGTACGTCGACTCCGACTGGATCGCGGCGCGCTGGGCCGACCTCAACCGCGCGTTCGCCGACGAGATCAGCGCGCATCGCGGCTCGGTCGGTGGCTGGCTGAGCACGCGACATCCCTCGTGGCACGTCGTCGGCAAGGTATGCCTGCACCTGGCCGAGAATCGCGCAGACGAGGAGCATCCGTTCGCGTTCCTCGCGACCTACGCGGCGCGCGCCGGCGCGGGCGGCAAGGTGCAGCATCGGCCACTGGCGCGTGCGCTCGAGGAGTCGTCTGCACGCGGCGACCGGCAGGGACTGCTCCATCTGCTCGTGCCCCTCCAGCGCGCGGCGGAGCAGATCGAATGGCTGGCCGAGCTGATCGACTCAGGCGAAGTCTACCAGGCGACGGCCTGGACTCCCGCCCAGGCCCACCGCTTCCTGAACGCCATCCCGGCCTTCGAGGCGGCCGGGCTGGTCGTGCGCGTCCCCGATTGGTGGCGCGCCCGCCGCCCGCCACGACCCGAGGTTGCCGTCCGGGTGGGCGAGAAGAAGCCAAGCGCGGTCGGCATGGACGCGCTGCTCGACTTCTCGGTCGCCGTCGCGCTGGGCGGAGAGAAGCTGACGAGCGCCGAGGTGCGTCAGCTCCTCGCGTCGTCGGGCGGGCTGGTGCGCCTGCGCGGTCAGTGGATCGAGCTGGACCGCGAGCGGCTGCGCGAGGTGCTTTCCCACTGGGAGCGGGTGCGGCGTGAGGCCGAGAAGGGTGGGCTGTCGTTCCTCGAGGGCATGCGACTGCTCGCCGGCACCCCGCGAAGCGAGGACGATGCCGCGGCGCTCGCGACGGGCGAGGGCTGGTCGCGCGTCGAGGCCGGCGCCTGGCTCGCGCGTACGCTCGAGGGGCTGCGAGGGCCGACGGGGCTCGCGGCGACCGATCCGGGCGCGGACCTTCGCGGCACGCTGCGGCCCTATCAGAGGGTAGGCGTAGCGTGGCTCGCGTTCGCCTCGTCGCTGCGGCTCGGCGTCTGCCTGGCGGACGATATGGGACTCGGCAAGACCATCCAGGTGCTCGGCCTCCTGCTCCTGCACAAACAGCGCGAGCGCTCCGGCGGGCCGCCGCATCTGCTCGTGGCGCCAGCATCGCTCCTCGCCAACTGGCAGGCCGAGATCGACCGCTTCGGGCCGTCGCTGACGACGCTCGTCGCACACCCATCCGCCATGGCCGCGCGCGAGCTGGCCGAGCTAGCCAGCGCCGATCTCGGCTCCACCGATCTTGTCATCACCACCTACGGGACGCTGGCGCGCGTCGAGGCGCTGCGGGCGCGTGAATGGTCACTGGCGATCCTCGACGAAGCGCAGGCGATCAAGAACCCCGGAGCGCGCCAGACGCAGGCGGCCAAAGCGTTGAAGGCGCGCAGCCGCATCGCGCTGACCGGCACGCCCGTCGAGAATCGCCTGGGAGATCTGTGGTCGATCTACGACTTCCTCGACCCCGGCCTGCTGGGCTCGGCGCGCGAGTTCTCGGCGTTCGCCAAGCGGCTGGCCGACCGGCCGGACGAAGGCTACGCGCCACTGCGCCGCCTCATCCAGCCCTACCTGCTGCGCCGGCTCAAGACCGACCGCTCCGTCGTGGCCGACCTGCCAGACAAGACCGAGGTGAAGGCGTTCTGCCTTCTCTCGGGCCAGCAGGTCGCGCTCTACCAGAAGACGGTCGATGAGCTCGAGCGTTCGATCACGGGCCTCGCGCAAGGCATCGAGCGGCGGGGCCTGGTGCTGGCCTATCTGATGCGCTTCAAGCAGATCTGCAATCACCCCTCGCACTGGCTGGGCGAAAGTACCTGGGACGAGGCGGGGAGCGGTAAGCTCGCGCGGCTGCGCGAGATCGTCGAGGCGGTGGCGGCGAAGCACGAAAAGGTCCTGGTGTTCACGCAATTCCGCGAGGCCACGGAGCCACTGGCCGCGTTCCTGACGGGTTTGTTCGGCCGGCCCGGGCTCGTGCTCCATGGCAGCACGCCGGTCAGGGCCCGTGGCGCGCTCGTGCGACGTTTCCAGGAGGATGCGACCGTGCCGTTCTTCGTGCTGTCCCTGAAGGCGGGCGGCAGCGGCCTGAACCTCACCGAGGCCTCCCACGTCGTGCACTTCGACCGGTGGTGGAACCCCGCCGTCGAGGACCAAGCGACCGACCGTGCCTACCGAATCGGCCAGCACAGGAACGTGCTGGTGCACAAGCTCGTGTGCCGCGGGACCATCGAGGAGCGCATCGACAAGCTCCTCGAGGACAAGCAGGCCCTGGTGCGCGGCGTACTCCAGGGTGGCGGCGAGACGCTGCTGACCGAGATGAGCGACGCAGAGCTGATGACCATGGTCACGCTCGACCTCCGCCGGGCCACGGCCGAGCTCTGAGCGAAAGGAGGCGCGATGGCGTGGTACGGCGGATGGGACTACTACCCGCCTTACGTGTCGGTGGGCGAAAAGAGGGCGCACGGCATGCTGGCGCTGACGAAGCTGTTAAGCAAGAGCAAGCGGAAGGCCGAGCCGGTCGCGATTGCGGGACGGAAGCGACTGCTCGCCGACCACGTTCTGGGGCAAGGCGTGGTGCGCCAACCTCGAGGGCTACGCCGACTTTGCCAACCGTTTGCCGCGCGGCCGCACCTATCTGCGGAACGGCTCGGTGCTGGACCTGGCGATCGCCGAGGGCCGGATCGAGGCGTACGTGGCCGGCAGCGATCTCTACCGGGTGACGATCGGCATCGCCGCTCTCGCGAAGACCGCGTTGGCGCCGTGTCATCGCTCGCTGCATTGGCCGGATCGGCTCGCTCGTCGGCTTGCTGCGCGGTGAGCTGTCCGACGACCTGCTGGCCGCGCTGACGGACCCGAAGGACGGGCTTTTTCCTGAGCCGCGCGAAATGACGTTCGACTGCTCATGCCCAGACTGGGCGGGCCTCTGCAAGCACGTCGCCGCGGTCCTCTACGGCGTGGGCATCCGTCTCGACGCCAAACCGGAGCTATTCTTCGTGCTACGCCGGGTTGACCAGGGCGAGCTGCTCAGTTCGGCCACCGCCGGCACCGTATCGCGCGGGCGCCCGGCCGCGGGCAAGCGCATCGCCGACGACCGGCTGTCCGCAGTATTCGGGATCGAGCTCGAGGACGCCGCGCCGGCGGGCACGCGGCGCCCGTCACGCCGGCGCACGCCGAGTCCATCCCGCGTCTCCAAACGGCGACGTTGAGCCCTGATCGCGGTTGCCGTATCGTGGCGACAGACATGAAGGCGCCACCTCTTCCTCTGTGGCGAATGACGCGCGGCCGATACGACCGGCTCGTCGACGTCGGCATCTTCGGCCCGGAGGACCGGGTCGAGCTGCTCGATGGGTTGCTCGTCGCCGGCGAGCCACGAACGCCGTCGTCACGCCCTCGCCGCGCCCCCGAGCCCGCATCCGCGTGGCCGCCCTGCTGCCGTAGGTCGGAACCGCTTGATGACGGCTACCAGGGCAGGATCGCGGGCTCGTACTGCTCGATTCGCTCCTTGATCGCCATCAACGGCTCGATGCCGTAGAGCTTTCGGGCGTTCTCGCCCATCAGCTTTCGCTGCGCCTGGGCGGGCACGCCGACCTCCGCCATATGATGCAGGCCCTCCCAGGCGTCTTCGGCGTCGTGGTGGGGATAGTCCGACGACCAGATCGCGACGTCCTGGAACACGTCCCACAGCCGATAGACCAGGGTCTCGTCCGACTCGAAGCCGATGTAGCAGCGCTCGTTGAAGACCTCGACGGGATCGCGGATGAGCCGGTTGTCGCGCTGGAACGCGAACAGGTTCGAGAAGTTCGAGCTGCGCGCCAGGATCAGCGGCAGCCACGACGCGTTCGACTCGAGCACCGCGGCCTTGAGCTTCGGGAACTTCTCGAGCCAGCCCGTTTGCACCACCACCGTGACCCACGTCATCGCTTCCATCAAGAAGCCTAGAGTCTCGGAGGCGTCGATGGCCGGGTCCATCGCCGCCGTGATGTTCGACACGAACTGACCGGGCGAGTAGACGACCGCCTCGTCGGTGAACAGGAGCCCCTGCCCGGAGTGCCCGCGCGCCTGGGCCATGCGCTGACCCCATTCCGGCGTGAGCGCTTCGCGCGAGGGAAACGTGTGCATGGCCAGCACGACGCCCGTGGCCTCGAACTCGCGCCAGAGCGGATCGAACTCGGGCAACGTGGGATAGCGGCCGTTCCAGAAGCACGGCCGCACCGCGGCCGCCTTGAAGCCGAGCGCCGCGACGCGCTTGAGCTCGGCGATCGACGCCTCGACGCTCTGCAGCGGCAGCACCGCGCAGGGAAACAGCCGCCGGCGGTCGGCGGCGCAGTAGTCGAGCACCCAGTCGTTGTAGGCGCGGGCCAGCACCGTCGCCGCCTCGGGGCTTCGCACGAGCGCCAGCCGGACGAACCACGTCGGGAACAGCATCACCTGATCGGTGCCGAGCGCGTCCATGTCGCTGAGCCGCGCGCGCGGGTCGCGACAGCCCAGGAGCCGGCCGAACTTTTCCTGCCAGGCGGCGGTGCCGGGGGTGAGCTTGCCGACTTCCTTCTTGTCCCAGCGCGCCCAGCCCACCTCGGCCGCGTTCGAGCGCTCGCGGGCCGCCGGCACGACCCGCCCGTTGATGTAGAGCAGGTCGCTGTCGGTGTGGAAGCAGAACTGCGTCTTGATCCACGCGCGGCTGGCGGCCGGCACGTACTCGTCCCAGACGGCCGGCGGCTCCACGACGTGGCTGTCGCAGTCGAACACCGGAAAGTCCTTGCGGATGCTGGTGGCTGTCATACGGATGAAGTAGCCTATTGTCGGGAACGCTGTCAATGACACCTCCGCTCGCGTCGGGGCTCGAACGCTTCTCGCTCGCCGGGCGCGTCGCGCTGGTCACCGGCGCGACCCGCGGGCTCGGACTCGAGATCGCGCGCGGCCTGGCCGCGGCGGGCGCGATCGTCGGGATCAACGGCCGCGACCCGCGGCGGGCCGACGAGGTCGCCAAGACCATCCCCGACGCCTTCGCGGCGGCGTTCGACGTCACCGATCTGCCGGCCGCGACGGACGCCATCGACAGTATCGTCGCGAGCCACGGCCGCCTCGATTGCCTCGTCAACAACGCGGCGGTGCGCGATCGGCGGCCGCTGCAGGAGATCACGCGCCGACGACTTCCGCCGTCTGATCGAGACCAACCTGGTCGCGCAGTACGAGCTGTCCCGCGTCGCCGCGCGACACATGACCGCGCGGGGTCAGGGACGGCTCGTGTTCATCAGCTCGATGGTCGGGCCGCAGTCGTTCCGGGGCGATCCGGCCTACGTCGCCTCGAAGGGCGGGCTCGAGGCGCTGATGCGCGCGCTCGCGGTCGAGCTCGGCGACAAGGGCATCGCCGCCAACGCGATCGCGCCCGGATTCTTCGCGACGGAGGGCAACGCGCCGTTCTTCGCCAAGCCGCACATCGCCGAGCTGGCGCGCCGCATCCCGCTGCGACGCTTCGGCCGGCCCGACGAGCTCGTCGGCGCCGCGATCTTTCTCGCGTCCGACGCCGCGTCGTACATCACCGGCCAGGTGCTGACGGTCGACGCGGGACTCTCGGTGGCACTCTAGAAAGGGACGAACATGAAGATCCGAATCGGCGTGGGAATCGGCGGTACCTCGGCATCGACCGGCGCGCTGACCGAGCTGGTCAGCGGCCTCGACGACATGGGGTTCGACTCGCTCTGGCTCTCGGAGGTGCTGACGGGCCAGGTCTTCGATCCGGTCGTCGGTCTCTCGTGGGCCGCGGCCAGCAACCCGCGGCTCAAGATCGGCACCACGATGCTCTTGCCCGGGCGCAATGTGCTGCGCCTCGCCAAGCAGCTCGCGAGCCTGGACGTGCTGTCCAACGGACGGCTGCTGGTGACCCTGGTGCCCGGGCTGACGTACGCGCCCGAGCGCGAGGCCATCGGCCTCGAGCCCAAGCGCCGCGGCGCGTTCATCGACGAGGCGCTGCCGCTCCTGCGGCGCCTCTGGGCCGGCGAGACGGTGAGCTACGAGGGTATCGCCGGCAATTTCCGTGACGTGAAGCTCTGGCCCCTCCCTGTCCAGCAGCCGCTGGAAATCTGGCTCGGCGGCACGGTCCCGGCGGCGCTCGAGCGCTGCGGACGGCTCTCGGACGGCTGGCTGCCGTCCCAGTGCACGCCCGAAGAAGCCGCGGAGGGACGCAAGGTGATCGAGGACGCCGCGGCGAGGGCGGGGCGCTCGATCAGCTCCGAGCACTTCGGCATGAGCCTCGGCTACGCGCGCGATCCGATCGACCCGCAGATGGCCCGGGTGATGACGGCGCGGCGGCCGCGGTCGGTCGAGCTCACGCCGGTCGGCTTCCCGGCCTTGCGCGCCGTGATCGAGCGATTCATCGCGGTCGGCTTCTCGAAGTTCGTCGTCCGCCCGGTGGTCGCGCCGAAATCGTGGCGGCCCGAGCTCGAGGCCCTCTCCGCGGCGGTGGGCGATCTGCAGACCTGACGCGGTCTGGTTGTCGAGTTCTCCCGGCCTTTCGTCTGGATCGGCGTCCTGCTGTTCCTGATCTCGGATTCGCCGATCGCGGCCGGGCGCTTCAGGTTGACGGTACCGCTCATCGGCCTGCTGATCTGGCCGATCGGACGCGCGCTACGGGAGACACGCTCCGCGGCTAGCTTGACGGCGCGCTCGTGCAGCGTCGGCGCGCCGCATCGTCGCGCCCAGTCCGAGAACTCGGCGCGAGGCCCGTTCCAGCGGAGCGCGTCGACGTCGACGCCGAGCGGCGCGTCGAGGCGCAAGCGTCGCCAGCCGCCGGAACAGCAGCGCGCGCTCCCACTGCTCGACGAGCGTCGCGGCCAGCCGCTCGGTTCCGCGCATCGAGACGATCCCACCGCGCGGCCTGCTTGGGGATGTCCTCGAGGTGCCGGTACCGGGCCAGCACCGTCGCGGCCGAGCGGGCGCCCCAGCCGGGCAGGCCGGGGAAGCCGTCGGCCTTGTCGCCGACGAGCGCGAGCCAGTCGGGGATCGATCCGGGCGCGACGCCGAACTTCTGCTGGACGCCCGACTCGTTGCGCATCTCGCGCGAGCGGCGGTCGAGCTGAACGACCCGGTCGCCGCGCACGCACTGAGCCAGATCCTTGTCCGGGGTGCACACGATCACCTGCTCGACGCGCGGATCGGCGGCGGCCATCGACGCCGCGGCGGCGAGGGCATCGTCGGCCTCGAACTCGACCATGGCCCAGACCACGACGCCGAGCGCGCGCAACGCCTCCTCCAGCGGCTCGAACTGACCGTAGAGCACGGGATCGATCCCCTCGCCGGTCTTGTAGCCCGGCCAGAGCCCGTTGCGAAACGACTCGATGACGTGATCGGTGGCGACGCCGAGGTGCGTCGCGCCGCCCTCGAGCATCCCCAGCATCGAGGTGACGACGCCGCGTACCGCCCGCAGCTCTTCCGGCACGGTTCGCTCGAATGCGGCCGCCGGTGACATGAAGTAGCGGAAGAGCTCGTACGTGCCGTCGACCAGGTGGACGATCACGCCTGAACGAGCCCCGCCAGCACGCGCAGCCGCTCGCCCGCGACGCCCATGATGTTCGCCTCGCCGCCGATGGCGCCGAGGCGTTTGTAGAACTCGAGCGCGCCCGCGTTGGCGGTGTGCACGCTCCAGTCGAGCGATCGCGCCGCCCAGCCGCACCGTCTCGGCCGCGACGGCCGCCATCAAGGCGTGACCGACGCCCTGGCCGCGGGCGGCGGGCGTCACGAAGATGTCGTGGAGCCACATCGATCGCGCCGCGAGATCGGTGTTGTAGCCGAGCGTGAAGAAGACGTACCCCACCACGGCGCCGTCGAGCTCGGCCACCAGTGGCGTGAATGCCGCCTGGGCGCCGAAGCCGTCGGCTCGGACGCGCTCGGCGGTGAACGGCCGACCGTAGATGCCGACGTGCGTCGTTCAGGTCGTTGGCCATGTCGCCAGGATCGCCGACTCGTCCGGGCGTCCCGGACGCACCCGAACCGCTCACGAGCGCGCGGCGTCGCTCGACAGATGCCCGTGAGCCGTCTCGGACTGGGTCGGCAGGAGCGAGAAGTGGCTGTGAACGGCGAGCCATTTGCCGCCGCGGCGCTCAAGCACGAAGGTGCCGCGCCCCGGACGCGTGACCGGACGGCCGTCGGGCCCGGTGACTTCGGTCAGCCAGCCGCCGGCGATCCAGGCGCTGTCGTCCGAGGCTTGGACCTGAGCATCCGGCTCGAAGTGGAAATCGCGGATGCGCGGCCACACGTTCTGCCACTGCTCGCGCACGATGTTGTCGAGGCCGGCCACGGCGCGCGCCCAGGTACCGAAGGCCATCGCGTCGGGGGCGAACAGCTCTCGGCCGCCGGTGAAGTCGCGGGCGCGGACGGCAGCCTCGAAGGTACGCAGCCACTCCTGGGGTGTCGCGGCTGAAGGAGCCATGGCGGCATTATGCACCGAGATTGTGGCATGCTGCTGGGCATGCCCCCGTCAAGACGGCCCCTTCGAGTGCTGCACACCGCCGACGTCCATCTCGAGAGCGACGGCTATGGTGACGCTCGCCAGCAGGCGGCGCACCGCGAGCGCGAACGGCGCATGTTCCGGAGCATCATCGATCGCGCGATGAGCGATCAGGTCGATCTCGTGCTGATCGCCGGTGATCTGTTCGATCACAACCGCGTGACCGACGAGGCCGTCGAGTTCGTGCGCGGCGAGCTCGCGCGGCTGCGCCGGCCCGTCGTCATCATGCCCGGCAACCACGACGTGCTCCAGTCGAACGCGATCTACGATCGGCACGACTTCACCGCCGGCGCGAGCCACGTTCATCTGATCCGCCGGCTCGACGGCGAGACCGTCGATTTGCCCGAGCTGGACGCGATCGTCTGGGGTCGCGCGATGGAGGAACACGAGCCCGGCTTCCAGCCGCTCGCCAACATTCCCGGTCGCGACACGCGGCGCTGGTGCCTGGGCATGGGCCACGGCTTCTTCTATCCGGATCGCCAGCGACCGGATCGGTCCTCGCCGATATTCGCCGACGAGATTCGGGACACGGGCTGGGACTACCTCGCGCTCGGCCACCAGCACGTCCAGACCAACGTCAGCCAGGGCGACGTGACCGCCTACTACGCGGGAGCGCCGGGCACGGTCCTGCGCATCGACTTCTCGATCGAGGACGGGATTCGCGTGGAGCCTCGACCGCTCGAGTAAAGAAAGGACACCTCGATGGCCGTCGAAGTCGCGAAGGTCGAGCTCAAGAGCGTGCAGGACGCGTCAGGTCTCGAGGAGCGCATCCTCGCCGGCCAGTTCACCGCCGACCAGGTCGTCGCGGTCGTGGGCAAGACCGAGGGCAACGGCGGGGTCAACGACTTCACCCGTCTCCTCGCCGACCTCGCGTTCCGGCGCGTGCTGATGAAGCACGGCAAGCGCAGCGAGGCCGACGTCGCGACGATCCCGATGGTGTGGTCCGGCGGGTGCGACGGCGTCATCACGCCGCACGCCACCGTGTTCGCGCGGAACGACCGGAAGGGCACGCCGGACAAGGCGCGCCTCGTGATCGGCGCCGCCATGAGCGCCGAGCTCCAGCCCGAGGACATCGGCCGGCCGCGCATGGTCGAGATCGTCGCCGAGGGCGTGAAGATCGGCAATGAAGAATGCCGGAATCGACGATCCGAAGGACGTGCACTACGTCCAGACCAAGACGCCCCTGCTGACGATCGACTGGGTGGAGAACGCGAAGCGGCGGGGCAAGACCGTGGCCTGCGAGGTGCACGACTCGATGGGCGTGTCGAACGGCACGACGGGCCTCGGCATCGCGGTGGCGCTCGGCGAGCTCGCCATGCCGCGCGCGGAGCAGATCTGCAAGGATCTCGACCTCTACTCGTCGGTCGCGTCCTGCTCCTCCGGCGTCGAGCTGACGCGCGCGCAGATCATCCTGATGGGCAACAAGGCGGCGGCCGGCGGCCGCTACCGCATCGGCCACAGCGTGATGAAGGACGCGCTCGACATCGACGGCATCTACGCCGCGATCCGCAACGCCGGGCTCGACCTGCCGGAACGGCCGCGCGCGGAGGACCTCAAGGGACGCCTCGTGAACTGCTTCATCAAGTCGGAAGCCGACCACCGCGCCAAGCTCCGCGGCCGGCGCCAGATCATGCTCGACGACTCCGACGTCCATCATCACCGCCACTCGAAGGCCGCCGTCGGCGGCGTGGCGGCGGCCGCGATCGGCGATCCCGCGGTGTTCGTCTCGGTCGACGCGATGCACCAGGGACCGCACGGCGGCGGCCCGGTCATCGCGATCGTCGACGTCGGCGACTGAACGGGATGAGGTGGCAGTTCGCGCTGCAGTCCGTCGCGGGGCTGGGGCCGCCGGCGAGGCGCGACTATTGATAGAGGTGACAGGCCACTTCGCCGCCGCCGTCACGAGGCCGCAAGGTCGGCTCGATCTGCGAGCAGATCGGCATCACGGACGGACAGCGCGGATGGAAGCGGCAGCCCGACGGCAGGCTGAGCGCGCTCGGCACCTCGCCCGGTGACGGTTTTCTCCTGCGTCCGCTCGTCGGGATGCGACGGCAGCGCGGCGGCGAACAGCGCTTTCGTGTAGGGATGCATCGGGCGCGCGCACAGCGCGTCGGCTGTCCGCCGTCTCGACGATCTTGCCCAGGTACATCACCGCGATCCGGTGGCTGATGTGCGCGACCGTGGCGAGGTCGTGGCCGATGAAGAGATAGCTGACGCCGAGCGACCGCTGCAGCTCCTCGAGCTGGTTGATGATCTGAGCCCGCACCGACACGTCGAGCGCCGAGACCGGCTCGTCCAGCACGATCAGGCGCGTGTCGGTCGCGAGCGCCCGCGCGATCGCGATGCGCTGCCGCTGCCCGCCGCTGAACTCGTGCGGGAACAGCGGCGCCACGTCCGGCGCGCAGCCCGACCAGCTCCAGCACCTTGCCGACCCGCTCGTCGATGGCGCCGCGCGGCAGGTCGGTGTGGATCTCCAGCGGCTCGGCGATGATGTCCCGGACCCGCATGCGGGGGCTGAGCGAGCTGAACGGGTCCTGGAAGACGACCTGGACGGCCGCGCCGGTACGCCATCAGGTCCGCGCCGCGGAGGCTCGCGATGTCGCGGCCCTCGAAGCGGATCGTCCCGGCCGTCGGCGTCTCCTGCTTGAGGATCAGCTTGGAGGTCGTCGTCTTGCCGCATCCGGATTCGCCGATGAGCCCGAGCGTCTCGCCGGCCTGAATCGCGAGATCGACGCCGTCGACGGCCTTCACCCACGTCGCCGGTGCCGCCGAGCAGCCGCCGCCGGACCGGGAAATGCTTCTTCAGATCCCGGACTTCAAGAACGGGAGAGGACATTCGTCCAGGAGCCAGCACCGCGCGACGCTCCCGTCGCCCGGGCGGAAGTCCGGCGGCTCCTCGGTCATGCAGCGCGACATGACGTCGGGGCAGCGCGGATGGAATGCGCAACCGTCGGGGAGATTGGCCGGGTTCGGCGGCTGGCCGCGAATCGAGTAGAGCGGCTCCTTGTTGCCGAGCTTCGGCATCGAGCCGAGGAGCGCGCGCGTGTAGGGATGCTTCGGATCGTCGAAGAGCTCGCGCACCGGCGCCTGCTCGACGATCTTGCCCGCGTACATGACGGCGACCCGGTCGCACATCTTCGCGACGATGCCGAGGTTGTGCGTCACGAAGATCAGCGCCACGCCGGTCTCCCGCTGGATGTCCTTCAGCAGATCGAGGTACTGCGCCTGGATCGTCACGTCGAGGTTCGTCGTGGGCTCGTCGGCGATGACCAGCTTCGGCCCGCCGGCCAGCGCGATGGCGCCGACGATACGCTGGCGCATGCCGCCGCTCATCTGGTGCGGGTAGTCGCGCATGCGCCACTCGGGCGACGGGATCCGGACCGCGCGCAGGAGCCCCTGCACGCGCTCGCGCAGGGTGCGGCCGCGGAGGTGCTGGTGGAAGAACGCGGGCTCGGCCACCTGGCGGATAGATCGTGAAGAGCGGGTTCAGCGACGCCATCGGATCCTGCAGGATCACGGCGATCTGGCGGCCGCGGATCCGGCGCAGCTCGCGCTGGCTCTTGCGCGTCAGATCCTCGCCCTCGAAGACGACGCGGCCGCCGACGATGCGGCCCGCGCGCGGCAAGAGCCCGACGATCGACAGACACGTGGTCGTCTTGCCGCTGCCGGATTCGCCGACGAGCCCGAGCGTCTCGCCCTCGCGCAGCGTGAAGCTGACCCCGTCCACCGCCTTGACGACGCGCGCTCCGCCGAAGGTGAAGAAGTGCGTCTGGAGACCGGCGACCTGCAGGACCGCTTCGCGATTGGCCACGTGGTCGGTCGAGACCTACAGATTCCTCAGCTGAGGATCGAGACGAACGCGCAGCCAGTCGCCGAGGAGCTGGGTCGCGAGGACGATCAGCAGAATGCACGCGCCCGGGAAGACCGTGAGCCACCACTGGCCCGCCATCAGCGTGGGGCGCGCCTCCGAGAGCATGAGCCCCCAGGCCGGCTGCGGCGGCGGCACGCCGACGCCGAGGAAGCTGAGCGATGCCTCCGCGATGATGACGACACCGACCGTGAGACTGGCGAGCACCATCGCCGTGTTCATGACGTTCGGCAGGATGTGCTTCTTGATCACGCGAAGCTTGCTGGCGCCGGCGATCTCGGCCAGCTTCACGAAGTCGCGCTCGCGAAGGGTCAGCACCTCGCCGCGGATGACCCGCGCGTAACGGGTCCAGTAGACCAGGCCCAGGATGAAGATGATGTTCCACATGCTGGGCCCGAGCATCGCGGCCAGGAAGATCGCGAAGACGATCGCCGGCAGCGCGAGCCAGGCGTCGGTCACGCGCATGATGATCTGATCGACCCAGCCGCCCACGTACCCCGAGAGGATCCCCAGCGCCGTGCCGATGCTGCCCGCCACCAGGGTTCCCATCAGCCCCACGAGCAGCGACACGCGCGCGCCGTAGATCAGCCGGCTCAGGATGTCCCGGCCCTGGAAATCGGTGCCGAGCGGTATCGCCACGCTGCCGCCTTCCATCCAGAAGGGCGGCGCGAATATCTCCGCGCCCTTCACCGGCAGTGTCGGCTCGTACGGCGCGATGAGATCGGCGAGCGCGGCCACGAGAATCAGGCCGCCGAGGATGACGACCGCGGCCAGCGGCGCTTGGCGCGCCGCCTTGACGACCGCGCGGAGCCGGCCCGTTTCCGTTCGTCGTGACGCGAGCCGCGTGTCGGCCGGGATGGTCGCCATCGTCATCTACCTCGTGAGCCCGATGTTGGGCTCATCTCGAGAGCCTGATTCTCGGGTCGATGAAGGCATAGAGAATGTCCACGGCCAGGTTGATGCCGACGATCATGAAGCCGGCCATGATCACGACGCCCTGCACCAGCGGGAAGTCGCGCTGGAAGATGCCCTCGTAGAGCAGCCGGCCGATGCCCGGCCACGCGAAGACCACCTCGATGATGACGGCGGCGTTGACCATCACCACCATGTTGACGCCGGCCAGCGTGAAGACCGGAATGAGCGCGTTCTTGAACGCGTGCATGGCGATGACCACGAAGTCCGGAAGCCCCTTGAGTCGGGCGAGCTTGATGTACTCGCTGCCGAGCACCTCGAGCATGCTCGAGCGGGTCAGCCGCAGCATCGACGCGGCGAAGTACCAGCCGAGTGCCAGCGCCGGCATGACCACATGCCTCCAGTCGCCGGCCCCGGAGGTCGGCAGCCAGCGGAGCCAGACGGAGAAGACGAGGATCAGCACGAGGCCGAGCCAGAAGCCGGGAATCGCGAGGCCGAGCAGCGCGACGCCCTTCGCGACGTTGTCCCACGCGCTGTTCACCTTCACCGCCGAGATGATGCCGGCGGGAATGCCGATCAGGAGCGAGATGAGCGTCGCGGCCAGCCCGAGGGTCAGCGAGTTGGGCAGCCGCTGGAAGTAGAGCTCGCTGACCGGAAGCCGGTAGTTGAAGGACTTGCCGAGCTCGCCCTGGAGGGCGTTCTGCATGAAGGTCACGTACTGCACGGGCCACGAGCGGTCGAGCCCCCACAGGTGGCGGACCCGCTCGAGATCCTCGGGGCGGGCGGTGGCCTCCGCCATGAGCGCCACCGGGTCGCCGGTGAGCCGGACGATGAGGAAGATCGTCCCGCTCAAGATGAAGAGCGTGACGATGCTGTACAGCAACGCGCCGGATGATGAACTGCGACATGGCGGCCGGCTACTGATCCTTCACCTTGATGTCCTCCCACGGATAGGCGTAGCCGGTGGTGATCGTCGGGAAGACGTCTTGCCACTTCTGCAGCACGACGCGGGGTCCGATCGCGTTGACGAACGCGTGGCGGAACACGGGTACGAGATAGTAGTTCTCCAGGATGCCGCGCTGGATCTCCTCGGCGAGCTTCTTGCGCTCCGCCAGGTTGATCGACCGCTCGTACTGGTCGAACTTGCCGTCGAGATCCTTCACGCAGATGCGGTCGCGCGAGTTGAAGCCGCCGCACTTGAAGTGGCCCTCGTACCAGAAGGACCAGCTGCCCCCGATCCGCGCGCCGTGCAGGATGATCTGGGTTCCCGGAAACTCCTTGAGGCCGCCCTGGAGCCGCTGCAGGAAGATCCCGCGCTCCATGGTCTGCAGGCGGGCGCGGATGCCGACCTCGCGAAGGTGCGCGACGAGGCGCTCGCCCCGCGAGTAGAACGCGGGCAGCGGCGTGACCCAGTCCACGTCGAACCCGTTCGGATAGCCCGCCTCGCGCAGGAGCTGCTTGGCCTTCTCCACGTTCCGCGGGAACTCGGGCCACTCGATCGCGTACAGGACATCGTCGTTGATCCAGTTGCCGCTCGCCTTGCCCATGCCCGCGGACTCGGCCTGGTTCATCGCCCGCCGGTCGACGGCCAGGCTGACCGCCTCGCGCACGCGCTTGTCATGGAACGGGTTCTTCGGGTCCTGAAATCCGGGGAACTCGATGAAGAAGGAGCCGGACAGCACCGGCGCCAGGGTCACGCCAGGGAGCTTGCTGACCTTGTTGATCAGCTCGCCGGGTACGTTGTAGATGATGTCCGCCTCGCCGCGCTCCAGCATGGCCACCCGCGTGGCCGCCTCCGGCACCGAGATCATCACCAGCTGCTTGGCGTTGACCGGGCGGTAGTAGCCGTCGAACGCCTCCATCTCGATCCGCACGCCCGGCTCCTGGCGCACGAGCTTGTAGGGTCCGGCGCCGATGGGCTTCTGCTTGAAGGCGTCGGCGCCGACCTGCTTGTAGTACTTCTCGGGCACCACCCAGTCGGCGCCCGCGACGTTGGCGGTTCCGAACAGGATGGCGAAGTCGAGGAAGGGCTCCTTGAAGACGAAGCGGATCGTGCGGTCGTCCACGATGTCGATGCGCTCGGTCCGCTTCTTGAAGACGTCGGCCTTGGCACCGCGGTAGTTCTCGTAGGTGAACTTGACGTCCTGCGGGGTGACCGGGTCGCCGTTGTGGAACTTGATCCCCTTGCGCAGGGTGAACGTGGCGCTCTTGGCGTCGGGGGCGACCGTGAAATGCTCGGCCAGGGCCAGATGGTCGTAGAGCTCGGTGCCCTGGTTCTTGATCAGCGCGTCGTGGATGGCCGTGAAGAAGTTGTCGGGCGTGGCGGTGCCGTCGTGCTCCTGGGGATCCAGCCAGCGCGACGCGAAGCCCGCGTGCCACGCGAGGACCAGCTTGCCCTTGGCCGCCGCGCCCGCCGGGGACGAGAACGGGATGATCGTCGATGCGGCGGTGATCAGGATCAGCGCGACGGCCAGCCAGGGGAACAGGTTATGCGCCTCGAATCGGGGACATTTCATTCAGAGCCTCCGCTCCGGGGGTTCGTAGTCGGTGCGACGAGTGCTGTAGACTAGCCCGCGACCCACATGCGGTCAAGTATCGCCAGGAGCGCGACGCGGCGGGATCACGCGACGCCCGCCACACGGCGCGGCGCCCTGCTGGTGGCCTGCGCGGCCGTGTGCTGGAGCAGCGGCGGGCTCATCGTCCGGCTCGTCGGCACGAGCCCCTGGACCACCAGCCTCTGGCGCAGCGTGTTCGCCTCGCTCTTCCTGGCCGCTCTGCTGTCGGTCGTCCGCGGCCGTAGCATCGTCGCGCAGTGGCGCGAGGGCGGGCGCCCGGTCGTGCTCGTCGCCGCGTGCATGGCGGCGGCGTCCACGTGCTTCATCTTCTCGCTGGCCTACACGTCGGTGGCCAACACCTTGATCCTCATGTCCACGGGCCCCTACGTCGCGGGCCTGCTCGGCTGGATCTGGCTCGGCGAGCGGGTCGCGCTGCGGACCTGGGTGACGATGAGCGTCGCCCTCGCGGGCACGGTGGTGATGGTGTCCAACTCCTACGCGCACGGGACGCGGTCGGCGATCTGCTCGCGATCGTCATGGCGGTGAGCTTCGCGGTCGCGACGGTCCTGGTGCGCCGCCACCCCGACATCCAGATGACGCCCGCGGCGGCGCTCTCGACGGCGCTCACGGGATTGATCGCGCTCCCGCTCGCCGACCCGTTCGCGATCTCGGCGCGCGACTTCGGCGCTCCTGGCGTTCTTCGGTGTGGGACAGTTCGGCGCGGGCTTCCTGCTCTTCATGACGGGCGCCCGGCTGCTTCCCGCCGCGGAGACCGCGCTGATCGGCATGCTCGAGACCGTCCTGGGACCACTCTGGGTCTGGCTCATCCTCAGCGAGCGCCCGAGCACAGCCTCACTGGCCGGCGGCGCCTTGATCCTCGCCGCCCTCGTCGCCAACACCGTCATCGACCTGCGTCAGCCCAGGAAGAGCTCGCAGGTATCCATCCACGCCTGTGTAGTCAGCGCCAGCGACTCGACGTCGATCCGCTCGTCGTTACCGTGGAACCGCCCCGACATCGCCTCGGACGTCAGCGAGCGCGAGAACAGACCGAAGCCGTACGCGACGGCGCCGTGCTCGCGGAAGTACGGCGCGTCGGTGAAGCCGACGATCAGGCGCGGGAGGAGCTTCGCGCCCGGATAGTGCCGATCGACCACCTTGCCGAGCACGTCCCAGAGCGGGGTGCCCGTGGGCGAGACCGACGCCTGCTTGGAGAAGAGCTTCTCGACGATCACTTCGTCCGAGAGGTCGCCCAGCGCCTTGTCGAGATGGCGCCGCACTTCGTCCTCGTTGTCGCCCGGGATCGTCCGGATGTCGACCTCGATGTCGACGACGTCCGGAATGACGTTGGTCTTCACGCCGCCCCGGCACATGTTCGGCGAGAACGTCGTGTGCGTCGCCGACCACGCCGACTTGGCCATGGTCGGCGGAAGCTTGCCGATCGTCTCGTCGACGCGTGAGGGATCGATCAGCGCCTCTTTCACCGCCGCGTCCAGATCGAGCGAGCCGACCACGCCGCGCCAGAGGTCGCTCACGTAGGGTGCCGGGCGGTAGTCCGCCAGCCGCGTGACGACATGCGCGGCCTTGATCAAGGCATTGTCCGCGCCGTACGGCATCGAGCCGTGACCGGGCGTCCCCTTCACACGCAACCGTCGCCAGGCCACGCCCTTCTCGCCCACGTGCACGGTGACGTTCAGCTGGCCGTTGTGCGAGCTGACGGTGCCACCGTTCTCCGTCAGCAGATAATCCGCGCGGAGCGCGTCCCAGTGTCGCTTGCAGACATGCCCCGCGCCGTGCACGCCGCCCGCTTCTTCGTCGGCGCACGCGAGATAGACCAGGGTGCCCCGCGGCCGCCAGCCGCGCCGGGCCAGCGCCTTCAGGACGACCGCCTGCGAGGCGGTGAGATTCAGCATGTCGACCGCGCCGCGGCCCCACACTTCGCCGTTCACGAGCTCGCCGCCGAACGGGTCCCGCGTCCAGTGCGACGGCGTGACCGGCACGACGTCCGTGTGGCCCATCAGGCACAACGTCGGCGCGGCGGGATCCGTCCCCTCGATTCGGGTGACCAGGCTGGCGCGGCCGGGAGCGCCGTCGGGCTCGTAGACGTCGATGTCGAGGCCGCTGCCCTCGAGATACGAGCGCAGCAGCGCGCTGGTGCGCGCCTCGTGGCCGGACGCGACGGTGCCGTCGTTCACGCATTGGTTGCGGATCATCTGCTGCAGGAGCTCGACGGTTTCCCCCGTCAGCGTGTCGTTCATGACTCTCCTCCTGGCTCAGACCTGCGTGTCCTTGAATCGGCGCAGCACGTCGAGATGTCCCTGGGGAAACTTGAGGCCCGAACCGCGCGGCTCGGCGATGACGGACGTGGCGCCGAGCGCCTTCCACGCGCTCACCTGCTTGGCCCAGCCGTCGGGGCTCTGGCCCGCGAGGCGAATGCGGCCCTCGAGCGGCAGCCGATCGGGATCACGGCCCGGCCTCGCGCGCGTAGCCGTGCACCCGGGCGACCAGCGCCCGGCCCTGGTCGTCGGGCGTGAGGTTCGGGCTCCAGCCGTCGGCCAGGCGACCGATTCGACGCAGCGCCGCCTCGGGCGGCACCGCGTGGTCGCGGCTGCCCACGCCGAACCAGACGGGAATCGGACGCTGGATCGGCATGGGATTCAGCCCGGCGTGGTCGATCCGATGAAACTCGCCGCGGAAGTCGACCACCGGCTGGGTCCACAGGGCGCGCATGACGGCGACCTGCTCGGCGCTGCGACGGCCGCGGTTCTCGAAGCGCTCGTTGAGCGCTTCGAACTCGACCGCGTTCCAGCCGACGCCGATCCCGAGCCGCATCCGGCCGCCGCTCAGCACGTCGATCTCGGCCGCCTGCTTGGCGACCAGCACCGTCTGGCGCTGCGGCAGGATCAGGATGCCGGTGGCGAGCGTGATCCGCTGCGTGATCGCGGCGAAGTACGCCATCAAGGTGAGCGACTCGTGGACGACGCTCTCGTGCGAGTAGTTGGCGAGCGACGGGTGTGAATGGAACTTCGGATCGGCGCCCAGCACGTGGTCGGCCACGAAGAGATGATCGAAGCCCATCGCCTCGACGGCGCGCACGAACTCGGCGATGGCGCCGACGTCCGCGCCGCACTCGGTCTGAGGAAAGATCACGCCGACCTTCATCTCGGGTCCTTGAGTATACTTCCTCGCCGTGAGCGACGGGAGCGTCAGGCCGAGTGCGTGGCGCGTCGTCGCGGCGGCGACGGCCCTCAACACCCCGATCGGCTCGCTCTACGCGTTCAGCGTCTTCCTGAAACCGCTGGAAGCCCTCCTCGGGCTCAGCCGCGCCGACCTCGCGTTCGTCTTCGCGCTGGCGGCGGCCGGATTCGGCCTCGGGATGAACGTCGCGCCCTACGTCTACCGCCTCACGTCGCCGCCTATTCTGGTAATGGCGTGCGCCGCCTCGAGCGCCCTGGGCGCCGCGCTCGCCGCGACCGCGGGCGGCCTGCCGCAGCTGGCCATCGGCTACGGCGTGCTCTTCGGCGCCGGGGGCGGCGCGAGCTACATCCTCGTGCAGCAAGCGCTGAATCTCGCGGTGACTCGACGCCACGGCCTCGCGAACGGCTACGCGGTGAGCCTCTTACCGGCGGGCGCGATGATCGCCGCGCCGCTCTTCGGATGGTGCGTCGGCGCGCTCGGCGTCCGCGCCGCGCTGTGGGCGCTCGCCGTCGTGCTGGCCGTCACCGGCGTGATCAGTGCCTGGCTGATCGGCCGATCCGGCGTGCGGCTCGCCGCGATCGGCGCCGCCGACGCGCCCGATGCCGACGAGCGCCGTCGCGTCGTGTTCTGGCAGCTCTGGCTCGTGTTCTTTCTGGCGGCGTCCGCCGGGCTGATGGTGCTGAGTCAAGCCGCCGGTATCATCGTGGCCTACGGCGGCGCGACCGCGATGGCCGTCTACGGCACGACGTTCATCGCCGGCACCATCGCGGTCGCGCGGGTCGGCGGCGGATGGATGGTCGACTGGCTCACGATCCCCACCGTCGCGGCGAGCGCCCACGCGATCGCGCTCGCCGGCAACGTCGCGCTGACCATCTGGCCGGGGCCGGGCGTGTCGGTGCTCTCCCTCGCCCTCGTGGGCGTGGGCTACGGCCTGATCTCCGGCGTCACGGCGGCGGCGGTGGCCGTCTACTGGCGACGCGCGCTGTACGGACGCATCGCGAGCCGCCTCTATCTCGCGTGGTGCGCCGCCGCGATCGTGCTGCCGATCGCTCGCCGGCCGCTTGTTCGACCTGACGCAGAGCTATCGAACCGCGGTGCTGATCTCCGCGGGCGGCAATGCGCTCGGCATTCTCATCGCGCTCGGGCTGCCGCGCCACGGCGCGCCGCGGTTCGCGGAGCGGAGCCGCGAGGGGTGACCTGGCGCTCCGGGCGACGAGGCTGTTACCATGCCCGACGATGCCGAAGATGCTCTCGCCGGCCCAGGTCGAACGCTACCAGGACGACGGATTCCTCTCGCCCAATGCCGCGCTCACGCGAGAAGAAGCCGCGGCGTGCCTGAGGAAGCTCGAGGCGTTCGAGCAGACGGTGGGCGGACCGCTGACCTCGGACGGCACGGACGCGCGCTATCGCTCTCGCACCCACGTGCTGCTGTCCTGGGTGCACTCGCTCACGCGGCATCCCGCGATCCTCGACACCGTCGAGGACCTGATCGGCCCGAACATCCTCGTGTACACCTCCACGTGGTTCATCAAGGAGCCGGAGAGCGCGGCGATCGCCGCCTGGCATCAGGACGCGACGTATTTCGGCCTTCGCCCCTACGTGCACGTGACCGCGTGGCTCGCGCTGACCGACGCGACCGCCGAGAACGGCTGCATGGAGTTCCTGCCCGGTAGCCATCACGGCGGCCAGCGCCCGCATCGCGCCGGCGTCGTCGCGGGCAGCGTCAACCGCGCCGGTCAGGCGATCGTCGGCGAGATCGACGACCGGCCCGCCATGCACGCCCCGCTGCGCGCCGGCGAATTCTCTCTGCACCACACGCTCTGCCTGCACCGCTCGCAGCCGAATCAGTCGCGCGGACGTCGCGTCGGCCTCGCGATCAGCTACGTCCCGACCTCGGTGCAGCATCTGGGCGTGAAGCACAAGACGCCCGCCATGCTCGTCCGCGGCGTCGACACCTACGGCCACTTCGATCTCGAGCCCCCGCCTGCCGCCGACCTCGACTCCGCGGCGCGCGCCGCCTACGAGCGTTCGTACGAAGGCTACCGCGCCGCCTACGCCGAGCAGGTGTCGCTCGAGCGCGCCTGACCGCCTGGAGCCCGACGTCAGGCGCGATTTACCGGCGGGGCCGCGGCAGGAGTAGCCGCCAGCGCACGATCGCCGGCCAGATCCGCGGGCCGCAGCCACACGAACGCGAGCGCCCCGAGGAGCAGGGCGATCGTGACGTGGCCGAATGCCACGCCCCACCCCACGACACTGGCGCCGCCGAGGAGATCGAGCGTCGCGCCGAGCGCCAGTGGACCGAGAAACCCGCCGGCGTAGCCCAAGGTCGAGTGCACGGCGAGGGTCGCGCCGCGTCGGCCGGGCTCGGCGCTGCCGGCGCTGCCCGCCGTCAAGGACGACGAATCGGACCAGATCAGCATGGCGTAGAGCAGGATGAGCGCCGCCGCGCCCGCGTACGGGAGCGCCGCGCTGAAGCCGATTACGGCCGCCAGCGCCGCCGAGCTGAGCATCGTGCCCAGGATGAAGCGTCGTCGCCCGAATCGAATGGCGAGCTCGTTGCCCCACACGCTGGCCCACACTCCGACCAGACCCATCACGCTCGCGACCGTCGCCGGCGCCAGCGGCGTCCACGCGCCGGGCGCCTGGGCGGCCACGAAGGTGAGAAACGCGACGACCCAGCCGCGCAGCGCGGACATTTCCCACGTGTGCACGCAGTACGCGACCGAATAGGCGAGCGCCGATCGGTTGCGGAGAATCGGCCGGAAGTCGAGTAGCGCGCCGCGCGGGCCGGCGGCCGGCTTGAGTGGCCGTGACGGCAACCCGATGAGGACCAGTACAAACGCGAGCGCGGCCCCGAGCGCGCCCGGCACCAGCGCCCACTGCCAGCCGAGCCAGGCGTTCACGGCCCCGGCGACAGCGAACGAGAGCGCGCCGCTCACGCCGACCGCCGCCGCGTGCGCGGCGACGGCTCTCGACTGCTGCGGGCCTTCCGCCGCGTCGCTCAACGCCTTGAGCCCCGGCATGTAGCTGCCGGCCCAGCCGGCGCCCATCAATGCCCGGAACGCCAGCGCCGACCAGAAGCCGCTCGCGACCCAGGCGAAGCCGGCGAAGGCGAGCGCGGTCAGCGCGACCGAGCCGAGATACACGCGCTTGGGATCCACGCGATCCGTCAGCGACGAGAGGAGCGGGACCACGAGCGTGTAGGCGGCGTAGTAGATGCCGCTGATCCAGCCCGCCTCGGTGTTGCTGAGCGACCACGCGGTGATCAAGGTCGGCAGGAGCGCCGCCACGGCGAACGCGCCGATCTGGGCGCAGGCCTGGGCCGCGCACATCGCGATCACTGCGCGGTTCAAGGTCATCGCGTGACGAACGCGCCCGCTACGCGACCTTCACGAGCTTCTGCAAGCTTCTGAGCCCCGGCGGATGCCCCTGCCCCTTGAAACGATTGCCCCAGTTGGTGTACGAGACCTCGCCCACGTAGATGTCGCCGCGCGAGTCGACGGCGAGCCCGTGCGGTGAGATGAACTGGCCGAGCTCGAGTCCGGCCGGGCGCTGGCCCAGGCGCGCCAGCAGCTCGCCCTTGTGGCTGTAGATGCTCACGCGCGGTCCGATGTTGGGCATGTCGTAGTTCACGCCCATGCCGCCGCCGATCTCGCCGACGTAGAAGCGGCCCTGCCCGCCGCGCTCCATGTAGAGGCCGGACGGCCGGTGCATGTTGATCCACTGCGTCTCGAACTTGCCGTTGCCGTCGAACACCTGGACGCGATGGTTCTCGCGGTCGGCGACGTAGACCCAGCCGTCGGCATCGCAGCAGATGTTGTGCGCGATGTTGAACTGGCCCGGGTCGGTCCCCGGCTCGCCCCACGAGCGCAGCAAGGTGCCGTTCGGCGCGAACTTGTGCACGCGCGAGTTGCCGTACCCGTCGGAGACGTAGATATCGCCCTGGGGCGACAGCGCGGTGTGCGTGCAGCGATGGAACGGCTCGCCGCTCATGTAGGGCTTCGGCTTGCCGGGGATCCCCAAGGTCAGCAGCACCTTGCCGTCGAGCGTGCAGTGGCGGACCGTGTGATCGCCGTCGTCGGTCAGCCACAAGGTCTCGTCCGGCGCCATGTGCACGCCGTGCGCGCGCGGAAACAATCCCTCGCCCCACGAGCGCAGGAAGTTGCCGTCGCGATCGAGCACGACCATCGGGTGCTTGCCGCGGTTGAATGCGTACACGCGATCCTGCGTGTCCACGCCGACCGCGGCGACGTCGGCGTTGAACTCTTGCCCGGGCGGCAGCTTCGCCCAGTTGTCGACGACCTCGTAGCGATGCGCGCCCGTTCCCAGGATGATCGGCATGAGACTCACCCTCCCTTGAGGTAGTCCGCGAAGTAGTCCTCGGTCGTGATCTGACGACTGGTCAGGCCCAGCCGGAACGCCTCGCCCGCGAACGCCTCGATCTGGGAGCGATTCCGCTCGAGCCCATAGGGATGGAAGTCCTCGCCCATCACGGCCGCCGTCTCCTCGAGCTCGGCCTCGAGCCACGGCGTCGCGTACGGGAATCCCTTCTGCGCGGCGGTGAAGCAGTCGTTGGCGGCGATGAACGCCTCGGTGAGGCTCCGCGCGATCCTCGGATTCGCCTCCCACGCCTCGCGGCGCAGGACGATCAGGTGCTGCGGCGGAAACGCGCCGGTCTTGAGAAAGTACTCCTGCTCGACCAGGCGGAAGTCCGGGAAGAGGCGCACGATCGGACCCGTTCTCGGGTGATAGGCCTCGGGGCGCGGCGGGCTGTAGATCGCGTCGAGCTCACCGGCGATCAGCATGTCCGACAGCGACCGCCCCTTGGCCGGCGCGTTCACGCCCGGCGGCAAGGTCTGGTCCATCGGCGCGGACCACGGCGTGTCGATGTCGCCGATCCACCACTGGATCGTCGACGGCTCGAGCCCGATGAACCGGAGAAAATGCCGGTACCAGATCGAGCCGCTGGCGGTGTAGCTGTACATGCCGATCCGCTTGCCGGCCAGCTCGGCCGCCGACCGGATCGGGCCGCCTCGCCGGATGTAGAGATCGCGCGCGGTGAAGTTGCGCAGCGGGAACACGGGAATGCCGACGTAGCGGCGATCGCCCTTGTCGATGCGGTAGAGATACTGCGCCATCGACCACTCTCCGCCCTGCACCGCCGGGTCCTGGACGGCGCGACGGAGCATCTCGGCACGCGCCGGCCACGAGCCGCGACTGCCCAGGATCATCGTGAGCGCGATGCCGTCCGGCTTCACCTCGCCGGTCGCGAGCGGCATGATGCGCGCGTAGTCGGCGCAGGTCAGCGTGATCGGGATGTCAGCCATGATTCCTCACTGGTTTTGTCCGAACAGATCGCCATCCGGCCATCGCTTCACCTTGCCCTTGGCGGCCCACAGGCCCCGGTCGGCCTCACCTCTGAAACCACCACGATCCTGCGGCCGGCTGTTGAACGCGACGACCCAGGCGAACCCATCGGCCGTGCGAACAGCCAACGCGTTTGTCCCGGGCAGCGAGCCGGTGTGGAACAGGTTGGCGCCGTGCGTGATGGGTCGGATACGGATGCCGAGGCCGTAGAACACACCGTTGCCGCTCGCTTCGTCCCCGTCGGCCGTCCCCGCTTCCAGCCTGGTGCGCGCGTTCATCTCGGCGAGAATCGCGGCGTTCAGAAGAGCCGCGCCGCGCCGGCCGTCGATCCCCAGGATGAAGCGCAGGTAGTCGACGGGCGCGCCGATCCAGCCGCCATACGAGTCCATCGTCTCCAGCGCGAAGGCGCCGTAGGGCTGCGGCGCGATTTTCAGGCCGAGACCCGGCATCGCTTTCACTTCCTTCGCTCCGCGGTAGTCGTAGTACGTCACTTCGCCATCCGCCGGCCGCAAGGTGTGGCCGATCGTCATGCGGGTCGCCCCGACCGGCCCCAGAACGTGCTGGCGCACGTGCGTCTCGTACGTCACGCCCGTCACCCGCTCGACGACACGCCCGAGGATACAGTAGCCGATGTTGGAGTAGGCGAAGCGCTCACCCGGCGCGAAGTCGAGCTTGCGCTCGAGCGTATCGCGCATGATCGTCGGACAGTCCGGCGGAAGCGGCCCGCCCTGGCGCTGAACCGCATCGACCGCCCCCGGCATGAACACGACGTCCCCGGAGCGGTTGCGGTCGAAGCCGCCCGAGTGCTGGAGCAGGTGGCGCACCGTGATGTCGTGGACGCGCGAATCCGTGATCCGGTCGGCACGCGGACCGATGATCGCCGAGAGGATCGGCACGATCTTGTCGTCGAGCTTGAGCCGGCCGTCCTGCACGAGCTGAAGCACGGCGACCGCCGTGACCGTCTTGGACAGGCTCGCGAGACGGAATCGGCTGGTGGGCGCCACCGCGATGCGACCGTTCTTTGTTGGCGAGCCCGTAGCCCCGCACCAGCACGAGCTTGCCCTGGTGAGCGACCGCGAGCCCGGCGCCGGGCACGTCCCACTTCTTGATCAGCGCCGTCATCATCTCGTCGTAGGATCTCGAGGCCCGGCAGCGCGGCTCCCGTCGGCTCGGCTCGCGCCTCGGCGGCGCCGAGGGCGACGAGCAGAGCCGCGACGAGGACGAGCCGCTTCACGCCTTCTTGTTCGCCTCGAAGATCGCCCGCGGATTCGTCACGAGCATCTGCTCGATCTGATCCTCCTTGACACCCGCCTTGCGGAGCGCCGGGAGGATGTCGTCCGGGATGTGGTTGTAGTTCCACTGCGGCCGCGTCCGGCGCTTGGCTTCCTCCGACAGCATGTCCGACCAGCAGTTGGCGTCGTGCGAGAGAACCATCTTGCCCGCGTAGCCCTCGGCGCAGAGACGCGCGACCACCTCCACCCGCTTCGACGTGGTCAGGAAGTTCTCGAGGCCGAAGCGGTCCATCCCGATCGTGCTCCCCCGCTCCATGAGCCCGCGCAAGTAGCCGAGATCCTCGCTGTCGCCGCTGTGGCCGATGATGACGCGGCTCAGGTCGACGCCCTCCTGGGCGAAGATCGCCTGCTGCATCTCGCCGGTCCGCCCGGCCGCCCACGTGTGCGTCGAGATCGGCACGCCGGTCGCCTTCTGCGCGCGCGCGGAGGCGCGCAGGACGTTGTCGATCACCGGCGTCACGCCGGCCGTGTCGGTCGCGCACTTGATGATCGCGGCCTTGACGCCGCTGTTGGCGATGCCCTGGGTGATGTCGCGGATGAACAGATCGGCGACCGCGTCGACGCCGTGCGCGCTGAAGTAGCGCTGCGGCATCCACCACACGCCGGTGGCGACGACGATGTGCACGCGCGAGCGGCGCGCGACCCCGAGGATCAGGTCGATGTCGCGCCCGAGATCGACGGTGGTCAGGTCGACGATCGAGCGGATGCCACGGCTGTAGAGCTCGGCCATCTTCCGCTCGGCGATATCCAGAATGCCGTTGCGGTCCCACAGATGCGGCCAGTTCTCCTGCACACCCGGGGAGCGCGTGACGACGTGCTCGTGCATCAGCGTGGGCCCCAGCTCGGTCGTCGCGATCGGACCCAGCGCGGTCTGGACGGTGGTCATATCGATCTCCTTTATCGCCTGCACACTTCGAGCACCGGCTCGTCGGCGCTCGCGGCGGCGAGCACGACGGCCTCGATCGCGGGCTCGCGCAACAGGCGCGCGGCGGTCTCGCGCGCCGGCTCCCGGTCGGCCAGGGTCTCGACCTTGTTGATCAGGACCACGACGCGAGCCCTCGCCGGCACGTTCTTGCGTCCGCCCTCGGGATGAGCCAGGACCCGCGCCACCAGCTCCGGCGTGATCCGCGTACCCGGGGCGGCGCCGCTCAGCGCCTGGACCAGCTCGGGGCGGTGGACGTGCTCGGCGTCCAGCGGCGCGCCGAAAACGTCGGCGCCGACGACCGGCACGACCAGGGTCGTTTCGGGCGGAATCGCGGGTTCGTGCCGGGCCGGCGCCTTGAACGGCCGTCTGCGCGATCCATCCGCCTCGTTCAGCAGACACACGTCCGGGCACCACGTGCGCAAGCGAGCGAACAGATCCAGCGAGACCCCCGCGGCCCGGTCGGTGGTGGGATCCGTATCGCCGATGACGAGCACGTGCCGGCGAGCATCCAGCGCGGCCAGCACGCTCTCCCGGGTCGCCTCGGTCGCTCGCACGGAGGCGGGCGCCAGCGCGACCTGGTCGGCAAAGATGTGGGTGGTGCTGGTCGTCAGTACCCGGCTCACCCCGCTCGACGATCTCGCGCGCCAGCCGAAACATCGCGGTGGTCTTGCCGCCCCCTCCGACCAGCGCCACGACGTCGCCGGTGGTGACGCCGAGCGCCTCGGCCAAGGTCGCGCGCGTCAGCCCCGCGCACCCGCGGCCGCCCGCTCGATCAGCTCCTTGGCGCCCGCCTGGATCCACGGAAAGAAGCTCGTCATCACCAGGCGCACCCCCAGGCGGGTGTAACGCTCCACGTTGCCCACGTTGACGAGCGTGCCGGCCACGCGGCCGGACTGCACGATCTTCTTGATCGCGCCGTCGATGGTCTGCTGGACCTCCGGGTGCGTCATGTTCCCGATCTGGCCCATCGAGGTCGCCAGATCGCTCGGCGCCACGAAGAAGCAGTCGATGTGGTCGACCTTCAGGATCTCGTCGAGGCTCCGGACCGCGACGATGTCCTCGATCAAGACGATCAACAGGCTCTGGTCGTTGGCGGTCTTGAGATAGGCGTCGACGCCGAAGCCCTGACGGCTCGTGTACATCCCGCGCTTGCCGAGCGGCGCGAACTTGCCGGCGGCGACGACCGACTCGGCCTCGACGCGGTTGTTGACGTGCGGGATCACGATGCCCTGCGCGCCCCGATCGAGCGTGCGGTAGATGGTCGCGTAATCGTTGTCCATCACGCGGACGACCGACGTCTTGCCCCACAGATCGCAGGCGCGCGTCAGGTTGCCGAGGTCGGCGTAGTCGACGCCGCCGTGCTCGCCCTCGAGCCAGATCCCGTCGACGTCGAGGGTGCCGAGCTGATCGATCAGGTCGGGTTCGTTGGTGCCGGCGACGATCGTCGCCACCTGGCCGGCCGCGAGCTTGTCCTTGATGCGATTCGGGCGGATGTTCATGGTGCCTCCCTCGCGGGATTCTAGCCTAAAAGGCGGGCAGACGATCCCCGCGCTTCCCCTCTCCCCGCGCTTGTTGTATCGTCACCGAACGATTCGCAAGGAGGCGTCCATGAAACGTTGGCTACTCGCGGTGCAGGTATCCGTGCCCTGCGTCAGATCGCATGGGCGCCGTTCTGGTGGAGGGTGACATGGTTCAAGCCACAACACTTGGGTTGATGTTCCTGCTGTTCCTCAGCCTCTTCTCTCCCGGGGACGTCCTCGGACAGAGCAAAGAGGATACGCTCGTCTACGCTCTGCAGAGCGACGTCCAGAACTGGGATCCACCGAACTCGGTGCTTCGTGAGAGCATCATCCTCGGCTACAACGTCTTCGACCATCTCGCGGCGCGCGACCTCAAGACCGGCAAGGTCGGCCCGAGCCTCGCCGTGTCGTGGAAGAGCCTCGACGACACGACGTGGGAGGTCAAGCTTCGCAAGGGCGTCAGATTCCACGACGGCACACCGTTCGGCGCGAAGGACGTCAAGGCGACCTTCGACCGCGTGCTGAATCCCGAGAACAAGCTGACGGCTCGCGGAAATCACGCCAAGATCAAGAGCGTCGAGGTGGTGGACGATCTCACCGTACGCTTCAAGACCGACGGGCCCTATCCGCTCTTCGTGGAGCGGCTCACCGCCCAGGTGATGCAGTCCGAGAAGGTCATACGGGAGAAGGGCCAGGAGTGGATGCAGGAGAACCCGGTCGGCACCGGGCCCTACAAGCTCGTGAGATGGAACAAGAAGCAGGAGCATCTGCTCGTCCGCAATGACGACTACTGGGGACCGAAGCCGGCCTTCAAGTACGTCCGCATCCGCATCATTCCCGAGCAGGCCACCCAGATCGCCGAGCTGATCTCAGGCGGAGTGGACCTCATCAAGGCGGTGCCGCCCGACCAGATGGACGTGATCGACAAATCGGGCCAGGCTCACACGGGCACGTCACCCATCCTGCGCACCGCTTTCATCCAGCTGGATCAGGCCGGCCGGTCGGGCGCGAACCCGTTTCAGGATCGCCGCGTCCGTCTGGCGGCCAACCTCGCAGTCGACATCGATTCGATCATCAAGCACGTCCTCAACGGACTGGGCGACCGAACTGCCACCACGGTCAATCCGATGGCGTTCGGCTTCGATCCGGCGCTGAAGCCCTACAAGCAAGACCTTGCCCAGGCCAAGAAGCTGCTCGCCGAGGCCGGCTACCCGAACGGGCTCGAGGTCGGCTTCCTGCGCGGCCAGCCGACGGTGGAGCCCGGGGTGGTCCAGACCTCCGACGCGATCGTGGCCGACCTCGTGAAGGCTGGCATCCGAACCAAAGCGCGGATGGTCGGCGAGGTGGGCCCGTTCACGAATCTGGTCCGCGACGGCAAGGCGGAGCCGATGTTCGAGTGGTCGTGGGGCTACTATTCGATCTTCGACGCCGACGCGATCCTGTTCGACGTGATGACGTGCGGCCAGCCGTATAGCGTCTACTGCAACAAGGCGCTGGACGACCTCGTCATCCAGGGGCGCTCGACTCTCGACCCCAAGCGGCGGATGGAAATCTACGCGAAGGCCCAGAAGCTGATCCACGACGACGCGGCCTATCTCTTCAAGTGGGGGCTGCGCGGTGTGTGGGGCATCAGCAATCGGATCAACTACGAGGCGCCACGGGACGAGATCGACCGGATGTGGGCCGTGACGCCGCGGACGAAGTAGGGCACGCCACCGAGGTAGGGCCCGGGTCGCTCCGGGCCCGGGCCTCTCGTTTGGCATGCGCGTCTACATCGTTCGTCAGCTCGTCCAACTCGTGGTCGTGATCCTCGGTATCTCGATCCTCGCGTTCACGATCCTTCACGTGCTCGGCGATCCGGTGCTCCTGCTGCTGCCGCAGAACGCTGGCAAGGAGGAATTCGAGCGGTACCGTCACCTGCTGGGCCTCGACCGGCCGCTCTACGTGCAGTACTGGAAGTTCCTCTCGCGGGCCGCGCTCGGCGACTTCGGCAAGTCCTGGTATGCCGACACGCCGGCGTTCAAGCTCGTGCTCGAACGCATGCCGCCAACGATCTATCTCACCTTCTCCGGACTGTTGGTCGCGCTGCTGATCGCGCTGCCCCTGGGAATCATCGCGGCGCTCAGGCGCAACTCCTGGCTGGACAGTCTGTGCACCGTCGTGGCCGTCGCGGGTCAAGCCACGCCCATTTTCTGGCTCGGAATCATGTTGATCATCGTCTTCGCCGTGCGGCTCAAGGCCCTGCCCGCCTCGGGGTACGGCACCTGGCAAAATTTCTTGATGCCGGCCTTCTGCCTGGGCGCCGCGCTGGCGCCGATCACGATGCGCCTGGTGCGCTCCGGGGTCATCGAGGTGATGAACCAGGAATTCATCAAGACGGCGCGCGCCAAGGGTCTGGCGGAGCCCGCGGTGGTCGTGAAGCACGCGTTCCGGAACGCCTGCATCCCGGTGATCACAGTGCTCGGGCTTCAGTTCGGTCAGCTCCTCGGCGGCGCCATCATCACCGAGACGGTGTTCGCCTGGCCGGGAGTCGCCACCTTGACCGTGGAGTCGATCCGCAACCAGGACTTCCCGGTGGTCCAGTGCGCGGTGATCCTGCTGGCGCTCCTCATCGTCGGCGTGAACTTGATCGTGGACCTCATCGTCGGATTCATCGACCCGCGCATCCGCGCTGCATGAAAGCGGCGAGCGCGCCGACCAAGCTGGAGCTCACCCACGTGGACGTCAGCGCGCCCGACCTCGGGCGCGCGACCATGCGGCGCCTCGCGCGGGTGCGCTGGGGCCTCATGGCGGCGGCCATCCTGCTGCTCATCGTCGTGACGACGGCGCTCGCGCCGTGGGTCGCGCCGCATGATCCGCTCGCGGTGGACATCCGTCACCGGCTGGTGCCGCCGCAATGGATGGACGGCGGTACCTCGGAGCATCTCCTGGGCACGGACCAGGTCGGCCGCGACCTGCTGGCACGGATGATCTACGGCGGCCGCGTGTCCCTGGTCGTCGGAGTCGGTGCAGTGCTCATATCGGCGACGATCGGCGTGCTGCTCGGCCTTGGCGCCGGCTACTTCGGAGGCCGCACCGACTGGACGATCATGACGGGAATCAACGTGATGCTGACGTTTCCCTTCGTGCTGCTGGCGCTCGCGGTGATCGCGGTGCTCGGTCCGAGCCTCACGAACATGATCATCGTGCTCGGCGTCGCCGGGTGGCCGATCTACGCGCGCGTCATTCGAGCCGAGACCATGGCGATCGTCGAACGGGATTTCGTGCTCGCCGGGCGCGCGCTCGGCATGAGCCACACGCGGATCGTGTTCCGCCAGATCATGCCCAATCTCGTCTCGGTGATCGTCGTGATCGCGACCCTGCAGGTCGCTCAGGTGATCATCCTCGAGTCATTCCTCTCGTTCCTCGGCCTGGGCATCCAGCCGCCCACCCCAGCCTGGGGCAACATGCTCGGCGAGGGCCGCGTCTACATGCTCAACTCCTGGTGGATCGCCACCTTCCCGGGCCTGGCGATCTTTGTCACGACGCTCGTGATCAACCTGATCGGCAACGCGATCCGCGACTGGCTCGATCCTCACCTGAAGCTATGAGCGACGCTCGCGCGCACGCGCGGCGCCGCTATCGCGGGAAACTGAAGACGTTCGCCGGCTCGTGCGCGAGGTCGTGGTCACGGCGAAGACGCCGGACCATCTCGAGCGCGTACGGCGCGCCCTCCAGCAGCTGAGCCAGCATCAGATCGTCGAGCTGAAGCCCCGCGCGCCGCGCGGCCTTCACGCAGAGATCGCGCGTCTCCGGATCGACGCGATCGGTCGGCTCCGAGAGCACGGGCGGCGGCGTCACCTCCGGCGCTGACGCGCCCGGCACGAGATTCGGGCGGCGCGTGTGCCACTCGGTGGCGCGCTCGTACGCGTGGCCGATACGCAGGATCGTCTCCTCGCCGAACGGCCGCCCGAGGATCTGCATGCCGAGCGGCAGGCCGTTGCCGCCGAAGCCGTTCGGCAGCATCAGCACGGGCTGGCTCGTCACGTTCCAGGCCGTCAAGAGACTTGCCTTCTGCCAGAACGAGACGCTGCGATAGTCGCTGATGTTCGGCGCCTCGCCCATGCCCGCGGTCACGAACGCGTCGAACCGCGCATAGAGCGGCTCCATCTCCACCATCATGCGGCGGTGCTCGCGCGTGGCCTGAACGTAGTCGTTGGCGGTGAAGAGCACGGACGGCAGCGCGCGCGAGCGGAAGTCCGCGCCGAAGTCCTTGGGCCGGGCGATCAGGTTCTTCTGGTGAACGCTGAAGATCTCGCTCTCGGCGATGATGATCTTGACGTCGAAGTAGCTCGCGAGCGGCCGCACGCGACACTCCTCGAGCTCGGCGCCCAGCCGCCGCAGCACGTCGAGCGCCGCGTCCATCGCGCGCCGAACGTCCTCGGAGGCCGGGAGGTCGGCCTCCCAGTGGTGGCGGAAGACACCGATCCGGAGCCCGCGAAGATCCTCGCCGAGCGCTCGGCGGTAGCGAGGGATCGGCCGGCTCAGGCTGCCCGCGTCCTTCGGATCGTAGCCGGCCAGCGCCTCCAGGGTCAGCGCGCAGTCCTCGACGGTCCGCGCCAGCGGCCCGCAGTGATCGAACGTGTAGGAGTTCGTGATGACGCCGGCGCGGCTCACCAGCCCGAAGGTCGGCATCAGCCCGACGACGCCGCAGAGCGATGCGGGGCCCCGGATCGAGCCGCCCGTGTCCGAGCCGAGCGCCACCGGGACCATCCCGGCCGCGACGGCGGCGCCCGATCCCGACGACGAGCCGCCCGTGAAGCGCGCCAGGTTCCAGGGATTTCGCGCCGGAGGCCAGGGCAGATCGAACGAGGGCCCGGCGTGGGCCATCTCGTGGGTCGCGAGCTTGCCGAGCAGCACGGCGCCGGCGTCGTAGAGCCGGCTCGCGGTCGTCGCGTCCTCGGCGGGGATCCGGTCGACGAAGACGCGCGAATGCGCCGACGTCAGGATCCCCTTCGTGTCGTAGATGTCCTTGAGCGCGAACGGAATCCCGTGCAGCGCGCCCCGGTGCTTGCCGCCGGCGATCTCGGTCTCGGCCGCCCTCGCCTGGCGCCGGGCCAGATCGAACGTCGGCGTGATGAAGGCGCGCGTCTGCGCGTCGAACCGCTCGACGCGCTGGATCAGCGCCTCGGTCAGCTCCACCGGCGAGAGCTTTCGCGCCGCGATCAGTCCGGCGAGCTCGGCGATCGAGAGGTCGTGAAGGTCGGTGGCCATGGGGTCTCCCTTTCGGGGCCGAGTATAGCGTTGACGCCTCTCGCGGCGATGGCTACCCTTGGGCCGCGCAGCTGAGTCGAGGAGGTCACACCATGGCGTTCATGACCAAGGACGGCTTTCGCCTCTACTACGAGGACACCGGCGGCAACGCGCCCGACGATCGTGTTCCTGCACGGCGCCGGCGGCAATCACCTGAGCTGGTGGCAGCAGGTGCCGGCGTTCGCCGAGGAGTACCGGTGCGTCACGGTCGACCAGCGCGGCTTCGGCCAATCGCCGGACGTGCCCGGCGGGCCCGGGCCCGCGGGGCTCGCGACCGACGCGCTCGCGTTGCTCGATCATCTCGGCATCGCGCGCGCGGCGCTCGTCGCCCAGTCGATGGGCGGCTGGGCGGCGGTGGGCGCGGCCGTGCGGGCGCCGGAGCGATTCTGGGCGATCGTCCTCGCCAACACCGTCGGCAACCTCACGAACGACGAGATCGCCGCCGTGCGCCGGCGGCTCGCCGCCTCGAGCCCGCCGCGGCCGGCCGTGCTGTGGCATGCCGCCATCGGCCCGACGTTCCGCAAGCGAGAGCCGGTGCGCTCGTTCCTCTACGCGCAGATCTCGGGGCTGAATGCGCCGCTCACACCCGACTTCCGTGACCAGCTCCTGGGCTTGACCACGCCCGTCGAGCGCTACGCCGCCACGCGGGTGCCGACCATGTTCCTGACCAGCGACGAGGACGGGCTCATCTGGCCCGAGCTGTCGGCGAAGGTGCACGAGCACGTTCCCGGCTCGCGCTTCGAGCGCGTCGACACGGCCGGCCACTCGACGTACTTCGAGCGCCCGGACGTCTTCAACCGCGAGGTCGGCGCGTTCCTCAAGGGGCATCGGCCATGAAGTGGTGCCGATTCCAGTCCGGGAAAACCGTCGCGTACGGGATCATCGACGGCACGACGGTGACCGAGGTCACCGGGAGCCCGTTCGACAGCTATGCGAAGACGTCGAACACGAGCATGCTGAGCCGGGTCAAGCTGCTGGTCCCGGTGATTCCGCCGACGTTCTACGCGGCCGGCGTCAACTATCGCGAGCACGTCACCGAGATGGCCCAGCGCCGCGGGCGTGAAGCCGGAGTTTCCGCCGGCCGCCGACGTCGGCTACCGCGCCAACAACGCGCTGGTGGCGCACCGACGAGCCGATCGTGATTCCGAAGGACGCGACGGATCAGGTCCAGTACGAAGGCGAGCTGGTGGTGGTGATCGGCAAGCGCTGCAAGAAGGTGTCGGAGGCCGAGGCGCTCGACTACGTCTTCGGCTACACGCATCGGCAACGACGTGAGCGAGCGCACGTGGCAGCGCGGCGACCGCACGTTCTGGCGCGGCAAGAACACCGACAGCTTCAAGCCGATGGGGCCGTGGATCGTCACCGGACTCAATCCCGACGACCTGCGCGTCACGATCCGGCTGAACGGCAAGGAGATGTTCACCTACGCCGTGAAGGACGCGATCTTCGGCGTGCGCCAGTTCATCAGCCGGATGAGCCAGTACCTGACGCTCTATCCCGGCGACGTGCTGTGGATGGGCACCGACGGCGCCACCGAGAACATGAAGGACGGCGACCTGGTCGAGGTCGAGGTGCCGGAGATCGGCGTGCTCCGCAACCCGGTCGTGAGAGAACACTGATCGCGGACCACGCGTTCCCGATCGTCAGGCGCCCGCCGCCGGGCACGCGCACCCCGGTGCTCGTCAGCGTGCCGCACTACGGCACGGAGCCCCTGCCCCACATCACGCGCGACCACTACAGCGAGCCCTGGTTCGAGACGTTCGCCTACGGATTCGCCGACACCTTCGTCGGTGATCTGTACGGCGACCTGCACGAGCACGGCGCCACCGTGCTCGCCACGCCGTTCTCGCGCATGTTCGTCGACGTCAACCGGCGTCGTGACGACTTCGAGCACCATGACGGCGAGGTGCGCTCCCGGCGCGGCGTGGTCCGCACGCACACGATGCGCGAGGCGCCGATCTTCCGGCAGCCGCTCGGCCTCGTCGATCTCGAGCAGCCGGCTCTGCGCGCTGTACGACCCGTACTACGCGACCCTGGATCGCCTGCTCGGCGAGCTCCACCAGCACTACGGCTACGCGCTGCTCCTGGATGGCCACACCGGGAGCCCGCGGCGGATGAAGGACCACCAGGTGATCATCGGCACGCGACACGACACGACGTGCGCCCGCGAGCTCGCGTCGACCGTGGCCGCCATCTTCACCCGCCACGGCTTCGAGGTGCACGACAACGTCAGCGGCTACGCCGGCGGCAACATCGTGACGACCTACGGCCAGCCCGGGACGCGGCGCGTTCACGCGCTGCAGCTCGAGGTCAACGCCTCGCTCCTGATGACGACGGGCCGCGAGGAGTTCATCGCCCAGGTCTCGCGCGGCGAGATTCCCGAGAAATCCGAGGCCAACATCGCCCGCGTGCGCGCGTGCCTGCGCGAGGTGCTGACCGCCCTGCCCGCCGTCCTCGCGACCGTCTGCGAGCCCTCGGCATGAGCCGGCTCTTCCTGATCCGCCACGGCGAGACCGAGGGCAACGCGCTCCGGATCGTCCAGCACCCGCACATCCCGCTCTCGCCCCGCGGCCTCGTCCAGGCGGAGCGACTGGCGCGCCGACTCGCCGCCGAGGGGATCGCGCACATCGTGTCGAGCGACTACGCGCGCGCCGTGACGACGGCCGAGCATCTCCAGCGCGCGACCGGCGCGCCCCTCGTCATCGAGCCGTTGCTCCGGGAGCGGAACTTCGGCGATCTCCGCGGCCGGCCCTACGCGGAGCTCGGCTTCGACATGTTCGAGCCGGACTACGCGCCGCCGAACGGCGAGACGTGGCCGATGTTCCACGATCGCGTCGATCGGGCGTGGACTCGCGTGCAGGAGCTGGCGGCGGCGACGACCGGCGGCAGCCTGGCCGTGGTGACGCACGGCCTCGTGTGCCGGTCGCTCGCGGCGCGCCACCTGATCCTCGCCGACGGTGAGGCGGCGCCCGAGCGCTGGGAGAACACGTCGCTGACGATCGTCGACTGGCCGGCGCCGTGGCGGGTGCGCCTGCTGAACTGTATCGCCCACCTCGACGGCCTCGACGCCGCGCCGCGCGCCGACTCGGGCGCGGCCTAGACTCGCTCGCGGCCCCCTACCAGCGCGCCGACAACCCCAGGACGGCGAAATGTGTGTCGAGATTGAAGTGGACCGGCGTCTGCTTGAGGGTCGCCGAGTCGCGCAAGTCCACCGACACCTCGGAGTGCATGTAGCGATACTCGGCGAAGACCATGAGGCTCGGCGCGACCTGGAACGCGATCCCGCCTCCGACCTTGTAGCCGACCGTGTAGTCGCTGTCGCCGTCCTGGTTGCGGAACTGAGCCGTCGTTCGCGGGGTGACCGTGGTCTGGGAGAACGGCACGCCCGCGGTGATGTACGGCTGGATCGCGCCCCACGGCGCCTTGTCCGACTTCAGGAGCGGCAGCCGAAGCAAGACGTCCAGCGAGACCGTGATGACGTCCACGTCGATCCGGCCGGTCGTGCCGCCCTGGCCTCCGCTGCACCCGCCTGACGGGACGCATCCGTCGATGTGGAGCTGTTGCGGGCCGATTGTCGGCATGAAGGTCGACAGGTCGACACCGAAGCCGAGAAAGGGCGCGGCGTCCAGGTAGCGACCGAAGCGGCCGCCGATGATGAACGCGCGATCGAACTCGGTGTCTCGATAGATGCTGAGGCCGCTCGGGCTGTGCACGGTCATGTCGTCCTTCAAGGTGAAGCTCTGGCCGACGTACGCGTCGGCAAACCACTCGGCCGACGCGGGGCCGGCCGTCAAGAGCAGGCACATGGCGATCACATAGATCACGAGCTTCATGGTGGTGGCCTAGGCCTGAGCGGTCGTGGCCGCGGTGCCCGCGACCGTGGTCCGGCGCATATCGCGCGGCTGGCTCTCGTCGTAGCGCCGCACGCGATGCATCATCTGGCGGTTGTCCCACATGACCAGATCGCCCACGCGCCACTGGTGGACGTAGACGAACCTCGGCTGCGTGGCGTGCTCGTTCAGGTCTCGCAGCAGGATGCGGGCCTCCGGCATCGGCATGCCCAGGATGGCGCCGGCGTGCGACGAGAGATAGAGCGACTTGCGGCCGCTCACCGGATGCGTGCGCACGAGCCGCTGGCGGACCGGTCTGAACATCGCCCGCTCGTCCTCCGAAAAGTCGAGCATACCGAGCGATCCGCGCGAGTACATGAGCGAATGCTCGCAGATGAGGTCCTCGATCTGCGCCTTGGTGGCCGCGTCGAGCGTGTCGTGGGCCGCCCGCATGTCGGCGAACTCGGTGTTGCCGCCGATCGGATTCACGACGCGGGCCGACAGGAGCGAATACTTCGCCGGGATCGGCCGGAACGAGCTGTCGGAGTGCCAGAGCATGTTGCCGAGATTGAACAGGCGCGCGCGCGAGTCGCGCGGCAGCGGCTGCCCGTCGCGACCGAGATTCGACACGTCGTTCATGCCGGTCTGCAGGCGCTTGTCCTCGGGCTTGGTGATGTTGCCGCCGCGGGCGTCTTCGAGCGCGCCGAAGTTGCGGCTGAACGCCATCTGCTGCTCGTCGGTGATCTTCTGGTCGTGGAACACGAGCACCGCGTAGCGATCCATCCCCGCCTCGATCCGCCGCCACCTCGTCGGGGGTGAGCGGCCTGCCGATGTCGACGCCGGACACTTCACCCACGAACACGGGATGGATCTGGCGGATGGACAGGCTCATGGGCTCAAGTCTATCGTACCCCGGCTCGCTGACACGCCTGGTATGGGCTTCTCGAACTCGGCGGGAGTCGCCGACTACTGGGTCGTGAACCTCATCGAGGAGGTGCTGGAGGTCTATCGAGAGCCGGTACTCGCCCCGTCTGCCTTCGAGTGGAAGTACGACTCGGTCCGTCTGCTCCGCCGCAACGCGATCATCACGCCGCTGGGCGCGCCCCGGGCCCGTATCCGCGTCGCCGCACTGCTACCGTGAGGGTTCTCTACCGCAGGCCACGCACGCTCCAGATCGGCACCGGCCGGGCGAGCCCCTTCAGGGCGATCGGCCCCACGTCGTCGGCCTCGACGAGGCTCTCGACCGCCCCGGCGACCCGGGCCGAGATCAGGATCTGCCCGCCGGCGGCCTCGCCGCAGAGGCGCGCCGCGAGGTTCGTGACCGTCCCGATCGCGCCGTAGTCCATGCGGCCCTCGAAGCCGATGGCGCCGATGGTGGCGTAGCCCTGGGCGATGCCGACGCCGAGCGCCAGATCCCAGCCGCGCTTGCGCCAGCGCGCGGCGAGCCCGCCGACCACGTCGCGCATCGCGACGGCCATGCGAATCGCGCGCTCGGCCGGGTTCGGGACCTCGACCGGGTCGTTGAAGAAGATCATCATCCCGTCGCCGGTGAAGCGCTCGAGCGTGCCCTCGTGCTCCAGGATCAGGCGGCCCATCTCCGCGTGGTACTCGCGCAGCACGCCCATGACCTCCTCGGGCTCGGCCGTCTCGGCGAACGCGGTGAAGCCGCGAAGGTCGAGGAAGACGACGGTCACCTCGCGGCGATGCGTCTTCAGGGGATCGTCGGCGCCGCCGGCCACGATGAGCTCGGCGAGCTGCGGCGAGAAGAAGCGCTTGAGCCGGCCCGAGGCGCTCGAGCTGCGCGACCTGCTCGGCGACGCGCCGCTCCAGCGTCTGATTCCACTCGGCCAGCTCTTGCCGATGGCGCGTCTCCTGATCGTGAAGCCGTTTCTTCTCCAGGCACGCGCCGACTGCGCGCCTGCAGCAGCACGGGATCGAACGGCTTGCCGAGGTAGTCCTCGGCGCCGAGCTGGATGCAGCGCACCACGCTCTCCAGCTCGTCGAGCGCCGAGATCATGAGCACGGGGATGTCTCGCAGCGCTCGGGTCGGCCTTCAGCCGTTGGAGCACGGCGTAGCCGTCGAGATCGGGCATCATCACGTCGAGCAGCACCAGGTCGACCGGGCGCGCGGCAGCGTCTCGAGCGCGGCGAGCCCCCCGGCGACGCTTGAGGACGTCGTAGCCCTGGCGCGCCAGGCGGCGCGCCAGCATGTCGCGGTTCTCCTCGTTGTCGTCCACGACCAGGATGACGGGACGGCTCGGCGGCGCCGGGCTCGACGATCGGACCCAGGGCCGGCGCTCTGCCGGAGCGCGCTCGCGCTCTGGCGCGACGCCGCCGTGGTGCAGGAGCTCGGCGAGCCGGTCGGCAGCGGTACGGATGCGCTCCAGATCGGGAAGCAAGGCTGTCGGCGTTCGTGCTCGATGCCTGCCGATGCAAGGCGTCTCCGGCCGAGCGGATGCGCTCGAGCGGCGCGCTCAGGCTGCCGCGAGCCGCCGCGAGGTCAGGCGGCCCGGCGTGCCCGCGCGCCAGCACCTCGTTCAGCAAGGTCAGCAGCTGCCGCGCGTCGGTGCGGAGCGTCGGCGAGCCCCGCGCCGAGCTCGGGCTTGCCGCTGTCGGCGAGCTCCTCGATCAGCAGCTCGGTGTAGCCGATGATGTGGTTCAGCGGCGTGCGCAGCTCGTGGCGAAGCTGCGCGGCCGGATCGATGCTCACGCGCCGGCTGCCCGCCCGAGCAGCGCCTCGATCTTCTCGACCAGCCGCGTGAAGTCGACGGGCTTGGTGTCGTAGTCGTCGCAGCCGGCGCCGATGGCCTTCTCGCGGTCGCCCGCCATCGCGTGCGCCGTGAGCGCGATCACCGGAATGGCTCGCGTCTCGGGCGCCGCCTTGATCTGGCGCGTCGCTTCCCAGCCGTCGAGGCCCGGCAGGCTCATGTCCATCAGGATCAGCTCCGGCGTCTCGGAGCGCGCCATCGCGACGCCCTGCTCGCCGTCGACGGCGATGGCCACCTCGTAGCCGCGCCGGGCGAGACGGCGGGACAGCATGTCCCGGTTCATCTCGTTGTCTTCGACGAGGAGGATCTTGGCCATCAGGCTTTCGGTCTGCGACGGGCCACGCTGCTGCCACCAGCTCGCGTACCTCGCCCAGCAGCTCATCGCGGCCAGGCGCGCCTTTCTGGAGGATCTTCTGGACGTAGCCGTTGAGCCGCTCACGGTCGTCGCGCGAGAGGTCCTTGGCGGTGATGACCACGATCGGAATCGTCCGCCATGCCTCGTGGCGTCGGAACTCGGCGACGAACTCGAAGCCGTCCATCTCCGGCATCATCAGGTCGAGCAGGATGACGCTCGGCGACACGCCGCGCAGGCGCTCGAGCGCGACCCGGCCGTTCTCGGCTTCGACGACGGTGTAGCCCTCGGGCTCGAGCATGCGCCGGAGGAGCTGACGGAGCGCGACGTCGTCGTCGACGACCAGCACCGGGTGATCGCGACGATGCGCCCGGAGCACCGTCAGCAGGCGGTCGCGATCGATCGGCTTGGTCAGGTAGTCGGCGGCGCCGAGCGCGTAGCCCAGGTTCTTGTCGTCGACGATCGTCAGCATGATGACCGGGATGTCGGCGACGGCGGGATCGGCCTTGAGCGCGGTCAGCACCGCCCAGCCGTCCAGCCCGGGCATCATCACGTCGAGCGTGATCGCGTCCGGCCTGAGCTCCCGGGCCAGCCGCAGCCCCTCCTCGCCGCCGGCCGCCACCACGACACGGAATCCTTCCTTCGAAAGATAGCGCTGCATCAGATCGCGAATCGCGGCCTCGTCGTCGATCACGAGCACCGTGCCGATCGTCGGCGTCGCGTGTGCCGGCAGGGCCGGCGGCGGCGGCGCCGGCTCCGGCGCTTCGGCCACGACCGCGGGCAGCCGAATCGTGAACGTGCTGCCCCGGCCCGGACTCGCTCTCGACCGTGATGTCGCCGCCCATCATCCGGCAGAAGCGCCGACTGATCGCGAGCCCGAGCCCGGTGCCGCCGTACCTCCGCGTCGTCGACGCATCGGCCTGCGAGAACGCCTCGAACAGCCGCGCGATCTGCTCGGACGTCATGCCGATGCCGGTGTCGCTGACGCTGAAGCGCAGCCAGTCCTGATCCTCGCTGGCCTCGCGGCCGACCGCCAGCGTGACGGTGCCGTGCTCGGTGAACTTGCACGCGTTGCTCAGCAGGTTGAAGAGCGCCTGGCGCACCTTCGTCAGGTCGGCGCGCATCGTGCCGGTCGTCTCCGGACAGGCGATCTCCAGGCGGTTCGCGTTCTTCTCGACGAGCGGCTGGATCACCGCGGCGACGTCCCGGACCAGGCGTGGCGACGTCGAACGTCTCGAGATACAGCTCCATCTTGCCGGCCTCGATCTTGGAGAGATCGAGCATGTCGTTGATGAGCTCCAGCAGATGCTTGCCGGCCGCGTTGATCTTCTTGAGATCGTCCGTGAACTGCTCGTCGCCGAGATCGGCGGCGTCCTCCTGGAGCATCTCGCTGTAGCCGATGATCGCGTTGAGCGGCGTGCGCAGCTCGTGGGACATGTTGGCCAGGAACTCGGACTTGTGCCGGTCGGCCACTTCGAGCTGGCGGCTCTTGTCCTCGATCTCGCGGAACAGGCGCGCGTTCTGGATGGCCACGGCCGATTGAGCCGCAAACGTCTTGAGAAGGCCGAGGACCTCCGGAGAGAACTCGCCGGGCGCTTTCCGGTTGACGTTGAGTCCGCCGATCAGATGACCCTCGCGAAGGAGCGGAACGCCCAGGAGCGCCCGTGTTCCCGTCCGCAACAGCACGTCGCGGAGTGGACCGTCGTAGGCGCCCGGCGCGGCGATGTCGGAGATCTGGACCGGCTCGTGTGTCACGGCCATGCGTCCGGCGATGCCTTCGCCCCGCCGGATCGGCAGCTGCCGGGCCACGGCGACGACCTCCTCGTCGAGATTGTGGGTGGCGCGGAAGACGAACTCCTCGGCCCGCTCGTCGTATTCGTAGACGGTGCACGCATCGGTGCCGGCCAGCTGATTAGCTCGGGAGACGATGGTGTTCAGCACGGTCTCGAGATTGAGGGTGGAGCTGAGGGCCTGGCTGACCTCGCCGAGCGCCTGGAGCTCCTGGACCGAACGAGTGAGCTGGTCCGTACGCGCCTGTAGCTCGGTGAGCAGCCGCGCGTTCTCGATGGCGATTGCCGCCTGGTCCGCGAAGGTCTCCATCAGGGCGATGTGGCTGTTGGCGAAGGGCAGCACTTCGTGCCGATAGATGACGATCACTCCGAGCAGGTCGCCGGCCCGAAGCATGGGGATCGCGAGCACGGTCCGGACGTTTTCGAGCTGAACGACTCCGTAGGTATATTCGGGCTCCGTTTGCGCGTCGAGGATATGGACCGTACGCCGTGCGTGAGCGGCGCGTGCCGCGGCGCTGCCACGTCCGGGAGCCAGCGGATTTCGTTCGATGAAAGTTTTGCTCTCTTCGGGGACATTGTTCGCCGCCACGATTCTGAGTAGCCGACCGTCGAAGCGGTAGATGATCGCGCGTTCCGCCTCGCAGAGTCGAACCGCGTTCTCGGCCAGGATCTCGAACACCGGCTGTAGATCGAACGTCGACCGCCCGATCACCTTGAGGAGCTCGCTGGTCGCCGTCTGCTGCTCGAGCGCGACGCGCAGCTCGCTGTTGCGCGCCTCCAGCTCCGTGAACAGGCGGACGTTCTCGACGGCGATCACCGCCTGGTCGGCGAACGTCCGCAGCAATTCCACGTGCTTGGCCGAGAACTCGCCGGGCTCTGAGCGGGCAACGGCGATGGCCCCGATGGGCGCCGCTTCGCGAAGCATGGGAACCACCAGGATGCTGCGATAGCCCAGGGCCCGGGCGAGCGGAACCGACGGCGCCGGAACGTCCCGGTCGGTCTCGAAGTCGCGCACCTGAACGACGGTGCGCTCCAGGATCGCCGCCGAGACCTGAGTGTCCCGGCTGGGAGTCCTCGGATACACCGCCCGAACAGTTTCCAGGCCCTCTTCCGTCCAGTTGTGGTGGGCGACGAAATGAATCAGGTTTCCGTCGAATCGATACACGCCACCGAGGCGGCCGTCGCACAGCCTCACGACACTCTCGGCAATGGTGTCGAAGACGGGCTGGGTGTCGGTCGGCGACTGGCTGATGACTTTGAGTATTTCGCTGGTCGCGGTCTGCTGCTCCAGAGCGTCCGTCAGGTCGGCGTTCTTGGTCTGGAGCTCCGTGAGCAGTCGCGCGTTCTCGATCGCGATGGCCGCCTGGTCGGCGAAGGTCTCCATCAACGCTATCTGGCTGTCGGTAAATGGGCGCACGTCGTGGCGGTACACCATGATGACCCCGAGCAGTTCCCTCCCTCGGAGCATGGGGGCGGCCAGCGCGGTGCGGATCGGCTCAACGACATTTCCGCGATAGGTGATCTCCGGATCCGCCTGGACGTCGTGGATGTGGACACTCCGCCGCTCGAGGCCGGCACGCCCCATCACGGAGTGGCGTCCTACCGGGAAGGGATTCTGCTCGGCAAACGCTCTGAGCTCGGGTGACACATTGTGGGCGGCGACCATTCGAAGCACTCGACCATCGAAGCGGTGGGCGAGTGCGCGCTCGGCCTCGCACAGGCGTCGGGCATTCTCGACGAGCGTCTCGAACACCGGCTGCAGATCGAAGGTCGACCGCCCGATCACTTTGAGGAGTTCGCTAGTCGCCGTCTGCTGCTCGAGCGCGACCCGCAGCTCACTGTTGCGCGCCTCCAGCTCTTTGAACAGGCGCACGTTCTCGATGGCGATGACGGCCTGATCGGCGAAGGTCTTAACGAGCTCGATCTGCCTCTCCGAGACCGGTCCTACCTGAACTCGCCCGACACTGATCACCCCGATGGGATTGCCCTCACGCAACATTGGGACCGACAAGACACTCCGAAAGCCCGTCACGCCGCCGAGCTGACGGCTCAAGGCGGCATCAGTTGAATCTGCCTCGATATCCGGCACGTGCACGACCGCACGATCCAGAATGGCCCGAGCGGACAGATTGGATCGATTGGGCGGCATTGGAAAGGTCCGAGCGAAGAGCTCCAGGGCTTCCGGCGTGAAGTTGTGGTATGCGGCGAGATGGACCAGCACGCCGTCGAACCTGAACACGCCCGCGTGGACTCCGTCACACAGCTTCACCACGTTTCGGGCGATCGTATCGAAGACCGGCTGGGTATCCGTCGGCGACTGGCTGATGACCCGCAGAATGTCGCTGGTCGCCGTCTGCTGCTCCAGAGTCTCGGTGAGGTCGGCGTTCTTGGTCTGGAGCTCGATGAGCAGCCGCGCGTTCTCGATGGCGATCGCCGCCTGGTCCGCGAAGGTCTCCATCAAGGCGATCTGGTTGGCGGTAAACGGCACCACCTCGTATCGGACGATGTTGATAGCTCCGAGAAGCTCGCCGGCCCTGAGCATCGGTACGGCGATCAAAGTCCGGAAGGGACTCACCTCTCGCGAGCCGTAGGTGTACTCGGGATCAGAGCGGACATCGAGGATGTGGACCGTGCGCCGCTCGAGCGCGGCACGACCTGCGCCACTGCCCCGTCCCGGCTGGATCGGATTCCGCTCCTGGAACGCTCTCAGCTCTGGCGAGATGTTGTGGGAGGCCACGACCCGCAACGCCTGCCCGTCGAACCGAAAGATCAGCGCGTGCTGAGCCTCACATAACCTGACCGCGTTCTCGGCCAGCGTCTCGAACACCGGTTGCAGATCGAACGTCGACCGCCCGATCACCTTGAGTAGCTCGCTGGTCGCTGTCTGCTGCTCGAGTGAGGCTCGCAACTCGCTGTTGCGTGTCTCCAGCTCCTTGAACAGCCGGACGTTCTCGATCGCGATGACGGCCTGGTCGGCGAACGTTTGCAACAGCTCCGCCTGTCGGTCCGTGAACGGGTTCACCTCCGTGCGCCGCAACTGGATCACCCCCAGCGCGGCCCCTTCTCGAATCAGCGGAGCGCTCAACATCGTGCGCAAGCCGAACGCTCTGGCATTCGCCATCGATTCGGGGAACTCGCTCCCCTCGGCCTGGAGGTCGACGACCTGCATGGCTCGCCTCTCCAGCACCGTTCGCCCTCCGACCGTTCCGCGGCTCAGCGGAAGAGCGAACTCGCCGACCGCGCCGCCGGGGATCGGGCCGTGGCGCGCGACGAGGACGAGCCGATCACCTTCCAGGCGGAAGATGTCGCAGTCGAACGACTTGCAGAGGCGGGCGGCGCTCTCCGCCACGGCATCGAGCACAGGCTGGATGTCGGTCGGCGAGCTCGAGATCACGCGGAGGATCTCGCTGGTGGCCGTCTGTCGCTCTAGAGCCTCGGTGAGATCGGCGTTCTTGGTCTGCAGCTCGGTGAGCAGCCGCGCGTTCTCGATGGCGATCGCCGCCTGGTCGGCGAAGGTCTCCATCAACGCGATCTGGCCGTCGTTGAACGGCCGGACCACCTCGCGGTAGATCAGGATCACTCCCAGCAGCTCGTCCGCCTTCAGCATAGGGATCGCGAGCACCGTCCGGACGGCGGTCACTTGCACTACCCCGTAGGAGTACTCCGGCTCGCCTTGGACATCGTGGATGTGGATGGTGCGTCGCTCGAGCGCGGCGCGCGCCGAGCCACTGTGGCGTCCGGGCGCGATGGGATTTCGCTCGAGAAATGCCCGGGTCTCGGCAGGGACGTTGTGAGTCGCCACCACCCTGAGCACCTGACCGTCGAACCGGAAGATGTTGGCCCGTTCGGCCTCGCACAGCCTGACCGCGTTCTCGGCCAGAGTATCGAACACCGGCTGGAGATCGAAGGTGGACCGCCCGATCACCTTCAGGAGCTCGCTGGTCGCCGTCTGCTGCTCGAGCGCGACGCGGAGCTCGCCGTTGCGTGCCTCGAGCTCCTTGAACAAGCGAACGTTCTCGATGGCGATCACCGCCTGGTCGGCGAAGGTCTGCAAGAGCATGATCTGCTTGTCGGTGAACGGCCGAGGCTCGAGCCGACCAACGGAAATCGTTCCGATCGGTTCACCATTGTGCAACATCGGCACCGCGAGTGTGCTTCGGTTTTGGATGCCGAGAGCCACCGACTGGTCGTACTCGGCGTCTTCGAGCACGTCCGGCACATGCACTACGGCCCGGTCGAGAATCGCCCGACTGGTGGTTGTTGCCCGACTCGGGCGAGTCGGGAACAGTTGCTTCACAGCCTGCACCCCCTCCGCGCGGACATGCTCGTGAGCAGCAAGATGCAGCAGCTCACCGTCGAATCTCGCAACGACGCTGTAGGATGCACCGCACAACCGCACGGCCTCGTGGGCGATGGCATCGAAGACCGGCTGAACATCGGTTGGCGATTGGCTGATTACGCTCAGGAGCTCGGCGGTCGCGGTTTGCTGCTCGAGGGCCTCGGTCAGGTCGGCGTTCTTGGCCTCGAGCTCCGTGAACAGCTGCACGTTCTCGATAGCAATGACCGCCTGGTGGGCGAAGGTCTTGAGCAGCTCGATCTGGCTGTCGGAGAACCCTCCGGCCTCGGCCCGTGCGACCGTGATCGCGCCGATAGGCTCTCGGCCGCGCAGCATCGGAACCGCGATGAGGCTGCGGTAGGCCACCGCCTGCGCGACTTCGGGAACGCCATAGGCTCGATCTGTCTGCACGTCCTTGATGTGCGCGACGGCGCGATGAACGATGGCGCGCCCGGCCGCGGTGTCCTCGCCGGCCGGCCGCGGAAGCGCCTGTTGAAACGCCGCCAGGCCTTCCGGCGACAGCCCATCGCAGGCGCCGAAATGGAGGCGATCGTCCGCCAAGCGCAGGACGAAGCAGAACTGCCCGGCGCAGAGACGCCTCGCGCTCCGCGCGATCGAGTCGAGCGTGGGATGGACGTTGGACGGCGAGCTCGAGATGACTCTGAGAATCTCGCTCGCCGCCGCCTGCTGACCCTGGGTTTCGGTCAGCGCCTGCGCCAAACGCGCGCTCTTGGCTCTCTCCTCCTGGAGAGATCGCCGCAGAGCTTCGACCTGGGCGAGAAGGTCGCCGTCGGCGCTCACGCGACGATCGTTGCCGCGCGGGGCCGGCGAGGCGCGACCGGCGTCCGCCTTCCGGATAAGCCTCGAGTATGCGCCGGCAAGTCTCCCGGAATCTGCTCGCGGTCCCGCTCAGGCCGAGCCACCGCGCGATTCTAGCACCAGCACCAATCGTGAGGGAGACACCGACCGGCGTTCACAGCCCGAGTTCAAGTGGTCGTCGCAACACTACCGGTGTGAGCCGATTGTAGAACCTCGTCGAGCGCCTCGGCCGGTGTTCGCCAGCCAAGAGTCTTGCGCGGCCGGGTGTTGAGCGCGAGGGCGACGGCGGCGAGGGCGTCGGCGCTGTGCACGCTCAGGTCCGTGCCCTTGGGAAAGTACTGGCGGAGCAGTCCGTTGGTGTTCTCGTTCGTGCCGCGCTGCCACGGACTGTGCGGATCGCAGAAATAGACCGCGACTCCGGTGTCGATGCGCAGGCGCGTGCTGGGTCATCTCGACTCCCTGATCCCAGGTCAGCGACCGGCGCAGCTGCGCCGGCAGCGTGAGGATCGTGCTCGCAAGGGCGTCGCGGACCGCCTCGGCACCATGCCCGGCGAGCGCCGGTCCATTTTTCACGCGAACACCGGAGCCATGGCCCGCCATGCGCGGCAGGTGGAGCAGGAGTGTGAATCGCGTGGTCCGCTCCACGAGCGTGCCGATTGCGGAACTGCCCAGCCCCACGATGAGATCCCCCTCCCAATGCCCCGGCACCGCTCGGTCGGTCGCCTCCGCCGGCCGCTGGCTGATCAGGAGTTCGGGCGTGACGAAGGGCTTACCCCGCCCGCGGGTGCGCGCCCGCGGCACGCGCAGCGCCCGGCCGGTGCGCAGACACGCCGTCAGCTCACGGCGCAGCGCGCCGCGTCCCTGCACGTACAGCGCTTGGTAGATGGCCTCGTGGCTAATGCGCATTGATGCATCGTCGGGGAAGTCGCGCCGGAGGCGCCGGGCAATCTGCTCGGGGCTCCACGCCCGGGCCCACCGCCGATGCTGTCGCCGCCCGTGTCGACGCCCCGTCCACGGCACGACAGGCCTGGGAACCATTGTGCCGCTTGGCGCGATGACCACGCCCTCCAACCGCTCCTGTACGTATTGCTGCAGGTTGGCGTTCACCGCCAGCTTCGCCGGCTTCGGCCGGCGCGCGGCGCGATCCGCATGCCACTGCGCCGTCGTTGCGCGGTACTCGAGGCCGCCGGAGCGCGTGGCGGCGTTGCGGCGCAACTCCCGCGAGATCGTCGACGGCGCCCGGGCCAGCTGGCGGCCGATCGCGCGCACTCCATGCCCCTGGGCGCGCCCGAGCGCGATCTGCTCTCGGTCGGTGAATGCCAGATACCGCCCCGACAGCGGCGATGCCGACGGCCTGAGGTGCGACGCTGCCATGCCGCCTGCCTCCCGAAACCACCGTGTCCCAACCGCCGGCGACACCCCGGCGTCGACCGCCGCGTCCTCGCTCGGGCGTCCCGCCGCAATCGCCACCCAGAACCGGCGCTGCTCCTCAGGCCGCCGCACCGAGGGGCGCCCTGGCGAGTGTAGTTTGGCTCGTCCTGCCCGCGCCGAACACCGCCTCCGTGTCGTCATCGCAACCCCCTCTGGTGAGGTGTTGCGACGACCGCTTGAATTCACCCAGGACGCCGCCCTGCCTCTCATTGGATACGCTTGAACGGGTCCTCGACCTGCGATACAGAGGAGGCATGTCCTCGGCCGAGTACGGGCAGCTCGTCGAGTTGTTGGGGCGCCAGTTCGCTGATGTCGATCGCCGGTTCGACGCGATGGATCGTCGGTTCACGCAAATGCTCACCGAGCTGCGCCACGAGATGCTGGGCCACTTCGACGCGATCTACCAGCGTTTCGAGCGACTCGAGCAGGAGTACCAGGCGATCCTCCAGGCCTGCGGCGGATCGAGGCCAGACTCGCCGACGACGCGGGCCGGCGCGAGATTCTCGAGCGTGACGTCACCGAGCTGAAGCACCGTGTCGCCGCGCTCCAGGCCCGCATCGACGAGATCGAGCAACGCCTCGGCCGCTAGCTGTGAACGAGCATGAGGTTGTTTCCACCCGGGAACCGACTGAAGGGTGGCCGCCCATCAATTCCACTGTGCGGACGAGCCGCATTGTAGTGTTCGAGCCAGCCGGGCATCATCCGCGTGCGATCCGCGGAGGTGTAGTAGGGCCTCTTGTACGCCCATTCGCGGAGGGCAGTCTGAATGAACCGCTCGGCCTTGCCGTTCGTCCGCGGCGTGTACGGCCGCGTCCGGCGGTGGACCACCTGCAGGCCGCGGCACGTGGCGCGGAAACTTCGGGAGAGGTAGCCCGACCCGTTGTCGGTGAGCACGCGCCGGATGCGCACGCCGCGGGCGCGAAACCAGCGCAGGGCCCGGCGCAGGAAGGCGCTCATCGTGGCCCCGCGTTCGTCGTCCAGCAGCTCCATGTAGGCCCACCCGCGAATGATCATCAATCGCGATGTGCAGAAACTCCCAGCCGATCCCGCGCGCGCGATGCTGGCGTTGCCCGGAGATGCGATGGCCGATCCCGCGAATCCGGCCCAGCTTCTTCGTGTCCAGGTGCAGCAGGTCGCCCGGCGCCGGGTGCTCATAGCGGCGGCCCATCGGCGGTGGCTCGAGGCGGAGCCGGCGCGAGAGGCCGACGCGCCGCAAGGTCCGCGCGATCGTTGCCGCGCTCACCCCGACCGCCGTCGCGATCTCCGCGCACGTCCACCGCTGGTGGCGCAGCACCTTGGCCCCGAGCTGAATCTTCGGCTCCGTGGCCCGGGGGCTCGTGTGCGGCCGGCTCGACCGATCTTGCAGCCAGGCGCCATCCTCCACCACGGCCGCGCGGTCCTTCCGAAGAACCCACTTGCGCGCGGTCTGCCGGGACACGCCGAACGCCTGGGCCGCGACGGTGAGCGCCGTGCCCCGCGCGACCAGGGCCACCAGTTCCTGTCGACGATACGGTGTAAGTCGGGCATTCTTGTGCACGTTCATCCAGGCCTCCTGTCCAGGGTGAGTAATGACTTGGCAGCCACTACTTTCCCCAGGTCGGCCTGGGTGAACAACCTCTTGCTTCGTCACAGCTAGCCCCTGCGCGCCGCGTGGTTACGCCGTGCTCATCGTGCCTCGCTGGCGAGGCCGGCCATCAGCTCCATCGCCTCGGGCTGCTCGGTGGTGATCGTCAATCCGGTGATGCTGCACTCGGCCCAGGCGCGGTAGCGCTCGCGAATCCGCGAGACGGGCCCAACCAGCGCCATCTCGTCGCAGAACTCGTCGGGGACAGCCGCCACCGCTTCGTCCTTCCGTTTGGCCAGGAAGAGTTCCTGGATCTTCTGGGCGGCGTCCCCGAAGCCGCGACGGATCATCATCTCCTTGTGGAAGTTCTTGTCGCGATGGCCCATGCCGCCGACGTAGAGCGCCACCCGCGGCTTCATGCGCGCCAGCGCGCCGCGCACGTCGTCAGTGATCGACACCTCCGCCCGCGGCTGGATCTCGAAATCGGTGAAGCCCTTGCCGCCGCCGGCACGCCGGAAGCCTTCCTCGAGCCAGGGGCGCAGCATCGGCATCAGCCGCGGCACGAAGCCGAGCGGCAGCCACCCATCGGCGATCTCGGCCGTCAGCTTCACGTTTGCCTCGGTGCCGGTGCCGAGCCAGATCGGCAGCCGCGGGTTCATGTGCAGGATCGACGTGAGCGGCTTGCCGACACCGAGCGCGCCCGGCCCGGTGTACGGCAGCGAGATCTCGCGCCCGGCGTGGGCGACGGGATCCTTGCGCTCGAAGACTTTCCGCATGATCGTGACGTAGTCACGGATGCGCCAGTACGGCTTGCCCCACGGCTGGCCGTACCAGCCTTCGACGATCTGCGGGCCCGAGACGCCGAGCCCGGCGATGACGCGGCCACCGCCCGCAAGCGCGTCCACGGTGCCCGCGGCCATTGCCGCGGACGCGGGCGTGCGTGCCGCAAGCTGCATGATGCCGGTCCCCAGGCGAATGCGCTTCGTCAGCGCGGCCAGGTACGCGAGCGGCGTGATCGCGTCCGAGCCGTACGCCTCCGCCGTCCAGACCGAGTCAAAGCCCAGGCGCTCTGCGAGCAAGACCTTCTCGACCGGCAGGCGTAGCTCCGCACCCGAGTAGCCGATGCTCAGCCCGAGCTTCATGCCACGCTCCTCCTGGCGATGCGTTGTTCCATCAGCACGCCGTCGTCGACGTTGAAACTCTCGCCCTGCTCGAAGCTGGCGGCTTCATCGACTGGTGGTTTCCGTAGCGGAAGAATAGACATTGTCGGTGCCGTTGACCTTGGTGGTTGCGACTGTGGGTGTCGCGGCCGGTAGCATGGCCGGGGTCGACGCCGAGGTCAAGGCCCTCGCTTGCTCACGACAGGGCCTTCGTGTAGTGGTGTTTCACCATGGACTACCACATCGTTCTCGGGACCGCCGGCTGGGGTGTGTGGCATAGCCCGGATGCGGGCAAGTCGTGGCTGCGTCATCGAAAGCCGTTCCCGCTGAACAGCCGGATCCAGGCGCTGGCGGTGGTGCCGGGCGAGCCGCGCGGGGTCCTGGCCGCCGGCGACACCGGTGTCTTCCGGAGCCGCGACGGCGGGGCGTCGTGGGCCCGAGTCGGGGCCGCCGGCGACTTGCCGACGGTCTGGTCGCTGGCCGTCGATCCGGGCGATCCACAGACGATCTTCGCCGGCACGCGGCCGGCGGCCCTCTACCGCTCGCGCGATGGCGGGGCCACCTGGAAGCGGCTCGACGTCGACGTCGCGACCGAGTGCTCGATCGGAACGCCGTTCGTGACGCGCGTGCTCGTCGATCCGGCCGACCGCACGGTGTGGGCCGGCGTCGAGATCGACGGCGTCTTCCGGAGCCGCGACGGCGGCGACACGTGGACCAAGGTCGTCAACGGCCTCCTCGACCTCGACGTGCACGACATGGCGCTCGCCGCGTCCAGCCCTCCGCGCGTCTACGTGAGCACGAACGGCGAGGTGTTCTGGAGCGACGATCGCGGCGAGGCGTGGACGCCGATCGGCGTGAAGGCGCGGTGGCCCCTGCCCTATGCCCGCGGCATCGCGGTGAAGGCCGACGATCCGCGCGTCGTGTTCGCCGGGTGCGGCCAGACGACGACCGGCGAGACCGGCGAAGTACTCCGCTCAGCGACGGCGGGCAGAGCTGGCGAAGCCTGCCCCTGCCCTCGCGTCCGAACGCGACGATGTGGGGCCTCGCCACCCATTCAGCCGACGGCGCTCGGATCATCGCGTTCAGCCTGTTCGGGGAGGTCTACGTGAGCGAGGACGCCGGCGAGAGCTGGCGCAAGATCGTGCGCGAGTTCGGCGAGGTTCGCGCCGCCGCCTGGCTTCCGGCGTGACGGGCGGGGAGGGCGGGCTTCGCCGCGGGCGTCCTCGGGACGCTCGCGCTCCTGTGGCTCGCGTGGACAGCCTCGGCGGCCGACGCGCCGACCCTGCGCGAGGGCCAGCACGAGGGCGCCGACTTCGTCATCAGCATCCCCGCGCAGTGGAACGGCGGCCTCGTGATGTTCGCGCACGGCTACCAGGGTGAAGGTCCGGGGCACGGCGATGTGCACACTTCCCCGCTCGGGATGCAGCTTTCCGCGCGTGGCTACGCGTGGGCCGCGTCGGGCTATCGCAGTCACGGCTATCGGCCCGACTGGTACGTGGCCGACACGCTCGCCCTGCGCGAGCGCGTCATCAAGGAACTCGGCCGGCCGCGCTGGACGATCATTCACGGCCAGTCGATGGGCGGCCACGTCGCGATCGCATCGCTCGAGCTGCACCCCGAGATTTATCAGGGAGCTTTGATCGAGTGCGGCGTCATCGACGGCGTCGGGCTCGTGGATTGGCTCCGGGCGTACACCGCCGCCGCCCAGTACTTCTCCGGCCTGCCGCTCTTCGACACGCCGCGTCCGGCGTTCAACGCACTCGTCGGCGGCACCTGGCTCACCCTCATGGGACAGCCAGGCGACTACACCGAGCGCGGCCGACGGTTCGACAGCGTCGTGAAGCACCTCTCCGGCGGCGACGTGCCCCTGCGCCTGGAGGGCATGAAGCTCCGCTACACGCTGAACCTCAACCCGCGCGATCCGGGGCCGGCACGCGCCCGGGAGTTCTCCCGCCACGCCGACACGCGGGGCATCGTCTACGACATCGATCCGGGGCTCGGGCTCGACGCGGCGACGCTCAATCGCGAGATTCCCCGCATCGCGCCGGCGCCCGGCGCGCGCTCGCGCGATGCGAGCCCGGTGTTCGCGGAGCTCACCGGCAAGATCCGCGTTCCGCTGATGAGCATCCACGAGACCGCCGACTTCCGCGTTCCGTTCCGTCTCGAACAGAGCTACCGCCGCCGCGCCCAGGCCGCGGGCACCGAGCATCTCCTGGTGCAGCGCGCGGTGCGCTGGGCCGGCCACTGCAGCTTCGATGGCGTCGTGCGGGAGCAAGCCTTCGACGACCTCGTCGCCTGGATGGAGCGCGGCGTCGTTCCCTCGGGCGACGACGTGCTCGGCGACGTGACGAAGCTCGGGCTTCGCTGGACCAAGACGTTTCACCCGAACGACCCGGCGCGCCGGCCATGAGCCGTGCCCGGCTTCGTCCGGGCGCTTCTCCACACGTCCCACAGGAGGGCATCATGCGCGGAGCACATCGTCTCGCGGTGCGGGTCGGGATGGCTATGGTCACGGCACTGGTCGCGGGGGCGTTGATGGCTACGCCGAGCGGCGCCGCCACCTTCGTCTACGTCGGCAACGCCGAGAGCAACGAAGTCTACGTGCTCCAGCTCAACCCGCAGAACGGCGATCTCACGGTGATCGAGAAGACCCCGATTCCGGGGATCGAGAAGCCCGGGGATCTCGACGCCGATGGCGCTGAGCCCCGATCACCGCATCCTCTACGTCGGCACGCGCGGCGAGCCGAAGATCGCGGCGGGCTTCGCCATCGATCCGTCGACCGGCACGCTCAAGTTCGTTGCGGCCGGTCCGCTCGCCGACAGCCTGGCGTACATCTCGACCGATCGCACAGGCCGCTTTCTCCTGGGCGCGTCTACCGGGCCACCGGGTGACGGTGAATCCAATCGGCGCGCCGGGGAAGTGGCAGCCGCCGCAGCAGGTGCTCGAGAACTATCCCGACGCGCACTCGATCCTCGCGGACGCGGCCAATCGCTTCGTGCTGGTGCCGACTCTCGGCAACGACCCGGATCAATCAATTCGCGTTCGACGCGGCGACCGGCAAGCTGACGCCGACCAGCTCGCCGGCGGCCGAGGCGCGGCCGAAGGCCGGCCCGCGTCACTTCGTTTACCATCCCGGCGGCAAGCTCGTGTACGTCATCGGCGAGCTCGACGGCAACGTTTACGTCTTCGACTACAACGCGGCCTCCGGCGACCTCACGCAGAAGCAGATCGTCAGCGCGCTGCCGGCCCACTTCCAGGGCAAGCCGTCCGCCGCCGATCTGCACATCACGCCCAACGGCAAGTTCCTCTACGGCTCCGAGCGCACGTCGAGTACGCTCGCCGGCTTCCAGATCGATCCGGCGAAGGGGACCTTGACCCCGATCGGCAGCGTACCGACCGAGAAGCAGCCGCGCGGATTCGGCATCGATCCTTCCGGCCGCTATCTGCTCGCCGTCGGTCAGCTCTCCCACGGCCTGTCGAGCTACTCGATCGATCAGTCGAGCGGCCAGCTCACCAAGCTGAAGGAATATCCGATGGGCAAGAACCCGAACTGGGTGGAGATCATCGACCTTCCGTGAGCGCGCCGATGGGATCGCTCGGCGCGTTGAGAGCCAGGATCGCGCAGGGCCGCGCGACCCTCGGCTATCTCGTCACCACGCGCCAGAGCCCGCAGATCGTCCAGGCCCTCGCGCGTACGGGCGTCGACTGGCTGATGATCGACACGGAGCACGCGCCCATCGGCATGGCGTCGGTGGCCACCCTGGTCGCGGCCACCGGCGGCACCCCGGTGACGCCGATCGTGCGGGTGCCGGCGGCGCGTCCCGAGCTGGTCAAGCCGGTGCTCGATTGCGGCGCGCTCGGTATCGTGTTCCCGCAGATCGCGACGCGCCAGGAGGCCGAGGCCACGGTGCAGGCCGTCCGCTACGCGCCCGCGGGCCAGCGCGGGTACGGCCCCACCTACGCGGCCCTCCGCTGGGGGCTGCCGAACCTCGAGTACTTGAAGGCCGCCAACGATGCGGTACTGAACGTCGTGTTGATCGAGTCGCAGGCCGGCGTCGATGCGCTGGACGACATCCTGACGGTCCGCGGGCTGGACGTGGTCGCGGTCGCGCGCGGTGATCTTTCGCAGAGCCTCGGCGTGGCCGGGCAGTTCGATCATCCCCACCTGGTCGAGGTCGTCGCGAAAGCCGAGGCGAAGATCCAAGCGCACGGCCAGGTCGCGCTCGGCGGCATCGCGTTCTCGCCCGACGACGCGCGCGCGATGATCGCCCGCGGCTACCGCTTCATCGTGCTGGGAAGCGACGCCGGCCTGATCTCCGGCGCGGCGCAACGTACCGTGCAGGCGATCAAAGGAGACGGACATGCAGTTCGGGTTGTTCATGATGCCCCTTCATCCGCCCTACCGCTCGTTTGCCGATGCCTACGACCGGGACGTCGACCAGATCGTCCTGGCCGACCGGCTGGGCTTCCGGGAGGCCTGGGTCGGCGAGCATCTCACCGAGCGCTGGGAGATCGCTCCGGCACCCGACCTGCTCCTGGCCAAGGCCCTGGCCCTCACCACCAACGTGATGCTGGGCACGGGGGTAACGCTCCTGGCCCTTCACAATCCCGTGTATCTGGCCCATCGGGTGGCCATGCTCGACCACATGGCGCGCGGCCGGTTCCAGTGGGGGATCGGTGGGGGCGGCATCCCCACCGATCTCGCGCTGCTCGGCCTCGATCCCGGCGACCGTGCGGGCCCGCTCGGCCGAGGTGCTCGACGTGGTGCTGAAGCTCTGGGCCTCGGAGGGCCCGTTCAGCCATCACGGGAAAGTTCTTCGACATCGAGACACCCCCGTTCGATCCCGTGAAGGATCGCGGGTACTACATGAAGCCCTATCAGAAGCCGCACCCGCCGATCGCGGTGGCCGCGAGCACTCCGGCCTCCGACTCCATGCGCATGGCGGGGGCCAGGGGCTTCATCCCATGTCGAGCTCGCTCCTGTCCCGGCGATATCTTCGCGACCACTGGGCGCTGGTCGAGGGCGGCGCCGCCGGGCCGGCCGGCAGGTCGACAAGAGTCAGTGGCGGGTGGCCCGCGACATCCTGATCGCGCCCACGTCCGCGGCGGCCCGGGAGCGCGCCCGCGTCGTGATGGGGCGAAACTACGTCGAGCACCAGCGCCCCAACCGCCTGGGCACCATCCAGATGACGTCCACCAAGCTCGATCCCTCGCTGCCCGACGAGGCCGTCACCGTCGACTACCTCATGGAGAACGTCTGGATCGTGGGTGATCCGGCTGAATGCGTGGAGAAGATCCACCAGCTCTACGAGGAGAGCGGGCGGGTTCGGGACGCTCCTGTCGATCACCACCGACTCCGACGACGCGGGCTGGGACCACGAGAGCCTGCGCCTCCTGATGGAGCAGGTGGCACGCGTCGCCCACCTGGGGCTAATCGCGCCGATCGAGACCAGCCATGGCCTACCGCTACGACCACATGCATCTGCGCACGCGCAACGTGAAGAAGACCGCCGATGCTTCTGTAGCACGTATCGGCGCCAAGATCCTCGAGTCGATCCAGTCGGACGGCAAGCCGCGCACCGATCTCGATCTGGACGGGCTGACGATCTTCATCGCGCCGGTCGCGCCCGAGGCCGCGATCCGTCCGCGCCGACCAAGCCCTACATCGGCCTCGATCACTTCGGGCTTCGCGTCGACAACATGGAGACGGCCGTCGCCGAGCTCAAGCGCCGCGGGGCCACCTTCAAGATGGAGCCGCGCACGATCCGGTCCGGCGTGAAGATCGCCTTCATCGAGGCGCCCGACAACGTGCGGATCGAGCTGCTCGAGCGCACCTAGCCCGGCCCGTCATGATCTACATGGTCGAAATGGCTCTGCTCGACACCGCGCGGCGCACCGAATGGGAGGCGTGGTACGCCGCGCACCAGCACCGGCTGCTGGACAATTCCCGGCATCCACGCGAGCCAACGCTTCGAGTGCATCCACCCGGCCGCTGCTCCCTTCGTCGCGCTGCATGAGGTCGATGGACCGCAGGGTCTTCACCTCCGACGCCTATCGCGATCAGGTCGGCCCTGCGAACACCGGAGAATGGCAGACGAAGATGGGCAACTGTCACCGCAACGTGTTCCGCGGCCTCGACCACACGCCCGATGTGCCGGATGAACGCGCGCCTCGTCGTGGTCGAGGCCGACGGCGGCTCGACGCTGCCCGGAGGCGTGCGAGTCGAGTGGATGACGGCCGTGGGA
>CAWBMV010000014.1:0-92692 GCA_963789955.1 uncultured Candidatus Rokubacteria bacterium
AGCTGACCTGGCAATCATCAGCGAAGGACGAGTGGGATGGCATATTGGCTCCTGAAGTCCGAACCCGACGAGTGGTCGTGGGCCCAGCAGGTCGCGGAAGGGCGAGACGGGGCGGAGTGGACCGGCATCCGCAACTTCTCGGCCCGCAATAACCTGCGCGCCATGAAGAAGGGCGAGCAGGCGTTCTTCTACCACACCGGCAAGGAGCGTGCGATCGTCGGCATCGTCAAGGTGACGACCGAGGCGCATCCCGATTCGACCGACTCGGCCTGGGTCGCCGTCAACGTCGCCGCGGGGAAAAAGCTTCCGACGCCGGTCAGCCTCGACCAGATCAAGGCAGACAAGCGCCTCAAGGGCATGCCGCTGGTCAGGCTCGGGCGCCTGTCGGTTCAGCCCGTCTCGGATGCCGAGTGGCGCATCATCTGCCACATGGGCGGACTCGACTCCTAAACGCCGTCGAGCGACGGCTTCATTTTCAGGATTGCGTCGATGTGGCCACGCGGCGAAAGTCCCGAGCCCATCGTGTTCACCGACAGATGGGTCGCGCCGAGGTCTCGCCACTCCCGGGCCCGCTTCGCCCACTCGGTCGGGCCGCCGATCCCGTAGGTAAAGCGTCCCTCGATTCCGACTGCAGAGAGCGGGCGGCCCGCCTCCTTCATGTGCGCGCGCACGCGATCGAGCGTGTGGCTCGCCTCGTCACCGGGCTGAAACTGGGGGAACCAGCCGTCGGAGATCTGGGCCACCCGTTTGAGCACGGGCTCGGCCATGCCACCCATCCAAACCGGTATGGGCCGCTGCACCGGCAGCGGGTTGATGCCGGCTCGGTCGAGGTGATGATACGAGCCCTTGAAGGTCACCATCGGCTCGGTCCAGAGCTTCCGCATGACCGCGATCTGCTCGCCGACACGGCGCCCCCGCGTGTGGAAGTCCTCGTTCAGAGCTTCGTACTCGACGTGGTTCCAGCCGATACCCACGCCGAGCCGCAGGCGCCCGCCCGTGAGCACGTCGACCGCGGCGGCCTGCTTGGCGACCAGCGCAGTCTGGCGCTGGGGCAGAATGACGATGCCGGTGACGAGCTCGAGGCGCTGAGTACAGGCGCCGAGGTAACCGAACAGAACGAAGACCTCGTGGAAGGGGCTCTGGTCCGTGTAGGGCGGGCGGCGCCCGAGCTTATCGAAGCGCTCCAGCTTGGCGCCGAGCACGTGGTCGAACACCAGCAGATGATGGTAGCCGGCACTCTCGGCAGCCTGGGCATAGTCGCGGATCACTGCAGGGTCTGAGCCGATTTCCGTCTGGGGAAACACCACGCCGAGTCTCATATCGGGTTCTTCCTCCGTCGTCGGTTCGTGTCGGTCACCGCCATCAGCGGCGGGCGACCAGTACGCTGATGGGATAGAGGCAGTAGTAGTCGGGATCGTCAAGGACGAAGTTCACCGACTCTGCCCGCAAAGGTCCGAGCGTCGCTTCCACTCGTCGGGGGTCAGGCGATCGCGCAGGCGCGGCCCCCAGTTGCGCTCGAAGACGACGCGCTGGATGTAGTCGCGCGCGGCGGGGAGAAGCGGAGCCCGGCGCTCCAGCAAGTACGTCCGGAAGCTCTCGACCGACAGTCCGGCCGCGCGGACCGAGGCGAGCGTGCGCTGGCGGCGCTCCTCGAAGGAGAACTCGCCGCCCTCGTGACGACTCCACTCCATCTCGGCCTGGCGAAGACGACGCTCGAGGGTGGGATGGCCGGGCAAGAACACTCCGTGCAGGAGCTGCGACTCCTTCACGACGATTCGGCCGCCGGGCCGGACGACGCGCGCAAACTCGCCCAGCGCCCGGCCCGTTTCCTGGATGTGGTGGAGCACGTCACCGCACCAGACCCAATCAAACGTCGCGTCAGGGGCCTCGAGCTTGGTGGCGTCCCCCTCGCGGAACTCGAGCCGCGAGGCAAATGGCCCGTGGCCGACCAGCGCGCGTGCCGCTTCCACACGCTCCGTCGATGGCTCGATACCCACGACGCGCCCGGCTGGCCCGATTGCCTCAGCAAGCCAGACGGCGAAGAACCCGGCGCCGCAACCCACATCGAGGCCGCGGGAGCCCTCGGGCAAACCGAGGTCAGCGATGAGGACGCGCGCCTCGGGCTCCTGGAAGAGGTTCATACGCTCCAGCGACTTGGTGAAGGGCTCCGTCTCGGCCTGGGTCATCAGGGCTCCCTTCTCGCCGACAAGGTCGCGTCTTCGACGTTCGTCTTGGCCGCGGCTTCGGCGAGCAGCGCGTACTTGGCCAGGGTGCGCTCGGCGAGTGCCGCCGGCCAGCGGTGATCGTCGACGATTCTCAGGAACTCGTCGAGGACCCGGGGAAAGTGGGTCTCGTGGCCCCCGTCGAGCGAGGGCGGCACGGTCACCTCGTACGTGTCCGAACCGGTGGGCACGACCTCGACACCGGGGAGCTCCGCCTGCCATGTCGCGATCGTGTCGCGCAGCGCGCGCACGACGTCGGCGGTATCGGCGCGCGGCTCGACGGACACTCGACGGCGGTGGCCGGTGCGCGCGCTCTGCTCCAGGTGAATGTCGGCGCGAGTCCCGTGAACGACGTTGTGGGAGGCGTCTCCCCCACCCGGTGGCGCTGACAGGTTCCAGCGCGTCGCGGCCCTCGCGGTGATGCGGCCGATCCGGTACACGAGCTCGGCGTTGCATCGATAGCTCAGCGCGTCGCCGTCGACGAAGGGCTGGAGCTCTCTCGGGAACCCTTCCTCTCCGGTGATCCGTCGAAACGCCTCCGCGGGCACTCGCGTCGACCACGCGCGAGCCGAGAGGAGCGCTGGCGTGGCCGTGTCGCCGTCCACGAGCCACTGCGCCTGGTCCACGACGTGAGTCGGGATGTCGACCGGGCCACTCCCCTGCACGCGCACGTCGAAGAACCACCACGGACGTCTGAGCGGGGCGCCATCGACGAGCTTCTCCAGACAGTGCTCGCTCTCCTGCTCGATCGCCGCCCCATCACGGCGGAAGTCGCCGAAGAATGCGGGAGCACCGACGAGCCGCTTGACCAGCTTGGCCGTCAGGTCGTGACGCCCGGTCATGATCTCCGCGGCGAGCGGCCAGCCCGCGAGGCTTGCCCGCACGTGCTCGAGGTCGGCCGGCTCCACGAGCCACGGCTTGTCGGCGAGCACGTGGAAGCCGGATTCGTGCAGCCGCCGTATCGTGCGCGCCTTGCCCCCGTTCTTGCCGGCGAGGACCACCACGTCTCCGCGCCGCTCGCCGACGAGCCGCCCGAGCGGGTCATCGCACGTCGTCACGACGGGACGCCAGCGCGTGGGGTGCTCGGAGCGCCGGTTGAAGCGCTCGAGGAGGGCGAGGAAGTCGCGCAGCTCGACGCCCTCGCGCGCGTAGACGAAGACCTGGTCGGCCACGCGCGCCTGCGGCACGCGCAAGGTCAGCGCGGCGTGGAAGTGCCCCGGGTCGAGGACGAGCAGCGTGTGCATGGTGTCGCGATGGTACCGCACCTGTGGGTCACCCGACCGTCCTCGACGAGGACCACGGGCCGCTTCCGCCGTGACGACCCCGGTCGTATGCTGGAGTTGCTCGGAGAGGAGGAAGACGATTTGACGGTGATTGACCGGTTGAATGAGCTCCTCGAGGCGGAGCGGGCGGGGGTCGACACGCTTTCCCGTCTGTTTCCCGAGGCCCTCGGCCCCGAGATGCAGAAGCTCTTCGAGGAGGTGAGAAACGACGAGGCCTGGTCCTGCGCCGGGCTCGTCCGTTCTATCAAGACGATGGGCGGGACCATCTCGGAGAAGAAGGGAGACTTCGCCGACAAGGTGATGCGGGAGCCGACCCTCGCCGCCCGCCTGCGGTTTCTGAACCGGGGACAAGGATGGGTCGTCAAACGGCTGGATAGTCTTCTCGGCGAGACGCTCCCGGCGTCGGTCGGGAGTTTTCTCGCAGAGATGAAGACACGCCACATCACCAACATCGAGGCCTGCGAGCGGTTGGCGGAGTCTCTCCAAGCGGCATGATCGCGGACGAATTGAAATCCTGGAGGAAGGCCGAGCGCGAGCGGCTGATCGCGGTGCGCGAGAATCTCGACGCGGCGACGCTCGTGCTCTTCCGCCAACGCATCGACGCCCACCTCTGGCAATCGTTTCCAGGCCTCGCGGCCGCCAGGCTCGCCTTCTGCTGGCCAATCCGGGGCGAATACGACGCGCGACGCCTCGCGCAGCGGCTCCGAGAGCGCGGCGCGGTGACCGCCCTACCCGTCGTCGTCGCGCCCCGGCAGCCGCTCGTCTTCCGCGAATGGCATCCCGGTGTGACTCTCGCCTCCGGCCCGCTCGGCATTCCCTTTCCGGTCGGCTCGCATCCCATCGTTCCGACCGCCGCGCTCGTGCCCATGATCGGGTGGGACGAAGCCGGCTACCGTCTCGGCTACGGGGGCGGCTTCTTCGACCGCACCCTCGCGAGCCTGGCCAGAAAGCCCGTGGTTATCGGCGTCAGCTACGAGCTGACCAAGATCAAGACCATCAGGCCTCAGAGCTGGGATATCCCGATGGACTGGGTTGTGACCGAGCGCGGCACCTACCGGCGAGATCCAGACGGCCTGGTCTTTCTTGGCGAACCCGTCGCCGGCGAGCCCGGCGCGCTCGCCTCCCCTGTCTGTTACGCTGCCGAGGTCGATCCCGGGCATTTCGGCGAAGGGAAGGAAGAGCCCGAGAGCGAGGGAGCGCGTGATGAGTGAGCGTGGCGAGGTGCTCGTTTCATTTCGGCTACGAGCCACGGGCAAAGTGTTGGGATGTTCTGTCGCGCTACCGGCCGACGCCGATCCCCATCTTGTACGGAGAAGCGATCTCATCGCGCACCTCGCACGCGCGGCGGGTGTGGCGCCGGAAGAGATCGAGCTGCTGGATTTGTGGTCCAAGACACACGAGTTCACCGAATGAAACGGGAAGAGACGCTGACGTCGCGAGCTTGGTCTCTCAGGGGCGTGAAGACCCTCGACCTCGTGACTCGCGACGGGGTCGACTGCTCTGGCGGCTATGCCATGAGCGTGCTGACCCCGGATTAGCCGCGTCACCGGAGTCCTCGCGCCGGGCTGCTATTCGTCGACGGCCCTCAACTCGGACTGCGTCGCAGCGGCTGCCCGACGTGCTGGAACACGTCATCCGCCACGCGTCGCCCCAGGGCAATACCGCCGTCTTGTCGAACGCCCAGTGGATCCCGAGATAGATCCGACTCTGGCCGTTCTCCTCCTTGGCCAGAACGTATCCTCGCTGAAGGGCCTGATTCGGCCGGCCGCAGGACAGTGGGCGGGAAGCGAACGGCCAGGGGTTGGCCTCGTTGAGTTCCGCGCCGCAGGCGAGTTGCGCCACGATTCAGCAGTGCCGACCGTCAAGAAATCGGCGCCTGTCAGATCGAAGCGTCACGGTGCAGGCGGCGGACAATTATTCTCCGTGGACGATCGTCGTGTACTTGGCATAGATCCCCAGGATGTTCATCGTCTCGTGATCGACGTGATGAATCCGGGTGATGCCGCCGTTGCTCGCGGCGGCCGAGATGCTGGCGTCTCCTGTCGCGAACAGGAGGATCCCGAAGGCTTCCGCTCTTCCCGTTTTGGGGCTAGTCGTGGCCGGACCTGCTGAAACCGGTCCCTTCATGTCGAAGGTGACCGGGGCGACCACGGGCCCGTTCGCCAGGGCACAGCCTGTCATCAGCGCAGCGCAAGACGACGCGAGTACGAGACTCTTCAACATGGACTTTTCTCCTTCCGGAGCCGTTGGACTATGGAGCCTGATTGTTCAGACTGGGCGGTCGGTTGTCCATCAGGTAATTACCTATAGGCATCACTCGAAGATGCTGACCATCGGGCGACACCACGTCGGAATGACGGTATGGTGGACACATGGCTCCTCCGCGTCTTCAGGTCATCGGGCTCATCGCCCTCATGTTGTGCGTGGGCGGAATGTCGGCCCCGCCCACGCCCGCTGTCGCCGGAGGCTCGAGCGGCGCCGCCCGAGCTGGTCAGTGAGTTACGCCCAGTCGTCGACCATGCCAGGCAGCGTTTCGAGGCGCGTGACCTTGCCGGCGTGCTCGCACACGTGTCGGAGCAGTACCGCAGCGGCGGGTTGACCAAGGCCGATGTGCGCCAGCAGCTCCTCGCCATGTTCTCGCTCTACGAGGTTCTTCGCGCGCGGGTGAGAATCGATAACGTGCAGATCGCCGACGGGGTGGTGTGGGTCTACACGAGCGGTGAAGTGACCGGCCGCCTGCCGCTCGCGGGCTGGATGACCGTCCTCACCTGGCAGAACGAGCCCGAGGTAGCGCGGCGCGAAGAGGCGGGCTGGCGGCTCTTCGGTTTTCAGAACTGATCGCGGACGAACGTCCTTATCAGTAGCCGTTGGCCCAGTCGACGACGTTGGTCAGGGGTCGTCCGTCCAGATAGGCGCGCAGATTGTCGCAGAAGAGATCGATCCCCCGATGCTGACGCGTGTCGGTGCCGCCGGAGATGTGCGGGGTGATGAGGACACGCTCGTCGTCCCAGAGGCGCCGGTCGGGTTCGTGTTCGAACTCACCGACGTAGACATCGAGGGCCACGCCCCGCAGCTGTCCCGCCGCGAGAGCCGCGATCAAGGCCTCTTCGTCGATGATTTCGCCCCGCGCGACGTTCACGAGGATGGCGCCCGGCTTCATGGCGGCGAACGCTTCCCGCCCGATCAGCTTGGTCGTCTCCGGCGTCCACTGACAGCAGACCACGACCGCGTCGCTCTCCGCGAGTAGAGCATGGAGACGCTCGGGGGGTTCCAGACGGCTGAATCCCGCGGGCAGTGCCTTATCGAGCGCGACCCGGCGTCGCGTGCCGATCACTCGCATGCCGGCGCTCGCGCACAAGCTGCCCACCTCCTGGCCGATGCCGCCGGCACCCACGATGCACACGGTCTTACCCTGCAGCAGCAGAGGACCGTAGGTGCGATGGTCGAAGCGATGCCGCTGCCGATCGCGGGAGGCATGATGCAAGCCCCTGGCGAAGTAGAGGAGGCCGGCCAGCGCGAACTCGGCCATCGGGCGCGTGTTGCCGTAGCCGCGCGAGGTCGTGACGACGACATCGCTGCCCCAGAGATCTCCGCGTAGCAGGTTGCTCGCCCCGGCCGGCAGCTGATGGAACCAGCGCAGGTGTGGCGCGCGAGCGCGAAGATCCAGCGGAAACGGAAAGCCGCCGAGCACGATCTCGGCGCCGGCCAGCAGCTGGTCGCGTTCCTGGCGAGAATGGCTCGGCGCTGAACGCTGACCGACGTAGCGCTGCACCGTCCACGGCGACCAGGTCTCGCGGAGCTCGACGTCGAAGCAGCCCCGGGCGTCGACGACATGCACGCAGCGGTCGACTGACCCGATACGAACGCAGAGCGTCGTCGGGTACCGGTACGATCACCAGGACTTCTCTGGTCGGCGTCATGACCGTTCGGCCGTACGTCGAGCCGGCCGAGAACGTGTGCCTCGCTAGGCGGGCACGAGCGCGCCGGGGCCGCTGCCGATGAGGTCGGCGCGGCCGGCCTCGCGGAGCGCCTCGCGGGCGAGCGGCCACTGCTCGGGGCTCCAGTAGAGCAGCAGCGACTTCTGGAGCTTCTTGGCCCGCAGGCCCGTGGCCGTGTAGACCGGCTGCATGGTGAGCGGGTCGATGCCCGTGTGGTACATGCAGGTCGCCATCGCCATCGGCGTGGGAATGAAGTCCTGCACCTGACGCGGCCGCCGTCCGTTCTTCTTGAGCCAGAGCGCGAGCTCCACCATGTCCTCCAGGGTGGAGCCTGGATGGCCGCTGATGAAGTAGGGGATGTCGTACTGCTCCTTGCCGGCGTCCTTGCTGGCGCAGGCGAACATCTGCTGGAAGCGCTCGTAGCTCTCGATGCCCGGCTTCTTCATCTTCTCCAGCACGCGGGGGCTGACGTGCTCGGGCGCCACCGAGAGCTGGCCGCCGACGTGGTGCCGGGCCAGCTCCTCGACGTACTCCGGCGAACGCTCGGCGAGATCGTAGCGGACGCCGCTGGCGATGAAGACGTGCTTGACGCCGTCCGCCTTGCGCACACGCTGCATGAGCTGGACCAGCGGGCCGTGGTCCGTCTTGAGATTCTCGCAGACTCCCGGATGCACGCAGGACAGCCGCCGGCACTTCGACTCGATCTCCGGGCTCTTGCAGGCGAGCCGGTACATGTTCGCCGTGGGCCCGCCGAGATCGGTGATCGTCCCGCGGAAGTCGCCCTGGCGGCGCAGCGCGCGGATCTCGCGCAGCACGCTCTCGGCCGAGCGGTTCTGGATGACGCGCCCCTCGTGCTCGGTGATCGAGCAGAACGTGCAGCCGCCGAAGCAGCCGCGCATGAGGACGAGCGAGTGCTTCACCGTCTCGTAGCCGGGAATCCGCTCGGTGTACATCGGGTGGGGCACGCGCGTGAACGGTAGATCGTAGAGCTCGTCCATCGAGACGGCGCCGCCGCCGCTCCCGGCGCCGTCCTCCAGCGGAAACGCCGGCGGGTTGTAGTACACGCCGCGCTGGCCGTGGCGCTGCGCCAGAGGGCGCGCGTTGCCGGGGTTGGTCTCGAGCTGAAAGGCGCGCGACATCAGCGCGAAGGCCCGCTTGTCGGCGACGACCGCTTCGTACGACGGCAGCACCACCGTCTTGCGATCGGCCACCATCCGGGCCGGATCGGCCTCGTGGCGTTTCATCTCGGCGTCGTTGATGGGGAGCGCGGTGCCGCGCACGTCGCGAATCTCGCCGATGCGCTCGCCTCGGCGCAGCCGGTCGGCCACGTCCCAGACGGGCCGCTCGCCCATGCCGAACACGAGGAGATCGGCCTTGGCGTCGAGCAGCATCGAGCGGCGCACCGTGTCGCTCCAGTAGTCGTAGTGGGCGATGCGCCGCAGCGAGGCCTCGATGCCGCCCAGCACGATCGGCACGTCGGGGTACGCCTCGCGGCAGCGCTGGGCGTAGACGACGGTGGCGCGATCGGGGCGGCAGCCGGTGCGGCCGCCCGGGCTGTACTGATCCTCGGAGCGGTTCTTCTTCTGCGCGGTGAGGCGATTGAGCATCGAGTCGAGGTTGCCGGCGGACACGCCGAAGAAGAGGCGCGGCCGGCCGAGCGCGCGGAACGGCTCGGCGCTGTGCCAGTCGGGTTGCGCGATCACGCCCACCTTGAAGCCGCGCCCCTCCAGGAACCGGGCGATCAGCACGGGGCCGAAGGCCGGGTGGTCGACGTACGCATCGCCGCTGACGATGATGATGTCAAGCTGATCCCAGCCGCGGGCGCCGAGATCGGCTCGGGAGGTCGGCAGGAACCGCGGGCTGGCCGCGCCAACTACTTCCATTTCCATTTGCGCATGATACCGCGCGTTGGCGGGGAACCGAGTTCGTGTCTGCAGCTGGTAAACTCCATACCCAATGCCGGGGGTGCGCCATGGCTGAACAGCCGCGCAGCAAGCACTTCTCGATGATCCGCACCTTTCACCTGGCGGACTTCTTCACCATCGCCAACGGCTTCTGCGGCATGTTCGCGATCTTCGAGGCGATGACGTTTCTCAGCACGCACGTCGCGTGGCACCTGTATCTCGCGACCGCACTCGTCCCGGTGGCGCTGATCTTCGACGTGCTCGACGGACGGATCGCGCGAGGGCGCCACGCGGCGTCGGCACTCGGACGCGAGCTGGACTCGCTCGCCGACGTGGTGTCGTTCGGCGTCGCTCCAGCGACGATTGCCTTTGCCGCCGGCGTCAATACGCTCCTGGATCAGGTGATTCTCCTGTACTTCGTCGGGTGTGGCGTGAGCCGATTGGCGCGCTACAACGTCACCGCGGAGAGCTTGTCGACCCGGACCGGCCGCGTGGAATACTTCGAGGGCACACCGATCCCGACGAGCATCGTCCCGCTCGGGGTCTTGATGCTGGCGTTCTACGGTGGCTCGTTGTACCGGGTGAGCCTGCTGGGCGTCGAATGGCATGCCGTCGCCCTGCTCTTTCTCGTGTCCGGCTCGCTGATGATCAGCAAGACCTTGCGGATTCCCAAGCCGTAGATTCCCGGGGCGCCTCGTGCTCCGTGCGAGCACGCGACGGTGGGGCGATGCGCGGCGGTCGTTCAGCGCCGCCGGAGATGCGAGGTCGACCGGCGCCAGTTGACGGGCTCGGATCGGTCGACCACGTTCATCGCGGCGAGCCTCTTCTCCCCCTGCGCCACCGCGGCGCTGATGGATGGGAATCGGTCGCGAGATTCGGCGACCGTCTCGCCCGCATAGTTGACGATCCGCCAACGCCAGGAGATGTCCTTCGAGTCATTGACCGCGGCGACCTGCATATGGACCGCCTCCTTGCGCGCGGCGGCGTGCCTGCCGGGTGCCGCCCGGTTCGCGCTTGGCGCACTGTGATATCAGGCTGCTGGGGCGCGTGTCACCGTCAACGTCTGACCGCAGACGGAACAGCGTCCGTGGCCGCGATCCATCGGTGACGCGTTGCCGTCCAGCACATCCTGCACGTCGAGACGGCCAACACGCAGCTCGACGGCAAGGCAGCCGTCACAAAAGGGCTGCCCATTCGCTTGTCGCAGGAATTCGTCGAGGGCACTCCGCAAGCCGTTTCTAGACCCCGCCACCAAGGCCTCCTGCGCGGCACGGAGCATATCAGAATTCCGTCAGGCCTCTCATAATTTATATGTGAGATATATGATATATATGGTTGGAGGAAGGAGATCGGCCCAATGTTCGAGAGCGAGACGCGGGTCCTCATCATCCTGCCCCGTGAGATGGTCGATCGTGCGCGAGATGTAGCCGGGCGGGCGACGTCATCCATGAAGCTGCCGGTGAGTCTACAGATCGTGATCAGAGCGCTGATCGAGGAAGGCCTGAAGCGGCCCACGAATCCCGACCTCCTGGCCAACGTGGGCCGCCAGGCCGAGGCGGTCCGCCGGATTCGAAGCCAGGCGCGCCGCCGGCCGATGACGCCGGAGCGGCCTCACGGCCGGGCGAGCCGGCAGCGATCGAGAGCCGGTTCATGAGCCCCGCGTGGGTCGTGCCGTGCGTCACCATCGTGCTGACCCAAGTCGCCGTCATCGCGACGTCGATCTACCTGCACCGGGCGCTGGCGCACCGGGCACTCCATCTACACCCGATCGCCGACCTGGCCTTCCGGGTCACCCTGTGGTTGACGACCGGACAGTCCCGGCAGCAGTGGGTGGCGGTTCATCGCAAGCACCACACCTTCACCGATCGCCCGGGAGACCCCCACAGCCCGCGCCTGCTCGGCTTCTGGCGCGTCCAGCTCTTCAACGTCGCCTACTACATGCGAGAGGCCAGAAACGCCAACACGCTGGAGGCGTTTGCGCCGGATCTCCGACCGGATCGGCTCGATCGCTTGCTCTTCACGCGTGGGTTCCTCGGCGTCGGGATCGGGCTGAGCCTGCTCTGTATGCTCATCGGGCTCTGGGCCGGCCTCATCGCCGGGGGCTTGCACGCGGTCCTGTATGTCTTCGTGATGGCACCGCTCATCAATGCGCTCGGCCACTGGCGCGGCACCAAGAACTTCGATAACACCGCCTACAACTGGCGGCTCCTGGCCTGGATTACCGGAGGCGAGAGTCTTCACAACAACCATCACGCGCACCCGCGATCCGCGAAGTTCAGCTTGCGCCGGTCGGAGTTCGATCCTTCGTGGCCGATCATCCGGTCACTGGCGGCGGCGGGTCTGCTCGTCATCTCCGGGCCGCCGGTCGCGTGGGCCCGCGTCACCGTGCGCCGCGATTGATCGAACGGGCTGCGATGGCGACGGAGGCCAGCACTCCAGATTTTGCGTGGCCCGACTTCGATCGCTGGCAAGCCGCCTTTGCCGCTGCGCGGATCTTTCCCCCTCGATGGGAGGGCCTCCACCGAGCCCCTCCGGCTCACACGCCCGAAGCGGAGGCGTACCGGCTCCGCAAACACGGCCTGCTTGCCGAGTGGCTCGATATGCTCGCCCGCCGATCGAATGTGCACGCGCACTTCACGCGTCAAGGGCATCCGCGCCCGTGTCGCGCGCCAGGACATGCGCCTGCCGTGCCCCGCGTGCGACTCCTTCAATACGCGCGAGGTGGGGGCCGAGCTCGAGGCCATGCCGCCCTTCCATCCGGGCTGCCGCTGCGTGCTCGTGGCGATACCGGTGGCGCGCGTCGGCCGACGCCGGCGCTCATTGGGCCCGCGCCCCCGGAACGACTGAGCGCCGAGGGCACAATGCCGTCGTCTCAGAGCTATATATGTTTTATCTTTTATATAATTTATGGTATTCTCGAGGTCGCCTGACGCTGTTCCTTCCGGCACACCCCGTGTTTCCGCCAGGCCATGACTCCAGCGGCCCCTCCACGTGTCTCTGGAGCGCATGAACTCACAGCGTGGAAGTAGCAAGTGGAAAGCAGTACAAGGAGATGCCCCATGGCGCAAAAACTGTTCATCGGCGGTCTCGCGTTCTCTACATCGACCGAGCGGCTTCGCGAGGTGTTCGCGGCGGCCGGGCAGGTCGAATCCGCAGCCGTCGTGACCGATCGTGACACCGGTCGCTCGCGCGGTTTCGGTTTCGTCGAGATGGCGACGGCGGAAGAGGCCGACAAGGCGATCGCGCAGTTCCACGGCAAAGACCTCGACGGCCGGCAACTGAAGGTAGAGAAGGCCTCGCCCGGCGGCGCTCGTAGCGGCGGCGGAACTTCGCGGGGCTTCGGCGCATCCTCGCGCGGCGGGCGCTGGTAGCGGCAGGTAGCTTACGCCGCACGAAGAAGTCTTGCTTCGACAACCGGAGAGGTGTTACATGAACTTGCAAGTACCGTGGTTCAAATCCGCTGCTTGGGGAGTGGTGATCGGCTCCATTGCGACCATGATCGTCGGCTTCACATGGTTGGGCTGGACCCTCGGCAGCAGCGCAGAGCGGATGGCGGCCGAACGAACCAACGCCGCCATAGTCATCGCGCTCACGCCCTCCTGCGTCACGGGATTCATGCAGCAGCCGGGCGCGGCGGCAAAGCTCGCGGAATTTCAGAAGATCGAGTCGTGGAAACAGCGAGAGTTCATCGAAGCAGGCGGATGGGCCACCCAGCGCGGGGACAAGTCGCCTAACACGGGACTGGCGACCGCATGTGCCGAGGAGCTCGCGAAGACCAAGGCGTAGCGTCTGGCAGGGCGCCCGCCCGGGCGGCCGAAGGCGCGTCTCTCGCGCGCGTCTCTATCAGTGGACGGAGGCTTCATGGCCACGCACTCGAAAACCAGGAACGCGGTCCAACGACTTCGACGACTCGCGAGGCGACGCCGTGTAGCCGAGTTGAAGGCTCGCCGCGGCGGATCCGCGCCCTCTTCCAACGAAGTCCCTCACCGCCGCGATATCCGCTGATTAGCGGAAGCCTCACGCACGAGACGGGTGTTCCCGAGCCGATGCGGGGCATCCATGGCGGCTCGTGTCATGGCTGATCGGCTCGAGGAACTCAGGAGGCCGCAATGGACCGAGGCGCAGCGATGCTGGCCGTTCTCATGGAAATCTACGAAGGCGGTAAAGACCTGATCCCGGATTGGGAGCTGAAGGAGCAAGCGGAAAGCGCGCTGGCAACGGGCGGCACCGAGGGCCTCAGGCGCTACTACGAAGCGTGTCTGGCTCGCTGGAGTCAGGACATCAAGACGACGCTCGAACGCGATCGACGAAAGACTCTCCAGTCGGAGCGCCATCGCTTCATGGCGATCTATCTGGGTGCCGCCCGATGACGAGCATCACCGTGATGGCCTTCCGGTAATCGATTCGTGCGCGAGCCGCCGGGACGATACCCCGGCCGGCGGCCGCTCTTCGTAGTTCCTCGTCGTCGAACGCGCGCTCGCGCGGCTCGGGCATTTCGGGATTCCTCAGGCACCTCACCCGATTGATCGCCGGACCCGACAGGGCGCGCCCATTCGATCCCCGACGCGTGAGTCCCGCATTCGGCCCAATATCCCGGGCAATTGACGATCGAGAGTGGCCGGTTCTACCTTTGGCATTGTTGTTGCCCTTCCCTGCGAGGCAGGCGGCACGGTCTCCGGCATTGGTCGGGACTCTCGCGCGTGCGCTCCCATAGACTCTCGGTTTCGCAGAGGAGGACAGGGCGATGAACAGGACTCGGCGAACGATCGGTCTCAGCATTCTCGTCATGCTCGTTGTGTTGGGAACGGGCTGGGCCCTCGAGAAGAAGGCGTCCAGCAATTCTCAGAGGCGAGGCGGAGCCGTGGTCACTGAGCCCGCGAAGGCGAACGAGCCCTCGGACGTGAAGCCGGCCGCGACGGACTCCGACCAGGAGTACGACCGGTCGGATCTCCTGCTCAGCCAAGGGTAGGCCGCCGGGCGCCGCTCCAGCGCCGGGCTCATCGTCGAGGTGCCCGGCGCCGGAGCGTCGACCGTCGCGATGGTGGCTAGGCCCTTCCCTGACGCGCGGCTGTCACGGGGGCGTGTGCCTTGAGGAAGCGGCGCGCGTGCTCCACGACCTCGTCGATGTGCTCCGGGGAATCCTTCCAGGGATAGATGGTCACCTCGGCCTTCGGGGCGAGGCTGGCCACCTCCATCGCGACCTTGTACGGGTGCGCCGGCACGTCGTCGGGCGCGATCAGCAGTGGCGCCTTGATGGAGCGCACGAAATCGCGTGACACGGTGAACACGAAGTCGGCGCGGTTGGTGTACATGCTGGTGAGGAAGTCATGGACCATGTTCATCGTGAGGTCGGGGCGCTTCGCGCAAAGCGGCGGGCCCCAGCCCTTGATGTTGTTCTGGTAGAACAGGTCCGGGAGCTCAGGCCTGAAGCCGCTGGGCTGCATCATCGCGGCCGCGACGATGCGCTCCGGAGCCCGCCGAATCAGATTGTGAATCATGGGCCCGCCGATGCAGAAGCCCATGACCAGGAACTCCCGGATGCCAAGATGGTCCATCAGCCCGAGCTGGTCGTCGGCGTAGGCGTCCCAGGGGCGGTCGATCTCCAGGGGGCCGCTGGATCGGCCGGGGTTCGCGTTGCGCAGGTCAGCGCAGATACAGCGGAAGTCGTCCTTGTACCGCTCCATCGGGTTGAACGGCGAGGCGGTCTGCCAGGATGAGAGGGCTGAATTGAGCCCGCCGCCCGGGATGAGCAGCAGGGGGAAGCCGGAACCGACCTCCTCGTAGTGGATGCGGACAGGACCTCTCTCGTAGAACGGCATGGCGCTTCTCCTCCCTCAGCGAGTCGCGGGTTTCGTGGCCAGCAAAAGACGCTCAAACTTCTGCCCGCCGGCGGCCGAAGTCAAGCGCGCCCTATGAGGACAGCACCTCGAGCGACTCGACGGCTAACGCAAGGTGATCGTCGGCACGACCGACATCCCGGGCACCAGGAGATGTCCGGCGTTTTCTCCGGGAGCGAGCACGATCTTGACGGGAATTCGCTGCACGATCTTCACATAGTTTCCCGTCGCGTTTTCCGGCGGCAACAGCGAGAAGACCGCCCCCGAGCCGCCCTGGATCGAGTCAACCCGCGCCTGGAACCGCTTGGACGGATACGTATCGACTTCGACGGTGGCCAACTGACCCGGCCGGACCCGTGTGAGCTCCGTCTCCTTGAAGTTGGCAATGACCCACAGATCGTCGAGGTCGACCACCGAGAGCAGCGGCTGCCCCGGTGACACGACTTGTCCGATTTCGACGGCCTTCTTCGTCACCCGGCCCGTGATGGGCGCGCGGATGTCCGTGTATTCGGCATTGAGCTGCGCCTGCTGAAGATTGGCGAGCGCGAGCGCGAGGCGCCCGCGCGCTGCCTCGACCTGGGCCTGGCGCACCCGAACTTGCTGGCGCTGACTCTGCGCGTTCGCCATGGTCGCGCGTGACTGGGCCACCCGCTCGCCCGCCTGGGCGACCGTGGCTTGTTGCGAGCGGATCGCCGACGCGGCCTGCTCCGCGTCGTCCTGCGCCTGGGCAAGCCGCTGACGTGCCACGTCGAGCATGGCCGCTGCGCTCCGGAACGACGCGTCCGCGTGGTCCAGATCCTGCCGGGCTGTCAGCTCTTGCTTGAAGAGCTGCCGGGCTCGGTCGAGATCGAGCTCGGCCCGGTCGTGGTCCGACTCGGCCGCCTGCACGGCCGCCTGAGCGGCCCTGACCGCTGCTCGCTTGGCCGAAAGATCGTTGCGCCGCTGCTCGAGATCGTGCTCGGTGATCTGGCGGGCGTGCCCGGTCGCGGCCAGAGAGGCGTTGGCCTCCTCGAGCAGGCTTCGCGTCGACTCATCGGTGAGCGGCACGCTGACGACGGCGTTCTGGAGATCGCCTCGCGCCGCCTCCACGGCGGCGCGGGCTTGAGCCACCACGACCTCGTAGTCGCGCGGGTCGAGGCGCACCAGAAGGTCGCCGGCCTTCACGTCCTGGTTGTCGTTCGCGAGGATCGCCACCGCGGTCCCCGAGATGCGCGGGCTCACCGTGGCGATGTGGCCGGTCATGAATGCGTCATCTGTCGAGACGTGGAGTGTGCTGTAGTGCCAGAGGTGGGCGCCGTAGCCGACGACCGCGAGGACCGCCAGGACCGCGGCGCTCAGCGCGAGCCGGCGCCTGGGCGAGGATCGTCGGTGCGACGGAAGTCGCCACGCCTGAAGCTCCCGGGTCCAGCGCGACCCGTTCTCGGATCCGACCTCCGGACTGGCCACTCCCGGCCGGGGCTCGCGGATATCCGGTCCCTCCGCGCTCATCGCCCGGGCCCTCCGCTCCGCCTCACGCCGCGCAGGAGCACCTGCACCAGCGCATCGCCCTCGGTCAGCAGATTCAGATTCTTCTCGCGAAGCCAGCGCCGGATCAGCGCGTGGATCAGGCCGGCGAGCGCGACGGCCAGCCGCCTCGGCGGCGCGAGCGCGAAGGCGTCCTCGCGCATCCCGCGGCGGAAGACCGTGGCCAGCGCGCCGAGATACTGCTCGTACTTCGCGTCGATCTGCTCGCCGAACCGCTGACGCACGGCGAAGTCGTAGCCCGTCCACCCGGACAGGTAGAAATGCAGGACGTCGGCGTTGTCCCTGGAGAATTCGAGCTGCGCGCGCACGATCCGTTGCAGCTGAGTGACGGCATCGCCGGGCTCGGCCATCTCCTCCCGAACGCGCTCGATGAGCACGTCCACGAAGTCTTCGAGCATCCGGTAGAGAATGGCTTCCTTCGACGCGAAGAGCTGATAGAGCGTGCCGAGCGCCAGCTCCGAGGCGGCCGCGATCTGCACCATCGTGGTGCGCTGGTAGCCCCGGCGCGCGAAGAGCTGACGGGCCGCCCCGATCACTTCAGCCTGGCGGGTCGCGCGCTCGCGCGCCCGTCGCCCGCGCGCCGGGCTGTCGCCGGCCATCAGCGTCTTTATAGCCACATTCAGATATTATAATGGCGTTACAGAATCGTCCATCCCGAAGGAGCCCGCGTGGCCACCACCCCTCTGGCCGACGGCGAATGGCGGCCCCGGTTCAATCCGTGGCTGATCGCCGTCTCGGTCATGCTCGGCACGTTCATGGAAGTCCTCGACACCTCGGTGGCGAACGTCTCACTCCCCCACATCGGTGGCGCGCTCTCGGCCACGCCGGAAGAAGCGACGTGGGTGCTGACGAGCTATCTGGTGTCCAACGCGATCATTCTGCCCACCACCGCATGGCTGAGCTCGGCGTTCGGGCGAAAGCGCTTCCTGCTCACCTGCATCGCGCTCTTCACGGTTTCGTCGGCGGTGTGCGGCGCCGCCACGAGCCTGGGCATGCTCATCGTCGCGCGTGTCCTGCAGGGTGTGGGTGGGGGTGCCCTGCAGCCGATCGCCCAGGCCATCCTGATGGAAAGCTTTCCGCCCGCCCGTCGCGGCGTGGCGATGGCGACGTTCTCGATGGGCGTCATCGTCGCGCCGATCCTGGGACCCACCCTCGGTGGCTGGATCACCGATCAGTACTCCTGGCGCTGGATCTTCTACATCAATCTGCCCATCGGCATTCTCGCGGCGCTCATGGTGTACAGCTTCATCGAAGACCCGCCCTATCTCGAGCGCACGTACCTGCGACGCCTGGACTACATCGGGTTCGCTTTCATGTCAGTGGGGCTGGGCGCGCTCCAGATCATGCTCGACAAGGGCCAGGAAGCCGACTGGTTCCACTCGTCGTGGATCCGGACCCTCGCCGTCACCGCCGGGGTCGCCCTGGCGGCCTTCGTGATTCGGGAGCTGACCACGGACGAGCCGATCGTCAGCTTCCGCGTGCTGGCCGATCGAAACTTCGCGGTCGGCACGATCCTGATCACCATGCTCGGTCTCGTGATCTACGGCACCACGGCGATGCTCCCGCTCTTCCTGCAAACGCTTCTCGGCTATTCGGCCTTCGACAGCGGACTGGCGGTGAGCCCGCGCGGCATGGGGGCCATGATCTCCGCCGTGACGGTCGGCCGGCTGATCGGCATCGTAGACAGCCGCTTGCTCATCGCCGCCGGGTTCGGTGCCCTGGCCTTCTCGGGCTGGATGTTCAGCCACATGACCTTGGACATCGCCATGCCCAACATCGTGTTCGCCACGGTGCTGAACGGCTTCGCCAGCGGGTTGATCTTCGTCCCGTTGTCGACCACCGTGATGGCCTACCTGCCGCGCGAGCGAATGGGGCAGGCGACCGGCATCTACAACCTCATGCGCAACATCGGGGCGGGCATCGGAATCTCGCTGATGACGACGTTCCTCGCCCGGAGCACGCAGGCCCACCAGGCGGTGCTCGTGACGCATCTGACGCCGTACGACCCGCGCTATCAGGAGTGGCTGCAGACGGCACGCTCGGCGCTCGCCGCGCGCGGCAGTGCGTTCACCGCGCCGATGCAGGCGCTGGCCCTGCTCTACCGGGTGGTCTTGCGCCAGGCCACGCTGCTCGCGTTTCTCGACAACTTCCAGATGATCAGCGTCGCCGCGGTGGTCTGCCTGCCGCTGGTACTCCTCTTCCGCCGGAGCCGCGCGGCCGTCAGACGCTGAGGGGGTCGTTCAGTAACGCGACCCCGTAGCCTTTCCGGCAGGCACAACAGTGGTCGGTGCTGTTGTCGACGGGCTGGACTGTGTTTCGCTGGTGCGCGGCGGTCCCTTGTCTTCCGATCGCAACTCCATCGCCTGCTGGGACAGCTGCACTTCGCTCCGCAGCTGGTCCAGGTTCACGTTGTGGTGGCGCGCGATGTCGGCCCACCCCGCGCCGCCCTTGAATTCCGCCACGACGTGATCGAAGGTCGGCCCCGGCGGTTTGCTCAGGAGATTGGCAATGAGAAGATCGGCCCAGTCGAGGCCGGTCCGAGCCCGCTGCGTTCGTAATACCTCGACCGACATCGCGAGCTTGCGCGAGATATGACCGGCCACGATCCGCTCGCCGTCCGGTCCGGTCCGCACTTTCTCGATGGCGGCCGCGAGCTCTTCGAGGGTGGGCGGATCAGCCCCCCAGGTGAATCCCACCGTAAGGAACAGGGTGATCGCCACCAAGCTCGACGCGGTCCATCTGCATTGAATCATCGCCATTCTCCCGCCTGACTCAACGGCAAGCGAACGGAGCCTATCACTTTGAAGTGCTGCTGGCCACTGCGCCACGAGCGGACGCTTGTTCACCGCCACGCGAGAGCGGCCCCGGCCAGCACGACGGGCAGTAAACCACGCGCAGTCACCCAGCAATGACGCCGCGGTAGTGCCCGCCACGTATCCGATCACATCGAGTATCCCGCGATCACGCTCAGCAGAAGCGGAAGCCGGCCTTCCAATCGCGCCAGATCGGAAGCGCTTCCGGGGTCGCCGCTCAAGACGCCGACCAGGTCGCGCCGTCGCCGCCGACCTCGGCTGGCTATCACAGAACCTTCGTCACGGCCGGGGCACGTGACGGTGAGGTCGTGGTGCTCGCTACGGCGTTGAGCGCGGCGGCGATCGCCTCGACCGACGCCTGAACTTGGTGGCCGAGCCCGTGCCGTTTTGCAAGCCAGCCTGGGTCATCGTCTCCCTTGGCCCGTAGCTGCTCCGTATCGTTGTCAATCCCTCGGCGGCTATTTCCGCAGTTTGAGACATCGCTTCTCCCCTCATTTGGAGCCCGGTGGGGTCTGGACCTGGACCGGAGGACCATGCTGGCTCGTGGTTCCCGGTGCGATCACCAGGTAGCGACGCTGTACGCCCATTTCACCCCGCGCGATCTGTCGGATCGGTCCCAGGGCGTTGACGATCGCGGCCCCCGCCGCGTTGGTCGTAAAGGCTGCCAACGGTTCGAGGGCGCCGCCGCCATCCGGCTGAAGGGAGCATGCAAGCACGTACTGACGGTGCGGCTCGAGCCCGACCGCCGATACCTGCAGCACCTGAAGCAATCCCTGGTCGAAGAGCGCCACGCTGGTGAGACCAAAGTCCCAATTGCGGACTTCCGGGGCGGGGTAAGATTTGATCAACGACGGTTCAGCCAGCTTTCCGCTGGCACGGGCGCGGCAGTAGTACGGGGTTGCCCCAGCGACGCAGTCGGGCCGCTGGCGGCTGCGGAGGAGGCTACAGCATGCGACACCGGGTCGTCCATCTCATCAACCCCAAGACGGATTCGTTGACGACCAGGCCCCAGTACCTTAATCGAGCCCTCTATTCGCCGCTCGCGGGGTTGCTCGCCGTGGCCGGCGCCATTCCGCGCGACCGGTACGAGGTCGTCCTCACTGACGAGAACATCGAGTCGATAGATTTCGACATCGAAGCCGACCTCGTCGGCATCTCGGCGATGACGTGCTACGTGAATCGCGGCTACGAGATCGCGGATGCATTCAGGGCCCGCGGAATACCGGTCGTGATGGGCGGCGTGCACCCGAGCTTCATGCCGCGGGAGGCGCTGCAGCACTGCGACGCGGTGGTGATAGGCGAGGTGGAGCTGGTGCTCGCCAAAGTGCTTGACGACCTCGAGCGCGGCGAGATGCGCGGTATCTACAAATCTGACCGACTATTCCCGATGGAACACCTCCCGCTGCCCCGGTACGATCTCCTCAAGAAACATCGCTACGTCAACCGCACGTTCGTGCAGACTTCCCGAGGGTGTCATCAGGGGTGCACGTTCTGCGCCGAGCCCTTGATGAACGGCCTCAAGTTCCGCTACCGGCCGGTGGAAGAGGTCGTTCGCGAGGTCGAGATGTGCGGCTCGCGGATGATCGCGCTCAACGACGCGGACTTCTTCGGCACGAAGGAGCGTCCGAAGGAGGTCATGCGCGCCCTCAAGGGGCGGGGCATTCGCTGGCAGGCCGGCGTGACTTCGAAGCTGGCCCAGGACGACTCGATGCTCGAGCTGGCCGCCGAAAGCGGCTGCACCATGCTGAGCATCGGCTTCGAGTCGATCACCCGCTCCGTTCTGACGAGCGTGCACAAGCACGTCAACCGGCCCGAGACATTTGCGTCACTCGTCGAGAAGGTACATTCCTACGGCATCATGGTGTTCGGGCTGTTCATGTTCGGCTTCGACGGGGACGACGCATCCGTATTCGAGACGACGGCGCGGTTCAACATCGAGGCCGACTACGACGCGTGTGCGTACTCCGCCCTCACGCCCTACCCCGGGACACTCACGTGGTACGAGATGAAGAAGGCCGATCGCATCGTGACCTACGATTGGTCGAAGTACGACCAGGCCAACGTGGTCTTCAGGGCGGCAAAGATGACGGCCGACGAGCTCAGGCTCGGGCACGACGCGGCGTACGACACCTTCTACGCGCCCTCATCCCTGGTCCGGCGGTTCCCGTTCCGCGGCGGGCGCAGCCGGTTCCAGTGGTCGATCTACAATCTCTTCATGAAGAGGGGCGCAGCGACCGATCGCAAGGACACGCTCCCCGAGCCGACGGCAGCGCCCGACATGGCGCCGATGCCACCTATCCTTCCGCTCAAGCGGGAATGGCGCGAAGCGGTCCTCGAGGCGTCCGGCCGCGCGGACACCGCAGCGGCCCGCTGAGAACAGGATCGCCGGCGAGGATCCTCAGCTCGGCGCGGCGCCCTGCGTGGCGACGTACAGAGCGTAGAGCGACTGGCTCCCGCACATGAACAATCGGTTACGCTTGGGGCCGCCGAACGCGATGTTCGCGCACACCTCGGGCAGCCGAATGCGCCCGATGAGCTTCCCCTCCGGGGTCCACACGGTCACGCCGCTGTAGCCGAGACCGCGTCCACCCGGATTGCCGTTGCTCGACACCCAGACGTTGCCGTCGATGTCACAGCGGGCGCCGTCGGGCCCGCACTTGATGCCGTCGACCATGAAATCGCTGAAGAGCTTCTGGTTCGACAGCTTGTTGTCCGCTCCGACGTCGAACACGTGCATGTCTCGCTTGCCGCCCGGGCCCTTGTCTCCGGGGCCGGGGCCGGTGCTGATGACATAGAGCTTCTTGTAGTCGGGCGAAAAGGTCAGGCCATTCGGGTTGGGCAGTTGGTGTTCGCTGACCACCTGGTCGAGACGACCGCTCGGGTCGACGCGATACACGGCCGTGGGCAGCTCGCGCTTGAGGTTCGCGACCTCGGGCGGTTGTCCGAGCCGATGCTTGAAACGTCCCATCGGATTGCTCGGCCCACCGGGCGCGTCGGGTGTGCCTTCGTACAGCTGGCCGCCATACGGTGGATCGGTGAACCAGTAGCTCCCGTCGGGATGCGGCACGATGTCGTTCGGTGAGTTGAGCCGCCTGCCCTGGTACGAGTCAGCGATGATCGTGATCGCGCCGTCGTGCTCGTATCGGACGACGCGCCGGGTCAGGTGCTCGCAGGAGAGCTGGCGGCCCTGGAAGTCGAACGTGTTGCCGTTGCTGTTGTTCGACGGCGTGCGGAACACCTTCACGCTCCCGTCGTCCTCGAGCCAGCGCAGCTGCCGATTGTTGGGGATGTCGCTCCAGACGAGATAGCGTCCCTGCCCGCACCACGCTGGGCCCTCCGACCAGAGCGCCCCTGTCCACAACCGCTTGATCGGCGTGTTGCCCTGCCGGTAACGGTTGAACAGCGGATCGATCGTGATCACGTCGGGATCGACGTACGTGGTCGGGTTCGCGTCAGGCGACCAGTCGCGCGGCGGTGTGGTGATCGTGCTCGACGGCTCGGCTGGTTTGCCGGCCGGGGGCGCCTGCGCCCTCACGACGCTGGGCGCGAATGCCGTGGCTCCCGCGAGCACCCCTGCTGCGCCAACGAATTTTCGCCGCGTGATCTGGCTATCAGTGCCCATGGCGGTCCTCCCTGACCGAAGAGACATGGCCGCTGCTCCCGGCGCTGCGCTTCACGACGAAAACCGTATCAAAGGGGCTGGTCGAGTCCGCAAGGAATAGTGGAGACCTGCTGCGGAGAGATACCGGGGTACCGCTGCGTCGAGCCCTGCTGGAACGTCGACGGCTCCGCGCACGGCGCGCCGCCAGGGGCGCGCCGCGCGGAACCGTCGCAGCAGCTACTACTAGATGACGTCCTTGGCCTTGAGATCCTCGAGCTCGCCCGCAGTCAAGCCGAGCCACTCGGTATAGATCGCGGCATTGTGTTCGCCGAGCAGCGGTGAGCGGTCCACCGCGACGTGCGAGTCGGACATCTTCACCGGCCACCCGGGCAAGGTGAACTTGCCGCGCTTGGGGTGGTCGACGGTCACGATCATCTCGCGCTTCTGCAGCGCGGGATCCTGCGTGATCTCCATCGTGTCGTAGACGGCTCCGGCGGGGACGCCGGCGTCGCCGAGGATCTGCATGACCTCGGCCTTGGCGCGGCTCTGGGTGAACTCGTTGAGGATGCGATCGACCTCGTCGTGGTTGGCCCAGCGCTTCTCGGGCGAGTTGAAGCGCTCGTCGCCGATCAGGTCGGCGCGGCCGATGGCCTTCAGCAGCCGGTCCCAGTGCCGGTTGCCCGCGCGCGTCGTATAGATGAAGCAGAAGTCGTTGAGCCCTCCGCCCTTGCACTTGTAGAGGCCGCTGGGCGCCGTCGTGCCGAGCGCGCTGCGATTGCCCGAGCGCACCGCCGCCTTACCGCTGGCGGCCTGGCGTGCGAACGCGATGCGGCTGAAGTTGATCACGGCATCCTGCATGGCCACTTTGATGTGCTGGCCCCGGCCGGTGCGCTCGCGCTGGTGCAGAGCGGCCAGGATGCCGATGGCGCAGTGCAGCCCGGTGCCCGTATCGCCGATGGTCGGTCCGGGCTTGAGGGGCTCGGTCTCCGTCGTGCCCGTCAAGCTGAGGGCTCCGCCCACGGACTGAGCGATCATGTCGAAGCTCACGTAGTTTTCGTAGGGGCCGTCGCCGAACCCCTTGACCTGCGCGTAGATGAGCCGGGGATTGATCTGCCGGACCACGTCGTAGCCGAAGCCCAGCCGCTCGATCGCGCCCGGGGCAAAGTTCTCGATCATGACGTCGGCCTTCTTCAACATCTCCGTGAAGATCTCGCGGCCGCGCGGGGTGCTGAGGTTCAGGGTGACGCTGCGCTTGTTGGCGTTGAGCAGCATGAAATAGTGTGAGTCCACCCCCGGCTTGTCGGTGGACGCCCCGCGCCCTTGGTCGCCGCCCTTGGGGTTCTCCACTTTGATGACATTGGCCCCGAGCCATGCGAGCGCCTCGGTGCACGAGGTTCCGGCCTCGAACTGGGTGAGATCGAGGACTTTCACGTCCTCCAGCGCGGTCTTCTGTGGCATGGGTCAGCTCTCCTGTCTGCGCGGACGGTCAGGCCGCGCGCGCACTATCTTAGTCCGAGACGCGTTCAACGTCACGCCAGCCGCCCGTGTCAACAACCCTCGAGAGCGCTCGCGCTGGCCACGATGACCTTCGTCCCGTCAGCCTTCTCACAGAAGACCGTGACCTCCGCGCGCGTCTGGCCGCCCTCCACGCGCCGGCCCGTGATGATCCCCCGCGTGGTGAAGGGCTCGTTCGGCCACAACACGTTCGTGAACTTCACGTCCAGGCGGCCGCCTAGGTAGAAGCCGCGGCCGAAATGCCGGGTCAGAAGCTCGGTGACGCACGAGATCGTCATGCGGCCGCCGATCACCGTGTTGCCGAAGCCGAGCTCTTTCGAGGCGGCCTTGTCGTTGTGATAGTTCCGGCTGCGGTAGAAGAACTCGTCACACATCGCGTCCGTGAATGTCTTGCGGAGCTCGACCGACAGCGGCTCCCCGGACGGCTCGCCCCCTTGTCGGGCACCTTCCTTGCTCGCCGGATCGCGCAAGGCGACCTCGCCGCTGGTCTGCTCCGCCATGAAGCTCTGGTGATGGACGCTGCGCGCGATCAGCTGCCCGGCCTCGTCGCGCACCGACATCTCCTGCGCGACGACGTCGCGGTCGCGCCTCCGGTAGCGGTCGGCCACCCGCGCCGTGCAGCGCAGGACCTGCCCGACGCGCGTCGGCGCATAGATCTCCCACTCCTGACGCCGCCAGAGGTTTCCGAAGAGGTTGTCGAGGTACCAGCCCTTGAACTCGCTGTCCGCCTGCTGATAGATGATCGCCGGAGCCACCGGTCCGCCAAAGGGCGACGTCGCCGTATACCAGGGGTTCGACTCGTCGAGCCCTTTGATGTAGTGCTGAACCATCTCGTCGGTGATCGTGAGCTCGAGCGTGCCGAGGTCCTTGCCGGGGTACACATCCGTCGTCGCCATGAGTGCGACCTCCTGGTCATGTTCTTGCCGCTGCGCCCCTCTGATACCGCAAGCGCACGACGTCGGCAAGCCTCTACCCTCTCCTAAGGGCTTATTGACGGGCCCTGAACCCCGGGCTAGTGTCGCCCGGGCCGGTTTCAATGACGTGCGCCGCTCAGAGGAGGAACCGAGATGCAGCCTGACTACGAATTCGAAAAGCGGATCGCGTCCCGCCTTCTCGATGTCTTGATTCGGGCCGGTTTGATCGGTGTCATGGCGGCGCTTTGCTACGTCATCTTTGCGCCGTTCCTGACGCTGATGGTCTGGGCGCTCATCCTGGCGGTCACGCTCTACCCGTTACATCGATCGATCGCGCGCAAGATCGGCGGAAGACAGGGCCTCGCCGCGACGATTGTGGTAGTCGTTGGCGGCCTGCTCATCGTGACCCCGGCCGCGTTACTGATGAATTCGTTCGGAAGCTCCATTTACGATTTTGTCAGGGCCGTGCAGAACAACACCCTGGTAATACCCGCTCCGCCAGCAGGTGTAGAAGAATGGCCGGTCGTCGGGAAGAAGCTCAACGGTGTCTGGTCAAGGGCACATTCCGATTTACCCGGCCTGGTCGAGAGCATGCAGCCGAAGATCGGCGAGCTGGCCAAGAAGGCGCTGGCCATCGTCGCGAGCATTGGCGTCGGGATGCTGCAGTTCATGGCGTCCTTCATCGTAGCCGGCATCTTGATGGCGTACGGCGAAGCGGGTGCGCGCGGTAGCCGGTCGATTTTCGGGCGTATCGCCGGCAGCGAACGAGGCGAGGCTTTTGCCAAGCTCTCCACCGCGACCATCCGTGCCGTCGCTCAGGGGGTCATCGGCATCGCCTTCGTTCAGGCGACCCTCGTCGGCCTGGCCCTGCTGGTCGCCCACGTACCGTGGGCGGGTGTCCTGGCGGTGATCACGCTCGTGTTGAGCGTCGCTCAAGTGCCGGCGCTGATCGTCATCTTGCCGGCGATCGCGTACATCTGGTCGAGCGGCCACTACGGCAGCGGCGCCGCCATCGCGTACACGATCCTCTTGTTGGTCTCGGGGATGGCCGACAACATCTTGAAGCCGCTGATGTTGGGTCGCGGGGTCGATGCACCGATGCCGGTCATCTTGCTCGGGGCTTTGGGCGGAATGGCGACCGGCGGAATCCTGGGAATGTTCGTGGGCGCCACGCTCCTGGCGCTCGGCTATCAGATTTTCATGGGTTGGGTCGCCACCAATCCAGATTCGAGTGAGGCTGCTCCGCCTTCAGCCACCGCTACTCCCTCCTCGCGTGGCTAAGGGCTGGGCCAGAGCTTTACCGTCAAGATGCTGTTGTCGGATAGGGTCGCCTCGACGTTCATGAGGCGGTCGCCCGCGGGGTTCTTCAACAGCGTTGCCACGCCGCGCCCCTTCTCGCCCTCGATGACAAGGCGTCCGTTGCTGACCACCATCGTGCCCTTTCCGCGGGACGTGCCGAGCGGCTGGGCGGACACGAGGTCGTACGAGCCGTCCTCCCGGATCGTCAGCACGACCTGTTCCGGCTCGGAGCCGGACCGGTACACGATGCCCTTCCATGTACCGGCAACGGATTTGACGTCGGACACCACGACAGGGGTGACCGGGCCGGCGCTGGCGCACCCGATCAGCGAGGCCGCGAATCCGACGATGACGGTGGTGGTCAGAGCGGTCCACAGCGATCGAGCGCGATTGGATGTCATCGCCCCTCTCCTCTTGTCCGAATGAACAGCTGACTAGACCTTGACGTCAATTGAGCCACCCGACCTCTGATCACGGATTGTAGCGCACCCCGGTCGGCTCCACTGCTGCAACTGCCTTCTGATGCCGCAACGCACGACATCGGCAAGAGTCTCGCGGTCGTCCTTGACGAACGAGCGCGCCGTTGGCGGGTTGGCGACCTGCTGATGTGGGACGAGCCCGCGACGATGCACCGCGGCGCCGGCGACTGCCGACCCGATGAGCGTCGTATCTTGCTACGCACGATCGTCTACTCCAGCGAGGACCCTGATTTCCTCTCTTCCTAGGTTCCGGTGATGAGGGTCGAGAGCAGGCTCTGCAACACTGGCTTCACCAGGTGGGCATCGAATCCCGCCTCTGTCGACCGCCGGCGATCCTCGGCCTGACCGTATCCAGTCACCGCGATAAGCACGGCCGACTTGCCGGCCGGGCCCGCGCGGACCGCGCGCGCGACCTCGTAGCCGTCCAACCCCGGCAGCCCCAGATCGATCAGTACCACTTCAGGCTGGTGCTTCAGCGCCAGCGCGACCCCCTGAGGACCGTCGGCCGCCGCGAGCACGCGATGCCCGAGCGACTCCAGCAGCAGCCGCAGCGACTCGCGAGCGTCGTCGTTGTCCTCGACGATCAGAATGGTTCGCGCGCGATTCGGAGTGGGTACGGCTGGGGCTGGGGGCGGCGTGCCCGTCGCCTCTACCGGCAGCCGCACGGTGAATTGCGCCCCGAGCCCGTGGCCCTCGCTGGCGGCCGCGATCGACCCGCCGTGCATCTCCACCAGACGTCGGCTGAGGGCGAGCCCGATGCCGAGCCCGCCGACGGACCGGTCGAGTGGCTGCTCGGCCTGGGCGAACAGATCGAAAACCCGCGGCAGCATCTCCGGATCGATGCCGATCCCGTTATCGCTCACGCGAATCACGCCCTCCAGCCCGTCTCGCCGGACATCGACGTCCACCGAGCCGCCGCTGGGTGTGAATTTCACCGCGTTGTCCAGCAGGTTGGTGATGATCTGCGCCAGTCGAGTGGGGTCGGCATTCACGATCACCGACTCGACACGGAACCTCACCTGGCGCCGGTGGGCGCGACCGCCTTCCCGCAGTGAGCGGACGCAGGCGCCGGCGACATCTCCCAGGTCGACGGGATGACGGGTGAGCGCGATTTTCCCGGTCGTCGCCCGCGCCACGTCCAGCAGGTCGTCGACCAGACGCGTGAGGTGGTGGGTCTGGCGATGGATGATCTGTCGAAGCTGCACCGCTCTGTCCTCACCGACCCCATCGTGGTCCAGCGCCGTCACGGCGTTGACGATCGCTCCGAGCGGGTTGCGCAGCTCATGAGACAGCGTGGCGAGAAATTCGTCCTTGGCACGATTGGCATCCGCCGCCTCGCGATAGAGCTGGGCGTTCTCGAGGAAGATACCCGCGAGGTCGCTGATACCCTGGACCAGACTGATTTCCCACTCCGTGACCGACCGCCGCGCCGTCCACCAGATCACGAAGAAGCCGCCGACCGGCCGGTCCTTGACGCGGATCGGGACGAAGAGGTCGGACTGGTGCGGGAAGTGCCGAAACGTCTCCGGATCGACGCGCGGGTCGCGTGGCATGTCGTCGGTCCACACCGCGCGCCGGTGAACCCACGCCTCCTCGATTGCCCGGTGGCCTTTGATCGGAATCGGAATCCGCCGAAACGAATCGAGCATGTCGAGGGGCACGCGATAGCCTGCCGTTGGCCACAGGCTGACGCGCGACGGGTCGGCGAGGTAGGCGCCGACCATATCCGCGCCGAGCGCCAGAGCGATTTCTCGCGCGACTCGCCGCATGGTTTCCGTAGGGTCCCGCGTCGCGCTCAACGCGCGACTCACGGCGAGCAGTGTCTCTGTCTCGCGCAAGCGCAGCTGCTCTCGCCTCTGCAACTCTGACCGCTCCGCCTCTGCCAGTTTACGGCCGGCGATATCCCGCAGGATGGCGAGGTGGCGACCGGCTACGAACCGCGCCGTCGCACTGTACTCGACGTGCCTTACCTCACCGTCGGGGCGAATCATGCGCAGCTCTCCGGCCTGCTCGCCGGAGTGGAGAAAGCTCTGCCACGCTGTTTCGAGATTCACGCCGGGCTCGAGGAAGTCATCGAAGCAACGGCCGAGCAGATCGGGCGCGGACACACCAAGCAGTCGGCAGGCGGCAGGATTGACGTCAACGAACGTCCGCGCGTCGTCGACGACGATCACGGCGTCGCGGGCAGCCGCGAGGAGCGCCTCGAACTGTTGCTGGCTGGACACCCAGACTAGAGCTACTGCCGCCTCCATCGACAGTCAAGGCGACCTAAGGCGTAAGCGCTACCTCCCCGCGGCGAGAGGGCCCCGGAGGACGCGGCCGGGATGGGCGCCGGTGTGCTCGCCGTCGCGCAGCACCACCTGGCCGTTCACGATCGAGGCGCGGAAGCCGGTGGCCTTCTGGCGCAGGCGCCGCGCGCCGGCGGGCAGGTCGTTCACCACCTCGGGCATGTCCGGCGCCACGCGGTCGGGATCGAAGACGATCACGTCGGCGGCCAAGCCCTCGCGCAGCAGCCCGCGCTCGTGGAGGCCCCAGGCCGACGCCGGCTCGAAGGTCAGCATCCGCACGCCCTCCTCGAGGGTGAGCGCCTGGCGGCGGCGCACCCAGTAGGCGAGCACGTGCGTCTGCAGCGACGAGTCCATGATCTGGGAGACGTGGGCGCCGGAGTCGGAGAACGTCACCACCGAGCGCGGGTGCTGCATCATCTCCAGCACGTCGTCGAGGTTCTCGTTGAAGAGCGGCTGGACGAAGAACGCCCTGAGATCGCGCTCCAGCGCGAGCTGGATCAGCGCCTCCACGGGATCGACGCCACGCTGCGCGCGCGATCTCGGCGATCGACCGGTGCGGCCCGCACGGATCCTCCATCAGCATGATCCAGTCGTAGTCCGGCTTCCGGGCCTCGGCGCCGACGCCGCGGCCATACTCGGCCTCGGCGGCCGCCTTCACGAGCCGCCGGCGCACCTCGGGGTCGCGCAGGAGCGCGCGCTGCTCGTCGAGCGGGCGCTCCCGCAGCTCGCGCCACTCGGGCAGGCGATCGAAGGGCAGCCGGGTCTCGAACGAGAGCACGACGGAGAGGGCGCGGCTGTGCACCTGGGCGAACATGCGCCCGCCGGCCCGCGCGGTCTCGTCGAGCGTCGCGAAGTACGCGCGCCAGACGTCCGGCACCAAGCGCGAGCTGAACATCCCCCACGTGACCGGCACGCCGGTCTCCACCGCGAGGTCGCGCAGCCGGCCGAGGTAGTCGCGCTGGCGATCGAGGTCGCGGCCGGTGTCCTCGCCGGCGATCTCGAAGATGCCGGCGCCGAGGTCGCCCATCACCCGCACCAGCTCGCGCACCTCGTTCCACTCGGCGACGCGGCTGGCGACGGGCCGGCGGTCGGCCGTCTCGTGGTTGCGCGTGCGCGACGTCGTGAAGCCCATCGCGCCCGCGGCCAGCGCGTCGGCCAGCTCGCGCTTCATCACCGCCAGGTCCTCGGCGGTGGCCGGCTCGGAGAAGGCGCGCTCGCCCATGGCGTAGGTGCGCAGCGCCGAGTGGCCGACGTAGCCCGCGTAGTTGATGCCCTTCGGCCAGCGCGCGACGGCGTCGAGGTACTGCGCGTACGTCTCCCACGTCCACTCGATGCCCGCCTGCATGGCCTCGGCGGGGATGTCCTCGGCGCGCTCGAGGTTGCGCACGACCAGGTGCTTCTCGCCGGGCCGGCAGGGCGCCAGGGTGAAGCCGCAGTTGCCCATGACGACGCTGGTCACGCCGTGCCAGCACGAGCACGTGCCGAGCGGATCCCAGGCCACCTGCGCGTCCATGTGGGTGTGGCCGTCGATGAAGCCGGGCGCGACGACCCGATGGCGCGCGTCGATCTCCTCGCGGCCGCGCTCGTGGATGGTGCCGATGCGCGCGATGCGATCGCCACGGACGCCGACGTCGGCGCGGTAGCGCGGGAGCCCAGAGCCGTCGACCACGGTGCCGCCGCGGATCACGAGGTCGTACGTCATGTCTGGCTCTCCTACGCGGGTGCGAAGATGCCTTGCGTCGCCGACGGCGTGTCGGGGCCGACGGGGCTCTCGGTGCGCGCGAACGCCGAGTCGCGCTGCAGCACGGGCACCACGCGATCCGCGAAGAGGCGCATGTTGAGCTCGGCCTCCTCGTGCGGCATACCGCCGAAGCCGAACTCGGTGACGAGATGGTCGACGCCGGTGAGCCGTCGCAGCTCGGCGACCTGCTGGATGCAGTCGTCGGGCGTCCCCGTCACCTGAATCTTCACGTAGAACTCCGTCGCCTTCTTGCGGTAGCTCTCGTCCTTCATCTTCGAGTACGTCTTCGCCATCCCGCCGTAGAACTCGTAGCCCTTCACGCTCGCGAGGTGGCCGTCCGAGAAGTGGTAGTGCGTGTCGATCGAGTCCCACTTCCGCGCCAGGTAGCGCTCGGCGCGCTCCTGCGCCTCCGCGCGGCTCGATGCCACCGACACGTTGGTGAGGATGACCGGCGGACGCGGCGCGTGACCGACGCTCAGCGAGAGCTCCTGGTAGCGCTGGATGTCCTGGGCGGCCTTCGGCCACTCGTTCTGCATGATGACGAGGATGCCGAAGCCGAGCTTGGCCATGATCTCCGCGGACTCCGGGCTCACCGACGACGCGTAGAAGCGGCGCTCGGGGTGCGAGATCGGGCGCGGACGGATCGACGTGCGCGGGATCTTGAAGAACTCGCCCTCCCACTCGAACGAGTCGTTGGTGAGCGCGGTGACGATGATCTTCGCGGCCTCCACGAAGCGCGGTCGCGCCTCCTCCATCGGGATGCGGAAGCCGGCGTATTCGACGCTCGCGGCGCCGCGCCCGAAGCCGAACAGACAGCGGCCACCCGACATCACGTCGAGCAGCGCGATCTGCTCGGCCACACGGATCGGATCGTGCCAGGGCAGCACGATGACGGCGGTGCCCAGGGTGATGCGCTTCGTGCGTCCGGCGTAGTAGCTGAGCAGCTGCGTCGGCGAGGGAGACATGGCATAGCCGGTGAAGTGGTGCTCGAGGGCGAAGAGTGAATCGAAGCCCAGCGGCTCGGCGAGATCGCCGAGCGCCATGTGCTCGGCGAACACGGCCGCGTCCGACAACCCGGGCTTCTGGAGCATGTTGAGGGCGACGCCGACCTTCACGATGCGCCTCCTGCCGCCGGCGCGGCGCCGAGCCCGTAGAGCTCGGCCACGTTGTCGTGGAGCACGAGGTCGCGCTCCTCCTCGGTCAGGTGCGCGGCCTGCTTCGCCAGCACCTCCTGCGAGTTCGGCCACGTGGAATCGCTGTGCGGGAAGTCGTTCGCCCACATGAGCCGGCGGACGTTGCAGAGATCCTTCACCTGGAAGGCCACCCAGTCGTCCTGGAACGTCGTGTAGACGTGCTCGCGGAAGTATTCGCTCGGCATCCGCGTGATCGCGCTCCCGGTGAGCCAGTATCGGTGCCGCTCGTACGCGTGGTCCATGCGGTACATGAAGTGGGGTACCCAGCCGGCGTCGGCTTCGACGCAGACGAGCTTGAGCTTGGGGTGGCGCTCGAACACGCCGCTGAAGATGAACATGCCGATGATGTCCTGGCAGCCGCGGATGATCGACATGAATGCGTTGAGCTTGGGCCCGCGTGTCTTGAACGTGTCGCTGCTGCTCGTGAGGATGTGGAACGACAGCGGCAGCTTCAGGTCGACGGCGGCCTCCCAGAACGGATCGTACATGGGTCGTCGTAGTCCGCGACCGCGGGGTTCCCCGGCATCATCACGCCGCGCAGTCCGAGCGCCTTGATGCGCTGGAGATCGCGGATTCCGTCGTCGACCGAGCGCATCGCGGTCTGGCCGATGCCGAGCAGACGATCCGGATGCGCCGACGCGTACTCGCCGATCCAGTCGTTGTAGGCCGTCGAAGCACGCGTGCTTGAAGTCGAAGTCCGGATGGTTGCACAGCATCATGCCGACGGTCGGGTACAGGATCTCCGCGGCCACGCCGTCGCGATCCTGATCGGCGAGCCGGGCGTGCGGATCCCAACCGCCGCGATGGAGATCCTCGAACCGGATGCCGAACACGGTCAGCTCCTCGGCACGCTTCCCGGCCGCGGCCACGAGGCCCATCGGAACCGGCTTCGACAGCCCGTCGATGACGAAGAGATCGCCGCGCTGCGGATCGCGCACGACGTGCGGCGCGCGGTCGCGGAACTTCGCGTCGATCCGGTCGACGTACGTGGTCGGCGGCTCGGTGATGTGCGAATCGGCGGAGATGATCGGTTTCGCCATGTGAACTCCCCTCGCCAACCGCGCGCCTCGAGGCCCGGCCGGAGTGTCGTTGACCAATCGTTTGGTGGGTCCAGGACAGTAGGATACCGAGAGCCGTCTCTCAACTCAACGGCGCAGGGGCAAAGGCATCGACTAACCCGGCGCGCTTGAGTCGAGCAGCGCCATCCAACTTCACTCAATACGCTTTTCGTAGCACAGGCTGACGGGGTCGTTTCGGTAGCTTCCAAACGGCGGAATACGGGTGAACCCCTCCCGTTCGTATAACCGGATGGCCGCGTGTTGATGGATGCCGGTCTCCAGACGCAGTATCCCCACCTCGTGAGTCCTGGCGTAGGCGGCCAGGTGGTCGAGCATCAACTTGCCGTAACCCAAGCCGCGAAACTGCGGTCGCACCCACATGCGTTTGATCTCGCCATACTCCGTGCCGAACAATTTGATGCCGCCACAACCGGCCGGAGCACCGCTATCGCGGATGACGAAGAACGCGACAGCGTCGGCAATCAGCTTTTGCACGCTAAAACCATGTCGGCTCTCGCGCGGATAGAGCGGTGTCAGATGCGCGTCGAGCTCCGCGATCAACGCTGTGGCGTCGGAGCTGGCAGGATGTTCCGGCGTTATGACCGTTGCCATATGTAGTGCCTCCGCACGACGGTACTGACGACGATCCGGCTATGGGACGCGGGTAGCCTGAGCAGGAGCGGCAGGCCGACTCACCATAGCCGCGGCCGCTCGCTGACGCTCGTACCAGCGGGACATCAACTCCATCGCAAGCCACGCCGCCGAGCAGCCGACCAGGAGCGATAGCCGTCCCGTTCCCCAGCCCCATCGGTCCACGATCCAGGCGAATATTGTCGGGGAAGCGGCATTCACCACGAGCACGGGCGTGGCGATCAGGCCGAGCACGGCGCCATACCCCTGGACGCCGAACAGCGCGAGCGGAACCGCGCCGCGGACAATCGTGATCACACCCTGCGACGCGCCCATGAGCAGTGTGAACGCGACGACCAGCGGCAGGCTGCCGGTGCCCACCAGCAGTAGGGCCAACGCGGGAGGCAGGATGCCGATCGCAATGCGGCCTACGGTGATCGCGCGCAAGTTCCGCGCGAAGGCGATCTCGACGACCCGCCCACCGAACTGCGCCACGCCCTTCAGGGAGGCGATCCAGACCGCGGCCGCGGTCGCCAAACCCGCTGCCTCCAGCAAGGGGACGAGCTGCACCGAAATCACACCGAACACGAACCCGTTCAGCGACATGATGAGCGCGAAGAGCGCGATGGCGATCGAGCGGGCCGTGCCCTCCAGCGGAGGCCCGTCTGCCGACTCCACGGCGCCGCTCGCCCGCCCAGTGCTTCGGTCCGATTCTCGTCGCGCGAGACCTAACCAGTGCAGCGGCAAGCAGACTGCCAGGTTGATGAGTGCGAACACGACCAGAGTCTGCCGCCAGCCCAGCTGTTCGTTGAGCGCCTGGCCGACCGGCCAGAACACTGACGAGGCGAACGCTCCGAACAACGTCAGGTAGGAAATCGCCTTCCGCCCGCGCGACGGCACGATCTGCACGAGCGCGGCAAACGCCGCGTCGTACAGGCACAACCGCATCCCGACGCCCAGGAACGCCCAGACCACCAGGTAGGCGGCTTCGTGGCGCACCTGCGACAGCGCGAAGAGACCGATGGAGACAAGCGCGGTGCCGAGCGTCATCACGGCGCGCCCGCCGTGCCGGTCGATCGCACGGCCGACTGCATTGGAGAAGACGCCCATCGCGAGCAGCGCGACGGTAAAGCCGAGGAAGACGAAACCACGGCTCCAACCGGTGTCTCGACTGATCGGCCCCGCGAGGACTCCGAGGCAGTAGTAGCTGGTCCCCCAGGCCGTGATCTGCGTGATGCCGAGCGCCACCACCGCGCCGACCATGGGATCGCTGAAGCGCGTGAGCCAAGCGGCGCGCTGGTTCGCGCGTGGTGCGGCGCTCATCGCGTATCGCCTCTACCGGCCGCTCGTACGAGCGTCGCGCTGAGGGGTGGCGCGGGTGACGCGCCGCGCCGCCCTCGCACTACGACGAGCAGCTGCTGGTGCCCCCACAGCACGAGCTCGCACCGACCACCGCCAGGCTCGGCCGCTTCGCCATCACGTCTTCCTCGCCCTCGAGGTCGTAGTTGAGGTGGTACACCTCCCACTCGACGCCGTCCGGATCCTTCACCCAGAACTTGTCCTGGTTGGCGTGGCAGCAGTTGACCCCCATCTCTTCCTTTACCGGAAGGCCAGCCGCCTTGACGCGGGCGAGCTGCGACGTCACGGTCTCGACCGAGTCGACCTGGACACCGACGTGGTCGATGGTCCCCGCCCCGATCGGGCCACCGGTAGAAAGCGCGAGGTTGACGGGCGCCCATTCGGGCAGGAACTTGACGTAGCCTTGCTTCACCTTCACCGGGTCCCCGCCCAGGAACTTTTCGTAGAAGTCGCGGCTCTTGGTGAGGTCCGACACGTGCATGTGGAGATGGACCTTTGCGCTCATGGCTCCCCCTAACAGCAGGCGGTGAGCAGGCGTACCAACGCAGTCACCCGCTCCCGCTGCACCGAATAATAGATGTACCGCTCTTCCTTCCGACTCTCGACCAGGCCGGCCCGACGCAGGACGTCGAGATGATGGGACAGCGTCGGCCCTGGGATCTCGACCGCCTCCTGGATCTCGCCCACGGACATCTCCCGGCCGGCCTTCACCAGCAGGAAGAACACCTGCAAACGACTGAGATGGGCGAGCGCCTTGAACGCCTCGACGTGCGTCTCATCGGCCGACAACCGCGCCACCGGCAAGCGGGCTATCGTCTTCATATTTCGAAGTATATGGAACTATCGAAAACTTGTCAAGGGCCGCGGCGCCGGCCGTGGAGCAAAGCGCAGGCGAGCTCGCCAAGCGTCTCGAGGCCCTTTTCGATCCGCGGATGCCAGGCCGAGCCGCAGCTGAGTCGCAGACAATTCGCGTAGCGGTCGCTCGCGGAAAACACGTCGCCCGGCACGAAGCACACCCCCTCCTTCAACGCCGCCGCGAAGAGCTCGCGGCGCGCAAGAGGCTTCGGGAGCTGCAGCCACAGCACGAAGCCGCCGTCCGGCCGGCTCACTCTCGTGCCCCGCGGGAACACCCGGTCGATGTTTTCTCTGAACGTCCGTCGAACCCGGACAACAACTGTTATGGTTCTACATTGAATGATCTGTAACTGTTTCCCCGGGTGCCGCTCTGCTAGATTCCGATCGTGGCATCAACCTGGGGTCGACCTGGCCGCGAAGAGGAGCTCGCGATGAATACGCTCGCCTTCCAGCAAGTGGATGTCTTCACCGCCGTGCCGTTCAAGGGCAACCCCGTCGCCGTCGTGCTCGATGGCGACGAGTTACCGAGCGCGCAGATGCAGTCGATCGCCGCCTGGACCAACCTGTCCGAGACGACGTTCGTCTGCACGCCGACGGACCAGCGGGCCGACTACCGCCTGCGCATCTTCACGCCCAAGCGGGAGCTCCCCTTCGCCGGACATCCCACGATCGGATCGGCCCACGCCGTGCTACGCCATGGCCTCAAACCCCGGGTCGCCGGTAATCTGGTGCAGGAGTGCGCCAAGGGGCTCGTCGACATCAAGATCGACGGCGAGCGCCTGCTTCTCGCGCTGCCCGAGCCACATTTCCGCGAGCCCACCCCGCAGCAGGTCGCCGCGGTCGCCGAGGGGCTCGGCGTCATGACGGCGCAGATTCAGCGCGCGGCGATCATCGACGTCGGACCGGTGTGGTTCACCGTCCAGCTCGCGAGCGGCGACGGCGTCAGTGCGCTCGCGCCCGATATGGCCAAGCTCGCGGCGCTGAGCCCGATCGGCATGACGGGAGTCAACGTGTTCGGCCTGTATCCCCGGGGCGGAAGCGCCGACATCGAGGTGCGCTCGTTCGCCCCGGGCGAAGGCGTTCCCGAGGATCCGGTGTGCGGGAGCGGTAACGGGTGCGTGGCGGCGCTCGTGCGCCGGGACGGCGTGTTGAAGACGCAGGCATATGTCGCCAGTCAGGGCCGGTGCCTCGGCCGTGACGGTCAGGTCACCGTCGAGTTCGACGGCACCACGATCTGGCTGGGTGGCCACGCCGTCACCTGCGTGGAAGGTGTGCTGCAACCCTGATTTGCAGAGGAGTCGAGGATCACGACCGCGCGATCAGATGCTCGTCGCCCACGTTCCAGCCGACCGTGACCGTCGCGCCCTCGCGGACCGCGTCGGGCTGCGCGCCCGCGATACGGACGCGCACGCTGTGACCTCCGGCGTCGCCGATGATGAGTACGCTGTCGCCGTAGTTGACGATCACGCCAATCTTGACCGCCAGGCGGTTCAGAAACGTCGCGCCGTCGCGGACCAGCTGAAGACGCTCGGGGCGCAGGAGCACGTCGGCGGGCGCGCCCGCAAGGCGCCGGCAAGCGCCCTCATCCGCCTGAATGGGCCCGAGGCCGTTGAGCTCCACGCGCCCCGGCGCGGCAGAGTCGACGCGACCGGTGAAGAAGTTGCTGTCGCCGATGAACTCGCCCACGAATCGGGTGCGCGGGCGGTGATACACCTCGAGCGGCGGCGCCGTCTGTTCGAGCGTACCGTGGCTGAAGACCGCGATGCGATCGGACATCGTCATCGCCTCGGTCTGGTCGTGTGTCACGTACACCATCGTGATGCCGACCTCCCGGTGGATGCGCTTGAGCTCGACCTGCATCTGCTCCCGTAGGTTCTTGTCCAGGGCGCCGAGTGGCTCGTCCAGCAGGAGGACGTCAGGATTGAAGACGAGGGCGCGCGCGAGGGCGACGCGCTGCTGCTGGCCGCCCGACATCTCCCGCGGATGCTTGTCGGCGAACCGGCGCAGCCCGACCAGATCGAGGATCTCGCGAACGCGCTCCGCCTGCTGCGCGCGCGGAAACGCGCGCATGCGGAGCGGAAAGGCGACGTTGCGCTCGACCGTCATGTGGGGGAACAGGGCATAGTTCTGGAAGACGACGCCGATGTTGCGCTCGTACGGCTTGCGGCGCGTCAGATCCTCGCCGCTGAGCTCGATGGCGCCGCTGGTCGGCTCCTCGAAGCCCGCGATCATCATCAGCGTCGTTGTCTTGCCCGAGCCACTCGGGCCGAGCAAGGTGAGGAACTCGCCCTTCGCGATGTCGAGGCTGATCCCGTCGACGGCGTTGACGCGGCCGTCGTAGGACTTCACGAGCCGGTCGAGCTTCAGGTATGCCAGTGTCAGGCTCCGGCGCGCGGCACGATAAGCGCGTCCACGACGACGCAGCCCGCGCCCGTTTCCCTCACCACGATCGGGTTCACGTCGAGCTCCCCCACACTCTCGCGTTCCGCCCACGCGAGGTCGCCGATCGCCTCGAGTGTGCGGGCGAGCCCGCCGACGTCCCCGGGCGGCCGACCGCGGAAGCCGCCGAGCAGCGCCGCGACGCGGGTCTCGGCGATCATCCCCTCCGCGTCACCGGCGCGCAGGGGCAACGGGCGCAGCGCGACGTCGTCCAGCGCCTCGATCAGTACGCCCCCGGCGCCGAACGCCAGAACCAGTCCGAAATCGGGGTCGCGGCTGACCCCGGCGAAGACCTCGAGGATCCCTTGCGCCATCTCCTGGATCAGGTACCCGGCGACGTCGTTTCGCCGGCCGAGATCATCGACGCGGCGCGAGAACCGATGCCACGCGGCGCCCAGCTCGGTCTCGTCTCGGAGCCCGACCTCGACGAGACCGACATCCGACCGGTGCGGAATCGCGTCGGACACGACCTTCAGCGCGACGGGATAGCCGATGGTTTTCGCGGCGGCGCGCGCGTTATCAAGCGACGCCACGAGCTGCTCACGGACGACGGGCACGCCCCACGCCGCGAGCAGGCGCTTGGCGTCGTGCTCGTGGATGGTCGGCCGCGCGCGACCTTTCAACATCGTCTGGATCGCGCCTCCCGCGCCGCGCGCTGGGCGCGGCGCCGCCAGGGGCTCACTCCAGCGCGCAAGCCGATCCACCGCCCCGAGGCCCGCCCGCGTGCCACCGATCACCGCGATCCCCTGCTCGCGCAGGAACGTCGCGACGTCGCGGCGGAAGACGCCCGAGCGGGTCGTCATCAGATAGAACGGCTTCGTCGACTGCCGCGCACCCCCGGCGAGGGTCTTGCCGTAGTCCAACGCCCGCGCGGGCGAGCCCATCGGCTGGTCGTCGAAGCCGTCGGTGCAGAACGCGATCGCGTCGTAGCCGGGATCGCTTCCGAGCACCCGAAGCCCGTGTGGGAAGTTCGTGGTGAAGTCGCCGTTGCCCCACGCATCCAGCGGGTTCCCGTCGCCGGTGACGCGCCCGATGACGCGCTCGACCTCCGCGCGCGAGGCGGGCGCCAAGGGCGGCAGCTGAAGATTCGCCGTGCCGGCCAGGTCGAGGATCAGCTCCGCCTGCCCGCCCGACGCCGTCATCACCGCCAGGCGTCGCCCGCGCGGCCAGCGCTCGGCCTGGCAGGCCGCGATCACTTCGGTCAGCTCGTCCATGTCGGCGACCTCGATGGCGCGATGCGCGCGCAGCATCGCCGAGAAGACGCGCGCCTCGCCGGCCAGACCGCCGGTGTGACTGCTGATCGCACGCCGGGTCCGGTCGCTGCGCCCGACCTTGAGAACGACGACGGGCTTGCCGCGGTCGGCCGCGCGATCCAGCACGGCCACGAATCGCTCGGGCTGGCGCACCGTCTCGAGGAACATCGCGATCACGCGCGTCGCCGCGTCGTCGACGAGGTACTCGAGGAAGTCGACGGCCGCGACGACCGCCTCGTTGCCGGACGAGATCACCTGGCTCCAGCCGAAGCGCCGGCAATCCGTCAGGAGGCCGATGCAGATCGACCCGCTCTGCGAAATCAGCCCCACGTTGCCGGCGAGCCGGGTCGGATCGTGCAGTGCCTGGATATAGACGAGGCTCGGCACGTGCGGACTGATCACGCCCATGCAGTTCGGCCCGCAGAGCGCGATCGATGCCTCGCGGCAGATCGCCGCGATCGCCTCCTGCCGCGCGCGGCCCTCGGCGTCCGCCTCCGCGAATCCGCCGTCGAATATCACCGCCGCGCCGACGCCCCGTTCGGCCGCGGGTTGCATCTGCTCGAGCACACGCGCGTGATTCACGCAGAACGCCAGCACGTCGACGTCGCGCGGCAGGTCGGCTACCGAGGCGTAGCAGCGGCGGCCGAGCAGGCTCTCGTACCTCGGATTGATCGGATAGACCTCGCCACGAAAACCGATGCCGTCGAGTGCTTCGACGAGGGTCCGGCCGATCGACGGGCGCTCGGAGGCGCCGACGATCGCGATCGAACGGGGACGCAGCAGCCGGTCAAGCGACATGGGGACTCCTTCTGCGCAAGGACATCGCGATCAGCACGCCGAGGACGACAGCGCTCACGAGCAGAGTCGACACGACGGCGATGACAGGATCGGACTCGAGACGGATCGATTCGTACATCTTCTTGGGCAGCGTGACGGCGCCGCGGCCCCCGATGAAGAGCGCCACGACCGCCTCGTTGAACGACGAGAGAAACGCGAACAGCGCGCCGACGAGCATGCCCGGACGCAGCACGGGCAAGGTGACGTGCACGAACGTCCGGACGGGGCCGGCGCCCGAGCTCATGGCCGCCCGCTCTAGGTTCTGATCGAAGCCCTTGAGCGTGGCGGAGATCACCAGGAAGGCGACGGGTACCGCGAGCATCCCGTGCGCGACCATCACGCCGAGCAGCGTGCCGGTGAGCTTCGCGCGTCCGAGGAACCCATAGTAGGCGAGCGCGCTCACGACGTGCGGCACGATGAGCGGCGCCATGATCAGCAGATTGACGAGGGCCTTGCCGCGGAACCGGTAGCGGACGTAGCCGAAGGCCGCGGGCACCACGAGCAGCATGGTCAACGTCATGGCGCCGAGCGCGATGACGACGCTGTTCAGGGTCGGCTCGAGCCACTCCTCGCTGGTGAAGTACTTGGCGTAGTAGCCGAGCCAGTAGCCCGGCGGCGGGAACGCGAACGAGATCGCCGTGCTGAAGGACATCGGCACGACGACGAGAATCGGCGCGAGCAGGAAGATCGCGCCGAGGGCCGCCAGGATGACCGGCAGCATCAGGCACTCAGCCCCACAGCCGGTCGAGGCCGGCGTAGTGGTTGTAGATCGCGAGGACGGCGCCGGTCGCAACGAGGAGCACCACGGCGACGGCCGAGGCGAAGCCAAACGCGAGCAGCTCCTCGATCTGCTGGTTGATGAGCTGCGAGATCATCATGTCGCGCGGCGTGCCCAGCAGCACCGGCGTCACGAAAAAGCCGAGGCACGTGACGAACACGAGCAGGCTGCCGTTGACGACGCCGGGCAGGCTCAGCGGCAGGAACACCTCGCGGAATGCCGCCGCGGGACGCGCGCCGAGGCTCGCCGCCGCCTTCAGGTGGTTCGCATCGATCTTCTTCATCGCCGCGTAGAGGGCCAGGATCATGTACGGCAGCAGGATGTGCGTCATCCCCAGGGTCGAGCTGAACGTGCTGAAGAGGAGCTGCGGCGATTGACCAAGCCCGAGCGCGCCGTACGCCGCCGCCACGGGCCCCTTGCTGCCGAGGATCACGAGCCAGGCGTAGGTGCGGACCAGGAAGCCGGTCCAGAAGCTCATCGCGACGATCGTGAGCAGCACCGTCGACACCCAGCCGGCGCGCCGCGCCATCACGTACGCGACCGGATAGCCGATGACGAGGCAGAGCGCGGTGACGATCAGCGAGGTCACGAACGTGTTGACCATCACGCGCGTGTAGACGGGCACCGTGAAGATGCGCCGATAGTGCGCGAGCGAGAGCCGCGGGTCGGTGACGCTCAGCACCAGCACGTAGGCGATCGGCACCACGAAGAGCAGCACGAGCGCCAGGCACGACGGGGCGAGCAGGAGCCAGGCGGTCGCGTTCCGGCCGGCGCCGCGAACGGCGCTGACCGGACGCACCGCGGCCGCGCTCAGCTCGCCAGCCACTGCGTGAAGCGCTCCTGGATCCTGGCGGTCTGGTCCGCTTCGGCGACGGTGTCCGGCTTGATCGAGACCTTGACGTTCTCCGGATAGGTCGGGAGCTGACGCGACACCTCGGGCGAGATGTACTTGAACGCCTCGGGGTTCGTCGGGCCGTAGTACAGCTTGTTCGCGAAGTCGGCCTGCGGCTTGGGCTGGACGGCGAACTGGAGAAACTCCCAGGCGAGCTTCCGGTTCGGCGCGCCCTTCGCCACCCCCCACATCGTCGTCGTGATGGTGGCGCCGTGCCACACCAGCTCGACCGGCACGCCCTGCTGCTGGAGCTCGCTGGCGCGCGCGTTCCAGATCACCATCATGTCGACTTCGCCGTCGCGCAGGAGCTGCTGCGACTGGTTGCCTTGCGTCCACCAGACCTTGATGTGCGGCTTGATCTGGTCGAGCTTGCGGAAGGCGCGATCGACGTCCAGCGGGAAGACCTTGTCGACGGGCACGCCGTCCGCGACCAGCGCGAACTGCACCGTGCGCACCGCGTTGTTGAGCATCGAGCGATTGCCGGGGAACTTCTTGACGTCCCAGAAGTCGGCCCAGCTCTTCGGTCCGCCCTGCGGGAACTTGTCCTTGCGGTAGGCCAGGTTGGTGCCGAGCGCGCAGTAGCCGAGGCCGTTGGCGTACACGGCGTCCGGGAACAGCTTGTCCTTCTTCACGACCGTCCAGTCGACCGGCTCCACGCAGACCTTCGCGATCGGCGCGCAGAAGGTCGGCCTGGGTGATCGCCGTGATGTCCCACTCGTAGCTGCCGCTCTGCACCTGCGCCTTCAGCTTGGCGTACGACACCGGCGCGACCGTCCGCACGCGGATGCCCGTCTGGTCGGTGAACGGCTTGAAGAAGGCGGCCTCTTCCGCGGCCGTCCAGCTCCCGCCCCAGGTGTTGACGTAGATCGTGCGCGTCTGCGCGATCGACCGATCCGTGATGATCAGCGGCCCGACCGACGCCGCCGTTGCGGTGGCCGCGACTCCTTTGAGGAACGTGCGACGTCGCATGGTGAATCCTCCGTAGCTTCATCCGTCTCGATGGTGGTCGAGATTTTGCCATAATCCTCCCCGTGATGAGCCAACGCCTGATCGGCCGGCGGCTCCTGCGGCAGGAGGATCCCAGACTCGTCGCCGGCAAGGGCGCGTACGTGACGGACCTCGCCCTGCCCGGCATGCTGCACCTTGCGCTGCTGCGCAGCCCGCACGCCCATGCGCGCATCGCGTGTCTGGACGTCGACCGCGCGCGTCGCGGTGCCCGGCGTCGTCGCCGTCTTCACCGCCGGCGATCTTCGCGACGTCGGGCTGCTGCCGGTGCTCGCCCACCCGCCGGGTCAGCGCCAGACCGACTTCGCCGTGCTGCCGGCCGACCGGGTGCGCTACGTCGGTCAGCCGCTCGCCGCCGTCGTGGCCGAGACTCCGTACGCCGCCCAGGACGGCGTCGATGCCCTCGACGTGACGTACGATCCGCTGCCGGCCGTCGCGAACGTCGCGCAGGCCTTAGCACCCGGCGCGCCGAAGCTCTACGACGACTGGCCGGACAACGTGGTCGTCGCGCGGGAGATCGGCGGCGGCGATCCGGACGCCGTGCTCGCGACGGCGGCGACGGTCGTGGAGGCGCGCTTTAGGATGCCGCGGCAGACGGCGGCGCCGATGGAAGGGCGCGCAGTCTGCGCCCGCTTCGACCGCGACACCGGCGAGCTGACCGTGTGGGCGTCGAGCCAGGCGCCGCACCTCTTCCGCACGGTGCTCGCCGGGGTGCTGCGCGTCGACGAGGAGCGCATCCGCGTGATCGTCCCCGACGTGGGCGGCGGCTTCGGCGTCAAGCTCCACTACTACCCGGAAGACGTACTGGTGGCGGTCGCCGCGATGCGGCTCGGCCGGCCGGTGAAGTGGGTCGAGACGCGCAGCGAGCACTTCGCCGCGACGGTGCACGCGCGCGAGCAGCACGTCCACGCACGGGCCGGGTTCGACGCGCAGGGGACGTTGCTGGCCCTGCGCGTGCACGTGCAGGGCGACGTCGGCGCGCACCTGCACACCAAAGGCGCCGGACCGATCTTCCTCGGCGGCGTCGTGCTGCCGAACGTGTATGCCGTCCGTCATTTCAAGGCGAAGCTGGAGGCCGTCGTCACCAACAAGGTGCCGTTCGGCGCGTATCGCGCGTTCGGCATGCAGCAGGCGGCGTTCGTCACCGAGCGGTTGATGGACATCGCCGCCGTGCGCCTCGGGATCGACCCCGTCGAGATCCGCCGCCGCAATTACGTGCCGGCGGCGGCGTTCCCCTATCGCAGCATCGCCAATCTCGTCTACGACAGTGGCAACTACGTCCGCGCGCTCGACGAAGCGCTGCGCATCGCCGACTACGCCGGACTCCGGGCGATGCAGACGCGCGCGCGCGCGCAGGGTCGGCTCCTCGGTATCGGCGTCGCCAACTACGTCGAGGTCACCGGCATGGGGCCGACGAAGCTGATGGCCGCGATGGGCAACCGGCAGGGTGGCTACGAGAGTGCGACCGTCCGCGTCGAGCCCTCGGGGCGCGTCACCGTCGCGACCGGCATCATCGAGCTCGGTCAGGGCATTCGCTCGGCGCTCGCGCAGGTCGCCGCCGACGTGCTGTCGCTCCCCTACGATCGCGTCGGCGTCGTGCTCGGCGACACCGCGCGCACGCCGTACTCGTGCTACGGCACGGCGGATAGCCGAGGCTCGGTCACCGGCGGGGCCGCGGTGCTCCAGGCCACGCGTGCCCTCAGGCAGAAGCTGCTCCGTGTGGCGGCGCAGCTGCTCGAGGCCGACGAGGCGGACCTCGAGGTCGTCGACGGTCAGTGTCGTGTGCGCGGCGCGCCCGGCCGCGGTCTTTCCTTCGGCACGCTCGCCCAGGAGTCGCTCCGCGGACAGAAGCTGACCGACGGGATGGAGCCCGAGCTCGAGGCGCGGTTCACCTACAACCCGGAGAACTGGACGTTTCCCTACGGCGTGCACATTGCCGCGGTCGAGGTCGCGCCTGACACCGGCGCGGTTCGGGTGCTCGGCTACTGGGTCGCGCACGACTGCGGCACGATGCTGAACCCGATGCTGGTGGACGGTCAGCTCCACGGCGGCCTTGCCCAGGGTATCGGCGGCGCGCTGAGCGAGGAGCTCCGCTACGACGAGGCGGGCCAGCTCCTGTCGCGCACGTTCATGGACTACGCGATCCCGACGGCGGAGACGATGCCGCCGATCACGATCGGTCACGTCGAGACGCCGTCGCCGCACACGCCGGGCGGGATGAAGGGCATGGCCGAGGGCGGCACGATCGGCGCCCCCGCGACGATCGCGAACGCCGTCGCTGACGCGCTGGCGGGTGCCGGCGTCGACGCCGCGGCCGTCAGCGCCTACCCGCTCACCGCGTCGACAGTGTTCGCGCTCCTCCAGAACGCCCGCGTGACCCATGGCTGACGCGGCCGCGACGCGGCGCCGAGCGATCGCACTGGTTCTCTCGGGAATCTTTCCGGGACTGGGCCAGTTTTACAATCGTCAGCCCGCGAAGGGCGCGATCGGCCTTGCCGCCGGAGCCGTGCTCAGCTGGCTCGCGGGCCGGGCCATGCCGACCGACCCGCTTGCACTCGACCAGGCGGGATTCGCCCTCTTCGGTCCCTTGTGCGCGCTCCTCGTCGTGTGGACGTGGTCCATCATCGACGCGTGGCGCGCCGCCGGCCGCTGAGCGCGGTCCACGCGGCGGCGATCGGGTCCATGAGTTAAACTTGTCCAGGCGTTGCAAGGCTCGAGCGGCTGCGCAAACCGAGCACGGGAGGTATACCGATGCCCAAGATCAAGCACATCGCGCTGTCAACCCAGGACGTCGAGAAGACCGCGAAGTTCTACGTGGAGACGTTCGGCATGAAGGAAGTCGGCAAGATCGACGATCCGGGGACACGCGGCGTCTTCCTCACCGACGGCGACATCAACCTCGCCATCCTCAATTTCAAGAACGATACAGCGGCCGGCAGCGAGCGCGGCAAGAGCTTCTCCGGCATTCACCACATCGGCTTTCAGGTCGAGAGCCTGGAGAAGATTGCCGAGCGGCTCACCACAGCAGGGTCGCGCCGTCGTCACGACGTCGAGCAGGCACTCGGCGTCGCGCCGGGCACAGAGGGCAATGTCGAGGTGAAGTGGACCGGACCGGACGGCATCATGCTCGATGTCTCGAAGACCGGCTGGCTCGGCACGCCCACGTTCGGTCACTAGAGTCAGGCATCATCGCGGCATGATCTCATCTGGGCCCCGAACCGTGCGGACGATGTGTCCGATGAACTGTCATCCCACCTTGTGCGGCATGCTGGTCGACATCGAGGACGGCCGCGTGCTCGGGGTGCGGGGCGATCCTGACAACCCGGACAGCCAGGGGTTCCTCTGCGTACGCGGTCAGGCCTCCCACGAGATCATCGGCAATCCGGCGCGCCTGCTGCATCCCCTCGTCCGCGCGCAGCCGCGAGGACGCCTTCCGCGAGGCGTCATGGGACGAGGCGCTCGATCTCGTCGCCGAGCGCATGCGGACGCTGGGCGGCGAGCGGGTTGGCATCTGGACGGGGCACGGGCTGGCGGCCACCAACTACGGCACGCGGCTGTCGGGGCACCTCGCGCGGCGCTTCGCCAACCTGTGGGGCTGCCAGTCGTGGAGCGGCACGATGATCTGCTGGGGACTCGGCGCCTACGGGCTCGGGTTCACCGGAATCCTCGAGACCAACACCAAGGAAGACATGGCCGCGCACGCGAACCTCGTCGTGCTGTGGGGCGCGAACCTTGCCTCCCAGCCGAACACGGCCCGGCATGTGGCGGCGGCGCGGCGGCGCGGCGCCTCCATCATCACGATCGACATCCGGCAGACCGAGGCCGCCGCCCAGTCCGACGAGACCTTCATCGTGCGCCCGGGCAGCGATGCCGCGCTGGCGCTCGCGATGATGCACGTGATCGTCGCGGAGGAGCTGTGGGACCGCGAGTTCGTGGCCCAACACACGGTTGGCTTCGACGTCCTGGCCGGCCACGTCGCCGGTCACTCGCCGGCGTGGGCGGCTGAGATCACCGGCGTGCCGGCCGATCGTATTACCGCGCTCGCGCGCCGCTACGCGCGGACCCGCCCCGCGATGGTCGTGCTCGGCGGCAGCAGTCTGCACAAGGGCGCCAACGGCTGGAACGCCGCCCGCGCGATCGGCTGCCTGCCGGCCCTCACCGGCAACGTCGGCATTGCGGGGGGCGGCCTCGGGCCTCGCCACGGCAGCGCCTCCCACGGCCAGGGCCTATCGAGTATCACCGCGGAAGACCGGCGGCCGCGTGGAGCCTGGATCCCGAGCCAGATGCCGCTCGTGACCGAGGCCATGCTCGACGGCCGCGTGCGGGCGATGCTTCTGCTCGGCACCAACATGCTGTCGTCCTATGCCGATGCCGGCCGGGTGGCGGAGGCGCTCGCCAGGCAGGACCTGGTGGTGTCGTACGATCTGTTCCTGAACGACACTGCGCGGCGCTTCGCCGATGTCGTGCTCCCGGCCACCGCGTGGCTCGAGGAGCTCGGGTGCAAGAGCACCAACACGCACCTCTATCTCATGCCGAAGGTGCTCGACCCGCCGGGCGAGGCTCGACCAGTTGTCTGGGTCCTGCGCGAGCTGGCGCAGCGGCTCGACATGGCCGACTACTTCCCGTGGGACAGCGAGAGCGGTCCGCTCGACGCCATCCTCGACCATCCGGCGACCGGCCATGCTACCGCGGCCGCGCTGGCGGCGGAGGGCGGCATGCGCGCCCTGCGCATCTCCCACGTCGCGCACCCGGACCTGAAATTCCCCACGCCGTCCGGAAAAATCGAGCTGGACTCCCCGCGAGCGGCCGAGCTCGGCCTGCCCTCGCTCCCCGTGCACGCGCCGCCGGCCTCCTCGTCCTATCCGCTCACCCTGTGCCAGGGCCGCACTTTGAATCACTTCCACGGCTTCTATGATCACGGTCGCGCGCTGCCCAGCCTCGCCAAGGCCGATCCCGAGCCCGTGCTCTGGATCTCACCGGCCGATGCGGCAGCCCGCGGCGTGACCGACGGCGCCGCCATTCGCATTGTGAACGCGCGGGGCGCGATGCCAGCCATGGCCCGCGTCACCGAGCGCATCCCGGCGGGCACCGTGTGGATGCGCGACGGCTGGCTCGGTCTCAACGATCTGACGCAAGGCGACCGCACCGTCCCCGATGCCGCCGTGGACGAGTTCCACGCCCTGGGATTCTCGGGCGGCCAGGCGACCTTCGATGCGCGCGTCGAAGTCCAAGCTGCACCTTCGCGCTAACCCCGTGAGGACACCTGCTCGCGACGTTTAGCACGATTCTCCGACGGTTCAGGCGGATGAGGGCTTCCTCATGGCCTCGGCGTTGTCCTTTGCGGCCCTGCTGTGTCTGGCGCCCCTCACCCTCATCCTCTTCTCGCTGGCGGGGTACCTCCTGGAGTCGGATCGGATCGCCGACTATCTATTCGACGCCGCCACGCTGCTGATCCCGGCCTATGGTCGCGAGCTCGGCGAGTTCTTTCCTTCCTGACCAGGGAACGCGCTGTCGCCGGCCTCGTAGGCATCCTGAGCTGGATCATCTTCGCGACGCAGTTCTTCTCGCTGATGCGCACAGTCTTGAACCGCATCTTCCGCGCACCGGCCAGGCGCGGCATCGTCCATGGGCCTGCGAAGCGCGAGCGGACTCGCGGCCGCGAGATCAGGCCTGGCGCTCGATCATCGGCCGGGGCATTTGTATATCATGTCATGATACACTCACTCCGTGATGCATCGATCGCGCCGCGCGCGGGCCCGCGCCCGCCCGATCGACTACGAGACGCTTGCCGAGCTGCGCTACCAGGTGCGCCGATTCCTGCGCGTGCGCGAGCTGGCCGCCCGCGCGTCCGGCGTGGCGCCCCAGCAGTACCTCGTCTTGCTCCAGATCCGTGGGGTTGTGGCGCTCCGGCCGGTGACCATCAGCGTTCTCGCCGAACGGCTTCAGATCCACCACCACTCCGCCGTGCAGCTCGTCGATCGACTGTCGCGACAAGGGCTGGTCGAGCGACGGCGCGATGGGCGTGATCGACGTTCGGTGATCGTCGAGCTGCGGCCTCGAGGAGAGGCATTGCTGCAGAAGCTCGCGCTGTACTCGATGGCCGAGCTCAAAACCGAAGGCCCCGCACTCGCGTCGTCGCTGAGACGACTGGTGATGAATGCCAGCCGGCGGTCATCCGCCTCGCATCAGATGACCCGTGACAGGGCGCGCAGCCGAAGCGCGCTCCCAGGAGGTGTGTAATGACAGTCCCGCGTTGGTTCGTGTTCGGTGGGCTCGCGATCGCAGGCGCCACGGTGGCGTCGTTGGCTCTCGCCCAGAACCGTGCTCCGCAAACAGCCCCGAGCCCGGCACCCATCCGGGTCACGATGGAGCAACTCCATGCCCAGGGCGGCGTCCCGCGGAACTGGAAGTTCCTCTTGCCGCCCGGAAACGCCACCGAGGGACGGAAGGTGTTCGTAGCCATGGAGTGCTTCGCTTGTCATGAGGTCAAGGGCGAGCAGTTTCCCGACACGTCCAAGACGCCTCGGGGAGTCGGTCCGGATCTCACCGGAATGGGGGCTCACCATCCGGCGGAGTACTTCGCCGAGTCCGTCGTGAATCCCAATCGCGTCATCGTGCTCGGCACCGGCTATACCGCCCAGGATGGCCTGTCGAAGATGCCGAGCTATGCCGACACGATGACGCTGGGCCAGCTCGTCGATATCGTGGCCTACCTGAAGTCGCTCACGGCCGGCGAGATGCCGCACCACCACATGAGCGAGTCACCGAAGACGAGCGGCACCACGACGAAATCGGGAGACATGAAGATGGGAGACATGAAGATGGGCGGGAAGTGAAGCCGAGGCGCCCTTCGTGAGCCGAACCTCACCGACCGTGTTGCGGCTGCACGATCTGCTCCTTCGGACACCGACCGGCCTGGTGATCCTCGCGCTAACGGTGGGATCGGGCGCCGGCCTCGGCGCGGTCGCCTTCCGCTATTTGATCCTCTGGTTCACGTGGCTGTTTAGCGGCCACGCGGACTACAGCGCCGCGGGTCATGCCCCCCACCCCCTGGCACCCTGGCTCGGGCCCTGGTTCGTCGTGCTGGCTCCGATCGCGGGTGGCCTCCTCTACGGGCCGCTCATCGATCGCTTCGCTCGCGAGGCCCGCGGTCACGGAGTGCCGGAAGTCATGTTGGCCGTCGCCGAGCGCGGCGGGCGGATTCGACCACAGGTGGCCGTGATCAAGTCGCTCGCGTCCGCCATCTGCATCGGCTCTGGCGGCTCGGTCGGGCGCGAGGGCCCGATCGTCCAGATCGGTTCCGCTCTCGGGTCTGCGATAGGACAGGCGTTACGCGTCCCCGAATCACGCCTTCGTCTGCTGGTCGCCTGCGGGGCCGCCGGCGGAATCTCCGCGACCTTCAATGCGCCGATCGCCGGCGTCATCTTCGCGCTCGAGCTCATCCTCCGTGACTTCGAGGCTGAGTCCTTCGGCGTCGTGGTGCTGGCATCGGTCGTGGCCAACGTCATCGGCAGGGCTGTCTTCGGATCGGCGGCGTTTCTGCCGCTTCCGTCGTTCGCCGTGACCTCGCTGTGGGAATACGGCATGTACGCCGGCCTCGGCCTCTGCGCGGCGCTCGTCGGCGTGGCGTTCATCCGCGTGCTCTACGGCCTCGAGGACATCACTGACAGCCTCTGGCGCGGACCTGAATGGCTGCGGCCCGTCGTCGGAGGTGGAGTCCTTGGTCTGCTGCTCCTCGCCTTGCCCGAGATGTATGGCGTTGGCTACCCGGTGCTGGAGGGGGCGATCAGGGGCGAATACGTCTTTGGCTTTCTCGTCCTGTTGCTGGCCGCCAAGATCGTCGCGACCAGCCTGACCATCGCCATCGGCGGCTCGGGCGGTGTGTTCGCGCCGTCACTGTTCATGGGCGCGATGCTGGGCACCGCCTACGGGCAGCTGCTGCACTGGACGCTTCCCGGTAGCGTCGGGTTAGCCGGAGCCTATGGCCTCGTCGGTATGGGCGCCGTCTTCGCGGCAACCTCTCGAGCCCCCATTACCGCCGTCATCATCATCTTCGAGCTGACCGGGGAGTATCAGATCATCCTTCCCCTGATGTTCGCCGTAGCTCTCGCCGCGTTCATCAGCAATTTGCTGAGCCGGGACACGATCTATACGCTCAAGCTGTGGCGCCGCGGCATCGACGTCACGCGCGGACGCGGTCCCAATCTGATGCAGCTGTTGACGGTGGGCGAGGCGATGCAACCGGTGCCCGACGCAATCGCTCAGGACCGCCCCCTGACCGAAGTGATCGCGCGGTTCGCCGATGAGGACGTCGAGGCGCTGCCGGTCGTGGATCCCGAGGGCCGGTATCGTGGCACCGTCATGGCCCGTCAAGTCGAGCAGAGTCTCCGCGACAACGCCACCGACGGCAGCGCTGGCAATGCGGCCCAAGAGACGCCGACGCTGGTGGCCAGCCAGACGCTCGAACAGGCTCTCGCTGAGCTCGTGCGCAGTAACGCGCCGGGACTTCCCGTGCTCGATACCGCGGGTCGGAGCCTCGTCGGCTGGCTCGACCACCGTGACGTGTTGAGGCTCTACAGCGAACGACGCGAGCGACTCTCGCGGCCAGGCCACACCTAGGTCGCAGACGCCTCGACTCCTGCCGCTTCTCGAAGCGCGATCGTCTGGTCGCCGATGCGAACCGTGGCGTCCCAGGTGATCGCGATCGCGTCCTTCACACTCTGGTGTGCCGGACATCCCTCGGGATGGAGGCGGAGCGCCCGTTCGGTGGCTTCCCGCGCGTCGACGGGCACCGCCAGATCGTAGTGCACGTGAATCGACTTGATCCGGATCGTCTTACCGATCCCGGAAATACGCCCAGCGACCGTGGCTTTGAAGGCATCACGATCGAACGCCACTTTGCGCCCTGCCAGGGCGCCCCGAAGGGTGCCGTACATTCAGCCGGCAACCGCGGCCACGATGTGATCGAGCGTCGAGGCGATCGGCGGCCCTTCCTTCGCGCCGTAGTACTGGCGAAGGGCGCCCTGGACTCCGTACACCACCGGTTCGGCAATTTCGCCGAGATAGGCGTGACGATAGCCGTCGCGATACTCGAGGCGGGCTTGTGAGATGTATTCGAAATCTTCGGGCATCACTTGTCTCCTTTCGACTCGTCCGGACGGATCTGTCGAGAGGATACAGCATCATCAGAGCCCGGCAGCGCGCGCGAGCAGTAGCAACCCTGCCCCGACGACGACGACCCCGATGGCTCGCGCGACACGCTCACCGGCCGGTGCGAGACGTTCGACGGTGATGGCCGCCCCCACGACAGCCATCGCGCGAAGGTCCATGACCCCGATGACCAGGAGGACCACCATCAGACCGGCACAGCAGTGGCTGCACTGGAGGCCGAGGCGCAGGCCGTGTCGCCAGGCCGTGGCGACGTCGGCCGCCAGCGTACGGTCGCGCCCGGGCGTCGTTCCGGCAGCAGGCAAGGGAACGCGCCTTCCACGCTGTGAGTTGCAGAGCGCCGACGACCAGCACGACCACACCGATCGCGATCGGTACGGCGCGCGCCAGCGCCGGGTGTTGCATCTCGATCGCAGTCAGTGCGACGCCGAGCGGGAAAACGGCAATTCCGAACACCGTCCAGACAAAGAAGTACCCCGACGCCCACGACCGCGGTCAGCCGACCGAGGGGCGTCTCGCCAGTGCTGCCAACGGCCCGGCGGTAGCGCCACAGCATCGGGACCAGGGACGGCAGCATCATCGCCACCATCATCACGACCCACATGCCGAGGAACGACGCCGCCGCGCCGGGCGACGTCTGTCCGGGCATCCGCATCCACGCCATCGACATCGCCCAGCCGCCGGGCATCGGCATCTCGCCCATCGCCGACATCGACGCGCACCAGACGGTCGTCAGCGCCGCGCTGGCGGCGAAGAGCAGCGCTGAGACCGCAAAGAAGGCGTGGTGGGACGCTCGCTCGGAAGCCATGCGATGTCGCTCAGCCCTTGTTGTACTCGTCGTGGCGGCGCCACCAGAGGCCCGTCTCGTTGCGCCCCTTGGGTGCGCGGTCGAGCCACTGGTACATGCCCCAGAGGCCATCCAGTCCGCGCGCATAGGTGGAATAGGTGTGGTAGACGACGCCATCCTCGAGCGCGAACGCGCTCATGCCCGGCCTCTCGCGCGTGTACGTCGCCGCGTCGGTTCCGGCCGAGGCCGCGAACTCGGCGACCGGCCCCTCGTCGCCGGCTTTCACCTGCCACGCCGCCTCGCGCTGGTAGTTGTACTCGATCCCCCCGCGCGCTGTTGCTCCTCGGTGAACCGGACGTTGAAGTCGACGTTGAAGTCGCCGCCGAACGAGGACGCCCAGGGGAACGTCCACCCCATCCGCCGCTTGTATGCCTGCAGCTTCGCGAGCGGCGCCCGCGACACCGCCCAAAGCATGACGTCGTGGTTGGCCAGGTGCGCGGCGAACCCGTTGAAGCCGTCCGCGATTGCCGAGCAGGACGGGCACCCCGCCGTGTAATCGGGCCCGAACATGAAATGGTAGACGAGGAGCTGCGAGCGCCCTCGAAAGAGGTCCTTCAGCGAGGCGCTCCCCTCGTCGGTCTCGAATCGATACTCCTTGTCGATCCGAACCCACGGCAGCTCCTGTCGCCGCCGCGCCAGCTCGTCACTGCGCCGCGTCAGCTCCTTCTCAGCCTTGAGCAGCTCGAGCCGCGCTGCGAGCCACTCGTTACGTGTCCCGGTCATGTGCTTCGTCATCGCTTTTCTCTCCTCTGTTGGGTGTTCTGCCTTGCCACCACGCTTCTCGATGCGGCTTGGCAGTGGTTGCTCATGCGATACATTTAGCGCCGGGTATCCGAACGGTGGGAGTGACAAGTGTGACGGGATTCCGATGGACTCGCTGATCACCGCCGCGGCGCGCGCACTCGCGGCGGGCGATCCCCTCGGCGCACTTGAAGCGGATCGCCCTGCGCGACGACGCGCCGGCTCTCGCCCTTCGCGGCATCGCGATGGCGCAGCTCGGCGATCTCGTTCGAGCGAAGGCCCTCCTGCGACGTGCTGCGCGTGCCTTCGGTCCGAAAGAGGCCGTGGCCCGCGCGCGGTGCGTCGTCGCCGAAGCCGAGGTCGCGCTCGTCTCGCGCGACCTGGGTTGGCCCGCGAAGGCGCTCGACGCGGCGCGGGCGACGCTCGAAGAGCACGGCGACCTGGTCAACGCCGCGTACGCGCGGTATCTCGAGGTCCGGCGCCTCCTCCTGATCGGGCGCATCGACGAGGCCGAGCGTACGCTCGCCGAGCTCGACCCCGCGCCCTTCCCTCCCGCATTGAAGGCCGCCCACGAGCTGGTCGTCGCGGGGATCGCGATGCGGCGTCTCCAGACGAAGGCGGCGCGCGCTGCGCTCGCCCGGGCCGAACGCGCGGCGCGCTCCGCGAGGATCCCGGCCCTGACGGCGGAGGTCGAAAGCGCACTCGTTGTCCTGAACACGCCCGCCGCGCGCCTGATGACGAAAGGCGAGGAGCGACTTCTCCGGCTCGAGGAGGTCGAAGCGTTGCTGGCGTCGAACGGATTCGTCGTCGACGCCTGCCGTCATGTCGTGCGTCACGCACGCAAGGTGGTCTCGCTCGCCAGGCGTCCGGTGCTGTTCGCGCTCGCACGCGCGCTGGGCGAAGCATGGCCCGGAGACGTACCGAGGGACACGCTCGTCGCGCGCGCCTTCGGATCGAAGCGCGCCGACGAATCGCATCGCGCGCGCCTGCGAGTCGAAGTCGGGCGGCTTCGCAAGATGCTTCGGACGCTGGCCGGCGTGAGCGCGACGAAGCGAGGTTTTGCGTTGGCGCCGCGCCGCGCACGCGAGGTCGTCGTGCTGGCGGGGCCCGTCGATGAGGAGCATGCCGCGGTGCTCGCCTTCCTTACCGACGGTGAATCGTGGTCGAGCTCGGCCCTTGCGCTGGCGCTGGGAACGAGCCAGCGCACCGTGCAGCGGGCGCTCGACTCGCTGGCGGCAGCCGGCAAGGTGCAGTCGTTCGGCCGGGGGCGAGCTCGTCGTTGGATGACCCCGCCCGTGCCGGGATTCACGACGACCTTGTTACTCCCCGCTCCGCTGCCGACTGGCTAAGGTGGACGCATGAACCAATCAACGGCCGAGATCGTTCGTGAGTATGGCCCTTTCCCGGGTGCCGACAGCGTGCATGGGGTCACGTATGACGGTCAGCACGTCTGGTTTGCTTCCGGGGACAAGCTGAACGCCGTCGATCCCGCGAGCGGGAAGATGCTGCGCTCGATCGATGTCGCCGCGCATGCCGGCACGGCCTTCGACGGCCAGCACCTGTATCAGCTCGCCGAGGATCGCATCCAGAAGATCGATCCGAAGACCGGCCGTGTGCTCGCCACGATCCCGGCGCCCGGCGGCGGCGGTGACTCGGGGCTCACGTGGGCCGAAGGGACGCTCTGGGTCGGACACTATCGGGACCGAAAGATCCATCAAGTCGATCCCCAAACAGGGGCGATTCTTCGCACGATCGAGTCCAAGCGCTTCGTCACCGGAGTCACCTGGATCGACGGAGAGCTCTGGCACGGCACCTGGGAAGGTGACGAGAGCGATTTGAGGCGGGTCGATCCTCGCACGGGAGAAGTTCTGGAGACGATCGAGATGCCGCGTGGAGTGAACGTTTCGGGGCTCGAGTCCGATGGCGGCGATCACTTCTTCTGCGGAGGAGGCGGGAGCGGGAAAGTGAGGACCGTCCGCCGGCCCAGGCGAACCTCCGCGCGAGCGATTGACCGTCCTTTGCCTTGACACTCGCCGCCACTCCCGCCTAGTCTCCTGCTCGCGGAGGATCGTGACGAAGAGTCTGCGGCGGGCGGCGCGCAGCACCGTGGTGGTGGTCGGCGCGGTCTTCGCGTTGGTGATCGTCGGTATGGCGTTGTTCGCCGGCGGGCTGGCGCCGCATCCCCCTGATGAGCAGAACTTCGACCTGATCGAGGCGAAGCCAGGAGCGCAGGCGTTTTTCGGCACCGACCGCTTCGGCCGCGACGTGCTGAGCCGGGTGATCTACGGCGCACGCGTCTCCCTCTACGTCGCGGTGACGTCGATCGGGCTGGCGATGCTGGTCGGCGGGGCGCTGGGGCTGACGGCGGGCTACGCCGGGGGCGTGTGGGACAACGCGATCAACCGCGTCATGGACGTCTTCTTCAGTATCCCGGGGTTGTTGCTTGCGGTCGGAGTGGCGGCGCTGCGAGGACCAGGAGTGAACAGCGCCGTCGTGGCCATCACGATCGTGTACACGCCACTCTTCGTCCGCGTCATGCGGGGGCCGGTGCTGGTCGAGCGCGAGAGGGAGTACATCGAGGCGGTGCGGGCGCTGGGCGCCGGCCGCCTGGTCGTGGCGCTCAAGCACCTCCTTCCGAACGTGCTGTCGCCGTTCGTGGTTCAAGGCACAGTCGCCTTCTCGCAGGCCATTCTCATCGAGGCCTCGCTGAGCTACCTCGGGCTGTCGGCGCAGCCCCCCACACCGTCGTGGGGGAACATGCTGAACGAGGGGCGGACGTATCTGGAGACCGCGCCGTGGATCTCGGTGTTCCCGGGCGTGGCGATCATGACCGCCGTGCTGGCGTTCAACCTGATCGGCGACGGACTTCGCGACATTCTCGACCCGAACGCATCATGAGGCAGTGCGCGCTGCAGGCCGTCGCGGGGCTGGGGCCCCGCTGGCCGAGGCGCGCTGAAAAGAGGAGACGAGCATGAGCCAGTTGACTCGCCGCCAACTGTTGAAATCCGCCGGCCTGACCGCCGGCGCCTTCGCGCTCCCCCGTCGGACCGGCGCCCAGACAAAGCCCGGCACTCTGATCTCGGCCCAGACGACGGAGGCGACCGGCCTCGATCCCCAGCTCGTGCCGGCGCTGTCGCGCAGCCGCCGCTCTCCCCTGACCTACAACCAGCTCGTGCGTTTCGAGCCCGACATGACGCCGGTGCCGGAGCTGGCCGAATCGTGGCAGGTGAGCCCGGACGGGCTCACCTGGACGTTCAAGCTGCGCCAGGGCGTGAAGTTCCACGACGGCCAGGAGTTCACCTCGGCCGACGTGAAATTCTCGTTCGATCGCCTGCTGGAGAAGTCGGCCGCCGGCAAGTCGGACTTCAACGCGGTGGACAAGATCGAGCCCGCCGGCAAGTACGCGGTGAAGTTCGTCACCAAGGAGCCGTTCGCCGCGCTGGTGGCGGCCCTGGGCGGCTTCTGGGGCTTCATCGTCAGCGAGGCGGGCGTCAAGAAGTACGGCGACCTCAACAAGTCGGCGCTCGGCACCGGCCCGTTCATCCTGGAGGACTGGAAGGTCGAGCAGCAGATGGTTTTCAAGCGCAATCCCAACTACTGGAAGAAGGGGCTGCCGCACGCCGACGAGCTGATCGTACGCGTCATCCCCGACGAGGCCAATATCGTCGCGGCGCTGCGCACGGGGCAAGTGCATCACGCGTTCATCGAGGACAACAAGAACTACAACCTTCTGAAGGACGAAAAGTCGCTGACCGGCTATCGCTCTTCGCGGCTGGGCTACGACTACCTCAACATGAGCGCCAACCGTGGTCCGCTCGGGGACGTCCGCGTGCGCCAGGCCATCTCGTGGGCGGTCGATCGCTCCCAGGTCATGCGCGTCGCGACCGCCGGCTTCGGGCGCCTGACCGCGCCGTGCACGGCGCCCATGAAGCAGTGGCAGCTGCCCGAAGAACAGTGGATGAAGTACTACAAGCCCGACCTCGACCGCGCCAAGAAGCTGATGGCCGAGGCCGGCGTGCCCAACGGCTTCAGCGTGAAGTGCTCGGTGATCCCCACGTTTCCGACCATGGTGTCCGGGGCGCCGGTCATCGCCGCCCAACTCAAGCGCATCGGCATCAATATGGAGATCGAGAACGTCGAGTACGCCGTGTGGATCAAGCGCTGGCTGGCCCACGACTTCGATATGACCATGAACAGTACGCCCGGCTACGCCGATCCCGACGTGGCGTTCTTTCGCCCGCTGCACTCGACCAAGGGGCAGAACTGGAACTCGTGGAGCGTGCCGGCGGTCGACGCAATGCTGGAAGAGGGCCGGCGCACCATGGACGTCAAGAAGCGCAAGGAGATCTACGACCGGCTGCAGATCTCGATCCTCGAGAACGTGCCACACCTCTGGCTGTACTCGGCCGATCTGATCGACTTCACGCAGGCCACCGTCAAGGGGTTCCGCCAGCACCCGACGGCGCTGCTGTACGGCCTGGAGGGCGCGTCGGTCGACAAGGCGTAGCCGGCGCGGTGGGACGCTACGTCATCATCCGGCTGTACTCGATGGCCGTCACCCTGGTGGGCCTCTCGGTGCTCGTGTTCCTCATGCTGCGCCTGGTCCCCGGCACCGTCGTCGAGCAGATGATCGGCGCCGACGCCATCGCGAGTCCGGCGATGGTGGCGGAGCTGAAGCGGTTCTTCGGCTTGGACCAGCCGTGGTGGCAGCAATACGGACGCTGGGTTGCGGCGCTCACCCACGGCGATCTCGGTACATCCTGGCGGACAGGCAAGCCCGTGGTCGCGCTGATTCTCGAGCGGCTGCCGGTGACGATCGAGCTGACCGCGCTGGCCGTCGGCTTCGCGATGCTGCTGGGTGTCCCGGCCGGGATCCTCTCCGCGACCCGTCGCGACCGGGCGATCGACAACGTCACGCGCGTGGGCACGCTACTCGGGCTGTCCGTCCCCGTGTTCTGGCAGGGCACGATGCTGATCCTGTTCTTCTCGATCTACCTGCGCTGGATGCCGCCGGTCATGTGGGTCGACTTCTTCGCCGACCCGGGGCGCAACCTCACGATCATGGCGCTGCCCGCGCTGTGCCTGGGCACCGCCAGCGCTGCCAACATCGCGCGGACGACTCGGGCCTGCATGCTCGACGTGCTGCGCTCGGAATACATCCGCACGGCGGCGGCCAAAGGTCTCGCGGACCGCCTCGTCGTCCTCAAGCACGCCCTCAAGAACGCGCTGATTCCGATCGTGACGGTGGCCGGGCTGCAGATCGGGATCCTGCTCGGCGGTACCGTCGTCGTGGAGGAGGTCTTCACCCTGCCCGGCATCGGGCGTCTGGTGCTGTGGTCGATCTACCAGCGCGACTACCCGTTGACCCAGTCGACGATCCTGTTCGTCGCGGTGATGTTCATGGCCATCAACCTCGCCGTGGACGTGCTGTACGGATACCTCGATCCGCGCATCCGCTACAGCGCCTAGCGGACAACGCCTCAAAGGAGACGCTATGCGGGCCTCGGTCCTGTTCGAGCAAGGCAAGCCGCTCTCGATCGAGGAGCTCGAGCTGGAGCCACCGCGCACCGGCGAGGTGCGCGTGCGCATGGCGGCCAGCGGCGTTTGCCACTCCTGCCTGCACGCCGCCGACGGCTCGTGGAAGGGCGTGCCGGTGCCGATCGTGCTCGGCGACGAGGGGGCGGGCGTGGTGGAGGACGTCGGACCCGGCGTCGACGAGCTGCAGCCCGGCGACCACGTGATCCTGTCGTGGGCGCCGACGTGCGGACGCTGCCACTACTGCGTGATCGGCCGACCGAACCTGTGCGAGCGCCGGCAGCCGGGCCGGGGCGTGCTGCCGGACGGCACCACGCGGATGTCGCTGCGCGGCCGCGCCGTCTACCACTACGGCCACGTGGCGACGTACGCGTCGTCGACCGTCGTGCACGAGTCGTGCGCGATCAAGATCGACAAGAGCGTGCCGATCGACCGCGCGGCGCTCATCGGCTGCTCGGTGATGACGGGCGTCGGCGCCGTCATCAACACGGCGGCGGTGCCGCCGGGCGCCAGCATCGCCGTGTTCGGCGTGGGCGGCGTCGGGCTCAACGTGGTACAGGGCGGCGCGCTCGTCGCCGCGCACCCGCTGATCGCGGTCGACGTCAAGGCCGCCAAGCTCGAGCACGCGCGCGCGCTGGGCGCCAGCCACGGCGTGGACGCCTCGCGCGAGGACGCGGTCGCCGCCATTCGCCGCCTCACGCGTCTCGGCGCCGACTACACGTTCGTGGCGGTCGGCGACACGCGCGCGGTGAGCCAGGCCATCGACGCTCTGGCGCCCGGCGGCACCTGCGTGCTGATCGGCGTGCCAGAGACCGGCGCCATGGTCCCGATGGATGTGCGGCCGCTCGTGACCGCCGAGCGCGTGATCCGCGGCTGCAGCTACGGCAGCGCGCGAACCCGCGAGGATTTACCGAGGCTGGCCAATCTCTACCTGGCCGGCAAGCTGAAGCTCGATCAGCTCATCACGCGCCGCTACAGCCTGGACGAGGCCAACGAGGCCTTCCGCGCACTCGCCGCTGGTGAGCTGGCGCGTGGCCTGATCGTGTTCTGACCATGGCCGGGGGGCTCGCTCACCCGCGGGAAAAGCCGTGCTTCGCGCAGCGACACCGGAGCGGTTGAACGCGATCTCTCCCGGTGACGCCGCGCCTGATGTGGTTCACTTTCGCGCATCTCTTTTCCGTGTCGCTGCTCCCGCTCTCGGCCGCCTGGATGGCCATGAGCGAATTGGCTCCCCAGCCGGTCTCCTTCTACGCGACGATCTTCTTCCTGGCGAACGGGGACGCACATATTTCTGATCGGGAGCTCATTGACCGCCACCCGGTCCATGACGTGCCGCCGAAGGTACGCAGGATCATGCGCGTCCGATCGACCATGACCCTGTGTCTGATCGGAGCGGCCGCGGTCGTGGCGCTAAAGTTCCTCTCGTTGGATTGAGAGCGTGTGTGTGCTGCTTGGCTGTTTATCTGAAGCCGGAGGCTCCGCACGCGTCCTAACCGATGACGATACCCGCCGTCTCGCGGCGCAACATCGCGATCAGGCTCGCCGCGACGGTGTGGATATCCTCCGCGCGTACGACGCGCGGCCTGGCCATCAGCTCGAAGACGCCGGCCCGCGAGCGCACCGTGAAGCCCATCGTGCGCCCGGCGCTTCCACGCGGGGGACGCATGACGCGGACGTGAGTGGCGTCGAGTCCCGGGCCGGCCAGGGCCGCCGCGATCACGACGTTGACACCCTCGGGGAAGCGCAGCCCGACCTCCCGCGCGGTTCCCTCGAATAGTAGCTCGGGCTCGGACGCCTCCCCGGCGCCGAGATCGATGAAGACGTCCAGGCTCTCCAGGCCCCCGGCCATGGCGGTCGCGATGCCATCGAACGCGGCAAGCGCACCCGGCGCGATGCGCAGCGCGTGTCCAGTGGACGCCGAGATGCCGCGGATCTCGCGCTCGAGGACCGGATCGGCGAGAGGGATCGGACTCACCGCCCACACCTCGCAGCGCTCCAGCGCCGCCGGCACGAGGGCGCGGAAGGCCGCCGGACCGCCCGCCTCGATGATCAGATCGTGGCCGCCCGCGAGGAACTTGTCGGCGATATCGGTCACCGGGAAGCCATCGAGATCGCGTGGGGCACGAGCGAGCACCGCCGCCAGCGAATGCGATCCGGCCTTTCCGGCCAGCAGCGCGCGTGCCACGGGACGGCCGATCGCCCCGCACCCGATGAGGCCGACCCGCTTCATCTGTCTAGCCTATCGACTCCCCGGACCGCGCCGCGGATCGGAAGCGGCATCGATGTAGCGCGTCGACGATGGTCCGACGCCGGTTATCTGCACGATCACAGATTCATCGCGGGTTTCCGCGAAGTGCGTGCGATTGGACGGTTCGGTGTAGAAGCTTCCGGGCGGCAGCGCCTTCAGCTCGACGCTGTCAAACGAGTCGCCGTAGCCGATGTACCAGGTCCCCGAGACAACCGTCGCCACCCGATCGTCCTGATGGTCATGGGCGGCAATGCGCGTGTGCGCCGGAATCTCGCAGCATGATCGTGTAGAGACCGGCGCGGTCCGGGTCTCCTTTCAGCACAACGGTTCGGATGCCGGAGATGCCCGAGGTGCCCGTGCCGGCCCCCGCACCGTCGGGAAACTTGAATTCGCTCGGCGTGACGCGCCGCTCGTCGGCCGAAGGGACGGGCTGCGCGGCCGCCGGAGTGCGATCCTTCAGGAAGTCCTGGATCAGGGCAACGGTGAACGCGGGGCTCTCCTCCATCAACCAATGCCCGGCGCCGGGGACCACGGCTTCGCGCACATTCGTCGCGACGTTGCGCATGACGACAGCCTCGGTCGCGCCAAACGACTTCTCGCCCGCCGACGGCAAGTACGGGCATGCGTCAACTTGGTTCGCTGGAAGATCTTGTTGTCCTCGACATCCTGCGAGAAGGCGGTGAACTGCGCGAATCCGGCTCGCATCGCCCCGGGCAGCGCGTACTGCGCCGCGTAGTATTTCCGCGTCGCCTCGTCGGGCTTGCGTCGGATCGCCGGAGAAGGCGTTCCAGATGCGGTCAAGATAGATTCGCTCGCGTCCTTGCACCAGGCGCTCGGCATCGGGACCGTTGAAGGAGAAATGCCACAGCGCCGGATTTCGCACGATGTCATCCCACGGCGCGATGCCCGGGATCGGCGCGTCCATGACGACGAGCCGTTCGACCTTGTCCGGGTAGCGCGCCGCATACGCGTAGGCGACCATGATGCCGATGTCGTGCGAAACCACGGACGTCCGATCGTACCCGAGCGCCGTGACGACGGCTCTGATGTCCGCGGCCTGCGTTTTCTTGTCGTAACCTCCCGCCGGCTGAGACGAGCGTCCCATCCCCCGCAGGTCCGGCACCACGACGGTGTAGCTCTTGGCGAGTTCAGCCGCAAGCGGGCGCCCAGGAATCGCTGGTTTCGGCATAACCATGGAGAAGGACGACCACGGGGCCGGAACCACCGGAGCGGACGAAAATGTTCGCGCCATCCGGGCTGGCGACTGTCTGCGACTTGAACGTCGAGGGCAGCGAAGGTTGCGCGACGGCGGCGCTCGCGAATACGACGATGCCGAGCGTGGCCATGACGAGATTCCGTCTGATCATGAGGTCTCCGTGTATGCACCTGCGATGGGCGCAAGGGCCCATGCGGGCAGCTATGAACCTAGTCTCCCCGTCATCGCCAACGCGCGACCAACCCCTCCGGTCGCGGCCGGGCTGAGACTACGCTACCAGGATCCTGATCCGTTGCGAGTCTGAAGCGCGTCGGGGTGCGTGGCCGCGATAACGCGTACCATGTCTTCTCGTTGTTCAGTGGTGTTTACGACTAAAGTCCGATTGCTCGCCGAGACGGATCCCTTCTACGATCCCGAGACACACCCCTTTCTACGTCGTGGTCGTGCTCTTGAAATAGGAGGCCGTATGAAATCGAAGGTCGTGTCTTCAAGTCGGCATTTTGACTGTGGCGCTAACAGTGCCGGGCATCGTGATCACGCCCATGGTCGGATACGCGCAGACCGACTCGAAAGAGCGGCGGGACGACCGGCAGGGTGATCGGAAGGACTCGCGGGACACCAAGCAGGAAGGCCGCCAGGACGCCCGTACGAACAAAGCGGAATGCAAAAAAGGGGATGAGAAAACGCGGTCCGAGTGCCGGCAGGACAAACGCGACACCAAGCAAGACTCGCGCGGGACGGCCAGGGACATCAAGAAAGACTAGTCGCAAACCCTGTTCGCGTCAGGCCGGCTTCCAGAACCCTTGCGAGGGGATGCGGAACGCCCGGTTGAAGCGCGAGGATGCGTTCTCCCACGCGATGATCATCGTCAGCTCCGCGATGGTATCGTCGTCGTAGTGCCGTTGCACGCGCGCGAACAGCTCGTCGTCGACGTCCCGGCGCGTTTCCGTGATCGCGTCGGCGTATTCGAGCGCCACCTTCTCCGCGTCGCTGAAGAGCGGGCTCTTCGCGTAGTCGTTGAGCGCCTTGATCTTCTCCGTCGAGACGCCAAGTCTGCTGCCCACGGCAGCATTGGAGTCCTGTCAGAACTCGCAGCCGTTCCACCAGGCGACGCGACGGTTGAGCAGCGCCCTGAGCGTGCCGGGCACCCGCGTCGTGTGTTGCTGGAGGGCAGTCCACATCCCCTGCGCGGCGCGGAAATACGCCGGGTTGCGCGCGTAGAAGAGGTACGGATGGAGCGGCGCGCCCCGGAGCTTGCGCTGCTCCTCGAGCACTTCGCGCAGGTCGTCCGGGAGCGTCTCGACGTCGACCGGCGGGATGCGTGTTTTCCCCTCTAGCATGGTCCCCTCTCGTCAGGCACAGTGTGGCGTGACGCCGACACGAAGCGTTCACGGGTCACGATGGCGGTGATCATATCGTCGAAACGGTCGGGCGCGCCGATCGACACTTCGATGGTGATCGAAGCTTCAGCCGGTGGGCGCGTCGACGCCGAAGGTCTTCAAAAAGCCCCGCCGCCCCACCGGGGTGACGATCACCGCGTGGCTGCGGTTCACCCGTTCCATCCAGCCGAGATCGAAGTAGCGCTCGGCCAACGCGGCCCCGAGCGAACCCGCGAGGTGTGGGCGTCGCTCGGTCCAATCGAGACACAGTCGGCACGAGTGGCGGCGGGTCGCACGCCGCGAGGGAAGCTCGATCCCGAGCTCGGTGAGAAAATGGGTGCCGGCTCTCGTGATCTCGGCGACTTCGCCGTCGAGCACGACGTAGTCGCGGGCGACGAACGAATCGGTGAGATCAACGCTGAGGCGACCCGCAAGGTGGTCGTAGCACATCCGGGCCGCATTCAGTGCGCGTGCTTCGCGAGAGAGCGGGCGGTATCGCGGTCTCTTCTCGAGAGCGACGGCCACGATCGCGTCGATCATGTCGGTCACTGTCGCCGAGGCAAACCGGAAATAGCGATGCCGCCCCTGACGGGCCATCGAGAGTAAGCCCGCCGCCGTCAGCTTTGCGAGATGGGCGCTCGCAGTTTGCGGCGTGATTCGTGCCGCCACGGCGAGCTCGCCCGCGGTGAGGGCGCGGCCATCGAGAAGCGCCCACACCATCGTCGCTCTCGCAGGGTCCGCGAGCAGCGCCGCGATCTCGGCGACGATAGGGCCCGTGATCATGTCCGTTATCTAGTGATCCGGCGCACTCCCATCCCTCTACTTCTTCGCGCAGCGAGCATCGGCCTGCTGGAGCGCGGCGATTGCCTGATCGTTGAACGGGATCGGCGCGCAGCCATGGCCCTTCTCGCATACGAAGTCGAACTTGGCCGCCGGCTGATGACAGCTCAGGCACGTCTTGCCTTGGGAGAGATTGACGACGCTGTCGCCGCGGTCGCGGATCTTCGTGCCGGCCGCGGAGATCTCCAGCGCGAAGAATTCCCAGCCGTTGGTTTTCGGGAACTTCTCACGCGAATGCTTCACCATGGCTTCGAACGGAACCAGCTGCAGGATGGTGCCGACGGGATACTCCGTGTTGGGGACGCTGTCCCGGAAGATGCGCGTCGCCTCCGCCAGCTGCGTGGGATCCGCGTGCTTGATGCGCGTGTTCCGGACCTGGGGCCAGTCGAGGATGCATCCAAAGGTCCGCTCGGACACGGAGACGTCAGCCGAGGACGCGACGGATACCATCACGAAGGCAAACGCGACACCCACTCCGATGACGGCACCGAGGAACACGAGAAGGCTGGCTCTCATTCACCGCCTCCCGTAGTCCGTGAAAACGTAGTCTCTCGTCTTGACGATCGTGTGGCACGCGAGCCCGCACTTGGCATCGTTCCCCTGCGGCGGCGCGTCAGCCTGGGTGGCGGGCGTGAATGTATCGGACGCGGCGACATACTTGAACGCGCCCCACCCCCATCCGCCGCTGTCCGCAAACCTCTTACTGTCCTTCACCATGAAGTCGACGTCATGCAGACTTGCCGGCACCGTCGCGGTGGGCAGCGCCTCGAGCAGCTTCGGGTTCCAATGAACCTTCGCCATCTTGGAACCGTCAGGAAACGGCTTGCCGTTGCCGGGAATGCCAGACTTGTAGGCGTTGATCATCACCGGATTGGCAAGGATCACCGCCATCACCTTTTCGTTGTGACTGACCGCGACCGTCTGCCAGCTTTCGTATCCTTTGAACTCAGAGAACGCGAGCCCATTCGGCACTCGCACGGTGTACTTGGCCTGGCCGGTGTCCTGCGCGGAAGTGGCCCGGCTGCCCAGGACGGCGAGCACCGAGACAGCGAGCGAGACCACAACGATCGCAACCGCCGGGATCCTTTTGCGCCTCATCGCCGCTCCCCTCGTTGGTGGTGGTTGCCTGTGAGCTGCCGGAAGGATTGGGACGACGCTCAGACCACGTTGATCCTAAAGTCGATGTATGGGGAGCTCGATAACGCTGCGTTTGGTTCCATGCGGGATCGGCACCGCCCCTATGATAAGCATTCCGTCCAGCGACTGCATGGTCGAGCGCGCGGCGGCATGGCACCCGAGACCGTCCGAGGAACCCCGCCCATGGACGGAGCGTTCTGGCTACCGTCCCGGTCGAACTTGAGCATGACTCTCGATTCTCGTGCGCCACTCCAATAGTGGAGGACGTTGCCGCCGTCCGAACGGACCAGTATCAGCCACCCCAGCGACACGGAGAAAGACCGGCGGCGAATCCTCGATGATCCATCGAGTGCGGGCCCCTATTGATCTCGGACTCCCCCGGTCCTGGGATACCGGGCTGGATGCCGGAGATTCTCTCGCTCGATTCGCGCTCAGCCCGTTCTGGTGTGGGCGGTCGCCGTGAGCGCCGCCGTCAGCGACTCGGCGTCCCAAGGTCCATCGTGACGGACACCGTCGACGAACATTGTCGGTGTACCGTTGACGCCGCTTCGCACGCCACTCATGAAGTCTTCGTGGACGCGTGACGCATATGTTTCCGCGCGCAGCTCGGATCGGAAGCGTTCGACATCGAGGCGCAGCGACTCTGCGTATCGCGCCAGGCTGCGCTCGTCCAGGGCATCCTGATGCTCGTACAGCAGATCATGCATCGGCCAGAACTGGCCCTGCGCGCCCGCCGCTTCGGCCGCCATGGCGGCTTTCAGGGCGTGAGGATGCATCTCCGTCAGCGGGAAGTTGCGGAACACGAAGCGCAACCGACTCCCGAGATGCCGCTGCACCGTCTTGATGATCGGATAGGCCTGCCCGCAGAAAGGACACTCGTAGTCGCCGTACTCGACGAGGGTCGCCTGCGCATCCGGTGGTCCCTCGATGTGATCGCGCTCGCCGACGGGAAGCACGAGCCGCGCGACTCGCGATTGACCGGTGGTCATGGGCGGCTCCTTTCAGGCGACGCGCCGCTTCGACAGCGACTCCAGCGCCTCTAGAATGCCGTCGGCGCCGGGGTTCACCCCGACCGGCGACAGATAGTTCCAGTAGATGAGTCCCTGCTCGTCGATGACGAACAGTGCTCGCTCCGTGGTGCCCTCGATCGGCCGGTATGCACCGTAGGCTTGGGCCACTGCACCCTTCGGTTCGAAGTCGGACAACAACGGAAAGTGCAGCTTTCGATTGGCGGCGAAGGCCGCGTGGCACCACGCGCCGTCTACCGAAATCCCGATCAACGTCGCCTGGTGCCGGTGGAACTCGGGAAGAATCTCGTTATACAACGCCATCTGATCGCCACACACCGGGCTCCAATCCGCGGGATAGAACGCCAGAACAACGGGCTTGCCGCAGAAATCCGATAGCGACACCTTTTGGTCCGGCGTCGCGTTCAGCGTGAAGTTCGGCGCCGGGGTCTTGGGTGTGAGCATGCCGCGTGACTGCTGTGCAAGCGGAGCGGAATCGGTCGCCATGGTTCCAAGTACCTCCAGTGGGACGAACGATACACCCAGGGCTGGCGCGCGAGAAACGAAGCGGTTGCGCCTGACACGTCGCCCGGCACGCCGATCATTCTCCAAGGTGGCGACCAACGGTGGTCGTGGCGGTCCGGTGCCTCGATGGGCACCCGGCCGCGACGTGACGCTCGACACGGGTTGGCGTATTCTCGGCCGCGACGGCGACGAGCCAGCATTCAGGCGGTCCACGGTGGTCGAGGCTGCGACGGGGCTCGGGCTACGAGCCGATGGTCGCGGCAATGCCCGTGCACTCGGCACCCTCGGCAGGGAGATTGCCGCCGAGATCCGGACACTGCCGGAAAGAAGTCGACGATGAGCGCACAAGGCACGAAGGCACCCCGCGGAGCCGAGCCACGAGACGTCGTGGTCTACGGCAATGCGCGAGGATTCACGCAGGACATCGCGGTCGGTGGTCACGAGCTCGTCGCCGACGAGCCTATCGCGGAGGGCGGAACGGATACCGGCCTTGGGCCCTACGACCTCTTGCTCGCCGCGCTGGGGTCGTGCACATCGATGACCATCGGTCTCTACGCTCGGCGCAAGCAATGGCCCCTCGAGGCTGTCCGAGTACGCCTTCGGCACTCGAAGATACACGCGGCCGACTGCGAGGCCTGCGAGACCAAGGACGCCATGATCGACCGAATCGACTGTGACGTCGAGCTCATTGGATCCCTGGATGAGAGTCAGCGAGCACGTCTGCTCGACATCGCCAACAAGTGCCCGGTTCACCGGACTCTGACGTCCGAGATCGCGATCCGAACTCAGCTGGCTCCTGAGGGTTCCGGGCCAATCCCGAATTGAGTATTCGATGACCGCGATGACCGCGTACCCGCGTGAATCCATCGTCTCCGTGCGTGCGCTCGCCGAGCAGGCGTTCTCGCGGGCCTCCGGCGCGCCGCTCGTGCCGGGGAACAGCATTCGCCTGCTGAAGGACGCGCGCGAGAACTATCCGGCGTGGCTCGACGAGATCGCGCGCGCGACGCGGTGCATCCATTTCGAGAGCTACATCATTCACGATGACGCCGTGGGTGAGCACTTCAGCGACGCGCTGATCGCCAGGGCACGCGATGGCGTGCACGTGCGTGTCATCTACGACTGGATGGGCGGATTCGGCAAGACCTCGCGCCGGTTCTGGAAGCGACTGCGGGCGGGAGGCGTCGAGGTGCGCTGCTACAACGCGCCGACTCCGGCCAGTCCGCTGGGTTGGCTCAGCCGCGATCACCGAAAGATGCTGGCCGTGGACGGCACGGTGGGCTTTGTCAGTGGCCTCTGCGTCGGACAGGCCTGGGTCGGCGACGCCTCGCGCAATATTCCGCCGTGGCGCGATACCGGCGTGGAGGTGCGTGGCCCGGCGGTGCGGCAGATCGAGGAGGCGTTCGCGCAGATGTGGGCTCTGATGGGTGAGCCGCTCCCCGACGACAGCGCGGCGATCGTAGATGCGAAAGCGCCGGCCGGAGAAATCGCCTTGCGCGTCGTGGCGACTGTTCCAAACACGGCCGGCTTGTTCCGTCTGGGTCAGCTCGTCGCCGCGATCGCCCGCGAGCGCCTCTGGCTCACCGACGCCTACTATGCGGGCACTCCCACCTACGTGCAGGCGCTCCGGTCGGCCGCTCGAGACGGCGTGGACGTCAGGCTGCTCGTGCCGAACGGAACCGACATTCCACTGCTCCGACCGCTGTCGAAGGCCGGCTATCGCACGCTGCTGGAGGCCGGCATACGCGTCTTCGAGTGGAACGGCTCGATGCTGCACGCGAAGACCGCCGTCGCGGATGGGCGGTGGGCGCGCGTGGGCTCGACCAATCTCAACCCCGCGAGCTGGCTCGGCAACTGCGAGCTCGATGTGCTCATCGAGGACGACGCGTTCGCGCGCCAGATGGAAGCGATGTACCTCGAGGATCTGACCAACGCCACCGAGATCGTCCTGGACGAGCGATCCAGGGTCCGGCAGCTCGCCGGGCAGCCGGATCCGCCCGCGGCGGGAGGCGGAGGGAGCGCCGGGCGCGCAGCCGCCGGCTTGCTTCGCCTCAGCAACACCGTCGGCGCGGCGGTCACCAACCAGAGGAAGCTCGAACCCGTCGAGACGCGGATCATGCTCGCCGCCGCGATCGTCCTCGTGATCGTGGGCGTCCTGGTCGCTGTCTTTCCGCGATTGGTCGCGTATCCGATCGCGGCGGTGGCGACCTGGATCGCCGGAGCCCTGTTCTATCGAAGCTATCGCCTGCGGCGAAAGGAGTAGCTCTCGCGAATGACGGAAAATTCTTGCCGATCATGCTTCCAGTCCAGGTGCCTGCGACATCGGCGTTCGGCGCGTCGAGCGCGGCCTGCCGGGCCTCCCAGGTGGCGCTGCAGCCGGTTGAAACAACGGCCGCTAACGGGCCGAGGGCAGAAAATCAACCACTCCGGACTCCAGGTTGTACATCGCACCGGCGATCTTGACGGCGCCCTTGGTCTCCAGCGCGGCGATGACGGCACTACGACTGTGGATCCCAGCCATCGTGAGCTCGACATTCTTCCGAGCAACCGCGTCGACGAAAACATAGTTCTTCGCGGAGCGCTCGCCCTGATACGTGGTGGCATCGACTGCCGGCTGGATCTTTGTGAGCAGGCCGGTGAGGTTGCCGAGCTGGGCCCGGTCGATGGCGCCCTTGATCGCGCCGCAGGCCGTGTGGCCCATCACCAGGATGACCTTCGCTCCGGCGAGCTGGCAGGCGAACTCCATGCTGCCGAGGATGTCGTCGTTGGCGACGTTGCCAGCCACGCGCGCGTTGAACACGTCGCCGATGCCGAGGTCCATGATCGTCTCAGCCGGCGCGCGAGAATCGATGCAGCTCAGGAGCACCGCGGCCGGATACTGTCCCTTCGCACTCGCTTTTTGCTGGGCCAGGTAGTCTTGCGCCGTCTTTTGGCCCATTCGGAATCGCTCATTGCCTTTCTTCATCAGCTCGATGATCTCGTCCGGCGTCATTCGGTCGCGCTCTGCCTTGGTCAGTGCGGCCGCCCAGACGATCCGGTTCGGGAGTGCGGACGCCACGAGGGTGGCGCCACCGGCCACGGCGGCGGTTTTGAGGAATGCTCGGCGATCGATACCCGCCGGATCGCTCATGCGGATCTCCTTCGGTCGAGTGAAAGGGCACAGAGAAAGTAAGAACGCCACGCCGCTGTTTATTGAAGCCTAGCCAAGAGATCGGTCTCAATAGGACGAAGGTCGGATGCCCCACCTTGGAGCGCGATCGTGACGCTCCATGCGGGAGTAAGATAGCGCGGTCGCCACCAAATTCTATCCGGAGGCCCGCCATGCAGAAGTCCGAGTTCACGCAGTCGCTGCTCGTCAAGCACTACGAGGACACGACGTTCGCGACGCTGGAGGCGAACAACGGCGCGCCGCGGCCGCAGTTCCTCTACCGTCAGCTCGGCGTCGAGGAAGCTACCGGCGGCGCGTACGACGCGCACGTGATCAAGGGTGTGCCGGGCTCGAAGCCACCGATCGCCGAGCACAAGCACACCGAGCTCGACTTCCTCTTCGTCTATGTCCTCAAGGGCTGGATGAGCTTCCACTACCACGGCCACGGCGAGCACAGGCTGAAGGCCGGCGACTGCCACATCATCCCGCCGGGTCTGTCGCACACGGTGACCGGCTGGTCGGAGGACGTCGAGATCCTCGAGATCACCGCGCCCGGCCACTACAAAACGATCGACACGGTGAACGGCGTGGAGGTCGCGCCGGCCACCGCCTGAAGCGGAGCGCCTGGGCCAGATACAAGCGGACGAGCGGAAGATCCGGAGGGCGAGCGGATCGAGGTCGCGGCCGTGTCAAGGACGGGTCCGCGGAGGTATCAGTGAGCGACACCGGGGTCGGCATTGCGCCGGAGGAACATGAGGTTCGAAGGATGCGCGAGCGGCGCGCCTGCCGTCGGGGACGCACCGGGCACCCGCGTAGAGGCCGCGTTGCTACTTCACGGGCACGGCGATCGGTTGGCCTTTCGGTGCGATCATGATGACCAGGCTCTTGTAGGGTTCGGTGGTGCTCGCGTTGCGAGGCACCAGCACCGTCCGGGGCGGGACGCAGTGCGCATCACCGGCCCTGAGGTGGGCCGCCGGTTCTCCCTCCTTCTCGAGGTTCAAGGCGCCCTCCAGAACGTAGATGCATTCGGTGCCCGGGTGGTAGTGCTTCGCCCCGATCACCGCTGCGGGAATATCGGTTCGCCAGATCCGGATTTCGTATCCATCGAGCCCCTTCAGGTCGCTTGTCAGGAGGACCGTCCGGTTCTCGGATGGTTGCTGAGCGGCGACGATGTAGCTACCGAGCGCACCGAGCGTACCCGCAACCAGAGCGGCGGCAGCGATTCCAACCCGTGCGTTCATCGCATCCTCCTCGAGGGTGCTCATGCGGAAACTGCTAGAACGTCACCATCCGGTCACGCCCTCGACCTCGACGAGTCGGCGTATCTTCCGCCGGGATGACCACAATCGACCGATCCGTTTACGCGCTTCCCAGCCCGTAGAGCGCGGCCGCATTGTCGTGAGTCAGCTTGCGGCGCATCTCCGGCGACAGGTGCCGCATCTGCCGCTCGATCGCTTGTCGGGAGTTGGGCCAGACGCTGTCGGGGTGCGGATAGTCCGACGCCCACAGCAGGTGGCCGTCGCCGAAGAACGGAATGAGCGACATCGCCACGTGGTCTTCCTGGAAGGTCGCGTAGATCTGCCGCTTGAAGAGCTCGCTCGGCTTCGTGACGAGGGCGCTGCCGCCCTTGTCGGCCCAGAACTCCTTCGCCTCCCAGAGCCGCCAGTGGCGATAGTCGAGCTCCTCGACGAGCCAGGGCAGCCATCCCGTGCCGGCCTCGGCCATCACCATGCGCAATCTCGGATGGCGTTCGAGGATGCCCCAGGCGAAGAGGTCGACGAAGGGCTCGAGGAAGTTCGCGAGGAAGAACTTGGTGTTCTCGAAGACGCTCGCCGCCTTGCCGGCGACGCGATCGCCCGGCTTGCCGACGAACACCGTGATGTGCCAGGAGAGGACGATGCCGCTCTCCTCGAGCGCCTGCCAGAGCGGCTCCCAGGCCGGGTCGTCGAGCTTGGGGTTGACGTTGGCGATCATGAGATTCACCTGGCGCACGCCGCCCTTTGCCCTCACCCGCTCGAGCTCGGCGAGCGCGCCCTCGGGCGTCTCCGGCAGCATCGGCAGGCCGATGAGCCGGTCGGGCGCCGCCTTGCAGAAGTCGAGCAGCCAGTCGTTGTAGACGCGATAGCAGGCGGTGCGTAGCACGGGATCCTCGGTCGAGATCTGGAAGATCGGCCCGAAGATCACCTGCGTCGCGACGCCGTCGCGGTCCATGTCGGCCAGACGCAGCTCGGCGACGGCCGGGCGGCGCGCGCTCGCGTCGTGGATGCCGGCGCGGTCGAAGGCGTTATAGAGCGCCTTGATCGGCCGCGCTGAACCCGTCGCCGGCGGCTTGCCGTCCCAGCGGCCCCACACCTTCCCGTCGCACACCCAGACCGCCTGGCCGTCGCGCTCCTCGACGTGCGGCGCACGGTCGAGCAGCGACGCGGGCAGCCGCGTGGTCCACAGATCTGCGGGCAGTTGGCTGAGGTCCATGTGGTCGTCGCAGGAGATGAGCCGGTCAGTCATGTGATCCTCCGGTCGTTACCGCGCCGCCGGGCGGCGACTGGGCCGATCCTACCGCGTCCCGCCGCCGGCGCAAGACATTTACCCCGACCTGCATTCGCTCTCCTCGAAGTACGATCTGCCCCGTGCGCATCCACCTGATCACCGCCGAGTCGTCCGGGTCGCGGCGACTCCGTCGTGGACGCCTGATCCAGTTTCCCCAGCTCACCATGCCATTGATCGGAGCGCTCACCCCGCGTGCGCACCATGTCTGGCACACGGACGAGATCGTTGAATCGGTGCGTTTCGATGCCCCGGCCGACCTCGTTGCGATCACGTCGCCCACGCCGTCCGCGCTCCACGCCTATGACCTCGCGCGGGAGTTTCGCCGCCGCGGCGTGCCCGTCGTGATCGGCGGACCCCATGCCACCGGTCTTCCCGAGGAGGCCGCCCGCCATGCCGACGCCGTCGTCGTGGGCGAGGCCGAGGACACATGGCCGCGCGTCCTCGACGACGCTCGTCGCGGGAAGCTCGAGCAAGTCTACGTCTCGACCCGACAGGCGCCGCTCGCCGGGATGCCGGCTCCACGATGGGATCTCATCAAGGGACGCCGATACGGGAAGTCGGTCACGATCGCGACGCGTGGCTGTCCGCACCGCTGCGACTACTGCTCGATTCCGCTCCTCTACGGGCCGGGCACCTACCGGTACCGCCCCATCGACGAGGTCGTTCGCGAGGTCGCCACGAGCCCGACGCGCGCGGTCGTGTTCTGGGACGACAACATCGGCGCGCGCCCGCGCTACGCGAAGGATCTCTTCAGGGCGCTTACGCCACTCGGGAAGTGGTGGACGAGTCAGTGTACCGCCCACGCGGCGAGCGACGAGGAGCTCGTCGCGCTCGCGGCGCGAAGCGGATGCAAGGCGCTGTTCCTGGGCTTCGAGTCGATCTCGCAGGAGAGCCTCGTCGCCACGAACAAGGGACACAACCGCGTCGACGACTATCGCCGGCTCGTCGCGTTGCTCCACCGGTACGGGATCGCGGTCCACCTCGGGATCATGTTCGGCTTCGACCAGGACGACCGCGGCATCTTCCGCCGCACCGCGGAGTTCCTCGACGAGGCGTGTGTCGACGTCGCGACGGTGAGCATGGTCGTGCCCATGCCCGGGACTCCGACGTTCCGGCGGCTCCAGAACGACGGACGGATCCTGACGACCGACTGGTCGAGGTACGACGGAAAGAAGCACTGCGTCTTCCAGCCGGCCCGTATGTCGCCCGCGGAGCTCGAGGCAGGGACGGAGTGGGTCGCCCACCGCTTCTACTCGCCGCGATCGATCGCTCGCCGGCTCGCGAGCTCACGCGTGGGACTCTGGTGGAGTCTCCCGCGGAACGTCGGCTACATGCTCGCGGGTCTTTCCAATGCGGCACCGTCGTGGGACCCAGCTACATCCTGAGCCTCACGCCCGCGCGCTCCTCCTGGAGCGTCGAGGCCTTGAGACGATCCGCGTCGCCCCAGCCACGGTTCATCGCCTCCTGCAGCTCCATCTGGCAGAGATCGAGCAGGCGCGTGGGCACGTCGTGGACCCGAGCGAGATCCGCCGCCAGACCGAAGTCCTTGTGGGCGAGAGCCAGCGCGAAGCGCGCGGTGAAATCGCCGCGAAACAGGGTCGCCGGCATGCGCTTGGTGAAGGTCATGTTCTGGCTCACGATGCACCCGGCGCCGAACGCTTCCACGAGTCGCGGCATCGCCACGCCCGCCTTGACCCCCAGGGTCAGGCACTCGGCGATCAGCAAGTCGATGCTCATGGCCAGCGCGTTGTGGACGATCTTCGCGATCGATCCCGCGCCGAGCTCGCCCACCCAGACCACGGCGCGCGAGAACGTATCGAGAATGGGCTTCACGGCGCTGCAGGATCGCCGCGTCGCCACCGACGAACAGTGTGAGCTGACCTTCGACGGCGCCCTCGCGCCCGCCGTCCAGCGGCGCGTCGAGCAGCTGGGCCCCGCGCGTGGCAAGCGCGGCGCCAACGTCGCGGACGACGCCGGGATCGTTGGTCGTGTGATCGATCACGACGAGTCCCGATCGCGCGCCTTCGAGAACGCCTCCGGCACCCAGGATCACGGCGCGCATCTCCGGAGGACCGGGGACACAGACACAGACGACGTCGCACTGCGCCGCGACGTCCCGCGGCGAGTCCGCCCAGACCGCGCCGCGCTCGAGTACGCCGGCGGCGGCACTTCGCCGCAGGTCGTGGACCGCTAGCGAAAACCCTGCCCGGCGCACGAAGCCCGCCATGGGCGCGCCCATGTTGCCGAGGCCGATGAACCCAACCCGCATCGCGTTGTCCTCCCCTGTCATGCCGACCCCGGCTTCTCCGGGAGCAAGCCTTCCGGACGCCGGATCATCATCGCCACGAGCACCACGCCGACCAGGATCTGCTGGGCGGCCGCGAGCCGCACACCCGTCAAAAACGGGATCACGTCCTTCGCGAACCGGCTGCCCTCGAGCAGCCCGAGAAGCACCAGCGACCCGAGGAGCGCGCCGCGATTGTTCCCACTACCGCCGAGGATCAGCGCGAGCCAGACGTAGAGGCTCTCCTGCGGGAGAAACATGTTCGGCTCGACGTACGCGAGATAGTGCGCGAAGAGCACGCCGGCAAGGCCCGCCACGCCGGCGCCCATCGCGAAGGCCTGCACCTTGAAACGGAAGACCGGCTTGCCGGCAACGGCCGCGACCACCTCGTCCTCGCGGATCGCGCGCAGCACGCGGCCGAAGGGCGAGCGGCGCACGCGCTCGAGTGCTCCGTAGACGAGTGCGACCGCCACCAGCACGAGGATCAGGTAGAAGAGATCGTACCGGCCCGGGAAACCACGCGTGGAGCGGGCGCGGGATCGCGGTCACCCCGTTCGCACCGCGCGTGAGCCACGCCTCGTTCAGGAGGAACAATCTCAGGACCTCGGCGAAGCCGAGCGTGACGATGGCGAGATAGTCCTCGCGCAGTCGCAGCGCCACGAGCGCCACCGCCGCGCCAGCGACGGCGGCAAGTACCACGCCCGCGGGCCACGCCAGCAGCAGCGGCACGCCGCCAACGGCCAGCAAGGCGGACACGTAGGCGCCGACGGCGAAGAATGCGACCACACCGAGGTTCACCAGGCCGGTCAGCCCCCACTGGACGTTCAGGCCGAGGGTCAGGAGCGCGCGCACGCCGACGAGCGTGAGGATGGCGGTGAGGTACGCGATCACGTGCGCGTGCTCACGAGCGCGAGCCGGCGAGGCCGCTCGGCCGTACCAGCAGGACCGCCAGGATGATCACGAAGCCGATCGCCGTCTTGTAGGTCGGGGGCACGAACAAGGTGCCGGTCTCCTCCACGATGCCGACGATCATGGCGCCGGCGAGGGCGCCGGGCGCCGAGCCGATGCCGCCGAGAATGGCCGCCGCGAAGACCGAGATGATGAGCCCGCCGCCCATCAAGGGGTCGATGCTCGCGTCGAGCCCGAGGAAGACGCCGGCGCCGCCCGCGAGGGCACCGCCGCCGAACGTGGCGACCGCGATCACGCGATCGGTGGGGACACCCTTGACCGCGGCGAGCAGCGGGTTGTCGGCCGTCGCGCGCATCGCGATGCCGAGCCGGGTGCGGAGCAGGAACACCTGGGCCAGCATCATCAAGACCACGGCGGCGCCGAGGATCAACAGCTGGTCCCGGCCGATCCGCAGCCCGGCCACGCTGGCGGCACGCGTCACCGGCACGTCGTAGGCGCGGAAGTCGTTGCCCCAGGCGAAGCGCACGACGATTCTCCAGGACGAAGGCGACGCCGATCGACGCGATGGCGAGCGAGAACGGCCGCCGATCCCGCATCGGACGAAACGCGATGCGGTCCACCACGAGGGCGACGGCGCCCGTGGCCGCCAGCGCGCCGAGCCAGGCCACCTCGAGAGGGGCGCGCGCGCCGGCGTTCAGCGCGAGGGCGGTGTAGGCGCCGACCGTCAGGTACGTGCTGACGGCGAAGTTGGGAAAGCGCAGGAGCCGCCAGAGCAGCGAGAAGGCGACGGCCGGCAGGGCGAGGATGCCGCCCGTCATGATCCCGTTGAAGACGTATTGCGCGATAGGCGGCATCCGCGCGCGAGCCGATCAGGGATTGATGACGGTCACGAGCTCGGACTTGCCCTTGCGCACCTGCTGTACGGCGAAGGGCGCGGAGAGGATGTCGCCGATCGCGTCGAAGTCGCACGACCCCGACGCGCCCTCGTAGTTGATTTTCTTGCCCTCGCCGAGGAGCTTGGCGCCTTCGGCGAAGGAGTACACCGCGGTGCCCGGGCGGGTTGGCGACCGCGCGCAGGTGGTCCTTGATCACGGTGCCCGACGCCTCGCCCTTGCCGGCCGCCAGGGCAAGCGCCACGATGGACATCTGGTCCCAGGCCTGCGGCGCATAGGGGCTCGTGTCGTTGCGCGGCACCGCCGCGGAAAACTCCTTGTACGCGGGCGAATCGAACAGCGGCGCGCGGTCCATGTTCCAGATGCCCTCCGCCACCTCCGGGCCCGTGCCTTCGATGAACTTCGCGTTGACGGCGAAGCTCGGCGCCAGGATCGCGCCCTTGTAGCCGGCCTTGTAGATCTCCTTGGCCATGACGACCGAGTCGGGGGTGTAGCCCTCGAGCATGATCAGGTCGGGATTCGTCGCCAGGATGCGCGTGACCTCGCTGCGGTAGGACGGCTTCTTGTCCTCGTAGACGAGGTCGTCGGTGATCGTCGCGCCGGCCGCCTTCACGATGCCGCTGAAGGCGTCGCCGAACGAGCGCGCGTAGGGCGTCTGCAGCGCCAGATAGGCGACGCGCTTCCACTCCTTCTTCGAGACGACGAACTTCGCGTACATGCTCCCCTGGAGCTTGGTGTTGGGCTGGGTGCGCGCCACGTAGCCCTTGTGCTCGCCCTGCGTCACGGCGTCGGCGCCCGAGACGCCGATGAGAAACACCTGCGACTCCACGCACAGAGGCTTGACGGCCAGGGTGACGGCCGAGGCCCACGTGGCGACGATGGCGACCACCTTGTTGACGTCGATCAGCTTGCGCGCCGCGCGCACGCCGGCCTCGGCGTTGGTCTGGTCGTCCTCGTGGAAGAGCTGCACGGGCCGGCCGAGGATGCCGCCCGCCTTGTTGATCCGCTCGACGACGGCCACCACCGAGCGCTGCATGTCCGGGCCGTAGGAGCCGCCCGCGCCGGTGAGCGGGCACAGGGTGCCGATGTTGATCGGCTGCTTCGACTGCGCCGAGAGAATCGCCGGCGCCCCGAGCACCAGTCCCGCCGTCGCCGAGCACTTCAAGAGCTCACGTCGTGTCATCGTCGCCATGTCTGACCCTCCACGTGATGCCTAACCGCCAAGATAGAGACGTTGGATCTCGGCGATCGTCGCGCAGCACGTCGCCCGGTCCCTCCGCGCGGACGCGCCCCATCGCCAGCACGTACGCCCGCCGGCACAGGCCGAGCGACTCGCGCGCATTCTGCTCGACGAGGAGAATGCCGAGCCCGCGCGCGTTGATCTCGCGCACGCGATCGAACACGAGGCGCTGCAGCGCCGGTGCCAGGCCGGCGGAGGGCTCGTCGAGGAGCAGCAAGCGAGGCTCCACCATCAGCGCCATCGCCATCGCGAGCATCTGCCGCTCGCCGCCGGAGAGGGTGCCCGCCCGCGCGCGCCGCCGCTCGGCGAGGATCGGGAAGAGCTGGACGACGGCGCCCGCCCGCTCGTCGAGCGAGCGGCTCGCGGTCCACGCGCCGATCGTGAGGTTCTCCCACACGCTGAGCGACGGGAAGACGTTCGCCTCCTGCGGCACGTAGCAGAGGCCGCTCTCGACGATGCGCCGCGTGCCCGCGCCGGTGATATCGGCGCCCTGCAGCACGATCCGACCCCCGCGCGGCGGCACCAGGCCCGCCAGCGCCTTCAGCAAGGTCGATTTGCCGGCGCCGTTGGGTCCTATGACCGCGACCAGCTCGCCGGCCTCGACGCGCAGTGAAAGGCCGCGGAGGATCTCGTGATCACCGTAGCCGGCCGAGAGCTCGTGCACTTCGAGCAGTGCCGTCACGCGGCGGTTCCCAGATAGGCCTCGAGCACGCGCGGATCGCGCCGCACCTCGGCGAACGGCCCTTCCAGGAGGGTGCGTCCTTGGGCCATCACGATCACGGGGTCGCAGAGCTCGGTGACGAGGTCCATATCGTGCTCGATGAGGAGGAACGTCCGCCCGGCGGCGCGGAGCGCGCGGATCGTCTCCACGAGCGAGCGCATGAGCGTGGGGTTCACGCCGGCGCCGGGCTCGTCGAGGAGGATGACGCGCGGGTCGCCCATCAGCACGCGCGCCAGCTCGAGAAGCTTTTTCTGGCCGCCGGAGAGCGTCTCGCGCCCGCGCGCCGGCCAGCGGCCCGAGATCCACGGACTCGAGGATCTCGTGGGCGCGCTGACGAAGACGCCGCTCCGCGGCCGTGACGCGCGCCGGCGAGGCGAAGACGCGCGCGAGCCCCTCGCCCGGCTGCGCGTGGGCGTAGACCAGCACGTTCTCGAGCACGGTCATCCGACCGAGCGGCCGCGGGATCTGGAACGTTCGCGCCAGGCCTCGTCGCGCGATCGCGTGCGCGGAGAGCCCGTCGATCCGGTCGCCGGCCAGGCGGATCTCGCCGTCGTCGGCCGGCGTGAGACCGCTGATCACGTTGAAGAGCGTCGTCTTGCCGGCGCCGTTCGGTCCGATGAGGCCGGTGATGGAGCCCCCGTGCACCGAGAGCGTGCACCCGGCAAGGGCCTCTACGCCGCCGAAGCGCTTGGTGATCCCGGTGACCGAGAGCAGCGGGGTCGTGGCGGAGTCTCCCGTGGCACCGGATCATACGTCAGACGCGGCGCGAACGGCAGGGCGAGCCCTTTACATCGCCGCGGCACCGGTCGCGCGGTTTCGTGGTACGGTCGGGCCGTTCGCGGCGGCACGCGCGGAAAGGAGCAAGCGATGACCGACCGACCCGACCTTGTGATCGACGGCGACGGACACGTGATCGAGGTCGACGAGACCTACGAGCGGATCGACCCCGCGTACCGTGAGCGGCGTCCGCGCTACACGCAGGCGGGCCGCGGCTACATCGTGCGGCTCATCGACGGCAAGGTGTGGGGCCCCGAGACCGACATCGGATTCGTGGGCGTGAACGGCAACCTGCCCCCGCCGAAGGGCAAGGCCATCCACTATCGCCGGATGGGGACCTACAATCCCTGGGCGCGGCTCGCGGACATGGACCGTGACCAGATCGACACGGCCGTCATCTATCCGACCGACGAGCTGCCGCTCACGGTGACCCGCGACGCCGGCTTTGCCGCGGCGCGCGCGCAGGCGTACAACGACTGGCTCCACGACTACTGCGAGGTGTGCCCGTCGCGGCTCAAGGGCGTCGGCCTGGTGGCGCTCCAGGACGTGCCCGGCGCCATCGATGAGATGCACCGCGCGGTGAGCCGCCTGAACATGGTGGCCATCCAGATCGGCTGCACGGTGCGCGAGGACACGTTGCTGAGCGACGCGCGGCTCACCGACTTCTGGGCCGAGGCCGACCGCTTGGGCGTGCCGATCGCGGTCCACGGGCCGGCGCTGCCGTCGCTGTTCCGGAGCTACTTCGACCTCAATCGCCCGGACCACATGCTCGAAGCCTCGCACATGGCGCACACGTTCGCCCAGATGCTCGCGTGCTCCAACATCGTGACGAGCGGCCTGCTGGAGCGGTTCCGCAACCTGAAGGTCGCGTTCCTGGAGGCGGGCGCGGGCTGGGTCCCGTACTGGATGCACCGCATGGACGAGTACAACGAGGTCGCGCCCGAGCGCTGGGCGCACATCTCGGCGAAGCCGAGCGAGTACATCAAGGGCGGCCGCGTGTTCTTCAGCTGCGAGCCCGGCGACGAGTTCATCCCGTTCTTCGTCGATCACGTCGGCGAGGACGCGATGGTGTTCGCCTCCGACTATCTGCACTTCGATGCGCTGTTCGTCGGCGAGCCCGGCCACGACGGCAACCCGTATCCCGGCACGGTCGCCACCTTGCTCGGGCGCAAGGACGTGCCCGATTCGGCCAAGCGCAAGATGCTGCTCGACAACAGCCTGCGCTTCTACGACATGGACAAGGCCAAGCTCGGCCGCCGCGGCGCCCCGGTCGCGCGACCCGAGCCGCCGGAGGCGCGCCGGAACACCGTGCCAGGGACGATCTCGGCGCGGGACGACTGAGCGCGACTTCGCGTCAAGCGTGGACGCCGATGATCTTCGCCCAGTCGCTCGCGTGCTGGTAGGCGTACGCGACCCGCATCAGGAGCGGATCGTCGAAGAAACGCCCGACGAGCTGCATGCTGACCGGAAGACCCGCTGGCGACTTGCCCACGGGCAGCGCGAGCGCGGGGTGACCGGTGTAGTTGAAGGGCTGCGTGTTGCGGGAGCCGGCCCTGCTCGCTGACGCGAGATTGTCCTCGACGGCCTCGAGATAGCTGCCGGGCGTGTGGTTCTTCGGTGCAGTCATGATGCAGGTCGGCATCACGAGCACGTCGACGTCGGCCAGCGCCGCGTCGTAGGCCTTGATGTAGGTGGGCCGTACGTTCTGGGCCTTGGCGTACACGCCGCCGTGATAGTTGCGCCGGCTCAGCTCGGAGGCGATGAGCGACAGCTTGGTGCGCGGCGCAAGCACGTCCGCCTGCGAAGCCCAGAGCTTGTTGATGGCCGCGATGACAGAAGCGGGATAGTAGGTCCTCGTGAAGGCGCCGAAGAACCCGGTCTTGAATAGCGCCAGCGCGCCCTCGCCCGAGAGCGCGGCCTGCGCGGTTCGGATGGCATGGTGCGCGGGGATGGAGACCTTGGCCACGCCGGCACCCGCCTTGGCGAGAACGTCGACCGCCGCCAGCACCAGGTCGCGCACGTCGTCCTGCGCCTCGTCGAAGCCTTCCTGGAGCACACCGATGCGCAGCCCGGCGACTCCGTCGGCCAGCCGGCCCAGCACATCGACGCGCGCAGGAACATCGCGCGTCGAGCGGGGATCGTACGGGTCGTACCCGGCCGTGGCCTGGAGCGCCGCCGCCGCGTCCTCCACGGTGCGGGTCATCGGCCCCGTGTAGTCGATCGACTGGTCCGAGCCGAACCCGATCCCGAAGTGCGATACGAGCCCGAACGTGGGCTTGTGGCCGACGATCCCGCAGAACGCCGCCGGGATGCGGATGGAGCCGCCCTGGTCGCCGCCGAACGAGATGTCGACCTGGCCGGCGGCCACGGCCGCGCCGGAGCCCGACGACGATCCGCCGGTCACGTGCTCGCGGTTGTGGGGATTGAGGGGACGGCCGTAGTCGCCGATGGCGCCGCCGGTGCCGAATCCGCCACTCAGCCCGTTCATCACGTTCTTGCCGACGATGGTGCCGCCTGCCTGCAAGACGCGGGTGACCACGGTGGCGTCAAAGTCGGGGACGAAGCCGTCGAGGGCGAAGGAGCCGAAGCTCATCGGCATGCCGGCGATCGCGATGTGGTCCTTGAAGCTGACCGTCTTGCCCTTCAGCAAACCGTCGGCGGCTCCCTCGATCCGGCACTTCCACATCCAGGCATTGAGGGGGTCTTCCTCTGCGCTCGGTCGCCGGCCGGGTGTCCGGCCGGCCGAGACCATCGGCGGCCTGGGCTCCTCGATCCGTGCCTGCACGAAGGCATCGAGCTGGCTCAGCTGTTCCATGAGGTGCTTGCGGTACAGGACGGCCTCCTCCGGACTCAGGTGGATGCCCAGCTCCTTGGCCACCGCCACGACTTCATCGACGTCAGGCACCGCGTACATGGATGTCTCTCCTTCTCACCTTCGCTGCGTCATGCCTTGTCCGGGGTCCCCAGCCAGAACGGGCTGGTCTTGCCGATCAGCTCGAGATAGGCGCGGCGCTCCTCGCCGCGACGCGGGTACCACGTCGACAGATAGTCGGCGTCGAGCATGTGGTGGCGCGATTCCGTCGCGAAGAAGCCGGCCAGCTCCGCGAGACCGATGAAGCCTTCTTCCGAGCGCGCCTGAAAGGCCGGCCAGCGTCGCGCGTGCTCTTCCGACCGGAAGAGGTTCATGCCGGTTCACAGGAACGGCGGCCGGCCTCGGGAAGGCACCGAAGCCGTAGTTGAGGTGTCCCACGACTCCGGGCGGATCGACCCACACGATCCGGCCGTCCCGCATCTCGACGCTCACCGGATCGCCGCAATCGAGGCACGGGGCGTCGACGCGCACCGTCTCACCGGGAAACAGCCAGGTGACCGAGGTCGCCTCGAACCCGCACTGGGCGAACCAGCGCTGCGCGCCGCGCACGGTGATCCGGTACTGCGTCGGCAGGTTGTTCAGCGGCGGGAACGACGCGATGTAGTCCGTCTCGGGGTGCAGCCAGCCGATCGGATAGGCGCGCATCACGTCGTGGAGGAGCAAGCGTCCCTCCTCGACGCCGAGGCCCAGCGCCCGAGCGAGCTCCGCGTAGTGCGGCGCGGTCCCGGTGTCGACGAGCCCGCGCATGATGCGCTGGAACATCCGGTCCATGAGAAGCGCGTCGGCCATCGCTGCCTCCCCCGGCGAGTATATGTCACGCGCCGTCGGCCGGGCCGGCCGGCGACAAACGCCCGGAGAGTGCTAAAGTTGCCGTGGCTCGGCGCGGTGACATGAGCTCGATGCCGCGGGCTCACGCGGAGGGTGAGGCGATGGATTTCGGGATCTTCAATCTGATGGGGGCGCGCCAGCCGGACAAGCCGACGGCGCAGGTGTTTGGCGAAGTCGCCGAGCAGACGAAGCTGGCGGACACGCTCGGCTACACGATCGCCTGGTTCGCCGAGCACCACTTCTCGAACTATTGCCTGTGCGCGTCGCCCTTGATGATGGTGGCGCATTGCGCCTCGATCACGAAGCGGATCCGGCTCGGCACCGCCGTCGTGGTCTTGCCGCTCTACAACCCGGCCCGGCTGGCCGCCGAGATCGCCACCGCCGACGCGCTGTCGAACGGCCGGCTGATGCTCGGTATCGGCGCCGGATATCAGCCCTACGAATTCGAGCGGTTCGGCGTCGACATCGCCCGGAATCTCGAAATGACCGACGAGTTCTGCGACATCCTCGACCTGGCCTTCAGTCGGGAGTTTTTCAGCTACCACGGCAAGCACTACCAGATGCCGGACACTCACATCCCCGCCCGCCCGGTGCAGAACCCGCTGCCGATCTACGTCGCCGGCCATACCCAGGCGATGTTCCGCGCGGCCGCGCGGCACGGCTATCGCGTGCTGACGTCGGGCCGGGTCGGCGGGATCAAGCTGCTGGCCGAGCAGTATGCCGACATCGTCGCCGCCTTCGCCGCCGAGAAGGTGCCGCTGTCGCGGGCGCATCTCACGCTCAACCGCTTCGCCCACATCACCGGCAGCCGTGAGGAAGGAATGCGGTTCGCGGAGAACGCGCGCTATCAGTCGCGGCTCGCGTCGAGCCTCCGGCGCCGGCAGGAGGTCATGCAGGGAACCATTCTGGTCGATGTGCCGTTCCCCGACGAGCCGCCGCTCGACACCATCTACGAAGACCTGTTGATCGGCGACGTCGAGACCGTGGCCGAGAAGCTCGTCGCCGAGATCCACGCGACCAAGCCCGAACACGTGTGCTTCTCGTTCAAGGTCGGCGACACGCCGCACGCTTCGGCGATGCGCTCGATGGAGCTGATGATCGGTGAGGTCAAGCCGATGGTCGAACGGGCGCTCGGGCCGGTCGAGCACGTGGCAGCGGAGTGACCCATGGCACTTGAAACCCGCGATCCTCGTCTCCACGACCTCGTCGCCCCCGACGCGCCGATCGATCGCGTCGCCGGCGGGCTCACGTTCACCGAGGGCCCGATCTGGCGTGGTGGAGCGCTGCTGTTCAGCGACATCCCCAACAAGCGCATCGCGCGCTGGCGACGGCTGCCCGAGGGGCCCGAGCTGACGACGTATGCCACGGGCATGTCCAACGGCCTCACCGTGGACCGCCAGGGCCGCGTGCTGGCGGCGGAGCACGACGGCCGCCGCGTCACGCGCGTCAGCGACGACGGCGCACGCGCGGTGCTGGCCGAGCGCTTTCAGGGCAAGCGGCTCAACAGCCCCAACGACATCGTCGTGAAGTCCGACGGCTCCATCTATTTCACGGATCCGCCCTACGCCGTCCGGCCCCTACCGCCGGGGACGGTGCGGCCGGCCGGATGGTGGACGCAGCCGATCGAGGGCAAAGAGCAGTCGATTCACGGCGTGTACCGGATCACTCCCGACGGGACCCTTCACCTGCTCGTCGACGACTTCGCACTGCCGAACGGCCTGGCCTTCTCGCCCGACGAGTCGGTGCTCTACATCGACGATTCCGCTCACAAGCACATCCGGGCGTTCGAAGTGCGGCCGGACGGCACGCTGCGTGGAAGCCGAATCCTGCTGGACATGGCCTCGGCGGATCCCGGGGTACCCGACGGTCTCAAGGTGGACGTCCACGGCAACGTGTTCTGCACCGGGCCCGGTGGCGTCTGGGTGTGCCGGGCCGACGGGACACTGCTCGGGCGGATCGTGCTGCCCGAGCTGCCGGCGAACCTGGCCTGGGGCGAGGACGGGACCGTGCTCTTTTTCACGGCCCGGACCAGCGTCTACCGGATGCCGACGAAGACGCGGGGCACGCTGCTCGGCTGATCAACCTCGACGTGGCCCGGGATGAGACGTGGCGCATCTTTCCGGCGCTCACCGCCGCTTACGTCGTGTGCCGCTGCGTCCGGTGTCATCCTTGATCCACGCCCCGAAGATCGTCGCGACCCCGGCGGTCAAGAGGACCAGCACGAGGGCGAATCCGGTCATCGGCGGGCCCTTTCACTCCTTGGACGCGAGCACTTTGGCGCACTCGTCGGCGACGCGGCTATCCGGATCGTTGTCGCCCGGCATGGTCGCCCATCCAGCCTTCTTCACGTACTCCGGCCGCTCCCACTCTCCGGTATCTCGGAGCGCCTTGAGCTTCTGCTGCTGACCGGGATCGTGATGTGCCGCCGCGACGCAAATCGACGTCAGGCGATGCACCACCGCGTCTTCGGCCATCGCCTTGGCGTTGGCTTGCGCAGTGCCGCCTGTCACCCATCCACCCCATCCGAAGCCGACGATCATGGTCACCACGACGGCGGCGACGGTAAACCAGAACATGAGCGTCTTCGTCGGGCGCGCTTGGCTCCATCGTTCACTGAGATTGGCCATGTTTCACCTCGTTCGAGTTACGTGTCGGCGCAACTCCGCGTCTAGTCAACCGCCGAGATGCAAGTTCAGCGCCGCAGTAGCCGAAGGCCGCACCAGTACGTGGCGCCGCGACAGCCCGCGAACTGGACACCGCTACGGAAGATGCGCGACGCGACAGGATGTCGGCATAGCGACATGCTGTCGCCTGAAACTGGAGCTCCGGCCCGTCACGACTCCGGCAATCGGAACATGCGCTGCAGGGTCCGGACGCTGACACCGAGAATCCGGGCGGCGGCGTTCTTGTCCCCCTTGGTCTCGGCGAGCACGCGATCGATGTACTGCTTTTCGATCTCGCCGAGGGTCGGACGGACGTGATCGCCGGTCGCCCCTGGAACGCCGAAATCGGTGGTCAAGTCGGCCGGTGTGATGGTCGCTTGCTTGGTAAGCGTGGCCGCACGCTCGACGACGTTCTCGAGCTGCCGCACATTGCCCGGCCATGGCTGCTTGACGAGCCAGTCCATCGCCTCGTCGGAGAAGCGCAGGGCCGATTTGCCCAGGCGGGCCGCGGCACGCTCAAGGAAGTGCTGGGCGAGTAACGGTATGTCGTCACGCCGTTCGCGCAGGCTCGGGAGCCGGATGGGAATCACCGCGAGTCGATAGTAGAGATCCTCGCGGAAGGTTTCGCCGCTCACCCGGCTCGCCAGGTCGCGATTCGTCGCGCTGATGACACGCACGTCGAGCCGCGTTTCCTCGTTGCCCCCCACCGGTCGAACCGTCTTGTCCTGAAGGGCTCGCAGAAGCTTGGCCTGCAGCGCCAGCGACATGTCCGCGATCTCGTCCAGGAAGAGCGTGCCGCCGCTCGCCTCGGCGAACAGTCCGCGCCGGCGGCGCTCGGCGCCGGTGAACGCTCCCCGCTCGTGACCGAACAGCTCCGACTCGAGCAGCGTGTCGGGAATCGCCGCACAATTGACGGCAATGAACGGTCGCGCGCGCCGGGGCCCGTTCCAGTGGATGGCTCGAGCCACGAGCTCCTTGCCGCTGCCGCTTTCCCCCATCAGGAGCACCGTCGCCTCACTGCCGGCGACGGCGGCGATCTGATCGAGCACGTTTTGCATCGCGCGCGAGTCGGCCGAGCAGGTTCGTCACGGCGTATTGCCGGCCGACTTCCTCGCGTAGTCGCCGGTTCTCTTCGCGCAGCCGCTGATCCTCGAGCGCGCGACGGACGGCGATGGTGACTTCCGCCATCTTGAATGGCTTCGAGAGATAGTCGTAGGCGCCTTGACGCAGGGCCGCGATGGCCGTTTCGAGGCTCGCGAAGGCCGTCATCAAGATGACGCGGGCTCGGGGCTGCAGTCGCTGCGCTTCCCGGAGCACCGCCAGGCCGTCGATCTCGTCCATGACGAGATCGGTCACCACGACGTCGTACTCGTCGCGCGCCAGCGCCGCGAGCGCCTCGGCGCCAGAATGGGCGGGGGTGACCGCGAAGCCCTCGCCCTCCAGGTGACGCTGTATCAGCTTCACCATTTCCTGTTCGTTGTCGACCACCAGCACGTGCCGCGTCATGCCTCGCACGCTCCATCCTCGGCCAGCCAGACAACGAACGTCGCGCCGGCCCCGGGCTCACTCTGGAGGGTGAGCTCGCCTCCGAGCCCCTTGAGGATATCGCGGCAGATAGGAAGCCCCAGCCCGGTTCCCTCGCCCGGCGGTTTGGTGCTGAAGAACGGCTCGAAGACCCGCGCCTGGATCGCCGTCGGAATACCGGGCCCGCTATCCTGGACGGCGATCTCGACGCCCGCCCGTGTGCCCCGGAAGGTTCGACGCGCGGCGAGCTGGACATGGCCGGTCGGCCGGGCCGCCTCGAAGGCGTTCATCAGGATATTGATCAGAACCTGCTGCAGCTGATTGCGGTCAGCCCGCACGGCAGGCAGATCGGCCGGGATCGACACCTCCAGCGTGACGCCGTGTCGGCGCGCCGCGTACTCGAGCAGAAGCAAGAGGCGATCGACGAGGTCCTTGAGGACGACCGACCGGATCTCGGGCTTGACCGGCCGCACGGTATCCAGTAGCGAGCGAATCATGGCGGTGATGCGATCGATCTGCCCGACGATCACGTTGAGCTCATCGCGCCGGGCGTCGCCGGGCGGCAAGTTCTGCAGGATGAACTCGGCGCGGCCGGAGATGATGTTCAGCGGTGTGCCGATCTCGTGGGCGAGGCCGCTGGCCAGACGACCGGCGACGGCGAGCGTCGCCGAGTGGCGAAGCTGCTGCTCGAGATCGAGCGTGTGCTCGGTCTCGCGCAGCAGATCCTGACGGGCGGCCTGAAGCTGCGCCGCCATCGTATTGAACGCCTCGGCCACTCGACCGAGCTCATCGCGCCGGTCGACCGGCAGCGGTGTCGCCGACTCGCCCCGCCCCAGATGCGTGATGCCCTCCATCAGGCGTGACAGCGGGCGAAACACCTCACGCTGCAGCACGAGCCCCGTGAGAACGGTCATCGAGATCACGAGCAGACTCAGCCGGACGACGATGTCCCAGGTGGCGCTGCGCACGCGCTCGTCGATCGGCGACACGAGATGCGCCACCTCCATCGTCCCGACGACGCCACCTTCATTCGCTCGAATCGGCAAGACATACGAGAAGAGTCTCTGCTTGCCGCTGCCGGAGGAGAGCCCCTCGGGCTGCCCGGTCTCGGCCACGCGCCGCAGCACGTCGGCCGGCACGGCGTCGGCGGCCGGAAGCCGGTTCGATACGAACAGAGCATTCAGCGAGCGATCGAAGATCCGGATGCGATCGACCTGCTCCTGATCCTTCACGACCTCGGCCAGCATGCCCTGCAGGTCCGAGTCGCGCGGCCCACGAAGGCCCCGCTCGACACTGGCGCGGATGGCCTTCGCGACGAGGATCACGGTCCGCTCGGTGTCGGCAAGGAGCTCACCGCGGCCGGTCCGGACACGGATGAGGCCATACACGCCGACGACGAGGATCGGCGGGATCATCAAGACCAGGATCAGCCGGAGTCTCAGCCCCATCTGGCCGGGTAGGATACTCCCGGAGCGACCAGGCGTGCGCTCAGGTCAGGACGCGGACCTCTCGAGCACGGACTGAACGGCCTCCACGACGGCTGCCACTCGAAACGGCTTCTCGATGTAGAGCCACGCGCCGCGCCGACGCGATTCGTCCTCGTCGTCGCGCCCTCCGAACGCCGTGATGAAGATGATCGGCAATCGCGGACAGCGATGCCGGAAGAACGACAGGACGTCGAGCCCATTCATTCCCGGCATTTCCTTGTCGAGGATCACGGCGTCGATGGGCTCGGACTCCGCGGCGACGATGCCCTCCTGGCCATTCGCGGCCTCGACGACACGATAGCCGCTGCGCTGAAGGAAGTCGCTCAGCACATGGCGCATGTCGGGATCGTCGTCGATCACGAGGACGGACGGAGGACTGTCCCTGCCCACCATGAAGTCCGCTCATCGAGGTGTGCAACACGGATACCACCGGAACCGCTTCCTTGAACGCCCCGCGTTGCGCCCCTCGCCGAGGCCGGCCCAGAGATCCTCGATCAGGCTGGCGAGGTCACGGCGGCGACAGTCTGTCGTCGTGACGACGTCGTGTCGCGTTTGGAATCCCGCGACCATCGAGGCGGCCACGGAATGTGAGCGATTCAGGCTTCGGTCGGCGCTTGGTATCAGCTTTGCTCAGCGGCGCTGACAGGCTTACAGATGACCACGGTTGAAAGCCTCGCCGTCTGGATCGCCCTGGCGTTCGCGTTGTGGCTGGCCATCACGCTCGCGTCGTACCTCCTTCGGCTGAGGGGAGCGGGTGTCGTCGCGGCAGTCCTGAGCTGGCTCATTGCTCGGGCCGCGATATCGGTGGTTCCCCCATTGCTCCAGTGGCTCCAGAGCCATCTGCGCATATGACGACGGACTCGATCACCGCACCGCGTAGCCCGGGCGGCCGCGTCATTCCGGCGACGGGCTCGCCCTACCGGAGGCGAAAGACATGAGCAATCGAGCGCTTCGATCACTCGGATTCGTCGGTCTGGTCGGTGGGCTGTGGCTGGTGGGCACGCTCCTCCCGGCGACACCAGCTCGGGCCGCCGGCCCGACCGGCGAAATCAAGTGGGGCGTACACGTCTCGCTGGCCACGACGTGGTTCGATCCGGCCGAAACGCCGGGCATCATCACGCCCTTCATGATTCTCTACGCCCTCCACGACGCGATGGTGAAACCCATGCCCGGCAACCCGCTGGCGCCGAGTCTCGCGGAGTCGTGGAGCGTGTCGCCGGACGGGCTCGCCTACGAATTCGTGCTGCGCAAGGGAGTGCGATTCCACAACGGTGAGCCCGTCACCGCGGACGACGTCAAGTTTTCCTTCGAGCGCTATCGCGGCGCGGCGGCGACCAGCCTCAAGCAGCGGGTCAGCGGCGTCGATGTGATCGATCCCCGCCACGTCCGATTCCGCCTGAAAGAGCCGTGGCCGGACTTCATGACCTTCTACGGAACTCCGGCGACCGGCGCGGGATGGATCGTACCCAAGAAATACGTGCAGGCGGTCGGCGACGACGGATTCAAGAAAGCCCCGATCGGCGCGGGACCCTATCGATTCGTCTCCTTCACACCCGGCGTCGAGCTGGTTCTGGAGGCGTTCGATCAGTACTGGCGCAAGGTGCCGCACGTGAAGCGCCTTGTCTTCAAGGTGATCCCGGACGAGGTGACACGGCTTGCCGCGCTCGAACGCGGAGAGGTCGACATCGTCTACTCGATCCGAGGGGAGCTCGCCAAGGAGCTGCAGCGAACGCCGGGCCTATCGCTGAGGCCGACCGTCATTCCCGCTCCGTTCTGGCTCGTGTTCCTCGATCAATGGGATCCCAAATCGCCCTGGCATGACCAACGGGTCCGGCTGGCCGTGAACGTCGCGATCGATCGCAATACGATCAACCAGGCCGAGACACTCGGCTTCTCGAAGATCGCCGCGAGCATCATCCCGAGTAGCTTCGACTTCTTCTGGCAGCCGCCGCCATACGCCTTCGACCCGAGCAAGGCCAAGCAGCTCCTGGCGGCGGCGGGCTATCCGAACGGCTTCGACGCCGGCCATTACTATTGCGACGCGTCGTACTCGAATCTGGCCGAGGGCGCTGTGAACTACCTCGGCGCCATCGGGATCCGCACGGACATCGTGCCACTCGAGCGCGCGGCATTCTTCGCGCAGTTCCGCGAGAAGAAGCTGAAGAACATCGTGCAGGTTGGCAGCGGAGCGTTCGGCAATGCCGCGACCCGAGTCGAAGCGTTCGTCGCCGCCGGCGGCGCGTACGTCTACGCGAGCTACCCGGATATCGACGGCCTGTTCCGTGAGCAGGCCGCGGACACCGACCGGCGCCGGCGCGAAGCGACGCTCCAGAAGGCGCAACAGCTCATGCACGAGAAAGCCATGTTCGCGCCGATCTGGGAGCTCGGCTTCCTGAACGGCGTCGGGCCGCGAGTCGCCGAGTCGGGACTCGGGTTGATCACGGGGCATGCCTACTCGGCGCCCTACGAGGATCTGACACTCAAGGCCAAGTGACATGTGGA
>CAWBMV010000015.1:0-316899 GCA_963789955.1 uncultured Candidatus Rokubacteria bacterium
ACGAAAGAACACGATCACTCGCGCATGAAACATTCGCGCGATCGAGTCAGGGGCGGTTATGACTCCTTGCTTGTCGTCCAGGAGGAAGGTTCTCGCGATACGGCGCCCTGACCCCCTGTCACGATGGAGGGGCGGGGATCATCAGGGACACCGCTTCCGAAAAAGAGCGTGTAGCGCGTGCCCGTCGCGGACGCGGTGAGCTCGCGTCCGAGAGCCTCGCGCCCGGATCTTGAACCGCATCTGCTGCCCCTCTTTCAGAACCAGCAACGTCGAGCAGCAGGGAACAAAGGGACTCTGCTGCACGTTCTCTGGAACTGGCGGGAGGTCTGCAGTCGTGGTGATGAGATCCAACGTCGGCCCCGGACCCTCCGGCCTCAGATCGAAGCTCAGATGGCCATGGCTCTTGCCGTTAGTCGCGGCGATCCACGCGCTCTCTCTATCTCTTCCATACGTTCCGACGCAGGTCACCCAGCCATCGGGCGACAACCAACGCGGATTCGCTTGTCGTCCAGTAGGTGGTCTTCGACGGCTCCGGCAGCTCGGCCGTGCGAAACCAGGACACCTTCTTCTCAGCACGGTCACCTAAACCGATTCGCCGATACCCAGCGATGTGCTGTCGGCAGTCAGTTTCAGGTCCTCGCTCCAACGGAGGACGAGGTCACATCCCGCAAGGCCAATCACGATGGCCGCCGCGGCAAGCGACCGCCTCATCGTGCGCCTCCTGTTTGGTTGCTCCTCACTCCTCAGCGGCCGGCGCCAACCACGGACACACCAGCCGCTCGACCAGACACACCGCACCAAACAACAAGATCGCGATCAACGAGAGCAGGATCATCGAGGCGAACGCGAGCTCGGTCTTCCAGTAGGAGGTCGCCGAGAGAATCACGTAGCCGAGGCCCTTGTCCGAGCCGATGAACTCGCCCACCACTGCGCCGATCACCGCGAGCGTGATCGCGACTTTGAGGCCGCTGAAAAAGAACGGCAGCGCCATCGGGAACGAACCTTCACGAACGTCTTGAACGCGCTCGCGCGATACGAGCGTGAGAGCTCCAGGAGCTCTGGTGGCGTCGCCGCGAGTCCCGTCGCCGTGTCGACGACAATTGGGAAGAACGCGACGAGGAAGGCGACGATCATTTTGGGGATCTCGCCGTAGCCGATGACCAGGAGCAGCACCGGCGCCACGGCGATCTTGGGCACCGCTTGCAGGAGCACGATCAGGGGGTAGAGCGCGCGCCGCATCGACGGCGAGTAGACGATCAGGGTGGCGAGAGGCACGCCGACGACGATAGAGAGCGCGAAGCCGCCAAGCGTCTCGTACAGGGTCACCCAGGAGTGTCCGATGAACCGATAGCGCCACTCCCACGCCTCTGTGGCGATCTCCGACGGTGCCGGCATGATGAACTTCGGAATGCGCAGCACTGTGCCGATGCGAGCTCCCAGACGATGACCGCGCCGGCGACGGTCGCGGCGGGAACGACGTACCTGGACAGGTTCCGAAGGCTAGCGGCCATCACCCGCGCCCTCGGCTCGCGAAGATCAGACCGCGAACCTCGTCGCTGTAGGCTTTGAACTTCGCGTCGAACTCCAGCTCGACGGTCTGGCGGTCGCGGCAGGTCGATCGTGATGACACGCGCGAATGCGCCCGGGCCCCGGCGTCATGACCACGACCTTGTCGGCGAGCAGGATTGCCTCGGGGATCGAGTGGGTGACGAAGAGAATCGTCTTTCGTCGCGCTTCCCAGATTCGAAGCAATTCGAAACCGAGCTCTTCGCGGGTCATCGCGTCGAGCGCGCCGAACGGCTCGTCCGTCAGGAGAAGGCTGGGTTGGGCGGCAGCAACGCACGGCAGATGGCAACGCGCTGTTGCATCCCGCCCGACAATTCGCGAGGCAGCCGGGTTCTGGAACTCGGCAAGGCCGCTCAGCGTGAGCAGCTCGAAGCGCACGCTGACGGTAGCCTTCGGGGCGCAGCGACCGCGAGCATGTCGGCCGAGAACAGCACGTTGTCGAGTACGGTGCGCGAGGCAGGAGCACCGGAGTGGAAGACGATCCCGACATCGGGAAAGGGCTCGCGCACGACGGTGTCGCGTACGCGGCGGGTCCCCCCACCACTCACCAACGTGAGCCCCGCGACCAGCTTGAGCAGGGTGGACTTGCCGCAGCCGCTCGGCCCAACCAGCGTGACGAACTCGTTCTCGGCGATGTCCAGCGTGATGCCCTCGACCGCGGAGACAAGGTCGCCGCGGCGGGCCCGGTACGTCTTCTCCACGCCCTGGAGTCGGATCAAGATCCTTTCTTCGCAGGTAGGAGATCGTTCGTGTAGATCTCCTGAAGCGGCACTTTCCGCTTGAGGCCGAGGTACTCCGTATACGTGTCACGCGTCTTCTCGAGCCTCGCGGGCTCGAATTGGCCCACCGCGACCGCGCCGCTCGACACCTCCTCGGTATAGACGAAGCGGCTGGCCACCTGCGCGGCGCCGAGCGCGCCGTCGGGATCGACCTCGGGATGGTGCTTCACGACGTACTTCACGCCTTCGTCGAAGTGTTTCTGCCGGAACGCATAGTCGGCGCCACGAAGTGTAGCGCGGAGGAAGGCCTTCAGCGGTTCGGGGTCCCGGGCGATCGTCTCATCCCGCGCGATCAGCGAGGTCGAGCTGAGATCGAGGCCGAGATCGGCCCACGCGACGAGGACACGGATGTCCTGGTTCGACTGTTTTGCGATCTTGCGGATCCTCGCCTCGTGCACGACGAAGAAGGGCACGGCGTCGGTCTGCCCGTTGATGAGGGCCGGCGGCATCGACGCCGCGTCCATCGTCACCCATGTGACCGAGTTGGGCGCCAGGCCTGACAGCTTCTCGAAGATGGGCCAGAGGATCTGGTGGCTGTTCCCCGGCGAGATCGCGAGCTTCTTCCCCGCGAGCTCCTTCGGCGACTTGATGGGCGAGTCGGCGCGCAAGAAGATCCCATGGGGTGGCCGCCGGTACCAGAGTGCGATGCCTTTCACCTTCGCGTCAGTGTTGGCGCGTGCAGCGATGACCGTGGAGATGTCCGCGATGCCGACGTCGCCTTGGCCGGCGGCGATGCGCTTGACGGTGTCGGCCGAGCCCTGGCCGCGAATAATCTTTACGTCAAGCCCTTCCTCCCGGTACCAGCCCTTCTCGAGTGCGGTGTAGTGAGGCACGTACTCCCCGGTCGGCACGAAGTCGAGGACGAGCGTGTACGGTTTCACGGACATCTGGGCATCGCCGAAGCGCCAGACGGACAGCACTACGCCAACTGCGAGCAGCGCAACGCGCGCCCAGATCGTCCGTGGCATACGAGAGTCCTCCCGGCGAGAGCAAGTCGTCGCAGTCTTTGTCGAAGCCGCGCTTATGATGGGCTCGGCTACCGATGATGGCAAGAGCCATCGAGTCACGATTCCTTGATAGCATAGCGAAGTTCTTGAAGGTACACGCACCAGCGGCCTGAGGAGCGGATGCCATGATCTCAGGGACCAGTCGTGCCAGCCGCACCGTGTCTCGCATCGTGTTCGCGGCCGTCGGCGCCGCCTGCATGGCGCTGTCGTCCTGGGTGTGCTCTGCGGAGGAGCGTGTCACGGCTAGGCCCTCCTTCCGCGGCGAGGAGCTCAAGACCATCCTGTCCCATGGACCGTGGCCGGCGCCTGCGTCACATGACCCGACCAACCGAGTTTCGGGAAAAGCGGACGCGATCGAGCTCGGCACGCTCCTGTTCTTCGAGCAACGTCTCTCCGGCAGCGGCACGAAGGCCTGCGCCAGCTGCCACGTTCCCGAGCGCAACTGGACCGACAACCTACGTCGCGGGGTCGGAGTGGCCGAGCTCGATCGCAATACGCCGACGCTCATGAACGTGCGCGGGCAACGCTGGTACGGCTGGGACGGCGCTGCCGACAGCCTGTGGTCCCAGAGCCTGCGTCCGATCGTCGATGTCCGTGAGCTGGCGGCGACGCCGCGTCATGTGGCTGACCTCGTTCGCGGCGACGAACAGCTATCCTGCTACTACAGGAAGGTATTCGGCGCGCGGCCGTCACCCACCGATGACGAAGCAGTGTTCGTGAATGTCGGGAAAACCCTCGCCGCCTTTCAGGAAACGCTGTTCAGCGGACGCACGCCGTTCGACCAGTTCCGCGACGCACTGGCGCGAGGGGAATCACCCGCTTCGCTGAGCTATTCCACGCCCGCACAGCGAGGACTCCAGATCTTTATCGGGAAGGGCGGGTGCACCGCCTGCCATTCGGGCCCGAACTTCACCAACGGCGAGTTCTTCAACACCGGCCTCTCGCGGTCCGAGCCGCCCGGGAAGCCCGATCCCGGACGCGACGCGGGTATCCGGCAACTGCAGGAGAGCCGCTTCAACTTGCTGGGCCCGTACAACGACGACACGACGGGCGCCAGCGCTGCGCGCACCCGGCAGGTCGCCATGGGGAGAGGGAACTACGGCGAGTTCAAGGTGCCGCCACTGCGTAACCTGATGCTGACGGCCCCCTACGGCCACGACGGCGGCGTGGAGACGATCGCCGAGGTCGTGCGTCTACACGCCAACGACGGGCAACGCGCCGGCGCACCGAATCTCACCCCGCGTGAGCAGACCGATCTGGTCGTCTTCCTGGAATCGTTGAGCACCTTCGCCAATCCCTGGCGCCCTGAGGATGCCGCGCGGTGCGAATGAAGCGGTGATTCGACTACGCGATCGTCATCAGACGGCCGGAATCGTACCGCCGTCGATCACGTATTCGCTCCCGTGAATCGAGGCCGCCCGATCGGAAACGAGGAAGGCGACGAGCTCCGCGACCTCCTCGGGACGGCCGGGCCTGCCGATCGGAATTCCGCCGAGAGAGTCCATCAGGCTCTGGCGCGCAACGTCCTCGGTCGTCCCGGCATTTTCGGCAAGCCGGGTGACGAGGCGAGTGGCAGCGGTCGTTTCGATGTAGCCCGGCGCCACCGTATTGACCCGCACGCCCTTGGGCCCGACTTCCTTCGATAAGCCCTTGCTGTACGTGGTCAGCGCCGCCTTGGCGGCTGCATAGGCGAGCGTCGCCTCGAACAGGGGCAGACGGCGCTGGATGGACGAGATATGGATGATGACGCCCGACCCCCGCTCGAGCATCCCCGGAAGGAACGCGCGATCGAGGCGGACCGCAGCCAGCAGGTTGGCGTTGATCGTATCGTGCCAATCGTCGTCACTGAGAGCCAGCACACCGCCGCTCGGAGCAGAGGAGCCGCCCACGTTGTTGATGAGGATGTCCACGCCGCCGAGACGGGCGATGACTTCCGAGGACACGCGATCGACCCCCGCGCGCGTACTGATATCGGCTTGGACGAACCACCCCACTGCCTGACTCTCCGGCCGCGGTGAGCGCGCGGTGGTCGCCACCGTTGCACCGCCATCGGCGAGGCGCCGCACGATCGCCTCGCCCATCCCCTTGGTGCCGCCCGTGACGAGGACGCGCTTGCCGACGAATTCGGTTGGATCGCTGGAAAACGTCATGGCGATCGGCGACCGGATACTCTCACTTCTCCGCGAGCGCGCGCCGCAGCTCCGTCGTCACGCGCGTTCCTTCGGCCATGATGAACGCGATCTCGCTGTTGGTCGTGATGAAGCGTGCGCCCTTGCGGATGTACTCGATCTGGCGCGGGATGTGGCGGTCGCCGCCCATCCCGGGGATCTTGCCGTTCGCGGCGGTCACGGAGATGACGCGATCGATCGCCTTGGCGCCTTCCGGATCGCCGAACTGACCGGGCTTGCCCATCGCGGTCAGGAGATCGTTGGCGCCGATGTGGATCACGTCCACGCCGTCCACCTTGGCGATCTCTTCGACGTTGTTCACGCCTTCCGGCGTCTCGATCATGCACACCACCAGGGTGGCGTCGTTCAGCGCCGCCACCGTCTGGCTGGCCGGCACCGGGCGGTAGTCGAACATCGGGTAGGCGCCCGCGGCGGAGCGCTTGCCTAGCGGGGGAAACTTGGCGCGAGCGACTGCCCGGCGCGCCTCGGCGGCGGTGTTGACGTCCGGGTAGACGATGCCCATCACGCCGTTGTCCAGCAGCACCTGCACGTCCTGGTCGTCGACGCTGCGGACGCGAGCGAGCGGCGTGATCCCGCACCCGAGCGCGGTGTGCGCGATGTGCGCGATGGTCTCCCGGGTGAAGATCGCGTGCTGGCCGTCGATGAAGATGAAGTCGTGGCCGCATGACTTCGCGATGCGGGCGATATCGCCCGAGCGCGCGAGGCGCACGTTCATGCCGAGCGCCACCTTGCCGGCCTTCATCATCTCTTTCAGGGGATTCGTGAGGATCGGCGCGTCTGCCATGGGTTCCTCCTGGTCCGCGAAGTTTACCCCTGTCGGCGGAACGAACTCCACCTGCTATGCTCGAATGAATGGCGGGCCGCTTTCTTGCGCTCCCCATCTTCGCGATCCTCGCGCTCTGGGGGTGTGCCGGCGTTGCGCCCGCTCCCACTCCACAGCGAGAGCGGGTCACGCTCAAGACGAGCAGCTCGACCCGGTACTACCCGGTCCGCGGGACGACGACGCTCGCCATCTTCGACGACATCGATCGGAACGGCCTGTTTGACAGTAGGGCCCACCGCGCGGTCGGCCTGACGTCGGCGGACTGGAACATGGACTGGCAAGGCCGCGAGACTCGCCCGGGCCTCTGCGGTCCCTCCTCGGTGTCGATCACGCTCAACCTCGTGGTGACACTGCCGCAACACAAGCGGCTGAACGACCTTTCGCCGGACATCACAGCGAGCTGGGGACGATTCGCCGCGAGTGTCGCCGCGCATGAGCAGCGTCATGTCGACATCTATCTAGACGGCGCCAGGAGAGTGAGGACTCTCATGGAGACGATCCTGGCGAGGCCGGCGTCGTGTGCCGAGCTTGGGAGCAAGATCCGCGGCCTCTGGGCCAGCCAGCAGGCCGACATCGAACGGGCACAGGATCAGTTTCACGTCGAAGACGACGCAAGGCGCCGGGACGATCGGAAGCCGCTGCAGGCTCAGATCGACATCAACCAGGCGCGACTCTCCGCTCTCAGCTCCGAGATGAGGACCCTCGATCAGAATCTCGCCGTTCTCAAGCGGCGACACGACACGACGCAGGCCGAGCTCAACGCCATCCAAGCCGAGATGGGCAAGTCCGGCGCCTCACCGCCAAGCTGCTCGCAGTCCGGCGTGACGCGCCGGATCCAGGCGCTCTGTCAGCAGTACAACGGGCGCGTCGCCGCCTATAACGCCCTCGTTGAACAGCACAACGGCATCGTGTCTCGCCGGGGCCATCTCGCGGACGAGCACGACCGGGTCGTCGCGACCACGAACACCCTCATCGAGGCCCTCAACTGGACGAGATGAGCGAGGCGGCCGGCGACCCGAGCGCTCCCCGCGTATAATCGCGGGCACATGCCAGACCTCCACGCGGTCATCGTCGGGGCCGGATTCGCCGGGCTCTACATGCTCCATCGTCTGCGCCAGCTCGGGCTCTCGGCGCGCGTCTTCGAGGCGGGCGACGGCGTCGGCGGCACCTGGTACTGGAATCGCTACCCGGGCGCGCGCTGCGACGTCGAGAGCATGGACTATTCGTACTCGTTCTCGGACGAGCTGCAGCAGGAGTGGAAGTGGAGCGAGCGGTACGCCTCCCAGCCGGAGATCCTGACCTACATCAATCACGTCGCCGACCGCTTCGACCTTCGGCGCGACATCCAGGTCTCGACTCGGGTCACGGCAGCGACCTTCGACGAGGCCGCCCGGCGCTGGACCGTCACGACCGACCGCGGCGATCGCGTGTCGGCGCGCTTCTGCATCATGGCGACCGGGTGCCTGTCCACGGCCCAGGTGCCGAAGTTCCCAGGGCGCGAGAGCTTCCGGGGCGCGACCGTACCACACGGGGCGCTGGCCGCACGAGGGCGTCGACTTCAGCGGCCAGCGGGTCGGCGTGATCGGCACCGGCTCCTCGGCGATCCAGTCGATCCCGATCATCGCCGAGCAGGCCGCGCACTTGTTCGTCTTCCAGCGCACGCCGAACTTCAGCGCGCCCGCCCGCAACGCGCCCCTCGACCCGGATTTCGAGCGACAGGTAAAGGCGAGCTACGCCGACTTCCGGCGCCAGGCGCGCGAGTCGCGTGTCGGCTTCGTGGTCGAGCGCAGCGAGGCCTCCGCGCTCGCGGTGACCGCCGGACGAGCGGCGACGCGAGTACGAGAAGCGCTGGAGCCGCGGCGGCCTCGGCTTCACCGCGACCTACGTCGATTTGCTGCTCAACAAGGACGCCAATGACACGGCCGCGGAGTTCTGCCGCGACAAGATCCGTGCCGTCGGTGCACAACCCGGCAGTCGCCGAGATCCTGCTGCCCAAGGACTATCCGGTCGGCACCAAGCGCATGTGCGTCGACACCGGCTACTACGAGACGTTCAATCGCGACAACGTCACCCTGATCGACATCCGCCGGGCGCCGATCGAGGCGATCACACCCGACGGCCTGCGCACGCGGGAAGCCGCGTACGCGCTCGACAGCATCGTGTTCGCCACCGGCTTCGACGCCATGACCGGCGCGCTGCTGAGCATCGACATCCGCGGCCGCGGCGGCCGCACCTTGAACGACGCGTGGGCGGAAGGACCGCGGACGTACCTGGGGCTCGCCGTGGCGGGCTTTCCCAACCTGTTCGCCATCACCGGCCCCGGCAGCCCTTCCGTGCTCAGCAACATGATCGTGTCCATCGAGCAGCACGTCGACTGGATCGCCGACTGTATCGACCGCATGCGCGCCCGGGATCACGAGACCATCGAGGCCACGGCCGCCGCGCAAGAGGCGTGGGTCGCCCACGTCAACGAGATCGGCCACACCACGCTGTATCCGCGCGCGAATTCCTGGTACATGGGCGCCAACATTCCGGGCAAGCCGCGCGTCTTCATGCCGTACATCGGCGGAGTCGGCGCCTATCGGCAGATCTGCGACGGCGTCGCCGCCAAGGGGTACGAAGGGTTCACCCTGACTCGCGGGTAGTGGGAGAGCTCCGCATGGAGTTTCACGTCACGCCGGCGCAGAGAGATCTGAAGGACCGCGCCCGGTGCCTGGCCGCCGACTTCGCCACCCGCGCCGCCCAGCACGATCGCGAGGCCAGCGACCCCGTCGAGAACTACGCCGCCCTGCGTGACGCCGGCTTCTACGGGCTCAACGTCCCGGCCGAGCTCGGCGGTGGCGGCGTGGGTCTGCTGGGCTGGTCGCTCGCCGCCGAAGAGCTGGCGCAGGGCTGCGGCTCGACGGCCTTGTCCTTCAACATGCACCTCTCCGTCGTCGGTCCGATGATGGAAAGCCCGCTGGTGCCGCGCGCCACCAAGGAACGACTCGCGAAGATGGTGGTCCACGAGGGCAAGCTGATCGGCGGCAATTTCTCCGAACCCACGACGTCAGGCCTGGTCGGCACGCCGGTGCCGCTCACACGAGCCCGGCGCGTCGACGGCGGCTATCGCATCACGGGAAGGAAGGCGTTCGCCTCGATGATCGCCGTGGCCGATCACGTGATGGTGCTGGCTCGGCCCGACGACACGACCTCGAACGCGGCGGCGATGTTCCTGCTGGTCCCGCCCGACGCGCCGGGACGCAAGGTCGATCTGGTGTGGGACACCCTGGGCATGCGCGCCACCCGCAGCGACGCGATGACGCTCGACGAGTGCTTCGTGCCCGACGAGGCGCTGCTGCTGCGGACGGAGGATCTCCTCCCGTTCCGGCGCGATGGCGCCAACTGGTTCTGGGGCTCCTACACGCCCGTGTACCTGGGCATCGGCGTCGCGGCGTATCGCGCCATCAGCGAGACCGTGAAGGGCCGCACGCCACCCGGCTTCACGCAGTCGCTCGCCTACCACCCGGACGTCCGGCGGCAGGTGGGAGAGATGAGCGTCGATCTGGAGGCCGCGCGCCTCTTGACGCACTACGCGGCCTGGCTCAGCGACACGCAGGGCCCGACGCCGGCGACCTTGTCGGCGCTCTACCGGGCCAAGTACTTCGTGGGCGAGGCGGTCACACGAGTTACGCGGACGGCCATGACCCTGGGCGGCGCCCACGCCCTGTTCAAGACGTCGCCCCTCGAGCGATTCTTTCGCGACGGAGCCGTCGCTCCCGTCCAGTTCCCGCCACGAGATTTCTGTCTATCGACGCTCGGCATGTTCGAGCTGGGCCTCGATCCCGGCGACGTCCTGCCGCCATTGAAGAGCGACCGCCCGGACACCGGGCCGGTCGTGCGCTAGTCGACGCGCCGCTGATCTCACGCGCGCTCGCGCTCACCCCATGACCCGCTACGAGAGCCGCGATGGACGGCTGCGCCTGTTCCGCGGGGACAGCCACCGCCTCCATCCGATCGCGTCGGGGAGCATCGGAGTGATCCTGACCTCGCCGCCCTACTGGGTGAAAGGGCGGGGGCGTTCGTCGGCCGAGCGTTACGCGCACGACCTGGCCGTGGGCTTCGGGCGTGAATGGAAGCGCGTCCTCGCGCCCGACGGCGACCTCTGGCTGGTCGATCGGCGATCGCCACGACGGCGCCGAGTGGGTGGGGATGGACGCGCTCGTCACCGGCTGGCTCCGTCGCACCGGCTGGCGTCTTCAGTCGCGCGGCTTCTGGGTCCAAACAGGCTCCCGGGAGCGCTGGGACAACCGCGTCAACTATCTCCTGCGCTTCAGGAAGGCGGGGCAGGTCGTGCGTCCGCGCGGAACCACGCTCTGCTGGACCTTGCCGCTGCCGCGTTCCCACCCCGACAGCATTTGGGACGCGATCCCGGAGCCCGTGGTCCGGACGGTGCTCGAAGGCAGCAAAAAGCGCGGGCCCGTCCTCGATCCGTTCGCCGGCGCGGGAACGGTCGGCCGGGTCGTCGCGTCCCTCGGCCGCGAGTGGGTCGGCGTGGAGCTCGATCCGCGCATGGCCCGGCTCACGGCGCGCCGGCTCCGGCTCAAACGGCTACGCCCGACCCTGTAGGGCGCGCGTGAGCTGGTCGAGGTGGTTGTCGAGGTTGCCTACTTCGCCGCCGGAGGCCCCGCGCTCAGCAGCTCGGCGAGGTGGTGCTTCCAGAATCTCGCCAGGCCGGTGGTGCCGTGGCCGCGCGTGTCCTCGCTCGCCGGGATGAGCACGTAGCGGCCGCGCTTCACGCGCTTGATCTCGCGCTCCAGGATGCCGAGCTCGGGCGGATTGCGTTCGTCGTCGGCGGAGTTGATGGCCAGCAGGACCGCCTGGATGCGCTCCAGGCCCGGCGATGGATTGTAGTCGCGTGACGAGTCCCACTGATACAGCACGTCGTTGGCGTCGGCGGTGAACGGCGCCGCCAGCCGCTGGTTGAGGAGCTGGTCGGCCTTCTCACGCGTCGGCGCCGCGGCGTAGAGCGCGTGGTTGCCGCCGCTGGTGGCGAGGCCGTAGAACACCGAGGCGAATTGCGTGCTGCGCGGCTGTTTGGTGTAGTTTCCGTTCATCCACTCCGGATCGTTGCGGATCGAGTCGATGATGAGCCGCCGCATCATCCAGTTGCGGCTCGCCATCTCGGTCGGCAGCGACGCCATCGGCACCGCGAGGTCCATGAAGGCCGGATACTTTTGCGCGAAGATCCAGACCTCCATGCCGCCCATGGAGTTGCCGAGCACGAGACGGAGACGACGAACGCCCAGGTGCTCGGTCAGGAGCCGATAGTGGGCCTCGACCATGTCGTCGTAGTTGTACTTCGGAAAGCGCGTGCGCAGGCCGTCCGATGGCTTGCTCGATTTGCCGTGGCCGATCGCGTCCGGAAGGATGACATAGTAGCGGCTCGCGTCCAGCGGCTGTCCCGGACCGAAGAGCTCGCCGCCAAAGGCCGGCGCGAGCAGGCCCGCCCCCGAGCCCGTCGTGCCGTGAAGGATCAGCACCGGCTCGCCGGACGGCGCGCCGATCGTCGTGTAGTGCAGGCGCAGCTCGGGGAGCACCTCGCCGGTGTGGAAGCGAAAGTCCCGCACCACCCAGTGGCCGTCCTTCGGCGCCGGCGCATCGGCGGCCATGCCCGGGTGGGCGGCCAGCATGAAGAGCAAGACGCAGGCGCCGAGCACCACGGCTCTGCCGTATGTCATCGCGATCTCCTTCCAGGGACGTGGCCGGATCATCGGCCCACCGTACGGATGATCCGGCGGGCCGGCAAGCTTCGTCGGGAGACGAGCCCGGTGATCCATTTCACCGAGCGCCGGGCGCGCGCGGCGACCATCGGCAGCGGAAGCTGCTTGTAGTCGTCGTTGAAGACCTCGAAGCTGTAGTCGCCGCGGTATCCCATTTCGTCCAGCTTCCGCACGAGGGCGACGACCTCCGGGCTGTGCACGCCCTCGCCCGGAAACACGCGGTAGTGTCGCGCGGTCTCCATGCGGTCCTCGGGCGAGCGGGTTTCCTGCCACAGGAAATCGGAGAGCTGCACGAGGAACACCTTGCGCGGATCGATCGCGTCCAGAACGCCCGGCGTCGGTGCCGTGGGCGAGGACGTGGTAGGAATCGATGCAGATGCCGAGGTTCGAGCGATCGGCGTCTCGCACGATCTCCCACGCCTGGGTCACGAGATTGACGTGCCGGCCCCAGGAGAGAGCCTCGTAGACGATGCGGATGCCGAACGGCACCGCGAGGAGCGCCAGCTTCCGCAGATCCCGTATGAGCGAATCCCGTGTCGCCCGTCGCGTGCGCGGAGGTCGACGAGCAGGCCAGCAGGACGTTCGCGCCGAGCGCGCGGCACATCTCCAGCATCGCCTTGGCCACGTCGAGCTTGTACGCATGCAAGTGTCCCGAGAGGCCCTCGAAGTCTCGCAGCACCTGGAAGCCCGTGACCCGGAGCCCGCTGTCGCGGACCGCGCGCACCGCGGCTTCTTCGCCGCCGGGATGGCCGACGACATCTCCGGCGTTCAGCATGACCTGCGTGAAGCCGGCGTCGACGATGGCGCGTAGCTTGGCTTCGAGCGGCCCCGCGAGCGTGATCGTGTCCATGCCGAAGTGGTCGATGTTCATAGATGGCTGACGACCAGCTCGAAGGTGACGCTGCCGAGATAGAGCTGGGTGAGCGCGCCCTTGTCGCTGGGCTGCACCGCGCCGCGATCGACGAACACGATGCCGCGCTCGGTCAGCGCGCGCACCGCCGCCGGCACGTCGCGCGCGCCGAGGCCCACGCGGACCAAGCCCTTCCTCCCAGCGGCCCGCCCGATTCGGGCGGCGGCTCGATCAGCTGCAAGTAGAACTTGTGGCACGGGCTCTCGAGGAGCGTGCCGTTCGGCAGCACGCCGAAGTACCGGCCCTGCGGCAGCACGGAGAATCCGAAGAGAGTCTCGTAGAAGTCCACCCAGTCGCGCGTGCGCTCGGCCAGGATCGTCTGCACCACACCGAACCAGTGCAGGCCGGCGAGCGCGGGCGGCTGGGGATTGAGTGGCCGCGAGCGGGACGAAGTCGACGTCGTAGATGGAGAAATCGCGGTAGCGGTCGACGAAGTAGACGAGGCTGTCGCCGACGCCGTGGATGCCGGGGATGTTGAGCTCCATGGCCGCGGCGTGGGGCTCGATCTCCCAGGCGCCGAGCTCGACCGAATGGCGATAGCGCATCGCCGGCGTCGCGGACGCGCAGGGCCATGGCACTGAGGACCGGGGGAGCCGGACGTCGCTCCGTGCGAATTCACGATCACGTTCATCTCGCCCTGACGGTACAGCAGCGACCTCGCGCGAGCGGTGGCGGGCCACCGCGGCGAAGCCCATCTGCTGCAGCAACGCGCCGAAGGCCTGCGGCTGCGAGGTGGCGTACTCGATGAACTCGATGCCGTCCACGCCCAGGGGGTTGGAGGGCTCGGGGATACGCGTCGGCGGCGTGGCGGCGGCTCATCATGCGACAAGCCGCCGGAAATGTGCGTCCATCCGCGCGGCGTCGGCGTCGACGCCGGTGAAGAGCTTGAAGCCGTCGACGGCCTGGCCGACGTTCATGTGGCCGCCATCGGCGGTCGCGCATCCGACGCGACGCGCCGCCTTGAGCAACGGCGTCTCCAGGGGCACGTAGACGACCTCCGACACCCACATCGTGCGGCTGCAGCCAGTCCTCCGGGCAGCGGCATGCCGGGCATGGCCGCCATCCCGGTCGGGCGTCGCATGAATGAGGCCGCTGGCGCCCTCCAGCGCCGCGCGCAGGTCCGTGCCGGCGCTCGCGCGCCCGCCGTCGAAGGTGCGCATTCAGTCTCGCGGCGAGCGCGACGGCCCGCGGCGCGTCCTGGTCGAAGATGATGAGGCGCGCGGCGCCGAGCCGCAGCACCGCGTCCGCGCACGCCGAGCCCGCTCCGCCCGCGCCGAGCAGGACCACGCACGAGAGATCCGCGCCCGGCAGCGCGCGGCGGAAGCCCCAGCTCCAGCCGGAGCCGTCGGTGTTGTAGCCGACGAGCCGATCGTCGGTGCGAACCACGGTGTTGACCGCTCCGATGGCCTCGGCCTCGTCGGACACCGCGTCGAGCAGCGGGATGACCAGCTGCTTGCACGGGTAGGTGATGTTCAGCCCGGCGAAGCACATGATGCGGGCCGCTTCGATGAGCGTGGGCAACGCCTCCGCGCCGCGGCTGGACGCGTCGAGGTCGATGAGCTGGTAGTGCAGGCGGATGCCGTGGTGGCGGGCTTCGTCCTGCTGCAGGGCCGGGGACAGCGAGCGCTGGATGCCGGCGCCGATGAGGCCGCAGAGCAGCGAGTCGTTCAGCGTCCCGTCGCGGCCGAGTCGCAGCTCCTCGTCCGCGATCAATTTAACAGAGTCGTCAATTCGTGCCAAGCGCGATCGGCGCCGCGGGCTATCCTCGGGGCGTGAGCAGGGCGATGCGCAAGCCGAAGGCGCCCGCGGCGAACCGGGCCCGCATCCTGGCCGCCGCCATCGAGGAATTCGCCGCGCGCGGGTTCCGGGGGGCGAGCATGGACGCGATCGCCGCGCGGACCCACACGACCCGCGCGCTCATCAACTACTACTTCGGCGGCAAGGAGAAGGTCTATCTCGCGGTGCTGGAGCACGTGTACGGCGAGATCCGACAGGCCGAAGACCGCCTCGACCTCGACCACCTCTCGCCGGTGGACGCGATCCGGCGCATCGTCGAGTTCACCTACGACTACTACCTCGAGCACGAGGGCTTCGTGCGGTTGGTCGTGGCCGAGAACCAGGTGGGGGGGCGCCACTTGCGGAAATCCCGGGCCATGCGCTCGCTCAATCGATCGATCATCGACACGCTCCGGCGGGTCCTCGAGCGCGGCCAGCGGGACGGTACGTTCCGGCCTGACATCGACGCGGTCGAGATCCACAAGGCCATCGCGGCGCTCGGCATGTTCAACGTGACCAACCAGCACACGTTTGCGGCGATCTTCCAGCGGGACATGGGCACGAAGGGCGATGTCGCGGGCCGGCGCGCGACGGTGACCGACATGATTCTTCGGTACGTCGCGGCGTCGGCCCTCCATGATCGGGCTGACCGGCGACCGAGCTCGTCGACCCGCATTTCGAGCGACAGCTGAAGGCGATCTACGCCGGCTTTCGGCGCCAGGCGCGCGAGTCGCGTGCCGGCTTCCCACCGCGCGCATCGACCTCTTGACGGTGTCGCCACGATCCGGCGTCGCTGGACCGCTGATCTCGGAGAGCACTCCTGGCCTCGCCCCCGCTCGTGGGCGTTTACGTCGTCGCCATCACGCTCTGCCCGCCAAAAGGCTCGACATCCGCCGCTGGTACCGCGCCTGTCGGCGATTGCTGATGCCCGCCGCGCGCAGCGTGTCCTCGGGCCTGACGGTCATTTCTTCGCCAGCCCCTCCAACGTGAGCAGGCGGGTGCGAAGCCGCGCTGCCGTGTTGAGCCAGAGGAGTAACCCGGGGCGATCGGTTCTTCGGGCGTCGCCATCACACACCGTCCTTCGTCTTGCGGTACACGCGGGGTGACGCTATGGTGCGCCAGGGTTCGAGTCAACTTGGCCAGTGCTCGCGAGTTGCTCCAGCAGGTCGGCCCAGCGCGCGCGACGTCGAAACGATCGTCCAGTTCCGGGCAGAACATGGTCCGACCGCGGACGGACAAGCAGCTCAGCACCATTCTCGGCGGTCGAACGATGACCGCCTCCGTCCTCAAGCGGGCGGACTTCACGCCCTGCGAACCGCATCGCCGGAGTCTCGGCGCCTGAGCAGGCTGAGCATCCTGGGTCACCGGACCGAAGAGGGGCAACGTGAGCGCGAGTGCGGCTGTCCCGAGCCACGGCGTTGGCCAAGGCCCGCGCGTTGCCGAGTTGCTCGCCACTCGGCCGAGAGCGACGGTCGGTAACGATCGTCCGGTTCCGAGCCGAGGACGTGGCCCGACCGGCGTGACGGACGCAGCTCAAGTCGCCATTCTCGGCGGCGCGGTGCGATGTACGCCTCCATGCCTGACGAGCGCGTCGAGGAGCACATAGGCGAAGGGCACGCTCGATCCAGTCACTGACTCGGCGAGAAGGGCCAGGCGGGGCGAACTGAGCACGACCGAGCGACGACGACCGCGTTCAGTTTGGCATGCGTCAGCCGCTCCACGTCACACGCTTCATCGCCTCGCGGAGCGCGCAGATCGCCGACTCGGCCTCGTGCAGCAGGACGTCAGCCTGGTTCGACAGCTCGTAGCGCTGCTTGATCAGCCTGCGTGCGGCGTCACGCGCGTCCTCCGCTCGCCAGCGGACTTCCGTTGGGACGAGCTCGCAGGCGAAGAGATGCTCGCGAATGTTCACGGTCAGGTCGGTCCGACAGCGCGGGCACAGGTGCGTGCGATGGTCGAAGAGGTCATTGGCCAGCTCGTGTTGCCGGAAGCTCTGGTTGCATGCCGTGCACGCGGCCACCGGGTGACCCCAGCAGAACATGAAGAGCAGAGCCCGCTCCTCGTAGTTCAGCTCGAAGGGTCTACGGCAGTCCAGATGAACGATCCGATCGTCTTCGAACGCAATCGTATCGTTGGACTTGATCGACTGGATGCATCGCGGGCATTTCGGCTCAGCCACTGCTTCACCTGGTCGAGCGATCAAGATAGCGCGCGTCGCTCGCTCGTCAAACGATCTTTTCGACCAGTTTGCGCTGGACTAACGTCCGAGAGACGTCGCCGCGCTCAGCGCGATTTCGAGTCACCTTGTACGACGGGCACGGATACGTCAATGGCCCAATCCGTCGAAAGGATGTCCTATTCCGACATCGGCCGGCCTGGACCTATAGCCAATTGATTTGGCTGTGCGGTGAGTTATTCTTCGCGGGCCGGACTTCCCGGTGTCGAACCGAAAGATACGGGCGTGGCCGACTCGACGCGACCGACGGTCCTTTCCGTTGACGATGAGCAAGCCATCCTCGACTCGATCCGCCTCGAGCTCGAAGACGACTTCGACGTCGTCACGGCCACGAGCGGAGCTGAGGCGCTAGATCTGCTGGCGCATCGTCACGTGGACGTCGTCCTTCTCGATCTGCGCATGCCCGATATGGAAGGTGAGGAGGTCCTGAGACGGCTCAGCTCAGCGAGGGCTCGACCGCCGGTGATCGTGGTGAGCGTTGTCCGCCAGACGGAGACGGTGGTCGAATGTATGAAGCTTGGCGCCGTCGACTTTGTCACCAAGCCCTGGGAGGCGGGTGAGCTTCGCGCGGCGATTCTGAGGAGCCTACGGCGCGTCAAACCGGCGGCCGGTGTGCTGCTGGTCAGCGACGATGCCACCGCGCTCGTTCCCATGCAGCTCGCGCTCCACTTCTACGTCCACGTCTCGGCGATGAGTGTCGCCAAGGCGATGGCGTCCAATATGCCGGCGCTCGTCGTTGTTCTGTATGTTTCCGACAAGTCGAAGGTGCCCGCGCTCTCCGCGCTGTCAGCGCGTTTCCCGGACGCAGCGGTGGTGTGGGTCAGCAGTGACCCGCCTGTCGATCCCGGGCGTCTCACCTTGCCGAACCGTCTCGATCTGGTACTGGACCACGTCGACAAGCTTCTCGGCCACCTCGTTCCGCCCCGGGCTCATCTGTCCCGGGCACTCCTGGCGGCAGTCGATTTGATGGCGAATCATTGCCGGGACCCGCTCACCGTGGATGAGATTGCGCACCGGGTCGGGGTCTCCGAGGACCATCTGATTCGCGTCTTCCGACAGGCGTTCGGCTTGCCGGCCGCGACCTACTACGTCCGGCTTCGCATCGCCGTCGCATGCCGGCTTCTGAGCGATACCGACCAGAAGCTGGACGACGTCGCCCGCCGCGTCGGCTACAGCGGCGCGGCGAACCTCTCGCGCGCCTTCAAGGAAGTGATGGGCATTCGGCCGAGCGAATACCGGCGCTCGCCGCTACCCTGAACGCCGCTTCACGGCGTCTTGCCGATGGCGCGGTAGAGCTCGGCGACGGGCACCAGACGGCCGTGCAGCGGGAGGAGATCGCCGACGTCGAGCTTCAAGCGCGCGATGTTGTCGGCGAGCGCGAAGCTGAATGGACTCGGCGGCATGGGGGGCGTCGCGTTCGGGGGCCCCGGCGTGTAGGCGTCGGCCTGACTCAGGAGCTTCTCCTTCGGCAGGTACACCATGAGCAACCCGTCGTGGTGCATGATTCCCTGGATTCGATAGATCTCCACGGTCCGCGTTCCGTCGGTGAGCGTGCGTCGCTCGCCCACGCCCTCCACGGTGGGCCGGCGGCCCGACTTCGCCTGGGCGTCCGGCCGTACGGTGGAAGGCGCTCCCAGCGCCTGCGCGAGGAAGGCGCGGTTGACGTCCTGGGTGATGACGGTGACACCCTCGGCGACGAAAGCCCGTAGGCCGCCCGCATGGTCGAAGTGGTGGTGGCTGTTGATCACGTAGCGGATCGGCTTGTTCGGGACGAGCTTGCGAGTCTCCGCGATGACCGCGACCGAGCGCTCTTCGTTGAGCGGGGCCTCCACGACGATGATGTGATCCTTCATCTCGATGACCACGCTGTGATGCGACCCGCCCGTCAGGTACCACACCCCGTCAGCCGCTTTCTGCGTGGTGACGCGCGCGTACGGGTTAGGGTCCTGGCGCACGGCGTCCGGCACCTGGATGTCGACCGCGGCGTTGGGTCGCACGTCGGTCACCAGCAGGTCGAGCGTCGGGTAGCCGGCGGTCGTCTCTCGGATCCGCGTCGGGAACTTGACCCCGCCGAAGTCGCGATAGTCCCAGTAGTCGATCATGACTGGAATATCACCGACGACCGGGTTCGGGAGCAGTCCCTCGACCCTCGCGATCAGGTTGTCGTCGCTGACGGTCGCCTTCACGTTGAAGCGGCCGGGGACGTTGAACGTGATCGTCCGACCCTGCATGGTGGCGTTGCGCGCCATCGCGGCTTTCACGATGCCGTGCGGGGTGGCCCACAGCTGGAACTGGCGATCGGCCAGGGCGATCGGCGCCGACGCCGGCTGCTCGCCGACGAGATTCCAGGCGATGTCCCCGCTCACCAGCAAGTTCAGCCGCTGCTCGCCGCGAATCGGCTGCAGGCCGCCATAGCGGGCCGGCTCCAGCGCCTGCGTCCGCACCTGTTCGTCGCGGAGGGAAGCCGTCTCGTAGTTCACCGACCGCGTGTGGCTCTTGACGTTGTACTCCGGCCACGGCAACCCGGGCACGACGCTCTGCCCGGCCGCGTTGACCCCGCCCGTCCCGGTGTACTGGATCGACTTGACGGTCGGCGCGCCGAGCGCTTTCGCCACGTCGTTCAGGTCGGCATAGGCGTCCCGGACCGAGCCGGCAAGTGGCGAGGCCAGGACGACGACTGCGGCGATCAGTGCGAGGATTCTATGCATGGCGGGATTGTAGCATTCCGCCGGCGTCGCAATTGTCCATGCGACGGCGCTACAATCAGTGGCCATTGCCGACAGGCCTATCGATCGATCATTACCGGTGAATGACAACTAACGGACCGACTCCCGTAAAGATATATCGCGCCGGGGACGCGCCGCCGGGTGCCCTCGACGGGGAGTCTATTGCGGTGCTCGGGTACGGCAACCTGGGCCGCAGCGCCGCACTCAACCTCCGCGATTCAGGCGTCAAGGTGCGGGTTGGCAATCGTGACGACGAATACGCCGATCGCGCGCGCGCTGACGGCTTCGAGGTGGTGCCGCTCGCCACTGCGGCCGGCGATGACATCGTCTTTGTGCTGCTGCCCGACGAAGTGATCCCCGAAGTGTTTTCCCGTGACGTCGCCTCCGAGCTTCGACCTGGAAGCGCCGTCGCCTTCGGCTCAGGCTACAGTCTGGCGTTCGGCCTCGTGCGTCCGCCGGAGACGGTCGACGTGCTTCTGATCGCGCCGCGCATGGCCGGCGCCGCGACACGCGCTCGCTACCTGACTGGTCAGGGCTTCTGGGCGTGCATCGGCGTCGAGGCCGATCGGAGCGGTCGCGCCCACCGGCGAATGCTCGGACTGGCGGATGCGATGGGCGCCCTTCGCCCGGCGGCGATCGAGATGACCGCCGTCATGGAGTCCGCGCTCGATCTGTTCGTCGAGCAGACCATCGGGCCGCTCCTGGGCACGGCGATGATCATCGCCTTCGAGGTCGGCCGCGAGGCAGGGATCCCGCCCGAGGCCCTGGCGATGGAAATGTACATGTCGGGCGAGATGGAGACGGTGTTCGAAGGCTTTCGGACGGCCGGCTTTTTTCGATCGTCCGAGGATCACGGGCCGACGGCGATCTTCGGAGGGCTCACGCGGGCCATCGAGATCGACCGCGAGGACATCGCCGCGCGGTTCCGCCGCGTCCTGGAGGACATCAAGAGCGGCGCGTTCGCGCAGCGGTTCCAGGCCGAGGCGCAGACGGGCTACTCGGTGCTCAACATGGCCCAGAGCCTCCTGCGCGGAAACTCGTCCATCACCGATGCCGAGACTCGGCTCCGGCGCGCGGCGGACCTGCCCGACCCGCCGGCCGATCGGGGATAGCCCAGCGGTCCGTCGGTCAGCATAGCGGCGACGCCGATCGTGACGTCAGCGCCGGGCGGCGGCGCTCGTGGTCGGCGGACAGACTGGTGGCGAGGGCGCGTAGCCGTGGCCGACGAACCAGGCTACCGCGTCGCGCAGCGCCTGATCGACCGGCGTCTGAACCAGTCCGAGCTCCTGCACGGCTTTGTCCGCTCTCACGTACATCGGCGTGCGGGCCATGCGAATGCCACTCAGCGGCACACGCGGCGAGTGCCTGGTGATGTTGGCCAGCCCCTCGCTCGCGAGCCCGATCAGGTGCATCAGAGGATAGGGCAGGCGCACGCGCGGCGCGCGAATGCCCGTGATGCGCGCGAGCATGTCGAACACCTCCGAGAGGGAGTGGTTCTCGCCGGCGAGGATGTACCTTTCTCCCGCGCGCCCGCGCAACGCGGCCAGCAGGTGGCCGCGAGCGACATCGGCCACGTGGACGACGTTGAGACCGGTGTCGAGGCTCGCAAGCATGCGGCCGCGGAGATAGTCGAGCACCACCTGGCCGGTCGGCGTGGGCTTGACGTCCCACGGGCCGAAGCAGGCGCTCGGGTTGACGATGACGACCGGCAGCCCACGGGCCGCAAACTCTTGGGCCACGCTCTCGGCGAGGAACTTCGAGCGCGCGTAGGGACCGATCATGTCCGCGATGTTCACGGAGCTGGTCTCGGTGCGTGGTCCGCCGCCCTCGGGGCGGCCGAGCGTGGCGACGCTCGAAGTGTGGACGACGCGCTCGACGCGGGCTCGCATGCACGCGTCGAGCACGGTGCGTGTGCCGTCCACGTTGGTGCGATAGATGTCGCGCTGATCAGCGGCCCAGAGCCGGTAGTCGCCGGCCACATGGAATACCATCGCGCACCCGGCGACCGCGTCGGCCACGGCGTCGGGCTCGAGTACGTCGCCGTACCGCACCTCGACCGGACAGCCCTCGAGTGCGTTCAGGCGACTGGACGGGCGGACCAGGACCCGAACGCGGTGGCCTTCACTGACGAGGAGGCGAGCGACATTGGCGCCGACGAAACCGGTGGCGCCGGTAACCAGAACATCCAGGATGGGCAGCGCTATCTCCCGAGGATTCCGCGCTCTCTCTGGTCGCGCATGAGCTCGCCGTACTCCGAGCCGCATCGCTCCCGACCGGTAGCTCGACCACGGCGGCGGCGCTGTTTCCGGTGGGCTGCACCATCAGCCGGCGCGTGTGGAAGGGGCGTAGTGTCGCCCGATGGCCGATGCTGAATAGCGTGGTCTCCGGTAGCCGCTCGCGCACGAGCTGGTAGAGACGCGATTCCGTCCCCTCGTCCACCGCCGAGGTCGCCTCGTCGAGGAAGAGCCACTCGGGCTTCTGCACCAGGGCGCGCGCAAAGGCGATGCGCTGCTGCTCGCCGGGGGAGAGCTGCTGCGCCCAGTGGGCATCCTCGTCGAGGCGCCCGGTGAGCTGCGGGAGGCCTACCGCCTCGAGCGCCTCGCGCAGAGTTCCGTCGGCCACCCCGTCGGCCGGCATCGGATAGCTCACGACGTCGCGGAGCTTGCCGATCGGCAGGTACGGCCGCTGCGGCAGAAACAGGATCCGGGCGTCTCTCGCCGCGCGGATCTCGCCGCGCCCGAACGGCCAGATGCCGGCGATGGCACGGATGAGCGTGCTCTTGCCCGAGCCCGACGCGCCGCTGAGGAGGACGGAGTCGCCGCGCCTGAGCGAGAAGTTGATGTTCGCCATGAGCGGCTGGCCGTCGGGCCGATAGAGATCGACACCCGCCACGCTCAGGTGTGAGGCGCGCCCCTCGACGCGCCGAAGGCCGGTGCCCGCCTGTCGGTGCATCGCGTCGAGTGTGCGCTCGAAGCCGGCGAGCCGTTCGACCACCGCGCACCACGCCGCGATCTCCTTGTACGACTGCACGAAGAAGCTGAGCGCGTCCTGGACCTGCTGGAAGGCCTGGCTCGTCTGCATGAGCCCGCCGAGCCCGAGCTCGCCTCGGAAGTAGCGCGGCGCCGCGACGATGGACGGCACGATCCACGCGCCGAGCCCATAGCCCGAGGTGAAGTAGGTCATGCGCTTTTGCCGGAGCATGATGCCCCACCAGTTGCGCACCACGTCCTCGAATCGTGCGCGAAAGCCCCGGAACTCGTCCGCCTCGCCCCGGTAGAGCGCCACGCCCTCGGTGTTCTCGCGGAAGCGGACGAGGCTGAACCGAAAGTCGGCCTCGTATCGCTGCCGGTCGAAGTTCAGACGGACCAGTGGACGGCCGAGCCAGTCGGTCACCCACGTGCCGAGGATCGCGTACAGAACGGCCACCCACACCATGTAGCCGGGCAGGTGAATCGTGAAGCCGCCGACCGGGACGACGAGGGATCCAGAGAGCCCCCAGAGGATCGCCACGAAGGTGACCAACGTGACGATCGCGCGCAGGCCGCCGGTGAATAGGCCGAGCGTGTGGGAGGCGAGCAGCTGCACGTCTTCCGCGATGCGCTGGTCGGGGTTATCGGTCTCGCTCGCCTGCAGCTGCATGCGATAGTAGGCGCCGTCGGACAGCCAGGCGCGGAGGTAGCGATCGGTCAACCAGCGGCGCCAGCGGATCTCGAGCATCTGGTTGAGATAGACCTGGTACACGGCGAGGAAGATGAAAATCGTGATCAGCCACGTGACGCGGAAGAGCTGGCCGCGAAAGGCGGCCATGTTCTTGTCCTGCAGCGCGCTATAGAATGCGTTGTTCCACTGATTCAAGAGAACGGTGAGGTACACCATGCCGAGCGTGAGGAGCACGACACCGAGCAGCAGTCCTCGTGCCGCCCAGCGATCGTCCGAGAACCAGTACGGGCGGATCATCGCCCAGGCACGGGGAAGCGTTTGCCGTAGATTCGTCTTAGGGGGATTCCCCGGGTATCTATCCACGAGGCGCCAGCGGAGACTTTGTGTGTGACATCAACGATGGGCGGCGGTCGCCGGCGAGGCGCAGCGCCGTGTCAGAAGCACGCTACAGCGGTTTCGGGGCGGTGGCGAGCCATCGAAGGCGTCGCTTGAACCACCCTGCAATAATGATCCATAGTGGGGGGCCACGTGTTGATTTTATGGGACGCGATGCTCGGACGCACTCGGAGTAGGCCCACCCAGACTGTTGTATCAGGTCTTTACCTGATCGGTGTGCTGATGCTCGTCGGTTGCGCGAGCCACTCGCTGATGCCGGCCGCGCAGTCGGAGGCCATCAGGGACCGAGAGCGAGCCCTCGCCTCCAGAACCGACGCCATCCAGACCGCGGTGAGACAGTCGGGCAAGGTGGGCGCCCTGGCTTTTCTCGACACCAAGGATGGGCATCTGGTCGTCCTGCCGGGCGACAGTCCGGCCGATGCCTGGGCGCGGCATGCCACGTCGTCGGAGAGCGAGACGAATCCCGTCTCGGTGCCGGCAGTGGTCACGTTCGTCTACCGGGCGGACATACCCAAGGCGCCCGAGGCCGTCACCGTGGACGCTCTGCAGCAGCAGCAGACGCAGCGGACCTCCGTCGCCGCGCTGGCGATCGAGCTCGGGCGTCTCGAGGAGAAGCTGGGCGTCCTGCAGCGCGACCTCGTCGCCACCAAGCAGGACACGGACAAGGCGGTGACCGACATGCGCGCCCTCGCCGAGGATCTGGCGGCGGCCCGCAAGTTCATGTTGCAGACGGCCCAGCTCGGCTGGCTCAATCAGGAAGTGGTTCAAGAGAACGCGAACGGCATCCGGAGGATGACGACGGCCACCCAGGAGCTCACCGCCAGCTCCGCGAAGCTCGAGGAGACCGTGCGCCAGCTTTCCGAGGGCCTTGCCGGCCAGCTCAAGGAGCTGGCGGGTCGGCTCGATGCCATTCAGAACAAGATCCAGAACATCAAGTGAGACTGGAGATGCATCACGGCGGGCCCGCGGAGCGATGCCTCCTCACGCTGATGGGCGCCTTTGCTGCTGCCGCTGCTCGTCGCCTCCGGCGCCGTGGCCGGCGAGTGGGAGACGGTTCGGGGCAACTACGAGAACGCGCTCAAGGCCAACGAGAAGCGGATCCAGGAGATCGAGGCGAAGGAGCGCGGGATCTCCGATCCGCAGCAGCGCGCGGAGAAGATCACGCGCGACAAGATCGCGGCGGCTCGTGCCGCCCTGAAGGGCGGCGGAACCGGGAAGAGCCTGGCCGAGGCTGCTGAGAAGGTCTCTGGTGATCCGAAAGCCCTGGCCGACCTGTCCAGAGAACAGAGCAAGTACCTCGACGCGGCGACCAGCGACTGGGGCGCCGAGGGCCCCGAGCGGAAACGGCTGCGGGACGCCACCGCGGCCACGCAGAAGAACATCGAGCGCGTGAATGCGAGCCTGACCCGGGCGGCCAAGTCGGTCGCGAGCCTGCAGGCGTCGGACTCGCTCGAGACAGCGGCGCGGATCGAGGCGGCGGTGAACGAGGCCGGCGATCGGCTGAGAGCTCGGTGGCAGCTCGAGCAGGCCGCGCGAGAGCGCGAGACCAAGCAGCGAGAGCGCGAAGCGGCCGAGCGCGCGCGCGGCACGGGCTCGAAGTAGTCCCTCGTCGGGACCGGAACGACTACAGGTCGAGCTGGCCGCTGACGACCCGGGCGTAGTAGCCCTGCGCGGCGAGAAGGTCGTCGGGGGTGCCCATCTCGGTCAGACGCCCGTTCTCCACGACCAGGATCTTGTCGACGCGCCGGATGGTCGTGAGCCGGTGGGCGACGATCAACGTCGTGCGCCCGCGCATCAGCGCGAACAGGCTGGCCACGACCTGAGCCTCGCTCTCGACGTCGAGCGCGCTGGTCGGTTCGTCCATCAGCAAGATCGGCGCGTCCTTCAGGAACGCGCGGGCCAGGTTGATCCGCTGCTTCTCACCCACGCTCAAGAGCGCGCCGCCGTCGCCGACGACCGTCTCGTATTGCTGGGGCAGCTTCTCGATGAACGCGCTCGCGTTGGCGTAGTGCGCGGCCGCCTCGATCTCCGCCTTGGTCGCGTGCGGCTTGCCGTAGGCGATGTTCTCGGCCACGGTGGTGGGCAGAACGATCGGATTCTGCAGGACGAGACCGATCTGAGCCCGGAGATCTTCGAGGCGCAGGTCGCGCAGATCCACACCCTCCAGTAGCACCGCGCCGCTTTTCGGGTCGAAGAACCGCGGCAGCAGGTTCAAGAGCGTCGTCTTGCCGGCGCCGCTCGGCCCGATGATGGCGGCCGACGTCCCCGCCAGGAGCTTGAAGCTCACGTGGCGGAGCGCCGGCCGCGACGGGTTGTAGTCGAAGGAGATGTCGTCGTAGGCGACGTTGCCGTAGATCTGTAGCGGCCGACCCGACGGCGCCGCGGGAACCCCGCGGGCGGCGAACATGTCGTCGGCCGACGTGGGCAATCCAGCCTGGCTGTCGGCGTCCCGTCCCCGGCGCACCGGACGCGCTTGCGGCCGGTCCTTCACCTCTTCGGGCGTGTCGAGGATCTCGAACACCCGCCGCGTGCTGGCGCTCGCGCTCGACAAGGTCGCGCCCACCTGCGAGAGCTGGTGGAGAGGGTCGAAGAGCTGGGCGACGTACGCGAGGAAGACCAGCAGCTCACCCAGGGTCAGGTTCGCCGCCAGGACCTGGTGCGCGCCCACCCACGTCACGCCGAGCGTGCACGCGGCCAGGATTACCGAGATCGAGCACCAGTAGAAGACTTCCAGGCCCTGCTGCGCCATCTTCTGCTGGCGCGCCTGCTCGGTTTGAGCGGTGAAGCGCCGCTGCTCGTGATGCTCGCGCGCGTGGCTCTGGATCAGCGGCAGTGCGGTGATTCCCTGATGGATGAGTGAGTAGACCTTGCTCTCCGCTCGCTGAGCGGCCATCGCCCGCGTGCGCATCGCCCCGCCGAAGACCTTGAGCGACACGAGGAGGACCGGCACGGCGACCAGCGCAACGGCGGTCAGATACAGGTTCAACCGGGCCATCATGATCGCCATGAACAGCAGGGTGCCGGCGGCGCTGACAACGATCAGCAATCCTTGCTGGAACAGGGTCTGAAAGGCGACGGTATCGGTCCCGGCCCGGAAGATGACGTCCCCGGCCTCGGTGCCGTGGTGATAGCGCAGCGACAGGCGTTGGAGCCAGCCGAAGACGTCGTCGCGCACTCGCCGCAAGCCGCGAAGTCCCACGCCGATCGTGATGTAGACGTGTCCGGCGCTGACGGCGGAGTGGGTCAGATGGAGCGCGAGCGACACCGCGATGATCGCGGTGATCTGCGCCGGCTGTCCCCATTCGCGCAGCTGGCTGGGCAGCCAGACGGGGAACGGCTTGCTGCCGAGGACGCTGTCGACGAGGACGGCAAGTGGCCAAGGCTTGAGCAGGTTGATGCCGATGCCGGCCATCAGGAGACTCATTGAAAGACCGATTCGCCCGGCATCAGGCCGGAAGTAGCCGAGCGCCCGCGCCAGCAGGCGGAGGCGTGCGACGGACGAGAAGGTCATACCGGATCCACGGTAACACGCGAGAACATCGAGTGCAGCCGAGGCGTAAGCCGGCGGCCTGAGCGCGTCGCGCGAGTTCGATTTCCGGAACGACGGGTGCGCAACGGGCTTGACTTCTCCGCCGACGTGAACGAAAAGAGGTGACTATTTCTCTTGTGAAGGCCGAGGAGGGAGCAGGCCGATGAAGATACGCACGATTGCGATGCTCGGCGCACTGGGGCTGGCGGGGTGCGCCTCCGGTCCGCACGACTGGACGAAGCCGGGCGCGACCAGCGAGTCGTTCCTCACCGACCACACGCCGTGCTTCAAGGACGCCACGATCGGCTACGGGATCGGGTCGGAGAAGGCCTACAAGGCCTGCATGCTCCAGAAAGGCTGGACGCGCATCCAGGGCTACGCGAACGAGCCCCCCACGCAACCCCACCTCCGCGGTCCCGAGGGTGACGACGAGTTCACGACGGCCTCGCCGGACGACCTCATGCAGCGGACCTTGACGGAACAGAGCTCGCCGCGGACGACGCGAGACCCGCGCTGCGAGCAATCCCGCAACGCGCGCGCCCCCGGCACCGTCTGTCGGTAGAGGTCTGCGCCGAAGTCCTCATGCGTCGGATCGCGTTCGCGGTCGTGCTCGGGCTCGCGGCTCTGGCTCCGCTCGTCGCCGAGGCGCAGCCGACGTGGGATCGGCAGGCGGTCTACGCGACGCGAGAGGCGCAGCTGAAGAAGACGATCGACGCCAGACCGGCGGATGCCCAGCCTCTCGTCGACCTGGCGGCGTTTTACCTCAAGCCGGTGGCGCCGCGCGATGTCGAAGCGGCCGACGGCGTGCGGCGCCGCGTGATGGTGCCGCTGCGCAACGAGTGGGTCGTCGAGGGCATCAAGGAGATCTACGCGGTGCCGTGGGTATTTCGCGGCGACCCGGACCTGGCCAGGCCGCTGCTCAGGCGGGCGCTCGAGATCAATCCCAAGCATTCGCAGGCGATCCGCGAGTCGGCGATGCTCCTGCGGATGAAGAGCAACCTCGACGGGATGCGCCCGTACATGGAAGCGGCGCTCGGGCGCGATCCGCTGGATCTGGACATGTGCCGCCTCTACCTCGACCACCGCACCGCGGCGGCGCGGGTGCTCAACGATCAGGCCGTAGATCTCCGCACGCCGCGAAGCTGGGAGGAGCAGCGCGCCGACGGCCGCTATCGCGTGACGCGCAACCCGAGCTCGGCGGACTATGCGCGAGCGAACGAGCTGGACAAGCAAGCGCAAGGCGCGCGCCGGGAGGCCATCAAGCCGCTGGAGAACCTCGCGCGCGTTCTGAAGAACGACCCGCAACGCGAGGCCGATCCGGCGAAGAAATCGAAATGGAACCTGGCCACCGCGGTGTACCACCACTGGCTCGGCGAGCTCGAGCAGGCGGCGGGCTCGGCGGGTGCCGCGCTGCGGGCGGATCCGACGAGCCTCGACGCGCTGGACTTCCTGGTCGACATCTTGCGCGGCACGCACACCAAGGACAAGCTGGCGACCTACAAGACCATCCTCGACCGGTGGGCCGGCGCCGACACCACGCCGATCGCGCTCAAGCCTCGAACGATGGGGCCGAAGCGCTAACCGTTTGGGGGTGCGTCACGCATCCATGCGGCGCTCCTCCAGGTCGAGCTCGTGTTCCAAGGTTCGCAGCACGTCGTCGTCGATCGCACCCTCGGCGCGCAGTCGCAGGAGCGCCTCGCGCTCGGCGTCGATCACGGTGCGCTGAATCTCGCGGTGCTCGATCGCCTCACGGTCCTCAGCGCCGGATGCCACCGCGTCGCGCCGCCGGTCGACGTGCTCCGAACGGTGCTGGTATGTGTCTCGCATCCGCGCGAGCAGGGGCTGGTGGCCCGGCCACACCGGGTAGAGCTCATCGATTCGGCGCGTGGCGGCGTCGATCATCGTCTGGCGCGCGTTGGTCTCCTCCTCGTGCAGCTGCACGTCGGTACCCAGGTAGAGCTGCCGGATGAGCAGCGGCAAGGTCAGTCCTTGACCCAGGAGCGTGAACACGATGACGGTCAGGGTCACGATCAAGACGGCTTCGCGAGCGGGAAATGACCCGCCGCCGGACAGCGACACCGGAAAAGCGAGCGCGACCGCGAGCGAGACGACGCCGCGCATGCCGGCCCACGACAGCACGAGCGACTGTGCCATGAGCCGGGGCGGGCGCGGCTCGCCGCGAAGGAACGGCGGGAGGAACTCGGTCGCGAAGATCCACAGCGTGCGGACCACGACCAGGACCAGGCTCACGACGATGCCGATGCCGACGAGCCGAATGGCATGCGCCGGCGCGAGGGCGCGCAGGAGCAGCGGAACCTCCAGACCGGTAATGATGAAGATCGCCCCGTGCAGCAGGAAGCTGATCGTCTCCCACACCGCGCGGCCGGTCAGGCGGGCGTCGGGTCCCATGATCTGTGAGCCCCGGCGGCCCAGGTAGAGGCCGGCGGCGACGGTGGCGATCACGCCGGAGACGCCGAGGTTCTGGGCGGGGAGAAACGCGGCGTAGGGTGTCAGCAACGAGATCGTCATCTCGACCGGGGTGTCCTCGATCCGCGCGCGGACGTGGGCGATGATCCAGCCCACCGCCAGGCCGATCGCGGTGCCGCCGAGCATGGCCACCGCGAAGGTCGTGCCGCCGGCGGACGCCTTGAACGCGCTTCCGCCGGCCACCGTGATCGCGATGCCATAGATCGTCAACGCGGTCGCGTCGTTCAAGAGGCTCTCGCCCTCGAGGATCGTCACGATCCGCCGCGGCACCGACAGCCGCGTCGCGATCGCGGTGGCCGCGATTTCGTCCGGCGGCGCAACGATCGCCCCGAGCGCGATGGCGACGGCCCACGGGATGCCCGGGATCATGGCGTGGACGACCGCGGCCGCCGCGAATGCGCTCGCCACGACGAGGCCGATGGCCAGCGACGAGATCATCCCCAGATTGGCGCGCAGGCTGCGCAGCGGTGTGAAGAACGCGGCGATATAGAGCAGGGGGGGCAAGACGAAGAGGAAGATCAGGTCCGGGTCGATTTCGACGCGCGGCGTGCCGGGCACCAGCCCCAGCACGAGCCCGCCGATGACCAGGAAGATCGGATAGGCGATGCCCACCCACCGGGCAATCGTGACGAGGCCAGCGACCGCGATGAGCAGGGCCAGGACGAGCTGAGCGGTCTCCATGGCGGCGCTCGAAGCCTAGCACGCCAGTGAACGACCCTTCAGGGACTAGACCTCCCGCGTGACGAGCGCCCCGACTTCGGAGACACTCATGAGGACGAACGACCTGATCCGGCGCCTCCGGAGGATGAGGATGCGGCCATGACGTCACCCGTGTTGCCCTTCGACTCAGTACCCGGCATGACCCCGCGCGATCCGGTCGTCTTCCTCGTCGATGTCGACAATACACTGCTCGACAACGATCGCGTCGCGGCCGATCTCAAGCGCCACCTCGAGCAGGAGGTCGGGCACGAGCGGCAGGAACGGTACTGGGCCATCTTCGAAGAGCTGCGGACCGAGCTGGGTTACGCGGACTATCTGGGGGCGCTCCAGCGCTATCGCGTCGAGTATCCTCGCGATCCGCACGTGCTGACCGTCTCGTCGTTCATGGTGAACTACCCCTTCGCCAATCGGCTCTATCCGAACTCACTCGACGTGCTGGAGCGCTTCCGCGGTTGGGGCCCGACCGTCATCCTCTCCGACGGCGACGCGGTGTTCCAGCCGCGCAAGATCGAGCGCTCGGGTATTCGAGACGTCGTGGACGGCAATGTCCTGATCTACATCCACAAGGAGCGCGAGCTCGACGACGTCGAGCAGCGCTACCCGGCTGATCACTATGTTCTGGTCGACGACAAGCTGCGTATCTTGACGGCCGTGAAGCGGGTGTGGGACCGCCGAGTCACGACGGTCTTCCCGCGACAAGGACACTACGCGCGCGACCCGAAGGAGCTCGCCACGAATCCGCCGGCCGACCTGACGGTCGAGCGTATCGGCGATCTGCTCGAGTACGACCGAGCAACGCTCCTCGCCGCGGCGTCGCGGCCAACCACGGTCAAGGCACGGTGAGCTTCGACAAGGAGGGTGTCATGGACGACAAGGAAGTCCTGGGTCGAATCAACGAGCTCACCCGCGAGGAACACGAGCTGTTCGAGCGCGAGTCACACGGGAAGGTGACTGACGCCGACCGCGCGCGATTGCGCCGGCTCGAGGTCACCTTGGACCAGTGCTGGGACCTGCTACGGCAGAGACGGGCACGGCGGGCGGCGGGACTCAACCCGGACGACGCGCAGGTACGCGACGAGAAGACAGTCGAGGGCTACACGGCCTGAGCGGCGCGGAGGGCTCGTGATGTCAAAAGTCTGGCTGGTCACCGGTAGCGGCAGCGGGCTGGGCCGTCACATTGCCGACGCGGTCCTCGCACGTGGCCCAGGTCATCCTTCGTCTGGCGGCCGGCGATCGCTTACCCACGCATCTCCTGCTGGGCAGTGACGCCGTTCAGTGCGCCGGCCAGGCCGAGGCGGCGCGCGCCGCCGACGGGGATCGCTGGCGGAAGATCAGCGTCTCGACCGACGCGAGCGCCTCGGGACCGATACCGGCACTGTGACGCCGGCGCGCGTCCGTTCGTGCGTCATCTGGTCGGCGGCTCGTAGCGGTGATAAGGTTCGCTCCGACGGATCATGTCGACGATCGTCATTCGCCGAAAGCACGACCTGGGACTCGCGAAGGCCAAGCGTCTCGCCGAGAGTGTTGCCCGGCAGTTACAGGGCGATTACGGCGGGTCTTTCACCTGGAAAGGCGCCGATCTCCACTTCAAGACGACCGGGGCATCTGGCTCGGTGGCCGTGACGAAGGCCGGCTTCCAGGTGCGCGTGGAGCTCGGCTTGCTGCTGAGCCCGCTACGCTCGCGAATCGAGCGCGAGATCGTCACCTTCTGCGACGAGCACTTCGGCGAAATCGCCCGACCAAAGTGACAAACGGAACTTTTGGACTGGCTCCTCAATTTTCTCCGTTGGGGGTGGTGAGTATGCGATTTCTGAGTGCGTTCCTGCTCATCGCGGTGGTTCTGGGTACGGCAGGGCCTATCGGAGCCGACGGGAGCTCGGAGCCGAGCAAGTCGGCGTCCCAGGGTAATCCCACGTACGTCGCGGGGGTGAGTGCCGTCAAGCGTGGCGACTATCCGGCGGCGATCCGTCTCTTCCAGGAGGTGGTCGCGAAGGACGACCAGAACGCGGACGCATACAACTGGCTCGCCTACAGCACTCGTAAGAGCGGTGACGCGGCGAAGGCGATCCCGATCTACGAGAAGGCTCTGGCCATCAATCCCAAGCACCGGGGCGCTCACGAATACATCGGCGAGGCTTTCCTCGTGCTGGGCGATCTTCCCAAGGCGAAGGAGCATCTCGCCGTGCTCGACAAGCTGTGCTTGTTGCCCTGCGAGGAGTACTCCGACTTGAAGAAGGCCGTCCGGGACTACGAGAGCAGCGGCGGCCGGGTCAAGCCGGTGAGCACGTCCAACTGAACGACTGCGCCTGACGAGCCGCGCTCCTGCATCATCGTGATCAGGAGCGCGGGCCACTCTCCGCCCGAAGGCGCCGAGTCAGGCGCCGCGCCCGAGCGAACACTGTATTTCGGGCATAGCGCCCGAGCCGGTCCGCGGCAGCCGGCGCACCAGCTGGTGCTCCCTGACGGGGACTCTCCTCGGTTTGACCGACCGGAATTCCACAAAGAAACCGCGCCTTCCATAGTGAAACGCGCCAATTGCGACTAGGGCGCCGAGTCGCCGATTTGCCGCGAGTCGACGTTGGTCTTTTGTTTGCAGGATCTCTTCGGCAGGAGGGTGACGACAATGGGTTGGCTAGACCTGAGCGAGTACAAGCAGATCGACAATGCAGCGCGAGCTCGTGTCGCCGATCTTCTCTCCTCAGCCAGACCGCGACGGCCGAGAAAAGCAGCAGCGGCACGACGCTCGTCGCTCGCGACCTTGCTCTACGTCACGTCCAGGCTCCGCGCCAGGCCGCGAATGATCGATGGCTACATCGACTACTTCGGCGAACCGGTGCTGAACCAGGGATAGCCGCGCGAGAGGCGTGCGATTAGTGCCGGCCGCTGATTCATCCGGGCGGCCGGGTACCCTTGCCCGCATAACTCTCCGATCTTGAGCTCCGCGTCCGCCAGAAACTAGGTGCGTGGGCGCCGGCGTCGGTCGAATTGGCTACGGGTCGATTTCACGGCGCGCCCATGTCGGTGTCTTGAGAGGTACGCGCGGGAGTAACGGCGTACCGCGATGCGAACGAGTGAGTCGGGAGGTGATCGACGGATGTCCCACATGTTGGATGCGCAGATCGATAGCGATGCCGCGCTCGTAGAGGCGCTACGCCGAGACGATCCAGACGCCGCCGATCAGCTTGTCGAGCGTTACGGTGAGCGCCTGTATCGCCTGGCAGCGGGTGTCACCGGCACGCGCGAGGACGCCGAGGAAGCCACGCAAGTGGCGCTGATGAAGGCGGTTCGAACGATCGAGACGTTCAAGGGAGACTCGAGCTTCGGCGGATGGCTCGACCGTCTCGCCGCCGGTGTTGCGCATCGCAAGCTGTTGAGGCGGCCGCCGAAGTCCGAGACGGTCGCGCTGGACGACGTGCTGCCCCCGTTCGATCGCGCCGGCCGACATTTCGAGCCGATGAACGACTGGTCGGGTCGGATCGACGGGTCGGGGCTTCAGGGCGAGTTGCGTCGGGTCATGACCGACGCGATCGACGCTCTGCCGCCCGACCATCGAACCGCCCTGGTCCTGCACGACGTCGAGGGCATGTCGGACGCCGACATCGCCGAGGTGCTCGGCGTCGGCCCGAGCGCAGTCCGGGCTCGCGTGCACCGCTCTCGACTGTTCCTGCGCCAACGTCTGTCGAAGCACCTCGACTCGACGTAGTCGCCCCGGGTCGACCCCTCGCCATCTCGAGACGTTTCGCGTGGATGGCCGCGATCACGCTCACTGTCGATTCTGGCTGTCCCGGAACGACAATCTAGTGTCCGCGGCCATTCGCCGGCGCCGAAGGAGGGGTCATGAAGTACGTATGCCTGGTCTATCTTGTCGAGCGAGAGATGATCGCGATGTCCAAGGGGGAAGCGGACGCCTGCACCGACGAGAGCTTGGCCTACGATGATGCCCTCAGGAGGGCCGGGCACCTTGTCGTTGCCCACGCGCTGCAGCCGGTCGAGGCTGCCACCACTGTCAGGGTTCGGAACGGCAAGCTCTCCACGACGGACGGCCCCTTCGCCGAAACGAAAGAACAGCTGGGCGGGTTCATTCTGATCGAGGCACGGGACCTGAACGAGGCCATCCAGGTGGCGGCGAAGATCCCGCTGGCCCGGCGTGGCAGCATCGAGGTACGACCGATCAGAGAGATCAGGCCCTGAGGAGAACGTTCATGAAATTCATGTTCATGATCTATCACGACGAGAATGTGCTGGACGCGCTGCCGAAGGGCGAGATGCAGGCCCTCATCGACTCGGCCCTCGACTACGACGATGAGATCCGGGAGAGCGGCCACTACATCGTTTCGGACGCCCTGGAATCCTCTCGGACGGCCCGGACCATCCGGGTCCGCGGCGGCAAGGTCTCCACGACCGACGGCCCCTTCGCCGAGACGAAGGAGCAGCTCGGTGGGTTCTTCCTCATCGAGGCCAAGGACATCGACGAGGCGTGCGAGGTCGCCTCGCGGTTCCCGCCGGCGCGGGTCGGCATCATCGAAGTCCGCCCGGTGAGGGAGCTGACGCACTCCTAGCCGCGACACCCGGTCATGAATGAGCCAACAGTCGACCACGCCCGCGAGGCGGTGGACGCGATCTATCGGTCCGAATCACGGCGCGTCCTGGCCACGCTCATCCGTCTGCTCGGTGGCTTCGATCTCGCTGAAGAGGCGCTGCACGAAGCCTTCGCCGCCGCGGTCGAGCAATGGCCGCGCGAGGGTACGCCGGCCAATCCGCGGGCGTGGCTCGTTTCGACCGGGCGCTTCAAGGCCATCGACGCCATGCGTCGGCGCGCGCGGTTCGACGCCTCGGAGGCGGAGCTGGCCGAGCGGCTCGAGGCGGAAACCACTCGCACCATGCCGGGAGAGGCTCAGGACATCGAGGACGACCGGCTCCGCTTGATCTTCACCTGCTGCCATCCGGCCCTGCCGCCGGACGCGCAGGTCGCATTGACCCTGCGCGAGGTCTGCGGGCTGACGACCGAGGAGATCGCGCGCGCCTTTCTCGCCGCACCACCTACGCTCGCCCAGCGCATCGTCCGCGCCAAGGGGAAGATCCGCGACGCGCGCATCCCCTATGAGATCCCCGCGCTGCCCGAGCTGCCGGATCGATTGGACGCGGTCCTGCACGTCATCTACCTGGTCTTCAACGAGGGCTACTCGGCCTCGTCAGGCGGGTCACTGACGCGGGCCGATCTCTCCGGCGAGGCCATTCGCCTGGGACGACTCCTGGTCGAGCTGCTCCCGGAGCCCGAGGCCCTGGGCCTGCTGGCGCTGATGCTGCTCCACGAGTCACGCCGCGTCGCGCGCACCTCGTCGAGCGGCGAGCTGATCCTGTTGGACGATCAGGACCGTTCGCTCTGGGATCGGGCTCACATCGCCGAGGGCAACGCGCTCGTGCAACGGGCGCTCGCATCTCGACGGATCGGTCCGTACACCCTCCAGGCCGCGATCGCGTCGGTGCACGCGGAGGCGCCCGCCGCCGCGGCGACCGACTGGACGCAGATCGTCGGCCTCTACGACGTGCTGATGCGGGCGTCTCCATCGCCGGTGGTCGAGCTCAACCGCGCGGTCGCCGTCGCGATGCGCGACGGACCCATGGCGGGTCTGGCTCTCATCGACACGATCCTGGGGCGCGGCGACCTCGCCGACTATCCGCTGGCGCACTCCGCGCGCGCCGACCTGTGCCGGAGGCTCGGAAAGAGCGGTGATGCCCGCGCCTCCTACGAACGGGCGCTGAGCCTCACGCGGCAGGAGCCGCAACGACGTTTTCTCGAGCGACGCCTGGCCGAGCTCGGCGACTGACTCACCCGACGAGGTCGTGCTCGATCGCGTCCTCCGAGTTCTCGCTCGGCTTCGCGCGCTCTCTTCTCCGCCGCCACATATCTGGCTTCGGCCGTTCTGGAACTCCGTGGATTCGACGGAACTCCTCGGCTGGCACGACCCGTATTACGCGACCCAGTCCGTCGAGGATCGTCACGGGCGCCGCGCTCTCCTCTTCGGCGACTCGGTCTCCGATCCTGCTGAGCTCATCGACGTTCCCCCTTCTAGGTGCTCTTCGCGGCCTTTGGATGCGCCCATCCCGGGCATCGGTTCTCGCTCCCCGTACTTGGCAGGTAGCGGCCGGAATGTCGATCGCGACCCGGCTCGTTCGACGATAGAGCGGGGAAGCCGTTTACGCCGCGTGGGTCGGCGAGGGCAGTAACGATCCGAAACGAGAGCAGACGAGAGCGTGATGGACAGCCCAAGGATCGTCTCGCACGCAGAATGGCTCGAAGCTCGTAAGGCGCCGTGGTGACGGAAAAGGAGCTCACGAGGTTCCGCGACCGGTTGGCCGCCGAGCGTCGTGCGCTGCCGTGGGTGAAGGTGGAAAAGCGGTACGTCTTCGACGCGCGTCAGGGCAAGGTGACGTTGGCCGATCTGTTCGACGGACGCAGCCAGCTCTTCGTCAAGCATTTCATGATGGGGCCCGGCCAAGCGACTCAGTGCGTCGGGTGTTCCCTCGAGGTGGACCATGTCGAGGGGCTCCTTGGGCATCTGCAGAACCACGACGTGTCGTACGCCGTCGGTGGCGCGCGCGCCGATAGCGGAGATCGAAACCGTCCGTGAGCGTATGGGATGGCGCTTCACGTGGGTGTCGTCGTATCACTCCGAGTTCAACTATGACTTCCACGTCTCGTTCACGCCCCAGCAGATCGCGACGGGCCGCGCTCTTCTACAACTACGAATACGTGAACCCCGGGCTCGAGGACCTGTCGGGCGACAGCGTCTTCGTCAGGGACGAGGCCGGCCAGATCTTCCACACGTATTCCACGTATGGGCGCGGCGGCGAGGAGTTCCTCGGCATCTACCGATATCTCGATGCGACACCAAGAGGGCGCGACGAGAATGGCCCGTACAACACGCTCGCGGACTGGGTGCGGCCGAGGAACATGTACGGCAAGGGCGGCTTGGTGGAGGGAAGCGGGCGCTATCACCAGCCGGCCTGCGGTTGCCGCGTTCCTGCCGAATCCGGGACTCGAAGTGAGCCATCAAATAGATAGGCGGAGCACACAGGGAGCTGAATGTGGTGGAGATGATCGGAACGTGGACGCCATGGGCGGCGTTCGTAGTGTTCGTCCTGGTCCTCGCGAACCAGGCGGGCGTCCCGATTCCCGCCACGCCGTCGTTGCTAGCGGCCGGCGCACTGGCGGCCGGCGGCAGGTTGAGCTTCAGCGTGATCCTTGCGGCCGCGGTCGCGGCCGCGCTGAGCGCCGACCTCGTGTGGTACGGCCTGGGACGCTGGCGGGGTGCTCAGACGTTGGCGGTTCTCCGGCGACGCATGAAACCGCACGCGTGGATCGACTGGGTCGAGAGCCTTTTCCTGACCCATCGTTTCGGGGTTTTGTTTGGCGCCCGATTCTTGCCGGAGCTGAATCCAGTCGGAGCTGGGCTGGCCGGCGCCACCGGGGTGGGGCCCGCACACTTCTTGCTGTCTGCGTCTGGGAGCGCGCTCGTCTGGGCCGGTGCCTGGGCCGGTGCCGGCTACTTGTTGACCGAGGCAACCGCCCTTCTTCGACTGAGCAGGTGATATCGCCGAAGAGGTCTTGCCTCAGAAGCGAACGTCAGGACCTGCCTAGCCGCGCAGGCGCGGCGAGTGGTGCAGAGGCGGCGCTGGGCCACGCGGCCGCGTCGGCGCGACGTGCGGCGAGCGTCGCCTTCAGATTCAGCACGGGCTGTTCGATGTAGCGGAAGGACGCCGCCGCCAATGCAAACGTCACGAGCCACGCGAGCAGCACCGCCATCGGATGGGCCTCGGGTTTCCACAACGGACCGGCCACGTAGAACACCGGGTAGTGCCAGAGGTAGAGCGCATAGGAGCGCCGGCCGAGCCACGTGAGCGGCGCCCAGCCCAGCAGATCGCCGCACGGCGACGACGGCAACAGCGCCGCAACGATGACGACGGCGGACGCCACGGCAGCCCAGGTGCTGACGCTCGCGAGCACGTAGTCCACCGGGAAGTGCGCGCGCACGATGAGGCCGAGCAGCGCGAGGCCCGCCAGCACGCCGAGCACGTTCCACACGACGACGGCGCGGCGCGTGCGGCGAAAGAGCTGCGAGGCGCAGAAGATCCCGAGCGCGCAACCGACGAGCACCGGGTCGGCGTGGGCGTCGAGTCCGACGTAGATCCGCGCCATCCCCGTCGGCGTGCTCATGATCGTGAACCGATAGGCCACTGCGAGTCCCACGGCGGCCACCACGATGAGCAAGAGCGCCCAGCGGCGGCGGACCATGCGACCCAGGAGCAGCAGGACCGGGGGCCAGATCGCGTAGAACTGCTCCTCGACCGCCAGCGACCAGGCGTGACCGAGCAATCCCTGGGGTAGTCCATAGACGATCGCCCAGTTCGCCGTGCAGAAGATGACGGACAATACGAACCCCACCGTTCCGAGACTCGGATCCCACACGATCATCGCGCCGCCGGCGATCACCACCAGCGGTGCGAGCGCCGGCAGCAGACGCAGGGCTCGTCGCACGTAGAACGCGCGGAAGGACACGTGACCGGTCGATGCGAGCTCATCGAGCAGCAAGCTCGTGATGAGAAAGCCACTGAGCACGAAGAACATGTCGACGCCGAGGAAGCCGCCGGTCAGAATGCCCGTGTTATAGAGCATGACCGCCAGGATGGAAACGCCGCGAAAGCCGTCGAGGGCCGGCCGGTAGCCTAGCCGGAAGCTCCGGCGTTCTGACAAGATCGGGCCAGAAGCGCATGACTGACTGGCGTATTCCGCCACTTCGCCCCTCCGTCTACTAGACGGAGGCAAACCCTGGGCCAGCATCCACGGCGCCGCCGGCCGTCTACCCCTACGGCGTACGAGCGTGAAACGCGCGCGCGGCGGTCGACGTCGACCAGATGGCCCTTCCACTTGCGGATCTTGCCCGCGACGATCACGGTCTCGACGTTGGTGCGCAGGCGCTCATAGCGCTGTTTCGGATTCGGATCCCCGGCTGTGATGACGAGCGGCCCGACGTTCACACGTCGGGCCGCTCCCGACACCTCGGGTACTACGACAGCTTCGGCCAGACCGCCTTGGCGACGGCGATGCTTTCGGGATGCACGGCGACCGGGCGGCCCTTCTGCCACTGCACGATGCAGAGCTCGGCGCCGACGCGGCGGCCGTTGTCGTCGTACTTCACGCGGCCGTCGGGGAAGAGCTTCGCCGGCCCGTCCTTGAGGTCGATCTTGTGCATCATCTCGCCCAGCTTCTTGCGATCGGTGGACGCCGTCCGCTCCAGCGCCTCCTTGAAGATCATCACGTGCGCGTACGGGAAGATCGAGTCGTGGCCGAACCAGGGCTCGTTGGTCTTGGCCATGAAGCGCTTCTCGAGATCGCCGATATCCTTGCCCGGCCAGTTGGCCAGCCCCACGATCATGCCCTCCAGATGCTCCTTGCCGGCGATCTTCATCAGCTCCGGCACCGTCCAGTGACCGCCGCCGCCGACCAGCGGCACCGTGCTGGCGGTGATGCCGCGCTCCGCGAACTTGTCGAGCAGGAGCTTGTCGTCGCCGACGTTCGTCGACTGGCACACGATGAAGTCCGGACGGCCGGAGCGGATCTTCTGCACCAGGGTTGTCGCGTCGGCGAGCGGCGGCGTGTAGACTTCGTCGGCCACGATCGTCAGGCCCAGGTCCTTCGCCACGTGATCGCGAATCGGCTTCATGAAGCTGACCGCGGCGGCCGAGTTGTCGCCGACGAACGCCACCTTCGTCGGGCGCCCGCTCCCGGCCTTGGCCGCCAGGTCGACGACGCGCGGCAGCAGCGCGCTGGCCTGCGCGTCTCGCGGTCGGCGCCGACTGGAAGATGTACTTGAAGCCGCGTCCGGTGATCAGGTCGGAGTAGGAGAGCGTGAGCCACGGCAGCTCCGCGCGCTCGGTCACCTCGGTCACCGCGAGCGTGAAGCTCGACAGCCAGCAGCCGATGCCGCCGACCACGTCGGGCTCTTGCGCCACCAGCCGCTGCGCGGCGTTCTTGGCCTTCTCCGCGCTGTCCCCGGTGTCGTAGAGGACCAGCTTCAGCTTGGCCCCACCGAGGGCTTTGACGCCGCCGCTCTTGTTCACGTCCTCGATCGCCAGCTCGGCGCCCATCTGCTCCAGGATGCCCTGGCGCGCCCACGGACCGGACAGCGGGACGACCAGCGCGATCTTCACCTCTTTCGGGTTCTGCGCGCGCGCGCGACGTGGCGCGAGCGCCGTGGCGGCACCGGCGAGTCCAATCTTGATCGCGGTCCGACGTCCAAACGGCGTCAGCGTGCTCATGCCTATCATCTCCCGTGTGGTTGCGATTCCATGGTGGTCGCTCTACGCTTCCGTCAGGCCCAGGTACGAGCGTCGAACGCGGTCGTCGCTGAGCAACGTCTCGTACGGCCCCTCGAGAACGATGTGCCCTGTTTCCAGCACGTAGCCGTGATCCGAACGCTCCAGCGCCTCGGCCACGCGCTGCTCGACCAGGAGAATCGTGAGCCCGTCCTCCCGGTGGATCTGCGAGATTCGGTCGAAGATCATGTCGGCGACGCTCGGCGCCAGCCCCATCGACGGCTCGTCCAGCATCAGCAGGCGGGGCGCGCCCGCGAGGCCACGGCCGATCGCCAGCATCTGCTGCTCGCCGCCCGACAGGGTGCCCGCCATCTGGGCGGCCCGCTCGGCCAGGATCGGAAACAGCGTGTGGATGCGGTCGAGGGTTTGCGTCCACTGCGCGCGCCCGGCCCTGGGATAGGCCCCCATCTCGAGATTCTCGCGGACGGTCAAGGTCTTGAACACCTGCCGGCCCTCCGGGACGTGGGCGATGCCCAGATGCGCGCGATCCGAGGCCCGACGCGCCAACAGGTTCTCACCGCCAAAGGTGATCGTCCCGGACACGGGCGGAACGACGCCACTGATCGTCTTGAACAAGGTCGATTTGCCGGCCCCGTTCGGCCCCACGAGGGTGACGAATCGTCCTTCGGCAACGGACAGAGTCACGTTGGTCAGCGCGCGCAGACCGCCATAGGCGACGGAGAGATCTCTTACTTCGAGCACGCGGCGCGTCCGGCGCTACGCATTCTGGCGAGCCAGCCATTTCTTGCCGAGGTAGGCCTCGATCACCGAGGTGTCCTCGACGACGGCGCGCGGCAGCCCCGTCGCCAGCACGCGGCCGTGGTCCAGCACCACGAACCGGTCGGCGAGCCGCATCATCGCGTGCATTGTATGCTCGATGATGCAGATCGTCACACCCTGCTCGCGCAACCCGGCCAGCACGGTCAGGACGCTGTCGCATTCTTCTCGACCCAGCCCGGCCAAGGTTTCGTCCAGCAACAGCAATCGCGGATTGCCGGCCAGCGCGCGGGCGAGCTCCATCAAGCGAAGCTGCTTGTTCGTGAGCTGTCCCGCCGCCAGACCCGACTGATCCTGGAGCCCGACCTGATGCAGCGCCCGCACCGCCGAGGCGATGGCGTCGCGATCCGAGAGACCGGAGCCGTAGGCTCCGACGATCACGTTGTCGAGCACCGGCAGGCGGGTGAAGCTGCGCACCACCTGAAACGTGCGCCCGACGCCCATCCGGCACACCTCGAACGTCTTGCGGCCGAGCATCTGCTGGCCGGCAAGCTGCGCCGAGCCTTCGTCGGCCGAGAGCACGCCGTTCAGCACGTTGAACAGGGTCGTCTTGCCCGCGCCGTTCGGCCCGATGATGCCGAGGATCTCGCCCGCGGTGACCGAGAAGCTCACTTCGCTGACCGCTTTCAGGCCGCCGAAAGCTCGTGAGACATGCTCGACGACGAGCAGCGGCACACCCACGCGGGCCGATACGCGGCGCGGCGCGGACGCCGTCGCGGTCGGCATCAGATCGGGAATCGGTGCCGCGGCTTTCGGGCGGAACCAGCGGTCGCGGACGGTCCAGAACAGCCCGTCGGGCGACAGCAGCATGACGGCGATGATGGCGGTGCCGTACACGACGCCCTGGATGCCGGGCAGATAGGTCCCGAGCTCGGCTTGCAACGTTTCGGCGAGAGGCACCAGGATCGCGGCGCCGATCAGCGGCCCCCACACCGACGCCACGCCGCCGAACAAGGTGACCACCACCGCCTGCGCCGAGACGAGCATGCCGAACACGGAATCCGGCGTGATGACCAGCAGGACGCGCGCGTAGAAGCCGCCGACGACCGCCGCGATCATGCCCGACACGACCAGCGAGCGCATCTTCCACAGCCGCGCATTGATGCCCGCCGCCTCGGCGGCGAGCTCGTTCTGTCTGATCGCCAGCAGGGCCAGGCCGAAGCGCGAGTTCTCGATGATCAGCGAGACGACCACGCCGCCGATCAGCAGGCATACCGCGATCAAGGTGTAGATGCGCGGCTCGCTGAACTCCATGAACGCCGCCGGATTTTCCCGGTGCATCGGGATCGACACTTCCTGAAAGCCGAGATACTGCAGCACGTAGAGGATGGCGAGCGGGTAGGCCAGCATCGACAGCGCGAAGTAGTGCCCGCGCAAGCGGAACGTGGGCAGGCCGATCGCGATCGCGGCCAGTCCGCCGAGGATCATGCCGAGCACGATGCCGAGCCAGGGCGAGAGGCTCCAGTAGACGACGGCCAAGGTGACCGTGTACGCGCCGATGCCGAAGAACGACGCGTGGCCGAACGACAGCTGGCCGCCGTAGCCGGACAGGATGTTCCACGAGACGCCGAACAGCGCCCACACCGGGACGAGCGTGAGGATCAGCTGGTAGTAGCTGTTCTTGACGAAGAGTGTGAGCACCAGGTACGCGACGGACAGCACGGCCAATGTCGTCAAGCCGCGCTTGAGCTGTGGCCCGGTCCCGTACCTCATGCGCGTTCCGCCGAACGCCCGAAGAGCCCTTGCGGCCGCAGCAGCACGATCATCAGGAACACGACGAAGATCGCCGCGTTCTGCAGCTGCGGCGGCAGGATCAGCGCCGAGAACTGCTGCACGAACCCCACGGTCAATCCGCCCCAGAACGCGCCGAGGATGCTCCCCATGCCGCCGAGCACGACACCGGAGTACATGATGATGACGTAGTCGAATCCGACGAACGGACCGAAGGAGATATACGTCGCCATCAGCCCGCCGGCGACGGCGGTGATGCCGGCGCCGAGGCCGAAGGCGATGCGGTACGCGCGGTCGACCTCGATGCCCATGTAGGTGGCGGCCGTGGGATTGTCGGCGGAGGCCCGCAGCGCTTTGCCCAGGCGCGTGTACTCGAGCGTCAGGTACAGCACGATCGCGACCAGGATCGCGACGCAGAACGCGATCAGCTTCGCCTTGTTCAGAAATACGGTCGCGCCGCCGTAGACCGGACCGATCAGAAACGCCTCGGCGGACAGCGGCGTGCGGACGGCGACGGGCGTGGAGCCGAATACGATCTGGCCGCCGTTCTGCAGAATCAGCGAGATGCCGAGGGTGACGACCAGCTGACCGAAGTGGCCCTCATCCAACGTGCCCGCCGTCCGCAGGCCGGATACCCGGGAGATCAGGAATTTGTGCAGGAGCGCGCCGCCGACGAAGACCAGAGGTGCGGCGCAGAGCGCGCCGACGAACGGTCCCCAGTAGGGGCCGAGGAAGGACAGCACCTTGCCGCCGCTGACCAGATAGAAGCTGGCGAACATGCCCAGCATGAGGAGTTCGCCCTGGGCGAAGTTCACGATCCGCATGATGCCGAAGATGAGTCCGAGGCCGATGCACATGAGGCCGTAGATGCAACCGATCGTGATGCCCGCGGTGACCGCGTTCAGCACGTTCTCGATCAGGATTTCCAGATCCACCGAGCTTGCGCTGTCCTCCCGTCAGGCGATCCGGGAGAGGTGGCGCCTTTGGCAGGGGTCCTTCGTTACTTCCGGCCGCGGCGAACAGCCCGATGGCAGGGCTCGCTCCCGAACGCAACGACGCGACTTTAGCACGTGTCGGCGCGAGTTTTCGTCAGAATCCTTCGCAGAACGCGATGATTCACGTATGCGAGCACCTGGACGGCCAGGGCCAACGGCACCAGCACGGTAACGCCCCACCACATTCCGAGTATCGACTGCAGTCCTACGGCCCAACGAGTCTGGTTCGAGTCGAAGTCGTCGATCAGGTGCCGGAAAACGAAGATGGCGAGGCCATAGATCAAGATCGCCGCATAGACGCTGAGCGGCGAGTACCAGTAGAGCGCTCTGGCCGAGGCACGGCGATACGTCGGAATCGAGATGGCGGTGATCATGATGCCGGTGACGATCGCCGCGAGCAGTCCCGTCGCGGCAGATTTTCCCCAGATCCCGAAGGCCTGAGCACCGAGCGCCCAGGAGACACCCCACCAGAGAACCCCGAAGCAGGCGCCGGCAAGCAGCCCCACGGCGCCGTTCATTCGTGGGGAAGAAGCAGTCGAACCAGAACCAGAGGAACGCGCCGCAGAGTCCACACGACGAGAGACGAGATGATCAGGAGCGCGATGGACAGCCGGCGATGCGCTTCACCTCGCCAGAGCGACAGAGCCGTGCACACCACGCCCGCGACACAGGCAAAGAAGCCTCCCACCCCGATCACGAAAGCGCCCATGAGGTAGCCCCATCCGCCGGCGGTCGATATACTTTTCCGTTCGTAAACCAGGAAGAGGGCAACAGCCGCCCCGAACAGTATCAGGGTCACGAACAGGCCGACCGCGATCCGGAAGAAAATCGGGGGACGAATCGGCGGCGCCATGGAATGCCGCGAAATCTGATTCATTGTTCCTAGTGTAGGCGGTCCGATCGTCGCCGCCAAAATCCCCGGCATCGGCGGTCAGCGCCGGGCGCAACGATCCCGGGGTGTGCGATATTAAGATCCTCAAGCGCTCGTACAGGAGGGATCGTCGTGACACCGCAAGAGAGGACCAACGGGCTCGAGAGCGACAACGGCGCGATCCCGAAGCTGAGCGGCGACATCCGGTCCCTCATCCCGAAGCTCGGTCTTCGCAACTACTGGTATCCCGCCTCGAAGGACCGTGCGGTGGGCTGGCGCAAGCCGGTGAAGGTTTCGCTGCTCGGCGAGGACGTGTGCCTCTTTCGCGGCGCGGCCGGAAACGTGGTCGCGATCCAGGACGTCTGCCCGCACCGGGGCGCGCGACTGAGCGACGGTGACTGCCACTATCGCGGGACCGTCGCGTGCCCGTACCACGGCTGGGTGTTCGACGAGTCGGGCAAGAACACGATGGTGCTGTCCGAAGGTCCCGCCTCGGGCGTGTGCGGCAAGCCCGGCACCGAGGCGAAGATCTACCCGACGCGCACGCTCAAGGGGCTGGTGTTCGTCTGGATCGGCGACGGCGAGCCCGCGCCGATCGAGGAGGACGTGCCCGGAGGAGTTCTTCGACGACGCGCTCGTCCTGATCGGCCAGGTCGTCTGGCGGTGCAACTGGGAAGTCGCGCTCGAGAACTCGATGGACTCCCACGTCAACTACGTCCACCGCAATGCCCTCGTGGTCGCCCGCTCCGGCTTCATCGCCCGCGGCGCGCAGGGCGAGCACCCGATCTTCGTCGGCAACGGCTTCGCCGGCGACGTCGCTGAAAGCAACTACGTGCGGAAGAGCCCGAAGTACGACGTGTACTCCGACGGACGGCGGTGGCCGAAGACGAACTACCGGCGCTACTGGACGTGGCTGTTCAGGCCGCTCGCCGAGCGCGCCCGGCGTCACATCCCGGCGCCCCGCACCGCGCGGTGGGCCGGCGGGCATCGCCTGCCCGGCATGTTCCGCACCGAGTTCTCGCTGGGACCTCTACACCCGCATGTGCGTGCCGATCGAAGAGAACCTGACGCGCGTCTGGTACTACCACTGCCTGCGGCCCAAGGGCGCGCTGCAGCGACTCTGGCAGCGGTTCCTCTACGGCGCCGTGCACCGGTGGATCATCGAGTACAACTTCTCGCGTCAGGACGAGCGCGTGATGCTCGACCAGCGCTACGACGCGCCGGAGAAGCTGTCGGGGACGGATGCCGAGGTGATCCAGTGGCGGCGGCTCGTGGTGACCAAGCACTTCGGCGGCCGCGACGCGCCCTACGAGTACCGGAACCCCGACGGCATCGCGCCGGATCGAGGTGCCGCTCGGTCGCGTGTCCGTGCGCTATCTTCAAGAACACTCGCGGGCGAAGTCCTGACGCGCGAGCCCGGCGATGAAGCTCGCGGGGAAGGTCGCGATCGTCACCGGGACCAGCCCCAATATCGGAGGCGGCATCGCCGAGGGGCTGGCCGACGAAGGCGCCGCGGTCGTCTGCGTCGATCAAGTTGCGGAGAACGCGCAGCAGTGCGCCGAGTCGATCAAGCGCCGCGGCGGCCAGGCACTCGGCATCGCCTGTGACGTCACCGACGAAGCGCAGGTGGCGGCGATGGTCGGGCGCGCCCGCGAGAGCTTCGGCGGCGTCGACATCCTCGTCAACAACGCCGGGATCCTCGGCGGCCTCAGCGTGCTCGAGATGCCGCTCGAGCGCTGGAACCGTCAGATCGCCGTGAATCTCACCGGGACGTTCCTGTGCACCAAGCACGTGGCCCGGCTCATGGTCGAGCTGGGGCGCCCGGGCAGCATCATCGTGATCGTGTCGACCGCCGGCCATCAGGGCCAGGCCGGCAACATCGGCTACTGCACGAGCAAGAGCGGCCTGCTCAACTTCACCCGCGCCGCCGCCATGGATCTCGCGAAGCACCGGATCCGCGTGAACAGCCTCACCCCGACCGCGACCGACCGCGAGGAAGCCGGCGAGCGTGCCGTCGCGTGGGGCCGGCCCCGACCCGAGCGGCGCGAGGGCGCGATGCTCGACTTCCAGAAGATGGTGCCCGCGGGCCGGCTTCCGAGCCCGCGCCACTACGGGCGCGCCGCCGTGTTCCTGGCCTCGGACGACGCGGAGATGATCACGGGCTTCGACCTCCGCGTCGACGGCGGCGCGATCGCGAAGTACTGGCCGTGGATTCCGAACGCCTGAGGGCGCGGATCAACCTTCCGGCAGCACGGTGGCGTCGAACTCGTAGAGCCAGCGCAGCGCGTCGGGCGAGCGGTCGCCGGCCCGCGCCCATTCGGCGTCGCGCGCCTCCTGCGCCGGGCCGTCCGGCAGATGGAAGCGGGTCTTGTTGGCGCGCGACATCTCCTGAAGCCGGGTGACGCGCGGCCGGCGCAGCTGCTCGTAGCGCCGCAGCGCCTCGGCCGGATCGCCGGCGCCGCCGGCCGCGAGGCAGGCGGCCAGGGCCGCGCCGTCCTCGATCGCCTGCGCCGCGCCCTGGCCCATGAACGGGTACATCGGGTGGCAGGCGTCGCCGAGCAGGGTCGCGCGGCCGACCGACCAGCGCGGCAGCGGCTCGCGGTCGAACAGCGCCCAGATGAAGCAGGTGTCGGCGGCGGCGATGATGCGCCGGACCTGCGGGTGCCAGCCCTCGAACGCGGCGAGCGCGCGGGCGATCGTGGCGCGGTCGGTCCAGTCCTCGCGGTTCCAGGTGTCGTGCTCGGTCCAGCCGACGAAGTTCAGCAGGCGCCCGCGCGAGACGAAGTAGTGCACGAAATGCCCGCCGGGACCGACCCACGACTGCGAGCCGAGCTCGAGGCCGAGATCGGCGATGCGCTCGACCGGCACCAGGCCGCGATAGGCGACGCAGCCGGCGAAGCGCGGCGCCTCCTCGCCGAGCAGCGCGGCGCGCACCGCCGAGTGGATGCCGTCGGCGCCGACCAGGACGTCGGCGGTGATGCGCGCGCCGTTCGTCGAACCGGGCCTCGACGCGGTCGCCTCTGTCGGCGAGGCCGACGAGGCGGTGGCCGAGATGGATGCGCTCGCGCCGGAAAGCCCGAGGCGATGATCGCGAGCAGGTCGGCGCGGTGCACGGTCAGATGCGGCGCGCCGTAGAGCTCTTCGCAGCGCGGATTGAGCGGCGCCCGCTGCAGGGTGCGGCCGTCCTGCCAGCGCCGCTGGTGCGTGCTGAGCGGGCCGCACGGCCTCGCGGTCGAGCCCGTCGCCGAGGCCGAGCCGATAGAGGATCGCGCGCCGCGTTCGGCCCCATGTTGATGCCGCCGCCGACCTCGGTCAGCTCCGGCGCCTGCTCGTAGACGTCGACGTCGAAGCCGGCCTGGCGCAGCGCCACCGCGGCGGTGAGGCCGCCGATGCCGGCGCCGATGACGGCGATCCGGAGCGGCGCGACGGGCATGACGACGCGACCGTATAACAACACGGCCTGGATGAACAGGCGGCATATGATCGATTTCGTGGCCACTGCGGCTCCGGGAGCCGCCGCGCTTCCCGTCGCCGGCGATCCCCGGCCCGGGCCCGCATGGCAGGACACGATCGCCGCGATCGGCTCGGCCAAGGTCCGGCCACTGGAGAAGGTCGGCGTGTTCGCTCGACGGCCGGGCATGCGGTTCGATCAGGTCGTCGTGGTGGATCTGCTTCGGGATCACTTCTCGCGGCCGCGCGCCGCGGTGCTGGCGCGAGACCGCGTGACCGGCAGCGTGCACGGCTTCGCACTGGACGGCGAGCCGGTTTCGCTGCCGCTGCCCGATCCCGGCGGCTGGGTGATCGTGGGCGTCTCGAGCCGGCTCGGCGTGCCTCTGCTCGAGAAGGATTCCTATCTCTATTTCCCAGCGCTGCTCGATTGGGCGGCGCCCTTGAACGGACTGAGCTCGCAGAACTGGGCTCGCGTCGCGACCCAGCGCGGCGCGCTTCGTGCGCTCGCCGCCAACCGGCAGGGCTGGGTGGGTCTGGAGGCGGGCAACACGGCCATCACGTCGTACAAGGTCGTCGAGCAGAGCGAAGGGAAGTCTCGGCTGAGACCCGTCGTGTCGGCCGGCCCGCGGCTCATCTTCACGGAGGTGCTCCCGGAAGCTCGAGCGCCGATCGAGTGTCTCGTGAGCAAGCGCGACGACGACTCCGTCGTCATACTCGCTCGGACCGCGGACGGGCACGCCCTCTATGTTCTTCCGTGGTGGCAGATGGGGCGGAACGAATGGCGGGCCGACCGGACGCCGATTCCTGCGGGCATCCTCGAGGGCGATGTCATCGCGTGTGCCGCGAGCGCGTCCACTCTCTACGTTTCCCTGCGCGATCGGGGAATCGTTCGTCTGTCGCTGGCTCGGCCAGAAGTGGACCCGCTTGTCCAGGCGCGCTTCGGCGCGATGAGCCGAGGTGTCCTCTTTCTCGGGCTGGCCACCGGCAGCCTGGCCGGAGCCGATGTCCTCTACGCCGTCGCGGGCGATGACGCGATCTATAGGTTCTCGGCGAACGGCGAGCCCGATCAGCGTCTCGAGCTCGAAGTCGGCCCCGCGATCGGGCCGAGTCCCGTGCGGTAAACTCATTCGCCATGACGCGCCGTCCGGCCGTTCGCGCCGTCGTCTTCGACGCGGGCCACACCTTGCTCGAGATGGACTACGCGCGGCTCACCGCGTTTCTTGTGTCGCGAGGCCACGATCTTCGCGAGACGGCGGTGACCGAGGCCGAGCGGCGTGCACGCACGCGTCTGGATACCGAGCGCGCGGCGCAGGCCACGCGCGAGCGTACGGGCGAGGGGCGCTACGTCCGGTACCTGGCGGAGTATCTGGCGATCGCGGACGACGCAGAGCGCGTGGCGATCGCGGAGTGGCGGCGCGGCTTCAACGTGCCGATCGGGCTCTGCCACCAGGCCGACGGCCAGGCGGCGAAGGCGCTCCAGCGCGCGCGCGACGCGGGGCTGATCGTCGGAGTCATCTCGAACTCCAACGGCTCGGTGCAGCGAGCGCTCGAGATCGCCGGGCTCGCCCCGCACCTCGCGTTCGTCATCGACTCCAGGGTGGTCGGCATCTCGAAGCCCGATCCGCGCATCTTCGCGCTCGGCCTTGCAGGCGGCCGGCACCGCGCCGGAGGAGACCGTCTACGTGGGCGACTCCTACTTCGTCGACGTCGTCGGTGCCCGGCAGGCGGGACTCGGAGCGGTGCTGTTCGATCCGGGGCGCACGTGGGGAGCGCGCGATTGCTCGATCGCCACCGATCTGTGCGCGGCGGTCGACCACGCCCTGAGCTAGCCGCCGGCTTTGCCTGGCGATTCCCGGCCGCGTAGACTATCGCCCGCGATGAGAGCTCACCGATGAGCGAGACCCGCGAGCACGCCGCGCGGCTCCTGCGCGCCTATCAGGCGCAGGAGAAGCGCTTCGTCGAGCGGCGCTTTCCGCTCCAGTTCGCTCCGGAGGTGCCGGTACTCCGCGAGCTCTACAGCCAGGCCAAGGGGCTTCACTGGAACCCGGAGACCGATATCGCGTGGGACCGCTTCGATCCCTCGCGCTACGACACGCCCACGCGCGAGGCGGCGAGCCGCACGTGGAGCCGACGGGCCTGGAGCGTGTATCCCGGACTGACCGAGAGCACCGCGCTCTTGATCCGCTTCTGCCTGGAGTCCGGCTCGCTGGGGATGGACGCGAAGCTGTTCCTCTCGTTCCGTCCGGCGGAGGAGGCCAAGCATCTCGAGGTGTGTCACATGCTGGCCGAGCGATTCGGCGGCTATCACGCCGATCCGGGCGAATCGAATCTGGCGCGCGTGAGCAATCACGCGTTCGGGCAGGCCGCCCTCGACGGCGAGGTCCCGGTCGAGGCGTACATCGCGGCGCTCGGCGCGCTCGACGATCAGCTCGATCTGAACCTCTATGTGAGCCATCTGCAGCAGGCCAAGGACGAGACCGTGCGCGCCGCGCTCAGGCTCATCGCGGGCGACCGCGCACGTCACGTGGCGTTCGCGTGGGCGTTCCTGGGCAGTCGCGTGCCGACGCTCGACGAGCGGGGACGCGGCGCGGTCGTCGCCGCCGTGCGCGACATGCTCGCGAACGTCATCCTCGCCGGCTATCGCAACACGTGGCTGCTTCCGGAAAAGAGTCGCGAGCCCTGGCTGGGCGCCGAGTCGGAGACGGCGCGGCATGGTCTCGGCGCCTCGACTCCCGGGCAGGAGCGGGGTGTGCTCCGCGCCACGATCGCCCAGGTGCGGGAGCGGCTCGCCGTGTGGAAGCTCGACCTGCCGCGCGTCGAGCATGCCGAGCTGGGGGCCGTCTGAGCTCGGGACGCTATATATAAGGATAGGGAGACCGCCATGCTGACCGAGAAGGAGCGCACCGGAGCCTACGTCCTCGAGCAGCGCTATCCGCTGCCGCTCTCCTCGGCCATGCCCGACGTCTGGGACCTCTGGCGGCGGGCGAAGACGCTCGAGTGGGATCCGCAGACCGACATCCCCTGGGAAGAGCTGCACCCCGAGCGCTACAGCGCCGAGCAATTGCTGGCCGCGCAGATGTACTGGAGCCGGCGCACGTGGGGCGAGTACGGCGCGATCTCCGAGAGCCCGGCGCTCCTGCTGCGCTTCTGCCTCGAGCGTCAGCTGCCGGATCTCCAGTTCTTCTTCACGATGCGCACGATGGAGGAAGGGCGCCACGCCGAGGCCTCATGGCTGATGGCGGATCGTCTCGGGCGCTACTTTCCCCAGCCGCAGAACCCGCCGACGGCCGGCGCCGTCGGCACGCACGGGGTTCGCCGCATGGCGTTCGATCCCGAGACCTCGCTCGAAGGCATCTTCGCCAGCCTCGTCTGCGCCGCGGAGGAGATCCTGATCGACGTCTTCAAGGCCACCGTGCACAAGGCGACCAACCCGGCCGTGCGCCGGCTGATGGAGCTGATCCTGCGCGACGAGGTGCGGCACATCGCGTTCGGCTGGCAGTGCCTCGACGCCTGGGCGCCGTCCTTCACGCCGGAGACCGTGCGCAACATCGAGGCCGCCGTCACCACGATGATCGAGAACGTCGAGTTCCGCGGCTACCGGAACCTCTGGCTCGCGATCGAGGGCGGCAGCGCGACGCCGGCCGAGATCGACGCCGACCGCATCTCCTGCGAGGCGGGCCTGGGCGGCAACACGCCCGAGGACGAGATGCGAGTCTTTCCCGATTTCTTGAAGAAGATCCGCAAGCGGATGGCGCCGTGGGGCGTCAACATCCCCATGTTCGACCACCCGCGCCTGGGCAAGGTCTAGCGATCCGGTGAAGTTCATCGGCGACCGGCTCCTCCGCAAGGAGGATCCGCGTCTGGTGCAGGGCCGCGGCCGCTACGTCGGCGACATCGCGCTGCCGGGCATGCTGCACGCCGCCATCCTCCGCAGCCCGCACGCCCACGCCCGATTCGGCGCCATCGACGCCGCCGCGCGCGATGAAGACCCCCGGCGTGGTCGCCGTCGTCACGTTCGCCGATCTCGGCGAGGCCGCTCGCCAGCTGCCGATCGTGCCGCCGCACGCGGCGCTGCGCGGCAAGAACTTTTCGCTCCTCGCCGGCGATCGCGCGCGCTTCGTGGGCGAAGCGGTCGCGGTGGTGGTGGCGGAGAGCCGCTACGCCGCCGAAGACGCGCGCGAGCGGATCGACGTCGCGTGGGAGCCGCTGCCCTCGGTGCAGGAACCAACCGCGCCCGGGCCGGCGTCCGTTCACGACGACATCGCCGACAACCTCGCGGGCCGCGTGACCTTGGCGCGCGGCGACGTCAGGGCCGCGCTCGGGGCCGCGCCCCGCCGGGCGAGCTTGACCCTGAGCATCGGGCGCGCCGGCGGCCAGCCGATGGAGACACGCGGGCTGGTCGCCGAGTACAACGCGATGGCCGGGCTGCTCACGGTGTGGGCGTCGTCGCAGGTTCCGCACCAGGTGCGGCAGTTCATCTGCGATCTGCTCGGGCTCGAGCCGCATCGCGTGCGCGTGCTGGCGCCCGACGTCGGCGGTGGCTTCGGCGCCAAGCTGATCGTCTATCCCGAGGACGTGCTGATCCCGCTGCTGGCGTTGCGCCTGGGCCGTCCCGTGCGGTGGCTCGAGGATCGTGTCGAGCACATGCTGACGGCCACCCAGGAGCGCACGCAGGTGCACACGGTCGAGGTCGGCTTCGATGACGAGGGGCGCCTGCTCGCGCTCCGCGACCATTTCGTACACGACACCGGCGCGTATACGCCGCGCGGTCTGGTCGTGCCGCTCCTGAGCGCCTCGATGCTGGCCGGTCCGTACCGGATCCCCGCGGTCGAGGTGACGTTCGACAGCGTCTACACCAATCGCGTGCCGGTGACGCCGTACCGCGGCGCCGGCCAGCCGCAGGCCGTGTTCGTCATCGAGCGGGTGATGGACCTGATCGCGCGCGAGACCGGGCGCGATCGCGCCGCCGTTCGCTTCACCAATCTCGTGCAATCGGCCGACATGCCGTACGACGTCGGCCTGCCGAACTATCGCGGCTCCGGCAACGTCATCTACGACAGCGGCGACTACCCGGCGGTGCTGCGCCACGCGCTCGAGATGTCGGACTACGAGCGCCTCTCGAAGGAATGCCGGCGTGCTCGCGACGAGGGCCGGCTCCTCGGCCTCGGCGTCGCGTGCTACGTCGAGCTGACCGGCGTGGGTCCGTTCGAGGGCGCGACCGTTCGCGCCGACACGTCCGGACGCATCACCGTCTTCACCGGGGTGCCCTCGCAAGGGCAGGGGCTCGAAACGACGCTCGCCCAGGTCGCGGCCGGTGAGCTCGGTGTGACGCCGGAGGATGTGGCGGTGATCGGCGGCGACACCCTGGGGATCAGCCAGGGCATCGGCACGTTCGCCAGCCGCGCCGCGGTCGTCGGCGGGAGCGCGGTCGCGCTGGCCGCGCGCGAGCTGCACGCCAAGGCCGTCCGTCTGGCGGCTCACGCGCTCGGCGTCGCGGAAGACGAGATCCAGCAGCACGGCAAGTTCTTCGCCGAGCGCGCCCGGCCCGAGCGTCGGATCGAGCTCGGCCGCCTCGCGTCCGCGGCCGCGATGGCCACGGCGGCGCACGGCGTGGCCCCCGGGCTCGAGGCCACGCATTTCTTCCAGCCGCCGGACATCGCCTATTCGAGCGGCGCGCACGTCGCGCTGGTCGAGGTCGATCGCGAAGCGGCGCGCGTGCGTCTGCGTCGGCTACTGGGTGAGTCACGACAGCGGCCGGCTCATCAATCCCACGATCGTCGAGGGCCAGATCCACGGCGGGGTGGCCCTCGGTATCGGCAGCGCGCTCTTCGAAGAGATCCAGTACGACGCCGCCGGTCAGCCGCTCGGTGCGAGCTTCATGGATTACGCGCTGCCGCGCAGCGACGACGTCCCGCCCGTCGCGATCGACCATCTCGAAACACCGTCGCCGCTGAATCCGCTCGGCGTCAAAGGCGTCGGCGAATCGGGCTCACTGCCGGTCGCGGCCGTCGTCGCGTCGGCGGTCGAGGACGCGCTGACCGGTTCTGGTATCCGACGTGGAGGGAATGCCTCTCACGGCCGGCGCGCTCCGTCGACTGCTGTGGTCGTGAGTCCTCCCGGCAAGCGCCTCATTGACAGCGCGTGGTATGGCGCGGACACTCGTCGTGTCGGCGTCGTGCCGCGTGAACGGACCGTTTCGACGAAGTCTCATGTGCTGAGCCGCGATGACGCGGCACGAAGAAAGGGGTTCGCGATGGCAAAGGTGCTTCGATGCGGTGATTTGATGCCCGGCTGCAACGCGGTCATCGAGGGCAAGGACGAGGCCGAGGTGATGGCCAAGGGCGCGGAACACGCCAAGACGGCGCACAAGATGACGTCGATCCCCACTGGAGGTGGCGGCGAAGGTCAAGGCGGCGATCAAGGACAAGAACTAGCCCCGCGAACCTGGCGTGCTTCAGGGCACACGGGCGCCGACCCTGCTCGGCGCTCGTCGTGTCTTCAGGGCCGGTTCCGAGACCGACGAGCGGATTCGCAAGCTCGCGACAGGCTTGACGTCTCCGCGATGGGCCTGATAGACAAGCGCCAGATGCTTCGACGCCCGCTCCACGATCCCCGACGGCTCGCGCTCTCTCTGTTCTCGACGCCTCTGCCCGGTCGAGTGGCCGGCAGCCGATGAGGACGCGACACGCTTCGAGCGTCGGGACGCGAGCCTGGATTTCACGAGCCCGGCGGGACCGGTCAGGTGACGTTCTGCACCTCGCGTATCGTGCGCGTCGCCCTCGGCGCACACGAGTCGCACGACAGCGTCGTTCGTCGGTCCGCGAGTCTGGGCGCCGCCGCCGTTCGAAATCGCCGACGGCGAGCCCGTCCGGCTGGCGACGAGCGATTTGCGGCTCGAGGTCGAGACCCATCCGTTGCGCTTGACGTTCGCCGACGCCGCCGGCGCCTGGCTCCTGCGCGAGCCCGCCGACGGAGGGATGGTACTCGAGCGCGGCGCCGCCGGCGCCGGGCGCGTGCGCGCCCGCTTCACGTTCTCCGGCGAGCAGCACTTCTACGGTCTCGGCCAGGGCGGCGGGCGGCTCGATCGCCTCGGGCAGGGCCGCCAGCTCTGGAACTCTCATCTCGGCCATGGGCCGGGCTCGGACATCGCGATCCCGCTGCTGGTCTCGAACCGAGGCTACGCGCTGTTCTTCGACAATCCCAGTGACGCGACGCTCGCGGTCGGTCGCTCGGACAACGGCGTGCGCATCGACTACACGGCCGAGACCTCCGCGCTGACCTGGTACTTCCTGATCGGCCCCGACCTGCGCGGCCTCATGGGCGAGGTGGCCGAGCTCCTCGGGCGCGCGCCGCTGCCGCCGCGGTGGGCGCTCGGTTTCTTGCAGTCGACCCGGCACTTCGACGACACCGCCGAGCTGCAGCGCCTGCCGCGCACGCTCCGCGAGAAGCGAATTCCGTGCGACGCGCTCATCTATCTCTCGACCTACGGCGAGGCCAAGGGATGGAACCGCGGGGTCGGCCACCTCGAGTTCCAGCCCACGCTCGTGGCCGAGGCCGGCGGCGTTGCTCGACGAGGTGCGAGCGCAGCACTTCGAGTTCATCACGCACGAGTATCCCGTGCTCCACGAACAGTCGCCGCTCTTCGCGGAGGCCGAGGCGCGCGGCTACCTCCTGGAGACGGGCTACGAGCGTGGAGCCGGCGGCGTGGCCAACTATCGCGAGGGCCAGCGCCATCTCGACTTCTCGAACCCCGACGTGCGCGCGTGGTGGTGGGCGGCGCATCGTGAGCTCGTGCGGCTCGGCGTCGGCGGCTGGTGGCTCGACGGCGGCGAAGGCCCGCCGGCCGCCGCGAAGCTCGCCGCCGGGGACGGCACGCTCCTGCACAACATCTACGATCGCTTGCGCCACCAGGGGTTCGCCGAGGGCGAGGCCGCGGCGCGCCCGGATCAGCGCGTCTTCCTGCTGTGTCGCTCCGGCGCCGCCGGCATGCAGCGGTTCGGCGCCTCGACGTGGTCGGGAGACATCAACAACGACTTTCCGACCCTGGACGCGCAGATTCCGCTCGGGTTGAACACGGGTCTGTCGGGCGTTCCCTACTGGGGCACCGACGTCGGCGGCTTCTTTCATCCCGTGCCGGAGACCGGCGAGCTCTATGCGCGCTGGTTCCAGTTCGGCGCGTTCAGCCCGATCTTCCGATCGCACGGCTGGGTGTGGCGCGAGCACACTCCGTGGGCTCACGGTCCCGAGGTCGAGGCGATCTGCCGACTCTACGCGGAGCTGCGCTACCGACTGCTGCCGTACACGTACACCCTGGCCCGGCAGGCGCACGCGCTCGGTCTGCCGCTCATGCGTCCGCTCGTCCTCAACTATCCGGACGATCCGAAGACGTGGACGCTCGATCACGAGTACCTGTGGGGCGACGATCTGCTGGTGGCACCGGTGACGCGCGAGGGTGCTACCGCGTGGCCGGTCTATCTCCCGGACGGCGAGTGGTTCGACTTCTGGACGGGGGAGCGCTACGTCGGGCCCGGCGGGATCACGCTGGCGGCGCCGCTCGAGCGGATGCCGCTGCTCGTCCGCGCCGGCGCGATTCTGCCGCTGGGCCCGATCGTTCAGTACACGGGCGAGCGCCCACTCGACGAGCTGACCTTACAAATCTATCCCCGGGGCACCTCTCGCTTCGGGCTCTACGAGGACGACGGCCGCACGAACGCCTATCGCCGCGGCGTGTACGCGCTGACACCGATCGTGTGCGTTGCGCAGCCCGGTCGCGTGTCGATTCGCGTCGAGTCGCCGGCTGGCGATCGATCGGTCGTGCCCGCCGGCCGCCGTTACCTGCTCCGCGTGCGCGTCGCCGTCCGCGCGCCGTCGCGGTCGAGGGGACCGGCGAGCTTCTCCACGTCGGCGGCGACGCCGGGCGTTCCGGCTGGTGGATGGACGACGCGGGGTTCCTCTGTATCCGGCTGCCGGCCGCATCGCAGGCCACCGTCGTGGTGACGCACGACGTCTGACGGTGAGCCCGGGGGCCCGAGCGGCCCCCCGGGCCGGGTCAACTACGCCTTGAAGTACCAGGTCTCCGTGTGCGCGATGTGCGGGTTGTCGCTCACCGCGCTGTTCCACAGCCGCTCGGGGACGTTGCCCATCGTGTTCTTGATCACGCGCACGCCCTGCGAGGCGGGCGAGTTCGAGACGACGGGGATCAGCCACAGCTCGTCGAGCGCGATCTTCCAGACCTCCTTGGCCAGGCGCGTGCGCTCCTGGTCGGGCACGCCGAACGATCGCCGATAGGTCGCCATCAGCTCGCGCATCCGCGCCGGCGGCTCCTTGCCCTGCCGCGCCGGCGCTCGCAGTACCAGACTGCCGTAGAGCGGTCCCAGCGGGCTTGGTGAGCTCCGTGGGGAAGAGCAGCGGCGGGTGGCCGAACATGTCGTCCGCCCCCCACTGCGTCTCGAAGTAGATCTGGTGCTCGTTGGCTCGCATGCGCGTGGTGGCCAGCCCGCGCTCCAGCTCCTGCACCTCGCCGCGGACGCCGATCTTCTTCCACTGCTCGACGATCATCTCCGCCATCTGCGTGAACGGCAGGAAGCCGAGATATGTCGTCAGCGCCAGTCGGAGCCGGCCACCACCGTCGGCGCGCAGGCGGTAGCCCTCGCTGTCCTTCTTGGTGAGACCGAGTGCGTCGAGCATCTCGTTGGCCTTCTTCACGTCGTAGGCCGACGTGCAGCGTCTTGTACTCCGGCCCGGGGAAGTACGGCGTGCGTCGCCCGGCGCCGCCGAGCCGGCCTGACCGAGCCCGAGCACGAACGTCTCGTTGATCTGGGTGCGGTCGATCCCGTGCGACAGCGCGATCCGGAATTCGCGGCGTGCTGAGCCACTTCGCGATCTCCGGGTCCTTGTCGAAGCTCTGGTTGCAGAACAGCCCGACGTCGGCGCCCTGGTCAGACGGGTCGAGGTGGACTCGGTAGTCGCCCTTCTGCTGGTTCTCGAGCAGCACCGGCAGCTTGCTGATGTCGATGTGGCGTGCCTGCGAGTCGTACTCGCCGGCGATCGCGCGCAGGTTGATGACCTCGAGGTTCTCGCCGAGCGTCATGCGGATGCGGTCGATGTACGGCAGCTGATTGCCGTCGGTGTCGACCCAGATGCTGTAGGGGTTACGCTCCAGGCTCCAGGTCGGCGTGTTGATCGGCGACACTGTCTTCCAGGCCGTCACGACTGGCAGGTCCGGGTTGCGGCACGCGTCGTTGCGGTTCTTGAACAGCAGCACCCAGTTGTCGAACTTCAGGTCGGCGACCTTCTTGCGGACGTCGTCCTTCGACGCGTACTTCGGGATGGAACTGCTTCAGGTAGTGCGCGGGCGCGAAGCCGCCCAGGGCGTCGCGGCCGTAGCGCGCGTGGTGTCCGATGCCCCACACCGAGGCCGAGCACCGTCGGCAGCGCGAAGTAGGGATCGGGCGCGAGGAACTGCACGGTGGAGGCGTCGACCTTCTTCACCGCAATCGGCTTGCCGTTGATGGTCATCACGGAGAGCGGCGTCGGCACCAGCTCCTTGTTCGAGTAGACCTCCTCGAACCAGAACACGAAGTCGTCGGCGGTGAACGGCTGACCGTCGCTCCACTTCATGCCGCGGCGCAGGGACATCGTGATCGTCCGACCGTCCGGGCTGACCTCCCAGGCGCGCGCGATGTTGGGCACGATCTTGGTGCCGGTGTAGTCGCAGTAGAGCAGCTTGTCGTTTTGCGCGGCACGGTGGCCGTTCGAGGTGTCGAACGGCCCGGTGAAGCCGCGCCGCCACGTGCCGCCGTACTTGCCGATCTCGTGCAGCGGCTTGACGACCAGCGGATCCTGGCCGATGCGCTGCGCACGGGCGGAAGCTTGCCGGCCTTGACCAGCTCGGCGAGCTGAGGCGCCTCCTTGAAGGTCTTGGGATATTGCGCGAGATCGGTGACGACCTCGGCGCCCTCGAGCTTGCCGATCAAGTTGGTGCTCGGCTTCACGCCCTGCGCCTGGGCCCGCGTCACCAGGCCGTCCGGCATCTGCGAGGCGGCGAGCGCGAAGAGCCCGGCCTGCAGCACTCGGCGTCGCGAAGGCGCTCGTCGTGGTCACTCATGATCATGTCCTTTCGGGGCTGCGCCCGATCCGGCGGCAGCTCTGGCGACGGACGAGTTGCAGCGGCAACGGGCCCGACTCCTGGGCGGCCCGCCCGGCGATGAGGTCCAGCAACGTGGCCGCCGCGGCGCGGCCCAGCTCGTGGCGCGGCACGCGGACAGTGGTGAGCGTCGGCGTGACCAGGCTGGCATACGGCACGTCGTCCCAGCCGACGACCGAGAGATCGCGCGGGACGCGGACGCGGCGTTCGGCGCACGCCTGCAGGACGCCGATGGCCATCGTGTCGTTGTGACAGATCACGGCGGTCGGCGGCGCGTCGAGCGCGAGCAGGCGCAGACCGGCGCGATGGCCGCCTTCGATCGAAATGCGCTCACGGACGATCAGCGACGGCGGAGGCGTCAGATCGCTGTGACCAAGCGCTCGCGCGTACCAGTCTTCGCGGCTGGCAAAGGGCGCCTCGTCACGCGAAGGCACGACGAGCGCGACGCGGCGGTGCCCGAGGGCGGCGAGGTACTCGACGACCTCTGACGTCGCGCTCGGCCAGTCGACCCACACCGACGCCACGTGCCGGCCGCGGACCTCGCGATTCAGAAACACCATCGGCACGCCCGCTCGCCGGCCCAGCGCGGCCAGCTCCTCGGGAACGACTCCGCGGCGCCCCGAGGATCAACCCGTCGGCGCTGCGGTCGAGCAGGTGCTCGACGTTGCGGCGCTCGACTTCGGGATCGCGGCGACTGCTCGCGAGAAACAGGCTATAGCCCAGAGGTGACAAGACGTCCTCGGCGCCGCGCACGACGTCCGGGAAGAAGGGACTGGCCACGTCGCCCATCACGACAGCCGACCGTGAACGTCTTGCGGCTCGCGAGGCTCCGTGCGACGTGGTTGGGATGGAAGCCCGAGCTCGGCGATGGCCCGTTCGACGCGCGTCGAGTGTCGGCGCGATCGAAAGCTCGCCGTTGATCACCCGCGAGACCGTCTGGTGCGAAACCAGGGCGCGCCGGCCGACATCTCGGATCGTGGCGCGTTGTTCTTCAGCGAACGTCATTCGTGGCACCTGCCGGCGCGTCTGAGGGCCTTGTGACCGGTCACAAGCTAGCAGTAGGATCTCCCCGGTGTCAACGACCTCGGGGACGCACCATGCTGACGTACGTCGTTCGTCGCTTGCTCCTCGCCGTCCTCGCGATGCGGGCGGTCTCGGTCATGGCCTTCGTGATCATCCAGCTTCCGCCCGGCGATTATGTCACCGCCTACGTCGCGCAGCTGGCGGCAGCGGGATCGTCGCGCTCCAGGGCAGCTGCGAGCACGCTCCGCGACCAGTACGGGCTCGAGCGAGCCGCTCTGGGTGCAGTACGTGCGGTGGATGCGGCTGTGCGCTGCAGGGAAACTTCGGGGCGTCGCGCTCGAGTTGCGGCAAGCCCGTGTCGGAGCTGATCGGCGAGCGCCTATGCGCTGACGATGGCGCTCTCGGTCGGCGCCATCATGCTCACGTGGTTCCTCGCGATGCCGATCGGCATCTACTCCGCGGTCCGCCAGTACTCGCTCGGCGACTACGTCGGCGACGTTCATCGGCTTCATCGGCCTGGCCGTCCCGAGCTTCATGCTCGCGCTGGTGCTGATGTACGCGCGCTTCCGCTACTTCGGCGCCAACATCGGCGGCCTGTTCTCGCGCGAGTACGCGGACGCGCCGTGGAGCCTGGGCAAGGTCTGCGATCTGCTCAAGCACCTGCTGGCTCCCGGCCGTGATCCTGGGATGGCCGGCACCGCGAGCTCGTCCGGATCATGCGCGCCAACCTGCTCGACGAGCTGCGGCAAGCCGTACGTCATGACGGCGCGCGCGCGCGGGGCTCGTCCGAGTGGCGCTCATCTGGAAGTACCCGGTGCGGGTGGCGCTCAACCCGTTCGTCAGCACGGCTCGGCTACCTGCTGCCGTACGTGGTCTCCGGCACCATCATCGTCGTCGGTCGTGCTCGAGCCTGCCCACGGTGGCCCGCTGCTCCTGCGCGCGCTGAGCGCCAGGACATGTACCTGGCCGGCGCCATCATCCTCCTGCTCGGCGCTGCTCACCGTGGTCGGCACGCTCATCTCGGACTTGCTGCTGTGCTGGCTCGACCCGCGGATCCGCACGGACGGGCGAGGCGCTGAGCCACGGCGACTCCCGGCCGGCGGCGTGCCGAAGTCGCAGGAGCTCGCGCTGCCGGCGTCGAGGCCGAGCGGACCGCCTCTCGGTCGCCTCGCAGTGGCAGCTGATGTGGTGGCGCTTCCGCCGCCACCGGCTGGCCGTGGTCGGCGTGGCTCGTGATCGCGCTGTCTACCTGGTCGCTGCTCTTCGCCGACTTCCTCGCGCCGTACGCCGCCCGACCGCGCACCGACGGCGCACGATCGCTCTGCCGCCGCAGGCCGATCCACTTCTTCGACCGACGGGCAGCTTTCGCGCCCGTACGTGCTACGGCGCTGCACGGGCACGCGCGACCCGCATGACGCTTCGCGCTCGTCGTACGACGCCCGACCCGAGCGCGAAGCATCCCGTCCGCTTCTTCGCGCCCGGGTGCGCCTACAAGCTCTTCGGCCTGATCCCGACCGACTCCACCTGTTCGGCGTCGCCGAGGGCGCGCGCGACGGCGCGCGTCTTCCTCTTCGGCGCCGACGCGCCAGGGCCGCGACAGTCTCTCGCGCATGATCTACGGCGACGCGGATCTCGCTCTCGATCGGCCTGGTCGGCGTGGTCGCTCAGCCTTCGTGCTCGGCGTGCTCCTCGGCGGCATCTCCGGCTACTACGGCGGCGCGATCGACACGCTCATCCAGCGGGTCATCGAGTTCATCCGCTCGATCCCGACGATCCCGCTCTGGATGGGCTCTGGCCGCGGCGCTGCCGGCGGACTGGTCGGTGCTGCAGGTCTACTTCGCGATCACGGTGATCCTGCTCGCTCATCGGCTGGACCGGCCTGGCGCGCGTCGTGCGCGGCCGCTTCCTGTCGCTGCGCGAGGAGGACTTCGTGACGGCCGCGCGGCTGGCCGGCTGCGAGCCAGACGCGGATCATCTTCCGCCACATGCGTGCCGTCGTTCACTCAGCCACATCATCGCCGCGATCACGCTGGCGATCCCGGAGATGATCCTCGGCGAGACGGCGCTGAGCTTCCTCGGCCTCGGGCTGCGTCCGCCCGGCGATCAGCTGGGGCGTGCTGCTCCAGGAGGCCCAGAACATCCAGGCGCTGGCGCATCTCGCCCTGGCTGCTCGTCCCCGCCGTGCCGGTGATCGTGGTCATCCTCGCCTTCAACTTCATCGGCGACGGCCTGCGCGACGCGGCCGACCCGTACGGGCGCTGACCACAGCCCGACATGGCCCGTCAACGCTCGGCGACCGCAAGCGCGCGACCGCTGCTCGAGGTCGAGCGATCCTGTCGATCCGGATCTGAGGACCCACTTCTACCGGACGAGGGCATGGTCAGGGCCGTCGACGGCGTGAGCTTCGACGTGCACGCCGGGCCAGACGCTCGGCGTCGTCGGCGAGACCGGCTGCGGCAAGAGCGTGACCGCGCAGCTCGATCCTGCGGCATCGTCGAGCGCCCCGGCCGGATCGTCGGCGGCGAGATCCTCTTCGCCGGCCGGCGACGACGGCGGCACGCGATCGACCTCGCGCAGCTCGACCCGCGCGGCGACGAGATCCGGCGGATCCGCGGGCGGCGAGATCGCGATGATCTTCCAGGAGCCGATGACGTCGTTCAGCCCGGTCCACACGATCGGCAACCAGATCATCGAGGCGATCCGGCTGCACCTCGGCCTCGACCGCGACGCGCGCGCGCGGCCGCGCGATCGAGCTGCTGACGCAGGGTCGGCATGCCGCGGCGCCGAGCGGCGGATCGACGCGTACCCGCACCAGCTCTCCGGCGGCCTGCGCCAGCGCGCGATGATCGCCATGGCGCTCTCGCTGCGACCCGCGCTGCTGATCGCCGACGAGCCGACGACCGCGCTCGACGTGACGACCCAGGCGCAGATCCTCGACCTGCTGCGGCAGCTGCAAGCGCGAGTCGGCATGGCGATCATGTTCATCACCCACGACCTCGGCGTGGTCGCCGAGATGGCGACGAGGTCGTCGTGATGTACCTCGGGCAGGTGGTCGAGCACGGCCCGGTCGACGCCATCTTCCACGCGCCCAGCACCCGTACACGCAGGCGCTGCTGCGCTCGATCCCGCGGCTTCACGCGCGCGTCGCGCACCGAGCTGCCGGCCGATCGCGGGCTCGGTGCCGCATCCGTACCAGCGGCCGGCCGGCTGCCCGTTCCACCCGCGCTGCCCGAGGCGATCCGGGGCGTGTGCGAGCGGCACGAGCCCGAGCTCTCCGCCCGTGGCGACCGACGGACCAGGCCGTGAGCTGCTTCTCTCGCCGGATGCAGCGCGCCGTGTCGAGATCGATGACCCGCCGCGCATCGCGGCGGCGCCGCTGCTCGAGGTTCGAGGACCTGCCGCAAGCACTTCCCGATCCGCGGGGCCTGCTTCGCGCGAGGTCGGGCAGGTCGAGGCGGTCGACGGCGTGACCTTCACATCGACGCGGCGAGACGCTCGGCGCTGGTCGGCGAGAGCGGCTGCGGCAAGACGACGACGGCCGCTGCATCATGCGCGCGATCGAGCCGACGGCCGGGCAGATCATCTTCCGGCGCGGCGACGGCTCGCCGTCGACGTGGCCGCCTTGCCGGCCCGGCGCAGGTCCGCACTGCGCCGCGACATGCAGATGATCTTCCAGGATCCGTACTCGTCGCTCAACCCGCGCATGACGCTGCTCGACATCGTCGGCGAGCCGCTGCTGGTCAACCGGGTCGGCACCCGCGCGCGAGCGGACGGAGCGGGTCGCCGAGCTGCTGCGGCTGGTCGGGCTGCGCCCCGAGTACATGCGCCGCTATCCGCACGCGTTCAGCGGCGGCCAGCGCCAGCGGATCGGCATCGCGCGCGCGCTGGCGCTCAACCCGAGCTGGTCGTCGCCGACGAGCCGGTCTCGGCGCTCGACGTGTCGGTCCAGGCCCAGATCCTCAACCTGCTCGACGACCTGCAGGCGCGAGTTCGGGCTCACCTACCTCTTCGTCTCGCACGACCTCAGCGTCGTCGAGCACATCTGCGATCGCGTCGCGGTGATGTACGTCGGCAAGATCGTCGAGCTGGCGCCGACCGAGGAGCTCTTCACGCAGCCGCTGCACCCCTACACCGAGGCGCTGCTGTCGGCGGTGCCGAAGCCCGACCCGCGCCAGCGCGCGTCGCGGATCGTGCTCGAGGGCGAGGTGGCCGACCCGGCGAACCCGCCGCCGGGCTGCGCGTTTCCACCCGCGCTGCCCGTACGCGGTCGAGCGCTGCCGGACCGAGGCGCCGGCGCTCGAGGCCGCGCCGACGGCCGCCTGGTGGCTGTCATCGGCGCGCGCGAGCTGACCCTGCGCGGAATCGGAGTGGCCGCATGATCCGCGGATCGGGCGACGTCTAGAGGAGAGCCAGGCCGAGCGTCCGCATCGCAGAAGCGACCGTCCGCGTGGACGCCGGTGCGCCGCTGGGCCCGCCCGACGAATCTGGACCAGCTTCGGCTACGACGAGATCAACTGGACGTCGACACCGATCGGCAAGCGGCACCTGCAAGACCATCGGCACCTTCGCCGAGCAGCCCTACTTCGTGCGCTCTCACTACATCTTCAACAGCGGCATCGGCTGGTCGCTGCCCCACTGGGGCGCCGGCAACGTCTATCACGAGGACGCGGCCGGCCGGCCGTTCTACGACTTCGCCATCGCCGACCAGGTGTACGACGCGGTGGTCGCACGCCGGTCACCGGCCGCTGGTCGAGCTCGCGTTCACGCCGCGCGCGCTCGTCCCGGACGGCGCCGAGAAGACGTTTCCGTTCGCGCCGAGCCCGACCCAGTGGAGCCCGTACGAGGCCGGGCTGTGGGCGATGCCGCCGAACGACTATCAGAAGTGGGGCGGCCTAGTGCGCGCGCTGGTCGAGCATTGCGTGGCGCGCTACGGCGCGGAGCACGTCCGCGGCTGGCTGTGGGAGCTGTGGAACGAGCCGGACATCTACGTACTGGCGCGGCACGCCCGAGCAGTTCCACGCGCTCTACGACGTGACGGCGGCCGCGGTGAAGGCCGCGCTGCCCGAGGCGGCGGTCGGCGGCCCGACGACGACCGGCGATCTCGGACCCGGCCGGCGCGGCAACGAGGTCCTGCGCGGGTTTCTCGCCCACTGCGCGCGCACCGGCGCCCCGCTCGACTTCGTGTCGTTCCACACGAAGGGCGGCCGCTTCACGCCCTGGCGCGTCTACGGGCCACTCGGCGGGCCCGCGCCCACGCGCGAGTCGCCGTCGAGCCTCAAGATGTTGCGCGAGGTTCGCGCGGCGCTCGACGCCGTCGGCGCGCCATCCGGAGTTCCGCGACCTGCCGTGCATCGTGGACGAGTGCGACGCGTCCGTGCCCGCTCACTGGGGCGTGTACGACAATTCGAACTTTGCATACCGCAACACCGAGTACTTCCCGGTCTTCCAGTGCAAGCTCATGAAGAAGCTCCTCGATCTCGACCTGCGGGGCGGCGCCCGCGTTCACCAGGCCACGCACCTGGAGCTTCTACTTCGAGGGCGAGCGCTTCTTCGAGGGCACGCGCAGCTTGTTCACGGCGCAAGGCATCGAGAAGCCGGTGCTCAACGCCTATCGGATGCTGAGCCGCCTCGGCGAGACGCGTCTGGCCGTCGAGTCGACCTCGGCGTGGCCGCTGGACCGCCTCGATGACGGCGATACGGGGATGCCGGAAGAGGTCGACGCGCTCGCCACGACCGGCCGCGATGGCGTGCGCGTGCTCGTGTGGCGCCATGCCGACGATCAATACGCCACCGACTCGCGCGCCACCGCCGTCACGGTACGAGTCGATCATCTCCCGTTCAGCGGCGGCGCCCGCGTGAGCCACTGGCGGATCGACAGCGCGCACAGCAACAGCCACGCCGTGTGGCGCGCGCTCGGCGGTCCACAAGACCCCTCCGAGCATGACCTGCGCGCCATCCAGGAGCGTCAGGAGCTCGAGCGGCTCGAGCCCGACCAGACCGTCACGGTCCGTGATGGGGTGCTGACGTTGCGAATCGCGCTGCCGCTGCCGAGCGTGTCATTGCTCGAGATCCGCCCGGCCGCGCCATGAGCCGACGGCACGTGACCGAAGCCCAACGAGGCGACGCATTGACCTGGATGCATCCGCCGACTACGCTCGGTTCGTTCCGTCGGGGGCCCGATCGTCAGAGGGCGTGAAGACGCGGCCGTCACAGGGAGCCCCAGAGGGGCACGAGGGGGATTGGAGCCGACCATGACCAGTGAAAACTCCCGGGACCTCAATTGCCTCACCGGCATCCGAGTCGTCGATTTCACCCAGTTCGAGGCCGGCACGTCGTGCACCGAGGCGCTCGCCTGGCTCGGCGCCGACGTGATCAAGGTCGAGAACCCGAAGACGGGCGACCCGGGCCGCCGGCTGCGGCCGGGCAAGCCCGACGACGACCCTTCTACTTCCACATGTTCAACGCCAACAAGAAGTCCATGACGGTCAATCTGAAGTCGCCGCGCGGGCTCGAGCTCGTCAAGGAGCTGCTGAAGAAGGCGGACGTCACGGTCGAGAACATGGCGCCGGGCACGATCGATCGGCTCGGGCTCGGCTACGACGAGGTGAAGAAGCTCAACCCGCGCATCATCTTCTGCCAGATCAAGGGCTTCGGCACCGGGAGCACGTACGAGAGCGGCCTCGCCTTCGACATGATCGCGCAGGCCGCGGGCGGCATGATCAGCGTGACCGGCGAGCCCGATCGGCCGCCGGTGAAGCCGGGCCCGAGCTTCGGCGACACCGGCACCGGCATGTTGATGGCCGTGACGATCCTCGGCGCGATCCTCGAGCGGCAGCGGACCGGCAAGGGACGGCGGCTCCAGGTCGCGATGCAGGACGCCATGCTCCACTACATGCGCACGTGCTTCGCCACCCAGGCGCGCACGGGGAAGCCGGCGCGGCGCCGTGGCGGAAAATCCGTCGCCGGCACCAACTCGCCCTCGGGGCTCTATCAATGCAAACCGCTCGGCTGCAACGACTGGATCTACATCACGACGAGCCGCGGCAATCCCGAGCACTGGGGGCGGCTGATGCGCCTGATCGGGCGAGAGGAGCTGATCGACGACCCGCGCTTCGCCACCGGCGCCGCGCGTGTCGAGCGTGAGGCCGAGGTCGACGCGATCATCAACGAGTGGACGCGGCAGCACACGAAGGAAGAGGCGATGACCCTGATCAGCGGCGTCGGCGTACCGGCCGGCGCCGTGTTCGACACGATGGAGCTTCAGAACGATCCGAGCTTCGAGAAGCGCGGCATCATGCAGGTGATGGAGCACCCGAGCGGGCCGTTCAAGATGCCGACCTGGCCGGTGCGGGTCGACGGTGAGACGGCGCGGATCAAACCGTCACCGCAGCTCGGGCAGCACAGCGCCGAGGTGCTGAGCGCCTGGCTCGGCGTGGGCGCGGATGAGATCGCGGCCTTGAAACGCGAGGGAGTGCTCTAGCCCCTTTTCGCTGTGGGGAGCTTGTCCCACAGTGGGGCACGCTCGCCCCGGTCCGTGCACGGCGGGGCGGGCGGCGCTGTCCGTCGATGCCCGGAGCACGCTCCGGCCGGTAAACCTGTTCGTAGAGAGCGCTTTAGATCTCGTTTACTCGACCAGGGTGAGGGGTGAGCGGGGTCTGGCAGGGCCCTTGCTTTGTGGCAAGGCAAGGCCGAGGCCATGCGACGACTCCTGATCCTGCTCGCGCTTGCGGTGCTGACGGAAGGGTGCTCGACCGCCCCCGTCCTCCGAAGCAGGCGTTCGACTTCAAGACCACCGCGCTCTTCAAGCTGCCGTGCGACACCCCGGAGGTGCTGGCGGCCAAGCGGGAGATCCCGGACGACGGCCTCGAGACGAACGACAACCAATGTAATACGGTCCACCTCCTGAGGATGGTCGACCGCTTCATCTCCATCCAGGAGGCCGACGTGGCCAAGGGGATTCTCGGCGACACCATCGCCGAGGTCCGGGCCAAGGGCTTCAGCATCTTCACCGACGCCGAGGAACGCAAGCGGCGTCCGAACACCAAGCCCCTCTACGGCAACGACGCGCTGGCCGCCGTGGGCATGAGCGTGGCGCCGCCCCCCCTGCAGAAGCCCGAGGAGATCAAGGCCTACGCCGATTTCATGGCCTCCCACTACGGCGAGGAGTACTACGAGAAGGACATGAAAAAGGTGGTGGACCGCTTCTGTCTCAACCGGCGCGACTCCAACGAACTGGGCGACGACCGGACGTTCGCGATCGTGTGGCGCAGTGGCCACGTCTTCAAGCGGGTGATCAAGGGCGGGCCGATCAACAACCCGAAGCAGGAGCGCGCGTTCCTGGTCTGTCCCGGCGATTTCATCGTCGACACCCTCATCGGCATCGGCAACAAGGCCGCGACCGGCTTGATGGTCATACCCTAATCGGCGTCCAGCATCACGGCCTCGTCCACACAATCAGCTCGCGGCCGCTGATCGTGAGCGTCGTGCCGAGCTTGTCGCAGCGTCGCACGATCTGCTCGACCGCTTCCGTGTCGTGGCGCGGGTCACAGACATAGGTTTCGTTGCGCTCGTTGTGGCGCACCAGAGAGAACGCCACCTGCACGAGCGCCGAGTCGTCGAAGGTGAGACGGGCGAGCATTCCGACCCAGTCGCCGTGGGCCCGGCGGCCATGCCCCGTGTGGAACGAGAAGCTGCCGAGGCCGTAGAAAACCGGCTTGCCACGATACATCTCGACCGCGCACGCGTAGTGCGGTCCGTGGCCCATGACGACGTCGGCGCCGGCGTCGATCGCGGCGTGGGCGATCTCCACCTGATAGTCGAGGACGTCCTCGAACAGTCCCCAGTGATGAGAGGCGACCACGATGTCGGCGCCGGCGCGCAGCGCCCGTAGATCGGTCGCGAACTCGGCGAGCGACTTGACGTCCGCCCAGGTGTGGATCGCGGGCGGAAGCCCGGGACGATTCGCGGGCGGGACCCCGGGGCGCTGCGTCTGCAGCGGCGGCTCGTACGCGGTGCGTCCCGTCAGGACGGCGACACCGGCGGAATTGTCGGTGGCCTCGTGGCCGGTGGCCCAGTAGACGGAGGTCCGTTGCACGAAGCCGAAACGCAATCCTTCGTGGGTGACGATGGCGGGAGCGCGCGCAGCCTGGCGATTCACGCCGGCTCCGGTCCACGAAATGCCAATCGCTTCGAGCTGTCTGAGCGACGACCGAATCGCCTCCTCGCCGTAGTTCACGTTGTTGGCGTTGCCGACCGCGTGAAACCCGCCAATGACGAGAGCCTGAGCTGATGCGAGCGGAGCATAGAAGCCCTCGCGTTCCGCCGAGTGCCCGGTGGCGGGCTCATGGAAGCAGCATTCCAGATTGCCGAACAGCACGTCGGCCTCGCGTAACGTGTCCCGGATGAGCGCGAACGGCACGTGAGGATCGGTGACGTTCAGGAGGTTGATGTCGCCGGTCAGCATCAGCGCTCGTTTCATGGCTCACCCTGTATCGTCCACGCGCTCGCGCCCGCTCAGGGCCGGACGCCGGGCGCTTCGATCGCCATCCCCCGAGCCCGCCACATCAGGAACAGCTCGAGCTCGACGAGCTCAGGGGCGCCGTATTCGTAGGGCTCGGCGCGGATTCCGACCAGACAGTTGCGCAGCCGTCGCTGAAGCGAGCCGAGGCTCTGCCATTCGAGCCGGTAGACCGGATAGCCGGTCGGATGCGCCTGCGGGATCGCGTTGCCGGCGAGGCGCTTGCCCCAGTTATCGTCGTGACACTGGCTGCAGGCGAGGTTGAGCTGGCCCTGCCGCCGATAGAACGCGGCGCGGCCGTTGTCGAGAAACGGCTGCACGCGACCGTCGATCGCGATGTCGATCGGCAGGCCGCGTGACTGGCGCGCCACGAACGCCGTCAGGGCGAGGAGCTCCCGGCTCTCGTAGGCGAGCGCCGGCGCCTGCTGACGCTCGGCCCGGCACAGGTTGATGCGCTGCTCGAGGTTCACGGGCCGCTTCAGCTTGGCGTCGAGCGCCGGATAGCGCGCCGCCACGCCCTTCATGCTGGCGCGCGCCTCGCCGTGGCAGTCGGCGCAGGCGCGGCCGGCGGTGCCGGCCTTGCGCGCCCACAGCCCGCCGCCCTCGAGCACCCCGAGCATTCCGGGATTGGTTGCATCATCGTCCTGCATCGCGCGCGTCTCACGGCTCATGAAGTCGTAGCCCGAGCGGCGCTCGGCCTGCGGGATCTCGCCGGGGAACGCCGTCCCGGCGAGCAGGGTCAGCGCCGTCGCGGCGAGGAGCCGGACAAAGCTCCCTCTCAATCGACCGTGATCGCGGCCGACTCGGTCGCCGAGAAGCCGTTGTCGCCGGTCCACTGGAACGCGAGGGTCCCGCTCTCGGTGGCGACGGTCGAGAAGACGAAGAAGGGATTCGCGGCGATCGCCGGATGGAGCTCGGCCCGGAAGACCTCCGTGCCGTTGTAGGTGCACACGAAGAGGCGGACGATGTCGCGCGGGATCGACGTGCCGAGCTGGCTGCGGCGATACCCGGTCTCCATCGGGTGCGAGATCAGGGTCTTGATCTCGATGACCTCACCGCGCCGGGCGCGAGGCGGCACGTTGACGAGCGCGTTGGCCACGACTACGCGTCCTCGAGGCAGGCGGCCAAGGTCACCACGACCGCCGCACTCGCGGACCAGAACGAGCCGTCGCTGAGCTCGCCGATCGCGGTCACCGTCTGGGTGTTGGCGAGCCGGATGCGCGTCGACACGCGCGCCAGCCCGGCGCGCGGCCCGAAGCGGAAGCTCACGACCTCGGGCTGAGGGTTCAGCTCGGTGAACACGTGGATCGCGCGCACATGATCGGCCGGCGTCATCGGACTCTCGACACTGACCGTGAGCGGCACGGTGTTGCCGTTCTCGGAGAGCGGCGGCAGCTCGAGCTTCACCCGGCCCTTCGAGACGCGGGACGAGCCGACGACCTTGCGGATGGCGTCTTGCATCGCCTCGGGGGTTGCATGCGCGGGCGCCACGGTGATGACGGCCCCGAGTCCCAGGCCGGCCGCGGCGGCTTGCAAGAATGTGCGGCGCGTCGTCTCGCGGTCCATCAGTCTTTCAACGTCGTCAAGAAGGCCACCACGTCCTCGATCTGCTCGGCGCTCAGGACGGGCTTGCCGCGCCACGCCGGCGCGACCCGCGCGAGCCCATCGGTTCGATGATACGCCGGCATGATCGTGGCCGCGTTGATTCGGCTCGAATCGACGATCCGAAGACGCAGCTGACCCTCGGACCAGCGCTTGCCGGCACCCGCCAGATCGGGCGCGAGATTGCCCTGGAAGCGCTCCTCCGGAAACGGTCCGCTGTGGCAGAGCAGGCACAGGCCGAGCTGGCGGTTGGTGACGATCGCGCGGCCGCGCGCGGGGTCGCCCTTGGCACCGGTGAGCGACGTCGGGATCGAGTCTTGCGCCGCCGCCACCCCGCCGCTCGCCGTGGCCACCGTGCAGCAGGCGGCGACGACGGCCGCGGCGAATCTCACCCGAACGCCTCGGCCGTGATCGTGTGGAACCAGGCCTCGGCGAGTATCGCCTCTGCCTTGCGCGTCTCGCGCGGCGCGTCCGACGGGCTCACGCCGCCGGAGCCGGGAACGTCGGCGAGCTGTCCGCCCGTGGGCTGGTAGACGCCGGCGACGGAAATCCCGTAGTCCGGCGCCACGAGGCTGTAGCACGTGTTGATCAGCTTGGGGCTCGGCGGCGGGCTGCCGGCGAGGAGCGTCGCCACCGCGGCGGCGCACACCTTGGCCTGGGAGTTCGCGGCGAACGCCGACTTCGGCATCGCGCCGGCGATCGCGGCGTCGCCGATGACGTGGATGCCGGCCTGTAGCTTCGATTCGAACGTGACCGGATCGATCGGGCACCAGCCGCTGCGATCGGCGACGCCGGCGACCTCCGCGATGCGGCCCGCCTTCTGCGGCGGGATGACGTTGGCCACCTTGGCCTGGTGCTTACCGAAGTCGGTCACGAGCGTGAGTGTGGCGGCGTCGACCGAGGTGACATTGCCGCCCTTGGAGAGTGGCACCCACTCGAGCAGGCCCGGATAAAGCTCGGCCCAGGCGGCCTGGAACAGCCGCTGCTTCGAGAACGCGTCCTTCGCGTCGAGCACGAGCAGCTTCGACTTCGGCTTCTTCGTCTTCAGGTAGTGAGCGATCAGGCTCGCGCGCTCGTAGGGCCCGGGCGGACACCGGAACGGATTCGCCGGCGCCGAGATGATGACGAGCCCGCCGTCGTCCATCGCCTCGAGCTGGCGGCGCAGCAGCAGGGTCTGCTCGCCCGCGCGCCACGCGTGCGGCATCACGGCGGCCGCCGCCTCGTCGTAGCCGGGCAGCGCCCCCCATTTGATGTCGATGCCGGGCGCCAGCACGAGCCGGTCGTACGACAGCTTCGCGCCGTCGGCGAGCGTGACCGATTTCGTCGGTGCGTCGATCGCGGTCGCGGCCGTGCGGACGATCGTGATCCCATCGGCGGCGACGCGCTCGTAGGTGAACTGTTGCGCGGAGAGCTCCCGCAGGCCGCCGATCACGGAGTTACTGAACGGGCACGCGATGAACGTCGCGCTCGGCTCGACCAGGGTCACCACGATGCGCGGGTCGGTGTGGCGGAGCGCGCGGGCACAGCTCGCGCCGGCGAAGCCTCCGCCGACGACCACGACACGGGGCCGGCCCGCTTGAGCGCGCGCCGGAAGGGGACAGAGGGCCGCGGCGGCCGTCGCCGCGACGCCGAGCTTGAGGAACGCGCGACGGTCGGTCTTCATTTTTGTTCGGCGTACCAGGCGGCGATCGCCTGGATCTCGTCGTCGGTGAATCCCTTGGCGATCCTGTCCATGACGGTGGCTGCGCGTTCGCCCGAGCGGAAGTCATGCATCGCTTTGACGATCTCGGCGCGATCGCGCCCGGCGAGCCGCGCCACGGGCGAGGGGCCGCGCGCCGACGAGGGATGACAGCCCGAGCACGCCGCGGCGCCCGCCGGCGGCTCGGCCGATGCGACGGTGGCCGCCGCGATCGATACACACGCGATCACGGCGGCCACGACACTACGCATCACTCACACCATCTGGTAGCCGTGGTTCTTGAGCGGGAACGTGCGGATGCGCTTCCCGGTCGCCCGGAACATGGCGTTCAGGACCGCCGGCGCCGCCACGCAGATCGTCGGCTCGCCGACGCCGCCCCAGAATCCGCCGGACGGCATGATGATCGACTCCACCTTCGGCATCTGTGCGATCTTCATCGAGTCGTAGTTGGTGAAGTTCGTCTGCTCGATGGCGCCGTCCTTCACCGTGCACTCTTCCATGAAGACCGCCGACAGACCATAGACGAACGAGCCGGCGATCTGGCGCTCGATCTGCCCGGGGTTGACGGCATAGCCGGGATCGGTCGCGCAGACGATCCGCCGCACCTTCACCTTGTCGCCGCCACTGACGGACACCTCCGCGCACGCGGCCACGTAGCTGCCGAACGCCATCATGTGCGCCAGCCCTCGGTGCACGCCCTGCGGGGCCGGCTTGCCCCATCCGGCTCGGTCGGCCACGGCGTTCAGCACCGCGAGATGCTTGGGATGCTTGCTCATCAGCTTGCGCCGGAACTCGAGCGCGTCCTGACCGGCGGCCGCCGCGAGCTCGTCCATGAAGCACTCCAGGAAGATCGCATTCTGGTTGATGTTCACGCCGCGCCAGAATCCGGGCGGGACGTGCGTGTTGCGCATCGCGTGGTCGATCAGGAGATTGGGCACGGTGTAGCCGAGCGTGAAATCACCGCTCGGATCGACACCCTGGAACGTCGCGTTGTCCCGGCCGTCCTGGAGGTTCTGCGGGAACACGGAGGCCAGGATCGACTGGCCCGACAGCCGCATGTGCAGGCCGACGAGATTGCCGCTCGCGTCCAGCCCGCCGCTCATCTTCGCCTGCATGACCGGGTGATAACGGCCCTGCTGCATGTCTTCCTCGCGCGACCACAGGAGCTTCACGGGCGTGCCCGGGACCTGCTTGGCGATCCGCACGGCCTGCGTGACGTAGTCGTGGAAGGCGCCGCGGCGACCGAAGCCGCCGCCGAGGTTGATCTTGTAGACCTCGCACTTGTCGGCTGGCAAACCGGACGCCGCCAAGGTCGCCGCGAACGCGGCCTCGCCGTTCTGCGTCGGCACCCAGACCTCGCAGCGATCATCCGTGTATTTGGCCGTCGCGTTCATCGGCTCCATCGGCGCGTGGTTCTGGAACGGATACGCGTACACCGCCTCGACCTTCTTCGCAGCGCCGGCGATCGCGCCCTTCACGTCGCCGATCTGGGTCCGCACGAAGGCCTGATCGGCGTCGAGGCCTTCCTTCAGCGTGTCGGCGATCGTGGCGCTCGACACCTTCGCGTTCGGCGCCCTCGTCCCAGACGATCGGCAGCGCATCGAGCGCGGTCTTGGCCTGCCACCACGTGTTCGGCGACGACCGCGACCGCGGAGTCGCCGACCTGCACGACGTGCTTCACGCCGGGCATGCTCTGCGCCTTGGCGGCTTCGAAGCTCTTCACCTTGCCGCCGAACACCGGGCACTCCTTGATCGCGGCGTTGAGCATTCCCGGCATTTTGAGATCGAACCCGTAGACCTGCGCGCCGGTCACCTTCTGTACGGTGTCCAGGCGCTTCACCGACTTGCCGATGATCTTCCACTCCTTGGGATCCTTGAGCGGGACATCGGCCGGCGGCGTCAGCTTCGCGGCGGCTTCCGCCACCTTGCCGTACGTGGTCGTGCGACCGGACGGCTTGTGCGTGATGACGCTGTTGGCGGCGCTGCACTCGGCGGCCGGCACGCCCCAGGCATTGGCCGCGGCCTGCACCAGCATGACGCGAGCGGCGGCGCCGCCCTTGCGGACGTACTCGTTGGACTGTCGGATGCCGCGGCTGCCGCCCGTGGAGAAATCGCCCCACACGCGCTTGCGCGCGACGGACTGGCCGGGCGTCGGATACTCGGTGGTCACCTTCGTCCAGTCGCAGTCGAGCTCCTCGGCGACCATCTGCGCCAGACCGGTGAGCGTGCCCTGTCCCATCTCGGAGCGGGCGATCCGGACCACGACCGTGTCGTCCGGGCGGATGACCACCCAGGCGTTGATCTCGGGCGCGCCGTCCTGCGCTCGAACGACATTGGCGCCGAACGGGATCTTCAGGCCGAGGGTGAGCCCGGCGCCGACGGCCGCCGTGCCGATGACGAACGAGCGCCGATCGATCTTCGGGGTCTTGATGATCATGGCTCTCCCTCTATGCCTTCGCCGCGGCGTGAATGGCTTCGCGCACCTGCTGGAACGTACCGCAACGGCAGATGTTGGTGATCCCCGCGTCGATGTCGGCGTCGGTCGGCTTCGGCTTGTCCTTCAGAAGCGCCGCCACCGCCATGATCATCCCGGCCTGGCAGTAACCGCACTGGGGCACGTCGTAGTCGACCCAGGCCTTCTGGACCTTGTGCAAGACGCCGCCATTCGCCAGGCCCTCGATCGTGGTGATCTGCTTACCCTCCGCCGAGGCGACCGGCAGCACGCAGGAACGGACCGCCTTGCCGTCGAGGTGCACCGTGCAGGCGCCGCACATCGCGACGCCGCATCCGTACTTGGTCCCCGTGAGGCCGACCTGCTCTCGGATCGCCCACAGAAGGGGCGTGCTGGGGCTGACATTGACCTCTTGGGTTTTGCCGTTGATGGTCAGGCGCGCCATGATCTTTCCTCCCAGGATTGCGGTGCCGTGGTGCGAATATCCGCGATCACGCTCACAAGAGCAACCTTCTCTACAGAGGCTTGATCTGCACCTTGCGCCACTTGATGGCGCCGCCGGGCGCGTCCTTGGGCCCGTTGCCGAACTGAAGCGCGATCGGTCCCTGCGCGTGCTGACTGTCCTGAACATTGGCGGTCTGGACGCCGTTCAGCACCACGGTGAGCTGCGAGCCCTTGGCCGTGATCTCGTACGTGTTCCACTTGCCGCCGGCCTTGGGCATGGGCGACACCTTGGCCACGTTGACGATTCCCCCGGTGCCGTAGGCCGGCTCGGGGCGCTGATCGTAGATGTTCACCTCGTAGGCGTTGGTCGCGGTGATCGCGTTGGGATCGGAGCAGCGAAGGAAGACGCCGCTGTTCGTGGTGTGATCCGCCCAGAACTCCACCCGGATCTGAAAATCCTTGTACGAGCTCTTCGAGACGAGGAAGCCGCCCTTGCCCTTGTCCGCGATGATGGCGCCGGCCTCGGAGCGCCAGTTGGCATCACCGATGCGGTTCCAGTTGTCCAGACCGGTCGCGCCATCGATGAGCGTGGTCCAGCCGGCGTCGGACTGACCGAACGACATGTAGGCGCACCCGAGAACGGTCAACCCGATCCCATGACGATGGATGGGCGTCTCATGGCGATCTCCTGCGGCGGAATGGTTCGATGACGTCGTGTCGTTCGTCATCGCGCCGACACGCGGAGATACTCGCCCACCGCGACGGATACCTTCGACACCACTGAGCGGACGTGGTGCGAGACATACGGTCTACTCGTTCACGGCACGCGCGACCTCCGAGATCGACGGCGACTGCTCCGCTCACGGAGCGACCTGGAACGAGGTGGCGAGTCCGTGACGGCGCTCGCGCCGATCGCCCGCTCGGCGATGACGGCGAGCGGTGTCCGGGGCGCACGACGCTCGCGTCGAACGCGGTCGTCGACCGGGTGGCGCTACCGCGACGTCCGGTGCCGATCCGCGTGCCAGAATCTCGACTTCGAGTGCGAGATCGGCGTCGTCATTGGACGCGGGCGAGAACCTCGACCCGAAGAACGCCGTCGACCACGTCGTCGGCTACTGCCTGTTCAACGACTGGAGCGCCCGCGACGTGCAGCGCAACGAGATGGAGATGCGGCTCGGCCCCGCCAAGGGCAAGGACACCGCGACGACCCTCGGGCCGTGGCTCGTGACGAAGGACGAGCTCGAGCCGTGGCGCGCCCGATGGGCTACGATCTCCAGATGGTCGTCTCGGTCAACGGCCGCGAGTACGGCCGCGACCGCTGGTCCAACGCCTTCTGGTCGATCGGCGAGATCATCGCGTACGCGTCTCGAGGGACGAAGGTGTGCGCCGGGGACGTGCTGGGACGGGCACCTGTGGCAACGGCTGTCTGGCCGAGCTGCGGACGCGGGACGCCGCCGCGTATCCGTGGCTCGCGGTCGGCGATGAGATCGTCTACGAGGTGGAGCAACTCGGGCGCATCGCCAACCGGATCGTCGCCGGCCCGCCGCTGATTCCGCTGCGTCCCTGACGACGCATCGTAGGATATAGGCGGCGATGAGCACGACGCCACACCCGGACGATGGTGATCCGACGGTCGCGATGCCGGCTCGGCCGGCCCCGGCCCCTCCGACGACGGAGACCAGGCGACTGCTTGCCTCCTTTGGACCTCGGCGAAGGCGCAGTACCGTGGCTCTCCGCCGCGGCCGCGATCGTGCTTTTCGCGATCGCGGCCGCCAGCTCGTTTTATCTCGTGCAGCGAATGAAGCCGCTTCCGGTCCCGCCCCAGCCAGCGCAAGAAGCCGCCGCTCCGCCCGTGATGCCGCAGGCCAGCCAGCCCACTCAAGCGCCGCCGCCGCGCGTGTCCGACAAGCCGTCCAGCCCGAGACAGATGTTGAAAGAAATCTTCGACGGCCGAGATCGGGGGCACGCCGTGACCGCTTCGGTTGAAAGAGGCGCGGTCCGCATCGGTTCTTCGACGCCCGGCTACGTGTATGTGCTGGCCGCCTCGGCCAACCAATTCGACGGTGCTCCGCTGTTTGTCGCAATGCTGTTCCCCAGGGCGGCGGACACGAACAATCGCGTCCGGCCCGGCCAGACGCTGACCTTGCCCGACCTGCCGTGGCCGGCGAACGCCGAGTTCCTGGCCATCGTGTCCGATGAACGGCGCGACATCGACGTGCTCGGACAGCTGGTCGGGAAGGTCATCTGTCCCTCCAGCGGCCCCTGTTCGGAGTCCTATGGGGCCGTCGTCTTCTCGAGCGAGGGGATACGCGCGACCGCCCGCAATCCCGCGGCCCCGAAGGCCCCCGCCGCTCGACCGCCGGCTCCGGGCCCCCGCCGCTGCAGTGATATTTTGGAGCGCGCATCGCTGGGCGAGTCATTGACGGACGAGGAGCAGACGTTCCTCACGAGGGATTGCCGATGATGATCCGCAACCTGCTCGTTTGCGCCGGCGTGCTCCTGATCGTCGCCGGGTGCGCCACTCCCGCTCCGGCGCCGGCTCCGATTGCGGCGCCGACCAGCGACACGTCCGAGCGGAGCTTCGACGAGGCGGTGAACGTGGCCACGGACGGCCTGGTGACCCAGCTGCAGCAACGGCCGGGACCTTCGACCAAGACGGAAGCCAGGCGAAGCCTGGTGATCGACCCCATGGTCGATGCGGCCTCCGGCCAGCAGACCGCGGCGACCCTCCTCCTCGAGCAACGGGTGGCGGAGCGGCTCCGCAGCAGCGCCGCGCAGCTCGACGTCGTGCCCTTTCAGGTGCTCAACCTGAGCCAGGCGCAGTATCTGTTGACCGGGACGATGGCGCGCGTCGCGAGTAGCCAGCCCGGGGCGTCCCAGGTGTTCGAGATCAACCTGGCGGTGACGGATCTGAAGGACGGGATGGTCGTGGCGCAGGCGTCGTCGCGCGCGCGCGACGAAGGAGTGGATACGAATCCGACGCCGTACTACCGCGACAGTCCCGTCGTGGTGAAGGACCAGGTGGTCGACGGCTACATCGCCACCTCCAAGACGCCACCCGGTCGCCCGGCTGATCCGGTCTACTTCGAGCGCGTTGCCACGGCGACCGTCGTCAGCGAGGCCACCATCGCCTACAACGGCGGCAACTATCAGGACGCCCTCGCGCTCTATCAGACTGCGTCGGCCAAACCAGGAGGCGAGCAGCTGCGGGTGCTCAACGGGATCTACCTCGCCTCGTGGAAGCTCGGCCGCGCGAACGAGGCGGAGGCGGCGTTCGGTAAGGTCGTCGCGCTCGGATTGAGCAGCAACAACCTCGGCGTGAAGTTCCTGTTCAATCCCGGGACGACCAACTTCTGGTCCGACCCGCAAGTCAGCGGGCCGTACGGCTTCTGGTTGCGGCAAATCGCGCGACAGGCGGTGTTGGCGAGAGTCTGTATGAACCTGGTGGGCCACACGAGCCGGACTGGATCAGTGCCCTACAACGACCGACTCTCTCTGCAGCGCGCCACCTACATCAAGCAGCGCCTCGAAACGGAGGCGCCCCAGCTCGCCCCGCGGACTCGAGCGTCGGGGATGGGCTTCCGGGAGAATCTCGTGGGCACGGGCACCGACGATGCGCGCGATGCGCTCGATCGGAGGGTCGAGTTCAAGATCAGCGAGTGCTCATAGTCCTCTAGGTCCTCTAGGCTGTCCGACGGGATACAATCATTCCACCCCCACATCCTGGAGGATGCGATGAGTACAGCGACAACCGTGACTCGGGCGCTGCCGGCCGCCTCGCAGCGGATCTCGCCGCAGAAGTTCGCCCACATCGTTCTCAAGACTGCCAACTTCGACGCGGTGATCGCCTGGTACGCCACCGTGCTGCAGGCGCGGGTGGCCTTCCGCAACGATTTCATCGCGTTCCTGACCTACGACGACGAGCATCACAGGGTTGCCGTCATCAACATGCCCGACAGTCCGGCGCCGGAGCCGGCGGCCGCCGGCGTGCACCACATCGCCTACACGTACGCCGATCTGGGTGAGCTCTTGTCGACCTATCGGCGGCTCAAGGCGAGTGGGATCGAGCCCGCGCGTTGCATCAACCACGGGCCGACGATCTCCATGTACTATCGCGACCCCGACGGCCTGCGCGTCGAGCTGCAGATCGATGTCTTCGCCACCATGGACGAGGCGCACGCGTACTTGACGGGCCCGGACTTCGCCGAGAATCCTATCGGCATCATCTTCGATCCGGAGCAGTTGATTCGAGACTACGAGGCTGGACGGGCCTACGACGACCTGGTGCGGCGCCCGCCGCTCCCGCCGGGCAAGACTCCCATGGACATGCGCGAGGAGACTCCGCGCGGAACGCGCTAAACGGGCAGGAGCGGCTCGGTCCGATCCGGCGGCAAGTCGGTGTCGAACGAGTTGATGAGCAGCGCCAGCAGACTGTAGTTCCCCATGACCAGCGCGAGCTCGACCACTCCCTGGCGGCCGAACTGCTCGAGCGCGGCCTGAAACGCCCCCCGGCTCACGCGACGGGTACGGAAGAATTCGCGGCCGTAGTTCACCACCGCCGCCTCGTCGGCAGCGAGAGCCGGAAGCTCTTTGCGCTCGCGCAGAGCGTCGACGATCTCACCGCGGACGCCCGCCTTGCGCGCGGAGCCCGCATGCGCGTTCCAGATGTGCTGGCAATCGAGCTCTCGCGCGGTCACCAGCATGGCGAGCTCCTGGATCTTCTTCGTCAGCGAGGACTCTTCGCGCAGGTAGTGATTCAGGAGCGTGGCCCACTGGTGCGCCTTCGGCACGTGGATCAGGACGGAACCCGGGCCATAGCGCGGGATCGATCCAAGTCCTTTCACCATTTCATCGAAGATCGTCCGCTGCGTTTCGGGGACACTCTCTCTGGTCGCCAGGGGTAGTCTCGCCACGGTCATCTCCAGTTCGTGGGATTGGGTCTCGGCTTCAGCCGGAAAGCGTGTCGTAGTGATGCGACTTGCTGATCACGTCCTTCGCGTACAGGCCGGCGATCTCTTCTTCGGAGTAGCCCAGGAGGCCTAGCACCTCGTCGTTGTGCTCGCCCACCTTGGGTGTCGAGCCGACGACGGCGGGCGTGCGGCTGAAGTGCCAGAAGTCACCGGAGACGGCGATCGTGCCGGCCAGGAAATCGGGGACCTCGACCATCGCCCGTCGTTCCCAGGGATGGGGATCCTGAGCGGCCTGCGCGATGGTGTTCACCGGCGCGGCGACGACGTCGTGCTTCGTGAAGTGGGCGATGGCATCCTTCATCGTCATCGTGCCCATCAGCGCGCGCATCGCCTCGTTCACGATCTCGGCGTGCTTGCCACGCTCGCGGCGGGTGATGAAGCGCGGATCCTCCTGCCACTCGGGCTTCCCCAGGGCGGCGCATACGCGATGCCAGTGATGCTGATCGCCGGCCGCGATCAGGACCCAGCCGTTCTTGCAGGGGTACATGCCGCTGGGCGGCGCATCGGACTTGCCCCGCTGCGGCTCGGTTCCGGCGCCGTGATAGGCGGTGATGGGAATCTCGGTCATGCTGTAGCCGGAGTCGGCCAGGCACACGTCGATGCTCTGCCCCTCGCCCGAGATGCTGCGCTCGAGGAGGGCCGCCAGGGTGCCGATCGCGGAGTGCAGCGCGGTGGTGCGGTCGATGATGGGAACGCCCGCGCGAATCGGCGGCATGCCGTCCTCGCCGGTGACCATCGCGACGCCGGACATGGTCTGGCCGATGGGGTCGTAGCCGATCTGGTCTTTGTAGGGACCGAATTGCCCGTACGCGGAGACGTTGACCATGATGATGCGGGGGTTCAGCGCCTTCAGCACGTCGTACCCGAAGCCCATCTCTTCGATGGTCCCAGGTCGGAAATTCTGCACGAGCACATCGGAGGCCTTGATCAGCTTGCGCAGGACGGTCTTCGCTTCCTCGCGGCGCAAGTCCATGCTCACGCTCTTCTTGCCGCTGTTGTACTGAACCCAGTACGCGCTTTGCTTGCGCACCCACGGTGCGTGGTACCGGGTTTCCTCGCCGCCCAGCCGCTCGATCTTGATGACCTCCGCCCCCAGGCGGGCGAGCACCTGGGCGCAGCGGGGTCCGGCCTGATGGCGGCCCAGGTCGATCACGCGGATACCGTGCAGCGGCCCCTTACCATCTGTCATCGCGTCACTCCTTCTCTCCGACGGTCGACTAGAAGACGATCACGAGCCGCCCTCGAGTTCCGCCCGCGGCCATCTTGCGCTGCGCGTCCGCGGCGCGCTCGGGCGGGAACGTCTCGGCCACCCGCAAGGTGAGCCGGCCTTCGGCGACGAGACGGCCCAGACGATCGAGCGCTTCGTGGTTGTGCACGTACGAAGCGACCCGTACCGGCTCGATCGTGATGGCTCGCTCGGACGGCCCGGCGAAGCCGCGCACGGTCGCCAGCTTGCCGCCATCACGGATCGCGGGCAGGGCGGTGGCGTCGAGCACCGCCGCGTCGATCAGTCCATCGACACCCCCGGGAGCCGCGTCGTAGAGGCCACGGATCGCGGCGTCGCCGCTGGGTATGAAGGTCTTCGCGCCGAAGCGCTTCACCAGCGCTTCGTCTTGAGATCGCGCCACCGCGATCACGCGCAGGCCTTCGCTGACGCCGAGCTCGACCGCGTAGCCGCCGACGGCGCCGGCTGCGCCCGTGACCCCGAGGGTCTGTCCCGGCTTGAGCGCGAGACGGTCAAGGGCGAGGCGTACCGTCAGCCCGTTCATCGGCAGAGTCGCGGCGGCTTCCAGAGTCGTCCCCTCGGGCACGCGGGCAACGGACGCGGCCGGAACGACCACGAGCTCGGCCTGCGCGCCGCCGCCCGGACGTCGCGGATTGACGATCGCCATCACACGGTCGCCAGGGCGCCAGCTCGTGCCCTCGCCGACGGCGTCCACCACTCCGGCCAGCTCCATGCCGGGGATGTAAGGTGGCAGCACCCCCATCTCGGCCAGCTGGGCGGTGGTCAGCTGCCGTCCGCTGCGGAAGCTGATGTCGGTGGGGTTGACCGTCGCCGCCGCGACACGGATGCGCACCTCGCCGGGGCCGGGCTGCGGCTCAGGCAGGTCCGACAGTTCTAGTACTTCGGGACCACCCAATCGGGAAAAGGTCACGGCTCGCATGTGTGGCCTCCGCGTCACTCCATCGTCCGAACGTTGGGCGCGACCGCGATCTCCATCTCTGTCAGCGCGATCACGTCCTTGGGCGTGAACCCGGGCGCCACGGCGTCGAGGACGAAGCGGTCCTTGTCCCAGCGCAGCAGCGCCAGATCGGTCACCACGTAGCTGACGCACGCTTTGCCGGTCAGCGGGTAGGTGCATTTCCGCCGTAGCTTCGGGCGGCCCTTGCTGTCGACGTGCTCCATCACGATGATCAGGTCGCCCTTGCCGGACAGCAGGTCCATCGCGCCGCCGATGCCGCCGCGCTTGGCGTCGGCCGTGCTCCAGTTCGCGACGCTGCCGTGCTCGTCGACTTCGTAGGCCCCGAGGATGACGGTGTCGATCTGGCCGCCGCGCGCCATCTCGAATGAGGTGACGCTGTCGAAGAACGACGCGCCGCGGTTCAGCGCGACGAACTGGCCGGCGGCGTTGTAGATGTCCGGATCGATCTCGTTCTCGTCCGAGACCATCCGGCCGTAGCCGAGGACGCCGTTCTCGGCGTGCAGGATCACGTCGCGACCCTCGAGATAGTTCGACACCATCGTGGGGATGCCGACGCCGAGATTCACGTAGGTGCCTTCCTTGACGAGCTTGGCCGCGTTCCTCGCGATGCCTTCGCGCGTCAGCGCCGGCTTGCCGTCGTAGAGGCGCGGCTGGTCCGCGGGGCGTCGCGCCGGCCGACGCCAGGCCTTGCCGTCGACCACGTGCGTCGTCTTGACGACGCGCGACACGAAGATCCCGGGCAGATCGATCAGCTCGGGCGCGATCTCGCCGGGCTCGACGATCTCGTCCACTTCGACGATCGCGACCCGCGCGGCCTTGGCGAAGCTCGGATTGAAATTCTGGCTCCCGCCGCGGAACTGGACGTTGCCGAGACGGTCCGCGCGGTAGCCTCGCAGCAGGGCGTAGTCCACATGGATCGCGTGTTCGAGGACGTGGCGCTTGCCCTCGAACTCGCGGATCTCCCGTCCCGTCGCGAGGTCGGTGTCGACACCGGTCGGCGAGTAGAACGCCGGGATTCCGGCGCCGCCCGCGCGGCAGCGCTCGACCAGGATGCCCTGGGGAACCAGCTCGACCTCCATCTTGCCGGCCGCGATCTGCTCCTCGCTCGCGGTCGGCGTGCCCGGCCGCACGGAGAACGCCGCGATCAGCTTCTTCACCTGGTTGTTCTCGGCGAGGATCTGACCGCGGGTCGCGCCGGCGTCGCCGAGCGAATTGCAGACGAGGGTCAGATCTTTCGTTTTCTGATCGCGCAGGGCGCAAATCAGGGCCGTCGCAAACCGGTGCGCGACGCCGAACCCGGCGATGGCCACCGTCGCGCCGTCGGGGATGTCCGCGACGGCCTGCTCGGGCGAGGCAACGATCTTGTTCATGGCGGTCTCACCTCTCGAGGTTGGTAGAGCTCGAGTAGATCATCACGGCAGCGCGAACGCGACGATATAGTCGCCGGGCTTCGTCCTCAAAGCGGTGTGCCCACCGGCGGCGATCACGACGAACTGTTTGCCGCTCGGCGCACGGTACGTCATCGGCGTCGCCTGCGCGCTCGCCGGCAGCTCACCGCTCCAGAGCACTGTTCCCGGTCTCGATGTCGAAGGCGCGCAACGTCGTGTCGCGCGCCGCGCCGATGAAGATCAGTCCGCTCGCGGTCGTGAGGGCGCCGCCGACAGTTCGACCGAGCCCTGGAATCGTCGGCAGCTCCGGCGACGTGCCGAGCGGCACTTCCCAGCGGACGTCGCCGGTCGCGAGATCGACGGCGGTCAGCGCGCCCCACGGCGGCGGGTTGCACGGCAGGCCGCCCGGCGACGACCAGCGCCTCGCGATACATCCCGTAGGGCGTGCCGCGCTGCGGAGCGAACTCGCGGCCCGGGCGCGCGGCCGCGGCGCGCTCCGCGCTGGTACCGGTCGCGCGGAACCAGCGTGACCACGAACGCGAGGCGATTCGTGGCGGCGATCAGCAGCCCGCGCACCGGATCGTACGAGACGCTGCCCCAGTTCATCGCCGCCGACGTAGCCGGGAAAGATGACGGTGCCCTCGAAGCTCGGCGGCGTGAAGATGCCCTCGGACCGCAGCCGCGAGATCCGCGCGCGACACGCATCGCGCTCGTCCGGCGTCAGTCCCCACGCATCGTCCGCGGTGAGGCGCGCGGGCACCGAGCGGGCGAGGCCGGATCGGAAACGGCTGCGTCGGTGACGCTTCCTCCCCGGGCACGGTGCTCTTCGGGACGGCGCGCTCCTCGACGGGAAAGAGCGGCGCGCCGGTGTCGCGATGCAGGACGAAGACGTGGCCCATCTTGGTCGCGACGACGACGGCGGGAACGGGCTTCCCCTCCCGAGTCACGTTGACGAGGACGGGCTGAGCGGGCACGTCGTAGTCCCACAGGTCGTGATGCACGACCTGGAAGTGCCAGACGACGTCGCCCGTCGCCGCCCGTAGCGCCACCACCGAGTTCGCGTAGACGTTCGCGCCGAGCCGCTCGCCGCCGTAGAAGTCGGGGCTCGGGCTGCTCGTGGGGACGAAGACGAGCCCGCGTTCCGCATCGACCGACATCACCGACCACACGTTGGCCGCGCCGGTACGGCGCCAGCTGTCGCCGGCCCACGTCGCGCGCGCGGGATCCGACTCGCGCGTCGGGATCGGATCCCAGCTCCAGCGGAGCGCGCCGCTGCGCGCGTCGTACGCGCGGACGACGCCGCGCTCGAGGTCCGCGGCGCGGTTGTCGCCGATCGAGGAGCCGACGACCACGAGCCCGTTCACGATCGCCGGCGGCGACGTCACCTGATAGCAGCGGCAATCGTCGAGGACGTCGATGCCCTCCGTGAGGTCGACCGTGCCGCCGCGGCCGAAGTCGGCGCACGGCGCCCCGGTCGCCGCGTCGAGGGCGACGAGCCGCGCGTCGATGGTGCCGAGGAAGATGCGACGGCGACACGCGCGGTCGGCGCGAGCCTCGACATCGAGCCACGTGGAGACGCCCCGCGACGTGGCGATCGCGACGCGGCGCGTGCGATCGACCTTCGCGTCCCAGGCCCAGCGTTCGTTCCCGGTCTCGGCGTCGAGCGCGATCACGCGGTTGTACGGCGTGCTGAAGAAGAGCGTGCCGTCCACCATGAGCGGCGTGGCCTCGAAGGCGTAGTGCGCCCAGGGGCCCGGCACGCCGACGGTCTCGCCCGTCCGGTAGGTCCACGCGACGCGCAGGCGCGCGACGTTCTCACGGTCGATCTGGGTCAGCGGCGAGTAGCGGGTGCCGCCGGCGTCGTTGCCGTAGCTCGGCCACTCGCCGCGCGAGACGGAATCGCCGCGCAGCGCGGGCAGGCAGCCGGCGAGCAGCAGTGTGACGATCGCGAGCGAGCCGATGCTCGAGGTCAGACGAGCGCGAAGGCTACGAGGCACGCGCCGGCCACACCGGCTCGTTGTGGCCGAGCGGAACCGACGGCCGGGCCCAGCGCGGCGCGGTCTCGGACATGCGCAGCACGGGTCCGAGATGACGCAGGCGGCCGACCGGCGTCTCGCTCGTGATCGACCAGCGCTCGAGCTCCGACGGGGTGAACTCCTTCGCCACGTCCTGGAGCTCGGCCTCGGGCACCTGACCGCGCCCGACGAGCCAGCGCCCGGTCTGCGCGAGCGAGATCCGCACGAGCCAGCTGCCGCCCTCGCGGGCCCGGCGCGCGAGCGCGACCATCGCGCCGAAGGCCATGAGATAGCCGGTCAGATAGTCGATCGCCGACACCGGATAGAACTGCGGACCCGGCGCCGAGCCGGGAAAGAGATCACCCTGGCGGCTCGTGATGCCGCTGACCGTCTGCACCACCGTGTCGAAGCCCCGCCGTGACGCCCACGGTCCGACGTGGCCGAAGGCGCACAGCGAGACGAAGACGATCCCGGGGCGCAGCTTCGCGAGTGTCTCGGGCGAGAACCCGCGAGTGCCGAGCGTTCCCGGGCGATACCCCTGCGAGAAGACGTCGGTCTCGCGCACCAGCCCGCGCAAGATCTCGACGTCCTTCGGCTCGCGCAGATCCAGGTGGGCGGAGAGCTTGCCGTGGCCGGTGTCGTATTCCTGGTAACCGATGTTCGGCAGGTGCGCCCCGGTGATCTTCAGGACGTCGGCGCCGTGCTCGGCCAGGGTGCGGGCGCACGTCGGCCCGGCGAGGACGCGCGTCAGGTCGAGCACGCGGATGCCCGACAGCGGGCGATCCCCGGCGGGCAGTTTCTCCGGCGAGCTCTCGCCGATCTTGACGATCTCCATCAGCGGCAGCGAAGCGATCGCGGCGGCCTGCGGGTGCTTGGCCCATTCGTCCATCGTGCGCACCATGCCGCCGGCGCCCTTCGCGGCGATGATCGCTTCCTCGAGCTCGAGCGCGTCCCACTGCGCGACCGCCTTGCGGACCGCCTCGCGGTCTTCCGGCACGCCGAGCACGCTCAGAGCGGCGGCGCGATGGTTCGGAAAATTGCAGTGCAGGTAGCTCCAGCGGCCGTTCTTGGCTGGATAGACGCCCATCACCGTGTTGCGCTCGGTCGACACGTGCGCGCCGTCCATCTTCAAGTAGTGCCCGCTGCGGAGCGACGCCGTCGCCTGGCGGGTGTCGACCGCGATCTCCTGGCGCCGCCCGGTGCGCAGCGCCCACAGATCGGAGACCGCGAGGCCGACGGCCGCGAGCGCGGCGGCGCTGGTGTCGCCGATGCGGAACGGCGTCGGCAAGATCGGATCGGTGCCGCCGGTGATCTCGACTTCGCGGGCACGGTCGTCGCCCCAGCCGGCCACCGGCAAGATCGTGCGCAGTGCATCGTTGGTCATGGTCAGCCTCTACGCCGTCAGCGGCTTTTCCGTGGCGTGTGCCGGCGCTTCCAGCTCATAGGTGTTCATGTTGTACGCGAGTACCGCGTAGCACGCGACCAGATTCGTCAAGGTCATGGCTCCGCGCTGACCGAAGCGCGCCGTCGCGGCGTCGAACGTGGGCCGGCTCACCTTGCGATGCTGGAGCAGCTCGCGGGTGAAGTCGATGACGGTTTGCTCGTCCGGGTCGAGGTTCACGAGCGGGCGCTTGTCGCGAATGTTGTCGACGATGTCGCCGCGCAGGCCGGCCTGCCGGGCGGCGGCGGCGTGTGCATACCAGATGAAGGCGCAGCCCATCTCGGCGGCGACGGAGATCATGACCAGCTCCTGAAGCCGCTGCGGCAGGCTGGCCTCGTCGCGAATGTAGGTTCGCAGACGCCTCGAGTCGCTGCGCCATCTCCGGCATGTGCAGCAGCAGCGAGTAGGGACCGATGTTTGGACGGCCCGCGCGGCTCAGCATGAAGGCGTCGTACGCGGGTTTTTCTTTCTCGGCGATCTGATCTCGCGTGACGAGCGGTATACGAGCCATGAATTCTCCCTTGAGTTACTGGCCGGCGGAGGTCGCCGCCTGCCGCATCTTCTGTAGATAGGCCTCGCTGCTCTGCTGGAGCAGTCGGCCCACGGTGCTGTGGAAGTACTGCACGCCCAGGCCCAGAAACTTCGGGATGAGATTGTCCGGGCAGCTGCATCCGGCGATCCGCCCGGCGCCGGTGATCGTCTTCACGCCGCGCTCCATCATGTTCTGCACGTCCGGATGCGTCGGCTGCCCCGTGTAACCCATCGATTGCGAGAGGTCGCCGGAGCCGATGAAGTAGACGTCGACACCCGGCACGGTGACCAGCTCGGGCAGGTTGTCGATCGCCTCGACTTCCTCGAGCATCAAGCACACCAAGGTCTGGCGGTTGGCTTCCTTCGGCGTAGTCCGCGGTGGTGCCCTTGAATCCGTAGCCGGCGGGCCGGCCGCCGCTGAAAATACCGCGGTGCCCCTCCGGCGCGTACTTCACCGCGTCGACGGCGGCCCGGGCTTCGGCGGCCGTGTTGACGTGAGGAACCTGCACGCCCCAGGCGCCCCGATCCAGGAACGGCGCGATGATCTCGGGCTTGTTGCCGACCGGGCGCACGATCGGCGCCATCCCGGTGAGCTCGGCGGCGGCGATGCACGCCTCGGCGGTGTCGACGGTGATGGAGCCGTGCTCGTTGTCGAGCAGGATCCAGTCGAAGCCGAGGTGGCCGAGCATCTCCACCACGGCCGGTGAGGGGAAGGTGCACATGACGCCGAAGGCGGCCTTGGCCGGCGTAGAGCCTGTGCTTGAGCGTGTTCTCTCGCATGGCCGGGAGTATACGCCGCGAGCGCGGCTCAGGCGCGGAGCGTGCCCTCGGCGAGCGCGATCAACGCGTCTTGAATGCGCCGGTCGATCTCGATGCCGTCGCGCGTGAGGCGCGCGCGCTCGCGATACCCGCGCTCGCCCGGGATGCGGATCTCGGCGACGCCTTCCTGGCGCGGCGTCGCCTTGATCGCGGCGATCTCCGCCGGCCAGCGCGCGTCGATAGTCGTCCAGCGGAACGAACAGATCGGGCTTGAACGCGATGAAAAGATATCCGGTGCTCTCCTCGGTCGGTACCGCGCTGCAGAGCACGCCGAGCGCGTGCGTGGCGAGCGCCAGCGCGTAGCCCTTGTGCCCGCCGAACGGCAAGATCGCGCCGCGCCGCGCGGCCTCGGCATCCGTCGTGGGACGACCACGCTCGTCGAGCGCCACGCCTTCCGGCAGCGGAATGCCGAGGCGCTGGCGGAACTGGAGATCGGTGCCCATGAACGCGGAGGTGCCGAGGTCGATCACGAGCGGATCGCCGTCCATCGGAAAACCGAACGCGATCGGATTAGTGCCGAGCGCCGGCTGCGCACCGCCCGGCGGAGCGACCATCGGCGGCGCGGCCACGGTGTGGATGGCGATCAGGCCGGCGCGCGCCGCCATCTCGACGTAGTAGGCACTGCGCCCGCTCATCCAGATGTTGTTGACCGCCACCAGCGCGAAGCCGTGCGCCTGCGCGCGCTCGATCACGGCTCGCGTCGCGTAGTACATCCCGAGCATGCCGCTCTGGTTGCCGCCGTCGAAGAGCACCGACACGCTCGTCTCCTTGACGACGCGCATCGGGTGGCGCGGAGCCTTGAAGAACGGATGATCGGCGACGTTCAGCAGCTTCGGGAGACCGGAATACTCGTAGCCGCAGACCGCGGCGTCGAGCACGTGGTCGGCGAGGATGCGGGCCTCCGCGGGCTCGTATCCGATCCCGCGCATGGCGCTCTCGGACAGCGTGCGGGCCTCGGCGACGCTCAGGTGAAGCCGGTCGCTGGACGCGGCCGGCATCGGGATCACGCGCCCGGCGTGACGGTGCGATCGACCACGCTCATGCCCTCGAGCGCCAGGCCATAGCCCAGATAGTCGATCAGCTGCCGCTTGAGCGGCTGCGTGAAGAGCACACGCGTGTAGCGAAGCAGAAGCGCCGGTTGCCTGGCGATCTGCTCGGCCAGCGCCCAGGCGCGCGGCAGGAGATCGGGGCGCGGCAGCAGCTCGCTGACCAGCCCCAGCTCGAGTGCCTTCCGCGCGTCGAGGGTCTGCCCGGTCAGCAAGAAGTAGCGGCCGCGATTCCAGCCGAGCAGCAGCGGATAGATGATGTGCATGCCGTCGCCGGGGACCATCCCGTTCGGGAAGTGGGCCGAGTCCTGGAACTGCACGTCGTCGGCGGCGAGGACGATGTCGCACAGGAGCGGAATCTCCGAATGCCTCCAGGCCGGGCCGTTGATGGCACCGATCATCGGCACCTCGATGTCGAGCAGGCTCATCAGCAGATGCTTGCCCTCCCAGTAGACGCGATCCCACTGCGCCGGCGTGCTGCGCATGCCGGTGCCCCCGGCCGCGCGCGGACCGGAGTACGTATCACCCGTGCCGGTGAGGATCACGACCTTGTTCTCGGGATCGCTTCCGACGTCGCGAAAGGCCTGAGGAAACTCGCCGTGGGGCAGGAGTCCCCACTGCAACGGGCCGCCGTTGGTGTGAAACGTCATCTGCAAGATGCCGTCGCGGCGCTCCATGCGGATCGTCTGGAATTTCGTCGCGTAGTCGTCGAAGCGCGCCATCGGATTCGATCCTCCTCGACCCAGGCGGGACAGGCCTCGTCACTCCGACCGAGCCTCGTTGGCGCGAACAGGATATAGTCGCGACGCGAGCTGTTCAACGCGGCCGAGAGCCGCCAGGTCATGCATTGGAGATCATCATGGACGCTCAGGACGCACGCTCCGTTCCCGACCCCCGCACACCCAGCCGGGGTCCCTTGACCGGCATCCGTGTCATCGAGCTGGCCGACGAGCAGGCTGAGTACTGCGGGCTGACCCTGGCGGGGCTCGGCGCCGACGTGATCAAGGTCGAGCCGCCGGGCGGCAACCCCACGCGCCGCATCGGCCCCTTCTACGAAGATCGCGAGGATCGCGAGCGCTCGCTGTTCTTCTGGCAGTACAACCGCGGCAAGCGCTCGATCGTGCTCGACCTGCAGCATCCGGACGACCAGGATCGATTCCGTTCGCTCGTGGCCGGCGCGGATGTGCTGCTGGAGTCGACGCCGCGCGGCGAGCTCGACACGCGCGGGCTGAGCGCGGATTCACTGATGCGGCAGTCGCCGACTCTGATCGTCGCGCGGGTGTCGCCGTTCGGCGATTCCGGTCCGTGGGCCGACTTCAAGGGCTCGGACCTGGTGCACCTCGCCCTGGGCGGCGTGATGATGAACTGCGGCTACGATCCGGCGCCCGGCGGCACGTACGACCTGCCGCCGATCGCCCCGCAGATGTGGCACGCCTTCCACATCGCCGGCGAGCAGCTCGCGCTCTCGATCATCGCCGCGCTGCTGTTTCGCTGGCGGACGGGCCAGGGACAGCGCGTGTCGTGCGCGATCCACGAGGCGGTCGCGAAATCCACCGAGGTCGACCTGATGACGTGGGTGATGCGGCGCGCGCTCGTACTGCGGCAGACGTGCCGTCACGCGCGCGAGGGCATCACCCCGCATCCGTCGATCGTGCACACGAAGGACGGGCGCTGGGTGATGGCGAATCTCGGGACGCGTCCGGGCGACACGGCGGCGCTCGTGACCCTGCTCGAGAAGTACGGCATGGACGCCGGCCTCGACCCCGAGAAAGCCACCGTGCCGACGAGCGGACGGTTCGTGCCGGGCACCGGGCCGAGCACGGAGAAGCGCGATCACGCCATGGAGGCCGTCCAGCGCTTCGTGCGCGCGTTCACCTACGAGAACGTGCCGTGGCGCGAAGCCCAGGAGGCCGGCATGCTCTGGGCCCCTCTGCGTAAGCCCCACGAGAACGCGATGGACCCGCACTGGCTCGCGCGCCGGAGCTGCACCGACGTCGAGCATCCGGAGCTCGGCCGCTCCTTCCGCTATGCGACGAGCAAATGGCTCGCGACTGGAACGACCTGGTCGGTCGGTCGCGCGCGCGCCGCTCCTGAACGAGGATGCGAAGACCGTGATGCTTCCGCGCGAGCGCGACCTGCCGGTGGTCGACGCCGCGGCGCGCGCGCCGGTCGGCGAGGGGCTCTCGCCGCGCGGCAAGCCGTTCCCGCTGAACAAGATCCGCATCCTCGACTTCACGTGGTTCCTGGCCTCGGCCGGCGGTACGCGATTCCTCGCCGCGTTCGGCGCCGAGAGCATCAAGGTCGAGCTGAAGAGCCATCCCGACACGCGCATGGCCGCGATGGCGCCGGTCGGCGGTCGAGCGGCTCGCGATGCGGCGACCGGGCCGTTGCGCGGCGTGACCGATCCGGACATGGGCGGGCAGTTCAACAACAAGAACCCGGGCAAGCGCGGGATCTCGCTGAACGTCCGGCACCCGAAGGGCCTGGAGATCGCGCGCCGCCTGGTGGCGATGTCGGACGTCGTCGCCGAGGGGTTCTCGCCCGGCGTGCTCGACAACTGGGGACTCGGTTACGACGCCCTGCGCGCGATCAAGCCCGACATCATCTACGTCCAGCAGTCCGGGATGGGCGCGAAAGGCACCTACGGCCGCTTTCGGACCGTGGGTCCGATCGCGAATTCGTTCTCGGGCTTGTCGGAGATGTCAGGACTCCCGGAGCCGGCGATGCCGGCCGGGTGGGGCTACTCGTATCTCGACTGGATGGGGGCCTACAGCTTTGCCCTCGCGATCCTCAGCGCGCTCTTCCATCGCGCGCGAACGGGCGAAGGGCAGTGGGTCGACGCCTCGCAGTCCGAGGTCGGGCTCATGATCAGCGGCACCAGCATCCTCGACTGGTCGGCCAACGGACGCATCTGGTCCCGCTACGGTAATCGCTCTCCGTACAAGCCGGCGGCGCCGCACAACGTCTACCCGTGCGCCGGCGTCGATCGATGGCTCACGATCGCCTGCTTCACGGACGCGGAGTGGCGCGCGCTGACCGAGGTCGCCGGACATCCGGAGTGGGCGAGCGACGACCGCTTCAGGGATCTCGCCGCGCGGCTGGCGCACCAGGATGCGCTCGACGCGCTCGTCGGCGGCTGGACCAAGACGCGCGATGCGTACGAGACGATGTTCGCCCTGCAGCGCGCCGGCGTGCCGGCCGGCGTTTGCCAGACGGCGGCGGACCGCTGCGACAACGATCCGCAGCTGGCGGCGCTCTCGTGGCTGACCGAGGTGACCGGCACGAAGATCGGCCGGTGGCCGCTCGCCGAGGTGCCCGTCAAGCTGAGCGAGAGCCCGGCGTACATCGGCGGGCGCATCGATCGCGGCGCGCCCTGCTACGGCGAGGACAACAACTACGTGTACGGCGAGCTGCTCGGGATGTCGTCCCAGGAGATCAAGGCGCTCGCCGAGGAGGGCGTCATCTAGCGCGCGGCACGTCGCCGCTCAGCGGGCCGGCGAACTCGGCATTCGGCCCGAGCCGCGCCGCGACGCTTCTCGGCAACAACACGGTCATCCGGCCCTCGCTGCGCATCCGGCCGGCGATCGAGCCCGCGTCGGGGCTGTAGCCCCAATAGACGTCTCCGCGTACGGGACCACGAATGGCTCCTCCGGTGTCCTGCATCACGAGCAGACGATGGAAGCGCTGGTCCGGCTTGGCCGTGTCCGGATCCGGCGCCGTCGTCTCGAGCCAGACCGGTACGCCGAGCGCGTGCACGGTGAGATCGACGGCAAGGCTCGCTTCCGGTGTCAGCGGCACGCCCTCGGCGCCGAGCGCTCCCAATGACGGGTCGCCGATCGGCTGCTCGGTGAAGAACACGTAGGACGCGTTCGCGTTCATCAGCTGAGGAGCTTCGGCGGGATGCGCGAGAAGCCAGGCGCGTATCGACTGCATCGAGACCGTCTCGCGGCTGAGCTCGCCGCGCTGGATCAGGATCGCCCCGATCGGCGTGTAGGGCCGGCCGTTCTGCGCCGCATAGGCCGCGCGGACGACGGTTCCGTCGTCGAGAACGACCCGCCCCGACCCCTGAATCTGCAGGAAGAACGCGTCGACCGGATCGTCGACGAAGAGGATCGGCGCGGCCCCAGCCGGCCCGGCGACCTCGATCTCCGCTCGGGCGGGATAGGGAATCAAGCGTCCGTCCGCCACCTTGCCGACGATCCGCTGTCCCCTGAGATTGTCGCGGAACAGCCCGAGGTCGACGTTCACCAGGTCGACGGGAACACCGTAGAGCGGTGTTTGATAGGGACCGTGGCGTGTGCGGCTGCCCTTCAGCTGCGGCTCGTAGTAGCCCGTGAACAGGCCCGCGCCCGAGCCTTGCGCGACGCGGTAGGGCACGAATTCGGATTCGAAAAAACCGCGCACCGCGTCCGGATCATCGATCGAAACCTGCGCGGCCGTGACGCAGACCTGGCGCCACTCACCCGCGGTGCCCGCGTAGTTGACGCCTCCGAGCGGCGCGTCGTCAGGTCTGGCCGCGAGCGCGGCGCACGAGCGTAGGAACGCCTGCAGGGCGCTTCGTGGATCGCTTTGCGTCCACCCGTCGAGCTCGCCGGGTGATACGGCGTCGAGGCGAAGCAAGAGTGGAACGGCAGGTGGTGGCGCCGGGCTCGGCGCGGGGTCGGCGTCGGCGGCACCGGCGTCGTCACACAGCCGGCGAGAATCGCCGCGGCGAGCACGGCGATACGACCTCTCGATCTCAGACGGAAAACCGCGCGCGCCGACGCGCACGTCCTCGAGCTCAATAGGGCTCTTTGACGAAGATGAAGGTCGTCCCCTGCACGATCGGAGCGCTCGCGCCGACGAACGAGACGTTGACGTCCTTGACCTGGCGCTCGCCCGCGCGCCCCGACGCTTGCAGCGCGCCCTCGATGATGTGCCAGAGACCGTGGATGCGCCCCGTGCCCAGACTCCCGCCGAAGGTGTTGAGCGGAAGCTCGCCGTCCAGCTCCATCCGTCCATCCTGGATGAAATCCAGCGCTTCGCCTTCCTTGCAGAACCCGTAGGACTCGAGGCCGTAGATCACCGAAGCCGAGAACCCGTCGTAGATCTGCGCCACGTCGACATCCTTCGGCGAGAACCCTGATCGCTCCCAGGTGAGACGGGACGAGCTGCGACCGCCTTCCATGTAGCTCGACAGGCTGCCGATGCGCCCGGCTACCTCGAACGCGAGCCGCTGGCCGTAGCCGGCGATGTACGCGGGGCGCGGCCGCAGGCCGCGCGCGCGATCGGCCGTCGTGAGGACGACGGCGACGGCGCCTTGCACCGGGATGTCGCAGTCGTAGAGACAGAACGGGTAGGCGACCATCCGCGAGCTGAGGTAGTCCTCGCGCGTGAGCGGCTGGCCGCAGAAGTACGCGTGAGGGTTCATGTGCGAGTGCCGGCGCTGCGTCACGGCCAGCGTCGCCATCTTCTCGCGGCTCTGACCATGCTTCTCCAGCCAGCGCGTGTAGGCGACGGCCATGCCCTGTCCCGGGCCGCCGAACCCGTACGGCGCGGTGAACTGCGTCGCGCCCTGCGCGTAGGTACCGGGCAGATTCTGATAGGTGCCCTTCGGATTGTGCATCGCGCGCCAGACCACCGCGTACTTGCACACGCCCGCCAGCAGCGCGTTGACGGCCTGCTGGACGGCGCCGCCGATGTTCACGGTCTCCACCTGGACGTGCCAGGAGAGATTCGGAAGCTTCAGCATCGTCATCATGCAGTTGACCGAGACGATCGTGACGCCGTCGACCACCGCATGCCCCGTCGCCGGCAGCTCCGGATAGGTCGCCAGCCCGTCGATATCCGCCATCGCGAGCCCGGAATCTTCCACCGCGCCCTTCACCGCCTCGAGCGCGTGGGCGGCCAGCGGGACCTCGGCCGAGCGCGTCACCTTGGAGAATCCCACACCGCTCACCGCGACCTTGCACCGGTGCTCCCACATGGGCCAGATGTCTCCTTGGACTACTTCGCGTCGCGCGCGAGCCGGAACTGCGGCAGGGTGAAGTCGTCGTTCAGCGGCTCGAACACCACTTCGACACGACGCCCGACCTTGGCGTCGGTGTAGGGAGCCTCGAGGAGGTTGGCCGCCAGCAGGGCTCCCGGCGCGTCGTCGAGCTCGACGATGATGCTCGCGTAGGGAATCGCCGAGGCGAATCGCTTGTCGCCCGCGTGGTACATGATCGTGTAGGCGTAGATCGCGCCCTTGCCGCTGACGGGCTCGAACGCGAGATCGGTCGCCATGCAGCTCACGCAGGTCGCGTACGGCGGATGCTGGAAGTGCTTGCAGGTCTGACAGCGCTGCAGCGCCAGCACGCCCCGCTTGGCCGCGTCCCAGAACGGCTTCGTCCACTCGTTCGGGACAGGAATCGGCCGGGTCACCTTGCTCCAGTCGCTCATCGTCACGGCCTCCGTGTCGAGCCGCGCCATCACCCGACACGTCAGCCATAATGTTGGCGACGGAAGGCTATGTCAAGGGTCCTCAGGGCCGGGCGACAGGTCTCTCCAGCTCGATCCGGAAGGCGTGCCACTCGCGCAGCGCCTCGTCGTAGCGGGCGAGTATCTGGGAGCGCTTGTGGTCGAAGCGCATCCGCTCGACGGTCGCGCCCGCGAGCATGCCGAACCCAAGCAGATACAAGGCGAGTCCGATCCCGATGAGCGTCATCCTGCCCGTGTTCATGCCGTCCCCCTTTCTGAATCCCTCGAGCGCCACTCGAGCATCTCTGGGCGAGGAGCAGAGAGCAGTCGTCATGCCACGAGCCCACGCGCATTCGATTTCCATGGTTTCAGGTCATCGCGCAGCCGGATCATGTGGCGAGGCGATGGCCGATTGCCCGGATCGTCGGGCGAAAAGTCGCGACAACGGCGAGACCCGGCTGAACATCGCGTTCCGGACCATCCCAGGGACCTATCAAGTGCTGAAGTCTCACGCAGATGCGGCAGGTCATGAGGGGCTAGGCTCGGCCCCGCACCTCGGCTACAGTAGAGAGAACGATAGTCTGTCTATCGGCTTGCCTCTGGGAGTCCGGCAATGAGATATGTCCTCGCGGTTCTCGTCCTCTTCGCCGTGCAGGCCTCATCGTCCGAGGTACTCGGAGCAGGCGCGAGCTCGACGGCCGGGCCGCGCGTCGTCTTTGGCGTCGATGCGAAGGCCGGCCATCGTTACCTCCAGCTGACGGAGCGGGGACCGGCCTATCCGACCGCGGACGTCAACTGCGATGGCAACCGAGGCACGATGACCTTGACTCGCTCGAGCAGCACGGGCAACCGCACGGTCGCGATCTATGCGGTGCCGCCGAAGGTGTCCGAGGTCATGCTGAAGGCCGCGGAATGTCGGCTCATGCTTCCCGGTCAGGAGATCGCGCTCGGCCGGCAGCAGATCCGCGCCGGGTGGTCGCCTCAAGCCCAGACCGCGAAGCACTGAGCCCAGCGCCTCCTCCGCGCGCCGTACTCGGCGCGAGGTTGACCAGCCTCCTCGCGAGGAGCCAAAGTTGCCGCGCGTTTCGTTCCTGAAACCTGGCGACGCGGGGGAGGCGCTGCATGGGCTGCGCTCAGTGCCGGCACGAGAACCACCCGGACGCCAGCTTTTGCGATGAGTGCGGATACGTTAGCCCCCGGCGCACTCCCGCACGGCGCCGACCTCGTCGCTCTCCGCCGCGGCTGATCGAAGTCGTCGCCGCGATCGGCATCGTGGTCACGGGGCTCTCCGTGATCTCCGGCATCGTCGTCGCCAGTCCCCACTGGCAGCGCATCATCGCGTCGTGGCGGGAAAGCGTCGCGGCGCGCTGGGCGAGCTCGCGGCCGGCGATCGGCACGCCAACCGAAACGACCCCGCCGGCGGCGCACAATGCCACGGTCCGTGGTGAATCGCCCGCGTATCCGGCACTCGGCGCCGCCGAGGTGATCGCCATCCAGCCGCAGGCGATTCGCCCCAACGGGCCCGAGGTTCAGCCGCCAACCGCCGGCTCTGTTCCCATGCGGCCGGCTCGAGCCCAGGAACCGATGCGGTCCGCGCCGGTCCGAGCTCAGTCGGACTCGACGCAGGTGATGGCCACCCTGCTGGTCTCGCAGCTAGGCCAGGACCCGGCGTGGCGGACGGCGCTGGCCAATGCGGATGCTCACTCGCCTGATAGCCCTGAGCATGCTTATTGGCGCAGCGTGGCCACGGCGATCCGAGACGGCGGCGGCCTGCGCTCACGACCGTGATGTCGCGCGGTCAGTCGAGCAGCTTGGCGTGGTAGGGATACGTACAGATCAATTTCGCGCCGTCGGCCGTGACCAGCACCTGGTCCTCGAGCTTGACGCCGAACGGCGCACCGGGCTTGCCGCGTAGCACTCGAGACGCAGGACCATGTTCTCCTTGAGCTCGCGCTCGGGCATGATGCGGCGCGGGCCGCGATCGTCGTCGGGGTAGGGGATGCCGGGCCCTTCGTCCTCGAGCCCGGCTGGTGCACCATCGTCGGTAGCGCTGCGCCGCGTACGCCGCCAGCAGCCGGGGCGCTTTCGCCGCGAACTCCGCGAAGCTCGAGCCCGGCCGCGCGAGATCGAGCGTGCCGTTGACGCAGTCGTAGGCGACCCGGTACGCCTCCTTCGTGCTCGGTTGTCGGCGTGTCGCCGCACAGGAACGTCCGCGAGACGTCGATCACGTAGCCCTCATAGCCGTTCGCGTCGGTGTCGACGCCACGAGATCACCGGGCATGACGACCTTGTCGTGCGCCTCAGTGAGCCACGGGTTCGTGTTCGTGCCCGAGGGCGCAGGCGGGTGAACAGTCCTTCGCCGTAGCGACGCAGCAGCGCGTCGCTCAGCAGCGCCGGCAGTTCGAACTCGCAGATATCCGGACGGATCGCCGCCTCGAACTCGTTGAGCATCGCGTCCCCGATGCCGCCGTTGATCGCGAAGAGCGCGACTCTTCCAGCGTATTCACCTCGCGCGCGTCGACCGTCGCGGCGGCGACATCGGCGATCGCGATGCCTTCCTCTTGCAGGGCCAGGAATCCGGCGGTATCGACCTTGTCGACGGCGAGGCGCTCGCGCTCGAGCCGAGCTCGCGCAGGGCCGAACGGATCGAGCGCGCCACTCGCGCGCCTTGTCGCGGGCCGCGATGCCGCCGTATTGCCAGGTGTAGGCGGGGCGGACGTCGTGGACGACCTTTTGCGAGACGTGGATCGAGCCTTGTACTCGAACAGGATCGGCGCGCCTCGGCCGGCACGAGGCAGTAGCGGCTCTCGGGACGCAGAACCCGAACTATGGGCACGCACCAACGCGAGTTCGCGCTCGATCAACTGCGGTTACGCGGTCATCACGGCCGACGGACGGCCATCCGCGCTCGCCGCCGCTCCGCGGCTCGCGCTCGGCGTGCTGCTGCTCGGCCCGCACGCGCACTACCCTCTGCATGCGCATCCGGCCGTCGAGATCTACTACACGCTGACCTCGGGCGGCGAGTGGTGGCGAGACGAGGGGCCGTGGCGGCAAGAGCCGCCGGTTCGGTGATCCATCACGCGCGAACGTGCACCACGCGACGCGCGCCGGCACCGCTGCGCTCCTAGCGATCTACCTCTGGCGCGGCGAGCTGGCGACCACCGACTAGACGCCGCCGGCAAACCGCGATGAGGCAAGTCGCGGCGTCGAATCACTCGTGTATCGTCCGGTCGTGCCCAGACAGCGCGACGGAAGAAGACCTCGCGGAAGCCTGGGCTTGCTGGAGCGGCTCGCCGCCGGTCCGGTGATCTGCGCCGAGGGCTACCTCTTCGAGTTCGAGCGCCGCGGCTACCTGCAGGCCGGCGCCTACGTGCCGGAGGTCGTGCTCGAGCATCCGGAGGCTGGTCGAGGGCACTGCAGCCGCGAGTTCGTGCACGCCGGCTCGGACGTCGTCGAGGCGTTCACCTACTACGGCCATCGCGAGAAGCTGCGGATCGATCGGCAAGGAGGACCTGCTCGAGCAGCTCAACCGCGACGCGCTGGCGATCGCCGACGAAGGTCGCCGGCGAGACCGGCGCGCTGTCGGCCGGCGACATCTGCAACACCAACGTCTATTCGACCCGACGACGCGCAGTCCGCGCAAGCCGTGCGCGCGCATGTTCGACGAGCAGGTCGGCTGGGCGGTCGAGGCGGGCGTCGACTTCGTCATCGGCGAGACGTTCTCGTGGGCGACGAGGCCTTCATCGCGCTCGACGTCGATCAAGCGAGACCGGGCTGCCGTCGGTCATCACGCTTGTCGATCCACCGCGCAGGCCGAGATGCGCGAGGGCTGGCGCCCGGAGGAGACCTGCAAGCGGCTCGCAGGACGCCGGGCGCCGACGTCGTCGGGCTGAACTGCATCGCGCGGGCCCGAAGACGATGCTGCCGCTGCTGCGGCGGATCCGCGCGGCGTCGACCTGCCACGTCGCCGCGCTGCCGGTCCCGTACCGCACGACGCGAGGCCGAGCCGAGCTTCCAGTCGCTGAGCGATCGCACGGCGCGAGTCGCGAGCTCCCCGACGGCCGGCCGTTCCCGACCGCGCTCGACCCGTTCCTGATGCAACCGCTACGAGATCGCCGAGTTCGCCCGCGAGGCGCTACGCGCTCGGCGCGTCGCTACCTCGGCGTCTGCTGCGGCGCCGGGCCGCACCACATCCGCAGCATGGCCGAGGCGCTCGGGCGGCGACCGGCGGCGAGCCGCTACTCGCCGACATGTCCAAGCACATCCTCTTCGGCTCCGACGAGCGCCTGCGTCAAGACTACCTGGACTACGCCCGCCGCAACTATCGCGCGCCGCGTCCGGCTGAGTCGCCGGCGGCGCGATGAAGCGCTTCGTCGTCAAGCATCTGCTGTTCCTGCTGCTGACCCTGTTCGCCGTCTCCTTGCTCGTCTTCACCCTCAACGAATTCGCGCCCGGCGATGTCGCGCGCAAGATGCTCGGCGCCTACGCGACGCAGGAGCAGGTCGAGCTGCTGACGACGCAGCTCGGTCTCGATCGTCCGGTGCTCGTGCGCTACGTCGAATATCTGGGGGTGCTGGCCTCGGGGGATTTCGGCCACTCCACGCGCTTCAAGCTTCCGGTGCGGACGTGATCTTCGAGCGGCTGGTGAACACGGCGTTGCTCGCGGCGATCGCCTTCGCGTGATCGTGCCGTTGTCGACGGTGTTCGGCGTGGTTGCGGGCATGCGCGAGGCGTCACGACTCGACCGCGCGATCCTGATGTTCAGCACAATGGTCGCGTCGATGGCCGAATTCGCGATCGGCGTGTTCCTGGCCAGCGTGTTCGCCGTCTGGCTCGGCTGGCTGCCGGGCACGTCGACCTTGCTCGCCGCGGGCGGCTGGTCGATCGGCAGCGCAGCTCGTGCTGCCGGTTGCGGTGATGGCGCTCTACGGCACGGTCGTCCTGGTCGGGCATGATCCGCGCGTCGATGGTCGACGTGATGCGGCAGCCGTATATCCGCACCGCGGTGCTGAAGGGGATGAGGTTCGCGCGGTGATCGTGAGGCGATGCGTGGCGCAATGCGATGATCGCGCGTTTGACTGTGATCGTGCTGCAGATCAACTATCTGATCGCCGGCGTCGTGGTCGTCGAAACGGTGTTCGCCTATCCGGGGTTCGGCCGGATGATGCTGGAGGCGGCGATGTTCGAGGACATCGCGCTGGTCGAGGCTGGAGCGCTGGTCGCGGTGTTGATCGCCGTCGTCACGAACATGGTCGGCGATCTCGCCTATATGCTGCTCGATCCGCATCCGGTCCAGAACGATGAGCACCCCGATCGCCGCCGAGAACCTCTACGCGTCGTCGCCGGCGGCATCGCGCGGCCGTACGCTCCGGCGTTGGAGACGACGATCGAGCTCCTGGGCGAATCGACGCCGGCCACCGTGGGCATCGTCATCATCCTGGCCTGGGTCGCGCTGGCGCTGCTCGCCCCGCTGATCGCGCCGTATGCGCCGAACGCCAGCGATATCGCGGCGCTCGCCGACACGACGCCGTCGCGACGCGCACTGGCTGGGCGTGGATCATCTCGGGCGAGATATCCTCTCGCGGATTCTGTGGGGTGCGCGGACGGTGCTACGTGTCGCGCCGATCGCCGTGGTCGGCGCGGCGCACTCGGGGCGCTGCTCGGCCTGGTCGCCGGCTACTACGGTCGCGGATCGACGTGGTGATAAGCGCATTTGCGACATCGTGCTCTCGTTCCCGGTGATCATCCTCTACATGATCATCCTGGCCAAATTCGGCGCGTCGGCGTGGAACATCGTCGGCGTCATGACGTTGACCAAGGCGCCGATCATCGAGCGCATGGTGCGCGGCATGACGCTCGATCTGCGCGAGCGCGAATATGTCGCGCCGCGAAGATGCGCGGGGAGTCGGCGCTCTACATCATGCTGGTCGAGATCCTGCCGAACGCGCGCGGACCGCTCGTCGTCGACATGTGCCTGCGCACCGGCTACAACGTGATCATCATCGGCGCGCTGGGCTTCCTCGGCATCGGCCTGCCGCCGCCCGATCCGGACTGGGGCGGCATGGTCAAGGACACGTACGGGATGATGATGGTGTGGCCGCACATGGCGCTGTTCCCGTGCGCCGCGATCTCGTCCCTCGTCGTCGGCTTCAACCTGCTCGCGGTCGGGCTGCGGGAGCTGGGTCTCCGTGACTGACGGCCCGCTGCTCGACGTCCGGGATCTGCGTCATCGCGTGCATGACGCGCGCCGGTGAGGCTGTCGTCGTGCCGGGTGTCAGCTTCCAGCTGAACGCGGGCGAGGCCCTCGGGCTCGTCGGCGAGTCCGGGTGCGGCAAGTCCACGGTCGCGCTGTCGATCGTGCGCTATCTCGGACGCGCCGGCCGGATCACCGGCGGCAGCATCCTGTTCGAGGGGCGCGAGCTGACGACCCTCGACGAGACAGGGCTCCGCGCGATTCGCGGCCGGCGCATCGCCATGGTCTATCAGGACCCGATGGCGAGCCTGAATTCCGTCATGACCGTCGGCCGCCAGCTGATGGAAGCGCCGATGACCCACGAAGGCGTGTCCGCCTCGGCGGCGCGCGCCCGCGCCCTGGCGATGCTCGCCGAGGTCAAGCTGGCCGACCCGGAGGCCGTGATGGATCGGTATCCGCACCAGCTCTCGGGCGGCCAGCAGCAGCGAATCGTGATCGCGATGGCACTGATCACGGGCACGGCGTTGCTGATCATGGACGAGCCGACGACCGGGCTGGACGTGACCGTCGAGGCCGCGGTGCTCGATCTGGTCCGTGAGCTTCGCAGCCGGCATCACTCGGCGATCCTGTTCATCAGCCACAACCTCGGCAGCGTCGTGCGGGTCTGTGACCGCGTCGCCGTCATGTACCGAGGCGAGCTCGTCGAGGACGGTCCGGTGCGCCGGATCTTCACCAACCCGCGGCACCCCGACACGCGCGGACTTCTCGATCGCCTGCCGACGCTCGGGAGCGACAAGCGACAGGCGCCGCTGGTGCCGATCGCGGGCCAGGTCGAGTCGGCGCTGGTCCGTTCACCAGGCTGCGGCTTCGCCGGCCGGTGCGCGCACGTCGAGATCGGCCGGCGCACGTCGCGTCCGATCCCGTCTGCGACGGTGTGCGAAGAGCCTGATCATCGCGTCGCGTGTGCGCGGGCCGACGAGCTCTCGCGCTGGACCCGACGGAGCGGCGCGGACGTCGCGCACGAAGCCGCAGGGCCGGGTGAGCCGATGGTCGCGGTCCATCATCTGACCAAGACCTACGAGCCCAGGCGGCGCGGCTTCCGCGGATCACGAGCGCCGGTGCGGGCGGTCTCCGACGTCGATCTCGCGGCGGCGCGCGGCCGGACGCTCGCCATCGTCGGCGAGTCCGGCTGCGGCAAATCGACGATCGCGAAGGTGCTGAGCGGCCTCGAGGTCGCGACCGCGGGCGGCGTCACCCTCGACGGCGTCGAGGTCGGTGCGCTCGCCGTCGATGCGCGGAGTCCGCGCTGAAGCGCAAGCTTCAGATGGTGTTCCAGAACCCCGATAGCACCTTGAATCCGAGTCACACCGTGGGCTATGCCATCGGCCGCGCGTTGCGACGCCTGCAAGGCCGTGCCCCGGGCGACCTGACCGATGGCGTCGCCCGCCTGCTCGAGGTCGTCAAGCTCTCGCCGGCGATGGCGGCGCGCAAGCCGCGCCATCTTTCGGGAGGGGAGAAGCAGCGCGCCGCGATCGCGCGGGCGCTGGCGGGCGATCCGGATGTGATCGTAGCGGACGAGCCGGTTTCCGCGCTCGACGTGTCGGTGCAGGCGGCGATCGTGAACCTCCTGACCGAGATCCAGGCGGCTCACGGCACGACGCTCGTGTTCATCTCGCACGATCTCGCCGTCGTTCGCTACCTGGCGGACACGGTCGCGGTGATGTACCTGGGTACTGTCGCCGAGCTCGGCCCGGTCGAGCGCGTGTTCACGCCGCTGTACCATCCTTATACCGAGGCGCTCCTGTCGGCCGTGCCGGTTCCCGATCTGGATCGCGCCGTCGCGCGCATCCTGCTCGAAGGCCGAGTGCCGAGCGCCGGCGAGATTCCGCCGGGTTGCCCGTTCGCGACCCGCTGTCCCCGGCGCATCGGCGCCATCTGCGACGAGACGCCGCCGCCGGTACAGCGGTTCGGCGATCACCGCATCGCCTGCCACATTCCGGGTGTCGAGCTCCGGCGACTACAAACGGACCTTGTCGAGCCGCGTACGACTGGACGATGATGGCGGACATGGCCAAGGCGAGCGGGGCGTCGGTGGTGATCGTCGGCGGGGGCGTGACGGGGCTGAGCGCGGGCTGGTGGCTCGCGCGGGCCGGCGTCGACGTGCTCGTGCTCGAGAAGGGGCATCGTCGGCTGGGAGGCGTCGGGCCGCAACGGCGGCGGCGCCACGCACGTCTACAGCCCCTTCGGTCTCGAGGAGCAGCGGCTCTGGCCGCAGATGGACGAGCTGCTCGGCTACCCGACCGAGTACCAGCCCAACCGCATCGGGATGGCGCTCAGCGAGACGCAGCTGGCGCTCGCGCCGGCGCTGGGCCGAGGTCGGCGAGATGCGCGGCTTCCGGCTGGGAGCTTCTCGATCGCCGTAGCAGCTCAAGGAGCTGGTGCCGATCGTCGGCGACAACGCGATCGGCGGTACGTACCTGCACTTCGGTGGCCACGCCAATCCCGCAGCGCACGGTGCAGGGCTACGCGTGGGCGCTGCAGGACCGCGGCGGCCGGATCCTGCAGCACACGACGGTGACCGGACTCGCGTCAGCGCGGCGGGCGAGGTCGACGGCGCGTCGGGAGACCACGCGCGGCACGTTCGACGCGGATGCTCGTCGTGGTCGCGGCGGGCCCGCAGACCGGGCGCTTCGCCGAGATGCTCGGGGTGTCGGCTGCCGCTGGCGCCGGCTCGCGTGGAGATGATCGCGACCGAGCCCATTCCGCTCATGCTGCGCGGGCGGCGTCGCGGCAACGGGCTCTACGGCCGTCAGACTCTCCGTGGCAACCTCGTGTACGGCGGCGGTCCGCACGAATGGATCAACGTGCCCGACATGGCGACGCCGGATCATGCCGAACACGCCCGCTCGTGCGCAGCCTGGCGCGGCGGCTCGCCGAGCTCTTGCCCGGCGCCGCCCACGTTCGGTTGATCCGCTGCGTGGAGCGGGCGTCGTCGAGAACACGCCCGACGGGCTTCCGGTGGTCGAGCGGCTGACGCGATCCCGACAACGTCGTCATCGCGACGATGTCGAGCGTGGGCTTCGGGCTCTCGCCCGCCGTCGGCCGCGCGATCAGCGAGCTGGTGCGCTTCGGTCGTTGCCAGTTCGCCGACCTCGGCGCCCTCGCGCTCGGCCGCTTCGCCGATACGCCGCGCGACTGGCGTGAGCACGCCGGATGGGCGGCGGCGCCCGTCGGCCGTCGAAGCCGCCGCGGGCGGTGACGACTGATGCGCGAGACTGATCCGCGCTCGATCTCCGGCAAGCTGCCCGCGCCCGATCGCCACGTGCCGCTGGTGGTCGTCGGCGCCGGTGCCGCCGGTGTGGCGGCGGCGATCGAGGCCGCGCGGCGCGGGTGTCGAGGTGGCGCTGATCGACGAGCACCCCGTCGACAACGACATGATGGCGATGGACGTCCCGCTGTGCTTCGGTCAGCGCATGGACGGCTCGGTCCGCAATCGCGCGCTGATGCTCGAGCGCGTGGTGGAGACGAACCCCGATCTGGCGGCCGCGCACGAGGCAGGAGTGGACGTGCAGCTCGGCACCTACGTCTGGGGCGCATTCGTCAATGGCCCGGCGGTGCAAGAGCTGCCGGTGCCGATGCTCGGGCTCGCGGACGACCGGCGCTCGTGGCTGCTCGGCTACGACCGCCTGATCGTCGCCGCCGGCGCCCGCGACGTGCTGCTCGGCTTCCCGGGCTGGGAGCGCGCGGGCACGCTCGGCGCCGGCGGGGCCGCCGCGCTGCTCACGCGATATCGAGCGCTTGCCGCGCGCCGCATCCTCGTGCTCGGCTCGGGCGCGCTCGGCTTGCAAACAGCGAGCGTCGCGCTCGAGCGAGGCATCGAGGTCGCCGGCATCGTCGAGGTCGACGCGCGGGTGCGCGGCGACGCGGCGACGGCGAAGACCCTGGCCGGCCGCGGCGTGCCGTTCTTCGTGTCGCACACCATTCAGGCGGCGCGCGGGCGCACGGGTGAGATCGAGTCCGCGGTGCTCGTCGCCGTGAATCAGGAGCGGCACGCCCGTCGCGGGCAGCGAGCGTGAGATCGCGTGCGACGCCGTGTGCTGGGCGGTCGGTCTGGTCCCGAGCGTCGAGCTGCTCCACCTCGTCGGCGCGCGGCTTCGATTCGTCTCCCGGCTCGGCGGCTGGGTGCCCGAAGTCGACGCGCGCATGCGGACGAGCGTCCCGACGGTCTTCGCGGCCGGTGACTGCGCCGGATGTCCACGAAGTTATGCTGGCGGCGCCGGACGCCGCGCGGGCCCAGGGCCGACTGCGCCGGCGCCGCCGCGGCGGAAGCGCTAGGGGCTCGTCCCCGCGGCGCGGCCGACGCCCGGCGTGGCGTCAGCGCGGCACCGGCGCGCGACCGCCGGACATTCAAAGCTACTGGCGGATGTGGCTCGACTCGCTGATCGCCGCCGGCGGCTGGGACGTCGAACGTCTGCCAGTGCGAGGAGGTCACGCGGCGCGAGCTGGTCGAGACGAAGCCGCCGCGCTACCTCGTGTGGCAATCGCCGCAGATGAACGCGCGCAGCGTCGGCACGCTCCTGCGCGATGGGCCGCTGAACCAGGATCAGATCAAGCGGCTCACGCGCGCCGGAATGGGGCCGTGCCAGAGCCGGCGCTGCCGCGAGCAGGTCGGGCTGCTGCTCGCGCGGGCGGCGGACACCACGCTCGATCGCATTCCGCTGCCGACGTTCCGTCCGCCGATCCGGCCGCTGCCGCTCAACGTGCTGTGGCCGGCGGATGAGCCGGCGGCGATGCGCGAGGAGTGGGTGAGCTGGTTCGGCATTCCCACGCAGTTCAGCCCGCACTGGACGGCCGGCATGGGCGATCGACGAGCCGACGGCGCACACGCGGCTGATCATGAGCGACGAGTGGAAGGGCACGATGGTAGATCACCGCGGACCGCGGACTTCGTGATCATCGGCGGCGGCGTGCACGGCGCCAGCCTCGCGTTTCACCTCGCGCGCAAGAAGGCCGGCCGCATTCTGCTGATCGAGAAGAAATTTATCGCGTCCGGCCCGACGGGCCGCTCGACGGCGCTCGTGCGCCGCTTCTACGCGATGGACTTCTTCACGCGCAGCGCCAGCGCCGCGGCCGACATGTTTCGCCACTGGAAGGACGTCATCGGCGGCGACGGCGATCCCGGCTTCCAGCAGGTCGGGATGCTGGCGCTCGCCGGCCCGGACAACGCGCCGAACCTGCGCCACAACGCGCTCCAGGCGCAGAAGGTCGGCGCTCGCGTGCAGCTCATCTCACCGTCGGACGTGAAGGCGCTGGTCCCGGCCGCGAACGTGGACGACATCGCGCTGGCCTCGTACGAAGCGGAATCGGGCTACGCCGATCCGTCCTCGACGGCGAACGCCCTGGCCAATCGCGCCCGCGAGCTCGGCGCGACACTCGTGCAGTACCGGCAGGTCGACGCGATTCGCACCGCGGGCGAGAAGGTCGTCGGGGTCCGGTCGGAGGGCGTCGATATCGATTCGCCCGTCGTCGTCAACTGCGCGGGGCTCTGGGCGGACCGGCTCCTGCGCCCGCTCGGCGTCGAGGTCTCGATCAAGCCCGAGCGCCATCAGATGTGCTTCTTCCGGCGGCCCTCGGGCTTCGGCGTGCACCCGGCGGTCGCCGACAGCGTGCAGATGACCTACATGCGTCCCGAGCACGGCGATCTCACGATCCACGGCAAGCTGGTCTACGACGAGATCGTCGACCCCGATTCGTACAACGAGGGCGCCGATCCGGACCAGATCGTGAAGAACGCGGAGCTGATCGCCCATCGCTTCCCGGTCATGGAGCACGGCCTGGCCATGGGCGGCTACTCGGGTCTCTACGACGCGACGCCGGATCATCACCCGATCCTGGGCGCGATCACGCCGTACGAAGGGTTGTTCGCCGACTTCGGCTGGAGCGGCCACGGGTTCAAGCACTCGCCGCTGATGGGCGACATCATCTCGGACGTGATCCTGCGCGGCCGCTCGAAGGACTACGACATCACGCCGTTCCGGTGGACGCGCTTCAAGGAGAACGACCTGGTGCCGAGCGCGCGCTGGGCGGCGCCGCCGCACCCGAAGCACCGGCTGTGACTAGTCGGGCCAGCTGTGCAGGAGGTAGAGCGACCTCATGAGTGGGGAGACCTCGTTGAACGATCCGAACCATCGCTCGTAGATCTCCACGATCACGCCCGAGCGGTACACCGCGGAGAGCGCCCGGTCGACCTGGATCTGGAAGTTGATGTCCCCGCGCCGCATCATGAGCGCGTACGGCTCGTACGAGAAGTAGTTGTCGCTCAGCTTGAGCGTCGCGGGATCCTTGGCGGCCGACAGCAGACCCGCGAGCAGGAGATGGTCCGATGCGTACGCGTCGAGTCGGCCTGCTTCGAGTCCCTGCAAGCCATCTCGGTGCTCGGACACGTTGACGATCTGAGGCTTGACCGACAGCGTCGCGATCGCAGTCGCCAGACTCTTCTCGGTGGTGGTGTTCGGAATCACCCCGACGCGCTTGCCGTTCAGATCCTTCACCCCTCGAATCCCCGAGCTCGCGGTGGCCAGGATGCTGCCGCCGTCCACGAAGGTCATGTGACTGAAGGCCACCTGCCGCATGCGGTCGAACGTGACCGTCGTCGATCCACACTCGAGGTCGATGGTGTTGTTCGCGACCTTCGTGCCACGATCGGCCGGCGTCACGGCCACCCAGCTCAACTTGAGATCGCGGAGCCTGAGCGCCTGCTTGAGGACCGCCGCAACCTGGCGGCACAGATCCACCGAGTAGCCGGCAGGCTGACCGTCGGTGCCGAGGAACGAGAATGGCCGGGACGCCTCGCGATACCCGAGCTGGATGACGCCCTTGTCCCGGATCTTGTCGAGGGTTTCTTCGGCCATTGTCGGCCTCGTGAAGGCCAACAGAAGGAGACTCGCCGCCAGTACATATCTCAAGGAACGCACCGACAGCACCCTAGCACGAACTCGTCGAGCGCGCTCGCGCGTCAGACGCGGCTGTTGAGCACGTAGAACGGCTGCGTCTCGCCGCCCAGCCAGTCCCCGTACCAGCGCTGATAGTAGGGCTTCAGACGCTGGAGCATGGCCGCGCGCTGCCGTTGCTCGTCGCCGACCGTCTTGGCGGCGCCGCGGATCTCCCGATGGAGCGCGGGGACGTCGATCGTGAGAAATCGGCGGTCCTCCATGACGATGCGGCCGCCCACGACGGCCGTCGCCACGTCGTCGCCCATCGCGCGGTGAAGGAAGGCCTCGACGATGTCGAGGTCGTCGGTGAGCCAGGGGTCGTCGAGCACGCGATCGAGATCGACCAGGATCGCGTCCGCCTTCAGACCCGGCGTCAGCGCGCCGAGGCGACCGGCGAAGCCGAGCGCGCGCGCGCCGTTGAGGGTGCCCATGGCGAGCACCTCGCGCGCGGACAGCGGCGGCGTGGTCAGGTCGTAGCTCGGTACGCGATGGAGCTTGTGGAGCATGCGCAGCTCCATCACCGCATCCTCGTCGTCGTTGATGGTCTTGTCGTCGAGGCCCATGGCCACGTTGACGCCGCGCCGGGCCATCTCGTACACCGGGGCCAGCCCGTTGCGCATGCCCAGGTTGCAGCTTGGATGGCTGGTGACGGACGCGCGGCGCGCGGCCAGGATGTCGATGTCGCGATCGGTGACCCAGATGGCGTGCCCCAGGGCGACGTGCTCGTCGATCAGGCCGCGCTCGTCGAGCCACGCCACCGCCGTCTGGCCGTAGCGGCGCAGCGAGAAGGCCTTCTGGATGGGCGTCTGCAGACAGTGCATGTGGATGGGCACCTTGCCCAGCCGATCGGACGTCTCGCGCGTGCGGGCGAGGAACGACTCCGTCACTGCCTGCGCCCAGCTCGGGCTCAAGAGGATCCGCGTGTCGCTCGAGTTGAACTTTCGGTAGAGGTGATCGAAGAGATCGAAGTAGTCGCGCTCCATGCCCGCGCTGTCCAGGTCGACGAGCGGCGCGGCGAAGGCGCGCAGATCGGCGGGCAGGGTGGCGAGAAAGGCCTGGGAGTCGAGCACCAGCTTGTCGACGTTGCGGACGCCCGGGGAGAACGCCAGGCGGATACCGCCCTCGAGATAGGTGCGGATCGCGCGCTCGCAGTGATCGAGGGCCCGCGGCCCCTCCGTATCGAAGCCCATGTGATGGATGGTCGTGCAGCCGCTCCGTACGTGACGCACCACCCCGAGGGCCGCCGTGAGCTCAGGGTCGAAGGGCGGCATGATCGCCCAGTCGAGAAGGTTGTTCTCGAGATAGTCGTTGAGCACACCCTTCTGCACCGGCGAGATCGCGCGGCCGTGGCTATGCGCATCGACGAGCCCGGGTAACAGGAGCTGCCGGCCGTTGCCGACCACGCGGGCCTCGGGGTGCGCGCGCCGCAGTGCGTCCCAGTCGCCGATTTCGGCCACGGTGTCGCCGGTGACCCGGACCGCGGCGTCCGTGACGACTCGCGGCTCCGTCGCGCTCGTGAGCACGTACTTTCCGCGCAGCAATAGTTCCATGGTGACGACCTCTCGTTCGCGCTCGCTACGGCGGCGCGTGCCCGCACTCTATCGTGATCACCCGGCTTGTCAACGGCGGCGGGCTACCGGGCGCGCGAGCAATCCACATGTTCACGGCTGTCCACATCATGAAAATGTGACGGGCCGGCGCGGGCTGCGCCGGGACGTGGCCGCGACGGCCTCGGTTCTGGCGGCTTCGGTGGGCGCTCGACGTGGATTGCCGCAGAATCAGCGATCCGCCGCGTCGCAACCGCCCCGGAGCCGCTCAGGATGCGGTCGAACGCGTTGTTGACGCGGCACGCCGCGCGGCCCACTGTCGGCGCGATTCACGACATCCTCCTCAGGAGGTGCGGTATGCGAGATCAAACCACCGAGGGCCAGCTCCGCCGGGAGCTCGATCTGATTCTCGTCCGTCTCGAGCGGCACGAGGGGGCGGCCCAGAACGACGCGCGCACAGAAAGCACCCGTCTGGTCGGTGACATGTTCGCGGATGCGCAGGTGATGGCGTCGCGGACCCTCGATGCGCTGGGCTACGAGCGTTTGTCCCGGCGGGCCAGGGAGCTGACGAACGCGCTCGAGCGTGTGCGCGACGGTAGCTACGGGACCTGCGAGGAATGCGGCGGCACGATCCCGGCTGCTCGGCGGCGCGCCTTGCCCGGCGTCACGACGTGCGTGCAATGCCAGGAGCGCGGTGAGCGGGAGCGTCGGGGGCCGGAGCCGACCGAATCGATCGTGCGTCGACCGCGGCCGCGGCCCAAGAACGGCCGGCGGGACGAGGCGAGGACTTGATCGCGTAGCAGTGGTAGCGTAGCGGCGTCATGGCGCCCGAGCTTCGCTCGCTGTTCTCGCCGGTCCAGGTCGGCCGTCTCACCTTGAAGAACCGGATCTACTCGTCGGGCCACGCCGAGGCGATGGCCGAGAGCGGGCGGCCCGGGGATCGGCTCACGCGCTATCACGAGGCGAAGGCGCGCGGCGGCTGCGCGCTCACGATCTTCGGCGGCTCCTCGAGCGTGCATCCCTCGTCGCCGGCCGCGGCGTGGAAGCAGATCGCCAATCACGACGACTCCATCATCCCGGCGTACCGCGCGCTCGCCGACGCGGTTCACGCGCACGGATGTCTGGTGTTCACCCAGCTCACTCACATGGGTCGCCGGGCGCAGGCCGACGGTGAGGAGGCGGACGTGCTTCTGGCGCCCTCCCAGATTCCCGAGCGCGTGCATCGGGACGTGCCGCACGAGCTGGAAGCGGAGCAGATCGCCGAGCTCGTCCGCGCGTTCGGCGAGGCGGCGCGCCGGTGCCGAGAGGGCGGGCTCGATGGGATCGAGCTCTCGATGGCGCACAACCATCTGATCGATCAGTTCTGGTCGCCGCTCTTCAACCAGCGGCTCGACGACTACGGCGGAAGCCTCGAGAACCGCCTGCGCTTCGGCTTCGAAGTGCTGCAGGAGACCCGGCGCCGCGTCGGGCGCGACTTCGTCGTGGGCGCCCGCATCTCGGGGGACGAGTTCACGCGGGGTGGCCTCAGCGCGGCCGACATGGCGGAGATCGCCCGCCGCCTTGCCACGTCGGGCCTGGTCGACTTCCTGTCGATCATCGGCGGCGGCGCTCACACCTACGAGCTGCAGGCGGCGGCTGTGCCGAACATGAGCTATACGACCGGAGTCTTCCTGCCGCTGGCGGCGGCCATCAAGCAGGCCGTGCCCGGCGTGCCGATCTTCCACGCGAGCCGTATCGTCGACCCGGTCCACGCCGACCGCACCGTGGCCACCGGGCAGATCGACGTCGTCGGAATGACCCGCGCGCTGATCGCCGATCCCGACCTTCCCAAGAAAGCGCGCGACGGACGACTCGACGACATCCGTACGTGCGTGGGAGCGAACGAGGGCTGTATCGATCGGATCTACCAGGGCAAGCCTGTGACGTGCGTCCAGAATCCGGCCACCGGCCGCGAGCGTGAGCTCGCCGACGTCCATCCCGCGAAAACACCCAAGAAGGTCGTGGTGGTCGGCGGCGGCGTGGCCGGGCTGGAGGCGGCGCGAATGGCGGCGGTCCGGGCCCATCGCGTCGTGCTGTTCGAAAAGACGGCCGAGCTGGGCGGTCAGGTATTGCTCGCGGCTCGGGCGCCCGCACGCGCCGAGTACGCGGGCATCGTGCGGTTTCTCGCCGCCCAGGTCCGCAAGCTCGCGATCGACGTGCGGCTCGCGGTCGAGGCGACGGCGTCGGCGGTGCTGGCGGAGCGCCCCGATACCGTGGTCGTCGCGACCGGATCGCATCCTTTCGTGCCGCCGGTGCCGGGCAGCGACGGCAAGCACGTCGTGACGGATCGCGACGTGTTGTCCGGTGAAGCCAAGGTGGGGGCGAACGTGATCGTGGTCGACGACGTACACACGCAACAGGCGCTCTCGACCGCCGAGCTGCTCCTCGCGCAGGGCAAGCGGGTCGAAGTGATCTCACCGCTCTTCTACGTGGGCCAGGACATCGGCGTGACCTCGATCGCGCCGCTCTACAAACGGCTGTTCACCGCCGGCGCGGTCCTCACACCGGGCACCGAGCTCCGCGCCGTCGAGGGCTCGGCCGTGATCGTCGCGAACGTCTACTCGAGCGTCGAGCGGCGCATCGAGGGCGTGGACACGGTCGTGCTGTCAGCCGGGAGTCGCTCGACCGACAGCCTCTATCGTGCGCTCAAGGGCCGAGTCGCGGAGCTCTACGCGGTGGGCGACTGCGTCGCGCCGCGCGGGGTCCACCAGGCGATCCTCGACGCCACTCGGGTGGCACGCGCGATCTGACGGCGAGGCGCGACCGCCGCCGCACACTCCATCGCGGCGGCGGTCGCGAACGCTGTCACGCGCAGGTGGCGCTCACACCGTCGCCAGTGCCGGAGCTTCGCCGAAGAAGCCGGTGATGCGCTCCAGCCGGCCGTCCGCCGCGAGGGCCCCGATGTCGATGCCCGCGACCACCACGGCCCCATCCGGAGCCACCAGGTCCCAGGCGAAACGAAGCTGATCGTGATGCGAGTCGACGCCGCTGCGCCGGCGGAAGCGGTGACCGGGAAACTTGGCCTGCACGCCCGCCACCATCTCGCCGAGAGCGCCGTGGCCCTTGGCCTCCAGCATCGGGTCGGCGTAGCGGCCGTCGCCCACCCAGGCTTGCTCGATGAGCCGAGCGCGGCGCTTCGGGTCGGTCTCGTTCCACATCGCGAGATACGTGTCGACGATCGTCGTGGCGTCACCCATGTCGGACCTCCTCGATGAATTGGACTGCGCTGCTGCCCTCAGCCTCATCGAGGTGTCGTCGAGCCGCAATTACGTGCGAGGTAACGCCTTCGTGGCCATCGCCTCGTAGAGACGCTCCTGCGAGCGGAGGCGGGCTGCCTGTGCCGCACGAATACGCGCGGAGCTTCCGTCGGGCAGGATGCGCCGCGCCTTCACCGTGTCGGCGAGCTGGATCTCGAGGATCTCGCGGACCTGGGCCTGGAGGTCGGGGTCGAGCACCGGGAAGGCGATCTCGACACGGCGGTCGAGGTTGCGCGGCATCCAGTCCGCGGAGGCCAGCAGGTATTCCGGGTCCCCAGCGTTCTCGAAGTAGAAGATCCGCGCGTGCTCGAGGAAGCGGTCGACGATCGAGATGACGCGGATGTTGTCCGAGAGCCCGGGCACCTCCGGGGCGCAGGCAGCAGATGCCGCGCACGATCAGGTCGATCCGCACGCCCGCCCCGCTGGCCTCGTACAGCTCCTCGATCAGGCGGCGATCCGCGAGCCCGTTCATCTTCGCGATGATCCGCGCGGGCCGCCCGGCCCGGGCGTGGCTCGCCTCGCGGCGGATCCGCTCGACCAGCCCGTCGCGCAGATCGCTCGGGCGCCAGCAGGAGGTGGTGGAAGCCGTGCGGGCGCGTGTAGCCGGTCAGCAGGTTGAACAGCTCGGTCAGGTCCTCGCCGAACGACTCGCGGCTCGTGAAGAGCCCGAGGTCCTCGTAGACGCCGCCCGTCCGGACGTTGTAGTTGCCGGTGGCGAGATGGCAGTAGCGCCGGATGCCGTCGGCCTCCTGGCGCACGACGAGGCACGCCTTGCAGTGGGTCTTGAAGCCGGCGACGCCGTAGACGACGTGCGCGCCCACTTCTTCGAGCGCGCGCGCCCAGCGGATGTTCGCCTCCTCGTCGAAGCGCGCCTGCAGCTCCACGAGGACGGCGACCTCCTTGCCGTTCTCGACGGCCGTCCGCAGCGCGTGCGCGATGGGCGAGGCCGGGCTCACGCGGTAGAGCGTCATCTTGATGGCGAGCACCTTGGGATCGACGGCGGCCTCGCGCACGAAGCGCGTGACGGCGTCGAACGTGTGGTACGGGTGGTGCACGAGGACGTCCCGCGCGCGGATCGCGCTCCAGATATCGGGCGCGCTCTCGAAGGCGGGGACGGGGTGCGGCGGCAGCGGCCGGTCCTTGAGCCGCGGCACGTCCGACCGCCGCGTAGAGCTGGAACAGATCCGAGAAGGCCGTGAAGCCCTCGCCCTCGTAGAGGTCCTCGGGCGAGAGCTCCAGCTCGTCGAGCAGCGTGCGCCAGGATGTCGGGCGGCAGATCGCGCGTCGTACTGCAGCCGCACGGCCGTGCCGAGGCGGCGCTCGCGCAGGCTCTCCTCGATGCTGGCGAGCAGATCCTCGGGACGGCCCGGCGGCTGCAGGTCCGCGTCGCGCGTGACGCGGATGGCGTGGCTCGACAGGATGTCGTACCCGTTGTAGATGCTCGGCAGGTGGAGGCGGATCACGTCCTCGAGCAGCATGAAGACGTGCTTGCCGGCGGGATCGGGCAGCGCGACGAAGCGCGGCAGCACCTGGCTCGGGATGTGGATGACCGAGAGCGCGCTGTGCGGCAGCGCCGAGGGCGCCGACGGCCGGATGGAGGCCACGAGGCAGAGCGAGCGGTTGCCGAGGTACGGGAACGGGATGCCCGGGGTCGACGGCCAGCGGCGTCAGCACGGGCAGGAGCGTGCGGCGGAAGTACTCCTCGAGGAAGCGCTGCTGCTCCTCGCTGGTCTCCTTGGGGCGGAGCAGGAGGATGCCCTCGGCGGCGAGCAGCGGCTGGATCTCCTCGAGGAAGCAGCGGTGCTGCTCGTCGACCAGCTCGTGGACGCGCGCGGCCACGGCGGCCATGCGTCTCCGCGGGCGTGAGCCCGTCGGGCCCCGCCGCCTGGTCGCCCGAGCTGATGCGCCGCTTCAGCGTCGCCACGCGCACCATGAAGAACTCGTCCAGGTTCGAGCTGAAGATGGCGAGGAACTTCACGCGCTCGAGCAGCGGCACGCTCGGGTCCTGCGCCTCCTCGAGCACGCGCCGGTTGAATTCGAGCCACGACAGCTCGCGATTGACGAACGCGTCCGTGTCCATGTCAGCCTCGACCGTTGAACGTTTCGTGAAGGAGCAGGCCGTCGCGCACGCCGCGCGTACAGACCGACGAGCGTCAGGTAGCCGCCGAAGACCATGGCCTCCTCGATCACGATGGCCCCGGCCAGGATGATGTCGGCGCGCTCGGCCTTGAGCCCGCGGATCTTCCGGCGCTTCCGCTGGGAGAGGCTCTTCCAGGCGCTCGCGGATCGCCGTGACGTCGGACTGCAGCAGCCGCAGCCCGTGGCGGTGCTTGCGCTCCCCGCGGTGCGCCCGGAGGTGAATGCTGGCCAGCGTGCGGACGGTGCCGCCCATGCCCACCATGACCTCGCCGCGGCCGGCCGGCGGCAGGACGCCCAGGAGCTGCTCGCGGACCTCGCGTGCGCAGGGCCTGCAGCTCGCGCGGCTTGGGCCGGTTCGTGGCGCAGGAAGCGGCTGGTGGTCCGCACCGCGCCGAGCGGAAGGCTCGCGATGGAGACGACCTTGCGGTCCCGCACCCGGCTGAGCTGCAGGCTCGCGCCGCCCAGGTCCGCGACGACGCCGTCCCTGAAGGGCAGGCTCTCGAGCGCGGCGTAGACGCCGAAGCCGCGCCTCGTCCCGCGCGCTCAGGACCTGCACGTCGATGCCCTCCTTGCGGCGAAGCGGCTCGAGCAGCCGCTCGCGGTTGCGCGGCGTCCCGGACGGCCGACGTCGCCACCGCGACGACGCGCGGGCCCCAGCCGTTCGGGGAGTACCGCGAGAAGAAGCTGGTGCACGGCCCGGAGCGTCTCGTCGATGGCCTCGCGGGCAGGATGCCGGGCGGCCCGCCGCCCAGCCGGGTCGGCACTCGCTCTTCGACCAGCACGCGGTAGCCGGAGTTCGGGCGATCCGTGGCGAGCAGGAAGCGGACGGCCGTCGAGCCCAGGTCGACGACCGCGACCAGCTCCGCCATCCTGGGCGGGCTTCCGCCGCCGTCGCATCGGGTCAGTCGCCCGCGAGCGCCCGCAGGACCTGCGGTTTGAGGAACCAGCAGAGCCGCCCGCCGGCGGCGGGCCCATCGGGCAGATCCACGAGGGCCGCGCCGCCCTTCTTGAACGCGAGCCGCTCGCCGTGCGAGGCGCCGAGCAGGCGCGCGAGGAGCGCCCGAGGAGCGGCTCGTGGCCGACGAGCGCAATGTCGCGCCGGGCGGATGCGTCTCCGAGCGCGGCCACGATTCCGTCGACGCTCTCGTGGGCGAGCGCTGGCTCGATCGCGGGCTCGATCTGCTTGAAGGCGTGCGCGGCGATCTCGGCGGTCGGCCGCGCGCGGGGCAGCGGGCTCGTCAGCAGCACGTCGGGCCGACGAGCGACCCGCGCGAGCCCCCGCGCGGCCACGCGGAACTTGGCCTTGCCCTGGGGCGTGAGAGGACGCTCGTCGTCGGGGACGCCGGGCGTGCCTCTGGGCACGGCGGTGGCGTGGCGGACGAGCAGGAGCTTCATCGCCCGAACGCTATCTGCGCCGTCCGGTCCCACCGCGTCGGGGCCTCCTGGTCACAGCGATTTGCGTAGGCGCGCGCGGCGTCGTTCGCATCGTCGAACTCCACGACGACCTCGACGTAGGTATTGAAGTCAGGGTCGGAGCGCCGGACCCGGAGCTTGGCGCCCTCGGGCTCGGCGCCGACCGTGTGACGAAGGAGGTCGATGAAGCGCGGCACTGCCAAAACGCACGCCGCCGTAGTCGACGTCGCTCGCGGCGGCCGTACTTCGCCGGAGGGAGCAGTTCCCAGAGCGATGAGGTCAAAAGCCATCTTCTCTTGCATCCTCTCTTCTGACGAGATCTGTGATGTCAGTTCAGCCGACCACGGAGGTTATGAAGGATTTCGCCGCCCCTACGTCACGCGGAGCCTGCCGCACCGCCCCTTCGAACTCACGGAGCGCCTCCCACCAGCGTCCCTGACGGATGTAGATCCGGCCCAGATTCAGGAAGGGGAACTGTCGCGGCTCGTAGCGTTTGGCCTGCTTGGCCTTTTCAAGCCATGAGATTGACTCGTCGAGCTTGTCCTGCTGCATCAAGTAGACCCCGATGTCGTTGTACGGATTGCCGAACTCGGCGTCGATCTCGATCGCGCGAAGGCACTCCGCCGTGGCCTCCTCCAGGTGGCCCTGGAAGCTCATCGCCCACCCCAAGAAGGTATGTGCCTCTGCCGTCGGATACAGCTCGATCGACTGGCGATAGAGCTCGATCGCTCGATCCACATTTCCCCCTGTCTGGTAGCGGTAGCCTTGCCGCCAGAGTTCCGTCGCTCGCCTCAGAGTCTGTCGGTCTTCCACTTCTCCACCTCCTGGTGCCCACGCGCATCGGCCCCTCCTCGTTCTGCGCGAGCTCTTGCGCGAGCGGTGAAAGAGGAGACGTCGTCACGCCCGCTCGCGGCGCTCGTCGAAGCCAGACATCGGGCCGCTTCTGTACGCCAACTGCGGGAGCTGACGGTGGCCGCGGGTTCAACTGCCCTAGCCTTGAACGCTCGGGAAGCCGCAGCGAGGAGTACATGTCCAGCGGACGACCCTCAAGGCTCCGGGTCTGAGTTGAGTCCGACTCGAAGAGCACGCGACCGATCGCTGGAGCGCTCGCGTCCAGGGACTGGAGCGCATCCGTCCGGGGTCGAGCCGAGCGCTGCCGTGGATGACGAACGGCCGTCCTCGAGCCTCGCGAGAGGGACTGAGAAGCACTCTGGCTTTGTGTTCGGGCATCGCGACCTCCTGCCGCTCCGCGGTGACTCCCGGAACTGCTGGTCTTAGTTTATATATCTTTTAGTTGTTATATAACTTATATCGTGATATAAGTTAAGTCAAGCGGGATGTAGCAGAGGAAACGAGTGCATCGCTCAGCAGAGAGGTTGCAGGAGCGATGCGAGGGTGCTCCGGCTAAGAAGTCAGAACCCAAAGACAACAAGAACCAAACGACGTACGACCCAAGGGAGAGCACGATGAGCACCATGCTTCGGTGGTCCCCAACCAGGAAATTCCACTTCCATCATGATGCCGATGATCTGTTCTTGAGGTTCTTCGAGGGTGTCACGGCGAATGAAACCGTTCAGCGTCCTGCTTCGTGGCTCCCGGCCGCGGAGGGGCGGATCGAAGACGGCACGTATGTCGTCCAGCTCGCCCTACCAGGTGTGGACCCGAAGGACGTTGCGGTGTCCTTGATGGACAACGTCCTCACGGTCGAAGGCGAGCGCAAGCCCGGCCCCGACACCATGGACAAGGATTACTTCGTCCGCGAGGTCGCGTATGGCGGGTTCGAACGGAGCTTCGCGCTCCCCGAGGGCGTCGATGCCACCCAAGTTGAGGCGAAGTACGCGAACGGCATGCTCGAGGTGAGGATCCCTGCGCCCCGAGTGGCAATGCCGACAACGATCGAAGTCAAGGCCGCCTGATTCGAGGGTGCCCAGGGGGCCGGGCCGTGCCGGTTTCGACGAGGACGCGCCCGGTCCTTGCGGCCCCGCGGCCGCATCGAGTCGGAACGTCGTGTCGCCGTGTTCGAGGTGGTCGTGAACTGCGCAACGTGAACTGCCTAAGAGGGTTTTTCGCATGACCAGAGAACTTAGGTGCGCCGATCTGATACCCGGCTGCGACTTCGTGGCTCAGGGCACGTGTGACAGCGACGTGATGAGGAAGGCCGCCGAACATGCCAAGCGCGCTCACAGGATGATCGCGATTGCGATGGAGATCGAAAGGAAGGCGCGAGCGGCGATCCGGGATGCCGCGGCCTAGCTGGCTGCCGGAGGTGAGTGCCCTGAGACAAGACAGCGGAATGCTCGAGAACAGGACAAGGCTACTTCTCATTCTTTCGCAGGACCTGCTGGATCAGGCTCGTGTCATCGCGGGCAGAGCGACGACCGCGCTCAAGCTGCCAGTGAGCCTCCAGATCGTCCTTCGTGCGCTGATCTCGGTGGGGCTGAAGCGCCAAAGCCACGCCGAGCTCTTTGCCAGCATCGAGAGCCAGGCCAGAGCTGTTCGCCAGAAGCGGAGCAGAGTGCGCGGCGCGGGTGAAGGCCGGCCGCTGCGGTCTTGAAGTCACCAGGTGGAAAGACGACCGGAGGAGGAGTGTAGCGACGATGTGGAAATGTACAGGGCCGATAGTCTTGGCCACGGCGGTGGCAGTGTTGACCCTCGGTTGCGTGCGAGGGCTTGGGTCGCCGACAGCACCGGCGGCGGATCTGATCTACATGGCGAAGCCGATGTCGGCGCCGGCGGGGATCATTTCGAGCGAGACCACGGTTCTGTGGCGCGACATCGGCATCTACGACGTCAATGGGCCGCTGCGGATCGATTGGCGGTAGAAAGGCGGGTACGCTCCATGTTCGAACACATCATACAGATCGGTCCAATGCTCGTTCTTGCCGGCCTCATGGCAGGGTGGGTAGCTGAGGCCGCCTCACGTGCGGGAGGCTATGGGTTCATCCTCGACATGGTGGTCGGTCTCGTCGGGAGCGTCGTCGCAGGCGCGATCGTCTGGGCTTTGACCTCGAGCAACACGGGGATGCTGGCGATGTTGCTGATCGGATGCGGCGGCGCAGCGCTCGCGATCGCTGCTCAGCGAGGGCTGTGGCGCTCCGCCCTTCTCGGAACATGAACAGGTAGGAAACAACGCAACTGGGGGTTACGGCGAAACCCGTAACCCCTGGGCTCGAGGCTCAGGCGTGTTCCTCGTAGGAGCGGCTCGTGCCGAGCTTGACCCACGCCTTCGCGTTGAAGTTGTACTGGTAGATGTTCCCTTCTTTGTCGAGAGCGAAAAGGTCGTTTTGCGAGGCGCAGATTTGGATGAACTGCGTCGGCGCTTCGCTGGCGGTTCCGAGCCGCTGTGAATCGTTGTCACGGTGTTTAGTGGTGTTCATCAACGCCTCTTTCAATGGCGGCGTCCCGTCGGGCTCCCGCCGCATTCTCCCGAGTTGCTGGCGCTGGTCGATCAGCTTTCGCCGCCGTCGTCCGTGTACGGATCACGCTCGAGGCTGCTGAACGCGCGATCCCCGCGCGACTCCCCGTCGATCGTGATGAACACCAGGGCTCGCGCCGCCGCCGCTGATTCACCCAGATGGCGCGCGCCACGGATCCCGTGGCGGGGTTGACTCCGTGCCGCACGCCATCCACCGTCGAGGCTCGGAAGGCCGAGTCGGAGGTGGCTCCGAGGAGCCACCTCGGGGGACTCGTCATTTACCCACGCCGATCGAGACGGGGAAGTTGACCGTCTCCTCACGGTAGGGCGAAGGGATATACGCGAACTCCAGGCGAATCTCTTTCAGATTCTTCGGCTTCAGGGCCTCGGCGGGGAACTCCAGATCCAAGGACTGGACGGCCTCCTGCCCGGGATCGAGGCGCTCGCTGCTGCCGTAGTTGGCGAACTTGAAGGTCGGCTCGGTCCGCGCGTTCTCGAGAACCATGGGCTTCCCCTGGCTATCGATATAGAGCAGCTTGCCCTCGAGGAGCCTCACCGTCTGGTTGGCCGATGTGTTCTTCAGCCTGAGCATTCCGGTGAGCTTCGCCGCGGTGACAATGCGGTCGGAGCCTTTCTCGACTCGCTCCGCGATCTTCAGCTCGGTGACTTCGCCCATGACGATCCCGGCTTTCACTTTCACCGACGCCGGCGTGACCGCATACGTCTTTTCCTCGATCGCCGCGGCCACTGCCGCCGGCTGCTGCACGGGACCGAAGATCATCCAACCCATGAGGGCCACGATCGCGGCGCCGAGCCCCCAGCGCCAGAAGGCATCCTTCTTCTCGATCGGACGCTCCGTCACCCAGAACTTGCGTTGAACGCCGATCGGGATGACGGCGAGGATGAACGCGACGACGCCCGTCGCGACGATCCCCGCGCTCGGGTAGAACCCCAGGGAGTGGAGCAGCCAGCTCCCCCCGATGCTTCCGACGAGGCCGAGGGTGATGTCCCATCTCAGCCCGAAACCTCCGCGCTTCAACGCCCACCCGGCCAGCAAGCCAGCCGATACTCCCGCGAGAATCCACGTCAAGAACGTCATGACTCTTTCTCCTTCATCTGGTTGCAGCTCGATCGCATCACTTGCTCAGCATCGTCGCACGCGTCGCGCCCCTTCGCGATTTGCCTCCAATAGACGGACCACGCCCGAGCCGCTTCCGGGCCGGAGCGGCCGTCGGCTTGTCGCCGTCTTGTCGCACCAGGAGGGCCGCGAGCATTTCGATGGCCCGCTGGTCGAGGGCTCGGTCGTCGATCATGACTTCCGCCGTCGAGCCCGCGAGCGCCCGGACGCGCTCGGCCGCCGCGGTGGAGCAGACGATGACGTCGGCCCGCCGCACCAGACGGCCCAGCTCGGCCCCCTCGGCGGGGCAGACTCCGACCAGCGTGATGTTCGGCAGGCCGGCGTTCGCGATCGAGTGTTCGAGATTGTGGGCCGTCTCGACGGTCGTCGAGGCGACGCCGACCCGCGTTCCCGACGGAAACTGGGCCAGTCGCTGGAGGGTCTCCAGATGCGCCTCGGCGAGCAGCGCGATCACCGGCACGTCCTTACCCTTGAGGATGTGCTCCACCTGCGGGAGATGACAGAAGCTCGTGACCGCCGCACGCCAGCGACCGGCTTGCTTCTGACGCCGAGTGACCGCCACCAGCTCCGCGAGGAGCACCTTGTCGACGCGCACCGGCAGGTGGGCCTCGAGTTGCCGGGCAAAGAACTCGAGCTCTGGAGGGCTGCACTCTACCAGCAGGACCTCGACGGTCCCGCGAACGGCGACGGGTCGGGCCCCGGCCAAGCTCAGAACACCCACCGACAGGTCCTCGACGGTCAGCCCGAGGGCCGCTGCGCGGATCACCGTATCGCGCAGGAAGCTCTCACGGAGGTGCGGGACGGGTCGGGCGGGTGGCGCCGGGGCCACGAAGACGCCTTTCCCGCGGCGCGCCTCGACATATCCACTCCGCTTCAGATCGTCGATGACGCGGGCGACCGTATTCGGGTTGACGCCGAGGAAGCCGGCCAGCTCCCGGATGCTGGGCAGCGCCTGCTCGGGCGGGACGCCGCCGGCCTCGATGACGTGACGGAGCTGCTCCATCAGTTGACGCCGGATCGGGATCGGACTGTGCCCGTCGACCTTGAGGTTGATCGCTTCCATAACTGTATCGCTATACTAGTACACCAATCCAATGGCGTCAATACAGACGTTCCGCGGTTGATCGCGTGGCGCCTAGACCTCCGCCGACGCCAGGAGGGCCACCAGATCATCCCGGCTCACGACCTCCTTCTCGATCAGCCGCTTGGCCAGCGACGTGAGGACCTCTCGCTTCGCGGTGAGGGTCCCCCGGACTCGCTCGTGCGCGGCCTCGAACAGCCGTCGGATCTCGTCGTCGATGCGACGAGCCGTCTCTTCGCTGTACTCGCGCTGCGCCATCGACGGCACGTTGAGAAATAGCGCCTGGCGGGGCGGCTCGAATGTCGCCAGCCCCAGGGCTTCCGTCATCCCGTAGCGGGCGACCATGTGGCGCGCCAGGTCGGTGGCCCGCTGGAGATCGTCTTGCGCGCCGGTCGAGACGTCGCCGAAGATGAGCTCCTCCGCCACGCGACCGCCGAGCAAGACGTCGAGTCGATCCAGGAGCTCGGCGCGCGTCATGAGGTACCGGTCCTCGGTCGGTTGCTGCTGCGTGTACCCGAGCGCGGCGACGCCGCGAGGGATCACGGAGATCTTCGCCACCCGGTCCGCGTGCTCGCGCGACTCCGCGACCAGCGCGTGGCCGGCTTCGTGGTAGGCGACGATCTCTTTTTCCTTCGGATTGATCACGCGCGATCGTCGCTCGAGCCCCCCCACCACGCGATCGATGGCCTCGTCGAAGTCCGTCGCGTCCACCGCCTCCTTGCCCGTGCGGGCGGCGTGGAGCGCGGCCTCGTTGACGAGATTGGCGAGGTCGGCACCGACGAAGCCGGTCGTCCGTGCCGCCACCAGGGAGAGATCGAGGCCGGGGGCCAGCATGACGTCGCGGACGTGCACGTTGAGAATCTTCTCCCGCCCTTTGAGGTCGGGACGGTCGAGCACCACCTGCCGATCGAAGCGACCGGGCCGGAGCAGCGCGGGGTCCAGGATTTCCGGTCGGTTCGTCGCCGCCAGGATCATGACGCCCAACTGCGTGTCGAAGCCGTCGAGCTCCGCGAGGAGCTGATTCAGGGTTTGCTCCCGCTCGTCGTGGCCGCCCACGATCGGGCTGACCCCTCGCGCTTTCCCCAACGCATCCAGCTCGTCGATGAAGATGATGCTCGGGGCCTTCGCCTGGGCCTGAGCAAAGAGGTCGCGGACGCGCGCGGCGCCCACGCCGACGAACATCTCGACGAAGTCGGAGCCGCTCAAGCTGAAGAACGGCACACCGGCCTCGCCCGCGACGGCCTTGGCCAGCAGTGTCTTGCCGGTGCCGGGCGCGCCGACGATGAGCACGCCCTTGGGGATCTTGCCGCCGAGGCGCCGGTAGCGATCGGGGTTCTTGAGGAAGTCGACGACCTCCATCAGCTCGCCCCGCGCCTCGTCGATGCCCGCGACGTCGTCGAACGTGACGCCGGTCTTGTGCTCGACGTAGACCCGGGCCTTGCTCTTGCCGATCGTCATGAGCCCTTGCTGCGGGCCGAAGCGACGCATGAGGAGGATCCAGACGCCGGCGAAATCACGGCCGGGAGGATCCAGGAGAGGAGGGTAGCGAGCCAGGTGTTTTCCACGTGCCCGGTGAACTTGACGTTCGCCTGCTCGAGCTCGGCCACCAGCCCCGGATCCTCGACGCGCGCCGCGACGAAGCGGCGCGTTTCACCACTCGATCGCTTCAGCTCCTCGACCTTCTCCTTCGGGAGCAGTGCCTCGATTCCATCGGTCGAGAGCGTGCCGCTGACGGTTTCTTTGTCCAGGGTGAGATTGCTGACCTTGCCCTTCTTCGCGAGGGCCTTGAACTCGCTGTACGAGACGTTCGTGGCCTGAGACCCGAAGAGCGGCAGCTGAAATGCGAGAATCGCCAGGAGGGTGATTCCGAGATACCCGATCGCGAACTTCCGCTGTTTGAGTTCCATGATCGTGGGCTCTATGCCGCGTGCGCCGGCACGGCGTCAGGTATGGTGCTTGCACATTCTGCTTCACGATTCGGTGGAGCACCCACCCGCTTGCGTCTTGCCCCCCGATGAGGTCGGCCCGTTCGAACAGGCTCAGCCGGCCCTTTCTGGGCGGCGTGGGATACTCGGCGATCGCCGCGTTCAGGCCCAACAAGGCCGCCGCCGCCGGGAGCGGCGCCTCGATCGCGTAGCGCGCCCAGATCCCCCGTCGCTCGTTGTAGAACTCCATGCGCCACTTCATCTGGACCTCCGTCACGCGGTCGCGAGTCCGTTGTCAGCGGGAATCGCGTCTCGCCTGTCGCCGCTGCCCGCGGGCGCGGCTGTGGGCCTGGATGGCGCTCGCGCGGGTCTTGGTGAACTGCCGAGCGTTTCGCGTCTCGTTCGCCGCTGCGCTCGTGGCCTTCCGGCTCTGGCTCTTGCTCCCCTCGGCCTGCTGACCGGCGGCGGCTTGCTCCGGCGACGTCTGTCGCTCGGAGGCCTTGTTACTCCTCTTCGGCGACGTGCTGCCGAAGTACTCGTCTTCCTGGTCTGTCGGTTTCGCGGCCATTGGGGCACGCCTCCTGACGGATCTGTATCACTAAAATAGTACACCAGATCAATTTCGACAATCTGTATTACATCAGTGGTACACTCGGTTCGCTGGACAATTTCACCAGCCACGCTCATCACCCACCCGGACGAAGAGGGAGGCACCCGCACCATGACTCAGGCAACCACGACGAAGCTGCGGCCGGTTCCGAACCGCGCTCCGGCCAGCTCGATGGCTCAGGCACCGACGACGAAACTGCGCCCGCTCCACGACCGCGTGCTGGTCAGGCGCCTCGAGGAGCAGGACGAAAAGCACGGCAGCATCATCATTCCCGACACCGCGAAGGAGAAGCCGCAAGAGGGCAAAGTGGTTGCGGTCGGGACCGGCAGAGTGACCGAGGACGGCAAGAAGCTGCCCCTGGCCCTGAAGGAGGGCGATCGGATCCTCTTCGGCAAGTACTCCGGCAGCGAGGTCAAGCTCGACGGTCAGGAGTATCTGATCATGAAGGAGGAGGACGTCCTGGGCGTCGTCGGCTCGTGAACGGGCGGCTGTCCGCCGCCGTCAACCATTCGCGCACACTCGAGAGGAAGGGTCGTCATGCCTAAGCAACTGCTGTTCAGCGAAGAAGGTCGCGCCGCGCTCCTGCGCGGTATCAACACGACGGCGCACGCCGTCAAGGTGACGCTCGGTCCAAAGGGACGGAACGTCGTCATCGGCAAAAAGTTCGGCAGCCCCACCCTGACCAAGGACGGCGTCACTGTCGCCAAGGAGATCGAGCTCAAGGACCCCTACGAAAACATGGGGGCGCAGATGCTCAAGGAAGTCGCCTCCAAGACCTCCGACATCGCGGGTGACGGCACGACGACCGCGACGGTGCTGGCCCAGGCCATCTTCCGCGGCGGTCTCAAGAACGTGACCGCCGGCGCGAATCCGATGGCGCTGAAGCGGGGGATCGAGCAGGCGGTCGACGCGGTGGTCGAGGAGCTGAAGCACATGTCCAAGGCCACCAAGGACAAGAAGGAGATCGCCCAGGTCGCCACGATCGCGTCGAACAACGACAAGACGATCGGCAACCTGATCGCCGAGGCGATGGAGAAGGTCGGTAAGGACGGCGTCATCACCGTCGAAGAGGCCAAGGCGATGGAGACCAGCCTCGACGTGGTCGAGGGTATGCAGTTCGACCGCGGGTACCTCTCGCCCTACTTCGTGACGAATCCGGAGCGGATGGAAGTGGTGCTGGAGGATGCCGTCATCCTGATCCACGAGAAGAAGCTCAGCGTGATGAAGGACATGTTGCCGTTGCTCGAGCAGGTCGCGCGGGCCGGCAAGCCGTTTCTCATCATCGCCGAGGACCTCGAGGGCGAGGCGCTGGCGACGTTGGTCGTGAACAAGCTGCGCGGGACGCTCGCGTGCTGCGCCGTCAAGGCGCCGGGCTTCGGCGATCGCCGCAAGGCCATGCTCGAGGACGTCGCGACCTTGACCGGCGGCAAGGCGATCACGGAGGACCTCGGGATCAAGCTCGAGAACCTCAAGCTCGATGACCTCGGCCGCGCCAAGAAGGTGGTCGTGGACAAGGACAACACCACGATCGTCGAGGGCGCCGGGAGCACCAAGGAGATCCAGGGCCGCATCAAGCAGATCCGGGCGCAGATCGAGGAGACGACCTCGGACTACGATCGGGAGAAGCTCCAGGAACGGCTCGCGAAGCTCGCCGGCGGCGTCGCCGTCATCAAGGTGGGCGCGGCGACCGAGACCGAGATGAAAGAGAAGAAGGCGCGAGTCGAGGACGCCCTGAACGCCACGCGGGCGGCCGTCGAGGAGGGAATCGTGCCCGGAGGCGGCGTCGCGCTGCTCCGCGCAGCGGAGGCGCTCGACAGCCTCAAGCTCTCGGGCGATGAGGGCACCGGGGTCAGCATCGTGCGGCGGGCGCTCGAGGAGCCGATTCGGCAGATCGTCGAGAACGCCGGGCTCGAAGGCTCCGTGATCGTCGAGAAGGTCAGGGGCACGGTGCCGCTCACGCGCGGCTTCGACGCCGAGACCAACGAATACGTCGACATGATGGTGGCCGGAATCATCGACCCCACGAAGGTCGAGCGGGTCGCGCTGCAGCACGCGGCGTCGATCGCGTCGTTGTTGCTCACGACGGAAGTGATCGTCACGGACGGCCCCGAGGCCGGGAAGGCCGACCAATCCATGGGCCACGGCGGGGAGTTTTGAGCCTCGCCACGCGGATCAGGCAACGGCCCGCCGGCGGGCCTAGCCGGTAGGGCGACGGCGGCCGCGGCGACATTCGAAAGCCTCGTGCAATAGGCGCATGGGAAGCATCGGCCATCGCTGGCGGGGTTTTCGAATCGTCGCGGCAGCACCGGGGAGACCAGCCGCGGCGCCCAGGAGGTGCTCGTGAGTCTTGTGCAGATGTCCGACCCGAAGCGGCACGCGTCGCTGTCTGACGGCAGCTCTCAGATGCGGGCCATTCGCACGATGATCGAAAACATCGCGGACACGGATGCGACGGTTCTGATCCGTGGCGAAAGCGGAGGCGGCTTCATCGTCGAAAGCGACAGTGTCCTGGACGGGAGCCTCGAGGGCCAGCTCGACCGGATGCGCCGCCGTCTCACGAGTGACCAGGGTGAAGCGGCCGCGACACGCGCAACGCCCAAGCTGAAGGTTCAATAGGCGGCCCCGATGAGCCCCGATATGGCCGCCGTCGCGCGTGTCGCCCGTCGCGTACGGTCCGCATGCTCGCGTCGTGCGGTGTACCTCGCCGTGCCCCTCGTGATGCTGCTACCGCTCGTGCTCGCGACGTGGGGACTCGTCCATCATATCTACTTCGACCGGAGCGGCGTTCCGGATCTCGAGCCCTTCATTCGCTTCAATCTCTCGAAGACCGGCAAGGTCTACGACGCACAGGGCGCGGTGCTGATCGAGCTGGCCCGGGAGTACCGCCAGGTCGTTTCGTACGAGGACGTGCCGCCGATCCTCCGCCAGGCGATCCTGGCGGCCGAGGACAAGAATTTCTTCACCCACCGGGGCGTGGACTATCGAGCCCTACCGCGTGTGCTCTACAAGACGGCGCGAAGCTCCGTAGGGCGCGTGGTGGGACGGCAAGGGATTCCGGCTCCGTCTGCCCCAAGGTGGATCGACGCTCACCCAGCAGCTTGTCCGCGGCTACTTCCTGCGGGACCGATGGAGCCGCGAGAACGACGTGACGCTCTTCCGCGACAACCTGACCTGGCGGCTCCTGTCCGTGGTCGTGGGGGTGCCGACCACCAACAAACTCTTCCGGAAGCTTGAGGAAGTGCGGCTGGCGCTCTGGCTCGAGGAGGCGATGGCCCGCCGCTTCGGATCGCGAGAGCGGGCGAAACGCGAGATCTTCGCCCGGTCCGCGAGCTTCAACTATCTGGGTAACGGTCGGTACGGCTTCGCCGCAGGCTCCGAGTACTATTTCGCCAAACCGTTGTCGGGCTACACTATGGAGGACGCCGGGAAGGCCGCGTTGTTGGCCGGGATCACCAAGGCGCCGCGGGACTATCTTCCGGTGCCCGGTGACACGCGGGCCCTGCGTCGCCGCAACGAGATCCTGGCCCTGATGGCGCGCAACGGCTACATTCCCGTGAACCTTGCGACACGCTTGCAGGCCGAGCCGGTGCTCATCGCAACGGCGACGAGCTCGGTCAAGACGCAAGCCCCCGCCGCGATCGACTCGGTCTTCGACGAGCTAAGACAGCATGGTGGGGGCCGCTTCGGGGTCGAGGATCTCCTCCAAGGGCGGATCTCGGTCCACGCCACGGTGGATCAGCGGATGCAGACCATCGTGAACGAAGCGCTCGAGACCGGGCTCGCCCTCTACGAGCATCGGCATCCTGACGCCAAGGGACTGATCCAGGGCTCGGTGGTCGTGCTGCGCAACGCGGACGCGGCGATCCTGGCCGAGGCGGGCGGTCGCCATTTCTACAAAAATCGTTCTGCGCGCTACTCCGACCTTAACCGCGTGACGGGCTCGCTGCGGCAGGCGGGCTCGGCGTGGAAGCCGATGGTGTACCTGGCCGCGTTCCGCGAGGGGCTGAAGCTCGACACCTCGGTGCCCGACGAACCCATCGCGGTGGCCATGGGGACTGATCGCCCCGCGAAGTGGATCGCCAACTACGACCACGAGTTCAAAGGACCGATCCCGATGCGTCAGGCGCTGGCCGAGTCCCGCAACGCGGTGGCCGTCTGGCTCACCCGTGAGATCGGCCTGGACCGAGTGATCGGGACATCCCGCGAGCTGGGGATCCGCACCCCACTGCAGCCCTACATCACGACGGCCCTGGGAGCGTCAGAAGTGCGGCTGCTCGAGCTGGCCGGTGCCTATCGCGCGATCGCTTCGGGAATCCTGGCGGAGCCGTACATCGTGGATCGTGTGACCGGAGCCTTGGGTGAGGTGCTCTACGAAGCGGCCCGGACCGCCCTCGAGTTCAACTCCAGCCACCTGAATCTGATCCAGGAGGGATTACGTGGGGTGGTCCGCATTCCCGAAGGCACCGCCCATTCCCTGTATGGCCCAGACTTTCCGATCCCGGTAATGGGAAAGACCGGAACGACGAGCGACTTTCGCGACGCGCTCTTCGTGGGGTCCACCTATGGGCCGCGCGGTGTCACGGTGGCGGTCCGGATCGGCTTCGACGACAACCGGACGCTGGGCGACAAGGAGACCGGGGGCCGCGCCGCGTTGCCGATTTTTCGCGAGATCATGCTCATGACCTACCAGCAGGAGCTGGTCGGCTCTGCGCCGGCGTTCCCTCGCGAGATCGAGGATGGGATCGACCGGTACCTGCAACGGCGACCCCAGGAGCGGGATCTCGGCGATCCGCCGCTCGAAGATCTCAACCGCAACCTCGCCGCCCGGCCGCTCCACCAGGAAGAGCAGTCTCGATGACACCTTCGGGGCGAAGCCGCGGCGCGGGGGGCTCGGAAGGAGCGCTCAAGTTCGGGACGGACCGCGCCTTTCAGCTCGAGCTCCGGCGGCGAGTCGACGAGTATTTCCGGACCACCGGCCGGCGGCAACGCGACTGCTGGCAGATGTACCTGAAGACGGCGATCGTCATCGGCCTCTCTGGCGGTCTCCTACTTGCTGCTCGTGTTCGCGGCCCAGGCGTGGTGGCAGAGCGTGCCGCTCGCCGTCCTGCTCGGGTTCACCGCGGCCGGTATCGGATTCAACATTCAACACGACGGCGGACACCACGCGTATTCCGACCATCGCTGGATCAACAAGCTGATGGCGATGACGCTCGACTTCATCGGCGGCAGTTCGTATCTGTGGCACTGGAAGCACGACGTCATCCATCACACGTATGTCAACGTCACCGGCCACGACAGCGACCTCAACCTCGGCATCTTCGGCCGGGTCACGCCCCATCAGCGCCGGCTCGCGTTTCACCGATGGCAATATCTCTACCTCTGGCCGCTCTACGGCTTTCTGGCGATCAGGTGGCAGCTCATCGACGATTTCCGAAGGCTGATCGCGGGCCGAATCGGCAGCCACCGAATCCGCCGTCCCACCGGGGGAGATCTGATCGTCCTGGTGGCCGGTAAGGCCATCTTTTTCACCTGGGCATTCGGGATCCCGTTGCTTTTCCATTCCGCGAATGCCGTCCTTGTCCATTACGGGATCGCCGCGCTGGTGCTTGGCACCACCCTCGCCGCGGTGTTCCAGGTGGCCCACTGCGTGGAAGAGGCGGCGTTCCCGGCGACCTCCGCGGGCACGCGGCGTATCGAGCGGGCCTGGGCCGTCCATCAGGCAGAGACGGCGGTGGACTTCGCCCGGTCGAGCCGGATCATCGCGTGGCTCCTCGGCGGCTTGAACTTCCAGATCGAACATCACCTGTTCCCGAGGATCAGCCACGTCAACTACCCGGCAATCTCGAAGCTGGTGGAACAGACGTGTCGAGACTTTGGCGTTACGTACACCGAGCACAGATCATTCCGTGAAGGTGTGACCGCCCACTTCCGCTGGCTGCGACGCATGGGGATGCCGAGCACGAATGACCGGCGGCGCCCGCCGGAATCCGCACCCTCCTTCTAAACCCTGTACAAAAACCGCATGCGCATGGCCCGGCCGTCTCCCGAAGACCCGATCCGCGCCGAGCTCTTCGGCATCGAACGCCTCGAGCAACACGCGGAGAGCCTGGCGGCTGCCCAGGCCGTCATGAAGCGGTCGGGCCGCGGGCGGCGTCTCCTGCAGCGGGTCGAGCACAACGGTCGTGTGCTTCGTGAATCGTATCGAGTGATCGCGAACGCCATCCGTGAGGAGCGTGCGATCACGCCGGCGGCGGAATGGCTCGTCGACAACTTCCACGTCGTGGACGAGCAGCTGCGCGAGATCCGCGACGACCTGCCGCCCGGCTTCTATCGAGAGCTGCCCAAGCTGGTCGAGGGACCGCTCGCCGGCTATCCGCGCGTGTACGGTATCGCGTGGGCGTTCGTGGCGCATACCGATAGCCGGCTCGATCCCGAATCGCTCCGGCGCTTCGTGCGGGCCTACCAGCGTGTGCAGCCGCTGACGATCGGTGAGCTGTGGGCGGTGGCGATCACGCTGCGCGTCGTGCTCGTCGAGAATCTCCGGCGCCTGGCGGAGAGCATCGTCCGCGGACGCGCGGCGCGCCAGGAGGCCGACGTCCTGGCCGACGAGCTGCTCGGGGTCGGTGACGACGGTGCCGTCGAGCCGACGGCGAGAGGCCTCGCGCGATTCGAGAGCGGCCGCCTGGTCACCGCCTTCGCGGTGCAGCTCGTCCAGCGGCTACGGGAGCAGGATCGCGCCGTGACTCCGGCCCTGCGGTGGCTCGATCAGCGGCTGAAGGCGCAGGGGACGACCTCCGACGACATCGTGCGCGTCGAGCACCAGCGGCAGGCCGCGATGAACGTGACCGTCCGGAACGTGATCATGAGCATGAGCTTGATGTCCGCGCTCGACTGGACGGAGTTCTTCGAGAGCGTCAGCCTCGTCGACGAGGTGCTGCACGCAGGCCCGAACTACGCCGCGATGGATTTCGCGACCCGCGATGCCTACCGGCACGCCGTCGAGGAGCTCGGCGCGGGGCTCCGGCCGGCCCGAGCTGGAGGTCGCGCGCGAGGCCGTGGCTCGCGCGCAACCGCGTCGGCCGGGACCGGCGACGCTCGGCAGAGCGATCCCGGCTTCTATCTCATCGGCAACGGGCGCCCGGCTTTCGAGCGGACGCTCGGCTATCGAGCGCCGCCCTTGCGCCGGCTGCTCCGGCTCTACGTCGCCGCGGCGACGCCCGGATATCTTGGAACGATCGCCCTCCTCAGTGGCTTCATGCTGGCCGTGCCCGTCCTCGCGGCCGGCGCATCCGGCGTCGGACCCGTGGGCCTGCTCGTGCTCGCACTGCTGGCCATCGTCCCGGCCTCGGACCTGGCGATCGCTTTGCTGAACCGAAGCGTCACCGCGCTGGTCACGCCGGCGGCGCTGCCGCGCCTCGCGTTGCGCGACGGGGTGCCACCGCATCTGCGAACCATGGTCGTCGTGCCGATGCTCTTGACGGACAGCGCGGAAGTCACCGAGCAAATCGAGCGACTCGAAGTGCACTACCTGGCGAATCCGAGCGGCGATCTTCGCTTTGCCATCCTCTCCGACTGGCTGGACGCGCCCGCGGAGAGCATCCCGGGTGATGACGAGACTCTGGGGGCCGCGCGCGAGGGGATCGCCCGCCTGAACCGCCGCCACGGTGCCGCGCCGGATGGAGGGGAGCGATTCCTGCTCTTTCACCGCCGGCGGCTCTGGAACGAGAGCGAGCGGGCGTGGATGGGGTGGGAGCGCAAGCGGGGCAAGCTCCACGAGCTGAATCGCCTCCTGCGAGGGGCATCGGACACGAGCTTCGTGGGCACGGGCGGCGTCACGCCGTCCGGCATCCGCTACGTCATCACGCTCGACGCCGATACGCGGCTCCCCAGAGGGGTGGTCGATCGGCTGGTCGGTACGATGGCGCATTCGCTCAATCGCCCACGGTTCGATATCGGAAGGCAACGCGTCGTCGAGGGCTACGCGGTGCTTCAACCCCGAGTGACACCGCCGCTGCCCGGACGTGAGGGCTCGTTCTTCCAGCGTCTTTCGTCGGGGCCGGCGGGCATCGACCCGTACGCATCGGCGGTGTCCGACGTCTACCAGGACCTCTGGGAGGAAGGCTCGTACACCGGCAAGGGCATCTACGACCTGGACGCGTTCGAGGCCGCGCTGGCCGGACGGGTGCCGGACAATGCGCTGCTGAGTCACGATCTCTTCGAGGGGGTGTTCGCGCGCGCCGGTCTCGTGACCGACGTCGAGCTGTTCGAGAGCGCGCCATCGCACTATGGTGTCGCGGCGGCCCGGCAGCACCGATGGGCGCGCGGCGATTGGCAGCTGCTTCCGTGGATTCTCGGACGCCGGATGCCGCTGGTCGGACGCTGGAAGATGCTCGACAACCTCCGCCGCACCGTGTCGGCGCCGGCCACGTTCCTGACGCTCGTGGTCGCGTGGTTGATGCCGGGGACGTCGCCCGCGATCTGGAGCGCCTTCATCCTGGCGACCATCGCCGTGCCCACGCTCTTGCCGGTGCTGAGCGGTTTGCTCCCCCGCGGTCGCGGCATTTCGAAGCGCAGCTACGTTCGCGCGGTTGGCCGGGATCTGTTCCTGGCCGGCTCACAGTTCGGGCTCACGATCACGATGCTGACGCACCAGGCCTGGCTGATGAGCGACGCGATCGTGCGGACGCTCGCCCGCGTGTACGTCACGCGCCGCCACCTGCTGGAATGGGTAACCGCGGCGCAGGCGAAAGCCGGGCTCCGTCTGAATCTGCGTGGCTTCTGCCGTCGAATGGGCGGAGGGGTCGCGCTCGCCGCCGCCGCGGCGGTGGCCGTCGCGTGGTGGCGACCGGAGGCCTGGCCCGCCGCGCTGCTCTTTCTCGTGCTGTGGACCGTATCGCCGGCGGTCGCGCGCTGGATCAGCGTGCCGCGGAGCACCGAGCCCACCCAGCCGCTCTCGGCGGCGGACGCGCGAGCTCTCCGCCTGATCGCGCGGCGGACGTGGCGCTTCTTCTCGACGTTCGTCGGTCCGGAAGACCACGCACTACCGCCCGACAACTTCCAGGAGACGCCGAACCCGGTGGTCGCGCATCGCACGTCGCCCACGAATATCGGGCTCTATCTGCTGTCGACCGTCGCCGCGCGCGATTTCGGCTGGGTCGGTACGCTCGACGTCGTCGAGCGTCTCGAGGCCACGCTCGAGACGCTGCGCGCCCTCGAGCGCTTCCGCGGCCACCTCTACAACTGGTATGACACGAAGCACTGCTACGCGCTCGAGCCGAAGTACGTCTCGTCGGTCGACAGTGGCAATCTCGCCGGCCATCTCATCGTGCTCGCGCACGCCTGCGAGGAGATGGTCGAGCGCCCGCGCCTCGATCGGGCGGCGCTCGCCGGGATCGAGGACACCGCGCTGCTCGTCCACCAGGCGGCCGTCGCGGCGGCCGGCGACGCGCGCCCGAGCCCGGCCGGCCACGGGCCCTTGGCGGACGCGCTCGACGCCGTCGCGGACGCGGTCCGGGAGCCTCCACGCGACTCGGCCGGGTGGGTCGCACGACTTGCGACCTTGAAGGCCCGCGCTCAGGCGGTGCTGAACGCCGCGCGAATGCTGGTCGGCGAGGACCCCGGGAACGCGCACGCGGACGTTCTCGTCTGGGCGGAGGCGCTCTGCGCCACGGTTGAAAGCCACACGCGCGACCTCGACCTGCCCGAGACGCTGGTTCGTCGTCTCGCGATTCTCGCTCGGGATGCTCGGGCGATGGTCGGCGCCATGGATTTCGGCTTCCTCTTCGATCCGATGCGGCAGCTGTTCGCGATCGGCTACCGCGTGGCGGACGGAAGCCTCGACTCGGGTCGGTACGATCTCCTCGCATCGGAGGCCCGGCTCGCAAGCTTCGTCGCGATCGCCAAGGGCGACGTCCCCGTCTCGCACTGGTTCCGGCTCGGCCGGTCGCTGACACCGGTGGAGCTGGACTCGGTGCTCGTCTCCTGGTCGGGATCGATGTTCGAATACCTGATGCCGACGCTCGTCATGCCCGCGCCGGCGGGAAGCCTGCTCGAGCAGACATCCCGGCTCGTGGTGGGACGGCAGATCAGCTATGGCGCCGAGCGCGGCGTGCCGTGGGGTGTGTCGGAGTCGGGCTACAACGCGCGCGATCTGGAAATGACCTACCAGTATTCGAGCTTCGGTGTGCCGGGAATAGGATTGCGACGCGGACTCAGCGAGGACGTCGTCATCGCGCCCTACGCGACGGGCCTGGCCGCGATGGTCGATCCGGCCGCGGCGGTCCAGAATTTCCGGCGCCTTGCGGCCGCCGGGGCCAGCGGCGCCTACGGCTTCTACGAAGCGCTCGATTACACCCCACCCAGGCTCCCCGATGGCGCCACGGTCGCCGTGGTTCGCGCGTACATGGCGCACCACCAGGGTATGGTGGTCGTCGCGATCGCGAACGTCGTCCACGACGGCGCGATGCGCACGCGCTTCCGTGCCGAGCCATTCGTCCTGGCCACCGAGCTCCTGCTTCAAGAACGGACGCCACGGGACGTGGCGGTTGCGCGGCCCCGCGCGGACGAGGTCCAGGCCGTCGGCGACGTGCGCGAGTTCGTTCCGCCGGTCGTGAGGCACTTCGACTCGCCGCATGGCTCGCTGCCGCGCACCCAGCTACTCTCGAATGGACGGTATGCGGTGATGCTCACGACGGCGGGCTCCGGATACAGCCGCTGGCGTGATCTTGCCGTCACGCGATGGCGGGAGGATGTCACGCGCGACGGGTGGGGCACGTACATGTTCCTTCGCGACGTGGACAGCGGGGAAAGCTGGTCGGCCGGCTACCAGCCGCGTGGCGGCACGCCGGACAGCTACGAGGTCACGTTCTCCGAGGATCGGGCCGAATTCGTCCGGCGCGACGGCGCGATCGGGACCACGCTCCAGGTGATCGTATCGCCGGAGGACGACGCGGAGGTGCGTCGCGTCTCGCTCACGAATCTCGGGACAAAGAGCCGGGAGATCGAGGTGACGTCGTACGCCGAGGTCGTTCTGGCGCCGCCGGCGACCGACGCCGCCCACCCGGCGTTTTCCAACCTGAGTGTCGAGACCGAATGCGTTCCCGAGCTCGAGACGCTGCTGGCGAGACGCCGGCCGCGGTCACGCGGCGAGTCTCCGCCGTGGCTGGCGCATGTGGCGGTCGTGGAAGGCGCCGCGGTCGGCGAGCTGCAATGGGAGACGGACCGTGCGCGGTTCCTCGGCCGCGGGCGCGGGATCCGGACGCCCGCGGCGGTGATCGACGGCCGGCCACTGTCCAACACGACCGGCGCGGTGCTCGATCCGATCGTGAGCCTGCGCCGCCGGGTGCGGCTGTCACCGGGCGATACCGTCCGCATCATCTTCTCGACGCTCGTCGCGCCGTCGCGCGCGGAGGCCCTCGGCCTCGCCGAGAAGTACCACGATCCGGCGACGTTCGACCGCGCCGCGACCTTGGCCTGGACGCACGCGCAGGTGCAACAGCACCACCTCGGCATCGCCCCGGACGAGGCGCATCTTTTCCAAAGCCTCGCCAGCCGCATTCTCTACTCGGATCGTAGCTTGAGATCTCCCGCGGAGATCCTTGCGCGTCAGACGGAGGGCCCCGCTGCGTTGTGGGCGCACCGGATATCCGGCGACCTCCCGATCGTGCTCGTGGGCGTCGACGAGCCCGACGACGTGGGCATCGTGCGGCAGCTGCTCCGGGCGCACGAGTATTGGCGGATGAAGCGGCTCGCGGTCGACCTCGTCATTCTCAACGAGCATGCGCCGTCCTACGTTCAGGATCTCCAGGAGCTGCTGGAGACGCTTGTCCGCACGAGCCAGTCGGCGGGGCCCCACGATGGCCACGAGCCACACGGGAACGTGTACATCTTGCGATCGGACCGCCTCACGGCGTCGCAACGCGACGTGCTCCTGTCCGTCGCGCGCGCGGTGCTATCGAGTCGACGCGGCACGCTGGCCGAGCAGGTGGCGCGAGCGCAGCGACCCGACGCTGCGGCTCCGCTCGTGCTGCCACGACGGGCGGCGGTCAGGCCGACGGGGCCTCCGGCCGTGACGCCCCGGCGCCCGCGGCTCGAGCTCGACAACGGGCTGGGCGGGTTCGCCGACGACGGACGTGAGTACGTCACGGTGCTCGAGGAGGGGCGGTGGACGCCGTCGCCGTGGATCAACGTGATCGCGAACCAGGACTTCGGCTTCCAGGTCTCCGAGTCGGGTTCGGGGTACACGTGGTCGGTCAACAGCCGCGAGAATCAGCTCACCGCCTGGTCGAACGATCCGGTCAGCGATCCGCCGGGCGAGATCATCTACGTGCGGGACGACGAGACCGGGGATCTGTGGGGGCCGACGGCGCTCCCGATCCGTGAAGAGGCCTCGCCCTACGTCATCCGGCACGGGCAGGGCTACACGCGGTTCGAGCATATCTCGCACGGTATCTCGCTGGAGCTGCTCCAGCTGGTCCCGCTCGACGACTCCATCAAGATCTCGCGTCTCACACTGACGAACGAGTCCGGACGCCCGCGTCGGCTGTCCGTGACCGCTTACGTCGAGTGGGTTCTCGGCGCGTCGCGGCCCGCCGCCGCGCCGTTCGTCGTCACCGAGATCGACGGCAAGACGGGTGCGATGTTCGCGCGGAGCCCGTGGAGGCGCGAGTTTGGCAGACGCGTAGCCTTCGCCGACCTCCGAGGGACCCAAACGGCGTGGACCGCCGACCGGACGGAGTTTCTGGGACGCAACGGGTCGCCGGATCATCCGGCTGCGCTCGCGGCCCGACACCGGCTCTCGGGACGCGTCGGCGCGGGCCTCGATCCGTGCGGCGCGCTGCAGGCGTCGATCGTACTGCCGGCTCGAGGCAAGGCCGAGGTCGTGTTCTTCCTCGGCGAGGCGGCGAGCCCGGAGCAGGCGAGGGAGCTGATCGTTCGCTACCGGACTCGTGACCTGGCGGCGATTCTGCGGAGTGTGGGCGAGCGCTGGGATCAGCGGCTTGCCACCGTGCAGGTCAGGACGCCGGACCGCTCGATGGACATCCTGCTGAACCGCTGGCTGCTGTACCAGACGCTGGCCTGTCGCGTGTGGGCGAGGTCGGCGTTCTATCAGGCGGGAGGCGCGTACGGGTTTCGCGATCAGCTTCAGGACGTGATGGCGCTCGCCGTCGCCGAGCCCGAGCTGGCACGGCAGCACCTGCTGCGCGCGGCGGCGCGGCAATTCGAGCAGGGCGACGTCCAGCACTGGTGGCACCCGCCTGGCGGCCGCGGGGTCCGAACGCGGATTTCCGATGACCTGCTCTGGCTGCCGTACATCGTTGCCCGATATCTCGAGGTCGTCGGGGATAGCGCTGTCCTCGACGAAGTCGTCCCCTTTCTCGAAGGAGCCAAGCTCGAGGTCGGACAGCACGAGTCGTACTTCGAGCCTCGCGTTTCGGACGAGCGAGGCACGCTCTTCGAGCATTGTGCGCGCGCGCTCGATCACAGCCTGGCGGTCGGAACCCACGGCCTGCCGCTGATCGGCACCGGGGATTGGAACGATGGGATGAACGAGGTCGGCGCCGAAGGAAGGGGTGAGAGCGTCTGGCTCGGATGGTTCCTTCACGCCGTGCTCTCCGAATGGGCTGACCTGGCCGACGTGCGTGGGGAGGGCAAGCATGCCGAGCGATGGCGTGGGCATGTGAGCGCGCTCAAGGAGTCACTCGAACGCGAGGGCTGGGACGGCGACTGGTATCGCCGCGCGTACTTCGACGATGGGACGCCGCTCGGCGCTTCCGGCAACGACGCATGCCGCATCGATTCGATCGCGCAGTCGTGGAGCGTCATCTCGGGGGCAGGCGATCCGGCTCGCGCCGCGCGCGCCATGGCGGCCGTCGACGAACACCTCGTGCGCCGCGCGGATGGCGTCGTCCTGCTCCTGACGCCGCCGTTCGACGGCACGGCGCTGGAGCCCGGCTACATCAAGGGATATGTGCCCGGCGTCCGAGAGAATGGCGGGCAGTACACGCACGCGGCCATCTGGGCGGCGATCGCCTTCGCGGCGCTGGGCGACGGGGACAAGGCCGCCGAGCTCTTCGCGATGTTGAATCCGATCAATCGCGCCCGAACCGAAGCGGGTATCCAACGTTACAAAGTCGAGCCCTATGTGATCGCGGCGGACGTGTACACGGAGCCGCCGCACGTGGGTCGTGGTGGCTGGACGTGGTACACGGGTTCGGCGGGCTGGATGTATCGGGCCGGGCTCGAGTCGATCCTCGGGTTCCGACTCCGCGGTGCGAGACTCGTGATCGATCCGTGTATCCCGCGCGCGTGGCGCGGCTTCGAGCTGGTGTTCCGCTATCGCTCCGCGCGCTACGACCTCGTCGTCGAGAACCCGCGGAGCGTCTCGCGGGGGGTGTCGTCAATCGAGGTCGAAGGCGTTCCGCTGGCCGGCGACCTCAGCATCGGGCTCGTCGATGACGGGAAGACGCATCGCGTCCGCATCGTGCTCGGCTGAGCCGGCGATCTGACAGATCGAGCGATTCGGTCGACATAAATAATATAACCTATATAAAAATTATAAGATGTGCAGGTCCGCAGTGTGCCGGCGCGCGGCCGGCAAGTTTCGTAGTGGAGGAATGCCATGATCAGGTGCATGACGTGCCGGCGAGAGCTCAAGGACGAAGCGCAGAAATTCTGCAACGAGTGCAGTCGTGGCGTCGGCACGAAGCCCGGGCATGGCACCGCGGCGTCACCGGGAAGAACGGCTGCGCGAAGGCGGCGCCGGCGAAAGCGCTAGGCGCCCGCGACCAGAACTCTCACGCCGTCAGCGCCAGCTGGTGCCCGAAGATGTAGAGCGTCGGGTGCACCTTGAAGCCCTGCACGCGCTTGTCGTGGAACGTGAAGATCGCGCGCCACACCGGCTGCACGATGGGCCCGTCGTCTTGCAGGATCTTCTCGAGCTGCACCATCAGCTCGCGGCGCGCCGTCACGTCGAGCGTGCCCTCGGCCACCGTGAGGATCCGGTCGAAGTCGGCGTTCGAGTACTTCGACTCGTTCCACGGCACGCCCGTGCGGTAGGCGAGCGCCAGGCTCATGACGCCGAGCGGGCGGTGGGCCCATGTCGTGAAGCCGAACGGCACCTTGGTCCACACCTCCCAGTACTGCGTCGACGGCATCACGTTGATCTTCACGCGGATGCCGGCCTCCTTCCATTGCTCGACCATCGCCTGGACCGCGAGGAGCTCCCAGCCCGGCTGCGGCCGGGCGATGATCTCGGTGTCGATCCCGTTCGGATAGCCGGCGTCGGCGAGGAGCTTCTTCGCCTTGGCCACGTCGCGCTGGAACGCCGGTAGCTTCGCGTACTCCGGATGCACCGGGCTCACGTGATGGTGCTCGCCGACTTGCCCGAGGCCCTTGTGAGCGATCTGGAGGATCGCGTTGGAGTCGACGGCGTAGCGCAGCGCCTGGCGCACGCGCTTGTCGTCGAACGGTTTGACGGGCTGCACGCGGGCCGTGGCCGTGTACGCGGTGGTCACCTGGTACATCTGTACGTGCGGAAGCTTCTGGAGCGCGTCGAGCTGGGTGATGTCGGCGCCGTAGAGCCCGTCGACCTGCTTCGAGGCCAGTGCCGCGACCGCCGCCGCCGGATCGTCACCGAGGTCGATGAACTGGATCTCATCGAGATACGGCCCGCCGCCCCAGTAGGGCTCCTTGCGCGCCTTGAGCACCTGGCGGCGCCCAACCTCGGCCTCGACCAGCGTGAAGGCGCCGGTGCCGTTGGAGCCCACCTTGAACTCGCCGTTCTCGGCCGGGTCGAGGATCAGCAGCGGATAGTGAAAGAGCTGCTCCGGCACGGCGAGCTGCGCGGTCTTGCCGTTGAGCTTCACCGTGAACGTATCGACTTTCTGAATGGCGTTGGCGTCCCAGAGCTTCGTGGACTTCTTGGCGTTGCCCTTGTCGTCCTTCTCGCCGGTCTCGTATTCCTCGAGCAGGAAGCCCTTCATGAGGCCGAGCACCGAGGAGCCGGTCTTGGGATCGAGCACCCGCTTGAGGTTCCAGACGACGTCGTCGGCCGTGAACTGTCGGCCGTTGTGCCACTTGACGTTGCGGCGCAGCCGCAGGGTCCACGTCTTCAAGTCCGGGCTCGCCTCCCACTTCTCGACGAGCGAGGGCCGCGTGACGTTGTCGACACCGGTGGTCGTCAGATAGTCGAGGACCTGGCGCGCGGAGTTCGACGATTCGACCCAGCTGTAGGTGTGCGGGCTCTTGAGGTCCTGGCACCGCATGCCGATGCGGAGCACGCCGCCCTTCGGCAAGGTTTGCGCCGCGGCCGGCGCGACGAACGGCTCGCTGGTCACCTTGCGCGCGAAGGCATAGGCGGTCGTCGCCGACATGCCCAGCAACGCGGCGTAGCGGACGAACTCACGCCGGTCGATCAGGCGATCGGCGAGCTGGCGCTTGAGGGTGGGGATCAGGACGTGCTCGTCAGCGTTGCGCATGGTGGGTCCCTCCGTCGCCCCGCGGGGCGGCGCCAGTGTCGGTGGGTGCCGCGATCTTGTCAACCGCGCGGACGATAGACCTGGACTACGCGAGGCGGCTGTAGCCGGCCGCTTCGGCTTGTCGCTGGCGCTCGAGCATCACGTCGAACGCCGCGCCGTCCGCGGGAACGAAGCGCGCGATCAGCAGCTCGTCGAGCGTCGTCTTCAGCTCCGGCGCCGTGTGCGCGGCCAGAAGCGCCTCGGTCAGCCGCTGGCGCGTCGGCGCGTCGACGCCGGGTGAGGCCACCAGCGGCGCACTCGGCGCCTCGACGGTCGTCGCGACCACGCGAACGCGCTTGGCGCGCTCGGCGCCGTGATGACGGAGCAGATCGAGCCCGTAGGCGTCGACGGGGCCGACATCGGCCCGGCCGTCCAGCACGGCGTCGATCACCGGAAGCTGCCGGTGCAAGGGCCCGACGACACCCGAGAAGAACGTCGCGCGATCCGGGCGCCGATAGCCGAGCAGATGGAAGCGCGCGGCGTTGTAGCCCGAGTGCGAGTGCTCGATCGAGTACGCGATGCGGCCGCCGAACGTGTCCTCGAGCGTGCGGTAGTCGCTGTCGGCGCGAACGACGAAATCGGTGAAGTAGATCGGCCGGCCCTGATAACGCGCGGGCGAGGGCACGGGCGCCGCCAGCAGGTGCGGGCGCTCGTCGAGCATCGCCCACGGATAGCCGCACATGAAGACGCAGCCCAGATCGTCGCGCGCCCAGAGCTTCTCGAGCGGATACGGGTCCGCAAGCTCGAGCACCTGCAGCCCGCCGCCGGAGCGCGCCGCCACCCATTCGAGCAGGCGACGCCACGCCGCCGTCAGGGTCGGAGACCAGGAGTACATGCGAGCCGAGGCGACGGGGACCATGCGACTTGCGACCCTAGCGCCGGCGCGCGCGCGAGTCAACCTCTCTGGAGATCGGCGAGCTCGAGCGTGCCGCGTATCCGTTCCGGTCGCCGAACGTCAACGAGCCGGCGCGACTTGCTCGAGCGGCGATTCGCGAAGGGCGACCGGCACGTCGTCGCCGGTCTGCGCATCGTGGCGTGCCGCGTGGCGGACGCGAGCACCGGCTGGGGCGTCCGGAACAGCACACCGACACCGAAGACGACGAGCGCACCGATCATCGCCCACCAGGTGAAGGAAACCTCAGGGATGGCGGCGGGGTGCTGGAACGTTGCGTCGAATCCCAGCAGCGGCGCCACGCCGTTGACGATCATGACGTCGAGCTTGCCGACGACGACCGTCGCCAGAAGCCCGGCCGATGATCGCGATGCAGGTTGCCGGCGTCGGAGCCGCGCCGCTCGGTGAACATGCCGATGAGGAAGACGCCGAGCATCGGCCCCAGAATGAATCCGGCGATTCCGAGCACGACCGGAATGATCCGCAGATCCGGATGCGTCACCTTGGCGTAGGCGAACGCGCCGGCGATCACGATCATCAGCACGGCGAAGAGGACGGTGAACCAGCGCGCCGCCGTGACGTAGTGCGCCTCGGATCGTCCGCGCACCCAGCGCAGATACCAGTCGTTGGTGGCGCCCGTCGCCAGCGCGTTGAGCGCCGCCGAGAACGAGCCCATCGCGGTGGCGAAGATGCCGGCCAGCACCAGGCCGCGGATCCCGACGGGCATGACGTTCAGGATGTACGAGCCGAACACGTCGGCGGTCGCCGCCGGCCGGTACGTCGGATCTTGTTGGTAGTAGACGAAGAGCAGGATGCCGATGAAGACGAAGGCCGACGCGATCGGCAGGTCCATGAACGCGGCGGTGATCAGGCTGCGGCGCGCCTTCTTGTGGGTCTCGGCGGTCAGCATTCGCTGGACCATGTCCTGATCGGTGCCGAAGGCCGCCATGTTGCCGAGCGTCGCCCCGATGAGCGCGGAGAAGAGCGTGTAGTCGCTCGCCAGGATCAGCTTGACGTAGTCCCACACGGCCATCGCCGTCAGCTGATGGCTCGCCTGCCACTGGGCGACGACGCTCGCCTCGAAGCCGTGCAGGAAGTAGCCCTCGTGCGTCGTCAGCTGCGGGACGGCGCGCACGACTTCGCTCAATCCACCGACGTGATAGAGGAGCGTGCCGATCGCGATCAGCGCGCCGCCGAACATGAGGCAGGCCTGGATCACGTCCGTCCAGATGACGGCCTTGATGCCGCCGACCGCGGTGTAGAGGCACGTGACGATCGTGAGCAGGATGATCGCGACCAGGTACGGGCCGACCGTGCTGACCGTCTGCTGGTTGAAGTGCACCTGACCGCCCGCTACGAACATGCGATAGGCCAGCACCATCACCAGGGAAGGAATGAAGAGCCGCGTCCCCGACGCCAGGGTGCGCATGAAGAGGAAGAGCGCCGAGACATAGCCCTTCGTCAACGGCCCGAAGCGAATGCCGAGATAGTCGTAGACCGTGTAGACCTTGTAGGTGAAGTAGGGTTTGAGGAAGACGTTGCCCACGATGACCCGTCCGATGATGAGCCCCAGGACGAGCTGGACGTAGGCGAGACTCTGCTTGGTGTAGCCCTCGCCGGGCGCTCCCAGGAACGTCGCCGCGCTGGTCTCGGCGGCGATGATCGAGGCCATCACGGCCCACCACGGCACGCGCCGGCCGCCGAGCGCGAAATCGGTCAGGCTGTTCTCGCGCCGCCCCATGTAGAGGCCGATCGCGGTGATGGCGACGAAGTAGACGAGGATGATGATTCCGTCGACGACGAGCCCGTCGAGGCCCATGGTTCTAAGGTATCCCAGAGGGGGCGAGGCGACCTAACTGCGCGCGAAGTCGATGAAACCGCGCTCGACGTCGACGTGGACGAGCTCGACCTGCACGTGGTCGCCGACGTCGACGCCGTCGTAGCCTCGTACCAGGCGACCCTCCACGGACGGCCGAAGAATGCGCACCCACGTGCCCTTCTCGCTGGCCCCGGTCACCAGCGCGTCGAACCGCTCGCCGATCCGCGAGGACAGCAGCAGCGCGGCGGCCGATTTCCTGACCTGCCGCTCGACCTTCGCGGCGTTGTCTTCCTGCTCGGTGCAGTGCCGCGCGAGCGAGTCGAGCTCCGCGTCGCTATACGCGGTCGGCCGGCCGGCCAGCGCCGCCTTGAGCAGCCGTTGCGTGATGAGATCTGGAAAGCGCCGGTTGGGCGCGGTGGAGTGGGTGTAGTCGCGCACCGCGAGCCCGAAGTGGCCGTTCGGCGTCTGCCCCGGCCGCTGCACCGCGTACTCGCCCGAGCCCAGGAGCTTCACGACCGAGAGCGCGAGGTCGGGAAACCGCAGCGCGTCCGCGTGCTGGCGCTTGACCAGGAACCCTTCGAGCGCGCCCGCGTCCGCCTGGGCCGGGAGGCGCTCGCCGAGCGTCGCCGCGAGCGCCACGATGCGATCCCAGCGCTCGGGCGTGCGGAGAATCCGGCGCAGCGACGGAACGCCCTTGCCCTCGAGGTACTTCGCGGTCACGCCGTTGGCCGCGATCATGAAGTCCTCGATGAGCTCCTTGGCCCGGTTCTTCTCGTCGGGCAGGAGATCGGCCAGCACGTCGCCGTTGAAGAGGGCTCGGGTCTGGATCGTTTCGAGGCTCAGCGCGCCCTGCTGGTGCCGGCGATTCTTCATCACCTGCGCGACGCGGTCTTGCACGCGCATGCGCTCGTCGAGCCCGCGCACGGCGGCGAGCGGCGGGGGTGGCGGCGCCGTCCCGTCGAGCCAGGCGGCGACGCTGTTGTAGGCGAGCTTCGCGCGATTCAGCACGACCGCGCGGTACACGGCGGAGTCGTTGACCGCGCCGTCCGCGCCGACCACCATCTCGATGACGATCGCCAGGCGCTTCTGGCCTTCGCCGAGCGACGTCAGGTCGGTCGAGAGCTTCTCGGGCAGCATCGGGAAGATCTGGGCCGCCGTGTACACGGACGTCGTGTTGGCCTGGGCGTGCCCGTCGATCGCCGAGTTTTTCTTCACGGTCGCATCGACGTCGGCGACGGCGACGAAGATCTTCGCCGCGCCGCTCGCCAGGGGCTCGGCGACGGAGAGCTGGTCGAGATCGCGCGAGTCGTCGTTGTCGATCGAGGCCCAGAGAAGGCCGGTCAGATCCTTGATCGCCGGACCCGATTCGGAGGCCGGCGTCGTGATGGCGTCGGCTTCCGCCTTGGCCGCCGCCGAGAAATCCGGCTCGAGCCCGCGCTCGGTCATCACGCGGCGGGCGATCGCCTGAAGCTCTTTACGGTTCTGGGCCGATGGCCGGCTCATCTCGTCGGGACAGAATACGACGCCCGAGGGGCTTGACCCAAGACTCGCCTGCGCCCACCATGAGCCGTGGTCCTCACACGGCGCGTCTTGACCGTGTTCCTGATCACGCTCCTCGTGGGCCTGGTGCCGGCGGCCTACGCGGATCCTCCTGATCCAAGCTGGATCGGCGGCTTCTGGGACGACGACGATTTCGACACGGTCGTCGCCTTCATCGCGAGCACCTTCGCGACCATCGCGCAGTCCGATGTGGACGCGCGAGCCTTGTCTCGTCTGGATCGACCGCGCCGAGCCGCGCAAGCCCGGCCTTCGTTCGATCGGCACTCCCGAGTACCAGCCGTCCGCGCGCTCCGCCCGTAGCCTCGCTCCCGCTCTGCTGATCTTCGCCTGAAAGGGCCGGCGTCCAGTGGCGCGGACCCGTGTGTCCGCGTGCGCCCGCCCACGGCCTTCCGCCCACGTTCAGGAGGCGAGCATGAAGAGCGCGCGAGTGTGGATTCTTTCGATGAGCCTTGCGGCGATCGTGATGACGCCGCTGCCGGGACAGGCCCAGACTCTCGGCGAGCCGATCGCTCTGTCCCTTGGCGACGGGGGAGCCGAGGTCCCCGCGCCGTTGGAGCGCTGGGAGTTCACCATCGGTGGCCGTGTCGGCGCTCCGGTCGGCCACCTTCAGGTCGGAGAGTTTCACGGCGGCCAGGGCACTGCCGGAGCCGCGCCGGGCACCCGCCTGAGCCTGAACACGCTCGGCATCCACGTCTCCGAGGCGGTCGAGGCCAGCGTCGCGTTTCATTTCACCGAGAACGACGCCGTGCGCTTCAGCGGCCTCTACTATTTCCTGCGCGGCGACAGCACGCCCACCCAGTCAGTGGTCTACAACGGCGAGGAGTTCAAACCCGGGCCCCTTCACACCAACGCGGACTTCGCGCGTCTCGATCTCGCCTATGAGCGCAGGTTGTGGCGCTCGCCCGCCGATGATCTCATCGGCAGCATCGGCCTCGCCTACGTCTATTTCAATCCGACACTGACCGGCCACGGTCACAGCAACAGCGAGGATTTCTACCTCCAGGAGCTGCCGGTTCCGATCGCGGGACTGCGCTGGAGTCACGTGCTGGGCGATCACTGGCTGTTGCGGCTCGGCGCCTCGGGCGGCGGTCTGCCCAAGGTCGACAGCGGGCGCAAGGAGGGCGGGACCGTCTTTCTGCAGCAGGCCCAGGCGGACGCCGACGCCGGACTCGTGTACCGCTGGCGCGGAGGGGCCGAGCTCGAGATCGGCTACCACTTCACGTACTTCTTCCAGCACGAGAAGAGCCAGGAGGACATCAACGACTTCGAGCTCATCGACAACGGCCTGCGCGTGCGCTTCAGCATGAGATTCTAGTTCCCAAGATGTCGCATCGTGGAATAATTCGCCTGTAACGAAGGAGACCCTCATGAATGGAGAGCTCGGGCGCCGGGGTTTCGTCAAGACCGCACTGGCCGCGGCCGGGCTGCCGGTGGTCTCCACGCTCACGTCGGCCATCGCCCATTCGAAGGACCTGGCAGGAGGACCCGCCATGAAGACCGCGTACGATCCCGCGGCAAAGTTCGATCTCAAGGTGACCGAGGTCGAGTTCCGGCGCGCCGTCAGCGGGCGAATGCTGATGGCGCGCGTCTACCAGCCGCAGGGCGTCGGTCCGTTCCCGACCGTTACTCGATCTGCACGGCGGCGCCTGGAACAACAAGGACCGCAGCGCCAACGAGCCGATGGACCGCGCGGTGGCCGCCAGCGGCGTGCTCGTGGTCGCGGTCGACCTGACGCTCGCGCCGGAGGGCCCGTACCCCGCGTCCGTCCAGGACGGCAACTACGGCGTCCGCTGGCTCAAATCGAAGGCCGCCGAGTGGAACGGCGAGGCGGCGAATCTCGGCGTGCTCGGAAGCTCGAGCGGCGGGCACGTCGCCGAGCTCCTCGGCGTGCGTCCGCGCGACGCGCGCTACAACGCGATCCCGCTGTCGGGCGGCGCCAAGGTCGACGCGACGGTGGCGTACGTCGCGACGCGCTCGCCGATCAGCGACACGGTCGCGCGCTATCAGCAAGCCGAGAAGATGAAGCGCGAGTCGATGATCAACAACAACAAGACGTACTTCCGGCCGTGGGAGACGATCGTCGAGAGCAATCCGCAGGGGATCCTCGACCGCCGCGAGGCGGTGACCTTGCCGCCGCTGCTGATCATGCAGGGCGCCCTCGACGATAACGTGCTGCCGGCCGTCCAGGAGAAGTTCGCCGCGTCCTATCGCGCGGCCGGCGGCGAGTGCGAGCTGCACGTGTTCGAGGGATGCGAGCACGAGTGGGTCGCGAAGCCCGGACCGCAGACCGATCGCGCCCACGAGATGGTCAAGGCGTTCATCGCGCGGAATCTCGCGGCGCGGCGCGCGTCGTAGGCGCTCGCGCGCGACCGAGGGGCTGGGCGCAAGGTCTACGATGAACCCGTGAGCCTCCCGTTCAGCTCGCCGATCGAGCCCATGCTGTCCAGCGCCGCCGACGGCCTGCCCGGCGGCGACGGCTGGCAGTTCGAGCCCAAGTGGGACGGCTTTCGCACGCTCGTGTTCCGCGACGGCGACGAGATCCTGCTGCAGAGCCGCGACGAGAAGCCGATGAACCGCTACTTCCCCGAGCTCGTCGCGCCGCTCGCCGCGCGCGCTGCCCGAGCGCTGCGTCGTCGACGGCGAGATCGTCATCGTCGGCGCCGGCGGGCTCGACTTCGAGGCGCTGCTCCTGCGCATCCATCCCGCCGCGTCGCGGGTGAAGCTGCTGGCCGCGCAGATCGCCGGCCTCGTTCGTCGCCTGGGACCTGCTCGCGCTCGGCGACGAGGACCTGCGCGAGCGTGCCGCTCGCCGAGCGGCGCGAGCGGCTCGAGCGGGTGCTCGCCGACGCCGCGCCGCCGGTGCACCTCTCGCCGGCCACGCGCGACCGCGCGCTCGCCGAGGACTGGTTCCACCGCTTCGAGGGCGCCGGGCTCGACGGCGTGATGGCCAAGCGTCTCGACGAGCCGTACCGCGCCGGCGAGCGCACGATGATCAAGGTCAAGCACGCGCGCACCGCCGACTGCGTGGTCGCCGGCTTCCGCTGGCACAAGAACGGCGCCGGGCACGATGGTCGGCTCGCTGCTGCTCGGCCTCTACGACGACGAGGGCACGCTGCACCACGTCGGCGTCACCGCGGCGTTCACGCAACGCGGTGCGCAAGCAGCTCGTCGACCGAGCTGGCGCCGCTGCGCGAGAGCGCGCTCGAGGGCCATCCCTGGCGCGACTGGGCCGAGGCGCAGGACGGAGGCGAGCGCGACGGGGCAGCGCCTGCCCGGCGCGACGCAGCCGCTGGAATCGCGGCAAGGACCTGAGCTGGGAGCCGCTGCGGCCCGAGCGCGTCTGCGAGGTCGCGTACGACCACATGCAGGGGACGCGCTTCCGCCACGCCGCGCAGTTCGTGCGCTGGCGCCCCGACAAGCGCGCCGCGCGACTGCCGCTACGACCAGCTCGAGGTCACGCCCGCCTACGAGCTGGAGCGCGTCTTCGGCGCGCGCGACGCCCGGCGCTCCGGATCGAAACCGCGCCAGGGATCGTAGTCGGGATCGGGCGGCTCCTCGGCCGGGCGCTCGGCCTCGGGGACGTGGCGCAGGTTGACGCGGATGCGCGTCCACGTGGTCGAGCGGCCGCGCATCGAGTCGACGAGGACGTCGTCGACCTGCGAGCAGCGCCGCGGCCTCGGGATGTCGCGCCTTCCAGCGCTCGAGGCCGGCGAGCGCGTCCTCCTTGTGCTCCGCCTTCGCGACCGTGATGAGCGGCTGCGTCGACCGGCGGCGGCCGCTTCCAGCGCTCGGCGCGCTCGATGTCTCCGCGGCGCTCGCGCCCTTCCGCCGCGACGGCACGACGCGCGGCGGCTCGTCGTCGCTGCTTCTTGTAGTGCGGCGGCCACGGCGCGTCGCCGAGGCCGGCGGCTTCCTGCGCGGCGGACAGCTCGAGCAGCCGGTCGAGCGATCCCGCGGCCTCGTCGATGCCGGCCGACGCGTCGCCGCGCTCGGCGAAGCGCGCCGGCGCCGTGACCAGCGTGAACGCCGCCGGATCGCAGCCGGCGACCTCGTCCCACTCGAGCGGCATCGACACGCGCGCGTCCGGCGTCGGCCGCACCGACCAGGCCGACGCCACGGTGCGGTCCTTGGCGTTCTGGTTGTAGTCGAGGAAGACGCCGTGGCGCTCCTCCTTCCACCACTTGCTGGTCGCGAGCTCGGGCGCGCGCCGCTCCACCTCGCGCGCGAGCGCCAGCGCCGCGCGGCGCACCTGGTCGAAGCTCCAGCGCGCGCTCGATGCGCACGTTGACGTGCATGCCGCGCGAGCCCGACGTCTTCGGCCAGCCGCGCAGCCGTGCTCGTCGAGCACGTCGCGCACGACCAGCGCCACGCGCCGCACGTCGTCCCAGCTCACGCCCGGGCCCGGGTCGAGATCGACGCGCAGCTCGTCGGGATGCTCGAGGTCGTCGGCGCGCACCGGGTGCGGATTCAGGTCGATGCAGCCCGAGGTTGACGATCCACAGGAGCTGCGCGGCGTCGCGCACGACGATCTCGCGCGCCGTGCGGCCCGAGGGAAAGCTGCAGCTCCACGGTCTCGATCCACTCGGGGTGCTGCTCGGGCGCGCGCTTCTGGAAGAACGGCTCGCCCTCGGCGCCGTTCACGTAGCGCTTGAGCACGATCGGCCGGCCCGCGATGCCGCGCAGCGCGCCCTCGGCGACCGCGACGTAGTACTTCGCCAGGTCGAGCTTGGTGTGGCCGGCCTGCGGGAAAGAAGACCTTGTCCGGGTTGGTGATCGTCACCTCGCGCCCGGCGACTTCGAGCACGGTCTGGGACACTTTCGCCACACAGACAGTGTTGTCAATTCGCATCCGGCGCGCAAGGCGGTGAGAGACCGCCGGCCGGGGTCCGCCCCGGGATGCGCGCCGGCTTTTCTGGGCGTAGTGTCGATTTGAGATCTGCCCGTTCGACTCTCTAACGAGACACAGCTGGAAGCAGGACCCAGAGCCCAACACCACCGCACATATAGGAAGGAGTCACGACGATGCCATCGACGACGCAAATCCAGCCGTATCTGTTCTTCGAAGGCCGCTGCCAGGAAGCCCTCGAGTTCTACCGTCGAGCGCTCGGCGCCGAGGTGACCGCGCTCATGCGCTACAAGGAAAGTCCTGATCCCGGGATGGTCCAGCCGGGCTCCGAGGACAAGGTGATGCACGCGAGCTTCCGGGTCGGCGAAACCACCGTGCTGGCTTCCGACGGCCGTTGCGGGGGGCACCCGACCTTCCAGGGCTTCGCGCTCTCGCTGACGGTGGCGAACGAATCCGAGGCCGACCGGCTCTTCGGCGCCCTGGTCGACGGCGGGCAGGTGATCATGCCGCTGACCACCACGTTCTTTTCGCCGCGCTTCGGCATGACCACCGACCGCTTCGGCGTGAGCTGGATGGTCTACGTGACGCCTCAGGACGCTGCGAAAGGAGGCAAGGGCGAAGCGCTCGCCAAGCAGCTCGAGGCAAAGGCCGCCGAAGCCGTGGCGACCCTGGAGCGGCTCAGCGACGCGGACTGGAAGAAAGTGACGGAGGGTGAGAAATGGACGGTGGCCGCGACCGCGCACCACTACGCCAGCGTGCTCGAGCCGGTCTGCGGCATGATCGAGACGGTCGCGAGCGGCCGATCCCCCGAGCCCTTCAATGCTGCCATGATCGACGACATGAACGCCCGGCACGCACGCGACTACGCCGGGTGCACCAAGGCCGAGACGATCGAGCTGCTGCGCAAAGGCATGACGGCCGCCACGGCGACCATCCGGCGCTTGAGCGACGCACAGCTCGCGAAGAGCGCGAAGGTCATGTCGACCATGCCGCCGATGAGCGTGGAGCAGCTCGTCACCGCGGCGTTGCTCGGTCACATGGACCAGCACTTCGGCAGCATTCGCAAGGCGGTCGGCCGATGAGGTGAGCCTCCGAACGCTTTTGGCCGTTGACACGCTCCGACGTAGGCCCTAGTTTCGGTGCCGCCCAGTTGCGCCGTAGTGGACCGCGCTTGCGCCGGAGACGTGGAATGAGAGCTCTCTTCATCGTGGCGTTCTTGATGACTTCGCTCCTGATGACGCGCGTCGGTCGACGCGCAGGAGGTGCTGACGAATCAGTCCGTCGTCGAGATGGTCAAGGCCGGACTGTCCGAGCGCGTCATCATCGCCAAGATCCGGAACAGCCCGACGAAGTTCGACACCCAGACGGACGCGCTGATCGCGCTCAAGAAGAACGGAGTGCCCGAGAAGGTCATCGAGGCGATCATGTCACCGTCGGCGCCGGCCGCTGCCGCCGCGCCGCCGGCGTCGAGTGCTCCGGCCGGGAGCGTGGCGATGGCGCCGCCGCCCGCCGCGGGCCCGGCGCGACCGACGGTCTATCAGATCGTCGGAGGCAAAGAGGTCGAGCTGGTGGCGGCCGGCACCGAGGTTCAGCGGAACAACGCGCGGTATTCTCGGTCGACCGAGGTCGTGATCGCGGGCAACAAGGCCAAGGTCCGCACGGCGGAGCGGCAGCCGGTGTTCGTGCTCACGACGCCACCCAGCGAGATGCCGCTCGTCAAGCTCGACCCCGGCAAAAATGATCGCAATCTGAAGGTCGGCAGCGGATCGCACGTGCCCTACGGCGGCTCGACGTCGACTCGGGGCATCCGCGGGGAAGACATGATCGAGGTCGACGCCGAGCGGGACAGTCGCGGCTTCTACCGGGTCAAGCCGCGGGCGCCGCTCGCGCCCGGCGAGTACGGGTTCGTCGCGACGCGCGGCGGCAGTCCGATGGGCAGCAGCATCTACGACTTCGGCGTCGACTGAGGCCGTGCGCGGCCGCTCACGCGAACGGACGCCCGTACCGCTCGAGATGCGCGACGTCTCGGAGCGGCTTGCGCTGCTTCTTGCCCCGTCCCACCGCGCGCGCCGGATAGCCGAACGGTAGGATTGCGAGCACGTCGAGCCCGGCCGGGATCTCGAGCAGGCTCTTGACCTGCTCGAGCCCGCCGAAGCCCACCCAGTTCGATCCCACGCCGTCGCCCCAGGCGGTCAGCAGCATCGACTGGATCGCGCGGCTCGCGTCCGAGACCGCGAAGCGCGTCTTGTCAGTGGCGACGACGACCGCGAGGGGAGCCTGGGCGACGTACGAGCCGCTCGAGGCCAGCGCTCCGAGCCGCCGCAAGGTCTCACCCTCGCGAACCACGATGAAATGCCAGGGCTGTCGGTTCATCCCGCTGCCGGTGAGGCGGCCCGCCTCGACGATTCGGCGGACGACCGCGTCGGGTATCGGCTTGTCCTGATAGCTGCGGACGGCCAGCAGGGTGCGGATGGCGTCGAAGACGTCCATCGCTCGGTCGGCGCCGCCTTCACGATCGGCCATTTCGGTGACCTCCCACGGTGACCTTTTCCATCAGTCTGCGCCCAGTGTGCGCTCGAGCCAGGATTTCCCCATCCGGAAACTCGGCGATCCCCGTCCGCCAGACGAAGAAAACGCGCAGTATAATCGGGCGGCTGCCGAGACGCTCGGGATGCACGGAGGACGCGTATGCACGTCGGTCTGGTCATGGAGTGCGACTACCGCGAGGGCAGGACGCAGGAAGAAGCGTTTGCGGAGGCGATGTCGATCGCCGAGATCGCGGAGACGCAAGGGCTCGACGGCGTCTGGCTGGCCGAGCGCCACTTCGCGATGCACCGCCGACCGACGGACCCGATGGGCGCCGGGATCCCGTCGATCGCCTCGGTGCCGCTGGTGCTCGGCGCGGCCATCGCCGCGCGCACGAGCCGCGTGCGGATCGGGACCGGCGTCAGCGTCCTTCCGCTCTGCCATCCGATCCGCACGGCCGAGGAAGCGGCCACCGTCGATCAGATCAGCAAGGGCCGTCTCGACTTCGGCGTCGGACGGAGCGGGTTTCCCCGCGCGTACTCGGGCTACGGCGTGCGCTACGACGAGAGCCGCGAGCGCTTCCAGGAATCGCTCGACATGATTCTCAAGGCGTGGACCCAGGAAGGCTTCTCGCACGCCGGCAAGTACTTCTCGGCCGACAATCTGACCGTCGTCCCGCGGCCCTATCAGAAGCCGCACCCGCCGATCTGGGTGGCGGCGACGACCCCCGACACGTTCCCGATGGTCGGTCACATGGGCTTCTCGCTCGTCACCGGGCTCCGCGGCTTCGACGTGCCCGAGGCCGTCGGGCATCTCCGGGCCTATCGCACCGCGCGGCGCGAAGGCGGCCACGCCGGCGACGGCAACGTGTACCTGCGCATTCCCGTGTACGTCGCGGCCACCGGCGCGCGGGCGCACGCGGAGGCGGAAGAGAGCACGATGCGCTCCTACCGCCGCCTCGCCGAGAACTTTGCCTCGTCGGTCGGGGCGACCGGCACGACGGGCTCCGAGGAGCGGGCGGAGCGCGCCGAGCGTCTGTCCAGCCTGACGTACGACGACGTGCTGCGCGACCGGGTCGCGTACGGCACCTCGGACATGGTCGTCGACCGGCTGCGTGAGCTGCGCGACCAGCTCGGCCTGGCCGGCGTCATCATCGAGTCGAACGTCGGCGGACGTATTCCGCTCGATCGCGTGCTCAACTCCATTCGTCTCTACGCGGAGGAAGTCGCTCCGCGCCTGCGCTGAACGCTCGGACCGGCGAAAGCCGTTGAGGAGAGCGCCATGACGACGAGTCGCAAATCCTACGTGTACGTCGGGCTGGCGGGCGAAACCGCTCCGGGTCGCCCCGTCAAATCTGGGCTCTATCGCATGGCCGCCGGCGACGATCACTGGGAGCTCGCGACCCGCGGGCTGCCCGCCGCGCCCGCCATCCGCGCGATCGCCACGCACCCCGAGCATCCCGATACCGTCTACGTCGGAACGCAGGACGGTCCGTATCGGAGCGACGATCACGGTGATCACTGGGAGAAGCTCGACGTCCCGGATCACGGCCTGCCCGTCTGGTCGCTGGCGTTCGATCCGCGAAATTCACAGGTCTGTACGCGGGGTACGAGAACTGTGAGATCTACCGGAGCGACGACGGCGGCCTGCGCTGGCGGCAGCTCCCGGTCACCGTGCGCTTCCCCGAGGTGACGGTGGCCGCCGGCTCCAACCCGGCCAAGCGCGTGCTCGAGCTCGCCGCGAATCCGGCGAATCCCGACGAGCTCTACGGCGCCATCGAAGTCGGCGGCGTCATCCGCAGCCTCGACGGCGGCGAGCACTGGGACAACATGAGCCACGGGCAGTACCTGAACGACGACACGGTGGACATGCACGGCGTGCTGGTCGGACGCTGGCGCCCCGGCCAGGTGTTCGCGATCGGCCGCGCCGGCCTGTTCAGCAGCGCCGACCGCGGCGAGCACTGGGCCAGCGCGCGGCTCGAGGCGCTGAATCCCAACGGCCAGACCTATTGCCGCGATATCCGCGAGGCTCCCGGCGATTCGAAGACCATCTGGGTGGCCGGGGGAGCGAATTTCCAGAGCGAAGTCGGCGCCCTGTTCCGCAGCAAGGACGGCGGTACCAGCTGGACGAAGGTCGACATGGGCGTGAAACCGAAGACCACGATGTTCACGCTCGCGTTCGACGCGCGCCAGCCCAAGCGCATGTACTGCGCGACCAGCGGCGGCGAGGTGTTCGGCAGCGAGGACGGCGGCCAGAACTGGGCGACGCGTCCATTGCCCGAGGGCGCTACGCAGGTCTACGCCATGGGTTGCGCGTAGGGTGCGACCCGGCGTGATCGGAAGCAGGTAGCAGCGACCCCGCCCAGGCGAGCGGACGCGCTCGCCGGACACGATAGAATCCAGAGCCATGGGCGGGCGTTCGATCGAGCGCAAACTCGCCGCGATCCTCAGCGCCGACGTGGAAGGCTACAGCCGCCTCATGGGCGACGACGAGGTGGCGACCGTCCGCGCCATCACCGAATACCGCGGGGTGATCGCCTCCACGGTCGCCGGCCACAGCGGGCGCGTCGTGGACGCCCCGGGCGACAACGTGCTGGCCGACTTCGCGAGCGTCGTCGACGCCGTTCAGTGCGCGGTCGACATCCAGCGCGAGCTGCAGTCGCGCAACGCCGAGCTGCCGCTTTCACGGCAGATGCGCTTTCGCATCGGCATCAACCTGGGCGACGTCATCGTCGAGGGCGAGCGGCTCTACGGCGACGGCGTCAACATCGCGGCCCGCCTCGAAAGCCTGGCCGAGGGCGGCGGCATCTGCCTCTCGGGCACGGCCTACGACCAGATCGAGGGCAAGCTTCCGTTCATCTGCGAGTTCGCCGGCGAGCACACCGTCAAGAACATCGCGAGGCCGGTTCGCGTCTATCGTCTCCGTCTCGATCCGAGCGCGTCGTCCGCGCCGTCACCTCGGAGCGGCGCGCGACGGGTCCGGGGCATCGCCGCCGCGGCCGTGATCCTGTTGCTCCTCGGCGCCGGCGGCTGGGCCGGCTGGCAGCTGGCTCAGGCCGCAGGAGTCCGCGGGGCTGCCGCTGCCCGACAAGCCGTCGGTGGCCGTGCTGCCCTTCGCGAACCTGAGCCAGGACCCGACGCAGGAATATTTCAGCGACGGCGTGACCGAGGACCTGATCACCGGGCTGTCGAAGGTCTCCGGGCTGTTCGTGATCGCGCGCAACTCGGTCTTCACCTACAAGGGCAAGCCGGTGAAGGTCCGCGAGGTCGGCCGAGACCTCGGCGTGCGCTACGTCCTGGAGGGCGGGGTGCAGCGCTCCGGCAGCCGCGTGCGCATCACGGCGCAGCTCGTCGACGCCGGCACCGGATACCATATCTGGGCCGAGCGCTACGACCGCGAGGTGACCGACATCTTCGCCCTCCAGGACGAGGTCACGCAGCAGATCGTGCGGGCCATGGCCGTGAAGCTCACCGAGGTGGAGCGCGTGCGCATCGGCCGGCCGCCTACCGGCGTGATGGAGGCCTACGATCTCGTCCTTCGCGGGCACGAAGAGCGCAGTCGCACGACGCGCGAGGGCAACGCCGAAGCGCGGCGGCTCTTCGCGAAGGCCATCGACCTCGACCCGGGCTACGCGGCGGCCTATCTCGGGTTGAGCTGGACGTATCTCCAGAGCTGGCAGTTTCTGTGGACCGCCGACCGCGAAAGCCTCGCGCGAGCGCGCGAGCTCGCCGAGAAAGCGAGCGCGTTGAACGACAATCTGCGCGGGCGCCTGTCACGTCTCTCGGACAGGTCTATCTGTGGATGAAGGAGCACGACCGGGCGCTCGCTCAGGCGCGAGCGCGGCATCGCGCTCGCGCCGAACGACGCGGACGGCTACGAGACACTGGCCGAGGTCCTCGGCTGGTCGGGCAAGGGGGAGGAGAGCCTCGCGACGATCCGCCGCGCCATGCGTCTGAACCCGCGCTATCGCTTCTTCTATCTGTGGACCCTCGGCCACGGCTACTACCTGACCGAGCGCAGACAGGAAGCGCTCGACGCGTTCGCCAAGCTCCTGCAAGCGAATCCCAACTTCGTTCCCGCGTACGCCTACCGCGCCGTCCTGTTCAGCGAGCTGGGGCGGATCCAAGAAGCCCGTGAGGCGTGGGGCAAGGCGAGCGAGTTGAGCCCGGGCGCCTCGATGGCGAGCCTTCGCGAGCGGATTCCCTACAAGCGGCCGGCCGATCTCGACCGTCTTCTCAGCGCCGCGCACCGCGCCGGCATGCAGTAAGTCCCGCGCGACTCCCGCGTACGCGCGCAGCCCTCAGAAGATCGGCACGCGAGTGTTCGCGGACGTCCGATACGTCACGTCGGCGGCGAGCCGCTCGGGCTCCACGCCGGAACCGAGGAGCTCTCGTACCCCCGCCACGGCGATGGCCGTCGCGATCGCTTCGCCGGGGCATGCGTGCGGGCCGTTCCCGAACGTGAACACAAGGCGGGACGGCCGGAGCGGATCGAATCGCGACGGCTCGGGATTCGCCATCGGATCTCGGTTGGCGGCCGCGAGGACCACCAGCACGACGTCGCCGGCCTTCATCGCGTGTCCGGCGACCGTCGCGTCGCGCGCGACGAAGCGACGCGTGTTCTGAACGGGCGGATCGTAGCGCACCACTTCACGAACGACCGCAGAGAGCTCGCCGAGATCCGCACGGCGCGCGCCGTGGGGCCGGTGTCGACCCAATGTCACCAGGGAGTTCCCGATCAACCCGGCGGTGGCTTCGTACGCCTGGGACAGAAAACCGATGCCGTTGGCGACGACGTCCTCGCGCTCGGCGCGGCCCGCGCTCGCGACTTCTCGATCCAGATCGCCGAGCAAGGTGAGCGGAGACGTGCGACCGCGCGCGTCCAGCAGCGCTCGGAAGGCCTCGAGCATCTGGGAGGCCGCGGCGGTCCCGCGCGCCAGTCGCTCGCTCGTCGCAGCGGGCGCGATGCTCTCGGCGAAGGCGCGCACCAGCGCGGCCGTGTGAGCCAGCTGGTCCGGCGCCACCCCGAGCAAGCCGGCGAGTACGTACGACGATAAGCTGAACGCGAACTCGTTCAGGCGCACGGCGTCGCGGGCCGGCTCCAGCTCCTTGACGAGGTGCTCGGCCCAGTGTCGGGCCTGTTCGCCGACGGATGCCTCGATGCGAGCCGTCGCCGCCGACACGGCCGGCTTCATCGCCGCGTGGCGCGCCCCGTCGTTCATGCGCACGAGGCGGCCGAAAATGGCGCCGGCGGGTGATCCCAGCAGGGCACCAGGCACCGGTTCGGCCGGCGGGCGGACCAGACACGCGGGATGGCCGAGGACGTCCGTCACCGCGGCGGCGCTGCATGCGACCCACAATCCGAGCGCCTCGTCCCGGTGGACGGGCCGGGTCGCGACGAGCTCCGCGTAGTACGGATACGGATCGCGGTGTGTCACCGCGGCGATCGGATCGCTCGGACGGTCGTGGGCGCGCGCCGCCGCCGTGCTCATCGCGCGAACAGATCGGCCCACGTCGCGACGCGGCGGCCATGCCACGTCGGCCCCTCGCGCACGAACTTCCATTCCGGGTTTTTGGCGACATCGCGTAGGGCATCGCACACCTGATGGAACGTCGGCACGTCGGCGTCGGCGCACTCGAAGTAGGTGACGAAGTCGTACGTGCCCTCGGGCGCCGGCTCGGTCGCGGCCTTGTAGGTTCGCCGAAGCAGGCACGAGATGCCGGCGGCCGAGGCGAGCGCGTGACCTTCGTTCTGCATGCGGCCGTTGTCGTCGTAGCGCGGCAGGAAGTAGGTATGGCGCTCCATCCAGTCCTTTGCCCACCAGCCGGCCGTCTTGCTCATCGGGATCAGAAAGCCGTTGGGCATGAGACGTCCGGGCTGCTGCACGACCTGATGCGCGTAGGCGAAGTTGTTCATGGCCGCGCCGGTATACGTCCGTGGGCGCACGACGCCACCGATCACGCGCAGGCGGGCCATCGACCCGAGCAGGCGACTGGCCTCGGCGCAGAAGTCGCCGACCGGCTGCGCGGTCGGCGCCGCCACGTGCACGACCACGTCGGCCTGGCCGACGCCGTCGTCGGCGATGGCGCCGCTCGTCGCGCCGTTCCGGCGCAGGAACGCGATCGATTGCGCCGGCGGGCCCTGGGCGGGCTCGAATTCATTCACGAGCCCGAGCTTCTCGGCGAGCGCGGGGATCGCGACGGCCGCGACGGCGCGCGGATCGGCGCCGTCGGCGAGCCGCAGGCACACGTACGCGCCGTGGCGGAGGACTTCACGGGGGAGGACCGAGTTGTCGAGCATCGCGCACCTCCTGGACGGGTTCACCGTCCTTCGATGCGTCACCGTAGCCGCGCGGCCGGACATGTGTCCAATGCATAGAACGGAGGAGGGTCATCAGCTATGCTTATGGCCGTGGAGGTCGACCAGGTCGAGACGTTCGTGGCGATCGTTCGGGGCGGCGGCTTCACGAAGGCCGCGTCGCTCCTGCATCTCTCGCAGCCGGCGGTGAGCCGCCGGCTCGACCTGCTCGAGCGTGAGCTCGGCGCTCCGCTGTTCGAGCGGATCCGGAGCGGCGTGACGCTCACCGAGGCCGGCCGCACGTTCCTGCCTCACGCCGAGGGGTTGCTGGCCTGCATGCGCGACGGCTTCGACTCCGTCCGGGCGCTGCATCAGGTCGATCGCGGCACGATCACCCTGGCGCTCGTCGGCACCCTCGCGAGCACGACCCTGACCGGCTGCCTGCAGCGTTTCCGCGACGCACACCCGCGGGTCGAGCTGAGGCTGCGCACCGCGCTCAGCCAGGAGGTCAGCGTGCTGGTGCGGCGCGGCGACGCGACGCTCGGGCTGCGCTACGGCGGCGATCCGCATCCGGAGATGCGCTCCGTCGGCGTGTACGATGAGCCGATGATGGTCGTCTGCTCGCCGCGCCACCCGTTGGCACGACGACGCAAGGTCACGCCGTCGGCGCTCGGGCCGGAGCGGTGGGTCGCGTTTCCGCCGCGCAACGACGCGTTCTACGAGCCGTATCCCTGGTCGCTCCAGAACCGGCTGGCCGCGTGGGGGCTGAGCCCGGCCGAGATCATCCCGATCGATAGCCTCACGGCGCAGAAGCGCATGGTCGAGGCGGGGTTCGGCCTGGCGCTCTTGCCCGAGAGCAGCGTGGACGAGGAGCTGCGCGCGGGCACGTTGCGCGAGATGCGGATCGCGGGCAAGCGCGTCACGATCCCGGTCGTCTTGATCCACCGCCGTCGCGGATACCTGAGCGGTGCCGCGAAGGCTCTGATGAGCGAGCTGGCGGCGTGGCCGACGTCCGCGCGCCGCACGGACAGCCCGCCGGGCCGCCGCAGGCCCAGAGCCCGGCTCGGGAAAACTTGAGTCCACACATCGAATTTTGCTTGTATGTGAGGTATATGCGAACCATCGAGAGCGCCATTGGCAAAGCGTAGTCGTAAAGCGAGTCGTCTCGAGCCGAGCCCCACGCCCGAAGCGCCGAAGCCGGCGGTCGCGGCGGCCCCCAAGCAGGGGATCTCCGCCGTCGAGATGGGAGCTCGCCAGCGCGAGATCTCCGTCTCCGAGTTCTTCACCAAGAACCGACATCTCCTGGGATTCGACAATCCGCGCAAAGCCCTGCTGACCTGCGTCAAGGAAGCCGTCGACAACGCGCTCGACGCCTGCGAAGAGGCCGGGATTCTCCCGGACATCGTCGTCAAGGTGGAGGCGGTCGGCAACGGAGGCCCGCCGCCCCCGGCGAGCCAGGCGAGCCGCTTCCGCATCACCGTCACCGACAACGGCCCGGGCATCGTCCGGCAGCAGATCCCGCCGATCTTCGCCAAGCTCCTCTACGGCTCGAAGTTCCATCGGCTCCGCATGAGCCGTGGCCAGCAGGGCATCGGCATCTCGGCCGCCGGCATGTACGGTCAGCTCACGACCGGCAAGCCCGTCCAGATCATCTCGCGCACGAGCGCGAGATCGCCCGCGCACTTCTTCGAGGTCCAGATCGATACCAAGAAGAACGAGCCGCAGATTCTCGAGAAGAAGCAGATCGACTGGGAGTCGCCGCGCGGCACCCAGGTCACCCTGGAAGTCGAGGGCCGCTACCAGAAAGGCCGCGCGTCGGTCGACGAGTACGTCGAGCAGACGATCATCGCGAACCCGCACGTCAAGCTGACGTACTTCACGCCGGAGGGCGAGACCAAGGAGCTGCCCCGGACCTACGATCAGGTTCCCGAGTCGCCGCGCGAGATCAAGCCGCATCCCTACGGCATCGAGCTCGGGATGCTGCTCAAGATGCTGCAGGACACGAAGAGCCACTGGGTGTCAGGGTTCCTGGCCGGCGACTTCAGTCGGGTGTCGCCGCGTCTGGCCGAGGACATCTGCAAGACCGCGGGTGTCTCGCCGCGCGCGCGCCCGCGCGACGTTCACGGCCAGGCCGCGGAGAATCTCTATAAAGCGATCCAGTCCACGAAGATCATGGCGCCGCCGACCAATTGCCTCTCGCCCATCGGCGAGCGGGCGATCCTCTCGGGGCTCTATCAGCAGATCAAAGGTGATTTCTACACGGCGGTCAGCCGGCCGCCGGCGGTGTACCGCGGCAACCCCTTCGTGATCGAGGCCGGTCTGGCGTTCGGGCGCGGGCCCGAGCAGGCGCAGGAGGACCAGCAGAAGAAGGCGGTCCCGCTCGCGGAGGGTGAAGCGGATCAGGGTGACGACCGCGAGCTCGCGCGCGTCATCCGCTACGCGAACCGGGTGCCGCTCCTCTATCAGCAGTCGGCCTGCGCCATCTTCAAGTCGGTGCTCGACACGACGTGGCGCAACTACGGCGTGACCCAATCGCGGGGCGCGCTCCCGGCTGGGCCGATGGTGATTTTCGTCCACATGGCCTCGGTCTGGGTGCCGTTCACCAGCGAGTCCAAGGAAGCGATCGCCGAGTACGACGAGATCGGCAAGGAGATCACCCTGGCGCTCCGCGAGTGCGGCCGGCGGCTCGGCGCCTTTCTCCGGCGGCGCGAGCGGGCGCACAGCGAGCAGAGCCGGCGCAACATCTTCGAGCTCTATATCGAGGAAGTCGTCGAGTCGTGTAATCGCCTGAAGGGCGGCCGGCTGCCCGTCGCGAAGCTGAAGGAGCAGCTCCAGAAGATGGCCATGAAGCGAACCGGAGGCGAGAAGACCGACGAGGTCCTCGGCAAGAACGGTCATGCCCCGGAAGGCCTCCCGCATTCGATCATCGTCACTGCGGACGGCGTCGAGGGCGAAGTGCCGACGGTGATCGCGCCACCTGTCACGGTCGCGCCCGCGAACGGAAATGGCCATCCGGCCGCGGAAGAGAAGACCGAGAAGCGTCGCCGCGGCACAAAGGCCCGACACGAGACCGTCGGGCGCACCGTGCACGAGAAGACCGGGCGCAAGCCCCAGAAGGCTCGCGCAGCCGCGCGACCGAAGGCGCGCACGGCGCGCAGGAAGGCGTAGGACACGGCGATGGCCACGAAAGTCCGGAAGGTCAGCGGAGTCGAGAAGAAGCTCGTGGGGGTGGCCGACCTCGTCATCGACGCGGCGCAACGGCGCCGTGATCCCACCCTGGCGATCCCGGTCCGCTCGCTCTCCAACATCACCTTCGACGAGCGCAAGGGCCTGATCGAGCTGGGCAAGCGCAAGCAGGCGCGGTCGTTCTTCAACGTCGGCATGGCCAAGAAGTTCATGCAGACGGTGCTGGTGGCCGACGCCCTCTGCGAGCTGCAGCGGGCGAACCTCACGACCTCGCTCCGCGAGATCTACTACCGCACCAAGCACACCATCAAGAACTCACACGAGAACACGCTCGACACGCAGGACGAGTCCGATCCGCTCATCGAAGATCTCGAGGTGACCCTGGCGGCGCTCCGCGAGGAGCTGCACGTGCGCGCGGAGAACGCCGGGTCCATCGTCGGCCCCCTGGTGCTGGTCGACGACGGCGACCGGGTGGACTGCGCGAGGCTCGGGAAGGGCGGCTATTCCGTGCCGTCGATCGTCGAGCCCGAGTATCTGGAGATCCGGCAGTGCACGGCCGACTTCGTCCTGCTCGTCGAGAAGGGTACGCAGTGGAACCGGCTCTCGGAGGACAAGTTCTGGCGGACGCACAACTGCGTGCTGCTGACCGGCAACGGACAGCCCCCGCGCGGCGTGCGGCGGCTGGCGCGGCGGCTGCACGACGAGAAGAAGCTCCCCGTCTACGTCCTGGTGGACAACGACCCGTGGGGCTACTACATCTACTCGGTCATCAAGCAGGGCTCGATCAACCTGGCGTTCGAGAGCCAGCGCATGGCCATTCCGAAGGCGAAGTTCATCGGGCTCTCGAGCGCGGATCCCGAGGCGTACGAGCTGCCGCGCAACGTCGGCATCAAGCTCAACGACAAGGACACCGCCCGCGCCAAGGAGCTGCTCGGCTACACCTGGTTTCAGAAGAAGGGCTGGCAGACCGAGATCAAGCGGATGCTCTCGAGCGGGCTCAAGTACGAGCTGGACGCGCTCGCCAACAAGGACTTCCAGTTCCTCACCAAGAAGTACCTGCCGCGCAAGCTGAAAGAGAAGGATTGGTTGGACTAGACTGATGCCGTGCCGCTGGTCTCGTTCCACGACGTCCAGAAGACCTATCGCTCGCTGCAGGGCGAGGACTACCCCGCGCTAGAGCACTTCAGCCTCGACATCGAGGTCGGCGAGTTCTTCTGCCTGCTCGGCCCGAGCGGCTGCGGCAAGACGACGGTGCTGAAGATGCTCGCGGGCTTCGAGGGCCCGACCGCCGGCCGGATCCTGATGGAAGGCCGTCCGGTCACCGGCGCCAGCCGCGACCGCGGCGTCGTGTTTCAAGGCGACGACTCGCTCTACGGCTGGCTCACCGCCATCGAGAACGTCGAGTTCGGGCTGCGCATGCGCCACGTGGGGAAGACCGAGCGGCGCGAGCGCGCGATGCGCTACCTGGAGCTGGTCGGGCTCCGCGGCCAGGAGCGGAAGTATCCCGTCGAGCTCTCGGGCGGGATGAAGCAGCGCATCCAGATCGCGCGGGTGCTGGCGAACGAGCCGAAGATGCTCCTCATGGACGAGCCGTTCGCCGCGCTGGACGCCCAGACCCGCGCGTTGATGCAGCTCGAGCTGGCCAACATCTGGCAGGCCACGCGCACGACGGTCCTCTTCATCACGCACGACATCGACGAGGCGGTCACCCTGGGCAAGCGCATCGGCGTGATGCGCGCCGGGCCGCGCTCGCAGGTCAAGGGCGTCGTCGAGGTGTCGCTGAACGGCGCGCGCAGCCGCACCGACGACGCGTTCCTCGGCTACTACAAGCAGGTGTATGAGATGATCCGCGACGAAGTCGCCAAATCCCTCTCGCGTACGGACTGATCCATGCGCCTGGCGCGGCAGCTCTTGACGGTGTACGGAGCGTACGCGCTCGGATTCGCGAGCCTGTTCGTGATCTGGCAGCTGACGTCGATCTATCTGGTCGGCTCGGTGCTCTTCCCGCCGCCGACGGTCGTCTTGCGCAAGGGCCTCTGCTGGCGCGCAACGGCATCCTGTTCGAGCATCTGTGGGCGAGCCTCCAGCGGATCCTGGCCGGCTTCGTCGCCGGCTCGCTGCTGGGCATCCCGATCGGGCTGGCGATGGGCTCGTTCCGGCCGGTGCGCAAGCTGCTGGAGCCGTACACGGAGTTCTTGCGCTTCATCCCGTCGGTCGCCATGATCACGGTGGCCGTGATCTGGTTCGGGATCGGCGAGGCGTCCAAGGTCTTCCTCATCATCTACACGACGATCTTCATCGTCATCCTGAACACGGCGGCCGGCGTCTCGGCGATCGCGCCCAACAAGATCCGCGCGGCCGAGTCGCTGGGCGCGACGCAGGCGCAGATCTTCCTCCACGTGGCGCTCCCGGCGACCGTGCCCTACATCCTGACCGGGATGCGCCTGGCGATGGCCAACTCGTTCACGACGATCGTCGCGGCGGAGCTGATCGCCGCCAACGACGGCCTGGGCAAGATGCTGTGGGACGGGCGGCTGTTCATGCTGGTCGACGAGATCTTCGTGTCGCTCGTCACCCTGGGATTTCTCGGTTTCGCCACCGATCGGCTGTTTCGCTGGAGCATCTATACCTTTGCGGGCAAATACTCGCCGGCGACCTAGTGAGGCCCGCCGGCGTGGGCGCGGGACCCGGTCTCGCGCACGTGCAACGTCACCTCGATCGAGAAGGGGAGCCGTCATGCTGACACGCGGTGTGCGATACCTGCTCGTTCTGAGCGTCCTGCTGTGGAGCGGTACTGCGTGGGCGCAGACCAAGATGACCATCGCGACCGGAGTGGACCCGGTCTTCTCCGCCTACTACGTGGCCCAGCAGGAAGGGCTCTTCAAGAAGCACGGGCTCGACGTACGGATCAACACGGGCCCTTCCGGCTCGGCCATGGTGTCGTTCCTCATCAACGGCCAAATCGAATCCGCCTTCGGCTCGGAGATCGCGGGGGTCGCCAACCACAACCTCGATCCCAACGTGGTCGTGGTGGCGCAGGCCACGCGCCTGGTGCGCTGGATCGCGATCGTGGGTCGCAACGTCGACAACCTCGAGCAGCTGAAGGGCAAGAAGATCGGCGTGGCCCGCGGCTCGGGCGGCGAGGTGTTCTGGCTGGCCCTGGTCGACAAGCTCAAGCTGAACGCGGCGGACTACACGGTGGTGAACGTCGAGGCGCCGGAGATGATCGCGGCGCTCGAGCGCGGCAACATCGACGCCTACGCCGTGTGGGAGCCGTGGGTCACCCGCGGTCTGGCGGCCGTCAAGAACACGAAGGTGCTCCGAGGACCAGGAGGGCATCCTCGAGCAAGGCGTGCTACATCTACATGAACCTCGGCTGGATCAAGAAGAATCCGGAGCAGGCCGAGGGATTCGTGCGCGCCCTCATCGAGGCGACGGACATCATCAACAAGGATCGCAAGCGCGCCGCCAAGGACGTGTCGGACTTCCTCAAGAGCCTCGACCCGCAACTGGTGGAGCAGCTCATGACGAAGCTCCGCTTCGAGATGGTGCCTGGACGACTTCACCATCAGCTTGTTCCGGCTCGCCGAGACGCAGCTCAAGCAGCAGGGCAAGCTCACGAAGCCGCTCGACCTGGGCGCGTTCGTGTACCCGGATCTTCTTCGCAAACTTCAGCCCAAGAGCGTGAACTACAAACCGTGAGACCACGCGCCGCCGCCCCCGACGCGAGCCGCCGGCGATGAGGCGCTCGCTCTCCCAGAGCCCGGGGCGGATTTTCTACGGCTGGTGGATCGTGGCGATCGGCTGCGTGCAGGACGCGGTGAAGGGCGGGCTCTTCAACACCGGGTTCACGCTCTATTTCCTGCCGGTCCTCACCGAGCTGCAATCTCAGCCGCGCCGCGACCTCGCTGCCGTTCTCACTCGTCCCGGCTCGAGGCGGCGCTCGGCGCGCCGTTCGTCGGATATCTCATCGATCGATTCGACGTCAGGGTGATGCTGGTCGCGGGGACGTTGCTCGCGGGCCTGGGGCTCATCCTGCTCTCGCTCACGCACAGCTACCTTCTCTTCCTCCTCGTCTTCATCGGGCCCCCTGAGCTTCGGCTTCCAGGCTGGGTTCAATCAGGCGACCCTGGCCGTGGTCGCCCACTGGTTTCGCCGCAAGCGAGGGCTCGCGATGGCGATCGTCCAGACCGGCCAGGCCATCGGCGGCGTGTTGATCTTTCCGCTGGTCGCGCTGGCCGTGTTGAAGCTCGGCTGGCGGACGGCCGCGGTCCTGTCCGGCCTGGTCGTGCTCACGTTGCTTCCGCTCGTGCTCTTCATCCGGCGCTCTCCGGAGAGCATGGGCCTGCTGCCCGACGGTGATCGCTCGCCCGCGCAGGACCGACACGCAAGCCCCGCGGGGTTCACGCCGCCGCTCGACGACACCCGAGAGTTCACCACCCGGGAGGCGCTGCGGACGCCGACGTTCTGGCTGCTCGCCGCGTTCCACGGCCTGCGCAACGTCCCGTACGCCGGCGTGACCGTGCATCTGGTGCCGCTCCTGGTCTGGAAGGGGCTCGACGAGCCGGCGGCGGCGTTCTACGTCGGACTCACGGCGCTGGCGACCGTCGTCAGCCGGCCGCTGACGGGGTGGCTCGGCGATCGGCAGTCGAAGCAAATGATCGGCGCCGTGGGCGTCTTGCTGGGCGCCGCCGGCCTGGCCGTGCTGGCGTACGGCGACGGGGCGTGGTGGGCGCTCGTGCTCTTCGCCGTCCTGTTTTCGTTCGGCGACGGCGTCAACTCGGTGACGTGGGCCCTGGTCGGCGACGTGTTCGGTCGAGCCCACTTCGCGACGATCCGGGGCTGGATCAGCATGTTCCAGAGCTTTGCCTCGATGCCGGCCGCCGTGTACACGGGCTGGGTCTACGACCGGACGCAGAGCTACACGCAGGCGCTGATCGCGTTCGTGATCTGCTACGGCGCGGCCGCGATCGTCTTGTGGCTGGTGCCGGACCCGACGCGGCCGGCACCGGTCGCCGTGGCGGCGAGCCGGGCGCTGAGCGCCTCCTAGAACGTCGCGCTGATCTTCGCGCCCTTCGAGGTCTGACACGAGCCGGCGCCGCCGCCGCGCATGCCGGCTTCCGAGGCGTCGAGCTCGAAGCGGCAGAGCATCGTGGTGCCGCGATTGCCCTTCAAGGTCGCGATCGCCTTGTTTTCGTGCGTGCGGAGGAACGTGCCGGAGTCGCGCGCCGCGCCCCACATGGTGTCGTCGATCGCGCCGCGAATCTCGGGCGGGTCGTCGCCGGTCCAGGCCGCGTCGATCGCGCCGCGAGCCAGGTCCTTCTTCACGACGGTGTACTTGCCCGAGAACCGCTCGCCGTCGGGCATGACGGCCGTCATCGTTCCGCGTGCCGCCAAAGAGCCCCGATTCCCAGCTCATCGTCAGCGGCACCCGCGGCTGACCGGCGACGGCGACCTGTCCGGTCACCGACCCGGAGGCGCACCCGACGGCAGCGAGGGCGAGCAGCGAGAGCAGCACGATCGGGAACGCGTTCGTCTTCATGCGGTTCGTCCTCTGGGGCGACGTGAACTTCGGGTGAGAGGCGATGATAAGCGATCGCGCGCTCCCGCGAAAGCGCGTCTGAACCGAGCTTCGAGAGCCGCCGCGGGCTAGCGGCCGATCGAGCCGCGCTCGAAGAGCGGGATGGTGCCGGGCGCCTGCACGCCCTCGATCGAGAGCAGTCGAAGCTTCGTCCTGATACCGCCGCGCGCCGAAAAACCCCCGAGCTTGCCATTCGCGGCGACCACGCGATGGCATGGGACGACGATCGCGAATCGATTCTGCCCGAGCGCCACGCCGACGTCGCGCGCCGCGCCGGGCTCGCCGAGGCGCGCGGCGATCTCGCCGTACGAGAGCGTCGCGCCCGGCGGGATCGTGCGCGCGACCTCGTACACGCGGCGGTTGAACGGCGGGACCTCGCGCATGTCGAGCTCGACGAACGAGAGATCGCGCGCCTCGCCGTTCAGGAGCGCGACGATGGCGTCGACGGCCCGCTGGACCTCGGGCGGCGGCGGCGATTCGGGAGCACCCGGGAAGTCGCGTCCGAGCCGAGCTCGCGCGGCCGCCTCGCTGCCTTCCGGCAGCTGGACGCCGACGACACCGCGGTCGCCCCACGCGATGCCGCAGGTGCCGATCGGCGTATCGAACAGGAGGAAGCCGCGATCCATCACGACGGTCGCTGCCGCCACTCGCGGATCTGGGCGGCGTGCTCGCGGTAGTGCCCGGCGCCGGCGCCGTCGAACGGATCCCGCGCGCCGCCGCCCGGCGCGAAGTGCGCATCTGGCAGCGCCGCGGCCGCGCCGACGAAGCGCCGGTGGCTGAGGTCCAGCTCGATGAGGACGTCGGCCGGCTTCACGCCCGACTTCCGGTCGACGAACCGCGCGTTCCACGCATCGAAATCATCATACGTCCCGGGCGGGTAGGGCGCCGCTCCGTTCGCGATGTTCGCGAACGCGGGGATCATCGCATCGTGCCACCCGGAGATGTGGATGAGGATCTCTCGGACGCCCCAGCTCCCGAGCCATACGCGACGCATCTCCTCGTCGCTCAGCCCCTCGACCGCCTGGCGAAGCTCGGTGAACGCATCCTCCGCCTGCCGCAGCAAGGTGTCCTTGTCGCTCATCTCGTGCCTCCCGCTTGGATAGTTCCTACGTCCTCTGAAACCCCGACCGGGCTCGCTTGTGAAACGGCCCCGCGCCTTGGACCGGCCCGGGTGCCCGCGCCGGGGCTGGTCACGGTCGGTCCATCCGTGCCGCCGGATCGGTCAGAAACGAGCCGACCGAGCCGATCGGGTTCGCGACCCGGATCGAGTAAGTCCGCGCGAAATCAGTCTTCGCCTGGGGTGTCCGGAAATGGTCTGTGTTTTGCGTCTTTTGGGCGCCGGAACCCCCACAATGGTGCTCATCTTGGTTTCTCTGCGCCCTATCGGTACGCTCCCGGGCCTCCCCGAGTCGACCACTCGGCGCGGTCGTTGCGGACGATAGCGGCGATGGTGGGACCGCGGGCGTTCGGCACGCGACTGGCGGCGAAGCCGTTCGTCATCTCACTGCTCGTGATCGTCGTGCTGGCGGTCGTCGGCTATCTGAGCTTTCACGCCGTCGGCAATCTCGTCTCCGTCAACCGCGAGATCGCGACCCGCACCATTCCCGCGGTCCGTCTGGCCGCGTCCACCCGCGAGGCGATCACGCCACTCGTCAAGCTCGAGCAGCGGGCGGTGGTCATGGGCGATCCCGGCTACGCGACGGCGTGGAACGAGCGGGCGAACCGCGTCGCCGAGGATCTCGAGCGCCTCGCCCAGTATGCGCAGAGCAAGCGCGAGGGCCAGCAGCTCGCCGCGGCGCGGGCGGCGTTCGAGCGCTATCGCGGCGTCGTCACCACGGAGCAAGATCTCCTGCGCCGCGGCGCCCGCGCGCGGGCGCTCGCGCTCACGGATACCGAAGCGCGTCACGCACGCCGAGCAGGTCCAGGAGGATCTCGACGGGTTGATGGCGGCGATCCACACGCGCGTCCTCGCGGCCCAGGCCGACGCCGCGCGCCTCGAAGCCCGGACGTGGACCGGCGTGTTGATCTCGCTGGGCGCGGCCGTCGGGCTGGCGCTGCTCGTCGCGCTCGAGAACGCCCGCCTGCACGCCGAAGCGCAGCTCCACATCCGCCAGCTGCTGGACCAGTCGCGGCAGCTCCTCGAGTCCAAGGTGGCCGCCGAGCAGGCCAGCCGCGCCAAGAGCGAGTTCCTCGCCTCGATGAGCCACGAGCTCCGCACCCCGCTGAACGCGGTCATCGGCTTCTCGCAGGTGCTCGTGAAGAAGACCTACGGCGAGCTCAACGAGCGCCAGCTCGAATACGTGAGCTCGATCCTCGCCGGCGGCCGCCATCTCCGGGCGCTGGTCGACGACGTGCTCGACCTGGCCAAGGTCGACAGCGGACACCTGACGCTCGATCTCACGCGCGTATCCATCGCCGAGGACGTTCCGGAGGTCGTGGGCGTCGTCCAGGCGCTCGCGCAGCAGAAGAACATCACGGTCACCGTGGAAGTGAAGGAGCCGCTGCCGGCCATCACCGCCGACCGGATGCGGGTCCAGCAGATGATCTACAACCTGCTGAGCAACGCGATCAAGTTCACCGATGCGGGCGGCCACGTCACCGTGACGGCCGACACGATCTTCCTGGGCGGCCCCGACGGTCCGTGCTCGCTGCGCATCAGGGTCGCGGACACCGGCATCGGGATCAAGGCCGAGGACCAGGGCCGGATCTTCGACAAGTTCGAGCGGGGCGACTCCTCGTCAGCGCGCGAGCAGGAAGGAACCGGCCTCGGGCTCGCGCTCACCCGAAAGCTCGTCGAGCTTCACGGCGGCCAGATCAGCGTGGAAAGCGAAGGCATCAAGGGCCGGGGAAGCCTGTTCACCCTGCTCCTGCCGCTGGCGCCACCCGAGCACGCCGTCAGCTAGCGGTAGTGCTTCCGCACCGTCAGGCCGGCATCGCCGGCTCGGGCAGCCGCTCGTACATCCGATGCACGTCGCCCCCGTGGAAGCGCGCCACGTGATTGGTGGGCGGCAGCGGCTCCGTGTAGAAGAACTCCGGGAGCTCGTCGTCCTTCTCGGTGAACCCGGCGCGGCGATTGAACTCGTACTCCATCCGGAGCGCGTCTCGCCCCAGCGGCTCGAAGAAGTCCTTGGTCAGGCTCGTCCCGTGCGCGGCGTTGATGGCGTTGACGAGGAACTCCGTGTTCGGGTTCGTGACGCTCATGCCGAAGATGCAGAGCCCGAGCGAGTCGTTGGCCGCCACGCGCGCCTGGTGGGCCAGGCTCTGCTCGACGATCTGCTCGGCGGTCATCTCGCGCGTCTTGAGCCGCGGCAGGTTGCCGGCCGTGTGGTCGGCGCCCTGCGCGGTAGCCATCATGGTGATGCCGGTGGCCTCGACGACGCGCGGATCGTAGGCGCTGATCGCCTGCTTCTTGATGACGGGCACGCGGCGCACCTTGTAGTGGGCGCCGACGCGCGCCGTGCCCTGCGCCCACAGCCGCCCCTTCTCGGTGCCGCGGCGCATCTCCGCCATGCAGTCGGCCATGAACTTCACGTCGCCGAAGGCGCCAAGCCCGGCCTCCATCAGGACGGCCAGGGTGGCGCCGAGCTCGATCGTGTCGACGCCGAGATCGTTGGCGAGGAAGTTCATCTGGGCGAGATCGTCGGGGTCGCTGAGGCCGCAGTTGGTGCCGAGGAGGCCGAGCGTCTCGTACTCGACCGGCGAGACGACTTCTTTTCCGCCGGCATCGGCGTACACGTTGCTGCACTGGATCACGCAGCCCGGCATGCAGGCGTGGGTGTGCTCGCCGCCGCGCGAGACGTTGAGCTGGCTGATGTAGTCGCCGCCCATCTTGAACTTCTCGCCGCTCGCGACGTTCACCTGCTGGCCGGCGCTGAAGTTGCGCACCGGCAGACCGCCGAGCGCGTTTTGCAGATCGGCCATGCCCATGGTGCCGATCTTCTGATAGAAGCTCGTGACCATCGAGTCCGCCAGCAGCATCTTGGCGTAGTCCTTGATGGCCGCGTTGACCTTCTTCGAGTCGTGGAACGGCGGGATCTTGTCCAGGTCGACGACGACGGCCTTGACCTTCTTGGAGCCCATCACCGCGCCCACGCCGCCGCGCGCCGACAGCCGGGCCGGCCGGCCGTCCTTGTCGCTGAACGAGATGCCGCGCGAGCAGGCCCTGGTATTCGCCGACGGGCCCGCAGAGCGCGATCGTGACCTTGCTGCCGTACTTCTTGTGCAGCATCTCCTGGGCCTCGAAGTTGCCCTTGCCCAGGTACGGCGCGGCGTCGTCGAAGTCGATCGTGCCGTCTTTCCGGAAGTGGATGACGACCCAGTCGGGCGAGGCGCCGTGCAGGGTGAAGCCCGCGACTTTCTGCTGTCCGAGCCCATAGCTGAAGCTGCCCCCGCCGTTGGCTTCCTTGATGCCGCCGGTGAGCGGGCTCTTGCAGCCGACGCTCGTCCGGTTCGCGTTCGAGAAGCTCGTGCCCGCGAAGGGCCCGGCCGAGAAGATGAGCGGATTCGCCGGCGACAGCGGGTCGACGGTCGCCGCGCCGAGCTCGAGCAGGGTCTTGGCGATCCAGTAACGGCCCGCCCTGACGATCTCCTCGCCGTGCAGCTCGCGCTTGGTGATTTTCCGACTCGTCAGATCGATGTCGTAGTAGATCCGCATGGCACGCTCCTGGTGTTCGGCCCGGTTGTGCTGTCCCTGCTGCGCCAACGTAAGCCGCTGCTTCCATCGTGTCAAATTCGGCCGTTTGTTGACAGCGCGCGGAGCTCGGGCCGACACTGCCTTCGTGGTGACACCGGCCGATGGTTGAGGCGGCGCTCAAGACGCTCCTGGCACTCGTGCTCGTGGCGGTCGCGACAGCCTACGCGCGCGGGTGGCGCCGGTTTCACGCCGCCGGGTATGCGCCGCCGTTCTGGCGGCCGGCATCGTACGCGCTGGGGCTCGCGTTCGTCGCGGGCGCGCTGCTCTCGCCGCTCGACGAGCTCGCGGCCGAGCGATTCTCGGCCCACATGGCTCAGCACCTGCTGCTGACGATGATGGCGGCGCCGCTGCTGCTGCTCGGTAATCCGCTGCCTCTCGTCCTGTGGGGACTGCCGCCCGGCGCGCGCCGATGGCTCGCGGCGCCGTTGCGACGGACGGCGTGGCCGCGCGGCGCGCTCTCGGCGATGACGTTCTGGCCGACGGCCGGCCTGCTGCACGTCGCGACCATCTGGGCGTGGCACGTGCCGCTGCTCTACGACGCGGCGGCGGAGCACGAGATCGTGCACGCGATCGAGCACATCACCTTCTTCGGGACCGCGCTCTTGTTCTGGTGGCCGATCATCCGCCCGGCCCCGCGGCTCGGCCCGCGCCTGCATCCCGGCCTCCAGATCGCGTATCTGGTCGCCGCGACCGCGCAGAGCACGGCGCTCGGGATGCTGCTGGCGGTGCCGGAGCGCGCGTTCTATCCTCACTATGCGCGGGCCGCGGCGGCCCTCGGGATCAGCGCGGTCGACGATCAGATGGTCGGCGGCGGGCTCATGTGGAGCGGCGCGCACATGTACTTGCTCCCGATCCTCCTGATCCTGTAGGGCATTTCGCGTGACGCCGCGCGCGAGCCCGACGACGCGCCGGCATAGCGGCTTTGCGCGCCGAGGCGCGCTTCTAGTGGCTTTGCGCGCTGCAGGCGGTCGCGGGGCTGGGGCCCCGCCGGCCGAGGCGCGCTTCTAGTGGCTTTGCGCGCTGCAGGCGGTCGCGGGGCTGGGGCCCCGCCGGCCGAGGCGCGCCTCTAAGGGAGAGGACATGGGATTCGATCTCGTGGTTCGTGGCGGGACCATCGTCGATGGCTCGGGAGGCGCGCGCTATCGCGGCGACGTCGCAATCAAGGACGGCCGGATCGTCGAGATCGGGCGCATTCGATCGACGGCCGAGCGCACGCTCGACGCCGACGGCCTGATCGTCGCGCCGGGCTTCATCGACGGTCACACCCACATGGACGCCCAGGTGGCGTGGGATCGCATCGGGAGCTGCTCCTGCTGGCACGGCGTGACCACCGTCATCATGGGCAATTGCGGATTCGCGCTGGCCCCGTGTCCGCCCGCGGAGCGCGAGTGGTTCGCTCGCTGCCTGACCGCGGTCGAGGACATCCCGACCGAAGCGATGATGGCGGGGATCGACTGGACCTGGGAGACCTTCCCCGAGTATCTGGCGAACGTCGACCGCCTGCCCAAGGCGATCAACTACGGCGCCTACATCGGCCACTCGGCCCTGCGGATGTACGTCATGGGCAAGCGCGCCTTGACCGAGCGCGCGACCGAGGACGACCTGACGCGGATGGCCGCGGCGGTGCAGGAGGCGATCCGCGTCGGCGCGATGGGCTTCTCGAGCTCGCGCGCGACGACCCACGTCACGCCCGACAACACCCCGGTGGCGAGTCGCATCGCTGACTGGACGGAGCTCGATCGTCTGGTGGGCGCGATGGCCGAGCTGAACACCGGCGTGTTCCAGGTCGGCCCGGACGTTTCGGGAGGCGAGGCGCAGCGCCGATTCTTCGCGCGACTCAAACAGCTGGCGGTCGACACCGGACGGCCGGTGATGTTCGGCACGATCTCGAGCCGTCAGGGCGACCAGCCGAATCCGTGGACCTATCAGCTCGAGTACCTCGACGAATGCGCGGCCGCGGGCGCGCGGATGTGGGGGCAGACCACCACGCGCTCGATCAACGCGATCTTCTCGCTCAAGTCCTATCTGCCGTTCGACGTCTTGCCGGCGTGGCGCCAGCTCCGCCGCCTGCCGCTCGCGGAGCAGAAGCGGCGACTCGCCGACCCGGCGACGCGCCGCCAGTTGATCGCCGAAGAGGCCGGCATGAAGCCGCGCGACAACGTGTTCCAGGGCGGCGGCGCGGCCACCACCGATCCGCGCAAGCCCGACTACGCGAACCTCTACGCCATGAAGGGCGTCGACTGGAACGATCCGACCGTCGCCCAGCTCTCGTCCGAGCTTCATCGGCATCCGGTCGAGGTCATGATCGATCTGGTGCTCGAGAACGACAACCAGGTGTTCGTGCAGCCCCTCGTCAACGAGGACCCGGAGCACGTGCTCGGGATGCTGCAGCATGGGCGAACGCTCGCGACGTTCTCGGACTCGGGCGCGCACGTCTGCCAGGAGATGGGCTCGTCGCTCCAGACTCATCTGCTGAGCTACTGGGTGCGCGCGCGGCAGGCGTTCACGCTCGAAGAGGCGGTACGCAAGCTCACCTTCGACAACGCGTCGGCGTGGGAGCTCCACGACCGCGGGCTCCTGCGCGCGGGCTACAAGGCGGACGTCGTGGTGTTCGACGAGCACCGCGTGCAGCCGGCGATGCCGACGGTCGAGACCGATCTGCCCGGCGGCGCCCGCCGCCTCGTCCAGAAGGCGGAGGGGATCGCCGCCACGATCGTCAACGGCCAGCTGACCCTGGAGAACGGTGAGACGACCGGCCGCACGCCGGGCGTCCTGCTGCGCGGGCCCGGCGCGCGTCCGGCCTGACCGCCCGTCTCGTCGCCGCCGACCGCTAGAAGATCGCCAGCGGGTGCGCGGGCGCGCCCGTCGAGCCGACCAGCCGGATCGGCGTCGCGGTGAAGAGGAACTCGTACCGCCCTTCCTCGGCGCACGCGCGGGCCAGCCGCTCCGGGATTCGTGTTGTCCACGAGCACGAGACCGAGGAACGGAATGGCCAGGTGCGTGCTCATCGCGAAGCCCGGATAGGTCGTCGGGCGCTCGTCCATCATGTCCCACGAGATCGCGGCGATGTCCTTCTCGCGAAACCATTCTAGACACGACAGATGCATTCCCGGGTGCGGCGATACGCGCGGAACCCAGTCGGGGTTGGCCTTCCTGAAGGGCTCGTCGCCGTTGCGCACGACCACTACGTCGCCCGGCTCGACCTTGACTCCCGCCCGCGCGGCGACCGCATCGAGCTCCTTCGGTGCGACCGGTTGGCCGACGGTGACGTAGCCCTCCTTGCGGCCGGCGGCGACGTCGAGGAGCACGCCGCGGGTCGTCAAGCCGTCAAAGTAAGCGTCGATCGCGCACCAGGTCGCCCCGGCCGCGGTCAGGCTGTCCTTGAATCCTCGGCCGTTGTAGAGCTCGCCGTCCCACGCCACGTGGCACAGCGCGTCGATGTGCGTGATCGAGAAGCCGTGATACACGAGGTCGAACCGATCGAGCACCACGTCGGCGCGCTCGCGGCTCGACGGGAACGTCACGTTGTACATGATCGCCGGCTGGGGCCCGATGTCTCGCGCGAGCGAGACCGTCCGGCCGGTTCGCACCAGCGCCGCGGCTTGCGCGCGCTTCGCGGCGGTGATCAGATTCGCGGTGCCGCGCTGGTCGTCGTGGCCCCAGCGGCCCCAGTTGTTCAGTTCCTTGAAGTAGCCCTCGATCCGATCTTGCGTGGGTGGCTTCCAGTCGGCCATCGCCGTGTCCTTTCGATGAAAATTCAGCGCTAGTAGTACACCGAGCGGCCGGCTCCGCCGGTCGCCACGACCAGCTCGCCGGTGACGGCCCATGCTTTGTCCGACGCGAGAAAGACCGTGAGATAGGCGATCTCGGACGCGTCCACCATGCGACAGATCGAGTTGCCCCGCGGCGACTCGTAGGCGAAATCGCGCTTCTCGACCTCGTCGGCCGGGATGCGGAGCTCGGCGGCGCGGGCCGCCAGGAGTCTCGGCGTGCGTTCCGTGCGCGTCGTGCCGGGGTGAACGCAGTTGACCGTGATGCCGTAGCGCCCGAGCTGCACGGCCAGGGTCTTGGTCAGGTGCACGAGCGAGCCGTTGCGCGCGCCGCCGCTCAGGTTGCCCGCGTTCCGGGCGTTGGTGCCGCTGATGTTGATGATCCGTCCCCACCCGTTCTGCTTCAGGTAGGGGATCGCGGCACGCGCGCAGCGCAGGGCGCCCACGTACTTCACGTTGAAGTCGTGCAGCAGATCCTCGTCGACGACGCTCTCGATCGGTCCCGTCGCCGTCGCGGAGCCGCCGGGCGCCGAGCCGCTGTTGACCAGGATGTGCAGGCCGCCGAGCCGCTCGGCCGCCTGGGCGACCGCGCGATCGACCTGCTCCTTGCTGGTGACGTCGGCCACGAGCGGGATGACGACGCCGGCCGGTCTGTCCTTCCAGCTCGCGCGCGGCGGCCTCGAGCCGGTCCTTCGTGCGCGCGACGATCGCGACGTCGACGCCCTCGCGGGCGAGCTCGAGCGCGATCGCCTTGCCGATGCCGAGACTGCCGCCGGTCACGAGCGCGCGCTTGCCTTGCAGTCCCAGATCCATCGCGTCACCTCTCTCCCCGTTCGGGGTGCGTTCAATAGATCACGGCAACAGGATCAGCTTGCCCGTCGATTCGCGCGACTCGAGATAGCGATGCGCCTCGGCCGCCTGCGCCAGCGGGAACGTTCTGGAGATGTAGACCTTGAGCCGGCCCTCTCGCATGAGTGCGAAGCACCGCTCGGCGCTCTCGCGGGTCTTGTCGGGAAAGCCTCGCGTCAAGGTCGGCAGCGAGAACGCGCTTACCTTCTGCGATTTCGGAGAGAGGGCCGAGAGATTGAGCGGATCGGGCGCGCCGCCCGCGCGCCCGTAGAGCGCGATGTGTCCGAACGGCGCCAGACAGCGCAGGCCCTCCTCGAACGTCGGCTTGCCGACCGCGTCGAGGATCAGATCGACCCCGCGGTCTGCGGTCAGCCGCAGCACCTCGTCGGCGAACTTGTCCTTCACGTAGTTGATGACGACATCGGCGCCGGCCTCCTTCGCGAGCGCCGCCTTGCTGTCGCTCGAGACGGTGCCGAACACGCGGGCGCCCGCCGCCTTCGCGAGCTGGACCGCCGCGAGTCCGACCCCGCCGGCGGCCGCGTGAACGAGCACGGTTCGGCCCGGACGGATCGTGTCGACGGTGTAGAGCAGGTGATAGGCCGTCAGCGCCTGGATCAGGAACGCCGCGCCGTCGACGAAGCTGACGGAGTCGGGGAGCGGGATCGCCATGAACGCCGGCGACGCGCAGTACTCGGCGTACGCCCGGCTGGTGAAGGCCGCCACGCGCATGCCGGGCCGAAGATTCGTCACGCCTTCGCCGACCGCCTCGATCACGCCCGCCGCCTCCATGCCGGGGATATCGGGGAGCTTCGGCTTGACGGTGTACGTGCCCTGCCGGAAGCGCGTGTCGGCGAAGTTCACGCCGATCGCGTGGTTCTTGATCACCACGCCGCCCGGACGGACCTCCGGCTTGGGAACATCGGCCTGGGCCAGCACTTCGGGACCACCGGTTTGCGCGAAGACGATCGCTTTCATCTCTGCCTCCTTGGCGCGAGGCACACACTATCGCAGAACGGAGGGGTCCTGAGACGGCGCAATTGGGCGCCCCGACATTTCCTGTGGTATTTCTTCAAGTTGCGGGACCTCGATGGCAACCACGCGAGCGAGCTACGTTCGAGTTCCGGACTGGTCGGTGTCCGCACGCTACGCGTTCGCCGTGGCCGCAGCACTGGCGGCCGGCGCGATTCGCGGCGCGCTGACTCCGCTCTGGGGCGAGGATCTGCCGTTCCTGACGTTCGTGCCCGCAATGGTCCTGAGCGCGTGGGCCGGGGGCTTCTGGCCCGGGCTGGTGACGGCCGTTCTCGGCGCCGGGCTCGTCACCTACTTCTGGATGCCTCCCTTCTACAGTTTGCAGGTGTCGACCCTCGCCGACGCGCATCGGCCTGCTGTTCTTCATCGCGATCGGCGGGCTGGTCAGCGCGCTCAGCGAGACCATGCATCGGAGTCGACGTCGTCTCGAGGGCCTGCTGCAGAGCATCGACGAGGGCTTCGTCGTCTTCGACGAAGACTGGCGCTATCGGTACGTGAACGACCGCGCCGCCGAGCTGCTCCGGCAGCCCGCGTCGTCGATGGTCGGTCGCGCGATCTGGGATCTCTTTCCCGATATCGTCGGGACCGACATCGAAACCCATCTGCGCCGCGCGTCGGCCCGCAATGAACCGGTGACCTTCGAGACGTTCTACCGGCCGTACGGTCGGTGGTTCAGGACCCGCGTCTTTCCCACCCTAGAAGGGTTCTCGGCCCTGCTCGAGGACACCACGGACCGCAAGCACGCCGAGGAAGCGTCGCTCCGGCTCGCCGCGATCGTCCGCTCGTCCGAGGACGCGATCGTCGGCAAGGACCTGGACGGGATCATCACCGCCTGGAATCCGGCCGCCGAGCGACTCTTCGGCTTCACGGCGCCGGAGGCGATCGGCCGGTCCATCAGGATGATCGTGCCCGCCGACCGCCAGGGCGAGGAAGACGACGTCTTGAGCCGTCTGCGACGCGGAGAAACGATCGAGCACTTCGAGACCGTGCGTGTGCGCAAGGACGGCACGCCGATCAACGTCGCGCTGACGGTGTCGCCGATCAAGGACGCCGACGGCCGCGTCATCGGCGCCTCGAAGATCGCGCGAGACATCGGCGAGCGAATCCAGACCGAGGCCGAGCGCGCCAGGCTGTTCGAGGCGGAGCAGGCGGCGCGGGCGCGGGCCGAGTCGGCCGAGCGTCGCTCGACCTTGCTGTCCGAATCGAGCGCCGTCCTGAGCTCCTCGCTCGACGCCGCGACCACCCTGCGCACGGTCTCGCGGCTCGTGGTCCCACGATTCGCGGACTGGTGCATCATCGACCTGGTCGGGCGCGACAACACCCTGGAGCGAGTCGCAGTTTCGGCGTCGGGCCCGGACACCGAGGTGCTGCTCTCGGAGCTCCAGCGATACGCTCCCGACTGGACCTCGTCGCAGCCGTCCGCCGAGGCGCTCCGCTCGCGGGCGACGATCGCCATCCCGGAAGTCACCGAGGAGACGCTCGTCTCGACCGCGCGTGACGCGCATCACCTGGCGATCATGCGGCAGCTGCGCCCGCGCTCCGCGCTCGCCGTGCCGATGGCGGCTCGTCAGCGCGTCATCGGCGCCATCACCCTGGTCCGGACCACGCCCGGTCATGCGTACGACACGGCCGACGTCGCGATGGCCGAGGAGCTGGCTCGACGCGCGGCGCTGGCAGTCGACAACGCGACGCTCTACAGCGAGGCCGACCAGGCCCGCGCGCAGGCCGAGAGCGCCAACCGGGCCAAGGACGAGTTCCTCGCGGTGCTGTCGCACGAGCTGCGGACGCCGATGAACGCCGTCTACGGCTGGGCGCGCATGCTCCAGATGGGCCAGATCGACGCGACGACGACCCCGCGCGCGCTCGATGCGATCGTGCGGAACGCGCACGTGCAGCTCCAGCTGATCGACGATCTGCTCGATGTGTCCCGCATCGTCAGCGGCAAGATGCGGCTCGACATCCGGCCGGTCGACGTCCACCGCGTGCTCGAAGGCGCGCTCGACGCGGTCCGGCCGGCGGCCGAGGCCAAGGGGCTCGAGCTCGCAGTCTCTCGTCGATCCGAGCGCCGGCCCGCTCAACGGAGATCCCGACCGCCTGCAGCAAGTCGTCTGGAACCTCCTGATGAACGCGGTCAAGTTCACGCCGAGGGACGGGCGGATCCAGCTGGCCCTCCAGCGCGTCGGCTCGCATCTCGAGATCGCGGTCAGCGACACCGGCGCCGGCATCCGGCCCGAGCTGTTGCCCGTCATCTTCGATCGCTTCAAGCAAGGCGAGAGCGGGAGCACGCGCAACCAGGGCGGCCTCGGCATCGGGCTCGCGCTCGTTCGCCACCTGGTCGAGCTGCACGGGGGATCCGTCACCGCCGAGAGCGCGGGCGAGGGGAAGGGCGCGACCTTCAGGGTGAAGCTGCCGCTCGTGGCCGCGCTCGTCTCCTCGCAGGAAGACCGCGCGCATCCGACCGCCGGACAGCCCGTGTCGGCCTATCAAGGTCCGTCGCTCCGTGGCCTTCGTGTTCTCGTCGTCGACGACGATCCGGACGCGCTGGACCTGATCGCGACGATCCTGAGGCGGGCGGAGGCGGAGACCCGGCTGTGCTCCTCGCCGCCGGAGGCCCTGGCGGTGCTCCGGTCGTGGAAGCCGCACGTGCTCGTCTCGGACATCGAGATGCCCGGCGAGGACGGGTACTCGCTCATCCGCAAGGTGCGCGAGCTGGGCGGATCCGACGGCGGCCAGACCCCGGCGGTCGCGCTGACCGCCTACGGACGTCCCGAGGATCGAGTGCGTTCGCTCTCGGCCGGCTTCAGCATGCACGTGGCGAAGCCGGTGGATCCGGTGGAGCTCGGCGTGATCGTCGCCAATCTCGCCGGCCGGTCCCCCTCCGGGTGAGTCGCGGCGCCGGCCACCTGCTGGCCATCGGCTTCGACGGAACGCGCATTCCGGACGCGCTCGCGGCGCAGGCCGACCGCTCCGGGCTCGGCGGCATCGTGCTGTTCACGCGCAACTGTCCAACCCTGGAAATCGTGCTCGCGCTGACCGCCGAGGCGCGGCGCCTCGATCCCGACCTGTTGGTGTTGGTCGACCACGAAGGCGGGCGTGTTCATCGCCTGCCACCACCGTTCACCCGATTTCCGCCGGCGGCAACCATCGGACGGACCGGCGAGCCTCGTCTGGCCGCCGCGGTCGCGAGCGCGATGGCGCGCGAGCTGCGCGCCGCCGGCTTCGATTCCGGGCTCGCGCCGGTGCTCGACTGCTTGCTCGATCCGGCCAACACGGTGATCGGTGATCGGGCTTTCGGCTCGGCGCCCGCCGCCGTGGCGGCGTTCGGCACCGCGTTCGTCGAGGCGATGCTGCCCACCGGGCTCGTGCCCGTCGCGAAGCATTTCCCGGGGCACGGGCTGACCTCGGTCGACTCTCACCGCGCTCTGCCGGATACGTCCGCGACGCTCGACGACCTGGAGCGCGGCGAGCTCGTGCCGTTCCGCGCGGTGCTCGCGGCCGGTTGCCCCGCCGTCCTGGTCGCGCACGTCCGCTACCGCGCGCTCGACCCCGAGCTGCCCGGCTCGCTCTCGCCCGCGGTGGTCACCGGGCTGTTGCGGCGACATCTCGGCTTCGACGGCTTCATCCTGAGCGACGACCTCGAGATGGCGGCGGTCGCCGGCACGTGGGGCGTCGCGGACGCGGCGCGGCGGTTTCTCGGCGCCGGCGGCGATCTCGCGCTGATTTGCCGGAGCGAGGAGTATCGAAGCCAGGCGCTGGCGACCATCGAGCGCGAAATCGAGCGCGGGGCTCTCGACCCGGCGCCGGCCGCGCGGCGGCGAAGGGCGATCCGCCGGCTGATCGACGCCGCCGGCCGCCGCCCGGACGTCTCGGTGATCGGCTGCGCGGAGCATCGCGCGCTGGCCGAGGAGGTGGAGCGGCGCTCGGCCGAGCGGGGCTGAGCGTGCGATCCTGGGTGGGATGACCAGCCCGCCGCCGGCGCGCCGAGAGTTCCTCGCCATCACGGGTCGAGTCCTGGCGAGCGCCGGGATACTGGCCATCTCCCGGCCTTGGTACGTTTCGGCCGGGGCTCCCGATCCGAAGGTCTTCGAGGGGCGTGAAGTTTTCGATCGGCTCCTGACCCTGGCGCGCGAGCGCCGGTGGAGCGAGCTGCCGATCGGCGAGCGCATCGGCGCGATCGGCATGGCCTTGCGGCAGACGCCCTACGTCGCCTCGACCCTGGAGCTCTACGACGACCGCGAGGTGTGCTCGGTCGACCTTCGGGGGCTGGACTGCGTCACGTTCTTCGAGCTGGCGCTCGCCTTCGCGCGGATGCTCAAGCGCGGTGAGCGGACACCGGACGCGCTGCTGGCCGAGGTCACCTTCCTTCGCTATCGCGGCGGCCAGCTGACCGACTACGCCTCACGGCTGCACTACCTGAGCGACTGGTTCGCTGACAACCAGGCCAAGCGCGTCGTCCGGCTGATCACCCCCGAGCTTCCCGGCGCCGAGCGCTTCACCCGGCGCGTCAGCTTCATGAGCGCGCATCCCGGCGCCTATCGACAGCTCAAGGCGAGCCCCGACCAGCTCGCGAAGATCGCGCTGATCGAGGCCGAGATCAATGCGCGTACGACCTTCTATCTGCCGAAAGAGAAGGTCGCGGCCGCCCAGCGGCTGTTGATCACCGGCGACATCGTCGGCGTCACCACCACGATCGACGGCCTCGACTGCGCCCACTCCGGCCTGGTGTACCGGGACGAGGCGGGGGTCCCGAGGCTCCTGCACGCGTCGACCACGCGAAACGCGGTCGTCCTCGACGAGGACCTGGCGACCTACGTGGCGAGCGTGCGGACGCACAGCGGCATCATGGTGGCCCGTCCGCTCGAGGTGACGTAGCGCTCAGAGGAGCGAGCGGAGCCGCCGGCCGAGGCTCGTGAGCACCTCGGCGACGCGGCGCCGGCGCGGCCGCCGGCTTCGGCGAATCGCGTCGAGCACAGACCGATGCGCGGCCGCCCTGCGGGCCGCCTCGAGGCGGTCGTGAACGAGAAAATCCGCGTGGTATTCGTTCAGCCACACCGGCGGTCCGCCGTCGCGGATCATAGAAGTCGCTCCATCACGACGACGTCGACCCACTTGCCGTCCAGCTGCCCCTGCTCGCGGTACACGCCGACCTCGGCGAAGCCGAGCCGCCGGTAGAGCGTGAGACCGGCCGCGTTGAAGGGGAAGGCCGCGAGCACGAGCTTGTGGTACGCGAGCTCGCGCGCCCGCGCGATGAGCGTCTCGAGCAGCCGGTGGCCCACGCCCCGCCCGCGCCAGTCACGCCCGACGTAGACCGAGAAGTCCGCGACGTGATCGTAGGCGGGCCGCGGGTTGAACGAGTTCAGGCTGCCCCAGCCGACGACGCGACCGTCCACCTGGCCGACGATGACCGGGTGGCGGGGACCGCGCGCCGCGAGCCAGCGCCGCCGCTCTTCGGCCGAGCGCGTCTCGGTCTCGAGCGTCGCCAGACGGTCCTCGATGCCCTGGTTGTAGATCACCGCGATCGCGTCGGCGTCGGCCGGCTCGGCGTCCCGAATGGTCACGTGGCTCATACCCCAAGTGTCCGGCGTGTCTGTGGATTCATAAAATGAATTGTTTGAATATGTTCGATTCAAGATAATGTGTCCCGAACACGCGGGAGGGCACGCACACGCGTGGACATCAATCCGGTACACGTCCGAACGTTGCAGGCGATCGCGCGCTCGGGAGGCTTCTCGCGGGCGGGTGAGATCCTGCACCTGAGCCAGCCGGCGATCAGCCATCACGTTCGTCATCTCGAGCGCGTGCTGGGGGTGCCGCTCCTGGTGAGGCGCGGCCGGCGCGCGTCGCCCACCGAGGCCGGCGCGGTGCTCCTCGAGCACGCCGGGCGCGCCTTCAAGGTGCTGGACGAAGCGCGCGAGGCGATCCAGCGGCTGCGGGGTCGCGTGGCCGGGCGCGTGACCGTCGGCACGGGCGCCACCGCCAGCATCTATCTCTTGCCGGCGCTGCTCCGGCGGCTCCGTGCACGACATCCGGATCTCGAGCTGGTCGTCGTGACCGGCAATGCCGGCGAGATCGCGTCGGCCGTATCGCGCGGTGAGCTCGACGTCGGCGTCGTGACGTTACCCATTGCGGTCGGCCGAGGCTTGCTCGTCTCGCCGTTCTACGTCGATCGGCTCGTGGCGATCGCGCCGCCCGACCGGCGCTGGCGACGACGAGCGCCGATGACGGCCGCCGAGCTGGCCCGCGAGCCGGTGATTCTCTACGAGCGCGGCGGGACCATCCGGCGCGTGGTGGACGACTGGTTCCGGCGCGGCCGGGCCACGCCTCGGGTCGCGATGGAGCTCGGGAACGCCGAGGCGACCAAGAAGCTGGTCGGCGCCGGGCTCGGCCTCTCGGTCGTCTCGGAAATCGCGGTCAAGGCCGACGCGAGGGCCGGCGCGCTGAACGTGATTCCGCTGCGTCCGGCGCTCCACCGGAGGATCGGGATCGTCCGGCGGCGCGAGCGCTCGCCGCGTCCGGCCTTGCTGGCCTTCATGACCGCGCTCGAGAGCGCCGCGAAGCGGGTGCGCGGCGGGGCGAATCCTTGACCCTGTTCGGTGGCGGCGGTAATGTCGCTGGCGTTCAGGGAAAAGGGGATGACTCATGAGTGACCGCATCGATGCTTTCGCGACCGCCACCGACATGCTCGCGGCGCTGCGGGCGCGCCGCGTGTCCGCCGTCGAGCTGCTCGAGCTGCTCCGCCGGCGGATCGAGCGCCACAATCCGGAGCTGAACGCGATCGTCGAGCCCGACTTCGAGCGAGCGCGGCGTGACGCCGAGGCCGCCGATGCGCGGCGGGCCCGCGGCGAGGACGCGCCGCTGCTCGGACTGCCGATGACCCTGAAGGAATCGATCAACGTTCGCGGCCTGCGCACCACCGCCGGCATGGCTCAGTGGAAAGACTTTCGCTCGGAGCACGACGCGCCCGTCACGACGCGGGTGAAGGGCGCGGGCGCGGTGGTCATGGCCAAGACGAACGTGCCGCAGATGCTCGCCGACTGGCAGTCGGTCAACCCGGTCTACGGGCGGACCAACAACCCGTGGGACCTCGGGCGAACGCCGGGCGGCTCGACCGGCGGCGGGGCCGCCGCGCTCGCGGCCGGGTTCACGCCTCTCGAGTTCGGCAGCGACATCGGCGGCTCGATCCGGGTGCCCGCGGCCTTCTGTGGGGTCTACGGTCATCGCCCGAGCGAGACGGCGATGCCGCGCAGCGGACAGTTCCCGATGCCGCCGATGCCGAACGCCGCGGTCGTGATGGGTGTGCAGGGGCCGATGGCGCGCTCGGGCGACGATCTCGAGCTGGCGCTCGACGTCGCGGCGGGGCCCGAAGTCGGCGAGGACGTCGCGTGGAAGATCACGCTTCCGCCGGCCCGCCGCGATCGGCTGGCGGGCTTTCGGGTCGCGGTGCTGCCGGCGCTCGACTGGGTGCCCGTCGACGCCGAGGTGCTCGCCGCGCTCGACGGCGTCGCATCGAGTCTCGGCCGGCTCGGCTGCCAGGTGAAAGTCGTTCAGCCGGACGCGCTCGGCGATCACCGGCAGCACTACGCGCTCTATCTGTCGCTGCTCGCGGCCGTGACCTCCGCCCGCGTGCCCGCCGCCGACCGCCGCGCGCGGCTCGACGTCATGCGGACGCGCGACGACGAGTGGAGCCGCGCCTCTCAGCGCGGCATCGAGAGCGGCGCGCCGGACTACGTCGCCTGGTTCGGTCAGCGCGAGCAGTATCGCGCGGCGTGGCGCGCGTTCTTCCGGGAGTGGGACGTGCTCCTGATGCCCGCGTTCATCACGCCGGCGTACCCGCACTGGGACAAACCGTTTCCGGGGACGCCGGAATCGATCAAGAAGACGCTCGACGTGAACGGCAAGCCCGTGCTCGAGGAGATCGGCCTGTTCTGCGCGTCGGTCGCGACCTTGGCCGGGCAACCGTCGACGGCGTTTCCCGCCGGCCGCAGCCGCGGCGGCCTGCCGATCGGGCTGCAGGCCATCGGACCGTACCTCGAGGACCGCACGCCGATCCGGTTCGCGTCGCTGGTCGGGCGCGAGCTCGGCGGCTTCGTCCGCCCGCCGCGGTACCAGGGAGACTGAGGGCCTATGAAGATCAGCGCATTCCACTTGATGCCGCACCGGGAGCTCCCGGCCGACTTCGAGCAGCGCTACGAGTCCGTCTGGGTGACGCCGCCCTGGTGGGAGCTCGCCGACGCGCGCCGGGTCGGCCAGTACTACAACTGGACGCTCGACGAGCTCACGTACGCGGCGAAGTGTGGCTTCGACGGCGTGTGCACGAACGAGCACCACCAGAACGCGTACGGGTTCATGCCGAGCCCGAATCTGATGGGCAGCGTCCTCGCGCGGGCGACGAACGGCATGGATGTCGCCATCGTGCAGATGGGCGCGACCCTGCCGACGTCCAATCCGCCGCTGCGCGTCGCCGAAGAGTACGCGATGCTCGACTGCATCAGCGGTGGACGGCTGGTCGCCGGGCTCCCGCTCGGCAGCCCGATGGACGTCAACCTCTGCTACGGCATCACGCCGATGGAGCACCGCGAGCGCTATCGCGAAGCCGTCGCGCTGACGCTCAAGGCCTGGCAGGCGCGCGAGATCTTCTCGTGGAACGGGCGCTACTTCCAGCTGGCGACGGTGAATCTGTGGCCGCGCCCGATCCAGCAGCCGCATCCTCCCGTGTGGGTCCCGGGCTCGGGCAGCATCAGCACCTTCGACTTCGCCGTCGAGCACGACGTCTGCTACTGCTTCCTGAGCTACTCGGGCGCTCGGTCCGCGAAGACGATGATGGACGGCTACTGGCGCGTGGTGGCCGAGAAGGGCCGCGACGCCAATCCGTACCGCGCGGGCTTCTTGCAGCTGGTCGTCGTGGCCGAGAACGACGCGCGCGCCGAGGAGAAATACGCGCGGCACGTCGAGTACTTCTATCACAAGTGCCTGCACGTGCCCGCGATGTGGTTCTCGCCTCCGGGCAACCAGGACTACCGGAGCCTCGTCGCGACGATGAGCAATCCGGTGCGGCGGGCCGAGAATCCGAAGAACCTTCGCTATCGTGACTTCGTCGAGAAGGGCTTCGTCATCGCCGGCAGCCCCGCCACCGTGCGCGATCGCCTGAAAGAGGAAGTGATCAAGAGCCTGCGCGTCGGGAACTTGATGGTGCTCCTCCAGATCGGCTCGATGCCGCACGAGCTGGCCCTCGAGAACATCGAGCTGTTCGGCCGCGAGGTGCTGCCGGGTCTTCGCGGCATCTGGGACGACGAGGGATGGGTGAATCACTGGTGGCCCGAGCGACTCCGGCAGCGCGCGGTGCCGATGCCGGCTGGTGTCGCGGCGGGCGGCACATGAGCGTCCGCGTCGAAGCGCCCGCCGCGACCGGGGCGGACGAGCGCATCATCACCGTCTGGCAGGGGCGGGTTCGCATGCGCGTCGTCTCGAAGGGACGCGGACCCGCGCTGGTCTTCTTCCACGGTCCGTGGGGGCTCACGTGGGATCCGTTTCTCGACCAGCTGGCCGAGAGCTTCACGGTCTACGCGCCCGACCATCCCGGGACGACGCCCGAGGCGCACGACGACGTCTACCACCTCGACGGGCTCTGGGACCTCGTGCTCTGCTACGACGAGCTCCTGGAGACCTTGGGCATCCGCAACGCCGCGTTCGTCGGCCACTCCTTCGGCGGGATGGTCGCGTGTGAAGTGGCGGCGTCGTATCCCGATCGCGTTCGGCGCCTGGCGATGATCGCGCCGCTCGGCTTCTGGCGTGATCCTGACCGCATCGTGAACTGGATGATGCTCGAGCCCGCCGCGCTACGCGCTCACATCTTCCGCGATCCCGACGGCGACGCCGCGCGTCGCATGTTTCCGCGGTCGGACGCGCAAGACGCGGCGGCAACCGCGGCGCGCGTGCGACTCATGTGGGCGATGGGCACGACCGGGAAATTCATCTGGCCCATTCCCGACAAGGGCCTGAAGAAACGGATTCACCGCGTGAAGGCGCCGACCTTGCTGGTCTGGGGTCGCGAGGATCGCCTGGTCCCGGCGGTCTACGCCGACGAGTTCACGCGCCGTATTCCGGGCGCTCGCGTCCAGATGATCGACAGCGCCGGTCACGCGCCGCATCTCGAGCAGACCACGCCCGTGGTTCGCGTCCTTCGGGATTTTCTCGCTCAGTAGCGGTGCGCGGGCTTGCGCCTGATCGAGGTCAGGCGCAGCGCCGGTCCTACGAAGCTCGCGCGCTCAGGAGGACGTCGCCTTCACTTTCGAGCGGTATTGCTCCGGGACGGCGTCCAGCCGATCGGTCCAGTACACGACGCCCTGCGCATCGGTCCAGCGATAGAGCTGGCCCGCACGTGGCGGTACCGGGCCGCTCCCCGAGCTCGGACCCACGGGGGGCGCGGTCGGAGCGGCGGGCGGCGGCGACGTCGGCGGATTCGGGATCCACACCCACGTGTACGGCGTCGACACGCCGTCGCCACGAAGCTCGTAGCGGCCGGTCGGGAACTCCACGACGTTCGACGTCGGTGGCGCCTGCGGCGGGGCCGGCGCGACCGCGACCGTCCCACTCGGCTGCGTCCTGTAGCTCGCAGGCGCGTTGTAGCTCACCGGCGGATCGTAGTAGGCCGGCGGATAGTACGCCGGAGGCGGGTAGTAGTCCGAAGGGTAGTAGTACGGCGCCGCGTACACGATGGGCGCCGCTGCCACCACTCCCACCCCGAACGGGAAGAACGGGCGCAGGAACGGACGATGCACGAATCCCGGATGGTGCACGAATCCCGGACGATTGACGAAGCCCGGCGTCACGACGGCGCGTCCGCCGCCGACCACCGCGCGTCCACCACCGCCGACGACCGCACGTCCCCCGGCGCCGACGAACACGCGGCTGCCGCCGCTCACCGCGACGCCCCTGGACCGTTGGGCGAACGCAGCGTTCGGGACGACCATTAGACTGGTGGCAAGGGCCAGGACGGCTCCGGCGACGATCGGCCCCTTCTTCACTGTCGTTCCTCCCACTTATATGGACGGACAGAGTGTGCTCGCGTGTACCCGGCAAGGTCAAGTGGCCCTGTGGTTCACAATGAATTGGGGGGCCAGGCTGGGCCGTCCAAGCACCTGAAGCAGAGGAAAGAAAGGGGGCCTTTCATGCGCTGCCGGACCGGAAGGCTGACAATCTCGGCTGTTCTGGCGTTGACCCTCGTCTCCCAGATGGTCTTCGGTGTCGGGGCCGCGCGCGCAGCCGAGGGCGATGAAGGCTCGATCGGCCGTACCCCACCGCGACTGAGCTATGCCGACGGCGAGGTCTCTTATTTTCGGCCCGGAGCGCAGGACTGGGCCCCCGCCGAGGTCAACACGGCCCTGGCGCCCGGGGACGAGCTCTACACGGGTAATCGCGGCAATCTCGAGCTCCAGGTGGGCGGGCGCGCGTTCGTCCGGGCCTGGGGCGACTCCCAGCTCGGCCTTGTGAACCAGGAGCCCGACTTCGTTCAGATCAAGGTCACCTCCGGTCACGTGTCGCTCGACCTCCGCACGATCGAGGCGGGCCGCACCGTCGAGCTCGACACGCCTCACGCGGCCTTCACGATCGACCGCCAGGGCTACTACCGCGTCGACGTGACGGAGACGCGAACCTCGTTCGTCACGCGGCGTTCCGGGCAGGCGACGATGACGCCGGCCGGCGGTCAGGCCGTCGCCGTCGCGGCGAGCGAAGAGGTCGTTCTCGAAGGCACGCCGACACCGACCGTGCGCAGCTACGTGGCGCCCGAGCTCGACGTGTGGGACAAGTGGAACTACGCGCGGACCGACGATTTGATCGACGCGGTCAGCTCGCGCTACGTCTCGTCCGGCGTGTACGGCGTCGACGACCTCGATCACTACGGCGATTGGCGAGTCGTTCCCACGTACGGCTCGGTGTGGGTTCCTCAGTCTGTCCCTGCGGATTGGGCACCGTACAGCACCGGCCGATGGGTGCTCGACCCGTACTACGGCTGGACCTGGGTCGATACCGCGCCGTGGGGTTGGGCTCCGTATCACTACGGGCGCTGGGTTTCCGTCAGCGGCTACTGGGCGTGGGCGCCGGGGCCCGTGATCGTTCGGCCCGCGTACGCCCCGGCGCTGGTCGCGTTCTTCGGCGGCGCGAGCGTCAAGGTCGCCATCGGCGTTCCGGGAATCAGCTGGGTCGCGTTGAGCTGGGGCGAGCCCCTCGTGCCGTGGTGGGGCAGACCACAGTTCATCGGCCGGCCGACGTGGCACGGCTGGGGCGGGCCACGCGTCGTGAACAACGTCGTCATCAATCGCACGACGGTGGTGAACGTCACCAACATCAACGTCTACAAGAACACCACCGTCGAGCACGCGGTGGTGGCGGTGCGCGAAGACCACTTCGGCCGCGGCGGCAACGTCCAGCAGGCGCGCATCGCGCATGTCGACGCGCGTCGTCTCGAGCCGGCGCGGACACCGATCCGCGTCACGCCGGACGCATCGAGCTACGTCGCCGGCAATGGGCGCGCGCCTCGTCCGCCCGAGAACACGATCTCCCGCGCCGTCGTCGCCACGCGGGCGCCGCGTCACGACGGTCCGCGCCCCGCTGAAGCGCCTCGAGCCGACGGCGGACGCGGCGCGGCGCCGCGCGCCGAGGGCTCGCGCAACACAGTCGGCGCACCGCCACCTCGGATCGTGCCCGCGCCCAGGCCGGCCTCGACGGGGTCGGCGCCCGCGCGTCCGACGTTCGGCAACAGTGAGGTGGAGCGGGCGCGTCCGCCTCAGCCGCGGCAATTCGGCGCGCCCGAGCCGCCGGCGGCGGCGCCGGCGCCCTCTCGCGGCAACGCGCCGCGCCCAGACGGTAACGCGCCGAGGCCCGACGGCGCCCAGCGGCCCGATGGCAACGCTCAGCGCCCTGGCGGCGACGCTCAACGTCCCGGCGCGAACGCGCCGCGTTCTGAAGCGAACGCGCCGCGTCCTGAAGTCAGCGCACCGCGCCCGGAAGTGAATGCACCGCGTCCTGACGCCCGGCGCGCCGCGCCCGGTGGCAACGCGCCGCGGCCGGACGCCAACGCGCCGCGTCCGGGTCCCGCGCCGTCAGCGCCGCGTGACGTCGGGCGCGGCAACGAGCGACCGACGCCGCCACCGGCACAGCCGTCTGTACGCGGACCCCAGCCGCAACCGCAGGCGCGTCAGCAGCGGCTTCCCGGCGAGCCGGCCAACCGCATATCTCCCGAGCGCGCCGGATCACACCGCCAGCCGGAGCCCCAGCAAGAGCGGCATGGAGGCGGGAAGGAACAGCAGCCCGGGCGCTGAGGTCGCGCGCGCGCTAGAGCTGCCGCGTCGCCAGCGCGGCCCCCTGCGCGAGGGCTTCGAGCTTCGCCCAGGCGATCTGCGCATGAACGCGTCCGCCGAGGCCGCAGTCGGTCGAAGCGATCACGCGTTCCTTGCCGACCGCGTTCGCGAAACGGGCGATGCGCTCGGCGACGAGCTCGGGATGCTCGACCACGTTGGTGGCGTGACTCACGATTCCCGGAAGGATCAGCTTGCCGTCCGGCAGCTTGACGTCCTGCCACACCTTCCACTCGTGCTCGTGGCGCACGTTGGCGGCTTCGAACGAGTACGCGCGGCACTTGACGGCCAGCATGACCTCGACGATGTCGCGCATGGGAATGTCCGTCGTGTGCGGGCCATGCCAGCTGCCCCAGCAGAGATGGAATCGGATTCGATCCTCGGGTAGCCCGCGAATGGCGTGGTTGAGCGCCTCGACGCGGACCATCGAGAACTGCTTGTAGTCGGCCACCGCCGGCTCCGGGTTCACCATGTCCCAGTTCTCGGCGATCGCCGGATCGTCGAGCTGCAGCACGAGCCCGGCGTCGACGATGGCCTTGTATTCCTCTCGCATCGCGTCGGCGCACGCGAACAGAAACTCCTCGTCGGTCTTGTAGTGCCGATTCGCGATGCGCGCGGCGCTCCCCGGCGCGATCGACGTCATGAAGCCTTCTTCGATACCCGCCGCCTGCAGCGCGGCCTTGAAGTTGGCGATGTCCGACTGGATCGCGGCGTGGCCCGTGTACGTCAGCTGTGCCGACGCACACCGGCCAGAGCGCGGCGCGCGGCCCGGTCGTGATGCCGGAATCCGGATCGGCGTAGGCGGCAGCGAATTTCAGCCGGTCGCGACGATCCGCAAAGCTCGTGAGGACGACCTCGCCGGGGCGAGATCGATGCGCCGGCATGTCGTACAGGCCCGCCGTGCCGAGCTCGAGCCCGCCCAGACGCTGGAACGAATAGCTCCACCACGCCCGGTAGTTGACCTTGTGCCCCATCGACTTACCGAACTCGCCGTCGCCCGGAATCGCGATACCGGCCTGCTTCTGGAGGCGCACGACCTCGGCGACGCTCGTGCGGAGCTGGTCCTGGAAGCGATGCTCGTCCGTCGCCATGCCCGATTCGCGCGCGCGATTCGCGTCGATCAGCGCCTCGGGGCGCGGCAGGCTTCCGGCGTGGCTCGTCAGGATTTGATCACGGCTCTGCCTCATGTCGCGTCCTCCGTTCGTCGCGCGAGGTGGTCGGGAGTGTACTCGATACACGTCCCGGACGTCTCGCGGCGGCCGGCGGTCGTGTAGAAGTTACCCGGTTATCAAGTAACTTCTACCCGCCCTTGGTCCCGGCCTGCTGAGCATTTTTTGCCGATCGGCCCGATCCGCGTTTGACCTGACGCGAGCTTCCGCTCGCCGCGAGCGCCCTGAGCACGTTCCCGCTCTGGATCCGCGTTCGGCATCGGCGTTGCTACAGGAGGTTATCCTCGTGGCTGATCACTCCACGTGCCTCTGCATCGTGTCTCGCGATCGGCTCCGCGGTAACGATTTCATCGCGGCCCTCGGCGCATCGATGCGCCCGCATGAGCAGCTCGAGATCATCGTGGACCGGAGGAGCGGCGAGCCCTCGCATGACTGGGATCCCACGCAGGACCGGCGCCGCCGGCCTCAGGTCGATCTCGCGCTGAAGGCAAACGGCTTCGCCGTCGTGCCGGCGCCGAGCCAAGGTGGCCGCCGTACGCCGACGTCTCTGCTGGTTCCCTCGGCCCCGGGCTCGGACGTCAGGTTTGACGGTGGGTTCAGCGGCGGGTTTGACGACGGGGATGACGACGAGGAGAGGCTCGAGGCGATTCGCAGCTTCAAGCGCGAGCGCTCGAGCAATCTGGTCCCGTGGCTCATCGCGGCGCTGGTCGCCGTTGCCGCGGCGGCGTTCATCTTGTCGCCGACAGGTTACGCGCTCAAGCAGACCGTCGCACAGCACATGGCGACCGATAGCACGAGCTCCTCGAGCGCAACGGCCTCCTCGAGCCCCCCGGCGACGGCGCCACCGTCGAACCCGGCGCCGGCGCCTCAGACGCGGGCGCCGGTCGTCGCCGACACGCCACCGGCTGCCGACGCTCCCGCGCGGGCGCCGGCGACTGAAACACCCCAGGTCGACCGACCGCTTCGCGGACCGGCTTCGCCCCCCGAGCCCGCGCCGCCGCGAGAGGCCGTGAGGGTCGATCCGTCGCGCGAGGCGGGAGCGCCGACATTCGAGAGCAGCGGGTCATTGGGAACGTCGACCGCACCAGGCGCCGCACGGCGATCGCGCTCGACGGAAACAGCTCGGCCGAGCACGAGCACGCCGATGCCGAGACAAGCCGCCGTCGCGCCGCCGCCGTCAGCGCCGTTGTCCAGATCGGTCTCGCCGCGGTTCGCGGGGCTGCCTCGCGTCGAGCTCAGCCGCGAGGCGGGCTCGTCAGGCGGGACGTACTCCGCGCGCATCGTGGACCCGGCGGGCAAGCCGCTGCCGGACGCCGAAGTCTTGCTCCTCGCTCGCATGCCGGACGGCACCGTCGAGAACGTCCGCATGGACTTCTACCCGGATCGCGGAACCTATCGCGGCTCGCTGCCGACGGCGTCGTCACCCGTCGATATCCGGCTGCGTGTGATCACGGGCGACAAACGAGTCGAGATTCCACTCGGGCCCTGACCGCGCGCGGCGCCCCAAGGCGGACACTATGACTACCTCGCGCAGAAGCCTCTGCATCGTGTCGCGCGATCCGTTGCAGTGCAGCGAGCTGGTCCTGAGCCTGCAGGCTTCGCTGGATCCTGATGACGAGGTCGAGATCGTCATGGATCGCCGGCGTGCGGGGGACGTGTTCGACACGAAATCCGGAGCACCCGCGGCGGTGTCCGTCGAGCGCCGCCACAATCCGGACGTCGATCTCGCAGTGAGGACCAAGGGCTTCGCGATCGTGCCGGCCGTGCCGATGACGTCTCGCCGTCGGGAGGAGCCCGACGCCGAAGAGCGCGCGCGTTTCGAGAACATCCTGAGCTTCAAGCGCCGGCACGAGTCACGATCGGGGCGGGTCGTCGGTGACGCCGGCGCCGTCATGGTGGCGCTCATCCTGGCGCCTCCCCCGAACGGATTTTCCGCTCGCGTCCTCCGTGATGTGCCGTCGTCAGCGGAAGTGACTCGGCCTGAGGCCTCGAGCCCGGAACCCCGGCTCGGTCCGGCCGATCCATCCGTGGCGCCCGGCGCGTCCGGGCTCACCCCATCGGCGTCGCACGTCCCCAGCGCCGGGACCGCGGCTCTCACGCGGCCGAGTCCGGCGAAATCCGCGGTGACGCGGACCGGGGATCCATCGAGCGCGAGCGGCGCGATCGAACTCTACGCGGCCCGCGTCGGGGACGCGACCGAGCGCGTCGTGTCGAAAGCCAAGGATCTGATCGATCGCGTCAAGAGCGAAGTGATCGGCAGCGCCCCGATGAACGTCGGGCCAGAGCCGCCGGCACGCACGGTTCCGATCACCGGCAAGCGTCGTCCCGCCGATTCTCCGTAGCTTCGAAGCCTGCCGTCGACCGCGCGACGGTCGCATCCTCACTTTGAGGTTGCGTTCGATGCGGAGTGGGGCCAGAGTAGCGACCTCTAACGACAGGGTCGGGCCTGTGCCGAACGGACCCAGCCAGAACGAGGGCGCGCACTCTCATATGCTCGCCGATCGCAAATATCCGCTCAGTCTGGTCGGGCTTTTCGGCCTCTACGTCCTCGCGGGAAAGCTCGGCCTCTCGCTCGCGTCGGTTCATGCGAGCGTTTCGCCGGTGTGGCCGCCGACCGGGATCGCCATTGCCGCGTTCTTGACGCTCGGTTATCGGGTCTGGCCGGCGATTGTCGCCGGCGCGTTCGTCGTGAACGTGAGTACCGCCGGATCGCCGGCGACATCGGTCGCGATCGCGCTCGGCAACACGCTCGAGGGTTTGCTCGGCGCGTATCTCGTCAATCGCTACGCGAACGGCGTGCGGGCGTTCGACCACGCACAGGACGTCTTCAAGTTTGCCGCGCTGGCGGGTCTCTTGAGCAGCCTGGTCAGCGCATCGATCGGCGTCGTGAGCCTCTCGCTCGCCGGCTTCGCCCGGTGGTCCGACTTCGACGGCATCTGGCTCACATGGTGGCTCGGCGACGCCACCGGCGCCCTGGTCTTCGCTCCGCTCCTGGTGCTCCTGGTCCGCGACTGGGGGTGGAGCCCGTCACGCGGCCGCCTGCTCGAGGCCGCGGCCCTCTGGCTCACCACGACCCTCATCGGGCTGGCCGTCTTCGGCGAAGGACTCGCGCACCTCGGGTTCATGACGCTTCCGCTCACGTTCCTGTGCACGCCTCCACTCGTGTGGGCCGCGGTGCGCTTCAGGCAGCGCGAGGCCGCCATGCTCGTCGTGGTGCTGTCCGGTATCGCGATCTGGGAGACCTTGCACGGCTTCGGTCCGCTCGCCAGCGTGCCGACGAACGACTCGCTCCTGCTGCTGCAAGTCTTCATGGGCACGGTGTCCGTGATGGCCATCTCGGCCGGCGCGGTCGTCGAGGAGCGCCGCCGCGTCGAGCACGAGCGCGAGCACCTGCTGATCAGGGAGCAGGCCGCGCGCGCGGAGGCGGAAGGCGCGAACCGCGCGAAGGACGAGTTCCTGGCGATGCTGGGGCACGAGCTCCGCAATCCGCTCGCGGCCATCATCAGCGCGGTCAGCGTGCTCGACCGCATCGGGGGACACGACGACGTCGCGATCCGTGCGCGCGAGGCGATCCGTCACCAGATCACGCACCTCGGCCGGCTGGTCGACGACCTCCTCGATATCGTCCACGTCACCACCGGGGAGATCGCGCTGGCGCGCGAGCCGTTGAATCTCGCGACCAGCATTCAGCGGTCGGTGAGCGATCTGGCGGGGACGGGCCGGCTGGAGCGTCATGTTGTCGACGTGCGCGCCGAGCCGGTCTGGGCGAACGCGGATCCGACGCGGCTCAACCAGATCGTCTCGAATCTTCTGTTGAACGCGATCAAGTACACCTCGCCGGGCGGCACGATTCGGATTCGCGTCATCGGCGAGGGGACGCTCGCGATCATCGGCGTCTCCGACACCGGCATCGGCATTCCACCCAAGCTTCTGTCGCACATGTTCGACGCGCCCTCGCAGGGCGACCGTCGGCTCGCTCACGCTCAAGGCGGACTCGGTGTCGGGCTCACCCTCGTGCGCCGGCTCGTCGAGCTGCACGGCGGGCAGGTCGAGGCCTTCAGCGAGGGCCCGGGCCACGGAAGCGAGTTCGTCGTGAGGCTGCCGCGTATCGCGCCCGCGAAGCAGACCGAGTCGCAGTCCGTGTTGCGCGTCATCGGGAAAGTCGCTTCCGTCAGGCACTGAATCGCGGCGTCCTGCGCGGGCACCGAGTTGCGTGCAAGTTATGCACTGGTGTGGATAAACCTGTTGGCAAAATGCCGGTGTCGCTGTCTAAGATATCGACAATAATAGGATTTCGACGGTGAGAGAAATCCACAGGCTCGCCGTGGTCGGCGCCACCGCCATCGACGGAACCGGACGGGCCACGCTCCCGAGCGCCACGATCGTCATCGAGGGGACCACGATTCTCGCGGTCGGTCCCGCCGCAACGACCCAGGTCCCCGAGGGCGCCACGGTGATGGACGGCCGAGGCAAGTTCGTGATCCCCGGGCTCGTCGACATGCACGTGCACGTCTACACGCCCGAAAAATGGCATCCGGAGTTCTTCCTGGCCGCCGGCGTCACCACCGTGTTGGATCTGGGCGGCCAGCTCCACGACGTCGCGGCCTATCGCACCGCGGTCGACTCGGGCGCTCGGCAGGGCCCACGCATCCTCTTCACCGGACCGATGCTCGAGGAAGGCGAGCCGTACGCGGGGTTCGCCGGTTTCTGCCGTCGCTTCGACTCGGCGCGAGCCGAAGCCGAGGTCGACGCGCTGGCCGACGCGGGTGTGGATGCGATCAAGCTCTACGTGACCGTGCGACCCGACACCGCGCGCCGTGCGTGCGCACGCGCCCACGCGCGCGGCCTGCCGGTCTTCATGCACCAGCACGCGACCTGGGGCGCCGAGGCCGCGCTGGCCGGTGTCGACTCGGTGGAGCACGTGAACGTGTTCGGCCAGCTCGCGCCGCAGGGATTTTGGCTGGCCGAGCCCGCGAGGTTGAGTCCGTTCGAGTACGGCGGCTGGCTCTGGCGGTGGCTCGGTGATCTGGACCCACGCTCCGACTCGGTGCGCCGCCTCTACGACGGATTGATCGCCGCCGGCACCGTGCTCGACCCGACTCTGGTGCTCTACGCCGCGCGCCCGGGTGCGCTCGGCGACGATGTCGGCGATACGTCGATGGACGACCCGGAGCGCACGAAGCTCCTGCCGCGTCTGCCCGCGGCGGTGGGCAAGGAGCTGGTCGGCCGATGGGCCGAGCGCCGCACCGCCGCTCACACGGCGTCGGAAGCGGCGAAGGATCGGACGCGGCGCGCGTGGGACAACATCCTCGCGCTGGTGGGCGGCTTCCATCGCGCCGGCGGCGTCGTGATGGCGGGGACCGATTGTCCGAACGTCGCGATCGTCTCGGGCTTCTCGCTGCACCGCGAGCTCGAGCTGCTGGTGCGCGCGGGGCTTTCTCCGATGGAGGCGATCATGGCGGCGACGCGACGGCCCGCCGAACGGCTGGGCCGTCGCGATGTCTTCGGGACGATCGCGGCGGGTCGCTCGGCGGATCTCCTGCTGCTGACCGCGGATCCGCTCGCCGACATCCGCAACGTCAGACGTATCGAGCGCGTGATCGCGCGCGGTGCAGTCTACGAGCCGGACAAGCTACTGCAGGGCCTGCGAGCCGGCTAGGCGGCCGGCTCGCGACTAGCCCGTTGCCGCCTGCGCGGACGGCTCACTGGCGACGCGTGTCAGCGGCCGCTTGATGCCCGCGCGATTGACCCAGTACGAGCAGACCTGGGCGTGCGCGGTGACCACCGTGGTGAGATCGCTCCCGCAGAGCGGGCAGGGGAACATGCCGGGCTCCGAGCGCGAGATCCAGCCGAGCCGGTACGTGTTCTGGCATCTCTGGCAGGGAACGATGTGCTGGCTGCAGCACAGGAACAGGATCGCCTTCGAGTCCGGATCGTCGAAATCGACCTTCGCCGTGGTGCGGGGAACCGCGATCCACCGATCGACCTTCAGCTCCGCGTCTCCGTCGAGCCGGGTTCGTCGATCGCCACGGCGCCGATCGGGACGGTAGGCACCGTCCGTCGCGCGCCGGTCCTTGATCCGGCGGTCGACGATCACCTCGACCGTCGCGTCATCCGCGAACGTGTGGCTCAGCGACCGACACGCATCCTCTCCACTTCTCGGGACCACGATCAGGATCGAGCGCCCACCGTCGTGCATGGCCTGACTCTCCTTAGGTGAGCACAAAGCTTACTCCGAAGGCGTCGGGAAACCAGCAAGAACTATTGGCAGTTTTTACGAATAAAAACGAGGGGTTGCCAGGTTGTCGCGTGCGGCTCGGGCGAGAGCTGCGACGAGACTATCTCGCCCAGGCGCGATAGACCGTGCCGACCGCCGCGCGGAGCGCGGTGCGGACCGCATCGTTGTCCGCCTGCGGCTCGCCGAGTAGCACGATGAAACCCACGGGAGTGCTTCCGAGAAATGCGGTGCCGCTCACGCTGGCGAACTGCGCCATCGGAAACGTGCCGCGTCGAAGCTGGGGACCGCGCAGCTCGAGCTCGCGTCCGAGCGTCGCGGCGAGCGCGGACAGCGGCTCCGCCTCGACTTCGCGCGGAAGATCGGCGGCGATCACGAGGCCGTCGGGCGCGACGACGAGTCCTCCCGTGATGTGCTCGAGCTTCATGAGCTCCGCGAGCAGCGCGCGAAGGTCGCGTCCGAGCGCCGGGCGCGCGGCGACGGCGGTGCTCACGCGAGCTCCGAGCGGCAGCTGCCCCACACACGCTCCAGGTGGGAGACCGCGGTCGCGGCCGTCACGTCGCGATCGAACGCCAAGGTGAGCAGCGCCGCGTCATCGGTGCGGAGGTACGTCGTCTCCGCGGCGCCCTCGATCACCGCGTGGCGCAGCGGACCGAATCCGGCTCGCGCGAGTACCGCGGTCGCGATGCGCGCGAGCTTCACCGCGCGGGCGGCGACCGCTTCGGTCCGAGGTCCGCGCGGCTCGGCGAAGACGAGGGTCGCGTCCGGTCGCATGAACAGTGCTTCGCGGCTTTCGGTCGGCAGCTGCAGACGATCGGCGGGTGTCGCAGCCTTCGCCGCCGGCGCCTGCGTCGCGGCCGGTGTCGTTGGCCGTCGTCACCGCCGGGATCCTCGCCGGTGTCGCGATCGGTATCGCCGCCGGCACGACCACCGGTGTCGCCGCGCGCTTGGGGTCGGCGCTCGGCGCCAGATCTCGCGTGACATCCAGGAGGGCGCGTGCCTCGGGAAAGTCGGGATAGCGCGCCAGCGCTCGCGAAAGCAGGTCACGACAGGTCTTCGCCTCACCGTCCTCGAGCGCGAGGCGCGCAAGCCCCAGCAGGGCTCGGGGTTGAGTCGGCTCGAGCGCGAGAACTCGCTCGAACGATGTCCGCGCCTGGCCGCTTTCACGCAGGGTCATGTGGAGCGAGCCCGGCGAGCAGGTGGCCGACGACGCTGCCGGGCTCCCGGATCAACGCGTCCGCCACGAGCTCGGCCGCGTCCTCGAAGCGCCCTTCGTCCCGGAGGCGTTGCGCCTGTCGGAACATCTGGGCGCTCGTCGGCTGCCGCCGCCTGCCCCCGAGCCGGTGCCAGATCCGCGCGAAGACCATGACGCATTCTCAGACTTTCAAAATCTTCGCCACGTGGCTTTGACGCGCCTTCGCGCCTGCCCTGTCGCGTGCTTGACGAAGACGAGTCACCCTGGCACGACACGCCATTGACAGAAGTTGTCATCGAAACGGACCAGTTGTCACGAAGGCCGGTTCGCGCGGGCGCCAAGTCGCCTTACTGCCGCGTTTGTTCGAGCGTAAAGCCGCGCCCCACCGACGCTCGCGCTGGCAGATGGGTTGCACCGAGGCACATATGGCGGACACGCCGGCAGAACGCCACGGGAGGCCTGCGTCTGATGCCCAAGGTGATGGTGGTCGACGACGCCTATTCGGAGCTTCAGGTCATGGAGACCATTCTCCGGTCGGCCGGGTACGACGTCCTGACCTACCTGGACGGAGACCAGCTGGAGGAGAAGATCGTCAAGGAGCGGCCCGACGTCGTGCTGCTCGACATCGTGATGCCCAAGCGCAACGGCTTCGACGCGCTTCGCGGCGTACGCCGGGACGAGCGCACCAAGCAGGCGCGCGTGATCGTGGTGAGCTCGAAGAACCAGGACAGCGACCGCGTCTGGGGCATGCGGCAAGGCGCGGACGAGTACCTCGCGAAACCCTTCACTCCCGATCAGCTGCTGGCGCTCGTCCGGCGGTTCCTCCGATGACGACGAGCCTGCTCGACCCCGCGGCGGTCCGGGCGTGCGTGTTCGCGCTCGCCGGTCAGCCGTTCGCGATCGACGTCACCCAGGTGCGGGAGGTGGCGATCTTCGAGGAGTGGACCACGGTGCCGCTGGCGCCGCCGCATCTCGTGGGTGTCGCCAATCTACGCGGCGACGTCGTGCCGATCGCGGACGCCCGGGCCGTGCTCGGGCTTGCGGCGCGCCGGGGCGCGCGCAAGGTGTCGACCTTGATCGTGGAGGCCGAGGGATTCGAGGTGGCGCTCGTCATCGACGGCGACGTCAGCCTCGAGGCCTTCGGCGGCATCGTGACCCTCGACGAGTCGAGCCCGCAGCCGCACGCGCGGTGGGCGCTCGGCTTCTTGCCGGATGGCGAGCGGCTCGTCCCGCTGCTCGATCCGGGTCGGCTTCTGCGCGCGCTGAGAGAAGCGCAGCGGGAGGAGGAATGAATGACGAGGAGGGCGGCATGACGATGAAGCGGCGGACGGTGCTCAAGGTGCTCTCCGGGGCCGTGGCGGGCAGGCGTTCTCGGCCGGAACCAGCGAGCCTGGGGCCAGACGCCCGTCTCCAAGGTCGTCGATCTGCGCGGCACGCCCGGGGTGAGCGCCCGGGACATCAAGATCGGGATGAGCGCCGCGTTCAAGGGCTCCTCGGCCGGCCTCGGCATCGAGCTCTACCGCGGCGCGCTGGCCTACTACTCCGAGGTCAACCAGCGCGGCGGCATCCACGGCCGCTCGATCTCGGTCGTGGCGCTCGACGACGGCTACGAGCCGACGCCGTGCATCAAGAACACGATCGACCTCGTCGAGCGCGAGCAGGTGTTCTTCCTCTCGAACTACGTCGGCACGCCGACCCTCACGCGCGCCCTGCCGGTGATCAAGCGCTACGCCGACCGCCAGGTGATCCTCGTCGGCAACTTTACCGGCGCTCAGCCGCAGCGCGAAGAGCCCTACCTCGACCAGGTGTTCAACATCCGCGCCTCCTACCGCCAGGAAATGATGGCGCTGGTCGAGCGGCTCTGGCAGACGGGTGTCCGCAAGTTCGGCGTCTACTATCAGATCGACGCCTACGGGCGCAGCGGCACCGACGGCGTCGCGCGCGGCCTCGCGCAGCGCGGGGCGCGCATCGCCGCCGAGGCCACCTACGTCCGCGGCGCCACGTTCGAGGATGACATGACTCCGGCCGTGCAGGCCCTCCGGCAGGCCGGCGTCGAGGCGGTCCTGTGCACGGGCGCCTATCAGGGCTGCGGCGCGTTCATCCGGACGGCGCGCGATCACGGTTGGGCCGTACCCATCTCGAACGTATCGTTCGTCGGCTCCGAGGCGATGCTGAGCCTTCTCATGCGCCACGGGCAAGCGAGCGGGCGTGACTACACGCAGGCGCTCGTCAACTCGCAGGTGGTGCCGAGCTACGACGACGTGAGCCTGCCCGGCGTCGTGGAGTACCGCACGCTGATGGAGAAGCACAACCCGCAGGTGCCGGACGCGCTGCGCGACGCCAAGCAGGCGCCCGAGCAGCTGAGCTTCCGAAGCCTCGAGGGCTTCGTCAACGCCCGCGTGATCGTCGAGGGCCTGCGCCGCACCGGGCCGAACCCGACGCGCACGGCCTTTCGGCAGGCGCTGGAAACGCTCAAGAACTTCGACCTCGGTATCGGAGCGCCTCTCACGTTCGGACCGGAACGACATCAGGGACTCGACAACGTGTACTTCACCAGAGTGGTGAACGGTCGATGGGCCCCCATTACAGACTGGGCGGCGGCGGTGAAAGCATGAGCAAGCGAACCGTTCGACTCGGCCTGCTCGGAAAGATCATCCTGTTCCTGACGGTGACCCTCGTGCCGCTGGCGGCGATCACCTGGTGGATCTCGATCCGCGCCTTGACCACGAACCTGACGGACGAGTTCACCTCGAAGGGGACCGCGATCGCCAAGAGCCTAGCGAGCTCGGGCGTCGATCTGCTGCTGACGCGCGATGCGTCGACGGTGCAGGCGATCGTCGACCAGTTCGCCGCCATCAACGGCGTCAAGTACGTCATCGTGTACGACCCGCAGAAGACGCTCGTGGCCCACACCTTCTCGCCGCTGGTGCCGGCCGGCATCGTCGAGCGAAACCTGGTGCCGGGCGAGGTGGCGCAACAGGTTCGGGACGTCGCGTACGCCGATCCGGTCACCGGTGTCGTCCAGCAGATCATCGACATCGGCGTGCCGGTGCTGGCGGGCCAGCTCGGAACGGTGCGCGTGGGGATGGACCGCTCGATCATCACCGCGGCGGCCGCCAGGTCCGGCCAGAACCTGCTGCTCGTATTCGGCGGCGTCGCGCTGCTGGCGGTCCTCGCCGGCGCGGTCTTCGCCCACCAGATCACCAAGCCGGTCATCCAGGTCGTCAAGGTCGCCGAGCGAGTCGGACAGGGCGACCTCTCGAGGCTGGTCACCGTGAAGTCGCACGACGAGATCGGGCAGCTCGCCGCCACGTTCAACGACACCGTGGTGCGCCTGCGTGCCCTGGTCCAGACCGAGACGGAGCGCGACGAAGAGAAGCGCAAGCGTGAGGAGCTGCAGCGCAACATCACGCGCTTCCTCGACACCGCCACCGAGATCGCGCAGGGCGACCTGACCAAGCGCGGTCAGGTGACGTCCGACGTGCTCGGCAGCGTGGTCGACGCGATCAACGTGATGGTCGGCGAGCTGGCGACCATCATCAACGACGTGCGCGACACCGCGCAGCAGGTCCTGACGAGCGCGACCGAGATGATCGGCGCCATGGAGTCGACGGCCGGCGGCGCCCAGACGCAGTCGCGTGAAGCGGTGGGCGTGAGCGACGCCATGGAAGGCCTGAGCCGCTCGATGCGGCGGGTCGCCGAGAACGCGGAAGCCTCCGCGGCGGCCGCGAAGCTGACGCTCGACTCCGCCACCAAGGGCGAGCACGCGGTGCGCGCCAGCCTCGCCGGCATGCAGCGCATCCGGGGCGAGGTGCAGGGCATCTCGAAGAAGGTCAAGAGCCTGGCCGATCGCTCGCTCGAAATCTCCGAGATCGTGAACACGATCGAGGACATCGCCTCGCAGACGAATCTGTTGGCGCTCAACGCCGCCATCGAGGCGGCGGGCGCCGGCGAGTCCGGCCTGCGGTTCGCGGTCGTCGCCGAAGAGGTTCGCAAGCTGGCCGAACGCTCCGGCAAGGCGGCCAAGGACATCGTCGTGCTGATCAAGTCGGTGCAGGCCGAGACGCAGCAGGCGGTCGTCGCGATGGAAGAGGGTACCCGTGAAGTCGAAGCCGGCTTCAAGGTCACGGTCGAGGCCGGCGAGCGCCTGCATCAGATCGGCGAGATCTCCCAGAAGTCCGCCGCGCTGGCCATCGAGATCTCGGAGGCGACGCAGGACCAGGTGCGAGGCGTCGAGGGCGGCGCGGTCGCGGTCCAGTCGATCGCGGGCGTGGCGGTCGAGACCGAGAAGGCGGTTCTCGAGACGCGCAAGACGATGGACCAGATGGTCCGGGTGGCCGAGGCGCTCACGGCGAGCCTCGCGCGCTTCAAGCTGGCCACCTAGGCGCTCGATCGACTGGAGGCGGGTTGCGTGGCTGACGGCGATCGGCAGTTTCTCCTGAGTGTCTTCCTGATGGAGGCGTGGGATACCCTCGCCGCCGTCGAGGAGGGCCTCGCCACGCTCCGCACTACGTCGGATCCGACCGCGGTGGTCGAGCATCTGGCGGTCGTGACCCACCGGCTCCGTGGCTCGGCGGCTCTCAGCGGATTTCCACAGGTCGCGGGCCTGGCCACCGCCATGGAGGAGGCGGTCGAGCGAGTGGCCGCCACGCCCGCGGACGGCGACCGCCGCTCGCTGGGGGCGCTCGCCGACATGGTGTTCTGGCTCAAGACGGCGCTCGACGTCATCGGCGAGACGGGTGTCGAGGACGCCGAGGCCATCGCGGAATCGCTCGCGGGTCTGGCCACGTCGACGCCGCGCGTGCCGCGTGACGAAACGTCGCGGCGGCTCGCCGAGCTCGACCGGTTCTTTACCGACCAGGCGGACGTCCTCGAATACTTCGTCCCGGAGGCCATCGAGCACCTCGAAGCGATGGCGCAGTCGCTGATCGCGCTGGAAGGCGAGGGCTCGACCGAATCGGAGATCGCCGGGCTGTTCCGCGCGGTCCACACGCTCAAGGGCGCCGCCTACACCGTCGGCTGCGGAATGATCGGCGACCTCGCCCACCGGGTCGAAGACATGCTCGGCGAGGTTCGTGAGCGCCAGCGCCCGCTCGATCGCGCCGCGATCGAGACCGTGTTCGCCGGCCTCGATGCGCTGCGGCTTCTCGTGCGAAGCGGTGAGGATCGCGCCGATACGCGCGCCGCCGCCTACGAGCACGCGATGGCGCTGCTCGACGCCTTGCCGGCCATCGGCGCGCCGAGCGCGCAGATGGCGCCGCAGCAGAGCGTCGAGGCGGCCGTCGCACAGATCGCCGCCGCCACGGCGGACGCCGTCGCGCCGAGCCAGCCGGCGGTGGCGGAGACTCCCCAGCGCCTGGATCCAGTCGTCGCTGCCGAACGCCTCGCCGGCGCGACCGAGCGCGTCGAACCGGCTACGCGCGGTCCGGAGCGCCGGTCTTCTCGCGACGCCGCCGCCCGCAGGGTGCGCCCGAGCATCCGCGTCAGCCTCGATCGGCTCGACGCGCTGATGAATCTCGTCGGCGAGCTGGTGATCACGCGAAGTCGTCTCGAGCGTCATCTGGGTCAGCTCGAGCAGGCCGGTGAGCTCCTGTCGTTTACCCAGTCACGCATGACCCAGACCGTCGCCGAGTTCGAGTCGAAGTACGCCGACCGGATGGTGCCGCCGGTCCGGCCCCAGGGCGGCGGCTCGCTCGAGCCGGGGGTCTCTCCGCTGGGAGAGTTCTTCGACGAGCTCGAGTTCGACCGCTACGACGATTTCAATCTGCTGGCCCGACGCGTCGGCGAGATCTCGAGCGACCTCACGGAGATCCAGCACGAGCTGACCGGGCTGGTGCGAGTCGTCCGCGAGGACGCCGGCGGCGTGCAGCGGCTCAGCGGCGAGCTGCGCGGCCAGATCACGCGCGCCCGCATGGTGCCCGTCGGCCGTCTGTTCGCGCCGTTCGTGCGGATGGTCCGGGACGGCTCGCGGGCGGCCGGCAAGAGCGTCGTGCTCGAGGTCCGGGGTGAGACCGTCGAGCTGGACACCACGATCGTCGAGCTGATGGCCGATCCGCTGATCCACCTCGTCCGGAACGCCATCGCCCACGGCATCGAGCCGGAAGAGGTGCGCCGCCGCGAGGGCAAGGCGCCGCAGGGCACGATCCATCTGGGCGCCGCGCACAAGGGCGGCTCGATCTACATCGAGGTGGCCGACGACGGTCGCGGCATCGACGTGGAAGCGGTCGGTGAGGCGGCGCGGCGTGGCGGATTCGTCACGGCGGAGACGCTCGCGCGTCTCGGCGAGCGCGACATCCTCGATCTGATCTTCCTCCCCGGCCTGACGACCGCGAGCTCGGTGACGACGGCCGCGGGCCGTGGCGTCGGCATGGACGTCGTGCGCACGAACATCAGCCGTCTCGGCGGCGAGATCGAGGTCCAGACCGAGGCGGGCCGTGGGACGCGCTTCCGGATTCGGCTGCCGCTGACCGTCGCCATCTCCGATGCGCTCATGGTGAACGTCGGCGCCCAGACCCTGGCGATCCCCGTGCCGTCCGTGAAGGGCGCGATCAACCTGCGAGCCCGAGGACGTCCGCACCGTCGACGGCGTGGAGTCGGTCGAGATCGAGGGCGAGAGCGTCGACCTCGTGCGCCTCGACCGCGTGCTGCAGATGCCGGCGCGCGCCGCGGGCGGCTCGCTGTCGATCGTCACGCTGAGAACCGGGCGCAAGACCCTGGCGGTGGTCGTGGACGAGTTCCTGAACAAGGAAGAGATCGTCATCAAGAACCTCGGCGCATTCCTCCAGGGCATCGGACCCTTCTCGGGCGCGACCGTCACGGGACAGGGGCGCGTCATCTTGCTGCTCGACTCGATGAAGCTCCTCGAGATGAGCACCGCCGGGCCCTGGCCGCGCACGGCCGAGATCCGCCGCGAGCCCGAGGCGGTGGCGGCGCCGGCGTCCGACGCGAGGCGTCGCGTTCTGCTCGTCGACGACTCGGTCAGCGTGCGGAAATTCGTCGGCGGCATGCTCGAGCGCGCGGGCTTCCACGTCGTCGCGGCGCGAGACGGCGCCGAGGCGCTCCAGCAGCTGGCCGAGCAGTCGGTCGACGTCATCGTCACCGACCTGGAAATGCCGCGCCTCAACGGCTACGAGCTGATCCGCGGCCTCAATCGCGAGCCGACCACGTGCGACCTGCCGGTGGTCGTCCTCACCACGCGCGCCGGCGCCAAGCACGTGAACCTCGCGCGCGAGCTGGGCGTGGAGCACTACGTCGCCAAGCCCGTCGACGAGGCGAGCTTCGTCCAGTTGATCGAGTCGCTCGCCGTCGCGGCGCCGGCGCGGGCGGGAGCCTGAGGCGCCGATGCCGCGCGTCATCCTGATCGACCCGGATCGTACGGCGCTCGCGGCGCTGCAGGCCGCGCTCGGACAGGCGGGCTTCAGTGATGTGCTCGCCGTGACCAGCGGCTCCTTCGCGCTCACGATGCTCGAGCGGAATCGGCCCGACCTCATCGTGAGCCGTGTGGGCGTGCCCGACATCGACGGCTACGAGCTGTGCTCGATCGTCCGCAAGGACCCCTTGATGACCGGCGTGCTGTTCCTCCTGCTGGCGAGTCCGGGTGACGAGGCGGCCGCGACCATGCTCGAGGACAAGCCGGATCAGACGCTCGCGGGCGACTTGCCGCTGACCGCGATCGTCTCCGAGGTGGCCACCCTGCTCGGACGCGGCAAGGCGGCGGCGCCGGTCCCGACACAGGAGCCGATCGCTCCGGCCGCGCAGCCCGACGGGGCTCACGGTCTGCGGGGGTCGCTGACCGTGATGGAGCTTCCGGACATCACCCAGGCGATCGCGCTCGGCGGCAAGACCGGCCAGCTCGTCGTGACTCTGTCGGCGGGGCGCGGCTCCGTGTTCTTCGATCGCGGCCGGGTCGTGCACTCGGAATTCTTCGGACTCATCGGCGAGACGGCCTTCCAGGCGCTCCTGGTCGCCGCGCACGGTGAGGCGAACGGCAGCTTCGCGTTCAACCCGCTGGACGCGGCGGCGGCCAACGGCGTGAAGACGATCCACCGGGATCTGAAGCAGCTTCTACTGAGCGCCGCGGCTGGGATCGACGAGGGCCGCGCAGACGCGGCCGTGGCACCCATCGCCTAGGAGGGCGAGCTGATGCAGAAGGTCCTCGTGGTGGACGACAGTCTGAGCGTCAGGAAAGTGGTCGAGAAGGCGCTCGAGGGCCGCGGGCTTCAAGTGCTCGCCGCCGCGTCCGGCGCCGAGGCGATCCAGATGATCGATCGCGACCGGCCCGACGTCGTGATCTGCGACGTCATCCTGCCCGACAAGGACGGCTATCAGGTCTGCCAGTACGTCCGTGCGCATCCCGCCATCGGCGCGACACCGGTTCTCCTGATCTCCGGGATCGACAACGGCACCGTCCAGGCGCGGGCCGCCGAGGTGCGATCCGACGAAGTGATGTTCAAGCCGTTCGGCGTCGAGGACCTGGTGCGGAAGATCGACACCTTGCTCGCCAAACGCTCCAACGGCGTCAAGCCATCCACCGGGCCGCCGACCCCCGCGCCGGCGTCTTTGACCGTACCGGCCTTGACCCCCGCGCCGGCGCCGACGTCTGCGCCGGCATCCGCGCCGGTGCCGATCTCTGCGCCGGCCACCACACCGGCGCCCGCACCGGCGCCCGCGGCGTTTGCGCCCGCGGCGCACGATCAAAGTCTCAAGCAGAGGCTTCAAAGCCTCGCCGGCACGCCCGGAGTCCGCTTCGTCGTGCTCACCGATCGCGAGGGGTTTCTCATCGAGACGGCCGGGGATCTGGCGCCGGAAGCCGACGAAGTGGCCGGCGCGCTCGCGTCGTGTCTCGCCGAGGCGTCCGACGGCATCGGCCGCGAGCTCGGCCAGGGCCAGCTGGTCGGAACGATCCTCGAATACGAGGCGGGCACCTTGCTGCTGCACGGCGTGGGGCCCTCGGCGTTGCTGGCCGTCCTGGTCCGCGATCAAGGCGCGCTCGGGAAGGTGCGCTACTACGTGAGAAAAATCGTGCCGGAGCTCGCGCGGGCTCTCTGATGGCTCTGCCGCGCGCCTCGCGAGCGAGGTTGGTCTGGGCGCTCGAGCTGTCGCTCGGACTGGAGCTCTACGCCTGCGCGGTCCTCGCCCTGCACGCGCGTGGGCTCAGGGCGACTCCACTCGACGCCTCGCTCGCGCTCGTGCTGCCCGCGCTGGTGATCCCGCCGGTGTTCTACGTGCTCGTCGCGCTGGTCATCGTGCGTCCCCTCGCGCTCGTGCCGCTGATCGGCGCCGCGGCCGCGATGTGCGGGCTTCACGGATCGCTCGTCGCGGCGACCGGGCGCACTGTTCATGATCCCCGACCTCCTCGACTACGGCGCGGCCGTCGCCTTCGCGCTCTGGGGCTCGCCGGCCGTCACACTGCTCCAGCTGACGGCGACGCCGCTCGTGTTCGCCCGTCTCCGGCCGCTGGTGTCGGCGCCCCGTCCGCCGCGCGGCGACGCACGCGATGCACGGCCCGCAGTGACGCAGCGCCGGGTCGAGGCGCCAGCGATGACCGGCGCGCCACGGCCGCTGGCGCCCGCGGAGGCGGCGGCCGCCCCCGCGCTCCACCCGAATGCGCCGGCGCCGTCTCTCCGGCCGTCCACGGCACCGCCCGTTCCCGCGACCGCATTCGTCTCGCCGCTGCGAGCGGCCGCCGGCCACTCGACCACGTCGGCTCCGTCCGCCGCGCACACGGCCGCCTCGGCGCCGTCGACACCGACTGCCGTTACCCGGTCTGTGGTGTCGCCACTTCCTGCGGCCACCCGCCAGCCGGTCGCGAAGACACCGCCTGTTGTTGCGATGGCCGAGGCGAAAAGTGCGCCCGCGACGCCGGCCGAACCCACGCGAGGGGAGGCGCCATCGAAGCGGGCGCTCGACTGGGAAGAGCCGATGATCCGAGTTCCGTTCGTCCGGATCGCGGACCAGCTCCCGGTCGAGATGTTCGCGCGCGGTCCGGAGGGCCTGAAGGACACCCTGCGGCCGGGCGTGTCGCTGCTCGTGCCGAGAAAGCTGCTCCTGCCGCATCTGGGTGACGGTCTCGCGCCCGTGAAGTGGGACGTCGTCGCCGATCAGTTCCCGCTCGACGAGCTCGCCATGACTCACGAGGAGATCGCGGAGCGCTTGCCGGACGGCTCGCTGCTCCTGCCGCTCGACGAAGTGATACCGCAGATCCCGCCCGAGCTGCTGACGCTCTCGACGCCGCCGGTCGACGTCCATCAGATCGAAGAATTTCCCGAGCCGTTCCAGCCGCACGCTCCTGCGCAACCCGATGCCGCCGGCGAAGAGACTCCCGCGGCCCACGTCGCCCACGTCGAGTTCGCGGAGGAGCCGGAGGCTCCGGCCAATGCCGCCGAGCACGTCGATGAGGCGGAGACGGTCGACTCCGACGTCGTGGCCGCGGATCAGTCGGTCCAGCCCGAGCTGGAAGACTCGGAGCCAGAGCGTCCGACATACCAGGCGGCTGCGCTCGCACTGCCGGAGCCGGAGCGGCATCCCGAGCCCGTCAGGAGCGATCAGGCGCGACGCATCGCGGCGCTGCTGACGCCGCTGCTGAACGGGCTGGAGATCGGCCAGCGGGATGGCGCCGGCACGACGGTCGTGACGGTGATCGCGCCGACGCTCAGCGAAGACTCCGTCGTCCGGACGGCGATGCGGATCGTGCCGTTCCTCAGCGATGCGCGCTTGCCGGAGCCGGTGACCCAGGCCACCTTGACCGCGGCCGGCACGACGATCGTGCTGACTCCGTTCGGGTCGCCCGACACCGGTGGCGCGCTCCTCGTGACGGCCGTGGCCTCGCGCGCGGGACTGGCCTGGCTGGAGCGCCTCTCGCGGACCGCGGCGCGCGAGGCGCAGATCGAGGCCGGCAACGGCAAGCACACGGGCCCCGAGAACGACTCCGGCGCTGGGCCGGAGCTGCGCGCGGCCATCGTGCCCCCCGGCGTGCGCGAGCTGGCCGACTCCTTGACGGCGTTCGGCACGGTGGCGCCGACCCTGCTGCGCGACCGGGCCGGGGCGCTCAGCGCGTGTCTGTTCCTTCCGACCTCACTCGATGCGGTCCCGCTGGCGAGGTTTGCGCGCGACCTGCACGCGGCCCTCGAGGGCACCGAGATCGGCCGGATCGCATCCGTCATCCTGAAGCTCGGTAGCCATCGGGTCGTGCTGCGCGCGATGGACGGCGTGTCCGGCACCGTGACGATGCTGGTCGGCGGCGGGCGAATCGATCGGCCGGGGCTGGCGCGGATCGAGCTCGACCGGGCCGCGACGCGGCTCGAGGCCCTGGTGGGAGGCTGAGCCATGTCGGTGATCAACTACGCGAACCGGGTCATCGATTTCAAGATCGTCTACTACGGGCCCGGCATGGCCGGGAAGACGGCCAACCTGCAGTACATTCACCGCTGTCTGCCGAACGCCAATCGAGGGAACATGATCTCCCTCGCGACCGGCGACGACCGGACCATCTACTTCGACTTCCTGCCGGTGTCGGCGCTCACCGTGCGCGGATTCAAAACGCGCTTTCAGCTCTACACGGTGCCCGGTCAGGTCCAGTACAACGCGACGCGACGGCTGGTGCTGCGCGGCGCCGACGGCCTGGTGTTCGTGGCCGACTCCCAGTTCGAGCGTCTGCGCGAGAACGTGGAGAGCTTCCGGAATCTGGAGACGAATCTCCGCGAGTACGAGTCGACGCTCGACGAGATCCCGTACGTGCTCCAGTACAACAAGCGCGATCTGCCGAACCTGGCGCCGCTGACCTATCTCGAGTTCGTGCTCAATCGGCGGGCGTCGCGCGTGCCGTTCTTCGAGGCGTCGGCCATCGATGGCAAGGGGGTCTTCGACACACTCAACACCGTGTCGCGTATGGCGCTCGCGAGCGAGTTCGGCGTCGGACGGGAGAAGCGCAATGAAGCCTCGTAATACGGTCATCCAGCAGCAGGACGCGGCGCGGATTCACGAGATCCTGTCGCGCTTCCTCGGCGACTCGAGCGCCGCCGAAGCCCTTCTGATCGACCGCGGCGGCCAGCTCCTGGCGATGGACGGTGACGCCCAGGCGCTCGACGCGGTGTCGATCTCGGCGCTGGCGGCCGCCGCCTTCAGCTCCACCGCCGCGATGGCCCAGCTGCTCGGCGAGCCCGAGTTCAGCGTGCTGTTCCACGAGGGCACCAAGCGCTCGATCCACGTCTCGACGGTGGACGACGAGGCCATCCTGCTCGCGATCTTCGACGAGCGGACCACGGTGGGCATGGTGCGGCTGTTCGCCACCGAGGCGAGCCGCGCCGTCGGTGCGGTGCTGGGCGAGGCCCGCGCCCGCCCGAAGCCCCAGGCCGAATTCGCCGCTCCGCTGAACGACGCCGAGTCGCGCGCCGCGTGGACACCCCCGAGCTGATATGCGGCAGGTGCGAGTCGGCGGACGCTATGACGAAAGCCGCGAGCAGCGGCTGTGGGCGGCGCTCCTCGGGCTGATCGCGCTCGCGACCGTGGGCATCGCGGTCGTCATCTGCGATGCCGGCAGCGGATTCTGCCATCCGACCCTGCTGCGGCTGGGCGCCGGGTTCATCGCCGTCGTGATCGCGGTCCGGCTGGGCCGGCCCGTGACGCGACGGCTGCGAAGCGTGCGTAACGGCCGTCGGGGCGAGCGCCTGGTCGCCGATCTCCTGCGCGGCCTACCGGACGACTACTGGCTCGTCAACGACGTGTCGCTGGGATTGGCGCGCGGCACCATCGATCACGTGCTGATCGGGCCATGCGGCGTCGTCGTGATCGATACGAAAGATCTCGCGGGCCACATCCGATGCTGGGAGAACAGCTGGTCCGTCAACGGATATCGCCAGGCCGACATCAGCCAGCGCGTCAACTCCTGGGCGTGCGCCGTCCGATACTTCCTGAGCGAAAAGCACCCGGACCTGGCCGACCTCGGCGCTCCGGTGGGTGGAGTCGGTGGTCGTGTTCACCCATCCGCTCTGCCACGTCGAAGCGAGTGACACGCGGGCCGACGGTCGTCCGCTACTCCCAGCTGTATCAAGCGGTGGTCGAGCTCTCGCGCAAGCATCACATGGCGTCGTCGACGGCGAGCCTGCTCGCACGGACCCTGGCGAAGTCGCAGGCGGACGACGGCGCCGTGGTCGAGGGCGATCCTCTCACATCCGTGTCTTGATCCGCTCGATCGCCTCTTCGGTCTGCGCGCGTGAGCCGAACGCGGTGAGCCGGAAATAGCCCTCGCCGCTCGGCCCGAAGCCGGCGCCCGGCGCGCCGACCACATTCGCTCGCTCGAGCACCCGATCGAAGAAATCCCAGGACGCGACCGAGCGCGGCGTGCGGAGCCAGATGTACGGCGCGTTGCGGCCGCCGTAGACGGTGAAGCCCGCGGCCGCGAGCCCGGCGCCGATGATCCGCGCGTTCTCCATGTAGAAGTCGATCAGCGCCCGCACTTGCTTCTGCCCCTCGGGCGTGAAGACGGCCGCCGCGGCCTTCTGGATGATGTAGGGCGGCCCGTTGGATTTCATCGCCGTCCGGCGAGTCCAGAGCGCGTTGAGGGTCATCGTCTTGCCGTCGGCGGCCCGCCCCCGCAGCTCCTTCGGCACGATCGTGTAGGCCAGGCGCATCCCCGTGAAGCCGGCGTTCTTCGAGAAGCTGCGGCACTCGATCGCGACCTCGCGCGCGCCGTCGATCTCGTAGATCGAGTGCGGAACCTCCGGGTCGACGATGTAACCCTCGTAGGCGGCGTCGTACAGGATGACGGCATCCTCCGCGCGCGCGTACTCGACCCAGCGGGCGAGCGCCTCGCGCGTCGCCACGGCACCGGTCGGGTTGTTCGGATAGCAGAGGTAGATCAGATCCACGTGCCGGTCGGGCAGCGCCGGCTGGAAGCTGTTCTCGGCGGTGCAGGGCAGGTAGACGATGCCCGCGTAGCGGCCCGCTCTCGTCGGCGCGCCCGCTGCGCCCGGCGACGACGTTGCTGTCGGCATAGACGGGGTAGACCGGATCCATGAGCGCGACGACGCAGTCCTGCGCGAAGATCTCCTGGAGGTTCGCGCTGTCGCTCTTGCCGCCGTCGCTCACGAAGACCTCGTCGACGGCGATCTTCACGCCGCGCGAGCCGAAGTCGTGGGCCGCGATGTCGGCGCGCAGGAACTCGTAGCCGACGTACGGGCCGTAGCCCTTGAAGGTCTCGCGCCGCGCCATGTCGTCCGCGGCCTCGTGGATCGCGCGAACGACGGCCGGCGGCAGGGGCTGGGTCACGTCGCCGACGCCCAGGTCGACCAGGCGAACGTCGGGGTGCGCGTCGGTGAACACCTTCGTCCGGCGCCGGATCTCGGCGAAGAGATAGCTCTGATTGAGGTTCAGGTAGAACTCGTTGAATCGCGGCACGGCGTTCTCCCGTGCGGATTCTAACAGAGGTGCCGGGCCGGACTCGTCGCCGACGTCCGAACGCCTACCAGCGCCCGAACGTGTTCACGAGCCCGAGCCACAATGCGCCGAGCTCGGCCCCCATCGGTTCATTGCCGATCGAGGCGGTCTTGGCCACGGCGGTATGTACGAGAACCAACTTTAGTTCAGGATCAACGTAGATCGACTGGCCATACACCCCGCGCATCAGGAAGCGCCTTTTCTCGCCCCGCAGTATCCAGAACTGATATCCGTACCCGTTGGCCGGGGGCGACATCGTGGGCGCAAACGCCGTCGGATGCTTGTGCCAATCCGTAGCTTCGAGGAGATAGTCTCTGGGAATGATCTGCTTGCCGTTCAGCGCGCCGTCATTCGCCAGCAGCATCCCCAGTCGGCCCCAGTCCCGCAGCGTCGCACTGAAGAATCCAGCGCCCCGCTCGAGACCGTCGGCGGCGGTGATCCATGTCGCGTCAGCCTCGGCGCCCATGGGTTGCCACAACCTTTTCGCGAGATATTCGGAAGCCGTCTTGCCGGTGGCCGCACGCAGCACAACGGTCAAGACCTGCGTCTCGATCGACGCGTAGTGAAAGCGCTCGCCTTCGGGCGCTTGCGCGTGTATTGAAGGCCAGGACCGCGGCGATGCTGCCCTTGGTGCCGTGCAGCAGCGCGAACTTTGCGGCATCGTCACTCCGACCAAGGTTGTCTTCGGTGAATCGCGCACCGGAGGCCATGCGTAGCAGATTCCGAATTGCCGTGTGGCCGTAGATATTCCCCCGGAGTTCGGGCACATATTCGACGACCTTGTCGTCCAGCGAGCGGAGACGATGTTTCCGACAACGCCAACCCGATTCCAATGCTGATCAGCGACTTGGCCATCGAATTGGATAACAGTCGGTCCGGGGGTTTCCGATCGTACTGATAGCGCTCGACGAGAATCTGACCGTCTTTGATCACGAGCAGCCCGGTGGCCCGTTGGTGCGCGAGGTAGTCATCGATCGTATGGGTACGTCCGCCAAAGCGGTACTGCAGCGCCGGTTCGGCTGCCGCGCTGTTCAGCGGCAATGGATTCTCGGCCTTGCGCAAGATGTGATGTTGATTCGGAAACAGCTTGTCCAGATTCGTGTACGAGCCGACCCGGACAGAATCATCGAGATACCAGTTCGCGCGCGTCCCCATGGGATAGCCTTTGGACTTGCCCAGAAGCTCCTCATCGGGCGCCGCGGTGGCGACGCGGAAACAGCACAGACCGGTCGCGACGACTGCGACGAGCATGGTGAGAGAGTGTGCCACGGTCATCGGACGGCGAACTTGGGGCACGACGCTGTCCCCCGTGGATTCTAGCAGAGTGCCCGGACGGGACTCGTCGCCTTGCGCGGCCACGCTCGATCGTATAAGTTGGCGGCGCGATCGAAGCGCGAATCGCCCGAACGGAGGCGCTCGATGAGGACTGGTGCGGTGTTGCGTCGGATCGTGGTCGCGATCATCGGTCTCCTCGGCCCGGCGCTCGCGGCTTCGGCGCAGCCCGCCGGAACGCTCGTCGTCGGTCTCGTGGCCGAGCCGGTGAATCTCGACCCGGCCCAGGTGACCGACCTCAACTCCAACCGGGTCGGCCGCCGCATCGTCGAGACGCTCGTGACGTTCCCCGAGGAGAGCACGCAGGTCGTGCCGGGCCTGGCCGAGTCGTGGACCATCTCGAAGGACGGCCTGCGCTACACCTTCAAGCTTCGCAAGGGCGTCACCTTTCACGACGGCACGCCCTTCAACGCCGAGGCCGTGAAGTTCTCCATCGATCGGCAGTTCGATCCCGAGCACCCGGCCAACAAGCTCGGCAAGTATCCATTCGCCAACTATTTCTTCGGCAACGTGAAGGCGGTCGAGGTCGTCGACCCGTCGACGGTCGAGTTCGTACTGAAGGAGCCGCGCGCGTCGTTCCTGACGATCATGACGCAAGCGGCGACGTCGATCGTCAGCCCGACGGCCGTGAAGAAGTCCGGCGCCGACTACGCGCTGCAGCCCGTCGGCACGGGGCCGTTCAAGTACGTGTCGTGGGATCGCGGTCAGCGCGTGGTGCTGGAGAAGAACCCGAGCTACTGGCGCTATCCGGTGAAGGTCGACCGCGTCGTCTACCGGCCGATCGTCGAGGGCCAGGCGCGGCTGACCGAGCTCCTGACCGGCTCGCTCGATCTCATCGTCGACGTGCCGCCCGATTTCGTCGGGCAGCTCGAGCAGAGCCCGAAGACGACCTTGCTCAAGCAGGTCGGCGCCCACGTCTGGTATCTGGGCATCAACAACCAGAAGAAGCCGTTCGACGACAAGCGTGTGCGCCAGGCGCTGAACTACGCGGTCAACAAGGAAGCGATCGTGCGCGACGTCCTCAAGGGCACGGGCTCGCTCTCGCGGGGTCCGGTGCTGCCGGCCACGTGGGGCGCCGATGCCGGGCTCAAGCCCTATCCCTACGATCCGGAGCGCGCGAAGAAGCTCCTGGCCGAAGCCGGCTACCCGAGTGGCTTCTCGACCACGCTCTGGGTGCCGGAATCGGGCTCGGGGATGCAGTCGCCGGTTCCGATGTCGACCGTGATCCAGTCGAACCTCAAAGCTGTCGGCGTGACGGTCGCGCTGCAGACGATGGAGTGGGGCGCGTATCTCGCGAAGCTCCGGACGAAGGAGCAGGAGCTCTTCGCGCTCTCGTGGATGGCGGGCAACGAGGATCCCGACATGGTGATGTACCCGCTGCTCCACTCGAGCCAGTGGACGCCGGCCGGCCCGAATCGCGCGCTCTACAAGAACGAGCGCTTCGACGAGCTCCTGCACCAGGCGCGGCTGACGACCGACCAGGGCAAGCGCGCCGCGCTCTATCGCGAAGCCCAGCGCATTCTCGTCGACGATCCGCCGTGGATCTTCATCGACCACGAGATCCAGACCGCCGCCCATACCAAACGGGTCCAGGGGTTCAAGCTCCACCCGAGCTTCGACCTCCGCGTCGAGACGATCTCGCTGAAGTGAGGTTCTCCAGGCGGTGAGGCGATACGTCGTCCGCCGTCTGCTGCTGCTCGTGCCGGTCCTGCTGGGCGTCTCGATCATCATCTTCATGGTCTTGCACCTGGCGCCGGGCGACCCGGCCGAGATCATGCTCGGCTCCCAGGCGACCCAGGCCGACCTCGAGCGCCTGCGCGCCGAGCTCGGCCTGACCCAGCCGCTCTACGTGCAGTACGTCCACTGGCTCGGTCTCGTGGCGCGCGGTGATCTGGGACGGTCGATCTGGATGAAACGGCCGGTACTGGCCGAAGTGCTCGTGCGCTTCAAGGCGACGCTCGTGCTCACCGGTGCCGCCCTCGTGCTCTCGACCGCGGGAGGCCTGGCGCTCGGCATCACCTCCGCGATCCGGCCGAACTCGCTGCTCGACCGGCTGAGCGCGGTGGCCTCGCTCTTCGGCGCCAGCATGCCGGTCTTCTGGCTCGGCATCGTGCTGATGGTGATCTTCGCGCTCTGGCTCGGCTGGCTGCCCGCCTCGGGCATGTTCGCGCCGTACGGCGGAGGGGATCTCCGAGACTTGCTCGTTCACCTGGCGCTGCCCGCGGTCACCCTGGCGGCGGCGTCGGTCACGATCATCGCGCGTCTCACGCGCAGCACCATGCTCGAGACCCTGGGGCAGGACTACATCCGGACGGCGCGTGCGAAGGGAGTCGTGGAGCGCGCGGTGGTGTTGCGCCACGGGCTCAAGAACGCGTTGATTCCGATCGTCACCGTCGTGGGCGTGCAGGCCGGCTATCTGCTGGGCGGTGCCGTCCTCACCGAGACGGTGTTTGCCTGGCCCGGCGTCGGCACGTTGATGATCCAGGGGATTCTCGCGCGCGATTTTCCGCTGGTGCAGGGATGCGTGCTGGTGGTCGCGCTGAGCTTCGTCGTCATCAATCTGGCCGTCGATCTCTTGTACGCGTGGCTCGATCCACGCATCCGCTACGAGTGATGGCGGCCGGACGATGAGCGTCCGGGTCGCCGGAGTCGGCGATCCCGTGGTGCGCGCCGCCTCCGCGTCGCGCTTCCGGCGCGGCATCAACCGGATCGCGCGCCGCGATCGCCTGGCGATCGTCGCCGCGCTGGCCTTGCTCGCCGCGGTGCTCGTGGCGCTGCTCGCGCCCTGGCTCCCGCTGCTCGACCCGGACACCGTCGACACGCCGAATCGCTTGCGGCCGCCCCTGACCGCCGGTCATCGGCTCGGCACCGACGAGTTCGGACGCGATCTCCTGGCGCGTCTGGTCTGGGGCGCGCGCGTGTCCTTGCTCGCCGGCGTGGCCACCGCGGCGGCGGCGATGGTGATCGGCGTGACCTTGGGGGTGCTGGGCGGCTTCTACACGGGATGGGTCGAGACCGTGGTGATGCGGCTCACCGACATCCTGATGGCGTTTCCGTACATCCTGCTGGCCATCGCGATCGTGGCGGGCCTCGGGCCGGGCCTGCGCAACGCGATGATCGCCATCGCGATCGTGGGGTTTCCGATCTACACGCGGCTCGTGCGCGGCGTCGTGCTCTCGCTGCGCGAGCGCGAGTTCGTCGAAGCGGCCCGAGCGCTCGGCGCGACCGATCCGCTCATCCTCGCGCGCCACATTCTGCCGCACCTGCTCTCGCCGCTGATCGTGGCCTTCAGCCTCGACGTGGGCGCGAAGATCCTCGCGACGGCCGGGCTGTCCTTTCTCGGACTCGGCACTCAACCGCCGACGGCGGACTGGGGCAGCATGCTCGCGACCGGCCGCCAGTTCGTCGTCCTGAGCCCCCACGTCGTGCTCCTGCCGGGTCTCGCGATCTTCGTCATCGTCCTGGCCCTCAACCTGGTCGGCGACGCCCTCCGCGACATCCTGGACCCCCGCACCCACACCCGCTGACCCGGGAAGATCGCGACGAGACCGCGGATTCACTCCTAAGCCGATCTCGACGGAGAGGCGACGGACGCCGGGCCCGCGCTGTACTCGCGCGCCGTTGATATCGGCTCGACGGGAAGACGGCGGCGCCGGGCGGGGTGCGGGAGGGGTCGAGCGGACCCGTTCCCGCGAAGCGCACGGCGGACGTCGCGCGCCGGGATGGAGCCCAGCCGCCGCGGAGCAGCGCACGCGCGCCGCGTGGTCCGTCCGACCCCTCCCGCACCGCATCCCGCCCGGCGCCGCCGCCTCCCAGCGAATCGAAATCTAAACTGCGACGGGAGAGTCCGAACGAGCGTAGCTGACCGTCAAAATCTCCCAGAGATGTCCGTCAGCGTCTTCCCAGTAGACGTTCTTCCCGCCGAGCCGGCGATTGATCAGCATGTCGTTCTCGCCGCGCGGACGGCTCCGGTACGCGAGCCCGGCGCTCTGGATGCGGCCGAAGATCTCGTCGAAGTCGGTGTCGCTGACGCGGAAGCAGAGATGGTAGCGCTGGAACTGCTCGCGATCCGCGAAGTCGACGGTGAGCGATTCGTTGACGTAGACCGGCGTGAACTCCCCGCGTGACTCTCTCCCAGGCCACGCCGAGCAGATCGGCCAGGAGCTTCGCCGATGCGCGACCGCTGGCGCGAGGGCACGATGACGTGATCGAGCTGGATGGCCATGGTGCGACCTCCCGCGACGTTGGATCGTTACGGCTTCTTCAGCCGCATGTCCTCCCAGGGTGAAGTGAAGTAGAGCTGCGTGCTCAGGCCGACGCCGGGCTCTTCGACCCGCGGGCCGATCCCGTGCTAGCGTGGCCGGCTCGAAGATCCCGCCGTACATGACACGGTCGTACATCAGACGCTGGATCTGATGCAAGAGCGCCTCGCGCTTCTTGCGGTCACGCTCCTGCGCCTGCTGGCGGAACAGATCGTCGATGTCCGGTGGCCGCCGGTGGCGTAGGGCGCCGTGCTGATGACGAAGTTCTCGATCCGTGAGGCCGCGTTGCCCGGCGCCGCCGTGACCGTGACGAACACGCCCTGACGGGTACGTCGTCCGCCACGCCTCCATGTACGTCGCGCGCTCCATGCGCGCACGCGCGCGCGGATGCCGATGGCCGCGAGGTAGTTCGCGATGCTTTCGCCCATAGTGACGAACGGAGGAAACGGCGTGATCTCACCGGCGTCGAAGCCGTTCGGATAGCCGGCTTCGACGAGGAGACGCTTGGCGTGGGTGGGATCGTAAGGGATAGGGCTCGATGCGCTGCGCGAAGTCCATCCCGCTCGGGATGATCGATCCGGTCAGGCGCGAGAAGCCGAGTCGCTCCGCTTCGTTGAGCCCCTGCTTGTCGACCGCCATCGCGGCGGCCAGCCGGACGCGACGATCGTGCCACGGCGACTTCGGATTGAATTGCTCCGGGAAGTCGACCCACCACGTCGCGGGCGGGATCACGCTCGCGAGACGAAGCTTCGGATCGGCCTTGATGGTCGCCGCCTCGACCCCGACCATCAAGTAGCCGATGTCCGCCTCGCCGGTCTTCAGCATGGCCAGGCGCGTCGTCCGGTCCGGCACGCCCTTTGAAGACGATCGTCTTGATCGTCGGCTTCTTGCGCCAGTACTGCTCGTTCGCCTCGAGCACCAGCTCGACGCCCGGCGTCTGGCGAACGAATCGATAGGGGCCGAGCCCGACGGGCTGGCGACGGAAGCCCTCCTCGCCGACCTTCTCGAGGTATTTCCGGGGCACGATCCAGCCGGCGCCGGTGGCGGGCGTCGCGTAGAACGTGAGGAAATCGGGCCACGGCTTGTCCAGGACGAACCGGACGCGCAGCGGATCGAGCACGTCGACCGACTTCACGCGATCGTGCAGGAGCTTCGCCGACGCGCCCTTGTAGCGCTGGAACGAGAACTTCACGTCTTCCGCGGTGAACGGATCGCCGTTGTGGAACTTGAGGTTCGGGCGCAGCTTGAACTCGTACGAGAGCCCGATCGGCGCTCTCCTTCCACGACTCGGCGAGGCACGGGGCCATGTCGTTGCCGGGCAGCGGCTTGGCCAGCGCGTCGTGCATCGCGTACAGGAAGACGAACGGCGTGCCGATGCCCGGGGTCTCGGCCGGATCGAGAAAAGTCGGCGCGATCGACGCGTCGAACGCGACCGTCAGCTGCCCTTCGGGCTGACCCTGAGCCGCCGCCGCGCCGCTCCACGTCGCCAGAATGAACGCCCCGAGGAGGATCCGTCGCGTGAGCCCATTCATATCGAGCCTCCTCACGATTTGGTTTTCTTGCGCGCCGCGTTCGCCGCGCGCCAGAGGTACCAGGCGGCGACGGAGCGATAGGGTTTCCACCGCTCGCCGACGGCGCGCAGAGCCTTCGGCGTCGGCCGCTCCCGTCGTCCGTACGCGACGCGGTATCCTTCGCGCACCCCGAAGTCGTCGACCGGCAGCACGTCGGGTCGTCCGAGCGTGAAGATCAAGAGCATCTCGACCGTCCACCGCCCGACCCCGTGAATCCGCGTCAGCTGCTCGATGATCGCGTCGTCGTCGAGCCGCGCCGCCGCTCGCCGCGTCGGCACCCGACCCGCGACCGCGTGCCGCGCGATGTCCTTGATCGCCCGCACCTTGCCGCGCGAGAAGCCCGCCCGGCGCAGCCGCGCGGGGCGGGCGGCCGACACGTCCATCGGCGACGGGAAGCGCCCGTTCTCGAAGAGCGCGACGAAGCGCGCGAGGATCGACTCCGCCGCGCGACCGTGAAGCTGTTGATGGGCGATCGCGCGCGTCAGCGCTTCGTAGGGCGACCACTTGCCGGGCGCGAGCTCGCAGGGACCGTGAAGGCGAATGAGCCGGCGCATCACCGGATCTCGCGACAGGTGACGGTGCGCCGAGGTCACGAAACCGCCGGTGGCCATCGAGACCGGATACAGCGGCGGCGGCGATGGAGTCAAGCCGGAAGTACGAGTCGGGGCTACGCGGCTCCGTTCAGCGCGAGCCGGCGCTCCCACCGTACGCCGCAGTCGGGGCATCGCAGCCAGGCCACACCCCAGAGGGCACCGTTGGCGGCCACCTCGAGGATGCTGCCGGCGAGGCCGGCGCACTCACGATGGTCGGTCAGGTGTCCCTCGAAGCTCCGGACGAGGTCGGCGATGGCCGCTCCGCGAAGCGCAGAATCCGTCGACACCGGCGAGAGCCCTCGCGGGGCGATCGGTCAGGGGAACTGCCGCTCGTTGACGGGCGGCCGGGTGCCGGCGGGAAATTGGATCGTGGTGTCGCCCTGCGGGCTCCGGCCGGTCAGCGGCGGAGTGTAGACCTCGTGATCGGACAGTCGGCGTTCCCAGTGGCCGGGCACGAGCACCTGACCGTCCGACGCCCGGAACCTGGACGAGTCGATCGGGCACCCAGAGCATGGTGGGCGGACGGACGCTGGGCGCCGGCGTCGTCGGCACGGGTCGCGTCGACGACTGGTTCAGCCGGTCGAAGATCGCGCCCCCGGGAGTCGTGCCGCCCGGCGCCGGTCTCATCTGGCCCCATGCCGGGTGCAGCGAGCTCACGCTCACCATCGCCACCACGCCGAGCGCCACGTACCACCGCATGACTAGATTGTCCCACTCTCCGGGCCGGCGCGCAGCTTCATGCGCCAGAACGACGCGCCCAGCGGTCGTCTATCAGAGCGCTTTCAGCATCGTGTCGGCGTCGCTCACCTCGAATTTGCCCGGCTGCTCGACGTTGACGGCCTTGACCACACCGTTGTCCACCAGCATCGAGTAGCGCTGCGAGCGCACGCCCATGCCGCGCGCGGTCAGGTCCATGTCGAGCCCGAGCGCCTTGGTGAAGATGGCGCTGCCGTCGGCCATCATGCGCACCTTGCCGCCGGCCTTCTGATCCCGGCCCCACGCGCCCATCACGAACGCGTCGTTGACGGAGACACACCACACCTCGTCGACGCCCTTGGCCCGGAGCTTGTCGAAGTTCTGCACGTAGCTCGGGACGTGCTTGGCCGAGCAGGTCGGCGTGAACGCGCCGGGCAGGCCGAAAATCGCGATCTTCTTGCCCTTGGTGATCTCGCCGACCGCGAACGCGTTCGGGCCGATCGTGCAGCCCGGCCGCTCGGTGTCGACCATCTCCGTCAGGGTTCCGTCGGGAATCCGATCACCAACCTTGATCGCCATCACATCCTCCTTGAATGAACGCACGCCGTGAAGTTGATCGCGGCGGAGACGCCGCGGGGCAGAGTATCCGATACGCAACGCGCAATTACCAGCGGTACCTCGCCGACATTGGTCGCGAGGCTAGCTTCGGTTCGCGACGACGCCGCTCGCGTCCCGCGAGCGAGCGGAGCGCGAGCCAGGCCGGTCGCCACCAGTTCCACCGGCCCATCAGTCGCATCGTCGCCGGCACCAGCAGCGCGCGAACGATCGTCGCGTCGACGACGACCGCGACGCCGATCCCGACACCGACAGCCTGGACGATCGACGGAGCGCGCCATCCCGAAGCCGAAGAACACGGCCGCCATGATCGCGGCCGCACCGGTGATGAGCCGTCCGGTGCGCTCCAGGCCGAGCACCACCGAGGCGGCATTGTCGCCGCTTCGCTCGTACTCCTCGCGCACGCGGCTCAGCAACAGCACCTCGTAGTCCATCGACAGGCCGAAGACGAGGCAGAACATGATCAGCGGGGTGGCCGTCTGGATCGGCCCCGGCGTGAAGTCGAGCCAGGTCGCCAGGTGGCCGTCCTGGAAGATCCACACGAGCGCGCCGTAGGAGGCGGTGATCGAGAGCAGGTTCATCACGATCGCCTTGAGCGGCAGCAGCACGGAGTCGAGGAGCAGGAACAGCACGACATAGGTGACGACCACGACGAGCCCGATCGCGAGGGGAGCGTGGCGGAGCGACGAGCCCGATGAAGTCGAGGTCGAAGGCGGTGTGGCCGGTCACCATGACTTCGCCGTCGTACGGCGGATGCGCGCGCCGAATCTCACTGACGATCGCGCGCGCCTTCTCGCTGCTCGGACTCGCGTCGGTGGTCGCGATGAGCATCGCGACGTGCTCGCCGAGCGTATGTCGGAGCGCCTCGACGAGCTCGGGCGGGCGCAGCGCCGGCGACAGCGCGGCCATCTGCTGATAGGTCGCGAGGTCGAGCGAGGGATCGAGGTCGACGAAGCTGTCGACACGGCGGACATTCGGGCGCGCGGCCAGCCATCGACTGAACGCGTACGTTTCCGCGACCCGCGCGGGCTCGAGCGGCGAGGCCGTGCCGGCGTCGAGCACGACCACGATGCGGTTGGCGTCGCCGCCGGGAAACTCGCGGCGGAGCAGCTCGTCGCCGCGGCGCGACTCGGCCTCCGGCGGCAGCGAGGTGGCGTCACCGGAGCCAATGTGGAGATGAAGGAACGGCAGCCCGAAGAGGAGCAGGAGGCAGACCACCGGAACGAAGACGCGCCAGGGGTAGTCCATCGACATCGTGGCCAGGCGACGCCAGAGTCCGTCGCCCGCGCGATCGACGTGAAGGAAGGGCACCTTGAGTGAATTCACGCGCGGGCCCAGCACCGCGAGGAGCGCCGGCAGGAGTCGTGAGCCCGTAGACGACGGCCAGGCGTCACCACGGTCGTCCCCGCCCAGCCCATCGAGCCGAGATTGCCGAGGCCCAGGAAGAGCATGCCGAGCAGTCCGATCGCCACGGTGAGGCCGGAGAACAGGATCGCGCGCCCGGCGGTCGCGACGGTCCGCGCCAGCGCCTCGATCGGCGGGCGCTCGCGGATCTCCTCGCGGAAGCGACTCACCACGAACAGCGAGTAGTCGATGGCCACGCCGAGCCCGATCATGCTGACGATGTTCGGCGCGTAGATCGAGACCGAGACGCAGCGCGCGAGCAGGAACGTGCCGGCCATCGCTCCCGTCATCGCCAGCGCGCCGACCGCCAGCGGCAGCGCAGCGGCGACGACGGAGCCGAAGACGAGCAGCAGCAACACCGCGACCGCCGGCAGGATGAGCGCCTCGACCCGGCCGATGTCCTTGCGGGCGACCTCCGTGAAGTCGTGGTTGAGCGCCACGTTGCCGACCGACACGATGTCCAAGCGTCTCGGAGCGGACCAGCCCGCGCAGTGAGGGATAGACATCCGGCGGGAGCCCGGAGAACTCGAGCGACGCGAAGCCCGCGGCGGTGCCGCGCAGCTCGACCGTCGCCAGGGTGCGCCGACCGTCCTTCGAGACGAATGGGACCGTCTGCGGCAACGGGCCGGGCGGGTCGTACGCGGTGCGAACTCGCGCGACTCGTGGATCGCGTCGAAGCGGCGCCAGGGCGCGCTCGACCTCCTCGCGGAACGCCGGATCGAGCGCCTGTCGGGTGTCGCTGCTGAAGATCAGACTGAACGACGGCGGCTGGCCGGGCAATTCCTTCTCGAGCAGTCGGCGCGCGCGGCCCGACTCGGTGTCGGCGGGAATGTCGGGCGGATCGAGCCGGCCGCCCACGTGGATCATCCAGAGCGACGCGCCCAGCGAGAGCGCCGACAGCGCCAGCACGATCCAACGCGCCCGGTAGACGAGCCGGCCCCAGCGCGCGAGCGGCGCGTCGCGTTCGCGACCCGCGGCGGCCCGCGGCGCGTTCATCGCGCGGCGGCCGACTCGGGCCCGCAACACGGGCGCCACGTCGTTCGCCACGCGGCGGAGGTGCGCGAGGTCGAGATTCGGAACGCCGAGCATGAGCTTCGTGATGCCGGCGTCCACGTGCTCGACGAGCCGCGCGGCGACCTCGCGCGCCGGTCCGAAGATGGCCCACTGATCGACGTCGAAGCGTGCCCCGTAGTAGCCGTGGAGAAATGCTCCCAAGGTGGCCCGCGCTCGATCGCGATCGTCGTCGACCGCGACGTACACGAGTCGGCCTGCGACGAGCGCGTCCGGGTTTCGCCCGGCGGCACGCGCGGCATCCTGCACGGCGCGCCACAGGCGGGGGAAGTCACGCACGGTGCCGAACGGGCTCATGATCCAGCCGTCGCCCAGCTCGCCGGCTCGGCGCAGCGCGCCCTCGGCGTGGCCGCCGACGTAGAGGGGAACGCGCGCCGCCGGACGGACGATGGCCTTCTCGAGGCGGAAGAACTGGCCCTGGTGGTCGACCGGCTCGCCGGTGAGCAGCCTCCGGATCACCGCGACGCTCTCCTGGAAGACCGTGACGCGGCGGTTCATCGGCACGCCGACGGCCACGTACTCCTCGGGGCGACCGCCGAGCGACACACCGAGAGCCAGCCGCCCGCCGGAGAGGTGATGAAGCGTCGACACCTGCCGGGCGACCACCGCGGCCGCGCGCAGGGTGACGACGAGCACCGCGGTCCCGAGCTCGATCCGCCGGGTGCACGCGGCCGCCACGGCCAAGAGCATGAGCGGATCGAGCATGTTCGCGTCGTGGAAGATTCGATCCTCGGTCCACACCGCGTCGAGCCCGAGCGCCTCGACCTGACGGAAGAACTCCGCGTAGGCCTCGCCCGAATCGAGCGGCGTGACCGCGGAGCTCGGCACATGGATACCGACTGACACGGACGAGGGCGGGACAAGCTTGATTGTAAAAGGCTATCACATCAGGACTTCGGGGCCGCCCTTGGTCCGAAGGGTTCTGGCCGAAAGCCTCCGTCCCGGGCCTCCAGGAACGCCTTGAGGCCCCCCGACTGCATCGCGGCGATGAGCTCGGCCCGCTGGGCGTTGTACGAGGCGTGCGCCATGCTCGAGAACGGCGCGTTCATCAGCATCCCGGCGCCGATGCCCGAGCGTGCCGCTGAGCCGCGCTGCAGGTTCGCGACGACCCGTGTCGCGCGGGTCATCCGCTGCGAGGCGCCGACGACCGCGATGCTCGCCGGCTTCATCAGAGGCGCCAGATTCATCGGCCGCCCGACTATGGCGGAAGGGTCGTCGGCTGTCAACGCGCGCACTCCACCGAGGACGGTGCGCGGGCGTTCGGCGCGCGCGATTCCTAGTCGCCGGCGTTCAGCGGATCGTCGAGGGTGGCCCGGAGTGCGGCTGCAGGTACGGGCTGGCTGGACCCGCGTAGGGGAAGTAGCGAGTCGTTCCCGGGACTTCCTGGTTGTCGACCGTCAGGCACGCGCAGCCGATGCCGGGGGGCGCGGACCATGTCGGCAGCTGGCACCAGCCCCACTGCGTCGTGCAGATGTTCGCCGGCGGCGCGACGGTCTGGGGAACAGGTCGCGGAGGCGGATGCGGCCGCGCGGGCGCGGTCGATTCGGGGCGCGGAGCGACCTGCGCTTCCGTCGTGGTGATCGTGCTCACCAGCAGCAGCGCCAGGACTGCCGGCGCGAGAGGCATTCGGCGCGCCACGGCGAGCTACTTGAGCCGCGGGTCGAGCGCGTCGCGGAGACCGTCGCCGAAGAGATTGAAGCCGAGCACGGTGACGAAGATCGCGATGCCGGGGAAGAGCGAGATCCAGGGATTGGAGTGAATGAACGCCACGTTGGCCTTCAGGTCCCAGCCCCAGCTCGGCGTCGGCGGCTGCGTGCCGAGCCCGAGGAACGACAGGGTGGCTTCCACGATGATCGACGTCGCGATGCCGAGCGTCGTCGTCACGATGATCGGCGCCAGGCAGTTCGGCAGGACGTGGCGGAGAAGGATCCACGGATCGCGCACGCCGACGGCGCGGCACGCCTCGATGTACTCTTTCTCCTTGATGGACAGCACGCTGCCCCGGACCAGACGCGCATAGATCGGGATCCGTACGATGGCGATGGCGCCGGTGACCTTCATCGTGCCGATGAGCCCCGCCGTCGGCGCGAAGATGACCATCAGGATGATGGCGAGCAGGTAGATCGGGAATGCGAGGATCAGATCCATCGTGCGCATGATGAGGGAGTCGGCGCGTCCGCCGTAGTAGCCGGCGATCATCCCGAACGGGACGCCGACGAAGAGGGCGAGCAAGACCGACGAGACACCGACCGCGAGCGAGATCCGGCTGCCGTGGATCACGCGGCTCAGCATGTCGCGCCCGAGCTGATCCGTCCCGAGTGGGTAGCTCCAGCTCGGGCGCTCGAAGGTGTGGGCCTGGTCGCTGGCGATCGGGCTCCGGGGCGCGAGCACGTCGGCGAACAGCGCGACCACCAGCAGCAGCGCGACGATGACCGCGCCGATCAGCGCAGTCGTGCTGCGCCGGAGTCGGCGCACGCCCTGCGTGAACGGGGATTCCGCCCGATCGCGTTTGGCCAGCCAGGCGACCTTCGGCGCCGCTCCCAGATCGGCTTCCTGAAGGCTTCCTCCGCTGATGCTCCGGAGCTGCCTCGCGCGCGTACCGTTGTCGTCGCTCATCGTGCCCTCAGGCGTACCGGATCCTCGGATCCAGGAAGGTATAGGTGAGATCGACGATCAGGTTGATCACGACGAACGCGAGCGCCGTCACGAGGGCGAAGCCCTGCACCTGCTGGTAGTCGCGCGCGATGATCGCGTCGATGCCGAAGGTGCCCAGACCAGGCATCGCGAAGAGCGTTTCCACGACGATGGCGCCCCCGATGAGGAAACCGACCTGCAGGCCCATCACCGTCACGGTTGGGATCAGGGCGTTCTTGAGGGCGTGCTTGAGCACGACCGGGCCCTCGCTCAAGCCCTTGGCTCGCGCCGTCGTGACGTACTCGGTGCGGATGACCTCGAGCATGCTGGCGCGGAGCAGCCGCGTCAGGAGCGCGGCCCGCCCCACGCCGAGCGCGAAGGCGGGCATCAGGACGTGCTGCGTGTTGCCCCAGAGGCTTGCCGCGCATACCACGGTCTGGCAGGTGCCCGGGAAGTACACCCAGCCCGAGCTCGGCAGTGCCCCGCCGAGCCCGACGGAGAAGATGAGCAAGAGCAAGACACCGAGGAAGAACTCCGGGACGGAGACGCCGACCATGGCGATGGACGTCGCCGTGTAGTCGGCCCACGTGTTCTGGCGCAGGGACCCGATGATCGCGGCGGGGATGGCGATCACGAGGGCCACGACCATCGACAGGACGATCAGCTCGAGCGTCACCGGCAGGCGCACCAGAACGTCTTGCAGGACTGGACGACCGCTCAGGATCGAGCTGCCCCAGTCGCCCTGGGCGAGCTTGCCGAGCCAGATCACGTACTGGACCATGACCGGCTTGTCGAGCCCGTACTCCTGGCGCGCCTTGATCGCGTTCTCCTCGGTGTAGGCGTCGCCGAGCAGCGACACGACCGGATCGCCGGGAATCGACCGCATCATGACAAACACCACGAACGTGATTCCGAGGACGGTCGGAATGATCTGCAGCAGCCGGCGCAGAATGTAGGTTCGCATCTCGGCCCTGGCTACCTGTCCGCTATCTTTCCGTGAATGCGAGTGGAGAGTCCGCGCACTCTACGGGAGTCCGCGCCTGTCGACAAGTGATCCCCGGCTCCCTATTTGTCGAGCCAGACTTTCTTGTAGACGATCTTGAACTCGGCCTGGTAGACGTAATCCTTCATCCACGGCTGCGCCGCCTGGTAGAACGGTGAGCCGGAGATCGTGTTCCAGTAGAGCTTGTCGGCGCTGTACTCCTGCAACTCTCTGGCGATGGCCTTGCGCTTCACAGGATCCATCTCTCGGGCGTAGCGCGTGTAGAAGTCGTCGATCCTGGTATCGGTGTGGCGCGCACTGTTCCAGGCCGCCGAGCTGGCCGACAAGGTAGGAGTTCTGATCCACGGTCAGGAGGGAGGCGAGGTCCTCGACGTACATGTCGAACACGCCATCCTGCGTCGCAGTGGTCAGCCAGCTGGGCTTGTCGACCAGCCGGATGTTCGCGGTGACCCCGATCCGTGCCATCTGCTCCTTGATCACGGTGGCGATCACGCTGAACACCGACTTCTCGCTGTTGGTCATCAGCTCGAAGGTCAGCGGTTTCTGTGGGCCATGGCCGGCCTCGGCCAGCAGCGCCTTGGCCTTCGCAGGATCGTAGGGACACATGTGATTGACGTCCACGGTGTCGATCGTGCCGGGCGGGATGATCCCGACCCATGGCGTGGCCCGGCCCTTGTACGCGATCTTGACGATCTCGTTGCGATCGATGCCGTAGCACGCGACCGCCTTGCGGACCCTGATGTCGCCGAAGATCGGGTGCGGCCCGCGGTTCTTCGACATCGGCTTGCCGTCGGCCGGCACGGTGACCTTCATCATGGCCACCATCGGCGTCGTCTCCTTCCCGGTCATGACCTGGGCGCGGGGGTTCTGAGCCCGGAGCGTGTCCACGTGATCGGCCGAGAAGTCGGCGATGAAATCGATCTCGCCGGCCTTGAACGCCGCGAGTTGCGTGACCGGATCCTTGATCGTGCGGATCACGACGCGATCCAGGTAGGGAAGCCCCGGCTCGAAGTATTTGTCGAAGCGGTCCATGACCAGATGGGTGCCCTTCACCCACTCGACGAGCTTGAAGGGCCCGCATCCGACCAGCGCCTCGGGCTTTCCTGCCTTGCGCTCTTCGGGTGAGTGCTTCTGCATGGCAGCGGGCGAGAGGATGATCGATCCCCATGCGATAGGTCGCCAGCACGTGCATCATGAACGCGTACGGCTGCTTGAGTCGGATCTGGACGGTGTGGGAATCGACCACCTCGACGGAGTGCACCGCTCCGAGGAACTGCCGCATGTTGGACTTATTCGCGGGGTCCAGGACGTAGTCGAACGTGAATTTCACGGCGGCGGCGTCGACCTTGGTGCCGTCGTGGAACAGGACGTTCTTCCTGAGCTTGAACGTGTACAGGAGACCGTCGGGAGAGATCTGCCACGACTCGGCGGCGTCCGGAATGAAGTTCCCGTCGGGGGTCATGCTGACGAGCCCGCACCCGACGTTCGTCGCGACCCAGACCATCTCGTAGCCGGGCAAGGTGTAGAAGTCCATGCCCAGGATCTCGTTGCCGTAGGCGACGTGCAGGGTTCCCCCTCGTTTGACCGCCTGGCCTTCCGCCGCGATCGGCAGCACGGCGAGCACGACAGCGAGCGTGATCAGCGCGGATCCCCGACCTGGTAGGCGGTATCGTGAACGCATGGTGTCTTTTCCTCCCCATTAATGGAGCGTGTGGAGCGGACGCCGCCGTTACCTTACAGCAGTCGCCTCCTGTCAACAAGGGGTGACGCGGGCCGCTTCAGAACCCGGCCTGGCAGTAGGCCGGTGTGGTCGCCGGCGTCGATCACGACCTCGCCGTTGACGAGGACGGTGGAGATGCCGGTGGCGTACGATGGGGATCGTCGTAGGTCGCGTGGTCGGCGACCGTGGTCGGGTCGAACACCGTGATGTCCGCCCATGCGCCCTCGCGCAGCACGCCGCGGTCGGCGAGTCCGAGGGCCGCCGCGGAGCCGCCGGTCGTCTTGGACAGCTGCCTGCGGCAGCGTGAGGAGCCCGCGCTCGCGCACGCAGTGCCCGACCACGCGCGCGAACGTCCCGTAGTAGCGGGGATGCGGCTTGCCCTGTGAGGTGACGCCGTAGGTCGCGAGCGCCGTGCCGTCCGAGCCGACCAGGACCCACGGCGCTCGAATGATCTCGTCCACGTCTGCCTCCGCCATGCTCCGGATCAGGATGCGGGTGTGGCCCCGGTCCTCGACGATCACGTCGCACACGGCGTCCAGGGGATCGACGCCGCGGCGGCGGGCGATCTCGCCGAGCGTGCGGCCCGCCTCGTCCGGCAGGTGCGGCGACACCGCCACGCGCACCACGTCCCACGACGGAATCGCGCCGAAGTTGTTGAGCCCGTCCTTCGCGATGTCCTCGCGGATGCGCTTCCGGATGGCCGGGTCCTGCAGCCGTTCGAGCATCGCTGCGGCTCCGCCCTCCTGCACCCAGCTCGGCAGGAGGTTCTTCAACGGGTTCGTTCCCGTGTCGTACGGGTACTGGTCGCAGTCGACGTGGAGGCCGCGCGCGCGCGCGGAGGCGATCTCGGCGAGCAGCCTCCCCGCCCCTCCCCAGTTGTCCGTGCCGGAGAGCTTCAAGTGCGCGATCTGCACGTGAACACCCGTCGCCTCGGCCACGGCGATCGCCTCGCGCACGGCCGCGAACACTTGGTTGGCCTCGTCGCGGATGTGCGAGGCGTACGTCGCGCCGTGGCGCGCGAGCACCCGGGCCAGCACGAGGATCTCATCGGCGCCCGCATAACTTCCGGGCGCCGTGAAGAGCCCCGACGAGAGCCCGATCGCGCCCGCCGTCAGCGCTTCCTCCAGCAGCGCTTCCATGCGCTGGAGCTCGGCGGCGGTCGCGGCCCGGCGCTCCATGCCCACCGTCATCAATCGGAGCGTGTTGTGCCCGACCTGCATGATCGTGTTGACGGACGCGGACGGAAAGCTGTCGAGATACTCGGCGAACGTCACGTCGCGGAACGGAAGCCACGGCGCGCTGGAGGCCAGGTACTCGCGGAGCATGGCGGCGGTCCCGGGCAGCGCCGGCGCGGCGGACAGGCCGCAGTTGCCCACGACCTCCGTGGTCACGCCCTGGCGCACCTTGCCCTCGGCGCGCGGATTGAGCGGCAGCGTGAAGTCGGAGTGCGTGTGGATGTCGATGAAACCGGGGGCGACGACCTGGCCCCGCGCGTCGATGATCTGCCGGGCCGGCCGCGACGACCGGTGCTCGACGGCCGACGATGCGGCCGCCTGCGACCCGCCACGTCAGCCTCGCACCCGGGCGCGCCAGTGCCGTCGGTTGCCAGGATCGCCTCACCAATCATCAGATCGTCCATCGTTCCCTCATGAATCTAACGTCGCACCTCGGCCGGCGGGGCCCCAGCCCCGCGACGGCCTGCGGTGCGAACGGCGATCTAACGTCGCACCTCCGCCGGCGGGCTCTCACCGGCGTCGAGCGCGCCAGATTCTTCGTGGACCGCCATTTGCGTGCCCCGACTCGAGTGTGACGTATTCGTAGCTCGTGGTGGCCGACTCCGGCGGTCGCACCTCGATCAGATCCTCGACCTCGGAGAAGCCGTTGGCGGCGCAGCACGCGGATCCAGTCCCCGTGCGCCAGATGGAACTCGACGCCCGGATCGCCGGGCCACTCGATCCGTCGCATGCCGAACGCCGGGCGGAGCAGCCGCTCGGCGGCGACGCCGTCCTCTTCCGGCACGCAGAGGGTGAAGAGCGGCGAATTCACCAGGAAGATCAGCTCAGCGCCGGGGTCGGAGAGCGCCGCCTCGGCGACCCAGCGATCCGGATCCGCCCAGAGGCAGGCGCCGTATTCCGAGATCGCCAGGTCGAAGGCTTCGCCGCGGCAGGGCACCTGCTCGGCGTCGGCTTCGATCAGCGGGAACTCGAGGCCGTGCCGGCGCTGGAGTCGGCGCGCGGTCGCCAGCTGGGCCGGGAGGCGTCGATCTCGACGACCTTGACCCGACGGCGGGCGAGCCATGCCGACACGTAGGCTGTTCCGCAGCCGAGCTCGATTCCGGTCTTGCCGGCGAGGCCCTCGGAAACAGCATCAAGCTGAGCCCGGAGACACGCCAGATGCCCCACTCGGTTCGGCTCTTCTCGGGCCCACGCCCGCTCGCCGCCGGCGACGTAGTTCCGCGCCTCCGCGTTCCAGCGGACGCGGTTGCGCCGCACGTGGTCCGAGAGCGCGCGCTCGTCGCCCACGCCAGCCCTACGGCCGCATCCGGCCGCGCGGAGTCACACCCGAGCGCGGCCAGGTGGGCATCGCGCTCGAGGTGGTGGAGCTCCGGATCCGCGTAGCTCATCAGCTCGGGGCGCGCGCGGCCGAGCATCACCTGAAGATAGGCGGGTTCGAGGCCCACGCTCGAAATCCGGGACGACGCGGCCGGCGCCGAGACACAGTCCCAGCGCCCGAGCACGCTCCTCCGCGGCGGCCCGCACTGTCCACGAAGAAAACCTTCACCTTGCCGTCGAGGATGAAGAACACCTCCTCGACCTCGTGCGTGTGCGCGGCGTTGCCCTGACCCGGCGGGACGAACATCACACTCAGGGTGAACTGCTCGGCGGGAATCGCGCGCGCGTCAGTCTTGCCCGATGGTGCCGCTCCAGCTCGACTTCATCAGCCTCGACGATTGGACGATCAACGGCACGCCGCGCGAGTGCCTCGCGACGATTGCCGAGGCACGCGAGCGCTGCTCCACGGGATCGGCTTCACCATCTACAGCCTGCCGCGCGAGCGTGCAGGCGCGGATCGAGTACCTCCGGATGATCGCGGAGCGAGATCGTGCGGCCCGCGGCACGACGCTCGGCGGCTAGACCGATGCTGCGGCCTGTTCGCGCTCCACCGGCCGGCGAGACGCGCACGAGGAGGCGTGCGCGCTGCTGGCCGACGCTCGGGTGAGGATGCGGTCGCGTTTACGCCGGCGGCACCGAGCTGCTGCTGCTGATGAAGGTGGGCGTGCTGCGGCCGCGGCACCTCGTCGACGTGAAGCGCATTCCCGGATTCGGCGGCGATCTCTCGCGACGAGGGCGCGTCGCGTGACGATCGGCGCGGCCGTCACGCACCGCACCGTCGAGCAATCCGCGCTCGTGCGAGCGCGCTGCCCGCTGGTCGGGACCGTCGCCCGGCACGTCGCCAACGTGCGCGTCCGGAACGTCGGCACGGTCGGCGGCAACCTCGCCTTCGCCGATCCGCACAGCGACCTGGCCACCTCGTTCCTGACCTTCGACGCGTCGGTCCGAGCTGCAGTCGCCGCGCGGGCGCGCGTGAGCTGTCGCTGGACGACTTCGTGCTCGGCCCGTGGGAGACGGCGCGTACCTCGAACGAGGTTGTCGCGTCGGTGACGCTCGCGCCGTGGCCGGGCGAGACCGCATGCCGCGTATGTGAAGTTCGGTGTGCACGAGCGTCCGACCCTCGGCGATCGCGGCGATGCTTCGCCTCGCCCCCGGTGGCTCGGGGCATCACGGCGGTGATCGCGTCGCGGAGGCGCGCATCGCGATCGGCTGCGTCAATCCGCGGCCGATGCGCATGGCCGGCGCGGAGGCGCGACTGATCGGCGCTTCCGTCACGGACCTGGAGCACGCGGCCCGCGAGGCATCGGACGCCGCCGCCGACGCCGTGGATCCCGCCGACGACCTGTACGGTCTGGGCCGACGAGAAAGCGTGAGACGGTGGCGGTGTTCGTGCGTCGCGCGCCCGCGTCGCGGTGTGGTGCTGCGGCGCGAGCTGTTGCGCGGTGCTACGTGCGTGCTCCGCGTGAAGGCGATCCGTGAATGCTTCATGTCGTCGTCAATGGTTCGCGACGCCAAGCTCGAGGCTGTGCTCGACGTGCTGCTGCTGGACGTGCTGCGTGACGGCCTCAGCTCAAGGGCGCCGAAGCGTCCTGCCAGACCCAGGCGTGCGGTGCTGTACGGCTTCTGTCGATGGCCTCGCCGTTAGCGCCGGACGTACCCGGCGATCGAGGCCGAGGACGCTCCGTGCGACGGTCGAGGGCCTGGCGAAGGGCATCGGCTCTATCCGCTCCAGCGCGTGTTCGTGGAGGGGGTGCCGTGCAGCGCGGCTTCTGCACGTCGGGGATGCTGCTCGACGGCGCGGGCGATGCTGCCGAGAACGCGCAGCCGACTCGCGAGGACGTGTCGCACTACCTGCGTGGCAGCCTCTGTCGCGGACGGGCTACCGGAAGATCGTCGACGCGATCTGGCGGCGCGCCGAGCCCGCTCGATGAGCGCGCGACCGTCCGCGTCGTCGGGCACCCCGCGCCGCGCGTCGACGCGCTCGAGAAAGTGACCGGCCGCGCACGGTACGCAACCGACCTGACGTTCCCGGCATGGCTCACGCGAAGGTGCTCCGCTACCGTACGCCCACGCCCGGGTGCGGCGCGTCGACGTCACGCGCGCCCGTGCGCGGGCCGGTGCTCCGGCGCTGCTGGAGCCGATGGACCTGCGCGACCCGTGATAGGAACGGCGTATCGCGATCGGCCGGTGCTCGCGATCGACGTCGCCGGCGACGAGGGCGAGCCGGTCGCGGCGGTGGCCGCGGTCGACGAAGTGACGGCCGAGGAGGCGCTCGATCTGATCGACGTCGACTACGAGCCGCTCGCGAGGTGATGACGCTCGAGGAAGCGCTGGCGTCGAGCGCTCCCTCGTGCACGCGGGCCAGCCTGCGGCAGGACACTTCGTGGATTCTCGACCTCAAGCGCGAATCAGAACCAACATCTGCCACCAGTTCGCGTTCGCGCGGGGTGATGCGGCCTCAGCACTCGCCGCCGCCGACGTCGTCGTCGAGGACGCGTACCGCTTTCCGCCGGTCCAGCACGTCGCGCTCGAGCCCCACGCGGTCGTGGCCGCCTGGGACGAGACCGGCGCTTTGACACTCTGGGCGTCGACTCAGAATCCGTACTCCGTGCGCGTCGAGCTGGCGAAGATGTTCGATGTCCCGCTCGCGCGAATTCGCGTCGTGGTCCCGCATCTCGGCGGCGGCTTCGGCAGCAAGACGTACGCGAAGCTCGAGCCCCTGGCCGCGACCCTGGCACGCGCGGCCGGCCGTCCGGTTCGCCTGGCCGCCTCGGTGCCGGAAGCGTTCCAGACGGTGCGCCGCTGCGCCTCGCGCGTCGCCATGCGCGCCGGGTTCCGCCGCGACGGCACGCTGGTGGCAGTCGAATGCGACGCCGACTACGACGTCGGCGCCTACGCGGACATCGGTCCGCGCGTCGTTCAGAAGGGCACCTACACGGCGACCGGTCCCTACCGTGTCGCGCACGTGAAGCTCGAGGCTCGCGCCGTCTACACGAACACGACGCCGGGCGGAGCATTCCGTGGGTTCGGCGTGCCGCAGCTCGCGTGGGCGCTCGAATCGCTCTTCGACGTGGCGGCGGACCGGCTCGCTCGTGACCCGGTCGACCTGAGGCGTCAGAACTTTCTCGCCCACGGCGAGGAGTTCGCGCCGGGCGACACGCCGATCGACGGCAAGCTCGAGGAGAGCCTGAGCCGCGCCGCCGAGGCGATCGGCTGGAGCCAGGCCGCCGCGGCCGACCGCGGGCGCGGCGTGGCGGCGATGCTCAAGGCGTCGGTCGCGCCGAGCGTGTCGGAGGCGATCGTGCGCCTGCACGCGGACGGGAGCGTCACCGTGCTGGCGAGCGCCGTCGAGATGGGGCAGGGAACGCGCACCGTGCTCGCCCAGATCGCCGCCGAAGTCCTGAGCGTGCCGCTGACGCGGGTGACCGTCGTCCAGCCCGACACCGCGGTGACGCCGTACGATCAGACGACGAGCTCGAGCCGCTCGACGGCCATGACCGGTCGGGCCGTGCAAGCCGCCGCCGAGGACGTACGCGAGCAGCTCCTGCTCATCGTGGCGCAGAGCCTCGGCGTCGCGGCACGAGAGCTCACGCTCGGCGACGGCGCCGTCGTGGCGCCGACGCATCGCCTGTCGTACGCGGAGGTCCTGGCGTTGCGATTCGGTATGTCGGGCGGCGAGCTGATCGGCCGCGGCGTGATCGCGCCGGGCCGCACCGCGGCGCCGCTCGGGGGCAGCACGCCATTCTGGGAGATGGCAGTCGGGGCGGCCGAGGTGAGCGTCGACGAGGAGACCGGCGCGATCCGGGTCGAGCGGTATGTCTCCGTGGCCGACGTGGGGCGCGCGATCAATCCGCTCCTGCTCGAGGGCCAGGACGAGGGCGGCGTCGTCCAGGGACTCGGCCACACTTTGCTCGAGGAGATGCTCTACGCGGACGGCCATCTGCTGAACGGCACGTTGCTCGTCTATCGAGTGCCGCGCGCCGACGACACGCCGACGGAACTCGAGTGTCACTTCGTGGAGAACGCCGACGGCAGCGGGCCGTTCGGCGCGAAGGGCGCGGGGGAGGGCAGCCTGATTCCGGTGAGCCCGGCGGTGGCCAACGCGCTCGCGCGACTCACCGGCGCGCGGCTGCGCGACTTGCCGCTGAGCCCGGAGCGCGTGTGGCGCGCGCTCCGGGCCCGCTCACGGGCGACAGGGAAACCCGCCTAGCTGAGCGCCCGGTACACCTCGGTCTCGAACTTCCCGAACAGGTCGATCGCCGTCTTGTCGTAGAATGTAGCAGCTGCGAGAGGAAGACGCTGGAGACCCGTTAGTCCGATCGATCCAGTAGTAGGTGTTCGCGAGGCCCGCCGACGCGAGGCCGCCGGCCGAGCGCCCGGTCGGCGCGTCCTCGTGTTGATCAGGAAGCTCAGTCCCCAGCCTCCGGCGATCCCCGGGAACAGGTCGACGTCGTTGGAGAGCCCGGGCGCCGCCGTCTTGATGTAGGGCACGTCCAACGGCGCGACGTGGTTCTGCGCCATGAGGTCATGGTCTCGACGCCGCAGGACCTGAACGCGCTCAGGGTGCGGCACGCACGATCATCGGCGCCAACGTCAGATAGTCGCGGCGCGGTGCCGTAGAGGCCGCCGCCGCCCATGAGGAACTCGGCTCTTCGGGGAGCGCGGAATCGATCGGCGCGCGCGCCCCCTTCTCGTCGCGCTGATGCACGCTCGCCAGCGGCTTCGCATCGACGGCGAGATCTTGAACGCGGTGTCGTTCATGCCGAAGGGCCGAAGATGTCGTCCTTGAACAGCTCTATCAGCTTCGGCTGTCCACCGTCGACGATTCCGCCGATCTAGTCCACGCTGATCCGTACTCCCAGCGGGTCGCCGGATTGAACAGGAGCGGGCGCGGTCAGCGCCGCGTCGCACGCGGCCATTCCCGGCGTCGGTGGCGCTCTGACATGCGATCTCCGGTTGCGACACCGTAGGCGAAGCCGCGGGCGCGCGCCATGAGGCGCCGCAGGCCACGGGCCGCTTGGCGCACCCGCAGGCGGGGTTGGCGGTGGCGTCGATCTTGAGCACCGGCTGTCGACAGCGACGAGATCATCTTGCTCGCCGGGCCGTCGAGGCTCAGCTCGCTGGACCAGTCTGCATGGTAGCGGTTGCTGGTGATGGCTGTTGCAGCCACGCTATCGATACGACGAAGTCGACGCGCTCATCGGCATCCTTGCCGAGCTGCGCTCGCCGAAGGCGGGCCCCCGCACACGTCTTCCTTCGCCCGCGGCGGCGAGCGCGACGATGCCGGCATGGCCTTCGACTGGGTCGCTGAGCGAAGAGCTTGTCGATGGACGCGATGGTTGGCATGTTAGTCCTCCGAGCGTGTGCGGATGAGCGAGAGCTGGAGGCGCACGCACCGGACGCCTTCGACGAAGGGCCTCGATGCCGCTGTTCAGGCCGCCGAGCGGAAACCGGCCTCCGCGCGTCGGAACCGCGAGGGTCGTCATGATGATCAGTAGCATCTCGTCGCGATCGCGGCCTCCGCCTTGGCGTCGGCGCCGGGGCTGTCTCGGCGCCGGCCGTCGCCGCGCAGGACGAGCTGTTCGAGTCGATGGCCGCGGCAGCGGGATCGCGGGCAGCAATGGTCGTTCAAGCGGACGGGGCCCGAGCGTCGGCGCCACCCCGCGAGCGTGCCGCAGGACCAGTACGCGGGGCTGGGGTCCGAGACCGGTCGGTGCCACAGGCATGGCTGCTGATGCGGCGTGTCATCGTACCGATCAAGAGGAGCGAACGGCGATAGAACTGGATGATGATCACTGGATCTCCCGACGTCGAGGGTGCCGCGCTGGCTCGCTTGACGGTGTAGATGTGCGCGCCATGGCCGCCGTGCGCGACCTCACGTTCACCTCGGCCGTCGAGCTGCTGAAGCTCTACCGGGCGCGACGCGTCTGCCGCTCGAGGTCATGCAGGCGGTGCTCGCGCGCATCGACGCCGTGAACCCGAGGTCAACGCGGTCGTGACGCTCGCCCGCGAGGACGCGCTGCGCACGCCCGGCGCGCCGCGGCCTCCGCCGGGGCGCGTCGCCTGCCGCCGCTCTTCGGCATCCCCGTCGCCATCAAGGACGTCACGCCGACCAAGGGCATCCGCAACCGACGTACGGCTCCAAGCTCTTCGAGGACCACGTGCCCGAGAGCGACGCGCTGGTGGTGCAGCGGCTGCGCGCGGCCGGCGCCATCGTCATCGGCAAGACGAACACGCCGGAGTTCGCGTTCGGCCCGAACACCGTCAACACGGTCTTCGGCGCGACGCGCAACCCGTGGAACCTCGCGCTGCACCGCCGGCGGCTCGAGCGGCGGCTCGGCGGCGGCGCTCGCGACCGGCATGTGCCCGCTCGCCGAGGGCACCGATCTGGGCGGCTCGCTCCGCGGCCCGGCGTCGTTCTGCGGGGTCGTCGGGCTTCCGCACCACGCCCGGGCTGATCCCGCGCTATCCGTCGGCGCTGGCGTGGGACACGTACTCGGTCGAGGGGCCGATGGCGCGCACGGTCGCCGACACCGGCGCTGATGCTGTCGGTGATGGCCGGCGCCGACGATCGCTCGCCGATCTCCTACGACGTCGACACGCGCGAGCTTGCCCGCGCGGCGAAGGCGCCGTCGGTGAAGGGCTGGCGGATCGCGTGGACGGCGGACCTCGGCGGTCTCGTGCTGGTCGACGACGAGGTGCGGACGGTCTTCGAGCGCGCGGTCGCCGTGTTCCGCGCCCGCCGGCGCGCGCGTGGAAGCGGCGTGCCCGACATGAGCGACGTGCCGGAGATCGTGCGGCTCACGCGTGGCCTGCTCATGGTGGCGCGGCACGCCGACAAGCTCCCGGAGCATCGCGCGGTCCTCCAGGAAGGGCTCGTCGAGAACACGGAGCAGGGCCTCGCGCTCACCGTCGCGCGACGATCGCGCGCGGCGAGCTGCTCCGCACGCGCCTCTGGCAGCGGGTGCGCGAGCTTCCTCGGAGACGCGCGACCTGCTGATCACGCCGACGTCGGCGACGCCGCCGTTCCCGCTCGAGAGCCCGCACTGAGGTCAACGGCCAGCCCGTGGGCGAGGCTGCAGCGCTCGTACCTGACCTACGCGTTCTCGGTGCTGGGCCTGCCTGCCATCTCGATTCCCTGCGGATTCACGCGCGACGGGCTGCCCGTCGGCCTGCAGATCGTCGGCAGGCGGCGCGGCGAGGCGGCGGTGCTGCGGGCCGCCGCGGCCTTCGAGGCCGCACAGCCCTGGGCGGACGGGATCCCGCCGGTCGCGCGGCGGCCGTGCTGACGCAGCATCGCTGGTGGTCGACGTCCGCGACCGAGGCAGGAACGACTGCAACTGGTTGCTGGATCAACGTCGCGTCGGCGATCGCTCGAGAAGTGGTCGATCATCAGCCTGGCGGGGTCGGTGACATGGTGCTGCAGTCGGGCACGACGGCGATCGACGGCGCCGGCAACGTGCGGGCATCGGCGACGTCGCCGAGCAGGTCGAGGTGATCATGATGATCGCCGAGCGGAGCATGGGCAAGGCGGGCGGCAACCTGGCGGACGCGTGCGGAGCCGATCTACGTCACCGACATGAAGCCGGTGATCGTGCCGCGCGGACCGTCGCCCGGTATCTGCGTGACGCCGTCCTGCGTCCACGCTCGTGCAAGTCAACGAACTCGCGCGCCCGGAGCAGCTGATCGAGATCGAGCTCGACGCCATCGACGGCGCGGCGCTGCGGCGCAACGCATCTCGTCCGGGCGGGCCATCGAGGACGAGTACGCGTACTCGCGGGCGGTGCGCGTGGGCGACCGCGTGATCGTCTCCGGCACCACCGCGCTGAGTGCTCGAGGTGTCGTCGAAGGCAAGGGCGAATGTGTCTCGCCAGACGCGGCACACGATGGACACGATCTTCTCGGCGCTGGCGCAGGCGGGCGCCGCGCGCGAGGACATCGTCTACACCAAGACGTTTCTCACCGAGCTCGCCCACAGCGCGGACTACACGCGCGCGTGGCTCGAGGCCCTGGGTGAGGTGCGACCCACGTCGACCTTGCTCGGCATCCCGGCGCTCGTTCTGCCGGAGATGTTGATCGAGATCGAGGCGGAGGCGGTCATTGGAGCCGCGAAGACCCGCCGCGACATCTACACACAGCAGCAGCGCGAGAAGCCCCGCGGTTACGCGCGGGCCGTGGAGGTCGGCGACTGGATCTGGGTCAGCGGCTGCACGTCGATGAACGCCGCGGGCGAGCCGCAGGCGGCAGGCGACTGGGCCGCGCAATCCGATCTTTCGGTGGGGACCGCGCAATGGGCGCTCGCGCAGGCCGGCGCCAGCCTCGACGACGTGGTCCGCCGGCGCACGTTCACCGTCGAGGGCGCCCGCCAGAATCGGCTCGGCGAGGGCCCGCCCTGGTTCGCCAAGAGCGCTCCGGCGTCCCTCGGCTGTCGCATCGCGGGGCTCGCGCGGCCCGAGCTGCTCGTCGAAGTCGAGGTGACGGCCGTCAAGGGCGCGCACGCGGGGATCGAGTCAATCGGCCCGGACGCCACCGACCCGCTGGATCGCGGCTAGGTCGCGAGGAGGCGGGCATGACCGGCGGCGTGGTCCTCGAACCCGCCGAGCCGGGTGAGGCCCAGGCGCCGGCCGTGGTAGAACGTTGCCGGCGTCACTCGAACATCAGCACCGTGCGGGCGACCTCGCCGGCCTTCATCGCGCGGAACGCCTCGTTCACGTCCTCGAGCTGTCCGCGCCGCGTGATCATCTCGTCCAGGCGCAGGCGGCCCTGCTGGTAGAAGTCGATGTACTTCGGCATGTCGACCTGAAGCGGTTCGAGCCCATGCTGCAGCCCTGGATGCGCTTCTCGCGCAGGAACACGCTGCCCTCCAGCTCGATCTTCTGCCCGACCGGGATCATGCCGATGATCGTCGCCGTGCCGCCCGGGCGGAGGCACTCGAACGCCTGCTCGGCCGTCTTCTTGAGGCCGATCGCCTCGAAGGCGTAGTCGACGCCGCCGTCGGTCATCTCGCGGATGGCCTCGACCGGGTCGCCGTGCGACGCGTCGACGATGTGCGTCGCGCCGAGCTCCCTGGCCTTCGCCAGCTTGTTCTCGAGCACGTCGACGGCGATGATCATGCCCGCGCCCGCGATGCGCGCGCCCTGGATCACGGCGAGGCCGACGCCGCCGGCGCCGAACACCGCGACCGTCGAGCCCGGCTCGACGCGCGCCGTGTTGAGCACCGCGCCCACGCCGGTCGTCACGCCGCAGCCGATCAGCGCGGCGCGGTCGAGCGGCATGTCGTCGCGGATCTTCACGAGCGCGTTCTCGTGCACCAGCATCTTCTCGGCGTAGGCGGAGAGGTTCGCGAACTGGTTCACCGGCGCGCCGTTCCAGGTGAGCTTCGGCGGCTCGCTGCGGCGCGCGCGACGCGGCCGGGACTGGCAGAGGTGCGTCCGCCCGGTCAGGCAGTAGGCGCAGTGACCGCAGAAGACCGAGAGGCAGGCGATGACGTGGTCGCCCGGCTTGAACTCCGTCGACCTGCGGGCCGACCGCCTCGACGATGCCGGCCGCCTCGTGGCCGAGGATCGCCGGCGTCGGGAACGGGTAGTAGCCGTCGACGAAGTGCAGGTCGCTGTGGCAGACGCCGCTGGCGACGGTGCGCACGAGCACCTCGCGCCCGATGGGCTTCTCGATCTCGACGTCCTCGATCGTCAGGGGCTGGTGGGGACCGTGGAAGACGGCGGCTTTCATGGAGAGCTCCTTTCCTCTGAGGGGACGCTACGTCACACCACGCCGGACGTCAACGTGTCCGGTCCGGACCGCTCGAGCGCAGCGTCCGGTCAGCCGCGAGCGGTCAGGATTTCCCCTCGGGCTCCCGGTCGACCGCGCGCCCGGCCGATGCCCAGCCGGTGAAGCCGACCGCGAGGTGCGCGACGTTCGGGAACCCCATCTCGCGGAGCACGTCCGCCGCGAGCGCGGAGCGCTGGCCGCCGGCGCAGTACACGATGATGCGCTTCGTCGGGTCGATCTTGCCGCTGTAGTAGTGAGAGGTCGGGTCGAGCCAGAACTCGAGCATGCCGCGCGGCACGTGGGTCGAGCCGGGAATGAACCCGACCTTGCGCCGCTCGCGGACGTCGCGGATGTCCACCACCTGGGCATCGCCGCGCGCGATCTCGGCTTCCACCTGCTCGATGGACAGATTCTCGATCCGCGTCTTCGCTTCCTCGACCATCTGCCCGACGGTCTTCTTCGGCTTCCACATGTTGGGGCTCCTCAGACGTGTATCGTTCGCACCGGAGGCGAGCTCAGGCAACGTGCGCGACGCTGCGAAGCGTCCGATGTCCTGGCGGGCGCGGTCGGTGAGCGCGTAGGTCGCGCGCTGCAGCCGCCGGAACCAGCCATAGACGTCGCGCTGGAGAATGCGCGGCGCGTTCGGCACCAGCCCCGTCTCGCGCAGGGTCTTCAGGCTCGCGCGCCCGCCGCGCTCGATGAGGATCGCGCAGCGGAGCGCCTCCTGGCGATAGGCGGTCACGATGGGCGTCCGGGTGACGCCGCCGCGGTTCGGATCGCCGACGCGCCGCCCGTGCTCGCCGAGCAGACGCGTCAGATTCGCGGTCCGCCGGCGCGGCCGGTATGGAACGGGATCGAGGACCACCTCCACGCAGGCAGCGGTACTTCCCGGCGCGACGGTCATCAATCCGAGGCCGAGCCGGCGACACAGGTCACGCACGTCGCGCCGAAGAACGGAATGGCGGCGACCGCGCCGGCCGCGGGGTCGCCCGACGGCGAGGTACACGCGGTCCGTCATCGTGAGCCGATCGACGCCCTGGAGCACGAGGCTCAGGCTGAAGGCCAGCTTCAGCTCGACGATCACGGGCGGCTCCTCGCCGCGTACCGCGACGACGTCGCAGCCACGGACCTCCGCCTTGACGTCGTAGCCCAGACCTTCGAGGAACGCCTTCACGGCCGGATAGAGGTCGGCCTCGGCGCACGCGGGTCCGCGACGTCGCATCGACGCGATTCTACGCGGCCGACCCGCGAAAACGGCCACGTTCTCGTTTGTCTCACGGCCGGACAGACGGCTCGCGCGCGCCTGTCGTCTTTCACGTGCGTACGGCCGGCAGCACCTTCTCGCCGAAGAGCCGGACGGTCGCGACCGGGTCGACCGCGAGGCTGACCGAGAACATGAGCCGCCGCACACCGGCCGCCCGAGCCGCGCGCACCTGCGCCAGACACTCATCGGGCGTGCCGCAGATGGCCAGACGCCCGGCGAGGTAGTCGAACAGGCCGAGCTCGGTCACGAGGGCGGCGTCGGCGGCGCCGGGCCGCGTGCTGTAGCGGCGGCGCAGCTCCTGCAGCGCCGCGCGATGCTGCGGCGGGCACACCACGCCGAGCCAGATCGCCGCCGCCCATGACGTAGGCCGACACGAACGCGAGGATCGCGCCGATCTTGCGTCGCGAGGCATCGCCGTCCGTGCTGCAGTCGAGACACGCGATCTGCCAGATCTCGATGTCATCCGGGTTCCGGCCGGCGGCGCGCGCCGCTCGTGCAACCGCGCCCTCCGACTCGGCGACATTCGCGGCGGCGAGGCCGTAGTTGATGAAGACGCCGTCTGCGTGCGCTCCCGCGGCGCTGAGTGAACGCGGATGGGATGCCGCGAGGAAGACCGGACTCGGTCGCTTCACCCACGGCAGGTGCGCGGTGCCGCCGCGGTACGACGCCGGGCGCCCGCGCAAGAGCTCCTTGATGAACGCGACGCCGTCGGCGAGCTCACCCGCCGGCAGACTTGCCGTCCCGAGGTTTCGCGTGCCGCTGTGGCCCGACGCCGATTCCGAGCACCGCGCGCCCGGGGGCCAGCAGATCGATCGACGCGATCGAGGCCGCCGCGACGGCCGGATGGCGCGTCACGAGGTTGGTCACGCAGACGGAGACCCGCGCGCGGCGTGTGTCCGAGGCCAGGAGCGTCGTCGCCACCCACGGATCCATCGCGATGCCCGGCGTGTCGGCGATGCCGACCATGTCGTAGCCGAGGGCGTCGGCCGCCTCGGCCATCGCCCGCACGAGTGCCACGTCATACGGCCAGAAGAAGAACCCGACCTCCACGTCAGGTCGTGAGCGCCGTGCCCCTCACGAGGGCCGGCGGCTCAAGAGGGAATCGAGCTGTGCCGCGTCGATCCACGCCGCGAAGACCTTGTCGGCCCCGGCCTCGAGCGTGCGGACCTGCGTGACCGACTCGTCGGTGTCGTGCATGTTCTCCCGCTCTCTATGATTCTCTCGCCGGCGCGAAGCGATCGCCAATCGCGGCCCGCGGGGCCGCTAGGGGCGCGGCGCCGCCGCCGGCGGCATGCGAACGCGCGTCCACATGTTGACGACGAAGAGCAGCGACGCCACCGGTCTGTCCGAGACCACCGAGCGCGATCATCACGCGCAGAGCCGTCGAGTCCGAGTAGCCGCCGAGCGTCTCGGCGAGCGCTCGCACGCATGTGGCCACGGTCATCAGCCAGTAGACGGCCTCGGCGAGCTCCGGGCGGTAGCGTCGATCGTCGCGGGCCGGCCGCGGGAACATCCACGTGGCCACGCCCATCACGATCATGAGCATGAAGCCCACCAGGAGGAGATGCACGTGCGCCGTGATGACCAGTCGCGGCGGGTAGGCCCCCGCGAGGAACTGGCCGACGCTGACGTAGGAGCCGAGCAGCACACCGGCGATCAAGAAGGCGAAGCTCGTCTTGATATATCGGCGGATCAGAGGCGGCACTAGCTCAGCGGGAGAAGCGCTGGGCCGCTCGTGCCCGTGCCTTGGCCGCTTCGTCCTCTCGGCTCCGCGGCGGCGCGTTCGTCTCGAGCGCGCCGAGCAGATTGCGCGAGACCGCGGCGATCTCGTCGATCGCCGCGAGAAACGCCGCCTCGTTGGCCTTCGACGGCTTGTTGAAGCCGCTCAGCTTCCGGACGAACTGCAGGGAGGCCGCTCGGATCTCTTCGTCGGTCACCGGCGGCTCGAAGTTGAACAAGGTCTTGATGTTTCGGCACACGGGTGGTTCCTCACGCGCCTAGCACCGCGTGAGCTCCTCTCTCAGGCGCGCCGCGACGGTCGCCTCTTCCCCGGGCTGGAGATTGATCGGGTCGACCGCGATCTCGTCGAAGTAGCCGCCCTGATGGGCGCCTTGCTGCACGTAGATGTGCGGATCACCCTTGGCCAGCGCGACCTGCACGGCGTTGCCCGACGGCCCCGTCCAGTCCGGTGTGAAGTAGACGACCGCGTGGGGGATCACGCGGTTCACCGGGTCGTGCTCGACCACACAGCGCAGGCCGGGGATGTCCGAGAGCTTCTCGACGATGATCGTGCACACGTCGATGTAGCGCTTCATCTCCGCGGCCTCGTCCTCGGCGATGAACAGCTCGAGCGCCGTGACCAGGCCGCAGATCTCTTCCTTCGACGTCTTCGCGGCGCGCCCCAGCGCCTGGTTGGGGCTCGCGTTGAGCGAGACCGCGCGCACGAGATCGCGCCGACCCGCGAGGATGCCGGTGGACTGCGGCCCGCGGATGCCCTTGCCGCCGCTGAAGCTCACGAGATCGGCGCCGAGCCGGAGGAACTTGGTCAGGTTCTCGCGCGGCGGCAGCATCGACGCCGCGTCGACGATGACCGGGACGCCGCGGCGGTGGGCGATCGCGACGACCTGCGCCAGGGTGAGCACGCCCGGCGGGCTCGTGAACGGCGAGATCAGGTAGGCGACGGCGGCGGTCTTCTCCGTGATCGCGTCTTCGAGCTCGAACGGCTGCGTGCGGCGCGCCAGGCCGATCTCGACCAGGACGCCGCCGGCAACGCGGTAGGCCTGATCGTAGGCGAAGCGATGCGCGCGCTGGATCACGATCTCGTTCCGCATCCCGCGCGTGTCGGGCAATCGCGTGATCTTCGCCGGGTCGTCGCCCGCGATGCACGCGGCGGCCTGCAAGATCAGTCCCGAGCTGGCGCCGGCGGTGACGAAGGCCGCCTCGGCGCCGAGCATGCGGGCGATCGCGGCTCCGGCGGCCTCGTTGAGCTCGTCGATGTTCACGAGGACCGTCGAGGCCTGGCGCATCGACTCGAGCGCCTCGGGTCGCAGGCGCGAGCCGCCGTAGCGTGTGGTGGTCCCGGAGCCGTGAATGACGGGACGAACGCCGAGCTTCTTGTAGACGTCGGGGATCATGCGAGGCCCTCCTCCTTCATGTCGCGGATCGCCGCCTCGAATGCGGTCAGGGTCTCGCCGATGACCTCGTCGGTATGGCAGGTGCCCACGAGCGCCCGCCCGCCGTTGAAGTCGACGCCGTGCAGGATGAGCGCCTGACGGAGCGCCCGGCTCTGCTCGGCGCTCTTCGCGTCGAGCCGTCGCCAGTCGACGTCCTGCACCGACTGATCCGAGCCGTCGCGCGGAGGCGTGCCGGCGCCGAAGAAGATCTTCCAGTCGCTGTGATCGCCGTAGATCTTCCACGGCACGCTCTCGCGCGCCAGGATCTCGTTCATGCCGTGGCGCAGCTTGGCGGCCTGCTGGTTGGCGAAGCGGATCGCCTGGCCGTCGGCCACGGAGGACAGCATCGCGACACCGGCCGCCGCCGACAGCGGATTGGCGTTGAAGGTGCCGGCGTGGGCGATCTTGGCGCGGCGGTTCTCCTCCGCGGTCGGCTTCGTGGCCAGATAGCTCATCACGTCCTCACGGCCGGCGCAGGCGCCGCCCGGAAGCCCGCCGGAGAGGATCTTCGCCATCGTCGTGAGGTCGGGCCGGATGCCGAGCTTTTCCTGGGCGCCGCCGGGCGCCACGCGGAAGCCGGTGACGACCTCGTCGAAGATCAGCAGCACGTTCGCGCGCCGGGTCTCCTCGCGAAGCGCGGCGACGAAGGACGCCGGCGCCGGCACCGAGCCAAAGTGACCACCGGTCGGCTCGATGATCACCGCGGCCACGTCGCCCTTGGCGAGGCGCGCGCGCACCGCGCCGATGTCGTTGGGCGGCAGCACGGAGACCAGATCGACCACTTCGGGAAGCTGGCCGGCCTCGGGCTCGGCCTCGTAGGGCGCGCGCACGCCGACCTCGAGCCCCTCGTGCCAGCCGTGGAAGTGGCCGGCGAACTTGACGACGTGACGCTTGCCCGTGAACGCGCGGGCCAGCCGCACGGCCATGTGGGTGGCCTCGGTGCCCGTTCCGGTGAAGCGCACCCGCTCGGCGCTCGGCACGAGCCGGCACACCCACTCGCCCCACTCGACTTCCTTCTCGTGACACGCGCCGTAGTGGGTGCCGCGCAGCGCCTGCTCGCGCACGGCCTCCGCCACCTGTCGCGGATTGTGCCCGAGGAGCAAAGCGCCATGCCCCATCCAGTAGTCGACATAGCGGTTGCCGTCGACGTCCCACTTGTAGGCGCCATCGGCGCGGGCGATGTAGAGCGGGAACGGCTGCATGCGACGGTTGTCGTGAGTCACCGCGTCGGGGAAGAGGCGCCGGGCGCGCTCGTACAGCGCGCGCGAGGCGGGCAGTGCGTCGGTGTAGCTGTCCTGGAGCTTGGACGAAGCGGCGAGGCGGGCCATGAGAGATCTCCTCTGATTGGAGGCCGTGATGATCGGCGACGCCGGTACGTTACGCCCGTCGTCCGGCGCCGGTCAAGGAAGCGCATCCGCGACGCTCGCGTTCGCGGTAGTATCTCCGCTCGCGGAGGATTCTCATGCGTGCGTCCTCGTCCTCTCGGTCGTCGTCGCCGCCGTGCTCGTCTCTCCGGTGTCACGACCCGGACCCAGCGCGCAGCCGGCCACGCTCGAGCCGCACCAGCAGCTCCTGCGCGAGATCTATCAGGAGCTGATCGAGATCAACACGACCAACTCCGTCGGCGACAACACCAGGGCGGCGGAGGCGATGGCTCGCCGGCTGATCGCCGCCGGGTTCTCGGCCGCCGACGTCCAGGTGCTGGTGCCGACTCCGCGCAAGGGCAACATGGTGGCGCGCCTGCGCGGCACCGGGGCCCGACGGCCGCTGCTGCTGCTGGCTCATCTCGACGTCGTCGAGGCGAATCGGGAAGACTGGTCGGTCGATCCCTTCAAGCTGCTCGAGCGGGACGGCTACTTCTACGGCCGCGGCACCACCGACGACAAGGCCATGGCCGCGTCGTTCGTGGCGAATCTGATCCGCTACCGGCGGGAGGGCTTCGTGCCCGACCGCGATCGTCATCGTGGCGCTGACGGCGGACGAAGAAGGCGGCGGGCACAACGGCGTGGTGTGGCTCCTCAAGGAGCATCGGGCGCTGATCGACGCCGAGCTGGCGATCAACGAGGGCGGCGGCGGGGCGCTGCAGAAGGGACGGCGTGCGGTCAACAGCCTCCAGGCGAGTGAGAAGATCGTCCAGAGCTATCGGCTCGAGGTGACGAACCGCGGCGGGCACAGCTCGTTGCCCGTCAAGGACAACGCGATCTGGCACCTCGCCGCCGGCCTGGCGCGGCTGGCCGATTTCGACTTCCCGGTCAACCTCGACGAGGTGAACCGGCAGTTCTTCGAGCGCACGAGCGCGCAGATCGGCGGATCGCTCGGGGACGACTTCCGCGCGGTCGCGACCGGCAACCGTGATCCGGCGGTCGTGGCGCGGGTCGCCGCGCTGGGCCCGGTGTTCAACTCGCGGCTGCGCACGACGTGCGTCCCGACGAGGCTCGAGGGCGGCCACGCCGACAACGCGCTGCCGCAGACGGCCCGCGCCGTCGTGAACTGTCGCGTGCTTCCGAACGAGACGGAAGCAGGACGTGCGCCAGCAGCTCGTCCGCGCGCTCGCGAACGACAAGATCAAGGTGACGCCGACCAACAAGTTCTTCCCGAGCCCGCCGTCGCCGCTCACGCCCGAGATCATGAGCGCGGTGGAACGCGTGACGCAGGCGCTGTGGCCCGGCGTTCCCGTCGTGCCGACGATGTCGACCGGCGCCACCGACTCGAGATATCTGCGCTCCGCCGGCATTCCGGCCTACGGCACATCCGGGATGTTCGGCGAGGTCGACGACATCCGAGCACATGGTCGCGACGAGCGGCTGCTCGTGCGGTCGCTCTACGAGGGGCAGGAGTATCTCTATCGGCTCGTGAAGGTGCTCTCGTCCAAGCCGTAGACACAGCGACGCCGGTCAACGCGCCTCGGCGCTGACCGGCGTCGGGAAACTCTCGGGGAAGGCCGCCGCGCTACTCGAGATCCAGCTCGTCGCGCTTCGGCCCGACCGTCTTCATCGTCTCGAACCCGTTCTCGACCATGTCGCAGTAGAGCTCGACCCGGTTACCGTCCGGATCGAAGAAATAGACGCTCCGGGTCACGTTGTGCTCGGCGGTGCTGTCGAGCGGGATCCCCATTCGCTTGAGCTCTTTGTAGGCGGCCTTGAGCTCCTCGAAGTTGTCGAGGCGCCACGCGACGTGGTGCAGGCCCGGCTGAGTCTTCGCCGGCGGCTCGCCGGTCGCTTGCTGGAAGAGCGCCAGGTCGTGGTGCTCCTTGCCGAAGCTGAGGAACACGGCGCCGCGCTCGAGATTCTCGTGAGCCACCTTCAGGCCCAGGGTCTGCGTGTAGAAGTCCCGAGATTTCTCGGCATTTCGGACGTTCAGCACGACGTGACCGAGCCGCTTCGCCTGGATCATGGTGTCCCTCCCCGGAGCACCGAGGGCGCTCCCGTGTACCCTCGCGCTTCGCTTACTTTACCGCGCTTTCGCCTCCGCTGCGCAACCCCCGATTGCAGCGCGCCGCGAATTCTGGAACACGAGCGCCACTCTCGTGCCGGACGCACGCCAGCTCACGTGGCGCGAGAATCGGCCGCCACGACGAGGCGCTGGCGGCGCTCGACGCCGCCGCGCACGAGGGGAACCAGCTCGCGCCCGAACTCGATCGCGTCCTGGAGCGGGTCGAATCCGCGGATCAGCACGGTGCCGGCCCCGGCGTCGTAGTAGTCGAGCAAGGATTCGGCGACCTGCTCGGCGGTCCCGACCAGCGCCGTGGTGCTGCCGGCGGCTCCCGTGGCGGCGGCGATCGCGGTCCAGAGGCGCTTGTCGTGCACCTCGCCCCGGCCGGCAAGATCGAGCAACCGCTGCGAGCCGATGCTCTGCGGCCGCGCCGGCGTCGTCGCACCGCCCCGCAGCTCGACGATGCGCTCGAGAATGCCGCGCGCGCGGGCCCAGGCTTTCTCTTCGGTCGCGCCGAGGATCGGACGCACCGACACGCTGAACCGCGGCGCGCGGCCTGGAGGCGCGGCGGCGCGTACCTCGGCGATCGACTGTCGGATGGCCGCGACCGGCTCACCCCAGAGCGCGTAGACGTCGCAGTGGCGCGCGCCGACCGCGAGTGCTGCGCCGGAGGCGCCGCCGAAGTAGATCGGAATCGCCGGCTGCTGCAGCGGCTTGACCTCGGAGAAGGCGCCGCGCACCCGGTAGAACTCGCCGTCGAAGTCGAATGGACGGCTGCTGGTCCAGGTGCGACGCAGGACTTCGAGATACTCGTCGGTCCGTCGGTAGCGGGCGTCGTGGTCGAGGAAGTCGCCGTCGCGCTGCTGCTCGACGTCGCTGCCGCCGGTGATGATGTGGAGCGCGATGCGGCCGCCGGTCAGGTGGTCGAGCGAGGCGGCTTTCCGCGCGGCGAGCGTCGGCGCGACGAACCCGGGGCGATGGGCGATGAGGAAGCCGAGCCGCGTCGTGGCCGCGGCGGCGTGCGCCGTGACCACGAAGCCGTCGGCGCCCGTCGAGCCGTAGCCGACCAGCACGCGGTCGAAGCCGCCTTCTTCGTGGATGCGGGCGAACTCCGCGATGAAGCGCGGATCGACGGCGCCGGTGATGATCGACTTGCCGTAGATCTCCGACGCCAAGGTCGTCGAGATCATCCCGATGATTTCGATTCCGGAGCTCCGCACGGTCACCTCCGCCTCAGGACCGACGCAGCTGCTCGAGGATCTTCACCGTGTCTGCCGGCTCCGGCCGGTGCGTGTAGTCCGGATCGGCGTTGACGGCACGGATGATGCCCTGACGATCGATGACGAACCTGGCCGGAACGGGTAGGCGCCACGTACCGTCACCATTGCCGCGCGCCAGATCGATCCCGAACTTCGTGTAGATCTCGCGCAGGTCGTCGGGCAACGTGAAGACCAGGCCGTACGATTCGGCGACGCGATTGCCGAAGTCGCGCAGCATTGCGTAGGCGAATGCCTCCGCCTCTTGCGTCTCGCGCGGTGTCCGCGCCACCTGGGGCGAGATGACCGCGAGGCTCGCGCCGGCGCCGGTGATCTCGGGCAGGGCACGCTGCAGAGCTGCCAGCTCTGCGTTGCAGTAGGGTCACCAGCGGCCGCGGTAGAAGGACAGGACGACCGGTCCACGGGCCCGCAGCTCGGCGAGGCTGACCTGGCGTCCGCCGGCGTCGGGGAGCGTAAAGTCCGGCGCCGGCTGACCGACCTTCGCGATTCGGCTCATGATCCCAGCAGCCCGAAGATCCTCGACGCTCCGCTCCATGATCACCCGCGCCTCGGCCGGGATCCGCGCCTTGGCCGCCTCGCGCAGCTTGTCGAGCTGGTCTTGCAACGTCATCGCGTCCTCCTCGAGACGATCAATCCGGACGTGGGCGACCGCGCGGTGAGAGGAAGATGCCCCGCCGGCCAAGCGACCGGCGGGGCATTGGCGTCGACTCAGGAACCCGAAGCTACGCGATCACCCGATTGAGGAATCGCTCCGGCGGCCGCTCGCCCCACTGAGAAACCAGTCCGTCGTCGGCCGAGATCAGGTTCGAGCCGTTCTTCGCGTTCAGCCGGTCGGTGTCGGACCAGTGCTCGTGCACGCGGCCCCACGGATCGGACCAGTAGTCGTAGATCTGGCTGCCGAGCAGATGACGCCCGATTCCCCACATGTGCTCGTACTTGCCGAGCTTCTGCAGGTGCTCATGACCGGTGAACACGTCGTCGATGTCGGCCACCTCGAACGAGAAATGATTCAGGCCGGCGCGCTCGTTCCGGACGCAGAAGAACACGTGGTGGTCGACGTAGGTGGCGCCGCGATCGAGCCGGTTGAACGATCCGATGATGTTGTCCTTGCTCCCGGCGTAGACGTCGTCCGAACAGATGAAGCCGAGCGTGTCGCGGAACCAGCGGGCCGTCTCCACGACCTTCGGCGACGCCATGACCGCGTGACCGATCCGCTTGACCCGGGACGGGCCCAGATGGATCCGCATCACCTTGCCCGCGCGCTTGAGCCCTTCCGACCCGAGATTGAGGGGCTGCCGCTTCACGACGATCGGCTTGAGCTTCTTGATCCCGTACACCACCTCGATCTGGTAGCCGTTCGGCTCCTTCAGCCGCACGCGCTTGCCGCCGCCGGGCTCGTCGATGTCCTCGACGCCCGGAGGCGCCCGGGGCCTTGGCGACCTTCTTCAGATCGTCCAGGCTGGCCGCGTAGTAGGCGATACCCACGAAGCCGGGGTCGCCCTTCTCCGTGACATGAAGATGGTGAGGCGCATCGGTGCCCCGCATGTAGAGCGCGGTGTTCGTCCGGGCCGCCCGCACCATGCCGAAGTTGGTGAGGAACTCCTCCGCCGTATCGAGGTCCGGCGCCCGGAGCCGCCCGTATGCGAGATCGGTCACCTTGATGAGTGCCATCGCCTGTCCTCCTGTGTTCGGACGCTCGACATGCTAGACCACCGGCAATTCCAGGGCAAGAAGCGAGGGAGGACTCAACGCCCCATGAGGCGATCGTAGGACGACGAGATCCGGTCGATCAGCTGCGGATCGACCGTCGTGGCGCCCACCGTGTTGAACTGCACGCGCACGCTTCCGTCGGCCTGCGTCTGTACCAGTCCGACCACTTGAATCCCACTGAGGTCGCCGCGCAAGGTCCCGGTCGAGCGGTCTTCCTGGTTGATCCGCACGCCCTGCTCCTGCATCGCGTTGCGCGCGGCGGACCACGAACGATCGAACGTCGAGACGGGAGCCGGCGCGTAGACACCCGGCGCCGTTTGGTAGTACGTGCAGCCGGCGAGCAGGCTCGTGCAGAGCCCCAGCGCGAGCCCGAGTCGAAGGGCGGTCATTTCGCGGCTCGTTTCGGACGCGACTTTGGTCCACGTCTTGTCGGGGTTGTAGGTCTTCATCGCCTCCGCAATCTGGGCGGTTCTCGGCCCGAGGTCCTTCTGATACACGATGCCGTCGTGGCTCACCATGAACGTCATGATGCCCGAGACGGCGTACGTGGCGGGGAACGCCACGAGCGCGAACCCGCCGATCATGTGCCCCTTGACGACATAGTCGTAGGCGCCGCCGGGCGCGGCGGGACCCTGCGAGAGCAGCGGGCGAAACAGGTAGCCGTTGTAGGGCGACCGCTTGCCGGGCTCGGGTCTCCTGTATCCCGCCGCCCTCGCCTCCGCGATGAGCGGGCCGATCGGGCTCTGCCTCTCTCCGGGCCGTGTCGGCCAGTAGAGACCATCCCGTTTGCCCTGGGTGCTCTCAAGACGCTGTGCGAACTCGAGCACGCCGGCGCCGCGGTCCCGTGAGTAGTATTCGCGCTGCGCGTCGACGTAGGCCAGGCACACCTGGATCGTGGCGAGCTCGTTTCGTCCGACCCGACGGTAGAGGATCTCGTCGTCGCCGGCGTCGGTATCCCAGAACCATCGCGGGCCGTCGGGCACGAGCGGGATGGGAAGCGGATAGTCATCGTCACCGACGTAGAGGACGACCTTGCCGCCGCCGCCCTCGAGCCGGTGCTTGCGATCGTAGGCCGTCACGAACCGCTGGAATCCCGCGCGATCGGCGACATTGTCACCAGACCAGACGATGGGGACCCCTTTGGGGCCGAGGATCTCGACGATCGCTTTTCGGTCCTCGGCACGAAACGCCGCGACGAGCGCGTTGACGGCGTCGTCCAGGGACGCGAAGCTCTTCTGCCCGGCCGCGGCGAATACGGCGCCCTGCAGACCAACCACGAGCGCGAGCGCGATGCTCAGAGCCTTCATCGCCGCCCTCCGCCTCTCGAGCCACCGCCGCCGCCACCACCGCCGCCCCTCGAGCCACCACCGCCACCGCCGCCTCGGCTGCCACCGCCGCCGCCACCGCTGTAGCTGCTTCCGCCACCTCGGCTGCCGCCGCCGCTGTTGCCGCTCGCGCGTGAGGAGCTCACGCTGGACTGACCACGCTGGCTGTCGGCGCGCGTCTGGCTGCCTTGCCCCACGCCCTGGAACGCTCCGGACTCACGCCCGCCGCCGCCACCTCCGCCCTCGCGAGTGCTTGCGCTCGGGCCGCGTTGCCCGGCTCCGGCCCCGCCTTCGCGAGTGCTGGCGCTCGGGCCGCCTCCGCGGCCCGCATCCTGACGGCCGCCCCCCTGATCGCCTCGGCCTTTGTAGGCGTCGCGCGTACCCGCCTGGGGACCGCTGGCGCGGTTGTACTTCTGCTGCGTGCCCTTGTCACGATACTGGGCGCCCCCGCGATGCTCGGGATTGTGCTTGAACGAGTCCTTGCCGCCCTGGCCGCCGCTGCCTCGCTCGTTCTTGATCTGGGTGGCCTTGTCACCACGATTGACGTTGTTGGTGAAGTTGTTGGTCTTGTTCACGTCGATGTCGACGTCACCGCCACCCCAGTTACAGCCGCCCCACACGGCCGCGCCAACTGCCATTCCGACGCCGAACGACAGCGCCGCTGCGCCCCACGGGTACGCGGGCGGGTACGGGTAGTAGGGCGGGTAGGCGGGCGGATAGGATCCGTACACGACGGTCGGGTTGTAGGCCGGGACGTAGATCACCTGCGGATTTGCCGGCTCGATCTTGATGACGGTCTGCTCCGCCGGTTGTGGCGGCGCCGGCGGCTGACCCGCCGGCGGCGGAGGCGGCGGCGCGCTCTCGACCTGCTCGACGATCACCTTTTGCTGCTCGTTCGACTTCAGATTGCCCTGCGCCTGCGCCTTCGCGCGCATGCGCTGGATAGCGTCCATGGTGTCCTTCCTCTGATCGAGGAAGGCGTCGCCGAGCTTCTGCATCCAGTCGATCTTCTCGTTCAAGATGTCCAGCGTCTGGGGAAAGCTGCAGAGCGACTTCACGCTGTCGTCCCAGTCGTACTTCTTGAGCTCCTCGTTGAGCGCCGTGGTCCTTGAGATTCGGCTTGGACTTCATCAACCGCGCTGCCTGGATGACCTCGAGCGGGTACGTGGCCGCCATCAGCACCTGCGCCACGAGCGGATCCGGATAGAGCGCGATGGGCGCGACGATCGCTTCGAGCTCCTCCGGCTTGAACGGCTGAACGTCGTTGTCGCCGGGCTGGGCGGCCGGCGCCGGCTGTTGGGCCGGGGCCGGTGCCGTCTGCTGAGGCGCCGGAGGCTGCTGGGCCCGCGGAAGCGGCGGCGCGGCGAGCAGAATCGCGAGCGTGACCGGCACCGATCGGGCCGCAATGTTCTGGATCCGGCGTCTCATGTTTCCTCCGGTGCGCAGTCTACTACCTTCCATAGGCGGGCCGCCGCGCGACCGCGTCCTTCATCCCCTTGAGTCGGAAGCCCAGGCCGATCATCAGGATTCCGACCACGATCGCGAACGTGCCGATCAACCACAGCACCGCGAGCACCCCCGCGCCCGGCGCGGCGATGAGGACGACGCCGAAGAGCACGGTCACGCACCCCGTTCAGCGCGAGCAGCCACTCGTTCCTCAGCTCGCGACGCAGATGAAACGCCGCGATGATCTCGAAGACGCCGCGCACGATGGCCCACACCGCGATCACATAGAGGAGCGCAATCGCGGTGACCCCGGGCATGAGCAAGGTCACGGCGCCGGCAACGAGGCTCGCCAGACCAGCCAGGAAGACCGCCCACGAAAACCCCTCGCGCCGCCGCGCGAGCGCCCACAGGACCGCCAGGATCCCGTCGATGAAGAGATAGCCGCCGTAGAGGAGGACGAGGACCGCCAAGGTGAGTCCGGGCCAGAAGAACGTGCCGATTCCGAAGAGCACCGCGAAGACACCCCGCAGGACGATTGCCCACCAGTTCTGTGCCAGTGTGTGGAGCATTGTCGCGCCTTTCCGCCCGTCAACGTCGGGCGTATCTCCGTGATGGGTCCGGTCGAGCCCCAGTCGTGCGCTCCAGAGAATCGGGGGGCCGCGACCGGCCAACAATGAGACCTTGGTCGGATGCCGGAGCGGCGTAGGACTTTGGTCCCACTATGCCGAACGGGCCGGCGCCGGTTCAATGCCCGGACAGAGGACGGGAGGTCTGACTCATGGAACTCAAAGAGATGATGCAGGTCGCGATCGACGTCGGCACACGGTTCGGCATCCGCATCGTCGGGGCGATCGCGCTGTGGATCGTCGGACGGGCGGTCATCAATTTCTGCGGGCGACTGATCGACCGCGGACTGGTCAATCAGCACATCGACCCCACGCTCGGCCGCTACGTCAAGTCGACGGTGTCGATCGCGCTGAACGTCGTCCTGGTCATCGCGATCCTCGGAATCTTCGGCGTCGAGACCACCACCTTCGCGGCGGTGATCGCCGCCGCCGGCGTCGCGATCGGGATCGCCTGGGGCGGCATGCTCGGCAACTTCGCGGCCGGCGTGTTCCTCGTGATCTTTCGCCCGTTCAAGACCGGCGATTTCGTCAGCGCGGGCGGCGTGACCGGGACCGTGCACGAGATCGGGATGTTCGCCAGCAGCATCGACACGCCCGACAACGTGCGGACCATCGTCGGCAACAACAAGATCGTCAGCGACACGATCCAGAACTTCTCGGCCAATCCCTACCGGCGCGTGGATCTCACGGCGCAGCTCGCCCACGGCGTGGACGCGAGGGACGCGGTCGCGATGCTGAAGGACCGGATGGCGAAGATCCCGAACGTGCTGACGGAGCCCGCCCCCGACGTGGAGATCCTCCAGTTCACCCTGGCCGGCCCCGTGCTCGCCGTCCGGCCGTACTGCAACAACGCGCACTACTGGCAGGTCTACTTCGACACCAACCGGGTGATCCGCGACTCGTTCGCCTCGGCGCGGTATCCGGTGCCCGAGCAGCACGTCCGGGTCCAGAGCCCCGCCGGCTGATTCACTGCTGGCCGAGGTAGGCCTCGCGGATTCTCGCGTCGCGCGCGAGGTCCGACGGGGCGCCCTCGGCGACGATGCGCCCCTGCTCGAGGACGTAGGCGCGGGCGGCGATCGCGAAAGCCTGCACGATGTTCTGCTCGACCAGCAGGACCGCGACGCCCTCCGCGTGGATCGCGGCGACGACCTCGAACACCTGATCGACGATCTGCGGCGCCAGACCGAGCGAGGGCTCGTCGAGCAGCAGGAGCCGCGGCATCGCCATCAGCGCGCGTCCGATCGCGACCATCTGCTGCTGACCGCCCGAGAGCGAGCCGGCCAGCTGTCGCCGGCGCTCGCGCAAGATGGGGAAGGTCGCGTAGACGCGCTCGAGGCTCTGACTGCGCCGCGCGCGCGCCGCCGGCGCGTAGCAGCCGATCTCGAGATTTTCCTCCACCGTCATCGCCGCGAAGAGGCGGCGGCCTTCCGGGACCAGCGCGATCCCGTGGCTGCAGAGCGCGTGCGGCGGGACCGACGACAGATCGCGCTCGTCGAGCCGCACGCGTCCGGCGCGCACCGGCAGGAGGCCGGCGATCGCGTCGATGAGCGTGGTCTTCCCGGCGCCGTTGGGTCCCACGACGGTGACGAGCTCGCCGGCGCCGACGGCGAGCGACACGTCCCAGATCGCGACGGCATCGCCGTAGCCGACCTCGAGGCGCTCGACGTCAAGCATAGGCTTTCCCGAGATACGCGCGAACCACGTCCGGATCGCGCATGACCTGACGCGGCAGGCCTTCGGCGATGACCCGGCCGCCGCTCAGCACCACGACGCGATCGGCGAGGTCGAGCACGGCGCGCATGATGTGCTCGACGAAGACGACGGTGGTGCCGCGGTCGCGAATTCGGCGGACGAGGCTGAGCGCGGCCGTCATCTGCGCCGGCGTCAGGCCTGAGAGCACCTCGTCCAGCAGCACCAGCCTCGGCTCGGACGCGAGCGCGCGCGCGAGGTCGAGGAATTTTCGCTCGAGCAGGTTCAGCTCGCCCGGCAGCGCGTCGGCCTTGGCCTCGAGGCCGGTGAAGGCGAGCCAGGCGCGCGCCAGGCTTTGGCCGGTCGCGCGGCCGTGCCCGCCGCCGAACATGGCCGCGAGGGCGACGTTGTCGACGACCTTGAGCCGGCCGAACGAGCGCGGAATCTGATAGGTGCGAGCCACGCCGAGTCCGGCGATCCGATGCGCGCGCACGCGCGCGATGTCCTGGCCGTCGAGCACGACGCGGCCGCCGTCGGCCTGGTAGTAGCCGCTGACCACGTTGATCAGGGTCGACTTGCCCGAGCCGTTCGGCCCGATGAGGCCCAGGATCTCGCCGGCGCGCACCTCGAGCGTCACGCCGGCGAGCGCCTGCAGACCGCGGAACGCCTTCTTCACGTCGGTGCAGCCCAGCAGCGCCATCGATTCGGTCCGTGCCGGCCGCACGGCGTGCAGCGCCACGACGGCGCTCGCCGGCGTCTCGACGAGGGGCGCCGCCCGGCGCCACGCGCGGCGCAGGCCTCCCGCGACGCCGTCGGGCAGGAAGACGATGACGATGATCAGGATCGCGCCGATCAGCGCGCGGTTCAGGACCGCGCGCTCGCCGCCGGTGAGGGACTGGGTCAGCGTGGTGACGATGACGGCGCCGAGCGCCGGGCCGTACCAGAAGCGCGTCCCGCCGAGCGCGGCCATCATGATCGCGTCGACCGCGAGCCCGACCGCAAACGTCTCGGCCACGGTCACGTACGTCACGAACATCGCGTGGATCCCGCCGATCAGCCCGGCGATGAAGCAGCTCAGCGCGAAGGCCACGAGCTTGTAGCGATAGGTGGGGACGCCGAGCACTTCGGCGACATCCTCGTCGTCGCGAATCGCGAAGAGCCCCATGCCCCACCGGGAGCGGTAGATCGCGAGCGCGGCGACGGTCGAGAAGAACGCGACGGCGAGCGCCAGGTGATAGAGCGTCGTCGCCGGACCGCCGAAGAGCGCCGGCACCGGGACCGCGGCCAGGAACACGCCGGGCCCGCCGTCGAGCCCCGTGTTGAGGGCGATCGTCGACAGCACGAACGTCACCGCGAGGGTCAGGAGGCCGAAGAGCTCGCCCCGCACGCCGCGGACGCGGAAGACGACGGCGGCGATCGCGCTCCCGAGGAGCGCGGCGACCAGCCCGGCCGCCGGCAGGGTCCACAGAAAGGGAACATTGAAGGCGGTCGCGAGGGTCGCCGTCGTGTAGACGCCGGCGCCGAAGAAGGCGGCGTGACCGAAGCTGAAGTAGCCGGCGTAGCCGCTCAGGATGTTCCAGCTCGTCGCCAGCGACACCCAGAAGAACACGAGATAGAGGAACGATTCGTAGAAGGCCGGGAGCTTCAGCGCCGGCACGAGCGCCAGCGCCGCACCCGCGACGACGAGTGGGACCGCCGGTGGGAGGCGAGACACGCTCAGAGCTCGGGTCGCAGCAACAAGATCAGGATCAGCAAGGTGAACGACACGAGGGGCGCCCAGCCTGGCGCGGTGACTGCCATCGTCAGCGCCTCGCTGGCGGCGATGAAGATCGAGGCGGCGAGCAGGCCGAGCGCGTTGCCCAGCCGGCCGATGATGACGGCGGCGAACACGACGCCGATCCACGAGTAGATCTGCGACGGCGCCAGGGTGTGGTTGAGCGCGATGAAGAGGCCGGCGACGGCCGCGTACGCGGAGCTGAGGCCGGCCAGCAGCAGCGCCAGACGGCGGCGGTTCACCCCGAACGCGCTGGCCATCGGCCCGTCCTGCGCGCTCGCGCGCGCGGCCTTGCCGAGATAGCTCCAGCGAAGCCACGCCCAGGTCGCCAGGGTCAGGGCCATCGCCGCGACGAACGCGAGGAGCCCGCCGAGCCCGACGAAGAACGGGCCGAGCTTCAGCGAGGTGCGCATGTACGGCGACTCGAGGCGCCGGAAGTCGGCGGTCCAGATCCACTGGATCAGGCTCTCGAGGATCACCGTGAGCCCGAAGGTCACGATGAGCGACGTGAGCTCGTCGATCTTGAGGCGAAGGAATCCTTCTTCGAGCACGATGCCGACCACGAAGAATCCCGGCACGATCACGATCAAGGTGAGGATCGGGTCGAGGCGGAGCGCGGTCGCGAGCTGGTAGGTGAGGTACGCCCCGAGGAATGCCAGCGCGAAGTTGGCCAGGTTGATGACGCGGAGCAGGCCCCACGTCAGGCTGAGTCCGAGTCCGAGCAGCGCGTAGAGCCCGCCGGTGAAGAGCCCGGCGAGCAGCGACTGGCCGATCAGGTTCAGGCTGGGCAGTGCGCGGCGCTCCCCTCGGCGCTCCTCACGTGGAGTAGAGAGGCAATCGCTGACCCGGCGGCAAGCTGGCGACCGCGTCCTCCAAGGTGCGCGCCTGGCGCCACTCGCTCGCGGGCCGCACGTAGCCGTTCGTGCCGACCTGGTCGATGCCCCAGTAGACCTCGAGGTTGTTGCCGTCGGGGTCCTGGAACTCGACGGCGATCTGACAGCCGGCGCGCCGGCGTCCCTCGAAGACGATCGGCACGCTGTGCTTGCGCAGCCACGCCCGCGCGCGGAACACCTCGTCGAGTGTCGCCACCTCGAAGGCGAAGTGGTTCAGGCTGCTCGGATCGCTCTGCCGGGCGCCGCCGACCAGCGCGACGCCGTGGTGGTCGGCGTTGCAGCGCATGAAGACCATCCCGCCGGGTACCATGCTGTCGGGATAGCGATCGCTGATCGCGAGGCCGAGCACCTCGGTGTAGAAGCGCACGGAGCGCTCGATGTCGGTGACGTTGAGCACCACGTGGCCGAGCTTGCGCAGCTGAAACTGGAGCGGAGCGTCCGATGGGTCCGCCATGCGCGTCCTCCTTGGTCTCGCTACTCCGTCGCCAGCACGCGCCGCCGCTCCCGGTGATAGTCGGAGAGCTTGAGGTTGGCGGACGTGATCGTCTGAGTCTCCGCCGCCACGCGGGCGACGTCCTTGCCCGGGATCATCACGTAGAGCTCGTCCTCGCCGAGATCGGTGTAGACCCGATTGCCCACGCAGCCCGTGCTCGCGATCACGCCCTGAGCGAGCGACGCGGGCAGGGCCATGCACGTGGGACGTCCCAGAAGCGGCGCGGGCGCCGCGATCCCGGCGCGCAGCGCGGCCTCTTGCAAGAGCATCACGCGGCCGGGCCGACCGGCCACGAGCACCACGTCCGGATCGACCGGTGCGTCGGCGAGCGGCGCGTAGATCACGACACCCGGCGTCTGGGGCAAGCGCGCAATCCCCGGAACTTCCTCCATCTTCAGATAGCCGAGCTCGGTCATCAGCCCGAGCGTCTGCGGGAGCTCGGCGGCGCGATCGGGCGGCAAGGGGAGATTGTGCGTGTAGCTGCCGATCGGACAGTTGTGGTGATCGGCCGGCACCGTGTAGAAGGTTCGCTCAGCGGCGGCCAGCCGCCAGAAGCTGCAGCCCGAGGGCTCGGTGCCGCTGAATTTCGCGACGCCCGGGGGCGGGGAGGAACGGAACGCGACGGCCACGGGCCGCCGCTGCAGGCCGAGAGCTCCGGTGAGCTGCCGCTCGATAGCACGATAGTCGATCATCGCAGGCCTCTGATCCTGAGTCGGGGTTGAGGATTCGTCCGGCCGGCACGTGCCGTCACCTCCCTGCGAGATGGCGGCCGAACACCGGGCACTATACTGCGGTGCGCGAGCTCAAACCAGCGAGCCGGCGTGAAGTGAGCGGGACACGGACGGAGAAAAAACTAGAGGGGGCCGAGCAGGCCCCCTCCGGGAGATCTGCCGATCTACCTGCGTGGGGTCGAATCTATCCGGCCTGCGGCGGCATGGGCGGGGCCGGCGGCGTCATGCCGCTCGGGATCCAGAGCCAGTAGTACGGCGTGGCTCGGCCGTCACCGTAGAGCTGCCAGCGTCCCTCGGGATACACGACCCGATCCGACGGAACGGCCGGCGCCACGGTCGTTGCCGGCGGAACCACGACCGTCGCAGGCGCAGGGGCCGGCGTCGGCGCCATGACGACCGGGCTCGGCGTGGACCGTTCGACTTCTTTGCTCCGATATACACAGCCTCCCGGCGCTGCCAGGAGTATCGGCGCGACCACGATTGCTCGGACGGCGCGAGTGCTCATGTCTGCTCCCTCCTCATCGACATCAGCACGCGCGTTTTTGCGTATCCGGTATCTACCTGCTGCTGCTTTAGTCCGGCGGAGTCGATCGCTTCGCGCTACCATCCCGCGTGAGTCATAGCCAGGAGAGGAGACCTTCGATGCTTGCGATCTGGGTGAAAGTGCGCGTGAAGGCGGATCAGAAGAAGCGGTTCCTAGAGGCGATCGAGATCGATGCGCTCGGCTCGGAGCGAGACGAGCCGGGTTGCCTGCAGTTCAACGTGCTCCAGGACGACCAGGACGAGAACGTCTACTACTTCTACGAGGTCTACAAGGACATGGCGGCACTCGAGGCCCATCGGGCGGCGCCGCACTACGCGACGTGGCGCGCCGCGGCCGATACCCTGGACGGGCCGACCGCCCCGACGCGGTGCAAGACCGTGTTCCCGGCTGACCGCGCCTATTGGGGGAAGATGTAGCGGCCCGAGCGTCAGCTCGAGCGCTGGTTCGCTGTCCGCTGGACGTCGCTGCTGTCACCGCTCGATCACCCCACCCGGGGTGTCCGGTGATGCGGCGACGTGTCGAATCACGCAGTTCGAGCGCGCGGTAGGCGTGGCGCGCGGTTTGCTTATGCGGATTTACGAGTAATGGCGTCGATGCTATCAGACCGTCTGTTCGGGCTCTTCTCGTCGGACCTGGCGATCGACCTGGGGACGGCCAATACCCTCGTGTTCGTCCAGGGACGGGGCATCGTCCTCAACGAGCCGTCGATCATCGCGATCCGCAAGACCGACAACGAAGTGATCGGCGTTGGCCACGAGGCGAAGGCGATGCTCGGCCGAACGCCGGAGAACATCCAGGCGCTGCGCCCGCTGAAGGATGGCGTCATCGCCGACTTCGACGTGACCGAGCGGATGCTGCAGTACTTCATCGAGCGGGCGCGCCAGATTTCTTCCGGACGAAAGCACGCCTGGGTCCTCGACCGGCCGCGGGTCATCGTCGGCGTGCCCTCGGGAATCACCCAGGTCGAGAAGCGCGCGGTCCGCGACGCCGCGCTTCAGGCCGGCGCGCGCGACGTCTATCTGATCGAGGAGCCGACGGCGGCGGCCATCGGCGCCGGGCTGCCGATTCACGAGCCCGGTGGGCACCTGATCGTCGACATCGGCGGCGGGACCACCGAGGTCGCGGTCATCTCCATGTCCGGCACGGTGTACTGCAACTCGGTGAGGATTGCCGGCGACGAGATGGACGAGGCGATCATCCAGCACATCAGGAAGCACTACCGGCTCCTGGTGGGTGAGCGGCGCGCCGAAGAGATCAAGATCGCGCTCGGCTCGGCCCATCCCGAGGCGCTGGAGCGGAGCTCGATCGAGGTCAAGGGCCGCGATCTCGTCGACGGCGTACCGAAGACGCTCGTCATCACCGACGAGGAGATCCGCGAGGCGCTGCGCGAGCCCGTGATGACGATCGTCGAGACGGTCAGGACGTGCCTCGAGCGGACGCCGCCGGAGCTGGCGGCCGACATCATCGAGAAGGGCGTGGTGCTGACGGGTGGCGGCGCGCTGCTGCGCGGGATGGACTGGCTACTGCAGCACGTGACTCAGCTGCCCGTCCGCGTCGCCGACGATCCGTTGAGCTGCGCCGCGCGCGGGGCCGGCCGGGCGCTCGACGATCTCGAGCTCCTGAAAAAAGTCGCGATTCCCGCCTGACGCCTTAGTCGACGCCGAAGTCGTAGACCCGGCCGGACGCGCCGGCGGCCATGCCGTAGGTGAGCACGAAGCCGTATTCGCCCGGCTTCAGCGGCTCCTTGGGCGTCAACTTGTAGAGGCCACGCGCGTCCTTCTCCGAGGCCTCCATGTCCACCCGGTCCTCGCTACGGACACCGTACTTGACCGAGCCACCGAACGGCGCGAACGACCCGCTGGAGATTTTGAGGTTCCGATCGTCGTGGTCGCTGCCGGGCTTTAGCCGTACGAGCGGCGCGTCGTTCGCGGACCACGTGCTGTAGAAGACCGGCTTCTTGTCCGCGATCCGGTACTGGGCCTTCCGTCCTCTGAGGACCAGCTCGCTCTTGGAGTCGAAGAACCCGCTGCTGAACTCCAGGGAGGCGTTGGCGGGGACGAGCTCGACGGACTTCCCGCCGACCAGATAGACGATGGTTTCCCTCGCCGCGGCCGGGGCCGCTGCCGCAGCGGGCGCCGCGGGCGCGGCGGCGGCCGGTGCCGTCGTGGCGGACCCTGCGTTGACGGCGGCCTCGATGACCTGGTCGGACAGGCCGGCGTTCTTGAGCCCGATGATCCCTTGGTGCTCACGTCGAACTTCGTCTGGCTCGAGCGAATCTTCGAGATGATGATCGAGTCCGAGAGCCCGGCCTTCTTCAAGGCCACGAGCGACTCGTTCGTGAGCACTTCCTGCGCCGTGAGCGAGGTGGCGCTGAAGAGGGTGAGCGCGGCCACCGCGAGCACGAGCGTGTGCCGAAGTCGTTGCGAGCCGATCATGAGCCGATCCTCCAGGTCTCGTTTACTGTAGCTGGCTTCCGCGAGCGTTGTCGTCGGCGAGGGCTGTTATAGGGCGCGGTCTCGCTTGCTGTCAAGCAAGAGCACCGACGTGCCGCGCGTCTCGCACGTGGGCCAGGGCCAGGCCGGCGCCGACCGAGACGAGCCCGAGCACCGCCGGCAGGGAGACGGGCTCGCCGAGCAGCCAGACCCCGAGCGCGGCCGCGGTGACCGGGCTCAGCGCCAGGAAGGCGGTGACCTGCGTCGGCGGCGCGTGGCTCAGCGCCCAAAGCCAGAGGTAGTAGCCGCCGCCGCTGCTGAAGCCGATGAACGCCACCGCCAGCCAGCCGCCGGGCGTGAAGTCCGGCCGCGAGGCGAACAGGCCCTCGCCGGCCGCCAGCGGCGTGAGAAAGACGACCGAGGCGAGCATCGCGAAGGCGCTCACCGGCAAGGTCGGATAGCGCTCCAGATACGGCCGGTAGAGGACGCTGCAGACGGCCCCGCTCAAGGCGCTCGCGAACACCGCCAGCTCACCGAGCCACATCGGGTCGCCCGCGCCGCGACTGAGCGTCTTCTCACCGAGCGCCAGGCCGACGCCGAGGATAGTGAGCAAGACGCCCGTCATCTTCGCGGGGGTCAGCCGCTCGCGTCCGAGCGCGGCCGCCACGAGCGAGGTCAGCAAGGGGAACGTGGCGAAGATCAGGGCCGCGCGCGCCGAGGGGACGGAGCGCAGTCCGTAGTTGAGCAGCGCGATCAGGACGCCGAACTGGGTGATGCCGAGCAGCGCGATCGGCACCAGATCGCGGGGCGCGAGCCGCACGCGGGATCGGCTCAGGACCACCGCCGGCAGCAGGCAGCAGACGCCGATGCAATAGCGCAGCAGCGCGAGAGACGCGGGGCCGGCCTGGTCGACGACGAGGCGCGTGGCCACCATGGCCGCGCCCACCTGGATGCCGGTGGCCGCGGCCGCGGCGGCGGGCCAGACACGGCTCGTCACAGCGCGAGCTCCCACGTCTCGCCCACGAGCTCGCGCCCGAAGCTTCGGTGCTTCTCGTGGTGGACCCGCCGGAACCCGGCCGCCTGATAGAGGCGCCGGGCGGCGCGCAGCACGCTGTTGGTCCACAACGTGATCGTCCGGTAGCCCGCCTGGCGGGCGAAGCGCACGCACTCGGTCACCAGGCGCTCGCCGATGCCGAGCCCGCGCGCCTTGGGCTCGACCAGGAGCAGACGCAGCTGCGCCACCGAGCGCGACCGGCGCACCAGGAAGACCGAGCCCACGATCTCTCCGTCCTTCTCGGCGATCCAGCAGCGCTCGCGCCGCGGGTCGTAGCGCTCGACGAACTTCGCCACGACGCCGGCGACGAGCGACTCGAACCGCTCGTCGAAGCCGTACTCCTGCGCGTACAGCGCCCCGTGGCGATGGACGACCCAGCCCATGTCGCCCGGCTGGTGGGGACGCAAGACGTACGACGCCTTCGACTCGGGCGCGCCGCCCAGCAGCGTCTCGATGGTTCGCATCGCGTCGATCAACCGGCGCTGCTCGGCGGGACCGAGCCGCGCCAGCAACCCGCCGATGTCCTGGCGCGATCGCCCGTCGAGCGGCGCGAACGCGGCGCGGCCCCGCGCGGTCAGCGCCAGATGACTCTGGCGGCCGTCGGACTTGGACCGGGTCCGGGTGAGCAGCCGGCGCCGCTCGAAGCCGCGGAGGATGCGGCTCAGGTAGCCCGCGTCGAGCGCCAGCTCGCGCGCCAGCTCGGTCGCCGACGGCCGCTCGCGGTGCGCCAGCTCGTACAGCACCCGCGCCTCGGTCAGCGAGAACGGCGTCTCGAGATAGCTCTCGCCGAGGAGGCCGATCTGCTTGGTGTAGAACCGGTTGAAGCGACGCACGATCGCGATCCGCTGCTCCGTCTCGGTCTGCGGCATGATTGCCATAGTCAAGTATCAGATTGATTCTGTCAATGTCACCCGCCATGCCTTGACCGGAGGGGTCGACGCGTGGTACCCCGTGCTGCATCAGAGGAGGACCGAGCGATGCTGGATCTCGTGATTCGCGGGGGCGACGTGGTGACGCCGCAGGGCGTCGGCCGGTGGGACGTGGCCGTCGAAGGGGAGCGCATCGTCGCCCTCGGCTTGCCCGAGCACGGGCTGCAGGCCGGACGGGTGATCGACGCCACCGGCAAGATCGTCGTGCCCGGCGGCATCGAGCCCCACACGCACCTGGCGCACGCCATCTCGATGCAGCCCGAGGAGAACCTCTCGACGCTCGGCCCGGAGGAAGACACGCGCGGGATGGTCTTCGGCGGGACGACCACCCACGTCGACTTCTGCTTCGTGAGGCCGGGCACGGATGTGCAGCAGGTGATCGAGACGCGCGCCGCGCGCTGGAAGGGCAACTCGTACGCGGATTACTCCTTCCACGTGACGCTCCAGGGGGTCCTGCCCATCAAGCTCTTCGACCAGCTGCCGGAGGCGGTCCAGGCGGGCTTCCCGAGCTTCAAGGTGTTCACGGTCGACGTGCTGCCGCCGCATCCCAAGCGCCACCCCTATCGGCTCGACTACGGGCGCATCCAGCTGGCGATGGAGAAGATCGCGCCGCACAACGGGATCATGGTGGTGCACGCCGAGGACCACGACATCGTGCAGTTCATGTACGAGAAGTTCCGCGAGGAGAAGCAGACCGACGGCTGGCTCCTGCCGCTCGTGCACAACAAGCTCTCCGAGAAGCTCGCGTTTCGCCGCACGATCCAGCTGGCCGCGCACACCGGCGCCGGCGTCTACTTCGTGCACACGTCGGCCCGCGAGGGCGTGGAGGCCGTCGCCGAGGCGCGCGCCGGGGGCTATCCGATCTACGCGGAGACCTTGCACCACTACGCGTGCTTCAACGCCGAGGACTACAAGAGCCCGCGCGGGTTCTGCTATCACACGTATCCGTCGCTCAAGTATCCCGAAGACCAGGCGGCGCTCTGGAACGGGCTCGTGCGCGACGGCATCTCGACGACGGCGACCGACGAGTTCCCGACGTCGCTGGACGTGAAGCTCCGCGGCCAGGACCTCGAGAACGTGACGGGCGGCAACCTCGGCGCCGAGGCGCGCATGGGGATCGTCTACTCCGAAGGCGTCGTGAAGCGGAAGATGCCGCTCGAGCGCTTCGCGGATGTCACCGCCACGAATGCCGCGAAGATCCTCGGCCTCTACCCCAAGAAGGGCGTCATCGCGCCCGGCAGCGACGCCGACATCGCGATCATCGATCCGGCGATCAAGAAGACACTGGCGCGCGAAGATTTCCACGTCAGCGACTACAGCCCCTGGGAAGGCTGGGCGATCCAGGGCTGGCCGGTGACGACGATCCTGCGCGGGCGGGTGGTCGTGGAGAATCGGCGCATGGTCTCCGACAGTCGCGACGGCAAGCTCGTGGCGCGCAAGATCTCGCCCGAGGTGCTGCGCCGCCCGGCCTGTTGAGAACTCGGGCGCGGATCGCGCGGTGAGGGAGCTGACCGCCGAACAGGTCGGCGCGCTGGCGGCGGCGCTCGATCTGCCCGTCACGCCCGAGGACGTGACGGAGGTGACCCATCGGCTCAACGCGCTGATCGAAGCGCTGGCCCCGCTGGCCGGGTTGCCGCTGGAGACGGTCGAGCCCGTCCCCGGCTTCGGCGACCCGTCTCCTTCGTGACCGCAGGTCGCGGATGACCGCGAGTCGGGTATGACGGCCGATCGGGCCGACGTCGCGTTTCTGGGCGTCCGGCGGCTCGCCGCTCTCGTGCGCGAGCGTAAGGCGTCGCCGGTCGAGATCACTCGGGTCTTCCTCGAGCGCATCGAGCGGCTCGATTCCCGGCTCCGGGCCTACATCACGGTGCTCCCGGACGCGGCGCTCGCCGCGGCGAGCCGGGCGGAAACCGCCGTGATGCGCGGCGAGACCTTGGGCCCGCTCCACGGGGTTCCCTACGCGGTGAAGGATCAATTCGACACCGCCGGCGTCCGCACGACGTCGGGCTCACGGATCCTCGAAAATCACGTGCCGGTCGAGGACGCGACGACGATCTCGCGCCTGAACGCGGCGGGCGGCGTCCTGCTGGGCAAGCTGAACCTGACCGAGTTCGCCCTCGGTGGCACGCAGCAATTTCCGTTCGGCCAGCCGCGGAACCCGTGGAATCTCGACCACGATCCCGGCGGCTCTTCGTCGGGCTCGGGTATCGCGGTCGCCGCCGGCCTCTGCGCCGCGTCGCTCGGCGAGGACACCGGCGGCTCGGTGCGGTCACCCGCGTCGTTCTGCGGCGTCGTCGGGCTTCGCCCGACGTGGAGCCGTGTGTCCCGGCACGGCTCGTTTCCGCTGAGCTGGTCGATGGACACTCCCGGCCCGCTCGCCCGAACCGTCGAAGACGCGGCGTGCTTGCTCCAGGCGATCGCGGGATACGACGCCAGGGATCCGCTCTCGAGCCGCGTCCCGGTGCCGGACTACACGCGGGCGCTCGCCGGCGGAGTGCGGGGGCTTCGCATCGGGATCATCCGCGAGCTGACCGTCGGCCCTGAGACCGACGGCGAGGTGAGGGAGGCCGTCGTCGAGGCGGCGCGGCGACTCGAGCAGCTGGGCGCCGTCACCGAGGAGATCTCATTGCGCCTCGTCCCGCTGGCCGGCGCGATCTTCATGGCGCTGGCCGACTCCGACGGCGCCGGCGTGCACTACGGCTGGCTCCGCACGCGCGCGGCTGACTACGATCAGGGGACGCGCCGCCGCCTCCTGACCGCCAGCCTGATTCCGGCGGCGATCCAGCAGCGGGCGGCGCGGGCGCGCGCGCTGCTCCGCGCCGAGATGCTCGACGCGTTCGCGCGTCACGATCTGCTCCTGTGCCCGACCGCGCACCAGGCGGCCCCGCCCATCGCCGCCGCGCGCGGCGTCATCACGAGCCGGCACGAAGTGGCCGGGCGCTTCTTCACGCGGCGCTCCTACGTGACCCCCGCCGCGCTCGCCGGGCTACCGGCGATCGCCGTGCCGTGTGGTTTCACCCGATCGGGAATGCCGCTGAGCCTGCAGCTGATCGCGCGTCACTTCGACGAAGCCACGTTGCTTCGCGCGGCGCACACGTACGAGCAGCAGTGCGAATGGTGGACGCGGCGACCGCCCGAAGCGAGCTGAGAGGAGCGAGCCAGCGTCCTCAGGCGGTGGCGGCGGGGAGCTCGACGATGAAGGCGGCGCCGCCTTCCGGGCGGTTGACGGCCTTCAGCGATCCCTGGTGCTGCTCGACGATGGAATAGGAGACCCAGAGGCCGAGCCCCGTGCCCTCGCCGGGCGCCTTCGTCGTGGTGAAGGCCTCGAAGATGCGTGGCAGCACGTTGGGATGGATGCCGGGGCCGGAGTCGAGCACTTCCAGGCGAACGTTCGGCCCGCCGGGCTCGGACAGCCGCACGATGATCTCGCGCTCGCCCTTGTGGTTGGCCATCGCCTGGTGCGCGTTCTGGACGAGATTGAGGAGCACCTGCTGGATCTGACCCTCGTCGGCCAGGACCGGCCGAACGTCCCCGAAGTCGGTGACGACCTTCACGCTGTCTCGCCGGAACTGGTGGGCTTTGAGCTCGACCACCCACTGGATCTGATCCTCGAGACGGCAGGGATGCCGCTCGGCGGAGTGCCCGCTGGTGAACCGCAACAGGTTCTGGAGCATCTGCGCCGCGCGCGACGTCTCCTGCACGATCGTGTGCAACCGCTCGCGGCTCTTCGCGGGACCGTCCGAGCCCATGAGCAGGAGCTCCGCCTGCCCGAGGATCGCGGTCAGGCGATTGCGCGTCTCGTGCGCGAGACCGGCCGCGAGCTTGCCCACGGTCGAGAGCTTGTCGCCCTCGATGAGCTGAGCCTCGGCCGACTTGAGATCGTCGAGCTGGCGCCGTGTCGCCGAGTAGAGCTGCGCGTTCTGCAGGGCGAGACCGATCTGGTTGGCGCACGCCTCGACGAGCGCGATCTCGGATTCGGTGAACGCCTCGGGCGTGCGGCGGCCGAGCGAGAGCGCGCCGAGGATCCGTCCCCGGCTGTGGATCGGCACGCACACGAAGGCGTGGATCCCTTCCTGGGTGACGGCCGCCCGCGCCGCCGGGAGCAGATCGACGGACTCGCTGACGTGCGCCCAGTGCAAGGTCTTGCCGGTGGCGGCCACGCCGCCGATGAGCCCTTGCCCGGTCGGGAGCACGCGATTGATCTCGCGCAGCCGCGGCCGCAGGCCCCGGTCGCCGCGCAGGTGCAGGGTCGTGCCGTCCGCCGACAGCAGGTGCAGGCTCGAGATCTCGTGGCCGGTGACGTGCGTGAGCGCGTCGAGCGCGATGCGCAGGACCTCGTCGACGTCCAGGGTGGCGCTGATCGCCTCGCCGATGCGGTGCAGGATGCGCACGTGCGACTCGACGTCGACGGTCGGCGCGCCGACCGATCGTCGGACGAACTCGCCGAGCTCCTGGAGTCGCTCGTCGCTGTGGTCCTTGAAGGCGAACGCGTAGCCCTCGTCGTCGGCGCGCACGAGGATCGACGGAACCTCGAGCTGCGTGTCGCTCTCGGGCAAGGTGATCGAGAGCGTCGCGACGCCGCCGGAGCGGCGCGCGCCGTTCGCGCGCACCTTGATGCCGGAGGCGCTGAGGTTGACCGAGGTGGATTCCCACACGTCGCCGCTCTGCTCGCGGATCTGGACCGGCAGCGAGAGCATGGCCCGCGGCGCCCGCCGCCGCTCGGAGTCGACCTCGTCGACCTTCGGCTTGCGCGGCGCTTTCGCCGGTGTCTCGAAGCACGCCAGGGCCTCTTGCAGGCGACGGAGCGCGACGGGCTTGCCGATGAAATCGAAGGCACCCGCCCGCATGGCCTCCTGCGCCTGGCTTTCGGTCGCGCGTCCAGAGATGACGAGGATCGGGACGCGCAGGTCGCGGACCGTCTCGAGCTTCATGAAGTCGAGCCCGCTCATGCCGGGCAGGCACACGTCGAGGAGAACCGCATCCGGGCGTTCAGCGCTGAGTGTGTCGAGCGCCGTTTCGGCCGTGTGGGCGATGACGGGCTCGTGGCCGATCTCGTGGAGGAACTCCCCGAAGACCTCGCAGACCGCCTGATCGTCGTCGATGACCAATACGCGCATAGGGTTCGCCGTGAACGGCTACCCCTTCTTCCAGCAATCGGCGTACCACTGGTAAGAGATTGGTAAGTGGCTATTAAATATGCTGATTCCAGAAATTCCAACGCGCTAAACGTGGATGATCCGGGCTCAGCGCTGGGAGATTCCTGGCCGTTCGGAGCGGATCAGGGCGACGAGCCAGATCAGAACGCGGTCGGACGAAGCCCCATCGGGAGCGCGATCTTGTAGTACGAGCCGAGGAATCCTTCCCACCACGCCTGCCGCTCGCCGCCGCGAGCCACCTCGGAGAAGAGGCGCAGGCTGTCGTCCTGCCACTGCTGGATCGTCTCGAGATTGCCCGGGTCGTCCTCGATCAGCGCCTTCACCAGGGCGCGGCCGTAGCTGATGTGGCGGGTCTCGTCGCGAATGCGCGCTCGATGGTTCACCGCCGACAGGACGTCGCCGCGCGCCTCGGCGCCGTCCGCCAGGACCGTGAACGTGCCCGGCCCCGCGGCGCCCTCGGCGACGAAGTTGCCCTTCACGAGGATCTCGATGGAGTCCTCGAGCTCGAGCAGGTGGCGGAAGAAACGGCAGGTCGTTCCCGGCGACTCCCACGCGGCGAGCCAGTCGCGCTCGGGGATGCCGGCCCGCTCGAACACCTCGCGATCCATCTCCAGATGGCGCTGCTCGTCGGCCAGCTGGAACAGCGCCGACTTCTTCAGCTCGTCGAACGGGGCGTTGGCGGCGGCGGTCGCGACGTAGTGTGTCGCGGACAGCTCGGAATAGTAGTTGTTGGCGAACTGGTCGACGGCGTTCTCGAGATAGCGCGGGCTGACGTTCTTGTAGTTCAGGGTGTCGTCGGGGATGCTCGCACGCTCGGCGAGATACCGCTCGCGCTCGCGAGCCTGCATGCTGACGTAGCGCTCCCAGCTGAGATTCGCCGGGTCGCTGAACAACGCCGTGTTCTTGAGGACGAGCCGCTTGCGCGCCATCGCGCCTCCTCTATATGCGTTATGGCGCCCGGGCCCGCGCTCCATCGAGTAGGGCTGCCAGCGCACGAGCGTGCTCCGCTCGAGGACCGACGGATTCACGCAGCTCCGCGGCCAGCGGCCGCCGAGCACGAGCGCGATCTCCTGACCGACCCGACGCTTGCGCACGGGATCGAACCTCGCGGACGCGGAGGCCACGTGCGGCGTCAGGATGACGTTGTCCATCTTCAGGAGCGGATTGTTGTTGTCGGGCGGCTCCTGCTCGAGCACGTCGAGGCCGGCCGCGGCGATCCAGCCTTCCTTCAGCGCCTTGATGAGCGCCGGCTCGTCGGTCGTCGGGCCGCGCCCGGTGCTGATGAAGAGCGCCTCTGGCTTCATGAGCCGGAAGTGGTGCTCCGTCATCAGATGGTGGGCGTCGGCGGTCGCCGGCGCGTGCATCGAGACGATGTCCGAGCGCTGCAGCAGCTCGGTGAGGTTCACGGGCTCGACGCCGTACTGACTGACGACCAGCTCCTCGACGTACGGATCGTACGCGAGGATGTGGAACCCGAAGGCGCGCGCCCGCACCGCGACCGCGCGAGCCACGTGGCCGAAGGCGATGAGACCGAGGGTCTGGCCCATCAGGCGCGGGAACTGGGACAGGATCGGCCGGCCCTCCGCCCAGCGTCCGTCGCGGACCATCCGGTCCATCGTCGTGAGGCGGCGATACGTGGCCAGGATCAGCATCATGGCGTGGTCGGCGACTTCCTCGATGAACGTGTCGGGCACATTGGTGACCGGGATGCCGCGGGCCGTCGCCGCGTCGACGTCGACCGAGTCGACGCCCACGCTGCCGAGTGAGATCACCTTGCACCGCTCGAGCCCGTCGATCATGCGCTTGGTGATACGGCGTCCCTTCGCGTAGAGGGCGTCCGCGTCACGCGCTTCCTTGACGAACTCCTCGTCGGTCTTGGCCGCGATCTCGACGATCTCGGCGTCGATCGGCGCGAGGGCCTCCATCTCGAGCTTGTAGCCCGCGCCGGGCACCGCATAGCTTGCACCGCTCGGGGTGACCACCTTGAACTTCGCCACGCTCGTCTCCTCCTCAGTCGTCTTCGGTCTCGGCTTCTGGTCGGCCCGACCGGCCGTCCTGCGCTCGCGCATTGTCGCACAGGCCGCAGCCGCGCGGTGGCCGCCAATCCCTGGCGTCCCGGGCCCGATCATCGCACATTCCCGCGCGCCGGGCGCGCGCACTGCGCGGCTTGCGTGGTTTCCGACTCTTGCCCTAGTATTTCGCCCATACTGTGCGGTACCAGACTGACGGGGCCCGAACCCTCCGGAGGACCATGCTCATGATCAAACGCATCATCGCGATCGCCGCCGTCGCGCTCGCCCTCGGCATCAGCTCGGCGCAGGCGCAGGAAGTGAAGGTCGGCGTCGCCCTGCCGTACACGGGGATCGGCGCCGAGTTCGCCCAGCTGGTCGACCGTGGGATGGAGCTCTACCTCAAGCTCAACGCCGACAAGGTGAAGCCGTACAAGATCACCATGATCCGGCGCGACGTGAAGGATCCGAGCGGCGCCAACGCGAAGATCGCGGTGCAGGAGCTCCTGACCCAGGACAACGTCGACGTCCTGGCCGGCTGGATCTACTCGCCGAACGCGATCGCGTCCGCGCCGATCGTCAGCGCGGGCAAGAAGCTCGCGGTGATCATGAACGCCGGCACCGCGCACATCACCAACCTGTCGCCGTACTACGTCCGCACCTCGTTCAGCATGTGGCACGCCGGCTATGCGCTCGGCGAAGCGTCGGCGAAGATCCTCAACGCCAAGACGGCGGTCGTCGGCTACACCGATTTTCCGCCCGGCAAGGACAGCCTCGCCGCGTTCAAGCGGAGCTTCGAGGCCAACGGCGGCAAGGTGATCGACGAGATTCCGATGGGCGGCGCCGGCGCGGTGCCTGACTTCACGCCGTTCTTCCAGCGCGCCAAGGACAAGAAGCCGGACCTGTTCTTCGTCTTCGTCCCGGCCGGCGACCACGCGGCCGCGGTGGTGAAGACCTACGCGGCGCTCGGCATGCGGGAGGCCGGTATCAGGCTGATCGGCCCCGGCGACATCACCCAGGACACGAAGCTCCAGGCGATGGGCTCGGCCGCGGTCGGCCTGATCACGATGCACCACTACCACGCCGATCTCGACAACCCCGAGAACAAGCGCTTCGTGGAGGCGTGGAAGAAGGAGTATGGCGCCAGCACCACGCCCGACTTCATGGCGGTGGGCGGCTACGACGGCATGGCGGCGATCGTGCACGTCACCCAGGCGCTGAAGGGCAAGATCGAGGTCGACGCCGCGCTCGAAGCCCTCAAAGGGTGGAGGTTCGCGAGCCCGCGCGGCCCGATCATGATCGATCCCGTCACGCGCGACATCGTCATGAACGAGTACCTGTCCGAGGCGGTGATGAAGGATGGCCGCGTCTACCAGAAGGTGATCGGCAAGATCGACGGGGTCAAGGACGCCTGCAAGGAGCAGAAGATCGGTCCGTGCGCGCCGAAGTGAGGTGCGCGCTGCAGGCCGTCGCGGGGCTGGGGCCCCGCCGGCCGAGGCGCGCCTATAAATCCGGATGCGCGCTGCAGGCCGTCGCGGGGCTGGGGCCCCAGCGGCCGAGGCGCGCCTATAAATCCGGATGCGCGCTGCAGGCCGTCGCGGGGCTGGGGCCCTGCCGGCCGAGGCGCGCCTATAAATCCAGGTGAGCGTCCGCACGACGCGCCCGTGATCTTCGGGGATCGACGTCGCCAGCATGGTCCTCGGCGGCGTGGCCGCCGGCATGGTGCTGTTCATCGTGTCGGTCGGGCTGTCGGTGACGATGGGCTTGATGGGCTTCGTCAATCTGGCCCACGGCGGCTTCGCGATGCTCGGGGGGTACGTGATCGCGCACGCGATGAAGCACTGGGGCCTGGGCTTCGCGCCGGCGCTCGTGATCGGATTCGTCGTCATCGCCGCCCTGAGTGCTGTGCTGGAGCGGCTGCTCTACTCGCGGCTCTACCGGGCGACCGAGCTCGATCAGGTGCTCTTCACGATCGGCCTCGTCTTCGTGATGATCGCGTCGGTCACCGTGCTCGTCGGGCCCGAGAACCAGCCATTGATGCTGCCGGCGTTTCTTCGCGGCCAGATCAATCTCGGGATCACGCAGTACCGCACCTACAGCGTCTTTCTCATCGTGGTCGGGATCCTGATCGTGAGCGGGCTCTGGCTCGTGTTCGAGCGGACCCGGATGGGCGCCCAGATCCGCGCCGCCGTCGACAACCGGCGCATGGCCGAGTCGCTCGGCATCAATATCCGGCGCCTGTTCACCTTGACCTTCGCCTTCGGCGGCGGCATGGCGGCGCTCGGCGGCGGGCTCGGCGCCGAATTTCTGGGCCTCGATCCCCAGTACGCGCTGAAGTACCTCGTCTACTTCCTGATCGTCGTCGCCGTCGGCGGCCTCGGCCGGGTCACCGGCGTCTTCTACGCCGCGCTGCTGATCGGCGTGCTCGACTTCGCGCTCAAGAAGTATGTGCCGTCGGGCGGCACGGCGTTCATCTACGCGCTCACGATCCTCCTCTTGCTCTGGCGGCCGCAGGGCCTCTTCGGCACCAAGAGCACGTGACGCGGTCGGCGGTCAGCTGGGTCGATCATCCGGCGGCGGTCGCGCTGGCCGGCCGCCACCGTCTGCGCGCGTGGGAGCCGATTCCCTGGCTCCTGGCCCTCGCGTTCTACTTCGTGTTCCCGAAGTATCTCGGGTTCGGCACCGAGCTCCTGATCACGATCCTCTTCGCGCTCTCGCTCGATCTCGTCCTGGGCTACGCGGGGATCGTCACCCTCGGTCAGGCGGCCTTTTTCGGCGCCGGCGCCTACACGGTCGGCATGCTGGCGAAGCGCGGAATCTGGAACGAGCCGATCACGGGCCTGATCCTCGCGGCGGCGGTCGCGGCGATCGTGGGTCTCGGATCGGGGCTCGTGCTCCTGCGCACCGGAGGGCTGACCCTGCTCATGCTCACGTTGTGCACGATGGCGCTCCTCGAGGAGGCCGCCAATCTCGCGCACGACTACACCGGCGGCTTCGACGGTCTCGACAGCCTGCAGATCACGCCGGTGCTCGGCATGTTCGAGTTCAATCCGCTCTATCCAAAGACCCAGTACCTCTACGCCCTCTCGGTGCTCTTCGTCTGCTTCGTGTTCGTGCGGACGCTCGTCTACTCGCCATTCGGCCAGAGCTTGACGGGAATTCGTGAGAACAGCCTGCGCATGCACGCGGTCGGCGCGCCCGTTCGCCGGCGCCTCGTTCTCTGTTACGCGCTTTCGGCGGCCATCGCCGGCGTGGCCGGCGGCGTCTGGGCGCAGGCCAACGCCTACGTGAACCTCGGCACCCTGGGCCTCGACCGCGCGGCCACCGTGCTGATCATTCTGGTCCTCGGCGGCTACGGCCGGCTGTACGGAGCGTTCGTCGGCGCGGTCGCTTACGTGGCTCTGTCGCACTTTCTCTCGAAGATCTATCCCACGGCGTGGCAGCTCGGACTCGGGCTCCTGCTCGTCGTCATCGCCCTGTTCGCGCGCAACGGGATCCTGGGAATCATCGAGGCCGCGGCCCGTCGACTGCGGCCGCCGCGCGCGACATCGTGACCACGCCGCTTCTCGAGACGCGCGCGCTGTGCCGGAACTTCGGCGCGCTGGCCGCCGCGCGTGACATCGACTTCCGGCTCGAGGCCGGCGCCCGGCACGCGCTGATCGGCCCGAACGGCGCCGGCAAGACCACGTTCGTCAACCTGCTCACCGGCGTCATCCCGCCCACGTCGGGGGCGATCTTGATGAAGGGGCGCGACATCACGGGGGTCGATCAGGCGCAGCGGGTCAAGCTCGGCATCGCCCGGACCTTTCAGATCAACCGCCTGTTCCGCCGGCTCTCCGTTCTGGAAAACGTCTATATCGCGGTGGCCGAGCGCGTCGGCGCCGCGCCGTCGATGTTCCAGCCGGCCGGCACGCGCCGCGACGTGGTCGAAGAGTCGATGCAGCTGCTCGAAACGCTCAAGCTCACCGCCGACGCGAGCCGCCGGATCTCCGAGCTTCCCTACGGCCGGCAGCGGCTGGTCGAGCTGGCCATCGCGCTCGGCTTGACGCCCGAGATCCTGCTGCTCGACGAGCCGGCGGCCGGCGTGCCCAGCGCCGAGAGCCACATCATCCTCGACGCGATCGACGGGTTGCCGCGGGACATCGGGGTCCTCATCATCGACCACGATATGGATCTCGTGTTCCGGTTCGCCCAGCGCATCACCGTGCTGGTGAGCGGCGCCGTCTTCGCGACGGGGACGCCGCGCGAGATCGGCGCCGACGCGAACGTCCGGGCGGTCTATCTCGGTCAGGCCAGCCATGGCTGAGGCGCTGGTCCTGCGTCACGTCTCGGCGGGCTACGGCGAGACGGTCGTGCTCGAGGACATCAACCTGACGCTGGCACGAGGCGAGAGTCTCAGCGTGATCGGACGCAACGGCGTCGGCAAGACGACCTTGCTGGCGACGGTGATGGGCCACACGACCCTGCATCAGGGCGAGGTGTTGCTCGGCGGCGCGCGCCTCGATCGCCTCCCGACCTTTCGCCGCGCCCGGGGTGGCATCGGCTGGGTTCCGCAAGAGCGCGAGATCTTCCCGTCGCTCACCGTGCGCGAGAACCTGACGATCGGCGCCCGGCCGGGGCACTGGACCCAGGAGCGGGTGTTCGATCTGTTCCCGAACCTGGGCGCACGGCTCTCGAACATGGGAAACCAGCTTTCGGGCGGCGAGCAGCAGATGCTCTCGATCGCGCGCGCGCTTCTGACGAATCCATCGGTACTGCTCATGGACGAGCCGACGGAAGGGCTGGCGCCGGTGATCGTCGAAGCGCTCGCGACGGTGCTGTTACGGCTGCGCGGCGAGGGCGCGCTCTCGATCGTGCTCGTCGAGCAGAACAGCCGGGTCGCCCTCGCCTTCTCCTCGCGGACCGTCGTCATGGACAAGGGGCGTATCGTCTACGACGGCGAATCGGCCGCGCTCAGCACCGACTCAGAACGACTCGCAGCGCTCATCGGCGTCACGTAGGCTGCTCGTGGCGGAGCATGCGACGAAGGTCCCATCGACGTACGACGCCGGGACCGGCTATCTCCTGAAGCATCCTCGTGATGAAACGCTGGCTCGGAGAACCGCTGTTACACTTCCTGGTCGGCGGCGGCGTCCCGTTCGCCGTCTACGTCTGGCTCAATCCCTCCACGCCCGCGGCCGGTCCCGGCCCTGGGCAGGTTCGTATCGCGGGCCGGCACCCCTGAGGTTCTCTCTCCTCGGGCTTTCGCTTGCGGCTCTCGCCCTGTTCGTTTCGTTCTCCCTCGGCGACGCGGAAGGGCAAGGATCGCCGACGACGACGGTGCCGGCGGCGCCGTCTCCGGCGCCCGCCTCGGGCGCGATCCCGGTCGCGGACGTCGCGACGCGAGCCGCGCAGATGCCGGAGCTCCTCCGCACCCTGACCGAGCCGCTGGCCGAGAACGCCGAGAGCGAGACGATCCGGAGGCGCCTGCACGAGGCGCGCGCGCAGGTCGAGCTCGAGCTGGCCGACGCGGAGACGACGCTGCGCAGCCACCCGAGCCTCGACGTGATCCAGCTACAGCAACAACTCTGGCAGCAGCGACACCTTCAGACGAGCGCGTGGCTCGGCGCCCTCACGCGGCGAGCGACGCTCTTGCAGGACACGCTGCATCGTCTGGCCGAGATCAAGAAGACGTGGCGCCAAACACGGGAGGCCTCGGTGGCGTCCGGCGCACCGGCGGCGATCCTCGTCCAGGTCGACGCGGCGCTCGCCGGTATCGAGGCGGCGGAGGCGCCGCTCATCGCCCAGCGCAACGCCGTCCTGGATCTTCAAAGCGCCGTGGCGAAAGAGGTCGCACGATCCGCCGACGTGCTGTCGCAATTCACCCAGGCTCAGCAGCAAGCCATGGGGGGAATCCTGGCGCGGGACAGTCCGCCCATCTGGGGCGCGGAGGCGTGGAGGACCGCGCGCGGCGCCCTGCGGGACCGCCTCCGCGAGCTCGCCGTGGCCCGCCGCGCCGACGTCGTACGGTACGCCACTGACCCGTCGGGGGGACTGCCGCTACACGTCGCGGTCCTCGTGGCGCTGGTGGCCATGTTCCTCGCCGCACGTCGTCAGGTTCGCCGATTCAACGCGTCCGGCACCAACGAGCTCGCCGGGGTCACCATATTCGATCGCCCATACGCCGCGGCGCTGGCTCTCACCTTGCTCTTCGTGTCTGCGCCAATCTCGACGGTCCCTCAGAGCCTGCGGCAACTATCCGAGGTGCTGGTGCTCGTGCCGGTCATCCGGCTGATACGGCCGGCGATCGCGCCCCGTCTGGTGATCCCGGCCTATGCGCTGGCGCTCCTCTTTGCTGTCGACAGTTTCCGACAGGCGATTGCCGGTGTGCCCGTGCTCGAGCAGGCTCTCCTCGCCCTGGAAATGATGGCGGGCGCGGCCGTGCTCACTCAGTCGCTGAGATTCGGAGCGCTGGCCGCCACGGACGCGGAGACCGAGCGGCTGCGCACGTTCCGGATCGGCGCGGGCCTCGTCCTGTTCGTGCTCGCCGTAGGGCTGGCAGCCGGGGCCGCGGGCTACATGCGTCTGGCGCGGCTGCTGGCCTCCGGGCTTTTCGGCGGCGGCGCCCTGGCGCTGACGCTCTACGCGTGCGTCCGTGTGGTCGGGGGCCTGACGGCCGTCGCCCTGCGTGTGTGGCCGCTGCGCCTCCTGCGGATGGTGCAACACCATGGCGATCTCCTGGAACGCCGCGCATCACTTATCTGGCTCTGGCTCGCGATCACGACCTGGGTCGCCCGCGTCCTGGACTACGCCGGTCTCTTCCAGCCGGCGCTGTCGTTCGTGCAGGCGGTGCTGGCTGCCAGGGTCGGCCGCGGCGCGATCAGCTTCTCGGCGGGCGACGTGCTCGAGTTCGTTCTCACCGTGTGGCTGGCCTATCTCGGTCTCGGCGTTCCTCCGCTTCGTGCTGCAAGAGGACGTCTATCCACGCACGCAGATGACGCGCGGCATCTCCTACGCCGTCTCGAGCCTCTTGAACTACGTCATCCTCACCCTCGGGTTCTTGCTGGCCCTGGGCGCGATCGGACTCGACCTCACCAAAGCGACTATCCTGGCCGGCGCCTTCGGTGTTGGCCTCGGGTTCGGTCTGCAGAGCATCGTCAACAATTTCGTCTCCGGGCTCATCCTTCTCTTCGAGCGGCCGATCCGCGTCGGCGACATCGTGGAAGTGGGTGATCTCCAGGGCGAGGTCTCCCGGATCGGGATCCGGGCGAGCACGGTGCGCACCTATCAGGGAGCCGACATTGTCGTCCCCAATGCGCAGCTCGTCGCGGAACGGGTGACCAACTGGACGGCCTCTGACCGCCGGCGTCGCATCGACATTCCCGTGGGCGTCGACTACGGGAGCGCGCCCGAGAAGGTCATCGAGGTGCTGGAGGCGGTGGCCGGTGCGCATCCCGAGATCCTGAAGCAGCCGCTGCCTCAGGCGGTCTTGATCAGGTTCGGTGACAGCGGGATCAACTTCGAGCTTCGAGCCTGGACGAATCATATCGAGCGGTGGATCACGATCCAGACCGAGCTGGCGGTACGCGTCTATGCGGCGCTGCGCGCAGCCGGCATGACCTTCCCATTTCCGCAGCGCGAGGTCCGGTTCCTCAACGAGGCTCCGGATAGGCCGCGAGGGAGCGCCCCGTGACCATCGGCCGACTGATCTTCCTGAAGGCGCTGTGTCTCCTGGTCGCTGCGTGCGCGTCCCCGGTCTTCGCGGTCCGCGCCGATCCGACGACCGTCTACCACGAGCTGAACCGCGGTGCCATCGCCTCGGGCGAGTTGAGCTGGCCCACGCGCAACGTGCTCCGCGAGCGTGGCTTACTCGAGGAGTTCGAGAAGCGCCCCGAGGCCGCCCTCGCCGACTTGCATCGAGCGATGGTCGCGGCGCGAGGTGACGTCGACGTGCTCTTCGCCCTGGCCGAGCTGTCCTTTCTGCACGGGCGGGCAGCCGCGAAGCGCGAATACCACCTGGCGTCAGCCGTCTATGCCTGGGCGTTCCTGTTCCCGGAAGGGCTCCAGGGCGCTCCGGGCCGCTTCGATCCGCGCCTGCGCATGGCAGCCGATATCTACGACCTGGCCGTCGTCTCCGGTTTCGCGTCGCAGGACGGGACGGACGTCGTGCCGGCGGCGGGCACGTTCGAGCTGCCCTTCGGGCGTCTCGAGGTGAGCTTCGATCGCGCCGCCCTGCGCGCCGGGGACCGGGAGCTCTATGCGTTCGTCCCGACCTCCGAGCTCGAGGTGCGAGGGCTCGGGATGCGTTATCGCCGGCCGGGACTCGGTGCTTCGCTCGCCGCCGCCACCCGCCCTATCGACCCGGCGCGGCCAGGCCAGGACATGGTGGCCCCAAAGTGCAGGTGACCGCGCTCCTTCGTATCCCACAGGCCCGTCGCGTCCTTGTGGAGTCCCAGCCGCTCACGGCCGCGCTCGAGCTCTACCTGGCCTGGGACGCGGAGGCCGTCTCGATCGCCGGGGAGCGCGTCCCGCTGGAGGCGGATCCCACGGCGGCGCTCGCGCATTGCTCCAGAACGCGATGTTCGTGAAGCCCCTTCCTGAAGTCTCGCGCGTGGTGTTCATCTGTACCCCGCACCGCGGGAGCTTCGTGGCCGGACGCACGATCATCGAAGACGCGGTCCGGTTCCTGCTGAACCCGCCGTTGCCCGTCTCGAGCCTCGCCCTCGACATCGCCCGGAACTCCGGCGCCGCCCGGAGCCCATTCGTTCCCTCGGCGATCGACAACATGTCACCGCATAGCAACTACATCAAGCGCTCTGGAGAACATCCCGGTGGCGTCGGACGTCACCGTCAACTCGATCATCGCCGTCGATACCGACGGACCGGTCACGCAGGGCAACGACGGCGTGGTGCAGTACTCGAGCGCCCACATCGAACCGGTGGAGTCGGAGCTGGTGGTCAGGTCGGGTCACTCCGCGGAGGGCAACCCGCATACGATCGAGGAGGTGCGGCGCATCCTCCGCAAGCAAGCGGGACTGGAGTGACGCGTTACCGTCTCATCGGACGTCTCGATTCATGCTCTCGCGCAGGTCGGTCAGCGCCTGGTCGAAGGCGTCCACCCGCACCAGGCCCAGACGCGGGTACTCGATGTCGAGGATGACGAAGATCGCGACCGCCATGACGAGCGCGAACCCGAGCATGTGCAGTCGGCTGCGCAGGGTGCTGCCGACCATGCCGAAGCCCGCCATCAAGGACGCCGCGAGCGCCATGCCGAACAGCATCACGAAGACGATCCTTGGCGGGTGCATCTGCGTCACCATGGTTCGTGTCGTCGTGATGTCGATCATCGCGTTCAGCGCGGGGAGCAGCAGCAGCGGCGCCACCAGCGCGCGCTCCGGCTCGATCGCTTCGACCGCCTGGCGCCAGATTTGTCTCTGTAATTCGTTGGACCTGGCCAGCGATGCTCGGGCCGCCGCAAGGTCCGGCAGCTTCCGGTACGTCTCGATACGCGAGTCGAGGTAGCTCCGAAAGCTTTCTCGCAGCGCGGGCCGAGCATCAGGCGGCAGCAGGTCGAGCCGGAGATAGGCCGTACCGATGTCGTTGGTCTCCTCGACGACCAGCTGCCGTCGCGCGTCGAATCGGGTGGCGGCTCCGGAGAAGGTGAAGGCGATGAGCAGCCCTAGCACGGCGAAGACGGCCCCATCGACCGCGCCGATGCCCTCCGCCGCGGCGGCGGAATCGTCGTGCGATCGCCGGATGCCGGCTCGCCGGCCGATCTCGAGGAAGAGCAACATGCCCAGAAACAGCGCGAACGTGACTGCAAAGACGGTAACCGTGTGACCCATAGAGGGTTCCTCCGCGAGAGTGGGTGAGGCTTCTGGGACCGATGGTCCCAGAAATCGAAAAGTCTCTAGGCCGGAATACTATCGCGGAGGCGAGGGGCCATGAATCTTCCGGTCGGCAAGGTCGCTGAGGAGTGCCGTGGCATCTCTGAGGTCTCTCGTGTCGAATCCTTCCGTGAAAGAAGCATAGAACGAGCGCAGACGCTTACGCTCCTCTTGAGCCGCGGGCTGCCGCATTCCCAGGCGGGCCAGGCTCATCGCGCTCCTGAGCGCCAGGGAGGCTGCGGCTTGTTCCTGGGCAATCTCCAGTGCGCGACGGAAACACTTTCGAGCAGCCTTGTGCTCCTTCACCGTCGGTGCCTTTCCAAGCAGCAGCTCGCCTTTGAGTCGCCACAGCTCGGCGGCGTAGAAGCATTCCGCGGTCGTGTCGGCGAGCGCGATCCCTTCCTCGGCTCGTTGTAACGCCTCGTCCCAGCGGCCGGCGCGCGCGTACGCCATGGCGATGAAGGCGAGCATCAGGGGGTGATGTGCCGCCCGGTGACCGAGCGATGCTCGATCAAACCGGCGAGCATCTCGGGCAGACCGCGCTCGACATCACCTTGCTCGGCCCGCGCGGCCGCCCCCAAGAAGCGGCTCAAGGCGGCAAAATGACTGAAATCGTTGGCGGCGCTTATCTGCGCCGCGCGTGCGGCCAGATCGGCGGCCGTGTCCCAGCGCCTGCAGAGCAACTCCAGAATCGCCCAATGAACCAAAGCGGACGCGATGCTGAACGGTTGTCGGCTGTCCTCGGCGAACGCGAGACCCCGCCCGGCGAGCGTGCGCGCCTCATCTGGGCGGCCCAGAAACCATAGCGTGAGGCCGCATATCGCCAGCCCGGGGATCAGCGGTTGGACGCCATACATCCCCGCACGCATCGCAATCGGTTGTCGCTCGATCTCATTCAGAAAGTGCGTGAGGATCCGCGCCGCCGCCCGGAAGTTGCCCTTCCAGAACTCCGTCCGGCCACGCGCCAGCTCCGCCCTGAGGCTGAACTCCGCCGTCTGATGTCGCGTGGCGATGCGGGCAAGCTCGTCGGCGCTCCGCGTGGCCCCGTCGAGCTCAGAGGCGACCATCTGCGCGTACCAGACCGACTGGACGATCTCGAACAGTTGTTGCGCGTCGCCGACATTTGCGCAGAGCTTGCCGGCGCGTTCGTAGTTTTCGCCGACTTCGGCGGAGGCGTAGCCTCGCATGAAGTTCAGCGGCACCCCCAGGAGCAGGCGAAGCTCCAGTTCCAGACGGTCGCGGTCGGGGGTCTCGGGTAACCGCGCGAGCAGGGCGAGGGCGGTCTTTCCGTATGCGACAGCCTCCCGGTACGCGAAGCGCTGGTGCGCGCGCGCCATGCAGACGCGCAGATATTTGACCGCGCGCGCATCGTCGCCGCTCCGTTCGAAATGGGCGGACAGCTCGGAAGCGACCTCGTCCAGACGGTCACCGAATCTGGCCTCGAGCGCCTCGCCGATAATCTGATGTAGCCGCCGCCGCCGCCCGTCGGGGATCTGCTCATAGATCACTTGATGGTGCAACGCGTGGGCAAAGTCGTAGCGCCCGGCCACGGCGCTGTTCGCGTCCGGGCCGGCCGCATGAAGAAACAGATGCGACCTGACCATGTGCTGGGCCGATGCCTCGACGCTCTCGACATCACGAGCGAGGGCCCGGGCCACGGTCCACGGCGCGAAGCTCAGGCCGGCCACGCTCGCCGCCTCCAGAATCGCGCGTTCATCGGCGGTCAAGCTCTGGAACTGCGCGGCGAACATTTCCACGAGGTCGTTTGGCACCGCGAGGTTCGATCGGTCCTTGGCGACGTTCACCACCCAGCCATCGTGCGTCGACGTCAGTTGGCCGCGCCGGATGAGCTCCTCGACGATGGCCACGACGAACAGCGGGTTGCCATCCGTGCGTTCGTGTACCAGGGCCGCGAGATCTTGGGCGGGAGCGCCGAACCGGCGCCGCAGATATTCACTGACGTTCGCGACCGACAGGTAATCAAGGGCCAGATCGATGCAGCGCCGGTGGGCTCGGAGCGTGCGCCTGACCTCACGAATCGGATGGTCTCGAGTGCTGGCCTCGGCGGGCCGGTACGTCCCGATGATGAGCAACCGGGCCGGGTCGCGCCGCTCCGCGATGAACGACAAGAAGTCGGTGGTGGCGTGATCGCTCCAGTGCAGATCCTCGAGCACGAGAACGACGGTCGAGTCGGCCGCCATCGACTCCAAAAAGGCGCCGATCTCGCGGAGCATGCGTTGAGGCGCGGCAGCGAAGGCGGCGCCGTTGAGGGGTGGCGGCTCGCCGTCGGCCAAGAGCTTAGGGATCTGCGCGTACCAGCACGGCGCGATGCGCCGCAACCGCGGGACCAGCGCTGCGTCGAGCGATGAACTCAGCACGCGCTCGAGCGCCTCCAGCACCGGCAAGTACGGCTCCCGCTGTCCATGTTGCTGAATGCACCGGCCGTGAAGGAAGCAGATGCTGGGATCGCGTATCGCCGCGGCACGGACGAACTCGTCCGTGAGGGTTGTCTTGCCAATACCGGCCTCGCCCGTGACGAAGACGATCTGCCGCTCACCCTGATCCGCAAGGCACAGGCACTCGTCGAGCCTGTTCAGCTCCAGCTGTCTGCCGACAAACGCGACTGCCGGCTCGCTTCGGCCTAAGACGAGCGTCGACGGCGAGCTACCGCCGGCGAAGGCGGTGTCGCGTGTCGTGTTCTCGAGCCCCCTGAGTTTCGCGATGAATCGAAATCCGCGTCCGTGGACCGTTTCGATGAGGCGCGGTGCTCGCGGATTGTCTCCGAGAGTCCGCCGAAGTTCGGCGATCACCTTGGTCAAGGCGTCGTCCGACACTGCGGTGTCTGGCCAGATCTCGCGGTGAAGGGTCTCCTTGGCGACGAGAAACCCCGGCTGCGCGACGAGGCAACAGAGCACGTCCCACGACTTGGGCCGGAGCGGAATTTCACGCTCTCCGCGCCACAGCCGATGACGGGCGATATCGAGGTGAAAGGCGTCAAACGCCACCTCGTGCGCGGGGGCGAGCGTCCACGGCTTTGTCATCGGCGAGGAATTACCACAGAACGCTATCCGCACCTAGTCGGCAAAAGGTCGGAGAAATGTCGGCCAAAGGTCAGGACTCGCGGCATGGTCATCGTCGAAACTCGTCGACGGTAACCGATGGAAGACAAGCGTGCAAGGGACCCGTCAGTGTCACCGCCGGAGGCTCCGGAGCTGCCGACGGACAGAGCTTTCGTGGTCCAGCTGAGCCGCGAAAGCGGCCACCGGCCCGAGCCATTCATCGGTCGCGTGGAGCATCTGGCAACCGGCCGCCGCGTCAGGTTCGACGGCCTCGTGGACTTTCAGGCGGCAGTGATTCGGCTCCTCATTGAGGCAAAGCGAGCATCGGAACATGACGGGGCTTAGCTGCGCGGAGGCGGGACCGTTGGCGGCGGGCCGCCACTTCGATGGCACCACCTATAGAAGGAGTCGGGGAAATGAGCACCCTCAAAGTGATGAAGGACGTGCGACCACTTGCTCTTCAGCCGCCCGGGTGTCGACTTTCAGGTATGGGTTGCCGACGGAGCCCGGCCTCTTGCCGCGCAAGTATGTCGTCACCGACACGAGTACGCCTGCGCGGCTGAGCTTCACAACGGTCATGAGCGATTGGAACGTGGCCCCGGCCGCGCCAGATACACGGTTCGTCCTCACGCCGCCCCAGGGGGCCAAGCCGATCACGTTCCTGCAAGCTTGATCGAACCGCTGCCTCCAGCCGCTGACCGGCAGCCGAGGACACACATGAACATGATACGGAAGATTGCAGTGGTGACCACCGGCCTCGTCGGGATGCTCATCACCGAGGTGCCGCTCATGCCCGTGCAACTGGTGCCCGACGCGCATGCGATCCTCGGCGTTCGCCGCAGGACAGCCGTCGTGGTAGGGGCAACAGTCGCACGCATCGGATGAAAAACAGATTGTCCAGGCCCAACAGCAGACGGCCGCGGCTCAGCAGCAGGCCGCTGCGTCGCAGCAGCAGGCCGCCGCCGCGAAGCAGGAGACGGCCGATGCCAAGCAACAGGTTGCTGCAGCACCGCCCGCTCCGCCGCCGTCCGCCGCTGGGAATCCGCTGCCCCTGGGCACTGTGGTTGCGGCCCTCCCCGCGGGTTGCACGTCGACCCCGGTCGGTGGCGTGGAGTACTACTACTGCGGCGGGAACTTCTATCGCGCGGTGTTTCAGGGGAACAGCCTCGTGTACGTGACGGCCCAGCCAAAATGAAGAGAGGGCAGGCAAGACAATCTCGGCTCGCGTCACCGCGCGTCGGCGAGGAAGTGAGCTCATGAAGAGAAAGATCGTCTTGCCCGCGGCACTCCGTCGTCGCCGCCGGTGGTGGTGATCGTGGCCTTTGCGGTCCCGATCACCGTCGGCGGAAAAGGCGGTGCACCGCAGCCTGGCTCGGCAGACTATGCCGTGCCGCTCGCGTCGACGGCACTCCCGCCGGTGCCGCCGAAGTTCGCCGGCGAGATCAAGCCGGTCGAGAAGGATTCGAAAGCCTGGTGGCCGCCGACGATCGTGCCGCCCAAGGGCGCGCCCAACGTACTGCTCATCATGACCGACGACGTCGGGTTCGGCGCCCCGAGCACGTTCGGCGGCGTCATCCCGACGCCCGCGCTCGACCGAATCGCGCAGGCCGGGCTGCGCTACACGCGCTTCCACACGACCGCGCTCTGCTCGCCGACGCGCGCCGCTCTCCTCACCGGGCGCAACCACCACTCGGCGGGCTTCGGCGTGATCTCGGAGATGTCCACCGGCTTTCCCGGCTACGACAGCATCATCGGCACGGGATTCGGCGACGATCGGCCGGATTCTGGTCGAGAACGGCTACGCGACCTCGTGGTTTGGCAAGAACCACAACACCCCGGCATTCGAGGCGAGCCAGGCCGGCCCGTTCAACCAGTGGCCGATCGGCATGGGCTTCGACTACTTCTACGGCTTCGTCGGCGGCGACACCAGCCAGTGGCAGCCCAACCTCTTCCGCGGCACGACGCCGATCTACCCGTATGTCGGCAACCCGAAGTGGAACCTGACCACCGCGATGGCGGACGACGCGATCGCGCACATCAAGCGACTGAACGAGACCGCGCCCGACAAGCCGTTCCTCGTCCACTACACGCCCGGCGGCACGCACGCGCCGCACCACCCGACGCCGGAGTGGATCGCGAAGTTCAGAGGGCAACGTTCGTCGATGGGCTGGAACCAGCTCCGCGAGCAGATCTTCGCGAACCAGAAGAAGCTCGGGGTGATCCCGCAGGACGCGGTGCTGACGCCGTGGCCCGCAGAGCTCAAGAAGTGGGACGAGCTCTCGGCCGACGAAAAGAAGATGTTCGAGCGCCAAGTCGAGGTCTACGCCGCCTACCTCGCCTACACCGACTACGAGATCGGCCGAGTGATCCAGGCGGTCGAGGACATGGGCAAGCTCGACAACACGCTCGATCATCTACATCAGCGGCGACAACGGCTCGAGCGCCGAGGGCTCGCCGGTCGGCACGCCGAACGAGGTCGCCGCAGTTCAACAGCGTCGAAGTGCCGGTCGCCGACCAGCTGAAGTATTTCTACGACGCCTGGGGCTCGGAGCGCACCTACAACCACATGGCGGTCGGCTGGACCTGGGCCTTCTCGACACGCCGTACAAGTGGACCAAGCAGGTCGCCTCGCATTTCGGCGGCACGCGCAACGGCATGGCGATCGCCTGGCCCGCGCGCATCAAGGACGCGGGCGGCATCCGCAACCAGTTCCACCACGTGATCGACGTCGTGCCGACGATCCTCGAGGCGGCCGGTGTCGCCGCGCCGGCCACCGTCGACGGCATCTCGCAGAAGCCGATCGAGGGCGTGAGCATGGTCTACTCGTGGGACAAGGCCAACGCGAACGCGCCGTCCGCGCGCAAGACTCAATACTTCGAGATGTTCGGCAACCGCGGCATCTACCACGACGGTTGGTATGCGAACACACGCCCGATCAGCCCGCCGTGGAACCTCGGCGGCCACCCCGCCGACCGACGTGATGCAACGCCTACAAGTGGGAGCTCTACGACCTGTCGAAGGACTGGACGCAGGCGAATGACCTCGCCGCGTCCAACCCGACCAAGCTCAAGGAGATGCAGGAGCTCTTCCTCGAGGAGGCCGCCAAGTATCAGGTGTTCCCGCTCGACAACTCACTCGCCTCACGCATGGTCGCGCCGCGGCCGAGCCTCGCGGCCGGAAGGACCGAATTCACCTATCTCCGTCCGCTGACGGGCATCCCGATGGGCGACGCGCCGCAGCTCCTCGGCACGTCGTACCGCATCCGCGCCGAGATCGAGGTGCCGCAGGGCGGCGCCGAAGGCATGCTCGTGACACAGGGGGGCCGGTTCGGAGGCTGGGGCTTCTACCTGCTGAAGGGCAAGCCGGTCTACGTCTGGAACCTGCTCGACTTGAAACGCGTGCGCTGGGAAGGCGCCGAGGCGCTCGCGCCCGGCAAGCACGTGCTCGAGTTCGACTTCAAGTACGACGGCCTCGGGTTCGCCACCTTGGCGTTCAACAACACGAGCGGCATCGGTCGCAGTGGCACCGGCGTCCTCAAGGTCGACGGCAAGGTGGTGGCGACCCAGAAGATGGAGCGGACGATCCCGATAACGCTCCAGTGGGACGAGACCTTCGACGTCGGCTCCGACACCGGCACGCCGGTGGAGGACCGGGACTACCAGGTGCCGTTCCGCTTCAACGGCCGGCTCGCGAAGCTCACGCTCTCGCTCGACCGGCCGAAGCTCACGCCGACGGACGAGCAGCGCCTGATGAAGACCACCCGGCGCGACTAGGAATGAAGATCATGAAGAGTAAATTCGTTCTCCCCGCGGTGGTCGCCGCCGTGGTGGTAGCCGTGCTCGTCGCCGTCCTGGTGCCGGTGCCGGTCGGCGGGCAGGCGGGCGTGGTGAAGCCCGGCTCGCCTGCGTACACGGCGCCGGTGACCGGGAACGTGCTGCCGCCGCCGGAGCCGAAGTTCGGCGGCGTTGTCAACCGGACCGCCGTCGGCTCGAAGCCCTGGTGGCCGCCGCGGACGGTACCCCCCAAGGGCGCGCCCAACGTGCTGCTCATCCTGCTCGACGACGCCGGCTACGGATCCGAGAGCACGTTCGGCGGGACGATCCCGACGCCGAGCATGGACAAGCTCGCCCAGCAGGGGTTGCGCTACACGCGCTTCCACTCGGCGTCGCTGTGCTCGCCGACGCGCGCCGCGCTCATCACCGGACGCAACCACCACTCGGTCCATTTCGGCATCGTCGCCGAAGGGGCGACCGGGTTTCCCGGCTACGACTCGATCGTCAAGAAGGACACCGCGACGCTCGGCACAATTCTGAGAGACAACGGGTACAGCACGTCCTGGTTCGGCAAGAACCACAACGTCTCTGGCTGGATGCACACGCAGGCTGGGCCGTTCGACCAGTGGCCGGTCGGCATGGGCTTCGAGTACTTCTACGGCTTCCTCGGCGGTGACGCGAGCCAGTGGCAGCCGAACCTCACCCGCAACACGACGCTGATCGCTCCCTACGAGGGCAACCCGGGCTGGAACCTCATCACCGCGATGGCCGACGAGGCGATCGACTACATGCATCGCCTGAACGCCATCGCCCCGGACAAGCCATTTCTCGTCTACTACGCGCCCGGCGCGACGCACGCGCCGCACCACCCGCCCAGGGAATGGGTCGAGAAGTTCAAGGGCAAGTTCGACCACGGCTGGAACGAGGAGCGCGAGCGAATCCTGGCCAACCAGAAGCGCCTGGGCGTCATTCCGCCGAACGCGAAGCTGACCGCGTGGCCGGACAGCGTGCCGAAGTGGGACACGTTCAGCAAGGAAGAGCAGAGGATGCTCGCGCGCCAGGCCGAAGTCTACGCCGGCTACATGGCCTATTCGGACTACGAGATCGGCCGCGTGATCCAGACGGTCGAGGACCTGGGCAAGCGTGACAACACGCTGATCATCTACATCGGCGGCGACAACGGCGCGAGCCCGGAGGGCACCACGCTCGGCACGCCGAACGAGTTCGCCACCTTCAACAGCGTCATGGTCCCGCTGAAGGACCAGATGAAGAATTACGACGACTGGGGCTCGGACAAGACGTTCCCGCACTACGCGGTCGGCTGGGCGTGGGCGTTCGGCACCCCCTTCAAGTGGACCAAGCAGGTCGCCTCCCACTTCGGCGGCACGCGCCAGGGCATGGTGATCTCGTGGCCGGCGCGGATCAAGGACGTCGGCGGCATCCGCAACCAGTTCCATCACGTGATCGACATCGTGCCGACGATCCTCGAGGCGGCCGGCATCAAGGCGCCCGAGACGGTCGACGGCGTGCCGCAGCGACCGATGGACGGCGTCAGCATGGTCTACACCTTCGACACGGCGAACGCGAACGCGCCGTCGACGCGCAAGACCCAGTACTTCGAGATGCTCGCGATGCGCGGCATCTACCACGAGGGCTGGATGGCCTCGACGACGCCGCCCGTGCTGCCGTGGGCGGCATTCGAGGGCCTGCCGCAGAACGCGCCCAAGGACATCCTGAACGGTTACACGTGGGAGCTGTACAAGCTGGACGACGATCCCACGCAGGCCAACGACATCGCGGCGAAGAACCCGCAGAAGCTCGCCGAGATGCAGAAGGTCTTCATGCAGGAGGCCGTGAAGTACCAGGTCCTGCCGCTCGACAACCGCTCACTGTCACGCTTTCTCGAGCCGAAGCCGAGCGCGAGTGGCGGGCGCACCCGGTTCGTCTATACCGGCGAGCTCGCGAACACGCCGAAGGGCGGCGCACCGAGCTTCCTCGACCGGTCTTACACGATCACGGCCGAGGTGGAGATTCCCCAGGGCGGCGCCGAAGGGATGCTCGTGACCGACGGCGGGCGCTTCGGTGGCATCGGCTTCTATCTTCTCAAGGGCAAGCCGGTCTTCGTCTACAACTACGTCAACATCGAGCGATTCCGCTGGGAGGGCAAGGACGCGCTCGCGCCGGGCAAGCACATCGCTCGTCTTCGACTTCGAGTACGACGGGATCGGCTTCGGACTCGGCGGACGCGGCACGCTGAAGGTGGACGGCAAAACGGCCGACTCGAAGCGGCTCGCGCAGACCCTCAAGTTCATGTTCCCGGAGGACGAGACCTTCGACGTGGGCGTCGATACACGCACGCCGATCGACGACCGCGACTACCAGGTGCCGTTCCGTTTCACCGGCAAGCTCAACAAGCTGACGGTGGAGGAGGGGCCGATCAGGGGCACGCTCGCGCAGATTCTCGAGTTCAAGTGGAAAACCCGGGACTGAATGAAGGGGGGACGCCAGGAAAGTGCAATGAGCCGGTTGTCCCAGTCACCGCGCGCGCGCCAAGCATCGCTCGAGCTCGCACCGCTGCCGTGAACACCGCGCCTCTCATCAGCGCGCGAAACGTGCTGCTGTTCTCCCTCGTCGCGGAGGGCGCCACGGGCCTCGTCGTCGCGCTGGCGCCGGGCCTCGTCGCGCAGTTGCTCTTCGACTCCGGCGTTGCGGGCGTAGGCGCGGTGTATGGCCGCCTGCTTGGAATGAGCTTGATCGCGCTGGTGATCGCCTGCTGGCCGAGCGCGGATGCTGTCCAGCGCCCGGCCCTGCATGCGATTCTCGCCTACAACCTGCTGGCGGCGCTGTATATCACCTGGCTCGGGGCGGCGCAGCGCCACGCCGGGATTCTGCTGTGGCCGGCGGTTGCGGAGCACACGCTCGTGGCGCTGCTCCTGGCGACACGAATGCGCAACGCCGGGTCGGCGATGGCCGCGCGCAAGACCGGCGCATGAAGAGCCGACCAACTTCGGGCCTCGCGCTGAGGGACCGTCTCGTCACCATCGGCCGACTGATCGTCCTGGCAGCTCTCTGCTTCTTCGTGGCGGCCTGTGCCGCCCCGGTCAGCGCGGTTCGCGTCGATGCCAAGACCGTCTACCACGAGCTTTCCCGCAGCGCCGTCGTCTCCGGCGAGCCGAGCTGGCCGACCCGCAACGTGCTTCTCGAACGCGGACTGCTCGAAGAATTCGCCGAGCGTCCCGAGACCGCGCTCGGCGACTTGCATCGCGAGATGATCGCGGCGAGCGGCGATATCGACACGCTCTTCGCGCTGGCCGAGCTGTCCTTCCTGCACGCGCAGGCGACCGCCAAGCGCGACTATTATCTGGCGGCCGCCGTCTATGCCTGGGCCTGTCTGTTTCCAGAGGGATCCGGTCGCGCCGTGGAACGCTTCGACCCCCGCCTGCGGATGGCGGCCGACCTCTACGACTGGGCGCTCGCCTCCGGCTTCGCGTCGGACGATCGTTCGCAGGTCGTCCCTGCGGGCGGTACGTTCGACCTGCCCTTCGGACGCATCGACGTGAGTTTTGATCGCAACGCCCTGCGCGTCGGAGATCGGGAGCTGTTCGAGTTCACCCCGACGTCGGAGCTGGACGTGCGGGGACTCGCGATGCGCTATCGCCGGCCGGGTCTCGGTACCCCGCTCGCGGTGGCCACTCGCCCGGTCGACGCGGCACGCACAGGCCGGGACATGGTGGCGCCGCGGCTCAAGGTGTTGGTGACCGCGCTGCTTCGGATCCCGAACGCCCGGCGGGCCCTCGTGCAGTCGCAACCGCTCGCGGCCACACTCGAGATCCACCTGGCCTGGGACGCCGAGTCCGTCTCAATCGCCGGCGAGCAGATCCGGCTCGAGGCCGATCCCACCGCGGCCCTCGCGCTCTCGTTCACCGGCATTCCGATCGTGGAGGTCGAAATGTTCGGGTTGCTGGGGCGCATCTCGGGGAAGCTCGCGAACCGTCCCCCGCTCATCTCCACGACGCCGTACAAGCCGGGACTGATTCCAGTCGTGTTCGTGCACGGCACCGAATCGAGCGTGCTCCGATGGGCGGAGATGTACAATCGCCTCCTCGCCGATCCCGAGATCCGCCAGCGCTACCAGTTCTGGTTCTTCCAGTACGATTCGGGCAACCCCATCGCGCTGTCCTCGCTCCGTCTACGCGAGGCGCTGAGCGCAGCGCTCGCTCGACTCGATCCCGAGGGTAAGGACCCGGCCCTGCGCCAGATGCTCCTCATCGGGCACAGTCAGGGCGGCTTGCTCGTCAAGATGCAGGTCATCGATAGCGGAGACCGACTCTGGAACGCCGCCAGCCGAAAGCCGATCGCGGAGCTGGAGCTGAGACCGGAAAATCGCGACCTGCTCCGGCGCGGCATGTTCGTCGAACCCGTGCCGCAGGTCTCGCGAGTCGTGTTTATCTGCACGCCGCACCGGGGTAGCTTCGTGGCCGGGCGCCAGCGCATCGCGTACGTTGTCCGGTGGCTCCTGAACCCCCCGCTGCCACTCACCGGGCTGTCCGCTGATATCGCCAGGAACCCCGGCGCCGCGACAAGCCCCTTCATTCCCTCAGCCGTCGACAACATGTCGCCGGGCAGCCACTTCATCGGCGCCCTGCAGGAGATTCCAGTCGCAGCGTCCGTCAAGGTGAACTCGATCATCGCCGTCGCGGGGGACGGGCCGAAGGAGCAGGGGGATGACGGCGTGGTGAAGTACTCGAGCGCTCATATCGAGCCGGTGGAGTCCGAGCTCGTCGTCAAGTCGAGTCACTCCACGCAAGGCAATCCGCACACGATCGAGGAGGTGCGCCGCATCCTGCGTGTGCACGCGGGGCTGAAGTGAAGCTCGCCATCGAACAGAAAGGAATTCCGATGCGTTCGAAGCGAAACGGACTTTTCTTGCTGGTCGCTCTGAGCAGTCTCTGTGGTGTTGGCGCGGCGCACGGCAAAGAATGCCTGAACGTCAGCTTCCCCGACCAGACGACCGTCGGTGGCCATGCCTTGACGCTCAACGGCCTGGGCCTCCGCCAGGCGACGATCCTGAGGGTGAACGTCTACGTTGCCGGGCTCTACGTCACAAAACCTTCGCCGGATCCCAACGGGATTCTCGGGGCGCCCGGTACCAAGCAGCTCATTCTCCATTTTGTGCGTGATGTTGGGCGCTCCGATTTGAACAAGGCCTGGGATGAAGGGTTCGAGGTGAACGCGAAGACACAACTCGCGGCCCTCAAGGAGCGCATCGAGAAGCTCAAGAGCGTGATGACGGATATGAAGACAGGCGAGCGGCTGAGTTTCACCCACAATCCGGGCAGTCTCCTGGTCGATGTCGGCGGGGCCACAAAGGGCACCATCGAAGGGGATGATTTCGCCAAAGCGTTCTTCTCGATCTGGCTCGGCGCCCATCCGCCGAACTCGAGCCTGAAGGCGGGGCTTCTCGGCGGGTCGTGCGGGTGAGGCGGCCGAAGGGTAAACTCTCTGCAGAAATCCTCATTGCGGAGGCGAGAGGCATGGGTCTTCTGGACGGCAAGGTCGCGGTCGTGACGGGAGCGGGCAGCGGAATCGGGCGCGGGGTGGCGCTGGGCCTGGCCGCCGCCGGCGCCAGTGTGGTGGTGAATGACTACGGCGTGACGGTCGACGGCCGTGATCCGTCGAACGCGCGCGCGCTCGGAGTCGTCAAGGAGATCGAAGCGAATGGTGGTCGGGCGGTCGCGAACGCCGACAGCGTGGCCACGATGGCCGGCGGTCAGGCGATGGTCGACGCCGCGGTGAACTACCTTCGGCGATCTCCACATCGTGGTCTGCTGCGCGGGCATCCTGAAGGAGCGGATGATCTTCAACATGAGCGAGGAGGAGTGGGACTCCGTCGTGGCCGTTCACCTGAAGGGCCACTTCACGGTCATGCGGCCGGCCACGCGCCACATGCGCGAGCACAAGTACGGTCGCATCGTCACGTTCACGTCCACCGCGGGCCTCGAGGGCAGCCCGGGCCAGCCGAACTACTCGGCGGCCAAGGAAGGGATCGTGGGCTTGACGCGCTCGACGGCGCTCGCGATGGCCAAGTACGGCGTGACCGTGAACTGCATCTCGCCGACCGCCGAGACGCGCATGACGGAGCGGCTGCCCGACGGCCGTCGGGCGCAGGCGGCGGCACCCGCCCGAGGCGATCGCGCCGGTCGTCGCGTTTCTCGCGAGCGATCGCGCCGCTCACATCACGGGACAGATCCTGCACGTCCGCGGCAACCAGGTGTCGCTGTGGTCGCATCCGGCGCCGATCCGCGCGATCACGAGCCGCGAGGGGTGGACACCGGAGGGGATTGCGGACGTCTACGACTCGGCCCTCGGTCAGGATCGCTTGCGGCGCATCGACGCGCTCGGGATCACGTGGCCGCCTCGTAGCGCGTAGGCCCTTACTGCGGTCTTGGCTCCTCGTCCAGGGCGCGCAGGCAGGTTTCGGCGTCGGCGCGACCCAGGGCGAGGGCTCGGGCGATCGCGTCGGAGTCGAACTCCAGAGGACGCAGCCTGAGCGGCGCTGACGGCGTGAGGATCTGGACGTCGGTGGTCGGATGCTTCAGACGCGCAAGCTCGACGTCGCGGTTGATCTGGTGCAGCATCGCGGTCTCGAACGCCTCCTCCATCGACCGGCTGAAGGTCGTCGGCCGCGTGCCGTGCTCGTCCGCCGAGTAGCTCAGCACGACCAGCGCCCTCTCCACCGGCGCCGCCTCGAGCGCTTCGAGCACCGGCGCGCGGCCGGTGAGACCGCCGTCGACGAGGAGGGCGCCGTCGATGTCGACCGCCGGGAAGAGACCGGGAACGGCGGTCGCGGCCACGAGGGCGTCCACCGTCACGGTCTGATTGTCGAAGACGCGCGGCGCGCGCCGCGTGAGATCGGTCGCCATCACCACGAGTCCGATGGACGAGCCGCGAATCCGCTCGAGCTCGACCGTCGCCGTGATCAGCTCGCGCAACGGCCGGGGGTCCAGGAGCGACGTGGTGTTCCTCAGCGCCCGCAAGGTCAGCCAGCCCGGGAGCAGCCCCGCGAAGAACGTGGGCGCGCGCATCGCGTAGACCTGGTCCTGGGTGATCGCGCGCCACGTGGCTTCGAGCCGGTCCGCTCGGCCGGCCACGACCATCGCGGCGGTCAGGGCGCCGGCTGACGAGCCCGCGACGAGGCGAATCGGCAGCCCGTGCTCGGCGAGCGCCGCGACGGCGCCCGCCTCATAGGCGCCCTTCGCGCCGCCGCCCGACAGGACCAGGGTCGTCGGCAAGTCGCGGCCCGTCGTGATCGGGATACAGGTGGCGAGCGCACTGGGCGGCGCCGCGAGCGCCAGAACGATCAGCGCGATGGCGGCGCGTCTTTTCAACAGGTGAGTCTCAAGGCGCGAGCAGGGCGGTCAGCGAGCCGACGTCGTCGAGCGAGTCGATCTCCTCGACGACATCGATGATCTTCCTGGCGCCGGCGTCGCCGAGAACGGGCCCGGCGAGGCTCACGAACTTGGCCGTGATCTCGTCGCGCGGCACCGGGCTCAGCGCGTCACCCCGAACCACCGATGTCGTCCGCTCGAACGACTTGCCGCCGCGGAGCACGAGCCGCACGTGCGCGGTCGGAGCATCCGCGCGCCGCGGTGTCATGTCGGAGCTCGTACGGATCTCGACTCGCTGCGCGAGCGCGCGGATGCGCTCGTCGGCGAGCGCCTGCGAGTCGAAGGCCGACGGATCGGTTCGCCCGAGGACGAGCCCGGCCGCGACGGCCCACGGGATCGAGAACCGGGCGGCGAGCGAGCTGGCGGGAGCCGGCGCGCCCATCCGCACCGCGAAGGGAATCGTGACGATCTCCACTTTCTCGATGTCGTTGCCCGAGAGGCGATAGGCGCTCCGGAGCGCCATGACCGCGTCGAGCGCGAAGTGATTGAATCGGCAACACGCGTGCAGCTTGAAGTAGTTCTGCTCGATCCGGTATGACCCGCGCCCGCCGCCGGGCGCGCGAGCTCCTCGATCCCGGCGACGGCGAGCTCCGGCTCGAATCGCTCGGCGAGAATGCTGCCGTAGACGTCCGACGGCGCGTCGCCGAGGCCCGTGAACCCGCAGCGCTCGAGCTCGACGGCCAGGATTCCCTGGAACGCCGAACGGCCGGGATACAGATTGCGAATGGTCGCGCCGTCCAGCGCCGGCGTCCACGTATTCGCCGGGCTCATCGACGCGGCGAGGTTCATGGCCGCGCGAACCGTCTGACGCCGGCGCGCCCCCGAGCTTCGCGACGGCGACCGCGGTGCTGATCGTGCCCCACGTGCCGTGCGAGTGGACGTTTGGCCGCACGGTCGTCGCGCCGCCGATCCGCGAGCCGACTTCGTAGCCGGCGACCACGCTCTCGAGCAGCCGCCGCCCGTCGAGGCGGCGCTCCTCGGCGACGGCGAGCGCGCCCGGAACGACGTGGATCGCGGGATGGCCGCCGCCGAGGCGGCTGCCCTCGTCGACCTCGAGCGCGACGCCCGCGGTGGCGTTCGTCAGCGCCGCCCAGAACGCGTCGGCTTTTCCGCGATGGCCGAGCAAGGTCGCGCCGCCGCTCGGCGACCGCCCCGCGGCGAGTCGCGCGAGCTCGCCGTTCTCGGGCATGGCGCTGCCGGCCACGATGGCGCCGAGCGTGTCGAGCAGCACGAGCTTGGCGGCCGCCACCGTCGACCTTGGCAGCGCGTCGAAACGTGTCGCGGCGACGAAGGCCGCGAGCCGATCCAGATAGTCCACGGGATCCGCGCCGCTCAGGCGACGGCGCCGGCGATCGGCGGGGTCGGGCCGCGGCGGGGCAGGAACCGGCCGTATCCCGGCTTCTGCTCGAGCTCTCCTGACGGGTTGAGCATCACCTGGCCGCGCACGAGCGTCATCCACGCGCGGCCGCGCATCTTCCAGTCCTCGTAGGGCGTGAAGCCCGCGATCCCCAGATGCTGCGACTGCTGGATCTTCCACTCGGGTGTCGGATCCCAGATCGTCAGGTCGGCATCGGCGCCGGGCCGGATCACGCCCTTCTGCGGCCAGAGCCCGAAGACCCGCGCGGGATTCTCGGCCATCACGCGCGCCAGCCACGTCGGCGGAAGCCCCCGCTTCACGACGCCTTCGTTCCAGGCCAGGGGCGCGAGCGTTTCGAGCGACGGCGCGCCGAACGGGATCGGCTTGCCCTGCGCGTCGACGAAGATGTTCGTCCGGCCCGGCTCCTTCGCCGCCGGCACGCGCGGCGAATGATCGCTCGCGAGATTGGCGATGAATCCCTGTGCCGACCCTTCCCAGAGCGCCGCGCGGTCCGGTCCGTCGGCCGGGCGGAGCGGCGGGCCGATCTTGGCGAACGGGCCGAGACGCTCCATCTCCTTGTCGGTCAGGAGCAGGTACTGGGGACAGGTCTCGCACCAGACGCGCTGGCCCTCGGCCTGAGCGCGCTTGATGCGCTCGAGGCCGAGCCGCGTCGACAGATGCACGACGTAGACGGGGCAGCCGGTCAGCCGTCCGATCAGGATGGCGCGGTTGATCGCCTCTTCTTCCGTCCAGTCCGGACAGGTCGCCGGGAAATCGGTCGGCTTGGTGCGGCCCTCGGTGATCGCCTTGTCCTCGAGGTAGCAGAGCACGTCGCCGTTCTCGCAGTGCAGCTGGCAGAGGCCGCCGAGCTCCGCGAGCTTCTCCATCGTCTGGGCGATGAACTGGTCGGACACCATCCGGTTGCCGCGCTTCTTGTAGGTCATGAAGAGCTTGATCGACGAGACGCCCATGCGGAACGCTTCGGGGATGCCCTCGAGGATGTACGGCTCGTGGTTGAGGATGAAGTGGAAGCCGAAGTCCAGGACGGACAGCGATTCAGCCTCCTCACGTAGCCGCGCGGTCGCCTTGGGCAAGGTCTCGCCCGGCTCGTAGGTGACGAACGGCAGGAGCGTCGTCAGCCCCGTGCGCGCCGCGGCGAGCGGCGCCGTGCGCCAGTCGTCGTATTCCGGGCCGATGTGCAGGTGGCAGTCGATGAGCCCGGGCAGCACCAGCTTGCCGGAGGCGTCGATCACGCGGTCGGCTTTCGGCAGGAGCGAATCGGGACCGATCGCGACGATCTTGTCGCCACGGATCGCCACCGCCGCCTCGACGATATCCGTGCTGGTGACGACGCGACCCCCGCGAACGACGACGTCGACGCCGGAGGCGCTCATCGATGCGGCTCCTTCTCGGTCACGGGTTTGAGCATCTCGCCGTAGTGCTGCGGCTGTCGGCGTCCGAGGAAGTTCCAGCGCTTGCGGAGCGGCGCCATCTGGTCGAAGTCGATCCGCGCCACGATGAGCTCGTCGCCCCGCGTCGCCGCCTTCGCGAGCACCTGACCCTGGGGATCGATGATGCACGAGCCGGCGATCAGCTCGACGCCGTCCTCGATGCCGGCCTTGGCGACGCCGACCACGAAGCAGAGGTTCGCGTAGGCGCCGGCGCGCATGCAGAGCTCGTTGAGGTCGAGCGCCAGCGCCGAGATGGGCGTGTTGTAGCCGATCAGGATGATCTCGGCGCCCTGCAGGGCGAGCGCGCGATAGCTCTCCGGATAGCGGCGATCCTGGCAGATCGCGACGCCGACCTTCGCGCCGACCGCGTCGAACACGCGATAGCCCGTGTCGCCGTGGGCGAAGTAGTAGGGCTCGTAGACCTGCGCGAAGCCGTCGGCCGCCTTCGTGCCGGGCAGGTGGATCTTGCGGAACGTGCCGCAGAGGCGCCCGTCGCGATCGGTGAGGAGCGCGGTGTTGAAGTACTTGCCGTCCGCCTTCTCGCAGAAGCCCACGTGCACGGCGACGCGCGCGGCGGCGGCGCGCCGCAGCAGCGGCTCGAGCGCCTTCGGCGGCACCTCGGTCTCGAAGAACTGGTCGAAGTCGGCGCGGATCCGCTTGGGAAAGTAGGTCGTCAGCGCCATTTCCGGATACACGATGAGCTCGACGCCATCGCGCGCGGCCGCTTCGAGAAGGGCCAGCATCCGATCGACGATCGCCTCACGCGGTGTGCCGTCCTGGTTGGGACCCATCTGAGCGGCGGCGACCTTCAGATAGCGGGGCATCGCGATCCTCCTCTGGTGCGATCAAGCCGTCATTCTACCGGAGCGCGGATCGGAACGTGCGATCACATGTAGGCGGTTGCACCGAAATGTGCAGGCGCTTTCACCATCGACGCGAAATCGCGGAGGCTGCGCCGCATCGCCCGCGGGTGTCGGCCGAGAAACCGACGAAAGATCGTGGACCTCGCGAGCGCGCCTCACCGGCGCGCGCCGTTCGCTCGACGCGAAGTCCGTGGCACACATCTTGCCCCTCGCGCAGGCGGATACGAGTTCCTCAAGAGGAGGCCGAATGAAAATCTGGCGCGGGTGGCTCCCGGTTCTGACTGCGGCAAGCGTCCTGGTGACGCTGGTGCACGCCGATGCGGCGCATCTCAAGGAGAGTGCGCGGAAGCACAAGATCCTCTACCAGCTCGACGACGCGGGTGTCGACAAGGCGAAGTTCGTCCTGGGCAATATCCGCAACCACGTTTCCGGAGTCGGCGGCTGGCAGAACATCGAAGCCCTCGAGCTCGTGGTCTTCGGCCCGGCGCTGAAGTCTTTTGTCCAGGGCTCGATGGATCCGGCGCTGATGCAGATGCTGGATGCGCTGCAGCTGCAAGGCATGACGTTCGGCGCATGCGGGAACACGATGAAGAATTTCAGCATCACGGCGGAGCAGCTGCCGCCCAAGTCTCTGATTCTGCCGCAGGGCGGAGTCGTCCGGATCATGGAGCTCCAGGAGCAGGGCTACATCTATATGCGGCCGTGACCGACATCATTGGAGGACCGACGATGCGTAGAGCGCTACGGGCGATTTCGATCGTGTGCGTCGCGATCTGGTCGGCGGCTCCGGCCGCCGTGCTCGCTCATCCACACGGAGACGAGCCGATCACCTTCGGCATCGCGCCGCAGCAGGAGCCGGAGAAGGTCCGCGAGATGTGGCAGCCCTTCTTCCGCTATCTCGAGCGGGAGGTGGGCCACCGGTTCGCCTTCGAGACCGCGCCGTCGATCGAGGAGTTTCAGCAGCGTGTCCTCGAAGGGCGCTACGACATCTGGTGGGGTAACCCGCTGACGTACATCCAGGCGAGCAAGCGGCTCGGCTACGTGGCGATCGCGCGCGACACGACCCGGATCGCCGGTCTGCTGGTCGTGCTCAAAGAGGACGGGGTCAAGTCGCCGAAGGAGCTGGCCGGCAAGAAGATCGCCTACTCGGCGCCCGATGCCATCGGGGGAACGCTGCTCGTGCAGAACTATCTGGCCCGCGTCGGAGTCGCGCCGGACCAGGTCGAGACCCTCTACACGGGCTCACACCAATCGGCCTACCGCGCGGTTCTCGACGGCAAGGCGGCGGCCGCCGGCGGTGTCCCGCGGAGCTTCAACGCGCTCGATCCGGCCCAGCGCGAGAAATTGGTCGTGCTCGCGCGCACCGAAGAAGTCGCGCCGCAGCCGTTCGCGGTTCATCCGCGGCTGTATCGGAGCTACGTCACGAAGATCCAGCGGGCGCTCCTGAAGCTCAACTGGGCTCCGGAGGGCAAGGAGATCCTCACGTCGATTCAGTACAAGGAGATCGTCGTCTCCAACGATTTCGACTACGACATCCACCGCGACGTCGCGCAGCGGCTGAAGATTCCCTATTGAGTCGCCGTCGGGGATGGGAGCCAACGCGGTCGCCCAGGGGCTCTCATGGAGGGTGACGTGAGCGCGCACGCTCGTGTCGGACAGCGGGTTCGGCAATCGCTACCGCATCGTGCGCGAGCTGGGATCCGGCGCCTTCGGGACCGTCTGTCTCGCCGAAGACGAGACGACCGCCCAGCGAGTCGCGATTCGATTCCTGCCGCGCGAGCTCGCCGCGAAGCCGAATGTCGTCAGGGCGGTCCAGGGCCGGGCCGGCCGATCACGACCGGGGCGTCGGCCCACCCGGGACTGGTCCGCGTTCTGGAATTCGGGGAAGCCGAGCCCGGCGAGCCCTTCGCCGTCATGGAGCTCGTCGAGGGCCGGCGCCTGAGCGACATCATGTCCGAGGGCAAGACGCTCGACCTCGCCACCGCGCGACGCTGGGCGCTCGACCTCGGCGCCTCCGTCGAGGCGATCCACAACATGGGGCTCGTCCACGGCGGCCTCCGTCCCCGCAACGTGATGATCCTCGCGGACGGCTACGTGAAGCTGATGGACGTCGAGCTGATCGGCTTGCTGGAGGGACCCACGCCGCAGAGCGTGCTCGACGCGAGCCCGGCGGAGTATCTCGCGCCCGAGCAGATCCGTCGAGAGCCGGTCACCGAGAAGACAAACGTCTATGCGCTCGGATCGATCATCTACGAAATGTTCTCTGGAGCGCCGCCGTTCCGCGCGCGCGAACCGGGACGGCGTCATCGCCAAGCAGCTCACCGCGCCGCCGCCTCCCGTGGGCCGACGGCGCGCCGTGCCGCCTTCGACCGAGCGCATCGTCATGCAGGCGCTGGAGAAGGATCCCGAGCTCAGGCCCTGGGTGCCCGAGATGCTCAATGGTCTCTGGGGGGAGACGAAGGCTCCGGCGATCCGCGATTGGAAGCGCCCCGCCATGATCAGGGGTGGCGTCGCGTTCGCTGCCGCCTTGCTCGCCGTCTTCGGGGCGTGGACGCTGCTCGGATCGCGGTCGTCGGCTCGCGCCACCGCGCCGCGAGCGGAGCAGGCGGCGGCCGGCACGCCGCGGAGCACGGGCTCGCCGGTGAGTGCGGCGCCGGCATCGGCGCGCGTGGATCCATGGTCCGGCCGCCGGCGCCGGTCACGGTGTCCTCGCCCGCGCCGACGATCGCCACGTCCGCGCCAGAGCCGCCGGCCGCGAAGGTGCCGTCGGAGACGGCGAAGGCGCTGCCACCGACTGCGCCGACTCCGGCCAAAGCGGTCGCGATCTCGTCCGCGAGTCCCGGTTCGGCATCGGCCGTCGAGGTGCAGCCGCACCGGCGAACATATCGGGTGGGCTGGCTGGACTCGGGCCGCGCCACGGCTCCCTATCAGGAGCTCGTCAAACAGGCCCTCGTCGGGTATCCGCGCGACGTCGCGTTCGAGTACCGATCGGCCGACGGACAAACCGCTCGGCTCCAGGAATTCGCGGCCGAGCTCGCGCAGCTCAAGGTCGATCTCGTGCTCGCTGTCGGAAACCCCGCGATCCGGGCGGCCAAGCAGGCGACGAGCACGATCCCGATCGTCATGGTCGGCTCGGACGCGGCGAGCGACGAATCCAGCGCGAACGTCACGGGCGTCACCTATTCGACGGCGGAGTTGGCCCGCAGCTGGCTGAGCCTCCTGAAGGAGATCCGCGCGCCGCTCGGGCGCGTCGCCGTCGTGTACGGCGCCGACCCCGCGAGTCGCGCGGATCTTATGAGCCTGCAGACCGCGGCTGCGAGTGCGGGAGTGAAGATCCAGTTGTCCGCAATTCAGGACGGAGACGTCCCGGGCGGCTTGTTCGCGGCGCCGACCGGCCGAGCGGCCGGAGGCGATCATCGTTCCGGGAGGTCAGCCGGCCCTGGTGCAGCTCCCACGGATCGTCGATCTCGTGGGCCGGGCCCGGGTGCCGGCGATCTACGGCTCCAGCGAGTTCGTGGAGGCCGGCGGACTGCTCGCGTACGGGCCGAGCACCTCCGCGATGTACCGCCGCGCCGGCTCCTATATCGGCAAGATCCTCGGCCCCACGAATCCGCGCGACCTGCCCATAGAACATCCGTCCCGGTTCGAGCTCGTCGTCAATCTCAAGACGGCGCGGGCGCTGGGGCTCACGCTGCCGCAATCGCTGGTTCTTCGAGCCGACCGCGTCCTGCAGTGAGGCGCTGGCGCTCGCTACTCCGCCGCCAGGCGATAGCCGACACCCGGCTCGGTCAGCAGATATCGCGGACGAGCCGGCTCGGCTTCGAGCTTGTGGCGCAGGTGAGCCATGTAGACGCGGACGTAGTGGGCCTGCTCCGTGTGCGACGGCCCCCAGACCTCGCGAAGCAGCTGCTGATGCGTGACGACCTTTCCCGCATGATGAACCAGTGTCGTCAGGAGCTTGTACTCGATGGGCGTCAGGCGGACTTGCTTCTCGCCGACCAGCACCTGGCGGTGCAGGAGATCGACGCGGAGCTCTCCGACCTTGAAGACGGCGTCGTCCCCCTCGTGCGACGCGCCAGCCGTGTGTCGAAGCGCCACGCGGATTCGCGCCAGCAATTCGCCCGCGCTGAACGGCTTGCTCACGTAGTCGTCGGCGCCCGCGTCGAGCGCCGCGACTTTGTCGCGTTCCTGGCCACGGGCCGAGAGCACGATGATCGGGACACTGGACCACTCGCGGACCCGGCGGATGACGTCGATGCCGTCCATGTCGGGTAACCCGAGGTCGACGATGACGACGTCGGGCTGCCGTGAGCCCACCTCCACAACGCCGTCGGTGCCCGTGCTCGCCTCGAAGAGCCGATAGCCCTGGCCGGCCAGCGTGGCCCGCAAGAAGCGCCGGATCGGCGGCTCGTCCTCGATGAGGACGACGACAGGCTCAGGCATCGGCGGGCACCGCCGCCGGTGGCGTGCCGGCCAACGGGAGCGTGAAGAGGAACGCCACGCCGCCCTCGGGCAGGTTCTGCGCCCAGATGTGCCCACCGTGGGCCTTGACGATCGCTTGACAGATCGCGAGACCCAGACCGGCCCCTCGGCCTTCAGTGGGCTTGCCCCGATAGAACTTTTCGAACACTTTGTCTTCCTCGCCGCGCGGCACGCCCGGGCCGCGGTCGGCGATTTCGACGGTGACGGCGACGTCGGTCGCCGTCGCGATGATCCGGATCGGGCTCGCGCGAGGCGTGTACTTGATCGCGTTGTCGAGCAGGTTGATCAGCACCTGCTCGATGAGCACGTCGTCGATCGGCACCAGGGGCAGGTCCGGTGGCACATTGGTGTCCACGCGACGGTCGGCGAGCTGATTGCCGAGACGGCTCAGGGCGGCGCCGATGACTTCTTCGAGCGGATGCCACTCCGTCCGGAGCTGGAGAGCGCCGGACTCCAAACGCGTCATCTCGAGCAGGTTCTGGACGAGCCGGGCGAGCCGATCGGCCTCTTCACGCACCGACTCGAGAAGATCCTGACGCGTCTGGGCGTCGAGCCGGGTGCCATTCTCCAAGATCGTGCTGGCGGCCCCGGTGATCGTGGCGAGCGGCGTCCGGAGGTCGTGCGAGACCGAGCTGAGCAGGGAATTGCGAAGGCGCTCGGTCTCGATCCGCACCTCCGCGTGCTGGGCCTCGTCGGCGAGCTGCGCCCGCTCGATGGCCAGGGCCGTCTGGTTGGCGAAGGTCTCGAGCTGATGGAGCTGGTCCGGCGCGTCGAGCGCGTGCCGGTCGGCGGGACGAACGCCGAGAACGCCGACGGGCCCGCGCGGCGCCTGGAGCGGCAAGTAGAGCGCCGAGGCGCCCGGGAGGGTGGCGGTGCCCAGACCGGCCGCCTGGTGGTGCTCGTGGACCCATCGTGCGACGCCCAGCTCGTTGGCGTCCAGGGTGAACTGCGCGCCGCTCCAGGGGGTGAGACTGGTCGACGCGTCGGGCAAGAGCACGACCACCTGGCTGCGAAAGACCTCGCTGATGTGGCGCGCGGCGATCGTCAACAACGGGTCCACACCGCGTGTGCTCGCCAGCTCACGGCTCATGGCGTAGAGCGCCGCCGTTCGCTCTTCGCGCTGGCTGGCCGAGACCGCCTGGGCGCGGATACGCGTGGCAAGCCCGCTGATCACGATCCCCACGAGCAGCATCACCAGGAAGGTGAACAGGTAGCGAACGTCGGAGACCGCGAACGTGAAGACGGGCGGTACGAAGAAAAAATCGAGGGCGGCGACGCTCAGGACGGAGGCCATCAGCGACGGGCCCCGGCCGTAGCGGGTCGCGACCACGACGATCCCGAGCAGATACACCATGACGAGATTGGCGAGCTCGAAGAACGGGAGCGTGAGCCAGGCGATGCCGCTGGCGAGGGCCACGACGGTGGTCGCCCAGCCGTAGGCCGGCCAGTCGGTCGGAATCGTTCGGCGCCGTACGGGCGCGATGGCGGCGGCGTCCTCACGCTCGCCGCTGATGACATCGATATCGATGTCGCCGCTGCCCCGGACGAGCGCGTCGACGATCGAGCCGAGGAGAATGCGCCGCCAGAGCGGACGGCGAGGCTTGCCGACGACGATCTTCGACACGTTGCGAGCGCGTGCGAAGGCGAGGAGCGCTTCGCTCATCTTCTGTCCGGGCAGCGTGGCGGTCTCGGCGCCGAGCTGTTCAGCCAGGCGCAGGGTCTGGGTGACGCGATCGCGGACCTCGGCCGGGAGCCGGAGCTGCGCCGGTGTTTCGACGTAGGCGGCGATCCACGGAGCGCCGAGCCGATCCGCCATCCGCTTGGCGGCCCGGATGAGCCTGGCCGACTCCGGCCCGGGGCTGACGCACACCAGGAGTCGCTCGGCGGTGGGCCAGACCTTCCCGATCGCGTGCTCGTGCATGTAGACACGCATCTGCGCGTCCACCCGCTCGGCGGTCCGACGCAGCGCGAGCTCACGCAGCGCGATCAGGTTGCCCTTGCGGAAGAAGTTCCGGACAGCCTCCTGGGCCTGGTCCGGCATGTAGACCTTGCCGTCCTTGAAGCGCTCCAGCAGATCGTCGGGAGGCAAGTCGATCAGCTCGACCTCGTCGGCCTGCTCGAATACCGAATCCGGCACGGTCTCGCGCACCACGACGCCGGTGATCTTCGCGACGACGTCGTTGAGGCTCTCGAGGTGCTGCACGTTGACGGTCGTGTACACGTTGATGCCGGAGTCGAGGAGCTCGAGCACGTCCTGCCACCGCTTGGCGTGGCGGGACCCGGGCGCGTTCGTGTGCGCCAGCTCGTCGACGAGAATCAGGCCGGGTCGGCGGGCGAGCGCTCCGTCGAGATCGAACTCGCGCAGCGTCGTGCCGCGGTATTCGACGAGCCGCGGTGGAAGGACCTCGAGCCCGCTGAGCAGCGCCTCGGTCTCGGCGCGCCCGTGGGTCTCGACGTAGCCCACGACGACGTCGACGCCGTCGGCGCGTTGCTCGCGCGCGGCTTCGAGCATGGCGTACGTCTTGCCGACGCCTGCGGCCGCGCCGAAGAACGTCTTGAGCTTGCCGCGACCCCGACGCGCTTCCTCTTCCTTCACGCGTGCCAAGAGCGCGTCGGGATCGGGCCGCTCCGGGTTCACGGCCTTAGTGTAGCTCGTGTCGCTCCGCCACACGCGATTGCCGGCGACTCTTCTATCCCTTCACTCCGGACGCGGCGACGTAGAGCCTCACCAGCGGTTTCATGGACAGGGCCTGGACCAAGATGGAGAACACGACCACGAAATAGGTCATGACCAGGAGGACATCGGCTTGCCGAGCGGGCAGGTGATCCCGAAGGACGAGCGCGAGAGCCACCGCGAGCCCTCCACGCAGACCGCCCCAGGTGAGGAGCTTCACGGTGTGAGGGGCCGGCGAGGTCACCGCGCGGACCAGCCGGATGGACAGCCCAGTAGCGACGAATCGAGCCAGGAGTGCCGCCGGGATGGCCAGGACGCCTGCCACGACGTACTCGCGACGAACCGTCAACGCGAGCACCTCGAGCCCGAGGAGAACGAAGAGGAGCGCGTTGAGGACTTCGTCGATGAGCTCCCAGAACGTGTCGAGATGCTGGCGCGTGCGATCGGACATCGCGAAGGCCCGGCCCTGATTGCCCACCAGTAGACCCGCGGTGACCGTCGTGATGGCCGCCGACAGGCGCAGGTGCTCGGCCCACGCGTAGCCCGCCGTCACCAGGGCCAGGGAGATGAGGATCTCGACCTGATAGTTGTCGATGCGCTTCAACATCACGTAAGCCAGCAGGCCCAGCAGGAGTCCCAGCGCGGCCCCGCCCAGCACTTCCCGGATAACGAGCACGAGCAGACCGAGCGCGAGACCACCGTCGTCCGGCATGGGTCGTCCGCCAAACTGGAGAAGGGCGACAAAGACGACCACGCCTACGCAGTCGTTGAAGAGCGACTCGCCGGCGATCTGTACTTCGAGGTGCCGCGGCGCCCCGAGCGACTTCAGCATGCCCAGGACCGCGATGGGATCGGTCGGAGAGATGAGGGCTCCGAAGAGCAGGCAATGAAACGGTGTCAGGCCGAGCCCCAGCCAGCGGGTGAACAGCCAGCAGAACCCCCCGACGATGACCGTCGACAGGAGGGTGCCGAGGACCGCCAGGACCCCGATGCTGACCCGGTGCTCGCGCAGATCGCCGAACTCGATGTGGAGAGCCCCGGCGAAGAGCAGGAAGCCGAGCGCCCCGTGCAGCAGGAGCTGGTCGAAGTCGATGGCGGCGAGGAGGCGCTCGGCGTCCACCTTGATCGGCGGGTAGGCGAACGACAGGGCGATGAGCGCCAGGGACAGCGCGAGCCCCATGGCCATGACGGCGACCGTGATGGGGAGCCGGACGTAGCGGTCGTTGACCCAGCCGAACGTCGCGGCGAGGACCATCAGCACCGCCAGCACGTCGAAGATCGCCATGACGCCTCGTCGAGCGAGGACAGTAGCACACGGGCGCTACCGATCCGGACGTGACCCACGCGCGCCACGACTGGATGCTGATGCGCGGCCTCGGGAACGGTCGAGTCGTCGGCGCCCTCAGCTGCATGCCAGTGTTACCCTCGGGCTGGGAATCGGCATGGCCACCACGGATCGCATCAAGCCCGGGTCTCCCCGGTTCGTCAGCCTTCTCACCAAGAACACCTTCGGCCTGGTGCTGGCCGGGGGCCGCGGCTCACGCCTCAAGCACCTTACCGACTGGCGGGCCAAACCGGCCGTGCCCTTCGGGGGCAAGTTCCGGATCATCGACTTCGTGCTGTCGAACTGCGTGAACTCCGGCGTCCGGCAGATCGGGGTGGCCACCCAGTACAAGTCGCACAGCCTCATCCGCCACATCCAGCGGGGCTGGAGCTTCCTCTCCGGCCAGTTCCAGGAGTTCCTCGAGCTGCTGCCCGCCCAGCAGCGGCTCGAGGAGGTGTGGTATCGGGGGACCGCCGATGCCGTGTGGCAGAACCTCGACATCCTGAGCGACAACAAACCTGACTTCGTCCTGATCCTGGCCGGTGACCACGTCTACAAGATGGACTACGGCAGGATGCTGGCCGCCCACGTGGCCATGGGCGCCGACGTGACGGTGGCCTGCCTCGAGGTGCCTATCGCGGACGCCCGTGGCTTCGGGGTGATCGGTGTCGACGAGCAGAGGCGGGTGGTGGAGTTTCAGGAGAAGCCGGAGCAACCGAAGAGCCTGCCCGGCACCCCCGACCGCGCCCTGGCCAGCATGGGCATCTATGCCTTCTCTACCGACGTTCTCTACCGCGAGCTGGCGCGGGACGCCGTGGATCCCGCGTCGAGCCACGACTTCGGCCGGGACGTGATTCCCTCTCTAGTCCCCCGCGTGCGCGTGGTCGCGCACTCCTTCGCGGAGAGCTGCGTCGACGTGAGGCACGGCGTTCCGTACTGGCGTGACGTGGGCACGCTCGACGCCTACTGGGAAGCGAACATTGAGCTGACGCGGGTGACTCCGGACCTGAACCTCTACGACAAGGACTGGCCCATCTGGACGTACCAGGAGCAGCTACCCCCGGCCAAGTTCGTTTTCGACGAGGACGATCGGCGGGGCATGGCCGTGGACTCGCTCGTGTCAGGCGGCTGCGTGGTCAGCGGAGCGACGCTGCGCCGCACCCTGCTCTTCTCCAACGTCACCGTGGAGAACTACAGCAGGCTGGAGGACTCCGTGATCCTGCCCGACGTCGTGGTGGGCCGCCACGTCCGCCTGCGCCGGGTGATCGTGGACAAGGGCGCCACTCTGCCCGACGGATTTCAAGCGGGTATCGACCCCGACGCGGACCGCGCGCGAGGCTTTCTTGTCACCGACGGTGGTATCACCCTCATCACCCCCGACATGCTCGGCCAGCACATCCACGAGGTCCGCTGACGTTGTGGCGGGTCAGCCACCTCAACGTGATCACCGACGCGGCGGCGCGCGAGACGCTCGCTGATCAGCGGTTCCATCACACTGCGAAAGATTCCGACCAGCACCTGCTCGGTCATCAGGTGGGTGAGCAGCAGGGGTGTGTCACTAGCTGGCATCACGCTCGCGGAGGCGGGCGGGCCACTGACCGTCGGTAGCTCTGGAGGCGGCCGGGAGGTGGAAGGGAGCCCGACATGAACTTGGTGATATGGTTGCCCGCGATGTTCCTGGTAGGCCTCATCGGCATGGGGCTTTGTCTGGCATTCGTGATCGCGTGCGAGAAGATCTGACGCCGTGATCTACGTCACGGTCGTCGTCACCGCGCTCGTCTTGATCTACCTGTTCGCCGCTCTTATTCGGCCGGAACGGTTCTAGGTCCTCCCATGTGGTTTCTCCCTCTTCTGATCCTGGCGACCGCGATGGCTCTGTCGATTCCCTTGAGTCGCTATGCGGCCTTCGTCATGGAGGGCAAGTACGCGCCGCCGGGTGTGCTGCGCTGGTTCGAGCAGCGCCTCGACACCGGGCCTCAGGACTGGAAGCGATATACGGTCTCGTTGCTCGTCTTCAACATGGCGCTCTTCGCCTTCGGGTTCGTCGTCCTGGCCCTGCAACCGCTCATGCCGTTGAACCCGCTCGGGCGGGGCATGCTGGCGCCGACCACGATCTTCCACAGCGTCATCTCGTTTATGACCAACACCGACCTCCAGCACT
>CAWBMV010000016.1:0-114048 GCA_963789955.1 uncultured Candidatus Rokubacteria bacterium
AGCGCTTCGAGGTAGAGGCCGTCTTCGAGCTTTTTCAGCGGCACGATCTCCTTCGTGCCGAAGACCTCCTGCGTGTACGTCTTTGCGCAGATCGCTTTCAGGTCGGCGGGCGGCAGGTCGTCGACGTACAGCGACAGGACCTCGAAAGCGAGTTCGGGATACGCGAGCCGGCGCCACTTGTCGAGCGTCGCGGCATCGACCTGCGGGTATCGCTCGGGCAGGTACAGCCCGCCGTCGGGCGCGAGTCCTTCGAGGAGGATCTCGCAGAATCTCTTGCGGGCCGGATCGCCCCGGGTCGACAGGTAGAGCATCGAAGGCCTCATTGCTTGGGCGGGGAATGGGTTGCGTGCAACGCCAGCCGGGCCACGGCCACGAACCAGCGCACGCCGCAGGCCAGCACGTCGTCGTTGAAGTCGTACGACGGATGGTGCAGCGCAGCCGAATGAACCGCGCCACGCTGGCCGAGCCACAGGTAGGCCCCCGGCCGCTGCTGCAGCATGAATGCGAAGTCTTCCGAGGTGAAAGCCGGCGCCGGAGCCGTTTGCGCTTCCAGGCCGGCACGGCGCGCCGCTTCCAGTGCGAGCTGCACGGGCTCGGGGTGATTGATCGTGGCCGGGTAGTAGCGCGTGTACTCGACCTCGACGGCGGCGCCGCTGGCGCGTGCGACACCGGCGGCGATGTCGCGAATGGCTTGTTCGATCGTGTCCTGCACCGACGTGTCGAAACTGCGCACCGTGCCGGTCAGCTCCACCGCCGCCGGCAGCACGTTGTGCGACTGGCCGCCGCTGATGCGCGTGACCGAGAGCACCGCGTTCTGCGTCGGCGGAATGCGGCGCGACACGATGGTGTGCAGCTGCGTGACCAGCTCGCTCGCCGCGAGCACCACGTCGGGTGTGCGGTCCGGCTGCGCTGCGTGGCCGCCGCGGCCGCGCAGCACGATGTCGAAGCGGTCCGCCGCGGCCATGATGGGCCCGGGCCGGGTCGCTGCCGTGCCGGCCGGCAGGTCCGGCCAGTTGTGCAGCGCGTACACGGATTCGCAGGGGAAGCGATCGAACAAGCCCTGCTGCACCATCTCGCGCGCGCCGCCTCGCCCTTCTTCGGCCGGCTGGAAAATGAACGCGATGCTGCCGTCGAAGCCGCCGGCTCGCGCCAGTTGCTGCGCCGCCCCCAGCAGCATCGCGGTATGGCCGTCGTGACCGCAGCCGTGGTGCACGCCGGGGTGCCGGCTGACGTGGCGGTGTTCGGCCTGCTCGTGCATCGGCAGCGCGTCCATGTCGGCCCGCAGGCCGACCATGCGCGTCGAGTGGCCCCGGCGCAGCACGCCGACCACGCCCGTACCGGCGATGCCTTCGTGCACCTCCAGGCCGGCCTGGCGCAGCGCCGCGGCCACCACGGCGGACGTGCGCCGTTCCTCGTAGGCCAGCTCCGGGTGGGCATGCAGGTCGCGCCGCAACGCAACCAGGGCCGGCAGCAAGTCGTCGATGTTCTCGTTCATGGCGCTCAATGGCCTCGCGAACAACCGACCAGACGCACACGCTGGGACATGGCCGGGCCGTGTCGCCGCTTCAGGCCTTCACTTCCTGCACGACGAAGAACTTGGCGACGTGCTCGCTGCTCTCCCAGCCGACGGACACACCCTGCGGCACGAAGATCGCATCGCCGGCGTGGGTCGACAGCACGCTGCCGTCGGGGCTGGCGAAGCGCACGCCGCCGGCCAGCAGGACCATGAACTCGTTCTGGCGGTGCGGGCGCACGATGCGGTGGTAGGGCGTCGAGTCCCACGTGCCGGCCTGGACCCCCGTCAACTCGTCCTTGAAGACGTTGTCGCTGCGGCACTGCGGGGCGGGGCCCAGCAGCACCTCGGGAGGCAGCGACCTGGACGGTTTGAAGTCCGCGTCGGCGCGCAGCGGCGTGATGCCGGGCTGGTTCGCCAGCTCGGCGGCGGCCGCACAGAACACGAACTGCGCGCGCGACGCCGCCTGGATGCGCACGGCTGTGCCGCGCGCGATGACGGCGCCTTCGCCACGTCGCAGCACCAGCGGTGCGGCGCCGGCGGCAACGAGGCTGAGCTCGCCTTCCACGACGACGATCGTCTCGGTGTGGGGATAGTGCGCGACATTCACTTCACCGATGAAGCCGACGCGGCCGACGCTCATCGCGCCCGGCCCTTCCCAGGCGATCTCGCGCTCGCGCGCGAGCGGGTCGGCCGTGCCGAAGGCGGCCCTGCGGAATGCGGTGGACGGCGGGGCGCCATCGGCGCGGTGAAGGAGAAGGGCTGCAGTCATGGTCGATGTTCCTTTGCTGTGGTCGTTGTTCATGGCGAAGCCGGGCCATTCCCGAAGCCGAGGATGGCCTTGGTCTCGAGGTATTCCTCCAGGCCTTCGACGCCGTATTCGCGTCCGTTGCCCGAGCGCTTGTAGCCGCCGAAGGGCGCATCGGGGCTCCAGGGCGGGTAGTTGATGTGCACCTGGCCGGCGCGGATGCGCGCGGCCACCGCACGCGCGGCAGCGAGGTCCTGGCCCTGGACGTGCGCGCCCAGGCCGTAGACCGTGCCGTTGGCGATCTCGACCGCCTCGTCCACGCTGTCGTAGGGGATGATCGACCAGCACCGGGCCGAAGATCTCCTCCTGCGCGATCCGCATCTCCGGCTGCACGTCGGAGAAGATCGTCGGGCGGCACGAAGTAGCCGCGCTCGAGCCCCTGCGGCCGGCCGGGCCCGCCGCAGACGAGGCGCGCACCTTCGTCGATGCCGACGCCGATCATTTCCTGCACGCGGGCGAACTGCGCGCGGTTGGCCACCGGGCCGTGCGTGGTCTGCGGCGACGCGGATCGCCGACGACGATCGCGGCTGCCGCCTCGCCGGCGAGGCCTCGACTTCCGCGAGGCGTTCGCGCGGCACGATCATGCGCGTCGGCGCGCTGCACGACTGGCCGACGTTGCGCATGCCCGCCGCCAGCACGGCCGGGACGGCGCGCGCGAAATCGGCATCGGGCAGGATCACGTTGGGCGACTTGCCGCCCAGTTCCTGCGCCACGCGCTTGACCGTCGGCGCGGCGGCCTGCGCCACCAGCACGCCCGCGCGGGTGGAGCCGGTGATCGAGATCATGTCGACGTCCGGATGCGCGGCCAGCGCGGCGCCGACCTCGGGCCCGGTGCCGTTGACCAGGTTGAACACGCCCGCCGGAACGCCGGCGTCGTGCATCACTTCGGCGAACAGCAGCGCGCTGAACGGCGACAGCTCGCTCGGCTTGAGCACGATGGTGCAGCCGGCGGCCAGCGCCGGCGCGACCTTGGCGGTGATCTGGTAGAGCGGCCAGTTCCACGGGCGTGATCAGGCCGCACACGCCGATGGCCTCGCGCAGGATGGCCGTGCTGCCGCGATGCGTGAGGAAGGGATAGCTCGCCGCCAGGTCGCGGGCCACGCGGATGTCGATCGTCTCGTCGTCGGTGATCCGGTCCACTTGGTCGTTGAGCGCGAGCCGGTAGTAGACGCCCTTCTCGGGCCGGATGTCGTGGTACTGGAGGTCGAGCAGCGAGACCTTCGGGTCGCGCCACGAGAGCCGGTGGCGGTCCATAAACTTGTCGATCCACGCCTTCTTGATCACCCAGTCGAGCTCGCGCGAGAGCTGCATCGGGTCCGACTCGAGCTTCATGAGCACGTCGGTCCAGCGGGCGAGCACGTCCTTCGTCGCCGGGTCGGGGCTGATCGAGTCCACGTAGCGCGTCGCATACTCGAGGTACTCGAGCTGCATCTGGAGCGCAGTGATCGTGCGCCCGTCCTTGAGCTTGATCGCCTCTCGCAACGTCGGGTCGTGGGAGATGTCGCGTATCGCCTGTACGGGTAATTGCAGCGAATAATCTCGATCAAAGAATCCATCCTCGATCATGTCGAGCACCAGGGCCGTTGTCCCGATCTTCAGATAGGTGGCCACTTCCGACATGTTCGAGTCGCCCACGATGATGTGCAGGCGGCGATAACGCTCGGCGTCGGCGTGCGGCTCGTCGCGTGTGTTGATGATCGAGCGCGCCGAGGTCGTGGAGCCCGAGATCTCCTGGCAGATGTGCTGGGCGCGCTGCGAGAGGCAATAGTGGAAGCCCCGCGGTGTCTGGAGCACCTTGCCCGCGCCCGCGACGATCTGGCGGGTCACGAAGAAGGGGACGAGCGCCTCGGCCAGGCGCTGAAATGACACGTCCCGGCTCACGAGGTAGTTCTCGTGGCAGCCGTAGGTGTTACCCGCCGAGTCGGTGTTGTTCTTGAAGAGGAGGACGTTTCCGAAGAGCCCGTCCTCGCGCAGGCGCCTCTCCGCCTGGTGCCGGAGGTCCTCGAGGATCCGCTCGCCCGCCTTGTCGTGGCTGACGAGCTCGGCGACGTCATCGCACTCGGGCGTCGCGTACTCGGGGTGGAACCCGGTGTCGAGGTAGAGGCGCGCGCCGTTCTCGAGGAAGACATTGGCATTGCGAACCCCGGGGATGACCTTCTCAAAGAGGTACCGCGCGACGTTGTCGGGCGACAGGTGAAGCTGGCCGCCCAGGATGCTAGTGAGGCCGTACTCGTTCTCGAGGCCGAAGATCCGGCGTTTCATCTGGGTTTCAGCGGGGATTTCCGATATAGACCCGTACGGCTGAGCAAGCCGCACGCTCGCCAAACTGCCGTGCCGCTGGTGCGGAATCGATGACAGGGTCCTTTTCGGGGTTGCTGCCTGCTCCTCCCCCGAGATGCCACCCCGCCCTCAGAGACACTCCCGCCGGCATTGCCCTGCTCCTCGTCTCACTCCCTCGGTGGGCCGTCCGCTCGATCAGGTCGGACGCGACGTGAGTCGCTCGATGCGCCGGAGGATCTTCCCAAACCGGGGGCGCGTCAAGTGGCTCTCGTCCAACTGCCGCTGCTAAATAGAACTGTCCTCCCTATCTGTTCGATAGAAGTGTCCCCCCATGGAGACCTTCTCGATGAGCAGCAAGGAAGTGCCGCGGGCCGGGTTGCTCAAGGCCGCGCTGGCCGGACGCATCACGAATGCGCAAGGGGCGAGGGCGTTGAGGTTGAGCGTGCGGCAGTTTCGGCGCCTGAAGAAGCGGTTCCGCGAGCGGGGGCCCGCCGGCCTGCTCCACGCCCTGCGCGGGCGCCCCGGTAACCGACGGCTGGCCCCGCAGGCGCGCGAGCAGATCGCCGGGCTCATGACCACGACCTACGCCGGCTTCAATGACGTCCATCTCACCGAGAAGCTGCGCGAGGTCCATCAGCTCGCCGTCAGTCGCTCCGCGGTCCGCGGCATCCGCCTGGCGCTCGGCCGCCCGGCGACGCGCCGGCGGGCCGCCCCGCAGCATCGCAGCCGGCGCCCCCGCAAACCGGCCCTCGGTCAATTGGCCCAGCTCGACGCCAGCCCCTTCGCCTGGTTCGAGGACCGCGGCCCGGTGGCGACGCTGCATGGCGTGATCGATGATGCGACCTCCACGCCGCTCGCCCTGTGGTTCCGCCCCAACGAGGATCTACATGGCTACGTCGCCGTGCTCGAGCGCACCTGCCGGATCTATGGCCTGCCGCTGGAACTCTACGGCGATCGCCTCAACGTCTTCGCGCGCAACGATGCCCACTGGACGCTGGCCGAAGAGCTCCAGGGCCACCAGGACCCCACGCACTTCGGCCGCATGCTCCAGGCCCTGGGCATTGGCTTCATCCGGGCCCACTCGCCGCAAGCCAAGGGCCGCATCGAACGGCTCTGGGGCACCCTCCAGGATCGCCTCACCAGCGAATTGCGCCTCCGCGGCCTCCGCACGCTCGAGGACGGCAACGCCTTCCTGCCCGAGTTCCTCGCCGACTTCACGCGCCGCTTTGCGCGGCCACCCGCGGACGCCACCCCCGCCTGGCGGCCGGTGCCGCGCGATCTCGCCGACCTCTTGAGCTGCCGGTATCAGCGCACGGTCGCCCGCGACAACACCGTGCACCTCGGGCCGCGCTGGGTGCAGATTCCCCCCGGCCCTCGCGGGCGCTCCTATGCCGGCTGTCACGTCCAGGTCCAGGAACGCCTCGACGGCCATCTCCGCGTCCTCTACCACGACACCGTGATCGCCCGTCAGCCGTCGCCCGACCCCGCCTTCGTGCTGAAGCCGCGCGAGGGGCCCGGGCAGGGGCGCCGCAGTCCCCGGCGCGGGCCCCTCCGTCACGCCCTCGGTGAGCTCGGGCGCGCTCAGCTCACGCCGGCGCGCGCGGCCCAGAGCACCCCCAATCCTTGCCCACCACCTACCTCAGCCCGCCGTCGCAATGCGCCCACGCATCCATGGAACGCGACCTTTTCACGTCGCCAACGCGCTGTGAACGCCGCACGACTCACCGAGCCGGACATTTCTATTTAACAGTGGGGAGGACATTCTCGTTGAACAGCGACAGTGGCTCTCGTCCAACTGGAGGACAAAGGGCCGCACCGCGGCCGATACAGCCTGAGCCCTTCGACGCCACCAGTTGCGAGCGCGGTTTCCGCGTGCTCCTTCAGCTTCCAACCCGGGATCAAGTCCTTACCACCTTCGTATAACATCCAGAACCACCGCCAGCATCGGCGTCCCTCTGTCCATTCCTAGTCTCCTCGTCGAGCCGCTACCGGATCGTCAGCGACGAATCAGGTCAGGCTGAAGGCGCGCAGACGACCGTCCGCGCCTGCAGACATTCGGGGCATCTTCCGGGGGAGGCGCTAGGCCTCACCCGCTCGTTCGGATTGAGCGCGCTGCCGCTCGAGCTCCTCGGGCTCCAGGCGCATGCCGAGCGAGAGGCCCATCGCCCCGAGGATCGTCGTGATCTCGTTGAGCGATTTCTTGCCGAAGTTCTTCGTCTTGAGCAGCTCGGCCTCGGTCCTGGGCACGAGCTCGGCGATGGTCCGGATGTTCGCGCTCTTGAGGCAATTCGACGCGCGGACGGAGAGCTCCAGCTCGGCGACGCTGCGGAAGAGGTTCTCATTCCGCTCGGGCTGCGGCCGCGTCTCGTCGCGCTTAGCCGCCGCCTCCTCCGGTGTCGCCTGGGGAAAGTTCGTGAGCAGTTCGAAGTGGTCCTCAAGGATCCGCGACGCCTCGGCGACCGCCGTGCCCGGCGCGACGCTGCCATCGGTCCACACCTCGAGGACGAGCCGCTGCCGGCCGTCCACGGCCGGCTCGACGTGGAAGTTCACGCGCTCGACCGGCGAGAAGTCGGCGTCGAGCAGGATCGCGTGGATGGGCAGCGCCTCGGGCTCGCGCTTCTCGGCGGGCACGTAGCCGCGGCCACGCTCGACGCACACTTCCATCTCGAGCACGCCGTCCTTGTCGAGCGTGGCGAGCAGCACCTCGGGGGTGAGGATCTCGATGTCGGCGTCCTTCTCAAAGTCGCTCGCCGTGACCGTGCCTGGGCCCTGCGCCTTCAGCCGGAGGATCTTCGGGCGGTTGACGTGCAGCACGAAGGCCACCTTCCGGAGGCTCATCACGATGTCGAGGGTGTCCTCCGTGACCCCGGGCAGGTGCGAGAACTCGTGGAGCACATGCTCGATCTTCACCCACGTCGGCGCGGCCCCGGGGATCGCCGACAGAAGGACCCGGCGGTAGGCGATGCCCACCGTGAGGGCGAACCCCGGCTCGAATGGCTCCATGACCAGCTTGCCGTAGCGCTGTTCCTGGATAGCCCAGTCGTGCCGCGCGGGAAGCCGAAGATCCAGCAAGCAGACCCCCTTCAACGCATAAGAAAGATTCGACGCGACCGCGACAAGAACGACACAGGAGCGTTGAGCTGACTTTAGACTACTCTTCCCGCCCCGACGGTCAACCTGGTCCAGCACTCCCTACGCGGCGACGGGATTTCTGTTCCCGATCACTGGGTCTGAGTTGCAGCGATCTCCACCCTCCTGGGCGCATGCGCTACGCCGACCAGCGGTCCTTTAGCTTTCGCCACGTGATCGTCCTTTCCACGCGCGCTTGGCCACGCTGCGCGCGATCGCGCTCAGGCGCTCGCCGGCGTGGCCCGCGCGGCTCCAGAAGAGCCGCGCGCGGTCGATCGCGCCGAGGTGCGAGAAGTAGTAGACGCCGTCCACGGCCTCGATGGCTACCCGCGAGCCGATTCGCAGCCCGCGCGTCTCGGCGCCGTGGCAGACGAAGCGGGCGCCGCCGCTCAGCTCGACCAGCGCGATATGAAGGGGTGAACGGAAGCCCTGGGGCGGCGAGTGGAGCGTGGTGAAGGAAACCACTTCCCCGGCCCCGATCACCGAGGTGCGCACCATCTCGACTGGGTGGCGCGGACACCAACGCGCGGGCGGCGCCGCGACGAACCCACACACGGGACACCGGGAGGCCGCGATCTGCTCGATCTTCATCTGGTAGTTCTGGCAGGGCTCGATGGCGCCCGCGAACCCGCTCCTGACGACACCTTGGCACCGCTACACTCAGGGCAGATCGGCCATCGTCGATGGCCAGTGCTTAACGAGGTCCCTCCGCCGTCGCCGTCATCGCGCGCGCCCGGCCAAGAGGCTCGCCATCCGCCGCTGGTACTTCGCCTGGCGCCGGCTGCTGATGCCCGCCTCGCGGAGGGTGTCCTCAGGCGTGGTCGTGTGTTCTTCGTGAGAGCTAGCGCGGCACTGCCAGACGTCGTCGCGCTCTAGCATCCGTCTCCAGACTTCCAGCATGTCTTCGACGTGTCGGAAGAAGCCCGATCGGTTACGTGCGGGCACCTGCATGAGTACGTTGCGAAGGCACTGGGCGAACGCATCGACTTCGGGGTCGGTCGTACTCGGCGCCGCCATCACATCGACCTCCCCTCGGCTTCCGATACTCGCGCTCGATCTCAACCGCCCACCACTCGCCCGGCCAACGCACCAGCGATCAGCCCGATCGGGACGAACAGGACGAAGTGCATGGGTCGCTCCTTCTCAGAATGTTCACTCTGCGGGATCGTCAGTCCAAGCGCCTTGGCCGTCATGAGATTGATCATTAGCTCCGAACTTCGTCGGCTGCTCCACCGGAAGATCAGCAGGCTTGGGCCTTTCAGGATCTTGTCCACGTAGACGGCGGCGCGGCGATTCGAATCCGCATAGTGGACCGTGACTCGGCGATCCGCGATTACTAGGACGTTCGTGCGATGAACGGATGCCCTGCGAAAAGCGGTCAGCTCGATCGCGGGAGACGCTGACAAAGGCGTTGGGCCATGGGTTCACCCGTCCCGTGGGTCAGACAAGCTCAGATCTTCGGGGGCGTGGGCGGGCAACACCCGCCCACGGCATCCCCTCTTGTCTCTTGCGCAGAATCACCTGCGCGCCCAAGCTAGGCAGCCGGGCCTTGGTTCTGCTGAGTGCCTGTCGCGCCGCTTGGAACCGCTAGCTCGTTCCCGACGACGCCGTCTCCGAGCCCGGTGGCGTGGTGTCCATTTCCGATCCCCCGATCGCTCAGGAGTTCTACTCGCGGTACGCGGGGCGCCCTGCGTCGCCGCATCCCCCTTCTACTCCGCCGAGTCGTTGGCGTCAAGGCGCACAGAACGAGCGCAGAACAGGCCATTGGACGCATTCCGGCCAGCTTCCCGGCGCCGGCGCGCGAGAGATGTCGGAGTCGTTGCCCCTGACGTTCATGAACGAGGCCGGCGAGAAGTTTTGCGGGGGGTGTGGCAGATCGTTGACGGCAACAGCCAGGCCTGTTGAACCGCGGCTCACATTGCCCGAGGCCTACACGCCGAAGCACCTCGCGGCGAAGATTCTCACGTCCAAGGCCGCCCTCGAGGGCGAGCGCAAGCACGTCACCGTCCTCTTCGCCGATCTGAAGGGCTCGATGGAGCTGCTCGCCGACCGCGATCCCGAGGAGGCGCGGAAGATTCTCGATCCGGTCCTCGAACTGATGATGGAGGCCGTGCATCGCTACGAGGGGACGGTGAACCAGGTAATGGGCGACGGGATCATGGCACTCTTCGGCACTCCGCTCGCACACGAGGATCACGCGGTGCGGGCGTGCGACGCGGCGCTCCGCAAGCCACACGAAGAACAAGTAGACGCGAACGACAGCCCGCACTCACCGCGGAAGCGGCGTCCCCTCACGGTGCTCTGCGTGGCACCGCGGACAGACCATCAACGCAGCTCGCGTATTTCCTTCTCCGCCTGCTCCAGCCAAAACCGCATGTCCATGTCGCGGTACATCGTCGTCGCGCTGGTGAGGTGCTCCTGCGCCTGCTCGCGCTGGCCCGTGCGCCGGTAGAGCTTGCCGAGGCCGAGGTGGCAGTGGGCGACGAGCGGGCGCATGCCCAGTTCGTCGGCGAGCGCCAGGGCTTCGCGGTAGTAGCCTTCAGCGTCCTCGGCGCCGCGCGGTCATTCAGGATCTCCGCGCCGCGTCATGGTCCGACGCTTTGAACGACTCCGGACCAGAGCTCGAATAATTCAAGCCCCGGATCGTTGATCTCGCGCGCGGCCGTGTGGACCATCACGAGCTTCGACTTCGGGTCAACCAGTATGGCCTGTCCGCGCAACCCCAACAGCGCGAACCGCCGCTCCGGGCCGGGCAGGATCCACGTCGGGTACCCGTAGCCAAAGCGCCCCTGGAGCTTCCCCGGGCGAACTGTGCGGCCCGGGGCGTGGTCGCCTCGCGAACCCACGCGCCGGGAATAAGCGGTCGGCCGTCGAGCATGCCGTCGTTCGCGAGCACCATGCCGAGCCGCGCGTAGTCCCGCACCCTGGCGTTGACGCCGATGAACGCGACTTCGTAGCCTCCCTTGTCGAGGATCCAGGCCGCGTCGGCCTCGGCGCCCATCGGTTGCCAGATCTTTTCCGAGAGATAGTTGGCGAGCGGTTTCCCCGTCGCAGCTCGCAGCGCCAGCCCGAGCACCTGTGTCTCCGCCGACGAGTAATGAAACCGCTCGCCCGGCGCGCGCTCGCGCATGCGGAACGCCGCGACCGTCGCGGCGCCGCCCTCGCTGTCTTACAGCGCCGAAAGTCTGAAGAGCGTCGCGAGTCCGCTATTGTCGCCGTAGCCCTCGGCGAACTGCACGCCGGAGGCCATCATCAGGAGATGACGAAGCGAGGTCTGACCGCATGCTCGTCGGGATTGCGCTGGCCGAACGCAGGATCCAGGACTCAGACATCTACTGGATCTCGTACAACGGCTCTGACGGCCGGCGCGTGCGCGAGAGCACGCGTACGACCGACAAGGAGGCCGCAAAGCGCCTCCTGAAGGACCGCGAGGGCCGCGCCGCACGGGGCGAGGTCCTCCTGCCGCGCGTCGATCGAATCACGTACGACGAAGCGCGGGCCGACCTGCTCAAGTTCTACAAGACCTACGAGACGCGCGACACCGGAGAGGCCGAGACGCGACTGAAGCATCTCGACGCGTTCTTCTCGAAGCGCCGGCTCGTCACGATCACCCCAGACGTCGTGACGTCGTACGCCGACGAGCGGCGGGCCGAGAGGAAGGATGCGGAAGGCGGCACGCTCCCCGGAGCCGCCAACGGGACCATCAACCGCGAGCTAGAGACCCTGAGCAAGATGCTCCGACTCGCGTATAAGAACGGGAAGCTCACGCGGCTGCCGTTCGTCGAGAAGCTGGCCGAGGCCCCGCCGCGCGCGGGGTTCGTCACCCGTGAGCAGTTCGACACGATCCGCAAGCGCCTGCCTGACGAACTTCGGGCGGCGATGACTGTCGCCTATACGTTCGGCTGGCGGAAGCGCGAGGTTCTCGACCTGAAGAAGCACCAATACAGTTCGCAGGACGGGACACTCCGCCTCGACCCCGGGACTACCAAGAACGGCGAGGGCCGGGTCGTGAAGGTCACGGCGGAGCTACGAGCGCTACTCGATGCCCAGGTCGCGCGGGTCCGCAATATCGAACGGAAAGTCGAGCGTGTGATTCCCTGGCTCTTCCCTCACCTGGAGGGCGCGCTCGCCGGGCAGCGGATTTCCGACCCACGGAAGGCCTGGGAGTCGGCCTGTAAGGCCGCTGGCCTGCCTGGTCTCCTGATTCACGACCTGCGGCGCTCGGCGGTCAGGAACATGGAGCAGGCCGGGGTTCCGCGCTCGGTCGCCATGAAGCTGACAGGCCACAAGACCGAGAACGTCTACCGGCGGTACGCGATCGTGAGCGAGGCCGACCTGGACAGCGCGGCGGTGAGGTTGGCCGAGGCCGCGTCACGTTCTGTGTCACGTTCAGCGGCCCCGGCCTGAAATACTGCTCTACAACCTCGCGACTTCACTGGTTGCGGGGGCTGGATTTGAACCAGCGACCTTTGGGTTATGAGCCCAACGAGCTACCGGGCTGCTCCACCCCGCGATGACTTCCGAAGGGTACCCGACCCCAGCGAACCTGTCAACAACATGAGCCCTTTACGCCCGCGACGAGCGCGCCACGTACCCATACCGCGCGTTCGTCCGCGCGCCGCCGGCGGCCAGGTACTCCGCCTTGATCGCGGCGATCTTGTCCGTGGTGATCCCGTGCTGGGCGATCTTCGGCTTCAGGTTGTAGAGCCGCGCCGTGTTGCCGCTGAAGATCGCCTTCTTCACCGGGCCGTCCGCCGGCCCGAGCGGCTTGAAGCCGTGCTTCTTCTGCATGTCCTCGGGGATCTCGAGCCGCCGCATCGCCTCGATCTGCCACTGGGGCGAGCCGTACCAGAGTGAGTCCGTGCCCCAGATGACGTGGTCGGCGCCGAGCCCCTTGACTAAGCGTGCCGATGAAGGCCGCGGCGAAGCGCGGGTTGGCGACGGCGGCCGTCGCGAAGGCAGTGCCGACCTCACCGTAGACGTTCTTCACGCCGAACTTGGCGGGGATCTCGGCCAGATCGGTCGCCCACTTGATGCGGCCGGTCTGCTCGAACTCGGCGAGCGCCGCGTCGGGCTTCTCGAGGAACGGGCGAAGCGCGCCGTGGTACATGATGAAGTTGAGCTTCGGCCAGTCCTTCGCGGCCTTGCCCACGTCCCACACCGTCGCGTACTCCCACACCTTCGGCCAGGACGTCTCGTAGTCGGCCGGCAGCAGGCCCTTGTGGATGCAGATGGTCGTGATGTTCGACTTCACGGCCTTCTCGTAGAACGGGTAGACGAGCTTCTCGTCGTCGAGCCACCAGTACGACTCGAGCTTGGACGGGAACAGCGGATCGCCGATCGTGTAGCCCTTCCAGCTGTCCGGCTTGAGCGTCGAGATCGCGCGGTCGACGACGTCCATCCATCCGTCCTTCTTCGGCGTGAACACGGCGTGGCCGAGAAGCCGGCGCGACCCGGCGAACTTGTTGATGGAGTGGCGGGCCGCCGCGATCTGATCGTTGGTCAGAAGATCCCAGCTCGGGTCGTCGAACGGAGCGCCCGAGAGCAGCGCCACCTTGGTGTCGCTGTCGACGAAGATCTCCTTCACGTAGTTCTCGAACTTGTAGCGCGCCAGGTTGTTCTCGCCCCACAGGACGGGGTTCCAGTTCTGCTTGGCGTACTTCGCGAGGTCGAGCAGCCCCGCCTGGTTGAAGTCGTCGCGCACGAAGTGCGTCTGCGCGTCCACGATGAACTGGCCCGAGAGCGCCTGGGCGCGCATGTCGGCGACACCCGGCGTGGCCGCCTCGGCGCGGCTCACCTCCCAGACCGGGCCGAACACGTCGTTCATCGCGATGAAGGCGGCCGCCATCCCGGCGCTCGTGGCCAGGAATTTGCGGCGGCTCAGGCCGTGCTTCGGAGCGAGATCGGCGGCGAGCTGCGACACCCGGGCCTCGACGCGGCGTTGCTCCGGGGTCTGGGGCAGCGGGTTATATTCGCCGTTCGAGACGATCTGGGTCGGAATCGGCCCTCGAAACGCCGCGATTTCGGCTGGTGCGGTGCGCTCGAGCTCCGCGTCGCTGAGATAGTGCGGCATCACGCGCCTCCCTCTTCGGTGAGAGCCCCGGAGACTCGCCTTGTCCCTCCTCGTCACTGAGCGCGGGCCCGGGGAGCCCGCGATGGGGACCCGGGCGACGAATATCGCTGTCGGCGACGGCGAAGTCAAGGCGCGGCGCGACCGTCACGAGCTCCGGCGGCCCGGCGTCACGAGGTCGCCGAACCGCTTGACCAGCGTCGCCTCGTCGAGCACGCCGGCGTGGGCCAGGGCGCTGACCTGCTCGGGATCATCGAAATCCGCACGCGTCAGTCGAATCATGTAGGCGGCGAGCATCTGATAGGCTTCCGACTCCACGTCGACATGACGCACGCGGAATCGCCCGGTCTTCGCGTCGATCAGATCGCGGAACGGGACCGGCACGAACGTATCGCCCTGCATCGTCACCATCGCGTCGGTGCCGCCCCCGATGAGAAACCGCGTCGCCCAGTACCCGAGACCTCGACAGTAGTGGATGTCGAACCCGCCGGGCGGGGCGCACCGAAGCTCGTAGCCGATGTCCTTCGCGACGATGCTGATCGCGACCCCGCGCGCCCGCAGACTCGCCGCCACTCGTTCCTTGAGCAGGCGTGACAGCTCCAGCTCGGCCAGCCGGACGTTTCCGTAGGGATCGCGCTCGACCTGGCTCAGCGTGTCGGGATCCAGCCGCTCGATGAGCCCCTCGGCGAGCAGGGCCACACCGTGCTCTCGCCCGAGGACACGCCGCTTGATGATCGCGCCTTCGAGAATATCGGCGATCTGGTCGAGACTGACCGGACCCGCGGGGAACTCCTCACCGATGACGGTCAGCGTGGCGCCGGAGGCGCTGCCGATGCCGAGGGCGAGATGGCCGGCGTGACGCCCCATGATCGTGACGAAGAACCACTTGTCGGTCGTCGCGGCGTCCTTCATGAGATTGCGCACGAGGTCCTTGCCCACGTCGACCGCCGTCGTGAAGCCGAACGTGGGGACCCCGGGCGGCAGCGGCAGATCGTTGTCGATCGTCTTCGGTACGTGGGCAACCTTGAGCTTGCCGCCCAGCACCCGCGCCACGGCCGCGGCGCCGGACGCGGTGTCGTCGCCGCCGATCGTCAGGAGATACGAGGCGCCGAGACGCTGCAAGGACTCCGCGACGTTCTGGAGCGTCTCGGCCGAGCGCGCCGGGTTCGCGCGCGAGGTCCGGAGCACCGAGCCGCCCTCGAAGTGGATTCTCGAGAGCGAGGCGATCTCGAGCTCCTCGACGTGGCTCGTGTCCTTCTTCATCAGCCACTCGTAGCCGTCGTGGCATCCGAGCACCACGAGGCCGCGATTGCGCGCCTCGATCGTGGCCGCCGCGATGACGGCATTGATACCGGGCGCCGGGCCGCCGCCGACGAGGATCGCGAGCGCCCCGGCGCTCATCGCGCACTCCGCTCGAGCTCCGCCGTGTAGGCGCCCGCGCGCGCCGCGCTGTTGCAGCGCGCCCGGTGGCGGAACTCGCGTTGCCCGTCTTCGACCCGCGTCGCGTCGCCGCGCCACGCCGCCAGCGGCGCGGCCTGCAGCGCTCGCGCGAACGAAAAGCTGAGAGGCCAGGGCGCGGGCTCTGGAAGACGATTCATCGCGTTGAGGTGGGCCGTCGCAAGCTCGTCCGACTGGCCGCCCGAGAGGAACACGATTCCGGGCACCGCGGCGGGGACCGTGCGGCGCAGACATCGTACGGTTGCCTGCGCCACGGCCTCGACCGGTGCCTTGGGAGCCGACGCGCCGGGCAATACCATGCTCGGCTTCAGGAGCATTCCTTCCAGCAGGACCTTGTGCTCCCACAGCGCGTGGAAGACCGTGTGCAGCGTGGCCTCGGTCACCTCGAAGCACCGCTCGATCGAGTGTCCGCCGTCCATCAGCACCTCGGGCTCGACGATCGGAACGATCTCGGCCTCCTGGCACAACGCGGCGTAGCGCGCGAGCGCCGAGGCGTTGATCTCGAGAGCGAGCCGCGTGGGCGTACGGCCGTCGTCGCCGATCGCGATCACCGCCCGCCACTTGGCGAACCGCGCCCCGAGCTGTTTGTACTCGGCGAGGCGCTCGCGAAGTCCGTCGAGTCCCTCGGTCACCTGGTCGCCCGGCGAGCCCTCCAGCGGCTTGGTCCCGCGATCCACCTTGATCCCGGGGATGATGCTCTCGTCGACCAGCACGTTGACGAAAGAGCGTCCGTCGTCGGCGGCCTGGCGAATGGTCTCGTCGAACAGAATCACGCCGCTGATGTACTCGCCGATGCCTTTGGTGGCCAGGAGCATCTGGCGGTAACGCCGGCGGTTGTCCTCGCTGTTGGCGATCCCGAGCGGCTCGAAGCGCCGACCGATCGTGGCGTGGCTCTCGTCCGCTGCAAGGATCCCCTTACCCGGCGCCACCAGCGCGCGTGCCGTCCCTTCCAGAGTCGTCGTCGCCATCACTTGCGCCTCCTTCTCGCCACTCCAGCGTACCGAGTCAGGCTAGCCCCTCCCAGGAATGGAAGTGGGCTGCGGTCAGAGCCGGGCTTGGGGCGCGACGTCGGGATCCGCGAGGTCCACTGGGCGATCGGCAAGAACCAATTTGGTTGAGCTATTCAAGAACGCGGCCGCCGAACGCCGATCAGCTCTGGCGGACGACTCGGTTGGTCTTCACCGGCTCGAATCGACCGGTCCGGGCGATCGACCACAGCACGCGCCAGGCACCGCGCGTGGCGAGCAGCCAGTAGGTCTGGCAGCGGAAGATGCCCCAGAACTTCGCCTTCAGGGTGGTGCGGGCGACGTTGACGTGCCGAGGGAAATGCGGGGTGAGGCTCTCGATCAAATCCTGCGTGACGATCCCGCCCACCCAGATGGTCAGGCCGAGCGAGATCGACGGAAACGCCACGCCGATCAGGAACCAGACCGGGTGATACGAGAACCGGTAGGCCAGATGCCAGCCGAGGAATCCGAGCACCGGATAGACGACGGCGGCGATCGGCCACTCGATCACCTTGTTGCCGACGTGGCGGGCCAGCTGGGCGAAGTTGTAGGGCGTCGGCCGCGCGCGCCACACACCGCGGAGAAACGCGACGTCGTCGAGCACGCCCTTGTACCAGCGCGCGTTCTGGCGAATCATGCCGGCGTTCGTCTCGGGCATGTCGACCAGCTCCAGCAAGCGGCATCGCCGCCATGAGCACGCCGCGCGCGCCCAGCGCGTAGCCCAGGGTCGAATCTTCGGTCGCGCCCGAGGTCGGAAAGCCGCCGAGACCCTGCAAGACGTCGAGCCGCACGAACTGGTTATGACCGAGGCAGATCTGCGAGCGGCGGAAGCACAGCTCGAAGATCGGCCGGAGCACGCGGCCCAGGCGCGGCGCGCGCGCCTGAAGGCGCGCGAACGCCTCGATGCGCCGGCGCTCGTTGATCAGACGCGCGATCGACACGCGGATGAAGATCGATGACTGCTGCACGGCGCACACGCGGCCCCGCACGCCGAGCCGGTCGAAGTTGGCCAGGGAGAGCGTGACGCCCTGATAGGCGAGCCGGCCGCGGTTCGCCGCCAGATCCGCGGCGATCCAGCGATACGCGTTCGGGTCGGGGATCGAGTCGGCGTCGCTGAGCCCGATCCAGACGCGCGCCGGGTCGTACCGCAGATCGAGCAGCGGCTTGAGCACCTCGGGTCGCAGCGCCCAGTTGAGCTGGTGCGCCTTTCTTCCCTCGCCCGGCAGCGCGACGAGCGTGAGCATCTTCTGCTGCCAGGGCGGCAGGCTCTCGCGGAAGCGACGCACGAGCTCGGCGGTCGAGACTCCCATCGCCGGATCGGGCTCGCGCTCCTCGTCCTCACGGGTCGCGACGACGACGTGGAGCTTGGCGTGGGGATAGCGCGAGTCGAGCAGCGCCCGCAACGTGGTCGCGATCTCGGGCTCCTGCCACGCGGGCACCAGGTGCACGAAGCTCGGCGCGGCCTGGTCGCGCTCGAGCGCCGCCTCGTCCGGCAGCGTGTCGAGCGCTTCGTACGCGTGCTCGACGAAGCGGCACGTGGTGAGCATGCCCTTCCAGTCGAGCAGGAGCTTGAAGGCCGCACGGCCGTTGGCGAGCAGGGCCAGCCAGAACATCACGAACCAGAACCATCCGGCGCCCCAGAACCAGGCCCAGAACGCGTCCATGTGGAACTTAGCGGTTCTGAGAGGGGAACTTCAGCACGGTCTCGCCTTCACGGACCATGCCCATCTCCTCGCGGGCGAGCTTCTCGATGTAGAGCGGATCGTTCCGCAGCCGGTCGACGGTGCGCGTGAGCTCGGCCTGCTTGGCGCGCAGCGACTGGACCTCGCGCTCGACCGCGTGCATGTCGTGGCGCATCTGCCAGGCGCGCACCGATTCCTTCACGCCGAACACGGCCAGCACCACGGCGAGCGCGACCATGCCGATGGTGCCCACGCGCTGCGGACTCAGCGTCTGGAGGTCGACCCGGGGCGCTCTCACCGGCCGATGCGGGTGTAGAGGGAACGTCCGGGCCACGACGCGGAGTGGCCGAGCTCTTCCTCGATGCGCAGGAGCTGGTTGTACTTCGCGGTCCGCTCGCTCCGGGCGACCGAGCCCGTCTTGATCTGGCCCGCGTTGACCGCGACGGCCAGGTCGGCGACGAAGGTGTCCTCGGTTTCGCCCGAGCGGTGTGAGATGACGGTGCCGTATCCGGCGCGCTTGGAGAGCTCGATCGCCTCGAGCGTCTCGGTCAGGGTGCCGACCTGGTTCACCTTGACGAGCACCGCATTGGCCAGGCCGTTCTTGATGGCCTGCTGGATGATCGCGGGATTCGTCACCAGCAAATCGTCCCCCACCAGCTGCACGCGGCCGCCGAGCTTGCGCGTCATCGCGCCCCACCCGGCCACGTCGTCCTCGCCCAGGCCGTCCTCGATCGAGACGATCGGGTAGCGGTCGATCAGCTGCTCGTAGCGATGGATCATCTCCTCGCTCGAGAGCACGAGGTTCTCGCGCCCCAGCCGGTAGCGGCCGCCCGATTCGGCGAACTCGCTCGCCGCCACGTCGAGCGCGAAGAAGACGTCCCCGCCCGGCCGGTAGCCGGCCTTCTCCACCGCTTGCAGAAACAGGTCGAGCGCGGCCGTGTTGCTGGTCAGGTTCGGCGCGAAGCCGCCCTCGTCGCCGACTCCGGTCGCGAGGCCCTTTTCGTGCAGGATCTCCTTCAGCGTGTGGAAGATCTCGGCGCCCATGCGGATCGCGCTCGAGAAGTTCTCGGCGCCGGCCGGGACCAGCATGAACTCCTGGAAGTCGATCCCGTTGTCGGCGTGCGCGCCCCCGTTGAGGACGTTCAGCATCGGCACCGGCATGAGCCGCGCGCCGACGCCGCCGAGGTAGGCGTAGAGCGGAAGCCCGGCGTCGTCGGCGGCCGCGCGGGCGACCGCGAGCGACACCGCGAGGATCGCGTTGGCGCCGAGCGCCGACTTGTTCGGCGTGCCGTCGAGCTCGAGCAGCGCCTGGTCGAGGGCCGCCTGCTCGGAGGCTTCCATCCCCTCGACCTCGGGCGCGATCGTCTCCTCGACGTTGCGCACCGCCTGGCGCACGCCCTTGCCGCGGTAGCGCTGGCCGTCGCCGTCGCGCAGCTCGACCGCTTCGCGCTTGCCGGTCGACGCGCCCGACGGCACCGCCGCGCGGCCCCAGGCGCCGGACTCGAGCTGCACCTCCACCTCGACCGTCGGATTGCCGCGCGAGTCCAGGATCTCGCGCGCGTAGAGCCCCGTGATCGACGACACTAGCTTTTCCTCTCCACGACGAAATCGGCCAGGGCGCACAGCGGCGCCGATCGGGCGCCGAACACGCCGAGCCGGCTCTTCGTCCGTTCGATCAATCGCCGCGCCTCGCGGCGTGAGGCCTCGATGCCGTGGAGCGCGGGATACGTGACCTTCTGCTTTCGCTCGTCGCTGCCGGCCGTCTTGCCCAGCGTCTCCAGACTACCCTCGACGTCCAGAATGTCGTCGACGATCTGGAACGCGAGCCCCAGGCTCTGCCCGGCGTCGGCGACGGCGGCCAGCGCCGCGGCGTCGGCGCCGCCCAATCGCGCGCCCACCGAGAGCGAGGCCCGGAGCAGCGCCGCCGTCTTGTGGACGTGAATGTACTCGAGCTCCTCGGCCGTGATCGTCTTGCCCTCCGACTCGATGTCGACGACCTGGCCGCCCACCATGCCCACGGTGCCCGCCGCCTCCGCGATCTCGGCGACGACGTCACAGACCACCTTCGCGTCCACGCCCGGCACGGCCGCGTTCTGCGCGACCAGCTGGAAGGCGTAGGTCAGCAGCGCGTCGCCGGCGAGGATCGCGATCGCGTCACCGAAGACCTTGTGATTGGTCAGCCGACCGCGACGGTAGTCGTCGTCGTCCATCGCGGGCAGATCGTCGTGGATCAAGGAGTACGTGTGGATCAGCTCCATCGCGCACGCGGTCGGCATGACCGCGCTCGGCGAAGCGCCGACGACTTCCGCCCCGGCGATCACGAGGATCGGCCGCAACCGCTTGCCGCCCGCCAGGACGCTGTAGCGCATCGCGCGGTGCACCGACGGGGGCCGCGTGTCCTCGCTCGGCAGGAATCCGTCGAGCGCCGCGTCGACGAGCCGGCGCCGCTCTTGCAGATAGGCCTCGAGGTCGAACGCGCTCACTGGTCTCGCTCGGGCTCCCAGGCGAACGGGCGGGCGCCGAGGGCGCCGCTCTCGTCCTTGGCGAGCACCTCGATGCGCTTCTCGGCGTCCTCGAGGTAGCGGGCACAGCTTCGCGCCAGGCCGATGCCCTCCTCGAAGATCTTCAGCGACTCCTCGAGCGGCAGATTGCCCGTCTCGAGCCGGCCCACGATCTGCTCGAGCCGCGCCAGACAGTCCTCAAACTTGAGGTCGGTCATCCTGCTCCCTCGTCTCGGTCACGCGCGCGTCGAGGCTTCCGCGCTGCAGCAGCACGCGAATGGCGTCACCGACGCGCACCTGCGCCGGGCTGTGCACGATGTCGCCCGCCGGCGTGCGCGTCAGGCTGTAGCCGCGGCCGAGCACCGCCAGCGGCGACAGCGAATCGAGGCGGCCGACGGCGGTCCGCAGTGCGGCGTGCGCGCGATCACGCCGTCGGTGGAGCAGCGTGATCATCCGCGACTGCAGATTCTCCAGCCGATGGCGGTCGCCGGCGAGCCGCGCGACGGGGTCCGACGCGCGAAGCGCTCGGGTCGCCAGCACGACGCGATGATGGGCGCGCCCGACTTCGTTGCGCATCTCACGGCGCAGGCGGGCGGTCAGCTCGTCCACTCGACGCTCGAGATCGCGCAACGGCCGCGCGGCGAATCGCTCCAGGCGCGCGCGCAGCTGCGCGAGACTGTCGACCACCGCCTGCTTCTCCCGCACGACCAGCTCGGCCGCCGCCGAGGGCGTGGGCGCGCGCAGGTCGGCGACGAAGTCGGCGATCGTGAAGTCCACCTCGTGGCCGACCGCCGACACGACCGGCACCTTCGAGGCGGCGATCGCGCGGGCGACCGCTTCCTCGTTGAAGGCCCAGAGGTCCTCGAGCGAGCCGCCGCCGCGGCCGACGATGATCACGTCGACGCCGCCGAGCGCGTTCAGGTCGCGGAGTCCCTGCGCGATCTCCTCGGCCGCGCCGTCACCCTGGACCCGGCACGGCGCGATCACGATGTGGAGATCGCCGAAGCGCCGGCCGATCACGCGCAGGATGTCCCGGATCGCGGCGCCGCTGGGCGAGGTCACGACGCCGATCTTCCGCGGGAATCGCGGCAGCTCGCGCTTGCGCGCCGGCTCGAAGAGCCCTTCGGCCTGCAGCCGCGCCTTCAGCTGCTCGAACGCCAGCTGCAGGGCGCCGAGCCCTTTCGGCTCCAGCAGCTCGATGACCATCTGGTACTCGCCCCGCTGCGGGTAGACCTCGATGCTGCCGAACGCCATCACGTGCAGGCCGTCGGCGGGCTCGAACTTGATCCGGCGGCCGCGATTGCGGAAGAGCACGGCGCGAATCTGGGACTCGGCGTCCTTCAGGGTGAAGTACGCGTGACCCGAGCCGTACACACGATAGTTCGAGATCTCGCCTTCGACCCACACCGCCGGAAAGCGCTCCTCGAGGACTTCTTGCAGGCGTCTCGTCAGCTCGGAGACGCTCAACACCGCGCGGGCCGTGCTCATGCCGCGCCCAGCTGGCGCTCGGCCGCGCGCAGGGTGTTGCGCAGGAGCATCGCGATCGTCATCGGTCCCACCCCGCCGGGCACCGGCGTGACCGCGCGGGCCCGCGCCGCGACGCTCTCGAACTCGACGTCGCCGGCGAGCTTGCCGGTCTCCAGGCGATTGATCCCGACGTCGATCACCCAGGCGCCGTCCTTCACCATGTCGCCGGTCACGGTGCGCGGGCGTCCGGCCGCGACGCACAGCACGTCGGCCCGGCGCGTGTGCGCGGCGAGATCGCGCGTGCGCGTGTGGCACATCGTGACGGTCGCGTGGCGCGCGAGCAGGAGCTGGGCGAGCGGCTTGCCGACCAGACGCGAGCGGCCGATCACGACGGCCTCGGCGCCCTTGAGGTCGCAGCCGTAGTGGTCGAGGATCTCGAGGCAGCCGGCCGGCGTGCACGGCACGACGCTCGGCGTGCCGGCCAGCAAGTGTCCGAGATTGGTCGGGTGCAGGCCGTCGGCATCCTTCTCGGGCGCGATCGCCGCGATCGCCTCGTCCTCGTCGAGCCCGGCCGGCAGCGGCAGCTGCAGCAGGATCGCGTGGATCTTCGGGATCGGCGTTGAGCCGCCGGAGCAGCGCCAGCAGCGACGCGCGGTCGAGCCCCTCCGGATGGATGTGGTCCTGCGAGGCGATCCCCACGGTGTCGGCGGCGCGCTTCTTGTTGGCGACGTAGACCTTCGACGGCGCGAAATCACCGACGAGGACGACGGCGAGAGTCGGGACGACGCCGGCGCGGTCCGTGAGGCGCACGACTCCCGCGCGCACGTCGTCCAGCACCTTCTGGGCTACGACTTTGCCGTCGAGGATCAAGCCGCGACGCGGAGCCGGCGAATGGACGTCGCGCGGCCGGTCTCGGGCTCGACTGCGATCACGACTCCCTGCAGGGCCGCGGGGCCTTTGGCGGTCTCGAAGCGAATCGGCATCTGGTTGAGGAAGCGCTGGATGATCTGATCGCGGTCCACGCCGATCACGCCGTCGGTCGGCCCGGTGAGACCGAGATCCGTGATGTAGGCGGTGCCGCCCGGCAGCACGCGCTCGTCGGCCGTCTGCACGTGGCGGTGCGTTCCCACGACCGCGCTCGCACGGCCGTCGAGATACCAGCCCATCGCGAGCGATTCCGACGTCGCCTCGCAGTGCATGTCGACCAGGATGATCGGCGTCTCTTTGCGCAGCTCGGGCACGATCTCGTCGGCCTTCCGGAACGGGCAGTCGATCGGCAGCATGAAGACGCGGCCCATCAGGTTCAGCACCGCCACCTTGTGGGGCCCGGTCTTGACGGTGACGTACCCCACCCCCGGCGTCCCCGCCGGAAAGTTCGCGGGACGCAGCAGGAGGTTTTCCTTGGTGATGTACTCGACGATCTCGCGCTTGTCCCAGATGTGGTTGCCCGACGTCATCACGTCGGCGCCGGCCTCGAGCACCTGGCGGGCGATCGCGGCGGTCACGCCGAAGCCGCCCGCGGAATTCTCGACGTTGACGACCGCGAAGTCGATCGCGTGCTCCTGGCGCAGGCGCGGCAGAAGCTTCGCGATCGCCTGCCGGCCCGGCTCGCCGTAGACGTCGCCGACCATCAGGATGTTCATGACCGGCTACTTCGCCACTTCGACGGCGCGGGTCTCTCGGATGACGATCACTTTGATGTGACCGGGGTACTGCATCTCGGCTTCGATGCGCTTGCTGATGTCCTTGGCGAGCTGGTGGGCGTCGAGGTCGGAGATGATGTCGGCCTTCGTCATCACGCGCAGCTCGCGGCCGGCCTGGATCGCGTAGCACATCTCGACACCCTTGTACGACAGCGCGATCTCCTCGAGCTTGGCCAGCCGCTTGATGTAGGACTCGAGCACGTCACGACGGGCGCCCGGCCGCGCCGCCGAGATGCCGTCGGCGGCCTCGACCAGCACGGCCTCGACCGTCTCGGGCTCGACGTTCTCGTGGCCGCAGAGGGCCGCGTTGATGACCTTCGCCGACTCGTTGTACTTGGTCAGCACCTGCAGCGAGAGCTCGGGGTGGCTCCCCTCCTGCTCGTGCGTGAGCGCCTTGCCGATGTCGTGCAGGAGCCCCATGCGCTTGGCGAGCTTGACGTCGGCCTTCACCTCGGCGGCCATCATGCCGGCGAGCCAGGCGACTTCCTTCGAGTGCTGCAAGCAGTTCTGGCCGTACGACGTCCGGAACTTCATCCGGCCGACCAGCTTGATCAGCTCGGGATGCAAACCGTGCACGCCGACCTCGAAGCAGGCTTTGTCGCCTTCTTCCCTCAGATGCTGGTCCATCTCCTTCTTGATCTTCTCGACGACTTCCTCGATGCGCGCCGGATGGATGCGGCCGTCGGCGATCAGGACTTGCAGACTGCGCCGCGCGATCTCGCGCCGGTACGGATCGTACGCCGAGATCAGCACCGCCTCGGGCGTGTCGTCCACGATGAGGTCGACGCCGGTGTGCAGCTCGAGCGCCCGGATGTTGCGGCCTTCGCGGCCGATGATCCGGCCCTTCATGTCGTCGGAGGGAAGATCGACCACGGAGACCGCCGTCTCGACCGTGTAGTCCGGCGCGAGCCGCTGGATCGTCGTCGCGAGCACCTCGCGCGCCTTCACCTGCGCGGTCTCGCGCGCCTCCTCCTCGAGTCGCATCGAGATCAGCTGCGCCTCACGCCGCGCCTCGGTCTCCATCTGCGCGAGGAGCTGGCGCTTGGCTTCCTCGGCCGTCAGGCTGGCGATCGACTCCAGCTTGCGCCGCTGCTCGTCGAGCGCCACCGCGAGGCGGCCTTCTTTCTCACCGACCGCCTTCTCGCGCCCGGTGAGCTCGCGATCCTTGCTGGTCGGATTCGTTGAGGCGGCGCTCGAGCTGGTCGAGCTTGCGCGCGAGCTCTTCTTCCTTCGAGAGCACGCGCTGCTCGATCTGCTGGATCTTGCCTTCGCGGTGCCGCGATTCTTCCTCGAGCGCCGCGCGCGCCTTGAGCGAGGCCTCCTTGGCTTCGAGATCGGCGGTCTTCAGACGGTTGGCCGCGTCGCGCTCGGCATCACGAACGATGCGCTCGGCGTGAGTCGATGCGTCTCCGATCTTCCGCTCGGTGATCCACTTGTGGAGGATGAAGCCGAGTACCAGGGCAAGGACCGCGATGATCGAGTCGGCAATGAGCCAAATCCCTTGCATTGCCGCAGTATAGGGGGCACTGAGCGAGGGAGTCAAATCCCCGCCTCTGCCGTGTGCCGTGGTGTTTCGAACCTGGTATCACCAGGTGGGCGCCGTTAATTTAGAGGGCTTCAGGCTTCCCCTTCGAGAGGGGCTTGCACACGACCCTCGTTCACAGCTCCCCATTTGTTAACGAGGTTGAAACTTCCCGCCGGCATCACGAACAGCGCAGGGACAGTCCTTGGTACCCTACGGCTCGACGGCGCGTCAAGTTATTGTGCGCCGCCTCGCGACCGTATCGTCGACCACACACGTAGCTCTGGGAGAGCACCGACCATGGAACGACCGAGCGTCAGATCCGAAACGCAGGGGGCCGTCACCACCATCATCCTCGACCGTCCTGACCGGCGCAACGCGATCGACCGCCCGACCGGGAAGGCGCTGGCCGAGGCGTTTCGCGCGTTCGAGCGCGACAAGGCGACGCGCGTGGCGGTGCTGTGGGGCGCGAACGGAACCTTTTGTGCCGGCGCCGATCTGAAGGCGGTGGCCGCCGGGCCGAAGAAGCGGAAGATCACCTACGGCGACGGGCCGATGGGGCCGACGCGCATGCTCCTGACGAAGCCCGTGCTCGCCGCGGTCTCGGGTTATGCCGTCGCTGGAGGGTTCGAGCTGGCGCTCTGGTGCGATCTGCGTATCGTCGAGGAAGACGCGGTGATGGGCGTCTTCAACCGGCGCTGGGGCATCCCGCTGATCGACGGCGGGACGGTCCGCCTGCCCGCGCTGATCGGACTCGGGCGCGCGCTCGATCTGATCATGACCGGCCGGCCCGTGGACGCGCGCGAAGCCCTCGGCATCGGGCTGGCCAACCGCGTCGTGGCGCGCGGGCAGGCGCGTCACGAAGCCGAAGCGCTCGCCGCCGCGATCGCGGCCTTCCCACCGTACAGCGTCCGCAGCGATCGTCGCTCGGCCGTCGAGTCGCTGGGCGCTCGCCTCCCCGCCGCGCTGCGTCGCGAGTACCAGATCGGCGCCGCCACGTTCAACACCGGCGAGAGCATCGCCGGCGCGCAACGCTTCGCGTCCGGCGCCGGCCGCCACGGAAAGTTCTGAGGCGACGGGGCGGGCTGAGGGCGGCGGTGGGGGTGTCGCGACCACGCGGCACGCGTTCGCATCCCGTGTGCGGCTGGGCTCCATCCGGGCGCGACAGCGACCGCTCCCTTTGGAGGGAACGGGTCGCCAGCCCGGTCCCGCCGCCTACCGGTTTCTTAGCGATCCGAACCAGGCTCCGGCGGCGCGACCTTGTCCAGCAGCGCCACGAGTGCGCCCAGCCGAGCGCCCACGTCGTCCTCGTCGGTCTTCTTCTCCTCCCGCGAGCGGAAGAGCTCGTCGGTGATGTCGAGCGCGGCGAGCGACAGCGCGGTCAACGGATCGTTGACGCCCGAGCGCTTGAGCTGCGCCACCCGGTCTTCGAGAAACTTGGCGAGCCGGCGCAGATACTCTGGTGTCGCCTCGGATCGGATCGTGAGCGTTTGCCCGAGCAGGTTCAGCTCGATCCGCCGTGGCTCGCTCATTCTTGCGGCCTGTCCAGATCGAGCTTGCCGATGTCTTTCAAGATCATGTCGACCTGCGCGAGGACCTGGCGACGCTCGTCACCAAGCCGCTTCACCTCGCGCTTGAGCTGCGCGTTCTCCTCGCGCATGCGCGCGAGAGATTCGGCCGCGCGTTTCACCGCGCCCTCGAGTTCGGTCAGTCGCTCGACGATGCCATCGCCCATCAGCCGCTCCGCAGGGTGACGTGGAAAGTCTCGGTGATCCGCCGGACCACTCGCTCCTGGATCGCGTTCACTTCGGCGTCGGTCAAGGTCCGGTCCTCGGCCTGGAACAGCAGCCGCCACGCCAGGCTCGACCGGCCGTCCGGGAAGCGGAAGACGTCGAAGAGCACGAGCCGCCGCAGGAGAGGTCCGGCCTCCTCTCGAAGCGCCGACTCGATCTGAGCCGCGGTCAAGGTCTGATCGCTCCCGATGACGAACGCCAGATCGCGCTCGACCGCCGGGAACCGCGGCAGCGCCTGGTAGCGCAGCGGCGTCGAGGCCGCCGCTCCGACGGCGTCGAGCGAGACGACGGCCGCGAAGACCGGCGTCGGGATGCCGAAGCTCGCGCGCAACGCCGCCGCGACCTCGCCGAACTCGGCGACGATCGCCCCGCTCTCGGTCACGAGCGTCCCGTGGCAGTCGGGCTCGAAGCCGCTGAGCCCGCCGCCCTCGCCCGTGGTCGCGCGCACACCGAGCGCTTCGAGCGTGTGCTCGGCCAGCCCCTTGGCGTCGTAGACATCCGCCGGCTCGGCGGCTCCGTCCCACTCCGGCGCGCTCCGCGAGCCGGTCAGCGCGATCGCGACCCAGCGCGGCTCGCGTCGTCGCGGCGTCTCCGTTGCCCGTCTGGTACGTCTTGGTGATCTCGAAGACTCTCACGTCGGCCTGCTGGCGTCGCACGTTGGTGCCGACCGCGCTCAGAACACCTTCGAGCGGATTCACGCGCAGCAATGACGCGTCCTGCGCCAGCGGATTCATCAGCTCGACGGGCTTCGGATCGACCGTGCGGCGGAGCAGCTCGGCCTTCGCCGGGTCGGTGAAGGCGTACGTCACCACCTCGGCGAGCCCCGCGCCCACCAGCGCCCCTCGAACGGTCTGGCTCTGACGCAGGGTGGCCGGATGGATGACGAGCGAGATCGCGCCGCCCGGCAACGTCGACGGGATCCGGTCGTAGCCCCAGACACGGATGATCTCCTCGACGAGATCGTCCTCCATCGCGACGTCGCGCCGGAAGCTCGGCACGCTCACCTCGAGATCGGCGCCGCGCGACTTCACCGGCAGCCCGAGGCCGGTCAGGAGCTTGCGGGCCTGCGCCGGAGTCGGGGCGATGCCGAGGACCCGTTTCACGCGCGACATCCGCAGGCGCACGTGCTGCGGCTTCCGCTTGCGTGGGTACGCATCGATCATGCCCCGCGCGATGCGTGCCGCCGGCGATCTCGGCGATGAGCGCCGCCGCCCGCGCGGAGGCGGTCACGAGGCCCTCGATGTCGGCGCCGCGCTCGAACCGGTACGCGGCGTCGGTCCGCAGACCGAGCGCGCGCGAGGTGCGGCGGATCGACGCGGGCGCGAACCAGGCGCTCTCCAGCAGCACGCGCGTCGTGCCGGCGGTGACCTCGGTGTTGGCGCCGCCCATCACGCCCGCGAGCCCGATCGCCCGCTGCGGGTCGGCGATGAGCAGCATCGACGCGTCGAGCGCGCGCTCCTGGCCGTCGAGGGTCGTGAAGCGCTCGCCGGCCCGCGCGCGGCGCACGACGATCGTCGAGTCGGCCACGCGTCGCGTAGTCGTATGCGTGCAGCGGCTGCCCGAGCTCCCACAGGACGTAGTTGGTCGCGTCGACGACGTTGCTGATGGGCCGAAGCCCGATGGCGCGCAGCCGCGTGCGCAGCCAGGCCGGCGACGGGCCGATGGTCACGCCGCTGATCACGCGCGCCGTGAACCGGTGGCAGAGATCCGGCGCCTCGATGCGGACGCGCGCGAGGTTCTTGGCGCTCTCCCCGGACTCCTTCAGCGCGATCTGCGGCGGCCGCAGGCGCCCGCCGGTCAGCGCCGCGAGCTCGCGCGCGATGCCCAGCACCGAGAGACAGTCGGGCCGATTCGGGGTGATCTCGACCTCGAGGACGTGATCGTCGAGCCCGAGCGCCGCGACGAGATCGGCCCCGGAACGAGCGCCGGCCACCTCGAGGATTCCCGCCTCGTGCTCCTCCCCGATCCCGAGCTCCTTCTCCGAGCACAGCATGCCCTGCGACTCGACGCCGTGGATCTTCGCGGACGCGATCCGGCGCCCGCCCGGCAGCACGGCGCCCGGCGGCGCGAAGGCGGCGCGCAGGCCCGCGCGCGCGTTCGGCGCGCCGCATACGACCGCATAGTGCTCGCGGCCGGCGCTGACCCGGCACAGGACGAGCGTGTGGCCGTGGCTCTGGCCGAGCTCGCGCTCGATGGCCTCGATCTCGCCGACGACCACGCCTTTGAGATCGGGCGCCAGCGGCGTCACGGACGCGACCTCGATGCCGGCGTTGACGAGCCGCTCGGCGGCCTGCGCGGCCGTCAGCCGCAGATCGACGAACTCGCGCACCCACCCGTACGGGATCTTCATCGGCTCACGCGAACTGCCCGAGGAAGCGCAGGTCGTTCTCGAAGAACAGCCGCAGATCGTCGATGCCGTACTTCAGCATCGTGATGCGCTCGATGCCCATCCCGAATGCCCAGCCGGTGAAATCCTCGGGATCGTAGCCGACGTTCTGCAACACTCTCGGATGCACCATCCCGCAGCCGAGGATCTCGAGCCACCCGCCCTGCTTGCAGAGCCGGCACCCGTCGCCGTGGCAGACGAAGCACAGCACGTCCACCTCGGCCGAAGGCTCGGTGAACGGAAAGAACGAGGGGCGGAAGCGGATCCGCGAGCGCGGGCCGAACATCTCGCGCGCGAACAGCTCGAGCGTGCCCTTGAGGTCCGCCATCGTGATCCCGCGATCGACCGCCAGCCCCTCGACCTGATGGAACATCGGCGAGTGCGTCATGTCGACGACGTCGCGGCGATAGACCCGGCCGGGGACGATGATGCGCACGGGCGGCTTCTGCGCCAGCATCGCGCGGATCTGCACGGGCGAGGTGTGAGTCCTCAACAGTGTGCTGTCCGAGACGTAGAACGTGTCCTGCATGTCCCGGGCGGGATGATCGCGCGGGATGTTGAGCGCCTCGAAGTTGTGGTAGTCGCTCTCGATCTCGGGGCCGTCGACGACCGAGAAGCCGAGCCCGGCGAAGATCGAGACGATCTCGTCGTGCACGCGGGTCAGTGGATGGAGCGATCCCTTGCGGCGGGCGGCGGCCCGGCAGGGTGAGATCCAGCCGCCGGCGGCTCCGCTCGGCCCGGCGCTCCGCTTCCGACGTGGCGGATAGCCGCGCGTCCAGCAGGCCCTCGAGCTCGCGCTTGGCCTCGTTGGCGGCGGCGCCCACGAGCGGACGCTCCTCGGGCGCGAGGGTGCCGAGCGATCGCAGGAGTTGGGTCAGCGAGCCCTGACGGCCGAGCACGCCGACCCGGATGGCTTCGAGCTCGCTGGACGACTGCGCCGCGGCGACGGCCGCCCGCGCCTGCTCCACGATGGCGTCGACGCGCGGGTGCGCCACGAACTACCGGCTCTGGGCTTTAGCGGTCTCGGTGAGCTTCGCGAACGCCGACGGATCGGTGACCGCCAGCTCCGCCAGCACCTTGCGATCGAGGTTGACGCCGGCCTTCTTGAGGGCGGCCATGAACTTCGAGTACGAGAGCCCGACCTGGCGGCACGCGGCGTTGATCCGCACGATCCAGAGTGATCGCGCCAGGCGCTTCTTCTGCTTGCGGCCGCTGTAGGCGAAGGCGCCGGCGCGCAGCACGGTCTCGGCGGCTGTCTTGTAGAGCTTGCGACGCCCGCCGAAGTAGCCCTTCGCCTTCTTGAGGATCTTCTTGCGCCGTCGGCGCGTCTTCGGTCCACCTTTTGCCCGTGGCATTCTCCGACTCCTCCTGGATCACAGATAAGGGACGAGGACTTGCAGCTTCCGCTCGTCCGATTTGTCGACCATCTTGTTCTTCCGTAGCTTGCGGCGGCGCTGCGGGCCTTTGCCCTCGAGCTTGTGCTGCTTCCAGGCGCCCGCTCGCTTGAGCTTGCCCGAGCCCGTGCGCTTGAGCCGTTTCCTCGCTCCGCGCTTCGTCTTCATCTTCGGCATGTGGAATCCTCTTGCGCGCCTAGTTATGTGCCTTGGGGCTCAGGATGATGTGCAGCATCCGGCCCTCGAGCCTCGGATTGTTCTCGGGGTTGGCGATGTCCTGCGTCGCCTCGAGCATCTTGTTCAGCATCTTCCAGCCGAGCTCCGTGTGCGCCATCTCGCGCCCTTTGAAGCGCACCGTGACCTTGGCCTTGTGGCCCTCCTCCAGGAAGCGCCGCACGTGCTTCAGCTTGAAGTCGAAGTCGTGCTTCTCGGTCTTCGGCCCCATCTTGACTTCCTTGACCTGGATGGTCGTCTGCTTCTTGCGCGCTTCCTTGAGCCGCCGGGCCTGCGTGTACTTGTACTTGCCGAAGTCCATGATACGGCACACCGGCGGCGACGCATCGGGCGCGACCTCGACCAGATCGAGCTCCTGCTGGCGCGCGGTCTCGAGGGCCGTCGCGATCGGCAGGATACCGAGCTGCGAGCCGTCGGCGCCGACGACGCGGACTTCGCGGACACGGATGCCTTCGTTGATACGGATGTCCTTGGCTTGGCTGATAGGTGTGGCTCCTCGTTAGTTAGTGGTAGTGCGCGCTACAGGCCGTCGCGGGGCTGGGGCCCCGCCGGCCGAGGCGCGCCTATAAGTGGTCACGGGCCGGACGATCACGACGCGGCCCACGGCCAGGCTGGCGTCGCGCGAGCCGATCTCGCGGGTGAGGTCGGCGAGCACGCGGTCGATGGGCACGGCGCCCAGATCGTCGCCGGAGCGGTGCCGGAGGCTCACGGTGCCGTTCTCGGCCTCCCGGGCGCCGACGACGAGCATGTACGGCACCTTGCGGACCTGCGCGTCGCGGATACGGTAGCCGAGCTTCTCGTTGCGGTCGTCGAGCTCGGCGCGGATGCGCGCGGCGCGCAGGCGGCCGTGGACCGTGCGCGCGTAGTCGATGTGCTTCTCGCTGATCGGCAGTACGCGCGCCTGGACCGGGGCCAGCCAGGTCGGGAAGGCCCCGGCGTAGTGCTCGACGAGAACGCCGACGAAGCGCTCGAACGAGCCGAAGATCGCCCGGTGGATCATGACCGGACGCTTGGGCTGCCCGTCACTGTCGATGTATTCGAGCCCGAAGCGATCCGGCTGCTGGAAGTCGACCTGGATCGTCGCCACCTGCCAGCGCCGTCCGAGCGCGTCCTGGACGTCGACGTCGATCTTCGGGCCGTAGAACGTTCCGTCACCCGGATTCAGCTCGAAGGCGAGGCCGTTCGCGCGCAGCGCGTCGTGCAGCGCGCCCTCGGCCGCCTGCCACTGCTCGTCCGAGCCCAGTGATTTCTCGGGGCGCGTCGACAGCTTGAAGAACGGCTCGAGCATGAAGGTCTTGTACCACTCGCGGACCAGCTCGAGCACCGCGGTGATCTCGTCCTGGATCTGATCGAGGCGGCAGTAGATGTGCGCGTCGTCCTGCGTGAACTGCCGCACCCGCATGAGGCCGGTCAAGGTGCCCGAGCGCTCGTTGCGGTGCAGCCGTCCCATGTCCGCGAAGCGGAGCGGCAGGTCGCGATACGAGCGCAGCGCGTGCCGATAGACCAGCGTCGACTCGGGGCAGTTCATCGGCTTGAGGCCGAAGAGCTGCTCCTCGGACTCCACCAGGAACATGTTCTCGCGGTAGTGATCCCAGTGACCCGATTCTTCCCAGAGCTTCTTGTTGACGAGGATCGGCGTCGAGATCTCCTGATAGCCGCGCGCGTCGAGCACCTCGCGGACGAAGCGCTCGAGCTCGCGCACCATCACCCAGCCGTTCGGGAGCCAGAAGGGCGCGCCGGGCGAGACGTCGTGGAACGCGTACAGATCGAGCTCGCGTCCGAGCTTGCGATGGTCGCGCTTCTTCGCCTCCTCGAGGCGCCAGAGGTGCTTGTCGAGCTCCTCCTGCGTCAGCCACGCGGTGCCGTAGATGCGCTGGAGCATCGGGTTGCGCTCGTCGCCGCGCCAGTAGGCCCCCGAGGACGACAGGAGCTTGAAGTGCTTCACCTGCCCCGTCGACGGCACGTGCGGCCCGCGGCAGAGGTCGATGAAGTCGCCCTGACTGTAGAGCGACACGCGCGGGGCATCGATGCCCTCGAGGATCTCGACCTTGAACGGCTCGTTCCGCTCGCGGAAGAAGCGAATGGCCTCCTCGCGTGGCATCTCCTGCCGCTGGAACGGGAGGTCGGCCTTCGCGATCTCCTTCATGACCTCTTCGATCTTCGCGAGGTCTTCCGGAGTGAACGGCTCCGATTTGGCGAAGTCGTAGTAGAAGCCGTCCTCGATCGACGGACCGATCGCGACGCGAACCGCGGGAAAGAGCCGCTTCACGGCTTGCGCCATGACGTGCGACGTGGAATGCCGCAGGGTCGCGAGCGGCGACGGATCGCAGTCGAAGTCGCCGGTCAGCTTGAGGTGACGATCTTCTTCAGACAGTGGTGCGCTCGTCAGTCAGTGTGACTAGTCGTGCGCGCTGCAGGCCGTCGCGGGGCTAGGGCCCCGCCGGCCAAGGCGCGCTCATGAAAAAGTGGTAGGCTCGGGCGGTTTCGAACCGCCGACCTCCTCTGCGTCAGAGAGGCGCTCTCCCACTGAGCTACGAGCCTATCCAGAGTGACGCTCATGCTACATGCGACGCGGCGAGCATGTCAAGGCAAGGTCCTGGAATTACGAGCGTTTCAACGAAGGATATTGGTGAGCGAGCTCTCGACCAGCTGATAGTGGAACGCGGCGACGATCTTGACGCCCGAGCTGCCGGACTTCGCCGACGCCATGAGAGACGCGGGAACGGGCGGAAATGGCTGCGCGAGCTTGATGGCGTTCGCGGCGTAGTCGTCATAGATCGGGTAGCCCGACTGCTGGGCCACCTCGACCGTCGGGACGCGGCCGTCCTTCAGGATGCCGAACACGATCACGAGTCGGGCCGACTTGTAGTCGCAGTGGCCGTTCGCGAGGTCCTTGACGCAGGGATAGCCCCACTTCTCCTTGATCATCCGGCGGATGCGCTCGAGGTAGTCGTTGAACTTCGGATCGTTGGAGTCGAGCGGAATCGGCTCGCCTTCGATCCCGGCCCAGCCCTCTCCCGAGCCTCCAGCCCCTGGGGGTCCGCCTCGACGCAGCGCAGAGCGGCTATCGATCAGCGGCGGGCGCGGTGGAACCGCGGCCACCCTGGGCTGCGGCGGGCTCGCCGGAGCCGCCTCGCGCGGCGCCGCCGCGTCCGGCGCGGGTGCCGGCTCGTTCGACGATCGGCTCGGTCGGTTGCGGAGGAGGCGGAGTCGCGGCGGCCTGCAGGCCGTCGGGCGCCGGCGGTTCGGGCGTGGCCGACCGGGCGGGCTGGCTCGGCGGAGCCGTCTGATTCGGGGCTCGCTGCTGCGGCGCGCGAGCCTCGCGCTGGGCCGGCTGCGGCGGGCTCGGAGCCATCCTCGGCTGCGGCGGGGCTTTGGCCACCTCGGGTGCCGGGGGCGTGGGCGGAGCCTTCGGCGCCGGTGACGGCGCCGGCGGCGATCCGCGCTGTGCCTGCTCCTCGGCCTGCGGAAGCTCGACGAAGAGAGGCTCGCCCCGCTTGACCATGGGCGAGTCCGACGGAGTCCGAATGAAGAAAACGGCAGCGAGCAAAAGGAGATGGAGGCCGACCGACACCCCGATGGCGACGGCAAGAGGGCCCGAGTTCACACGTCGTGGGCCGTGCACACGCATCTCCAGAGATTATAGCCCCGCGCCGCCGGCTACAGGTCTCGGTCCATGGCCCTGGCGATCTTCCGCACGCGCTGCATCAGGGCGGCGAAACGCTCGGGCTTGAGCGACTGCGGCCCATCAGACAGGGCCTCCTCGGGATGCGGATGCACCTCGATGATGAGCCCGTCGGCGCCGGCCGCGACGCCGGCCAGGGCCATCGCTTCGACGAACTGCCAGTGGCCCGTTCCGTGGCTCGGATCGACCAGGATGGGCAGATGCGAGAGCTGTTTGACCGCCGGGACCGCGTTGAGGTCGAGCGTGAACCGCGTCGAGGCCTCGAACGTACGGATCCCGCGCTCGCAGAGGATGACGTTCGGGTTGCCGCGCGCGAGCACGTACTCGGCCGAGAGGAGCCACTCCTGGATCGTCGTCGCCATGCCGCGCTTCAACAGGACGGGCTTGCCGGCATCGCCTACGCGCCGGAGCAGCGGGAAGTTCTGCACGTTGCGGGCGCCGACCTGCAGGATGTCGGCGTGCTCGGCGACGATATCGACCTTGTCGGGCTCCATGACCTCGGTGACGATCGGCAGTCCGGTCTCGCGCTTGGCTTCGGCCAGGAGCTTCAGCCCCTCGTCCTCGAGCCCCTGGAAGGCATAGGGCGAGGTGCGCGGCTTGAAGGCGCCGCCGCGCAGGATGTGGGCGCCGGCCGCCTTCACCTTCTCGGCGGCCTCGAGCAGCTGCGGGCGCGACTCGACGGAGCACGGCCCGGCCATGACCACCAGCGACTTGCCGCCGATCGTCACGTCGCCGACGCGGATCACGGTCGGCTCGTCGCGGACCTCGCGGCTCGCGAGCTTGAACGGCTTGAGGATCGGAGTGACCGACTCGACGCACTCGAGCGACTCGAGGCTCCGCAGCGCGTCCTTGCCGCGATCGTCGCCGACCGCGCCGATCACCGTGCGCAGCGCGCCGCGGATCGTGTGCGGGCTGTAGCCCATGGCGGTGATGCGATGACAAACGTCCTCGACCTGCGCGTCCGAGGCTCCCGACTTCAGCACGATGATCATGGCTGTTGTTGTAGCGGGGACCGTGAGGCCGGCTCACACCGAGGGTGGCCTGAGATAGGCGCGACCCGGCTCCGTTTTGCCCGCTCCTTTCCGTGCCGTTCATGACGGCACTCTGGTTTCGTTGTTGTAGCGGGGACCGTGAGATCGGCTCACACCGAGGGTGGCCTGAGATAGGCGCGACCCGGCTCCGCTCGCCCGTTCTCTGCCGTTGTTGCGCCGTCTCGCCTCCCCCGTCGTCTGAAAAAACAAAAGGCCGCGGGGAGAGCCCGCGGCCTGGAGTGGATCGGCGCCGCGGGCTTTCGGTCCGCCCGCGGCCCCTGCTTATCTCAAGTCAGAGCGCCTGGGCGGACCTCGCCGAAGAAGTAAAAGTAAAAGCCGAAGTACCGAGATCGAGGTGCTCATGGCGTGTCGGAAAGTCTAGCGGGGCGTCCCGGGGCCGTCAAGCGCTTTCTCGGCGCCGCCCTTGTCGCCGCGCGGCTTGTGAAACCGCTTGATCAGGCTCGCGCGGTAGTAGTAGAGCGGCAGGCAGAGCGCCACGACGATCGCCATGAACGCGATGGCGTAGATGTATTGCTGCTCGGCCACGTGCGCGCCGAAGTACGACGAGACCCACGTGCCGGGAATTCGCGCGACGGTCGAGACGACCGCGAACAGCCAGAAGGGCATCGGACTGATGCCGAACAGGTACGAGACGATGTCCTTCGGGAAGCCCGGGATCAGATACAAGATGAAGCAGATGATCGCGCCCTCGGCTTCGAGGACGAAGTTCATCTGATTCCAGTGGTGCTCGCTGAGCCATGGGCGCACGAGCGGCTCGCCCCATCTGCGCCCTACCCAGAAGCAGAAGAGCGTGCCGACCGTCAGGCCGATCGTCGAGTAGAGGAGCCCGAGCCACGTGCCGAAGAGCGCGCCGCCGACCGGTCCGGTGATCTCGCCGGGGATCGGCGAGATGATCACCTGGAGCGCCTGGATGGCGATGAAGACGAGGGGCGCCATCCAGCCCCACGAGCGCACCGTGTCCTTGAGGAACTTCTTGTCCTGGTAGAGGCGGACCGTGAACCGGATGATCGCGGCGTCGGCGGCGACGAGCCAGATGATGATCGCGAGCAGCAGCAGGAGCACCGCCGTGACCAGCGCCCACCGAGCGCGGTCAGTCATCGGGAGCGGTGCGCGGCCTCACAGGGCCGGACGACGATCTCTCCAGGGCGAAGCGGTTTCGAAAGCGGCCGACGCCGCCAGCACGGTGCCGTCGGCATGGCGACGCCCGACGATCTGCAGGCCGACCGGAAGGCCCTCGTCGGTCCATCCGGCCGGCACGCTCGCCGCGGGCTGGCCCGTCAGGTTGAACGGGTACGTGAACGGCATCCATCCGAGCACCGAGACGTCCTGCCCGGCGATCTCGCGCGGCGGATGCGCGCCCGCCGCGAACGGCAAGGTCGCCACCGTCGGCATGAGCAGCACGTCGAAGCGCTCGAGGAACGTCTGGGCCTCGCGCCAGTATTCTTCGACGCGCGCGACGGCGCGCAGGTAGTCGCGGGTCGCCACGGCGCCACCGCGCCGGATGAATCGCACGAGCGAGGCATCCATGTGCGGCTCGGCATCCGGAAGGCGATCGGACCAGGCGGCGTAGAACTGCGCGGCGATGATCGTCGCGAAGATCTCCTCGGGATTCTCCCACCCGGGATTGACGACCTCGACGTGACAGCCGAGCGTCTCGAACACGCCCGCCGCGTTCTCGCACGCCGCCAGCACCTTGGGGTCGACCGCCGCGTAGCCGAGATCCGGTGTCCACGCGACGTTGAGTCCCCTCACGTCGCCGTCGCACATCGTCAGAAATGAGCGGAGCTCGCGCGGCAGGGAGCTGCGGTCGCGGTCGTCGCCGCCGGCCACCACGTCGAGCACGGCCGCCGCGTCGCGCACGGTGCGGGTGATCGGGCCGACGTGATTGACGCGCTCGAAGCCGCCGAACAGCGCGCGGTCCGGCACGCGCCCGAAGGAGGGCTTGAAGCCGTAGAGCCCGCAGAACGCCGCCGGGATCCGGACCGAGCCGCCGCCGTCGGTCCCGAGCGCGATCGGGCCCACGCCGCTCGCCACCGCGGCGGCGGCGCCGCCGCTCGAGCCTCCGGGCGTGAGCGTCGTGTCCCAAGGATTGCGCGTGATGCCGAAGAGCGGGTTCTCGGTGAACGCCTTGTGGCCGAACTCCGACGTGTTGGTCTTCCCGAGCAGCACGGCGCCGGCGGCCTTGAGCCGGCCGAACGAGAGCGCGTCTTCCTCGGGGACGAAATCGGCGAAGAGCCGAGAGCCGCCGGTCGTCGTCAGCCCGCGCGTCGGCAGGACATCCTTGACCGAGAACGGCACGCCGTGGAGAGGACCGAGCGGCTCGCCTTTCATCACCGCGATCTCCGCCTCGCGGGCGGCGACGCGGGCGACGTCGGCGGTCACGAGACAGAACGCGTTGAGGGTCGGGTTGACCGCTTCGAGTCTGGCGAGAATCGCGTCGAGTACCTCGAGCGGCTTGACCTCTTTACGCCGGACGAGATCGGCGATCTCGAGCGCGGAGAGCCAAGTCTCCATTGACGGGCCGCATTGTATCATTGCGCTTCGTGCAGATCGTGGATCGCCGGGGGACGCTCGTCACCGTCCTGCGCCCGACGGCCACCGGGTCGATCGAGAGCGCGTGGGTTCGCATTCCGGACGGCTCCTGGCTCGGCATCGAACCGCGCGCAACGCGCGACGCGCCGTGGGGCTGGTCCGACCGGCTCTGGCACGCCGCGGAGCCGCCCGCCAACGGCTGGCACGGAGCGCGGCTCACCCTCTTCGAGTCGCTCGACTGGGCGCGCATCGATCGCATTCCAGTCCTCGCGGAGCCCGCGCGATTGCCGCCCGGCGGCGGGACCGCGGTGTTGAACTTCATCGCCGCGCGCGCGGCCGAGCAGGGCGCCGGCCCCCTCGCGTATCGCGGCCCCTATCCGACCGAGCAGCTCTTTCTGGCGCTCCTCGAGTCGTTCCGTTACGAGCCCCACGCGGCCGACCCGCTCGCGGACTTCATGGCCGGAGGCCTCACCTGGCGGCCGGCGCCCTCCGAGCATCTGTTCGTCGGCGACGACCTCTACGTGCAAGGTCGTGACCGGATCGAGAAGGTCGTGTGGCGCGGCATCACCTACTACCGGCCGGAGTGGCAGGACGTCGTGCGCCACACGCCGCGCCGGATCGTCGACGCGCCCGACGGGGTGCGGTGCGGGCTCTGGGCTCTCTCACAACGGCTCGAGGACGCGCTCCTGCTCCGCCCCGACGGTGATCTCGCGGCGATCCTCGCGGTCGAGCCGACACCCGCGGCGAGCCGGCCCCTCCCGGACCGCGTGTGGGCCGGCGTCGCCGCGGTCGTCGCCGCGCGCGGCGCCGCGCCGCTGGCGTCCTTCGTGGAATCGGTTGCCGGAGCGTTCTCGCTCGAGTGGGGCCCGGTCGCGCGGGACCTGGTCCAGATCGGTCGAGGCCGCGTGCGAATCTCCGAGCGGCTCCGCGAGGCGCTCGCGGCCGGGCTGGCGGCGGCGCCCGACGCCGGCGACCGCGCCGCGCTCGGGCTGGCCGTGATCGCGGAGATGGCCGCGCTCGTGGGCGACGCGCTCCGAGGGCGCGCCCAGGCCGAGATCCTCGCGCGCTCCGGCCCCGAGTCGGTCGCCGAGCTGGCCCGACCCCAGCGGCGCCCGGCGAGCGGGGCGGCGCCGAACGGGCTCGCGACATCACGGCGGGGGTCGAAGCGCTGCTGGCCGAGGCCGGCCGCTGAGGGTCAGTGCGTGGCGCTGAAGATGATCCAGACGTTGAAGGCGATGAACGCGGCGACCGAGAGCGTCGAGAGCCCGACGTAGGCGATCCAGAGCAGCTCCTCCCGACCCTGCACCATCCGCCCGCGCGCCCGTCAACAGGCCCTTCACGTACGCGATCGCGTCGCTCTTGAGCGTGGGCACGCCCAGCACGTCGACGAGCACGTGATAGCCGTCCATCTCGATGAAGCAGAAGGGATAGAGCGCGACCACCAGCGCCTGCCACTGGATGATGCCGGACGCGGCGGCGAAGGCCTGCGTGAAGCTGCCGGTCGGGGCCTTGGCGGCGACGATGAACGCGACCGCGCCGAGGACCAGATGGACGAGCGCACCCGTCACGGCGGTCACCACGCGGGCGCGGCGGCTCGCCATGAAGATGTCGGTGACGTCGACGTAGAACGTCGGCACGAAGCCGTGCAGGAAGGTGAAGCCGAACTCGCGCACGCGACGCCGATAGTGGATGCAGGCCAGCCCGTGCACGAACTGGTGCAGCGCCACGCTGGCGAAGAACAGGAGCTTGACCATCAGGATGCCGCGCAGGGCGTGGCCGCCGAATCCCTCGAGCATGTCGTGCACGTCGCGGAAGAGCATCAGCGCGGCGGCGGCGCCCACGACGGCGAGCACGCCACACGCGATCGCGGCGATCGGCGTGAAGACGAGGAACCCGCCGTATCGGTAGAGCGCCTGGAAGAACGGCTGGACGTTGTGGCTCGAGATCCGGATACGCTCGAGGCCGGTCAGCGCGAGCTCGAGCGCCTTCACGATCATGCGGCCGCGGTTGCGCGCCAGGGCCGCCCGCAGCCGCGACCGCGGCTCGAACGTCAGGAGCTGCGCCCGCTGGAGCTTGTGGAGCAAGCTCGGGATGATCTCGAAGTCGAACTCGCCGTACTTCAGCACGTAGGCGGTCGCGATCTCCTGCAACGAGGTGGCGCCGTCCATCTGATCCCACAGGAAGCCCTCCTGCGCGGAGAGCAGGAGGAAGCGGTCCGTGGTCTTGTTTTTCAGAATGAAGCCGGGCGCGACAGCCAGCCGCGAGCGCAGCTCGGAGATCTCGTACGACTCCTGATCGATCCGGCGCGGGCGCGAGTTGAGGTAGCCGATGACGCTCGCGACCTGGCGGAGCTCGAAGTCCTCCTCGTCGTCGCGCCGGACGAGCAGCTCGAACTTCGCGGGCGCCGGCCGCTGCATCAGCGCGCCTCGATGTCGAGACCCGGTGGCCTCGAGGCCCCAGCGGGTCGCCTCGGCGACCTGCTGCGTCGAGCGCCGCAGCCGATCCATGAACACCGTGACCATCGCGTGGAAGAACGCGGCGGCGGCGTGAGGCGCGGTCTCGGTCATCGCCTGCAGGCTATCGCGTCCGAGGATGAGCAGCTCGACGTCCGTCTCGGCCTGGGCGGTGGCGGAGCGGGGCGAGCCGTCGAAGAGGCTCATCTCGCCGAAGAAGTCGAAGGGCTCGACGCGCACCAGCACCTGCTCGACCTTGCCGGTCACCGCCTTCGAGATGAGCATGGTCCCGCGCCGCACGATGAACATCTCGTCGCCGCGATCGTCTTCACGAAAGAGAATCTGGCGCTTCCGTAGATCACGTTCGCGCAGCCGGTCCGCGACGACGGCGAGATCGGCATCGGAGAAGGATTCGAACACACGAACGTCGCGCAGGAACGCGAGGGTTTCGGCCGACGCCTGCACGCGGGGAGTGGCGCGAGGCCTAGGTGGCCACGCGGCTGATGAGGCTACTGCGGAACGCGTGTCGCCGCTCGCTCGACGGCGTCTTCGCGAGCCGGATCAAGGCCTGCTGCACCGTCGCACGCTCGGCGTCGCTCAGCTCGTACTCGGCCAGGAGCGGCTCCGGTGTGCGCTGGAGCTCGGCGAGAAATTCCGGATCGATCATCACTCGCCCCACCAGCTCACGCAGTCCTTGCGCCATCGAGCGAATCATACCAATTTCCTCGACCGTTTGATAGGCTCCCACCATGATTCACGACTCGCGCGCGCCCGATACGAGCCGCGACGACTCGTCATCTCCGGAAACTTCGCGGTCGGTCCTGCCCACGTGGTCGTCGAGCCGGCGCGGCGTCGAGCGCGGGCGGCCGCGTGAGCGACGATCGCCCTGACGTGAGGCGCGCCACAGCGCGGCGGCTCGCGGCGGCCGCCGTCGTGCTGCTGGCGGTCGCGGCGGTCGTCGGGACAACGCGGGCGCCGGCGGCGCAGCCGGACACGCGCATTCCGTGGATCGGCTACCTCGCCAACGAGCCGACCCCCGATTCCGCGCCGATCTTCCGCGACGCCCTTCGCGAGCGAGGCTGGGTGGAGGGCCAGTCGGTCAAGATCTGGTACCGCTACGCGCAGGGCAAGCCCGACTTCTACCCGCAGCACGCCGACGACTTGGTGCGCCTGAACGTCAATGCCATCGTCGCCGTCGGCCCGGAGGCGATCGAGGCGGCGAGGCGCGCGACGAAGACGATCCCCGTCGTCATGGTCTCGCTCGACGATCCGGCGGAGCTGGTCCGCGAGAGCGGCGGCCCCGCCAGCAATCTCACGGGGATCACCACCTTCGCGCCCGAGGCGCCAGCGCGGCGCGTCGAGCTCTTGCGCCAGGTGGTGCCGCGGCTCGCCCGCGCGGCGCTGCTGTGGAGCGCGGACAGCACGAGCGCGACCGCCGACCTGCAGGCGACCGAAGCCGCGGCGACCGCGCGCGGCGTGGAGCTGACCAAGGTCGAGATCACCGCCGAGACCGACGTGCGCGCGGCCTTGACGAAGATCGAGAAGCTGCACACGCAGGGGTTGATCGTGCTCGCCGACGCGGTCACGCTCGCGCACCGCCAGCGGCTCGCCACCTTCGCGAGTCGTGCCAAGCTGCCGGCGGTGTTCCCGTCCCGCGACTTCGCCGACGCCGGCGGCCTGCTCGCCTATGGCGCGAACTGGACCGAAGTCTTCCGGCAGACCGCCGCGCTCGTCGATCAGATCCTGAGGGGCGTCAAGCCGGCGGACCTGGGCATACGGCGCGCGGCGCGGTTCGAGCTCGTGGTCAATCTGCGCGCCGCGCGCGCGATCCCGGTGGCGATCCCGTCGTCGTTGCTCCAGCGCGCGGACCGGGTCATCGAGTGATGCGACGCGCCGCGACCCTGGTCTGCGTGGCGGCCTTGCTCGCGGGGTGCGCGACGAAGCAGTGGATCTACGACAAGAAGGGTGCGACGCCGGCGAAGCTCGACCACGACATGGCGCTGTGCCGAAAGGAATCGGCCGATCCCCAGATCGTCGTGCTCCCGGGCAGTCCGCGGTCGGACCGCGCGGTCTTCAACCGCTGCATGGAGCGTAAAGGCTACACGGTACGAACGGAGGGGTGATGGGAACCGGTACCCATGGTTCCGAGTTTCCGAGGCGGAGGTGCGCCGATGCGTGGAGCTCGTCTCGCTCTCGCGGTAGCGATGGTGGCATTGCTCGCGTCCAGCAATGCGGCAGCGGCAACCTACGCGCAGGAGAGCCTCGATCGATACTTCCGGTTCGAGTACGACGTGACGCCGAGCGCCACGCGACCGGTGGTCAGCGGGTACGTGTACAACATGAACCCGGGCGTCCCGGTCGAGCGCATGCAGGTCTCCGTCGACAGCCTGGACGGCTGCCGGCAACGTCGTCGGGACGACCTCGACCTGGGTGCTCGGCGGCGTCCCGCCCGGCAATCGCGCGCTATTTCAGTGTTCGCGCCGTGCCGGCCGCGTCGTATCGGGTCCAGGTGCTCTTCTTCGACTGGGGCAGCCGCGGCGGCTCGGGCACCTGACAGGCGTGGACGGCGAGCGGCCGGCCAGGAGGGCGAGATCGGTGATCAAGAGCATCTCGCTGCTGACTCGCAAGACCGGAATGACCCACGCGCAGTTCGTCAGACACTGGGCCGACGTCCACGCGCCCCTGGCCCTGGCCGTCCCGGGCCTCCGCCGCTACGTGCAGTCGCACATCGTCGAGGAGCGCACGCGCCCGGACATCCCGACGACCGACGTCGAGATCGACGGTATCGCCGAGCTCTGGTACGACGACCGCGAGGTGATGGCGCGGGCGCACGCCTCGCCGCAGGCCAAGGCGCTGTTCGACGACGGCGCGCTCTTCATCGGCCGGATCAAGACGTTCACCGTCGAGGAGCAAGCAGATCGTCCCGCCCTCCGCGTAGGCGCTGCCGCACCCCGATTTGCGGTATGGTGGGACGTGCCTACACTTCCACGGAGGTCACACGTCATGCGACGTATTGCTCTGATAGCTCTCGTTCTGGCGCTGGCGGGTCCGAGCGCGAGCTGGGCCAGCTCCGAGTCCACCGCCATTGAGGTCGGATCCTCGGCCGGAAGCGCCCTCGGAACGCTGGTCTACGTACCGTTCAAGGTGACGTTCTGCATCCTCGGCGGCATCGGCAGCGGATTCACGGCGATCGCTTCGCCGCCGGCGGCCGGTCGGGTGGCGATGGCCACCTGCGGCGGCTCGTGGATCGTCACGCCCGGTGTCGTCCGCGGGCATGAGACCTTGAAGTTCGTCGGGGACACATCGGCCAACCGGAGCACCGCCTCGCGTTAGAGGTCGCGCCCTCGCGCGGCGAGACGGTCGTGCACGCTCTGTCTCGGCGGTATCGCGCGCTGGGACTCGGTCTCGCGGTCTGCGCGCTGGCGGCTGACGGGTTGCGCGTCGTCGAAATCGGCGCGCCCGGCGACCGCGCCGCCGGCACCCGGCACGCGCATCGTCGGATTCGCCTCCTGGTACGGGTCGCGCCATCAGGGCCACGCGACGGCGTCAGGCGAGGCCTTCGATATGAACAAGCTCACCGCCGCCCACCGCACGATGCCCTTCGGAACGCGCCTGCGCGTGACGAATGTCGAGAACGGACGAAGCGTCGTGGTGCGTGTGAACGACCGGGGCCCCTGGGTGAACGATCGCGTCCTCGACGTCAGCCTGGCCGCAGCGAAAGCCCTCGGCATGGTCGGCGACGGCGTGACCAAAGTCGAGGTCGTCGTCCTCGGCGCGCAGTGACCTCAGACCGCGGGCATGCCTCCGAGCACATCGCGGCTGAGTCCCGGATGCGCGACGCCGGCGCGGCGCAGCTCGCGCGTCGCCTCGATCCAGTCGGCGTCGCGCGGAATCACCGCGCCGCCCGACCGCACGGCATAGACGCTCGGATCGTCGACGCCGGGCGGGACCTTGCCGCTGTCGCGTAGCGCCTTCGCCGCGTCGATCAGCCGCTTGCGCGTCCGGATCACCATCGCGTCGCTGCTGCCCAGGCGCTCGTTCGTCCGGTCGTAGATCGGGCCCATGCTCTCGGTGACGGCCTGGTCCTGGAGGAAGATGGCGTCGATACCCGTGTAGCTGATCGTCTTCTGCGCCTGCCGGTCGATCTGGTAGTCGTTGGCGGCGTTGGCCACACATCGAAAGCGCGCGTACCAGTCGGTCGTGTTGGGGAGCGTTCGCGGCGGATTCACGACCTGGCGACCGGCCTTTCGGGTGCCCTGCGCACCGCGCGAGACCGTGATGGCCAAGGTGTGCTCGTCGTCCATCGGCACCCACGCGCGCACGCGAATCTCGAGCCCGAGCACGCCCGTCGGCACCATCGCGTAGAACGGGAACAGGAAGTTGGCGATGCGCCAGTAGTTCGTGTCGGCCTCGGCCGGCCGGTACGCGCCGTACATGACGCCGAAGTCCATGTCGCGCACCTGGTACCGAGGCGCCCGATCGGCCAGCGCGTGGCGGGCCCAGGTGCCGGCCGGCACTTCGTCGGCGCTCACCTTGCCGAGATGCAGGAACACGGTGTGGCAGGTGTCGATGTCGCCCTCGAGCGCCTGCATCCAGTTGCACTCGCGCTGGTAGATCTGGATGCTGCTGTCCGCCAGCAACGTGGGCTCGAGATCGGGCAACGGCGGCGGCGTCTCCCGCGGGCCGAGATAGGCCCAGATGAGGCCGGCCCGCTCCACGCAGGGATAGGCGACGGCTCTCGCCTTCTGCTTGAAGCTGCTCTCTTCGGGCTCGTTGGGCATGTCGACGCACCGGCCGCCGACGTCGAACTTCCAGCCGTGGTACACGCAGCGCAGGCCTTCGCCTTCGTTGCGGCCGTAGAACAGGCTTGCGCCACGGTGCGGACAGCTGTTCCGGACGAGCCCGACGGCGCCGGATGACGTCCGAAACGCGATCAGATCTTCGCCGAGCAACCGCACGCGCAGCGGCGCGCCATCACGATCCGGGAGCTCGCTCGACAGGGCGGCCGGCATCCAGTACTGGCGCATCAGCTCGCCCATCGGAGTTCCGCGACCGACCCGACACAGAAGCTCGTTGTCTTCGCGACTCAGCATGTCGTGTTCCTCTCACCCGAAAGTCACAGCGCGACCCGCGCGCGTCGTCGTTTCGCGTAGACGTTAGCACATAATCCGGCGCAGCCACGGCGCCGCGGGACGGCCAAAGACGGCGTCGGAGGAGACCATCACCATGATGGCTCGACCGCGAACTTCGCGGCGGCGCCGCTCGCGAACCGCCACGGCTATCCGGTGCTGGCGCCTACGGCGCTCTCGATGAAGCTCGTGGACATGAAGCTCCCCTACTTCTTCTCGATGCTGCCCCAGCCGTACGTGCTGATGGCGGCGGCCGCCGACATGCTGGCCGCCAACGGCATCAAGACCGTGGCGGTCATCTACACCTCGATGGCCTCGATCTGGATCTGGCCGCGGGGCGGATCACGGCGATCGTCGGCTCGAACGGCGCCGGGAAGAGCACCTTGCTGAAGGCGCTGGCGGGTCTGCTGCCTCGCGACGGCCACGCCGCGCTCGACGGCTACGTGCTGCCGCCGGGCTCGGCCACCGCGGCCGTGCGCGCCGGACTGATCCTGGTCGCCGAAGGGCGCCACCTGTTCCCGCGAATGACGGTGCTGGAAAATCTCCAGCTCGGCGGCTGGCTGCTCGCGAAGCGCGAGCGTGACGTCCGTCTCGAGCGAGCGCTCGCGCTGTTCCCGCGCCTCGGCGAGCGCCGTCACCAGCTCGCGGGCTCGATGAGCGGCGGCGAGCAGCAGATGGTGGCGCTCGCGCGCGCGCTCGTCGGACGGCCGCGCCTGCTGATGCTGGACGAGCCATCGCTCGGCCTGGCGCCGCGGCTCGTCGACGAAGTGATGGCCCTCGTGAGGCGCATCCGCGACGAGGACGTGACCGTCTTGCTCATCGAGCAGAACGTCGCCAAGGCGCTGGCGATCGCCGACGACGCGCACGTGCTCGAGCGCGGCCGCCTGGTGGCCAGCGGGCCGGCGGCGGAGCTGTTGAGATCAAGCCTTGTACGCACCGCCTACCTCGGCCGGCCAGGCCGCGTTCTGGCGGCGCAGGATCGTTCACTCGCGGCGGCAAGCACCGGCTGGCGTCGACGCGGGCTCTCTAGTACAGTCTGCGCGCTGAGCGTCGCTCAATCCCGCGGGAGTCTCGGAGGCCAGCATGGCGAGTGATGTGGTCCGCGTCGGCGATGTCGAGATCATGATGCTGTCGGACGGGATGCTCGAGTTCGACCTGTGCAACTTCTTCCCGACGATCGCGGAAGACAACTGGAGTCCGTATGAGGCGCACCTGCACGAGCACAAGGTGCGTTTCAATCTTGGCTCGTACCTGATCCGCGCGGGCGGGCGAACGGTCCTCATCGACACCGGCCTCGGCCCCAAGCCCGCCGAGACCCCGGACGCCCCGTGGGGCCAGCTCATGAACGACTTCAAGGCCAAGGCCGTGCGCCCGGAAGAGATCGACATGGTCGTGATGACGCATCTGCATCGCGACCACGTGGGCTGGAATCTCAAGACCGAGGGCGGGAAATACGTGCCGACGTTTCCGCGGGCGCGCTACTGGATGCCGAAGCTCGATTGGGATTCATGCCACGATCCGGCACTGCAGCCGACCCGGTGGGTCAACGCGCCGCAGTGCGTGTGGCCGCTGGCCGACCTCGGCCTCTGCGAGTTCATGCAGGGCGAGCAGAGCCTGACGCGCGAGCTCACCGCGGTGCCGACACCCGGCCACACGCCGGGGCACATGAGCATTCTCATCACCTCGAAGGGCGAGCGGGCGCTCGTGCTCGGCGATGCCGCCCACAGCCCGGTGCAGGTGCTCGAGCCGGACTGGGTCTCGCGCGCCGACATGGATCCCGATCTGACCCGGCAAACGCGCAAAGCATTGATCGATCGCCTCGAGCGCGAGCAGATTCTCATCGCGGCGGGGCACTTCGAGGCTCCGGGCTACGGCAGGATCGTGCGCCTGGACGGGCGCCGCTACTGGAAGGGACTCTGAGCCGCTCGGGCTAGCGCGTCGCGCCGCGCGCCGCGGCCAGCACCGAGACCAGGCGCGCGGGATCGACCGGCTTCAGCAGATGGTCGTCGAAGCCGGCGGCGAACGCGCGCTCGCGGTCCTTCTGCTGCCCGTAGCCGCTGAGCGCGATCAGCCGGAAACGGTCACCCAGTTTCGAGCGGATCTGTCGGGCAACTTCGTAACCGTCGATCCCGGGCAGACCGATGTCGATCAGCACGGTGTCGGGCTCGAGCCGCACCGCGAGCTCGACGCCGCTCACGCCGTCTCCCGTGTCGTGGACTTCGTGCCCGGAGGTCTCGAGCAGGATGCGCATCATCTCGCGATTGTCGGCGTTGTCCTCGACGACCAGGATGCGTCTTTCGCGGCGTCTGCGCCGGTGCACCACTGGACTCGCGGGGCGGCTGCGGCACGTCGATCAGCGCCGGAGACGGACGGTGAAGATGCTTCCGCGTCCCGGGCCTTCGCTGGCGGCCTCGACCACGCCCGCCGTGAAGCTCGACGAGACGCCGGACGAGGCTCAGCCCGACGCCCAGGCCGCCTAGCCGGCGATCGAGATTCCGATCGCCCTGGACGAACAGGTCGAACACGCACGGCAGAAGCTCCGCCGAGATGCCCGCGGCCCTGGTCCGCGACGCGCAGGACCGCGTCGTCCTGCTCCCGGCGGACCGTCACGGTGATGGCGCCGCCCCGCGGCGTGAATTTCAGCGAATTCGAGAGGAGGTTCGTGATGATCTGCTCGATTCGCGCCCCGTCGCCATCGACCCAGACCGGCTCGGCGTCGACGGACACGACATGGTGCCGAAGCTTTTCCGTGCTCTCGAGCGTGGCGAGGCAGCGCTGGACCGCCGCGGCCAAATCGATCGGGGTGCGAACGAGCTCGATCTTGCCGAGCGCTCACGCGGGTGACGTCGAGGAGGTCACCGACGAGCCGCGGACAGGTGCTCGGCCTGATGCGCGATCACGTCGCGGGCGCGACGGTCGTGCTCGGGCGACGCGGCCTGACCGAGTATCGTGACGGCGGACGTGATGGCGCCCAGCGGGTTGCGCAGCTCGTGGCCGAGCATCGCCAGGAATTGATCCTTCGCCTGGCTCGCCGCCTCGGCGTCCGCCCGCGCGGCGCGTGTCCGCGTCAGCTCGATCAGATCGGTGACGACGAGACAGAGGGTCTCGACGCCGTCGGCGACGAACGCACCCACCGAGAAGAGCGCCGGCACCAAGTGTCCGTCGCTGGCGAGCACATGGCCCTCGTATTTGCCGCGTCCGGCGCGCAGCGCTGCGGTCAAGAGCGGCCGGTCGGCCTCCGCGACGAATGGAGCCAAGGACCGGCCAACGATGGTCTCGGGCGCGGCAGCAACCAGCTCCGCGAAACGGCGATTGCAGTAGAGGACGTCCCCCATGGGGGTCAGCGTGAGCGCGCCTTCTTGCATCTGCTCGATGAGCATCCGGTAGGGCTGCTCGGCAGTCTTGAGCGTGAACAGCTGGGGACCGTGCGGGCCCTCGACGACGAGCGCATCGATCTCGCCCTGGCGGATCGCGCGCAAGGTCTCCTGGGCTTCCTCGAGCTCTCGCTGGAGCTTCTCGACCTGCTCACGGTCCATCGAACCGTCCGTCGCGCTCGGTGGTGTCATGAGTGCTCGACGAGGTCGAGCCCCTCCAGAACCCGCGCGGTGTTCGACATGTCGCCGATGACACGGCGGGCCGGGAAGCGGGAGCTCCTTCACGCACGTCGGCGCCGCGATGATCTGCTCGGCGGACGCGCGCGCCGGTTGCTCGTAGAGGTTGACCACCTCGAGCTCGTACGCGCCGGCGAAATGCTCTTCGCAGATCGCCCGGATGTTCTCGACGGCCCGCGTCGAGCGCGCGGTCATGCCGGCGACGAACAGTCGCAGCACGTACGCTCGCTGCGAACCCTGCGGGCCGTGGGATTCCAACGCTCAGCGCGCCGGTCGGACATCCAGCCCGACGAGGACACGGTCGGTATTCGAGAGATCTCCGATGATCTTGCGCACCGGCTCGGGCAGAAGCCGGACGAGCGTCGGCACCGCGAGGATCTGATCTCCCGCCGCCAGCTGCGGGTTCTGAATCAGGTCGATGACCTCGATCCGGTATCGGCCCTTGAGGTGCTCCTCGCAGATCCGCTTGAGATTGGCGAACGCCTTGACCGAGCGAGGCGTCTGCCCGGCGATGTACAGCCGCAAGATCTGCTCGATCGGACGGGCGCAGACGTCGGCGACGGTCCGCTCGGACGAATTTCCGTCATCTCCATGACTTCACCGTATACTTACCGGTCCTCAGCTACGCCATCGTCGTCACGTTCGCGCCGCGTTCCCACACCGCGTTCGTCACTTTGGATCCGTTGTCGCTCATGTCGGCCGCCGGCTCTCGGCAATGTCCTGACGCTCGTCGCTCAAGCGCGTCGACCCGTGTTCATCTGCTCATCGATCCCGGTGGCCAGATCGGCCTGCTCCGCCTCGAACTTGGCCCGCATGGATGCCAGCTCCGCCTCGAACGCGGCTCGCAGCCGGGCGAGCGTCCGCTCTTTGCGCTCGATCTCCTGCTGCTGCGCGAGCTCGGCCGCTCGCTCCTGGGCTTCCTGACGTCAAGCGCGCGGAGCCCGTGAGCACGCCGCCGGCGCCGGCGTAGACGTCGACGAGCTCGATACCATGGTCGGTCAGGAGAAACTCGCGGATCTGATTGGAGTGACCCATCCCGCGCGACTTGAGCACGTAGAGGCCGCGATTTCTCTCGCCGCTCGACTCGAGCGTGACCAGCAGGAGCCAGGTGTCGACGATCGACGAGATCTCCGCGTCCGTCTGCTCGAGCTCGGTCTTCCCGTGGGAGAGGCTGGTCATGAGCGCGGTGATGCCCTGCGTCTTGAGGTGGTCCACGAGCCGGGTCAAGCGTCGACCGGACGTCTGCCGTCGCCGCCACCGACAGCAAGCTGCTCACCGGGTCGAGGATCACCACATCCGGATGGAATCGCTCGATCGCCCGGTACATCTGCGACAGGTGCATCTCGAGCCCGTGCAGCGCGGGACGAGACGCGTGGTACTCCAGAAGACCACGGTCGATCCACGGCTGCAGGTCGAGGCCGATCGACCGCATGTTACGGACCACCTGCTGCGGCGATTCCTCGAACAAGAACACCAGGCAGCGTTCTCCGCGCCGGCAGGCCGCGTCGACGAAGTGGGCGCCCAGGCTGCTCTTGCCGGCGCCGGCGGTGCCGGACACGAGGATCGTGCTGCCCCGGAAGTAGCCTCGGCCTCCGAGCATCGTGTCGAGCCGGGCGACACCGCTCGAGACGCGCTCGGACGACGCGGCATGACTGAGACCCATCGAGGTGATCGGCAGCACCGCCATCCCGTCCTCGTCGATGAGGAACGGGTACTCGTTGGTCCCGTGGGACGAGCCGCGGTACTTCACGATGCGAAGGCGCCGCGTGGAGACCTGCTCGGTCACCCGGTGGTCGAGCAGGATCACCGCGTCCGACACGTATTCTTCGAGGCCCTGTCGCGTGAGGGCGCCGTCGCCTCGCTCGCCGGTGATCACCGCCGTCACGCCCTTGTCCTTGAGCCAGCGGAACAGGCGGCGCAGCTCGGCCCGTAGAATCGACTCGTTGGCGAGGCCCGAGAAGAGCGATTCGACCGTGTCGAGCACGACGCGGCGGGCTCCGATGGAGTCGATGGCGAAGCCGAGCCGGACGAAGAGTCCCTCGAGATCGTAGTCACCGGTCTCCTCGATCTCGCTGCGCTCGACCCTGACGTGGTCGAGCACGATCTTCTTCTTCTCGATCAGCGCCGGAAGGTCGTAGCCGAGCGAGGCGACGTTCTTGGCGAGCTCGTCGTTGCTCTCCTCGAAGCTCATGAACACGCCGGGCTCGTCGAACCTGGTCGCGCCGTTGACGAGGAAGCTCATGGCGAAGAGGGTTTTGCCGCAGCCGGCCGAGCCGCAGATCAGGGTGGGCCGGCCGGTCGGCAGGCCTCCTCCCGTGATCTGATCGAAGCCTTCGATACCGGTGGGCGATTTGGGTAGACGCGGTCACGATGCGCAAATCATGCCCAGAGGACTCTGTCAGACGCCATCAGGTGTTCACCTCATGAGCGGGCCTCCGCGATGACCTTCTGCGCCATCGGGGTGCCCTGCAGGTGGAAGAACGCGAGCATGTTGCCCGCCGCGATCTTGAACGCTTCGCCGGCCGGCACACCCGCGAACAGCCGCTCGGCGAACGGCCGCGTGTTCGGCCAGTCGCATTCGATGTGCGGGAAGTCCGTGGCGAACATGATGCGGTCCACGCCCATGTGGTGACGCAGCTCGACGGCCACCCGCTCCACGTGCTGGACGCTGAAGAAGATGTGCTCGCGAACGTAGTCGCTCGGCCGCTGCTTGAGCGGCTTGAAGTTCAGCAGGCGCGCGGCCCAGTGGCGGTGCCGCTCGTACCAGTAGTCGGCTTCCTCCATCCAGAACGGCACCCAGCCCAGGCGTGTCTCGGCGAAGAAGATCTTGAGGTCGGGGAGGCGATCGAACACACCGGACAGGATGAGCTGGGCGAAGCTCATCGACGGCGCGATCCCGAGGAACGGCAGCGCCACCCACTCGACGAGCTTTCGCGGCCCGAGCTTGGCCAGCATCGCGGGATCGGCGCCGGGATACTCGAAGGTGGGCTGAGACGCGCGCGGTCCGAGACGGTCGAAGCCGACGTGGACCGTGAGCGGCATCTTCATGTCGATCGCCGCGGCCCAGAAGCGATCGTCCGCGGGAGTCGGATACGCCTTGCCGCTCGGGAACACGCCGAGGTTGACGCCTTTGAGGCCGAGCTTCGCGCAGTGCTCGAGCTCGGCGATGGCGTCGTCGACGTTGGTCCACGGGATCACGCCGAGCCCGATGAGGCGATCGCGCGACACCGCGCAGTACTCCTCGCCGAGCCAGTCGTTGTACGCGCGCACCGTCGCGCGATAGACGTCGTCGTCCGTCAGCGTGCGCCAGAGCCGCGGGCCCACCTGCATGTTGGGGAAGAGCACCTCGGCGTGCAGCGCGTCCATGTCCTGCTCGCGCAGGCGCTGCTCGGGCGGGCCGACGCCGGCCGTGTCGTCGACGGTCACGCCGATCGGCTCCCAGGTCTCGTTGGTCCGCCCGGCCCTGAGATCGAGGAACGGCGCGGGATAGGGCGGCTGGCCCTCGACGAGGATCGCGTCGCCGCCGTCGGGGAGCTTGATCGTCCGCGGCGCCTTCTCACGAAGCTTCGCGGGCATGTGCGGCGTCCACCGCTCCGGGCGGACTTCCAGGTGACCGTCGCTCGAGATCAGGGGCGGAAGACCGGAGGTGGTCATGGCGGCTCTCCTTTTCTCCGGGCGCGATGGTACCATCGGCCGCGGATACGATGTGAAGGGAGGCCGCTATGGGCGCGATCCTGGGTCTCGGCGTCACCCACTACCCGCCACTCGCGCGGACAGGACGAGCACATGGCACGCATCCTCAAGCGCGTCATGCAGGATCCCGATCTTCCCGAGCGCTACCGCCGCCCGAAGGCTGGCCGGAGCCGATGCGACAGCGAGTACGGCGCCGATCAGGGGCTGAGCGCGGCGCAAGCGCCACCGCGAGGCGCTCGTCGCCGGATTCCGCGACGCGCGACGGCGGCTCGACGAGTTCGCGCCGGACGTCGTCCTGGTCTGGGGCGACGACCAGTACGAGAACTTCAAGGAAGACATCATCCCGCCCTTCTGCGTGCTGGCCTACGAGTCGATCGAGCACCGGCCGTGGGCGGAGGCACGCTGGCAGAAGGCGAAGAACGCGTGGGACGAGTCGAGCGACGCGACGTTCGTCTACAAGGGGCATCGCGCCGCCGCCAAATCGCTCGTGACGGGGCTGCTCGACGCGGGTCTCGACGTGTCCTACGCGTACCGGCCGCTCCATCATCCGCTCGGCCACGCCTTCATGAACACGCTGCTGTATCTCGACTACGACCGGCAGGGCTTCCCCTACCCGGTCGTGCCGTTCTCGATCAACTGCTACGGCCGCAAGGTCATCTCGCAGCAGGGCGGCGTGTCGAGCTTCGCCGATCTGCCGACCGAGGCGCAGCTCGACCCGCCGTCGCCGGCGCCCTGGCGCTGCTTCGATCTCGGTCGCGCCACCGCGCGCGTGATGGCCGCAGAGCCCGTGGCGCGTGGCGCTGGTCGCGTCGTCGAGCTGGTCGCACGCGTTCCTGACGCCGAAGAACCACCTGCTCGTATCCGGACGTCGACGGCCGATCGCGCGCTCTACGAGACGCTGCGGTCCGGCGACTACGAGGCCTGGCGCAAGACGCCGCTGGCGAGCATCGAGGAGAGCGGCCAGCAGGAGATGCTGAACTGGATGTGCCTGGCCGGCGCGATGGCGGAGCTCGACCGGCGGCCCGACGCTCGACCAAGTTCATCGAGACCTACATCTTCAACTCGAGCAAGTGCTTCGCGTCGTTCCCGGCCTGACGGCCGGGAACGCGCGCGATCACTTGCGGGTCGCGAAGTGCGGCTTGACCTCTTTCGCGAACCAGGCGAGCTGCTCCAGCATCACGCTCTGCGGCGTGCCCATGCTGTTGCTCACGTGGACGTACTCGAGGCCCGGGTACTTCTGCTCGAGCGATCTGAGGTGCGCCACGAACTCCTCGGGCGTTCCGGCGAACCACGCGCCGACCTTCGTGTAGTCCTCGACGGTCGGCACGCCGGCGGCGCCCCAGCCGCCGCGCTTCATCGCCACGCGCGTTCTGCTCGGCGGTCATGCCGGGCACGAAGCCGAGCGGACCGAACATCTTCACGTGCTCCTCGTACCACGGGCGTGATCTCGCGCACCGCGCGCTCGCGCGACTCGGCCAGGTGGAAGAAGATGCCGAGGCTCAGCCCCTCGCCGAGCTTGTAGTTCGACGACCGGCGCGCTCCGACGCCTCCTGATAGGCGTGGATCGAGCTGCTCGGCCATCGTCGCGGCGCCGCCGCCGATCAGGCCCTTGATGCGGTGTTTCATCATGAAGTCGAGCCCGCGGGCGCTGGCGCTCACGACGGGCTGCCAGCACTCGACGGGCTGCCGCAGCGGGCGCGGCACGAGCGTCAGATCGCGGAGCTCGTACCCGCGGTACGGGACGGCCGGCGGCAGCGTGTAGTGCTGGCCCCGATGCGTGAACCGCTCGGAGTGGAACGACTTCATGAGGATGTCGACCTGCTCCTCGAAGAGCGCGCGGTTCGCCTCGGCGTCGAGCATCGGGCTGCCGAACGTCTCGACCTCCCGGCTGTGATACCCGCGGCCCACGCCGAACACCACGCGGCCGCCCGTGAGGATATCCGCGGTCGCGAAGTCCTCCGCGAGCCGCAGCGGATGCCACATCGGCGTGATGTTGAAGCCGCAGCCGATGCGAAGCCGCGTCGTGAGATGCGCCAGGTGGACGGCCACCATCATGATGTTCGGGATGCACTCGTAGCCCTCGTGCTGGAAGTGGTGCTCGGCCAGCCAGAGGATGCTGTATTCGTGCTCGTCCATGCACCGCGCGATGGCCTCGGTCTTGTCGAACACCGACGCCAGATGCTCGTTCGAGTACCGCCGCTCGTTGGCCGGCGTGGCCATCTGGCCCATGTCCCCCAGATCCACGTGCCCGGCATACACCGTCGAGAACTTGCTGATCATCTCTCCCCCTCCGCGCGCGAGCCTATCAGCGGCGTCATTCCAACGTCAAACCCGGCGCCGTCATTCCGGCGGGAGGCGGGTGGGGTGGCGGTGGGGGTCGTGCGACCACGCGGCACGCGTTCGCTGCTCCGGGGCGGCTGGGCTCCATCCCGGCGCGCCACTTCCGCCGCCGCTTGGAGGGAACGAGTCGCACGACCCCCGCCGCCACCCCACCCGCCTCCCGCCGGAACGTCTGCATCAGGCAGGACGCGTGAACCGCGATCATCCCTGCGCACCGAGGCCGAGCAGTGGTCGAGCTGGTCCTAGGCTCGGGCGCGATGCTCGCGCACATCCTGACCGCTGAGGCGCCGGGCGGGTGGCGGAGGTGGCGGGTGGGGGTCTCGGGACCCGTTCCCTCCAGGGGGGCAACGGACACTGCCGCGCCCAGATGGAGCCCAGCCGCACAGGCCACGCGAACGCGTGCCGCGTGGTCCCGAGACCCCCACCCGCCACCTCCGCCACCCGCCCGGCGTCGCAAAGCGAGTAGGATGGGCGCAGTGCGCCTAACGTCCCGGCCGATGATGAAGCTGTGGCGACATCACGGCGTACGCTGTCTCGGCTTCTGCGTCTTCTTCCATTCGATCGGCATGGTCGGCGAGCAGGTCGTCCTCGGCTGGTACATCCTCGAGATCACCGACTCGGCGTTCATGGTGGGCCTGGCGCTGGGCGTGCGGAACTTGCCGCTGCTGTTCGCCGGCATTCCGGCGGGTGTCGTCGCCGATCGCGGCGACCGGGTGAAACTGCTCCAGATCTCCGGCGTCACGATGGCGGCGGGTTCCGCGCTGATGGGCGCGCTCGTCGCGGCGAAGCTCGGCGGAGTCGGGCCGGCGTTGATGCTGACCTTCGCCACGGGGTGTGCGCGCGCCCTTCATCAGACCGCGCGCCAGGGCTATGCGCACGATACCGCCGGGGGCGGCGGCGTGGTCCACGCGCTCGCGCTCGTCGCCCTCACCTCGCGGCTGGGCGGCCTGCTCGGCTCGCTCATGGCGGGTGTCATGATCGCGCGCCTCGGCTCCGCGACGGCCTTCCTGATGGTCGCGGCCAGCTATCTCGTGAGCGCTCTCGCCATGCTGCCGGCGCGATCGAGCGGCCGCCCGAGCGAGGCCGCCGAGAGCTCGGTGCGCGACGACGTGTTCGGCTTTCTCGGGACGATCCGGCACGATCGCGTGCTCCTGCACCTCATGAGCCTGACGGCGATCGCGGAGGTGCTGGGCTTCTCGCATCAAGCGCTGCTGCCGAGTCTCGCCCGCGACGTGCTCCAGGTGGGACCGGAAGGGCTCGGCGTGATGACGGCCGCGCGGCAGGTCGGCGGGCTGGCCGGGATCGCGTTCACCTCCGGGCTCGGCGGTGCGCGCTACGGGCCGCTCTTCCTCTCGGTGATCGTCGGCTTCGGCGCCTCGCTCGTGGCGCTCGGGTTCGCGCCGAGCTTCACGGTGGTCTTGCTGATCCTGGTCGGCGCCAACGCGCTCGGCGCGGTGACGGACGTGCTGGCGCAGACGTTGATCCAGCTCGCGGTGCCGAGCGGGCTTCGCGGCCGCGCGGGCGGGGCATGGGTGGTGTCGATCGGGATGGCGCCGCTCGGGCAGTTCCAGGTGGGAGCACTCGCGTCGCTCTTCGGCGTCAGCGCCGCGCTCGGGGTGAACGGCGTCGCGCTGATGGCGGTCGGTGCCGCCGCGGCGCTGCTGGTGCCGAGGCTTCGCCGACTCTGATGGCGGCGTCTCTCGAGCGCCGGGTGGCGATCGACGCCGCGCGCGCCGCCGGCGACATCTTAAAGATGCAGTTTCGCGCGGCGCATCGCATCGCGTTCAAGGGCCAGACGATCAATCTCGTCACCGAGATGGACGAGCGCGCCGAGGAGCTGATCGTCGGCCGGCTCGCGTCGGCGTTTCCCGACGACGCGATCCTCGCCGAGGAGCGCGGCGCGGCGCGCGGACGCTCGGGGCGGCGCTGGATCGTCGATCCGCTCGACGGCACGACGAACTACGCGCACGGGCTGCCGGTCTACGCGGTGTCGATCGCGCTCGAGGTCGATCGGCGGATCGCGCTCGGCGTCGCCTACGATCCGAGCGCCGACGAGCTCTACGTCGCCGAGCGCGGGCGCGGCGCGACCGTGAACGATGCGCCGCTCGCGGTATCGACGACGCCGACCCTCGAGGCGAGTCTGCTGACGACGGGCTTTCCCTACAACATTCGCGAGACGCCGGACACGAACCTGAAGGAATACGCCGCGTTCGCGCTCCGCTGTCGCGGCGTGCGCAGACTCGGCTCCGCCGTCCTCGACCTCGCGTGGGTCGCCGCCGGCCGGCTCGACGGCTTCTGGGAGCTCCGCCTCGGGCCGTGGGACGTGGCCGCGGCCAGCCTCTTCGTCGAAGAGGCCGGCGGGCGAATCACGAATCTGGTGGGAGGAGCTGTCGACGTCGACGCGCCCGCGGTGGTCGCGAGCAACGGGCGCATCCAGGACGAGATGCTGGCGGTGCTGAGAGGGGTCCGAGCCTAGTCGGTGACGCGGGGGCGAATCTCCAGACCGCCCAGCGGACCCGGCAGGCCGCGCAGGGTGATCTGCACCGAAGACCGTGAGTCCGGCTGGCCCTCGACGATCACGTCGACGTCGACGGCTTCGGCCGCGCTCAGGACTTCTCCGAGCCACGCCAACAGCTGGTCAGACCCGAACGGTGTGCGTGTCATGCTCTCCCCCGATTTTCTGTGAACGGCGGGAACTGTCATATAATGCCGCCGGTTGCACTGCCATGAAGTCCGCGTCTTCTGACTCGGCGCTCGAGCATCAAGGCCACGACGAGAGGTTCGCGCCGCTCTGGTACGTGCTGCGGACGCGCTCGCGTCACGAAAAGACGGTGCGCGATCAGCTCGTGCGCCGAGAGGTCGAGACTTTTCTGCCCATCGCCGAGCGCTGGAGCCGCTGGAAGGATCGGCGCAAGAAAGTCGCCTTCCCACTTTTTCCCGGCTACTGCTTCGCGCGTTTCTCGCTCGTCGACCGCCTCCGGGTCCTGAACGTCGTCGGGGTCGCCGATCTCGTCGGGATCAGCGGCCGGCCCGAGCCCGTCCCGGACGCCGAGATCGAAGCGATTCAACGTCTGGCGAGCACGACCTTGCAGTACGATCCGCACCCGTTCCTGGCCGAAGGCATGGACGTCGAGGTCGTGCGCGGCCCCCTCGCCGGCGTCCGCGGCAAGCTCCTGCGCAAGGACCGTGTGACGCGGCTGGTGCTCTCCGTCACGCTCATCCGCCAGGCCGCGGTCGTCGAAATCCATCCGGCTGACGTCGTTCACGTAAGCGGCCCCTAGTTCCGGAGCAACGCTCGCGCCTGGCGGGCCGCGGCACTCTGGGGATGCTCGCGGACCACTCGCTCCCACGATCGCTTCGCTCGCGCGCCGTCACCCAGGTCCTTCTGACATAGACCGATCTTCAGCAGCGCGTCGGGCACTTTCTCGCCGCGCGGCACCGCGGCGACGAGCGCCTCGAACTCGGCCAGCGCGCCGCGCCAGTCCTTCTGCTTGTAGTAGATGTCGGCCACCAGGAACTGCGCGCTCTCGCGCAGCGGGCTGTCCGGATACGTCGCGATGAGGTCGTAGAACGTGAGGATCGCCGCGTCGTCGGCCTTGGCGCGCAGCTGATCGACCCCTCGCCGGTAGAGGTCGGCCGCCGGCGTCGTGGTCGCCGAGCCGAGCAGCGGCGGCGCTGCGGGCGGCGCCGGGGCGGTGCGGCGCGCTCGGCGCGAACCCGCTCGGCGCGGCCGGCAGGCGACCGCGATTCGGCGACTCCGAGCTCTTCCACGCGACGACGCAAGTACGTCAGCTGATCATCCTGCTGTCGCGAGGCCGCGATGAGCTTGGCGACGGCGTTCTGGAGCTCGGCGAGCTCGCTGGCGATGCGCGCGACCTGCTCGTTGGAGCGATTCGGGTCGGCGGCGGCTCCCGACGGCTGGTTCGCGCCGGCGGCGGGTCGCGGCGAGTCGGCCGTCGCCGGCTGCTTGCCCACCTCGGCGCAGCCGGCAAGCATGAGCGCGACCATCGCGGCACCGAGAAGCGTGCCGAAGCGGAGCGCCGGGGTCGCGGTAGTCACGGGCTGTTCGCCGTCGTCACGGACACGAACGCGAGCGGCCATTGAGCGTGCGCCCGCACCTGGAGCGTCACGGTCGTCTCGCGGCTCAGCGGCACGTCGACGAGCCAGAGCCAGCCCTCCGGCACGTTCAACGACGGATAGCTCCGCACGATCTCGCCGCGCGCGAACACATACTGGGCCTGCCCGGCGGCGCGCGTGTGCACGCGCTCCCCGAGGACCAGGGTCCCTCCGTTCGTGACGCAGAAGAGATAGTCGATCTCCTCTGCCGGAGAAGTCCGGATCACCCGAACGGGCGCCGTGCGTCGCGTGGACTTTCCGGCGATGCTCGTGGAGATCTGCTCGAGCGTCGAATACGCGACGGGCGCCTCGCGCATGGCGAAGAGCTCGTTGCCCTGGCTCTGGACGCGGATCATCGATTGATCCAGGGCCGCCACCGGCCGCGACTGAGGCTCTACGCGCGCGGCGACGATCAGGAGCGAGGCGACGGCGGCGAGCGTCACCACGGCCTGGAGCGCGGACCCGCGCGTCATCCCGGCGCCGCCCGGCCCTGGAGCGCGATCCAGTCGCTCCGGCCGCCGATCCAGCCGCGCACCACTCTGGCGATGGGCAGCTCGTCACCCGCGGTGATCGCGCGCGCCGCGAGCTCGTCGAGTCGCGTGAGCCGCGCGCGCACCGCCGCGAGCTCCGCCAGGAATGCCGCGAACGTCGCGAGCAGCGCGCCGCCTTCCACCTCGGCGTGGAGCGTGAACACGTTGATGCCCGGCCGCACCGCCTGCGCGAGCGCCTGCGGGACGTTCGCGACGCGGCCCATGACCTCGTCCATCGTCGGCATCGTCGTCGGCAGCTGGATGGTCTCGAGCGCGCCGTCGCCGACGCTCGGCCGGAACGGCGTGTCGCCACGCGTGTCGCTCGCGTAGCGGAAGCCGCGGCCGTCCTGGACCGTGAGCGCCAGCGGCGAAGTCCGCCACCCGGGCGCCGCGCTCGCGGATGGCGCGACGCCGACCGCGGCCAGGAACGACCGCGCGGCCAGATCCAGATCGGCGCGGATCGCCACGTGGTCCAGTCGATGGATGCGATCCTGCCAGCCGACGTGGTCCCAGCCGTGCGGCGCGACCTCGTGCCCTTCATCGGCGATCTGACGGAGCATCGCCGGCGCGCCGGCGCCGACCAGCCTCGCGGGCACGAGCGTGCCGGACAGCAACGTGCGGAGCCCGTAGAGCTTGAACGGGTTCGTGCGCCACATCTTGGCGAGAAAGCTCGGGCGCAGCGCGCGGCGGATCGCCCGCCCGGAGTGGTCCGGCCCCATGGTCACGAAGAAGGACGCGCGGACTCCGAGGCGCCGGAAGAGCTCGAGCAAGCGCGGGACCCCTTCGTCCAGACCACGGCGCGTGTCGACGTCCACGCGCAGGCCGACCGTCGCGCGATCGGTCAGCATCAGAGACGCGTCCCCGGGCGCACAGCCCGGCGCGCCGCCCAGCGGTCGGCAGGCTCGGCGACGCCGCCGGCGCTTTGCACGCGCGTGATCAGGAGCATGCCCCGGCCCGTCGCCACGGCGATGCCGCGCGCCGGAACGATCTCGACCACGGTCCCCGGCGCGGCGTCGCTCGCCGAATCCTCGTGGATCGACGCGGCCCACAGGTGGACACGCGCCGGGCCGTCGCCGACGAACGCGCCGGGATAGGGCTCGGCGACCGCGCGAATCATGTTGAAGATCCGGGCGGCCGGCCAGGTCCATTCGATCCGGCCGTCCTCGGGACGTCGCCGCGGCATGGTCGTCGCCAGCCTCGGATCCTGTGGGATCCGCGGCGCCCGGTCGGCGAGCACCGCCGGGTAGGACTCGAGCAGCAGCTCCACGCCGATCTTCGTCATGCGCTCGTACACGGTGAAGGCGGTGTCGTCCGGCTCGATGTCGATCGGCCGCTGGGCCACGATGTCGCCCGCGTCGGCGGTCGCGGTCATGTGATGGAGGGTGATGCCGGTGCGCGACTCGCCGTGCACGATCGCCCAGTTGAGCGGCGCACGGCCGCGGTACGCCGGCAGCAGCGAGCCGTGCAAATTCAACGCCGCGATTCGCGGCAGCGCCAGAAGCGCGGGCCCCAGGAGCCGGCGATACCACACGGAGAGCATGAGTCGGGCGCGAGCTCGCGAACGTCTCGACGGTCGCGGGGCGATTCGGCGAAGGCGGCGTGAGACAGGGAATCCGATAGATGCGCGCGACGTCGGCGACCGACTCGAACCAGCTCCGTTCACCGGGATCGTCGGCGTGGGTCACCACGGCCGCGACGTGCTCGCCTCGTGACGAGCGCCTCGAGCACGCGCGCGCCGATCGTGTGATAGGCGAAGACGGCCCACCGCGCGCGCGTCACTCGAGCACCTCGGCGATCACGTAGCGCGGCCCGCGCCGCGCTTCCTGATAGATCCGGCTCACGCGCGCGCCGATCGGCCGGAGTGCGAGCACCTGGACCGAGAGGTCGAAGGCCAGGCCGAGGAGCCGCAGCGGCCCGTACCGGGAGCGTCCGTGCTCGCGGGCGCGGTGGTCGACGGGAATCTCGGTCATCGAGGACGCGAAGGCCGCGGCGAGCACCGGAAGGTAGCGCCGGGTGCCCCGGAACGCGAGGATCCGGTCGATCACCGATCGCCGGTACGCGCGCAGCATGCATCCGTAGTCGCGAAGCCGTACGCCGATCGCGGCCGACGTCACGTGATTGACGAGCCAGGACGCGGCCCGCCGGCCCCAGGGATCGCGCCGGCTCACGCGCCGCCCGCCGACGACGTCCGCGCCGGTTTCGAGCGCCGCGAGCAGCCGCGGAATCTCCTCGGGCGGATTCTGCAGATCGGCGTCGAGCGTCACGACGATCTCGCCGCGGGCGCGCTCCATGCCGGCGAACAGCGCGGCGTGCTGCCCGTAGTTGCGATTGAACCGGATCATCCGCACGGCCGCGTCGCGGGCGCGGAGCGCGCGAAGGACGTCCGCCGAGTCGTCGCGGCTCCCGTCGTCCACGAAGATGATCTCGTGCGGGCGGCCGATCTTCTCGAGCGTGCGCGCGAGCCGCTGATGGAGCGCGACGAGACTCGGCGCCTCGTTGAACACGGGGATCACGATCGACAGCGCCGGCCGCGCGCCGTCGCTCATCGCCCGGCCTCCCGGACCAGCAGGCAGTCGTTGTGGCCGCCGAAGCCGAACGAGTTCGAGATGGCGGCGCGGATGCGGGCGGGCACGGCGGTGTTGGGCACGTAGTTGAGGTCGCATTCGGGATCCGGCACGCGGTAGTTGATCGTCGGCGGGGCGATCTGGTCGCGCACCGCCAGCACCGTGGTCGCGAGCTCGATCGCGCCCGCGGCCGAGATCGTGTGGCCGATCATGGATTTGGTCGAGCTCACCAGGAGCCGCGGGGCCTCGGCGCCGAACACGGTCTTGATCGCGGCGGTCTCCACACGGTCGTTCATCGGCGTCGAGGTTCCGTGCGCGTTGACGTAGTCGACGTCGGGCGGGCTCAGCTCGGCGTCGGCCAGTGCCAGGCGCATCGCGCCGATGGCACCCCGCCCGTCCGGCGCCTCGTCGGTGACGCGATAGGCATCGCAGGTGGTCCCGTAGCCCGCGATCTCCGCGAGCGCCGGAGCCCCGCGACGACGCGCATGGTCGGCCGCCTCGAGGACGAGAAAGCCGGCGCCTTCGCCGATCACGAAGCCGTCGCGCCGAGCGTCGAAGGGCCGGCTCGCGGTCTCCGGCGTTCCGTTCTGGCGCGACATGACCCCGAGCAGGCAGAAGAGCTGCACCTCGATGGGCGCGACGATGCACTCGGCGCCGCCGGCCAGCGCCACGTCGATCGTGCCGCGGCGGATCGCGCGGTACGCCTCGCCGATCGCCTGTGCCGACGACGTGCACGCGGTCTGGATCGTCGCCGTCGGTCCCTCGACCGCGAAGTGCCCGGCGAGCCGCGCGGCCAGGTACTGCGGCCACGTCCGGTAGGCCGCCCGGGCGGCGGCCCGGCGCGCGAACTCGCCGACGAATCCGGCGCGGGTCACGCCGCCGCCGGCATCGCGGCTCGCGTACGCGATGGCGCCGAGATCGCGCAGATCCTGGCGCTCGCCGCTGGTACCGACGAAGACGCCGGCGCGCCGCGACGCGAGCACCGCACGGGCGCCGGCCGCCGCGACGGCGCCGCGGGCGGCGCGCACACCCACCACGACGCCGCGGGGCTCCCGCGCATCGAGCGCTGCCTCGGCCCGGAGCTCGTCGATCAGCGCCCGATCGTCGAGCGAGGCGGCGATCTGGGTCGGAAGCCCTTCGGGATCGAAGTGGGAGATGCGCTTGACGCCCGACACGCCGGCGAGCGCGGCCTTCCAGAAGGTGTCCGCCTCGGCGCCGATCGGCGTCACCAGGTCGAGCCCGGTCACGACGACCCGCCGGCGCGCGCCCGCGTCAGGCGAGGAGCGAGTACCCACCGTCCACCGTCAGGACCTGCCCCTGGATCGCCTGCGCCGCCGGGCTCGCGAGAAAGTAGACGACGCCGGCGACTTCGTCCGCCGTCACGAGTGCCCGGCCCGGCGTGCGCTCGCGGATCGCCGCGAGCGCCGCCGTGCCGTCGGGCATCGCCTGCCACACGTCCGTCTCCACGGCCCCGGCCGACACCGTGTTCACGGTGATGCCCTTCGCGCCGAGCTCGACGGCGAGGTAGCGCGTGAGTCCCTCGAGCGCGGCCTTCGACACGCCGATCGACGCATAGCCCGGAATGACACGCTGGCTGCCGAGGCTCGACAGCGCGATGATCCGGCCGCCCGGCGTCATGATCCGCGAGGCTTCCTGGGCCAGGATCAGCAGCGCGCGCGCGTTGGTCGCCATGACCCAATCCCACTGCTTGGGCGAGAGATCGAGCCCGTCCCGCAGCACGCCGGATGCGGCGTTGCTCACCACGACGTCGAGACGACCCGCGCGGTTCTTGATCTCGGCCACCAGCCGCTTGATCTCCGCCGGCTCCTTGAGGTCGGCCTGCAGCAGGTGCGGCACGCCGCCGCGCAGCTCCACGTCGTGCGCCGTCTTTTCCGCGGCCTCGCGATTCACGAAGAAGTTCACGAAGACCAGGGCGCCGGCCTCGGCGAAGCGCAGCGCGATCGCGCGCCCGATGCCGCGGCCGCCGCCGGTCACCAGCACGCTGCGCGGTGTCGCGTCACTCATGCGTCACGCGCCGCCGTCTCGCGGCGCGAGACCGGCGGGCACCGGCGTGAGCTCGCGCGCGAGCGCGCCGAGCCGCGCGGCATGGCGTTCCGCGTCGGTCCCGGGGGCCGCCGGCTCGAGCTCGTACTCGAGGGTCGCCGCCGCGACCCGGCGCGACTCGACCATCGCCGTCGCGTCGAGCACCCAGCCGTCGTCGCTTCGCCGCTCGCACCGGATCGCGAGCTGATCGCCGGGACGCACGGGATGCCGGAATGCGACGCGTGAGAGCCGGCGCAGCCGCCCGACCTCGGCGAACTCCCGGCTCAGCGCGATCAGGAGCTGGCACGCCTGCGCGAACGCCTCGACGACGAGCGCGCCCGGCAAGACCGGGTAGCCGGGAAAGTGGTCGGCGAACACGTCGTCGAGCCCGCTCACGTGCTTCGAGGTCTCGATCCGGCGAGGGACGTCGAGCTTCACGATGCGGTCCACGAACACGAAGCGCATCCTGGTGGACGGCGCGCGGCGCCGTCGTCTCCTCAGGCTCCGGCGGCGAGCCGCCCGGCGGCCGCGAGCTGGCCCACGAGGTACTCGGTGACGGCGTGAACGGTCAGCCGGCTCATGACGGCCTCGACCGCGTCCGGCGAGTGCAGGTTCTTCTCGAGATAGCCGGCGAGCTGGTCGACCTCGAGGCCCGACAGGTCGAGCGGGGTCAGCGCGAGATCGTCGAGCATGCGGGTGACGAGCACCGTGACGACCTCGCGCGCGTCGCCGGAGACTCGGGCGATACCGTGCTTGGCGGCCATGTGCTCGAGCACCGCGCCGACCGTCGCCGGCGACACCATGCGCAGCTCCTCGGCCGCCACCGCGACGCGATACCGCGCCTCGAGCACGCGGGCCAGCACGCTCAGGTCGCGCCACTCGATCCGGCGCTCCTGGATCAGTCGCATCGGCAGGTCGACGCCGAAGGTCTGCTGACACTTGAAGCTCAGGTCGAGAAAGTCGATCGACTCGGCGCCGAGATCCGCGATCAGCGCGGCCTCCGCCGTCACGTTCCCCTCGTCGACGCCGAGTGATTCGACGATGAGCTTGCCCACGCTCACGCGAACTTCGGGTCGAGTCCAGATCTTCCTGGTATCGGGCTCCATGCGCTCCCCGGCCTCCTCAGCCGATTCCGCCGTCGACGGCGATGACCTGGCCCGTGATGTAGCTCGCCTCCTCCGAGGCGAGGAACACGGCCAGCGCGGCCACCTCTTCGGGGCGACCCACGCGCCGCATCGGGATCCACTCCCGAATCTTCGGCGCGGCCATGCCGATGAACGGACGGCTCATGTCGGTCTCGATCAATCCCGGCGCGATCGCGTTCACCGTGACGCCCCGGGCGCCGAGCTCCCGCGCCAGGGCCACGGTGAAGGCGTTGACGCCGCCCTTCGACGCCGCGTAGCCGACCTGGCCGCGGCCGGCCCGCGACGCCAGCACCGAGCTCACGTTGATGATGCGGCCCCAGCCCTGGCGGAGCATGTGCCCGGCGCCCAGACGCGCACAGCGAAAGACGGCGTCCAGGTTGGTCTCGAGCACCGACGCCCACTCGTCGTCCGGCGTCTCGACGAACAATCCCTCGCGGCTGATCCCCGCGTTGTTCACCAGGACGTCGAGCCGGCCCGCGCGCTCGACGACCGCACCGATCAGCGCCTCGGTCTGGGCCCGGTCGCTCACGTCGGCCTGGTACACGAAGCCGTGTCCGCCGGCCGCCTCGATCGCCCCCAAGGTTTCCTTGGCGCGCTCGTGCTGCTGGCGATAGTTGATGCACACCGTCGCGCCCGCCCGCGCCAGCGCGATGGCGATGGCGCGTCCGATACCGCGCGAGGCGCCGGTGACGAGCGCGGCGCGGCCGGTCAACGCGATCTGCATGCCGGCGCTAGCTCCGCATCATGAGCGCCGAGCACTCGCCGAAGAGCCCGAGCGTGAGCACCAGCACGGAGCGTAGCACCGGAGTCGTCGCGGGGCTGGGGCCCCGCCGGCCGAGGCGCGATTCTGGATCATGGTCCGACACGTCGGGCGGCACGGTCGCGTGGCGGAGCGCCGACGAGCACGCCAGGAGCTCGACGGGGCTCGCGGCGGCGCCGAGGTCGGCGTGAGCCGCCTTCAGCTTGAGCCGTGGCGCCGACGGCGTCACCGCGCCGAGCGTGCGCGCGAGCGCTGCATCTTCGGCCCGATCGTGGGCCGGGATGCCGTCGCCGTGCAAGCTCACCAGATCGGGAGCGGTCTTCGCTTCCTCGAGCACCGTGTCGATCACTCGAGTGAGCCGGTCCGCCAGCCGCTGCGGATCGTCGCCGCCTCCGAGGCGGCCATCCCCGGCCGCCGAGGCGAAGCCGACCATCTCGCCGTGCACGCGCGCACCCCGTGCGATCGCGTGCTCGGCTTCTTCCAGCACGAGCAGGCCGCTGCCTTCACCCGGGACGAGGCCGGGCCGTCCATCGTCGCCGGCGATCACGCCGCCGCCCCAGTGCGTCGCGAAGAACAGCTCCTCGAGCTGGTCGTCGGCGCCGCCGCAGAGGGCGACGTCGAGATCGCCCTCGCTCGATGAGCCGCACGGCATCCCCCACCGCGCGCGCGCCGCCGACATGGCCCTCGGTCAGGGCCCGGCAGAATCCCTGCGCGTCATTCGCGATGGCCAGATGACCGGCGATCAGGTTCGGCAAAGTCTTCAGCGAGAAGTCGAGCGGGTTGATCGAGCGCATGCAGAAGGCGCTCGCGCGCGCCACGTCGAGCGTGCCCGGGGAGACCGTCGACTCCGACGCCGCGAGGTACTCCAGCATCGAGCCGAGATCCCAGGCGAGCATGTTCACCCCGAGCAGCACGCCGAAGCGCCGCGGATCACCGGCGCCCGCGACGAGCCCCGCGTCTTCCATCGCGAGCGCGCCGCCGAGCATCGCCAGGAGCGTCGCGCGGTTCCAGAGCTTCTGCTGCTTGCGCGGCAGGCGCGCGAGATGAGGCTGAATGGCGTCCGGCGCCACCTCGGCCCCGCGCGACGCCGGCAGCCCGAGCGCGGCGAGCCGATCCCGGCGGCCGACGGCCGAGCGCCCCGCGCAGAGCGCCTGCCAGTGCGGCTCGATCCCGACGCCGAGCGGCGAGACGACGCCGCGCCCGGTCAGCACGACGCCGCGCCCCCTCATGCGCGGGCACCTCGCGCCGGGTCGCCGGCCGGCGGCTCGACGCACACGAACATGAGCGTCGCCCGCGCGATCGGCGTGCGCTCGACGTACACCTCGCTCTCCGTCTCGGCGACGCTCGTCCCGTCGGCCACCGACGTGAGCCCGCGGAGCGTGGCACGAGCGCAGCCGGTCGCCCGCGGCAGCGACGCCCGCGAGACGGCAGTCGGGCACCTTGAGGAGCAGCGGCAAGCGGCTCCGGCCGAGGTGACGGAAGACGATCTCGTCGACGAATTGGTAGCGCATGCAGAGACGGGTCGAGCGACCGGAGACGAGTGGTGGCGCTAGAACAGCACGGCCAGCGCCGCGATGCCCAGGAGCGCCGCGCCGATGGTCTGCGCGATATCGCGAACCGTCGGCAGGGTGCGGATCTTTTCCTCTTCCTTCGGTGGCACGATGACGGTGTCGCCGGCCTCGACAGTACGGATGTTCGTGAAGCTGGCGATGGCCGAGCCGTCGGCCTTCACGATGTGGGCTTCCTTCTTGTCCGCCTCTTTCGAGTAGCCGCCGACACGATTGATGTAGTAGTCGACGCCGGCGCCGTCCTTGTGCTGGACCGAGGTCGACGTGCGCACCGCACCGATGACCAGCACCGAGTCGGGCGGCTCCGGCACGCTCAGCGTGTCGCCGTCGACCAGGGTGACGTCGTTCTCCGTACCCTTGAGCTTGTCGGGCTGGTCGAGGCGCACGACCATGCGGCCCACCACGACCTTCGCTGGCCAGGAGCCGCAGCGCCTCGCGGCGCGCCTGCAGCGCTTGCTGCTGGGCGGCGACTTCTTCCTTCTCGGCGCCGACGATCACCGTCGAGGCCGACGCGAGCATGCGCTGCTCCTGGGTCTTCATGAAGGCGTCGAGCTGCTCCTGCTCGATCCGCCGGAGCGAGGCGCGGGTGAACGCCGCACCCTTGAGGAACGCGCGGTCGGTGAAACCGCCGGCGCGCTGGAGCACCGAGGAGAGCTTCTCCCCTGTCGGCGATCGTATAGATGCCCGGTCGCAGGACCTGCCCGCCCAGCACGATCGTCCGGGCGGCCTTGAGCTCGGTGCGCACCGTCACCTCGTCGAGCGGCCTCAGCAGCAGATCCTGGTTCAGGTCGCCGCCCCACGCCTTCTTCAGATCGACGGACAGCACTTCCATCGTCAGATCCGGACGCCGGCGCGCCACCTCGACGCGCTCGGTGTAGGCCTCGGGCAGGAGCTTGTCGGCCGGCAGGAGCTGGCTGATCCGCATCAACGGCTTGAGCTCGTACGCGCCGGGATACCGCACCGCGCCATCGACCTTCACGATGTTGTACACACGCGGGTCGGCCGGGTGAATGAGCACGAGATCACCCGCGTTGACGAGCGGGTTGCTCGCCTCGTCGCCCTTCAGGTAATGCGCCGTCAGATCGACGTCGAGCGTCGCGCGCTCGGCGTTCGGCAGCGCGCGGACGATCTGGACCCGCTTGAGATAGCTGGTCGGAGTGACGCCGCCCGCGAGGGTGACGACGTCGGCCAGACGGGTCCCCGTCTGGACTTCGTAGATCGCCGGCCGCTTGACCTCGCCCGCCACCGCGACCACGTCGCCGACCGTCGGCACGAAGATCGTATCGCCGGACTCGAGCCGGTAGTCGCGCGCCCGGTCGCCGCGCTGCAGGAAGTCGTAGAGGTCGATGCGCGCGACCTGAACGTTGCTGCGCAGCAGCCGCACCTCGCGGAGCGAGCCGAGCTTGGTCGGCCCGCCGGCGCTGTAGAGCGCGTTCGTCACGGTGGCGAGCGAGCTCAAGGTGTAGACGCCGGGCTGGCAGACCTCGCCGACGACGTGAACGCTGACGGTGCGCAGCCGCCCCATGGTCACGCTGGTCTGGAAGCCGCGGAAGAACCGGGAGAGCTCGTCCCGGATCAGACGATCGGCCTGGGAGAACGTGAGCCCCCAGATCCGGAGGTCACCAACTTTCGGAAGCACGATCCGCCCGTTGCGATCGACCGTGCGGATCAGGGTGCTATCGACCGCTCCCCAGACGTTGATCGTGAGATCGTCGCCGGGACCGAGCACGTAGTCGGGTCCGACCGGAATGTCGTCGACGGGCGCGAACGTCGAGACGTTCGCGGCGAACATCGCGTAGCCGTACTGCCGCAGCGGCGAGCCGAACGGCCCGAGGTAGGCCTGCGACGGCTGATCTTGATTGCTCGGCCGCTGCGATTGCGGGAGCTGTTGCAGGAGCGCGGCCTGCTGCGCCTGCTGCGACGATTGCGGCTGCTGCATCGCGAATTGCGCCTGGGTCTGCTGGAAGCTTCCGATCTGCTGGACGCGCACCGAATCCAGATTGAAGCCGGCCTCGATTCTCGAGAACTCGTCGACGTCGGACGCCGTCGACGGCACGCCCGCGTTGGACGTCCGCGGGTCGGCGAACTGCTGCGGCTGTTGTTGCTGCGGCGGCTGTTGTTGCGTGAGCGGGCTGACCCGGAGCGCCGAGGGCTCCCGGCGCGCTTTGCGTCACGGTGACCTGCGTCACCGTCCCACCCTGGGCGACCTGCGGCCCTTGCTGGTACGGGAGCTGGTCCGCGGGCCGCGAGCGGGGAATCGAGACGGTCTGATACGGGCGGCCTCCGATACCGGGCTGGCAGATGTTCGGCCCCGCCGGCCCAGCCGGTCGCTGGATCATCTGGGGAGATTGCTGCATCTGGGGAAGCATTTGCGGCTGCTGCGGCACGCCGACGTAAGGAGCCGTCGTGCTCGGGCCTGGCAGCACACGGCCGTAGGCGCCGTCGCTTTGACCCAGGCTGGGCGTCATCTGGTACCCGTTGCCGTTGCCCGGGGTTGACGTCTGCGCGAGAGCAGGAGACACCGCGAGGACGAGGTCGGACCCGAGCAGGGCGACCATGGTCATCGTGGCCAGGAGTTTCCTCGACCGCATGTTCCTATCCTCTCCCGAGGCGCTCGATTTTACGCGAACGTTCCTCGAACCGAATGATCCGACTTCTGGCGATACTCGACGGACCGATATCCAACAGGTGGTAGACGCTCACGATCGTGGACGCATCGCCGGCGCCGACGCTCGTCACCCAGGCCGGCGGCCCGCTGAGGCGCTCATCGACGAGCCGAAGGAGCTTGCGGCCCGTGCGAAGGGTCCCCGGCGCGACGAACACGACTTCCAGGTCGATCAGGCGTTGGCAGTAGGCCGACCAGGCGTCGGGCCGCGTGCGCTGGAGCGCGCCGAGCATCGCCTGGACGGCCCGCTCGCGGGCCGCGGCATCGCCCTCGAGCTCGAGGCGGAATTGCACGACGGTGGTGAGATCGCGCTCGTAGAGCCCGACCTGCCAGTCGTTCGGGAGCCGCGGCACCTCCGCGAGCAGCGGCTCGAAGAAGTCCGGGCGAAGATTGCCCCAGGCGCACGAGACCTGCTCGTCGAGCCTGCCCCGCAACGGCGAGAGCCGGCGGAACGGGAGCCCGCACGCGCAGGGCTCCGGAACCCAGCGCGCCACGTCGCCCGTGCGGTAGCGGATCAGCGGCATCACCCGCCGGCTCACCGTCGTCAGGACGATCTCTCCGTAGCCGTCGGAGTCCGCATCGGCGAGCTCGACGCAGAAGTCGAACTCGTTCACGTGATAGCCCGCACGCTGCGTGCATTCGAAGCCGAGGATGGTCGCGGCCTCGGTCGACGCGTACGTCATACACACGAGCGCGCCCCAGAAGCTCTCGAGCTCGGCCCGCGTACGCGGCGTGATCCCCTCGCCGCCGCCGATCAGGACTTTCATCGGCCCGGGCCGTCCGCGCTCGCGCGCGATCTCGGTCAGCCGCGCCAGCCAGAAAGGATCGCCGACGATGACGTTGAAGCGGTACTCGGCGAGCCGCTCGTAGGCCTCGCGCGGATCGACGCGGCCCACGACCATCGAGAACATCGGCGTGTAGCGCATGAGGCGTTCGACGAGCAAGGAGCCGAGACCCCAGTCGAGCCCGAGCGTCGAGAGGAGCCGGTCTCCCCGCCCCAGGCCGTAGAGTCCGAGCATGAGGCCGCCCTGGCGGGCGTTGTACTCGAGCTCACGCCGGCTCAGGTAGACGCGCGTCACGTGGCCCGAGGTGCCGGAGCTCTCGATCGCGAGCTCGGCCGGCCCCGTCACGAGCGCCTCGGGGCGCGTCTTGAGGATCTCCGGGGTGAGGTAGAAGTCGCCGAGATCCTCGAGCCGGCGGAGGCCCCGCGCCTCGATGCGCGCGGCCGCGAAGGCGTCGCGATACCAGGGTGCGCGCGCGGCGATCCGGAACGTCTCGCGCAGCCCCGGCGCGCGCAGCGTTTCCAGCACCGGCAGCGGCAGCGCGCGCAGGAACGCCAGCGGAAGCCGCGGGTAACGGCGGCCGAGCGCGAAGAGGACCTCGGAGCCGGCTCGGAGGTTCATCGCGCGTAGTGAGCGAAGACCTTGTCGAGGGCGCGCAGGACGTCATCCTGGTCGGCGTCGGTCATCGCGGCGAAGAGGGGCAAGGTCACCAGCCGCGGCTCAACGGCGTCGGCCGTTGCGCACAGTCCCTTCCCGTAATGGACCCGCTTTCGATAGAACGGGTGATTGTAGACGAGCGGATAGTGAACGGTGGCCCCGATGTTCTCGGCGCGCAGCGCCTCGACGATCGTGTCGCGTTCCACCACGAGACGCTCGAGGCGAAGCAGGACGACGAAGAGATGCCAGCCGTGCCGCCCGCCCGGCGGGAGCGCCGGGAGCTCGACGAACGGTGAGCCCCCAGCCGCTCGCGGTAACGCCGGGCGAGGCGATCTCGCTGTGTCCAGAAGCGATCCAGCTTGGCGAGCTGGGACAACCCCAGCGCCGACTGGAAATCGGTAAGTCGATAGTTGTCGCCTGGCTCGTGAATCTCGTAGCGCCAGGGGCGCGGGCCGGCGGGCACGCGGATGCCGTGGTGGCGCGCCGCCCGCATCCGCTCGGCGAGGTCGTCGCGATCGGTCAGCACGGCTCCGCCTTCTCCGGTGGTGACGATCTTCGCGGGATGGAAGGAGACGGTCGTCAGATCGGCCAGCGCGCCGACGGGTCGATCTCCGGAGGCGCCGCCGAACGAATGCGCTGCGTCCGCGATCACGATCCAGCCGTGCTCGCGCGCGATCGCCAGCAATCGGTCGTACTCGCACGGAAGCCCGGCGAAGTCGACGGCCAGCACAGCGCGGGTCCGGGACGTCGCGACCCGCTTGACCGCGCCGGGAGCCAGATTCAGGGTCGAGCCGTCGATGTCGGCGAAGACCGGCAGCGCGCCGCGATCGACGATCGCGTTCGCGGTCGCCGCGAACGTGAGCGGCGCCGTGATCACCTCGTCGCCGGCGCCGAACCCCGCCGCCCGGCACGCGAGGTGAAGTGCCGCCGTGCCGCTCGCGACCGCGACCGCGTGACGCACCCCCGCGCGCTCGGCCAGGGCCCGCTCGAAGCGGACGACCGCCGGGCCCTGCGTGATCCAGTCCGCGGCGAGGGCGGCGCTGACCGCGGCGATGTCGTCGGCCTCGATCGTCTGGCGTGCGTACGGCAGCGGTGTGGCCCGAACGCGAGAGCCACCGTGGAGCGCCAGCGTGTCGCTACGGCGTCGAGGGGGATGGCTCACGGGCTCAGCGCTTTCCGAACCGGCGACGGGCGTTGTTCTCGAGCATCACGGCGAGCGACACACCGAGCACGAGCATGATCACGCCGGCGATCGCGCCGTTTCGCGTCGCCCGGGGGCGCGAGTACCGTGCGGCCGGGACCGCCCGGTCGAGCACCTGCACCACCGGGGTGTCTCGCGCCTCGGCGATCCGCGCCTGCTCGAGCTGCTGGGTCAGCAAGGTCACGAGCACCTCTTGAATCTTCACCTCGCGTGCCAGCTTCACCAGCTCCAGCCCCAGCTCGGGGACGCGCGCGAACGGCACCATGAAGTCGCCCTTCTGGGCCCGACCGTCGGGGACGCTGCGCTCGCCGAATTGCATCTGCGCGTACTGCCGGTTCATCTCGTCGATGCGCCGGCGCAGCGCGACGATCTCGGGATTGGCCTCCGTCGCGAAGTTCCGCATGACCTGCAGCTGCACCTCCGCGGCCATGATCTCGCCCTTCAGCCGCGCCGCGGCCTCGATCGCGCCCTTGGTCTGGTCTTGCAGCACGATCGCGCGGTTCTGCTCCTGAAACCGGCGCAGCGACTGCTCGGCGGAATCCAGGTCGACCCGGGCTCGCGCGAGCTGGCCGGTCAGGAACATGCGCTGGCGCGAGGCCTCGCCGGTTCCGTAGCGCGCAATCTGCTGATCCAAGAGCTCGATGTAGTAGTTGGCGATCGCGGCAGCGGTCGCCGGATCTCGATCCTCGACCTTGACCGATATGACGCCCTCCCGCGAGGTGGCGATCGTGGTCAGGTCGCGCAGCTGCTTGACCGCGTCGTCGGGATAGCTGGCGCGGTAGCGAGCCTGAAGCCCGAAGCGCTCGACGATGGCCTGGGCGATCGTCCGGCTCTTGAGCACGCCGACCAGCAGATCGCGATTCGGCGTGAACGAGGGCAAGGTGGGCATGGCGACGCCTGGATTCTGCTGGAGCATACCGGACGCCAGCAGACCGCCGAGCACGCCGCCGCTTCCTTCTTTCGGCGTCACGAGGGTCGCCGTCGATTCGTACCACTTCGGCAGCAGCCTCGAGACACCGTAGGTGCCGACGCTGGCGACGACACACAGGGCGATGACGACCCACCGCTGTCGCCAGACCATCGACGTCAGATCGCCGAACGTCATCTCGCCGCCACGTTCTGACGAGTCCATCATTCGCTCGCTCTCCAGGGCCGGTACGTCGGCACCAGCTCCGCCAGCTTGGCGATCACGGCGGTGTCGTCTCCCGCGTCGGCGAGCCGCTCGAGCTCCGCGACCTGGCGCGTGAACGTCTGCCACTCGGGCGCCGTGGACAGCTGCACCCGCAGGATGCCCTCCGCCGGCGTGAGGTCCGCGGTCTCGTCCTTGCCGATCAGCTCCTCGGACAGTTTTTCGCCGGGGCGCAAGCCCACGAAGGCGATGTCGATGTCCTCCTCGGGAACGAGCCCGGACAGGCGGATGAGGTTTCGTGCGAGGTCGAGGACCTTGATCTGCTCGCCCATCTCCAGGACGAACGTGTCGCCGCCCTTCGCGAGCGTGGCCGCCTGCAGGACGAGGTGCACGGCCTCGGGAATCAGCATGAAGTAGCGGCGCATCTCGGGATGCGTCACGGTCACTGGGCCGCCAGCTTCGATCTGGGCGAGGAACTGGGGCACGACGCTGCCGTTGCTGGCCAGTACGTTGCCGAAGCGGACGGCCGAGTAGATCCCGGTCCCGTCGGCGCCCATGCTCTGGACGAGCAGCTCCGCCACTCGCTTGGTGGCGCCCATCACGCTCGACGCGTTCACCGCCTTGTCGGTGGAGATCAGGATGAACCGCTCGACGCCGAAGCGGAGCGCGGCCTCCATGATCGCGCGCGTGCCGCCGACGTTGTTGCGGACCGCCTCACAGGCGTTGCTCTCCATCAGCGGCACATGCTTGTGTGCCGCCGCGTGAAAGACGATCTCGGGTCGATGCGCGGCCAGCACGCCGGTCACGCGCGCCGCGTCGGAGACGTCCGCGACGACCGAGTGCGGGCGGCACCGTGTGTTCCGCCAGCACGGCTCGATCGTCAGCGAGTGCAGCCCGTTCTCGTATCGGTCCAGCAGAACGACGGCCGCCGGTCCGAGCGCCGCGACCTGCCGCGCCAGCTCGGCGCCGATCGAGCCCCCGGCGCCGGTGATCATGACGCGCTTGCCCGCGATCAGGTGGCGGACCGGCTGGACGTCGAGCCCCAGCGGCGCTCGCTCGAGCAGATCCTCGACGGCCAGCGTGCGGATCTGGCTGACCGTCACCCGGCCATCGATCAGGTCGGGAAGGCTCGGCAACGTCTGGATCGGCACCGTGTAGGGCTCGAGCGCGCGGACGATCTCGCGGATCGCGGAGGGTCGCGCGCGGGGAATCGCCACGACGACGGCATCGGGCTTCTGCCCCGCCATGATCTTCGGCAGCGCGGCGCGCGTGCCGAGCACCTTGACGCCGTGGATGCGGCGGCCCACCTTGGCCGGGTCGTCGTCGATGAAGCCCATCGGCTCGTAGCTGTAGAGCTCGTTTTGCCTCATGTCGCGCACGATCATCTCGCCGGCGTCGCCGGCGCCGTAGACGAGCACGCGCTTTTCCGGCACCAGGCGCGCCAGCTCCCGGTGCGTCCTTCGCACCAGGCGGATGCCGCCCATGAACGCGATGAGGAGCAGCGAGTCGAGCAGGTAGACGGACGGCGGGTAGACCGCCGCATCGAACACCCACCGCAGCACGACGTAATATCCCCACGAGCTGAGCGACACCGCGGCCACGATGTTGAGGAGGTCACCGAGGCTCGTGTATCGCCACATCCCCTCGAAGAGCCGGAACGGGATGAATACGAGGATGCGGATGGCGACCAGCCACGGCAGCATCTCCAGATAGCGCGGAAAATCCAGGACCGACTGGGACGGCTTGAGATGCAAGAAGACCGCGAGGAAGTTCGACAGCAGGACCAGCGCCGCGTGCAAGATCACGATACTCGGGCGACGGTAGCGATAGATGAACCGGGCCACCGCTCCCCGGTGCTCGAGCGGCTCGATCACGCGTCACCGAAGAACCGCCGGATCGCGGCGGTCGTGAATTCGACGTGCTCGGCTGTCGTCTCCGCGCTCATCGGGAGCGAGAGGACCTCGTCGCACAGACGGCTCGTCTCGGGCAGGCCGGGGTCGGACAGGCCGAGCCCCTTGTGCTCCCACATCGGTTTGGGCCAATGCAGGAGCGTCTCCACGCCCTCGGCCCGGAGAAACGCGCGGAGCGCGTCGCGCCGGCCGGTGCGGATCACGTAGTTCTGGAAGCTGTCGAAGTGCCGCGTATCGGGAAAATTCGGCAGCCGCAGGTCCCCCACCCCGTCGAGCGCCCGGCCGTAGAGCGCGGCGATGTGGCGCCGGTGGTCGATCCACGCCGGAAGGTGCCGGAGCTTCACGTCGAGCACCGCGGCGTTGACGTTGTCGAGCAGCGCGGTATAGCCGTGCAGGTGAAACTCGCCCGTCTCGCGATCCTCGCCGTTGAAGCGTAGGAGCGTCACCTTGCGGGCGATCTCCGGGTCGTTCGTGGTCACGGCGCCGCCGTCGCCCAGCCCTCCGAGCGCCTTGAGCGGATAGAAGCTGAAGCAGCCGGCAGCACCGAAGCCGCCGGCCATGCGCCCTTCGAATCGTGCGCCCAGGGCCTGCGCGGCGTCCTCGATGACGGCGAGCCCATGCGTCTGCGCCAGCGCCATGATGCGCCGCATGTCGCACATCCGGCCGTTCAGATGGACCGGCATGATCGCGCGCGTTCGGGGCGTGATCGCGCGCTCGAGCAGCGTCACGTCCATGTTGTGGTCCGATCCGACGTCGATGAGCACCGGAGTGGCACCGGCGTGGACGATCGCGGACACGCTGGCGACGAACGTGTGTGCCACGGTGATGACCTCGTCGCCCGGACCGATCCCGGCCGCGAGCAAGGAGAAGTGCAGCGCGTGATAGCCGCTGTTCACTCCGACCGCGAACGCGGTTCCCACGAACGCCGCCAGGTGACGCTCGAAGCTCGCGAGCTGCTCGCGGAGCACGAGATCGCCCTTCGCCAGGGTCTCGGTGACCGCCGCGTCGACCTCGGTCTTCAGGCGCCGGTAGTGCTCGCGCGGATCAACGAACGGGACGCGATACGCCATGCTATCTCCTGTAGGAGCACACCTCGCGCGCCGCGGCCTCGATATCGTCGGCTCCCACGTAATACGCCGACTCGAGGGACGCGCTCATCGGCGCCGGAGCGTCTGGCAGGCAGACTCGCGCGACGGGCGCGACCAGGGTGTCGAAGCAATCGGCCGCGATCGTGGCGGCGATCTCCGCGGCCACGCCGCAGGTCCGCCAGGCTGCGTCGGCGACGACCAGACGGCGCGTCTTGCGCACGGACTCGACGACGCACGCGCGATCCCAGGGCTTGATCGACCGCAGGTCGATCACCTCCGCGTCGATCCCGTCCGCCTCGAGCGCGGTGGCCGCACGGGTCGCCTGGGGCGCCATGAACGAGGTCGCGACGATCGTGATCTGCCCTCCGGACCGGCGTATGGCCGCGGTGCCGATCTCGACCGCATACTCGACGGTCGGCACGTCGCCGACCTCCTCGTAGAGCCAGCGATCGTCGATATAGAGGACCGGGTTTCCGTCGTTCACCGCCGCGACGAGGAGTCCCTTGGCGTCGTGTGGCGTGCTCGGCATGACGACCTTCAGGCCGGGCACGTGCGTGAACATCGCCTGCAGCGCCTGCGAATGCTGTGCGGCCTGCTCGCCGCCGCGGTTGATCACGGTCCGGATCACGATCGGCACGCTCGTCCGTCCGGCGAACATGTACGCCCAGTTCGCGGCCTGATTCACGATCGGGTCGACCGCGAGCAGCATGAAGTCCATCCGCGGGTGAAACACGATCGGGCGCATGCCGGCGAGGGCGGCACCGACGGCGGCGCCCGTCATCGCATTCTCGGAGACCGGCGAGTCCAGCACGCGATCGCGCCCGAACTCGCTTGTCGATGTCCTGAAGGCTAGCTCCCGCGTACCACGGGCTCCACAGGCCCTGCCCGATGACGAACACGCGCGGGTCCGAGGCCAACAGCTGCGCGAAGGCCTCGCGGATGGCCTGAGCGTAGGTCAGCGATCGCATCTCAGGGGGCATGCTTCGCGAGGCCGAACACGTGGGAAGCGACTCCTTTCGGGTCGGGGCGCGGCGACTCGCGAGCAAACTGCACCGAGCGCTCGATCTCTGTCGTGACGAGTGTCTTCTCGCGGGCGAGCTCCTCGTCGGGTATGCCGAGCGCGGCCAGCCGCCGGCCGAGCGACGCGATCGGGTCCTTGTCCAGCCACGCGTGCAGTTCGTCCTTCCGCTTCACACCGACGTCCTCGTCCCACGAGGGACCGACGTGCCCGCGCCACCGATACGTGTCGCAAACCAGCAAGGTCGGTCCCTGGCCGGCGCGGGCGCGCGCGACCGCCGCCACGGCGCCGTCGTACACGAGGTCAGCGGCATTGCCGTCGACGCGCCACGACGAAACGCCTTGAGCGTGACCGGCGCTGCTCGAGTCGGTCGATCGCTCGCCGCTCGAGCAACCCCATGTGGCTCGCGTAGAAGTTGTTCTCGCACACGAAGATAACTGGAAGGCGATAGAGCGCCGCCAGGTTGAGGGACTCGTGAAAGTGCCCTTCCTCCATCGCGCCGTCCCCGAAGAAGGAGACGGAGATCCGCGTGGTCCCGTCGGAGCTTCGACGCCAGCGCCGTCCCCACGGCGAGCGGGATCGTGGCGGCGACGAGTGGCACGGTGCCGAGGATGCCGACCTCCGGGGCGATCAGGTGCATGGACCCGCCGCGTCCGCCGGCGCAGCCGGTCTCCCTGCCGTACAGCTCGGCCATCAGCGCCGGAAGCTCGCCGCCCTTCGCGATGTAGTGCCCGTGAGACCGGTGCCCGCCCCAGACATAGTCCGTGGTCGCGAGCGCCGCGCACACGCCCGCCGCGATCGCCTCCTGACCGATGCACAGGTGGCAGGGACAGCGGATCTCGCCAGCTTCCATGAGCTCCGCGGCGCGCTCCTCGAAGAGGCGGATCCGAAGCATCGTCACATAGAGACGACGCAGCACGGCGGCGTCAGCGGGCATGCGGCGGCGCTCCTTGCCGTTCCGGGATTCCGGCGTTCGCCACGAGACGCCGGACGACACGCGAGATCACGTGGCGGAGCGTGGCGCCGAGGATGAGAAGATCCACCACGAGCGAGTGCCGGGAGACGTACTCGAGCTGAAGGCGCATCTTCTGCGGGCGAATTTCCTCGAGGTACACGCGTTCGGGATCGACGCGACCTCGGAGCAACGACTCCTTCATCTGGATTGCTGAGCGTCGCCCAGTCGGTGATGCCCGGTCGAACGTCGAGGATGCGGCGCTCCTCAGGCGAGAACATCCGGACGTACGCTTCCACCTCGGGCCGCGGCCCCACGAGACTCATGTGCCCGGCGACCACGTTGAAGAGCTGAGGAAGCTCGTCCAGCTTGTACCGGCGGAGCACGCCGCCGATGCGGGTGATACGCGGATCGTCGTCAGCCGTCGAAGAGCCTCCGAGCCGCTCGGCGTTCACGACCATCGTGCGAAATTTGCACATGCGGAACGGCCGGCCGTGCCGGCCGATCCTGACGCCCCGGTACAGCACGGGCCCATGATCCTCGCGCTTGACCAGGACCGCGATCACGACGAGCAGCGGCGCCAGGACCAGAAGCCCGACGACCGCTGCGATGAGGTCCACGGTGCGCTTGACCACTACGCCAGCCCGCTCCCCGCGTTTCGCGCCGCGTGCAGCTGGTGCCCACCATTCAGGTCCTCGAGCACGGCCGAGACGTAACCGAGCTCCAGAACGCCATCGATGAAGGCCCCCAGGGCCGTGAGGTGGTGCGGCCCGAGGCCGCGTCGATGCCGTGTCGGGTTGTCCGCGGGGATCACCTGGTCCGCGCCGTCGACGAATTCCGCCGGATGCGCGTAGAAGACGAGGATCGAGCTTCGCGACCTGAGCCGATGGACGGCCCATCGGAGCGGAGCCAACCCCAGGACACGGAGCGCGCTCATGTTGAGTGGAAGCAGGAAGGCTGACGGCGGAACCTCGAGCACGGTGCTGGCGCCTCGGTCGTTCAGATCATCGAGAGATGGATGATATGGCTCGAGCGGCGCCCGGTAATATCGCGTCCGCCTCACCCCCGCCGGTCCGACCGAGAGCCGACGCGGCGACACCGACGAATCGTAGGAGTATCCGACGTCCTGCAGGACACGAACCGTCGTCTCGCTGACGAGGAGGTTCGGGGCCCGGAATGCCTTCGGCGACACGCCGGAGGCGTCTTCGACGGCGCGCGAGGCGTCCACCAGCCACGTCCGCTGTCGCTCCGCCGGCGCCAGACCGAAATTCTCGTCGTCGGTCGCGCTGAGCGAGCCGTGCTCCCACCCGTGGGTCCCGAGCGCGTGTCCGCGATGGGCAACCTCTCGGACGACGTGCGGATAACGCTCGGCGAACCGGCCGGCCACGAAGAACGTGGCCCGGATGCCCAGGCGATCGCAGAAATCGCACAAGCGCAGGACTCCGGTCTCGGAGCCAACGACCCAATCGACGTCCACCGTGAACAAGAACCGCCGCGCGGGCAGGCCGGTCGGGTTCATGGATGCTCGGCCGCGGCGGTGAGCGCGAAATACCCGAGCGCGCGCACGCGCAGTCGATCCTTGCGAATGCCTTCGGCCACGAGCGACAGGCCGGCGCGCTTCGCGGCCCGGACCGATGCCACGTTGCTCTCTTCGGTCAGATACCAGAATCGACGGCCCGGGCGACCGAGCCGGCGGACGATCTCGCGGATCGCGAAGGTCGCCAGACCTCGTCCCCGATGCGTCTCGTCCGTCGCGGTATATCCGATCTGAAGGTCGCCCGGGCCCATGAACGGAAAGACGAAATAGGGTGGCAGCACCAGCGCGCGATGGGCGACGTGCCGGCCGGCGCGAATGATCAGCGCCCCGTACTCGCGGTTCCGGAAGCATTGCGTCTCGTGCATGAGCCAGCACACGTAGAGTCGCGCCGCGCGCTCGCCCGGCGGCACCGGATGCGCCCACGAGGGCCGCCACAGCTCGACTCGGTATTCGCTCGGGAGCGGCGCCTCGGACCATGCCTCGCCGCTCTCGGCCGTGAACACCAGATAGCGTTCTAACGGGCGCACGCCGCCCTCACGCGAATGCGGTCACGAAGTAGCACCCGCCTGTGTAGTCGAGATGCTTCACGTCGATCCTGGTGAACCCGGCTCGCGCCAGATAGTCGCGGGTCTCGGTCTCCGAGTGGTGGAAGACCTCACAGCGCCCCAGCAGCCGATACCGGATTCTGCGCATCGGCCAGCGCAGCGCGTCTTTGAACGGAACCGAGATGACCGCTGACCCGCGAATGTGCTTGCGCAGCGCCGCCAGGAACGCCACGGGCTCCGCGACATAGTCGAGGACGCCCATCACGATAGCGAAATCGAACGGCTCGTCGAGCTCGGCGACGCCGCGCACCGTCGGAAACGGCGAGCAGACGAAGCGGCACTGCTCGGCGAGACCCCGTCGGGCGGCTTCCTCACGCGCTCGCGCGATCATCGGCTCAGCGATGTCGAGCCCGACGATCTTCCGGGGACCCCACCGGGCCGCCTCGAAGCAATACACGCCCGATCCGCAGCCGATATCGAGCACCGACTTGCCATGCAGGAGAGGTCCGAGCGTCTTGAACGTGAGATCGTAGCGGTCGTAGATATCGCGCCGGAGCATCGCGTCGAGCGTACGCAACAGTCGAGTCCGCTTGCCGCCGTAGATCGAGTCCCACTGCTCCGAGAAGTCGGAAAAGAAGCGACGGACGTTCTCGCTCTGCGCCGGCGAGTGATGGCTCATCGGCGCGGGCCCGTGGTCTCGGCCACGCGCCGCAGCAACGCCTCGGTGAGTGGCGCACCGACCTCGAGCGACATTCGCTCGAGGTAGTATGCGCGGCCGCGTGCGCCCATGGCGTCGAGCTCTTCGCGATCCGTCTCGAACAGCTTCCGCATCGCGTCGGCCAGCTCCGCGGGATCCTCGGGACCGCAGGTCGCCCCCGCGCCGGCGTCACGAACGATATCGGACGCGTCGCCGCGAACCGCCATCAGGATCGGGCGGGCGCTGGCCAGCGACACCTGCGTCTTGCTCGGGATCGTGCCCCGCAGGAACGGCAGGTCACGCAGGTGAACCAGCAGCACATCGGCGAGCGCGTTGATCCTGGGCATCTCCGAGTACTCGCGATGCCCGAGGAAGCGGACGTTGTCAGCCCCCAGCTCCCGGGCCAGCGACTTCAGCTGAGCCTCGCACTGCCCGGTCCCGCTTAGCACCACCTGGATTCTCGACTCGCCGCGGATCATGGCCGCCGCCCGGATGACGGTGTCGAGCCCCTGGAACGCGCCGAGGTTGCCCGCGTAGACGATATTGAACCGGCCCGTCAGACCCAGCGCGGCCGCCAGCGCGGGGTCGCGCTCGACGGGCTTGAATACCGTCTCGTCGGTCCAGTTGTAGATCACTTCCATCTTCTGGGACGGGACGCCGCGGGCGAGCAGCAGACGCTTGAAACCGGGAGAGAGAACCGACAGTGCGCCCGCCTGCCCGTAGGTCAGGCGGCACCAGCCCGCCAGGAGACGCTCGACGACGCGCCGCGCGGCGTTGTCGCCCAGCATTCCCGAGGCGACCACCGCTTCGGGCCACATGTCTGCGATGTGATACACGAACGGCATCCCGCGAAGCGCCTTCAACATGATCGCGGGCAGGCCAACGGTGGCCGGAGGGTGATAGACATACGCGACGTCGGCCTGCTCCACGAGCGCGGCGCCGAGTGTCGCCGCCGAGAGGGCGAATGTCGTGTAGTTCGCCACGCGGCCCAGCGCCGACGCATCGTGGCTCGGGTAGAGCGGCACGCGCAGTACCGGGATGCCGTCCATCACCTCGCGCTGCCAGAGCCGGATGCGGTAGCCCGGGTAGACGCGGCCGCCCGGATAGTTCGGGACCCCTGTGAGCACGCTGGACCTCGTGCCCGCGCGCCGCGAGCCATCGCGCGAGCGGCAAGCCGCGGATGGCGCCCGGCTCGGGCTCGAACCATTGGGTCACGAAGAGGATCTTCATCGCGCGGCATACCGGTTGAGCCACAGGTCGAGCATCAGCAGTCCGAAGACTTCGCGGGAGAACTTCGTCTCGGCGGTGAAGTTCACTCGCCGCAGGTCGTAGTGATCCCGGAAGCGCGAATCCATGATCCGCTCGCGGATCAGGTGCGAGGCGCGGTTCACGAACGTCCCGATCGGCGTCGTGAAGCCCATCTTGTCCTTCCGGTGCGTGATGGTCTTCGGCACGACGCCGGCCGAAATCTCTCGCAGCACGGGCTTGAGGTCGCCGTTCTGGAGAAACCGCGCCGAGCTCACTCTTTGCAGGTGACGCACGAGCCGCTGATGGAGGAGGCTCGGCCGGCTCTCGAGTGAGTGACGGCCGGCCATCTTGTCGTCGATGTTGAGGAGCCCCGGGAGAAAGTGACGGCGGTCGAACCGCAGCATCGTGTCGAGCTCGTCATCGCCGGCTCGGCAGGCCTCGTAGGCGGCTTCGAACGTCTTCTCGACATCGGGCTCATAGAAGCGGTAGAGCGACGGGTCGCCCTTGCGGTGGGTGAACTCGAAGCGGTCGGCGGCCGCGCGTCAGCTCCTGCATGCGCTGGTAGAGCGCGCGGTACGAATCCTGGTAGCACTCACCGAGCGCCAGCTGGTATCGCACGTAGCCCGCGAACAGCTCGTCGCCTCCGGTCCCGGTGAGCATCACCTTGTAGCGCCGCTTGACCTGAGCCAGCAGGTCGTCGAGCGGGAGGATGACCGAGCCGATCGTCAGCTCGTCGAAATCCTCGACGATGTCGGTGAGCCGCGCCACCAGATTGAACGACTCCTGAGCGTTCACCACGAACAGGCGCGTGGGGGTTCCCCGCACCGCCTGCTGTGCGAAGAACGTCTCGTTGCACTCCGGGTCGGAGTAGTTGCAGTGATAGGCGACCTCGGGCCTGGCGATGCGCGTGATGAGGCTCGAGTCGAGCCCGCCGCTGCACAAGGTGGTGAACGACGTGTCGCCGATCGTGGACGCGAGCACGCACTCGGTCACCAGCTCCCGCGTCTTCTCGACCCACTCCGCGGTCAACGGCTGCGTCGACCCACCCGGCGTCGAAGATGTCCTCGTAGCACACCAGCCGTGATGGGCCGCCATCGAGATCGAGCTCGACGACATGGCCCGGCGGCACCTTCTGGATCTGCTTCACGAACGTCTTGTCGCCGAAGGTGAACTGGTAGCGGACGTACTCGGAGATCGCCTCGTAGTCGAGCTCGGGCGGCTCCGGCACCGCGTCGAGGATGGCCCCGATCAACGACGACACGCAGAGGACGTCCTTCGAGCGCCAGTAGTAGAGCGGCTTCACGCCGAACTGATCGCGGACCAGGAACAATCGACGCTGGGACTTGTCGTAGACGACGAAGGCCCAGAATCCGTCGAGGTCGGGAAGGATCCGGCTGCCCCAGCGGGTCCAGGCGTGGAGCAGCACCTCGGCGTCGTTGGCGGCCGTCACCGCGACGCCCTCCGCCCTCAATCGCGCCGCGATCGCGTTGAAGTTGAAGATCTCGCCGTTGTAGGCGAGCACGTGGGTCGCGCTCTCGAGCGGCTCGGTTCCGCGATCGTCGAGCCCGATGATGGCCAGACGCGCGTGACCGATCTGCACCGTCCGATCCGACCAGAACCCGATGTCGTCGGGTCCGCGCCGCCTCAAGGACCGGAGCAGGCGATGGTGAAACGGCCGATCGACGCCGGAGATCGCGAGGATGCCGCACATATCGCGGGTGTTACGCGCCCTGACCGAACGCCATGCGGACACCGTCCTTGAACGACAGGGGCTCGCGACCCAGGAGCGCGCGAAGGGCGGACGGGTCGCCTAAACAGTGTCGCATGTCCCCCGCCCGATACCCGCCGACAACCTCAGGCGGGCAATCGACCCCGAGCGCCTCGGCGATCCGCTCGCAGGCCTCGCCGAGCCGGGTGGGGACACCTGAGCAGACGTTGGTGACCGGCTGGCGCCGGTCGCGCCGCCCAAGCACGGCCAGGATGGCGGCCACGACGTCGCCGACGAAGACCCAATCGCGGATCTGCCGCCCGTCCTCGAAGAGCTTCGGCCGCTCACCCGCCCGCGCCCAGCCCGGCGATCCGCGCGATGATGGTGGCCTCCCCATCGTCCAGCCGCAGGCGGGACCCGTACACGGACGAGAAGCGCAGAATCGAGACCGGGCACGCGGTAGAGCCCCTGAAGCAGAGCTCCTGCATGTACTTCGAGGCGCCGTACGTCTCGAGAGGATCCGGCGCGCGCCGTCTCCGTGATCGGCTGGATCTCCATGTCGGCGCCGCACTCGCGGCAGCGCACCTCGAAGCGCCCAGCGTCGAGGTCGGCCGGGCTTCGCGTCCCGTCGCCCTCGCGCGCGCACCGCGCGCACCGATACGTGTAGTTGGCCCCGTAGACGCTGAAGCTGGACGCCAGCACGACGCGGCGCAACCGGGTCCAGCGCCGCGCGGCCTCGACGAGCCGTCCCGTGCCGGCGCAATTCGCCTCCAGGATGTTGGCGGGCTCGCGCGCCGCGCGTGCGACGCCGCCGAGCGCCGCCAGATGCACGACGGCCTCGACGTCGTCGAAGCCGTGCGTCCGGCTCGAAGTCGGCGCAGGTCGACGATGCGATAGTCGACATCCGCGCGAAGGTAGGTCGGCCGCTCGCGATGGACGCCGGGATCGAGGCTGTCGACGCAGACGACGGCGGCGCCCGCCTCGCGGAGGGCATCCACGACGTGCGAGCCGATGAAACCGGCGCCGCCCGTCACCAGGACTTTCATGCGCGTGCGCTCAAGGTCGCGGCGATCCGCTCACGATGCTCGCGAAACCAGTCGACCGTTCGCTCGATGCCCTCGCGAACGCTCACCGCTGGCGCGAATCCCAGTGTGGCCCGCGCCTTGCCGATGTCCGCCTCGCGGTGGGTCGAGCGGTCCCAGGGCCGCCGCGGCGCGAACTGGATCGGGCTCGCGGAGCGGCACGCCTTGACGATCATCTCCGCCAGATCGATGACGCGGGTCTGAACACCGGTCCCGAGGTTGAACGCGTCGCCGCGGGCCGCGGGCATCTCGGCGCTCGCGAGCAGACCGTCCGACGAGATCGTCGACGAAGATGAAATCGCGCGTCTCTTCTCCGGTCCCGGTGATGACCAGCGGCTCGCCGTGCAGCGCGCGCCAGATGAAGTTCGGGATCACGTTTCGGTAGGCGCCGGGCACTTCGCCCGGACCATACGAGTTGAAGAAGCGGCAGCGCACCGTGGTGCACGCGGGCATCGAAGTAATTGCAGTAGAGCTCGCCCAGCGCCTTCGTGATCTGGTAGGGCGTGTCGAGCGCGAGGCTCACCGGCATGTCCTCGCGAATCGGCCCGTCGACGCCGTGACCGGCGATCGAGCAGCCGGCCGACGCGTAGACGAAGCGTTCCGCCCGGCGCGCCTCGGCCCACATGAGCGCCGTGAGCGTGCCGAGACCGTTCGTGTGCAGATCGTCGCGCGGATGATCCACGCTGTTCTGATTCGCGAAGAAGGCGGCGAGGTGGAAGACCAGCGGGCCATCCGCCCGAGGCCCAGATCGAAGATCCGGCACACGTCGCCTCGCGTGAGTCGGACTCGCGGATCTGAGGGGAGCAGCCACTCATACCCCGACGACAGGTCGTCGACGACCTCCACGTGCGCGACGTCACGCTCCAGCAATCGCCGGACGAGCCAGGATCCGATCGCGCCCGCGCCTCCGGTGACGACGACGGTCTTCATGCTCGTTCGACTGCGGGCGCGCGGCCGGCGCGCCACGCCGCTTCGTGGATCGCGCGCGCGTACCGCGGCCACACACGCTCGATGTCGCAGCGCTCGACCACCGTCTGGCGTCCGCGCCCACCGATCTCGCGCGCCCGATCGGGTCGTGAGAAGAGCTCGACGACGCGCTTCGTCATGCCGGCGACATCGCCCACCTCGACGAGGAATCCGTTATCTTCGTGACGAATCAAGTCCGGAAGGCCTCCCACTCCGGTCGCGACGACAGGCAGCCCGACGGCCATCGCCTCGATTACCGCGTTCGGAAGCCCCTCGGAATGGCTGGGAAAGAGAAACACGTCGCTCTCGCCGAGCACGCGTTGAACCTCGTGACGGCCGAGCCAGCCCGTGGTGCGCGCCGCGCCCGACAATCCCGCGCTGGCGACGCTCTCGCGGAATGCGTCCAGATCGCGGCCGCCACCGACGATGGTGAGCGTCGCCGAGGGGTGAACCGTTCGAACGCCAGCAAGAACCTCGAGGGCCTCGAAGACCCCTTTCTCGCGCGTCACCCAGCCGACGAAGACGATGCGGCCCCCGGGAGCATGCGGGACGGCAGGGTCGCCGAGCCTCACACCATTCGAGACCTCGATGACCTTGTCGCCGCCCGCGAAACGACCGAAGTAGGTCGTCCAGTACCCGCTCTGCGTGCACACGCAGTGAGCGCTCCTGAGCACCAGCCGCAGCCAGGTGCGCAGCACCGGCCACCGGGCACACTGCTCGGGAACATTGCCGCCGCTGATTCGCAGCACCACCCCGCGACGAGCCAGGCGCGCGAGAATGCACATCCATCCCTTCTCGAGCAGGCTGACCGCGTCCGCCGCGAAGACGAGTACGACGTCGGCCGCCCAGAGGCGCCTGACGAACCGAGAGAGCCTGGCGACGGCCCTCGCGGCGCGTCGAGGCAGTGCCGGTGGCGGCACGGACGGCAGGGCCGTGGACAGCAATTCCAGCTCGACCGCGGAGGCCAGGCTGCTCTCGAAGAGCGCGTTGGCCGCGACAGCCTGGCCTCCGGTCGCGCCGCCCGCGCCCGCCGCGACCGAGGCGACGAAGAGGACGCGCAGCCGGCTCACGTCGTGGACGGCGGTTCCACTCGACCGAGAATGCACCGCCGCCAGCGAAAGAACGTGTACAGCAGGAACGACCGATGAAGCGCTCGATAGCTGTCGTGGCGCCGGCACCGTTCCATGTCGGCGCGGACCTGTCGTTCCAGGGCGACGCGGTTGAGCTCCGCGTCCGGGTCGCGCGCGTAAGCATCCACCTCCCGGCGGAGCGCGGTCCAGAAGCGCTCGCCCAGCCATCGCGAAACCGGGAGCGTGAAGCCGCGCTTGGGCGCCGCCGAGGACGGGCTGAGGCAGACGGCCGGCCAGCGCCTCTCGAAGTACGCGCTTGCCGAGGCCTCCACGGACCTTGAGATGCCCAGGCAACGCGAGCGCGTACGCCGCCAGGCGGGAATCGAGGAACGGGGCGCGGACCTCGAGCGATTCGGCCATCGACATCCGATCGACCTTCGTGAGGATGTCTTGCGGCAGTGAGACGCGGAGCTCGTGAAGTGACATGGCGAGCAAGGGATCCTTCACGCCCTGCCACAGCCGGCGCGACTCCTCCCGCATCACATCGATCTGCTCTCGCGCCTCGCACTCCCAGGGCGTCGCGCGAAAGAGCTCGAGCAGGGCGTCATCGCTAAAGAGCCCTTCCATCGAGTGCGGCAGCAAACCCGCTGGGACGGCGCCGTTGAGCTGAAAGGCCCTTTGAACTCCTTCCCACCGCCCGTGGTCTGGGAGCATGCGGGACAGGACTCCGGAGGTACACGCGCCCAACCAGCCTCCTCCCAGACGCCGGAGGCGGTCCGTCCGCAGGTGCGACAGGTAGCCGCCAAAGAGCTCGTCGCCGCCGTCACCCGACAGCACCACGCGGAAGTGACGCCGAGCCGCCCGCGACACCGACCTGGTCGGGATCGCGCTCGTGTCGTGGAACGGCTGCCCGAAATGCTGCAAGAGCTCGTCGACGACCACTTCCGAAAAGGAGGCCGTCTGAGCGCTCTCCTCGTGAAGCTCGATCCCGAGGCGGGCGGCCGTCTGCCGAGCGAGCGGGCGTTCGTCGTGCGCGGCGTCATCGAATCCGACTGTGACGGCGGCGATGCTCGATGTCGCTCGAACGGCGGAGGCGGCGATCGCGCTCGAGTCGATCCCGCCGCTCAGGAAGAGCCCGACGGGCACGTCGGCGACCAGCCGCTCGCGGACACTCGCGTCCAGCAAGGCCAGGATCTGCGAGCCGCACCGCTCGAGCCGAGCCACATTCCTCGTCGACGCGGTCGGGCAAGCACCAATAGTGCCCGGACTCCTCGGCTCCGGCGGACGATCGCCGCAGCCAGGTCCCGGGACGCAGCTCCGAGATGCCCTCGACGGCGCTGATCCCCGGCCAGGGGTAGCCGGCCCGAAGAATCGCGGCGAGCCCGCGAGCGGACGGCCGCCGGGCCGAGCGGGCCGTGAGCACGAGCGGCGCGAGCTCGCTGCAGAAGGCGAAGCCATCGCGCCGATCGACGTACAGCGGCTTCTCGCCGAATCGGTCACGAGCCAGCCACAGATCACCGGCGGGGATGTCGACCGCGGCGAAGCTGAACATGCCCTCGGCCGACGCGAGCGCGCCGGGGACCCCGCGCTCGGCGATCAGCTCGAGCAGCACTTCCGTGTCGGAGGCGGTCCGGAACCGGACGCCTCGTGACGCCATCTCGGCGCGGAGCCGGACGAAGTTGTAGATCTCGCCATTCAGGACCAGACACCAGCGCCCATCGGCGCTCGTCATCGGCTGGAGTCCCCGCCGAGGGTCGATGATGGCGAGCCGAACCATGCCCAGGCGCCACGTCACGCCACGCCATTCGCCCGAGTCGTCGGGGCCGCGATGCTGGAGCATCCCGAGCATCTTGGAGACGTCCGGGCCTCCTGCGTCCAGTGCTCGTCGATCGGTCCCGGCGATACCGCACACGGGCTCAGCGCTCCCCGCCGGTCATCGACTCGACGGTCGGCGACGGCAATCGCCGGCGACGACCGAGCCACGCCGCGACGAAGACCGCGGGGACCAGCGAGCCGACGATGCCCGCTTTCAGGAGCGAGGCGAAATCGCCCCGGATCATCATGATCGACAGCGACACGACGACGGCGTAGACGAGGATGCGGCTCTTGCTGAACGGCGCGAGACGTCGATAGGTCACGGCGGCCCGGACCACGATCCCCTCGACGAAGGCCACGGCGGCCGCCCCCAGGATTCCGAAGTTCAGGTACCCCTCCGCCAGCAACGCGTAGCTGTATCCGCCTCCGGCGGCCGCGATCCCCGGATCGATCAGATTTACGAACCACTGGCTCGGCGCGATCGGTCGCTCCGGGTGCAGCGGCAGCGGAATCAGGATCTCGAAGGCGTCGACGAAGCTCCGGCCCAGCCAGAACGGCTCCTGCGCGGGAACTTGATAGATCGTCTCGGTCAGCGCGAGCAGGACCGTGACCGGCTCGGCCATCAGATTGACGAGTTCGTCGAGACCGAATTGCTCCACCAGACGCGTCAGGATGCCGCCGAAACCTTCGGCGAGATAGGCGCGAGCGAGCCCCACCGCGGCGAACACCGGCAGCGCCAGGGCCGCGCCGATAACCAGCGTTCGTAGCCGGATCCGACGCGTGGAGAAGTGATGCGCAACCAGGAGCGCCAATATCGTCTCGAGCACCACGCGACGACGGCCGATGCGCAGCATGAGCAGGGCGAAGACCGAGAACAGGATCCACGGAAGGATCGGCGTGCGGCGGCCCCATTCCGCCGTCGTCAGATACAGCACGACGAGTCCGGTTTGCGCCAGCATCACGCCCGCGGCCAGAACGCCGAGTCCCGCGATGGCCTCGTATCCTCGCGCGTATGCCGACTCGACCAGTGTCTCGACACCGACGGTCCCGACCAGGGTGCCGACCAGCGCGGTCCCGAGGATCAGGAGCCCCGACGAGATCGCGAGACCCTCGCCTCGCGTCCAGTCGCCTTCGGCCCGCGGCATGAGTCCGGCGAGCGCGGGTCCGGCGGGGCTCGAATAGCCGAACAAGAAGGCGAAGAGGGCGATGAGCGCGACACCGATGATGCCGGACTCGAGGTGGAGGACCAGGCCGATGAAGCGTGGCACCTCTCCGACCGCCAGCCAGAAGAACGCCACCACCGGAACCACCACGTAGATACCGAAGAAGACGAGGAACACCGTGTCCATCTCGACGAGGTCGCGGGGATGGGTGGCGCAGCGATACCAGAGCGCCGCGAAATACGCGATGACCAGCACGGTCAACCAGATGTCGACCGGGCTCAGCACATCGGGCATCGCGAGCGCCACGATACCCGCCGAGAGCACGAGCACGTTCAGGACAGCGAGCGAGCTCAGCCACGGCGACGACAGCACGGCTCTCACGAGGTCGCCCACAGGCGGCGGCGCAAGGGGCGCGTCCATTCCATCCCGGTCGCCGTCATGCTCCCGATGAACGCGAGCGCCGCGAGCGGCACGTACACGATCATTTCGACGGCGCTGTACTGGGCCGGAAGCAGACTCCGCAGCGCAACGGCTCCGGCGCCGAGCAGCGCGCCCGACGCCAGCGCAGTCCAGGGGCGCAGGGCCGAAAAGCTCACGCGATAAGCATGAGCGACGTACCGCAAAGTCAGGACGGCCAGCGTGACGCGCGACAGCAGGTAGGCGAGGCCAAGGGCTGCCATCCCGGCCAGACGCAGCCAGCCCAGCAGTGCCGAGGCGACGCCGAAGACGAGGATGGCGGCACAGAGGTTGCGGGTATTCACCGCCCGCTCTGTCTCGCCGTCGATCAGACCTCTCAGACAGGCGAAGAGGAACGAGGGGGTCAACGAGAGGCACACCATCGCCGCGACCCCGGCCGCCGCGTCGTACTCGGGGCCGAGCCAGACCCGGATCAGCACGTCAGCCCAGATGACCATCTGGAAGGTCGCGAACGTGCCGCCGTGCAGCGCCCACTGGGCAACCTGGCGAGCCCGGGCTGCATGCGTATGGAAGTCTCCCCGTGCGATCGCGGCGGCCGACGCCGGGATCAGCACCTGGCTCAAGGCGCCGCTGATCGGATTGAGTGGCCTCATGAGCGCCAGGCCGATCGCCAGATAGCCCGCGCCGATCAGGCCCGCGCCTGACACGACGGCGATCCACGGCAAAGTCAGATCGAGAGCCGGCTCGAGGGCGCTGGCCGGCACTCTGCGCAGGCCGTATCGCAGCAGGACGGCGGCTTCGCGGAACGGACTCGGCCCGACTTGACTCCAGATCCAGCGGGCGATTCGCAGCAGCGACGGCAGCGTCGTGACGCCAGTGGCCACCGCGGTCCACGTGATGACGGTCGAGAGGCTCGTATCACGGAGCAGCAGAACACACACCAGTGGCGACAGCCCGAGCGCGGCGACCGCCGTCCCCACCGACTCCAGCACATGCTCGCGCGCGAGCTGAATCAGGCTCACCATCGTAGTGAAGGCCTGAGCGTACGTGAGCCATATGAATGCCCGCCACAGATGTTCGGCTCCGGGATGATCGAGAAGCCGGGCGATCGGCTCCGCGAAGACCACGCTCACGGCGCACCCAGCGGCGAGGCTCGCTCCCGCGAGGACGAGACCAGTCAGCGCGGCACCGGCGGCACGATCCGGCTTCGAGCCGAGGTACGCGACGGTCCGCTGCAGCGCGATCGGCAGTCCGAGCGCCGCGCACGCGAGCAGCAGTGATCCGTACAGCCTGAACAGGAGCACGGCCGAGAGGTCGAGGCCTCCATACCTTTGGGTATAGGCACGCGTGACCAGCAAGGTGAACCCGGCGATGAGCAGGCTGCCGGCACTGACGAGACAGGTCCGGCTGAGCAGTCGCTTCGAGGAGAAGGTCAATTTCAAATTGAAAAGGGCAGTAATCTGGCGAGGAGAAAGCTTCGCCCTCCCGGTCCCATTGAAGAGGGCGCCGCCTCAGATTGCATTCTAGTCCGGTCCCAGGAGGGTAAACAATGTATTTCCGGGTTCGCAGAGACCGCACGCGAGACGGCAGCTGGAGGGCAAGCATCGCGCCACGCCTACTCGCGGTCATCGTCGCCGTGGCGGCCGGCGTCACTGGCGACGTCTCGGGTCAACCGACCGCGCCATTTACCGGGGTCGCGAACGTCAGGGACTTCCGCGCGACGGGCGACGGGGTGACGGACGATACCGCGGCGGTCAAGCAGGCGCTGGCCGCCGCCCTCCGCGCGAAGGGCACGATCTACTTCCCGCCCGGCACCTATCTGATTAGCGACACCTTGATGGTGACGGATACGGTCGCCTTCGTCGGGAGCGGCTGGGGCTCGGTCATCGCGCTGAAGGACGGAGTGCGACGGATCATGATCCTCGTGCAGGGCGCATCGCCATCGGGCGAGACGATCGGATTCCAGGCGTCGAATCTCGTGCTCGACGGCAAACAAGGGGGGCAGCTGGATGGCGGCCTGCTCCAGATCAACAGCTCGGTGGGCTTCGTCGTCGACCATCTATGGGTTCGCAACGGCGGACGACCCGGCGAGTCGCGGACGCAGGGGGTTGACGGCATCGCCGTCGCCGTCAAGTCACCGACGAACCTGGTCGCGAGCCGCGGGGTCATCATGAACTCGATGATCGAGGCGACGACCAAGCCCGGGATCCTCTGGAGCACTCACGCCACCGACGGGCTGATCTCGGGGAACATCATCCGCGGTCTTCGCGGGAACTCGCAAACTCCGTGCCTCGCCGTCTCCGAGGGCCGGAACGTGACGGTGAGCGGCAACTCGGTCAGCGGCTGTGAAGCTTCTGGGATCTCGATCGCGAACGGGGGGAACAACGTCGCTCCCGTGCACGCCATCATCGCCAACAATCACGCATATGGAAACGGTACGGGGACGGTCGAGGGCAACGGCATCCAGGTCGTCAATGCCTTTCCTGATCGGCGCGTCTTCGTCGAGATCACCGGCAACGTGCTCTACGACAATCGCGGCGCCGCCGACGGGTACGGCATCCTGGTTCAGAACGTCGATCACGCGATCGTCAGCGGGAACATCGTCAGGAACAACAAGCGCAGCGGGATCGTTCTGTACAACGTCAGCGGCGCCCTGGTCGAGGGCAACTACATCCTCGGCAACAATGCACTGGGAACTCCGGAGCACTCGGGGATCATGCTCCATCAGGTCAGTCGGGTGCACGTGACCGGCAACTTCGCTTTCGACGACGGCCCGACGCCGACCCAGGCCTACGGTCTCTTCTTCAGCGGGACCAGGCCGAGCGATCGAATCTCCGTCACGAACAACGTGCTGTACCCGAACAAGCTCGGCCCCTGGCACGGCCACGCGCCGCCGACCAACACCGTGTTCGTCGCGAATCGGACGGGCGACGATACTCATCTGGCCATCGGCTCGGGGACCCCCTGACGGTTCGCTGGAGCTGACGGCCAACGCCTCCGCTGCCGCGTCGGGGCCGGAGTCGCCACCGGCGCTGTATGTCGACGTCAAATACAAAGGGAGGATGTATCGACTTCCGCTCTACGCTCGGTGAGGAAAAACGATCGGCCCTCCGGTAGCTGGAGGGCCGATCGCCGTTTCGCTGATATCGCGTCGCGACGAGGCTATTGCAAGGTCAACAGCACCAGCACCTCGCCCTGGCCGTCGGCGAGCGACTCGAGCGCCTTGCCGATCAGCGTCCCGGGCTGATGAATCGCGGCGGTGCCGATCGTCACGGGCTCCGAACGCATCGCGTACCCCGGAGTCGCGCTCGTGACCAGCAGGTCACCGATCTGAACCGGGCCGTACTTTGCGTCCACCTTGACCTTCACCCGGCCGATGTGGGCGACCTTCACCTGATTGTCGCCGCCCTCGCCCAGGATCAGGCCTGGCTTGTCCGATACGACGCCGGCCACCCGCGTGTCGTACGCCTTCTGGCTCTCCATCACTTCGTTCGGCTTGATACCCCCGAGGATCACCACGGTGCCAGGAGCGAGCTTGCTGGCTGCGGGCACCCACTCGGCCACGTCCTGGTACTTCGCCGCGATGTTGCCATCGACCTGGACGTTGCCCGCCACGTGAAGCGTGGCGGCCGGCGTCGTCGTTCCGATCCCGACGTTTCCGCTCGGGAGGACGAGCAGCTGTGGCGCGCTGCTGTTCGTGTACAGCCCGACCGGCATATTCGTCCGCGAGCCAAGGTGCAAACCCATGACGCCGCCGGAGCTACCGGTGAAGAACTCGCTGAAGTTCGAACTTTGCGACATCCGGATCCGTCCGTTCACGTCCAGCTCTGACCCGGGCGCGATCGTGCTGATCCCGACCCAGCCCGCGTTCTGGAGTAGATTCTGCGCCCAGGCCTGCGATGCGCTGAACGCGCCAACAACGACGAGCGCCACGACCAACCAGTTTTTCCTCATCACCGGCCTCCCTCGGCTGTGACGGGGGCTCCAGGTGCCCCCAGTTGTACCGCCCACATCGCAATCTCGCCTGAGAATTGGCGAATCTCTTTCAGAGTGTCCGCCCGACAACACTGACGTGTCCTTTTGGCTGCCGCGCGATCATTCACGTACACTCCCTGAAGCGGCGTCGCCCCTCGAATCGCTCTGCTAGTCAGCGCCATTTCGTCGATAACTGCGCTTTCTCACCGGCGACTCATTCGAGGCCTCTCGCCTGTCGTGAGAAGTGAGCAGGACCCATGCCAATACTCACCACCCGCAGTTCGTGCTCTCTCGTCGGTGTGTCTCTCGCGGCGGGATGTTGATCTCTCGGAGCTATGCAGCGGATGACGGATTGGGTTTTCTCGCATGCTCTGCTATCCGAGAGGTCTCCCATATCCTCAGCCGAGTTACCAGAGCCAGCAGCGGGTAACAACTGAGCGCGATAACGAAATACCCGGATACCACGAAAAATACAAGCCGGTACCACTGCGCATGGCCCACGTACTCGGCGGCAAACGAATCCGCGAGAACGAGCAGATGCGGCTTGGTCGCTGATGCATACAGGAGCAGCTGACGTGCTTCCCACGGGAGAAAGGCCACGGACTCCGATCGACTGGCCTCGGTCAGCACATTGTTGCCGTAGGTCAGCACGTACCGCTTGAATCGTGAGGCGTCCCCGTAGAGCGCGCGAAATCGCGGATCCTCTTCGGACTTGATCGTTGCATCCGCGGTGCCGAAAAACATGAAGCGCACGGGAAGTCCGGTCAACCGCCTCTGTCGGAGCTCCAGAGACGACAGATAGGTCCCTGCCTCGTCGGTCGCCAGGATCCCGTATTGCGGATCGACGAATATCCACTTCGATCGCGTCCGCGAGAAGAAGTCGGCGAATCCATGCACGTCGTTCTGGACCTCTCGCGCGATCAGGCCGTTCACGGCCGAGAGGGCGAGGAAGATTTCGACGTAGTCGGAGCAGAACCCGCTACCCCGTTGCGTCTCGACAACTTTGTCCAGGAGAGCCATCCGATAGATCGGACGGTTGTCCCCGCTTCGCGCGAAGCTGAGCGCGACCGCTTTGGCGCGATCGACCTCGTCGCGCAGGCTCGCAACGCCCGCCGTCGGTACCACCGCGCCCAGGCGAGGCCGCCACGCCGCGATCATCGCCGGCGAGTCGGTATAAAAATCGTGACTCAGCAGATCGTCCGGGGCCGAGCTGAACACCCGGGCATTCGAGGCTGACCGCATCATCAGGCTGTTGCGGAATTCGACGAGAAGTCCCCGGATGCGCGCTTGCGATTCGTGCAGACCGAACCCAATACCGCCGAGACAGACCACGAGGCCCAGGTTCGCCCAGAAAACGAGCCGGCACCAGCGAAGCACGGTCACGCCGGGAGCTCTCGAGGACTTGGCGGTCTACGGCGAACGCTGAAATCGGCAGTCAAAAGCGAGGTCGGGCGACGAAGATCGATCCTGGGGGAACGGTGAAGGACGCTTCAGTGTGCGCATGAATACGCCGGCGCTTGAAACCCCGGACGAGGCTCAAGGGGCCAAGCTCATCGCTGAAGACGCTAATCTGGCGCCGGTCCACCTGTCAAGGATCCGTCAGCCTATTTCACTTCCTCGTATTGAGCGGACCTACCGTTGTCATCGCGGACGGCCTTCAAGGTCCGCTTGCCCTTGGAGTCGACGGCCACCGAGACGGCGCCCGCGCCGCCATCGGAGCTTCTGAAACGGAACTTGCCGTCGACAATCTCCAATCTCCCCCTGGCGCTGCGCGGCGGCTGCGTATAGAGAACCGTCGAAAACGAGCCGTCCCGCTGCACCGTGATCTCGACGGGGGTGCTCTTTCCCCCTTCGGCCACGTATGTCCGCCACTTGCCGACGAATGGTTTGAGCTCCGCGGCATCCTGGCCGGGCGCTGCCGACGCGAACAGAAGCACGCCTCCGAGAACGAGGATCGACGCGATACGCACTGTCATGCCGAGCCTCCCTGCACTAGAGCGACGACGGTAGAGTGAGCTGGGCAAACGTCCAGATCCCGTCAACTTTGAAACTATCACGGACCGCCCCCGACACGACAATAGCCAAGTCGCCGAGCCCGAGGGACCGAGCGCTACCGGAACGACGCCGTGAACTGCACTCGCAGGAGTTGGTCGATTCCATTGTCGCCGGCCCTGAAGTTTCGGTTCTTCACATCGCTGACCAGGTATTGCGCGAAGACCGAAAAGCGGTCCGCGAAGCGATAGGACACGTCCAGGCTCCCGCCGAGGCGCTCCTCCTGCGGACCGGAGAAATTGAACGTGGTGCTGCCGATGATGGCCCGGTCGAAATTGACGCCAAACATCAAGTTCGGTGTGAGGCGCGCGCCGACGCGAGCGAAGTAGTCCCGGCCGTTCGTGCCGATGAAGTCGCCGATCACATGGCCCCGCGTCCAGTACCCGCTGGTGAACTGATCGTTGTTGTACGACTGGGGCGAGGTTCGGGCGTATTCGAACCGGAAATCCAGCCAGTCTTGCCCGAAGAGACCGAGCAGATGCATGCCGCCTACAGCGCCGACCGTGCTGCCCTTGGGCAGGAGGTTCGACGCCAGGAAGTGGCCGATTCCGCTACTCGGGCCGCATTCGCCGCAGGTGTCGTCCCAGTAGAACTCGCCGTAGAGTCGCAGATCCCGGCTCGGAAAGTAGTAGTGATCCACGTTTCGAAAGCGCAGATCGCCGTCGACGCTGAACACATTGTTGGTGCGGTTCTCCGGGTGTTGGTTCGCGTCGTCGCCGAACGACGGATTAAAGATCGCCGCCAGATATTTGTCCGCCGAAAGGTACGGTGAGCCCCCGTCGAACATGACCGCTCGGCTGGCCCCAAGCTCCAACCACGTGGCCGGCGTAAAGGTCAGACGCATGCCCGACACCTTGGTGTAGGGGTGATCCCGGCGCTCCTCGAGCTGCGCCAGGAAGATCAGCGCCTTCATGGGCCCGACCCACTCGCCGATCCACGGCAGCAGAAAGGGCTCCGCGGACCCGAGCCGGACCTGATCCAGCGGCGCCGCGTTGTTCGAAAAGATCATGAAGTTACGGTATCCCGGCCCCCACTGGAGGCTGTCACGGCCGAACATGAGCTCGATGTTCCAGAACGTGAGCTTCGCGTAGCCGGTGATGAGGCGCGCCGCCGTATAGTCCTGGTTCGCGAGCAGCTCGGGCTGGATATAGAAGGTCAGATAGTCCCAGAGCTGCGCACGGCTCTCGAACGTCAGCCCCATGTTGAACGTCCGCTTGACCGAGCTCCCCTGCTCGTTGACGAGTGAGAAGCCATGCGTCGCCAGACCGTTGAACGCCTGCGCGCGATCGATGGGGGTGAAGGAGAACGCGCCCGGTGGCGAGACTCCGTCGGGAACCTGGACGCCCAGCGAGGCCAGCTCGACCTTGAACTCGTCCATCAAGCGGTCGAGCACCGGCTCGAGGTCGCGGCGCATGTTGAGGCCCTCGGGATCGTCCCGGCGGATCCGTTCGATTGCGCGGGCGACGACCCGCGCGGCCTCGATGCGGTTGAGCGGCTTCGTGTTCAGCAAGGTCCGGTCGGCGAGCCCAGCGGTGACCAGGCGCTCCAGATCGTCGTACGCCGCGTCGCGATACTCCGAGAATCCGCCCCAGTTCTTCAACGGCACGTTCGTGCGATCGAAGGCAGCTGCAGTATTGACGGGTAAGAGCGCGGCGACGAAGGCGAGCACTGCCGCAAGACACGATGGTACCCGGCTCCAGCCAAACATGGCCGACAGCATAGCCCAGCGAGGGGTGTGATCCCGAAATCCGCCGCAGCCTACAGGATCAAGGGGTTGCGCGCCCTGTTCGCCAGGATGGGGCGCAGTGGGGTGTTTGGGGCCTTCACGAGAGGTACTTATCCAGGCGACCCCTTCGTGGCGGCCCGGACTTGCCAGGAGCGGCCCCCACACGCCGTCGAGGAAATGCGGGGCGAGTCGGCGACATCCTCCGGCTCAGACGCCGAAAAGATAGCGCGACCACCCGGCCAGCAAGTAGTAGATCAGCACGAGGAAGATGAGCAGGGCCAGAAGCGCGGCCACGAGGCCGACGCCGACCCGGACCAGCCGTCGATAGAGATGGCTCGCCTGCTCCTGCTGCACGACAGCGCGTCGCTGGAGCTCGAGCACGCGATCCATCACGCCCCGATGCTCGGCCAGCTGCTCGCGCTGAGCATCGCGAATGTCGCGCAAGAGCTGCCTGACGTCGTCGTCGCTTTGCATTCGTCGAAGTCCGAGCTTCCCCGCCCTTCGCGCCATCCTAGCACCGCCGGCGCGTGAGTCCGCACCAGCCGCGATGCTTCGCTGCGCCGCTCGGTCCGCAGTCCCCGGTGCCCAGGCGGCCGCGCCGCCTACTTCCGTTTGACGAGAGGTTCGATCACCAGGGCGACGTATTCACCATAGAATTTGATGCCCTCGAGGTTTGGGTGGGCATTGTCGGGCTGCAGATCAATGGTGCGCGGCGTCGGCGGACGACGCTCCATCTCTGCGAGCGTCACGATGTGCGTCCCGAGGTCTCTCTCGAGCTGCGTCCAGATGGACTCGGCCTCCCGCCCTCGAAATGGGCGGCCCACGATTATTTCCGCCTTGTTCGGAAGATGCACCAGAAGCACCGGCACGCCGAACTTCTTGAGTTTCTGGACCGCGTCGGAATAGCCCGGATCGGCCGAGAATTGTTTCGCCGTCACGCGTGGCATCAGGCTGAACGCTGTCTGCGAATAGAACGGCCGGTCAAAGAATGTGCCCCATACGGCTTCGAGCAAATACGATTTCGTCAGCGCGAAAGGATCGAAGGCGATGCCTTTCGAACGAAGATAGGCGCGATGGAAGGCGACCGAGTTCTTCACGACCAGGTCCTGCTGCGAGGCGAGGAGCTGTTGCTCACACCACGCCTCGGTCGCCCGCTCATCGACGACGTCCTCGTCGTTCGTGATTCGAGGATCCTCGAACCCGTTCGGCTGCGGCGACATCTGTGACCGCGTGCGCCCGTCGATCACCGTCTCACGGGTCCACCACCGTCCCCGAGTCAAATCATCGCTGATGAACTGGACGACGACGAGATGAGGCTTCAGGGTTGGATACATTTCGGCGGCCAATGTCAGCATCTGCAGGAGACCGTACGTTCCACGCGCAAAATTCAGGTTCACGACCTTGAGTCCGGTGCGCTCGCGCAGCAGGGTCTCGACCACATCGGGCACAGTCAGCGCCGAGCGCTTCCAGTAGCTGAACGAGTCACCTGCGGTGAAGATCACATAGTCGGCCTTCCGGGCGTCCGCCAACGTGCTCCGGCCGCCGAGCCCGTCGTCATTGGCACTGGCCACGACACCGGGGCACCACACGACGCGGCCGTTGCTGACCAGCGAGAGAATCTTCTTCGAGTTTGGCCGAAATCGTTGGCCGAATTGTTCGTCGTATTGTCCGAACACGGCGTTCACGATGTGGAACGAGGCGGGGCGACTTCCGACCTGAGCGCGAACCGCGATTTCGGCGAGCGCCAGGCTCAGCAAGACACTCGTGGCGACCAGGACCACACGCCCGACCAGCGATGGTCGGTATGAGCTGTCGGGCTCGTCAGAGCGGGACGTTGCCATCGAGCCAGAACCTGGCTGTTGCTAGAAGACCGTGTAGAAGAAGGAGATGACCGCGGAGCTTTGCACGAACACGATGAAGAACCCGAGGATCAACAAACACGCGGCCAGCGGGGCGTGAGCCATCACCACCTGTTCTGCCAGAAGAAGGCGAGCAGCTCTCCGGCGATCCCGAGCCGCTGGACGACAGCAGTTTCAGCACGTTGCGCGTAACTGGCTGAAGCTGCTGGGCCCGGATCGGACTGCCTCACCCTCCAAGCGACCCGCACAGACAGCACTCTCGCGCTCCACAGCAAGGAGACAGCAAGCAGAGCCGCCCTCGCGCCGCAGCGGCGCGAGGGCGTCACGAAGGGTAACACGGCGATGATCTTCTGAGCAGCGGGGTGCGGACTTCTTTGGACTCTTGGGGCGCCGCGGGGCGCGGCGTGCTACGTTCTGCCACGGTCTGCACACCAGCCGTGGCTATGTTCCTGCGCGATAAAACGCGTCGGCGTATGATCCTGCAATCCGTCGTGTACATCCTGCTGGCGCTGGGTCTCCTGCTGTTCGTCCCCAAGCTCGGCATGCCCCTGCTCGACCCGGACGAGGGCCTCTACGCCGACATCGCGCGGGAGATGCTGGCGTGCGGCGACTGGGTGATCCCCCATATCAACGGGCTCCCGTATCTCGAGAAGCCGCCCCTCTACTTCTGGCTCACCGCGCTGACTTTCCAGCTGTTCGGCCCGTCGGAATGGGCGACCCGGCTCTGGTCGGCGATATCCGCGCTCGGCACGGTGCTCCTGACGTGGCGCATCGGACGCCGGCTCTACGGGGGGTCGGCAGGGCTGCTGGCCGGCGTCGTCGTGGCGACGGTGGTCGGCAACGCGCTCTACGTTCGGCGGGCGTCGACGGATCAGCTGTTCGTCTTCTGTCTCACGCTCGCGATCTACGGATTCCTCCGCGATGCCGAGCGCCCGGACCGGGGGCGCGCGCGATTCTTGCTCTTCTATGTCGGCGCGGCGCTCGCTGTGCTGGCCAAGGGGTTCATCGGCGTCGTGTTCCCGGTGCTGATCGTCGGGGTCGCCCTGGTCACGGTGCGACGGCTCGGGTGGCGCGAGCTCAATCTGGCCCGGGGCGCCGCCTTGTTCGCTGCGATCGCGGTCCCCTGGCACGCGCTCGTGGCCTGGCGTTCACCGGCGCTGTTCAACTTCTACGTCGTGGACAATCACCTGCTGCGGTTTCTCGACGCGCGCCGCTATGTGGAAGACGACGTGCCGAGCTCGACCCCGGCCTTCCTCATCGCGAGCTTCCTCTGGGCCTTTCCGTGGAGTGTCTTCACTCTCGCGCGCCGGGAGCCTGATCGATCCCCCCGGGCGCGGTGGCGGCCGGTCGTCGCGATCTGGCTGGTCGCCATCGTCGGGGTCTTCGCCCTGTCGCGGTTCAAGCACGAGTACTACGCGCTCCCGGCATTTCCCGCGCTGGCCGTCCTCGTCGGGGCGGCGTGGACGAGCGGGCGCGATATCGGGCGCTGGCTCGTCGTCGGGCTCGTCGGGTGCGGCGCCGTCGGGCTCTGGGCCCTCTGGGTCGGCGCCGGCCTGACTGCCGCGCAGGCGTTGAGTGGTCTGGCGGAGCTCAACGCCTACTACCGCATCCTGCGCGACCAGGGCGCGCCATTCCCTTTTCCCTCGGCCCAGCCCTTCGGCCAGCTGCTGCAAGGGCTGGGGCTCGTCCTCCTCGTGGGCTGGGGGCTGGCGACTCTCTGCTGGTTCCGGACCCGGCGGTGGGGGGCGTTCGTGGCGCTGGTCGGCACCGCGAGCGCGATCACGGTGCTGATATTCAGGCTCCTGGACGTCGTCGAGCCGATCCATTCGGTCAAGGAGACGGCACGGGTCATCACCGAACAGGCGGGCGCGGCCGATGTGCTCGTGGTCGAGGGAACGCTCGAATACAGTCCGGCGTTGCCTTTCTACACTCGCCGCCGGTTCGCGATGGTGAACGGCGCGCTCAACTACTTTTCGATCGCCGCGTCGCTCCCTGAAGCCCGCGGGCTCTTTCTGAACACGGCGGATCTCGTCCGTCTCTGGGAAGGGCCGCAGCGCGTCTTCCTCGTCGTCCGTCGGCCGCGCAGCGAGAGCGTCGTCGCCGCACTTCCGGCCTCGCGCGTTCACGAAGTGGGACGCTACGGCTCTCGCTGGCTCTACTCGAATCGCTAGATCGGCGCAGAATCGAAGAAACCAACATCGAGCTCTCGCAAAGTTGTGAGAGCTTTAGATTTCTCAATCTTGAAATGTCAAAATAGTCCGGCGCATTGTCGAACCGACGAGGACGTGACACCCAGTCATCGTTTAAGTCTGCGATTCTCACTTTGAATAGCGACGTGAGTTCCCTACGATTCATAGGTACTTAGAACGGTTCTGACTCGAATCTCGCCACGCTTGGCACCTCCCGTGCAAAATCTTCTTCTCACAGGGAAGACCCCTTCTCGATAAGGGCAAACTCGTCGCGAGACGGGGACGCAAAGCCACGGGTCAGGTAGAGCCTGATAGCCGGGCTACCGAAGGAGGGGTGGCGATCACCCCCCGGGACCGGTGGTCTTCCTCAAGGGAGATCACGCATGTTCGATCGGCGGTGGCTCCTGCGTCTGACTGCGGGTGTGGTTCTGGGCCTGGTTGCAGTTTTCGGTGCGGCCGTTCCGGCGAGCGCCGGAGTGTTGGATGCAACATGGACCGCTCCCACGACGAACTCCGACGGGAGCGCGTTGTCCGATCTCGGGTCCTATCGCATCTACTATTCGACCTCGGCCACGCCCTGTCCGGGTCCGACCTTCTTCACGGTCGCCTCCTCGACCACCGCTCCGGCGCCGAATCAAACAGTTAGCTTCCGCCTCACCGGCCTGACGACCGGCTTGACCTACAACGTCGCCGTCAGCGCCGTCGACACCAGCGGCAACGAGAGCGCGTGTTCGACTGTGGCCAGCGCCGTCGCCCAGGTCGACTTCGCCGTCACGCCGACCACCACGGTGGCGTTCGGCAACGTCAACATCGGAACCTCCGCCACCCAGACGTTCACCGTGCAGAACACACGCGGCGGCACGGTCACCGGCACGGCTTCGGTCGGAGCGCCGTTCGGTATCGTTTCAGGCAGTCCCTTCACCCTCGTCGGATCCGGCACGACCGCGACAGTGACCGTACGATTCACGCCAACCAGCACGGCGGCCGCAAGCACCAACGTCAACTTCACGGCCGACGGCGATACGCAGTCGCGCCTCGTGACGGGCACCGGCGTGTCGACCGGCGGGACCACGTTGACAGTGTCCAAAGCCGGCGCCGGCAGCGGCACAGTGACGAGCGCCCCGGCGGGCATCTCGTGCGGCGCGACCTGCTCCGCTTCGTTCACGAGCGGCTCGTCGGTCACTCTGACGGCCGCCGCGGGGGCCGGGTCGACGTTCACCGGCTGGAGCGGCGGCGCCTGCACGGGCACCGGCTCCTGCACCGTCACGATGAACGCGGCGACCTCTGTCACCGCCACCTTCATGCAGTCGTCCTTCACGCTGACCGTGGCGAAATCCGGGAACGGCACCGGAACCGTCACCAGCTCGCCGGCCGGCATCTCCTGCGGAGCCACCTGCTCCCAGGCCTTCACGAGCGGCACCATGGTCACCTTGACCGCGGCGCCCTCGGCCGGCTCCACGTTCACGGGCTGGAGCGGCGGCGGCTGCACCGGCACCGGTACCTGCACCGTCACGATCAACGCGGCGACTTCGGTCACGGCCACGTTCATCTTGCCGTCCTTTACGCTCACCGTGACCAAGTCGGGCGCCGGTAGCGGCACCGTTACCAGTACGCCCGCCGGCATTTCTTGCGGCGCCACCTGCTCGGCCTCGTTCACGAGCGGCGCCGCCGTCAGCCTCACCGCCGCGCCGGCCACGGGCTCCACCTTCACGGGCTGGAGCGGCGCCTGCACGGGGACCGGAGCCTGCAGCGTCACCATGAGCGCTGCGCGGGCCGTCACCGCGACCTTCGCCATCACCAGCACGAGCTTCACCGACAACCCGCTGGTTGCCCAGACCACCGTCGTGAAGGCAGTACACATCGTCGAGCTGCGGACGGCGATCAATGCGGCTCGGACGCGCAACGGTCTCGCGGCAGCCACCTGGACCGATCCGACGCTCACGGCCGGATCGACCACGCTCAAGGTGGTGCACATCGCCGAGCTGCGCAGCGCGCTGAACCAGGTCTACACGAAGCTGGCCAGAACGCTGCCGACGTACACCGACCCGACGCTCCTCGCCGGCCAAACCGTCTCCAAGGCGGCGCACGTGCAGGAGCTTCGCACCGCCGTCAACGCGCTGCCGTAGCGCCGGCCCGATCTGGCGAAGAGGCGCAGGGTCCTCCGTGAAGAAGGCCCTGCGCCTCAGCCAGCGACGAGCGCCGGATCGCACTCCGTAAAGCCGATCCCAGCGTCCTGATCGGGCTCCGTTCGAATCGCTCGCGCACGATCTCCTCGAATCCGAGAGCTACCGTCCTGCCGATCGACGCAATGGGCGCGTCTGCCCATCGAATCCGCCATCACCGACGTCGTCGTCGCCCCGATCAGCTCGCCGTGGCGCCAACGCTCGCGGGCTCGCGCGAAACCCAACGCGATCGTGCGCGTGACTCTCACCGAGAAGATCACGCGCGTCGCGACTCTCAAAAATGAGATGCCACATTCGCTGGCGTGTTGGCGTAAGTGACGAGCATCTGACAGTCGACGCGTGTGCCGTTTAGGTCTCGCGCTCGCCGAGGCGATCGAGTTGGCTCCAGTTCCCGATCACTTAACCGCGATGTGACGCGCATCGCGCATCGCGTGGCACTGGCTGTGCACCGCGTGCAACGCACATATGCGTGGGCGATTGACTCTCGGACTAGCGATCGCTGCAATGCTCTTCGCGGTGAATCAGAGCGCGGCCGGCGTTCTGGACGCTTCATGGACCGCTCCGACCACCAACTCCGATGGAAGCCCCCTCAACGACCTGGGGCTCTATCGCGTGTACTACAGCACCTCGGCGTCGCCGTGTCCGGGCGCCACCTTCTTTCCAGTCGCCACTTCGACAACGACGCCACCGGCAAATCAGACGGTCAACTTCCGACTCACGGGGCTGACGACCGGCTCGACCTACAACGTCGCGATCACCGCCGTGGACACCTCCGGCAACGAGAGCGGCTGCTCGGGCGTCGCCAGTGGCGTCGCGCAAGTCGATATCGCCGTCACGCCCACGACCACCGTGAATTTCGGCAGCGTCAATATCGGCAGCTCGGCCACCCAGACGTTCACCGTGCAGAGCACGCGCAGCGGCACCATCACCGGCACGGCGTCGGTTCCCGCGCCCTTCAGCATCGTGTCCGGCAGTCCGTTCACACTCGTCGGCTCCGGCGCGACCGCGACCGTGACCGTGAGATTCACGCCGACGAGCACCGCAGCCGCCAGCACCAACGTCAACTTCACGGCCGACGGCGACACGCTGTCGCGGTTGGTCACTGGTACGGGCGCGTCGGTGAGCTCGACCTTGACGGTCTCGAAGTCAGGCGCGGGCACCGGAACGGTGACGAGCAGCCCCGCCGGGATTTCGTGCGGCGCGACGTGCTCGGCTTCCTTCGCGACCGGCACCGCCGTTACCCTGACCGCTTCGCCGGCCACCGGCTCCACCTTCACCGGCTGGAGCGGCGCCGGCTGCACGGGCACCGGCTCCTGCACTGTGACCATGAGCGCGGCCCAGGCCGTGACGGCGACCTTCGCCCTTCCGAGCTTCTCACTCACTGTGAGCAAGGCCGGCGCGGGCGCCGGAACCATCTCCAGCACGCCGGCCGGCATCTCCTGCGGGGCGACCTGCTCCGCCTCGTTCGCGAGCGGTAGCGCCGTCAGCTTGACCGCGACACCGGCCGCCGGATCCACCTTCACCGGCTGGAGCGGCGGCGGCTGCACCGGCACCGGCACTTGTACCGTCACGATGAACGCGGCCGCCTCCGTCACCGCGACGTTCGTGCAGTCCTCGTTCACGCTCACCGTCGCGAAGTCGGGTGCCGGCAGCGGCAGCATCACCAGCGCACCCGCCGGTATCACCTGCGGCGCGACCTGCTCGACCGGCTTCACGACCGGTACCGTGGTGACCCTGACCGCGACGCCTGCCGCCGGCTCGACGTTCACCGGCTGGAGCGGTGGTGGCTGCACCGGCACCGGCACGTGCAGCGTGACGGTGAGCGCCGCCACGTCGGTCACCGCGACGTTCGCTCTTCAGCCCTTCACACTCGCGATCACGAAGGCCGGCACCGGCACGGGCACCGTCTCCAGCGCGCCCGCCGGCATCACCTGCGGCGCGACCTGCTCCGCCACCTTCGCCAGCGGTACCGCCGTCACCCTCACCGCCACGCCCGCCGCCGGCTCGACCTTCACCGGCTGGAGCGGCGGCGGCTGCACCGGCACCGGCGACCTGCACCGTCACCTTGAGCGCGGCCCAGACCGTGACCGCGACCTTCGCCCTGCAGCCCTTCACACTCGCGATCACCACGGCCGGCACCGGCACCGGAACCGTCTCCAGCGCGCCCGCCGGCATCACCTGCGGCACGACCTGCTCTGCCGCCTTCGCCAGCGGCACGGCCGTCACCCTGACCGCCACGCCCGCCGCCGGCTCGACGTTCACCGGCTGGAGCGGCGGCGGCTGCACCGGCACCGGCACCTGCGCCGTCACCATGAGCGCGGCACCACCGTGACCGCGACCTTCGCCCTGCAGCCCTTCACGCTCGACCGTCACGCAAGGCCGGCACCGGCACGCGGCACCGTCACCAGCGCGCCCGCCGGCATCACCTGCGGCGCGACCTGCTCCGCCGCGTTCGCGAGCGGCACAGCCGTCACGCTGACCGCGACCCCGGCCGCCGGCTCGACCTTCACCGGCTGGAGCGGCGGCGGCTGCACCGGCACCGGCACCTGCACCGTCACGCTGACCGCGGCCGACCTCCGTCACCGCGACGTTCGCCTGCAGTCCTCGTTCACGCTCACCGTCGCGAAGTCGGGCGCCGGCAGCGGCACCGTCACCAGCGCGCCCGCCGGCATCACCTGCGGCGCGACCTGCTCGACCGGCTTCACGACCGGCACCGCGGTCACCCTCACCGCCACGCCTGCCGCCGGCTCGACGTTCACCGGCTGGAGCGGCGGCGGCTGCACCGGCACCGGCACGTGCACCGTCACCATGAGCGCGGCACCAGCCGTGACCGCGACGTTCGCCCTACAGCCCTTCACGCTCGCCGATCACCACGGCCGGCGCCGGCACCGGGACCGTCTCCAGCGCGCCCGCCGGCATCACCTGCGGCGCGACCTGCTCCGCCGCGTTCGCCAGCGGCACCGCCGTCACCCTGACCGCCACGCCCGCAGCGGGCTCGACCTTCGCCGGCTGGAGCGGCGGCGGCTGCACCGGCACCGGCACGTGCAGCGTCGACGGTGACCGCCGCGACGACGGTCACCGCCACCTTCGCTGCAGTCGTCCTTCGCGCTCACCGTGACGCAAGGCGGGGACCGGCAGCGGCACGGTCACCAGCGCGCCCGCCGGCATCACCTGCGGCGCGACCTGCTCGACCGCGTTCCCGACGGGCACCGTCGTCACGCTGACCGCCACGCCCGCCGCCGGCTCGACCTTCACCGGCTGGAGCGGCGGCGGCTGCACCGGCACCGGCACGTGCGTCGTGACGGTGAGCCGCCGCCACGACGGTCACCGCGACGTTCGCTCTTCAGCCCGTCACGCTCACGATCACGCAAGGCCGGCACCGGCACCGGCACCGTCACCAGCGCGCCCGCCGGCATCACCTGCGGCGCGACCTGCTCCGCCACCTTCGCCAGCGGCACCGCCGTCACCCTGACCGCGACCCCGGCGGCCGGCTCGACGTTCACCGGCTGGAGCGGCGGCGGCTGCACCGGCACCGGCACCTGCGCCGTCACCATGAGCGCGGCACCAGGCCGTGACCGCGACCTTCGCCCTGCAGCCCTTCACACTCGCGATCACCAAGGCCGGCACCGGCAGCGGCACCGTCTCCAGCGCGCCCGCCGGCATCACCTGCGGCGCGACCTGCTCCGCCGCCTTCGCCAGCGGCACCGCCGTCACCCTGACCGCCACGCCCGCGGCCGGCTCGACGTTCACCGGCTGGAGCGGCGGCGGCTGCACCGGCACCGGGACCTGCGCCGTCACCATGAGCGCGGCCCAGGCCGTGACCGCGACGTTCGCCCTGCAGCCCTTCACACTCACGATCACGAAGGCCGGCACCGGCACCGGAACCGTCACCAGCGCGCCCGCCGGCATCACCTGCGGCGCGACTTGCTCCGCCACCTTCGCCAGCGGGACGGCCGTCACCCTGACCGCCACTCCCGGCGCCGGCTCGACGTTCACCGGCTGGAGCGGCGGCGGCTGCACCGGCACCGGGACCTGCGCCGTCACCATGAGCGCGGCCCAGGCCGTGACCGCCACGTTCGCCCTGCAGCCCTTCACACTCACGATCACGAAGGCCGGCACCGGCATCGGAACCGTCTCCAGCGCGCCCGCCGGCATCTCCTGCGGCGCGACTTGCTCCGCCGCTTTCGCCAGCGGGACGGCCGTCACCTTGACCGCCACACCGGCCGCCGGCTCGACGTTCACCGGCTGGAGCGGCGGTGGCTGCACCGGCACCGGTACGTGCAGCGTGACAGTGAGCGCCGCGACGTCGGTCACCGCGACCTTCGTGCAGTCGTCCTTCGCACTCACCGTGACGAAGGCGGGGAACGGCACCGGTACCGTCACCAGCGCGCCCGCCGGTATCGCCTGCGGCGCGACCTGCTCGACCGCGTTCACGACGGGTACCGTCGTCACCTTGACGGCTACGCCGACCACCGGCACGACGTTCTCGGGCTGGAGTGGCGGTGGATGCACGGGCACGGGCGCCTGCACCGTCACGCTCAACGCGGCCACGTCGGTCACGGCGACGTTCATCTTGCCGTCGTCCTTCGCGCTCACCGTGACCAAGTCCGGGACGGGGACGGGCACCGTCACCAGCGCGCCCGCCGGCATCTCCTGCGGCGCGACCTGCGCGGCCTCGTTCACCAGCGGCACCGCCGTCACGTTGACGGCCACGCCGGGAACGGGTTCCACCTTCACGGGCTGGAGCGGTGCCTGCACGGGGACCGGCGCCTGCAGCGTCACCATGGGCGCGGCGGCGGCAGTCACGGCGAGCTTTGCCACCAGCGCCGGCGGCGGCTTCACCGACAATCCGCTCGTTGTCGGGACTACCGTCGAAAAGGCGACGCATATCAATGAGCTGCGCACGGCGATCAACGCGGCCCGGACGCGCAATGGGCTCGCGGCTGCCGCGTGGACGGATCCGACCTTGACGGCGGGGTCGACCGTGATCAAGGCGGTTCACATCACGGAGCTGCGGACCGCGGTGAACGCGGTCTACACGAAGCTGGGAAGAACGCTTCCCACGTACACGGACCCGACGATCGTACCGGGCCAGACCGCGTCCAAAGCTGCGCACGTCCAGGAGCTGCGCACCGCCGTCAACGCCCTGCCGTAGGCCCACAGAGGAACGGTCTCGGTTTTCTTGACTCGCTCGGCTGGGGGGCGCTAGCGTGAAAGTCTGGCGATGCGCACCTTCCTCTACTACCTCTACGGGCGACTTCTGCTGCGACAGGTCCGCGGACGAGACGTCCCGCGGCACCTGGGCATCATCCTCGACGGCAACCGTCGCTACGCGCTCGAGCGCGGTGTCCCCGACATCCGCGAGGCGTACGCGCTGGGCGCCGAGAAGCTCGACGAGGTGCTGGAGTGGTGTGCCGAGACCGGGATCCGCGCGGTAAGTCTCTGGGTCTTCTCGACCGACAATTTTCACCGATCGGCGACGGAGGTCTCAGGAATTCTGTCGGCGGTCGAGTCCAAGCTCACTCGGCTCGCTCGCCATCCGAGCTCGCATCGCCTCGGCCTCCGCGTCCGAGCCGTCGGAAAGCTCGATCTCCTGCCGGACTCGACGCTCGCGGCTATCCGCGACGCCGAGGAAGCGACCGCGGGCAATCGGGCGATGGTCCTGACGTTCGCGGTGGCCTACGGAGGGCGCCAGGAGATCATCGACGCCGTCCAGGCGATGCTCCGCGAGAAGAGCAAGCAGGGCGAGGATCTCCAGACGATCATCGACGGCGTGACGGAGGAAACGATCGCCCAGTACCTCTATGCGCCCGACCTGCCCGACCCGGACCTCATCATTCGCACGAGCGGCGAGATCCGACTGTCCGGCTTCCTCTTGTGGCAGAGCGCGTACAGCGAGTTCTATTTTTGCGACGCGCACTGGCCGGCTTTCCGCAAGGTGGACTTTCTCCGCGCCGTTCGCGCGTACCAGCAGCGCGTGCGGCGCTTCGGCAGCTGAGCGCCTCGAGCCCTCACGGTTCCCCGCCGTCCTGGTCCGTTCTGCGCTAAGCTTGCGCCTGTCATGAGACTCGCGGGAAAGGTCGCGTTGATCAGTGGAGGCTCGCGCGGCATGGGCGCCGCCGAGGCGCGGCTGTTCGCGCGGGAAGGCGCCCAGATCGTCGTCGGTGACGTGCTCGAAGCCGAGGGCCGGGGTGTCGAGGCGGAGATCAACGCGAAGGGCGGCAAGGCCGTCTTCGTGCATCTCGACGTCACGAGTGAGGCCGACTGGCAGAAGGCCGTCGGCGCCGCCCAGAGCCACTTCGGGCGGTTGAACGTCCTCGTGAACAACGCGGGCATCGGTGGCGGAGGGCGCATCGAGGACACCACCGTCGAGGACTGGGATCGCATGATGGCGATCAACGCCAAAGGCGTCTTCCTCGGCACCAAGACCGCGATTCCGGCCATGCGCCGGGCCGGCGGCGGCTCGATCATCAACATCTCGTCGCAGCTCGGTCTGGTGGGAACGGACAACAGCAGCCCGCAGTACCAGGCCTCGAAGGGCGCCGTCCGTCTCCTGACGAAGGCCACCGCCATCCAATACGCCCGCGAGGGTATCCGCGCGAACTCCGTCCACCCCGGGCCCATCGTCACGGCGATGACCGAGCGGCGCCGCGCCGATCCCGCCCAGCGCCAGTTGATGATTTCGAGGATCCCGCTCGGCCGTTACGGCGAGCCGGACGAGGTCGCCTATGGTGTCCTGTATCTAGCCTCGGACGAGTCCGCCTATGTCACCGGCAGCGAGCTCGTCATCGACGGGGGCTGGACCGCGCAGTAGCTCCGCAAACCTTTCCCTCCGGAGCGAACCCGCGTAGGTTAGGGCTAGCAATGAGTCCGGCCGGCGCAACGATTCTGGTGGTGGACGACGAGCCCACCGTGCTCGACACCGTCCGGGATGGCCTCACGGCTCACGGATACCAGGTGCTGAAGGCCTCGGGCGGTGAGGAGGCGCTTCAGGTTGTCCAGGGTCATCAAGGCTCGATCGCGCTGGCGCTCGTGGACGTCGTGATGCCCGGCATGAGCGGCCCTGAGGTCGTGCAGCGTCTGCACGAGGTCCGGCCGGACCTTAAAATATTGTTCATGTCCGGCTTCTCGACGGAGGTCGTGGTCGTGCACGGGCTCACCGCCGGCGACCCGTTGCTCGTCAAGCCGTTCAGTCTGGAGAGTCTCGCGCGGAAGGTCCACGAGATCCTCGACTACCGCTCGCCGTTCTCCCGTCCTCCGCAACCGCCACGCTAACTTACAGAGCACTCGCTTTCTCGATCACTTGACAATACCTCGCAGCCGCCGCAAAGTCCTATACCCAGGAGGGCGGCGTGGCGACGCAAGGCGAACGGTTATTGACCGCGATCGAAGCTGAGATCAAGAACATCTCGAAGCTGGAGCACACGCTGGCGCGAACGAAGCTCGTGTTACAGGAGCAGGCGAGCCGGCTCCGGCTCGGCACCAATCCCGAGCTCGTGATGACGTCGCTGCGGCTGACCGTCCCTCACGAGACGACGCTCGCCCTCATCGAGCGCGTCGACCCGGTTCTCTCCCCTCCGGTCGAGCAACAGCTCCCCAAGAAGTAAGACGACAGCCCAGTAGCGGCTCGCGAAACGCGCTCGGCGGAGCTCTCTCTGGTTACTGGCTTCGGGGATTGAGCAGCCAGTCGATCACGGCACGCGTATCCTCCGTCTCGGTCGACGGCGCCGGCTGCTGCGGCGCTGACGGCGTCTGCGGCGTTTGAGGCGTCTCTCGACGCTCGGCCCTCGGCGCCGCGGGCGCGGTCGCCTGAGACGGTGGAGCAGCCGGCCGCGCAGGCGTCGTGACCGCCGGTGCGGGCGGCGCAGCGGGTGCTGCGGGCGGCGCAACGTTGGGCGCCAGTGGCGTGGTCGCGCGGACCGGGGGAGCCGGCCGGACGTCTGGCGTGGCAGCCGCCGCCGGCGGACGTGGCGCCGCCGGTGCGCGCTCGACGGGCGGCGTGGACACCGCGGGCGCACCTGGTCTCGCCGTCGGGGCGGTCGACTCCGGGGCACGGACGGTCGGCGGCGGAGTCTCGGTCACCGGCGCCCGGCCCGTCTCGCGCGGCGTGGCAGCCGGCGGCGCGGTCGGCTTTCGGGTCTCCGTCGCGGGCGGAGTCGGGACGGGAGATTCGATCGCTGGGCGCGCGGTCGGCTGCGCCGGCACCGAGCCGGTCGGCGTCCGCAGCGCCAGCGCGCCCCAGACCA
>CAWBMV010000017.1:0-163715 GCA_963789955.1 uncultured Candidatus Rokubacteria bacterium
GAAGCTCTAACGAAATGAAGGGTCCTCTGTCTCGGCGCTGAACGAGTGCGGGTGGATGGTCACGCGATACTGGGAGGCGCGATGGTGGGTGGGAGGACGAAGCCGTGGCTCGTCGACGATCAGTTGTGGGCGTTGGTCGAGCCGTTGTTGCCGGCGCGCGCGCCGTTTTCGCTATCCGGGCCGACGTCGGTTCGACGACCGGTTGGTGCTGCAGGGCCTCCTGTTCGTGCTGCACACGGGGATCGGCTGGGAGCATCTGCCGCAGGAGCTGGGCTATCGGCAGCGGGATGACGGCCTGGCGGCGGCTGCACGAGTGGCACGAGGCCGGCGTCTGGGGGCGGCTGCACCAGGTGTTGTTGGAGCGGCTGCACGCGGCGCGGTGAGATCGACTGGTCGCGGGCGCTGATCGACGCCAGTTACGTGCAGGCGAAAAAGGGGGCTCCGGGCTCGGGCCGAGCCCGGTCGACCGCGGCCGGCCGGGCGTCAAGCACCACGTCCTGACCGACGGCCGCGGCCTGCTCCTGGCCTGGTCGGCGACCGGCGCCAACCGCAACGACGTCACCCAGTTGCTGCCGCTGCTGGACGCGTCCCGCGCGTGCGCGGCCGCGTCGGCCGACCCGCCAGCGGCCGGCACGGCTGGTCGCCGACCGCGGCTACGACCACGACAAGTACCGCCGCCTCGTGCGCGCACGCGGGATCGCGACACCGATCGCCCGCCGCCAGACCGAGCACGGTCAGCGGCATCGGCCGCCAGCGCTGGGTCGTCGAGCGCACGCATCAGCCACCTGCACAACAAGCGGCGCCTACTCGTCTGCACCGACCGCTCCCACGCCACCCACGACGCCTTCCTCAGCCTGGCCAGCCTGCCTGCTCTGCTACAGCCGCCTCCGCAGCTCATTGTGTTAGAGCTTCTAAGCGCGAGCGACTCACGACCAGTTGACCGTCGTAGACTCGCCTGCGTGGTGGCTTGTCCCGCGTGCGGCAACGACCGAGCAATCCAGACAGCAGCTGCCGGACGACGCCGTGCTGTTCGATCTGCTCATCGACTGGGTGCCGGATGAGAAGGTCCGCCACCGTGTCCTGGTGGAGAACCCGGCCACCCTGTACGACTTCCCGAAGGGCGCGTAGCTACCGGCGCGGGGTCGGGTTCCGGAGCTCGATGATGTCCTTGGCGCGGATCGTGGCTGCCTCGCGGACCTCGGGCTGCGCCGGGACGATATAGAAGCGCTTCTCGCGGATGCCGTGAAGCACTTGATCGGCGACTTCCGACGGCGGGTAGCCGCGGGTCAGCCGGTCGGCAAGGCCCTGGCCGAACGCCTGCGCCATGGGCCCGGCTTTGCCCTCCTCGGCCAGCTCCGCGGGCCGATTGCGTGACGAGTGCATGATGCTCGTGTTGATGAGACCGGGGCACACCACCGAGACACCGATCGGCGCTCCGGTCGCCTCGAATTCCTTGAACATCGACTCCGACAGCGCCACCACACCGTGCTTCGTGACGTCGTAGACCGACATGAACGGCGCGGTGCTGAGGCCGGCTATCGACGCGGTGTTCACGATGTGCCCCTCGTCGCCACCGGCTAGCATGCGCGGCACGAACGCGCGCACGCCGTGGATCACGCCCCAGAGATTCACACCCATCACCCACTGCCAGTCGGCCAGCGAGTGCTCGTGGACGGCGCCGATCACCGCGACGCCGGCGTTGTTGCAGACCACGTGGACGGCGCCGAACGCCGCGTAGGTCTCGCGGGCGAGCCGCTCGACGTCCTCGGCGCGGGAGACATCGACTCGCAGGGCCAGCACGGCGGGCGCCTTGGCCCGCACCGCGGCCGCGGCGGTGTCGAGGGCAGTCGCCTCGACGTCGGCCATGACGACCTTCATGCCCTCGGCGGCAAACCGCTCGGCGAGCGCGCAGCCCGATCCCGCTCGCGGCGCCCGTGACGACTGCGACCCGATCTCGAAATCGCTCCACGGCCCAATATCTTACCAGCGCTGCGCCAACAGATAGTTCTCGCCGCTGGCGGCGCTCGGGCAGGCGACTGCGACCTTGGTCCCATACGATTCGGTACCTGGTTCGGCCACGCTATGCCGCTCGGCCAACATCGCGACCCGCAGACCTGGCTGACGGTATATCGTGGCGCAGGGCGCAAGCCCGGAAGCTTCGCGAGCGACGAAGACACTGGAGACGCTCAGCGGGCGCGGCGACAGGTGCCGCTGCGGGCATGCCGCCGAGCTCTGATCAAGGAGGATGACGAGATGCAGAGACTGCTCAGCGCAATAGTTGGCATCGGGCTGCTCGCGTGGTTCGCGCCCGTTGCCCAGGCGCAGACGCCCGGCGAGGTCTTCCGCAAGGTCGCCCCGTCCGTCGTGATAATCCGCGCCAAAGGCCGTGACATCAGCACGAGTGGTCAATCGCGCTTTGCCGAGACGGGCTCGGGCGTGCTGATCTCACCCGACGGCAAGGTGATGACGGCGGCCCACGTCGTGCACTCGATGGACGAGATCAGCGTCGAGTTCCTCGGCGGCGAGACCGTCAAGGCTCGCGTGGTGGCCTCGGAGCCGGCCGCCGATCTCTCGCTGCTCCAGCTCGAGCGCGTGCCCGCGGGCGCCAAGTCGTCGCCCCTCGCCAACTCGGATCCGATCCAGGTGGGTGATCCGGTCATCATCGTTGGCGCGCCCTATGGGCTCAGTTATTCGTTGAGCAATGGCTTGATCAGCGCGCGATGGAAGCCGAACACGGTGTACAAGACGATGCCGCTCGCCGAGTTTTTCCAGACCACGGCGACGATCAACACCGGTAACTCCGGCGGGCCGATGTTCAACATGAACGGCGAGGTGATCGGCATCGTCAGCCACAACATCTCCAAGAGCGGCGGTAGCGAGGGGCTGGGCTTCGTCGTGACCATCAACACCGCGAAGAAGCTCCTGCTCGAGCGTAAGTCGTTCTGGGCCGGCCTCGAAGGCCAGATCCTGTCGGACGCCGAGGCTGACCTGCTGAACCTCCCGCCCGGGTCGACGGGTTTCATCGTGAAGACCGTGGCCAAGGATTCGCCGGCCGCCCAGCTCGGGCTTCGAGGCGCTACGATGGTCGTCAATCTTGGCAGCGGCGAAGTTCCTCTCGGCGGCGACATCATCCTGACCGTCGAGGGCATCAAGGCGGAAGCGGCCAACCTGGCGAAGGTTCGGGATCAGTTGTCCGCCAAGGCCTCGGGGAGCCCGTTCAAGGTCACCATATTTCGCGCCGGCAAGGTGCTCGAGCTGACCGGGCGGGTGCCATGAGCGGAACTCACCGCAGACTCGGCGCGCGTGCGCTCGCCGTCGCCGCGACGATCTTCCTGGCGTGCGGCTGCGCCGGCCGATCGGGCAGCGCCGCCACCGCGGGCGGCGAGCTGCCGCCGCCGGTTCGCCAGGTGCTGCCCAACGGCCTCAGGCTGATCGTGCAGGACCATCGCGCCGCCGATATCGTCGCGGTCTATCTATACGTGGGCGTCGGGGTCCGCTACGAGCGGCCGGATCAGCTCGGCTACTCCCACTTCCAGGAGCACATGCTCTTCAAGGGCACGGACAAGTGGGGACCGGGGTACATCGATCGAGCGGTGGAGGGCGTCGGCGGGCGCACGAACGCGACGACCTCGTTCGACTTCACGGATTTCTACATCTTAGTGCCCAAGGAGTCCATGGAAACGGGGATGCAGACGCTTGCCGACATGGCGTTCCGCTCGACGTTCGATCCCGCCGAAGTCGCGCGCGAGCGCGAAGTGATCTTCGAAGAGGCGAACATCGAGACCGACAACCCGAAGACCGCCATCATCCGCCAGCTCTACGGGATGGTCTTCGCCGATAACCCGTACGGCTACCCGGTACTGGGCACGCCCGCCACGATGAACGCCGCCACGAGCGCGATCCTCAAGGCGTACAACAAGAAGTACTACACGCCGGAGAACATGACGCTCGTGGTCGCGGGGCCGGTCGACGTCAAGACCGTGCGCGGCATGGTCGACCGCATCTGGGGCGTGATCCCGTCCACCGGGTACACGTCCGTGCCGGCGCCGAAGCCCGGCCCGCTCACCGGCGTTGTGCGAAAGTCTGTCGAGCGGCCGGAGCAGCAGGCCCGGCTCGCGCTCGGCTGGCAGGCGCCGCCGACGAACGATTTCACTGGCGACACGGTCGACCTGCTCACGACAATCCTCGCGGGCGCCGAGAGCTCGCGGCTGGCGGTTCGGTTGCGTGACAAGGAGCGCCTGGTGTCGTCGATCACGATGAGCTACTCGGCGCAGATGGGCGGAGGCATCGTGAGCGTCAGGGCCGAGCTGGAGGCCAAGGATCTCGAACGGGTGGAGCAGATCATCCTCGAGGAGATCGCACGCATGCAGGCGGAGGGACCAACCGAGGAGGAGCGACAGCTCGCCGTGGTCCGGGCCGAATCCCAGCACGCCTTCGACACCGAGACGTCCGACGGGCTCGCCAACGCCTACGCGATCGCTGAGACGACCTGGACGCTCGACGCGGAGCTGGGCTACGTGGACCGGCTGGGCAAGATCACGCGCGAGCAGATCCGCGACGCGGCCCGCCGTTATCTCTCGCGCACCGACTACGCGCGGATCTCGTTCCAGCCCAAGCCATGACCCGCCGACGGCTCGCCGCGTTCTTGCTCGGCCTGTTGGTCGTCGCCCTCGTCACGCCGGGGCTCGCCGCCGCTGAGGGTGAACCGGGCGCCGTCACGCGCACGAAGCTGACCAACGGTATGACCGTGCTCGTGCGCGAGAATCCGACCGCTCCCGTCGTCGCGATCTCGTTGATGCTCCGGATGGGCACGCGCTGGGAGACGCGCGCGAACGCGGGCATCTCCAACTTCCTGCAGCTCATGGTCGTGCGTGGCTCGACGTCGCTCGACGGCACCCAGATCGTCAGCGCCGCTGATCGCATGGGCGGGAGCATCGATGCCTACGCCGACGCGGACTACGCCGAGATCCCGGCGACCGCGCTCTCACGCTACTGGGGCGAGATGCTCGATCTCGTCGCCGAGGTGGCCCTGCGGCCGTCGCTCCCGGACAACACGACGCAGGCGGTCCGCGACTTTCTCGTGCGGCAGATCCGCAACCGCGCCGACAAGCCGTATGACGCGGCGTTCGACAGCCTGATGGGCCGGACCTACGGCGACAACCCGTATGCCTGGGATCCGATCGGGCTCAAGGAGAGTCTCGAGCGAATGGATCGCGCGGCGCTGCTCGCGCACTATCGGCGCCACTACGTGCCGGGGGCGATGGTGCTGGCGGTCAGCGGCAAGGTGAAGAACGGGGAAGTGGTGGCACGAGCCGAGCGTCTGTTCGGTGCGCTGCCGGCCGCGCCGGCGCCCGCGCCGAACGCGACGGCGCCACCGGCACCGGCAACGGGGCGGGCGGTGCTCACGGTGCCGGGCGCGCAGGCTCAGATCCTCATGGGCGGTCTCGCGCCGTCGCTGACGGATCCCGATCTCGCGGCGATGAAGGTCGCGAGCGCCGTGCTGGGCGGCGGGCTGGCGAGCCGATTCTTCTCGGAGCTTCGTGACAAGCAAGGGCTGGCGTACACGACCGCGGCGCGCGAGCCGATGCGCGTGGGCGCCGGGTATTTCCTCGCCCTGCTCGGCACAGCGCCGGCCAACAAGGACAAGGCCGAGGCGGCGCTACGCGAGCAGCTCGAGCGAATCCAAGGTCAGGCCGTTCCCGATGATGAGCTCCGAGTGGCGAAGGCGTATCTGCTCGGCAGTCTTGCGATGGACCGCCGGACCAACGCGCGTCAGGCCTGGTACATGGCCTCGCTCGAAGTCGCGGGTGTCGGCCACGAGTTCCTCGATCGTTACGTGGTCCAGGTTCGCGCGGTGACAGCGGCCGATGTTCAGCGGGCTGCGCAACGGTATCTGGCGACAGTTCGCACCGTTGTGGCGGAACCGGCGCCCTAGACTACGAGAGGACTACTCGGACCTCGGCGGGACCTTGACCCAGGCGTCGCTGCAGCTCGGAACGCTTGGGTAATAGGCCTTCGTGTTTGGGCAGTAGTACCAGAACGACTCCGGCGGCTGTTGCTCTTGCTCATTGCGCTCGACGTAGACCGGTGCCGGCTGCACGACGACTTGCGGCTGCTGATAGTAGTAAGGCGGCGGATAGTAGCCTCCCCATCCATAGCCCCACCACGGACCGCCCCAGCCCCACCCGGGTCCGACGACGACCACGCCACGGCCATGGCCATGGAAGCCGCCGTGATGAACGCCGCCGCCTCCGCCGCCACCGCGGCCCCACGCGAAGCTAGAGCCCACGGAAACGAGCAGGACCAGAATCGTGAGAAGCGCGATCGCTACTGACTTTTTCACGTCTAACTCACCACTCCCAGCGTAGACCCGCGACCCACGAGGTGTCAACCTCACGATGTGCCTCATTAGAACTGTTACCGGCGAAGAGGTCGATGCCTCACAAAGGGTGTTACCGAGCAGGACACCCGAAGGGAGGCCCGGTGACCAAGCCAGCGCGTGCGGAGTACACGGAAGCCGTTCGGCGGCGATACGTGGCCGCGGAGCGCGAAATGAAGAGCCGGATCCTGGATGAGTATTGCCGCACGCTGCGCTGTCATCGCAAGGCGGCGATCCGCGCCTTGGCTCGGACGCCGCGGCCACGGCGGCGCGCCGGTCGCCGGGTGCAGTACGATCGCAGCCTCGTGCCCACGCTCGAGCGCCTCTGGCACATCAGCGATCGGCTGTGTGGCAAGCTGCTCGCGGCGGCGCTGCCGACCCTCGTCCCCGCGCTCGAACGCCACGGACTGCGGATCGCCCCCGACCACCGCCGCCAGCTGCTCGCGCTCAGTCCGGCCACCCTCGATCGCTTCCTCCGGCCGTGCCGCACGCGTCTGGGCCGGCAGCCGTATCGCGTCTCCCTGGCGGCGAGCGCGTTGAAGCAGCAGATCCCGGTGCGGACGTGGAGCGAATGGGCCGGCAGCCAGCCCGGCGCGGTCCAGGCCGATCTGGTCCTGCATTGTGGGGAGTCGACCGAGGGCTTTCACCTCGCGAGCCTGGTGGCGGTCGACGTCGCCAGCGGCTGGATCGAGCTCGAGCCGATCTGGGGCGTGGGCGCCGTCCGCGTGGGCGCCGGCGTGCAGCATGTGCACCAGCGCCTGCCCGTCCCCCTGCGCGAATGGCACACCGACAACGGCAGCGAATTCCTCAACCGGGGACTACTGCGCTATTGCCGTCGGCATAACATCCGTGTCACCCGCGGCCGGCAATATCGCAAGAACGATCAGGCGTGGGTGGAACTGCGCAACTGGCTGGCGGTGCGTCGGCTCGTGGGTCGGGATCGCTACAGCTCGCACATCGCCTTCGGCCTGCTCCGACGCCTGTACGACTTGCTGCGCGTGCAACTGAACTTCTTCCGGCCCTTTCGCAAAGTGCTGCACACCCGCCGCGTCGGCAGTAAACGCGTGCGCGCCTATGACCGCGCCCAGACGCCGTATCAGCGCTTGCTCGCCGCCGGCGCCCTCGCGGCGGACGGCCGTCGTGCCCTCGAGGCTCAGTTTCTGGCCGTGGACCCTGCGACGCTCGCCACCCACATCGGCGATACTCTCGATCGGCTCTGGAAATGTGGCGACTCGCGCCGCCGGGTCGCCGAATCTTCGGTAACTCCATTGTGAGGCATTGCCGTCGGTCCCCGGTAACACCTACGGCTGAGGCATCACGCCTCAGGGCAAACCAGCCGGTTTCCGGTAATTCGTCGCCAGCCCCTGAGCCTCAGGATCAGCCCCCACTTGGAGCCTAGAAGGTGAAGGGGATCGGCAGGGGCGGGCGCCCGAACGGCCGGCCGGCCTTCACCGTCAGGAACGGGACGAGCTTCTTCGTCCCGTTTCGCTTGTTGTTGCGCGTGTCGACGAACTCGACGGGCCCATCCAGGAGGTCGAAGATCGCGACGTCCGCGGGGGCACCGAGGCGCAGGGTGCCCAAACCGGGCACGCGACCGATGATCTTCGCCGGCTCGACGGTCGCTTTGGCCACGACGTCCTCGAGAGGCATGCCGAGGTTGAGGAACTTCGACATCACGTTGGGCAGGGTCGGATATCCGGGTGTGTTGATGCTGACGGCGTGGATGTCGCTGGAGATCGTGTCGGGCACGGCGCCCTGCTGGAGCGCCGGCTCGCACACCGTGTAGTCGAAGCTCCCACCGCCGTGTCCGACGTCGAAGATGACTCCGCGCTGCTTGGCCGCCTTGGCCGCGGGCAGGAGCTGGCCGTTCTGCACGGTGTTGTTGCCGGCGCCGCTGTAGGCGTGCGTCAGGATGTCGCCCGGCCGCAGGAGATCCAGCAGATCGGACAGCGCGCCGGGCGCCGCCCCGATGTGGCACATGACCGGTACGCCCTTGCCGACCATCTCGGCGGCGCGGATCGCCCGCCGCAGCGGCTCGAGGCCGTTCTGGCCGACCACCGTGTCGGTGATCCGCACTTTCACGCCGAGCGCGATGTCGGGATTCTCGATGACCGCCTTGGCGCAGCCGTCCACGTTGGCGTAGTCGATGTTGAGCATCTCGCCGGGCGCCAGTCCGCCGGCGAGGCCGATCGACGCGATGTGGACGAAGGCGAAGATGCGCGTCCGCGCCTGCGGAATCGCGTAGTGGCGGACCGCGCCGAACGTCTGCCATCCCGCATCGCCGGCCGACACGGCGGTGGTCACCGCGGTGATCCCGACCATCTCGTCGGCCGGCAGCCCGATGCCGAGATGCGGGACGAGGTGCGTATGCAGATCGACGAGCCCCGGCGTGACGAGCTTGCCGGCGGCGTCGATGCGCTGCACCGCGCGAGCGGCCGGGATGCTCGTCTCGACCGCGGCGATCTGACCGTGCTTGATCCCGATGTCTCGCTTGCCGCGGAGCTTCTGACTGGGATCGAGCACCTCGCCGTTCGCGATCACCAGGTCGTACTTGAGCGCGGGGTCTTTCGGATCGAAGCCGTGCGGCGCGGGCGCGCCGGCCTGGGCGACGAGCACGGGGGCCGCCTGGGCGGACGTCTGCGCGGTGAGCGTCGCGCCGGCGGCGGCTGCCGACGTCGAGACGATGAAGTTGCGTCGTGAGACTTCCATCACGTGGTCTCCTCGCCCGTGCTGCATGGCCAGGTGAGCTGCCTGTCGCGGCGGCGAGCGGGCACACCGCGTTCCGTTGCCGCAGGGATGCTATGCGGTGAGACGGCAGGCGTCAACCACGGTTGGCGCGATCGCGGCGCTTGAAAGACCAAACCGCGTACCGGTGATCACCACCGGTACGCGGCCTGGCCTCACTCGAAATCCGCGACGCCGGTTACGACTGAGGAATACCGAGCGCCGGAGCGCTCACGCTGTCGCGACCGTTCTCCAGGTGACCGGCGAGACGGCCACGCAGAGTGTCAGGACGAGGCCGAGCGGGAAACGCTGCATGCTCTGGCCGTGAGTGTAAAGCGGGAGGGTTACGTGGCGATGACGGCTAGGGCGACGGCACCTGAGGAGGGCGCGCAGCGACGCTCGCGACGATCGTCGTCAGCTCGCCCGGATCGACCGGCTTCGGAACGTGCATGCTGTAGCCGGCGGCCAGCGACAGGATCCGATCCTGCGTCCGCCCATAGGCCGTCAGCGCGATGGCCGGCGTTCGACCTCCCTGGGCTGGATCGAGCGCGCGCACCTTCCGGATGAGCGAATAGCCGTCCTCTCCGGGCATCTCGATGTCCGAGACGAGCACATCGGGACGCCATTCCCGGAGCGCGTCCAACGCCTCGGGCGCCGCGAAGCATCTCCGCACGCCCGCTCCGGAGCTCTCGAGAATCGCGGTGACGAGCTCGAGGGCATCGGGGTCGTCGTCGACCACCAGGATCTTGAGCCCGTCCAGACGCGTTCCGGCGGGCAGCGGCTCGGCGGACGGCGCCGTCGGATGCACGCGTGGGAGCGGCCCCAGCGGAAACTCCGCGATCGCCAGCGGCAGCCTGACGATGAAGGTCGCGCCGCGTGTGGCGCCGGCGCTCTGCGCAACGACGGTGCCGCCGTGAAGCTCGACGAGGTGCTTGACGAGCGCCAGGCCCAGACCGAGGCCGGCGTGGGTTCGCGTGCTCGAGCTGTCCGCCTGGCGAAATCGCTCGAAGATGACGGGCAAGACGTCCGGCGCGATGCCCTGTCCGGTGTCGCTGACGACGATCTCGATGTGGGAGTTGATGCGCTGCAGGTGCACCTGGATCTGGCCGCCCTTCGGCGTGAATTTCACCGCGTTGATGAGCAGGTTCCACACGATCTGCTGGAGCCGATCTGGATCGCCCGTGATCGGGCCGGCGCGCGGATCCAGCACGCTCTGCAGCCGGATGCCCTTGGCTTCCGCGGCCGGCCGAACGGCGTCGGCCGCCGCCTCCACCACGGTGCTCAGGTCCACCTTGCGGACGTCGAGCCGCATCTTTCCCGTGATGACGCGTGAGACGTCGAGCAGGTCGTCGACCAGCTGGACCTGCGCGTTGGCGTTGCGTTCGATGACTTCCAGCGCCCGCGTCACATCCGCCTCGCCCTGGATTTGCCCGGCGCGAAGCATGCGCGCCCAACCGTACACCGCGTTCAGTGGAGTCCGCAGCTCGTGCGACAGCACCGCCAGAAACTGATCCTTCGCCCGATCGGCCGCCTCCGCCGTCGCGCGCGCCTCCTGTTCCTTGCGCAGGAGCGCCTCGCGGTCGACCTCGACGCCCGTGCGCTCCTCGGCGGCGGCGACGAGCGCGGCGGCGACATCGCGAATCTCCGGAATGGATGTGTCCGGCGACTTCGGCGCCTCGCGGCGGCCGAGCGCCTGGGCAGCACTGCGGAGCTCATCGATCGGGCGCGTGATGCTTCGGGCGACCCACAAGGCCGCGAGCGATCCAAGCGCGATCGAGAGCAGGATGCTGCCACCATAGATCGCCAGCGACCGGTAGCCGGCAGCTTCGACCACGGCCGTGGGAATCCCGAGGGCCACCAGCCAGCCGCTCGGCTCGATTCGGCTGTAGGGCGTGTAGATTCGCTCGCCCTCGAGCGTCAACGTCTCGCCGAATCCCGCGCGCTCCTGCTTTGCGACGAGGGCGCGCAGGGTTGGTGAGGCCGCGCCACCCAGGCTTGCCTCGTGCGCCCTCGAACGCGCCACCCGCAAGCCATTGGCGTCGAAGACCGAGATGACCCAGTCGCCCGGCGCACCATGGCGGGCGACCACGTCGCGGATCTCCTCGGGCTTGACGACCGCGGTCAGCACGTAGCGGATCTCTCGGTTGCGGAGGACGGGAACACGCACGGGAAACTGCAGAACGCCGTCCGAGCCCTTGACGAGATTGCCCACCGCTGGCGCACCGGTGCGGATGACGCGATCGAAGCTCTCCCGGTCGTTGATCGGCGGGATCTGACTGCCGTCGCCGAGCCGCGTGTCGACGAGCCGAGCTCCGGACGGGTCGGTGAGTGTCACGCCGGCCCACTGGGGCTGCGTGTCGAGGACGCGCCGCGCCCGCTCACGAAACGCCGACAGATCGTTGCCGTCGAGGGTGAAGGTGGTCGCGAGCGATTCGAGAACCGAGATGGTGCTCCGCAGCTCCGCGTCGACGGCCGTGCCGATGGCCCGGACGAGCTCGAGCCCGACGCGTTCGGCCTGAACACGCTGCTGCTGGGCGAGGACATGAAGGCCGATGCCCGACATGATGGCCAGCGGCACGATGCCGGCGCAGGCGAGCAGCAAGAGCCTCCGGCTGAGAGGCGCCCCTGTCGGTCTGTCCCGGCGTTCAGTCATTGACGCACACACGGCCGCGGATGGCCGCTCGCGCATGGTCGCGCGGACATGATCCGGCGACCGCGGCGTCCAGGAATCCAACAACGGGGCGCACCCGCTGCAAAAGGAAAGTTCATCTCCAGGATCGGGCCAATCGGCTTGCCCATACTAGATCGGAGGTCAACGCCGGCGCCACTCGCAGACGGACGCCAAGGCTCTTGACCGGTTTTGATCCCTCACGCTAGGCTCGGCGCGACCGTCCTCCAGGGTATCGGCCGTCCTGATCGCCAACGATCGGATCATGGGGTACGAGACGATGAGACGAATCACGGTGGCTTCCCTCGTCGTGTGGCTCGCGGTCGGATGCGCCGGAACGACATCCACACCCAACATCACCGGAGCGCGAATCCAGGCGGCCGACTCCGAGCCGCAGAGCTGGCTCGCTCACGGACGGACCTACTCGGAGCAGCGCTTCAGCCCTCTCGCGAGAATCACCACGGCCAATGTCGGCCAGCTGGGTCTCGCGTGGTCGCACGACATCAAGGCGCGGAGCGCGCGCGGCGTGGAGGCGACGCCGATCGTGGTCGATGGCGTCATCTACGCGACCGGTCGCCTGGAGCCACGTGCTGGCGCTCGACGCGAAGACCGGCAAGCTCCTGTGGGAGTTCGATCCTCAGGTGTCCGGCGCGTACGGCGCGAAAGGCTGCTGCGACATCGTCAATCGCGGCGTGGCGGTGTGGGCGGGCAAGGTGTACGTGGGCGCCTTCGACGGCAGGCTCATCGCGCTCGACGCGAAGAGCGGTACCAGGGTGTGGGAGACCTTGACCGTCGATCAGACCAAGGACTACACGATCACCGGCGCGCCGCGGATCGTGAAGGGCAAGGTGCATCATCGGCAACGGCGGCGCCGATTTCGGCGTGCGCGGTTACGTCTCGGCGTATGACGCCGACAACGGCAAGATGCTCTGGCGCTTCTACACCGTCCCCGGGAATCCCGCCGACGGCTTCGAGACGAAGACGGTCGAGACGATCGCCAAGACGTGGTCCGGCAACTGGTGGAAGTATGGCGGCGGCGGCACCGTGTGGGACTCCATGGCCTACGACCCGGCGCTCGATCTTCTCTACATCGGCGTCGGCAACGGCGGTCCGTGGAACTACAAGATGCGGAGCGACGGCAAGGGCGACAATCTCTTCCTGGCGTCGGTCGTCGCGCTGCGCCCGGACACCGGCGAGTACGTCTGGCACTTCCAGACGACGCCGGGCGAGGACTGGGACTACACCGCGACGCAGCACATGATCCTCGCCGATCTCACGATCGACGGGCGCGCGCGCAAGGTCCTGATGCAGGCGCCCAAGAACGGCTTCTTCTATGTGCTCGATCGCGCGACCGGCGAGTTCATCTCCGGCACACCGTACGTGACCGTCACCTGGGCCAGCGGGCTCGATCCCAAGACCGGACGGCCGATCGAGAAGCCGGAAGCGCGCTACAGCACGACCGGCAAGCCGGCTGCTGGTGCAGCCCGGCCCGATCGGCGGTCACAACTGGCAGCCGATGAGCTATAGCCCGACGACCGGTCTCGTGTACCTGCCGGCCATCGAGGGCGCCTTCTTCTACATGGCGGCCGATCCCACCACGTTCCAGCGCCGGCCCGGCGTCTTCTGGAACACCGGTCTCAACCCGGCGTCCTCGACCTTGCCCGACGACGAAGCGGTGCGGAAGGCGATCCGCGCCTCCGCGAAGGGGCGGCTGATCGCGTGGGATCCCGATCCGACGCAAGCCGGCGTGGGAGGCCGTGTTCCCGATCGGGTGGAACAGCGGGACCCTGGCGACCGCGGGCGGTCTCGTCTTCCAGGGCAACGGCACCGGCAAGTTCGTGGCGTACGACGCCGCGAACGGCACGCCGCTCTGGGATTTCTTCGCGCAGACCGGCATCCTCGCCGCGCCGGTAACGTACGAGATCGAGGGCGAGCAGTACGTGACCGTGCTCGCCGGCTGGGGCGGCGCCTTACCGCTGTTCGCCGGAGAAGTCGTGACGCAGGCGCCGCGCGATGGTGTCAATCGCGTGCTGACGTTCAGGCTCGGTGCCCGCGCATCCTTGCCGGCCATGCAGACGGCCCCCAGGGCCTTCGATCCTCCCGCGCCGAGCGCCTCGCCGGACACCGTCGCTCGCGGTCGCGGGCTCTACGAGCTCTACTGCACGCAGTGCCACGGCCACTCGGTGGTGGCCGGCGGCGTGGTGCCCGACCTGCGCTATGCCTCGAGCCTGGCATCGAGCGCCAGCTACGCCTCGATCGTGCTGGGCGGCGCCTTGATCAAGAACGGCATGCTCTCGTTCGCGCAATACCTGCAGCCGGAGGACGTGGAAGCGATCCGCGCGTACGTGATCCGCGAGGCCCAGCGCGAGAAGCAGCGTCTGGCGAATCCGTGACTCAGCGACCGGGCGTGGGAATCTGCATCAAGAGATTGCTGCCGCTGCCAGTGACGAACTGCGGCAGCTTGCCGTCCCACTTCGACAGGTACTGCTGCTGGATCAAGGTGGCCGTGAGCGACTGCGTGACCTTCGCGTTGTACTCGGCCTCCGCGGCCGCGCGCAGGCGGAGGGCGGCCGCCTCACCCTCGGCGCGCGCCTGGAGGGCGGCGCCTTCGCCGCGCTCACGGGCGACTTTTGATTCCGCTTCGCGCTTGGCCTGGTCGACCTCGTAGCGCTTCTGCTCGGCGACCTGCTGGGCGATCTGCTTGCGCTCGACCGCTTGCTCGAAGTCCTTGTCGAAGCGGATGTCCTTGATCGACACCTCGGTGACCTGGATGCCGTATTTCAGGAGCCACTTGGTCAGGCCGTCCTGGACGTCCGCCTTGATCCTCGGGCGCTGCTGGAGGATGTCGTTGGCGGCGTGGACCGCCGTGTTGGCCTTCAGCACCTCGGCGGCCGCCGGGTCGATGATCGACTGTTCGTAGCGCAGGCCGACGGTGCGGTACACCTCGGGCGCGCGGTCGTCGATCAGCCGATAGTTCAGCGCCATGACCGCGTGCACCGCCTGGATGTCGACCGACGCGGCGTCGTATCGCGCCTCGTGCTTCTGAACGCGGGTGTCCATCCGGATGACGTCCTTGTACGGCAGGACGAAGTGCAGCCCGTTGTAGAGCGGCACCTTCTCGACGTTGCCGAACACGGTGACCACACCGATGTGGCCGGAATCGACCACCACGAAGCTCGAGAGCACGATGATGAGCAGCCCCAGGAACACGCCGCCGCCTTGCACGGCGCGGCCGATCGCGGCCAGCGGCAGCCGAGGTCGCGCCGCGTCGCGGATCTGAGCCGCCATCGCCACGAGAACTCGGCCGACGAGGAGACCGCCGACGATCAACACTGTCGCGAGGATCAGCTTGCCCATCTGTTCCTCCCGTGCCTGACTCAGCTCTTCCCGACTTCGTAGCCCCTGGCCTTGATGCAGTCGGCGAAAATCTGGCGGCGTTTCTCGGTGTTGTGCCTCCAGCTGCACGAGGTTCTCCCGGATCCAGCGCGAGATGAATCCCAGGTCGGCCTCGGACTCGCGCTTCGCCAGGCCGTCGCAGTCGAGCACCTCGAGCAGCACGCGCGTCGGCTCTATCTCGGTCGAGCGGGCCAATCGCAGGGTCTCGGAGCTCGAGCCCACCCCCGGTATCGTCTCGTAGCCCGCCGCGATCAGGCATGCGGCGAAGCCGGCGAGCGGGGCGGCGGTCTGCTTCGACCACTCGGTGCATCGCTTACGGTCGGCATCGATCTGGTCGGTGCTCTGCCCCTTGAGGGGTGTCGCTTTGAGATTGGCGATGGTGGTGCAGCCTGCCAGGATCAGGACAGCCGAGAGGGCCAGCACGGCCTTCGTCATCGGCTCAGAGCGTAGCACGCGACGTCGGACTTCCGACGACTCCGAGAACGGCCGCGCGAGGCGCGGTGAGGCGCTGGGACAGCTCCGGATCCATCACGATCTCGCGGACGAACTGCTGAAGCGCGAGATTCAGAAACGCCTGGTAGCCGCTGACGTCCTGCTCCGGCGAGCCGCCCGCGGAGTCGCGCGGGATCCGAGCGGAGATGCTCCGGGTCAGGAGCAGATCTCCCCGATCGTCGTAGAGCCACACGATGCCGCTGACGTGGGCCTGCAAGGTCCACCGCGTCTCCGTCGAGAAGTTGTGGATCTCGCCTGCCACGGCGAACGGCGTCGAGACGGCCGTCGCGCGCGGGACGAACTCCCGGTCCGGCGCGGCTACCGCGGCAACGCCGCGCTCGGTGAAACCCGCCACCAGGCTTTCGACCAGCGCGTCGGGCCATGGAGTGGCGGAGAGCACCTTGGCCAGCCGCGAGCCGTAGCCGTCGTACATGCCGCCGACGCGGTGCGGATCGCGGTCACCTTCGTCGCCGCGGCGGTCGGCGAATCGGAAGACGGTCACCGGCTGAGCCCCGGCGAGGCGCTCGATCCGGGAATCGGGCAGATAGCGAAGCCGGACGGTCTGATCGCTCACGCAGGCGGTGAACACCGCCGCGATCATCGCCAGCGCCACCGTTCGCACCCCGGACTGGCGCATCAGACCGCCGTCCGGTGTGCGCCGTGCCGGACGGCGATAGAGCACGAGGTCCTCGCTCGCCCCCACCACCGGTTTCAAGGTGCCCGCGGCCCGGTCGGCCTCGAGGAGGACGAAGCGCAAGTGATAGCGGTCTCCCTGCCGGTCGATGACGATGCGCCATGCGAGGTTCCGGCCTCCGTCGTCGCACGTCGTGGTGCCGCACATGCACGTGATCAACCGCTTCTCCAGCTGGTGCGTCTTCGCCAGCCGGCGGCGGACCCGCCGATCGCCGATGAGATCGCTGTAGGTTCGCTCGCCGAGGTAGTGATAGTGCTCGTGCCCGAACATGACGAGGTCGATGTCGGCGCGCAGCATGCTCTCGAGTGCGTCGGTCACGTTCTTGAGCTTCGTCCATCGATTGAATCGGTGGCTGTCGGGGATCGCGACGTGGTGGTGCAACAGCAGGAGTCTGAGATCGTAGGGCTCTTCGCGGCGCGTGTCGTCGTCGTATACCGTCTGCAGCCAGTCGAGATCGTCGTCGTGCACCTTGCCCGTGGCGACCGACGCCCAGCCGGCGTCGCCCATCGAGTCGATCGCGAGCACCCGGATTCTGAGATCGCGCGATGTCAACCAGCCGGCGGCGCGCGGACGGCCGCGATTTCCGAACCAGTCGCCGAAGACGGATTCGAAGTTGGTGATCTGATTGCTGATCGGGAGGTACCGTCCGGCGTAGCGATCGTGGTTGCCGGGCACCAGAAAGAGCCTGGCCGGGTCCGCGAGGCCCAAGCCGATCGCCGCCGACGCGCCCGGGCGCGGGACGGCTCCCGTCAGGAACTGCCTGGCGGCCTCCAGCGACTGGACCTGTCCGTCCGTCGAGATGTCCCCGGTCACCACGACATAGTCGGCCGGCTCGGCCTTCCAGTATCCGTCGAGCGCGGTGAACAGATCCGGATCATGCCGGCGCGGCAGCCCGCGTTCCGGTGAGAACAGCTCGCCGGCGACGTGGAGATCGGAGATGTGCAAGATCGAAAGCGGCATCGCCGGCGGGGTCGTCTCCTAGCGGTTCTGGTAGTACCGCGTGCCGCCGAGCGCCGGCGGCAGACTGAGGAAGTCGCCCACGCCCTCCGGGCCCCTGAACTGATTGTTGTCGGCGACGGAAACCTCGACCCGCTTCCAGCCCTTGCCCCAGCCTCCTCCCGCGGTCACGACCGCGCCGGCCGCGAGAAACGATTCAAGGGCGAATGTTCTCGTTTTCGTCCTCATAGACGTGTCTCTTCTCGGAGCGGGCGCGATGGCCACCGGGACCTCAAGCACGCTAAAGCGGGTGGCCGGGCTCGTCAATCGGTCTTGGGCGGCTTCGCCCGTCGTCGGCGGGCGTCGAGATTTTTTACGATTACGCGACGCGGGCGGGCGGCCGACCCGCGGAACCGATTGAATTCAAACACACCTCGTTATTGGCATCGGACATGCCCGCGAGCACGACTGTGAAGCGCGTTACAGACAGTGTTGCTGTCCGAGTAAGAGGCCTCCCGCGAGGTGTCAGGAGTTCTCACGGGGATGGGGAAGAGAGGGCCGAACGCTTGCGGGTCTTCGAGGACTCGGGTACGTTACGCGACGGCATGACTCGCCGGCTCGTCGCGCTCGCGGTCGTCGGAGTGCTCGCTTGCAGCCCGCTCATGGCCTACGCGGATCCGCCCGACCCGACCTGGATCCCTGGATTCTGGGACGACGCGGACTTCGACGACGTGATCGTTCGCGTCACCTCGACATCCAGCGTCGCCGAGACCCACGCGCTCGGTACGCTCGAGCCGCACTGGGTTGCCGGTCTGGACCGTGCCGGCGGCCGACGACCGGCCGGCTCCGAGCCCGGTGTTCGCCCCGCATCAGCCCCGAGGTCCTCCGCACGTCTGAGCCTCCCGCAGGACGGCTGCCGCGCGCGGCGACGGCTCGAGATGACGCGAGTCGCGAGAACCGTCTGTGTCGTATCGATCTTGCTCCCAGGGCGGGAGCGCGACCTCGCGACGGCGCTCAGAGTCATTGGTTCTCAGAGGAGGAGCTTGTGAAGACCGGTCGAGCTGAAGTGCACGATTTCACCACCGCCGCTCCTATTTTCGAGCTGAGCTCGCAGATGCGCTCGATCCTGACGATCATCGACAACATCGCCGACACCGACGCGACCGTCCTGGTGCGCGGCGAGAGCGGGGTCGGGAAGGACCTCGTGGCGCGCGCCGTCCATGCCCGTTCGACTCGCCGCCACGGTCCCTTCGTCCGGGTCAACTGTGCGGCGATCCCGTCGGGGCTCCTCGAATCCGAGCTCTTCGGCCACGAGAAGGGCGCGTTCACCGGCGCCGTCCAGCGCAAGCTCGGACGATTCGAGTTCGCCAACCAGGGCACGATCTACCTCGACGAGATCGGCGACCTGTCCCTCGAGCTCCAGGCCAAGCTCCTGCACGTCCTGCAAGACTTTCGCTTCTCGCGCGTCGGAGGCCACGCGATGATCGAGGTCGACGCGCGCGTGGTCGCCGCGACGAATCGAGATCTCGAGACAGCGATGGCCCGCCTGCAGTTCCGCGAGGATCTCTACTACCGCCTCAACGTGGTCGAGCTCCGCATCCCTCCGCTCCGAGAGCGCCGCGAAGAGATCCCCGTGCTCACGACGTGGTTTCTGGATCGGTTCAATCTGCAGTACGGCCGGCAGAAGCGGCTCGCGCCCGAAACCCTGTCGCTCCTCGACGAGCACCCGTGGCCCGGCAACGTGCGCGAGCTCGAGAACACGGTCCGCCGCATGGTGGTGCTGGCCGACGGCGAGCAGGAGTTCGCGTCGCTCGTGGCGAAGAGCCGGCACCGGTGCGCGCCGCCGCGGCTCGTCCCCGTCGGTGAGGGGTTGCGTGAGATCGCGCGCCGCGCCGCGCGCGAAGCCGAGCGGACCGCGCTCGCCGAGGTGCTCGAGCGCGTGCGCGGCAATCGGCTCGCGGCCTCGCGGATCCTGCGGGTCAGCTACAAGACCATGCTGAACAAGATCACGGAATATGGCCTGACCGTTTCGAGCGGACGCGCCCGCCCGCCCTTCGTCGCCGCGGCGCCGGCGACCCTCATGCCGCCGCCGATATCGCCCGACGCCGGCGTGAGCCCCGACGCGAAATAGCCGACATTGCCGACCTCCCGGCTAAGATGAGGCCGTGGACGGGCCCGCCACGGCCGGCGGGACCGCGGGGGGGAGACGCGGCCTATGATCCGGGCTCTCACGGCTCTGGCGGTGCTCGGCGCCGCCGCCACGGTCCTGCTCGGCGCGTGCGATCGCGGGAGCGAACGGACCGGTGGCGGTGGCAAGTCGATCACGGTGGTGATCGCCGAATACAGTAAAGAGCACACGAAGCCCTTCTGGCAGGGCCTCTCCGAGCAGTACACCAAGCAAGCCAACGTGAAGGTCGATCTCCGGATCATCGACTGGAACTCGATCGACCAGCAAGTCAGCACGATGATCCAGAACAACCAGCGGCCGGACGTGCTGAACCTGAACTCGTTCTCCAGCTACGCCAAAGACCAGCTCCTCTATACCGCCGATGAGGTGCTGTCGGCGAAGACCCGAGACGACTTCATCGAGGCCTTCGCGCGCGGGGGCGAATACCAGGGCAAGCTCTACGGGTTCCCGATCCTGTCGAGCGCGCGCGCCTTCTTCTACAACAAGGATCTCTTCACGCGCGCCGGCCTCGCCGGGCCCCCGAAGACCTGGGACGAGTTCGTCGACGCCGCGCGCAAGATCCAGGCGCTCGGTGGTGGCGTGATCGGCTATGCGCTGCCGCTCGGGCCCGAGGAAGCGCAGGCCGAGTGGGCCATCTGGATGTGGAACAACGGCGGCGATTGGAAGTCGGGCGACGGGTGGGCGCTCAACAGCGACAAGAACGTCCAGACGCTCCGGTTCCTGGCCGACCTCGCCAACCGGCACCGGGTCACGCAGATCAATCCCGGCAAGACCAATCGCACCGACGGCGCCTTCCAGCTCTTCAAGGACGGCAAGGTCGGCATGGTGATGGGCTTCAGCCCGCTCGCCGCGCAGCTCGACGCCGAGAAGAAGGTGAGCTACGGCGTGGCCGAGATGCCGACCGCCGCCGGCCAGTCGGTGACCCTCGGAGTCGAGGACTACCTGATGGCGTTCAAGAAGAGCGGCAATCAGGATTCCGTGAAGCAGTTCCTCGACCTCTACTATCAGCCGGAGAACATCACGCGCTGGATCGCCGCGGAGGGCTTCCTGCCGGTGACGAAGTCCGGGCTCCAGCAGATGAGCTCGAATGCGAAGCTCAAGCCGTATCTCGACGCGCTGCCCCGCGCGAGGCTCGTGCCGACGACCGACCCGGCGTGGGATCGGGTGAAGCTCGACGTGCAGCAGAACATCGGCGTGGCCGTCCAGCCCGGAGGCAATCCCAAGCAGGTGCTCGACCAGCTGCAGAAGAACGCCGTCGCCGCGGCCGGGAGCCGCTGACGCCGGATCGCCGGCTCGCGCGCGGCCGCGGCGTAGGTCGCTGGCAGGCGCTCTTCTGGCTCGGCCCCAGTCTCGCGCTCATCGCGGCGGTCGTGCTCTATCCAGCAGTCGCGCTCGTTCGCGCCTCGCTGAGCCACTATTCCGTCACGGGTCTCTATCGAGGCTCGGTCGGGGCGTCCAACTACGCGCGGCTCCTCGAGCAAGAGGCGCTGCCGACCGTGGTGGCCAACACCGTGATCTGGGTCGTGGTGGTCGTGCTCGTGACGGTCGTCGTGTCGCTCGGCCTCGCGCAGCTCCTGAACGAAGCCTTCCCGGGCCGGCGGCTGGTGCGATGGGCGCTGATCGTGCCGTGGGCGGCGTCGGTCATCATGACCGCGAAGCTCTTCGCGTGGATCTACGATTACTACTTCGGGATCCTGAACCACGTCCTGGTGTCGCTGCGGCTCGTGCCGGCGCCCGTGGATTGGCTCGGCAATGACGCGACGGTGATGGGCGCGATGATCGCCGTCGGCGTCTTCGTGTCGCTGCCGTTCACGACGTACGTGGTGCTGGCGGGGCTGTCGGCCATTCCCGGCGAGGTGTACGAAGCGGCGCTGGGTGGACGGCGCCTCGGCCTGGCGCACGTACTGGTCCGTCACGGTGCCCCTGCTGCGCCCGGCCCTGCTGGTGGCGGTCGTGCTGAACGTGATCTACGTCTTCAACTCGTTCCCGATCGTGTGGACCCTGAACGACCGTAACCCGGGCTTCACGCACGACACGATGATCACGTACATGTACAAGATCGCGTTCAAGAGCTCGCTGCGCGACGTCGGGCTGGCGGCGGCGCTCGGCGTCGTGAACGTGCTCGTGATCCTGATGGCCGTGCTGCTCTATCTGCGCACGGTGTCCTGGCGCGAGGCCGAGGCGTGAGCGTGGCGCGAGGATCCTCGATTCGCCGGACCGCGCTCTCGGGCACGGGGCTCGCGGTCGCGCTGGTCGTGCTGGCGCCGTACATCGTGATGGTCTGCACCGCGCTCAAGCCCGAGCGCGAGCTTCGCATCACCCCGCCACGGCTCACCCCGATCGAATGGCGGCCGGGCAACGTGCTCGACGTCCTCGGCGATCCGAGCTTTCAGGGCTGGCTCTACGCCTCGCTGGTCGTCGCGCTGACCTCGACGGCCATCGTCGTGCTGGCCGCCACGCCGGCCGCCTACTACACCGCGCGCCACCGCTTCCCCGGGCGCTCCGCGTTTCTCCTGCTCGTGCTCGTGACGCAGATGTTTTCACCGACGGCGCTGGTCGTCGGTCTCTACCGCGAGTTCTTCGAGCTGGGCCTGGTGGACACGTACGCGGCGTTGATCCTGACCAACGCGGCCTTCAATCTCGCGTTCGCGATCTGGATCCTGCGCGCGTTCTTCACGGCCATTCCACGCGAGATCGAGGAAGCCGCTGCGGTCGACGGCTGCGGGCGATTGAGAACCTTGGTTCAGGTCGTGCTGCCGCTCTCGCTGCCGGCGATCGTCACCACCGTGATCTTCGCCTTCATCGCCGCCTGGAACGAGTACATCGTGGCGCTCACCTTGATGGCCGATCCGGCCCGGAAGCCGCTGACCGTCGGCATTACCTCGTACGTGACGGCCTACGTGCAGCACTGGAGCCATCTGTTCGCCGCCTCGGTCATCGCGATCGTGCCGATCGTCGTCCTGTTCGCGTTGATCGAGCGCCATCTGGTCGGCGGGCTCACGGCCGGCAGCGTGAAGTGAGCGAAAAAAATCCCGGGAAGGGGGACCCCTTCCCGGGCGTGGTGGACCTGCAGATCCGCTACGGCAGGCTGACGGTGGTCCCGTCGCCCGACGCGGAGATGTTGAAGGTACCGGCCGCGCTGTTGGGCGAGTACTGGTACTGCTGCCAGCCCGTGGGCGGACTCGGGATCGAGGCCATGAACGGACCGGCGGTCTGGCCCTGGCCGTTGCTCGCGACCCCCGTGAGGTCGCTGAGGGCGTTGGCCACGTTACCCATGTGGGCGCTGTAGATCGAGACAGCCGACGCGAGGGCTCGGGAGTCGGCCTGAGCCTTGGCGACCCGCGCGCGCGCCTGCACGTTGGCGTAGAGCGGGATGGCGATGGCCGCCAGGATGCCGATGATCGCGACGACGATCATCAGCTCGATGAGAGTGAAGCCTCGCTGGGTCGCTACCGTGAGCCGCTTCTTCGTCCACCACTGACACATGTGAGAGCCCCCTATCTGAGCGCGTTGAGTTAGGTGATCGTCCGGTGACGTTTTGGAGGTGCAGCTTCAGTGCCACGTCGAAGCAAAAACGACAACGACGGCTTAGCGGGCATTTGAGCGCGTCGAAGGTTCGTTCGATCGCCAAAGTGCGTCCAACTCTGGCCACCAGGACGGCACGACCGATATTGTGGAACCACTGGACAGATTCGTTCCACGCTACGCCGAACCGCGTGAAACAACGCGCGAGCCCACGCGAGCAAGAGAGCTGCGTTTCCGGTAACCGCCGCGCAGCGTGTACAGTCAAGGCAATGTCCGGGGGATCGGAAGCTACGGAAGGAGTCCGAGGGCTCGCGCCGACGCCCCGGCCGGTACGACTCGGAGCCCTCCGCCACCGCGATTTCCGATTATTCTGGATCGGCCAGCTCGTCTCGCAGATCGGCACGTGGATGCAGAGTGTCGCGCAGGCCTGGCTCGTCCTGGAGCTGACCAAGTCCCCGCTCCAGCTCGGATTCGTGAGCGCGTTGCAGTTCGCCCCGGTCCTGCTGCTGTCGCCGATCGGAGGCGTGCTGAGTGACCGCTTCCCTAAACGCCGGGTGTTGCTCATCAGCCAAACGGCGATGCAGCTCCAGGCGTTCGTGCTGGCGGCGCTCGTCTGGAGCGGGCGTATCCAGTACTGGCACGTCGCGGTCCTCGCGCTGATCTACGGGCTGGGCCGCGCCATCGACATCCCGGCGCGGCAGTCGTACATCACGGATCTGGTCGGCCGATCCGATCTGGCCAACGCCGTCGCGCTCAACTCGATGGTCATGAACGGGGCACGCATCGTCGGCCCGGCGGTCGCGGGGCTCCTCATTGCCGCGTTCGGCGTGGCGCTCGCCTTTTTCCTGAACGGGGTGAGCTTCGTCGCGGTCCTGGTGGCGCTGGTGGCGATCCGTACAGAAGGCCGTCCCGACGTCAACGGCCGCCTCGGGATCAGGGAAGGCGTGCTCGGAGCGTTGAGCTACGCCGCGGCGACTCCACCGGTCGCGTTCACGCTCGGGCTGATGGTCGTGGTGAGTCTCATGGTGCTCAACTTCAACGTCATCGTTCCTCTCGTGGCTCGCAACGTCCTGAACCTGGATGCCCATGGATTTGGGCTTCTGATGTCCGCGCTGGGCGCCGGCGCCGTCGCCGGAGCATTCGGTGTCGCGCTCTTGCGACGCGGCGAGCCGCCGTTGGGATTTCTGGTCGGCTCGGGCGCGACGCTCTGCGCCGGTCTCGTCGCGCTGGCGACGGTGAGCCACTTCGGTCTGGCCGCGGCGGTGCTGGCGCTCCTGGGCTGCTGTCAGATTCTCTTCACCACCGGCTGCAACACCACCTTGCAGCTCATGGCGCCCAACGAGCTCCGCGGGCGCGTGATGGGACTCTATACCGTGACGTTCGCGGGCATGACCCCTTTTGGCTCCCTGCTAATCGGCTACGTCGCCGAGCACCAGGGCGTGCGCGCCGCGTGTGCGGCGGGTGGCGCGATCGGTTTGCTGGGTGTGGCAATCCTGGTGGCGATCGCGCACCGAGCGGGCATCGCCTGGACTCACGGGCGCACGCTGTAGGCGCGCCCGCCGGCGCCGCTACTCGTCGTTCAGGAGATCGCGCACCCGGTCCATCATCTCGTCCTTTGGATAGATGGCGCCGAGCGCGCGGGCGCGGGTCAGCGGATCGCTGGCGAAGAAGCGCTCGTAGAGCACCTGGCGGCTGCCGAAGGCGCTCCCGGCGACGTCCCAGGCCAGGCGGAAGAGCTTCACCCGATCCCGAGCCGAGGCGGTGTCGGTCGCCAGATACTGCTCGATCTCGGGCGCGAGCGGGCCTTTGAAGTCGGCTTCGGTCGGCGTGATCATGAAGCTGCTCGAGCCGAGGAGCTGCAGGATCTCGACCATCCGCGGATAGGCGGTCATGAACAAGTTGCGCGTGCTCTCGGCCGGAAGCGCGGCGGGGCACATGACGCCCCACTCGTCGAGCTTCGCGTCGGCCTCGGCCGCCCGCATGCACGATCGGGTCAGCTCCGTGTAGAGCATCAGCTCGGCCAGACGCTCCTCGGAGTGGGGCAGGTGGGCGTTGCCGAGCGTCTTCGTCATCAGGAGCGCCAGCCCGAGCACGAACTCGCACTTGGCGAGATTCTTGGCCGCGCCCTGGTGGGCCGTGTGGGTCATCGAGTGCGTGCTCGTCGCCGTCGCGTTCAAGAGATCGACGTCACCCAGCAGGAACACGCGCTCCCACGGCACCAGCACGTCGTTGAAGAAGACGACGCAGTCCATCTCCTCGAAGCGCGAGCCGAGCGGGTGCTCGAAGTGCGACCGCCCGAGGTCGAAGCTCTCCCGGCACAGGAACTTGAGCCCTGGTGTCGCGCAGGGGATCGCGAAGTTCAGCGCGAACGGGCTGTGCGTCTCGGTGTGCCGCGCGACCCGCGGGGAGTAGACGGCGATCTCGTCCGAAAGTGGTCCGAGCGTCGCCAGGATCCGCGCGCCGCGCACGACGATGCCGGCGTCGGTCTCGCGGATCACCTGGAGCGCCGTGCCTTCCTCGAGATTGAAGACGCCGCTGGCGGTACGGCTCCGTTGAAGGTTGATCAGCGAATGGGTCAGGGTGAGGTCGCGCTCGCTGATGTAGTCGTAGTAGCGGCGGATGTTCTCGCCGAACTCGGGCCGGCCTCGGGCGAAGTATCGCGCCGCCGCGGCCCAGGCGGCGAAGGTGACGTTCATGAAGTCGGGCGAGCGGCCCATCATCCCGCAGGTGGTCCGCGCCCAGCGCAGCATCATCGCGCCCCGGCGCGCCAGCTCGTCCTGGGTGCGCGGGATGATGAAGGAGAGTCCCAGGCGCTCGCCGCTGGTCGGCGAGACGAACGTCATCTCGTCGCGCAGCTCGTGCTGCAGGTCGTACAGCGACGCGATCGCACGCACCCCGTTGGCGAGACCGGGGTGCGTGGTGACGTCCTTGACGCGCTCGCCGCGCAGCCAGACCTCGCACTCCTGAGCCTGGAGGCCCTTGATGTACTCGGCGCCTGTCCGCGCGGCCATGGGTGGCTCCCTGATCCGCTACTTGAGCTTCATATCCTCGCAGGGCGCGGCGTACGGATAGCCCTGGATCAGACCCGGCGCCCGAAACCTCGACCCGCGAGCTCACGCCCCAGATGAATCCTTGCTGGAAGATCGGCGCCACCATCGCCTGATCGATGACGATCTTCTGGATCTGATGGAGCGTCGCCTCCCGCTTCTTGCGGTCGAGCTCCTTGGCCTGCTGCTGGAAGAGGTCGTCGATCTCGGGCAGCGAGCCGTACGCGTAGAGGCCGCCCTTGGTGAAGAACGGCTCGAGTCGGGCCGCCGCGTTGCCCGCCGCACCGGTCGCGCCGATGAGGAGCCCTTTCAGCTTCTTCTCGTGCCACGTGGTCATGAAGGTCGCGCGCTCCATGGTCCGCACCTTGGTGCGGATGCCGATGCCCTGGAGATAGCCGCCCACCGTCTCGGCGAGCGACGTGTAGGGCGGGAGCGGCGTGAGGTCGCCCGCGTCGAAGCCGTTGGGATAGCCGGCCTCGGTCATGAGCTGCTTGGCGCGCTTGGTATCGAGCGGCGGCGGCTCGACCTTGAGCGCGAAGTCGAACTCCGGCGGCACGAACCCTCCGGTGGCTTTGCCGTAGCCCAGCATCTCGGCCTGGTTGATTGCGGCGCGATCGATGACGAGGCTCGCCGCCTGGCGGACGCGCTTGTCGTGCCACGGAGACTTCGGGTCCCACTGATCGAGGAAGTCGAGCCAGTAGATGCCGTAGAGCAGGGGAGCCGTGATCCTGACTCCGGGCGTGCGCTTGCAGCTCCTCGGCGATCGCGCCGACGAAGAGGTACGCGATGTCCACCTCACCGGTCTTCACCGCCGCGGCTCGCGTGCTCTCGTCGGGGATGCTCCTCATGACGATGCGCTTCACCTGCGGCGCCTTACGCCAGTAGTCGGGGAACGCCTCGAGCACGAGCTCGATGCCGGGCTGGAACGAGACGAACTTGAACGGGCCGGCGCCGACCGGCGCCTTCTTGTATCCCTCTTCGCCCACCTTCTCGACGTACTTCTTGGGCACGATCCAGGAGGCGCCGGTGGCCGAGGTGCCGTAGAAGGCGATGAAGTCCGGCCATGCCTCCTTGAGCACGAAGCGTACGCGGTTCGGGGCGACGACCTGGACCTCCTTCACCTTGTCCTTGAGCAATCGGGCCGACGCGCCCTTATACCGCTCGAAGGTGAACTTCACGTCCTCGGCGGTCACTGGATCCCCGTTGTGGAACTTGGCGTTCTTGCGCAAGACGAAGTCGTAGGTGATGCCGTCTTTGGAGACGGACCACGACTCGGCGAGACTCGGTGTGCTGATGTTGCCGGGCATCGGCTTCACCAGCGCGTCGTGGAGCGCATACAGCACCATGAACGGCGTGATCAGCGCTTCGGTCTCGCCCGGATCGAGCCAGCGCGAGACCAGGGTCACGTGGACGCCCCAGACCATCGTCCCCGGCTCCGGCGCCGCGAGCGCCGGGGTGACGACCGAGAAGGCCAGGAGAACGACGAGCAGGACGCCGAGCCACGAGCGGACGACGCATCAGGACACCTCCAACGGTGTTGGAACGCGGGCGGCGGTGCGCTCGTTGGCGGGCGCCGCCGAGTCGGGGAAGGCCATACTCACAGGCGCATTGGCCTCGAAGGGGCTCCAGAGGCCGAGCTCTTTTCCGATTTCTCTCAGGGCGGGCAGCACTTCCTCGCCCATGAGCCGGATGCACGTCCGCGTATCCGCGCTCGAGACGAATCCATCGGCCGCCCAGAAGCCGAGGATGGACGGCCGCGTCTCCTCGAGCAGCCGCCGGAGCTTCGGGATCACGGTCTTGGGCGTCCCCGCGACGATCATCTGACTGTTGATCTGATCCTCGAAGGACGAGCCGCGGGGATTGGATCGGCGCCCGACCGCGTATTCGACGAACTGGGTCCGGATCGAGGGTGAGAAGTAGCCGGACGGCGTCGACCAGACCGGGTGCGCCAGGCCGGTGAACTCGCCCTGCATCCACATGAACTGCCGCGCGTTCTCCAGGGCCTTCTCCTCGGTTTCAGCGACGTGGCAGCGCTGGAGATAGCCGCGGTACTCGGGGCCGCCGGCGTAGCCGGTCTCCTGCGCGACCGAATCGTAGAGCTCCCAGATCTTCTTGGTCGCATCGATCGCGGTGCTCAGCGCGATGTACGGGTAGCGCTTCTTCGCCGCCCAGATGATCGTTTCCTTGCTGAGCACGCCGGGAATCCAGACCCGTGGGTGCGGCTTCTGCAGCGGCACCGCCCACGGGTTCACGACGCGATGCTGGTAGTGGGCCCCTTCCCACCGGAACGGCCCGGGCTGCGTCCACGCCCGCACGATCAGCTCGTGCGCCTCCTCGAAGCGCTCGCGGTTGAAGGCGGGGTTGACGCCGGTGGCGAGCTGCTCCTGGCCGCCGCCGCGCACGAACCCAGACACGAGCCGCCCGCGCGAGACCATGTCGATCATCGCGAGCTCTTCGGCGAGCCGCACGGGGTTGTCGGCGAGCGGCAGCGGGTTGCCGAGCAGGACGATCTTCACGCGCCGGGTCGTGGCCGCCAGGATCGACGCGAAGACGTTGCACTTGGCCTGCATACAGAACGGCGCGTTGTGGTGCTCGTTGAGCATGATGCCGTCGAAGCCGACGTTCTCGGCCAGCCGGTAGTGCTCGAGGTACTCGTTGTAGAGGCGGCTGCCGGCGGCCGGATCGAAGTGGCGATTGGAGAACATGAGGGCGGTCGCCCCGAACTCCCGGCCTTCGGCCTCGGGGTACGCCGACATTGGCTGCTCGGTGAAGTACATGAGATGCATCAGGCGTCTCCTTGGCTCACGAAATCGGTGACGAGCCGCGCAAGCTCGGTGGGTTTCTCCATCTCGACGAAGTGGCCGGCGCCCTCGAGGACCTCGAGGCGCGCCCGGGGCAGCGCTTTGGCGTAGCGCTCGCCGCATTCGAGGGGCACGATGCGATCGTCGCGCCCCCAGACGACCAGGGTGGGCGTGGCGATGCCGCCGAGGAGATGCGGCAAGGAAGCGTTGTACATGTAGGGCTTCCACGCGATGCGGAAAGACATCTCGCGATTCAAGTCCCAGTGCTCGAGCCGGCTGGTCTCCGGCTCGGCGCCGAAGAGACGATCGAACGCGCTCTGATCGCTGAACCCGAGCCGCACGTAGTCGATATACGAGACGAGCGCCTGGTCAGCGATCACGCCGCGATCGGGCTTGAGACCCATGGCGCCCACGAGGACGAGCTTGCGGAACGCGCGCGGGGCCTGCGTCGCCATCTCCGCCGCGACCCAGCCACCGAAGCCGAGCCCGACCACCGTGACGGCCTGCGGCGCGCGCGTGATCGCGAGCTCGCCGAGCAGCCACTGGTGCACGGCGGCCAGATCGCGGACGTTGCGCATCCACTGGGGACGCTCGGATCCGTCGTACCCGGGGTGCGACGGCACGAGCACGGTGAAGCGGCGCGCGAGCGCATCGTAGAAGGGTAGACGCGGGAGTGTGCCCACGTCGTGATGAAGCACGAGAAGAGGCGGACCGTCGCCTGCTCGGGCGACCTGCACGGCGACTCCGCCGATCGGAATGGTCTCTGAGGTCCAGGTGCCGGCTGACGTGCTCACGGTAGCGGAAGCTCCTTCGCCGCGCGGGCTGGAGCCCCGCTCGACGCCTGCTCAGACTACCCGCTTCGCGGCGGGACTGGCAAACGCGGTTTTTTGTGGTGGTCGTGGGGCGGGGCGTGGGTGGGGGGTGCGGGACCACGCGGCATGCGTGCGCCGGCCCGCGGCGGCTGGGCTCCATCCCGGCGCGCGGCGATCCGCCGTACGCTTGGAGGGAACGGGTCCCGCACCCCCCACCCACGCCCCGCCCCACGACCACCACCCTGGTGACGCGAGCCTAGAACCCGGAAAGTGCATAGACACAAGACGGCTGTCGGCGAAGAGTGGACGCGAGTGGCTATTGGACTCGAGCGGTGCTGCGGTCGAAGCCGAGGACGAGTTGGCTAGTTGGGGAGGTTGGCGGCGGGGGGTTGGGGGGCGGGGGGTGGAGGGAGGAGCTGATAGGCCGGGTGGGCGGGGCGGCTTCGAAGGACTGTGATCGTGATGTTTTGGGAGAGGAGCCAGTCCTGGACAGAGGACCAGCTTCGCGGATCGTCGCGCTCCCAGCGCGCGATCGCTTCGGCCTCGATCGCGATGGCCGTGCGATTTCGCAAGAGGGCGCTGATGACGAGCCGCTTCAGGTCGGTCGGACTGGTTTCGAGCTCGCGAAGCAGATTTTCGGTCGCGGCGTCCATATCCACGCGAAGCCTAGCCTAACCGTCATGTCAATGGCGCGGGGATAAGAGTTCACGACATCCAGGGTCGGTATGCCAGTATCGACGAAAGGCGCCATGGCTGAACCGTCACATCCGTCGGGGCGTCCCCTCGAGCTCGAAGATCGGCGCTCCCGCGCCCCCGCCGAAACAGCGTCGAAGAGACCGATGCCGGTGTCGCCGCTCGCGATGGAGCGATGGGCGATCGTGCTCAGGCGTCATCGTGCAGGCTACGCGGGCTACGAGCAGGTCGATCCTCGGGCGCTCGCGCTGGCGCGGCGCAGTCATCCGGCGGACACGAGCATGTTGAAGTCGCTGGTGGGTCGTCTCCGGTCGCTTGGACAGGGCCGCAAGGGCGAGCCCAGGCCGTCGAAGTCGGCGTGAGCGCTGAGCGGGCTCACCAGCCGGCGCAGACGCCGCCGACGGCGGCTCCGCCTGCCACGGACAACCTCGTGGGGCTTGCCATGTCCGGCGGCGGCATCCGAAGCGCGACCTTCGGGCTCGGCGCGCTCCAGGCTCTCCAGAAGCTCGGGCTGCTCGGGATCTTCGACTATGTGTCCACGGTGTCGGGCGGCGGCTTCACCGGGGCCTGGTGGAGCGCCTGGCTGTCGCGAGCCGAGCGGCAGCCGAGAGATCTCTTTCCCGAGGCCGAGGACATCGAGCCGAGCCGACGGCCGTCCACGCTCCTCACCGCTCAGGATTCGTCGAAGCCGCCGGACGAGTCGCGGGCCGCGCGCGATCCGATTCACCATCTCCGTCTCTTCGCCAACTATCTGACGCCGCGCCGCGGCGCCTTGAGCGCCGACACCTGGCGCGCGGTCACGTTCTACGTGCGGAGCCTCGTCTTCAACTGGCTCGTGCTGGTGCCAATGCTCCTGGTGGTGGTCATGGCGGCGCAGCTCTACTTCGTCGCCTGGAACCGGGACGTCGCCATGGGCTTCGCGTGCTCGACGCCCGAGGGCGACGACGTGACCTACCAGGTGCTGTGGACCCTCTGCGAGGACGCCGACCTGACCCACGGCCAGGTGCTCTGGGCCCGGGTCGCGTATGCGGCAGCGCCACTCGTGATTCTCCTCGTGGCGATGGCGGCCGTATCGATCCTGTGGCTTCTCCACGGCACGTCGACACCGTGGCTGGCGCTTGTTCGGCTTGCTGACGCTCTTCGGATTCGCGGCGTTCCTCGCGGAGCGAGTGAACAGCGGGGCGACCGGCCCCTCGTGGCTGTCAGTGCCCGGCCTGTCCCTGGTGGCGGCCGGGCTCGTCGCAGTCGCGCATGTCGTGAAGCTGGTGACGACGGCCAGGGTGAACGGCCACGTCCCGCACGATGCGCATCGCACGACCCTCGCTCAGTGGAACAGCGGCCTGCTCATGATCACGGTGCTGCTCGCTCTTTGCCTGGCGGTCGCCGGGTTCGGCCACGAGATCGTCTGGTTCTTCTTTTATCCGAAGACGGGACGGGTGTGGTCCGCCGTTCGTCAGGCCGGAGGCTGGGGCGCGGTCGTCGTGGCGGCGGCGAGCGCGGCGTGGACCGCCTACCAGGCCGCGCCGTCGGGTCGAGCCAAGGACAGCGCCGAGCCGCAGAGCCGGACGACGCAAGTGGTGTTCCTGGTCGCGCCCTACGTCGTGCTGGGCGTCCTGGTCCTGCTCCTGGCGTACGCGGCGCGGAAGAGCATCGTCGCGGTCGCGATCGACCTCGACGTCGCGGAGGCGCTCTCGTACGGGGTGATCGCGGGAGCCGTCGTGCAGCTCGTGTTCGCCATCTCGGAGCTTCGACGCAGGCGCTTGCCCGGCGTCAACTACCGCGCGTGGATTCTCGTCGCGCTCGCGATCGTCGGCAGCGGGAGCCAGGCGATGTTCCTCTGGCGCTTCGACGACGAGAGCGTGACGTTCACGCTCTTCTACGTCGGGGTCGCGGAAATCCTGCTGGCGGTCGCCGCCGTGGTGGGCTTGGGCTGGATGTCGGATCCGAACGGGCTCTCGATGCACGCCTTCTACAAGGCGCGTCTGGTGCGGGCGTACCTCGGAGCGTCGAATCCCGACCGCCGCGGCGAGCAGGTGACCGACGCCGTACCGGGCGACGACGTACCGCTCAGGAGCCTCTGCAATCACGACCGCGGCGCGCCGTACCATCTCGTCAACACGACCCTGAACCTCGTGGCCAGCGTCGATCTCGCGACCGCCCAGCGCTCGGCCGCCAACTTCGTGCTCTCGAGCTATTACTGCGGCTCGGCGCGCACGGGCTACCGGCGGACCGACGAGTACATGGGCGGCGAGCTCACACTCGGCACGGCCGCGGCGATCTCGGGAGCGGCCGCGAGCCCCAACATGGGCTCACGAACCCCGAGCATGCCCCTCGTGGTGCTCCTGGCGCTCGTGAACGCGCGGCTCGGCTTCTGGGCTCCGACGCCGTACGCCGCGCGCTGGCGCGAGCCTCTCGCGGCGCTGTGGCCCTTCTATCTCCTCAGCGAAGCGCTGTCGCAGACCACGGACCTGTCGACCTACTGCTATCTGACGGACGGCGGTCACTTCGACAACACGGGCCTCTATCCGCTGGTCGAGCGCGGCTGCCGCTACATCGTGCTGCTCGACTGCGGCGCCGACCCCGGGCCGTGTTTCGCCGATCTGGGCGACGCGATCCGCCGCTGCCGCATCGATTTCGGCGCCGAAATCTCGCTGGGCGTCCAGGGCTTTCTGGATCACGCGCCGAACAACGGCCTCGCGGCCCGGCACGTGATCGCCGGCAAGATCCTCTATCGCCAGGAGCACTGGGATCAGCTCGGCTTCGCCGCTCAGAGCGACGCCGACCGCACCGGCGTCATCGTCTGGGTCAAGCCGGCCGTGACGGCGGACGACGCGGCCGACGTCCGCCAGTACAAGCTGGAGAATCCCGACTTCCCGCATCAGACGACCGTCGATCAGTGGTACGACGAGGCGCAGTTCGAGAGCTATCGCAAGCTCGCGTACGACAGCGTGACCAATGCCCTGCGCCCGTGCGTTCAACCGGGTCCGCTCGGGGCGGCCCACGTCCAGGCGTTCTTCAGAAGCCTCGAAGCGCAGTATCCCTAGCTCAAGACGCTTCTCAGCCGGCGGGCTGCAACTTCAGTCGCGGCTTCGCCAGGGACGTGTGATGAGTCGGGCGCCGCGTTGCCAGGACAGGTAGGCCCAGGCCCACTCGAACAGCACGAGGAAGCGATTGCGAAAGCCGATCAGGAACATGATGTGCACGAAGAGCCACGCGAGCCACGCGATCAGGCCCGAGAGCTGGATGCCGCCGACGACCGCGACGGCCGCGGCGCGCCCGATGGTCGCCATGGTTCCGCGATCGCGGTAGCGAAAGGCGCGAGTCGGCCGGCCGCTCAGACGTCGCAGCACGTTGTCCGCCGCGCGCCGGCCCTGCTGGATCGCGACGGGGGCCAGCCCCGGGAGCGGCGCGCCCGATGGGCCGCGACAGACGCTCATATCCCCGATGACGAACACCTCCGGGTGACCCGCGATCGAAAGATCCGCTTCGACGGGGACGCGACCGGCCCGATCGAGCGTGATGCCCAGGGTCCGGGCGAGCGGCGACGCCGCCACCCCCGCGGCCCAGAGCACGGTGCGCGCGCGAATCTGCTCGCCGCCGAGCCAGACCGCGTCGGGGGTGACTCGCGTGACGGTCGTTCCGGTGCGGACCTCGACACCGATGCGCTCGAGCGCATCCTGAGCGCGGCCGCTCAGCGGCTCCGGAAAGGCGCTGAGGATTCTGGCGACCGCCCTCGACGAGGACGATGCGCGCCTTGGTCGGATCGATGACGCGAAAATCGCGCGCGATGGTCTGGCGTGAGATCTCGCCGAGCGCGCCGGCCAGCTCCACGCCGGTGGGACCGCCGCCGACGACCACGAAGGTGAGCAGCGCGCGCTGCTCGGCGCCGTCCGTCTCACGCTCGGCGGATTCGTACGCGAGGAGCACCCGGCGGCGGATCTCGAGCGCGTCTTCGAGCGTCTTCAGACCGGGAGCGAACGGCTTCCCAGTCCTCGTGGCCGAAGTACGAATGGCTGGCGCCCGCCGCGAGGATGAGCGCGTCGTAGCCGATCTCGCCGCGATCGAGCGCGAGCCGCCGCGCGCCGAGATCGATTCGCTGGACCTCCGCCAGGAGCACCGTGACGTTCCGGGCGCGGCGGAGCACCGAGCGCAGCGGCGCCGCGATGTCGGACGCGTTCAGCGCCGCGGTCGCGACCTGGTAGAGGAGCGGCTGAAACAGATGGTGATTGCGTCGGTCCAGCAGGGTGACCCGCACGGGCCGATCCGCGAGCGCGCGGGCCGCGTTGAGCCCGCCGAAGCCACCGCCCACCACGACCACGTGGGGACGGTCGGCCACGTCAGGAACCGAGGTTCGGCGCGGCGGTGAGAAGAACGGCGAGCGGCCCGCGCGCCGGCTCGCGGGCCGCCATCCGGCGCGACACTAGGCCTTGGCGTGCTGACGAACGAAGGCCTGAACGCGCTTCCAGGCGTCGGCCGAGGCCTCCGCGAACTCCGTCTGCTTGCGATCGAAGAAGCTGTGCGGCGCGCCCGGATAGACCGTCGAATCGTGCTTCACGCCGGCCTTCCGGCACGCGGCGTCGAACTCGTCGACGGCGGTCTGGGGAATGCCCTGATCGGCGCCGCCGAAGAGCGAGAGCACGCCGCACTTGTAGCGCGGGACCGCGTCGATCGGCTTGGGCCGGTCCGGCCAGCGACTGAGACCGAGCGGCCAGCCGTAGAACCCGATCACGCCCGAATAGCCGAGCCCGCTCGCGGCCTGCAGGTACGAGAGCGCGCCGCCGAAGCAGAACCCGACCGAGAAGATCGACCGCACCTCGCCGCCGTCTTTGCTCTTCAAGTACGCGACGGCCGCCGCGATGTCGGCCTGAAGGGCGTCGGGCTTCGTTTGCGGCACGTGTGGCATGAAGTCGAAGCTTTCGCCACGATCGTCAGAGGGTGCGGTCCGCGCGAAGAAGTCGATCGCGACGGCGTCCACGCCCACCTCGGCGAAGCGGTCGGCGAGCTCCTTGTAGTACGGATGCAGCCCGCGCACGTCGGGGATGACGACCATCCCGGCGCCCGTCGGTTTGCCGGCGCGCGCCGCGTGAGCCATGAAGCGCGTGCCGTCCGACGAGTTGAGCCGAAGGTCGCGCGAGCCGGCCGAGCCGCCGGCGATCGGATGAATTGGCGGACGAGAGTCGTTATCGACGCACATGGAGGCCTCCTTGTTGCCGGGCGGCGCCCGGATAGCTTGACTCTAACACCCGGCGCGATATAGTCGCGGCTCAGCGGGATATCAGTGTGGACGGCGCGCCTCGGCGCGCCCATCTTCACGCGGGGGAGGACGAGATGAAGGACGGCCTACGGTTCGTCGACTGCGACATGCACATCATGGAGCCGGTGGACCTCTTCGATCGCTATCTGGATCCGCGGTTCAAGGACCGCGTGATGCTCCAGGTGGGCGCCGACGGCCGGGCGCGGCGCGGGACGATCGTCATCGACGGCCTGCCCACGACGCGTGACGCCGAGATGCAGCAATACCGGAAGCGGAACCGCCCGGGCTCGACGCACAGCACCCAGCCGCTGTCGGGCTCGCGGCTCGCGGACACCGGCCGCCTCGATTTCGCGATCGACCGCAAGTACAACGCCGAAGCGCAGGTGATGGGCATGGCGATGGAAGGCGTCGACATCGCGGTGCTGTACCCGACGACGGGGCTCTCGCTCATCGCGCGCGACAATCTGGATCCCCAGCTCTCGCTGGCTCTCTGCCAGGCCTACAACAACTGGATCCACGAGTTCTGCCAGTACAGCCCGGAGCGGCTGAAGTTCGTCGCGATGCTGCCGGTGCACGACGTGCACCTGGCCTCGCGCGAGCTCGTCCGCTGCGTGCGCGAGCTCGGCGCGGTCGGCTCGTTCATCCGGCCGAATCTCGTCAACGGCCACTACTGGCACTCGAACTACTGGGATCCGCTCTACAGCCTGCACGAGGAGCTCAACGTGACCTGGGGCTTCCACGAGGGCACGGGAGCCTGGTACTCGTACTTCAACGACCTCTACGGCGAGAACCGGTTCTACCGTCACGTCGCCAGCCACTGGATCGAGATGCAGCAGGCGCTGATCGCGATGATCATCGGCGGCGTGTTCGAGTTCCACCCCAAGCTTCGCGTCGGCTTCCTCGAGGCGCAGAACTCCTGGGCGCCGGGTCTCCTGTCGCGCATCGAGTGGGACTATCCGCAATATCGCGACTCACACGCGCCGTACCTGTCGATGACGCCGCGCGAGTACTTCCGGCGCAACTGCTGGGCGGCGGTCGAGGGGAGCGAGCCGGAGATCGAAGCGACGGCCGGTCTCATCGGCGCGGACCGTATGTGCATCTCGACCGACTATCCGCACTTCGACTCGAATTTCCCGCACGTCTCGACGAATCTGCTGAAGAACGTGCCGCGCGAGATCGCGGCGCAGATCTTCATGGGCGGCGCGCATCTCTACGCGTTCGGCGAACGTGACTTCCAGCGGGCCGCGCAGGCGGCGGACAGGCAGCTCGGCGGAGCCGCGGCCGGCGGCTGATCGTTCGGCACGCACCTGGGCGCCTCGTTCGAGGCGCCCAAGTGCGTGCGCACGCGCGATCCGCGCTGTACGCTGGCAGCCATGCTTCGCACCCGGTTCGCGATCGCGTCGTTCTGGCTGGTCCTGGTCCTGTTTCTCGGCAGCGCCTACTTCGCCGCTCAGGAAACGGGACGCTACGTTCTGCCTTTCCTGAAATTCCTGATGCCCGGAGTGCCCTCCTCCGAGCTTCAGGCCATCCACATGGTGCTGCGCAAGCTGGCCCACGTGCTCGAGTACGCCGTGCTGGCACTGCTCTGGCATCGGGCACTCCACGAGGTGGGCGGCCTGAGCCCGCGGACGGCCGCGTGGGTGGCGCTCTCGATCTGCCTGGTGTGCTCCTTCGCCGACGAGGCGCACCAATCGATGCTCCCCTCTCGCCACGGCAGCGCCCGTGATTTCGTCATCGACGCCTTCGGCGCGACCGCGATGCTCACGATCGCGAGGGGACGGACCATGGGCGACCGCGGCGGACGCTTGAGCGGCGCGATCGCCGCCGAGCCCGCCGACTGACCGGGGCCGGCTTCCCGTCTAACCCGCGATCAGGCGAGCAGGCCGGCGAGGATGCCGGTCAGGAATACGCCGTCGAATGTGCCCGCGCCTCCGATCGATACGATCGGCGCGCCCAGGCGCGCGATCCGCCCGAGATTGAGGAGGTCGGCCCCGATCAGGGTCCCCATGGAGCCCGCGACGTAAGCAACCGGCGGCGCCCGGCGGAATGCCAGGAGCAGGGCGACGCCGGCGGCGACCAGCGGTGGCGCGATCATGGGCACCGCGATGCCGACGCCCGGAACCAGCTCGGCAAGACTGTGCACCACCGCCGCGACCACCACCGTGCCGATCAGCATCCGCACGAGCATGCCGGTGCGGGCCACCAGGTACAGCGACACGAGGATCGGAATCAGCGCGCCGCCCACGTTGAGCGCCACGATGGTCCCGTGAGTCGTCCGCCCGGCCACCCCGGGTCCGATCGCGAAGAGCGGGATGTCCACTCCCGCTCCGATCAAGGACAACAGCATCACGGCGAAGGCATAGCGCGGATTGACGCCGACCTTGCGGTACGCGTACGTCAGGACACGGATCTCGACCAGAAAGATCAACAGCGCGAAGAGGAAGAGAAGAAGGACCAGCGGGAGAGAGAAAGGCGGTGAGTGGATCACGAACGCGTCTCGGGCAAAGCTACATCCCGCCGCCGCCTCCGCCGCTGCCGCCCGAGCACGTCCAGTCGAACGAGAGCACCTGGACGCGGTAGCTCGCCGCTTCGGCCACGGAGGTGCTGAAGAACGCGCGGGACCCCATCGGCACGTCGCCGATCACCCAGAACGCCGAGGTCCCGACGACTCCGCCGGACGCGTCGACTCGCTGGACCTGAAGGCGGACGCGCTGAGCCGTCTGATGCGCGTCGTTGTAGAGATAGCCTTCGACCGCGGGGCCCCTGCGATTGCGAGTCACGTCGAACTCGATCCGGAAGTTGCGATCGATCGTCTCGGGGGCATAGAGCGTTTGCGTCGGTGCGGGCGCCGCACCGGCGCCGACGAGCAGGAGCGCGACGGCTACGACCGAGCTTGCTCGTCGCGCTCGAATCATCGCAGGACGACACTGGTGATCGGCGGCAAGCCCTTGGCCACGAGGTTCCATCGCTCACCTCCGTCGACCGAGCGGAACACGTGACCGTCTTCGGTCCCGCATACGACGAGACCGCCGTCGTCCGCCGCGAGACAACCGGTATCGACGTTGTCACCGAACCAGGACGGCAAGCCGTCGGTGCAACGCTCGAACGCGGCCTCCTCCTGCGAGTCGCGCACGATAGAGGGCGGCGCGTCGGCCGCCCGGCCCCGTCGACGCCGACACGAGCACGTCTCGGCGCTGACCGCGACCGCGCGCAGATAGTGGGCGTGCATGCCGGCGGTGATAAATCGCCAGGATTGGCCGGCGTCGCGACTGATCCCGAAGCCCACGGCCGCCGCGGCGAGCACGATCTCGGAGCGACTCGGATGCGCGAGCACCTGGTGCACGTCGCTCTCGATGTCGACCGTCGGCGTCCAGGTCCGACCCCCGTCGCGCGAGCGAACGACGCCGCCGACGTGGACGTTGACGTACAGCGCGCCGTCGCGCGCGGCCGAGATCGACCGCACGTCGGCTGGATCACCCCAGGGCGTGTACCACGTGTCGCGTCCTTCGATCGCCTCGAACGACTCGACCGGCTCGAGGGTGCTGCCGTTCAGGCGCAGCAGATGCGCCTCCTCGGTGCCGATCAGGAGACCGATCGGCGTCGCCGCCAGAGACGTCGCCGCGGGTCCTTCGATCGTCGCGCGTGGCTTCCAGGTGGAGTCGACACCCTCCCAGAGAGTCCGGCCGTCGACGACGGCCCACTCGCGCGGACCGTCGACCGCGAGCGCCGTGAGGGATTTCCCGGTGAGCGCCTCTACGGGGAAGACCTGATCGGTCTCGACCCACCAGAGCCCTTCGCGCGTGCCCACACGGATCTTCGACGTCATGCCGCCGATGATACTCGCTCGCGGTTGGCGATGCGAGGTCTGCCAGGGCGGGCGAGACCCTGCAGGACATGAAGCCCGGTGATCAGATCGCGGGCGAAGCTTCGAGAAGCGCCGAAGTGCTGACGCAATTCGCGCCGCAGGCCGTCGCGGGGCTGGGGCCCCCGCCGGCCGAGTCGCGACTCGTAATCTGAGTCGATCGCCGTCCTCTCGCGAAGAGGTCGCGTGAGATAGAATCGCTCGCGTGTCAGCGACGGCGGACCGCGATCCGTGCTGGGTGACGATCACGGAGGTTCAGGCGGCCATGCAGCAGGGCCGCCTGACCTCCCTGCAGCTGACCGAACGGTTCCTCGAGCGAATCGAGGCGTACGACCGCGGCGGCCCGCGGCTCAACGCCGTGCTCGAGGTGAACCCCGAGGCCCGCGAGATAGCCGAAGCCCTCGACCGGGAGCGCGCCTCGAGGGGCAGCCGGGGGCCGATGCACGGCATTCCGATCTTCCTGAAGGACAACATCGCGACGGCCGACCGCCTGCACACCAGTGCCGGCTCGCTGGCCCTCAAGGATTGCGTCGCGCCGCGCGACGCGTTCCTCGTCGCGCGACTTCGCGAGTCGGGTGCGGTGATCCTGGGCAAGGCGAACATGACCGAGTGGGCGAACTTCATGACCACCGACATGCCCGCCGGGTACAGCTCGCGTGGAGGTCAGGTCAAGAATCCATACGGGGAGAGCCTCAGCCCTGGGGGCTCCAGTAGCGGCTCGGCCGTCGTCGTCGCCGCCGGCCTCTGCACCGTCGCGGTCGGCACCGAGACGTCCGGCTCGATCCTGAGTCCGGCCAACTGGAACTCGGTCGTCGGCGTGAAGCCGACTCTCGGTCTCATCTCACGGTCCGGCATCGTGCCGATCGCGGCCAGTCAGGACACCGCCGGCCCGTTCGGCCGCACGGTCACGGACGCCGCGATCCTCCTGGCCGCGATGACCGGGGTCGACACCCTCGATCGCGCCACACGGGCGAGCCGCCGGCACGCGCGGCGCGACTACACGGAGTTGCTGTCACAAGGCGGGCTCGAGGGCGTCAGGCTCGGCGTGCCGCGTGCGGTGTTCTACGAGCGCCTGGCTGCCGCCGAGGCGCCCGTGATCGACACGGCTCTGCACGCTCTCGGTGGTCTCGGCGCGACCCTCGTCGATCCCGCGAACATCGCCACCGCCCGCGAAGTGACCGACTTTCGCTCCGACGTCATGCTCTACGAGTTCAAGCGCGATCTGAACCGGTACTTGCAGGGCCTCGGCGAATCGTCACCGGTGCATTCGATCCGTGACCTGATCCGTTTCAACGAAGCGCGCCCCCAGGAGATGCTGCGCTTCGGTCAGGTGCGGTTGCTCGCGGCCCAGTCGACGAACGGGCTCCGGACCGAGACGTACCGCCGCAGCCGCGCCGAGGATCTCCGCATCTCGAGAGCCGACGGAATCGATCGGGTGATGGCCAGTGAGCGCCTCGACGCGCTGGTGTTCCCGGGATGGTCCGGTGCCGCCATCGGCGCCAAGGCCGGCTACCCGAGCGTGATCGTTCCGGCCGGTTACACGGCCGAGGGCACGCCGATCGGGCTCACATTTCTCGGCCGCGCGTGGCGCGAGCCGACCCTGTTGCGCATCGCGCACGCGTTCGAGAGCGCCACCCGCTCGAGGCGCCCGCCGACGAGCGTCGTCACGCCGAACGTCGGCGCCTCTTCGCTATGAGGAAGACACCATGACGACCGAGCAATGGTTCGACTCGCTGACGGCCGAGCTGCTTGCGCAGAATCCCTTCAGGCGCTCCGAGTACTTCAAGCGGTTCGCCGCGGGCTCCTTGAGCCGTGAGCAGGTGTGGGGGCACATCGCCCAGCACTACCTGCTGATCGCGTGGTTTCCCCGCATCTTCAGCGGCATCCACACGCGCTGCGAGGATTTCGAGGTTCGCAAGGATTGCGCACGGCACCTGCTGGTCGAGGATCTCGGATTTCTGGGCGGCGAGGTCGGCGCCACGCCCGATCACGACGAGCTCTTCCGCCGCATCGGCGACGATCTCGGCTATGCCCGCGACGCGTATGACGGCATCGTCGCCGTGCCGGAGATGGCCGCCATCGTGAGCTTCTTCCGCGAGCTGGCCCACGAGCGGCCGTGGAGCGCGGCACTCTGCGCGACGGCGCTCCTGGAGGAGGAAGTGGTCGAGATCGCCCGCACGGTCGGCCGGGCGCTCGTCGAGCACTACGGCGTCCGTCCGGAGTGGGGCGGCCAGAACTATGCCGTGCACGAAGCGGTGGAGCAGGAGGAATCGGGCGAGACGAAGAAGACCATTCTGAAGCACCTGCGCACCGCCGGCGAGCGCGGAGCCGCCGAGGATGCGATGCGCGAGATGCATCGCCTGCTTCACGTGTATGCTGAGAGCCTCGCCCGCCGACATCTCTGATATGCCGTTTCGTTGCGTGATCGCCGGACCGGAGAGAGCATAGAGGGAAGGTGGGAGGCGCCCATGAGCCTGCAATCGGTCAATCCAGCGACCGGGGAAGTCCTCGAGACGTTCACCGCGACTTCGAGCCGCGAGCTCGACCGCATCGTCGCGCAGAGCCACGCGGCGTTCCTCGAGTGGCGCACCGTGCCCTTCAAGGTGCGCGCCGAGCGGATGCGCGGGGCGGCGCAGATCCTGCGGCGCCGCCGGGCGGAGTTCGCCCGCACGATGACGCTCGAGATGGGCAAGCCGATCACGCAGGGGGAGGCCGAAGCCGACAAGTGCGCGTGGGTATGCGACTACTACGCGGACTCGGCCGAGGGCTTCCTGGCCGTCCAGCCGCGCGAGACCGACGCGAAGAAGAGCTACGTGCGCTTCGATCCGCTGGGTGTCGTGCTCGCGGTCATGCCCTGGAACTTCCCGTTCTGGCAGGTGTTCCGCTTCGCCGCGCCGGCGCTCATGGCCGGCAACGCGGGCGTCCTGAAGCACGCCTCGAACGTTCCGCGCTGCGCGCTCCAGATCGAGGAGGTGTTCCGCGAGGCGGGATTCCCGCGCGGGCTCTTCTCGACCGCGCTGATCGAGTCGTCGGCCGTCGCCGGCCTGATCGACGACCCGCGCATCGTCGCCGTCACCCTCACGGGCAGCGAGCTGGCGGGCAGCAAGGTCGCCGAGCGGGCAGGGAAGGCGCTCAAGAAGACGGTGCTCGAGCTCGGCGGCAGCGATCCGTTCATCGTCCTCGAGGACGCCGATCTCGACGCGTGCGGCCAACGTCGCCGCCGACGCGCGCCTGGTCAACAGCGGCCAGAGCTGCATCGCGGCCAAGCGGTTCATCGTCGTCGACGCGGTGGCCGAGAAGTTCATCCCGAAGTTCGTCGACCAGCTGCGCTCGCGCCGCATGGGCGATCCGCTGGCCCGCGAGACGCAGATCGGACCTCAGGCGCGTGTCGAGCTGCGCGACGAGCTGCACCGCCAGGTCGAGGAGTCAGTCAAGCGTGGGGCCCAGCGTCTGCTCGGCGGCGAGCTCCCGCGCGGCAAGGGCGCGTTCTATCCCGCGACGTTGCTCTCGGCGGTGGACAAGGGCATGCCGGCCTTCGACGAGGAGACGTTCGGGCCGGTGGCCGCGGTGATTCGCGCCAAGGACGAGACGGATGCGGTGCGTCTGGCCAACGACTCGCAATTCGGGCTGGGCGCGGCGCTGTGGACCAGGGACCACGCGCGCGCCGAGCGCCTCGCGGCGGCGATCGAAGCGGGCGCGGTGTTCGTCAACGGTCTGGTGAAGTCGGATCCGCGGCTGCCGTTCGGCGGCATCAAGAAATCGGGTTACGGGCGCGAGCTCTCGGAGTACGGCATCCGCGAGTTCGTCAACATCAAGTCCGTCTGGATGGCCTGACGGCGGGCGTGGTCGTATGAAAGCCTCGGATCTGATCGTCCAGTGCCTCGAGAACGAGCAGGTTCGCTATGTGTTCGGCCTGCCGGGCGAGGAGATCCTGGACATCCTCGATTCCTTCCTGGAGTCGCGCATCACCTTCATCCCGACGCGGCACGAGCAGGGGGCCGCGTTCATGGCCGACGCGTACGGGCGCCTGACCGGGCGCGCGGGCGTGTGTCTCTCGACCCTCGGTCCGGGCGCGACGAATCTCGCCACGGGCGTCGCCGACGCGAACCTCGATCGCGCGCCGCTGGTGGCGATCACGGGGCAGGCCGGACGCGATCGCATCCACAAGGAGTCGCACCAGCGCGTCGACATCGTCGAGCACTTCCGGCCGCTGACCAAGTGGAATACGCGCGTGGAGACCGCCGGGGTCATCCCCGAGGTCATCCGCAAGGCGTTCAAGCTGGCCGAGTCCGAGAAGCCGGGAGCCTGTCACATCGAGGTGCCCGAGGACCTCGCGCGCGAGGAGACCGACGGCGCGCCGCTCTCGACCGAGCGCGCCCGGCGTCCGTCGCCGGACCGCCAGGCCCTCGAGACCGCGGCGCGACTGATCGAAAGTGCGTCGTTTCCGCTGATCTTCGCCGGCAACGGCGTGATCCGCGGGCGCGCGTCGGGCGAGCTGCGGACGTTCGCCCGAGCGCACGGGATCCCGGTCGCGCACACGTTCATGGCGAAGGGCTCGATGCCGTACGACGACGATCTCTGTCTCCTGTCCGTCGGGCTCCAGGCGCGGGACTATATCTCGTGCGGCTTCGACAAGGCCGACCTGATCATCGCGGTCGGCTACGATCCGGTCGAGTACGCGCCGAAGTTCTGGAACCCGGAGCGCAAGAAGTCGATCGTGCACATCGACTTCACGCCGGCCGAGGTCGACAGCTTCTATCAGCCGGCGGTCGAGGTGGTGGCTGACGTGCGCGAGGCGATCGAGCTTCTCGGCGGGCTCGTGAAGGGCCAGAAGGATCCGGCGCCCTTTCACAAGCTGCGACAGTTCATCCTCGCCGAGCTCGAGGAAGGCGCCGCCGACGACCGCTTTCCGCTGAAGCCTCAGCGCATCTTGAGAGATCTCCGGGCGAGCATGGGCCGCGAGGACATCCTGATCTCCGACGTCGGCACGCACAAGCTGTGGATCGCCCGCACGTTTCCCGCGTACGAGCCGAACACCGTGCTCATCTCCAACGGCTACGCGGCCATGGGCTTCGCGCTGCCGGCCGCCATCGCGGCCAAGCTCGTGCATCCCGAGCGCAAGGTGGTGGCGGTGAGCGGCGACGGCGGCTTCCTCATGAACAGCCAGGAGCTCGAGACCGCGTGCCGGCTCGGGCTCGGGATCGTCAACGTCATCTTCCGCGACGGTGGATACAATCTCATCCAGTGGAAGCAGCAGACGCATCTCGGGCGCGAATCCGGCGTCAAGTTCGGCAATCCGGACTTCGTGGCGCTGGCCGCGGCATTCGGCGCCAAGGGATACCGGGTCGACTCGGCGCGCGCGCTGGGGCCGATCCTCGCGGACGCCCTGGCGCACCCCGGCCCCTCGATCGTCGATGTGCCGGTCGACTACGAGAACGCAAAGCTCACGGCCGGGCTCGGCCAGCTCATCTGTCCGATCTGAGCCCGGCGTGACAGGACCTGTTGCGCGACCGGACATGGCGATGGAAGAGACGCTCACGCACGTGGTCGACGAGCTGATCCGGCGAGGCTACCAGGAGCACTTCCGCGTGGTCGACGGCCGGCTCCAGGCGATCGGGACGGGTCAGCGCTTCGAGCCGAAGGACGTCGTGATTCGCGGGTACTACCGGTTCGAGGGTGTGTCGGACCCCGACGACATGGCGATCGTCTACGCGATCGAGACCACGAGCGGTGTGCGGGGCTTTCTCGTGGATGCGTTCGGCGTGTACTCCGATCCTGCGATCGGCGCTGCGCTTCGGCACGTTCCTATCCTCGGCAAGACCGCCGCGTAGCTCACCTTCGGCCGGACCTAGCGTCGCACGCGTTCGATTGCGGGGCCGATCGCGAGCGCGGCGCCGGCGGCGATCGCCGAGAGCACCGCGAACGCGGCCCAGATCGACGGAACGATGAGCGCGACTTCGAGCGGCGTCAGGCCGAAGCCGGCGACGAGGCTCGGCGAGAGGGGCGAGATCCCGAGCACGCCGAACGCGCCCGCGCCGTAGGAGCCCGTGAGAATCGCCAGGAGAAACCACCGAGTGGACACGAACGGGAAAGAGGCCGGCAGCTCCGAGGCCGCCGGCCCAGCTCCTCAGCGCGATCGCGTGATGGCGATCAGGACGTCAGCGCGAACTTCTGGAACGTGTGGCAGCTCTCGGGTACGTAACCGCGGCTTCCCGCGAACGTCCACGTGACCTCGCTGACGTACACGTCGCCTTTCGAGTCGACCGCGATGCCGTGCGGCGCCGCGAAGCTGCCGGCCGCCGTCGGATCCGGGCCACCCCAGCGCGCGAGCACGCGGCCGTCGCGGTCGTAGACGCTCACGCGGCCCGAGCGGATCTCGCCGGCGGGACCATAGCGCCGCGACGTCTGACCCGGCTGCCACCAGAGCTCCGAGACGTACGCGCGGCCCTGCGCGTCGAAGACCACGTGCGTCGGGCGCCGCGTGTCGGTCCACTCGGACAGATACTCGCCGTCCGGGTTGAAGATCTGGATGCGATCGTTCTCTCGGTCGCACACGAAGACGCGACCGTCGGAGGCGACCGCGATGCCGTGGGGCAAGAAGAACTCGCCCGGGCCCTGACCCGGCACGCCCCACGAGCGCTTGAGCTCGCCCGTCGGCGAGAACAGATGGACGCGGCAGTTGCCGTAGCCGTCGGACACGTACAGCTCGCCGCGCGGGCCGACCGCGAGATTCGTCGGCCGGTTGAACGGGCCACCCGCCTTCGACACGGTGGCGGTGTTCTTACCGTCGTACCCCGTGTCGGAAGGCGTGTTCATCGTGCCCATCGTCATCAGGAGCTTGCCCTGCGGCGTGAACTTCCGCACGGTGTGGTTGCCGTCGTCCGAGCAGTACAGGAGGCCGTCCGGTCCGACGGTGATGCCGTGCGTGCGCAGGGTGAACTGGCCCTCGCCCCACGAGCCCAGGAAGTTGCCCTTCCGGTCGTAGACGATGATCGGATGATCCCCGCGACAGATCAGATAGACGCGATCCTCACCGTCGATCGCGACGCCCGCGACGTCGCGGTGAGAATAGCCGCTGGGCAGCTGCTCCCAGCCTTCGACGACTCCGTAGCTCAGCGCCATCGGATTCCTCCTCGGCTCACACCCGCTCGTAGGCGAGGCGTTTCACCTTGTCCATGTTCGTGCCCTCGATCCGGATCAGTCGCGTCGGTCCGTCGCGGCGCGGCGAGTGCAGATCGCCCTCGTTGTAGACGTGCGCCATGCCGGGCTTGAGCGTGTAGCTCGTGGCGAGGCGCACCTTGCCCGGCTTGTCGGGCTTGGCAGCCTCGACGAGCGCCCAATCGCTCATCACGGTCTCACCGCGCGCCTGGCCGTAGATCGCCCAGGACGGACCGTGATCGTGCGGATTGCTCTCCTTCTTGCCGGTGTAGACGTGGGCGAGGATGCAGAAGCCGAGCTTCGGATCTTCGTAGAGGATCTTGCGCTCGGGGACGTCGTCGCCGACGTACTTGCCGACGAACGCCTCGTCCTTGAGAACCTCCTGGACGACCTCGCACACCTTCTTGCGGCCGGCGGGGCCGGGGTCTTCGGTGAGCGCCTGCTGACAGGCCGCCGCGAACTTCTCCAGGGTCCAGCTCATGACCTTGACCTCCTCAGGTTGTCTTGGACCGAGTTGCCGCCATGACGACCTTCATCTAGGGTCGCGCCTCGGCCGGCGGGGCCCCAGCCCCGCGACGGCCTGCGCGCGTACTACCGCCCGCGGGCGCCGCCGCGTAGCAGCTGCCCCGGCAGCGCCCCGGTGGGCTTGCCGTCGCGCAGCACGACCTCGCCGTTCACCACGGTCGCCGCGATGCCGCGCGCCCGCTGCGTGAGCCGACGGGCTCCCGCCGGCAGATCGCGCACGACCTCGGGCATCTCCGGGGCGATCGTCTCGGGATCGAAGACGAGCAGATCGGCCGCCATGCCCTCGCGGATCAATCCGCGATCCAAGAAGCCCCAGTGCGTGGCCGGCTCGAAGCTCAGCATGCGCACCGCCTGCTCGAGGGACATGGCTTGCTTCGCCCGAACCCAGTGGCTCAGCAGGTGAGTCTGGAGCGAGGCGTCCATGATCTGCGAGACGTGCGCGCCCGAGTCCGAGAACGTGACGACCGTCCGCGGATGCTTCATGAGCTCGAGGGCGTGATCCTGATTCTCGTTGGCGATCGGCTGCAGGAAGAACCGGTCGAGATCCTTCTCGAGCGCCAGATCGATGATCGCCTCGACCGGGTCGATGCCACGCTCGCGCGCGACCGCCGCCACCGAGCGATGCGGTCCTTCAGCCGTGTCCATCACGAAGATCCACTCGTACGACCCCAGCCGCGCCTCGGCGCCGATGGGACGGCGCTCGTCGCGCTCCTTCGCGGCCTCCACCAGACGGCGGCGCAGCTCCGGATCGCGCAGCCGCTGCTTCTGCTCCTCGAGCGGCAGCGCGCGCAGCTCGCGCCACACGGGCAGGCGATCGAAGGGCAGCTGGGTCTTGAACGAGAGGACGACCGTGAGCGCGCGACTGTGCACCTGGGCGAACATGCGGCCGCCGCGGGCCGCCGTCTCCTCGAGCAGGGCGACGTAGGTGCGCCAGAGATCGGGCTCTTCACGACGACTGAACAGGCCCCAGGTGACGGGCCGGCCGGTCTCGACGGCCAGATCGCGCAGCCGCACGTGGTAGTCGCGCAGACGCTCGGGGTCCCCACCGGCGCGCTCGCCGGCCAGCTCGAACACCCCGGCATTCATCTCGCCCATGACGCCGACGAGCCGGCGCACCTCGTCCCACGAGGCCAGGCGGCTCGCGACCGGACGACGATCGGGCGTCTCGTGGCTCGGCGAGCGCGAGGTCGTGAAGCCGATGGCGCCGGCGCGAATCCCGTCGCGCAGCTCGCGCTCCATGGCGCGCAGGTCGTCCTCACTGGCTTCCTTCTCGAAGGCGCGTTCGCCCATCGCGTACGTGCGCAGCGCCGAGTGACCCACGTAGCCGGCGTAGTTGATGCCCTTGGGAAGCATCTCGACCCGGTCCAGGAACTCCGGGAACGTCGTCCAGGTCCAGTCGATGCCGGCGTCCATCGCTTCGGCGGCGATGTCCTCGGCGCGCTCGAGATTGCGCACGACCAGATGACGCTCGGACTTGCCGCAGGGCGCCAGGGTGAAGCCGCAATTGCCCATCACGACCGTGGTGACGCCATGCCAGCACGAGCAGGTGCCGTATGGATCCCAGAAGACCTGGGCGTCCATGTGCGTGTGGCCGTCGATGAAGCCCGGGGTCACCACCTGGCCGTCGGCGTCGATCACCTCGCGCGCGGCCTCTCGAATACGACCGATGGCGGCAACGCGACCGTGACGTACGGCCACGTCGGCTCGGTAGCGGGGCAGTCCGGATCCGTCGATCACCGTGCCGTTCTTGATCACCAGGTCATACGGCATCGCGTGCTCCTCTCATCGACTCGCCCGAGGGACGGCAGGGCCCCGCGCCCGGTGGGTCGTGGCCGACCGAGGCGGCGCGCGTAAACGTGGCCGTATCGTACGTCAGTTCGGGACGTGCGGCCAGATGAAGGTGGTGGGGACTCGGGAGGACTACGCGGCGTCGATTCCGGAGAGCCGGCCGAAGCTGACGGCGACCTGTTTGCCGCCGTCCTGATCGACCAGAAGCCCCTCGGGTGTGACATCGATGAGGGTGCCCGTGATCGGGACTCGAGAGTTCATGATCGAGAGCGCGACGCGGCGATCCTTGTAGGCCAGCGCTTCGCCCATCCAGAGCTTCGCCATCGCGCGGCTCAGATCGTCGACTTCCTGGATCATGCCGAGGCCGGGAATTCCCTGCGGACGCGGAGCTTCGATCTCGACGGTCTGTGCGGTGGCGGTGGCTGCCACCGGTGCGCCGACGGTCGCGGCGCGGGCTGGGGCGGGCGTGGGACGAGGGGCGGAGGCCGAGGGCGCGGTGTGCGGCTGGGCGCCGAGGGCCGGAGGCCGATACTCGGCGACGAGTCCGGGCGCGCGATCTTGCGCGGCCGCATTGACGCGCCCGTCGATAGCCGATCGCGTGCCCACGGCTCTTCCGAGACCGCGGATGAGCTCGGACATCTGACCCATCAAGCGGCGGAAGATGTAGTAGCCGAGAAGGGCGATCCCCAGAGCCAGGGCCAGTCCGATCTGGGATTGCAGGCGCGACAGGGATCCCAGCCGGTGGAGGGTCCAGACGAAGATGAGCAGCGGGACGACCGTGGTGACGGCGAACACCGCGGAAGCGGCCTGTTGCAGTGAGTTGGGTCGCGGTGTATTCGCCATCAAAATCCATCGTAGGCGATCGCAAGCTCAGGGCCTTCAGGAAAAAATCGGCGGGCCCCGGCCGAGGCCTAAGGTGTGATATATCGCGGGGTAGATCGACAGAGCTTCAGAGGAGGTATCAAGGTGAGCGACCTGAAAATCGATGCGGTGCGGTCCTCGAGCAGCGGTGTGCTCGGGCGCGCCCGGAGCGAGGCGCGAGGCCACAGGCTGGTCCTCGACTCGTCGTCCCGGCCACAAGCCGACGCCTTCACCAACAGCGAGGCGTTCCTCGCGGGCGTCTCGTCCTGCGGTGTCACCTTGATCGAGGCGCACGCGAAGGAGTCGAGCATCCCGATGACGGGTATCGACGTCACGATCGAGGGGGCGCGGACTGCGGCCGAGCCGAACCGGTTCGCCGTGGTGACGATGACCTTCGAGATCGCCGGAGTCAGCCAGGCCCAGGCGGACGAGCTCGTCGCGACCTACCGCGGGCGTTGACCCCTCTACCGGACGGTCGCGGGCGCGACCGAGGTGAAGGTGCGGGTGGTGGCGGTTCGCTGAACCGGTAGTACCATCGGGCCCCGGAGGATTCGGTGGCGAAGCAGCGGTGTGCCTGGGCCCGCGGCGATCTCGACGTCGCGTATCACGATCGTGAGTGGGGCGTGCCGATCCATCGAGATCGGCGGCTGTTCGAGCTCCTGATTCTCGAGGGCGCGCAGGCGGGGCTGAGCTGGTCGACGATTCTGAAGAAGCGGCCGGCCTACCGAAAGGCGTTCGACGGGTTCGACGCGAACAAGATTGCTCGCTACTCCGCCGTCCGCGTGCGGCGCCTCATGAACGACGCGGGCATCGTTCGCAATCGCGCGAAGATCGAGGCCACGATCGCCAACGCGCGGGCCTTCCTCGCGGTCCAGCGCGAGCACGGAAGCTTCGACTCCTACATCTGGCAGTTCGTGGACGGCCGTCCCAGGCAGAACGCCTGGCGCCGGCACGGCGAATGTCCGGCGGTGACGGACACGTCGCGAGCCATGAGTCGCGATCTTCTCCGCCGGGGCTTCAAGTTCGTCGGCCCGACGATCTGTTACGCTTTCATGCAAGCGACCGGCATGGTGAACGACCACCTGCGCGGCTGTTTTCGATGGCGCGAGGTTCGGCGGCGCGCCACGACGCGGTGAACGGAAGGCGAGGGAATGGCGAGACGGCGTGTTCGACTCGCGGCGGTAGGCGACGTGCCGGCCGGGCAAGGCCGGGTCGTCGAGGTCGAGGGCAAGGATCTGGCGCTGTTCAACGTCGACGGGACCTACTACGCGATCGACAATGCGTGTGCGCATCGCGGCGGACCGCTGGGCGAAGGCGACCTCGAAGGCCGATTCGTCCTGTGCCCGTGGCACGCCTGGCGCTGGGACGTCACGACCGGCGCCAACGCGAACAACCCCGCCGTCAAGATGGCCTGTTTCCCCGTCGCGGTCGAGAACGGCGACGTCTTCGTCGAGCTCGCCTGAGGACCACGGCCGGTGGATGCCACGCTGATGGTCGGGGTCGGGCTGGCGGCCGGCATCGGTCTGGTCGTCGGCTGGATCACGTATCAGCGCTGCCCGCACTGCGGCCACCTCGTGCGCCGCGCGTCACAGGGCTGGAAGCGATGCGGCTCCTGCGGTCGGCAGTATCGCCGCGGACTTCGCGTACGATAGCGGCATGCTGAAACTCACTCTGCCGACAGGTCGGACGTTGATCATCGCCGGCGGCGCCGCGCTCGTCGTCGTCGCGCTCGGCGCGGGCGGCTGGTACTGGCACATCGTCTCGCAACGGCATGCGATGGCCGCGTACGCCGACGCGATGACGCGGGCTCAGCCCGCGCTGACGCCGCAGGCGACCGCGGACGCGAAGGCCACGGCGATCCGGGAGCTCGAAACGGCCCTCACGCAATATCCTTCGGGCCCGGGCGCCGCGCAGGTGGCCTACGAGCTCGGTAACCTTCGCTACGACGCCCAGCAGTACGCGCAGGCGCGCGGCGCCTGGGATCTCGCCGTCGCGCAGGGGCCGCCGCGGACGATCAAGGCGCTGAGCCAGGGCGGCATCGCGTACACGTGGGAGGCCGAGCGCAACTACGCGAAGGCGGTCGAGGCGTTCAAGATCGCGCTGACCGGCCTGGGCCCCAAGGACTTCTACTACGAGGATCTGCTCCTGGGTCTCGCGCGGACGCAGGAGCTGGCCGGCCAGAAGGCCGACGCGATCGCGACCTATCGCCGGGCGCTCGGCGAGTTCGCGCAGAGTCGTCGCGTCGAGGAGATCAAGGCGCGGCTCGCCGCGCTGGGAGCGTAGTCGATCGGCGCAACCCTCGCGCCCGAGCCAGGCCTCGCGTACTTCCGATAAGGTGGATTATGTCAAGTAAAAGAGAAGTGCCCGTGCGCGGGGTGACGATCTCACCCGGCCATTGACACGCTCACAAATCCTCCTAGACTGAGCGCGCCTCGGCGCGGCGCAACGCTTCTCGGGGCGCTGACAACGCGTTGAGAGCTTCGAGAGTCGAGGATCGCCTGTGAACGAACCGCGGGAGCCGGGGCCCTCCAGCGCCGCACGAGAGTCGCGAAGCCCGGCGCCGCTGACCCGGATGCTGATCAGGCTCGGCGCGCTGGTGCTCATCGGAGCGCTCCTCTTCGTTTTCCATGGGATCCCCTCGTACGTCAAGCCATGGTCGCAGGCGATCATCAACGGCATCGTCAAGTACACGTACCGGCAGGACGGGCAGGCGGAAACCACCGTCGTTCTCTTCCGAGAGAGCAATCTTCGCGATCTGAAGGAGCCCTACCCGGTCTCGTATCAGCGCCACGCCATGGTGCTCGACGCGATCGCGTCGTATCAGCCGAGCGCGGTATTCATGGATTTCGTCTTCATGGACCAGCGCCAGGGGATTGGGGATCTGCGCCAGGCCATCTGCGACTTGCGTGACGCCGAAGATCCCTGTCTATCTCGCGGTGCTCGAACCCATGAAGCGCCCGGAGAAGGCGGGCGAGCCTTGGGTATTCGAATGCGCGATTCAGGTGAGCGCCCAGATGGCGGCGGTGGTGGGGACCAGCGGCGTCCTGACGTACGCTCACGGGGTCACCGTCTACCAAGACGCGCAGAAGCACGAGGGCAAGACGTTCCTCCCCACGCCCGCGTTCGCCATGGCCTCGTCGAAATTGCAGATGGAGCCGAGCGACGCGCAGGACATGGAAATCATCTGGGGTAACGGCGTCGCGAAGCTGAACGAGCACTGGATGAGCGCGTGCGCGCGCGCCGGCACCTGGCTCTCTCATCTCGTCGGTATCTTCTCGAACGACCCTTTGAAGTCGGTGAAGCTGCAATGCCCGTACACGCGGACCATCACCGTGGGCCAGCTCCTGCTCTCGTCGGGCGACAAAGAGCTGGCGGACGCGATCCACGGCAGTGCGGTGTTCTACGGGGCCGCCTTCGATCTCACCGGTGACCGCGTCGCCTCGCCGGTCTTCCAGGAGCTGCCGGGCGTCTATCTGCACGCGATGGCCTACGACAATCTCGTGACGTTCCACACCGACTACAAGCGGGCGGAGCGTCAGCTCCTGATTCCCTCGTTGATCGGCCGAAACATCTCCGTTCCGCTCACCGGCGTCGTCGACGCCATCCTCCTGCTCGTCACCGTCACCATTCTCCTCCTCGTCGAAGAGCCGCCCGTTCCCGTCCAGACGCTCCGCGCGCGCTTCACGCAGATGAGGCCCGCGCGCAAGTGGATCGTGCTCGGGCTCATCGCCTCGCTGGTGATCGGCGCGATCAAGGCGGACGCCAGTCTCTTGGCGGCGGGAGGTCTCTTGCTCCTCATGATCGCCATCACCCTGCTCGATCTCGCGCCACCGGCCGAACGGCCTCCTGAGAGCCTGCAGGGATTTGTCGTGCGCCGGATTCTGTCTCTCGTCGTCCCGATCGTCGCGGTGTTGGCGTTCATCGGGATCGACCGTGGACTCGGTCTCGACGCCGCGCTGCTTCTGGTGGCCGTGCCCGGATACTTCATCTACAAGGTCGTCGTCGGCCGCGATCTGCTCTTCGCGGCGACGGCCGTGCTGCTGGTCCTGGCGGCGGTCGTTCTCGTGTCATCCGCCGGTCAACCTCGGCCCGCGCAACGTGATCACGTACGTGGCGTTCTTCGAGGTGGCTCGAACGCTGCTCAAGCATGCGGATGACGTGGCGACCCAGTACTTCGATCTGACGTCGACCGGTATCCCGATGACGGCGACTGGGGCCGGGCCCGGCCGCTCATGCCGGCACTGGACAAGGTGTTCGCCGTGTGCCGACGCACGACGCGGCACGCCGACACCGAGCGTGACAGTAAGGAGGAGACTCATGCGAAGCCTGCCGGTGCTCCGGCGTAGTCCACTGATCGTCATCGCGCTGCTCGTTGCCGTCACGACCGCCGGCGCCCAGGGCGCCTCGCAGGTCACGAAGCTCAGGACGGCGAAGGTGACGCTCTTCGACTGCGCGAGCGGCGCCAAGAAGACGGATCTCGCCCAGAAGGACTTTCAGGGGCCGTGGCCGGTCACGGGCCAGACCGACGCCGGCCGGCCTTCTCCCCGTCAAGGTCAACGGAGACAACGTATGCGTACGCGTCTACGCGGTCGAGACGGACAAGGTCATCACGACGAGCTCCGATTGCGAACGCGGTCGTGGCGGCGAATCAGCCCAGGAGCGGCGCGACGCGAGGGGTCGGCGAGGATTGCAAGAAACAGTGAATCGTACGGCCGCCCTCGCCCTGGCCGTTCTGGTCGCGACCGGCTGCGCCGCACAGACCGAGCAGACCGGTAAGAGCCGACGCGGGGAACAAGTCCAGCGTGGATGTCGAATCTCCCGAGCGTGCCCGGCCTGAACGACCAGGGCGAGAAGGCGACGCTCATCTCCGAGCTCAAGACCCGGCCCCTACAAGCCTCGCCGCTGGCGATCGGCGTGGGGAAGGATCTCGCCCAGCGTCGCGCCGACGCCCTCGGGTTCGTACGCACCGCGTCGCTCGAGCAGTACCTCGCCGCGGTGCGAGTACCCAGCTGCGTCGCCGCCTCGAACGTCACCGGCGTGCCCGGCCGCGTGACGGTGCTCGCCAATCCTGCGTTCGCCGCCTACTCGACGCCGGACGGCAACGTGTACCTGGCGATGGGATGGTTGAAGAACCTCGAGAACGCGGACGAGATGGCGGCGATCGTCGCGCACGAGCTCTCCCACGTGCTGCTCACCCACCACTCCTCCGACCTGGTGAGCGAATGGCAGCACAAGGGCCAGGCGATTCAGGAGATCGTCATCCGCGCCAAGGCCGATCAGAGCAAAACGAAGACCGTGTCGAAGGCCGACGCCAAGACCGTCAAGGACGCGCAGTTCGTCGCGGACATCAGCGACAAGCTGCTGCTCCCGGCATGGAGCCGACGGCAGGAGCGCGAGGCCGACCTCCTGGGCGTCGACCTGATGATTCGCGCCAACTACTCGCCGGCGGCCATGGTGAGCATGCTCGAGAAGCTCAAAGCGTGGGAAGCGCAGAACAAGGAGTCGGACGACGCCTTCTGGAGCGGCTCAAGCAGACCGTCGCAGGCGGACGCGGGCCAGGCGGCGAACATGCTCTACAAGAAAGCCGTCAGCATCGTCTCGGTCAACCATCCCAAGACCGAGGACCGGATCAACGACGTCGCGCAGTACCTCGATCGGCACTACGGCGACAAGAAGCTGCCGGACATGCACCCGGCCGCGTGGAAGGACGTGGTGACACGGCCGGACGTGGCCGATCTGATCAAGAACTACGACTCGGCCTTCCAGGCGCAAGAAGCTCCTCGACGCGCAACAAGCCGCTGGAGTCGCTCGCCGAAGCGAAGATCGCGGCGACGGCACCGACGGCGACCGACGCGTACCCCAACTGGATTCTCGCGCGCGCGGCGACGTCGCTCCATCGGCAGCCCGACGCGCTCGGCCGCGCTCCAGCGGGCGCTGAGCTCGCCCGAGCCCGAATCCCGCAGATCTACGACGACACGATCGCCGGCTACGAGCAGGCCACCGAACATCCAGACCGCACTCACGTGGACGGACAAGGCCTCGTCGGTCTTCGGCGGCGCCCCGCGGTGGAGGCCGGTGAAGATCCGACTGCTCAGAAAGGCCGGGAAGACGTCGGACGCGGACGCTCAGACGCTCGACTGCTCGGTCAACGCTCAGGACTGGCGCCGCCTGTGCCAGGAGGCGAATCAGACGCCGGCTCCGGGCCAGAAGACGCCGCCGGCGACGCGACACGCGACCCCAAAGCCGAGCCGACACCGACGCCCGGCGACGCCCGCGGCGAGACGCCGGCGCCAAGCCGGTTCGCCGGCGCCGGCCCCCCCGCCCCGAACGAGCTAGGACGCGGAGCGCGCTACGGGCGGGCGCGCCCGACCGGCGGGGCGACTTTCCAGCGGTTCGTCACGAGCGCGCCCAGCCGCTGCCAGCGGCCGGACGCTCCGCGGTGATGACCTCGTAGTACTTGACGAACGCCGGGTGTTGGCGAGCGGGATCGGACGGTAGGGCCCTTCACCGCGGACGGAGGGCACGCTCGGCTCGAGGAAGCGTCGCTCGACGTGGATCCTCGCACTGGACCGGCTCCGGTCGCAGATGCTCGCGCGTGCCCTTGATCCAGAGCGCGCCCAAGCCCATCCGCCCGTCGTGCTGCATGCCTCGTGCGAGGAGCGCAGGCCCAATCGCGTCGAGTCGACGAGCAGCGGATTCGGGATCGCTGTCGCCTCGGCGATCATCCACTCGAGCGCCAGATCGGACAGCTCGTTTTCGGGGTAGCCGCCACCGACGTCGGAGTGCACGCCCGGGAAACCAGACTTGCTTGATCCGGCCGGAGGCACGATCCGAGTCGAGCTCGTCCCAGAGCTCGGGCCAGGAAGGTCGCGCGATCCTCGTCGAGCGCCAGCGCGTGGCGCGCGAACGCGACGTCCGGATGCAGGGTCGCATCGTGAAACGCGTGACGCCACGGGACGAACCGGCTGACCCCGGCAAGCCGAGCGCCCGCACCGTGTCCCACACGCCGATGAAGTGCGGCACTGCGTCGAGGAGCGCATAGCGCTCCCGATAGCGAGCGGCCCGCGAGGCGCGCAGACGCTTCATCTGAGTCGCTGCGAGCCGTAGGTCTGGTAGACCCAGTGGAGCGCGCGCCACACGAGTCGGCGGCGAGCCCGGCGGTCGACGCGCGGATCATGGCCGCGCCGACTGCGCGTCGGAATGCCGCACATCGCGAGCATGCCGCCGAGGCTGCGCACGGTGTAGGCACCCGCGGCTGAAGCCGAACAGATAGATCCGATCGCCGGGCTCGTACATCCGGATCAGGGCGTCGTAGCAGTCGACGATGTTCCAGGAAATGCCGAGACCCGTCGCCTGGCTGACCAGGTTGTAGATCTGGCGCCACCGCCGCCAGCGGGCGCCGTCGGGCGGCGAGCCGAGGCCGGGATCGTAGAAGGTCTCCTGGACGCCGGGATAGCCGGGCACGCGAGGAACAGCTTGTAGACGTTGCTCGGAACCAGGCCGGGAATGCCGCCCGGCCTGCCCGGTTCCGTCAGAGAAGATCACGATGTTCTTGGGCACGCGGCACCTCGACCGAATTCGCGGACGCGACTCTACAAAGCTTCGATCGGACGCTGTCAATTCGAAAACGGACTCAGCGCGACGCGAGTCAGCCGAGATGCGGAAGCACGGCGGCGGCGAAGAGCTGGGTGCCCTCCGGACGGGGCGCGTCGGCGAAGTTCACGGTCAGCCGATGGGCGCCCTGCGCGACGATCGCCGCGGAGCGCCTCGGTCACGCGCGCCGGCGTGCCGGCGAGCCTGATGTCGGTCATCGGACGGACGCCGGGCGCGGTCTTGAGCCGCTCCACCTCGCGCTCGGTCTCGGCGATCAGGATGCCGACGCGAACGACCTGGCGGATCGTGTCGTAGTCGCGGCCCACCTCGCGGCAGTGCTTCTTGAGAACTTCCTGCTTGTGCGTGTAGAGCGCGGGATCACGGAAGGGATAGTTCCACCAGTCGGCGTGACGCGCGACGACGCGCAGCAGGTAGGTCTCGCCGTGGCCGCCGACCATGACCGGCGGGATCGGATCGGGTCGAGGCTCGCAGTGCGCGTCGGTGAGCGTGTAGTGCTCCCCCTGATAGCTGGCGGGCGCCTGGGTCCACATCGTCCGGATCAGCTCGATCGCCTCGGCCAGCTGCGCGATGCGCGTGCGCGTCGGCGGATACGGCCAGCCGTACGCCCGGTACTCTTCCTCGTTCCAGCCGGCGCCGATGCCGAGGATCACCCGCCCGCCCGAGAGCGCCTGCGCGGTGGCGACCATCTTGGCCAGGTGCGCGGGGTTCCGGAAGCTGTTGCAGAGCACTTCGTGGCCGCAGAGCTTGTCGGGATAGCGCGCGAGCGCGTACGGCAGGAGCGTCCAGCCCTCGGCGACGCGGTTGCCGCCGTACTGGACGTGATCGGGAAGCCAGAGCGAGTCGAACGGGCCGAGCGTCTTGTCGAGGTACGGAAACGTACTGCTCGACGAGCCTCGACCAGATGTTGAGGCCGACCGGAACCCGCACTAGCCCGGGATGTGCGCTTCTTCGGGGAGCTTGTCCCAGACTGGCTTCCACTCCGGCACGGTCAGCCCGAACTTCTCGCAGAGGTCCTTGACCTCCGCCGCGAACGCCTGGCGCACCTCGTCGTTGTCACGGAGCTTGAGCTTCAGCTTTCGATAGATCTGATTTTTCGGCGATCCCGGGCGCCCGAAGATGTTCATCGTCCGGATGTACCACTTGTCGAACGTGGTCTGGGCTTCCGCGTGGGTCGTTGGGTCTTCGGTGAGCTTCTTGACCCAGTACTCGCCGTGGCGGATGTGGAACTTCTCTTCCTTGAAGATGCCGTCGATCGCCCGCACCCAGGGCCCGTAGGAGCAGCCGCGCACGTCCTCGAGCTGATGCCCGGCGCCGCGGTCCATGCAGAAGTTGAAGAAGATGAAATCGGCCCAGGTGTCGATCGGGTAGTAGAAGATGTTCACCCGCTTGTCGCTCGTGATGCGCGCGGTGCCGATGTCGCGGCCGGCGTCGATGCGCATCGTGAAGATCTCGTCGTGCTGGCGCACGTGGCTCTCGACGTCGAAGCCGAGGTCGGCCAGCAGCCCGTACATGACGGTCGCGTGGCGGAGCTCGTCCTTCACGATCTGGGCGACCACGTGCTTTTCCTCGACCGTCGGCGCCCTGGTGATCCAGGGCACGTAGCCATAGCCGCCGGCGAGCTCGGAATCCGCCTGCATGGTCAGGAGATGGATCAGGTTCTCGCGGTACTCCCCGGTCATCTCCGCGGCCGACTCCAGACGCACGCCGCGGTCGATCTTCGCCATCATGTCCCTGGCCTGGTCGCTCATCGGAGCCTCCCGTCCCAGCATACCGCTACCCGCGCTCGATCACACGCACCGCCTTGCCTTCGGATCGAGGGATCGTTCGAGGCGCCACGATCGTGAGCTCGACACCGAGGCCCGTCGCCTGGCGGAGCTGCTCGGTGGCGCGCCGTCTCAGCGACGCGATCTCCGGATGATCGGCGGCGAAGCCGCCGCAGCGCGCGATCAGCTCGGGAGCCGGCTCGACCTGGACCTCGAGCCGCGCCAGGGTCGCGCCACGGTCCACGACGAGCTGATAGTGGGGGGCCAGCTCTTCCACGGCGAGCAGGGTGCGTTCGACCTCGGACGGATAGAGGTTGACCCCTTTGACGATGAGCATGTCGTCGGAGCGCCCCTTGACCCGCGCCATCCGAGCCGAGGTGCGGCCGCAGCGGCAGGGCTCCACGGTCAGGGTCGTGATGTCGCCGGTGCGGTAGCGCACGAGCGGCATCGCCCGCTTGGTCACGGTGGTGAAGACGAGCTCCCCTTCCCGGCCCGGCGGCAGCACGGTCCCGGAGGCCGGATCGATGATCTCCGGCAGGAAGTGATCGTCGGCGATGTGCAGCCCGTCGCGCGCCTCGCACTCACCGGCGACGCCGGGTCCGATGATCTCCGAGAGGCCGTAGATGTCGAACGCGCTGAGGCCGAGCGCCCGCTCGATCGCGATCCGGATGCCGTCGGTCCAGGGCTCGGCGCCGAAGATGCCGACGCGCAGGCCGAGGTCGCGGGGCTTTCCGCCCTGCTCCGCGAGCGTCTCGGCCAGGTGCAACGCGAAGGACGGCGTCGCCGCGATCACGTCCGGCTTGAAGTCTTGCAGCAGGAGATGATGGCGCGCGGTGTTGCCCGAGGAGACCGGTACGACGGTCATGCCGACCCGCTCCGCCCCGTCGTGGAAGCCGAGCCCGCCCGTGAAGAGCCCATAGCCGAAGGCGATGTGGAGGAGATCGCCGCGACGCGTGCCCGCCGCCGTCAGCGCACGGGCCATGACCTCGCGCCAGAGGTCGAGATCGCCGGCGGTATAGGCGGCGACGGTCGGCTTGCCCTTGGTGCCGGACGACGCGTGGATCCGCGCGACCTCCGGGCGAGGCACCGCCAGGAGGCCGAACGGATACTGCTCGCGAAGGTCGGTCTTGCGGACGAACGGGCAGGCTCGCGAGATCCGCGAGCGTGCGGACCGTCGGCGCCGCCGAGTCGCTCCCGGTGAAACGGGACGTGCTCGACGGCCCAGCGGATGGTGTCTTGAAGTCGCTGAAGCTGCAGGCGCTCGCGTGCCGCCCGCGGCATGGTCTCGGCTTCGGGATTCCAGATCAACGCGCGCGCCGAGGCGGCTCGGGAAACTTTTGCTCGACGATCCGGTGTTGACGCAGGCCGAGCGCTTCGCGCTGGATCACGAGGGCCAGACGGGCGTGGACGGCTCGCATGCGCGCGCTCTCGTACTCGCCGAGAAGGCGCGCGTGCTCGTTCGGATCGGGGGCCGCGTCGAGCTGCCGGCCGAGGGCGGTCACGTGCGCGAGCGCCGCCTCGAGCCGCTCACCGGCGCGGCCGAGCGCCGCCGCCTTTTCCTCGGCGATCTCGGCGTTGATGCGCCGGTGCGACTCTTGAAGCCGCGTCACCGCAGGCGCGCGACCGCGTCGGCGTAGACGGCCATCGTCCGGTCGATCTGGAGCTTGACGTCGAACAGATGCTCGGCCACCTCGCGCGCGCGGCGGGCCATCGCGCGCCGGCGCTCCGGATCGAGGAGGAGTCCGATGACGGCTTCGGCCAGCGCGGCCGGATCGCCCTTCGTGAGGATTCCGGTGTCGCCGTCGCGAACGACCTCGTCGCAGCCCGGGGCGTCGACGGCCACCGCCGGCAGGCCGCACGCGGCGGCTTCGGCGAGGACCAGGCCCTGCGTCTCGGTCTCGGAGGCGAAGAGAAAGACGTCGGCGGCCTGGTAGCACTCGGCCAGCGAATCGTGCGGCCGGAGTCCGAGAAAGCGGATCCGCTCGGCCACCGGCAGGCTCGCGGCCGTGCGCCGCAGCCGCTCCGCCTCGGTGCCCTGCCCCACCAGAACGAGCCGGGCGGCCGGGATCGTCGAGGCGACGCGCTCGAACGCGCCGAGCACCCGATCGACGCTCTTCTCCCGGTCGAGGCGTCCGACGTAGAGCACCAGCGGCTCGCCCTGGCCCACGCCGAGGCTCCGCCGCGCGGCCTCACGGTCGCCCGGACGAAAGCGCTCGAGATCGACGCCCGTGGGGACCACGGCGATCGGTGCCCGGACGCCGCGCGCGTGCAGCTCGTCGCGGATCACCGCCGAGGGCGCCAGCACCGCGTCGGCCTGCGCCGCGAAGCCGGCGGAGATCCGCAGCGCCGCCGCCTGCACGAGCCGGAGCGGCAGCGGCACGTAGTGCGCGTATTTCTCGTAGCGCGTGTGATAGGTGAAGATCAGCGGCCGTCGGGTGCGCCGGGCGAGGCGACGCGCCGCCGGGCCGAGCAGGAACGGATGGTGCGCATGGATGACGTCGAACGCGAGCGCCGACACGAGCCGCTCGATGCGGCGCGAATACGGCACCGCCAGCGCGAACTCCGGATAGGTCGCGACCGGGATCGACGGGTAGCGAACGACCTTGACCGAGGCGTCCTCGGCCCCGGTCAGGCGCGGGCCGAAGACCCACGCCTCGTGGCCGGACGCTTCGAGGCCCCGTCGGAGCGTCTCGACCGAGATCGTGACGCCCCCGCAAAACGGCAGATAGTTGTTGGTGAAGAGCGCGATCCGCACGAGCAGAAGTCCGTCAGGCCTTGTTGAACTTCTCGAAATCCTCCGGCTTGATGTTCTGCAGCCACTCGCGGAGCTGGTCGGGATCGTCGGGCTTCACGGGCTCCGCCTCCTTGGTGACCTCGAGGCTCTTCGCCTTGCGAATGACTTCCTCGTCGACGTAGATCGGAGCCGCCACACGGAGGGCGAGCGCGATGGCGTCCGACGGGCGCGAGTCGACGGTGTACTCGGTCTCCCCGAGCTGGAGATGGAGCACGGCGAAGAAGGTGTTCTCCTTGAGGTCGGTCACGACCACCTTGAGCACGCGCGCTTCGAGCGTCTCGAGGATGTTCTTGATGAGATCGTGCGTCATGGGCCGGGCCGGCGCGACCTTCTCGAGCTCGAGCGCGATCGCGTTGGCCTCGAAGATGCCGACCCAGATCTGCAGCGACCGCTTGTCCTCCTCGTCGCGGAGGATGATGATCGGCATGTTCGAGACGGCGTCCAGGGCCAGTCCGCGGACCTTCATTTCGACAAACATGCGGCCTCCTCAGGTTGGGAAGCGAGTGACCCCCGCAGACTGTGCGGCAGCACCTGGTCGATATGGACCTGCGTCAATTCGCCGACGGACGCGCGGCCCTGCCCGTCGAAGTTGACGACGCGATTGCAGCGGGTCCGGCCCGAGAGCTCCCGCGGATTCTTCTTCGAGACTCCGTCCACCAGCACGTCCATCGTCCGGCCGGCCAGCCGGCCGCTGCGCTCGGCGCCGACGCGCGTGGCGACGTCGAGGAGCCGCGAGTTGCGGCTGGCCTTCACGTCGTCGGCGACCTGGTCCGGCATCGTCGCGGCCGGCGTTCCGGGCCGGCGCGAGTAGCGGAACACGAACACGTTGTCGTAGCCGACGGTCTCCACCATCTCGAGGGTCTGCTCGAAGTCCGCCTCGGTCTCACCGGGAAAGCCGACGATCAGATCGGTCGAGAACGCCATGTCCGGCACCGCGTCGCGAATCTCCGCGACCAGCTCCAGATAGCGCTCGCGCGTGTAGCCGCGGTTCATCCGGGTGAGCACGTCGTTCGAGCCCGACTGGAGCGGCAGGTGGAAGTACTCGCACACCTTGGGAACGTCGCGCATGGCGCGGATCAGCCGGGGCGTCAGATTGTAGGGATTCGACGTCGTGAAGCGAATCCGGGCGATGTCCTCGACCTCGTCCACGCGCGCGAACAGCTCGCCGAGATCGGTCCGCGGCGTGAGGTCGCGCCCGTAGGCGTTCACGGTCTGCCCCAGGAGCGTCACCTCCCGGCACCCGTCGGCGGCGAGCCGGCGCACCTCCTCGACGATGACGTCGGGCGGATGGCTGCGCTCGCGTCCGCGCGTCTGCGGTACCACGCAGAAGGTGCAGTTCTTCTCGCACCCTTCCATCACCGTCACGAACTCCCGCAGCCGCCCGGCGGAGGGCGGACGCGCCGTGATCTTGACGAGGGGGCCCTCACCCGTCTCGAGCACGGGCCGGCGCTCGCGGCGCACCCGATCGACGAGCTCGGCCACGCGGGCGATGGCGGGCGAGCCGAAGACCAGGTCGACCGACGGGGCGCGGCGCTGGATCGCGCTCTGATGAAGCTGCGCCATGCAGCCCATCACGCCGATGACGAGCTCGGGCTTCTGCGCCTTGAGCAGGCGAAGCTCGCCGAGCTTCGAGAACACCTTGTCCTCGGCCTTCTCGCGGATCGCGCAGGTGTTGACGAGAATCAGGTCGGCTTCGGTCTGATCGGAGGTCAGCTCCCAGCTTTGCTCCCGGAGCAAGCCGGCCACACGCTCCGAGTCGTACTCGTTCATCTGGCAGCCGTATGTGATCAGGTGGAGCTTAGCCATGAGTGCTTGGAAAATCCCACGTTTGCGTTGGTCCCGACCGTAGCATTCGCGGTCGGGCAAGTCAAACGAGAGCGGTCAAAGTGACCGCCGGCCGGGCCACTTGCCGGACAGGAATCTTGACTGATCAAGTTTATTTGATATATTTCGGACTGCGTGAAGACCGGGGAGAGCGTCAGTCGCCGCTTCCATGCCCTGGCCGATGAGACCCGCCTGAAGATCATCGACCGCCTGCGGGACGGCGAAGAGTGCGTCTGCAACCTGACCGGGCCGCTGGGAATGCGGCAGTCGCTCCTTTCGTTTCACCTGCGCGCGCTGAAGGATGCCGGGATCATCAGCGATCGAAAGGAAGGTCGCTGGGTGTACTACGCCTTGAACCTGGATGTGCTCGACGAGATGCTCGCAACCCTCGAAGCGCTCAAGAAGCCGCGCAAGGGCCTGCGCCTCATCGCGCCGCGCTGCGAGTGACCCTTTTTTTGGCCGAAGCCATCAAGATTTCTTGATCAGAGGAGCCGTGGGATGAGCGACGAGGGCATCAAGGATCGCGTGAAGGAGAAGTACGGACAGGCCGCGTTGCGGGTGATCGCGAGCGGGGCGACGTCGTGCTGCGGGAGCGCGTCGTCCGGGAGCGGCTGCGACCCGGTCACGTCGAATCTGTACGGACAGGATCAGACCGCTGAGCTGCCTGAACAGGCCGTCGCCGCCTCGCTCGGCTGCGGCAATCCGACGGCGCTCGCCGAGCTGACGCCGGGTGAGACGGTCCTGGATCTCGGCTCCGGCGGCGGCATCGACGTGCTGCTGTCGGCCAGGCGCGTCGGACCGGCCGGCAAGGCGTACGGCCTGGACATGACGGACGAGATGCTCGCGCTGGCGCGGGAGAATCAGCGCAAGGCGGGTGTCGACAACGTCGAGTTCCTGAAGGGCGAGATCGAGGCGATCCCCCTCCCCGCCGACTCCGTGAACGTGATCATCTCGAACTGCGTGATCAACCTGTCGGCGGACAAGGATCGCGTGTTCGCCGAGGCATTTCGCGTGCTCAAGCCCGGCGGGCGGCTCGCCGTATCGGACGTCGTCGTGCGCGGCGAGGTGCCGACCGCCATCCGGCGCAGTGTCGAGCTGTGGATCGGCTGTATCGCCGGAGCCCTCGAGGAAGGCGACTATCGAGCGCGGCTCGCGAAGGCCGGGTTCGACGGCATCGAGGTCGAGCCGACCCGGATCTACCGGACCGAAGACGCGCGCGAGTTCCTGGATCGCGAGGGAATCGACGCCGACACGATCGCGCCGTCCGTGGACGGCAAGTTCATGAGCGCGTTCATCCGGGCGCGCAAGCCGTCGGTGGTGTGAGCGACCGAAGCAGTCTCGGTCGGCGCCTCGCCGCGGAGGCCGTCGGTACCGCGCTCCTGCTGGCCGCCGTTGTCGGATCCGGCATCATGGGCGAGCGCCTCGCCGGCGGCAACGTCGCCGTGGCGCTCCTCGCGAACACCGTGGCGACCGGCGCGGCGCTCGTCGCGCTCATCCTGACCTTTGGATCGATCTCGGGCGCGCACTTCAACCCGGCCGTCACCTTGGCCGACGCGTCGCGAGGTGGGCTCGCCTGGGGCGACGTGGTGCCGTACGTCGTCGCGCAGATCACCGGCGCGTTCGCTGGTGTCGCGGCGGCCCATGTGATGTTCGAGGCGCCGCTGTTCTTCGCCTCGCGTCACGCGCGCTCCGGGCCGGCGCAGATGTTCAGCGAGTTCGTGGCCACCTTCGGGCTCCTCGCCGTGATCTGGGGCTGTCTGCGCGTGCGCGCCGATGCCATCCCGTTCGCGGTGGCCGCCTATATCACGGCGGCGTACTGGTTCACGGCGTCCACGTCGTTCGCGAACCCGGCAGTAACGCTCGCGCGGTCGGCCACGGACACGTTCGCGGGCATCCGCCCGGCGGACGCGCCGGCCTTCATCGTCGCCCAGCTGCTCGGGGCCGGCGCCGCGACCGCGCTCTTCGCCTGGCTGACTCCTCGAGCGACCTGATGGCCCTGTCGGTCCGTCTCGCCGGCGCCGCGGACGCCCCGGCCATCGCGCGCATCCACAACGAGGGTATCGAGGATCGGATCGCCACGTTCGAGACCGAGCCGCGGACCGCCGATCAGGTGGCGAAAGCCATGGCGGAGAAGGGCGATCGCTATCCGACGATCGTGGTCGTGCGCGACGGCGAGGTCGTGGCCTGGGCGAGCGCGGGCCCCTACCGCAGCCGGCCCGCCTATGCCGGTGTCGCCGAGCATTCGGTCTATGTCGCGCGAAACGCTCGCGGCGCCGGGGTCGGCCGCGCGGCGCTCGATGGACTCTGCCGGGCCTACGCGGAGCGCGGCTTCTGGAAGATCGTCTCCCGGATCTTTCCCGAGAACGTGGCGAGCCTGGCGTTACACGAGCGCTGCGGCTTCCGTGAGGTCGGCGTCTACAAACGGCACGGCCAACTCGACGGCGAGTGGCGCGATTGCGTCATCGTCGAGCGCCTGCTCGGCTGAACCCGTGAACGGCGTGGAGGACGGCATGAGCAAGCAGCGGGTCCTGTTCCTGTGCACCCACAATTCGGCGCGTAGCCAGATGGCGGAGGGCCTCCTCCGGGCGATGGCCGGCGAGCGCTTCGAGGTGCAGAGCGCGGGCACCGAGCAGACCCGCGTGCATCCGCTGGCGATCCGCGCGATGGCGGAGCGCGGCATCGACATCAGCGGCCACACGTCGAAGGTGTACGTCGGCCTGCTGGCGGAGCCGTGGGACTACGTGATCACCGTCTGTGACGACGCGAACGAGCGCTGCCCGTTCCTGCCGGGCGCGGTGAAGCGCCTGCACTGGTCGCTCGAGGACCCGTCGCGCGCGTCCGGCGACGAGGAGGCGCGGCTCGCGGCCTTCCGGCGTATTCGCGGCGAGATCGAAGCCCGTCTCTCCGAGTGGCTGGCGAGCCGTTAGGCGCGCGGGGTCACGAGGCGCTTTCGAACGCAGCTCGGGGGGAGCGGCGACGCTCCCCCCGAGGGTGAACCGGAGCGAGGGTGAACCGGAGCTAGTCGATCTCGTCGGGCCGGCCGCCCTTGCGCGCGCCCGCGGGCTTCTTGCCGGCGTCGGCGCCGTGCCCGTTGCCGTTGCCGAAGGTGAGCGGCGGCTTGACCTCGAACTGCTTTTCGAGGCGGTTGCGCCGCTCCTTCCAGCCCTCCTGATACTCGAGCTCCTCCTCGTGCAGGGTCGCCGGCTGCTTGATCCCGTGCGCGTGGCGGAACTGGATCGCCAGCTTGGACGCCTCGCGGCGCACTTCGTCCCACGGCGTGCCGAGCGCGAACTGATCGGAGATGGCGCCGATGCGGCCCGTGTGGATGTTGCAGGAGAGCGTGATCGCCGACAGGATCGGCCCCGACCAGTAGGAGGTCTGCGAGTTGATCGGCATCGGCAGGATGTGCAGGTTGTGGCTGCCGCGGCAGTCACCGGCCACCATCGGCGCGGTGGCCCAGGGTGACGTGATCTCACCCGGCGCCGGCCAGTCGCCCTGGGCGAAGGCCAGGAGCACCGGATCGTCCTTGCCGCCGTAGGTGAAGCCCTTCTTGGTCTTGATGTTGTGCAGCCGCTCGGCCGAGCAGATGTAGCCGAGCTGGTCCTTCTCGTTCTTGTCGCCTCGCGTCCAGATGCGCGCGATCACGAAGCGCGAGGAGCGGGTCAGCCCCTCGATGTCGTAGAGGTCTTCGGGGGCCCGCAGGGTGATCACCTTTTCCTGGAGTCCCTTGGCGACCTCTTCCATCTTGTTGTCGAGCGCCCGCTGGTCACGCGGGTGGGCGCCCGCCTCGACCGCCTGCGCCTTCGTGTCGAGGTCGACGATCTCGAAGACGTAGCCGCGCTTCATCTTGGAGGCGGCGATGACGAGACCGGTGTTGAACCGCGGCAGCATGTAGGCGCCGGTGGCGTAGTGGTTGAACGCCATGGGCTCGGTCTTGTCGGCGAACGACACCAGCACGGTCTGCGAGGCGTTGTCCTTGCGGACCGGGAACGGCAGCGCCACCGTCGCCGGGCCGGCGCCGCGCAGGTTGCCGGTGAACGCGTCGGCCACCAGGTCCTGGCCGGGGCCGTAGAGGCCGAGCTCGGCGGCCTTGGTGGCGCCTTCCTGCAGCGCGTCCCACATGAGCTCGTCGACGACCGACATGTCCACCGTCTCGGCCATGATCCCGGTCACGGCGCAGTCGTCGCCGGTGTGGGTCACGATCATCGAGGTGAAGATGGGCTCGCCGCGGTAGCTGTTGTTGTCGAGGACGTACTTCGCGATGATCGACTTCACCTCGTCGGCCGCCACCACGTGGCCGCCGACCCCGCCGACGTCGGCCTTGGTGGCCTTGATGTAGCGCTGAACGAGAGCCGGGTTCTTCGCGAAGATGTACGACTTGTACGAGAAGATGTTCGGCGTGTTCGTGACCGGGATCTTCTCCGTGACGGTCACTGGCAGCCCGGCGAGCTCGTCCTTCGACTGATGGTATTCCGTCATCTTGATGGGCTGACCATCCTGTGGGCCATAACGCCGCGCAGACATGCACGCCTCCTTGCGTCGGGTGAGGAATTGGATACTCGCATTCGAGGATATCGGGGTACACTGAGGGCGTCAAGCAAGAAATTTACGGAAATGAAATTAATTTCTCACGGCCTGATCACGACGTGAAAACCGCTCCCCTCACCTCGCGCGAGCTCCGGCAGACGGTGCACTGTCTCGAGCTGTACTACCGCCAGAGCAAGAGCCAGAAGGACATCGCCAGCTCGCTGGGCGTCTCGGCGGCGACCGTGTCGCGCCTGCTCAAGCGCGCGTTCGACGAGGGACTCGTCCGCGTCGAGCTCGATCTGCCGCGCCGCGAGCAGCTCGAGGCCGGGCTGGTCGAGCGCTTCGGCCTGCGCGACGCCGTCGTCGTCGCCGCCGGCGGCCGCGGCGACGTGAAGGAAGAGCTCGGCACCGCCGCGGCGGCGTATTTCGAGAAGATCGCCGCCAACGGCCTGCGCGTCGGGCTCTCGTGCGGGTTCACGCTCTACCAGACGATCCGCCAGCTCCACGAGCGCCGCTTTCGGGATCTGGCCCTCTACCCGCTGTCCGGCGAGAGCACGCTCGAGCTCGTGGACTTGTTCCCGAATACGCTCGTCGGGATGATGGCCGCGAAGTATCGCCCGCACGTTCACGCGTGGGCGCTGCCGGTGCAGCACCTCCTGTCGCTGCGCGAGATCGAGCGCGAGCGGCGGCGGCTCCTGCGCGACCCGGCGATCCGGCGGATCTACGAGGCGGCCCAGGACGTCGACATCGCGCTGGTCGGCATCGGGCTCATCGGCGAGAGCACGCCGGGGTTCTGCTCGCTGGCCGAGTCGTACGGGGTCAGCGTCAAGCGATTGCGCCAGCTCGGCGTCGTCGGCGAGATCAACTACCAGCCGTTCGACGAGGAAGGACGCATCGTGGATCGGCCGGAGCTGCGGGCGCTGATGCGGCGGGTACTCTCGGTGCCCGGCGACCGGTTGCAGGCCCTGTCGCGCCGCGACGATCGTTACGTCGTGGCGATCGCCGGCGGCCGGCCCAAGCTCGAGGCGGTACGCGGCGCCGTCGCGGGGCGCTTCATGAACGTGCTGGTCACCGACGAGGACGTCGCCGCGGCGCTCCTGCGGTGATCGGGCTGACGACCCGCTACGCGCCGCCCCGGGCCGGGATCGAGCCCTCCTCGAACGCGCCGATCCGCCTGAACTTCTCGTAGCGCCCGGCGACCAGATCGTCGCCGGATTGTCCGGCGAGGTCGCGCAAGTTCTCGCGAAGCGCCGTCTTCAGGTACCCCGCCGCGCCCTCCCAGTCGCGATGCGCGCCGCCGACCGGCTCGGGCACGATCGCGTCGATCACCCCGAGCTTCAGGAGGTCGGGCGCGGTGATGCGCATCGACTCGGCCGCTTCGGGAGCCTTCGCCGCGTCGCCCCACAGGATCGCCGCGCACCCTTCGGGCGAGATCACCGAGTAGATCGAGTATTCCAGCATGAGCACCCGGTTGCCCATGCCGATCGCCAGCGCGCCGCCGCTGCCGCCCTCGCCGGTCACGATCGAGAGGATCGGTGTGCGCAGGGCGGCCATCTCACGCAGGTTGCGCGCGATCGCCTCCGCCTGCCCGCGCTCCTCGGCGCCGAGCCCCGGGTAGGCGCCGGGCGTGTCGATGAACGTGACGACGGGCTTGCCGAACTTCTGGGCGAGATGCATGAGCCGCAGCGCCTTCCGATAGCCCTCGGGGTGCGGCATGCCGAAGTTCCGCGCGATCTTCTCGCGGGTATCCCGCCCCTTCTGGTGGCCGATGACCACGAGGCTCCGCTCTTCGAACCGGGCCAGGCCGCCCACGATCGCGGCGTCGTCGCCGAAGAGCCGATCGCCGTGCAGCTCGACGAAGTCCTCGAAGAGGAGCTTGATCAGGTCCCGCGTGTGCGGGCGCTTCGGGTGGCGCGCGAGCTGCGTGCGCTGCCAGGCGGTCAGGCTCGCGTAGGTCCGCTGGCGCAGCCGCGCCAGCCGCTCCTCGAGCTTCGCGATCTCTTCGCGCGCCTTCGGCGCGTCGTCCTCGGCCTGGAGCGTGGCGATCCGGTTCTCGAGGTCGACCAGCGGCTGCTCGAAATCAAGCGCGTCCGGCATAGTCCACGCTCACCGAGCCCGGCCCGAGCACCGTCTCGCCCTCGGCGACGAGCTCACGGCTGCCGTCGACGGAAAGACCGCGGGTACGCACGACGATCTCCTGGCCGCCGATCACGAGGTGCAGGAAGACCGGCACGCGCCCGGGATGCTCGCCGCAGAGCTGCCGCACGGCCGCGAGCGCGACGCTCGGATCCTCGCCTGGCGTGAAGCGGATCCGGCAGGCGTTCGGCTCGGGCGCGCCGCCGCCGTTCCGCGGGCGATTCGCCGAGTCGGCCAGCGCCTGCTCGAGCAGCCGCACGTCCTCGGCGAGCACGACACGCCCCTTGTCGCCGTCGTCCACGCGGCCGCGGACCAGCACGGCCTCGCTCGAGCGGAGACAGGCCGCCGCCGACTTGAACGGCTCCGGGAACACCGTGACCTCGACGGTGCCGTCCATGTCCTCGAGCGTGAAAAACGCCATCCGATTGCCGCCCTTCGTGGATGTTTCCTTGAGCCCGGTCGCGTGGCCGAAGAGCAGGACGCGCGAGCCGTGGCCCTTGGCGGCCAGATCGGCGGAGGTCGTGACGCCCAGCGGCTCGACGACACCGCGGTAGCGGGCCAGCGGATGGCCCGAGATGTAGAAGCCGAGCACTTCTTTCTCGAACGCGAGCCGTTGATCGGTCTCCCACTCCGGCGTCACCTCGGCCGGCGCGCTCGAGCGGGCGGGCGCGGACGCCGGGATCATCTCGAAGAACGACCCCTGACCCTCGGCGCGGTCGCGCTGCTGGCGCTGACCGCTCTCGAGCGCCACGTCGGTCGTCGCCAGGAGATGCGCGCGCGTGAGGCCGAGCGAGTCGAACGCCCCCGCCTTGATGAGGCTCTCCACCACGCGCCGGTTGACCAGCCGGAGATCGACCCGCGCGCAGAAGTCCTCGAGCGTCTTGAAGGTCCCCTCGCTGCTCCGCGACTTCAAGATCGATTGCATCGCCGCCTCGCCGACGTTCTTGATCGCGGCCAGGCCGAAGCGGACCGTGTCCCCCGCGACGCTGAACTGCACGGCCGACACGTTCACGTCGGGCGGCTCGCACCTGGATGCCCATCGCCCGACACTCTTCGATGTACTTCACGATCTTGTCGGTGTCCCCCATTTCGGAGGTCAGCAGCGCGGCCATGAACTCGACCGGATAGTTGGCCTTGAAGTACGCGGTCTGATAGGCGACGAGCCCGTAGGCGGCGGCGTGCGATTTGTTGAAGCCGTAGCCCGCGAACTTCTCCATCAGCTCCCAGACGCGCTCGGCCTTCGCGGCGGTGGTGTTGCGCTCGCGGCAGCCGCCGATGAACTTCTCGCGCTGCTTGGCCATGAGCTCGCGGTCCTTCTTGCCCATGGCGCGGCGGAGGATGTCGGCCTCGCCCATGGTGAAGCCCGCCATCTCGGAGGCGATCTGCATGATCTGCTCTTGGTAGACCATGATCCCGTAGGTCTCCCGCGTGAACTTCTCCATCGCGGGATGCTCGTACGTGATCTTGGACCGACCGTGCTTGCGCTGGATGAAGTCGGGGATGAGCTCCATCGGGCCGGGTCGGTAGAGCGAGACCATCGCGATCAGATCTTCGAGCTGCTCGGGCCGGAGACCGCGAAGCGCGTCGCGCATGCCCGACGACTCGAGCTGGAACACGCCGAACGTCTTCGCCTCGGAGAGCATCTCGTACGTCTTCTTGTCGTCGAGCGGGAGCCGCGTCGAGGTCGAGCTCGAGCCCGCGCGACTCCTTGATCAGGGCCACCGTGTTGGCGAGCACGGTGAGCGTGCGCAAGCCGAGGAAGTCCATCTTGAGAAGACCGAGCTTCTCGATCGGCCCCATCGCGAAGCCGGTGATCAGCTCCGGCCGCTTGGGATCCTTGTAGAGCGGGATGTACTCCTCGAGCGGCTCGTCGGAGATCACGACGGCCGAGGCGTGCACCGAGGCATGGCGCGTGCAGCCCTCGAGCGTGCGGGCGATCTCCCACATCTCCTTCACGTTCGGCCTGGCTCCGCACGGCCTCGGCCAGCGGCAGCGACTTCTGATAGGCGTCGTCGAGCGTGATGTTCAGGGGGAAGTTCGGCACCAGCTTGGCGATGCGATCCACGTCGCCGTACGCCATGCCGAGCACCCGGCCGACGTCGCGGATCGCCGCCTTCGCGCCGAGCGTCCCGAACGTGATGATGTGAGCGACGCGGTCGCGGCCGTAGCGTTCGGCCACGTAGCGGATGACCTCGTCGCGGCGGTCGTCCGAGAAGTCGATGTCCATGTCGGGCATCGAGATCCGCTCGGGGTTCAGGAATCGCTCGAAGAGCAGCCCGTAACGTATCGGATCGACGTTGGTGATGCCCAGGCAGTACGCGGTCAGCGAGCCGGCGGACGAGCCGCGTCCGGGGCCGACCGCGATCCCCTGCTCGCGCGCGTAGCGGATGAAGTCCCACACCACCAGGAAGTAGCCCGCGAAGCCCATCTTTTCGATGACGGCGAGCTCGTGGGCGAGCCGCGCCTCGATGGCGTCGCCCGGACTCGCTCCGTACCGGCGCTTGAGCCCGGCGTGGGCCAGCTCGTGCAGATAGCTGTCGAGCGTGTGCTCGCTGGGCACGACGTAGCGCGGCAGGTGGAACTGGTTGAACTCGAGCGTGAGGTTGCAGCGCTCGGCGACCGCGAGCGTGTTCGAGCAGGCCTCGGGGATCTCGGCGAAGACGCGCGCCATCTCCTCGGCCGACTTGATGTAGAACTCCTGCGTCGAGAACCGGAAGCGGCCGGTGTCTTGAAGATTCGTCCCGGTCTGGATGCACAGGAGCGCCTCGTGGGCGCGCGAGTGGCCGTTCTCGAGATAGTGCGAGTCGTTCGTGCCGACGACCGGCGCGCCGATCGACTTCGCGATGCGCAGGGTCTCGGCCATGACCCGTTCCTGCTCCGCGATGCCGTGGGCCTGGACCTCCATGAAGTAGTGGTCCTTGCCGAAGACCTCCTGGTACCACCCGGCCGTCTCGCGCGCTCGGACGGCGTCGCCGGCGCTGAGCATCCGCGACACCTCGGAGTTCAGACAACCCGAGAGCACGAGCAGCCCGTCGGCGTGCTGCGCGAGCAGCTCGCGATCGACGCGCGGCTTGTAGTAGAAGCCCTCGAGGAACGCCCGGGACACGAGCTTGATGAGGTTCTGGTATCCCGTGCGATTGCGGACCAGCACCGTCAGGTGGTTGGCGCCTTCGTAGCCGCCGTCCTGCGAGCCGCGCTCCTTGCGGCCGCCCGGCGCGACGTAGAGCTCGCAGCCGAGGATCGGCTTGACCCCGGCCTTCTGCGCGGCGAGATAGAAGTCGATCGCGCCGAAGAGGTTGCCGTGATCGGTCAGGGCGATCGCGGGGAACTTGAGCTCCTTGGCCTTGTCGACCAGCTTCTCGAGCTGAGCGGCGCCGTCGAGCAGGCTGTACTCGGAGTGCACGTGCAGGTGGACGAATTCGCTGTGCTGCATCGAGCTCCCGGTCACTCCCACTCGATCGTGGAAGGCGGCTTGGACGAGATGTCGAACACGACCCGGTTGATGCCTTTCACCTCGTTGATGATCCGGTTGCTGATGGTGCCGAGCAGGTCATAGGGCAGCCGCGCCCAGTCCGCGGTCATCGCGTCCTGGCTCGTGACGGCCCGCAGCGCGATGACGTGCGCGTAGGTGCGGTAGTCGCCCATGACGCCGACGGTCCGGATGGGCAGGAGGACGGCGAAGGCCTGCCAGAGCGTTCGCTCGAGCCCGGCCCGGCGCACCTCTTCCTGCACGACGGCGTCGGCCTCGCGAAGCAGATCGAGCCGATCCAGGGTCACCTCGCCGAGCACGCGGATCGCGAGCCCGGGCCCGGGGAACGGCTGGCGCCAGACGATCTCGGGCGGCAGCCCCAGGAGCTCACCGAGCTTGCGCACCTCGTCCTTGAACAGCTCGCGCAGCGGTTCCACGAGCTTGAATTGCATGTTCGGCGGCAGGCCGCCGACGTTGTGATGCGTCTTGATCGTGGCGGAGGGGCCGCGGAAGGACACCGATTCGATGACGTCGGGGTACAGGGTGCCCTGTGCCAGCCACGGAATGTCGCCGAGCTTGTTGGCCTCGTCGTCGAACACGGCGATGAACTCGGCGCCGATCCGCTTGCGCTTGATCTCCGGATCGGTCACGTCTCGAATCGCGTCGAGGAATCGGGCGGATGCATCCACGTGGATCAGGTTCATCTTGAACGAGTCGCGGAACGTGTGGACGACCGCCTCGGCCTCGCCCTTTCGCAGGAGCCCGTTGTCGACGAAGACGCACGTGAGCTGGTCGCCGATGGCGCGGTGGACCAGGACGGCGACGACCGAAGAGTCGACGCCGCCCGAGAGCGCGCACAGCACGCGCTGGCCCTTCACCTGCGTGCGAATGGCTTCGACCGTCGTATCGATGAAGCCGGCCATCGACCACGTCCGGTTCACACCGCACACGGTGAGGAAGTTGTCGAGGATCGTCCGCCCCTGCGGGGTGTGGAGAACCTCCGGATGGAACTGGACCGCGTAGAGCCGCCGGTCCTCGTCGGCCATCGCCGCCACCGGGCAGTTCGGAGTCCTGGCGAGAGAGGTGAAGCCGTTCGGCGGGCGGAGCACGGTGTCCCCGTGGCTCATCCAGACCGTTACCCGGCCGGACTCCTCAGGCTCGACGTTCCGGAGCAGCGGGCTCGACCCCTGCAGCGTGATCTCCGCCTTGCCGTACTCGCGACGCTCAGCGGGAATGACGTCACCGCCCAGGAGATAGCCCATCGCCTGCATCCCGTAGCAGATGCCGAGGACCGGGATGCCCGCGTCGAAGAGCTCCTTCGGCGGCAGCGGCGCACCCTCTTCGTAGACGCTCGACGGTCCCCCGGAGAGGATGATGCCCTGGTAGCCGGCCGACAGAATCTCAGCGAGCGGATGCGTGCAGGAGAAGATCTCGGAGTAGACGGACATCTCGCGGACACGGCGGGCGATCAGCTGGGTGTACTGACCGCCGAAATCGAGAACCGCGATCTTGCCGGCGCCGGCCGACATCGGCGCCCCGCTACCGCGGGCGCCCGAGCTTCTGAGCCTGCTGGAAGACCTTACCTTCGGTCTTGATCGTCGGCGCGATGATCAGCTCGGTCTGCTGCAGGTCGCGGATCGTGCGCGCGCCGACCGAGCCCATGCACGTCCGGATCGCGCCGACCAGGTTGAGCGTGCCGTCCTCCGTGAACGCCGGCCCGAAGAGGATCTGCTCGAGCGAGCCCGCGATCCCGACGCGGATCCGGGTGCCGCGCGGCAGGTTGGCGTGCGGCGTCGCCATGCCCCAGTGGTAGCCGCGGCCCGGCGCTTCGATCGCGCGCGCGAAGGCGGAGCCGATCATGACCGCGTCGGCGCCCGAGGCGAACGCCTTGCACACGTCGCCGCCGGTCGTCATGCCGCCGTCGGTGATGATCGGCACGTATCGGCCGCTCTGCTTGCCAGTAGAAGTCGCGCGCGGCGGCGGCGTCGGCCGTGGCGGTCACCTGCGGCACGCCGAGGCCCAGCACCTCGCGGCTCGTGCACGCCGCGCCCGGACCCACCCCGATCAGGAGCGCGTCGGCGCCGACGTCCATCAGCTCGAGGCAGGCTTCGTAGGTGACGACGTTGCCGATGACGAGCGGGATGGCCAGCTGCTTCTTCAGCTTTCGGAGGTCGACCGGCGTGTACTCGGTGGCGATGTGGCGAGCCGTGGTCACGGTCGACTGGACCACGAAGATGTCCGCGCCGGCCTCCTGCGCGATCTGGGCGAATCGTTCGGCCCGCTGCGGGATGGAGGAGACCACCGCCGGGCCCCCACCCTTCTTGATCTCGCTGATCCGCTGATGGATCAGCTCTTCCTTGATCGGCTCTCCGTAGATCGACTGGATGATCTTGGTCGCCTCTTCCTGGCTGGCCGAGACGATCCGTTCGAGCACTTCGGCGGGGTTGGCGTAGCGGGAGAAGATGCCTTCGAGGTTCAGGACCGCGAGGCCGCCGTGGCGGCCCATCTCGATCGCCGACCGCGGCCCGACGACGCCGTCCATGGCCGCGGCGATGATCGGCAGGTCGAACCGGTGGCCGCAGAGCTCCCAGGAGATGTCGACCTCGTTCGGGTTGACCGTGACCGCCCCGGGCACAAGCGCGATGTCATCGAACCCGTACGCGACCCTGGCTTTGCGCCCTCGCCCGACCCACATCCCCATCGGCTAGCCTCCCTTGAGAGCCGTACGCCGTTTTCGCCTCGGGTCCCGTATATAGGGATACAGCGCGACCCGACCTACTAGATTTCGTGCAGTATACCCACGAGGCCGGACGGTGTCAACGGCGCGGAGCGGCCGGGTGAGCCTCTTCGTAGAGCAGGCGCAGCCCGTCGAGCCTGAGGTTCTCATCGAGCCGCTCGATGCAACGGGCGACATCGGTCAGGAGCCCGGCGTTGCCGCCGGTGGCGATCACCTTGGCTCCTCCGCCGAGCTCCGCCTGCATGCGCTCGACCAGACCCTCGACCAGCCCGGCGTAACCGTAGATCGCGCCTGACTGGAGGTTGGTCGTCGTGTTACGGCCGATGGCCTCCTTGGGTCGGACCAGCTCGACCCGGGCGAGGCGCGCGGCCCGGTTGACCAGCGCCTCCACCGAGGTGACGATCCCCGGCGCGATGGCGCCGCCGATGAACTCGCCCCGGCGGTTGACGCAGTTGAACGTGGTCGCCGTTCCGAAGTCGATGACGATCAGCGGCTGGCCGTACTTTGCGCGACGCCGCGAACGCATCGACGTACCGGTCGGCACCGACCTCGCGCGGGGCGTCGACCGCGAGCGGCATCCGGGTGTTCAGTCCGGGCTCGACGAAAAACGGTGGCCGGCTGAAGTACTTCTCGCACATCCACTCGAGCGTCTGCTGCACCGGCGGCACCACGTTGGAGATCGACACACCGTCGATGCTCGCCGCTCGAACGCCCCGAGACTGGAGCATCGTCTCGATGAAGAGCCCGTACTCGTCGGCGGTCTGCTCGCGCCGGCTCGTGAGCCGCCACGAGGCGACCAGGCGCTCACCGTCGAACACGCCGATCTTGGTGTTGGTGTTGCCGACGTCGGCGACGAGCAGCATGCCGCGCTCTCCTTTTGGTTTCCCGTCGCGCCTCAGCGCGGAACAGGCGCTCCAGCGGCCTCGCTCGAGCTCACGGTTCCGGCCACCACCCGCCTGACCGAGCCGCCCACGTCGATGAGCAGCGCGCCATCGACGTCGAGGTCGGTCGCGGTACCGGTGACGCCATCGACCGTGACCCGACGCCCGAGCGTGTCGCTGAGGCGCCGCCATCCTTCGCGGACCGGGCCGAAGCCTTCGCCCTCGAGCCGTGCACGCCAGGCGTCGAACTCCTCGAGGAGGGCCGTCGAGCACGGCTTCGCGGCCGGGCGCCCGTCCCGTCTCGAGCGCGACCGACGTCGCGCTGTCCGCCAGATCCGCCGGGAACTCGCGCTGGCCGAGATTGATGCCGACGCCGATGATCGTCACGATCGCGGGCCCGGCGTGCGCCAAGCCGCCCGGGGCGGGTACGCCCCCGGTGCGCGACTCGAGCAAGATTCCGGCGATCTTCCGGCCCGACACGAGGACGTCGTTCGGCCACTTGAGCCGCGCGTCCACGCGAGCCACGCGACGCAGGGCCTCGGCGGCAGCGACCGCGGTCGTGAGCGACAAGGTGGACAGGAGCGCCTGCGGCAGGCGCGGCCGCACGATGATCGAGGCCAGCAGGCTCGTCCCGGTGGGCGCGCTCCAGGTTCGTCCCCGCCGGCCGCGTCCCGCCAGCTGCTGGTCGGCGACCACGACCGTGCGATCGGCGGCGCCGCGCTCGGCGAGCGCGAAGGCGACGGACTGGGTCGAATCGACGGTGTCCAGGCGGACGACGACGCCGAGAGCGCTACCGCCCGGCGTCATCGAACCAGCCGAGGCTCGCGACGAGCTTGGCGTGGACGGCTTCCTGCTCGACGAGGCGCTCACGCTCGCGCGCGACGATCTCGGCCGGCGCACGCTCCGCGAAGTCGGGCTTCCCGAGCTTGGTCTTCAGGAAGTCCACGCGCTCGGCGACCTTCGCGATCTCCTTTTCGATCCGCTGACGCTCCGCCGCGAGGTCGACGACACCGGTCAGATCGACGTAGAGCTCGGAGCCGCCGATCACGGCCATCGCCGAGCTCCGCGGCCGCGTCGCGCCCGGATCGACGGTGAGCCGGACACGCGCCAGGGCATCGATCAGCGCGCCGTTCGCCGTGAAGAGCTCCGCCGCGCCGGGTCCGGGCCGCAAGGTCGCCGTCAGCGCGGCAGCCGGCGCGATCCGCATCTCGCCGCGGATGTTGCGCACGGCGGTGACCAGATCCATGACCGCGGTCATCTGTCGCTCGGCGTCTGGCTTCGGTCCTTCTTCGTCGCGCGCGGATACGGCGCGAGCATGATCGATTCGCCCTTGTGCGGCAGCCGCTGCCAGATCTCCTCGGTGATGAAGGGCATGAACGGGTGCAGCAGCCGCAAGGTCTTCTCGAGCACGTCGACGAGCGTCGCCTGGGTGCGCGCACGCTGGCCCGGGCTCTCGGGGTGATAGAGCGAGAGCTTGGCCATCTCGAGATACCAGTCGCAGAACTCGTGCCAGAGGAACTGGTAGAGCGCCGACGCCGCGTCGCTGAATCGATATTTTTTGAGCGCGGTGCGCGCCTCGGCCACGGTCGCCGCGAGCCGGCTCTCGATCCACAGGTCGGCGAGCGCCGGCGGCGTCTTCTTGGCCAGCGCCGGGTCGAAGCCGTCCAGGTTCGAGAGGACCAGGCGCGAGGCGTTCCAGATCTTGTTGGCGAAGTTGCGATAGCCCTCGATCCGGTCCTCGGAGATCCGGATGTCGCGTCCCTGGGCGAGTGCGGCCAGGGTGAAGCGAAAGGCGTCGGTGCCGTACTTCTCCATGACGACGAGCGGATCGACCACGTTGCCCTTGGACTTCGACATCTTCTGGCCTTCGGCGTCGCGCACGATCGCGTGCAGGTACACGTCGCGGAAGGGCACGTCCTTCATGAAGTGGATCCCGAGCATCGCCATCCGCGCGACCCAGAAGAAGATGATGTCCGGCCCCGTGACGAGCACGGAGGTCGGATAGTAGGTGCGCAGGTCGGCCGTGTCGTCGGGCCAGCCGAGGGTCGAGAACGGCCAGAGGCCGGACGAGAACCAGGTGTCGAGCGTGTCGGGATCCTGCCGGACCGGGCCCCCGCATTTCGGGCACGCGCTGAGGTCTTCCTTCGACACGTGCACGGAGCCGTCGGCGTCGCAGTACCACGCCGGAATCCGGTGACCCCACCAGAGCTGGCGCGAGATGCACCAGGGATGAATGTTCTCCATCCAGTGGTAGTAGGTCTTCGTCCAGCTGCGCGGGAAGATCGTGATCCGCCGCTCGCGCACGGCCTTGATCGCCGCCTCGGCCAGCGGCTTGACCTGGACCCACCACTGCTTCGACACGAGCGGCTCGACGACGGTCTTGCTGCGATAGCAGATGCCGACCGCGTGGCGGTAGGGCTCGATCTTCTCGATCAGCCCGAGCGCCTTCATGTCCTCGACGATGCGGCGCCGGCACTCGAAGCGGTCGAGCCCGGCGTAGCGCCCCGCTTCGGCCGTCATCTTGCCGTCGAAGCCGATGACGGTCTTGATCGGCAGGTTGTGGCGGCGCCCGATCTCGAAGTCGACCGGGTCGTGGCCCGGAGTCACCTTGATGACGCCGGTGCCGAACTTGGGATCGACGGCCTCGTCGGCGACCACCTTCACCGTGATCGTGCCGTCCACCGACGGCACCTCGAGCGTCTTGCCCACGAGGTGCGTGTAACGCTTGTCCTTGGGATGGACCGCGAGGCCGGTGTCGCCGAGCTTCGTCTCCGGCCGCACCGTCCCGAGCGTGACCGGGCCGTACTTGATGTAGACGAACTCGTCGTCGCGCTCCTCCCGCTCGACCTCGATGTCCGAGAGGACCGTCTGGCACTTCGGGCACCAGTTGATGATGTAGTCGTCGCGGTAGATCAGCCCTTCTTCCCAGAGCCGCACGAACGACTCGCGGACCGCGCGCGAGAGCCCCGCGTCCATCGTGAAGCGCTCGCGCGACCAGTCGCACGAGGCGCCGAGACGTCTCAGCTGCCGGACGATCTGGCCGCCGGACTCTTCCTTCCACTGCCAGGCGCGCGCGAGAAATCCGTCGCGGCCGAGGTCTTCCTTGGTCTTGCCCTCGGCGGCGAGCATGCGCTCGAGGATCACGTGCACGGCGATCGAGGCGTGGTCGGTCCCGGGAAGCCAGAGCGTGTTGAAGCCGTCCATGCGCTTCATCCGGGTCAGCGTGTCCTGCAAGGTCATCGTCAGCGCATGACCCCAGTGGAGCGACCCGGTGACGTTGGGCGGCGGCATCGAGATCGAGAACGGCTTGCCTTTCGCCGTCGAATCCGCGCGGAAGTAGCCCCGCTCCTCCCAGAGCGGATACCAGCGCTTCTCGACCGCCGCGGGATCGTAGCGGTCGGAGATGTCGCCGGTCGGCGTGCTCGGCGGCGGCACGCTCACGGGAGCACCGGGGCGGCGGCGACCAGCCTCCATCGCGCGGTGCCGCGCTGGAAGGTCAGCGCCCAGGGCGTGTGCTCGGACGTCGCGGCCACCGATACCGAGTGGGGATTCGACACGCTGTCGGCGGCGTCGCACGCCGCGTCGGGCCGCAAGGTGGACGGAAGCCGACGCCGGATCTGCGGGTCGGCCACGAGCTTGGCCACGCGCGCGTCGTCGCCGGCCGCGAGCGCGTCGAAGAGCTGGGTCACCGTCGCGCGAAGCTCCCGGTGCCAGGCGTTGAGCTCGCGCCCGGCGCGGCGGACGAGCGTGCCGCTCTCCGCCGCGGTGCGGAACACGTCCTCGGCTTCGGTCTGTCCCTCGCATCCGGGTGTGCGACCCGGATAGTCGGGCTCGTAGCGCACGCGGATCTCGCTGCCGCGCACCGAGTACGTGCGCGCCATCAACCCTTCGGGGAAGAGGTCGTTCGACGACCAGACGACCCGTAGATCGTCGCCGTACTGGCGGACGAGGTCGAGGCGCAAGGTGCGAATGCCGCGGCCCGTGGCGGGCCCCTCCCAGGCGGTCACGAACTGGGCGGCGCCGCCCGGAGCCGGAGCCCACGGGTAGACCGTCGGGCGTCCTTCTCGCGAGAGCGTCGTCAAGAGGGCGGCTTCGTTGCCGAGTCGCCCGTAGACGCGCACCGAGTTGGCCCCGGGCACGTCGCTCATCTGGAACGCGCCGACCATGAGGCGGCCGACGCGGACGACGTCGACGGCGGCGGCGCCCCAGGCTTCGCCGAACGCGTCCAGCCTATCCTGAAGGAAGCCGGTCGACGCATAGAGGCCGCCGGTGCCGAGGCTCTCGACGATCTCCTCGTCGAGGAGCGCGTACATCTCGCGGTAGGCGTCGGGCGAGCCGTCCGGTGAGCCGTTTCCGATCGATCGCGCGCGCGCCAGGGTCCGGAACTGATCGAGGCGATCGACCGGGCCGGCCGCGTCGGGCCGGTCGGTCACGAGGGCGGCCGTGCCGAGCATCGCGAGGCCGGCGAGTAATTTCCGCATCCTGCCAACAGTTAGCCGCCTCACGCGCCTATGGTACAACAGACTCGTGCGGTTCCCGGTTCTCGATCGGTACATCGCGCGCGAGCTGGTCTCGCCGTTCGCGTTCGGCTGCGCGTTGTTGACGTTCTTCCTGGTCATCGATCGGATCTACCACCTGACCGACCTGGTGATCACGAAGGGCGTCCCCTTTCTCCTGGTGATGCAGCTCCTGGTGTTCATGCTCCCGTCCTTCCTGGCGCACACCTTCCCGATGGCGCTGCTGGTGGCGGTGCTGCTGGCGGGCGGACGGCTGGCGAGCGATCTGGAGATCGTGGCGTTCAAGGCGGCGGGCGTGAGCGCGCTGCGGCTCTTCCGGCCGGTCATGGCCGCGGCGTTGCTGGTGACGGTGGTGACGGCGTGGCTGACCCTCGTCGTGAACCCGGCGGCGAACGGCGAGTTCAACCGGCAGCTGTTCCGCATTCTGCAGGCGCGGGCGGTCAGCGGGCTGCAGGAACGCATCTTCAACTCGACCTTCGGCGACCTGACGATCTACGTCGAGGACGTGAGCGCCTCGCAGGTGGCGTTGCGCGGCCTCCTGGTGTCGGACGAGCGCGATCCGACCTTGTCACGCATCATCTCCTCCCGCGAGGGCCGCCTCCTCACCGACGAGGCGAATCGGCGCATCACCTTGCGCATGATCAACGGCGCCGTCAACGAGGCCGACATCGTCCCGGTCGACGTGCCGAAGACCATGGTCGACACGCCGACGCCGACGAGCGGCGCGGCGGGCGCCTCGCGCTATCGCTACACGCGCTTCGACATCTACGACATGAGCTTGTCGGTCGATTCCCCGCTGAAGGGCGCGCCGCGCGTCGAGAAGCCCGAGAAGGATCTCTCGCTCGGAGAGCTCGACGCGAAGATCGCCGAGTACCGGAACGATCCGCACAGCCGCGCGCCGTTCGAGATCGAGCGCCACAAGCGATACGCGCTGCCGATGGCCGCACTGGTCTTCGGGCTGGTGGCGTTTCCCCTGGCGATCCGCTCGCACCGCGGCGGGCGGAGCATCGCGCTGGTCGGCAGCCTCGCGATTCTCGTCACCTACTACCTCATGATGACCTCGCTCGAGGGCGCGGCGCTGCGCGCGCGCGTTCCCGCGATCGTGGCGATCTGGGCGCCGAACGTGCTGTTCGGCGTGGCAGGGCTCACGCTCCTGGTCGCGACGGCCCGCGAATGGCGCTGGCCGGCGATGCCGGCGCTGTGGCGCGTGGTCGAGGCGGTGCGGCGCGCCGTGCCCGGCCGTCCCACCTGGCGCCCGCGTGGTCACGCGGCGAGCGGCGCGCGCGATTCGACGCACATCATCGATCGATATCTGGTGCGCGAATATCTGTCGTTCATGGGGATCGGGCTGGCGGTCGCGGCGGCGCTGTTCATCGTGGTCGACCTGGTGAAGACCCTCGACAAGTATCTGCGCGTGAAGCCGCCGCTCATGTACATCCTGGAGCACTTTGCGTACCGCCTGCCGGCGGCGCTGCACGACGGGCTCCCGGTCGTGATGCTGGTGGCGACCATCTTCCTGTTCCTGACCTTGAGCCGCTATCACGAGCTGACCGCGCTCAAGGCGGCGGGTGTGAGTCTGTATCGGGTCAGCGCGCCGGTGCTGGGCGTGGGGCTGCTCGTGGCCATCGGCGCGGGACTCTTTCAGGAGCTGGCGCTGCCGGTCCTCAACGAGCGTGGCGACGAGGTCGATCGCGTGAAGATCCGCGGCCAGGCCCCGCGGCACCTGCAGACGCGGCAACGGCTGTGGGTGCGGAGCGCGGACACGCGGTTCTACCGGGTGGAGCTCCTCAATCCGGCGACCAACGATCTGTACGGCCTGACGATCCTGGAGCTCGACCGAGACTTCCGGCTGACCGGGCGGCTCGACGCGCGCCGCGCCCACTGGACGGCGGGAGGCTGGGAGCTGAGCGAGGGGGCGTACCGGGACATCGGCGACGACGGCAAGGTGCAAACCGTGCCGTTCAGCTGGACGGCGCTGGACCTCAAGGAGGAGCTCGACGACTTCCTGCGGATCCAGAAGCCGGTGGGCACGATGAGCTTCTGGGAGCTGCGTGACTACATCGGCCAGCTCGAGGCCGCCGGGTTCCAGATCCGCAAGTACCTGGTCGAGCTCTACTCGAAGCTGTCGTTCCCGCTGGTCAACCTCGTGATGGTGCTGGTCGCGATCCCGTTCGCGCTGCAGTCCCCGCGGGGCGGCCGGCTCTTCGGCATCGGGCTGGCGATCATGATCATGGCGGGATATCTCGTGGTCCACTACGTCGCCCTGGCCTTCGCGCGCGCGGACCTGCTGCCGCCGCTGATCGCGGCGTGGACGGCCAACGTGATCTTCATGGGCATCGGCGTTTCGCTCTTGCTCCGCGCCCGTACCTGAGCGCGCTGTCCCGTTGACAGTTCCGCCGGACCGCCGCATCATTCGTCATCGATTTACAGGCGCGTCCTGGCCGGCGGGGAGCCCGGGGCCTTCAGCGCCGGCGACGTCCCTAACCCGTTCGGGAGAGACTCGATGACGATCACGGTGTACGGCGCCGGCGCGATCGGCGGCGTGACGGGCGCGGCGCTCGCCCGCGCGGGCCACGACGTGCTGCTCGTCGATCGCGCAGAGGACCATGTCGCGGCGATGAATGCTCACGGTCTGACCATCGAGAGCCGCGAGGGCTCGGCCACCATACCGGTGCGCGCGATCGCCCCCGGAGCGCTCGGCCGAGAGCTCGGTCTGGTGCTGCTCGCCGTCAAGTCGCAGGACACGCCGGCAGCCCTCGAGATCCTGGCCCCTCGCCTGGCCGCGGACGGCGCGATCGTGTCCTTGCAGAACGGACTCAACGAGGAGCTGATCGCCCGGGCGGTCGGCGCAGCGCGTACCGTGGGATGTCTCGTCAACTGGGCCGCGGACTGGATCGCGCCCGGCCGGATCCTGCACGGCGGCCATGGCGCCCTGGTGCTCGGTGAGCTCGACGGCCGCATGAGCGACCGCGTCCAGGGCCTCGCCAAGCTGCTCGCCGTCGTGGCGCCGACCGAGGTGACGGCCAACATCCTCGGCTACACATGGGCCAAGCACGTCTACGGCTCGCTGCTGGTCGCGACCGCGGTCGTGGACGCCCACGTGTACGAGGTGGTCGAGCGCTCGCCCGAGGTCCAGCAGATGCTGGTGGCGCTCGTCATCGAGAACATGCGCGCCGCGGAGGCCGCCGGGATCCGGCTGGAGCCCTTCGACGAGTACGCGCCCGCGGACTACCGCGCCGCCGCCCTCGGGGATGCCGCCGCCCGCACGCGGGCGATGGCGATCATCGGGGAGCACTATCGCCAGCACACCAAGACCAAGACCGGCATCTGGCGCGACCTCGCCGTGCGCCGGCGCAAGACCGAGGTCGGGGCGCTGCTCGGCGCCACGGTGACGAAGGCCAGGACGCTCGGCGTGGCCATGCCGCTGACGGAACGGCTCATCGCGATGATCGAGGATCTCGAGCTCGGCCGGCGCGTGATGAGCTGGAGCAATGTCGACGAGCTGGTGGCGGCGAGCCGGAGGAGCGCATGAACGCGGCGTGGGACTATCGGGATCCGCTGGAGCCGGCGCTGTCCGCCCAGGTGTCGGACAAGACGCTGATGGAGCACGTGCGCACGATCGGCGCTCTCGAGCGCGAGTCGGGCAGCCCGGGCGAGGCGCAGGCGTTCGACTACATCGAGCGCATGTTGAAGTCGTACGGCGTCGAGGTGGAGCGGCGCGAGATCGAGGCGTACATCAGCTTGCCGCTCGAGGGCCGCGTCCACCTGCCGGACGGCGGCGCGATCGAGGGGCTCACGCACTCGTTCTCGACGTCGGTCGAAGCGCTCGAGGGCGAGCTCGTCGACGTCGGCGACGGCCGCCCCGCCGATTTCGCGCGCGCGAACGCCGCGGGGAAGATCGCGCTCATCAACGGGCTCCCCGCCCCCGGCCGCGCCTGGGCCGCGCAGCGGGCGGGCACGCTCGGGCAGATCTTCGTGCTCATGGACCACCTGCACAACATGATCGTGACGACGATCTGGGGCACACCGTCTCCGGACACGGCGTGGCGGGTCCCGGCCGTGCCGTGCCTCTCGGTGCTCGGCACTGACGGCCAGCGGCTGCGCGCGCTGCTGGCGCGCGGACCGGTCACGGTGCGGATGACGACGCGCGTGCGCACGGGCTGGGTGCCGATTCCGCACCTGGTCGGCGAGCTCACCGGACGCCACGAGGACCGGTTCCTCCTGTTCTCGGGTCACGTCGATTCCTGGCACTACGGCGCGATGGACAACGGGACCGCGAACGCGACCATGCTGGAGGTGGCGCGACTGCTCGCCGCCCGTCGCGATGCGCTCCGCCGCGGTATCCGTTTCGCGTTCTGGTCCGGACACTCGCACGGCCGCTACGCCGGCTCGGCGTGGTACGCGGATCATGCCTGGCGCGAGCTCCATCAGCGCTGCGTCCTGCATCTGAACGTGGATTCGACCGGCGCGCGCGGCGCGACCGACTATTCCGTCTTGCACGCGACGGAAGACGCGCAGCGCTTCGCCGAGACCGTCGTGGCCGACGTCACGGGCCAGCGGAGTCGCGGCCGGCGCTTCTCGCGCGCCGGCGACCAGTCGTTCTGGGGCGCCGGGGTGCCCTCGGCCTTCATGTCGCTCTCCGGGCTGCCCAAGCAAGACACCGATCTGTCGCGCGCCATGGAGCGCCTGGTCGGGAGCGCGGGCTTCCCCTGGTGGTGGCACACGAAGGACGACACGATCGACAAGATCGACGCCGACGTGCTCGTGCTGGACACCAAGGTCTACCTGGCCTCGGCCCTGCGCTGGGTGAACGCGCCGGTCCTGCCTCTCGACCACAGTCGCGCCGCGCGTGGCCTGCTGGCGGAGCTGGAGACCCTGCAGGCGACCGCGGGCTCTCGCTTCGATCTGGCGCCGGCGGTCGACGCCGCGCGCAGCCTGTGCGATCGGCTCGATCGTGTCGCGGCCGCCGTGGCCGGCATCGACGCCACCGCGCCGGCCGCGAAGCTCGACGCGGTCAACCGCGGCCTCATGCGTCTCTCGCGGGTCCTGGTGCCGCTGAGCTACACGAGCGGTGACCGGTTCACCCACGACCTGGCGGTGCCGCTGCCGCCGCTCGCCGGGCTCCAGAGCGTGCGCGAGCTGACGGCGCTCGATCCGGACACCGACGCGTTCAAGTTCGCGCGGGCGGCGCTGGTGCGGGAGCGCAACCGCGCCGTTCACGCTTTCGACACGGCGGCCTCGGCGGCCGACGACCTCTTGCGCCATTGATCGCGCCGGGCCAGCCGGCAATTCGTGCCCCACAATCAAGGAGCCACCGCATGCGGAATACTCTTCGTTCACGATTCTTGATCGGCTGCCTCGTGCTGGGGCTGGCGGCGACGCTCGTCCCCGCGGCCGGCGCGCAGAAGCGCGGCGGGACCCTGACGATCGTCCGGCCGACGGACCCGGTCTCGCTCGACCCGAACCTCGAGACCACGGCGCCCGGGGCGTGGGTCTACTTCAACATGCTCGAAGGGCTCCTGACCCTGGACGAGAAGATGCAGGTCAAGCCGGCGCTGGCGACGTCGTACGAAGTCATGTCGCCGACCAAGGTGCGCTTCAAGCTGCGGCCCGGCGTCAAGTTCCACGACGGCACGCCCTTCAACGCGGCGGCCGTGAAGTTCACGTTCGACCGGGCGCTGCGCGGCAATCCGCCGGCGCGCTGGGCCAGCCTCGCGGGCTCGCTCGACGGCGCGGAGGTGGTCGACGACCTCACCGTCGACGTCGTGACCAAGGAGCCGTACGGCCCGATCTTGAGAACCCTGGCCATGTACTGCATGGGAATGGTCTCGCCGACCGCCGTGCAGAAAATGGGCTCGGACTTCAGCCGGGCACCGGTGGGCACCGGGCCTTTCAAGTTCGTCGAGTGGAAGACCAATACCCACGTGATCATCGAGCGCAACAACGACTACTGGGGTGACAAGGCGCTGGTCGACCGTGTGGTCTTCAAGGTCGTGCCCGAGGAAGGCGCCCGCATGATCGCGCTGCAGACCGGGGACGCCGACATGGTGCTGTTCCCCTCGCCCGCCCAGCTGCCGGCGCTCCGCAAGGACCCGAAGTTCACCGTGCACGAGACGACCGGCATCCGCGTCGTCTTCGCCGGCTTCCACGCCGGCTTGCCGCCGCTCGATGACGTGCGCGTGCGGCAGGCCCTGCTCCACGCGGTCGACCGCAAGGCGATTCTCGACAACATCATGGAGGGCTCGGCGGGGCCCGCGCTCGGCGTTCTGGCGCCCGGCGTGTTCGGCTTCAAGGACATGCAGCTCGACCGCCTCTATCCGTTCGATCGCGCGAAGGCGAAGGCGCTTTTGAACCAGGCCGGTTGGACGCCGGGCCCGGACGGGATCATGGTCAAGGGCGGCCAGCGGCTCTCGCTCTCGTGGCTGGCGGCGCGCGGCCGCTATCCGAAGGACGGCGAGATCACCGAGGCGATCCAGGCCATGTTCAAGGACGTCGGCGTCGAGGCCAAGGTGCAGGTGCTCGAGTGGGCCGCCGTGTTCCAGCAGGTTCGCGGCAATCCGCTGAACCACCACATGTTCACCTTGGGTTGGGTGACCTCGAACGCCGACGCGGACTATTCGCTCTACGCGCTCTTCCACAGTAAGCAGGTGCCGCCGGCGGGCTGGAACACGTCACGCTATTCGAACCCGCGAGTGGATACGCTCGTGGAGCAGGCGCGGCGCAGCTTGAACCAGACCGAGCGGGAGAAGCTCTACTTCGAGGTGCAGGACATTCTCGGCAAGGAGATGGTGTGGATCCCGGTCTACACGACCAAGGAGATCATCGTCTCGCGTGCCGCCGTGAAGGGCTTCCACATCCACCCGGTCGAGTACAACCTGACCCTCTCGAAGACCTGGATCGACAAGTAGGCTTGCGCGCCGGAGGCGGCGGATGTTGACGTTCATCGTCCGCCGCCTCCTCCTCGCCGTGCCCGTGCTGCTCGGCGTGGTGTTCGTGGTCATGCTCACGGTCGATCTCCTGCCGGGCGACGCGGTGACCTTGATGCTCGGCGAGCACGCCACGCAGGACGCCGTCGCCAAGCTTCGCGACCATCTCGGGCTCGACAAGCCGTTCCTCGTCCGCTACCTCGAATACGTCGGGCGCGTCGTGCGCGGCGACCTGGGCCGCTCGATCCAGCAGAACCGGCCGGTCGCCGCGGAGCTGGCCGACGCGTGGCCGGCGACCCTCGAGCTCACGATCGCCGCGCTCGTGCTGGCGGCGGTCGCCGGCATCGTGGCCGGCGTCGCCTCGGCGGTGTGGCCGAACTCGATCTTCGACGCGCTTGCGCGCCTTGGCTCCTTGTTCGGGCTCTCCATGCCGATCTTCTGGACGGGCCTGGTGCTGATCGTCGTCTTCTCGCTCTGGCTCAACTGGCTTCCGGTCGGCGGCGCGGGCTCGCTGACGCACCTGATCCTGCCGGCGGTGACCCTGGCGCTGCCGTCGGTGGCGATGATCGCGCGGATGACGCGCGCGGCGGTCCTCGACGTGCTGCGCGAGGACTACGTGCGGACCGCGCGCGCCAAGGGGCTGGGCGAGTTCTGGGTGCTGGCCCGCCATGCGCTGCGCAACGCGTTCATCCCGATCCTCACCCTGCTCGGCTTGCAGTCGGGCCAGCTCATGGGCGGCGCCGTCCTCACCGAGACGGTCTTCGCGTGGCCGGGGCTCGGCCGGCTCATGGTCAAGGCGATCTTCGCGCGCGACTACATCCTGCTGCAGGGCGCGGTGCTCGTGTTCGCGCTCGCGTTCGTCGTGATCAACTTGCTGGTCGATCTCTCGTACGGCCTGCTCGATCCGCGGATCGGGCGTCAGGGATGATGGCTTTGCGAGCCGCAGGACGTCGCGGGGCTGGGGCCCCGCCGTCCGAGGCGAGCCTATGATGGCTTCGCGAGCCGCAGACGTCGCGGGGCTGGGGCCCCGCCGTCCGAGGCGAGCCATGACCGCGTGGAAGCGGTTCTGCCGCAACCGCCTGGCGATGGTCGGCCTGGCGCTGATCGTGGTTCTCGCCGTGAGCGCCGCGCTGGCGCCCTGGCTCGCGCCCTACGATCCCGCGCGGCAGAGCCTGATCGAGAAGCGCGCGAAACCCGGCGGCAAGTACTGGCTCGGCGCCGACGAGTTCGGGCGCGACATCCTCTCGCGGGTGATCTACGGCTCGCGGGTGGCGCTCCTGGTCGGCGTGCTGTCGGTGATCATCGCGCTCACCGGCGGGCTCACCCTGGGCACGGTTTCCGGGTTCGCCGGCGGCTGGCTCGACGCGGTGATGATGCGCGGGATCGAGATCCTCCTGGCCTTTCCCTATCTCCTGCTGGCCCTCGCCATCGTCGCGGCCATGGGGACGGGTGCCTTGAACACGACGATCGCGGTCGGCGTGTGGGGCATCCCGACCGTGACGCGGATGGTCCGCGGCTCGGTGCTGGCGCTGCGCGAGACGGAGTACGTGGGCGCTGCGCGCGCCCTCGGCGCGGCCACGCCGGCCCTGCTCCGGCGCCATATCCTGCCGAACGTCATCCCCGGGCTGGTCGTCTACGCGACGCTCTTCATGGCGAACGCGATCTTGCTGGAGGCCGCGCTGTCCTTCCTCGGTCTCGGCGTCCAGCCGCCGACCGCCTCGTGGGGACTGATGGTCTCGACCGGCCGCGACGTCCTGCTGGTCGCCCCGCACGTCGCGACGGTGCCCGGCGTCGCGATCATGGTGGCCGTGCTCGCGTTCAATCTCGTCGGCGACGGGCTTCGCGACGCGCTCGACCCCCGGATGCGCGGGAGCGCCTGAGGGAGAGCCGTCGGCTCGGTGTATCATCCCTGCGAGGAGGTGTTCCGTGGCGGCTCGAAGGGAGCGTCCCTCTCTCCGTGATCTGATCCAACGTCCCACCCCCGTGACCGCGCCGCTGGTGCTGAATCCATTGATGGCGCGCATGGCGGAAGCGGCCGGCTTCCCGGCGGGCTATCTGGGCGGCGGCTCGACCGGCTACCAGAAGGTCGCGCTCGAGGCGAACCTGAACGTGACCGAGATGTGCCAGACGGCCGTCGACATCGGCGCCGTCTCGTCGCTGCCGCTCATCCTCGACGGCGCGTGCGGCTACGGCGACCCGATGCACATGCATCGCACGATCGGCATGAGCGAGGCGGCCGGCTTCCAGGCGATCGAGATCGAGGACCAGCTCGTGCCCAAACGCGCCCACCATCACGCCGGCATCGAGCACATGATCCCGTCGGAGCTGATGGCGGCCAAGGTGAAGGAAGCGGTGGCGGCACGGCGTAACCCGAATTTCCTCATCGTCGCGCGCACCAACGCGATCCGCGCCAGCAACATGGACGACGCGCTCCGGCGTGGCGAGGCCTACCGCCGCGCCGGCGCCGATCTTCTGCTGCTCTCGATGGCGCACAAGCCGGAGCAGCTTCGCACGATCTCGGAGCGGCTCGGCGGGCCGTTGATGTACCTCGCCGGCCGCGGCGGCCTCGCCGGGCTCGGGCTGAGCCTGGCGGATCTCGGCGGGCTCGGCTACAAGATCGTCGCCGATCCCTCGACGCCGCTCCTGGCCGCGTACGCCGCGTGGAAAAAGGTCTACGAGGAGCTGGCCGACGGATTCGGCGCGAACGTGAAGACGAAGCCCGACTGGAGCCCGGTCGAGAAGGACATGCTGGGCGTGATCGACCTCGAGAAGCTTCTGGCCATCGAGCGCGCGACCGTCGAGAACGGCAAGCATTGATGTGCGCGCTGCAGGCCGTCGCGGGGCTGGGGCCCCGCCGGCCGAGGCGCGCTTACGCCTATACATACACGGAGGTAGGCGATGCTCTCGAGAGAAGACAACGAGCTGATGTGCCGGGTCGGACGCGGGACCGAGATGGGCGATCTTCTCCGCCACTACTGGATGCCGTTCCTTCCCTCGACGGAGCTGCCCGAGCCCGACTGCGCGCCGAAGAAGGTGCGCCTGCTCGGCGAGGATCTCGTGGCGTTCCGCGACACGCGGGGCCAGGTGGGGCTGATGGCCGCCAACTGTCCCCATCGCGGCGCGTCGCTCTTCTTCGGCCGCAACGAAGACTGTGGGATTCGGTGCGTCTATCACGGCTGGAAGTTCGACGTGTCCGGACAGTGCGTCGACATGCCGAACGAGCCCGCCGAGAGCACCTTCAGGGACAAGGTCCGCGCCCGCGCCTATCCGTGCCGTGACGTCAACGGCGTGCTGTGGACGTACATGGGGCCGCGCGCCCAGGCGCCGGCGTTCCCCGCGTTCGAGGTCAACACCCTCCCGGCCGACCACGTGTACCCGCCGCTGATGATGCTGGAGGAGTGCAACTGGGTCCAGGCGCTCGAGGGCGACATCGATTCCTCGCACATCGACTACGTCCACGCCAAGCTCCACCCGGACGTGAAGCAGCGCGGCACGTTCCACCAGGACAAGCGGCCGCGCCTCGAGGTGCTGCCGACGGACTACGGCGCCTGCTATTCGGCGCGCCGCCGCTGGGACGTCGACGGCCTCTACTGGCATCGCATCACCCAGTTCATCCTGCCGTTCTATTCGATGATCGCCGCCAGCGACCCCAACACGGTCTCGGCGCGCGCGTGGGTGCCGCTCGACGACAACTACAACCTCCAGATCATGATGCGCGGGCGGCTGGATCGGCCGGTGACGGACCAGGAGCGCGAGCTGACGCGCAACCCGTTCACCGCCTGGGGCGGCTATCTCGAGGCCACGAGCGACCCGCACACGCGCTATTACACGAAGGCGAACATCCACAACGACTACCTGGTCGACCGTCAGCTCGCCAAGAAGGAGCTGATGATCGGCATTCCGTTCCTCGTCAACCTCCAGGACCGGGCGATGACCGAGACGATGGGGCCGATCTACGATCGCACGCAGGAGCACCTCGGCACGACCGACGCGATGGTGATCTACGTCCGGCGCCGGTTGATCGAGGCCGCGCGGGCGCTTCGCGAGCACGGTGTGGTCCCGGCGAACGTCGACGACGGCAGCATGTGCCGGGTGCGCCCGGCGTCCGTGCTGTTGCCCGAGGGCGACAGCTGGATCTCGGCGACCGAGAAGGCGCGTCAGTCGGATTCCGGCGTGCCGATCGCCTGGGTGCCCTTCGCGCAGTGACCCCGGTGGAGCCCGAAGACGACGGCGTCCGCGACCTGGCCTACTACGAGGCGGTGCCCTACCTGCTCGTGGTCGAGTCGGTGGAGCGCGGCGGGCGATGGCTTCGCCGGGCCGAGCATCCGGAGCTTCCCGGATGCTTTGTCGAGGCGGAATCCGCCGTCGAGGCCATGGAGAAGCTCGAGGACGAGCGCCGGCGCCTCATCAGGCAGATGTGGGATCGCGGAGAGCCGATTCCGGCGCCTCGCGCCCCGCTGCGCGGTATTTGAGCACGGCGCGACGAATGTTGATCGTCTGACACACGTGTAACTCTTACCTCGCGTAGCCGTCCGTTCCGACACGGCCCTTACAGCTCCAGGGCCGTACAAATCACCGCTTTGCCGCTCGGTGGCTCCTGGCACACGAGTTGCCTTGCCATGACTCCAGGGTTCGGTCGTCCATCAAGAGGAGGGCCTGTTCGGTGCACGTCGAGTCGTCGCGTTTCCGCGGTTGGCGCGGCACCGGGCGTCACCGTATCGAAGCGCCGCCCTCTCGAGCCCCGCACGGATGACATGGGCCGGCTTGCGCGGCGCATGCTTCCTTATATCCGTGCCCACTGGCCGCGGCTCGTCTGGCCGCTCGTGCTGGCGATGCTCATCAGTGCCTGCGAGCTGCTCAAGCCCTGGCCGCTCAAGATCGTCATCGATTCAGTCCTCGGCGGCCAGCCCCTACCCTGGGAGTGGGCGCGCGGATGGTCGAGCTCAGCCGTGCTCCTGCTCTCGTGCGTGGCGCTCGTAGGGCTCTACGCCGTCCTCGGCGCGCTGCACATGCTGAACAACTACACGACGGTCGACGTCGGGCAGCGTCTGGTGACCGACCTGCGCAGCGCGGTCTACGCGCACCTGCATCAGCTGTCGCTCGACTTCTACACCCGCGCACGAGTCGGTGACCTGCTCTACCGAGTGACTGCCGATACCCTCGCGCTGCAGTCGCTGACCGTGAGCTGCCTGTTCCCGACCGCGACCGCCGCGATCCTGCTCGTCGGCATGATCTCGGTCATGCTCCAGCTCGATGCGACCTTGACCCTGCTGGCGCTCGCGGTGTGCCCCGCGCTGTTCGTCATCATCAAGCGGCTCGACGGTCGCGTGACTCGCGCCGCGGGCAAGTTCCGCGAAAGCGAGAGCGAAGTCTACACGGTGGTGCAGCGGGCGATGTCCGCGATGCGACTGATCCAGGCCTTCGCGCGCGAGGACGACGAGCACCGGCGGTTCATGGCCGCGAGCCGCCAGAGCCTCGCCGCCGGCCTGAAACTCCACACGCTCCAGACCTTCTACGGCTTCGTGATCAGCATGGTGATCGCGGTCGGCACGGCCGGCGTCGTGTGGGTCGGGGCCCGACACGTCCTGGACGGCACGCTCAGCGTGGGGTCGCTCGTGATCTTCGTCGCGTATCTCGCGGCGCTCTACAGCCCCATCAACAGCATGTTCCAGACCTGGGGAATCGCGCAGACCTCGACGGTCGGCGTGCGGCGCGTGTTCGATCTGCTCGACGTCGAGCGCGAGATCGCCGACGGAACCCTGGATTTCCCGGCCGGCGGCGCGCGCGGCCAGGTGATCTTCGATCGTGTCGCGTTCGAGTATTCGGGCGGCCACCGGGTGCTCAACGACATCAGCCTGCGCGTCCAGCCGGGACAGACCGTCGCGATCGTCGGCGCGACCGGCGCGGGGAAGTCGACGCTCCTGAGCCTCCTGCCGCGCTTCTACGACACGACGGGCGGCCGGATCCTCGTCGACGGCGTGGACGTGCGCGAGTACCGGCTCGCGTCGCTGCGTCGCCAGATCGCCATGGTCCTGCAGCCTCCGCTGCTCTTGCCGACCAGTGTCCGCGACAACATCGCGCTCGGGCGGCCGGAGGCCGGTCTCGACGACATCGTGGCCGTGGCGCGCCTGGCGCGTATCCACGACACCATCCTGGCGTTGCCCGACGGGTACGACACCGTCGTGGGGGAGCAGGGCGTCACGCTCTCCGAGGGTGAGAAGCAGCGAATCACCATCGCGCGCGCGCTGCTGCGCGACGCGCCGATTCTCATCCTGGACGAGCCGACCTCGGCCATGGATGCCGAGACCGAAGCGCTCTTCCTGCAGGGGCTCGAGCGCTTCGGGACGGGCCGGACGACCTTCGTCATCGCCCATCGTCTCTCGACGGTCCGGAAGGCCGACGTCATCGTCGTCCTGCGCGACGGCCAGATCGTCGAGCAAGGGACCTTCGAATCGCTCCTGGAGTACCCGGGCGTGTTCGCGTCGCTCTGGAGGATGGCGGAAGGCGTCCCGGCGGAGCCCGCCGTCGCGGTGCCGTAGCGGCGCCTAGTATCCCTTCGCCCGGTCGACCAGGTTCAAGAGCGGCGCGCCGTCCAGGTAGCGCCGCAGATTCTCCGCGAACAGCGTGCAGCAGTCGTCGTCGTAGCTCGCGACGAAGCCGGAGACGTGCGGCGACAGGATGGCGTTCGGCGCGCCGTACAGGGGATGGCCGGCCGGCGGCGGCTCCTGCGCGAACACGTCGACCGCGGCGCCGGCGATGCGCTGCTCGGCGAGCGCCCGCGTGAGCGCGGTCTCGTCGACGCTGGCGCCGCGCCCGACATTGATGAAGTAGGCCGTCCGCTTCATCGCCGCGAGCTCGGCTGCGCCGATCATGTGCTGCGTCTCGCGCGTGAGCGGCGCGCACATCACGACCACGTCCGACGCCGCGAGCAGCGCGTGCAGCTCCGCCGGCGAGAACCACCCGTCGGGCAGGCGGCCCTCGGGGTCCCCGGTGCCGGCCGGGCAGTAGCCCTGATCGGCGTGCCGAGCCGGATCGCGCTTGCACGCGAGCACGCGCATGGCGAACGCGGTTTTGGCGATCCGGGCGAGCTCGCGGCCGATGCTGCCGTAGCCGATGACGCCGAGCGTTGCGCCGCGCACCGCGGTCGGCACGAACAAGGGCCACCGCTGCTCGTCGGGCGGCCAGACGCCCCGGCCTTGCCACTCGACCATGCGCGGCACGCGATGCGCCAGCGCCAGGAGCGCGGTCATCGCGTACTCGGCGACCGTGGCCGCGTGCACGCCGCTCGCGGTCGTCAGCGCGAGCGCCGCGTCGGCGTAGAGCGGGTGCTGGTGGAGCCCGTTCACCCCGGCCATGTGGACCTGGATCCACTTGAGGTTCGGGGCGCGGGAGCGATCGCGCGGCAGCACGACCCCGTACAGGATCTCGGCGCGTGAATAGTCGGCGGTGTCGGGATCGGAGCGGGTCACGGTGAGGCGCGGCGAGATACGCCGAAGGCGATCGAGCTGGGCCTCGCCAAAGGCCGCGGTCACGAGCAGGTTCGGCATGCCGGTCGGCGATTCCTCCCCTACTTCGATTGCGTCAGCGCGCGCAAGGTCTCTTCCAGTCGCTTCTGCTCGGCGCCGTAGGTCGCCCAGTCACCGCGGCGCAGCGCGTCCTGCGCGCGCGTCCAGATTTCCCAGGCGCGCTGGCCGAGCTGTCGCGTGCCGGCGGCGCTGTCGGAGGGCGTCTCGGTCGCATGCGCCGGCGCGGCGCCGGCCGCGGGTGTCGGACGTCCGCCGAAGATGCGGGAGAGGGATTGCTCGAGCGTCGCCTCCATCGCGATCTGGTTGCCGTAGGCCACGATCACCCGCCGGAGCTCGGGGAGCGCCCCTTGCTCCGCGGCGGCCAGATAGAGGGGCTGGACGTAGATCAGCGATTGATCGATCGGGATCGCCAGCAAGGAGCCGCGGATGACCGTCGAGCCGCGCTGGTTCCAGAGGGACAGCTGCTGGGAGATGATGGGATCCTGGTCGATCCGGGCGTCGATCTGGCGCGGCCCGTAGACGAGCTTCTGCTTGGGGAAGTTGAAGACGATCAACCGGCCGTAGTTCGGCGGATCCGAGCGCGCGGCCATCCACGCGATCATGTTGTCGCGGCGCGCCGGATTGAAGAGCGTGAGCAGGATGAACTCCTCCTTCTGCTCGCCCGGCGGCCGCATGATCGTGAAGTACGGCTCCATGTCGCGGTCGCGGCCTTCGATGGTTCGCCGCGGCACCGCCCAGAGGTCTTCCTTGTTGTAGAACACCTGCGGATCGAGCATGTGGTACGTCGCGTACTTGCGCGCCTGGATGGCGAACAGATCCTCGGGGTACCGGATGTGCCGTCGGAGCGCCTCCGGCATCTTGTCGAGCGGCTTGAGGAGCCCGGGAAAGGCGCCGCCGTACGCGCGCACGATCGGGTCGTTGTCGTCGGCTCGATAGAACGTCACGGTGCCGTCGTAGGCGTCGATCGTGACCTTCACCGAGTTGCGGATGTAGTTGCCGACGCCGGGCACGGGCTCCGAGTACGGATAGCGGTCGGTCGTCGTGTAGCCGTCGAGCATCCAGATCATGCGCCCGTCGTCGTCGATGACCATGTACGGGTCACGGTCGAACCGGAAGAACGGCGCGATCTGCCGCACGCGCTGGACGACGGTCCGGTACATCATGATGCGGCTCTGGTCCGTGAGGTCGTTGGACAGGAGGATCTTGATCTCACCGAACCGCATCGCGAACAGGACCTTGCGGAAGAACGACGAGAGCTCGATGCCGCCGACGCCGCTGTACGTCGTGTAGACGTTCTGGTCGCCCGCGGGATAGTCGAGCTCCTGCGACTTCGTCTTCACCAGGACGTACTCGTTCGAGACCTCGCCGTAGTAGATCTGCGGCCGGGTGATCTTCGGGAAGCCGGCGGCCGACTGGGGCGGGATGTCCTTGACCAGGAACTCCGGCAGCCCCTCGGCGGTGATCCGATTGACGGGCCCGACCACCGCGCCGTAGCCGTGGGTGAACGTGAGGTGCTCGTTGATCCAGATCCTCGACTGCAGATGCTGGTACGAGAGCTCGCGCGGCGACAGCATGAGCTGGCGGTATTCGCCGTTCACGATGTAGCGGTCGTTGTCGACGTCGACGAACTTGTAGTAGGTCCGGATCTCCTGCAGCTGCGCGAACGTGCGCAGCAACGGCCGGTAGTCCCACAGGCGGATGTTCTTGATGGTGGCCGCATTGCGCTCGAGCGCGCGCGCGTCGAGCGCCTCGTCGGCCGGGAACTCGCGCTCGACGATCCGGTCCAGGCCGTACGCCTGGCGGGTCATCCGGATGTTGTGGCCGATGAAGGGCCGCTCGGCCGCCAGCTCGTTGGGCGTGACCCGGAAGCGCTGGAGCAGCGCCGGGTAGACGCCGAGCCCCACCACCCACACCAGCGCGAGCGCGATCAGCCCGCCGGCGACCAGCCGGAGCCCCGCGCGCGCGATCTGGGCGAGGCACGCGACGGCGCACAGCACCGCGAAGACCGCGAGCGCGCCCAGCACCGGCAAGGCGGCGTAGATGTCCGTATAGGTCGCGCCGAACACGATGCCGCGCGGCGAGAAGACCAGCTCGAACCGGTCGAGCCAGAATCCGATCGCCTTGAGCGCGAGCGCGCACCGCGCCGAGGACGAGCAGATGCGAGCGGGCGCCGGCGGCCAGTCGCGGACCGCGGCTCGTCAGCACGAGGCTGCGCTGGAGCACGTAGACGGCCAGGGTCAGGACGATCGTCGCGGTCGACGAGCGTCAGCGCCCAGCCGTGCACGAGCCGCCACAGCGGCAGCACGAACACGAAGAAGCTCAGGTCGTAGCCGAACAGCGGATCCACGGTGCCGAACGGCGTGGCGTTCAGATAGCCGAGCACCGTTTCCCAGTGGACGGTCGCCCGCATGCCGGACGCCAGCGCGATGACCAGGAGCACGATCGGCAGGAATCGGCGGATCAGCGGCTCGATGATCACGCGGCTCGGCAGCCCGAGCTGGTCCTCCAGCTCCCAGATGACGTCGGGCGCCGCCGTGCGCGCCGCGAAGGTCAGGTTGGCGTAGAGGAAGACGAGGACGCTGATCGCCAGGGCGGCGAAGAGCGATCCGCGCAGGGACAGCGTCTTGACGAAGACTTCCGCGTAGCCGACCTCGAGGAACCAGAGCCAGTCGGTGTACAGCGGGACGATCTGGGCCACGACGCCCAGGATCAGGAGCAGCAGAAGGATGAGCAGGATCGGCTGCGGCCGGCTCATAGACCTCCGCGCGCCGGGATCAGGTGCCGTGCGTCCAGGAGGCCAGGTACTCGCGCTGCGCCTTCGTCAGCTCGTCGATCGCGACGCCCATCGAGGCGAGCTTGAGCCGCGCGATCTCCAGATCGATCTCGCGCGGCACGACGAAGACCTTCTTCGCCAGGGTGCGCCCGTGCTTGACCATGTACTCGGCCGAGAGCGCCTGATTGGCGAAGCTCATGTCCATGACCGACGCCGGGTGCCCTTCGGCCGCGGCCAGGTTGATCAGTCTCCCCTCGCCCAGGACGTAGACGCGCTGGCCGCGGTCGAGCACGAACTCCTCGACGAACGGGCGCACCGCGCGGCGGCTGCGCGCCATCGCGCCGAGCGTCTCGAGGTCGATCTCGACGTTGAAGTGGCCGGAGTTGCACAGGATGGCGCCGTCCTTGAGCTGGCCGAAGTGGTCGCTCGACATGACCGACGTGTTGCCGGTCACCGTCACGAAGATGTCGCCCTGCGCGGCGGCCTTCGTCATCGGCATCACCGGGAAGCCGTCCATCACCGCCTCGAGCGCGCGCATCGGCTCGACCTCGGTCACGATGACGTGGGCACCCAGGCCCTTGGCGCGCGAGGCGACGCCGCGGCCGCACATGCCGTAGCCGGCGACGACGACGGTGCGTCCGGCCAGCAGGATGTTGGTCGCGCGCAGGATGCCGTCGATGGTCGACTGCCCGGTCCCGTAGCGGTTGTCGAACAGGTGCTTGGTGTCGGCGTCGTTGACGGCGATCACCGGGAACGCGAGCACGCCCTCACGCTCCATCGACCGCAGGCGAATGACGCCGGTGGTCGTCTCTTCCGTGCCGCCGATGACGTCGCCGGCCATGTCCTTGCGGGCGCTGTGGATCTGGGAGATGAGGTCGGCGCCGTCGTCCATCGTCACCTGCGGGCGCGTGGCCAGCACCGAGGCGAGATGCCGGTAGTACCGGTCGTTGTCCTCACCCTTGTGGGCGAACACCGGGATGTCGTACTCGCGCACGAGCGCGGCCGCGGTGTCGTCCTGCGTCGACAGCGGATTGGAGGCGCAGAGCGCCAGCTGCGCGCCGCCGGCCTTCAAGGTGAGCATGAGCACCGCGGTCTCGGTGGTCACGTGCAGGCACGCGCCCAGGCGGATCCCCTTGAGCGGCTGCTCGTGCGTGAAGCGCTCGCGGACCTGCCGGAGAACCGGCATCGACTGCTCGGCCCACTCGATCTTGAGCCGTCCTTCGCCGGCGAGCGAGAGATTCTTGACGTCGTGCTCGACCATGAAATGCCGTCCTTACTCGTTAGTTGGCCGTCGCCGTCCGGCGTTATCGCCGACGGGGCGGTGCCGGCCAGGGCTTATCGGTGTGCTGAGCTACACTCCCGCGTCGTCGCGCAGATCCTTGACCCGGTTCGTCCGCTCCCACGCGAACTCGGGCTCGGAGCGCCCGAAGTGGCCGTAGGCCGCGGTCTTCTTGTAGATCGGCCGGCGCAGGTCGAGGTACTTGATGATTCCGGCCGGCGTGAAATCGAAGTGGCGCCGGATCATCGCCTCGAGCACCTTGTTCGGGACTTTTCCCGTTCCGAAGGTGTCGACCATGATCGAGACCGGCTCGGCGACGCCGATCGCGTAGGCGACCTGCACCTGGGCCCGCTGGGCCAGGCCCGCGGCGACGACGTTCTTGGCCACGTGACGCGCCATGTAGCACGCGGAGCGGTCGACCTTCGTCGGATCCTTGCCCGAGAAGGCGCCGCCGCCGTGCGGGCACGAGCCGCCGTAGGTGTCGACGATGATCTTGCGTCCGGTGAGGCCGGTGTCGCCCATCGGGCCGCCGGTCACGAACCGTCCGGTCGGGTTCACGTGGATCACGCACTTCTGGAGGTCGATCAGCTCGGCCGGGATCACCGGCTTGATCACCTGCTCGATGATGTCCTCACGGATCCGCTGGGCGCCGGCCTCGGGACTGTGCTGGGTGGACACGACGACCGTCTCCACCGAGCGCGGCACGCCGTCGACGTAGCGGATGCTGACCTGAGACTTTCCGTCCGGCCGCAGGTAGTCGAGCGCCCCCGACTTGCGCCGCTCCGAGAGCCGCATCACGAGCTTGTGCGCGAGCATGATCGGCATCGGCATGAGCTCTTGGGTCTCGGTGCAGGCATAGCCGAACATGAGCCCCTGGTCACCCGCGCCCAGCTTGTCGACGCCCTGCGCGATGTCGGACGATTGCTCGTCGATCGCCGCGATGACGCCGCAGGTCTCGTAGTCGAAGCCGAACTTCGCCCGCGTGTAGCCGACTTGCTTGATCGTGTCGCGCGCGATGCGCGGAATGTCGACGTAGCACGACGTGGTGATCTCGCCCGCCACCACGACGAGCCCCGTGGTCAGCAGGGTCTCGCAGGCGACGCGGCCGGTGGGATCCTGGCTGATGATCGCGTCCAGCACCGCATCGGAGACCTGGTCGGCGATCTTGTCGGGGTGACCCTCGGTCACCGACTCCGACGTGAACAAATACTCGTCGTGCGCCATCGACATCCTCCCGTGCATCACGTCACGCGATGCAAACGCCGCAACTGTAACACGAATTCCGAGCGCGGCTAAGTGGCTCGGAGACGGCGCTTCATCTCGTCGAGCACGGGGATCGGCCAGGGGTCGGTGCCGGCGCCGACGGCCAGGTAGTAGCTCGTCCACGCGCCGAGGTAGGCCAGTCCCAGGAGGCGCGCCGCCCGCCCCGCGCCTCGAGTCGAGCACTCGCTGACGTCGCCGGCGGCGGCCGCGATCAGGTCGCGCATGACCGTGAAGCGTCGCGCGATCTCCGGCAGCTCGTCACGGTCTCGCAGGAAGACCGCGTGCATCGTCGCCGCGACCGGCGCCCGCCACGCCTCGATCTCGTTGTGGTTCATCTCCGGGATCGCGCCGGCGATCGCGAAGCGCTTGGCGTTCTCCTCGACCTCGGTCTTCCAGCGGTACGCGACCCCGCCGGTCGACGGACCTCCGTAGAACGCGGGGAAGCGCTGGCCGATGGCGAGCGCCAGGCGCTTGGCCTCGTTCTGCGCGGCGGGGCGAGACGGCGCGAGCTCGGCGGCGAGCGTGGTCACGACGTCGAGCGCTTCCGCGATCTCCGTCTCGGTGGCGATGGCGAGGTCCGCGTCGGCCAGGATCCTGAGCGCCGGAAAGAACAGGTAGCCGAGCGCCATGCGCGGCATCAAGCCGTCCGGCAAGGTGACTCGCGACAGCCCGCGCGCGCTGGCGAGCGCTCCCAGGCGGCCGCCGGCGGTGAGCGTGACCATGGGCACCGAGCGTGCGAGCGCCTCCTCGGCCGCCGAGAGGACCTCCGCGGTATCGCCGGAGTACGACGAGGCGACGACGAGCGCGTGCTTGCCGGCCGTCGTCGGCAGCCCGTATCCGCGGTGGACGATGATCGGCACGTCGAGACGCTCCGCCGCGCACCCCGCGATCAGCTCGGCGCCGGCCGCCGATCCGCCCATCCCGACGAGGACCACGAGCTTCGGGCGCGGGAGCGACATCGGAGGCGTCGCGCGGAGCGCGAGCGCGGCGCGACACTGGGCCGGGAATCCGGCCAGGACCTCGCCCGCGCGATGCGGATCGATCCGCTCGAATCCGGACGGATCGTCGAGCATCATCGCCGGGCTACCGTCAGCGCGGTCTCGAGTATTCGCTCCTCGTCGGCGCCGACGTCGAGCGACCACACGAGCAGGAGCGCGGTGCCCTGATAGATGCGCTCGAACCCGCCCTCCGAGAGCGACACCGTCTCGACCGGACCCCAGGCGAGCTCCGCCGCGGGGTTCCACCGAAGCCGGGCTTCCACCGCCGCCCACTCGTCCACCAAGGTCACCTCCGTGCGATCCATCGCGCGTCCCGAGCTCCCGAGCATGGGGCGCGCGGCGAGGTCGAAATATCGGTCGGGCGCGTTCCCGGCCGTGAGAGCCAGATTCCACTGGACCGCCCAGCGTCCGGTGAGCCGCTGTCCGGCGGCCGGCCGCACCCGATAGCGCACCTCGAGCGTGGCGCTCGCGAATCGTCACGCGCTTCTCGACCGAGAGCGGCAGCTCCGGTGTCGCCGCGCGCGAGAACAGGATCGACGCGCCGCCGGCGCTGTCCTCGACGACGCACTCGAGACGCTCGGCGCCGAGCACGCCGCGCGCCGCGCGCCATGGCGCGACCGGATCGAGCGCGTCGGGCCCCTCGGCGAAGAACCCTTCGATCAACGAGCCGCGCCGTAGCGCGTCGTACGCGAGCAAGGCGTCGAGGCCGGCTTCCTTCGGCGCCGCGTCGCCGTGGATCGTCCGCGCCGCGTCCGCGGCGCCGGCACCGGCGCGCGCCCGCACCTTGTCGTGATACGCCTCGGACCGGCGCGCCAGCACGTCGGCGACATCGAGGCCCGCCGGGAAATAGCCGAGCTCCGTGACCATGCCGCCGGCCTCGGGCTCGAGCGTGACGGCCAGCTCCCGCGTGCGCACGTAGATCTCGACCCGCCCGTCGCCGTCGCCGTCTTCGCGCGTCCACGCCGTCTCGGGCACGGCGCCGGCCTCGACCAGCGCCCGCTCGGCCTCGAGGAGCGACGTCTTCACGGCACGGCGTAGATGCGGGAGATAGCAGCCCCCGAAGACGCCGTGCCAGTACGCGTCGTTGGCCTGTCCGCGCCAGAGCGCGACCTGGCCGCGGCCGAGTCGCGCATCGTCCGGGCGCCGGGCGAGCGCGCCGTGGATGGCGCGCGACAGGCGCAGCATCTTCCAGTAGGTGTCGCCGACCTCGGGATACTTCACGAGGAAGCTCCGCCAGAAGCCGCCGCGCAGCAGGCCGGCCAGCCGCTCGCCGTCGGCCAGCCGGCCGACCTCGGCCTTGGCCGCCTCGAGCGCGCGCGCGGCATCGGTGGGCAGCGCCCATTCACCCATCTCGCCGTACGAGGCCGTCGGCAGATAGACACGGCCGGTGGCCGGAACGCGCTCGACGACGTCGGCCAGGGTCGTCGCCTCGAGCCAGGGCGTCGACAGCAGCCGGTCGAAGAAGCGGTCGAGCCATCCGTGCTCGTACACGTGCGCGTAGGTGCCCGGCCAGATCCCGAACTTCTCGCCGTCGTCGGCCATCGTGATCGCGGTCGCGCGTCCCCGCCAGGCGCTCAAGTACTCGAACGTCTCGTCGACGTCGGCGAAGGGAATCAGGTAGCGCAGCCGCTGGTTGATCGGGAACACGCGAAGGCTCTGGCCCTGCTCGTCCGTCATGTAGTAGCCGCCGAGCGTGTCGACGTCGAGTCCGGCCAGCGCGAAGTGCCGATCATCGACCAGCACGTACTCGACACCGGCCTCACCGAGCACGCGCGGCAGGTGCGGCTCCCAGACGCGCTCGGCGAGCCACATGCCGCGCGGGCGCACGCCGAAGTGCGACTTGAGGAACGTCGTCAGCCGCTCGATCTGGCCGATCTTGTCGTGATCGGGCAGCACGGCCAGGATCGGCTCGTAGAAGCCGCCGGTCAGGAGCTCGACCTGCCCGCGGGCGGCGACGGTGCCGAGGAGATCGAAGGTGCGGGGCGAGCGCTCGCGCAGCCACTCGAGCAGGCTGCCGGTGAAGTGGACGCTCAGCCGGACTTCAGGCCGTTGGTCGAGCCGTTCGAGGAAGGGGCGATACGAACGCTCGGTCGCCTCGACCATCACGTGGTCGAAGTTGCCGACCGGCTGATGGTTGTGGATGCCGAAGCAGAACGCCAGGCGTTCCATCGGCCACGGGGCCCTCACTCGCGCTCGAGGTCGCGATGAACGACCGTCGGCGCGTACCCGAGGCCGGACAGAAACCGGCCGAGCTCCTCCGCGAGCGTGACCGAGCGGTGACGACCGCCGGTGCAGCCGATCGCGACGGTGAGATAGGCCTTCCCTTCCCGCTCGTAGCAGGGCAGGACGAACTTCAGGAAGTCCTCGAGACGGCGGAGCATCTCCTTGCTTTCCGGATGATCCAGCACGAAGGTCCGCACGTGCTCGTGGCGGCCGTCGAGCGGGCGCAGCGATTCGACGAAGTGCGGGTTCGGCAGGAACCGGACGTCGAACACCAGATCGGCGTCGAACGGCACACCGTGCTTGAATCCGAACGAGACCAGCGAGGTTGCCAGGCCGGGCCGGGACTTCGGCGCGACGTAGAGCTCGACGAGCCGATCCTTGAGCTGATGGACCGTCAGCGCCGAGGTGTCGAGGATCCGGTCGGCGACCTCACGCAGGTCCGAGAGCGCCTTGCGCTCGGCGCGGATCCCGTCGAGCGCGTTGCCCTCGCCGGCCAGCGGATGCCGGCGCCGCGTCTCGTGATACCGGCGCACCAGCGATTCGTCGCTCGCTTCCAGGAAGAGCACCTCGACCGTGTGGCTGCGCGCCCGCAGCTCGCGAATCGTGTCGAACAGGCGCGAGAGATAGGCGCCCTCGCGCACGTCGACCCCCAGCGCGACGCGATGGATCGGCTGCTCGGAGCGCATGATCAAGTCGGCGAAGGTCGGGATCAGGGTCGTGGGCAGGTTGTCGACGCAGAAGAATCCCATGTCCTCGAAGCACTTGATCGCGTAGCTCTTGCCCGCGCCGCTGAGCCCGGTGATGACGACGACGGAGAGAGGGGCCGGCATGAGGCCCGCGCCTCACCGCTTCCGCGGCGCCAGGCGGCGCTGGTGGGAGGGCAGGATCCCGAGCTCCTCGCGGTACTTGGCGACGGTGCGGCGCGCGATCGTGAGCCCGCGCTTCTGCAGCGCCTGCGCGACCTCCTGGTCGGATTGCGGCTTCGCCGGGTCCTCGACCGCCAGGAGATCCTGGATCATCTTCTTGACCGAGACCGACGACACCATCTCGCCGTCGCCGGACGCGATGCCGCTGTGGAAGAAGAACTTCAGCTCGAACAAGCCCTGCGGAGTCTCGACGTACTTGTTCGTCGTCACGCGGCTGATCGTCGACTCGTGCATCCCGATGTCCTCGCCGACGTCCCGCAGAGACAGGGGACGCAGGTGCGGCAAGCCGCGGTCGAGGAAATCGCGCTGGAACTTCACGATCGACTGCGTGACCTTCCGCAGGGTGCGCTGCCGCTGGTCGACGCTCTTGATCAGCCACAGCGCGGACCGGAGCTTCTGCTCGACGTACTGGCGCGCCTCGTCGACGCCGGAGTTCTTCAGCAGCGAGCGATAGAGCGAATTGACGCGCAGGCGCGGGACGCCGTCCTCGTTCAGGACGATCGTGTATTCGTTGCCGAGCTTGTAGACGTAGACGTCGGGGACGATGTAGCGCGAGTCGTTGCCGCCGAAGCGGCGGCCCGGCTTCGGCTCGAGCCCCATGATCTCCTCGACCGACTCCATGATCCGGTCGAGCGAGAGCTTCATGGCGCGCGCGATGTCCGGGTAGCGCCGGCGGCTCAAGTCGTCGAAGTACACCTCGATGATCTCGACCGAGACCGGGTCCGGGAGCGGATCGCGGCGGAGCTGGAGCAGGAGGCACTCCTGGATGTTCCGCGCCGCCACGCCCGGAGGATCGAAGCCTTGCACGAGCGTGAGGACCTTGCCGACTTCCTCGGCGGTGACGGAACACCGCTGGGCGAGCTCTTCGAGCTCGGCGCGCAGGTAGCCGTCCTCGTCGAGGTTGCCGATGATCTCGTTCCCGATCCGCCTGACGGCGGAGTCTTCGGTGGCGAAGCGCAGCTGCTCGTCGAGATGGTCGGTCAGCGAGACCTGGTTCCGGACGACGTTCTCGAACGGCAGGTCCTCGCGATCTTCCTGCGAGACGAGCGAGCGCTCCTCGTGGTCGTCGTCGGCCGTGATCACCGCGGTGAAATCGAACGGCAGCTCGTCCGTCTGGCGCTCGCTGGTCGGCGGGGCGTCGGTCGTCACCTGCTCGACCGTCGGCGCCGGCGGCGTGTCGGCGGTCACCGGCGCGTCGGCGGGCGGCGTCTCCGGCGTGTCGGGCGTGACCTCTTCGAGCAGCGGATTCTCGAGGAGCTCCTTCTGGACGACGTCCTGGAGCTCGAGCGTGGACAGCTGCAGCAGCTGGATCGCCTGCTGCAGCAGCGGAGTCATGACGACCCGCTGGCTCTGCCGTAACGAGAGGCGCGCCTCCATCGCCATGGGGGTCGTTCGCCTCGCCTAGAGCGCGAACCGCTCGCCCAGGTAGATCTCCCGGGCGACGGGGTTGTGGGCAATCTCGGTGGCGGTGCCGGCGACCAGAATCTTGCCGCCGTAGAGGATGTAGGCGCGGTCCGTGATGGCCAAGGTCTCGCGCACGTTGTGGTCGGTGATGAGGATGCCGATCCCGCGCTCGCGGAGCCGGCCGACGATCTCCTGGATGTCGCCGATCGCGATCGGATCGATGCCGGTGAACGGCTCGTCGAGCAGCAGATACTGAGGCGAGGTCACGAGGGCGCGGGTGATCTCGAGCCGCCGCCGCTCGCCGCCCGAGAGCGTGTACGCCGGGTGGCGGGCCAGCGGAGTCAGATCGAGCTCCGCCAGCAGATCGTGCGCACGCTCGCGGCGCTCGTCGCGCGTGAGATCGAGCGTCTCGAGGATCGCGAGGAGGTTCTCTTCGACCGTGAGCTTTCGGAACACCGACGACTCCTGCGGAAGATAGCCGACGCCCATCCGGCATCGCTGGTACATCGGGAGCTTCGTGATCTCCTGGCCCTCGAGGAAGATGCGGCCGCCGTCGGCCTGCAGGAGGCCGACCATCATGTAGAACGAGGTGGTCTTCCCCGCGCCGTTCGGACCGAGCAGGCCGACGATCTCACCGCGCTGGATGTCGAGCGAGACGGAGTCGACGACCTTGCGGCTCTTGAACCATTTCTCGAGACCCTGCGCGACCAGACCTTCCATGTCAGTTCGTGCACACTTCCGCCGCGCGTCGCGGCGCCGGCTGGCCGTCCTGCTTGCCGTCCTTCTGCGAGTAGAAGATGCCCTTGACCCGCTCCTGCTTGCCGCCTTCCACGATCGTGCGGTCCTGGGCGACGTAGATCGTGATCGTGTCGCCCGAGACGACGTTGTCGTCCTGCCAGACCCGCGCGTTGCCGATGAGCACGACGCGCTGGTCGAGGTCGAAGTATTCGGCGCGCTGGGCCGTGCCGGTGCGGCAGTCCTTGGTGATGATCCGCACGGATCCGGTCGAGACCGTCCGCAGAACCCGGTCGCCCTTCTCGTCCATGTACACCTCGACCCGGTCGGCGTACTGCACGGAGTTGTCCCGGCGGGCGACGACGTTGCCGCTGAAGATGACCAGGCTCGCCTTGCCGAACCGCTCCATCTTGTCCGCGTCCACGGTGAGCGGCAGCGCGTTGTCGTCCTTGCCGATCTTCGCCTTGGGCGCGGCACCGTTGGCCGCCGGCTGGTCGGTGGGAGCCGCCGAGGTTTTCGGCGCCGGGGTCTTCGGCGCGGACTGACCGCCCGACACCGCGGGCGCCAGCACCACGAGAAGGGCCGCCAGGATCGTCTTCGACCTCACGGACGCCCGCCCGTGAAGACCGCGTGGACGCGTCCGGCTAAGGTCGTATACTCCTCGGCCATTCGGACCTCGAGCGCCGAGCCGTCGGCCACCGTGCCGCCCCGCGAGATCCGAACCGGCGCGTCGGTCCAGAGCCGCTTCTCCGCGCCCTGCCAGCGGAGCACGCTCGTCTCGAGGCGCACGCCGTCGCTCGACGTGAGCACGACGTTTTTCCGGATTTCGAGATTCTTGGTGGCCTGGAACAGGTCGCCTTCCTCGCCCACGATCGTCCACGAGCGCTCGCGATCGAGCACGTCCACCGCGATCGCGCGGAGCGCCGTGCGTCCCTCGGCGTCGAACATCAGGGCCTGCTCGGCCTTGAGCCGCCAGCGCACTCCTCCGGTCACCTCTTCGATCTGGGCTTCCTTGATCCGGAGGTCGGCGCTGGACGCGACGGTGCCGACGGGCTCGCTGGGCGGGACCCGGCTCTTCGCGATCAGCGTTCCCGCGACCGCGAATACGAAGACGACGACCATTCCAAGAATCGCCGCCGCCACGAATCGTGTTCTCATCGCTCTGTCGATTCTAAAGGTAAGTCGGACCGGAATGCAATTTCGATACCACGCTATCACATTGTGTGGACGGAAAAAAGCGCAAACACCCTGAAATCTATACGATCTTGGCTCTGAGGATATCGTGCATGTGGATGAGCCCGACAGGTCGCCGGGCCTCGTCCACGATGACCAAGCTGGTTATTTGCCACGTCTCCATCACCTCGAGTGCCTTGGCCGCGAGGTCCTCGCTCCGGATGGTTTTTGGCTCGCGGCTTGCCACCTGGCCCGCCGAGAGATCGTCGATCGACTTACCGGTCAGGTGGAGCCTGCGGAGGTCGCCGTCGGTGACGACCCCGACGAGCCGGCCGGCCCCATCCGTGACGGTGGTCATGCCTTTGCGCTTGCGCGTCATCTCGACGATGACGTCCCGGAGCGGGGTACTTTCCGGCACGATCGGCAGGGCGTCTCCCGTGAGCATGAGATCCGCCACCCGGAACAGGGCGCGCCAGCCGAGCGAGCCGCGCGGGTGCAGCGCCGCGTAGTCTTCCGGACGAAATCCGCGGAGCTCGAGGAGCACCATGGCCAGCGCGTCGCCGACGGCGAGCGCGGCGGTGGTGCTCGACGTGGGCGTCAGGTTCATCGGGCACGCCTCTTCCGGCACGCTGACGTCGAGCACGACCTCGCACTGACGGGCCAGGGACGAGGTGGGATTGCCGGTCAGGAGCAGGATGGGCACTCCCAGTCGCTTGAGCGGCGGAAGGATCGCCAGCGCCTCGTCCGTCTCCCCCGAGTTCGACAACGCCAGCACGACGTCGCCCCGCGCGACCATCCCGAGATCGCCGTGGACTCCTTCGGCCGGATGGAGGAAATGAGCCGGAGTGCCCGTCGACGCGAGTGTCGCGGCGATCTTGCGGCCGATCAGCCCCGACTTGCCCATGCCGGTGACGATCACGCGCCCGGCGCAGCCGCGCAGGAGCTCGACCGCGCGCTCGAAGCGCTCGTCGAGCTTGGGAATGAGCCCGAGGATCGCCTCGGCCTCGATGCGCAGCACGCGCTCGGCCAGGCGACGCAGGTCCGGCTTCTTGTCGTCGCTCACGGGTGGACGGCGGCTCCGATGGCGCCGAGCTGTCCGAGGAGCCGCGGCAGGTCGTCGATGCGCAGCATGTTCGGCCCGTCCGAGAGCGGACGTCCGTCGGGCAAGGTGCGATCGGGGTTCTCGTGCATCTCCATGAAGAGCGCGTCGACACCGAACGCGACCGCGGCGCGCGCCAGCGCCGGCACGTACTCGCGCTCGCCGCCGGATCGGTCGCCGGCGCCGCCGGGCAGCTGCACGGAGTGAGTCGCGTCGAACACGATCGGATATCCGAAGGAGCGCATGATCGCGAGACCGCGCATGTCGACGACGAGATTATTGTAGCCGAAGCTCGTGCCGCGCTCGGTCAGCAGGATGGCCTCGTTGCCCTTCGACAGGATCTTGTCGACGACGTTCTTCATGTCTCGCGGCGCGACGAACTGCCCCTTCTTCACGTTCACCGGCTTGCCCGTGGCCGCCGCCGCGAGGAGCAGGTCGGTCTGCCGGCAGAGGAATGCCGGGATCTGGATCACGTCGAGGACCTCGGCGGCGGGATCGACCTCGCTGACCTGGTGGACGTCCGACAGCACCGGAACCCGGAGCGTGTCGCGGACCTTTTTCAGGATCCGCAGCCCCTCGACGAGACCGGGTCCGCGATAGCTGTTGACCGAGGAACGGTTCGCCTTGTCGTAGGACGATTTGTAGATGAACGGCACCCGACAGTCGGCGGCGATGGCGGCCAGCCGCTCGGCCGTCATCAGGGCGTGCCGCTCGTTCTCGATGGCGCAGGGGCCCCCGATGAGGGCCAGCGGCGCGCCGCCGCCGATCGTGACGGAGCCGACCGCGACCGGACGCGTGGTCATGGCGCGGTGTGCGCGAGCGCGGCCTTGATGAAGCCGGCGAAGAGCGGATGCGGCTCCCACGGCCGGGAACGGAACTCGGGGTGGAACTGCCCGGCGACGAAGTACGGATGCTCGGCGATTTCGATGATCTCCACCAGCTGCTTCTCGGCCCAGATCCCGGAGATGCGCAGGCCGGTCTTCTCCAGCCGCGGCAGATAGTCGTTGTTCACCTCGTAGCGATGGCGATGACGCTCCTGGATGATCCCCTGCCCGTACAGCCGCGAGGCGAGACTGCCCTCGCCCAGGACGATCGGATAGAGGCCCAGTCGCATCGTGCCGCCCTTGTCGGCGAGCCCGCGCTGTTCCGGGAGCAGATCGATCACCAGATGCGGCGAATTCGGATCGAACTCCGAGGAGCTCGCGCCGCCGAGGCCGCAGACGTTGCGCGCATACTCGATGACGGCGCACTGCATGCCGAGGCAGATGCCGAGGTACGGCACGCGCCGCTCGCGGGCGTAGCGCACCGCTTCGATCTTGCCCTGGATGCCCCGGTCGCCGAAGCCGCCGGGTACCAGGATGCCGTGGACGCCGGTGAACTGCGCGTCGGCGCCGTCGCGCTCGATGTGCTCGGCGTCGACCCACTGCACGTCGACCCGCGCCTCGTTGGCGATCCCGCCGTGGGCCAGCGCTTCCACGAGGCTCTTGTAGGAGTCCTTCAGCTCGACGTACTTGCCGACGACCGCGATGCGTGTCTCGACCAGGGGCGACTTCACGCGACGCACCACGGCCTCCCAGCGCGAGAGATCGATCCGGCGGGGCTCGAGGCCCAGCAGCTTCACGATGATCTCGTCGAGTCCCTCGCGGTGGAAGTTGAGCGGGACCTCGTAGATCGTCTCGACGTCCTTGGCCGTGATGACGGCCTCCTCCTCGACGTCGCAGAAGAGCGCGATCTTCGACTTGATGCCCGGCGGCAGATAGCGATCCGTGCGACAGAGCAGGATGTCCGGCTGGATCCCGATCGCCCGCAGCTCCTTGACCGAGTGCTGCGTGGCCTTCGTCTTGAGCTCCGAGGCCGCCTGCATGTACGGCACGAGCGTCAGGTGCACGTAGATCACGTTCTCGCGCCCGACGTCCTTCCTGAACTGGCGCACGGCCTCCAGGAACGGAAGCCCCTCGATGTCGCCGACGGTGCCGCCGACCTCGACGATGACCACGTCGGTGTCGCGGGAGACCTTCCGGATGGACGCCTTGATCTCGTCGGTGATGTGGGGAATCACCTGGACCGTGCGTCCGAGATAGTCGCCGCGCCGCTCCTTCTGGATGACCGAGTAGTAGACCTTGCCGGTCGTCACGTTGTGGTCGCGCGTCACGCGACTCGACGTGAATCGCTCATAGTGGCCCAGGTCCAGATCGGTCTCGCCGCCGTCATCGGTGACGAAGACCTCGCCGTGCTGGTACGGGCTCATGGTCCCCGCGTCCACGTTGATGTACGGATCCATCTTCTGCAGCGTCACGCGAAAGCCGCGTGCCTCCAGCAGCGCCCCGATCGAGGCCGCCGCCAGACCCTTGCCGAGGGACGACACGACGCCGCCGGTCACGAAGATGTATTTCGGGGCCAACTCATCCTCCTTTCGCGATCCGTTGTCGGACGTGCTCTTCTTCCATGGCACGGCTTGTCAGGGTTCCGTCGAGACGCGCGTCGCGCAGCTCGGCCAGGACGCGCGCGACCGCCGGCCCGCGCGGCACGCCAAGGGCGACGACGTCATCGCCGCTCAGAGACGCGACGCGCGGATCGAGCGAGGCGAACCAGTCGACCGTCGAGCGGACTGCGCGGTCGCCGGTCAGCCAGAGCCACGCGAGCTCGGTCGGCGCGCATCCGCGGAGCTCGCGCGCCCGCTCGCTCGGCGCGCCGGCCGCGGCGAGCTTCGCGGCGAGCGCCGCGGAACCGGCGTGCGCCCGCTCGAGCGTGGCCAGCGGACCACCCGCGAAGCCGAGCCGCGTGAAGAGCGAGCCGCCGTCCGAGCGCGAGGCGGCCAGCGCCAGCGCCGCGAGCCCGACCGCGTCGGTGTCGAGGCCGCGGCCGCGGGCCCAGGCGAGGGTCTCCGGCAGCGCGCCGAGACGGCGCCGACTCGCGGCCGCGAACCGATAGCTCGGGTCCAGCAGACGGAACGCTCCCGAGCGCCCGAGCCGGAGGAGGATGGTCCCGGCCTGCGGTTCGCTCAGGATCAGCTCGAGCTCGGCGGCGATGCGCTGACCCGAGAGCGCGGCATACGGCACGAGCCGGAGCGCCAGGGCCTGCGCGCTGATCGTGGCGCGATCCGGCGCGAGCCCGAGGCGCGCGGCGTATCGTGCGGCGCGGAAGATGCGCGTCGGATCCTCGACGTACGAGAGCGGGTGCAGCACGCGGAGCCGCCGGCGCGCGAGGTCGAGCCGGCCACCGAGCGGATCGATCAAGCCGAACTCTCCGGAGGAGAGCTCGATCGCCATCGCGTTGACGGTGAAGTCGCGCCGTCGCAGATCGTCCGCGATCCCCGCCGGCAGCACGCGCGGCAGCGCGCCCGGGGACTCGTAACGCTCCGAGCGCGACGTGGCCACGTCGATCTTCCCGAGCTTCGGAGTCTCGACCGATGCCGTCAGGAACCGGCGATGCTCGACGACCGAGCCGCCGAGCGCGTGCGCGAGGCGTTGGGCCAGCGCGGGCCCGTCCCCCTCGACCACGATGTCGAGGTCGCGCCGGCTCGGCGTGGCGCCGCGCCACAGATCGCGCACGAGCCCGCCGACGAGGTAGGCGCGGCCGTCCTGCTCCTCGGCGATCCGCCCGACCGTTCCGAGGAGCTCGCGCACCTCGTCCGGCAGCCCGCGGACGACTCGGCCGGCCGCCGAGGCGTCGGCCAGACGGGCACCGGTGAATCGGCCGCTGACCGCGCCCGCGGCGCCTCGCGGGCCCCGCACGACGACGAGCGGCGCGCCGGTCGCCAGGAGCCGGCGGACCTTTCCCTCGCCCGCGCCCGGATCGACCTCGGGCACGGCGCGCGCGAGCTGCGCGGCGCGGAGCGCGCCGAGACCGAGCGACGTCGCGCGAACGAGATCGTCGCGGAGCACGTACGAGGCGCCGGCGGCGACGACGGCGGCGTTCCGCTTGCGCGCGAGCACGAGCGCCTCGGTCACGCCGACTCCGGCCGCGGCCGGCGCGATCGCGACGTCGGCGAGATCGGCGGCGGCGAGGCTCACTTGCGGATACACGTGCGCCCGCTTCGCCATGTTCACGCCCGCGGATGGAAGCGCCGATACATTTGCAGCAAGGTCGCCGACGGCAGATGCGTGTAGATCTGCGTCGTCGCGATGTCGGCATGGCCGAGCATCGCCTGGATCGAGCGCAGGTCGGCGCCGCCTTCGAGGAGATGGCTCGCGAACGAGTGGCGCAGCACGTGCGGCGAGATGCGCTGGCGGAGGCCGGCGCGAGCCGCGGCGTGCCGCACGATCGTCCACAGCGACTGCCGGGAGAGACGACCGCCCCGCGGGTTCACGAACACGCGGCCGCTGTCCCGCGCGCGCGTGTAGAGGGGCCGGATGTCGCGGAGGTAGCGACTGACCCACTGCGCGGCCTCGCCGCCGACCGGAACGAGGCGCTGCTTGCGTCCCTTTCCCGTGCACACCACGTATCCCGCGCTCAGGTTGACGTCGTCCAGGGTCAGCCCCAGACACTCGGAGGCGCGCATGCCGGTGGCGTAGAGCAGCTCGAGCACGGCGCGATCGCGTACGCCGCGCGGCTCGGTCAGGTCGGGCGATTCGACGAGCGCCGCCGCGACGTCGCGTGAGAGCGTGCGCGGCAGCGCCCGCGCCCGTCGCGGCGTCTCGAGATTCTCGGTGGGATCTCGGCGAAGCCCGCCCTCGCGGACCAGATGCTTGTAGAGCCCTCGCAGCGCCGAGATGCGTCGCGCGACGCTGGCCGGGCGCAGGCCGCGGGTCCGCAGGCGCTCGAGGTACCCGACGATATCGTCGGGGCCGGCGCGGCGCAGTGTGCGGTGCTGATCGTGGAGGAACTGGGTGAAGTCGGTGAGATCGCGGCGGTAGGCACTGAGAGTATTTCGGGAGGCCCCCCTCTCTGCCTGGAGGGCGCCGAGATACTCGACTACGACATCGGTCATAGAGTGACCACGTCGGATTCTATCACGACGCTCGACAATCGTGAAGGGCGTGCGCGGCCGAAAAAGCGCGCGTCGTCGTGCGCGCCGCGTCAGGGTTCGCCGTCGCGCCGGCGACGACGGTAGAGACTCAGGAGCGCGGTGCGCTCGGTGATGCCGAGCGCGGCGCTCGCCGCCCAGAAAACGCCGGCACCGACCGCGATCGCCACCGCCAGCCACGCGACTTCGACCACGAACGACGATCGCGCCGGCCACAGCGCCAGCGCGAGCCAGCACACCGCCGCCAGCGGCAGCGACGCCAGCAGGGTCCGCGCCGCGCCGCTGACGAGCGCGCGCCCGCCGAGCCGGCCGAGCCGCAGGCGCGCGATCACGAGCAGCGCCACCAGATTCACGTACGAGCCGATCGACGCGGCGGCCGCCAGGCCGGCGTGGCCGAGCGGCCCCATCAGCGCCAGCGCCGCCACGACGTTCGCGACGATCGAGACGACGCCCCACCGCACCGCCGTGGCCGCTTCGCCGCGGGCGTAGAAGGTCTGCGCCACGATGCGCGAGCCGGAGAAGCCGGCGAGGCCGATCGCGTACCACGCGAGCGCTTCCGCGGTGGCCGCCGTCTCCGCCGGGCCGAACCGCCCGCGCTCGAAGAGCACGCGCACGATCGGCGTGCGGAGCACCACGAGCCCCACGGTGGCCGGCACCGACACGTAGAACGCGAGGCGGAGCGCGAAGTTCAGGGTGTCGGCCAGCGCGCGATGGTCCTGCGCCGCGGCGTGGCGCGACATCACCGGCAGCGAGGCCGAGGCGAGCGCGATGCCGAACACGCCGAGGGGAAATTCCATCACGCGGTCGGCGTAGTACAGATACGAGATCGAGCCGAGCGGCAGCAGCGAGGCGAGCAAGGTGTTGACGAACACCATCAGCTGCACCGCCGCCAGCCCGAAGACCGCCGGCAGCAGGAGCCGCGTGATCCGCGCGATCGCCGGATGGCGGAGATCGCGCGACGGGCGCCACCAGGAGCCCGCCCGCCGAGAGACTCGGGACCTGGACGAGGAGCTGTCCCACACCGCCCGCGAGGACGCCGATGGCCAGCGACACGATGGGCTGGTCCAGATGGCGCGCGACCAGCAGGACGGCGAGGATCATGCCGACGTTGAGCACCGCCGGCCCGATCGCGCTCGCGAAGAATTTCCCCTGCGAGTTGAGGATGCCCGGTGGCCATTGCGGCGAGGCCGACCAGGATCAGAAACGGGAACATGATTCGCGTGAGGGTGACCGCCAGCGCGGCCTGAGCCGGATCGTCCATGAAGCCCGGCGCGATCGCTTGCAAGATCGCGGGCGTGAAGACGATGCCGAGCCCGGTCGTCACCGTCAGGGCCAGCAGCGACAGGCCGAGGACGGCGCGAAGCATCCGGAGGAGCTCGGGCCGGTCGCCGCGCGCCATGTAGTCCGTGAAGACCGGGATCATCGCGGTGGACAGGGCGCCTTCGGCGAGGAGCCGCCGGAGGATGTTGGGGATGCGGAAGGCGACGAAGAACGCGTCGGTGAGCGGGCCGGCGCCGAAGGCCCTTGCCACCACCATGTCCCGCACGAACCCCAGAAGCCGGCTCAGCAGGGTCGCGCTGGCGATCCCGCCGAGCGCCCGGACGACCTGCCCTTCGCTCGCCCTCATCTTGATATTCCCCGGTCCCTGCGGCATGATGCAACGCGGATTCGACATCGACTGGCACCACGAGGAGCTTTGATTTGGCGAACACGAAGTCGGCAATGAAGCGGGATCGACAGAACGAGCGCCGGCGGCTGCGCAATCGCTCCCTGCGCACCAAGCTTCGCGGCGCGATCAAGACGGCGCGTTCCGCCGAGGGCACCACGAAGCCCGCCGCCGTCCTCGAGGCGATCCGCGCGCTCGACAAGGCGGTCAGCAAGGGCGTGGTCCACCGCAACACGGCCGCGCGCAAGAAGTCCGCGCTCGCCCGGCGTCTGGTCGCCGCGAAGTAACCCGCTCCTCCTCCTCACGCGGCGCCTCGGCCCGCCCGGGCGCCTTCCACCGCTCGCGCGGCTCATCGCGACGCCGCGCCCGAGTCGCACGCCGAGGACGCCCGCGTCGCCGAGCGTGATTCCGGGCGAAGCTCGCGGAGTGCGTCGATCGCCGCGTCGGCGAGGCAGCGGCCCGCCGCGTGCCCGTAGATCGTCGCGCACGCGACGTACGTCGCGGCGCGCGTGTCCTCGCGCGTGGTGAAGTAGCCGAGATAGTCGTTCGACAGCCCGGCGACGAAGACCGACGCGAAGCGACCGTGCGCCTCGTGCTTGATCGCCTGGCCGAGCGCCGTCTGGAGCTCGCCGGGGAACGTCACCCAGGCCGTGTCGCCGAGCGCGGCCGCGACCAGCGAGACGGCGCGAGGCATGGCGAAGCCGAGCGGCACCGCGAAGAATCCGGGCACCCAGCTCCCGAAGCAGCGCTCGAGCGACACCGCCGGCGACGGAAGCGAGACGTTCGCTCCGAGATTCGCAGGGTGCTGACGGGCCGGGGCCGCGCTTGCGCCCAGCCGGCTTCGACCGCCGCGGACAGCTCCGCGGCCGTGTCCAGCATGGCGCGCTCGCCGTGGTGCGCGGGGCTCACGTCACCGACGGCACCGTTGACGAAGAGCGCGGGCGCGCCGAGCTTCTGCTTCGAGCCGCGCGGACGCGACGCCCATGACGTCGCCCGACAGGCGCAGGTTGGCGGCCGAGAGCATCGTGCCGTGGATCGCGAAGTTCCACACCAGCGCGAGCGGCGTCCCGCCGACGGTGGTGAGCTTCAGCACGACGATCTCGGGGTCGAGCGCTTTGCCGAGCCGGCTCACCGTGACCGCCGGCGCCGACACGCTCGTCGCCGCGGCGAGCGCCGGGACCCGCGTGCGCTCGGCCTGCTGGATCGCCGCGACGGCACTCGCCACGAGTGCGTCGCGTACCGCCGGGTCGAATCGATCGACCGCCACCAGGCCCATGAGCCCCGAATCTATGAACGCGCCGGGCCCCGAGTGCGTATGGGAGGCCGAGACCACGAGCGTCGCCTTGGGCACGCCCGAACGGGCGAGCTGGTCCTCGACGGCCCGGACGAACGTACGATCGACCGCCACGAGGTCGAGCGTGATCCACGCGAGGCGAGTCGCGCCGGCCTCGAGGACGAGCGCGCGCGTCGTCAGCGGATCGCGCTCGCCGATCGAGGGCTTGAACCAGAACGCGTGCGCATAGCGGCCGAAGACGTCGGGGAACGCGAGCCGCCGCTTCAGCCCCCCGTAACCGGCCAGCGGCGCGCCCGGCGGGACGCGCACGGTGACGGACGCCGCGCCGGCGGTCACGCACTCGGCGCAGCGCTCCGCCGCAGTCGCGACTGCCGTGAGGCCGGCGCCTCCGAGGAGGAGGCCGAGCGCGATCGAGCGGCCGATCACCTCTCCGCGCACAGGTCGGCCACCAGGGCGACCATCTCCGCCCGCGGCTCTCCACTGCTCTTGAGCCGGCGTTCGGTGTCCCAGCACCGACGGAGCTTCCACGCGAAGCGGGCTTCGGTGCCGCTGGCAGAGCCGGTGAGCGTCTCGATCACCATCGGCGGCCGACGCAGGGCGCGGGCGATCTCCTCCACCGTCCGGCCCCGGCGTCGGAGCGCGACCGCGGTCCACGCCGTTCTCACGTCGCGCGCCAGCACCGTGAGCAGGAGCATCGCGTCCTCGGTGGCGAGCAGGCGGTCGAGTGTCTTGAGCGCGCCGGCGCGGTCGCGGCGCTCGACGGCTCGCGTCAGGTCGAAGATGTCGTCCAGCCGCTGCTCGCCGACGATCGCGCCGACGTCCTTGACGCCGACGTTGCGGTTGTCGGGTCCACCCGCGAGCGCGGCCTTGCGCGCCTCGCCCAGCAAGGTGGCGGTGTCTTCTCCCGTCAGCTCCACCAGAAGCCGCGCCGCCTCGTCGGTGATCGTCAAGCCTTCGAGGGCCGCGCGCTGACGGATCCAGCCCGCGAGGTCGCGGGCGCCGCGTGTCGGGAGCTCGACGATCGCCGCCGCCGGCAGCGCGCCGAGCAGCCAGTGGTCGGTGCGCCGATCGCGCGAGGCGCGGAGCGGCTCGTCGGCCAGCAGCAGGAGACAGCTCGCGGGGTTCGGGCTCTTCGCGTAGCCGCCGAGTATCTCCGCGCCCTTCGCGGCGAGCGCCTGCGCGCGCCGGACGGCCACGAGTCGCCGGTCGACGCCGAGCGGCAGGGTCGAGGCCGAGCGCACGATCTCGTCGGCGTTGCTCTCGCGGGCGTCGAAGACCTCGCGACCCCAGGCGGCCATCGCGCGATCCGGGAACAGGCCGCGGGTCGCGGCGTCGAGCGCGTCGTCGAGCAGCTGGACGTCGCCGCCGTGCAGCAGGGCCAGCGCCGGCGCCTCGCCGCGCTCGGCCTGTTTGATGAATGTCGCGTAGTCCATTTACCGAGTAGTTTGAGGCCGCAACGGGTGAGGGTGGCCTGATGTAGGTGCGAGTGGCTCCGCTCGCCCGGTCATTTCGTCGGCGACGGTCGGCCCCGCGTGGAGTATCGAGGGCCCGTGGGCCGACAATCCGAGATTGCGCGCGTTTCCGCGGGGGTTTCCGTTCGAGGAACTGAGACGGCGCTGGAGATTCACGCCGCGGTCCCCTCGGCCGGCAGCTTGAGAAAATCCTTGAGGTGCCGCGGGTCGATGCGGTCGGCCCGGGAGCGGCTCGCGGCGCGGCGCGTCGGGTGGTTCGCGGGGTCAAAACCTGTCGATGGTCAGGCTGACGATGGAGCGGGCGACGAAGGTGGCCGCGGTGCGCACCGCCGCCTCCTCGCTCGAGATGGTCTGCGATACCGCTCCCTGCACCTGAAAGTCGGCCTGCTCCTTCAGCCCCTGCTGGTCGAACAGGGTCTCGTTCTTCCGCACGTCCCGCAGGCGGAGGTTCATCGTCACGATCAGGCGGTACTGACGGACGTTGGCCTGGTTGTCGAACGCGATGGACTGCACGCTGTAGCCGGTCACTTCGCCATTGAGGATCGCGTCGGCCTCCTCCGGCTTGACCACACGGAGCCGGCCGTTCGAGGCGTAGGCCTCCACGACCGCGCTGGTGAGGAAGTTCTCGACGCCGGGCTCGGCCGTCTTGTTCGTGAACACCGGCACCGCCACCGTCTTGATGTGGTCCGGGAGGTTGCCGCGGAACGAATAGCCGCAGCCCGCGAGGCCGACGGCGAGCAGGGCCAGGCCGAGTGCCGGCGCGCGGCCGGGCCGTGTCACGCGCGCGTCACGATGTTCACGAGGCGGTTGGGAACGACGACCACCTTTTCGATGCGGCGCCGCTCGACCCAGGGCTTCACCCGGTCGTCGCCGAGGGCCAGCTGGCGCACCTGATCGTCGGCGGCGTCGACGCCGACCTGCAGCCGGCCGCGTACCTTGCCGTCGACCTGGACGACGACTGTGACCTCCGTCTTCTGCAGCGCCGCCGGATCGGCGACGGGCCAGCGCTGCTTGAAGAGACTTTCGCGATGGCCGAGCTGCTCCCACAGCTCCTCGGTCACGTGCGGGCAGAAGGGCCCGAGCAGGTGCAAGGTCGTCTCGACGGCCTCGCGCATGAGCGCGGCGTGCTCGGGAATCGCCCGGGCGCCATCGCCGGCCGTCGCCTCGAAGGCCTGGAGCGCGTTGACGAGCTCCATGATCGCGGCGATCGCCGTGTTGAAGTGGAACTCGCGCTCGATGTCGTCCGTGACGCGCTGGATCGTCTCGTGGATCGTGCGGCGGAACGCACGCCCGGCGTCGCTCAGCGACGACGGAGCCGCCGCCGGCGCGGCCTTGATCTCGTCGAGGTGCGCGATCACGAAGCGCCAGACGCGGTTCAGGAACCGCGAGGCGCCCTCGATCCCCTGGTCGTTCCACTCCAGGTCCTTCTCGGGCGGCGCCGCGAAGAGCTCGAAGAGGCGTCCGGTGTCGGCGCCGTACTTCTCGCGCACGTAGTCGTCGGACACGACGTTGCCCTTCGACTTCGACATCTTCGCGCCGTCCTTGATGACCATGCCCTGGCTGAGCAGCGCCATGAACGGCTCGTCGATCTTGGTGAGCCCGAGGTCGCGGAGCACCTTCGTGTAGAACCTGGCGTACAGGAGATGGAGCACCGCGTGCTCGATGCCGCCGATGTACTGATCGACCGGCATCCAGTACGCGGCGGCGTTCGCCTCGAACATGCCGGTGTCGTAGCGCGGCGAGCAGTAGCGGAGGAAGTACCACGACGACTCCACGAAGGTGTCCATCGTGTCGGTTTCACGCTTGGCCGGCCCCCCGCACTTCGGACAGGTGGCGTTCACGAAGCTCGCCACGCTCGCGAGCGGCGAGCCGCCCTTGCCCGAGAGCTGCACGTCGCGCGGCAGCGCCACCGGAAGGTTCTTCTCGGCCTCGGGCACCATGCCGTCCTTGTCGCAGTAGAGCACCGGGATCGGCGCGCCCCAGTAGCGCTGACGACTGATACCCCAGTCGCGGAGCCGGTAGTTGACCTTGCCGGTCCCGACGCCGTGCGAGACGAGCCAGTCGGTCGCGCGGCGTTTCGCGTCGGCGACCGCGAGGCCGTCGAGAAAACCCGAGTTGATCTTCACACCGTCGCCCGTGTAGGCCTTGCCGGTCCATCCGTCAGGCCGCTTGACCGTCTCGATGATCGGCAGACCGTGCTGCTCGGCGAACTCCCAGTCGCGCTCGTCTTCGCCGGGAACCGCCATGATGGCGCCGGTGCCGTAGCCCATCAGGACGTAGTCGGCGAGGAACAGCGGCACCGGTGTGTTGGTGAACGGATTGACGACCTTGGCCGAGAGGCGCAGCCCTCGCTTGGGCCGATCCGCCGCGGTTCGCTCGATCTCGGACTGCCGCGCCACCTCGGCGCGAAACCGCGCCACCTCGGCACGCTCGGCTCCGTCGCGCACCACACGGTCGACCAGCGGATGCTCCGGGGCCAGCACCGCGTACGTCATGCCGAAGACGGTGTCGGGCCGCGTCGTGAAGACGCGGATCGAGAGATCAGGCTGCCCCTCGACCCGCAGGTCGAACTCGGCGCCCTCGCTCTTGCCGATCCAGTTGCGCTGCATCGTCAGCACGCGCTCGGGCCAGCCGGGCAGCCGATCGCACCAGGCGAGCAGCTCTTCGGCGTAGTTCGTGATCTTGAAGAACCAGCCGTCGATCTCGCGCGGCGTCACCTCGGAGTCGCAGCGCCAGCAGCGGCCGTCTTCCACCTGCTCGTTCGCGAGGACCGTCTGGCAGGACGGGCACCAGTTCACCGTCGAGCGCTTCCGATACGCGAGCCCGCGCTCGAGCATCTTGATGAAGATGAGCTGCTCCCACTTGTAGTACGTGGGATCGCAGGTGGCGACCTCGCGGTCCCAATCGTAGGAGATCCCCATCTTCTGGAGCTGCGAGCGCATGTAGTCGATGTTCTCGTAGGTCCAGATCACCGGGTGCACGCCGTGCTCGATCGCCGCGTTCTCGGCCGGAAGGCCGAACGCGTCCCAACCCATCGGATGCAACACGTTGTAGCCGCGCATCCACTTGTACCGGGCCAGCAGATCGCCGATCGCATAGACGCGCACGTGGCCCATGTGGATCCGCCCGGACGGATACGGGAACATCTCGAGGCAGTAGAACTTCGGCCGGCTCGGATCCTCCTGGACCCTGAACTGCTTCGTCTCCTCCCAGGTCCGCTGCCACTTCGCTTCGATCTCGCGGAACGGATAGCGGTCGGTCGACATGATTAAGCTAGATATTTAACATACTTAGCCCGCAGGGGCAAGAAGTGGTGCGGGGTCGGGCCGGCGAGACGACCCGGAGAGCTACTTCTTCACGCCGAGCATGCCGAGCGCCTCGTTGGCCTCGCGCATCGAGTCGGCGTGCTTGCCTTCCTTGTGGAGCGCCGCCGCGCGATCGAGCTTGGCCAGGGCGTTCTTCACGTTCGGGTCGTTCTGGTTCATCGTGGCCGCGGCGTCGCGACCCTGCTTGATGAGCACGGGACACATCGAGGCGGACGCCGCCGACGACACGAGCGTCAGCGCCAGTACTGCGGCGCATCCCAGTCGGAATCGCATCGTGACACCTCTCCGAGGGGCTCTGGCGTGACGCGGCCGATCCGGCCGCGTCACGCCCAAACCGGTGCGCGCTCTACTTCTTTACGCCGAGATCTGCGACAGCTTCGTTGGCCAGCTTGAGCGAGTCCGCATGCTTGCCACCGTCGTGGAGCTTCTGCGCCTCGTCGAGCTTGGCGACCGCCGCCTTCACCTTCGGATCACTCGCGTTCATCTTCGCGGCCGCTTCTCGGCCCTCTTTGATCACCTTCGGGCAGGAGCTTGCGAACGCTCCACCCGCTGTGAAGGCCAGCGCGACCGTTACCGCCGTGACTGCCATGAGCTTTCTCATGTGCCGTCACCTCCCCTTGAGCCCGGTTGGCTCCGGCCATTGTAACAGTCGGTGGACGGCTCCGGTTCCATCTCGATCGTCGGATGGAAGTGGTCGAAGATCCGCTGGGCCAGCTTGGGGGTGACTTTCGGCACCGACGCCAGCTCCGCGACCGAGGATTCTCGCACCCGGCGCGCCGAGCCGAGCGTCTTGAGCAGGCTCGTGCGGATCGACGGCCCGATGCCCGGGATCGTGTCGAGCACGGACTGGATCGTCCGCTTCGTGCGGAGCTTCTTGTGATACGTGATCGCGAAGCGGTGAGCTTCGTCCCGGATCCGCTGCAAGGTGTGCAGCGCCGGCGACGTCGGATCGAGGACCAGCGGGTGGAGTCGCTCGGGCTGATAGACCTCTTCGGCCTGCTTCGCGAGCCCGACCGCCGGAATGTAGTCGAGCCCGAGATCCTGCAGCACCTTGAGCGCGGCGTTGAGCTGGCCGCGCCCGCCGTCGATCAGCACGAGGTCGGGGAGCACGCTGCCCTGCTCGAGGGCCTTCGCGAAGCGACGCGACAGCACCTCGGCCATCGAGGCGAAGTCGTCGGCGCCGGCAACGGTCCGGATCCGGAATCGCTTGTAGTCGTCCTTCTTCATGCCGCCGTTTTCCCAGACGACCATCGAGCCCACCTGCTCGGTCCCCTGGATGTTGGAGATGTCGTAGCCCTCGATTCGGTTCGGGAGCCCCGGCAGGTCGAGCGCGCGCTGGAGCTCTTCGAGGACCAGCTGCTGGCGGTTGTCGCGGGAGAGCAGGCGGTTCTGGAGCGCGATCGCCGCGTTCGCCTCGGCCATGGCGACGAACTGCCGCTTGCTGCCGCGCTGCGGCGCCAGCACCTGCACCCGCCGCTCGGAGAGCGTCGAAAGCCACTCGGTCGTGAGCTCGGCTTCCGGCAGCTCCTCCGACAGGAGGATCTCCGGCGCCGGAGTGACCGCCTTGCCGTAGAACTGGCGGACGAACGCCGAGAGGATCTCGCCGTCGCTCCAGCCGGCGACCTTGTCGAAGAAGAACGGCTCCTGGCCCACGAGCCGGCCCTTGCGCACGAAGAAGAGCTCGACGCACGCGTCACTGCCCTGGCGGACCACGCCGACGACGTCCTGGTCCACGTCGTCCGTCGAGATGATCTTCTGTCGCTCGCGGACCTTGTTGAGCGATTGGATCTGGTCGCGCAACACGGTCGCGCGCTCGAACTTCAGCTCGGCGGCCGCCGTCTTCCATCTCCTTGGTGAGCCGCCGGGCCAGCTCCTCGTCGCGCCCCTCCAGGAAGTGCGCGACGTCCTCCACGGTCCGGGCGTAGCCTTCGCGCGTCTCCCAACCCGTGCAGGGCGCGTTGCAGCGATGGATCGCGTACTGGATGCACGGCCGCTCGAGCGAGCCGTCGATCGTGATCGAGCACGTGCGCAGCGGAAAGAGCTGGCGCGTCAGCCGCAAGGTCTCGCGCATGGCGGTGGCCGGATAGAACGGGCCGTAGTAGCGCGCGCCGTCGTGCTGGACCTTCCGGGCCACCACCAGACGCGGGAACTCTTCGTTCGTCGTCAGTTTCAGGAACGGGTAGTGCTTGTCATCGCGCAGGATGATGTTGTAGCGGGGCCGGTGCCGCCGCACCAGGTTCGCCTCGAGCATGAGCGCCTCGAGCTCGTTGTCGGTCACGATGTACTCGAGGTCGCGAATCTGGCGGACGAGCGCGTCGGTCTTGGGGTCTCGCGGGCGCGACTCCTGGAAGTAGGACCGGACGCGGCTCCGCAGGGACGCCGCCTTGCCGACGTACAGGACCTGCTGCTTGCCGTCCCGGTAGAGGTAGACCCCCGGCCGGTCGGGCACCCGGGCGATCTTCTCGTCGAGATCCATACCTTAGACTACCGCGCCGGCTCGGCTCACTTGATCTGCTGCTTGCGCAGTGACTTGAGGCGGTCGCGCAGCTCGGCCGCCTGCTCGAAGTCGAGGCGCTTGGCCGCCTCCTTCATCCGCGCCTCGAGCTCGCCGATGCGCGCCTGCAGCGCCGCCGGCGACTCGAACGTCTCGGCCGTCGCTTCCTCGACCGGCACCGTGTAGTAGTCGCGCTCGTAGACCGTCTGGAGCAGCTCGCGGATCGTGGACTTGATCGACTCCGGCGTGATGCCGTGCGCGTCGTTGTAGGCGCGCTGCAGCTCCCGTCTCCGCTCGGTCTCCTGGATCGTCGCCGCCATCGAGTCCGTGACGTGGTCGGCGTACATGATGACCTCGCCGTTGACGTTACGGGCCGCCCGTCCGGAGGTCTGCATCAGCGAGGTCGCCGAGCGCAGATAGCCTTCCTTGTCCGCGTCCAGGATCGCCACCAGCGAGACCTCGGGAATGTCGAGTCCCTCGCGCAACAGATTGATGCCGATGAGGCCGTCGAACTTGCCCAGACGGAGATCGCGGATGACCGCGACCCGGTCCAGGGTGTCGATGTCGGAATGGAGATAGCGCACGCGGAGCCCGAGCTGCTGGTAGTACTCGGTGAGATCCTCGGCCATCCGCTTGGTCAACGTGGTCACCAGGACCCGCTCGTCCCGGTCCGCGCGCGCGCGCAGCTCCGCGAGCAGGTCGTCGACCTGATCCTTGGCCGGCCGCACCGTGATTCTCGGGTCGGTGAGCCCGGTCGGCCGGATCACCTGCTCGGCGAGCGCGTCGCCCGCGAGCTGGAGCTCGTAGGCCCCGGGTGTGGCCGAGACGTAGATCGTCTGGCCCGTGCGCCGCGTGAACTCGTCGAACGTCAGCGGCCGGTTGTCGAACGCGGACGGCATCCGGAAGCCGTACTCGACGAGCGCCTCCTTGCGTGAGCGGTCGCCGTAGTACATGCCGCGGATCTGCGGCACCGCGACGTGGCTCTCGTCGATGATGATCAGCGCGTCCTTCGGCAGGTAGTCGATCAGGGTCGGCGGGGCCTCGCCCGGGCGATGCCCGGTCAGATGTCGCGAGTAGTTCTCGATGCCGTGGCAGAAGCCGAGCTCGCGCAGCATCTCCATGTCGAAGATGGTGCGCTGCTCGAGCCGCTGCGCCTCGAGCAGGCGGTTCTTCTGGCGCAGGAACGCCAGCCGCTCGCCGAGCTCTTCCTGGATGGTCACGAACGCGCGCTCGAGCTGCGCCGCCTCGGTCACGTAGTGGCTCGCCGGATAGATGTGCACCCGATCGACGCGCTCGAGTACGGCGCCGCGCAGCGGATCGATTCGGGAGATCGCGTCGATCACGTCCCCGAAGAGCTCGACCCTGAGGGCGATCGACTCTTCGTTGGCCGGGAACACCTCGACCACGTCGCCGCGGACCCGGAAGGTCCCGCGATGGAAATCGTAGTCGTTGCGCTCGTACTGGACCGCGACCAGGCGCCGGATGATCTCGTCCCGATCCACCCGTTCGCCCTCGCCCAGCTCGATGTGGAGACCCTGATACGTGTCGGGCTCCCCGATGCCGTAGATGCACGAGACCGAGGCCACCACGAGGACGTCGCGCCGCTCCAGCAGCGACTTGGTCGCGGAGTGGCGCATCCGGTCGATCTCGTCGTTGACGAGGGCGTCCTTCTCGATGTACGTGTCCGACTGCGGGATGTAGGCCTCGGGCTGGTAATAGTCGTAGTACGACACGAAGTACTCGACCGCGTTCGACGGGAAGAAGGCCCGGAACTCGCTGAAGAGCTGGGCGGCCAGGGTCTTGTTGGGCGAGATGACCAGGGTCGGCCGGTCCACGCTCGCGACCACGTTGGCGATCGAGTAGGTCTTCCCCGAGCCGGTCACGCCGCGCAGCACCATGTGGCGGCGGCCCTCGCGCACGAAGCCCGTCAGCGCCGCGATGGCCTGCGGCTGGTCGCCGCGGGGCGAATACTCTGACGACAGCTGGAACACGTCGGACTACGTCAGGAAGGCGTCGGAACCGCGAGGAGGTATTTTCGCCAGGAGTCCAGGAGCGAGTGCGCGTGCGGGTGCCGGAGCATGTGCGTCGAGAACACGAACTTGGGATGCACCGGCTCGCGGATCAGTCGCATCCCGACCTCGTCGGCGAGGCGGTTGCCTTTTCGCAGATTACAGCGCAGACAGGCCGCGACCACGTTCACCCAGCTCGTCTCACCCCCGCGCGAGCGCGGCACCACGTGGTCGACCGTCAGCCGCTCGCCGCGCCGGTTGCAGTACTGGCAGGTGTAGCCGTCACGCCTGAGGATGTTCTTCTTGTTGAACGCCACCCGATCCAGGAACGGCTTGCGGATGTACATGGCGAGCCGGATGACTGCGGGGAGCGCGAACGTGACCGAGGGCGACCGGACCACGCGCGGCGAGGCTTCGACGGCTTCCGCCTTGCCGGCCAAGAGCAAGGTGATCGCACGGCGGGCGTTGGTGAAATGCAGAGGCTCAAAAGTGTAGTTGAGCACTAATACCGCAATTTCATCCATAGTTACCGAGTTAGTCTAGTCGCCGCGTCCCGGGGTGTCAAATCACGGGGCCGAGCCTCGGACGAGCTGCCGGAAGAAGAACGCCAGGTTCGCCGGCCGCTCGGCGAGCCGTCGCATGAAGTAGCCGTACCAGTCCTCGCCGTAGGGCACCAGGACCCGCAGGCGGAGGCCCGCCGCGCGGAGCGGCCCGTGCAGGTCGTGGCGGATCCCGTAGAGCATCTGCAGCTCGTACCGGTCGGCGCCGACCCCTCCCTGCTTCGCGCGCCGCCCGGGCCCGGTCGAGCATCCGCTCGTCGTGAGTGGCGAACGCCGGATAGACGCCGCGCGCCAGCGCCTCGGCCGACAGCAGCCGGTCCGTCAACCCGGCGTAGCTCGCGTCGACGTCGCGCTTGTCGGGGAACGCGAGCTCCGGCGGCTCGCGATAGGCGCCCTTGCACAGGCGGACGGCCGCGCCGATCTCGATCAGCCGCTCGACGTCCTGCGCCGTGCGGCGAAGGTAGGCCTGGACGACGCAGGCCAGGTTGGAATGCGTCGGGTGAAGAGCCCGGTAGAGCTCGAGCGTCCGGTCCGTGTAGGCCGAGGATTCCATGTCGACCCACACGAGCGTCCGGGTGGCGAGGCCTCGCGATGCCACCCGCTCGAGGTTCGCGCGGCACATCGGCTCGCCGAGATCCAGCCCGAGGTGCGTGAGCTTGAGCGACGGAACCGCTCGAAGGCGCCGGCGCGCGATCTCGTCGAGCATCCCGAGGTACGCGTCGGCCGCGTGGGCGGCATCGTCGGCGGTCGCGACGTGTTCGCCGAGGTGAGTCACCGCGGCGTCGACGCCGTCGGCGTTCAGGCGCGCGACGACCCCGAGGGCATCCTCGAGCACCGGCCCGGCGACGAAGCGTCGGACGAACCGCCGCGCCGCCGGCAAGCGGTCCATCGCCTCACCGATCCGGCGATGCGTCGACAGCCTAAGAAGGATCGCCCGGCCGAGATCCGTCGTGCGCCTCGATCGCGTCCACGATGACGCCTTCGCGCAATCCGAATTCGCTGACTCGAAGCTCGTCGATGCCGATCTGATCCAGGGTGGCCATCACGATCGCCGTCCCGGGAATGATGAGATCGGCGCGGCCCGGCTCGAGGCATGGCAGCTCGGCCCGTTCTCCGACCGATAGCCCGCACAGCCGACCCAGGAGTCGCTCGACCGTGGCGCGGCTCAGCACGTGCCCCTGCACGCGGTCCGGATCGTAGCGGAGGAGGCCCAGGTCGAGCGCCGCCAGCGCCGTCACCGTTCCGGCCGTCCCGATCAGGTGCGCCACGCGGGCCGAGCGAATCGCTTCGGGAAGCTCGAGGCCGAGGCGGCGGCGTACCTCGTCGTAGAGCTCGCGATAGAGCTTCGGATCGGCGATGCCGGGGAACGGAAACCGCTCGGCCAGCGGGACGACACCGAGGCGGAGGCTGATCATCGATCGGATCGCGTCACCCTCGGACAGCACGTACTCGGTGCTCCCGCCGCCGATATCGAACGTCAGCACGAGACCCGACAAACGCCCCAGCCCGTGACCGACGCCGAGGAGCGTGAGGCGCGCCTCGACCTCGCCGCTGACCACGTTCACGCGCTGACCGGTGGCCTGCTCGACCGCGGCCGCGAAGGCGCGACCATTCGAGGCTTCGCGAACCGCGCTCGTGGCCACGATGCGGATCTCGCTCGCGCCGAGGCGCGCGCCGCGCGCGACGTAGTCGCGCACCGCCGCGAGCGTACGCGCCATCGGGGCATCGCCGAGCGCGCCGGTGCGCGCGAGGTTCTCCCCCAGGCGCGTGATGGTCTGGTCCTGGTCGGCGATGCGCCATTTCCCGCCGCCGATCACGTCGGCGACGAGCAGCCGCACGGTGTTGCTGCCGACATCGATGGCGCCGAGGCGCATGGCCGAACGCGACGACGCCCCGCCGGGAGTGCCGGCGGGGCGTGTGGACATCTGAATGGGGTGGGTTACTTCCCCTTCAGGGTTCGAATGTAGTTCACGAGCTCCCAGCGCTCCTTCTCCGGGAGGTGCTTCCAGGGCGGCATGGCGCCGCGGCCGTTCGACATCTTCCAGAAGATCTCGCCGTCGGTCTGCTTCTGGACGTTGGCCGACGTCCAGTTCGCCGGCTTCGGCGGAGGCAGCGCCGCGGCGGCCGGGCCGTCACCATGGCCCGAAGCGCCGTGGCACGAGACGCAGTTGGTCTCGACGGCCTTCTTCGCGTTGCCGACACCCTTGACCGGATTCTTCAGCGCTTTTGCTTCTGGCGGCGCAACCCAGGGCCCCTGGGCCGAGACCACCACGGCGCCGGCCGAGACGACGAGAGTGATCGCGGCGACGGCGATTCCTACCGACTTCTCGAAGGCGCTCATGAAGCCTCCTCTTCGAACGATCGTGACGATCTTCACAAAAACAAAATCCATTTAACACTCCTACGACGAAAGAGGTCAAGCAGTTATTCGGCGATTTCGCATGGACGCCACCCAGCAGATCGTCGCGAGGGCGCCGTAGGCACCGGCGAGGTGCCCCGGAATCACCGAGGGCGGCGCCCAGGGCCAGAAGAGCGCGCCGCTGACCAGCGGCGAGTGGATCACTCCGAACAGCGCGGCGGCGCTCGCGACCACGAACAGGAGACCCGCGGTCACCAATTGGTGGTCGATGATGGCCGCCAGCGCCCAGCCCCACAGCACGGCGGTCAGGATGAATCCGTTGCCGAGCACGACGAGCGCTTGATAGGTCTGGCCGGCGTCCCCGCCGAGGGCCGTGGGCGCCACGCCCAGGGTGGCGAAGAGACTCCCCGTCTCGATCAGCACCACCGCCGCCACGACCGGGATGAAGGTCATCGCGACCGCCGCGCCGTGGCGCGGCGGCGTGGCCAGGAAGCCCTGGGCGGTGATCTCGAGCCCGACGAAGATGAGGATCGGCGCGATCGCGGCCTCGGGTAGCACCGCGACGAGGAGCGAGAGCAGACCGGTCGCGGCCCCGGCGCCGATCACCAGGCCGGTGGCCAGGGTATAGCCCGCTCGCGCGCCCATCGCCTTGTACGCGGGATGACCGATGTAGGGCGTGTTCTGGACGACGCCGCCGCAGCTGCCGGCCAACGCGGTCGCGACCGCCTCGATGAGCAAGATGTCGCGGGTACGGTATTCGTCGCCGGCCGCCGCGGCGCTCTCGGTGTTGTCGATGCCGCCGATGATCGTCACGAGCGCGAACGGGAGCGCGATCGACAGATAGGGCAAGGTCTGCGGCAACGCCTCGAGCCAGCCGAACGTCGGCCAGGGCAGCGAGAGGCGCAGCGGTCCCAGCGCGATCACACCGCTTGGCCCCAGATCGAGCGCCGCGCGCGCCCCAGAAGATCGCCGTGCCGGCGAGCACGGCGACAAATGCTCCGGGAAGCCCGAGCGGCATCCGCACCCGGCCGAACAGAGCGAGCAGCAACAGAATCAGCGCGACCAGGCCGACCAGCGGGTCACGGAGGATCTTCAAGGTCGGGAAGGAAAGCGATCAGGAGAATCGAGACTCCGCCGATCGATCCGAGCAGCGCGGCACGCGGCACGACCCGTCTGGCCCAGTCTCCGGCGAAGGCGAGTCCGAGCTTGGCAAGGCCGATGGCGATCGTCGCGGCCATGCCGACCTTCCACGCGAGCACCGGATCACCGGTCGCGAGCATCACGGGACCGAGCACGCCGAACACCATCGCGAACAAGGTCGGCGTGTCGATCCCGAACGGCATCGCCGTGACGTCCTCACGGCCGCTCCGGCGCATGAGCCGCACCGCGAGCCACGTGTAGGCCAGATCGCCGAGGAGCACGCCGAGCGCCGTGCCCGGGACCATGCGCTGGAGCACCAGGTCCGCGGGGAACTTGAAGACACCGATCAGCAGCGACGACAGGATGACGAGCTGGGTGATGTTGTCGAGGGCGAGGCCGAGGAACCCGTTCAGGTCCCCGGCCCGGATCCAGCGCGAGGAGCTAGGGTGTGCGGACGTCGGCGACGCCCCGGGTGGCGGGACGAGCTCACGGGCGAGCGCCTTGATCCGCTCCGCCAGGGTCGAGCACCAGGCGAGGCTTCCGCGGTTGTCGGCGACGTCGCGGAACTCGAACTCGAGCGCCGGCCCGAGGTGATGGAGGAAGCTCAGTCGCGCGCCGTACGACTTTCCTTCACGCTCGTCCCCGGCGTCCAGGATGACCTCGAAGCGGGGATCGACGCGCTTGGCGTGCGCGGTCAGGAAATTCCAGAGCCAGCGGGCGACTTCCGGGTAGGTCCCGCCTGAAAACACAGCGGCGATTCTAGCACCGGGAGATCGACGCGATCATCCCGGGAGGCGCGCTCTCAACTCGTCTGAATCATGGAGGGGCCGGCAACCGGCCCCTCCATCTGGGTGGCTGATCAGCACTCGTTGAAGCCGCACGAGAGGCACTTCTTGCAGCCTTCCTCGTACACGAACGTCGCCTGGCCGCACTCCTTGCAGAGATCGCCGATCTGCTTGCGTGAGGCAGCGGATGCCGGAGCCTCGGGCAGCGGCTTGACCTCACCGATGTGCTCGGCCAGGGTGCGCGACAGCGCGTCCGGCAGCGAGAGGATCTTGTCGGGGCCGAAGCCCGTCGGCTGGCCGCCTCCGATGCGGGCGAGCTGGCTGATCACCTCTTCGAGCCGCCGCTGAGCGGAGAGCGGCGAAGGTAGCCTGAGAATGAGCGAAATGAGTCGCCCGAGCGATTCGGCCACCGCCATCGTGTCCGAGCCGCCCTTGCCGACCTGGACGAACACTTCGAACGGCTCGTGCTCGTCGTTCTCGGTGATCGTGATCCACGCCGTGCCGATCGGTGTCTGGGTCCGGTAGGTCGAGCCCTTGAGGCCGCGGGGACGCGGCTTGATGACCGGCTGGCCCATCGGGGTGGCGACGGCCGGGCTCTTGTCCTTCTTTCCGACGCCGATGTTCAGGACCTGCTCGCCCTTGCATCCGTCGCGGAACACGGTGATGCCCAGGCACCCGAGCTCCCACGCCAGGCGGTAGGCGCGCGCCACGTCGTCTTCGCTGGCGTTGTTCGGCAGGTTGATCGTCTTCGAGACGCCGTTGTCGGTCGAGCGCTGGAACGCGGCCTGATGGCGCACGTGCCACTCGAAGCCGATCTCGTGCGAGGTCTTGAAGACCTGGGATGCGTGCTCCGGGAGGCCGCGGATACCGTGGAGCGAGCCGCGCTTGGCGATTTCCTGCATCAGCGCGTCCGAGAAGAACCCCTGCTCCTTCGCGAGCCGCTCGAAGGTCTCGTTCACGAAGGTGAGCACCCGCTCGCCGTCCGACTGCTTCACACGGTGCTCGAAGGCCAGCGCGAAGATCGGCTCGACGCCGGACGAGCAGCCGGCGATCATCGAGATCGTCCCGGTGGGCGCGATCGTCGTGACCGTCGAGTTGCGCATCGGCCGCTGCGCGCGATAGATCGAACGGTCCCAGTTCGTGAACGTGCCGCGCTCGTCGGCCAGCTTCGCCGACTGATCGTGCGACGTCTCCTTCACGAACGCCATGAGCCGGTCGGCGAGGTCGATCGCTTCCTGGGAATCGTACGGGATGCCCATCGTGAACAGGAGATCGGCCCAGCCCATGATGCCCAGACCGATCCGACGGTTGGCCTTCACGGTCTCGTCGATCACCGGCAGCGGGTACGGGTTCATCTCGATGACGTCGTCGAGGAAGCGCACCGCGAGCCGCACCACCCGCTCCATCTCGTCCCAGTCGACCGACCACTCGCCCGCGTCGCTCCGCCGGGCGAACTTCGAGACGTTGAGCGAGCCGAGATTGCACGCCTCGTTCGGCAAGAGCGGCTGCTCGCCGCATGGATTCGTCGCCTCGACCACGCCGATCGCCGGCGTCGGGTTCGCGGGGCTCGCGTTGATCCGGTCGATGAAGACCATGCCCGGATCCCCGGTGCGCCAGGCGGCCCGGACGATGCGATCGAAGACCTCTTTCGCCAGCAGCCGGCCCGTGACCGCACCGCTGTGCGGGTTGATCAAGTCGTACTCGCTGCCCGACGCGAGCGCGTCCATGAAGCGGTCGGTCACCGCCACGGAGATGTTGAAGTTGGTGATGCCGCCGTCGAGCTTGCAGTCGATGAACTCGAGGATGTCCGGGTGATCGACCCGGAGGATCCCCATGTTCGCCCCGCGGCGCGTTCCGCCCTGCTTCACCGCCTCGGTCGCGCTGTTGAAGACCTTCAGGAAGGAGACGGGGCCCGACGCGCGGCCGCCGGTCGACGCGACGATGTCGTCCTTCGGGCGCAGCCGCGAGAACGCGAACCCGGTCCCGCCGCCCGACTTGTGGATGATCGCCGCCGCCTTGACGGAGTCGAAGATCTCCTCCATCGAGTCGCCGACGGGCAGCACGTAGCACGCGGAGTACTGCAGGCCGTTGCCCTTGCCGGCATTCATGAGGGTGGGCGAGTTCGGCAGGAAGTTGCCCTCGATCATGATGTCGTAGAACGCCGTCGCGATCTCCCGGACCGCCGCTTCGCTCCGCCCGTACCGCGCCTCACCCCGCGCGATCGTGAGCGCGACGCGCCAGCACATCTCCTCCGGGGTCTCGACCACCTCGCCCCCCTGCCTCGTCAAATAGCGCTCCCTCAGAACCCGCAAGGCAGGCTCGGTCCACTTGCCGACTTTCGCTGGGCGAGTTTCCGACAACATTCGAGGCCTCCTCTCCAATGATAGCGGCAGAAGCTTCAGGTCACTACATCTTGTGGTGTGCGCGAATCTAGCACGCTGAATCTAGCGTCCGTCAAGAAAAAAGGTATCCACCGCGCATCCACCGACTGTCCACCGACGCGCGCCAACCTCTTTCCGAGGCGCCCAACGCCGCATGGTATTCTCTTGTGCCTATGTCCAGTCCTCGGAGCATCGCGTCGTTCACGCCGATCGCTTCCTTCGTTTTCGTAATGTTGACGGGCGTTGCCGGCGCACAGACTCCGACACCGGCGCCGCCGACGCAAACGCCCGCGCAGCAGACGCCCGCGCCCGCGCCGGCGTCCGCTGCGGGTCGCCGGCCGCGTGCTCACACTCGACGAATGCATCGCGATCGCGCTCGAGGCGCAGCCGCGCATCCAGGCGACGCTCGCCGACTATGCCGCGGCGCGCTATCGCGTGAATCAGGCCTTCTCGCCGCTGCTCCCGCAGCTCAGCGGCGTCGTGAGCGCGACGCGAAGCAACATCCCGACCGTCGCCACCAACGCCGCGGGCACGAACGTGACCATCACGCAAACGCGACAGTTCGGCGACAGCTTCCTCGCCCAGGTTCAGCTCTCGCAGCTCCTCTTCGACTTCGGCAAGAGTCTGGCGGCGACCGACGCGGCGCGAAAGCTCGCGGAGGTCGCGGTCGAGGACGTCGAGCTCCAGCGGCAGCTGATCTCCTTGACGGTGAAGGAGGCGTACACGAATACCCTCTTCAGCCAGCGGCTGATCCGCGTGCAGGAGCAGGCGGTCGAGCGCGCCGAGCTGAACCTGAGATCGGCCAAGGGATTCTTCGACGTGGGCACGCGCCCCAAATCGGACGTCGCGCGCGCCGAGGTGGACGTGGCGAATGCCCGCGTCGACCTCATCAGGGCACGGAACGCGCTGCGCCAGGCGCTCGTCGCGCTCAACATCGCGATGGCGATCGACGTGGATGCGCCGACCCAGATCGTCGACAACCTGATCTACCAGCCGGTGACGATCGATCGCCAGAGGCTCCGCGCCGATTCGCTCCGACAGCGTCCCGAATACCGGCAGTCCAAGCTGCGCGCGTCCGCCGCCGAGGCGCTGGAGCGGCAGACCTTCCGTAACTTCTTTCCCGATGTCACCGGGACCGGCGCCTACGGCGGCGCGCAGACGCCAGCTCAACGAGGCGTGGTCGGTCGGCCTGGCGTTGAACTGGAGCCTCTTCGACGGCGGCAACCGGATCGCGCGCTACAACGAGGCGAAGGCCAACGTCGAAGGCGCGAAGGCGCGGGTCAAGTCGACCGAGCTCGACATCATCCAGAACGTCGAGCAGGCCGAGATCGCCGTCGAGGAAGCCCAGGAGCGGATCCTGGCGGCTCAGACCTTGGTGGCGTCGGCCCAGGAGAATTTCCGGCTGGCCCAGGGCCGGTTCGACGCCGGCGTCGGCACGATCCTCGAGCTGACCGACGCGCAGCTCGCGCTCACCCAGGCGCAGAACACCGAAAGCCAGGCCCTGGCCGACTACCGGATCGCGCTCGCGAGGCTGGATCGTGCGGTTGGTCTCCGCTGACCCCGAGGAAACAGTTCGCCCGCCACGACGTCTAACAAGTTGATGAAGCGGGTCGTTTCTCTCGTCGTCGTCGCGCTGCTGGTGGGGGCGCGGTGTGGGGCTACCTCTACGCGCAGAGTCGCGGCAGCGTCCCCAAATTCCGGATGGTCCGCGTCGAGCGCGGTCCCCTCACCGCCGCGGTCTCGGCGACCGGCAACCTCAACGCGGTCATCACGGTGCAGGTCGGCAGCCAGGTGTCCGGCCAGATCAAAGAACTCCTGGTCGACTTCAACTCGATCGTGAAGAAGAACCAGGTCATCGCGCGCATCGACCCGGACATCTTCGTGGCCAAGGTCAACCAGGCGAAGGCCGACCTCGATTCGGCCAAGGCCATGGTGCTGAATCAGGAGGCGCAGGTCGAGCGGGCCCGCGCCGACGTCGAGAACGCGCGCGCCGCCTATTCCGAGTCGAAGGCCCAGACGGCCAAGGCCCAGGTCGCGGTCGTCGACGCCAAGCGCGATTTCGACCGCAAGACGGAGCTGTTCGCCAGAAAGCTCATCGCGCGGAGCGATCTGGACTCCTCGCAGGCCGCGCACGACTCCGCCATCGCGCAGGTCGAGTCGGCGAAGGCGCACGAGCAGGCGCTCGATTCGGCGATCCAGTCGGCGACCGCTCAGCTTCGCGTCGTCCAGGCCATGCTGGCATCGGCGCGCGCGGGTGTCGACCAGAAGAACGCCGCGCTCAAGCAGGCGCAGGTCGATCTCGATCACACGACGATCCTGGCGCCGGTGGACGGTGTCGTGGTCTCGCGTCAAGTCGACGTCGGCCAGACGGTCGCGGCGAGCCTGCAGGCGCCGATCCTGTTCACGATCGCCCAGGACCTGACGAAGATGCAGGTCGAGACGAGCGTGGACGAGGCGGACATCGGCCGGCTCAAGCTGGACGATCGCGCGAACTTCACGGTCGACGCGTTTCCCGGGCGAGACGTTCACGGGCACCGTGACCCAGATCCGCAAGGCGCCTCAGGTGGTCCAGAACGTCGTGACCTACACGGTCATCGTGGGCGTCGAGAATCCGTCGGGCAAGCTGATGCCGGGGATGACGGCCAACGTGAAGCTCGTCGTCGCCCAGAAGGCCAACGCCCTCAAGATCCCGAACGCCGCGCTCCGGTTCCGGCCGGCGGGTGTCGACGCGCCGACACCGGCCGGGCCGGGGCGGGCGGCGCCTCGGGGACCGGGGGTGGCGGCGCGCGGGTGGTGCGCCACCCTCGGTGGAGCAAATCCGTGAGCGCCTCGTCAAGGGGCTCGGTCTCACCGAGGACCAGCAGAAGAAGCTCGAGCCGATCTTACTCGAGGGCCGCGAGCAGCTGCGGAGCCTTCAGGGTCTGCCCGACGCCGAGCGCCGGCCGAAGGCGCAGAAGATCCGCGAAGCCCAGCGCGCGCGCATTCGCGAGCTCCTCACCGACGATCAGAAGGTGCGGTACGACGAGATGACGGCGACCGCCGGCGAAGTCCGCAGCGGCACCGCCGGCCGCGTCTGGGTCATCGGGCCCGACGGCAAGCCGGCCGCGATCACCCTCACGCTCGGGCTCAGCGACGGAGCCTCGACCGAAGTGCTGCGCGGCGACGTGCGCGAGGGCCAGGAAGTCATCGTCGGGTCCGCGGGCGGGACCGGTCGCGGCGCCCAGCCCCAGCAAGGCGCGCCGCGTCTGAGGCTCTAGCCGTGGCCGGGCCGATCATCGTGACCGAGGGGCTGACGAAGGACTACCATCTCGGCCCGCACACCGTCCACGCGCTGCGCGGCGTGTCGGTGACGATCGACCGCGGAGACTTCGTCGCGGTCATGGGGCCCTCGGGCTCGGGGAAATCGACCTTCATGAATCTCCTGGGCTGTCTCGATACGCCGAGCGCCGGTCGGTACGAGCTCGACGGCGAGGACGTGGCCGGGCTGTCCGCGGACGACCTCGCGCGGATCCGCAACACCAAGATCGGATTCGTGTTCCAGCAGTTCAATCTGCTGCCGCGCACGACGGCGCTCGAGAACGTCGAGCTGCCGCTCCTGTACGCCGCGCTCCCGGCGCGGGAGCGGCGGGCTCGCGCGCAGGAGCGACTCGCCTCGGTGGGCCTCGCCGATCGCGCGGGCCATCATCCGTCCCAGCTGTCGGGCGGCCAGCAGCAGCGCGTGGCGATCGCGCGCGCCCTGGTCAACGACCCGGCGATGATTCTCGCCGACGAGCCCACCGGCAACCTCGACACCCGCACGAGCGTCGAGGTGCTCGCCCTGCTGCAAGGGCTCAACCGCGCCGGGCTCACGATCGTGCTCGTCACTCACGAGCCGGACATCGCGACCTACGCGAGCCGCCATTTGATCTTCCGTGACGGCCGGCTCCGAGCCGACGAGCGCGTGGCGGCGCCGGTCGATGCCGCCGTCGCGCTCACGTCCCTGCCCCGCGAAGACGAGGACGCCGCGTGAACATCTGGCAGAGCGTCCGTATCGCGGGCCGCGCCCTCCGCGTCAACAAGCTGCGGAGCGCCCTGACGATGCTCGGCATCATCATCGGCGTCAGCGCGGTGATCGCCATGGTCGGCGTCGGCTCCGGCGCCCAGGCCCGCGTCGCGGAGCAGATCCAGAGCCTCGGGTCGAACCTGATCATCGTGCTGTCGGGCAGCACGAACAGCGCCGGCGTCCGGCTCGGCATGGGCAGCCAGCTCACGATCTCGGAGGACGATGCCGACCGCGATCGCGCGAGAGATCCCGAGTGTGCAGGCGGCCGCGGGATCGGTCCGGGGCAATGCGCAGGTCGTCTACGGCAATCTCAACTGGGCCACCCAGATCCAGGGCGTCACGCCCTCGTACTTCGAGGCGCGCGACTGGCCCGTCGACGAGGGCCGTCCGGTGCTCCAGGAAGACGTGGACGGCGCGACCAAGGTCGCCCTGCTCGGCCAGACGACGGCGCTCAACCTGTTCGGGGAGTCCGACCCTCTGGGCCAGATCATCCGGATCAAGAAGGTCCCCTTCACGGTGATCGGCATTCTCTCGCGCAAGGGACAAAACTCGTGGGGGCAGGATCAGGACGACATCATCCTGGTCCCGCTCTCGACGGCGAAGAAGAAGGTGCTCGGCGTGAGCCAGGCCAACGCCCGCGCGGTCGGCTCGATCTCGGTCAAGGTGCGCCCCGGCGAGGACATGAGCGAGGCCGAGGATCAGATCCGCGGGCTCCTGCGCCAGCGCCACCGGCTCCAGCCGTTCCAGGACGACGACTTCTGGCTCCGGAACCTTTCCGAGATCCTCCAGACTCAGGAAGAGTCGTCGCGGGTGATGACCTATCTGCTGGCGGCGATCGCGTCCGTCTCGCTGCTGGTGGGCGGCATCGGCATCATGAACATCATGCTGGTGTCGGTGACCGAGCGCACGCGCGAGATCGGTCTGCGCATGGCGGTCGGCGCCCGGCGCCGGCACATCCTGCTGCAGTTCCTGATCGAGGCGATCACGCTCTCGCTGATCGGCGGCATCGCCGGCATCGCGCTCGGCGTCGCCGGCTCCGAAGCGATCAGCTATTTCGCCGAGTGGCGCACGCTTGGTCGCGCCCGAGTCGATCCTGATCGCGTTCGGCTTCGCCGCGGCGATCGGCATCTTCTTCGGCTTCTACCCGGCCCGCAAAGCCTCGCGGCTGGATCCGATCGAAGCGCTGCGCTACGAATAGCCCCGCGCAGAATGGGGCGCCGCGCCCGTCTCCTGCTATTTTGGAGGGGCGATGGCCCGTCGCGCGCCGCCGCCGGCGAAAGACTCGAAAAGCCTCCAAGCGCAAGACGCGCCGGATCCGCGTCACGCTCCCGCGGCCCACCCGCGCCGAGACGCTCCTGCTGACCCTCGCGAAGGATCTCGCCGAGGCCCCGCTCGACCGCGCGCTCCGAAAGCTCGCCGACGCGTTCACGCCGACCGCCGACCTGCCTCGCGAGGTCTACGCGGCCTGGACCAAGAGCCGGCGCGAGAAGACGGCGTCACTGGCCCTCAGCTGGGCGCGCGAGCAGGTACGGCTGAGCCTCGAGGAGACCATCGCGCGCGCGCCGAGGGCGCGCCCGGCTCTCGGGCTCGCGCCCGACACCCTGGCGTGGCTCCTGCTCGCGGCGTGCGAGGCGATCGCCCACGAGCCGCCGTCGGCGGTCGCCGATCGCGTTCGGACGGTGCTCGAGCTCAGCGGTCACGCCGCGCCGGGCGGCTGAGCGCTTCCAGGAGCAGCACCGCGGCGCCCGCGAGCATCGTGAGGCCGTTGAGCTGGACCGATGACCGGTGGGCGAGCGCGAACGCGGTGTCGTCGCGGGTGCGCCGCGCCGATTCGGCGCGCGGCAGGACCACGATCGAGGCCCAGAGCAAGAGGCCGAGCATCGTTCCGCAGAGCGCGACGCCGGCGAGCGCGCGCCCGCGCGGCCTCATGCCCGACACCGTCAGGACCGCGGAGGCGGTCAGCGCGATCGCGCACAGGACGATTCCCCAGTCGTAGTAGCGCGGGAGCACCGCGGATACGAGCTGGCCCGCGACGCCGCGGTCGATCACCCGGAAGGCGAGCGGCGCGACGGCGAACGAGAAGAACGTGCTGATCGCGAGCCAGCCGGCGATACAGACCACGACGAGTACGCGCAAGATATCCATCGATCCCCCTTTGGGCGACGCCGTCTCCCGTTCGGCCACGCGGCGACCCTACCGTCGTCCCGCGGCGCGATCCAGCTGGGCCAGCGCGATGCGATAGTCGGCGAGGGCCTGCGGCCTCGGTATTCTGCGCCTGCGTGAGCGCGAGCTGGGCGTCGGTCAGCTCGAGGATCGTCCCGACGCCGACGTCGAACCGACCCTGGGCGAGCCGGAAGTTTTCCTGGGACGACGCGATCAGCACGCGCGCCGCCTGGATGCGCTCCTGGGCGGCCTCGACGGCGATCTCCGCCTGCTCGAGATTCTGGATGAGCGTCAGCTCCGCGACCTTGACGCGGGCGTTGGCGGCGCCGTGAATGGCCTTCGCTTCGTCGTAGGCCGCGATCAGATTGCCGCCGTCGAAGATGTTCCAGGTGAACGCGAGCCCGAGCGACCAGTTGGGATTCAGCTCGAGCTGCGATCCGCCGTAGGAGCCGGTCCCGCTGACATTCGGCAGGAAGTTGCGCGACGCCACCTGGACCCCCGCCGCGGCGGCCGAGCTCTGCAGCTTCGCCTGCCGGTACTCCGGGCTCTGCCTGAGCGCTTCCGCCCGGAGCGCCGCCCGGTCGATCGTCGTCGGCTCGTATTCGAGATTGTCCTTGATCTCGGTCGGAGTGCTCGCGTCGATCGCCATCGCCGTGTTGAGCGAGACCCGCGCGATCTTGAGCGCGTTGCGCGCGTTGATCAGATCGACCTTCGCGTTGGCCACGTCGACCTCGGCGCGGACGGCCGTCGACAGCGGTTGGGTCCCCACGTCGACGAAGCCCTTCGCCGACGCCAGGTTGAGCTCGGCGCGCTCGAGCGCCTGCTCCTGCACGCGGATCAACCGCTGGGCCAGCAGGATGTTGGTGTACGCCTCCTTCACCGTGAGCGCGATCAGCTGGCGCTGGAGCTCGACGCCTTCCGCCGACACCTCGGCGAGCTTTCGCGCCACCTGCGTGGTCGCGAGCGTCTTGCCGAAGTCGAAGAGCAGCTGCGACAGCTGGACCTGCGCCAGGAACGTGTCGGCCGGCTGGCGGCTGATCTGCACCGCGGCGACGCGGCCCATTGTCAACGTCGTGGGGATGGTGCTGGTGTTGCTGCGTGTCGCCGTCACCGAGCCCGCGAGCTGCGGCAGGAGCGGCGCGAACGCTTCACGGACCCGCGCCCGCGCGGCCGCGTAGTCGTAGAGGGTGGCCTGGATCGCCGGCTGAGCCTCCAGGGCGATGGCGATGCACTCCTCGATCGAGAGCGCTTGCCCGGCGACCCGCGGGGCGGCCGGGACGGGCGCCGCCTGAGCGAGCGCGACCGCGGGCAGGCTCGCAGACGAGGAGGAGTGTCAGAAACGAAGCTCGCAGGGTCATCATTCGCATTCCTCCATGGACGAGTTCGTGGCGACGGCGTCGATACGACTCCGCGCGAGGCCCGCAACACTCGTTGCGGCTAATCGAGAGCGAGCACGCGCTCGGCGAAGAGCTCGGTCATGCCCGTGGCCGGGAAATCGGCGAAGCCGAGCATGAGATCAGTGGCGCCGGCGGCCGCGTACTCCGCGATCCGCGCGCGCACGGCGTCCGGCGTACCGATCAACGCCGTCTCGAGGATCGCCGCGCCGTCCTCGATGCCGCGGGCGGCGCAGAACTGACGGCGCGCCTGATCCGCCGCGGCTTCGGTGATGCCGACGACGACATCAACCTCGACCGAGCGGCGATAGTCCCACCACGGCCGTCCCGCATCCTCGAGCAGGCTCCGGAGGCGGCCCCAGCGGAGCGCGAACGCCCCCGGCGTCAGATACGAGGCTTCCCAGCCCGCCGCCCGCTGTGCGGCGACGCGGAGCGCCCCTGGACCCATGGCCGCGAGCCAGATCGGGGGCCCCGGCTTCTGGACCGGCGGCGGCTCGAGCCGCGCGTGACGGAGCGAGTAGAAGCGGCCCTCGTAGTCGACGGGCTCGCCGGTCCAGAGCTGCTCGAGGATCTCGATCGTCTCGGCGGCGAGCGCGACGCGCGTCGGCGCATCCGGATACGGGATCGCGTGGCTTCGCCACGCCGCCACCGTCGCCGAATCCTCGGCGCCCACGGCGAGCCGCAGGTCGAGGCGGCCACCGGAGAGATGATCGACGGTGACCGCGCGCTTGGCGAGCCACGACGGATGATGAGACGACGGATCGAAGCAATACGTTACAGCCGGGCCGAGCCGGGCGCGCCGGGTGAGGCCCGCGAGCGCGCCGAGCATCGTCCAGCCGTCGTGCGTCCATCCCCAGAGCCCGTCCCCGTACGTGACGCGCGCGTAGCCGAGCTCGTCGACCGTCCGCCAGTAGTGCCGGAGCGCGACGACGTCGGTTCCCCAGGTTTGAACACCGAACGAGATCACGGACCGAGGATCACCGACGCATCCGAGGGAGTCAAGATTGACGCGCCTCGCGGCCGACGGTAGAGTGCGCCGCGATGCGAGTCCGCTCGCTGGCCCTCGTCGCCGTCGTCCTCGCGGCCGGTTCGCCGGCGGGAGCTCAGACGCCGGTCGACGCGGCGCGCGCCCTCGTCGCTCGCTACCACGAGGATCCCGCGGCGCTCGACCGCGCGCGCGATCTCCTCGACGCGGCGCTCGCCAAGGACCGGAAGGTCGAGACGATGGCGATGCTCTCGTACGTCCAGTTCCTCATCGGCGACGTGCGGGCGACCACCGCCGAGGCCAAGCTCGCCGCGTACGACCGGGGTCGTGAGATCGGCCAGCGGGCCGCCGAGCTCGCGCCCAAGAGCGTCGACGCGCACCTCTGGTACGCGATCAATACGGCGCGCTGGGGCGAGACCAAGGGCGTGCTCCGCTCGCTCTTCCTCCTGCCAACGATTCGCCGGGAGCTCGACATCTTGCTCGAGCTCGATCCGCGCTTCACCAACGCCGCCGCGAGCTGCAGCGAGTCGTCGACGAGACCAGCCCGTCGGTGATCGCCGACTGGACCGTGAAGGACGCGCCACGAGCCCGAAAGCTTCTCGAGTCGATCAAGGACCGCACGTAGCGATCGGCGTCGTGATCCGCCGGCTCCGGCGGCACGCGCCGCGCTGGAACCCGACCGCGCTGGCGGTTCTCGCCGGACGGGATCGCGATCCGTTCCGTGTCCTCATCGCCTGCATTCTCTCGCTGCGCACGCAGGACACGACGACCGGGCCGGCGTCCGACCGCCTGTTCGCCGTGGCCGCGACGCCGGAGGCGATGCGGAAGCTGCCCGCACGCCGCATCGAGCGGCTGATCTATCCGGTCGGGTTCTATCGCACGAAGGCGCGCGTCATCCTCGGAATCTGTCGAGACCTGCTCGAGCGCTTCGAGGGGCGCGTGCCCGACACGATCGACGAGCTCCTCACCCTCAACGGCGTCGGGCGCAAGACGGCGAATCTCGTCGTGACCATGGGCTACGGCAAGCCCGGGATCTGTGTCGACACGCACGTGCACCGCATCTCGAATCGGCTGGGGTACGTGAAGACCCGCAACCCCGAAGAGACCGAGATGGCCCTGCGCGGCAAGCTTCCGCGCCGTTACTGGATCGGCTACAACGACCTGCTCGTCTCCTTCGGCCAGAACATTTGCGTCCCCATCTCCCCCCGCTGCTCCGTGTGCCCCGTGACCACGCTCTGCCCCCGAGTCGGCGTGACCACCAAGCGTTAGCGTCCGGGCCGACGCCGCAGTCGCCTCAGCACGGCGAGATTGCGGAGATCGGCCGCAGGTTCGGGCTCTTTGGGCGTCTCCAGGACCTTCGGCACCCGGACGAAGCGGCGGTCGTTCAGCAAGAGCCGGAACGGCGCCAGTCCGAGACGCCCGCGGCCGATGTTCTCGTGACGATCGAGCCCTGAGCCGAGCGGCGCCTTGGCGTCGTTCAGATGGAACGCCAGCACGCGGCGACGCCCCACCGTGGCCTCGCACTCGGCCATCGCACGGTGGTATCCGGCCTCGGTGCGGAGATCGTAGCCGGCGGCGAAAAGATGGCACGTGTCGAGACAGACGCCCAGGCGCTCCGGTCGAGCGGCGCGCTCGAGCAAGGTCGCGAGCTCGCCGAACGTCCGGCCGATCGTATTCCCCGCTCCCGCGGTGTTCTCGAGCGCGACCTTCACGCGGTAGCCCGCGGTGCGCGCCAGCGATTCGTCGAGTGCGGCGGTGACCCGAGCGAGCCCGGCCTCCAGGCCGGTGCCCATATGAGAGCCGGGATGGATGACGACGCACGAGAGCCCGAGCGCTTCGGCGCGCTCGAGCTCGTCCGTGAACGCGGCCACCGCCTGTGACCACAGGCCGGAGTGCGGGTTCCCGAGATTGATGAGGTAGCTCGAGTGGGCGAAGACGTGCCGGATCACGTGCGTCCGGCGCGCCGCCCGGAACGCCCGCACCTCGTCCGCCTCGAGGGGCCTGGCGGCCCACTGGCGCTGGTTTTTCAGAAAGATCTGGACCGCGCCGCAGCCGACCGCGCGGCCGCGCTCGAGGGCGCGATGGAGGCCGCCGGCGATGGACATGTGGGCCCCGATCTCGTCGCGGCGCTGTGTCATGGCGGTCACGGTAGCACTCTGCTATTCTGCCTCCATGAAACCTTTCACGGTCCCCTCGGCGTACACGACGACGTTCACCCTCGAGTACGGCGTCGCCGAGGCCGACATGCGGCGACTCTACGAGAACGCCAAGCGCGATCAGTGGAACGCCTCCAAGGACGTTCCCTGGGCCGACCCGTTTCCGTCGGACGGGCGCGTGATCGCGGACGAGCTGATCGACATCTACGGCAGCCCGCTCTGGGACAACCTGCCGGAAGCCGATCGCGTCGCGTTGAATCGCCGCATCGCCGCCTGGCGGCTCTCGGTGCTGATGCACGGTGAGCAGGGTGCCCTGCTAGCGTGCAGCCAGATGGTGGACATCGTGCAGGGGGCCGACGAGAAGTTCTTCCAGGCCACCCAGGTGGTGGACGAGGCGCGCCACAACGAAGTGCTGAGCCGCTACCTCACCGATCGTCTCGAGGGTCTGACGTACCCGATGCCGGCGAACGAGAAAGACCTCTTCGACTCGATCCTGTCGGAGAGCCGCTGGTACCTGAAGACGATCGCGCTGCAGCTCGTGGCCGAGACGTTCGCCGTCGCGCTGTTCAAGATGATGAGCGAGAGCGCCCGCGATCCGGTCCTCGGCACGATCTGCAAGCGGATCCTCCAGGACGAGTCGCGCCACATGGGATTCGGCATGCTGGCGCTCCCCAAGGTGGTGAACGAGGCGTCGGCGAGCGAGCGGCGCGAGCTCGAGGACTACACGTGCTTCGCGCTCGAGAAGACCTTGATGGGCTTCTTCCCGCTCGAGGCCTACCAGGACGTCGGCTTCACGCCGAAGCAGATCGAAGAGGTCAAGCGCTATCGGCGCGAGACGGCCGCGGCGAACGACTACGCGCCGTTCCGCAAGTACTTCAAGAAGGACATGCACGGCGCGATGGTGTCGAACCTCGCCCGGCTCGGCCTCCTGACCGAGCGCGTGCGGCCGCGGCTCGAAAAGCTCGGCGTCAGCCTGCCGGCGAGCTGACCGGCCCGACCAGCTCGCCGAGCCGTAAGGTTCGGTAGCGCCACATCTCGGCGATCTGCCGGCGCACGAGCATGGTGTGCGCCACGCGCCCGAGCGGTCCCAGCGGCAGCCGATACGTCACCCGATCTTCCACCCACGTCCCGCCGCCTTCCTCGAGAAAGCGGTGGCGATGCTCCCAGCGCGCGTACGGACCGCGCACCTGCACGTCGACGAATCGATACGGCGGATCCCACTCGCGGATGAACGCGCGCCAGCTCACCGGCACGCCGAGCCAGGACATCCTGAGATCGACGACGGCACCGGCCGAGAGCGCCGGCGGGCCGGCGACGATCGCGAGACGAAACGCCGGCGGTGTGAGGAGCACGAGGTTCTCGGCCGCGGCGAAGAACGAGAAGACGTCGGGGCGCGCCCTGGCGAGCCACACGCGCGACTCGAGGATGTAGTCGGCCATGACGCGCGGGCTATGATAGGCAGGTGCCCGGAGCGAGTCAAACACGCGCCTACGTGACTCTGCTCCTGAGCGTGGCGCTGTGGGGAAGCTTTCCGGCCACCGCGAAGCTGGCGCTCGTCGATTTCCCGCCGTTTTTTCTGGCCGCCGTCCGCTGCACCGCCGCGTCGTGCTTCCTGCTCCTGCTGCTGGCGCGCTCGTCGAGCGACACGATCCGCGGGCTCGGCCCGGGCGCCGCCGGCACGTTCCTCGTGCTGGGTGCGGCCGGCATCTGGGGCTCGATGCAGTTCACGTATCTCGCGATCTACAACACGACCGCCGGCAACGCTGTCATCCTCCAGGCCGCCACCCCGGTCATCGTCGTGCTGATCGCGCGCTTCTACCTGGGGGAGCGCCTGCTTCGCGTGCAGTGGCTCGGCGTCGCCGCCTCGGTGCTGGGCGTCCTGCTGGTCATCACGCGCGGCCCCTTCGCCATGCTGCAGCCGGCCGAGCTGCACTCCGGCGACTTCATCACGCTGCTGTCGCTCTGCAGCTGGGCGGTCTATACGGTCTACGGCAAGCGCGTGCTCGCCTCGTACTCTCCACTGCTCGCGACGACCGCCGCGTACATCATGGGCACGTTGCTGGTCCTGCCGACTGCCGCGATCACGGCGCCGCTCTTTCCCACGCCGCGTCTGGCGTCGCTGACGGCGTGGACGATCGTCTTCTACCAGGGCATCCTCGGCGCGGTCGCTCACATCTGGTGGTACGAGGCCGTGCTGGTGGTCGGGCCGAGCCAGGCCGCGATCTTCACCAACCTGCAGCCGATCATCGGCATCGTCCTCGCCCCGCTCTTGCTCGGCGAGCGCATCGGCATCTGGCACGTCATCGGCACTCTCTTCATCCTGGCCGGCGTCGGCCTCACCACCCGCCCCTTCTCCCCGCAAATCCCCCGCCGCCCCAACCCGCACCACCACGCGACCAACGCACAGAGCCCGACAATCGATCCCGAACTAGACCGCAAGAAGACCCCGGACAGAACCGCCACGACGATTTGAAGGCGCAGGGGTGAGAGCTCTGACGCCGAGGGTTAGAGAGCCGGTGCGGCGGGAGGGCGGCGTGGGGGGTGCGATCAGCGGAGTGGGACCCCCTCGTCCCGCCCGCGGCTCGCAGAGCCGCGAATCAGGCGAGTGGGTGACGGAGCCGATCGCACCCCCCGCGCCCTCCCGCGCCGTACCGGCGAAGCTACGCAGCGGGGACGTGAGAGCTAGACCGAGTTTGCGAATCTCGGAGAGGATCTTGTCCGGCTCGGGCAAGCTCCCCTTTGCCGTACCGCTCGATGAACCGGATCTTGCCCTGCTTGTCCACGATGAAGGTCGCGCGCACGTTCGCGTTCCACTCCGGCCAGAAGACGCCGTAGTCCCTGGCCGCCGTGCGGTGGACGTCCGAGAGGAGCGGATAGCGGCTGATGCCGACGGACTTGGCCCAATTGTCGTGGCTGAACGGGCTGTCAGTGCTGATACCCAGCACCTGGGTATTGACTGCCTCAAAGTCGCCGATGCGCCTATCGAAGGCAGGCATGCAGGTGCTTCAGCCCGGCGTCCAGTCGAGCGGATAGAAGAGGATGACGACGTTCTTGCCGCGGAATTCGGCGAGGCCGACCTCCTTGAGCCCGATCGTCCTCAGCGTGAAGTCGGGCGCGGTGTCACCGACGTTCAGGACTTTGGTCTCAGTCAATCCGGGAACCCCCCTTTCGCGAATTTTCGCGGTGTGCGGTCGTTCATCCTAACACGCGAATCCGCGACCCGTGCCGGGGGCTTGCGCACGGCGGCCCATGCCCGGTTCCGTCGGCTCTCGAGCGCGGCGACGTCGACGCCGAGAAACGCGGCGGCCGTGACGACCCGCTTGGTCTCCCACAAACGCGCGAAGCGCTCGGCGTATCCCGCGTCGCGCAGCGCGTGATGATCCATGATGACGCGACACCCCGTCGCTTCGATCACGCGGATGAGCTGGTCGATCGCGCGCTCGATCGCGTCGCGGCCGACGTCGCGCTCGAGATAGGACACCGGCCCGGACAGATACAGGAGCGTCGGGCGCTGCTGGATGAGATACGCCGCCGCGACGGCGGACGCCGGGCCCTGGAGATCCGAGGCGAACACGAACCGCTCGCGCTCCGCCGGGTCGACGATCGTCAGCGCGACGATCGAGCCGAAGGGCGAGCCGTCGACGCCGTGCGGCAGCGGAGGCGAGACGCAAAGCTCCAGGTCCGCCTCCCGGCGGTGAGCGCCGTCGGCGCGCTCGACCTTCGCCTGCCCGTCGAGCGCCTTCCACAGCGCTTCCCCGCGCTGAGCCTGTTTGCCGCTGATCATCCGGCGCGGGTCCTTGGCGAGCACGATCCGCCCGGCATACGACACGGGATCCGACCGGAAGTGGTCCTCGTGGTAGTGGCTCACGAAGACGAAGCTGGAGCGCGACGCGTAGGCCGAGATCCGATCGTTCGCCCGGCGGAGCGCTTGCCACTCGTCCTCGGTCGGGGGCAACCCGAAGCGCGCGGGTGCCAGGGTCGCGCCGGGATCGATGAGGATCCCCGTTCGCCCGACTTCGACGTACGTCGCCATCGAGCGGACGCCGAGCGATTCGGCGGCGAGCGGAATGACCTTCATGCGCGATCGGGTGCCGCTAGATGCAGCGGCCGCCGTCCACCTCGACGCACGTGCCGGTGATCATCGCCGCATCGTCCGAGGCCAGGAAGACGGCGGTTCGCGCGAGATCCTCGGGCTGGTTGAGACGGCCGAGCGGAACCGTGGCGACGTAGCGAGCGCGGCTTTCGTCGTCCACCGCGCGCTTGCCCATGAACGCCGGCAGCATCGGGGTGTCGGTCGCGACCGGCGCGATCGAGACGACCCGCACGCCATCGCCGGCGGCCTCGAGCGCCAGGCTCTTGGTCAAGGTGACGACGGCTCCCTTGGACGCCGCGTACGCCTGCATGCCGGGCCGCGGTCTGATGGCGGCGGTCGACGCCGTGATCAGGAACACCCCGCGCCGCTGCTTCTTCATGATCGGCAGGGCGTACTTCGCGCCGAGCCATACGCTCTTGACGTTGACGGCCATGATCCGGTCGAAGAGCGCCTCGTCGACATCCTCGACGTTCTGGGGCGACTGCGGGACACCGGCGTTGGCGAAGAAGACGTCGAGCCGTCCCCAGGTGGCCACCGCCTTCTCCACGACCATCTGGTTGTCGGCGGCGCGGGTGACGTCCGCCCGCACGGCCACCGCCTGACCCCCGGCCTTCTCGATCTGCTCGACCGTGGACTTGGCGCTCGCTTCGTTCAGGTCGACCACGACCACACGCGCCCCTTCCTTCGCCATCGCCAGCGCCGAGGCGGCGCCGATACCCGAGCCCGCGCCCGTGATCACCGCGACCCTTCCGTCGAGTCTCATCTCCGAGCCTCCAAGCTTCCGTCGTTACAGGGCTAGTTCGGCCATCGTGCGAGCCGCCAGGCGGTCGCCCGCCACCATGAGCGTCGTCACGCCCGAGGAGCGCCACTCGCTCACGAGCTCGCGGATCCGCTCGCGCGGACCACACAGCGCGACCTCGTCCACGAGAGCGTCGGGTACGGCCGCTTCGGCTTCCGGCTTGCGGCCGGCGAGGTAGAGATCCTGGACCTTCTTCGCCGCCTCCTCGTAGCCGTAGCGGCACGCGATGTCGTTGTAGAAGTTGCGGCCGCGCGCGCCCATGCCGCCGACGTACAACGCGAGCCTGGCCTTCACGCTCGCCCGGCACGCGGCGACGTCGTCACCGACGACCACCGCGACCATCGGCATGACGTCGAAGGCCGCGGGCGCCGCGCCGCGGGCGCTGAAGCCCGCCTGCAGCCACTCGCGGAACATCGTCATGCGCCGGACCGAGAAGAACGTCGGAATCCAGCCGTCGGCGATCTCCGCGGAGAGGGCGACGTTCCTGGGGCCGACCGCGGCCAGGTAGATGGGCAGGTCGGCCCGGCCGTGCAGAATCGACTTGAGGGGCTTGCCGAGGCCCGTCGCGTCGGAGCCCGCGTAGGGGATCTGGTAGTAGTCGCCGCGATGCTCCACCGGCTTCTCCCGCCGGAGGATGTCCCGCACGATCGCGACGTACTCGCGCGTGCGCTGGAGCGGCCGGCCGAACGGCTGGCCGTGCCATCCCTCGACCACCTGGGGTCCCGACACTCCGAGCCCGAGCCGGAAGCGGCCGCCGGAAAGACCGTCGAGCGTCATGGCGGTCATCGCCGTCGCGGCCGGCGTGCGCCCGGCCATCTGCATGATCCCGGTGCCGACGTGGATGCGCGTGGTCAACGCCGCGATCCACGCGACGGGTGTCACGGCGTCGGAGCCGTAGGACTCGGCCGACCAGATCGAGTCGTAGCCCAGCCGCTCGACCTCGCGGACGAGATCCATGTCGAGCGTCATGCGAGCACCCGAGTAGCCGAGGGTGAGCGCTAGCCGCACGCGAGGCGCTCCGGATCGAAGCCCCGCCTCGAACGGCGAGGTCCCACGGTCACGGCTCGCCGGCCGGCGGCGCCGTTCTGCCATCGAAACCGGCTCATGACGACCCGTCCGCGTCGGAACACGATGCCCTCCTGCTCGAGCCGGATCCGCTGGGTGACCATGCCCGTCATCCTCGAGCGGCGGCTGATGCCGCCCTGCGAGTTGACGACGCGATGCCACGGAACCCCGTCGGCCCGGCTCATCACCTGCCCCACCGCGCGCGCCGAGCGAGGCTTCCCGACGAGCGCCGCGATCTGGCCGTAGGTCGCGACGCGTCCGCGCGGAATCCGTCGGACCTGCGAGAGCACGGCCGCGTGTCGAATCTCACGCCGACGCGGCCCCCGTCTGCAGCTCGTAGAGCCTCGCGTAGAGGCCGCCGAGCCGCAGGAGCTCGGTGTGGGTTCCGTCTTCGTGGACCCGGCCGCGGTGCAATACCAAGATTCGATCGGCGGCGTGGACCGTCGAGAGCCGATGCGCGATGGTGATGCTCGTTCGCCCCGCGAGAAGTCCAGTCATCGCCTGCCGGATGAGCGCTTCGGATTCAGGATCGACACTCGACGTCGCTTCGTCCAGGACGAGAACGGCCGGATTGTACACGAGGGCCCGGGCGATGGCCAGCAGCTGGCGCTGGCCATGCGAGACGTTCGCCCCGCGCTCGCCCAGGAGCTCGCCGAGACCCCGGGGCAGATCGGTGACGAAGCCCGCGCGCGAGGTTTCGATCGCCCGCGCGAGGTCCGCCGGTGACACCGCGCCGTCGGCGCCGAGGCGAAGATTCTCCTCGATCGTTCCCGCGAAGAGGACGCTGTCCTGGAAGATGATGCCGACGTGACGCCGGAGGCTCGCCAGATCCCACTCGCGGACGTCGACGCCGTCCACCAGGACGCGTCCCTGGCGGACGTCGTAGGAACGATTCAGCAGGCGCGCGCAGGTCGTCTTGCCTTCGCCGGTGGCACCGACGATCGCGACGCGCTCGCCGGGCGCCACGCGGAACGAGCAGTCGCGCAGCACCCAATCGTCCCGGTCGTACGCGAACCACACGGAATCCAGCTCGATCGCCGGCGCGCCCGACCTCGCCGGCCGCGGACGCGGCGCCGCCGGCGACACGATCGCGGGAGCGCGATCGAGCAGGCCGAAGATGCGCTCGGACGACGCCATCGCCCACTGCATCACCGTGTACTTGGCGCCGAGATCGCGGATGGGCAGGAAGAAGCGACTGGTGTACTGGATGAACGCGACGAGCGCGCCGAACGTCAGGGACTCGGCCACGATTCGGCCGCTCCCGTACCAGATCAGGAGCGCCAGCGCGATCGACCCGAGCGCTTCGACCACCGCATAGAGCGAGGCCTCCCATCGCGTCGAGCCGAAGAGCGCCTGCCGGTATTCGGTGTTGAGCCGGCGGAATCGCTCACGCTCGTAGCGCTCGCGCACGAAGAGCTGCACGACGGTCATGCCCTGGAGCGATTCCTGGAGGAAGCCGTTCAGGCGCGCCAGGCGCCGGCGGACCTCGCGGTAGGCATCCCGGGCGTTCAGCCGGAAGTACGTGGCCACGATCAGGAGCACCGGCATCAACGAGAACGTCACCAGCGCCAGGCGCCAGTCGATCCAGAGCATCACGGCCACGACACCCGTCAGGGTGACGATGTCGGCCACGACCGCAAAGAGGCCGCTCGTGAACGCCTCGCTGACGGCCTCGACGTCGTGGAGCACGCGGGTCATCAACCGTCCGACCGGGTTTCGGTCGAAGAAGCGCGCCTCCAGGCGCAGGAGATGATCGAAGATCGTCTCGCGCAGGTCGTGGATCACGCGCTGGCCGGTGAGCTGCATCAAGTAGGCCTCGAGCGTCCGGAGCGCGTAGAGCACCGCGAGCACGGCGACGTAGAGGCCGGCGACCCTCGTCAGGCCGACCCAGTCCGACTTCAAGATGTGCTCGTCGATCGCGACCTTCAGAAGCCACGGCTGGGCGAGCTCGACGACCGCCACGAGCGGGAAGAGCAGTAGCGATCCGCCGATCAGCCCGCGGTGCGGGCGCGCGGCTTCCATGAGCCGGACGGCCAGCCGCCGGTCGAACGCGCGACCGAGCTGCTCCTCGGCCTCGGGATCGTAGGCCGCATCAGGCACGCGCGATCTCCTCCTCGAGCTGCTGGATGCGCCAGAGGCGCGCGTAGACACCTGCCCGGCTCAAGAGCTCCTCGTGGCGGCCGCTCTCGATCACGCGGCCGGCCTCGAGGACCACGATGCGGCTGGCGGTGGACGCGGCCCGCAGCCGGTGCGTCATCAACAGCACCGTCCGTCCGGCCAGCGCCTGACGTAGATTCGTCAAGATCTCTTCTTCTTTCGACGGCGTCGACCGAGGCGAAGGCGTCGTCCAGCACGAGGACCTCAGGCGCTCCGGCCAGCGCGCGCGCCAGGGTCACCCGCTGGCGCTGGCCGCCGGAGAGCGTCAGGCCGCGCTCGCCGACCACGGCCTCGAAGCCCGCGGCGAATTGCTCGATCTCCTCCGCGATGCCCGCGACACGCGCGGCGCCGTCGAGCTCGTCACGTCCCAGGCCCTCGCGCCCGAGCGTGATGTTGTCGGCGATGGACCGCGAGAAGAGGAACCCCTCCTGCGGGACATATCCAATACTCGCGCGCAGCGCGTCGAGCGGAAGCGTGGTGACGTCGCGACCGCCGATGAACACGGTCCCGGCCGGCGGCTCCCAGAGTCGCGCCAGCAGAAGCCCCAGGGTCGACTTGCCGCTCCCGGTGGGGCCGACCACGGCCACCGTCTCGCCGGGCGCCACCTCGAAGCTCACGTCGCGCAGTGCGGGCGCTCGATCGGTGTACGTGAACGTGAGGTGCGAGAACCGGATGCCCGGGGTCGTCGTGGCCACCTGTGCCGTCGCCGGCTCGCTCCGGACGCTGGACGCCTCGACGATCTCCAGGATGCGACCCATCGAGGTCAGGCCGCGGCGGACGGTCGACAGGGTCCAGCCCAGCGCCAGGGTGGGCCACGTGAGGTACGCGAGATAGCCGTTGAACGCGACGAGCGCGCCGAGGGTCAGCCGGCCGTCGACGACGGCGCGGCCGCCCGCCCAGATCACGATCAAGGTGCCGATGCCCGCGATCAGCCCCATCAAGGGTGAGAAGCCGGCTTCCGTCCGCGCCAGGGCCAGGCTCAGGCGCAGATATTCAGCGTTGGCCCGCCCGAAGTCGGCGCGCGCGCGCGGCTCGAGCGTGTACGCGCGCACGACGGACATGCCGGCGACGTATTCCTGGACGCGCTCGGAGAGGACGCTCAGCTGATCCTGCGCCGCCTGGGTCCGCTCGTTGACCCTCGTGTTGAAGCGCCGGGCCAGCAGGACCAGGACCGGCGACGGTGCCAGCGACCACAAGGTCAGCCACGGATCGACCGCGAGCATCGCCGCGAGCACGCCGACGAACGAGAACGTCGTCGAGACCAGGCTGAGCGCGCCGAATCCCAGGAGCGACCGCACCGCGGTGATGTCGCTCGTCGAGCGCGCCATCAGGTCGCCGGTCGAATGCGTCGCGTAGAAGCGCGGCGGGAACCGCTGCAGGGCCGCGAAGAGCTCGCCGCGGATCTCCGACTCGATGTACTGGCACCCGCCGGTGATCGCGAAGCGCGAGCCGAGCCGCGCGACGCCGTTGAGGAGGGCGGACAGCGCGATCAGGGTGACCAGGTGCCCGACCGGCGCCGACGCGGCATCCGCCTGCAGCGCGTCGATCGCGCGCTTCACCGTCCACGGGATCGTGAGGGAGGCGTAGGTCGCCATCCCCAGACACGCGATGCCGATTCCGTAGCGCGCTCGATAGCGCCAGACGTAGCGCCAGACCGCTCGCGCGGGCGACGTGCGCTCGGAGATTGACCTCAGCCGCGCCTCCCCGCCGCGTGCGGCGCCAGGGCCGCGTAGACGGCGAAGATGGCGGGCGTCGGCACACCGAGACGCTCGCCGAGCCGCGCCGCGTGCCCGTGCAGCGCTTCGAGCTCGAGCCGGCGACCCTGGAGCAGATCGTGCGCGAGCGAGGCCCGATTGCCGGGCGGAATGGTCTCGGCGAACTTCATGATCTGGTCGACCGCGTCGCTCGCGAGGTCGACGCCGGAGGCGCGCGCGAGGGCCGCGACCTCCTCGACGATCGTCCGGAACAGCCGCCAGGTGGCCGGCGTGTCGCGGATGACCCCGATGGTCTCGCGCGTCACGGCGGTCGTTCCGCCGACCGCGCAGATCAGGAGGTACTTCTCCCAGAGCGCGCGGCGAATGGTCTTGGACAGCTCGACCGGGATCTCGGCGTGCGCGAACGCGTCACGCAGCCGCTCGGCGCGCTCGCTCACGTGTCCATCCAGCTCTCCGAAGATGATGCGGCCCGCGGCCTGGTGCCGGATCACGCCGGGCGACTCGATCGTCGCGAACACCTGGGCGACACCGCCCATCGCCCGCCCGGCGCCGAGCTTCTCGTCGATCTTGTCCTCGTTGTCCACGCCGTTCTGAAGCGAGAGGATCGGCGTGTCGGGGCCGAGGACCGACCAGAGGCGCGCCGCGGCGTCGTCGGTGTCGAACGATTTGACGCAGAAGAGCACGGCGTCCGCCCGGTCGACGCCCTCGAGCCGCTCGACGACCCCGGGGCGTACGACCGTGTCGCCCTCGCCGGCCGATCGGATCGCGAGGCCGGCTCGCTTGATCGCTTCGAGATGGGCGCCGCGCGCGACCAGGGTCACCCGCTCGCCGGCGCGTTGAAGCTTCGCGCCGAAGTACCCGCCGACACCGCCGGACCCCATCACCACGATGTGCACGAGACGTATGATACATTGCGCGGCAGCATGGCATCGCTCGAACGACGCGTGGCGGTCGACGCCGCGCGGGCCGCCGGCCAGCTCCTGAAAAGCGAGCTGCCCGGATCGCGCCGCATCGCCTACAAGGGCAGCCCGACGAACCTCGTGACCGAGATGGACGCTCGCGTCGAAGAGCTGATCGTCGGGCGCCTGGCGGCGGCGTTTCCCGACGACGCCGTCCTCGGCGAGGAGCGCGGCGCCAGCACGGGGCGGTCCGGGCGGCGCTGGATCATCGATCCGCTCGACGGCACGACGAACTACGCCCACGGGTTTCCGGCCTTCGGCGTGTCCATCGGTCTGGAATCGGCTGGGCGCGTCGAGCTCGGCGTGATCTACGATCCCGAACCTCGACGAGATGTTCGTGGCCGAGCGAGGGCGCGGCAGCGACGGTGAACGACCGTCCGCTCGCGGTGTCGACCACGCCGACGCTCGACGAGAGCCTGCTGGCGACGGGATTCCCCTACAACATCCGCGAGGCGCCGGACAACAACCTGAAGGAGTACGCCGCGTTCAGCGTGCGAGCCCGCGCGGTGCGGCGGCTGGGCTCGGCGGTCCTCTACCTGGCGTGGCTGGCCTGCGGGCGACTCGACGGCTACTGGGAGCTGCGACTCGGTCCGTGGGACGTGGCGGCCGGCAGCCTGCTCGTCGAGGAAGCCGGCGGCCGGGTCACCGACTTGACGGGCGGCACGCTCGATCTCGACGCGCCCTCGCTCGTCGCGACCAACGGCCACATCCACTCGGCGGTTCTCGACGTGCTCGAGGCAGGTCCGGGGAGGCAAGCCGTGACGCCGTCCGTCGCGCGGCGCCTGGCCCGCTTCGTCATCGCGCTCGAGTTCAAAGACCTGCCGGCGCCGGTGATCGACCAAGCCGGTCTCCTCACGCTCGACACCCTGGGATGCTGTCTGGCGGCCTCCCGCCATGACTTCGGCGCGCCGCGCGCGCGACCGCCGAGCGCCTCGGCGGCAAGCCGGAGAGCGCCGTGGTCGGCAGTAGAGTGCGGGTCGCCGCCGCCAACGCGGTACTCGCCAACGCGACCCTGGCTCACGGGCTCGACTTCGACGACACGCGTGAGGACGCGATCGTGCACACGGGGTCGGTCGCGGTCCCGACGAGCCTTGCCGTCGGCGAGGCGACCGGCGCGTCGGGGCGCGCGGCGCTACGCCGTCGTCGCCGCCGTCGAGGTGATGTGTCGCGTCGGGCTCGCCGTCCCGGCAAATCTCCACGCGCGCCACTACCACCCGACCGCGCTCACCGGGACCTTCGCCGCGGCCGCCGCCGCGGGCAAGCTCTATGGCTTGACCGAGGACCAGCTCGTACGCGCCTTCGGCATCTGCGGGAGCCAGACCGCGGGGATCATCGAGTATCTGGCCGACGGCACGTGGACGAAGCGCTTCGCGCCGGGCTGGTCGGCGCATGCCGGCATCGTCGCCGCGCTCCTCGCCGCAGTCCGGGTTCACCGGGCCCGAGTCGGTCTTCGAGGGCGAGCACGGGTTCTATCGCGCGTTCGCGGGCGACGTCCAGACCGAGCGGCTCGACGAGCTGCTCACCGGCCTCGGCCGCGTCTGGGAGCTCGAGCAACTGACCTTCAAGCCCTATCCGTGCGGCTCGATCGCCGCAGCCGTACATGGACTGCGCGCTGCGGCTCCGAGACAGTCGCGGCGTGCGCGCCGAGGACATCGTCGAGATCCGATGCCGGACCGCCGCGGGACCGGTGCCGCGCCTCTGGGAGCCGCTCGCGTCCAAGCACGCGCCGCAGAATGGTTACGCGGCGAAGTTCAGCCTGCCCTATCTCCTGGCGGTGATCCTGACCCGCGGGCGGGCCAGTCTCGCCGAGTTCGAGGACGACGTCGTGCCAGCACACCGGAGATGTGTCGCCGTGGCGTCGCGAGTCGAGCTACGAGGTCGATCCGACGATCGACTACCCGCGTCAGTTCGTCGGCCATCTCGCATCCGGCTCAAGGACGGGCGCATCGTCGAAGAGTGCGCCAGGATCATCCCCGGGCCGGTCCGGATTCACCGATGGCGCCCGGCGAGATCGAAGCGAAGTTCCGCGGCGACGCGAGCCTCGTCATGCCCGAGAGCGCGTCGCGCGCGTGATCCGGACGTCCGGGCGCTCGAGGCCGCGCCGAATCTCGAACCGCTGATGCAATCGCTCGCCCTGTGAGGAGCCCTTGATGAGACGATCGCGTCGCCCTCGTCGGCCTGCTCGTGTGCGGTCGGCACACTCGTCGCCGGCCCGTCTCCACGCAGCCCCGCCTCGAGGCCGCGAAGAAGGCGGGCGGTCGTCTCGTACACCTCGCTCGTGCTTCCCACCGCCGAGAAGGTCGGCAAGCTCTTCGAGACCGCCTATCCCGGGGTCGAGGTGGAGGTCCATCGGACGGGCTCGCAGCGCATCCTCCAGCGCGTGATGCAGGAGCTCCAGGCGACCTCAAGCTCGTCGACGTCGTCCACACCTCCGATGCCGGCCACTTCGTGCTCCTGAAGGAGAAGAAGCTCTCGATGCAGTTCTCCCCGGCCGGCGTCGACAAGTACCCGGCGGGGTTCAGGACAAGGACCGCTACTACTTCGCGCTCCGCGCCACCGTCGACGCGATCACCTACGACACGAAGCTCTAGTCCCGCGGCCGAGGCGCCCAAGACGTGGAAGGATCTGCTCGACCCGATGGAAGGGCAAGCTCGTCACCGCGCATCCCGGCTACAGCGGCGTCATCTCGACGCAGTGCTCGCGCTCGTCCAGCTCCACGGCTGGGACTACTTCGAGCGGCTCGCGCAGAGCAGGTGATGCTCGCCAGTCGCCGTCGATCCGGCGGGTGTGGTGCGTCCGGTGAGCGTCAGGTCGCGGTCGACGGCGGCGACTACTACTACCAGCTCGAGGAGAAGGGCATCCCGATCGAGATCGTGTACCCGAGGAGGGCGTCCCGCTCGTAGTCTCGCCACCGCGATCACGGTCTGCGCACCGCATCGCAGCGCCGCCAAGCTCTTCACCGACTTCACCTTCACCGCGAGCTCCGGCGAGTCATGGCCGACAGCGAGGGGCTGTACACCGGCCACCCCGAGGTGGAGTATCCGGCCGACAAGCCGAAGCTCTACGACCTCAAGCTCCTCACCGTCGAGTCCAGGGCTCGAGAAGCGCGACGAGGAACTGAAAAAGCGCTTCGTCGAGTTCTTCGGCGCGTGATCGGGCCTTCACGCCCAGTCAGCAGGGCCGCCATGGACCGGTCGCTCTCCGGTGTCGGTCGTCCACGGCGGTGGTTCTTGGGCGCTGCTCATGGCTGCTGCCGATGGGGTGGTTGGTGGCGGTGAGCTTGTTCGGGGGGACAAGGGGGCCGCCGGATTCGCGCAGCTATCGCCGTGGCGCTCGACCGACCCCGCACCTGCGCAAGGCGCTCTGGAACACCGTCGTGCTCGCGTTCTGGGTGGGGCTCTTCTCGCTGGCCATCGGCGCGCCGATGGCGTGGCTGACCGCGCGGACCGACCTGCCCGGCAAGCGCGCGATCCGCGCGCTCATGCTCGCCTCCTTCGTGACGCCACCGTTCCTCGGTGCCTTCGCGTGGGTGATGCTGGCCGGCCCGACCAACGCCGGGCTCCTCAACAAGCTCTGGCGCAGCGCAGCGGCTCCGACGAGGCCCTGTTCAACATCTTCAGCATGCCCGGGCTCGTCTTCGTCGTGACGATCTACACGTTTCCGTACGTCTACATCATGATCGCCAATACCCTCGGGCTGATCGCCTCCGATCTCGAAGAAGCGGCGGCGATCCTCGGCGCCGGCCGGCTCACCGTGGCGCGCACCGTGACCTTGCCGATGGCCGCCCCCGCGCTCCTGAGCGGCTTCATCCTGTCGGTCCTGCAGGCGCTCGCGCTGTTCGGCTCGCCGGCGATCCTGTCCTTGCCCGCCGGATTCCACACGATCACGACGCAGATCTGGACGTTCTTCCAGTTTCCGCCGAAGACCGAAATGGCCGCGGCGTTCTCGATGCCGCTGCTGCTGGCGACGGCGCTTCTGTTACTCGTACAGAAGCGGCTCCTGGGGCGACGCGGCTACGCGGCGGTCGGTGGCAAGGGTGGCCAGCGCCGGACGATTTCGCTGGGGCCCTGGCGCTGGCCCGCCTTCGCCGCGGTCATGGCCGTGATGGCGTGTCCGTCTCTGCCCTACGCGGTGCTGGCGAAGGCTTCGCTCGCGCGGGCCTGGGCCCAGCCGCTCAGCTGGGACAACCTCACGCTCGCGAATTTCTCGTTCACCTTCTTCGAGTACAGCGCGACCCAGGGGGCGATCGTCAACACGCTCGAGCTCGGCGTGATGACCGCCTGCGTCGGCGCCGGGCTCGTCACCGTGCTGTCCTACGTGACGAGCCGCCGTCTGATCGTCGGTCATCAGCTGGTGGCGTTCCTGGCCCTGGCGCCCGTCGTGATCCCGGGAGTCGTGCTGGCCGTCGGGCTGTTCATCGCCTGCACGCCGCCGCCGCTCCTGCTCTACGGCACGCTCTTGGTACCTGTTCATCGCGTATCTGACCAAGGAGATCCAGGATCGGCTACGCCCAGTCCGACACGACCTTCCGGGCGATCCCTCCCGAGCTCGAGGACACAGCCGGACCTGGGCGGCGGCCGTCTGCGCGTGCTCCGCGACATCACCGCGCCGCTCGCCCGCAGCGGGGTCATCGCCGCGTGGTGCTTCATCTTCATCGGCGTGATCCGCGAGCTGTCGGCCTCGATCATCCTGTTCACGCCGGCGACCAAGGTGATGTCGGTGGTGATCTTCGACCTCAAGGAAGAGGGCCAGTTCGGCGCCATCGCGGTCCTCGGGCTCGTGATGCTCGTCATGACCTTCGCGACCGTCGCCCTCGTGCAGCGCGTGCTGGGGCGGGATTTTCTGGGCGCGCGCCGGTCGGACCGACCGGAGCTCCCGCCCCCTCGCGTCGCTCCCGCCGCCGTTTTCGGCCGAGAATTGCCGCGTGCTATGGTGTTCTTACCGTTGCTCGCGGGTCCAGCGGGCATGCGTGTTTGGCGACAGATCAACGACAGACGATGACGGAATCGACGCGTCTCTCGATCGCGCTGGTCGGCCCCTTGCCGCCTCCCCGGGCGGAATGGCGAATCAAACGAGGCAGCTCGCGCGGCTTCTCCAAGATTCCGGAACGATCGTTGAAGTCGTGCGCTCGAATGCGCCGTACCGGCCGGCCTGGGTCGAGCGGCTGCGCGGCGTGGGCGGTATTTCGGCTCGCGCCGTTTCTGGCGAGTCTCTGGCGCGCCGGTGGACGTGTCGACGTCTTTCACGTGATGGCCAACTCGGGCTGGGCGTGGCACCTCTTCGCCGCGCCGGCGGTGTGGATCGCCCGGTGGCGCGGCCGGCCGGTCGTCGTGAACTACCGGGGCGGCGAAGCTGAAGCGTTCATGGCGCGGGAGGCGCGCTGGGTCGTCCCGACCTTGGCCCGGGCGTCGGCGGTGATCGTGCCGTCGGGCTTTCTCGCGGGGGTCTTTCGAAAGCACGGGATCGGCGCCGAGATCGTGCAGAACATCATCGATCTCTCGCGGTTCCGTACCAGGCCGTGCGCTCGCCCGCCGACCTGCACCTGATCGTGACCCGCAACCTCGAGGACATCTACGACATCCCGACGGCCCTCCGCGCGTTCGCGGCGGTCAAGCGTGTCCACGGCGGAGCCCGTCTGACGATCGCCGGCTCCGGACCCGCGCGCGCCGACCTCGAGCGCCTCGCGCGCGAGCTCGGCGTCGCCCGCGACGTGGCGTTCGCCGGGCGCATCGACAACGAGCAGATCGCGGATCTCTACCGCTCCGCGAGCCTGCTCGTGAATTCTTCTCGCGTCGACAACATGCCGATCTCGCTGCTGGAGGCGATGGCCAGCGGGCTGCCGATCGTGAGCACCGACCCCGGGGGGATTCCATTCCTCGTCGAGGACGGCACGCCGGCCCTGCTCGTCCACCCGGGCGATCCGGACGCGATGGCCCGCGCCATCCTGCGCCTGCTCGACGACCGCGCGCTGGCGGACCGCCTGGTGGCCGCGGGGCTGGCGGCGGTCCCAGGCTTACACGTGGGATCGCGTCAAGCCCCGCCTCCTCGACGTCTACGCTCGGGTGCTCGCGCATCCGGCGCCGTCCGCGGGTCCGTCGGCCCCTGATTCGGCCGGCGCGTCGAAGCGGGTGACGCGTCGGTGACGTGTTGAAGGTCCAGCTCGACTCGTCCCGCTGGGCGACGCACGGCGATACGCGCGCCCACGGCTACGCTCACCTCGATACACGCTCCCTCGACGCTCGGCGGCTCGCCGAGTATGCGAACGCGTGCCTGGATCTGGATGCATGGCGCTCGCTGATCGGCCGGCTCAACGGCTGCTTCGGGATCGTCACCAGCCGGCCGGGTCTTGCCGGCCGCCGTGGATCGGATCCGAAGCATTCCCCTACTTCGTGCGCGATGCCGACTCCTGGCTGAGCGACGACGCGGGCTGGCTCCGGAGCGTCCTCGGGCGGAGCGAGGAACACCCTCGCCGAAGAGGAGTTCGGCCTCACCGGGTACGTGACGGGGCGCGAGACGCTCGATCGGAGCATCTTTCAGATCACCGCCGGCTCTGTCGCCGACTTCTCGCGACCGACCGGCTCGCAGCCGAGCGTCGCTCGCTACTACCGCTTCCATCACACGGACTTCACGAAGGCGCCGCGCGAGCGGCTGATCGAGGATCTCGTCGGCGTCCACGAGCGGGTGTTTCGCCGTCTCGTCGGGAGCGTGGGCGATCGAACGATCGTCGTCCCGATGAGTGGCGGCTACGACTCGCGGTTGATCGGCGTGTCGCTCCGAGATCTCGGCTGTCGCAAGGTGATCTGCTACAGCTACGGCGTGCCGGGCAACTGGGAGTCGAAGATCTCCCGCGAGCTGACCGACTATCTCAGCTCCCTGGCTCTTCGTCCCCTACTCCGGTGATCGCTGGACCGAGTGGAGCCGAACGCCGGAGTTCGAGCGCTATCTGGACTGGGCTGGCGCGCTGGCGTCCGAGCCGCATCTTCAGAGACTGGCCGGCGGTGCGAGCCCTCAAGCTCGAGCAACGGGTTCCCCCGGACAGCGTGTTCGTCCCCGGCCACTCCGGCGATTTCCTGGCGGGCAGCCACGTGCCGAAGTGGTTCGTCGACGCGCCGGAGATCTCTCGCGAGCGGCTGATCGACACGATCTTCCGGGCCCACTATTCGCTGTGGGAGTGGCCGCAGCGAGAGCGCCAGCGACTGCGCGAAGCCTTCGCGCGGCGCATCGAGGGCATCGTCGGCCCGATCGGCCGCTCGACACCGGAAGAGGCCGCCGACCTTTACGAATGGTGGGATCTCGAGGAGCGGCAGGCGAAGTTCATCTGCAATTCGGTGCGGGTATACGAGAG
>CAWBMV010000018.1:0-29569 GCA_963789955.1 uncultured Candidatus Rokubacteria bacterium
AGGGCCTGTATTCCTCGGGCACCAGGCCCGGTGGATAGTGCGTCGTTCCGATGCCCAAGATCTCACCCATGCCTGCCCGGCCTCCGTCTGCTTGCAGATGATCGTCTGAACGCCGATCGTGCGCAAGGCCGCGCGAGGCGCCAGCCGGCGACCCCCTATTGGGCGAGCGGGAGCCTATTTCCGGTCGATGGTGACCTCGGGCGACCGCAATGTTCGACGACGTATCGACGTGCGCGCCGTCACCGCGTCGGTTGGCGAGGACGTGCCCATCGTCAGCACCGCGAAGCCGGCACCGACCCAGAGGATCTCGCGAAGCCGCCGGACGATGGTGCAGGTGAGGGCGACCGCGCCGCCGATGCCGAACGCGGCGAAGATGGCCACGTAGGCGCCCTCGAGCGCGCCCAGGCTGGCCGGGATCATGAAGCTGAAAAACCTCGCGGCGCTACCGAATGCCCCGATCGTCAGCGAAGCCGTCAGGGATATCGGGATTCCCAGCAGGCGCAGCACCAGGTAGATTTCGAACGTCTCCAGGGCAGAGGCCAGGAAGTGACAGAACAGCGAGGCGAGGATCCGGGCGCGGCGCGCGCCGTACATCGCGCGCAGAGCGCGGTCGAGTCCCTCCAGTACGGCCTGGCGTGCGAGCGTCGGAGCCATTCCGAGCTTCGCCATGAGGCGACCGCCTGCGCCGGCCACGCCCGCCAATTGGACGGCAACGAATCCGGCGACGCAGAGGGTCTCGAGGACGAGCGCGCCGACCATCGTGCTCATCAGCGAATGTGTCAGCGGGAGCAAGGTCAGGCCCGCCAGAAGTCCGGCAGCGAGCAGCACGACTTGAGAGGCTACGAGCGTGGTCTTGTCGGCGATCACGGAGGCGAACCCGTCCTGAAGAGGAGTGCCCGCACGAAGCAGATAGGCCTTGACGGGCTCGCCGCCGACCGATGCGGTCGGAGTGCTCAGATTGACCGCGTCCCCGGCCAGGCGCACGGCCAGCAACGTTGGAAACCGCGGAGGCGTCGTGAAGGTGAAGCGCCAGGCCAGGGTATCGAGAAGCACGATGACACACGCGGGGAACACGAGAAGCACGGGTAGCCACCACGACAGGCTGCTGAAGGCGTCCCACACAAGACCGGGGCCGATCTGCACGAGCAGGTAGCCGATGACCGCGAGTCCGGCGGCGAGCAGGAGCCATCGCGCCGCGGCCATGACTGCGCTACCGGACGAATCCCTGGCGCTCGAGATGCTCCAGGACGCGTCGGGCGTTCTGCTCGGGAGTCGAAACGACGGTGTCCAGCACGATCGTGGGATCCTCCGGGGCCTCGTACGGGTCATCGATGCCCGTGAATCCCGTGATCTCACCACGCCGGGCCTTGGCGTAAACGCCCTTGCTGTCGCGGCGCTCGCACACCTCGAGCGGAGTGTCGACGAAGACCTCCACGAAATGGTCGGAGCCAACCATGTGGCGCACCTCGTCGCGCGTGGCCCGATAAGGACTCACCGCCGCCGCCACTGCGACCCCGCCATGCCGGACGACTTCCGCGGCGACGAAGCCGATGCGCCGGATATTGGTGTCCCGATCGTCCTTGCTGAATCCCAGCCCCTTGGACAGATGCGTACGCACCACATCGCCATCGAGGACCGTGACCTGCCGGCCTCGCTCGAGCATGAGCATCGTGAGGATCTCCGCCGTGGTGGACTTCCCGGCACCGCTCAGGCCGGTGAACCACACGCACACACCCTGACGGTGTCGAGGGGGATAGGTATCCATGAGGATCTGCGCGACCTCGGGCCGGGTGAACCACGCGGGGAGCTTCTGACCGGCGCTGAGAAACTCCTCGCGGACCTGGGTGCCCGAGATGGAGGCGGTTCGCGCCGTCGGAGGTATGCGCGAGACCTCTTCATAGCGGTCTTCGTCCGGCAGATACATCATCTCGCCGAACGGCAGGACACCCATCCCGAGCTCCTGCGCGAAGCGCGTCACCAGCTCCTGGGCGTCGTAGGCTCCATAGAAAGGCTTGCCTGCCGAGTCGAAGCCCGGGCTCGCATGGTCGCGGCCGACGATGAAGTGGCTGGCGCCATAGTTCCGCCGAATCAAAGCGTGCCACACCGCTTCGCGCGGCCCCGCCATGCGCATGGCCAGTGGGAGCAGGGCCAGAAGCACGCGGCCCGGCTCGTAGTAGCGGTCCACGAGCACCTTGTAGCTTCGCACCCGAGTGTAGTAGTCGACGTCGCCCGGTTTGGTCATACCCACCACCGGGTGGAGGAGGAGAACGCCCCCGACCGCGGCGGCGGCGCGCTTGGTGAGTTCCTCGTGCGCCCTGTGCAGTGGGTTGCGTGTCTGAAAGGCGACCACGGTGCCCGCGCCGAGCGCGTCGAGCGCGGCACGAGTCTGAGCCGGAGTAAGCCGCAGCTCGCGGAAGTCGTGGCGCTCCGGCAGGGCCAGAATCTGCAGGCGACCCGACAAGGCCACGTCGCCCCATCCCTCCATCTCGGCCACCAGCGGATGGCGCACGTCCCGGCTGCCGACCACGTGCTGCGCCATCGCCGCGCGATCCCAGTCGTACGCCTGCTCGACGGTCATGATCCCCAGAAGCTCGTTGCGCGCGTCGCGGAGCGCGACATCGCGGTCGAGCCGCACCGCCGCCGTCCGCTCGACCGGAAGGATGACCGGAATCGGGAAGAGCTGACCGGTGGTCAGGCGCATCTCATCGACGACGCGCGTGCAGTCCGCTTGCGACATGAAGCGGTCCAGCGGCGAGAACCCCCCGGTGGCCAGGAGCTCGAGATCGTAGAGAGCGCGCTCCGAGACCTGAACCGAGGGCAGCCGATTGGCCCGCGCATGCAGCTCGGGGCGGGCAGCTCCCGGGACGATCAAATCGATGAGGGTTCCGCCAACGGGCGCGATGAGTTGGGAATTCGAAATAGTCACGTTTGTCTGGCTCCCGGTGTTTGGATCGGCCCTGGGTGGTTCGTCATCCCCGACGGCCGAAGAAGCGAAAGAACTCGATGCCTTCACGCATGCGCCGCCCTAGCATGTGCGGGTGGCGCACCGCCTCTCCGAGGAGGGACGCGATCTTGGTCGGCCGGAAGTAGAACCGCCGGTAGAGCGTCTCCACCGACCGTGAGATCTCATCGCTGCCGAGGTGCGGGTAGACGATCGCGCTCACCTGGCGGCCGGCGCCATCGATGAGCGCGTGCTCCTCTTGGAGCCAGCCCGCCTCGCGGGCCTGTTGATGGAGAGCCGTTCCGGGATACGGTGCGGCGATCGAGACCTGGATGGTGTGCGGGTCGATCTCCACGGCGAAACGAGCCGTCTGGGCGATCGTCTCGCTCGTCTCTCCGGGCAAGCCCAGGATGAACGTGCCGTGAATGGTGATGCCGAGGTCGTGGCAATCCCGCGTGAAGCGACGGGCGATGTCGAGCCGGACGCCCTTCTTCACGTTGTTCAAGATCTGCTGGTTGCCGGACTCGTAGCCCACGAGGAGGAGGCGCAGCCCGTTATCCCGGAGAACTTTGAGCGTCTCGCGAGGCACGTTCGCCTTGGCATTGCATGACCAGGTGACGCCGAGGTCACCCAGTCGCCTGGCGATCGCTTCCGCCCGAGGCAGGTCATCGGTGAACGTGTCGTCGTCGAAGAAGACCTCCTTCACCTGGGGGAAGTAGCGGTGGAGCAGGGTGATCTCCTCCACGACGTGGTCCACACTGCGGGTGCGATAGCGCTGCCCGCCCACCGTCTGCGGCCAGAGGCAGAAGGTGCACTTCGAGCGGCAACCGCGGCCCGAGTAGAGGGACACGTAGGGATGGAGGAGATAGCCGATGAAGTAGTCCTCCACCCTGAGGTCACGGCGATAGACGTCGACGACGAAGGGCAACTGGTCGAGATCTTCGAGCACAGCCCGGTCGCGAGTGTGGGCGATCCCGCGGCCCGTCCGGAAGCTCAGGCCGTCGACGTCTTCCAGGCGGTGCCCCTCAGCGACCTCTTGCACCGTGAAATCGAACTCGGTGCGCGCCACGAAGTCGATTGCCGCCGAGCTCCGAAGCGACTCGACCGGATTGACCGCGACGTGAGCGCCCACGAATCCCAGCTTGAGCCGTGGATTCGTATCCTTCAGCGCCTCGGCGACGCGTACGTCGGAGGGGAATGACGGCGTGCTGGTGTGGAGCACGACGAGCTCGTAGTCGCGGGCGAGGGGCAGGACGTCTTCGAGGCCGAGGCCGGCGGGAGGCGCGTCGACGAGCCGGCTGCCGGGCACGAGCGCTGCCGGCTGCGCGAGCCAGGTCGGGTACCAGAATGATCGGACCTCACGCCGCGCCTGATATCGCGAGCCGGCCCCGCCGTCGAATCCGTCGAGCGACGGCGGATGGAGAAAGAGCGTCTTCAGCACGACGGAGCGCTCTTCACGCCGCCGGCGAGTCCCCCTGGTCCCACCGACATGCGCCGACCGCGCCATTCGACGCCGGAGCCGAAAAAGCTCGTCGCCCAGACGGCGAGCGACATCGCGTCGCGGAGCGGAACCAGCCACGGCGCGCGACCCACTCGAAGACCGAGATACGACGGCGCGAGAGCGTGGATGGCGAGCCGAAGAGTCACGGCGAGGCCCAGCATCACGGTGGATGCCGGCGAGAAGCCGGAGGCGATGGAGCAGGCGAACGCGAGAGGAAGCGTGTTGGTGAGGCACGAGAGCGTCCACCCGAGCGGTCTGACCGACCGGACGACGCGCGCCCAGCGGACCTCGTGCGCGAAGAGCGCACGGATCCCGGGCTCGCTCACGATCATCTCCACGACGGTATCCGAGAGCACGATTCGCTGACCGCGCTCGACCACGCGCGCGGCGAGCACGTAGTCGTCGGCGAGATAGGCGCTCAGCTTTTTGAAGCCCCCGAGGGCCTCGAGGGTTTCCCGGCGCAACGCCAAGGTCGAGCCAAAGCCGAACGGGCCCGCGCCGAAGGTGGCCGCGACCGACACGGCGGGCGCGAACCACTCGTTCACGTGCATCGCTCCGAGCGCTGACGGCAGGCCGCCCAGTGAGTGAGCACGATAGAGGCACGTCACGAGGCCGACCGCTGGATCGGCCAGCGGCGCCACCACGCCGGCGAGCCAGTCCGCGTCCACCCGCATGTCGCTGTCCGAAACGACGATGACGTCATGCTTGGCGTGCTCGTGCATATTCGCGAGGTTGCTGACCTTGGCGTTGGGGCCGGACATACGACCGTCGACGACGAGCTCGAGCCGGCAGCGGTGTCCCTCGGCCGCGAGTCGATCGACCACCCCGGCCGCCGGATCATCGGGCGTCCGAACGCCGAACACGACTTCGTACTCCGGGTAGTCCTGCGTGCAGAACGACCGCAGGTTCTCTTCCAGCAACGGCTCGAGCCCGCAGAGCGGCTTCAGCACGGTGACCGGAGGACGCCAGCCGATCGCGGCGGGCCGGTGTCCGACGAGGCGCGCGACGCACCCGAGGACGACCGCCAGATAGACGACCGATAGCAGAGTCGCGACCGAAAGCAGGATCACCAGGCTCGCTCCACTCATCGTCGCGTCCGCCGCTGGTGACCTGAGCAGGCGCGTCGAGCGCTATGTTGTGTGGGCACTCTCTTCTTTCACGTCGAAGTACTCGCGATAGGTCTTGAAGAGGTGCGCGATCGCTCCGGGATCCAGCCCGAAGCTCTCCAGTGAGTAGCGGTGCGGTCCATGAAGATCTTTCGGATGGCTCGCCAGATGGGCTCGCATGCGCCGCTCCGCCTCGCCACCGAGGGTCCAGCCCAGACGGGCGTAGATCACTCGAATCAATCCGATGGGATCCCTGAGCAGATCGCGATACTGGACATCGATGAAACGTGCCGCGGTGTCGCCTTTGCTGCGTCGAAACTGCAGCGCGCGCTCCAGTCCGTTCGACCACTGATAGGTCACCTCTCGCCCGATCTCGAGAGGATCCACCTCGTCGGCAAAGACTCCCCGCAGCACTGCGGTGAGGCTCGCCACGGACGCCAGCACCGTCGCGGGATCTCGGTGCGTCTGGACGACGAACGCGTCCGGATAGGTGCCGAAGAGCGCCTCGAGATTCCAGAGATGCGTGGGCGCCTTGAGGACCCAGCGCGCCCCGGGAGAGCGCGCCTGCAGATGCTGAAGGATGGTTCGGTGGAACTCGTACGCCGGCCGCTGGTCCTGCTGCTCGAGCCACGCCTGATACGAGGGCACACGATAGTTCGTGTTGAAGCGCGAGCCTATGAACGAGAAGGCCAGCAGGGCGATGCACTCCAGCGGCAGCTCGGCTCCCAGCGGGTGGATGGTCTTGAACTCGGGAGCGAGCCGGTCGAACCATCGGAACTGCCGCCGAGCCGCCGCGATGCGCGGATCGGTCCGATCGGTCGTCGGGGCCGGCGGAGGCGATGGCGCGAGCACCTCCCACGCTCGAACGACCCGGGTGTTCGGGTCTTGCGCGAGGAGGTGGTGGATCAGCGTGCTCCCAGTGCGCGGGAGCCCCGCGACGAAGAGCGGGCTCGCGATGTGCCCCTGCGCGATCTCGGGATAGAGAGCGCGGTCGCGGACCAGGCGCAGACGGTTGGCGAGGAGCGCACAGAAATCGTGGCGAGCGAGGATGCGGCCGAGCCACGACAGCCGAGCCTCGTGCTCGAGGCTGCTCAGCAACCGCCGAAGGGGGTCCCGGAAGTCTTGCGTGCCGAAGTCGTCGAGGTGCGTACGCTGCCGCGCCGTCTCGAGCAGCGCCTCGTCGTCCAAGCGTACCGGCGGCAACCCTAGACGATTCAGCGTCCGCCCGAGACGATTCACGACCTGAATAGCCGCATGCGCGGGCAGCTTCATCGGCACCAGGAGATGCTATGGGGATCTGAGGCTATGCCTAGCTGGACTTTGGTCGCATCGGACGTCCGGACCAGCTGGTGTAACATTGGGGTCTTGATCTCGCACCCGATCGCGATGAGGCTGTCAGCAGACCGACCGTGACCACCGTCGCATTCGACGAGGCGCTCTCCCGAGCTCCTCGGATGGAATCATCGAGGCGGTGATCGGCGAGCAGGTCGGACGTTGGATCGCTCTGCTGGCGACCGTCTGCACCCGGCGACCGCGTCTCACGGTTGTCCTGGCGGCGCTTCTCGGGCTCGGTGGGCTGGTGTACGCGTGGCACAGCCTCGCATTCGTGACATCAGCGTATCGCCTTCTTCCGCAGGATGCTCCCTACGTCGTTCTGCTCCAGAAGCACCTGCGCGATTTTGGCGATCTCAACGACATCGTCGTGGTCGTCGCCTGCAGCGAGCCGGAGACGGCGAAGGCCTATGCCGTTCGGCTCGCCGACGAGCTGGCTCCGGCAGGTCTGGGACGCATCTCCTATCGCCTCGAGGCCGGTTCCTTACAGCAGAACGCGCTGCTCTATCTCTCCACGGCCGATCTGCGCACGCTGCGTGACCGGCTCTTCGACTACGAGGATGTCCTCAGGACCTACGCGGCGCACCCCACCCTCGTGCGCCTGCTCGAAAGTCTCAACGAGCAAATCGCGAACGCGATGGCGCTCGGCTTCCTCGATCTCGGGCTCGAGCGCGCCCCCGCGGCGGATTTGCAGTTCCTCGACGCGCTCCTCGATCAAGCGGTGGCGCGACTGGATGGAAGGGCCGGGAGCGTTTCGCCCTGGTCTGCCGCGCTGTCGGGGGACGGGATCGGCGGTCAGGACGCGGGCTGGTTCTTCTCGGCCGACCGCCGCCTCCTCTTCGTCCTCGTCGCGACGACGTCCGTGGAAGGCGATTTCACGGACAACCGCGAGCGAATCGAGCTCATCCGGGCCACCATCGCGCGTCTGCGTCACCAGTTCCCCGGTGTGGACGCCGGTGTCACCGGCAGTCCGGCGATCTCCAACGACGAGATGGTCACCGCCTTCGCCGACAGCGCGCGGGCCGGGATCCTGTCCACCGTGCTGACCCTCGCGCTCATTCTCATCGCGTTCCAGCGCGTCGTGAAGCCGGTGCTCATGCTCCTGACGCTGACCGTCGGGCTCGCCTGGTCCATGGGTGTGATCACCCTCGTGGTCGGCCAGTTGAACGTGTTCTCCGTGATGTTCGTCTCGATCGTGGTGGGCCTCGGCATCGACTACGGTATCTACCTCCTCTACGGCTACGAAGAAGAATTGGGCCGCGAGGCGTCGCTCGATCGCGCGCTCTTCCGCGCCGCGACACGGACCGGCCCGGGCATTCTCCTCGGAGCCCTCACCGCCGCGGGAACGTTCTTCGTCCTCCGCTTCACCGACTTCAACGGCATTGCCGAGTTCGGGGTCGTCTCGGGTATCGCCGTACTGACGTCGTTCTTGTCGATGATCACGCTCTTTCCGGCGTTGCTGGTCCTGGTCGATCGGCGACGCCCGAACCGTCCCTCGAGGGCTCTGCGGACGCCTCTCGAAGCCGAGGCATCGTGGCTCGTCCGGATGACGGCGCGCCCCGTTCCGATCCTCGTTGCCGCGGCGGCGCTCACGGCGCTCGGCGGATGGGCGGCGCTCGGCGTCGGCTTCGACGATAACCTGCTGCACCTTCAGGCTCGCGGCACGGAGTCGGTCGTCTGGGAGGAGCGCACGCTCGCGATCGTCGGGCGCTCGGGCGTTTCGGCCGTCACCACCGCCGCGACGCCGGCGGAGCTTCAGCGCAAGCACGAAGCGCTCGCGCGACTGCCCTCGGTCGCCAAGGTCGAGAGCCTCCTGACGCTGGTCCCCGATGACCAGTCCGCGAAGCTTGCGATGATCGCGCAGTTCGCGCCGCTGGTGGCGTCGGTGCGCCTCGGAGCGCCCGCTCCGCTGAGCCCCACGAGCCTCCGGGAGCCCCTGAGCGTGCTGCGGCGGCGGCTCGGAATCGTCCTCGAGGGCCTCGGGGAGAGCCCCGGTCGTCGGCAGTTGGAGCAGACGCGCGAGAAGGTCCACACGCTCCTCCAGCGTCTCACCGGCCCCGACCTGGCGGCGACCGGCGCGGCGCTGAATCAGCTCCAGAGCGATTTGTTCCGGGATTTCGCCGACAAGCTGCGCCGCTTCCAGCAGAGCCTTGCCCCTCGAGCGGTCACAGTCACGGACATTCCGCGACCGCTGCGCGAGCGCTTTGTCGGCGCGAGCGGGCAGTATCTCATTCGCATCTTCCCCGCAGTCGACATCTGGGAGCGCGAGGGGGCCACGCGCTTCGTCGCCGATCTCCGCTCAGTCGATCCGGACGTGACGGGCGCTCCGGTCACGAGTTACGAGGCGATCCGCTTCATCCGTCGTGGCTACCTGCAGGGTGCGCTCTATGCATTCGTCCTGGTGACGGTGATCACTGGAGCGCTCCTGCGCAGCGTCCGCGGCACGGCGGTCGCGCTGGCCCCACTCGCCCTCGGCGTGCTGTGGACGCTCGGGCTCATGCGACTCGTCGGGCTCGAGTTCAACCTGGCCAATGTCTGGGCGGTCCCCCTCATCATCGGCGCGGCCGTCGAGTACGGCGTGAACATCTACATCCGTTCGATGGACGAAAGAGAGCAGGACGGACCGATGCTCGCGCAGAGCATGGTGCTGGCCGTGGTCCTCAACGGGTTGACGACGATCGCGGGGTTCGGCAGCTTGATGGTGGCGCGTCACCGGGGCATGTGGAGCCTCGGGCTCTTGCTGAGCATCGGCACCGCCGTCAGCCTGTTGGCGTCGCTCGGGGTGCTGCCGGCGCTAATGAGGCTCTTCACCGGTCGCCGGCGGCCCGCGGTCGCGAGAATCGTCCTCAGCCCGGAGGAATGATCACGTTGGCCTCGCGATAGAAGACGAGGATCAGCGCGATCGCCAGCATCGCGAGGCTGGCGAGAGCGCCGGCCAGCCGGCCGGGTCCTCGGGGCAACCGGAGCTCCAGCCAGCGCCCGGCCGCGACCAGCCCGGCGAGAGCGCCCATGCTCGAGTGCGTCACCTGCACGAGATAGCCCGTCTTGAGCTGAAAAGTCCGATGCGAGTGCGTCAGCAGCAGCGCGGCGCCAACCATGCACAGCACGGGGAAGACGTACGTCAGCGGCGTGCCCGGACGAGAGCCGCGCGCCCGCCACTCCAGCAGTCCCATCGCGAGCACGAGCAAGGCAGCAAGACGATGCTGGAGGCCCTCGGCATCGACCGCCCCGATCGGCGTGGAGCCGAACGGCCAGGTGCCCTCGTTGGCGGAAGCTCGAAGATAGATGACGGCGGCGAGGGCGAGCAGCCCCAGCGGCCAATGTCGACTGAAGCGCAGGCCGAGAGTCGGACCGGCCAGCGACGTGACGCTCATGACGAGCAGTATCAGCCCCGCCGCGTTGTGGCTGTAGTTCGACCATAGATATGCCTCGCGCGTCCGCGGTGCACCTGACGCCATCGCCTCGTCGCTCCGCCGCATCGCCTCCATCGACGGCGTCTCGAGCCTGGGCATCTTGGGACGGAAGACCTCCGCGACCTCGGCCACTGTCGCCTGCTCGTCTGGACGCTGGTCCGCCGGGGGCGGTAGGGCCGAGAGACCGGTCGCCGCGAAGACGAGCAATACGAGGACAATCGTCTCAGCCTCGACGAGCTTCGGGAGTCGCGCTCGCAGATGGATCGAGTCGCCGGACGACGCCTCGCGCGCGGTCGAGAGGTTCAGGGCGGCGAGCACGATCGTCGCGAGCAGCAGGAGCGTCTTCAGCACGATCAGTGATCCATAACCAGTGCCGATCAATCCGTTCAAGGTCCCGGTGTATATCCACGCCAGGGGCAGCGCCGCGCCGATCAGGAGCGCGACGGCGGCGATGGCGAGCCGCGAGAATCGACGCACCGCGAACGGCCACAGCGCATGGACCTCCGGGGCTGTCCCGAAGAGCCGCCGCAAGGCCCCCAGCTGAATGAGGCCCCCGAGCCAGGTGGCCGCGGCCCCTTGATGCAGAATGGTCAAGATCATGAGCGGAGCGCGGTTCTCGAGCCGGCCGACGCCGTGGGCGAGCCAAGCTCCCGACAGAGCGACGAGTCCGGCCAGGGTCAGGGCGAGGGGGCCCAGGCGCGCGGGTACATCGCGCCGAGCTCGAATCGTCGCGGCCGCCAGCGCAAGCGACAGAAGCGCGCGCAGCGCGCCGGCCCGGAACGTCGTCGCGCCGGCGACGTCGGCCAGCGAGACCTCGCCCAGTGAGGCCCGCAGCACGAACACCTGGAGGCCGAGCCCCGCGATCTGGGACGCGGCGACCAGTCCGGCGCCGGCGGCGATCAGGCCGAGGCATCGGCGGCGCGCGACCGGTGGCACCGGCGGGCTCGGCCAGCTGTACACCCCGCGGTCCCAGATCGCGCCGCCCAGCGCGATCGCGAGCCCGACGAGTGCCACGCTGTGGAAGAGGCTGTCGAGGAATTCAGCGAGTGTCAGCAGCATGACCCGTAGAGAATGGCACGTTCCGCCGACTCACGGACGCGGCCTCAATTTTATATCTCTGAGACCAAGGTCTCAGTCGACTCGCACGATCGTCGTTGAGACTCTTGCCCATCAGCCACGTTGCATGAGACCTCGACGACTCGCGCCCGGCTCGCTGGCGGTTCTGGTCACGCTCCTCGCCGCGTGCACGACGCTGCCAGTCCCGCCGGCATCGATCCGGATGATCCGGCAGGCCCAACACCTCGTTCCACCGGACGGAAAAGCCAACATCTACGTCGTTCGACGCACCGCCCATCCCGCGGATCAGGCCCTCTGGACCGTCGATCTCGACTTTCGCGGCTTCGGAACACTGGGGGGTGAGTCGTACCTTTACGGATGGCTGGCTCCCGGTGAACATTTGCTGGCGCTCCTGCAGGACGGTTGGGTTCACGAGCGGGTGACATTCCGAGCCGCGGCGGGCTCCAGCTACTTCTTCGTGGTATCGGCGGGTTTGCTGAGACTGGGCATCGAGCGGGTCGATGAGAGAACCGGACGTGAGCTGATCAGCCGGTTCGCGCTGAGCGGCGATAACCGCTTCGAGAACGAGCCGATGCCGCCGCCGCGAGCCGAGCGATGAGAGCGCGCCACCGCACCGCCATCGCAATCCTCGGTGTGCTCGTACTGGCCGGCGGGTGTGCGTCCGTGCCGCGCGGATCGGAGAGGCTGGAGCGTCAGGCGCGGAGCTTCGCGCCGCCGCCGGGCAAGGCGAACGTGTACGCGGTGCGTATGTGGAGCGCGCTCGAAGCCGGCATTGTCTGGCCCGTCACGCTCGATTTCCAGGAGTTCGGCAACGTGGGCCAGCGATCATATCTTTACGGGGCGATCCCGGCGGGCGAGCACGTGCTCGGCGTCAACCTGCCCGGCCCGGTCCCGACGCGGGTGCGGTTTACCGCCGAGGCCGGACGCAACCACTTTTTCAAGCTCGTGCCGGCCCCAGGTTGGCCGACCGGCGTGATGCGCATCGAGCCTCTCGACGAGGCCTCGGGCCGAGCGCTGATCGAGGACTACCCGGCCAGTGCCGACAATCGATTCGAGTACGAGGAGTAGGTGCACAGATTACTCTGGGGCTGGATCGCCGCCTTCCTTCTTGCCGTCAGTGCCGGTCAGCTCGCGGCTGAGGAAACGCCAACCGCCGGGCTCTCCACGGATCGTGTCTGCGACAATCTCCACCTCATCGGCGCCAGCGCGCGGGCGCCGGGATTCGGAGATGCCGGCCTGGCCGGGATCGCCGCGCCCGAGACCGCGATACCCGGCGCCGCCTGCGACGAGTTTCACCTCATTCCGGCGCGTGATCGCGCGGCATGGCCCGAAGCGTCCGCGCTGGCTTCGGCCGCTTCGCTGGGGCCACCCGGCCCCGAGACGCCAGACGCTGAGCCGGAGCTGGGCCGAAAACAGCCCAGCAAGCTCCTGACGTTCGGGATCTTGGCTGGTGTGGCGGCGGGCTCGGCCGTGAGCGCAGTCGTTCTCGAGAACCCCAACCGGAGCTTCCACATCACCCAAGAGGGCTGGTTCAGTAAAAGCACATACGCAGGAGGCGCCGACAAAGCCTCGCACTACGTTGATTTCTACATCCTCTCCAAGGAGATGTCGTTCCTCTACAACACGCTGGGCTACTCACGGACGGAGTCGATCGGCATCGGGCTGGGCTTCTCGTTGCTCATCGGGCTCATCAACGAGTCCGGTGATGGCTTCACTAAATACGGCTTCTCCTACGAAGACCTCACGATGGACGTGGCCGGTGGGCTCACCGCGGCGATCGTGTCCGTACTGGGCGCAAACGACCTGATCGGATTCCGCGAAGGCTTTCTGCTCCCGTCGTACAACGTCCCTGCTTGCTGTCCGTCCAATAGCGTCGGGCAGGCATATCAGAATCAACTCTACACCGCGGACCTCAAGCTGGCCGGCCTCGCTCGCCGGCTCAACCTCAACATCGGGCCGCTGCGGTATCTGCTCCTCTCAGCGACCTACGCGACCAAGGGCTATGCCACGGAGAGTCAGGCCTTGGAGGAGAGACAGATTGGATTCGAGATCGGCTTGAACCTGGAAGAGGCGCTGCTGGACATCGGCGCGCGTCGCAACACGTGGTGGGGCTATTTGCTCCATGTCGTCCTCGACAATGTCCGGATACCGTTCACCTCCGTCGGACTCCAATACGACCTGAATGGCAAGCGATGGCGCGGCCCCGGCAACGGCAACAGCTACTCCACCCGATGAGAATCTCCTCGTTGGCCTCGCCGAGCTCGAGCGCCGCGCTGCGCAGCGGCAGACCGCAATGCATGGGGCCACCGGCGGCACGGGTCCGGTGCGTTAGTCGATCACGTGCTCCGCACGCAACAAGAGCGACGGCGGAATCGAGAGGCCCAGCGCCCTGGCGGCCTTGCGGCTGATGGCCAGCTCGAACTTCGTGGGCTGCTCGACCGGAAGGTCGCCCGGTTTCGCACCCTTGAGGATCCGATCGACGTACGTGGCCGCTCGCTGATAGAGGTGAGGGTCGCTCGCTCCGTAGCTGAGTAGTCCTCCGTCGAGTGCCACGACCATGGCCTCGGTATGCTCCTTCGCGGCGGTGTCGAACGCGCGGGCCGAACTCCTCGGGGCGTCGGACGTCGAGAAGCTGAGGCTGCATACCGAGAGACCGCGCCGCTCGCTCCGCCACGCTCCACTGAATCGGGAGAACCGGATTGCCCAGGTTGAAGAGCCCCGCGATTCGGGTGAGCTTCGGAAGAAGCTCCTTGAGCAGCTCGACGCGTTTGGCATAGATCTCGACGTTGTAGTTGCTGAGCCCCGTGACGTTTCCGCCTGGGCGCCCGAGGCTGGCGACGAGGCCGGCCCCGACCGGATCACCGCTGGAGGCCATGACCACCGGAATGGTCTGTGTCACGTTCCGCGCCGCCAGCGCGGCCGGCGTTCCCCGCGTCAAGATCAGATCCACCTTCAGACTGACCAGCTCGCTCGCGAGAGCGGGGAACCGTTCGTTGCGGCCGTCCGACGATCGGTACGCGATGTCGACGTTCTGACCGTCGCGGTACCCGAGCTCACGCAGTCCTTGTCGGAACGCATCGAGGTTGGCCGCGTTGAGCGTGGCGCTTCTCGTCTCGAGCACGCCGATCCGATAGACCTTGCCGGCCGGTTGTGACTCGGCAGGGAGCGGAGCAAGCAACAGGCTGAGCGCAAAAACGAGCGCGATCAATCGCATGGTGCGGGGGAGTCCGGCCGACGGCATGCGACGCACCAGCGCCCCGGCCACAGGGCACCGGGGCGCTCGGGAACGATCATCGGGACCGATCAGATGACGGCGCGCTTCGCCAGATCGGCGATTTGTTCTTTCGTGTAGCCGAGCCCCGTCAGGATCTCCTCGTTGGCCTCGCCGAGCTCGGGCGCCGGGCTTCGTAGCGGCAGGCGCTTCTCGCCGTGCGAGACCGGGTGACCGAGGATCGTGAGGTCGCCGAGCACCGGCGAGTGGACGGGCTGGGCCATCGCCAGATGCTGTACCTGCGGGTCGGCGAACGACTCGTCGATCTTGTAGATCGGCCCGCAGGGCACGCCGGCGTCGTTCATGAGCTTGATCCACTCGGCGCTGGTCTTCTGCCGCGTCACCGGCATGATGACTTCCATGATGGTGTCGCGGTTCGTCGAACGCGCCTTCGAGGTCGAAAAGCGCGGGTCCGTCAGCAGGTCCGGCCGCTCGATCGCGCGACAGAACCGCCCGTAGATGTCGTCGCCGGCGGCGGCGATGTTGATGTGTCCGTCCTTCGTTTCGAAGACACCGGTGGGAATGCCGGTCGGATGATTGTTGCCGGCCTGCGGCGGCACCTCGTGGCTCATCAGCCATCGCGAGGCCTGGAAGTCGAGCATCGAGAGCATCGCCTCCAGCAGCGAGGTGTGGACCCACTTGCCCTCGCCGGTGGTCTGCCGCTCGATCAACGCCACCAGGATGCCCTGAGCGAGGAAGATGCCGGAGCAGAGGTCGGCGATCGGGATGCCGACGCGCACGGGCCCCTGTCCCGGAATGCCCGTGATCGACATCAGGCCGCCCATGCCCTGGGCGATCTGGTCGACACCCGGGCGGTCGCGGTACGGCCCGCTCTGGCCGAAGCCGGAGATGCTGCCGTAGATCAGGCGGGGGTTGATCGCCCGCAAGGTCTTGTAGTCGATGCCCAGACGCTCTTTCACGCCCGGGCGATAGTTCTCCACGACGATGTCGGCATCGCGCGCGAGCTTCTTGAAGATCGCCACCCCCTCAGGATCTCTGAGGTTGAGCGTCATGCTCCGCTTGTTGCGGTGGAGATTCTGGAAATCGAAGCCGTGCCGATTGCCGCCCATGCCATCGCCCGTGCGTCCGCCGGGCATCTCGATCTTGATGGCCTGGGCGCCCCAGTCGACCAGCTGTCGCACGCACGTAGGGCCGGCCCGGGCTCGGGTCAAGTCGAGGACCTTGAACTGCGCCAAGGGGAACGAGTTGGTCGTCATGGGGCGGTATCATACCGCTTCGCCGCGCCGGATGTAGAATCCCCTCATGCCCAGAGACGCCACACCCACCAAGCTCGAGATCGTGACGGAAATTCCCGACAAGGCGATGGTCATCTTCGCGCATCCCGACGACGCGGAGATCGGCTCCGGCGGTGTCGTGGCCAAGTGGGCGGCCGCGGGCTGCGAGGTGACCTACGTGCTCTGCACCAACGGCGCCGCCGGCACGGCCGATCGCGCATTGACCCCGGCCGCGCTCGCGAAGAAGCGCGCGGACGAGCAGCGCGCTGCCGCGGACTTCATGGGCGTGCGCCACGTCGTCATGCTCGGCTATCCCGACGGCGGGCTCGAGGACACGCGCGAGTTTCTCGGCGATGTCGTGGGCGCGATTCGCCGCTATCGGCCGCACACGGTCTTCGTCCACGATCCGTATCGCATCCGCGGATTCCAGCACCGCGACCATCGCAAGGCCGGCATCACGGCGACCGATGCCGTCTATCCGTTCGCCCGCGACCATCTGCACTTTCCCGACCAGATCACGGTGGACGGGCTCGAGCCGCACAAGGTGCGCGAGCTCTGGTACTGGGGCGCCGACGAGCCCGACATTATCGTCGACGTCACCGAGTCGATCGATCGCCAGATCGCCGGGTTGATCCGTCACGAGAGTCAGGTGCCCGGCTTCAACGTGCCGGAGGGCCACACCATCGGCGAGCGCGTGAAGAAGAGCGCCGCCGAGAACGCCGAGGGCTACGGGTTCCAGTACGGCGCCATGTTCAGACGCCTCATCGCGCGGAGGTAACAATCCATGCCAGCCACGATCGCGCCCGCGTCACTCAAGAGCCTGCTCGAGGGCAAGGAACCGTTCGCGCTCATCGACGTCCGGGAAGCCGGCGAGTACAACAGCAGCCACATTCCCGGCGCGAGCCTGATCGCGCGGCGGCAGCTCGAAACCCTGGTGCCGCAGGCCGTGCCCTTCAAAGGCACGCCGATCGTCGTGTGCGACGACGACGGCCGGCGCGCTCGGCTCGCGGCGGCCACCCTGGAGCGTCTGGGCTACCGCCAGGTGTCGGTGCTCGACGGCGGGATCAACCGCTGGGTGACCGACGGGCTGCGAGACCGAGTGGGGGATGAACGTCCCGAGCAAGGACTTCGGCGAGAAGGTCGAGGTGGTTCACCACGTGCCGGAGGTCGAGGCGCAAGGATCTCGCGGCGCGCATCCAGAAGGGCGAGAAGTTCGTCATCCTCGATTCGCGCACGCCCGAAGAGTTCCGGCGCTTCTGCATCCCCGGCGGCCGCAGCGTGCCCGGCGGCGAGCTGGCGTTGCGCATCACCGACATCGCCAAGGACGTCGATCGCGACACGACGATCATCGTGAACTGCGCCGGGCGCACGCGCAGCATCATCGGCGCCCGCGTGCTCCAGCGCATGGGGATCCCGAAGGTGTTCGGGCTGAAGAACGGGACGGCGGGATGGGTGCTCGCCGGGCACCAGCTCGAGACCGGCGCCGATCGCGTGCAGCTGCCCGAGCCGTCGGCCGACGGGTGTCGCGGCCGCTGAGGCCTATGCCGCGCAAGCTGGCGGCGGAGGACGGCGTTCGCTATCTCGACATTCCGGCCTTGAAGGGCGTGATGGCTCGGCGCGACCAGGCGACGATCTACTTCATCGACGTGCGCACCTCCGAGGAGTACGCCGCCGGCCACATCCCGGGCTTCCGGTGGTTTCCCGGCGGCCAGGCCGTGCAGCGCTCCGACGACGTGGCGGTCGTGAAGAACTGCCAGGTCGTCTTCGCGTGCGACAAGAAGGCGCGCGCGACGTTGATCGCCTCGTGGTATCGGCAGATGGGATTCCGACGAGGTCTTCGCCGTCGACGGCGGCACCGGTGCGTGGGTGGCGAGCGGCGGCTCGCTCGAGACGGGGATGCCGGAGGAGGTTCCGGCCGGCTATCAGGAAGCGCGCGCGAAGGTGAAGGCGGTGTCGCCGCGCGATCTGCAGGCGTCGCCGCCGGCGGCCGTCATCTTCGTCGATACGAGCCAGGACTTCGCGCGCGGCCACGTGCCCGGCGCCCGCTGGGTGCCTCGGGGCTGGATGGAGCTCTGGATCGGCGACGTCGTGCCCTCGAAGACGGCGTCGATCGTGGTCACCTGCGCCGACGGCCGCGGCTCCGCGCTCGCCGCCGTCACGCTCGGAGAGCTCGGCTACCAGAACGTGTCGATTCTCGACGGCGGCATGGCCGCCTGGCAGAAGGCGGGCCTGCCGCTCGAGAAGGGGCTCGCCGGCGTGATGACGCCGCCGACCGACGTGGTGCCGGCGGGACCGGATCGGAACTTCGCCGACATGCAGAATTACCTCCGGTGGGAAGAGGCGCTCGGGCAGAAGTACGCGCCGGGGCGGCCCGCCTAGCGGGCAGGATCACGGTCGGCACCGTTCGGCTCTACCTCGAGCCCGACCACGGTTTCGAGGCCCGCGCGTGCGTGGTCGCGGTGAACGACCGCGCGCTCGCGTTCGACCGCACCTGCTTCTATCCGGGCGGCGGCGGCCAGCCTCCCGACGACGGAACCGTGAGGCTCGGGGATGGCGAGACCCTCGAGATCGTCTCCGCGCACGCCGATGCCGACGAGATCGTCTGGCACGTCACGACGTCGTCGCTGTCGCCGGAGCTCATCGGCCGGCCCGCCACCTTGGCCGTGAATCGTACTCGGCGGCTCGCGCTCACGCGCTATCACACGGTCCTGCACGTCCTCAACACGATCGCGCTGCGCGACTACCACGGCTGGATCACCGGCGTGCAGATCGGCGTGGATCAGTCCAGGATCGACTTCAAGCTCGACGCCCTGTCCGCCGAGCTCTGTGCGGAGCTCGCGAACAAGGTCAATGCGGTGATCGCCGGCAACCACGCCGTCAGGGCGTACGACATCTCGGAGGACGAGTTCCGCGCGCGCGGCGACCTGCTCCGGACGCTCGACGCCAGGCCGCCGATTGCCAACGGCCGCGTCCGCGTCGTGGAGATCGCGGAATTCGACGCGCAGGCGTGCGGCGGCACCCACGTCGCCACGACGGCGGAAGTCGGACGCTTCGCGATCGTCCGGACCGAGAACAAGGGCAAGATCAACAAACGACTCTATGTCCGGCTCGACGACCCCATGTCGCGGGCCGAGGGGAGGTAGCGATGGCTGTCGAGTTCGGTGTTCTGATCCCGACGCGCGAGGCCGTCATGTCCGGCCATCCCGAGACGGCGCCGCTGCTCGCGATGGCCGAGCGCGCCGAGGCCGCGGGTTTCGACTCCGTGTGGATCGGCGACTCGCTGATCGCGCGGCCGCGTCACGAGCCGCTGACCTTGATGGCCGCGATCGCCGGACGCACGCGGCGCGTGCGGCTGGGCACCGGTGTGCTGCTCCCGGCGCTCCGCAATCCGGTCGTGCTGGCCCACATCGTCGGCACACTCGATCGGGCCGCGGAGGGCCGGGTCATCCTCGGCGTCGGCTTCGCCGCCGACAATCCGTCGATCCGGAAGGAGTTCGCGGCGGCCGGCGTGCCGTTCGAGCGCCGGATCGGACGATTCCTCGAGACGATCGAGATCTGCCAGGCGCTCTGGCGCCGCGACCACGTGAGCTTCTCGGGCAAGCACTTCACGCTCGACGACGTCACGATGGAGCCGAAGCCTCACCGGCCGGGCGGGCCGCCGATCTGGATCGGCGGGAGCGGTCCGACGGCGCTGCGCGAGGCCGCGCGTTTCGACGCGTGGTTTCCCACCGGGCCCAGCGTGGAATTCTTCGCCGAGCACTTTCCGGGTGTGCAGAAGGCGGCACGCGCCGCGGGACGCCCGGGCGACGCGGTCGCCGGCGCGGCGTACGTCACGCTGGCACTCGATGCGAATCGCGCCGCCGCCGAGCAGCGGCTCAATATCTTTCTCGAGACGTATTATGCAGCACCGGCTCGGACGATCCTGGCCCGCCAGGCCGCGTACGCGGGACCGATCGAGGGCTGCGCGGAGTGGCTCCAGCGCTGGGTCGACGCCGGCGCGCGCCACTTCACGTTGCGCTTCGCCGGCGGCGATCAGCTGGCTCAGGTGGACGAGGCGGCGGCGAAGCTCTTGCCGAGGCTCAAGCGCGGCTAGGCCAGCTCGACCTCGGCGCTCATCGCGATAGTGCCGTCGGGCGTGACGGCCCAGAGGTCGCAGCCCCGACCGCTCGTCGCCGGCCGTCCGCGGAGCTCGAAGGGCGCGGTGTCGAACAGGGGCGCCCGCGCCTGGGTCGCGTAGGACGCGATCTGCTTGCCCGGATTCTGATCGCGCGCGAAGTCGATGAGCAGGGTCGTCGTCAGCGGGCCGTGGACGACGAGACCGGGATAGCCCTCGACCTGCATGGCCCACGTCCGATCGTAGTGGATCCGGTGGCTGTTGAAGGTCAGCGCCGAGAACCGGAAGAGCAGCACCGGGTCGGGCGTGATGCTGCGCCGCCAGGGCGCGTCGCTCGGCGGTGAGTCGCGCCGCGGCGCCTGATTGCGCTCGCCCGCCTTGACCTCTTCACGAAACACCGTTCGGCGCTCGTCCTCGAGCGCCAAACCGCTGGGCCCAAAGACGCGGCTCGTGATCGTGGCGAACACGAGTGTGCCGGTCCCGCCCTGCTTCACCGAGATGTCGGCCAGCCGCGTCTCGCGCCGCACGGTCTCGCCGATGCGCACGGGAGCGTGGAAGCGTACGCGCTCGCCGGCGAACATCCGGCGCGGCAGCGAGAGCGGCGGAACGACGCCGGTGTCCCGCGGGCTCCCGTCGGGTCGCAGCGCGTCCGACGCCACCCTCGGCAGAAAGTAGAGCCCGAGCCATGCCGGCGGCAGCATGTCGCCGTCGCGGAATTCCGGCTCGGGGCGTCCGAACGCGAGCCGCAAGAAGTTGGCCGGACCGGCGTGGATCACGTCGGTCGCGGTCTGGCTGCGCCCGATGTGCGTGCGAAGGTCGTCGAGGTCGAGGGTCGTCGTCATGGCTCGCTCGTGTTCGTCAGTCGCGGAAGCGCTCGATCATGGTCTTGCCGTACCGCAGCACGTCGTCGGGTGTCCGCACCTGCGCCGGAAGCCCGGCGGCCGCGCTGACCGGTACCGCCACGCGTTTCACGCCGCGCCGGGCGAGTGCTTCGATCTCGGCGGGCTCGGTCGGCGCCGAGACCGTGATCTCGATATCGTCGGGATTGCGTCCAGCCTCGACCGCGGCGCGCCGCATCTCGTCCAGAAGCTCGGGCGCCGCGCCGCGCGCGGGGAAATAGCCGTCGCCCAGCCGTCCGGCCCGGCGCGCGGCCGCGCGCGTGTCGCCGCCCACGATGATCGGGACCCGGCCGTCGGCGGGCAGGGGCCGGCAGAACACGTCGCGGAACGAAACGAATCGTCCCGAGAAGCTCGCGCGCTCCTGACTCCAGAGGGCGCGCATGGCCGCGACATACTCGTCGGTGCGCGGCCCGCGATCCTCGAACGGCACACCCAGGGTCGCGAACTCCTCGGCCAGCCAGCCCACCCCGATGCCGAGCAGCACGCGGCGCCCGCCCGCGAGGTGATCCAAGGTGGCGACGGCCTTGGCGGTGACCACTGGATTGCGCTGCGGCAGGATCAGGATCGCGGTGCCGAGCTTGAGCGTGCGGGTCGCGGACGCGATGTACGCGAGCCAGATCAGCGGATCCGGGATCGGAAAGTCCTCGAGCCCCGAGCCCATGCGCCCCGTGTCCGAGTACGGGTAGCGCGACTGATAGCCGTGGGGCACCACGACGTGCTCGACGGTCCAGATCGAGTCGAACCCGGCGGCCTCGGCGGCCTGCGCAAGCTCGACCGCCGCCGGCCCGCTCGAGTAGCGGCCGAGACTCGCGTATCGCAGACCGAATAGCATTTATCGAGTGCTCGAGGCCGGGACCGCCGAGGGTGGCGAGTGATGGATACGTGTGGCTCCGCACGCCCGATCAACCCTTGTAGTTCTGCCTTGTGGTCCTGCTTGTGGTCTTGGCATGTGGCTCGGATCGTCCGATTAGCCTTTGTGCTCTTGCAGGCACTGGAGGGCGAGGCCGCCGTGGCTCCAGGCGGCGCCGGCGGCCATCGCCATGGCCACGAACGTCGTTTCGGCGATCTCCGCGTCGGAGGCGCCGGCCGTCGCCGCCTTCTTCGTGTGGGCGTCGATGCACCACGGACACTGCGTGATCTGCGCGATGCCGAGCGCGATCAGCTCCTTGGTCTTGGCCGGGATCGCGCCGTCCTTGAACGCCTTCTGGTCGAACTCGAGAAACGCGCGGTAGGCCTCCGGCACCAGTTCCCGCATCTTCTTGAACTGCGTCTTCACGTCGACGTCGTGGAACTGCATGCCGTCCTCCTGTGTAGGGGCGTCTGCGCTGCCCGCTGTTTCTACTTCAGACCGTAGAATCCTTTGGCGCCGCCCGCGAGGATCTGGCGCTTCGTTTCCGCCGACAGCTCGGGACGGTCGGCGATCAGCTTCGGTGCGCCGGGGAAGAAGCCGTCGGGGTGCGGGTAGTCGGTCGCCCAGAGGATCTTGTGCGGGCCGATGTAGTCGGCGAGCACCGAGAGGCTGCCCTCGACGGGCTCGAACGAGATCCAGCAGTTGCGCTGGAAGAGCTCGCTCGGGCGCATCGTCAGGCCAGAGTCGTTGAAGCCCTGGTCGTCGAAGTGGCGGTTCATCCGGTCGAGCCACGGCGCGATCCAGCCGCCGCCCGACTCCATGAAGCCGATGCGCACCTTCGGGTAGCGGTCGCACACGCCTTCCCAGATCACGCTCATCGCCGCCAGCATCATCTCCATCGTGTGCGAGATGATGTGCCGGGCGCCGCGATTGGCGAACCGGTCGACGCCGACCTGCGGCATGCCGCCGCTGGCGCCCTCGTGCAGGCCGATCGAGAAGTCGAGCTCCTCGACCTCCTTCCAGAACGGCGCGTAGTCCGGGTGGTGGAGCATCCGGCCGTTGTACGGGTTCGGGCGCAGGAAGCCGCCACGCATGCCGAGCTCCTTGCGGGCGAAGCGCATCTCCTCGATGGCGAACGGGATCGACTGCATCGGCAGCATGGCGACGCCGAAGAGCCGATCGGGGTAGGGCTTGCAGTAGTCGGCGAGCCAGCGGTTGTAGGCGCGGCACATCGCGGCGGCGAGCCCGGGGTCCTGAACCGCGCCGCTGAAGAGGCCGATGCTCGGATAGAGGAACGCGGCGTCGATGCCGTCGAGGTCCATGTCCGGAATGCGCGCGTGCGGATCGAAGCCGCCCGGGCGGCCCTCGACGTACTTCATCGTCGCCTCGTTGATCTTGCCGTCGCGGGCGCCGATCCCGCCGATGGCGCCCATGCCCTTGGGGCTTCCGAGGATCTTGCCCTCGACGAGCAGACGCTCCTTGCCGTCGGTGTCGATGATCATTTTCGGCGCGCGGTCGCGATACGCGGGGTCGATGTACTTGTCCCAGATGTCGACCGGTTCGAGGATGTGTCCGTCGGCGTCGATGACGTTGTACGTGCGCGCCATGGTGGTCCTCCCTTGTCGGTCCCCAGAGGATTGCCCGCCGCCGCGGCGGAGTCAAGGGAGGTCCGGAAGGCTGCTACACTACCCCGCGTCAACGAGACCGTCGTCCCCTCGAACCGGAGGAGAGCATGCTGCGCGTGAAGCCCCTCGTCGTCACCACCGTGCTCCTCGGCCTCCTCGCCGCCGCGCGACCGGCCGCGGCGCAGACGACGCTCACGATGTCCTCGTGGGTCTCGCCGCAGCACCATCTGACCGCCAACGTCCTTCAGGTTTGGGCGAACGACGTCGAGAAGGCCACCAGCGGGCGCGTGAAGTTCGCGATGCTGCCGAAGCATCCGTCGGCGCCGCCGGGCACCTTCGACGCCGTCCGCGACGGTCTGGTCGACCTGTCGTTCGTGACCGCGAGCTACACGCCGGCCCGTCACATCCTGCCGCTCCTGCCGGAGCTGCCCGGAGGCGGCGACACCGCGCTGGTGAACTCGGTCGCCTACTCGCGGATCCACTGGAAGTACTTCCAGAAGGTCGGTGAGTATCGCGGCGTGAAGCTCCTGGGCGTGTTCACCCACGGCCCGGGTCAGATGTTCACCAAGAAGCCGGTGGCGGGTATCGGCGACGTGCAGGGGCTGAAGATCCGCACCGGCGGCGGGGTCGCCGAGCAGGTGGCGAAGGCGCTCGGGGCCTCCGCGTTCGTGAAACCGGCTCCCGAATCGTACGAGCTCCTGAGCTCCGGGGTCGCCGACGGCGTGTTCTTCCCGCTGGAGTCGATCATCTCCTTCAAGCTCGACACGGTGCTCGAGCAGGCGACCTTGTTCCCGGGCGGGATGTACAGCTCCGCGTTCGGCTTCTTCATGAACGAGGAGAAGTGGAACAAGCTGCCCAAGCAGGATCAGGAGGCGATCGAGAAGCTCTCGGGCGAGTACATCGCGCGGCTCGCCGGCAACTCCTGGGACGAGGCGGATCGCAAAGGAATGGACGCCCTGAAGAAGTCCGGCGTCAAGATCGTCCACGCCAACCCGACTTTCGTCGCCGAGGTCAAGAAGCGCTCCGCGCCGATCGTGGAGGAGTGGGTCAAGCAGGCAAACGCCAAGGGCGTGGATGCCGCCAAGATCCTCGCCGAGTTCCAGGACGAGCTCAAGAAGGTCGCCGCCGGCAAGTGACCGCGTCCGAGCTCCCGTGGAAGCGGCGCGCCGACGTCGCCCTCGGCGCGGCCGCCGCCGGCATCTTGCTGGCGATGATGGCGCTCACGGTGGTCGACGTGGTGGCGCGCTACGGCTTCAGCCGCCCGGTCCGCGGCGCCTTCGAGGTCACCGAGCTGATGTTGCTGGTGCTGATCTTCGCCGGCCTGCCGCTCGTCTCGTTCAGCGACGAGCACGCCGTCATGGACTTCATCGACCGTATTCTCGGCTCGCGCGGCCAGCGCTGGCTCGAGCGCCTCGTGCAGGCGGCGTGCGCGGCGTTCATGTTCCTCCTGGCCTGGCTCGTGTGGCGCAAGGCCGACCGCATCTGGGCCTACCGCGACGCGACCGACGTGCTGCGCATCGTGTACGGCCCCTTCGTGTACTTCATGGCGATCACCCTCGGACTGGCGGGCCTGATCCACCTGCATAAGGTGATCGAGCGGCGATGATCGAAGGGCTCGTCGGTCTCACCCTGATGATGCTGCTCTGCTGCCTGCGCATCCCGATCTCGTTCTCGATGGCCATCGTGGGCATCGCCGGCTACGCCTACATGCGCGACTGGAACTGGACGGTGGCCTTCGCGATGACGCAGACCAAGCTCTACGAGACCGGGCGCAACTATACCCTGTCGGTGGTGCCGCTGTTCATCCTGATGGGCAACTTCGTCACCCGCGCCGGGATGTCCCAGGAGCTGTTCCGGGCCGCCTATGCGTTCATCGGCCACCTGCGCGGCGGGCTGGCGATGGCCACCGTCTGGGCCTCGGCGGGCTTCGGGGGGATTTGCGGCTCGTCCATCGCGACGGCGGCGACCTTCGCCAAGGTCGCCTATCCGTCGATGAAGAAGTTCGGTTACTCGGACCGTCTCGCCGCGGGCGTGGTCGCCGGCGGCGGCACGCTCGGCATCATGATCCCGCCCTCGACGATCATGGTGATCTACGGCATTTTCACCGAGACCAACATCGGCAAGCTGTTCGCGGCCGGCGTCATACCGGGCATCGTGGGCGCGATCCTGCTCTGCGGCGCGGTGCAATACATGACCTGGCGCGACCCGAGATCGGGCCCGCCCGGCGAGCGCTCGAGCTGGCGCGAGCGGTATCTGGCCCTCAAGGACGTGTGGGCGGTGGCGGCGCTGTTTTTCTTCGTGATGGGCGGCATCTATGGCGGCTTGTTCACCGCGACCGAGGGCGCCGCCATGGGCGCCTTCGGCGCGATGGTCTTCGCGCTGGCGCGTCGGGCGCTGACCTGGCGGACCCTCTATGCGGCGCTGCTCGAGACGCGCGCACCACGGCGATGCTGTTCATGATCCTCATCGGCGCCCTGATCTTCGCCGAGTTCGTCAATATCACCACGATGCCCGGCGATCTGAAGAGCTGGGTCACGCGGTTCAACGTGAGCCCCACGATGGTCGTCGCGGCGATCTGCGCGATCTACGTCGTCCTCGGCACCGCGATGGAGGAGCTGTCGATGATCCTCCTCACGATCCCGGTGTTCTTCCCGGTGATCGTGCATCTGGGCTTCAACCCGATATGGTTCGGGATCATCATCGTGTGCGTGGTCGAGATCGGGCTCATCAGCCCGCCGGTCGGCATGAACATGTTCGTGCTCCGGACCTTGATCCCCGAGGTCAGCACGTCGACCGTGTTCAGCGGCGTGCTGCCGTTCATGTGGGCCGACGTGGTCCGGCTCGCGATCCTGGTCGCGTTCCCGTGGCTCTCGCTCTGGCTGCCGAGCATGATGCGGTGAAACGTCCCCGGCCGGCCGAGGTGACCCTCTAGATGAAGGAGACGATCATGCGTGTGCGTTCCGCCGTCGCGATCCTGATCGCCGTGCTCGCCACCGCGGGTTGCGTGACCATCCCGCCGCGCCCGGCCGACCTCACGCAGCTCAGCCTCACCGACGCCGCGACCCTGATCCGCGAGGGCATGGTGACGAGCGCCGAGCTGACCCAGGCGTACATCGCGCGCGCCGACGCGAATCCCGGGCTCAACGCGTACATCGTTTTGGATCGCGCCGGCGCGATGGCCGCGGCGCGCCGTGCCGACGCCGACGTGGTGGCCCGCAAATCGCTCGGGACGCTCCACGGGGTGCCGCTGGTCGTGAAGGACAACACGCACGTGGCCGGTCTGCCGAACACGGCGGGCACGCCGGCCCTCCGCGGCTTCGTCCCGAAGGAGAACGCGCCGACCGTGCAGAAGCTCGTGGACGCGGGCGCGGTCATTCTCGGCAAGACGAACATGCACGAGCTCGCCTTCGGGATCTCCGGCTACAACGAGGGATTCTTCACCGCCGAGCCGATCGGAACTCGCAATCCGTACGATCGGACACGCATCGCGGGCGGCAGCTCGAGCGGGACGGGCGCCGCGATCGGCGGACGACTGGCGCCGGGTGGTCTCGGCAGCGACACCGGCGGCTCGGTCCGGATCCCGGCGGCGCTGTCCGGGGGCGCCGGGCTGCGGCCGACCATCGGCCGCTACAGCCAGGACGGCGTCACGCCGATCTCGCACTCGCGTGACACGGTCGGCCCCATGGGGCAGACGGTCGCGGACGTGGCGCTGCTCGATTCGGTCATCACTGGCGGCCGCCCGCCGGCGCCGGCGCCGGTGAGCGGCGTGAGGCTCGGCGTCTACCGAGGCTATTTCTTCAAGGATCTCGACGTCGACACGCGCGCCGTGATGGAAGCGTCGTTCGAGAAGCTCCGGCGGGTCGGCATCACGATCGTCGACGTGGAGATGCCGGATCTGCAGAAGGCGAACGACGCGGCCAGCTTCCCGGTCGCGCTTTACGAAGCGTATGACGACCTCAACGCCTACCTCGCGAAGTACCAGACCGGCCTCAGCGTCGAGCAGGTCGCCGCCTCGATCGCCAGCAAGGATGTGAAGGCGACGTACGACGGCCTGGTCGTGCCGCGAAAGCTTCCCGCGCCGAACGGCGTCGTCGACGCGGCGCCGGCGTACGCGGCGGCGATGCGCGACGCGCGCCCGGCGCTCCTCAAGATCTACACGGACACGTTCCAGCGCTACGGCATCGACGCGCTGATCGGACCGACCACGCCGGCCGTCGCGGCGACGCAGGGCCCCGAGGCGAGCAGCCTGCCGACCTTCCTGCTGTTCATTCGCAACACGGACCCCGGCAGCAACGCCGGGATTCCCGGACTGACGATTCCCGCGGGGCTCGGGTCGTCGTCCGGCCTGCCGGTCGGTATCGCGCTCGACGGACCGCGCGGGAGCGATCAGCGTTTGCTCGCGATCGGCCTCGCGATCGAGCGCGTGCTCGGCCGGACGCCGCCGCCCGGGCGTTAGCAGGGAGGTAGACGGCGATGTCAGCTCGAACGTCCGTCCCGGATCCGCAGGACTTTTCGCTCGTCCTCGGCGGCCCGCTCTTTCAGCTCTGGCGTCGCCTGTTCCTGTCCGGCCCGGCTCTGGAGTTTCTGGTGCGGCGGATGATCGGCGGTCCCACGATCGCCTGGCTGCCGTTGCTCCTGCTGACCGTGTACCGGGGCCACGCTCTCGGACATGCCGTCGCCGTTCCCTTCCTGTGGGACATCGAGGTCCATGCCCGATATCTCGTGGCCCTTCCCATCCTGTTGCTGGCCGAGCTCGTGGTGCATCAGCGGATCCGGGTCATGGTCGGACAATTCGTGGAGACCGGCATCGTCACGCCCGAAGTGCTCCCCCAGTTCCGGGCGGCGATCGTCCGTGCCATGCGCCTGCGAAATTCTCTGTTCGTCGAGATCGGGATGGTGGTGTTCGTCTTCGGCTTCGGATGGACGTTCTGGCAAGGTGCGAGCTGGCTCACGCACTCCACCTGGTACGCGATCGTCGACGGTGACCACTACCGTCTGACGACCGCGGGCCGATGGTACGTCTACGTGAGCATTCCGATCTTTCAGTTTCTGCTCCTCCGGTGGTACTTCCGGGTCGTCGTCTGGTTTGTCTTTCTCCGGAGCGTGGCGCGCCTGCCGCTGCGCCTCATCCCAACGCATCCCGACCGGGCGGGGGGCCTGGGGTTTCTGGGGTTGGCGGCGGTCACGTTCGTCCCGGTCATCGTGGCGCAGAGCGTGACGATGTCGGCTGTCATCGGCACCCGCATTCTCTTTCACGGCAAGACTCTGGTCTCGTTCCAGTACGAGCTGGCGGCGTTCCTCATCCTGCAGCTGCTCCTGGTTTGGGGCCGCCGTGCGTGTTCATGGGGACGCTGCTCGATCTCAAGCGTCGAGGACGGCGCGAGTATGGGGTGCTGGCCGCTCGCTACACGTCCGAGTTCCACGCGAAGTGGATCGAGCGGGGCGCGCCGCCCGGCGAGCCGCTGCTGGGTAGCGCCGACATCCAGTCGCTCGCGGACCTCGCCAACAGCTATGCCGTCTTGAGTGAAATGAAACCGGTGCCCTTCGGCCGGGACACGATCGTGATGGTGGTCGGCGCGGCGGCCATCCCGCTCCTACCGCTGTTGCTCTCGGTCGTGCCGGCGGACGCGATCTTCAAGAGCCTGCTCGGCCTGCTGCTGTAGCCGAGCGTAGCGTTCGCCGCAGCTCGGCGCGCCTCACCGAGCCGGGCGAAGCTGCGACGCGATGACGAACGCGGCGAGCGGCGCCGCGACGAAGCACCCGAAGAGCCACGCGCCGGCGAGCGCCGCCGCCGGCGGTGATGCGCCGGCGGCCAGGCCGGCCGCGTTGGCGATGACGCCGGACAGCGCGGCCCCGAGGGCGACGGCGAAGAGCTGGGTGCTCGGAATCATCGACGCCGTCAACGCGCCTTCGTCGGGGCGCGCGGACGACAGGATGGCCGTGCCGATGTGGGCCCAGCACGTCCCGATGCCGACGCCGACCAGCATGAGCGACACCGCGATCGCGACGACCGGCCCCGAGCTGATCGTGAAGAAGAGGCCGACGAATCCGGTCGCGGTCAGGACCGGACCGAGCATGATCACCGTGTGCGCCCGCGCCGGCGAGACGCGCGCGCTCAGGAGTGTGCCTGCCGTCCACGACAGCGACTGGACCGCGTAGAGATAGCCCGCGCCCGCGGGTGTCACGTCGTGCAGCACCTGCACGA
>CAWBMV010000019.1:0-71663 GCA_963789955.1 uncultured Candidatus Rokubacteria bacterium
ATCATAGCCGGGCTGACGATCGTCTTCACCACCCCGTTCCCGGCCCACTCATGACCCGCGGGGCACGCGCCCCGCCACCGCCCGCACTTTGCTCGGAGAGGCCAGCCAGATCGCGACGGCCGACACCACGCTCGCGCCGATCGAGAGCCAGAACGCGAGCACGTAGTCGCCCGTGCGATCGTGCAGCGCGCCGGCGATCCAGGGTCCCATCGCGCCGCCGATGATCGAGGTCAGGCTCAAGGTGCCGAAGATCATCCCGTAGTGCCTGCCCTGGAAGATCTCGGCTGGAATCGCGCCGAAGACCGACGCGAGCCCGTAGCCGAGCGCGCCCTGCGCGGCGACCATCAGATAGAGGAGCGCGGGTGTCGGCTGCTCGCGCATCATCAGGAGCAGCGCGTAGGAGATCACGAAGCCGGCGCACGCGAGCGTCCACACCCACTCGCGCCCGATGCGGTCCGAGAGATGGCCGAGCGCGATCTGGCCCACGATGCCGGTGAAGCCGACGAAGCCGAGCGCGTAGGCGGCGACACCGGGCGCGAAGCCGATCTCGATCAGGTACTTGGTCTGGTGCACCTGCACGGCGTACCACGCCCAGAGCCCGCCGAAGAATCCGATGGAGACCCACCAGAAGCGCGCGGTGCGCATCGCGCGCGCGAGGGTCCAGTCGACCGAGGCCCACGCGTGGTCGACGACGTTCGCCGGATGCCGACCGGCCCGCGCGCCGGCCTCGAGCGCGCGATCGCCGTCCGGCAGGAGCCCCAGGTCTTCCGGGCGACGACGCGTCAGGAGATTCAGCGGCGCCAGCACGACGACGACGAGCGCGGCCATCGCGAGGCACGCGGTGCGCCACCCGAAGCCTTCGATCAAGCGCTGCATCCACGGCAAGATGACGATCGAGCCCACGCCGACACCGGAGAACGCGATGCCGATGGCAAGGCCGCGCCGGCGCACGAACCAGTTCGGCAGGAAGAGCGCGTGCCCCGTGTAGCCGAGGCACACGGTGCCGCCGGCGACGAGGACGCCGAGCGTCAGATAGAGATGCCAGGGCGCCGTCACCAGCGGCGCCAGCCCGAGCCCCGCGCCGACCATCACGACTCCGAGCAGCATGACCGCGCGCGGGCCGCGCCGATCGATCAGCCGGCCGAGGATCGGGCCGAGGATCCCCGAGGCCAGGAAGCCGAACGAGAAGGCGCCGGCGGTGAGCCCGCGCGGCCAGCTGAACTCGTCGAGGATCGGCGGGAACAGGAGCGAGAACACCGTGCGCGCGTTGACGCCGATGCCCATCGTGACGAACGCGACGGCGATGACGATCCAGCCGTAGAAGATCGAGCCGGAAGCTGGCGCGGAAGATTTTCCGACGGGGCGGCGCATGCGAGCCGGTTGATTCTACTGTATGATCCGCTCTGCCGTAGCGCGCGTCTGATCGCTGTGCGCGCTGCAGATCGTCGCGGGGCTGGGGCCTCGCCGATCGAGGTGCGCTTCTGATCGCTGTGCGCGCTGCAGATCGTCGCGGGGCTGGGGCCCCGCCGATCGAGGCGCGCTTCTATGATCCGGGAGGCAGACCATGCTGGGCGACATCGTCGAGCTGACCGTCGTCGTGCGCGACATCGAGGCCGCGATCGAGCGCTTCACCGGGCTCTTCGGCTTGAAGGTCCATCATCGCGCCGAGTCCAAGGAGTTCGGATTCAAGAACGCGATCCTGCCGACCGGTATCGGTCACATCGAGCTCCTGCAGCCGACCGACCCGGACAAGGCGGTCGGCCGCTTCCTGGCCAAGCACGGCGAAGGCGTCTATCTCGTCGGCTTCGAGTGCCAGGACATTCCGGGCAGCGTCGAGCGCTTGAAGAAGGCCGGCGTCCGCGTCGACGGCCGCCGCGCGGACGTCGCCTGGGTGCATCCGCAAGACACGCACGGGCTCTTCGTCGAGCTCCGCAAGCGCGAGTCGTACACGTGAGCATGCAGACGTTCCGCTTCGAGCTCGGCGAGCTGCCGCCGGAGGCGGAGGCGCTGCGCGCCGAGGTGCGCGAGTTCCTGCGCCAGGAGCTCGGCGACGCGGCGCCGGTGCGGCGCGCGCACTCGTGGGGCGGCTTCGACCGCGAGTTCAGCAAGAAGATGGGCGCGCGCGGCTGGATCGCGATGACGTGGCCCAAGCGCTACGGCGGCCACGAGCGCAGCGCGCTCGAGCGCTACGTCGTGCTCGAGGAGATGCTGGCGGCCGGCGCGCCGGTGTCCGCCCACTGGATCGCCGATCGCCAGTCCGGCCCGCTGCTCCTGCGCTTCGGCACCGAGGCGCAGCGGCAGAAGTTCTTGCCGGCGATCGCGCGCGGCGAGCTGTCGTTCGCGATCGGCATGAGCGAGCCCGACTCGGGCTCCGACCTCGCCTCGCTGCGCACGCGCGCCGAGCGGGTGCCCGGCGGCTATCGCGTCAACGGCACCAAGGTGTGGACGAGCAACGCGCACCTCGCCGACTACATGATCGCGACGTTCCGCACGAGCCACGACCCGGCGAAGAAGCACGAGGGGCTCTCGCAGTTCCTGGTGGACACGAAGCTGCCGGGCATCACGATGAGCCCGATCATCGATCTCGCGGGCTCGCATCACTTCAACATGGTCGTCTTCGACGACGCCTTCGTGCCCGAGGACATGCGGGTCGGCGAGGAAGGCGCGGGCTGGAAGCAGGTGACGACCGAGCTCGCCTTCGAGCGCAGCGGGCCGGAGCGGTATCTGTCGAGCTTCGCGCTGCTGCTCGAGCTGATTCGCGAGGTGTCGAAGGATCCAGGCGAGCGCGCCGCCGCGACCGTCGGCCGGCTCGTCGCGCACCTCGCCACCCTGCGCCAGATGTCGCTCTCGGTCGCCCTCATGCTGCAGGCAGGCGAGAATCCAAACCTGGAAGCCGCCGTCGTCAAGGACGTGGGCACGACCTTCGAGCAGGAAGTGCCCGAGGTCGTCCACGCGCTGCTCGGGGTCGAGCCGACGATCGATACGGGCAGCGATCTGCAGCAGGTGCTCGGGTTCCTCATGCAGCGCGCGCCGTCGTTTTCGCTCCGCGGCGGCACCCGCGAGATCCTGCGCGGCATCATCGCGCGCGGCCTGGGGCTTCGATGAACGAGCTACGGACGATCCTGGGCGACGTCGTCACGCGGCTCTTCACCGACCTCGTCACGAAAGATCTCCTCGAATCCGCCGAGACGGGCGCCTGGCCCGAGGCGCTCTGGCAAGCGGTCGAGGAGAACGGGTTGACCCTGCCGCTCGTCCCCGAGTCCAAGGGGGGTGCCGGCGGAAGCTGGGGCGACGCGTTCGTGGTGGCGCGCGCCGCCGGCCGTCATGCGGTGCCGCTGCCGATCGTCGAGACCATCGTCGGCTCGTGGCTCCTTGCGACGTCCGGGCTCGACGTGCCGTCCGGGCCGCTGACGATCGCGCCCGTTCATCGCGAAGACCGCCTGCGCCTGACCCGCGCCGGGAGCGGCTGGCGGCTCGGCGGCACCGCGTCGCGCGTGCCCTGGGGCCGCGCGGCCGGCCACGTCGTCGTCGTCACCGAGGCCGAAGGGCGGACGATGGTCGCGCTCGTCGCGCGCGGTGCCGGCCAGGTCAAGACGGATCAGAATCTCGCGCGCGAGCCGCGCGACACCGTGCTCTTCGACGCGGCGCCCGTCGTGGCGGCCGCGCCGGCCGGTCGCGGCATCCCGGCGCAGGCGGTCTCCCTCTACGGCGCCCTGGTGCGCTCGGCGCAGATGGCCGGCGGCCTCGACTATCTCCTGCGCCAGGCTTCGCAGTACGCGACCGAGCGGCGCCAGTTCGGCAAACCCATCGGCTCGTTCCAGGTGATCCAGCAGAACCTGGCGGTGCTCGCCGGTCACACCGCCGCCGCGGGCACGGCCGCGGCCAACGCGTTCCGCGCGGCCGACCGCGGCGATGCCGCGTTCGAGATCGCCGTCGCCAAGGTGCGGGTCGGCGAGGCCGCGGGCATCGGCGCCTCGATCGCCCACCAGGTGCACGGCGCGATCGGCTTCACCTACGAGCACGCGCTGCAGTTCGCGACGCGCCGCCTCTGGTCGTGGCGCGCGGAGTTCGGCGGCGAGGGCGAGTGGGCGGCGGAGCTCGGACGGGCAGTCGCCGAGCGCGGCGCCGACGCGCTCTGGCCGCACCTGACCGCGCGATGATCAACCCAGACGAGAAAGGAGCTTCAGAGTGAAGATCACCGACGTCACGCTTACTTTATTCGCCTGGACCGATATCCCCGCGACGACGTACGGCCGCCATACCGGCCGCTTCAGCGGCAAGAGCCAGCTCGGCCTGCTCGCGATCAAGACGGACGACGGCGTCGAGGGCCACGCGTTTCTCGGCTCCGCGCAGCGCGGCGCCAACCTGGACGGCGAGTCGCTGATCCAGTTCCTCAAGCCGGTCGTGATGGGCCAGAACCCGCTCGATCGCGAGCGCCTGTATCAGGGGCTCTGGCAGCGCAATCGCGCGACGACGTATCGCGCGATCGGCGCCGTGGATATCGCGCTCTGGGACATCGCGGGCAAGGTGGCCGGGCAGCCGATCCACCGACTCCTCGGGTCGTATCGGGACAGCGTGCCCGCCTACGCGAGCTCCGCCGTGCTGCCCTCGAAGGAGGCGTACGCGGAAGAGGCCGCCAAGTTCAAGGCCGAGGGCTGGAGCGCATACAAGATCCATCCGCCGACGGATCCCAAGGTCGACATCGAGGTCTGCGAGGCGGTGCGCCGCGCGGTGGGCGACCACTTCACGGTGATGCTCGACTCGACGTGGGCGTACGTCTATCCCGAGGCGCTCAGAGTCGGGCAGGCGGTGGAGCGGCTCGGCTTTCACTGGTACGAGGATCCGCTGGCCGACGACGACATCTACAACTACGTCAAGCTGAAGCAGAAGCTCTCGATCCCGATTCTGGCGACCGAATACTCGCCGGGCGGCTTCACCGCGTTCGCGCCGTGGCTCACCGCTCAGGCGACGGACTACCTGCGCGGCGACGTTGCGGTGAAGGGCGGGATCACGTCCCTGGTCAAGACGGCGCATCTGGCGGAAGGCTTCCACATGAACTTCGAGGTGCACCACGGCGGCAACTCGCTGAACAACGTCGCCAACCTCCACGTGATCATGGCGATCAAGAACTGCGAGTTCTTCGAGGTGCTGCTGCCCGCGGGGGCGCAGAAGTACGGCCTCGCGGAGGACATCGAGGTCGACAAGAGCGGCTACGTGCACGCGATGAACGGCCCGGGGCTCGGCGCCGCGATCGACTTCGCGTTGATCGAGCGGAAGAAGACCGCCGTTCTGTCCTAGCCCGGTGCGCTCGGTCCTGTTCGACCATATCGCGATCGCCGTGCCGCGCCTGGCCGATGCCGAGGCGATCCTGGCGGGCGAGCTCGCCGGCCGTTCGACGTTCGGGATGACGACGGACGAGTTCCGCTTCTGGCACTGGCGCTACGAGGGCGGCGGCGATCTCGAGATCCTGGAGCCCGCCGGCGCCGACGGATTCCTGCACCGCTTTCTCACGCAGCGCGGGTCCGGGATCCATCACGTCACGTTCACGGTGCCGAGCCTCGTCGACGCGTGTGAGCGCGCCCGAGCTCACGGCTACTCGATCGTCGGCTACGACGACTCGGATCCGGAGTGGAAGGAAGCGTTCCTGCACCCGAGACAAGCGCAGGGCATCGTCGTCCAGTTCGCCGAGCCCAATGCCGATCGACCGCCATCGAGCCACGAGGGCGACGGACACGGCCGGCCCTCGGAGCGGCGCGGTACGGCCGCGCCGATCAAGGTTCTCGGCTTGCGTCTCAGCGCGCGCTCGAGAGAGCGGGCTCACACCCAGTGGGGCGCGGTCGTTCAGGGCGTTCGCGCCGACGGCGGCGACGGCGCGCTCGTGTACCGCTGGCCCGGCTCGTTCATGTACATCGCGATCGAGATCGACGCCGTGCGCGAGGAGGGACCGCTCTGGATCGAGTACTCCAGCCGGCGGGCGGTCTCGCTTCCCGACCACGATCCGCATCCGGTCCTGGGCGCCGTGTTCAAGCGGCGGCCGGCTGACTAGGCGCGACTGCTGGGTAGCAAGAGGAGGCCACGTGCCGCTTCAAATCCGACGAGCGCTGTCCGGCGACTCTGAGCGCCTGACCCAGATCGCGCGCGCCGCCAAGGCGCACTGGGGCTACCCAGAGACATGGCTGGCGGCGTGGAAGCCGATTCTGCGAATCACGCCGGAGTACACCGAACGCCAGCTCGTCTATGTCGGCGCGCTCGGTCCCGAGCTGGTCGGGTTCTACGCGCTCGAGCCCCGCGACGACCGCTGGTCGCTCGAACACTTCTGGGTCGACCCGCGCTGGCACGGGCGCGGCGTCGGCCGGCACATGTACGTGCATGCCGTCGATCGAGTCCGCACGATTCGCCCGGGCGTCCTGGTCATCGAAGCCGATCCCTATGCGGCCGCCTTCTACGCGCGGATGGGCGCGCGACAGACGGGAACCGTCCCCGCTCCGGTCGAAGGTGACCCCGATCGCACCCTGCCGGTCTTCGAGGTCGAGGTGAAGGCCGTCTGAGCATGAATCAGCCCGTTCTCTCGGGTCCGACGGTCACGTTGCGCCCGCTCGCGCTCGCCGACGCCGGCGCGCTCGCGGTGGCCGCCGCCGAGTCCAGGCAGCACTATGTCTACACGCGCGTGCCGGACGGGGTCGGAGAGGCCGAGCGCTACATCGCGGCGGCGCTTCGAGATCGTGACGGCGGCCATCGCATGCCGTTCGTCACCCTGTGGCACGACCGGGTCGTGGGCAGCACGAGCTATCTCGATATCGAGCAATGGCGCTGGCCGGAGGGGTCACCGCTCCAGCGGACGGACCGGCCGGACGCGCTCGAGATCGGCGCGACGTGGCTGTCGGACTCGGCGCAGCGCACACGCTGCAACACCGAGGCGAAGTATCTGATGCTGACCCACGCGTTCGACGTGTGGGAAGTCCATCGGGTCGCGCTGAAGACCGACGAGCGCAACGCGCGCTCGCGCCGGGCGATCGAAAGGCTGGGAGCCAAGCTCGACGGCGTGCGGCGTGCGGACATGCCGGGCCAGGACGGCTCCGTCAGGAACTCGGCGTACTACTCGATCGTGCGGGCCGAATGGCCGGCCGTGCGCGCGACGCTCGAGCAATCGCTCGCCGACAAGCCATGGTGAAAGCCCTCTCGTTCTTCAAGCGCCGGGCAGGGATGCCCGTCGAGGAGTTTCAGGGTTACTGGTGCAGCCGGCACCCGGACGTCGTCACGAAGCTTCCGGGCATTCGTCGGTACGTCCAGTCGCACACGCGCCCGGCCGCCTACCAGCGCGGGGAGCCCGTGTACGACGGCATCGCGGAAGTCTGGTTCGAGGACACCGCGGCGATGCATGCCCTGCGCGGCACCGCGGAGGTAGCGGCCGTCCAGGCTGACGAGGCCCGATTCATCGATCGGTCCACGATGGGATTGATCATCACCGACGACCACGTGATCACGGACGGCCCCGTCCCGCCCGGCGCGGCGAAGGGTGTCGGGTTCGTTCGCCGCAATCCGGGAATGACGGTCGAGGCATTTCAGAGGCACTGGCGCGAGATCCACGGGCCGCTGGGCGCCGCGCTGCCCTCGTTGCGGCGCTACGTCCAGAGTCACCCGCGGCCCTCCGCCTACGACCGAGGACGCGACCCGGCCTGGGACGGTATCGCCCTCATCTGGTTCGACGATTCCGCGGCGCTGCGCGCGGCGACGACGACACCGGCATGGGAGCGGGCGAAGGCCGATGACGGCAACTTCATCGCGCCCGGGCCGGTCGCGTTCATCATCACGACCGAGCATGTGATCGTTGCCTGACGCGCCGGCGCCGCGGCCCCTCGTCCTGCTCTTCGATCTGGACGGAACGTTGACCGATTCGAGATCCGGCATCGTGCGCTGCATGAAGCACGCGCTCGACACCTTGGGCGCGCCGTGCCCGCCGGACGACGTGCTCGCGTCGTTCATCGGGCCTCCGATTCGGGGAACGTTCGCGACTCTGCTGGCGACGTCGGACCGGAGCCTGATCGAGCGGGCGATAGCGCTCTATCGCGAGGAGTACGGCGAGCGCGGGCTCTTCGAGAACGAGATCTATACCGGCGTCGGCCAGATGCTCGACCAGGCCTGCGAGCTCGCGTCGGCGGCGTTCGTCGCGACCGCGAAGCTGAAGATCTATGCCGACCGGATCGTGCGCCGACTCGGGCTCGAACGATACTTTGCCGGGGTCTATGGACCCGACCTTAGCGGTCGCCTCGACGACAAGGCGGACCTCCTCGCTCACCTGCTCGCCAGCGAGAACGTGTCGCCTGAGCGCGCGGTCATGATCGGGGATCGGGCGGCCGACGTCGTGAGCGCCCGGGCCAATCGTGTCCGGTCGATCGGAGTGCTCTGGGGATATGGGTCCGAGTCCGAGCTCAAGAATGCCGGGGCCGACGCCCTATGCGGGACGCCGGCCGAGCTGGCGACCAGCCTGCGCCGACTCGCCGGCTAAATTTCCGGCGTAGCGCGGGTGTGGATTACCCTTTCGGGTGTCTGGCCACACCACTTTACTGGAGGACCGAACATTGATTTGTTGGCGCCCCACATCTGAGCGTCGCGTTCGAGTGGTCCGATCGCTCGTCGCGGCCGTTGTGCTCGTGCTGCTCGCGGTCACGGTCGGCCCGTCGGCGGGTCAGGAGCGCCTCGTCAGCAAGCAAGACGCCGATCGAATCTTCGGGCTGAACCGCACCCAGTGGGAGGCGGAAGCGCGGCGAATGGTCGATTCGCAGACCTGGAAGGTCTGGCCCGGATCCGGCGAGCAGGGCACCGGTGTCATGGCCACCGACCCGAAAACCGGAGTCGGACTCGCCGTGCGTCCCTCGTTCAGGAACCCGCAGGAGCCGCCCGAGACGCTCGTCGTCGGCAGCTACTATCCGATCGGGACGTTTCGGCGGTTCAGCGATCGGACACGGCGCGAGATGGAGTCGGCCGCCGGCTCCGACTTCGGGTCGGCATACTCGGTCACCGTCGCCTTCAGCAGCACGCCGTCGCCGGCCCCCGGATTCGACGTGGTCGAGGTCATCATCACGCGCGCCCGGCGATGACCGAGCTCGGCGGCCACGTCCGGCGGCCGCCGCGAGGCAGGGGTGGAGTCAGGACGCCCGTTCATCGAGACGCTGCACGAGTTGCCGCCGGCCGGTATTCGTGATTTGCTCGCCGACAGTGAAGCGGCCGGATCGCGCATCGTCCGCCGGCTCGTGGCCGAATGGGCCGATCGCACCAACCGGTTCGACCGCCCGGGTGAGGCGCTGTTCGGCGCGTGGGCCGGCGGCCAGCTCATCGGCGTGTGCGGGCTCAACGTCGATCCCTACGCCGGCGACGATCGTGTCGGAAGAGTCCGGCACCTCTACGTCCTGACCCTCTCACGCCGACTCGGCGTTGGCAGACAGCTCATGACGCAGGTCATCGATAGCGCGGGCGACCGGTTCGACACCTTGCGCCTGCGCACCAACAACGAGGCAGCGGCGCGCCTCTACGTCGCGATGGGCTTTCGAGCATTCACCGGCGCCGGCGAGTGCACGCACATCCTGGAGCTCGCGCGGAGGTCTGGGTGAGCGAGTCGCGCAACGTCGAGATCAAGGCGCGCATCGCGAGCGTCGAGGCGATGGCGCCCAGGGTCGCCGCGCTCGCGGACCAAGGACCGGTCGAGATCGAGCAAGACGACACGTTCTTCGTGTGCGAGCGCGGGCGGCTCAAGCTCCGGGCACTCTCGGCCACGGAGGGGCAGCTGATCTTCTATCGGCGCGCGAACCAGGCCGGGCCCAAGGAATCGCGCTTCGTCATCTCGCCGACCGCATCACCCGATTCTCTCCGCGACGCGCTCACCTTGGCGTACGGCAGTGCCGGCCGCGTGCGCAAGCATCGAACCTTGTATCTCGTCGGCCGCACGCGGATTCACCTGGATCGCGTCGAGAGCCTTGGACACTTCCTCGAGCTCGAGGTCGTCCTGGCGGAGGGTGAAAGCCCGGACGCCGGCGTCAAGGAAGCGCGCGCGCTGATGACGGCGCTCGGCCTGGCCGACGACCAGCTCATCGATGGCGCGTACGTGGATCTCCTGTGGCCTTCCTGATCGCGAGCGTCATTCTGGCGGTGACGGGCTACGCGCTGACCGCGGGCGCGCTGGCTCCTGTCCTGACACGAGCCCGTGGGGTCCGGGCGGTCGGGCGCTATCTGACCGGGGGCTCCGTCATCGGCCTGGGGATCTACTCGGTCGCCCGCCACTGAGCGAGTCGCCTGGCGGATGAATGCTCATTCGTGACGCACGACCCGAGGACCGCGACGCGATCCGTGAAGTCACCCTCGCGGCCTATCAGGAGTACGCCGCGCAGGCGCCGGGGTTCTGGGACGGCTATCGCGAGAACATCATCGTGTCGCTCGATGAGGTCGGATCGGCCGAGCAGCTCGTCGCGGAGCACCACGGCGCCATCGTGGGTACCGCGCTGCTCTATCCTCCACGCCGTATGAAGATCTCCCGGAGTGATTCACTCGACATGCCCTGGCCCGAGGTGAGGCTGCTCGCCGTTGCCCCGCTCGCGCGCGGGCGTGGCGTGGGCGCCGCGCTCATGCAGGAATGCGTGCGCCGAGTCCGAAGGACCGGCGGCCGCGTCCTCAGCCTGCACACCACGGATATGATGCAAGCCGCCCTGCGCATGTACGAGCGGATGGGCTTCGTGCGCGCCCCGGAGCTCGACTTTCATCCGGCGCCCGGCGTGACGGTCAAGGGCTATCGTCTCGATCTCAAAGAATCGGGGTGACACGATGAAGATCCTGATCAAGAGCGCCTGGGGCTCGAGCGATCCTACGCAGGCGTCGTTTCCGTTTCATCACGCCAACGCGTTTGCCGAGGCGGGCCACCAGGTCCAGATCTTTCTGCTCGGCGAGGCGGTATTCCTGATGCGCACGGTGGTCGCGAACGCCGTCGTGCCGGTCGGCTGGGCGCCGCTCTCGGAGGCACTCGCGAAGGTCATCGAGCATCGCGTTCCGATCCACGTCTGAGGCGCCTGCTCCCGGGCCCGGGGGGTCCTGATCGACGATCTCGCAGGCAAGAACGCCGCGTTCTCGGATCCGCCGAAGCTCGTCGCGCTCGTCGAGTGGGCCGACAAGATTCTGACCGAGTAGCCGTTCGCGCGGCCTGTTCCGGGTGCGGTATACTCCGGTGAGCGAGATCTTGCCCGCGGGAGAGAGCGAAATGGCTTACAAGCCGGTCTCCATCGATCACGTCAACATCTTCGTCCGGAACGCCGAGCGCTCGCACAAGTGGTACACGGAGGTCTTCGGCTTCCACACCCAGGACACCATGACGTTTCCGGGAACCAATCGATTGCGGGCCGCCTTCCTGGCCTGCGATCCCGGACACGCGCACGACATCGCGCTCTTCGAAGTGGGCGAAGAGGCCGCGGGACCGCAGAAAAAGCAGGTGGGCCTGAATCACGTCGCCTGGCGCATGGCGAATCTCGAGGACCTGGGCGAGATGTACAAGCGGCTCAAGGCCAAGAACGTCCCGGTCAGCGTCTCGGACCACACGGTCTCGATCGGCATCTACTTCTCGGACCCCGACGGAAACGGCCTCGAGGTGTATTACGAGCAGCCCCGAAGCGAGTGGCACCGGGAGCGGCCGTTCTCGGAAAAGGGTGACAAGGGCCGCTTCCCCGGTCCCTGGGACGAGGCGCTCCAGCCCACCCCGGCCTTCCTGCAGGCGTAGCCGCCGGCAGTCGAGGCGCTCGCGGGCCCGAACTCGTGAGCGGAATCGCCGATCTGCTGGGGGCCATCCGGCGCGGCGACGCCAGGAGCGTCGGCGACCTGCTCGCGGCCGGCCCGGATCTCGCGAACGCCCGGGACGAGCACGCCAACTCTCCGCTCCTCATCGCGACGTACACCGGCAAGCACGACATCGTGCGTCTCTTGCTCGAGCGCGGCGCGCGCGCGAGCTTCTTCGAAGCGTGCGCGCTCGGGCTCGTGGGCGACGTCCGCCGCCATCTGCGCGAGTATCCCGAGAGCGTGGGGCAGTGGTCTCACGACGGCTGGCCGCCCCTTCATCTGGCCGCGTTCTTCGGCCATCGCGAGACCGTCGAGGCGCTCCTGGACGCCGGCGCCGATGTGCGCGCCGTCGCGCGAAACTCAGAGGCCAATCTCGCCATCAATGCCGCGGCCGCCGGGCCCCGCGCCGACCGCCGCCCGGAGATCGTCCGGCTCCTGATCGCGCGCGGCTGCCCGGTTGACGGCCGTGGCTCGCCGGCCGGCCACACCCCGCTGCACGAGGCCGCGTTCAACGGTGACCTCGCGCTGGTCCGTCTGCTCCTCGAGAGCGGCGCCGATCGGTCCGTGCGGACCGGCGAGGGCGAGACCGCGCTGGAGATCGCCGTGAAGCATGGGCGACACGAGGCCGCTCGCCTGCTCGAAGGGTAACTGGCACCCAAGGAGGCTTCCGTGTTCAAGCGAATCGACCACGTCGAGATCGTCACCGACCAGCTCGACCGCGCCGTGCAGTTCTATACCGACGTGCTCGGCTTCAAGGTCCGGGCACGCGAACACATCGACCGCGCCGCGATGGGCGTGACGCTCGATCTCGTCTATCTGGATCTCGGTGGCACGGGGATCGAGCTCATCAAGTACGGCAGCCCGGTCGAGGCGGCGCCCACGAAGGAGCATCTGGGCTATCGCATGATGGCGCTGGAAGTGGCCGACATGCAGAGCACCGTCGACTACTTGAAGACGAAGGGCGTCGCGATCACGTGGGGGCCGAGGGTGCGCGAGGGTGAGTACGCGAGAGCGGAGATTCGCGATCCCGACGGGCACGGCATCGAGCTGAGGCACTGGTTCCGTCGCTGATGATTCTCGACGAGCAGGCGGTCCACGACCTCCTGAAGATGGAGGATCTGATCCCGGCCATGGCGAAGGCCATGGCCGATCTCTCCAGCGGCAAGGTCGTTCAGCCCCCGCGCGTGATGATGCCGATCGCCGAGCACCAGGGCTTTCTCGGGCTCATGCCCGCGTACGGCGGCGCGCTCGGCGCCAAGCTGGTCGCGTTCTATCCGAACAACCAGGGCATCCCGAGCCACCACGCTATGATCCTGCTCTTCCGACCCGAGACCGGCGAGCCGCTGGTCACGATGGACGGCCGGCTCATCACCGAGATGCGCACGGCGGCGGTCTCGGCGGTCGCCACCCGGCTGCTGGCGCGGCCCGAGGCCTCGGTGCTCGGCATTCTCGGCTCGGGCGTCCAGGCTCGGAGCCATCTCGAGGCGCTTCGCCTGGTCCGCACCTTCCGCGAGGTCCGCGTGTGGAGCCCGCGAAGCGCCGCCGCCTTCGCCAAGCAGTTCGGGATCCGCGCGGCGGCCTCGGCGGAAGACGCGGTGCGGGGCGCCGACGTGGTCGTCGTCGCGACGACGTCGCAGACACCCGTGCTGAAGGGCGCGTGGCTCGCGCCGGGCACGCACATCAATGCGGTCGGCGCGCCGCGCCCGACCTGGCGCGAGCTCGACGACGACGCGCTCGGGAAGGCGAAGCTCTACGTCGAGTCGCGTGAGGCGGCGACGCTCGAGTCCGGCGACGTCATCGCCTCGGGCCGCATCTTCGCCGAGATCGGCGAGGTGGTGATGGGCACCAGGCCCGGGCGCCAGTCGGCGGACGAGATCACGCTCTACAAATCGGTCGGCGTGGCGGTGCAAGACGTCGTGTCCGCGGAGCTGGTCTACCGAAAGGCGCGGCAGGCGGCGGCGCGCTAGTCGGCCGGCGCTCTCGATTCCCCGAACGGAGGCACGTCATGCTGCAACTTCGTCCAGGCTGCGAATGCTGTGACCGCGATCTTCCGGCCGACTCGCCGGACGCGGTGATCTGCTCGTTCGAGTGCACGTTCTGCCGGTCGTGCGCGACGACGGTGCTCGGCGGCACGTGCCCGAACTGCGGCGGCGAGCTCGTGGCGCGGCCTCGACGGCCGGCCGACAAGCTCGCGAAGTTCCCGCCGTCGACCGAGCGTGTCCACAGGCCGGCGGGGTGCCGAAAGGTCGCTTAGCGCAAGGTCTGCTGCGGCAGATCGAGAACTTTTTCGGCGAGCGTCGCGAGCATGCGCCACAGAGGCTCCTGGTCGCGAGTCGACTGTGGATCGTCGCCCGCGCTGTCCAGCAGCACGTAGGCGGCGCCGAGCGATTGCAGCGCATCCAGGTCTTTGCGCATCTGATCGAGCGTGCCCTGACCGGCGAGGCGTTGCGTGTCGGGCAGCGGCGACTCCGTCAGCTCGAGTCGAATGCGCGGGCAGAGCGCGGGCACGGGCTTGCGCTCCGCGTCGGCGATTGCCTGAAGCTTCGGCAAGCCGGTGTCGCGCAGCCAGTCCATGCGGACGCGATTGGGATGCCAGCCGTCGCCGTAGCGCACCGCCCGGCGCAGCGCCGCGTCGCTCGAGCCGCCGATCCAGATGGGCGGATGGGGCGAGCGGAGCGGACGCGGTGCCGTGTGCACGTCCTGGAACGAGACGAACGTGCCGCGGTACGATGCGACGTCCTGCGTCCACAAGGTCTTGATCGCCTCGAGATATTCGTTCGAGATCGCGCCCCGGCGCGTGAACGGCACGCCGAGCGCGTCGAACTCCTGCTTGGCCCAGCCGACGCCGACTCCGAAGATGAAGCGGCCTCCGCTCAACCGGTCGACCGTCGCCGCCATGCGCGCTGTGAGGAGCGGGCTCCGGTACGGAATGATGATGACCGTCGTGCCCAGCTCGACCCGGCGCGTGGCCGCCGCGAGCCAGCCGAGCGTGGTGAACGGGTCGTAGAGCGGAGTCGGATACTTGGCCACGACATCGGGCGTGGGCGCCACGTGATCCGAGATCATCACGAGGTGGTAGCCGAGCGCCTCGATCAGCGCAGTCGTGCGCGCCAGCGCGTCCGGACTCACGCCCGGACCCCAGTTCAGGAGGTTGACGCCGATCTTCATCGCGCGCCGACGTCGGGACGGTGTTGCGCCCAGGGGCGGGCCGCTTCGAACGCCGCCGAGGCGCGCAGCACGGTGACGTCGTCGTAGCGCCGGCCGATGATCTGAAGCCCGATCGGCAACCCCGCCTTCGTGAATCCGCACGGAACCGTCGCCGCCGGCTGGCCGGTCATGTTGAAGATGTAGGTGAACGCGCTCGCGGCCTCGCGCCCGACCTTCACGCCGCCGATCTCGTCCGGGTAGAACTGGCCGATGGGGAGCGCCGGGCAGGCGACCGTCGGCGTGAGCACGAGATCGTAGCGCTCGAACAAGGCGCGCGCGTGCTGCCACCAGGCGAGCCGGTCGAACCACGCCTGGACGTACTTCGTCGGCGGGATCTTCATGGCCTCCTCGACGATCGGCAAGAGACCCGGATCGATCTGGTCGCGGCGGTCGAGATAGGGCGCCAGGCGCACGCCGATGCCGCCGAGGAAGATCGTGCGCCAGCAATCGTACGGCGACGGCCACGTGGGCTCGGTGCTCTCGACCTTGCAGCCGAGCTCGCGAAACGCGCGCGCGGCCTTCGCGGTCGCGGCGCTCACCTCGTGGTCGACCGCCGGCGCGACGCCGAGCTTCTCGCTCCACGCGACGCGCAGCCCCTTGAGATTGCCCTTGAGCGCCTTCACGTAGTCGACGGTGGCCGCCGGCAGGGAATACTGGTCGCGCTCGTCGGGGCCGGCGCACGCGTTCATCATGAGCGCCGCGTCCTTCACGGTGCGCGTCATCGGTCCGACGTGCGAGAGGCTCCACGCCGCGCTGAACGGATAGACGGCAATCCGTCCCCACGAGGCCTTGAAGCCGTAGATGCCGCACCAGGCCGCGGGCTTGCGAATCGATCCGCCGCCGTCGGTACCGATCGCCAGCGGCCCCAGGCCCGCGGCGACGGCGGCGCCCGCGCCGCCCGAAGAGCCGCCCGGCGTGTGGCCGAGGCTCCACGGATTTCGCGTCGCGCCGAACAGGAGGTTGTCGGTGACGCCGACCCAGCCCAGGGTCGGCGTGTTGGTCTTGCCGAGCATGATCGCGCCCGCGGCCTTCATGCGCTCGACCGACGGCGCGTCCTCGGTGGGGACGTTGTCGCGGTAGATGGGCGACCCGAACGTGGTGCGCACGTCCTTGGTGATGACGAGATCCTTCACCGAGAAGGGCACGCCGTGCAGCGGGCCGAGCTTGGCGCCGCGCCGCATCACCGCGCGCTCCGCCGCCTTCGCGGTCTGGCGCGCACGATCCGCATCGAGCGTGACGAACGCGTTCAGCTGCTTCAAGGTGTCGATGCGCGCGAACGTCGCGTCGACGACCTCGACGGGCGACACTTTCTTCTTCGCGATCGCGACGGCAAGATCGGACGCGGACATCCAGCAGAGCTCGCTGTTGTTCATGGTGGCGGCTATTGTATGCTGCCCCGCGGCTTTCGAGCGCCAGAGTCACCAGCGCGGCCGGTGCGCCAGGGCACCGACCGCCAGCGCCGACTGCCGGCGCGGACTGCAGGGGCGGACTGCCGGGGGAGTCTGAGGGGGGTCGCCCCCCTCAGCTCCACAACACGGAGATATCGCGATGAAGCTCGCTCTCAATCAAGGACTCTCAGGTGCGGCGACTCTCTCGGGCGATATCGACAAGGTGCTCGAGGCGGAGCGCCTCGGCTACGACTCGGTGTGGACCTCGGAGTCGTACGGCTCCGACGCCGTGTCGACCGCGACGTGGATCGCGGCGCGCACGCAGCGCATCCATGTCGGCACGGCCATCATGCAGATGGCGGGTCGGACTCCGGCCGCGACCGCGATGACCGCGATGACCCTCGACTCGCTATCGGGCGGCCGATTCCGCCTGGGCCTGGGTGTGTCCGGACCGCAGGTCGTCGAAGGCTGGCACGGCCAGCCCTTCGGCAAGCCGCTCCGGAAGACGCGTGAGTACGTGGCCGTCGTCCGCTCGATCCTGCGGCGCGAGAAGCCCGTCGAGTTCAGCGGCGAGTACTACCAGATCCCGTACGCCGGTCGCGACGCCACGGGCCTGGGGAAGCCGCTGCGGTCGATCCTGCACGGCCGGGCCGATCTGCCGATCTACCTGGCCGCGATCGGGCCCAAGAACGTGACGCTCACCGCCGAGCTGGCCGACGGTTGGATCCCGACGATTTTCTCGCCGCGGCGCATGTCACTCTTCCGCGCGTGGCTCGACGAAGGCTTTCGCGCGCGCGGCGGGGCACCGGCGAAGTTCGACATCATGCCGTCGTGTCCGGTGATCGTCGGCGACGACGTGAAGGCGTGCCTGGCGACCCACAAGCCGGCGATCGCCCTCTACGTGGGCGGCATGGGCGCGCGCAGCCGCAACTTCTACAACGAAGTCGTGCGCCGCTACGGCTACGACGACGCCGCGACGAAGATCCAGGATCTCTATCTGGCGGGCCGCAAGGCCGAAGCCGAAGCCGCCGTGCCCGATGCGCTCGTCGACGAGGTCACGCTCTGCGGCCCGCGTGAGCGCATCCGCGAGCGCCTCGCCGAATGGAAAGCCGCCGGGGTGACAACGCTCGGCGTCCGCGGCAAGCCCGAGGCGATCCGCCTCATGGCTGAGCTGGCGCTCTAGCGGGAGGCGAGACGGCGTGATCGACGCTCCGCTGGACCGATATCGCGATGTGGTGCGACCCGAGTGGATCGACCACAACCGGCACATGAACGTCGGCTACTACCTGGTGGTCTTCGACTTCGCGACCGACGAGTTCTTCCGCTGGATCGGGCTCGACGACGCGCACCGGCGCGAGAAAGACGTGACGACGTTCTGTCTCGAGGCGCACGTCACCTATCACCAGGAGGTCCGGGAGGGCGACCCGCTGCGCTTCACGACCCTGCTGCTCGGCCACGACGCGAAGCGCATCCACTACATTCATCAGATGTATCATGCGAAGGACGGCTATCTGGCGGCGACGAACGAGCTGATGTCGCTGCACGTGAGCCAGGCCACGCGCCGGAGCGCGCCGATGGGCGCGGAGATTCTCGAGCGGCTCGCGCGAATCCAGGAAGCGCACGACGCGCTGCCGCGGCCGCCGCAAGTGGGACGCACGATCGGCCTCGCGAGGCCGGCTCGTCAGGGAGGGTGAGGGCATGACCACGATTGGGCTCCTGAATCCAGGTGAGATGGGCAGCATGGTCGGCGCCGCGGTGCGGGCCGGTGGAGCCCGGGTTGTGTGGGCAGGCGAGGGGCGGAGCGCGGCGACGCGCAAGCGCGCCAGCGACGCCGGGCTCGAGGACGCGGGCTCGGTGGCGGCGGTCGTCCGCGCCAGCGAGGTGATCCTCTCGGTCTGCCCGCCCCACGCGGCGGTCGACCTCGCGACGCAGGTCGCCGCGCAGCGTTTTGCCGGCACCTATGTCGACGGCAACGCCGTCTCGCCGGACACGGCGCGCGAGATCGGCGGGATCGTCGAGAAGGGCGGCGCCACGTTCGTGGACGGCGGCATCATCGGGCCGCCGCCCGTGAAACCGGGCAGCACGCGCTTCTACGTCTCCGGTGCGGGCGCCGAGCGCATCGCCAAGCTCCTCACCGCCGGCGCCCTCGAGGCCCTCGTCGTCCCCGGCGGGCCGGGCGCGGCCTCGGCCGTGAAGATGGCGTACGCGTCCTGGACCAAGGGCAGCTCCGCGCTGCTCCTGGCCGTGTGCGCGCTCGCCAGCGCCGAGGGCGTCGAGGATTCGCTCCTGCGCGAGTGGAAGATTTCGCAGGCCGATCTCCCGGCGCGGTCCGAGGGCGCCGCGAAGTCGAACGCGAAGAAGGCGTGGCGCTTCATCGGCGAGATGGAGGAGATCGCCGCGACCTACGCCGCGGCCGGGCTGCCCGACGGCTTCCACCAGGCCGCCGCGGAGATCTACCGCCGCATGGAAGGCTACAAGGACGGCCCGACGCCCTCGCTCGCCGAGGTGCTGCGCGCGCTGACGCCGCGTCGTCCGGCCTGAACGCGCTCTTCCAGCTCCTCGAGCGTTCGCGGCCAGTCCTGCTTGAGCAGGCGTGACAGCGCGCGGTCGGCGAGGAGCCGGCCGCCGGTCTGACAGACCGCGCAGTAGTTCGTCTCGTTGTCGGCGTAGGCGATCCGCTGCACCGGCGATCCGCACACCGGACACGGCTTGCCGTAGCGTCCGTGCACGGCCATGCCTTCGCGGAACGCCGTGACTCCCTCCGGGAACTCGCCGCCTGCCTGCGCGCGAATCCGCTCGCACCAGTCCAGCAAGGTCGCGCGCGTCGCCTCGAGCAGTCGCGCGCTGTCTTCGGTCGAGAGCTGGCGGGTCTGCTTCACGGGCGAGAGCTTGGCGCGATGCAGGATCTCGTCGGAGTACGCGTTGCCGATCCCGCTCAGGATGCCCGGATCGGTCAGCGCGCGCTTGAGCGTGTGGTTCTCGCGCGTCAGCGCGGCGTGGAACGTCGCCGCGTCGGTGTCGAGCACCTCGAGCCCGCCCGGATCGTGCTCGCTGAGCCCGGCCTCGCCGCGCACCAGATAGAGCGCCGCGCGACGCTTCGTTCCCGCCTCGGTCAGCACGAGCGTTCCCGACGAGAAGTCGAAGGCGGCCAGACCGATCTTGCCGGGCAGCTTGGCGCCCGCGGGCTTCCAGTGCAGACGCCCGGCGATCATGAGATGCAGCATCACGAAGAGATCGCCCTCGAGGCGGATCACGATGCGCTTGCCGAGTCGCTGGAGCCCGGTGACGCGGCGGTTGGTCACCTCGCCGATGGGCGGATCGACCGAGCGGAGCAGGAACGGGCTCGCGAGCCGTATACGCTCGAGGGTCGCGCCCGCGATGCGCGCCTCGAGCGCCTCGATGTAGACGGCGACGTCGGGCAGCTCAGGCATCCGGCGGATGGACCGGCGGCGGGCGCTACACGAGCGGCCAGGGGTAGCGGTGGCCGCTGGCGTCGACCGGGAAGCACTCGGAGCTGGCGAGCGCCGACGCGCGGGCGCGCAGCGCCTTCTGCTCGTCCTGATCCAGGAGCTTGGCGAGCGCCTTCGGGAGCTTCGCGCGGGTGAAGCGCCGGACGTCCGCCAGCATCTCGGACGGGATCGGCTCGCCGCCGAAGTCCCAGATGACCGTGCGGAGCTTCGGCTCGACGTGGAAGCACAGGCCGTTGTCGACGCCGTAGATACCGTCCGGGCCGAGCAGGCAGTGGCCGCTCTTGCGGTCGGCGTTGTTGGCGACGAGATCGAAGAGACACATCCGCTGGAGCTGGGGGTGGTGCTCCGGCTTCTCGCGCAAGGTGAAGTAGTGCTGCTCGAAGTCGGCGTCGATGAAGAGCTGGAACGAGCCCTCGCCGTACGGGCCGTCGCGCTCGATCGTGAGCGGCACGAGCCCCCAGCCGAACGCCTCGGACAGATGCCACGCGGCGAGCTCGCGCTTGTAGAGCCCGCGCGGAAAATCCCAGAGCGGCCGCTCGCCGCGCTCCGGCTTGTACACCGCGCGAGTCGTCACACCCGCGAGCGCCAGCTCGACGAGGAACGTCGCGTTGGATGCCCACGGCATGCGGCCCTTCAGGGTCACCTCGCCGCGGGCGAGGACGTCCAAGGTCTCAGTGGACGACGTGGCCGTTGCTCCGCGGGCAGGTATGCCCGCCGGGATCCTTGGGCTGGCTGCACCACGGGCAGATCTGGCGGCTCCCCTTCATCAGGACGTCCGCCTGCTTGACGAACGCCGCCGCCTGGGCGCGCGTGATCAGGACCCGCGCCGACGCCGGATCACCGCCTTCCTCTTCTTCCAGGAGCTCGTTGGCGACGACCAGGATGCGATCGCGCGCCTCGTCGTAGCCGACCGCGATCGAGGCGACGATCCAGGCGACGTCGACGGGCTCGAGCAGCGAGAGGTCGCGAGGGGCCCGCTCGCCGACGGCCGGCAGCTTCTCGAGAAGGCTCGAAAGATACTGGGCGAGCGCGCGCACCTGCTCCTTCTCGCTCTTCAGGGTGACGAGCGTGCCCTTCTCACGAGACTGCAGATAGAAGACGCGCTGGCCCGGCGGCCCGACGGCGCCGGCGGTGAAGTGATCGGGGGCGACGAATTCGAACGACGAGCTCATTTGCCTCCAAGCCAACCGAGATCCCCGTCGACGGAGTTCACGGTGAGCACGACCGGTCCATGGCGATGGTACCCGATCGCCGTGACGGAGCACGGCGCGATCATGATGCGCTGGAAGAGATCGAGGTGGATGCCCAGCGCGTGAGCAACCGCCGCCTTGATCGGATCGGCATGCGAGACGGCGACCACGGTGGCGCCGGGATGGCGTTCGACGATCCGGGCCAGCGCCGAGACGACGCGCGTCTGCATCTCGATGAACGACTCGCCGCCCGGGAAGCGAAACCCGCTCGGATGGCGCTGCACGGTCTGCCACTCGGGCTTGCGGGAGAGCTGCCAGAGCTTCTGACCCGTCCATTCGCCGACGTCGCCGTCGGCCAGGTCACGCTCGACGCGCACCGCGAGGCCGTGCGTGCGCGCGATCGGCAGCGCGGTCTCGCGCGCGCGCTCGAGCTGCGAGGCGTACACGGCCGCGAGCTTGGGCAGCTTGTCGATCCGCGCCGCCACCACGTTCGCCTGCCGCTGACCTTCTTCGGCGAGATGCAGGCCCGGCGCCTGCCCCGGGAGCACCTTGCCGGTCGTCGGCGTCTGCCCGTGGCGGACCAGGAGAACGAGGGTCGGACGCACGCGCCGATTATATCCGGCAGATCGAGCCCGTACGACGGCGGCGCACAGACGTCCGCGCGCGCCGCGTCGTCTCAGTAGTCCCGGGGATCGAGGAGATCGCGCAGGCCGTCGCCGGCGAGATTGAACGACAGGGCGAGCGAGAAGATCGCGAGCCCCGGCCACCAGGCCATCCACGGCGCCGTGTCGAGGAACTGCTGGGCGGTGTTCAGCATCGTGCCCCAGCTCGGGGCGGGCGGCTGCACGCCGAGGCCGAGGAACGAGAGCACGGCCTCGGCGATGATCGCGATCGGGATCGAGATCGTGGCCTGCACCATGAGCGAGCTCACGATGTTCGGCAGGACGTGACGGCTCATGAGTCTCAGATCGCCGGCGCCGAGCGCGCGGGCGCCCTGCACGTAGTCTTCGGCGGCGGTCGAGAGCACGAGGCCGCGCGTGAGCCGGATGTAGGTCGGCGTCGCGCCGAGCCCGATCGCGATGGTGGCGTTGGTGAGCGAGGGCCCCATGATCGTCACCAGCCCGATGGCCAGGATCAGGAACGGGAACGCGAGCCACGCGTCGGTCAGCCGCATGATCGCCTGGTCGAGGGCGCCGCGATAGAAGCCCGCGACGAGGCCGAGCGGCACGCCGACGGCGATCGCCAAGCAGGATCGAGAACACGCCGGCCTGCATCGAGATGCGCGAGCCCCAGACGACGCGCGCGAAGGTGTCGCGTCCGAGATCGTCGGTGCCGAACGGATGCGCGAGGCTCGGCGCCTTGCGGATCAGCTTCCAGTCGGTCTGCATCGGATCGGCGCCGGCGATCCACGGCGCCGCGATCGCGGCGACCACGAAGAGGAGCACGATCACCGCGCCCACCACGGATGCCGGCCGGCGCCGGGCCTGCCGCCAGGCCCGGGCGAGGCGGTCCGGCTCCGCCGACAGCGTCTGGGCCAGCACCGCAGTCGTCGCGGTCGTGCTAGGACTCACGGGGCGTGCCCCCGATGCGGATGCGAGGATTCAGGAGCGAGTAGGACAGGTCGACCAGGAGGTTGATCAGCACGTACGAGCTGGCCGTGATGAGCACCACGCCCTGCACCAGCGGATAGTCGCGCGTGAACACCGATTCGACGATGAGGCGACCGAACCCGGGCACGACGAAGATCTGCTCGGTGACGACCGCCCCGCTCATCAGCGCGCCCATCTGCAGACCGAGAATCGTGACGACGGGGATCAGGCTGTTGCGGATCGCGTGGCGGAAGACGACGGCGCGGCCGGCCAGCCCCTTGCTGTACGCGGTCCGGATGTAGTCCGCGCTCATGACCTCGATCATGCTGTTGCGAGTCTGCCGCATCAGGACGGCGGCGAGGGCGGTGCCCAGCACGAACGCCGGCATGATCATGCGCTTGAGGTTGTCGAGCGGGCTCTCCCAGATCGGCACGAAGCCGGACGCCGGCAGCCAGCCGAGCTGCACCGAGAAGAACAGGATCAGCATGATCCCCAGCCAGAAGTTCGGGAATCGACACGCCGCCCAGCGACGCGCCGCTGGCCAGCATGTCCCAGACCGTGTTGCGGCGCACCGCCGCCAGCACGCCCGGCCGGAATGGCGATGCCGACCGCGATGAGCAGCGACAGGAACGCGAGCTCCATCGTGATCGGCAGCTTGGTGGCGACCGTGTTGACCACCGATTCGCGCGTGCGGATCGAGTGCACCGAGATCGCCGCGGAGCGCCAGCCCCACCCAGCGCAGGTACTGGAGCGGAATCGGGTCGCCGAGGCCGTACTTCTCGCGAATCGCCTCGATGCCGGCGGCGTCGGCGTCGGTCCCGGCCAGGACGCGGGCCGGATCGCCGGGGATCATGCGGACGCCGGTGAAGACGACCATGCTGATGACGAAGAGGGTCACGACCGAGATCGCGGCCCTCTGGACCAGGAAGTCGAACACCGGCGCCGCCGACTACCGGATCAGTTCCAGGACGTGCCCTTGATCCGGATCAGACCGTCGGGCACGGCCTTGTACCCTTTCAGGTTCTTGGGGAAGGCGACGATGTAGTTCGGGTGGTAGATGTAGATGATGTTGCGCCGCGCCGTGAAGAGGTCGATCGCTTCGCGGTAGAGAGCTCGTCGCTGATCGACGTCGCTCACCTCGCGCGCCCGGTTCAGGATCGCGTCGATCTTCTCGTCGCAGGCGAGCGTGGCGTTCAGGCTCCCCTTGCAGGTCTGATTCATGTGGATGTTGCCGTCGGGATCCACGCGGCCGCTCCAGCCGATCTGGAACGCCTGGTGCTTGCCGTCGTCGTCGTCGGTCAGCGCCGAGGCGAACTCCTGGGCGCGCAGCGAGATGTTGAAGCCGGCCTCGCGCGCCATCTGCTGGATGACCTCGGCCACCCGGCGCTCGCGTGGATTGTTGACGACGGTCATCTCGAAGCTGTAGCCGCCGGCGAGCCCGGCGTCGGCCAGGAGCTTCTTGGCGCGCGCCACGTCGCGGCCGGGGCACTTGCGGCTCTTGTCGAAGAAGACGCTGATCGGCGGGATCGGCGTGCAGCCCGGCGTGAAGAGTCCGTCCCACGCCACCTGGTTCAGAGCCTCGCGATCGATGCTGAGCTCGAACGCCTCACGCACGCGCGGGTCGTTGGCCAGCGGCGTGCCGAGGTCGCCGGGCGGGTTCTGCTTGCCGGTCTTGTTGCGCAGGTTGATCGTGATGCCCTGATAGCCGAGCCCGGTCACGTTCGACAGCTCGAACCGCCCCTCGCGCTTGATGCGCGGTCGCGTCGGTCGGCGACACCTGGTGCATGACGTCGATGTCACCCGGATCGCAGATTGGCCAGGCGCACGTTGTCGTCGGGGATGATCCGGAAGATGATCTTGTCGAACTTCGCCTGGCCCGGATCGAAGTAGTGGGTGGACTTCTCGACGACGATGCGATCCTGCGCGACGCGCTCGGCGAACTGCCACGGGCCCACGCAGACCGGCGCGGTGCCGAATTTCTCGCCGAGCTTGTTGACCGCCGTCGGCGAGAGCGGCATGCCCGCGCGATCGGTCAGCTGGGCGACCAGCGGCGAGAACGGCGCCTTCAGGCGCAGGCGAATCGTGAGCGGATCGACGACCTCGACGGCCTCGACCGGCGCGAGCTCGCTGGCTCGATTCGATCCCTTCAGGGTGCGGTGCCGGTCCAGCGAGAAGCGGACCGACTCCGCGTCCATCGGCGTGCCGTCGTTGAACTTCACGCCCGAGCGCAGCTTGATCGTGACGGTCCGGCCGCCGTCGGTGATCGCCGGCATGCTGGCGGCCAGCTGCGGATGGATCCGCAGCCCCTCGTCGATGTCGTAGAGCTTCTCGCACATCTGGGAAAAGATGATCCGCCCGACGTACGTGCGGGCCAGGGTCGGGATCGAGGATGTCGGGATCCTGGTTGAGCGCGACGACGAGCGTCTTCTTCTGCGCATGGGCGGCCTCGGTCAGGGTGAGCGCGACGAGCGCCCCCAGGACGAGCGCGAATCCCTTGATGGTCCTTGGCATGGTCCGCTCCTCTGGAATTCGAATATCCCGTGCCGGGTGGCCGGAACGGGGCGCATCATACCTCACGCGGGCGCGATGCGTCTCAGCGCCTCTTCGCGCAGGTTCACCTTCTGGATCTTGCCCGAGCTCGTCATCGGAAAGTCGTCCACGAAAATCACGTGGCGGGGGATCTTGAAGCCCGCGATCCGGCCCTTGCACTGCGCGAGCAGGTCGCCGTCGGTGAGCGCGTGGCCGGGCTCGCGCTTCACGAAGGCGACGCCCACTTCCGACAGGCGCGCGTCGGGAAAGCTCACGACGGCGGCCAGGTTGATGCCGGCCAGGCCCATCAGGAACGCTTCGACCTCCATCGGGTCGACGTTCTCGCCGCCGATCTTGAGCATGTCCTTGTAGCGACCCATGAACCGCAGATGCCCGTCGCTCCGCATGACGCCCATGTCGCCCGAGTGCAGCCAGCCGTCACGGTCGAGCGCCTGCGCCGTCTCGGTGGGCTTGCCGTAGTAGCCCTGCATGGTCATGTAGCTCCGCACGAGGATCTCGCCGGCGACCTCCGGCGGTTGATCCAGCGCCCGTCTGGGGATCGACCACGCGGATCTCGTATCCCGGCGCGGGGAATCCCGACGCCTCGGTGCACTGCTCCTCGGTGGAATCGAGCGCGCTGAGCGCGGCGCCGACGCCGAACTCGCTCATGCCGTATCCCGAGAGCAACCGGCCGAACACCTTGCGCGCCTTGCGGGCAATCGGCACGGAGCTCGACATGCCGGTGGCGAGGATGCCGGTTCGGACGCTGGACACGTCTCTGGGAGAACGCTCGTGCGCCTCCATCAGTTCCTTGTAGTGCGTGTCGAAGCCGTGGAGGATCGTCGCGCGCTCCTGCTCGATCAGCGCCAGGCTCTCCGCGGGGTCGAAGGTCTCGGTGAGCACCTGGCGGGCCCCCGTCACCATCGACATGAGCGCGCCGTCGGAGAAGCCGAACAGGTGAAACAGCGGCAGGTACATCATGATCGTATCCGCCGGCGTGATCGCCATGCGAAAGGCCCGATCGACCAGGTTGCGGACGATCGCGTGATGCGTGCATCGCGCCCTTCGGGAACCCGGTCGTCCCGGAGGTGTACATGAAAAATGCGGTGGCGTCCGGATCTACCTCGGCGGCTCGCGCGCGGAGCGCGGCGGCGCTGACCTGGTCGCCCGCCGCGTGGGCAGCGGACCAGTGCAGGGTTTCGAGGTGCCGCTCGTCGCCGGCCGAGACGACGAGACGAAGGTGCTTGAATCGTTCTTCGCGCGCGCTCCCGGCGCGGAGAGACGGCGCCAGCTCCTTCACCATGCCGAGGTAGTCGACGGGCCCGGAGCGATCGGCGATGAGCAGCACCGCGGCATCGGACTGGCCGAGGATGTAGGCGGTGTCCTCCGTACGCAGGCGCGTGTTGATCGGCACGAGCACCGCGCCGATCTTGATCACCGCGAACATCGCCTCGATGAACTCCGGGCGGTTCACCATCCAGAGCGCGACCTTCTCGCCGGGTCGCACGCCGAGCGCGATGAGCCCGCGGGCCAGCCGGTCGACGGAGGCCGACAGCTCGGCGAAGCTCCAGCGCCGTCCCTTGAAGTAGAGGGCTTCGCGCGCCCCCCAGCGCGCGGCCGCGCGCTCGGGCAGGGACCCCACCGTCTGCTTCGGAAACCAGTCGCCCATGGGCCTCTCCAGTGGGAAGATTACCCTCCAAGACAGCCGTAAAAAAGGAGACCGCACGATGACCGCCCTCGAGTTCATCCACGCCGAGCTGAAGCGCCTGCACGCGATGCTGGACAAGGCGATCGGCGACCTGACGCCGGCGCAGCTCCACGCGGTGCCCGCGAACCACCCCAAGGCGAACACGCTCGCGTGGATCTTCTGGCACTACGCGCGGACGGAAGACAACGTCGTGCGCTTCGTGCTGCAGAATCGCCGCGCGACCGTGTGGGCGGAAGGCGGGTACGCCGAGAAGCTCGGCCTGCCGCCGGTGGCCCAGGGCACGGGCATGTCGACGGCGGAGGCCCAGGCGCTGCGCCTGAAGGACGTCGCGCTGTTCCGGGACTACACGCAGAAGGTGTGGGCCAGCACCGAGGACTTCATCGCGAAGACGGACCCGGCGGCGCTCGACGTGGTCATCACCGTGAAGCCGCTCGGCGAGATGCCGGGCATCCGCGCGCTCGGCCAGACCTGCGTCTCGCACGGCATGACCCACGCAGGCGAGATCGAGCTGGTGCGCACGCTGGTCGGAGTCGGTCGGCGGCCGGGTAGTCGACGAGCCGTGCTGCGAGGACTGGGGTCCCGCCGTCGAGGCGAGCCTGATGACGGACGCAGGCCACATAGTGCCGCTATGAGCAAACCGCGGACGATCGGCGAGCTGCGAGCGAGCGGGTATCAGTCGAGGACGGTGAAACAGGAGCTGCGCGACAATCTGATCGCGCGGCTCAAGAAGGGCGCCGGACTCTTTCCGGGCATCGTCGGCTACGAGGAGAGCGTGCTGCCGCAGATCGAGAACGCGATCCTCTCCGGCCAGGACATCGTCTTCCTGGGCGAGCGCGGCCAGGCCAAGACGCGGATGGCGCGTCTCTTGACCGAGCTGCTCGACGACGAGATGCCGGGCATGGCCGGCTGCGAGATCAACGACAACCCGTTCGCGCCGATCTGTCAGGCCTGCCGCCAGGCCGTCGCCGAGCGCGGTGACAAGGCCGAGATCGGCTGGATCCCGCGCGATCGCCGCTACGGCGAGAAGCTCGCGACACCCGACATCACGATCGCCGATCTCATCGGCGAGGTCGATCCGATCAAGGTCGCCGAGGGCCGTTACCTCGCCGACGAGCTGACGATTCACTACGGGCTCGTGCCGCGGACCAACCGCGGCATCTTCGCGATCAACGAGCTGCCGGACCTGGCCGAGCGCATCCAGGTCGGCCTGCTCAACATCATGGAAGAGCGCGACGTCCAGATCCGCGGCTACAAGGTTCGCCTGCCGATCGACGTGTACGTCGTGGCCAGCGCCAACCCCGAGGACTACACCAATCGCGGCCGGATCATCACGCCGCTCAAGGACCGCTTCGGCTCCCAGATCCGCACGCACTATCCGCGGAAGCTCGAAGACGAGATCGCGATCATGGAGGCCGAGCTCACGCAGTTCCCGGCGGCCGGCTTCCAGTACGCGCCGGCGACGTACATGAAGCAGGTCGTCGCCGAGCTGACCCACCTGGCGCGCAAGGCGCCGGAGATCAGCCAGCGCTCCGGCGTGTCGGTCCGCGTGAGCATCTGCAACTGGGAGAACCTCCTGTCCAACGCGCTCAAGCGCGCCATCCGTCTCGACGAGCGCGAGGTGGCCCCGCGGGTGAGCGACCTCGGCGCCATCGTCGCCTCCACCAGCGGCAAGATCGAGCTGGAGACGCTCGGCGACGGCGGCGAGGACAAGGTGCTCGGCAAGCTCGTCCAGAAGGCCGTGCTCAACGTCTTCAACCGGAGCTTCACGGGCGGCGAGCTGGACGCGGTCGTGGCCGCCTTCCAGGGCGGCTTCGGCATCGACGTCGCGGACTCGATGCCGTCGCCGGAGTACGTGCGCCAGATCACCGAGATGCGCGCGCTCCAGCCGGCCCTGAAGAAGCTCGGCGCCGGCGACCCGGCCAGCACCGCCGCGGCGCTCGAATTCGTGCTCGAAGGCCTGCATCTCAGCCGTAAGCTCAACAAGGACTCACGCGCCGGACGCTACCGCTACCGGAGCTGAGCCCGACGGGCCCTCCGGCTCCCTTCGCGGACCCGGCCGTACTCGACGCCGGCGGACCAGGGGGATGGCGATGACGTCACGTCTCACGGCAGGCCTGGCGCTGGCGGTCGTCATCGCGGGCTGCGCGAGCTCAGCCAAGCCGCCTCAAGACACCCGTCGTGCTCGGGCAGACGAGTCGTCAGGAGATCCTTCAGCGTCTGGGCTACGCCGTATCGCGAGGGGACCTTCGCCAAGAACGGCAAGCAGCTCCAGACCATGACCTACGCCTTCGCGACGAGCGGTGGGACACCCGCCCGCGCCGGCGTCAATCCGACGCGCGGTCAGGGCTTCTACTTTTTCGACGACAAGCTCGCCGGGTACGACTTCTCGAGCTCATGGAAAGAGGACCAGACCGATTTCGACGCCGCGAAGGTATCGGCGATCAAGAAGGGCGTGTCGACCCGCGATGACGTCGTGCGCTTGATTGGACGCCCCGGTGGCAAATATGCCTACCCGCTGATCAGCGATCAGAAGGCCCAGGCCGACGTCTACCTGTACGCCGAGACCAGCGGCGGCCCCTTCAACGCGAAGTTTCGTCAGAAGTACCTGATCGTGACGTATGACGACCGCGGCGTCGTCAGCAACGTCGACTATCAGGAGATCACCCCGAAGTAGCGTCCCTCGCTTGCGGCGCGCGGTATCGTGAGCGGAAAAGGAGCACGCATATGGCACGACCCTCGAAGTTCGCCCACGTGGTCTATCGAACGCGACGATTCGACGAGATGGTCGACTGGTACCGGCAAGTCTTCGAGGCCGATCTGCAGCACAAGGATCCGATGCTCGCGTTCCTCACGTACGACGAGGAGCATCATCGCTTCGCGTTCGTGAACCTGTCCGCGCTCAAGCCGACGGGCGAGCCGGCGGGGCCACGCGCCGACATCGGCGTCGATCACGTCGCGTACACCTACGCGAACCTGGGAGACCTCCTGGACACCTACTCCCGGCTCAAGCAGCACGGCATCCTGCCGTACTGGCCGGTGCATCACGGCCCGACTCTCTCGTTCTATTACAAGGATCCCGACGGCAACCGACTGGAGTTTCAGGTCGACTGCTTCCGGACCGCCGACGAGGCGAACGCGTACATGCAGAGCGCGGCGTTCGCGGAGAATCCGATCGGCGTCCAGATCGATCCCGACGCGCTGGTCAAGCAATACCGGAACGGCGTGCCGGAAGAAGCGCTCTTGCGACGTCCGGTGGGACCCGGCATGCCGATCCCGGCCGAGCACGGCGTGTGATCGCCGAGGAGTTGTAGGGGGCGCGGCGCAGCGCCGCTAGGCGCGCCCGGCGTCGAGGATCGCTCTGGCGAGGACCTTGCTGCCCTCGTAGCACTTGTCCGGCTGCTCGTAGCTGAAGGCCAGCCGGATGTGGCGCTCGCCACCCTTGCCGGCGAAGAACGCGCGTCCGGGCGTGTACTGCACGCGCGCCTGGGTCGCGAGGTCCTCGAGCTTGGCGACGTTGGTCGCAGACGGCAGCTTGATCCAGACGAAGAACCCGCCTTGCGGCCGGCTGATCTCGACGTCAGTGCCCTTGAGCACTTCCCACAACCCGCGCAGCATGGCGTCGCGCTTGGCCCGATAGACGCCGACCAGCACCTTGACGTGCGCTTCCATGTGATCGCGCAGGAAGTAGGTCGCCACGCGCGACATGAACGGGTTGACGCCGCCGCCGAAGTTGAAGCCCTGAAACGCCGGAAGCATCGCGGTCGGCGCGCAGAGCCAGCCGAGCCGTACCCCGGCGCCGAGGATCTTGGAGAGCGTGCCCGCGCGGATCGTCCGGCCGTTGCGATCGAGCGCGTAGACCGGCGGCTTCGAGTCGCCTTCGAATCGGAGCTCGTTGTAGGCGTCGTCTTCCAGGATGAGGGTGTCGTACTCTTCGGCCAGCTCGATCAGCTCCTGGCGACGGCCGATCGAAAGATCGGGCCCCGCCGGGTTCTGGAAGTTGACGATCGTGTAGATCAGCTTGCACCGTCGGCCCGAGCGGCGGATCTTCTCGAGCGCTTCGCGGACCGCGCTGATGACCATGCCGTCGGCGTCCACCGGCACGCCGTGGATCTCGGGGCCGTGGCGGCGAATGTTGTTGAGCGAGCCGGAGAACGTCGGCGCCTCGATGATCATCGGATCGCCCGGATCGACGAAGGCGCTGAATGCCAGGGACAGAGCGGCGCCCGACCCGTTGGCGATGAAGATGTTCTCGGGGGTCACGTCGAGATTCTCGTAGAACTTGTACTTGTGGCAGATCAGCTCGCGCAGCCCGCGATAGCCCTGAGGGTCGCCGTAGGTGAGGGCCTCCGCGCCTTCGGCGTCGATCATCTTGCGGGTGGCCTCGACCATGCCGTCATAGGGGAACGACGCCGGGTCGGGGAAGCCTCCGCCGAACTCGTAGAGCGGCTTGGCGACCGGGCGGACGGTGGTGACGGACCCGCCCCACCCGATGCGGGCGCGGGCCGACAGGAGCTCTTCGAAATTGGCGGTACGGGCCGGAGTGGTCATGACGGTTAGCATACGACAACCGGCGGCCCTATAATCACGTCCATGCTCTTCCGCTATTCGCGCTGGGACGGCAGTCAGCAGCTCGCGGACCTCGACGCCGACGACCTCCTGGCGGCGATGTCCGACGATCTCATGTCCGACGGTGATTTGCGGAACGCGCTCCGGCGCATGTTCCAGCGGGGCCTGCAGATGCCCCAGGGCGGCCAGATGCCCGGTCTGCAGAACCTGCTCGACCGGCTGCGCAAGCGCCGGCAGGAGCAGCTCGACCGCTACGACCTCGGCTCGGCGCTCGAGGACATCAAGAAGAAGCTCGACGAGGTCATCCAGACCGAGCGCACCGGGATCGAGCGGCAGGTCCCCAACGCGAACGAGCGCGCGAAGAAGCTGGAGCCACTCGACCAGCTCCCTCCGGATCCGGCCGGCCGGATCAAGCAGCTGCAGGACTACAAGTTCGCCGATCCCGAGGCGGAGCGCCTGTTCCAGGAGCTGATGAAGTCGCTGCAACAGCAGATGATGCAGCCGTTCATGCAGGGCATGAAGCAATCGCTCCAGAACATGAGCCCCGACGACCTCAAGCGGATGCGCGAGATGATGCGTGACCTCAACCAGATGCTGCGGCAGCGCGCCGAGGGCGACGAGCCCGACTTCGACGCGTTCAAGCAGAAGTGGGGTCAGAACTTCCCCGGCGTCGAGAGCCTCGACGAGCTGCTCGAGCAGCTCGGGCGTCAGGCCGGGCAGATGCAGTCGCTCCTCGACAGCATGTCGCCGGGACAGCGCCGCCAGCTCCAGGAGATGATGTCGAGCCTGTTCATGCAGGACGAGCGGCTGGAGGCCGAGATGGCCCAGCTCGCGATGCACCTCGACCAGCTCGGTCTCACCGAGGAGTTCCGCCGGCGCTACGACTTCCGCGGCGAGGACGACGTCACGATGCAAGAGGCGATGAAGCTGATGGACGAGCTCCAGCAGATGGAGGAGCTCGAGCGCCAGCTGCGCCGCGTGCAGTCGCCGAACGATCTGGAGAAGATCGATCCGGTCGACGTCGAGAAGCTCATCGGCGAGGAATCGGCGCAGGACCTCGAGCGGCTGAAAGAGCTCATGAAGAAGCTGGAAGAAGCGGGCTACCTCGAGCGCAAGGGCGACCGGCTCGAGCTGACCGCGCGGGCGATCCGCAAGCTCGGCGACAAGGCGCTCAAGGACATCTTCGCCAGTCTCAAGCGCGACCGCTTCGGGCGGCACGCCGTCGAGCGCCGGGGCGCGGGCGGCGACCCGACCGACGAGGCCAAGCGCTACGAGTTCGGCGATCCGTTCCTGCTCGATCTCAAGAAGACGCTGATGAACGCGGTCGAGCGCAACGGCGCCGGCACGCCGGTGCGCCTGTCACCGGATGACTTCGAGGTGATCCGGACCGAGCTCTCGACCCAGGCGTCGACGGTCGTCATGCTGGACATGAGCCGCTCGATGATCAACAACGGCTACTTCCTCCCGGCCAAGAAGGTCGCGCTCGCGCTGACCGCGCTGATCCGCGGTCAGTTCCCGCGCGACAGTCTGTACATCTTGGGGTTCTCGCTCATGGCGCGCGAGTTCAAGGCCGAGGACCTGCCGAAGCTCATGTACAGCGAGTGGAACATCGGCACCAACATGCACCACGGCTTTCAGGTATCGCGGCGGCTCCTGGGCAAGCAGAAGGGCGGCAACAAGCAGATCATCATGATCACCGACGGTGAGCCGACCGCCCACATGGAAGGCGGCCAGCCCGACTTCGCCTACCCGCCGACCCGCCGCACCTTCGAGGAGACGTTGAAGGAGGTCCAGCGCTGCACGCGCGAGGGCATCATCATCAACACCTTCATGCTCGAGCAGAGCCAGATGCTCACGCAGTTCATCGACCAGCTCTCCCGCATCAACAAGGGCCGCGCGTTCTTCGCCAGCCCGGATCGCCTCGGCGAGTACATCCTGGTCGACTACGTCCGGAACAAGCGCCGCTCGATCGCGTAGCCTGAGGCTCAGTAGCCTTCGGTAGGGGTCAGGATGCGCTGCGCGTGGCGCCCGACCCGAGCAGAGCGTTGATCTCCTCGTCGCCGATCCCGACCTCGCGCAAGATCTCGACGCTGTGCTCCCCGAGCCGCGGCGGCAGGCGGCGAATGGCGCCGGGGGTCTTACTGTAGGTGGCCGGAATGCCGGGCAGCCGCATCGTCCCTTCGGTCGGATGCTCGACGATCTGCCAGAACCCGACGGCTTCCAGGTGCGGATCATGGAGCAGCGACTCGAGCGAGTTGACGCTCATCGCGGGGATGTTCCGCCGGTCCAGCTCGGCCAGCCATTCGGCGCTCGTCCGGCTCGGCGCGATCCGCGCGAGCTCCTCGTAGAGCTGCTCGATGTGCTTGAGCCGCGTTGCGAGCGTCTTGTAGCGCGGGTCCTCCAGCAGATCCTTTCGGCCGGCGAGGATGAAGAAGTCTCGCCAGTTCTGGTCGGTGTACGGCAGGATCGCGAGATAGCCGTCGCGCGTCTTGAACGGGCGCCGGTAGGGATTGAGGATCCGCTTGTAGCCGATCGTGTCCCGCGGCGGCACGAACGTCTCGCCATAGAGGTGCTCCACCATCACCCAGGCCGCCATGCTCTCGAACATCGGCACCTCGACCTCTTGCCCCTCGCCCGTGCGCGCCTTGTGGTAGAGCGCCGCGAGCACGGCCGCCAGCACGGTCATCGAGCTGGTCTTGTCGGCGACGATCGTGGGCACGTAGCGCGGCTCGCCCATGAGCGACGCCTGAGCCGAGGCGAGGCCGGAGGCCGCCTGGATGATGTCGTCGTACGCGGGCTTTTCGCCGTAGGGGCCGGCCGCCCGGAAGCCGTACGTGCCGACGTAGACGATGCCCGGGTTGACCGCGCGGAACGTTTCGTACGACATGCCGAGGCGCCGCGCGGCCTGTGGCCGATAGTTGTGGAGCAGCACGTCGGCGCCCTCGGCGAGCCGGAGCAGCACGCGCCGGGCGGCCTCCTGCTTCAGATCGAGCACGATCGAACGTTTGTTTCGATTGACCGCCAGGTAGAACGCACCCATGGCGGGGTTGCGCATCGGGCCGAGCTGCCGCGTGGTGTCGCCCTCGGGCGGCTCGACCTTGACGACGTCGGCGCCGAGGTCACCGAGCTGCTGCGCGGCCCAGGGGCCGAGCACGACGGTGGTGCAGTCCACCACACGGACGCCGCTGAGCGGTCCCGACATGGTCGCGATCTCGGTCGGGGCTACGCGCCGCCGGTGACGACGAGCGTCTGGCCGCTGACGAAGTCGCTATCGGGGCTGCAGAAGAGATAGATGGCGCCGGCCGCTTCCGCGGGCAGTCCGCCGCGCCCGAGCGGGATCATCTGGTTCATGCCGGCGATACGCGCGCCCTGGACGCCGACCTTCACCTGGCGTCCGGCGACCTCGATCGTGCCGGCCTCGCCCTCGGCGAGCGGCTTCGTCAGGCGCGTCTGGATGTAGCCGAACGCCACGCAGTTCACGGTGACGGCGTAGCGGCCCCATTCCTTGGCGAGTGTGCGCGTCATGCCGGTGACCGCCGCCTTCGCGGACGAATAATTGACCTGGCCCGCGTTGCCGCGGACACCCGACGTGGACGAGATCTGGACGACCTTGCGTACGATGCGCTCGCCGCGCTTGGACTCCGCCTCGAACTGCTCGCGCAGATACGGCGCGAACGCGCGGAGGATCCGGAAGGGCGCGGTCACGTGGACGTCCATGATGGCGTACCACTGCTCATCGCTCATCTTCTGGATGACGTTGTCCCACGTGTAGCCGGCGTTGTTGACGATGATGTGCAGCCCGCCGAGCTGTTTCGTCGCTACGCCCACGATGCGCTCGCCGAAGTCCTTGGCCGTCACGTCGCCGTTGCAGGCGACGGCCCGGCCGCCGATCTGCTCGATCAGCGCGATCGTCTCCTTCGACGGCCCCTCGTCGAGGTCGTTCACGACGACCGCGGCGCCGTCCCGTGCGAGTCGCAATGCGACTTCGCGCCCGATACCGCGCCCCGAGCCCGTGACAATCGCCACCTTACCGTCGAGCTGTCCCACGCCGTTATTCCCCCGTTCGCCCCTGATACCGCGAAGACCGCGGAGCCGTCAAGCCATCACTCCTTCAACAGACCGGCCTGACGGAGCACGTCGGCGTGATCCCAGTAGATCCGCTCGCATGCGAGCTTGTCCCCGCGGAATTGCACGACCACGACGACGTCCATCGCGATTTTCTTTCCCGTCGGCTTGATGTTCGGCAAGAGCCAGGGCATGGGCCTGCTATGCGTGAAGGTCAGGTGCAGCTCGTCTACCAGCTGGCCCTCGCCGACGACGCGGTTCACCGGCTTCGTCTCGAGATCGTCAGGCCACGAGGGGATGAAGTCGTCTCGATAGAACGCCCGAAGCGCGTTCTTCCCGCGGCCCCCGGTGTTCACCGGCATGTGGTTGACGTAGGCATCGTCGACCATGGTGGCCAGGGTCGCCTCGACGTCCTTGATGTCGAACTCTCCCTTGAGGTGCTCTTCCCACAAACGCTCGAGCTGTTGCGCCGATAGCGAGGCGTTGCGCGCGTCGTGTCCCATCGTGTCGTCTCCTATTCCACGGCTTGCTAGCCGCTCGCGGCCGCCGGCTCTCCCAGTAGGCCGGCCGGTCTCTCCTGGCCCTTCATCAACCGCCGGATGAGCGGTGTGGCGATGAACGTGCTGACCAGCGCCATGATCACGAGCATCGAGAAGACGTCGGTCGGTAGCAAGCCCAGATCCTTGCCGATGTTGATCGCGATCAGCTCCATCATCCCACGCGTGTTCATGCAGACGCCGATCGTGAGCGCGCTGCGCCGTCCCTCGCCGACCAGGCGGGCGGCCGCGTACGCGCCCCCGAGCTTGCTGACGAACGCGACGGCGAGGATCAGCAGGAGCGTCACCAGGCCCGTCCAGCCCTGGATGGCCGCGATATCTGTCCTGAGGCCGGTATAGGCGAAGAAGATCGGCAGGAAGAACACCCAGACGATCGGCCAGACACGGCGCTTCCACTCCTCCACGAATCGGCGGTCGTCGTGCACCGCCACGCCGATCACGAAGCCGCCGATGATCGCGAAGACTCCGAGGTTGCTGGTGATCGCGGCGGAGATGAAGAGCAGGATCACAATGTAGGGCACGAAGGTCGGACGCATCCCACCGTGGCGCGTCAGATGATCGGTGATGGCGCGCCGTAGCGGCCTGCGCATCACGAGAAACACCAGCGCCAGGTAGACGGCCAGGCCGACCAGCCGCGGGACGACCCAGCTCCAGCTGAACGCGCCCTTCACGAGCAACGAGATCGCGCCGAGGACGATCCAGCCGGAGACGTCCCCGATCGCCGCGGCCCCGATCGTGAGGGCCGCGGTCCGCGTGTGCGAGAGGCCGAGCTCCATGAGGATGCGTCCCAGCACCGGGATCGCCGTGATCGACATGGCCACGGCGAAGAAGAGCTGGAAGCCGAAGAGCGGCACCGGCTCCGAGAGCCTCGCGTGGAACCACGGCGCGGCCAGATAGCCCATCGCAAAGGGCAGCACGAGGCTGATCGCGCTGATGGCGACGATCGGCCGGAGGCTCGCGCCGAGGTGCCTCTGGAACTCGAACTCGAGGCCGATCTGGAACATCAGGAAGATCAGCCCGACCTGGGCCAGACCCGTGAAGATCGGGCCGGTGGAGACGGGAAACAGAGCGTGCATGAACCCCGGGAAGAGGGCTCCGAGCAGGCTCGGCCCCAGCAGGACGCCCGCGAGGATCTCGCCGGACACGTCGGTCTGTCCGAGCCAGCGCACGACCGCGGTGACGAGCCGGGTGGCGAGGAGGATCACGATGAGCTGATACAGCAGCTGGAGCGTGATCTCTTCGGCGCCGGCACCCACCGCGGATTCGGCCGCGGCGCCGCCCGGAAGCTGCGCGGCGACTGCCGAGCCGAACACTACCGCGCGAGCATCAGGCGCCGGCCAGGTTGTAGAGGCGAGCGCAGTTGTCCCAGAGGATCTTCTTCTTGCTCGCTTCCGACAGCGGGAGCTTCAGAAAAATGTTGGTCGCGTCCGGGAAATGCGAGTCGGAGTGCGGATAGTCGGTCGAGAACACGAGCGTGTCGTCGCCGAGCTTCTGGACGACCCACTCGACCTGGTCCTCGTCGGGGTCGACGCTGATGAAGCACTGGCGGCGGAAGTACTCGCTGGGCGGCGCCTGCAGCTTCGTCGTCTCGCCGCTCTTCGCCATCTCCCAGTATTCGTCGAGCCGCCACAGGAGCCACGGCAGCCAGCTGCAGTTGCCCTCGAGAAACGCGACGCGCAGGCGCGGGAAGCGCTCGAGGACACCGCCGGCCGTCATCGACGCGACGGCCGCCATCAGCTCGATCGGATTGTTCAGCCCGCCGGCGATGGTCGTGCTCGGCGCCGAGAGGTAACGATTCACGAAGTGGGTGTCCGAGTAGTTGTTCGGCGCGGGATGAAAGCAGATCGGTACGCCCAGGCGCTCGGCCTCGGTCCACAGCGGATCCATTCTCGGGTCGTGCAGGTTCACGCCGTTCACCGGATTCGGCATCATCTGGGCCGCCACGAAGCCGAGCTCCTTGACGGACCGGCGCAGCTCGGCCGCCGCCAGGGTCGCGTCGTGCAAGGTGACGAGCGCCGCGGCGTGCATCCGCGCCGGAGCGGGCTTGCGGAAGTCCGCCGCCCAGTCGTTCCACGCCCGGCACAGCGCGATCGCGAACGCGGGCTCGAAGGCATCGACGCACACGACCGGAAGCGTGCGGAAGAGCACGGCCACGTCGAGCCCTTCGACGTCCATCGCGCGCTGCTGCGACACCGAGTCGAAGCGTGCGGCGGCGTAGTCCTTCAGTACGGCGGCCGCGCGCTTCTCCGCGTCGACCCGTCCCCGGCCGAGCGGCCGCGGGAACGTGAAGTCGCCGACCGTCCACTGGCTCGTGTAGGCGCCGCGCGTGGCGGTGGGCCGGGGCGTGCGGTCGCGGAAGGCCGGATCGAGGTAGCGATCGTAGAGGTCTGAGGGCTCGATCACGTGCAGGTCGCTGTCGAGGACACGGAATCCCGCCTTCATTTCGCCCTCCCGGTGTGATCGGCAATGACCTGCGCGACGCACGAGGTCACCTTGGCGCCGGTCGGCAGGTGGAGAAACTCGTTGGGTCCGTGGGCGTTCGAGCCCGGCCCCATCGCTCCGGTGATGAGGAACTGGGCCTGCGGGAAGCGCTCGCCCAGCATGCTCATGAACGGAATCGAGCCGCCGAGGCCCGCGAACATCGCCGGCTTGCCGAAGTAGCTCGTCGACGCGCGCTGGATCGATTCGAGGAGCTTCGGATCCGTCGCGGGCGCGTTCCAGCCGTTGCCCGCGTCGCCGTAGGTGTCGAGCGTGACGCGCGCGCCGTAGGGCGGATCGGCCTCGAGGATCTCCTTGAGCTTTCGCACCGCGCGCCCGGCCTCGCAGGTCGGCGGCAGGCGGAGCGAGAGCTTGAGCGAAGTCTTCGGACGCAGCACGTTGCCGCCGTCGGCCGGCAGCGGCAGTCCGGCGGCGCCGGTGATCGCGAGCGCCGGACGCCAGGTGTTGTTCAGGATCAGCTCGTACGCGTCGGTGCTCACCGGCTTGCCGCCCGGCGGGAACGGGAAGCGATCGTAGATCTCGGTGCCGAGCACCTTCGCGACCTCGCGCGCCTCGGCGATGCGCTCGCGCGGGATCTCGACGTGGAAGTCGCGCGGGATGATCGCACCGGTCCGCGAGTCCTCGACGCGATCGAGCAGCTGGCGCAGCACGCGGAAGCTCGAGGCCACGATGCCGCTGGCGGCGCCGGAGTGCACGCCTTCGGTCAGCACCTCGGCCGTGAGGACGCCGCCCACCACGCCGCGCAGCGAGGTCGTGCCCCAGAGCTGCTCGTAGTTGCCGCAGCCCGAGTCGAGGCACACGACCAGGCTCGGCGTGCCGAGCTTCGCCTTGAGCGCATCGACGTAGAAGGGAAGATCCGCCGCTGCCGCTCTCCTCGCACGCCTCGATGAGCACCACGCAGCGCGCGTGGCGCACGCGCTGCTCCTGCAGCGCCTGGATCGCGGTGAGCGCGGCGAAGGTCGCATAGCCGTCGTCCCCGACGCCGCGGCCGTAGAGCTTGTCGCCGCGCTGCACCGGCGTCCACGGCCCATAGCCCTCGGCCCAGCCGACCATCTCGGGCTGCTTGTCCAGATGGCCGTAGAGCAGCACGGTGTCGGTGCCGGTGCCGGGCGCCTCCATGAAGATGACCGGCGTGCGACCCTCGAGCCGCACGACCTCGATGCGCAGTCCTTCGATCGGCCGCTCGCCGGCCCAGCCCCGAAGCAGCTCGACCGCGCGGTCGATGTGGCCGTGCTCGCGCCACTGGGCGTCGAACATCGGCGACTTCGCCGGAATCTTGACGTACTCGTGGAGCGTGGGAACGATGCTGTGATCCCACGTCTTCTGGACGAAGTCGCGGATCTTACCGGAGTCGAGCGCCATGGGTACTCCTCAGGAGGCGATGCGCAGGCCGGACCGGATCTCCCAGAGCTCCTGGAGCTCGAGCGGCGCGTCGGCGATCCGCGCGAGCTTGCCGCAGCAACGACAGTGGATGAACGCCGGCTCGCGGCCGACGTACGTGCTGTCGCACTTGGGGCACCGGGCTTGCGGCGCCGCGAGAAATCGCTTCGCGGTCCGCTGCAGGGTGTGCTCGGGAGTGAGACGAATCACGGTCGCCGGAGCGGCCGCCGGCTTTCGTTTCACGCGTTTCGCTTTCGCCAGCTTCATGGGCGAGGGACATTGTAGCGTATCTTTGCCCGAATGAGGGTCGGCGTAGTCCTGGATGGGCGGCGCTCGGCGGCGGAGATCGCCGAGCTGGCGCGGCTGGCTGAAACGTACGGGTTTTCCCACGTATGGTTATCAGGGGGAGCCCGCACGAAGGACCATTTCGTGCGGCTTGCGCTGGCCGCCGCCGCGACGCGCCGGATCCGGCTCGGCCCGATCGCGGTGAGCCCGTTCGAGATGCACCCCGTCCACATCGGTCTGGCGCTCCTGACGCTCGACGAGATCGCGCCGGGCCGCGCGTGCCTGGTGCTCGGGGCCGGCGGCGATCTGGCCGCGACGCTCGCGCCACCGAAACGAGGTCGGGTCGAGGCCGTCGAGGAGTGCCTCGACATCCTGCGCGCTCAGGCCGCGGGCGGCGAGATCAACTACGCCGGAGCCCACTATCGCGTGAAGGGGCTCTTCTCGCCGTGGAGCCGCGTCGCGATGGATCGGCTCTATCTCGGGGCCAACCGTCCGCGGATGCTCCGGCTGGGCGCGCGCAAGGCCGACGGCGTGATGGTGACCGACATGCCGCTCGGCTACCTCGGCGCGCTCGTCGCGCGGATCCGCGCCGAGCTGACCGAGGCCGGCCGTGAGCCGACGACATTCGCGCTCAGCAACTGGTTCGTGTGGAACGTCCAGGACACGCTCGCCGAGGCCGAGCGCCTCGCCCGGCGCCAGCTCGCGTTTCGTCTGTATTACATCCGCGAGATCGCGTCCTCGATCGGGCTCGCCGATGCCGAGGCCCGGGAGCTTGCCGCGAACCAGCCGGAGATGTTGCGTGCGATCTTCGGGGGCCGCGAGCCGTGGTCGCCGCCGCCGCCCGTCGCCCAGCGGGTGATCGAGCACCTGACCTTGACCTCCGACCGCCGGGGGCTGGAAGGGTGTATCGGGCGGCTTCTCGACTTCGAGCGCCTCGGCCTCACCGAGATCGCGCTGGCGCCGCACGGTGACCCCGCCGCCGCGATCAAGCTGATCGGCGACGCGGTCATCCCCGCGGTCGACCGCTCGGGCGCCTCCCGCGTTCCGTGACTGGCGGCCCGGGCCGGGCATGGCGTATTCTGTCGTCACCGGCCTTGAGCCGTGATCGGCGGCTAGCTGTCCCATCGGAGGACACATGATCAAACTCGATCACCTGACGATCGCGGTGACCGACTGCGACAAGTCACGCGACTGGTACATCGCGACGCTCGGGCTCAAGCTCGAGTTCGAGATTCCAGAGCGGCGCACCTCGGCGGTACAGGACGAGGAAGGCTTCACGTTGTTTCTCGCCGAGACGCCCGGGGGACCGGGACGACCGAGCTGTGTCCTGACGTTCCAGGTGAGTGATGTCGAAACGAAGCACAAGCAGCTGGTCGCGGCCGGGGTGCAGTTCGTCCATCCACCACAGAAGACGTTCTGGGGCTACGGCGCGGATCTGAAGGACCCCGACGGGTATCACATCTGGCTGTGGGACGAGAAGTCGATGCGGGAGAAGGGCGAGGCGTAAAGGGAGGACATGGCCATGTGGGGATCGCGAACGAAGCTCGTGATGCCGTCGAAGGACAAGGCGCTGCCGGGCCGCACCGAGCGTATGAGGGTGCCCGCCGCGCATTTCGTGAATCACCATCCGCTGACGGCGCCGTTCCCCGCGGGACTCGAGACGGCCATGTTCGGCATGGGTTGCTTCTGGGGCGCGGAGCGCAAGTTCTGGGAAGCGCCCGGCATGTTCACGACGGCGGTCGGCTACGCGGCCGGCTTGACGCCCAATCCCTACCTACGAAGAGGTGTGCTCCGGCCTCACCGGCCACAACGAAGTCGTGCTCGTCGTCTTCGATCCCAAGCGCATCGGCTACGACGGAATCTTGAAGATTTTCTGGGAGAGCCACGATCCGACGCAGGGCATGCGTCAGGGCAACGACGTGGGCACGCAGTATCGCTCCGGCATCTATGTCTACACGCCGGAGCAGCGCAAGCAGGCCGAAGCCGCGCGTGATGCCTATCAGCGCATGCTGTCGAAGGCGGGTTACGGCCCGATCACCACGGAGATCCTCGACGCGCCCGAGTTCTACTACGCCGAGGACTATCACCAGCAGTATCTGGCGAAGAATCCCGGCGGCTACTGCGGGCTCGGCGGTACCGGCGTCGCCTGCCAGACCGGCCTCGTCGAGGCCTCGGGCCGCTAGCGTCCCTTCAGCGCCTGCCAGACGCGCTCCGGTCGGAGCGGCATGTCGAGGTGTCGCACGCCGAACGACTTGAGCGCGTCGACGACCGCATTGACGATCGCCGGCGTCGCGCCGATCGTGGCCGCCTCGCCGATGCCCTTGGCTCCCATCGGGTTGCGGGGCGACGGCGTCACCGTCTGGTCCGTCTTGAAGAACGGAAGATCGTCGGCGTGCGGCACCGGGTAGTCCATGAGCGTGCCGGTCACGAGCTGTCCATCGGAGCCGTAGACCAGCTCTTCGATCAGCGCCTGCGCGATGCCCTGCGCGAGACCGCCGTGCACCTGCCCGGTCACCAATGTCGGGCTGATGCGCACGCCACAATCGTCGACCGAGATGAAGTCGCGCACGGTGACGTGTCCGGTGTCGCGATCCGCTTCGACCACCGCGACGTGGGCGCCGAACGGATAGACGAGGGCCGGAGGCCGGAAGAACTCGGTCGACTCGAGGCCTGACTCGATCCCTTCGGGCAGGCCCTCGCCGTAGGCGCGCGCGCGCGATCGCGTCCATGGTGAGCGCCTTGTCGGGCACGCCCTTCACCTGATAGCGGCCGTCGTTGAGAACGACGTCGGCCTCGGCCGCCTCGAGCATGTGAGCCGCGAGGCGCCGCGCCTTCGCCTGCACCTTGAGCGCTGCGCCCATGATGGCCGAGCCGCCCACGACCAGGCTCCGACTGCCACCGGTGCCGTTGCCCATCGGGGTGTTCAAGGTGTCGCCGTGGCGCACCACGATCTTGTCGAACGGCACGCCGAGATGATCGGACAGGATCTGCGAGAACGAGGTCTCGTGCCCCTGGCCGTGCGCCGAGGTCCCGGTGTACGCGGTGACGGTGCCCCCGGGCTCCACGCGCACGACCGCGCTCTCGAACGGGCCGAAGCCACACATCTCGACGTAGCAGGACATGCCGATGCCGAGCAGCTTCCGGTCCTGGCGCTGCAGGCGCTCTTTCTGCTCGGCGCGGAGCTTCGTGTAGCCCGACAGCTCGAGCGCCTTCGTGAGCGCGCGGTCGTACTCGCCGCTGTCGTAGTGCTGGCCCGTCGGCGCCTGATACGGAAACGCGCTCGGCGGGATGAAGTTCTTGCGCCGCACGTCTTCGGGCGCCCGTCCGAGCTCGGCCGCGATCACGTCGATCAGCCGCTCGAGGTAGTACGCGGCTTCCGGCCGCCCGGCGCCGCGATACGCGGCGACGCTCGTCGAGTTGGTGAAGACACACGTGGACTGAAGATCGACGTTCGTGAACTTGTAGACGCCGACGCCCATGCTCAGGGTGAGATCGGGAATGAACGTGAAGATCGGATACGCGCCGATGTCCGCGGTCACCCGCATGCGGAGCGCGGTGATGGTGCCGTCGTCCTCGACCGCGGCCTCGAGGTCGGTGACCTGCGCGCGGCCGTGCGTGGTCGCCATCATGTGCTCGAGCCGCGTCTCGGTCCAGCGCAGCGGCATGCGGTAGAGTCGCGCGAGCGCGGCGACGGTCGCGTCTTCCGGGTAGCAGCCGAACTTCACGCCGAAGCCGCCGCCGACCTCCGGGGCGATCACCCGGATCAGGTTCTGGGGCATGCCGAGCGCCGTCGCCAGGTCGTTGCGCAGGCCGTGCGGCGCCTGGTTCGTCGCCCACACCATGAGGCCGCCCGAGGTCGGGATCGGGCGCCGCCAGCACCGCGCGGCCTTCCATCGGCACGCCGCAGAGCCGCTGGCTGACCATGCGCTGCTTCACGACGCGCTTGGCCTTGGCGAACGCGGCGTCCGGGTCGCCGGACTTGATCGTGGTCTGATGCTCGATGTTCCCGGCCGCATCGTCGTGGAGCTGGGGCGCGCCTTTCGCCATGGCCTGGAACACGTCGGCCACCGCGGGGAGCGGCTCCCAGTCGACGACGACGTCTGCCGCGGCATCGACCGCGACTTCTTCCGACGTCGCGATGACCGCGGCGACGGCCTCGCCGACGTGGCGAACGCGATCGACCGACAGGGGATAGTGCTTGCGCCCGATATTGGCCGACGCATCGCTGCTGCCGCCCTCCCCAGCACCGGCGATGGGCAGCGCCGCACAGAGCTTGCGGATCTCGTTGCCGGTCACCACCTTGAACACGCCCGCGCGTTTGAGCGCCGGCGCGGCGTCGATCCGCCGAATACGCGCGTGCGCGTGCGGGCTGCGGACAAACGCGACGTAGTGCATACCCGGCAGCGCCAGGTCGCCCACGTACGTCGAGGTGCCCGTGATCAGACGGGGGTCTTCCTTGCGTTTGACTTCCGCTCCCATCAGTCGTGGAGTCGCCATGGTCAGTTAGAATACCGCATGCGCCGTCGCCGTCCAGGGCTCGTCACCGTGGCGTTCGTCGGCCTCGTGCTGGCCGCGTGCGCCGTCGGAGGATCCGCGGATACCGAGCTCGCCGACGGCCAGCGGCCGCTCGGGCGCGACGGCAAGCCCGATCCGCGCTTGCTGGCCGATCTGCGCAATGCACCGTTTCCACTGCAGAATTACGTCGCGCCGTTCGACCTGCTACCATGAGCCAGCTCGAAGCGATCGAGATCGAAACCACCGCGTCGCCCGGCGTCAGCATCATCTGGATGCACGGGCTCGGGGCCGACGGCCACGACTTCGTCGACATCGTGCCCGAGCTCCGCCTGCCCGCGCGGCCGGGCGTCCGGTTCGTGTTTCCCCACGCGCCGATGCGTCCGGTGACGATCAACGGCGGCTACGTGATGCGCGCCTGGTACGACATCCGCGACGACGGCGGTGTGCGGCGCGAGGACCCTGCGGGCGTACGCGCCTCCCAGAAGGCGATCGAGGCGCTGATCCAGCGCGAGAAGGAGCGCGGCGTGCCGGCCGCGTCGATCGTGCTCGCCGGGTTCTCGCAGGGTGGCGCGATGGCGCTGCACACGAGCCTCCGCCACGGCGAGCGGCTGGCCGGCGTCATGGCGCTCTCGTGCTCGCTGCCGCTCGCGGACACGCTGGCCGCCGAGGCCGCGCCCGCGAACCGCGATGTGCCGATCTTCATGGCACATGGAACCCAGGATCCGATGATCCCGATGGCGCGCGCGTTGCGGGCGCGGGAGACGCTCGTGGGGCTCGGCTATCGTGTGGAGTGGCACGAATACCCGATGCCGCATTCGGTCTGCGCCGAGGAGGTTCGCGATATCTCCACCTGGCTCGGGGTGGTGCTCGGCGCGGCGTCCTCGACTCGTTGACAGACCACGCCTACGGCGGTTGACTGGATTCGACGGGAGGCTCGGCGCCGCCTCCTGGTCTGGGTGTTAACCCGACTGGAGTCAATCATGGAGACACCACCGGGCTCGAGTGGCGCGCCGTCGGGCGGTTCGCCGCTGGCAGCGCGCCAAACCTAGGATCGTAAACAAGTCCCGGCGCATGTCGGGACGCGCAGCCCAGTGCTGCGCAAAACCCCACGGCGCTTGGGAGTGGAGCACCGGTCCCGCTCCCAAGCGTCCGCTAAGCCCGCGCGACTTTTCGCAGGTCCTCGAGCAGCATCGCGTAGAGCTCGGCCTGCTGCGTCTCGCCCTCGCCGCGGAGCACGGCCGAGGGATGGTAGGTCGCGATCGTCTTCGGCGCCCAGCGTGTCGCTTCGAAGCGGCCACGGTCCTTCGTGATCCTGAACTTGTCGCCGAAGATCGCACGGGCCGCCGTCGCGCCGAGGCAGACGAGCACGTCCGGTTTGATCACGGCGAGCTCGGCTTCGAGCCACGGGCGGCACGCGTTGAGCTCGGTCGCGCGCGGCGTCTGGTGGATCCGGCGCTTGCCGCGCTGCTCGAACTTGAAGTGCTTGACCGCGTTGGTGACGTAGACCTTCTCGCGCTCGAGCCCGGCTTCGAGTAGCGCCTTGTCGAACACCTCGCCCGCCGGCCCGACGAACGGCGCTCCCTGAAGATCTTCTTGATCGCCGGGCTGCTCGCCGATGAACACGATCCGCGCGCTGGCCGGGCCGCGGCCGAAGACGGTCTGAGAGGCGTGGCGGTAGAGATCGCATCCCTTGCATCGCGCCGCGGCCGCCTTGAGCTCGTCGAGTCCCGCGCCGGCGGGAACGAACGGCGTGGCGCTGTCGGCCTCCGGCTCGGCGGTGTGTTGCGTGAGCAGTGCGTGGAATCGCCGAACTCCGGGATCGCGGGTATCGTTCAAGAGCTCGCGACTCTCGTGAACGAGCCGCCAGAGCGTCTCGTAGAGAATCTGCCATCGCGCGGGCTCGGACGCCGCCGCGGCCTGACGCGCAAGCTCCACGAATTGCCGCGGTACCTTGACCGTACCAGCCGGCGCCGGGTGGTCGTGGAGCGACGGCTGCCGCGACGGCGACGCCTCGTGCCATCGCACCTGCGTGGGTGGCGTTGCGTCTCTCAGGAGCGCGCGCGCCGCGGCTTGCCAGCTCTCGAACGTCGGCTCGATCTCGACCGTCTTCATCGTGACGTGGACTGCATCATGAAGATCGACCGCCTACTCCTCATCGTACCAACCGCCCAAAACCTACTCGATGCCCCGGTACCAGCCGGCGGGCGGAGGCGCCTGCTGCTGCGCCCTGGTCCAGCCACGACTCCGCAGGCAGGCGCGGTAGACGTCTTCGATGAAGATTCCGTACTGCGGGCTGGCTTCTTTGGAGCACGCCGAGCTATCGCGGTTGAAGTCGTCCTGCGAGGCGCCGGTCTTGCCCCAGTAGTGGAGCCCGCAGCCGCCCAGGCCCGCCAGGAGCGCGAGCGTAACCCCCACGCGCCGCGCCGGGATCATCGCGTGACGAGCGCGAACCGGACGTGGACGTCACGCGGGTCGAGCGCCATCTTCGCGGCGACCTGCTCGACGATCTGGGTCACGACCTGCCGGAACGCGCTGTTCATAAGACGATCGACGCTGGTCGCATGACTGATGCCCCAGGCGCTCTCGTCGCGATCGCCCATGCTGACAACGTTGTCGAACGCCACATCCCCGGTCTGCACGCGCACCAGGGTCACCTCGAGCGTGACCGACCGCCGACTGATGACCGTCCATCCGGCGTCGTTCGTGATCTCGAAGACGAGCACTCGGCCGCCGAGAACGTAGGGCACCCCGGCTTGTTCGCCGGCGGCGCGCATGTCGGCGAGCTTGTCCTTCGTGAGAATCTTCGCGATCGGCTTGCTCTCGACGCCGGCTCGGGTGAACTCCTCGACGAACAGCGCCTGAACGAGGTCGGCCACGGGCACGAACTCCTGGCCCTTGTACGTCATCCCGAATCGCCACGAGCCCTGACGCATCACGTAGGTGAGGTTGTCGGGATCCGACTGGACGACGGAGGCGCGACGGTCTTCGGGCTTGGCCACGCCCAGGGTGATCCCTTTCAGCGAGTCGGCCTGCGGGAGGCGATACAGAGCGGGCGAGTAGTTCATCTCCAGCGAGCGCGTGCATCCGACGAATGCGGCCAGAGCCAGGAGCCCGAGCGTCAGACGGGTCAACAACGGGTCGACTCGCATGGGTCGCCTCCTTCGGCGCGTTCGGCCGCGAGATTGTAGCGCGGTCTCAGCGCTTCCGGTCGCGACCGAAAAAGCCGTCTTTAGGTCGCGCGTGGGCGTGGAAGTGGTCGGGGATGTTGCGCATGTGGCCGTCCACCCAGAACTCGCCGATCTGCGCCGTCGCGACCTCGCGCAGCCGCTCGCGCATGTGCGCAACGTGCGCCTCCGGGGGAGCCGTGCCGTGGAAGCGCCACACCACCATCGGCGTCTCGCAGATCTCGCACTCGGCGATCCAGCAGATGTCGTCCTCGAAAAACCAGGGCGTCAGCTTCAGAGCGCGGCACAGGTCGCAGTCCTTGACGCGGATGAACTCGGGATTGGCGGGGGTGGATTCGCTCATGGCCCAATACCCTACCGCAACCTTGGGTCCGCGCGACCATCGTTCGCCATGCCTCAGCGGCCGTCCGACGGCGCCGCGCGCAGGATCATGCAGGTGCTCACGGCGTGAGCCACGAGCTTGTCGCCGCTATCGAGGACGTCGCACTCGATGAGGCCGAGCGTGCGGCCGGCGTTCTTCACCTTGGCGCGCGCCGAGATGCGGCCGGTGCGGACGGCCCTCAGGAAGTTCACCTTCATCTCGACGGTCGTGTAGCTCTCACCCTCGCCGAGCGTCGTCATGTAGGCCCAGCCCATCGCCGCGTCGGCGACCGCGGCGAGAACGCCGCCCTGGACGGTGCCCATCGGGTTTCCGTGGGCGGCGGTCGCGTCGAGCTCCACGAGGGCCTCGCCGGCACTGAACGACGCGAGCCGCATGCCGAGCAAGGTCGCCGCCGCCGGCAGAGGGGCCTCGCCCCGCAGCATCGCCTCCATGCCGTCCAGCATCTTCGCCATCGTCACGCTCCCTTGAACGATTCGATTCGACTCGCGCCTGCAGGCGCGTCACTCTAGGCGCCCGCGCAGCCGGCCGTCAACCCATCGAGGCCGGCTCGCTTCGATCGGTCTGCTAGGATCGTGAGCGTGATCGCGCTTGCCCTGGTACTGGTGTCCCTCGGGGCCGGAGATCACGATCGCTCGCTCGCCTTCGGCGGCGCCACGCGAACCTACTTCGTGCACGTCCCGCCGCGTGTGAGCGAGGGACAGCCCTTGCCGGTCGTGCTCGCGTTTCACGGTGGCGGCGGCAACGCGTCCGGGTTCAAGGCCTATGCCGGGCTCGACGCGCTGGCCGACCGCGAGGGATTCGTGGTCGTCTATCCCGACGGGTCGGGACGACTCGGCCGCCGGCTGCTGACCTGGAACGCCGGCGGCTGCTGCGGCTACGCCGCGGCGCAGAACGTGGACGACGTCGGCTTCGCGCTCGCCGTGCTGCGCGACGTCGCGCGCAACGTGTCGGTCGACCCCGCGCGCGTCTATGCCACGGGCCACTCGAACGGCGCCATGATGGCCTACCGCATGGCGATCGACGCGTCCGACCGCATCGCGGCGGTCGCGCCCGTGGCCGGCGCGATGCAGGCGCCGGGCTTCCCGCCGCCGCGCCCGGTGCCGGTGCTCCACATTCACAGCGTCGACGATCCGCGCGCGCTCTACGCGGGCGGCCTCGGGCCGCCGTTTCCGGGCACCCAGAGCCGCGTCACCCATCGTGCCGTCGAGCCGGAGCTCCAGAAGTGGGTCGCGCACGACCGTTGTCCCAGCGAGCCGCGGACCGTGGAGCAGCGCACCACGCCCTCGCGCGGCGCACCCGATCACACGGCGACCCTCCTCGTGTGGGGACCGTGTGCCGGCGGCGCGGAAGTGCAGCTCTGGAAGCTGACCGGCGCGGGCCACGGCTGGCCGGGCGGGCACGTGCGGCTCCCCGAGAAGATCATGGGCCCGGAAACCGTCACGATCGACGCGGCCCTGGAAGTCTGGCGGTTCGTGTCCCGCTTCCGTCGACCGGACGCGCCCGCGCTCGAAGCCCGCTGAGCACCGCATCTTGGCGGGCCTCCGCGGCCCGGGTGATACGATCGTTGCAGTGTGCGCTGCAGGCCGTCGCGGGGCTGGGGCCCCGCCGGCCGAGGCGCGATCATAAACAGTCGCGATCATGAACATGATGAAGCAGCGCGGGTTCGGCTACATCGAGATCGTCATCGTGCTCGCGGTGGTGGCCGCCGCCGGATACCTGCTGATGCAGTACTTCACCTCGACCGCGAAGACCGTCGAGAAGCTGCAGCAAGACCGTCCGCTCGCGCGCACGAAGCTCGCGGCCGACCAGGCCACCCTGACCACCGTGCAGGGCCTCGTGCGGAGCTATCAGGCGGAGAAAGGCCAGTTTCCCCCCGACAAGACGACGGTCGTCGGGCTGCTCGCCGGACCGCCGCGGTTTCAGTGCCCGGGCAACGACTTCGAGTACGATCCCGCCACGGGCACGCTCGGCCTCACGATCACCGACGACTCGCGCTGCTGACCTGACGCGGCTCGCTCCGCCCGTCCGCTCGTGACACCGGGAATCGTCGCGGCGCATGCGTTACACTCAACGGGATGAGCGAGGAGCCCAGAGAAAAGCCCAGCAACTTCATCCGGGAGATCGTCCTGGAGCACAACGCCAGCGGGCGTTTCGGCGGCAACGTGATCACGCGCTTTCCGCCGGAGCCCAACGGCTATCTCCATATCGGTCACGCCCAGGCGATCTCGATCGATTTCGGTATCGCCCGCGAGTTCGGCGGCCGCTGCCACCTCAGGTTCGACGACACCAACCCCGCCAAGGAAAGCCAGGAGTACGTCGACTCGATCATCGACACCGTACGCTGGCTGGGCTACGACTGGGGCAAGCATCTCTACTACGCGAGCGACTACTTCGAGCAGCTCTATGCGTGGGCGGTCCAGCTCATCAAGGCGGGCAAGGCCTACGTCGACGATCTGACGCAGGAGCAGATCTCGGAGTATCGCGGCACCCTGACCGAGCCGGGGCGTGAGAGCCCGTACCGCGGCCGGTCGGTCGAGGAGAACCTGGATCTGTTCGCGCGCATGCGCGCCGGCGAGTTCGACGACGGCACCAAGACCCTGCGCGCGAAGATCGACATGACGTCGGGCAACATCAACCTGCGCGATCCGGTCATGTACCGGATCCGCAAGGCCTCGCATCACCGGACGGGCGACGCCTGGTGCATCTATCCGATGTACGACTGGGCCCACGGCCAGTCGGACTCGATCGAGGGCATCACGCACTCGATCTGTACGCTCGAGTACGAAGACCACCGGCCGCTCTACGACTGGTACCTCGATCAGCTCGGCGTGCATCACCCGCAGCAGATCGAGTTCGCGCGGCTGAACCTGTCCCACACGATCATGTCCAAGCGGAAGCTGCTCGAGCTGGTCCAGCAGGGACTCGTCACCGGCTGGGACGATCCGCGCATGCCGACGTTGGCGGGGTTGCGGCGGCGGGGCTACACGCCCGAGTCGATCCGTGATTTCGCCGAGCGCGTCGGGACCGCCAAGTCCGCCAAGGTCGTGGACATCGCGTTTCTCGAGCACTGCCTGCGCGAAGATCTCAACCGTCGCGCCGAGCGGCGCATGGCCGTGGTGCGGCCGCTCAAGCTGGTGATCGAGAACTATCCCGAGGGGCAAGTCGAGGCGATGGAGGCGGTCAACAATCCGGAGGACCCCGGCGCCGGAAGCCGCAAGGTGCCGTTCTCGGGCGTCCTCTATATCGAGCAGGACGACTTCCGCGACCCGGCGCCGCCGAAGTACTTCCGCCTCTCGCCCGGCACCGAGGTGCGGCTGCGCTACGCGTACATCGTGAAATGCACCGGCGTGGAGCGTGACAGCGCCGGACAGGTGACGACGGTGCGCTGCACCTACGATCCGGATTCGCGGGGCGGCGACTCACGCGGGCGCCGGGTGAAGGGGACCATCCACTGGGTGTCGGCGTCGCATTCGATCCCGGCCGAGGTGCGCCTCTACGATCATCTCTTCTCCGCGCCCAAGCCCGACGACGCCGAGGACTGGCACGCCGCGCTGAATCCGACCTCGCTCGAGGTCGTGCGCGGCGCGCGTCTGGAGCCGGCTCTGGCGGGCTCCGACCGCGGCTCGCGCTTCCAGTTCGAGCGCCAGGGCTATTTCTGCGTCGACGAGCGCGACTCGTCCCCGTCACGGCTCGTGTTCAACCGCACGGTCGGCCTGCGCGACACGTGGGCCAAGATCGAGAGCAAAGGGTAGGAGAGTGGTATGAGCTCAACCGAGGCGGCGAGGCGACACGCGACCGTCATCCAGCCGAGCGAGGGCGACTCCTTCTGGCAGCCGGTGCCGGCCAACGGCCACGCCGACCCGAAGCTCACGCCCGCCAACACGCGGTACGGCGATCTCTCGATGGGCTACCAGACCATCGCGCCGCGAAGCCGCGTGCGCGAGCACGCGCACGGCGACCAGATCGAGCTGCAGATCTGCTTCCGCGGGCGCGGGCGTGTGGTGGTCGACGGCGTGTAGCCATCCGCTGGTGCCGGGCACCGCGTGCTTCCTCGGCTACGACGTCAAGCACGAGATCATCAACGAGACCGACGAGGAGCTCGTGATGCTCTGGATGGTGTCGCCCGCCGGCCTCGAGAATTTCTTCAAGGCGATCGGCCGGCCGCGCACGCCGGGCGACCCCGCACCCGCACCGTTCGCGCGTCCGGAGAACGGCGTCGAGATCGAGCGCGCGTCGGGCATGACGTACCGGCACCCCGGGCCGGCCTCGCCGGACCGCTAGAGCGGGAGCGCGCGGGCTACCGCTCGAGCCAGGCAGCCATCAGCCGCCCGGCCGGCGGTATGATATCGAACGTGTCGCCGACCGCCGAGCCCGATCCCGCGAGCCTGATCGAGGCGTACTTCGAGCGCGGCTGGACCGACGGGCTGCCTGTCGTCCCGCCGACCGAGAAATCCATTGCCGAGATGCTGGCCGGTGCCGCGCTGCGTGGCGACGCGGTTCTCGGCGAGATCGCGGGCCGCAACACCGTGGTCGTCGCGGAGAAGGTCGCGATCAACGCGGTCCTGGCGGGCTGTCGTCCCGAGTACATGCCCGTCGTCGTCGCCGCGATTCGCGGGCTCTGTCACCCCGACTTCGCGTATCACGGGCCTGCCTCGAGCACCGGCGGCTCGGCGATGGTCTTGATCGTCAGCGGCCCTGTCGCGCACCGGATCGGGCTCAACTCGGGCAACAACGCGTTCGGGCAGGGCTGGCGGCCCAACGCGACGATCGGGCGCGCCGTGCGCCTGGTGATGATGAACGTGATGCAGACGCGACCCGGCCTGCTCGATCGCGCCACGCTCGGCAACCCCGGCAAATATGCCTTCTGCTTCGCGGAGCGCGAGCACGATCTCCCCTGGGAGCCCATCCACGTCGCGCGCGGCCTCCGGCCCGACCCGAGCGCGGTGACGGTGTTCGCCTCGAACAGCCTCTACCAGGTCTACAACCAGCTCGCGGCCGAGCCCGAGCCGCTCCTGAGGTGCTTCGCGGACGCGCTCTCCAATCTCGGCCTGCCGAACGTGAAGGGCTTCAACCAGGCGCTCGTCGTCCTCGCGGGCGAGCACACGGAGGTCCTTCGCCAGAGCGGATGGGCGCGGCGTGACGTCCAGCGCTTCCTGATCGAGCACACGCGCCGTCGCGTTGCCGATCTGAAGCGGGCCGCCCGCCTGCCGGGCGACGTGCTGCCCAACGACGAAACCACCTGGCGTTACCTGTTCGAGAAGCCGGACGACATCTCTGATCGTCTGCGCCGGCGGTCGAGCGGGGAGCTGGTCGGCGTGCCTGCCCGGGTGGGGCAACAAGTGGACGAAGGCCGTTACGATACCGATAGGAGAGATCCCATGAGCGCGCCCCTCTTCGATCCGACGGCGGCGCCGGTCGGCCGTGATGTGAAGATCGCGACGCGACCGATCCGGCTCGACGGGCTCCGCGTCGGGCTCGTCGACAACACGAAGTTCAATTCCGACGTGCTGCTCCGCCGACTCGCCGATCGCCTCGGCCGCCGTCACGGGATGACCGTGACCCGGATGGTGCGCAAGCGCTCGCCGAGCCACGAGGTCGACGAGACGGCGCTCGAGGCGCTCCGAGCTGAGAGCGACTTCGTCGTCTCGGGAATCGGCGACTGAGGGTCGTGCTCGTCGAGCAGTGTGCTCGACGCGATCCTCTTCGAGCGGGCGGGTGTGCCGGCCGTCGCGATCGTGACAGAACCATTCCGCGCCACCGGCGAGGCGATGGCCACGAGTTGGGGCATGCCGGGCTACCGATTCCTGGAGGTGCCGCATCCGATCGCCAACCTGAGTGACAAGCAGCTCGACGAGCGCGCTGATCGGCTGGTCGAGCAGGTCCTCGCACTTCTGCAGGGGCGGGACTGAGCCGCTGTGAGCTGGTAGAGGAGAGCGCGCTTGCCAAGAGTCGACATCGCGGTGCCCGGGATCCCGCAGCCGCTGGCAAGCTACACGCCGGCCACGCGCGCGGGCGACCTCGTGTTCGCGGCGGGACACCTCGCGAGTGATTTCAAGCACGGCGTCGCGCCCGAGGCGCGCCTGGATCCGGCGTTTCCCTTCTACGGCTCGTCGATCAAGAAGCAGACGCGCTACGTCCTCGAGAACCTGGCGCGGACGTTCGAGGCGGCCGGCACCTCGCTGAATCACGTCGTGAAGGCGCAGGTGTTTCTCACCGACCTCGCGCACTTCAACGGATTCGACGAGGTGTGGCGCGAATTCTTCCCGACGCCGCCGCCGCGGACGACGATCGGCACCAGCGGCCTGCTGGTTCCCGGCTGCCTGGTCGAGGTCGACCTGACCGCCACGATGCCGAGGACCGCGGCTCGCGTGGTGCGGTCCGAGGGGCCGCGCCCGCTGGCGAACTACTCCGAGGCGGTCGTCGCGGGCGATCTCGTTTTTGCCGCCGGCCAGCTCGCCAGCGATTTCAAGACCGGCGTTCCGCGCGAGGCACGCCTCGATCCGGCGTTTCCGTTCTACGGGTCGGACATCAAGCGCCAGACGCGCTACATCCTCGAGAACCTGGCCCGGACGTTCGTGGCGGCCGGCACGTCGCTCGATCGGGTCGTCAAGGCCCAGGTGTTCCACACGGACCTGAACAACTTCTTCGCCTTCGACGAGGTCTGGCGGGAGTTCTTCCCGACGCCGCCGCCGCGCACGACGATCGGGACGACCGGGCTTCTCGTGAAGGACACGCTGGTCGAGATCGATCTGATCGCGGCGCTGCCCTCGGCGAAGATGCAGACGATCTCGGTCCCGGACATTCCCAGGCCGCTCGCGCACTACACGCCGGCGACGCGGGTGGGCGAGCTCGTGTTCGCGGCCGGCCAGATCGCGAGCGACTACAAGACGGGCGTGCCGCGCGAGGCGCGCGTCGACCCCGCGTTTCCCTTCTACGGCTCGGACGTCAAGCGCCAGACGCGCTACGTGCTGGAAAATCTGGCCAAGACGTTCAAGGCCGCCGGCACCTCGCTCGACCAGGTCGTCAAGGCCCAGGTGTTCCACCTCGACCTCGCGAACTTCGCGGGCTTCGACGAGGCGTGGCGCGAGTTCTTTCCCGCGCCGCCGCCGCGCACCAGCGTCGGCACGACCGGCCTGCTGGTGCCCGGCACCCTCGTCGAGATCGACCTCATCGCGGCCACGCCCTGAGCGGGCCGCGGACGCGGCGCGCCCTCAGCGACCCTTGAACGACGGCGCGCGCTTCTCGACGAACGCGCGGATGCCCTCGCGCGCGTCCTCGGTCTCGGAGCAGACGTTCTGGGCAAACGTCTCGAACTCGAGCGCCCCGCGAAGATCCGGTCTCCTCGCTGTGGTAGAGCGCGCGCTTGGCCAGCCGGATGGCGACCGGCGGGCCCGAGGCGATCTTGCGCGCCAGCTCGTACGCCGCCGGCATCAGCTCTTCCGGCGCGTAGACGGCGTTCACGATGCCGAGCCGCAGCGCTTCCTGCGCGTCGATGATCTCGCCGGTGAAGATGAGCTCGCACGCCTTGGCCATGCCGACCAGGCGTGGCAGGAAGTAGGTCCCGCCCCAGTCCGGATGGAGCCCGCGCTTGACGAAGGCCTGGGTGAACTTCGCGGCGGTCGAGGCCAGGCGAATGTCGCAGCCGAGCGCCAGGTTCATGCCCGCGCCGGCCGCGGCGCCGTTCACCGCGGCGATCACGGGCTTGGACGCATCCCGCATCGCCAGCAGCACGCGGTCGCGCAGCGGGGCGACCTTGTCCTCGAGCGGGCGCGCCGGCGCGCGTCCTTCCTTCGAGTCGTTCATGGCCTTGACGTCGCCGCCGGCGCAGAAGCCCTTGCCGGCGCCGGTCACGACCATGACGCGAATATCCGCGTCCTGACTCGCCCGGAGGACGGCGTCGTAGAGATCGTCGCGGAGCGTGTCGCCGAGCGCGTTGAGACGCTCCGGACGGTTCAGGGTCAAGGTGGCGACGGCGTCCTTCACTTCGTAGATCAGGCACTTGTAGTCGGGCATGATGGTCTCCTGTAAGGGCTTCGAATATACCGCGGAGGGCACATGGACTTCTTCGATGTCGTGACCACGCAGCGAGCCATGCGACGGCTCAAGACCGACGCCATCCCCGATGCCGTGCTGCAGAAGATCATGGACGCCGCGATCTGCGCGCCGAGCGGCGGCAACCGACAGAACTGGAGCTTCGTGGTGGTCCGCGACCAGGCCAAGCGGGCGCGGCTCGGCGAGCTCTATCGTGAGGCGTGGGGCGAGCTGATGAAGGTGCCGTACTACGCCGGCGCGTCGAAGGAGCCGGCGGACAGCCCGTCGGGCAAGATGCTCGGCGTCGGCGCGCCATCTCGGCGGAGCATCTCGGCGAGGCGCCGGTGATCGTTCTCGCGTGCGTCTCGCTCGATCCGGGCGTCAAGGCCAATCTGACGACCGGCGCGTCGATCTATCCGGCCGTCCAGAACATGATGCTGGCGGCGCGCGCCCTCGGGATCGGCAGCTGCATCACGACCATCCACCGGTTCCGCGACGCGCAGGTGAAGGAGCTACTCGGCGAATCCCGGCCGACGTCGAGACAGCCGCCCTGATCCCCCTGGGCTATCCTCTTGGAAAATTTGGGCGTCCGCCGCGCCGACCGCTACGCGAGGTGGCGTTCGCGGATCGTTGGGGCCGAGCGCTTTGATCCCTATAATCGAAGTGTGGCTCGAATCGAGCGCGCGCCCATACCATTCGAATCGCGACGGCGGCCGATGCCCGAAGCCGTCGCCGATCTGATCCGCCGAGCGTTCGCGGACCAGCCGCGGCCGACCAATCCGCCGTCGAGCGCACTGGAGGAGACCGCCGCGACGATCGCCGCGCATCTCGCGCGCGGCGGCGGCGCGGTGCTGGAGCGCGAGGCGTCGTCGTCGGCGCCGTTCTGTGGGAAGAGGAGGACGGTGCTCTCTACATCAGCCGCGTCTCAGTCGATCCGGACTACCGACGGCAGGGCATCGCGCGGGCGCTCGTCGACGAAGCCGAGCGCGAAGCGCGGCGCCGGGGCTTCTCCCGCATGACGCTCGGCGTGCGGCTCGAGCTCGAGGAGAACCGCGAGCTCTTCAGATCGTGCGGCTTCGTGGACGCCGAGTTTCGCAGCCACGAGGGCTTCAGCCGAGCCCACGTGGGTTCTGATGGAGCGCCGGCTCGCCTAGGGTCGTCGGCTCTTACAGATACTTCGTCGGATGATTGATCGTCCGCCACATGTGCGACGACGGGCTCTGATCGAAGCCCAGCCCTTCTTTCGGCTGCTTGAAGTGACGGCCGACGATGTCCGTGAACTCCTCGAGCTCGACGCGCACGTTCGGGTCGAACGAGTAGAGGTCGTTCACGGTGATGAGGCGTGACGACTCGTACCACTTGTGCTCGCGCGCGCGCCGGTGGGCTTCCTGGAGGTGCGGCTCGGGCTGGTAGTCCGCGCCGAATAGCCGGATGTAGGAGTCGGGGTACTTGTACCCGTAGGCCTCGTCGGGGAAGAAGCGCAGGACCTGATGATGGCGGATCGCCCAGCTGACTTCCTCGTCGACGTAGGGCTCGACGAGCTGCGCGCCCCAGTAGCCGTGGTCCCCGCGAATGAATCCCATGGCCGAGATATCGTGGAGCAGGCACCCCAGCACGATCTTCTCGCTGACGCCGTTCTTCTTGGCGAGGCGCGCGCTCTGGAGCACGTGCGCGGAGGGCCCGAAGCGCAGCTTGAAGAAGTCGAACAACGTCGGCTTCTCGGGCATGAGGGGCAGCCGCGGATCGGGGCCCATCATGTAGAGCTTGCCCTGGCTCTGCTGCGGCGGCAGCGGCTGGCGCGGATCGCGCTCGCCCGACGTGTAAATCGCCGACTTCACGACGATCCTATCGAGCTCCTGGCTCATCGCGTGCTCGGCGGCCTCGGCCCGTTCCATCGACGTCATCGCCATCGCGCCCCTCCGGGAAATCGAACGTTGCCACGATGATCGGCCCCCGGGCCGTCGACTGTCAAGCTGCGCGCAGGCGGGCGATGAGCGCCTCCGCGAAGCGATCACCCGCGCCCGGAGCCAGGTGAAGCCCGAGGCCGGGCTCGTTGACTTCGACTTCCATGAGGACGAACCGCCCGCCGCGGCGGACGCCGTCGATCCTGGCGTAGAGCGGGGCGCTCGGGAGCAGCCTGAGCACGCCGGCCATGGCCCCGATCGTCGCTCCATCCAGAGACGCGGCTTCCATGCGCCCGCCGAACTGGCTGTTCACGCGAAATTCACCCTCGGCCGGAACGCGCTGGAGCCCGTGGGAGAACACGCCATCGAAGAACACCCCGGCGCTCTCGCCCGCCGCGACTTCCGGAATGAACTCCTGCACGAGAAGTCTCGGCGAGCTCGCGACGGCGCGAAGGCGCGCGACCGCGTCAGCTTCGTGCCCGCGCCGTACTCGCTCGACGCCCACACCGCTGGCCCCGACGGTCGGCTTGATCACCGCCTCCACCAAGGACATCCGGTCGAGCGCGCTCGCGACCATCGAGGCATCGGCTTCGACGATCACGGATGCGGGGACCGGTGCGCCGCGCGCGGCGAGCTCGACGAGATAGCTCTTCTCGAGGTTCCACCGCACGAGCCCGCGCGCGTTGAAGACACGCGTCGCGCCGAGGCGGTCGAGCCAGGCGCGGTAGTCGTCGAGCGCCTGGTGATAGTCCCAGGTCGAGCGGATCACGACGGCCGCCGCTCCGTCGAACGGCGCGAACGGCCCGTTCCACTGCGCGGCCTCGACCTGGAACCCTCGCCGCTCGAGCGCCTCGGCGAGACAGCGGTCGCTGAGGCTCAGCTCCGGCCAGGCGCGGCAGGTGGCGAGGACGATGCGATCAGGCAGTCGCGGCCCTCAGGCCATGACCCAGCCGCCGTTGGGCTGGAGCACCTGGCCGGTGAGGTAGTGGGCTTCTTCGGCGGCCAGGAACACCGAACAGTAGGCGACGTCCTCGACCTGGCCGAGATGGCGCACCGGCAGCTCGCCGATGCGCTTGGCCCGATACTCCGGCGTCATCACCGCGCGGCTCATGTCGGTGTCGATGCCGCCGGGAGCGATCGCGTTGACGGTGACGCCGTGACGCCCGAACTCGTGCGCCATCGCGCGGGTGAACGCCTCGACGGCGCCCTTGGTCGCGGCATAGGCGGCGAAGCCGCCGGTGCCGACCGAGGCGCGCGCGAGCTGGGTGGAGAAGTTGATGATGCGGCCATACCGCGCGCGCCACCATCGGACGCAGCGCGCGCTGGGTGCACAGCAAGCGTGCCGGTCACGTTGACGGCGAACATCGAGTCGTAGCTCGCGATCGGAACGTCGAGGAACTCGCCACGCGTCATCACGCCGGCGTTGTTCACGAGGATGTCGAGCCGGCCGAACCGGGCCAGCACGCGGTCGACCATCGCGTCCACCTGGTCGGCGCGGGCGACGTCGGCCCGCACGGCCTCGGCGCGCCGTCCGAGCTGCTCGATCTCGGCTGACGACCTCTTTGGCGCCCGCGGTACTGGCGTTGTAGTTCACGGCCACGTCCGCGCCCTCCCGCCCGAAGGCGAGCGCGATTGCGCGGCCGAAGCCGCGCCCTGCTCCGGTCACCAGCGCGACGCGACCATCCAGACGCCCCATGCGAGTATCCTCACGTTCGTGTTCGTCGGGTGATGCTGCGAGGGCGATGCATCCGGTTGAGCGGCGCGGCTCAGAACACGGCGAGCGGATTCGCCGGCGAGCCGGTCCCGCCGACCACGCGCAGGGGCGACACGAGCAGCATGAACTCGTCACGCTGCTCCTCCACGCAGGCCTTCGCGAGCGGCTCGAGCAGCGCGTTGTCGACCAGCGCGACACCGTACGCGAAGATCGCCGCGTGGACCGCCCACGGGATGTCGTAGCCGATCGGCAGATGATCGAGCATGTCCCACACCAGCACGCTCACGTCGTGGTCGCGCAGGAACGGCAGGCACGACACGTGGAGTCCGGGACGCTGCTGCTGGGTCGGGTTGAACGGGCGACCGTAGGGCCGCTCCGGGTCCTGCGCTTGCCACGCTTCGCGGCCGGAGTAGACGCAGACCGCGTCACCGGGCTCGAGCGTGATGCCGCGCTTGGTGAGGATATCGTCGAGCTCCCAGCCGTGCACCGGCCGGTCGTGCGTGACACAGGGCACACCGCGATGCCGCGGCACGTCGAGCATGACGGCACGGGTCATGATGCCCTCGGCCCAGTGCTCGACCGCTCCGAAGCGCGCGCCCTCGAACGTGATCTCTTTCTTCGGGTCGCGCCCGTTCCACATCGCGTCGTCGTCCCACGTATGACAGAGGGCGTCGATGTGCGTGGACGCGATGCCGTGATAGTAGATGCCGTAGTAGTCGGCCGAGAAGCCACCCTTTCCGCGCGGATGCGTCCGCATGAAGTGATGGGCCGGCAGCGGATTGTTCGGCCCGGGGTCCTTCGGGAAGGGCCGGCTGAGCGAGAGGCTGCGCCCGGTGCGGACCAGGCGGGCGGCCGCCGCGCGCTTGGCCGGCGTGATGAGATTGATGGCGCCGAGCTGATCGTCCTTGCCCCAGCGGCCCCAGTTGCGGCGATCTCGGATCCAGCCGAGCACTTCCTGCTCCGTCGGTAGCTTGTGTTCGGGCATCGCAGCCTCCCTGGTGAATGTTTCCTGACGGCGCGCTATGGTATCAGGCGTGGCGGGGGAGCCCGGGGCGACGTTTTTCGCGCTGACCCCCGATCGCGTCCTGGACGCGGTCGAGGTCGGAGGTTTCCGCTGCACCGGCCGCTGCCTGCCGCTTCGCGCCTTCGAGAACCGCGTCTATGAAGTCGAGCTGGAGGACGAGCGGCGGCTGGTCGTGAAGTTCTATCGCCCCGGCCGCTGGTCGCGCGAGACGATCCTCGACGAGCACGCGTTCCTTTCGGACCTGACGGCCGCCGAGGTTCCGGCCGTCGCGCCGATCGACATCGGCACCGGGACCACCTTGAGCGAGATCGAGGGGATCTACTACGCCGTGTTCCCGAAAGTGCGCGGGCGCTCGCTCGACGAGCTCGACGCCGAGAATCGTCGCCGCATCGGTCGGACCATCGGGCGCATGCACGCGGTGGGCGCCTCGCGCGACGCGCCGCACCGGCCGCGCGTCGACGTGAAGCGCTACATCTCCGAGCCGCTCGAGGTGCTCCTGGCCGGCAGCTTCATCCCGGAAGGGCTGGCGTCGCGCTACCGGGACGTGGCGGTTCGTATCGGTGAGGTCGCGGCCAAGGTGCTCGCGACGGCGCGCGTCCAGCGCATCCACGGCGATCTGCACTGGGGCAACATCCTCTGGACGCCCGACCCGCTGCTGGTCGACTTCGACGATTGTCTGGTCGGCCCGCCGGTGCAGGACATCTGGCTTCTCGCGCGCGGCAACTCCGAAGAGGCGAGGAAGCTACGGGAGGATCTTGCTCGAGGGCTACGAGCTCTTCCGCGAGTTCGATCGCTCCAGCCTGGCGCTGTGCGAGCCGCTCCGCGCCATGCGGATCATCTACATGTCCGGCTGGATCGCCCGGCGCTGGTCGGATCCGTCGTTCCCGCCGGCCTTTCCGATGTTCCGCAACCACAACTACTGGAATCAGGAATACGAGGAGCTGGTGCAGATCGCCGAGGCGCTCGGATAACCGAACGCCTCGGCGCCGCGAGAGGTTCTTACTTGCCCTTGCCGTGACCCTTTCCGTGGCCGTCTTTGCCCGGGCCATCGTCGCGTCCGGGGCCGTCATTTCGTCCGGGCCCGTCGTTTCGTCCGGGACCGTTCGCCATGCGAACGTCCTGGTGACCCCAGCCGCGGTTGTCGTTGCCGTGCTCCTTCCACCCTCTCTTCTCCGCCCAGCTGTGCCCCCACTCGTGCTCCCAGTGAGGCGGCGCCTCGCGCTGCCACTGCTTCCAGTGCCCGGGCGGGACGTGGTAGTAGCGCACCGGAACGAGCAGGACCGGGCGCGGGACGAACTGCGGAGCCACCATGAATCCACGGACCGTTGTACGCGCGGCTCACGTGCCAGCCGCCGTTGGTGAAGACCCAGTACTGACCGCCGTAGAAGAAGAAATTGTCGGGCGCACTCGGCGCGTACCGCACCGTCGCGACGCCGGGGACGACCACCAGCGGTGGAGGGGCCGGAAGGTGGATTCCGATGTCCACGTGGACCTGCGCGTTGGCCGGGCCCGCGAAGACGAGCACCAAAAGCGCCAGCAGTGCATAGAGCATTGGCAACCTCGCTTTTGTTCGGTGTCGGCTAGAGAGCGCTGAGCACCGCGCGCGCCAGGCGCGGCAGATCGGGATCGCGCGCGCCCATGATGAGCACGGTATCGCCGGGGTGAGCCTCGCTCACGACCCACTGGCGTACGGCCTCGTGATCGCGGGCGTAGCCGCAGTTGAGCGCGGGCGGCAGGTCGTCGGCCAGCATGCGGCTCGAGATGTCCTTGGCGACGGTGCCGCCGGCATAGAAGATCTCGGCGTAGCAGAAGCGGTCTTGCGGTCGCAGCAAGGTCGGGATCATCTCCCGGAGCTCGCCGCGCAGGAATCGCGCTGGGCCGAAGCCGTGAGGCTGGAAGACGGCGACGACCCGCGCCGACCCGGCCTGTGCCGTGGTCAGGGCCGCGCGAATCTTCTCGCCGTTGTGCGCGTAGTCGTCCACGACGTGGATGTCGCGCGCCGTGGTCCCGACCAGCTCGAAGCGGCGGGCGACACCCGGGAAGCGTGCGAGCAAGCCCCCGACGGTGTCGGCGTCGAGCCCGACCTCGAGCGCCACCAGCGCGGCCGCGGTGGCGTTCTCGAGGTTGTGGAGCCCGGGCTGCGGGATATCCAGGGTCAGATCACGGCCGCCGTGTCGGAGGACGCCACGGGCCCGCCGCGGCCCGACGCTGGTGACGCGCAGGCGCGCGTCGGCATCCTGCGAGACGCCGTAGGTCGCGGCCTTGAACCGACGGCCGAGCGCCGCCGCCTCGGGGCAATCCGCGCCGACGAGGAGCTGTCCGCAGTTCCGCGCGAACGCGGTGAACTGTGGCCGCAGCGCGCTGAGCTCGTCGTGGTCGCGACTCACGTTGTGGATGACGCCGATCGCCGGACGGTAGCCGACGAGCGTACCGTCGGATTCGCACGCCTCGGCGACCGCGGGCCCCGCGGCCGGGCCGGCCACGAAGCAGCCGCCGGTGCCCTCGCCCACGAAATCCGCGCCGCCCAGCACCGTCGCGCGAACGCCGCCTTCACGCAGAAGCCAGCCGAGCATGCCGACGACGGTGCTCTTGCCGCTGGTGCCCGAGATGGCCACACCCGGCGTGGCGGTGTTGACGACTTCCGCGAGGAGCTGCGGCCGCGGCAGACACTCGAGGCCGAGGGCGCGTGCCGCCCTCAGCTCCGGAGTGTCCGCCTCGACGGCCGCCGAATACACGACACGATTGATCGCGGCGGTGATCGCCTGGCCGTCCTGTGGCGCCAGCTCGATCCCGAGCTGGCGGAGCCGCGCCGCGATCTCCTGCTTCTTGCCTTGATCGAACGCGCGATCCGATCCCTGCACCACGTGCCCGCGGGCCCGCATCAGGCACGCGAGCGGGCCCATGCCGGCGCCCGCGATGCCGGAAAAGTGATAGCGCTGAGGGGTCACAGACCGACCTGCTTACGCGGCTCCAGGTGCATCGTCGTCTCCATGTCGCGCGACTCCGTGACCTCCTTCAGGCTCCGGAACGGGAGGTTGAACACGGGCCGCGACGCCGTCAGGATCATCGCAAAGTTCAGCGCCGCCCCCAGCAGATGCACCACCGGCAGGGCGAGCAGCTCGAGCATCTCATCGCTCTTGATGTGAAGCCAGTCCAGATCCCGCCGGAAGTCGTCCATCGCCAGACGCCAGAACGGCTCCGACCGCATGCCGAACGACTGCGGCACCTCGGCCTCCGTCGAGCGGCCGCCGCGCGAGGAGGGCCAGCAGCGGAGGCGTTCCGTACTGTCCGAAGAGGAACCACGTGAGCCCGCGAACGCCGATCCAGCCGGCGGCGGCGGTCGCCACCAGGGCGCCGTTGTTCTTGGCGATCCACGGCATCGTCACCTCGACCACGCCGCGATACAGGAACATGACCTCGAAGAAGATCGTGAACATCTCGACGCCGATGATCTGGGCGATGAATCGGCTGTCGCGCGTGCGCACCGCGTTGATGAGCGCCTGAACGCAGGCGAAGCTCGCCATGACCAGCGCGAGGACCAGCGCGTACAGGATCGGCACCGTGAAGCGCGCGTCGTCGGTGCCGGACAGATCGTTCACGAGCGTCGTGACCCGCGGCTCGAGCGTAAAGGTGAACACCGCCGCCTCGAGCACGCACCATGCGAGGAGCATCACGAACGCGAGCCACGGCACGCCGGGCTTGAAGTAGCTGCGCATCAGCTTGCCCGACATCGCGAACGGCGTTCCGATGACGTCGCGGATGAGCCCGACGATCAGGCGCAGGGCCAACCGCGAGATGCCGAGCGCCCAGCCCAGCACCACGCCGGCCACGCGCACCATGCCGACCCAGTAGAGCCACACCGCCAGCGCGGCGTCCCACCACGCGAGCAGGACCAGCGACACGAATCGCGTGCGCGCCGAGCGGAACGGCATCGTGTAGACGGAGAGTCCGGTGCACCAGACGGCGACGACGCCCAGGAGGACGGGGAACAGCAGGAACACGTACTTCAGCGCCGCCATCCAGCCGGGCTGCGGATCGAAGAAGAAGCTCATCAAGGTTTGCTGCAGCACGGGAACCCAGGCAATAGGCGCTGCCACGAGCTCGGCCGGGCCGCGCCACGCCTCGGGAAGCTTGCTAATGATTCGATCAATCATCTGACCCTCCTTCATACGCTGCATGCATGGGAGCCAATTCCAAAACTATTCCGCACGAGATTTGCCTGACCCTACGGGGCTGATCCGCTGAACCGTCGGGTGCGGGGTTACGGGCCCTGAGTGGAGGCGCGGCCGGGCGACGAGACGTCCCGCGTGTCGCGCCCAGCCGGGGGAGCCGGCGGCGTGGCGGCGACACTGCGCTCGACCTTCGCGGCCGCCTGGTGCTCGAGCGCCTGGCGCTCGGCCCATGCCGACCGGGGCTGGCTCGGGCTGGGCGCCAGCGACGGCGGCGACAGCAGGGCGAAGCCCGGGTCGATCCGCGTGGTCGCGACGGGGATGACGGTTGCGCGCCCGCCGCTGACCCGGTGCGGAACGAGGTCCGGCCGGCCGATGCGCCGCAGGATGCGGCTCACGTACCGGCGCGTCTCCGGGTACGGCGGGACGCCGCGGTACACCATCACGGCCTGCTCGCCGGCATTGTAGGCGGCGAGCACGACGGGCAGGTTGCCGTGATACCGGTCCATCAAGCGGCGCAGATGGCGAACGCCGCCCTCGATGTTCTCGTACGGGTCGAACGAGTCCGACACCTGGAGAGCTCGACGCCGTTCCAGGCATGAGCTGCATCAGACCGCGAGCGCCGCGCCGCGATACCGCGCGCGGGTTGAACTCCGACTCGGCCTCGACGATCGCGGCCACCAGAATCGGCGGAATCTCGTACCGCACCGCGACTTCTCGGATGTGCGCCTCGATCTCCACGATCTCCGCGATTTCGACGCTCGAATCGGTCGACTCGACGGTCTCGCGCGCCATCCGCATGATCTCGGACTCCGGCTCCGGCTGATTCGTCTTCGATCCGAAGTACCCGTACGCCGGGACGATCGTGAGCAACAACACTCCGAGCCCCAGCGCGTGGCGCGCGAGCGGCGAGAGCGGGTCTCGCTCTAGGCGTCGGATAGTCGCTTTCGGTCCGTCCAAGACATTTCCTCCGGGTTTGGTGCCTGGCGAACAGCATTCTGGATGGGTCTGTCAGCAGCACCCCTCTAGAACGCAACCCCAATGCCAGGAGTCAAAAGTGACAAAGATCAGACTTATTGATCCATTGCACGACAGCGAACCGTCCGGGGCGGTGACAGAGGCCGTAGCCATCCGGCACGGACGTGTCATCCGGTCCCCTTTCGGTCCCCTTTGCCTTCCGGAAACCCAATCGGGCCCTAGACGCGGTTGCGTAGCATGCTCCGACTCTCGGCCGGGTTCGGCTCGACCCCGCCCCAGCTACGCAGCCCGAGGTTTGCGCACTCGATGAAGCAATCCAGCGCGGTCGTCAGCTCGGCGCGGCTCTTCGGTCGGACGAGCTCGAGCGTGACGTCGTTGCCGTTGAAGACCGCGTTGGCCGCGCGCAGGACGCTGGTGCTCGCATGGCCCTTGAACGTGTTGATCCAGGTCTGGTCTGGAGCGTGGTTCACGCGAAAGCGGACGAAGACGCGATCGCTCGCGCGTTTCTCCTCGAACGTGGGATCGCTGATACGCATGATCGGCATTACGACTCCACGCCGTGGACTCGCCGGGGACGATGGAGCGCGATGCTCCGTCGCATCCCGCAGCGCGCGCGACGGCCGTGACGCCCGAGCCCCGTGCCCGGCAAGCTCAGCGTGAGAATCGCGAGCGCGTCTCTCACGCTGGCCTGGATGGACCTTGCTGCGAACGGTCGAAGAAGACCTACCGGCTGGTAGGAAGCACGAACACCAAAATCCGGAGCGTATGGAAACACAGGAACCGCAAGTGTGTCTAGTGGCGCTTTCTTGATACGCTAGGGCGCCGTTTCTCACGAATGAGAGCGCACGGAGGACTTCGATGAAGCATCGCATCGCGGCGATTCCGGGGGATGGAATCGGCAAGGAAGTCGTGCCCGAGGGGATGCGCGTCCTCGACGCGGCCGGACGCCGGTTCGGCTTCGAGCTCGAGTGGACGACGTTCGATTGGAGCTGTGAGCGCTATACGGAAACCGGCCGCATGATGCCCGAGGACGGGCTCGACCGGCTCCGGGAGTTCGAGGCGATCTTCCTCGGCGCCGTGGGATTTCCCGGCGTGCCGGACCACGTCTCGCTCTGGGGGCTCTTGATTCCGATCCGCCGCGGGTTTCATCAGTACGTGAACCTGCGGCCGGTCCGGCTGCTCAAGGGCGTGAAGTCCCCGCTGGCCGGACGCGGCCCCGCCGACATCGACATGCTGATCGTGCGCGAGAACAACGAGGGCGAGTACTCCGAGATCGGCGGGCGCCTCTATCGCGGAACGCCGGAGGAGCTCGCCGTGCAACAGTCGGTCTTCACGCGCAAGGGCACCGACCGCATCATGCGCTACGCGTTCGAGCGGGCGATGAAGCGGCCGCGCCGCCACGTGACGTCGGCGACGAAATCGAACGGCATCATCCACAGCATGCCGTACTGGGACGAGCGGTTCGCGGCCGTCGCGAAGGACTATCCGTCGGTGAAGACCGCTCAGTACCACATCGATATTCTGACCGCCCACTTCGTCCAGCATCCGGACTGGTTCGACGTGGTCGTCGGCTCGAACCTCTTCGGCGATATCCTCTCCGATCTCGGTCCGGCCATCGCCGGCTCGATCGGCCTGGCGCCGGGCGGCAACATCAACCCCGAGAAGGAGTATCCGTCGATGTTCGAGCCGGTTCACGGCTCGGCGCCGGACATCGCGGGCAAGGGGGTCGCGAATCCGGTGGCGCAGATCTGGACGGGCGCGATGATGCTCGAGCACCTCGGTCACGCCGACGCCGCCGGCGCGGTCGTCGCGGCGATCGAGCGCCTGGTCGAGGAAGGCAAGACCTTGACCCGCGACCTCGGCGGCCGTGCCTCGACCAAAGAGGTCGGGCAGGCGATCGCCGAGCGGCTCGAGCACGCGTGAACTTCTTCGGTCACACCGTGCTGGCGGTCAAGCGGAGCGCGGATCCGGCCTTCGTGCTCGGATCGATGCTGCCCGACTTCGCCACGATGATCCGTGCCCGCCCGCCGCACACCGAGCACGCCGCCATCGACTCCGGCATGCAGTTCCACTGGAGAACCGACGAGGTGTTCCACCGATCACCGGCATTCCTGGCGTTGACCCATCAGGCGGTCGTCTGGTTGTCGGCTCGGGGCGTGCGCAGCGGGAGCGCGCTCGCGGCGGCCCACGTCGGCGTGGAAGTCTTGCTCGATGCGGCGCTGTCCGACGACGAGTGCGCGCAGGGCGCCTATCGGGCCGCGCTCGAGGGCGCCGCGCCGAGTGATCTCGGGCGCTACGTGGAGTGGGCGTCCGACGAGCAGCGGGATCGCTTCGCCACGCTCCGCGGACGGCTGCTGGCGCGCGGCGCGATCACGGCCGACATCTCCCCGGAGACCGTCGCCGAGCGCCTCCGCTCAGCGTTGGCCGAGCGCCCGCGCCTCTCGCTGGACGACACGTCGGTACACGCGGTCCGAGACTGGGCCCGCATCGCCCGCTCGGAAGTCTCCGCTCACGCCGCCCCCCTGATCCAGGAAATCGCGGCCCGGCTCCTGTAGCTGCCCACGCTGCGCGGGTCGCTTTCAGCGACCCGCGTCGCTGGACAGGACGAGCGTGCCCGCGGCTGACAGCATCCCGCCCATCCCGTTGACCAGCGAGAGCTTGGCGTTGGGCACCTGGCGCGGGCCGCACTCGCCTCGGAGCTGGCGCGTCGCCTCGATGATCGGGAAGATGCCGTACATGCCGCTGTGCGTGTAGGAGAGCCCGCCGCCGTTGGTGTTGATCGGGAGCTTGCCGCCCGGCGTCGAGCGTCCCTCGGCGAAGAAGTGCACGCCCTCGCCGCGCTTGGCGAGACCGAGCGCCTCGAGCATGAGCGGCGGACCCGAGGTGAAGGCGTCGTAGAGCATGATGTGATTGAAATCGGTCGGCTTCACATCCGCCATCGCGAACGCCTTCTCGCCCGAGCGCTGCGTGGCCTCGCTGAACGTGAGGTTGCGCATCTGCGTGAGCATGACGTGCTCGCTGCCCTCGCCGGCGCCGCGCACGTAGACCGGTTTCTTCGCGCAGTCCTTCGCGCGATCGGCGCGCGTCAGGATGACGGCGCCGCCGGCGTCGGTGACGAGACAGATGTTCAGGATGTTGAACGGCCACACGACGGGCCGCGAGTCGAGCACGTCCTTCACCGTCAAGGGCTCGCGGTTGCGCGCCTTCGGATTGAGCGCGGCCCACTTCCGCGTCGAGACCGCCACCTGCGCCCACTGCTCGAGCGTCGTGCCGTACTCGTGCATATGGCGCGTCGTGATCAGCCCGAAGTAGGTGGGCGCGCCGCCGAAGCCGTAGGGGAACTCGAACTGGCCCGAGAGCGCCGTATCGCGCCGCGGTGACACGCCGACGCCCGAGCGCCCGGATTCACCGTGGCACACGACCGCCACGTCGCAGAGCCCGTGGTAGAGCGCCACCATCGCGTGACCGACCATGATGATGAACGAGCACCCGCCGACGGTCGTGCCGTCCACGTAGCGCGGGACGACACCGATCGCCTCGCCGATGGTCGCGGGCGAGTGCTGACCGGCGGTGAAGATCCCGTCGATCTCGGACACCTTGATTCCGGCGTCGCGCGCGGCGTTGGTGATCGCCTCGACGTGCAGGGTGAGCTGGCTCTTTCCCGGCAACGTGCCGATCTCGTCGCTCTCGTCGACGCCGACGATGCACGCCGTGTTGCTGAGCTCTCGCAACCGCGCCAGGTCGCTCATCGCGCACCTCCCGCGGGGCGGAACATCGGCAAGCTGATCTCGTCCGTGAGCTTCTCGAAGCAGACCTCGACCGGCATGTCGCAGCGGATCTGCTTGGGATCCGGCGCGACGCCGACCAGATTGCTGAGAAGCCGCGGTCCTTCCTCGAGCTCGACCATCGCGAGCACCACCGGCGTCTTCACCTTGAACGCCTTGTTCAGGATCTGGTGCGCGATCTCGAACGAGAAGAGCCGGCCGCGCCCCGACGCCTGCACCCAGCCGATGTCGCGCGAGGCGCAGAACGGGCACGACACGCGCGGGTACATGAACGGCTTCCCGCACGCGCGGCACTTGGTGATCATGAGCTTGCCATCCCGCGCGCCTTCCCAGTACGGGCGGCACTCGGGGGTGATCGGAGTCGGGAGCGGGCGTTCTAGGTCCATGGGCGGGGATTCTAACGCAAGCTGGGGTAAAGTACCGCCGCGGAAGGAGGAGGCCACCCATGGCGCGGAAGCAGGACGCTCCGAAGGCCCGGCCCGTGACCGCTGAGGACGTGGATCCCCGCTACCGTTGGGACCGGCCTCTTCAGGCGCCCGGACATACGCAGGTGGATTTCGAGGAGCGGGTCGACTTCCGGCGTCTGCACGCCTATCGTCTGGGCCGCGCGCGTCAGGCGCTGGCGCGGTCGGGCCTCGGCGCGATCCTCGTCTTCGACCAGTACAACATCCGCTATCTCTCGGGCACGGTGATCGGCGAGTGGGCACGCGACAAGCTCACGCGCTGGTGCCTGCTGACGGGCAACGGCGAGCCGTGGGTGTGGGACTTCGGCTCCGCCGCGCGCCACCATCGGCTCTACACGCCGCAGATTCCCGCCCGCCAGTCGCTGGCCGGCATGGTCGGCATGCGCGGCGCGGTCTCGCCGAAAGCCGGGCTCTTCCAGAAGGCGGCCGTCGAGATTCGAGACATCCTGAAAGCTGAAGGCGTCGCTGGAATGCCGCTCGGGATCGACCTGGTCGAGCCGCCGTTTCTGTTCGCGCTCCAGGACCTCGGCGTCGAGGTGCGCGACGGTCAGCAGGTGCTGCTCGAGGCGCGAATGCTCAAGAGCCAGGACGAGCTGACGCTCCTGAACATGGCCGCGGCGATGGTCGACGGCGTCTACCAGGACATCTTCGAGGCGCTCAAGCCCGGCGCGCGCGAGAACGAGATCGTCGGACTGGCCACCAAGCGTCTCTACGAGATGGGCTCGGACTGCGTCGAGGCGATCAACGCGATCTCGGGCGAGCGCTGTAGCCCGCATCCCCACAACTTCACCGATCGGATCATCCGGCCCGGCGACCAGGCGTTCTTCGACATCATCATGTCGTTCGTCGGCTACCGCACGTGCTACTACCGTACCTTCAGCGTGGGCCGCGCGACGAAGCCGCAGGTCGCCGCCTACAAGAAAGCGCGCGAGTGGATGGACGAGGCGATCGCGCTCATCAAGCCCGGCGTGGCCACCGACAAGATCGCGCGCGCCTTCCCGAAGGCGCAGGAGATCGGCTTCGACACCGAGATGGCCGCCTTCGGGCTCAACTTCTGCCACGGCATCGGTCTGGGGCTCCACGAGCGGCCGATCATCAGCCGCTTGAACTCCTTCGACGACCCGATGGAGCTGCAGGCGGGCATGATGTTCGCGGTCGAGACCTATTGCCCGGCGACCGACGGGATGTCGGCGGCCCGCATCGAGGAGGAAGTCATCGTGACGCCGAGCGGAGCCCAGATCATCACGCTGTTCCCGGCCGACGAGCTT
>CAWBMV010000020.1:0-150110 GCA_963789955.1 uncultured Candidatus Rokubacteria bacterium
CGGTACTGGTACGAGCCTATGACGCGCTCCTCGGCCTGGGGATGAAGCTGCGCGGTCTCCTCCGTCACGTTCGAGCGAGCGTCGTAGCGCCGACGCAGGGCGCTGCCGTCCGACCTACGAAGCACGATGAGCCGCCCGGCCAGATCGTATTCGTATTCCTCGACGCGGCCGTCGAAGAACTGCCGACGGATGAGGCGGCCAATGGCATCGTAGGCTTCTCGGAGCTCTTCGTTGCGCGGATTCACGAGGGCGATCCGCCGACCCTCAGTGTCGTAGCGGTATGTAATCGTCCCGCCATCGGGCTCGATCACACGCGTCACGTTCCCGAAGAGATCGTATTCGAAGCTCCACGTGGAGCCGTTGAGGTACTGAAAGCGCACGGGCTGGCCGTCGGCGTTGAAGGTGTAGCTGACCTGGCTGCCGTCCGGCAGTCGATCGACGGTGATCCGGCCGTCGAAATCGGTCTCGAAGGACTCGCGCAAACCTTCTGGATCAGAGATCAGGACCGGGCGACCCCACGGGTCGAACTCGGCCCGGAAGTGGCCGAGCTCGTCGGCCACCTCGAGCCACCGCATGCCGTCATCGTTCCGGCGCCTGACGACACGCCCCTCCGCGTCGGTCTGTCTGAGGATCTCACCGTGGGGGGCGCGCTCGAACGTCGCTCGCTCCCCGAGCGGGCTCTGGTACGCGACGACACGGGATCGTTCGTCGTAGTCCCAGGTGAAGGTATGGCCGTCCGGATCGACGATGCGCACGCAGCGGTCGTTCTCATCGTACGTGTACTTGTGCTCCCCGGCCATCGGGTCGACTGCGGTGAGGAGGTTGCCTCGTGCATCGAACTCTCGACGCGACGTGTGTCCCATGGGATCGATGGACAGGCGGATGCCCCCGAGCGATCGGGTCTCCCAGACGCCGCCGAGCGGATCCACGGTCTTGGAGATCCCGCCGCCGAGACCCAAGAAATACGTCGTGGTCGCACCAACGCTATCGGTGACGCGCGTGATGCGCCGGACCGGGTCATATTCGAGCGTGCGCTCGAGGTAGCGGCCGTCACCCCAGCTCTTCGTGCACCGCCCCTGAGCGTCGTACTGGAAGTAGAAGGAGCCGCCCACGCGGTTGGTCTCGCGCACGAGCCGGTGCTGCTCGTCGTACGCGTACTGGATGGGGGCTCCTGCCGGGTTGAACGCATGAGTCATCCGGCCGAAGTCATCGTAATCGTAGCTCACCACTGTTCGCGGGTTGAAGCCGGGCACCCAGAGCTCGACGTCCCGCAGCAGGTCTTCGTTGCCGTACTTCAGCTGAAAGGTGCGGGCGAGCCTTGGCTGCTCGATGGACTGCAGCCGCCGCCGGTCGTCGTACCGCAGGACGACGGCGTTCTCCGACTCGTCCTCGATCCGTGTCAGGAGATACCGCCCGTCGGGAGCACCGTGCTCGAAGATGAGCCACTGGCGGTGATGCCAGTACCAGATCGCCCATCCCCTCCCGGAGTTGTGCAGCTCCATCTGCGCGGCGTAGTCGATGGAGGGCTGCGCTCCGGCGGGTGGAGTGAATACGACCGGGCTGCCTTCCTCGTTGATCAGCTGGAGCGTCCCGTCCCCCGTGGTCAGCGTCATGAAATACGGGCAAGCCCAGCCGCGACCGAGGGGGGTCATCGCCAGATTGCCGGTCTGATAGAAGCGGCGCCACTGAACGGGCGGGCGCCCAGGATATTCGAAATCGTTCCAGGCCGTGAAGACGATACCGCTGGCGATATCGACCGGGTGACCGACGGATACGCGCTCGTCGTGACGAGTTAGATCGGCCACGCTATTCTCCATGGCTCGACGGGGTGGGCTTGCGATCTTCCTTCGAGGTGAGCTTCGACACGCCGGAGCTAACTCCTGCGGACACGGCACCTTGCGCGGCGTTCACGGCGAGGCCGCGCGCGATCGCCGCGAAGCTCACGCCGACCAGCACGTTGCTGAATCCGATTGTCATCGCGTTGGGCACGATCGGGATGTCGCTGCAGGAGGTCGCCACCAGCGGCGCCACGAACGCCAGCGGGCCGCCGTTGACGGTTACGTTCGGGCTGCCGACGGCGGTCGAGCCCTGGGAGCCACAATAGGGAATCGGTGGCATCAGGAGCTTGACCCACGTCTGCCACTGCGTGAACGACGAGAAGGCGCCCTTCATCGATTCCCACGTCGCGGCTTTGCTCGACGTATCGATGCCCGTGACGTCCTTGAGGAAGTCCTCGGCCGCGTTCGGCTTTGGAATCAGCGAGGCGATCCCGGCGATCGCGATGTTCGCCAGTGTCGTCAACCCCATGAGCACCAGCGCCATCGGGATGTTCGTCAGGTAGCGCTTCCAGTACGAGGTGTTGGTCGGCGTCGGGGGAACGGGGACGCCCTGCGGGATGTGGCACGAGTACCCCATCGCGCCGACCGTGCAGGCCGGCATGCCGTTGATCATGACATTGGCGCTCGGAAACGTCGGCTGGTACCAGAGGAAGATCACGCCGAAGTACGGGTGAATCGGAATACCGGGAAGCGGCGCGACGGCGTGCACGTCGATGCCGACGACCATGTCTGTCAGCTTGACCGCGGGCCAGTTCGGCATCTAGACGAAGACCTCCATCTTCCGCATCTGGGGCAGCCAGTCCGGGCCGGGATACGGCACGGCGCCGCGCCAGACCAGATCGACCTGGCCGTCGGCCCCGCGGATCATCACCGTGTGCAGGCACGTGGCGGGCTCCTGCACGCCCTCACCGATGTCGAGTCCGATCTTCGGCCGATCCCCGGGCAGCTGGAACCGGCAGTCACCGTCGGGAGTCAGGTTCGTCAGCCGGATCCATTCCGTGCCGGACAGGAACGGCAGCACGAGCCCCGGCGAGGCACCGTTGAAGAATCGGAAGTCCATGTCGGGCAGCTCCGTCTGGGCGTACATCTCGCGCTGAGCCGGTGGAACGATGGTCGCGTAGGCGCGCCGCATCTCGCGCTCAATCGCGCGATCGGCCGGCATCACGCCGGCGAGCTCGGCCCGGGGACGCCAGTGCTTGGGGAACCATCCCAAGCCCTGCGGCATCGGCTGTCGCTCCCAGTGCATGAAGTGGCCCAGGCAGAGACGCTCGGGCGTCAAGCGATCGTTGGGATCCTCGAAGTTCGGCAGCTCGAGCCCGTCGACGGCGCGCTTGGTGTTGGCGATCACGTAGCCCCGCCCCAGCGGATTCCTTCCATAGGGAGCCGACAGCTTCGGGTCGGAGTAGATGTCCACGCCGCCGTAGGCGCGATCGTAGCGGACCTCGAGGCTGGTCAGGGGCTCCGGGTCGCTGAAGACGGGCGTCTGGCCCTCCCGGAAGCGACACACACGATCGCCGATGACGAGGAGGTCCTTGCGCACGTCACCGACCTGCACCGACGACGTGAAGGACGCGGTCGGCGCTCCATTCGGCGCGTGAGCGGTGGCGTTCACGACGACGTCGGTCGCGAGCTTGAACGGGATGAAGTCGCTCTCGAGCTTCACGGGCGAGTTCATCGGATCGTCGAAGTAGACGTCGCCGGAGATCGGCTTGCCGTCCGCGGCGGCGCGCTGGCACATCGTCCCGGGCTTGATGTCATACGTGCGCTTCACGAGGACGCTCAGGATGTACTGGCCCGACGGCGTCTGGCCGGGCAGCACGATCTTCTGGATCGGCCGCGCGGTGTCGCGCGGCGCATCGCGGCTCGGCGGCGGCGTGACGTTCGTCGCCATCGCTCAGGTCACCACCGCCGTGAGGCGCTTCATCTCCGGGAGCCAGTCGACGCCCGGAAACGGATGCGCCCCCCGCCAGACCAGATCCACCTCCATCTCGTCGACCCTGATGCATACGGTGTGCAGGACCGGCTTCAGCGGGCGCTCGCCCAGGCCGATGTCGAGCGTCATCCCGGGCGTCTCGCTCGGAAGCGAGAAGTCCAGCGAGCCTTCCGGCGTCAGGTTTCGCAGCCGGACGAGCTCTCCGCCCGTCAGGTACGGGAGAGCCAGCCCCAGCGACGCGCCGTTGTTGAAGCGGACGTCGAAGCCGGGCAGCTTGAAGCGCCGGGCGAGCGCGATCTGTCCGGCCGGAACGAGGCCCAAGATCTCCTCGCGCATGACTTCGTCCGGATCGACGAACCCGGGGACCGCCCCGACGAACGAGCACCGTGGATACCACGTCCGCTGGAACCAGCCGAACCCCTGGGGCAGCGGCTGCCCGTTCCACCGCTCCGGCTCGCCGAGGATGATCCGCTCCGGCGTGAGCAGATCGTCGGGGTCCTCGAGGTTGGGCAGCGTGAGACCATCAACGGTCTCGCGAGTGTTGGTCAATACGAATCCGGCGCCGTGATGGTTCCGTGGATACGGCCACATCCGCGCCGGGTCGTCCCGCAGGTAGATGCCCCCGTACGCGCGTTCGTATCGGATCGGCATTCTGGTGAACGGCTCCGGATCGGTGAACGCCGGCGGCCGGTCGGCGCGGTAGACACAGCGCCGGTCGCCGATCACGCGAATGACCTTCCGGTGGTCGCCGACCGCGAGCCCGACCGCCGTCTGCGTGGTCGGCGTCTCAGCGGGCGCGTGCGCGTGCCCGATCAGCACGACATCGGTCTTGAGCTTGTAGGGCGCCAGGTCGTTCTCGAACTTCACCGTCGACGATTCCGGGTCGCCCTGGTCGTAGTACACATCCGTCCGCGCGAGAGGATTCGCATTGGGCTTTCGCTGGGCCGCGCGCCCCGGATGGATCTGATACGTCCGCTTGGCCAGCACCGAAAAGATCGGCGTCCGGGTTTCGGTCTCGCCGACCACGACGATGAATTCTTCCTTGGTCTCGACCGTCGCCACGCAGTCCTCGGTTCAGTGCTACGGGTTCAGCATGACCATGCCGCCCTTGACCGTATTCGTCGCGCTGCCCTCGGAGATGACGATCGAGCCCTTCGTCTGGTGCTGGCTGTCCGCCTCCGACGTCACCTCGCCGCCATGCGTCCGCACCTTCGAGCTGCCATCGATCGCGATGTTCACACCGCTCAGCTCGATCCGGCCGTCCGAGAACATGTGCAAGGTGCTGGAGCCGACCTTCAGCTTGATCTCCGTCGAGGCCGTGATGTAGACGTGGCCGGTCTGCGACGTGATGTCGATGTCCTTGTTGACGGTGACCACCTCTTTGCCCTGGGTCACGCTAATCGTCGTGTCCTTCTTGATCGTCTCGGTGTGCGTGCCGTCCACGGTGATCTTGCGGTCGTTCTTGATCGTGTCGGTCTGGTCGTGCTCGATGGTGGTGTTCATGTCGTACTGCCCGTGGATGGTGATCTTCTCCTTGCCGGCGGTGTCGTCAGCGGAGATCTCGTTGTAGCCGGTGCCTTTGTGGGTCTTGGACTTGATGCCGCTGACGACCGCGGCGCCCGGCAGCGACGTAGGGCGGCATCTTGTCGCCGTTGTAGACGCGCCCGATGATGATGCGGCTGATCGGGATCGCCCTCCAGGAAGTCGACGATCACCTCCTGGCCGATGCGCGGGATCGAGATCGATGCCCCAGCCCTTGCCGGCCCACGGCTGCGACGACGCGGATCCAGCAGCTCGAGTTCTCGTCGCCCTTGCCGTAGCGGTCCCAGTGGAACTGCACCTTGACCCGGCCGTACTTGTCGCACCAGATCTCCTCGCCGCCGGGCCCGACGACGATCGCGGTCTGGGGGCCCTCCACGATGGGCCGCGGCGTGGTCCGGGCGGGCCGGAACTGCTGCTCGGTCTGCAGCACGGTGAACGCGCACCCGTAGCAGGCGCGTCCTCGCGCCGACGATCTCGTAGGCGTTGTCCCGCAGATCGTACGCGGCGCTGACGATCAGGTACTCGCGCTCCTGGTCGCCGCGCGGCGCGTTGGTCAGGGTGAAGAGGCGGCCGACGGCGATGTCCGCGCACGTTGCACTCGGCGTCGACGCGGTCGAACTCGGTGTGGAGCTCGTCGACGCGGATCTGCACGTAGTGCTCGCCGTCACCCGCCTCGCGGTACTCGCCGGGCCAGTCGAAGATCTCGTAGTTCGCGCGCTCGTGCGGCTGGACCAGCCGCGCCTTCGACATCAGCTCGGCCTTGGGCTTGGTCGAAGTCGTAGTCGTCGTAGCACCGACGTCGCCGGCCTGGATGTCCTGGGCGAACGTCCAGGCGTGGATGTGCTCCTCGTCAGCCCGGATCTCCTTGCCCGGCGGATAGTACGGCGATGGTCGCCTCGTTCTCGAGCGGCTTGTGCCCGGAGTCGGAGTCGACCAGCTTCAGCACGTGCCGGCCCTCGTGGTGCTCGAAGTAGTAGTAGATCCCTTCCTCTTCCATCAGACGGCTCACGAAGTCGAAGTCGGTCTCGCGGTACTGGACGCAGTACTCGCGCTTGCGTAGGTCCCGGTGAGCCGCTCCTCGAACACCGCCACCGGGTGATCGGCGAAGACCTCCTTGATGATCTCGGGCAGCGTCTTGTCCTGGAAGATGCGGCAGTCGGTGGTCCGCGTGAGGAACCAGAGCCACGACCGCACGCGTCATCCGGTACTCGTAGTAGCGCCCGACCAGTCCCGCCCTGGGCGAAGCGCGTGACGTAGCCGTTGAAGTAGCGGAAGCCGCCCTTCAGCTGCTCGAGCTTCACGGTGACGTTCTTGCCGAGCAGATCGCTCGGGTTGATGTCGGGCGCGCCGACACCGCCGACGAGCTCGAACTCCGACGAGCCGCCCCAGCTCCTCGCGCCCGCGCAGCGCGCGGAAGAGCAGGTCCTTCCCGACCGGGGTGGTCAGCTCGATCATCCGCGCCATCATGGCGCTCATGCCAGATCGAACGAGAAGTCGCCGTTCCTGACCCCGAGCGTGATGGCACCCAACGGGCGCCCGGCGACCATGCGGGACAGATACTCCTCGCTGATCCGCGGCAGGATCGTGTTGGTCAGGATCGCGTCGATCATGCGGCCTCCGCTCTCCACCTCGGTGCACCGCGAGACCACCAGCTTGACGACCGCGTCGTCGTAGGTGAAGGGCACCTTGTGATGTTCGGCGATGCGCCGCGCGATGCGATCGAGCTGCAGCCGGACGATGGCGCCCAGGATCGTGTCGGGCAGCGGGTAGTACGGAATGACCACGAGACGTCCCAGCAGCGCCGGCGGGAACACCTTCAGCAACGGCTCCCGCACCGCGCGGGCCAGCGCTTCGGGATCGGGCAAGAGATCGGGATCCTTGCAGAGCGCCATCATCCGATCGGTCCCGGTGTTGGAGGTCAGGAGGATCACCGTGTTCTTGAAATCGATGTAGCGGCCGTCGCTGTCCTCCATGAAGCCCTTGTCGAAGACCTGGAAGAAGATCTCGTGGACGTCGGGATGCGCCTTCTCGACCTCGTCCAGCAGCACCACGCTGTAGGGCCGACGGCGGACCGCCTCGGTCAGCACCCCGCCGCGCTCGTAGCCGACGTAGCCGGGAGGCGCGCCCTTGAGCGTGGAGACCGTGTGCGCCTCCTGGAACTCGCTCATGTTGATCGTGATCACGTTCTCCTGGCCGCCGTAGAGCGACTCGGCCAGCGCCAGCGCCGTCTCGGTCTTCCCGACGCCCGACGGCCCCACCAGGAGGAACACGCCGATGGGCTTCTCGGGGTTGTCCAGGCGCGCGCGCGAGGTCTGGATACGCTTGGCGATCATCTCGAGACCGTGGCGCTGGCCCACGACGCGCCCGGCAAGCGTGTCGACGAGCTTCAGGACGGCCTCCACCTCGTTCTTGACCATCCGGCCCACCGGGACACCCGTCCAGTCGGACACCACCGCCGCCACGGCCTGGGCGTCGACGCTGGGCAGGATCAGGGGCGCGTCGCCTTGCGCCTTGGCGAGCGTCGACTGCAGCCCGCGCAGCTCGGTCAGCCGCGCCTCACGTACCGCGGGCTCCTTGGCCTCGGTGTCCTCGCGCAGCTGACGGCGCAGCTCGAGAATCCGGTCGACCAGGGTCCGCTCCTCCGCCCAGCGCTGCTCGAGCCCGGCCAGCCGCTCCTTCTCGGTCCCGAGCAGGCCCTCGGCGTCGGTGCGGCGCGAGCCGATCGCGAATCCCGCCGCTTCTTCGCGCGCGATGATGTCGAGCTCGGTCTGCAACGCCTCGATCCGCCGGCGCGAGTCCTCGACCTCGGGCGGCGTGGCGTGCTGGCTCACCGCCACGCGGGCGCAGGTCGTGTCCAGCAGGCTCACCGCCTTGTCCGGGAGCTGGCGTGCGGGAATGTAGCGATGCGAGAGCTTCACCGCCGCGTCGAGCGCTTCGTCGAGGAGCTGGACGCGATGGTGCTTCTCGAGCGTCGAGGCGACGCCGCGCAGCATCAGCAGCGCCTTCGACTCGGTCGGCTCGAGCACCTGCACCACCTGGAAGCGGCGGGTGAGCGCGGGATCCTTCTCGATGTACTTCTTGTATTCGGCCCACGTCGTCGCGGCGATGGTTCTCAGAGTCCCGCGCGCCAGCGCCGGCTTCAGGAGATTGGCCGCGTCGCCCGTGCCGGCGGCGCCGCCGGCGCCGATCAGGGTGTGCGCTTCGTCGATGAAGAGGATGATCGGCTTCGCGGAGGCCTGCACCTCGTCGATCACGGAGCGCAGCCGGTTCTCGAACTCCCCTTTCATGCTGGCGCCGGCCTGCAGCAATCCGATGTCGAGCACCCAGAGCTGCACGTCCTTGAGCGAGGGCGGCACGTCGCCGTTGGCGATGCGGAGCGCGAAGCCTTCGGCCACCGCGGTCTTGCCGACTCCGGCTTCGCCCGTCAGGATCGGATTGTTCTGGCGCCGGCGCATCAGGATGTCGATGACCTGCCGGATCTCCTCGTCACGGCCCGTGACCGGGTCGATCTGGCCCGCGCGCGCCCGTGCCGTCAGATCGGAGGCGAAGCGCCGCAGCGCCTCCTGCTTGCCCATGGCGGCCGGCGGGATGGCGTTGCTCGCTTCACCCGGCGTCCCCGGCGCGAATCCATCGCTTGCGGTCTGTCCGTCCTCCGGCGAGCCCTTGACGATGCGCGCGAAGTCTTCGGTCAAGGTCTCCACCTTGACCTTCTCGAATTCGCCGGAGATTCTCGTCAGCACGTTGCGCAGCCGATCGTTCTTGAGAAGCCCGACCAGGAGATAGCCGCTGCGCACCTGCGATTCGCCGAACAGGAGCGTCGCGTACATCCAGCCTTCCTTGACCGCGTAGGGCAGATGCTCCGAGAAGTCCTCGATGGCCGAGGCCCCGCGCGGGAGCCGCTCGAGCGTGGTCTGGAAATCGCGCACGAGCCGCGCGGTGTCGACCTCGAAATGGCGCAGGATGCGATGCATATCCGAGTCCGGCAGGTTGACGATCTGAAAGAGCCAGTGACTCAGATCGACGTGCGGGTTGCCCCGCAGCTTGCAGAACGTCACCGCGCCTTCAGCCGACTTGAACATGAGCGGGTTGAGCTTGCCGAACAGGGTCGCACGGCTGATCTCGGCCATGGGTCGTCCTCTCTTATGCCGCCGCTCGAGTCGTCCGAGGCGGCCGCGCGCGCTCTGGTGACAAGGTCAGGTCGTCAGCGTCGGTCGCCGCTTGCCGGGCGCCCAGCCACGTCGTCCATCCCAGCTGGCCTTCACGCCCGAGGCGGATACCGGGCACCTCGTCGCGCGCCAGGACGAGCTGGACGTCCCAGTCGAACTCGATACCCGACGTAGTTGCGCACCCAGTGCTTGAGCCGCTCGAGGCTGCGACCACCCGGCAGGAAATCGCAGAAGCGGTCGAGATCCATCGGCCCCATCACGGCGCGGAAGCGGCTCTGAACGTCTCGCACACGCTCGCCGAGCACGGTGCCGCGACCGAGCATCCCGCTGAGCCTCGGCGCGCCGCCGAGCACGGTCCGCTGGTCGCGCGGCAATTCGAGCCAGCCCAGCACGAACTGATCGACACGCGTCGGAAGCCGGAAGAACCCCTCCAGGATCGACGCGAGTCCCTCGGCGTTCTTTGGATTGCGCGCCAGATGCCCGACGAAGAATCGCTTCGCATGATCGGGCACGGCATCGCGCGAGACCACGCCGGGCATCCCGTGCCCGGCGAGCGAGCCCACGTACACAGTGAACCGGTCCTGCTCGGGCCGATCCTGGTGGACCGTCGGGCGCGCCTCCGCCCACGCGCGATAGAAGAGCAATCCCATCCGGTGGTGAAAGAGATCGAGGAAGCGCACCAGGGTCGGATCGCTGTGGTGGATGAGCCGTTCGCGCGCGTACTCGGTGAGGTGGAGCGGCAGTGGTCCGTTGGCGCCGAGGAGACCAAAGAATCGTTGCTCGAGCCTCGGCGGCCGGCCGTCGCTCGTTTCGCACGCCGACAGGGTCGACGGCGCGAAGGCGACCGACGCCTCCTGCGAGAGGCGCACCGGCTCGTCGCTCGGACGCAGAGCCTTCCCGAGTCTCGGCTTGTCGGCGAACAGGCCTTCGATGCGCCGGAGCGCCTGGAAGAAATCGAACGTCCAGGGCGCTCGCGCGAGCGCATCGAATAGCGCTAGACGAGCTGTCGCGCGGCCATCCGTGGCGGCCACCGCTTGATCTCCCCCCGGCGCTCGGACACCAGCACGAGCTCGGTAAAGGTGTTCATCGAGGCCAGGCGCGCGAATACCTGCTCGAGCACCGCGCCCAGCAGGAAGGCGCTCGCCCCGGCGAAGGACGTCTCGTCAACGGTCAGTCGAATCTCGAGACCGCGACCGAACACGATCGGGCCGGGCGCCGGAAGCCGGCGGGTGCGCGGCGTGACGGACACCCGACGCACCCCATGCGTCTGGCGGCGCGAGATCGCGTCGGGCATGTCGGCGTCGACCAGATCGGCGTAGAGCTCGAGGAACTCGCGCAGCGCCGTCGCGCCCTGATCTTCGTCGAGGTCGGCGACCGTCAGGTAGTTGAGCGAGAGATGGCTCGTGAGCCGCCACGGGATCTCGCCGTCGAGGATCGCCGGCCGAGGTCGGCTGGGTCCGCGCAGGCATCGGATGCCGTCGACGGGCGCCGAGATGGCCAGGCTGAAATCACGATCGCTCCCTACCGGCATCAGCAGGGGCAAGTCGCGATTGGTCACCAGCACGTCGACCGCGAGCTGGCGCAAGGTCTCCGAGTACGGCGCCTCGCGCGAATCGACGAGCGACAGCGAGACCTCGCTGCCCATGTAGCTGGTGCGTGCGCCGTCGCGGCGCTGGCGCTCGGACAGCGCGCGGGGCTCGCGCCGCATCGTGAAGTAGCCGTGCGCGGGATGGATTCCGTCCGCGTCGACCGACGCGTAGAACGGGCGAAACTCCCGCTCGGCCTCCAGCCCTTCGCTGTATCCCACGACGTGCTCGACGGTGTACACCTCGAAGTCCATCGGCTTGGTGCGATCGACGACGACGTGGTGCTCGGCCTGCTGATCGCTCACGTGGATCCGGTCGGCGTGCCGCGAGAAGAGGTTGACGGCCGGGGTGCAATGGAGCGCAAAGCCGGCCTTGTCGACGAGCGCGCCCAGGGCGCCGTCCGACCGCGCGAGCGGGATCACCAGCTCGATCTCGTCTCCGCGGTGACGGGCCAGGGCCTTCCGGAGGCCCGCGAGCTCGACGAACCGGAAGCGCTCCGGGAAGGCGAAGTACTCGTGGAGCAGCCGGTAGCCGCTGAACGAGCGCGTCGTGTACGGGATCAGCGCCTGCTCGCGCGCGAAGCCCACGGGCTGAATCGCATCGCGGCCGAGCCACTCGAACCACGGCGCCGGGCGCGCCGGCGGCGCGACGAACACGCCGAGCCCGCTCCCGAGAATGAGCTCGTAGAGCTTCAGCGCCACCTCGTCGCCGGCGGAGAGGAACAGATTCAGCCGGTCCATGGCGAGCTGATCGAATGTGAAGGGCGCCGCCGCGCGCAGCTTGAGCCGCAGCACCGCCTGGACCGGCTCGGCGAGCCCCAAGGTGTTGAGCGGCAGATCCGGCGCGAACGGCGCGTAGCGCGCCTCGGCGATCTCGATCGGCCACAACGTCAGCTCGTGGGCCGTCCGGAACTGACACGCCGTCACCTCGCCGCGCGGGATCTGGCCGCGCAGCACCGTCCCTCGCGGCACCGTGAACCCGGTCGCCAGGGATCCCTCGGCCATGCTCGGCGTGAACTGGACGATGGCCATCGACGGCGTCGGCGCGAGGTAGTGCGGGTACACGCACTCGAGCAGGTGCTGGGTGAAGCGCGGAAACTCCGCGTCGAGCTTGAGGCGGACCCGGGCCGAGAGGAAGCTGAATCCTTCCAGCAGCCGCTCGACGTACGGATCGGCGACCTCGGTCGCGTCGAGCGCCAGCCGCGCGGCGACCTTGGGAAAGGCGGCCGCGAACTCCGCGCCCATCTCGCGCATGTACGCGAGCTCCTGGTTGTAGTACCGGAGCATCCGCGCATCCATCAGCGCCCCTCGGCGAGCCGGATCTCGCCGCTCTCGAGATCCATGTCGGTCTTGATCAGGAGCTCGACCGGATAAGGCTGCGACCAGAGCTCCCCGGTGATCTCGAGCGTCATGATGTTGTGATGCCCCATCGGATCCGCGGCCGGGATGCTGCGCACCGCCAGGGTATGGGGAAGAATCCGCGGCTCGAAGCGCAGGATGGCTTCCTTGAGGATCCGCTCGATCTCGGCCGGCTCGAGGCCCGCCACGGTGTTCCCGGCGAGCGCGGCGAGGCCGTAGTTCAGGGTCGACTGCGCGGCGAGCTGGTGGGCCGACAGGTCGACGGAGCTCGCGAGATTCGTCGAGTTGAAGAGCCAGGTGAGATCGCGCAGCACGGACGCCCTGAGCTGAGCGCGGCTGAGCACGCGCTCGTCCCGGCCCTCGACCTTCTTGGTAGGGTCGTGGTCCGTCAGGCGGTCGAGTAGGGCGGGCTGCAGCGCATCCCGCGCGCCGACCTCGACCATGTCACGCCTCCGCGCCTCCGAGTTCGATGTGCCGCACGCTCAAGAGGGCGTATTCACCTCCGGCAGTGGCGAACATCCGCTGGCCGCGGCCGTGGAACGTGTCGGGCGCCACCTCGTCCCACTCGGTCTTGCGGCCGAGTCGGACCAGGGCGTCTCCGTCAGCTTCCGACCCGGGGTACCGAGCCGGAATGAGCGCGGCGGCTTCGCCGCCGTTGGCGAGGCCGAGCTTCGCGGGCATCCACACCACGTCACGCAGATCGCTGGGCGCTTCGAGACGGATCGACCGGATTCGCTCGAACGGCACCCAGTAGTAGCGACCGTCGACAATGGCTTCGCACACCGGGCCCAATCGCGAGTCGGCGTCGGCGATCCAGTCGAACTCGTGACCGTCGATCTCGCCCGGCACGGCGCTCGCCTGCTCCAGCGCCTCCGCGCGGAGCGCGGCGGCCGCGGCCGCTCGGCCCTGCGCGGCTTCGGACAGTGCCTGGATCAGGGGCGCGACCCACGGAAGCGGCTCGCCGAGGATCAGCGGGGTCCGGGCGCCGGCGAAGACGTCGCGGCGCAGCAGCTCGCACGTGATCGCCGTGCCGTAGACGTGAACGAGCGGGAGCGAGCCGGCGCTCAGCTCACTCAGCACCTTGAGCTGAGTGCGGGCTCGCTCCCAATCCCCGATCACACACAGCAGCTGAAACAGGAACACCCGGTACTCTGCGTTGTCGGGCGCCTTGCGGACGTGATCCTGTAGCTCGGCCAAGGCATCGGCCACACGCCCCTCACGCAGACTCTGCTCTGCCAGCATCAGTCGACCGTTAGAGCTTCTTGTTGGCGGCGATGTCCCAGCCCATCTTCGGCTTGGCCCCCGCGCCGCCCTTGTCGTCCTGAGCGGCATAGTCGACCTTGACCTTGCGCGAAGTTCAGGCTGACGTTCTCGGTCAGGCGATCCTCGCCGCCCGACCCGCCGGTCGAGACCGAGCTGATGATGACGTCTTCCATCGTGACGATCAGGTACTCGAGCGGGTTCTCGCCCGCCTTGCGCACCACCAGCTTCGCGTCCTTCAGATGCTTGCCGTTACAGCACGACAGATAGAGGTCCGGCGACGACACGTCGATGTACTTCGTGAACGAGAGGTCGTGCACGTTGACCTTCCCCGCTCCGGCGCCGCCGCCGATGTGGGCTGAGCCCGACTGCGACATGCCCCAGCTCCACGACAGCACGTCGATCTCATCCTTGTGCTTGTCGTCCTACGACTCCCCTTTGATTCCGTCCATCTTGAGGAACATATCAACGGCCATGGATCGTCTCCTCTTCCTCTCGCACCGCGTTCTCCGCTAGTTGAATCGTGACCTCGCCCGAATCAGTACTTCATTTCCCGCCCTTGACCGACGGCAGCTTGGACACCAGGCGCAGAGATACCGTCAGGCCCTCCAGCTGGTAATGCGGCCGGAGATAGAACTTCGAGCTGTAATACCCGGGGTTGCCTTCGACCTCTTCGACCGTGACCTCGGCCGCCGACAACGGATACTTGGCCTTGGTCTCCTCGCCGGCCGACGCCGGGTTGCTCAGGACGTACTGCGAGATCCACTTGTTGAGCCACGTCTCCATCTCGTTGCGCTCCTTGAAGGAGCCGATCTTGTCGCGCACGATGCACTTCAGATAGTGCGCGAACCGGCACGCCGCGAAGAGGTACGGCAGCCGGGCCGAGAGATTGGCGTTGGCGGTGGCGTCCGGATCGGTGTACTCGAACGGCTTCTGCAGCGACTGGGCACCGATGAACGCCGCGATGTCGGTGTTCTTCCGATGCAGCAGCGGCATGAAGCCGTTCTTGGCCAGCTCGGCCTCGCGCCGGTCGCTGATGGCGATCTCGGTCGGGCACTTCATGTCCACGCCGCCGTCGTCGGTCGGGAACGTGTGAACCGGGCAGGCCTTCCAGCGACCCGCCCGACTCCACGCCGCGGATGCGCGAGCACCAGCCGTAGAGCTTGAACGACCGCGTGATGTTCACGGCCATCGCGTAGGCCGAGTTCACCCACGCGAACTTGTCGTGCCGAGCGCCTTCGGTGTCTTCCTGGAAATCGAACTCCTCGACCGGGTTCGCCTTGCCGTAGGGATAGCGGCCGAGGAACCGCGGCATGGCCAGCCCGACGTAGCGCGAGTCTTCGGACTCGCGCAGCGACCGCCACGGGGCGTATTCCGCCGTCGTGAAGATCTTGGTGAGGTCACGCGGGTTGGCCAGCTCCTGCCAGCTCTCCATCTGCATGACCGAGGGCGACACGCCGGCGATGAACGGGCAGTGCGCCGCCGCGGCGACCTGCGCCATCTGGCCGACCATCTCGACGTCCGGCGGCGTGTGGTCGAAGATAGTAGTCGCCGACCAGGGCGCCGAACGGCTCGCCACCGAACTGGCCGTACTCCGCCTCGTAGAGCTTCTTGAAGATCGGGCTCTGGTCCCACGCCACGCCCTTGAACCGCTTGAGCGTCCGACCCAGGTCGGCCTTCGAGATGTTCATCACGCGGATCTTCAGCATCTCGTCGGTCTCGGTGTTCGTGACGAGGTAGTTGAGCCCGCGCCAGGCGCTCTCGACTTCCTGGAACGTCCTTGTGGTGCATGATCAGATTGACCTGCTCGCTGAGCTTGCTTGTCGAGCGCGGCGATGATCGACTCGATCGTGCCGATCACGTCCGACGAGATCAGCGTGGTCTCCCCGAGCGCCTGCTCGGCCAGCGTCCGGACCGCCGTCTCGACCGCTTCCTTGGCGGCGTCCGACCTCGGCTTGAACTCCTTGTTGAGCAGCCGCCCGAAGCTCAGTGACCTCGAATCCTGCGCCCTGCCCTTCGGTCTGTTGCTCAGTCGCCATGGTGCGTCCTCGTCAATCGTGGTTTAGGACTGTGGGGGCGTCCGCCGCGGCCTCGTCGGCTTCGGCAATGGCCGCCAGCGCCTTGAGCAGCGTCGGATCCTGCAGCAGCTTCTTGATCAGCTGCTCGGCGCCGCTCTTGCCGTCCATGTAGGTCACCAGGCTCGCCAGCTGCTGTCTCGCCTCGAGGAGCTTGCTCAGCGCGTCGACCTTGCGGGCGACCGCCGCGGGCGAGAAGTCGTCCATGCTCTCGAAGGTGATGTCGACCATGATGTTGCCGTCGCCGGTCAGCGTGTTCGGCACCTGGAAGGCCGCCCGGGGCTTCATCGCCTTGAGGCGCTGGTCGAAGTTGTCGATGTCGATGTCGAGGAACTTCCGATCGGCGACGTCGGGCAGCGGCTCCGGCGGGCTTGCCGGACAGGTTCGCCATCACGCCCATGACGAACGGAAGCTGGATCTTCTTCTCCGAGCCGTAGAGCTCCACGTCGTACTCGATCTGGACTCGCGGCGCGCGGTTTCTGCGCGATGAACTTCTGGCTGCTGGCTTTTGCCATGTCGGGCCTCCTCTACGTCTTGTCGACGTCGCCGGCCAGCTTCTCGAGCTGCGAGAGGCTGTCGGGCATCAGATCTCGTACGATTTCCAAGAAGCTCTTCTTGATCAACCGCTGCGCGCGCCGGATGAACAGCGGCGCCGGATTGCTGGGCTCGTGTCGCTCCAGGTAGTTGCAGACCAGCTCGAGCATCTGCACCGCGTCGTCGCGGCTCCGGATCTCGCCCGTCATGGCGCGGCCGAGCCCCGTCGCCGGCTTCCGCCTGACCTTGCTTTGGCCGTGTCGCTCTTCACGCCGAGCGCCGTATCGCAGGCCTCGAGCAGAGACGCGAGCGGCTGCACGAGGGGCGCCAGATCGAGCGCCCGGGAGGCGCCGACGCGCTCGTTGATGAGCGCCTGGATCGCCACCGCGTGTTCGTGTGCCTCGCGCACCGCCGAGGGCACCGAGCGGTCGCTCGCGAACGCCGCGCCGATCTGGGCGTGGAGCTGGCCGAGCGGCTTGATCGTGCTCGGCGTCCGGCCGCCCGCGGCGGGGCCAGGCGCCCGAGCGCCACTTCGATATCGCGAGCCCGGATCTGTCCTTGCTCGCGGGAGCTGACGAGATAGGTGTCACGCAGGTCCTTGAGGATCACTTCCGGGTCGACGAGCGGCGCCATCGCGTTCAGCCGCTCGGTCGGATCACCGTCACGGTCGGTCTCGAGCACCGGATGGATGCCGTCCCAGTACCGCTCGAGGAGTCCGTGGATGAGGCTGAGACCGGTCGCGAGCCCAGGGATGCCCTCGGTGCACGTGAGCCCCCGGGTCAAGTGGACCGCGACCCGAAGGTCCTTGCTCCGGTTGAGGAGCGCCTGGGCCCGAGTCGATGACCTTCGGCCAGTTCGGGTCCTCGGCGGGCTTGACGGCGTCACCGGTACGCTGCTCGGGCTTCCCTCGCGCGGCCTCCTCGAGCTCGAAGAACGAAAGGTCGTGCTCGAGATTGGGACCACAGGGAGGAAGCTCCCTGGTCTCCGCCAGCACCGTTCCGACGTCGAGCATCAGCGCTCCCAAATGAATGCGATCAACTGCACTCTTACTCGGCCGTTTCGCCGCTTACGTCGACCCCGAGGCGCTTTCGCAATGCAGATCCCAGGCCAGAATAGCCCAACACCCACTGGACGGCGATTCGGGCGCCGAGAAAATGCATTGAAACTATGCTTTTGAGCCCGATCTGTCAATGGCCAAATGGGCTTCCGCCGGCCGCCGGCAATCGGAGAAGCCTCGGGTACGGATCCGACTCCGACGTGACGGCGTTCCGGAAGTCATTCAATCTATGAAATAAAGCGGCAAGTCTATGAAATCGCGAAGTCACTGAGTAGGGATACCTGTGAAGGGTGGCGACACTCGCCCGCGCTAGAGCCCGGGGGGGCTATCAGGTGTTCAATTTTCGGGCGGCCCACCACCTTGCCCGGGTCCTATGCCCGAGCAGCCTCGTCGGGGGCCGTCGAACCCGCGCGGGAGCCGGCACCGCCTGGTGGGGGCCCCGCGCACCCAAACCGCCGTATGCCGGCATGGCCATCGCGCGAGAGCGCAGCGCGACTCCTTTCAACGAATTTACAACAGGCTTACACTCGATGTCGGCAGGGTCGGTCGCGTATCGGCGTTCACAAGGCGCGGAGGACGTCGTGGCAGATCAGCTCACACATCTGTGCATCATCTCCCGCGATCCGGTCCGGAGCGGGGATTTCATCGAGGCTGTCCGAGCGTCGCTTCCCCCGGAAGACAATCTCGAGATCATCACGGACCGGCGTCGCGGTGGGGCTTCCAGGGAATTCGATCTGAAACAAGATCATCGCCGGCAACCTCAGGTCGATCTGGCGCTCGCGACCAATGGCTTTGCCATCGTTCCTGCGTCCGTCAACTCAACAGCGGAGGGGACCTCGCGCTCGCTGCTCGTTCACGACGATCCGATCGAGCCACCTTACCCTCAGGATGACGAGAACGAGGCGCCCGAGAACCAGCGGTCGGCACCCATCCCGAGGCTCCTCGGGGTATTGAGCGGCGCGGCGCTCGCCGCGCTCGTGCTCGCACTGGCGGGACAGGGTATCGGTCAGACTCTCGTGGGTCGACTTCTCAACGGGTCACTCGTAGGTGGCGGTGAGCCCGGCCAAATCAACGAGAGTTTGACCCTGGCGCACTCGCCGACAGTCGCGGAAAAGCCCGTCGCTGTTGACAGTCGGGCAGTAGACAGTGAGATTTCTCCACGGGCCCGCCCGAACAACGACGCAACCTCCGCCGGCGGCCCAGCGAGCACGAAATCGGCATCCCTGCGCGACGCCGACAGGCTGACTCCCAAGCAGCGCGAGACGAGCGGCTCTTCTGAAGTGACCGACCCCGCGTCGCGGGAGCCTCGCACCGCGTCCGGGGAGAACACCATCTCAGCGAAAAAGGTCGGCACTTCGCCACGTGACGCTCATACATCAACAACCAATGAGACCGGCGCCTCGCCGAAAGCCGGAATCGGCGAGAGTGTGAGTGCCGGCCGATCCGGATTCAGGACCACGCCCCCACCAACTGCAAGTGTTCCGGCACCGTCCAAGCAAGTCGCCACCGATCCATCGTCTGAAACGGCGACACCGAGATCGACGCGACCGTTGGGGGGCGCGCACCGCGCGGAACTCGTGCGCATGCCGGTATCGCGGGGTTGGGGCGATTCCTACGCCGTCCGCCTCTTGGATCCCGCGGGCCGGCCCATGGTGGTCACCGAGGTCTTGCTCGTCGCGCGCATGGCGGACGGCACTGTGGAAAGTATTGCGATGGGTGCTCTGCCCGAGCCAGGAACCTACCGTGCAACGGTGCCGACCAGTCACTCGACTCCAGTCGATCTTCACGTTCAGGTAAATACCGGTGAGAAAATCGTTGAAGTCCCCGTAAGGCCGTAGGACGGCCGCCGCTACCCTCGTCCAGGCGTCGAGGTCCTTCGCCGCGTCGCGGCGGCGGCTCGCCTTAGTGTCGATCGCCCTTCACTTCAGGATGAGGTGGTGAGCCCGACCGGTTACGTTCGCTAGTAGCCGATCCATCCACCTACGAAATCTCTGAGGTTGTGGACGGTGAGCGTCTTTACCCCTGCTCCAGATGCTCGCCGCCGGCAAGAAGGCATTCGCGAGTCCAGCACACGGGGACCGTCGCGGTGAACGTGCCATCCAGCGCGCCACCGTCAAGCGTCGTGTTGTTTCGGGAGCACCAGAAGCCATACGACGTCAAGCGGCCTCATGCTAGAGTCCCCGCGCTGCCGGGTGTGCCAGACAACGCCGCTGCCGCCCGGGCGGAAGGTCTGCTCGGGGCGCTGCGAGAACGGCGCCGCGCATTGCGCGCCTACGTGGATGCCGAGCTGGACGTGATCATCACGGAGCTCGCGACGGCGCGACCCAGGCGGCGGCGTGGCGGACCAGGGCGGCACTATACACGCATATAGCCAGGAGTTATAACGTCCTCGCACATGGCGACGAAAATTCTCGCGCTCGGGGCGGAACGCGGATGGTCTCGGCCGCAGCTGGCCCGACGCGCCAAGGTGTCGCAAGCATACGTCGCCCAGCCGGAGACCGGCGCACGGCAGAACCCGTCTCTCCCGACCCTGCGGCGGATCACGAAGGCGCTCGGCGTGCCGGTGGCGGAGCTCGTTGGCTTGACGACTGGGGTTCTCATGCGCGCGACCGGAGTGGGCTTGCTTGTTTTCGGAGCGATCGTGTTGTTCATCGGCCTTCGAATTTCGCTGCGGGCGAGCCGCTACGAGATGGCAGAGCATTGGTTCCGTTTCGGGCTGTGGGCGACAGGAACCGGCATCGCACTGCAGACGATCGGAGTGCTGGTCACGATAAGGGCGAAGTAGATCTGGCATACCCACCCGGTGCCCGTCGCGCTTGTGGGGCGTTAGAGACCGACAGGCGTTCCGGTCTCCTCACTGCTTGACCCGTTCGTATTCTGCTTTGCCGTAGGTGGTGTCCTCCGGCATCACCGTGAGAATGGTCTTGCCTTCATCTTCGGAAAGTCTCGCCGTCCCCGTCGTTCGCGTCGATCGATATCGCAGCTTGCCGTCTTGAAGATAAAATTGACCTTCGGACGTTGAGCCACGCGTGGTCGAGGCTATGTAGCTTCCGTCCGTCTGGACGTTCATGGTTGCGCGCTCGTCTCCCATCTCCGCTGTGACCCAGCCTCGCCAAGTTCCCGCGAGTTCCTTGACGTCTACGACCTGCTTTTCTCCGGCGACTCCATCAAGCGGGGACATTGCGAACACCGCGGCAACCACTAGAGCAAGATGCATCTTCATCGTTGATCTCCTTCCGCCTGCCCGGAGGAGTTGGGCTCTCCCGCCCTGTAGCGGCGACCCGCTCTCGACGTTCCTTGCCAACGCGCAGTTTAACGAGCGCTCTATGCCTTGCCAACGCGTGAACAGCGCCTTCGAGCAGGTGGCCGTCACCGAAAAAGAGAACAACGAGCACCTGATTCCGACCCGTTGGTCTTCGATCGGCACCCCACTGTGACTATGGAATCAGATCCCTCGATCGCGTGGCCGTCAAAGGTCTGGCCAGTGAGAGAAGCCGAGGTATTCCCACATTGGACGCCCGGTCTTGGGTCTTGAAGTGGAGGATCAAATCGATGTCCCCGTCTCCATCCACATCGTCCAGGGCGAGTGCACCGGAGTAGCTTCAGTGCCGGTTGCACCAAAGCGGACCGTCGCCGGATTTACAGTGGTGGCATCAACAGTCTCAGTCGTTAGGATGGCCACCGGGATCAGACCTTTGCTCCTGGGGTTGATGGGGTTGGGGAACCCGCGAGCTTTGTGTCGATGGTCGCCTCAATGATGATGCTTCTCAATAGTTGGGCAATGGCCTGCCGCAAATCAGGACGCGGGCCGATATGCTCTGCAGTGTTCCCCAACTGCGCGCTTCCCGTCTTCGCGAGCAACGTCCGTGCTTCCAAAGAAGTCAGAGGCCTGCCCAACTGCTGGAGCGCGACGCCCTGCAGGTTCGCAACCGCCCCTGATACGATCGCTGAAGCACTGGACGTGCCGTTAAAACCATTCCAATACCAAAAGTCAGGGTTAGTCGGCTCATCTGGATTCCGATACAGGAAACCGTATCCTGTCGTCATGACATTGCTTCCCCACCCTTGCAGATCAACGCGGCTACCGAAGGTGGAGAATGATAGGCGCATGCGGTCAAACCCACTAGTCGGCGGTGCTCCTGCGCCCACGATGATCGCTCCCGAGTCCCGCACGGTCCGATCGAAAACGCCGCCGCAAGAAGCTTGATCCAGGTCCACACTCCCATTTCCGGCTGCCTCTATTACCACAAACCCATTCGCGACCGCGGCTTGAATCGCATTGAAAACCGAGAAAAGCGATTCGATCGGCCCAAAGTTGCCCGAATTGCATACGGGGAACTGTTGCTCAAGCAGGATTACATCTCCTGCTGAACCATCAGCCACCGCTAAGAGAATGGCATTGGCTGGGTTGTAAAATGAGTTCGCAGTGTTAGCAGGAGCTAAGCCAATGTCGGCACCCCAGGAAATGCCCGTAACGCCCTTCGCATCGTTATCTGCGATCAATTCGCCGAGCACGGCTGTCCCATGGTTGTTATCACTAAACGGATCGACGGCTGAATCGCCCGCGTTCAATAGCAAGGGAAGTCCGTGGGCCTTGCTCAGGTCCTCATGCGCTTGGTTCCAACTGTATTCAACGTCATAGATCTTGATCGCGCTGCCGTTACCTCCCGGAATCGTAAAGGAATAGCGAGCATCAATGCCCCCGGGGGCAGCATCGAGGTAACCTTGATTCGCCGTGAAGTCGGGCGTGATCCCCGGCGGTGGAGCTGGTAGGGGTGCGGGTTCTGCAATCTCGACACTCTGCAAATGCTTCAGATTCTCAAGGAAGGCAGAAGCATCGGTACCCGGTTGCAAGGTAATCTGAAACCACAGATTCAAGTCGAACAGGGTCCTGCCCGAACGGCTTCTTCCCCTAGCCCGTATTTCGTTTAGCTTGTCCTTCGGCAAGCTAAAAAGCCTGGCGATCCTAGCCGCTGAGCTACTAAGGCCCGGGCCCAGCACTATGTGGGGGTGATCCACATTGGTGCCTTCCCGAAACTTGACGTGGATGGTCTCTGACGAGTAACCAGGAGGAATTGGCGGCGGGCCGGCAGCGGCGGAAGAACTAGCTATGGTCATCAGTACCAGAGCCAACAGAAAGACGCCGAACACCCTGATAGGTCCCAATCTCGAGGCACGTGCGACTGTCGACTGGGAAGCCATTCGAGTTAGGGTTAAGTGCATCGGAATTCTCCGTGGTGTGCCGAGCACCCTTGTTTCGGCTCCGTCCGCCCTAGGGAGCCTCGTTTGCATCGCGTATCCTTAATTGCTTTTCACCGGCGGTGGGCTTGGCAATGGCGCGTATTGCGCCGACTCCACACTGTCCAAATGCTTAAGCTCGCCAAGAAAGCGAGCGGCGTCCACATCGGGCTTTAGCGTGATCTGGAACCAGAGATTCAAGTCTGCCAGCCTCCTACCCGAGCGGGTTTCTCCCTTGCGCCGTATGTTCTCTAGTTCTTGTTCCGGCAGGCTGAAGAGCCGCGTGATGCTCGCCACCGAGTCTCTAAGGTCAACCGGCAGCAGCCTTTCAGGAGCATCCACCTGAATACCTTCCCGAAACTTCACGTGGATGATCTGCGACGAGTATCCTGGCGATACGCTTTTTGTTGAGGGCTCCAACGTCCCTAATTCCTCTTCGATCTGGTTCCTCGCTTCCCGCCCAATGTCCCCTATTCCAAATCGATCGGACGCAGCACGCACCCCACCACCCGGACACATCAAGATCGTAAGCATCGCTACAAAAAAACCCGTTCGCATGACCCGACCCTACAATGACCCGCCGGGCGCCACGATCACGCCCCGGACGCCGATGGCAATCGCCTACGCATTATTACGTATGACCGATACGGCATCATCCAGCGACACCCACGGGGCACTCGGCGCAGGTCCGTCGCAGTCGAGGTCAGCAGGTAGAACGCGATGCCCCGACGAGCGCCTGGCGATGACGAGGCGTTCGCCCTCAATCAGAGACTCTTGGCGAGTGCCATCTGACGAAATGGGGCCAGGCTTCCCGCGGCGGTAGATTCCATCGGCCGGTATCCAGACTGTTGGGTTACCGGTGAAAGCGTAAAACTTGACCTGCTTGGCCACTTGGCCCTGGTTTTCGATGAAGGCCGGCCGTCGTTCGCCACGATGAGTTAGCGATCGAGCGTCATGCAGGGATTGAGTTCCGCCCATGTTCCAGTTCCGACTTTCAGACTGCCGGTGTTGGCGATCGCAAAGGGCGTTGAACTCGACCGACACTCGAGCCAGGAAGAAGTAGCAAAAGCACCAGCCCGAGTTCTAAAGCGCTCCGAGCAGCCCCGTGGATATGCTGACGTAACACGGAGGAGGTGAACGTGTGGCACCTCGTTCAATACTGCTCGCCGCGAAAACTACTAGAAAAGAACTTACAGCCGAACCGGCTCAGCCGCGGACTCGAACTGGTAGCTCGGCTCCTTGGCCCTCGGGTGAGGAATCTGTCGGGACAGTGGCAGGAGAATGAGCGGTCGTCGCGTGCCTGTCAAGAGGACGATGAACACTTGATGGTTACGGGCTCGTCCTCCGATGCTGTTTGCGGAGCGACTACCGAGAAGGGTGGTGTACCAGCGCCCAGCCGGATTTCTGGAGGTCCGTCATGATGTCGTGACGGCGCCGCTCGCCGTGGCGGCGCTCAGGCGTCGCCCGTTGATGGATTCGACGACGATCCCCTTTCCGGCGGTCGAGGATCACGTGGTGCTCGCTCTCGCTGACAAGTTTCATGTAGTTATAGGTGCCTGGTTTCGTACGTGACACGATCAATTGAATCTTCACGCCCGCATGCTCACGGCAGCGCGAGCGGGGGCGTTGGTCGCCGTTCGACTCGCTGGCGAAGAGATGATCGTCAGGCCCGAGGACACGCTGCGCGCGGCGGGCATCAGCACTACCCGACACGCGCGATATCTGCGGCGAATGCCGAGTCCTGTGGCGAGGCGATAGCGCGCAGCCTCTTGGCATTCCACAGCTGGAAGCATTGGACGTGCAACTCGATAGACCCCGGACCCGCGAGAGTGCTGCCCGTCATCACGAACTGAGCCATCGTAATGCGCTCCGGCAAATCTACCGCCCGCGCCGACTCTCAAACATCCCGAACAGGAGGAGGACGAGGGCGGCGTCCCTGTCACGGTCCTCGACAACGCTCCGTCGGACTTCAGCGCCCGAGCCTGACACGACCGGCTCGGCGGCCGCAGGGAGCGCCTGACCAGCGTTCTCCAGACCGATAGTGAGGCCCACAGAACTCACGCCGGAGGATACGAGCAGCACGCTCACGATGGCGAGGATCACAGCGACGACGTCAAGGAACTTCATTCTTTAGTCTCCAGCCAGATGGCACGCGACAATTGCGCCCGCCGGAGCTCGAAGTCAACCGGCTAACAGTCGTACGTGCTTCGTACCTATGACTCATGAGCATCATCCGACGTGGTAGGTGGTCCTCGTGGAGTGAGGCCGATAGGCCATGCCCCAGGACTTACGTCGCTTTTAGCGCCTCCCACGCCGCCCGCTGCGTCGCGCGCCACGGCGTACGCGCGCATCCGGTGCCGGTCGTGCTCGTCGGCGAGTGCTCCATCCCCGTCGTATAGAACGTCGCGCCGCTCAAGAAGGTCGCGGGATTGCCCTTGACCTTGACGCTCTCAGCGGCGCCCACCGTCTCCCAACATTTGGAGCAGGAGGAGGATGCCGAGGGCGTCCCTTTTGTCACGGTTCTCCTCGACGCTCCGTTGGACTTCAGCGCCCGAGCCTGACACGACCGGCTCGGCGGCCGCAGGGAGCGCCGGACCGGCGTTAGCCGGGTCGAGCGCGTGACCCACAGGCACCAGGTCGGAGGATACGAGCAGCACGCTCACAATGGCGAGGATCACAGCAACTCCGAGGAACCTCCGCGCTCGAGTTGTGAGGTTCATGGTCGTTTCTCGCCTCCTCCCGCGCGTAAGGTAGTGCTTCTCGCATGCCAACAAGAAATCCGCTGGAAAACGCACGGCTTTCAACGAGAGCTGGCGCGTAGCGATAGGTACGGGTGGAGGCGTCGCCGCCTCAGTTGAGGCGGTTGGTCCGCTGCAGGAGTTTGCAGAAGCCGGACGCCACGGACGGGACGACGATCTCGCGGGACGCGCCGACCTCGACTCGACCTAAGCGGGTTGTACCGAGACCCCCGCGCGTCGCGTGCCACGGCGTGCGCTCCCACGCGGTGCCCGTCGCGCTCGTCGGCGAGTGCTCCATGCCAGTCATGTAGAAGGTCGCCCGCCAGCCGCGCTCGTCGTGGCGAACGTTCGGCATCAGCCTCGGCCGGAGGCCGTCGGCTGGATGCCGTGGTTCGACCCCGTGAAGCCAGCCCCGTTTCCTACAACTGGCCAAAGGCCGGCTCGGTCTCCAGGAATAGGTGGTTGCGGCCCGGCAAGGCGACGAAGCGGGCGCCGGGGATGCCGGCGGCCATGCGGCGCCCGGTTTCGAAGGGGACCTGGGCATCATCGCGCGCGTGTAGCGGGTTCTCTTGGCCCCAGCCCAGGCGTAGCCCGAGCACAGTGACGGTCTGGCCCTCGATCCACCCGAGCTTCCGCAACTCCTGGCGAAACTGGTCGAGAGCTGGGAGCAGGTCCGCGGACGGCAGTCCCGCAAGGATGCCGATTCCAGGTACCTGCCGCTCCTGGGCTACGGCGACGAGCGGTGCAAGAGTAAGACAGAGAATGAGAGTGAGAACGAGCCCGATCAGCCGCATGAGCACCTCGTGGAGGATGGCTGGCGGAGTCTAGCTGAATACGCGGTGGTGCGTCATGCAGCTTTCTTTGCCGCGTTGTCGAACTGAACGCACATGGCCCACGGCATACCGTCACGGACGTGGATTCGTATGCTCACCACGCCTGTAGCGTGATGGCTCATCACCTCGCCCAGGAGGTCGAGGAACGCACCGCCGTCGAAATTCCTTTCGTGCTCCATAACTCGCCCTCACAAGCTACTCACGTCGGACGGGCACCGCATGGTTGGGGATGGCTGGCGGGAAGTCTAGCAGACCTCTTGGCGTTCGGGCTCGGGGCCCGGAGTTGGCCGCGTCGGTCGAGCACGGGCTATTCGATCACTGGTCCGTCCGCTTGCAGTACCTCAGAGCCAACGCCGCACCGCCTCCGCCGTATCGCTCGGCTTCGTGTTGAAGCACAGCTTGGCTTGAGGAGCGTGTTCATGCACGACGTTGACGAGCTTCTCAAATAGCAAGAACTTGCTTGGCATCGTGCGTATGCCTGCCCCGATGAGGACGCAATCGAAGAGCTTCTGCTTGAGTTGGCTACGAACAACTGCCTCAGCAGTTTCACCGAAGTCGGTTATAACACATTTGCACGTCATAGCCGAGGCGAGACAATTCGTCCTCCGAGGACTTGAGGCCGGCTAGTACCTTGGTGGCGTCCAGGCCCAGGCCCGTGGAAGCGTAGTCGGGGTGCGAGAAGTCAATCAGTGTTGGTTCCAGACCAATCACAAGAACAGTTTTCTTGTCTGTCACAACTACCTCCATCTAGAGCGAGTTGACCACGACACATCATTACGCCGGGCTCCTGTGCTTCAGCAGCGAGCGGCGCGAGAACGAGGCTGAGAGCGAGAACGAGCCCGATCAGCCGCGTGAGCCCGTCGATGGGATGGCTGGCGGAAGTCTAGCAGACCGGAATTTACCCTCGCGCGAGGGGCCAAAAATCAGGCTGACTCGCTCCGACGTAGCGGGATCGTGAACGTGAACGTCGAGCCCACGCCCACCTGGCTCTTCACCCAGATTCGCCCGCCGTGGAGTTCGATGAACTTCCGGCACAAGGTGAGCCCCAGCCCCGTCCCCTCGGCCTTCTTCTCCGCCGTCCCCACCTGGCGGAACTCCTCAAACACCGCCTCTTGGTCCACCGGAGCGATGCCGATCCCCGTGTCGCTGACTGACACTTCGACGGACCCCTCCTTTGGCAGTGCCGCGACCTCGATCCGCCCGCCCTCGGGCGTAAACTTGATCGCGTTCGACAAGAGGTTTAGGACCACCTGTCGGATCTTCCGCTCGTCCGCCTGAATCTGGCCCAATCGGTTATCTGCGTTCATATGCAGGGCGATGCCTCGCCGCCCAGCCCGTTCGCGAACCAACGTCAAGGCGTTGTCGAGTGCCGTGGGGAGGTCGAAGTCCGTGAGTTCCAGTTCCATCCGCCCGGCCTCGATCTTGGACAGATCGAGGATGTCGTTGATCAGTGAGAGCAGATGCGTCCCTGACGCATAGATGTCCTTCAGGTACTCGTCCTGCTTCTCGTTGAGGTCACCGAACATGCGCTCTGTCAGGACCTCGGAGAACCCGATGATCGCGTTCAGCGGGGTGCGCAGCTCGTGCGACATGTTGGCCAGGAACTCGGACTTGTGCTGGCTGGCGACTTCGAGCTGGCGACTCTGGTCTGCGATCTCCCGGAACAACCGCGCGTTCTGGATAGCAAGGGCGGACTGCGTGGCAAAAGTCTGGAGCAGCGCCACCTCCTCCGCCGCGAACGTCCCCGTGCGCTTGCGCATCACGATGAGGGCACCAACCAACCGGTCCTCGGCGATGAGCGGCACGGCCAGGAGCGCACGCAGCCCGACCTGGAGGAGGATGTTCCGGACGCGGCTCTCGTAAGCGGCGGCATCGGCGATGTCCACGATCTGCACCGGCTCGCGTGTCTGGGCAACGCGTCCGACCGCGCCCTCGCCCTTCCGGGGGCGAGCATCCCGCACCTGCTCAACGTAGACTTCGGGCAGGTCCCGGCTGGCCCGCAGCGAGAACTCCTCGGTCGCCTCGTCGTACTCGTACACCGAGCCGCCATCCGTCCCGGAGAGCTGGATGGCCCGAGACACGATAGTGCTCAGCACGGTCTCAAGATCGAGCGAGGAGCTGACCGCTCGGGGCGCCGCAGCAGAAAGAAGCCAATCGCCTGTCCCTCCCGCAGCAGCGGGACAGCCATAATGGTGCGGCGAGGATTCCGATGGGCCAGCCGGAAGCTTTCCGGGAACTCGTCGCTGGCCGCCAGGATATCCGCCACGTGGATCGTCCGACGCTCGATCAGGGCGCGACCGCCGACGGTACCCGGTCCCAACGCGAGCGAAAACTTGCCGACGTTGTCGGCCGCAATCGTTCCGTGATGCGCGACCAATCGAAGTCGATCATCACTGTGTCGAAAAATAAGAACATCCTCGGTCTGGCACAAACGCACGGCGCTCTCCGCCACCGCGTCGAGCACGGGCTGGATGTCTGTCGGCGAACCGGAGATGACACGTAGAATCTCACTCGTCGCCGTTTGCCGCTCCAGGGCCTCCTTCGTCTCGGTGAAGAGCCGCACGTTCTCGATCGCGATGACCGCTTGAGCAGCGAAGGTCCTGAGCAGATTAACCTGTCGGTCCGTGAAGAGATGAGCTCGGTGCGCCGGACGTTGATGGTCCCGATCGCGACGCCCTCTTCTCGGATCAAGGGGACGGCCAGTACCGTGCGGTGGCCCATGCGCCGCGCATTCTCACTGCCCTTCGGGAATTCGGCCGCCTCCGTCTGCATGTCGGCGACGTGCACGGTCCGCCCGGACAGAACTGCTCGACCATTGCTCGTCCCGCGAACGAGGGGAAGGGTGGACTGGATCGGGATCGGGCCGTGATGGGCGACGAGGCGCAGGTCATCGCCGTCCCGGCGGAAGATGGCAGCGTCGAACGCTTCGCAGAGCCGGGCCGCGCTCTCGGCAACGGCGTCGAACACGGGCTGTACATCCGTCGGCGAACTCGCGATCACGCGGAGGATTTCGCTCGTTGCCGTCTGTTGCTCGAGCGCCTCCGCCTCGCGCTTCAGCGCCTCCGTCTTGAGTTTCAACGCTTCCGCCAGGCGCTTCTCGAGGTCGCGGACCCTAGCGTCTTCGTCCTTTGGCGACTTGGGGGCGACAGGGAGCTTGGCTTTGGGCTTCAATGACTTCGGGCGCTGACGCATCGGTCTCCCCTTTGCCGCTTTCACGGCCGCGGCCGAGGACAGGCTAGGCGAACGCGTCCGCCTGGGCAAGTGAGCGGGCTGGAGGATTGTCGGGAGTACATGATCTGTCCGCTCCCGAGAGCAAATGATCTGACCGCTCCCAGCCGGCAGCCGGGCTGTCATGCCCACCGAGGAGGTGGGGATGACCTACACCCAGGCTGCAGTGGAGCGGGCCGTGAAGGTTCACGAGGTGCTTATGCAGGCGCTCAGCGGACGGCAGCCCTGGATTCACGTGGCGGAGGTGTTGGGCGTCAGCGCTCGCACGGTGCGGCGGTTGCGCTGGCGGTACGAGCAGTACGGGTTCACCGGGCTCTACGACCACCGGCCGCGCACGCCCTCGCCGCGGGCGGTGCCGCTGGCCGAGGTGCAGCGGCTGCTCGCGCTCTACCGCGACCGCTACGGACCGCGCGACGGGCACCCCGGGTTCAACGTGCGGCACTTCTATCAGATCGCCCGGCGGGAGCACGGCGTGCAGGTGTCCTACTCGTTCGTGAAGACGGCGCTGCAGGCGGCCGGGCTGGTCCCCAAGCGGCGGCCGCGGGGCGGCATCGGCGCGCCGCGCGCCCTGCTTCGGCGAACTGCTGCATCTCGACGGCAGCCGACATCAGTGGCTCGCGCTCGTGCCGGACACCTGGCAGACGCTCATCGTCGTCGTCGATGACGCCACCAAGCGGCTGCTCTACGCCCAGCTCGTGGAGGACGAGGGCGGGCGAGAGCACCGCGGTCATCATGACGGCGCTGTGGACGGTGCTCGAGACTCTACGGCATCCCCGGGGCGCTCTACACCGACCGCGCGGGGTGGGCCGTCTACACGCCGACCTCGGGCACCGCCCCCGATCGCAGCAAGCTCACCCAGGTGGGCCGCGCCCTGGCCCAGCTCGGCATCGAGCACATCGTGGGCTTCTCGCCCCAGGCGCGCGGCCGCAGCGAGCGCGCCAACGGCACCCTGCAGGGGCGCCTCGTCAACGAGCTCCGGGTGGCCGAGATCCGCACGGTGGCCGCGGCCAACCGCTATCTGCGCGACCGGTTCATCCCCGATTACAACGCCAGCTTCGCTCACGCCCCCGCCGATCCCACGAGTGCCTTCGTCCCCGTCGGCCGCCATGACCTCAATCAGATCCTGTGTCACGAAGAGGAGCGCGTGGTGGCGCGCGACAACACCGTCCGCCTCGACGGCGTGTTCTTGCAGATCGACAAGCAACGCGGCCGCCGCAGCTGCGCGAGCCTGCGCGTGCTCGTGCGCCGGCATCTCAATGGCCAGCAGTCCGTGTGGTGGGGGCCGCGGTGTCTCGGCCGTTACACCGGCGACGGCCGGCTCCTACCACCTCGTTCTGGGAGTACCGACATAGCGGCCCCCTGCGCGATCGCGCCTCCTGGGGCCAATACGCGCGTGCCCCCTCGACACGCTCGCACGAATCGGGGCCGTCGTCGGCGCCCCGCCTCGGTTTAAGCGGACAGATCACGTGTCAAACACGAGCGGTCAGATCACTTGTCAACGACAGTGAGCGGGCTGGAGGATATGCTCGGGCCGGCTCTTGACCGCGGCAACGGAAAGCCGCTTTTGCCGCCCGCGCAGAAATTTTCTGGGACCCCTTTCGCGGCGGATGGGACCCGCCCGGAGTGAGGCTCATGCCAGGGTCGATGTTACTGAGACTCCGGGGATCTTCGATCCACCCCACCGGGGGTGGGGGTGCCCCGACTAGGCACCGGTAGAGTCCGTGGCCACTTCGTTGCCATTCGATAGGGTGATTCCGGGGGATTGTGGGGGGTTTCTTGGGCGAGTGAGGACACCCGCGTATTGCGCGGGAAATAGCGAAGTGTGCAGGACTTTGGTGGTGACCCCGGCGGGATTCGAACCCGCGATCTCGACCTTGAAAGGGTCGCGTCCTGGGCCAGGCTAGACGACGGGGTCAGCGACCGTCAGTATACCCGAGCTAAGGCTGCACTCTCAGATTCGGGTGTCGCAGCCAGAAGTAGCTGCCCATCGCCGTCGCCGCCAAGAGATTGGCCACCAGGATCGCCGGCCACGCGAGAGCGCGCAGCACGGGCTCCGCGAACAGCATCGCGGCCGCGATGAACCCGAACTCGAACAGCACGAACAGCATCAGGATGCCGAAGCCCGCGTTGGGCTGCTGCTCGGCGATCGCCAGCAGGCGCGCGACGATGCCGCCGACCACGATGAACGCCAGGCCGTGGACCCACGTGAACATCAGCACCATCTCGAGATTCGGCACCGCGTCGAGCCATGGCGCGGCGCCGCGATGGAAGAGCGCGGCGCCGAGGACCGTCGGCGTGTAAAGGGGACGGCCCTGGATCGAGTCGATGATCAGGAACCAGAAAGCAACCGTGGCCGCGCCGACGAGTCCGGCGATCAAGCCCTCCTGGTAGAGCCGCGTGACGTCGCGCGAAGCTGGAGGAGACTCCTCGGTCTGGGAAGGACGCTCGGTGGTCGCGCCGGTTTGAGCGGTCATCACCCTCTCCTTTCTGGGTGGCGAACCGACCCGTTCGACGGATGGATGATTATACCGCCGGGCGTCTGTCGTCTGCTCGAGCGCCGGCCAGGCGCGCCCTGGAGGCCGCGTGGATCACGGCGCGTCGCTTCCGAAGGCGAAGCGGAAGCTGTTGATGCCGACGCGGAAACTTGTCGCGCCGGGGACGACCGGCACGCGGGCCTTGAAGGGCCTGTTGCCGCGAGCGGGCACCGTGCCGACGAACGGGATTCCTTGCGCCAGCACTTTGCCCGACTGATCGATCGCGGCGACGTTCACGTAGACGTCGATGACATCGACCGAGCCGTCGTTGTAGACGTGGCCCGAAATCTCGGTCGAGGTCGGCCCCGTCTTGTCGACGGTATGCGTCACCCGGAGATTCGACGGAGCTTGCGCCGCCACCGGAGTCGCGGCCGCGACGACAGTGCATGCGCAGAAGAACAGGCGGCGCCACGCTGCGCGCGTCACGATACGAAACATCTTACGTGAGAACAGTCCCCTCTGGCGCGGCGAGCGCGCCCGCCGCATGATAGCGCAGGTCGCCCCGCGATCGCCGTGGTACGCTCAGCGGAGAACGGTCCGCGCAGTCCCGCGGGGAGAAGATTCATGGCCAACGAAGAACCGGAAGTTCTGATGCCGTTAGACGACCGGGCCGCCGGCGAGTTCGTCTCTCAGCCGGCGAAGCTCCTGCGAATCGCCGCGATGATCCGCGAGCTCCTGGAAGAAGTGCGCAAATCTTCGCCGGACGAAGCGGGGCGCAGGCGCCTGCGCTCGATTTACCAGAAGTCGTTGACCTCGCTGAAGGACGGCTTGTCGCCGGATCTGCAAAAAGAGCTCGAGACGCTCACCTTGCCGCTCGACGGCACCTCGGGCGAATCCGAGATTCGCCTCGCACAGGCCCAGCTGGTCGGCTGGCTCGAAGGATTGTTCCACGGCATTCAGGCCGCGCTGTGGGCGCAACACGCGCAAGCGCGCGCTGGTCTCGAGGAGATGCGCCGCCGTGGTCTGCCGCCAGGCGCACCCGAGGGGCCCGGCGGGGATCATCGGCCCGGGCAGTACCTGTAGTTCGTCCACAGTAGGCCCGTGCCCCCTGTTTTCAGCACTGACGCGAGAGTCCACTCTTCCTTCGGCAGGCCCCCGCCCTGGCCCTGGAACGCGACCGTCGTCATGCCGCTGCGGTTGGGGATACGGGAGTCGCCGTAACCGAAGTCATCGGAAAGGATGAGGATGATGTTCGGCTTCTGTTGTGCCTGCGCAGGCGACCGGCCCACCAGCATGCCGGCGAGCACGGAACAGCTACCCTCGGAAAAGACCCCGGAACGATTCCGAGACTCCGCTGACTGGCTGTTCTAGCGGGGTTGACGAGTCGTGGATCAATACGACCTTTGTCTCAGCCATACACCCTCGTCCACTCTGACGGGCAGCATTAGATAGGAAGGGTTCCGATCAATAGGGATTACCCTAGAGCTAGTGTCGATGGCCTACCCGGTCCGGTGAGTTAGTAGTGCGCGTGCGTGCCTGGCTTTGTGTGATCGCGGGCATCTTGCTCGTCGTCGCCGCGTTTTTCATCACGGCGAAAGCGCCCACCTTCAACCCGTGGCCAAGCCTCGTCGTAGGCTTCGGTCTGACAGCCCTCGGGATCGTCTTTCGTGCGATCCGAAAGGAATCATAAAGCTCAATGGCTACGCCTAATCCTGGGAAGAGAAAGCGCGAATCGCAAGCGGCGGCCGACACCAAGCTCCCGACGGAGCTTCAGATCGGCGATCGCCTCGCCGACGCGACCGGTGAGTGGGAGGTCATCGCTGCGCCCTACAGCACAGCGGGCGGGAGGATCATCCACGCGCGCGTCCAGAAAATTGGAGAGCCCGACAGTTGGGAGATTCGCAGCTGGGACGCGATGAAACGCGTGGGCGTGAAACTGTCCGGCTGATACGCGAGTGCTGCCGATCCTCCCGTGAGAGGATGAACCGATCGTCCCCTGGCAGGTAGGGTCGCGAAACTCCTGATGAAAGTGGTGAGCCGTGTGGGACTCGAACCCACGACCCCCTGATTAAAAGACGAGGGTCGGCGATGAGCCGGCCCTTAGTCTTTCTGCACCGTTCCGCACAACCGCGCGTTGCGACTCGAATTCTCTTCCCTCGCCTCAGGGACTGAGCAGGACTCTCGGCGCACTCAAAGACTGAAATCGGCGTGTTTCGCGGGTGCGTTCAGCGCAAATCAGCGCAAGCCCGGAAACGCTGAGCCTCGTAGTCAGTCGAACCAGCCCGCGCACCGATCTGACTCCATGAGCGCGGCCTTTACCCGCGGCGAAGCCTCAGCGGTCCATCGCGTGTGCAGCATCACGCGCAGGATGCGGTTGATGCGGAGCCGGGGATGCCAGAGCCGGGCGTCGGCGTCGGTCGCGGTTTCTTCTGCCCGCACGGCCGTTATCCGCTCTTCAGCTCTCGCAGAAGCGCGCGGTGGTTCTCGCTGCACGCGATGGCCTTGGGGTGGCTCGGCCCCAGCGCCGTCTCGAAGATCGCCAAGGCGCGCCGGTACAGCGGATCGGCCTCAGCGTATCGAGCCTGTGACTTGTAGAGGACGGCCAGGTTGTTCAGGGTCATAGCGATGTCGGGGTGCTCTGAGCCGAGAAGTTTCTCTTTAATGGCGAGGGCCCGTTGATAAAGCCGCTCGGCCTCCGCGGCTTCGCCCTTCGCTTGGTGGAGCGCGCCGAGATTGTTCAGGTTGACGGCGACTTCATAGTGGTGCGGCCCGTAGATGCGCTCGAAGACGGTCAAGGCACGCCGGAAGAGCGCTTCAGCCTCCTCGCGCTTGCCCTGACCGTCCAGAATCGCGGCAAGGGCCGCAGCGTCGGCGGCCACATCCGAATGATCCGGCCCGAGCACTCGCTCGCGGATCTCGAGCCCGCGTCGAGCGAAGGGCTCGCCCCGGGAATACTGGCCACGGGCGTGCTCGAGCCCGCCGAGGTTGTGGTAAAGCGCGGCGACCTCGACGGATGCCTCGTCACGCGCAGCGAGAAGGATCGCGAGCGCGCGATGGTACACGCTCTCAGCCTCGTCGAAGCGCGCCTGATACTTGTGCAGGACCCCGAGGTTGTTCAGGAGCGTGGCGACCTCCGCGTTGCTCGGGCCGAGCGCGCGTTCGGCGATCCCCAGCGCCTGCCGAAATAACTGCTCGGCCCTCGCGTAGTATCCCTGTTCTCTCGCCGACTCAGCTAGACGGCCCAGGGCGCGCGCGCGGAGCCGCGCCACCACCCGGCCAGGGTGGAGGGAAGCTATCCAGATCATCATCGCTTCCTGCTCACCCCGTCTCCGCCGAACTGCGCCTTCTCCTACTGAGGGTCCCGGACCAGCGTCTCGTTGTGGTTGGTCGGAATGCTCGCCTCGCTGGCCATCGGGTACAGGGCGGCCATCGCCGCCGCCATGCTGTAGAGGGCAAGGATAATCCGCTTCATGGTCTTCTCCTTCTTGCGCGATGCCGTTACCGCCGGTCCCGGACCAGCGTCTCGTTGTGTTGCATGTTCATCCCCGCCTCGGCAACCACCGGGACTAGGGCCACAGCCACTGTCGCGAGCCAGAACAGCGTTCCCATGAGCTTCTTCATCGCCGTCGCCTCTCCGAACTGATTCGGCCGATCCACCGTGCCTGGTTCTACCGGCCGTCGCAAACGCTCGTCTCGTTGTGGTTCGCCACGAGTTTCGCCTCGGCGATCATCGGGAACGCGGCCGCAGCCACCGTCGCCAGCCAGAACAGGGTGCCCGTGATCTGCCTCATCGCCGTCACCTCCCTTCGGGCGAACAGCGTCTGCGCATGACGTGCCAATCTTCTGGGGAGCAGAGGCGACAAGGTTTTCGCTGAATTGCATCGGCGCCGGGGCGTTGTGCCGGACGCCGACCGGGTATCTCGCCCGACGCTCGGCGGGCCGTGCGCCCTAGCGAAGGCGGAGCCGGCCGCGACCGTTCGACGCAATTACAACCAACGCGGGCTCACGCCCCGCGCTGATCCGCCGTTGCCAGCGGTCCTCCTCGACGGTCCAGCGCCCCTCTGCTTCACCTTCCGCCACCGTTGCGTCGCGCACCGCGGCGTGCGCTCCCCACGCGGTGCCGGTCGCGCTCGTTGGTGAGTGTTCCATCCCGGTCGTGTAGAAGGTCGCGCGCCAGCCGCGCTCGTCGTACTGAGTCAACTGGAGATCGTAGCCCTGGCGGTGCATCCCAACGGCGACGTGCCCGATCCCGGACCACGAGTCGAGCCAGGAGCGCAGCGCGTGGAGTGCGCGGTCGTACGAGGGCAGCGAGCAGGTAGCGAATCCGAGGGCTGCCCGGAGGAGTCGGCCGCGTTGGTCGAGCACGCGCTATTCGATGACCTCATCCGCCCGCAGCAGGAGCGACTGCGGAATCGTGGGCTTCGACGCGCGGGTCGGCCGAAGAAGGCGAACCGGCTCCCAGGAACCCGATGCGCCAGACTCGGGGCGTTTCCTGCGCCTCGACGGCGAGCGGCGCAAGCGCGAGGTAGAGCGCGAGAATGACGAGCCCGATCAGCCGCATGGACACCTCGGTTGGGATGGCTGGCGGGGAGTTTAGCCGAACGCTGCGAAGTGCACCAGCGCGGCGCCCCGCACGAGCACCTCATCCAGATGCGGTCGCCCTCGACGCCGCCGTCCAGATCCCCGCGCCCGAGGTGCTCAATTGAACCATACCCCGCGCGCTGGACCTCGCTCCGCAGCGCGAGCGCCCGCCGGAACCCGACCCTGACCACGGACCACGCCTCCGCGCCCCATCGCGTGTGGAGCATCACGCGCTAGACGCGGTTGATGCGGAGCCAAGGGTGCCAGAGGCGGGCGTCGGGCGGCTCCTACTCGGGCTGCGCCCTTACCGATCACATATTTCGATAAGAGCGTAGACTAGTAATCGCCTTCCATCAGGCTCCAGGTTGGCGCGGCCTCGGCGTCACGCCTTGTGGCATCTGGCTTTGGTACCCTGCCGGACCTTGGAGACCTGACAATCCTGCGCGCAAAAGCCCGTGAAGCGATCCGTACTGGGAAACTACCATCCCGGCGACCTGACCGTACCTGGGGCGGGCCGGGTGTCGGTGCCGCCTGCGCGGTCTGCGGCGAGCCCATCAAGCGGGATCAACTGGAGTTGGAGACCCAGTTCGCCCACGACGGCGGCAACCCCGGACTGGACAAGTTCCATATCCACGTCCGCTGCTTCGCTGTGTGGGAGCTTGAACGCCGACAGGGCGGTCCCGCTCACAGTTAACTCTTGGACCAGGAATCTCTCCGTCTTCTCATCCGGCGCAAGCTCCAGAACGGGCACCTGCCGAACGACGGCATCCAAAAGTTTGGAGTAGTCGAAGCAACGGCGAAACGTGCGACGGTTGCGACGCGATCCTCCCGAAGGAACAGATGCTGATGGAAGGGGTGACGATGGACCTTGGTAGAAAGCCCCTGCAGTTTCACGTCCGATGTTTCCAGGTCTGGGACCACGAACGGCGCGCCGCCTAATGGACGCGGAAGCCATCCGCGATCTCATCCGAACGAAGCTCCAAGCAGGTCGCTTGCCGCGCGACAGTACCCCGAGAGCGTTTGGGCGTCCGGGGAACTGGCAGAAGTGCGCCGCCTGCGAGGAGACTATGGCGAAGGCGCTGCGCATGATGGAGGTCTACCCGCTGACGAACGACAAGGTAGTTCGCTTTCACGCCGACTGCTACCAACTCTGGAACGAGGAGCGGCGCGCGCTGAAGTCGTAGCCCCACCGCGCTCACTCCGGTTTACTGACCGCCCCCCACGCGGCCCGCTGCGCCGCGCGCCAGGCGTGCGCCCCCCCACCCGGTGCCGATCGCGCTCGTGGGAGAGTGTTCCATCCCGGTCGTGTAGAACGTCGCGCGCCAGCCCTTTCCGCTCGGCTCCTCCCGGCGCAGCGTCGGATCGAGGAGACCCCGGAGCCAGCCTCCGCCATAAACGGCCATTCTCGGGAAGTCCGGCCCATCCCTCATGGCGTTACCACACACGCACAAGCTGGCTCTGCGCCGCCCATAGGTACGATCTGCCGTGGCATTCCACTTCGTTGCCCCGCGCGAGGCCAAACTACCTTAAGGGGTGACGTGCACGTGAAAACTTTTTCGTACTTGATCAGAATCCTTACCTGACTGAGACTGCTGGCCGCGCCCGCCAGGAACCCGCGGTGGGGGCCACGAATGAAATTGCGATTTCATCTGCTCTGCTCTGTGATCTTGGTCGTGCTGTCACTCTCCCTTGTTGCCGGCGGCGACTCCGCCGAGCCCCTCCCGATCGTGCCGGCGTCGCTGATCCAGAAGGCGCTGGCGCAAGGGCAGATCCCCGTGATCGTGCGGCTGAGTATCGCCTGGACCCCGGAGCTGTCGCTGCCCAGTGCGGCGCACGTGGCGAATCAGCGCCAGGCGATTCAGACGCTTGCTGGCGCAGTAAAAGCCGCGCTCCGCGGGTTCAATCATCGCGTCAAACGCGAGTACGACGGACTGCCATTTCTAGCCCTCGTCATCGACGCGCAAGCGCTGCAGGCGCTCAACACTCTGCCGGGCATCGTGAGCGAGATGGTCGAGGACGAGCTCAGCAGGCCGCAGCTCGCGGAGAGCGTGCCGATCGCTTACCAGTCCGGCCCGGCATGGCCCGGCGAACTAGACGGAACCGGGACGGTGGTCGCGGTTCTCGACACCGGGGTGGACAAGACGCATGCCTTCCTCAGCGGCAAGGTCATCGCCGAGGCATGCTTTTCGACAACAGGGTCGGGCGCCACGAGTCTCTGTCCAGGGGGCGTGGATTCCACGGCTCCGGGCTCCGGCGTGAACTGCACGGGCGCGGAAGACTGTGAGCACGGCACTCATGTGGCCGGCATCGTCGCCGGAGGCTCCACGGGGGTGTCAGGGGCGGGAGTGGCACCGGGATCGAAGCTCTGGGCGATCCAGGTCTTCTCGCGCATCGACGACCCCGTGCTCTGCGGCGGCTTCAATCCGTGCGTAGGCTCGTTCACTTCGGATCAAATCGCTGCCCTCAATTACGTCTTCAGGAATCGCGTCATGGCTGCGCTTGGCGGGCGCGCCGTCGCCGCGGTCAACATGAGCCTGGGCGCAGGCGCATTCTTGTCCAGTTGCGACGGCAATACCCGCAAACCTGCGATCGACAATCTGCGAGCGGCCGGAACTGCCACGGTCATCGCCTCGGGCAATGATGGCTCCATCAACGCAATCTCTTCCCCGGCGTGCATCTCGACCTCGATCGCCGTCGGATCGACCGACGACGGTTCCCTGAGCACGACCCAGGACGTCGTTTCGTTCTTCTCGAACATAGGTCCGTTTGCCAACCTACTCCTCGCGCCAGGACAGTGGATTCTCTCGTCGGTGCCCGGCGGGTTCGTGAACCTCCGGGGCACGTCCATGGCCGCGCCTCATGTGGCCGGCGCATTCGCTGTGTTGCGCCAGCACGCGCCCGATGTCAGCGTCACCACGCTGTTCGAGGCACTTCGCGACACAGGTCTCCCGATCGTCGACACGCGCTCCGGCGGGCTCGAGACCAAGCCGCGAATCAGGATCGGCGAGGCGCTGTCGATGCTCGGCGAGGTCCGGTTCGGGACAGCCACCTTCAGCGTCGCGGAGGTCGATGGGACGGCCACCATCACGGTCGTCCGGACCGGGTCGACGGCCGGCCCGGCGACGGTGAACTTCGCGACCAGCAACGGAACAGCGATCGCGGGCACACATTACACGGCGACGAGCGGCACGCTGACATTCAATCCGGGTGAGAGCAGCAAGAGGTTCACCGTCGGCCTCGTCGACAACACTGTCGTCAACGCCGATCGTACGGTGAAGCTGAAGCTCACGAGTCCGACGGGAGCAATGCTGGGCAATCCCTTCACCGCGGTACTGACGATCGTCAATGACGACAACGGCGGCGCCATCGCGTTCGCCGGCCCGAGTTTCTCCGTCGACGAGAACGCAGGGGTGGCGACGATCACGGTCGTCCGCAGCGGTACGAATCTGGCGAGCGGCGTCACGGTGCCGTTCAAAACGGCAAACGGCAGCGCGGTCGCGCCGGCGGACTATACCGCAACGGCGGGCACGTTGACCTTCGGGGCCGGCGAAACGAGCAAGACCTTCACCGTCCCCATCGTTAACGACACCCTCCTCGAGGGGAACAAGACGTTCCAGGTCTTGCTCGGCACGCCCGGGGGCGGCGGCGTCCTCGGCTCCCCCTCGACGGCGTCCGTGACGATCGTCGAGGACGATACGGCGGGCACCGTACAATTTTCGGCCCCGACCTTCACCGTCAACGAGGGTGCCGCCAGCGCGATCATCACGGTCACGCGAACCGGGACGAACCTCACGGGCGGGGTGCGCGTCCGGTACGCCGCCACGAGCGGCACCGCGACGGCTGGCTCGGACTTCGGCGCCGTGTCGAACACGCTCACGTTCGGCGCCGGCGTGACGAGCATGACATTCGCCGTCCCGATAATCAACGACACGACGATGGAATCTCCCGAAACCGTGAATCTCGCACTCACCGTGCCCGCCGGCAGTGCAGCGACGCTCGGCAGTCCGAGTACGGCCTTGCTGACCATTCAGGACAACGACGTCCTGGTCATCCAGTTCGCGGTCGCCGCGCAGAGCGTGACCGAAGGGGCCACGGCGAGTGTGGTGGTGACTCGAGCGAATAGCCTGAGCCTCGCCGTCAGTGCCGACTACCAGGTAACGGGCGGAACCGCGACCGGCGGCGGCGTCGACTACACGCTGGCGAGCGGCACGGTGACCTTCGGCGCCGGGGTGACATCGGCGACGATCAAGATCCCGACTATCAACGACACCCTGGCCGAGGGCCCCGAAACTATCGTACTGGGTCTCCAGAACCCGACGGGCGCCGCGACGCTGGGCGCTCGCACCCAGACGACCATCACTATCACCGACAATGACAGCGGCGGGGTCATCCAGTTCGGCCTCGCCGCCTACAGCGTCGCCGAAAACATCTCCAGCGGCGGCTTCAACCTCACCGTCACCCGCACCGGTACCAACCTGGCCTCCAATGTCTCCGTCGACTACGCCGTCACCGGCGGCTCCGCCACCAATGGCGTCGACTACACCCTGGCCAACGGCACGCTCACCTTCATCGCTGGCCAGACCTCGCTCCCCATCCCCGTCACGATCCTCGACGACCTCCTCCCCGACGGCAACAAAACCGTTGTCGTCACTCTCAGCAACCCCTCCGCCCACGCCGCCCTCGGCACCATCAAGACCACCACCCTCACCATCCTCGATGCCGAGCAGGCGATCGGCTTCAGCTCCCCGAACTACTCCGTCACCGAGGGCAGCCCCTCCATCGCCATCCCCGTCCTCCGCGCCGGCCCCACCCCCGGCGGCGTCACCATCACCTGCCAGACCGTCGCCGGCGGCACCGCCATCCCCGACGTCGATCACAAGTCCGTCAACACCACCCTCACCTTCGCCGCCGGTAGCCGCCTCGTGAACTGTATCGTCCCCATCCTCAACGACACCCTCGTCGACGGTTCCCGCACCGTCAACTTGGCGCTGTCCGGCGACCCCGCCCTCCTCATCCCCTCTCGGTCCACCGCCGTCCTCACCACCAGTGACAATGATCAGGGCGGCGTCCTCCGCTTCTCTGCTGCTACCGCCTCCGTCACCGAGGGCGGCACCGCCACCGTCACCGTCACCCGCACCGGCGTCAACCTCGCCAGCGACGTCACCGTCGACTACCTCGTCACCGGCGGCTCCGCCACTGGCGATGGTGTCGACTACACCCTGGCCAACGGCACCCTGTCCTTCGGCGCCGGCGTTACCAGCCGCACCTTCACCGTCCCTACCGTCAACGACACCCTCGCTGAGGGCCCCGAGACCATCACCATCGCCCTCGCCAACCCCACCGGCGGCGCCTCCCTCGGCGCCCCGGCCACCACTACCCTCACCATCGTCGATAACGACCACGGCGGGGTCATCGCCTTCGCGCTGGCGACCTACACGGTGACCGAAGGGAATTCGGTCACGCTGACGGTCAAGCGGATCGGGGCCAGCCTGGCGTCCAACGTCACCGTGGATTACGCCGTGACCGGAGGAACGGCAACCAACGGCAGCGACTTCAGCCTGCCGAACGGCACGTTGACGTTCAAGGATGGGGAGACGACGAAGACAATCGGCGTCGCCATCCCCGAGGACGGTATCGCCGAGGGCAGCGAGACGTTTGTGATGACCCTTGGCAACCCCGGCGGCGGCGCCACGCTTGGCTCACCGGCGAGCACGACCATCACGATTCGCGATGCCGCCCAGGTGCGGTTCTTCAACAGCCTGGTCCTCTGCAATCCCTCGTGTCAGAACTTCACGGCGCGCCTCACCACGGGCCAGGGTCACGTCTGGGAGTCGGTCAGCAGCGTTGCCTCACCGTATCAGGCGGTGCCCGAGCCGCAGCTGACGAACCGCGTCGTCGAGGCTGTAGAGTTCGGCATCAGCGTCTCGTTCCCGGGCTCATTCACGATCACCCCGGCCAGTCCCGACCTGATCGTGTTGAGCGTCGACAGCACGGGCACCCCCGTGCTCCTTCTCTTCGACGAGGGAAAGCTTGCGACGTCCGCCGAGGCCGCCCTGGACGGCAGCCTTGGGACCCCGAGCGCGCCGTTGCCACCCGGCGCACGATTCCAGCAGCTCCGGGCGCCGTGAACTAAGCCCGCTCTTGCGGAGTCTTGAGACTCTAGCGGGATGACCCTGGCCGTTCGCGTTGTGACTTTGCGGTCGCGCTTCGTCGTCATGCTCATCATTCTAGCGCGCTGTGGTGGCCGGCCGGCGGCGGCGAGGGCGACCGCGTCTGGATGACGCGCTCGCGCGGCGCGGTGCTGGTGCGCGTCGCGCCATTCGGCTAGACTCCCCGCCAGCCATCCCACACCGAGGTGCACCATGCGGTTGATCGGGCTCGCGGTCGTGCTCGCTGTCAGTCTCACTCTTGTGCCGCTCGCCGCTGAGGCGCAGCGGGCTGGAAGGGTGTGGCGCATCGGCTGGCTCTCTCCGCCTCCGGCGGCGACAGGCGCGTCCGAATTGGAGGCGCTCCGAAAGGGCCTGCGGGAGCTGGACTACATCGAGGGACGGAACCTCGTTATAGAGGCCCGCTGGGCAGACGGTGACCCCGCGCGGCTGCCACGGCTCGCCCGCGCGTTCGTGGAACTCAAGGTGGACGTCATTTGCACCGCCGGGACCCCTGCGACCCTCGCCGCAAAACAGGCAACCACGACCATCCCGATCGTCTTCGGCCGGGCGGCGTTTCCGGACCGCACCGGCCTCGTCGGGAGTCTGGCGCGACCAGGCGGCAATCTGACCGGTGTCGCGTTCATTGGGCCCGAGTATGGCAAGCGGTTGGAGCTCCTTCGGGAAGTCTCGCCGAAAATCTCGCGGGTCGTACTGCTCTACAACGACCAGAACACCGCAAGCGTGATGGCCATGAACGAAACCCAGGAGTGGGCCAAGGCTCTGCAGGTCGCGATTGAACCATTGGGCGTGCACGACCGTGTCAGCCTGGAGGCGGCCTTCGCCGCCATTCGCCCCGGAAGGTCTCACGCTCTCATGACGACGGCGGACCCTCTCCTGGCGTCGTTCCGCACACTGATTGTGAAATTCGTGAACGGGCACCGCCTCATGTCGATGTATGGCGACCGAGACTACGTTGTGGCCGGCGGACTAATGTTCTATGGGACCAGCACGGCGGACATGTGGCGTCACGCCGCCATCTACGTCGACCGGATCTTGAAGGGCGCGACGCCGGGCGACCTGCCGGTGGAGCAACCCACCAAGTTCGAGCTCGTTATCAACCTCAAGACCGCGAAGGCGCTCGGCCTGACGATTCCGCAATCACTGCTGCTGCGGGCGGACCAGGTCATCGAATAGCCCGTGCTCGACAAGCGCGGACGTCTTCTCGGAGCGGCGCTCGGATTCGCCGGGCTCCCGTTGCCCTCGTACGACCGCGCGCTCCACGCGCTGCGCTCCTGGCTCGACTCCTGGTCCGGGATAGGGCACGTCCCCGTTGGGCTGCACCGCCAGGGCTTCGATCTCCAACTGACGCAGTACGACGAGTGCGGTTGGCGGGCCACTTTCTACACGACCGGGATGGAGCACTCGCCCACGAGTGCGACGGGCACCGCGTGGGAGCGCACGCCGTGGCATGCGGTGCACCAGGCGGCGTGGGAGGCGTTGAAGAGGCCAGAGAGCGGTTAGGAGGAGCCACACCAGCCGCTTCCGCGAAATTGCGGCCGCGATCTCGAAGCTGTCCTCGCGCGCCCTGATGCTCGCCGGCGAGGTGGCGATCTACGACCAGTAGCTGCGCTCTCGGTTCGAGTGGCTACGCGAGCTCGATCCGGACGCCGGCGTGACGCCGCCTGTGTTCATGGCGCTTACTCGCCGAGCTCGACGCCTTCTTCCATGCTAAGTAACACTTACTCGACCGTCCGTCTCCTGACGGTCCGCCTTCGGCCTCGAAAGCGTAAGTGCCTGGTCTTCCGGGATACTTCGACGGTGGCATTTCGTCTGCACTCACAAACTGACAGCACGAAATCCTCGAGAGGAGCGTCACATGAACATGCGACCGCTCATCGCTGGGTTCGTCGTCGGTGAAATCGTACTGAGCGCAACGTCGCTCGTCGGGCAAACACTCGACATCAAGCCACCGACCACGGGGCCGGAGATCCGTCCGGATCACAACCAACGCCGGGGGGACAAATCCTCTGTAGCACGTCCCGGACTGAATGAGCCTCACTTCATCTCACCGTTCTCGGTGAACGCTGACGCGGGACAGCTGGGGATCGCGGGCTGGACCGCCACGAATCCGAACGTCCCGCCAGGCCATTCCCTGTCGGGGGACGGAGCCGGATCGCTCGGTTTCGGGGTCGCCGCCGAGTGGCGTGCGCGTCCGAGGAGCGAGAAGACCCTGATTCGATGACACCCGAGATGGCGGCCGGTGTCGACGTTGCCCCATCGAACGGTGAGCGCCGTCGCCCTGAGGGCAGGCATCGGTACTTTCTCGCGCAGAGACTGCGACAGTTGAAGAGCACGGCTCGGTTGAAAATGCGTTGCTTCGCGGTGTGGTCGGTAATGCCCGTGACCGTGATCCTGGTCGTGGGCGCGGAGGCGACCGGGGTCTCGGCCCGTGACGGGCGGCTCGTGCCGGGCGGCGACAGCATCGCCGAGGCGGTGACCCATCGCACATCGCTGGGGCACCTCACGCGACCGGACGGTCGCGAAGAGACGCTTGCGGCGTTGCGGTTCCGATGGCCGGTATACGGCCCGATCAGTTCCGACTTCGGCGCGCGGCGCCCATCCCGGACGGGATTTCACGCCGGCGTAGACATCGGCGCCAGCCGGGGCACATTTGTTCGCGCGCCAGCGGGCGGCACCGTGGCCTTCGTCGGGTGGCGTAGCGGCTACGGCAGGACGATTGTCATCGATCACGGTCATCTGATCAGCACCCTCTATGGACATCTCGCGAAGTCGGACGTGGTACGAGGACAGACGGTCGAGGAGGGGGCCGGGATCGGCCTGATCGGCGCGACCGGGCACGCGTCGGGGCCGCATCTGCACTATGAGGTTCTGGTGAACGGTCGGCCCGTCAACCCTCGGCTTGTATTCGCTAGGCCACAGGACATCTACGGTCGATCCCGGGTCGCGGCGCGCGAGAACCCCAGCGGTCAGCGGGAGGCCACGTCGATCCCTTCCTCGACGGACGCCACGAGCAGCTGGCAGGGTTGGCGGCGCGTCGCGCCGTTGCCGCATACCCCCGAATTCGCCGCCTCCGGCGGCTTGATCAGCTACGGAAACAGCCTTGCCGATGCGTACCGCCTCGAGGGCAAGTATGCGGGTCGGCTCCTCAAACTGCCGGTGCAGCAGTCGGTGAAGACCGAACTGGTCATCAAGACTGCGCAGGCCCTCGGGCTGACGATCCCGCAGACGCTGCTACAGCGGCCGGATCAAGTCATCCAGTAGCGCGTGCTCGACCAACGCGGCCAGTTCCTCCGTGCGGTTGTCGGCTTCGCCGGATGCTCTATGCCCTCGTATGACCGCGCCCTCTGGGCTCTCCGCATCTGGCTGGACTCCTGGACTGGTATCGGACACGTCGCTGTCGGGATGCACCGCCAAGGCTACGACCTGCGATTGACTCAGTACGATGAGCGAGGTTGGCGGGCGACGTTCTATACGACGGGGATGGAGCACTCGCCCACCAGCGCGACGGGCACCTCATGGGAGCGTACGCCGTGGCACGCAACGCAGCGGGCGGCGTGGGACGCGCTGGACCGCGCGAGCCGCCCGTAGTTCGGCTCTGGTAGACTCCCGCCGACAAGGTGACGGTGTCGAAGGGCTTTGAACAGCGCACGCGAGCAGGAGCCTGCTGGCTCATGCAGAGGGAAGGAGTCGGCAGGCGTCCTGTTCGTATCGCGCGTCTAGAAGAATCCTCCGATGTGGATCACCATCATCGCCGCCCCATCAAGCTCGACCCTGCCGAACGCATCACGGCAGAAAAGGGTGACGCTCCCCGTGGTCCCTTCAGGCACGTTGATCCCGCCTATCACGGTGATTTCGTGCGCGTCGCGAGTGAAAGCCGAAAAGCCACCCGAGGAGCGACTCCCTCCAATCACGCCATTCTGGCCGTTGCGCAACTGGCAGTCCGTAGACATCGACTTCTCGTCTTGTACCCCCTTCCTCTGTGCGCTCGGACGATCCAACCGCCGATGCTGTCGCAATGACAACATAATTTCCTGGCGAGAGAGGCTGGTCGATGATTTTCTCGAAGAAGCTGAGATCCCCGCTTTGGACAATGTGCCCTGCGAACGCAAAGTGCGCCGTCGAGGCCCCGACTCCGGCTGGACCCGCCGGACCGGCTGGACCCGTGGGCCCCGCTGGCCCGACGAGCCCGAGGGCAACCGAACTGCGCTCACCTTCGTACCGATGGAAGGGTCACTGACCGATACCCTCGGCTGGCTCTTCGGGACTAGCCGCTACCAAGACTGGATTACACGACGATCGAGCAACGGGGCTACCGTGCGCCTGACCGACAGTCAGACTGTTGCGTACCTCTGTGTCCCCGACACCTGGGACGGCCCAAGCGGGCCGAAGGGGAAATAAAACGACACCGACGCCCGCCTCTGGCACCCCCGGCTCCGCATCAACCGCATTCTGCGCGTGATGCTGCAGACGCGATGGAGCGCGTCGCCGTTCTGCGGGCCGAGGCGTGACGCCGATCTGCTGGGCTGTTCGGGCGCCCTCAGCGATCATGGAAGATCAGGAGGGTCGAAAGAATGGCATTCGAGATTAGCTGCCCAATCTGTACATCGCTTGGCACCGAGCGCACGATTGCGGGCGCAATGAAGCTCGCCCTCGCCCACGCGCCCCAGCATTCGCCGGTGTACATAGCCGGCGACGGGGCCAGGTTCACCATCCGCCACGACGGCAAGCCGGCCATCGAGGTGCGGTTCGACGATGCTCTGCCCGACCTGCACCACCTGGCGCGACCGTGGGACGAATCCTGAGCCGGCGCCGCGCGCCGCCAACACGCACGTCCAGTTGGCCTCAGTGAGCCACGCGGCGATGCGGTCGGGGACCAAAACGGAGCTCCTCGACTGCGCCCGAGCCGTGGCGCTGCACGTAGACCTCGCCCAGCGAATTTGATAACTCGCGTTGCGCGGCGCGCTGGTGCGCCCTTCATCGTTTCTGGAAGCGATCCTCGCGCGTGATGCTCCACACGCACTGGAGCGCGGAGGCGTGGTCCGTGGTCAGGGTCGGGTTCAAGCGGCCGCTCGCGCTGCGGAGCGAGATGGGGCGCCCTCGTGGCTCGAATTAGATCACTTCACGACCAAGTGCCGAGGTGACGTCTGTCGAGGTTGCGCAAAGCCTCGACGGCATAGGTCCCAAGGTCAGGCGCGTCCACCAACTGGCCGAGGAGTTTCACCGTCTGGCGGCTCCCCACAACGCCCAGCCAGCGAATAAATATCTCGGGCGTCTCCCTGAGAGACAGCACTCCGACTGTCCCCCCAATAAGGCTGGTGAAATTTACGAGTCCGAACTCCAGTACCGTCCGCACCTCATCCGAAAAAACTGAGCAGATCTCATCGAGCGCGGGTCGAGATTTACACCGAAGAGCGGTCATGGCCGGACGGTGGACATGAGCGAACAGCTTGCGGCTGTCCTGCGTGGTAGCAAGACTAATCCCGGCCGGTCAGCGAGGCGTTCCGCGCATCGCGGAAACGCCTGAGATCGCTGGCGAAGAACTTGGTGAGCCGTGTGGGACTCGAACCCACGACCCCCTGATTAAAAGACGAGGGCCGGCGATGAGCCGGCCCTTAGTCTTTCTGCGTAGTTCCGCACAACCGTGCGCCGCTGTTCGAGTTCTCGTTGCTCGCCTCGGGGATTGAGAAGGACTCTCGGCGCACTCGAGGACTGAAATCGTCGTGTCTCACGGGTGCGTTCAGCGCAAATCAGCGCAAGCCCGGAAATCCTGAGCCCCTGGTCGCTTCAACCACCCCGCGCGCCGGATCTCGCTCCGGCGGCGCGAGCGCCCGCTTGAACTCGACTCTGACCTCCGACCACGCCTCCGCGCTCCAGTGCGTGTGGAGCATCACGCGCGGGACGCGGTTGATGCGGAGCCAGGGATGCCACAGGCGGGCGTCGGTGTCGCTCACTTCCCCTTCGGCCCGCGCGGGTCCACGGTGTCGGGGAGGCAGACATAGGTGTTCATGATGAGGAGTTCGGGATGGCCTTTTGTCCGCGCCCACAGACGTGGCTGACCGGCCTGATGGTCAATCATCACTTCCGTATTCGTGTTCTTGGAGTACAAGTCTGAATCCGATCCCAACTTTTGGGTTAGCGCCTGCTCGCAAGCATCCCTCGTGTTCCACGCCGATACTGCCCGCGTCGAGCCTTCGTGAAGTGGAGGACCAGTAGACTCTTCCCAAAATACCCACGCGCACTCAGCGCAAGCCGTCGCAACAGAGGTGAGCAAGGAGAGGGCGAGGAGCCATCGGGCCCTGCTCAGGAGTCTCATGATCCACCTACCTCTTCTTTGTCCTTCGAGGCGAGGTGCGTCGGGGCGCTACCTGCGGCGGATCGTCACCGGGCGTGGTTGAGTGGGCCTTGCGCATCTGATACTGCGGAACCGTTGTGCTGACGGCGGCGCACGCACGGGTATCCGTCGGTCTGCGCGGATGGGCCTCATAGGTCGAGATGGCATGCCCAAGATCACCCTTTACGAGCAAGGACTGTTTCGCGTACAGCGGTCGCGTGATCGGGACTTCTTGTCCACACTCGTAGCATCGGGCCCGCCACGCCATGGCGGGATGATAGCCCCGACGAGGTTCAGGCTCGCTTCACGCTGACCTTCTCGTATGCTCCCCACGTGTCTGACAGATCCAGCCCTGTTCCACGATTGGGTATGCCTCCAGTGCGCGGGCCCGGCCCATAACCGAAGCTAACTGGTCGGGATCTGTCTGCTACGAAATCATCCGGATCAAGGTTTCTGGAACCGACTAGGCGCAGGAAAGAGCGGGTTCATGCCGAGTTAGGCCCCTATTCGGAGGTGGTCTCCGACTTGCTGTCACAACTTCAGCGGAGGAAGAGCTGCGCATGGAGACCATTCTGGTCGTCGATGACGAGGACCATATCCTAGTCCTCGCGCGAGACATACTTCAGATGAAAGGGTACACGGTGCTCGTTACCGGCGATCCCCAGATGGCTCTGCATTGGGTTAAATCGGGCGTTTGCTTCCACTTACTCCTCGTTGACGTTGTCATGCCCCGGATGAAGGGCACGGAATTAGCGGACCGCGTCAAAACGCTTAGCCCTCAAACGAAGGTGCTCCTCATGTCAGGCTATTCCGTGTCGGGCGTGGCAGGACGCCCTTTGATCGCCAAGCCGTTCACAGGCGACCAGCTTGCCGAGAGAGTGCGTGAAGTGCTGACGCAACCCTCTCCGTTTGCTAGACCTCAGTCGTAGAGTCACCCCTAGTCACCACGCCTACGCCGCGTGGGCGTTCGAGCGCACCAAGGGCCGGATCGCTCCCAACTCGCTCGCTTGCGCCTTGTTGAGCGCCTCCCACGCCGCCTCGTTGTCGTCCATCGAACGGATCGGCCCGTCCGCGATTGGCAAGTCATGGGAAATCCCGATGCGCCTCATCGAGCCCTATCTTTAGGACGAAATGCCTATTGATTGGATAAACCGATAGGTGATCCTAATGGAGTATGGCGCCAGATGTGGTCCGACAGCTCATTCGAGACCGGATCGACAATGGCAGCCTTCCATGTGATCGCACGATTGAGCTGTGGCACAGGCTCGGCTTCGGGCAAACCTGCGATGGTTGCGGCCTGGCGATCACGACGACTGACTGGATGCATCTAGTTTGCGCCGATGATTGGAGAGCGATCCGTCTACACGAGGACTGTTTCGTGTTCTGGGAGGAAGAAAAGCGCACAGCAGCATAGATCAGTTTGTGCTGTCTTTCTGGTTCAACGCCGCCCACGCCGCCCGCCGCGTCGCGTGCCAGGGCGTGCGCTCCCACCCGGTGCCCGTCGCGCTCGTGGGCGTTGGACACGGACAAGCGTCCCGCACCGAGGAAGTCTCACTCTCTGACCCGTTCGTATTCGGCCCTGCCGGTCCGAAAGTTGGGGTCTTCAGGTATCAACGAGAGTACGGTCTTGCCTTTGTCTTCTGAAACGCTCGCGGTACCTGTCGTTCGCGACGAGCGATATCGCAGCTTGCCGTCTTGAAGATAGAACGCACCCTCGGTCGTCGAGCCACGCGTGGTCGAGGCTTTGTAGCTTCCGTCCGCCGAGACAATCATCGTGGCGCGTTCGTCTCCCTGGTCTCCGGTGACCCAGCCCCGCCAACTTCCCGCGAGTTCCTTGACGTCAACGATCTGCTTCTCTCCCGCGACCCCACCAAGCGGAGACAGTACGACCACGGCAACAAGAAGTAGAGCCAGATGCATCCTCATCGCTGATCTCCTTATTCGTCTGGTGAAGGTTACACGAGTCCCTCCAGGTGCGTAGGGCATGGAGAGCGCGGTCGCAGGAAGCCATGGAGTAGGTCGCGAATCCAACTACTGACCCGCAGAAGCTGGCCGCGTTGGTCAAGCACGCGCTATTCGATCACCTCGTCGGCGCGCAGCAGCAGCGACGGCGGGATCGTGAGGCCGAGCGCCTTGGCGGTCTTGAGATTGATCACCAGCTCGAACTTGGTCGGCTGCTCCACGGGCAGGTCGGCGGGCTTGGCGCCCTTCAGGATCTTGTCCACGTACGCGGCGCTGCGCCGGTAGAGATCGAGAAAGCTCGGCCCGTAAGACATGAGACCCCCGGCCTCCACACTCTCCCTGACGCCGTATGCTGCCGGCAGGCGGCTCCTGGCTGCGAGGTCTGCGAGCCGTGTTCGGTGGGAGTTGAATATCGCATCTGACAGTACGAGGAGGGCTCCCACGCGCTCTTTGGCCATCGCCGCGAATGCGCCGTCGAACTCGTTCGGACCTCGAGCCTCCAGGAGTTGAAGCTGCACTCCCAACGACCGGGCCGCGACGTTCACTTCTCTTATCGCGAGCTGGTGGTACGCATTGGCCGGGTTCGAGAGGATGGCCACACGGCGGATCTTGGGGACGGTCTCCTTGAGCAGCTCCAGTTGTTTGGCGACGATTTCCAGGCCGGCGTAGCCGGACACCCCTGTGACGTTCCCGCCCGGGCGCGCGAGGCTCGCGATGAGCCCGGTGCCAACAGGATCGCGAACGGCAATCATGACGATGGGGATCGTCTCGGTGGCGTTCTTGGCTGCCGTCACTCCTTGCGTCCCCAACGATACGATGAGGTCCACCTTGAGCCGGACCAGCTCGGCCGCCAGGTCGGGCAGCCGGTCGACCCGACCCTCCGCATATCGATAGTCGATGACAATATTCTGGCCCTCAACCCACCCGAGCTCGCGCAGCCCTTGCCGGAACGCGTCGAGCAGGGGCGGCCTATCGGAAGGGGACGTCACGCTAAGAAAACCTATCCGAGGCACCTTTCCCGCCTGCTGCGCGTCGGCGGCGAGCGGCGCAAGAGCGAGGCCGAGAGCGAGAACGACCGCGAGCCCGATCAGCCGCATGGTGCACCTCGGTGGGGGATGGCTGGCGGGGAGTCTAGCCGAACGCCGCGACGCGCACCAGCAGCGCGCCGCGCGAGCGCGTCATCCAGACGCGGGCGCCGCGACGTATTCCATGCTCTCTACCGCGACGCTGAGAACAGGCAACTTCACGTCCCTAAGACAAAGAGGCGAATGCTCCCTTCGCATCGGTACTTAACCGGCCCAGAAGACAACCCTGCTCAACGTTTGCACAGTGGAGCAGCAGGGGTAGTGAGTTGGAACGCGCGTATCTGGAACGCGGCGAGCACGTGAGACGGTGAGCGGAACGTTAGGATCGCGTGCTGGTCGCGCTCCGTGAAGCGTGGAGCCCTCGGCCGGCCGTTCGGGTTGCCGGATTGACCCGGTTTCCAGGGCCGCAGATTTCTGAGACTCGCCGCCGTTGGCATCAACTCCGAGAATACGAGCGAGCGCCCTCGGGGGCGAGGAGTAACGTGCATTGCTCAGGCGGGTCCAACCCGAGCACATGGGTATGCTGAGCGCGTCAACTCAAGCTGTGCAATGGCAGGTGGCGGATCAGCCACACCCCGCATTCTTCAGACGTGTGAGTCCGCGTCCCGTTAGGATGAAGCGCATGAGACCGGCGGGGTACTTGCTCGCCGTCGTGCTCGGCCTCGCGGTCGCGGGTTGTGCGACCTCGTTCACCCCAGAGCGCGTGCGGAGCGAGATCGCGGCACAGACGGGCACGGACCCGCAGTACGTCTTCGAGATCCAGCTCGGGCGGGTGACGATGCGCATCATCCAGACTGCGCTCTCCGGCGGCGGGAGCTCCCTGCCGCTGGCCGGGCTCACGGGATTCGACCTCGCCTTCTACGACGTGCCCGCGCTCAGCCCTCAGGGTGCTTCGCTCGACTTCACCAAGATGGCAATTCGAGGCTGGGAGCCCGTGGTCCGCGCGAGACAGCCAGGGTACTCCGTGCTCGTGCTCGTGCGCGAGGGTCGCGCGACCATCGATGACCTGGTCCTGCTCGGCGCAGGCGGCTCGAGTGCGATCTATGCGCGCCTTAGAGGGACCCTGAGCCCCGACCTGCCGCGCGCCCTCGGCGACGCCTTCCAGAGCCGGGGCCCCGAGGGTCTCCGGGACGAGCTGGTGGGGGAGCTCACCCGTCCGCGCTGAACAGCCCAGTGCGACGCCCAGTGGGCTCGATCCGCTCACCCCAACCCGAGGCCCTCGCCCTTGGGTGCGTTGGTCACGGGGGAGGAGCTCGCCACAGCACAGGAACGTGCGCCGGTTCATCATTCGATGACCTGATCCGCTCGCAGGAGCACCTGCCATGAGGGCGATGCCCGCAGGAGCGTGGCCACCGTTCAGCCTCTCGCCCACGCCCGCTGGCTAACGACAGCGAAGAGAACTAGACTCTGTCTGGGCTGAACAAGCCATGCAGCAGCTGGCGGTACCCCGGCTCGTCTTCGGTGGAGCGGTTGCCGCGCATTGCGGTAGGGCTTCGCGTGGCGTCCCGTTCGCGGGTCGTCCTGAGCCGCAGTCCACTGAAGCCGTGGCCGTCCAGCCTCCCGTTAACCTCGGTCGGCTCCTCAAGATCGGTCTCGGGCCAACGCTCGGGGGACTTCTTGAGCCTTCCGCTGGAGCGGTGATTACGACTTTCTGCGAGAAGGAGGTGAACTGAATGAAGAACCTGATGATGGCTCTCGCGATGGTGGGCTTGGTGGCGGGGCCGGCGTTCGCCAACCAGTGCCCCAGCCTGATCAAGCAGATCACGGACGCGACCACGGGCAAGACCGACCCCGCCTCCAAGAAGGCGGTGGCTCTGGCCAAAGAGGCCCAGGCACTGCACGACGCCGGCAAGCACGCCGACTCGGTCAAGAAGGCCCAAGAGGCTGCCGCGGCGATCAAGCTGCAGTTGAAGATGAAGGAGTAATGCTCGAACTTTCCCGGGGGTTAACCCGCCCCCGGGGAACTAAATTAATTTAATCCGTGCTCCAGGAGGGCTCGCCGTCCTGTCGGAATAATGCGCCACCAGGGGGCGCGACGGTTGCGGTGCCGCGAGCGCCTCCCGCCTAAGTCGTCGCCGCTCTTTCTTCTTCATGCCAATGATTCACTTCCCCTTCGGCCCACGCGGGTCCACGGTGTCGGGGAGGCATTGCCACCTGATGTCTGCGCTTTGTCCCTGCTTCAGCACGAGACCGGTTGCCTCAAACGCGGCCTTAATCTTTGGAGTCCAAGCGCCGACGATGTTCCCATTGACCGTGGGCGAAGCTCGAACCCACAGTACCCACGCGCACTCGGCGTGGATCGTTGCGGCCGAGGTGAGCAGGGAGAGGGTGAGGAGCAGGCCAGCGTGTCGTGCGAGTGATGTCATGGCTTCCCTTCTTCCACCTGCTCTATCTTCCTCTTCAGCGCGTCGAGATCCTGATCCTGGAATTCGAAGATCATTTCGTTGAACTCGCCCTGACGGTATTGATAGACGCCCAGACCTCAGGACCTGCAATTGGAAAGGATGGCGGAGGGTATGGTGCTCTCGGAATTTGATGGTCATGCTGCACCTCCTCGGATTCCGGAAAGAAGGATATCGCGCGATGGTGAGCTTCGCCTACTTGACCCGCTGGTTGGTCACCCCGTCTCCCCGGGCGAGCGAGGCCGATATAACCGGCCGATTCTTCTGACCACTCACTGATGGCATCCGGATTGAAGGGTCGGTCTCTTCGGCGTCGAATGCTCCCGACATTCTCCAACGCTTCACAGGAGGAACCATAGTGCCGGTAAGTCTGAGTTTCCTCAATCGGAGAACGATCAACAAACAAGTCTGCCGAGTCTGCCACGCGTTTGCCGAGTTGAAGACCGAACGACTGTGCGGTGATTGCACTCGAATCAAAGCGCAGGTCAGCTTGCGCTTCTCCGATGCCGTCCGCGGGACAATAGCGATTCCAGCAGAGCAGCAATGTAAACGTTCTGGCTGCCTATGCGCCGCGTGCGACGGGAGAACTCTTGATCTTCACCCGCTCTACCTATTCGATCTTGCACGAGCAGACCGACGGGAGATCCACTTGCATCCTCGATGTCACGAGTTGTGGTTAGAGGCCGCGCGATTGGGCACCCGTCCGGCACAAGCCATCGACATTGATCTGGGGTGACAAGTCCGATACAGCCAACGGGAGCCGTAGGGGAGCGGTCATCGTTTACCCGTCTCGGTCGCTCGCTTCACGCTGACGCGCTCGTGGGCACCCCATGTCCGTAGCTCGTGGGACTCGGGACGGCCAACTCTCTGGATGCGAACGCGTGCGTTCTTGCCGCCGCCAATCGTGTAAGGTCGCCCGACCACTTCCCACTCACCAGTCTCGTCGGCAATGCTGATCACCCATCTGGAGTTGCATGGGGAGGATGCGAGATGTCCCGGGCGGCGGGGGTGGCGGCATACCGGGGAGTTGAGGCTGGACGGGCTTGGCCTTCGCTTTCTTCCCGGGCCGTGGCTTAGCCACTCCCCCGGCGGCTGGCCGGCGAGGCAAACGGGACTCCTAGTGACTCGCGATCCATTTGAATAGTCGGATGTTTGTGGAGGGGCGGCCACTGGGCCTCGACGTCGACCGGACGCCAACCAGGGCCGAGGAAGGCTCCCTTCCTTTTTAGGAGCGTACGAAACGGCGACGAGCCCCCTCCCTGCGCTCTAACTGAAACCTGCCCTTCGTCTCTGGCACATACTGCCGCACCATCATTGGCGCGCACCGCGCGTGCCAGGTGATCTCGCACTTCTCGAACTTGGACGGGCTGCCGCAACAAATCGTGATGATCGGATCTTCCGGCGCGATAACCAAGTTGCATTTGCGGCACTTCAACACCATTACCCCCATCACCTTCTTCGCCGCAGGCTCGCCGTCCGTTCGTCGGGCGATACGAGGACGGCTCCGATGACCTGCGTGGACCGACGCGAGCGTAGCCGATACCTCGCAGCGGAACCAGGGTCGCGGACGCCAAATACACAACTCCGCACGCCAGGTCGCTGCACGTGACACGTGGACCGAGGTGCTGTCTCTCCCGGGGGCGGTGGAGGAAACTTCCGAGAGCAGCCGCTATGTTATGCCCGCGAGCAGGACTTTTGTGCTTCCTACGCGCTCGCGGCCGTCCTGCCCGCGCGAGCCCGGGCGCGATGGTATAAGCTGCTTACTCCAAGGAAGGGCAAACGCCATGTTTGAGAACCTCAAGCAGCTGGTGCAAGGACGTTCGAAGTCGGCCGTCCGGCGGCGCTTCGACGAGCGCCAGCCGTACAACCAGGACGATCCGAATCGGGTGCTACAGCTGTTGTTCTTGAAGCTCCTTATGGCGGTGGCGGCATCCGACGCTCAGGTCACGCCCGAAGAGCTCAATCTGCTGAAGGACTTCGCCTTCGAATATTCGTTGACGGAGCAGGAGTGGGCGGGGATCCAGTACTACGCCAGCGCGCATCTCTCGAAGGCCGAGCTCGACGAGCTGATCAAAACGGTCGCATCGGAGATACGCAGCCGCGCGGATCGAGAGCAGTTCGAAGGAGCCATCAGGGAAATGGTGGCGGCGGACGGCATCCTCGGCGATAGAGAACAGGAGATCGGGGACATCGTCCACGCCGACGTGCAGCGCGTGCACGCATCGAGGGCCGCCTACGTCTACAAGACCCTGCGAGTCGCTTGGCGCAACACGCTGTCGCTGCCCGGGGCTGTAGCGGCCCTGGAGGAGGAGGCGAAGGAGTACGGCCGCAATCCTGTTGCCGCGCTGCTGCGTCGTGAGGCCGGCACCTCGTCGGGTGGCGAGCTTGCCGGCGCGAAGGTCGGCCTGATGCTGATGGTCATGCGGTCCGACGAGTCGATCGATCAACGAGAGACGGCGGCATTCACCGAATACGTCGCGCAGGAATGCCGGCTCGGCCCCGAGCCCGCCGCGCGCCTCGTCAAGAGCCTCTTCGAGATCCCGGAAGGGCTGCTGCAGCTCGCGTACTTAGCCCGGACGCTGGTCGATGGACTGAGCGCGCCGGAACGGCAGGACTATTTCGCGCGGCTAGTCACGATCGCCCGGGCCGACGGCGTCCAGGTCTTCGAAGAGCGCCACACCCTGGGCATCATCGCCAAATACCTGTACGTCACGCCCGAGAGGCGGTCGCAGCCATGACGACTCCCGAGTCCGTCTACGACGTGGTGTGGCCGCTCGCCCCCTCCGCCGCGCCGCCATTTTGTAGACAGGACTCTCAAGGTGCCGAGCCCGCAGATTTGCCCGTCGAGCAGCCAACGAAGTTCGAGCTGGTGATCAATCTCAAGACCGCCAGGGCGCTCGGCCTGACGATCCCGCAGTCGGTGCTGCTGCGGGCGGACCAGGTGATCCAGTAGCGCGTGCTCGTGCGGCGCGATGCTGGCGCGCGTCGTGGCGTTCAGCTAGACTCCCCGCCAGCCATCCCCACCGAGGTGCGCATGCGGCTGATCGGGCTCGTGGTCGTTCTCGCCCTCAGCCTCACGCCTGCGCCGCTCGTCGCGGAGGCGCAGTTGGGGAAGGTTCCCCGCATAGGTATCCTGTGGGCCTATTCCCCGCCTGTCGTCTCGCCGTTCGCCGAGGCATTTCGGCAGGGCCTGCGCGGCCTGGGCTATGTGGAGGGACAGAACATCGTCCTGGAGGAGCGGTGGGCGGAAGGCAGGTTTGATCGCCTCCCTTCCCTCGCGGCCGAACTGGTCAGGCTCAATGTTGACATCATCGTGACGGCGTCGACGCCAGCGGTTCAAGCTGCCCAGCAAGCAACCAGGACGATTCCCATCGTCATGACGCTCGTTGCCGATCCTGTGGAGAGCGGCATCGTCGGCAGCCTCGCGCGACCTGGCGGGAACGTGACTGGGTTGAGTCTCATGCACCCGGAGGTCAGCGGGAAACGCTTGGCCCTGCTCAAGGAGGTCATTCCCAAGCTCTCCCGGGTGGCTGTCTTCTCGAGTTCCTCCACGGCATCCTATCGAGTGGTGCTGCGCGAGACAGAGGCCGCGGCCCGAGCCCTGGGAATGCAGCTTCAAGTCGTGGAAGTGCGCGGCCCTGCCGACCTCGACGGCGCATTCTCAGCTATTACCAGAGATCGTGTCGGTGCTCTCGTTGTGCTGCCGGATCCAATGTTCCGAAATCAGCAAAGACGGGTCCTGGACCTCGCGGCGAAGAACCGGTTGCCGGCAATGTACTGGTCGAGGGACCTCGCAGAGGCGGGAGGCCTCATGGCGTACGGGGCGAACTTTCCTGACGTATGCCGGCAGGCCGCCGCCTTCGTGGACAAGATCCTGAAAGGCGCTAAGCCGGCCGAACTTCCGATCGAGCAGCCTGTGAAGTTCGAGCTGGTGATCAACTTGAGAACCGCGAAGGCGCTCGGACTGACGATTCCGCAGACACTGTTGCTACGGGCGGACCAGGTGATCGAGTAACCATGCTCGACCGACGCAGCCGGGGGCTTGTCACCGAACATCCGCGTGGCTGGGTACTTCGGCTTGCGCTTGGCTGGGTGCTTCTTGCTGCTCCGTCATCGGCCTGGGGGCAAGAGACTGCGTTCGGACAACTTCGAGGACCGAGCCTCTGGGATGATCTCAGCTATCTGGGTCACACCACCTGGGAAGATGCCAAGACGATAGCTCTCGCACCACTCGAAATCGGCAAGGTCCGGGAGGTGACGACTGAACAACTGATCATCGCCGCGCTCGTTGTCGGCAGTGTCGGCGGCATGATCGGCCTTGATGGCAAGATTCGCGACGCGGCACAGGGCATCGATCATGGCGCGGCGCTCACGCTTGAGAACGTTGGGTTCGGCCTGTTGGGAGGGGGGATGGTCGCTCTCTACGGGACCGGCTGGTGGACGGACGACGAGCAGAAGCGACACGCCGCCCTGACCGGGCTCGAAAGTACTGCAGTAGCGTACGGTGTTGCCAACCTAATGAAGGTCACCTTCGGGCGGGAGCGGCCGGACTCGGGCCAGGGGCCTTTAGCGTGGTTTCAGGGTGGGAAATCCTTTATCTCCGGAGATGCGACCCCGGCCTTCGCGCTGGCCGAAGCCGTCGCAGCCGGGTTCGATCACAGATGGGAAGTGACCCTTCCGGCCTATCTTGCCGCTACCGCGGTTGGCGTAGGGCGCATCGGGTTGGATCGTCATTGGGCCTCGGACATTCTCGCGTCCGCATTCGTGGGGATCGGGACGACGGCGCTGTTCAACTACATCCATCGCCATCGTGAGCGTGAGCAGGCCACTCCGCAGATAAGCATTTCCCCGGTGCTAGGGCCGCATGAGTACGGCCTCTGCGTCAATGTCGTGTATTGAGGGAACGCCGCGTTAGGGCTGGCTTCCACGAGTGGCCTTCGGCCCTGACTGACCAACGTGGCCAACTCTTGCGTGCGGCTGTCGGCTTCGCCGGGTGCTTCCTGCGATAGGATTCGATTCAAGGGTTCTGTGGTTCGGCCGGAAACCACGGGCTCACCAGGTAGATCTCGAATGCCTGGATCCGACGGCTGGGCCGCCGAATGTAGCCTACGATCCGAACGTACTCGTTCCCGCGAAATCCGTGGTAGTCGCTCTGGCGAATGCGGTGAAGGTCGATGGTGATGGCCGGGGTGCCGTTGGCCGGTGCCAGCGCCAACGTTTGGCTACCAAAGTCAACCCAAAGGACGCGCCCGTCGATGATCAGCGGCGGCTCTGGCACGGTCGGTGGCTGGGACGCCACGTCCGAGGCGAGGATGGCCAAGAGCAGGCCGACGATGACGACGCTCGACACACGCGCCCGATGGAAGTCGTTCATCGTCCCCACGCTCTCCCGGCGACAGCATTGCGAGGTTAGGCATTCCCGAGCCTGCTGCTGACGAAATCGTAGCCGATGGACTACCGTAACGGGGACGGATGGCAAATCCAGGCCATGACACCATGCCCGCCTACGACCGCGCGCTCCACGCACTGCGTTCCTGGCTCGACTCCTGGTCCGGCATCGGACACGTCGCCGTCGGCATGGCGCATCAGGGCTACGACCTCCAGCTGACTCAGTACGACGATCGCGGCGGGCGCGCCACGTTTTACACGACCGGGATGGAGCACTCGCCGACGGGCGCGACGGGCACCGGCTGGGAACGCACGCCGTGGCACGCGACGCAGCGGGCGGCCCGGGAGGCCCTGAAGAAGGCCGCGGCTAACCCGTAGTGGCAGGCAAGCAAGAGCTATACGCGATCTACAACCAACAACTTGACCTACTACTCTTGTCTCTCGACAAGCGGAAGCCGCTCGACGCCAGGATTGGCAGCGCAGCAAATACCCTGAATCTCGCGCTGCGAGAAGTTCGACGAGAAGTACCGTCCGCAGTGGCCGCCGGCATGTCCGACCTGTCGGAAGACAGCACCGTGACTGAACTCATCAGTCATGCCGCCACGCTGAAAGCTATCCTGTACACGTATCTGTATGGGGGCTAGAAACGACGATGCCGGACGAACAGAACGAGATTCGATCTGAGATCTCCGATCTCCTCGACGCGATGCGACCCATCGCGCTGAGGCATCCCGACACACCGATTCGGCAAGCGTCGGATGTGTTCGAAAGCCTTCTCAAGCGCGCGAAGCGAGCGTTCCCGGAATCACGCGCGGTCGCCGACATGACCAGCGGATTACTCGGAGGCGCTAGCCACACTTCGCTCGTGGCGAAACTCGTTGCCCTCAAGGCAGCAACGGGAGGTGGCATGGCCGTCGAAGTTCCGGCCATGAAGGTGACGCGCGAGGGTATCTTCTTCGCAGGGCAGTACTTTGATGCCTACCAGCGCATCACAGAGATCCTCGACGAGGCGGAATCGAGCGTGGTGCTTATCGACGGCTACGTCAGCCCAAAGATCCTTGATCTCTTGTCGGGCAAAGACGCTTCAGTCGCCTGTACGGTTCTGACGAAACAGGTCTCAGCTACTCCGGTTCTTCGCGTAGCCGTAGGGGCTTTCAACGGGCAGTACGGCGGCTTGGAAGTTCGAATCACCGAGGCATTCCACGATCGCTTCATCGTCATCGACGACAAAGAGTTCTACCACTTTGGCGCGTCACTGAAAGATGCTGGCCACCGTGGCTTCATGTTCTCTCGGATAGAGGAGAACGCCGTTATCGGCCCGCTCAGGACGGCAATCCAGGCTGAGGTGGCTAGGGCACCGCGATTCAGTTAGACTCCGGACCGCCATTCACGCGCGCGCGGGCCATCGAACCCGCGCCACCTACCTCGCGGCTACGATCCCGAGGCCTGTAAAATAACGACGGTGATCCGCCAGTACACTCCGATGGCCCCGACGCTCGTCCGCGCGCCCTTCCACCGCCCCGGCTGGATCTACGAGGAGAAGGTCGACGGGTACCGCATGCTGGCCTACAAGGACGGCGCCCGCGTCCGCCTGGTGAGCCGCAACGGCGTCGACCACACCCGCCGCTACCCGGACGTCGTGGCCGCATTCGCGCAGCTCAAGCCCTCGACGCTGGTCCTCGACGGCGAGCTCGCGGTGTTCGACGACCAGCTCCGGTCCCGGTTCGAGTGGCTTCGCGACCCGGACGAGTCCGTGGTCGCCACGCCGCCGCTGGCGGCGGACGATCAGCGTGGCGCCGTCGCGCGGGGCAGCGCGATGACGGAGGACCGGGCGGAGCACTGGGAACATCTCGCGCGTTCGCCAGTCGCATGGCTCATCAGCGCGGACAACATGAGGAGCTGCGCCGAACTCATCGGCCGGTGCTTCGTGGCCGATCTGATGTCTCCTCCAGCAGGGAAGATGACCAAGGATGTGGAGCCCATCTCCTTTGGCCCCATCTTCCAGATGCTCGCGGGATACACGGTTGAAGCGCTCCTCAAGGGCATAATCGTTGCCCGGCAGCCCGGGTTTGTTGCCGGACGGCGGCGGCTGCCGAACTGGTTTACAACGCACAACCTTGAAGGTCTTCTGAGTCGAGCGGGAGTCCAACTTGACGACGCCGATCAGGCCTTCGTCCGGCGACTGGCCGTCAATGTCGTCTGGTCAGGTCGATACCCGGTGTCGACGAGCGCGGACGACATGGAACGCCATAAGTTCAGCTCTTCCGCCGATCTTGCTCGGTTCCGCCGCCTGTACGAGGAGCTAGTGCGCGTGCTCCAGAGGGAGATGCGGGCAGAAGGTCGTCCCGCCACACCATAACGGTAAGTTGAACACCGACGCCCGTCTCCGGCATCCCTGCCTCCGCACCAACCGCGTCCTGCGCGAAATCCTGCGCGAGCGATGGAGCGTGGAGGCGTGGCCGCAGGTTAAGGCCCAGTTCGTGAAGGCACTCGCGCTCAGGAGCGAGATCCGCCGCGCCGGGTGGTTCAACTAGCGATTAACGTCTTGAGGGGAGGCTGGACAACCACGACCTCAATGGACTACGGCTCAGGACGACCCGCGAACGGGACGCCACGCGAAGCCCTACCGCAATGCGCGGCAACTCCTCCATCGAAGACGAGCCGGGCTACTGCCAGCTAACTGCGTGGCTCGTCCAGCCCGGGCAGAGTCTAGCTCTCTTCGGGGTCATTCGCCAGCGGGCCTGGGCGACGGACTGGACGGCCACGCTCCTGCGGGGCATCGCCCACGTGGCAGGAGAGGCCGGTGTAGGAAGAGCCTCATCAGATCCCCCCATTTCCGGAATGGCTCAGATTGTAATAGGAACTTTGGGTCCTAGATAGTGCTGGCGCGAGTCCGGGCGTTCGGCTAGACTCCCGAACGGTTCCGCGCCATGGCGGCTTGGTGCCATCGGGGCGGCCGCAGATCTGCAGCGGCTCAAATCACGAGCGGGGGCGGAGGTGAGGACAGAAGCGACAGCAGATGGGGGAGGGATGCAACGGGGAGTAAGAACCCAATTCAACACGAAGGAGCCGCGTATGTTCGGCAAAACAGGCCTAGGTGTCTTCATTCTTGCCGGAGTGCTCTTAGCGATTCCAGCCGCGCAGGTTATGGCCAGCGCAGGTCCCCAGGTGCAAGGGGTGTGGGCGTGCACTGTCGTCAGAGCCGGGACAATAGAACGGCCCATCATTTACACTTTCAACAGTGACGGAACCTTCAACTACTCCTCGGCCACAACGATCAACAGCACGACGCCTGGTCCGGTGCATAATTCCGGGTTCCACAGCAGAGGTGGCGGACGTGGCGAGTGGACCAGGGTCAGTAACAACGTGTTTAACTATAAGGCTGTAGAGCTCATGTACGACGCGAATGGCAATGCCGCGGGCAGCTTCTCTGTCGACGCGACCATAGGGCTGACTTCCGCTGGTCAGCTCTGCAGCGGAAGAGCCGAATGTCCCGACCAAACGACCGCGATCAGCCTCGTCAAATATGTATTCGACCAAAACGATCCCGACGCAGACATCGTCGGCGTGAATTTCCTGTTGCCGCCGGGCACCCCGGCGAATACTCTGTGCAATCGCCTGAGCAGCGGTGCGGGTTTCCCGGGCCTGCCGACGATCCCCACGCCCGCGCCTTGATCGCGGTGCGGTCGGTCTCAGGAGTCCGGCAGGGACTCCCGCCTCACGCGTAGCGTCGCAGCCGCCACTCGGAGCCGGTGCTCCCGCTTCAGAGCCACTGCGCCATCCCGGTGCAGCCACGGGGGCGCCGACTCCGAAGCTGTGGCATGGCTCCCGGGGCGAAGCTCCGGGTCCTGAGTCCAGAGGAAAACAAGGTGTGAGCTTGGCCTGCCGGATCGCGGGCGGGATCGTACTCGGCTATCTAGCGATCAATGCGCTCGGCTACATCACCACAATCCCGCGGTGGTTCGCCAAGCTGAGGTGTGATGGGGCGGGCGGATTCTTTCTTGTGGCGGAGTCGAAGCGCGTCCCCGGTTGACGGCTACGTCACCGTGACCGTGGATAAGCACGGCCGCTTGGTGGACCCGAATGGGCGGATCATTCCGTAGATTGCCGATCCCGCGGGAGATCGTCCTAGCCGTACCGCTTTTCGCCGGGCTGCTGCGCGACCGCTAGGCAGCCTTCGACGCCATGACCGCGCTACGCCACCCGGTACTTGAAGTCCTGCCAGTCGGTATGAGTGAATGCTCCCTGCGTCGGGCGCGGCGGATCGCGGTCGCCTCAAGGTAGGGCGTAGGCCAGATGAACCAGGCGAATCCGAGCGCCAGAGCCACGAGCACGGTCTTGGCGAAATGCTGGCGGCCGAGGTCTTCGATCAGGTCGAAGGGGTTCACGACCGCGTCTTCCCCTTCCCCCATCGCGCCCGCGCCGCCTTGCGCGCGATCTCACGGCGCTGCTCGGCGGTCAGCTTCTTCGCTCGCGCCTTGCCGCCGAGACGCGCAAGCTGAGCAGCGTACCGGGCAAGTGAGTCGCGCTTAAGCCATGCGCCGAGAATAAGCGAAAGGTCCCTGCCGGTCGAGCCCGCTGCGCGCTGACCGCCGGCCCTGCGCGAGGTGACCAGGAGCGCGTCGCCGTTCCGCGGGCCGAGGCGTGACGCCGATCTGCTGGGCTGTTCGGGCTGCCCTCAGCGATCATGGAAGATCAGGAGGGTTGAAAGAATGGCATTCGAGATTAGCTGCCCAACCTGTACATCGCTTCGCACCGAGCGCACGATTGCGGGCGCGATGAAGCTCGCCCTCGCCCACGCGCCGCAGCATTCGCCGGTGTACATAGCCGGCGACGGGGCCAGGTTCACCATCCGCCACGACGGCAAGCCGGCCATCGAGGTGCGGTTCGACGATGCTCTGCCCGACCTGCACCACCTGGCGCGACCGTGGGACGAATCCTGAGCCGGTGCCGCCGCCAACGCGCACGTCCAGTCGGCCTCGGCCACGATGCGGTCGGGGACCAGACGGAGCTGTTTCTGGAAGCGATCCTCGCTCGTGATGCCGTTAGCGCGCGAGCTCGGTTGCCGCGTAGGTGAATACGCGGAGAAACTCGCGGAGCGAGTAGGCCAGTTGAATCGCGCCGTCGGCCACGCGCCGACTGCACCAGTTGCGCGGCCACCACGGCGTCTCGCCCAGCCAGGCGCTCGCCGGGCACAACGCACCCGGGTTATGGCCGAACACCTCGTAGCCGGCGGCCGCGAGCGCGCACGTCGCCTCGGCCTCCAGTAGTAGCGCAGCGACGCGGTCGGGGCACACGCGAAGGTCGACCACCTCGCCCTGGCCATGCCACCAGGAATAGAACTCGTTGGGCGCGACGGGCAGCGCGTTGCGCGCGGCGTTGCGGTCGTGCTGTTTCATCGGCTTCGGGAAGCGGTCGGCGCGGGTGATGCCGGCATACGGCGCGCTCGATGGCGGCTGCGACGGCCGACTACCTACGCGAGCGAACTGAAATGGCGTCGCTGGGTGCACTCCTGTTGTACGAGAAGCTCTCCGGCTGCGACGTCGGTCTGATGAAGTGACGCTCGCCGCCGGGTCGGTCAGCGGCCCAAGTCGAGTCGCTTGGCGCTCCGCAGCAGGGTCTCGGCGTGCTCCCGAGACAGCGGGGCAATTTGAGGTCCTCCGATGCGCCCGGCGCGTGCCGGCCGCCCTGCGCGCCGATCTTGGCCAGGTAGGAGCGCACTTCGGCCGGGACTTTCGACATCCATTAGTTCGAGCGGAGGATAACTCAGCTCGACACGCTGCAGCCGACTCAACGCGGCGTCGCTCGCCGTCCGCGCAACAGGCGCAATCCTTCTTGCATAATCGGCGGCACTCCTCGCACTGGGCGAGGCCGGCAGTGAACATCTAACGACGGAGGGAATAGCCAATGGCGCAGGTCAACCAGCGGCTGTGGAAGATCCCCGGCCAGCGCACCAAGCGCAAGGCCTGGGGCTTCACGGCCCAGATCAACGGGAAGCAGGTCCGCCGGTACAAGGCCGAGTGGACCCAGGACGACGCCGAGGCCGAGCTGGCCAAGGCGCTGCTGCAGATCGAGCCCGAGAAACCGAAGGGCCGCCGGCATCACGCTGGCGCAGGCGGCTGACCGCTACCTGGCCAGCAAGGCGCGGAAGCGCACGATCGAGGCGGATCGGCGCCAGCTCGACCTGCTGAAGGCCGAGTTCGGCGCCGAGACGCCGCTAGCCGAGATCACGGCCAGCCGGATCAGCGAGTACAAGGCCAAGCGGCTGGCCGCCGTGCGGAAGATCGGTGAGGGCCAGGCTGCAGTCGAGCGGCGGCTGACCGCGGCTGCGGTGAATCGCCCGCTGGCGCTGCTCCGGCACCTGCTCCGGCTGGCTCACGAGGAGTGGGGGGAACTGGACGTCGTGCCCGAAGATCCGCACTCGAGAAGGAGCCTCAAGGACGGCTGCGCTGGCTAACGCAGGAAGAGGCCACCAAGCTGCTCTCCGTCTGCAAGAAAAGCCGGAATGCCGCACTGGCCGATCTCGTCGAGTTCGCTCTGTTCACTGGCGTCCGGCGGGGCGAGGCCCTTGGTCTCACCTGGGACCGGGTCGATCGCGCTCGCGGCGTCATTCGCCTGGAGCTGACCAAGAGCGGCCGGCGCCGCGAGGTGCCACTCAGCTCAAATGCCGACGCCGTCCTGGCTCGGCGCTGGACGCCCGAGGCTAAAGGCTACGTCTTCGGGAGCCGGAACTGGAACTCGTTCCGTAGCGCTTGGGAGTCGGCCCTGGTCGTGGCGGGTATCGAGGACCTTCGGTTCCATGACCTGCGCCACACATTCGCTTCCTGGCTCGTGCAGCGCGGGCGCACCCTGAGGGAGGTGCAGGAGGCGCTGGGCCACCAGACGATCACCATGACGATGCGCTACAGTCACCTCGCGCCGGATCACCTGCGCGCGGCTGTGGCCGTGCTCGACGATGTGCTTCCTCCACTGCAGCTCGCCGAGTCCACCGAGGTTTCAGCGCAAGCTTCAGCGCAAGAACTCGTTCCCGCCGGTGAGGTGTCTCAGAAGTTCTCGTAGTTCTTGGTGAGCCGTGTGGGACTCGAACCCACGACCCCCTGATTAAAAGTCAGGTGCTCTACCGTCTGAGCTAACGGCTCATCGAGTACGTACGAAGTGCTAGGCGCCGATTCTACCGCTTTGTGCCAGTCCCTGGGCCATCACCGATCGCCGCGGGCGCGACACCAGAAGGCTGCACGCGGGCATCCGGGCACGTGATCGACGCGCCCGGGAAATGTTGGCAAGAGTTCCTCAAGCCCGGGGGACGTCCTGGGGCTCGTCCTTCCCTGAGTATGCAGACGTGCCGGCGCGCCATCACCGTCAACGGCACCGCTGGCAGTCCGATCACGATTCGTGCGGCCGACGGCGAGACGCCGATCGTCACGCGGCCGCAACCTGCCGACTTCAACTACGACCAGAACAACCTCGAGATCATCCACTCGTCCTTTCTGGTCATCCGAGGCCTGCACTTCAAGGGCGGCGACGGCGGAGTGAGCCTCGTCGGAGGCCACCACATCACCTTCGAGGCCAACGAGGTCTACGAGACCGGTAACAACGCGCGCTTCGTTACCGGCGGCAGCGGACTCGCGGCGTTCACCAACCCGTCACAGCTCGACTTCTGGCCTCCGCCGACTTCGATCCTGATCGGCAGGGCCGACGCCTCGTTCGCGGCGGCTCTTGATTTCAACGAGAGAGTGCCGCATGAGCCCGTTCGACGTCGGCGCATACGAGACCGACGGGCTCGCCACGAACCCGGGGTGGAAAGTCGGCCCGGGCTTCAAGCAGCGTGGCCCGGCCGACTTCGGTACCGCCCCTGGCGCCCATCCAATCTTCGACTGCAGTAACGCGGGCCGCCCTCGCCGCGTCCTCCGGTCGGGTGGTCAAGTTGGGTGGTCAGTGGGTTGAGCCAGTGAAGCGCCGGTGCCGAGCCCAGGACCCCGCCTGACGGGTCCAGTCGTACGGTGCGCGGCCGCATGTGATCGCGAATCGCGGCCGTGAATCGCATTTTCGGTAAGTTGTACATGGCGCGAGAGTGTAGCTTCTACACTTCCAGCGCTCATCGATCGAGATCGGGCCTCGGCGAGCGCGCACCTGCCGCTATTTATCTGCGGGCACACGGCTTGCACCCTCGCAGAATCTCAAGGGCACAGCGTTGAACCGACGCACAGAGAGGGCGGGCGAGGCCATCGGCCCGACGCCCGGAGGTCGCGGACGATGAGATCGAAAGAAGTGTTCTTCGGTACGGACACTGACAGATTCGAGACATCGAAGGGAATCGCGGACACGTCGAAGAGCTCGCGTACTTTCGATGCCGATCTGCGTGACGTCGATCGCCGGCTCGCTCAGGCGCACAATCAGAACGAGATCCTGGTCACGGCCCTGCACGAGGCTCGCGAGCAGATCGCGGCGCTCAAGGAGGAGGTCGACAAGCTCTGTGCTCCGCCCTCGACGTACGGCGTGTATCTCGCCGCCAACGAGGACAGCACCGTCACCATCCTCTCCCAGGGCCGCAAGGTGAAGGTCAACCTGCATCCCTCGCTCAAGCCCGAGATGCTCAAGCCCGGTCAGGAGCTCATCCTCAACGAAGGCCTCAACGTCATCGAAGCCGCCGGCTACGAGATCCAGGGCGAGGTCGTCATCCTCAAGGAACAGCTCGACGCCGAGCGCGCGCTGGTCACGCTCCGCGCCGACGAAGAAAAGGTCGGCATCATCGCCGAGCCTCTGCGCACCCAGCGCCTCAAGACCGGCGATCATCTCCTGCTCGACGCCAAGAGCGGCTACCTGCTGGAGAAGCTTCCGAAGAGCGAAGTCGAAGACCTCACGCTCGAGGAAGTGCCCGACATCGGTTACGAAGACATCGGCGGTCTCGGCGATCAGATCGAGGCCATCAAGGACGCCGTCGAGCTGCCGTACCTCTACGGCGACTACTACAAGGAGCACAAGCTCACGCCCCCCAAGGGCGTGCTCCTCTATGGTCCTCCCGGCTGCGGCAAGACCATGATCGCCAAAGCCGTCGCCAACAATCTCGCCGAGAAGATCTCCGAGAAGCGCGGCGAGAAGATCAAGGGCTTCTTCCTCAACATCAAGGGCCCCGAGCTCCTCAACAAGTACGTCGGCGAGACCGAGCGCAAGATCCGCGAGATCTTCGTCAAGGCCAAGGAAAAGGCCGCCGAGGATGTCCCCGTCATCGTCTTCTTCGACGAGATGGACGCCCTCTTCCGCACCCGCGGCACCGGCATCTCCTCCGACGTCGAGACCACCATCGTGCCCCAGCTCCTGGCCGAGATCGACGGCGTCGAAGGGCTCAAGAACGTCATCGTCATCGGCGCCTCCAATCGCCAGGACCTCATCGATCCGGCCATCCTGCGCCCCGGCCGGCTCGACGTGAAGATCAAGATCGAGCGCCCCGATCGCGGCGCCGGCCGCCGAGATCTTCGCCAAGTACCTCACCGACCGATATCCCGTTCGCCGAGTCCGAGACTCGCGGCCGCGACGTCCGCCAGCGCCATCACCGTCGATGATCGCCGCCACCGTCGAGTCGATGTACGCCCTCAGCGAGGAGAACCGCTTCCTGGAAGTCATCTACGCCAACGGCGACAAAGAGGTCCTCTACTTCAAGGACTTCTCCTCCGGCGCGATGATCGAGTCGGTCGTGCGCCGGGCCAAGAAGCTCGCGCTCAAGCGTTACATCGGGCGCGGCGAGAAGGGCATCATGGCCGACGACCTCCTGACGGCCGTCCGCGAAGAGTTCAAGGAGAACGAGGATCTTCCGAACACCACCAACCCCGACGACTGGGCGAAGATCGCCGGTAAGAAGGGCGAGCGGATCGTCTCGGTGAAGCCGCTGACCAGCGAGCCGTCGAGCCAGAAGCGAAGCGTCGAGCAGATCGTGACGACGGGCCAGTACCTGTAGAGTCGCGACCGAGGGGAGTCGCGGCCGCGCCCTACGTCCGGGATCTCGGGCGTAGGGCGCCTGCTTCCGATGACGGCACCCCGACGACCGCGTACCCCCGCGAGCGCAGCTGACGCTGGATCTCGAGCTGCGCGCGCCGGTCGGCGCCGCGTTGCTCATCCCCCACTCGGCTCCGACCCGCACGACGCGGCCCGCGCCGCTCCCCGCGGCGCCGGTCGAGAACGATCTGCACCGTGTCGTCGCCGCGGAAGGTCCGCCGCAGCGATTCATAGAAATCCGGCCGCTTGCTCCCGACGATGAAGAGGAGCCGCCGGATCGCCTCGGCCATATGCCTACATCAGGCTCGACCTGACCGACGGGAACCAGCGCGTCAGCGGCGAGTCCTCGCACAGGATCGTCTCGTCACGCTGGGCGCCGGTCGAGATGAGGCAGAAGCGGGTGCCGATCAGCTCCTCGAGGCGCTCGAGGTAGCGTCGCGCCTTGGCCGGCAGATCGGCCTCGTTCTTCGCTCCGGCCGTCGGCGCGCGCCAGCCTTCGATTTCCTCGTAGATGGGCTCGGCCGCCGCCACGACGGTCTCGTCCTCCGGGAAGTCGGTCAAGGTCTCGCCGCGATGCCGGTAGGCGACGCAGACCTTGACCGTCTCGCACTGGTCGAGGACGTCCAGCTTGGTCAAGGCCACCGTGTCGAGCCCGTTGATGCGCGTCGCATAGCGGCCGACCACCGCGTCGAACCAGCCGCAGCGCCGCGGCCGGCCGGTCGTGGCGCCGTACTCGTGACCGCGCGCCCGGATCGTCTCGGCGATCGCGCCCGTCATCTCGGTCGGGAATGGTCCGCCGCCGACGCGGGTCGTGTACGCCTTGCTCACGCCGACGACGCCGTGGATCTTCGTCGGCGGCACGCCCGTGCCGGTGGACGCGCCGCCGGCGGTCGTCGAGGACGAGGTGATGTAGGGATAGGTCCCGTGGTCGATGTCGAGCATCGTCGCCTGCGCGCCCTCGAACATCACGCTGTAGCCGGCCTCGATCCAGCGTGAGAGCAGGAGCGCGGTGTCGGTGATGTACGGCGCCAGCCAGCCCGCGTACCGCAGATACTTGTCCAGGATCTCCTCGACCGTGAAGGTCTCCGCGTCGTAGATCTCGCGCAGCAGCCGGTTCTTCTGGGCGACGTTCAGCTCGAGCTTCTCCCGGAAGAGCCGCTCGTTCAGGAGATCGGCCATGCGGATGCCGACGCGCGCCGCCTTGTCGACGTACGCGGGCCCGACGCCGCGTCCGGTCGTCCCGATGCGCCGCTTGCCCAGCTTGGCCTCCGAGGCCAGGTCGAGCGCCGGGTGGTAGGGCATGATCAGGTGCGCGTTCTTGGAGATGAAGAGGTTGCCGTCGAGCTGCACCCCGCGGCGCACGAGCGCCTCCATCTCCTCGATCAGCGACCCGGGATCGACGACCACGCCGCAGCCGATGACGCAGCGACAGCCCGGATGCAGGATGCCGGACGGGATCGAGTGCAGGACGTACTTCTCCCGCCCCACGACCACCGTGTGGCCCGCGTTGTTGCCGCCGGCGAAGCGCGCGACGACGTTCACGTGCGGCGCCAGCATGTCGACGACCTTGCCCTTCCCCTCGTCTCCCCACTGCGTCCCGACGACCACGATGTTAGGCATGGCTTTCACCTCTGAATATGCGCTCTGGATGGTCGAGGATCTCCGCGACCCCCAGCACGCGCTCCGATCCGTCCGCGAGATTCATCGCGACCACCTGCTCCGCCCCGGCGCGCGGATGGCCGATGACGAGGATCTGACTCACCCGTTGCGCCCGGGCGTACGCCACCGACTCGTCGAGCCCGCGGCTGATGATGTCACGCGCCACCGAGGCCCCGAGATCGCGGAGCCGTCGCGCCAGCGAGAGCGCCGCGTTCTTTTCGCGCGTGAAGTCGATGATGAAGAAGTCGGGGCCCGGCAGCGGCACCGGCACGCCCTGCGTCTCCATGACCGACAGCGCGCGCCCCACGTCGAACGCGAATCCGACCGCGGCGCAGTCGTAGCCGAATCGCCCGAGCATGTCGTCGTAGCGCCCGCCGGCCGCGATCGACGCCCCGAAGCCCGCCACGTACGCCTCGAAGTACGTCCCGGAATAGTAGTCGAAGCCACGCACCTCACCGAGGTCGAGCAGCACGCTCTCGGCGAGCCCGTAGATCTTGAGCAGCCGGTACACCTCGGCCAGGTTCGCCAGCGCTCGCGACGACCGCTCGTTGCGCGCGAAGGTCGCGGCGCGCTCCAGCACCGACTCACGTCCAAAGAGGGTCGGCAGCGCCAGAAGCGCATCGCGAACGTGCGCCGGCGGCGCGAGGTCGGCGACCAGGCGCTCGAGCGTGGACCCGTCCTTTCGGGCCAGCGTCAACCGCAGCTCGCGCCCCTGCGCGGCATCGGTCTTGGCCTCGTCGAGGAGTCCGCGGAAGAAGTCGGGATGGCCGAGATCGATCTGGAACCGCTCGAGCCCGAGCACGCGCAGCCCCTCGATCGCCATCGCGATGATCTCGACCTCGGCCTCGGGCTGGTCGAGCCCGACCAGCTCGACGCCGGCCTGGTAGAACTCGCGGTAGTGCGAGACGCGCGGCTCGTCGTAGCGGAACACGTTCGTCAGGTAGGCGAGCCGGATCGGCTTGGGCTCGTCACGCAGGCGCGTCGCGACCACGCGGGCGATCTGGGGCGTGATATCCGGACGCAACGCCAGGGTTCGGCCGGTCTCGCGGTCGACCAGGGTGAACATGTTGCCCTGCACGTCGACATCCGTGCCGGTCGCGAGCACGTCCGAGAACTCGAACGTCGGCGTGACGATCTCGCGATAGCCCCAGCGGCGGAACACGCCCAGCAGCGACGCCTCGACGTGCCGCTTGCGCTCCGCCTCGTCCGGCAGGTAGATCCGCGCGCCCTTCGGAAGCTGAGTCTGGCGCGGCTTCACGGCGTCACCGCGTCCAGATGCGCCACGGTGTTCATGCGATGCACGGTGGCCCAGCCCGGCTCGTACTCGATCTCGGTGATCCCGGCCGGCGCCGCGTCGAGTGTCCAGAGCCGGTCGAGCCCGAGACCGAGCGCGTCGAGCACGATCAAGCGCGCCACGACGCCGTGGCTCACGAGCACGACCGTCTGCGAGTCATGCGCGTGCTTGCAGCGCCGCGATGCCGGCATTCACCCGCGCCGCCACGCCCGGGATCGTCTCACCGCCGGCCGGCTCGAGCAGGTGCGGCGCCGATCGCCACTGAGCCCACGCGTCGGGATAGCGCGCCCGCACCTCGTCGCGCGTCAGTCCCTCCCACGACGCCGAAGGACATTTCGCTGAAGGCCGGCACGATGCGGACCGGGAGACCGTGCGGCGTGGCGATCACCTCGGCCGACGCCCGAGCCCGCTCGAGCGGACTCGCGTACACGGCCGCGACGGCGGTGCCGGACAGCGCACGCGCCACGGCCACGCACTGGTCGCGTCCCACCGCGGTGAGCGGAATGTCCCGCGAGCCGGCAAACCGCCGCTCCCGGACCCAGTCCGTCTCCCCATGCCGTACTACGAAGATCCTCAGCCTGCCCACAAGCTCGCCATTCTACGGCCGAAACTCGAGAACCGCACGAACTCCGCAGGGCATATCCAGAGGGCGATCCGGGGGGAGGTGGGCTCGTCAGAGTGCCGCCAGAAGTCTCTCCTCGTTCAGGCGCTCGCCAGGTGTTCGCTCGAGGTGCACCCACCGCACGATTCCGTGAGGATCGATCAGGAATTGCCCGATCACGAGCGCCTGGTCTCGCTCCCGGTCTTGCCAGTCGCTCTCGACCGGCTCGAACCCATCGAAGCGCAGAATCGCCTCGCTGGCCTGACCCGGCATGGCCGGTATCTCCAGCTCACGCGCCATCTGCGCGGCGGCCGTTTCGACCATCTGCGCGACAGCAGGCGTCTTGGCCAGCCGCGGCATTCCGTACGCTCGGTGCGTCCTCAGATCCGGGTCCGCGGCGACGCGAAAACGTGAGGGATGGAAGCGATAGTACAAGCGTGCGCGGTCGGGCGCAGTAGCCACAACCGCGAGCGTCGCTACACCGACTTTCTCGAGCCGCTCGGCGCTGAGCGCCAGCTGGCTCATTTGACGGCGACAAAATGGGCAGTACAGACCGCGGAAGAGGGCGAGCAATACCGCCTGCTTCTCGCGGTAGTCCGTCAGGGAAACGACGCCTTCCCGATCCGCGGCGGGAAGCGTCACATCGGGTGCCCGGTCGCCCGCTCGCAGCCTCGGTGGTCTCTCGTCCGGCCTACTACCCGATGGCGTGAAGTAAGAGGTCACGTCCCCGTCAGCCCCCAGTCGTAGCGCTAGAGCTTGACGAGCTTGGCGAGAACGATATCGGGCATCGCGCGAATTTCGTCGAGCGCAGCCGGCGGCATCGGATCGTCGAGGTTCAACACCGACACCGCGCGCCCCCCGCGACGTTCGCGCCCGAGCTGCATCCCGGCGATGTTGATCCCGTGGCGCCCGCACAAGGTCCCGATGCGGCCGATGACACCGGGCACGTCGAGGTTGGCGAACACGAGCATCCAGCCGTGCGGCACGGCTTCCAGGGAGAAGCCGTCGACCTGGACGAAGCGAGGCTCGCGCTTGAAGAAGACGGCGCCGGCGACCGACGTCGAACCACGATCGGTGTGGAGCTCGGCGGTCACGAGGCTCGCGTAGTCCGAGCTCTCCGTCGTCGAGGTCTCGGTGACCCTGAGGCCGCGCGCCTTGGCGATCAGCATCGCGTTCACGTCGGTCACGTGCTCGGACAGGATCGTACCGAGCAGACCTCGCACGAGCGCAAGCGTCAGGGTGGCCGTCGTCCGTCCCACGATCTCGCCCGCGTACGTGAGCCGCACCTCCTGCATCCGGCCCTCGGCCATCTGCGCGAGGAAACGGCCCATCTTCTCGACGAGCCCGAGATAGGGCGCCTGCTCCCGATGCGTCTCGGCGTCGACCGCCGGCAGGTTGACCGCGTTGACCACGACGCCGTGAAGGAGCGCGTCGGCGACCTGGTCGGCGATGGCGAGCGCGACCGCCGTCTGCGCCTCGTCGGTGGCCGCGCCCAGATGTGGCGTCACGATCACCTGCTCGAGCTTCAGAAGTGGATGATCGGCCGGCGGCGGCTCTTGCTCGAACACGTCCAGCGCCGCGCCCGCGATCTTGCCCGACTGGATCGCGCGGGCGAGCGCCTGCTCGTCGATCAAGCCGCCGCGCGCGCAGTTGATGATGCGCGCCCCCGGCTTGAGCCGCTCGAGCTCCGCGGCGCCGAGCAAGTGGCGCGTATCGCCGGTGAGCGGCGTGTGGATCGTCACGAAGTCGGCGCGCGCGAGCAGATCGTCGAGCTCGACGCTTTCCACGCCCAGTCGCTCGGCGGCCTCGCGCGTCAGATACGGATCGTAGGCGATGACCTGCATCCGGAACCCGAGCGCGCGCCGCGCGACCTCGGAGCCGATCCGGCCGAGGCCGACGATACCCAGGATCTTGCCGAGCAGCTCGACGCCCTGCAGGCGGTTCTTCTCCCAGCGGCCGGCCTTGAGGGTCGACGTCGGCGGCCGGCAGGCGGCGGGCGAGCGCCAGCAGGAGACCGAGCGTGTGCTCGGCGACGGCGGTGGTGTTCCCGCCCGGCGTGTTCATCACGATGATGCCGCGTTTGGTCGCGGCGTCGACGTCGATCGTGTCGACACCCGCTCCGGCCCGGCCGATCACTTCGAGACGCTGGCCCGCCTCGATGGCGGCGCGAGTGACCTTGGTGGCGCTGCGGACGATCAGCCCTTCGTACTCGCCGATGCGCTCGACCAGCTCGCGCTCGCCGAGCGAGCCGGCCACGTCGACGTCGAGCCCGTGCTTGCGGAGCGCGTCGACGCCGACGGCCTGGAGCCCGTCGGCGACCAGAACCCGCTTCACGACTTTTCGGCGAAGATCTTCTGGGCGGCGCGGACGCTCGACCCGAAGTCTACCGGCTGGCCGATCTCGGCGAGCACCTGCTCGAGTCGCCGCGAGCGCGTTGATGACGTCGAACTCGGCGCAGTAGCCCATGTGGCCCAGGCGGAAGAGCTTGCCCTTCATCTCTCCCTGCCCGCCGGCGATCGTGATGTTGTGGCTGCGCGAGTACGTCGCGGCGATCTTCTCGCTATCCACGCCTTTCGGCGCGGCGACCGCGGTCACCGCCGGGCTCGGCGTGGCCTTGGCGAAGAGCTCGAGCCCGAGCGCCTCGACACCGGCGCGCGTGGCGCGGGCGAGTCGATCGTGACGCTTGAACACGTTGGCCAGCCCTTCGGCCTCGAGCAACCCCAGCGCTTCCCGCAGTCCGACGACGATCGACACCGCCGGCGTGAAGCGCACCTCGTTCTTCGCCACGTACTTCAGCTCGTCCGGGAGATTGAAGTAGAACTTCGGCAAGGTCGAGCTCTTGGTCTTCCGCCAGGCCTTCTCGTTGAGCGCGCAGAACCCGAGGCCGGGAGGCAGCATCAGCCCCTTCTGCGAACCGGACACCACGACATCGATGTCCCAGGCGTCCATCGGCAGATCGGCGATGCCGAGACTCGAGACCGCGTCGACGACCAGGATCGCGTCGTGCTGCCTCGTGACGGCGGCGTAGGCTCGGACGTCGTGCAGCACGCCGGTCGAGGTCTCGCTGTGCTGGACGAGCACGGCCTTCACGTCGGGGTGGCTCTTGAGCGCCTCGGCGATGCGGCCCGCGTCGACGGTTTGCCCGAACGGAGCGCTCAGGTCGACCACGTTGAGGCCGTACGCCTTGGCGAGATCGAGCCAGCGGTCGCCGAACTTCCCGGCGCGGACCACCACGACGCGATCACCCGCGGACAGCGTGTTGACGACGGCGGCTTCCATCGCACCCGTGCCCGAACAGGCGAGCGGAATGACCTCGGCGCTCGTCTGGAAGAGCTTCTTCAGCGCGGCGCGCACTTCGACGAAGAGCGCGTCGTACTCAGGGGTGCGGTGGTGGATGATCGGCTTGGCCATCGCGAGCAGAACCTCGCTCGGAACTGGCGTCGGCCCCGGCGCCATCAACTGATACTTCTTCATGCAGACGGCCTCCTTCGAGTGGTCAGGTTCGATTCGATGGTAACACGGCCTCCCACACCCGATCGGCCCAGCGCGGTCACGAAGATCGCGTCTTTGCGCGCGGCGTGCGGCGAGAAGAACTCGACCACGTGACCGTCGTAGAACGTGAGCCCGGACGCGCCGAATCCCTGGGCGTAGGCCGCGAGATAGGCGCGGCCGCCCGCCAGCCCCGCCTCGAGATTCGCGAGGCGATAGCCTCGATCGCCGAACGTGCGCGTGAGCTCGTCGAGCCGCGCGAGCCAGTAGATGGTGGCCGCCGCGTCGCCGCCGAGCGGCTGCTCGAGACAGAGGTACGCCGACCGGTTTCGGAACTCGCCGGTCGCCAGGGTCTCCAGCGCGTGTGCGTCCGGCCGGTAGAAGTAGGCGCCCGACGGCACGCCCTCGACGGCGTTGACGATGAGATAAAGATCCACGAGTCCGCTGGGGACATCGGCATCGAACGGTCGCGCCGCCGCCCAGAGCGCGGTCGCCAAGCTCCTCCGCGGTGAGCGACGCGTGGCCGAACTCACGGGTCGAGCCGCGGCGCTGAATCGTCTCGCCGAGCCCGCGCCCGGCCCGAGCGCGCGGCGGCGGCAGCTGAACCAGCTTGGCGCCCACCGGCGGCATCGGCACCGTGCGCGACCACTCGCGCCCACGCCAGGTGCTCACGGCAGAGGCAGTGCCGAGTCCGGAGGCGGCGTGCATCTCACGAATCAGCGGATAGTCGACCTCGGACGACGACAACGGCAACGTCGCGTGATCGATCGAGTCGAGCACGCGCGCCAGCCGGCGCGGCCGCGGCCTCGGGACCGAGCACGATCAGCTCGAGCGCGACCTCACGCGTCGTATCGAGCCCGAGCAGGCGATCGACCTCGACGTCCACGAAGCCCGTCAGCACTCTCGGCGCGAGCCCGAGAGCCCCGCCGACCGCCAGCACGTTGGCGAGCATGGTGCCCGAGTCCCAGAACAGATGACGGTAGGCGCGCGCCTGATATTTCCAGGCGTTCCGCCAGTAGATCGCGGTGAGCAAGACCGTCGCCGAACGGCGGGCGATCGAGTCGTCGGCCGCGGCGGCGGAAAGCGCCGCGCGAACGTCCCCCTCGCGCAGGCGGCGCAAGGTGAAGTCGCCCGGACAGAAGTGATAGAGGCCGGGCTCGAGCCCGACGACCTCGCCGACCGCGACGTACACCTCGGTCTGATAGAGCGCGCCCGTCGAGGCCGCGGCGCGGAAGAGGACCTCGCCGCCACCCGGATACGTCTTCTTCCTCGTCACGCCCGCGGCGTAGTAGAGAAGCGCCGCGAGCTGGCTCAGGCCAAGCGACGCGGCCGCCGGCGCCGGGTCGGCGAGCGCGGCGAGCGTGTCGGCCCCGACCGGCTCGATCTCGCGCGGCAGCGGAATCGCCGGCAGGTCCGTGTAGACCTTGAACGGGAACGGCTTGATGTCCCACTCGAGCGTGTGACCGCTCGTGCGAACCGACGCGGGCGAGTGGGTGGTCCGGTCGTGATATTCGCGAGCGGTCAAAAGCGGTACGGCGGACGCACGACGCCGCGCTCGGTGATGATGGCCGCAATCAGACGAGCCGGTGTGACGTCGAAGGCCGGATTGAACACCGGTGAGGCGCTCGGCGCGGTCTGCTGCGCGCCGACCCGGCGGACTTCCGCCGCGTCGCGCTCCTCGATCGGGATCTCGGCGCCCGAGGCGAGCGAGGGATCGATCGTCGAGTACGGCGCCGCGATGTAGAACGGCACATGGTGATGGGCGGCGAGCACCGCCAGCGAGTAGGTGCCGATCTTGTTGGCGGTGTCGCCGTTGGCGGCGATGCGATCGGCGCCGGTCACGATCAGGTCGACCTCGCCGCGCGCCATCACCGACGCCGCCACCACGTCGGCGATCAGCCGATGCGGAATGCCTTCGCGCACGCACTCCCACGCCGTCAGCCGCGAGCCTTGCATCACCGGTCGCGTCTCGTCGACCCACACGAGCGCCACCTTCCCCTGCTCGTGCGCGGCGCGCACGACGCCCAGCGCGGTGCCGTACCCGGCCGTCGCCAGAGCCCCGGCGTTGCAGTGGGTGAGGATGCGCGCGTTCGGCGGCACCAGCGAGGCGCCGTGGGCGCCCATGGCGCGATTCGCGGAGATGTCCTCGTCGCGGATCGCCTGGGCTTCCGCGAGCAGGCGCGCCCGCAGCTGATCGAGCGGGAGCGCGCCCGACGCGACCGCGACTCGGCGCATCCGGTCGAGCGCCCAGAACAGGTTCACGGCGGTCGGCCGCGTCGCCGCGAGCCCCTTGATCGCCGTCTCGAGGTCGGCCATCAGACCGTCGAACGTCGTCGCGCGGCTCTCACGGGCCGCCAGCACCACGCCGAACGCGGCGGCGACGCCGATCGCGGGAGCGCCGCGCACCACGAGCGCGCGAATCGCCGCGCCCACGTCCTGCCAGCTCTGGTAGCCGCGCTCGACCTCGCGCTCGGGGAGCACGGTCTGGTCGACCAGGATCAGTCGGTCGGTGTCCCAGCGGACAGGCGCGATGACGGTCATGACGCTCTCGTGAGGATCGTGTCCAGGCGGCGCTGAATCTCGGCGTGACGCCAAGCCGGCGATCTCGACGATCTTGCTTCTCCCGTGAAGGCCGCTCACCACACTGACGGAGGAGGGCGGGACGCCCGAGCGCGCTGGCCAGGAGGCGGGCCACCGCGGTGTTCGCGGCGCCGGCGACGGGCGCCGCCGTGACGCGAAGGCGGAGCGTCGCGTCCTGCCAGCCGACGATCTCGTCGCGCGACGCCCGCGGTTGGACGCGGAGCGACAGCCGCGCCGCCTCAGCTCTTGCCTTCGTCCTTGTCCTCGCCGAACTCGGCCGACATCATGCGGTAGTAGCTCTCGAGCGTCGCGCGAAAGTCCTCGATCAGCTGGCGGCGGACGCGTCGCAGGGTCTGGATCTCGCTCCGGATCCGCGCCTCCTCGGCCCGCCCTTCCTCGATGATCTTCTCGCTGCGCAGCTCGGCCTCGCGCATCAGCAGCTCCGCCTCGCGGCGCGAGGTGGCCTTCATCTCGTCACCGAGCCGGTGGGTCGTCACGAGCGTGTCCTGCAGCGCCCGCTCGCGCTCGGCGAGGCCGCGCGCCCGGTCCTCGAAGGTGGAGACCTGCTCCTTCAGCTGCGCGTTTTCCTTGAGCACCGTTTCGTAGTCCTCGGCGACGTCGTCGAGGAAGGCATCGACCTCGTGGACGTCGAATCCACGAAACCACTTCACGCTGAACTGTTGCTGACGGATATCGAGCGGACTGATACGCATGAGGCCTCCGGCGTCCCTAGCCCATCTCGGTAGCGATTCTGTACAGCACCGGGACCAGGAATTCCTTCAAGAAATACAGGACCAGAATGACGATCATCGGTGAAAAGTCGAGCCCCATCTGGGAGATCGGCAACCGCTCGCGCACGGGCCGCAGCACCGGCTCGGTCACCCGATACAGGAATCGCACGACCGGGTTGTAGGGGTCCGGACTCACCCACGAGATGATCGACCGCGCGATGATGATCCAGATGTAGGCCACGATCACGAGGTTCACGAGATTCGCCAGCGCCATGACGAAGTAGTTGATGATGAACATCACTTCGGCCCCTGGCCGAGCTCACGCGAGCGCACGGTCGCCCGCTCGACGGCCTTGATGAAGGTCGTGCGGATGCCGCCTTCCTCGAGCGCGGCGACACCGGCGATCGAGGTGCCGCCCGGCGAGCTGACCATGTCCTTGAGCGCGCCCGGATGCATGCCGGTCTCCAGCAAGAGCTTGGCGGCGCCCAGCACGGTCTGGGTGGCCAGGGTCATCGCGGTGATCCGATCGAGCCCCATCCGCACGCCCCCGTCGGCCAGCGATTCGATCACGACGGCCACGTACGCGGGCCCGGAGCCCGACAGTCCCGTCACCGCGTCCATCAGGGCTTCGTCGAGCACGACCACGCGGCCGACCGCGCTGAAGATCTCGCCCGCGGTGTCGAGGTCGTCGGGCTCGAGACCGTCCGCCTTCGCGATGGCCGTCACGCCCTCGAGCACGAGGGCCGGCGTGTTCGGCATCACGCGGATGAGGCGCGCGTCCTTGTGCAGCACGGTGCGGATCTTGGCGGTGGAGACGCCCGCGGCGACCGAGATCAGGAGCTTGCGCCGCGTGACGGCCGGCGCGATCTCCTTCAAGACCGCGTCCATGATCTGCGGCTTCACCGCCAGGATGACGATGTCGGAGTGGCGGACGACGGCGGCGTTGTCGGAGGAGACCTGGATCCCGTACAGCCGGTCGAGCTCCTTGAGCCGCTCGAGGCGCACGTCGGTCGCGTGGATCGCGCTCGCCGGGACGAGGCTCGCTCCGAGGAGGCCCTTGATCAGCGCCTCGCCCATGTTGCCGCCGCCGATGAACCCGACGGTGAGGCCCTTGATCGTCATCGCTCCTCCGCCCCGGGCTCTGGCCGCGGCGCGCGCGGGCCGAAGATCGCCGTGCCGACCCGGACCATCGTCGCGCCTTCCTCGATCGCCACCTCGAAATCGCCGCTCATCCCCATCGAAAGCTCGCTGAAGCTGTAGCGCTCCCCGAGCTTTCGCAGCGCGCGGAACCACACGCGCGAGTCGTCGGGATCCTTCGCCTCGGGCGGGATCGCCATGAGTCCCCGCACCTTCAGGGACGGCATGGCCGCGACCGCGTCGAGGAGCTCGCCGAGCCCGTCGGGCGCCACGCCGCCCTTGGACGCCTCGGCGGCGACGTTGACCTCGACCAGCACGTCGACGGTCCGGCCGCGGGCGCGCGCCCGCTTGTCGAGCTCCTTCGCCAGGTCCAGGCGGTCGAGCGAGTGGATGACGTCGAACAGCTCGAGCGCGTCGCGCACCTTGTTCGTCTGCAGGTGGCCGATCAGATGCCACGGCACCGGACGTCCGAGCTCGCTCACCTTGTCGCGCGCCTCCTGCACCCGGTTCTCGCCGAGCGCGGCCACCCCGGCGTCGATCGCCTGCCGGATCCGCGCCACCTCCACGGTCTTCGAGACACCGATCAGCAGCACGTCCGAGGCGCGCCGGCCCGCGCGCTCCGCGGCCCGGGCGACCCGTTCACGTACCCGATCGAGATTGGCGCGAATATCGGTCATGGCAGGGTGATTCTAACAGGGGGCGGTCTGGCGGGGGAGGGCAAGGGCCGGGCCGCACCCCGAGCCCCGGCCTCAGGGCAGCGCGGCGAGCGTGACCAGGCGGCCGCGGTTCCCCCGCCGGTACGAGTACAGAAGCTCCGGATGGCACGCGGTGCAGAGCCTCGGGTTCTCGATCGCCGACGGCGCCACGCCCGCTTCGACCAGTAGCGCCTCGTTGGCCGACCAGAGATCGAGCATCACGTGGCCGGCGCGTGACGGCGTAGCCCACGCGCGCCAGCGCTCGCCGAACGCGCGCGCAAATTCCGCCGTGACCGGCTCGTCGACCTCATAGCAGCACGGTCCGATCGACGGCGCGATCGCGACCCGCAACGAGCCGACTTGGCCGCCGACCTCACCGATCGCCCGCACCGCCCTCTGAGTCGCACCCTTCACCGTGCCGCGCCAGCCGACGTGCGCGACCGCCAGCGCGCGCGCCAAGGGATCGCAGAGCACGATCGCGAGGCAATCGGCGGTGAAGATCGCGAGCGGCACGCGGCGTTCCGCGGTGACGAGAATGTCCACCAACCCCGCGAATCCCCCAGCCGGCCGGGACCCGCGCCACGTCCGCCCCGTGCACCTGCCGCGCATAGCCGACCCGGCTCAGCTCGAGCCCAGTAGCTCCGAGGATCTCGACAGCCTCAGCCCGAAACGGCGGCTTCGGAGCCTCGGGAACGATCGGCTCCGCAAACGAAGTGATCCCCGGACAATGGCGAGTCGTCGTCGCATGCGGCACGTCGAGCTCGGTGAGCGAAGCGAACGTGAAGATACTCGGCCGGCCGACCATGGGAAACGAGCTGTGCAGTCACGAGCGTCAAGTATGAACCGACGGGTCGCCGGCCGGGGGACGGGGTTGGGAGGGGGAGTTTGGTCCCCCTCCCGGTGACCCTAGTCGGCTTGACGGCGCAGGAACGCGGGGACTTCGAGATCCGCGCCGTCGCCCATGGCCTCTTCGGCTTCGCCCCGCGGATCGGCGAACTTCCGCCGCCACGGCGCCACCGGCGCGGGCGCCGACGACGGAACCGAGCGCGACGGCCGCGGCAGATCGACGACCTTGCCGCCGAGTCCCACCGTTTCCTTCTTGTCGGCGAAGCCCGTCGCGATCACCGTCATGCGCACCTCGTCCGAGAGCTGCGGATCGATGACGGCGCCGAAGATGATGTGCGCCTCTTCGTGCGCGGCTTCCTGGACGATGCGCGCCGCTTCCTCGACCTCGTGAATCGACAGATCGGCGCCGCCGGTGAAGTTGATCAAGATGCCGCGCGCGCCCTCGATCGAGGTCTCGTCGAGCAGCGGACTGGCCACGGCTTTCTGCGCGGCGTCCAGCGCGCGATTCTCGCCCTTGCCGGTGCCGGTGCCCATCATCGCGAGCCCCATGCCGGACATGATCGTGCGGACGTCGGCGAAGTCGAGATTCACGAGCCCGGGCACCAGGATCAGGTCCGAGATGCCCTGCACCGCCTGCTGGAGCACCGAGTCGGCGACGCGAAACGCGGCGATCAGCGGCGTGCCGCGATCGACCACCGAGAGCAGCCGCTGATTCGGGATCGTGATCAGCGTGTCGACGACGCCGCGCAGCGCCTCGAGGCCGGCCTCGGCCTGGAGCATGCGCTTGCGGCCCTCGAACGTGAACGGCTTGGTCACGACGGCGACCGTCAGGATGCCGAGATCCTTCGCGAGCGACGCGACGACCGGCGCCGCGCCGGTGCCGGTACCGCCGCCCAGGCCCGCGGTGATGAAGACCATGTCGCAGCCGGCGAGCAGTCGCGTGATCTGATCGGGATCTTCCTGGGCCGCGCCGCGCCCGACGTCCGGGTTCGAGCCGGCGCCGAGGCCTTGGGTGAGCTTGGCGCCCAGCTGGATCTTGACCGGCGCCGGGGAGGCAGCGAGGGCCTGGAGGTCCGTGTTGGCCACGATGAACTCGACCCCCGTGAACTGCGCGGCCATCATGCGGCTCACCGCATTGCCGCCGCCCCCGCCGAGCCCGATGACTTTGATCTTCGCGGCCTGTGTCGTTTGCGGTTCGAGCTCGAAGAGCGGGCGCCGCGCGCGATCCTTCTCCATCCCATCCTCCTGTGAGTGATCGCCGGAGGGTACGCCTCCGGCCGCGTGAACGGTTCATGTCCGGCGTGAACAAGTGCGGCTGACGCCCGTCTCGACCCGACTTAGAAGAGGTCACCGAGGAATCCAGTCACGAGCCGTGCGAACCGGCCCACGGGTCCCGGAACTCCGGCGGACTCGCCGGACCCGCGTGTCCGCGCGCCGTAGAGCGCCAGGCCGACTCCGGTGGCGTAGATCGGGCTCTCGATCACGTCCGCCATGCCGCCGATGCCGATCGGCACGCCGCGGCGCACGGGTTGATCGAAAATACCCTCGGCGAGCTCGGGAACTCCCTCCATGATCGACGTGCCTCCCGTGACGACGACGCCCGCCGTCGCCGCGTCCTGGAATCCGGCGCGGGCGAGCTCGCGCGCCACCAATGTGAAGAGCTCCTCGACGCGCGGCTGGATGATCTCCGAGAGGAGCTGCCTCGAGAGCTGTCGCGGCTTGCGGCCGCCGACCGACGGAACGTCGACGGTCTCCTCGGCCGGCACCAGTGCCGTCAGCGCGCAGCCGTAGCGCTTCTTGATGTCCTCGGCGTCCGCGGTCGGCGTGCGCAGCCCGATCGCGATGTCGTTGGTGATGTGGTCGCCGCCGAGCGGCAAGACGACCGTGTGCCACACGGCGCCGTCGCGCAGCAGCGCGACGTCGGTCGTCCCGCCGCCGATGTCGATCACGAGGACTCCGAGCTCCTTCTCGTCGTCGAACAGGACGGCCTCCGCGGAGGCGAGGGGCTCGAGCACGATGTCCTGCACGGCCAGGCCGGCGCGATTCACCGAGCGCACCACGTTCTGGACCGACGTGACCGTCCCCGTCACGATGTGCACCTCGACCTCGAGGCGCACGCCCGACATGCCGATCGGCTCACGGACGCCGTCGCCGTCGTCGACGGTGAAGCTCTGCGGGAGCACGTGGATGATCTCGCGGTCCTGCGGGAGATTGATGGCCCGCGCCGCCTCGATCACGCGCTCGACGTCGGCGTCGCCGACCTCGTGGTTCTTGCCGGTGATGCCGACGACGCCGCGGCTGTTCACGCCGCGGATGTGGCCGCCGCCGATGCCCGCGAACGCGCCCGCGACCTCGACGTGCGCCATCAGCTCGGCCTCGGCGATCGCGGCCTTGATGGCCTCGACCGTCGAGTCGATGTTGACGACGATCCCGCGCCGGAGCCCGCGCGACGGCGCGGTCCCGACGCCGAGCACATTCAGGACACCGCGCGGTCCGGGCTCGGTGATGATCGCGCACACCTTCGTGGTGCCGACGTCGAGGCCGACCACCAGGTCCGGCGCCTTCGAGCGCTTCATCGGGCGGCGCCCCGCTGGAAGACCACCTGATCGCGGAACCGGAGATCGACCGTGCGCACGTCCTGCGTCGCGATCTGCGTCAGCACGCCCTCGAGGCGCGCCAGACGCTCGTCCCAGTCCTCGGTGCCCAGCCGCACCTCGACGCCGTCGATCGTGTAGAGGACCGGCCCCTCGCGGCGGCTCATGTCGATCTCCGAGATCTCGGCGGTGAGCCCGGTCCCGCTTCGCAAGAGCGCGCGGATCACGCCGATCGCCGCGCGGGCCTTCGGCCCGGGCGAGGTCCGCATCGACGCGAGCTCGTCCGCCGACAGGCCGCTGATGACCGGCATCGGGGGCGCCACCGCCTCGGGCGAGGCGCCGAGCAGGCGTCCTTCCTCGTCCATCCAGTGCAGCCGCCCGCCGTGGACCAAGGTGAACGGCCGCCGTTCCTCGACGCTGATCACGACCCGGTTCGGCAGCTCGCGCACGACGTCGGCGCGGCGTACCTCCGGCAGCGACTCCACGCGGCCGATCACGCCCATGGTGTCGAGCTTGAAGATGTTGCTGCCTCGCGGGATCGCGGCCACCGCGAGGATCTGGTCGGCCGGGACGCGCGAGACGCCGCGGACCTCGACGCTCGCCACCGCGAAGCGCTGCGTCGTCAGCAGCCAGTGCAGCGCTCCACCGCCCGCCGCGGTGATCACGACGATCGCGAGGACGACGCCGAGCAGCCGGCGCACACGGGCGCGCCGTGCGGGCCGCGGGCGCTTCGAGCGCCCCACGCGCTGACCGGCGACGAATACCGAGCGTTCGCCCATATCGGCGAGCACCGACGCTCGGCTCCTCGGCGAGCTGAGACCGCTCGGCATCTACTCGCCGATGATCCTGATCTCGTTCTCGAGCGCGACCGAGAAATGCGACTGCACGCGCTCGCGCGTCAGGTCCATGAGCGCCAGGATGTCCGCCGCGGTCGCGCCGCCGCGGTTCACGATGAAGTTGGCGTGCTTCGACGAGATCTCGGCGCCGTTGATGCGCTTGCCCTTGAGACCGCACTTCTCGATCATCCGCGCGGCGACGTCGCCGGCCGGGTTCTTCCAGACGCAGCCGGCCGAGGCGAGCGCCAGCGGCTGGGTGGACTTCTTCACCTTGAGCCGCGCCTTCATCTCCTTCTGAATCTCGGCCAGGGGCTTGCGATGCAGGCGCAGGCGGCAGCCGATCAGCACGGCGCCGACCGGTGCGTTGAAGTTGCGATAGGTGAACGCGCCGGGCGCCGGCTTGAATTCACCGAGCGAGCCGTCCGGATGCAGGAAGTACACGGCGCTGACGAAATCGCCGATCCAGCCGTCGGCCGTCCCGGCGTTCATCGCCAGGGCGCCGCCGATCGTGGCCGGAATCCCGACCAGGCACTCGATGCCGCCGAGATTGAGCGCGGCCGCTTCGCGGATCAGCGCGGAGAGCGACACGCCGGCGCCGGCGATCGCCTCCTCACCGTGGAACTCGGCGCGCCCGAGGCAGCCTTCGAGCCGCAGGACGACGCCGCGCACCCCGCGGTCCTTCACCAGCAAGTTGTTGCCGCCGCCGATCACCGAGACCGGCAGCTGCTCGCGCTCGGCGAACATGAGCGCGTGCCGAATGTCGTCCACGTCCTGTGGCACGACGAAGATGTCGGCGGTGCCGCCGATGCGGAGCGAGGTGTGGAAGCTCAGAGGCTCCTTGAACCGTACTTCCCCCCGAATCTCTCCTAGCATGTGGCCCTCCCAGTCAACGAGTCGCGTCCAAGCGCTTCAGCAGCTCCGGGCCGAGCTGGCTCACGTCGCCGGCGCCGAGCGTGATCACGAGATCGCCACGACGGACGATCTCCGCGAGATGCTCGACGATGCGCGTGCGGTCGCTGCCGAGGTAAGTGACATCGCGATGGCCATGCGAGCGGATCCCGTCCGCGAGATCCCGGCCCGAGACACCGGGGATCGACGGCTCGCCGGCCGCATAGACGTCCATCACGATCAGCACGTCAGCCAGATTGAACGCCGTGAGGAACTCTTGCCGCAGGTGCAACGTTCGCGTGTAGCGGTGCGGCTGGAACACCGTCACGACCCGGCAGTCGAACCCGGCCTTGGCGGCGGCCAGGGTCGCCCGGATCTCGGCGGGATGGTGGCCGTAGTCGTCGACCACCGTGACGCCGCGCGAGCGGCCGAGGATCTGAAACCGGCGCTGGACTCCGGAGAAGCCGGCCAGCGCTTTCTGGATCGTGGCGAACGGGATTTCGAGGTCGAGCCCGACACCGACCGCCGCGAGCGCGTTGAGCACGTTGTGGCGCCCCGGGATCTGGAGGGTGACCTCGCCGAGCAGGCTCTCGCGCTGATAGACCTCGAAGCGGCTGGTCATGCCCGAGAGCTGCAGCCGGCGCGCGACGAGGTCCGCGCCCGACTCGAGCCCGTACGAGATGATCCGCTTCTCGATGCGCGGGATCAGGAGCTGGATGTTCGGCTGATCCAGGCACAGCACCGCCGAGCCGTAGAACGGCACCTTGTTGACGAACGCGACGAACGCGTCGCGGATCGCGTCGAGGCTCCCGTAGTGGTCGAGGTGCTCGGCGTCGACCGTCGTGACGACCGCGATCGTCGGCGCCAGCTTCAGGAACGACCCGTCGGACTCGTCGGCCTCGGCGATGAGGAATTCGCCCTGGCCCAGCCGCGCGTTCGAGCCGAGGCTCGACACTCGCCCTCCCACGACGATCGTCGGATCGAGGCGGCCCTCGGCCAGGACGGCGCCGACCATCGACGTCGTGGTCGTCTTGCCATGCGTGCCCGCCACCGCGATGCCGTACTTGAGGCGCATCAGCTCGGCGAGCATCTCCGCGCGCGGGATCGCCGGGATCTGGCGCTCGCGCGCGGCCTGGACCTCGACGTTGTCCCGCGAGACCGCCGAGGAATAGACGACGACGTGCGCGCCCTCGACGTTCGAGGCCTGGTGGCCGATGAACACCTTCGCGCCGAGCTCGGCGAGCCGCTCGACCGCGTCACCCTTCTTCTGATCGGAGCCGGTCACGCGATAGCCGAGGTTCAGCAAGATCTCGGCGATGCCGGACATGCCGATCCCGCCGATCCCCACGAAGTGGATCTGCTGGTAGCGCTTAAACATGGGCTTGCTGGGAGATGTTCAGCAGCACTCCCGTCGAGAGCATCGTGACCAGCAAGGCCGAGCCGCCGAACGAGATGAACGGCAGCGGCAGTCCCTTGGTCGGCAAGAGCCCGGTGACGACACCGAGGTTCACCAGCACCTGGGTGGCGATCAGCATGGTGATCCCGAGGGCCAGGTAGCCGCCGAAGGGATCGGGCGCGCGCAGGCCGATCCGGAGACCGCGCCAGATCAAGACCACGAAGAGCGCCACGATGATGAGCGCGCCCACCAGGCCCAGCTCCTCGCCGACGATCGCGAAGATGAAATCCGTGTGCGACTCGGGAAGGTAGAAGAGCTTCTGGCGAGACGCGCCGATGCCCTGGCCGAAGATCCCGCCGTTCCCGAACGCCAGCCACGACTGGATGATCTGGAATCCGCTGCCGCGCGGATCCGACCACGGATCGATGAACGCGACGATGCGGCGCAGCCGGTACGGCGCGACCCAGATCGCCACCGCGAGCGGCGGCAATGCCGCCAGCACGATGAGCCCGAGGTGGCGCGCGTGGCCGCCGGCCAGGAACAGCAACGTGAACGTGAGCGTGATGAGCGTGAGACAGTTGCCGAGATCCGGCTGCGCCAGCACGAGCAGCGCCAGGAGCCCGGCCACGGCGAGCGGCGGCACGAGCCCGCGCCGGAAGTCCGAGATCTCTTCGCCCTTCTTCGCGAGGAACGCCGCGAGATACACGACGAGCGCCAGCTTGGCGAGCTCCGCCGGCTGAAACGAGACGGGGCCGAGGCGGATCCAGCGCCGGGTGCCGTTGATCGCCTGGCCGAACGGCGAGACGAGCACGAGCACCAGGAGCACGCCGGCGAAGATCAGGAGCGGCAACACGAACCGCTCGAGCCGGCGATAGTCGATGCGGATCGCCATCCACATGCAGGCGGCGCCGAGCAGCGCCCAGAAGATCTGCTTCTTGAGGAAGAAGTACGGATCGTGGAAGCGATCGGCCGCGACGATCGCGCTCGCCGAATAGACCATCACCACGCCCGCCGAGAGCAGGACGACGGCGACGCCGAAGAGCCAGATGTCGGGCGCGAGCTTCCTGGGCATTAGGTGGAATGGGGGGGAGCGAGCGCCGCTCCTCCCCCATCCCCCCCCACCGTTCGGAGGAACGTGCGACGCGGCGTTCTCGACATCAGTCGAGCCGCTCCACGATTTTTTTGAAAACCTCACCGCGATGTTCAAAGTTGTCGAACATGTCGAACGAGGCGCAGGCCGGCGAGAGCAGCACGATGCTGCCCGGCGTCGCGACCGCGCGCGCCCGATCGACGGCGTCCTGGAGCGACGGGGAGAACGTCACCGGAACGGACGCGGCCCCGAGCGCGGCGCCGATCTTCGCGGCGTCCTCGCCGATGAGGACCGCGTGCGCGACGCTCCGGCGGGCCGCGGCGGCGAGCGGCTTGAAGTCCTGGCCCTTGCCCTTGCCGCCCGCGATCAGCACGATCGGCTCCGAGAAGCTCTCGAGCGCCCGCAAGGTCGAGTCGACGTTCGTGCCCTTCGAATCGTTGTAGTACTTGACGCCGGCGAGGTCGCGTACCCATTCGATCCGATGGGCCACGCCGCGGAAGCGGCCGACCGCCGCGCGGATCGCCGCCGGTGAGACACCCGTCCAGAGGGCGCACGCCGTCGCCGCCAGCACGTTCTCGATGTTGTGCTGGCCGCGCAGGAAGATCTCCGACAGGGGGCAGATTTCCTCGACGTGACCGTTGAGCTTCGCCGCGATCTGGCCGTCGCGGACGAAGACCCCGTGCGACAGCTCGCGGCGCCGGCTGAACCACACCACCGGCGCCTTCGCCCGCGAGGCCATCGCCCGTGTCGCCTCGTCGTCGGCGTTCAGCACGGCGCAGTCGGCGGAGGTCTGGTTGGCGAAGATCCGCGCCTTCGCATCCCCGTACGCCTCGAAGGTCCGGTGACGATCGAGATGGTCGGGGGTGAGGTTCAGCACCACCGCGACCCTCGGCTGAAAGAGCTCGGTGGTCTCGAGCTGGAAGCTCGACACCTCGCAGACGACCAGCCCGTCGGCCGGGAACGTGAGCGCGTGGGCGGCGAGCGGCGTGCCGATGTTGCCGGCCACCAGCACCGGCCGCGGCTGCAGCGCCAGGATGGAGCCCGTCAGCGCGGTCGTCGTGGTCTTGCCGTTGGTTCCGGTGATCGCGATCGTGTCCGCTTCGGTCGCGCGCCAGCCGAGCTCGAGCTCGCCGATGATCGGCACGTGCCGGGCGCGCACCGCCGTGAGCGGCGGCGCGTCGAGGGGGACGCCGGGGCTCACCACCACCAGCTCGGCGCCGGCGAACGCCGCCATCGGATCCGCGGGCCCGGTGACGAGGCGCACCCCGATCTCGGCCAGCGCCGCCACCTCGCGCCCGAGGGCCGCGACGGGCTTCGCGTCGGTGCCCACGACGTCGGCGCCGACCGCGCGCAGGAGGCGGGCCGCGGCGACGCCGCTCTTGGCGAGGCCGAACACCGTCACGCGACGTCCCGCGAGCGAGCGCAGATATGCCTGACCGCGAGTGGCCATGTCGACCTCGTCGAGCGCGTTCACGCCGCCCTCATCGGAGCTTCAACGTCGTGATGGCCAGGAGCGCCAGCGCGAACGAGACGATCCAGAATCGGACGACGATCTTCGGCTCGGGCCATCCGGACAGCTCGTAGTGATGGTGCAAGGGCGCCATGCGAAAGACGCGGCGTCCGGTCATCTTGAAGCTCGCGACCTGGATGATCACCGAGAGCGCTTCCACGACGTAGAGTCCGCCGATCAGCGGCAACAAGAGCTCGGCCTTCGTCAACACCGCGAGCGTGCCGATCGCGCCGCCCAGGGCCAGCGAGCCCGCGTCGCCCATGAAGATCTCGGCCGGATGACAGTTGAACCAGAGAAAGCCGATCGCCGCGCCGATCAGCGCGCCGCAGAAGACCGTCAGCTCGCCCGCCCCGCGCACGTTGAGAATCTTCAAGTAGTCGGCCGCCCGGAAGTTGCCCGTGAGGTACGCGATCACCCCGAAGGCCGCGCCGGCCATGATGACCGGGCCGATCGCCAGCCCGTCGAGGCCGTCCGTGAGATTCACCGCGTTCGAGGCGCCCACGACGACGAGGATCGTGAACGGAATCCAGAGCCAGCCGAGGTTCACGAGCCAACCCTTGAAGAACGGAATGGCCAGCACCGGCAGCCAGGCGCTCGGCGGCTGCCAGAACACGAGCTGCAGCACGGCGAAGGCCACCACGACCTGGGCGACGAACTTGACGCGCGTCGAGATCCCCTTGCGGCGCCGCAGCTTGGTCGCGTCGTCCCAGACCCCGATGAGCCCGAAGCCGCCGGTCGCCAGGACCGCCACCCAGATGTAGCGATTGGCGAGGTTGGCCCAGAGCAAGGTCGTCGCGATGAGCGCCGTGAGGATGACGAGCCCGCCCATCGTCGGCGTGCCCTTCTTCGTGCGATGCCGCTCGGGCGTGTCCTCCCGGATCGTCTCGCCGCCGTGCTGCGCGATCCGGAGCCGCCGGATGATCCACGGGCCGACCACCAGCGAGATGATGAACGCCGAGATCAGCGCCATGAACGACCGGAAGGTCAGATAGCGAAAGACGTTGAAGACGATGTGGTCTTTCGCGAGCGGGACGAGGAGGTAATAGAGCATCCGTCCCTTTCATCGGGCCAGGCGCGCCACCAGCGCATCCACGACCCGCTCCATGCGCATGCCCCGCGAGCCCTTGACGAGCACGACGTCACCGGGGGCCACGCCCTTGAGGAGGTGGGCAACCGTGTCCTCGAACGTCGTTGCGTGGTGCGCGCCGGCCAGGCCCGCGCCGCGGGCGGTCTCGACGGCGAGGCGCGCGAATCGTCCGACGCCCACGAACTCGTCGGCGCCCGCCGCGACCACCGAGCGTCCCATCTCCTGGTGCGCTTCCTCGGCGATCGCGCCGAGCTCCAGCATATCGCCGAGGACGACGATGAGCCGGCCGGACGACGCGGCACGGCGCGCGGCGACCGTCTCGAGGGCCGCGCGGACCGACACCGGATTCGCGTTGTAGGTGTCGTCGAGAATGCTGACGCCGCCCGCATCCCGCCAGACGCAGCGGCCGGCCGCCGGCCGCGCTTCCGAGAGGCCGCGCGCGATCTCCTCCAGCGGCCAGCCGAGCGCCACCCCCACGCCGGCCGCGGCCAGCGCATTCGTCACGTTGTGACGGCCGGCGAAGGCCAGGGTCACGGGCACGCGGACACCGCCGCTCTCGAGCGTGAACGCGAGGGACTGCCCGCGCTCGACGATGTCGCCGGTCGCCCGCACGTCGGCGCCGGCCGCTCGACCGTAGGTGATGACGGGCGCTCGCGAGTCTCGCGCCATGCTCGCCACGCGCGGATCGTCGGCGTTCAGCACGGCGCGCCCCTCGGTCCCGAGCGCCTTGACGAGCTCGACCTTCTCGGCGCGGACGCCGTCGAGCGAGCCGAGAAACTCCGTGTGAGCCTGCGCGACCGTCGTCACGGCGGCCACCGTCGGCTGCGCCAGCCCGGCGAGCGTGGCGATCTCGCCGGGGTGCTGGGTGCCGATCTCGAGCACGAGCGCCTGGTGGTCCGGGGTCAGCTTGAGCAAGCGTCAGCGGAAGACCCCACTGGTTGTTGAAGCTCCCGCTCGGCTTCAGCACGTGCCAGCGCATGCCGAGCACGCCGGCGATCAGCTCTTTCGTGGTCGTCTTCCCGTTCGAGCCCGTCACCGCGACGACCGGAATCGTGAACCGGGCGCGGTGGTACGCCGCGAGCAGGCCGAGCGCGCGGGTCGTGTCCTCCACGAGCACGAGCGGGACGTTGGCCGGCACGTCGTCGTGCAGCGTGTGGACCACCAGGCACGCCGCGCCGCGCGAGGCGGCATCGGCCAGAAACGCGTGACCGTCGAGGCGATAGCCACGGATCGCGAAGAAGGCTTCACCGACCCCGAGCGCTCGGGAATCGATCGAGACCCCGGTGATGGGCACACCGAGATCACCCGCGACGAGGGCGCCCTGCGTGGCGCGCACGATGTCCTGGACGGTGAATAGTGGCACGGTCGCTCTAGGTCCTCTCTCCCGACAGGATCCGCCGCGCGACCTCACGGTCGTCGAACGGCAGCACGTCGGCGCCCACGATCTGATAGGTCTCGTGACCCTTTCCGGCGATGACCACCGTGTCACCCGCCTCGGCCCAGCCGAGCACCGCCCGGATCGCGCGCGCGCGATCGGGCTCGGTCGCGAAGCGGCCCGGCGCCGTACCGGCCCGCCGCACGCCGACGACGATCTCGTCGATGATCGCCTGCGGACGCTCCGAGCGCGGGTTGTCCGAGGTCACCCACACCTGGTCACACAGGCGCGCGGCGATCTCGCCCATGATCGGGCGCTTGGTGCGATCTCGATCGCCGCCGCATCCGAAGACGACCGCGAGCCGCCGGCGCGTCAGCTTGCGCGCGGTGGTCAGCACGCGCTCGAGCGCGTCGGGCGTGTGGGCGTAGTCGACGACCACGAGAAATGGCTGACCGGCCCGCACCTGCTCGAAGCGGCCGGGCACGGTGCCGACCTCGCCGAGCGCCCGTGCGATCGCGGCCGGCTCGAGGCCCAGCCCCAGACCTGTCCCGACTGCGCCGAGCAGGTTCATCACGTTGTGCTCGCCGATGAGCGGCGACGTGAGCGTCAGCCGGCCGCGCGGCGTCTCGACCGTCATCCGGATGCCGTCGAGCGACGACTCGTGCTGGACCGCTCTGACCCGCGCGGCCGCGCCCAGGCCGAACGTGAGGACGTTCAGATCGAGCCCCTCCACCATCGACATCCCGGCCGGATCGTCCGCGTTGACCACGGCCGTGCGCGCGGGCTTCGGCGATTCGGCGAGCAGCTCGAAGAGCCGGCGCTTGGCGAGCCGATAGCTCTCGAGCGTGCCGTGAAAGTCGAGATGGTCCTGGGTCAGGTTCGTGAAGACCGCGACGTCGAACGCGATCCCGTCGGCACGGGCCAGCGACAGCGCGTGCGACGACACCTCCATCGCGACGCCGCGAACCCCTCGGTCACGCATGTGCGCGAGCATCGCCTGAAGGTCGAGCGCCTCCGGCGTCGTCTGATTGGCCGGTCGCGTCTCGTCACCCAGGACGTACCCGATCGTGCCGATCACGCCCGTGGCGAGGCCGCGCGCGCGCAGCAGGGCCTCGATCAGATACGACGTCGTCGTCTTTCCGTTGGTCCCGGTGATGCCGACGAGCGAGAGCTGCCGCGACGGGTGGCCGTAGAACGCGCCCGCGAGCCGCGCGAGCGAGACCCGCACCGACGGCACCAGCACCTGAGCCACCGGCAGGTCGGCGACCGGCTCACCCTCGGTGACCACGATCGCGGCACCGCGCCGGATGGCGTCCGGGATGAAGCGGCGCCCGTCCTGCTTGAACCCGGGAACCGCCACGAAGCAGCCGCCGGGCTCGACCTTGCGCGAGTCGCCGGCGATGGACGACACCGAGCGCGGCGGCTGGCCGATCACGCGCTTCTCGGGGAGCGCCGCGAGCAGCTCGCTCATGGCCGCACCCGCCATGTCACCTGGTACCTCCCGATGCGGTCAACGTCAGGCGTGCGACGGCACCGGGCTCGAGGGGATCGCCCGCGGCCGGCAACTGGCGAACGACACGCCCCTGGCCGGCAAGACGCACGTCGATACGGAACGGCTCGAGGGTTTCCAGCGCCTGACGCAAGGTCTTGCCGCCCAGGTCGGGCATGCGCCGTGTCCCGTCCGGCTCGCGCGCCTCCGCGGTGCTCACGAGCCGCATCCGCGCCGGGGCCAGGGGCTCGGCGGGCGGCCCGGTGACGATCTGCACCGGCTGGACGTCGCGCGGCGGCACCTCGAGATAGCGGAGGATCTCGCGGCCGATCGCGCTGAAGATCGGTGCCGCCGCCTCGCTCCCCCACTTCTCGTTGCGAGGCTCGTCGAGCGCCACCAGCATGACGAAGCGCGGCTCGTCGGCGGGCGCGAATCCGACGAAGGACAGGACGCCCGGCGCGTGAGAATAGCGCTTGGTCGACGGGTCGAGCTTCTGCGCCGTGCCGGTCTTGCCGGCGACGGCGTAGCCGGGGATGGCCGCGAAATGCCCGGTGCCCGACTCGACCACGCCCGTCATCAGATTCGTGAGCGTCCGCGCGGTGGTCGGCGAGATGACTTGCCGCAGCGCCTTGGCTTCGAAGCGCCGTGTCTCCTGGCCGTCGGCGTCGAAGGTGGAGCGGACGAGGCGCGGCTGCATCAGGGTGCCGCCGTTCGCGATGGCGCCGAACGCCGTCACCAGCTGGAGCGCCGTCACCGAGATTTCCTGGCCGATCGACATCGTCGGCAGCGACAGGAGCGACCAGCGCTGCGGCTCGCGCAGGAGCCCGCGGCTCTCGCCGGCGAGGCCGACGCCGGTCGGCGCGCCGAAGCCGAACGCCTTCATGTAGCGGTAGTAGCGATCGCGGCCGAGCGACATGCCGACCTTGATCGAGCCGACGTTGGACGAGTTCTGCAGCACCTCGGCGAAGGTGAGCCAGCCGTACTTCTTCCAGTCGCGGATCGTCGTCCCCGCCAACGTGATCGCGCCGTTCTCGGCGTAGATGCGGTCGTCGGGCCGGACGACGCCTTCCTCCAGCGCCGCCGCGGCCATGATCACCTTGAACGTCGAGCCCGGCTCGAAGGGATCGGTCACGGCCCGATTGCGCCAGGCGTCCGACGACGGCACGTCCAGGAACGCGTTCGGATTGAACGTCGGCCGCATCGCCATCGCGAGGACGTCGCCGGTGCGCGGATCCAGGACCACCGCCATCGCGGCCTTCGAGTGGGTCCGCCGATAGGCCGCGTCGATCTCGCGCTCGGCGATGTACTGGATGGTCTTGTCGATCGTCAGCATCACGCCGTGCCCGGGCTGGGGCTGCTGGAGCACGTGGGGCGCCGCCACCTCGCGGCCGAGCGCGTCGCGGCCGACGATCGCCTTGCCCGGCTGGCCGGCCAGATCGGCGTTGAACGCGCGCTCGACCCCCTCGAGCCCGCCCTCGCCGCCCTCGAAGCCGAGCACGTGCGCGCCCAGCTCCCGGTTGGGATAGAGGCGAAGCGGCTCCGGGAGGAAGCCGAGCCCCGGCTCGCGCAACGCCCTCACCTGCTCGGCCATGGTGGGCGGCAGCTTCCGGCGCAGCCACACGAACGAGCGGGCGCTGGTCAGCGCGGCGTGCACTTCCGACTGTGGCTGGCCGAGGATCGGCGCCAGGCGCGTGGCGACGCGAACCGGGTCGCCGACGCTACGCGGCTGAACGAAGAGCGACTCGGTCGCGGTCGATGTCGCGAGGGCTCCGCCCTGACGGTCGACGATCGGGCCACGCTGCGCGTAGAGAATGACCGTGCGGGAGTACTGACGCTCGGCGAGCTGGTTGAGCTCACCGTGCTTGACCACCATCAGCCAGCCGAGGCGACCGACGAGGCCGCCGAACGCGAGGGCGAGGATCGCCGCCAGCATGAGGACGCGCGTCCGGACGGCCGCATCCTTCACTGAGCCGGCGGCCTCGCGCCGCGGAGCGACGCCGCCCGGGTCGTGTCGGCCGCCAGGCCGGTGCCACCGGCCACGTACTCCTTCGCCAGCCTGATCTGATCCCGTCCCGCCGCGACCAGGCCGATCTGCCGGGCACGCGCCTCGATGCGGCTCGGCGAGCGCAAGGTCGCCACCTCGATCTCGAGCTGCCGGATCCGATCCTCGGCGCGCCCGCGCTCGGTCTTGATGGCGTCGAGCCGATAGGCGATGTGCACCTGCTCGACCCTGATGCCGACCACGGTGAGGGCGCCGGCCACGAGCAGCGCCGAGGTGGCGAACGCCACCACGAGCGAGCGCCGCACCCGGGGATCCTGTTCGCGATGAAGCCGCTGGTCCTTCTTCTTCATGGGAGCCGCTCCAGCACGCGCAGCTTCGCGCTCCTGGCGCGGGGATTCGCCCGCACCTCGTCGTCGCTGGGCTGACGCGGCGACGGCTCGAGCTCGGCGAATCCCGCCGGCTCCAGAGCCCGGAACGTCTGCTTCACGATGCGATCTTCGCCCGAATGAAACGAGATGACGCCCAGACGGCCGCCGGCCGTCAGGAGAGCGGGCGCCTGCGCCAGCGCGTTTCGGAGCGCGCCGGGCTCGTCGTTGACCGCCATGCGGATCGCCTGGAAGGTCCGCGTGGCGACGTGCAAGCGGCGCGGCCACGCCGCGCGAGGTACCGCGCCGCGGACCGCCGCCACGAGGTCGCCCGTCCGCGCCAGGGGGCGGCGGCGGACGATGGCCCGCGCGATCCGCCGCGCGTGCGGCTCCTCGCCGTACTCGAAGATGATTCGCGCCAGCTCCGCCTCGGGGACGTGGTTCAGGAGCTTGCCCGCCGGCTCGCCGCTCGAGGGATCCAGCCGCATGTCGAGCGGCTCGTCCCCCTGGAACGAGAACCCGCGCCCCGACTGCTCGAGCTGCCACGACGACACGCCCAGATCCATGAGAATCGAGCGCGCGCGGTCGACGCCGCGCTCGGCGGCGGCCTCGGCGAGACGGCCGAAGCTCGAGTGAGCGAGGGCGACGCGGTCGCCGAACGGCGTCAGGCGTTCGCGCGCCTGCGCGAGCGCCGCGGCGTCCGTGTCGAGGCCGAGCAGGCGCACGGAGCTGGCGCTGGCGCTCAAGATCGCCTCGGCGTGACCACCCATACCCACCGTCGCATCGATCACCCACCCCTCGTCGCGCGGTCGCAAGAAGAACACGACCTCGTCGACGAGCACCGGAACGTGAACCGCTACACTCCCAGGCCCGATAGCCTTTCGAACAACGTCGGCAGCCGCTCGGCGCGTGTGCGCTCGTACTCGTCGAACCGGCTGCGATCCCACACCTCGAACTGGGGAAGCCCGCCGCCCACGAGCGTGACTTCCTTCTTCGAGAGTCCCGCCTGCTCGCGCACGTCCGGCGGGATGAGCACGCGCCCTGCCGCGTCGAGCGTCGCGTCCTTCGCGCGCGAGATGTAGAGCCGGCCCAGCTCACGCACCTCGGGATTGAAGATCGACTGCTCGCGCAACTTCGTCTCGATGCGCTGCCACTCCTCCAACGGATGCACCTCGAGGCAGTAATCATTCGGGACGACGACCAGCGCGCCGTCGTACTGCGCGAGCGTGTCCCGGAATTTCGCCGGCACGCTCAGGCGCCCTTTCGGATCGATCGTGTGCTGGTACCGTCCTCTAAACATATCCGGATTTCGCCGATCCCTGTCTAAGCCTTCATCCCACTTTGCCCCACTTGAAATGCGAGATTAGCTGTTAGCCCAAACCCCTGTCAAGGGTAAAAGAGACGATTTTGAGCGTAATTAGCCTCCGGTGACCCCTGACGACCGGTGGTGTCAGCTGACCCACTTTTACCCCGGGAATGGTGGGTAGGCCGGGATCGGGTCTCGGCGAGCCCCGGATCGCCGGGAAACTGGAGGGGTTCAGCTACCCGGCGGGCCCTGGACGTGGGCCGGGTGGACGGGCCGGCGGGCCGGGAACAGATCGGATCCGGCACGAGCGCGCCGAATCTCGCGAGGCGCGCTCGCGGAGCAAGCGCTGGATCAGCGATTGCGCAATCGCACCCGCGTCGAGAATGTCGTCGCGACCGAGCGATCGGCAAGATCCCACGCGGCCTCGGTCACGAGCGTGATCACGACGGTCCGCACGTCGTCGGCAACCGCGACGGTGTTGCCCGCTGCGTCGAGGTACTCGAGCGTGAATCGCCTGACGCCGTCGATGACCGGCTGAGCGCCGCCGCCGGCGTCACGACGTAAGGTCGCCCCGACCAATCGCCAGGCGATCGTCTCGCCGGAGCCGGCGATGACGCCGTTTCCGTCGAGGTCGTGATGCAGCACGATGTGCGTCGGCTCGGCCACGGCGATCGCGGCAAATGCCGCGGGACTCGGCCCGAGCCCCGCCGTCCGGATCTCCCCTGCAAGACGCTCGACGGCGACGCGCGCGCTTTGCTGAGATTCGGCGCGAGCGGCGCCGACCATGTAGACCCGGAGTCCTTCCTGGAGCACGGTGAACATGCCCGCCGAGGCGACTCCGAAGACGGCCACGGCGACGAGGAGATCGGCGAGGTGCACGAAGCCAAGGTCGCCGTGGCCGAGCGCCTGGTCAATGCCCGAAAACGCAGACAGCTGCGGGTTACAAACCTCGCGACTTCGGCGTCAGCCGCGAAGTAGGCGCCTACGGCAGCCGAACCACCGTCCAGCCGCGCGTGAGCATCTCGGAATCCTCGAGCGGTCGAGCACGGCGCCCATACCGACGGCGCTCGGTCGCCGGCGGAACCTCGTGGCGGCGACGCTTCACGACGCGGCGGTCGAGGATCACCTCGACGTCTCGTTCCTGCCCCAGCACCACGCGAAGCGATTCGTAGAGCTCTCGCCGGCTCTGCGACACGATGAAGAGGAGCCGCTCCATCGCCCTACTCCAGCACGGGACGGTGCTGGGCCCATGGACGCGCGCGCTCGAACGCCGCCGAGGCGCGCAGCACGGTCGAGTCGTCGAAGCGACGGCCGACGATCTGCAGCCCGATCGGCAGACCGTCCTTCGTGAATCCGCACGGCACCGACGCGGCCGGCTGGCCCGTCACGTTGAACGGATACGTGAACGGGATCCACGCGTAGGCCTCGACCGGCTTCCCCGCGATCTCGGTCGGGTTGTCGAGCCCCACCTTGAACGGCGGACACGCGATCGTGGGCGTCAGCAGGAGATCGTACTTCTCGAAGAACGCGCGCGGGTGCTGCCACCAGGCGAGACGGTCGAACCACGCCTGCACGTATTTCGACGGCGGATTCTTGAGCGTCGTCTCGATGATCCGCAGGAGCCCGGGCTCGATGTCGCTCGGCCGATCGACGTACGACGCCATGCGCGTCGCGATGCCGCCGCAGAAGATCTCGCCCCACGCCTCGCGCGGCGAGGGCCAGCCCGGCTTGACCTCGTCGACCTTGCAGCCGAGCTCGCGAAACGCGCGCGCCGCCTTGGCGCACGACGCGCGCACCTCCGGGTCGACCGCCTCCACGAAGCCGAGGTCGTCCGTGTACGCGACGCGCAGCCCCTTCACGCCGCCGCGCATCGATTTCAGATAGTCCTCGCCCGCGGCGGGCAACGAGTACTGATCGCGCTCGTCGGGGCCGGCGCACACGGTGAGCATCAGCGCGGCGTCGGCGACGGTGCGCGTCAGCGGGCCGATGTGCGAGAGGCTCCACGCGCCGCTGGCCGGATGCGTCGGGATGCGGCCGTACGACGGCTTGTGGCCGAAGATCCCGGCGCACGACGCGGGGATGCGGATCGAGCCGCCGCCGTCGGTGCCGATGTGAAGCGGTCCGAGACCGGCCGCCGCGGCCGCCGAGGCGCCGCCGCTCGAGCCGCCCGGCGTCCGCTCGAGATTCCACGGATTGCGCGTGATCCCGAAGACGAGGTTGTGCGTGGCGCCGATCCAGCCGAAGGTCGGCGTGTTGGTCTTGCCGAGCATGATCCCGCCGGCGGCCTTCATGCGCTCGACCATCGGCGCGTCCTCGGCCGGGACGTTGTCGCGATAGAACGGCGTGCCGAACGTCGTCCGCACGCCCTTCGTGTTCACGAGGTCCTTCACCGAGAACGGCACGCCGTGCAGCGGCCCCAGCCGTGCGCTCCGCTTGCCGACCGCGCGCTCGGCGGCCTTCGCCTCGCGGCGCGCGGCGTCGTCGGTCAGGGTCACGAACGCGTTGAGCCGAGGATTGATCTTCTCGATGCGGTCCAGCACCGCATCGACCACCTCGACCGGTGACACCTTCTTCTTCTGGATCAGCGCCGCCAGCTCGGTCGCCGGCAGCCACGCGAGCCTCGTGTCAGCCATCTGCGCGTCTCCTTGGGTTGCGGTCGCGGGTCGTCATCGAGCGGATCGCGTCAGCTTCCGCGGAGCCGAGGATCGAGTGTGTCGCGCAGCGCGTCGCCGAGCAGGTTCGAGGCGAACACGGCGAGGCTGATCGCGATACCCGGGAAGAGCACGAGGTGCGGCGCCTTCTGGGCGTACTCGGCGGCGGAGACCGACAGCATGCGGCCCCACGACGGGTACGGCTCGGGCACCCCGAGCCCGAGGTAGGACAAGGTCGCCTCGACGAGGATCGCGCTCCCGAGCTGCGCCGTGCACAGCACGATGAACGGACCGATCGTGTTGGGCAGGATGTGGCGGAACGCGATACGCAGGTGCTGAACGCCCAGCGAGCGCGCCGCCTCGATGTACTGCATCTCGCGGATCGAGAGCACGCTCGAGCGGATCACGCGCGCCGCCCGCGGGATGATCGGGATCGAGATCGCGATCACCACGTTCTGCACCGAGGGACCGAGGGCGGCCGACATCACGAGCGCGAGCACGAGCAGCGGCAGCCCCTGCAAGATGTCCAGGATCCGCTGGGTCACCAGGTCGATCTTGCCGCCGGCGTAGCCGGACAGGAGCCCGATGATGCCGCCGAGGACCGAGCCCAGGAGCGTGGAGGCGACCCCGACTACCAGCGAGACGCGCGCGCCGTGAACGATCCGCGAGTAGATGTCGCGCCCCAGATGGTCGGTGCCCAGCCAGTGCTCGACATTCGGCGCGCCGAGCGTGTAGGCCGCGTTGGTGGCGATCGGATCGTGGGTCTGCAGCACGTCGGCGAAGACGGCCGTGATCAGCATCAGCAGCATCAGCGCGCCGCCGGCGGCGCCGAGCGGCTTCTTGCGGACGAATCGCGCGACCACGGCCCAGGCCCCGGACCGCGGGCGCACGCCAGCCGGTACGGCGATCGCGGCCGGCCTAACCGCCATAGCGGACTCGCGGGTCGAGGACGCCGTACAGCATGTCCACGAAGAGGTTCGAGAGGATCACGACGATCGCGATGAACATGACGAGGTTCTGTACCACCGGATAGTCCCGCCACAGGATCGCCTGCACCAGGAACCGCGCGACGCCGGGCAGATTGAACACGGTCTCGGTGACCACGAGCCCGCCGATGAGAAACGCGAACTCGATCCCGATCACGGTGACGACCGGCAGCAGCGCGTTCTTGAGGGCGTGGCGCCAGATGACGATGCGCCCGGTCTGTCCCTTCGCCCACGCGGTCCGGATGTAGTCCTCGCGCATCACCTCGAGCAGCGACGAGCGCGTGATGCGCATGATGAGCGCCGACGAGCGATAGCCGACGGCGAGAGCCGGCAACAGGAACTGGATCGCGTGCAGCTTCAGATCCTTCGCGGGTGACACGTAGGTGATCGGCGGGATCCAGGCGAACCAGGAGACGAGAGTCAGGATGATCACCATGCCCAGCCAGAACGCCGGCATCGAAAGCCCGGCGAGGCTGAACACGCGCAGCGCATAGTCGAGCGTCGTGTCCTGCCGCACGGCGCTGATGACACCCGTCGGCACGCCGATGAGCACGGCAAAGACCATCGACAGCGCCGCCAGCTCGAGTGTCACCGGCACGCAGCGGCCGGATGACCTCCCAGGCGGGCAGGTCATACCGGTAGGACTTGCCGAGGTCGCCGGTCACGATCTGATGGAGCCAGTCGAGGTACTGGACCACGTACGGCCGGTCCATCCCGAGCTCCTTCAGGATCGCCTGCTTCTCGGACGGGCTGACGTAGCCGGCGGTCGAAAAGAGAATGTCGACGATGTCGCCCGGCGCCAGGCGCAGCAGGACGAAGATCACCACCGACATCCCCAGCAACGTCAAGAGCGCGATCGCGAGACGCTGGGCGACGTAGGTTTTCACGCGCGGCCGTGCGCGCCGCCGGCCGGCGCCGGGCTCGAGCCCCGCCGGCCGCGGCGCACCATATCGTGAATGGCCGCCCGGTCTACTTGTCGCTCCACACGTCCTGCATCCGGGCGAAGTTGTAGATGTTGTGATGCGGGACCAGGTTCTTCACGTACGGCCACATCGTGAAGTAGTCGATCCGATGGTCCAGCACGGGCCGGGCCGCGTCCTCCTCGAGCTTCTTCTGAATCGTGACCACGATGCCCAGCCGCCGCTTGACGTCGAGCTCCTGCGACTGCTGGTCGATCATCTTCATGACGTGCTCGTTGCAGTAGAAGCTGTAGTTGCGCGGCGAGCCGCACGCGAAGTTCTCGTACAGGTTGGCGTCGGGATCGTCCACGCCGAGGCCCGTCAGATTCGCGCCGATCTGATAGTCGCCCGCGCGTGGCCATCGCGTGCCACTGGGCGGTCTCGATCTGCTTGAGCGTCGCGTCGATCCCCACCTGCTTGAGCTCGTTGATGACGAACGAGGCCATGTCGACGTACACGGCGATCGCGCGCGTGACCATCTCGACGCGGAGCGGATGCTGCGGTGTCACGCCCGACTCGGCCAGGAGCTTGCGCGCCCTGATCCTTCATCTCGGACGGCTTGCCGTAGCCGGGCAAGCTCAGGCAGATCCTTTTCGGGCATCCCCCAGACGCCGTAGGGCCGGGCGCCATCGCCGCGCCGGGAACGGCGGCGCCCTGGTGGACCGCCTGGATCAGCCCGCGCCGGTCGATGGCGTAGCTCACCGCGAGCCGGATCTTCGGGTTGTCGAAGGGCGGCTTCTTGCTGTTCATGATGATGTTGTCGGTCACCGCGGTGGCGACCGGCGTGACGACGAGCTGGGGCACCGCCTTCTTGAGCTGCTCGGACGCCGCCTTGGTCGTCTCGCCCGGAAACGCCACGTCGAGCTGGCCGGCTTGAAGCGCCGCGGTGCGCGTGCCCCGCTCGACGATCACCACGTAGTGGAGCGCGTCGAGGTACGGGCGGCCCTTGATGAAGTAGTCCGGGTTCTTCACGTAGTCGAGGTACTCACCCTTGCGCCACTCCTTGACCTTGAACGGCCCGGTGCCGACGCAGCTCGTCCGGTAATTCGCGGGCGGAATGTGGGCCGCGTAGATCGGCGTGTAGCCCGACGCGAGCATCGACAGGAGTGACGGCTGCGGCCGCTTCAGCCGGAAGACGACGGTGTAGGCGTCCGGGGCTTCGATCGCCTCGACGTTGGCGTACCAGTCCTTCCGCGGATTGATCCGGAGCTTGGCCGGTGCGTCCGGCGCCTCACGCAGCATGTCGAAGGTGAACTTCACGTCCTTCGAGGTGAACGGCTTGCCGTCGTGCCACTTGACGTTCTTGCGAAGGAAGAAGACGAGATTCCGGTAATTGTCCTGCCACGACCACTTCTCGGCCAGGTCGCCGACGATGGTGTCGGTGCTCTCGATCGCCTTGGCTGGATCGAACTGCACCAGGTTGTTGAAGCAGGGCGCGGCCGGGAACACGGTCGAGATCGTCGAGCTCTCATGGATCGCGAAACCCTGCGAGAGATCCTCGCGCAGCATGATGTTCAGGTTTCCACCGGATTTCGGCGCCTGGCTCTGGGCCGGGGCGGCGAACGTGAGCGTCGCGACGATGAGGCCGAGGGCGGCGATATACGGCAAGGCGCGTGAGCGCGGCATTGAGGCCTCCTTGGGATTCAGCGTGACGGAGTTTACGTGAAAACACCGGAGGCGACAAACCGGTTTCCGCCCGGTGCGGCGCATCTCAGAAGAGGCGCAGCGCCAGGTGAATCGCGTAGAGCAGCCCACCGGCCAGGCCGCCGACGACGGTGCCGTTGACGCGGATGTACTGAAGATCGTCCCCGGCGTGCTCTTCGATGAGTCGCACCGCGCCCTCGGGGCCGAGCGCCAGCACGCCGTTCTCGATGAACTCGGCGATCCGCTGGTGATGACGCTCGATGATCTCGAGCACCCGCGCCTTGCCCCAGCGGTCGAGCTGGAGGCGAAGTTCCTCGTCGGCGACCAGCGCCTGCCGGGCGCGCTCGAGCCGCTCGACGATCCAGACGCGCACCTCGGAGCGCGGCCGCTCGAGGTCGGCCAGAAGGGTCCGGTGGAGCGCCGCGGCGGTATCTTCGATGACCCGCGTCGCGATCGGCGTCGCGAGCAGCTCGCGCTTGGCGGCCTCCACGCGTTCGGCCAGGCGGCCGTCGGTGCGGAGGCGGCCGGGCAGCTCGTTCATCGCCTCCATCAGGCGCTGGCGGACCGGATGGTCGGGCTCCTGCGGCCACCTGGCGCAGCCCGGCCTGGAGCGCCGAGAGCACGCGCTCGCGATCGATCAACCCGAGCATGCTGGCGACGCCGATCCAGAAGCGCGGATAGGCGCCCATCCGCTCGCGGTAGCGGGCCAGCAGATCGTCCACCAGCTCCCCGACCGTCGCGCGGAACGCCGGCCGATCGAGCGCCTCCGCGAGCGAGCCGGCCAGCGCCGTGACGATCCGCTGATCCCAGTCGTGGCGACGCACCATCTGCAGAGCCCCGGCGAGCACCGGCGCCAGCGGCCGGTCGAGCAGCAGGTCGCGGAGCCTGGTGATGACGTCACTCGCGGCTTTCGGCGACATCTCGGCGGCGAGCCAGCGCGCGAGCTCCCGCGTGGCGACGTCGAGATCGCGTGACGTCAATCGCTCGGCGGCCCGCGCGATCAGGGCGGCGATGTCGACGCGGGCGATCTCCTGCGCGACATACTCCTTCGTCAGCACACGGCTGCCGACCATCGTCCCGACGCGCGCCGCCATCAGCTCCCAGTTGGCCGGAATCAGCGCGGTGTGCGGGATCGGCAGGCCGAGCGGGCGGCGAAAGATCGCCGTGACCGCGAACCAGTCGGCCAGCCCGCCGACGATCCCAGCCTCGGCGATTGCCAGTATCCACCCGCCCCACCACGTGGCGCGCAGCGGAAAGAAGGCGACGGCCAGCGCCGCCGCCGCCAGCAGCACACCCAGCGCGAGTCGTCGCTGGCGCCGGGGCGCGCGTTCAGTCACGCTCGCTCACGGGAGGGCCTGCCCAGGGCGGCCGGCGGCCGATCATCGGCGGCGCCGCGACGGCAGGAGAACTCGGCTCCGCTTGACGTCCCAGACGCCGCGGGGGGAGAGGCGCACGGCGGGGAGGAAGTCGGCGGCCAGGAAGAACAGCGAGTAGAGCGGCTCGTGATGCGCGTAGCCCCGCTCGCCGAGCTGCCGGCGAAGCTCGTCTTCGGACCGAGCCGCTTCCTCGACGGTTCCGCGCGTCATGATGCCCCCGAGCGGCAGCGCCAGCTCATAGACGATCCGCTCGCCGTCGACGAGCACGATGCCCCCGTGCAGATCGAGGAGCCGGTTGACGGCACGCGCCATCGCCTCGGGCCGGCGACCCAGGGCGAGAATATTGAAGTCGGTGCTGGTCGTCGTCGCGAACCCGTCGAGCCGGTCGGCGAAGCCCGCCACGACACCCGGCGCGACCCAGCGCCCGGCGCGATCGAGGAGCGCTGCGTGGAGGTCGCCGGGCTCCATCGGTCGCTCCTGCAGCCGGCTGATCACCGCGCTGACGAGCTGGATGACGGGATAGCGAGCGCGGCGCGGAAGCTCGAAGTCGTCGGGCCGAGCGCGCCAGCGCACGGTGAGCCGCGCCTGGGGCGATCGGAAGACCCGCCGCCAGGGCGGCTCCGCGACGCGCGCCCATCAGGCGGCCGCCGGCGGCGATCACCTTGCCGCGCGCGATCACGGTCGACGGCCGCGGCTCGGCGAGGTCGTCGAGCACGCAGATGTCGGCGTAGCGACCCGGCGCGATGCCGCCCAGGTCGCCGTCGAGCCCGTAGTAGGTCGCCGGGTTCAGGGTCGCCATGCGGTACGCGTCGATCGGCGTCACGCCACGCTCGAGCGCGACCCGGATCAGGTGATCGACGAACCCGTGGGTCCGCAGAAACGCGGGCATCGAGCCGTCGTTCGTGAGCATGAGCCGCGAGGCGAGCGCCGGCGCCGTCTTGAGGGCGTCGAGGAGCCCGACGAGGTCGGGGCGCAGCGACGACTCGCGCAGCATCACCGCGATACCCTGGCGCGCGCGATCGAGCACTTCCTGCGCGGTGATCGGCTCGTGGTCCGAGGTGAAGCCCGCGGCCGCGATCGCCGGGATCTTCTCGCCGGACGCGCCGGCGGTGTGTCCCTCGACGCGGGCGCCGCGAGCGAGCCCGAGGCGGCGCAGCAGCTCGGGATCGCCGCGCCAGGCGTCGGGCCAGCGCGTGACCTCCCCGACCGCCAGCGTGCGCGGATGAGCCAGCGCTTTCGCCAGGGTCGCGACGCCGAATCGCCGCCACTCGTCCGGCGTCCGACTCTGCGCGTGCGGCCGCACCATCCAGTAGAACCGTAGCGGCGACGTCATCAGCGCGTCGGCCACGGTCCGGAACGCGGCGAGGCCGCCGAGCTCCCAGAACTGCAACGTGTCCGCGACCACCGCGGTGGTGCCGAGCGGCAGGATGAATCGGGCGAGCGCCGACGGTGTCGTCAGGGTCGCCGGATGAACGTGCGGGTCGATGTAGCCGGGGACCAGGACGTGGCCGGTCGCATCGAGAACCTGCGTGCGCGCGCCCACCATCTCGTCGCGCACGCCGACGTACGCGATCCGCTCGCCCCGCGTCGCGACGTTGGCCGGGTACAGCTCGCCGGTATAGACGTTGAGCAGAGTGCCGCCGCGCACGTACAGATCGGCGGGAGCGGCGCCACGAGCCACGTCGGTCAGGCGCCGACGCTCAGCGATGGTCACGATAGATGATTATAGCGGCGGCAGTACAATCGACCCATGAGTCGCGCGATCGTCGTCAATGACCGGGTGCGCGTGCCCGACAGGGCGCTGCACGTCCGGGCCGTGCGCGCGTCGGGGCCGGGCGGCCAGAACGTGAACAAGGTCGCGACGAAGGTCGACCTGCGCGTCGATCTCGATGCGATCGAGGGCCTTTCGGAGCCCGCGCTCGCGAGGTTGCGAGCGCTCTGTCGCCACCGGCTCGACGCCGACGGCCGATTGATGGTCTCGAGCCAGACCGAGCGGAATCAGGCGCGGAATCTGGCGGACGCCCTCGACCGGGTCCGCGCACTGGTGACCGCCGCGCTGCGCGAGCCCCGATCCCGCAAGGCCTCGCGGCCCTCGGTGGCCTCTCGTGAGCGCAGGATCGAGACCAAGAAGCGGCGGAGCGCGCTCAAGCGCGAGCGCGCCCGCGAGCAGGACTGAGCGAGCTCAGCGCTTGGGGGCGCGACCCGCTCGGTACGCGGCCGTGCCCGCCCGCACGCCGACGCGGACGCTGCGACTCAGCAGCGCCGCCTGAGCGACGGCCTCGCGCACGCGCGGCTCGGTGCGGCGGATCATCCGCTCGACCTCGACCCGGGTGCGGCGCTCGAGCCGCCGCATGCGACGACGCGCCTGACCGGTCGCCCGGTCGGCTTCCGTCTTGAGCGTCTTGAGGTGCTTTTGCAGCGCCTTCATCTGCCGCTCGAGATTGGTCATGGGTTACCTCAGAAGCCCAGAGCCCGCACTTCGTCGCGGAAGCGCTGGACGTTGCGGAGCTTGATCTCCTCGTAGCCTCGGATCACATCGGGCAGCCCGGCAAGCTTCACCGCCCGCTCGTAGCTCTCCGGCGAGAGACCGACCAGCGCCTTTTCGACGAGGGCCCGATACTCGCCGACCAGCTGCCGCTCGACCCGGCGCACCGCGGCGAACCCGAAGGGATCGAGCGGCGTGCCGCGCAGCACCTTCATGCGGGCCAGCACCTTGAAGACCGAGCCGAACCACGGGCCGAGCTTGAGCTTCTCCTTGAGACCGAAAGCCCGGAGCATCGGCGGGTGGAGATTGTAGGAGAGCTTCACCCCGCCGGGGAACTCCTCGGCCAGTGCGCGGCCGATGTCGGGCTTGAGCGAGAGGCGCGCCACTTCGTACTCGTCCTTGTAGGCCATCAGCTTGAAGAGATAGCGCGCGACCGCCTCGGCCAGGCGCGACTCTCCCGGCACGGTTGCGGCTTCGGCCTCGCGCACGCGCCGGACGAACTGAGCGTACGCGCGCGCGTAGCCCGCGCTCTTGTAGGCGATCAGCTCGGGCACGCGGATCTCCAGGAGCCGCTCGAGCTCGCCCGCGCCGCCGACCGAGTCCACGATGGTGCGTGCCTGCGCCGATAGCTCCGGCGCCGTCGCGATGGCGCCCAGGCGCCGCCGGACCACCGTGCGCGCCCACGCTGGATCCGCCACCAGCAGCCGGCCCACGCGGAACGCCTGGCTGTTCATCTGCACGGAGACGCCGTTCAACACGATCGCTTCCTCGATCGCCGCCTCGCTCACGGGCAAGGCGCCCGCCTGCCAGGCCGCGCCGAGCACGATCATGTTGGCCGCCATGTGGTCGTCGAAGAGCGTCTCGGCCAATCCGAGCGCGTCCAGGAAGACGTTCTCGTCCTTGCGGGTCACGCGATTGATCGAGGTGATCGAGTCCGTTGGCCTCGGGGAACTCGACCGCCGTCGACGTCACCATCGCGCCGGTCGGCACCTGGCTGGTCGAGACGATCGCGATCGTGCGCTCGGGGCGCGCGTGATCGAGGTTCTGCGGCGAGGTCGCCACGAGGATGTCGAAGCCGAGATAGCAGTCCGCGGAGCCGGCCGCGATCTTGGACGAGGCCTGCGTGGCCCGGTCGAGGATCTTCAGATGCGAGACCACCGGCCCGCCCTTCTGGCTCAGACCGGTCTGATCGAGGCCGCGCACGAGCTTGCCGTCGAGGAGCGCGGCGGTGCCCAGGATCTGGTTGACCGTGACGACGCCGGTGCCGCCGATGCCCATCATGAAGACGTTGGCCTCGGCCGGGACCTTGGCGTCCGGCTCGGGCAAGGTCCGGTCGACCTTGAAGACCCGGCGCTCCTTCTTTCGCGGATCCGCGAGCGGCACCACCGTCAGGAACGACGGGCAGTCACCCTTCAGGCACGAGTAGTCCTTGTTGCAGGACGACTGATGGATCTGCGTCTTGCGCCCGAACTCGGTCTCGACCGGATGCACCGACAGGCAGTTGCTCTTCACGCCGCAGTCGCCGCATCCCTCGCAGATCGCCTCGTTGATGAAGACGCGCATCTCGGGATCGGGCAGCCGGCCACGCTTGCGCAGGCGCCGCTTCTCGGCGGCGCACCGCTGGTCGTACACGAGGGCCGTGACGCCGGGGATATCGCGCAGCAACCGCTGAGCCTCGTCGAGCCGATCGCGATGCCACACCTCGACGCCGGACGCCCACGCGGTGCCTTTCGGATACTTGTCGGGCTCGTCGGTCATCACGATGATGCGCTTGACGCCCTCGGCGGCGATCGAGCGCGTCAGCTCGGGCACCGGCATCGCGCCCGCGGCGTCCTGCCCGCCCGTCATCGCCACCGCCGAGTTGTAGAGGATCTTGTAGGTGATGTTGGCGCTCGAGGCGACCGCCTGACGGATCGCCAGGGAGCCGGAGTGGAAGAAGGTGCCGTCGCCGAGGTTCTGGAAGAGATGCTTCGTCTCGGTGAAGGGCGCGATGCCCACCCACTGCACACCTTCGCCGCCCATGTGCGTGAGCCCCATCGTGCGGCGGTCCATCAAGAGCGCCATGCCGTGGCAGCCGATGCCCGCGCTGGCCATCGACCCCTCGGGCAGTACGGTCGAGCGGTTGTGCGGGCAGCCCGAGCAGAAGTAGGGCTGACGGCTCAGGGTCAGCGGCGCGGGCCGCTGGCGCAACGCCTCGAGCAGCGCCACACGCGCGGTGATCGAATCGAGATGGATTCGGCGCTCGAGACGCGAGGCCAGGATCTGGGCGATCCGGTCGGCGTCGAGCTCGCTGTCGGCGGGCACGAGCGGACGGCCCTGCTCGTCCTGCTTGCCGACCACCCGGGGGCGCTCGGCCTGGTTATAGAGGATGTCGCGGATGAAGAGCTCGCAGAACGCGCGCTTCTCCTCGATGACCAGGAGCTCCTCGAGACCCAGGGCGAACTCGCGGACCGTACCCCGGCTCCATCGGGAACATCATCTCGATCTGCATCAGACGGATGCCGTACTGCCGGAGCGCCGCGTTGTCGAGCCCGAGCTCGGCGAGCGCCTCGCGCAGGTCGTAGTACGTCTTGCCGGGCGCCGCGATGCCGAGCCACGCGTTCGGCGTCGGCAACGTGATGCGATTGAGCTTGTTCGCCGCGGCGAACGCCTTCGCCGCCTCGAGCCGCCCGTAGTGGATCTCGCGCTCGGCCTCGAGCCCCCACGGCGGCATCAAGAGCGGGGTCTGCCGCGCCTGCCAGGGCCGTCCTTCATAGAGGAAGCCCGGATCGGCGATGACGATACGGTCGGGCGCCACCTCGGCCGTGCCGATCTCGTCGGCCACGTTGGTGACGATCTTGAAGCCGACCCAGAGCCCGGAGTAGCGCGAGAGCTCGAAGCCGAGCCGGCCGAGGTCGAGGATCTCCTGCGCGCTGCCGGGATAGAGCACCGGGAAGAGCGCGTCGTAGAACGCCACTTCCGAGTGCGACGGGATCGTCGATGACTTCGAGAGCGGATCGTCGCCGCCGAGCGCCAGCACGCCGCCGTTGCGCCCGACACCGGCGAAGTTCGCGTGCTTGAAGATGTCGCCGGTGCGATCGACACCCGGGCCCTTGCCGTACCACATGCCGAGCACGCCGTCGTACTTCGGCTGCGGGAACAGATTGGCGAGCTGGCTGCCGTAGACGGCCGTCGCGCCGAGGTCCTCGTTGACACCCGAGAGGAAGACGACGTTGTGCTGACGGAGCAGGTCGGGGTTCCGCTCCAGGGTGAGATCCAGTCCGCCCAGCGGCGAGCCGCGATAGCCGGAGATGAGGGTAGCGGTGTTGAGCCCGCGGCGCTTGTCGGCGCGGTGCTGGTCGAGCGGCAAACGCACCAACGCCTGAATGCCCGAGAGGAAGATGAGACCTTCCTCCTGGCGGTATTTGGCGTCCAGAGTGAAATCACGCTTGATCGCCATGGGTCTCCTCTCGAAGTGACTGCACGTATGATACGGGGCGCCACGGGTGGGGCGCAAATCGGTCCGGAGGTGCGAGCGCGATGATCGAGATCAGGCCGTGCCGTCTCGAGGAGTGTGCCGCGGTGCTGGCGATGTGGGCGCGCGCGGGCGCGATTCCAAGCCCGACCGACACCCTCGAGGAGGTGAGCCACCTCGTGCGCGAGCACGCCGACTCTCTCCTCGTCGCGATCCGCCAGGGTTCCATCGTCGGAAGCATCATCGGCGGATGGGACGGCTGGCGCGGCAACATCTATCGCCTGGCGGTCGCCCCGGAGGCCCGGCGGGCCGGGCTCGCGCGGCGGCTCGTCGACGCCGCCGAGCGCATGCTCGTCTCGAAGGGCGCGCGCCGGTTCTCAGCCCTCGTCGAGCGCCACGAGGCTCACGCGGTCGGTTTCTGGGACGCCCTCGCGGACCGTGGCTGGCACCGCGACGAGCGCATGATGCGCTACATCAAGATGGCCTAGCCGGCGGCTGGAAAAGGCCCATCTGCTACGTTGGCGCCCTCGTAGCTGGACCTTTTCCAGCCGCCGGCCGGTCTGCAGGCTTCGGCTAGGTCGGGCGCCACAGGCCGCGGTGGGCGCCGCGTGCTTCGCGCTGGAGCTTCATGAAGAGGTCCTGGTGTCGCACGTTCGGCGGGACCGTCATGACCTGGGCATAGCCGAGTCGAAGCAGCTCCGCGTTGACCATCGTGTTGCCCACCCAGACGTAGGCCAGGAGCCGCCCGTAGCGATCCCGAGTGCGCACGTCCAGCTCGAGACGGACGTGGTGGCCATCGACGAGACGGCGGTTCACCTCGGCCGCTTCACGACCGCCCGGCTCTTCGCCCTTGATCGGATGGTGGATCTCCGGAGAGTTGACGCCGATGTAGCGGATCTTCTCCACGCGATCGCCGAGCTGCACATAGATCGTGTCGCCGTCGACGACCTTGACGACCGTGCCTTCGATCGAACCGGCCGCTGCCGAGCTCGCCGCGAGGAACAGGAGGAGCGGAACGAGAAGATGAGCTCGGCGGAGCGCCACGCCGACACGGTGTCACCGCGGGTCGACGGGTGTCAAGAATTGGAGACGGCGAAGCGTGGATTGCTACTGGACGCGGAACATGGCGTAGCCGAGGGACCTCAACTGCGTGTCGACGAACGGCTGATGGCGGCGATCGCTGCTTCTCCGCTCGCCGGTGTCCCTGTTGGCCTCGCCCAGGCGACGGTCACGACCGGATCGACGATCCAGGAAGACCTCGACGTTTTCTTCGGCGGCGAACTGCCGTGTGAGGTACTCACACAGGCTGGCCTGGTCGCGCGCGACGATGAAGTAGTGCCGAGTCATGACTGCCACACGGCAATTTTCCACGAAACGCGCGCGAGGGTCAAGGTTGGCGGAGGCGTCCGAGGGCCCGTCGGGCCTGTCGCGCTTTCTTGGAAAGTCGGCGGGGGTTACCGCGCTTCTCCCGACCCGGCTCATCGTCGGAATCGTCCTTTGAATCGGGCGTATCCGCGCCCGACGAGCTTTCCGGAACTTCCAGCGCTTCCAGAAATTGCTCGGCCGTCAGCACCGCGCTCCCGGCCCGCCGGGCGGCGTCCTGGACCTTCCGATCCGAGCTGACGACGACGGCGCCGTTTCGCAGCTGCCGCGCGAGCCGCATCAGCTCATCGTCGGCCGTCAGCGGCGGGCGCGAGAAGACCACACGAATGCGTCCCGGCGGCGGCGTGCCGCCGGAGAGTCGCGCCCCGTCGAACACGACGGTGAACTCGTCCTTCGGGGCGCGGTCGGCCCGCGCGATGAGAGTGCACGAGCGCTCGCCGTCCCGCTTCCAGGCTCTCGGCTTCTCGAGCCCGGAGGTCCGGATCGCGTCGGATGAGGTTGTAGCCATCGACGAGCCAGCGCATGAGCCAAGTATCCTATTCTCTCCTCCGATACGGAACGATCCATGGACGATCCTTCGCTGATCCTGGTCGGGGGCGGCTCCCTGACGCCCGAGTCCGCGCGGTCCCTTCCGCCCGGCGGCATCGTCCGATTGATGGTCTATCGACCCTCGATCCCGCCGGTTGACGTGGGTGACGTGGTAGAGGTCATCCCGGGAGCGCGCGGACGCGTCGGTGACCTCGTGCTCTGTGTCGACGCCGATCGATGTGAGCTCGGACGGGTTATCAGTCATGACGGACCTTCCGTCGTGATCGAAGTCGGCGCGGAGGGGATTCGCCACGCGCTCGGCGCCGGTGCCGTCCTCGGTGTCGCGGCGGCTCTCGAGCAGGGCGATCTGCTGTTCGACCTCCAGCGCGGACGCTGGCGCGCGGCGGGCCGCCTCGCGGCGACCGTCCCGGCCCGGCTCGGCGGCTTCATGACGGCCCTGTCGTGGCTGGAGCGCCTGCGCCGCCCATTGTTCCCGCCGCTCTTCATGGGCAGCGAGGCGCAGCTGCTGGAGCGCCTCACCGCCGCCTACGACACTGAGGTCGAGGTCACCGGCCGCGAGACGGCGCTCCTGCCCGAGGAGCAGACTTTGCTCGAGCATCATCTACGGCCAGGCCAGCGGCTGCTCGACGTGGGCTGCGGGGCGGGCCGCGAGGCGATCGGCTTCGCGCGCGCAGGGCTATCCGTCGTCGGGATCGACGTGGCGCCGGCGATGGTGGCCCTGGCGCGCGCGCGGGCGCGGCAGGCGGGACTCACGATCGAGCTCGCAGTTGCCGAGCCTCTGACCTTGCCCGCGAACTTCGGCCGGTTCGACGCGGTCTACTTCAGCCCGGGGATCTACGCCCACATCCCCAGTCGAGAGCGCCGCGTGCGGACGCTCTCGCGGCTACGCGAGATGCTCGCCCCAGGCGGGCTGATCGTGGTCGGTCCCGTTCTCGCCCCGACCCTGCGAGCGTTCTCCCGCGCCCGTCTCGTCGACGCGCTCCGGAGGGTTGGCCGCCGTGCGGGCCTCCACCGGCTGGCCGAGCCAGGCGACCGCTTGTATCGCGGTCACGCGCTCGACCGCGCCGCGACCTCGCACCGCTACATCCACTACTTCAGCACCAGCGAGGAGGCCGAGATGGAGATGGGGGAAGCCGGCCTCGCGGTGACCGAGCGGCTCGACGTGACCTGCTGGATCCTCCGCCCGCGCAGCTGACTAGCGAAGCTGGCGTGCCGCCAGCCAGCACACTCTCAGCGGATGCACGGCGCGATAGAGCGGCACCTGCCACGGCTCGAGCGCGTAGTGGTGCCTGAGCCACGTGGCCGAGGGAAAGAACGTCCACGCGAAGACCCGCATGACGTCGGACGCGCGGTCCATCAGGAGCGTCTGAGCCGGATAGACGCGCGTGTCGTCGAGCGCGCCCGCGAGACTCGGTGGCGCGGACGCGCCGATGCGCTCCGCGACCGCCGCGCGGCGCCATCGGCCCCGCTCGAGGCGTTCGAGGAGCCTGGCAGGGAGCGGCGTGTCGAACGAGCGCGTGACGACACAGAGCGTCCAGCCGATGAGCGTCCGGACGCGCCAGCGGTCGGCCTCCTTCACGAGGAGGTCCCAGTCGAGCTCAGCGGCAAATCGGCGGACGACCGCATCGATATCGGCGTACCAGAGCGCGCGCGCGAAGTCCGAGCCGAGCGTCAGGTGCAGGACGAGGTGCAGCAGCAGATCCTCGGGCGAGAGCATGAGGCTCTGACCCTCGGGCGTGAGGAGCGGCCGGGCCCGACTCCACATCCCCTCGTGGTCGACCTCGACGACCCCCTCGAATCGGAGGTAGCGCGCGGCATGCCAGTGGAGATCGATCCGCGTCCCGTCGCGCACGAGCTCTGCGAAGCTCCGCGACTCGCCGAGGAGATCGGCTCCTTCCCCGGGCGTCCGATATCCGAGGGCCCGCAGCGTGGCGAGCGCGACAGCGCGTTCTGTCGGACGCACGAGGAGGTCGACGTCCGCCATCGGTCGGAGACCAGGCTCGGCGTAGACGACATTCGCGAGCGCCATACCCTTGAGGGTGAGTGTCACGACACCCGCCTGGCGAAGCGCCGCGGTCGCTTCGCCCCAGTGACGCGCGAGCACGGCGTTCGCGGCCCAGACGGCCCGCGCGACCTCGGTCAGACGACGACGCGCCGGAGTCGGCAGGCGATCGAGCAGATCGAGGCGATGAAGGTGGGAGCGGAGAAGAGGCGCCGTGCCTTCGCGAACCGCGAGCTCGACGAGAGCGGGCCAGTCGACGGCGCCGGACACGAGGGCCGCGAGCTCGACATCACCCGAGGATTCGACATGGCTGCGCGCGCCCAGGAGCAACAGTCGCGCGTCCGGATAGAGCTCGGCGCGCGGGAGCATGCCGCCTACGACGTCGTGCTCGTCCGACTCCCCTTGCCCATACTCGTCCGCTGCGCGTTGCTGCACGTCCCGTTGGTGGCGCGGCAGCACGTGGTCGTGTCGGCGCCGAAGATACTACTCGGCTCGAGCATGGGCTTCTCGTAGGGCCGCTTGTCCTGGGTTGCCATCGTCAGCTCCTCCCGCGGTACGGATCTGGTAAAGACGGCGCTGGGCGCCGGCAAGCGTGCGCGCCCGCTCGTGGCATTGCTTCCACTCGCCCTCGCCGCGTTCGAGCAGGTTGTCGCCATGGCAGCGGTTGCAGAACCCGACGACCTCGCAGGAGGAGCACTCCGGCAGGTCGGCGTAGTGCTGGACCGACAGAAGATCCCGGATCGCCGGCGGCGGGGCCGTCCAGAGCTCGCGGAACGGCGTTTGCCGCACGTTGCCCATGGGGACGCGAAACGCGATGCACGGGAACACGTTGCCGTACGGATCGATGCAGCAGCCATTCGTCGCGGGTCCGCACGTGGCGCGCTGGCGGGCAACGTCCTCGGGGCGGCCTTCCTGCGGCTCGAGCTGCTCGCTCCACGTCGACTCGCGGAGGTACCGGAGCAGCTCGTCGCCGTCGAGCTGATACTCCTGCGGCACGTGACCATCGCGCGGCACAGCGCCGTCGATCCGGGGGCTCACCTCGCAGCTATAGGTGTGAGTGAACACGCCGAGGTCCTTGCCGAGCCGGTCGAGCTTCGCGAGGCCGTCGATGTTCGGCTTCATCACGACGGTTTTGAGGTAGACGCGCAGGCCGTGGCGCTGCAGGCGCTCGACCGCGGCCATGAGCCTCCGGAAGGAGCCCGGCACGCGGGTGATCGCATCGTGCACCGCCGGATCCGCGGAGAAGATCGACAGCTCGACGGTCAAGGGCTCGAGCGCCGCCAGCCGCTCGACCTTCGCCTCTGTGAGGCCGATCCCGTTGGTGAAGATCCGGTACGCGAAGCCGCGCCGGCGCGCATGCTCGGCAATGTCGAAGAAGTCGGGCCGTACCATGACCTCGCCGCCCGAGAGCGTCAGATAAAGCCCGCCCATGCCGGCCAACTCGTCGAGGAGCCTGCGGATCTCGTCGAGCGTGAGCTCGTGGCGGCGCACCTCCTGCTCGCGACCGTGCTCGACCACGCAGTAGCAATGGACGCACTGCTCGTTGCACCGGTAGGTGAGCTCGAGATGGACGTTGAGGGGCGTCCGATTCCGGTCCGCCTTGGCGCTGATCAGCGCCATCAGCGAGGCATCGCCGAGTCCCGCGTTCTGAGCGCAGCCTTCGAAGATCATCGGCTCTCTCCCTTGCGCCGGCGCTCGATGGAGACCAGCTTGGCGTCGGCGAGCCGTTCGAGGAACTCGATCGCGTCGGCACGAATCGTCGGCTCGGGCGCTTCGAACTCGGCCGCGAGCACGCCGACGATCTCGTCCACGCTCCGCGCGCCGTCGCACAGATCCCAGATCCGCGCACCGACGCTGTTGAGAGGGTAAAGCAATCCGCCTTTGACGTCTACGACGAGAGCCTCCGTGTCGAGCGTCCGCCACGGCACCGATTTGCGCACGGGAAACGCGTCAGTCCCGTCCATCGAGATAGCTCCAGAGCGCGGGCTCCGGTTTGAACGCGAGCTCCCACGTGGGCACCGTCGCGACGAGCGTGGCGAGCGTCTCGAGGAGTCGCGTGGTCACGCGGTCGTCGCGTTTGGGCAGCATGACCTCCGGGAACGCGCGGGCGACCGCCTCCGAGGCCGGCAGTCGCCGGCGGGCGAAGTGATCGGCCTTGCGAAGAAAGCACAGACCACGAATCGGGGCGCGCTCGTTCGTGCGAGCCATGGACGGGCCGCCGGATCCATAGAAGGGCGTCGCGCAGGCCTCCCAGCCTCGCGGGCCGGGACGTAGCGCGATCGTCTCGTCGTTGAGCACGGGCCGGTCGCCCGCGAGGCCGGCGATGGTGGTCTTGCCGCTGCCCGAGGGACCTGAGAAGACCCACGCGCGACCTCCGTCGACGACGGAGGACGCGTGGAGCAGGACCCCACCTTTTTGCATGAGGAGGAAGCTGCACAGGAGCCGGAACAGGTCGGGATTCAGCGCCGGTCCGGGGCCAGCACGGAAATCCACCCGGCGGCGTCCGAGATCGCCGTGCGCTCGAGAAGGATGGCTTGCGAGCGCGAAGCGACCCCCCTCCCACGTCGCCGACGGGCGCGGCGTGCGGCCCGGACGATAGCGCTCGGTCGCCCGCACGCGTACTCCGAAGGTCGGCGCCCGTCGTGACAAGAACGGACCGTATCGATCCTCCACCCACGCGCGCGCGGTGGCGCCGAGACCCGCGACGCCGAACACGACGCCCGCGACCTCGATCCGCGGAGTCCGTTCAGCCAACGGCCACGCCTTCGGTCAGCGGATTGGACGCGTCAAGCCCGCGGCAGCGCAGGACCGCCACGACGCGGGTCGCGAGGTCGAGGGTGCGCTCGACGGCGGGGCGCCGCCGGTCGGCTTGCCAGATCGAAGGGAGCAATGCGCGCACCGCCTCGGCCGCACTCAGCGGTTCCTGGCCGCCGGGCAACCCGAGCGTCGTCGCGCGCCAGCCGTTCGCAGGCCGCGGGCCGTCGCCGACGAGAAACGGCGTCACAAGGACGGCGACGTGGTCCGCCGTGGGCCTCACCGCAAACCAACCAGCAGTCGCGGACGAAGGTATCGCCCAAGCCGGCAGCCCGCAGATAAGAGTCGCTGATTCGGTAGGGCCGAAGCAGGCGGCCTGAACGAGCAAGGTCTCGCACTCGGCGAGCCACAGCGCGGTCAGGGTCCGCATGAGGCCGGCGACGTCGAATCCCGCCGCTATCTTGACGGTGACACGACCGCCCGGCACGTCGACGACCGCCCGGTAGTAGCCCGTCGACACGCGAAGATTCCGACCGCGACGGCTCACGGTGGCCGCGTCGGCGACCGTGTCGCCGACCGATCGCCAGCCGTGGCGCCCGTCGCGCTCCTCGTAGTCGATTCGCACGGTCACGTCGGGCCGACGGCACGTGATGAATGCGGGATGGTTTCGAGCCCAGAACCCGGGCTTCGGGAAGGGACAGGACAGCTGAAAAACGATACCCGCGACGTCGACCTTGTCGGTGTGGCGCCTCACGCCCGCGGCCGCGCGCGGCAGCGCGTACCAGCCACGCCGCCGCTCCGAAGGAGCGCGCGGCCGTGAAGATCGCCAGCGCCCGTTGGCGGAGCGTCGACAGGTCGACGGTGACGCCGCGACGCTCGAACGCCGTCACGATGCCGAGGATCTGCGGCGCGGTCACCACCTCCGGCCCGACACCGCGATTGTCCGCGCGGGTCAGCAGCGCGGCGCCGCGCCGGCCGATCACGCGGTGACACACGAGGGTGCCCTCGCTCTCGTACGCGAGCAGATCGCCGAATCGCGCAGGCGCCGGAGGCGTGACGAAGATCCACGCGCCCGCACCGAGCAGGGGTCGCATGCTCCGGCCGCGTATCGGCAACCAGACCGACTCGCCGGCCCCGAGGCGTTCGCGGAGGATCTCGGTCACGACCGGTCGCCAGACGGCGGCGGGGCTCGACATATCGCCTCATCCTACCCCGAATCATCGCCGCCCTCTGCTACCATCGCGCGCGTGACCGCCGCGACCCGCTGGCCCGAAGCCCACGCGTCGCGCGGGCTCGTCGCGACCCCGCACGCGCTCGCTTCCGAGGCCGGGCTGGCGATCCTCGCGCGCGGCGGCAACGCCGTGGACGCCGCGATCGCAGCCGGCGCAGCGATCGCCGTCGTCTATCCGCACATGAACGGGGTCGGCGGGGACAGCTTCTGGCTGATCTACGACGGGCGCCATCGCCGGCTGCGCGCGCTGAACGCGGCGGGCCGATCGGCGGCGGCGGCCGATCTCGAGCAATATCGCGCGCGCTTCGGCGTAGCGATTCCGGTGCGCGGCGGGGTCGCGGCGCTGACGGTGCCCGGCGTCGTCTCGGGCTGGTGGGCGGCCCACGCGCTGAGCCGCGACTCGCTGGGCTCCCCCATCACCTGGAGCACGCTGCTCGAGGCGGCGATCCATCACGCGCGCGACGGCTTCCCGCCGTCACAAAGCCAAGGTCGCGAGACCGCCGACGCCACGGATCTCTTCGGTGACGCGACGCCGGCCGACCTCCGCGAGTCACTCTGGCCCGTCTTTCATCCCGAGCTCTTGAAGCGCGAGCGGTTCGTCCAGGCGGATCTGGCGTCGACCCTGGAAGAGATCGCCCGGAGCGGGGGTGACGCGTTCTATCGCGGCGCGCTCGCTCGCCGCCTCGCTCGAGCCGCTGGTGCCGCCGGCAGCCTCCTGACCGCCGACGATCTGGCGCGCCACCGGCCCGAGTGGGTCGAGCCGCTGCGCATTCCCTACCGCGGCGGCGAGGCCACGAGCTTTCCGCCGCCGACCCAGGGTTTCGCCGCGCTCGCGATCCTGTCGCTGCTCGAGGGGTTCGAGATCAAGTCCCTGGCCGAGGCCGACTACGTGCACCTCGTCGTCGAAGCGACGAAGCTCGCGTTCGAGGACCGCGATCGCTATCTCGCCGATCCGACGGTCGCGTCCGTTCCGGTCGCCCAGTGCCTCGATCCGGCGCGCCTCGCCGAGCGCCGCCGGCGAATCTCGCGACGGGCCGCGATGCCGGCCGCCGGACCGGCCGCGAAGGGCGACACGATCGCCATCGTCACCGCGGACGCGCAGGGGAACGCGGTGTCACTGATCCAGAGCCTCTACTGGGAATTCGGCTCGGGCGTGGTCGCGGGCGACACCGGCGTCCTTCTTCAGAACCGGGGCGCGTTCTTCTCGCTCGACCCGGGGCACGTGAATTGCCTGGCGCCGCACAAGCAGACGGCGCACACCTTGATCCCGTCCATGTACCTCGTCGACGGACGTCCGCGTCTCGTCTACGGCACGATGGGCGGAGAGGGCCAGCCGCAGACGCAGGCGGCCCTCGTCACGCGCATCGTCGATCGCGGACTCGGTCCACAAGCGGCGGTCGAGGCGCCGCGCTGGCTCTTCGGGCGAACCTGGGGCGAGGAGACCCGCTCGCTGAGGCTCGAGGATCGATTTGGCGACGACGTCCGGGACGCGCTTCGCGAGCGGGGGCACGAGGTGGAGATCGTCGAAGGTTGGAGCGATCTGATGGGCCACGCGCAGGTCATTCGTCTCGACGCGACCGGACTCACCGGCGCTTCGGATCCACGCGCCGACGGGGCGGCTCTCGGCTTCTAGCTCAGCGGCAGCTCCCGCTCGAAGACCGTGAACGGGAGAGCGGCGCGCGGCGTCGAGGGCCTGGCGGATTTGCGCCTCGCCGCGGCCGGCGCCCTGCTGGAGCAAGGTCTCGAAGAAGGCCACGTAGAACGCGTCCGGCTCGACGACGACGGCCACCCGCGCCCGCAGTCCGGTCGCGTCGATCGTCGTCCGATAGGTGAGCGTCGTGCTCTTGCCGGGCATGAGGCGGGTGTCGAAGAGCTCGCGCGAGAGGTCGAGGGCCACCTCCGCGACCGATGATCTGCTCCCGCCGGCTGCCGGCGACGACCTGGCCGGTATCGTCGACCAGCTCGAGCGCTCAGGACCACGCGCGGCGTGACGTACGTCGGCAACGCGTGGCCGATGCGCGTGCTGCTCACCCGGAGCGTGACGAGCGCGAGCTCGCCGGGGCGATAGCGCGGGGCCCCCGCCTTGGCCTCGATCGTGAGCCCGGACCGCACCATGCTCGAGATCGTGGATCCCGCGCCAGCGGTGGCGCCGGTCGGGCATGTGGCAGTCCTGGCACTGCACGCCCTGGCGCGCGAAGCGGCTCGCCTTCCACTCGTCGTAGGTCGCCTGGAGCAGCTTGCCGTTGAGCGCGAACCCGTCGGGCGTGAACTGGTGGCAGCCCCGGCAGAACTCGGCCTTGAGGAACGCCGGCGTTCGCGTCACGCCGTTGTGGGGCAAGGTCTCATGCGGGGCGCCGCTCGCCAGCGAGCCGTCTCGCCGGGGCGGGCCGAAGCGTTCGTGGCCCCGGACGTGACAGCCCGCGCACGGCACGCCCCGGCCCGCGAGCGAGGCGTCGTAGTCCGGGTTCTCGCGAAGCTCGCGGCCCACGGCCGCGAAGGGTCCCTGCTCGGCGAGCGGGGCGTGACAGACGAGACACGCGTGCGCCGACGACGGATCGCTCTCCCGCATCTCGACGAGCTGGCCGGCGACACCGGGTCCGCTCGCGGCGGCGTGCAGGCTCTCGCGCCAGTCGGCGAGCTGCGCGGGATGGCAGGTCCCGCACGACTCCGGCTGGAGCGAGGCTTCCAGCGGCGAGAATCGCGCCGGCGGCGCGCCTTGCGGCGCCAGCGGCTGGCGCCAGTGCCGTCGGATGAAATCCTGGATCGCGTCGGCGCCGGCGGCCGCCGCGGCCCCGAGCAGCACGGTCGCGGCCGCCGCGCACGCGAGACGGAAGCGAAGTCGCATCGACGGGATGCATGATAGCGTGCGCCGACTGCTGTACAGTAGGATCCGCAGTCATCCTGACCGCTTCCGGAGAACGCTGGTGGATCCGTATCGCCTGCCGCGACACGTGCGACCGACCCGGTACGATCTGCGCCTCGAGCCCGATCTGGCGACCCTGACGTTCACGGGCGACGAGACGATCACGCTCGAGATCCAGGAGCCGACCGCGGAGGTGGTGCTCAATGCCGTGGACCTCGCGTTCGGCGAGGCGACGCTCGCGAACGCGCGCGGCGAATCGCTGCGCGGAACGCCGGTCGTCGACGAGGCCGCCGAGCGCTGCCGCATCGCGTTTCCGTCGCAGATCGCGCCGGGTACCTGGCGGCTGCGCCTCGCCTTCACCGGCACCTTGAACGACAAGCTGCGCGGCTTCTACCGGTCGAGCTACAAGGATCCGACCGGCGAGGCGCGGCTGATGGCCGCCACCCAGTTCGAGGCGACCGATGCGCGCCGGGCGTTTCCGTGCTGGGACGAACCGGCCTTCAAGGCCGTGTTCGCGGTGACGCTCGTGATCGATCCGACGCTGACCGCGGTGTCGAACACGTCGATCGTCGGCGAGCGCGTCGAGCGCGGCCGGAAGGTCGTGACCTTCGCCGACACGATGAAAATGTCGACCTATCTGGTGGCGTTCGTCGTCGGCGAGCTCGAGGCCACCGACGCGATGATGGTCGGCCGGGCCCCGGTCCGCGTCTGGTGCGTCCCGGGCAAGCGTCATCTGGCCGCGTTCGGCCACGAGATCGGCGTCGCCTCGCTGCGATTCTTCGAGGAGTACTACGGGCTGCCGTATCCGAGCGACAAGCTCGACCTGCTCGCGATTCCGGACTTCGCGGCTGGGGCCATGGAGAACCTGGGCGCGATCACCTTCCGGGAGACCGCGCTCCTGGTCGACGCCCGCGCTGCGTCCCACTCCGAGCTGGAGCGGGTCGCCGACGTGGTCGCGCACGAGAACGCGCACATGTGGTTCGGCGATCTGGTGACGATGACGTGGTGGAACGGCATCTGGCTCAACGAGGCGTTCGCCACGTTCATGGAGATCCTCGCGGTCGACGCCTGGAAGCCCGAGTGGCAGCGCTGGACGACGTTCGGCGTCTCGCGCGCCGCCGCCCTCTCGGTCGACGGGCTGCACTCGACGCGCCCGATCGAGTTTCGCGTCGAGGCCCCGCGCGACGCCGACGCGATGTTCGACGTGCTCACCTACGAGAAGGGCGCGTCGGTGCTGCGCATGCTCGAGCAGTATCTCGGCGCGACGGTGTTCCGTGACGGCGTGCGCGAGTACCTCCGGCGCCACGCCTACGCCAACGCCGAGACCGGCGATCTCTGGGCCGCGCTCGGGCGGGCCGCGAACCAGCCGATCCCCGAGGTGATGGACGCCTGGATCTTCCAGCCCGGCTATCCGCTCGTGAGCGCCCGGCTCGACGGCAACCAGCTCGTGCTGAGCCAGCAGCGCTTCACCTATTTGCCGGAGCCCCTGCCCGGCTCGACGCCTTCGCCGCGCGAATCAGCAGTGGCAGGTGCCGGTGCAGGTCCGCTTCAACGCCGCGGGGCGCGTATCGACGGAGCGGCGGCTCCTCGCGGGCGGCGAAGCCCGCGTGCCGGCTCCCGAACGCCTCGAATCCGTCCTCGTCAACGACGGCGGCCACGGCTTCTACCGCGTCCGCTACAGCGGCGAGCTGCTCGAGCGCCTCCTCGGCGGGCTCGAGCGGCTCGGCGGCATCGAGCGCTTCAACCTCGTCAACGACGCGTGGGCGGTGACGGTGGCCGGCCACATGGCCGTGACCGACTATCTCGAATTGACCGACGCGCTTCCGCGGCGAGCGCGATCGCAACGTGTGGTCGGTGCTGATCGCCTCGTTCTCGATGTTGAACCGTATCGCGGAGCCGGCGCAGCGGCCGCGACTCGCCGCACTCGTCCGCGACCGCGTCGCGCCGGCCTTCACCGAGCTCGGCTGGACACCGCGAGCCGGAGAAGACGAGCTCACGCGCCAGCTCCGCGGCGACCTGGTGCGCGTGATGGGCGCGCTCGGCGACGATCGGGCCGTGCAGGCGCGGGCCACCGAGCTCTACGCGAAGGCGGCGGCCGAGCTCGATCCCAACGTCCTGCCCGCCATCATCGGCGTGCTCGCGCACGCGGGCGACGGGGCGCGTTACGACGAATTTCTGAAGAAGTTCCAGTCCGCGGCGACGCCTCAGGAGGAGCAGCGCTTCCTCTACGCGCTGGCCGCCTTCCGCCAGCGCGAGCTGCTGACCCAGACGCTCGCCCGCGCGATCAACGGCGAGTTCCGGACCCAGGACGCACCGTTCGTCGTGCGCTCGCTGCTCACGTCCGTGTACGGGCGCGAGCTCGCCTGGGAGTTCGTGAAGACCAACTGGGACACGATGGAGCGGCAGTACCCGAAGGCGGGACTCCGGCGACTGGCCGAGGGCGTCGTCGGGCTCGCGACGCCGGAGCTCGAGCGGGACGTCCACGCCTTCTTCCAGGCCCGCCGGCCCGAGTTCGGCGGCAAGACCCTGGAGCAATACCTGGAGCAGCTTCGCATCGCGGTCCGCCTGCGCGAGCGCGAGTCGACGGCGCTCACCACCTATCTGGCGCGATTCGCCTGAGGGACATCGACGGATCTATCACGACGCCCGCTGGAGCGGGCGTTAATCCGCCGCGTCCGGCGCGTAGCGGAGAACTCGTACCTTCTCCATCGTGACCAGACCGCCCTTCATGAGGCGGTCGATCTCCGGCAGCACTGCCGCCAGATGCTCCTCGCTGTCCACGACCTCGATCACGAGCGGGAGATCCTCCGAGAGCCTCAGGATGTTCGCGGTGTGGATTACCGAATTGGCGCCGAAGCCGGCGACGCCTTTGAGAACGGTCGCGCCGGCCAGCCCCCGAGCTCGCAGCAGCTCGAGCAGCGCGGTGTGCAGCGGTCGGTGACCGGCTCGATCGGACTCTCCGACGAACAGGCGCATCAGAACTTGCTCCCCGTCGATCTTCCGCATGACTACACCTGCACTCCGACGATCTGCCTGCCCACCGCGATACCGAGAAAGCACACGCCCAGGCAGACTGCGGTCGTCACCAGGACATTGACCCACGCCTCACCCCACGCGCCCATCTGCGCCAGTCGAACCGTCTCGTAGCTGAACGACGAGTACGTCGTGAGACCGCCCATGATGCCCACGGTCAGGAACAGCCGCGTCGTGTCCGGTATGAGCAGGCTCGCGTGCCGATCTGCTGGATCAGACCGATGAGGAAGGAGCCGACGATGTTGACGATCAGGGTGCCGTACGGGAAATCGGCGCCGAGCCACCGCGCCGCCAGGCCCGACGGTCAGATAACGCAGGCCCGCCCCGATCGCGCCACCGAGGCAGATCACTAGGAAGCGTTCCACCGATCGCGTCCCCCGGTCATACGCCGTTAGTCGATCTCGATCGGCTCGTCGACGATACACGGTGTACGTGCGCGGCCGGCCGCGCTCGCCGTCGTCGGGTCGACGTACATGATGGACGTTCGGCCGCGGATCTCGCGCGGGAGGATCGCGACGCGAACGAAGCTGGTGGCCTCGTCCTTCGACGCGCGCGCCAGCACGGGCTCGCGTCCGCTCTCGAACCACGCGCCGCCCGGTGTCACCGTCCTGCGCGGGTGTCTCGCCCACGGTGACCTCGAGGGTCGCCGGCGATCAGACAGCGAATGCCTCCGCCGCGGTGCCGGTGCGGGAGCGCGACGCCGCCGGGCGCGAAATCGACGCGGTCGGCGCGCATCAGGTATTCGGCGCGCGGGTCGAGCTCGATCGCGTGCTCGAGGAGCACGTTCGTCTTGCCGCCCGCGACCGTTTCGGGGGCCGCGGCGCCGCGCTTCAGCTCGTAGCGCAGCACGCTGCCGCCCGCCTCACCCGCAACGACCTGGCAGGCGTGCGCGCCGTGCCACGCCTCACCCTCGGACAGGCGCGTCTCGCGCGCCGGGCTCGTGACCGTCACGCTCCCACGCCGGACGAAGAGGACGCGGTTCAACGCGCCGAACGCGCCGCGACCGGCTCTCGGCAACGTGTCTTCGCACACACTCAGCGTGAAATCACGATCTCCGGGAGGCACGGGCGTCATTGTACGCTGCGCGGGCTCCGTGATACGTTGCGGGGGCATGAGAGCCTTGATGCTCGGGCTCCTCCTCGTGGGCGCCTGGCTCGGTGCTCCAAGTCTCCTCGCGGCGTACTCGGTCCAGGAAGCGATCCTGCGCGTCAAGCCGGCCGTCGTCCTCATCACGACCGAAGTGCGCGGCGACGTCACCTTGAATTGCGGGCGCGGCCCCATCACGGTCAGCCCGGCGCCGTACATCGAGACCGGCACCGGCTGGTTCGTCGACGGCCGCGGCTACGTCGTCACCAACGCCCACGTCGTCGACCCCGCCCATCGCCTGCCGCCCTGGGTCACGCACGAGCTGAAGAAGAAGGCGATCGAGCAGGCGTGCGTCGAGCCGCAGCTCAAGGCGCGCGGCCTCATGCACGGGCAGCGGCCGGACGTCGAGGAGAGCGATCCGCCAGGCCGCCGCGAGCGGTCGCCCTGGCCAGCGCCAAGCTCGAGGCCGAGCCCCAGATCACGGTGATGCTGTCGAACGGCGTGAAGCTCCCGGCGGAGGTCCAGAAATTCAGCCCGCCGCCGACGGTCGACAGCGCTGGGCAAGCCGACTCCGGACTCCGGGCGCGACCTCGCGCTGCTTCGGGTGCAGGACGGCGTCTATCCCGCGATCGGGCTCACCACGCGCGAGGTGCAGATCGGCGATCCGGTGCACATCCTGGGCTTCCCGGGCGTCGTGCTGTCCCACGAGCTCCTGAACCAGAACGTGACGCTCGAGGCCTCCGCCACGAACGGCGCCGTGTCCGGCTTCAAGATGGACGTCATCAACCAGGACCTGGTCCAGACGGACGCGCCCGCCGCGCACGGCAACAGCGGCGGGCCGGCCGTCACCGACGACGCGACGCTCGTCGGGCGTGATGCAGTTCGTGTCGCTTTCGGCCTCGGGCGCGAACGTGCAGGGCTTCAACTTCCTGATCCCCGCGCAGCGACGTCGGCAAGTTCCTGCAGGGCACCGAGGTCAAGAAGCCCGGCGACGAGCAAGTTCAACACCGTCTGGGCCGGCGGCGTCGAGGCGTTGCTGGCCCAGCGCTACAAGGTGGCGCTGCGAAGATCTGACCGAGGCCAACAAGCTCGTGCCGAACCTGACCGACGTGAAGCACGCGCTCGAGCAGGCGCGAGGAGAAGGTGAAGAATCCGCCGCCCGAGCCGTTCCCGTGGGCGCTGGCGACGCTCGGCGTGACCCTCGTGAGCGTCGGCGTCTATGGCGGCATGTGGGGCAAGCGGTGGTGGAAGAACCGCTTCCGCGTCACGCCGACGCAGGTCATCGGCTTCATCGAGCGCGGCCTCAATCCGGTCCTGCTCGACGTGCGCACCAAGACCGACTTCGAGACGAGCCCGCTGAAGCTGCCGGGCTCGACCCGGCTGGCGCCGGAGGAGGCCGAGCGCGCGCCGATCAACTTCGAGCCCGAGCAGATGATCATCACGTACTGCACGAGCCCGGAGGAGCAGCAGAGCGCGCGGGTCGCCCAGATTCTTCGGCAGCGCGGCTTCAAGACGGTGCGCATCCTCAAGGGCGGTCTCGGCGGCTGGACCAACGCGCGCCTGCCGGTCGAGGGGAAGTCGGCGCTGCCGTCGGTCGGGCTCGAGCTCTACAAGAACCTGTCGCTCGGCGACATCGAGCGGCGGCGGTTCAAGCAGGGCGAGGTCATCTTCAAGGAAGGCGCCGAGGCGCAGGACGAGGCTTTCGTGATCCACGCGGGCACGGTCGAGATCCGCCGCAACTTCGACGGGGTCGAGCGGGTGGTGAACCGGATCGGCGAAGGCGAGCCGCTCGGCGAGATGGCGGTCTTCCGCGGGGGAGCGCGGCGCTCGGCGAGCGCCGTCGCGGCCGAGGACGTCGAGCTGCTGGTCATCAAGGAAGAGCGCCTCGAGTGGCTGGTTCGCAATCGGCCTCAGCTCGCGCTCGAGCTTCTCAAGCGGCTCTCGAATCTGGTCGTCGCCACCGACCAGGAGCGCGCTCAGGCCCACGCCGGCGGCGTCAGATGACGCCGCGTTCGCTCAGCCGGGTCAGCTCGGCGCTCGAGATCCCGAGCCTGCCGCAGTAGATCTCCTCGTTGTGCTCGCCCGGCCTGGACGGCCCGGCGCTCTCGATCCGTCCCGGCGTCAGGGTGAGCCGCGGCACCACGCCCGGCATCGTGATCCGGCCGAGGAGCGGGAGCACGGCGGACACGATGTTCTCTCGCGCCCGCACGTGCGCATCCTCGAACAGGTCGCGCACGCTCGCGACGAGCGCCGAGGGCACTTCGGCGGCCTCGAGCGCCGCGAGCGCCTCGGGCGCGTCGCGCTCGCCGACCCAGCCGGCGACGAGCCCGTCCACGAGGGCGCGGTGCTCGAGTCGCGCGGGTGTCGTCGTCATCCGCGGATCGGCCGCGAGGTCGGGGCGCCCCATCGCCTGACTCAATCGCGCGAACATCCGGTCGTTGGTGCAGGCGATCGCGACCCAGCGCCCGTCGCGGGTTTGATAGTGGTTGTGCGGGACCGCGCTCTCCGTTCCCGAGCCGATGCGCTCCCGCACCTGGCCCGTGCCGCCGAAGACGGCGATCGCGTCGTCGAGCACGCGCAGCACCGGCTCGTAGAGGCCGAGATCGACGACCTGGCCCTCGCCGGTGCGCTCGGCGTGGCGGAGCGCCACGAGCGCGCCGACGGCGGCGAACACGCCGGCCAGGTAGTCGGGGACCGTGGGCGTCCCCGGCGAGACCGGCGCGCGATCGGGATAGCCCGCGAGGTACGCGAGGCCGCCGACCGCGGCGGCGATCCGCCCGAAGCCGGGGCGCTCGCGGTTCGGCCCGGTCTGCCCGAACGCCGAGATGCGCACCATGACGAGCGAGGGCCTGAGCCGGGCGAGGTCGTCCCAGCCGAGATTCCACCGCTCGAGCGTTCCGGGACGGAAGTTCTCGGTGACGACGTGGGCGGACGTGACCAGCCGGCGAATCAGCGCCTGACCTTCAGGATCTCTCAGGTTGCACGTGATCGACTTCTTGTTGCGCGCCTCGACGAACCACCAGTAGGAGCCGCCGGCCGACGGCGCGACGGGCCGGCCCAGGCGCCGCAGGTCGTCGCCGACGCGAGGCTGCTCCACCTTGATCACGTCGGCGCCGAACTCGCCCAGGAGCGTCGCGCAGACGGGCGCGGCCAGATAGGTCGCGAGATCGAGGACGGTGACGCCGGCGAGGGCGTGGCGGGGCTCGGACACGGCGGCATCTTACCGCGGTCGTGCTACGATTCGGCCGGCTCGGGCGTGAATCGCCGCGCCCGCCGACCGCGAGGATGCGATGAAAGTGATGCTGGCGCGCGCGTGGGGCGATCCGTCGACGCTCGAGTACGCGGACGTGCCGACTCCACGACCGAACGCCGGCGAGGTCGTCATCGAAGTCCGCGCGATCGGCTGCAACTTCCCCGACATCCTGATCGTCCAGGGCAAGTATCAATACAAGCCCGAGCTGCCGTTCAGTCCCGGCTGCGAGGTCTCGGGCATCGTGCGCGGGATCGGCGCCGGGGTCACCGAGGTTGGTCTGGGCGAGCGCGTGTTCGCGACGATGGCGTGGGGCGGCTACGCGGGCGTGGTCGCGGTGGATCAGCGTCACGTGTACGCCCTTCCCGACTTCATGACCTTCGAGGAGGGCGCGGTCTTCGGGCTCGCGTACCAGACGGCCTGGTGCGGCCTCGTCCATCGCGCCGGGCTTCGCCGCGGCGAAACTCTGCTGGTCCACGCCGCCGCCGGCGGAACCGGGCTCGCGGCGGTGCAGCTCGGCCGCGCGCTGGGCGCTCGGGTCATCGCGACCGCGGGCTCGGCCGCGAAGCTCGAGGTCGCGCGGGCCAACGGCGCCGACGTCTGCATCGACTACCGGACCGAGGCGTGGGTGGAGCGCGTGACCCGCGAGACTCACGGCGAGGGCGCCAACGTCATCTTCGATCCGGTCGGCGGCGACGTCTTCGAGGGCTCGACTCGCTGTATCGCGTTCGAGGGACGGCTGCTCGTGGTCGGCTTCGCGGGCGGCCGCATCGCCGACGTTGCCGGCAATCGGGTGCTCCTGAAGAACATCAGCGTGGTCGGCGTCCACTGGGGGCTCTACCGGCAGCGCGACGCGACGCGGGTGCGGCGCTGGATGGTCGAGCTCTTGAAGCTCGCGGAGGCCCGTCAGCTGACGCCGGTCATCTGGAGGTCGTTCCCGCTGGAGCGCGCGGCGCGGGCGCTCGCCGCCATCGGCGGGCGCGAGAGCTACGGCAAGGTCGTGCTGATCCCGTGATCAAGCTTCCGCTCACGCGCCTCGATCCGTCGATCGAGCTGCCGTCCTACGCGCGCGAGGGCGACGCGGGCCTCGACCTTCGCGCCGCGCACGACGCGACGCTCGAGCCGGGCGGCCGCGGGCTCGTCGGCACGGGCCTCGCGGTCGCGATCCCTCCGGGCTACGCCGGGCTCGTGCTTCCGCGCTCCGGCCTCGCGCTGAGCCAGGGCGTGACCGTCCTCAACGCGCCGGGGCTCGTCGACGCCGGCTACCGCGGTGAGCTGAAGGTGCTGCTCGTCAACCACGGTGACAAGCCGGTGCCCGTGCGTCGCGGCGACCGCATCGCGCAGCTCGTCATCCAGCGCGTCGAGCGCGCGGAGCTGATCGAAGTGAACGAGCTCCCCACGAGCGAGCGCGGCGCCGGCGGATTCGGCTCGACCGGCGTCTGACGGCCCGGCGGACGGGTCCGCGGCGGGCCGGCCGCGATTCAGTAGCCGCCGCCACCGCTCTCGCGCTGGCAGGTGCCGCCACGCCACAGCCCGCCGGAGCGCTCGCACTCCTGCTGCAGCGACGCCACCGGCGCGGTCGACCCGCCCTGCATGCACCCGGCCGTGCTCGATACGAGGACCAAGAAGCCGAAGCCCGCGACCAGCGCCTTTTTCATGGCTCCCCTCCGCCGGAGGAACACGCGGAGCGGCGCGTGTGGTTCCGGGGTGCGACGAGAGTCTCAGTCGCCCGGCGCCATGAACGGGTAACGGAAGTCGGTCGGCGGCACGAACGTCTCCTTGATCGCGCGCGGGCTCACCCAGCGCAGGAGGTTCAGGACGCTGCCCGCCTTGTCGTTCGTCCCCGACGCGCGCGCGCCGCCGAACGGTTGCTGGCCGACGACGGCGCCCGTCGGCTTGTCGTTCACGTAGAAATTACCCGCGGCGTTCGTCAAGACCTCCGTCATGTGGGCGATCGCCGCCCGATCGCGCGCGAAGACCGCGCCGGTGAGCGCATACGGTGAGCCGCTCTCGCAGAGCTCGAGCGCGGTGTCGAGATCGCGGTCCTCGTAGACCCACACCGTGAGCACCGGGCCGAAGATCTCCTCGCGCAGGAGCTTGAGATCCGGCCGCTTCGCCAGGATCACGGTGGGCTCGACGAAGTAGCCCTTGCCGTCGTCATACCCGCCGCCGGCGAGGATCGCGGCGTCCGGAGACTGTCGCGCGAAGTCGAGATAGCTCTTGATCGTCGCGAAGGCGTGACCGTCGATCACCGCGCCCATGAAGTTGGTGAAGTCGGCGGGATCACCGATCCGGATCTCGGCGACCTGCCGGAGCAGGTGCTCCTGGACCGCCGGCCAGAGGGACGCGGGCACGAACGCGCGCGAGGCGGCCGAGCACTTCTGGCCCTGGTACTCGAAGGCGCCGCGGGTCAACGCCGTCACGAGTGCGGCCACGTCGGCCGACGCGTGAGCGAAGACGAAATCCTTGCCGCCGGTCTCGCCGACGATCCGCGGATAGGACCGGTAGCGCCGGATGTTCCGTCCGACCGTCTCCCACATCCCCTGGAACGTCGCGGTCGATCCGGTGAAGTGAATGCCCGCGAGCGCCGGCGAGGCCAGTGCCGGGTCACCGATGTCGGCGCCCGCGCCCGGCACCATGTTGATGACGCCAGGCGGCAGACCCGCCGCCTCGAGGATCTCCATGATGAAGTGGGCGGAGTAGAGCGCGGACGACGCCGGCTTCCACACGACGGTGTTGCCCAGGATGGCGGGCGCGGTCGGTAAGTTGCCGCCGATCGACGTGAAGTTGAACGGCGTCACCGCGAACACGAACCCTTCGAGCGCACGGTGCTCGAGCCGGTTCCACACGCCCGGCGACGACAGCGGCTGCTGGCGATAGATCTCCTCCGCGAAGGCGACGTTGAATCGCCAGAAGTCGATCAGCTCGCATGCGGCGTCGATCTCGGCCTGGTGCGCCGTCTTGGACTGGCCGAGCATCGTCGCGGCATTCAAGGTCATCCGGTACGGTCCCGCGAGGAGATCGGCGGCCTTGAGAAAGATCGCCGCGCGGTCGTGAAAGGGGAGCCGCGACCACTCGCGATGCGCCGCGCCCGCCGCGTCGATCGCGCGCTGCACCTCGGAGGCGCCGGCCTTGTGCCAGACGGCCAGAACGTGACGATGGTCGTGCGGCATGACGGCTTCCGCCGTCCGGCCGGTGGTGATCCGACGCCCGTCGATGCGCGGCGCGATCTCGATGACCTGGCCGCCCAGGCGGTCGAGCTCCGTGCGGAGCGCCTTCCGTTCCGGACTCCCGGGGGTGTAGCCGAGGACCGGCTCGTTGCGGGGTGGGGGCACATTGAAGATCCCGTTGCTCATGGCGGACCTCCTTCTGCCTATCGACCCCAGCTTACCGCCGGCGGGCGTCGGCCTCCGCCTCGTCGATCTCGTCGTCGCGATTGCGGCCGCGCGCCACGTAGTCGGCGACCAGCGACGCCGAGCCCGCATCCAGCGACGTGAACTGGATACCGGCCTTCTCGCCGCGACGCGAGACGATCGTGCCCTCGCGCGACGATCTTCCGACCGACCTCACCGCCTTCGAGGCGGACCTCCACCGTGCTGCCGGTCGCCCATTCGGCCGGGACGTCGACCAGTCCGAGTCCGCCTTCGCTGATGTCGAAGGTACGCGCTCGGCACGTGCGCCCGTCGGCGACGGTGAGCTGGACGACCGCGTCCAGCGGGGCGCGCGGATGCTTGCGCATGCTGGACGGCATGACGCCGTAGATCTTCACGGGCTGTGACTTGCCCTTCACCGTCACCGTGTCGAGCTCTTTGGTCGGGAACCGGCCCTTCACGTACTCGTACGTGTACTCGCTGATGATGATCGGAACGCCGTAGTCCTTGGTGACGGACTCGAGTCGGGCCGCCAGGTTGACGGGGTCGCCGATCGCCGTGTACTCGTTCCGCTGCTTGGAGCCGAGGCTCCCCACGATGGCCTCGCCCGAGTTGATGCCGACGCCGCAGCGAATCGACACGCCGAGCTTCGTCTGCCACCGGGCGGAGAACCCAATGGCCCGCTCCTGGAACTCGAGGGCGGTACGGATCGCGTTCAGCGCGTGCTCGGCGTCTTCGCGCGGCGCGTTGTAGAGCGCCATGATGCCGTCGCCCATGTACTTGTCGATGGTGCCCCGATGGCGGAAGACGACTTCCGTCATCACGGTGAGGTACTCGCGGAGCATCTCGTCGACCTGCTCCGGCGCCAGACGCTCCGAGATCGTCGTGAACCCTCGAATGTCCGAGAAGAGCACGGTCACGAGGCGCTTTTGCGGGCGAAGCAGGTGCCCGTCGCGATCGCGAACCACCTCGCGCAGCACGTCGGGCGAGAAGAACCGCGACAGGCGCTGCTTCTCGCGCTGCTCGCGCACGAAGTTCTCGACGACGGTCGCGCCGTAGCCGAGCACCAGGCCGAAGGTGGGCGCCATCCCGCGCATCCACACATTGCCGTACTTGAAGGCGACGAACGCGACCAGGCCGGCCGCGACCCACACGACGACCACGACGACCAGCGCCCTGAAGGCGCGCAGCCGGATCGCGAGCAAGGACCCCGCCAGCGCCGCGATCGCCGCGAGCACCATCGACGCGAGCTTCGGGACCTCTCGAATCCGGTCGCCGCGGATGAGCGTCTCGAGCGCGTTGGCGTGAATGACCACGCCCGGCATGTCGCCGCCGGCGGCGAACGCCGTCGCGAACACGTCGTGCAGGATCTCGCTGGTCGGAGCCGATCAAGACGATCTTGTCGCGAAACTGGCCCGCCGGGATCTCGCCGTTCACGACGCGGTAGTACGGGCACGCGCTCGAAGCTCCGTGAGCCGACCGCCGAAGTTGACCAGGATCTCCCCGACGTTCGGCAGCGGCTTCGGTCGGGAAGCCCGCGGCGGTCACCTAGCGATGCAGCTGCGCGTCGAAGGCCGAGCCACCATTCGTAGCTCGTGTTCGGGATCCGGGCACCCGCACGCGAACGGGCACGCGCCGCACGTGGCTGTCCGGCGTCGGGAGGGACGTTGAACGGGCGCGACAGCCGCGGCCCTCTCGCGAATGACCGGCAAGCGGCATGTTGACGACCTCGCGCCGCGGCCCTGTGCCGGCCGCGTTCGAGTGACGACGAGCTGCTCGTCCTCGGACGATCGGCGAGTCCGAGCACGACGTTGCCCGCGCGACGCGATGGCGGCGCCGAGCGCCTTGTCGTCCTCGGGCCCGTACCTCGAGTCGCTTTCGAAGATGACGTCGAGGCCGATGACGAGCGGACGGTCCGCGCTGATCCGGTCGATGAGCTTGCCATGCAGCGCGCGAGGAAACGGCCACTGGAGGTTGAGCTCCTGGAAGGAGGACTCGTCGATCATGACGATCACGATGGGCGAGGTCGGCGGACGAATGCCACGAAGCTCGAAGAGCTGATCGAACAACAAGAGCTCGAGTTGCTCGAGCGGCCCGAAGAACACGAGCTGCCACCGTGATGGCGGCCGCCAGGATGCCGACCACGTATTTCCGGATTTGACGCCGTGAGGCGCGCGGCGAAGCGACCCATCGTCGCAACTCTAAGCCAGCGTTGGTCTGCTGACCACGCAGTTTCCGTGACCCGAGAGCCCGCTGGATGATCGTTCGTTCATTCCAGTAAATATTCCGGAAATCCTTATTTGATCGACACTTGACAAGCTTGGCTGGGTGCGGCGATAGTCGGAGGTCAAAGCTGGCCATTGGTACCGATTGATGCAGACGTCTCCCTGGTCTCGGGTGGCCGCCCTGGACGCTCTGACGTTGTTGAGGAGGACGCCGTTATGAAGAGTGCCCCTCGCATTGTCGTCGCGCTGTCGCTCCTGCTCGCCGCCGTTTGGCCGGCCTCCGCCAGCGCTCAGACCACTAAAGCGGGTGTCGTCACCACCCTGGAAGGCAACGTGACCGCCGCCCGCACCTCGGGGACTCAGCCGGTCGCGCTGAAGTTCAAGGACGACGTGTTCGTGAACGATCGCGTCGTCACCGGCGATCGCTCCCTTGCACGTCTCCTGCTGGGCGGCAAGGCGGTCGTCACCGTGCGCGAGCGCTCGGCTCTGACGATCACCGAGGTTCCGGGCCGCTCCACGATCGACCTCGACTCCGGCAAGGTCGCCGTCGCGGTCGCCAAGGACAAGATGCGGTCGGGCGAGCAGATCGAGGTCAAGACTCCGAATGCCGTCGCCGCAGTTCGCGGCACCGTGTTCATCGCCGAGGTCATTCGCGCCTCCGCCAGCGCGAACAACGCTCAGGGCGGGACGACCGCCAACTTCTATGTGCTGACGGGTCAGGTCGCCGTCACGAGCGGCACGCAGGTCATTACGGTCGGCCCCAATAACTTCGCGACCGTGACCGGCGGCATCGTGAACACCGGCGTCATGAGCCCGGCGATGCGGGCCAACGCTGCGGGTGGCCTCTCCTCGAGCAGCCTGCCGCAGGTCAGCGGCGCCGAAGACGACGCGAAGCAGACCGCGATGAACACGACCATCGCGACGTTCTCGGCGGGCACGGCGCCCTTCGTCACGCCCCCGGTGATCCCGCCGCCGCCGACGGTTCAGCTCCCGAAGATTCAAGACGCCCTGACCCCCGGAGGCCCGGGGGTCACCACGACGCCACCGCCCATGGAGGCGGCGCCTATCATGCCGCCGCCACCGCCGCCCATCACACCGCCGCCCCCGCCGCCCATCACACCGGGACCGCCCGGCTCGATGAAAGCCGGCGGCATGCTCCTCTTCGGGGACGCGGACATTTCACCGAGCGTCCCGTCGCGGGCCGCTCTGGCGGCGGATCTGCGGGCCGTTCAACCCAGCGCACTCATCACCAATCTGAACGGTTCCAAGCTGCCCGCTGACCTGTCGGCGTACGGCAGCATCTGGTACGTGGGCGCGTTCAGTGCGATCAGCGCCGATGACCAGTCGAAGCTCGCTCAATTTCTCGCCAAAGGAGGCGGTGTCTACCTCACGGGCGAGCGGCCATGCTGCCAGGCGCTCAACAATTCCGTTCAAAGCCTCCTTCGCACCGTGGTTGTCGGGGGAGAGAACATCACCGTCGGTAGCAACACTGACTTCCCCGGGCTCGCCACGTTCAACCCCACGGCGCGAGGCGGGGTCACATCAGCACCCAACGTGCTGACGACGTGGGCCCCGAATGGGCCGGGGGAATTGATTGGCATCTCTGGCGCCAACGTCCTTGCCACGGCAGGCAACGGGATCGTAGGCGGCGTTTGGAACGAAACAGATCTGGCCGGCAACGCCGGTCGGATCGTCCTGATGATGGACGTCGATTGGCTGTCGAACGGCGACTCGCTGTCGCTCTGCAGCGCCCAGTGCCGGCAGGACATCATCGGGAACTTCGCGGCATTTCTAGAGGATTCGGTCAGCCCCCTCGCGCTGGACGGCCCGCTCTTCCGATCGGTCGGTGAGCAATTCGCAACGCAGTCCACCTTCTTCGATGCGCCCGGCGTGACGGTCGTGGGTAGCTCGCTCGATCCGCTCATCTGGCTCAGCGGCAGCACGATCACGGCTCAGGGTGGGCTGGCGCGCATGAGCGACAGCACCGTGTTCATGGCGGGAAGCTTCCTGCGCCTCGACTCCGGCGCTCAAATCAGGCAGACCGGTACGGATCCGCTCGTCTCCATGGCCGGCGGCGTGCTCGTGGTTGGCGCCGGTACCCCGGGCCACCTCTTCGATCTCGTAGGGCGCGCGGGCATCACCCAGATCGATCCCGACACCGGTCTCACCATCGGCGCCGACCAGCCGATTCTGCCTGGGGCCCAGGCGCCGCTGTTCAGCGCGGACCGGGGCGCGGTCGCCGTCGTCACCGGCAACGCGTACCGGATCGACACCGCGCTGCTCGAGGCGACGGCGCCGCTCCTCAACCTCAACGGCGGAAGCGGGCTGACCACGGGCGACCACGCCGTCAACCTGGTCGGAAGCGCCAAGGTATCGATCCCGAACGACGCCGTGGCGATGATCAATCTCAGGGCCAGCGCCCTCGCCGTGGCCAACGGCCACCTCGTGAACGTGGCCGGCGGCAGCGTGCTCAACATCGCGGGCAACCTCGTGAACCTCGCGGACAGCAGCACCCTGAGCATCCTGAACGGTCTGCTGCTCAACGTGTCCGGCGGCTCGTCGGCCTCGATCGGCCGCTCGCTCGTGAGCTTCTCGGGTACCGGTAACGTCCTGAACGTCACCAACTCGATCGTGCCGACCGCGATCGTCAACGGGATCCCCGTCTCCGGGCCGACCGACAGCTTCCGCATCGGCGCCAACGCGATCGCCGGCGCAGCCGCGGGCACCATCCGCATCAACGGTGTGGTGCTGACTCCCACCACGCCGCTGTCGAGCCTCACCGGCAGCCTGGTCGCGGTGCAGAGCGGCGGCACCGTGAAGGTCGGGGTCGGTCAGTAAGGCGACGAGGAGAACGTCAGGCGAAGATCAGTAGGACCAGATCAGGCTGAGCGAGACGACGTTGCGGAGGTAGGAGTACACCTCGATGTTGGACCAGTCGCGCGTCACCTGATACTCGGCGGCGAGCGTGAAGTTGGCCGGCAGCGGCAGCTCCGCGCGCACGATGTTCGTCATCTCCTGGTCCTGGCGCCACTTCGAGCCCGGCGCGTAGGACGGCAGGACCGTGTTCTTGTACACGTAGTCGCGGAAGTGAACGTCGAGGTCGTACTTCAGCCGTAGCGCCCGCCAGGGCAAGGTGTACTGCGCGCCGAAGTTCACGCGGTTGCCGAAGTACATCCAGTTCCGCCCGCTGGTGTTGCCGGTGTCGTCCCAGTCGAACTGATAGCCGGCCTTGATGTAGTGCCGGTCTTCGGCGAAGCGGATGTAGTGCAGGAAGCCCACCATGTAGTTGTCGCCGGTCCGGTTGTCGTTCGCGATCAGCACGGCCTGATTGACGTTCTCGAAAATCTTCGCCTGGAAGCGGAAGAAGCCCTGCGTGAAGTTCCGGTCGCTCTCGATGACGAGGCCGGACAGGGCCACGGTGTGGCGCTGCAGGAACTGCTCGGTGCCGAGGATCGTGTCATCGTAGGCGTACTGGAGGCTCACCTGCGTCGGCAGCGAGGCCAGCGCCGTCTTGTAGGTCAGGCTCGCGGTGCCGAGGTTGTTGATGACGTTGAACGACGGCATCGCGTTCTGGTACGTCATGAAGAACGAATAGCCGATCGACGACTCCCAGTCCAGGGTCCGCCACCACACGTAGCTCGTGTTCACGCCGAAGAGCTCGCCGAAGGACTCGTGCTTGTGGCGCCGGATCTCCGCCACCAATGGTTCGATGGGCGGGTCGTTGTCCTGCACGGGGCGCACGTCCACGTTGTCGTCCCAGGTGAGCCCCACGCGCGCCTCGAACGAGAACCGACGGTCCTTGCTGCCCGAGGCTACGATCGAATCGCGAAGCCGCTCGGCCGGTCCCGTCAGCTGCGAGCCCGGCGCCAGACGGATCGCCTGCTCGACCTCCGCCGCCGCCTGGCCCGGCAGGCCGAGCACGCCGAGGGCGAGACCGCTGTAGAAGCGCGTGAGCTGCTGGATCTCCGGATCGTTCGAGCGTCCGTCGCGAAACGCGGCAAGCGCGCCCCGGTAGTCCTTCTTGCGATAACGCAGGAATCCGACGTAGTAACCGAGGCCGTCCAGATCGCGATTCGCGCGGAACGCCTCTTCCAGGAGCGGCTGCGCCTTGTCGTATTGCTGCTGGGCGAAGTAGACCAGGCCCAGCTGGTAGGCGATCGACGGATCCTTGGGCGACTTCGCGCGGGCACGCTCGAGATACGGCGCCGCCAGATCGGGGCGCTTCTGCGCCGCGTAGACCGCGCCGGTGAAATACAACGCCTCGACGTGATCGGGCTCGAGCTGGAGCGCGCGGCGCAGATTCTCGAGCGCGGCATCGTATTTCTTGTCGTCGAACTCGAGCACGGCCTGCGCGACGTAGACGTCGGCCTCGGTCGTCTGGGCCTGGGCTATCGCCGAGTCGAGGATCAGTGCGAGCGAGAGGACGAACCAGACCGCCGCAAGGGCGCGGATCACAGGGTGCGTTATATCGAAGGTTCAGCGCCAAATCAAATCTCGCGCGCGGCCGCGTTTCTTGACCCGCGCCGGGCGATGACGCTACGATTTTTCAAGCCCATGGCTCAGCTGGTGTTCATCGTCTCGCGCCACCGGCCGAAGCTTCACGAATACCTGCAGGAGGAGTTCGCCGGCAACGCCGAGGTTGCCGTCATCGTCGACCGCCGTCTCGGGGAGCGCCGCCTGCGCGAGCTCGAGCACAGCCCGGATCGGCGGCAGACCGACCGCCGGGACGCCCTCGCCGAGGAGCGACTCCGATCGATGGGCTGGGCGGTCGTCTGGCGCGACGAGTCGACAACCGTCTACGTCGCGCGCGAGGAAGCGATCTTGCTACCGCCCGAGGCCCGCACGCCCCCGACCGACGGCTCCTGATCGTCAGTGCGCGCGATATCCGACCAGGCCGGCGTCGAGCGAGCGCCGATCGACCCGGGAGAGGCTCCGCGTCATCGCAGACGTGAGAAGGCGCGTGTGCCGCACGCCCACGAGATGCTCGGCGATCCACCAGAGGTCGGCCTCCGACGTCATCCAGCCCCGGTGACTCCGATCGAAGCGGGCCAGATTGACCGGACGCGAGTACGCGCGCAGGGTCCGCTCGCCGCGCAGGTTGATGTAGGCCTCGAAATAGCTCATCACGAGCTCGCGCACGCTGCGGTAGACCGGCTCGCGAAAGCGGAGTCCCGAGAAATTCGACTTGGCGATCGCGCCCCAGTGGCCGCGCACCCGGAAGACGCTGATGACGTGATCGGTGTCCTGGACGGCCTCCAGATCGAGGAGCAGCGGCGTGAAGCCCAGGACCCTAAGCGCCGCCGCGGCAAAAATAGCGCCCTCCAGGCAGTGCGCGGTGCCCTCGCGGAGCACGCGTCGCGGTGACCAGACGCTGGAGGCGACGTGATAGGGCATGGCCTCCAACGCCCGCTGGATCCCGACGGGTGTTCGGAGCGCGCGCAAGCTGCGCCACTCCCGGGATGTGAAGCCGAAATCGCCACTCATCTCGTGCGCCGCAAAGCGGCCGCCCATCCTAGCATCCTCGCTGTCGAGCCCGTGACGCTGTCCGTGCTGGTGCGACGCCGCTCGGACGTCCGATCAGGTGTCAGAACGCCAAAGCCGACCAGCGATGAGGGCTTCAAGAACGGCACGCGTCTTGCCCCCGGGTCGAGCATGTCCGACCCGCGGCGCCTGCGGCGACTCTTTGGAGCGGCCGCACACCTGTGTCAGGTCGAGGTCGACCTCGCCGCCGCCGGGTATCCCGAGCTCGTTGCAAAGCTCGAGGATATCCGCGCCGTGATCGATCTCGAGATCGCCTGTCTCGAGCCCGACGATCTGAGCCAGCCACACTGCGGCTGAGCGGGAGCCCGCGCTCCGGTCGTAACGACGTCGCCGTCCGAGAGCTGGCTCACTGCGCAATTGACAGGCACCCCGCGTCAACATAGAGTCCGTCGCCAGGAGGCGGGCGATGAGCCAAAGCGGACTGCCACGGACCATCGGAAGCTCCCAGAGCAGCGCCGGACGGCGCGCGTTCCTCAGGACCGGCGGACGCGCCCTGGCGGGTGTCGCCGGCATCCTCGCCGCCGGCCGCGCGCCGGCCAGCTGGGCCGCGCGCGAGTTGAGTCTCCTGACCGCCGTCAACTACGCGCCCGCCTCGGACGTGAAGCTGGCCGAGCTCGCGAAGCGCTTCACGAAGGCCTCCGGCGTCAACGTGCGCATCGACCACATCCAGAGCGTGCAGATGCCCGCCAAGCTGTCGGCGGAGATCATGAGCAAGTCGGGTCACGACATCATGAGCCTGGAGATGCACTACGCCTGGCTCTTCCAGCCCGGACTGGCCGACGTGTCCGACATCGCGAACGACCTCGCGAAGAAGCACGGCGACTGGTACCCGTTCTTGAAGGAACACGCCCTGGTCAAGGGGCAGTGGCTCGGCGTTCCGTTCATGTACACCTCCTTCCCGGGCAGTCATCGGATCGACCTGTTCGAGAAGGTCAGCGAGCGCGAACCCGATACCTGGGACGACTTGCTGCGCGCCGGGCGCAAGCTGAAGAAGCTCGGCAACCCCGTCGGGTTCGCGATCAGCCAGACGACCGACTCGGTCTCGACGCTCTACTCGATCCTCTGGTGCTACGGCGCCAAGGACGTCGCTGAGGACGGCAAGACGATCGCGATCAACTCGAAGCGACCGAGATGGCGATCGAGTACGTGCAGACCCTCTACAACGACGCGATGGACCCGGCCGTGCTCTCGTGGGACAACGCGGGCAACAACCAGTGGTTGAACTCGGGGAAGGGCTCCTGGATTCACAACCCGATCAGCCACTACGTGGTCGCCAAGCAGGAAAAGCTCGCGGTGGCCGAGCAGACCGGCTTCCATCCGTCGCCGGCGGGGCCGAACGGCCGTCACACCGTCGGCGTGCCGCGAAGCCTCGGCATCTGGAAGTTCAGCAAGAACGTCGACGTCGCGCGCGATTTCCTGAAGTGGTTCTTCGAGCCCGCGCAGTACCACGAGTGGATCGTCTCGGGCGACAGCTACAACCACCCACCTGGCGCGACATGGAAAACCACCCGGTGTGGGACATCGACAAGAAATACAAGCCGCTCAAGGGGGCGGCGAAATACTCGCACCTGTACGGGTGGCCCGCACCGCCGGACGAGAAGATTCAGCTGATCACGAACAGCTACATCATCCCGAACATGTTCGCGCGGGTGGTCACGAACGCCTCCAAGCCCAAGGAGGCGATGCTCTGGGCCGAGACGGAGATCAAGCGGGCGTTCGAGCGCAGCTAGCCGTCACTCCTTGCCGCCGATCTCCTCTTCCTTCGCGCCCGCGACGGGCACGAACAGGGGCTGCCCGTATTTGTCGACGCCGAAGGTCTTGATGAGCTTCTGCGTCTCGGCCGACAGCATGAACTCGGCGAACGCCGTGCCGCCGGCCGTGTTGACCTTCGGGCCGTTGCTCGGATTCACCAGCATCACGGAGTAGATGTTCAGCAGCGGCTTGTCGCCCTCGACCAGGATCGGCAGACGCACGCGCTTCTGAAAGGCGAGAAACGTCCCGCGGTCCGTCAGGGTGTAGGCCTTCCGATCGTCGGCGATGCCGAGCGTCGCGCCCATGCCCTGCCCCGCCTCGATGTACCAGGCGCCCTGCGGCTCGACGCCGGCCAGCTTCCACAGTGTCTTCTCGAGCAGGTGCGTGCCGGAGTTGTCGCCGCGTGAGACGAAGCGTGAGCCGGTCGCCGCGATCGCCTTCATCGCGTCGGCCGCCTTCGTCACGCCCTTGATCTTCGCGGGATCGTCCGCCGGACCGATGATGACGAAGTCGTTGTACATGACGAGCCGGCGGTCGAGCATCTTGCCGTCCGCGACGTATTTCTTCTCGAGCGCGGGCGCGTGGGCGAGCACGACGTCGGCCTCGCCCCGCGCCGCCAGCGCGAGCGCCTGACCGGTGCCCACCGCGATCGTCTTGACCGTGTAGCCGGTTTTTTGCTCGAAGAGCGGGACCAGGACGTCGAGCAGACCCGAATCCTGTGTGCTGGTGGTCGTCGACAGGATGACCGGGGAGCGCTGCGCCGCCGCGGGCGCCGGAAGTATCGTCAGAAAAAGCGCGGCCAGCAACGTCCAGAGCATCGAATCTCTCCTTGTTCGCCGCCCCTTTAGGTGTCGAGACGGCGGCGGCGACGGTCGACGAGAAGCCGCGGACCGATGCGCGCCGATATGGTCTCGTCTCGCGCGGCGTCGGACAACTAACACGCGACCCCGACGGTGGTCAAGCCGTCGCTCGGCGCGGCCCGATAACTTGAGTCGATCGGGATGGGGGAGTACGTTGAATCACGTGCTCGCTGGATTGATCACGCTCGCGTTCGTCGGGATGCTGCAGTCGCTCGGCGCCCTCGCCGACACTGTTCCCGTCGACCCGACGTGGCGGAGCGACGCATCCAGCGACGACGAGCGCGGACACGCCGCCGGACGCGGACCGTCGAGTCACGACGCGATCGGTCCCGTCGCGGTCAGCATCCCGTGTCGCGCCCAGCCGACACTCGACCTCATCGCCGACACGGCAGCGCTTCTCTCGAGCGTTCGACTCCCCTCCCAGGAGTCGCGCGCTCCGCCGGCTCTCCTCTCGCAGGTCTCGCTCTAACTCGATCGAGATGGCCCGTGGTGACCACGGGCCGCGAAGTGCTGCGATAGGAGGCAACAACTATGCGTCGATTCCAGATTCTCATGCTGGCCGTGTCGCTTACTCTGATCGCTCCGGTGGGGCACGCACTGGCCGACGGCCCGGGCGCCGGCTATAGCGGAGTGAAGATCGCCCAGGTCAGCTTCATCGACCGCGCGCTCAGTTTGATCCAGCTGTCGGACGGGATGGAGCTCAAAGCCCCCGATCCGCAGATGCTCGCCGGTCTCAAGGTCGGCGAGTGGGTGAAGGTCGATTTCTCCTCGGACGGCGCGCGCAATGTGGTCAACAGCGTCCGGGCCACCCGGTCCAGACGAGGTTTCCATGCTCTCCCCCGCGATGAGCGGGGACGTCGCCAACCGCGGCTGAGTCACCAGCGCGTCTTCGGCGGCTCCGGACGGCCTCGGGCCGCTCCGGGGTCGCCGGGGTCGATCGACGACATGCTGATGCCGCCAACCGACGCCGGCCCGGGCCGTCGGCGTGCTGCTCGTGGACGACGACACCGAGCTCGGCGAGCTCGTTCGCGAATACCTCGCGCGCGAGGGCTTCTCGCTCGAGGCGGTCGAGAGCGACCGACGGACGCGAGGTCACGTGCCGCGAGCGTCGCGGACCCACGACACATCACGGCGCTTCCGCGCGACGGCTCGAACGGCACACCGCATGCACAACGTCGACGCGCCTACCACATGAGGCGGACGTCGCTCCGGGGCCTGGAGTCGGGGTGATCTGATTGCCGACGGCATCTCGTCGAGCCCGGTGCGTCACTCGGCCGGCGGCGCGTGACGTCGGCGCCCGTCGCGAGATGGGCCGCCGGTGTCGCCGACTGGACGAGGCACATCCGTACCTTGCCCTCTCGAACCAGAATCGCCAGAAGCGAGGCGGCCGACGTCTCGGAGAATCCGAGACGCCGTCCGACCTCTGCGGGTGTGGCAAGCCCGATCTCTTCCACACAGCTCAGCAGCTCGTTCTCGAGCTCGGCCCACCAGTCAGTCATACGCGTGCCTCCCTCTCGTGTTGCCGATCAGACGTGGTACGGATCAGCGCCGGCCAGCGACGTGAGCCCTACCGGCCACATCGGAGTCGGACGCTCGCGCGGGATGGGAACGCTGTAGGCGATCAGGAGCAGCCAGCGCGCCCAGGCCTGATTCCAGTCGTCGGTCGGCCGACGCATCGCTCGCTCGAGATCGCTGACGACGAGGCCGACCCACACGCTCCACACCGCGCGGTCGTCCGGCGGAATCATCTCGAGGAGCGTGCTGCCGAGGTGCTTGATCGTCTGGCGGATCTCGAACGGCGCCGTTCGGCCGTCGGCCGCCGGGATGAGGATGTGCTCGGCGATCCATCGATGTGTTTTCAGGACCAGCGCACGGCGCAGAAGCGGCTCGATGCCGAGCCAGGACGGCGCCATGGCGTCGTACCAGGCCTGGAGCGCGTGAAGCTCGGTCGAGGACGCGAAGGGCGGCGACACGTCGAGGGCCCGCGGTGGGGTCCGCCGGCGCGACTGCGTCTGGCTCGTGAGGTAGCGCTCGTCGGCCGCGTACCGCTCGGCGACGGCCGTGAGCTGGGCACGCCGTGCGGTATCGGCGTCGTACCGGCATGGCCACTCGTTCATGACGGCGGCCGCCGTGCCGAGGGGCTGCCATTGCAGAATCATGAAGCCGCCGCCGAACCCGGCCGCTCGGAGCTTCGTGGTCGCCGCCCGAGCGGCGCTGCGCGTGGCGCGGCGCAGGCTGGAGAATTCCTCAGGCAGCGGCACCAGGGTCTGGCGGAGCAGCAGCGCGAAGCGGCCGTCGGGCGATTCGTAAATGGCGACGAGGTCAGGGCATTCCTGGCACACGGCGGAGTAGCGGTCGACCCACATGGTGTTCCTTTCCACGATCGGGGTTGGCTGCGTCTGCCCCGAAGATGAACGCTCACCATGACGAGCAAATGAGACGCACATGAGAAACGTCTCAGGATCGGCGATTCGTCCAGATTCCGGGCGTCGGCAGACGGCGATCGGCGCGGTCCGTCGACCCGGAGGCGCGGCGTGAGAATCCTGGTCGTCGAAGACGATCGGAAAGTCGCAAGATTCGTGCGGCAGGGCCTCTGCGAGGAGGGTCACGCCGTCGAAATCGCCACCGACGGCGCCGAAGCGCTCGATTTCGTGCTCACCGAGCCGGCGTACGATTTGATCATTCTCGACGTCATGCTGCCGGGCCAGGACGGGTTCGGCGTGCTGAAGACCTTGCGGGCTCACAAGGTCGCGGTGCCGGTGCTCATCCTGACCGCGCGCGACAGCGTTCCCGACCGGGTGGCCGGTCTCGATCTCGGGGCCGACGACTATCTGACGAAGCCGTTCGCGTTCGAGGAATTCCTCGCCCGCGTGCGCGCCCTGCTGCGACGGCGCGACGTCGCGCGGGCGCCGATCCTGACCATCGACGATCTCGTCGTGGATCCGGCCACGCGACGGGTCACGCGCGGCGAGCGGCGCATCGAGCTCACCGCGCGGCAGTACGCGCTGCTCGAGTACTTCCTGCGCAACACCGGCCGCGTCCTGAGCCGGCAGATGATCGCGCAGCACGTGTGGGGACTGGGGTTCGACGCCGAGAGCAACGTCATCGACGTGTACGTCGGCTACCTCCGCCGCAAGATCGATCGCGACCGCGAGCGCCGCCTCCTGCACACCGTGCGCGGCGCCGGCTACGTGCTGCAGGTCGAAGAGTGAGGTGGCTCGGCCGCGCCCTTTCGGTGCGGACGCGGTTGACCTTGTGGTACGGCGGCGTCCTGCTGGCGATCGTGCTCGTCATCAGCGCCGTCTCGTACTTCCTGCTCCGACGGACCTTGATCAGCGGCGCCGACGTCGAGCTCCTGATGGTCGGCCAAACCGTTCGCGATGCCGGGATCGGCGAAGCCCGACGGTCCGAGGCGGAGGTCCGCGAGATTCTCGGGACGCGGTTTCTCGACGTGTTCTATCGGGTCATCGGGCCGGACGGCCAGCCGCGAGCGGAGTCCGGCGCTCTGCGCGGCCGGCACCTGCGGCTCTCGGCCAAGGCGCGCAAGCGCGGACGCTCGGGCGATCCCACATTCGAGACGGTCGTCCTCTCGCACGGTGAGCGCGTACGCCTGCTGACCATCCCGCTCACGCAGGCGCCGGCGCCCGAGCAATTCATCCAGGTCGGCGCCGCGTTCACCGACATCGATCGCGCGCTCGCCGGCTACATGGAGACTCTCGCCATCATGGTGCCGATGGGACTCGGGCTCGCGCTGGTCGGCGGCGCCTGGCTCGCGCACTCCGCGCTGCGTCCGGTGAGAACGATGTCGCGCGCGGCCCGGCGCATCAGCGCCCAGGACCTCACGCGTCGCCTGCCGCTGCGCGGGACGGACGACGAGCTCGATCACCTGGCCGAGACGCTCAACGCGATGTTCGGACGCCTCGAGACGGCCTTCACCCACGTCCGGCGGTTCGCCGTCGACGCCGCGCACGAGCTGCGGACGCCGCTGACGGTGCTCAAGGGCGGGATCGAAGTGGCGCTCCGGGCCGACCGCACCCCGCCGGAGTACCGCGAGGTGCTCCGCTCGAGCCTCGAGGAGGTCGAGCAGCTGATCGCGCTCGCCGAGAATCTCTTGCTGCTGTCGCGCCTCCGCATGGAGATGGTCCTTCCTCGACACACGATCGAGCTCGAGACGTTGCTCATGGACGTGGTCGACACGGGGGCGCGGCTGGCGAACGGGCGCGGCGTGATCGTCCGCCTCGGTCCCGTCGAGCCGCTCGTCGTCAACGGGGATCATTTGACGCTCCGGCGCGCCATCGTCAACCTGGTCGAGAACGCGATCAAGTACACGCAGGCGGGAGGCACGGTCGAGCTCTCGCTCGAGCGCGACGGTGAGCACGCGGTGGTGGCGGTGACCGACACCGGCGTCGGCATGAACCCGGCGGACGCGGAGCGCATCTTCGAGCCGTTCGTCCGGCTCGACGCGGCGCGGACCGGCGAGGCCGGCGGCGCGGGGCTCGGCCTGTCGATCGTTCACTCGATCGTCGTCGCGCACGACGGACAGCTCTCGGTGCAAACGGCGCCCGGAGTCGGCAGCACGTTCGCCATGCGGCTGCCGCTCGGCTGACGGCCGGGGTCGCCGCGATGTCCATTGCGGCCAGCCCTCCGCCCTGATTTCTTGGTCTCACTGCGAAGCCGACAGAAACTAGGTGGCGTGTTCACCACGGACCGTCGGTTCGATCGGGTGTGCCGTCTGCTCGGTCTCGCCGGAGTCGTGGCCTTCCTCGTCACCGCGTTCACTCCGGTCGCTCATCGCCTGAACCTATGGATGGCCGTCCCGCCCGACCTCGTTCACTCGGACGCCATCGTCGTGCTCGGCGGATCGGTGTCGCCGTCCGGCATGCTGGGTCTCGAATCCCAGCGCCGGACCAATCGCGGCATCGAGCTGTACCAGCGCGGCCTCGCCCCGGTCCTGGTCCTTCTGGGTGGAGGCACCGGAGGTGGGCCGACCGAAGCCGACGTGCGCGCGGAGCAGGCGCGCCTGCACGGCATTCCCAGCACCGCGATCCTGACGGAAGCCCGGGCGAACACGACGCGAGAAGAAGCCGTTCGGGTGAAGGCGCTCCTTCAGTCGCGCGGCGCCCGCAGCGTGTTGCTGGTCACCAACGCCGGGCACCTCGCGCGCGCGTGCGCCTTGTTCGAGCGCGCCGGGTTCGAGGTGCACGCGGCGCCCTCGGACACGTTCGTCGAAGCCGACGCTCCCGAGTCACGGCTGGCGCTGATGCGTGTCCTGATCACGGAGTCGCTCGGGTGGCTCTACTACCGGATCGCTGGCTACATCTAGCACTGGAGGACATCATGGAGGCGACCTTCATCGCGGCGCTGGCGGGGCTGACGTCCATCGGCGCCTACTATTTCGGCGCGAAGACGCTCCGGCTCTCCACCGCCAGCCTCGGAGCCGCCATCGGTAAGATGCTCGAATCTGTGGGGCTGATCCTGGTCTTTTTCGCCGTGAATCTCGGGGCGGCGGTCGCGGTCGTGCTGGTGGTGCGCGGCCTGACCGGAACGTTCGTGTCGGCGTACGTCACCGACGACGCGGTCTGGCTCGGTCTCTCGCTGATTCAGGGGCTCGCCTTCCAGTGGTGGCGAGGTGTGTCGGCCGAGGCGGCTTCGGCGAATCCGAGCTAGAGGCCGCTACGCGGAACGGGCCAGCGCCGTGCGGACCGCGTCGACGACCTGCCGAAGATCGTACGGCTTTCCGATGATCTCGAGCGCCTCGGTCTCGCCGACCAGCTGCTCGAGCGCGGGCTTGTTGGTCGTGGTCAGCACGAACTGGTGCTTCTTCAGGGATTCCGAGCTGCGCACGAGCCGGAGGAATCGCCCGTTCGCGTCGTACGGCGGCGAGATGTCGTAGAGGATCACCGCCGGCGTGTGATG
>CAWBMV010000021.1:0-106875 GCA_963789955.1 uncultured Candidatus Rokubacteria bacterium
CACCGCGAGCGTGTGGTTCCCGCAAGGATTTGTTCAGGACGAGGACGTGTCCCTGCGCAAGGCCGTGGCCGACTACGAGAAGCAGAGCGGCAACAAGATCGAGCTGAGCATCACCCCCTTCGCGCCGGAACGGCAGAAGATCGTCGCGGCGCTGACCAGCGGGGTCGTCCCCGATGTGATGTCCAACAACCCGGGCGAGATCTTACAGATATACGGCTGGCAAGACCGGTGGGTCGACGTCAGCGACGTCGTGGAGACTCAAAAGGGCCAGTTCAGCGAGACCGCTGTCGTGTCCGGTCAGGCCTACAACAACGTCACCAGGAAGGTCGGCCAATACGGTGTGCCCGTGCGGGCCGCCGTCGTTCCCTGTCACATCTGGCGGCCGCTGGTGGAGAAGGCCGGTTTCAAGATCGAGGACATCCCGAAGACCTGGGACGCATACTTCGACTTCTTCAAGAAGGTACAGGACAACCTGCGCAAGCAGGGCGAGCGCAAAGTGTACGGCATCGGCTTCCAGGTGACGGCCAACGGGGTCGACCCCTACAACCTCTTCATGGCGTTTCTCCTGGCTCACGGCGGTCAGGACATCGTCACCAAGGACGGCAATCTGCACCTCGACGACCCGAAGGTGAAGGAAGCGGCCATCAAGGCCTCGGCGTACCTCGGCGGCGCCTATCGGGACGGCTACGTTCCGCCGAGCGCGATCAACTGGAACGACGCGGACGACAACAACGCCTTCCACGCCAAGCTGATGGTGATGGACGTCGACGGCACGCTCTCGACCGAGGTCGCGGTCAAGGAAAAGCACCCCGACTGGTACTTCAAGGACATGGTGACCCACGGCGTCCCGGGCTACCCGAGCGACAACCAGGGCAAGCCCGTCCCGGCCATCGTCGGCGTCACCTGCTGGATGATCCCCAAGGGGGCGAAAAACGTCACGGTGGCGAAGGAATTCCTCAAGTACTTCGCTCAGCCGAAGGTCTGCGGCGAATTCGTCGAGCTGGGATTGGGCCGCTGGCTGCCGGTCATGCCGTCACTCGCCAAGAGCCCATTCTGGCAGGACCCGAAGGATCCACATCTGCGGGGCTACGTCCAGATGGGCGCTGCTCGGCCCGACGACGCCCGACTACTTCGTGTTCAACGTGGCGATGGCGGAAGTCCGCAACCAGCACGTGTGGAGCATGGCGATGATCGACGTGGCGAAGGAAGGCGTGAAGGCGGAAGTGGCGGTCGACAAGGCATTCAAGCGCATCGAGGAGATCTTCTCCAAGTACAAGAAGGCGTGAGGACGGAGACGAACCATGAACGGCACCTCGGTCGTCGACATCGGCCGCCCGGCCATCCGGCGGCGCACGCTCGCCGCGCTCTCTGCGCGGCGGCCTCAAGGGCGGTGAGTACACCTGGGCCGTCGCCTTCGTCGTGCCGTACATCGCGGTGTTCTCGACCTTCGTCGCGTACCCGGTGGTCTACGGGTTGTGGATGGGCAGCGAAGTCAGTCTCTACCGGGAGCTCTTCGCCGACCCGATCTACCAGAGCACGGTGGTGAACACCATCCTCTATCTGGCGCTCGGCGTGAACGTGAAGATGTTCCTGGCCCTGCTGCTGTCCGGCTTCTTCATGCGACCGGGCTGGTGGATGAAGGCGCTGCTCTTGATCTTCGTCCTGCCCTGGGCGGTGCCGCAGATCTCGACGTTCATCTCGATCCACTGGATGCTCAACGGCGAGTGGGGCTTCCTCAACAACGTCCTCTACACCCTCTTCCACATCGAGGGGCCGTCGTGGCTCAATGACCGCTGGTCGGCGCTGGGCGCGGTCATCGTCTCCCACATCTGGAAGTGGACGCCGTTCTGGACGCTGATCTTGCTCGCCGGCCGGATGGCGATCCCGCTCGAGATCAACGACTCCGCCAAAGTCGACGGGGCGACCGGGCTGCGCGGGTTCGTGCACATCACCTTCCCGCTGCTCGCCAACCTCTACCTGATCTGCACCCTGCTCTCGACGATCTTCCTGCTCGGCGACTTCAACGCCGTCAACTTCGTCTCCGGCGGCGGCCCCGCCAACCAGGGACATGTGCTGGCCACCTTAGGCATCCGCGATGCGTTCGAGATCGGTCAGCCACGGCTGGGCGTGGCCGCGGTGATGTCGGCGCTGCCGCTGGTCATCCCGCTGGTGATCGTCCTGATGCGCAAGCTCCGCACCTCGGAGGTTCAGATATGAGCACGATCGCGGCGGACGCGAGGCTGGCAACTCGAGCGTCATCCCGGGCGCACAGCTCGGAACGGCTCCGCCGGTACCTGCGCAACTGCGGGGACCGTGGTTCTCTCCGCGGTGATCGTCGTGTGGACGCTCGTGCCGCTCTACAACATGGTGCTGATCTCGCTCGAGCCCGAGGGCGACGTCTTCACCGACCATATCTGGCCGAGGGTCCCGTCGGTCGAGAGCTTCTGGGGCGTCCTGACCCAGGGCCACTGGTATCTGGAGCACTTCTGGCGCCAGTTCGGCAACAGCTTCTTCATCGGTCTGATGGTGACGTTCTTCGCGCTGCTGTTCGGGCACGCTGACCAGCTTTGCGATCGGCCGGATGCGGATCCGCCACGGCTGGCTGGTGACCAACGCCGCGCTGTTGACCTACGTGATCCCAGCGTCGTTCCTCGCGATCCCGTTCTACCGGATCATGCAGAACTACGGGCTCGCCAACAACCCGTGGTCGGTGATCGCCGCCCTGGTGGCGTTCGCGACGCCGTACGCGATCTTCGTCTTCCAGGAGTACGGCCGGAGCATCCCGATCGAGGTCGACGAGTCGGCACGCATCGACGGCGCCTCGCCGCCGCAGATCTATCTGCGAATCTATCTGCCGCTGATGGCACCGGCGCTGGTCGCGGTCGGCACCTACGCGCTGCTCCTGGCCTGGAACGAGTACCTGTATCAGTTCCTGCTCCTGTCCTCGAAGGCGAACATGACGGTGCCGGTGGCGCTCGCGCAGTTCCTCAGCAGCGACCAGTCGCCGTGGAACTACATGATGGCGACCGCGATCATCTACGCGGCACCGCCGGTCGCGATCTATTACGCGTTCCGCCGGCGCATGACCGCCGGCCTGACGATGGGCGGGGTCAAGGGCTGACCCCGCCGCCCGGCGCATCTCGCCGCGTCCAGGGTTAGGCGGCACGTCACCGCTGTCCACCGCGAAGCGACCTTCGCGAGACGCCCGGTCGGGCAGAGGTGAGGACACGGCTGTGAGCAGCACGCAGGAGGTTCTTGCAGCCGGGCCCAGCACGCTCAACCGGCCGCGGCGACGGTCCTGGCACCCCCACCTGCGCGGCGTCGAGCTCGCCTGGGCGATCGCCTTCGTCGTCCCCTACGCGGCGGTCCTGGTCGCCTTTGCCGTCTATCCGCTCGCCTACGGGCTCTGGATGGCGAGCAGCCCGTCGCTGTACCTCACGCTGTTTGCAAGCGATGAGTACCGGGACGCGGTCGTCAGCACCATGCTGTATGTCGGCATCGGCGTGAACACCAGCTTGTTCTTCGCTCTGCTGCTGTCCGGTTTCTTCATGCGCCGTAGCCGGTGGGTCAAGGCGATGCTGGTCGTCTCGATGCTGCCCTGGGCGCTGCCGGCGCAAACCGGCTTCATCTCCTTTCACTGGATGCTGGTGTACTGGGGGTTCCTGAACAGCGTGCTCGAGAAGCTGTTCGGCATATACGGTCCGGACTGGTTGACCCACTACTGGCTCGCGCTCGGAGCCAACATCGTCGCCTCGACCTGGAAGACGATGCCGTTCTGGACCCTCATTCTGCTGGCGGGGCGGATGGCGATCCCTCAGGATCTCTACGAAGCTGCCGATATCGACGGGGCCACCGGCTTCCGGCGCTTCGTCCATCTCGTGGTGCCGCTGCTGGCGAACCTCTATCTCGTCTGCACGTTGCTTTCGGCGATCTGGATGATCGGCGATTTCAACACCGTGGATCTCGTGTCCGGCGGCGCACCCCTCGGTTCGACGGACGTGCTGGCGACCCTGGGCGTCGAATACCTGTTTGACCATGGCAAACCCGAGCTCGGCGTCGCCGCCGTCATGGCGGCTCTGCCGGTGATTGTCGCGCTCGGAATCCTTCTGATACGCCGGCTGCAAACGAGCGAGGTGCAGCTATGAGTGTCGCGCCGGCCTGGGGCCGGACGTCGAGTCTGCGGCGCCACCGACTACGCCGACTCGTCAGCGACGCGGGCGCCGTGGTGCTCGCCGTCGTGCTGCTGATCTGGTGGCTGCTGCCGGTCTACAACATGATGTTGATCGCCCTCGACCCCGAGGGCGATACGGAGTTCACCGGCGACATCTGGCCGACTGCCCCGACGCTCGAGGCCTTCCGCGGGGTCGTGTTCCAGCGGTACTGGTACCTTCAAGACTTCTGGCACCAGTTCGGCAATAGCTTCTTCATCGGCATCATGACGATGGCGCTGACCGTGCTGATCAGTTCGCTGGCGGGCTTCGCGCTGGGCCGGATGCGATTGGGCAACGGCGGGGTGATCTCCACCACCGCGCTCCTCTTCTATACGGTTCCTGCGTACTTCCTCGTCATCCCGTTCTATCGGCTGATGCACGAGTACGGGTTGATGGACAGCCTGTGGGCGGTGATCGCAGCGGATGTGACATTCGCCATCCCCTATGCGGTGCTGATCCTCCAATGGTATGGCCGACTGATCCCGATGGAGCTTGACGAGGCAGCGCGGGTCGATGGCGCGATGCCCGGCCAGGTCTACATGCGGATCTATCTCCCCCTGATGGCGCCGGCCCTGGCGGCGGTCGGCACCTACGCCCTGCTGACCGCCTGGAACGAATACCTGTACCAGTTCATGCTGCTGTCCTCTCCCAGGAACAAGACCGTGGCGATAACGCTCGCGACGTTCTTCGACAACGAGGACACGCCGTGGAACTACCCGGTGGCGGCCTCTCTCATCTATGCGCTGCCACCGATCGTTCTCTTCTTTGCCGTCCGCCGCTACATTGCGGCGGGGCTGACCCTGGGCAGCATCAAGGGATAGCGGCGCCCCGAGCGCTTCGCCCTCGATCAGCCAGGTCACGGTCTGCAGCCCGATATGGGGATGCGGTCCGATGTCCATCGGCTTGCCCGCGCCGAATGCGAGCGGGCCATAGTGATCGAGGAAGCACCACGGTCCCACCAGCCGCCGGCCGGCGCGCGGCAGCGCCCGGCGCACGACCAGGCCGCCGGGCAGAGCCGCCTGGTGAGCCGGATACGACTCGAGGACGGGCGCGGACGCCAGGCCGGCCGGGCATTCGATCGCTTCAGCTGACGGCATCAGATCGCTCATCTTGGCGGCTCCCCGGTCGGTCGCGTAGGATCGTGTCGTGACGCGCCATGGGTAAAGGCCGTATCGAAGCCTTCAGCGACGCTGTGATCGCCGTGATCATCACCGTCCTGGTCCTGGAGATGAAGGTGCCGCACGGCACCGACGCGGCGGCGCTCGCGCCGGTGCTGCCCGTATTCCTGACCTACGTGCTGAGCTTCATCTTCGTCGGGATCTACTGGAACAACCACCACCACCTGTACCACGCCGTGCGCCACGTGCACGGCGCGACGTTGTGGGCGAATCTGCATCTGCTCTTCTGGCTCTCGCTCGTACCGTTCGTCACCGGCTGGGTGGGCACCAGCCACTTCGCGCCACTGCCCGTCGCGGCCTATGGCGCCGTGCTGCTCGGCGCGGGCGCCGCCTACTACATCCTCACTCGCCTGCTCCTCCGCGTCCACGGAAGGACTCGCTGCTGGCGAGAGCGCTCGGCCGGGATCTCAAGGGGAAGATCTCGGTGGTCATCTACGTCGTGGCGATCGGGCTCGCCTTCGTTCAACCACTGATCTCCTGCGCGCTCTATGTCCTGGTCGCGGCGATCTGGTTCTGTCCGGATCCGCGCTTCGAGAAGCTGGTCGGCAGTCAGAGCTGAGCCGCCGACGTCAGCTCTTCGGGGCCCTCACGCGCGGGCGACCACGTCGCGTCGGAATCGCTTCACCGCAACGACCGTGAGCAGAATGAAGAGGGCGAGCACGAGCAGCTGGGCGACCACGAAGGGTGGCTCCGTCTGCTGCGGTGCGAGCGCGTGGAGCGCCGGGACCTTCAAGAAGGCCTGGGTGACCCCGACGAATACGTTGAAGTAGAGCGCCAGGGCGGTAGACACCACGTAGATGCCGCGCCAGACGCCCCGGAAGTGAAGCCCGAAGAGGGCGACGATCGCCACCGCGAGCACCACGAGCGATATCGCGCCCACGATGTGGGACGGCAGCAGGTGATCGACCGGGAAGGCGAATCCGGTGACGCTCGTCGCGACCGTGGTGAGCAAGAACAGTGCGGTCCAGACGCGCAGCCGCTTGCCCCTGAAAAAGCTGAGCAGCACCACGAATCCCGCGACGATCCCGATCAGGCTCAACACGACATGCACGGCCGTGAACGTCTCGAGCGTCATTCCCCAGACCACGGTCCCCTCCTTCGTCCCTCGTCGCGGTCACGTGCACGGCTGACCCCTTTAGACGGTCGAGGGCTGCACCGAACGTACGTCGGTTCTCCCATGAGGTCAAACGACCACCCGTGACCCGACCATCTCGCCTCCCGTTGAAGCCGAGTCACGGTGGGAGTATCGTGACTGTCGCTCCACCGGGCACCCAGACACGCGCGAACCAATGTTCCAAAGGAGCGGGAATGGCGAATTCGGCGGGTTACCACGAGTCGGAAAGCAAGCTGAGACCGGAGACTCTCGACAACCATCGGGCGCTCACGTCCATGCAGGAAGAGCTGGAGGCCGCCGACTGGTACGACCAGCGCGTCGACGCGGCCACCGACTCCGATCTGAAGGCGATCCTGGCGCACAATCGAGACGAGGAGAAGGAGCACTTCGCCATGCTGCTCGAGTGGTACCGGCGCCGCGACGCCACGATGGACGCGCACCTCAAGGAGTACTTGTTCACGACCGGATCGCTGGTCATGCGAGAGCAAGCCAGCGCCGGCGGTGGCGAAGGCGGCGCTGATTCCGCGGCCGGAAGCGGGGGTTCGCTCGGCATCGGCAGCCTGAAGGGCGGCCAGAGCCTATGAACAACCTCAAACGAGAGCTCGCGCCCATTTCGACCGCAGCGTGGAAGCAGATCGACGCCGAGGCCACACGCGTACTCAAGCTGAAGCTCGCGGGGCGGAAGCTGGTCGACTTCGACGGGCCCCTGGGCCCGACGGCGGCCGCCGTGAACACCGGGCGCCGGGAGCCGCTCGGCCGCGGGCCCGCCGACAACGTCGAGGCCACACGGAGACAGACGAGGCCCCTGATCGAGCTGCGCTCGTACTTCGAGCTCGCGCGCGAGGAGATGGATGCGGTCGAGCGCGGAGCGGAGGACCCCGAGCTCCAACCCCTGATCGACGCGGCCTCTCGCATCGCCTACGCCGAGGACACCGCGATCTTCCACGGCTACGCGGACGGCGGCATCGAGGGCATCGACCAGGCGTCGGCCCATCCCATCCTGCCGATTCCGGATGACTTCCAAAACTATCCGCACAGCATCGCGGAAGCGACGAGACTTCTGCGACTGGCCGGCGTCGACGGTCCCTACGCGATCGCCATGGGCCCGCGTTATTACACGGGGCTCACTCAAGCGGTGGGTGACGGCGGCTATCCCGTGCTGAACGTGGTGAGAAAGCTCGTCGACGGGCCGCTCGTGTGGGCGCCGGCGGTCAACGGCGCGGTCGTGCTGAGCCTTCGCGGCGGCGACTTCGAGCTGACGATCGGCACCGACGTGTCGATCGCCTATCAGAACCACACGGACGAAGCCGTCCGCCTCTATCTGGTGGAGACCATGGCCTTCCGCGTGCTCACGCCCGAGGCGGCGGTGGCGCTGGTTCACGCGGACGACAAGCGTCCTCGCAAGCGCTGATCGGCGGACTAGGCGGCCGGCTCCCGCGCCGAGGTGGGGTCGCGGAGCTTCTCGGTCGGGAGCTGACTGTCCATCCAGAGCCCGAGGCCGCCCTGGAGAGGCCGGACCCGCGTGATGCCGTGACGCTTGAGCCGTAGCGCCACCCGGGCGCTGGTCGCTTCGTTGGGTCAGGTGCAGAACACGACGATGTCGCGGTCGCGCGGAATCTCGAGGTGGCGCCGATCGATGTCGTCCGCGGCGAATCCACAGGGCGCCGGGGATCGTGTACGGCGTCATGTTCAGCTCGAGCGGCGACCGCGCATCCACGATCGTCAGACCGGAGTCCCCGGCCGCCAGGCGGTCCCGCAGCTCCTCGACCGTGATGCGCGCCATCCGGAGACTGCGCAGAAACCGCTGGCGCTGGGTGAACTTGATCGCGACGTACGCCACGATCGCCGCCGCGACGACGATCAGCAGCGCATTTCCCAGCCGCGCGGAATCCGACACGATGAGCTCCAGCGCGTCACTGAACAGGTAGCCCACGGCGGCCCAGCTGCCGGCCCACACGAGCGCCGCGGCGCTGTCGAGCAACAGGAACTGCCGACGGGAGATCCCGACGACACCCGCCAGCGGCGGCGCGACCGTGCTCAGGCCGGGAAAGAATTTGGCGACCAGCAGGACGCCGCGCCCGTGCTTGACGAACGAATCCTCGGCGCGCCGGACGCACGAGTCCGGCTCGAGCGAGATCCGACACAGAAGACGGAGGACTCGACCGCCACGCCGCCGCCCCAGCTCGTACCAGACGATGTCGGGCGTGAGCGAGGCGACGAGGGCCACACCGAGCGCCGGCGCCAGACTCATCCGCCCCGCCCCGGCGAGCGCGCCAACGCCGAGCAGAACGGGCACCGCCGGAATCGGCAGACCGACTTGCTCGGCCAGCACGAACGCGAACAGCACGACGTAGCCGTATTGCAGCAAGACCTGGATCGTGTCGTCCATCGCGGTGTGGCGCGCCCGGTTGCGCGCACTCCGAGGGTAACACCCGAGAGAAGTGCCGATCGCCTCACCTCGGATAAGGCGTACTCGCCTAGGACTTTGGCCCCGTGACGCTCGAGGAACCTGGCGCGTAGACTCCTGACGGGCAGTTGAACATGACGGTCCCGCAGGCCGCAGCGAAGTAACCGACTGACTCCGCACCGAGTCCTCTCCACTCCGAGGGAGAGGGCTCGGCTACTTCGTCACCGCGTCGCGCATCTTGGCCAGCGCCGAGCCGTAGATGTGATCGGGGCGCACCACCATCGCGACGCGCTTGTCGCTCGCCGCGATCCGGTCGTACTGATCCCAGTCCGCGCTGCGCCGCCGCGTGGTGGCGCTGAAGATGTGGCGGCGAGCCAGACGCAGCGCGTCGGGGTCGGTGTTGCCGGAGTGCACCAGCTCGGCCTTGCCCTCGAAGACGAGGAAGCCCGACCACCAGTCGACGTGCGAGACCAGCACCGAGCAGCGCGGATCGCGCAGGAGGTTTCTGAACTTCGCGCGCGTCTCCGTGATGGAGATGCCCACCCCACCGTCCCGCGGGTACACGGTGACGATGCTCAGCTGCGGCATCCCGTTGCGCCTGAACGATGTGAGCACGCCCTGCGGGTTGTCGTGGAGGAACTGCTCGATCTGCGGAGGCAGCGGGCTCGGCGTCGGCATGAGGTGCAGGCTCCTTGGCGAAGGGTTCGACTTCGGCCGGGATTCTAGCGCTTGACACGACCTCGGAGCGATGGCATCTATTAATCGAGTGATTAAATTGAGTGCCCAAGGAAAGCGGCGACGGCCGAAGCAAGGACCCCGCCCCCGCGCCCTGCGGGAAGCCGACGCCGTGCCGATGCGCGAGACCATCGTGCAGGCGGCGAGCCGCTGCATCGTGGAGCGAGGCCACGCGGCCCTGTCCACCCGGGCGGTGGCCGCCGAAGCCGGGGTCAATCAGAGCCTCATCCACTATTACTTCGGCACCAAGGAACGGCTGACGCTCGCGGTGCTCGAGCGCATGAACCAGATGCTGCTCAAGCGTCAGGCCGAGATGTTCGAGTCGACGGGCAGCGTGGCCGACAAGTGGGCGCAGGCCTGTCGCTTCTACGAGAGCGATCTGCAGTCGGGCTACGTGCGCCTGCTGATGGAGCTCTCCGCGCTGGGTGTCTCGAACGCGGCCATCGGGGACGAGGTGCGCAAGCTTCGGGGTCAGTGGCGGGCCCTGCTGGAGCAAGCGGTCGAAGGCGCGCTGGAGCACTTCGGGATCCGCTCGGTGTCGGCGGAGCATGTCACGGCCTACCTGGTCGCCTTCTGGTACGGCATGGAGATGGAGATGGTGCTCGGCCTTCCCGAGGAGGAATCGCACTACTGGGCGAGCCTCGCGACCTTCGAGCGCTTCCTGCGATGGCTCGAAACGCAGCGTCGCGAAGGGCATCCTCCCACGCTCGGCTAGGAGGTCGGCATGCGCGCGCGCTATCCGGATCGCGAAGGGATCGTCGAGCACGGGGGTGTTCCGATCTCATGGGAGCTCTACGGCGAGGGCGAGCGGACGGTCATGCTCATCCCGCCCTGGCAGATCGTCCACAGTCGCATCTGGAAGACGCAGATTCCCTATCTGGCTCGTCACTTCCGCGTGCTCACGTTCGATCCTCCCGGCAACGGGCGCTCGGGCCGACCGACCACCGGCTACGATCACGATCGCGTCGTGGGCGGCGCCCTCGCGGTGCTCGATGCGACCGGGACCGATCGCGCGTCGCTCGTCACGCTTTCACGCTCGACGTGGCAGGGCGTGATCCTGGCCGCCGAGCATCCCGAGCGGGTCGAGCGACTGGTGCTCACCGCCTGCGCGCTCGATCCCTCCCCGCGCGGCGGACCCAATTTCCACGCGCCGGTCGGTGACAATCCCAAGGGCTGGGCGAAATTCAACGCCGGGTACTGGCGCACTCACTATCGCGAGTTTCTCGAGTTCTTCTTCGCGCAGGTCTCGAGCGAGCCGCACTCGACGAAGCAGCACGAGGACGCGGTCGCGTGGGGTCTCGAAACCACGCCGGAAATCCTGATCGCCACGATCGACGAGTGGCAGTGCCACACGCCGCTCGCCGACCTGCTCGCGCGCGTGCGCTGCCCCACCCTCCTCGTGCACGGGACGGAGGACCGCGTGCGCCCCTTCGCGCTTTCCGAGCGGGCGCACGAGGCGATCGCCGGCTCCGTTCTGGTCGCGATGGAGGGGAGCGGTCACACCCCGAACGCGCGTGACCCGGTGCGCTACAACGTGCTGGTCCGTGAGTTTCTCGATCCGGAGCCCGCGTCGCGGCCGTGGCGCCGCGCGATGGCCCGCCGCCGGCGCGCGCTCTTCGTCTCCAGCCCGATCGGTCTCGGCCACGCGCTGCGCGACGTCGCCATCGCCGAAGCCCTCCGCGCGCAGCGGCCGGATCTCGAGATCAGCTGGCTGGCGCAAGATCCGGTCACGCGCGTGCTCGAGGCGCGCGGCGAGACGATTCATCCGGCCAGCCGGCTCCTGGCCGGCGAATCCGCGCACTTCGAGTCGGAGGCCGGCGAGCACGACCTGCACGCCTTCTACGCCTGGCGCAACATGGACGAGATCCTCGTCGCCAACTTCATGGTGCTCCACGACGTGCTCGAGGCCGAGCCCTTCGACCTCGTGGTCGGCGACGAGGCGTGGGACGTCGACTACTATCTGCACGAAAATCCCGAGCTCAAGCGGACCGCGTTCGCCTGGCTCACCGACTTCGTGGGCTGGCTGCCCGTCGATCCCGGGGATCGGCGTGAAGCCCTGCTGGCCGCCGACTACAACGCCGAGATGATCGAGCAGATCGCGCGCCTGCCACGCATCCGCGATGCCGCGCTGTTCGTGGGCAGCCCGGACGACGTGGTCGAGACCGAGTTCGGCCCCGGCTTGCCGCGCATCCGCGACTGGACGCGCGAGCACTTCGACTTCCCCGGCTACATCCTGCCGTTCGATCCGACCGCGTTCGCCGATCGCGAGGCGCTGCGCGCGCGCCTGGGCTTCCGCGCCGACGAGAAGGTCGTGTTCGCGGCGGTCGGCGGCACCGGCGTCGGCCATCACCTGCTGCGCCGGGTGATCGCGGCAGCGCCGGCCACGCGGCGGCTCGTGCCCGACGCGCGGATCGTCGTGGTCACCGGCCCGCGCATCGACCCGGCGTCCTTGCCCGCGGCGCCCGGCGTCGAGTACCGCCGGTTCGTGCCCGACCTCTACGCCCACCTGGCCGCTTGCGACCTGGCCGTCGTGCAAGGAGGGCTCAGCACCTGCATGGAGCTCACGGCCACCAAGCGACCGTTCCTGTATTTCCCGCTGCGGAACCATTTCGAGCAGTCGTTTCACGTGCCGCACCGTCTGGCCCGCTACGGCGCCGGCACGCGGATGGACTATGGGCAAACCGACCCCGAGGCGCTGGCCCACGCCATCGCCGATGGGCTGAAGCGTCCGGTGCTCTACCGGGACGTGGAAACCGACGGCGCGCGCCGGGCGGCCGCCGTCATCGCGCGGCTCGTGTGAGCCGCGCTATTGACACCCATGGAGGCTTCGATGAACGCGACGACCAAGACCACCCTCTCCGACGAACTGATCGGCCGTTGCGGTAGCCGAGCGGCGGCGTACGATCGCGACAACCGGTTCTTCACCGAAGATTTCGAGGAGCTGCGCGCCGCGGGCTATCTCAAGATGGCGGTGCCGGAGCATCTCGGTGGCCCCGGCATGACCCTGGCCGAGATCTGCCGCGAACAGCGGCGTCTGGCCTACCGCGCGCCGGCCACGGCGCTCGCGACGAACATGCACCTCTACTGGACCGGGCTCGCCGCCGACATGCGGCGGGCCGGCGACAAGTCGCTCGAGTGGATTCTCGCCGAAGCGGCCGCGGGTGAGGTCTTTGCCGCCGGCCACGGCGAAGCCGGCAACGATTTGCCGCTCTTCCTGTCCACGGCGAAGGCCGAGCGCGTCGACGGCGGCTATCGCTTCTGGGGTCACAAGACCTTCGGCAGCCTCACACCCGTGTGGACGCGGCTGGGCCTGCACGCGATGGACGCGAGCAATCCGAGCGCACCGCAGATCATCCACGCGTTTCTCCCGCGCGACGCGAAGGGCTACTCGATCAAGGAGACGTGGGACACGCTCGGCATGCGCGCGACGCGGAGCGACGACACGATCCTCGACGGCGCCTTCGTGCCGGACCGCTACATCGCCCGGCGGCTGCCGGCCGGCACCGCCGATCTCTTCGTGCTGTCGATCTTCGGGTGGGCCGAGCCGACGTTCGCCAACATCTATCTCGGTCTGGCCGAGCGTGCCCGCGACCTGGCGGCGGCCGGCGTCAAGAAGCGCACGTCACTCGCCCTCACCCGGTCGATGGCGTACCACCCGGAGGTCCAGCGCTGCTTCTCGGAGATGCAGCTGGCCCTCGAGGCGAGCGACCGCCCAGGTCGACCGCATCGCCGACGACTGGTCGAATCAGGTCGATCACGGCATGGCGTGGCCGATGAAGCTCGTGGCGGCCAAGCACAACGCGGTCGAGGCCGCCAAGAAGGTCGTCGATCTCGCGATGTCCGTCTCGGGCGGCACGGGCATGTTCAAGTCGAACGAGCTCGAGCGGCTCTATCGAGACGTCCGCTGCGGCGGGTTTCATCCGGCCAACTCGATCCTGGTCCACGAGATCGTCGGCAAGACGGTGCTCGGGATCGGTCTCGGCGAGCAGCCGCGGTGGGGATGATCAGGACACACATGGTCTGAGCTGAGCGCGCTGCACCGCAGGGCCGTCGGGCAACGGCCCTGCGGTGTTGCCACGCCATCCGGAGCGGCGTCACCGGCGTCCACGGCACGGCAATCGCCTTCTGGAGCTTGCCCATCTTGTCGTACACGCGAATCTCCGAGCCCTGCCGATTGCAGACATAGACCATGCCGTCGTTGGTGAACGTTCTCCATGTCGTCGATGACCCAGTGGCGGAGGAACTTGCCCGTGCTGTCCATGACGGCGACGCGGCGATTGGTGCCCGCGCCTTCGCCGTCCGACACGTAGACGTCGTCATTGGCCCGGTCCACGAAGATGCTGGACGGCATGAAGAAGGTGGCCGCCGGCGAATTCAGTGGCTTGCCAGGATCAGCACGTGATCCTTCGCGTCGACGCAGATGCCGCCGAGTCCGCCCAGGACCCAGCGACCGGGAAGCGGCTTCGGCCAGTGGACAACCGCCGGTAGCGGAGCGAGCTCTGCGTCAGCGAGAGCGACGGAAAGAACATCCCCGCGGCAATCGCCAGCACGGCGCCGGCGCCGACCCTGCGAATGACCCCTCTGTTCATGTCCGCGCCCCTCCACGCATTGCCACGAAGTTAGGAGCGCTCCGCCTGTCCGTCGACCAGCCGGTCGATCTCGACCGCCAGCGCCACCGCGTCGTTGCTGAAGTAGTGAGTATGCGCGCCGGCGCCAAGGCAGAATTGCGCGCGATCGCCCGCGCGGTCGGCTTCGACTCGGCCATCCGATCCGATCAGCGCGATGCGATACGAATCGGCCGGCGGCGCCCAGACGCAGACGCCCGACGTAGTCGCCCGATCGGAAGGCGTTGACCCATTCGACCGCGCCGATGTCGGCCGCGCTCGGTCCCGCGGTCGCGAAGTCCACGGCGTTCGAGCCCATCCAGCCGTACAGCAGCGGGAAATGCTCAGCGTACAGGTCGCGCAGCGGCGAGCCGACCGTCACGAGCGCGATCGGAATATCGCCGATGACGTCGGGCAATCGCCGTTGCACGTGCAGATAGCGCAGCAGGTCGGCGCTGATCACGGTGCCCTGGCTGTGCGACACGATGACGATACGCGCGTAGGCGTGGTCGCGCAGATAGACGAGCAAGGAGGCGTAACGCGAATAGATACGCGCGCGAGGCGGCTGCAGGTTGGGCGGATCCCTGAAGTAGTTGTCGACGTCCAGCACCGCGTCGAGCGTGACGCGCAACCGGCCGAAGGTTCGCGTGAACCTCGAGCCGAGGGCGGCGATCGTCAGCGCGCCACCCGCCAGCCATTTGCCCGCGGAGACCAGGGTCTCGCCCTGCAAATAGTCCAGCCAGCCGGCGACCCACTTAGCCCAGGCTCCGGCGGGACCGGCCGAGAAGAATTGCTCGTAGACGAACGCCAGGTACAGCAGCCCGCCGATGATTGCGCCGGGCGGCACCACCAGGACGAACGTCTTCGTCAGTCGTTTGAGACCGCTCCCGAGCCATCGGCCGAGTCGTTCCGACCACACGACGGCCTCGCGTCGGCGCCCGCGTGCATCGACGTTCGTCGTCGGAGAGATTTCTTCGAGCAGCGAGGGCATCAGCACCAGCAGGGCGGCCGACCCGAGCGCGGTGAAGGCCAGCACGAGCGGCGTGAAAAACCCGCCGAAGGTCTCGATGCGGGCGTCGAGATAGATGTCGGCCGAGCGATAGCCGGCACCGATCAGCACCGGCAGGTAGAGGAAGTCGTTCAGCTGGTGCCCGGCGACGTAGCTGATCACCGACCACAGCACCAGGCTCAGCACGGCGAACAGCGCGGTGGAGCCGACAACGGCCAGGCGAGCCGTGTTCAGCGACTGCCTCGCGGCGCGATCGACACCGCGGCTCAGCCAGAGTCCGAGCACCAGCGCCGCCGTCTGCACGACGACGTAGACCGCCCAGACCAGCAGCAGCGCGGCGAGCAGCCATTCGGCCACGTTGAACGCGGCGGTCAGCATCCATTCGGCCTGGCTGCTGACGTGCGGCAACAACGCGCGGCCGTCGAGCGACAGCGCGATGACGGTCGCGACAACCAGCAGATGGCCCAGCACACGCACGCCGCGCGTGACGCGCGCGTATCGTTCGATGAGCCAGGCGCCCAGGACGGCGACGGCCAGGACACCGGCGGTAAAGTGCATCACCGGCAGCTCGGTCTCGACCCTCAGGGCCACGACGACGGCCACGGAACACGCGAGGGCGGCCGCCAGCAGCACGACGAGCCTCGCCCAGCGCCCCGCCGGTGATGTTCCGCGCAGCCACGCCAGCACGGCGAGCGCGCTCAAGACGATCGCGCGCTACCGCGAACAAGGCCGCGAGCATCTGGGTCTGCTGGTCGATCGACACCAGCCCCGCCGCTCCGAACAGGACCAGCAGGAGCATCGCCAGCTGTACGAGCGCCGCCGGCCCCTTCATCAACCACGCGAGCCACGCGTGCATGCGCTGCAGAAGCCGCCAGGCGGCGCCGCCACCGACGCTCAGCGAGACCTGATCGACGACGTCGGCCGCGAGCGTACCCGAGGTGGAAAAAGAGCTGGTAGAGCGCGGACAGCGCCCGGAATCCGCCTTCGCCCAGCCGGGAGAGATCGGCCCAGTAGAGCTCGAAGATGTCGACGGGGCGATCGTTCGCCCGCCGGCGCAATGAGACGCGGGTCGATTCGTAGAGCGCTTCGCGCTCCGGGAGCTCGAGACGGCCGAGCAGGTAATCGTTCAGCGCGAGGCCGAGATCGGGCGGGCGCGACTCCGCGGCGCCGACGGCCGGCGCCGATTTCTGCGTCTGGTAGAAGCCGCTCGGCGTCCCCGGCCGCCGCCTCGACGTTTCCGTTCCTGGCGCGCCGCCGGGCGACGGATGGGTCGCGGCGGGTGAGGCGGCGCCGCCGGGCTCGAGCTTGGCCACCGGCACCAGCACCTCGTGCATTTCGCCCTGCACGTAGCGCGGCTCGCCTTCCCCGCCGTGGCACAAGAGCCGCGCGAGCTCGCGCACCGTCTGTCCCGCACGCTGATCGGCGATGCCGTGGACCACGACGACGGCAACGCGATCGGGCGTGCTCACCGCGGACGGCCTGGGTTACCTGGAGGGATCCGGCCCCACCTTCACGAGCATCTTGCCGAGATTCTCGCCGCGCAGCAGACCGATGAAGGCGCGCGGCGCCTGATCCAAACCTTCGACGACGTCTTCACGATATTTGAGCCGCCCCCCGCGCACCCATCCCCCGCAGTCCGCGAGGAACGCGGGCATCCGATCCGCGTGATCGGAGACGATGAAGCCACGGACGGTCACGCGGTTGACCAGGACCGCGCCCAGGTTGGGGCCCGGCGGCATTTCGGTGGCGTTGTACTGCGAGATGATGCCGCAGAGCGGGACGCGCGCGAACGGGTTCACCAGCCGCAGCACGGTCTTCAGCACGTCGCCGCCCACGTTGTCGAAGTACACGTCGATGCCCTTGGGACAGGCGTCCTTCAACGCGGCGAAGAGATCCGGCGATCGATAGCTCACGCAGGCGTCGAACCCGAGCTCCTTGACGACGTAGTCGCACTTCGACTGAGCCCCGGCGACGCCGACCGCGCGGCATCCCTTGATCTTGGCGATCTGGCCGACGGCCGACCCGACGGCGCCGGCCGCCGCCGACACCACGACCGTCTCGCCCGGCTTGGGTTGGCCGAAGTCGAGCAGGCCGACGTATGCGGTCATGCCCGGCATGCCCAGCACACCGAGTGCCGCAGAGATCGGCGCGACCTTGGGATCGAGCTTCAAGGGACCGAACGGTCCCGGCGCTGCGCCGGGGCGCGCGATGTGGTAGGTCTGCCAGCCGCCGTAGCCGAGGGCGAAATCGCCACGCTGGAACGCCGGGCTGCGCGACTCCACCACCTCGCTCACGGTGCCGCCGACCATCGGCGCCCCCAGCTCGACCGGCGCGGTGTAGGACTTCACGTCGTTCATGCGTCCACGCATGTAGGGATCCAGCGAGAGATAGATCGTGCGGCACAGAATCTCGCCATCGCCCACCGTCGGCATGGGCGCGTCGGCGATCTCGAAATCTGTCGGCTTCGGCTCACCGGTCGGTCGGCTCTTGAGCAACACGCGGCGATTCGTCGTGGTTGGCACGGGCGGTCCTCCCCGCGGGGATTGTCCGCCACGCTCGAGAGCCGTGCAACTGTCGGTGTGAGGCCGGACACGGAGCGCCGCGCGGGCGGCGCCCCGTGCCCGGTGCAACTAGACGGTCAGCTGATCGCGGATCGGCAGACGACGGATTCGCTTGCCCGTCGCGGCGAAGATTGCGTTGCACAGCGCCGGCGGGATCGGAGGCACACCCGGCTCACCCACACCGCCCATCGCGTGGCTATAGTCGCTATTGGGGATGATGTGGACCCGGATCTCCTTCGGCGCGCCGGTCATGCGGGTCACCTGGTACGAGTCGAAATTGTTCTGCTCGACGCGCCCGCCCTTGTAGCTGATCTCACCGAGCGTCGCGACGCCGACGCCCATGACGGTCGCGCCTTCCATCTGCGCGCGGACACGATCCGGATTGACGGTCGGGCCGCAATCGACCGCGACGTCGACCCGCGGAATCGTCAGCGCTCCTTTGGAATCGACGGCGACCTGCACGACCGCCGCGACGTAGCTGACGAAGCTGTAGTGGCCGGCGATGCCCATGCCCTGCCCCTTGGGCAGCTGCTTGCCCCAGCCGGCCGCATGAGCCGCCACCTCGATGACGCGCGCCAGGCGGCCGGTGTCGACCGGATACCGCTCGGGCGACTCGCCGTGATTCCAGGTGTCGCCGAGCATCTCGGGACTGACGACACGCGGCGGACCGATGACTTGCAGCAGAAAGTCCTTCTGGTCGCGGCCCGCCGCGGCGGCGAGCTCGGCTACGAACGACTGAACCGCAAACGCATGCGGAATGTTCGAAACCGACCGGAACCATCCGATCCGCGTGTGGGCGATCGCCTCCGGGTTCTCGATGCGCACGTTGGGAATCGCGAACGGCACGTTGATGACGCCCATGCCGAGCTCGAGCGGCGCCTCGTTCTTCGCGTCGACGTTGAACGTCGAGATGATCGTGGGCGCCACGGTGCGGTGCAGCCACGCCACCGGCGTGCCCCACGTATCGACGCCGGCCTCGAGATGCTCGACCGACACCGTGTGGTAGTAGGAGTTGTGTAGATCGTCGTCGCGCGTCCACGTCACCTTGACGGGCTTGCCGTCGACGGCTTTCGAGAGTATGGCCGCCTCGATGCCGTAGTCCGGCTTGGACTTGCGCCCGAACCCGCCGCCCAGGAGCGTCACGTGCACCGTGACGTCGTCGGCCGACATGCCGAGCCGCTTCGCCACCAGATCGCGCGCGGCCTGCGGCGACTGGAAGCATCCCCAGACTTCGCACTTGCCGTTGGTGATGCGGGCGGCCGCCGCCGGCGGCTCCATCGTCGCGTGGGCGAGATGCGGGATGTAGTACTCCGCCTCGAGGCGCTTGGCGGCGGCAGCCGCGGCCTTGTCGAAGTCGCCGTCGTTGCGCACGACCTTGCCGGGCTTGCGCGCGGATTCCTCGAGGCTTGCCTTGTAGGCCACCGAGTCGTAGCTGCCGTTCGGTCCGTCGTCCCAGGTGATCTTGAGCGCCCGGCGGCCCTGCATGGCGGCAAACGTGTTGCGCGCCACCACGGCGACGCCGCCGAGGGGATTGAAGAGCGCGGGCGGCGCGGTGCCCTCGATCTGGACGACCTTCACCACGCCCGGCACCTTGAGCGCCGCGGAGTCGTCGACACTGGCCACCTTGCCGCCCAGGACCGGCGGGCGAGCGACGACGGCGTAGAGCATGCCGGGAAGGCGAGTGTCGATGCCGTACTGTCGCCTTGCCCGTCGCGATGTCCATCGCGTCGACCAGCTTCAGCTCGCCCTTGCCGATGTAGCGGAAGTCTTTCGGGTCCTTGAGACGCAGCGCGGCCCGCGCCGGCACCGGCTGGCCGGCGGCGGCCTTCGCGAGCGCACCGTATCCGAGACGACGGCCGCTCGCGCTGTGGACGACCTCGTGATTCTTGGCGGCCACCTCGCTCACCGGCACCTTCCAGCGATCGGCGGCCGCGGCCTCGAGCATGGCGCGCGCGGCGGCGCCACAGCGGCGCATCGGCTCGAAGAAATGGCGGGTGCTGCGCGAGCCGTCGGTGTCCTGGTTGCCGAACTTCTTCTCGTCACCGGTCGCCTGGGCGACGCGCACTCGCTTCCAGTCGGCCTCGAGCTCGTCGGCGACGATCATCGGCATGCCGGTCCTGACGCCCTGCCCCATCTCCGAGCGATGGCAGACGATCGTGACCGTTCCGTCCTCGGCGATCGAGACGAAGGCCAGCGGATTGTCGACCCATCCGTTGGGCATCCCATCGGCGCCGTATTTCTTGGGCTCCTGGGCGCCGGCGCTCGACTGGAACCCGACGGCCAGCACGAGTCCGCCGAGCGACATCCCCTGCAGGAATCGGCGCCGGCTCACGTTGGCCAGCACCACGGCCTCTTCGGACGACGCGACCGTACGCGAGCCGCGATCCACCCGCGCGCTCATCGCGCACCTGCCTTCGCCGCGGCCTGCTTGATCGCGGCGCGGATCCGCGTGTACGTCCCGCAGCGGCAAATGTTGCCGTCCATGGCCTCGTCGATCTGGGCATCGGTGGGATTCGGGTTGCGCCGCAGCAGCGCGGCCGCGGACATGATCTGGCCGGCCTGGCAGTAGCCGCACTGCGGGACGCCCATGTCGACCCACGCCGCCTGCAGCGCCTTCCCGACCGGCTCGCCGCCGACGGCTTCGATCGTGACGATCTTCGCGTTCGCCACCGCCGAGATCGGCGTGATGCACGAGCGAACCGCCTTCCCGTCGACGTGCACGGTGCAGGCGCCGCAGAGCGCCATGCCGCAGCCGAACTTGCTGCCGGTGAGCCCGAGCTCGTCCCGCAAGGTCCACAGCAGCGGGGTCTCGCCAGGCACGTCCACGTTCTGGCGCTTGCCGTTGATGTCGAGTGAGACCATCACGCCCTCCTCTCGTCGTTGAGCCAGCCGCGCGGCCAGGACGCCGGGCGCCTCCATCGGCGCCGCCGGCGTCAATATGTCCGAAAACGCATAATGAGACCACAAAGCGGTGGAAGATAAAGAAAGCCGGTCCGCGACGGGCTTCTCCTTCGCCGTTACGGTCGAGCCGCGGCCTCCCGCGACACCGCGCGCCGGCCGGAGACGTAGCGCACGCCGTCAGCCGCGGTGTGCTCCTCGTGCATGGTGCCCGCGGGCACGCTGCAGGAGTCGCCCGGACCGTACTTGACCTGGTCTTTGCCGAAGACGAGCGTGATGGATCCGTCCAGCACGAGCACGCGAGCGTCGAACTCGTGGGCGTGCGCTTCACGGTGCACGTTGGGCTCGATCTCGCCCTCGCGGACCTCATAGCCGTCCCGGCGGAGCTCGGCTTCGAATTCGGCTCTGGTCATAGCATTCTCCTTTTGTCTTGAGCGGTCAGGCCGCTGTCACGCCGCCGTCGACCGGCAACGCGACGCCCGTGACGAACGACGCTTCGTCCGAGAGCAGGAACAGCGCCGCGTTGGCGATCTCGTCGGGCTTACCCGTGCGACCCAGCGGCACGGAGCCGTGAGCGCGCTTGCGCACGAGCTCCTCCGGATCCATGCCGGCCGTCGACTTCTGATCGGGGCGTGAGACGAACACGCGCAGCATCGGCGTGTCGATCGGACCGGGACAGACGGCGTTCACGCGAATCTTTTCGGGCGCCAGCCGCAGCGCCAGGCTCTTGACGAAGCCCACCACGCCGAACTTGCACATCGAGTAGACCGGGCTGAAGCCGGATCCCACCAGCCCGGAGGTCGACGCGGTATAGAGGAGGCTCCCACCGCCCCGGGCGCGTAGCTCGGGAATAGCCGCCTCGGTCGTGATCAGCACCGTGCGGAGGTTGAGGTCGACCGCCAGATTGAAGGCGCTCATGTCGATACCCTCGATCGCGGCCGGCCCGGGATGACCGACATGGTTCCAGACGAAATCCAGCCCCTTGAACCGGTTCACGGTGTCCCACACGATGCGGCGCGAATCCTCGTCGTTCGTCAGGTCCGCCGTGATGCCGTGCGCGACGCCGCCTGCCGCGGTAATCTCGCCCACCACGCGCTTGACCCCAGCAGCGTCCACGTCGACGACGGCGACCTGCGCGCCTTCTCGCGCGAAGCGCAGGGCTCCGGCCCGTCCCATACCCGAGGCAGCAGCGGTCACGATCCCGATCTTTCCGGCCATGCGCATCGGTAGACCTCCGACGGAGATTGAGTCTCGATCCTACTATAGTGAGAGCCCCTTCGAGCCTAGCCCGGCCGGTTGACTTGTCGCGCGGGCTCTGACAGGATCGGCGCGAGCTTGACGCACCGATTCGCGCACGCCCTCATCCATGCCTGCCCCGGCACGGGGCACACGCACGAAGACCACGAGTCCCCAGGAGGCTCATCATGACCCGACGTCGACTTGCCGCCATGGCGGTCACCGCACTCCTCTGCGCGGCGCCCGCGCTCGCCCAGGAAAAACTTCCGCCCTTGAGAACCGGGGTCGACGGCACCTTCGCGCCGCACGCCATGCCCAAGCTGGGCGGCGGCATCGAGGGCTTCCAGGTCGACCTCTTCACCGAGGTCGCGCGTCGCATGCACCGCGAGATCACCATCGACGCGGTGAGCTTCTCGACCTTGATCCCCGGCATGCAGTCCGGCCGCTACGACTTCATCGCCGCGCCGACGACAGTGACCAAGGAGCGGGCAGAGAACATGCTCTTCACCGCGGGCTATCTCTGGACCGCGTACCAGTTCGGCATCAAGAAGGGCTCGGAACCGATCAAGGGCTGGGCGGACCTCAAGGGCAAGTCGGTCTCCGTCAACAAGGGCACGCCGTACGAGACCTTGTCCAAGGCCATGGGCACCGAGCACGGCTTCACGGTGCAGGTCTATGACACCCAGCCGGACGCCACGCAGGCCGTCCTCTCGGGCCGCGCCTACGCGACCCTCGGCGGCAACACGACGATCGTGTACGCCGCGTCGAAGAATCCGCAGTTCGTGGCCGATCTCGAGCTCAAGGAGACGCGCGCCCACTGGGCGGCGCCGGTGCCCAAGAACAACCCGAAGCTCCGCGCCGAGCTTCAGGATGCGCTCGACTGCATGAAGAAGGACGGCACGATCGCCAAGATGTCCGAGAAATGGTTCGGCAAGAAGCCGGCGCCCGACGACCTGCAGGTGGTGATCACACCGGGCTACGGCCCGCCGGGTATGCCGGGGTACGATCCGACGCCGCACGAGCTTCACTGCCACTGATCTGAGGGAATGAACGGCCCGATCGTCGACGCGCGCGGGCTCCACAAGCATTTCGGCGCCCTTCACGTGCTGAAGGGCGTCGATCTCCGGGTGGCCGAGCGCGAGCTGGTGTTCGTGATCGGGCCGTCGGGGTCGGGCAAGTCGACCCTGCTGCGCTGCCTCAACCGGCTGGAGGAGCCGTCTTCCGGCAGTGTCGTGGTCGACGGCATCGACATGCTCGACCCGCGGACCGACATCAACCATGCGCGTCAGCGCATCGGGATGGTCTTCCAGTCCTTCAACCTCTATCCGCACATGACGGCGCTCGGCAACGTGACCCTGGCGCTGCGCAAGGTCGCGGGCAAGTCGCGCGCCGAGGCCGAGGCGCTGGGCCGGGCCGCGCTGGAGCGGGTCGGCCTCGCCGATCGCGCCGAACACACGCCGGGTCAGCTTTCGGGCGGCCAGCAGCAACGGGTGGCCATCGCGCGCTCGATTGCGCTCGAGCCCCGCGTGATGCTGTTCGACGAGCCGACCAGCGCGCTCGATCCCGAGCTGGTCGGCTCGGTGCTCGAGGTCATGCGCTCCTTGCGCGAAAGCGGCATGACGATGATCGTGGTCAGCCACGAGATGGGATTCGCCCGCAACGCCGCCGACCGCGTCGTGTTCATGGACGAGGGCGCCATCGTGGAGGAAGGTCCGCCCGCCGTGATCTTCGAACGCCCGACCCACGAGCGCACGCGCACCTTCATCGGCCAGATTCAGCGGCACTGAGGGGCACCCTGGACCGTTTCGTCGAGACGTTCCTCAACACGAAGGTCATGCTCAAGTACCTGCCGGACATCCTGTCCGGCGTGGTGGTCACGATCGAGCTGGCCATCCTGATCGTCGTCACCGGTATTGCCGCCGGCCTGGTCCTGGCCCTACTCAGAAGCCTCGGCATCCGGCCGCTCAACTGGCTGATCATCGCGGTGGTCGACCTGTTCCGCTCGCTGCCGCCGCTCGTCGTCATCGTGCTGATCTACTTCGGCCTGCCGAGCGCCGGCCTTTCACCTTCGGGCTTCGTCTCGACCTGGCTGTCGCTGGCGTTCGTGCTCATGGCGTTTTCCGAGGAGATCTTCTGGGCCGGCATCACCTCGGTCGCCAGGGGCCAGTGGGAGGCCGCGCGCTCGACCGGCTTGTCGTTCGGCCAGACCTTGATGAACGTCGTGCTGCCGCAGGCCTTCCGCCTGGCGATCCCGCCGCTCACCAACCGCACCATCGCCATCACCAAGGGCACCGCGCTCGGGACCGTCGTCGCCGTCACCGAGATCCTCGGGCAGGCGAGCTCGGCCATGTCCAACTCCTACAATCCTTCACCGCTGATGATGGGCGCCGCCGCCTACCTGGTCCTGTTCTTCCCTGTCGTGGTCGCGGGCCGCTGGGTCGAGACCAAGTTCGCGTGGAAGCGATGATCCAGACTTTCTTCAACCCGGAGATCATCGTCGCGTCCTGGCCGATCGTGCGAGCGGGGCTCCTGAACACCGTGCTGCTGTCGCTGCTCGTGGTGCCGCTCGGCCTGCTCGGCGGATTGATCCTGGCGTTGCTGGCGAGCGTGAAGCATCCCGCGGTCCGCTGGCCGCTGATCGCGTGGGTCGATTTCTTCCGCGCCTTCCCGCCTCTGGTGCTGCTCATCTTGTTGTTCGCCGGGCTGCCATTCGCCGGCCTGGAGCTGGGCGGCTTCGTCTGTGTCGCGATTGCCTTCTTCCTCAACACCGGCGCCTACTACGGCGAGATCCTGCGAGCGGGGATCGATTCGGTACCGGCCGGCCAGGTCGAGGCCGCCCGCTCCACCGGCCTCTCGCGCCTGCAGGCCATGACCTACGTGGTCCTGCCGCAGGCCGTGCGCAACGTGCTCCCCGATCTGCTCTCCAACACGCTGGAGGTCGTGAAGCTCACCGCGCTCGGCAGCGTGGTCGCGGTGCCGGAGCTCCTCTACCAGGCGCGCCAGGCGCAGAGCCTGACCTACAGCCCGACGCCCATCGTGGTGGCGGCGGCCATCTATTTCCTGCTGCTGTGGCCCGTGGTGCGGCTCTTGAGCCGATTGGAGAACCGCGCGCTCGCGGCGCGATAGCGCGACGGCGATTCCGCTATGCTACCGCCCACGGAGGACACCACGATGAATCCCCGCGCCCTGCGACACCGCACGCTCGTTGTGCTCCTCGTGCTGGGACTCGCACTCGTCGCACCGCACGCACCGTGGTCGGGCTCGCCGCGCGCCGAGTCCGACCGCGCGGCGATCAGCCGGAGCGGCGTGCTCGGCGGCGCGAGCTACCTGATCGAGGTGCCCGCGAAGTGGCAAGGCGGTCTCGTGGTCTTCGCGCACGGGATCCAGCGGCGAGTGCGGCGGCTGCATCCGGCGAAGGACTCCCGATCACCGAGCGCGAACCCCGTGTACGCGGAACGCACCGGTCAGCTGAAGGCACCGCTCATCACCGTACACGAGACCGGCGATGCGTGGGTGCCGTTGAGCCTCGAGCAATCCTATCGGCGCCGCACGATCGCCGCCGGTACCAACCACCTGCTGGTCCAGCGGGTCACGCGCGGGCCGGGTCACTGCGCGTTCGACGCCGCGACGATCGCCCAGGCGTTCGACGATCTGGTCGCGTGGATCGAGCGCGGCGTGCGGCCCGTCGGCGAGGATGTGCTCGCGCCCGATCTGTCACGCATCGGGCTCAAGTGGACGCCACATCTGCTGCTGGAGGATCCGCTCGCGCCGCGCCGGTAACGCTCGGCATTATCGTCGCGGCGTCGGATCGAACCAGCCGCCGTCGGGCGGCGATCAGGGCATTCGCTTCCGGTGGCCCCCATGTCCCGCGCTCGTACTCGTGCACCGGAGCGCCGGCGCGCAGGATCGGATCCAGGATTCGCCACGCCTCCTCGACGTAGTCCTGACGCGCGAAGCGGAGCGAGTTGCCCCGGAGCGCGTCGAACAGCAGCTCCTCGTACGCCCCCATCTCGGCTGGATCGGAAGCCTCGCTGATCACGAGCTCGACCGGCTGCCCGTCGAGCTCTCCGCCCGCTCTCTTCACCAGAGCGCCGACCGCGATCATGAGATCGGGTGTGACGCGGAAGCGGAAGTAGTTGGCCGGAGGCGGAAGCTCCGAGAACACCGACGGCGGCTGGCGCAGCTTGACGAGCACTTCCGTGGCCGTCACCGGAAGGCACTTGCCCGCGCGGATATAGAAGGGCACCCCTTTCCATCGCCACGAATTGATCGCGAGCTTGAGCGCAACGTAGGTTTCCACGGACGAATCCGCGGCGACGCCGGGCTCGTCGCGATAGCCTCGGAACTGGCCACGCACGACGTCACCCGACGCGAGCGGGCGAATTCCCTTCAGGACTTTCGCCTTTTCGTCCCTCAGCATCTCGACGTCCAGACCGGGCGGAGGCTCCATGGCAATGTTGGTCAGCACCTGCAGCAGGTGGTTTTGCACGACGTCGCGCAAGGCTCCGGTCTGGTCGTAGAATTTTCCGCGCCCCTCGACGTCGAAGTCTTCCGCCATCGTGATCTGCACGCTCTCGACGTACTGCCGATTCCACAAGGGCTCGAGAAACGAGTTGGCGAAGCGAAAGAACAGCAGGTTCTGCACGGTGTTCTTGCCCAGATAGTGGTCGATACGGAACACGTTGTCTTCGGAGAAGCTTCGGTGGACGGCCGAGTTCAAGGTGCGTGCCGTGGCCAGGTCGTGCCCGAACGGCTTCTCGATCACGACACGCCCGCCCTTCGCACATCCGGATTCACCGAGCTGATCGACGACGGTCTCGAACAGGCTCGGCGGGATCGCCAGATAGTGCGTCGGGTGCCGGGCGTCGCCGAGCTCTCGGCGCAGGCTTCTGAACGTCGCCGAATCGGCGTAGTCGCCGTCGAGGTAGCGCAGGCGGCGCGCGAGTCGGCCGAACGCGTCCGGATCAAGACCGCCGTGCCGCTCGACGCTGTCGCGGGCGCGGGCCTTCAGCTGATCGAGCGTCCAGCCGGCCTTCGCGACCCCGATGACCGGAATGTCGAGGTGGCCGCGCTTGGCCAGCGCCTGCAGGGCGGGAAATATCTTCTTGTAGGCCAGATCCCCGGTCGCCCCGAAAAACACCAGCGCATCGGACGGTTCGGGGCTCATCGTGCTAGAACTCTGCGGGAGCCGCATCTTTCGCCGCGAAGGGCGGTCAGCAGCAGACCCATTCGAAGTCGATGATCAGACGAGTCTTTGCACCATCGCCTCGGAGCGTGGAAGCCCGATCGGCCGCGACGAAGTCGAGCAGCCACTGAGCCTTCCGGTGGAGCCCTGCGCCGGCTGGATGTCGCCGTCGAACGCACCGGCCTTGCGGGCGGCCACGATGGCGTCGATCCACTGTCGCCTCGCCGCGCGCTGGAGCAGCGCGTTGTGCCGGTCCTGGATCGCAACCACACGGCCCTCGAGCTCCTTTTCGGGCACAGAGTGGCAGGGCTGGCAGGCCCGGTTGAGGTTGAGCAGTGGGCGCCGGACGCGTGGTCGATCACCCTCGAGCGCGCCGCCTCGCTGATAGGGCATGTGGCAGTCGGCGCACGCCACGCCGGCGCGCGCGTGGATGCCCTGGTTCCACACCTCGAACTCCGGGTGCTGCGCCTTGAGCATCTTGGTGCCGGTATCGGCCGCGTCCAGTCCGTGAAGCCTTCCTTGTCGTAGTACGCCTCGATCTCCTCGACCTTCAGGCCGTTGGCCCACGGATACGTGACGGTCTTGCTGGCGCCCTTGAAGTAGTACTCGACGTGGCACTGGCCGCAGACGTACGCCCGCATCTCCTGGTGTGTGGCGTCGCGGTGCGGGTCGTAGTCGGCGACGCCTGCTGGGCTTTGAGCGCCTTGATCCCGGCGATGAATCCCGGGCGCGTCACGCGCAGCCCCATCGTATTGAGCTCGTGGCAGTCCACGCAGGCGAGCGGGTGATGGACCAGGAGCTGGCCCTTGTCGTCCTTCATGCCGTGCGCCTGCTGGTAGGGCATGGCGTTGACCTGCTCGAAGCCCTTCGTGACGTCGCCCTTGCCGACGAAACGGTAGAGAGCCAGGTTGGCCGCGTGACACTGGAAGCAGGCGCCGGCAGCTTGTTCTCGGTCACGCGGCGCGTCTGCTCCTGGTCGAAGAGCGCGGAAGGCGTGGATCGCGACGGTCGCGATAGTCGATGGCGAACGGCGTAGCCGGCGAAGATGCGACGCAGCCACGGGTCCCGGTCGAGCTTCTGCTCCGCGGGGCCGCCGTCGCTGGCGCCGAGACCGCGGCCTCCGTACTTCGTTGCCGTCGAGCAGGGATGTCTTGAGATAGCTGTCGTACTCGGCCGGCCAGTTCTGGCCCCACACCTTCGGGTCCATGGTGTCCTCGGTCACCTCGACCAGGCGCACGAACGGCTGTCGGGCCTCTTGCTTGCGCTCGAAGATGTTGGTGAGCAAGGAGAGCGGCAGCACGGTGAGACCGGCCGCGGCAACAAAGCCCAGCGCAAAGAGCAACCAGGTCCGTCTCGTCGTCGCGCTGTCCGGTCATGTCGGCTCCCCTCGTGCGTGATCCGGTTCAGTCGCCAGCGCCATGGCCGGCCCCGCGGTGGCAGTGCATGCAATCGATGCCGCCACGCGCCGGCTCCGCAGTCGCCAGCAGGTCGTGCACGAGCCCTGCGTGACATCGCACGCAGTTGTCCTGCACCATCCGCCGATCGCGCGCCGTGATCTCGATCGGCTCCTTGAAGTTCTGCAGCGTGAAGGCCGCCGAATGTCGGAACCCGTGCTCCGCCTTGGCCACCCACTTCGCCAGGCCCGCGTGCGGCAGATGGCACTCGACGCAGGTGGCCGCGTGGCGGTGCCCGCTCTTGAGCCAGGCGTCGTACTGCTCGTTCATGACGTGGCAGTTCACGCACGCACGCGGGTCGGTCGAGAGGTAGGAGAAGCCCTTCGCGTAGACGAAGGTGAAGGCCCCGACGCCGACCGGGACACCAAGAAGTAACAGGCACGCCATGACGAGTCGCATTTACCGGTTCCGACGATGGGGCATGGCCGAGCCGCAGCCGCACGACGATATGCCGACGGCGCCCCGCTCGCCACTGGACGAAGGTCCTATCGAGGCGCTTGCTGCCGGTCCGTCGTCTACGCTCTGAGGCCGACCGCCGCGCGCGCGTGCGCCTCGCGCTCCACGGTCGCGTTGATCTGCGCGCGCGGATCGAACGCGCCCTCGAGCACGCCCCAGCTGGCCATCCACTCCCACGCCCAGCGCGCCTCGGCTTCGGGAATGGGTCCCGGCTCCTTCAGCTGGATGCGACCGAGATCGAAATCGTCCGGCGTGAGCTTCTCGACGTCGGGGTGGCCCGGGAAGTCGGCGATGAAGTAGGACACGTACCGGCGCTTGTCCGCATTGATGCGTCGCACCGCCCGCGTGACCCCTCGCACGAAGGCAGCGTACGTCTCGGCGGTCACGCTTCGATCGGCGACCCAGGTGCCGTGGAAGAACGTGGTCGACACGACGCGGCAGCCCTTCTTCTCGGCGATCGTGATCCACGGCTCCTGCAGCACCGTGGCCTCGACCTCACCTCGGAGCACCGCGTCGAGCCGGTCGCTCGAATTGACCGTGGCGGCGCAGGTGGTGATCGCCTCGCGCGGCATCGCGCCTTCCAGCATCTGCAGACCGGCATACGCGGTGCCGTTGCCGTAGTCGAGCGCGACCATTCGGTGCGCGAGCTCCTGCGGCGTGAAGATGTCGGAGCCGGGGCGGACCACCAGCCCGGCGCACACGACCATCGCACGGCGCCCAACCTGGAGGGCGCCCACTGCGCTTTCCGCCACCCGGCGGTTATTGCCGCACTCTCACCCCTGGAACATGGCGGCTTCGCCGCGGTCCATGAGCTTGCCCTGGACCGAGACGGGCCGCGTGAGCGTTCCGTCGGCGGTGGACGGGGCATCGGCGGCCGCCGGCGCGATCCGGAGATCCAGGCCTTCCGCGGCGAACAGGCCTTCGTCCCTGGCGACCAGCACGTCGAGGCCGTTGAAGGCGCGCACTCTCTCGATCGTCATCGCTGTCATGGCTTCACCCTCCCTGAATCGACCACTTCATCTTATATCGCCTCGATCGCGTTCCGCGGAGCACGGCCGAGCAGCAGCCGGGCTATCACGTAGCCCGGCCATCACCAGCGCCGTCTGGAGCAGCGCCAGGACCGACGCGGCCTCCTGGCGGCCGCTCACGGTCCAGAAGAAGATGTCGGCGGATAGCATGCGGCTCCCCGGGCCCGCGAGCAAGACGACGAGATCGAGGACGCGCACGGCAATGACGAAGAGCAGGATCCAGGCCCCGAGGATGGCGGGGCGCAGGAGCGGCACCCAGATCCGCACGAACACCCGGAGCCAGGACGCGCCGTGAATCCGCGCCGACTCTTCGAGCTCGGCGCCGAGCTGCACCATCGTCGCGGTGAAGAATCGCGAGCCGACCGGCAGGCCGCGCGCGACCAGGACGAGAACGAGAAGCCACGGCGTCCCGTAGATCGGAAGCCACACGAACGCCCACAGAAAGCCGAGCGCCATCACGAGGCCGGGCACGGCCCACGGGCCCCAGGCCACGAGGTCCAGGACCTTGCGCCCCGCCCACGTCGTGCGCGTCACGACGTACGAGATCACGGCCGAGAGGACGACGCCGAGCGTGGCGGCCGCCACGGAAACGAGGATCGTGTCCTTGATCGACGTCAGTACCGCCGTGCGTCCGAGCGCGTCGGCCCAGTGGCGAGTCGTGAAGAGCTCCCAGCTGAGGAAGCCGCTGAGCTCCATGAACGAGTTCAGGAGCAGCACGACGAACGGCAGCGCGCCGAACACGACGAAGAATCCGATGATCGCGGCGAACGGCACCCAGCGCCACGGTCCTAGATCGACCGGGCGCGCCCGATATCCACGGCCGGAAATCGTCGTGAAGGCGCGCCCCTTCAAGAGCCTCCACTGCACCACGATGAGGCTCACCGTGAGGAGCAAGAGAAGCACCGCCAGCACCATCGCGGGACCGAACCGCGCGACGTGCCCTCCGTAGGCGAGGTCGTAGATCCGCGTCGTGAACACGAAGATCTTGGCCGGGGTTCCCAGCAGCTGCGGAAGCTCGAACGACTCCATGGCGACCACGAACGACAGGATGCCCGAGGCCAGCAGCGCCGGCATCAGCAGCGGGACGTTGACCCGCCAGATCGTGCGCCATCCGCCGGCTCCGGCCATGCGCGCGGCTTCCTCCAAGGTGGCGTCCATCGCCTGGAAGGCCGGATAGACGAACAGGAACAGCACCGGCGCCGAGCGCACCGCGCCGAGGACGATGAGCCCGGCATACGAGTAGACGTTGACGAACGTCTCCACGCCGGGGACGATCGCGCGCAGCCACTGATTGAGCAGGCCCACGTTCGGCGCGCCCAGGAGCATCCAGGCCAGGACCCACGGCAGCTCCGGCAGGAAGAACAGAAACACCAGCAGCCCTTCGAGCAAGCGCTTGCCCGGCGTGGTCGTGCGGGCGATGCACCACGCGAACACGGTCGCGAGGACGAGCGCCAGCACGGTCCGCGGCACCGCGATCAGAATACTGTTCAGGAGCACGCGATAGGTGTCGGCGTCGCCGAGGACCGCGCGCCAGTGCGCGAGCGTGAAGCCACCCGGTTGTCCCGGAGCCCCGTCTTTGACGGTCCCGTACAGCACCATGCCGAGCGGATAAACGACCATGACCGCCGTCAGCGCGAGCAGAGCGAGCGGCAGCAACGTCGCGGGCTGAAACAGATCGCGCAGGGCCACCGTGGACGAGCGCGGCGCCGCGCGCTCGCCAGCGACGCCCGGTGTCGCCATCCCAGTCCTACTTGAGACCGGCTGCCTTCAAGTAAGGCTCGGCCTTCGCCGACCATTCGAAGAAAAGCTTCGAGCCGAATTCGTACGTGTCCGGGTTGTTCGGGAAACGGCTTCGCCGTGGTGAAGTGCGCCAGCTCCGGAACTGACGGCGTGACGTCTCGCCGGATGAACGGCCCGCCCGGGTCGTCGGCCTGGATCTGCTGCGCCGGCTTCGTCAGCAGATAGTTCATGAACACCTTGGCGGCGTTCGGGTGGGGCGCCCCCTGCAGCAGGTTGATGCCACCCATCAGGAGCATCACGCCGTCTTCCGGCACCACGAGCCGGAACGGGTGGGGCTTGGGCAGCTTCCAGATGTCGGCGGCCCCGACCTGTGTGGGATGAATGAAGATGCCGTACTCGCCGCGCGCGACCTGCTTCGGCGCGTCGATCTCGGCCCGGGTCAGCGCCTTCACGTTGGCGATCACCTTTTTCAGATGCTCGTCACCGTAGGCCTTCCACGCGTACGCGGCCCAGCGTGAGCCCGGCGACGGCCCGATCGGCTCTGAGAGCACGATGAGCCCCTTGTATTTCGGGTCCTCCAGATCCTTGTAGCTTCGCGGCCCCATCTCCGGCGGCACGAGCTTGTTGTTGACGAGGATGAAGTAGCCGCCGGCCGAGAAGTGCAAGCGTGTGACCGTTGCCCGCCTTCAGGTCCACGAGCGGGTCCACGATCCACGGGACGCCGGCCTCGACCGCTGCGGGCAGAGTCCCGAACGCTTGATCGAGGCCCCGCGCCGCGAGGCGGCGGTTCTCGGGACTGCCCGAGGAGCGCACGTCGATGCTCGGCTTGCCCGCGGCGCGCTCGGCGTTCCAGCGGGCTTCGAAATCACCGGTGCGGCCGGGCACCAGCTCGACGCGGATGCCGTAGAGACGCTCGAACTCGCGGGCTTGTCGCTCTGTCGCCGCGCCGGGCGCGCCGAAAAAGGACCAGACGACCACGCCTTCCTTTTTGGCGGCCGCGACGGTCTCGTCCCACGTTTTCGTCTGTGCCATCGTCCCGGCGAACGGAAGGGCCAGGACAACCCCGAACACCACCAGCGCCAGCAGACGTCTCTGTGGCTTCACCGTGTCTCCCCTTGTCGTGCGGCGACCGGCCGCGCGGTCACGCGTCGGCGGCCGTTGTTGACGCTACGGGTGCGTTGGCCACGCCCGGATTGCGCCCGCCGGAATCTGCAGCTGCACCGTCGCGCCAGCCGAGAAGGAATCGGTCACCGGGCCCGAGGCGCGCACGTGCGCGGTGCCCGAGCTTGACGACATATTCGACCCGCTCGCCGAGGTACATCGTCGAAACGATCGTGCCTTGCCAGCTCCCATTGCCGTCGACCGCGCACACTCGGACGTCCGACGATCGGAGCGCCAGCACCACGGCCTCGCCGTCGTGCCACGGCTGGTCCGTGGCCAGCGGGACCGATCGCAGGCCTTGCACGCCATCCAGCCGCGCGACGTAGGCGCCGTCCGGCGTCCGCACGACGCGCGCATCCACATGATCGACCTGACCGAGGAAGTCCATGACGAACCGTGTGCGCGGCTGCTCGTAGATCTGTCGGGGGCTGCCGTCCTGCGCGATGCGCCCAGCGTTCATCACGAAGACCCGGTCGGAAAGAATCATCGCCTCGGCCTGGTCGTGCGTGACGAAGAGCGTGGTGACGCCGACCCGCTTCTGCATCTCCTTCAGCTCGAGGCGCATGTCTTCGCGCAGACGCGCGTCGAGGTTGGAGAACGGCTCGTCGAGGAGCAGCACGTCCGGATCGGCCACCAGCGCGCGGCCGAGGGCCACTCGCTGCTGCTGCCCTCCCGAGAGCAACGGCGCGGGGCGGTCGTGAAAGCCCTCCAGACCGAGCGTCTGGAGCATCGCCATCACGCGCTCGCGGATTTCCGTCGAGGGCACGCGCCGCTCGCGCAGCGGGAACGCGACGTTCTCGAACACGCTCATGTGCGGCCAGATCGCGTAGGTCTGAAAGACCATGCCCATCCGCCGCTTGTCCGGCGGCACGAACACGCCGCGCGCGGTCGACGTCAACACGCGCTCGCCCACGCGCACCTCGCCCGCGTCGGGTTTTTCGAGACCGGCGATGAGCCGGAGCGTGGTCGTCTTGCCGCACCCGCTGGGGCCGAGCAAGGTCACGAGCGAGCCGGCGGGCACCTCGAAGTCGATCGAATCGACCGCGAGTGTCTTGCCGAAGGCCTTGGCGAGGCCGGTCGCGCAGATGTCTTTCATGTCCCACGGAGCTGTCGCCGTGGCGACCGCACTATCATGCCGTCGGGGCGCCCAGTCAAGGTTGCGTCGTGGCTAGCGCTTCCCTGGCCTCGCGGAACCCGCGCATGCGTCGACGAAGCTCCTGCGCAAGCGCCGGGTTCGACGCGAAATGCAGATGAACGTAGCTCATCAGCGTCCGGTTGATGAGGTAGCCCTCGGACCGCGCCTCGCCGCGCGCCGGCCTGATCTGATAGACCCGCGCGATCGAGTCCGGAACCGGGTCCATCGACGAGTAGTGAAACTCGTGGCCCCGCGCGATCGTGCCGGCGCCCCCGAGTGGCGCGTTGGCGGCGAAGACGACCTCCGTGTATCCGAGGCTCAGGCGGCGCGGCCGCATGCGCACGGTGGTGGGGAGCAGGCCGACCATCGGGTGGGCGACGCCGTCGAGGTCCTCCAGCGCCTCCGCGAGGTACATCAGCCCGCCACACTCGGCGTAGATCGGCTTGCCGGCTCCGGCGAACTCGCGCACCGCTTTGCGGATAGCGACGTTGGCTCCAAGCGCCGCCGCATGCAGCTCCGGATATCCTCCCCCCAGGTAGAGCCCGTCGACGTGCGGGAGCGCGGTGTCGGTCTGGGGACTCCAGAAGACCAGATCCGCGCCGGCCGCGCGGAGCAGATCGAGGTTCTCGGTGTAGTAGAACTGGAAGGCGGCATCGCGGGCGACGCCGATCCGAACGCGTGAGGCGGCGCGCACCGTCGGGGCGCCGCGAGCGGCGTCGCCCAGCGGAGCCGCGACCGCAAGCAGCCGATCCAGATCAACCGATCTTTCGACGATCTCCGCGAGCCGACTCCGCAGCTCTTGTGTCAGCGGCCCTTCAGTCGCGGTGACCAGCCCGAGGTGACGCTCCGGCAACGCGACGCTCGCATCGTGTTTGATCGCCCCGACGGGCACGGCGCGGCAACCCGACGCGATCGCGTCGCACACCCACCTGGCATGGGTGTCGCCGCCGACGCGGTTGGCGATCACGGCGCCGACCCGCAGCTCCGGATCGAAACGCTCGAAGCCCAGCACGACGGCCGCGGCACTCCGCGACTGGCTCGACACGTCAATCACGAGCACCACGGGCGCATCGAGCCACTTCGCGATCTGGGCCGTCGAGCCGTCCTCGCTCGTGCCGTCGACGCCGTCGAAGCAGCCCATCATGCCCTCGATCACGACCAGGTCGGCGTCGATCCCGTGCCGGGCGACGGTTGCGCGCACCGCATCGCGACCGCACATCCACCCGTCGAGATTGTAGGAAGGACGCCCCGTGACCAGCGCATGGAACCCGGGATCGATGAAGTCGGGGCCGACCTTGAACGCCTGGACCGTGAGCCCGCGCCGCCGGAAGGCCTCGAGCAGACCGAGCGTTACGGTGGTCTTGCCCACTCCGCTCGAAACGCCGCCGACGACGAGGACGCGTGGCACGTCCAACTTTGCCCGCCGTCACCCCGCCGCGGAGCCGTGCTTTGAGGTGCTCGGCGGCACGCAAGGCTAGAGCGGCAATGGTGAGCGTGGGCGGGGCCGCCGACGCCGTCACGAAGCAGCCGCTGCCGACCAGATAGAGATTGTCGACGTCGTGCGCGCGCAAATTCGGATCGACGACGCTGGCGCGAAGATCGGTGCCCATGCGATGGGTGCCGATCTGGTGCGCGGCCGGTGATATGAAGGTGAACCCGATCCCCGTGGCGCCGGCCGCCTGGAGAATCATCGTCGCAACGCGCCGGGCAGCCTCGAGACCGTCCAGATCATAGCGGCTGAGGCGATAGGCGATGTGGGGCGCCGGGTTGCCGAAATAGTCCTTCACGCGCGGATCCAGCGAGATCGCGTTGGACGGATCGGGGAGGTGCTCTCCGTAGATGCGAATGCCCAGACGGGTTCCGAACTCCGCGCGCACGTGCCGGGCCAATGCGTCTCCCGTGAGTCCGCTGGACTGTGCGATCTCATCGGGCCGCGGGCCCGCCGAGTTGAGAAATTCCAGCATGAAGCCCGCCCGCGCCGATCGGGCGCGATCGACGGCGAATTGGCGGGACATCGCCGTGGAAAACCCGATGCGATAGGGATAGACGTTGTCGGCGACGCGTCCGATAGCGTCGATGGACGGTTGAGCCATGAACCGCGTGCCGACGAAGCCGCTGCGGTTGGCCAGACCGCCCGGGAAGCGCGGCGACGCCGACAGGAGCAGGAGCCGGGCGTTCTCGATGCCACCGGCAGCGAGCACGAACAGGCTCGCGGTCAGGCGCCTTTCCATGCGGTCGGGGTGGACATAGGCCGCGCGGACGACACGTCCCGTATCGTCGATCTCCAGCCGTACCACGTTCGCCTCCGACACTACGCGGACGTTGCCGGTCGACTCCGCAGCCGGTATATGGGTCAGGTCGACGCTCGCCTTGGCGCCGGTTGGACAGACGTGGCAGGTGGAGCAGGCTTGACAGCGCGGCCGTCCGTCATACGCAACGGAGTTGCGGGCCTGGGGCAAGTGGTGGAAGCCGATTCCGAGCGTTGAGCAGGCTCGGCCAAACCGGCTGTCGCTGTAGCTGAACGGAAACTCCGGCAGGGGGAACGCGGTGCTCCGCGGCGAGCCCCACGGCTCGTCGGCGGCGCCGGCCACGCCGAGCGCGACTTCGGCCCGCGTGTAGTACGGCTCCAGGTCGGCGTAGGTCAGCGGCCAGTCGTCACCGTGACCGTAGAGCGAGCGCAGCCGAAAATCGTCGGCGTGCAGGCGTAGCGCGTAGCCCTCCCAGTGCAAGGTGCTGCCGCCAACGCCGCGCACGCGCCGGTCGTCCAGGGCGTACCCGAGTCGACCGCCCACGGTATAACGATCGTGACCGGGCAACGGACTCCGCCAGGGGTTCTCACGCCGCAAATAGGCACGCACGTAGCTCCCGCGCCGAACGAAATCGTGACGCGGCCCAGACTCGAGCACGACCACCTTCACACCCGCGCGGCCGAGCTCGAGCGCCATGATGCTGCCGGCGGCGCCAGCGCCGACGATGCAGACGTCAGTGTCCATCAGGACTCGGGACGGGTGTAGCGAACGAGATCACCACAGCGCCCTGGAAACGTCTGGTAATCGACCGTGGCCCAGCCAGCCGCGGATCTCCAGTACGCCGCGATGAGCTCGGGGCCGAGGCTCGTTCGGATGAATCGAGCAACGTCCGTCACGGGCTCCTCTGCGATCGCCCGAACATCGAGACGATGACGCGCGATCATCGCGGCGCGGTCGCCGAGCTCCAGGCTCCCGAGCTCGCGGCCGGCGAGACGATCGAGCTGCTGGGCGGCACCGCGGTAGAGGCCGACACGGTCAGTGGCGCGACTGACAGTGTCGACGATGGCCTCGATCAGCGCCGCGCGGCCGTCGGCGGAAAGCGATCGACCGTCCACGACTACCTCGCCGAAGGCGAGGAGCGTGTCGAGCTCAGCTGCCGACAACGGTCGCGGCTCCGAGGCACGCGCTGCGGCCGGCAGCAGCGCTGCGACGGAAATGAGGCCCCGCACGAGCCGCCCCGACTCTGCGACCAGCAACCCGACGCCGGCCGCCGCTCGCCGCAGCCACCGGCGTCTGGTCATCGCCGCGATATCGGAGACGCGGCGACGGGCCTCGGGACTAGCGGTTCGTCGTCGCCGCCGGCACGCACAGCAGTTGGATCGCTCCGAGGGCAACATGCTCGACGCCAGTCGCCGAGTTCACTTCCGTAAAGGGGTCACGGACAGTAAACGGGAGCCGCGCGGGGTCGGCTCCGCTAACCGTATAACAGGCCACGGCGTTGCTCTCGCTTTCGAGAACAGGCGTCCCGGTTGACGGGCCGCTCTGTGTCACGCCAGTTGCCGGTAGATCGCAGAGCAGAACGAGCGCGTTGACTTTCACGACGTCGGTCGCGAAGTCATCGTGCACGCTGACGGTCTGGGGCTGATTCTGGCTGCCGTTCAGGATCAGGCGACACGTCGTGACTCTGCCCCCAGTTCCCATACCACCGCCCCCGTGGGCCGCCGGCAACGCGAAGACGAGACAGATGGTGGCGGCCAGAGTCGCCGCGGTAATGGTCTTGCTCATGATGTCGCTTCTCCTCGGTTCGATGGTTGTCGATCTCGTGACGCGCTACTTCACCACGATGATGAAGTCCTGGGCCCGGATCTGGGTCGTCGGACACCCGGTGTTGAGGCAGCCGGCGCTCCGGAACGTGGCGCCCTCGAGGACGCCGTTGTTGCCGCCCAGCGGCAACGCGACCGCGGGGAACTGGCAGAGCAGGTCGAGCCGCCCCGGGGTGATGCTCACGGCGCTGCACGTCCCCCGATTCTGGCTGTTCAGCTTCACGCCGACTCCGTTGAGCGTGAGCGTCTCCCGGATGGTCTGGTCCACGGCGTTGAACGTGGCCGAGCTCAGGATCGCCACCTGGACGTTGGCATTGGCGCCCTTGCTCAGCACCTTCGGATTCGATCCGGGCTTGATGTCGATCGCGCAGCGGACGCTGGTGCTGCCGCATCCGAACGCATCGGGCGTTCCGTCCTTGTCGACATCCGCGGCGTCGAAGGACGCCTGCGCCTGTTGAGCGTCCTTGTCACGTAGCTCGGTGAGGTTCTCGGCGCGGGCGCCCGAGCCAAACTCGAGGCTGGCCCGTGCGTTGTACTGCAGATTCTGCCAGTCGTCGTAGCCGACGAGCGCCGTGCCGCTGCCGTCGCAGCCGGCGGCCAGATACTTGTTGACGTCCGATATGACCGTGCCGCTGACAGTACCGTCGTGATTCCAGTCGATCCCGGTCCCGAAATTCGTGCACTGCCCTGAGCCGGAGGTACAGAAGGTACCCAGCTGGGCGACCTGCATGGTGATGGTGGCGCTCGTGCTGTACGTCGTGCGGCTGCCGTTGATGAACGGGAAATTCGTGATGTCGCCGACGCCGCCGCCCTCCGATAGCGCGCTCTCGTTCAGCGTCGGCTGGGCACCGCGCGAATAGTCGAGCGGACGCGGCGAGAGAAAGTCCGGCAGCTGCCGGCTGTAGTTCATGACGCTGTAGTAGTTCGGCTTGCAGTTGACGTTGTCGCCGCCCCCGTGGCGTAGGCCCAGGTTGTGCCCCAGCTCGTGCATGACGGTGCCGGCCTGCTCATCGCTGGTACCGCGCTGAAAGTATGGATTCGTAGGGTCGGTGGGCCCGAAGCCGGCCAGCGCGATGACGGCGTCGTCACCGGGCAACTCGGCGCAGCCCGAGGCCCCGGTCTCCACGAGGCTGTGGGCGAAGATCATGTAACGGAAGCCGTAGCGCTTGGCGAACGGCGTGTTGCCGTTGCCGCTGTTGCGCTCGGCGGCCGTGCCAAACCAGCTGGCCCGCAGCGTGTCGAAGTCGGCGTCGCTCGAGCCGGGCGCGCTCGTGCAGGGCACCAGCGCGGTCAAGGTGGTGTGGGGAATCGCGTCATCGACCTGGAAGTGCACACGGATCCCGGTCGGCACGTCCACCGGTGCGGCGGCGAAGGCCGCCTGAACGTTGGCGAGCGCTTGAAGATCAGGCGGATGGCCTTGCGGGTGCGTCGCGTCGGCGGTCATGTAGTCGATCTCGACGAAGACGTCCTTGATCGTCGTGCTCGCGCACTCGGTGGCGACGTTGAAGCTGCCGTTGAGGTCGGAGTCGACACACAAGATCGCGTCGCGCACACCATCGCCGTTGAAATCGATCCCGGGCAGACCGTCGGTCCAACGAGCCCCGTCCTCCCAGCAGTCCCAAAGCCCGTCGCCGTCGGTATCCTTCGGCACCGCTGGGATACCGTTGATGGTGGTGCGGTAGGGATCGATCACGCCGAGCGGCGCGTCGGGGCAAGCAGCCGGCGCGAAGACCTTCGCGGTCGGCGGCAGCCCGCAGGTACCGCCGGGAACGCGGAACGCCTGCATCTGATTGGTCGGGACGATCTTCGACCACATGGCGTCGACATTGGCGCCGGCGAACGTGACCGGGTCGCACTCGAGGTCGGTGAGCGCGCCGTTGCTGCTGAAGGCAACCGTGGCGTGATCGGGGAGCGCCGCGCCGGTGATCTTGTCCACTCGGAGGATGGAGGTGCTGTTGCTGCAGGCAACCTCCAGCACGCCGCCCACGACCGTGAGGCCCTTGACCAAGCAGCCCGCCGGGGCCGGAAAGCTCGCCGGGTTCTGCGAGGCGCCCAGCGTGTTGAAGTGAAAGATGGTCGTGCCCGTGCTCTGGTAGAGCGTCTTGTTACTCGCATCCCAGGCCAGGCCGGAGCAGCTCGCGGTACCGCTCGGCTTCGGCACGGCCGTCAGGGTGCCGTCGCCGGTCACGGTGAACACGCTGTAGTCGATCGAGTACAGCTCGCCGTTGTCGCCGCAGCCGAAGAGCACCCCGCGATCCGGCGCGAGGACGAGGCCCGCCCAGCCGTTGCCCGGCGCATACGCCTTGCCGCTCTTCGTGGTTTGGATCGTTGTGACGACGGCGCCGTTGGTCGGGCTGAGAAAGTAGAGGACCGAGCGGTCAGAAGCCTTCGGCGCGAAGCAGCTGGTGACGAGCAGCAGCGGCTGCCCGTTGATCACGCTCTGAGCAACGTTCAGCTTCGACGTCTGCACCAGCGCGAGCGCAGGCCCGACGGTCGGGCAGTTCGCCGCCGGAATCCCGACGGGAACGGTGCGAAGGACGGCCCCCGCGAATGTGTCGTCGGCGGTCGCTGCGAGCGCCGCGTCTGCAATGAAGACCGTGACCAACAAGAGGGCGAGCGCGCCAAGCAACAGACGACTCGCGCGCCGTGAACAATGCTCGATGATGTGCATAGGTCTCCTCAGTAGCCGCAACGCCGATCCATCTCCGTTCGTTCCCGAATGAACCGCGAAGGCATCGTAGGATCCGATCGCGAGACTGTCAACGATAGCTCACGCCAATCGCCGCGGGCCGTCAAAAAATACGGCCAGAGCGCGCACCACGATCAGGCAAGCTGCGCCAGGAGCGCACGGACTTGACCGGGCTCGTCGAGAGTTCCGAGCTCCTCGAAGACCGTTAGCGCCCGCTCGAGGGCGCGGCGAGCGCCGGCCACGTCCCGCTCGGCCCGCCGGACCGCGGCCTGGGCGACGAAGATCTTGGCGACGTCGTTGCGCACTCCCGCCTCGTCGAGAATGCCCAGCGCCGCGTCGAGGTGACGGACGGCGCCGGCGCTATCCTCGGCGAGCAGCGCGGTACCGAGCAGCCGCTCGGCGAGACCCTCGAAGTATCGGTAGCCGGATTCGCGGCTCTTGGCGAGCACCTCCTCGGCGAGACGGCGCGCGCTCGCGGCGTCACCTCGGCGCAGGTGGCTGTCGGCGAGCCAAATCGCATACCAGGCGCGCGTGAAGGTCAGGCGCGACCGCTCGAACCAGTCGACGGCGTCTGTGAGCATCGCGATGCCCTCGTCCATCCGGCCGAGCTTGACGAGCCCGTAACCCATGGCCGCCCTGGTCATCGCCGCATCGTACGGGCTGGGCGAGAGGTCGAGCGCCTTCTGACAGCACGCGATTCCGGCAGCGGCGTCGCCGCGCTGGATGTGTGTCCATCCGCTACGCCACCAGGCGACCACCAGGAGCCGCCGATCGTTGACCTTCTCACCGTAGGCGAGCGCGCGGCGGCAGTAGTCGAGGCTGCGCGGCCAGTCCCCCATCGGGATGGCGGTGAGGCTGAGACCCCACAGCGTCCGGCATGCCCACCAGACGTTACCGTGCGCCTCGAACACTGCGAGCGCGCGCTCGCCGGCGTCGAGCGCTTCGCGCAGGCGACCGGCGTAAGCATACACCTGCCCGAGGCAGGAGTCGGCGGAGGCTCGGATCTCGTCGAGACCGGCCTGCTCGGCGATCTCCACTGCCCTCCGGCAGTACTCGATCGAGACGTCCGGGCGGGCACCGGTCAGGCTGTGAAGAAATCCGATCCAGTAGTACCAGGCGGCCTTGCGCGGGGCATCGGCAGTGGCGTCGACGATCTCTCGGATCGCGCTGAGAGCCTGGACGTGCTCGGCGTGCCGGCCGAGCGCGAACATGAGCTCGGCCTGCTTCACGACAGCGTCGATACGGCGCAAGCGGTTAACCGGCGTGTCGGGCATGGAGGCCAGGCGCTTGATGGCTTCCTCGAAGAAGGCCAGGGCCTCGATGTTGGCCCACCGGCGCTGGGCCTTCTCGGCCGCGGCCAAGCCATAGTCGACGGCCTTGTCGTCGTCGCCGCTGCGCCCGAAGTGGTAGACGAGCAGCTCGACGACCTCGTCCACGTTCCCGGCATACAGCTGCTCGAGACCGAGCGCCGCCGCGCGATGGTACTGGCGGCGGCGACGCTCGAGGAGGCCGGCATAGATCACATCCTGGGTGAGCGCGTGCTTGAAGCTGTACATCATCTCGGGATCGTCGGCGCTCGGAAACACGAAGTCGGAACCGTGCAGTGCGTGCAATCGCCGGTCGGTGTCGTTTGGCGGCGTCTCGACCACCTGGGAGAGCAGCGAGACGCCGAACCGGCGACCGATGACCGCAGCGCCCTGCAGCACGACCTTCAGCATGGACTCCAGCCGGTCCACCCGGGCCGCGATGATGTCCTGGATGGTCGCCGGTACGCGTACATCGGGGCTTCCCAGGCGGGCCGCGCCGTCCTCGACGAGGATGCCGCCCGTCTCGCGCAGCTGCAGGACCAGCTCCTCGACATACAGCGGGTTCCCTGCCCCCTTGTCGACGAGCAGCCCGAGCAGCGAGGGCGCAATAGTGCCGGCGCCGAGCAGGGTACCGATCATGGCCTGCATGTCGCCGAGGCCGAGGACTTCGAGATCGATTCGGTCCGCCATCGGAGGCTCCAGCCACGGTGCCGCAAAGCCTGGCCGGGCCGTCAGCGCCATCAGGATCCGGTGGTGCGCAACGGCGCGCGCCAGGTGCGCGAGGATCTCCAACGAGCTGGCGTCGGCCCAGTGCACGTTCTCGACCACCAGCACGAGCATGGCCGCGGCGCTGGCACGGACGAACACCTCGCACAGGAGATCGCGCGTCCGCTCCTTCAGCTCGGCGGCGGAGACGCGCGTGAGGAACTCGGCCGGCGCGGAGACGCCGAGGAAGTGCGCGAGCAGCGTGAGGCGCTCCTCATCCTCGAGATCGAGACGCGCGAGGCACTCCGCGCTGCGCGCGCGGATCTCGTCGGCGGCCATGCTCTCGGTCAGGTTCAGGTAGCGGCGAAGGAGCTCGAGAACCGGGCGATAGGGAATCGTGCGGCCGTACGAGACACAGATCGTCTCCAGCTCGAGCACCATCGTGTCGTCGAGACCACGTAAGAACTCGTAGAGGAGGCGCGACTTCCCGGCGCCGGGTTCGCCGACCAGATACACGACCGCGCCCTGCCCGTCGTCGGTGCGCTGGAAGACATCGACCAGGCGGCCCAGCTCCGCCGAGCGTCCCACGAGCGGCGTCAGACTCCGCTCTCGGGAGACCTCGAGGCGCGTGAGTTGCTGGATAGCACCGGTCAAGGCCCAGGCCCGAACCGGCTCGGCCTTCCCTTTGAGAGCGTGCTCGCCGAGGTCCTCGAATGTGAAGGATCGGCCACGAACACGCCGCGTGCCATCGCTGACGACGATCTGACCGGGGCCGGCCAGCGCCATGAGGCGCGCAGCGAGGTTTGTCGTGTCTCCGACCGCGGTGTAATCCATCCGGAGGTCTGTGCCGATGGCGCCCACCACGACGAGACCCGTGTTGAGGCCCATGCGCATGCGAAACTCCGCGCCGTGTGCGCGGCGGACGTCGTCGGTCAGGGGGATCAGCGCCCTCTGGATATCGAGGGCGGCGCGGAGCGCCCGATGAACGTGGTCCTCGTGCGCGATTGGCGCGCCGAAGAGCGCCATGACCCCGTCGCCGAGGAACTGGTTGATCGTGCCCTCATAGCGATGCACGGCGCGGAGGATCACCTCGAACGCGCGGTCCATGATGTGGTGGACTTCTTCGGGGTCCAGCCGCTCCGACATGCTGGTGAATCCCGTCACGTCGGCGAACATCACCGTGACGATCTTGCGCTCGCCCTCCAGGGCGGCGCGCGAGGTCAGGATCTTTTCGGCGAGATGCTTGGGGGTGTAGTCCTGGGGCGATGCGAAGCGGTCGGGCCGTGATGACGACGGCTCGGCGACCCGGGGCGCGCCATCGAGCGGCGCGCCGCACTCGCCGCAGAACTTCTGCCCGGGCGGGTTGGGGGTCTGGCAGGCCGCGCACACAACCTCGAGACGCGCGCCGCACTCACCACAGAACTTCTGGCCGGGCGGGTTCTCCTGACTGCAGCTCTGACACCTCATCAGCCGATGGCCAGAGTAAGCCTTCGGCGCGCCAGGAGGCAAGCGCGGAGGACGCTCCGGCGGCGCCCTAGCCCTTGACGGCGCCGGCCGTCAGGCCCGCGACGTAGTACTTCACGAAGAACGAATAGATGAGCGCGACGGGGATGGAGCCGAGCAGCGCGCCGGCCATCAGCTGGCCCCAGTAGAACGCATCACCGCGGATCAGCTCGCCCACGACGCCGATCGGCACGGTGCGCACGTCGGAGCGGCTCAAGAACAGCAGCGCGTACAGGAACTCGTTCTGCGCCAGGGTGAACGCGAAGATGCCGGCCGAGATGAAGCCGGGCATGCAGAGCGGAAGGATCACGCGCGTCATCGCGCGCCACCGGCTGGCGCCGTCGATCAGCGCCTGCTCCTCGAGCTCCTTCGGCACGGTCTTGAAGTACCCCATCAAGAGCCACGCGATGAAGGGCACGAGCAAGGTGGGATACGTCAGCATCACGGCGCTGAGCGTGTTGCCAAGCTTCATCCGTCCGATGAGATCGGCCATCGGGACGAACAGCAGCGACTGCGGAATCAGATAGGTCACCGCCACCGTGATGGCCAGGAGCGGCGCGCCGCGGAACCGCATGCGGGCCAGCGGGTACGCCAGCATGGTTCCGAGCAGCAGCGAGATGCCGGTCGCGACCACCGCCACCAGCATCGTGTTGCCGACCCACGTCAGGAAGTTGGTCTCCTGCAGCAGGCTGATGTAGTGGACGAGGGACGGATGTTGGATCGAAAGCGGATTGGCCTTGGGGTTGTAGAGCTCGGCGTTCGTCTTGAGCGAGGTCGCGGCCATCCAGGTGAACGGGAACAGCGCCACGACGAAGAACAGCGACAGCGGGACCCAAAGGCCCAGGAGCCGCTTGCGCCACGTCAGCTCGCCGACCATCTCAGTCCTTCCGCACGTAGTAGGTGAGCAGCACCAGCAGCAGGCCCAGCACCGGCACCATGCTGAGCGCCACCGCGGAGCCGAGCCCCATCTGGCCCGCGCCCATGCTGAGGCTGTAGGCGTAGGTGGCCATCAGGTGCGTCGAGTTAGCCGGGCCGCCGCCGGTGAGCACGTAGACCAGCTGGAAGTCGAAGAACGTCAGGATGACCGAGAACGTCGTGACGATCAAGATCACGGGCAAGAGCGACGGCAACGTGACGTGACGGAAGCGATCCCAGGTGCCCGCGCCATCGATCGTGGCCGACTCGTGCTGCTCGACGGGAATGGTCTGCAGGCCCGCCAGGATCGAGATGCCGAAAAATGGCAGGCCGCGCCACGTGTTGACGATGATGACCGAGATCATCGCCATGGTCGGCGAGCCGAGCCAGGACGGTCCGGTCTTCGCCAGCCCGCTCTCCACGAGCAGGCGGTTGAAGAGACCGAGGCCCGGGTCGTAGATCCACTGCCACGCGACGGTACTGAGCACGGTCGGCACGATGAACGGCAGCAGCAACAGGGCGCGGGTGATCGCCTTGAACTTGAAGTTCTGATTCATCACCAGCGCCATCCCGAGCCCACCGAGGGCTTTCAGCACGGTCGCGGCGCCGGTGAACTTGACCGTGTTGCCGACCGACTGCCAGAAGATCGGATCGTTCGCGAGCGTGACGAAGTTGCCGAGCCCCACGAAGATCGCGGGGCCCGTCACCTCTCGTCGGTAGAAGCTCAGGTACACGCCGTAGAAGAACGGGTAGCCCAGGAACAGCAGCAGGAAGAGGATCGGCGGCGTGAGGATGAGCCAGCTGAACACGGACTCCCGCTCCACGAATTCGCGGAGCCGGCCGAACCGGAGCGGCCGGTAGTCGCGCGCTTCGAGCGCGGGAGCCCGCGACGCCTCGACGGCTCTACCCATAGATCTGCTTGAGCTGCGTGACGGCCTCCGCGATGGCGTTCTTGGTCGGCGTGCCGGTGCAGGCCTTGGTGAACATGTCGATGACGATCCAGCGATTGATCACGGCACCGTGGGCGCGGTTGGCCGGCGCCGGCCACGAGGTGAGCTTGCCGGTCTCGAGCACCTTCTGGAACGGCTTCACCCGCGGCTCGATGTCCCAGTCGGGGAACTTGTCGAACGCGTGCAGGTACGGGGCGAAGTACATGTCGCCGGAGGATATCCACGGCCGGTACTGCTTGGGGTCCATGATCCAGCGCAGGAAGTCCTTGGCGGCCTGCGGATCGGGACCGTAGGCGAACACGCCGTGGGTCACGGGCACCAGCGCGTGGAAGCGACCGGCGGGGCCTTTGGGATTCAGCCCGTGGTCGATCACCTTGCCCATGTCCGGCAGGTCGCGCTTGGCCGACACCATGATGCTGTAGGCGTTGTTGGTGCACGAGATCTGGCTCGTCAGGAAGGCCTTGTTGTTGTGCGGGTCGAGCCAGCCGATGCAGTCCTCGATGCAGGCTTCCTTGTAGAGCCGCTTCACGTACTCGACGACCTTCACGGTCTCGCTGCTGTCGAGCGCGACCTTCTTGCCGGCCTTGTCCATGACGGTGACGCCGTGGGACCAGAGCAGCGGGTAGAGCCAGGAGTAATTGTCGGCGAAGCCGTGGCCCATCGACATGCCGAACGGATGGCCCTTGGCCTTGAGCTTGATGCCGGCTTCCAGGAACTCGTCCCAGGTATCGGGGAATTGCTTGATCCCGGCCTCGTCGAACCAGTCCTTGCGGTAGACCATCAGCTGCCCGATGTTCGCCTGAGGCACCGACTTCCACTTTCCGTTGTCCACGGACAAAAGCTTGATCTCGTCGTACCAGCCGCCTTGCTCCTTGCCCACCGCCTCGGCGATGTCGGAGACGTCCACCAGCGCGTCGCGATAGAGCCACTCTTGCTGCACCCAGGCCAGGTCGGCGCCGGACTTGTTCTCGACCATCGAGACGATCTGCGGCACGGCACTGCCGCCGGCGGCCTGGATCTGATAGTCGATCTTGATACCGGTCGCCTTCTGATAGGCCGGGATCAGGACTTTCTGGAAGTGCTCGTCGAAGTTCTTCACGTAGGAGCTTTCGCGCGCGAACACGATGGTCGTCGGCTTGGCCTCGACATTTCGGGAGATCCAGGGAGCCCCGATGACACCTGCGGCGCCAGCGGCCCCGGCGGCGAGCTTCAGGAACTCACGACGGCCGGTCTTGGACTTTGCGGGTTTCGCCATGCCTTTTCCCCTTATGTGTGAGGCCAGTTCGCATCACGCGGGCCCCGGAATGCTCTCTGGAGCCGCAACCGCCCGGCGCGGTCGGGCTACCGGCTGCTACAACGCTTGATCGTGCGCCCTGGACCGACGGATCGTCAAGTATCGCATGGTGAAACGGACGGGCGGGGGCCGACGTTCCCTGGGCCTGGACCCTCCCGGCGACCACGTATAATCCCGCCGGGTGAACTCGACGGGTGACGACCGCGCCGCATCACGTCCGCGCCAGGCGCTGCGCTCGCTGGCGGTGATCGGCGCGATGGCGGTGATCTGGGAAGCCGCCAAGGCCCTCTTCGCGCTGCCCAGCTACCAGCTTCCCCATCTGCACGAGATCGCGGCGGACTTTCTGCGCGAAGGCGCGGGCGGCGAGCGCTGGTTCTGGATCATGACCCAGAATGCGGCGTACACGGCGCTCGAGAGCCTCATCGGCTTCGCGCTGGGCGGGATCACCGGCCTCGTTCTCGCCGTCGCCTTCGCGCACTCGCGATGGCTCGAACGCGGCCTCCTGCCCTACGTGGTCGCCTCGCAGACGGTTCCGATTCTCGCGATCGCGCCGATGATCGTCGTCTGGCTCGGGACGTCGTGGTTCTCGAAGGCGGTGATCGCGGCGTACCTGACCTTCTTCCCGGTGACCGTCAACATGTCGCGCGGGCTCCGGGCCGTCGATGCCGACGCCCTCGCCCTCATGCGCGCGCTGTCGGCGAGCTCCCGGCAGATCTTCTTCAAGCTCCGGTTCCCGGCCTCGCTGCCGTACTTGTTCACGGCGCTGCGCATCTCGGCCACCGCCAGCGTCATCGGCGCCATCGTGGGCGAGCTGCCGGTGGGCAGTCGCTACGGCATGGGCGTCGTGATCATCAACGCCGCCCAGTACTACAACTGGCGCCCGGCCAATCTCTGGGCCGCCATCCTCGTCTCCGCGGTGATCGGGATCCTCTTCTATCACGCCGTCGCCGCCGTCGAGCGGCGCGTCGTGAGCTGGTCGCGCACCGCGCCGGCGATCTAGACGATCGTTGGCCTCGCCGATCATCGCGCTCGACGGCGTCGCCAAGACGTTCGAGAGCCGCGCCGGCGCCACCGAGGCGCTCCGGGCGGTCTCGCTCGCCGTCGACGCCGGCGAGTTCGTCTCGATCATCGGCCCCTCGGGGTGCGGCAAGTCGTCGCTGCTGCGCATCGTCGGCGATCTCGTCGAGCCCTCGGCCGGGACGGTGCGCGTGAACGGCAAGAGCGCGCGGCAGGCCCGTCTCGACCGCGACTACGGGATCGTGTTCCAGACGCCGGTGCTCTACGAGTGGCGCACCGTGCTGGAGAACGTGCGGCTGCCGCTCGAGCTGGCGGGCCGGCCGCGCTCCGAGCGCGAGCAGCGGCCGCGCGCGCTCCTGCGCCTGGTCGGCCTCGAGGAGTTCGCCGGTCACTACCCCTGGCAGCTCTCGGGCGGCATGCAGCAGCGCGTGTCGATCGCCCGCGCGCTCGCCCTGAACCCGTCGATCCTGCTGATGGACGAGCCGTTCGGCGCGCTCGACGAGATGACCCGCGAGCGGCTCAACCAGGAGCTGCTGCAGGTCTGCACCGAGACGGCCGCGACCGTGCTCTTCGTCACGCACAGCATCGCGGAGGCGGTCTTCCTGTCGAGCCGGATCGTGGTGATGAGCCCGCGTCCGGGCCGCATCGATCGCGTCGTGACGGTCGACCTGCCGCGCCCGCGCGTCGACAAGACCCGCGCGCTCCCGCGGTTCTTCGAGCTGGTGACCGAGGTCCGCCAGAGCCTGCGCGAGGATCCGGGGCTCGCCGGCGAGCCGCCGCGCCCGGACGGGTCGGGCTGCGCGAGCTCGCATGGGCTCGTGCGCGAATACGTGCCGGCGGCGCTCGTGCTCGTGGCGGGCCTGCTCCTGTGGGAGGCGGTCGTCTACGTGTTCTCGATCGAGTTCTATCTGCTGCCGGCGCCCCACGTGATCGTGCAGAGCCTGCGCGAGACCTATCCCGTCCTCGTCGAGGCGGGACTCTACACGTTCACCGAGGCCGTGCCTCGGCTACGCGCTCGGTTGCGGCGGAGGGATCCTCGCGGCCATGGCGGCCAGCCGTCGCCGGGCTTCGCCGACCTCGTCCTGCCGTACGCGGTGGCGTCGGCGTCGGTGCCCGATCATCGCCCTGGCCCCGCTGGCCATCGTGTGGTTCGGCGTCGAGCAGGGCTCGAAGATCGCGATCGTCATGCTGATGACGTTCTTTCCGACGTTCGTCAGCACGCTCCGTGGGCTCTCAGCGTGACGCCTCAGTCGCTCGAGCTGATGCGCAGCTATGCGGCGACCGAGCGGCAGATCTTCCTGAAGCTTCGGCTCCCGCACAGCTTGCCGATGGTGTTCACCGCCCTGCGCGCCTGCGCGACGCTGGCGATGATCGGCGCGGTCGTGAGCGAGTTCTTCGGGGGGCCCGTGAAATCGCTCGGCGTCTACATCAAGAGCACGGCCAGCCTCTTCCAGACGCGGCAGGCCTGGTCGGCGATCCTGGTTGCGTGCGCCCTGGGACTCGCTGTTCTACTTCGCGGTGGCGCTGGTCGAGCGCCTGACCATGCCGTGGCAGCTTCGAGCGACGTGAACGCTGAACCGAGGAGGGACGCACTCCATGGCGAAGAGACTGGCTCCTGGTGTCGATCGTGGCCGCGCTGCTCGCGGTCGCCATGCTGCCCGAGCACGGTCTGACCCAGGCCGGCGACAAGGTCACGCTCCAGCTCAAGTGGGTGACCCAGGCTCAGTTCGCCGGCTACTACGCCGCGAAGGCCAAGGGCCTCTACGCCGCCGAAAAGCTCGACGTGACCATCCGCCCCGGCGGGCCGGATATCGTGCCCGAGCAGGTCGTGGCCGGGGGCGGCGCGCAGTTCGGCATCGACTGGCTGCCGAGCCTGCTCTCCGCTCGCGACCAGGGCGCGCCACTCGTCAACATCGCCCAGGTCTTCGCCTACAGCGGCATGCGCGAGATCGCCTTCAAGTCCTCCGGCATCAAGGGCGCCGCCGACCTGAAGGGCCGGAACGTCGCCGTCTGGTTCGGCGGCAACGAGTTCGAGCTGCTCGCCACGCTCGACAAGTACAAGATCGACCGGAACAAGGACGTGACCCTGATCCAGCAGCCGTTCGACATGAACCTGCTGCTCCAGAAGAAGGTCGACGCCGCGGCGGCCATGACCTACAACGAGTACAAGCAGGTGCTGGACGCCGGCGTGAAGGCCGACGACCTCGTGGTCATCGACTTCAACAAGGAAGGCACGGCGATGCTCGAGGACGGCGATCTTCGCCAAGGCCGACTGGATCGCGGATGCCAAGAACAAGGACATCGCCGCTCGCTTCCTGCGCGCGTCCCTCAAGGGCTGGGAGCTCTGCAGGGACAAGCCCGCCGAGTGCGTGGAGATCGTGCTGAAGGAGAGCCCCGTGCTCGGCCGCGACCATCAGACCTGGATGATGGCCGAGATCAACAAGCTCATCTGGGGGCCGCCGGCGCCCAAGAGCCCGCTCGGCAAGATGGATCCGGCGGCGTTCAAGCAGACGGCCGAGATCGCGTTGAAGTTCGGCGTGATCAAGAAGCCCGCCGGTGACGGCGCCTACACCCACGAGATCTGGGAGCTGGCGCAGAAGAAATGAGCGCTCACGCGCCCGACTTCAGTCGCGCCGGCGGAATCCACGAAGTCGACGTCGGCGTGATCGACGCCGGCGAGCGTGCGATAGCCCGGACCGCGATCGAAGAACGGCAGGCGGCCGCGGGCGACGCGTAGCCGCTCGCGGAGCGCGCGGGTCGCGTCGGCATCCACTCGCGGGGCGGCCGCGGGCGACGAGCCTTCGGAGCCCGCGAGCACCACGCCGTATGTCGTCGCGCGCCGCTCGGGCGCTGATCTTTCCCTCGAGCATGTCCAGCGCGACCAGCTCCGGCTCGCGCTCGAGCGGATCGCCCCACCCGCCGCCGCCCGTCGTCTCGACGCGCACGAGCGTGCCGGCCGGGATCGGCTCGTCGTCGACGAGCCCGGGCAGCACGCGCTCGTTCGGACCGCCGGGATCGACCGTGACGCGGAACGGCGCGCCCGCCTTGCCGCCCGCGCAGGCCCCAGCACGAGAGGATCGCGCGGTCGGCGACGCACAGAAACGCGCTGTCGCGCAGCGCGCGGAACTCCTTGAGGTAGCCGAGCCCGCCGCGGCGGATGCCCGGCGCCGCCCGAGTCGGTCGCGAGCGCGAGCCGCTCGATCACGAGCGGAAACCGCGTCTCGGTGAACTCGACGGGCAGGTTCTTGCTGTCGGGGACGACGTGGATCGTGTCGGAGCCGTCGGCGTAGTAGCGCCCGCCCGAGCCGCCGCCCAGCACCTCGCGCATGAGATAGAACTGCCCGTCGGCGTCGGCCCCGTGGAAGCCGGTGTAGCGGATCGTCTCCTGGTCGGCGGGCATGCGCCCGCCGACCGCCTTGGCGATGACACCGGCCAGGATGCCGAGCAGCCGCAGGATGACGAACGTGCGCGCGTTGGTCGGCGCCGGGAACACCGGGCGTGAGCAAGGTGCCCGGCGGTGGGAACTCGCAGCTCGATCAGCGGAACGACGCCCTCGTTGACGTCGAGCTCGGCCATGCGCTCGGGCGTGTCGGCCAGATTCCTCAGGATCGGCGCCAGCCACTTCTTGAGGAACACGCCGTCGGCGTAGTCGCCGGCGTGGTTGATCGGACCCTTCGCCTGCGGGCTGGTGCCGGCGAAGTCGATGATCAAGCGGTCGTCGCGCTTGGTGAGCGTCATTCGCTGCGTGTGCAGGCGCGGCGGATCGACGCCGTCGTGCTCGGCGTAGTCTTCCCACACGTACGTGCCGTCGGGGATCTTGGCCAGGAGCTCGCGCCGGAACGTCTCGGTGGTCCGCTCGAGGATCGCGTCGAAGCACGCCTCGACGTGCTCCCGGCCGTAGCGGCGGAAGAGATCGCCCAGCCGCTCGGCGCCCATGCGGCACGCCGCGACTTCGCTGTCGAGATCGCCGCGCAGGCTGTCGGGCAGCCGCGAGTTCCGCACCATGACCTTGATGAGGTCGTCGTTCGGCACGCCGGCCTGGTAGAGCCGCACGGGCGGGACGATCAGCCCCTCCTGGTAGGCGCTGGTCGCGTGCGAGGGCATCGAGCCGGGCACCGCGCCTCCGATGTCGTCGTGATGGCCGAACGCCTGGACGAACGCGACCACGATCCCGTCGGCGAACACCGGCACGGTCACGCACAGATCGGGCAGGTGCCCGATCCCGCCCTCGGAGCCGTAGACGTCGTTGTGGAAGAAGACGTCACCGGAGCCGCATCGTCTCGAGCGGGAAATCGCGCACGATCGGCTGGACGAGCGCGGAGTACGAGCGGCCGGTGAGCTTGCGGCACTGCCGGTCGTGGATGCCGGCGCGGAAGTCGCGCGCCTCGCGGATCATCGGCGAGCGCGACGTGCGCTCGATCGCGGCCTCGACCTCGGCCTCGACCGACGCGAGCGTGCCCTCGACGATCTGGAGGACGATCGGGTCGATCGCAGGCTCGACGCTGTTCACGCCTGTCCCGCTACGCGGTCGCGCGTGAGGATCAGGTTGCCGAAGCGATCCGCCACGACGCGCTGGCCGGGATAGACGACCGTGGTCGCGCCGTACTCCTCGACGATCACCGGGCCGTTCAGCGTGTCACCGGGCGCGAGGCGCGTGCGCTCGTACACCGGCACTCGAGCGGCTTCTCCGCGAAGACGACCGTCCGCTTGCCGGTGAGCGCGCGCGCCGGCCGCCCATCGCCCGGCGGGAGCTCGCGCAGCTTGGGCCGCGCGATCGGCCCGATGCCGGTGACTCGCAGATTCACCCACTCCATCGTCTGGCGGCCCGTCGTCCCGCGATCGGTCGCACGTCGGTAGCTGTAGCCGTATCGCTGCTCGTGGGCTTCGTGGAAGCGCTCTCGCGGCCACGGCTGCGCTCCGCTCGTCGATCACCCCCGCGTGGCAGCTCCACCGCGACCTCCCAGGCCTGTCCGAAGTATCGCAGATCGGCGCTGCGCTCGACGCGCATCTCGTGCTCGGCGAAGCCCTCGCGGCGAGCGCCGCGCGGGCCAGCGCTTCGAGTCGCGCGAGGTGGGCGTTCACCATCGCGTAGTCGAGACGATCGTGGCGCTGGACGAACGTCTGCACGTAGTCGTTCTTGAGGTCGACCGTGAGCAGCCCGAAGGCGGACACGTTCCCCGGCGACGAGCGGGAATCAGCGCCGCGCGCAGGCGCAGGAGATCCACGAGCCGCCCGGCCAGCAAGGGACCGGAGCCGCCGAAGGCCACGAGCGTGTAGTCGCGCGGATCGAGCCCGCGCTTGACCGACACCTGCTGGATGGCGTTGGCCTGGTTCCAGGCCGCGATCTCGAGGATGCCCTCGGCCGCGCGCGCGGGCTCGAGGCCGAGATGCGCCGCGAGTGCCGCGATCCCCTTCTCGCGCCCGCTCGACGTCGAGCTGGATTTCTCCGCCCAGCAGGCGCGGCGGGATGCGACCCAGCAGCAGGTGCGCGTCGGTCACCGTCGGCTCGGTCGCCGCCGCGCCCGTAGCACAGCGGGCCCGGATCGGCGCCCGCGCTGCGCGGGCCCGACCTTGAGCCCGCCGTCGGGCGCGATCCACGCGATGCTGCCGCCGCCGGCGCCGACGGTGACGATGTCGATCATCGGCACCTTGACCGGGAATCGGCCCACCGCGCCGTCGGTGGTGAGGCCGGGCACCCCGTGCTCGACGAGACAGACATCGGTGCTGGTGCCGCCCAGCATCCGCGGTGAGCACACGGTCGAAGCCCGCGGCCCTGGCGAGCAAGCTCGCGCCGAGCGCGCCCGCCGCGGGGCCGCTCAGGATCGTCGTGATCGGCTGCGCCGCGACTTCGCGCGCCGAGATCACCCCGCCGTTCGACTTCATCACGTAGAACGGCACGCCCGCGCGAGCTCGGTGTCGAGGCGCGCCTGGATGGCGCCCACGTAGTCGGACACGCGCGACTTCACGAACGCGTCCACGAGCGTCGTCACCGTGCGCTCGTACTCGCGGTACTCCGGCAGCACCTCGGAGGAGATCGACACGTGCGCCCCGGGATGCTCGCGCTCGAGGATCGCGCGCATGCGCTGCTCGTGCTCGGGATTGGCGTAGGCATGGATGAAGCTCACGCCGATGGAGTCGATGCCGTGTCCCGGAACCAGCGCGCCACCTCCACGGCCTGCCGCCTCGTCGAACGGGCGCAGCACCTCGCCGCGGAAATTCAGCCGCTCGGGCACCTCGCGCACCAGGTGGAGCGGAACGATGCGTTCGGGCTTGACCCAGAAGTAGGAGTTGCCGTACCCGCGCGGCACCGCCTGCCGCGCGATCTCCAGGAGGTGACGGAAGCCCTGGGTGGTGACGAGGCCCAGCCCGGGAACCGCTCCTGGAGGAGCGCGTTGGTCGCCACGGTGGTGCCGTGGGAGACGGAGGCGACGCCGGTCGGCACCGCCGAGCTGGCGCGACGCGGTGTGGTCGACGAGGCGCAGGATCTTGTGGATCCCGTCGAGCACGCCGACCGACGGGTCGTGGGGCGTCGACGGTGTCTTGGTCGTGAAGATCTCGCCGGTGCGCCTCGTCAACGGCGACGACGTCGGTGAACGTGCCGCCGGTGTCGATGCCGATCCGGAGGAGGCGACTCACAGCTGGCTCGGTTCCTTTGGTCGAGATACGCGGCCGTCGACGCGCGCTCGTTCGGCCAGAGTATATGAAGCGGGAGTTGAGCGGTCAAACGTCGCGACGCGCGAACTGTACGATCACCTTGGCCACCAGCTCGCCGTCCTGGGTGACCTCGCCCTCGGCGACCGCCAGTCGTTTTCCCTTTCGCAACACCCTACCCTTGCCGACGAGCGGAGCTCGCCGGGCCCGTGAAGGCAGATGCACGGTGACCGTTGCCGGCACCACCGGCGCCTCCACCGCGCGCGCCGCCGAGATCTCTCCCAATGCGGTGAGGACGGCGAAATGACCCACGTCCGGAGCGATCTCATGCTCCGGCCGCGGATCGAGGACCAGCGAGCCGGGCTCGTCTCCAGGGCGCACGCCGAGGGTGGCGTTGAAGTCGTTCGCCACGCGCGTTCTCCTTCCGCTAGCTCGGGAAGAATCGGGCCGCGGTGAAGTTCAGGATTCGATCCAGACCCGCCTGGGGGAACTTCTGCTTCATGGCGGCAATGAGCTCCCCCGCGTTGTGGGATGCCGCCAGGGCCGCCTCGAATTCGACGAGATAGGCCGTGTTGAACGTGAGCACGTCCGGAGCGTCGGGAAGCTCGGGGTGGTTCTTGTGTCCGGCCACGACGATGCGCGGATTTCGCTCCTGGACCAGGCGAAGGGTCTCTTGCCAGGCCTTCCGGGATCCCGCATCCGTCGCCCGGAGCGAGAGGTGCACCTGGTTGAACGCGATGTCTCCGACGATCGCGGCGGCCAGAGAAGGAACCCAGACGACATTGTTCCGCGGCCCGGGCCCCACATCGCCCTGCAAGCCCGCGATGACGTCCACGGACTGACCGTCCACGGTGAAATGGGTGCCCGGCCACGGCTGCGGGATCAGGATATCCGTGGGAATCGTCTCGGCCCCGAAGCGCGCGCGGATCTGGGCCACCGTGTTGGCCAGGTCACCCTTGATGTACTCGATATCCGAAGCGCTCGCGTAAACAGGCGTGCCCGGAAAGCGCCTGAGTAGCACCGAGGCGCCATAGAAGTGATCGAAGTGTGGATGCGTGACGAGAATGGCCTTGAGGCGCCGCCCCTTTCCGGCGATGCGGTCGGCCAGCTTTTCCGCGTCGCTGATCCGGAACTGCGTATCGACGAGGATCGCCTCGGTGTCGCCATAGACGAGGGTCGAGGTCACGCCGATCCCCTGGGCGTCCGCGGTGTAGATATCGAGCGCGAGCGGCGTCGATGCTGCGCGGGCGATGCGGCTGCCGCCGCCGGTGCACACGATGGCGATCGCGACGATGACCGTCGCGCCGAGGAGCCCGAGCGTACGCAGGTTGTACCGGTTCATATTGAGGATCCTTTCTGGCGGAGCGTGAGGCCTCGCTTCAGCGTGCAGTATCATTCCGGCATGCCGCGCTCTCAATGCCCGAACGGCCGAGTTCCATGTCCATTCGTTCTCGGATCGGTCATGTTTGACGTACTCACGGACGTGCTGGAGCAAGTCCGGCTGGCAGGGACGCTCTACTTCAGCGCCGAGCTACGCGCGCCCTGGGGAGTGAGCGTACGGCCGGAGGGCCGAGCGCCGTTCTACATCGTGGCCCGCGGCGGCTGCCTCCTGGAGGTCGACGGCGAGCCGGGAGCGCTCACCTTGGCCGCGGGAGACCTCGCTCTGCTGCCCCGCGCGCATCCGCATATCATTCGCTCAGACGCGAAAGCGCCGCCCGTTCCATTCGGCAGATTCGTGAAGGAGCATCCGATGGACGAGCGCGGGTTCGTTCAGTGCGACGGCGGCAAGGGCCCGACCTCGACGCTCGTGGGCGGCTTCTTCCTGTCCCAGGAGCTCGAAGCGACGCCGTTGCTCTCGGCGCTGCCGGCCGTCGTCCATCTCCGAGCGGATGATCGCGATGTCGGGAGCTGGCTCGAGCCGACGCTGCGCTACATCGGGGTAGAGATGAGCTCGCGTACGCATGGCTCACGCTCTGTACTCAACCGGCTCGCCGACATCCTGTTCATCCAGGCGGTGCGCACCGTTCTGAGCACGGGCGCGCCCGTCCACGCGGGATGGCTCAAGGGCCTGAGCGACGGACAGGTGGCGAGAGCGCTGGCGCTGATGCACGAGCACTACGCCAAACCGTGGACGCTGACCTCGCTCGCCCGCGAGATCGGCACCTCGCGGACGGTTCTGGCATCGCGATTCCGGACGCTGGTCGGCGTGTCGCCCATGGCCTACCTCACACGATGGCGGATGCTCCACGCCGCCAGGCTGCTGCGCGAGCCACGCGCAGGCGTGGCTCAGGTCGCCGAGAAAGTCGGCTACACGTCCGAGGCGGCCTTCGCGAAGGCCTTCAAGCGGACCTGGGGCGGACGCCCGGAAAGGTCAGGCGACCGCCCCAGTGACCGCGACGTCGCTCAGCGCATGTTGCCGGTGTGGCCGAGCGAGTAGCGACCGGGCTGTGGCCACACGGTGAGGCCGTGCGGCTCCTTGCCCACGGGAATCGTGACGACCTCGCCCGAGGTCGTGTCGATCACGTACACGACGTTGTCGTAGCGCCCCGAGAGCCAGAGTCGTTTGCCATCGGCGCTCACGTTGCCCATGTCGGGGCTGCCGCCGTTCGGGATCTTCCACGTCGTGACCACCTGGCGCGTGGCGAAGTCGAGCACGGCGACGCTGCCGGGGCCCTTCGGCTTGCCACCGATCACGGACGAGCCGCGGTTGGCGACGTAGAGCTTCGTCCCGTCGCGGCTGGGATAGAGGCCGTGCGTGCCGACGCCGGTCTTGACGAAGCCGATTTCCTTGAACGCGTCGCCGTCGATCAGATAGACGCCGCCGCGCTTGAGCTCGGCCACGTAGAAGACCTTGCCGTCGGGACTGATGCGGATGTCCTGGGGAATGCCACCGCCCGATAGCTTGAGGTAGCCGAGCACCTTGCGGTTGATCCAGTCGATCTTCACGAGCCGGCCCTGGTACTCGCAGGTCATCAGCAGGTACTTGCCGTCGATCGAGTAGTCGCCGTGGTTGATGCCGGCGCACCCGGGCGCCGCCACCGAGCCCTGAAGCGCCATCGTCTTCGGATCGCGAAAGTCGAGGCGCTTGAGCGCTTCGGCGACGACGATCGCCGAGCGCCCGTCCGGCGTGAAGTACATGTTGTACGGATCGTCGACGGCAACGGGCGGGCCCGGCTTGCCCGTGACCGGGTCGATCGGGGTCAAGGTACCGTCGGTACGGTGCTCGGCATTGTTGGTGACCCACAGGGTGGTGAGGTCCCAGGACGGCACGACGTGCTGCGGATTCACGCCCACGGGAAATTTGTCGATCACCTTGAGCGTCGCCGGATCGATCACGCTGACGTCGTTGGATTGCAGATTGGGCACGTACACGCGCGGCAGCGCCTTGGCGACCGCGGGGCTGAGCTTATCGGCCGTCGTCTCGCTGTAGAGGTTGGCCGGATCGGTGACGGGTGGCATTCCAGGTACGGTCTCGATGGCCGCCACGGCTGCGGCGGTGACGACGAGGAGACCGAGCGCAAGCGCAAGCCTCGTGAGAGGAATTATTGGCACGCTTTCACCTCTTTGAGGTTTCGATTGATTTTCGAATCGCACTGACTGACTTGCTGACGATCAGGTCGACGCCGAGCTGGCCCAGCTCGGCGCTGGCCCGCTTGGGATCGCCCTCGACGCCGCTGGCCTCGCCGGCTGCCGGCTCCACGCGCGACGTGCTGCGAACCAGCCGCGGCTCGAGTGCCAGCGTGAGCGAGGTGTCGGCGAGGCCCGCGTGCTGACCGATCTCTTCAGCCCGGTAGCCGCGTGTTTTCAGTAACGCATCGTAGTCGGCCGTCGCGGCGCGATAGTACTCCTCCACGGCGTGTACGCGGACTGGTGACGCCGCCCACTCGCGGTTGAGGCGAGCGGCGACGGCTCGCTCGCCGGCCTGGGTCGAGCCGTGATCACCGAGAAACACGATGTCGCGAAAGCCGTGATGGCGGAAGCTCCGCGCCGCGGACTCGAGTGTCTGACGAAATGTCTCCTCGCGCACCGTGATCGTCCCCGGAAACCGCATGTGGCCGGTCGGCGGCTCGATCGAGCCTTCGGGAACGTACGCCACGACCGGCGCGACGATCGCATTACCGAGCTCACGCGCGATCCGCTCGGCCAGCGCCTTGACCCGTGCGTTGTGCTTGCCCAGCGCCATGTGAGGGCCGTTCTGCTCGGTGCCGCCGATGGGCAGGAGCACCGTCGTCTTGCCGGCGCGGACGAGAGCCCGAAGCTCGGTCCACGTCAGATCCTCGAGCAGGATCGTATCAGGGGGCTGTGCGTGGGCCGGCGTGGTCAGAGCCAGGGCGAGACAGAGCGCCGCCAGGCGTGACGTCCTCACCCTTCGTACTTAGCGCACCGGGGCGCGTAGCGTCTAGAAATTAGTCTTCGTTGGCAGCGAAGTTCGTTCGATCAGTACGTCATGCCGATCTCGCGATATCTGGCGGTCGCGATGGCCATGTGCTCGTGAGCCGCCTCACCCGGGCCCGTGCGCCGGTACAGCTTGCCCAGACCGAGGTGGCAGTGAGCGACGAGGGGGCGCATCGCGCCCGGCTCGGCGAGCGCCAGCGCCTTGCGATAGTGGGCCTCGCCTCGTGAGGCGTCGAACTGGTCGGGATGCGTGGCGATATCGCCGAGCAGCTGGTGGGCATGGGCCGCGCACCCGCGCTGAGACGGAGAATGCGTGAGAGCGCGGTCGGCCAGCCGGTACGCCTCGTCGAGCTGGTCGAGCCGCAGGGCGGCCCGACCCAGCGCATAGCAGGCTTCTCCGTGGATCCCGACGATGCCTCGCCCCGCCTCACGCTCGAGAAGGTGCTCGCCCTCGCGCAGGAGGGCCAGCGCCTCGCCGGCCTCGCCGACCTGCGCCAGCGCCCAGGCCGAGCACGCGACGGCATGAGGAAGGTTGAGGACGACGTTGCCCGTCCGGTACGCCGCCAGCCCTTGCTCGACCAGTGCGCGCGCCTGCGTCCAATCAGCTTTGAGAAGGTGAAGCCAGCCGGCGGCCAGGTACGCCATCCCGACGGGGTAGGCATGACGCGTCGGCTCGGCAAGCCGCAGCGCCTCGGTCTTGTACTGCAGAGCCTCGTCGAACCGGCCGAGCTGAGCGAGCCCCCTGACGAGGAGATAGCGATCGTAGATGGACAACGGCATCGCGGCCCCGAACGACTCGTAGCTCGAGGTCGCGGGCAGCGCCGCGAGGTTATCCATCATGAGCTCGACCACGCGCTCGTACTCACCGCGGAAGTAATTGGCTTGCGCGAGATAGGTCGCGGTCAGGAGGCGCAGGCTCAGGTCGCCGCGGCGCCGGGCGATCCGCAGCGCGCGCGCGCCGGTCGCCAGCGCCTCCTCCAGCTCGCCGAGCTGAGAATGGGCGTTCGTCATGACCGCGCAGACCCGACCTCGCCGGCCGTCGTCGTTCAACGCTTCGGCGATGGCCTCGGCCTCGCGCAGGCGCTGCATCACACGCGGATACTCACCGAGCTGGCCCAGCAGCGGCCGCAGCTCGAGGCGGATCTCGAAACCCTGCTCGAGCGTGGACGGGCTCTCCGGCAAGGTCGCGAGGATCTCCAGCGCCTGCTCGAACCAGCTGCGGGCTTCCGGGAGCGCCGACCGCGCAGCGGCTTTCAGTCCCGCCTGCCGCAGATAGGGCACCGCTTTGTCCCACACTTCGCCGCGAACCGCATGGTGCGCGAGCCGTTCGATCTGCTCGCCGAGGCGATCGCGATGGAGCACCTCGATCGCGTCCACGAGACGTCGCGTGAAGATCGCGACGCCGCTCCTGCAGGAGGCCCCCGTACGTGACCTCGTGCGTGAGCGAGTGCTTGAACGTGTACTCGAGATCCGGGAACAGTCGCGTCTCGTAGAGCAGCTCGGCCGCCTGCAGATGCGCGAGCCCGCGCCGCAGCTCTTCTTCAGCGAGGTCGGCCACCGCCAGCAGAAGCGCGAACGGCACGCCCTTGCCGATGACCGCGGCCGCCTGGAGCAGCCGTTTGTCCTCGGGCGACAGACGATCGATGCGCGCGGCGAGGATCGCCTGGACCGACGTCGGCACCTGGGCCGCCGTGGCGTCGCGGGCGAGCTGATAGGCCCCGCGTTCGCCGACGAGGGCCTTGGTCTCCACCAGCGCGCGCACGCTCTCCTCGAGGAACAACGGGTTACCTTCGGTCCGGGTCACGAGCGTGCGCTTGAGCGCGTCGAGGCTCGTGTCGGTGCCGAGCACGCTCGTGAGGAGATCGTCGGCGCCCCGTTCCGGCAGAGGGTCCAGGCGCAGCTGCCGGTAGTAGGTCTTGCTCCCCCACCCGTGCTGGTGCTCCGGCCGGTAGTTCACGAGCAGCAGCAGCCGAGCGGTCGGGAGGCTCTCGACGAGGCTATCCAGCACCGCCTCGGTCTCGGCATCGATCCATTGCAAGTCCTCGACGAGCAGCAGGAGCGGCTGCACCTGACTCTCTCGCAGCAGCAATCCCTTTCACGGCCTCCATGGTCCGCTGCCGGCGCTGGGAGGGATCGAGCCGGGCCCACGCGGCATCCTCGACCGGCACGTCGAGCAACGCGAGCAGTGCCGAGAGAGCGGGCTCCAGAGCTCGGTCGAGCGACAGGACCTTGCCGGTCACCTTTTCGCGGATGGTCCGTGTCTCGTGCCGCTCTTCGATGCGGAAATACGCCTTGAGCAGATCGATGATCGGGAGATAGGCCGTGGCCTTGCCGTAGGAAGCCGAGCCGCTCTCCAGCACGTGGCAGCCTTGCAAGCGATGGGAGTGCGTGAACTCCCAGTACAGGCGAGATTTGCCGACCCCGGGCTCGCCGACCACCGCGACCACCTGGCCGTGTCCGCCCTGGGCGCTTTCCAGCGCCTGATGGAGCTGCTCGATCTCGCTGTCGCGCCCGACAAAGCGGGTCAAACCGCGGGCGGCGGCGGCGTGCAATCGTGAGCGGACCGCGCCGGGCCCGACGATCTCGTAGACTTCGATCGGCTCCGAGAGGCCCTTCACCGGGACCGGCCCTCGCGACGTGACCTGGATGTAGCCCTCGGCGAGCTGCAACGTCATCGGTGCCAGCAGGATGCTGCCGGGTGCCGCCAGCTGCTCGACGCGAGACGCGAGATGGGTCGTCTGGCCCACGGCGGTGTAGTCCATTTGCAGATCGGAGCCGATGGCTCGAACGACCACGCCGCCCGAGTTGATGCCGACACGAATCTGGATGAGGACGCCGTGCGAGCGGAACATCTCGTCGGCGTGACGCTTGACCGACTCCTGCATCCTGAGCGCCGCGTAGCACGCGCGCACGGCGTGATCCTCGTGCGCCACCGGCGCTCCGAAGAGCGCCATGATTCCGTCGCCCAGCACCTGGTTCACCGTCCCCTCGTAGCGGTGGACGGCTTCCATCATGAGCTCGAGGACCGGGTCGAGGAGCTTGCGGGCGTCCTCGGGATCGCGGTCGCCCAGGAGCTCCATCGAGCCCTTGAGATCCGCGAAGAGAACGGTCACCTGCTTGCGCTCGCCCTCGAGCGCGGACTTCGAGGTGAGGATTTTTTCGGCGAGGTGCTTGGGGGTGTAGGCGTTCGGGGAGGCGAAGCGCGGCTGGGGGGTCGCGGCGGCGCCGTGGCGGGGTGCGCGGTGACGCCCGCGCGGTGACGGGATTCGTCGAGATTCGCGGGACGCGTCGGATGCGCGCACTCCAGGCAGAATTTCGCGGCCGCGGGCAGCTGGGCGCCGCAGCTCACGCAGCGGGCCTCTTTGAGCGGAGTCGCGCACTCCAGGCAGAACTTCGCCCGCGAGGGATTCTCGGTCTGGCAGCGAGGGCAAGTCATCGGGTGGGAGCAGTATAATCGCCGCCATGGTCGCCGGCCCACGGCTGACGCTCGGCGGTTTCCTCGCCCGCTTCGCGCTTGCAGTTCTCGTGGTCGGCGCCACCTACAATCCCACTCCGTATTCGTATTACGCGTGGGTCAGGCGCACCGGGTTCGAGTGGAGTCCGCCGACCGTATTCGGCGGCGTCGTCCTGCTGATCGGATGGTTCATCTGCGTGCGCCTCGCCTTGCGCTCGATGGGCGGCATGGGCCTGCTGCTCGCCAATGCGTTCCTGGCTGCGCTTTACTGGCTCGTGGGCAGCTGGGGGTGGCTCCCGATTCAGAACGTCGCGGCGATCTCGTGGCTCGGGCTGTTCAGCGTCGCGGCGATTCTGGCTATTGGGATGTCGTGGACGCACTGGCGGCGGCGGTCGATCATGCCGCCGGGGTGATTGCGCGCTCGTCGGGCTGATCTGGGCATCACCTCGACGCTGCTGCGCTCCGGAGCCGCGTTTTCGCGCAGATGTAGGACGAGCCGTCTCGGAGCGCGCGTGGCACGCCGTCCGGCGACTCATGAATACTTGCCGCTTCGGCATGGTCGAACAATGTGCGAGGTGAGGACTATGGCAATTAAGGAACTCTGATCGATCGCGCTTGTGGCGGTCGCGATCATGCTTGCGGCCGCATCGTTGAGCTACGCCGCGCCGCGCGGCGGGCCTGGCATCCCGGGGCATCCGCCGGTTCCGCACTTCGATGGCCATCATGCGTTCCGTCCCGGCTTCGACGCCCGCCACCATTTCGTGCGCGGGCCGCACGTCGGTGTGTTCGTCGGTGTGCCGCTCTTCGTGCCGCCGGCGTACCCGGCGTACTACCCGCCGGCGTACACGTACGAGGCGCCGGCGCCGAGCTACTGGTACTACTGCCCGAGCTACGGCGCGTACTACCCGAACGTGTCCAGCTGTCCGGAGCCGTGGGTCCCGGTACCAGCGCAGTAGCGTAGCGAGCTCTTCTCGCGTCAGTCACTCGAGCGGCGCGGCCCGAGAATCCGGGTCGCGCCGCGTTTCGCAAGCCTTGACAGCCGTGGTGGGCTCCCGAATAATCACGCCACTTCGGGAAGGAGACACGCCCATGAAGCCCACCACTCGACGGAGCTTTCTACAGACGACCGGTCTCCTTGGCGCCTCGGCCGTCCTCGCCGACGGGTTGCTCAGCGAGGCGCGCGCCGACAAGCCGATCAACCTCGCCGGCTGGGTCTTCAAGCCCGATACGGTCAAGGACTACGTCAACGTCTACAACCAGAAGTTCGGTGGCCAGGTGAAGTACGAGGCGATTCCGTGGGCCCAGTACCACCCGTCGATGGAAACGCGCGCGTTCGGCGGCGACATGTTCGACGTCATGTACTGCGCCCACAACTTCCGTGAGCGCTGGTACGAGAACGGGCTCATCCGACCACTCGACGACCTGCCCGGCATCGACGAGCTGAAGAAGAAGATGACCCCGCAGAACCTCGAGAGCCTCAAGACCAAGGACGGCAAGCTCTCCGGCCTGCCCTACTTCACGAGCCTCTTTACCCTCATCTACAACGAGCCGATGCTCCAGCAAGCAGGGATCAAGGCGCCGGCGAAGAGCTGGGACGAGCTGGTCGAGCACAGCGTGAAGCTGAAGAAGGACAAGGTGAGCGACCATCCGTTCCTTCCCAACTGGAACAACAGCCCCTCGGGAACCATGCCGCAATTCATGACCGACGCCTTTTCCGAGGGCGCGAACGTCTTCGACGCCAAGAACAAGGTCATCGTCGATCAGGAGCCCGGCGTCGCGCGCGCCATGGAACGCTGGCAGAAGGTGTGGAAGGCCGAGCTGGTCAACCCGGAAGTGCTGACCAAGACCTCGTCGACCGATACGCACCGTCTCTTCTGGACCGGGCGCTACGCGTACCACACGAACCATTCCTACTACCTCAAGACGATCGCCGGCGAGCCCGAGAACTCGAAACTCGCGCCCAAGAAGGCGAAGATGACGATGTACCCCGGCACCGGCCAGACCTACATGTGGACGGACTCCTACACGATCAACGCCAAGACGAAGAACATGGACGATGCCTGGAAGCTGACCCGTTACCTGGGCGGCAACCTCGCGGGCGACTGGTACGTCCAGCGTCAGTGGTGCCTCATCTCCGGCCTCGACAACCCCTATCCCGAGATGTACGAGCACCCGGAGATCATTGCGTCCTACGACCGCTGGGTGGACCTGAAGCTGCTCCGGAAGCAGTACGAGAAGGGCAAGGTCATCGCCGCGTACAAGGAGCCCTGGTACAGCGAGTACGACGTCAAGGCCGTGCCGATCGTCCACAACATGATTCGCGGCGGCACGACCGTGCCCCAGGCGCTCAAGGAGCTCGTGAAGCTGCAGAAGTCGCTCGAGTAGGCCGCTCGGCGATATGGCGTCGGCCCCGCCGGACCGCATCGTGAGTCCGGTCCTCGCCCCAGGCCTGACCGCCCGCCGGTTCCGACTCTCGGAGCGCTCGTTCGCGTCGCTCCTGATTCTCCCGGCCTTTCTCGTCATTTCTCTCGTCGTACTCTTCCCGCTCGCCTATTCGCTCTGGATGAGCTTCGCCGACGTGAATCTCCTGCGCGCGACGGGCCCGGCGGTGGAGCTCTTCGGCGTGCGCATCCCGCTCTTCCGCTATGTCGGCCTGCAGAACTATCTGCGGCTCTTCGCCGACCCGAACTACTGGGACTCGTTCTGGCGCACCGCGTACTTCGTCGGCGCATTCGTCTTCGAGACCACAGTGGTCGGGCTCGGGATGGCGCTGGCGCTGCAAGAGCGCTTCGTGGGGCGGCCGATGATGCGAAGCCTGCTCCTCATCCCCTGGTCGCTGTCCCGCGTCGTCGTGGGCCTTCTCTGGATCGGCATCCTCGACGTCGAGTTCGGCGCGCTGAACGGTCTTCTCTACAGAGCGGGGCTCATCGAGAGCTATATCTCGTTCCTCAAATCCGGCTTCAGCGCGCTCAACGTCCTGGTCTCTGTCTACATGTGGAACCAGGCGCCGTTCGCGACCTTGTTGTTGCTCGCGGGAATGCAATCGATTCCCGTGGAGCTCTACAGTGCAGCCGAGGTGGACGGCGCCGGCTACTGGCAGCGCTTCCGGCACGTGACCTTGCCCGCGCTGCGCGGCATGCTGTTCCTGATCCTCGTCGTGTCCACCGTCAATGGGTTCCTGATGCTGGACCTGATCTACGTCCTGACGATGGGCGGCCCGGGCAACGAGACGACGACGCTCTCCTGGCTCGGCTTCCAGACCGCGTTTCAGTTCTTCAAGTTCGGGCCGGGCACGGCGATCCTCTACACGATCACGGTCTTCTGCCTCATCCTGGCGATCATCTACCAGAAGGTGGTCTTCCGAAAGCTCGAGGCCGAGCAAGCGTGAGACTCGAGCGACGCGTGCACCGAACGGCGGTCTACGCGCTGGTCGCCGTGATCGCGCTCTGGCTCGTCGGCCCGTTCGTCTGGCTGTTCATCACGAGCGTCTCGTACCAGCGAAACTTGTTGGCGCGCCCGCTGGCATTGATCCCATCCGAGATCACGTTCGACAACTACCGGATGGTTCTCGGCATGGTTCGTTTCCACGCCGAGGGGCAGGCCGCCAAGATCCTGCCCTCGATGCTCAACAGCTTGATCGTCGCCGCGGCGGTGACGGCCGTGAATCTGGTCATCGGCACGACCGCCGGCTACGCCTATGCCCGCTTCCGGGTGCCGCTCAAGACGTTCTCCCTCTTCGCGCTGCTCTTCACCCGCATGCTGCCGACGGTCGTCTTGATCCCGGCGTACTTCCTTCTGTTCAAGGCCCTCGGGCTCCAGAACACGCTGACGGGCCTGGTCCTCGCGTACTGCTCGTTCACCCTGCCGTTCACGGTTTGGATCATGAAGGCCTACTTCGAGACGATCCCGACCGATCTCGACAAGAGCGCGCTCGTGGACGGGTGTAATCGTCTGCAGGCGTACTACTGGATCGTTCTGCCAGTGTCCGGCCCGGGGCTGGTCGCCAGCGGCGCCTTCACGTTCATGCTGTGCTGGAACGAGTTCATCGTGGCGCAGGTGCTCAACACGAAGCTCGGGACGACGACCTTGCCACCGGTCATCGCGGGCATGAACGGGCAGATCAACATCGACTACTCCGTGATCGCCGCGTCGGGGTTCCTGTCCGCGCTCCCGGCGGTGCTGCTCGTGCTCGGATTTCAGAAGTACATGGTGCAGGGCTTGACGGCGGGATCCGTCAAGGGATAGGTGTCGTCCGCCCGCGGCGACATAGGCCTGCGCCTCATCGCGGCCTTCAAGCTGCTGAAGGCGCTCCTCCTCATCGGCGTGGGATTCGGCGCGCTGCGCCTGATCCACGCCGACGTATCGGTTCTCGCGACCTCGTGGGCGGACCGGCTCAACATCGACCCTCAGAACCGTTACCTCGTGTGTAATTCTTAGCCGACTCGTGGCCGCCGATCCTCGTACCTTTGCGACGATCGCCGCGGGGTCGTTCGTATACGCGGCCGTGTTCATCACCGAAGGGGTGGGCCTCTGGTTCAGGCGCCGATGGGCGGAGTACTTTACGATCATCGTCACGAGCTCATTGATCCCGCTCGAGCTCTACGAGGTCTGCAAACGCTTCGCGGTATCACGGGTGGCGATCATCGCGGTCAACGTCGCGATCGTCGCCTACCTGGTGCGACAGCTACGTGTTGTTCGGGGGTCGAGCGGGGAATGAAAAAGGGGCCGCCCCTTGCGGAGCGGCCCCTTACCGTCGAAGCGTCAGCCGATCAGCTATGCCACTTGAACTGCTGCGGCTTGCGCGCAGATTCCTGCGAGATCATGACGTTGACCAGCGCCGGACCTTTGAACGCGGTCGCCTGCTCCAAGCGCACTCTTCAGATCCTTCGGGTTCTCGACGAACCAGCCCTTGCCGCCGAACGCTTCCATCATCTTGTCGTAGCGCGCCCCATAGATCAGCGCGTTCGGCTTCATGGTCTGAAGCGGGTTGGCCGGCGGTGTCGCGTGTCCAGGCCCGATGCCGCCGTTGTTGAAGACGACGATCTTGACCGGTAGCTGATAGCGGCAGGCCGTCTCGATCTCCATGCCGGAGAAGCCGATCGCCGAGTCGCCCGAGACCGAGATGATCGGCTTGTCGGGATGCACCACCGCGGCGGCGATGACGAAGCCCATGCCGATGCCCATCGTGCCGTAGCTGCCGGCGTCGAGCCGGTGCCGCGGCCTCGAATTGAAGAGCTGGGTGCGGCCGATGTCCATCGTGCTGGCGCCCTCGCCGATGATGATCGCGTTCTCCGGCGCCCACGCGGCCACGTCCTTCAGCGCGCGGTAGTAGTTGGCCGGCGCCGTGTCGTCCACGAGCTGAGGCGCGATCTGGGCCGCATTCGCCGCCGCCTTTTCGGCGATCGCGGCATGCCAGGCCGATTCCTTGGGGTAGACCCACTCGCGCTTGCCGAGCGCCTGGTTGAGCTGCCCGACGATCGCCTTGCCGTCGCCGACCAGCGCGACCTGGGTCGGCGCGTTCTGGCCGATCGTCTCCGGCGCGATGTCGAGCTGGATGATCTTCACGTCCTTGCTGAAGCGGGGCGGCAGGCCGAAATGCATGATCCAGTTGAGCCGCGCGCCCATCAGGAGGACGACGTCGGCATTCTGCAGCGCGTGGCTGCGCGCCGCGCCGACCGACAGCGGATGGTTGTCGGGCATCACACCCTTGCCCATCGGCGAGGCCAGGAACGGCACCTTCGTGCGCTCGATGAAGGCCCGAACCTCGTCTTCGGCGCGCGAGTAGGCCATGCCCTTGCCGACGATGACGAGCGGCCGCTCGGCCGACCGGAGCACGTTCAGCGCCTTTTCGACATCCTCCGGCATGGCCTGGGTGCGCGGCGGGTCCGGGCAGCGTCCCGGCTCGTCCACCCGCGCCTCATCGACTTTTCCGGTAATGATGTCGTCCGGCATGTCGAGGTAGCTCGCACCGGGCCGTCCGTAGATCGCGTTCCTGACCGCCATCTCGACATAGAACGGGATGCGGTGAACGTGCTCGATCCCGTGGGCGAACTTGCAGAACGGCGTCGCGATCAGCACCTGGCGCTCTTCCTGGAACGCCCCCATGCCGTTGCGCCACGACTCCGACGCGCCACCGATGAGAATCATCGGCCAGCCGTTCTGCTGCGCGTTGGCGAGGCCGGCGAGCGCGTGAACGACGCCGGGGCCCGACACCACGAGGCAGGCGCCGGGGCGCCCAGTCAGATAGCCGACGGCCTGCGCCGCATACGAGGCGGACTGCTCGTTGCGCATGCCGACGTAGGTGATGCCTTCCTTCTGCGCGGCCGCGGCGATCGGCTGCACCGGAAACCCGACGATTCCGAACATGAACTGGACGCCCTGCTTTTTGAGACTTCTCGCGACTAGTGTTGCGCCGTCGACTTCGGCCATGAGTTCCCTCCCTGTCAGATTGGGGCCTAAGATCGCGCCCCCAGAGGCCGGAGTCAAGCCCCGCGGAATACGTGGTTCAGGCGCAGGCGACGACCAAATCTCGAGCGGGGAAATCGACGCTACCAGGCGCGCAGAGACAACAGAGCCGCAGGCAAGAACCTCCGCGCGCCGAACCGGATCAGCTGCACGGTGATGTTGTCCGGACCGCCGCGCTCATTCGCCAGCGATACCAGTCCCTCGCAGGCTCGGTGCGGCGCTTGGCTCTCGGCCATCCGACGAATCTCGTGCGGCCTCACCTGGCGCGTGAGGCCGTCGGTGCAGAGCACCAGCATGTCCCCACTGCGGAGCGGCAGCGGGCCCTGCGCCTCGATCGCGACGTCCTGCGCGAGTCCCAGGGCCCGCAGGACGACGTGGGCGCTCGGATGATGCTCGGCCTCGGTCGCGCTGAGGACACCCTCTCGTACCAGCTCGGCGACGAGCGAGTGGTCCTCGGTCAGCTGACGGATCTGGCGGCCTCGGATGAGGAAGGCCCGACTGTCTCCCACATGGGCCAGGAAGGCGTCGTGATCGTGGACGACCAGCGCGGTGAGCGTCGTTCCCATCGGCTCTTGGCCCGCGGCGACTCCGCTCTCGCGATAGACGGCCTCGTTCGCGATCTGGACGGACGCGCGCAGCGCCTCCGGCAACGGCTCCGAGCGCCTTGTGTCGTAGTAGGCGTCGTGCAGCGTCTGGACCGCGAGGCGACTGGCCACGTCTCCGCGCGTGTGGCCCCCCATCCCGTCGGCGACGACGAAGAGACGCCCGCGCGACCGGAGAAGCTCGGGGTCGTCCGGCTCGAAGGCGCCGAGGAAGTCTTCGTTTCGCGCGCGAACGCGGCCGATGTCGGTGAGATGAGCGAACGTGACGGTCGTCGTCCGACGAGCGTCACCCATCACTCGGCGCTCCGCTTGGTGAACCTCGCCTCGCTCGCCTCCACGGCGCTGATGAGCGTTCGGACCGGTGGCGGCGCCTGACGGCGGCACGACACCGTCGCGCCGTCCAGCCCGGTCAGCTGTCGCACTTCCTGGCCCGCTCGATCCGATCGGCCGAGCGCGAAGTACGCGAGCACCAGATGACAGCGGGCGTCCACCAGCGACTTCAGTCTCACGGGCGTCGGAGACAGGCCTTCGAGCTCGACCAGCGCCTGACCGAACGCGGTCACCGCCTCGCGGAACTGAGCGGCCTGATAGACGGTCTTGGCCTTGGCCAGCACGGCCTCCGGCGATGCGGATCCATCCTCGCGCCGCCGGTACTCGACCAGTGCCCGCGCCAGCGCGCGCTGCTCCTCGCTCCACTGAGTCTTGCCGAGGCCGGTGTAGGCCTCGGCCAGACTCTGGTGGATTTCGACCAGCTCCTCCAGGCGAAGCGAGGGCTCGTCGATTTGCTCGACGTCCCACGTGGCCTGGCGCAACGAGCGTACGGCGGTGTCGTATTCACGGGCGCGGAGCTGGCTCAGCCCGCGATCGAGATTCGCGCGCAGCTCGCGGTCGGCGCCCGCCCAGGTGTACTTCATGAACTTGACGCCGGGCCAATCGCGCGTGAGCTCCTGCGTCGAGGCGCAGCCTGCGCTCAAGAGACAGGCGAGACCGAGAAGCCCGAAGGTGCGGTTGGGGTTCATTGCTCGATGAACCGCCCGGTATTGAAATCGTAGCTGATCCGCATGGGCGCGTTGGGCGTGTGTCGAGCGGTGATGCGCAGCAGCCGTTCGGGGCTGCGTTGCCCGTCCATCTCGAAGCGGATGCGATGCTCGCCCATCGGCACCCGCAGGCACGCCGCGGGTGTGTATCCCACGGACCGGTCGTCGACGTAGACCTCCGCGAACGGCAGCGCATTCACGCTGAGGCACCGTCGCCTCCTGGGATACCGCGGCGACGGGAGAGGCCGCCGGCGGGGCGGTCGCGGCTTGGGCCACCGTGGCTGAAGCCGTCGCGGTCGGCGTCGCGACCTTCGGCGCCGCCGGGCGCGGCGCGGGAACTGTCGAGGTCGGGAGCGCCTTTCGCTGCGCCGTAGGCGTCGCGGTCGGACTCGCCGGTCGCGACTCCGTGGGTATCGCGGTCGGAGTCGACGGTCGCGGCTCGGCGGGTGCGCCAGCCGGAGTCGACGGCCGCGCGGTCGGTTCCATCTCACGCGTGACGCTCGACGCCGGCGCGACGGTCCGCGGAAGGTCCGTCACGCGCCGAAAAGTCGACCACGTTCCGGCCGCGAGCGCGAGCAGACACATCACGCCTGCCGCGACGCGGACGGGACGCGAGAGAACCGCCCGCCGCACGTCCCGCGCGGTCTCGCGCACGAGACGAAGCGTCCGCGTCCGCTGCTCATCGCTCGCCGCGTCGCGCAAGGCGTTGGCCAGGTCCGTGGCCGTCGCGTAGCGCGCCTCCGGATCCTTGGCCAGCGCGCGCCGCAGGACTCGGTCGAGCGCGAGGGGAAGCTCCGCGTTGTGGCGGCGCACGGACGGCGCGTCGGTGTTGACGATGCGGTAGAGCACGGCGGCGAGGTCGGCGGCGTTGAACGGGTTGATCCCGGTGAGCGTTTCGTAGAGCACGACGCCGACGGAGAACAGATCGCTACGCGGATCCGCGGCCTGGCCGCGGACCATCTCGGGAGACATGTAGGCCGGCGTCCCCAGCATCGTGCCCGTCTGGGTGTGACTGGCCCCCAGGATGCGGGCCGTACCGAAGTCCGTGACCTTCGTGACCCCGGGCCCCACGAGGATGTTGCGCGGCTTGATGTCGCGATGGACGACGCCGTGCCGGTGGGCATAGTCGAGCGCCGCGCACACCTGGACGACGATCGCCACCGCGTCCGCCAGCGGAAGCGGCCGGCCGCCGAGCAGCAGATCGGCGAGCGTGCCCCCCTCGCTGTATTCCATGACCATGAACGGCCGACCCTCGGCCTCTCCCACGTCGTGCACGGCGACGATCGCGGGATGCGTGAGCCGGCCGGCCGCCACCGCTTCCTGATGAAAGCGCTGCTTCAAGCTGACGCCCGACTCCTCGAGCGAGACCAGCTCCGGGCGGAGGATCTTCAAGGCCACGAGGCGATCGAGCTTGGGGTCGTGCGCCTTGTACACGACGCCGCTCGTGCCGCGGCCGAGCTCCGAGATCAGCACGTAGCGGCCGCACAACGGTGGCCGCTCGGCCGGCTTCCGCGCAGCCGGCCACGTCTCCTCGATCATCGGAGGTCGTCCTTGAATGTGAGCCGCAGTCCCCCGATGACGATCTCGTCGCCGTCGCTGAGCGTCGCGTGGCGCGTCGGCTTGTCGTTGACCCGCATGCGGTACCACCAGGATGTGTTCCGCACCTCGTACTGCGACCCGGTGCGGCTGATGTGCAGATGATGGTTCGGCCCGCGGCAGTCGACCTGCAAGTCGCAGTCGTCGTCGCGACCGATCACGACCTCGCCGTCGGTCAGCGTGAAGGTCCCTTCATCGCCGCCGGCCTGCCAGCGCACGTGGGCCCGGCGCTTCTCGACGACGCTTGCCCGGATCTTGGCCAGCTCCTCCGGTCGCATCACCAAGGTGCGACCCGGCTCGGCGTGCCCGGTCCTGGGAATGTAGAGCGGTGGTGCCGGCTCGGCCGGCACGTGGTCGAAGAAGAGGGAGAATTTGCCGAAGGAGATCTCGTCACCGCGCTTGAGCGGTGCCGAGCCCCCGAGGCGCCGCCCGTTGAGAAAGGTGCCGTTGCCCGACTCGAGGTCGCGAACGAACCACAGCGCATCCTGGAGACGGATCTCGGCCTGGTGGCGGGATACAGCGACGTTGTCGATGACGACCTCCAGCCCCATCTCGCGCCCGACCCGTATGACCGGGTGCTCGATGTGGTCGATGTCGTACACCTTCAGCGCGGTTCGCTCGACGACCAAGGTGAGCTTTGGCATATGCCCCTCCCCCTCTCCCCCTTCAGGTACAGCAACAGATGGGCCACACCGGCTCATCCAGAAAAGCTTTGCTCCGCTGACGGTTACAAGGCAGGGCTCTGGAATATCCCCGTCCCGGTGACCATGAGCGGGCCTGCCGGTGACGGAAGTGACACACTGGCGGCATTCGGGCAGGTTCTCGATCGGTTGCCCCGGGCGGATGGCAAAATCCGGGGGAAAGGGGCTCACGAGATCTATGCCGAAAACGGTGCCGGCGGACTACCAGTGCAGGGTGCGCAAACCGGATGACTTCGACGCGTTCTGGCAGGACGTGGTGCGGCAGGCCGCCGCCATTCCCCTGGAACGTCGAGGTCGTGCCCGATCCGCTGCGGACATCGGACGACGTCGAGGTCTTCGAGGTCTTCTACACGAGCCTCGACGATGTCCGGATCGCGTGCTGGTACTGCCGCCCGACTCGCCGGGCGGAGCGCTCACCGGCGATCATGTTCTTGCCGGGCTATCAGATGGACCCGCCCATTCCCAAAGAGTGGGCGCGGAAGGGCTACATCGCTCTGTCCGTCGCGCCGCGGGGCAAGCTTCGGAGCAATCGCCAGTTCAACCCCGGATATCCGAATCTGCTCACGCACAACATCGTCGATCGGCACACGTACGCCTATCGCGGCTTCTACGTGGACACCTGGCGCGGTATCGATTTTCTGCTCTCGCGTCCCGAGGTCGACGGCACGCGCATCGGCGTGGTCGGCAGCAGCCAGGGCGGCGGTCTGGTCATCACGACGGCCGCGATGCGGCCGGAGGTGCGCGCGGCGGCGGCCGGGGTGCCATACCTCTGTGGCTTCATGGATGCCATCGAGCTGACGCACACCTATCCGTACGAAGAGATCAACGACTATCTTCGACTTCATCCGGACCGTCGCACCGAGGTCGAGGACACGCTCGCGTACTTCGACGGGATCAACTTCGCCGACGGGATCACCTGCCCGATCGTCGTGAACATCGGACTGCAAGACAACGTGTGTCCGCCGGAGACGGGCTACGCGCTGTTCAACCGGATCGGCGCCGGCGACAAGCAGCTCTACCCCTACGATGGCCACGGCCACGACGGCGGGCGCGCGCGCCACGGCGCCATCGTCGACCGATTCTTCGCCCAGCATCTCCAGAGCGGACAGGTGAGCGACCGATGAGCCAGGCGCCGCAGACCTTTCGTGAGTACTGGCAGGAGACGCTCGGCAGTCTGGCGCGCTATCCCGCGTGCCCCGAGCTCGACCCGGTCCCGCTGCGCAGCACCGCGTTTGCCACCTTGTACGGCGTCCGCCTCACCAGCGTCGGCCCCTACCGCCTGTTCGGCTATCTCAGCATCCCGACCGGCACGGGGCCGTTTCCCGCGATCTACTACGCGCCCAAATACCAGAGTGTTCTCGAGATCATTCCACAGGGCACCGCGAATCTGATCCGCAGCCGGTACATCATCTTCTCTCTCGCCGGGCGCGGGCAGCGCAACGCCGACACACCGTATGCGGCGATGTTTCCGGGCTTGCTCACCGAGGGGATCGACGATGCCGCGGCCTACATCTTTCGGGGCATCGTTGCCGACAGCGTCAGAGGTCTGGAGTTCCTGTCGACCCGGCGCGAGCTCGATCCGAAGCGAGTCGCCGTGGTGGGCAACGACCTGGCGCTCATCACCGCCGCGTTGACGTCAGGCGCGACGCACGTGGTGGCGGCGCCGGCGCTGTTCTACAAGACAGCCGACCTTGCCGCGAAGACGCAGACGTACCCGCTCGAGGAGATCAACGATTACCTGCGGACCTTCCCGGCGCGCGCCGAGGCCGTGCGCCGCACGCTCGCCTACTACGACCTCCTCGCCTTTGCTCCCCGCGTCGCGGCAGAGACGCTCCTGATGGCCGGCGCGCCCGGCACCCTGCTCGGCGGGCAGGCGCTGAAGCCACTCGTCGACGCGATTCCGGGCCGCGTGACGGTCCACGAATCCGAGCACTCCACCTACCGGGACGGCCTCTACGCCGAGCAGTGGATCGCCGCGCAGTGCGGGATCGGCGATCTACAGAGCATCCTTCCGGAGCACTGGCGCGACTGACGCTTCGCGGAACTAGACGCCGCGCCGCACGCGATAGTCCACGTTGTCCCTCACCCACTTCCAGAATCGATCCTGGCTCGGAAGATCGGCGTCCGGCTTCATCTGGGCGCGCCAGCCCTTCATGACGTCGTGCTCCACGGCCCAGAAGCGCACCCGGTCGCGCTTCACCAGCTTGCGCCAGTTGTCGCCGACCTTGGGGCTGGCGTAGACCAGGCGGACCGTGACGCTCTTGGAGAGGTAGTCGAGCGGACTGAGATCGATGCGCTGGTACGACGCGGGCGTCCCCGACTTGATCGTCCCGTCGGGCACGTCGGGCACCCCGTCGCTGACCACCATCACGGTGATCGGCGCCAGCACGAGATTGCGCTCCTTCACGTGGCGCGAGACCTGCTGGAAGAAGACGTTGAAATCGGTGAGCGTGTCCGTGGGCGGAAACCACTTCCGGAGGTCGGCCTCGATCTGCTTGACGTCCTTGTTGTTGAACTCGTGGATCGGGTGGAAGGACTTCGGCTCCTGGTTGTCCCGCCCGCCGATGGCCGTCACGAACAGATCGCGCGGTTTCGAGAGGCCGCCGAGCTCGTGCATGTGGCCGTACAGGTAGTGGGCGACAAACGTGATGGCATCGTCGTAGGCCGGTCGGAACGATCCGCTGGTGTCGATGCCGACGAACAACGTCGACCGCGGCCCCTTGTTCTCCTCCGTCTCCGCCGCCGACGCCACCACGGCGATACTGAGCAGAGCGGCCACGACCAGGCGAGTGGCGAGGGAACGACCCAGGTACCTCATAGCGTGGCCGGCTTCCGCGGCGGCGTGTGCATGTGCATAGTCTGCAAGATGTGCCAGGTCTGCGTGATCTCACTACCGTCCTTGAAGGGCAGCGAGAAGACCTGACGGGAGGACACGAGGACCATGCCGAAGTTGACCGCGGCGGCCGCGAGCTGCAAGACCGGCAGCACCAGGTAGTCGAGGAGCTCGGCGCTCTTGGCGTGGAGCCATTCGATTTCCTGCTTGAGCTCGGCCACCGGCTGTCGCCACCACGCCGGCGTCGGCTTGCCGTTGGTGGGGCGCTGGGCGGCGTCGTCCACCATCGGCCGCCGCGAGATGAAGGCGAGCATCGGCGGGGTTCCGAACTGGCCGAACAGGAACCACGTCATGCCGCGGATACCGATCCAGCCGAACGACGACAGGGCGAGCGTGACCGTGAGGCCCAGCTTCATCCCCGTCTGCTGCGAGATCCATGGCGTCAGCGCGTCGATGAGCTCGCGATAGAGGAAGATGACCTCGAAGAACATGACGAACAGCTCGACCACGACCATCTGGACGATGAACTTCCACTCCCGCTTCTTCACCGCGTCCATCAAGGTCTGCACGCACGCGAAGCTGCCCATGACGAGCAGCAGCAGGAAGAAGTAGAGGATCGGGGTCGTGTAGTGTGCCGTCGACTCGCCGCCGACGAGGTCGGCGAGGAGCTCGGTCACCGTGGGCATCAAGGTGTACGTGAAGATGGCGGCCTCGAGCGCGCACCAGAAGATGAGCATCACGAACGCGACCCAGGGCACGCCCGGCGTGAAATAGCTCTGCGTCATGCGGCCGGTCATCGTGAAGGGCATCAATAGTATCTGGCGAATCACTTCGAGCACGAGCTTCGCCACGAAGGTGCTGAACGTCACGGCCCATCCCAGGGCCACCCCGACGAACCGGAACATGCCCACCCAGTAGAGCCACACGGCGCGCACGGCATCCCACCACGTCAGCATCATCGTCGGGATGAACTGCGCGCGCCCCGAGCGGAACGGCAATGTATAGATCGAGAGCTGGGTGCACCAGACCGCCGCGACGGCGAGCAGCGCCGGGAAGACCAGGAAGAGATATTTCGCGGTGACGAGCCACCAGGGACCCGGGGCGAAGAAGAAGTCCCAGAGCATGTGCTGCATCCGCGGGATCCACGCCAGCGGCGCAATCAACACATCCACCAGCTGACGCCAGGGTTCGGGAATCTGTTGAAAGAGCTCAAACATTGACGCCTCCTTGGGCCTGGGAGCATGGCGAACGAGCGCCTAGCGACTTAGCAAGCCTTCGGCCGCGCGCGTAAGATGACGATTCCTCGACGATGACCACCTTTCGCCGGTGGCTGTTTGGCATCGCTGAGCGAAATTGGCACGCCCACGCAGGCACGAGACGCCTGAGTCGTGGGTCTCGGGTCGTCTATCGAGTCGTACCGGTCTTACCACGCCGCGGATCCCGGCGAGCCTATGGCCGATCACAACCCGAAGGTGCTGAAGGATTCGTGCGCATCCGGGGAGCGGATCGCGCCACGCGAAGAGCAGTTGACGGGCTCCCAGCCATTGCCACAGCCAGGTGCGCGAACAATCGGTCGAGGGATTCGATGGCTCCCCGAACGCGATCGAGCGGCACGCTGACCATGTAGGTGCTGTCGCCGAAGTCCGGGGGAAACATGCGCAGGCGCTGCCTGACGAAGCGCGTGATGGGACGTCCGAGCCGGTCGACGAACCCTTCCACCATGTAGTGGCAGGTCGGCGGCCCCGGGATATATTCTGTAGCATGACGTCGAGCCCCCGCCGCTGGGCATCGAGCGCGAGGGCAATCGCCTCGGACGGCGTCTCGAAGTGCAAGCCCTTGGCGCCGTAACCACGACGGAAGGCCTGAGAATGGCGCGGCTTCAGGAACGCGTTCACAAAAGCATCGGTGCGGACAGCAGCCCAGTCGCCCTCGTTCTCGAACAACACCGTGCGAGGGTGCGGCACGTCGAGCTGGTCCAGGAGTCTCGCGAAGCGCCCCTGGTCGATGAGAGCGTCGAGGCTCTCCGCGGACGCGAGACTCGCCGGGAACCTCGCGGCGACTGTCGGATCGACCTGGGCCATCGCGAGGGCCCACTCATCGCTGCAGGGGATGACCACCATGCGGTCCACGGGCAGCTTCGCCAGAAACGCGGACAGCGTCGTGGGCGTGGGTTGTCCCACTCTGCCGGCGCCGCGCGGTGCCACCTGGAGTACGACACAAAGCTGCCGTCGGTCCCGGTCGCGAAAAGCGGAATGCGCTTTCGGCCCAGGCTTCGGATCGTGCTCAACGTCAAGATCCAGGGACCGCCGATGATCAGGACAGGAACGCGAGGGGTGAAATCGCGCACGGCTGCACTCCGGTGAGGCGTAAAGTCGACCGTCCCCACTATAGCTGGTTTCCGAGTCGTGGCCGGGCGGGATGAAGGGACATGGTGAGACCTGAAGGAGCCTACAGCATTTCGGCGGAGACACTGATCCTCGCGGCGCTCGTGATCTTCATCGGGTACACGATATTCGGCGCCACCGGCTTCGGCGCGTCGCCGATCACGATCCCCGTCCTCGCGCACGTGCTTCCGCTGACCCTGGTGCTCTCGCTGGCCGCGCTCCTCGACTTCGGCTCAGGTCTGGCTCTCGGGTTTCATACGCGCAAGCAGGCCAACATGCCGGAGCTGCTGACGCTCGTGCCGTTCACCGTGATAGGGCTCACCTTGGGCGTGACGCTCCTCGTCAACATGCCACGCGACGTGACCGTGCGGGCGCTCGGGTTGTTCGTGTGCGTGTACGCGCTCTACGTGATGCTTCGGCGCGCGCCGGTGCGACGACTGAGTCGGTGGTGGGCGGCGCCTGCCGGCGTGCTCGGAGGCATCGTCGGAAGCCTCTTCGGTATGGGCGGTCCGCCGTACGTCGTGTACATCTCCGGCCGAATCCCGGACCCGGCGGCCCAGCGCGCGACCATCTCCCAGATGGTGATCCTGAACGTCGGCCTGCGGGTCCTGGCCTTCGCTCTCGCCGGCCTGCTGCTCTCGCGCCCGCTCTGGATCGCCGTGATGGTCCTGCTGCCCGTGGCATGGGCCGGAGTGTGGGCCGGCAATCGAGCGCACGTGAGCGTCGCGCCGGCGACGATGGCCCGCACGATCGGCGCAGCGCTGTTCATCACCGGCGTCGCGCTGATCGTGCGAACGCTCTAGAGCGCGCCGCGCGTCACGTCACAGGCCGACGGTTGTCCGAATGCTCCCCATGTGCTCGTCAATGTGCGAGAGCAGGCCGAGATTGATGAGCTGCTCGGCCGTCATGGGCGGCGCATCGGTGAAGACGGTTCCGCTTTTCGCCAGCTGATCGTCGGACAAGCCGCGGAGCATGGCCGATGCCGTCGCGGCCCCCTTCTGGAAGAGCGCGAGCGTTTCCGCGCGCGTGCAGTGGGCGTGCTCCACGGCGTGCTGCGCGTTCATCTGGTCCAGCATGGTCCGCGTGAAGTTGCCGCGTGGCGGCGCGCCGGCCACGAGACCTGTCACGATGCCGGCCACCGCCTCCAGTCCCCCCGCCAGATGATGCGCGGTCACGCCTACCGTCCACTTCTCCGCCGCCGTAATCTTCTGCCAGTCCGCGTCGCCTAGCTTCTGAAGCGTCGCCACGGCGTCCCGGGCCTTTCCCTCGAGCTGTGCGGCCAGTGCCCCTGTCTTCGCTCCCATGGATCTCTCCCTCCTCTTACCTATACGTCGAACGCGCCCGGCCGAAATCGACACTCGGCAGACGGATAGGCAACGACGGAGGACGCGCCTGGGGTGCTGTAGCTAGCGCAGCCGCGGACCCGGGTCCATCTTCATGAGGGCCCGGCCGCCGATCGGGTACCACTCCGGCGCGATCGTCACCGCCTGGCCGACCACGTGGAGATCGCGCCAGCACTCGGCCAGCCGACTCTCGCGCCGGTAGGACGTGCTGCCGCCGAGCCGGTACATCAAATCCATCGCCTCACGAGCGCAGTCGGCAGCATGCACCGCGGCCAGCCGGCAACGAGCTCGCTGCTCGAGTGTGGTCTCCTCGCCGGCCGCGACGGTCTTCCACAGCTCGGTGATCATCGCGCTGCGATGCGCGCGACCGGCGTTCAGGATCGCGTCGGCCCGACCGACCGCGTCCTGAACTTGAGGACTGTCGCAGAGGCGACCGGTCCGGCCGCGCGGCGTCTTCTCGCTCGCCAGCTCGATCAGCGCGTCGATGCCCGCGCGGGCGATGCCGGTGATCACGGCGCAGTGATGGGGTCCGACCCAGGCCTGCGCGGGCAAGGCGTACGAGATCCCGGGCCAGCGCTGCCATTGGTTGTCGAGCGGGATACCGGCGTGGACCATCATCCGCCGCTCCGGCAGGAAGACATCGTCGACCGTCCAGTCGAAGCTGCCGGTTGCCCGCATCCCGGCCACGTCCCAGCTGCCCTCGACGATCCGCGCTTCTGAACGCGCGAACAGCCCGCGCCAGTAGACCGAGCTCCCATCCGGGCTGCGGCGCGGCTGGTCGCCGTCGAAAATCTGGAAGCTTCCCAGCATCCAGGAGCTCTCCTGGCAGCCGGTGCCGAAGGGCCAGCGACCCGTGACTCGATAGCCACCGTCGACGGGCAAGGCCCGGCCGCCGCCCATCACGGCGGTGCCGGCGATGACGGTGTCGGGCCTCTGCGCGTAGATCTCGTGGACGCCCTCGTCCGGCAACCCGAGCGTGACGAGCTGGCCGATGCTGTTGTTGGCCACGTTCCAGCCGGCCGAGCCGGCGGCCTCGGCCAGGAGCTCCACGACCCGCACGTAGGTCAGCGGGTCGGCCTGCAGGCCGCCCAATGCACGCGGCATCACGAGGCTGTAGAAGCCGGCGGCATGAAACTGCTCGACCAGCGCCTTGGGCAAGCGCTGCTCTCGCTCGATCTCGTCGTGATAGCCGCGGATGACCGGCTGCAGCGCGGCCGCCGCTCGCACCGGCGGCTGCGCGTCGATCTCGTCCGGCAGGCGTTGCTCTTCCGAAATCTCCCGCATGTGGAGCGGATGTTCCGCTGGCGGAGCGAAGGTGTCAAGAGGTACTGTCGCTGATCATCACCACCCAGGAGACCTGCCCATGTCGCGTTTGAACTTTGGCGCGTTCCTCGCTCCGCACCATCCCATCGGGGAGCACCCGATGCTGCAGTTCCGCCGCGATCTCGACCTCGTCGAGCACCTGGACAAGCTCGGGTACGAAGAATTCTGGTGCGGCGAGCACCATTCGAGCGGCTGGGAGATGATCGGCTCGCCCGAGATGTTCCTGGCCGCGGCGGGCGAGCGGACGAAGCGCATCAAGCTCGCCACCGGCGTCGTCTCCCTGCCCTATCACCATCCCTTCAACGTGGCGCAGCGGATGGTGCAGCTCGACTACATGACCGGTGGACGGGTGATCTTCGGCTCCGGGCCGGGCGCCTTGGCCTCGGACGCTCACACGCTCGGGATCGATCCGATGCTGCTGCGCGACCGGCAGGACGAGGCCATCGGCGTGATCCGCCGCCTGATGCGCGGAGAGCGCCTGACCGTCAAGTCTGACTGGTTCACCCTGCAGGACGCCGCCCTCCAGTTGTTGCCGTTGCAGGAGGACATGCCCTTCGCGGTCGCCTCGCAGATCAGCCCTTCCGGCATGACCCTGGCCGGAAAGCACGGCATCGGCATCATCTCGATCGGCTCGCTGTCCGAGGAAGGTCTCAATGCGCTCCCGACGCAATGGGGTTTCGCGGAGGCCGCCGCCGCCGAGCACGGCCAGACCGTCGATCGCAAGAACTGGCGAGTGCTGATGAGCTGGCACATTGCGGAGACCCGCGATCAGGCGCGCGCCGAGGCCCGCGAGGGTCTGCTCCGACACCACAACGAGTACATCACGGCGACCCTGCAACGGCCCGGCGCACATCCGTACAAGAGCGCCGACGAAGCCGTGGACAAGACCGCCTTCGTCCCCGGCGCCGTCGCCACGATCGGCACACCGGACGATCTCGTCGCTCGCATCAAATCGGTGCTCGAGATCTCCGGCGGATTCGGGACGGTCGTCGGCTTCGTGCACGACTGGGCCAATCCGGAGAACTCGAGACGGAGCTGGGACATGGTGGCGCGCTACGTGGTGCCGGAGATCAACGGCTATCTCGCCGGCCTGCGCACGTCTCGCGAATTCGTCGCCGACAACCGCGAGTATTTCAACCGCGCCCGCCAGGCCGTGATGGCGAAGATCACCGAGAATCCGGCCGCGGCCGCCGCGCTCAAGGTCACGAAGTCGCCGCTGCTCGCCGCTTCGTCCAGCAGCGTGCCGGATCTCACGCAGGCATAATGGCCGGCAGATGACGATCGCCTTGCCGAAACGCCTGGGCTTCTTCACGCGCCTGCTCGATCAGGCGGACCCCGCCGAGCGGTACCGACTGGCGACCGAGCAGATCATCCACGCCGAACGATTCGGGTTCGATTCGGCCTGGATCGCCCAGCACCATTTCCATGAAGACGAGGGCGGCCTTCCCGCGCCGTTCGTCTTTCTCGCGCAGGTCGCTGCCCAGACATCGCGGATCCGCCTCGGGACGGGGATCGTGACCCTGCCGCTCGAGATGCCGATCCGGGTCGCCGAGGACTCGGCGGTGCTCGACCTGATGTGCGGCGGCCGCCTCGAAGTCGGCGTCGGAGGTGGCGGCAACCTTTCCTCCTATGCGGCCTTCGGTCGAAACAGCGCCGAGCGCACGACCTTGCTCGTCGAGCACCTGCAAGTGCTACGCGACGCCTGGGCAGGGCGGCCGCTCCCCGGAGGGAAGGATCAGATGTATCCGGTAAATCCGAGCCTGGTCGAGCGCGTCTGGCAGGCGACGTTCACGGTCGATGGAGCCAGGCGTGCCGGCGCGGCGGGCGACGGTCTCATGCTGTCGCGCACGCAACCCCGGCCGGCCAACGCGCCCGATCTGTCGCTGGTCGAGATCCAGAACCCGATGATCGACGCGTACCTGGAGGCGCTGCCGGAAGGCCGCGAGCCCCGCATCCTCGCGTCGCGCACCGTGTTCGTCGCCGATGACGGCAACGAGGCCCTGCGTCTGGCCGAAATCGGGCTGGGGCGGCATCGCGCGCGCCTCGCCAGGTTGGGCCGCGCGACCGGAGACGGATCGGGGCTAGACGCGATGATCACCGCGATGGATGTTCATCTCGGCACGCCGGACACTGTGATCGCCTCGCTCAAGACGGACAGCACCCTCGCCCGGTCGACCGACCTCGCGGTGCAGGTGCATTCGATCGATCCGCCGCATCCCTTCATCCTCAGATCGATCGAGCTGGTCGCCGAGGTGGTGGCGCCCGCGCTCGGCTGGGGACGAGATGCCGCGGGAGTTCGGCGAGTCGCGTGACCACCTGAATCGAGGACGATGAAATGGCAGGAACGGACGCCGACATTATTGATGCGCTGGTCGGGATCACGCCGGGCTCTCCCCTGGATGCGATCCGCGCCCGGAGACCGGAGGCGCGTGCTCACGCGCAGGCGACGTACCGAGCGCTGTTCACGCCGGAATCGCTGGGCAACGTCAGCGCACAGGAACGTTTCGCGGTGGGCGAATTCGTCGCTGGCCTGCATGGCGCCACGGCGATCGCGGATCGCTATGCCGCGCGGCTCGTCGAGAGCGGCGCGCCGGCGGCGCTGAAGGAAGCGGTCGACGCGGCGATCAAAGAGGCCAAGACCCACGGGCCTTACGGCAGCTACCCGGCGGGGCCGCTCAGCGGTGAAGATACGGCCGGTCCGGTCTATCGCGTGGGAGCAGCAACCCGCCGCGCGCTCGGTCCGCGCCTCGCCGCGGCATTCGAGCACGTGCACATGCTGGTCTTCCACCCGCGTGACGCCGCGCCGGCGGCGCTGCAAGCGTTGCTGGACGCCGGCTGGTCGACGACCGACATCGTGACGCTCTCGCAGATCGTCGCCTTCCTGTCCTTTCAGATCCGAGTGGTCATTGGATTGCGCACTCTGGCCGGCCGTCCCTGACGCGCGAGGTGTCGACATGACCGAGAAGGTCCTGGTTCCCCCCGATCACACGGTTCCGACCGCGTTCACCCGAGCGCAGCTCGATTGGCTTCCCTGGCTCGAGCCGCTCGCCGTGGAGGCGATGACGGAGCGCCACATGGCGAGCCTGGTGGACGCCGCGCGCATGAAATCGCCGTACTTTCGCCTGCTCGCCCGCGACCCAGACGCGCTCGAGGCCAGAACGCGAACCGATAAAGATATCTTCTACAACCCCGACGCCGGCCTGCCGCGGGCTGAGCGCGAGCTAGCTGCCGCCGCGACGTCCCGCTCCAACGGATGCCTCTACTGCGCCTCGGTGCACGCGCGCCACGCCGCGACCTACTCGAAGCGCGAGGCCGACGTTCAGCGGCTGCTCGACGGCGGTGTCACCGCCGATCTCGGAGAGCGCTGGAATGCGATCGTCGCAGCCTCGGTCGCGCTGACCGCGACGCCGAGCGCGTTCGGGCCGGGGCACGTCGACCGCCTGCGTCGCGCCGGGCTCGACGATCTGGCGATCTCCGACGTCATCCACGCCGCGGCGTTCTTCAACTGGGCCAATCGCCTGATGCTCTCACTCGGGGAGCCGGCGGCCACGGCCGGGCCGTAGCCACTCGGGTGATGGCATCCGATCTCGAGCTCCTCGCTCTCCGCGAGCTGCCGGAGGTTCGCGGACTGCTCCTGGCGTCGGGCGTGATGCGTCTTCGAATCGCCAGCGACTCCATGCGCCCGACGTTGCGGCCCGGCGACGAGATTGCGGTGCAACCCGAAGCGATCGCGGCCCTTCGGCCCGGAGACCTGATCGTCTATCAGGTCGGCGGTGATCTCGTTTGTCACCGCGTCGTGCGCTCGAGCGCCGACACCGTGTGGACCCGAGCGGAGACGGCCGATTCTGCTGACGATCGGATTGCGTGGGATCAGGTCCTCGGCAGGGTGGTCGAGGTCAGGAAGCGTGGTCTCTGGGTCGGCGTCAAGGTCCTCCTTCGAGGCGCACTGAGTCCGCCGGTGCATCGCTGGCTTCGGCGCCTGCAAGGGCTCGACGCCTATCGCGCCCTCGTCGGCCCGCTCGTCGCGCCGCGCCTGTCGTACCATCTCGGCCTGGCCCGAGGCGCCGTCCGCTACGAGTGGCTCGAGCTCGCCGAACATGACGGAGTTCCTGTTCTACCCCCGGCCGCGCGTCCGCACGTGCTCGTCGGAAAGTGGCGAAAGACCGCCGCCGGGTGGAGCGTGCTGGTCTTTCGCGACTCGGCGTGGCGGTGCGAGAGTGTATATGTACGACTCCGTTATCGCGGGTTGGGCCTCGAATCGGAGCTGAGTCGCCTGACCGACCTCCTGCTCGAGGCTCGATGAGCTCCCAGCCCTGGGCGGATCACGTCTACGCAAAGAGCCCGGACTATGTGTATCGGGAGGTCGCGGGCGAATTCATTCTGGTGCCCATCCGGCGCCGATTGAACGAGGTGAACAGTCTCTACGTCCTCAACGAGACGGGCGCCGCGCTCTGGCGTCGCATCGACGGCACGCACTCAGCGCGAGAGATCATCGACGACTTCACGCAGGAGTTCGACGTGACCCGGGAGCAGATCGCGCAGGACTTCGGCGTGCTGATCGAAGACTTGCTCTCTGTCCAGGCCATCGAGCGGTCGGTTCGGCCGCGCGCATGATCGAGACGAAGTCGCTGGTCCTGCAGGGCGACCGTGTTCCGCTGGCTTGCCAGTGGGAGATCACGTGCCGCTGCAATCTGCGGTGCGTGATGTGCTATACGGACTGCTTCAACCGCCCCGACCTGATCCGTACCGAGCTGGCGACACACGAGATCCTGCGCATCATGGACGAGCTCGCGGCCGCGGGATGCCTCGATCTAATCCTGACCGGCGGTGAGCCGCTCGCACGGCCGGATTTCTTCGATATCTACGAGCACGCTAAGGCCAAGGGCTTCCTCGTCACGATCTTCACCAACGGCACGCTGATCACCGAGGCCGTGGCCGATCGGCTGGCCACGCTGCCCCCGCATCGGATCGAGATCAGCCTGCACGGGCTCACGGAACTGACGTTCGAGACGATCACCCGGGGACGGCGCTCGTTTCATCGCTGCCTGCGCGCCATCCGCTTGCTCCTCGATCGCGGTCTCTCCGTGGTGCTGAAGACGACCGCCATGTCGATCAACCACGACGAGATCCTCGCGATCAAGCAGTACGCGCAGAGCTTCGGCTCGGTCGGCTACCAGCTCGGCGAAGATCTGCGGCCGGCGCTCGACGGCGACGACGCCCCGCAGCGACTGGCTCTCTCCGAGCCCGAGAGGCTGCGCCTGATGCGCCAGGATCCGGAGCTGGAGGCCGAGAGCTGTCGAGCGCGCGCGAAGGCCGCCGAGCCGTGCGAGAGCGGGAAGCGCCGATTCCACATCGATGCGTACGGGCGGCTCCAGCTCTGCTCCGGCAACCGCCGGATGAGCTACGACCTCCGGCGGGGCTCGTTCAGCGACGGCTTTTACAATGCCCTGCCGAGCTTTCCCTGCGCCTGGAAGCGCGAGACTCCTCCGGCGCTCGGGCACGCGAGCGCTACTCGTGTCTGAGGCGCGATCGCTGCCGACCATCGAGTATCGGGAGTTCAGCCGGCGGCTGCATGAACGCTACGGCGAACGCGATCGGGTCATCAAAGCGCAGCTCGAAGTCACGTATCGCTGCAACCTCCACTGCGCCCACTGCTACACCGATCCCTACAACGACCCGAAGCTATTCGGCCGAGAGCTTTCTCTCGGCGAGATCCAGCGGATCATCGACGAGATGGTGGCCCTCGGAATCGTCTACCTGAATCTCACCGGGGGCGAGATCTTCTCGAGGCCCGATTTCTTCCAGATCTACGACCACGCCTACCGCCAGGGCCTGCTGCTGATGCTCTATACCAACGGCACCATGCTCACCCGCGCCATCGTCGAGCGGCTCGAGAAATCTCCGCCCTTCTCCCTCGACATCTCCTGTCATTCCGTGAACGAAGCGGCCTTCGACCGCTTTACCGGGATTCCCGGGTCGTTCCGGCGATTCATGAGCGGGATGGAGCTGCTCCGGGAGAGTCGCCTGCCCTTCTGCTTCAAGACGAAGGCCATGACGTCCAACCTGGGCGAGCTCCAGCAGATTCGGCGATTCGTCGAATCCTTCGGTCGCGGGTTCGGATTCACGACCTCGCTGTCGCCCAGACTGAACGGCGACCTGGCGCCGCTCGCCTATCGCCTCACCCCGGCCGAGGTCCGAGCGCTGGAGGCCACCGAGCTCGAAACGTCCGGCGACGATGACTCGTGCCGGGCGACGTCCGGACTGCCCGCCTCCTCCCCGCCCGAGCAGCTGTACCGCTGCGGCTGCGCGACCAACACGATCCACATCAGCGCGTGGGGCGAGCTCGGGACCTGCACGCTGGAGTACGAGCATCGCGTCTCGCTACGCGACCATTCACTCAAGGAGGCGATCGCCAAGGTGTTCGCCGCGGTCCGCACGCGGCGATACTCGACCGACTCTCCGTGCCGGACGTGTGACATCTACGCCTTCTGCGACAAGAAACCCACGGATGCGCGCCGAGAATGCGGCGATTCCGAAGCGCCGATCGCCTACGACTGCGACATCGCGCTCGCGCGCGCCGAACGCGGCCTCGGTCGGACCTTGCCGCACCCACTAGCGCCGTAAGGGAGATCGCGTGTCATGAGCGAACGCGCCGACAAGAAACCGTACGTCCCGCCCGTGCTCTTTCGGGTCGAGCTCAATCACGAGCAGGCCATTCTCAGTGCCTGCAGCGTGGGCGTCGCCAGCACGAAGCAGGGCAACGTCGGCGGTGCGTGCAAGAGCAGCTGCAAGCAGGGCAACGGCGCCGGCGACAGCGCGGCGCGCAGCTCATAGTGAGGATCGACCTTCGGATCGGTGGGTACGGCATTCGGCTGGACGAGCCCGACGGCCATCCGGTCCGGCAGTGGCCGCTTCCGCCGTTCGACGCGTTCTCGGTCGCGTCGCAGCCCGACGAGCCGCCCGACATCGACCTGACGATCCGGGTCGTGCCCGAGATTCCCGAGCTGTCCGCCGGCGCGCTGATCTTCGATTCGTGCCACGGACTGTGGACGCTCCACGACGCACCCGACGGCTATGTTCTTCAGTGCGCCGACCCCAGGACGCGCGGCCCGCGGAGTCGAACAGCCCTCGCCAGGGATTTCTCGCGCGGTGAGATATGGATCTGCGGGCATCCGACCAGGCCGCCGCGGCGCTTCGCGTGGACGCCCACGTATGTCGTCAACCCGATCGTCGAGCTCTGCCTCGTCACCAGGCTGGCGAGGGACGGCGGTCTGCTCCTTCACGCGTCCGGCGTCCTCGCCGGTCGTGAGGGATACATCTTCACCGGCCCCTCGGGAGCCGGGAAGTCGACGCTCGCCGACTTCTTCGCCGCGGCCGGCGCCGCGGTCCTGAGCGACGAGCGCGTGATCATTCGCATGATCGCGGGAGCTTTCACGGTCTGGGGCACGCCGTGGGTCGGCACCGGCCGCCACGCGACGAACGGCGCGGCATCGCTCACGGCCTTGTGCTGTATCAGCCACGCGGGCGGCGGCCACGCCCTGCGCCCGATGCATCCGCGTGAGGTGACTGAGCGCCTTCTGGCGCAGACCTTTCTCCCTCACTGGGACCCGGAGGCGATGGATCGTACGCTCGCGTCGCTCGTCGAGATCGCCGAGCGCGTCGAATGCGCAGGCCTCGCGTTCGCGAAGGATCCTGACGTCGTCGAGTTCCTGACCGATCGGAGTGTCGGCCACGCCGGGGCCCGGTCGTGAGACATCGGCCGGCCGGGGAATTCTTCGACACGCTCGCCGCCAACGCGCGGCGGGCCCGGGTGCCCGAGGGCGCGACCTTCGAGCTGACCTACGGCTGCAACCTGCGCTGCGTGCACTGCTACAACCCCACGCATCGGGTCCTCCCGCACGAGCTGACCACGGTCGAGGTTCACTCGATCCTGGAGCAATGCGCGGACCTCGGCCTGGCCACGATCTGCTTCAGTGGCGGCGAGCTCTTCGTCAGGCCGGACGTGTTCGAGATCTTCGAGCACGCCAGGCGCCTGGGCCTGATCCTGGAGCTGATCTCGAACGCCACGCGTATCACGCCCGAGATCGCCGATCGCTTGACGCCGATCGGGTTTCGCCATCTCGCCATCTCGATCTACGGCGCGACGAAGCGGACGTACGAGCGCGTGACGAGCGTGCCCGGCTCGTATGACAAGTTCCTCGCCGGCCTTCGCTGCCTCGTGACCCGGGAGCTGCCGCTGACCGTGCGCATGCCGGTCATGACCGAGAACGCGCACGAAGTCGGCGAGGCTCGCGTCCTCGTCGAGGGCATGGGGATCAGATTCCAGTATTGCCTGGACATCACGCCCGGAAGCGACGGAGATCTCGGGCCCTTGACGCACCGTCTGAGTCCTGACGCCAAGCTGCGCATCGACCTCGCCATGAAGGGCGATCGCCCGCCGGCCCGGGACGACGCGTCGTGCCGCGCGAGCGACGATTTCTTCGGGTGCGCGTGCGGGCATACCCGATTCGCGATCACTCCCTACGGCGAGATGAATCTCTGTGTGGCGTTTCCATCGCCCCGATACGATCTGCGGACCGGCAGTGTCAAGGCGGGCTGGGAAGTCCTCAAGCGAACGGTGGACGACGCCAGGCCCAGCGCGCGCTACGAATGTCCGGACTGCGACGTTCGCACCTACTGTCGCCAGGGGCGGAGCGACGCCTGGCTCGAGACGCGCGACATGAGCGCCTGCCTGCCGCACTACAAAGAGCTTGCGACTCTCGAGAAGGGCCTCGATGAGCACCGACGGCGCCGACGCGCTGATTGAGGCGTACGCTCAGGTCAGCCTCGCCAACCAGCGGTCGTTTAGGGCGCTTGCCGTCGTCCTGTCCGAATTCAACGCGCACGGAATCGACGTCCTCGTCCTCAAGGGCGCCGACGTCCTGCCCCGGCTGTACGGGGTCTGGGGCGCGCGCCCCCTGACCGACGTGGACCTGCTCGTGCGGGACCGCGATCTGCCGGCCATCGATCGCATCGTCAGCGCGCTCGGCTACCAAGCTCTCATCGACGGCAATCCCGCCTATCGCGATCCGAACGGGTCGCTCCTGCTCGACATGGTGACGAGCCTCTGGTACGCAGAGGACTCCGAACACGTGTGGCGGCGCGCGGTGCGACGCGAGCTGGCCGGCGTCTCGATCCGCGCGATGTGTGCCGACGATCTGCTCGTGTACCTGACGGCGTATTCGGTGCTCCACCGAGGTCACTTCGTGCCGTCCTTCGCCGTCGATGTCGGCTTGCTCGTGCGCAAGGAGCGGCTGAACTGGGACTACATCATCGAGGAAGCGCGCCGCCGGAATCTGAAGATCCCGCTGTATCACGGGCTGTCCTACGCGGCGCGACGCGAGTCCATCCCGATTCACGATCACGTCTGGCGCCGGCTCGCACCCGCTCGAGCCTCCGAGCGGGCGCTGCAGAGCTTGCTGCGAGCGCTCGTCACGGAGGAGCCCCTGTCCGATCTCGGTCACTTCCTGCTGCTCGTCTCATCACCGGGAGCGCAACGGTGGCGACGACTTCGCAAAGCCATCTGGCCGTCCGCGACGTTTCTGACCTGGCGATACGGGCCGGCGGGCGCGGCCTCGGCCCTCCGGACGCGGTTCATCAGAGCCGTTCATCTCCTGGTGAAGGGCGTGATTCTCTCGGGCGCGATCGGCAAGCGTCTCGTTCGTTGCCGGGCGACGACCGCGCCGCCTCGGCTCACGGATCGGAAGGCGGCAGCGGAACGACCACGAAGCTCGTGATGAAGCCGGTCCGGATCAATTCTCGGCCGTACGCTTCGGCCTCGGCTGATGTCTGGAATTGCCCGATCGAGACCGTCCCGGGCTCGGGCCCCTTCTGGCTCGGCAGGCCGGAGAGCCGAACCGTGAAGGTCTCGGGGCGAGCGGCCTCGCGAGCCAGCGGCCATGGCGCCTGCGCGCTGGCCGGAGCGGTCTGACCGATTTCCGAGCTCGACCGTGGCAGAACCGGCCGACCGGCGCGCCAGCGCCACGCTCCGGTGGTGAGAACTAGAAGCGCCAGGATGATCGCCGCGCTCCATCGGAGCACGCGCCATCGGTTCGCTACCAATCCTCGCGTCCTCCCGGGCTTGGCCGACTCGACCTGCGATCCGTAGCGATAGCCGTACGACGCCATCTCCGCGTAGTCAGTGCTCAAGTCGGGTCGCACGCCGCTGAGGCAGACGCCGAGCAATCGAGTGCTCGTCGCGTCCAGTAAGGCCTTGGCCCGTCTGAGCGCGACGCGGGGCATGTGTCCCACCCGGATGACGAGCAGGGTCACGTCTGCGCGCGAGGCCAGGATGGCCGCGTCAGGCACCGGCAAGATCGGGGAGGAGTCGAGGATGACATAGTCGTACTTCGCGCGAGCTTCGGTCAGAACCTTGACGAGCCCCTGAGAGCTCAGAAGCTCGGATGGATTGGACGGCGAATAGCCGCTGAGCAGGACGAAGAAGTTGTCCATGCCCGGAGAGTCGAGCAGGCGCTCCATGCCGGCCTTGCCCATCATCAGCTCGGCGATGCCGAGGGTCACGTCACCGAGACTGACGGACCCGAGCACGGCCTCCGCCAATCCCGGCGCCTTCACGAGCCCGAGGGCGTGACGGATGTATGGCCTTCGGAGATCGGCCTCGACGAGCAGCGTCTTCTTGCCGAGCTGCGCGAGCGTGATCGCCAGATTGAGGGCGACCGTCGTCTTGCCCTCCATCTGCGAGCCGCCCGTCACCAGAATGGTCTTGAGGTCTCGCTCGAGGGTGGCGAAGACCACATTCGTGCGAAGACTGCGGAAGGCCTCGGCCAGCCGCGCCTTGGGAGCGAAGAGGCTCGTGAGAAACGGGTGCCGGCCGGCGTCATCCGGCGAGGCCACCTCTGTCGGCTCGTCGGCGAGATCCAGCTTGGGGTCAAGCGCGGGGATGACTCCGAGGACGCGCGTCTCCATCAATGACTCGACTTCATCGATGGCCCCGATCGAGTTGTCGAGCGCCTCGACGAGAAAGGCCAGAATCAGGCCCAAGATGAGCCCGATGAGGAGTCCGAACTGCGCCCGCGCGAGAGCGTGCACCGGATTCACCGGCGCGGTGACCGCGATCGCGGGCCTCACGATGCTGACCTCGGCACCACGCTCCTTTTCCTTGATCAGCGCTTCCTGCAGCCGCTCCTTCAGGAGCGAGAAGATTCGCTCGTTGACCTTCACATCCCGCTCGATCCGGGTGGCTTCGAGCGCCGCGCCCGGCAGTGCTGCCTGCTTGGCCTTGACGCTCGCGATGGCGATCTGGGCCTCGGTGGCGTGGGCGCGCAGGACCTGAAGCTTCGACGACAGCGCTTGCACGAGGGTGGCTCGGACGTTGGCGATACGAGCTTCGACGCCTTTGACCTGCGGATGGGTCGGCAAAAGGGTGAGCAGGAGATCCTGGCGCTCGACGGAGAGCTCGTTGAGAGAGGCCTGGAGCTTGGCCATCGCCGCGTCGCCGTCCGCCGAGAAGGCCGCGAGACGGTTTCCGGCGCGTCCTTCTTCGACGAGCCGCAGCTGGGTCTCCACGGTGCTGATTTCTCTCTTGATCCGGTCGTACTCCGCTTCCTGGAGCGCCCGGCGTCCCGAGGCTGCACGGAGCTCCTCCGGCACCGAAAGCCGCTGGTCGGCCTCCTGGAACACCTTCATCTGCTCTTCCGACTGGCGCAGGCGCTGCCCTACCTCTTTCAGCTGCGCCTCGATGAAGCGCCGAGCCTCCACGATCTGCTGCGTTCGGCTCGCGATGTTCTCGTCGCGGAAGGCTTCGGCCACGCTGTTGGCGACCAGCGCCGCGTTTGTGGGATCGGGAGACGTCGCGGAGATCTCGATGAGGCTCGTGCCGGCCGATCGCATGACTTGCAGCCGCCCGGCCAGGTCGCTGACGGTATCCTGATAGCGCGCGGAGGCTAGGATGTCTCCGGGCGTGACCTCTCGCGGAATCAGGCCGAGCTTGACGGCGGCGCGCCCGACGACCGGGAAGCTCGTGATGAGGGCAACCTGAGTTTCCATGTCGCCGACCGGGCTGATGTTGAGCACGTCGTTGAGGAGCAGCCCGGACACGTTGACGGCCCGCTCGAAGCGCACCGCGGCCGTCGCGCGATAGACCGGCGTGGGCGCCATCAGCAGCGTCATGGCGAGCGTGCCGAGAGTCATGACGACGCTCACCATGGCGACGAGCCACGCCCGGCGACGGACGATCCGCCAGCAGTCCCGCGGATTGAAATCGTACTGGGTCACGAAGCGGTCTCTACTTGATGAGATCCCGGATCACGAAGTAGCTGGTGGCCCCCTGAAGCGGAATCGTCAGGAATTCGAGCGTGGGGCGGAGCTGCCCGAGGAACGCGTTCCAGTCGCCGATCTTGCTCCGCGGAATCACGATCAGATCGTTCGTCTGGAGCACGATGTCTTGGCTCCGGTCGGGCGCGTCGGTGAAACTCGTCGCGTAGACATCGACGATCTGCGGGCTGTGCAAATCCCCTCGGACCACTCGGACACTGTCCAGCACCGCGGTGGGGGTAGGTCCGCCGGCCATGGCCAGGACCTGAGAGAGCCGGATATTCGGCGTGAAGGGATAGACTCCCGGGCTCTTCACTTCGCCGATGACATACACCTTACGTTGTTCGTCCGGCGTTCTGGTCGGAACGAACACCACGTCGCCCGCGTCGAGGATCAGCTCCCGAAACCGCTGGCCCTCGGAGACGATGCGGAGCAGATCGACCGTGTAGGAATCACCCCCGCGCCGCAGCAGCCGGATCGCGCGCGGGTCGGCGTTCGACGTCAGCCCTCCGGCTTGCGCGAGGAGATCGACGAGATTCGTCTTGCCTTTCAGCGGGAACACGCCGAGCTTCGGAACCTCGCCAAGGACGGAGACCGTCTTGCTTGCGTACTCCTTGATCATCACCTCGACGGTGAGCTGCCGGTAGGTGGGCGCCAGCACCCGGCGGATCTCCTGTTCCGCCTGATCGGTCGTGAGCCCGTCGACGGCGGCCTCGAAGAAGCCAACGCTCACCTTCCCGTTGGGCTTCACCACCGCCGACATCCGGTCCAGGGCGAGCTCTCGAGCCAGCACGATGTCGAGAACATCGCCGGACCCGATGCGGTATCGAGCCGCGCCATCGATCGTGACAAACGTTTGATTCCCCTCGACGGGCAGAGGGAGGACCAGGGGGGCGAGGGCTTCCGCCGGCGCCGCAGGAGGATTCGCCGCCGAGATGACCGTGGGGACGTGCATCGGAAAATATTCGGATGCGCATCCGGCCGCGCCGAGTAACACCAACAACAGCCAGAGTCGGGGCAAGCGCCTCACAGAGCACCCATCTCGGCTTCCCGATTCAGCATCGCCTCCGTGACGAATCCTTGAATGTGGAGAAAGGGGTGTTGGCTGAGATCGATCGCGTTCGGCTCCGTCACACGCTTGTGCTGGCGGACGAGAACGGTCAAGATCGGGCGAAGCGGAAAGCCGTCCTTCTTTGCCGCCACTCGGCAGATCTCGCCGGTGTTGAGACGCACGAGCGAGCCCACCGGAAGGGTCGCCAGGATACGAATCAGGGCTTTGAGGACCTGGTGGGGATAGGTGCCTCGCTCGCGCTTGAGAACTTCTTTGATGATCTCGGCATGCCCGACGCCCGAGCGGACCGGCCGGCGGCGCACGAGCCCCTCGATGATCCCGGCGAGCCCGACGATGTGGGCGGGCTCGCGGCTGTCCGTGTCCTCGACGTCGGCCGTGGCGCCGGCTCCGTTCGGGTGCTCCCGGAGCTGGGCGAGCACCGCCGCCGCACCCGGGTACCGGACCTTCAAACCTTGAACAACCTGCATATCCTCCCCCGAGGCTCGAGCGACTCCGGCCTGATGGAGCAAGGCCGCCACGCCGAGCTCGAGCAGCGCATCGTGCGTATAGCTGAGCTGCGTCCCGATCTTCATCGCGAGCACGCAGCCATTCACGGCCGTTTCAGCCGCGTCGCCGGAGCCTCCGCCCGGGTTGAAGAACGGCAGCAGCAAGATGTCGCTGGTCTGGACACTCTCGAGGAGAGCCTTCAGCGGCGCCTCGAGCCCGGTGGCGGAAAACGACGTCCGAGCTCGAAGCGAGCGAAGCACCTTGTCGGTGATCGCCACGGCCCGATGAAACGCGTCATTGGAGCGCCGAAGATCTTGGGAGGGTTCGGCACCAATCGCAGGCGCGGCGCCGAAGCCGGCCGATTCGTCCGGGGCATCGCTCCAGCTTGCGTCGCCGGAGCGCGCGGGTTCAACCGCTCTCGGGATGTCCGCTGTCCGACCTCGCACGAGGTCGGCCATCGTCATCCGGTTTCTCCCCGACGCCTTCCTGGAGCTCGTCATGCTCAGGTGAGGGCGGCCGCCGCCATGACGAGAGGCACGTCGACCTCACGGACTTTTCGTCTCTGGCCTTCGTACAGGCAGATGTCGCTGAGCTTGTTGACGTTCCGCAGAATTCCGCCGGTCTCCTTGTAGATCGCCCGCACCGCGTCTTCGGTGAAGATGGGCCTCGTCGCCCCGGCCCGCTCGAGGCGGAAGTCGATGTATTGAGCGGTCTCGCTCTCGTCCAGAGCCTCGAGACTCAGGCGTAGCGCCATCCGCTGACGGAGGGCATCCAATCCATCGAGCGTGGCCCGGAGAATCGGCAATCCGATGAGCACGAGCGAAAGCAACTGGCGGTCGTTGGTCTGGAGATTCAAGAGCATCTGTAAATCCTCGAAGACCGCCTCGTGCCGGATGAGGTGAGCGTCGTCGACGATGAGCACCGTGGTCCGACCTTCGCCTGCGTTCGCGAGCAGGTGGTCGCGCAGCGAACGAAAGAGCGCCAGCCGCTCGGAGCTGCGCGGGGACAGCGCCAGCTGCGTCGCGACCTCGTAGAGGAACTCGTCCGGTGGGAGGGCCGGATTGATCACAAGCCCGACGTCGTACGTTTGCGTATCGAGGCTCAGCAGAAAGACGCGACTCAAGGTGCTCTTCCCGCTTCCCTCTGCTCCCGTGATGACGACACTCCCGTGACCGCTCTCGACCGTGTAGACGAGTCTCTCGAGCGCCTCTTGATGGGTTGGCAACGGACAGAACACGCTCGGATCGGGAACATTGCGAAACGGCGGCTGGCGCAGCGCCCAGTAGGGCTCGTACACGGGCCTAGGACCTGGGACTCTGGACACTACCGCGGAGATTTCGCGCGGTCGACCCGTCCGGGACGCTGTCGGCGACGAGATCCAGGATGCGTCGTCTGCTGAAGCGCCATCGGCGCCCGATCTTGTTCCCGGGAATGACCCCCTGCTCGGCGAGTCGGTAGACGGTCTTCACGTGGACCTGAAGGAGGGTGGCCACCTGAGCTGGAGTGATTATTTCCTGCAACGGCCTCCGATTCCTTTCAGTGCTCTCGATCTCCTTCGTGTTCCCTATTGCTCCCCAAGCAGGAGCTATGCCAGAGGGTGGCGTCAGCGAAGAAAGCTGGTTCTCCGACGGTTTCCGCTGGAGGGTCGAGCGAGAGCCTGCAAAGGGTGCGACAAAGTGCTACCGCGGCGAGACTGGACTGACAGTTTTGGGCCGCTCTCAGCGACGGCGAAACGAAAAAAACGAAAGTCGAGCACTCGACACGGGCTCGCCGACGCAACTCGGCGAGCCCGCCCGAACCGCCTGCTCAGGACGGAAGGATAACCGCCTTGCCCGTCGTCTGCGTGTCGAAGAGCTTATGGGCCGTGCGTCAGCTGGCGGATCGCCGCCACCACGTCGCCTGCCTTGGGGTCGATTACCTCGTGCGCGCCGAACGCCTGGGCGAGCTTGCGCCGCTCGGGCGCGACGTCGATGGCGACGACACGCGCGCCCCTGACGACGGGGAAACTGGGTCGCTGACAGACCGACCGGGCCCTAGCCGGCGACGACGGCTTAGCGCTGATCCTTCAGCAACCAGTCGATCGCGGCACTACCGTCGCCCGCGTCCGGTCTGGTCCGTTCGGCTTGTGCCGGCTGCTCGGTCGGGACTCGGCGCTCGACGGAACTCACGGATTCAGCGGCGGCCCCCGATTCGATGGCGGGGCGCGGACGGCTGCCGACCGCGACCGGCGCGACCGGCTGTGGCCGCGCCACGGCGGGCGCGGGGAATGGCCTGCCGGCTCCCAGAGCAGGGCGTTCCAGGGTCGATTTGTCCGTGAGGGAGCGAGACTCCGGACGCCCCGACGTCGGTTCGCGAGTGGCCCACGCCGGCACCTCCGCCGGCGGATTCCCGTCGCGCTCGCGCCGTGACCGGACGAGCGCCGGCGCGGAGAGCGGCCTGCCGACCTCTGGAGCGAGCCGTTGGGTCGATTTCTCCGTGATCGAGCGCGGCTCCCGGAGCGTCGACGTCGGTTCGCGAGTGGCCCATGCCGGCGGTGAAGACTCGGCCGGCGGATTGGCGTCACCCTCGACCGGAACGGCTGTCACAGCGGGTGGCGTGACGCGGCTCTGGAACTGCGAGACGATTCGATCGAACCCCGCGACCCAGACGACCGCGGCGACGATGCCCGCGGTGACGATCCGCCGCCGTCATACGAAGCGTGAACACCGGCTGACGCTGGCGGACTCGTCGACGCGGATTCCCGCGCGCCTTTACCGAGCGGGGGCGAGACTCCGGTTCGGTGAGGACCGCCATCGCGCCCCAGATGTCGTTCAGCATCACGCTGACGTCTGGATAGCGATGCACCGGTCGCGCTTCGAGCGCGGTCGTGATGATCCGCTGGATCGGCGGCGACAGCGGCGGTGCCGCGGCGAACGGGCTGCCGGTCGCGCTGGCCTTGCCGGCGGTCAACAGCTGCCGTAGCAGCATCCCCAGCGCGTAGACGTCGGTCGCCGCGGTCGTCTCACCGCGCTCGATCTGTTCGGGCGCGCGATAGGCGAGCGAGAACTCGTCGCGCAGGCGAAGCCCGATCGGCGTGCGATACGCGGCCGCCAGCTCGACGCCCACGAGCCGGATACGTTCGCCGTCGTTGACCATGAGCACCGATTCGGGCCCCAGCTGGCCGTGAAGAAGCCGATTGTGATGCAGCGCCTCGAGCGCCTCGCCGATACGGATCGCGACGCGCAGCGCGGTGGCCACGGCCAGCGGACCGCCCGCATCGAGAACTTCACGGAGGGTGGCGCCCTCGGCCCACTCGAGCGCCACGAAGAACTGGCCGGCCTCGGTCACGCCGTATTCGTAGACTCGCTGCACGCCCCGCAGGGCGTGGGCCGCCGCCGCGAGTGCTCTCGCTTGATTCCGCACGGCCGCCACGAACTCCGCATCACGGGCGAACTCGTCTCGCAGCACCTTCAGCGCGATCGATCGACCGTGATGGATGTCCTCGGCGCTGTACACGACGACTTCGCGGCTCACCGACGCGACCGCGTTGACCCGGTAACGGGACTTGATGACGGAACCGGCGAGGCCCAGTTCCGGTGCCGACGCAGATTCGCCCGCCGCTCCGGCCGTCACGTGGCTCGTCACGATGTTCTCAGGAGGATCGGTCCGAGGCTCGCGATACAGAATCTCCCGCTCATACGTCCTCTCGCCGCTCGAGGGTCAGCCGTTGGAGGGCATCATCAAACCATCGCGCGCCGTCGGCGTCAAGAACGTATTGCGGAGGAGAGAAAACACTTGCCGAAGCGGCGACGATGCCCTAAATCTAAGCCACTCAGAACACTCGAACCCGACTGTGCGCACCGAAGAGACGCTGACCGCAGGAGTTCCCGAGATGCAGAAGCTCGTTGAAATGGCGCGCCGCACCCTCGATATCGACCAGAAGGCGGCCGAAGCGGCCCGTCGTGACAATCCCAAGACCTTGAGCGCCTCGCTCGACGTCACCGAATCGGAGATTTGCTCGCACTTCGTCGCGCTGGCGCGACAGCGCCGGGAAAGCTGCGAAGAGAGCCTGGCCCGGCTGCAGCTCGATCGCAAGGCGACGGCGGCGAAGATCGACCTCGAGCAAACGCGGGATTCCTTCGCGCGGCTGCTGTCCCCCGTCGAGCCGAGTCTCGAAAAGCTCAAGTCAGACCACGCGACCGCCCTGTATCAAGCCAAGGAGAACGAGGCGCGCGCGCTCAAACATCTGCGCTGGTTCCAGCAGAAGCACGGCCTGCACTACCGGGCCGCGTCGTATCCACAATCGCAGTTCTACCACTTCGCGATCGTGGCCGCCCTGGCCCTCGTCGAATGGGTTTCGCTGGCGGCGTTCTACGCCGAAGGCAGCGACTTCGGTCTGTTGGGCGGCGTCCTGATCGCCATGACGCTCTCCATCGTCAACGTCAGTCTCGCGATTCTCTCGGGGAGCCTTCTGCGGTACGTCAATCACCGAAGCCCGCGCCGGAAGGGTCTCGCGTTGACCGGCGTTGCCGTGCTCTACACGTGCTTTCTCCTGGTGACGCTCGCGGCCGCCCACTACCGCGTGGCCACCAACGACGTCGCGCAGTCCCAGCCGGGGATGTCGACGCCGAGCGCGACGTCGTTGCCGCCGCCTCAGGTCGCCCAGGACCTGGATCAATGGCGAGCGGCCAGACTGGCGTGGCAGCGCTTCGCCAGGAACCCCGTCGGCTTCGACGACGTCTTTTCCTGGATCCTGGTCGTGCTCGCGGTCATCTTCGGGATCTTCGCCTCGTACAAGGGGTACCGGCTCGACGACGCCTACCCAGGCTATGGCGAGCTCGATCGAGAGCTCAACGCGAGGCGGACGAGCTCCGAGGCGGCCAAGGTCGACTACTGCCGCCGGGTGGACCAGGTCTTCGATCGCATCCTCCAGGAGCAGGGTCGCCTGCTCTCGGATGTGAGATCGAACATCGAATACTATCAGCAGCTGATCAGCCGGAGCGTCGACGAGCGTCGAACGTTCGTGCACGACGCGGCCGAAATCCAGGACGCGTGCAACATCGTCCTGAAGCGCTACCGGCAGACGAACGCCCGCGTGCGCCAGTCGCCGGCGCCGTTCTATTTCAACAACAGCTTCACGTTCGACGGCCGCCTCGTCGGGCCGCCCGAGGCCATCTCGGAAAACGAGGAACGACTGTCGCAATCCTACGAGAGCGCCATCAAGGACTTCAGCGATATCGCCCGGCAGAACGACGCGACGGTCCAGAATCTGCGTACCGCCGAGATCCGGCGCCGCGACTACTATTTCAACAAGCTCGAGCGCGACATCCGGGAAAAGCTCATTCGCGAGGCCTGGGAAGTCAAGAGCTGACGCCGTGCCGTTGAGCCACCTGGATCGGCGGGGCATCTGGATTCTGAGCGGCATCGGCGCCTTCGCGGTCGTGTTGCTGGCCACCGTGGTCGGTGTCACCTGGACCCGCCCCATCATCGGGGCCGACAACTGTGTCTACCGGGACAAGCGATTCCTCAGTCGAGCGCCCGCCGATCAAACCGTGATCCTGGTCGACCAGTCGGAGGCCTTGACGGACACTCACCGGCGATTCGCCCTGACTTTCATCAAGGACTACGTCGCCGACGACTCGAAGTTCAGCGTGCGCTCGCGCATCGCGTTGTTCACCTTCAGCAAAGCGACATTCGAATCTCCGAACGGCCCGCGGCTGAGTCCGAGCTCCGACTTGTGCCGGCCGCCGTCACATGGCAACGACCTGTACGAAAACAGCCGGAAGATCACGAAGGACTTCTACCAGCGATTCCTGATCCCGGTCACCGCCGCGCTCGACGAAAGCCTGACGACCGAGGTCGGCGAGCAATCGCCCATTCTCGAGACGCTGCAGCTCATCTCGCGGTCGCAGGAAATCGGCGACGGCGGGAAAAAGACCCTCATCGTCGTCTCGGACATGCTCCAGCACACCGCGGCGTTCAATCAGTACGGGCCTCGCCGCAGCTACGAGGACTTTCTGCGATCGGGATTCGCCACCGATGTGAAGGCAGATTTCCGCGACTGGAACGTCATCGTGATCTATCTCCGGCGCTATCGGGATCGCCAGCTGCAGCAGGCCGCACACATCGACTTCTGGCAGCGATATTTCCACGAAGCGGGCGCCAAGATCACTCGCTGGGCCGGAGTCGACTGAGCATGACGCGCCTCGCCGCGAGTCTGGCTTCCACGTTCCTCGGCTTCATCGCCGCCGGGGTCGGCGTGATCGTGGCGTTCAGCTGGTGGTCCGGGGGCGCCTCGGGCGGGTCGCGGCATTGGACGATGACCGCCCTGGTCGTGGGACTCATGGTGGTCTACGGAATCGTCCTCTGGGTCAGGTCGGGGACGGCGTACGCGTCCGAGACCGATGGCGAGACGTTCTACTACCTCGGCTTCATCTACACCCTGGCGACCCTGGTCGCCACGTTTGCGCCGCTGCTCAACTCAACGGAGCGACCGGACAGCCGACAGGTGCTGGGGTTCTTCGGTCTGGGTCTCATCACGACGTTCGTCGGGCTGGCCGGGCGCATCGTCTTCGCCCAGGCCTCGTCCGGCGCGCTCGCGAGCCCCGAGAACGACGCCCGTCGACTGGGCGACGCGTATACGGAAGCGGCGCGCGCCATCGAGCGGAGCACGGTTCGAATCGTGCATGCCCAGCAGCGCGCCGAAGGACACCTGAGCGAGTCGTATTCGGGCGCAGTCGAGACGATTCGCATCCTGTCGGGCCGGGTCACGCAGCAGTTCGAAACGATGAGCGCCCAGGTGTTGAAGGACTTCGCCTCGGTCATCGAGCGCGTCAGCGCCGGCGCCGAATCGGCGTTGGGCGAGGTCCGCGATCGCGCCGTCCGGGACATCGACGTCGCGTCTCGCCAGGCGGTGAAGACTCACGAGATGGCCAAGGAGCAGGTCGAGCAGCTCACGACCGGGACGGCTGGTGCGGTGCGCACCGTGACGGAGCAAGCGGTTCAAGAGGTGGCGCGGGTGGCGCGAGAATCGTCGGCCGAGGTGACCGAGTTCTTCCGTCACACGAGCGGCCACGTCGCCGCGACCCTGCAGCAATTCGAGACGCGTCTCGGGGCATTCCGATTGCCGCCGGAGGAGCTCGGCGAGAAGCTCGTCGTGGTCTTGACGGAGCTCGCCGAACGCGCCGATCTGCTGCGGCGAGCGACGACGATCGTGGGCGCCGCATACGGCGAGCTCGAAGCGACCTTGGCCAACGCCGTGGAGGGCGCACGTGGCGGCAGCCGAGCGTTCAGCACCCTGGCCGTCTCCGCGGATGCCGCCGCCTCGGCGGTGACGTCGGCGAAGACGAACGTCGAGCAATTCGCCACGCATCTGGGCCAGCTCGGGGAGCTGGCGACGGACCTCGAAAAGCTGCCCCGGGAGGCGGCGACCATCATCGCGACCCTCGGCGACCTGCGCACGAACATCGGGGAAACCAACCGCGCGTGGGCCGAGGTGGCCGGGACGACCGAGGGCGCGAGCAAATCGATGGCCCGAGCGGGAGCGGCGTTGTCCGCCTTCGAGCACGGGACACGCGCGGCGGAGCAGTCGGTTCTCGACTGGAGCGGCAGCTTGACGAAGGCCGGTGTCGGCCTGCAAGCGCTGACCGAGATCACGGAGCGGGCCGTGCGGCTCGGCAAGGACGCCGTCGCCGCTCAGGTCCAGCTGTCGGCACAGATATCCGGGCCACTGGCGGATCAATTGCGCAAGCACAGTGAGGCCGCCGGCGCTCTGGCCGATCGTTTACAGGAAGATCTCCGAACGTCGGAAGAAGCGGTGAGGAAAGTCCATCATCATCTCATCGACGCATCGCGCTTCATCCTGAGCAAGGTCGAATACCGCCGGTGATCGGGAGGAGCCGACTCGCCCGGAATCGCGACATCGCGCTGACGACACTCATCGATCTCCTCGTCCAGATCATCTTCGTGTTCGCCCTCGTACTGATTTCGGCCGATGTGATGGGCAACGAGTCACCCGAGCGAGGCTGGGTGACGCCGGAGGTCTGGAAAACGCTGATCAGCATCTTCGACATCGATCCTCGCAGCATCCGCGATACGAGCGCCCAGGTCGCGGAGATCAACCGTCAGCACGAGAAGCTCAAAGACGATCTGCTGGCCTGTGACGCGAGAATCGGCGCGTGCGACAAACAGGCGGGGAAAGGGCCGGGAAACGCTCCGTGCCGAAATTCGGCCGGCGTCGAAATGGTCGTGGCCGAGGCGACGATCGATCGCGACGGAAGGATCGTCGTCGCGCCGGGACACGATGCGGCGGAGCTCCAGAACCAGCGACCGCTCGGCGCCGGCGCGATCGGCGTGCCGCTCTCCGTCGAGCAGTTCGGATCCTTGTTCCGGTCCTGGCGCGAACATGGCCTGGCCCGTCAGCCGTCGTGTGCCTTCAAGGCCGAAGTCAGCTACGACGCCCGCGCCCGAGCCGGCGACTATGAACCGGCGCGACGGGCGATCGCGAACTACTTCACCCTGTCAGCGCCGCCGAGGCGCTTCTGAGGCGTTGACCGCGTGGCGCGCGAGACACTCCCGGATCTCGCGTACCAGCTGTCGGCGCTCCTGAGCGAGCTCGACGCCGCCATCCGAGCGCGGTCGCCGGAGCTCGGGAGGCAGGAGACCAGCCAGCGACTGGAGACCGCTCAACCCAACAGCGGGCTGCGCGAAGTGGTGCGGGCCACTCTCCGCTGGTTCTCCCGCCCGCCTACGCGTCAGCCCACCGTCGGGCGTACGCGCTCCGCGCGCGCGAGATCGCGAAGGTCGACGCGCCGTAGGTCCTAGCACCGGGGCGTGCTGCTCAGGCCGGCAAGATGACCGCCTTGCCCGTCGTCTGCGTGTCGAAGAGCTTGTAGGCTTCCTCGGCCTGCTCGAGCCTCCAGCGGTGCGTGAAGAGCTTTTCCACGTCCACGCTCCGGTCGGCGACGAACTCGGCGCACTCGGCCTGGCCTTGCTTCGAGAACGTCCACGAGCCGACCAGAGTGACCTGCCGACGCAGGAGATCCGGGCTCACGTCCAGGGTCACCTGACCGCGCTCACCGACGAAGCACGCCGTGCCCCACGAGCGCACCGCGCGCACGGCCGCGGCGCGGGCGTCGGGCGCCGAGGAGGCGTCGAGCGTCTTGTGGGCGCCTTCGCCATGCGTCAGATCGCGGATGGCCTTCACCACGTCGCCCGACTTGGGATCGATCACCTCGTGCGCGCCGAACGCCTGGGCGAGCTTGCGCCGCCCGGGCTCGACGTCGATGGCGATGACGCGCGCGCCCATGACGACGGCGAACTGCGTCGCGGACAGGCCCACCGGGCCCTGCCCGAAGATGGCGATGGTTTCTCCACCTTGTAAATTGATCCGCTTCAGGGCGCCCCACGCCGTGCCGGTACCGCACGAGATTGCGGCGCCGGTGACGAACGAGAGCGAGTCCGGCAGCGGCACCAGGGTCGACACCGGTACCTTCATGTATTTCGCATGGCCGCCGTGGCCGCCCGAGCCGTAGACCACCGTGCCCGCGAGGCACATCTGCGTCCAGCCTGCCCGGCAGTGCTTGCAGTTGCCGCAGCCGTCATAGTGGTGGTCCATCACGCGCTGGCCGACGCGCGCCTCCTTCTCGGTGACACCGGCGCCTACCGCGGCGACGACGCCGCAGGGCTCGTGGCCGGCGATCATGCCGGCCTCCCGCTTGATGCCGCCGGTCACGGCTCCGCCCGGATTGGCCGGAGCGCGATAGTTGTGCAGGTCGCTGCCGCACATGCCCGAGGCCTTGATCTCGAGGATCACGTCCCTGGGGCCGGGTGTCGGATCGGGGAACTCTCTGACTTCCAGCTTTCGGTCTCCGAGGAACACAACGCCTTTCATGGTTCCCTCCGTGGCGACATTCTGCCAGATTCCTTGACCGCCGGGGGACGGCGCACTACGCTCCCTCAGCGAGACCCACTAAGGGACTCCGGAGGATCGCCATGACGGTCTACGAAATGCGGACCTACACGCTGCACGTCGGCAAGATGGGCGAGGCGGTCAAGCTGTATACCGAGTTCGGCTACCCCGCGCTCCAGAAAGGCGGCCAGGACAAGAAGCTGATCGGCTACTTCCAGGCCGACACGGGCACGATCAATCAGCTCGTCCATCTGTGGAAGTTCAACGACGATGCCGACCGTCGCGCGCACTGGGCGTCGGTGTTCGCGAACAAAGATTTCGTCGACGGCTTTGCCGTGAAGTTCCGTCCGTTGCTCGCTTCGCAAGAGGTCAAGCTGCTGACCGCGGCTCCGTGGGGACCGCATCCCTGAGGAGGCTGACGCATCCGGCGTGGGATGATGGGCCTAGGCATGGGGACTGAGGTCAAGTACGCCAGGAGCGGAGAGGTTCACATCGCCTATCGTGTCTTTGGCGACGGCCCGCGCGATCTCGTGGTCGTCCCGGGCACGCTCTCTCACGTCGAGCTGTACTGGGAGCTCCCCATCAACCAGTACCTGCTGAAACGGCTCACCTCCTTTGCCCGCGTCATCGTCTTCGACAAGCGGGGCCAGGGGCTCTCTGATCGTGTCGGCGAGCAGACGCTCGAAGAACGCATCGGCGACGTGCGCGCCGTGATGGACGCGGCCGGTTCGGCTCGGGCGACGATCTTTGGCTGGTCAGAAGGCGGGCCGATGTCGCTGATGTTCTCGGCCACCTACCCCGAGCGCACATCGGCCCTCGTGCTGTGCGGCAGTTTCGCGTGCACCACGGCGGAGCCGTGGCTCGTGACCCAGGAGCAATGGAACCAGTTCCTTGCGCTGATCGAGAGCCGCTGGGGTCAGGGTGTTCTCGTGCCCATCAACGCGCCGAGCCGCCAGAACGACGCGGCGTTCGTCCAGTGGTTCGGCCGCCTGGAGCGCGCGTCGGCCAGCCCCGGCGCCGTCCTCGCGCTGATGCGCGCCAACTACGGGATCGACGTCCGTCACGTTCTGCCGACGATCCAGGCGCCCACGTTGATCCTCCATCGCGTCGGGGACAAGACGGTTCCGGTCGAAGCGGGCCGCTACCTGGCGCAGCACATCCCCGGCGCCCGGTATGTCGAGCTCCCGGGCGACGACCACCTGCTGCAGGCGTTCGATCAGGCGACCCTGGATCTGCTGATCGACGAGACCGAAGAATTCATCACCGGCGCACGCACCGTCCCCGAGCCGGATCGCGTGCTCGTCACCGTGATGTTCACCGACATCGTGAGCTCGACCGAACGGGCGGCCGCGGTGGGTGACCGCCGCTGGCGAGCGCTGCTGGACGACTATGTCGGCGCGGCTCGCAAGCAGCTCGAACGGTTCCGCGGGCGAGAGATCGACGTGGCGGGCGACGGCCTGTTCGCGATCTTCGATGGGCCGGCCCGCGCGATCCGCTGCGCCTGCGCCATCCGCGACGCGGTCCATCACCTGGGCCTCGAAGTACGGGCCGGCGTCCACACCGGCGAATGCGAGGTCGCCGGCCCCAAGGTCAGCGGCATCGCGGTGCATACCGGCGCCCGCATCGCCGCGGCGGCTCGGGCCGACGAGGTCCTGGCCTCGGGGACCGTGCGTGATCTCGTGGCCGGCTCCGGCATCCAGTTCGCCGATCGTGGAAGCCACGTGCTCAAGGGCGTGCCGGGCGACTGGCGGCTCTTCGCGGTCACGTC
>CAWBMV010000022.1:0-618470 GCA_963789955.1 uncultured Candidatus Rokubacteria bacterium
CACCACGACAGTCTGGGTAATGAACGCTTGATCAAACCCGGCCAGCTCAATCTGATGACCGCCGGATCAGGGATCTCGCACTCCGAAGAGACGCCGAGCCGCAACTCGGGGCGCCTGCACGGGCTGCAATTCTGGGTGGCGCTCCCGGGTTCGCGCCGGCACGGCCCGCCCGCCTTCGATCACTACGCGGAGCTTCCGGTCGTCGTGAGAGGCGCGTGCCGCGCCGTGGTCTTGGTGGGCGAGCTCGACGGCGTGCGCTCCCCCGCGACGGCCTACTCGAACATGGTGGGCGCCGACATCGTCGCCACCGGTGACGACGACATGCGTCTGCCGCTCGATCCGAGCTTCGAGCACGCGATCATGCTCGTCGGCGGCCGCGCGGCTCTCGGCGATCGCGCGCTGGAGCCCTCGACGCTCTACTACCTCGGCACCGGCCGCGACGCGGTGACTCTGGCGGTGGGCGCCGGGGCGCGCCTGGCTTTGCTGGGAGGCGAGCCGTTCGGCGAACGCATCCTGATGTGGTGGAACTTCGTGGCTCGCACGCCGGAAGAGATGGCACAGGCGCGCACCGACTGGGAGCGAGGCGATCGATTCGGATCGGTGCCGGCCTATGCGGGCGATCGCATTCCGGCGCCACCGTTGAGAGGCGCAGCTATCCCTTGATGCTGCCCAGGGTCAGCCCCGCCGCAATGTAGCGGCGGACGGCAAAGAAGAGAGCGATCGGCGGCAGCGCATAGATGAGAGAGGCCGCCACCGGGTAGTTCCACGGCGTGTCCTCGTTGTCGAAGAACGTCGCGAGCGTGATCGCCACGGTCTTGTTCCTGGGCGAGGACAGCAGCATGAACTGGTACAGGTATTCGTTCCAGGCGGTCAGCAGGGCGTAGGTGCCGACAGCCGCCAGGGCCGGCGCCATCAGGGGCAGATAGATCCGCACATAGACCTGGCCGGGCGTCGCGCCATCGACCCGCGCTGCCTCGTCAAGCTCCATCGGGATCAGTCGGCCATACCATTGGAGGATCAACACCGCATAGGGGATGGCGAAGGTCACATCCGCTGCGATCACCGCCCACAGGCTGTCCATCAACCCGTACTCGTGCATCAGCCGATAGAACGGGATGACGAGGAAGTACGCAGGAACCGTATAGAAGAGGAGCGCGGTGGTGGAGATCACCCCGCCCTTGCCCAATCGCATCCGGCCCAGCGCGAAGCCCGCCAGCGAACTGATCAACACGGTCAGCGCCATCGTCATGATGCCGATGAAGAAGCTATTGCCGAACTGGTGCCAGAAGTCTTGAAGGTACCAGTACCGCTGGAACACGACCCCGCGGAAGGCCTCGAGCGTCGGGGCAGTCGGCCAGATGTCGCCGGTGAACTCCGTATCGCCCTCGGGGTCGAGGGCGATCAACATCATGTTGTAGACCGGCAGCAGCCACCAGATCAGCAGCACGACGGCGAGCACCACGGCGCCCGCGTCGCTGACGAGTCGGCGTCAGTCGGTGGCGCCGCAGACTCGACATCCGGCCCCAGGCCGGCGCGACGCTCATAGCTGCACCTCGCGCGTTTGCAGCCGGCGTATCAGAAGGATTCCGAGCGCGACAATCACGGGCAGAGCCGCCATGACGGCGGCGACGCCGAGCTCGGGTTTGCCATGGTCAAACAGGTATTCGACGCCCAGCGTCGCCAGCACGTCCGTCGAACCAAGGGGTGCGCCGCCGGACACGAGATCCACGGTGTTGAAATCGCCGATCATCCAGATCGCCGAAAGCAACGTGCAGACGAGATAGAGGTTCGCCAGCAGCGGCACCACGACATGGACGAAGCGCCGGAAGCCGGTGGCCCCGTCGATATCGGCAGCTTCGTAGAGATCCTGAGGGATCGCCATCCGCCCCGCCAGCAGAATGAGGGTCCAGAACGGCATCGTCTTCCAGGTCGAGGCGACGAGGTTGGCTCCGAGCGCGAGCCAGTAGTGGGTCAACCAGTCCGGACCGTATATGCCGAACAGCTTCTCGAGCACGCTGTTGAGGAACCCCCAATACACCAGCATCCAGTGAAAGGAGATGAAGCCGGTTTGCGCCGGCAGCGCCCAGGGCAGCATCGAGACGACCAGCAGCGCCTTGACCCACCGGCTACGGCGCATGAAGAAACCGGACAGCAGCAGAGCGAAGAACAAGCTGGTGTTCACGCCGATGCCGACATAGAGCATCGTGCTGACGACCGCGTCCCGGTACTCATCGCTTGCAAACAGCGTGAGGTACAGCGACGGGCTGCTCGCCATCCAGAGCCCGTAGGCGAGCGGATAGATCGCAAAGGCGACCAGGACCGCCGCGTAGGGGACGATGAAGGCGATCGCCCAGGTGAGCTCGACGCCGTGCAGGTGGGGATGCCAGGACCGTCGCCGCGGCCGGTTGAGCGTGCTGGGCCCGGCTGCAAGAACCTGCTGCGTGCTGCTCACAGCCGTGTCCTCACCTCTGCCCGACCGGGCGTCTCGCGAAGGTCGCTTCGCGGTGGATAGCGGTGACGTGCCGCCTAACCCCGGGCGCGGCGAGGTACGCCGGGCGGCGGGGTCAGCCCTTGACCCCGCCCATCGTCAAGCCGGCGGTCATGCGCCGGCGGAACGCGTAATAGATCGCAACCGGCGGTGCCGCGTAGATGATCGCGGTCGCCATCATGTAGTTCCACGGCGACTGGTCGCTGCTGAGGAACTGCGCGAGCGCCACCGGCACCGTCATGTTCGCCTTCGAGGACAGGAGCAGGAACTGATACAGGTACTCGTTCCAGGCCAGTAGCAGCGCGTAGGTGCCCACGGCGACCAGCGCCGGTGCCATCAGAGGCAGATAGATTCGCAGATAGATCTGCGGCGGCGAGGCGCCGTCGATGCGCGCCGACTCGTCGACCTCGATCGGGATGCTCCGGCCGTACTCCTGAAAGACGAAGATCGCGTACGGCGTCGCGAACGCGACCAGGGCGGCGATCACCGACCACGGGTTGTTGGCGAGCCCGTAGTTCTGCATGATCCGGTAGAACGGGATCGCGAGGAACGACGCTGGGATCACGTAGGTCAACAGCGCGGCGTTGGTCACCAGCCAGCCGTGGCGGATCCGCATCCGGCCGATCGCAAAGCTGGTCAGCGTGCCGAACAGCAGCGCGAAGAACGTCACCATCAGGCCGATGAAGAAGCTGTTGGCGAACTGGCGCCAGAAGTGCTCCAGATACCAGTGGCCCTGGGTCAGGACGCCCCAGAAGCTCTCGACCGACGGGACCCTCGGCCAGATATGGTCGGTGAAGACGTCGCCCTCGGGCTCGAGCGAGATCAGCACCATGTTGTAGAGCGGCACGAGCGTCCACACGACGATCACCGCGGAGAGAACCACGTGTCCCCAGGTTGCGCAGGTACCGGCGGAGCCGTTCCGAGCTGTGCGCCCGGGATGACGCTCGAGTTGCCAGCCTCGCGTCTGCTGCGATCGTGCTCATATCTGAACCTCCGAGGTGCGGAGCTTGCGCATCAGGACGATCACCAGCGGGATGACCAGCGGCAGCGCCGACATCACCGCTGCCACGCCCAGCCGTGGCTGAGCGATCTCGAACGCATTGCGGATGCCTAAGGTGGCCAGCACGTGTCCCTGGTTGGCGGGGCCGCCGCCGGAGACGAAGTTGACGGCGTTGAAGTCGCCGAGCAGGAAGATCGTCGAGAGCAAGGTGCAGATCAGGTAGAGGTTGGCGAGCAGCGGGAAGGTGATGTGCACGAACCCGCGCAGCCCGGTCGCCCCGTCGACTTTGGCGGAGTCGCTGATCTCGAGCGGGATCGCCATCCGGCCGGCGAGCAAGATCAGCGTCCAGAACGGCGTCCACTTCCAGATGTGGGAGACGATGACCGCGCCCAGCGCCGACCAGCGGTCATTGAGCCACGACGGCCCCTCGATGTGGAAGAGGGTGTAGAGGACGTTGTTGAGGAAGCCCCATTCGCCGTTGAGCATCCAGTGGATCGAGATGAACGTCGAGATCTGCGGCACCGCCCAGGGCAGGACGAAGATCAAGAGCAGCGCCTTCATCCACCAGCCCGGGCGCATGAAGAAGCCGGACAGCAGCAGGGCCAGGAACATCTTCACGTTCACGCCGAGCGCCAGATAGAGGATGGTGTTCACCACCGTGCTCTGGTAGATCGGGTCGGCGAACAGCTCCCGGTAGAGGCTGGCTTCGCTGCCCATCCACAACCCGTAGACCACCGGGTACGCGACGAAGGTCAGAAACACCGCGATGTACGGCACGACGAACGCGACGGCCCAGGTGTACTCACCGCCCTTGAGGCCGCCGCGCAGGGAGCGCGAGAGCGTACGCCGCCGGATGGCCGGGCGGCCGATGTCGATGGCCGAGGTGCCGTTCATTGGTTGGTCTCCGCTCTCACGCCTTCTTGTACTTGGAGAAGATCTCCTCGATGCGCTTGAATGCCTTGTCGATCGCCACTTCCGGCTTCACGCCTTCCTTCGCGACGTCGATCATCGCCATGCTCCACACGTGCTGGGTGCGGACTTCCGCCATCGCCAGGTTGAACACGTAGTAGTCGGGCACGGTCGGGCCGAGGAGGCCCATGCTGGACGTAGCCCCGCAGATGCGGGTCCTTCGGGTCCTGCCAGAATGGGCTCTTGGCGAGCGACGGCATGACCGGCAGCCAGCGGCCCAGTCCCAGCTCGACGAATTCGCCGACGACCTTCGGCTGGACGAAGTACTTGAGGAATTCCTTCGCCACCGGGACGTTTTTCGCCCCCTTCGGGATCATCCAGCTGGGTGACACCGACGATGGCTCGGCACGGGCTTGCCCGCGTTGTCGTTCGGATAGCCGATACCGTGGGTCACCATGTCCTTGAAGTACCACTCGGGGTGCTTTTCCTTGACCGCGACCTCGGTCGAGAGCGTGCCGTCGACGTCCATCACCATGAGCTTGGCGTGGAAGGCGTTGTTGTCGTCCGCGTCGTTCCAGTTGATCGCGCTCGGCGGAACGTAGCCGTCTCGGTAGGCGCCGCCGAGGTAGGCGGTCGCCTTGATGGCCGCTTGCTTGACCTTCGGGTCGTCGAGGTGCAGCTTGCCGTCCTTGGTGACGATGTCCTGACCGCCGTAGGCCAGGAGAAACGCCATGAAGAGGTTGTAGGGGTCGACCCCGTTGGCCGTCACCTGGAAGCCGATGCCGTACACTTTGCGCTCGCCCTGCTTGCGCAGGTTGTCCTGCACCTTCTTGAAGAAGTCGAAGTACGCGTCCCACGTCTTCGGGATGTCCTCGATCTTGAAACCGGCCTTCTCCACCAGCGGTCGCCAGATATGGCAGGGGACGACCGCGGCCCGCACGGGCACACCGTATTGGCCGACCTTCTTGGTGACGTTGTTGTAGGCCTGACCGGACACGAGAGCGGTCTCGCTGAACTGGGCCTTTTGAGTCTCCACGACGTCGCTGACGTCGACCCACGTGTCTTGCCAGGCGTATATCTGTAAGATCTCGGTCGGGTTGTTAGCCATCACATCGGGGACGACCCCGCTGGTCAGCGCCGCGATGATCTTCTGCCGTTCCGGCGCGAAGGGGGTGATGCTCAGCTCGATCTTGTTGCCGCTTGCCTTCTCGTAGTCGGCGACGGCCTTGCGCAGGGACACGTCCTCGTCCTGGACGAACCCCTGCGCGAACCACACGCTGGCGGTGGTCGCCGCCGCCTTGGCGATGTGCGGTCCCACGAAGGGGCGCGCGGCGGCAAGAGCCAAGGATCCACGTAGCATCGAACGCCTGGAGAGATGGGTCACGGTCGCCTCCTGAACTGTGTCGAGGACGTTGACCTGCACTCGCGCTCGTTTCCTGTATCCCCTCCGAGACTCGGGGCCGGGTCGCCCGACGCTAGGGGACGACCCGACTCGTTTCCGCATACCTGCTAGCTACTAACGCCTATTAGATAGCGGGAGATACGACATCTCTCGACACCTGTCAAGCCGGTATAACTAACGGAGGCTCGGCACGCCGCATGTCGAAGTCGAGGGCTCACTCAGCGGAAAATTGAACCTCTCCGACGTCCTGTGGCACGATCGATCTCTCACTCCGAAGGAGGAGATCATCTGCTGACCATCGAAGCTGCGCAGAAAGAATTCGAGCCCGCGTGCGTCTACGTCAACACCGCCAGCGTCGGACTGCCGCCTCGACGCGTCGCCACGGCTGTCGACGAAGCTATCGAGGCGTGGCGGACCGGCCGCGCCGAGGCGGCGGACTACGACGCGATCGTCGACCGCGCGCGCCGGCAATTCGCAGCCCTGGTCGGCGTCTCCTCCGATCGTGTCGCCATCGGCAACCAGGTCTCGACGTTCAGCGGGTTGATCGCGGCCGCGCTGCCCGACGGCGCGCACGTGCTGGCCGCCGAGGAGGATTTCTCCTCGGTCCTGTTTCCCTTCCTGGCGCACGCCGATCGTGGTGTTCGCGTCGAGACCGTCCCGCTGGATCGCCTGGTCGAGGCCATTCGTCCGGGCGTGCATCTCGTCGCGGTGAGCGCGGTGCAGTCCGCGGATGGGCGGATCGTCCCCGGCGGACTCGAGGGCTTCGCCTCGGCCGCCGCCGCGCACGGCTGTCTCACGTACGTCGACGCCACGCAGGCGATTGGCTGGCTGCCCTTCGACGCCGGGCGCTTCGACTTCGTGTCCTGCGCCGCGTACAAGTGGCTTCTGTCACCTCGCGGGACAGCCTTCGGCGTGGTGCGGCCGGAGCGCCTGAACATGGTCCGGCCGCTGTACGCCGGCTGGTATGCCGGCGACGATCCGTGGACCTCGATCTACGGATCGCCTCTGCGATTGGCGAAGGATGCGCGCCGGCTCGATATCTCGCCCGCGTGGCTGTCCTGGGCCGGGACCGTGCCCGCGCTCGATCTGCTGGGCGAGGTCGGAATCACCGCGATCCATCGCCACGACGTCGGGCTCGCGAATGCGCTGCGCCGGCGGCTCGGGCTACCGAACGGAGATTCGGCCGTCGTCACGGTGGCCACCGAAGGTGGCCTCGAGCGGCTCCGCGCCGCCGGCATCAAGGCCTCGATCCGCGCCGGCGCGGTGCGAGTGTCGTTCCATCTCCACAACACCGAATCCGACGTGGACGTCGTGGCTCGCGCGCTCGGGGGCTGACGAGGTCCGGGAGGTCGACATGGACTGCTGCGGTCGGATGGTCTCGCGCCGGAACTGGCTGTGGAGCACGCTCGTCACCTCGGCGGCGTCGCTGGTCGCGGGCTGCGCGGCTCAGCGCGCTGACGGCGGCTCCGCCGCGGCGTCGGAGTCGTCGGCAGCGGCCGTTCAGGCTGTGCTCCGGGATCACATCTCCGTCGACGTCCACAGTCACGGCGGCCCGACCGGCGTCGGCTCACGCGGCACGGCGCCGAATGACGACATCGCACGCGGTATGCGCGCCGGCGGGATGGCGACCGTGTGCCTGGCGGACGTTCCCGATGGTCCGCTGCTCGGTCGGCGACCGAACGGCTCGCTCGGCGCGACGCGCGCCGCGGCGCCGGGCGAGCTCTACCGTACCACCTCGACCGGCTGAGCTGGATCGACGAGCTGGTATCCAAGCACGGCGTCCGCCGTGCGCTCACCGCCGCGGACCTGAAAGCCGCGCACGCGGCGGGTCAGCCGGCGATCGTCGAGGACATCGAGGGGCTCGACTTCCTGGACAAGAAGCTCGAACGGCTCGAGGAGTCGTATCAGCGCGGCGTGCGTCACATGCAGCTCGTCCATTACACGCCGAACGACATCGGCGATTTCCAGACGGGCACGGTCACCCACAACGGCCTGACGCCGTTCGGCGCCGACGTGATCCGCGCGTGCAATCGCCTCGGTATCGTTTGCGACGTGGCGCACGCGACCGAGGATATGGTCAAGCAGGCGGTGAAGGTGTCGACCAAGCCGCTCTTGCTGTCGCACACGGCGCTCCTGGGCTCGAAAGCCCAGGGGCAGACGCCGCTGGCGGCGCGCCAGGTCAGCCGCGACCACGCGCGCGCCGTCGCCGACACCGGAGGCTCGATCGGCGTGTGGCATTTCTTTCCGTCGCTCGACCGCTACGTCGACGGCTTGAAGGAGATGGCGGACGTCGTCGGCGCGGACCACGTGAGCATCGGCACCGATCAGCAGACCGCGCCGGGCAGCCTGCAGGACTATGCGCAGTTCACGAGGCTGGTGGAGGCGATGCTGCGCGGCGGCTTCACGCCGGCCGACACCGGCAAGGTGATCGGCGGCAACTATCTTCGGATCTTCGCGGCGTCTGCGGGCTAGGAGACTGCCGTCGCCCATGGGCGCGATGGACGAGATCCGACACCTCGTGGTCTTGATGCTCGAGAACCAGTCGTTCGACCGGCTTCTCGGGTATCTCGATCTCGGCGACCGCACGCAGAAGCTCGAAGGTCTCACGGGGACGGAGACGAACCCCGCCTCTCCGCCGACCGACATGACGCCGGTGTCAGTGAAACGCGTCTCGGCGCCGAGCGCGTATGTCACTGACCCCGGTCCCGGCCACGATTTCGAGGACGTCAACCAGCAGCTGTTCCCCGACCGGGCGCCGGCAGATACGAGCGCACCCGGGAACGCGGGGTTCGTCCTCAACTACTCGCAGCAGACCGACTCCCGCGGCCGCCGTCTGGGCGATCGCGGGCACGACATCATGCAGTGCCTCGACCCCGCACTCGTGCCCATTCTGACGACCCTGGCTCGCGAGTTCACGGTATGCGATCACTGGTTCTCGTCCGTCCCCGGCCCCACCTGGCCGAACCGGTTTTTCCTCCACGCCGGGACCGCCAAGGGCTTCCTCGTCACGCCGGAGACGCCCAGTCAGCTCGTGTCGCAGTTCTGGACCTCACCGTACGACATGCCGACGATCTTCGAGAACCTGAACGACCGCGGACTGACGTGGACCGTGTACTTCGATGACTACGCACAGGCCTTCGCGCTGCGAAGGCTTCATCCCTACGGCGACCGATTCCAGCGGTACGAGCAGTTCGCCCGGGACATCCAGAACGGGACGTTGCCCACGTACGCGTTCATCGAGCCGCGCTCGTTCAGCGCACCCGGCTACCCGGCCAACGATCAGCATCCGCCGCACGACCTGCTCGAGGGCGAGAAGCTCATCGCCGAGGTCTACGACACGCTGCGGGCCGACGATAAGCTCTGGCGTCAGTCGCTGATGGTGGTGCTCTACGACGAGCACGCTGGCTTCTACGATCACGTGCCGCCTCCGCGGGCCGTGCCGCCCGACTCGTCGCGCGCGCGGCCCTCGGGGTTTCAGTTCGATCGCCTGGGCGTGCGGGTCCCCGCGATCTTGATATCGCCGTGGGTCGCGGCGGGCCGGGTCGATCACACCGTCTACGACCACACGTCGGTACCGGCGACGATCAAGAAGATGTTCGGGCTGCCGAGATTCCTGACCGCGCGGGACGCGGCCGCGAATACCTTCGACCGTAACTTCCTGCCGGATGCGCGGAGCGTGCCACTGGCCAACCTGCGCGGCCTGGTCCCGGCCGCGCGCGCGTCGGCTCCGGCGAGTGGAGCCCTGTCAGCGTATCAGCGCTCCTTGCAGGCGCTCGCTCAGGCGATGGGCAGCCCGACCAGGTCGGCGCCTGGTGCGGACGAGGCTGCGAGGCACGCGCAGACGTTCCTGCAGCAGCCCCAGTCGCCCTAGTTTCAGTTCGCCATCATCGCGTGTCGGATGTCTTCCTGAGCAGCGCGAAGCCTTGTCCGGCGACCTGCCCGTCGGCCACCTCGCGCAGCTCGGAGCGCTCCGGGAGATCCCGTAGCTTGCGTGTCGGGATCAGCAAATCCGTCGACTCGACCCGGCGCGCGAACGTCGCGTAGTCCGTGGCGGCAAGCACCGGCGTGTCGAGATAGAACTCGAAGACGATCTCGGGAGCGTCGAGCGCGAACAGCGGCCCCCGCGCCTTGGCGGCCTCCGCGGCGAGCTGCCGCCAGTCCGTGCCGCGCGCCTGCCGTGCCATCATGGTGACCTGACCGGTGACCAGGGCCGCCGCGACGACGAGCCACGCGCCGGCGAACGCGGGCGTGCGCCACCGCCATTGAAGCTTCGCGAGCCAGAGCGCGACCAGCAGCGCCGCCGGCGTGCACAGCGGCAGGTAGTAGCGCCATCGCTGCCGGTGCGAGGCCGCGACGAGCGCGAACACGGCCACCATCCACGCCACGACGAGATACGTCTCGCGACGGCGCACCGTATCCCCAGGCCGGATGCTCGACCACAGCGCGACGGGGACCAAGATCGTCCACGGCAACAGGATCGAGAGCGCCTGGCCGAAGGCGTGGAGCACGCCGCCGTGTCCCCACGGGCCCGAGGTGAAGTAGGCGAGCACGAAATCCTGAGTCAGCACGTCCTCGACGAATGACGCGCCGCCGGCGGACGATGCCATCCCTCCCCAGACGGCGACCATGACCGTCAAAAGCCCGATGCCGATCGGGGAGACGAGACGGCGCGGGCCGGTCCATCCGTAGGCGATGACCTCGTAGACGAGGGCGACGCCCAGGGCCAGGAACCCCGCGGGGCCCTTGATCCAGAACGCAACTCCCACCAGCACGTAAAAGGCAAGCAGGGCACCCGGGCGGCTCTCGAACTCGGCCATCACGAAGGCGACGATGGCCAGGGCGACGGTGAGGGAGAGCACCATGTCGGGGACGGGCGAGCGCGCGAGTGAAAAGACGCCGGCCGTCGTCACGAGGATCAGCCCCGCGGCGACCCCGGCCGCAGGGCCGAACAGTCGGGCGCCGATCCAGCAAGTCACCGCCACGAGGCCGAGCGCGGCGAGCAGCGACGGCAACTGGGCGGCCCGCGGGGTCACGGCTCCGACCGGCCACGCGGCGAGCGCGATGAGCCACGCGTGGAGCGGCGGCTTGTTGAGCATCGGCACGCCGTTGATCTCCGGCAGGAGCCAGTGGCCGTGCCGGAGGATGTCGCGCGCCATCAGCGGAAAACGCGTCTCGTCGTTGGTCGTGTAGACCCGCGCGCCGAAGTCGAAGAACAGGAGGACGGCGCTGACCGCGATCAGAACCGCGAGCTGACGGCGCGAGGGTCGACCCTCAGCTCCAGCGGTCATTGGGCAGGTAGTGATCGCACCAGGCGTCGAGCATCAGGAGAGCCCAGAGCACCTTGCGATGATTTCGCCGGCCACTGACGTGCTCGGCGATGAGCCGTGACACGGTCGCGGGCTCGAAGAGACCACGCCAGGCGACGCGCGAGGGTGCGAGTCGATCTTCGAGGATGTGACGGAGCGGCCCGCGCAGCCAGGCGGCGATCGGGACGCCGAGGCCTTGCTTGCGACGGCTGACGATATCGGCCGGAAGCAGGTGGCCGACCGCGCGCTTGAAGAGATACTTCGTCGTCATTCCACGGATCTTGAGCCGCCCCGGTATCTGGGCGACGAGCTCGACGAGCCGATGATCGAGGAGCGGCGCTCGCACCTCGAGACCCGCGGCCATCGTGGCGCGATCGGCGGCGACGAGCGTCTGGTCGGCCAGATAGAAGCGCGAATGATGGTAGATCATGCGTTCGATGGGATCTCTCGCCGACGACTCGTCGATCGCCATCGTCAGCTCCGCGTACGGATCGAAGCTGCGCAGAGTGCTCCTGACGCCCACCGACAAGAGGCGTGCTTGCTCGGGCGGCGGCAGCCCGCCGAGCAGGAGCTGCGTCCGCACCTCGGGATCGTAGGGCAACGCGCGCACGAACTGCTTGAGCAGGAAATCGAAGCTCCCGTAACGCCGGGACGAGGGCAGTCGATCGACGATCGCCCGGGCGCCGTCCTGGACCGCTCGCGGGAACACCGCGCGCAGCCAGCGGGCGGGGCGGTCGGCGACGAAGGTCGGATAACCGCAGAAGAGCTCGTCGCCGCCGTCGCCGCTGAGCATCACGGTGGCCGTCCCCTTGGCCGCCAGCGCCAGTGCGTATCGCGGCAGGAACGACGCATCGCCCAGCGGCTCGTCGAGAAGCTCACCGACCCGGTCCATGAGCGTGATCGCGTCCTGGGGACGAAACACGATCGCGTGGAGTGCGGCCCCGCAGTGTTCGGCGACTCGCCGCGCGAACCGCCGCTCGTCGTAGGTCGGTTCCTCGAAGCCGACGCAGAACGCCTGCAAGGGGCGGGGACTCGCGCGCGCGGCGAGCGCGGTGATCGTGCCGGAGTCGATGCCCCCGCTCACGAAGATCCCGACGGGCACGTCGCTCACCAGGCGGGTCGTGACCGCCGTCTCGAGCGCGCCCAGGACCCGCGCGCGCCATTCGTCCTCGCTCACCGCGGGCTGGGGCGCGAAGCGCATTTTCCAGTACGGCTGGAGCTGTGGCTTGTCGCCCGGCGACACCACGAGCACGTGCGCCGGCGGGACCTTCGCTACCCCGGCCAGGATCGAGTGCGGGGCCGGCACGCACTCGAACAGCAGATAGCGCGAGAGCGCTTCGAGGTCCAGGGTGCGGGGCACGTCAGGGTGCCGCAAGAGCGCGCGGAGCTCGGAGCCGAAGACGAAGGTCTCCGGGCCGGCGTAGTAGTAGAGGGGCTTTTCGCCCATCCGATCGCGCGCGAGCACGAGACAACGCCGTGAGCTATCCCAGAGTGCCAGCGCGAACATCCCGTCGAGCTCGCGCACGCAGTCCTCGCCCGCCTCCTCGTACGCGTGCACGACGACCTCGGCGTCCGAGCGCGTCCGGAAGTGGTGCCCGCGGCGCTCGAGCCGCGTGCGTAGCTCGGCGAAGTTGTAGATCTCTCCGTTCAGGACGACGTGGACGCTCCCGTCCTCGTTGGCGATCGGCTGCCGCCCGGTGTCGAGATCGATGATGGCCAGCCGGCGGGCGCCGATCGCCACCGCGTCGTCGACGTACTCACCCCAGTCGTCGGGGCCGCGGTGACGCAGCGTATCGACCATGCTGTCCAGAATCGACTGTCGATCGGGCCGCGGCGGGTGTCCGAGGAAGCCGGCGATCCCACACACACAATGAGCGTAGGCGCCGAAGCTTGCGGGAGCCTTACGGCGGCATTACCCCTGTGAAAGGTTCACTCGGCGCCGGCGGCGGGGAGAGGGAGCGCGATGGTGAAGGTAGAGCCTCCGCCGGGTGCGCTGGAGACGTCGACCCGGCCTCGGTGCGCCATGACGATCGCCCGAACCAGGCTCAACCCCAACCCGAGACCGCGCTCGGAACGGCTATGGGCGCCGCGGTAGAGCCGATCCCATATTCGCGACGCCTCGTGAGCCATCACGCCGATTCCGGTGTCCCTGACACTGATGATGGCTAGGCTCTGCCGCCGCATCGCCTCGACGTCGACGCGTCCACCGACCGGGGTGTACTTGATCGCGTTGTCGAGGAGGTTGGCGAGAACCTGCCGCAGGCGGCTCCGATCGGCCATGAGCCAGAGCGTCGGATCAGAGGCCGTCGAGACGACGATGTGCTTGTCCTCGGCGACGTGACGATAGAGATCGACGGCGGCCTCGACGATGACGGACACGTTCACCGACTCCAGCGCGAGCTTGAGAGTGCCCGTCTCGGCCTCAGAGATGTCCATGAGCGTGTTCAGCATCGTGAGCAGCTGGTCCGACTCTTCGATGCAATCGGCGAGCGCCCGCTGCAGGACTTCGGGGCGCTGGTCAGATCGCAGGGCCAGCTCCGCCATTCCCCGCAGACGCGCGACGGGAGTTCGGAGGTCGTGAGCCACGGTGTCGAGCGCGCCCCGCATGCCGGCGATCAGCGTGGCGATCCGGTCGAGCATGTTGTTGAAGAGGCCGCCGAGCTCGTCCAGCTCGTCGCCCGTCTGCCGGCGCGGCACGCGCACATTTATGGCGCCGGCGTCGATCGCTCGCACCGTGTCGATGATCTGGCGGAGCGGCCGGAGCGCCCAGACGGTCAGCAGGAGGCCGCCGCCGACACCCAGGGCCAGCACCGCGATCGTGACGCCGGCGGCGGCGGCCCGGAACCGCTGCATGATCGCGGCCCGATCCTCGGTGGTCTTTCCCACCTGGAGGAACGCGCCGTCCGGCATGCGCAGCGACTTCACGTCGACGACCTTGTCGTCGCGCCGCGCGCGCAGCGAGAACCACTCTCGTTCCGGCGGCCGGACCGGCGAGCCGAGGTGGTCGAGCTCGAATTCGCCCCAGCGCTCCGGAGTCCCGAGAAAGATGACGGCGCCGTCGGGGCCGATCATCCGAACGAGGAACGGCTCGTCGGTGCCCAGTCGTTCCTGGTGCTCGAGCAATTGCGCGACCATCGGCACGCCGCCGAGCCGATACTGCGCCGCCAGCTCGACAGACTCGAGCCGGATGGCTTCATCGTCTCGCTCACGGAGCGACGACCGGACGACCACGTACGCCAGGCCGAACAGCGCCAGGCTGCCGACGACGAAGAACGACGAGGACCAGACGGTCAGGCGGAAGCCGACCGTTCGCGTCGTACGTCTAAGGCGTTCGAACGACATAGCCGACACCGCGGAGCGTATGAATCATCTTGTCTGAGAAGTCGGCGTCGACCTTCGTTCGCAGTCGCGACACGAGCACCTCGACGATGTTCGTCTGCGGGTCGAAGTCGAAGTTCCAGACGTGCTGCAGGATCATCGTCTTCGAGACGGGCCGCCCGGCGTTGCGCATCAGATATTCGAGCAGGGCGAACTCGCGGGTCTGGAGCTCGACGCGCTTGCCGCTGCGGGTGACGGTGCGCGCCAGGAGATCGACCACGAGCTCACCGACGGTGAGGCGTGTGGGCTCGACCACGCCGCAGGCGCGTCGCATGAGCGCGTGAATCCGAGCCACGAGCTCGGCGAAAGCGAACGGCTTGGTCATGTAGTCGTCGCTCCCGGAATGGAGACCCCGGATTCGATCGTCCACGGCCCGCTTTGCGCTGAGTGCGATCACCGGCGTCGTCAGCCTGTTCCGGCGTAGCTCCTCGATCACGGACAGGCCGTCCAGCTTGGGCAGCATGATGTCGACCACGGCGGCGTCGTACGGGATGCTCAGCGCGAGGCCGAGCCCATCCTCGCCATTGCCGGCGTGGTCGACGGCGAAGCCCGCTTCGCGGAGGCCCTTCATCACGAAGCGCGCGAGCGTCGTGTCATCCTCGATGACCAGTATCCGCACGGGTGTCCCCGTCCGGCGTCGGGAGCCGCGGAGAGATCTCCGCCCGTCCCGCGCCTTGGCAGACTTCTCGCCGAATGATCGTCAGACGCGCTGACGATCGCCTCGGAGCGCAGAGCGTGATCGTGCGAATGGCCGGCGTGCCAGCCCGAGCCGTGGCGGACGTACCTTAGGCGTCCACCTTCCGCGGTCACAGGACGGACCGCTAGGTTCGGATCCGCCGGTCAGTCGCGGGCGCTAGGCCGGAGGCGCGCGAGGACAGCCGGCGCGGTCAAGGAGGGATGGAGTGCACGTCGCAGGTGCCAGCTCGAGTCGGTCGATCGGAATCCAGAGCGGCTCCGCGTTGGTTTCGATGCGGGCATGGAGCGCAAACGCGCTGGCGATGAAGACGACGACGGTGTCGAAATCGTCGTCGTCCCAGTAGCCCCCGATCCACGTGGGATCCGGCGGATCGGCATATGCCGCCGGGGTGAGCACCAGAACGAGGGCCACCAGGAGCAGGGCAACCACGCCACGCGGGCAAACCACACCACATCATTGCCTCCGTGGCGAGCGGGGTCAAGCGTGTCCCGTGGAAATGAAGACGCCTTCACTTTGCCTTGGGTGCCCGCGGGTCGACGTTTTCGGGGAGGCATAGATAGCGAAATGTCTGGATCTTGCTCATCTGCTCGGTGGGCTTGTCCGAGCGAAAGTACGTCATCTGAACGGAGTTACCCTGAGCCTTGAACAGAACGCCCTTGGGTCGATTGTCGGAGCGCATGACGCGATCGATCTCCTCACGAAGCTGCGCCTCGCACTCGGCTTTCTTGGGTGCGCCGGTGATGGCGTGCCAGAGCCTCGCTTCGGTCTGGTTGGCGTAATCGATCCGGGCCTCGTCATTCCACAGCACCCATCCGCATTCGGCGTGGGCGACGGCGGCGGCGGCGACGAGGGCGCATGTGATGAAGCCTGAGGCCTTTGGCGCCTTCATCGTGGGGTGTCTCCCGTCCGCTAGGTCTGCGATCGACCGCTGGACAGGCGGTTCGTCTGTTCGATCAGGTGATTGATTTCGCGCACGGCATCGACCAGCGCGTGCTCGCTGTCCTCGCACGAAAACAAGAGCGCACGATGATCAAAGGAAAGCTGGAGCTTCTGTGCCGCTGCCGCGAGCGCGGCGCGCTGGAGCAACGTGGCCCGCCAGGACGCGGGCGGTGGCGTGGCAGTGAGGAACAGCCGCCATGGCCCCGGCGTGCTCGTTCGCAACGGGCCGTCCGCGATCGCGATCCTCTCCGGAAGCGTCAGCCGGGGTCTCCTTTCCCACGCTGCGGGGCGACTCAGCGGAGCCGGACGTCGTCGCAGTACGGCGACATCGGCGACGCTCGCCGCTCATTGTCCGGCATTCGCACCGCGCGACTCACTTACAGATTTGCAAGGATGCGCGCACGTGCGGCGCGAGAGCGGACGCGGCGCGAATAGACTATGCTGACCGTCGAACGCCGACACCAGTCTCACGGAGGCCGTCCATGAAGTTCACCTGGTTCAACCTGATGCCGTGGCCGTACCTGCCCGACGACTTCCGCACCAAGCACCGCTCCGTGTGGGTCGATATTCCCAACACGCTCTACGACCCGCGCAAGGGTCATCACGTCTACCACGAGTATCTGGACCAGCTCGAGTACGCGGAGACGCTCGGCTTCGACGGCATCGGCTGCAACGAGCACCACCAGAACGGCTACGGGCTCATGCCGTCGCCCAATCTGATCGCCGCGACCCTGGCGCGGCGCACGTCGCGCGCCGCCCTGTGCGTCATCGGCAACTCGATCGCCAGCTACAACCCGCCGATCCGGGTCGCCGAGGAGTTCGCGATGCTGGACGTGATCTCCGGCGGCCGGCTCGTCGCCGGCTTTCCCGTCGGCACGCCCATGGACACGAACTTCTGCTACGGCCAGATCCCGGCCCTGACGCGCGACAAGTACCGCGAGGCGCACGAGCTGATCATGAAGGCCTGGGCCAGCGACGAGCCCTTCGCCTTCGACGGCAAGTACAACCAGCTCCGGTGGGTGAACTGCTGGCCCAAGCCGATCCAGCAGCCGCACCCGCCGATCTACATCCCGGGCGGGGGCTCGATCGAGACGTGGGATTTCTGTCTCGACTACGACTACAACTACTCCTACCTGTCCTTCTACGGGTACCTGCGCGGCAAGTCACTGCTCGACGGCTACTGGGAGCGCGTCGCCAAGCGGGGGAAGGACGAGTCGCCCTACCGCGCGGCGTTCGCGCAGATCATCTGCGTCGCGGATACCGACGCCGAGGCCGAGCGGCTCTACGCCGAGCACTGCCTCTACTTCTTCAACCGGTGCCTGCACGTCTTTCCCCCGTTCGCCGATCCGGCGGGCTACCGGACGATGGCCACCATCAAGTACGGCGCGCTCGCTCAGCTCACCGCGGCGCGGCAGAAGATTCTCGAGAACCTCACCTGGAAGCAGCTGGTCGACGAGCGCTTCATCATCGCCGGCAGCCCCGAGACGGTGCGCCAGCAGCTCGAGGAGTGCATCAAGGGGCTCCACATCGGCCACCTCTTCTGTCTGTTCCACAACGGGAACATGCCGGACTGGAAGACGCGCCACTCCTCGAAGCTCTTCGCCGAGAAGGTCATGCCGCACCTGCGCGACATGTGGCCCGAGTGGAAGCACGACGAGCGCTGGTGGATGCACCCGATGGACGATCGCATCCGGCCCGAGGAGCGTCAGCCCGGCGCGGCCAAGATCGGCGCGGAGTGGCCGCGATGAAGTGGCAGACGATCGAGACGAAGAAAGGGACGCGCTGCCGCGTGCTCGAGGGCGGGAGCGGGGCGCCGCTGGTCTTCTTTCACGGCGCCGGCGGGCTTCTCCGCGACAACCCGTTCCTCGATCAGCTCGCGCAGGGCCATCACGTGTTCGCGCCGGAGTGGCCGGGCTACGGCGAGTCGACGGGCGAGGAGCTGCTCGAGGACATGCTCGACTTCACGCTCCACGGCTGGGATCTGGTCGAGGCGCTCGGGCTCAAGCAGCCGAGTCTCGCCGGCCACTCGATGGGCGGGATGATCGCGGCCGAGATGGCGTGTGTGGCGCCCCACGATCTCGCCAGGCTCGTGCTGGTCAGCCCTGCGGGATTGTGGATGGACGAGCACCCGATCCCGGACATCTTCGCGCTCCTGCCGCACCAGATCGCCGAGGTGCTCTTTCAGGATCCGCAGCAGGGCCAGGCACTGCTCACCGGTGGCGCTGACCTGTCGGATATGGAAGCGCTGAAGGACTTCTACATCGGCAGCCAGCGACGGCTCTCGATGGCCGGCAAGATCCTGTTCCCGATCCCGAATCGCCGGCTCTCGAAGCGTCTCTATCGGCTGACCGCCGAGACCCTCGTGCTCTGGGGCGGGTCGGACCGGTTGATCGTGCCGGCCTACGCGGCGCGCTGGAAGACGCTGATCCCGAACGCGCGTGTCGAGGTGATCGACGGCGCCGGCCACATGCTGCCGTACGAACAGCCGGACAAGCTCGTGCGGGCCGTGGGCAATTTTCTGCACAAGGCCCAGTAGTCAGAGAGAGTGACGCTTCTCACGGCATTCCGAGTTGTCGTCACCGCGACCCTGATCGCGGTTGCCATCGCCCCGATCCCCGGCGCCCGTGCTCAGACACCGGGAAGTGCCGGCGCCGCCGACGAGCGCGAGCGGGCATTTGTCGAGGGGCTCCGGCGCGAGGATTCCGGTGAGGCGGACCGCTACGTGGCGCTTCGTGATGCTCGGAATCAGGCGATCGCCGAGATCCAAAAAATACAGGCGCGGTACAGCGCGGCCGGGCCCGAGCTCCGGCCGGTCTTCGTCCAGCAGCTGCAGAGACGCCCAGCGCCACTACGCGACGAGCGCGCTCGCGCTCCTGGATTTTCTCGACGGGCGCGAACGCCGCGCGGTTGCCCGCTACCAGGAAGAGATCAGTCGAATCAACCGGACGCTCGACGAGCGCGCGCGCTCGCGTGCCGAGCTCGAGAAGCTCTTACGAGAGTGATCGGCTCGCCGGCTAACGCGGCGCGAGGGCAGGCGAGGCCGGGGCGCAGGCACGCTCGTCTTACTCGCTCACGCCGCCGGCGCGGCTAGGTACCACTGGTTGCCGAACGCGTCGCGCACCGCGGCACGCCGCTCGCCATAGGGCTGCAAGGTCGGCGTCTCCATCGATGTGGCACCGGCGGCGATTGCCCGGCGATACCAGGCATCCACCTCATCGACGTACAGATAGAACATCGTGGGCATGGGTCCCCACTCGTCGTGAGCCTCGCCCATCTCGATGATCGAGCCGCCGACGCGGATCTTCGCGTGGACGATCGTGCCCTCGGGCGCGCGATGGACCGCCATCTCCTCGGCGGCGAAGGCTCGCTTCAGGAAGTCGATCAGCTCGGGCGCGCCCCGCGGGTGCAGGTAGGGCGTCACGGCGGTGAGCCCCTCGGGGACGTGGCTCCCCTCCTGGTGCGTCGCGATATACCAGTGATTGCCCGCCAGGTCCTTGACGCTCGCTTCCCGATCGCCGTAGGGCTGGTCGACCGGGCTGCGGAGGGAAACCGCGCCCGCCGCGAGCGCGGCCTGATACACCCGGTCCGCATCGGGCACATAGAGATGAAGCGCCGTGGGTGTCGGCGTGCCGCCCCAGGCGCTGCCGCCGCCGATCATCACCTTCGTGTCGCCGATCTGGACTTCGGCGTGCGTGCCTCCGCCCGTGCCGGTCGTCCGCAGGAGCTCCCGGGCGCCGAAGGCCTGCTTCACGAACTCGATGAGCTCGATGGCGCGCCGCACGGCGAGATACGCGGTCACACTTCGAATGCCTCGGCCCGTGGTGCTGTCGATCGTGGTTGCGCTCATGGCTGCCCTCCTCATGAGATCTGTCGCGAGTCGCGCCTTGAACGACGGGCTCGGTAGATCTCCGAGATCTCGAGCGATCTGCAGCAGGTCGGTGAGCTCCGAATCGCCGGGTGACAGAGGGGCGCGCGGATCGGAGAGTGCCCGCTCCAAAGCCTCTGCCAGGCGATCGCTCCGAGCCTCTTCACTCATCGACGTCCCTCATGCGAGATCGCAGGGTTTCGAGCGCGCGGAACTGGAGCTGCTTCACGGCGCCCTCGGTGCGGCCGAGCGCCTGGGCGATCTCGCGGATGCTTTTCTGCTCGACGAACCGAGCGACCACGACACGCTGCTGATCGTGCGGCAGGCGGCCGACCCGATCGCCGAGCATGGCGCGGCGGTCGGCATCGGTCCCGCCTTTCTCGCGCGGGTCCGGCGCCGGCTCTCCGCGCTCTCGCGCCGCACGCTGCCAGCGGTCGGTGACCGCGTTCCGGGCAATCTGGAGAAGCCAGGCCACGAACGGGACTCCTCGCCATTCGAAGCGACCGAGATTGGCAAGCGCCTGGTGAAAGACTTCGGCCGTCAGATCCTCGGCCTCACCGCGGCTGCCGGATCGACGGACCACGAACGCATAGACGCGGTCGAAGTTTTGCTCGTACAGGTCGGCGAAGCGCTGAGGGTCGGCCTTGGCAGCCTCGATCAGGAGGCGCTCGTCGTCACCGCCTGAGGAGGTCTCCGTCGCCGATGAGCGTGCGGCCATGGGTTCATACCGTATAACCGCCCACGCCGGCCAAAGGTCACGGCCGGCGTCGGTGCTTCACTTCTGGACCTCGACCTTAACCTTGGCCTTGCCGGCCTTCGCGAAGCCGAGCTCGTCGGCCGCCCGGTGCGTGACGTCGATCACGGCCGGATTCGAGGCGGCCATGCGGTCGTTCACGGTCACGATGACGCTCTTGCCGTTCTCGGCGTTCGTCACCTTCACCTTGGTTCCGAACGGGAGCTTCTTGTGGGCGGCGGTCAACCCATCCTTGTCGAACACGTCACCGCTGGCCGTCTTCTTGCCCTGGAACTTGTCGCCATAGAAGTTGGCGACCCCTTCCTCGGACTGGGCCCCGGCGATCCCGACCGCGCTGACGATCGCGAGCAACATGATCCACGACTTCATGCGAGCTCCTTTCGCGTCCTGCGCGTCGCCAGAGGGTAGCGGAAGCCGCCGGAGTCAGAAATCGGACGAAAGGACCCTGTTCAGGGACTTTGGTCGCAGGCACCGGTTTGGCCAACTCGGCAATTTGACTCCGTTTTTTCCGGGGCATAGTATCGTGCGTCACGCGATCCGAGTGTGAAAGGGGGTGACTGCATGTCTCGACCGTATCGTCGGCTGACTCAGCCGCTGGTCCGCGAGGCCGGAAGTCTGCGTCCGGCCACGTGGGACGAGGCGCTCGACCGGGCGGCCGCCGGGTTGCGCGGCATCGTCGACCAGCATGGTCCGCAAGCGTTCGGTCTCTTCAGCTGCTCGAAGAGCACGAACGAGACGAACTTCGTGGCCCAGAAGTTTGCGCGGAGCGTCATCGGCAGCAACAACATCGATAGCTGCAACCGGACGTGACACGCCCCGAGCGTCGCCGGGCTGGCGACGGTATTCGGCGCGGGCGGGGGAACGAGCTCGTACCAGGAGGGTGAAGAGACGGACCTGATCCTGCTCTGGGGATCGAACGCGCGCGAGACGCACCCGATCTTCTTTCACCATCTGCTCAAGGGCCTCCGGAACGGCGCGCGGCTGTTCGCCGTCGATCCGCGACGGACGAGCTCCGTGCAGTGGGCGGAGGTCTGGGCGGCGCTCGACGTCGGCTCCGACATCGCGCTCGCCAACGCGATCGGCCGCGAGATCATCGCCGCGGGTCTCGAGCACCGCGAGTTCATCGACAACGCGACGACGGGATTCGACGACTATCGCCGCGGGGTCGAGCCGTACACCCTGGCCTACGCCGAGCGCGAGACCGGCGTGCCGGCCGCCACGATCCGCACGATGGCGCACGAGTATGCGCGCGCCCGTCGCGCGATGATCTGCTGGACGCTCGGGATCACCGAGCACCACAACGCGGTCGACAACGTGCTGGCGCTCATCAACCTGTCCTTGCTGACCGGCCACGTCGGTCGCTACGGCTCGGGGCTCAATCCGCTGCGCGGGCAGAACAACGTGCAGGGTGGCGGCGACATGGGGGCCTTGCCCGATCGTTTGCCCGGCTTCCAGCACGTCGAGCACGACGAGTTCCGGTCGAAGTTCGACCGCGCGTGGGGTGTCCCGGTTCCGCCCGAACGCGGGCTGGCATCTGTCGCAGATGTTCGAGGCGATGGAGCGCGGCGATCTGCGGGCGCTGTACGTCATCGGCGAGAACCCGCTCCAGTCCGAGGCCGACCAGAACCACGCTCGGCACCTGCTCGAGGGGCTGGACTTTCTGGTCGCGCAGGATCTCTTCCTCACGAAGACCGCGGAGCTGGCGCACGTCGTGTTCCCCGCCAGCGCGGCGTGGTGCGAGTCCGAGGGCACGGTGACCAACAGCGAGCGCCGGGTCCAGCGTGTGCGCAAGGCCATCGAGGCCCCCGCGGGTGCTCGCGACGACGTGGCCATCCTCTTCGAGCTGGCCAAGCGGATGGGACGCGACTGGGGGCGGCCGGACGCCGAGACCATCTGGAACGAGGTGCGCCGTCTCTCACCGATGCACGCGGGTATGAGCTACGCGCGCCTGGAGAAGCACGGCGGTCTGCAGTGGCCGTGCTACGACGAGGAGCATCCGGGCGAGCTGTTCCTGCACAGCCGTCTGTGGGAACGCCCGGTGCGCGGGCCGCGGGTCACCTTCGTCCCCGTCGAGCACGATCCGCCGGTCGACAAGCTCGACGCCGAGTTTCCGCTGCGGCTCACCACCGGGCGCCGGCTCGACGAGTACAACACCGGTGTCCAGAGCAGCGGGTATCACTCGCCGCTCCGCCGGGGCGAGAGCCTCGACGTCTCGCCGGAGGACGCGGACCGCTACGGCCTGCGCGAAGGCGAAGTCGTTCGCGTGCGATCGCGCCGCGGCGCCGTCGAGGTGCCGATTCGTCGCGACGAGGGCTTGCGCGCGGGGCTCACGTTCATGACCTTGCACTTCCCCGACGACGTGGCCACGAATCTGCTCACGATCGACGCCACCGATCCCAAGTCCGGCACCGCCGAGTTCAAGGCCACGGCGATCCGCATCGAGCGGCTGGGAGCCTGAGCCGATCGACCTCAAGATCGTCGGCCCGAACGCGACGGAAGCTGAGCGCGACGCGATCGACGCCGTGGTGGCGGACGGAGCGCGGCGTGACCTGGTGCTCCCCGCGCTCCACGCCGTGCAGGCGAGAATCGGCTGGATCGGCCAGGGCGCGCTCAACCACATCAGCCGGCGCCTGACGGTGCCTCCCGCGGAGCTCTGGGGGGTCGTCACCTTCTATCATCTGCTGTCTACGAAGCCGCGCCCGCCGATCGTCGCGCATGTGTGCGACGACATCGCGTGCCGCATCCGAGGCGGTGAAGCGCTCTGCGAATCGCTCGAGCAGACGATAGGCCCCCCCGGAGCGCCCGGTAAGAACGGCGGCTCGGGGTGGATGCGCAGCCCCTGTCTGGGCCAATGCGAGCGAGCCCCGGCGGTGCTGCTGACCGTCGCCGGCGAAGCTCCGCGAACGATCACCCTGGCGCCCATCGAAGGTGGCGTCGCGCCGATTCTCGCCGCGCTCCGCAACCCGCCGGCCACGACGGATACGCGAACGAGCGCGAGCCCGCCCGCCGAGCGTGGCCGCCTCGTCGCGCGTTCGGTTCCTCAGGTCGGACAATCTGGACTCCGGCTGCTCGGCCGGATCGGGTCCGTCGATCCGACGAGCCTCGATGCCTATCGCGCGAACGACGGCTACCGGGCGCTGGCGCGCGCCATCGAGCTGGGGTCGGCCGGCGTCATTGCAGAGGTCGTCGCCTCCAAGCTCCTCGGACGGGGTGGCGCCGCGTTTCCGACCGGCCGCAAGTGGGACGCGGTGGCGAAGGCCGAGGCGCGGCCGCACTACCTCGTATGCAATGCCGACGAGTCGGAGCCCGGGACGTTCAAGGATCGACTGCTCATGGAGGAGGATCCGTTCGCGCTGGTCGAGGGCATGACCATCGCGGGCTATGCGACGGGCTGCGAGCGCGGTTACCTCTATCTGCGCGGCGAGTACCCGCTGGCCGCCGAGCGGATGGCCGGCGCCATCGCCGCTGCGCGCTCGGCGGGGTTGCTGGGCGTCGACGTCATGCGTGCCGGGTTCACATTCGATATCGAGATTCGCCGGGGCGCCGGCGCGTACATCTGCGGCGAGGAGACCGCGCTGTTCAACTCGATCGAGGGCAAGCGCGGCGAGCCGCGCAACAAGCCGCCGTTCCCCGTTCAGGTCGGACTCTTCGGCCGTCCCACCGTCGTGAACAACGTGGAGACACTCGTGAACGTGCCGGCGCTCCTCCGCGAGGGCGGCGCCGCGTACGGCGGGATCGGTACCGAGGGCTCGACGGGCCCGAAGCTCTTCTGCGTGTCGGGTGAGGTCGCGCGGCCGGGTCTCTACGAGGCGCCGTTCGGGATCACCTTGCGGCAGCTCCTCGATCTGGCCGGGGCCGGAACCGTCCGCGCCGTGCTGCTCGGCGGCGCCGCCGGCGTATTCGTCGGCCCGGCCGATCTCGACGTCGCGCTGACCTTCGAGGGAACGCGCGCGATCGGGGCCACGCTCGGCTCGGGGGTCGTCATGGTCTTCGGCGAGTCCGTCGACATGCTCGACATCGTGCGGCGCATTGCCGAATTCTTCCGGGACGAGTCGTGCGGCCAGTGCGTGCCGTGCCGCGTGGGGACGGTCCGCCAGGAAGAGCTCCTCGCGCGGCTCCGGGCACGCCGTCCGCTCGGTTCCGAGGCCGAGGAGATGGCGCTGCTCCGTGATCTCGGCCAGGTGATGCGCGACGCCTCGATCTGCGGGCTCGGGCAGACGGCGTCGAGCGCCATCGAGTCCGCGATCTTCCGGCTCGCGATCGCGGGGAGGCGCGCGTGAAGTCCGACCCGATCTGGTTTCAGCCGCCGCCACCGCCGAGCCGGCCGCCGGCGGCACCGGACCGCGCCGCCGCGCCGCCGATCGAGATCGTCATCGACGGCCAGCACACGACGGCCCCGGCCGGCTCGACGATTCTCGACGCGTGCCGCGCGCGTGGTGTCGACATCCCCACGATCTGCTTCCTGCCGACCTTGACGCCGGTCAACGTCTGTCGCGTGTGCGTCGTCGAGGTGACCGGATCGCGCGTGCTCGTCCCGGCGTGCTCGAGGCGCGTGGAGCCCGGGATGACGATCTCGACCGAGTCCGAGCGCGTGCGCGTATCGCGACGGATGGTCCTCGAGCTCCTGGCGTCGTCGGTCGATCTCTCGACCGCGCCGGGACTCGACGACATGATCCGGCGCTACGGCGCGCAGCCGACAGCGGTATGGCCGCCCCGCCGCGCCCGCGGGCGCGGGCGAGCGCGACGCGCGCGAGCCCGGACATCACGAGGCGCCCGAAGGTGCGCAGGCGGAGACCGTCGCGCAGCCGGCGAAGGTCGACAACGATCTCTACATGCGCGACTACTCGAAGTGCGTGCTCTGCTACAAGTGCGTCGAGGCTTGCGGCGTCGACGCCCAGAACACGTTCGCGATCGCGGTGGCGGGACGCGGGTTCGACGCGCGCATCTCGACCGAGGCCGACGTGCCGCTGCCGGATTCGGCCTGCGTCTACTGCGGCAACTGCATCGGCGTCTGTCCGACCGGCGCGCTCATGTTCAAGCGCGAGCACGACATGCGGGCGACCGGAACCTGGGATGAATCGAAGCAGCGCACGACCGACACGATCTGCCCCTACTGCGGCGTGGGTTGCACGCTCTCGCTCCAGGTCCAGGACAACCGGATCGTGAAGGTGACATCGCCCGCCGACGTCTCGGTCACCGGCGGGCATCTCTGCATCAAAGGCCGCTTCGGCTTTACCTTCGTCGAGCCTTCTTCTAGCGACGACAACGCGTAGCGGAGCCTGACGACAGGCGCGCGAGTCGGGCGGGGCCTGGCTGCGCCACCCGCCCGGCTCCCGCGTCGGTCGCAGGCGGCAGCACGCTGTCTTTGCGGAGGCAGGGCTCGGAACTGGAGCCTCCCGCTGTGGCCTAGGAGCGCGAGGGGCCCGTGGCGGGGCGGAGGCCGAGGGTGGCGCGAGTGCGGGTCATCGCCCGGCCCATCGCGACGCGGAAGCGCTCCATATAGAGGTAGATGACCGGCGTCGTGTAGAGCGTGAGGAGCTGGCTCAAGAGCAGGCCGCCGACGACGGTGATGCCGAGCGGGCGGCGGAGCTCGGAGCCCGTGCCCATGCCGAGCGCCAGCGGGAGCGCGCCCAGCAGCGCCGCCATCGTCGTCATCAAGATCGGGCGAAACCGGCGCAGGCACGCCTGGTGGACGGCGTCCTGGGCGCCGAGGCCGTGGTTGCGCTCGAGATCGAGCGCGACGTCGATCACCATGATGGCGTTCTTCTTCACGATCCCGATCAACAAGATGATCCCGATGATCGCGATGACCGAGAGGTCCAACCCGCAGAGGAGCAGCGCGAGCAGCGCGCCGACGCCGGCCGACGGCAGGGTGGAGAGAATCGTGAACGGGTGGATCAGACTTTCGTAGAGGACGCCCAGGACGATGTAGACCGCGATCAGCGCCGCCAGAATCAGCAGCGGCTGGTTGGCGAGCGCCGCCTGGAAGGCCTGCGCCGTGCCCGTGAACTTTCCCGTGATGTTGCCGGGGAAGCCCATCTTTCGCTCCGCGTCGTCGATGGCCTTGACCGCGTCGCCGAGCGCGACGTTCGGTGCGAGGTTGAAGAACACGGTCACCGACGGGAACAGGCCCTGATGGTTCACCTGGATGGGGCCCGTGCCCGTCCGGAACTTCGTGACCGAGGTCAGCGGCACGGTCTGGCCGGTGCTCGAGCGCACGTAGATGTTCGAGAGCGCGTCCGGTCGCTCCCAGTAGCGGGGCTCGAGCTCCATGACCACGTGGTACTGGTTCAGCGGCGGTGTAGATGGTCGACACCTGGCGCTGCCCGAAGGCGTCGTAGAGCGTATCGTCGATCATGCGGGTGCTGACGCCGAGCCGCGCGGCCGTGGCGCGATCGATGACCACCGGCACCTCCAGCCCGCGATTCTGCTGATCGCTGCTGACGTCGCGCAGCTCGGGCATCTCGCGCATGGCGCGGACCAGACGGGGCGCCCACGTGTTCAGCTCGTCCAGGTTGTCGCTCTGCAGGGTGAACTGGTACTGCGCGTTGCTGATGCGACCGCCGAGCCGCACGTCCTGCACGGCCTGGAGGTAGAGCGTGGCGCCGGGCACCTGCGCGAGCTTGGGCCGAAGACGCGTGATGACCTCGTCGGCGGAGATTTTGCGCTCCTGCGCGCGGCTTGAGCGAGATGAAGCCGCGGCCGGTGTTCGCGGTGGTGCCGCGGCCGCCGCCGCCCCCCGTGAACAGGGTGACCGTGTCGATCGCGGGATCGGATTTCAAGATCTCCGCGTAGCGCATCATCTTCTCGTGGATGGCCGCGAACGAGACGTCCTGCTGCGCGACGATGTTGGCGGCGAGCCGTCCGTTGTCCTGCTGCGGGAAGAAGCCCTTCGGCACGATGTTGAAGAGGTAGGCGTTCACCGCGAACGTCGCGAGGAAGATGATCATGGTGATCGCGGGATGCCGCAGCGCGACGGTCAGCGTCCGGTCGTAGGCGCGCGTGATCGCGTCGAAGATTCGCTCGCCCAGCGACCGCGAGCCTCGGGCGATGCTGCGGGTCCTGCGGCCGCAGCAGAAGGGCGCACATCATCGGCGTCGTCGTGAGCGAGATCGCCAGGGACACCAGCACCGCGACCGAGAGCACCACCGCGAACTCGCGGAAGAGGCGTCCGACGATGCCGCCCATCAGGAGAATCGGGATGAAGACGGCCACCAGCGAGATGCTCATCGACAGCACCGTGAAGCCGATCTCCTTGGCGCCGGTCAGCGTCGCCTCGAGCACGCCCACGCCGCGCTCGATGTGGCGCATCACGTTTTCGACGACGACGATGGCATCGTCGACGACGAAGCCGGTGGCGACGGTCAGCGCCATCAAGGAGAGGTTGTCGATGCTGTACCCGACCAGGTACATGATCGCGAAGGTGCCGATCAGCGCGACCGGCACCACGACGCCCGGGATGATGGTCGCACGGATGTTTCTCAGGAACAGGAAGACGACGAGCACGACCAGGCCGATCGAGATCAGCAGCGCTTCTTCGACGTTCTTGACGGACGCGCGGATCGTCACGGTCTGATCGAGGACCGGTCGCAGCGTGATCTCGGCCGGCACGAGCGCGCGCAAGTACGGCAGCTCCTCCCGGATCCGATCGACGGTGTCGATGATGTTGACGCCGGGCTGGCGGAAGATGACGAGGACGACCGCGGTCTCGCCGTTGGACACCGCGCCGGCGCGGAGGTCCTCGACGGCGCCACGCACCTGAGCCACGTCGGTGAGATGGACGGGCGCCCCGTTGCGCCACGCGACGATCAGCGGCTCGTACAGCTTGGGGTCGCGCAGCTGATCCGTGGCGTTGATCTCCCAGGTGAAACGGCCGTCGTCGAGCTGGCCTTTGGGGCGGTTGACGTTGGCGGTGGCGAGGGCCTGCCGGACTTCGTTGAGACCGATGCCGTAGCGGGCGAGCGCCATCGGATTCAGCTCGACCCGGACCGCCGGGAGGGAGCTGCCGCCGACGAAGATCTGTCCGACGCCTTCGAGCCGCGCGATCTTCTGTTGCAGGACCGTGGAGGCGATGTCGTACATCCGCCCCTTGTCGAGGGTCTTCGAGGTGAGCGCCAGGATCAGGATCGGCGCGTCCGCCGGATTCGCCTTGCGATAGGTGGGAAGGTTCGGCAGATTCGGCGGCAGCTGGCCCACGGCCGCGGCGATGGCCGACTGCACGTCGCGCGCGGCGCCGTTGATGTCGCGCGCCAGGTCGAACTGCAGCGCGATCGTCGAGGCGCCGAGGAAGCTGACGGACGTCATCTCGGCCACGCCGGCAATGCGCCCGAACTGGCGCTCGAGCGGCGTGGCGACGGCCGATGCCATCGTCTCGGGGCTCGCGCCCGGCAGACCCGCCACGACGTTGATGGTCGGGAAGTCCACCTGGGGCAGCGGCGCGACCGGGAGCAGCCGGAACGAGATCACGCCCGCGATGACCAGCGCGATCGTCATCAAGGTGGTGCCGACCGGCCGGTGGACGAACGGGCTGGAGAGGCTCACGGCGCAGTCACCGGGTGCCCGGCGCGCCGGCGCGCGCGCGCGCCGCGACGCGCGAGCCGTGCGGCGAGACCGTCGAACGCCAGATAGATGACCGGCGTCGTGTAGAGCGTGAGCACCTGGCTCACGATCAGGCCGCCCACGATCGCGACGCCGAGCGGCTCGCGCAGCTCGGAGCCCACGCCGTGACCGAACGCCAGCGGCACGCCGCCGAGCAGCGCCGCCATCGTCGTCATGATGATCGGCCGGAAGCGGAGGAGCGAGGCCTGCTCGATCGCCTCGCGCGCCGGCCGGCCCTGCGAGCGCTGCGCGTCGAGCGCGAAGTCGATCATCATGATCGCGTTCTTCATGACGATACCGATCAAGAGGATGATCCCGATCAGCGCGATCACGGAGAGATCGAGGCGCACGAGCAGGAGCGCCAGCAACGCGCCGAGGCCCGCCGAGGGCAGGGTCGAAAGGATCGTGATCGGGTGGATCCAGCTCTCGTACAGCACGCCGAGCACGATGTAGACGGTGACGATCGCCGCCAGGATCAGGAACGGCTGGTTGGCCAGCGACGCCTGGAAGGCGCGCGCCGCGCCCTGGAATCCGGTCTGGATGCTCGGCGGCATGCCGATCTCGCGCGTGATCTGGTCGATCGACTTCACGGCGGCGCCCAGCGAGACGCCCGGCGCCAGGTTGAACGAGACCGTCACCGCGGGGAACTGGCCCTGGTGGCTGATGGCGAGCGCGGTCGCGCGCTGCTCGATCGTCGCCAGGGTCGAGAGCGGCACCTGGCCGCCGGCGGACGAGCGCAGATAGACGCGGTCCAGCATCGACGGATCGGCCCGGAACTCCGGCAGCACCTCGAGCACCACGCGGTACTGGTTCAGCTGCGTGAAGACCGTCGAGATCTGGCGCTGGCCGAACGCGTTGTACAGCGCGTCGACGATCATCTGGGGGGTGATGCCCAGGCGCGAGGCGGTGGCGCGGTCGATCTGCACGCTCGCCTGCAGGCCCTGATCGAGCTGGTCCGTCGCCACGTCACGGAGCTCGGGCAGCTCGCGCAGGCGCGCCACGAACTTCGGCGCCCAGGCGCGCAGCTCTTCCTCGTCCGGGTCCTCCAGGCTGTACTGGAACTGCGTGCGGCTCACGCGATTCTCGACGGTCAGGTCCTGAACCGGCTGGAGGTAGAGCGTGATGCCGTCGACCCTGGACAGCGCCGGGCGCAGCCGGCTGATCACGTCGCCCACGCTCTCGCCGCGCTCGGCGAGCGGCTTCAGCGTGATCTGGATGCGCCCGCTGTTGAGCGTCGTGTTCGTGCCGTCGATGCCGATGAACGACGAGATGCTGGCGACCGCCGGGTCTTGCAAGATGACGCGGCCGAGCGCGCGCTGACGCTCGCCCATCGCGTCGAACGAGATGTTCTGCGGCGCCTCGGAGATGCCCAGGATGACGCCCGTGTCCTGGATCGGAAACAACCCCTTCGGCACCTGGATATAGAGCCAGAGCGTCAGCGCCAGGGTGCCGATCGCGACGACCAGGGTGAGCCCCTGGTGCCCGAGCACCCAGCGCAGGGTCCGGCCGTAGAACGCGACCAGGTGGTCGAACTGCCGCTCGGCGGCGCGCGCAAAGGCGCCGGGCCGGCGCTCGGCCACCGGCCTCAGCAGCTTGGCGCAGAGCATCGGCGTCAAGCGTCAGCGAGACGACCGCCGAGACGAGGATCGCCGCCGAGAGCGTCAGCGCGAACTCGCGGAACAGCCGGCCGACGATGTCGCCCATGAACAGGAGCGGGATCAGCACGGCGATCAGCGAGACGGTCAGCGACAGGATCGTGAAGCCGATCTGACTCGAGCCGACGAAGGCGGCCTGCAGCGGCGACTCGCCCTCCTCGAGGTAGCGGGTGATGTTCTCGATCATCACGACCGCGTCGTCCACGACGAAGCCGGTGGAGATGGTCAGCGCCATGAGCGAGAGGTTGTTCAGGCTGAAGCCGAGCCCGTACATGACCGCGAACGTCCCCACGATCGACACCGGCACCGTGATGCCCGGGATGAACGTCGCCGCCGCGCTTCGCAGGAACACGAAGATGACGAGGACGACCAGGACGACGGCCAGCATCAGCTCGAACTGGACGTCGTGGACCGAGGCGCGGATGGTCGTCGTGCGGTCGGTCAGCACCGTGACCTGCACCGCCGACGGCAGAGCGCTCTGGAGCTGCGGCAGGAGCTGCTTGACCCGATCGACCACCTCGATCAGGTTGGCGCCGGGCTGGCGCTGGATGTTGACGATGATCGCCGGCGTGTCGCCCATCCACGCGGCCTGGCGGATGTTCTCGGCGCCGTCGATCACGTCGGCCACGTCCGAGAGCAGGAGGGGCGCGTTGTTGCGATAGGCGATCACGAGGGCCTGGTACTGCTTGCTCTGGAGGATCTGGTCGTTGGCCGCGATCGTGAACGACTGGAACGGCCCGTCGAGACTGCCTTTCGCCTGATTGACGTTGGCGGCCGCGACCGCGGCGCGCACGTCGTCCATGGTGAGGCCGTTGGCGGCGAGCCGGGCCGGGTTCACCTGGATGCGCACCGCCGGCTTCTGGCCGCCGGAGAGGGTGACGAGGCCCACGCCCGGGAGCTGCGCGATCTTCTGCACGAGCCGCGTGTCGGCGAGATCCTCGACGGCCGTGAGCGGCAGGGAGCTCGACGTGACCGCGAGCGTCAGCACCGGCGCGTCGGCCGGGTTCACCTTGCTGTAGACGGGCGGATTCGGCAGGTCGCGGGGCAGGAAGGTCGCGGCCGCGTTGATGGCCGCCTGCACCTGCTGCTCGGCGATGTCGATCGACAGCGCCAGGTCGAACTGCAACGTCACGATCGACGACCCGCTCGAGCTGATCGACGTCATCTGCTTGAGGCCGGGGAGCTGGCCGAACTGCCGCTCGAGCGGCGCGGTGACGCCCGACGCCATGACGTCGGGGCTCGCGCCCGGATAGAACGTGACGATCTGGATCGTCGGGTAGTCGACTTGTGGCAGCGCGGCGACGGGCAGCTGCCGGTACGCCACGAACCCGGCCAGCACGATCGCCGCCGTCAGGAGCGACGTCGCGACCGGCCGGATGATGAACTGGCGGGAGAGGTTCACGCTCCCGGCCGGGGCGTGCGCGCCGGCGGAGTCGGGGTCCCCGTCGCGCCCGGGGTGGCCGGCGCGTCGGCGGGAGCCTTGCGCACGGTCGGCTCGACCCGCGCTCCGTCCTGAACCTTCTCGGCGCCGTCCACGACGAGCGCCTCTCTGTCGGTGAGTCCGGTGCGGACCGAGATCGTCGCGCCCTCGCTCGGCCCGAGCTGCACCCGGCGCATCTGCACGACCTTGTCCGGCTTGACCACGTAGACGTACGCGCCCTGCGGGCCGCGCTGGATCGCTTCCGCGGGCGCCAGGGCCGAGTCGTGCAGCACGTCGATCAGGACCCGGGCGTTCACGAACTGGTTCGGGTAGAGGGCGCCGTCCGTGTTCCCGAACGACGCCTTCAGACGCACGGTGCCGGTCGTCGGATCGATCTGGTTGTCGATCGCGACCAGGGTGCCCGTGGCGATCTTCGTCTTGCCCTCACGGTCGAACGCGTCCACGGGAACCTTGTTGCCGACGCGGAAGCGCCGCAGGATCGGCTGCAGGCTGTCCTCCGGCACGCTGAACACGAGCGCGATGGGCTCGAGCTGAGTGATGACGACGAGGCCGCCCGAGTCGGCCGCCTTCACGACGTTGCCCGGATCGACGAGCCGCAGGCCGACACGGCCGGTGATCGGCGCCGTGATCCGGCAGTAGGTGAGCTGCAGCTTGATCGCGTCGATCAGCCCCGCGTTCACCTTGATGGAGGCTTCGGCCTGGTTGACGACCATCTGCTGCGTGTCGAGCTGTTGGCGCGCGATCATTTCCTGCTGCGCCAGCCGCTGATAGCGCTCGAGGTCGAGCTTCGCGTTCGCGAGGTTGGCCTGGTCGCGCGCCATCTGTCCTTCGGCCTGGGTGAGCTGCGCCTGGAAGGGGCGGGGATCGATCTCGGCCAGCAGGTCGTCGGCGTGGACGACCTGTCCTTCCGTGAAATGCGTCTTCATCAGCTGGCCGTCGACGCGGCTCTTCACCGTGACGGTGTTGAGCGGGGTGACCGAGCCGAGCGCCGTGAGGTAAACGTTCAGGTCGCCGATGCGGACCGGCGCGACGACCACCGGAATCGGTCGCGCGGGCGCCGCGGAGCGGCCACCCGCGGTCTTCGCCGGCGGCTGCGTCTTGGCCTGGCGGCCGTAGGCGATCCAGGAGCCCGCGGCGAGGAGGCAGGCGAGGCCGAACACGATGACGGCGAGGCGACGGCTGCCACCACCACGGCGCGCGCTACCTTCCGGAATTGTTTCGCTTTCTGCTTGCACGCAGGCCCCCTCATGATGCCGACCGTTCGCCGTTCGCCGCCAGCATACCGCGGAATCCCGAAGAGGAGCCCATCGTCGAGCGGTACCGTCACTGGACGAAGGCAAGGGGCGCGTTCGTTGACGGGCGGCTCGTGTATGCTGCGTAGCCATGCGTCTCCGTGGACTCTTCGCGCTCGCCGTCCTGGTGTTGATGGCCGCACCGGCCTGGGCCGATCATCCACGCTCGCCGGACGAGGTCGTGGCCGAGGTTCGTCGGGCCACCGAGCAGTATCAAGACATCGCGCGGGCCCGTGCCGACGGCTTCGTGCAGGTCAGCGGGATGGAAGCCCGCCACGGCTATCACTTCATGAACATCAATGCGCCGATGCTCACGGCCGCGGGCATGGTCGCCAGCACGCTCGATCTCGCTCGGCCGCCGATGCTGCTCTACGTCGAGCGCGACGGGGTCTGGAAGCTGGCCGGGGTCGAATACGCGCTGACGACGCCCCCGCGTCCGAATCCGCTCCCCGGCTCCGAGTGGCACTGGCACGAAGCCTCCTGCCACTATCGAGACTATCGAGAGCAGCCCGCGCCGCGGGCATGCCGATTGCCCGACGAAGCATCCGGAGAGCAACGAGCCGTTCGTGCTGTGGCATCCGGCCTTCGCCGTCGTCCACGTGTGGGCCTGGATCCCGAGCCCTGATGGCCCGTTCTCGGGGGAGAACGCGGCGCTCGCGCCCTACGGCGGGACGCCGGTGCCGCCGGGTCATCGCCATCCGCGCAGCGAGCCCGAGCTCGCGTATTCCCAGGTCACGCATCGCGTGGCGGGCGGGGTGCTGATCCTCGTGGCCGTGCTCACCGCGTGGGAAGCGTGGCGTCCCCGGCGATTTCCGTGGTCGGCGCTGTCCTCGATCGTCTTCATCCTGTTCGGGCTCTATCTGATTCCCACGTCCGATCCGGAGTCGTGGCCGTGGGGGCCGGGCACCTTCATGGAGATCTTCACGGATCCGCTCGTCTTGCAGCACAAGCTCCTGGCGCTCGTGCCGCTGAGCTTCGGCGTCATCGGGGTCCTGCGCAGCGCCGGCGTGCTGGCGCGATCGTACTGGTACGCCGTGGTGCCGACCCTGGCGGTGCTCGCGGGCGCCTCGCTCTTCGTGCACTTCCACGACGGCCGCTTTCACGTGGACGCGGTCTACCTGCAGCACGCGGCGATGGGGCTGACGTCGATCGCGGCGGGCACCTTGATCTTCGCGGCCCGGCGCACCGCCGGCGGTGAAGCGCTGATCCGCTGGGGCTGGCCCGGACTCATCGGCGCGATGGGGCTGATCTTGCTCTTCTACGTGGAGCACTGACGGCGGCGTGAACGCGCGGGGCAGGAGGTAGTCGGCGATGAGCGATCTCTCACGTCGTGACGCGGCAAAACGCATCGCGCGATTCGGTGCGCTGCTGGCCGCCGGCGGCCTCGTGGGGCCTCGCGCTTCCGCGCTCGCCCAGGACGACCCCGTCCTCGCGGGACGCCCGCTGGTGCGGTATCCCGAGAAGACCGATCTGATCTTGCTGACGTCCCGGCCGCCGCAGCTCGAGACACCGATGAAGTACTTCGACCGCGCGATCACGCCGAACGAGGCGTTCTTCGTTCGCTACCACGTGTTCCCGATCCCGCTCGAGGTCGACCTGGCCACCTGGCGGCTCCGCGTGACCGGGCGTGTCGATCGGCCGCTCGAGCTGTCGCTGGACGATCTGAAGACGAAGTTCCCGCGCGCCGCGGTGACCGCGGTCAACCAGTGCTCGGGCAACAGCCGCGGGAGATTCGCGCCCCGCGTGCTCGGGGGGGAGTGGGGCGATGGCGCGATGGGCAACGCCGAGTGGGTCGGCGCACGCCTCAAGGACGTCCTCGCCGCGGCCGGGGTGCGCCAGGGCGCCGTGCAGGCGACGTTCGACGGCCTCGACAAGCCCGCGTTTCCGTCCGTGCCCGACTTCGTCAAGAGCCTCGACATCGCGCGGATCATGGACGACCCGGACATCCTGGTCGCCTATCAGATGAACGGCGCGCCGCTGCCGATGCTGAACGGCTTCCCCGCGCGCCTCGTCGTGCCGGGCTGGTACGCGACGTACTGGGTCAAGAACCTGTCGGAGATCGAGATCGTCGATCAACCGTTCGAGAAGTTCTGGATGAAGCCGGCCTACCGCATTCCCGACAACGCCTGCGGCTGCGTGCCGCCGGGCACCGCGCCGGCGCGCACGGTTCCGATCAATCGCATGACGGTCCGCTCGTTCATCGCCTCGCCGGGGTCCGGCACGCGCGTGCCGGTCGGCCGGCCCGTCACGCTCAAGGGCATCGCCTTCGACAGCGGCTACGGCATTCAAGAGGTGCAGATGTCGGTCGACGGCAGGCGCCACGTGGCGGCGGACCGACCTCGGCGGCGACCTCGGACGCTACTCGTTTCGTGAGTGGTCCGCGACGTGGACGCCGAGCCAGGCGGGACCGGCGCGCGTGATGGTGCGCGCGTTCAACCGGATCGGTGAGTCACAGGGCCGCGAGCCCCTCTGGAATCCCGCGGGCTACCTCCGCAACGTGATCGAGCACGTCGATCTGCAGGTCGGATAGGCGACCGCCATGCGACGTCTCCTCGGGCCCGGTCTCCTGGTTCTGGCGCTCGCCGCGGCGGCCGTTGCCGCCGACAAGACGATCCCGATGCCGGCCGATCATGCCTACGCCACGCTCAAGCCCGGCGCCGGCGTCGAGGTCACGCGCCAGCAGTGCGTGTCCTGCCACTCCACCGACTACATCGTCATGCAGCCGCACGGCAACGCGAAGCAATGGGATGGCGTCGTGACCAAGATGATCAAGGTCTTCGGCGCGCCGGTCAGCGACCAGGACGCGAAGACGATCGTGGAGTATCTGGCGACGCAGTACGGCAACTGATCGACACGTCGAACCCGGCGTTCTCCTCGAGCTTGGATTCAGCTGGGGGGAGCGTAGCGCGCGTCCACGTAGACCCAGGCCCGAGCGCCTGACCGGAGGATCGCGCCGATACGCTTGTAGGCCGCCACCTCGTACTTGTCCGCGTTCTGGAGCTCTTCCGCGGTGATCCGGAACACGGTGCCGGCGACGGTGTCGGTCTCGCGCCCGGTGAACGCGACGATCGGGTGATGAGTCTTTCCGCTCGTCGCGACGACCTCCGCGTCTTCGATCTTCATCATCGACTGCGCGAATCCGGGCAGCTCGTCCGGCGTGCCCTCCAGCTTCCGGCCGAAGGTGGACAGCTGCACCGCCTCGATCTGCAGGGTGCCGTACGAGAACAAGAGCTCGGTCGTGGGTTGTTCAGGCATAGGGCTCGTCGAGGTAGGGTATCACTCACGCGAAGCCCCGCAGCGCGGGCTCAGCGCTGGGGCCGCGCTCGATAGGTCTCGAACAGCGATTCCAGAATGGCCCGCTCGCCCGCGAAGAGCTCGAAGGTTCGCGTCGCCATCAGGTGGGCGCCCCGAACCAGACGCGCGCGCTCGATCGCGGTGCTGCCGACCGTCGAGTCGCCCTCGCACGGAGCGATGAGCGCGACGTTCACGCCGTCGACGGCCTCTTCGCCGGTGGCCAGGCGTCGGCCGCGGTTGAGCGCCTCGTGCATCGAGGCGAAGGCGCGCATGAGCGCGGGATAGCGGCGGCCCATCATCATATAGAAGAGGCTCCGCTCCCAGAGGCGCGGCCTCGCCATCGGCGCATCGCACCGGCTGCTCGCCAGCACCAGGATGTCGGTGCAGCCGTTTTCGATCGCTCGCGCGACCGGCAGCGAGTCGGACACGCCGCCATCGACGAACTCCCGCCCGTCCAGGACGATCCGCCGGTTGTACAGCACCGGAAGCGCGCTCGAGGCCTTGAGCAGCAGCGGGACCGGCTCCGATCGTGCCCGCACATCGAGCAGCTCGTTCAGGCCGGACCGCGCGTCGGTGACCGAGAGCAAGAATCGGACGCGCGAGGCGCGGATCGCGGCGTCGTCCAGCGGCTTGTGGAGCGAGATGATGCGATCGTAGGCGTAATCGACGTCGACGATCTTGAAGACGCGCCACGGGTTGATGAAGCGACGGTTGGCGATGTCGTCGAAGTAGACGGTCATGCCGAGCTTGCCTTGCCCGGAGAGAAAATACGCCGCGTTCACGCCGCCGGCGGACGCCGCGTAGATCTCGTCGAAGATCTCCCGGAAGCCGAGGAGATCGAGCGCCAGGAGACTTCCGGCGGAGATGACGCCCCGCATGCCGCCGCCTTCGATGACGAGCCCGAGCTTGCGCGATGGGTCGGGTTTATTCCGGCCCGCCGGTGAAGCGCGCTCGAGGATGAGATCGATGACTCGCCGGGGATGGGTGCCGGCAAGCGACGCAGCGCGCGGCGCGTTGGTCATGATGGCGCGCTCCAACTCTGTCATTTTGCGACGCGAGGGCGGTCGCGGTCAACACGACCACCGCGACGGGAGCGAATGTCAGCGGCCGCCGAGCGGCACGCGCTCGATCGTGAAGCCGCGTTCAGCCAGGAGCTTCTGCAGCGGCGCGTCGCCGACCATGTGCAGCACGCCCGCCGCCGCGAAGAGGCGCCGGCCGTCGCGATGCAGCTCGTCGATGCGCGCGGCGATGGCCGGGTTGCGCGCGCCCGCCATGCGTTCCAGCGCGGCCCGCGCCTCGGCGGGCTCGTAAAGGCGCGCCAGCGCGTCGAGGTCACCGCGGGCCCAGGCGTTCGCGATGACGGCCATGGCCTTACGGGCGGAGCCGTTCTCGACGGCCATGAGCCGCTGGTCGACCTCGACCGCCTGCTCGGCCGGCGAGCCCGCGACGATCGCGGCGCGCTGGATCGCGACCGTCTCGAGCGTCACGAGGTTCTTGCCCGTCTTTCGCGCGAAGCTCGCCAGCACCGCCTCGATCGAGTAGTCCGTGTGGAGCCCGTCCCAGCGGGCGTCGAGCAAGGTCAGCCGCGTGACCATCATCAGGGGCGGCATCGCCTCGAGGCTTTCCCAGGGCTCGCAGGCGCGGGCGGCCTGTGCGCGGAGACGGTCGAGCAGCCTGGGGGGAAGCGATGGAGCCTCGTGGGGCTTCTGGGGGGCGGCCATGCCCGCGCCCGTGGCCGGATCGCCGGGGTCGGCCTCGATCGCGACCGTCTCGGCGTCGCGGAGGGCGCGCCCGATCGTCGGGCCCGGCATCGCCCAGTCGAGATTCGCGATGTGGATGGTGCCGTAGAGGTAGCCGGCGCGCCCGTCCTTTTCGAATCGCCAGAGCGCGCCGTGATCCCGCGCGTTCCGACCCGCTTCCGCGAGCTCAGCCTGCGTGGGGACGACGACCGACGGCGGACAGGTGATCTCGGCCGACCGGGCATGGATGCAGAGCGCGAGCGTAGGAAGGAAGACCGCGACGAGGACGCTCAGACGGGCCGGTCGAGGCAAAAGTCAGCTCCGCGGCCACGAGCATACGCCGCTACTGCCCATCGTCCGGAAAATAGCCAGGCGAGGATGCTGTGGATATGGATGAGCACGTGGTGTGCCAGATACCGAGCGCGCGGGGCGACCGACACTTACGTGCGTTTCCGGCACGTTTCGTCGAGCGAGCGCGACGATTCTTGCCACTGATGTGGCCAAAGAGGCCGCGAAATCTGTGTCGTTCCGGAGATCAGGCTGCCGTATCGTAAAGATTGAATGGGTGGTGCAGAGCTCCTCATCGCGATCGCGCACATCCTCACGACCGAGGCGGACCTCACCGAGGCGCTGCGCCTCGTCGTGCGCGAGGTCGTGCGCTTCGTCGGGGCCGAGACCGGCGCGGCGTACCGCGTCGATCCGGAGCGCCGTCTCCTCGTGCCGGTCGCCGCATATCGGGTCCCCCACCATGCGCTGTCGATCCTGACCTCGGCGCTCTTGCCGATCGACGAGCAGGGCTTCCGCGAGAGCGTGTTCGCCGGGGCCACCATCACGTCGAGTGACGACGTCCAGAACGACCCGCGCTTCGCCTACGAGCTGTTCCACCAGTTCCCCCATCGCTCGGGCGTGATCGTGCCCATTCACCTCGGCGGCGACGTGGCGGGCGCGCTCTATCTGGTGTGGTGGGAGCGGGCGGAGCGCTTCGATCTGGCGCGGGTGGCGATGCTGGAGGCGGTCAGCCAGCAGCTGGCGCTGCTGCTGCGCTCGGCGCGGCTTCGCGCCGAGGCGCTCGCCGCCGAGGCGCGCTACCACGGCCTCGTCGAGCACGTCCCGGTCGGCATCTTCCGCACGACGCCGAGCGGTCAGATTCTCGACGCCAACCCGGCGATGCTCGAGCTCTTGAAGTTCAAGGATCGGGAGGCCCTGCTCGGCGTCAACGCCACGGCCCTGTACGTCGATCCCGAAGACCGCGAGCGGTGGCACCAGCTGCGGGATGCCGCGGGCGTCACCCGAGATTTTCACTGCGAGCTGCGCACGCATGACGGCGGGACCGTGTGGGTCCGGCTGAACGCGCGTCTCGTGCGGGACGGCGAGCACGAATACTGGGAGGGGACGGTCGAGGACATTACCAGCCAGCGCCGTGCCGACGAGGCCGAGCGGCGCGCCGAGACGCTGCGCGCCGTCGCTCAGCTCGCGAACGCGGCGGCCCACGAGATCAACAACCCGCTCGCGGTGATCGTCGGCCGCCTCGAGCTCCTGCGTCGCGATCTCACCACGGACCAGCGGGGAAGGCTCGCCCCGATCGTCGAGGCGTCGAAGCAGATCGCCAAGATCATCACGCACATGGGGCGACTGACCCGGCTGGAAACGCTCGACGACCTTCCGGCGTCCCCGATGCTGGACCTGCGTCGATCCGCGGAGCAGCTGACCAAGTAAGACCGCTCTAGCCTGCCGGCGCTCCTGGCGGATCCTTGAAGAAGGTCCCGGTGAACACGACGGAGTTGGGAAAGACGACGACCCGACCCGTCGGCTTCAGCGGCTCACCGGCCAGCTCGTGGAGCTTGACCCGCACGAGGCCGATCTCCGCCACCTCGCCGTGCACGTACCCGAACGGCCCCTGGAGGCTCACCCGATCGCCGATGCGGATCCCGTTCGGCGCGACCATCGTGAAGTAGCCGGCGACCGCGAGGATCACATTCTGGAGCGCGAAGGCGATGCCGGCCGCCGCGAAGCCGAGCGCGGTCACGAGGGCGGCCATCTCGCTGGTGAAGTGAAAGATCAACACGAGGGCGACCGCCACGGTCAGGACGATGCTCCGAGCGGTCAGGAACAAGCGCCGGCGCGCGGCATCGGTCACGTACCGCGCGACGGCGACCCGCCACAGCACGCCGCCGACGAAGATCACGGCGAGCGCGACCAGGACTCCGAGGAGGTCGAGCGCCAACCCCTGCAGGACCTGCCACGACTGTCGATCGACGACCTCGTTCCAGCCTTTGAGGTCGCTGGCGTAGCGCCGGGCGAGCGCAGCCTCGTCGCGCAGAGGCAGCAAGACCGCCGCCATGAGCTTGCGCCGCTCGAGCAAGTTGCGAAACTCGCGCTGGCTGTCGTCCAGTGACGTCCCGGAATCCGTGGGGTTCTTGGCCAGTGCTTCCAGGCGGGTGAGGATCGGTCGCAGGCCCGCGCGCGCCGCCTTGGCCTCTTCGTCGAGACTGCGGACCAGATTGTTGGTCGCCGTCTCGAGATCCTCCAGACGGCTCCGGCTGCGCTGCAGCGCGAGCAGTCGCTGGACCATCCCCCACGTACCCGATCCGGATCCCGAGGACGTCGCGGCGCCGGATTGGGGCGCCGTCGCGGACCCGAGCTCCGGCACGGCCTCCTTCATCCCGTCGATCTGATGCTCGAGATCGTCGTCGGCGCCCGAGCCCGAGGAGCTGAGCTCGCGAAGCTGAGCGAAAAACTCGACGCGCGCGCGGTCGAGCTCGAGCTTGTTCTGCGCGGCGGCGAGCTCGACCTGGAGAGCCGATCGCCGCTGGGGCTCGGCACGGAGCCGCGCGCGCAGCTTCTCGACGTCCTGCTCGTCCTGGCGGATCGTCGTCTCGAGCTTCTTCAGCTCCTCGGCGCGCCGCCCGCTGGTCGCCGAGGCCAGCGCGCTGTCGCGGCTGAGCAGCGCGGCCTCGGCGCGCGCGACATCGAACGCGCGGCCGACCAGCCGGAGAGCGGTCTGCTCGTCGGCCGGGCCGAACACGCCGCTGCCCTCGACAGAACGCATCACGATGCGCGCCTGGCGGTACCAGGTCATCGCCCGATTCAAGGACGCCAGGACCTGCTCCGGCGATGCGGGCCGCCGGCGGGGGCTGATTCGGCGGCGCCGCGGGCTTGGCGCCCGGTGGCGCGTCGTCGGCACTCGCACAGGGCCACGCGGTCCCGCCGAGCGTCATTCCGGCGACGGACAGCACGAGTAGCAGGCGGGCTAGCCGCGTGCGCATCGACACCATTATGTGTAGCTTACGACCTCGATCCGGTCGGCCGCCACCGAACGCGCGTTCGGCCGGCCGATCGCGGCGGCTCAGCTCGGTCCCAGACGCGGATCGAGCGCGTCGCGCAGCCCGTCACCGAGCAGATTGAAGCCGAGCACCGAGAGCATGATGGCCGCGCCCGGAAAGCAGAAGACCCACCAGGCGCCGCTGGTGAAGTACTTGTACGAGTCGGCGAGCATCGCGCCCCACTCGGGGGTCGGCGGCTGCGCGCCGAGCCCGAGAAAGCCGAGCGCCGCGGCCTCGAGGATCGCGAAGGCGATCGAGAGCGTCGTCTGCACGATCAAGGGCGGCAAGCTGTTGGGCACGATGTGGCTCGCGAGAACGCGCCAGCCGCTGCAGCCGAGGCCCTGGGCCGCCAGCACGAACTCCTGCTCGCGCAGCGCCAGCACCGAGGCGCGGCTCAGCCGCGCGTAGGCGGGGATCGAGACCAGGCTGATCGCGAACAGCGAATTGCGAAGACCGGGACCGATCATGGCCACGATCGCGATGGCCAGCAAGGTCGCCGGGAAGGCGAGCACGATGTCCATGCAGAACATCACGACCAGGTCGGCGCGGCCCCGGAGGTAGCCGGCGAGGAACCCGAGCGCCGAGCCGAGCACGGTGGCCAGCGCGACGGCGCTCATCGCCAGCCCGAGCGACACGCGTGTCGCGTGGAGAATGCGGACGAGGATGTCTCGGCCGAGGCTGTCGGTGCCGAACGGATGCGCCGCCGTCGGCGGCTTCAGCCTCACGGTGAGGTCGGCGTCCGTCCGCGCGTCGTAGACGTGCACGAGGGGCGTCAGCAGCGCCACCAGCACGAAGGCCACGACCATGATCAGTCCGGCGCGCGCCGCCGGGCTCGCCACGAGCCGTCGCCACGCCGCCGAGGCCGGGCTTCGACCTGGCTCCGCGACCGCCACCGCTGCGCGATCCACCGCGACTTCGTACGTCGTCATCACTCGTACTTGATGCGAGGGTCGACCGCGGCGTAGAGGACGTCGGTGACCAGATTCACGCCGACGACGATCACGGCGATGAAGAGGCTCACGCCCTGCACGATCGCGTAGTCACGGGACTCGATCGACTCGTAGACCCAGAGGCCGATGCCGGGCCAGGAGAAGATCGTCTCGGTGAGGATCGCGCCCGCGAGCAGGCGGCCGACCTGGAGCCCGATGACCGTGAGCACGGGCAAGAGCGCGTTGCGCAGCGCATGTCTCAAGATCACCGCGCGGCGTGACAGCCCCTTCGCTTCGGCGGTGCGGATGTACTCCCGCGACAGAACCTCGAGCATGCTGGCGCGGGTCATCCTGGCGATAACGGCCAGCGGGATCGTCGCGAGCGCCAGCGCCGGGAGTATCAGATGGCGAAGCGCGTCGGCGAGGGAGGCCCAATCCCCTTGCAGCAGCGAGTCGAGAATGACGAAGTTCGTCCACGGAACGAATGACGTTCCGCTGGCGAGACGGAAGCCGGTCGGCAGGATGCGCAGCTGTACGCCGAAGAACCACGCCAGGACGAGGCCGAGCCAGAAGATCGGCATCGACACGCCGGTGAGCGCGCCCAGACGCGCGAGGCTGTCGAGCAGCGAGTTGCGCCAGACGGCGGAGGCGACGCCGATCGGGATGCCGCACGCGATCGCCACCACGATCGCCGCCACCGCCAGCTCGACCGTCGCGGGAAAGCGCCGCAGCAGGTCGCTCGCGACGGGATCGCCGCGAACGATCGACACGCCGAGGTCCCCCTGGAGTGCCTTGCCGATATAGAGGACGTATTGCTGCCAGATCGGACGATCGAGCCCCAGGCGCGCGCGCACCTCCGCCACCTTCTCGGGGGTCGCCCGCTCGCCGAGCATGGTGAGCGCCGGGTCACCGGGAATCAGGTGGATGAAGCTGAAGACGAGGACGGAGACGCCGAGCAGGACCGGAACGATGGTGAGGCTTCGCCGGATGGCATACCGCCTCACCGCGCCGACTCCGCGCTACTGCATCTCGACGGTGTTGAAGTACTCCGAGCCCGTCGGGTGCGGCACGTAGCCCTTCACGCGCTTCGCGAACGCGAGGGGCGGCTGATTGTTGGCGATGAAGAGCCGCCCCGCGTCGTCGCGCAGCAGCTGCTCGGCCTGCCGGTAGAGCTTCGCGCGCTCCGACTGCTGCGTGAGCTTCTGGGCGCGCAGGAGCACGTCGGCCAGCGGCTTGTTGGTGTAGAAGCCCTCGCGCGCGACACCGGGCTGGCAGAAGAAGTAGCAGAGGAAGTTATCGGGATCGCCGTTGTCGCCGGTCCAGCCGAGCATGTAGAGCGGCATCTGCCCGTTCTTGCGCTTGTCGAGATAGACCGCCCACTCGATCGTCTGCAGCTGCGTCTTGATCCCGACCTTGGCGAGATCGGCCGCCATCGCCTCGGCGATCTCCTTCGGGCTCGGGAAGTACGGCCGCGAGCGCGACATGTACCAGAAGACCAGCGGCTCCTTCTTGCCGTCCTCCCACGTGATGTCCGACAGGCCTTGCGATTGCCCGGCCTCACGGAGCAGCGCCTGCGCCCGGCTCGGGCTGTACTCGTAATCCTTCAGCTCGCGGTTGTAGCCCCAGAGCGCCGGCGGCTGGAACTGGCTGGCCACGAGCCCGGTGCCGCCGTAGAGGGCGTCGACGATCCCGCGCTTGTTGATGGCGTGGGCGAAGGCCTGGCGCACGCGCTTGTCCTGGAACTCCTTCACCTTGTAGTTGAAGGCGATGTAGCCCGTCGTGTTCGTCGGGCGCAGCAGCAGCTGAAGATTCGGGTCGCTCTTGACCACGCCGACGTCGTCGGGATTGAGTCCCTCCATGCCGTGGATCTCACCGGCCTTGAGCGCGCCCAGGCGCTGGGAATTGTCCTTGATGTTGCGCACGACGAGACGCTTGATCTTGGGCGCCTGACCCCAGTATTCGGGGTTCGCCTCGAGGACGACTTCCTGGTTCGGCTTCCACTCGACGAACTTGTAGGCTCCGGTGCCCGCCGGATGCTTGCCGAACTCGGTGCCCCAGCGCTCCACGGCCTTGGGGCTCGCGATGTCGAACACGAACATCGCGAGATTCGCGAGGAAGGGTGCCTGCGGCTCCTTGAGCGTGATGCGCACGGTGTGCGTGCCGACGGCCTCGACGGCGCTGACGACCGACTTGTCGTCGAAGCCGGCGAACTGCGCCTCCCAGTACTCGAAGGTCTGGCCCGCTTTCACCTGGTTGTCGTGCTGGGGATGAGCGGCCTTCCACCAGCGTTCGAAGTTCCACACGACCGCGGCGGCGTCGAACGGCGTGCCGTCGTGGAACTTCACCGATTTGCGAAGCTGGAACGTCCACACCTTGCCGTCGCGTGAGACCTCCCATTTTTCGGCCAGCGCCGGCTCCACCTCGGTGGTGGCGCCCCGGTACTTCACGAGCCCGTCGAAGATCTGGCGGGTGAGACGCGAGGAGATCCCGTCGGTGATGATCGCCGGATCGAGCTGGACCGGCTCGCCCTGCGCCCCGAAGACGAACGTCTGCGCCGAGGCCGGGGCCACGGCGCCGAGAAGAGCCGCGGCGGCCAGGTACGTCAGCGTGAGAAGGCGCATGGGGATGAACCTCCTTGATCCACGGCGCGGTGCGCGGCGCCGTGGGCGGGCCCCATTATCGCAGGTTGGCTCGAAGCACGAAAAGCGTTGTATGGTCGGTCCGCCCATGAGCGATCCGTCTGACACTCGCCGGTACCTCGAGAACTGGCAGGACGAAGTCGACAGCGCGTCGGAGTATCGCGCGATGGCGGCCAGCGAATCCGATCCCCGCCTGGCCAAGGTGTACGCGAACCTGGCCGCGATGGAAGAAGGCCACATCGGCTTCTGGGAAGACCGCCTGCGACGCGCCGGCGCGACCGTGCCGCCGCGGCGCGCCTCGTGGCGCAGTCGAGTGCTGGCGGCCGTCGCGCGGCGTCTCGGCCCCGATCTGGTGCTGGCCACCATCGCGGCGAAGGAAACCGTCGACCAGAACGGCTACGTCAAGCAGCCCGAGACCGCCGGCACCGCGATGCCGGGCCACGAGCGCTGGCATGCGAGAGTCCTGCGCCAGCTCGTGGCGACGCAGCCGCGCGGCCTGCAGGGCAGCTTCCTCGGCCGTCTCGAAGGCCGGCATCGATCGGTCGGCGGCAACGCGCTGCGCGCGGCCGTCCTCGGCGCCAACGACGGGCTCTGCTCGAATCTGAGCCTGGTGATGGGCGTGGCCGGCGCCGCGATCGACAGCCACGGCATTCTCGTCACCGGCCTGGCGGGGCTGCTGGCGGGCGCGGGTTCGATGGCGCTCGGCGAGTGGGTGTCGGTGACGAGCTCGCGCGAGCTCGCGCAGCGCGAGATTCGCATCGAGGCGAGCGAGCTGCGCGAGGATCCCGAGGGCGAAGGCGAGGAGCTGAGGCTGATCTACGAGGCCAAAGGGTTGAGTCCGAGCGAGGCCGAGACGATGGCCCGTCGCCTCCTCGCCGATCGCACGACCGCCCTCGATGCGCTCGCCCGCGAGGAGCTCGGCATCGACCCGAAGGATCTCGGCGGCTCGGCGTGGGAAGCGGCGGTGGCCTCGTTCGCGCTGTTTGCGCTCGGCGCCATCGTGCCGATCCTGCCGTTCCTCGTCTTGCGCGGGACGCTCGCGGTCGCGTCGAGCGCCGTCGTGAGCGCGCTGGCCCTCTTCGGGCTGGGCGCCGCCATCACGGTGTTCACGGGGGCCTCCGCGTGGCGGGCGGGGGGCCGTCAGCTCTTGCTCGGATTGGCGGCGGCCGGCTTGACGTTCGGCGTCGGCCGGCTGATCGGGATCGCGCTCGCCGGCTGATGAATCGCGCGCATCGATTCAAGGCGGTCATCTTCGACGCCTACGGCACGTTGCTCCGGAACGACGACCTGGCGCTGATCCCGAAGCAGATCGTGGCCGACCACGGATTGTCCGCGCCGGTCGACGACGTCTGGCGCGCGTGGTCGGAGCTCTACTTCGAGGCGACCCAGATCGTGCCGTTCCGCACGCTCCGCGAGATCGAGACGCACAACCTGACGCGCGTGCTGCGACAGTTCGCCGTCGGCGCGGACGCGGCGAAGTACGTGGAGCTCTTCTTTCAGGTGACGACGAAGATCGAGCTGTACCCGGAGACGCGCGAGGTGCTGAGCGCGCTGACGCCCGTCCGCTCCGCCATCGTCTCGAACGCCGACCAGGAGCACGTCGCGGCGTGGGACTTCACCTTGCCGGTGGAGTTCATCCTGATCTCCGAGACGGTGCGCGCCTACAAGCCGCATCGGCTCGTGTTCGAGCGCGCGCTCCAGCAGCTGGGCCTCGCTCCCCACGAAGTGCTGCACGTCGGGGACAGCGAGGTGGACGACGTCAAGGGCGCGAAGGAGGCGGGGCTGAGCGTCGCGTGGGTCAACCGCGACGGGCGCCGCCGCCGCGCGGACGTCCCGGCGCCCGACTTCGAGATTCGCGATCTCCGTCAGCTGACGCCGCTGCTGCGCTGCTAGCCTCTCGAAGCCGCTGGTAGTCGGCGTTGCCCGATGCGATCTGGAGTGTATCGATCCATATATGGGATAGAGGGGCTCGTATGAAGCTCAACGGCCTCGGACGTCATGGTAGGACGCGACGTAGCTCGCGGGCAAGCCAAACCGCCGGGGGCTAGCGTGATCGATCGGCCTGCGCACGTTGCTGCCGCTCGGTCGGACAAGCGGAGAACCGCCGTTGACACTGGCTGCGGCTCGGCCACATTCCGCTACGAGCGGCGCGCGGGCGCGCTCGGGACGATCTCGCGCGGCAGGAGGGTCTCCATGCCCGTGTCTTTCGAGCAGCGCGGCGCGATCGGTATCGTCACCCTGAGTCGTCCAGAGGCGCGCAACGCGTGGGGCGCCGACTTCAACGAGGGCCTCGCGCGCCACTTCGCCGCCATGGAGGACGACGACGCGATCCGCTGCGCGATCCTCACGGGTGACGACGCGGGCGGCGCCTTCTCGGCCGGCGCCAATCTCAAGGATCCCCGCACGCACACGATGGAGTCGGCCGCCGACTTCATCAAGAGCATCTCGAAGCGACGCGGCCGCGCCTTCGAGGTCCTGGGGAGCTTTCCCAAGCCGATCGTCGGCGCCGTCAACGGCTTTGCCGTGGGCATCGGCTGCATCGTGACCTTCTGCTGCGATCTGCTGGTGGCCTCCGAGCGCGCGGAATGGCGGCTGCCGCAGGTGACGCTCGGCATCCTTCCCGCGTACGGCGGCAGCACGCGGCTCGCGCGCTGGGTGGGACGGGGCAACGCGATGCGCCTGGCCATGGGCTTTCCGCTGACGGCGCAGGAGGCGCAGCGCATCGGGCTCGCGCAGTGGGTGGTTCCGCACGGCAAGCTGATGGACCAGGCGATGGAAGTCGCCGGCCACATCGCGTCCTTGCCGCCGCTCGCCGCGCGTCTCACGAAGGAATCGCTCCTGACGGGGCTCGACATCCCCAACCTGTCGGATGCCTCGCTCGTGGATCTGTATCGTTTTGCGACGCTCGAGCTGACCGAGGACAAGGCCGAAGGACACAAGGCCTGGCGCGAGAAGCGCAAGCCCGCGTTCCGCGGACGCTAGCTTCGAGGACGCCATGACCTTGCGCGAGCGCATCGGTGTCGACCTGGGCGGCCGCCGGCGTCTGGAGGACGGCCTCGCCTGGGCCGCTGCCAACGACGTCCACTACGTCGACATGTGTCTCGAGGGCGCGCCGGAGCATCCCAACGCCCCCGCCACGTGGACGGCCGAGCGCACGGCGGCGATGCGCGCCACCTGCGAGCGGCACCGCATCCGACTCGGGCTGCATTCGTCCTCCGCCGTCAACGTCGCCGAGACCTCGCCGCTCCTGGCCGAGGCGGCCGACCGATACCTCGAGACGTACATCGAGCTCGCGGGGCGTCTCGGCGCCGGCTGGATCGTCGTCCACGGCGGCTATCATTTCACCGGCGACTACGCCGCGCGCCGCGCCGCGAGCCTCGAGCGTCTGCAACGCGCCGCCGCGCTCGCCGAGCGCGGCGGCGCGCGTCTCTTGCTCGAGAACCTCAATCGAGAGCCGGAGCACGCCGAGATCCGCTACCTCGCCCACAACCTCGAGGAGTGCCGCGAATACTTCGGCCGCATCCAGTCGCCGAGCCTCGGGTGGGCGTTCACGGTGAACCACGCGCATCTCGTCCCGGAAGGCGTCGGCGGTTTCCTCGACGCGATGGATCTCGGCCGATGCGGCGAGGTGCGGGTGGCCGACAGCCACGGACGCTACGAGGAGCACCTGCGCCCCGGCGAGGGCTCGATCGACTTCACGCAGATGTTCGCCCGCATCGAGGGCGGGGGATACCGCGGCCACTACATGATGGCGTTCGGCTCCCTGGACGACATGCTGAAGGGACGCGAGACGCTCGTGCGGGCCGCCGGCGCCTGATCAAAGATCTAGATCGCGCCCGCGGCGATGTTGACGGTGAGCGCGAGCAGTGCCGCGTTGAACAGAAACGACACGATGCCGTGGGCGGTCGCGGTCCGACGGATGAGCTTGCTGGTGATCGCCACGTCGGACACCTGCGACGTCATGCCGATCACGAACGAGAAGTAGACGAAGTCCAGGTAGTCGGGATGCGGATCGTCGCCCGGAAAGCTCATGCCGCGCCCGGCGGTCTCGTCGTAGAACTCGTGCGCGTAGTGCAGCGCGAACATCGTGTGGATGAACGCCCACGACAGGAGAATCGTCGACGCGGCCAGGATGAGATGGCTCCGCGGCCGCTCGGCGCCGGCCGCCGACATGCCGAGCTCGGCGAAGATCGCCGCCAGGCTCGCCAGCGCCGCCGCCACCGTGCACGTCAGAATCGTCAGCTGTCCGTCGTCCTGTCGGGCGGCATTGCGGCGGATGCGGCGGATATCGGAGGTCGCGCACACGTGGAACGCGAGCACGAGGTAGAGCGCGACCGCGATGTCCCAGCCGGTGAGCAGACGAGTCACGAACCGCCAGTCCGTCACGAACGCCGTCACGATGATCACCACGAGGCCGACGCCGGTCGCGACGAACAGGCGCGGGCGAGCGCTCACGACCCGGAACAGGAGCGGCATGCGGGACTGCCGAGGACTCACGGCGCGAACATATCATCAACCCCCGCGTCGGGCCGCACGATGCTGGCCTAGACCGTGAAGGTTTGGTAGGGTCCGAGACGTGGAGTCGAGGCCCGAGCCGCGATTCGATTGGTTCATTCCCATCGACGGAGACGGCGCGCACATCGGAACGTGGCGCGCCGAGCGGCCGCCGACGTTCGACTACCTGCGCCAGGTCGTGGAGACGGCCGAGGCCGAAGGATTCTACTCGCTCCTGATCCCGACGCGGTTCGCGAACGGGCTCTTCGGCGAGACGGCGCCGCTGGCGGAGACGTGGACGACGGTGACGGCGCTGGCGGCGGTCACCCGCCGCATCCGGTTCCTGGTGGCGATCCGGCCGGGATTCATCTCGACCGGCTTGTTCGCCCAGATGGCGGCGGCGCTCGATCAGATCAGCGGCGGGCGGCTCGACATCAACGTGGTGCCCGGCGGGATCCAGGGTGACTTCGAGCGGCTCGGCGTCACGATCGACCACGACAAGCGTTACGAGCAGGGCGAAGAGTTCATCGCCGCCTTGCGCGCGCTCTGGGCGAAGCCGGAGCCCGTGGTGTTCGAGGGGAGCACGGTGCGGCTGAAGGGCGCGGTCGTGTCGCCCGGACCGGTGGCGGGCGCACCGAGGTTCTACGTCGGCGGCGCCTCGCCGCGGGCGCTCGAATTCGCGGCGGCCGGCGCCGAAGTGTACCTGGCGTGGATCCAGCCGCTCGACGAGATCGCCAAGCTGCTGGACCGTGTGCGGTCGGCGTACGGCGCCAGGGGCCGCCGCCCGGTGTTCGGGCTGCGCACGCACCTGGTCGTGCGCGCGACCGAGGCTCAGGCCTGGGAAGCGGCCGAGGAGCTGATGTCGCGGGTCGACGAGCGGGTGGTGGCGCAGCGGCAGGCCGCGTTCGCCGGGACCCCGATGGTGGGCCAGCAGGCGCAGCTCCGCGCCGAGCTCCGCGAGCGGTCACCGCGCCTCTGGAACGGGATCTCGAAGGTGCGCGTCAATCTCGGGACGGCGATCGTCGGCGACCCCAAGCAGGTGACGGAGGAGCTCGCCGCGTACTGGCGCCTGGGCATCGACGAGTTCATCCTGTCGGGGTTCCCCCACGTCGAGGAATGCCGGCGAGTGGCGTCGGAGGTGCTGCCGGGCCTCCGCGCGGCGATCGAGCGGGAGCGTTGAGATGATCACCGACATCGAATCCTATCTGCGCTTCTTCGACAGCGTCCGGCGGCGAACCGAGCGCGACATCGCCGCGCTTCCGGCGGCCGCCGCAACGTGGCAGCCGCCCGCGGCGAGCGGCGAGGCGGGCTGGGGCATCGGCCAGCTCGTGGGCCACATCGGGGCCACTCGTCTTTACTTCGCCAGCGCCTACCGCGGCGAAGGCTGGATCCTGGCGGAGCCCGACATCGATCGCGCGAGCCAGCGCACGTGGGTGCCGTGGCTCGAGGCGTCGGCCGACCGATTCGTCACCCTGCTTCGCGATACGCCGGCGGAATGGCTCTCGCGGCGGATCGAGATGATCGACACGCCCGGCACGCTTCCGGGATGGCGCCTTCTGATGATGATGCTCGAGCACGAGGTGCACCATCGTTCGCAGATCGACACCTACGCCGGCCTCCTGGGCTGGCCGGTGCCTCAGATCTTCGAGCGAACGTTCGAGAGCATCGCCGCGCTTCAACCCGAGCAGCGCGCTCGTCACCCGCGCTGACCTTCGCGTCCAGATTCGCGCCGGCGTGGACGCGGCGGGCGACCTTCGCTAGACTGGACGGCGCGATGAGAACGTTCCGCCCCGCCATGACTGCCGTGGCGCCGGCGACGTCACTGAAGGAGAGCTCGCGATGACGACCACGGCGTCCGGGGCGAAGGCAGCGTTCGCGGCCGACTACGACGCGCCGATTCCCTATATGCAGCGGACGCGCGACTACTATCAGGTCCTCGGCTTCAACGCCGTATCGCTGGGCCCACTTCGTCGAGGTTCCGTTCACGCCGCTGCGGATGCCCCTCGACCGGGCGCGGGTCGCGTTGATCACGACGGCGGCACCGTTTCAGCCGGGCGTGGGCGATCAGGGCCCGGGGGCGGCGTACAACGCGGCGGCCAAGTTCTATCAGGTCTACTCGATTGCGGCCGACACCGTGCCCGATCTCCGGATCTCGCACGTCGGCTACGACCGACTGCACACGACGGCGGCGGACATCAATACGTACCTGCCGCTGGCGCAGATGAAGGCAGCGGCCGCCGCGGGACGGTTCGGCTCGCTGGCGCCGCGGCTTCACGGAGCGCCGACGAACCGGAGCCACCGGGTGACGATCGAGACCGACACCCCGGAGCTCTTGCGGCGCTGTCGCGAGGACGGAGTCGACGCCGCCGTCCTCGTCCCGAGCTGACCCGTGTGTCACCAGACCGTGAGTCTGGCGGCGCGGTACCTGGAGGAGAACGGGATCTCCACGGTGATCATGGGGTGCGCCAAGGACATCGTCGAGTACTGCGGCGTGCCGCGGTTCCTCTTCAGCGATTTCCCGCTGGGCAATTCGGCCGGCCGGCCGTTCGACCGCGAGTCCCAGGCGCAGACGCTCGAGCTCGCGCTGCGAGTCCTCGAGAGCGCGCCGGGCGCACGCACGACGGTGCAGTCGCCGCTCCGCTGGAGCGAGGACGCCTCCTGGAAGTGCGACTATCTCGACCTGACGAAGCTCTCCCCTGACAAGATCGCCGAGCGCAAGAAGGAGTTCGACGAGGTGAAATCGATCGCGCGGGCGAAGCGCGAGGCTTCATGAGCAAGCCGTTCTCCGGCGTCCGCATCCTCGACTTCACCCGCTATCTCGCCGGGCCATACGGCACCTACCAGCTGGCGCTCCTGGGCGCCGACGTCGTGAAGATCGAGTCGCACGAAGGCGACGACACGCGCAATCAGCTCGCCGACCGCACGTGGGCGGAGCGGAAGATGGCGCCGTCCTTTCTCGCGGTGAACGGCAACAAGCGCAGCATCACCCTCGATCTCCGGAAGCCCGAGGCCGTGACGATCGTCAAGAAGCTCGCCGCCACCGCCGACGTCGTGTGGGAAAACTTCCGCGGCGGCGTCATGGAGCGCCTGGGGCTCGGCTACGAGGCGCTCTCCGCGAGTGAACCCGCGACTGATCTACTGCTCGGTCTCCGGCTTCGGTCAGACCGGACCCGAGCGGACGACCGCCGCCTTCGACGGCAAGCTCCAGGCGATGTCGGGCATCATGTCGATCACCGGCGAGCCGGCGCACGGCCCGACCCGCGCCGGGTTCGCCATCTGCGACACGATCGGCGGCATGACGGCGGCCCTGGCGGTGTCCAGCGCGCTCTATCAGCGCACCCACACCGGACGCGGTCAGCTCGTCGACGTCGCGATGCTGGACGCGGCGCTCGCCTTCATCCCCGGGACGGTGTCCGAATACACCGTGGCGGGCATCGAGGCGCGGCAGCTCGGCAACGGCTCCGTGAGCCGCAAGCCGACCGCGAGCCGGTTCCGCGCGCGCGGCGGCTACCTGGTGCTGGCGGTGCTCACCGAGAAGCAGTTCGCGGGCCTCATGAACACGCTCGGGCGCGCCGACGCGCTCGCGGATCCACGCTTCAAGGATTGGGCGGCGCGGACGGCGAACGAGCCGGCGTTGCGCGAGATCATCGAAGCGGCGCTCGCGGCCGACGATCCCAAGAGCTGGGAGGCGCGCCTCACGGCCGCCGACGTGCCGTGCGGGTCCATCTGGAAGATCGACGAGATCGTCAAGCATCCGCAGCTCGAGCACCGCGACGTGCTGCAGACGATCGACTCGCGCTACGGACCGATGCGGCTGGTCGGCGCCGGATTCCGGCTCGAGCACGGTAGTCCCGGGCTCGATCGAGAGCCGCCGACCCTGGGCGAGCACACCGACGAGATCCTGAAGGAAGCCGGGTACGCGGCCGAGGAGATCGAGCGGCTGCGGCGCGAAGCGGTCATCTGATCGTGGCTCAAAAACCCGGTCTCGGCCTGATGATGGCGGGCGCGCTGATCGCGTTCGCCGGATTCTGCATCGTGCTGGTGAGGGTCTTCGAGGTGCCCGACTACGGCGTCTTGCTGGTGGTGGGGATTGGGCTGTTCGCGCTGGGAGTGGTACGCCGCCTCACCGGCAGCGGTCGCGAGTAGCGCGCGAGCGGGCTGCTGAAAAGGGCCCATCTGCTTCGTTGGCGACTTCGGCCCTCCCTGCGGCGTATGCGGCATACGCCTCAGTCGGGCCTCAGCCGCCGCCTCGCATCTGGACCCTTTTGAGCAGCCCCTCAGCCGGCATCACCCTTCAGCCACGATCAGAAGAGAATCAGGACGCCAGAAGAAAGCAGGACGCGACGACTTCGCCGGCGCCGGTCAGTGCGTGGCGAGGCCGGGCATCGTGAAGCGTTGGGTGTCGAGGTCTGAGATCAGGGCGGTCGACTGAGCCGGGGTCAGCGCGACCAGCGGCGGGCGGACCGTCGACCAGCCCGCGTCGCGGCCGTGGTGGGCGATCGCGGCCTTGAGCGCTGGGATCATCGGAAACTTCTGGAACACGCCGCGGATCACGTCGAGCCGTGCCTGCTGCGCGTCGGCGCCGTCGGCCCGCCAGGTGTCGAAGAGCTTCGCGATCGGTCCGGGGTGGACGTTGGCGGTGGCGCTGATGCAGCCGGCGCCGCCGTGGCGCATGTTCTGGAGCAAGAAGGTCTCGGAGCCGGCGAAGACGTCGAAGCCGGCCTTCGCGAACGCGTCGAGGAACGCCTTCGTGTTGCTCCACTCGCCGCCGCTGTCCTTCATGCCGGCGACCTGCCCGGGATAGGCCGCGAGGAGTCGCTCGACGAGCCCCAAGGTGATCGGAACCTGGGCGACCGGCGGGATGTGGTAGACGTACACGCGCAGGCGCGCGTCGCCGACGCGCTCGATGACTTCCGCGAAGCTCCGGAAGAGCCCGTCGTCGCTCACGCCCTTGTAGTAGAAGGGCGGCAGCATCAGCACGCCGCCGCAACCCACCTTCATCGCGTGGGCCGTCAGCCGCACGGAGTCGGGCAGCGCGCAGCAGCCGGTGCCCGGCATCATCCGCGCCGGATCGAGCCCGGCGGCCACGAGCCGATCGAGCAGCTCGATCTTCTCTTCGACCGACAGCGAGTTCGCCTCGGAATTCGTCCCGAAGATGGCCAGGCCCACGTTCTGGGACAGGAGCCAGCGGCATTGACGGATGAAGCGATCGGCATCGGGCGCCAGATCCTTGCCGAACGGGGTCACGACCGGAGAGAGCACGCCGGTGATACGCGGGATGTCGGTCACGTTGTCGCCTCCTGTCGGCGGCCTGGAACGCGGCGCCGCCGCTGCCTGCTGCACAAATATATCGGATTCCGGCGGAGCGAAGCCATTTGCGAAGGGCCCTGACTCCAGAGTACCCTCCGGCCCACCGCCGATGAGACTCCAGGGATTTCCGGGCGCGGCCCTCGTCGCCGGCGCTGGCCTCATCCTCGCGCTGACCGCCCTCCTGGCCGCGTCGCACAACCCCGAGGACCTGCCGTCGTTCCGGCTCCGCGTGGAGGTGCCCGACCCGTTCTTGCTCGCGAGCGGCGCCGCGTTCGCGCTCGCCGTCGCCATCGTGATCGGGATCGCCTTCTCGCGAGACCGGCGGCGTCGCGAGACGGAGCTCCAGCGCGAAGAGGAGCCGTCACGGCTGCCGTGGTGGGCGAACGCGCTGCTGCGAGTGCTGCCGTTCCTGCCGCTTCTCGCGACCATCATCGTCTTCTCGTTCGGATGGCAATACGTGGAGAGCTCGCTGCTCGCGTGGAGCCGCCTGATGATGCTGGGCGGATCGGACGGCGCCGCGCCGCGGCCCGACGTCCCGATCCTCTCGCTGCCGTGGCTCGGATGGCTCGTCGGCCTGCTGGCCCTGCTGGCCGGGCTCGCGACGCTCGCGATGGCGGTGCTGCTGCTCTTCGCCGAGCGCATCGCGCGCTGGTGGGAGCGCCGCCAGCGCGCCGAGCCGGACGAGCCGCTGGGCGAAGCGGTCCAGGAAGGTCTCGACGATCTCGCGAGCGAGCCGGATGCGCGCGTCGCGATCATCAGGTGCTACCGCCGCTTCGAGCGCGTCGCGGCGCGTGCGCAGGTGCCGAGGGCGCCCTGGCAGACTCCGGAGGAGTTCATGCGCGAGACGCTGCGGCGTCTGGTCCTTCCGCATCGCGCGGTGGATCGGCTGACGCGCCTGTTCGAGCTGGCGCGATTCAGCGTGCACCCGCTCGGGTCGACCGAGCGCGACAGCGCGCGGGCCTGCCTCGAGGAAATCGGTGCGGCCCTTGGCGCCTGAGCGGAGTCGGGGTGCCGGTCTCGTCGCCGCGCTGGTGGTCGTGGTCGCCCTCGGCGCCGCGATCTCGCTGACCGAGCTCTTCGTCGCCCAGGCGATATCGCCCGACCGCGATCCGCCTGATCGGTGCCCTCGTGCTGCTGATCGCCGTCTCTCGCGTCCGCGCGATCGTCCAGGGCTTCCGTCGAGCGTCGGCCGGCGTGGGGCGTCGACGAGACGGGTGAGGGCGGGTCGGACGGGCGGGCCACCGATGCGCGCGCGACGCGCTTCGACGACGAGATCAGGTTCAGTGCGCGGAGCCAGTCGTACTTCGAGCATCTGCTGTGGCCGCGGCTCGTCGCGCTCGCGCGCAGCCGAGGCGGCTCGCCCGATACGCTCGAGAAGCCTCCGGGACGGACCTTCGGCCGCGGTCCGTCGCTCGCCGCGCTGGCCCGCGTCATCGCGTCGCTGGAGGCGCGCCGATGAAGCTCGACCGGGTGACCGAGCGAAGCCACGAGATCCTGAGGGCGATCGCGGGCGTGATCGTCGGCAAGGGCGACGTGCTCGAGCGCATCCTGGCCGGGATCCTCGCGAGCGGCCACATCCTGATCGAGGACTATCCCGGCCTCGCCAAGACCTTGATCGCGCGGCTCTTCGCGCAGGCGCTCGGTCTGTCGTTCAAGCGTTTGCAGTGCACGCCCGATCTCCTTCCCGCCGACGTCACCGGCAGCTTTCTCTACGACCAGCGCGAGGCGCGCTTCGAGTTTCGGCCGGGTCCGATCTTCACCAACCTGCTGCTGGCCGACGAGATCAACCGGGCGACGCCGAAGACTCAGGCCGCGCTGCTGGAGGCGATGCAGGAGGCCCAGGTGACGGTGGAAGGGGAGTCGTTCCGGCTCGAGCCGCCGTTCCTGGTGATCGCGACGCAGAACCCGATCGAGCTCGAGGGCACCTATCCGCTGCCGGAGGCGCAGCTCGATCGCTTCCTGATCCGCGTCGCGGTCGGCTATCCGAGTGCGGAGGAGGAGCGTCGGATCCTCGAGCGCCGCCGCCAGCGGCGGCAGGACGAGGTCGCGCTGGCGCCGGTCGTCTCGCGCGCCGGAGGTGCTCGAGATGCAGCAGGCCCTCGAGGACGTGTTCGTGGCCGACGCCGTCGCGCAGTACGTCGTCGACCTCGCGCAGGCGACGCGCGCCGACCATCGGGTCGCGCTCGGCGCGTCGCCGCGCGGCGCCCTGGCGCTTCTGAAGCTCGCGCGCGCCGAGCGCCGCGCTGCGCGGGCGCGACTTCGTCACACCGGACGACGTCAAGGCGATGGCCGGCCCGGCGCTGGCCCATCGGCTCATCCTCCAGCCGGAGCTCTGGGTGACGAAGCTGTCCGCCGTGCAGGTCGTGGACGATCTCCTCACGCAGGTGCCGGCGCCGAAGACCGAAGAACCGGGATGATCACGCGGCTCACGCCGCTGGCCCTCTCGGTCGTCACGATCGGCGCGTGGGGGCTCGTGCTGGCCGTGCTGTCGGGCCGGGCCGAGCTCGCCGTCGCCGTGCTGCCGCTGCTGCTGGGGCTCGTTCGGATCGGTAGAACCCGGGCGGCGAGCGACTGGGCGCTCGGCCGCGTGGTGTCGTCGGCGCGAATCTTCGAGGGTGAGCGCGTCGCGGTGACCGTGACGGTGAGCGCGGGAGAGCCCGTCGCGCTCCTCGAGCTCTTCGAGCCGCTCCCGCCGAGCCTGCGTCTGGTGTCCGGTCACAATCGCGGCCTCTTCACACTCGGCCGCGGCCAGCAGGTCGAGTGGCGATACGAGGTCGAGTGTGTGCGCCGCGGACGCGTGGGTCTCGGCACGGTGCACGCTCGCGTCTGGAACCGCGCCGGGCTCGAAGCGGCTGAGACGTCGGTCCGCGTTCCAGCGGAGCTGCGCGTGTATCCGCGGCCGCTGCCGCTTCGGCGTCTGCCGAGCCCGCGGCGCATGCAGGCGTTCGTCGGCAACTACGTGGCGCCGAGCGTGGGCGAGGGGCTCGAGCCCGGCGACATCCGCGCGTTCGTCCCGGGCGACCGAATCCGGCACGTCAACTGGCGGGCGTCACTCCGATTTCGCACGCTCTTCGTCACGCGCTACCACCAGGAGCGCAACGCCGACATCGTGCTGATGCTCGACAGCTTGAGCGAGGCCGGGACGCCGCCGGCGACGACGCTCGACGCCTCGATCCGGGCGGCCGCCGCGCTGGCGACGAGCTACCTGGCTCGGAAGGATCGCGTGGGCCTCATCGAGTACTGCGGACCGTTCCGCTGGGTTCGTCCGAGCTCCGGTCGCACGCACCACGAACGGCTCTTCGAGGCGTTGCTGCGTGCCGACGTGATGTTCAGCTACGTCACCCAGGAAGTCGCGCTGGTGCCCCGGCGCATCCTGCCGCCCCAGGCGCTGGTCATCGCGATCAGCCCGCTCCTCGATCCGCGCTTCGAGAAGGCGCTGGTCGATCTGGCGGCGCGGGGCTTCGACCTGGTGGTGCTGAGCCCGTCACCGATCCCACTCGTGCGGCGCGCGATGCGGCCGTCGGTGCGGGCCGACCTGGCGTGCCGGCTGTGGGCGCTGGAGCGCCGCGCCCGCGCCGACGCGCTCCATCGGCTCGGCATCACGATCGTCGACTGGGATCCCGATCAGCCGCTGGAGGCCGCGCTGGGCGGCCTGATGCCCTCGCGGCGGCGGGTCGCGGTGCGCTGACGATGCGTCGCTTCGCCTCGGTGCTCGCCCTGGTCCTCGTGAGCTATCCGCTCCTCATCGCGTCCTCGCCCGCGGTCGTGGCCCTCGGCGGGGCCGCGCTGATCGTCTGCATCCTTGGAATCCTGGTCGCGACGCACGTGCTGGTCGCCGGCGTGGTGCTGGCTCTCGCGGAGTACACGCTGGCGCTCTGGATCGGCGCCGGTCCGCCGCGTCTAGCCGGTGGCGTAGTGCTCGGCGTGGTCCTGCTGCTGCTCGTGGAGACGGCCGACTTCGGCCGCCGCGCCCATGGCGCCGTGATCGGGCCCGGCGTCGTGCTCGCCCAGCTCCGTGCGTGGGCGCTGTTCGGCTCGCTCGCGGGGGGAGTCGCCGTGCTCGCGAGCGTCGTGGCGAGCGTGGCGAGTGGGGCGGTCCGCTTGCCGTGGGCTCCCGCGGTGGCCGCCGCCGGCGCCGCCGTCGCCCTCGTCGGCGTGGCGCTCGCGCTGTCCGCCGTTCGCGTGCCCCCGCGCCCCTGACCTCCAAACGCTCCCTGCCGCCGTTGGGGGTCTCTCCACCCGGCGATGCAGGGATTTCCCTGATTGGGGATTGCCCGCTCGCCTCTTAAATTGCGTTGGCCCGAGAGCCCTCGATCGGAGACCGATTCGACTCGTTGGAGGAATGCGTGAGCAAAACTATGCTTCTCGGCGAAAGCGCTCAGATGCGCGCGATCGCACGGATCATCGAAGAGGTCGCGGACACCGACGCGACGGTGCTGATTCGCGGCGAGTGCGGCGTCGGCAAAGACCACGTGGCGAGGACCATTCATGCCGTCTCGTCGCGCCGGGACCGCCCGTTCGTCAAGGTCAACTGCGCCGCCATTCCCCTGGGACTGCTCGAGTCCGAGCTGTTCGGCCACGAGCGCGGCGCCTTCACCGGCGCGCACCGGCGCAAGTCCGGCCAGTTCGAGCAGGCGCAAGGAGGCACGATCTATCTCGACGAGGTCGCGGAGCTGCCGCTCGCGCTGCAGGCCAAGCTTCTCCACGTGGTGCAGGACCTGCGATTCACCCGGGTGGGGAGCTGTGGATCCGTCGACGTCGACGTGCGCATGATCGCCGCGACGAACCAGAACCTCGAGGACGCGATGGCGCGAGGCGAGTTCCGGCCGGATCTCTACTACCGCCTCAACGTGGTCGAGATCACGGTGCCGCCGCTCCGCGAACGGCCGGAGGAGATCCCGGCGCTGGCCTTGGAGTTCCTGGCCAGATACAACGCGCAGTACGGACGGCACAAGGACATTTCGCCCGCGGGGATGGCGCGCCTTGTCCAGCACGCGTGGCGGGGCAACGTCCGCGAGCTGGAGAACGTGATTCGCCGTCTGGTGGTGCTCGAAGGCGAGCAGGCGATCGACGGCCTGATGAGCGGCCACGGCGGCGCGGTCGCGGCGAGCCGAGTCTTTGACCACGAAAGCCTGCGGGCCGTGGCGCGCCGCGGGGCGCAGGAAGCCGAGTGCCGGGCTCTGCAAGAGGTGCTCGACGGCGTGAGCTGGAATCGCGCCGAAGCCGCCCGCATCCTCAAGGTCAGCTACAAGACCTTGCTCAACAAAATCGGCGAATGCCGGCTGCAGCGGATGAGTCGCGTCTAGTTGCTGCCGGAGGGCAAGACCCGGCCGGTGCGCCGGAGCCATCGGAACAGCGGCCGGCGCACCATGCGATAGGGCCGGTTGAGCACGCGATGAACCCGGATGAGTCCGCTGCGCTGGCGAACGCTGGCCAGCTCGGCGGGTGTCATCAATTCGCGCGCGAACCGCCGCTTGTGCTTGAGCACATGGTAGCGATCCTCGCGCTGCAGCCTCGCCAGCCACCAGCCTCCGAGCGCGTGTCCGGCGCGCGGCCCGCGTCGCCACGCGATCTGGAAGTCGAACAGATACGGCTGGCCATCGTCACCGACGAGCACGTTCTCCGGCTTGTTGGAGTCGACGTAGGCCACCCCGCGGTCGTGCACCGCTCGCATCGCGGCGTCCAGCCGGGGCCAGAACTCGTCCGGCACCGGATGCTCGCGTGACAGCGGACGTCCGGGGACGAACGTCCGGAGATAGGCGGTGTCACTGACGCGGGCGAGCAGCGCCGGAACGCACGCGACCCCGGTCAGGTGCCGATAGAAGGCGACCTCTCGGCTGCATTGCCAGCGCCCGAGCCAGCGGAGCGGCGCGCCGGCGAAGCGGGTCGTCCGGTAGATCTTGAGTACGGCCCGCCGGCCGGCATCGTCCTCGTAGAATCCGGTCGCGGCCCAGAAGTCGTGCTTCGCGGTCGCCACGTGGCGCAGGGTGCGGCCCGAGATCTCCAGCCGAGCGGGGAGATCCTCTCGCCCGAGGGCCCGCATCCAGTAGGCGAGTCGTCCTGGCTGGGATTCCATGGGTGCCATTCGCGAGTCGCTTCAGTTTACTCCTTGACCGGGCTCGTCCTCCCGCGGTATCCGTCGAGGCAACCGAGGAGGACCACGCTCATGGTGAGCCGGCGAGTCGTCAGATCCTACCAGGCGCGCTACAGCATGGGGGCCAACAAGGCGTCCATGTACGACCTCACGGACGCGATCGACGTCCACGCCCACGCGCGCGGCCAGGACGAAGAAGAGCCCATGCATGCCGCGCAGGAGGCCACGCGCGCCGGCATGAAGGCCGTCCTGTTCAAGAGCATCTCGCCCGGTCGTCCGTGGGAAGTGGCGCGCCGCCTTCAGGACGACGTCGACCGCTGGGCGGAGCGCGAGAATCTCCGGCCGGTGAAGTGCCTGTCGGCGTGGATCGTCGGGATCCCGTTGAAGCCCATCGACTTCACCGAGATCAAGGCCGCCGTGGAGGGCGGCATTCTCGGCATGTGGATGCCGCCGGTGACGTCGGCATGGAGCATCTTTCGTCTCGGCGGACGCGGCGTGTGGTTCGACAAGACGCGCGGCTACGACGATCCCGTTCCACCGACGGCCTGGGAAGACGCGCGCAAGACCGGCATCTACGTGCTCGACGACCACGGCCGGCTGCTCCCGGCGATTCGCGACACCGTGCGGCTCTGCGCCGACCACGGCGTCGCGCTGTCATTCGGCCATCTGTCTCCGCAGGAGATGGACGCGCTCGCCGAGGAGATCGCCGCCATCGGCTACCGCCGCGCGTTCATCGATCATCCGTTCAGCGAGGTGTTCGAATTCGACGTGCCGAAGATGCAGCGCTGGGCCCAGGCCGGCGTGCGCTTCGCGCTCACGTGGGACGAGCTCTCGCCGCTGCTCGGCGTGGATCCTCAAGACATGGTCGCGGCGATCCGCGCGATCGGGCCCGAGCACTTCATGCTGTCGAGCGACGCGGGCATCCCGCTGCTGCCGCAGACGGTCGAAGCCTATCGCCTGCTGGCGGCGATGCTGCGCGCCTACGGGATGACCGAGGTCGAGATGCGACAGCTCATGACCGGCAGCGCGAAGGAGATGCTGACCCTGTCCTGAGCGTCAGGCGCGGCGCCGGCGCCGGCGCCGGGCCGGCTTTGCGCCGTCCTGGGCGCTCGCCAGCGCCTTCGTCCCGGCGACCGCCTCGGTGACCGTGGCGCGCACGGCGCGGCTCGCGGCCGAGCCGATGCGATCCGCCGCCTCCACCGCGCCACGCGCGGCGTCCTGCACCAGCGATCCGACGTCGGCGCCGAGCCGCACCGCCGCTTCGGCCGTGCCCTGGATCGCCTGGCCGGCCACGCGGCTCACGTCCCCGCCCACGTCGCGAGTCGTCTTCACGGCGTCGCGCGTCGCCGAGCGGGCCGTTCCGCCCAGCTCGCTCCCGATCTGCTCGGCAGCTTCGATCGTGCCCATGATCGAGTAGCGGGCGACGGCGCCGAGATCCGCCCCGATCTCGCTGGCCGCGCGAATCGAGCCGCGCACCGCGGCGATCGCCGCCGTGCCCATCTCGCCGCCGACGTCGCGCGCGCCGGAGATCGCCGTCACGAGCGTGTTCTTGACCAGGTTCACCACGCCGACGGAGACGGTCCCGCTTCCGCTGACCGCCTTCTGAATCGCCGCTTCGAAGTGTCCGTTGCGGCCACCGCGCGCGCCTCTCGCGCCGTTCTTGCCCGCTCCGCCGGTCTTCCGCTTCCTCGCCGTTCTTGCCGCGCGCTGCTTGGTTTCCATTCCATCCCCTCGTGTGCTCGGCCGTTTCCGATCGATCGTCGTCTCCGACGCCAGTACTCGTCTCAGTCCTCGAACGGCGAGCGGCACCGCCACGCCGCCGGCCACCAGCAGCCAGTCAGATCCGGACAGAATCGTGGTGCCCAGGACTCGACGCAGCGGTGAGGCGGTCATCGCCGCGAGGTGAACCGCCAGGGTGCCGCCGACCGCGGTTTCCAGAGCCGGGAAGCCGTCGCGTCGCGAGAACCCCGACCGATAGTTGAGCGCGTGCACGAGCTGCGCCGCGGTCAGGGTGCAGAACGCGATCGTCGTGGCCTGCGGGCCGACGCCGTAGCGCGCGACGGCCAGACCGTGCACGCCGAGCGTGGCCGCCGAGAGGATCGCCGCGTCACCGCCGATCTCGACGAGACTCGCGCGGGTCAGGATGGGCTCGCGCGGGTCGAGCGGCGGGCGGTTCATGACGTCGGGCTCGGGCGGCTCCATCGCGAGGGCCAGGGCCGGGAAGACATCGGACAGGAGATTGATCCACAGATACTGAATCGCCGACATCGGCCGAGCGACGCCGAGCGCCAGGGCGCCGAGCGTCACGAGGATCTCGCTGAAGTTCGTCGACAGCAGGAACCGCAGCGCCTTGCTGATGTTCGCGCGGATCGTGCGGCCTTGCTGGACGGCCTGCACGATCGAGGCGAAGTCGTCGTCCATCAGCACGACGTCGGCGACGTCACGCGCGACGTCCGTGCCCCGCGCGCCCATCGCGACACCGATATCGGCGGCGCGCAGCGCCGCGGCGTCGTTGATTCCGTCGCCGGTCATCGCCACCACGTGGCCGCCGGCCTGCAGCGCACGCACGATCTGATGCTTGTGAGCCGGCGAGACGCGCGCGAAGACGTCGACTTCGGCGACCAGCTCGACCAGGGCCGCCGGATCCAGGCCGGCGAGCTGCGAGGCCTCGATCACGCGCGGGATGCGCTGCCCGGTGGGATCGAAATCGCGATAGATCGCCGCCGCCGTCCGCGCCTGATCGCCCGTCAGGATGACCGGCCGGATTCCGGCGCGCTCACACGCCTGGATCGCCTCGCGCACGCCCGGCCGCACCGGATCGCTCAGCGCGACCAACCCGACCCAGGTGAGATCGTCGTAGGTCGCTTCGGCGTTCGAGGAGATCTGCTTGAACGCGAACGCCAGCACGCGCATGCCGCCCGCGGCGATGCGCGCGTTGGCGGCCAGGATCTCGGCCCTCGATTCGCGCGTGAGCGGCTGGACCGTCTCGCCGTCGAGCCACGAGCTCGAGAGCGCCAGGACTTCCTCCGGGGCGCCCTTGACCGTCACGAGCCGCTCGATCGCGCTCTCCTTGTGAACGGTCGCCATCCAGTTGTCGCCGTTGCGGCGCGGACGAAGCTCCTGCAGCGGGTACTGGCGGCGCAGGGCTCGACAATCGATACCGAAGTCGAGCGCGGCGGTGAGGAGCGCGGCTTCCGTCGAGCTGCCGCTGATGTCGTCGGAATCCTCGGCGAGCTCGGCCTCGTTGCAGAGGACGCCGACCGCGAGCGCGCGCGCCAGGAGCTGGTCGAGCTCGCGCTCGCCCCGCGTGCCCCTCGGCGGCGCGAGATACTCGCGGCGACCGAGATGCCAGGCGGTGACGGTCATGCGGTTTTCGGTGAGTGTGCCCGTCTTGTCGAGACAGATCACGGTCGTCGCGCCGAGGCTCTCGACCGCCGCCAGGCGGCGCACCAGCATCCGCTGGCGCATCATGCGGTGCATGCCGAGCGCCAGGGTGGTGGTGGCCACCGCCGGAAGGCCCTCGGGCACGGCGGCGACGGCCAAGGACAAGGCCGACCGCAGCATCTCGATCGCCGGGACGCCGCGCAAGAGCCCGAGGCCGAGCGCCAGACCGCAGAAGCCGAGCGAGGCGGCGACGAGCTGGCCGCCCATGTGGTCGAGCTGCCGCTCGAGCGGCGTCGTCACCGTCGTCGTCTCCGCCACGAGCGCCCGGACGCGACCGATCTCGGTCTCCCGGCCGGTGCCGACGACGACCGCGATCCCCGAGCCCTCCGCCACGACGGTGGCGGCGAAGACCATGTTGAGCCGGTCGGGCAGCGGCGCCTCGGCGCCGCAGATGAGCGCCGCGATCTTCGTCACCGGCATGCTCTCGCCGGTCAGGGTCGACTCATCGACGCCCAGGTGATCGGCCTCGACGATGCGCGCGTCGGCCGCGATCGTGTGACCGGTCTTGAGGAGCAGGATGTCGCCCGGCACCAGCTCGTGAGCCGAGACCATCATCTCGCGCCCGTCCCGGCGTACGAACGCCGACGGTAGGCCGCCGTTCTGGAGCGAGGCGAAGACCCGCTCGACACGGCGCTCGGTCACGTAGCCCACGGCACCGTTGGCGGCGATCACTGCGCCGATGATCACCGCGTCGACCACGATACCCATGCCCAGCGACAGCACGGCGGCGACGCCGAGCAAGAGCACGGGGAGCGAGGTGACGTGACCGGCGAGGATCTCGAGCGCGGTCTTCGGCGCCGGCGTGGGCAGGCTGTTGTCGCCGAGGGCCGCCAGCCGTCGCGCGACCTCTTCGGCGCCGAGTCCGACTTCTGGGTTCGCGCCGAGCTCTTGGACGATCGCCGCGGCCGACCGCGTATGCCAGACGCTGTCGACGCGCGCGGCTACCCGGGAATCGCCGTTGCGAGCCTCGCCGGCGTGGCGCGCGACGGCGGCGATGAGGGACCGAAGGTCGATCTTCGCGGTATCGAACAGGACGAGGATGTTGCCGGTCGTCGAGCTGGCGTGAACCTGTCGGATGCCAGGCGCTTCGGCGATACGCGCCTGGAGACCGGCGGCACTCGCGGGCCGGCCGCGGATGCCCTCGACGCGCAGACGCGCGCGACCGCGAACGGCGACGAAGACGATCTTGACGGTGGCCGGAGCGGTCGGGCGCGCGGATCTAGCGGACGGCCGGCCTCGCTTTGCGGTCGAGAATGAAGCCTTGCGTCTCGAGGTAGCGGTCGACCTCCGCTTCATACGAGCGATTCCGCGATGCCGCCGCCTCGAACAGCAAATCGGCGATCAGGCGCATCAGGAGTCGAGCGAGCATCACATCCCCTCCCAATCCATAGTCCGGGGGGTGTTCCCCAATAACCACAGTATGAGACGAGTATGTCAGGTCGATGTCGCCCGGCATACATTCTAGTAACGTCACTCGGCCGGGGCAGAGGAGGCCGCGGCGCCGCGCGCCGCCGTCACGACGGCCGCCGCTACCGTCGTGCCGTGGCTCAAGAGGATGCTCGTGAGCGGTCGCGCCCAGCCGAACGACGCAAGCCCCACGACACCCAGATTGGCACGCGCGGCGACCCCCAGAGTCTGACGCACCGCAACAATGCTTTCGCGCGCCAGATCGATGGCCCGTACCACCCGGTCGAGCCCGCCCGAGAGCAGGACGATGTCGGCGGCTTCGGCGGCGACCGCGGCGCCGCCGGGCACCGCCATCCCGACGTCGGCGGCCTGCAAGCCCAGCGCGTCGTTGACGCCGTCGCCGACCATCGCGACGACGCGACCCTCGGCCTTGAGCTCGCGCACCAGACGTGCCTTGTCCTCGGGCAAGAGCTCCGCGTAGTAGTGTCTGAGCCCGAGCGACTCAGCGATCACCCGGGTCGGCTCGGGGTGGTCGCCGGACAGCATGATGACGTTGCGCATCTTGCGGGCTCGGAGGGCGCGCACCGCCTCCGGCGCGTCGTCGCGCAGCTGATCTTGGAGCTCGAGCATTCCGGCCAGACGATCGTCGATCGCCACGAAGATCGGCGAGGCGCCGACCGCGTGCGCCGCGGTCTCGTCCTCCCGGCCGCGCTCGAGCCGGATGCGCTGCTGCTCCATGAACCGCCGACTGCCGATGAGCACGCGGCGGCTTTCGACACGAACGTCGATGCCGAGCCCGAGAGCGGACTCGATGGTGGTGGCCGGCGGCACGACGATTCGGCGGTCGCGCGCGAGCCGGCCGACCGCTCGGGCCACCGGGTGTGTGAACCTCTGCTCCGCGGCCGCGCTCAGGCGGATCAGCTCGGCCTCGTCGAGTGCGCGCTCGTAGGAGACGATGCGAGTCACATGGAGTGTCCCGGACGTCAAGGTGCCGGTCTTGTCGAACACGATCGTGTCGACGCGTGCGAGGCGCTCGAGTGCCCGCGGCCCCTTGACGAGGATGCCTTCGCCCGCCGCTCGCCGGAGCGAGGTCAGGATGGCGGTCGGGATTCCCACGCGCGCCGCGGTGCCGTAGTCGGCGACGAGGATCGCCAGCGCGGCGTCGAAGCTTCGCGAGAACGCGCCGCCAAGACCGGCCAGCGCGAGGGTGCGCCAGACTTCGCGATCGGCCAGCCGCTCGGCGAAGAGCTGGATGTCCGGCTTCTCCCCGGCGGCGACCTCGATGGCGCGCACGATCCGGCCCACCGCCGTGTGGGGCCCGAGCTGCTCGGCGCGGATCTCGATCTCGCCCTGCTCGACCGTGGTGGCCGCGAAGACGCGGTCGTCCGCGAGGCATTCGACCGGCAGCGCTTCGCCGGTCATCGACTGCTGATTCACCATCGCCTCGCCGCGGACGATCGTGCCGTCGACCGGGATTCGCTGACCCGTCGTGACGACCACGATGTCTCCCGCCTCGAGCGTGCCGACGTCGACCGATTCGCGGTGGTCGCCGGTCCGCCGCGTCACGACCCGCTCGGGCATCCCGACGACGTCGCTGAGCGATGTCCGTGCTTTCACGATGCTGCGCGCCACGACGAGCTCGCCCACGGCGCGCACCCACGTCAGGAGCGCGGCGGACGTGAGGTTTCGCCGCGCGATCAGGAGCCCGAGCGTCGAGGCCTCGAGCACGTCTCCGTTCAGCCGCCGGCGAGTGGCGAGCGTGGCGCCGGCTCGGAGAAACGCCGGTGCAGCCGACGCCAGCAGGAGGCCGGCGGTGACGGCCTGCGGCACCGGCAGGCAGCACGCGGTGACGAGCAGCGAGGTCGCGCCGATCACCTTCAGCACCGGCGCCGACGGGAGTGTCTGACGCTGTCGCCGAGGGGCGTGCGCCAGGATCGATTTCGACGGCGCGGCCAGCTCCGCCATCATGCGGTCGAGCCGGTGGATGATCGCGTCGGCGGCGAGGCTGTAGGGATCGTAGTCGATGCGCAGGCTGCCGGTCAGCGGGCGACCCTGCACCGCTCGAACACCTGGCAACGTCTTCAGCTCGGACTCGATCACCGAGTAGCGCGGCTGCAGCCACTGCGCCGGGTAGCGGACGCGGAGACGCCCGCGGACCGAATGGACGATCGTGCGGTGCATGAGCCGGCTATCGCCCGGGAGGCGGAGCGGTGTAGTCGCGGAAGAGCCCGTGGGCGTACCAGAGCGCCGACGTCCACGAGAGCGATGTGACCGGGCCGCGCAGGAGCTGCCGGCCCGCCCAGAGGACCAGGCCGACGGAGACCAGCATCCCGAGATCGAGCCGTCTGCGTGTGCGCTGCGTGACGCGCTCGTTCAGGCTGCTGAACGTGCCGACGATCGCCGTGGCTACCGGGGACTGGCCTTCTTCGGCGCGGGAATCGGCGCTGGGCGCCGGCGGGTCCACATCGGCGTGCTCGGCCACCGCTCGCACGATCTCGGCCGGCGTGAGCACGCCGGCCTCGTAGCAAATCAGGAGGCTTCTCGTGCGCGGCGACCAGACGGAGCTCTGCGCTCCGTGCAATCCGTCGATCACCCCCTGAAGGCCGGTGGTGCTCGCGCCTGGCGGCAATCGCAGCCGCAGGCGCCCGGGGATGTCGTGGACGATGCGAATCGCGCGAGGGGCGTCCGCCCACTCGTCCAGGCGCGTTACCGCCGACATCTCAGGAGACGCGACGCCGGCCGCCGTTGCCCCGCCGCCGCGTCCCGACCCGCTCGGCCTCGTCGCCGACACTCGCGACTTCGTCCGCGGCCTCGACGTGATGGCCGTTGCCCCCGGCGAGCAGCTGCTCCTCGCGTCGCGCCCGGGCTTCAGCGACGATGTCCTCGAACGTTTCCATCTGTTCGGCGGCGAGACGGCGCCCCTCCTCGATCACCCCCATGCCCGCGACCGCGGCCTCGACGGCCAGCGGGCGGAGGACCCGGGTGAAGAGCGGAACGACGAGCGCGGCGCCAAGCCCGAGAAGAAAGGACGTCGGATGGATTTGCATCGGGGCCCTCCTGATCTGGCGTGGAGGCTACCAGCCGGGCTACCGTGTAATTGCTACGTTTGTGTTACGCCCTTGCGTAACTCGTTTCGCGGTGTGAAAAACGTCATGCCGCGTGCCGAGCGAGCGTTTGACGGGCCCGCGCCGAGCTTCCACAATGTCACTATCTCACGAGGTGCTAGAGGGGGGTTCACCGATGCCAAGACGAGCCACGAGTCGCACGCGTATAGCACCCACGTCGGTTCCCGCCACCAGGATTGTCGACGACGCCCGCATACCTGAAGCCCTGCGCACGACGTTCCGGGGCGCGGAAGCGCTCTCGACCGGCCTGGTTCACGCCCTGACCGAGACGGTCGTCAGCGCGGTTCGAGGCGCCCAGGAAGTCGGCGCCGAGCTTGGAACGACCGCGGTCAGCGCCGTTCGCGGATCGATTCGCGCCGCCGAGGAGATCGGCGGCGATCTCGGACGACTCGCGATGAGCGCGACCAGCGGGGCCGTCGGCGCCGGCCGGGAAGTCGGCGGCGAGGTCGGCCGAGCGGCCGCCGGCGCGGCACAGAGCGCGGCCAGCGCCGTCCAGCGAGCCGGCTCGGGCGCCGCTCGGATGATCGGGTTCTCGGCCCGGCGTCCGCTGCAGAAGGTCGAGCGCCCGCGGCGTCGCCGCCGGGCGCGTCGCGTCTCAGCGGCGTGAGCTGAGCGCTACGCCATCGCGGCCAGGCGCGCCAGCAGCGCCCGCAGGGCGGGATCGTCCGCGCCCTTGGGTTTGATGCGCGCGAACTCGTCGCGCTCCTTCTTTCGCCAGAGGGGCGGCTTGGTGGCATCGATCGCCATCTTGCCGCCCACGCGCATCACCGTCACCTCGGAGCGGTCGACGTTCGGCGCCGAGATGTCGAGCGGATGGATGCGCTCGTGCGGGATCATGATGACGTCCCGCTCGGGGTTCACGCGCGTCGAGATCGCCCAGAAGAGCTCGCGCGGGTCGTAGATGTTCACGTCCTCGTCGACCGCGATCGCGATCTTCGGGTGCAGATACGGGCTCGACAGCACGCCGAGCAGCACGTCGCGCGCCTGACCGTCCCAGCGCGGCGTCATCTGCACGAACACGGTGAACATCGTGACCCACGGCGGAATGTAGACGTCGTGGATCTCGCTGCGGCCGTGGATCTCGCTGAGCCGCCGGTAGAGGCTCGCCTCCATCGGCACCGAGACCAGCGGCTGGTGGTCGGTGAAGACGGTCGCCTGCATGTGGCGATAGATCGCGTCGCGGCGCCGCGTGATGCCGGTGACCTCGAAGACCGGCGCCGGCCCCTCGGCGCCCTTGCTGTAGCCGGTGAATTCGCCGAACGGCCCTTCGGGCTCGCGCACGCCCGGCGGCACGACGCCCTCGATCACGATCTCGGCCTGCGCGGGGACTTCCAGGTCGATCGTCTCGCACTTCACGAGCTCGACCGTCTCGCCGAGCACGCCCGCGCCCATCTCGAGCTCGTCGTAGCCCTCGTGCCGGCCGCTGAAGTTGGCGAGGATCTCGTAGCCGGGATGCAGGCCGATCGCGAACGCCATCGGCGCCGGCAGGCCGCGCTCCTGGTATCTCATGAGGTGCGCCCAGTTGTGGCGCGCGGCCATCCAGAAGCCCATCTTGCGCGGCCCGCGAACGAGCGCCCGGATGATCGCCTCGTTGCGGACGCCCGTTTCGGGATCGCGGGTGATCGTGACGCCGGAGCCGAGGTAGCGGCCCGCGTCGCCCTCGGAGTGGATCGGGATCGGGAGCTTGGTGATGTCGGCGTCGGCGCCGAGGAGCTTCACTTCCTTGCACGGTCCGTCGGGCACGAGCTTCGAGCCGCCGGGTACGCGCGTGAACATGCGGTCGGAGAGCTCGCGCACGACGTGCTTGGGCGTGGTGCCGAGGGCCTTGGCCTGGCGCGCACGGTCCTTCACGAGGATGTCGCAGAGCGACCAGCCCCGGAAGCCCTTGAGCCGGCTCAGCATGATCGGCCGGGGTGCCGCCGAGCAGAGCGCGCCGGCCTGGGTGATCGGGTCGATCTCGTCGTCGACACGGATCAGGTCGTCGCCGAGGGATGCGAGGAAGTCTCTCAAGTTCAGCGCCATGGTCGCCTCCTCTGACTTCAGGTGCCTTGTAACACGCCACATCGCGAAGTCAATCCGGCCCGCCGGAAGTGATATCGTCAGTCGATGAGCGCCGCCCACGACGCGAGCGCCGTGCTCGCCGACCTCGTCGCGTGCCTGGCCGCCATCGGGGGTCGATGGACGATGCCTTCGATCCGCGAAAGTTCCTCGGCGAGTTCTCGGCGAAGCTCCAGCGGCTCATTCCGCACGACCGGCTGGTTATCGCCTGTCTGGCCGACGATCGGCGGACCTTCACCGTGTTCGCCGAGCACGTGGCGAACGGTCCCGTGCTGCACGCGAGCCACTACACGACCAGCTTCTCGCCGGAGGGACGCTACCCGCTCGGACGCGCGCTGGCGATCGCGGCGGCGGGGGCCCGCGCTGAGGGCGGCTGAGCACTGCGAGAGCTCGGCGAGCGCTACGGCTTCGATCGGATCATCGGCCGCGCGCCGGGCCTGCGCGAGGTGCTGCAACGTTCCGCCAAAGTCGCGCCCACCGACACGACGGTGCTGCTCACCGGCGAGAGCGGCACGGGCAAGGAGCTGGTCGCGCGCGCGATCCATCACGCGAGCGCGCGGGCCGACGGGCCGTTCGTGGCCGTGAACTGCGCGGCGCTGCCCGACGCGCTGCTCGAGTCGGAGCTGTTCGGCCACGAGCGCGGCGCCTTCACCGGCGCGGATCGCCAGCGGCCTGGCCGCTTCGAGCAGGCGACGGCGGCACGCTGTTCCTCGACGAGATCGGCGAGATGCCGCCGCCGGTGCAAGCCAAGCTGCTGCGCGTCCTGCAGGAGCGCGAGTTCCAGCGCGTCGGCGGCAGCGTGACGCTCCGGATCGATGCGCGCGTGATCGCGGCGACCAACCGCGATCTGGAGCGCGCGGTGCGTGCGGGCGCCTCCGCGAGGATCTCTTCTACCGGCTCAACGTCTTCGCCGTGCATCTGCCGCCGCTGCGCGAGCGCGGCGACGACGTGCTGCTGCTCGCGGACCACTTCGTGCGGGAGATCGGCGGCCGCATGGGCAAGGGCGAGCCCGGTCTGAGCCGCGACGCCGCGAAGTGCTGCTCGCCCACCGTGGCCCGGCAACATCCGCGAGCTGTAGAACGCGATCGAGCGCGCGCTCATCGTGTCCGACGGCGGCCTGCTCACCGCCGGCAGCTCGCGATCGTCAAGCGGCGACCCCGCGCCGCGCGACGGTCAGCCGGATCGCCGACGAGCCTTCCGACCGCCACGTCGCTCGCTGACTCGGAGCGCCAGATCGTCAGCGACGCGCTCGCGACCGCGCGCGGCAACAAGTCGCGCGCGCGAAGGCGCTCGGCCTCACCCGCGCGCAGCTCTACACGCGTCTGAAGCGCTTCGGTCTGGACTGATCTGGAGATGTCTCGACAGGTTGTAGAATTCTCCGCACGCGACCCGGCGCGTCGTCGACAAGCCGACGCTCTCCGCCAAGCGCGCTCGAGCGCCACGATCCTTGTCATTTCAGCAGCTTGCGGAGCGAACAGTCGACGGGCGCGCTTGCGATCGCGAAAGACCTGAGAAAGGCCGCGATGAGCCAGCGTGCAGTCGAGCAGGCGCTGGGGCAGATGGTGACCGACGAAGCATTTCGCCGTGAATTCTTCCGCGATCCGGAGCGCGCGAGCCTGGCAGGCCGGTCTCGATCTCTCGCCCGCCGAGGTAGAGCGCCCTCCAGCGCGTGCCTCGCGCGATGCTGGCGCAGCTCGGCGCGAGCCTCGAGGGCCGCATCTGCCGGCTCGCGATGCCGGAAGAGACGCAGGAGGCGCACTCGTGATGATGCGGACGACTCGCAGACACTGGACTCGGCGCGCCGGCGCCGGGCTGACGCTCACTCGCGGCGTGGCCGCTGGCCGCGTGCACGAGCTACCGAAGCCGATAGCCGCACGACGGCGCCCCGCGTCCGCTGGCGATCGTGATCGAGATCGGTCGCGGCCGAAGCGCGTGCGCTTCCGCGCGCGCTCGAGGTGACCGGCACCTTGAACGCCGACGCCGAGACCGACGTCGCGGCCGAGACGTCAGGCCCGTGTGCTGCGTGTCGACGCCGAGCGAGGTCAGGTGGTCGATGCGGGCGCGGTGCTCGGCGAAGCTCGACGAGCGAAGATGCGCCGCAATCAGCTGGCCGAAGCCGAGGCGGTCGAGGCGCAGACGACGGCGAAGCTGGGTCTGGCGCCCGGTCAGCCGTTCGACGCGCTCGTGACGCCCGAGGTGCGCCAGGCGCGCGTGATGCTCGAGCGCATGGAGCTCGAGTACCAGCGCTACGAGCGACTCGCGCAAAGACGATCTCGTCTCGCATTCGGACCACGATCTGCAGCGCGCCGATTATCTGGCGCAGAAGGAGCAGTTCAACGCCGAGGTCAACGAGCGCGCGCCAGATCTACCAGACGCTGCTGGCGCAGCGGGCCCGGGTCGCGATGGCGCGCAAGGCCGTGGCCGACACCGCGGTCCGCGCGCCGTACGCGGCGGTTGGTCGCCGAGACGTCACGTGCACGTCGGCCAGTACGTGCAGCGCGGGACGAAGATCGCCACGCTCGTGCGCGTCGATCCGCTGCGCGTCGAGCTGGCGGTGCCGGAGGCCGCCGTGCCGTCGGTGCGGCGGGGCCAGAAGGTCGCCTTCGCCGTGCAGACCTATCCCGGCCGGACCTTCGAGGGAACCATCGCCTACGTCGGGCCCGCGCTCAAGGCCGAGTCGCGCGCGCTCGTGGTCGAGGCGCTCGTGCCGAACGCGGCGCGGAGCTGCAGCCCGGCCTCTTCGCCACCGCGCGAATCGAGCTGCCGGCCGGCGCTCCGACGCCGTTCGTGCCGGTGTCGGCCGTGCGGACCGAGAGCCGGGTCTCGCAGGCTGTTCGTGATCAAGAACGAGCGCGCCGAGCTGCGACTCGTGCAGCTCGGGCAGCGGACGGGTCAAGCGCGGCAGTTCGAGATCGTCGCGCGGCCTCGTCAGCGGCCGGCGAGGGCGTGGCCGTGCGCGGCGGCCCGCCAGCGCTGAGCGGACGGCAGTCGCCGTGTGCGGGGCCCGAGAGGGAGGCGCTAGCGATGCAGTGGCTGGCCGAGATCTCGATCAAGCGCCCGGTCTTCGCCTCGGTGCTGGTGCTCTCGCTCGTGGTGGTCGGGGCCTTCTCCTACTTCAACCTGGGCGTCGACCGGTTCCCGAAGGTCGACTTCCCGACGGTGTCGATGACCACCCGGCAGCCCGGCGCGGCGCCCGAGGAGGTGGAGACCGAGATCACCGACCGGATCGAGCGCGCGGTGAACACGATCTCCGGCATCGACGAGCTGCGCTCGATCTCGACCGAAGGCGTCTCGCAGGTCTTCATCCAGTTCAAGCTCGAGAAGAACGTCGACGTCGCCGCCCAGGAGGTGCGGGACAAGGTCAACCAGATCCTGGCCGACCTGCCGCCGGGACATCGACCGCGCCGATCGTCGACAAGGTCGACCCGGACGCGGCGCCCGTCCTCTATCTGGCGCTGTCGGCCGAAGCGGCCGATCCGCGAGATCACGGAGTTCGCCGACAAGACCGTGCGGCGCGAGCTGGAGGCGTCTGCGCGGCGTCGGCCAGGTGCACGATCGTCGGCGGCCGCGCCGCGCCAGGTCAACATCTGGCTGGATCCGGCGCGGCTGCGGGCCTACAACCTCACGGTCGCCGAGGTGGCGCGCGCGCGTCGGCAACCAGAACCTCCAGCTGCCCGGCGGCACCGTGAGCCAGGGCCGCGCGAGCTGACCGTGCGCATGAAGGGCCGGGTCGAACACCGTACGCGAGTTCGACGGCGCTGGTCGTGGCCGACGCGGAACGGCACCCAGATCACGCTCGCGCGACGTCGGCGCGGTCGAGGACGGCACCGAGGACGTCGAGACCGCGGCGCAACATCGACGGCAAGCCGGCCGTGCGTGCTGGCGATCCGCAAGCAGTCCGGCACCAACACGGTCGCGGTCGTCGACGCGCGTCAAGGAGCGGCTCGCCGAGATCGAGCCGCGGCTGCCGGCCGGCTACGCGCTCGCAGGTCGTCCGCGACGAGTCGGAGTACATCAAGGCGTCGGTCGACGACGGTCCAGGAGCACCTGGTGGTCGGCGCGTTCCTGGCGGCGCTGGTGGTGCTGCTGTTCCTGCGGCAACTGGCGCTCCACGGTGATCGCCGCCATCGCGATCCCGACCTCGATCATCGGCACCTTCGCGCCTCATGTGGGCGATGGGCTTCACGCTCAACATCATGACGCTGCTCGGCGCTGACGCTGGCGGTCGGCATCGTCATCGACGACGCGATCGTGGTGCTCGAGAACATCTACCGCCTCATGGAGGAGAAGGGGCTGCCGCCGATCGCAGGCCGCGCTCGAGGGCACGCGCGAGATCGGCCTGGCGGTGCTGGCGACGACGCTGTCGCTCGATCGCCGTGTTCCTGCCGGTGGCGTTCATGGGCGGCATCGTCGGCCGGTTCATGAACTCGTTCGGGCTCACGATGGCGTTCGTCGATCGTGGTCTCGCTCGCTCGTGGCCTTCACGCTCACGCCGATGCTGGCCAGCCGCTGGCTCTCGGTCGACCGCACGGCGCGCCGCGCGCTCGCGGGACTCGCGGATCTTCGGCCGGCATCGAGCGCGGCTACGCGACGCGTGCTCGCGTGGTCGATGGCGCACCGCTGGGTCATCGTGCTGGCGAGCGTCGCGCACGCTGCGTCTCGGTCGTCCCGCTCTTCATGCGTCGCCGGCAAGGACTTCCTGCCGAAGAACGACGAGTCGCAGTTCGAGGTGAGCCGTGCGCGCGCCCGAAGGCACCACGGTCGAGCAGACCGAGCTGATCGCCGCGCGGGTCGAGCCGCGAGGTCAAGCGTCTGCCCGGCGTGGCCTACACGGTCGTGCTGGTCGGCGACGACGAGCAGTCGCACCGCCAACGTCGGCCGGGTCTTCGTGAAGCTGGTCGACCGTGCAGGAGCGCAAGCAAGCCCAGTTCCAGATCATGGACGCAGGTGCGCACGAGGTGCTGCCGCGATTCGCCGCCGAGAGCTGCGGACCAGCGTGTCGCAGGTGGCCGCGATCGCCGGCGGCGGCTTCACCAACAAGGAGGTCGCGTTCTTCGTCAGCGGGCCCGATCTCAGAAAGCTCGCCGAGTTTTCCCAGCGGATCGCCGCCGCGCTTGAACAAGACACCGGGCGTGGTCGACGTCGACACGACCCTGGTGCTCGGCAAGCCCGAGCTGTCGGTGAAGCTCGATCGCGCCAAGGCCGCCGACCTCGGCGTGCAGGTGGCCGACGTGGCCTCGACGCTCCAGACGATGGTCGCCGGCCAGAAGATCTCGACCTACAACGAGGGCGGCGAGCAGTACGAGGTCCACGCGCGCGCCGTCCCGTCATGGCGCACGAGCTCCGAGAGCCTGAGCCAGATGAACGTGCCGTCGACGCGGCTCGGCGCCGTCAGCCTCGAGCACGTGGCCTCGTTCGAGGAGAGCCAGGGACCCTCGCAGGTCGACCGGCTCGGCCGGCGGCGTCAGGTCACGATCACCGCGAACATGCGTACCGGCTACTCCCAGCAGGCGGCGATCGAGGCGATCGAGCGCGAGGTCAGGGCGCTGAAGCTCGACTCGACGTACGCGACCGGGACGACCGGGACCTCCAAGGAGATGGGCAAGGCCGCCAAGAATTTCCTGCTGGCCTTCGTGCTGTCGATCATTTTCATGTACCTGGTCCTGGCGGCCCAGTTCGAGTCGTGGCTCCACCCGGTCACGATCCTGATCGCGCTGCCGCTGACCTTGCCGCTTCGCGCTACTGTCGATCGTGGCCTTCGGGCAGTCGCTCAACATCTATACGGCCCTCGGCCTGCTGGTGCTCTTCGGCGTCGTCAAGAAGAACGCCATCCTCCAGATCGATCACACGATCGCGCTGCGGGCGCAGGGGATGCGCGCGCGAGGCGGCGATCCTACAAGCCAACCGCGATCGGCTCCGCCCGATCTTGATGACGACGCTCGCTTTCGTGGCCGGGATGCTCCCGCTCCTGATTTCGCGAGGCGTGGGCGCCGGCGACAATCGGGCGATCGGCTCGGTGATCGCCGGCGGCCAGATGCTGTCGCTCCTCCTGACCCTCCTGGCGACCCCGGTGTTCTACTCGCTGTTCGACGACGCGGCGACCCGCTTCGCTCCGCGCGTGTGGCTCGGGCGGCTCTTCGGCCGGCGCGCGCCGCGCGGTGACCGCCGACGGATTTCGGTCTTGACCGAACCCTGATCCCTGGTGTTAGTGGGGGGCGGTTCGGGGTCGAATCCTCAGGGGGTGTGACCATGGCTGGAGCCGCCAAGCCGAAAGCCGCGAAGCGGGCCGAGGCCGCACCGCAGGCCGCCGCAAAGACGCCAACGCTTCCGTACACCGGCCGGGAGTTTCTCGAGAGTCTCGACGACGGCCGCGAAGTCTGGATCTACGGCGAGCGCGTCAAGAACATCACGAAGCACCCGGCCTTCCAGAACTGCGCCCGCATGCTCGCGCGGCTCTACGATGCGTTGCACGACGACCACGCGAGCGGCCGGAACGTCCTGACCGAGCCCACGGAATGGGGCGGGTTCACGCATCGATACTTCCGCGCTCCCACCACGGTCGAGGAGCAGGTGGCGGGGCGCGACGCCATCGCGGCGTGGGCGCGGATCACTTACGGGTGGCTCGGGCGCTCGCCCGACTACAAGGCGGCGTTCCTGGGCACGCTCGGCGCCAACGCCGAATTCTATGCGCCGTATCAGGACAACGCGCGGCGCTGGTATCGGTTCTCGCAGGAGCGCGTGCCATTCATCAATCACGCGATCATCCATCCTCCCGTCGACCGGAACCTGGCCCCCGGCGCGCCGGGCGGGCCGATCGACATCTGCGCGCACGTCACCAAGGAGACCGACGCCGGGATCTACGTCTCCGGCGCCAAGGTCGTCGCGACCGGCTCGGCGCTGACGCACTTCACGTTCGTCGCGCATCACGGGCTCATTCCGGTCCAGGGCAAGAACTTCGCGATCGTGTTCATGGTGCCGACGAACGCCAAGGGCGTGAAGCTCATCTGCCGCGTGTCGAACGAGATGCGCGCGGCCCTGCTCGGCAGCCCGTTCGACTACCCGCTGTCGAGCCGACTCGACGAGAACGACGCGATCTTCGTGATGGACAACGTGTTCGTGCCCTGGGAAGACGTGTTCGTCTACGCCGACGTCGAGAAGGCGAACAACTTCTTCCCGCGGACCGGCTTCCTGCCGCGCGCCCTCATCCACGGCTGCACGCGCCTGGCGGTCAAGCTCGACTTCATCACCGGACTCATGATCAAGGCGACCGAGATCACCGGGGCGCGCTCGTTCCGGGGGGTCGAGGCGAACATCGGCGAGGTCATCGCCTGGCGCAACATGATCTGGGGGCTCTCCGACGCGATGGCCAAGAGCGGCGATCCGTGGACGGGCGGCTGCATCCTGCCGGCCATGGAGCCGGCGGCCGCCTACCAGGTGCTGGCGCCCGAGGCTTACGTGCAGATCAAGAACCTGATCGAGAAGACCGTCGCCAGCGGGCTCATCTACCTCAACTCGCACGCGCGCGACTTCAAGAACGCGGATCTGCGCAAGTACCTCGACCTGTATATGCGCGGCTCGGGCGGAGTCGACGCCGTCGAGCGCGTCAAGCTCATGAAGCTCCTATGGGACGCGGTCGGCACCGAGTTCGGCGGCCGTCACGAGCTCTACGAGATCAACTACTCGGGCAGCCACGAGGAGATCCGGCGCTATGCGTTGCTCGGCGCGCTCGCCTCGGGCCAGTACGATCGCTGGAAGCAGTTCGCCGAGACCTGCATGGCCGAGTACGACATCGACGGGTGGACGGCGAAGGACCTGATCAACGTGAACGGGCTCGGCGCGCCGCGCTGACGGGCGCGGCCGGCGGTCGAGCCGTCGGCAGAGGCCCACGGGGTGTTGTATGGTCTGGGCATGAGCGCGACGTCGGCGGGGGCGCAGTTCCGGGCGGCCGTGAAGGACGAACGGCCGCTGCAGGTGGTCGGATGCATCTACGCGTATGCCGCGCGGATGGCCGAGCGGGTTGGGTTCAAGGCGATCTATCTGTCCGGTGGTGGCGTCGCGGCGGGGTCGCTTGGTGTGCCCGATCTGGGGATCACGACGCTCGAGGACGTGCTGACCGACGTGCGACGGATCGCCGGCAGCACGCGGCTGCCGCTCCTGGTGGATGCGGATACGGGATTCGGAGGCGCGTTCAACATCGCCCGGACCGTGCGATCGCTGATCGCGTCGGGCGCCGGCGCGATGCATATAGAAGATCAGGTGCAGGCCAAGCGGTGTGGGCACCGGCCGGGCAAGGCCATCGTCGCGAAGACCGAGATGGTCGACCGCATCAAGGCCGCGGTCGACGCGCGAACCGATCCGGCGTTCGTCATCATGGCCCGGACCGACGCGCTGGCAGTCGAGGGAGTCGAGCCCGCGATCGAGCGTGCCGCGGCATGTGTCGAAGCCGGCGCCGACATGGTATTTCCGGAGGCGGTCACCGAGCTCGCGGTGTTTCGGCGGTTCGCCGATGCGGTCCGTGTTCCGATTCTCGCCAACATCACCGAGTTCGGTGTGACGCCGCTGTTCTCCGTCGACGAGCTGGCCGGCGCCGGAGTGGGGATCGTCCTCTATCCGCTGTCGGCGTTTCGCGCGATGAATGCGGCGGCGCTCTCCGTCTACGAGACCGTCAGACGAGACGGCTCACAGAAGCGCGTCGTCTCCTCGATGCAGACACGCGCCGAGCTCTACGAATTCCTCGACTACCACGCCTACGAGGGCAAGCTCGACGAGCTCTTCTCGAAGGACCAGAAGGAGTGACGCCGTGCCGAAGATCCTGACCGAGGCCCAGGTGCAGTCGTTCCAGCGCGACGGATTCCTGTCGCCCGTGCGCGCGATGAGCGCGGAGCGCGCCGGCCACTATCGCGAGCGGTTCGAGTCGCTGGAGGCGCGCGTGCTCGGACATCAAGAAGATGAAGACGAAGTCGCATCTTCTCTGTCCGTGGGTGCTCGACATCGCCGAGGACCCGTACGTCCTGGACATCTTCGAGGACCTGATCGGGCCGAACCTCCGCTGCTGGAGCATGGCGTGGCGGGTGAAGAAGGCCGACGGCGAGACCTTCGCGGGCTGGCATCAGGATTCGTTCTACGGCTCGGCCGTCCCGGTGGTGCTGGGCGCGCTCGCGCTCTCCGAGTGCGGCAGCCGGCAGGGCTGCTTGCGCGGCATTCCCGGCTCGCACACGTGGGGCATCCTGCGCCACGAGGAGACCGACGACCCGAAGAGCATCCTGGCGCGCGGCCAGTACATCAGTGAGCCGTTCGACGAGTCGAAGGCGGTCGACTTCGCGCTTCAGCCGGGCGAGATGGCCATGTTCGACAACTCGCTCGTCCACGGCTCGGCGGGAAACTTCGGACCCGACCGGCGATTCCTCCTGCTCGTCGAGATGCTGCCGACGTGGGCGAAGCCCGCGAAGGTGCGCCAGCCCGCGATGCTCATGCGCGGCGTCGATACGTACGACAACTTCGACGACGAGCCCAGGCCCGACGCGGAATGGTCCGAGACCGCGCTCGCGAACTGGAGCCGTGTCGTCGGGGCGCGCGCCAGGCTCCTCTTCGAGGACAGCCGCTACGGCCCGAGCGAGGCGTACGGCGGGTCACGGCCGGCGACATGAGCGGTCGCCCGGAGCAGCTCATATAGCTCATATAGTTTGACCGGCTCCGGTCGGGACGGTACCGTGGTTTCCCTGGCCACTTTCTCGTCTCTCGCTCGAATATTCCGGCGCCGTCCTCCGTTCACCCTGGCCCTCGTGGGGCTGGTGGTGCTGCTCACCGGTCTCACCGGCGCCATCATCGGCGGCGTGGCCTGGCGCGATCAGCGAGCGCGGTCGCGCGCCCTCCTCGACGCGGCGATGTCCCAGGCCGCCCGGTTGACCGCGGCCCACGCCGACCGCGTGCTCGAGGACGCCTCGGCGACGGCGCGTCTGGGCGCCGAGATGGTGCAGCAAGGGCAGCTCGATCTCGGAGATGATCGCGCGCTCGAGCGGTTCACGTTGGCGGTGCTGCGTGCCCACCCGCACCTGAGCTGGGTGAGCTACGGCGACCGGCTCAACCGGTTTCTCGGCGCGTGGCGCGATCCTCGCGACAACGTCTACATCAACAAGAGCTTCCCGTATCGAGGTCGCATCCGGCTCGAGGAAGATCGCATGCTCCCGGACGGCCGCCGGGAGCCGGTGCGCCGCACCGATGACCATCGCTACCGTCCGACCGAGCGGCCGTACTTCCGCGCTGCGGAAGCTCAACGAGCGCCGGTATGGACCGAGCCGTACGAGTTCTACGCCGGCGGCGGACTCGGCATCACCTGCGCCGCTCCTGTCCTCGACGTGCTCGGCGGCGTGAAGGGCGTCTTCACCGTGGATTTCTCGCTGGACCGGCTGGCGAGCGCCTTCAAAGACCTGCAAGTGTCTTCGCGCGGGCGCGTGTTCGTCGCGACGGCGCAGGGCGCGCTGCTGGTCGGGCGCGGGGGCTCCGGCGCCTCGCGTCGAGAGGTCATCGACGCCGAGCTCGCCGCCGCGGCGATGCGACAGACCCCGGTGAGCGACGCCACGTACGAATTCGAGCACCAGGGCGAGACGTATCTCGCCCGCGCGGTGCCCATCTCGGTCGGTGATCTGCAGTGGGTGGTGGAGGTCGTCGTCCCCGCGACCGACTACACCGAGCACGTCGACGCCGAGGCCCGCGTCGCGCTCGCGCTCGGCCTGGTGGCGCTGCTGCTCGCCGTGGCCGGCGGCGTGATGCTGGCGCGGTGGATCGCGCGGCCGTTGCAGGAGCTGGCGCGACACGCGCGCCGGATCCGTCACGGCGATTTGGCGGTGACCGTCGTGCCCAGGAGCCGGGACGAGATCGGCGTCCTGGCCCGGGCGATGGGCGACATGGTGCAGGCCCTGCGCGACCGCGATTTCATCCGCGAGACTTTCGGACGCTACGTCAGCCCGGAGCTCGCCGAGCAATGCCTGCGCGACCGCGACGCGTTGCAGCTCGGCGGCGAGGTGCGAGAGGTCGCGATGCTCATGTCCGACCTCCGCGGCTTCTCCGAGCTCTCGGAGCGTCTCGGCGCGCGGGCGATGATCGGCCTGCTCAACGAATACCTGGCCAAGATGACGCCGGTGATCATCCAGCACGGCGGCACGATCAACGAGTTCATCGGCGACGCGATCTTCGTGCTCTTCGGCGCACCGTTCGGCCGTCCGGACGACGCCGAGCGCGCCGTACGTTGCGCCCACGCGATGCAGCAGGCCCTGCGCGCGTTCAACGCCGACAGCCGGCAGCGCGGCTTGCCCGAGCTCAGCATGGGCATCGGGCTCCACGTCGGGTCGGTCGTGGCCGGCAACATCGGGAGTACCGAGCGCGTGAAGTACGGCGTGGTCGGACCCGCCGTGAACCTGGTCGCGCGCATCCAGGCGCTGACACTCGGGGGCGAAGTGCTCATGTCCGACGCGATCCGGAATCTGGTGGCGTCCAGGATCGAGGTCACGCCGGGGCGGCTCGAGCGGTTCAAGGGTGTCCGCGACGCGGTGTTGGTGTACCGGCTCCTCGCGGTCGCCGACGGGCCCGATCGTTCAGGCGCCGAGCCGCGGATCACGCACCTCGACGCTGTCGACTAGCGCTCGTTCTCCCGGGTAGCCCAGCTTTTCGGAAAGTTTGGGAACCTGCTGTGTCCTGAGAGGAAAGTCGCCGACCTGATCAGAAACTGACCGGCTCGGGCCCGGTCAGCGGACCGGTCCTTCCGTAGTCTTACCGGAATTTCAGCCATTTCCGACGCACCCAGGTCTGGCACCACGCGTGCTTTCTCTAACGTGTCATGGACATCCCGGGCGCGAAGATGGGGAATCTGAGCTTGACCGGGGTCATGGGTGCGACCACCAAGGAACACGGCGCCCAACTGGTCGAAGACCTCCTGCAGCTCGGGATCGCCATCAGCAGCGAGGGCGAGCTCGCCCCCGTGCTCGAGCGCATCGTGACCCAGGCGCGCCGCTTCACGGGCGCCGAGGCGGCGACCCTCTTCCTGCGGGAAGGCGCGCATCTGCGCTTCGCCGTGGTCCAGAACGAGATCACCAACCGGCGGCTCGGCGACTACGAGCTGCAACAGCGACTCGATATCGAGCGGCTGCCGCTCGACGTGCCGAGCCTCGCGGGCTATGTCGCGAACTCCGGCGAGGTGGTCAATGTGCCGGAAGCCTACGACATCCCCAGTGACGCGCCCTACGCCTTCAACTGGCGCGTGGATCTGACGACGGGCTATCGAACCCATTCGGTGCTGGCGGTCCCGCTGCGAGACGCGTCACAGCGAAACCTCGGCGTCCTGCAGCTGATCAACGCGATCGGGAGCGACGGTCAGGCGGTTCCGTTTCATCCGCGCCTCGAGGACGTGGCCAGGGCCTTCGCCGCCTACGCGGCGATCGCCGTCCGCAGCGCACGGCTGGAGGAGCTGTCGTTCAAGGATCCGCTCACCGACGGCTACAACCGGCGCTATCTGATGCTGCGGCTCTATGAAGAGGTGAGCCGCGCGGCCCGTTATCAGCAGCCGCTCTCGCTGATCCTGCTCGACCTCGACGGGTTCAAGGCCGTCAACGATCGCTACGGCCACGGCGCCGGCGACGACGTGCTCAAGCAGGTCGTGCAGCTCCTGGCGAGCCAATCGCGGCGGGACTCGGTCGTGGCGCGCTACGGCGGGGACGAGTTCATCGCGCTGCTGCCGAGCACCACCAAGGCGGCGGCCCTGGTGTACGCGGAGCGGATGCGCGCGATCATCGAGCGCTATCCGTTCCAGCACGGACCGCTGACGGCGAGCTTCGGCGTCGCCGGCTATCCCGACGATCCGGGGAACGTCACCGACTTGATCAAGCGCGCGGACCACGCCCTCTACGACGCCAAGCGACAGGGACGCAACCTCGTGGGAGGTCTCTGAGATGAGCACGCTCGCCGGCACCGCGCGCGCGACCAAGCGCGTGCTGATCGTCGATGACGACGCGGCGGTGGTGCAGGTGCTGCACGACGCGCTCGGCCTGTTCCGTCACGACCACGCCTACTCGGTCGAGATCGCGCGCGACGGCGCCGAAGGCTTCGCGGCGCTCGAGCGCGCCGAGTTCGACCTGGTCCTGCTCGACATGTACATGCCGCGCATGACCGGTCTCGAGCTGCTCGCGAAGATGCGGCAGCGCGGCCTGCGGACGCCGGTTTTGATGCTGACGGGCAACGAGGACAACCGATCCGCGGCCAATGCGCTCGCGGGGGGCATCTTTGCCTACGTGCCCAAGCCGTTCGATCTGCAGCATCTCGAGATGCTGATCTCGCTCGCCGCCTCATCGCGTCCAGCGGTCGCCTGAGCCGAGTTTCCCCGACCGGGTACCGCCCGAGCGGCGGCCGCGCGCCTCAGCGTCCGAGCCAGTGGATGACGGTGCCGATCACGCCGGCGCCGGCGATGAGCCACACGGAATTGATCCGCCACCGCAGCAGCAGAATTGTCGCCACCAGCGCCAGGGCGGCGCTCGGCCCGTCGATCACGGCGCTGCGTCCGAGCTGCCAGGTGACCGCCAGCATGAGCCCGATCGCCGCAACGTTCACGCGAGCTGCGGAGGCGGGGCACGAGCGGATACACGATCGCGACGAATACGAACGACGGCAGGAAGATCGCCAGCTCGGTCGAGGTGGGGCCGGGGATGAGATTGCTGGCGCCGAGCAGATCGAGGAATTGCTGCTCGGTCACCCAGCGCCGCCGCGTTACGACCTCGTCGCGCATGAGCGCGATGTGCGCCGCGGGCCCGCCGAATGCGACGAAGCCGAGCTTCAAGAAGAGCGCGGCGACCTCGCTCAGCGATCCCGCGTGAGACGGTCCGGCGTCACGCACCCGCCGATGATACTCAAACCCGATCGAGCCCGATGTCGCGCGGTCCTGTGACCGCTCGCCAAGCGAGTTGACCCCGGCGATCCGATCGCGTAGATCTGATGGCTATGAGCGATCCGGTCACGGTGTCGGTCCTGACGCATCGCCTCGAGGCCATCGTGCAGGAGATGGGCGAAGCGATGCTGCGCACGGCGTACTCCCAGATCCTGAACTCGAGCCGCGACTTCTCGACGGCCCTCTGCGACGCGGGCGCGCGGCTGATCGCACAAGCCGAGCACGTGCCGATCCACGTGGGCGCGATCCCGTGGGCGGTCGAGTCCGTGCGCGACTCCTTCAAGGGACGGGTGAGACCGGGCGACGTCTATCTCCTCAACGATCCGTATCACGGCAACAACCACCTTCCCGACCTGACGGCGTTCGTGCCGGTGTTCGTCGGCGACGAGGTCGCCTTCTGGTCCATCAATCGGGCCCACCAGAGCGACATCGGCGGCTCGACCCACGGCGCCTACAATCCGGGCGCTACCGAGATCTGGCAGGAGGGGCTGCGCATCACGCCGCTGAAGCTCTACGACGCCGGAGAGCTGCGCGACGACGTGCTGCGCATGATCACCACGAACGTCCGCCACCCGCACGACTTCATGGGCGATCTGCGCGCGATGATCGGCTCGGCGCGCGTCGGCGAGCGGCGGCTGCTCGCGCTCATCGCGGAGTACGGCGCCTCGACGGTGCTCGAGGCGATCGACGAGATCCTGGACGGCGCCGAGCGCCAGGCGCGCGCGTGCGTCGCCACGTGGAAGGACGGCGTCTATCGCGGCGAGACGATCCTGGACGACGACGGCCACGAGTTCACCGACATCTGGATCCGCGCCACGGTGACCAAGCGGGGCGATGGGCTGACGGTCGACCTCAGCGACTCGCATCCTCAAGTCACGGGATTCGTGAACTCGTCGTTCCCGAACACGATGTCGGCGGTGCACATGGCCTTCGCGTATCTCATCGATCCGCGGACGCCGAAGAACTCGGGCACGTTCCGGCCGGTCAAGGTGATCGCCAAGCAAGGCACGATCGTCTGGCCGTTTCCGCCGGCGCCGGTGACCCTGGCGACGAATCACTGCGCGCAGGAGATCGCCGAGGCGATGATCCGGGCGCTGGCGCCGGCGTGCCCCGATCGCGTGCTCTCGGGCTGGGGCCGTCGATTCCGCATCGCGATCAAGGGTGTGAATCCGCGGACCCGCAAGCCGTTCATCTGGCACATGTTCCACGCGCGGCCGGGCGGCGGCGCCAGCGTCGCGGGCGACGGGTGGGAGACCGCGGGCGAGGGACAGGCAGCCGGCGGCATCAAGTTCGGGAGCGTCGAGGTCGCCGAAGCACGGTTCCCGCTGACGTTCGAGCGCCACGAGTTCAGACCCGACTCCGCCGGCGACGGCATGCATCGCGGCGGCGTCGGCGCGGTGCTGCGCCTGCGGGTCGACATCGAGGATCCGGCGGTCGCCAATACGGCCGGCGACGGCGTGCGCCACGCCCCGTACGGCCTCCTCGGCGGCAAGGACGGCTTGCCTCATCGCTACCGGCTCGAGTCGCGCGGGCGGGCGAGCCGCGTCTTGAAGACCAAGGAAGTCGGCGTGCCCGTTCGGAAGGGCGACGTGTTTCTGATCGAGTCTTCGGGGGGAGGCGGCTATGGGCCGCCGTCGAAGCGTGCCCGGCAAGCGCGGGCGACCGATCGCGAGAATGGATTCGTGAAGAAGTAATCGGGGGAGCCGAAGCTCCCCCGATGTTGCGACGCCGCTACGAGGCGGCCGAGGCGCCGGTCGCCGGAGCTCCGACCGCCGCGTGGCTGCCCTGCAGCTTCCGTCCGACGTTGATCAGCGCAAGACCGAGCGCCACCCGGAACGGCGGCCGTTGCCGCACCGAGCCAGCCAGCTGCTCGCGCACCATCGCGGCACGGATCTCGTCCAGACGCTCCTTGGCCCACCACTCCACCAGATACACGTTCATGTCCATGACACCGATCTCCCTCTCGGCGTCGCCGCCGGAACCGTCATGGGGATTCGTCGTGGTACGGGTTGCTCCTGCGGCGTCAGCACGATCTCGAAGTGCCGCGGGCTCGTCCGCTCCGCGGTGCTGAAGGCGCGGTACGCAGCGCTCAGCACCTGCATGATCGTGTCGGGCCGATCGAGCGGCACCGGGATCGAGAGCCGCCAGCCCCGCCCGAGCTTCCGGCGCACCACCGGCGACACGACGGCGCCGAGCTCCGCGTGGATCGCGTCGGTCACCGCGATCTGGCGCGCGATCTCGGCGAGCCGCACGTGCTGCCGCCAGTTCGAGATCTTCAAGGCCGCGATCAGCAGTCCGAATGGGAACAGCGCCACCAACAGCGACAGCGTGCCAAGCGTTACGGATTGCATGTCGACCTCCCCTTCTGCTCCCTATGACACCGCGGGGAGGGCGGCGTGAAAACGACGAGAGAAGTGCTAGGCGGCGAGCGGGTGGAGATCCGGCCGGCAGCTCGTACAGGGGACGAGGCCGAGCGAGCCGGCGAGCTCGCGCGACGCCAGCAAGGTGACAGGCCCGATCGGACGGCGCGCGATGTCGCCGCACGTCGGCAGGCAGTACTCGTGCTGGTCGTTGCGCTCGTAGTGGTAGAGCGTGTTGCGCGCGACTCGCGAAGCGCCACGCTTGCCCATCGCCTGGATGCCTTCGACGGCGAGGAGCTGCTGCTTGAGCCCGACCTTGTCGCCGGAGTAGCCGGTGAGCGCGCCCGAGGTTCCGATGATGCGGTGGCAGGGCACCACGATCGGCAGCGGGTTCCAGCGCAGGGCCTGCGCGACGGCGCGCGTGGCCGCCGGCTTGCCGATCTCGGCGGCGATGCCGGCGTAGGACGTGACGGCGCCGTAGGGGATCGCGGCGGTCGCGCGGAGCACCGCGCGGTGGAAGTCGCTGCGCGCCAGACGGAGGTCGAGCGGCCACTCCAGGCGCGTGCGGTCGCCGCGCAGGTACTCGAGCAGCTCACGATAGAGCGTCTCGACTTCGGCGCCGTCCTCCTGCAGATCGACCCCGGCGACCCGGCCGAGCCGGGAGGCCTTCACATCGGCGCGGCCGTGCAGATATTCGACGAGCGACACGCCGTGCTCCGAGCGCGCGATGAGAATGTGTCCCAGCGGCGACGGGAACACCCGGTACGACACCAGCCGCGATTTCAGGTCCGCCAGCTTCGACTCGAGACCCTCGCGCGCCCGCGCCGCGCTTTCCGCCCCCGCCGGCGTCCGCCGGAGCGCGCCCACGACGCCCTCGATCTCGCGATAGCGGTGGAACTCGCCGCGGCATGCGCCGCAGGAGTCGATGTGATGCTCGACCCGCCGCGCGGTCGAGGGCTCGGCGTCGCCCGTGGCCGCGGCGATGAGGTCGGGTTCGATCTCGAGGCACACTCGTGCTTTGCGCGTCATCGCGGTCGCTCCATGCCGAACGGGCTGGTCTCGGCAGGCGATGCCCGCCTTTCGACGCCTCCGGGGGCCGGAAGCTCGTGACCGTTGAGACTCAGCCGGATCTTGCGCAGGGCTTGAAAGACGTGCGCCCGTGCGCTCTCGGCCGAGCAGTCGAGGCTTCGGCCGATCGCTTCGTAGTCGAGATCGTGGATCTTGCGCATGATGAACGCCAGGCGCTGCTTGAGGGGAAGGCTCTGGACGGTGCTCTCCACGAGCGTTCGGGCCTCGCCGAACCGCGCCTCGTCCTCCGGTCCCTCCAGATCGGCTTCGCGGCTCTCCACCGATACGGCCTGGTGGGCGACCCGTCGGCGTTTTTCCGACCGGAAATGATTGCGACTCAGATTGGTGGCGATCGCGAAGAGCCACGCCCGCACGTTGGCGTCCGGGCTCAAGGTTCGGTAGGCCCGATAGGCCCGGAGGAACGTCTCCTGGGACAGGTCTTCCGCCTCCGTCGGTCGAGAGGTGACTCGTCGGAGGTAGCGATAGATCTCGCCGTGATGCGCGCCCACGATCGTCTCGAACGGTTGTGCACCCATCATCTGTGAAAACACCGCCGGAGCCTGGTTGTGAAAACCTCCGGCGGGCTCAGCACATGATAAGGTATTCCGCGTGAGCGAGATAGCCGACGTCGTCGTCGTCGGAGGCGGGGTCAACGGCGTGAGCATCGCGTATGCGCTCGCCGCGCGAGGCGTCGGGCGCGTCGTGCTCTGCGAGCAGGCTGCGCTGGCCAACGGCGCCTCCGGGCGCTCGAGCGCGCTCGTCCGCATGCACTACACCAACGAGTGGGACGCGCGTCTCGCGTTCGCCAGCTTTCCGATCTTCCGCCATTGGCCCGAGATCATGGGCGGGCCGTCCGTCTTCACGCACACCGGATTCGTCAACGTCGTCGCCCCGCCAGTACGCCGACGCGCTCCGGAAGAACGTCGAGATGCTGCGCGGCATCGGCGTGAATACCGTGGCGATGACTCCCGGCGGGCTCCGCGATCTCCAGCCCTTCGCCAACGTCGATGACATCGGCGCCGCCGCGTGGGAGCCCGAGAGCGGGTACGCGGATCCGGCCACGACGGTGGATGGATTCGCGCGCCGGGCGTCCGAGCTCGGCGCGCAGATCCGCCAGTGGTCTCCGGTCCGGACGATCCTGCGCCGCGAGAGTCGTGTGATCGGTGTCGAGACGAGCGCCGGGCGCATCGACGCCGGTGCCGTCGTCGTGGCCGCGGGCGCGTGGGCTCCGCGGATCTGCCGCGAGATCGGGATCGAGCTTCCGGCACGGCCGAAAGGGATCGACACGGTGCAGGTCACACGCCCGCGGGCGCTGGCGCAGCCCCACGTGATCTTCATCGACAACGTGCTCGGTACCTACTTCCGGCCCGAGAGCGGCATCCGCACGATCGTCGGCGTGCCGTGCCAGGAGTGGGATCTCGATCCCGACGCGCCGATGGTGCTGGCGCCGAGCGCGCCGAGCGTCGGTGCCCAGATGTTGACGCACCGGATCCCGGCCATGGAAGGCGCCACGCTCGCGCGCGGCTATCGCGCCGTCGATTGCTATAGCCGCGACCGACACGCGATCCTCGGACGCGTGGACGGCATCGACGGCCTCTATCTCGCGACCGCGTTCAGCGGCTCGGGCTTCAAGATCGCGCCCGCCGTGGGCGTGTGCATGGCCGAGCTGATCGTGGACGGTCGGGCGAAGACGGTCGACATCGACGCGTTCAGTCTCCGGCGGTTCGCCGAGGGGAAATCGCCCGAGGGACCGTATCCGTACGCGATCCGGCGCGACCACACCGACCGTTGACTTGCTCGTGGGCGCCGACTACTTTGGCTGAGCGACGGTCGCCCGGCGTCGCGCGTGGAGCCCGTGACCGGCGAGGAGGATTCACATGTTCAAGCGGACGATAACTTCCGAAAAAGAGCTGCGCGATCTGATGGGCACGCCGAGTGAGCGGGCAATCAAGAAGGAATCGCCCTTCATCGACGCGCCGAGCCGGGAGTTCATCGCCCACGCGCCGTTTCTCCTGCTGGCCACGTCCGACGCCACGGGCCGCTGCGACGTCTCGCCCAAGGGCGACGCGCCTGGCTTCGTGCGTGTGCTCGACGAGCGGCACCTGGTGATTCCCGATCGTCCGGGCAACAAGCGCCTCGACGGGCTGCGCAACCTCATCGACAATCCGCACGTCGGCCTGATCTTCCTGATCCCCGGGCGCGAGGAAACGTTGCGCGTGAACGGCCGCGCCTCGATCGTGCGCGACGAGGACGTGCTGGACTCGCTGGCGGCGAAGGGCAAGCGGCCGCTCGTCGCCATCGGCGTCCAGGTCGAGGAATGCTTCCTGCACTGTCCCAAGGCGTTTCGGCGCTCCCAGCTCTGGGAGCCCGAGGCGTGGCCGGATCGCTCCGTTCTGCCGTCGATGGCGTGCGTGCTCTACGACAAGCTCCAGCCGGAAGGTAAGAGCCTCGAGGACTACGTGCGCGAGAGCGAGGAAGGCATCCAGAGGACGCTCTACTGAGCCGACGCTACCGTATCGGTATCGACGTCGGCGGTACCTTCACCGACCTGGTCGCGGTCGACGAGCGTGGCTCGCTCGCCATCGCCAAGTGCGCCTCGACGCCGCCAGACCCGTCGCTGGGCCTGATCGACGGGCTCGGGCTCCTCGCCGCCGAGGTCGGCACGGACCTGCACGGGCTCCTCGAGCAGACCGAGTCGATCGTGCACGGCACCACGGTCGCGACCAACGCGCTGCTCGAGCGGAAGGGCGCGAAAGTCGGTCTGCTGACGACCGAGGGCCACCGCGACGTCATCGAGATGCGCGAAGGCCTGAAGGACGACCGCTACAACCTGCGCATGCCGCCTCCGGTGCCGCTCGTCCCGCGCGCTCGCCGACTGGGCGTGCGCGAGCGCCTGCGCTTCGACGGCACCGTCGCGATCCCGCTCAGTGCCCGTTCGCTCCAGGCGTCGATCGCGGCCCTGGAGAAGGCGCGCGTGGACGCGGTCGCCGTCTGCTATCTGCACTCATACCGCAACGATCGGCACGAGAAGCTGACCGGGCGTGCGGTGGCGCGCCGCCTGCCGGGCGCGTACGTCTCGCTCTCGTCCGAGGTTCTGCCGCAGATCAAGGAATACGAGCGCGTCTGGACCACGGTGGTGAACGCGTACGTCGGACCGGCGCTCGCGAGCTATCTGAAGAATCTCGCGGCGCGCCTCGCGAGCCACGGCTATCGCGGTGACGTCCTGATCATCCAGTCTCACGGCGGCGTGGCGCCGGTGCGCGAATCGACGCGCCTGGCGGCGGGGGCCGTGCTGTCGGGGCCGGCCGGCGGTGTCGCCGCCGGGCGCTACTGCGCGCGGCTTCTCGACGAGCCGAACCTGATCACGTTCGACATGGGCGGCACGTCGACCGACATCGCGCTCCTCCAGGGCGGCGAGCCGCAGCTCACCGGCGAAAAGACGATCGGCGTCGCGAAGGTCGCGCTGCCGGCCATCGACATCCACACGCTCGGCGCCGGCGGCGGCTCGGTCGCCTCGGTCGACCCGGGAGGGATTCTCCACGTCGGACCCGAGAGCGCCGGCGCGCAGCCGGGCCCGGCCTGCTACGGCAAGGGCGGCACGCGCGCGACGGTGACCGACGCGAACCTGGTGCTCGGCTTCCTCGATCCCGCGAACTTCCTCGGCGGTCGTATCGCGCTCGACACCCGCGCGGCCCGGACCGCCGTCGACGCGGTCGCGCGAGACCTGGGCACGACGGCGCTCCGGGCGGCCGAGGGGATCTCGCGCGTCGTCAACACCAACATGGCGGAAGGGATCAAGATCGTCTCGGTCCGTCGTGGCGTGGATCCGCGCCGGTTCGCGCTGGTCTCGTTCGGCGGCGCCGCGGGACTGCACGTGACCGAGGTCGCGCGCCTCCTCGAGATTCACCGGGTCGTCGTGCCGTCGGTGGCCGCGGTGCTCTCGGCGTGGGGCATGCTGGCGACGGATCTGCGCTACGAGCTCGTGCGCTCCCACGTGAGCGAGGTGGGACGAATGACGGCGGCGGGCCTGCGCAAGCTCTTCGCGACGCTCGAGCGCGAAGGGCGAAAGCGGCTCGCCCGCTTCGACGGGCCGGTCACGGTGCGCCGCGCGCTCGACATGCGCTACGGCGAGCAGATTTTCGAGATCCAGGTGGACCTCGACGGGGTCGAGCTCCAGGCCGGGGACCTCCTGGAGCAGGTGGCCGAGCGCTTCCATCGGCGGCACGAAGAGCTCTACGCCTACAGCGCGCCGGGGCAGGAGGTCGTCATCGTCAACGCCCGCGTCGCGGTCGTCGGCGCGCTGCCGGTGCTGCCGGCCGGCGCCGGTGCGATCGGTCGAAGCGCCGCCGCGTCTTCCGCGCGCCGTCGCGTCTGGCTGGGCGACTGGGTCGAGGTGCCGCTCTACCGCATGGAGACGCTCGCGGCCGGGCTCGAGGTCAAGGGCCCGGCGATCTTCGAGTCGGCGACGACGACGGTGCTGGTGCGCGAGTCCGAACGCGTGACCGTCACGCCGCACGGCTGGCTCGACATCCGGCTCGGCTGACCGCGTGAGCGGAAACCTCCGCCACAACCTGGCGGCGCTCGGCGCCGACTATGCGCTCTTCGTCGTGGGGCTCGCGTTCGCGTCGCAGTCCACGATCTTGCCGGCCTTCGCCGTCTATCTCGGCGCGCCCAACGTCGTCATCGGCGCGATTCCGGCGGTGATGACCCTCGGCTGGTTCATGCCGTCGCTGTTCGCGGCGGGTCACACCGAGACCCTCGAGCGGAAGCTGCCGTTCGTGATACGCCACACGATCTGGGAGCGCGTGCCGTTCGTCGTCCTGGCGCTCGCCGCGTTCTTCCTCGCCGACCGCGCGCCGGCGCTGACGCTCGGCGTGATGCTCCTGGTATTGCTCGTGGTGACCGGCGTCGGCGGCGTGCTCATGCCGGCGTGGATGGACCTGATCGGTCGAGTGGTCCCGGTGACCCTGCGCGGACGGTTCTTCGGCTTCGCGAATCTGGCGGCCAGCGCGGGGGGGCTGGCCGCCAGCGTCGCGACCGCGAGCATCCTGGCGACGGTTCCCGCGCCGGCCAGCTACGGTTGGTGCTTCCTGTTGACGTTCGTGTGCCTGGCGCTCTCGTTCGGTGCGCTGGTGGTCGTCCGCGAGCCTGCCTCGGGCTCGTCGGCGCCGGCCGTACCGCTCCGCGAGTATCTCGCGCGGATCCCGGCGCTCCTCGGCCGCGATCCGAACCTCGCCTGGTATCTCACCGCGCGCGCCTTCGGCGTCGTGGGATCGATCGGGAGCGGCTTCTACACCGTGTACGCGCTACGCGCGTGGGACGCGCCGGCCGCGCAGGTCGGCGTGTTCACCACGCTCCTTTTCGTCGGCCAGATGGTGGGCAACACGCTGCTCGGGTGGCTCGCCGACCGGCACGGGCATCGCCTGGTGATCATCCTCGGTCTGAGCGCCACGCTCGCCGGCAACCTGATGGCCATCGCGGCGCCGACGCTCGGCGTGTTCGGCGCCGTCTTCGTGATGATGGGAATCCAGATCGCCGCGATGAACGTGTCGAACCTGAGCGTGATGCTGGAATTCGCGCCGGCGCCGTCCGAGCAGCCGACCTACGTCGGTCTCGGCACGACGCTTGGTGGCGCCGATCGCCTTCGGGGCGCCGCTGGCGGCGGGGCTGCTGGCGGACGCGCTGGGCTTCCTCGCGGTCTTCGTGGTGGCGGCGATCGCCGTCAGCGTCGCGCTCGGTCTCCTGATCGCCCGCGTGCGCGACCCGCGTGCGATGGTCGCGCCGCGCGTCGCCTGAGCGCTACTTCGCGCGCTTGACGCGCTCGATGGCCGGGTCGTCGACGACCGGCGCATCGCTCGGCAGCGACAGCGCGATCGTCGCCCCCGGCTCGACCAGTAGATCGATCTCGGCGACCCGCTTCGAGAACGCCGCGAGGATCACACCCTGGTCGGTCTGCACCTTCACGAGCACCCGATTGCCCTCGCGCTGCTTCTGGAGGACCTGCCCCTCGACGACGCGCGACTTCAGGCGCAGCTCCTTCGGCAGATAGGGATCGACGCGCGGCGGCACGTAGATCGTGCCGGCCACGCCGAGCGCGGCGCCGACCAGCAAGCGTCACGATCAGGACGATCCAGCCTCTCATTTGGCCTCAGGCTTCTCGGGGGTCGGCTCCGGGGGCTTCTGGTCCGGCGTTTCCTCGATGCCCTTCTTGAATTCGCTGAGGGCTTTGCCGAGCGAGCGAGACAGCTCGGGAAGCTTCTTGGCCCCGAAGAAAAAGACGCCGATGGCGAGCGCGATGAGCAAATCCTGCGTGCCGATCATGGTCGTGCTCCTTTGTCCGTCCGCGGACTAGCAAGTGGTGTCCGTCAATTCCGGCGTTGTCGTCGCCTCGGACCACTCACGCGGACGGTGGAGCACGAACAGCGGGCGCGGTGAGCGCGAACACACGCTCGGCCGGCCGCGCCGGGAGCGCGACGGAGCCGAGGCGGATCGCGTGGGGCTCGACCGTGACGACCGGCGCCAGCGGCGGCGCCGGATCCATGCCGGTGACCGCCAGGACCACGTCGTCGTAGTCGGCCGCATCGTAGAAGCCGCCGATCCAGCCGGGATCGGGCGGGCTCGCGCTGGCCAACGGTCCGAGAGCGGACAGCACCAGCACGAGGAGGGCGGTCACGGAGAGCCGCGGAATCATCGGTGCCATTGTAGCCCGTGCCCGCGCGTGCCTCAGGCGTCCGGCTTCGGCCCGAAACGATAGACGCTGGTATCGCGAACGTGAAAGCCGGCCTTTTCGTAGAGACGGTGCGCGGCCTGCCTCGATCGGCGCGACGTCAGATCCACCGTCTTGGCCCCTCGCGCCTTCGCCAGCTTCACGGCCGTCAAGGTCAGCGCTTCGCCGACGCCGCGGCCGCGGGCCGCGCCATCGACGACGACGTCTTCGATCCAGGCGCGCGTCGCCGTCGGGATGCGGAAGATCACGAGCGTCAGGGTGCCGACGATCTGGCCGCCCGCGCTCGGGTCGCGCGCCAGGAGCACCGTGTTGTGCGGCGCGGCGATGATCTCGGTCAGCGTCTCGCGGGTCAGCGTGGTCGCCGACGAGGACAGCTGGGGCAGGAGCCGCGCGAACGCGTCGACGACCTCGGGGGTCGCCGTGTCGGCAATGCCGATTTCGATCGGGCTCACGGGCAACCGAACCTTACGTCAGCGGGACGTAGTCGTACTCGCCGATGCCCTGGAGCACCAGAAAGACGGCCGAGGTCTCCCCGCCGTTGGTGACGAGGTGGGGACGGCGGGGACGGACCGCGTAGGTCTCGCCCGGGCCCAGGCGCACCTCCTCCTTCGGATCCCGGAGAAAGACACGCAGACGACCTTCGAGGACATAGAAGGTGTCCTGGATGTTGTTGTGATAGTGCCAGGGCACTTGCTGCCGCGGGCCGATCTGGAGCTCCGAGATCCGAAAGCCCGGCCGCTCGGCGTGCCGTGCCCGACGCTCGACTTCGTAGAGATGGCTCGCGTCCCTCACCCCTTCGCGTTCGACGGCTTCCATGGCGCGCCTCCTCTCGGCGGCGATGGTACCATCGCCGCACCGTCACCTCGGGGGGATCGCTAATGGCCCAGGAGCTGCTGGAAGTCGTCAAGGATGGAGTCGCCGTGCTCACGCTCAATCGTCCCGAACGGTTGAACGCCCTGTCGGGATCGATGCTCACCGCGATGCTCGAGGCGCTGCCGCGGCTCGCCGACGATCCGGAGGTCGGTGTGGTCGTCCTGACCGGCGCCGGCCGAGGGTTCTGCGCCGGCGGCGACGTGAAGGCGATGGCGGATGGCCGGGAGTTCACCGGGACCTTCGAGGAGAAGGCGCAGTCGCTCCGCGCGGCGATGGAGGTCTCGCGCTGGCTCCACGAGATGCCGAAGGTAACGATTGCGATGGTTCGAGGTGCGGCGGCCGGCGCGGGCCTTTCCCTGGCGCTGGCGTGCGACCTGCGGGTCGCCAGCGACACGGCGCGGTTCGCGAGTGCCTTCGCCCGCGTCGGCTACTCCGGGGATTTCGGCGGAAGCTGGTATCTCACCCAGCTCGTCGGCACCGCCAAGGCGCGTGAGCTGTACTACACGGCCGATATCGTGGACGCTCAGCAGGCTCTGGCGCTCGGCATGGTCAACCGTGTCGTGCCCGATGCCCGGCTCGAGGAGGAGGCGCTGGCGCTGGCCGGACGACTGGCCCGGGGTCCGCGCGTCGCGTACCGCTACATGAAACGGAACTTCAACGCCGCCGAGAGCGGCACCCTCAAGGACTCGCTCGACCTCGAGGCCTGGCACCATACGCGATGCGGGATGACCGAGGACCATCGGGAAGCGGCCAAGGCCTTCGTCGAGAAGCGCGAGCCGGTCTTCAAGGGCCGCTGATGGCTTTCACCGGCGAGCTCTGGAAGTCGATCGAGCCCATCTACGCGGCGATCCTCCGTCATCCGTTCCTGCGCGGACTTACCGATGGATCCCTGCCGCGCGAGAGCTTCAAGTTCTACGCGGTCCAGGATGCGCTCTACCTGCGCGAGTTCGCGCGAGCGTTGTCGCTCGCCGGCGCCCGGGCGCCCCAGGACGACTGGATCATCATGTTCAACGAGCACGCCGCCGGCGCTCTGAAGGTCGAGCGCTCCTTGCACGAGAGCTTCTTCCAGGAGTTCGGGCTCACGTCCGAGGGAGTCGCCTCGACACCGCTGGCGCCGACCAACCTGGCCTACACCAGCTATCTGCTGGCCGTCGCGTACGGCTCGCCCTTTCACGAGGCGATCGCGGCGCTGCTGCCCTGCTACTGGATCTACTGGGAAGTCGGCAAGGAGCTGGAGCGCGTCGGCTCCGCCGACCCTCTCTACAAGCGATGGATCGGCACCTATGCCTCCGAGGAGTTCGGGTCGGTCGTTCGCGCCGTACTTGCCGCGACCGATCAGGTGGCGGCGGGCCTGAAGCCGCCGGAGCGAGAAGCGATGCGCAGGCACTTCATCACGACCAGCCGCTACGAGTGGATGTTCTGGGACATGGGTTTGCGTCGCGAGGCGTGGCCCGGCTGGTGAACGAGTGAGCATGCCCGAGGCATTCGACCGGGCGACCGAGATCTGGCGAGAGGCCTACCGCCACCAGATGCAGGGGGAGCTCGACCGGGCGATCGAGCTCTACCGGCGCTCGATCGACGTGTGCCCCACGGCCGAAGCTCACACCTTTCTCGGCTGGACCTATAGCTTCCAGGGGCGCCTCGACGAGGCGACCCAGGAATGTATGAGAGCCATCGAGGTCGATCCAGACTTCGGAAACCCTTACAACGACATAGGGTGTTACCTGATGCAGCAGGGGAAGCTCGACGAAGCGGTGCCGTGGCTCGAGCGGGCGAAGCTGGCCAAGCGCTACGAACCCAGGCAATTCCCCTATATGAACCTCGCGCGGATCCATGTAAGACAGGGACGATGGTGGGACGCGTTGCGTGAGTTCGAAGGAGCCGTTCGTCTCGCGCCGGGCGACGCGGAGCTCCAGCGTGCGCTTCACTCACTTCGCGGTCGGCTGAACTGACGTGGCCGTCAGCCGGCTGACTCGGAAGTGTCCCGAAGCAGAACACACCGGACGCGCGATGTCGCCACTTATCCGCACAAACACTCGCGTCCCAAACATGGCGACCCGGTTGCATTGGTGTCGTCGCGAGCCCAACCACTACAGGTCTGGGCACCAATGAGGAGGCGGCTATGCGACAGGCTGTGATGGTCGGGGTGGTGCTTCCTGCGGCGCTTCTGCTCGTCAGCGGCTGCGCCACCAAGAAGTGGGTGACCGAGTACGTCGGCAAGGAAAAGGGCGACATCAACTCCGGCGTCGACTCGAAGATGAGCGCCGAGAGCCAGCGCGTCGACCAGAAGGTCGACGGCGTCGACACCCGGCTGAAGACTGCCGAGGGCACGCTCACCCAGACGTCCGAGACGGCCAAGGGCGCGAAGGATCGGGCGGACAGCGCTTACACCAAGGCGGATAGCGCTTACACCAAGGCAGACGAGACGAACAGTCGGCTGACCCGGTTGTGGTCGAATCGCAACACGCGCAGCCAGGCCGAGACCTATCAGGTCCTGTTCGGCTTCGACAAGTGGGACTTGAACGACGGCGCTCAGACCACGCTGGTCTCCATCATCAAGGAGATGAAGGAGAATCCCAATCTGACGGTCGATCTGCAGGGCTACGCCGACCCGGTCGGGACGTACCCCTACAATGTCGGACTGAGCCAGCGCCGCGTCGAGTCGGTCCGTCGCTTCCTGGTCGAGAAGGGGATCGAGCTTCCGAGGATCAACCTCATCGGGCTCGGACCCATCGCGGAGAAGGGGACGCCCAACGCTGAGAAGCGCAAGGTGACCGTGCGCTTGATGGTCAACAAGGAAGACTAGCCGTCTGAACCTCGGGGACGCGCCCGGATCGCACCGGGCGCGTCCCCGCTTCCAAGCTCACGTTCGTCGAACGAAGGCCGCGAGCGCGCGGCCGATCTCGTCCGGCGAATCCTCCTGTACGAAGTGGCTGCCCCTCACCGTGACCTCCTGCTGATTGGGCCACCTCCGGCAAAAGTCCCGCTGGGCGCCCACGAGGATCGATCCAGGATCCGCGTTGATGAAGAGCTTTGGAATCGGGCTCTTCGAGAGCCAGTCGCCGTACTCCTGAACGATGCGGACGACGTCCGCGGGCTCGCCGTCTACCGGGATCTCGCGTGGCCAGGTGAGGGTGGGGCGTCGTGACTCGCCGGCCTCTCGATACGGAGTCCGGTAGCGCTCCATCTCCTCGGCGGTGAGGCCGCGGATGACGCTCGCCGGAAGGATCCGCTCGACGAACACATTCTTCTGCAGGACCATCTCCTCGCCGCCCGGCGAGCGCATGCCCTGGAAGACCTTGCGCGCCGCCTCCGGCCACTCCTGCCAGGTCACAGGCCGCACGATCGCTTCCATGTACGCGACGCCCTTCAGGCGCTCTGGATGACGCCGGGCCCAGTGAAAACCGAGCGCCGAACCCCAGTCGTGCACGACGAGTACGACGTTTCGCGAAAGCCCTAGCGCTTCGAACCAGGCGTCGAGATACCGCGCGTGATCGACGAACCGATAGGTTCCGCTCGGGGATTTGCCGGAGTCACCCATGCCGACCAGGTCGGGGGCCAGGCAGCGGGACTGTCCGGCGACATGAGGAATGACGTTGCGCCAGAGATACGAGGAGGTCGGGTTGCCGTGCAGAAAGACGATCGGGTCGCCGGCGCCGGTGTCGACGTAGGCCATCTCGGTATCCAGGACTCGGACACGCTTGCGGAGGTACGGATCGGCGGCAGAAAGGGGACTCATGCGGCCGATTGTAGCCGACCTGGATCGACGCCGCGACGCGGGGTTAGCCGGCATCATCGCGAAGCGAGGCCGTTACCCGGGGATACGACATAATCGTTCGTGGGACGGTATTCGGGCTTCGCCCGGCCGTCTCGGCCAAGCCCGAAGGACGGAGATGATCGGATCGCGATTCAGCCCTGAGACTCGCCGCGCCCTCCGCATCGACATCTCTGCGACACTCCTGTTCACGGTCTTCGCCGCGCTGACCGCTCCGTTCCTCGGTCTGATCCTGCGGCGCGACCTCGGCGCCACCCCACTGCAGCTCGCCGTGATGTCCTCGGCGTGCGGCGCATGCCTGCTCTTGTCGCTGTTGTGGGCGCGGGTGTCCCATGGGCGGCCGCCGCTGCCGTATCTGGTCTGGCCGGCGTTCGTGGCGCGCGGTGTCTTTCTCCTGGTGCCGTTCGTGAGCTCGGCGTGGTCGTTCGTCGGCCTCGTGATCGCCAGGGATTTCTTCGGCGCCGCCGTGGCGCCGGCACAGGCCGCGGTCGTCGAGCGAGTCTATCCGCGCGCTCAGCGTGCCCGCGCTCTCGGCCTGGTCCGCATGGCGGGCGCAGTGCTGGGGATCGGGCTTGCCCTGCCCGCGGGCCAGCTCTTCGATCGAGTCGGCTACCGCTGGATCTTCGTCGCAGCGGCCCTTCTGGGCATGGCCGCGAGCCTCCGTCTGCGGCGGCTCGCCGTGCCCGAGCCTGAGACCGTCGGAGGCGAGGCTCCGGCGGGCCTCCGCGATGCCTGGGAGACGGTGCGCGACGATCACGCCTTTCGCCGGCTCCTGGTCGCGTCGTTTCTGTTCGGCTTCGGCTGCTGGATCCAGACGCCCGCGCATCCGCTCTTACTCGTCGACGTGCTCCAGGTGAGCGCGTCACAGGTCGGTGTGTTCGCTGCGGTGGCCGCGGTCGCGACCTTGGCGGGCAGCGCCTATTGGGGCTGGCTGGTCGACCGGAAGTCGAGCCTCGAGGCGCTGCGCGTGATGTACCTGGTCGGCGCGACGACGCCTCTCATCTATTACCTCGCCTGGAGCCCCTGGGTGCTGCGTCGCGAGCGCGGTCACGGACTCGCTGGTGTCCGTCGGGCTCGAGCTCGTCTGGATGTTGGCGGTGATCGACGTCGCGGGGCCTCAGCGCACGGCCCAGTACGTGGCCATCGGCGCGACGCTCGCCGGGGTGCGCGGCATCGCCGGACCGCTCGTCGGCGGGCTCGTGATCCATTCCTTCGGCATCCACGCGGTCTACCTCATCGCGTCGATCCTCACGTTTTCCGGGGCGTGGCTCATCGGCCGCGAGCTGCGGGTTCGCGTGCCGGCGCCGGTGCTCACGCCATGAGCCCTGCGGGCCGCCCCCAGCCGAGCCCGAGGTTTTTCGGTGTGATCCGCTCCGCACCGTATACTTCTGGCATGGGCAGGATGCTGACGACCCTCACGGTCGCCCTGGTGCTGTTCGCCGCCTCGCCCGGGTGGGCCGGGCCCACCGATCAGCTCCGCGAGTACACCGACCAGGTGACCAAGGTCCTCGACGACCCGTCGCTGCCGCGCCAGGATCGCCGCGCGGCCGTGCGAAAGATCGCGCACGAGGCGTTCGACATCTCCGAGTCGGCCCAGCGGGTCCTCGCGCGGCACTGGCAGGCGCGCACGCCGGCCGAGCGCGACGAGTTCACGCAGCTCTTCGCCGACCTGCTGGAGCGGACCTATATCGCACGGATGGACGAGTACGGCGGCGAGCGGATCCGATACACCGGCGAGACGGTCGACGGCAACTTCGCCTCGGTGCGGGCGCGCATCGTGACGAGGAGCGGTACCGAGGTCGCCGTGGAATCCCGCATGAACCTTCGCGGCGACCGCTGGCTGATCTACGACATCCTCATCGAGAACGTCAGCCTCGTGGCGAACTATCGCTCGCAGTTCGACCGGATCATCCGATCGAGCTCCTACGAAGAGCTCGTGAAGCGGCTCAAGACCAAGCGCGACGAGTTTCTGAACGAGTCGGCCCCGCGCGCCCGTCGCTCCTCCGGGTAGCTGTCTCTCCAGCCGGGTCGTTGACCCGCCGTCGCAATCTGTTAGATTTCAAAGCGTGACGACCCTTCCTGCCGCGACCGTGCCGATCGAGATCGCCTCGTGGATCACGAAGTTCGTCGGCGGCGATGGCTCGGGCCGGCGCGTCGTCGACGAGCCGCTCGCCCCGGGCGCCACCGTCCGCAGCGTGCTGACGGGACTGTCGGCCAAGTTCCCCGAGCTCCACAAGGCCCTCTGGCACGGCAAAGACCTGGGCGAGCACATCGAGGTCCTCGTCAACGACGCGGTGCTCGGCATCGAGCACGATCTCGACTCTCCGCTGCGCCCGGGAGATCGGATCACGCTCCTCGCCCAGTTCATGGGCGGGGCCTAGCACCCACCTTCGGCTCCGGTCGATGGCGAGCTACCAGATCATCGCCTGGAAGGACGTGCCGGCGATGGTCGAGGCCTCCGACGGCGCCGAGACCGTCACCCGCCAGCTGAGCGACCGCTTCCAGCAGCTCATCGACTCGGTGGCGATGCGGCTCGGGCTCCAGGATCAGGACGCGTATCTCGACCTGTGGGCCCGCGGGGCCGTGCAGGAGCGGTCGGGGAGCGCGACGGAGGTCGCCGACGCGGTCGTCGCCGAGCTCGAGGCACGCTTCCCCGAGTTCATCTCGCAAGCGTTCAATCGGCCGTGAGACCCGACGGCTGGCTGCTCGCCGTCTGCCTTGCGCGGACCTGCATGACGTCGGTGTTCATGACCTACGCAGCGGTCGTCCCGGTGTTGAGGACTCAATGGGGGATGTCGGCGACCGCCGCCGGATCCGTCTCGACCGGCTTTCAGCTCGGCTACGCGGTCGCGCTCGTCGCGTTTTCGGCGATGGCCGACCGGGTCGGCGCACGCCGTGTTTTCATCGGGTCGGCGTGGCTCAGCGCGGTCACCGCGATCGCGTTCGGCCTCTGGGCCCGCTCCTACACGACCGGCCTCGTGCTCTACACGCTCATGGCGCTCTCTCAGGGCGGGACGTACACGACGGCGATCATGCTGATCGCGGACCGGTACCCGGTCGAGCGGCGCGGCGCCGCGGTCGGCTGGCTGATCGCCAGCTCGTCGGCGGGCTATGCGCTCTCCCTCCTGCTCGCGGCGCCATCGCTGGCCTGGGGCGGCTACGAAACGGCGTTTCTGGTGAGCGCGTGCGGCCCGGTCGTCGGCGTCGTCGTGCTCTGGTTCGCGCTCCGGACCACGCCCAACACCATCCATCCGCCGCATGCCGGTGCCCGCTTCGGCTCGGCCGTGCTGAAGAACCGCCCGGCGATGCGGCTGATCTTCGGGTACACCTTCCATTCCTGGGAGCTCCTGGGCATGTGGGCGTGGACGCCGGCGTTCATCGCCGCGGTCTTCGCCGCGACCGGCGCCGGCATGATTCGCGCGGTCGAGCTGGCCGGCTACCTTTCGGCCGCCTTCCATCTGACCGGGCTCGTCGCCTCGTCCTCGATGGGTCGACTGTCCGACAGGCTCGGGCGCCGCGTCGTGCTGTTCGCGCTCGCGTCCATCAGCGCGGTGTGCTCGCTGGTGTTCGGCTGGCTGATCGCGGCGCCCGTCGCGATCGTCTTCGCGGTCGGCGCGCTCTACGGATTTACCGCGCTCGGGGACTCGCCCGTGCTGTCGACCGCGCTCACCGAAGCGGTGGGCGCGTCCCATCTCGGGGCGGCCCTGGCGCTTCGCTCGTTTCTGGGCTTCGGAGCCGGTGCCGTCGCACCGATCGTGTTCGGCCGGATCCTCGACCTGACGAACGCGCCGGGACCGTCGCCGGCAACATGGGGCTGGGCCTTCGTGGCGCTCGGGGGCGGCGGGCTCCTGGCGGCGTATTGCGCGTGGGGGCTGGCTCCAGATCGGCTCAGGGTCGTGCGCGCGAAGGCGCCGTCGTTGTAATAAGCTAGCCGTGAGACGAGCATGCCGAGAGCCGATCTCGATCAAGCTGATCGAAGACACGGCGCGCGAGCTGACGGCGCGCGCCGCCATCGACATCCCCGCCGACTATCGCGAAGGTGTCCGGCGGGCCCGCGATCGCGAGCAGAACCGCATCGCCCGCTTCGTGCTCACCGAGATGGACCACAACTGGGACATCGCGACGGAAGAGCGCCGTCCGATGTGCGCCGACACCGGGCTCCCGCGCTACTACGTCCGTGCCGGAAACGACGCGCTCGTCGAGGGCGGATTCGTGGCGCTCGAGCGCGCGCTCCGTCGAGCGACCGCCGACGCGACGGCGTCGATTCCGCTGCGGCCCAACCGCGTCCATCCGCTGACCCGTGTGGATCACGACAACAACGTCGGCATTCATGCTCCCGAGGTCACCTACGCCTTCGAGCCCGGCGGCGACTGGATCGACATCACCACGGTGCACAAGGGCGGGCTCTTCGGCAGCGACTATCGCATGCTGTTCCCGGCCGACGGCATCGGGGGCATCAAGCGATTCTTCGTCGACACGCTCGTGCAGTTCGGCAAGCGCGGCCTGGCGTGCCAGCCCGCGATCGTCGGCCTCGGCATCGGCGGATCGAAAGACACCTGCGTACGGCTCGGGAAGGAAGCGGCGTGCCTGCGCACGGTCGGCAGCCGGAACCCGGATCCGGCGATCGCGGCGCTCGAGGACGAGCTGACCGCGCTCGGCAACTATATCGGTATCGGCGCGATGGGATTCGCCGGCACCTCGCTCGTCGTCGCGACGCACGTCGAGGTGGCCTTCTCGCACACCGGCGGCATGCCGGTCGGGCTCCACAGCTTCTGTCTGTCCTCGCGACGGGCGACGGCCCGCATCCATCCCGACGGGCGGGTCGAGTTTCGCGCGGACCCGATGTGGTTCACCGACTACTACCGGCGCGAGGGAATCGAGTGACGGCGCCGGCGATCGAACGGCTTGGCGACGTCAGGATGGACGAGGTCCGGCTGACGACGCCCGTGACCGACGCCGACCTGGCCGGCCTGAAGCTCGGTGACGTCGTGTACCTCGACGGCGTGCTCTACACGGCGCGCGAGGGCGTCTACCGGCGTGTCGTCGACGAGGGCGTCGATCTGCCCGCGGGCGTGCGCGCGCTGACCAACGTCAACTTCCATTGCTCGCCCGCCGCCACGGTGCGGCCCGACGGGACGTATGCGGTCGAGGCGGTCACCGCGACGGCGAGCTTTCGCTTCGGCAAGTCGATGAGCCGCTGGTTCGAGCGCTCGGGCGCCAAGCTGATCGTGGGCAAGGCCGGTCTCACCGAGACCGCATACCGCGAATGGTTCGTGCCCCACGGCGCCGTGTATCTGACCACCGTCGGCTACGGCCTGGGCGCGGCGTATGGGCGCGCGATCAAGCGCGTCGTCGACGTGCACTGGCTCGAGCTCGGCATCGCCCAGGCTCTCTGGGTGCTCGAGGTCGAGAGGCTCGGGCCCTTTCTGGTCGAGGGCGATCGTCAAGGGCGAAGCCTGTTTGCCCTGGCGAATCGCGAGATCAATCTCCGGCTGGACGAGGTCTATCGGGGACTCCCGCCGTTCTCGATGGGTCGCTTCGGCGAGACCACCGCCCGCAAAGACGAGGTCGTCTAACCCGTCCCGCTCAGGCGCCCGCCTCGGCAGCCCGCAGCCGAGCGCCGGCCCCGAAGATTTGACACCGTTGTGACGATTGCGGCTTCGGGCCCCGCCATACTTCCCGTAGCAGTCGACATTCCATCCGTTCAAGGAGGATGCACATGCTGAAGCGGGCAGGGGGGCTGGGGCGCGCGGTCGTGGTCGCGGTGGTCGGCATCGTGTTCGGGCTCGGCGGAGTTGTCGGCGAGTCGTTCGCGCAGAGCGACATGAAGAAAGACGACAAGATGAAGATGGACGACAAGATGAAGACCGGCGACACGATGAGGTCGAGCGACGCGATGAAGTCGGGCGACAGATGAAGTCGAGCGACACGATGATGAAGGGTGAGAAGGAGATGAAGGAAGGACGATAAGATGATGCAGGGCGACAAGACCATGGAGAAGAAGCAGTAGCCGTGGTATGGCGGGCGTCCCTCGTCGTCGTGGCGCTGGCGGCGTCGTGGCTCGTGTGGGAGTCGGCGGCCGGCCAGACCTCGCGTCTCGGTGCGCCGGCCCCGGACGTGGCGGGAGAGCGCTGGATCAACAGCGCGCCCTTGACCACGTCGGGCCTGCGCGGCCGGGTCGTGCTGGTCGAGTTCTGGACCTTCGGCTGAATCAACTGCAAGAACGTGATCCCGCAGTTGCGGGGCTGGTTCGAGCGCTACGAGAAGGACGGATTCACGATCGTCGGAGTCCACACCCCGGAATTCTTCTGGGAGAAGCCGTATGGGAGCGTCGTGGACGCCACGAAGAAGCTCGGGGTCCGTTATCCGGTCGTGCAGGACAACGAGCAAGCGATCTGGAAGCGCTGGGGCATCTGGGCCTGGCCGACGACGGTCCTGATGGATCGCAAGGGCATCGTTCGCTATCAGCACATCGGCGAGGGCGACTACGAGCAGACCGAAGCCATGATCCGGCGACTGCTGGCGGAGCGGGAGTAGCCGCCGGAGTGCTGTCGCCGTCCGCGAGATTCTCGGCGCTCGCGCTCCTGGCGATCGTGGCGCCCGCCACGATCGTCGCGGTCCTCGGCTACGTCTCGATCCGCCAGTGGGAGGCGTCGTCCGAGCTGCTCTACCGAGAGCAGGCGCGCGACATGGCGACGATGGCCGCCGAGAAGGTCGAGATGACCTTGCGTCGATCGGAGGACGCCTTCCTCGATCGGGTCCAGGCCGCCCTCCGGTCGGACGCGCCGCCCCAGCGCGCGGTCGACGACGTGCTCGCCGGCTCGCCGCTGATCCGCCGGCTCTACCTGATCGGCGCGAAGGGCGAGCTGCTCTATCCGCGCGCGTGGAAAGACGGCGATCAGGCGGTCTTCGGACCGCTCCTGTCGGAGACCGCGGTGCGCCGGCTCGCGCGGGACGGCAAGCGCGAGGTGATCGCGGACAACCAGGTGTGCCTGGCGCTCCTCACCCGGCGCAGCGGCGAGCCGGTCGTGGCGGCCTTCGTCCGCGACCCCGACACGCTTGCGGCGCGAGATCCTCGAGGCCACGCTCGGTACGCTCGAGTCGTCGACGATCATCGCCGTGCTCGACCACGAGGGGCGCACGGTCTACAGCCGCGCGCCGATCGGCGACGCCCAGCGCCTGCTCTCCGTCGGATTTCGCGAAGGGCTACCGGACTGGCGGCTGGCGGTCTACCAGACACCGGCAGGGTCGCCGCGCCAGGCGGTGCGCCGCCAGGTCATGCTCTTCACGGCCGCCCTCGGCGTGCTCGTGGCCGTCATCGTGGCGGGGATCGTCATGACGTGGCGGCTGATGCGTCGAGAGACCGAAATGGCCCGGCTCAAATCGGATTTCGTCGCCAACGTGTCTCATGATCTGAAGACCCCGCTCTCCGTGATCCGGATGTTCGGGGAGACTCTCGAGATGGGCCGCGTAACCGACGAAGGCCGCCGCCAGGAATACTACCGGGTCATCACCCGTGAGGGTGAGCGGCTCTCGCGGCTGATCGACAACGTGCTGGATTTCTCGCGGATCGAGGGCGGGCGCCAGACGTACGACATGGCGCCGACCCCCGTCGAGCCGCTCATCCGCTCCACGCTCGAGGCGTTCGCGTACCCGCTGGCCCAGCAGGGGTTCAAGGTCGAGGTCAAGCGTGGCGCCGGACCTCCCCGACGTGACGATGGACGCCGACGCCGTCGGGCAGGCGCTCGCCAACCTGATCGACAACGCGATCAAGTACTCGGCCGACGATCGATCGCTGACCGTCGATGCGCGAGTCGCGGATGGCCGACTGGTCGTGGCGGTGAGCGATCGCGGCCTCGGGATCGCGCCCGATGAGCAGGCGAAGATCTTCGAGAAATTCTATCGGGTCGGGCGCAGCGATACGCAAGGGCGTCGAGGCAGCGGAGTCGGCCTGGCGCTGGTGCGGCACGTCGCCGAGGCTCATGGAGGCGACGTCGCGGTCGAGAGCACGCCGGGTGCCGGGAGCCGCTTCGCCCTGCGCCTGCCGCTCGGTGGGGCGTGATGGCCAAGATCTTGATCGTGGACGACGAGCCCGAGATCGTGCGCGGCCTCGAGGACAATCTTCGCTTCGAGGGCTACCAGACCGCGTCGGCCGCCAACGGCGAGGAAGCGCTGTCGCTCGCCCTGAGCGGCGCCCCCGATCTCGTCCTGCTCGACGTCATGATGCCCCGGATGAGCGGGTGGGACGTGTGTCGCGCGCTGCGGGAGAAAGGTGTCGACGTGCCGATCATCATGCTCACTGCGCGGGGAGAGGAAGCCGACCGCGTTCGCGGTCTCGAGCTTGGAGCCGACGACTACGTGGCCAAGCCCTTCTCGCTGCGCGAGCTCCTGGCCCGGGTCCGCGCGGTGCTGCGCCGGCCGGGTCCGCGGGAGCGATTCGAGGAGTTCGCCTTCGGCGACGTGCGAGTCCGCCCGCGCGCGCGGCAGGTGTTCAAGGCCGGCCACGAGGTGCGCCTCACGCGCAAGGAGTTCGACCTGCTCGTGTTCCTGATCGCCCATCGCGGCGAGGTGGTCACGCGCGAGCGGCTGCTGGACGAGGTGTGGGGCTACGAACGGTTCCCGACGACCCGGACGGTCGATACGCACGTTCTTCGGCTCCGCCGAAAGTTCGAGGCCGACGCCGACCGTCCAGTCTGGATCCTGACCCTTCATGGCCACGGCTACAAGTTCGCGACCGAGTAGTGGCAGTGCGCAGCCGCAGCACGGCGCCGCGCCGCGCGAGGCGCGCCTGAGAAGAAGCCGCGCGACGTGTGTATATGACGAAAGAGGAGAACCCATGCTGATTCGACGCGCACCGCGGTTCACCGCGAGTGAGATCACCGATCCCAAGCTCTATCTGAGCCGCCGCGAGCTGATATCCGGCGCCGCCGCGGCTCTCGTGATGGCGCCGGCCCTGAGTGCGGCTGCGCCGCCGGCGCTCCAGGCCCTGTCCGCGACCCGGAACGCGGCCCTGAGCGTGAACGACACGCCGACGAAGGCCGAGGCGGCGATGACGTACAACAATTTCTACGAATTTGGCGTCAACAAGGATGATCCCTCACGACTCGCGCATACGTTGCGCACTCGCCCGTGGACGGTTCAGGTCGATGGGTTCGTCAACAAGCCCAAGACGTTCGACATCGACGAGCTCATGCGGCTGTTTCCGCTCGAGGAGCGGGTGTACTCGCTTCGTTGTGTCGAAGCATGGTCGATGGTGATCCCGTGGATCGGCTTTCCACTCGCGTCCCTGCTCAAGCGCGTCGAGCCGAACGGGCAGGCGAAGTACGTCGAGTTCACGACCTTGCTCGACCCGAACCAGTTCCCGGGCCAGAAACCCGGGCTCTTCGGCTCGTCGCTCGACTGGCCCTACGTCGAGGGGCTCCGGCTGGACGAGGCGATGCACCCGCTGACGCTTCTGACGGTGGGCATGTACGGCAAGGTGCTGCCGAATCAGAACGGCGCGCCGGTGCGGGTGGTGGTGCCGTGGAAGTACGGCTTCAAGAGTGCCAAGTCGATCGTCCGGATCCGGCTGGTCAGCGAGCAACCCAAGACCGCCTGGGAAAAGGCGGCGTCGCAGGAATACGGCTTCTACTCCAACGTCAATCCCGCCGTCAGCCATCCGCGCTGGAGCCAGGCGGACGAGCGGCGCATCGGTGAGTTTCGCCGCCGCCCCACACTTCCGTTCAACGGATACGCCGAGCAGGTGGCGTCGCTCTACGCCGGGATGGACCTGAAGAAGAACTACTGAGCGCACCGCCGTGACGCGTCCGGCGCGAATCGCGCTCAAGGTCGCGGTGTGGGGGATCTGCCTCGCGCCGCTCACGCTCCTGGCCTATCGGGCCTGGACCGACGATCTCGGCGCCAACCCCATCAGCTTCATCACCAATACGCTCGGCGACTGGACGTTGCGGATTCTGCTCGCGTCGCTCGCGATGACGCCGCTCCGCATTCTGTTCGGTCTGTCGTGGCCGATCACGCTTCGCCGGCTGCTCGGGCTGTTCGCGTTCGCCTACGTGTGCCTGCACTTCGCGGTGTGGAGCGTGCTCGACTTCTTCTTCGACTGGCCGCGGATGTGGGCCGACATCGTCAAGCGTCCGTACATCACGATGGGCATGCTGGCGCTGCTCTCGCTGATCCCGCTCGCCGTGACGTCGACGACCGGGATGATCCGACGCCTCGGCGCGCGGAACTGGACGCGCCTGCATCGTCTCGCGTACGTCGCGGCGGTGTGCGCGGTCCTCCACTATCTGTGGCTCGCGAAGGTCGGCGTGAAGGATCCGTACTGGTACGCGGCCGTGCTCATCCTCCTGCTCGGTGTCCGCGGATGGGAGTGGGGACGGCGGGCGCTGCGCCGGCGCCGTGACCGCGCCGGAGCGGCTTCCCCGGCCGTGCGTCCACGCGCCGAAAACCCGCTTTCGTGAGCGGCGCCGCCGCCGTAGTATCGGTGGCACCATGAACTCGACCACCGTCTCCGTCAACGGTCGTGACTATCGCACCCCCCGCCGCCCGGTCGTCGTGGTCTGCATCGATGGGTCCGAGCCGGAATACTTCGAGCGCGGGATCGCCGGCAACACCACGCCCGCCGTCGCGCGCTTCCGGAACGAGGGCGTGTACCGGGTGGCCCGATCCGTCGTGCCGAGCTTCACGAATCCGAACAACCTGTCCATCGTCACCGGCGCGCTCGCCGGCGGTCCACGGGATCTCCGGCAACTATTTCTACGATCCCGCGACCGGCCAGGAAGTCATGATGAACGACCCGAAGTTCTTGCGCTGCGAGACCCTGCTGGCGGCGTTGTCTCGCGCGGGAGCGCGCGTGGCGGTGGTCACCGCCAAGGACAAGCTTCGGCGCCTCCTCGGTCACGGAATGGACGGGATCTGCTTCTCCTCGGAGAAGGCCGACCAGACGACCAAGGGCGAGCACGGGATCGAGCGGGCCACCGACCTCGTCAGGATGCCGGTGCCCTCGGTCTACAGCGCAGAGCTGTCGGAGTACGTGCTGGCGGCCGGTCTCGAGCTGCTCGAACGCGAGCGCCCGGACGCGATGTATCTGTCGCTGACCGACTACGTGCAGCACAAGCACGCGCCGGGCGCGCCGGCCGCCACGGCGTTCTACGCGATGCTCGACCGCTACTTCGACGCGTTCGACCGCGCCGGCGCGGTGCTCGGGATCACCGCCGATCACGGGATGAACGCCAAGTCCAATTCGGACGGCACGCCGAGGGTGGTCTACCTGCGTCCGCTGCTCGACGAGCTCGTCGGCGCCGGGCGCGCGCGCGTGATCTTGCCGATCACGGATCCCTACGTCGTGCATCACGGGGCGCTCGGCTCGTTCGCGACGATCTACTTCGACGACGCGCCGCGGGCCAAGACGGTGGCGGCGCGCCTTGCCGCGACGCCCGGCATCGCCGAGGTCTACGACAACGCGACGGGCTGCGCGCGGTTCGAGCTCCCGCGCGATCGGGTCGGCGATCTGATCGTCATCGGCGACATCCACACGGTGCTCGGGAAATCGCCCGAGGAGCACGATCTCTCGTTGCTCGAGGAGCCGCTCCGCTCGCACGGCGGGGTGTCGGAGCAGATGGTGCCCTTCGTCATCAATCGACCGCTCGACGAGGCGAGCGCGCGGCGACTGGCCGGAGCCCGCGATCTGCGAAACTTCGACGTGTTCGACTACGTCCTCAACGGGGTGAGCTGATCGGGCGGTGGCGCTCGGCGGGCCTCCGAGCGCGTTCGGCGGCTACTCGGTTCGCTGCGCGCGCGCTTCCTCGGCGGCCTTGATCTCGTCGGCGAACATCGCGGTCGTCAGCGGGCAGGGAGGCTTGTTCTCGTCGACGTACTGGCAATCGGTCTGGTTGCACTGCACGAAGTAGCCTTGAGGCCGTCCGAATCCGCCCGGCCGACGCAGTCGGATCTCAACACTCTCGGACACGACGCCACACCAGTACTCGCGCGCTCGGCTTCGGCTCACGTCATCTCCTCAGCGCGACCAGACTTGCGTCGCACTCGATTACTAGGGGGCTCGTTCACCATACGACAGGAGCCGCGTCCACACAACATGTCCGTGAGTTTTTCCTCTGCGCCGGCCGCGAATTGTGTCGAACGAAGGTCGCGATTCAGCTATAAAGGACGTGACTCGCAAGCGTACCGATATCGCCCAAATAACCGCGACGTTCGAAGAGGAGGGTGCGTCGTTTTGCTTCGGGTTCTGACCGGCCGGCTCGGCTCCGCCGCGGCCCCGCTGGCCGTAGCGATCGCGATGGTGGCGTTCAGTGGTTGCGGCAGCGTATCGAGCGCGGTCAAGCCCGAGTCGTCGCTCCTCGCCGGTGCGCAGCCTCCGAGCGCGAGCACCCCGCCGTCCGACTCCGGCCCACTATCGAGCGCTTCCAGCGAGCCAGTCCCGACAGTCGCCGAATCGCCGGCCATCGAGCCGGGCGCGGGCGAGAACGGAGACGGCGCGGCCGAGGTCAAGGTCGCTCAGGCGGAGACGCCTCAAGACAAGGGCCAGCCCGGGGAGCCGCCGGCCGATGACGAGGACTACGATCCCTGGGAGAAGTTCAACGAGAAGATGTTCGAGTTCAACCGGCAGGCCGATCGGTTCGTGCTGAAGCCGGTCGCGAAGGTCTACAGCGTGATTCTGCCCGAGCCGTTCGAGGTGATGATCGGCAACGGCTTCGACAACATCGGCCTTCGTGCCGCGGATGGTCAACAGCCTGCTCCAGGGGAAGTTCGTCGGCGCCAGCCGCGAGGTGTCCCGCTTTCTGATCAACAGCACGCTCGGCATCGGTGGGCTGTTCGACGCGGCGAAGTACTACGGGATCGAGAAGAGCCGCGAGGACTTCGGGCAGACGCTCGGGTTCTGGGGGGTGACCCCGGGCCCGTACCTCATCGTGCCCTTCCTGGAGCCGATGACGGTTCGTGACGGGATCGGCCGGGGCGTGGATAGCTTGATGAATCCGTTCTCGTACTTCACTTTCCGTTCATCTGGACCGGCGTTGCCCTCAAGCTCGGCGAGATCGTCAACGATCGTGCCTTGAATCTCGACTTGTTCCAGGGATTCGAGGAGAGCGTGGTCGACCTGTACAGCGCCGTCCGACACGGCTATCTCCGACGTCGGGAGCAGCTGATCAAGGAGTAACGTGAGGGGGCGCATCATCCTCCTCGGGGTCCTCACCGCGGCCGCCGCGTTCGGCTGCCTCGTCTGGCTCGCCCTGATTCCGGGCGCTCGGCCCGCTCGTGCCAGCGCCGACAGCGGTGACGTCAGGGCAGGTCGAGAGGTGTACGTGCGCTACTGCGCGACCTGCCACGGCGATGCCGGACGTGGCGACGGCGCATCGGCCGCCTCGTTCGCCACCAAGCCCGCTGACCTGACCGACGGCCGTCTGATGAACGGACTCCCCGACGAGTTTTTGTACAACGTCATCATGCATGGCGGACCGGCCGAGGGACTGTCGCCGGGCATGCCGCCGCTGTCCGCATACTTGAGCGACGCCGAAACGCGCCGGGTGATCCAGTACCTTCGCACGATCGCCTCGCCGTCCTTCCGCGCCGAGATGGCGAAGCCGCTCGTGTCGCCCCCGCGCGCGCCGCGACAGCCGATCTTCTTCAATCACGTGATTCACGCCGGCTCCTTCCAGATCCCGTGCCAGTACTGCCACGCCGACGCCCGCCGATCGGAGTACGCAGGGCTTCCGTCGGTCGAGCGCTGCCTGGGTTGCCACAAGATCATCGGCGCCCAGGACAATCCCGAGATCGCGAAGATCCACGACTACGCCAAGCGCGGCCAGCCGATCCCCTGGGTGCGGATCTTCAAGCTCCCGGAGTTCACCTTCTTCCCGCATCGAGCTCACGTGCGCTTCGGGCTCGAGTGTCAGACGTGCCACGGCCCGATCGAGCGAATGCGGGTGGTCGGCGCGGACACGGGACCGAAGCTGAGTGACGACCTGGTCCGGCTCGTCGGCTTCCGCCCGCCTCCCAGAGCCTTGACGATGGGGTGGTGCGTCGAGTGCCATCGTGAGCAGAACGCGACACGAGGAAGCAAGGCACCTCTCGACTGCGTCACCTGCCATCACTGATCGGTTCTCGCTCCGAAATTATCCGGAAAGGCGCATCACGAAGTACCCGCTCGGACTACCCCGTCCATAGGGGCATGGCGCTTTCTGGCTACCGCGAATAGGACCGTGGGCGGTGGTAAGAAATTGGGCGAGGGCTGCTCTAGTTCCGCTATTTTATGACTATGGACAATATCCTGGTCGTCGACGACGAACGGAACATCCGCACGCTCTGTTCGCGGGTGTTGGCCGGGGACCAGATCGAAGTCCACGGGGTTGGTACCGGCAAAGAGGGGCTCCAGACGGCCGACGAGGTGAGCCCCGACCTGGTTCTCCTCGATCTCCGCCTTCCGGACATGGACGGCATCGACGTTCTTCGCGCCCTCAAGGGCCGCCACCCCGAGACCGCGGTCATCATCATCACGGGCTTCGGGCAGATCCAGAGCGCGGTCGAGGCGATGAAGGCCGGCGCCACCGACTATCTCGAGAAGCCGTTCGAGCACCTCGACAAGCTCAAGCTCGCGGTCGCGCGCTCGCTCGAGGAGGTGCGCGCCCGCCGCGAGATCCAGCGTCTTCATCGCCTGCAGGAGAAGGAATACCGAGTCGATCAGCTCATCGGCGAGTCGGAGGGAACGCGCCGGCTCCGCGAGCTCATCGGTAAGCTCGCGCGGAGCGAGGCGGCGACGATCCTGATCCACGGCGAGAGCGGAACCGGCAAGGAGCTCGTCGCGCGCGGCCTGCACTACGAGAGCGCGCGGCGCGACTCGCCCTTCATGGAGGTCAACTGCGCGGCCATCACCGAGACCCTGTTCGAGAGCGAGCTGTTCGGGCACGAGAAGGGGGCCTTCACTGACGCCAAGGCCGCGAAGAAGGGCCTGATGGAGCTGGCCGACCGCGGCACGCTGTTCCTCGACGAGGTGAGCGAGATGTCGCTCAACAGCCAGGCGAAGTTCCTCCGGGTCCTCCAGGAACGCGTCCTCAGGCGAGTGGGCGGGACGCGGGACATCAAGGTAGATCTGAGAATCATCGCCGCGACCAACCGGCCGCTCGAGATGCGCGTGAAGGACGGACTGTTCCGCGAGGACCTCTTCTATCGGCTCAACGTGATTCCGATTCACATCCCTCCGCTGCGCGAGCGCCGCGACGACATCATGCCGCTGGCTCGACATTTCGTCATGGACGCGAACACGCGCTTCCACAAATCCATCAAGGGGTTCACGCCGGACGCGGAGCGGCTGATGGTGGGCTACCAGTGGCCGGGCAACGTCCGCGAGGTCCGGAATCTGATCGAGCGTCTCGTGATCCTGGGCAGCTCCGAGCTCATCGAGCCGCAGCACCTGCCGGTGCAGTTCGCGACCCAGATCCGTCAGGCCGTCGTTCCGGAAGCGTCGACGGACGAGCCGCGAACGTTGGCCGAAGTGGAGCGCGCCTACATCGCGCAGATCATGCAGCGCGTGGAATCGAACAAGAGCAAGGCCGCCAAGATTCTCGGCATCTCGCGCCAGACGCTTCGCAAGAAGCTCATGGAAGTGTGACGGGTCGATCAGTCCATCGCCACTGGTGAGTTCGGGGCCACTCCGGACTCAGAGGATCCGGATAAGCGCAAGTAGTTGAAATTAAATTCTTTCCGGAATGGGGGTCGCCCGGCTCTGTGAAATCTTGGCAACTAATCAGCCATTGAAGGGCGACGCCGGAAATCCCAAATTGATTGACTTTATGACTACTTACAAGCGAGCGGACCCTTGGTCTCCCATTTGCTACTTCTTCGTGCGAGCCTCGCACGAAAACGGCCAGGGGAGAGTGGAATGAGACCGACGTTCAGGAAGCTGGAAGTCAAGGACATCGGCAACTTGGAGCGGCTGGTCGCCGACAACATCGACGGCGTCGAGCCGGGCCTGAAGGTCGTTGATTCGCGGCTGCTCCTCGGTCAGGCCGCGATCGACCTCGTGGGTCTCGACTCCAAAGACTCCCTCGTGCTGATCGCCCTCGACTTCAGCGCCGACGACGGACTCCTGCTCCGCGTGATGGACGCCTACTCCTGGTGTCTCGAGTACCCGGACACGCTCCGCCGTCTCTACCCGATGGCGCAGGCAACGTCCCGGCCGCCGCGCATTCTGTTCGTCGTCGAGAAGATGACGGATGCGTTCCTCCGCCGGGTCAAGCAGCTCAGCTTCCTCGAGATCGATTGCTTCGAGTTCCGCTACCTGGAAGTCAACGGCGCCTCCGTCGTCTATTTCGATCTCGTCGAGCGCCTGCGCAAGTCGGTCGTGGATGCGCCGAGCGAGGTCGCGGCACCCGCGGCCGCCCGGCCGGCCCCGGTCGTCCCGTCTCCGGTCGAGCCGCGCGTTGAACATCGAGTCGAGCCGCGGTCGAGCCGCGAATCGAACAGCGAATCGAGCCGCGCGTGGAGTCTCCAGTCGAGCCGGCGAAGCCCGCTCTCGCGTGGGCGACGCGCGTGGAGTCGCGCGAGCCGGTGAGCGAGCCCAAGCGGGTCGAGCCGCTCAAGGCCGTCGTCGCGGAGCCGATTCGCTTCGAGCCCACCGCGGTCGTCGCCGCCGAGCCCGAGCCCGTTGCGCCGGTCGTCGCGGTCCCGAGCGCGCCCGCGCCGGTGGAGCCGGAGCCGAGCGTGGTCGCCGAGGTTCAGGTTCCGCCGAGCGTGAACCTACGTCCGCGACGCGGCGGTCGTGCCGCCCGTACCCGCGAGCGTACCGCCGGCGTCCGTGATCGTCACGGTGGCGCCCGAGCCGATCGTGACGATGCCGGTCGAGCCCGCGCTCGCGCTCGAGGCCATCGAGACGACGTCCACGCGCGCTCACACGAATGGACATGTCGCCGAGCCCGACGCGGTCGTCGCGCCGGTCATCGAGACTGCCCTGCGCGTCACGGCCCCGGTTGACGAGCCGATTATCGTCGCGCCCGCGGCTCCTGTCCCGGCAGCGCCAGAGGCGGCTCCCGCTTTCGTGGTGCCGGTGGAACCCGTTCCGGCCCCCGTGCAGGCTCCGCCGGTCTGGGCCAAGCCCGGATCGCAACCGAATGGGACCAAGCCTCACTTCTTCGCGCACGCGACGAAGGGCACCACTCCGGTCGAAGCTCCGGCCATGGTCGCCGCGGTGGCGGCGCCTGCTGAGCCGGCCACGCCACCAGCCGCGAGCAAGGTTGGACTCGAAGTCGACGACCGTCCGGAGCTCGAATCGCTGAGCTTCCCGAAGGACGGGCTGTCTCGCCAGTGGCTAGAGTTCCTCAGTCAGCTCGGCGCGACAAAGTAACAGGAGTCCTTGTGACGACCACGACGGACAGCGAGACTCAGGTTCCCGGCGGCGCGCCGGCTGAGCGGCTCCGCGTTCTGCTGGTCGACGACAACGCGTCCGTGCTCCGGTTCCTGGCGTCCGCGTTCTCGTCGAACGGATGTCAGGTCACGACGGCGGGGACTGCCGAGCAAGCCCTCGAGCAGCTGAGCGACGATCCCTACGACCTCGTGGTGTCCGACATCAAGATGCCGGGCCTGAGCGGCCTCGACCTGCTCCGCGCGGTCAAGGGCAAGCAGCCCGGAACGCCGGTGGTGCTGATCACGGGCGTGCCCTCGGTCAACTCGGCCGTCTTCGGACTGCGGCACGGCGCCTACGACTATCTGCCCAAGCCCTTCTCGGTCACCGAGGTGAAGGAGCTCATCCGTCGTCTCCGGCGCGACCGGGCCGACGGCAACGGCAACGTCAACTACCCGGCCGGGCTCACCGAAGAGCTGGCTAGGCGCCAGGGCGGCGTCGAGGCGATCTCGCGTATCGGTGAGGTGGCCCTGCAGGGTCTCGAGCCGAGCGTGTTCGCCGAGAAGGTGGTCGAGTACACGATGCAGAGCCTTCGCTGCGACGGCGCGCTCATGCTGCTCCGCGATCAGGGCGGGCAGTTCAACGCGAGCCGCAAGGGCGAGCCGTCGATGGTCGGCCAAATCCTGGCGCTCCTCCAGGCATCGTTCGGCGACGTGGTCAAGACCGGCGGCCGCGAGACGCTCGTGCTCACCAAGCGCGAGCACGGCTTCGAGGCGCTCGCCGCGATGGTCCCGGGCGTGGGCGACGCGATGGGCATTCTCTGCGTCGGCCGCGCCGCCGAGCACGGCGGCTTTCTGCCTGACGAGAAGGCGCTCCTGCTCGGGTACGCGCAGACCACGGCGGTCGCGCTCCAGAAGCTGCTGCTGCGCGAGAACCTCGAAAAGAACCTGATCGATACGATCTCGTCCTTCGTCATCGCGCTCGAGTCGAAGGATCCGTACCTCAAGGGCCACTCAGCACGCGTATCCCTGTACTCGGGTGAGCTCGCGACGGTCATGGGTGTCCCGTCGGCGGATGTGGTCATGATGAGCCGGGCCGGCATGCTGCACGACCTCGGCAAGCTCGTGATCATGGACAATATTCTCCGCAAGCCCCGGCAGCTTACCGAAGAAGAGTTCGAGCTGATCCGTACCCATCCGGTCGTGGGCGACAAGATCCTGAAGCCGCTCCGGTTCCTCGCCTGCGAGGCGAAGGCGGTGCGTCATCACCACGAGCGGTACGACGGCAAGGGCTATCCGGACGGCCTCAAGGGCGATGACATCCCGCTCATCGCGCGGGTCGTGACGGTTGCTGACGCCTTCGATGCGATGACGTCGGACCGCCCCTATCGGAGCAAGCGGCCGCTGGCGACAGCGCTGGAGGAGATCGGCAGCGGCGCCGGCACCCAGTTCGACCCGACGGCCGCCGACGCGTTCCTGACGATCCCGCTGGCGCGCCTCGAGCAGATCAGCCAACATCTCGATCTGCGGTCGCCGGCGATCGACTCGCCGATCTCGCCGCTGCTGGAGGTCCATTGACCGAGAGCTCCCGGCCGAAGATCCTCGTCGTCGACGACGCGGGCCCCGTCGTGATCCTGTGCGTCAACGTGCTGCAGGCGCTGGGATACGCGATCAGGGCCGCCAATCGTGGCGAGACGGCGCTCGACCTCTGCCGCAAGGAGCTGTTCGATCTCCTGGTGGTCGACTACAAGATGCCCGGGATGAACGGCTTCGAGGTGCTCGAGCAGGCCCGCCGGATTCGTCCCGGCATGGCGTGCATGCTGATGACGGCACACGGCACCCCCGACATCATCAACGAGGCGACTCGCCTCGGCTTCGACTACATCCTGTTGAAGCCCTTCACGCCGTCGGAGCTCCGAGGGGCCGTCGACAAGGTCCTCGCGAGCAAAGCCTAGGAGATCGCAGGGTGCCGCCGAGCGCGCCCGCGATCCTGAAGGCGGAAGCGGCCGGAACGACCATCATGAAAGCGGCGGCCGATGCGCTGCGCGGGTGGTTGGATCGCATGCTCTCAGTCGGCTACGGCGTGGTCTACGACTACGTCTACCCGCGCTTCAGCCACTATCAGCGACTCCAGGCGGAGGTGCGAGATCTGGTGGAAGCCGCGGTTCCCGCGCGAGTCGAGCGGCGCGACGTGCGGATACTGGAAGTGGCGTGCGGGCCGGGAAACTTCACCTGCGCGCTGGCCGAGGCCGGCTTCGCCGTCACCGGGCTCGACGCGTACGCCGCGCTCGTCGACGTGGCGAAGGAGAAGCGGCGCGCTCGCCACTTGGCCAACCTGGCCTTCCGTCACGGCGAGCTCACGCGGGGCAACACGTTCCGCGACGGGACCTTCGATCAGGTCGTCAGCATCCACTCCTTGTACGTTCATCCGGCGCCGGATCGGCTGTTGCGCGAGGCCTATCGCGTCCTCAAGCCAGGGGGCCACGCCGTGTTCGTGAATCACACGCGACAGATCGGCCGGTGGTCCACCGTGCGCGAGCTCGCCCGCCGGGATGGCCTGGGCGCGGCGCTCCACGGCCTTCTGTGGGTGCTGCCCAATTCGATCTTCGAGGCGGTACGCCGACGGGTCGGCCCTCACTACTGGGACGAAGACACGTTTTCCACGCAGGTGCGCCGTTCAGGGTTCTCGATCCTGGCGATGCGACGGACGTTTCTCGGAGACGCGAGCCTCCTGGTGTGGGCGCGGAAGAACGGTGAGAACTGAATGAATCGCGGAGAGATCGCGCAACACCAATCGCAACCCCTCGCCGGCGTTTCGCCGGTCGCGGCCGCGGTGGGGGCGGGAGATCGTATGCCCTTTCGGGAAGCGCTCGAGCACATGATTGCCGTCACGTACGGCGTCACGTACGACGCCGTGGTGACGCATTTCCCGCCTTACGAGGCGATGCTCGAGGAGATCGTCGCGTTCGTCGCCCGCTCGGCCCCGGACTCGACCGCGCCGCGCGCGACCCGCGTGCTGGACGTGGCGTGCGGGATCGGCAACGTGAGCCTCCGCCTGGCCAAAGAGGGCTACACCGTCGTCGGCATCGACGGCGTGAGACACCTGGTCGAGATCGCGCGCGAGAAGAGCTTCCCGCGCGGGACGAACCTGACCTTCCAGCACTTCGACATCGCGCGCGACAACGTGCCGGGCGCCGGAACATTCGACGTGCTGGTGAGCATGCACACGCTGTACTGGCATCCGAATCCGACGGCGCTCCTCGACTCGTGTCGGCGGGCGCTGAAGCCAGGCGGCCACGCGATCTTCCTGACCTACGGGCGCCCGGCCGGCCTCACGACGTTCCACGACGTCCGCGCATCCCAGGGGCTTGGCGCGGCGGTCCGATCGCTGCGCTGGCTCCTGCCGACCATGGCGTTCGAGCTCTTCCGGGAGAGCGAGCACCGCTATCTGAGCGCGACCGAGTTTCATGAGACTCTCGGCCGCGCCGGCTTCGAAGTCCTCGAGGCCCGCCAGACGTTCCTGTCGGGTCTCAGCCGTCTCGCGTGGTGCCGCGCGAAGTGAGCGCGACCGAGGTGATGGTGGCGCGGTGCATCGCTGGCGAAGCACCGGGGCTCGTCCCGGACTCCGTGACGACGAGGTGCCGTACGATGTGGACGCGCGTGAGCTCGATGGTGCTGGTGACCGCGGTGATGCTGGTGGGACCGGCGCTCGGGACGAGCGAGGCCACGCATGGCGGCGACGGCTCTCGGCCGGACGCCGTTTTCTACGAGCTGACGGAGGAAGTGGTGCTCAGGCCGGACGGCTTCCGCGACGCAACCTCCGCGCTCGAGGGCAAGGCCCGGGAAGGATCGGCGCTCTGTCCGGATGGGCTCCAGGCGTACGCGAAGCAGTTCTTCCCCGAGGCCGTCGCCGTGAAGACGACCCCCCGCTGCCGGGTCGTCGCGATCGGTCGCAGCGTGATCGACGTGAACCCCGACAGTCCCGGATTCGGCAGCGGGGAGATCAGCGGGTACTTCTGGGTGGTGGTCAACAGCGTGGCGACGAATCTGACCGACGCGGCGGAGCTCGTCGTCATGAACGGTACCTTCACGGGCCAGATCCAGGTGGCGGATACGGACGGTCGGATCATCGAAATCCTGCCGGGGAGCGTGTTCACGCCGACCAGCGTGTTGCCCGGGTTCCCACGCCCGCACAATGCGCACGTTCACCGGCACGTTCCGGCTGCCCGTTCACCGTCCATCACGTCGCGGTGTACCAGAGCGATCGCGGGACGGTTGGTGCCGGTGCTGCCCGACGAGCGCGCACTCGGCGACCCGACCGTGCGCGTCGAGGTGGACTTCGATTAACGCACTGGCACTGCTAGGGGAATGATCGCCGTGGAAGAGATGCCGTCCGTGTCACGGAGGCCCGACGCGAGAAGGGCGCGCCGCACGGGTGTGGTCTCGCGGGGCATGCGCGTCTATCTGCGGACCTTGCGCCCCGAGGACCTCGAGTATCTCTCGAACTGGGCGGAGGATCCGTTCCTCGAACGCATGGTCGGCAGCGAGTTCCTGAACACCTACAAGCACGTCTACGACAAGGACCCCTCGTTCTACGAGGCGTGCCTCATGGATTCGACCCAGATCGTGCTCGTCATCGAGGCCGAACCCGAATGGGCCACGCCGCTCGGGATCGCGCGCCTGTTCAACATTCATCTTCTGGAAGGCTACGCGTTCCTGGAGGTGATGCTGACCGACGCGAAGGCGATCCGTCGGGGATTTGGGGTGGAGGCCGGCAAGCTGATCTCGTACTATGGGGTCGACGTGCTGGGGCTTCGACGTATCGAGGCCAAAGTGTACGAATACAATCGGCTGAGCGCCAACTCGCTACGGCGCAATGGCTTCCGGCAGGAGGGCATCCTCCGCAAGGCCGGATACCAGGATGGTCAGTGCTGGGACATGCTCGTCTTCGGCATCCTGGAACAGGAGATCGAACAGCAGCGCAAGAAGGACCGGGTGTATCTCCCTCTCGACGGTCCCGAGGGGGACGCGCGTGACGCTACATAACTTCCTCCCGCTCCTCGCGCTGATCCTCAACGTCTCCCTCGCGGGGATCACGCTCCTGCGCAACTCCGGGAGCCGGCTGAACCGTCTGTTCGCGTACTTCGTGGGCGGGATGGCCGTCTGGAACCTGGGCGTCTTCATGCTGCGCCGCGCGCCGGACGAGCCGACGGCCGTGTTCTGGGAGATCGTGATCCACACGGGAGTCATCGCGCTCCCGGCCTTCTACTACCACTTCGTCCTGATCTTCCTCGAGAGCACGACGCGCCATCGAACCTCGCTGGTCGTGGCCTACACGCTCGCGATCGTGTTCAACATCATCAACGTCAGCGGCTCGCCGCTCTTCATGAGCGGCGTGAAGTCGACGTACTGGGGATGGGCGCCGGCGACCGGCCCGCTCTACACGCCGTTCTTCATCTACTTCAACTTCTTCCTGATCTACGGCTTGCTGCACCTGATCCGGGTCTACAAGGACATCGAATCGAGCTTCCGCCGAAACCGCGCGACGCTCATCCTGCTCGGCACCGGCGTGAGCCTGATCGGCGGCGTCATCGACTTCGCCCGGTTCATCCTCACGCGGTTCGTGCCGGCGGCGGACCTCGTGTACCCGATGGGGATCCCGGCGAACATGATCTTCGCGCTGATGCTCGGCACGTCGATCGTTCGCTACCGTCTCTTCGACGTCAACGTGCTGGTGAAGAAGGGCGCGATCTATCTGCTCCTGTGGGGCGTGCTGACCGGCACCCTGGTCACGGCGGAGTCGTACGCCGACTGGGATCAAGTCAACCCGCTCTGGGTCATCCTGCCGCTCGGCTTCATCTTGACGATGCTGGTGAGCCCGATCGGCCAGCGGCTCGAGGAGCGCATCGAGCGCCTGATGTTCAGCCGGCGCCGGGGTTGCTACGAGACCTTGCTGGACCTCAGCAAGCGGATGGGCTCGATCCTCGATTTCGGCCGCCTCATGGAGACGCTCGTGCACGGCCTCGTGCGCGGGGTCCCGCTGACCCACTGCGTCCTGATGATCTTCGACCCGCAGCGTAGCGCGTTCGTCGTCTACCGCGAGGACACGACGGTCGGTGAGGGCGCCGGCATCGCGTCGATCCGGGTCGACAGCCCGATCGTCCAGTGGCTGAACCAGAAGGGCCGCGTGCTGGTCAAGGAAGAGGCGAAGCTCAATCCCGAGATCGCCGCCTACTTCGAGACGGCCGAGAACGAGCTCGACGCGATCAAGGCGGCGCTGATCGTGCCGCTGAAGATCGAGGGCAAGCTCACCGGTATCCTGCTGGTCGGCGAGAAGCTCTCCGGCGACATCTTCGACGATCAAGAGCTCGAAGTGCTCGCGGTGCTCGCCAACCAGGTCGCGATCTCGCTGGAGAATGCGCGGCTCTACGAAGAGCTCTCGAACTCCAACGCCCAGCTCATGCAGGCCAGCCGGCTGAAGTCCCAGTTCCTGGCGAGCATGTCGCACGAGCTCCGGACCCCGCTGAACTCGATCATCGGGTTCTCGAAGGTGCTGCTCAACCGGCTCGACGGCGAGCTCACCGAGCGGCAGGAGACCTACATTCGCTCGGTCCACAACAGCGGCGCGCACCTCCTGCAGCTGATCAACGGCATTCTGGACTTCTCCCGTATCGAAGCGGGCAAGCTCGAGATGCTGTCCGAAGAGATCGACCTGCACGAGCTCGTCGACGAATGCATCGAGTCGTCGATGCCGCTGGGCCGCGGCAAGCAGCTCAAGATCGAGAAGAACGTGCCGCTCGAGCTGCCGCCGCTGTCGGCCGACCGCACGAAGCTCAAGCAGATCCTGCTCAATCTGCTCTCGAACGCGATCAAGTTCACCGCGCAGGGTCGGGTGCTGGTCAGTGTCGTCGCCGAGCCGGACGCCGTCCGGCTCAGCGTGGCCGACACCGGCATCGGGATCCGCGAGGACGACCTGGCGCGGCTGTTCGAGCCGTTCCAGCAGCTCGACAACCCGGTCGCCCGCAGCGCCGGAGGCACGGGCCTCGGGCTGGCGATCAGCAAGAAGTTCGTCGAGCTCCACGGCGGCCGCATCTGGGCGGAGAGCCGTGAGAACCAGGGCTCGACGTTCCATTTCACGCTCCCGTTGATCTGAGGAGAAGAGGCGCCGAATGCCGGCACGTCCAGCCCCAGCCGATCAGAAGGTGAAGATCCTCTACATCGAGGACAACCGCGAGAACCGGATGCTCGTCCGGGCGGTGCTCGAGGCAGCGGGTTACCTGATCGTCGACGCCGAGGACGGCCTGGCCGGGATCGAGGCGGCCATCCGCGAGGAGCCGGCGCTGATCCTGCTCGACATCAACCTGCCGGGGGTCGACGGCTACGAGATCGTCGCGATCTTGAAGTCGTTCCCGAATCTGGCCTCGACGCCGGTGATCGCGGTCACGGCGTACGCGATGCAGGGCGATCGGCAGCGCACCCTGGTGGCCGGCTGCGACGGCTACATCCAGAAGCCCATCGACGTCGACGCGTTCCCCCGCCAGGTCGCCGAGTTCCTGGGGGGCAAGCGCGAACGAGTCGAGAGCCACGACGAAGGCGTCTACCTGCGCGAGCTGAACCAGCGGCTCGTCTACCGCCTGCTCAATCAGGTCGAGGAGCTCAAGCGGCTGAATCAGCACTTCGTGCGGCGCGCCTCACAGCTCGAGGATCTCCACCGCTCGATGGAAGACATCACCTCCGAGCTGGGCGTCGCCGCGATGCTCGAGAAGCTTCTGGGCGGCCTCGCCCGCGCGGTCGGCAGCACCAGCCTCAGCGTCGAGCTCAGCGAGCCCCCGGGCATTCACGTCTCCGTGCGCCATGACACCGGAGCTCAGCCGCGGGGCGTGCTGGCCGGCTCGGGCGGCCCGTCGGCGGACGACTGGACCGAAGTCGAGTGGCGGCTGCCCCTCACGGTGCGCGGTCGCCCCCTCGGGGTGATGATCGCCCGGCACGTGCTGCCTCCCGGCGCGAAGGCCGACGAGGAACAGCTCCTGAAGATCGTCGCCGACCAGGTGGCGATCGCCGTCGAGAACGCGCGGCTGTACGAAGGCGTCAAGCTCCTCCACGAGGAAACGCAGGAGCGCTTGCGCCACACGGAGACCTTGCTCGCGGTGAGCCAGGACGCCAGCGCGACCCTGGAGCTGAACGAGATCTTGCGCCGCACGACGCGCGCGATGGTCCGGGCGCTCGGCGCCGATACCGGCGGAGCGTGGCTCCAAAGCGAAGACGGAAGCCGCTTCGTGCCGATCGTCGGCTATCACGTGCCCAAGGAGCTCCTCGGGGCGGTCGAGAGCGCCACGCTCAAGGCGCTCGATCCCCGCGTGAGCGACTGGCGGCGGGTCGAGGGCCCGGTGTACTCCAGCAACAGCCAGGAGGACGCGCGCTTCGATCATCCGCTCGCGCGCATGATTCCGCACAAGTCGGTCCTCATCCAGCCGATGCGCTGGAAGGGCGAGAGCATCGGCGGATTCGCGCTCGCGTGGCTGAAGGATCATCACCGCTTCACCTCGGACGAGCTGCGGCTCGCCGAGGCGATCGCGCTCCAGGCGGCCGTCGCCAGCGAGAACTCGCGGCTCTACGAGGCCGAAAAGCAGCAGGTGGCCGAGCTCAAGCGGACGCAGGCCCAGCTGATCCAGTCGACGAAGCTCGCCGCGATCGGCGAGCTGGCCGCCAACATCGCGCACGAGATCAACAACCCGCTGACCAGCGTGCTCGGCTTCGCGTCGTATCTCGCCGAGCAGGTGCCGCCCGGTCAGCCGTGGCGCGAGGAGCTCGATCTCATCCAGGAGGAAGCGGGGCGCGCCCGTGACATCGTGCGGGACCTGCTGCACTTCAGTCGCCAGCGTGAGTTCATCCCGCAGATCACCGATCTCAACACCGTGCTGGAGCAGACGCTGGCCATGGTGCGTCGCCAGGGCGCGCTGGAGTCGATCACGCTCCGCGAGGAGTACGCGTCGGGCCTGGCTCCGGTCGAGGTCGACGTCCCGCGTATCAAGCAGGTGTTCCTGAATCTCATCAACAACGCGGTCTACGTGATGAAGGATCGCGGCGGCTCGCTCACGATCCGATCGTCGGCCAGCGGCGACATGGTGCAGGTCGAGGTGATCGATACCGGAACCGGCATCGCGCCGGACCACATGCATCGCATCTTCGAGCCGTTCTTCACGACCAAGCCGGAAGTCAGCGGCACGGGCCTGGGCCTCTCCGTGAGTCTCGGCATCGTGGAGAGCCACGGCGGCTCGATCGAAGTTCAGAGCGAGGTCGGCAAGGGCTCGACGTTCACGGTCAAGCTTCCGGCAAAGCCCGGCGCGACGATCGAAGAGCCGGATTCCGAGCTCTAGACGCGAGCCGGTTCTCTCCGAGCCTCGTTAAGTTTCTATTCGCTAGCACGTTCCTCGGCAATCGCTCGTAAGCTGTTGAATTCCATGAGAACTCACTGGTAAAAACGCGATTTCCGGATGAAAAACGACAATAAATCAATCACTTACGGATATTAAACTCCGGAAAGACCAGCACCGAAATCTAATCTAATCAGTAACTTACGAATCAAATCTCGTTGGTCCCCGCCTTGCACTACCTCCCGTTGGCTGTAGCTGTTCAACCCTTAGATGCGGCGACGAGGAGAGAGAGCAATGACTAGTATCTGTTGGAAGAGCGCAGTGACATGGAGCCTGCTCGGGCTGATGTTCCTGCTGTTCATCCTGATGGTCGGACCCCTTCCGGCGCTGGCTGGCCAGCCGGACGCGGTCCTCTACGAGGTCACCGAGGACATGTACCTCATGGATGGGGCGGGGAATCCAGTCAGCAGCGTCGCGCCGGGGGGCCGCCGGTCTGCGGTAGCCCAGCTTTCCGGTTGGGCGAAGGTCGGCACGCCGCTCTGCCCCTGGTTCGTGCTGTCGATCAACCCCAAGGCCAAGAAGTGCGCTGTGAACGCCACCGGCGCTGACAACCTCAGCCTGGACACGGGTAAGGGAACCCTCAGCGGGAAGTACGCAGTGGTCGTCCAGGGCGACAACAAGACGGACGCTCCGGAGTTCGTGATCATGACGGGGACGTTCGCTGGTGACGCTGACCTCTCATTGTCGCTGAGCGGTCAAGCGCCTCTCGGGTTCATCACCAACGGTATCGCGACGATCGACGGAAGCACGACGACGTTCAAGTTCACTGGGACGTTCCGGCTGCCCTTCGAGCTGGACGAGAGTGGTCGGCGATTCTGGCTCCGCAGGGTGTGGGACGACGCCTACTACTTGAGCGACAGCGGACACCCGCTGCGGGTCAAGGACAACGAGCGGTCGCTTGGCTTCCCGGCGGTGCGCCTCGAGATCGAGTTCTAGTCTAGTTCCTGATCCCTCGTCGCCTCGCGCCCGGGCCCGAGCCGGAACTTCCGGCTCGGGCCCGCGGCGTCTCCGAGATCGGGTCAGTCGGCCTTGAAGTACTTCGCCGCCGGATGATGGAACACGAGACCCGACACCGAGGCCTCCGGATCCATCATGAAGCCCTCGGTCAAAGTCAGACCGAACGTCTCGGGCTCCAGGAGCCGGAACAAGGTGACCTGATCGGCGAGATTCGGACACGCTGGATACCCGAACGACACGCGGATGCCCTGGTAGCGAGCCTTCAGCTTCTCGCTGATCGGCAGCTCCGGCGGATCTGGAAATCCCCAGAGGGTCCGCATCCGGGAATGAAGCATCTCCGCGAAGCCCTCCGCGGACTCGATGGCCAGCGCCTGAAGCGCATGCGACCGCACGTACTCGCCGCGCTCCTTCCATGCTGAAGCGAGCTCTCTCACCCCCGCACCGCAGGTGACCGCGAACAGCGCCACATAGTCGTCCGCGTCGTCGCGCACGTAGTCGGCGAGGCAGAGACGCTCGCCATCGCGCTGGCGCGGGAAGTCGAACCGTGCGGTCTCGTTCCCGGACGAGTCGAACAGGATCACGGCGTCGCCGGCAGCCCGAGCACGATACCAGCGGTATACGCCCTGAGCCCCGAGCAGACGCTGATCGACGGCGTCGCGCTTCAACGCTTCCACGATCTCGTGAACTTCCTGCGCCTTGGGGTCCCCGGCCGCCAGCAGGCGCTCGATGAGCCCCCGCACGCCGAGGTGCTTGCCGTAGAGCATCTGGAGATTCAGGTACGGATAGATGTGCGTGAGGGGAACGTCACGGAGGACGTGCCGCTCGAGGTCGGGGGGCGCGGGCACGGTGGCGCGCTCGAGCCGCCGCGCCGGAGCCGATGACGGCGCCGCCGGCCTCGCCTCACTCGTGGTCGCTGCGCTCGCCACCATCGACGCCTGCTCGCGCCTGAGGCGCGTGACCAGGGCGTCCCGGGTCGGCGCGGAGAAGAGCTGGTTGGCCAGGTCGAGCCCGTCCATGGCGTCCTTGGCGTAGACCGTCAGCCCGCCGTACTCGGCCGCGATTCGGGTCGCGGCGAATCGCTTCGTGAGCGCCGCCCCGCCGACGAACAGCGGGATCTCGATGGCGGCCGCGCGCAGGTCCTGCGCCGTCACCACCATCTGCTGGGCCGATTTCACGAGCAGGCCGGACAATCCGAACGCGTCCGGCTTGTGGGTGTGGTACGCCGCGATCAGCTCCTCGGGCGGGACCTTGATGCCGAGGTTGATCACGCGATAGCCGTTGTTCGAGAGGATGATCTCGACCAGGTTCTTGCCGATGTCGTGAACGTCTCCCTTGACCGTGGCCAGTACGATCGTGCCGCGCGTCGCGGCCTCGGCCTTTTCCATGAAGGGCTCGAGATGCGCGACGGCGGCCTTCATCGCCTCCGCCGATTGAAGCACCTCGGCGACGATCAGCTGGTTGTCGTTGAACAGACGCCCGACCTCGTCCATGCCCCGCATCAGCGGGCCGTTGACGATCTCGAGCGGCGCTGCCTCGCGCAGCTTCGCGTTCAGGTCGTCGATCAGGCCGTCGCGGCTGCCCTCGACGATGTAGCGCGCGAGGCGCTCGTCGAGCGAGAGGGTCTCCGCGGGCGGCGGCGCCTTGCGCCGTTCCCGGAAATACGCCGCGAAGGCCGCGACCGGATCGGCGCCCCGCACGTAGATCAGATCCTCGGCCAGCCGCCGCTCCTCCTCCGGAATCGACGGATACCGCTCGAGCCGCTCGGTGTTCACGATCGCGTAGTCGAGGCCCGCCTTGGTGCAGTGGTAGAGGAAGACCGAGTTGAGGACCTCGCGACCGGCCGGCGGCAGGCCGAACGAGACGTTCGAGATCCCGAGGATCGTCTTGCAGTCCGGAAAGCGCTGCTTGATGGCGCGAATGCCTTCGATCGTCTCGACCGCGGCGCCGACGTAGTTCGCGTCGCCGGTGCCGACCGGGAACACGAGCGCGTCGAAGATCAGGTCACGGGCCGGGAGCCCGTACTTGCGGGTGAGCAGATCGTGGCAGCGCTCGGCGATCGCGAGCTTGCGGGCCCGGGTGACCGCCATGCCCTGGCGCTTGTCCTCGTCGATGCAGCCGACGACGACCGCGCCGCCGTACGTGTGGAGCAACGGCACGACCTTCTCGAACCGTTCTTCGCCGTCTTCGAGGTTGATCGAGTTCACGATCGACTTGCCCTGGCAATGTCGAAGCGCCGCCTCGATCACCGCGGCGTCCGTGGAGTCGATCATGAGCGGGACCTTCACCTTGCGGGTGACCTGCGTCATGAATCGGTCCATGTCGGCGGGCTCGTCCCGATCGGGATTGGCCAGGCACACGTCGAGGACCTGCGCGCCGTTCTTGACCTGCGCGCGGCCGATCTCGGCGGCTTCCTCGAACTGGTCGGCGACGACCAGCTCCTTGAATCGCCGCGAGCCGATCACGTTCGTGCGCTCGCCGACGAACAGCGGGCGATTGTCGTCGGCCGGATAGAACACTTCGATCCCGCTGACCGCCTGCGCCTCCCGCGCCGCCGGCACGCGCGGGGCGCGGCCGCTCGCCAGCGCCTTCAACGCGCGGATGTGGGCCGGCGTCGTGCCGCAGCAGCCACCGATGAAGTTCACCCAGCCCTCGTCGACGAATCGCGTCATCTTGTACGCGAGGCTCGCCGGCGTCTCGGCGTACTGCCCGCGCTCGTCCGGCAGGCCCGCGTTCGGATAGACGCTCACGCATCGAGTCGACAGTGCCGCCAGCGAGCGCAGGTGATCGGTCATGAATTCAGGCCCGGTGGCGCAGTTGAGCCCGATCGAGAAGAGGTCGAGATGCTCGAGGGCCACGTAGAGCGCCTCGACGCCCTGCCCGGCGAGCATCGTTCCCATGGGCTCGATCGTGATGCTGATCATCAGTGGCAGCTCGACGCCCGCCTCGCGCATCGCCGCGCGAACGCCGATCGCCGCCGCCTTGACGTTCAGGGTGTCCTGGACCGTCTCGAGCAGCAGCGCGTCCACGCCGCCGGCGATGAGCGCCGCCGCCTGGAGCGCGTACGCCTCGCGGACCTGGTCGAAGGTCACGTTGCGCGTCACGCTGATGGACCGCGTCGACGGCCCCATCGCGCCGACGACGAAGCGCTCCCCGGCGACCTCCCGCGCGAGGCGGGCGGCGGCCAAGGTGATTTCGTGGGCGCGCTCGGCCAGAGCGTACTCGGCGAGCACGTAGGGCGCGCAGCCGAACGTGTTGGTCGAGATGAGATCGGCGCCGGCCTCGAGGTAGGCTTCGTGGACTTTGCGGATGACGCCGGGCCGCGTCAGGTTCAGGTACTCGTTGCAGCCCTCGTACTCCGCGCCTCCGAAGTCGTCGGCCGTCAGGCTCGCGGCCTGGATCATGGTGCCCATCGCCCCGTCGAGGACGAGGATCCGCTCCTTCACCGCCGCGCGGAGTCGCGACATAGAGTTATAGTAGCGCACATGATCACTACGGCCCTCTCGCTCGACGGTGTCCGCGTCATCGACCTCTCGCGTGTCCTGGCGGGGCCCTTCTGCGGCATGCTCCTGGCCGACATGGGGGCCGACGTCATCAAGGTGGAAGACACCGGCTCGGGCGACGAGTCGCGCACCTGGCCGCCGCACAAGGGCGGCGAGTCGGCGGCGTATCTGGTCATCAATCGCAACAAGCGCGATCTGACGCTCGATCTCAAGGCCCCGGAGGGTGCCGACGTCCTCCGCAATCTGGTGAAGGGCGCGGACGTGCTCATCGAGAATTTCCGGACGGGCACGATGGAGAGCTTCGGCCTGGGCTACGACGCGCTGTCCGCGATCAACCCCGGGCTCGTCTACTGCTCGATCTCGGCCTTCGGGCGGACCGGACCCCGGAAGGACGGCGCCGGGTACGAAGCGCTCATGCAGGCCTTCAGCGGGATCATGTCGATCACGGGAGAGCCCAACGGCCCGCCGGTCCGGGCCGGCGTCTCGTTTCTCGACCTGACGACCGGCATCTTCTCCGCGCTCGGCATCTGTAACGCGCTTCTGTACCGGGCGAAGACCGGCCTCGGCCAGCGCGTCGACGGCTCGCTCCTGGAGACCGCCGTGACCCTGCTGAACTATCACGCCGAGGGGTTTCTTCTCACCGGCAACATCCCGAAGGCGCTCGGCTCGTCCCACCCGTCGCTCGCGCCCTACCGCAACTTCCGCTGCCGCGACGGCCAGTGGGTGTTCATCGCCGGCGCCAACGACCGCTTCTGGCAGCGGCTGGTCGCGGCGCTCGACCTCGCTGCGCTGCGCGACGAACGCTTCGCGACGAACCTCGGCCGCGTACGCCATCGCGAGGACCTCGAGAAGGCCGTCGCGCGACGCGATCGCCACGTACGATCGCGAGCCGCTGCTGAAGCTGCTCGAGGAGGGTGGGGTTCCGGCGACGCCGGTGAATACGGTCGAGCAGGTCATGAACGATCCGCAGACCGCGGCGCGTCAGATGATCGAGCGAGTTCTGCACCCCAAGCTCGGCGAGATCCCGGTCATCGGCACGCCGACCAAATACTCTCGGATGCGTCCGGGTGTCCGCAGACCGGCCCCACTGCAGGGCGAGCACACCGACGAGGTGCTGGCCGAGTGTGGCTACTCCGCCGAGGCGATCGGCGAGCTCCGAGCGAAAAAAGTGGTCCGATAGACCATCGAGGCTGCCACGCGATACACAGGACTCGCGCTCCTCGTCCTGGCCGGCTGCCTCCTCGCGACTCCCGCCGCGGCCGAGCTCTATCGCTGGACCGACTCGGACGGGACGGTGCACTACACCGGAGATCTCGCCTCGATCCCACCCGAGTTCCGCGACTCGGCCGAGCTCCTCAACGCGCCTCAGCCGCGCCCGATTCCGCCGCCGGTCACCAACGAGCCGGTGGGGCTCAAGGTGACCCCGGGCGCGCCGATCACCGTCGAGGCTCGTCTGAACGGCGTTTCGCTCACGCTCATCGTGGACACGGGCGCCGACCGCACGGTGATCTCGCCCGAGGCCATCGAGCGCGCGGGATTGGGCGGCCAGGAAGGCCGCACGATCCAGGTCATCGGAGTCACCGGCACGTCGACGGCGTCACTCGTCACCATCCCGCTGCTCGACGTCGCCGGTGCCCGGATCGGGCCGATCGTCGTGGTCGCCCACGCACTGCCGCCGTCGTTTCGCGGGCCGGAGGGGTCGGGCGGCGCCGCCGGATATTCGATCGACGGCCTCCTGGGCCGGGACGTGCTCGACGTGTTCACGCTCAACGTGGATACGGCCTCCGGGCACGCCACGCTCACGCCGCGCTGACGGCCGGCTCGCACGCCCGGGAGTGCCCGTGCGGATCAGCGCGGGTGCTTGACGCTCGGGCGCAGGCCACTCATTCGCGCGATCACGTCGAAGACGACCGCGAAGTCGTAGTCCGCCAGGTCGAGCCCGCGCGCGGCGGTCATGAGCTCGTCGGTGAGCGCGACACTCGGCAGCGGCACGCCGAGCGCCCGTCCCATCTCGAGCGCCAGGCCGAGGTCCTTCTGGATCATGTCGACGTTGAACAGCGCCTCCGCCGGCATGCCGAGGACGAACGGACCGCGGTACTTGACCATCGGCGAGGCGATGACCGACTTCAGCAGCACCTCGACGGCGCGCTCGCGCAGGATCCCGGCCTTCTCGGCGAGCGCCACCGCCTCGCTGAACGCGAGCATCTGAACGGCGAGTCCGAGGTTCGTCGCGATCTTCATCGTGACGGCGAGCCCGAGCTCGCCGACGTGGGTGATGGTCGGGCCGATGGCCAGCAACCACGGGCGGACCTTCTCGAGCGCCGCCGGATCGCCGCCGACCATGAACGAGAGCTGTCCCGCGTCGACCGTCACGGCACTGCCGGACACGGGCGCGTCGATGAGGCTGGCGCCGCGCTCGGCGACCGCGCGCCCGAGCTCGCGCGTGACGCTCGGGGCTCACCGTGCTCATCTCGGCCCAGACCGCGCCCGGCTTGAGCCCGGCGATCACACCGTCGGGGCCGAGGGCGACCGCGCGGAGCGCGGTGCTGTCCGTGACCATGCTGAAGACCGCGTCCGCCGCCTCGGCGACGGCACGCGGCGACTTCTCGAGCACGAGCCCCGCGGCGACCAGCGCGCGCGCCTTCTCCGGAGTCCGGTTGTAGCCGACGACCTGGTGTCCGGCCGTGAGCAGCCGCCTGGCCATGCGCCCGCCCATCGTGCCGAGCCCGACGAAGCCCAGCGGCGCCATCAGCCGGTGCCCTCGTCGACCACGGCGATCGCGCTGATCTCGAGCTTGCAGCGGGCGTGGGTGGCCAAGCGCGACACCTCGACCGTGGTGGTGGTCGGCAGGTGACCGCCGAGATACGCGGCCCACACGCGGTTCAGGTCGTCCTGCTCGGCGACGTCCGTCAGGAAGCGGGTGGCGGAGACCAGATCGGCGAACGTGCAGCCGGCGGCCTCGAGCGTCTTCTTGAGGTTCTCCATCGTGAGCACGGCCTGCTCGCGCATCGTCGCCGGAAGGTCGAACTCCTCGTCGCGATGCGGGTGGCTGTGATAGACGGCGGCCGCGGTGACCCCCGAGAGGAACACGAGCTTGCCGCGTCGCACGACGATTCCCGGCGCGTAGGGCATCACCACGTCGGTACGCCGATCGGCGTGGTGGACGATCGAGATTTCCTTCGTCATCGAAATCCTCCGCGAATGCCCAGGCATCCTACCATGGTGCGCGACGGCTCCTCGGCGACCCGGAGTACACTCGGCGCGTGCCGGTGATCCTCGTCTCCGACGACGACGCCGCAAGCCGGGACGCCCTCGTCGAGACCCTGCGGCGGCTCTTCCCTCGGGCCCGCGTGCGGGCCGTGCGGGGTGACCTCGAGCCCGAGGTCGTCGGGCGCGAGAAGGCCGATCTCGTACTGGCGAGCCTCGCCGCGGCGGAGCGTCTCTGTCGGGCCGGAGCGCCCACAGGCGTGTCGGTGGTCGCGTTGACCCGCGAGATGAGCCCGGATACCCTCTTCAGGGCCGAGGCGCTGGGCATGGCCGGGGCGCTGCGCGTCCCCGTCGGCGCCGAGCAGCTGGCGATGGCGCTCGGCCCGGTGCTCGACCCTGCACGGCAGTAAACCTTCGAGACGAGAGGGAACGATCGGTTCGATGAACGCATGCTGACGGAGCTTGCCGGACGGGTCGCCGTCGTGACGGGCGGGGCCAGCGGGATCGGGCGCGCGATGGCCGAGCTCTTCGCGCGCGAGCGGGCGAAAGTGGTCCTCGCCGACATCGACGAGCGCGCCCTCGCCGCGGTCGTCCAGTCGATCAAGGCGCGGGGCGGCGAGACGCTCGGCGTCCCGACCGACGTCACCGATCTCACGTCCGTGCAGGCGCTCGCCGAGAGCGCGTTCAAGACCTTCGGCAAGGTCAACGTGCTCTGCAACAACGCCGGCGTCGCCCTGTGGGGCGGTCTCGAGACCGCCACGCACCGCGACTGGCAGTGGGTGCTCGGCGTCAATCTCTGGGGCGTCATCCACGGCGTCGAGGCGTTCGTGCCGCGGATGATCGCGTCGAAGGAGCCCGGACACATCGTCAACACGGCGTCGATGGCGGGCTTGATCGCGTCGCGCGGGCTCGGCGTCTACAACACCTCGAAGTACGCGGTCGTCGGCCTCTCCGAGACCCTGGCGAAAGACCTCCGCGCCTACGGCATCGGCGTCTCGGTCTTGTGCCCGATGGGCGTGGCGACCCAGATCCGCGAGAGCGCCCGCAATCGCCCCGCCGACCTCGAGAACGAGGCGCCGGGCGCGTCGGAGCCGGTCGAGCTGATCGGGCGCACGCTCGCGCCGGCGACGGTGGCCGAGATGGTGCTCGCCGCGATCCGCGCGAACCGTCTCTACGTGATCACGCACGAGGAAGCTCTCGAGGCGCTCCGTCGCCGGCACGAGCGACTCGAGCAAGCCATTCTCGAGACCGAAGGCCTGAGCGGGACGCGCCCCATCGCCACGCTCGGGTCTCGCTGGGTCGAAACCGCCTCGGACCTCACCGAGGTTGCGCAGCGCCTCGCGGCGCCCGGCGAGATCGCCCTCGACACGGAGGGCGACAGCCTGCATCACTATCCCGAGCGCCTCTCGCCTCGTCCAGCTGGCCGTGACGTCCGGCGATGCCTGGCTGGTCGACCCGATCGCGCTCGGCGACCTCGGACCGCTCGCCTCGGTGTTCACGACGCCGTCGATCGTCACCGTCCTGCACGCCGGCGACAACGACCTGGTCCAGCTCAAGCGTCGGGGCTTCGCGTTCGCCGGGCTGTTCGACACGTCCATCGCCGCGCGCTTCCTCGGCGCCAAAGCCCTCGGGCTGGACGTCTTGCTCGGGACGTACCTCGGCGTCGAGCTCCCACCATCGCGCCAGCGCGACGACTGGTCGCGCCGCCCGCTGTCCGAGGCGCAGCGCCGCTACGCGGAGTCGGACGTGCTGCATCTGTTCGCGCTCAAGGCCCGGCTGACGGAGGAGCTCGAGCGGGTGGGGCGGCTCGCGTGGGTCCAGGAGGAATGCGCGGCGCTCGCAGCCCAGCCCGCGGTCGAGCGCGTCGCGGACCCGAACGCGTTCGCGCGGCTCAAGGGTGCGCGTGACCTGCCGCCGCAGAATCTCGCGATCCTGCGCGAGCTCTACGAGCTCCGCGAGCAGCTCGCCCGCACGATGGATCGCCCGCCGTTCAAGGTCCTCGCCGAAGAGACGCTGGTCCGGCTGGCTCAGACTCCTCCGGACGATCCGGCGGCGCTCGCGTTGATTCCGGGGTGCACGCCGAAAGTGATCGGACGCTGGGGTGAGGCGGTGCTGGCCGCGGTGGCCCGCGGTCGAGCGATGCCGGAGGACGCGCTGCCGGTGCTCGAGCGCTCGCCGCGCCTGAGGATTCCCGGGGTTGCCGCCCGCCGCATCGAAGCGCTCCGGCAATGGCGGACGGAGGCGGCTCCGCGCTTCGGGCTCGAGCCGGGTCTGCTCCTGCCCAACCGGCTGATCACCACGGTCGCGCTCGCGGCGCCTCGCGACGCCGGCGCGCTCGCGACGCTCGACGGTGTACGGCGCTGGCGCGCCGAGACCTTCGGCGGAGAGATCGTTGCCGCGCTCGCCGCGCCGTGAGAAGGTGAAGCTCCATGACTGACTGGCGCGATCTGCTCGTCGACGACGATTCCGGTCTCAGCGCGATCTTCCGCGAGGCCAAGACCGTGGCCGTGCTCGGCGCCAAGGCCGACTCGGCGGAGCCCGCGTACTACGTGCCGGCCTATCTGCATGCGCGCGGCTACCGGATCCGGCCGGTCAACCCGAGGTTCGCGGGCCGTCCGCTCCACGACGCGGAGACCGTCGCGTCGCTTCGTGACCTGGCCGAGCCGGCCGACGTGATCGAGATCTTCCGGCGCCCCGAATATCTGTCGGGTCACGCGGACGAGATCCTGGCTTTGCCGTGGCGCCCCAAGGCGGTCTGGTTCCAGCTCGGGATCCGACACGACGGCGCCGCCGAGAAGCTCGCGCGGGCCGGCATCCGCGTGGTCCAGGATCGCTGCATGATGCCCGAGCACCGGCGGCTCAAGTCCCAGGGATCTCTGGGCCGACTGAAGAGGAGGAAGCCGGACACATGGCCGGCGAATACGCGTTCGTCATGAAAGATCTCCGGAAGGTCGTCCCGCCCAAGCGGGAGATCCTCCGCGGCATCTGGCTGTCGTTTTTCCACGGAGCGAAGATCGGCGTGCTCGGCGCGAACGGCGCCGGCAAGTCCTCGTTGCTCCGCATCATGGCCGGCGTCGACCGCGACTTCCTCGGTGAGGCGTTCCCCGCCTCGGGACTCCGGATCGGCTATCTGCCGCAGGAGCCGCAGCTCGATCCGGCCAAGGACGTCCGCGGCAACGTCGAGGAAGGCGTCGCCGAGGTCCGGGCACTGCTCACGCGATTCGAGGAGGTCAGCGCCAAGCTCGGCGAGCCGCTCGAGGCAGACGAGATGGAGAAGCTGCTCGATGAGCAGGCGAGGCTCCAGGACAAGATCGACGCCTCGAACGCCTGGGACCTCGACCGCACCGTGGAGCTCGCGATGGACGCGCTCCGGGTCCCGCCGGGCGAGATGGACGTGACGAAGATCTCGGGCGGCGAGCGGCGGCGTGTCGCCCTCTGCCGGCTGCTCCTCGCGCGCCCGGACATGCTCCTCCTCGACGAGCCGACGAACCATCTGGATGCCGAGTCGGTCGCGTGGCTCGAACGGTTCCTCAAGGAGTATCCGGGTACGGTCGTCGCGATCACCCACGACCGCTACTTCCTCGACAACGTGGCGGGCTGGATCCTCGAGCTCGACCGCGGCCACGGCATCCCGTGGGAGGGCAACTATTCGTCCTGGCTCGAGCAGAAGCGTCAGCGGCTCGAGCAGGAGGAGAAGGCCGATCTCTCGCGCGAGCGCACGCTCGCCCGCGAGCTCGAGTGGGTGCAGATGTCGCCGAGGGCCCGCCAGGCCAAGAGCAAGGCGCGCCTGCAGGCCTACGACGCGATGCTGAACGAGTCGTTCGACAAGCGCGCGTCCGCGCTCGAGATCGCGATTCCGCCCGGGCCGCGACTCGGCGACGTCGTCGTCGAGGCCGACGACGTGCGGAAGTCGTACGGCGATCGCGTCCTGGTCGAGGACCTTTCGTTCAAGCTGCCGCGCGGCGGCATCGTCGGCGTCATCGGCCCCAACGGCGCCGGGAAGACGACCCTGTTCCGGATGATCGTCGGCCAGGAGAAGCCCGACGCCGGGACGTTGCGGGTGGGCGACACGGTGACGCCCGCCTACGTCGACCAGAGCCGCGATGCGCTCGACGCGCGCCGAACCGTCTGGGAGGAAATCTCCGGCGGCGCCGACACGATCACGCTCGGCGACCGGACCGTGCAGTCGCGCAGCTACGTCGCCTCGTTCAACTTTCGCGGCACCGATCAGCAGAAGCGTGTCTCGGAGCTCTCGGGCGGCGAGCGCAACCGCCTGCATCTGGCGACGATGCTCAAGAGCGGCGCCAATCTCCTCTTGCTCGACGAGCCCACGAACGATCTCGATGTCGACACGCTGCGCGCGCTGGAGGACGCACTCCTGGACTTCGCCGGATGCGCGGTGGTGATCAGCCACGATCGCTGGTTCCTCGACCGGATCGCGACCCACATCCTGGCGTTCGAAGACGAAGGCCGTGTGGTCTGGTCCGAGGGCAACTACACCGACTACGAGGCCGATCGCCGCAAGCGGCTCGGCGCCGAGGCCGAGCGGCCGCATCGGCTACGGTTCAAGCGTCTGCGGCGCGACTGACGAGCGGGCGCGAGCAGCAGATCAGCGTGTTCTCGCCGGTGCGCCGCACGCGGCGAATCTTCACGTCGCGGAAGTAGAGCCGCAAGGTCCGCGCCATCGGCTTGGGATCGCCGTGCCGGTGACGGTTGATCACCAGCGATCCCCGCGGCGTCACCAGCGGCACCATCGCCAGGAGCTTCGGCAGCGCCACCTCCGGCTCGTCGGCGTAGGTGACGTCCTCCATCACGTAGTCGAACTGCCGTCCGGCCCGCGCGAGCCCGGTGATCGCCGTCTCGGCGTCGGCGCAGACGATCTCGAGCTTCCCGATCCGATCCAGCCCGAACCACTCGCTGGCGACGCGCACGATGACGGGGTCGCGCTCGATCACGGTGATCTGTCGCGGAGCGGCGAGCCGATGGAGCAGATGAATCTGGGTCCCGCCACCGAGCCCGATCAGGAGCGCGGACGGCCGCCGCGGCAGCTCGATGAACGCGAGCGCCTTCCACCAGTACTCGCGCCGCACGCGCGTCCAGTTCCCGTCGAGCGGATAGATCGAAAGAATCTCGCCGTGAACCATGAGCTGGCGCTCTTTGCCGCGGTCGACGACTCGAATCTTGCCCGACAGACGCGACCAGCCTCGGAAAGCGATTCGCGGCCGCTCGATCACACGGAGCGGCGCATGGTGGGCAGACCGATCGATCGCGCCGGGCTCGGGAGCTCCGGCCGGTGTGGAGCTTTCTACGCCGACGCGTGTCGTATCTGAATCGCTCGCCTCGGCCGGCGGGGCCCCAGCCCCGCGACGCTCTGCGGCTCGCGGTTGATCGGATCGCTCGCCTCGATCGGCGGGGCCCCAGCCCCGCGACGCTCTGCGGCTCGCGGTTGATCGGGATCGCTCGCCTCGATCGGCGGGGCCCCAGCCCCGCGACGCTCTGCGGCTCGCGGTTGATCGGGATCGCTCGCCTCGATCGGCGGGGCCCCAGCCCCGCGACGCTCTGCGGCTCGCACTACCGGGGCTGCATCCGGATCGCGCCGTCGAGGCGAATGGTTTCGCCGTTCAGCATCGAATTCTCGATGATGTGCGCCGCCAGGGCGGCGAATTCGGGCGGCCGGCCGAGGCGCTGCGGGAACGGCACCTGCTTGCCGAGTGAAACGCGGATCGGATCGGGCAGGGTGGCCAGGAGCGGCGTGTCGAAGATCCCGGGTGCGATCGTCACGACGCGAATGCCGAGCTCGGCGAGATCACGCGCGACCGGCAAGGTCATGCCGACGATGCCGCCCTTCGAAGCGGAGTACGCGGCCTGGCCGATCTGACCATCGAAGGCCGCGACCGAGGCGGTGTTGATCACGACGCCTCGCTCGCCTTCGGGACCGGGAGCGTTCTTGGCCATGAGCGCGGCGGTGAGGCGGATGCAGTTGAAGGTTCCGATGAGGTTCACCTGGATGACGCGGGTGAATTCTTCGAGCTTCGCCGGGCCTGATTTGCCGACGGTCTTCATCGCGGTGCCGATGCCGGCGCAGTTGACGAGCACGTTGATGCCGCCGAGCCGGTCACCGGCGGTCTGGAGAGCCGCGCTCACCTCGTCGGCGTTCGTGACGTCGGCGGGGGTGAAGATCGCGCGCTGGCCCATGGCTTTTGCGGTTTCGGCGCCCGGCGACGCCGGACGGTCGAGCAATGCGACGGTGGCCGCCAGCCGCGAGGAGACGTTCGGCAGTGGCGCGCCCGAGCCCCGAAGCGCCTCCGGTCACGACGGCTTTCACGCTGCGAAGTTCCATTGGCTCCTCCTGGGCTCGCATTCTAGCCGATCGCGTCTGTCCGGGCTGATCCCCACTATCTAGTGGCGTTTTCCCGCTCGTTCCCCTACATCTTCGTCTTGCCTGATACTCGTCATGTGATTAGCATTTCGGCATGGGCGACCGCCTGGCGCCGATTCGAGGCGAGATCACCGAGATCGTCGGCGGGCTCTCGTCCGGTCGCACCAGCCATCTGCTCGCGTGTCTGGGCGAGGTCGTGGACCGAGGCGAGACCGCGGCGCTCGTCGACACCGAGGAGATCTTCGACCCGGGATCGGCCGCGTCGGCCGGAATGGACCTCCGCCGTCTCCTGTGGGTTCGTTGTGGAAGCAATCGTGAGGTGGCGCTTCGCGCCGCCGACATGCTCGTTCGCTGTCCGGGATTCGCGCTGGTCGCGCTGGATCTGGGCGAGCGGGTGCCACGCCTGACGACGACCATGGCGTTTCGGCTGAAGTTCGCGGTGCGGCGAACCGACGTCGCCCTGCTGATCGTCGGTCGTCGCCGTCTCACCGGAGCGAGCGCGGCGCTGGCCGTCGAGACGCTCCGAGAGGGGATCGAGTGGGCCGGGCCGGGGGCCGCCCCCACGCGGCTCGCGCGCGTACGCACGACGACGCGTGTGCTCCGTGCTCGCGGCGGCGCGCCCGGACGGCAACCGTCGAGCTGGTGGAGCGCGTGAGCCGGTTCGCGTGCATCCTGGTCGAGCATTTCGACGCGGCAGCCGTCGAGCGGTGCGAGCCCGCGCTCCGCGAGCGCCCGCTGGCGATTCTCAATCCCCGGGTCGATCGCCCGAACGTCGGGCGCGCCGGCGCTCCGACGGCCAGGATCATGACGACCATCGAGGCGAACGTCGCCGCCCGCGAGCAAGGCGTGCGCCCGGGCATGACCGAGACAGAAGCGCGGGCCCGCTGCCCGATGCTGGTCACGCGGCCGCGGGTCGAGGAACACGTCGCGTCGGCGCGTCACGCGCTGCTCGAGGCCGCGCTGGCCGTTTCGCCACGGATCGAGGACGGCGGAGCGGGGCTCGCGTACATCGATACGGTCGGGCTCGAGCGGCTCATCGGCGATCCCGCGACGATCGGACGACGTCTCGTGCATCAGGTGCGAGCCATCGGGCTGATCCCGCGCATCGGGCTCGCGGCGAGCCGCACCGCCGCGCGGATGGCCGCGTCGACGGGATCGGGAGCGGTGACCGTCATTCCGCCCGGACACGAGCGCGCGATGCTCACGAGGATTTCCATCGCCGCACTCGATCTTGCTCCGGATTTCACGGCGACGCTCGGACGCTGGGGAGTCCGGACGCTCGGCGAGCTGGCCGCGCTGCCTCGCGAAGGCCTGGCCGCGCGCCTGGGACCGGCCGGACTCCGCGCTCACGATCTGGCGCTCGGTCTCGACCGCGATCCATTTCGTCCGTGGACGCCGCCGCCGTTCTGGGAAGAAGCGCAGGGGCTCGAGTGGGAGATCGACTCGCTCGGCGTCCTCGCCGGGGTGCTCGAGACCGTGCTGGAGCGGCTCTGCCGGCGACTCACGGCGGTGTCGCTCGTCGCCGATTCGCTCGAGATCCGGCTCGGTCTCGCCTCCGGCGGTCATCATGCGCGAGACGTCTCGCTCGCGTACCCGATGAGCGAGGTCAAGCCGATGCTCACCTTGGCCGTCCTCGACCTCGAAGCGCATCCACCACCTGCGGCGGTGACGCGAGTCACGATCAGCGCCCATCCGATCCGTACTCGAGAGGGGCAGGGAGGGCTCTGGCAACCGCCCGCGCCTGCTCCTCGCGATCTGGTGACGGTGCTCGCCCGCCTCGCGGCTCTCGTCGGCGCCGACAATCTGGGATCGCCCGTGTTGCTCGATTCGCACCGCTCCGATGCCTTCACGCTGTTCGCGTTTTCGCCGCCGAGCGATGCCGCAGCGGCCGGTCGCCGTGGCGAAGAGTCCCCCCAGGCTGGGCGGCGGCTCGCGCTGCGAAGGATGCGGCCGGCGCGGCGCGTGGAGGTCGAGATCGCGGGCGAGCGCCCGGTGCGCGTGGAGTCGCGATCCGTCATGGCCTCCGCCGGTCCATGGCGAGGGTCAGGCGAGTGGTGGGACCACCAGGCCTGGGCGCGCGACGAGTGGGACGTGGTGCTGGGTGACGGTGCGCTCTGCCGGCTCGTCCGCGATCGACTCGCGGGCCACTGGTATCTCGACGGCTTCTACGACTGATCCGTGTTCATCGAGCTGCACGCGCAGTCGGCGTTCTCGTTCCTCGAAGGCGCCGAGCATCCCGAGGCGTTCGCCGCCGAGGCCGCGCGCCTCGACATGCCCGCGATCGCCCTGGTGGACCGCGACGGCGTCTACGGCGCGGCCCGGCTGGCTCGCGCCGCCGCGACAGCGGGCGTGAAGCCGATCGTCGGCAGCGAGCTCACCTTGGCCGACGGCTCACGCCTTCCGCTGCTCGTGGAAGATCGCGAGGGCTACCAGAACCTGTGCCGCCTGATCACGCGGATGAAGCTCGGAGCCCCGAAAGGATCGGCGTCACTCGCCCTGGAACACCTCGAGCCGAGCACCGCGGGGCTGGTGTGTCTCACCGGCGGCGCACGCGGCCCGCTGGCGCTGAGGCTCGCCGCCGGTGACGACGACGGCGCCCGCCGGATCCTGGATCAGCTGGTCGCGCTCTTCGGGCGCTCGAGCTGCTTCGTCGAAGTGCAACGCCAGTATTCGCGCGAGCAGGAACAGATGCTCCAGCGGCTGGTGACGCTCGCCCGCTCGGCCCGCGTGCCGCTGGTCGCGTCCAACCAGCCGCTCTTCGCGCGTCCCGAGGGGCGCCCGCTGGCCGACGTCTTCACCTGCATCCGCGAGAAGACCGATCTCGATCACGCCGGCCGCCGGCTCCTGGCGAACGGCGAGCGCTCGCTGAAGAGTGCTCACGCGATGACCGAGCTGTTCCGGGACTTGCCCGATGCCCTCGACAATACCGGCGAGCTCGCCCTGAGGCTCGCCTTCACCTTGAAGGACCTGGGATATCGGTTCCCGGAGTTCCCGCTTCCGCCCGGCCAGACTCCGCTGGGCTACCTGCGGGAGCTGACCGAGCGCGGCGTGCGGGCGCGCTACGGCGAGGGCACGCTCGCCGCGCGCGCGCGGCACCAGGTCGCGCACGAGCTCGAGCTCATCGGCCGGCTCGACCTCGCGGGCTATTTCCTGATCGTCTGGGACATCGTCGAGCACTGCCGCACCCACGACATCCTGGTCCAGGGACGCGGCTCGGCGGCCAACAGCGCGGTCTGCTACGCGCTCGGGATCACGGCGGTGGACCCCGTCGGCATGGAGCTCTTGTTCGAACGATTCCTCAGCGAAGCGCGCGGCGAATGGCCCGATATCGATCTGGATCTCCCGAGCGGCGAGCGGCGTGAAGCGGTGATCCAGCACGTCTACCGTCGATACGGACGGCTCGGCGCGGGGATGACCGCCAACGTGATCACGTACCGAGGCCGGAGCGCGGCACGCGAGGTGGGCCAGGCGCTCGGGCTTCCGAGCGACATGCGCGATCGGCTCGCGAAGCTCGTCGCCAACTGGGGCTACCAGGATCCGGAGGAGCTCCTGACCAAGCATCTGCCCGAGGCCGGCTGCGATCCGACCTCACCGCGCATCCGCCGCTTCGCCACGCTCTGGACGCGGATCCAGGATTTGCCGCGCCATCTCGGCCAGCACTCGGGCGGGATGGTGATCGCCGCGGGCCGGCTCGACGACGTCGTGCCCATCGAGCCCGCGACGATGCCGGGTCGGGTCGTCGTCCAGTGGGACAAGGACGACTGCGCGGGGCTCGGCATCGTGAAGGTGGATCTCCTCGGGTTGGGAATGATGTCGGTGCTCCAGGATTCGCTGACCCTGGTGCGCGAGACGGGCGGCTCGGTCGATCTGGCGCAGCTGCCGCCGGATGATCCCGGCCGTGTACCGGAGCTTACAAGAGGCCGACACGATCGGCGTGTTCCAGGTCGAGAGCCGCGCCCAGATGGCGACGCTCCCGCGCGTCCGGCCCGAGCGCTTCTACGACCTCGTCGTGCAGGTGGCGATCATCCGCCCCGGACCGATCGTGGGCGACATGGTGCATCCCTACATCCGACGCCGGCGCGGCCGCGAGCCCGTGACGTATGCGCATCCGAGCCTCGAGCCGATCCTCCGTCGCACGCTCGGCGTGCCGCTCTTCCAGGAGCAGCTCCTGAAGATGGCGATGGTGACCGCCGGATTCACGGCGACGGAGGCGGAGGAGCTGCGGCGTGCGTTCGGCTTCAAGCGGAGCGAGCGCCTCATGGCCGAGGTCGAGACGAAGCTGCGCGCGGGCATGGCGCGTCAGGGAATCCACGGCACCGCCGCCGAGGAGATCGTCCACGCGATCACCGCGTTCGCGCTCTATGGTTTTCCTGAGTGTGTCGTCGGTGACACGCGGGTGATCGACGCCGATACCGGGCGCTGGGTGGCGATCGAGGACATCGTGAGCGGACGCGTCCGTGTCGAGAGCACCCTGGCGTGCGACGAGACACATGCGACTACGCAAGCGCCGCGTGCTCGCGGCGACGCCGAGCGGGCCCCGGATGGTCTTTCGCGTTCGCACGGCCCTCGGCCGGGAGCTCATGGCGACAGCCGAGCATCCTCTACTCACGATGAGCGGATGGCGCGCACTTGCGAGTCTTCGTGTCGGCGACCACGTGGCAGCCGCGCGCGCGCTTCCTGCGCTTGGGCGACGGCGCTGGCCGCGGTACAAGCTCATCGTGCTCGCAGACCTCATCGCTGAAGGCAACCTCTGTCATCCCACGACGTTCTATTTCTATACGACCGATCCGCGGCACCGTGACGAGTTCGTGGACGCCGTGCAATGTTTTTCCAATACGCGCGCGACCATCGCGCGCCATCGGAACTGCTACAGCGTGCACGTCCGCCGCAACGGGGAAGCGGGCCGGATCGGAGCTGTTGAATGGGCGCGGGCACTCGGAATCTGGGGCGCGAACGCGCGTGCGAAGCGCTTCCCGGCGGAGGTATTCGAGCTTCGCGCGCCGGATCTTGCGTTGCTGCTCGCTCGCCTCTGGGAGGGCGATGGCTCGCTGTCGTCGTCGAGTCATGCGTCGTACGACACGGCCTCCCGTCGTCTGGCGATCGAAGTCCAGCATCTCCTTTTGCGACTCGGGATCGTGTCGAGGCTTTACACTCGCTCACACCTGTACCGGGAGCGCCGCGTCACCAGCTTCGTCGTCACGATCACCGGCCAGGAGAACTTGAAGTGGTTCTACCGACGCATCGCCTGCCGTTTCCTTGACCAACGTAAGCGGCTGAAGGCGAGAGTCCTCGTGCGGGAGGCTGCTCAGCGACGGGCCTCCCGTGATGTCGTTCCGGTCGCAGTCAAAGCTCTCATCGATCGTGAGCGGCAGCATCGAAGGGTGACCTGGCATGAGGTAGGACATGGAGCCGGCGTCTCACTGCGGGCGCTGGTCTCTCCAGATACTTCGAAGCGCGGATATCGTCGCTGGGTGATCGGCCGATTGGCCGGGTACTTTGACTCGCCCGATTTGGCTCGCCTGGCCGAATCGGACCTCTACTGGGATCGAATCCTGGCGATCGACGCGCTCGAAGTCCGGGAGACGTACGATCTCCACATCGAAGGCGAGCATAACTTTCTCGCGAACGACCTGGTCGTCCACAACTCACACGCCTCCAGCTTCGCGCTGCTCGCCTACGCGAGCGCGTATCTGCGCGTCCACCACTCGGCGGCGTTCTACGCGGCGCTGCTCAACAACCAGCCGATGGGGTTCTATCACCCGGCGACCATCGTGAAGGACGCGCAGCGACACGGGCTGCGTATCCTGCCGATCGATGTCACGCGCTCGCAGTGGCTGTGCACGATCGAGCCGACCGACCGCGGCGACCCGGCGATGCGGATGGGCTTACGGTACGTCCGAGGACTGCGCGAGCGGGTGGGCCGCGCGATCGTCGAGGCGCGCGAGGCGCGCGCATTCGGCTCGACCCACGATCTCGCTCGCCGCGCTCAGCTCGACCGTGACGAGCTGGAGACCCTCGCGGCCATCGGAGCGCTGGCCCCTCTCGGCGGCACACGCCGGACGAATCTCTGGACGGTGGCGGCGCCGCATCCCGGACCGTTGTTCGCGGATCCGCCACGCGAGCCGAGCCCACTGAGCGACATGACCGACGTCGAGCGGCTCGCCGCCGACTACGCCGGCACCAGCGTGACGCTCGGGCGCCATCCGATGGCGTTGCGCCGCGCGGCGCTCCGGACCCGCGGCGTGCTGAGCGCGCGGGAGCTCTCCGCGGTGCAGGACGGCGCGAAGGTCCAGGTGGCGGGGAGCGTCATCGTCCGCCAGCGTCCGGGCACCGCGAAGGGCTTCGTCTTCCTGTCCCTCGAGGACGAGACCGGGATCGCGAACGTGATCGTGACGCCGCCGATCTTCGCGCGGCATCGCCTGGCGCTGGTGTCCGAGCCCTATCTCCTGGTCGACGGGATCGCGCAGCGGCAAGACGGCGTCATCTCCGTGCGCGCGCGCCGTGCCCAGGGGCTTCCGGCGCTCGGTCACCACGTTCCGTCTCACGACTTCGGGTAAGATGCAGCCCCGGAGGCATTCATGTTCGATCTCAAGGGCAAAGTCGCGATCGTCACCGGTGGTAACGGCGGGATCGGCCTGGGCATGGCCCAGGGGCTCGCGAGCGCGGGCGCTCGCGTGGTCGTGGCCGCCCGCAACCAGACGAAGTCCGACGCGGCCGTGCGCGCGCTCGAGAAGCTCGGCGGCCAGCCGCTCTCGATCGCCGTCGATGTGGCGGACGAGGCGTCGGTCAATGCTCTGATCAAATCCACGGTCGACCGGTGCGGTCGTCTCGACATCCTCGTGAACAACGCGGGGACCAACGTCCGCAAGCAGCCCCAGGACTACACGCTCGCCGAGTGGCATCACGTCCTCGATACCAACTTGACCAGCGCCTTTCTGTGCTCGCGAGCGGCGTACGCGCCGATGAAGGCGGCCGGGGGCGGCAAGATCATCAACATCGGCTCGATGATGTCCATCTTCGGCGTCTCGTTCTCGCCCGCGTACGGTCCGAGCAAGGGCGGGCTGGTCCAGCTGACCAAGTCGCTCGCGACCGCCTGGGCCAAGGACAACATCCAGGTGAATGCCGTGCTTCCCGGGTGGATCGACACCGAGCTGACCCGGGGCGCGCGGCGCCAGGTCACCGAGCTCCACGACAACGTGCTCAGGCGCACTCCCGCCGGACGCTGGGGGACCCTCGAGGACATGGCCGGCGTCGCGGTGTTCCTGGCGAGCCCCGCCTCCGACTTCGTCACCGGTACCGCCATCCCGGTGGACGGCGGCTACTCCGTGCTCGGCTGACGACCGAATCCACGAGCCGAGCGGGCTGGACGCGAAATCACCGCTGGTACCATTTCGTCGATCCGCCGCAGCCGTGAGAATCCGCTGATTCTCGGACGCGAGAACGTCCTCGTCGAGGTGATTCGGGCCGAATTTCTTTGCGACGCTGCGGCGGCCCCTGCTAGGCTCCGAGCATGAGCATTCAACGTACGCTCGCCGCGTTCCTCGTCCTCGCGCTCACGGCCGGATGCGCGACCACGTCGTCCAGGCCCGCTCGAAGCGAGTTCGAAGACATTCCGGTGCCGAAGGGGCTGACGTATCAGCCCAGCAAGTCCACGGTGATCGAATCGCCCTCGGTGAAGGCCGCGCGGCTCGTCTATCGCGGACGGCTGGAGGTCGACAGCCTCAGTGTCGCGATGCGGACCACCTTGGAGGCGAACGGCTGGCGCTCGGTCAGCAGCACCTCCACCGCGGACCATGGCATCACGCAGGTCTACGAGAAGTCGGGAAGCTCGCTCGAGGTTCACCTGATCGACGGCTGGTGGTACACGTTCGTCGAGCTGACGGCCAGCCGCGCGCAACAGCAAGCTACGAAGTAAGCCTCTCAGCGCCCGCGTAGCCGAAGGTCAGGGTCGGGGGAGGCGTCGACGCCTCCCCCGATCCGGCCGCGAGCGGCTACGGCGTGCGCCAGGCCCCGCCGTCGCGGGCGATGAACGAGTCGGCCTCCGGCGGCCCCCAGGTCCCCGCTTCGTACAGGTAAGGCCCGGCCGCTCCGTCGTGCGCCCAGGCATCCAGTACGGGGCCCAGCAGAGACCAGGCCTGCTCGACCCAATCGGCTCGAGCGTAGAGCGTCGAATCCCCGTGCACTGCGTCGAGCAGGAGACGCTCGTACGCCTCCGGAGGCTCGGCGCCGAAGACCTCGCCGTAGCGAAAGTCGAGCCCGACCGGCAGGAGCTTGAGGTCCGGGCCGGGCATCTTCGCGGCGACCGTCAGCGCGACTCCCTCGTCCGGCTGGATGCGGATCACGAGCTCATTGGGATCGACTCCGCCGGCCGGGTCGCGGTGGAAGATCATGTGCGGGGTGCGGTGGAAGCGGATCGCGATCTCGCTCACGCGCTTGGCCAGACGCTTGCCCGTGCGCAGATAGAAGGGCACGCCCGCCCAGCGCCAGTTGTCGACCGTGAGCCGCAGGGCCGCGTACGTCTCGGTCCTCGAGTCCGGCGCGACCCCTTTCTCCTGCCGGTAGCCCGGTCCCTGCTTGCCGCCGACGAATCCGGGACCGTACTGGCCGCGGAGCGCGACCTCGTCGACCTTGCGCGGGTCGATCGGCCGGATGGCGCGCATGACCTTGTTCTTCTCGTCGTGGACCGGGCCGGCGTCGAAGGTCACCGGCGGCTCGAGCGCGATGAGGCACAGCAGCTGGAGCAGGTGATTCTGCATCATGTCTCGCAGCGCGCCCGCTTCCTCGTAGTAGGCGCCGCGTGTCTCGACGCCGATCGTCTCGGCGACGGTGATCTGGACCTCGGCCACGTGGCTCCGATTCCACAAGGGCTCGAAGATGCCGTTGGCGAAACGGAGCACGAGGAGGTTCTGGACGGTCTCCTTCCCGAGGTAGTGATCGATCCGGTAGATCTGCTCCTCGAGAAAGACCTGCCCGAGCCGGCTGTTGAGCGTGCGGGCGCTCTCGTAGTCGTGCCCGAACGGCTTCTCCACGATGATGCGGGTCCAGCCCCCCTGCGGGCGCGCCAGGCCGGAGGCGCCCAGGTTCTCGACGATGCTCTCGTAGAGGCTCGGGGGCGTCGCGAGATAGAAGAGACGATTCGCGGGCCCGGGGCGGTCCTTCTCGATGTCCCGCAGCGCGCGCTCGAGCGAGCCGTAGAGCGCGGGATTGGCCGGGTCGCCGGTGACGTAGGACAGCGACGCCGCGAAGCGATCCCAGACATTGGCCGACGGCGGCTTGACGCGCGCGAACTCGCGCACGGCGTCGCGCATGCGGTGGCGAAACTCGTCGTCGGTCACCTCGCTGCGCGCGCTGCCGATGATCGCGAACGGCTCGGGCAAGGTGCGCGCCGCGTAGAGGCTCCAGAGGGCGGGGACGAGCTTCCGTCGCGTCAGATCGCCCGAGGCGCCGAAGATGACGAGCGTGAAGGGCTCGTCGGACATCGCGGGCATCGCTAGCGAGCCCCGCCGATCGGATGGAGCGCCGCCGCCGCCCGGTCGGCCAGCCAGATGAGCTCGCCCTCGGTGGGACGGATCATTCCCGCCGGCACCAGAGCCTGGTCCGAGAGCACGGCCTTCACGATCTTCGCCTTCTCGGCGCCTGCGACCAGGAAGATCACGCGCGCGGCGGCGTTGAGCACCGGGAACGTGAGCGTGAGACGCTGCGGGATCTGCGCCGCCGAGACGTGGACGGCCGCGACGGTGCGGAACACCTCGCGCAGCACCGGAGAGCCGGGGAACAACGACGCCGTGTGCCCGTCGACGCCCAGGCCGAGGAGCACGAGATCGAAGCGCGGCAGCTCGCCGCGACGCGTGCCGAACGCCTCGCTGAGCACGGCGGCGTACGCCGCCGCGGCGTTGTCGGCGTCGGCGTCCTCGCCGCGCATCCGAAGAACCTGCGCGGGCGGAATGGGCACCCGCGACAGGAGCGTTTCATTCGCCATGCGGTAGTTCGACTCGGCGTGGTCCGGCGGCACGACGCGCTCGTCGCCGAAGAACGCCCACGTGCGGTCCCAGCGCACGCGCTCGCTGAACGCGGGCAGCGCCAGGCGCTCGTAGGTCTTGCGTGGCGTCTCGCCTCCGGCCAGGCACAGCATGAATCGGCCGCGCTCTCGGACGGCTTCGGTCGCGACGTCGATGATGAGGTTGGCGGCGGTCTCGGCGAGCGCCGCGGGATCCGCGCAGACGGTCAGGGTGGCGTCGGAAGCCATGATCAGATCATACCCTCTCGTCCAGCCGGCGCTGGCGTTCGAGCGCTTCTCGGTACCGAATGTGATGTGCGGTATTGGGCACGAAGGTCTCCCCGGTGGCGTGGAAGGCCGATGACAGATCGGGAAGAACCCTGAGTGCCTCCAGGGCGAGCAGGGCGGCGCCTCGACTGGTCGCTTCGGGCTCGACGGAATAGGTGATAGGGCGACCAATTGCATCCGCGATGATCTGGGTCCAGGCGCGGGAGTGCCCAAGCGCCGCGCCCGAGGCCGACGATGGCATGTCCGGCCGAGGCGCAGGGCGCCAGCAGGTCGTACACGGCCGCGAGCCGAAGCGCCACCGACTCCAGCGCGGCGCGGACGATCTCGATGCCGCTCGTGTCGAGGCGAAGGCCGCTGATCGCTCCCCGGCGCCCGTCGCGCCACCCCGGCGCCCGCTCCCCGGCCAGGTGCGGGAGGATCGTGAGGCCGTGGCCATCCGGCGGCAACGCGGCCAGAGCCGCCTCGACCTCCTCGTCGCTCCCGAGCCGCAGCACGCGACGGCACCACGCATAGATGTTACCGCCTTCGGAGGTCGCGCCTCCCAGGATCGCGTGTTTGCGATCGACCCGGTAGCGCCAGAGCCCACGCGGTGGGGGCGGTTGATCGCGGGTCACGACCCGGAGCGCCGCGGACGTGCCCACGTTCAGGGCAATCCGCGTCGGATCGACGCAATCGGACCCGACGTTGCTGGCGGCCCCGTCGCCGACGGCCGGGAACCAGCTCGCGGTTCGCAGCGCGGGCCAGCGACTCGCCCACGGGGCGCGCAGGCCGTGTCGAGGCTCGGTGCGATCGCACAGGGGAAAGAGACGCTGCTCGTCCACCTCGGCGGCCGCCATGGCTTCGACGTCCCACCGCGCGGTCTCCTGGTCGATGAGGCCGGTCCCTGACGCCATCGACACGCTCGTGGTCGCCTCGCCGAACAGGCTGATCTCGAGGAATTCCCCGAACGAGCCCCACCGCGCCACGCGACTGGCCTCGGTCGGTCGCTCACGGACGAGCCACCGCAGCTTGGCGGGCCAGTACGAGGAGTGCAGATGGCATCCCGTACGCGCGTGCACCGCGTCGTCGTCGAGCGCCGCGCGAAGCACCTGGGCTTCGGCGAAGCTTCGAGTATCCGCCCACATATATACGGGAGTGATCGGGCGCCCGCCCGCGTCGAAGCCGAGAAGCCCATGCCAGAATGTCGCCACACCGACCCCTCGGGTCTCCTCGGGAGGCCGATTGGGATGGATCGCGTCCAGGCATGCGACGACCGCCTCCAGCAGTCGGTGCGGGTCGTGCTCCACGCCGCCGTCCGAGGTGAGCCTCGGAGTGTACTTGACCTGGTGGGAGCGCCCTTCGATCGGCCGACCTTCGCCGTCGTAAAACGCGGCCCGGGCGGACGAGGTCCCGACGTCGAGCGCGATGACCACTGAGTTAAGATAGCCCCATGCCGGAGGCGGGGGAAATTCTCACCTCGAGGGGTCTGCTCGCCCGGTCTATCGGGATCACACGGAGAACGTCATGAGCCAAATCAAAGTTCTGAGCCCAGTCGGTGTGGCTGCCGGCGACACGCTGAGCGTGCCGCCGCTGCCCGGATCGCTCGCCGGCCGCACGATCGGCTTCATCGACAACCGGAAGGCGAACTTCGATCTCCTCGCCGACGAGATCGGCGCGATCCTCTCCGCCGAGCATGGGGTCAAGACCGTCATCCGGCGGCGCAAGGCGAACGCCGCGACACCGGCCGCTCCGGAGATTCTCGCGGGCCTGGCGAAAGACTGCGACGTCGTCTTCGCCGGCTCGGCCGACTGAGGGTCCTGCACGTCGTGGAGTCTCCACGACGCCATCGAGCTGGCAAAGGCGGGAACCCCGAGTGCGGTCATCGGCACGACGGTCTTCCAGGGGCTCGCCCAGAGCGAGATGCGGGCGCTCGGCGTCTCGGGTCTTTCCATGGTCGCGATCGAGCATCCACTCGGCGGCGAGCGTAGCGAGGGCGTCGCCCGAAGAGCCCGCCAGGCCGTCGACCAGATCAAAGGCCTCCTCGGTAAAGCGGGCATCGGCGAAGCGAGCTTCGGCGCGCGCGAGATCGCGCGTGCGGAGCCGGCAAGCACCTCTCTCAGGCCACCCGCGGTCCAAGCCGGCCTCACGGACCCCGCTACAAACAAGCCCGCTACAACAGACGCCGTTACGGTAACCGATACGCCGGAGGCCGTCCTCGCGGCCTTCTGCGAGCGTCAATGGTGTGATGGGCTGCCGATCATTCCACCCACCGAGGAGCGCGTGCAGGCCATGCTGGGAGGCGCGCCCGGCGCGCGCTCGCTCGGCGTGATGCCGCCGCTCTGGCGGCTCGCGACGCTCGAGAAGCTCGCGGTGAACGCCGTGATGGCCGGCTGCGAGCCCGCGGCGTTCCCGCTCATCGTCGCCGCGGTCGAGGCGATGCTCGACCCATCGTTCAACCTCTACGGCGTGCAGGCAACGACGCACTCGGTCGCGCCGCTCCTGATCGTCCACGGACCGATCGCCGCCGAGCTCGGCGTGCACTCCGGTAGTGGATGTTTCGGTCCCGGCTTCCGCGGCAACGCGACGATCGGTCGCGCGATCCGGCTCATCTTGCTGAACGTCGGCGGCGCCTGGCCGGGTCGTCACGATATGGCGACCCAGGGGAGCCCGGCGAAATTCTCCTATTGCATCGCCGAGCGCGCGGACGCGTCGCCCTGGGGCGCACTCCACGAGGACAACGTCGTCACCGTCTTCGGCGGCGAGCCGCCGCACAACGTGAACGACCACGTCTCGACGACCGCCGCCGGCATTCTCGCGACGGTGGCCGACACCGCGGTCTCGCTCGGGTCGAACGTCGGCTGGTACTTTTCGCAGAGCCAGCTGCTCATCGTGCTGGGGCCGGAGCACGCCAAGACGGTCGCCGGCGACGGATTGAGCCGGGCCGACGTCCAGCGCTTCGTCTTCGAGAACGCGCGCCTGCCGCTGCGCACGTTGAAGCTCGGCGGCATGTGGGGCATCCAGGACTGGCCACCGCTGGATGAACGCCGTCACCGACGACAACGCACTCTTGCCGCAGGTGCCGTCGCCCGAGGACGTGATGGTGATCGTCGCGGGCGGCCCGGGCAAGCACTCGGCGGTCGTCCCGAACTGCACCTTCAGTCGGGCCGTTTCGCGCCCGATCCGGCCGCTCTAGCGGACGCTGACGGCAGTCGTGCCTCAGGCCGTCGCGGGGCGCTGGCCGCCGCCGGCCGAGGCGCGCCTACGAACCAGATCGCCCGCGGTCGGCCAGCAGGAGCCCGAGCGCGGTCACCAGGAGCAACGCGCCCACGACCCCTGCAGCGCCAAGCCGCTCGCCGAAGAGCGCCACTCCCAGGATCGTGGCCGTCAACGGCTCGAGCAGGGTCGTGACACCGGCGACCGAGGCCGGCACGCTCCGCAGACCGAGCGTGTAGATCGCGTAGGCGGCCGCCGTCGCCACGCCCCCCAGATACAAGAGCCAGGGCCAGCCGAGCGCGAGCTGGGTCAACGGGGCCGCAGTCCACACGAGGGCCGGCGTCAACAGAAGCGCGCCGATCGTGAACGTGAGCGCCGTCGCGGGAAGCGGTGCCGAGCGTCGGAGCGTCGCCTTCGCCGCGAGCACGTAGAGCGCATAGGCGAGCCCCGCGACGAACGCGAGCAGGACGCCGGCGAGAAATCGCGGCGACAGGTCGAGCGTCCCGGCCGGCGTGGACACGAGCAGGGCAGTGCCGAGCACGCCGAGCAGGAGCGCGCCGCCCACGCGCGGCGCAAGCCGCTCGCCGAGCAGCCAGGGCGCGAGCGCCGCGATCATGAGCGGCGCCGAGCAAATCGCGACGAGCGCCACGACGGCGATACCGGCGAGCGTGACGGCCGTGAAATACGCGGCCTGGTAGGCGGCCATGCAGGCGCCCATCGCGAGACAGCGCCAGCGGTCACCCGTCGCGACGACGACACCGCGGGCGGTCACCGCGGTTGCGACGAGCAGGAAGATCGCGGCGATCCACAGGCGCGCGACGCCGACCAGCAGAGGGCTCGCCGCGGCGCGCTCGGCGAGCACGGTCATCACCGAGCCGCTCGTGCCCCAGGAGATCGCGGCGAGCGCGATGAGGACCAGACCGATGACGGTCCGGGGGGCTTGACGCGCTCGATGCACCCCGCGATCATAGCTCGGGCGCGGCATCGTTCGCGGCCTCTCGAAACCATCTGTTGAAAGGCGCGCCGCAGCCGGCGCGCACCACCCGGCGCACCGGAGCCACGAAGGAGTCTCTCCATGAAGATCGGATTCATCGGAGTCGGCGCGATGGGCCAGCCGATGCTGGCGAACCTCGTGAAGCACGGCCATCAGGTCGTCGCGTACGACGTGATCGAGGCCGCGCTGGCCGGCGCGGTCAAGGCCGGCGCCACGCGCGCCGCGTCGTCCGCCGCGGCCGCGAGGGACAGCGAGCTGGTGATCACGATCCTCCCGTCGTCCTCGCACGTCGAGGCGGCCTATCTCGGCCAGGGGGGCGTGCTCGAAGGCGTGGGCGCCGGACGTCTGTGCATCGACATGTCCACGATCGATCCGAGCGTGTCGCGGCGAGTCGCCGACGCCGTGAGCAAGCGCGGTGCCCGCTTCATCGACGCGCCGGTGTCCGGTGGCGTGCCGCGCGCGACCGACGGGACGCTCGCCATCATGGTCGGCGGCGACGCGCGAGACTTCGAGGAGGCCCGGCCGGTGCTGGCGGCGATGGGCGCCAACGTCATCCACGTCGGGCCCGTGGGCGCGGGGGAGGTGGCCAAGCTCTGCAACAATCTGGTCGCGGGCGTCGCCGCGGTCGCGGTCAGTGAGGCGTTCCGGATCGCCGAAGGCTTCGGCGTCGACCCCAAGGTGTTGACCGACGTCATCTCCAAGTCGTCGGGAAACACCTGGGTGATGGAGCACATGCATCCCGTGCCCGGGCTCGTGGGCAAGGCGCCCTCGAGCCGCGACTACGCGCCCGGCTTCACCACCGACCTGATGGCGAAGGATCTCGGGCTCGTCGTCAACGCCGCCCGCGAGCTGCGGGTGCCGGTGCTCGTGGCGCCGGCGGCGCAGCAGGCGCTCCGGCTCGCGTCGTCCCACGGCTTCGGGCGGAAGGACTTCTCGTCGATCTATATGTTCCTCAGAGCATCAAGCCGCGAATCACCGGTCTGATATGCTGACCCGGGCGTGAGCGGCGGAGGAGGGCCATCGTGGCGATGTACGTGATGCTGAGCACGCTGTCCGAGTCGGGACGCAAGGTCCTCCGCGGGCGGCCCGGCTGGATTCGCAAGGTCAACGCCGACGTGCAGCGCATGGGCGCGCGCGTCGTCGCCCAGTACGCGGTGCTGGGCCCGTACGATTTCGTCACCATCATCGAGGCGCCGGACAACGCGACGATCTCGCGCGTGTCCGTCGAGCTCGGCGCTCGCGGGGGCGTCGCCGGCATGACGATGGCGGCGATCCCCCTCGACGAATTCATCGGACGGCTGGAGCGCGGCACGGCCCGCCGACGCGGCGAAAGGAAGAGGCGTTGAAGGTTCTCAAGATCCATCCGGAGAAGTGCACGGGCTGTCTGCGCTGTGAGCTCGCCTGCTCGTACATGCAGACCGGCGACTACCAGCCCGCCAAGTCCGTGATTCGCGTCTCGCCCTTCGAGGGCCACACCTCCTATGCGCCCTACACCTGCACCCAGTGCGCGGAGGGCTGGTGCATGACGGCGTGTCCGGTGGGCGCGATCACGATCAGCGCCGTCGGCGCCAAGGACGTCGTCGACGATCGATGCGTGGGCTGCAAGCTCTGCACGATCGCCTGCCCGTACGGCACGATGTTCTACGACACGTCGACGCGCAAGGCCTTCAAGTGCAACCTCTGCGGCGGCGCTCCGGCCTGCGCCGAGGCGTGCCCGACGGCGGCCATCACCTACGAGGACGTCGAGACCGCCGACTGGCTCGGCGATTTCGCCCGCGAGCGGACCGCGCGGGTGCTCGTGGAGGCTCGCTGATGGCGCGCCGGCACCTGATCATCGGCGGCGGCACCGCCGGCATGAACGCGATGCGGACGATTCGCGAGGAAGAGGTCGAGCGCTCGACGATCACCCTGGTGAGCGCGGAGAAACCCTATTCGCGGATGGTCCTGCCGTACTATCTCGATCGCTCGATCGCCGAGTCGCACGTGTTCACCGCGACCGCGAGGGTGCTGGCCGATTGGGGCGTCAAGACGCACCTGGGCAAGCGCGCGACCGCGCTCGACACGAAGGCGAACGTGTGCACGCTCGACGACGGCACGACGGTCGAGTACGACGACTGCCTGATCGCGACGGGCTCCTCTGCGGTCCGGGCCCCGGTTCCCGGCGCGGACGGGCCGGGGGTTCACTCGTTCTGGACCCTCGATCAGGCCGCGGCGTGCTCGCGCAGATCCGGCCGGGCAGCCACGTGGTCATGGTCGGCGCCGGCTTCATCTCGTTCACGATCCTGAACTCGATCCTCTCGCTCGGCGCCAAGCTGACGATCGTGGAGGTCGCGCCGCGCATCCTGCCGCGCATGATCGACGACACGGGCGCGGCGCTGGTCCAGACGTGGCTCGAGAAGCACGGCGTGGCGGTCCGCACGGGCGCGAAGCTCACCGCCATCGACGAGGCGAAGGGCCGGCGGCGGCTCAAGATGGCCGCGGGCGGCGATCTCGTCGCCGACGTCGTGATCATGGCGACCGGCATCCGGACGAACCTCGACTGGCTCAACGGCTCCGAGGTGACGATCAATCAGGGCGTCGTCGTCGACGATCATCTGCGCTCGAGCGTCCCGAACGTCTACGCCGCCGGCGACGTCGCCGAGGGGCGCGACCTGATCTCGCAGACCAACGCGGTGCACGCCATCGAGCCGACGGCCCAGGAGCACGGGCGCGTGGTCGGCGCCAACATGGCCGGCAAGGACGTGCGCTATCGCGGGCAGCCTCATCATGAACATCGTCGAGGTCTGCCACCTCGACGTCGCGTCGTTCGGCGCCTGGGACGACGCGAAGGCCGAGACGATGAGCGGCGTCAAGGCCGATCGGCCGGCGTATCGCAAGCTCCTCTGGCGGGGCGATCGGCTGACCGGCGCGATCATCCTCGGCCCCTCGACCGACATCTGGACCACCAACGACGTCGGGATGCTCAAGGGGCTCGTGCAGTCGGGCGTCTCGCTTGGAGCCTGGAAGGCGCACCTGAAGAAGAACCCGTTCGACATCAAGCCCGCGTTCATCGCCACGAAGACGACGAGCACCTTGCTTCCCGAAACCGTCCTGGGACGCCCGTCGAAAGCGCCCGGGGAAAGTCCGGTGGCCGTATGAGTCCAGCAACCGCGAGCGCACCGAAGCAGCTCAAGAGCGAAACCCCTCACGGCCGCGCGCCCCGGCGGATTCGCCGGCAAGCTCCTGCGCGTCGACCTCACGCGCCGCAAGTGCTGGGCCGAGCCCTGGGGCCCGGAGCGAATGCGCGAGCAGCTCGGCGGCGTCGGTCTCGGCGCGATGATCCTCTATCGCGAGACGGCGGCGAAGGGCGGCAAGAAGAACGTCGCGTGGGACCATCCGGACAATCGCCTCGTGCTGGGCACGGGCCCGCTCGCCGGCCTGCCGGTGTGGGGCACCGGCGGTCTCACCGTGTGCACGATCGGGGCCGGCACCAACGGCCCGACCTCGACGCAGGCCAACGGATTCTTCGGGACCAATCTCAAGTACTGCGGCTACGACGCGATCATCATCCAGGGGCAGTCGAAGGACTGGGTCTACCTCTACATCAACGACGACGTCATCGAGCTTCGCGACGCCAAGTCGTTGATCGGCCTCGACACCTGGGAGACGCAGAACGCGCTCTACCGTGAGACCGGTCTCGTCGGCCATCAGCTCTCGGTCTACTCGATCGGCCCCGCCGGCGAGAACCTCGTCAAGTTCGCCGCCATCCAGGGCGACTTCGGTCACGTCGCGTCGAAGAACGGCTGCGGCGCGGTCATGGGCAAGAAGCGGCTCAAGGCGGTCGCGATCGTCAAGGGCACGAAGGCGCTGCGCGCCGCCGATCCGCGCGGGCGTGATGCAGGCCGCCGACGACATGTCGCACGATCTCCGGACCGACCCCTCCGCGCGCTCGCTCTACGAGTACGGCACGCTGCCCGGTGTCGTGAACCTGTCCAAGATGGGCGCGCTGCCGATCAAGAACTACACGACCAACCTGACGTCGAACGTCGCGGGCGCCGACATGGCGGCGTGGGAGGCGCCGAAGCTCCGCGAGAACTTCGACCACCGCGGGCACCAGTGCAACGCGTGCGGCATGCACCACTGCCACATGTCGGTGATCCGGCACGGCGAGAAGAAGGGCCAGATCGTCGACGAGCCCGAGTACGAGGGCTGGTCGGGCTGCGGCTGGGCGATCGGCGCGACCGACCGCGACGGCGTCGCCTGGCTCAACACCGAGTGCGACAGCGCGTGCGTCGACGTCAACGAGTGGGGCTGGCTCTGCGGCTGGGTCATGGAGTGCCAGGAGAAGGGCTACATCACGCGCGAGCAGCTCGGCTTCGAGCTCAAGTGGGGCGATATCAAGGGCGCCGCCCGTCTCCTGCAGATGGTATCTCGACGCGAAGGCTTCGGTGACGTGCTCGCCGAGGGCGTCAAGCGCGCCGCCGAGAAGCTCGGCGGACCCGCCAAGGACTGCGCGGTCTACATCGAGAAGGGCGCGACGCCCCGCGGCCACGACCACCGCGCGCGATGGGAGGAGATGCTCGATACGTGCACCTCGTCCACCGCGACGATGGAGACGGGCAATCCCGTGCACCCGACGGAGATCGGCCAGCCCGCGCGGATCAATCCCTTCGACGGCGAGCAGGTCGCGAAGTACGTCGCCGGGCTCCGCGGGCGGCGCAGCTTCGAGGATTCGCTCGGCATCTGCATCTTCACGTCGCGTACCCGGCTCGAGAACATCTGCCGCGCGCTCTCGGCGGCGACGGGCTGGACCTTCACGGTCGAGGAAGCGCAGCGCTTCGGGCGGCGCACCGCGATCATCAATCGAGCGACCGCGCTCCGGTGCGGCCACACCGGCGCGATGGAATACCCGTCGGCCCGGTACGGCTCGACCCCGGTCGACGGGCCCGCGAAGGGGCAGGCCATCCGCGCGCAGTGGGAAAAGATGCTCGACACCTGGTACGCCGAGGTCGGTTTCGATCGCAAGACGGGCAAGCCGTGGCCGAAAACCCTGAAGGATCTGGGTCTCGACTGGCTCTCGAAGGACCTCTGGGGCAAGAAGTCGTAGCGCGCTAGAGCCGTCCCGCGAAGCCCTCCGAGCGGTCGTCCTTGACCCTCTCCGGGTCGGTGTGCTATTTGTTGGCACTTCTTTCGACACGGATCACGGGGGTCCTATGGCGCAAGTGATTGGATTTATTGGGCTCGGCATCATGGGACGCCCGATGGCCCGTAACCTATTGAAGGCCGGCTACTCCCTGGTGGTCCACAGCCGGAGCCGGGGGCCGGTCGACGAGATCGCCGGGGCCGGCGCCAAAGCAGGCACCTCGCCGCGGGACGTCGCCGCCCAATGCGACGTGCTGATCACGATGCTGCCGAACTCACCCGACGTCGAGCAGGTCGTGCTCGGCCGTGACGGCGTGATCGAAGGCGCTCGGCCCGGCATGATCCTCGCTGGACATGTCCACGATCTCTCCGCTCGTCTCCCAGAAGGTCGGCGCGGCGCTCGCGGCCAAGTCCGTGAAGATGCTCGACGCGCCCGTGTCCGGCGGTGAGAAGGGCGCGATCGACGGCGCGCTGTCGATCATGGTCGGCGGTGACAAGGCGGTCTTCGACAAGGCCTTGCCGATCTTCCAGGCGATGGGGAAGACGATCACCCACCTCGGGCCGCTCGGCGCCGGCGGGTTCACCAAGCTCGCGAACCAGATCATCGTCGCGGTCAACCTGACTGCGCTCGGCGAGGCGCTGACCCTGGCCAAGAAAGCGGGGCTCGACCGGGAGCTCACCTTGACCGCGCTGGCCGGAGGACTGGCCGGGTCGAAGTGCCTCGACCAGAAGAAGCCGAACTACCTCGCGGACACCTACAACCCGGGCTTCAAGATCGACCTGCACTACAAGGACCTCGGGCTCATCATGGAATCCGCCCGCGCGCTCGGCGTGCCGTTGCCGACGACGGCGGCGGTCCAGGAGTTGTTCAGCGCGCTCCGCGTGAAGGGGCGCGGAGGCCTCGATCACTCGGGTGTGATCACCTTGCTGGAAGACCTCGCGGGCCTCTCGAAGTGAGGGCCACCGTCGATCGTGCCGGGCTGGACCCTCAGGGCCGGCTTCCCAAGGTGCAGATCCGTCGAGTTCGCAAGGGCGACCTGTCGAAGGTCCGCGACGTCATGGAGCAGACCTTCGGCGATTTCCTCGAGCGCCAGCTGGGCACGCGGCCGCGCCAGGCGTTCGGCGGCGCGCAGTACGTCCACCATCGCTGGCTCATGGAGCCGTGGGGCTGCTTCGTCGCCGAGGAAGACAGCTCGAAGATCGTCGGCGCCGCGCTCGCGGTGACGTGGGGGACCGTCGGCGTGCTCGGCCCGGTCGCCGTACTGACGAACTATCACAATCAGACGATCGGGCAACAGCTCATCCGGGCGGCGCAGGATTTCTTCGACGAGAACAAGGCGACGCTCCACGGCTGCGTGACGTACCCGACGAGCCCGAAGCATCTGTACCTCTACCACAAGTTCGGCTACCGGCCCAAGCAGCTGACCGCGATCATGAGCCGGGCGATCGACCGCGGACCGGCCCGCGTGGCGGCGCTGGCGAAGGCCGGGGTGAAGACGTCGCTGACGGCGCGTCGCTACTCGACGCTCGAAGAAGCGAAGAAGAAAGCCGCGCTCGCCCGGATTCACAAGATCACCAATGCGGTCTGCCGCGGCATGGATCTGGCCAAGGAGATCGAGATCGTCGAAGGCCTGGCGCTGGGCGACACCTTGCTGCTCGAGCGCGGGCGCGACCTCATCGGCTTCGCGATCTGCCACACCCCCGGTGTCAGCGAGGCGCCGGTCGGCGCCCTGTACGTGAAGTACCTCGCGATCGATCCGCCGCATCGAAAGCCCGAGCACCTCGAGCAGTTCGTGACGATCATCGAGGGATTCGGCCAGGAGCTGGGTGTGCAACGGGTGATCCTGCCCGTGTATGCTCGCTACTGGACCGCGTACAACGTCCTCATCCAATGCGGATATCAGATCGACTTCACCATGATCCGGATGCAGCGGGGCAAGCAGGAGGACTACGAGGACCCCTCGGACCTCGTGCTCGACGACTGGCGCTGACCCGCGTCCTGGCGCGGGCGGCCGCCGCCGCTGCCCTCGTGCTGCTTCTGGCGGCGAGTACCTGAAGCGCACTCACTGCTCCTCGAGTCGTCGCCCGCCGCGGGCGCGACCCTGAGCGAAGGGCCGCCGCAGATCTCACTGCGCTTCAACAACCGCATCGAGAAGAAGCTCTCGAGCATCCGCGTGCTCGACGAGCGGGGCGCATCGCGGCCGGCTACCGTGCTGGCGAGTGACGGCGCCGCCGACCGGCTGACCGCCGCGGTGTCCGCGCTGACGGCCGGCGCCTGGCGTGTCGAGTGGCAGGTGCTCTCGACGGACGGCCACATCGTCAGCGGTAACTTTTCGTTCCGCGTCGCGCCCTCGGCCAGGCGATGAGTCCGGCCAGCCAGCGCCTCGCCGGCCGGGCCACCGTCGAAGGAACGCGGCGCTACGCGGACAAGCTCGCCGGACGACTGGCCGCCGGGCATTTCCGTGAGCTCGCGGGCGGAGTCGCCGCCTCGACGCTCGGCCTCGGCACCTACCTCGGCCCCGAGGACGGCGCCACGGACGTCCTCTACCAGGACGCCGCGGTTCGCGCCCTCGAGCTCGGCGTCAACCTCCTCGACACCGCGGTGAACTATCGCCACCAGCGCAGCGAGCGCGCGATCAGGACCGCGCTCGGTATCGCGATCAGTCGAGGCGTGATCCGTCGCGACGAAGTCGTGGTGGCGACGAAGGGCGGCTTCATTCCATTCGACGGGGCGGTCCCGCGCGATCCGCGCGCCTATTTCGCGGCGACATACGTCGAGACGGGGATCGTCAAGCCGGGCGACGTGGCGAAGGGCGGACACTGCATGACTCCGCGGTACCTTCGCGACCAGATCGACCGTAGCCGCGCCAATCTCGGCCTCGAGACGCTCGACGTCTACTACATCCACAATCCCGAGACGCAGCTCGGCGAGGTCAGCCGCGCGGAGTTCATGACCCGCATGCGCGCCGGCGTTCGGCGCGCTCGAGGAGGCGGTCGCGGCGGGGAGCATCGCGCAGTACGGGACCGCGACGTGGACCGGCTATCGCGTGGATCCAGACGATCCCGGCTACCTCTCGCTGTCCGATCTCGTCGCCGTCGCCCAGGACGCCGGCGGAGCCGATCACCACTTCAAGGTGATCCAGCTGCCGTACAACCTCGGGATGACCGAAGCCTTCACCCGCGCGAACCAGCGAGTGAAGGACCGCGTGGTGCCGGTGCTCGAAGCCGCCCGCGAGCACGCGATCGCCGTGGTCGCCTCGGCGTCGCTCCACCAGGGGCAGCTCACGCGGTTGCCGCCGATGATGGCGGAGTACGTTCCGGGGCTCACGACCGACGCGCAGCGCGCGCTCCAGTTCGTGCGCTCGACGCCCGGCATCACCGCGGCGCTCGTCGGAATGAAAACACCGGCCCATGTCGACGAAAACGCGACGGTCGGCACGCTCGCGCCGATGGGCTGGGAGCAGTTCCAGCGCCTGTTCAGCGCGGCGGGCGGCTGATTCCCCGGCCTCGCCGGCCGAGGCGGCGGTGCCCGGTCGTGCCGCAAAACATTGCACAGGGCAACTGCGTCGGGTAGGGTGAACGGGTGATCACGCTCGAGCGTGACCCCACGCGCGCCATCGGAATCCGCCCCGCTGTCTCCGCCGTCATCTTCGACCGACGCGGCCGTCTCCTGCTCCAGCAGCGCTCCGACGGCGGACAGTGGGGCTTGCCCGGCGGCTCGGTCGAGATCGGGGAGTCGGTGCGCGAGGCCGTCGTGCGTGAAGTGCGCGAGGAGACCGGATTGACCGTCGCGGCGCGACGGCTGGTCGGCGTGTATTCCGCGCCCGCCCTCCAGCTCGTGCGCTATCCGGATGGCAACGTCTGGCACTACGTGAGCATGTGCTTCGAGTGCACGGTGCGCAGCGGGACCTTGCAAATCGTGCGACGAGACCCTGGCGCTCGAGTATTTCCCGTTGCGGCGGCTACCGTCCACGCTCTTGGCGTACCATCGGGTTCGTATCCGCGACGCGTCCGCTCGCAAGGCCGCGCCGTTCATTCGTTGAGGGGGAAAGACGCCTGATGCGACGCATCCACCACGTCGGCATCGTCGTGAACCGGCTGCAGGACGCCTACCGTTTCTACCGCGACACGCTGGGGCTTCCGCTCATCAAGGAAGCGACGATCTCCGACCAGCACGTGCGCGCCGCGCTGCTCGGCGCCGGCGAGAGCGAGATCGAGCTTCTCGAGCCCCTGGACTCCACGTCGGGCATCGGACGTTTTCTGGCGCGGCGAGGTGAAGGGCTCCATCACCTCTGCTTCGATACACCCGACATCGTCAAGACGCTGACCTCGCTCAAGGAAATGCGGCGTCGAGCTGCTCGACGCGGCGCCGCGGGCCGGACTCGCCGGCCAGATCGCGTTCGTCCACCCGAAGGCGTGCTGCGGCGTCCTCGTCGAGCTGGCCACGCCGTCGGCGACCACGGCTGACGTGCCGTCACCGGTCCGGCTCAAGCGCCTCGTGGTCGGCGCGGCCGACGTCCGTCGCGCCAGCGACGTGCTGCGCTCGCTGTTCGGGCTCGAGGAGGTCGCGATGAACGGCGGTCCGCGCTCGATGCTCGCGGTCGGTCGCGGCGCGGTGCTGGTGGTCCCGGCCGAGGAAGTCGGCGGGATGGAGGGGCTGGTCGCGCTCTCGATGCTGGCGGAGGATTTCCCCGCGCTGATCGAGGCGTTCACGCGCGCCGGGACCTCGGTGCTGCGCGGCACCGGCGAAGTCACGGTGCAGCCGAGCTCGAGCCACGGCGTGAACCTGCACATCAGCCGCTACTAGGCGCGGCAGGCGGTCGATAACGGCCCATCTGCTTCGTTGGCGACTTCGGCTCTCGCTGCGACGTATGCGACATACGCCTCGCGCGCGGCCTCAGCCGCTGCCTCGCATCTGAGCCCTTCTCGACCGCCTGCTGCGTGCCACCTTCCGAAGAAGCAGGCTCGATTCGCGAGAAACAGGCTCGATTCGAGGCGAATCTTGCTCTCGAAGCTCGCGTTAGTCGGGACGGCGGATGGCGGCGACCGGGGTGGGGAACTCGTCGGGATCGATCGGGATCTCGATGATCGCGGGCGAGTTCTCGGATAGCGCTTTCTGGACGGTATCGCCGACCTGGTCGGGGTGCTCGACGTAGTAGCCGGCGGCACCGAACAGGCGAGCGAACTGGTCGTAGCGCGGATTGCCGATGTCGCAGCCGATGTAGCGGCCGGCGTAGAAATGTTTCTGGTACGCCTTCTCCGATCCCCAGCAGTTGTTGTTCATCACGATCGTCACGACGCCGATGCGGTGCCTGACCGCGGTCTCGATCTCTTGTGAGTTCATCAGGTAGCCGCCGTCGCCGTGGATGGCGACCACCGGAGCGTCCGGGCGGCCGAGCTTGGCGCCCAGCGCCACCGGAAACGCGAAGCCGAGCCCGCCGAGATCGAGCGGCGTCAGGAACGTGCGCGGCCGCGCGAAGCTCAGGCGGTCGTATCCGTAGGCCGGCGCGGCCCCCGCGTCGAGCGCCACGATCGTCTCCGGCGGGAGCGCGCGACGCAGCTCCGCGTAGACTCGCTGCGGCTTCATCGGCGTGACCGAGAGCGCTTCCTCGGACGCGAGCCGCGCCTGGCGCTGCGCGCGGAGCGTCTCGGCTTCCTGAATCCAGGACTCATGGCGCGCCGGACCGCCCTCCCGAGCCAGCGCGCCCAGCAGGGCCTGACACGTCTCGCGCGCGTCGGCGTGGATGCCCACGGCCACCGGATAGTAGCGTCCGATGTCGCGCGCCTCGATGTCGACCTGGATGAGCGCCGTGCCGGCGCGGATGTAGCGGTCGTCGAACTGCGTCGTGAACTGAGCGAGGCGCGAGCCGATGGCCACGATCACGTCCGCTCTGCGGCACGCCGCGGCCGCCTCGGGCGCGCCGGCGCGGCCGAGCGGGCCGAGATACCAGGGATGCGTGTTGGGAACGGCGTCGTTCCGGCCGTACGCCGTGATCATGGGGATCCCGTAGCGCTCGCTGAGCTCGACCACCAGCTCGTTGGCGCCGGCGCGGTTCGCGCCTCCGCCGACGAGCAGAAGCGGACGCTCGGCCTGCCGGAGGCAGTCGTGCCGCTTCGCGGACGGCATCCGGATGCGGCGGCTGCGCGTGAGTGACCCGGTAGCTTCCGGGCGACAGGGCCGCCGCCGCCGGGAGCTTGCCGCTCAGCACGTCGCGTGGGATCTCGACGAAGACCGGGCCCGGGCGACCGCTCATCGCCGCGCGGAGCGCGCCTCGCAGGAGCTCCGGGATGCGCGCCGACTTGTTGATCTGGATCGCCTGCTTCGTCACCGGCCGGAACATGCCGACCAGGTCGTACTCCTGGAACGCGTCTTTCTGATAGTGATCGAGCGCGATCCCGCCGACGATGACGACGACCGGCGAGTGGGCGACGTGTGCCGCGGCCACGCCGGTGAGGAGATTGGTGGCACCGGGTCCGCTCGTCACCAGGCACACGCCGGGCAGGTCGGTGACGCGCGCCAGGCCATCGGCCATGAAGGCCGCGGCCTGCTCGTGGCGGACATTGATGTACTCGACGCTCGTGTCGTCGTAGAGCCTGTCGAGGACGTCCAGAAACGTCGAGCCCACAATTCCGAAAATGTGACGAACGCCCTCGGCCTTCAGCAGCTCTACGACCGCCCGCCCACCGGTCCAGTCGTCCATGTGCCCGCGCCTCCTGTGCGTCTCCGCGCCGCCTCGTCCGGCGGGCGCGCCACAGGATACCGGCTCACCCGCCGTAAACAAAGTCAGACGGCGGGTCGTCGTACGGCCAGATAGTTTCGCAAGGAGGCTTTCCAATATGAGACGCCTGCAGCGCACGATTGGCATGATGGCTTTGCTCCTGCTCGGGATCGGCGTGTCCGCCGCCCAGGCGGAGCCCCAGTTCGCCGGCTCCTGGGTCCTCGACCGTTCCCAGAGCCAGTTTCCCAAGCACGAGGGCCGGACGCAGACGGCGCCTGACGCTCAGCGTCAACCGCCCCAGGTCACGCTCGTGGTCGCCCAGCAGGGCAATACGCTGAAGGTCACACGGACCTTCGTCATGGGTACGCACGAGCGCTCGTCGACCGACCTCGTCGTCGCCGACGGCTCCGACAAGATCGAAACGGGCTACCGCGGTACCGCGACAGTCCGTTCGGCCTTCGACGGCGACCGCCTGGTCATCACCCATACCCGCACGAAGAAGACCGACCAGGGCGACCAGACCAGGACCCGGCAGTCCGTGTGGACGCTCTCGCCCGACGGTCGAGTCCTGACGATCGACACCACCATGCACAGCCCGCGTGGCGACCACGCGATGAAGACCGTGTACCAGCGCAGCTGATTCCACAACGACCCACCAGAGCCGCCCTCCCTCGGGGGCGGCTCTTTCTTGCTCGCGATCGTCTCCATGAGTTTCTTGTCGCCGATGCCCCGCGACGACTATGCTGCGCTGGGCGATGATGTCGATCCGGACGGCGGCAACCTCGGGTATTCGGCGACGAGATTTCGTGGCCGGCGGGCTCGCGCTCGGTGTCACGCACGCCGCGCCATCGTTCGTCCGCCGCCTCGCGGCCCAGCCGCGACTGCCGGGTCCGCCGTTCACGCTCGGTGTCGCCTCCGGCTATCCCACCGCGACAGGCGTGGTGCTCTGGACACGCCTGGCTCCGTCGCCGCTCATGCCCGGAGGCGGCATGCCGCCCGAGGTCGTGCCGTGCGAATGGGAAGTGGCGACCGACGAGCGTATGGCGAAAGTCGTCCAGCGCGGCGTCGCCGCCGCCACACCCGCGTTCGCACACGCGGTCCACGTCGAGGTGGAGAGCCTCGAGCCGGCGCGCTGGTACTGGTATCGATTTCGCGCCGGCGGTGAGGTGAGTCCGGTCGGCCGGACGCGCACCGCGCCCGTCGCGAGCGAGAACAACGAGCGCCTGCGGTTCGCCTTCGCCTCCTGCCAGCAATACGAGCAGGGCTACTTCACCGCGTACCGGCACATGGTCGCCGACGACCTCGACCTGATCGTGCACCTCGGCGACTACATCTACGAAGCGTCGTGGGGTCAAGACCACGTGCGCAAGCACGGCGCCCCGGAGCCGCACACGCTCGACGACTACCGGATCCGGCACGCGCTCTACAAGACCGATCCCGACCTTCGCGCCGCGCACGCGGCCTGTCCATGGCTCCTCACGTGGGACGATCACGAGGTCCAGAACGACTACGCGAACGACCGCTCGGAGCATCTGGACACGCCGCAGTGGTTCCTCGAGCGTCGCGCCGCCGCCTACCGTGCGTACTACGAGCACATGCCGTTGCGCCGGCAGATGGTGCCGTACGGGCCGCACATGCGCCTGTTCACCCGGGCCACGTTCGGCCGGCTGGTGCAATTTCACATGCTCGACGATCGGCAATACCGCTCGCATCAGCCGTGTGCTCCGCCGGGCCGCGGCGGAGCCAACGTCGTCGAAGATTGCCCGGCGCGGCTCGACCCGCGTCTCACGATGCTCGGCGACGCCCAGGAGCAATGGCTCTCGGCGGGCCTCGACCGGTCGCCGGCGCGCTGGAACGTGATCGGGCAGCAAACGCTGATGGCCCAGCTCGACCGCAAGCCCGGACCCGGCCAGCAGTTCTGGACCGACGGTTGGGACGGCTATCCCGCGCCTCGACGGCGCCTGCTCGACTATCTCGGGCAGCGCAAGCCGGCCAATCCGATCGTCATCGGCGGTGACGTGCACTCGTTCTGGGTGGCCGATCTCAAGCCGGACTTCGACGATCCACGCTCGCCGGTGGTGGCCTCGGAGTTCGTCGGCACCTCGATCACGTCACAGTTCAGGACCCGCCAGGAAAACGTCGACGCGCTGCTGCCCGACAACCCGCACATTCGACTCGGCAATGGCTCTCGGCGCGGCTACGTGCGCATGGAGATCACGCCGCAGCGGCTGCGCGCCGACCTGCGCACGGTGCGGAGCGTCACCCGGCCGGGCGCCGAGGCCGACACGCTGGCCACCTTCGTAGTCGAGGACGGACGGCCCGGCGCGGTCCGCGGGTAGCCTCCGATGGCCCACGCGGGACAATAGGGGTACTCTGAAGCCCCGAGCCATGCGATTCCTCGCGGTCCACCCCGGCCCCCTGATGTACACGAAGATCTTTCTCCGCCTGGAGCCGCTCGGGCTCGAGCTGGTCGCCGCGGCCGTCCGCCACGCCGGTCACGAAGCGCGGCTCATCGACCTGCAGGCCGCGACACACAAGGATTACTTCAGGCTCGTCGACGACTGGCAGCCGGACGTCGTGGCGTTTTCGTGCAATTACCTGGCGAACGTTCCTGAAGTCGTCGATCTGGCCAAGCTGACTCGCGCTCGACGTCCCGACACGTTCATCTTCGTCGGCGGCCACAGCGCGTCCTTCACGGCGCAGGAGCTGCTCGAGCACGCGGGCGGCGCCATCGATTGCATCCTCAAGGGCGAGGGCGAGGCGTCCGTCGCCGAGCTCCTCGAAGCCGTCGAGCACGACCGGCGAGCGATCGCCCAGGTGCCCGGCGTCGTCAGCCTCGACGGAGAGGGGCCGCCTCCCCGCCTGGTCGAGAACCTCGATGCGCTCGTCCCGGCCCGCGACCTCCTCAAGCGCCGGCGGAAGTACTTCCTGGGCACGCTCGATCCCTGCGCCTCGATCGAGTTCGCCCGCGGCTGTCCGTGGGACTGTTCTTTCTGCAGCGCGTGGACGTTCTACGGACGGAGCTACCGCGTGATCAGTCCCGAGCGGGCAGTGGAAGATCTGGCCTCGATCCGGGAGCCCGGCGTCTTCATCGTGGACGACGTGGCGTTCGTGCAGGCCAAGCACGGTTTCGAGATCGGCGAGGCCATCGCGCGCCGTGGGATTCGCAAGCAGTACTACCTCGAGACGCGCGGCGACGTGCTGCTCCGCAACAAGGACGTGTTCAAGATGTGGACGCGTCTGGGCCTGCAGTACATGTTCCTCGGACTGGAGGCGATCGACGAGGAGGGGCTGCGCAAGTACCGCAAGCGGATCTCGCTCGGCCACGCCTTCGAGGCGCTCGAGTTCGCGCGCTCGCTCGGCATCCAGGTGGCCATCAACCTGATCGCCGATCCCGACTGGGACCGCGAGCGTTTCGCCGTGGTCCGCCAATGGTGCCTGGAGATTCCGGAGATCGTGAACATCTCCGTCAACACGCCGTATCCGGGCACCGAGACCTGGCGCACCGAGGCGCGCAGAATTCACTCGCGCGACTACCGACTCTACGACATCCAGCACTCGGTGCTCCCGACGCGGCTGCCGCTCGCCGACTTCTACGAAGAGCTGGTCCGCACCCAGCGCGTGCTGGCGATGAAGCACATGGGGTGGACGGCGTTCCGGGATCTGACGTCGATCGTGCTCGGCCATCTCGTGCGCGGGCAGACGAACTTCGTCCGGAGCCTCTGGAAGTTCGACCGTGTGTTCGATCCCAAGCTCCTGCTGGCCGATCATCACCGCCCAGTCTCCTATGAGATGAAGCTGCCGCCGCCCGTGCAGGAGAAGGTCGATCCACGGCTGCTCTACGTGCTGCAGGCGCCGGGCCGCAAGGGCCGCGCGATCGACGAGGCGACCGAGCAGTTCGTCGACGCCACGCGGATGGGAACGAGCGAATAGCGCCTAATGTTCTCCCCGGTGGAATCTGCTGAATCAAATCTGAGAAGGAGGCGGCATCGTGAGCGCTAAGCCGTGTGTGCTGGAGTTCGGGATGGGTGTCGACGTGCACGGGCGTGACGCGACCAAGGCGGCGTGCCGCGCCGTGTCGGACGCGATCCGCCATTCGAGCCTGCCCCTGTTCCAGGAGGTCCGGGAGCGCGGCGGGCGCATGCTGGTGGACGTGACCATCGGCGTCCCTGACCCTGATTCGGTGAAGCTCGACGTGGTCCGGCAGGAGCTTCCGCACGGCGAGGTGACCGTCCATGCCGTCAACGGCGGGCTTCGCTCGCCGAGCTCCGACACCCTGATCGCCTGCGCCGCCATCACGGTGAGCGTCGAGTATCCCGCGGGCGCCTCGCGATGAGCGTCACCAGGACGGGCACCGGGCTCAAGCGGCTCCAGCACCTGGTCCTGTGGGTTGCAAATGTCGACCGCAGCGTGCGTTTCTACTGCGACGTGGTGGGCTTCGAGACCCAGCGGCGCTACCCGAACGCGGCGTTCTTGAAGATCCCGGGCACGCCCGACGATCACAACCTCGGCCTGTTCGAGCAGACGGGCGTGCCGCGCCCCGACGAGCGCGTGGCACGCATGTATCACTCGGCGTGGGAGGTCGAGGATCTCGCCGACCTTGCCCGAGCGCGTCAGCGCCTGATCGACGCCGGGGCTCTGGTCGGATCGTCGAATCACGGCGTGAGCCTGTCGCTCTACGCCAAGGATCCGGACGGCCTCGAGTTCGAGATCTTCTGGACGGTCCCTGGTGGGGTGTCCGCCCGCACCACCGAGCTTGATCTCGAGGGCGAGCTCGCGCACCGAAGCCCAGCGATACCCTGACGTGAGAGCCGGGGCGCCCCGAAGGGCGCCCCGGCCGAACACCGAACGGCTACAAAGAGCGCAGGAAGTTCAGCAAGTCCTGCGTGTCGTCGTCCCTGAGATTGTTGAAGTTGTCGATCACCTTGTTGGCCTCGGACGGCCCGAATCTCGAGTTGCCGCCGCTCTGGTGGGCCCGGATCGCTGTCACGAGGTCGGTCGTACGACCGTCGTGAAGGAAGAAGATCCGCTGGCCGAGGCCCCACAGCGGGGCAGTCCTGAACTCGTCGCCACGGGCTGCGCCCTGGAGGATGTCGTCGGCGAGCCCGGGCCCCATCTGGTGCAAGGCTATGTCGGAGAACAGATTCGCGTTCTGCTTGCTCAGGGCCGCCACCGTGGTGTTGTCGGGGGTCCTCAGCGTCGGGGTGTGGCAGAGGGCGCAGCCGACGTCGGTGAAGCGCTGCCGGCCCCTGGCGATCGAGAACGACGATGCGCCGTTGAAGCTCGTCACGGGAGTCGGCGGCGCCAGGAAGCGCTGGAAGTTGGCGAAGTTGATGATGGCGGGGATCGCGCGCACACTCGGTGTCACGTCGTTAGGAACCGTCGCGGTCTGGCAGCCCGGCGTCTCATCGCGCTCCTGCTGGAACGCTTCGTTGGTGATCCCCATCTCGACGTTGTATGCCTCGCCCGAGAAGATCAGGAGCGATTTGTTCTGAGCCTTCCACCCGAACCGGGTGACGGTCCCGTCATTGCCGTTGCGGTTGACGCGCCCGCTGATCCCGAAATTCGCTTTGGTGGTCGAGTTGGAGCTCAGATTGGCGAGGATCGCGCTGTCGGTGATCTGCTCCATCAGCCCGGTGCCGAAGGTCGGCGTAGGAATGCGGAAGGCGATGTTGTTGTTGCGGACCTGCCTCTCGAAATCCTCCTGCTGAATGTTGCAGTTTGGCGCAGCCGTGTGCCCGGCGATCACGAAGAGGGCATGGACACCACCGTCGCGGGAACCGTCGGAATTGAACTGGAAGCGAGCCTCGCGAATGGGGCCGTTCGGCGTGATGAAGGACGGAATCCGGTTTCTTGCCCCGAAGCCGAGGGCTCCCACCACGTCGAATAGGGGATTCTGTGCCGGGCTCGTGCCACCGATGTCCGGCTGGGAATGACAGCCCCCGCACCCATTGAAGTTGAACCGCGGGCCGAGGCCATCACCGACTTCTTCCACCTCGTTAAAGTCGGCCCGCCCATCCGTGAACATGTCCCGCTCGTCAGCGTTCAAGCCGGCGAGCATGCCACCTGCTCCCGCGGCGCCCCCCCGTACACCCGGGTCGCGGGGCCCTCGAAATTGCGCCGGCAGGTTCTGAGCCACTCCGAGCAACACGATGGTTATCACCGCGAACAGGATCCGCACTCTCACTTTGCTCATTGTTGCTCCTTGCGCAAAATGCACGGCTCGCACCCTTTGAAGAGCGGGCCAGAGCGAGCGCAAGCAGTGTGCCAGACCCTTCAATGTCCATAAGTACCGGAAATCCATACGATATCTGGAAATGTCTCAACATGAAGAGGTCTTTGGTTTCTCAAGCGTGCGACGGCAAAGACCGCGGATTCCCAGGTGAGAGAACCTTCAGGCCCGACCTTGTTCCAAGATGACGGGACAAGCTATTGTGGTAGAGTCGCGCCCGGCGGGGCTTCCGCACGGATGCGAATCGCGGTGGCTCCCTCGCCGCGCGGAGCGTGTCCGCCAGCGACCGGCAGTTTCGCAGCATCAGGGCTGCGTCAGGGTAATCAGAGGTGATCCGCGTATGACCGCGTCGATACTCGTCGTCGACGACGAGCCCGCGATCCAGGACATCCTGACCTGGGCACTCTCGGCTGAGGGATATCGGGTCGCCACGGCCGGAAACGGCGAGGAAGCGCTGGCCCGCGTCGAGGGAGAGGAATTCGACATCATCGTCACCGACATCGTGATGCCGGGGATCGATGGTCTGGAAGTGCTCGAGCGGTCCCGCGTGCTCAACCCGCGCGCCGCCGTGATCGTGATGACCGCGTACGCCGCGCTGGAGACCGCGATCGCCGCGCTCCGCCGGGGCGCCAGCGACTATCTCGAGAAGCCGTTCTCGGTCGACCTCCTGAAGGAGCGGGTCCAGCGCCTGCTCCAGTATCGCGAAACGATCTGGAAGGACCGGCTCGTCCAGCGCGCGATGCAGCCGCGCGCGGTCGGGCACTCGCTGGTCGGCGAGAGCGATGCGATCCGCTCGCTCCGCGAGCAGATCGCACTCGCGGCCCGCACGCCGAGCAACGTGTTGATCACGGGCGAGAGCGGCGTGGGCAAGGAACTGGTCGCGCATGCCGTCCACGACGAAGGCGTGCGCCACGACGCCGCGTTCGTGGCGATCAACTGCGGCGCGATCCCGGAGGCCCTGCTCGAGAGCCAGCTGTTCGGCCACCTGCGCGGCGCGTTCACCACGGCGGTGCAGGCGAATCAAGGCCTGTTCGTCGCGGCGAGCCAGGGCACGCTGTTTCTCGACGAGATCGGCGAGATGCCGCTGCCGCTGCAGGTCAAGCTCCTGCGCGTCATCGAGGACAAGTGCGTCCTGCCGGTCGGGGGGACCAAGGCCGTGCCGGTGGACACGCGCATCATCGCCAGCACGAACCGTGATCTCGAGCGTGAAGTCGAGGCCGGGCGCTTCCGCGAGGATCTGTTCTACCGGCTCAACGTCGTGCACCTCGTCGTGCCGCCGCTGCGGGACCGGCGCGGCGACATCCCGGTCCTCGTCGATCACCTGGTCGACCGGCTGAACACCAAGCTCGGCACGCACTGCCTCGGCGTCGAGCGCGATGCGCTGTGGTCGCTGATCGGCCGGCCGTGGAAGGGCAACGTGCGGGAGCTCGAGAACGTCCTCGAGCGGGCCATCGTCCTCGGCGGCAGCGATCTCATCTCGCTGCGCGACCTGTCCGCGGAGCCCGTGACCGGCCAGGGTTCACCGCCTCAGGATCTCCGTGGCGCGGTTCGTCGGTTCGAGCGCCAGCACCTGAAAGAGGTCCTGGCCACGACGCAGTCCGACAAGCGCAAGGCGGCCCGCATGCTGGGGATCAGCCTGGCCTCGCTCTACCGCAAGCTCCGCGGCGAGGAAGACGAGGCCCCGCCGGCGTTCTCGAAGTAGCGAACGCGCGAATGAGGCGCTAGAGCGCGGACGCCGTCTTCAGACGGACCAGCACGTCCGCCTCGAAGTCGGTGAGGCTCTCGCCGAACGCGGCGTCGAAGTTCTTCCGGCGATCGCTCGCGCGCCTGAACGACGCGAAGTACGTCCGTATCGCCTCGAACCCTCGACGCTCGACCAGGTAGTCCGTCATGAGAAATGCGAGCTGGTAGACGGGAATCGAGCCCTCCTGCAGATGCCAGGCGGTAAAGCCCCGCGGAGTTCCGCGCGCCTCGAGATCGAGCTTTCCCTGGAGCAGGGTCACGTGGCTGCGAATGCCGGTCATCGCCGCCTGCCGACGGTGCTCCAGGGTGTCCAGCCCGAGGTGCTCGAGCGTGGAGAACGCGACCCACTCGGCCACGCCTTCGGCGAGCCACTGCTCGCCGCGCCCCTCGCCGCCGGTGAGCTCGATCTGCGACACATGGGTGAGCTCGTGGGCGATCAAGCGTAGCCACTCGCGCTGCGTACGATCCGTCGGCTGGTCGTTGAGGAGCATCTGGCCGCGCGCGCCCACGCCGATGGCGAAATCGCTCAGCTGCGCGGCCTGCACCGGCGAGACCCGCGCATCTCGCATCAGCCCCTGCTCGAAGGCGCGGCGGCCACCGTAGACCAGCACGGTCACGCGGTCAGGAACCGGGAGCCCGAAGCTCTTTGCCATGATCGCGGCGATCCCGCGGACGGCGTCGTCGGTCGTGCGCAACGCGCGCGCATCGGTTGGCGCCGCCAGGGAGGGGTCGAGCTGCAACGGTACGACGACCCGACCGTCGGTGCCACCCGCGAGTACGGTGACGACACACAGCAGGCATGCCGTGATCACGACTCGACGCAGTACGAGCAGCACGGTTCTCCTTCGAGGGAGAAGGATCGAGGGCGATTCCCTACGTCGAGCGGATTGTGACACACCGTTGACGAACTGAAAAGATGCGCGGGCTGGTGCCGGAAGGGCGTCGCCAGCCTCGCGACCCGGACCGTCGCGAGGCTGGCGCTCGAAGGCGAGACTACCGGTTGGGCATCGCCGGCGTGCTCTTGGGAGCCTCACTGCCGGGAGCCGGGCTGCCGCTCGGCGGGGAGCCCATGGTGCCGCCGGTGTCTGGGTGAAGTCGGCGGCGCGGTAGGCGGCGAGGCCGACGGCGTCCGGTCGCGGGTCGGGTTCTCCCCGACGCGATTCGAATCGTTGCACGCAGCCGTGAGCCCGGTCAGCAGTACGAGCGCACAAAGTCCAGATAGAACTTTTCTCATGGTGTGCAGTCCCTCCGGGAAGGGGTGTCCCTATCCCTTGATTTCGATCGACTTGGCGACCTTCTGGCCTGCCCTGTCTTCGTACTCGGCGGTGATCTGTGTTCCCGGCTTCAACTGGTCCTTCGCGACCTTGACCGTGCTCGGAATCGAGAGCTCGGTGCCGTCCTCGAGCGTCACCAAGCTGCCGCGGACGGACTTGATCCTGCCTTCCACCCTCTGGCCCATCCGATCGGACTTCTGGCCCATCTTGGGTTGGGCCGGATCGGTCTTCATCTGAGCATTCGTCACGGTCGTGCCGAACGTTGCCATCAGAAGCGCCGCGACTCCGACTGCCAGTACTCGCTTCATCGAGCCCTCCTGATCATCGCGCCCTCCTTTTGAGTGGGGAGATCAGAGGCAAGTCGAGCAAGGCCAGTGCCACGCGACTCGCGTCGAATGAAGGCAGCGTGGACTGTGTAGCCGTTACATGACGGCGTCGCCCAACCCAGGAGAGCCCTGGCGATTTCGATGGGTGCTTTCCTGCAACGCGGCCGCTGGAAGGCACCGAGTAGAGATGACCGGCGTGTAGAACTTTCGACGAACGGCGTGTAGAAATTGCCGCGGTCTCGCCGCCACGCGCGTCTTCAGGTACTCACCACGCTGGAAATCCTCGACTGACCCGCGAGTACGGCTCTGGCACGGACTTAGCACCCATTTCGTGTGGAGGTGAAAGGATGAAGACGATCAAGGGAACGCGTGCGGCTCTGATCACCTCTGCGCTCACACTCATGGCATCGCCCGCGAGGGCTTGGGCTCAGAGCGTGGTCGCACCTCAGGTGCCCACCAATGCCACCAGCGATGCGACTCAGTCGGGCGCGGTGACGACGGTCGTGGTGGTCGGTTCGCTGCTGGCCGTCCTGGTAGTGCTCGGAGCTCTCATCAAGATCCTCGACCTCAAGCGCAAGCGGGACGGCGAAGCCGTCGTCGTGCAGGCGCGAATCTCGGACGCGGTGCTGCGTGACCCCAGGCTGTTCAGTCTGCCGATCACGCCGACGGCGCACGTGCCGCTGTGGAAGGGCACGCCGGTGACCGTCGAGGTGGCCGGTCAGGTTCCGTCCGAAGATCTTCGCGAGGCGGCGATCAGCCTCGTCGAGCGCGAAGCCTCGCAGCTGGGTCCAGAGGTCCACGTCGAGTCGAGGATCGGGATCGTGCCCACCATGGCTCGGCGGTCGGCGTGATGGTCGGGCGGCCCCCCGCGGAGCGGAGACCGGCGTTGCCGACGATGCCTCTCGCCGACGTCGAGGGGGTCGCCCAACTCTGTCGTTGCGCGGGCGATACTCCGGCGGCTCAGTTCGGTTGCCTCGACTGCGGCGCGCCCTGCTGCTCGGCCTGCGCGGTTCCGCTGGAATCGGTCGCCTACTGCCGTCGTTGCGCGACGGAGCTACTGGGCGCGACCGCGATGCCGAAGTCCGTATCGTTCGAGCTCTACTGAACCGGCGTCGAGAAACCCGATGACCGCCGAAGACCATCGGACGTTGGTCGAGGCGGAGAGGAGCGAGCGGATCAGATGCAAACCATGTGGAGCGCGTCACTGTGGAGCTCGACGATGATCGGTGTGCGGGGTGACGGCGGCCTCACTCCGCGGCGGCGGTCGGACGCGACCGCGCCTGCTGCGGGCGGGAGCGCGCCCGCGCGGGACGCCCAGGCGCAGCGGCCTCCGTTCGTGCGCGAGGCCCAGCGCGCGCTTCGGGACCTCGGATATCACCCCGGCCCGATCGATGGGATGTTCGGTCCGAGATGCGGATGGCGCTGGAGAAGTATCAGCTCGCCGAGAAGCTGCCCGTCACCGGTCAGCTCGACGCGGAGACGATGGAGCGACTGGACGTCTACAAACGCCTGTTCAGCCCGGACCGCGCGCGGTAGTACGTCGACGGCCGCCCAAGCGACCGCCTGCCTGGTGCAACGATGGCCCCTGCCGTACAATGCTCCTACTGGAGGGCACCATGGCCAACGACCGTCGCGCCCGTCCCGCCGCAGGCTCTGCCGCCGCGCGGCATCAACCACATGGTCCTCAACGTGCGCAACCTCGAGGTGTCGCACAAGTTCTGGACCGAGATCATCGGGTTCCACTGCGTAGCCGAGCTCAAGCCGATTCCAGGACGTCAGCGCCCCAAGATGCGCTTCTATAGCGGTCTCGACGCCAAGGGCGACGTGACTCACCACGACCTGGCGCTGGCCGAGGTTCAGCCGGGCAACAACGGCGGCGCGCCGGAGGAGTGGAACCTGATGTCGGGCCGGGTCGGGCTCAACCACGTCGCGATCGCGTGGCCGGACCGCGAGTCGTGGTTGAAGCAGCTGGCATTTCTCCAGAGCAAGGGTGTGCCGTTCCTCCGGAGGGTCAACCACGGGATGACCCACAGCGTCTACATCGCCGACCCCGACGGACACGGCATCGAGGTCCTTTACGAGCTGCCGCGCGAGGTGTGGGAGGGCGATATCGACGGCGCGCAGAACTACGCCGAGATGCTCCCGACGGAAGGCCCCGAGTCGCTCGTCGATCGCACGGCGAATCCCGTGTTCAGCGGGCAGGCGACTCCGGCCGCTCGAGCCTGATCCCCGCAGCGCCTGACTTGATCGGCGCCGACCGCGCGCAGCCGGGCGCGGTCGCGCCGGATCAGGTCGCTCTGGGCGTCGGCCACCCAAGCGATTCGCAGACGCCCCGCCCCATGATCCACTCCTGGTCGCCGGCGGATAACCACGGCAGCTCGTCGGTGAAGAACGTCACGGCCCGGCGCCATGTGCAAGGAAGCCGTGTCCAGTCTGTTCCCCAGAACATGCGCCGCGGACCAAACGTGTCGTACACGCTCCGAATGTGCTGCTGGACGTCGCGACAGGGGTAGGCCTCGACCGAGTAGCAGGGCAGCGCGGAGGCCTTGACCGCGACGTTCGGGTGGCGCGCGAATCTGGGCGTCGACGATCAGCATCGCGTGAGCCTGCGGGTTGCTTACGACGTCCGCGCGAGAGGCCCCCGCAGAAGCTGACCCGGCAGCGCGCCGGTGTGCTTGCCGTCGCGCAACAGGACCTCGCCGTTGACGACCGTCGCCGCGATCCCGCGCGTGCGCTGCACGAGGCGGCGCGCGCCCGACGGCAGATCGTCCACGACTTCCGGCATCTCCGCGGCGATCGTCTCCGGGTCGAAGACGACCAGATCGGCCGCCATCCCTTCGCGGACGAGCCCGCGATTGGCGAAGCCCCACAAGGTCGCTGGCACGAGCGTGAGCATGCGGACGGCCTGCTCGAGCGTGAACGCCTGCTTGCGCCGGACCCAGTGGTAGAGCAGGTGCGTCTGCAGCGACGAATCCATGAGCTGCGACACGTGCGCGCCCGAGTCGGAGAACGTGACGACGGCACGCGGGTGGCGCATCAGCTCGAGGGCGTAGTCCTGGTCCTCATTGGCGATCGGCTGCAGGAAGAACAGGTCGAGGTCCTTGGCCAGGGCCAGATCGATCATGGTCTCGGCCGGATGCTGGCCGCGCTCGCGCGCGACCTCGGCGACGGTGCGATGCGGCCCTTCGACCGTATCGAAGACGAGCAGCCAATCGTAGTCGGGCGGCTTCGCCTCGGTTCCGACCGGCCGCCGGCCGTCCTTCTCACCGGAGGCCTCGATGAGTCGACGGCGCAGCTCGGGATCGCGCAGACGCCGGCGCTGCTCGGCGAGCGGCAGCGCGCGCAGCTCCTTCCACACCGGGAGCCGATCGAACGGCATTTGCGTCTTGAACGACAGCAGCGCGCTCAACGACCGGCTGTGGACCTGCGCGAACATCCGGCCGCCCGCCGCGGCCGTCTCGTCGAGTAGCGCGAGGTATTTACGCCACGCGTCCGGCACGCCCCGGCGGCTGAAGACGCCGAACGTGATCGGGCGCCCGGTCTCGACGGCGAGATCGCGCAGCCGCGTGTGATACTCGCGGAGCCCGGGTCGTTCGCGGTGCGGTCGACGCCTTCGCCGGCGATCTCGAATAGCCCGGCGTTCAGATCGCCCATCACGCCGACCAGCCGGCGCACTTCGTCCCACGTCGCCAGACGGCTGGCGACCGGCTGACCGTTCGGCGTCTCGTGGGCCGGCGAGCGCGACGTGGTGAAGCCGATCGCGCCGGCGCGGATCGCGTCGCGCACCTGACGCTCCATCGCCCTGAGATCGTCCTCGGTGGCCGCCTGCTCGAACGCGCGCTCGCCCATCACGAACGTGCGCACGGCCGAGTGGCCCACGTAGCCGCCGTAGTTGATGCCCTTGGGCAAGGCCTCGAGCGTGTCGAGGAACTCGGGGAACGTGGTCCAGCGCCACTTGATCCCGGCTTCCATCGCCGCCGGCGAAATGTCCTCGGCGCGCTGGAGATTGCGGACGACGAGGTGCTTGTTCTCCTCGGCGCAGGGAGCCAGGGTGAAGCCGCAGTTGCCCATCACGACGCTGGTGATGCCGTGATAGCAGGACGAGGTTCCGAGCGGATCCCAGAAGATCTGCGCGTCCATGTGCGTGTGGCCGTCGACGAAGCCCGGCGTGACGACGTGGCCTTCGGCGTCGATCACCTCGCGCGCGCGCTCGCGGATGCGCCCGATCGTGGTGATGCGGCCGTGCCGCACGCCGACGTCGGCCCGATACCGCGGAAGCCCGGATCCATCGATGACCGTGCCGTTCTTGATTACCAGGTCGTACGACATTCTCAGCTCTCCTCAGGACGCGTCGGGGTCAGTGACACCTTCCGATTTCGAATTCATTGACTCGCGTCAGCGGAGGCCGCTTCGGCTTACTACCGCTTTCGAATCAATTGACTCGCCTCAGCGGAGGCCGCTTCGGCTCGTACTACCGCTTTCGAATTGATAGACTCGCCTCAGCGGAGGCCGCTTCGGCTCGTACTACCGCTTTCGAATTCATTGACTCGCCTCAGCGGAGGCACCGCTTCGGCTCGTACTACCGCTGGCCCTGTGCCCGGTCGGCGATCTGGACCGACTTCTTCTCGGGGTCGAAGCGTAAGGTCTTCTTCGTCTCGACGTCGCCGCCCGTGACGCGGAGGAAGAACGTGTCGTCGCCGTATTCGATCGAGTGGATGTCGCCGACCGCGAACACCGAGGCATGGCCGGCCTCGTTCATGAAGTCGCGTGAGACCTCGACCTCGGCGTAGCCGGGCTTGCTGCCGTCGTCCAGTCGGCGCCACCGGCGCATGCGCGTCGGGTTCTTGTAGTTGCCGTAGATCACCCAGCACGGGCCGTGGTCGTGGGGCACGGACTTGCCGCCTTTTTCACGCCCGTGCACCAGCACGTGCACGTCGGTCTCGGGATCGTGGCCGATCGTCGTGCGCTCGCGATAGGGCACCGGGTCGCCCAGGTGCTTCTTCAGGAGCTCGGGGTTGCGCAGGAGCTTCTCGAGGTGATCGCGGATCTCGGCGAGCCCTGACGGGACGCCCTTCGCCTTGATGGTGGCTCGAGTATCGGCGAGGAACTGATCGAGGGTGTACGCGGTTTCGCTGGCCATGGCAATCTCCTTTTGATCCGAACTCTCTGCCCTGGATGATATCAGGTCACGGACGAGCGGAGGGCGGCAGCCTTGTAGCATACTTGGCGGCCATGAAAGTCTTCGTCTTCGATCTTCTGCCGTACGCCGAGCATCTGGATCACCTGAAGGACGGCAAGGAGCTTCCGTGGCCGTTGCCGCGACGCCATTTCAAGCCCGAGGTCGCCGCGCGGACCTATGCCGAGCACCTCGACGCCTGGGAGGCCATGGACCGCCTCGGCTACGACGGGGTGGGATTCAACGAGCATCACACCTCGCCGTACGGCCTGATGAACTCGCCGAACTTATTGGCCGCGGCGGCCGCTCAGCGTACCCAGCGGCTCAAGCTCCTCGTGTACGGCAATCTGCTGCCGCTCCACGATCCGCTCCGGCTCGCCGAGGAGCTGGCGATGCTCGACTGCATGTCGAACGGGCGCATCGTTTCCGGATTCGCCCGCGGCATTCCGCGCGAGCACAACGTCTACAACGTCTCGCTGGCCGACTCGCGCGCCCGCTTCGAAGAGGCCTGGGAGATCATCCGCCGCGCGTGGACGGAAGAGGTCTTCTCGTACGAGGGCCGTTTCTGGTCGTATCGCGACGTCGCCATCTGGCCGCGGCCCGTGCAGACGCCGCATCCGCCCGTGTGGGTGCCGGTCACCGGCAGCAAGGAGACGATCGAGTGGGCGGGACGCCACGACATTCCCATCACGCCCGGGCCTGGCGCCGATCCGCGGATTGCGTGAGGACATCATCCGCTACTACGAGCGCTGCCTCGCCCGAGCACGGTCATCGGCTCACGCCGGATCACCTGATCATCCAGGCGACCGCGTACGTGGCGGACAGCAAGGCCCAGGCGGTGCGGGAAGCCGGACCCTACGTGCTCTACTTCAACCGGACGCTCTTCAGCCACGGCAACATCACGGAGTCCTCGCTCCAGCGCGACGCCGGCTATTTGAGCTCGGGGTCGTTCGACTACGTGAGACCCGAGAACATGCATGCCGTGTCGGGCTCGCGCGAGCGCTATCGCGACATGACGATGGCCGACGTCGAGCGCGAGGCCGAGCAGTGGCCCTGGGGCACCGCGGACGAGGTCATCGAGAAGATCATCGCGGCCGCCGACCACGCCGGGGCCTCGACCGTGCTGGTCAACATGAACCGCGGCGCCATGCCGCAGGAGATGTTCCTCGAGCAGGTGCACCGGTTCGGCAGCAAGGTGCTCCCCGCGCTGAGGTCCCATACCGTCACGGCTCGATGATCGATCGCCGCGTCGCAGTGATCCTGGCGACGGTCGCCCTGATCCTCTGGCCGCGAGGCGTTCCGGCCGCCGAACCGACTCCCGAGCTCGTCGCCCGGGGGAAATATGTGTTCGGCGCCGCCGGCGGCTGCGCGTGCCACACGACCCCTGACGGAGCCGGCCTGAATGCCGGCGGCACGAAGTTCGACCTGTCCTTCTTCGGCGTCGTCTACACGCCGAACATCACGCCGGACGCCGAGACCGGGATCGGGAAGTGGACCGACGCGCAGGTGATCAACGCCATTCGCCGCGGCGAGCGCCCGGACGGCGCGAAGCTGTTTCCGATCCATCCGTACAAGTACTTCAGCAACATCGCCGACGACGAGATCGAAGCGCTGGTCGCCTATCTGAGATCCGTGAAGGCGATCACATCATCGGTGCCGGCACGATCTCTGAAGATTCCGGTTCCCACGAGAACGATCGTTCCCGCGGTGAAGATCGCGCCGCGAGACGGGCGGGCGCGTGGCGCGTATCTCGCGGGTGGGGCGGGGCACTGCGCCGAGTGCCACACGCCCAGGCGATTCGACGCGTCCACGGACGACACGAAATTCCTCGCGGGCGGGCCGGGACCGGAGCGAAGCCTGGCGGCCAACATCACGCCGCACAACGAGACCGGGATCGGCCGCTGGACCGAGGCTCAGATCGCGCGGTTCCTGCGAACCGGCGTGAAGCCCTCGGGGCAGGAAGCGTCCTCGCTGATGCGGACCGTCATCGTCGGCACGTCGGCCGGATTCAGGGACCTCACGGAGGCGGACGCCCTCGCGATCGCCCGGTACCTCAAGACCGTGCCGCCGATCGAGAACAAGGTCCGCTAGAGCCGGCTACTCGTCGCGGGCGCCCGACGTTCTCTGCTTGAACTCCGCGGGGACGTCACGGCCCGCATCGGTGAACGCGCGGCGGATCGCCTCGACGTTCGGGCTGAAGATCGTCTTGCGGTTGTCGCGCGCCCACTCGTTCGAGCCGCGCGTCGTCTCGAGCGAGCCCTGGAAGCGCGGCATCACGTAACGGGCGAAGAGCTCGTACGAGCGCAGGGTCTGCTCGCGCGTCGCCCACTCGTGGGCGCGGAAGAGCAGGCCGCCGAAGCCGCCGCCGCTCTGCTCGCTGCAGGTGCTCGATGCCCGCGCACGACCGTCTCGACCGAGCCGACCAGCGTGGTGCCCATCTTCACGCCCTCGGTCAGCGGATCGTCGGAGCGGCCCGGCGGCCGGCCGAGCGTTTCCTCGAAGTAGGTGACGGTCTCGTGGCGCTCGGCGTCGCTTCACCTGCCGCAGCGCTTCTTCGTCGTCCTCGGCCACGTGCACGTTGACGACGAGCCGCCATTCCTTCCGGTCCATCGTCTTGCCGTGCTTGGCGGCCGTCTCCTCGCCGAGCTTCCACTGATTCGCCAGCGCTTCGGGCCCACCCGGAAGTCCCGCGCCGAGCGAGAGCACGCCGAGGCCGTGACGGCCCGCGGCGATCACGCCGGCCGGCGTCATGACGCTCGCCACTGCGATCGGGAAGTGCGGCGCGGTATACGGCGCCAGGTGCAAACGCGCCTGCCGCAGCTCGAACCAGTCGGTCTTCATCGTCACCGGCTCCTCGCAGCGGAGGAGCTGCATGATCGCGTCGAGCGATTCGTCCATCCGTCGGACGCTGGGTCACCGGCTCGATGCCGAGCATGTACGCATCGGAAACGAGCGCGCCCGGGCCGCAGCCGAGCATCGAGCGGCCGCGCGTCATGTGATCGAGCTGGACGAAGCGCTGCGCCACCAGCAGGGGGTGGTGGTAGGGCAGGCTCGTCACGCCCGAGCCGAGCATGATGTGACGCGTGCGCTCGGCGGCGGCGGCGATGAAGAGCTCGGGCGAGGCGATCAGCTCCCAGCCGGCGGAATGGTGCTCGCCGACCCACACCTCGTCGTAGCCGAGGTAATCCAGCCACTCGATCAGCTCCATGTCGCGTCCGAGGGCCAGGGTGGGGTTCTCGCCGATCCGATGGAACGGGGCCAGGAAGATTCCGAAGCGCATTCCTTTGTGGGCCATGGTGAGGATCCTAGCACGGGGCCCGCTGAATCGCGCGCGAGGCCGCGCGGTGCTACCATGCCGCCCCATGACAGATCGAACGATCCGCGTGGGGTTCGTGGGCGCCGGCGCCAATTCGCGCAAGCATCACATTCCAAAGCTCAAGGCTCAGCCGGGAGTCGAGCTGGCCGCGGTGGCGAACCGGTCGAAGGAATCCGGCGATCGGATCGCGCGCGAGTTCGGGATCGCGCGGGTCTATGCCGACTGGCGCGAGCTGGTGCGTGCCCCGGACATCGACGCGGTGTGTATCGGTACGTGGCCGAACACGCACAGCGAGATCACGCGCGCGGTGCTCGAGCACGGCAAGCACGTGCTCTGCGAGGCGCGCATGGCGATGAACGCCGCCGAGGCGCGCACCATGCTCGACGCCGCGCGCCGAGCGCCGCAGCTCGTGACGCAGCTCGTGCCGGCGCCGAACACGCTCGAGGTCGATTCGACCCTGCAGGCGTTGCTGGCCGAGGGCTACGTCGGCGACGTCCTGGCCGTCGAGATCCAGGCCAATCAGGGCCAGTTCGTCGACGCCGAGGCGCCGCTCCACTGGCGGCAGGATGCCGCCCTCAGCGGCCTCAACGTCATGACGATGGGCATCTGGTACGAGGCGCTGATGCGCTGGCTCGGTCCGGCGCGCCGTGTGATGGCGCTCACCAAGATCGCGGTGCCCCGGCGCAAGGACGCGGCGGGCGCCTGGCAGGACGTGCGCGTGCCCGATCACGTCGAGATTCTCGCGACTCTGGGGCGTGGTGCATCGGCGCACATGCGCTTCAGCACGGTCACGGCGCTGGCGCCGCCCAGCGAGGTGTGGATCTTCGGGACGGAGGGCACGCTCCGGGTCGAGTCCGACGCCAGGCGCGTCTCCGGCGGACGGCGCGGCGACAAGGCCCTGCGCGAGATCCCGATCCCCGCGCGAGCGCCGCATCGGCTGGCGCGTCGAGGAAGAGTTCGTCAACGCGATCCGCGGCCGCGAGAAGGTCACGCGCACGACCTTCGAGGACGGCGTGCGCTACATGGAGTTCACCGAGGCCGTCTGGAAGAGTGCCCAGAGCGGTCAGGCGGCCGACGTCGCCGAGCTGTGACGAGCGTCTAGCGCTCCTTCGTCAGCACGCGAACCACCACGATCACGACGGCGCCCACCAGGAGCGCCAGCCCGGCGAAGAGGAGCGCGGCCGTCAGCGGGCTCATCGGCGCGTCCCGCAGCGGGCCGCCGTGATCGGCCGCCGCCGGCGCCGCGGCGACGAGGCTCGCGAGCGCCGCGAAACGACGCATCGAGGCGATCACCCGCCGGTCTTCGCCGCCGCCTGAAGCTCTCGCACGTGCTCGGCCCAGTGGCGCGCGAGTACCTCGAGCCGCTGCCGTCCCGTGATCGTCTCGCCGTTCGCGCGCCGGAAGCACGGCTTGTCGAGGTGCGTCGAGCTCCGCGCGGCCTGCACGAGCCGCGCGTGCGCCTGCCGGAGCTGGGTCAGGAGCTCGTCGAAGCTCTCGTGCGCGTGGAGCCGGCGGCACACCTCGTTGATCGTGTCGGCATCGCCCGGCAGCGGCCAGGGCGGCCCGCCGAGCGCGGCCGCCTGGATCCCCCAGGCGGTCGCATCGTGGAAGTAGAGGAAGTGCATCAACACGTCGCGCGCCTGCCAGCGATCGACCCTCGCGCTGGTCGTCCGGCCGGCGCCGTCGAAGTACCCCAGGGTTTCCTTGACGACGCGATCGAGCTCGCTCAGGAGCGCTTCGTTCGAGGGCGACGTGCTCATCCCGTGACTCCCTTCAGCGGGGTTTCTTCTTGAGGAAGAGATTGATGTCGTCCGGCGTGATCAGGTCGGGTGCGGTCCAGCCGTCGAGGTCGTACTCGGCCATGCATTGCTCGGCGAATCCTCTGAACTGCGCCGCCCGGCCGCTGTCATGCGCCATCTGCCACGCGATCAGCCGAACGGTCTCCGGCGCGCCCGCATAGTTCCGCTCGTACAGCTCGTGCCGGCTGCCGAACTCGGTGCCGATGGCGTCCCACAAGAGCTTCATCAGCTTGATCCGGTCCACCGCGTCGGTGCCGTCGGAGCCGCGCAGGTACTTCTCGAGCAACGGACGCAGCGCCGGCGACTTGAAGTCGACCGCGTGCGAGTTGAGATAGATCAGCCCGCTGGCCAGGATGCTCTCGGTCAGCTCCTTGATCCGCGGATAGGCGACCGGCGCGAAGACCCGGTAGGCCTGCGCGGACTCTGGATTCGGCAGCACCGTCGCGCCCGACCACGGCACCGGGTTGCGCGTCATCGCGTCGGTGAGCCCCCAGAACAGGTTGCGCCAGGCGATCACCTCGCCGACCGTCGCCTGCACGTTCTTCGTGTCGGTCGAGCCGACGGCGTCGACCGCCTTCAGGAGCAGACCGGCGATGAAGTCGAGCTTCACGGCCAGGCGTGTGCAGCCGTGGAGCATCGCGCGCGGGAAGAACCCGGAGCCCTGGAAGAACGTGTTCGATTTCTGCACGTTCTCGTAGACGAAGACGTTCTCCCACGGGACCAGGGCGTGATCGAGGACCAGGATCGCGTCGTTCTCGTCCATCCGGCTCGAGAGCGGATAGTCGAACGGGCTGCCCATCACCTCGGCGGTCATCGTGTAGGACGGCCGGCAGATCAGCTTCACGCCCGGCGTGTTCATCGAGGCGATGAAGACCGCGGCGAACTCCTTGGTCTTGATCGGGGTGGTCGAGGGATGCGCGATGAAGTTGGCGTGCGTCAGCGCCGAGCCGGTGGCGACGACCTTCGCGCCGCTGACGATCAGGCCGGCGTCGGTCTCCTTCTCGACGTGCACGTAGACGTCGGCCACCTGGTCCGGGGGCTTCTGCCGATCGACCGGCGGCTGGACGAGGGCGTGATTCAGGTAGAGGACGCGCTCCTGCGCCGCGCGATACCACCGGCGCGCGTTGTCCTGATACGGCGCGTAGAAGTCGGCGTTGGCGCCGAGCGTCGCCAGGAAGGCCGCCTTGTAGTCCGGCGAGCGCCCCATCCAGCCGTAGGTCAGGCGCGACCACGCGGCGATCGCGTCGCGCGCCGCGACCAGCTCGTCGGCGCTCGTCGGCGCGCGAAAGTAGCGGTGCGTGTAGCCGCCGGAGCCGGTATCGGTCGGACACGTCAAGGTGGCCTGCGACGCCGGATCGTGGAGCGCGTCGTAGAGCCGCGCCAGCATCCGCGCGGGATTGCGAAAGGCCGGGTGCGTCGTGACGTCGTCGACCCGCTCGCCGTAGATCCAGATCTCGCGGCCGTCGCGCAGGCTCTCGAGGAACTCCTTGCCGGTGAACGGCCGTGTGGGGCCCGTGGTCATCACGGCTGCCTCAGGCGGCGACGGCCGGCCGAACCTTGGTGGCGACCAGGTCGAGCAGCTCGAGCATGCGCCCGAGATCGTCGCGGCGGAAGTCGACCATCAGATGCGCGAGGCCGAGTCGCTGGTACTCGCCGAAGAGGTCGGTGACCGCCTGCGCGCCCTGCCGAACGAGATCATCGCTGAGGGCGAGCCGCAGCGAGGTCGTCAGTGATTTCCACGGGCGCCCGGCGGCGTCGGCGGCGGCCCGCAGGCGCGCGATGCGGTCGCGCATCTCCGCGGGGGTCTTGCCCGACGCGTGCCATCCGTCGCCGAGCGTGACGACGCGGCGAAAGGCGCCGGCGCTGTCGCCGCCGACCCAGATGGGCGGATGCGGCTTCTGGACCGGCTTGGGGGCGAAGCCGATGTCGCTGAAGCGGTAGAACTCCCCGTCGAAGGCCGGCCGATCCGACGTCCACAGCTCCTTGAAGACGCGCAGCATCTCGTCCGCTTGCTGGCCGCGCACGATGGAACGGCGCGCCGAGGATCTCGAGCTCCTGCTTCCACCAGCCCACGCCGACACCGCAGATCAGCCGTCCGTTCGAGAGCGTGTCGATCGTGGTCAGCATCTTGGCCATGAGGACGGGGTGGCGATGACCGAGCACGAAGACCGAGGCGCCGAGACGCGCCTTGGTCGTGCACATCGCCGCCGCCGCGAGTAAGGTGACGGGCTCGAGATACGGCTTTTCGGGCGGATGGGGGAATCGGCCGCCCGGATAGCCGGATGACGTATAGGGAAAGACGACGTGATCGCTGACCCAGAGAGAGGCCATCCCGAGCCCTTCGGCCTGACGGGCGAACGTCACGAGCGCGTCGCGGGTGGCGACGGGGCCTTGCATGGGAAGCTGGCAGCCGATGTCCATGGTGACTCCTTTCGACTCACGTGATCCGAGTGGCTCTCGGTGTCACCCCCGCCGCACGAGCTCGGCGGCCTCCACGATGGCCCTCAGCTTCGCCTCGGCGACGCTCGCGGAGCTGACCGGATTGTCGGCGAAGGTCGCGAAGCCGCAATCGGGCGTCAGCAGCACGCGATCCGCGCCGAAGAGCTTCACGGCGCGCCGCGCGCGCTCGGCGATCTCCTCGACCGTCTCCACGCGATCGTGCTTCTGGTTGACGACGCCGACGCCGATGCGGACGTCTCGCGGCAGGTCGGCGAGCACGTCCAGCTCACCGGCGCGCGGCGTGCACAGCTCGAGAAAGAGCGTACCGACGTCGAGCGAGGACAGGAGCGAGACCAGCGGGCGGTAGTCGCCGGCCAGCGCCGCCTCCTCGTTCCGGGTCCAGTTGCCCCGGCACACGTGCAGCCCGAGCCTCGAGCGTGGCAGACCGGCGACGACCCGATTGACGAGCCCGCGCGCGAACTCGAGCTCGCGCGCCCGCGTCGCCCTTCTCGCTGAGCGCGCCGCACATGAAGCTCCGCGTGTTCTTGGCGCCGGTGTAGACCACTTCGGCGAGCACCGGCTCGTCGAGCTGCACGAGCGCGACGCCGGCGGCGAGCAGGAAGTGGATCTCCTCGCGCAGGACCCGCACGACGTCGTCGGCCAGGTGCTCCCGTGATCGATAGAAGCGATCCGAGACGCACTCGAGCCACATCAATCGGGTGAGGAGATAGGGCCCGGGCAGCGCGATCTTCACCGGCTTGTCGGTCAGCCCGTGAACGAATGCGTGCTCGTGAGCGGCCAGCGGTCGACTCCGGCCGAGCGGGCCGAAGAGGGCGGGATGACGGACCTCGGAGGCCGGAACGTCGAGCGAGCGCATCTCGCGCTCGAACTTCTCGGGATCGTCGACGAGCGGGAGCAGGTCCGTGAGCGGGATCAGCTGACAATTGTCGAGCCGCCCGCCCACGAAGCTCGCGTAGTTGTCGCGCCGCTGCTCGCCGTCCGAGATGACGTCGGCGCCCGACCGGAGCTGCGCGTCGACCGCGAGGCGGACCGCGTCGTCGGCGGTCGCCTGGAACTCCGCCTCGCCGAGCCGGCCTTCGAGGTGCTCGTGGATCGCCTGGAGCATCCAGCGCGGGCGCGGCCAGCTCCCGATGCCCATCACGGACAGCGGGCGGATGGCGGACGCCGCGGCCGGCGCCGGAAGCGTGGCCGGGACGGTGACGGCGACCGCCTGGCGCGTCACGGGCGCCAGCGCCGCCGCGCTCGCGCGCCGTGAGGGCTTACGCTCGGCCAGCGTGCCCTTGCAGACGAGAAAGCTTCGCTCCTTGCCCCGCCGGACGAACGACACGAGCTCGTTGCCGGTCATCCGGCACCAGGCGGGGAAGTCCTCTTCGACCGAAATCTCGGTGGAACGAAACTCGAGGAGCTGGCCGCGCTCCAGCGGGTCCATGTGCTGGCGGATCAGGAGAAGGAGCCCGTTGCCGCAGTCCAGATCTCCGCCGTCGAAGCTCAGGTCGGCTTCGTGCTGGTGACGGTCAACGGGCTCCATCGCCGAGGCTTAGTAGCTGACGCAGGGGCTGCCCTCGGACAGGAACTCCACGAGCTTCGCGCCGCCGACGATCGCGGCACCGGCCACCAGGTTGTTCTCGTCGAGCTTGCGCTTCTTGAAGCACGGCGAGCAGACGTAGATCGTGCCGCCGGCCTTCGCGAAGTTGTCCATCAGCTCGCGCAGCGGCGCGAACCCCTCCTCGCGGATGTCGTCGGCGTAGCCCTTCTGGGCGAGGCGCACGCCCTCGACGCTCAGGAACACCAGGGTCTCCTTGCCCGAGCCGACCGCGGCGTTGGCGACCACGAAGCCCACCGTGGCCTTGTCCTGGTTGTCCTTCGCGTGGGTGAGGCTGACACAGAATCGGTTGGCCATGACTCAGTTCTCCTTTCGACGGATCTGGTACACGGGATGCTGCTCTGCGATCAACGTGTGGCCGGTCATGCGGCACCAGGCCGGAATATCGGCCCGCGCGCCGGGGTCGCGCGCGGTGAGCTGCAGGAGCTGCCCCGGTTTCATTGCCTCCATGCGCAGGCGAAGCTCGAGCACGAGATCGCCGCAGCCGAGATCGCCCGCATCCCACTGGGTGTCGGCGGCTCGCGGAGCCGGCGTACTGGAGGTCATGGGTCGCTGCGCTCCCCGTTGCGCTCGTAGATCTGCTCGATCCTTCGTGTGTCCAGGCGCGAGGCCGGCGTGTCCTCGACGATCCGTCCGTCGCGCAGCGCCACGATGCGATCAGCATACGCCCGTGCGAGGTGCACCTGGTGGAGGCTCGCGACGACTGCCACGCCCGTCGACACGGCCGAGCGCAGCGACTCGAGCACCGTCGCCGAGGATTCCGGATCGAGGCTCGCCACCGGCTCGTCGGCCAGGATCACCTTCGCGCGCTGCGCGAGCGCCCGGGCGATCGCGACGCGCTGCTGCTGGCCGCCCGACAGCTCGTCCGCGCGTGTCCCGGCGCGATCGACGAGGCCGACGGTGTCCAGGCAGCCGAGCGCGAGCTGCCGGTCGGCGCGTGTGAATCGGTCGCAGGATCACCCGCCACGTCGGCACGTGGGCCAGCCGCCCGACCAGCACGTTTTCGAGTGCGGACAGCCGGCGGATGAGGTTGAACTGCTGGAAGATCAGCGCGACCTCGCGGCGCGCGAGCTGGAGCTCGCGCGGGCTATGCCAGATGTCGCGCCCGGCGACGGTCACCGTGCCGCGGTCGGGCCGCGTGAGCCCGGTGAGGCACCGGAACAGCGTGGTCTTGCCGGCACCGCTCGGACCGAGCACGGCCACGAACTCGCCGGGCCGCACGGAGAACGAAACGTCGGCGAGGGCGGTGACCGCCGGGGGGATATCGCTTGGTCAGCCCCTCGGCGTGCGCGACCAGGCCGTTGCCGTTGGGCGCTTGAGGCTATTCGAGCTTCCGTCGCAGCCATTCGCTCGTGTGGTCGATGACGGTGACCGTCACCAGGATCAGGAGGATGATCGTCAGCAAGCGCGGGAACAGCAAGAGATCCATCGAGTTCTTGAGCTCCTGGCCGATGCCGCCCGCGCCCACCACGCCGAGGACCGTCGAGGCGCGGACGTTGAACTCCCACCAGAAGAGCCCGACCGACACCATGCTCGGCGCCACGTCCGGCAACAGCGCGTACGCGATCACCTTCACGCGCGAGGCGCCCGTCGCCGCCGCGGCCTCGAGCGGGCCCGGCGGAATGTTCTCGATCGCCTCCGCCCACAGCTTGGCCGTGCTCCCCCAGGTGTGCAGCGCGATACCGAGCACACCCGCGAACGGTCCCAGACCGACCGCCGCGACGAAGAGCAGCGCGAAGACGAACGAGTCGACGCCGCGGAGCGCGTTGAGGAACCAGCGGGCCGGGTAGTAGAGCGCCATGCTCGGCGTCACGTTGCGGGCCGCCACGACACAGAGCGGAAGCGCGAGCAGCGCTGCCGCCGTCGTGCCGATCGCCGCCATCGCGATCGTCTCGGCGGTGCGGAGCAGCAGCACCGGAAGCTCGTCGGTGGCGGGCGGCCACGCCTTCGCCGCCCAGCCCGCCATCTTCGGCAGGCCGCTGAGCAGCCGACCCGGGTCGACCTTCGCCAGCTGCCAGCTCGCGGAATAAAACGCGGCGAGCAGCACGAGCACGAGCACGAAGCGAAGCCGCCGCGCCGACCACCACGACGCGACCGGGTCTGGATACTCGACGGCCCGCTTCACCGCCGTCGCCATCTATTTTTTCTTGAGACGACCGACCAGGATCCCCGCGTCCTCGATCATGCGATAGCTGTCGTGGGTCGCTGCGACGAAGCCGGTGTAGTGGTTCGGCAGGATCGTCTTCGCCTGCGCGTCGGTGATGCCGACGAGGATCTTCTGGATCCGGCCGGCGAGCGCCCGGTCGAAGTCGCGCGGCACCGCGATGGCGTCGTTGGGCAGCGGGTCGGAAGTCCAGACGACCTCGGTCGCGTTCTTCTCCAGCTTGCCGCCCTCGATCATCGCATTGCGGTTCCGGTCGAAGTCGGTCGCGCAGTCGACCTGGCCGCTGGCGACGCCGATCTCGTTCGCGGCGTGCGTGGCGCCGTCGGAGTAGTTGAACAGCTGCTTGGGATCGACGCCCTGCCGCTTGAACCACGAGGTCGGGATGAGCCAGCCCGAGGTCGAGCCCACGTCGGCGAACGACACGCGCTTGCCCTTGGCGCCGTCCGGCCACTTCGTCACGAGCCCCGGCTTGCACACGACGATCGCGTGGTAGATGGGCTTGCCGTCGTACTTGGCGGTCGCGATCGCGCGCACTCCGGAGTCGTCGTTGGCGAGGACGTAGCCCCACGGGCCCATCCACGCGAGGTCGACCTGCTTGTTCGCGAGCGCGACCGAGATGCCGGCCCAGTCGGTCGTGGCGGTGAGATCGAAGTCCCGGCCGAGCTCCTTCGCCAGGTAGGCGAAGAACGGCTCGTAGGCCTTCTTCGTCTCCGACGGCGTCGGCTGCAGAGGGCCGACGCCGAAGCGCAGCTTGCCGCCCTGCGCGTCGGCGGTGGTCGAGAGCGCGCTCGCGCCGGTCAGCGCGAGACCGAGTATCGAGAGCCCGAGCAACGTTCGTGCGGATCGCATGGTCGTGGTCTATCTCCTCTGATGTCGGTGTACTTGGCAGGGACAGCGCCGGAGGTCCCGCCGGGCGACAACAGGGAAGCCTATAGGTAAGCTGGCGTTTTGCAAATCGGGATTCCCGATGGGTAGGGCTGGGGGTATCGCCGGGTCGCACGGGACGAACCGACGACTTCACTCAGCCGCGCTTGAGCTCGGGCAGGACCTTCTCGCCGAAGAGCCGGATGTTCTTCACGGCCAGGGCGTGCGGAAGGGAGCCGAACTGGAAGAGGCCGACGAGGACGCCGACGCCGAGCTCGCGCGCCTGGGCGCGGATCTCACGCACGACGTAGTCCGGATCACCCACGATCGACAACCCTTCCTTTTGACACAGGTCGAAGTCGAACTCGTAGAGCGGGAGGTCCTCGGCCTTCTCGATCCGCGCCGGTCGCGGTGGCGGCGACTGCCCCATCAGGGCCATCGAGCCGCGGTGATAGCTCAGGAGCTTCTGCCAGAAATAGTCGAGGTGCGGCTCGGCCTCTTCGCGGGCACGCGCGTTCGTCTCGGCGACATACACATGCCGCACCAGGTGGCAGTGCTCTGGGCCCGGCGTCCATCCGTGCTTTCGGGCCAGCTCGCGGTAGCGATCAAACACGGCGCGCGCCCGGCCGAGCGAGCGATACGCCGAGCCGGTCGGCACGCGGCGGCTCGCCGCGATCTCGAGTCCTTCGTCGCTGTCAGCCGGCAGGAGAATCGGCGGATGCGGCTGCTGGAGCGGGCGCGGCCAGATCGAGACACGGTCGTAGTCGAAGTACGTGCCGTGCCACGCGAACGGCTCGCGCTCCGTCCAGGCTTTCACCACGAGATCCCACGCCTCGGTCATGCGGGCGCGCGCGTCGGCCAGCGGGATGCTGTAGGCGAGGAACTCCTGCGGCACGCCGCGGACGAAGCCCGAGATGACGCGGCCGCCGGACATGACGTCGAGCATCGCGACTTCCTCGGCGAGCCGAAGCGGGTGCGCGTGCAGCGCCGGCAGATTGCCGAAGATGCCGATCTTGATGCGCTTGGTCCGCTGGGTGAGCACCGCGGCGATCAGGTTCGGCGACGGCATCAGCCCATAAGGCTTCGCGTGGTGCTCGTTGATGCAGATCGCGTCGTAGCCGTGCTCTTCGTAGAGCTCCATCTGCCGGAAGTGCTCGTCGTACACCTGCCGGCCGAGCGCCGGATCGTAGAGCCGATTCGCGTCCGGGTAATAGGAGGCCTCTGCGAGATGCGGCCACGGCATCAGATCGAACGCGTAGACCTGCATCCTCAGCTCCCCGCCGGTGGATTGCGCGGGTGCGCTCCCGCGATGTGGGACACGATCGTGGAGCGTCCGGCCGCTGTCAAGGTGCTGTCCTTGAGCGCGGCGTTACCATCAGGGTGACGAACGCAGGCCGCGACTCCACTCTCACGAAGGAGGACCCCCATGGCAGGCAAGGCCGAGGCGCTGGCGAAGCAGTATCGAGGCGAAGGTGCAGGAGGCGACCGGGGTGTTCGATCGCCTGAGCGATGCCGACTGGAAGAAGACGACCTCCGAGAAATGGACGGTCGGCGTCGTGGCGCACCACGTGGCCGGGGGGCACGAGGGGATCAGCGGGATCATCAAGACCGTCGCGGGCGGTCAGTCCATGCCGAACTTCACGATGGACATGCTCCACGACATGAACGCGAAACACGCCAAGGAGTTCGCGAACGTCTCCAAGGCCGAGACGATCGCGTTGCACACGAAGAACGCCGCGGCGGCGGCCGCGGTCGTGCGCGGGCTGAGCGACGCCGATCTCGGCAAGAGCGCGACCGTCCTCACCGGGATGCCGCCGATGAGCGTCGAGCAGATCATCCACGGCATTCTTCTCAACCACGTCGAGGAGCACCTCAAGAGCATCCGCGCCGCCGTCGGCGCCTGAGGTACCGCCGGGCGCGGCTCCGGCTAGACCGGTAGCCGCGACCGCGCCCGGGCGTCGAGCACGAGCAGACCGAGCGCGATCAGCACGACCGCCGCCGAGCTGAACGTCAGCGACCATCGCACGCCGATCAGCGCGCCGAGCACACCGACCGTGAGCCCGCTGCCCGCGCGCAGGCCGAGCATCGACGTGTTGAAGAGGCCGACCATGCTGCCGCGGAGATGGGCCGGAGCCACCAGCTGGATGATGGTCTGCGCCATCGACGTGAACGCGATGTTGAAGATGCCCGCCAGGATCAGCAGGGTCACCGCCGCCGGATAGTGCTGCGCGCCCGGAAAGAGGGCCATCAACCCGCCCCAGATCGCGGCGCACACGATCGCGGATCTGCCGCTGAGCCGGATGAACGTCGAGCTCTCGAGCAGCACCGCGCCGATGACCGCGCCGACCGCGTTGGCAGCGAGCAGCACGCTGTACCAGGCGCCGGCCTCGTCGGCACCGAGATGGTGCGCGTACTCCGGCATCTGGGCCTGAAACGCGTTGCCGACGAGAAACGATGTGGTCCCCCCCAGCGCGATCATCGAGAGCAGCCGCGGGTCGGATCGCGCCTCGGCCAGGAGCCGGCGGATCTCGGCGAGCCCGAAGCGGACCGAGCGTCGTCCCTCCGCCTCGCGGCGATGACCCGTGTACGGCATGAACAGCAGATAGATCGTGAACGGGGCGTAGATCGCGATGTTGGCCAAGAGGCCGTAGCCGGGGCCGAGCAGGAGCATGAGCCCGCCGCCGACGGCCGGGCCGAGCAGGATCGCCAGGTAGCGGCTCGTGGCATTGAGCCGGATCGCGCTCGGCAGCCGCTCGGGTCCCACGATGTCGTAGACCAGGAGCTGCGAAGCCGGCAGGCCGATGACACCGGCGGCGCCGTGGATCAACAATATGACCGTGGCGTGCCAGATCTGGAGACTCCCGGTGAGGAACAGCAGGGCCCACGACAGCGACGCGAGCGCGAACAGCCCCTGCGAGATCTGGATGAGCTTGCGGCAATCGTAGCGGTCGGCCAGGGCGCCGGCGTACACCGAGAAGAGCAAGAAGGGCACCCAGTGGCTGATGACGGCGAACCCGGCCAGCATCGGTGAATGAAAGGCCTGGAAGATGACCCAGTAGCTGATGACGTGCTCGATGTTGTCGGCGGTGGCGCTCAGGAGCACGAGCGCGAAGTAGCGGCGGTAGTCGCGGTGCTGCAGCGCCCCGAACTTCGTGCCCGGCGGGGGGCCAGGGGCGGCAAGCGGAGATCGAATCACCGTGACGATTATAATCCTTGTCGACGTGCGCGCCGCAGGGCCGTCGCGGGGCTGGGGCCCCGCCGGCCGGGGCGCAGCTGAGAGAAAGAGAGGGACCGATGAAGGGCGTGACGTTGCCGACCGAGACCGTGTTCGTGATGGAGGCGTCGCCGATCAAGTTCGGACTCGGCGCCATGGACGAGATCGCGTACGACGCCCGGCGGCTCGGGCTCAAGCGCGTGCTGATCGTCACCGACCGCCACATCGGCGAGCTCGGGCTGCCCGATCGTGTTCGCGCCCTCCTCGAAGAGGAAGGCATCAAGGCCGACGTCTACGACGGCGTCGAGATCGAGCCCACCGATCGGTCGATGGAAGAGGCCGCGGAGTACGCACGGCAGCGCGAGCTCGACGGGCTCATCGCCGTCGGCGGCGGCAGCGCGCTGGACACGTGCAAGGCGGTCAATCTGCTCACGACGTATCCGGCGCCGCTGCTCGACTACATCAATCAGCCGGTCGGGCGCGGCCGCCCGGTGCCGGGTCCGCTCAAGCCTCTGATCGCGGTCCCGACGACGGCGGGCACCGGCAGCGAGACGACCGCGGTGGCGGTGACCCACGTCCTGGCGCAGCACGTGAAAGCCGGCGTGTCGAATCGGCTCCTGCGTCCGGCGCTCGGCATCGTCGACCCGCTCAACACGCTCACCGCGCCGCCGGAGGTGACGGCCGCCGCGGGCTGCGACATCCTGACGCACGCGATCGAGTCGTACACGACGCGCCCGTACAACGCGCGCGCCAAGCATCATCCGCCCGATCGCCCGGCCTACATCGGCGCCAACCCGGCGAGCGACATCTGGTGTGAGAAGGCGATCGAGTACGTCGGCCGGTATTTGCGCCGCGCGGTCCTGAGCCCGCTCGACCTCGACGCGCGCGTGAACCTGGCGCTGGCCGCCAACTACGCCGGCGTCGGCTTCGGCAACGCCGGAGTCCACATCCCGCACGCGCTCGCGTATCCCATCGCCGGCCTCGTGCGCGACTACGTGCCGAGCGGCTATCGCACCACCCATGCGCTGGTGCCGCACGGCGTCTCGGTCGTGGTGACGGCGCCGGCGACCTTTCGCTTCACATATGCGACGTCGCCGGAGCGGCATCTGCGCGCCGCCGAGCTGATGGGCGTCTCGACCGCGGGACTCTCGGAGCGCGACGCGCGCGAGGCGCTACCGCGCGCGCTCCAGTCGCTGATGCGCGACGTCGGGATTCCCAACGGTATCAGCGCGCTCGGCTATGGCGAGGGCGACATTCCCGCGCTGGTCGAAGGCACCTTGAAGCAGCCGAGGCTCTTGAGCGGCGTCTCCGCGAGCCGTAGGCTCCGCCGAGCTCGCCGCGATTCTGCGCGACTCGCTCCGTCTCTGGTAGGCCACCGTCGGGGTCGGCGGCGGCCAGGCGGGCTGGGTCTTGTCAGCCCTGTGTAGGTACGGTTGCTGTTCGCGACGTGCGAGATTGGTCAGCAGGAGGGTCCGCGCGCAGGGCTCACGAGACCCAGCCCGCCTGGCCGCCGCCGACCCCGTGCTACGCGTCGTGGCGGATCGGGTAGCTCGGCGGCACGATGTCGTCGAGCGGCTTCGCGGTCCAGTGCCACTGCGGAATGGCGTGCCACAGCCGTTCGCCCTCTGCTTGCACGTCGCGCAGCAGCGCGTGCTCGTCGATCACGCACGGCTCGGCCACCCTCGACGAGCATCTGGCCGTCGACGATGACGGTGTCGACGTCGCGCCCGGCACCGCACTCGACCAGCGCCTTGATCGGATCGTGCACGGCGCCGTAGTGCAGGTGACGCAGATCGACGACGATGATGTCGGCCTTGGCCCCCGGGGCCAGCCGGCCGAGATCGTCGCGCCCGAGATGGCGCGCGCCGCCGAGCGTGGCGGCGTCGAAGACGTCCTGCGGGCTGGCCCACGCGGAAGCTGCCGTCGGCCATGCGGCACATCAAGGCGGCCCAGCGCATCTCGTGGATCAGATCTTGCGGGTACGTGTCGGTGCCGAGCGCGATGTTGATCCCGAGCGCGCGATAGCGCTCGAACGACTCGAACTGCACGCCCATCTTGGCGTACTTGTACGGCGCGTGGACGACCGTGACGCCGCTGTCGGCCAGGAGCTTCAGGTCGTCGCGCGTAGGGGTAGTGGCACCAGGAGTGCTCGTTGTGGAATACGCAGTGGCCGAGGCCGGTGCGCGGCTTCAGGAAGCCGATCGAGTGCAGGAGCTGGATCGGCGTCTGCCCGTGCTGCTCGAGGATGTGGTGGAACTCGCGCTGGTTCATCGCGGCGTGCAGCTGTATCGGCACGCCGAGGTCGTCGGCCCACGCGCCGGGCCTGCCGCAGGAGATCCGGCGTGCACGTGTCGAGCTGGCCGGGATAGAGCATGGCCTTGATCCGGCCGTTGTACGCGCCGTCGTGCTCCTTGATGTAGGCGACCGCGCGCTCGAGCCCGGCCACGCCGGCGGCCTCATCCCACTCCCAGACGATGCGGCTGCCGTCGAAGGCGTAGCTCGCCGAGCGGAACGCCGGCCCCACGTACGCGCGCACGCCTAGCTCGCCCGCGATCTTCGTGAACGCGGCCGGGCCGCCGGGCATCGTGCCGACGTCCATGATCGTCGTGGCGCCCGCCCGCAGCGCCGACCAGAGACCGTAGGTGCCCGCCACGTCCGCGCGGTCGCCCGCTCGAGGCACCGAGGCGCCCCGACGTGGCGCGACGTAGCCGACGAAGTTGCTCCCGAAGTAGTCGGCCTTGAGGCCGTCGAGGAACACGGCTTGCCCCGCGTTGGTGGCGGCGTGCAGGTGGCAATTGACCAGGCCGGGAGCCACGAGCTTGCCGGTGGCGTCGATACGGCGATCGACGGCCCGTCGAAGCGCGCGCCCACGTGAACGACATGGTCGTCCTCGAATACGACGCAGCCATTCGGCCAGAGCTCGTGTCCGCGCCCGTCGTAGCCGACCACCCATCCGCCCTGAATCAGTGTTCGCATCGTCGTGACTCTCCGGTGAAAGAAACGTTCATCGGCCGCGCGGCCAGCCGCATGCTAGGCAACGCCGGTCGACGTGTCAACGTTTCCGCCGGCGTTGACAGAGACTCGGGTGCTGCACTACAGTCCGCTTCACTCTGATCGAAGGAGCCCTCGCGTTAGTACGCGCTCACCTCGTCATGGAGCGTGTACCCTTCTGTCCGTGGACAGGCCGATCGCGGAAGGACCCGGCATAGGGATGGCGTCCCTCCATCGGCCGGAGCGGTTGTCGATCTTCTCGCCCGCCACGAGCCGCGAGCGCGAGGAGAACTTCGAGAGCTACTGGCTCTACCAGCAGCGCCGCGACGGCGAGATTCTCGAGGACGCGAAGGATTTGTCGGAGAAGCGGAAGGGGCTCACGCGCTTTCAGGCCAACCCGGTCCGCACGCGCCGGCCGGTCCCGGAGGCGTTCCGCCGCAACTACGTCACGATGCGCGACGATCCACGCAGCCTCGACCGACGGACGTTGCTGCTGACCTTTCTCTACAAGTTCGCGCGCCACGAGTGGATCGGCATCTCGGCAGCCTGGGACGAGACTCCGACGCTGGCGCGCGCGGTGTACCTGATCGACAAGATCAGCCGGTACCATCTCGCCGAGGAGTTCTGTCACATGCGGCTCTTCCAGGAGATGTTTCGGACCTTCGGCCTCGACGGCGTCGAGTGGGGGCCGCTGCCGAAGCGGACCAAGCAGCTCTACGGCGCGTTCGCCCGCTTGCCCGGCCCGATCGTGGCGCCGCCGGCCTTCGTGAGCGAGCTGATGGGGCTGACCGTCTACCTGCAGCTCGACGCGATGCTCGACGACATCATCGGCGACGAGCCCGACGTGCGCGACCGGATCCGCGAGCTCCTGCGCATGATCATGACCGACGAGCTGTCGCACGTCGGCGAGCGGCGCAACTTCATGGGACCGGTCGGGCTCCGCGCGGCCAAGCTGATGGTGCGACCGATGTTCCGCGCCTTCTTCGGAGGGATCCCGGAGGCCCCGTTGCTCTTCGACACGCGCCGGATGCGAAAAGACGCCGAGGCCTTCGACTACAGCACGATCAGGCCGGACATTCTCAAGGTGAGCTGGGCCCCGTCGTACTGCACTCCGCGTCCGTAGACGGCGCGCACACCGCGCCTCGCCGCCGATGGAGCGCCGCGGCCCGGCACGAAAGCAGGGCCGCGGCCCGGATGCGCCTACGCGGCGTAGCCCTGCGGGACGAGGTTCAACGCCTTGGCGAACTTACTGGCGAAGGTTTGAAAGCCCACGATGAAGGTCAGCTCGACGACTTCGGCTTCGGTGAAGTGCTCGCGGAGCCGCGTCATGCACGCATCGGTCACTTCCAGATCGTCACGCGTGATGCGCTCGGCGTATTCGAGCGCCGCGTGTTCGCGCGGTGTGAACCGGGCACTGTCTCGGTAGCGCAGCAGGTCGTCGAGCTTCTCGCTCGGGATCCCCGCCTTCGCGCCGACGGCGCGGCGGATATCCATTCAATAGGCGCTGCCGTACAGCGCCGCGACCTGCACGTTGAGCAGCGCGCGCAAGGTCGATTCGACCCGACCGAACCATTCGATCGCGGCGTAGAGGCCGCCGAGCCCCATCATGAGCGGCACGCGGTGGGCCATGAGCCGTTCCGGCGTCGGCACCCGACCGTAGATCGCCCGTCCGATCCGATAGAAGGCGTGGACCGCCATCCCCGGACGTTCCACTTCGCTGATCCTCGTCATGGGCATCCTCCTGTCTCGATGTACGGTTGTCTCCAACGCGTCACCCTCGCCACGGGCCCATGGTACCGTGGCGGTCCATGACGTCGCCCAAGCGCCCCTAGACATGGAGCAGCGCCAGCTCGGACGCACGGACATCGTCGCGAGCGTGCTCGGCTTCGGTGGCTCCGAGATCGGCTATCAGAGCGTCAGCGCGCGCACCGTGGCGCGGCTGCTCGGCAACGCGCTCGACGCCGGCCTCAACGTGATCGACACCGCGGAGTGCTACGACGACAGCGAGAGCCTCATCGGCAAGGCGATCGGGGCCCGCCGCCGCGACGTGTCGCTGTTCACGAAGTGCGGGCACGCCGGCGGCTGGTCGAGCGCCGACTGGCGACGCGCTCCGCTCCTGGGCAGCATCGAGCGCAGCCTGCGCCGCCTCGCGACCGACTACGTCGATCTCATCCAGCTCCACAGCTGCTCGCTCAGCGAGCTCAAGAAGGGCGAGGCCATCGAGGCGCTGGAGCGCGCGCGCGAGCGCGGTTGGGCGCGGTACATCGGCTACAGCGGTGACGGCGAGGCGGCGCGCTATGCCGTCGAGTGCGGGCGCTTCGACACCTTGCAGACGTCGGTCAGCATCGCGGACCAGGACGCGCTCGAGCGCACACTGCCGCTGGCGATCGCCCGGCAGATGGGCGTGATCGCGAAACGGCCGCTGGCCAACGTGGCCTGGACGTACGAGCGAAAGCCGTCCGAGCCGTACTACCAGACCTACTGGTCTCGCCTTCGCAAGCTCGACTATCCGTTCTTGAAGTCGGCGCCCGACACGGCCGTGAGCACGGCGCTGCGCTTCACGCTGAGCGTGCCCGGCGTGCAGACCGCGATCGTCGGGACGACGAAGCCGGAGCGATGGCAGCAGAACGCCGGGCTCCTCGCGCGGGGGCGCGCTCTCACGCGGCGAGTTCGAGCGAATCCGCGCGCGCTGGAGCGAGGTCGCCGGCGCGTCGTGGGACGGTCAGGTCTGAGCGTGCTGATTGCGACCAGGGATGCGAACGGTAATCCGAAGCGTACGCTCTGAGACCGTCGCCGCCGGGCTGTCGTTGATCGCCGTGGCTGTGCTGTCCGTGATCGCGCTCGTCGAGCCGGCTCTCGCCGGCTGGCTCACGGTGGAGAACGGCGTCGTCGAGTGGCTCCAGGTGCTGCTGGACGCCGGCGCGGCGCTGCTGTTCGGACGCGAGCTCGTGAGGAACGCCCGCCAGACCGGGCGCGTGTCCCCGCTCGATCTCGTCATCGTCTCCTGCCTCATCGGATTGAACATCGGCGAGGTCGATCTCGATCGGATCCTGTTCGGCACCAAGGTCATCGCGACTCAGTTCTTCGTCAATATCAAGGTGGCGCTCTCCTGGCGCGTCCTCGCCATGCTGATCGTCGTGGGCGTGCCCGTGGCGATCGGCATCTTCGTCGTCCTTCGCGTTTCGCGAATTCTGGTCCGAGGGGTGGGCCGCCGTCGCGCAACCGTGGGGACGCGCGCTGGCGGCGAGCGTCGCGCTCTCCGTGTTCACCGAAGTCTTCGAGCAGCAGCTCGGGCATGTGCCGGGAGTGCCGCGCTTCTTTCTCGAGGAGCTATTCGAGCTGGTGGCGGCGATCGGCTTCTTCGTGTCCGCCGTCGCCCGCTCCGGCGCGCGAGGCTCGTCGCCTTCCCCCTGACCGACGCAGGCGCCGGCCGCCCCCGGCCCCGGCGCGGTTGACAAATATGACAAGCCCCGTGACCTCGCTGCCGTTCGGGAACGCTCGAAGACTCCCCAAGTAGCTGTCTCTTCACGCATAAGTCCTTGGCTCGACCCTTGCATAATACGCGTTGGATCGCTATGCCATCTATCGACATTTGGGGGAACCTCATGAAGAAGTGGGTCGCCGCCGTCTCGCTTGGCGTCTGTGTCGCTCATCGGCTTCGGGGCGTCGGGCTGGTCTCAAAGTCAGCCCCTCTCCTTCGGAGTCATCATCTGGCGAAGCCCGACCTTGACCGCACAGTTCTGGAACCCGATCCTGCGTTACGTCTCGGACAAGAGCGGCGTGCCGCTCCACCTCAAAGTCGCCCAGACCGGCCCGGAGCACACCACGATGGTGCGCCGCGGCGAGTACGACTTCCTCTACTCCAACCACAACTTCATCAAGGAGAACGAGGAGAGCGGGTACCGGGTCTTTGCGCGGCCCAAGGAAGATCCCGGGACCGGCGAGATCGTGGTCCTGAAGGACTCCCCGATCCACTCGCTGGCCGATCTCGAGGGACAGGAGGTGGTGTTCCCGCACATCGCGGCCTTCTTCGGCTATCACCTTCCGATGGACGCGCTGCTGCGCAAGGGGATCCAGGTCAAAGCCCACTTCGCCGGCAACCAGGAAGGCGCGATGGGGCAGTTGAAGGCCGGCCGCGCGGTCGCCGCCGGCGTGAACGCGGACGTGATGCGCGCGTTCGCCCAGCGCGAGCACGTCGCCTACCGCACGCTGTGGAGCTCGGACAGGTACCTGAGCCTCGCCCTCTCGGCCCTGCCATCGATACCGGCCGACGTCGTCAAGGCGGTACGCGACGCGTTTCTCAAGATGGCCGATGACCCGGAGGGCGCCAAGGTGCTGGCGTCGAGCGCCGAGGTCCTCAAGCAAGGAAAGCCGATGCGGTTCGTCGCGTCGAAGGATAGCGAGTACGACAACATGCGTCGGTTCTACCGGACGACCCTGGTGAAGGTCGAGCTCCAGTAGTGAGGTTCACGCTCGCCGCGCTCGTGCGCGGCCAGTTGTCCCTCACGGCCCGGCTCGTGCTCGGCAGCGGGCTGGCGCTGGTCGGCTGCGGCGCCGCGCTGCTGTACTCGATCCTCCGCGGAGAGATCATCGATCAGCGCACCACCTTGAGCGAGCAGCTCCACGAGGAGATGAGCTTCGCGCTGCCGGCGATGAGCGGCCCCGCGGTCGTCGGCGACTACGCGGTGATCGAGCAGATGGTGAAGGCGCGCGCCCGCCAGCCCACCATCGCCCGGTTCGCGTGGACCGACAACTCCGGCCACCCGGTCGCGGCGCTCGGCCCGCCGATTCGCGTGGAGGCTCCCGCCTGGTTCGTCCAGAGGCTCCACCTGCCGCCGCTCGAGGACTCTCAGCCCGTCGTGGTCGGCGGCGAGAAGTACGGCATGGTCTCGCTGCGGCTCAACCCGGCGCTGTCCGTCAACAAGCTGTGGCGCGGCTTCTGGGAGAAGCTCGGGATTCTGTTCCTGGGTACGGCCTTGTCGCTCGGGGTCACGCTCGTCCTGCTCCGGAGCGGAGTCCAGCCGCTGCGCACCCTGGCCGCGAGCGCGCGCCGCTTCGGCCAGGGCGACTACGCCGTCCGGATCCTGGCCGAGGGGCCGCCCGAGACCGCGCAATGCATCCAGGCGTTCAACAGCATGGCGGAGAACATCGAATCCTTGCTGGCGTCGTTGCATCGCAGCGAGGAGAAGAACCGCCTCCTCGCGCTGCAGGTCGAGCAGTCGAGCGACGCGATCTTCTCGCACGACCAGGGCGGCGTCGTGACCTCCTGGAACCGAGGCGCCACCCGACTCTACGGCCACACCGCGGCCGACGCGATCGGGCGGCCGCTCCGCGACCTCGATCTCTGGGACACGCGAGGCGAGCGCGTCGAGGCGGTGACTCCGGCCTCGTTCGAAACGTGCGCCAAGACCAAGACCGGTCAGCTCGTCGAAGTGTCGGTGGTGGCCACACCGTTTCGCGACGAGGCCGGGCGGCCGATGGGTGAGCTCACGATCGTCCGCGACATCAGCGCGCTGAAGCAGAAGGAAGCCGCCGCCGAGGCGGCGAACCGCGCCAAGTCCGAGTTCCTGGCGACCATGAGCCACGAGATCCGGACGCCGATGAACGGCGTGATCGGCATGACCGCGCTGCTGCTCGACACGCCGCTGACGCGCGAGCAGCGCGACTACGCCGAGACGGTCCACCGCTCGGGCGAGGCGCTGCTGGCCATCATCAACGACATCCTCGACTTCTCGAAGATCGAGGCCGGCCGGCTCGAGCTCGAGCCGGTGCCGTTCGCCCTGCGCGAGACCCTGGGCGAGACGATCAAGACCCTGGCATCGCTCGCTCACGCCAAGTCGCTCGAGCTGGCGTACGAGATCCGTCCGGACGTTCCCGACGATCTCGTCGGAGACACCGGCCGGCTCGGTCAGATCCTCGTCAACCTGGTCGGCAACGCGATCAAGTTCACCGAGCGCGGCGAAGTCGCGGTGCGCGTCGACACCGAGTCGGTGACCGCCGACCGCGTGACGTTGCGCGTCGCGGTCCAGGATACCGGCATCGGCATCGCGGCCGACAAGAGCCGGCTCATCTTCGACGCGTTCGCCCAGGCCGACGCGTCGACCACGCGTCGCTTCGGCGGAACCGGGCTGGGTCTCGCCATCTGCCGGCGCCTGGTCGAGCGGATGGGCGGCCGGATCTGGCTCGACAGCGAGCCCGGGCGTGGCAGCACCTTCCATTTCACCCTGGCGCTCGAGCGGGCCCGCGTGCCGGTGCCCCGGCGCGTGGCGGCGCCGTCGCACTCCTTGCAGGGGTTGCCGGTCCTCGCCGCCGACGACAACGCGACCAACCGTCGGCTGCTCGAGGCGACCCTGACCGCGTGGGGCGTGGCCCCGACGATCGTGGAGGACGGACGGGCGGCCATGGTCGAGCTCGAGCGGGCGCGCGCCGCCGGACGCACGTTCGATCTGGTGCTCCTCGACGCCCGGATGCCCGACCTCGACGGCTTCGCCGTCGCCGAGCGCATCCGTCAGGAGCCGGCACTGGCCGGCGTCACCGTGATGCTGCTGACGTCGGACGTGATGAGCGGTGACCTGGCCCGCTGCCGCGCGCTCGGCGTCGCGCGCCATCTCGTCAAGCCGTTCACGCCGTCGGAGCTACTGAACGCCGTGCTCCTGGCCCTCGGCCAGTCGGTCGAGCCGACGACGCCGCTGTCACGAGCCTCGCGCGAGGCGTCCACCAAGCGCCTGCACGTGCTGGTGGCCGAAGACAACGCCGTCAACCAGCGCGTGATCGTGCGGCTGCTCGAGAAGATGGGCCACATTCCAATCCTGGCGTACAACGGGCAGGAGGCGGTCGAAGCCTACGAGAGCCGTCCGTTCGATGTGGTGCTGATGGACGTTCAGATGCCCGTGATGGACGGGCTCGCGGCCACGCAGACGATCCGCCAGAGTGAGGCGCGCAACCCGGGCCGGCGCCGGCTGCCGATCATGGCGCTGACCGCGTATGCGATGCGCGGAGATCGCGAGCGATGCCTCGCGGCCGGGATGGACGAGTATCTGACGAAGCCGGTCAAGCCCGAAGAGCTCGCGGCCGCCCTGAACCGGCTCGTCCAGACCGGCCACGACGCCGACCCGGTGGACCACACCGCGGCCGCCGGGCCATCGAGCACTCCGCAACGTCCGAACGGAAGCGACGCCGTATCGGAGCCGCGCGACCGCGCGCCCGTTGGGAGCGAAGGCGCGCCGTCGGCGGGCGCGCCGGGTCCGGTCGTATCGAGCGATGCCTCGCCCGAAGCCGGATTCGATTTCTCCGCCGCGCTCAACTACGTCGGCGGGGACCGCGAGCTATTGGACGAGCTGCTCGGCATCTTCGTCGAGGACGCGCCGATCCGGATGAAGGCGCTTCGACACGCCATCGGCAATGCCGACGCGACGGAGCTGACCCGCGAGGCCCACACGCTCAAGGGGGCGCTGAAGGTGATCGGCGCCACGACGGCGGCCGGCCTCGCTCAGGGGCTGGAGGCGCTCGGGCGTGACGGCAACATGAGCGAAGCCGACAAGCTGGCCGTCGCGCTCGAACGAGAGATGGACCGCCTGATGCAGTCCTTGATGGCGTCGAAGCGAGGCTGAGCCCGCCGCCGTCAGGCGACCGCGGCTCGGCTCACGACAACAGAATCAGCAGATCGCGCGGGCCCACGGCGTCGCCCGGCGCCACGTACACCTCGGCCACGATCGCGTCGCGCTCCGCGATGATGTGCGTCTCCATCTTCATCGCCTCGATCGCCAGGAGCGTCTCGCCCCTCGCGACGACCTGACCGGGTCGCACCGCCACCGCGACCACCGTTCCGGCCAACCCGGCGCTCACGTGCGCGGAATTCCCGGTCTGGACCTGCGCGCGTGCGCCCTGGACCGTCGCCGCGGGTGTGGCGACCGTGACCAGCTGGAGCTGGCCGTCGACGGTCGCGAACAAGGTCACGAAGCCGCCGTCGTCGGGCTCTGTCCTGGCGAGCAGGCCGATCACGTGGCGCTTCCCGGGCGCCACCTCGACCTCGATGTCTTCGCCTTCGCGAAGTCCGTAGAAAAACGCCGGCGTCGGCAGCGCCGACACGTCGCCGAAGCGATCCCGGTGTCGCGCGTACTCGACGAAGAGCGCCGGGAACAGGAGCCACGACGACAGCTCGCGCTCGCTGACCGGACGGCGCACCGTGGCCTCGAGCTCGAGGCGCCGCGCCGCCAGATCGGCGGGGGGCAGATAGGCGGCCGCGCGGCCGTAGATCGCGGGCTGGCCCTTGAGCACCTTGCGCTGGAGATCGGCCGGGAAGCCTTCCGGAGGCGCCCCGACCTCGCCGCGAAACAGCGCCACGACGGATTTCGGGAACGCCAGGTCGCGCGCCGGATCGAGCACGTCGTCTCGGCTCAGGCCGTTGGCCACCATCGAGAGCGCCATATCGGCCACCGCCGTGGACGTCGGCGTGATCTTCACCAGGTCGCCGAACAGCAGATTCACCTCGGCGTAGCGCTGGCAGATCTCGTCCCAGCGGTGCTCGAGCCCCATGCCCCGGGCCTGAGCGCGGAGGTTCGTGTACTGTGGTCCCGGCATCTCGTGGCGATAGACGTCGGCGGTTCCGGCGCGCATGTCGGCCTCGAACGGCGCGTAGTAGCGGCGGACGATCTCCCAGTAGCGTGACAGCGATTGCAAGGTTTCGGGATCGAGCCCCGGATCGAGCTCCGACCCGGCCAGCGCCGACGCCATGGCGCTGAGATTCGGCTGCGCGGTGAGCCCGCTCATCGCGTCGAGGGCGCCGTACACCGCATCGGCGCCCGCGTCGATGGCGGCCAGGACGCTGGCGCCGGCGATGCCGCTCGTATCGTGCGTGTCGAAGTGGATGGGAAGCCCGACCTCGCCTCGCAGCGCCTCCACCAGCGCGCGCGCCGCGCGCGGCCGGCATACCCCCGCCATGTCCTTGATGCCGAGGATCTGCGCGCCGGCCTTCTCGAGCTGCCGCGCCAGATCCACGTAGTAGCGCAGGTTCCATTTCGGGCGCGCCGTGTCGAACAGATCGCCCGTGTAGCACATCGCCGCCTCGCACAACGCCCCGGCGCCGCGCACGGCGTCGATGGCGACGCGCATGTTGTCGACGCCGTTCAGCGAGTCGAAGACGCGGAAGAGGTCGATGCCGGCGTGCGTCGCCTGCGTGATGAAGTGCTGCACGACGTTGTCGGGGTAGCTCGTGTAGCCGACCGCGTTCGAGGCGCGCACCATCATCTGGAGGAGCAGGTTGGGGACGGCGTCCCGCAGCTGCGCCAGCCGCTCCCAGGGATCCTCGCGCAGGAATCGCAGCATGACGTCGAACGTCGCGCCGCCCCAGCACTCGAGCGAGAAGAGCTCGGGCGTGAGCCGCGCGTACGCGGGGGCGACCGCCAGGATGTCGTGGGTCCTCACGCGCGTCGCCAGGAGCGACTGCTGCGCGTCTCGGATGGTCGTATCCGTGAACAGGATGCGCTTCTCTCGGCGCATCCAGCCGAGGAAGCGCTCGGGTCCGAGCTCGCGAAGCCGATCGCGGCTGCCCGGCGGGATCGGGCGATCGGCGTCGTAGCGAGGGACCGGCGCACGGGGCAGGGACGCCGCGGGGCGCGGCCGGCCGAGCATCTCCGGGTTGCCGTTGACGGTCACCTCACCGAGAAACTCCAGCAGGCCGAACGCGCCGTTCGGCGCCGCCGCGGACTCGACGAGCTCCGGTGTCTCGTCCACGAACCGCGTGGTGTAGGCCCCGGCGGCAAACGCCGGGTGCGCGATCACGTGCTCGAGGAATTCCAGATTCGAGGCGACGCCTTCGACCCGCGACTCGCCGAGCGCTCGCGCCATCCGTCCGATCGTCTCCTCGGGGGAGTCGCCCCGGGCGATGATCTTCATGAGCAGGGAGTCGTAGAACGGCGAGACGACGGCGCCGGTGTGGGCGCTGCCCGCGTCCACCCGAATGCCGATGCCCGCGGGGATCTGGCAGGCGGTGAGGCGCCCATGCGCGGGCGCGAATCCGTGGGCCGGATCCTCGGTCGTCACGCGGCACTGGAGCGCGTGCCCCGACACGGTGATCGCCTCCTGTCGCGGCACGCCGGAATCCGGCTCGCCGATCCGGGCCCCGGCGGCGATCCGGAGCTGCGCCTTCACGATGTCGATCCCGGTGACTTCCTCGGTGACCGTGTGCTCGACTTGCAGCCGCGCGTTGACCTCGATGAAATAGAACGCCCGCGTGTCCGCGTCCACCAGGAACTCGACGGTCCCGGCGTGCGTGTAGCCGGCGGCCCGGGCCAGGGCGAGCGCGGCGTCGCACAAGGTCGCGCGCTCGGCCCCGGTCAGGAACGGCGCCGGCGCCCACTCGGCGATCTTTTGATGCCGCCGCTGGATGGAGCAGTCGCGCTCGAACAGGTGCACGAGCGTTCCGTGCAGGTCGCCGAGAACTTGGACCTCGACGTGGCGCGCCCGGCTCAGGAGCCGTTCGGCGTAGACCTCGTCCTCGCCGAAGGCGCCGCGCGCCTCGCGCCGGGCCGCCTCGATGAGCGGCCCGAGCTCCGCCGGCGACTCCGCGACACGCAGGCCGCGACCGCCGCCGCCTCGGCTGGCCTTGACCATGAGCGGAAAGCCGATCGACGCGGCGAGCGCTTTGGCTTTCTCTAGGTCCCGGGGCAGGGGACCGGTGCCGGGCAAGGTCGGGACGCCCACGGCCCGCGCGAGGGTCCGGGCGGCGACCTTGTCGCCCAGGGCGCGCAGCACGTCCTCGCGCGGGCCGACGAAGGTGAGGCCGGCGCGGGCGCACGCGGCGGCCATCTCGGGCTTCGCGGCGAGAAAGCCGTAGCCCGGATGGATCGCGTCGACGCGCGCGCGGCGCGCCACGCGGATGACGTCGTCCACGTCGAGATAGGCGTCGACCGCGGTGCGGCCGGCACCGACCCGATAGCTCTCGTCGGCGGCGAAGCGATGCCGGGCGGCTCGATCCTCCTCGGAGAAGATCGCGACCGTCCGCATCTGCAGCTCACGGGCGGCGCGCACGATGCGGATGGCGATCTCGCCGCGATTGGCGACGAGAAGGCGCGCGATCTTCTGGCTCACGATCGTGTCCTCATCTACGCCAGCGCGACCAGCATCTTGAGCCCGAGCGCGCCGATCACGATCGCGAAGATCCGCTTGAGCGAGCGCTCGGACGTGCGGTGCGCGAGCCGTGCGCCGAAGGGCGCCAGCACCATGCTCCCGACGGTGAACCCGATCAGCGCCGGAACGTAGATGTAGCCGACGCTGTGCGCCGGGAGTCCGGCGGAGCCCCAGCCGTTGATCAGATAGCCGATCGTTCCCACCACCGCGATCGGGAAGCCGATGGCCGAGGCCGTGCCGATCGCCGTGTGAAACGGCACGTTGCAGAAGACCAGGAACGGAATCGTCAGGGTGGCGCCGCCCATGGCCGCCAGCGCCGAGCAGACGCCGATCCCGGTGCCGACGAGCAGGAGCCCCGTCGTTCCCGGCAGCTGGCGCGTCGGCTTGGGCTTCCAGTTGAAGAGCATGCTCGAGGCCATGTAGAGCACGAAGACCACGAAGATCACCGCCAGCGGAAAGGTCGGGATGTGGCGCGCCAGCAGGGTTCCGAGGCCGGTGCCGATGACGATGCCGGGGAGCAAGCGCCGGAGCACCGCCCAGTTGACCGCGCCGTGGCGGTCGTGCGCGCGCAGGCTCGACAGCGACGTGAAGATCACGGTCGCCATCGCCGTCCCGAGTGCCACGTGCAGCATGTGCTCACGCGGAAAGCCCTGCGCCGCGAATGCCATCGTCGTGAGCGGCACCTGGATGCCGCCGCCGCCCATCCCGAGCATGCCCGCGAAGAAGCCGATGAACGCGCCGATCGCCACGTACACGAGCAGCCACTGATCCACGCTCTCTTCTCCCCCTGTCGATGCGCTCGCATCGACGTGGCCACTCGCGAAGCGCGATTGGTGGTCGGAATCCGAGACCGGGACACCGCGCGCCGCGACGGTCGTGAGCCGATGTGAGAGTATCGGCGAACTTCGTCCCTCGAGACACGGGAATCGGTGTCCAGGGCTGCCGAATCTCTGTCTCGGGTTGCTAGGTGCCCACCCCGCGGGCAGCGCGGCGACCTTGCGCGGCGCGGGTCAGCGCGGCGCGCGTCGGTACGTGCTCGGCGCCCTTCCGGTCATGCGCTGGAACACGTGGGCGAGATGCGAGGTGTCGGCGAAACCCAGGCTCGCGGCGATCGACTCGAGCTTCTCGTCGGTGTGCGCCAGCAGGTCCTGGGCGATCGACACGCGGACACGGGTGAGATAGTCGCGCACGCTCATGCCGATCTCGGAGCGGAAGAGGTGTGCCAGGTGGCTCGCCGAGATGTCGGTGATCTCCGCGATGCTGTCGACGGTCAGGTCTTCGTCGTAATGCCGGCTCAGGTGGGCGATCGTGCGGGCCACCGATTCGCCGAGCCGCGGCCAGGGCCCGCTCAGCCCGTCACCCGGCGGGAGCACGGCGCCGATCCGGCTCAGCAGATCTTCGAATCCGACCGGCGGCCGCAGGACGCCGCGGATGTTCAACGTCTCCCACACCGGCGGCGCGCCCAGGTACACGTCGTCGCACACGACGAGCACCGGGCACGCGGGCAGCTGCGCGTTCAGCGCGCCGAGAAACCGCCCGGCCTCGGCCGTGGAGCGCTTGACGTTCAGGACGACGCCGGTGGGACGGAAGCGGAGCATGTCGTTGAGACCGTCGACCAGGGTCGGGCTCGTCTCGACGCTGGTCGCCCGCGACAGCACGACGGCGAGCGTCGCGCGCCAGCCCGGATCGCCGCCCACGAAGAGTAACCGGTGGGTCCGGGGCAGCCGCGCGTCGCGATCGGGGCGGTCGCGCTCGACCGAGGCGCCGAGCCGCCGGGCCCGCTGCTCGAGCGCCTGGCGAATCGAGGCGAGCAGCTCGTCTTCCTGGAACGGCTTCGTGACGTAGTCGGCGGCGCCGAGCTTCATCGCCGCGACGGTGGTCCGCACCGTCTTCACCGCGGTCATCATGATGACGGGGATGTCCGGCTCGACCGCCTTGAGCTCTTGCAAGATCTCGAGCCCGTCCACCTCGGGCATCAGGATGTCGAGCAGGACGAGATCGACGCGCTCGGCGCGCACGATGCCGAGGGCGCTCCGTCCGTGCGGCGCGTCGAGCACCGTGTAGTGCTCGTCGAGGGCGAAGCGCAACGCCTCGCGAACTCCGGCGTCGTCGTCGACGATGAGCACCACCGGGCGCTCGTTGACGGGCGAGTCGGGCGGCGACGGCTCTGGCTCGCGCTGGTCGCTGCCGTTCCCCCCGTTCGAATTCGAGATATCGCGCGCTTCCTTAGAAACGACGGGCACTTGCGAATGATCTCGGTGTGTCTTCACGCCCAGAGCCTGCCACAGGAAACCGCAGTCCCCTACAGAAATTCCACAGCCCTGGACATTGACTGCCGGGGCCGGGTCTCCGACTGTTGGGCCCACCGGCCGCGACCCGAGGGGAAGGGAAGAGTCCGCCTCGAGTTTTCGCGCGGCAGAGAGAGCGATCGGGAGAAAAAGGCGCATGATCAAGCCGGGAACGCCCGCCTCACTCGCCGGTCTCGTGGCCGGCCTGGTCTTCATGGCTGCCCCAGGCGCGGCGCAGGAGACCATCCGCATCGGGATCGGTCATCAGAGCCTGTGCACCGACACCTACTCGGGCGGCATCACGGTCAAGCAGCTCGGGCTCCTCGAGAAGCACCTTCCGCGCACGGGAAAATACGCGGGCGCGAAGTACGACGTCGTGTGGGAGGACTACACCTCCGGGCCGCCCATCACGAGCCAGATGCTCGCCGGCAAGCTCGACATCGGAGTCATGGGTGACTATCCGCTGCTCGTCAACATCGCCCGCTTCCAGGAGACGAACAGCCTGCGATCGGTGATCGTCTCGATGACCGGCTACAACGTGAACGGCTCCGGGAACTCGATCGTGGTGCCGTCCGACGCGCCGATCTATCGGTTCGAGGATCTCAAGGGAAAGAAAGTCTCGGTGCCCTTCGGCTCGGCCGCGCACGGGATGCTCCTGAAGGCCCTGGTCGACCGCGGGCTCGGCCAGGAGTTCTTCACCTTGATCAACCAGGCTCCGCCGATCGGCGCCACCAGCGTCCAGGAGAAGAAGATCGACGCGCACGCGGACTTCTGTCCGTGGGGCGAGCTCATGGAGTTCAAGGGCTTCGCGCGGAAGATCTTCGACGGCAGCCAGGCGTCGGTCGCGTATCTGCACGGTCCCGTCGTCCGCAAGGACTTCCTGGAGAAGTACCCGGAGATCGTCGTGGCCTATCTGAAGGCGGTCGTCGAGGCCAACGAGTGGATCACCAGGAATCCCGAGGAGGCGACCACGAAGCAGGAGCAGTGGACGTCCATCCCCAAGGAAGTCCTCTACCTCTACTTCGGGCGCGGTGGCTTTCTCACGCTCGACGCGACGATCAAGCCGAAGTGGGTCGAGGTCCTCAAGTACGATGCGTCCGTGCTCCAGAAGATGGGAATCATCAAGGGCGCCGACGTCGAGGGCTTCATCGACGATCGCTTCGTCAAGCAGGCGTACCGTGAGCTCGGCCGCGACTACGCGCGCGAGCAGCGCTTGATGGTGGCCGGCACCTCGCCCATGGAGGGAAAGGACGCGAGCACGGGCGCCGCGATCAAGGATCCGCGCGCGGCGGCCGAGATGTGGCTCAAGGGCGAGCCGATCAAGCCCTACGCGTCGCTGGCGAGCTTGATGGGTGCCCTGCGGGAGGCCGAGCAGGCGGGCCGCGTCGTCAGCGCCGCGTACGTGTTCGACTACCCGACGGGCCTCAAGCTCTTCGCCCATCGGGCGTTCTACGTCGCGGGCGGCAGCGGCAAGGCCGCCACCGCGTCGCTCGTCGCGTTCGCCTGGAAGGAAGAAGCCGAGGCGTTCGCCACCAAGAACGGCGGCAAGGTCCTCTCGCTCGAGGAAGCGAAGAAGCTGGGGGCCGCCAAGTAGTGGCCACCGCGCCACTCGTCGGCGCGCCGGCCGCGCCGGCGGACGCCGCCGAACCCCTCCGACTGGTGGGCTGGCGGCGGCCCGCGCTGCGCGCGTTGTCCATCGGGCTCTTCCTTCTGGCGTGGCACGTCGCGACCCTGTGGGACCTCGACCTCTACGTGCGCTTCCAGAACATCCCCGCGCCCGGCGACGTCCTCGCGGAAGCGATCGCGCTCTTCAGCAGTGCGAGCTTCTACGTGCACATCCTGGCTAGCCTCGAGCGCATCTGGCTCGGCTTCGCCATCGCCACGGTGCTCGGCGTCGGGCTCGGGCTCGTCATCGGCTGGTTCGCGTTCGCCGAGGACCTCCTGTTTCCGCCCATCGAGCTGCTCCGTCCGATCCCGGCGGTGGCATGGGTGCCCATCAGCATCATGCTCTGGCCCACCGAGCGGTCGAGCATCGTGTTCATCACGACCCTGGGCGCGTTCTTCCCGATCGTGCTCAACACGATCCACGGCGTCGAAGGCATCGACCGTCAGCTCGTGCGCGCCGCCACGAGCCTGGGCGCGGGACGCACCGCCATCTTCCGCGAGGTCGTCCTTCCGGGAGCGCTGCCGTCGATCGTGACAGGGCTGTCGGTCGGGATGGGCGTGTCGTGGATCTGCTTGATCTCGGCCGAGATGATCTCGGGACAGTTCGGCGTCGGCTACTTCACGTGGGTCGCCTACGGCATCGTGAAGTACTCGCAGATCGTCGTCGGCATGCTGACGATCGGCGTGCTCGGCATGCTGTCGAGCCTCGTCATCCGGCTGGTCGGCACGCGCTGCATGCCGTGGCTGCCTCGCCGCGACAAGGTCGGAGCGTGACGCCCATGGGGAACGGCACGGGCACCGGACGCATCGAGATCACCGACCTCAGCATCGTGTTCGGGCGCGACGACCGGCGGGTCGAGGCGGTCCGCCGGTTCACCCTGATGACGACGCCGGGCGAGTTCGTGGCGCTGCTGGGCCCGTCCGGCTGCGGCAAGACCACCGTGCTCAACGCGGTCGCGGGCTTCGTGCAGCCGACGGTCGGGCGGGTGATCGGTGGACGGCGAGCCGGTCGTGGAGCCGGGCGCGGATCGAGGGATGGTGTTTCAGCAGCACTCGCTGTTTCCGTGGAAGACGGTGCTCGCCAACGTCGAGTTCGGGCTCAAGATGCGCGGGATCGGATCGATCGAGCGGACCGCCCAGGCTCGGCGCTATCTGAATCTCGTCGGCCTCGCCGGCTTCGAGCGCGCCTACCCGGGCGAGCTCAGCGGCGGCATGCAGCAGCGGGTCGGCATCGCCCGCGTCCTCGTCAACCGGCCGCGCGTGATGCTCATGGACGAGCCGTTCGGCGCGCTCGACGCGCAGACGCGGCTGACGATGCAGGAGCTGCTGCTCGGCGTCTGGCGCGAAGTGCGCACGACGGTGCTCTTCGTCACCCACGACATCGACGAGGCGATCTTCCTCGCCGACCGCGTCGCGGTCATGACGGCGCGGCCCGGTCAGATCCGCGACCTGATGCCGGTGAAGCTGCCGCGGCCGCGCCCCGCCGAGGTCATCGCGACCGCGGAGTTCATGTCCCTGAAGGCGCGCGTGCTCGCCCAGGTTCGCGAGGAAAGCGGCCGCGCGTGGATCGAGCCGCGGCCGTGAGCGCGCTGCGGGCGCTGGGGACGCGAATCTCCGAGCGGCGCTGGATGGTGGCGGCGGCGACCCTGGCCGTCTTCGCCGTCTATCAAGCGTTGATCCTCGCCATCCTGGTCGGCGGTCTCGGCGGTGTGCCGAATTACGTGCGGCTCTACCCGGCGTGGGAGAACGCGCGCCGCATCGTCCGGCTCACCCCGTCGACGGCGGACGCCGTCACGCTCATCGGGCGCGAGCCGCTGCTCGAGTACGGGCGGCGTCATCCCGTCTTCGGTGTGGCCGTGTGGAGCTACGAGCTGACGTGGTCGAGCCTCGCGTTCTTCGTCTCGTTCTCGGCGCTCGTCGGCCTCTACCTGGGCATCGGCGGTCTGGCGACGCGCTGGGGTGCGGTGGGCTCGCTGAGCGGCGCCGGCATCGTCGGCCTGCTCGGCGCCAGCGTGTCCTCGCTCACGCACTGCGGCCTCGGCTCCTTCGGCGTGCTGCTCGCGGTGTCCGGCGTCTCGGCGACCACCCTCCTGTGGTTCCAGCGCCTCGAGCCCGTGCTGATCCCGACGGGATATGCGCTGATCGTGCTGGCGATTGTCGCCCGGGCGAGGGGCCTCGCTCCCGCGTGGCCGGTGGCGGCGGCGTGAGAGCCTCCGCGGCGCTGCTCGCGGCGCTCCTGCTCCTGTCCGCCTGCTCGAGGGGACGCGGGGAGATGATGCCGACGTTCGAGCTCGTGGATCAGTCCGGCTCGATCGTGAAGTCCGCCAATCTCCGGGGGCGCGTCCTCGTGGTCAGCTTCGTCTTCACGACGTGCGCGGAGGCGTGTCCGCTCATCACCGCGCAGCTCGCGCGAACGCAGAGCCGGGTCCGCACGGAGAAGCTCGCCGAGCGCGTGCGCTTCGTCTCGATCACGCTCGATCCCGCCACCGATCGCCCCGACGTGCTGCGGCGCTACGCCGATCGCTACGGCATCGATCTGACGAGCTGGGACTTCCTGACCGGCGCGGCGGACGACGTGGGCCGCGTGGTTCGCGCCTTCGGGCTCAGCGCCGTCGCGCGGGAGCGAATCGTCCACGGCAGCCTCGTGGTGCTGGTCGACGAGAAGGGCCGGATCGCCGAGCGGCGGACGGACCTCGAGCTCGACCCGGAGCGGCTGCTCGGCTCGCTTCGCAAGCTCCTCGGCTGAGGAGCCGGAGTACACTAGCGCCCGGCATGCGTCTCGGCGTCCTCATTCCGACCCGCGGTGTGGTCATGCAGTCGGCGCAGCGGCCTCCCGTGGAGGAGTGCTGGACGATGGCGCGCCACGCGGACCGGGCCGGCTACGACGCCGTATGGGTCGGTGACAGCATCGTCGCGAAGCCACGGCTCGAGCCGCTCACGACCCTGGCCTATCTGGCCGGGATCACGACCCGCGTGCGGCTGGGGACGGCGGTTCTCTTGCCGGCGCTGCGCCACCCCGTCGTGCTCGCCCACCAGATCGCGAACGTCGATCAGATCTCGCGCGGACGTGTCGTCATGGGGCTCGGCGTGGGCTGGAGCCTGCCGTCGGCGGAGCGCGAGTGGGCGGCGTGCGGCGCCGACCACAAGCGGCGCGTCCGCCGGCTCGAGGAGCACGTCGAGATCTGGCGCATGCTCTGGCGCGGCGAGCCGGTCACCCATCGTCACGGCGACGTGGAGCTGACCGACCACACGATCGGCCCGCTTCCCTGGCATCCGGCCGGACCACCGGTCCTCATCACCGCGGCGAACCGCGGAGAGATGCTCGCCGCCCAGTTCGAGCGCTTCGGCCGGCTCGGCGACGGGATCATCACGACCTACGTCCACGCCGAGGAGTGCCGGCTCGTGCGCGAGCGCGCCGAGGAAGCGCTGGCCCGGCACGGGCGCGCGGGGGCGCGCTTCGAGCTCTGCGTGTACACGACGGTCCGGATGGAGGACGATCCGCGCACGGCCGAGCGCGTGACGACCGAATTCCTGGCGACCTACTATGGCGGGGGCGTGCACTCGCGCGGCACGATGGGGCTCGGCCCCGCCGACGTGGTGATCGCCGCGCTCCGGCGGTACGCCGCGGCCGGCGTCAGCGATCTCTGCATCCGGTTCGTGGGCGACGACCAGCTCGCCCAGCTCGAGCGATTCACCGCCGAGGTCTTGCCCGCCCTTCGCGACTGATGGAAGGTCCAGAACGACACCCGGGAGAGCATCGATGAAAATTCGATTCGACCAGGCCGCCCCGTACGAAGTCGAGGAAGTGGACGCACCCTTCGCCAAACCCGACGGCCAGGAGCTCCTGGCGCGCATCTATCGGCCCACCGGCGACGCCGACGCGCCGCTGGCGGCGCTCGTCGACGTTCACGGCGGCGCCTGGAGCCGCGGCGATCACCTGACCGGCGCGCTCCATTGCCGAGCCCTCGCGGCCTCCGGCCTCGTCGTCGTCTCGCTCGGCTTTCGCCAGGGCTCGGCCGCCAAGCACCCGGCGGCGAGCGCGGATGTCGCGGCGGGCGTGCGCTACGTGCGCGCGCACGCGCGACGGCTCGGCGTCGATCCCCGGCGCGTCGGGATCGTGGGGAGCTCGAGCGGAGGCCAGCTGGCGCTGCTCGCGGCGCTCAAGCCCGGCGCGCCCGAGTTCGCCGGCACGCCGATCGTCGCGCCCGACGGCTCGCTCGACGCGGCTCCCGGCGACGAATCGGTGGCGTTCGTGCTGGCGCTCTACCCGGTCGCGGATCCGCTCGCGCGCTTCCGCTACGTGGTCGGCCGGCAGAACGACGGCTCGGGCTTCGACGCCGCTCGCTTGATCGCCGCCCACCACGGCTACTTCCTGAGCGAGGCGCAGATGGCGGAGGCGAGCGTGACGCGCATCGTGACGGCGCGCGAAGCGCGGACCTTGCCGCCGGTATGGCTCGCGCACCCGGGTCTCGACGACAACGTGCCGGCGGCGATCACCGACGCGTTCGTCCAGGCGTACCAGCAGGCGGGCGGCGCGATCGAGCGCGTGCATTTCCCGGGCGCCCGCCACGGCTTCATCGGGCAGGCGAGCGCCGACAACGACAAGGCCATTGCGCTCATGCGCGACTTCATCGGCCGCCAGCTCGCGCGATGACACGCCTCGCGACCGTCGTCGTCGCGCTGCTCGTGCTGGCGCCGGCGCTCGCGGCCGGCGCCGGCCCTGACGCGCCGGACCAGATCACCTGGGCCGTGCACACGACGCTGGTGCCGACGTACTTCGATCCGGCCGAGACGACGATCATCACGTCGTTCATGGTGCTCTACGCGTTGCACGACGGCGTGGTGAAGCCGATGCCCGGCAAACCGCTCGCGCCGAGCCTGGCCGAATCGTGGTCCGTCTCGCCGGACGGGCTCGTCTACGACTTCGTGCTGCGCCGCGGGGTGAAGTTCCACAACGGCGATCCGGTCACCGCCGACGACGTGAAGTTCTCCTTCGAGCGCTATCGCGGCATCTTCGCGCGCGGCCTCAAGGACAAGGTCGCGGCCGTCGAGACGCCGGATGCCGCGCGCGTGCGCTTCCGGCTCAAGCAGCCGTGGCCCGACTTCATGACGTTCTACGGCACGCTCGCGACCGGCGCCGGCTGGGTCGTTCCCAGGAAGTACGTCGAGCGAGTGGGGGAGGACGGCTTTCGAAAGGCGCCGATCGGCGCCGGACCCTATCGGTTCGTCTCGTTCACGCCCGGGATCGAGCTGGTCCTGGAAGCGTTCGAGGGCTACTGGCGCAAGAGTCCGAGCGTGAAGCGGCTGGTGCTGAGAACGATCCCGGACCCGGCGACGCGGCTGGCGGCGCTCAAGCGCGGCGAAGCGGACATCGCCTTCTCGATGATCGGCGAGCTCGGCGACGAGGTGCGGCGCACGCCGGGGCTCACGTTGAAGGCCGTCTATCCGTCGACCCACTGGCTCTACTTCGTCGACCAGTGGGACGCGAAGTCGCCGTGGCACGATCGCCGCGTCCGGCTGGCGGCGAATCTCGCGATCGACCGGCGCGCGATCGACCAGGCCCGGACCTCCGGGCTCTCGAGGATCACGTTCAGCATCGTGCCGAGCTCGTTCGATTTCTTCTGGCAGCCGCCCGCGTACGCCTTCGATCCGGCCGGCGCCAAGCGGCTCCTCGCCGAGGCCGGGTATGCCGGCGGCTTCGATGCCGGCGAGTACTTCTGCGACATGACCTCGGCCGACGCGGCCGAGGCGATGATCGGCTACCTGCAAGGCGTCGGGATTCGCGCCAAGCTCCGTCCGCTCGAGCGCGCCGCGTTCAACAAGAGCATCGCCGACAAGAAGCTGAAGAACCTCGTCCAGATCATCGGCGGCGCCTTCGGCAACGCCGCCACGCGACTCGAGGCCTACGCGGTCTCGGGCGGCCAGTTCGCCTACGGCGGCTACCCGGACGTCGACGGCCTCTTCCGTGAGCAAGCGACCGAGCTCGATCGGGCCAAGCGCGAGGCGATGCTCCACCGCGTCCAGCAGCTCGTCTCGGAGAAGGCGATGGTCGCGCCGATGTACGAGCTCGCGTTCGTGAACGGCGTCGGCCGGCGGGTCGACGAATCCGGGCTCGGGCTCATCGCGGGCTACGCGTTCTCGGCGCCCTACGAGGATCTGAAGCTCAAGGCGAAGTAGCGGAGCCGACCGCGGGCCCGCGTTGACCCGCGTCACGGCGCGCGCTACTCTCCCGGCACGACGCAACGTGAGCCAGGAGAACACACCATGAGCACGACGAAAACTCCGTTGTCGCAGATCATCGCCCTCAGCGATCTGCCGTGGCAGGAGCGCCAGCCCGGCGTTCGCGGCAAGAGCATCTGGGAGCACGCCGAGAGCAAGCGCCGGGCCGCCATGACCCGGATCGCGCCGGGCGCCCAGCTGCCGCTTCATCGGCACGTCGGCGACGAGCTCGTGTTCGTCATCGAGGGCGCCATCTCGGACGAGTTCGGTACGATCACGGCCGGGAACATGGGCTATCGCCCGAACGGCTGTGTCCACACCGTGTCGGCGCCGAACGGCGCGACGGTCCTGGCGATCATCACCGGGGGCGTGGAGCCGCTCGCGCAGCGGAGCAGCGGGCCCGCGTCCCAGGTCTTCGCGGTGAGCGAGCTGCCGTGGATCGAGGCGCGGCCGGGTGTGCGCCAGAAGCGGATCTGGGAGGACAAGACCGGCACCCCGGAGCGGCGCGCGATCATTGCCCAGTTCGAGCCCGGCGCCCAGCTGCCGCTGCACCGCCACGTGGGCGACGAGCTCATCTTCGTCATCGAGGGCGCGAACGCCGACGAATCGGGACCGGTGGCCACCGGCAACATGAACTACCGCCCGAACGGTTGCGTGCACTCGGTGACGACGAAGAACGGCGCCACGGTCCTGGCCGTCGTGTGGGGTCGGACCGAGCCGGTCTAGGGCGCGGCCATGCGCCGTTCGCTACCGCTGCTCGTGCTGTCTCATCGTGCTGGCCGTCGCGCCGCCCGCCGGCGCGGCGCCGGACGCCCCGCGGGGCAGATGACGTGGGCGGCGCACATCACGCTTGGCGCCCACATGGTTCGACCCGGCCGAGACGCCGGGGATCGGCACGCCGTTCATGATCCTCTACGCGCTCCACGACGCGCTGGTGAAGCCGATGCCCGGCAACCCCATGGCCCCGAGCCTGGCCGAGTCGTGGAGCCTCTCGAAGGACGGCCTCGCCTATGAATTCGTGCTGCGTCAAGGGGCCAGGTTCCACAACGGCGATCCCGTCACGTCCGAGGACGTGAAGTTCTCGTTCGAGCGGTATCGGGGCGCCGCGTCCAAGCTCTTGCACGAGCGCGTGCCGGTCGGTGGAGGTCGTCGATCCGCACCGGGTTCGCTTCAAGCTCAAGGAGCCGTGGCCCGACTTCATGACCTACTACGGCAGCCTCACCACCGGAGCCGGCTGGGTCGTGCCCAAGAAATACCTCGAGAAGGTCGGCGACGACGGCTTCAAGAAGGCGCCGATCGGCGCCGGCCCCTATCGCTTCGTCGCGTTCAACCCGGGCATCGAGCTGGTGCTGGAGGCTCACGAGCAGTACTGGAGGAAGGTCCCGAGCGTGAAGCGCCTGGTCATCAAGTCCGTTCAGGACGAGGCCACGCGCCTGGCGATGCTCAAGCGCGGCGAGGCCGACGTCATCTACCTGCTCCAGGGTGAGCTCGCCGAGGAAGTCCGGCGGACGCCAGGGCTCACGCTCAAGCCGACGCCCATCGTGTCGACGCACTGGCTGGTGTTCCTCGACCAGTGGGATCCGAAGTCCCCGTGGGCCGACCGGCGGGTGCGACTGGCCGCCAACCACGCGATGAATCGCCAGGCCGTCAACGAGGCCCTCACGCTCGGGTTCTCGCGGATCACCTGGAGCATCATTCCCGCGAGCTTCGATTTCTTCTGGCAGCCGCCGGCCTATCCGTTCGATCCGGCCCGGGCGAAGCAGCTTCTCGCCGAGGCGGGCTATCCCAACGGGTTCGACGCGGGTGATTTCTGGTGCGAGCCTCCGACCGCCACGATGAGCGAGGCGCTGATGGGCTATCTGCAGGCGGTCGGTATCCGCGTGAAGCTCCGTCCGCTCGAGCGCGCCGCCTTCTTCAAGGCCTACCAGGAGAAGAAGCTGAAGAATCTGGCCTACAGCATCAGCGGCGCCTTCGGTAACGCGGCCACGCGGCTCGAGGTGTTCACGGTTGGCGGAGGACCGTACGTCTACGGGAGCTACTCCGACATCGACGGGCTCTTTCGCGAGCAGGCCGGCGAGCTCGATCGCAAGCGCCGCGAAGCGACCCTGCACCGGATCCAGCAGCTCATGCACGAGAAGGCCATGTATGCGCCGGTCTGGGAGCTCGGCTTCATCCACGCGCACGGTCCGCGTGTGGCCGAGTCGGGTCTCGGTCTCATCACCGGCTGGGCGTTCTCGGCGCCCTACGAGGACGTGAAGCTCAAGACCAAATAACAACTCAACCCAGGGAGGCTTCCGTCATGACACATGTTCGAGGCCTCTTCGCTTCGTTGCTCGTCCTCGCGATCACGACCGTCGGCGCCACACCGCGCGCCGCGGCGATTGATGCGCCGGCCGGTCAGATGACCTGGGCCGTTCACATCTCGCTCGCTCCGACGTGGTTCGATCCGGCCGAGACCTCCGGGATCATCACGCCCTTCATGGTGCTCTACGCGTTGCACGACGCCGTGCTGAAGCCGTTGCCGGGCAACGCCATGACGCCGAGCCTCGCCGAGTCGTGGAGCATGACGCCCGACGGGCTCGTCTACGAGTTCGTCTTGCGGAAGAGCGCGCGGTTCCACAACGGCGAGCCGGTCACCGCCGAGGACGTGAAGTTTTCGTTCGAGCGCTACCGCGGGGCCTCCGCCAAGCCGCTCAAGGACAGCGTCGCCGCGGTCGAGACGCCGGATCCCGGACGGGTTCGCTTTCGCCTCAAGCGGCCGTGGCCCGACTTCATGACGTTCTACGTGGGCGCGACCGGCGCCAGCTGGATCGTGCCCAAGAAGTATGTCGAGAAGGTCGGCGACGAAGGATTCAAGAAAGCGCCGATCGGCGCCGGGCCATACCGGTTCGTCTCGTTCACCCCGGGTGTCGAGCTCGTCGTCGACGCGTTCGAACAGTACTGGCGCAAGACGCCGAACGTGAAGCGCCTTGTCTTGAGATCGATTCCCGACGAGGCCACGCGCCTGGCGAGCTCTGAAGCGTGGCGAGGTCGACATCGCCTACGCGATCCGCGGCGCCCTCGCCGAGGAGATCAGACGCAGCGCGGGCCTGACCCTGAAGCCGAACGTCGGTCAGGCCACTTTCTGGGTCAATTTCCCCGACCAGTGGGATCCGAAATCACCGTGGCACGATCGGCGCGTGCGCCTGGCCGCCAGCTACGCCATCGACCGGCAGGCGATGAATCAGGCCGATTCCCTGGGCTTCTCTCGGATCACCTGGAGCATCGTTCCCTCGAGCTTCGAGTTCTACTGGCAGCCGCCCGGCTATTCGTACGATCCCGCCAAGGCCAGGCAGCTCTTGGCCGAGGCCGGCTACCCGAACGGCTTCGACGCCGGCGACTACTTCTGCGACGCCGCGATCGCGTACGTCGGCGAGCCCGTCGTCAACTACCTGAACTCGGCCGGCATCCGCGTGAGACTCCGACCGATCGAGCGCGTGGCCTTTTTCAGGGGCTGGGCAGAGCGGAAGTTCAAGGGCCTCATCCAGGGCGGCAGCGGCGCCTTCGGCAATGCCGCAACGCGAATCGAAGCGTTCGTCGCCGCGGGCGGCACCTACGTCTACGGAAGCTATGCCGACATCGACGGGCTCTTCCTGGAGCAGGCGAGCGATCTCGACCCGAAGCGGCGCGAGGCCACCTTGCACCGCATCCAGCAGCTCATCCACGACAAGGCCATGATCGCGCCGATCTGGCTGAACGCCGGGCTCGGTGGTCTGGGGCCACGAGTCGAGGAGTCGGGGATCGGGCTCATCGCCGGCTATGCGTTCTCGGCGCCGTACGAGGACGTGAAGCTCAAGAGCCGGTGACCGGGCGGGCGTGAGATGATTTGCCCCCATGGACCGTGAGGGCCAGCGCGCCGAGTACGCCGCGTACCTCCGTGCCGCCGCCGAGCGGCGGTTCGGAGCCGCGCGCGCCCAGGAGCTCGCGCGGGCGATCGAGGACGTCGCGGGCTGGATGACCGAGCTAGCGACGTTCCCCGTCGGCGACGACGAGCAGCCGGCCTTCTACGGTGAGCCCGCCTCATGAGCCTGCACACCCTGGACGCCATCGACGCCGCGCGGGCGATCCGCGAGAAGGTGCTGTCGCCCGTGGACCTGGTCGAGGCCCTGCTCGAGCGCATCGAGCGGATCGACGATCGACTGCAGGCGTGGGTGCTCGTCGACCACGACGGCGCCCGGCGTGCGGCACGGCAGGCCGCCGACGAGGCCGCGCGCGGCACGTTCCGCGGTCCGCTGCACGGCGTACCCTTCGGCGCCAAGGACATCTTCTACAGCGCCGGGCTTCGCACCGAGGCCGGCTCGAAGACGATGGTCGGCTTCGTCCCCGACCACGACGCGACCTCGGTGGCGCGACTCAAGGCGGCCGGCGCGATCCTGCTCGGCAAGCTCCACACCACGGAGTTCGCGACCTCCGATCCGGCGCCCACGCGCAATCCGTGGAACGTCGCCTGCACGCCGGGCGGCTCGTCGAGCGGCTCGGCCGCCGCCGTCGCCGCGCGGATGGTGCCGCTGGCGCTCGGCACCCAGACGATCGGCTCGAATGTGCGCCCCGCGTCCTATTGCGGGCTCGTGGGTCTCAAGCCGACGTTCGGCCGTATCAGCACGCGCGGCGTGATGCCGCTGAGCTACAGCCAGGATCACGTCGGGCTCATGGCCCGGAGCGTGGAGGACATCGCGCTCGGGCTCTCGATCACCGCCGGCCACGATCCCGAGGACGCGAGCTCGTCGCGCGCGCCGGTGCCCGACTATCTGGCGGCGCTGACGTCGCGGCGCGCGCCGCGCGTCGGCCTCCTGCGCGAATTCTTCGAGCGCGCGACGCCGGAGGTCGCCGACACCACCGGCGCAGGTGGTCAACCGGCTCGCCCGGGCCGGCGCGGACATCGATGACGCCAAGCTGCCGCCGACGTTTCGCGCCGTGGCCGCCGCCGCGTACGTGATCATGCGCAGCGAGACCGCGAGCGTCCACGCCGAGCGCTTCGCCCTGAAGGCGGATCTCTATCGGCCGGCGATCCGGAGCTCGATCGAGATGGGCATGCTGATTCCCGGCGATCTGTACGTGCGCGCGCTGAGGATCCGGCGCCAGTTCCGCCGGGAGATGAGCCCCCTGCTGGAGCGCTACGACGTGCTGCTGACGCCGACCACGCCGACGCCTGCTCCCGAGGGCATGGCGACCGGCGATGCGAGCTTCCAGCTGCCGTGGTCGATCTCGGGATTGCCGTCGATCACGGTGCCCTGCGGCCTGACGACATCAGGCTTGCCGCTGGGCATTCAGCTCGTGAGCGGCGCGTTCACCGAAGCGCCGCTGCTCTCGGCGGCGGCGTGGTGCGAGGACGTGCTCGGTCGCGCGTCGGCGCCGCCGAGCCTCTAGCGGGGGCGTTCCGGCGGGCGGTTCAGGAAGCGCGTGTCGGCACGCGGCGAGGACACGCCCATCGGGATCGGCCCGGTATCCGCATCCGACCGAGGCACCCCCAGCAGCCCATCCAGGCACTCGTCGACCTCGCGCCGGAGCTCGCGCACTCGATCCCTGATCTGCTCGCGCACACTCGCGGCGTTCTGGGCGAGCGACGTGAAGCGCGCGGTCAGCGAGTCCATCTCCATGTGATCGATCGACACGCGGTACGCGGACAGGCCCATGGCGGCCATCAGATCGTCGGTCTTCGGCTGGGAGGAAAGCACGAGCACCGGCGTGCCGGCGCGGAGCGCCATCACCAGCGCGTGGAACCGCGTCGCGATGACCAGATCGACCGCGGCGATGGTCGCGGCGAGGCTCTCAACGTCGGTGACCTGGGCGTGGAGCAGCTGCGTCGCGGGCAGGCGGATGCCCTTGGCCTCGAGCGTCGCCGTCAGATCGCGGATCACGCGAGGGTCGGCACGGAGCTGCGTGGGGAACAGGTGCACGACGTAACGATGGCGGCCAAGCCACCCGATGAACTCGGCGGTGTGGTCGAGATACCCGCGATAGATCGCCGGGTCGGCGTCCGGCCAGTAGAACGGCGCGTGATAGGGGAAGATATTGAGTCCGATGACGCGCGGAGGATCCGACGGCCTGCGGATGACGGCCGGCGCCGTCGCGGCCTCGAGATCGAACACGACGTCGGCGGCGACGACGCTCGGCCGCCGGACGCCGAGCTCATCGACGATCCGTCGTGAGCGCTCGTCCCGCAGCGACCGATGATCGGCCAGCGACAGGGCAGTTTTCAGGAAAGTGCGACTGAGGCTCGCCGTGATCGAGCCCGCACCGACGCACAGGAAGCCCACCCTCGCGCCCGCCAGCTTGGCGGCCAGAACCCAGATCAGGAGACGGTAGGGGAAGTTCCACGGGCCGGAGAACTGGTCGCTGATCTGCCCGCTGCCGCCGACGATCAAGAGGTCGACTCCGCTCATGGCCGCGCGACACGCGAGCGGGAAGATCACCTCGTCGGCGGCCGCGCCGAACCAGACCAGCAAGTCGAGTGGCCCGCGGACGATCGACGCGAACGGCCGCAGGGCGTTTCGCAGCCAGATCGACAGGCGTGAGCGCTGAGGGGCCGAGGCCTCGGCGGGGCGTGGCTTCCGGTTGCGGCCCCAGGCCGCCAGCGCCGTCACGCCGTGCCGAGTCCTCGTGTCGTCCGGGTTGACGGACAGAGCGATGATCTTCGAATTGGGTCGGCGCCGCCTGACTTGCTTGATGATCGCGGTCAGTGTGGCTTCATCGCCGATATTGGAGTTACCGTAGTTGCCGAGCACCGCGACCGCACCATTCGTCGCTTGATCGGAGTGTCGCGAGAGGTTACGAAGTAGTGGAATCATGACGAGGCCACCACTATCGATGCTATGACGCAGGTCCGCCCGTGGACGAAGGAAAAATGAACGATTCCGGAAGCTTGGGATACGAGGCGGTGAGGATCTTTCCGGATACCGCAGAAGAGGAGGACGACATGAGCGAGTCTCTCGGGCAGGCGGTCGAGTTACTGGCGGCGGGCGAGTGGAAGAAGGCGCACGAGATCGTCCAGAAGGAGAAGTCGACCCTCGCGGCGTGGATTCACGGCATCGTGCACATCCTCGAGGGTGATCTCGACAACGCGCGCGGCTGGTACAAGCGTGCCGAGCGAGAATTCCCGGGCGCGAACGCGGCGCCGACCGAAATCGCCGAGGCCCGCCGGGCTGTCGCGAGCGGTGTATAGTCTGGGCGTTTCACGAGCCGAATCTTCGGAATCATAGGCGCGCCTCGGCGGGCGGGGCCCCAGCCCCGCGACCGCCTGCAGCGCGCACTGCGGAGGTGGACCATGACGGGTAAAGGGAACATTCTGGTCGGCACCGTCGGTCAGGGCGTCATGATGAGCGCCGACGACGGGGAGAGCTGGACGCGCGCCGGCGTGCGCCAGGGCATGCACTCCGATTGCATCGTGCGCATGCTGCGCGCGGATGCTCGGAGTCCCGAGGTCGTGTATGCCGGAACGGACTTCGGGCTCTACCGGAGCGACGACGGCGGCGCGACGTGGCGGCTGCTCGAGAACCCGATGAAGGGTTCGGTCGTCTGGAGCATGGGCATCGACCCGGTCGACCCGTCCGTGATGTTCGCCGGCACCGGCACGCCGAGCACGCCCGGCATCTTCCGATCGACCGACGGCGGCAAGAGCTGGGGCAAGCTGCGCGTGGACATCGCGGACGAGTGCCCGAACGTGGGCGTGCCGCGACCGACCGGCATCGCGGTCGACCCGACCAACGACCGGAACGTGTGGGTCGGGCTCGAGGTGGACGGCGTGCGCTACAGCACCGACGGCGGCGAGACGTGGAGCAAGCTGAACGGCCAGATCCGAAACCAGGACGTTCACAACGTGCTCGTGGTCGAGGGCCCGCCGAAGACCGTGTTCACCGTGGTCAACGACGACATCTGGCGCAGCACCGACGACGGCAAGAGCTGGCAGGCCGCCCGCGCCCGCGAAATCTTCCCCTGGCACTATCCGCGCGGCATCGCCGTGAAGCCGGGTGATCCGCGCACCGTCTTCCTGACCCTCGGCGACTCCACGCCCGGCCGCATCGGCACGGTGGTCCGCTCGCGCGACGCCGGCGTGACGTGGGAGACGCTGAAATTCCCGGTGCCGCCGAACTCGGCGGTCTGGACGGTGACGATCTCGGAGGCGGCGCCCGACACGATGTTCGCGGCGAGCCGCTACGGCTATCTCTATCGCAGCGACGACGGCGGCGACTCCTGGCGCAAGCTCTGGCGGGAGTTCGGCGAGGTTTCTTCGATCCAGTGGGTTCCACGATCCTCAGCAAGGAGCGAGAGCGCATGAAAGCGATCCGCGTCTCGGCGTACGGCGGCCCGTCGGTCCTCAAGATCGAGGAGATTCCCGCGCCCCAACCCGGCGCCACCCAGGTGCTGGTTCGCAATCACGCGGTCGGCGTGAATCCGGTCGATACCTATTTGCGCTCGAACACCGACAACCGCGGGCCGAAGCTTCCGTACACGCCCGGCTCGGACTCGGCCGGCGTGGTCGAGGCCGTCGGCGATTCGGTGACCCGCGTGAAGAAGGGCGATCGCGTCTACGTGGGCGGCTCGATCTCGGGCGCGTACGCCGAGATGACGCTCTGCGAGCAGACGCAGGTCCACGAGCTGCCGGGGAACGTCAACTACGCCCAGGGCTCGGCGATGAACGTTCCGTACGCGACCGCGTTTCATGCGTTGTTCCACCGAGCGCACGGCGAAGCCGGCGAATCGGTCCTGGTGCACGGGGCCAGCGGCGGCGTCGGCATCGCCTGCGTCCAGCTCGCGCGGGCGCGCGGCCTGACCGTGATCGGCACCGCGGGCACCGAGAAGGGGCGACGCATGGTGGCGGAGCAGGGCGCGCACCACGTCCTCGACCACAACGCTCCGGGCTACCTCGACGAGGTCGTGAAGCTCACGGGCGGGCAGGGCGTCGACATCATCCTCGAGATGCTCGCGAACGTGAATCTCCAGAAAGACTTCGGCGCGCTCGCCATGCGCGGGCGCATCGCGGTGATCGGTAACCGCGGCTCCGTCGAGTTCAACGCGCGCCTGGCCATGAACAAGAACGCGGCGATCCTGGGCGTGGCGCTCTTCCACGCGTCACCGGTTCAGCTCGCCGGCATCCACGCAGCGCTCGTCGAAGGGCTGCGCAACGGCACCTTGCGGCCGATCATCCACCAGGAGCTGCCGCTGGCGCAGGCGCCGCGCGCGCACGAGGCGGTCATGGAGAACGGCCACCACGGCAAGATCGTGCTGGTGCCCTAGCGGCCGGCCGGGAAGGGCGACGGCGCACCTCGATCACGCGAAACAGCTTCAGAAGACGGTCAAGTAGCGCGGTCGCCGATCACCGCGACCGCCTGGATCTCGATCTCCATGCCCGGGCCGCGCGAAGTTCGTCACGGTGATCAGCGCGCTGCCCGGGTAGTGTCCGTCGGGGAACTTCTGCCGGCGGAGCTCGACGAAGCGGTCGCCGTGGCGCGGCTCCTTGATGAACACCGTCATCGTGACGAGGTTCGCGAGCGAGCCGCCCGCGCGCCGCAGGGTCTGATCGATCAGTGCGAACACGCGGTGCGTCTGCGCCTCGAAATCGCCTGAGATGTCCTTGCCGTCGCCGTCCACCGTCGCGGTCTGCCCGGCCAGCCAGACGATGCGCCCGCCCTCGGTGATGACGGCCGGCGAATACGCCCGGCTCTTCTGCGCGTCGGTCCCCTCGAGATATTGCGCCATGGCCGCTCCTTCCTGTGCGCGTCTGACTAGCGCCTATGAATATTTGATAGACTCGCGAGCGTCAATCCCGCGCACGAAGGAGTCTCACATGGACCTCGGCTTGAAGGGTCAGGCGGCGCTGGTCACCGGCGGCAGCAAGGGCATCGGCAAGGCGGTCGCGCGCGGTCTCGCCCAGGAAGGGGTTCGGGTCGCCATTTGCGCCAGGGACAAGGCGTCGCTCGACGAGGCCGCCCAGGAGCTCACCAAGGCGACGGGCGCCGAGGTGTTCCAGGTGGCCGGTGATCTGACGCGGCCCGACGACGTGCAGCGCATCGTCGACGCGACGGCGTCGCGCTTCGGCCGGATCGACGTGCTCGTCAACAACGCCGGCGCGGCGCCCGGCGGCGAGATCCTCGACCTGACCGAAGAGGACTGGCAGAAGGCGCTCCAGCTCAAGTTCATGGGCTACGTCCGGTGCATCAAGGCGGTGATCCCGCACATGCAGCGCCAGGGCGGCGGCCGCATCGTGAACATCGTCGGCAACGACGGCGTGAAGCCGATCGGGATCGAGCTCTCGCCGAGCGCGGCCAACGCCGCGGACCTGGCCATGACGGTCGCGCTGGCCGAGCAATACGGCCGGCAGAACATCCTGGTGAACGCGATCAACCCGGGGCCGGTGGCGACCGAGCGGTGGGGGCAGCTCATCAGCGGCATCGCGCGCATGCGAAAGATCAGTGTCGAGGAGGCGCAGGGTCGCGCCGAGCGCAGCATCCCGCTGGGCCGGATCTGCACGCCCGAGGAAGTCGCCAACGTCGCGGTCTTCGTCGCCTCACCGCGCGCCAGCTTCATGAACGGGGCGATCATCACGCTCGACGGCGGCCAGCGGAAGGCACTGCTCGACTGACGGCGTGATCGTCGACGTCCACGCGCACTACATCTCGCCGGGCGCCTTCGACACGGTTCGGCGCCGCCCGGACACCTACGGCGTTCGCCTGTTGCCGGGCGAGGGGGTGCGCCTGCAGATCGGCGACGAGCCGCCGACCCGGCCGCTGCTCCCGGCTCTCTACACGCTCGACCTGCACGCGAAGTTTTTCGCCGCGCAGGGCATCGACACCGCCGTGTTCGGTCCGCTGATGGACGTCGCGGGCTACTCGCTGCCGCCGGGACAGGGCGCGGCGTGGAGCCGGCTGCAGAACGAAGCGCTCGCCGCCGCCCTGCGCGAGGCGCCGGGCGCGCATCAGGGCCTGGCGACGGTCCCGCTGCAAGAGCCGGCGACGGCCGCCGCGGAGCTCTCCTTCGCCGTGCGCGAGCTCGGCCTGCGCGGCGCGATGGTCGATCCCAACGCGCTCGGCCGGCCGGTCGGCGATGCCGCCTTCGATCCCTTCTGGAAGGCGGCCGCGGATCTCGCGGCGCCGGTCATCTTGCATCCATTCCTGCTCGAAGCGGTCGAGCGGTTCGGGCGCCACTACCTGCACAATCTGGTCGGCTATCCGTTCGAGACGACCCTGGCCGCGGCGAGCCTGATTCTGGGCGGCACGCTCGACCGATTTCCCGAGCTCTCCGTGGTCCTCGTTCACGGCGGCGGGTTTCTGCCGTATCACATCGGCCGCTTCGACCGCGCGCACGAGACGCGGCCCGAGGCGCGCGTGGACAACGCCGGCCTTCCCAGTCGCTATCTCCGGCGCTTCCGCTACGACACGCTCGTCCAGCGGCCCGAGGCCTTGCGGTATCTCGTCCAGCTGGTCGGCCACGATCGCGTGATGCTCGGCAGCGACCATCCGTTCTGGATGGGTGACCCCGATCCGCTGAAGGTCGTCCGCGAGGCCGGCCTCGATCCGGCGACCGAGACCGCGATCTTCGGCGGGAACGCGGCGCAGATCTTTCACCTGCGCCCATGACCCCACCGGCGCGTCTCGAGAACGCGGCGGAGTATCGCGTGATCGGCACCCCGATGCGGCGCAAGGAGGATTTCCGCCTCCTGACGGGGCGCGGCAAGTACGCCGCCGACGTGCGCGTGCCGGGCCTGCTGCACGCGGCGGTCCTGCGCTCGCCGCACCCGCATGCGCGGATCGCGGGCGTGCGCACGCAGGCGGCGCGCGCACTCCCCGGCGTCTTCGCGGTGATCACCGCGGACGATCTCGGGACGGTCCCGCGCATCCCGGTGAGGCTTGGACAGCGCGCCGGGGTCGGCCCGACCGCGTGCCTGCAGCCTCCGCTCGCCACCGGGGTCGTCCGCTACGTCGGCGAGCCGATCGTCTTCGTGGTCGCCTCGAGCCGCTATCTCGCAGAGGACGCGCTCGAGCTGATCGAGATCGACTGGGAGCCGCTGCCCGTCGTCGCCGACGCGCGCCGCGCGAGCGATCCGGGCGTGCCGATTCTTCATCCGGCGGCCGGCGGCAACGTCATCGAACGTCTGGTGACGCGCGCCGGTGACGCGTCGAGCGCGCTCGCGTCCGCCGAGCGGCGCATCACGGAGCGCTTCGCCATCCAGCGCCACACCGGCGTGCCGATGGAGACGCGCGGCCTCACCGCCGGCCACGACCCCGGGACGGGCGTGCTCACGCTCTGGGGCGTGGCGAAGGTGCCGCACTTCAACCGCCGGGTTCTCGCCGACCTGCTCGGCCATCCCGAGCACCTGATCCACTTCATCGAGCTCGAGGTGGGCGGCGGCTTCGGCGTACGCGGCGAGTTCTATCCCGAGGACTTCATGGTGCCGTGGACGGCGATGCGCCTGGGCCGTCCGGTGCAGTGGATCGAGGACCGCCGCGAGCACTTGATGGCGACCAACCACTCGCGCCAGCAGTATCACGACGTCGAGATCGGCGTCCGACGCGACGGCACGATCGTGGCCCTGCGCGACCGGTTCATGGTCGACCTCGGCGGCGTACATCCGCACGCACGGCGTCGTCGTCCCCGAGCTCACGATCGCGCTGCTGCCGGGGCCTTACCGGATCCCGAACTACGAGTGCGAAGCGCTGTGCGTGATGACGAACAAGACGCCGACCGGCACCTACCGCGGGCCCGGGCGCTACGAGGGCACGTTCGTCCGCGAGCGCCTGATCGACTCGCGTGGCGGCCGAGCTCGGGCTCGATCCCGCCGACGTCCGGCGGCGCAACTTCATCGACGCCAGCGAGATGCCCTACGAGGTGGGCGGCGCGTCGCTGGGCCAGCGTACCGTCTACGACTGCGGCGACTATCGATCGGCGTTCGAGCAGGCGCTGGCGGCGGCGGACTACCCGGCGATGCGCCGCGAGCAAGCGGAAGCGCGCGCGCGGGGCCGCTATCTCGGGATCGGCCTGGGCTGCGTCGCTCGAGAAGGCGGGGCTCGGCCCGTGGGAATACGCGCGCGTCGAGGTCGACGGCTCCGGCAAGGTGGTCGTCTACTCGGGCGTCGCCGCGGTCGGCCAGGGGATCGAGACGACATTGGCCCAGGTCGTCGCCGACGAGCTGGCCCTCGACGCCGAGCACGTCACCGTGGTCCACGGCGACAGCGCGCGCGTGCCGTTCGGCATCGGCGGCTTCGCGAGCCGCGGCGCGGCGGTCGCGCTCCCGGCCGCGCTCGAGGCCGCGCGCAAGGTCCGGGAGAAGATCTTCCGGGTGGCGGCCTCGCTGCTCGAAGCCCACGCCGGCGATCTCGTGCTCGATGCGCGGCAAGGTTCACGTGCGGGGGATGCCCGAGCGCTCGGTCACCTTGCGGCAGCTCGCCCGCGCGGCGGTGCCCGGTCCGCCGGGCATGGAGCCCGGACTCTACGCCGCGCACTTCTTCGAGGCGCCGAAGATGACGTACCCGTACGGGACGCACGTGGCCGTCGTCGAGGTCGATCCGGCGACCGGCCGCGTGACGGTGCGCAAGTACGTCGTGACCTACGACGTCGGCCGCGCGATCAATCCGATGATCGTCGACGGCCAGATCATGGGCGGGCTCGCGCAGGGCCTGGGCGGCGCGATCTTCGAGGAGCTCGTGTACGACGAGCAGGGACAGCCGCTCACGACGACGTTCATGGACTATCTGGTCCCGACGGCGATGGACATGCCGGAGCGCACCATCGTGAAGATTCTCGAAGAGACGCCCACGCCGCTCAATCCGCTCGGCGTGAAGGGCGTCGGAGAAGGCGGGAGCTCCGGCGCCGGGGCGGCCATCGCCAACGCCGTGGCCGACGCGCTCGCGCCGCTCGGCGTCGCCATCACCGAGCTGCCGCTCTCACCCGACCGCCTCGCCCGCCTCGTGCGCGAGCGCGGTGCTCGCGCATGATTCGGATCGCACGCACTCGACACTCCCAGGAGATCGTTCATGGCTGATCGGACAGGCCCGTGGTTGGGCAGGACCCTCGCGGCGCTCGTGTTGACTTCGTGTGTGGCGGCGGGCGCCGACGTCGCCTTGGCTGCGGACACGATCAAGGTCGGCTTCATGGCGCCGATGACCGGAATCGCCAGGCCGGCAAGGACATGCTCGAGGGACTCAAGCTGGCCTTCGAGCAGATCGGGTATCGACCGCGGGCCGGGGGACACGTACCCGATGGTCTCGCAGTTCTGGACGTACAAGCCGACGAGTTCTTGAGGATGCCCGCGTACGGCCGCGGGTACCGACCGGCCAAGCCGTAAGACGGGCCGCACGCGCACCCCGGCGCCCTGAGGTTATGGCTCGTCACCGGACTGCGCCGACAGGGCGAAGCAGAAGGTGGCGCCGCGATCCGAGTTGTTGGTGACCCACATGCGGCCGCCGTGCGCCGCCACGATCGAGCGGCAGATCGCAAGCCCCAGCCCCACCCCGTGCTCCTTGGTCGTGAAGAACGGCTCGAACACGCGCTCGATCTTGTCGGCTGGGATGCCGACGCCGCGGTCCGCGATCGACACCTGGACCGCGCCCGCCCCATCGGGCCCAGTGATGACAGTCAGATGGCGGCTGGGCTGGCTCGTTCAGCTTCATGGCGTCGCACGCGTTGACGATCAGATTCAATAGCACCTGCTGCAATCCCACGCGGTCGCCACGCACCGCGGGCAGGCCGGGCGTCAGCTGGGCGGTGACGGTCACGCGATGAGCGATGAGCTCGCTGTGAGCCAAGCGGAGCACTTCGTTCGTCACCTCGTTCAGGTCGAGCGGATGGAGCTGGGTCTCGCCCTTCCTCAGGAGCGTGCGCCATCGGCGAATGACCGCGCCGGCGCGTCGGTCGTCGTCCACGATGTCCTTCAGGATGTCACGCACCTCCCCCAGATCGACGGGCTCACGGGCCAAGAACCGCTGCGCCGCCTGTGCGTTGCTCAAAATGGACGTCAACGGCTGGCTCAACTCATGGGCGAGCGCACCGGATAGTTCGCCCAGCGTGGCCACGCGGGTCAGGTGTGTGAGCAGCTGTCGCTGTTGTTGAACCTCCAGCTCGGCCTGTTTGCGCTCGGTGATGTCGACCATCACGGACCGCAACTGGCGCCGACCATCGGCCCGGCCGGCCACGACCCGTATCATGTCGTGCACCCACAGCACGCGGCCGTCGGCCGTCAGCATCCGGTATTGCATGACGTGGTCGTGGCCGTCGGCCGTCGCCTGTGTGCACAGCGCCACGGCCCAATCCCGATCGTCGGGGTGAACGTGATTGGCCCAGAAGTGTGGGTCGGCATACCACTCTTGCCGCGAATAGCCCAGGATGGCCTCCGCGCGGTGGTTGACGAAGGTGACTTGAAACGTCTCCGCATCGGCGTCGACGACGATCGCGTCGAGCGTGTCGACGAGGTCGCGGAAGTCCTGCGCCGACGTCTGGGCCTGTGTCCGAGCGGCCTGCTCGGCCCCAAAGAGGCGATGGTTGTGAATCGCGGCGGCGGCGTGGTCGGCGAGCCTCATCAGCACGACCTCGTCGTTGTCGCTGAACGACCGGGGTGTACGACTGCAGACGTAGAGGAGTCCCTCGACATCCTGTCCGAGAACGATGGGGACGGCGAGAGCACTGCGGATGCCTTCGGCGTCGATCGCTTCGGCGTATTCTGGCGGCATCGGCGGCCACGCGACACGCTCGGGCGCACGCCCGAGCCGGCCACTGACCACGGCGTGACCCCCGATGCCCAGGCCCGGCACGACACGGAAGCGCCGATAGGCGTCGCTGCGTGCTCCGATGACGTGCCGGGCCGGGAAGGAGCCGTCGGCGTCGCGTACCGCCAGGCTCGTCACGTCGGCGGCGCAGAGAGCGTTGGCACCTCGCGCGATCCGGGCGAGGACCGTGTCGAGGTCGTGGCACTCCGCGAGGTCGCGCGCGACGTCGGCGACCGTCTGCGCCTCGCGGCGCCGGCGCTCGGCGTCGGCATAGAGCTGGGCGCTCTCGATCGCGATCGCGGCATGAGCGCCAAAGGCCGTCAGCATCTGGACCTCGGTGGCGCCGAGGTCCTCGGCGCGGCGCGCAACGAGCGCGAGGACGCCGACGAGCTGGCCGTGCGAGACGAGGGGAACCGCCGCGCAGGCAGCCATGCCCGCCGCGGCGAAGTAGGCGCGGTCGACCGTGCGCTGGTCGGCCAGGACGTCGGGTACCAGCAGGGTCCGTCGCTCCAGCGCGGCGTGACCGACGAGACCCTCGCCGAGGGCGAACTCCGTTCGGCCGGTCACGCGCGTCTGGTCCCGCACCCCGGCCCGCGCCCACGCCACCAGCCTCGAGCCCTCGAGGATCCAGAATGTCGCCAGCGAGTCGTTCACGAGACTGGTAGCCGACCGGACCACACGGCGGAGCACCTGGTCGAGGTCGGGCGATGCCGTGATGCTCTCAACGAGACGTAGGAGCAGGTCGAGCCGAGAATCGAGGTTCCCGTTGTCAGTCATCGAGCCTCTCAACCGATGTGCTCGAGATCGCCCGAGTGGACCATTACGCCCTCCAGCGGTCAAGTCTCTTTTGAGCACGTGGGGCTGGCCCCCTCCTGAGCCCGATCATCGCGAGCGCCGCGCTGAGCCTGAACCGGTGTCCGTCGATCGGCAATGCGCTGCGGCCACGCCGCGTTTCCATATAGGATCTAGGCGCGAAAGGGGCGACACGATGGGCAAGCCGGCCCGGTTCCAGCTGAAGGTGCGTCACTACGAAGTGGACCAGTACGGCCACGTGAACCATGCGCAGTACGTCCACTATCTCGAGGTGGCGCGCATCGAGGCGCTGGACGCGCTGGGGCTGTCTCTGGGCGAGATGCGGAAGCAGGGCTATTTGATCCTCGCTGCCGACCTGACGGTGAAGTATCTGGCGCCGGCGCGATCGGGCGACACGCTCGAGATCGTGACGTATGTCCGCGAGATCCGCGGCGCGCGGTCGATCTGGATCCAGGAGATCCGCGAGGCCGAGAGCCAGCGGATGCTCGTCACCGCGGAGGTCACCGGCGCATTCGCGACCGAGGACGGCCGGCCGGCGCGGACGCCGGGGAGCTTTCGCGAGAAGCTCTCGCCGCTGTGCGTGCCCGACGCCGCCGACGCTCAATCCATCTGACCGGCGCGCTGGACGATCTTCACGCCGCCGCGGCCCGCACGATGAACTTGTCATCGCGATCGAGATTCAGGAAGCTGTCGATCTCCGGCGTCTGGTGCAGGAGCGTGTCGTCGAAATCTTCGGCGACGCGAATGTCGTCGGCGTCGCACGGTCCACGCGCGCATGGCAACCCCGAGGTGTAGAGGATGAAGACCGACCTGCTATTGATTCCGATGAGCGCACGATACCGCGACATGCGCGCCGCCGCCATCGCGGCCGAGGAAGCCGGGTTCGACGGGCTCTGGACCTGGGACCACCTGCGCGATCCGGACGGCGAGAGCGGTCCCGGCGTGCCGGAGGCGTGGACGACCTTGACCGCGCTGGCCGAAGCTACCCGGCGGATCGCGCTTGGGCCGCTCGTGCTGAACGTGGCGAATCGCCATCCTGGCCTTCTGGCCAACATGGCGGCCACGCTCCAGGCCGTCTCAGGCGGCCGGCTGCTGCTCGGTATCGGCGCGGGGGGCAGTCAGCGGACGCCCTACGCGGCCGAGCAACGGGCGATCGGGCAATCGGTCGAGCGCGATGAGGAGCGCGCCCGGAAAGTCGTCGAGGCGATCGAGCTCATGCGCCGGCTCTGGTCGGGTCACGCCGGGTTTCTGAGACCGGAGCCGCCGCCGCCGATCATCGTGGGCGGCTTCGGACCGCGGATGGCCGGTATCGCGGGCCGCCACGCCGACGGGTTCAACACCCAGGCGATGCACCCCAAGCTCGCGGAGCTCGCCCGCGTCGCCCGCGAGGAACACGGGAAGTCGGGCCGAAACGGCGCCACGTTCATCTTGACCGTCTTCGCCGGCCTTGATGATCGCTGGCTCCGCGCGGATTCCCGCGGCCGACAGATGCTCGAGGGGGCGGGTGTCGATCGGCTGATCCTGCTGCAGGAGCCCCCGTTCGACCCGGACGAAATTCGCGCGGCCGGTCGCGTCCTGGCCGCGCCGTAAGATCCCCGCCGCGCCAGCGGGACGTCAGCGCGCGGCCGACGGCCGGTTGCGCTTGACGGCGTCCGGATGAGTCGAATCGGCGCCCATGTAGATCCCTTTGTCCCACGTGCGCTTCAGCGGATCTCGCACGTCGAGCCGCATGCGCCCGATTCCGTGGATCTCGAAATCGACGACCTCGCCGTTTTGCAGTGGGCCCAGCCCCTCGTGATTCGTGCCGCACGCGATGAGATCACCCGAGTTGAGCGTCATGATCGTCGTCGCGAACTCGACGAGCTCGGGCACCAGGTGCTCCATGTCGTCGGTGTTGTAGTTGTGACGGAGCTGGCCGTCGACCCAGAACTGCACGTGAACGTCGTTGGGGTTCGGGATCTCGTCGAGCGTCGCGATGCACGGCCCGATCGGGGCGAACGTGTCGAACGACTTACCGAGCCAGCTTCCGGTCTTCCACGTCCGGCGCCCCTCACCGCGCGCCGACACGTCGATCATGCCGGTGTAGCCGAAGACGGCGTTGCGCCAGTTGTCGCGCGTGACCGACTTGGCCGGCCCCTTGATGACCAGCGCCAGCTCGGCCTCGTGCATGAAGATCCACGGCTCGGTGAACTCCGGCAGGACGATCGTGTCCCCCGGGCCGATCACCGCGTCCGCGCTCTTCAGGAACATGTTGAGCGGCCGGGCCTCGAGCGCGCCATGCTCCCAGTAGTTGGCGATGCACGCCAGGATCTTGCCCGGTCGCGGCAGCGGCGCGCGCAGCCGGACCTCGCCGGCCAGCAGCGCCTTGCCGTCGCGGGCCAGCCGCTCGAGCGCCGGCCGCAGCCGGTCGAAGTCGTCGATGATGCCCGTCATCGTCGCGGTGGGGGTGGCGCCCGCGGGGACCGCGTCGGCGAGGCTCACCACGCCCCGGTCGGTGAAGAGGCCCGGCAGGAGCTCCGGCTTTCCGGCGATCTGAAACGTGACCAGCTTCACGGTGTCCTCCTCGTTCTCCAGTGAGAGATGATCGGCGGCCGTCCTGCGCGAGGACATAGCGCCGCGCCACCGCCGGTGTCAAGCGCCGGCTCCTGTGGGACAATGCCAGACGATTCGACACACAGACCTGAGCGCGCCACGCGCGCGCCGGCGTGATGAGGTGAGACATGCCTGAGATCAGCGGGTTGGGTCACGTGGGCCTGTTCTGCAACGACCTACCGAAGATGCGGGACTTCTACGCCCGCGTGCTCGGTTTGACGATCAGCGACGAGGACGTGGTTCGCGGCATCTGCTTCCTGAGCGCGACGCCGGAGACAGAGCACCACGAGCTCGCGCTGGTGCAGGCGCGCGAGCCCGGGCAGAAGACGCACAACGTCCAGCAAGTATCGTTCAAGGTGAAGAGCCTGGACGACGTGCGCTCGTTCTACCACCGGCTGAAACAGGAAGGCATGAAGATCGACCGCACGGTCACCCACGGGATCGCCTGCAGCGTCTACTTCTTCGATCCCGAGGACAACCGGGTCGAGCTCTACTACACGACCCCGTACCAGGTGCGCCAGCCGTTCGGCGAGCCCATCGATCTGGACGAGCCCGACGCCAAGCTCCTGGCCTTCGCGCAGTCGTTCGAGGAGGTCAAGGGCCCGCCGCGCGGCGCACAGCGGTAGCCTGTCCCAAACGCCTCGAGTAGCCGAGCTCACCAGACGAACGGGATGAGGCGATAGTGCACGCGGCGGCGATAGTCGTCGTCGCCGGCCAGCTCTCGTGCCGGCAGCTCCTCCTCGTCGAGGATTTGTCGACGATCAGCAGCGCGAGCACTGCCCTGACCGCCAGCGCCGAGGCCGAGCGGTCAGGCGACGAACCATGAGGACCGCGGCGAGATACATGGGGTGCCTCACGATGCCGTACACGCCGGTCGAGACGACACGATGAGCGAGCCAGCAGCGGCCTCGTCCAGAGGATTTCACGAAACAATCGGACGGGGGAGCGCGGCTTGAAACGGCCGCGGCGACCCGTGTACTCTCCGGTCACCCCGTCACGGTAGAGGAGACTCGCCCATGTACGACTTGCTCCTGAAGGGCGGCAACGTCATCGACCCGTCGCAGGACCTGCGCGGCACTCTCGATGTCGCGGTAGAGGACGGCAAGATCGCCAGAGTCGCCGCGAACATCCCGGCGGCGGAGGCTCGACGGGTCGTCGACGTTCCGGGCAAGACCGTGACACCCGGCCTCATCGACCTCCACACGCACGTCTTCGACGGGGTGGCCGCCAACGGCGTCCATCCCGACATCGCCGGCGTACACGCCGGCGTCACGACGGTCGTCGACGCGGGGAGCTCGGGCTGCGCGACCTTCGGCGCGTTTCCGCGTCACATCCTGCCGAAGTGCGAGACCGAGGTCATTCCCTTGCTGCACATCTGCCAGACCGGGCTCGCCACGAACCCCGACATCATCGCCGAGAGCTCCATCGATCTCGAGAGCACGCTCCGGGTCGCGCGGGAGCACCGAGGCCTGATCAAGGGGATCAAGGCGCGCATGGTCTCGCCCGCGCTCGAGATCTTCGGGATGGAGATGCCGCGCCTGGCCAAGCGTGCCGCGCGCGAGAGCGGCGTCCCGCTCATGGTGCACATCGGCGACACGACCAAGCGCTACGACCCGAACGTGATTCGCGAGCTGCTCCCGCTGCTCGAGCCCGGCGACATCGTGACGCATCTCTTCACCGCGAATCCCGGCGGGGTTCTCGACACCAACGGCCGGCTCGTGCCCGAAGCCAAGGAGCTCGCGGCCCGCGGCGTGTGGCTCGACACGGCTCACGGCCGCATGAACTTCGGCTTCACCGTCGGCCGCCGCGTCCTCGACCAGGGGTTGACGCCACACTGCATCAGCACGGACCTGACGATCCCCGGACGCGCCAACACCGTGCACAGCATGGTCGAGATCATGGCACGCTTCCTCGGGATGGGCTTCACGCTCGAGCAGGTGGTCGCCATGTCCACCGTCAATCCCGCGCGCGCGATCGGCGAGGCCAGCCGACTCGGTAGCCTCGCCGTGGGGCGCCAGGCCGACATCTCGGTGCTGGAGGTCCGCGACGGGCGCTGGGTGGTCTACGACACGTTGCGAGACTCGATGAAGATCGACAAGACCGTCGTGCCCGTGCTGACGGTGAAGCGCGGCCGCGTGTTCGAGCCGGAGTGGGGTCCGCATCCCTGGGGCTGGGAGCCGGAGCGAGTCGGCTAGCGATGCAGTTCGGTCTGATGCTCCGGGTGCAGTTCCCGGACGGCGACGACCTGTCGGCGCGGCTCGCCGATCAGCTGCACACGCTGGCCGAAGACGTGTTTCCGAAGGTGCGGCGGGGCTGACCGCCGCGCAGGGAGAGCATCATGCCCAAGAAAGAGATCGTGCAGGTGAGTCCGGCGGCGCCGAACCCCAACCTATCGGCGGCCACCAAGTTCGGCAACCTCGTCTTCGTCTCCGGGCAGACCGGGCGGCATCCGGTCACCGGCGAAGTCGGCAAGGACATTCGTGAGCAGACCCGCAACGTGCTCGAGCGGATCAAGACGATCCTGGCGGCGGCCGGCACGTCGCTCGACAACGTGCTGACCGTGACGACGCACCTGACCAAGCGCGAGGATGTCGCGGCCTACAACGAGGAGTACGCGAAGTACTTTCCGACCAACAAGCCCGCGCGCACGACGGTGTCGGCGGCGCTGAACTCGCCCGAGCTCCTGGTCGAGATCACGGTCACGGCCTGCATCCCGAGCTGAGCCCGGTCAGCGGCCGACGCGAGTCAGCGGCCTGTCTGTCGCTGCCAGAGCGCGGTGAGCGCCTCGCGGTCGATCTTGCCGTTCGCGTTCTTCGGAACGGCCTCGACGATGACGACGGCCGCGGGCGTCTTGAAGGCCGCCAGCCTGGCGCGGCAGTGCGCCAGGAGCGCGGCTTCGTCCGGGCTTCGGCCGGGCCGCGGGGCAACGAAGCCCACCGGGACCTCGCCGTAGATGTCGTCTCGCGCGGCGAGCGTTGCCGCGTCGGCGACGTCGGGATGCTCGAGCAGGCAATTCGTGATCTCGAGCGAGGCGATGTTGACACCGCCCTTGATGATGATGTCCTTCTTGCGACCGGTGATGTAGATGTAGCCCTCGTCGTCGCGCCGCGCGAGATCGCCGTTGCGAAAGCCGTCCTGAGGGATCGGCACGAGCTTGTCCGGCCCCTGCCAGTAGGCCGAGGCGAGCTGCCGTCCGCTGACGACCATCTCGCCCTCCTGACCGGGCGGAAGCTCATGGCCGGTGTCGTCGAGGATTTGCACGCGCATGTTGAGGGTTGGCCGTCCGATCGAGCCGAGCTTGCGATGCCCCGGATGATTGCCGCACATGAAGCCCGTCTCGGTGCCGCCGGCGAGCTGTACGATCGGGATCGCGTACGTCTTCTCGAATTCCAGATGCTTGTCGACCGAGAGGGGGGCGGTACTCGACGTCATGAAGCGGAGCGCCGGCAGATCCGCCCCGCTCACCGCGACCGGTTTGGCCAGCAGCATGTTGATGACCGTCGGGATGCCGACGGCGACGGTGACGCGGTGGTCGCGAAGCCAGTCGAAGAAGCGAGCCTGCGAGAACTTGCGCGCGAGGACGAGCGTGGCGCCGCTCAGCATCGCGGGCCCGACCGAGAGGATCTGAGGCGACGACCAGCTGAAGTGCCGGTAGTCGAGGATCGTGTCGGTGTCGCCGATCTCGAGGCGATCGACGGGTGACTCGCACATGGCGTAGTACGCCTCGTGAGTCCAGATCGCGCCCTTCGGCGCGTCCGTCGTGCCGGAGGTGTAGTTGATCAGCGACCAGTCAGTCCGGGCTGGCCGTGTCGCGACGGGCTTGTCCGAGGCGGTTCGCAGGCGAGCGAAGAGATCGTCGGCCGCCGGACCCGGCGCGTTCCAGGCGCCCAAGGCGAACCACGGCGCGTCGCCCGTGCCGAGCGCGCGAGGATCGCTCGCCAGATCGCGGCTCCAGAACACCGCCGCGGGCGCCACGTCGTGCAGGATCTGGCGCACGTGCTTCTCACGAATCTCGGCGTTGATCGGGTTCACGATCACGCCGGCGCGCAGCCCGCCCCAGAACACGACCAGCGCCTCGATCCCGTTGTCGGCGAGCACCGAGATCCGATCTCCACGCCCCACGCCCTCGGCGGCCAGAAAGTTGACGAACCGCCGCGTCACCGCCTCGAACTCCCCGAACGTGATCCGCGCCCCCTGATCCGGACAATGAACGAACACCTTCCCGGCCCGCCGCCGAGCATGCTCCAAAAGCAGCGAGTCCACATCGACGAACGCGCTTGACTCCCGCCCGCCCGCACTCATCGCGAGCGATACTGCTCCGCCCGCCTCGGCGCCGTCAAGCGAGGGGCGGTCGGGCGAGGCGGGGTGGCCGGTGGGGGTCGATGAGACCCGTTCCCGACAAGCGTCGGCGGACGTGAAGCGCCGGATGGAGCCCAGGCGACGGGGACATGCGAACGCGTGCCGCGTGGTCGAACGACCCCCACCGGCCACCCCGCCTCGCCCGACCGCCCCGTCGGTTAACGCGCGCTGAAGTGCGAGAGGTAGTGAGCGAGGGCGACGAGGTCGGGGTCGGAGAGCTCGCGAAGCTCAACGGCCATGGCGCCGGCATACCCGATGCGCGCCCCGGACTTGTACTCGCGCATCGTCTTGAGCAGATAATCCTCGCGCTGGTTCGCCAGGCGCGGCATCTGCTCGCGACCGGAGAAATCCGGGTTGTGGCAGACGGTGCAGTGGTTCTGCGTCGCAAGGGCTCGGCCCTGAGCCGAGCGCGCCGGGTCGGCCGGCTCGGGCGGCGCCTCCGGCGGCGGCAGCTTCGCGAGGTACTCGGAGATCGCGCGCAGATCGTCGTTGGTCAAGTCCTTGGCGGCGGTGGTCATCGCGGCGCTGCTGCGGCGCCCGTCGCGGAACAAGAACAGCTGGGCGACCGTGAAGAACTGCGGCTGACCGGCGAGCGACGGCGTCTCCGGGGTGCGCGAGAGCCCGCCGGCGCCGTGACAAGCCAGGCACACGGTCATGCGCTCCTCGAGAGGCGCGGCGCCGGCGAGTGACGCGAAGGCGAGAATCGCGAACGTGACGAGCAGGATGGCTCGGGGCGAGAGCGGCGAGCCCGCTCTCGCCCCGGCGGTTCGCATCAACGCGAGTAGCTGATCCGATAGACGGCGCCGTTGTGGTCGTCGGAGACCAGCAAGGAGCCATCCTTCATCACCATGACGTCCACGGGGCGGCCGAGGTAGCTGTTGTTCTCGACCAGACCCGTCAGGAACGGCTCGATCTTCGTCACCTTGCCGTTGCGGTCGAGGAACGCCACGACGACGTCGGCCGCGTATTTCTTGGTGCGGTTCCACGGCCCGTGACGCGCGATGAAGATCGCGCCCTGGTACTTCGACGGGAACATCTTGCCGGTATAGAAGCGCATCCCGAGCGGCGCCGAATGCGGCTCCAGGAGTGCCGCGGGCTTGGTGAAGTCGCCGCAGGCCTTGCCCCAGCCGAACTCGGGATCCGCGAAGTCGCCCTGGTGGCAATACGGATAGCCGAAGTGCTCGCCGGCCTTCGTGAGGTGATTCAGCTCGTCGTTCGGGAGATCCTCCGATAGCCAGTCGCGCTGATTGTCGGTGAACCAGAGCTCGCCCGTCTTGGGATGGAAGTCGAAGCCGACCGTGTTGCGCACGCCGCGGGCGATGATCTCCACGCCGCCACCGTTGAGGTCGATGCGACGGATGTGCGCGTACTTGGTCGAGTCCGGATCGCAGATGTTGCAGGGCGCGCCGACCGGCACGTACAGCTTGCCGTCGGGCCCGATCTTGATGAACTTCCAGCCATGCGGGACATCGCCCGGGAACTGGTCGTAGACCATCATCGGCGTCGGCAGCTTGTCGAGGTGCGCCTCGATGCTTGTCGTAGCGGGTGATGTCCTTCGGCGTCGCGAGGTAGAGCGAGCCCTTGTGGAACTCGATGCCGTTGGGCAGGAAGAGCTTTTCGGCGAGCGTCTTCACTTCACGCTTGCCGCCCTTGTCGACGATCGCGTAGAGCTTGCCCGCCACGAACAGCGAGCTCACGAACACCGTGCCCTTGTCGCCCTCGCGGAGCCCGCGGGCGTCGAGAATCTCCGCCGCGTACACCTCGACCTTGAAGCCCTCGGGCACCTTCATCTTGGCGATCGGGAGCTTGTCGGCCGGCGTCGGGACCGGGAAGGCGGGGACCGGCGCCATCTGCGCGCCCGGACCGGCCTTCGGCCGCCCGATGGCCCAGAACGGAGTTTCTTCCTCCTTCTGCTGGGCGAACGCCGGAAGCGCGAGCAACGTGAGCATCAGGAAGGCGGCGGCGAGCGCCAGTGTCCGGCTGGTCAGCGACGATGGAGCCATAGCGATCCTCCCTGGGCGACAGCGGGTGTCACGACATCGACGCGGCCGAGCGTGCGGAGCATGACGATCGACGATCGATCCTGGCCCCGCACTCTAGCGCGGACGGCCGCGGCACGCAAAGATCCACGGTCTTGTAGAATCCGGGCAGCGCCGGAGAAAGGACGATGCGCATGCCGAGAGTCACGCCGATCACCGCCAGGCAGCAGGTCGCTCCCGAGCACCAGGCGATTTTCGACGCGGTCGCCGAGGGCCGCGGCAGTGTGCGCGGTCCTTTCAGCATCATGATGCTCAGCCCGCAGTTCTGCGAGCGCGTCCTCAAGCTGAGCGATTTCTTGCGCTTCCAATGCTCGGTCAAGCCGAAGAGGGCGAGCTCGCCATCATCGCGACCGCGCGCGAGAAGGACTGCGGCTACGTGTGGGGCGCGCACGTGGCGCTGGCCGCAAGGCGGGAACGCGCGAGGAGGCGATCGCCGCGGTGCGCGACCGCAAGGACGTGAGCACGGCCACTACGGGCTGGTCAGCGGCCTCTTGAACGCCTTCGAGATGAGGCCGGCGCCCGACGCCGAGAAGCTGCCGAGCTAGGGCTTCGCGTCACTCGATCGCGCGGAGGCGCCGCGAGGTGAGCAGGACGAGCGCGTTGGCGGACACGAGCGCCCCGCCGACCAGCACCGCGAAGCGCGCGTCGACCGCGGCCGCCAGCGCGCCGGCCAGGAGACCACCGAGCGGGAGCAGGTTCCAGCAGAGCGAGTAGAGGCTCAAGACGCGGCCGCGCAGGTGGTCGGGCACCTTGGTCTGGATGAGCGTGGTCACGTGCGTCAGGTAGAAGGTGCTGCAGAAGCCGGTCAGCGCCAGCATCGGGAACGCGACTCCCATGCCCGGCGATCGTGAGAACGTCATCAGCGCCAGCCCCATGCTCGCCGCCGCGCACAGCATGACCACGCCCGGACGCAGGATGCGCTGCGCGGCCGTCGCGATGATCAAGGTGCCGAGCAGCGATCCGGCGCCGTGCGCCGCGCTCAGCAATCCGTAGCCGGTCGAGCCCATCCCGAAATACGCGTCGGCGTACACGGGCAGCAACGTGATGTACGAGAGGCCGAACAGCGCGTTGAAGAGAGCCAGGCTGATCAGGCTCGCGAACACGAAGTTGTGGCCGACGAAGCTCAGCCCCTCGGCGAGCTGCGCGAGGACACGCCGTCCGTCGCTCGTCTTGACCTCCTCACGGACGTCGAGACGGCTGTAGAGCGCGAGCGCGGTGCACGAGGCGATCGCCGCCAGCCCGAAGCCGACCGTGCCGCCGAAGGCCGCGATCAGGATACCGGTGATCGACGGGCCGATCATCCGGCCGGCCTGCCAGGGGATCGAGCCGAGGGCGATCGCGTTCGGCAGCCGCTCGCGATCGATCAGCTGCGGCACCAGCGACATCCGGCTGGGCTCGTCGAACGCGCGAAAGCTGCTGCTGAGCGCGGCCAGCACGAGCAGGTGCTGGACCCGCGCGAGTCCCAGCACGATCAAGACGAAGGCGAGGATCAGGGTCGACGACGTCAAGGTCGTCGTCACGAGCAAGAGCCGCCGACGACTGGTGCGATCGGCCAGGACGCCGGCGAGGAGCTGGAACACGACGAGCGGCGCGCCCTGCGCCAGGCCGAGATAGCCGAGATGCAGCGGGTCGCGCGTCAGCTCCCACGTCATCCACGCGAAGGTGACGTACTCCGCCCGATGGCCGAGGACGTAGAAGACCAGGCCCGACCAGTAGAGCGCGTAGTTCCGAGTCTTGAGGGCGGCGAAGGTCGACGGCCGCGCCGTCGCCGCCGGGCTCGCCGGGCGAGCCGCTAGTCGGTGAGAGATCTGAAGATCTCCACCTCGGCCTTCCCCTCGGTCAGTCCTTCCTTCTCGCGCCGCTCGCGATACGCGACGAGGTGGGGCGCCTTGCGATGGACGTCGAAGGCGGCGTCGTCCTTGTACTGCTCGTAGAAGACGAAGACGTCGGGATCCTTCGTCGAGCGGTGCGGGCGATACACGATGCAGCCCGGCTCGGCCTTCATGACCGCGGCCACCTGTTCCTTGAGGAGCGCCGCCAGCGCGTCGCCCTTGCCCTTCGCCGCCCGGATCTTCGCCACCACCGTGAGCACGTCAGCCATTGGTCTCTCCAGGACTTGATATGCGCGTCTCGGCGGGGCCCCGGCCCCGCGCTCTGAAGCGCGCGACCGAGGCTAGGCTAACTTACGAGGGTCGTCAAGCGAACCGGAGGGTGACCCTCAATTATGAGTTCCAAGGCCGGCCTGCGCCGAAGCACCGGGCGCGCGGCCGCCATCGGCGGCGCCGCGAGCCGCGGCCATGCTGGGGCGAGCTGGTGCACCTCGACGGCAGCCGTCATCGCTGGCTCGCGTTGGTCCCCGAGCAGTGGCAGGCCTTGATCGTGGCGGTGGACGACGCCACCAAGCGTGTGCTCGATGCGCAACTGGTCGAGGGCGGCGAAAGTCTCGGCGCCATCATGACCGCCCTGCGCGTGATCCTGGAGCAACACGGCATTCCGGGGCCATCTACACCGAGCGCGCCAGCTGGGCGGTGTACACGCCGACCTCCGGTACCGCGCCCGATCGCGCGAAAGTGACCCAGGTAGGCCGCGCGCTCGCCCGGCTCGGCATTGAGCACATCGTGAGTTTCTCGCCGCAGGCGCGGGGGCGGAGCGAGCGGATGAATCGCACGCTGCAGGGCCGGCTCGTGAACGAACTGCGGGTGGCCCAGATCCGCACCCTGGAGGCGGCCAATCGCTAAGCACGGCGGGCGTGAGCTCGGCGAGAACCGTGCGGAGATGATTCGTGTCGACCGGCTTCACGAGGTGCGCGTCGAAGCCGGCGGCCTGCGCGCGCTTGCGATCGACCGGCTGGCCGTAGCCGCTGATGGCGATCAGTCTCACGTCGGCGCCGCGGCCCATCGCCCGTAGCTGTCGGGCGACCTCGAAGCCGTCGATTCCCGGCAATCCGAGGTCGACCAGCGCGAACGTGAAATCAGCGGACCGCGCGTGCTCGAGCCCGTCCTCGCCGCTGACCGCGACCGCGACCTGGTGACCGTCGAGCTCGAGCAGCAGGCGCAAGCTCTCGCGGGCGTCCTCGTTGTCCTCGACGATGAGGATGCGCGTCGGGCGCAACGTCGACGGCACCGCCAGGCTCGCCGGCGCCGCCGGCGCGGCGCTCGCCGGCAGGCGGACGACGAGCTCGCTCCCGCGCCCCTCGCCGGCGCTGAGCGCCTCGACGGCGCCGCCGTGCAGCTCGACCAGCCGCCGGACCAGGGTCAGGCCGAGACCGAGGCCGTCGGCGCGCGCGTGGCCGGTGCCGCCGCCGCGAACGAACAGATCGAAGATCTGCGGCAGCAGGGCGGCCGGGATGCCGCGGCCCGTATCGCTCACTCGCAGGACGGCCTCGGTGCCGTCGCGCTGCACGCTGACGATCACGCGGCCGCCGCGCGCGGTGTAGCGGAGCGCGTTGTCGAGGAGATTCGCCACCACTTGCTCGAGCCTCGAGGCGTCGCCGATCACCCAGACGGGGTCGGTCTTCAGGACGATCTCGTGATTGGCGGTCTTGCCGGCTGCGTCGAAGGCCTGGAGCGCGCGGCGCGCCACGTCGGCGAACGCGACCGGCTCGCGTTCGACGACGATTCGGCCCGTGGTCACCCGCGCGACGTCGAGCAGATCGTCGACGAGGCGGGCCAGATGGTGTGTCTGGCGTCCGATGATCGTCCGGATCCGCGCGGTGTCGTCGTCCTGGCGACCGAGCTTCTCGAGCACCGCGGCGGCGTTGCTGATGGCCGCCAGCGGATTCCTGAGCTCGTGCGCGAGCATCGCGAGGAACTCGTCCTTGCGGCGGTCGCGCTCCTCGATCTCGCGATAGAGACTGCGGTTGTCGAGCGCGATGGCGGTGCGGCTCGCCAGGTCGCGGACGAGCTCGATGTCGGCCGTGGTGTAGCGGCGACCCGAATCGAGCATGGCGAAGGCCATGGCGCCGAGCGTCGTGCCGCGGGCGGGCAGCGGCGCCACGATCGCCCACGTCCCGGTGCCGTCCTTCGTGGGCAAGGTCTCGAGCTTGTGGCTGGCAATCACGCGCAAGGCCGCGTCGAGGATTTCCCGGTGCGCGGCGACTCCGGCCGACGGCGGGGCGAGCCGTCCGTCGGCATCGACGCGGAGCCAGACCCCCTCGGCTTCCGGCGATCGGGTCGCGTCGACCGGGACGACGCCCGCGAGGTCGGCCATGTACGGCAGCACCGCGCGGAGCAGATCGCCGGCGATCGAGCCGCCCTCGATCGGCCGCGTCAACACGCGGGTGGCTTCGGCCAGCACGCCCAGCCGGAGATTCGTCGCCTCCGCGGCGACACGAGCAGCCTGCTCGGTGGCCAGCGCCACCCGCTCCTCGGCGTGCCGGCGCGCCTGCGCGTGCATCCGCGCCAGCTCCACGAAGACCCTGACCTTGGTCCGGAGAATCTCCGGCAGGAACGGGCTGAACAGATAGTCGACGGCGCCGAGCGAGTAGCCCCGCGCCGCGTGCAGCTCATCGGTGTCCGCGGTGACGAAGATGATGGGCACGTTGCGCGTCCGCGGGCGCTGCCGGATCATCGCCGCGGTCTCGAAGCCGTCCATCTCCGGCATGTTGACGTCCAGCAGGATCACCGCGACGTCGTGATCGAGGAGATAGCGCAGGGCTTCGCGCCCCGAGTCGACGGCGACGACGTTTTCGTCGAGGTCGGCGAGCACCGTCTCGACCGCCATGCGCTGCGCCACGGTGTCGTCGACGATCAGGATGTTGACGCGCTCGCGCGCCGCCGGAAGCAGCGGCGTCGAGGCGCCGCGCGGCTCTTCGACGTCGCTCATCGGCTTCGCAGGCGCCACCGCGCCACGCCTAGCGAACCAGCCACGCCCGCAGCATCGCGACCAGCTCCTCGGGATCGACCGGCTTGGCCAGGTAGTCCCAGGCGCCGGCCTCGATGCACTTCTCGCGGTCGCCTTTCATGGCCTTGGCGGTGACCGCGATGATCGGGACGTCCTTGGACCGCGGGTCCAGGCGGATCTGCCGCGTGGTCTCCATGCCGTCCATCTCCGGCATCATGATATCCATCAGCACCACGTCGATGTCCGCGTAGGCCTGGAGCGATCTTGATCGCGTCGCGCCCGTTCTCCGCGGACACCACCAGCATGTGGTGCTCCTCGAGGACGCTGGTGAGCGCGAAGATGTTGCGGATGTCGTCGTCCACGATGAGGACCTTCTTGCCGCCCAGCGCGCGGTCTGCCACCGTGCAGGTCGCTGAGGATCCGGCGCTGCCCCGCCGAGAGGTCGCCGAAGCGACGGTGCAGGTAGAGCGCGGTCTGGTCGAGCAGCCTCTGGTCCGTCCGCACGTCCTTGACCGTCAGGCCCGGCAGCGCGCGCTTGACGGCGTCGACCTGATCTTCGGTGTCGGGATCGCCGTGGCAGCAGCAAGGAGGCGGTCCGCGACGGCGCGTGCTTGAGCAGCCGCTTCGCGAGATCCAGGGGCGTCGTGTCGGGCAGGCGCGGATTCAGCACCACGCACTCCGGGACTCGCCGCTCGAGGGCCGCGATCGCGTCGGCGCCGCTGCCGACCGCCGTGATGCTCACGTCGGGACCGCCCAGGAGCGCGACGAGCTGCTCCCGGCGCGCGGCGGCGGGCTCGACGATCAGGAGGTCGCGCGTGGCCGCGTCGGTGTGGCGCTTGATCGCCGCCACCGTTTCCTCGAGCGCCTCGCCGCTGGCGAGCGGCTTGGTGATGACCATCCGGGCGCCGAGCCGTAGACCGCGCTCGACGTCGTCGTCGGTGGTGATGATGTACACGGGGATGTGGCGGGTCGCCATGTCGTTCTTGATGCGCTCGAGCACCCAGTAGCCGTTGATGTCCGGCAGCGAGATGTCGAGGGTGATCGCGACCGGCTGAAACTCCTGGCTCAGGCCCAGGGCCGCCGCGCCGAACGACGGTGATCACGCCCTTGAAGCCCTGCGCGTGCGCTTCGTCCAGGACGGCGCGCGCGAACGCCGCGTCGTTCTCGACGATGAGCAGGACGCGGTCGCCCGGCTGGATGGCTCGCCGGTCGTCGCTCGCCTCCTCGACGGCGGTGGCGGTCGGCGACCTCGGCGAGCACCGCCGCGACGGGGACGCGGGTGGCCGGCACCTGAGAGGCGCGCCTCGGGACCGGCCGCCGGACGGCGCGGCGTCGCCGGCGGCGTGTAGGTCATCGGCAGGTAGAGCGTGAAGCGTGCTGCCGCGCCCCTGCGAGCTCACGAGGTGGATCTCGCCGCCGAGCAGGCGCGAGAGCTCGCGGCTGATCGCGAGACCGAGGCCGGTGCCGCCGTACGTGCGGCTCGTGCTGCCGTCGGCCTGCTGGAACGCCTCGAAGATGATCTGCTGCTTCTCCGACGGGATGCCGATGCCGGTGTCCGTCACCGAGAACGCGATGGCGGGGCCGCGGCCCTCGGAGGACTCCGTGCTCCAGATTGGCGGGATCGGCGAGGCCGATCGTCAGGTCGACGCGGCCGTGGCGCGTGAACTTGAAGGCGTTCGAGAGCAGGTTCTTCAGGATCTGCTGGAGGCGCTTGGCGTCGGTGTGGATCGCGCGCGGCAGGTCCGGCAGGAGCTGGATGACGAACTCGAGCCCCTTGGCCTCGGCCAGATGATTGAACGTCCGCTCGACGAAGCTGTGGAGATCCGAGAACCACATCTCGCCCACGTCGACGACGACCGTCCCCGACTCGATCTTGGACAGGTCGAGGATGTCGTTGATGAGGTTCAGCAGGTCGTTACCGGATGAGTGGATGGTCTTGGCGAACTCGGTCTGCCGCGAGCTGAGGTTGCCGTCGGGGTTCTTCGACAGCTGGTCGGAGAGGATCAGCAGGCTGTTCAGCGGCGTGCGGAGCTCGTGCGACATGTTGGCGAGGAATTCGGATTTGTACTTCGAGGTGAGCGCGAGCTGCGCCGCCTTTTCCTCGAGGGCCTGCCGGGCCAGCTCGACCTCACGGTTCTTGCGCTCGACTTCCGCGTTCTGGTGGGCGAGGAGCTGGGCCTTTTCCTGGAGCTCCTGGTTGGTCTGTCCGAGCTCGGAGGCCAGCGACTGCGACTGCGCCAGCAGCGCCTCCGTGCGCATGTTCGCCTCGATCGTGTTGATCACGATCCCGATACTTTCCACGAGCAGGTCCAGGAAGGCCTTGTGCGTCGGGTTGAAGCGGTCGAACGACGCCAGCTCGATCACGCCCTTGACGTCGCCCTCGAACAGCACCGGCAGGATGATCAGGCTCGCCGGCGTGGCGCCGCCGAGCCCCGAGCTGATGCGGACGTAGTTCGCCGGCACGGTGTCGAGCAGGAGACCGCGCTTCTCGCGGGCGCACTGGCCGACCAGGCCCTCGCCGATCTGGAACGTCGTCGGCGCCTCGGCCTCGAGGGCGTACCCGGCGAGCAGCTTGAGCCGCTGCTGGTCGTCGGACGCATCGAGGAGATAGAAGGCGCCGCGATGCGCCGAGACGACCGGCGCCAGCTCGGACAGGATGAGCCGGCCGACCTCGAGCAGATCCTTCTGGCCCTGGAGCATGCGGCTGAACTTGGCGAGGTTGGTCTTGAGCCAGTCCTGCTCGCTGTTCTTGAGCGTCGTCTCGCGGAGGTTGCGGATCATCTCGTTGGTGGTGTCCTTGAGGACGGCCACCTCGCCGCGCGCGTCGACGGAGATCTCGCGCGTCAGGTCGCCCGTGGTCACCGCGGTCGCCACCTCGGCGATCGCGCGGACCTGCGTGGTGAGATTGGCCGCGAGCTGGTTCACGTTGTCGGTGAGGTCCTTCCACGTGCCGGCGGCGCCGGGCACGCGCGCCTGGCCGCCGAGCTTGCCTTCGACGCCGACCTCGCGCGCGACCGACGTGACCTGGTCGGCGAAGGTGGCGAGGGTGTCGATCATCGAGTTGATCGTGTCGGCCAGCTCGGCGATCTCGCCCTTGGCCTCGAGCGTGAGCTTGCGGCGGAGGTCGCCGTTGGCGACGGCGGTGACGACGCGCGCGATGCCGCGCACCTGACCGGTCAGGTTGCTGGCCATCGAGTTGACGTTGTCGGTGAGGTCCTTCCAGGTGCCGGCCACTTCCTTGACGTCGGCCTGGCCGCCGAGCTTGCCCTCGGTGCCGACCTCGCGCGCGACGCGCGTCACCTCGGCCGCGAACGAGCGGAGCTGGTCGACCATGCGGTTGACGGTGTCCTTGAGGTCGAGGATCTCGCCGCGGACGTCGACGCTGATCTTGCGCGAGAGGTCGCCGGCGGCGACGGCCTTGGTGACGTCGGCGATGTTGCGGACCTGGGTCGTCAGGTTACTGGCCATCGAGTTGACGTTGTCGGTGAGGTCCTTCCAGGTGCCGGCCACGTCCTTGACGTCGGCCTGGCCGCCGAGCTTGCCCTCGGTGCCGACCTCGCGCGCGACGCGCGTCACCTCGGCCGCGAACGAGCGCAGCTGGTCGACCATGCGGTTGACGGTGTCCTTGAGGTCGAGGATCTCGCCGCGGACGTCGACGCGTGATCTTGCGCGACAGGTCGCCGGCGGCGACGGCCTTGGTGACGTCGGCGATGTTGCGGACCTGGGCCGGTCAGGTTGCCGGCCATCGAGTTGACCGAGTCGGTCAGGTCCTTCCAGGTGCCGGCGACGTCCTTGACGTCGGCCTGGCCGCCGAGCTTGCCCTCGGTGCCGACCTCGCGCGCGACGCGCGTGACCTCGGCCGCGAACGAGCGGAGCTGGTCGACCATCGTGTTGATCGGTGTCTTGAGCTCGAGGATCTCGCCGCGGACGTCGACGGTGATCTTTCGGAGAGGTCGCCGTTGGCCACGGCGGTCGTCACCTCGGCGATGTTGCGGACCTGGGCGGTGAGGTTGCCGGCCATCGAGTTGACGGAGTCGGTGAGGTCCTTCCAGGTGCCGGCGACGCCGCGCACGTCGGCCTGACCGCCGAGCTTGCCCTCGGTGCCGACCTCGCGCGCGACGCGCGTCACCTCGGCCGCGAACGAGCTGAGCTGGTCGACCATCGTGTTGATCGTGGTCTTGAGCTCGAAGATCTCGCCGCGCACGTTGACGGTGATCTTCTTGGACAGGTCGCCGTTCGCGACCGCCTTCGTCACGTCGGCGATGTTGCGGACCTGCGCGGTCAGGTTGCCGGCCATCGAGTTGACGCGAGTCGGTGAGGTCCTTCCAGGTGCCGGCCACGTCGCGGACGTCGGCCTGGCCGCCGAGCTTGCCCTCGGTGCCGACCTCGCGCGCGACGCGCGTCACCTCGGCCGCGAACGAGCTGAGCTGGTCGACCATCGTGTTGACCGTGTTCTTGAGCTCGAGGATCTCGCCCTTGACGTCGACGGTGATCTTCCGCGACAGGTCGCCGTTGGCGACGGCGGTGGTGACCTCGGCGATGTTGCGCACCTGGGCGGTGAGGTTGCCGGCCATCGAGTTGACCGAGTCGGTGAGGTCGCGCCAGGTACCGGACACGCCTTCGACTCGGGCCTGGCCGCCGAGCTTGCCCTCGGTGCCGACCTCGCGCGCGACGCGCGTGACCTCGGCGGCGAAGGAGCGGAGCTGGTCGACCATCGTGTTGATCGTGTTCTTGAGCTCGAGCACCTCGCCGCGCACGTCGACGGTGATCTTCGTGACAGGTCGCCGTTGGCGACCGCGGTGGTGACCTCGGCGATGTTGCGGACCTGGGCGGTGAGGTTGCCGGCCATCGAGTTGACGGAGTCGGTGAGGTCCTTCCAGGTGCCGGCCACGTCGCGGACGTCGGCCTGGCCGCCGAGCTTGCCCTCGGTGCCGACCTCGCGCGCGACGCGCGTGACCTCGGCGGCGAAGGAGCGGAGCTGGTCGACCATCGTGTTGATGGTGTTCTTGAGCTCGAGCACCTCGCCGCGCACGTCGACGGTGATCTTGCGAGAAAGATCGCCGTTGGCGACGGCGGTGGTGACCTCGGCGATGTTGCGGACCTGGGCGGTGAGGTTGCCGGCCATGGAGTTGACGGAGTCGGTGAGGTCCTTCCAGGTGCCGGCCACGTCGCGGACGTCGGCCTGACCGCCGAGCTTGCCTTCGGTGCCGACCTCGCGGGCGACGCGCGTGACCTCGGCGGCGAAGGAGCGGAGCTGCTCGACCATCAGGTTGACGGTCTTCGCGGAGCGGAGGAACTCGCCCTCGAGCGGGCGATCGTCGACCTCGAGCGCCATGCTCTGCGAGAGATCACCCTTGGCCACGGCGCCGATCACGCGCGCGGCCTCGCTGGTGGGCTGCACGAGGCTCGCGACCAGCGAGTTCACGTTCGCCACCGAATCGGCCCACGCGCCGGAGACCGGCCCCACCGACGCGCGCTCGGTGATCTTGCCGTGCTGGCCGATGGCGAGGCGGAGGCGCTCGAGCTCGGAGGCCAGGCGCTGGTTCATCTCGACCACTTCGTTGAAGGTATCGGCGACCTTGCCCGCGACCCCGACCCAGTCATCGGGCAGCCGCACCGAGAAGTCGCCCTTCCGGACGGCCTTGAGGGCGCTCAGGAAGCCTGGCAGGTCAACCGTGGCCGCGGCCTGTGCGACACGAGCCATCTCTGGTGCTCCTTCTCAATCGCGCGCTCAGCGCGCGTACTCACGTCGAGTGGCAGACAGGGTATTACCCCGGCATGAATCCGGTGATCGCCCGGCGCGGCTTGCGTCGCAAGATGGGTGCCACCGGAATTGAAGAGGTTACACACCGTAAATGCTTGTTTCTGAAAGGGCTGTCCGGCAGCTGACGCGGTTCCCTGTAATCTCTACCGAGTAGTTCTTACATTGGCGTCGACCGCAAAACACCGGCTGGGGACCGAGGGAGCGGGAGAACTCCGGGCCAACATCAATTACGATAGGGCCGGGCGGCCCGCCGCGGACCGCCGATCGACTACTTCAATCCGTAGTCGCGCTTCAGCCGGCAGGGCCCGGACCCCGCGACGGCCTGGGGCGCGCACTGCAGGAGGACATGCCGGTGCCGAAGGGACTGACCGTCGTACTCAACCAGCCTGGTAAGCCGCTCGAGCTCGAGACCCTGCCGACCCCGGAGGTCGAGGCCGGCGGGATTCTCATCAAGAACACCGCCGCCGCGATCTGCGGATCGGACCTGCACTACTGGCGCAATGACGGGAACTACTCCGGCCCGGACATGCGACGGGTGCCCGGCCACGAGTTCACCGGCGTGGTCGCGAGCCTCGGCAAGGGCGTCACCACGGATTCGCTGCGACGACCGCTGAAGGAAGGCGACCGCGTCGCGTTTCCGTTCTTCAATCCGTGCAATCGCTGCTACTGGTGCGTGCGCGGCGAGCATCACGTCTGCCCGCATCGCCAGCGCCGGAGCATGCAGTTCACGTTGAACGAGTACCCGTACTGCGACGGCGGCTACGCCGAGTACTACTTCCTGCCGCCCGGCCACTACGTCTTCAAGGTGCCGGACATCCTGCCGGACGACGCGATTCCGCCGGTGAACTGCGCGATGTGTCAGGTGCTGCACGGGCTCGAGTACTGCGAACATGCAGTTCGGCGACGTCGTCGTGATCCAGGGCGCCGGCGGGCTCGGGATCTACGCCGCGGCCATCGCCGCGGAGAAGGGCGCGTCGAAGGTCATCTCGATCGACAAGCAGCCGCTGCGCCTCGACTTCGCCAAGAAGTGCGGCGCGACCGACGTCATCGACATGAACGAGCTCCCGACCCCGGAAGCCCGCGTTCAGCGCGTGAAGGATCTCACCGACGGGCGCGGCGCCGACGTGGTGGTCGAGGTCGTCGGCATCGCGGCGGCGACGGTCGAGGGGCTCGACATGGTCCGGCTGCGGCGGCAAGTTCGTCGACATCGGCAACATCGTGCCGCAGCCGGTCAGCTTCCCCGCCATCAAGGTGATCGCGCAGCAGGTCAAGTGGACGGGGCTCATGCACTACAACCCGTGGATCATGCCGGCCGCGCTCGAGTTCCTGGTGCGCACGCGGGACAAGTACCCGCTCTCGAAGGTCGTGTCGCACAGCTTCCCGCTCGCGGACGTCAACAAGGCGTTCGCGTTCGCGGAGTGGCAGGGCAAGAACGCGGGCACGGCCGCGACACGGGTGATCCTCAAGCCGTAGCGGCAGCGTCTCCGATCAGCCAGTCGAGGATCTTCGGATTCTCGTCCCGCGGGTAGGTGTGGGACAGGTCCTCGATCTCGCGGTAGACGAGCCGCGCGCCGGCGGCCTGCAAGGCGTCGCGCCCGAGGTGCGCCACCGAGACCGGGAACATCCAGTCGAGCGCGCCGTGGACCATGTAGATCGGCCGGCCCGCGGCGCGCTCGAGCCCACTGGCCGTGAAGAGAAACGGATGCAGGACGCCGCACGCCGGCGCCAGGTGCGTGAACGGCGTGGCGCCGTCGCGAAGGCCGCACAGCAAGCTGTAGGTCGCGCCATCGGACATGCCGGTCAGTAGCACGCGCGAGCGGTCGACGGGGTAGCGCGCCGCGACCGACTCCACCATCTCGCGCAGTCCCTCCGCGTCGACGTCGTCGAGACCCATGATCGACCAGGTGCGGTCGCGCGAGGTCGGCGCCATCAGGAGTACGCCGCGCGACCGTGCGTCGGCGAGCCAGCTCCACAGAAAGTCCCGGCCGTGACCGTGACCGCCGTGCAGCGCCACGACGAGCGGCATCGGGGTGTGGCCGTCCGACTGCTCCGGCACGTAGACCGAGAAGCCGCCCCGCGCGTCGCGCTCGTTCGAGGCGTGCAGCACGCCCACCCGCGCCTCGTCGTCGCGGAGCGCGCCTTCACGCAAGCGCGCGACGAGCTCGTCGTCGTCCCGTCGCGCCGGCTCGAGAAACCATCGGCTCACCGGCTCGAACGCGGGCGCCAGCGGGTAGAGCGTCTCCTGGATGCGGGCGAAGCGCCGCAGCGCGCGATAGAGGTCGATCGGGTTCTCGGGCGACTTCGCGGCGCCGACGAACGCCGTGACCAGATCGATCGTCTGTCGCGCGACGTCGACGAGGCGATCGCGCATGAACCGGAGATCGTCCGGCCAGTCGAGCTTCTCGAGGACGCTCAGTGGCCCGGCCACGGCATCGGCGCCCGGCGCCAGCTGCTCGGCGAGGTGGGGCGCCATCGGAGGAAAGAGATGCCGCTGGACCCAGCCGACTCGCTCGAGAGTCTCCAGAAGCGGCTCGAGAAGATGGTCGATCGCGTCGATCACGTCCTGGGAGGGCGGCATGGCGAGAAGCATCTCACAGCGGTCGTCGGAACGGTGACGCCCCGGCGCGGTTGCCGCCGTTCTGGCACCGGCTCGAGAGCCCGATAGGCTATGTACGCCGCGACTTTGGCGCGTGCTCGACCTGGCACCTCCGGTGCTTCATCCAGGACGCATGGCTCGCCTCTTCCGGATATTGGCCGTGGCCGCCGTCCTCTGGATCGCATCGGCGGCGGGCTCGGCCGCGGCACCACTCAGGACCTTCTACGTCGACCCGGCCGGCAACGACTCGGCCGCGGGCTCGATCACGAGCCCCTGGCGGACCTTGCAGAAGGCGGCCAACACGGTGCGCGCCGGCGACCTGGTGATCGTGCGCGCCGGCCACTACGCGGGCCTCTACCTGACGACGAGCGGGACCGCGACGGATCCCATCACCTTCCGGGGCGATCCGGGCGCGATCGTCGACACGCAGAATCCGACGACACCCGACGGCATCAATCTCGAGGGCGCCAGCTGGGTCGTGATCGAGAACTTCACGGTCACGGGCGTCCCGCGCGCCGGCATCCGCGCCGTCCTGAACAACCACGTCACGATCCGCGGTAACACCGGCGACCTCAACGGACGCTGGGGCATTCTCACCGGCTTCAGCGACGACCTGCTGATCGAGAACAACACGATGTCCCGCTCGCAGGCCGAGCACGGCATCTACGTCGGCAACAGCGGCGACCGGCCCGTGATTCGCCACAACGTCGTGTGGGGGAACAACGCGAACGGCATCCACATGAACGGCGATCTGAGCCAGGGCGGCGACGGCATCATCTCGGGCGCCGTCGTCGAGGGCAACGTCATCCACGACAACGGGGTCGCCGGCGGCTCCGGCATCAACTGCGACGGCGTGCAGAGCTCGATCATCCGCAACAATCTCCTGTACAACAATCACGCCAGCGGCATCTCGCTCTATCAGATCGACGGCGGTCAGCCCGCGCGGAACAACCAGGTCCTCAACAACACGATCGTGATGGCGTCCGACGCGCGCTGGGCGATCAACATCCAGAACGCGAGCACCGGGAACGTCGTGCGCAACAACATCCTCTTCAACCAGCAGTCGTTCCGCGGCAGCATCGCGATCTCCGCCGACAGCCTGCCCGGCTTCGTCAGCGACACCAACGTGATCATGGACCGCTTCTCGGCCGACGGCGGCGACACGCGGGTGACCCTGGCGGCGTGGCGCAGCGCGACCGGCCAGGACATGCACTCGATCATCGCCACGCCCGCGGCGCTCTTCGTCAACTTCGCCGGCAACGACTACCACCTGAGCTCCACCTCGCCGGCGCGCGACGCGGGCGGAACGATCGCCAACGTGACGGACGACCTGGAAAGTGCGCCGCGGCCCCAGGGCTCGGCGTTCGACATCGGCGCCTACGAGTTTCCCGCGACGACCGGCGCCCGTCACGCTCAGCGTGACCCGGACGGGCAACGGCACGGTCAGCAGCGCGCCGGCCGGCATCAGCTGTGGAGCTACTTGCTCGGCCATGTTCACCGCCGGGACCAGCGTGACGCTCACGGCAACACCGGCCGCGGGCTCGGCGTTCTCCGGCTGGTCGGGTGGAGGATGCTCGGGGACCGGGGCGTGCACCTTGACGATGGCGACCGCGACGACGGTGAGCGCGGCGTTCGCGCCGGCACCGGTGGCGGTCACGGTCGTACGCGCCGGGCTCGGAAACGGCAGCGTCACGAGCGCGCCCGCCGGCATCACGTGCGGCACGACGTGCTCGGCGAGCTTCCCGTCGGGCAGCTCGGTCGTCCTCACCGCGACGCCGGCCGGCGGCTCAGTCTTCGGCGGCTGGTCGGGCGGCGGCTGCTCGGGGACCGGAACCTGCACCGTCACGCCGACGAGCGCGACGACCGTCACCGCGACGTTTGCCTCGTCTGCGACCGTCGGGCTCACCGTGACCGTCTCGGGCGGCGGGACCGGAACCGTGACGAGCGCGCCGGCCGGGATCACCTGTAGCCTCGTCTGCACCGCGACGTTCGCCGCGGGTACGTCGGTGACCTTGACCGCGACGCCGGGCGCCGGCTCGGTCTTCGCCGGCTGGAGCGGCGCCTGCAGCGGCTCGGCGTCCTGCACGGTCGTCCTCGACCAGGCGCGCGCGGTGACCGCTCGGTTCAGCCGCGTGTTCACCGACCCGACCTTGACGCCGCTCACGAGCATCGTCCGCGCCGTGCACTTCACGGAGCTTCGCGGCGCGATCGACACCCTGCGCGCACGTCAGGGGCTCACGGCCTTCGGCTGGAGCGATCCGAGCCTCGCCGCCGGGGCGACGACGATCAAGCAGGTCCACCTCGCCGAGCTGCGCTCCGCGGTCTCGGCGGTCTACGCGGCGCGCGGTCTCTCGGCCCCGGCGTGGACCGACGCGACGATCACGCCCGCGGCGACCGTCGTTCGCGTGGTTCACATCACCGAGCTTCGCGCCGCCGTCCTCGCCCTCCAGTAAGCGCTGAGCGCCTCAGCGATCGGCGGTCTTGCGCCCGGCGGCCAGGATCTCGTCGACCAGCGCGTAGGCACGGCTTCGGTCGACGTTGCGAAGGTGGTGGTTGATGCGGTTGCGCGCCGCCGACGTCAGGTAGAAGCGCTCGTAGAGCACGTTGCGGCCCGCCAGGCTCGAGCCGACGAAATCCCACGCGAGCCGGAACAGCGCGGCGCGCTCTTCGGCGCCGGTGCCCGCGGGCCCCGTGCATGAACTCGTCGAGCAGCGGACGAAGCCCCTCGTGGTCGAGCTGGCGCCGGCTCGGCGTCGCCAGGAGATTGTGGCTGCCGATGAGCATCAGGATCTCGTTCACCCGGGGAAACCACGTCGCGAGGAGCGAGCGCATCGGATGCAGCGCCCGGCCTTCGGGAAACCAGACGCCGTTGCCGATATCGTATCCGTGCTCGGCTGACAGCATCACCGCGTTCCGCGAGACTTCGACGTAGTCCAGCAGCTCGCCCAGCATCTCGTGGGTCGCGGGAGTCGCGTCCCCGAGCGTGTCGGCCATCCGGCACGCGAGCCCGTAGGCGAACTCGAGCTTCGTCAGCGCGCGAATCGTGGTCTGGTTCGTCATGTTGTCGCGCAGCCCGGTCGTGCCCACCGTGTTGTACACGTCGAGGTGGCCGTCGCAGAAGAGCCGGTCGCGCGGGATCTCGACGTCGTCGAAGATCACGAACGCGTCCTGCTCGTCGAACCGCGTCGAGAGCGGCCGGTCGAAGACATCCGCGGCCGGGGTGGCGGCGCTGTCGCGGCACAGGAAGATCAGGCCCGGCGTGTCGACCCTGATCGAGAACGCCAGCGCGTAGGCTTCGGCGCCCGCCGGCAGCGGATGCGCCGGGTAGACGGCGATCTCGTCGGCGAACGGCGCCAGGGTCGCCAGGATCCGGGCGCCGCGCACGACGATGCCGGCGGCCGTGTCGCCGGTCTTGTGCACGGGCACGCGGTTGCCGGCGAACTGGCCGTCGGTCGACTTGTCGATGGTCGGATGGATGATCGTGTGGGTGAGCGAGACGTCTTCGCGCGCGATCCGCTTCTGGAAGCGCACGATGTTGTGCGCGCCTTCCTCGTTTCGGCCCTCGGCGCCCCGCCAGTCGTGCGCCCGCGACGCGAAGCTGGCGAACTTGACGTTCATGTAGTCCGGCGTGCGGCCCATGAGCCCGACGGTGGCTTCCGCGATCCGCGCGAGGCCGCGGTTGCGGCGCTTCAGATCGGCGACCGAGCGCGGGATCATGTGCCCCACGTTGACCGGCTCGCCGGTCTCGGGATCGGGGGTCAAGCAATCGTCGGGAAAGGCGTGCTGGCGATCGAACACGCCGGCGATCGTCTGCGCGGCGCCCGCGAGCGCCGGATGCGTGGTGACGTCGTCGACGCGCTCGCCTTCGACCCACAGCTGGCGCGCGGTGCGCCGAAGACACTCGAGGAATTGTTTTCCGGTTCGCGCCGGCATCTTGCGCGCGAGGATCGGGTGAAAGGCAGGGGCTGTCAAGGTCCCCCTGGGTGCCCGATGTTTGCTACTCTTGGGGCCCACGGAGGAGACGGCGCAATGAGACTGAGCCTCGCGTACGAGATGCAGCGGCCGGTGGTCGACGATCACGCGGTCATCAAGGAGACGCTCGAGCAGTGCGTGCTCGCCGATCGCATGGGCTTCGACACGGTCTGGTTCGTCGAGCATCACTTCCTCACGAGCTTCTCGATGTCGCCGTGCCCGGAAGTCATCTTCGGCGCGCTGAGCCAGCTCACCAAGCGCATCCGCCTGGGGTTCGGCGTCGTGATCCTGCCGTATCACCATCCGGCGCGGGTCGCCGAGCGCGTGGCGATGGTCGATCACATGTCCGGCGGGCGCGTCGAGTTCGGCACCGGACGCTCGGCGCCGTACGAGCAGATGGGGATGGGGATCGATCCGCGCAACACGCGCGCGATGTGGGAAGAATCGCTCCGTATGATTCCGCGGATCTGGGAGGACGGCATGTTCTCCGCGGAGGGGCAGTTCTGGAAGGTGCCGCCGCGCGACGTGCGGCCGAAGCCCTATCAGAAGCCGCACCCGCCGATCTGGGTCGCCGCGCTGCAGCCGGCCACGTACGAGCTCGCCGCCGAGCTGGGCATCGGCGTGATGGCGCTGAGCGTCGCGGCGCCCTCGTATCTGGCGCCCCACATCAAGCAGTACAAGGAGCGCGTGCGACACGCCAAGCCGGTCGGGAAATTCGTGAACGATCAGTGGCTGAGCTCGACGATGGCGCTCTGCGACTCGGACGGCAAGAGCGCGCGCGAGCTGGCGGCGAAATCGCTGAGGACGTTCTTCGGACCTGATCGTCCGTACCTCAAGGACCAGACCCATCTCTACGAGCAGCTCGTCGCCTCGTGGGGCGGCGTGCCCGAGCACCTGAAGGCCAATTTCTCGCGCTACCTGAAGGGCGAAGGGCGCCGCGGGCGCGCCCGAAGTGGATCTCTCGGGCGGATCCGGCCAGATCGCGTCGGCCCTGTGGAATCAGATCGACGCCGACACCCTGGTCGAGCGCGGCGTGCTCGTGGCCGGCGACCCGGAGAGCTGCCTGCGCGGGATCGCGATCCACGAGGAGGCCGGGGTCGACGAGCTGCAGTTCCTGATGGCGACCGAGACCGTGCCGCACGACCGGGTGATGACGTCGATCGAGATGTTCGGCAAGCACGTGATCCCCGAGCTGAAGAAGAAGTCGGCGGCCGCTCCGGCTCGCGCCTGACGAGCTCGAGCGCGAGATGATCAGGGCCCGGGCCGAAGTCGAAGCCCTCACGCCATACGTGGCGCCGCTCGAGGGCCGGCGGCCGATGCTGCGCCTCGACTTCAACGAGAGCACGATCGGGCCGAGCCCGCGCGTGCTCGAGGCGATTCGCAGCCTGCCGCCCGATGCCTACGGCGCCTACCCGGAGTACGCGGGGCTCAACGCCGCCTATGCGGAGACCGTCGGCGTGCCGGAGCAGTACGTCGAGGCGTTCAACGGCGTCGACGCGGCGATCCGCGCGATCTTCGACGCCTACGGCGAGAAGGGCAGCACGTTCCTGACGACGGCGCCGACGTTCGGGTACTACGAGCCGTGCGCGCAGCAGCAGGGGATGGTGATCGACGAGGTCCTCTACCCGGAGGATCTGCGATTCCCGCTGGCGGCGATCACGCGAAAGCTCGAATCGCGCCCGCGTTTGCTGTTCGTCTGTAACCCGAACAATCCGACGGGAACCCTGGTCGAGCCGGCCACGCTCGTGGCGCTCGCGCGCTCGGCGCCGCAGACGTTGGTGGTCGTCGACGAGCTGTACGTCGCGTTCACCGGCCAGTCGGTCGTGCCGCTGGCGCGCGAGCTTGCCAATGTTGTCGCGCTCCAGTCGCTCTCGAAGGCGGCCGGCCTCGCGGCCCTGCGGCTGGGATTCGCGGTCGGCCACCCGACCATCGTCGAGCGCCTGCGCCGGGTGACCGGGCCGTACGACATCAACATGTTTGCGGTCGTCGCAGGCAAGGCCGCGATGGCGGACCCTGACCATACGCGACGCTACGTCGCCGAGGTGCTCGCCGCGCGCGAGTGGACCATCGGAGAGCTACGCCGGCTCGGTGTGCGCTACGCGGGCGAGGGCGGCAACTATCTCCTGGTGTGGCCGCCCGGTGATTGCGAGGCAGCCGTGCGTGCACTCCGCGATCAGGGGATTCTGGTGCGGAGCATGGCGAAGAAGCCGGTCATCGACGGGAGCTTTCGGCTGACGATCGGCACGCTCGCCGACATGCGGCGGTTCGTGAGCGCGTTCTCGCCGCTCGCCGCGTCCTACTCGCGATCGGCCCGGTAGTGGGTCGCGTAGGCGCGCCGGCAGCGCTCGCGTAGCTCGGCCTCGTCGATCGCGCGCCCGGCGAAGCGCGCCGTCGAGATCTCCGACAGGTCGAGCTCGGACTTCCCGTCGACGATCCACTCGGCGAGCGCCTCGCCGAGCGCCGGTGACGCGCTGAGGCCGCCCACACAGCAGCCGCTCATCACCCAGGCGCCCGCGACGCCGGGCAGCGGCCCGACCAGGTAGCGGTCGTCGGTCGTGATCGTCGGCAGCCCGCCGCGGTGCTCGGCGATCTGGATCGCCGAGTCCTGGAAGATCGGGAACTGCTCGGCGACGCTCGCCGCGAGCCGCCGCAGTACCTCGATGTCGAGCGGCAGCTCGGCCATCTCGAACGCCGGCGGCAACGTCGCCGCGTCGACCTGCAGCGGATCGGACTCGTAGCCGCCGAGCATGAGGCCGCCGCGCTCGTGGCGAATGTAGACGTTCGCGTCGATCACCCGCGCGATCGGGAACTCGGGGACGACGCCCGGGATCGGCTCGGTGATGAAGAGCTGATGGCGCGTCGGCACGACCTGCAGCGGCGCGCCGAGGGTTTCCGCGACGACCCGCGACCACGCTCCCGCGGCGTCGACCACCACGCGCGTGGCGATCGTGCCGTGCGGCGTGCGCACGCCTTCGACGCCTCGCGTGCCGATCTCGAAGCCGGTGGCGGGCGTGTTCGGCAGCAGGATGGCGCCCATCTTCTCCGCCGCGCGGCAATAGCCGATCGGCAGCTCCGACGGCTCGACGTTGCAGTCGGTCGGGCTCCAGGTGACGGCGGCGATGCCGCGCTCGCGCAGGATCGGCAGCCGGCGCCGCGCCTCGGCGGTCGAGACGAAGTCGATCGCGACGCCGACCTCGCGGCCCCGCTGGACCTCACGACCGAGCTGGGCGGCATCGCGCTCGTTGCGCGCGATCTTGAGGGCGCCGCTCTGGGTGAACCGCAGCGGCTGGCCGGTCTCGTCGGTGAACGACGCGAGCTTCACGACCGCGCGACGGGCGATGGCGGTGAGAGCGGGGGTGGCACGCACTTGACTGCTGAGCCCGGCGGCGCGAGGCGAAGTTTGGGAGGCGAGACGGGAGCGATCGAGGAGAGCGACCCGCAGACCGTGCCGGGCGAGGTGATAGGCGACGCTCGAGCCGAAGGCGCCCGAGCCGATGACGACCGCGTCCGCCGCGTCGATCATCGGCTCGGTAGCCTCAGTCGCGGAGCGTGTCGAGCCGCTTGACGATCTCTCGCTTGGGCGCCGCGCCCACCAGCCGGTCCTTCTCCTGGCCGAGCTTGAAGAACACCAGCTGCGGGATCGCCTGCACACCGAAGCGCGCCGCCAGCGCCGGCTCCTCGTCGACGTTCACCTTGGCGATCGTCGCCTGGTCGCCGACCTCGCGCGCGATCTCGTCGAGCACGGGCCCGATGACCCGGCACGGACCGCACCACGGCGCCCAGAAGTCGACGACAACCGGCCGCTCACTCGTCACGACGCCGTCGAATGTGGCGTTCGTCACGTGTACGATCGGATTGCTCATCGAGTCCACCCCCTTCGACCTTGAGACGCTACAATGCCGCGCATGGATTCCTCGCCCGCCCGCCCGCCGTCAGCTCGGGCGGGTCTCCAGGAACCGCGCCAGCTCGTTCATGTGCTCGTCGAAGAAGGCGAACACAGGGATCGAGCGGTAGCGACCCTGCTTCAGATACTGGTCCATCAGGTCGAGATTCGAGTCGCGCGGAAAGAGCCGCATCTCGATGTTCGCGCGGCCCTCGACGAGCTTGGCCACGAACGGCACGTGGGCCAGACAGGTGCCGCACCAGTCCTCGCTGATGACGAGCACGCGGCGCGCCCCGCCGAGCCGCTCCAGAATCTGCGCCTCGTCGGGCCGGATCGTCACCTCGTCGAGCGCCTCGACGAATCGCTCGCGATTGACGGACATGTGATCGACGTACTGCTGCAGGGTCAACCCCTGCTCGAACCGCTCTTTCGTGACCACCGACGCTCCCGATTTGTAAGCGCGCCTCGTCCGGCGGGGCCCCAGCCCCGTGACGGCCTGCGGCGCGCACTACCACGACACCGATCCACCCCGGCCTGGGTACCCTACCACGGAAGCATGGAGGCTCAGCCCGCATGAAGATCACGCGAGTTCAGACGCTCGTGCTCAACCTTCCGATGCTGATCGACGGGCCCACGCCGATGCTCGGCGGCCGGCCGCGGACCAGCATCGACATGCTGCTCGTGCGCGTCGAGACCGACGGCGGGATCGTCGGCTGGGGCGAGGCGTTCGGCCATCGGGTCTTCCCGGCCACGCGCGCCATCATCGACACCGTGCTCGGGCCCATGTGCGTCGGGCGCGATCCGAGCCAGATCTCCGCGATCAACGACGACGTCCAGCGCGTGGTGCACGGGATCGGCCGCAACGGGCCGACCATGTACGCGCTGTCGGGCATCGACATCGCGCTCTGGGACATCGCGGGCAAGGTGGCCGGCGTGCCGCTCTACCGCCTGCTCGGCGGAAGCCCACGCGCCGATCTCCCGGCCTATGCGAGCCTTCTGCGCTACGGCGCCGCCGATGCGGTCGCTCGCTATACCGAGCAGGCGCTCGGCCGCGGCTATCGGCTCATCAAGCTGCACGAGATCACGGTGCCCGAGGTGAAGGCCGCGCGCGACGTCGCCGGACCGACGATCCCGATCATGGTCGACACGAACTGTCCGTGGACCGTGCCCCAGGCGATCGAGATGGCGCGCCGCCTGGCGCCGCTCGACCTGCACTGGCTCGAAGAGCCGGTGTGGCCGCCCGAGAACCTCGCGGGGCTCGCCGAGGTGCGCACGCGCGGCGGCATCCCGACCGCGGCGGGCGAGAACTACGGCACGGCGTGGGAGTTTCGCCGCGCGATGGAGGCGGGCGCGATCACGTATGCCCAGCCGAGCGTCACGAAGGTCGGCGGCGTGACCGAGATGCGCAAGGTGATGACGCTCGGCGAGATGTTCGGCGTGCAGGTCGTGCCGCACTCGGCCTATTTCGGCCCGGGCCTGCTCGCGTCGATCCACTGCATCGCGGCGATGGCCAGCGACTCGCCGGTCGAGCGCTTCTACTGCGACTTCGCCGACAATCCGTTGAACGACGCGATCGATCCCAAGGGCGGCCGCATCGCGGTGCCCCAGGGCCCGGGCCTCGGCGTGGATCCCGACCCGCGCCTGCTCGAGAAGCTGCGGACGGGATAGCGGCGCCATGGCCGAGGAAGCGGCGCGGGCCGAACAACCGACGCCGGCGAGAACCGTGCCCGGATATCTCCCGGGTACGGACATGCCGCGGTTCATCCGCGACATGATGGAGTTCGTCGGGATGTCAGAGGCCGACGTGGCCGCGATCCGCCGCTCGGCGCCGAACGTGCTGAGCCACGAGCGAGAGCTGACGACCGCCCTCTACGATCACTTCATCAAGTTCCCGCGCTCGGCGCAGTTCTTCCTCAAGCCGGACGGCGAGGTGGACCAGGCGCGGCTGGAGCGCCGCAAGCACAGTCTCGGGCGGTGGCTGCGCGAGACCGCCGAGGCGGCGATCACGCAGGAGTTCTCGTACTACCTGCTCAGCGCCGCGCTCGCGCACGGGCATCGCGCCCAGCCGCCCGGCTCGATCCCGCAGCACCTGATGGTCGGCGCGATGAGCCTGACGCAGTCGGCGCTCGCGGGGATTTTCGCTCAGGAGCTCGGCGCCGAGGAAGCGGCGGCCGCGAGCGTCGCGTGGAACAAGCTGCTGCTCGTACAGCTCAGCGTGTTCATGCTCGCGTACGTGCCGCCGCGCGCGATCTTGTGAGCGACTGAGTCTTCTGAGCGACTAGCACGCGCTCAGGCGTTCCACTCCCGCGGGCCCTCGTCGTCGTAGCCGCACTGCTCGCACGGGCTGAAGTAGTGCGTCGCCGGCGGCATGGCGACAGCCAGACGCAGCGAGTTCTCGGTGCCCACCGTCTTGATGTGATGCACGGTGCCGCGCGGCACCCAGACGATGTCGTCCTTGCGCGCCTCGACGACGATGCCGCCGGTCAGCTCCCAGGTGAACTCGCCCGCCATCACGACCCACCACTCGTCGAAGTCGGCGTGCCAGTGCGGGCGATTGCCGCCGCCCGGCCGGTTGGCGATCAACGTGACGAGGTTGCGCTCGTCCTGGATGACCCGCCGCGACCACGGCGGCGGGCCCATCTTGGCCACGAGATCGGCGACGCGGGTGCGCAGCATGTTGGGCCCGTCGGCGCTCGCGGCGCGGGGCGGCGTCGGTCCGGTGGCGAAGTGGGGAATCGTGATCGTCGTGATCGGCACGTCTGCCCTCCGTGTGAGTCTCTACAGCACCCGGCGAATGGCCGCCTCGATCCGGGCCCGGTCGGGCAGCGCGGCCTGCTCCAGCGGCGGGCTGAACGGAACCGGAACCGGCGCCGCGCACACGCGCTGCACCGGCGCCTTGAGCGCCCGGAACGTCTCGGGATCCTCGGTGACCAGCGCGGCGATCTCGGACGCCGCCGAGCATGTCGCCGGCGCCTCGTCGACCACGACGAGCCGTCCGGTCCGGCGCACCGACGCGCGAATCGCCTCGGCGTCCATCGGCACCAGGGTGCGCGGGTCGACGACCTCGATCGAGATGCCTTCCTTGGCCAGCGCATCCGCGACCGCGAGCGCCTCGCGCACGTAGTAGGCGAGCCCGACGACGGTGACGTCGCGGCCGGCGCGCTTCACGTCGGCGACGCCGATCGGCACGGTGTGATCGCCGTCCGGCACCGGCCCGCTGACACCGGCGAGGCGGCTGCACTCGAAGAAGATCACCGGGTTATTGTCGCGGATCGAGCTCTTGAGGAGCCCCTTCGCGTCCGCCGGCGTCGACGGCAGGATGATCTTCAATCCGGCGAGGTGCATGAACATCGAGTACGGGCTCTGCGAGTGCTGGGCGGCGATCTGCGCGCCGCCGCCCGTCGTGCATCGATAGGTCACCGGGAAGTTGGCCTGGCCGCCGAACATGTACCGGATCTTGCTCGCCTGGTTGACGATCTGATCCATCGCGACGAACGAGAAGGTGACCATGCCCCAGTGCACGACCGGGCGGAGCCCGCTGCCCGCCGCGCCCAGGCCGATGCCCGTGAAGGCCGCCTCGGAGATCGGCGTGAAGCGCACGCGGCGGTCGCCGAACTTGTTCTCGAGCGCCGGCGCGCGGACGGTGGCCATCGTGATGACGCGTTCGTCCCGCTCCATCTCCTCGATCATCGCTTCCTCGAGCGCCTGGGCGACCGTGATCTCACGCACTGGCTTGCTCCTTACTCGGCGAACATGTCGACGAGCAGATCGTTCGGGTCGGGGTAGGGGCTCTTCTCCGCGAACTCGACCGCCGCCTCCAGGTCGCGCTTCACCCCGGCGCGGATCTCGGCGACGTCGGCCGGCGTGACGAGACCGCGACCGGTCAGCAGATCCTCGAACCGCCCGACGGCATCGCGGTCGCGCGCCCTCCACTCGGCGAGGATCTCCGGCGACCGCGTCTCGGGCGGCGGCGCGTCGCGCATCGCGTGGAAGAGCGAGCGGAACGTCTTGCAGTGGAGCAGGGTCGGCCCGTCGCCGCGCCGCGCCCGCTCGACCGCCTGCGCGGCCGCGTCGCGGACCGCGAGCACGTCGTTACCGTCCACCGAGACGCCGGGCAGCCCGTAGGCCGGCGCGTGCAGCGCGATGTCGGTGACCTGGCGCACCGACTCGACCGCGTTGCCGGCGCCGTAGCGGTTGTTCTCGCACACGAAGAGCAGCGGCAGCTTCCAGAGCGAGGCGATGTTGAGCGTCTCGTGGAACTCGCCCTCGCCGGTGGCGCCGTCGCCGAAGAAGCACGCGGCGACACCGCCGCGGTCTTCCATCTGGGCGGCGAGCGCCGCGCCGCAGGCGATCGGCATGCCGCCGGCGACGATGCCGTTGGCGCCGAGCATCCCGATGGCGAAGTCGGCGATGTGCATCGAGCCGCCCTTGCCCTTGCAGTAGCCGTCGACCCGGCCGAAGAGCTCGGCCATCATGCGGTTGATGTCGGCGCCCTTGGCGATGCAGTGGCCGTGGCCCCGATGCGTGCTGGTGATGCGATCGCTTGGACGCAGCGCGGCGCACACGCCGACGGCGACGGCTTCCTCGCCGACGTAGGGATGCAGCGCGCCGTAGATCCGCTTCGCCTTGCGCAGCTCGATCGCGAGCAGATCGAACTCGCGGATCAGGATCATCTTGCGGAGGATCTCGACCAGCTCGGTCTTGTCCTGTGACACGCGTGTCCTCCCGGCCCAGGATCGGGCTGAATTCGGCGCTAGTGTAGGCCAGATTCCGCGCCGGGGCCAGGCACGCGGCGCACATGGTATAACTGCCGGCATGCACTTCGGACTCTTCGTCGAGGAGATGCGTCGCGGCGCCACGGCGGTCTCGGCGTTCGACGACGCGTTCGAGCTGGCCGACATCGCCGAAGCCTGGGGCATGGACTGCGTCTGGCTCGGCGAGATCCATTTCACCCCGGCGCGCTCGGTGATCTCCGCCTCGCTCCTGATGGCGAGCTCGATCGCCACGCGGACCAAGCGGCTGCGCGTCGGCACGGCCGTCCAGGTGCTGCCGCTGAATCATCCCTTGCGCATCGCCGAAGAGATCGCGACGATCGATCAGATCAGCAAGGGCCGCTTCGAGTTCGGCATCGGCCGCAGCGGGGTCGTGCGCAGCTACGACGTCTACGGCGTGCCGTACGGCGAGAGTCAGGCGCGCTTTCACGAAACGCTGACGATCTTGCGCGAGGCGTGGAAGGGCGAGCCGTTCAGTCACGCCGGCGAGTTCTATCGCTTCGAGAACGCCACGGTGTCGCCGCGCCCGTACCAGACGCCGCATCCGCCGATCCGCATGGCGACGACGTCCCACGAGACGTTCGGCGTGGCGGGCCGCCTCGGCCTGCCGATCTTCGTCGGGCTGCGCGCGACGGATATGAATGATCTCAAGGTGTCGCTCGCGTCGTATCGCAAGGCCTGGAGCGATGCGGGGCACACGGGTACGCCGAGCGCGTACGTGCGCATCCCCGTCTACGCCGCCGCGACCGAGCGCGCGGCGATCGAGGAGCCGCGCGAGAGCATCGCGGCGTTCTTCGAGCGGCAATCAGCGCTCGCGCGCTCGGCGGTCGGCCGCGCGGGCGCCGGGCCCGCCGAGCAGCGGAGCTTCCAGGCCGAGCGCATGGCGAATCTCTCGTACGAAGACGTGCTCGAGAAGAAGGTCGCGTTCGGCACCCCGGCGCAGCTGATCGAGCGTCTGACGAAGCTGCGCGCCGAGCTCGGCATCGACGGCATCTTGCTCGAGCCGAACTCCGGCGGGCTCATCCCGCCCGCGCTCGAGCGCGAGAGCCTGCGGCTCTTTACCCACGAGGTGATCCCAGCGTTCAGGAGGTCCTAGCCATGGCGACGGTCGGGTCCGGCAAATACAAATACGAGCTGACCGAGAGCTGGGGGCAGCTGCCGACGGGCCACACGTTCGGCAACGTCAGCGCCATCGCCACCGATTCGCAGGATCGGGTCTACGTGTTCCAGCGCAAGGACCCGCCCGTGATGGTCTTCGACCGGGACGGCAAGCACCTCGGCGCCTGGGGCATCGGCGCGTTCGCCAATCCGCACGGCATCTACATCGCCAACGACATCGTGTACCTGACGGATCGCGACGATTCGGTGTGCCTCATGTACACCCTCGACGGCAAGCCGCTCCAGGTGCTGGGCCGCCGCGGCGTTCACTCGGACACCGGATGCGAGAAGCCGGGCGAGCTCGTCCCGCGCTCGGCCGGCCCGTTCAACTACCCGACGGAGATGGTGCCGTCGCCGTCCGGCCAGCTCTACGTGACCGACGGCTATCGCAACGCCCGCGTGCATCGCTTCGACGCCGACGGCCGGCTGCTCGGATCGTGGGGACACCCGGGCAAGACCGAGCCGGATCACTTCCACTTGCCGCACAGCCTGGTGGTCGACGCGCGCGGCCTGGTCTACGTGTGCGACCGCGAGAACAACCGCATCCAGGTCTTCGCGGCGGACGGCAAGTTCCTGACGATCTGGCCCGATCTGCGCCGGCCCCTGGATATCTCCATCGATCGCGACGGCCTCTTCTGCATCAGCGAGGGCGGCGTCAGCGGACTCTCGCCGCGCATCAGCCTGATGGACCCGCAAGGGAAGGTGGTCGCGCGCTGGGACTCGCTCTCGGCGCACGGCAGCTGGATCGACGCGCGCGGGGATATCTACCTGGCGCTCGGCTCGCGGATGCGCGTCGACAAGTACGTGCGGCAGAGCTAGCGCTTCGCCGCTTTACTTCTTCGCGACCGGCACGGGGATGCCGGGAATCTTCACGTCGACCGAGCCCAGGTGGTTGCGGCTCGTGAAGTAGAGCGTCTTCCAGTCGTCGCCGCCGAAGGCGATGTTCGTCGTGGCCGGAGCCCCGTGCACGATCCGGCCGAGCTTCTTGCCGCGCGGATCCATGATCCAGATCCCGCCGGCGCCGCCGCAGTACACGTTGCCTTCCACGTCGACCTTCATGCCGTCGGGCACGCCCGGCTCGTCGCCGCCGAGATCCGCGAAGACACGATCGGTCTGCTTCGCGAGCGTGCCGTTGGGCAGCAGATCGAAGGCACGGATGTGCTTGCGCCGCGTGTCGTTGATGTAGAGGACACTCTCGTCCGGCGAGAACGCGAGCCCGTTGGGCAACACGAAGTCGTCGATCGAGCAGGGTGTAGGTGCCGAGATCGGGCGTGAGGCGGTAGACGCCGGAGAAGGTGAGGTCCCACTGCTCGGGGGCGAGGGGACTGGTCCACGGATCGGTGAAGTAGATGCAGCCGTCGGATTTGACCACGACGTCGTTGGGACGGTTCAGCCGCCGGCCCTGAAAGCTGTTGGCGAGCACCGTGAGGCTGCCGTCGAGCTCCAGCCGCGTGACGCGCCGGCTGTCGTGCTCGCAGGCGATCGAGCCGACCCTGGAGATCGCGCGTGAGCCCGTTGGCGCGGTTCGTCGGCTCGAGGAACAGCGACACGCCCTGGCCGGGCACGTACTTCATCCGCTTGTTGTTGTGGATGTCGCTGAACAGCAGGTAGCGACCTTCCTTCCACCAGAGCGGCCCCTCGGCGGGACCCTGAGCGCCGCCGAATCCGTCGGCCAGCGCGCGGATGGGCTCGGACGTCGCGATGATCTTTTCCAGCTCGGGGGCGAATTGTTCGATCTTGGTGGCCATGATGACTCCTTGCGCACGCGGCCCCGGGGACCCGCGGTGCCGGCTTGCTGTATCAGTTCGTCGACTCTTGCCGGCTGCTTCGACCGGCGCCTACTCTCCTATCAACTATGGCGCTCGAGATCAACGATGGCGTGCGCTATGCGCTGACGCCGGCGCGTGCCCGCTATCGTGCCGGCCCCGCCCTCGCTCGTACGCGAGGCCGGCCAGAACAGCCCGCGGCCACTCAGGCTGCTGGATCGCGTGCGCGAGGCCAACCGCCTGCGCCACGGCAGTCGGAGCACCGAGAAGTCGTATATCGGATGGATCCGCCGCTTCATCCTGTTCCACGGCAAGCGCCACCCCGCCGAGATGGGCGCGCCCGAGGTCGTGCAATTCCTCAGCTCACTTGCTGTCGAGGGGCGAGTGGCCGCGTCGACCCAGAACCAGGCGCTGAGCGCGCTGCTGTTTCTCTACCGCTACGTCCTGCAACAGGAGCTGCCCTGGCTCGAGGACGTCGTCCGGGCGAGGCGACCGAAGCACTTGCCGATCGTGCTGACGCGCGACGAGGTGCGCGCGGTCATCGCCAAGCTGGACGGCACGCCACGCCTCATGGCCGCTCTGCTCTACGGCTCCGGGCTGCGCCTGCTCGAGTGCGCCCGCCTGAGAGTGCAGGACATCGACTTCGCGATGAATCAGATCGTCGTCCGTGACGGCAAGGGCGCCAAGGATCGCGTCACCGTGCTGCCAACCGTGGCCAAGGAGCCTCTGCGGCGGCACCTGCTGAAGGTGAAGCGCCAGCACGAGGCCGATCTGGCGTTCGGCGCCGGCTGGGTCGAGCTGCCGTGGGCCCTGGCGCGCAAATACCCGAACGCCGGCCGGGAGTGGCCGTGGCAGTGGACCTCAGGCCGGGCTCAGCAAACGCGCCACGCCGCACACGTTCCGACACTCCTTCGCGACCCATTTGCTCGAAGACGGACGCGACATCCGCACCGTCCAGGAGGGGGATATGCAGTTCTGTGGAATTAGAAGTTAGAGGGACAGCGGCACGGTCACACGGAATGGTAGGATCGACGCATGGCCAGATCAGCGCGAGAGCTGTTTGAGGAGGCGATGAGGCTCGATCCGGAGGAACGGGCGACGCTGATGCGCCTTCTGATCGATACCTTGGACGCCGAGTCTGAGGCAGGAGCCGAGGACGCGTGGCGGATCGAGGTTGAGCGCCGAATCACGGAGCTAGACTCTGGCGCAGTCGAAACGGTTCCCTGGGACGAGCTTAGGGCGCGACTGTACCAGCGCTGAATGGCGCCAGCGGCTGTCAGGTTCCACCCTGCTGCAGCGCAGGAGGCGGAATCCACGCATGACTGGTATGCCGCGAGAAATCCCTCAGCTGCGCACGGCTTTCGCGAAGAGCTACGACAGGCCGTCGACGCTGTCGCTGCACATCCTCGGACCTGGCCACGGTATGGCAGTCGCGCTCGAAGGTACGTGTTTCCGAGATACCCCTTTAGTTTGGTGTACATCGTTCGCGACGATGCTATCGAAGTCGTCGCTGTGGCTCACGGTCGCCGCCGCCCTGGCTACTGGCGATCGCGACTCTGAAGTGCCCTCTAACATCCGAATGCAGCGGGCGGCGCGCAGCGCCGCCCGCTGATCCGTAGCGTTATACGGAGCGAGAAGGAGGTCACACTCATGTTTGATCTCGACCGGTTTAGAGCCGACTGCTGCGCGTCAGTGAACGAAGGTCAGCAACTGCCGGCGCTACGTGAAGTCGTAGCTCGGGCGGTCGAGGACCCGAGGGCGGTCCTAAAAGTATTGGGCGAGCCCGTTCGGGCCGAGGTCCAGACGCTCCATCGCGCCGCTGATCTCACAATCCTGAACGTCATCTGGGGGCCGCGGATGACCGTGATGCCGCACAACCACAACATGTGGGCCGTCATCGGGATCTACACGGGCCGTGAGGACAATATCCTCTGGCGACGGGTGCCGGACGATCCCGGCGGCCGAATCGAGGCCGCGAGCGCCAAGGCAATCAGCGAACGCGACGCCCTGCCCTTGGGCCGCGACATCATCCATTCCGTGACCAACCCGATCGGACGCCTGACCGGCGCGATTCACGTGTACGGTGGCGACTTCTTCGGGGTGCCACGCAGTGAGTGGGATCCGGAGTGGCTTGTCGAACTGCCGTATGACGTGCAAAAGAACCTGCAGTTGTTCGAGGAGAGCAACCGTCTGTACGCGGCGCGGTCGTGACCGGAGCCCGGCAAGCAACCCATGGACGCGGCTGGTATGCCTTGCCCGCATAACTTCGCAGTAGAGCGGACGCGCTTCGAGCGCCGCTCACCGCGGCGTTAGCCAGACGAGTGGCATGGGCGGCCAAGACATCATTCGCACTGTGGAGGCCGCATTCGAGCGCGGCGATCTCCCGCCGGCAGCTGATCTGACTAACGACCACTGCAACGAGTGCATCGAGACGTATCGCGAGTTCTGGAGCGAGCCACACACCTTCGTGACCTGGCAGGAAGCTGCACGCCGCCAGGGATCTTGTGTCGAGGCGGCTTTGCTTGCCGTCGGGGCGTGGCGATACTACTTGCCGACCCTGATCGTCTGGTGCGTACGCGATACCGACAAGGTGGACGCTCTTGTCGACAACCTCGTCCACGAGTTGACGCCACCGGCTCCTTCGGACAGGGAGTGGTTCGGACCACGCTCGGTTGGCTTTAGCGCCGACCAGCGGAAGGCAATTACCCATTTTCTCGAGTGGTATCAGGAGAAGGAGAAGGCTGAGTGGGCATCTATCGGCAGAGAGTCGCCTGACGATGCAGCTGATGCCATCCGCTACTGGAGCGTGAGCGGAGCTGGCTAACACCGCGTTGCAGCGGGACGGGGCTGCGCCCCGCCGCTGAACGCGATAACGTTATGCCTCTTCGCTTTTCGCAATGTAAGTTTTGTGAGGATCAGGACTCTCGAACCCTCAGATGTGGAGTTGTTCTACTCCTTCAGGCTACGCGGCCTGCGGGAAAACCCGGAGGCGTTCGGCTCGACCTTCGCCGAGGAGTCCGTCATGCCGGCGGAGGTAAGGCGGGGCCGCTTCCACTGCACGGATGAGAATTTCGTTCTTGGCGCATTCGGAGAAGACGGTCGGTTAATCGGCGTCGCCGGTTTCTACAGGGAGACGCACCTGAAACTCCGTCACAAGGGGTTCGTCTGGGGCATGTATGTTGCCCCCGAGTTGCGCGGCAGAGGCGTGGGTAGAGCTTTGCTTACCGCCCTCATCGAGCGCGTCAAACCCCTTCCGGGGTTGGAGCAACTCGGCCTGGACGTGGTGACCGTCAATCAGACGGCCCGCGGTCTCTACCTCTCACAAGGGTTTCAGATATATGCGCTGGAACGGGAGGCGATGAAGCAGGACGGTGAGTATTACGATGTCGAGCACATGGTGCTACGACTTGAGTAAGGTAAGCATGCTGCGCAACACAGCGGCGAGGCATAACAACGGCATGCACCCGACCCGCGACACGCCGGCTCTCATGTAAATCAATCTTGTGGGCGGGCGGGTGATGCCGGGCGTTAGGCCGGCGAGGGACCATGAGAGATCAGGTTCCCACATATGATCGTGAGCTGCTGTTGGCCGGCACCAAGCGCAACACGGTCCTGGCGTTGTGGGAAGTGCAACGCTACGGCAGCGACAGCTATGGCGATCGTAACTACGTCTCCATCTATGGGATGGCGCCGGCCGATTGGTATGCGAAGGGCGCCCGGGTGCTGGGACGAACAGCGGTCGAATGCACACGCGATGAATTGGGAGATGCGATCGGCAAGGATGTTGCCGTACGTGCCACGAAGGGCCCGCCGACGCCCCGAACGCTGGTCCTCGATCCCTTTGCCGGCTCCGGCAACACGCTGTACTGGTTGCTGCGTCACCTGCCGGGTGCGCGCGGCATAGGGTTCGAGGCAGATGAGCGGGTGTTCCGGCTTACCCAACAGAACATGGCAGCCTTGGCGTTGCCGATCGACATCCTCAACGCTGACTACCGGTCAGGGCTGGCCGGCCTGTCGGTGGCCCGGGATGATCTGCTCATCGCATTCATCGCTCCGCCATGGGGGGATGCGCTCGGCAAGACTTCCGGCCTAGACTTGCGGCGTACCACGCCGCCGATCGGCGCGATCGTGGATGTGCTGTTCCATGAGTTCTCGGAGAACTATCTACTCTGCGCGATCCAGGTCTACGAGACCGTGCTTCCAGCCTCTATGATCGAGTTACGAGCCCGCTTCGACTGGTCGATGCAGCGCGTCTACGAACTGAACGCGCCGGGGTGGAACCATGGACTGCTTCTGGGTACCAAGCGCTGGGTGCCGTCGGCCATGCCATGCGTTCGTCAAGCGCCATAGATGAAGTGGGCGGCCTAACTTCGGCATGCAGCCGACGGCCTTCGGCTGCGGCTGATACCGAGCGTTATGCGGCCTAGAAACGAGCAGATTGGATCGTGACAGCAAGAAAGATCGCGCTGGTCACGGGGGCGTCGTCCGGCTTCGGGCGGGTCATCGCACGACGACTTCATCACCGCGAATACCGGGTGTTTGGCACGAGCCGGAGCAAAGATGCCGTTACTGACCCCGGCGTTGAGATGCTCACGCTGGATGTTCGATCGCAGGACTCAGTGCAGGTATGCGTGAGGACGGTCCTCGATTCTGAGGGGAGAATCGACGTACTGGTGAACAACGCTGGCACCACACACCTGAGCCTTGCCGAAGAGACCGACGTCGACGAAGCGCGAGCGGTGTTCGAGACCAATTTCTTCGGAATCGTGCGGATGACGAACGCTGTGCTGCCCGTCATGAGAGCGCGGAAGAGTGGGCGCATTATTAACGTCTGCTCGCTCGCAGGGCTTGTCGCCATACCGGGACAGGCTTTCTATACGGCGAGCAAGTTTGCACTGGAGGGCTACAGCGAGGCTCTCTGCTACGAGGTTGAGCCGTTCGGTGTCCATGTCTCACTTATCGAGCCGGGGTTCTACAGGACGCGTCTGCACGAAAGCATGGGCTTGGAAGCGCGCAGGTTCGGGGATTACGACTGCCTTCGAGAGGCGCTGAACTCCTCGATCGAGCGTAGTTTTGTTGAGGGCGGCGACCCGGCAGAAGTAGCAGAACTGGTCGTGCGCGTTGCGGGAGCCAAGGCGCCTCGTCTGCGCTACCGAGTGGGAAGCGATGCCCGTTGGGTGCCGGTCTTGAAAGGGCTTTTGCCGCAGAAAACGTTTGCCATGGGAATGAGGAAACGATTCAACTTGCGGAAGACCACATAACAACGGCATGCAGCGGACGGCGCGACGCGCGCCGCTGATCGCGAGCGTTAGGCCGCATATGCCGACCGACAGTGAAGTGCTCGCCGCCATCAACGCCGCCTTTGGCGGTGTGCCGAAGCCAGATCACTTCACGAACTACACGCATTGCGAGGAGTGTGCCGAACACGACGAAACGCTGCGCACGCACGATCGCGACACCCTGCTTGTCAGCCATGTTGGCAATCCCGGTTGGGATCCCTTGTGTTTCACGTCGCCTCATGGCAAGGCGTACTACATGCCCACCTTGGCAAAGTTCGCGCTGGATCCGCCAAGTTCCCAACACGGCTGGTATGGCGACCAGTTGCTCTTTCATCTGTACGCCGATGGGGCGGAGAACGAGTTCATTCAGTACTGCAACGCGGAGCAACGCCGAGCCGTAGCGGCACTGCTTGCTCACTTCGTCGAAACCAGAGCCTCAGACGTCGAAGCTCTCACCCGAGAGGATGAACTCTTGCGTGCATATGAGTTCTGGTCCAATGCGGCCTAACCCTTCGCTCCAGCCGGCCTGCGACGGCGGCTGAGCTCAAACGTTAGGCGTGGGGAGGCGCGGTGATGTGGTCCAGCTGTCGTGGATCAGATCACTGCAATCGAGCCCTTCCGGGTCGAGATATCGCAAGCCGCACTCGATGCCGAGAGGAGACAAGCCATGTCCTACAGCATATCGACCTTGCTGATCCGCAATCTTCACGACGTCTTCGGTGAAAACGACCCCGCGCGTCGGCGCGCGGCCATCGACGAGATCTTCACCGAAGATTGCGTGTTCTACGAGCCCAGGGGCGTCCACCGTGGCCGCGACGAGATCGATCGCGTCGCGGGCGCGATCAAGGCTACTCACCCTGACTTTCGATATCAGCCAATTGCCGGGCCCGAGGAATTGGGCAATGGCGGGCGGATCCAATGGGTATCGGGCCGCCCTGGTGAGGCGCCAGCTTACGCCGGGACTGATTTCATCATTGCCCGGGACGGCCGGATTGCCGCCGTTTATCTCTTTTTCGACAAGCTACCCTGAGCTGCCGCGATGCCGAAGTGCATGACCCGGCGGCTGAAGTGACCGAGCGGACGGTGCTAGAGACGATGATCCGCGCATACGCGGCCTCTTGGGCTGCTCGCGACCGAGAGGCATGGCTCCGAACGTTCGCGACCGACGCTATTCAGAGGATCCCGTCGGCGTTCCTGTACGCCGAGGGCACCGCGAGATCGGCGAGTTCTGGGATCGAGAGATGGCCCGGTACCAGTCGATCGAGATCGTCCCGCGTGAGATCTTCGTGAGCGATCATGAGGCAGCGATGGTGTGGACCATCAATGGCGTGACCGATGGAGGCCCTGTCTCGTTCGACGGCGTTGACGTGTTCCAATTCGACGATGCAGGCCTTATCAGCAGCGTCCGCGCGTTCTGGGAGCGCGCCTCGCTTCACCGTCAGCAGCCGGCTTCGCCGCCCGTTACCGGCGGGTGATCGCCGTCGTTCGGCGAAAGGAATCGTCATATGACCGATAACGGACCGATCCTCGTCACCGGGGCAGCCGGTCAACTCGGGGCGGTGGGGCGAACGGTGTGCGGCCTGCTCCTCGAGCGCGGGCTCCCGGTTCGCGCCATGGTGCGCCGCGAAGACGACCGGGCGGCAGCTTTACGGGCCGTCGGGGCGGAGGTGGTGGTCGGAGACCTACTCGAACCGGCCGACGTCTATCGGGTCGTCAGCGGCTGTCGGCGAGTCTACTTCGGCATGTCCGTGTCTGCCGGGTACCTGGAAGCGACGGTCACCATGGCGGTGGTCGCCCGGGAAGTCGGGGTGGACGCCGTGGTCAACATGTCGCAGATGACCGTCTCCCAGATGAGCATTCAGAACACCACCTCGAGCGGTCAGCAGCGGCAGCACTGGCTCAGTGAGCAGGCGCTCGCGTGGTCCGGCCTGCCGGTCGTCACCATCCGACCGACGATGTTCCTGGAGAGCTTTTTCCCTCTGGCCGCTCCGACCGTGCGCGCCCGAGGCCGCATCGAGGTGCCGTTCGGACGGGGCAAGACCTCTCCGGTTGCGGCGGCTGATGTCGCCCGGGTGGTCGCTGCCGTTCTCGCCGACCCCGGGCCGCATCTGGGCCGGATATACGAACTCACCGGTCCGCGGTCACAAGACATGCACGGGGTCGCCCGGGAGTTCTCGGACGCGCTCAACCGTGAGGTCACGTACTCCGACATCCCCGCCGAGGATTGGGAACGCGGGCTCAAGAAGGTGGGGTTGCCGGAACACCTCACCCGGCATCTCGTGGCGATGGGCGAGTTGCACCGGGCGGGTCGGTATGACCGGCTGGCGGACGGCGTGGAGCGGGTGACCGGCCGGCCGGCGATCAGCGTCCGCGAATTTGTGTCGCTTCACGCGGATGAGTTCGGCGGTCGTCGATCGTAAGGTCCGCCATGCCGAACAACACGCTGCAGCCGACCGGGGCCGACCTTAACGGCTTTCAAGGGTAGTCGTCTCAGCAAGCGGCGCCGATTCCGTCCGTGATCATGCTCTCTGGCTAGCATGCGCGCGGGCGATCACCGAAGCCGTCGCGGCGGACAATGTCGAGGTGTATGGAGAGGCCCCAAGCGGAGTCGTGAACCGGCTCCTGCGCAAGCGCGTTGGAATTCCACTTGGTACGCTCGCGGCGTATGCGGCCCAACTGTCGAGCCATGTCGACCCACCCGATTGGGCATTCATCCGGTGGAAGCGCGATGGCATCCTAGTCGCCGCGGCCATGAGCGAACCGTGGGACCAAGTAGGTGGCCCAGATCTGTATCACGACTCATACACCACGTGTGTATTCGTGCCACCCTCGGTCTCGCGCGAGTTGGTGGAGCACATTCGTCACAGCGTCGTGCGGGAGGGCGGTCACGTTGAGTCGGTGGTCGACCTTGGGAGCCGCGGATCGCTGTAACAACAGGCTGGAGCGGGCCGGCTTGGAACCGGCCGCTCAGCCTGGACGTTAGGCGCCTTGGAGAGAATCGTGTGAACAGGTTGATCGGGCTTGTGCTGCTCATGCTGGCCGCAGCGCCCGCGCATGCGGCCGAGTTGTCGTCGTCAGCCGAAAGCAGAAATAGATGCGCTTCTGGACAGGCTCGGAACGTCGAACTGTCAGTTTTATCGCAATGGAAGCTGGCATAGCGGCTCGGAGGCCAGGGACCACTTACAAATGAAGCTCGAGTACTTGGTCAAGAGGGGTCTCATCACCGACTCAGAAGAGTTCATAAAAGAAGCGGGCACGAAGAGCAGCATCAGTGGGCAGCCATACAAAGTGCGGTGCCCAAACCAAGCGGAACAGCCCAGTGCCGTGTGGCTTGGTAGCGAGCTGCGCAAAATCCGGCAGAAGGACAGTAAATGAGATCGGGGCACTCGCGCTTCGCGGGAGCGCCTCTGAACCTGGGCGCCAGGCGGAGCGGATGAAATATGGCATCCAGTTACTCGGTGAACAGCCGGGCGACGCGGACCGGCTGACGCCGGCCGCTCAGCCGCACGCTAGGCGAGTAACCGAGGCCGCCGGGTGAAAGGCGGACGGGCAATCGTAGCGTCTTCTACTGCTGTGAATTCTCTCGTGCGCGATACATCACCGCGGCCGCGATCGCCGAGTCCCTGGCCAACTCGAAGCCGTGATGACACCCGATGACAGGAGGCTAGGCGAAGAGCGGCGGAAAGACTGGGCGCTCTGACGAGTGATGTGCGGTCGCATAGCAACTCACTTCAGCCAACCGGCTTCGGCGGCGGCTGAGTTCGACGCGACCGTTATGTGGACAGAGCGTCGAGGGATCGAGGGCCGGAATGTGGAGAGGAGGCTTAGCCATGTTCGATGTAGACCGATTCATTGCCGACTGTCGACACGCGGGTGCGGCGAGCGGTTCGCCGGGCGTACTTGAAGCCGTAGCGAGAGCCGTCGCCACTCCGGCAGCAGTTCTCAAGGCGCTGGGGGAGCCACAACGGGCGGCCGTCCAGGTCCTCCACCGATCGCCTGAAATGACGATCTTTAACCTCATCTGGGGACCGCGGATGTGTCAGCTGCCTCATAACCACGGGATGTGGGCCGTCATCGGCATCTACACGGGTCGGGAGGACAACATCTTCTGGCGGCGGGCCGGAGCTCCCGACAGCCGGATCGAGGCCGCCGGAGCAAGGGCGCTCAGCGCCAGGGAGGCGGTGCCCCTGGGGCCTGACATCATCCACTCCGTGGTCAATCCGATCAGGCGCCTGACCGGGGCGATTCACGTGTACGGAGGCGACTTTTTCGCGGTGGATCGCAGCGAATGGGACCCCGAATCCCTTGTGGAAGAACCGTACGATGTTGCGAAGACATTCGCGCTGTTCGAGGAATCCAACCGTCTGTACCCACCAGTTTGACCGGCGTTAGGCGCGGTAGGCCGAACCCAAAGGATGGATACCCCATGGGGACTGTACTGATCACTGGCCGGTAGGCCGGAACCAGCAGATGGCGACCAATCCAGCCAAACGGCAAGTCTCGACGTCAAAGAGCTCGGTCATACGCTGGCTGCTTGATTCTGACCCTTCGATCCGCTGGCAGGTGATGCGCGACCTGACTGATGCGCCCGCGGACGAGGTCGGGGCCGAGCGTGCACGGGTCGCGACCGAGGGCGCGGGCGCGCGGCTGCTCGCCCTCCAGGCGCCCGACGGGCGGTGGGGCGGCGCGGCGTGGAACCGCGGGTGGGACTCCACGATGCACGTCCTGTCGCTCCTGCGGGAGATGGGTCTCGATCCCGCCAGCGACGAGGCACGGCGCGCGGTGGGCCTCGTCCGCGACCGCGTGACGTGGCAAGGATGCGGTCCGCAGGAAGCGGACGACAACCCCTTCTTCGCCGGCGAGGTCGAGCCCTGCATCAACGGGCAGGTCGGGGCGGTCGGCGCCTACTTCGGCCAGGACGTCCGGGGCATCGTCGACCGGCTGCTCGCCGAGCAGCTGCCCGACGGCGGCTGGAACTGCGAGGCCGCCAACGGCTCGACGCGGTCGTCGTTCAACACCACGATCTGCGTGCTCGAAGCCCTGCTCGAATACGAACGGGCCGTCGGGGCCAGCCCAGAGGTGACCGGGGCCCGTCTCCGCGGGCAGGAGTACCTCCTCGAGCGCCGCCTCTTCCGCCGGAGGTCGACCGGCGAGGTGATCGAGCGAGATCGCAAGGGCGACGCCGCGTGGACGCGCTTCGCCTTCCCGACGTGGTGGCATTACGACGTGCTGCGGGGGCTCGAGTACCTGCGCCGCGCCGGCGTCGCGCCCGACGAGCGCGTAGCCGAGGCGATCGACCTGGTGGTGTCGAAGCGCGACGACGACGGCAGGTGGCCGCTCGAGACCCAGTACCCCGGCAAGATGCCGGTCGAGACGGACGAGGGCGAGGGCCGGCCGAGCCGGTGGAACACCCTCCGCGCCTTACGAGTGTTGGACTGGTATTCGCGATCCGGGAGCTGAGGTGTGGATACGTCGGAAAGCCAGGAGACGAGAACGGCAGCGTCTTGCGGTGCCATCGGGTGCTGCGCCATCCGCCAGAGCGAGTCTTTGAAGCCTTCGCCAAGCCCGAACTGCTCGCACGCTGGTGGGGACCAGACGGCTTCACGAACACCTTCGAGGTGTTCGAGTTTAGAGTTGGCGGCCGCTGGAAGTTAGTGATGCATGGACCGAACGGCTCACACCATCCCAATGAGAGCGTCTTTCTCGAGCTGATGGCTCCGTCCACCGTGGTCATCCACCACGTGTCGCCGCCGCGTTTCGTGTTGAGGGTGACTCTCGCGACGTGCGCAGGCGGAACGGCGATCGAATGGGCTCAGGAGTTCGAAGACAGCACGGTCGTCGACCGCATCAGGCACATCGCAGAGCCGGCGAATGAGCAGAACCTGAACCGGCTTCAGGCTGTGCTCGCTGGTGAGGAATCATGGAGGCCGCAAGAAGCGAGGACAAGTCTCCATCTCGGCTGATAGACGAGCGGATCAAGGAGCTGGGCGACTGGCGGGGCAAGATGCTCTCACGGCTCCGCACATTGATCAAGCAAGCCGACCCCGAGGTGGTCGAGGAGTGGAAGTGGAGAGGGGTTCCGGTATGGTCTCACGACGGATTGATCTGCACCGGCGAGACGTACAAGAACGTCGTGAAGATGACCTTTGCCAAGGGGGCCGCACTCGAGGACCCATCAGGCCTCTTCAACTCCAGCCTCGAGGGCAACACCAGGCGTGCCATCGACTTCCACGAGGGCGAGAAGATTGACGAGGAGGCATTGAAGGCTCTTATTCGCGCGGCCGTGACGCTGAACGCGTCCCGCGCCCGCGGCTGATCGCGCTGAAGGGGGCATGATGTCGGTCCGCGCGTTCTACGACGAACTGGCACCTCTGTATCACCTCGTTTACGACAACTGGGAGACGACCGTCGCGCGGCAGGGTGCGGCGCTGGCGTCGCTCATTGCCGAATACTGGGGAGCCGATGCGCGCGCGGTGCTGGACGCGGCGCTGGGCATCGGTACCCAAGGGCTGGGACTTCTCGCAAGAGGCTTCCGTGTCACAGGCTCGGACCTCTCCGCCGGTGCGGTGAGCCGGGCGCGACGCGAAGCGACGGTCCGGCGCCTGCCGCTCGCCTCTCTGGTCGCCGACTTCCGGGCGCTGCCAGTGCGGTCGGCAACGTTCGACGTCGTGTTGATCTGTGACAATGCCCTACCCCATCTCGACAGCGAGGCGGACATCAAGGGTGCGCTTGCTGAGTGCCTTCGCTGCGTACGGCGGGGTGGTGGATGCCTGATCTCGATGCGTGACTACGGACCACCGCCGCCGTCCGGCACGGTCGAGGTGCGCCCGTATGGCGAGCGTCATTGGGCAGGTCGCCGGTATCATCTGCGTCAGGTGTGGACATGGCACGGCCCGCGATATGACCTGTCGTTCGAGTTCACGCCAGTAGACGGAGCCGACGCAGAGGCCACATCCTGAAAAGCAACTATCTCGCAATCCCCGTGGAGCAGGTCACCGGATTGATGGGGACAGTTGGTTTCGAGAATGTTCGACGTGTGGACGGACGGTTCTTTCAACCAGTGCTGATCGGCACGCGGCCGGCATGACCCTCCAGCGTGTTGAACGCTATGTCAGCGAGCAACATGCCCGCGGCATCGTCCTGAGAATGGGCCAGCGTCGACGTGCCCTGGGCGTCGCGCTCTTGGCACTCGCTGTTCTTTCGCAAGCGGGTGGTTTGGGCCGGATGCAGAGACCAGGTCTCGATCACGTCGTTCCAAAGAGCACGCCTCGAGGAGATCCGAGCGTACGCCCCTGAATTGGTCACTAGCTGGTTGTTGGCCTCAGGACCGGGCGCTATCGGCTCCGTTCTACTGGCTCTGGTTCGGCTGTGTTTTCACTCGTCTTCAGCATGGGACTGCTCGGCGCCCTGATACCACGAGAAGCGCTGACCGGCAGTCGTGAAGCGGTTCCTCGAGGCTTTGCGGTCGGTGCTGACGCTGCGACGTCGATGAGCGTCTACGGAGGAGCTCCGCGTCGGCTGCAGCGATCCGCGTTGGCCAGAGCGACGAAATAATGGAGGTGCGGCCAGACCTGGCTATCTGGAGGAACGGATGGACAAGCCTCGCATCTTCTTGGGTTCGTCAGGAAAGCAGGAGAAGCTGCTGCTGGCACTGACGCGCGGTCTCGAAGAGGTCGCGCACGTAGAACCGTGGACGACATCTTTCAATCCGGGGACCACCACACTGGAACGCCTCTTCGAGCTTACCCATGAAGTCGACTTCGCCGCATTCGTGTTCGCTCAGGACGACTGGACGACCAACAACCCGCAGGGATCGCCGGCTCCGGGGGCCGGGCAGGCTTCTCCGCGAGACAACGTGGTCTTCGAGGCCGGCCTCTTTGGGGGAGCTCTCGGCATGCGCCGAACCTTCATCCTCCACGCGAGCGGCGCGAAGCTTCCAAGCGATCTCTTCGGCCTCACGTGCGTACGGTACGGCGAAGCGACCACCGAAGACGAGATAAAGGTCATCAACGAAAAGCTTCGGAAGGCGATCGAGAGCGAGGGCCGCGTGGCTCGCATCGAAGGCCTGTGGTGGCAGTTTTCCCTGACGGAGCGTACCGCACGGGAGCCCTCCGCCGTGAGCCTTCTGAAGATTTCGCGAGACCGCGCCGGCGCGCTGGAGCTGGCTGGCCGGTCATGGCAAGAGGATGGCAGCCTGTCGGCGAGATACTGGAGCGAAGCGGTGAAGGAGAGGAAAGAGCCTTCGGGCATCTTCTACTACTGGAAGGGAGAACGGCCGCTGAACCCGAACGCGCCGCAGCTGGATGGGACGGGGGAGATCCGGATGGAATCTGCCGAGCGCGCGTCCGGATACTTCACGACTCGTGCGGACACGCACCCAAGAGTGAACACGCGGACGTCGGGTGTCTACTGGCGCGCCGATCCAGAAGACCTGAGCATCATGGACGGCCGCGACGAGCGGAAACGCGCGGAGCTGATCGCAGAGCGGCTGAAGCATTGGAAGTCGATCAAGAACGCCTGAGCGCGGACGGATTCCTTGTGGTGCGGGGTGCTGTGGCTCCGGACACGGTACGTGCGTGCGTGGACGTCATCGAAGACGAACTGCGGGCACGAGCGGTCGATCCTCGCGATCCCAAGACCTGGACCCAGCCCGTCGTCCGTCTCCCGTAGCCCCGAAGGTCCCGCTTTCGCAGCAGCGGGCACCTCGCCGGCGCTCCGGGAAACGTACGACGCGCTCCTCGGACCAGGCTGTTGGATTCCGCGCGAAGGAGTCGGTGGGACCATTCCGGTTCGGTTCCCAAGCACGAAGGATCCGGGAGACGCCGGTTGGCACATCGACGGCAGCTACGACGTGGATGGACAGTGGTGGGTCAACGTGCACAGTCGAGGCCGTGGGCTCTTGGCGCTGTTCCTGTTCACGGACGTCAGCGATGCGGATGCACCGACGGAGATCCTGGTGGGGTCTCATCTCGACGTTCCCCGCGTGCTCGCACCATATGGCGCCCAGGGTGTGTTCTTCGGCGACGTGACCGGAGAGCTACCGGCTTCGACCTTCCAACGCTCGCGTGCCCGAGCGACTGGCCGAGCCGGTGACGTGTATGTCTGCCATCCATTCCTCGTTCATCGCGCGACGTGGCCGCATCGCGGCTCCGGACCGCGCATGGTCGCCCAACCCGCAATCGCGCTTCGCGAGCCGTTCGCGCTACGTGACGGCGCCGCCGTGTGCGCGGTCGAACGGGCGATCCTTCGCGGTCTCCGGTGACCGTTGCGCGTTTGCCGAATGGCTCACCGGGAGGCTGATCGTGGGCATGCGCGTGAAGGCGGCCGACTTCCAAAAGCTCGACCTGCGCTGCCACGCGCTTCTCAGCGACGCGCCGCTCCACGACGTCTGGGCGATCCCGCTGAACGGCGGGGGCCCAGGGCGCACCGTCCAGGACGCGCGCGCGGCCTTGTTCGGCGACCGCCGTCCACACACGAATCGTCGCGGTTCGAGGCCTATTCGCGTTGCGATTCGCGCTCGGTCGCGCGTTCGGATGGGATGCCGAGCGCCATGATCCGCCCGGCGTGTCGTACGTCCATCGTCTTTCTGAAGCCGATCGCGCGCAGTCTCAGGTTGCTCCGGGAGACTCGCGACGGCCCGTTTCGAGTGCTCTACGTCTTCGGTAACGAAGCCGTCTACGAGCTGCGCAATGCGACCGTGCATGCCTTCCTGGCGCTCGTTCTCACGCCGAGCCCCGGAGGGTACACGCTCTACCTGGCGATCTACGTGAAGCCGGTGAGTCGGTTCACTGCGCTCTACATGGCCCTGATCGATCCGTTTCGCCGTCTCATTGTCTACCCAGACCTTGGTAGGCATGCCCAGCGACGCTGGTCGCGCACGTATGCGTAGGCGCGGCCACTCATGAAGAAGGTGGGATTCGCGGCGGCTGACACGTTGATCCACGTTGATCTGCCGCTGCTCACTCACTGCCGGTGGGTCACCAAGCGCCTCGTCAAGGGCATGTTCGTGACTCCAGAGGGCTGGCCGGAAGATAGCCCCATCTGGAGTAGCACGATGAACAGCTACCGTGTGCTTTGGCTCCGACTATCCTCTTGGGAGTAGTCGCGCTGCCGTTCTACAGTTCTAGGGAGAGCACGCATTAGGAGGGGACGGCATGTCGAGATGGCTCTTCTCGGTCTGTCTCGGGCTCATTCTGGTTTCGCAGGCGACGTACGCGCAGACTCCGTCAGCGGCGAGCACGGCGGACCGCCGTCACCCCTTCGTGCAGCACGCGGAAAGCCGCTACCGGCAATACCTCGCGTCAGAAAACCTCGGAGACACCGCCGCGTACAAGGAGGTCCGCACGCGCCAGGCGTATGAGGGCACGCTGGAGCAGCTCAAGAAACTGGGGAAAGCGGACAGCGATCTGGGGCCCATGCTGAAGGTCGCCGCCCGCTGGCAGACTGATATGTCCCAGCTCACGTTCGTGCGCTGCGATGCGACGACACGGGTTGCCCGGTTGCTCTACAAACGCGAGGGCAGTGGCCCGAAGGGGCCAACCTTGGAGTTCGCCGCGTTCATGATCCACTGGGACGACGGCGCATGGCGAATCGGGTGGGTTGCCCAGTCGAGCGGCGCTGCAACGCGGTCCAATGGCGAGAAACGCACCGCGGACGAGCTGCTGGGCGATCCGCGCTTTGCGCTCAACTCTACGCCTGCGACCACGCGATGCTCACTCGATGGTCGCACTGGACTTCTCCACGCGGGAGTGACCACAGAGCATGATTCTGGAAGTCGCGATCTTGAACGTGCGGCCCGGCCGCGCTGCTGAGTTCGAGCAGGCGTTTCAGCAGGCTCAGCGGATTATCTCGTCCATGGTCGGCTACGTCTCTCATGAGCTTCAGCGCTGCCTCGAAGTGCAGAACAAGTACGTGCTGCTCGTTCGGTGGCGGCGGCTCGAAGATCATACGGAAGGCTTTCGCAAGTCCGCGGAGTATCAAGAATGGAGGCGCCTCCTCCATCACTTCTACGATCCGTTTCCGACCGTCGAGCACTATGAGTCGGTGGATGGATAGTGGTTCGAAGCACGGCGGGGTCCGTGCCCTCATTGCGCTGTTTGCTGTGGTCGCGATCGGCCTCATGCCCGCCGCCGCTGCAGATGTGGGCGCCGCTCCGCATGCCTACTATCTCTTTCTCGTGGGTGCGCCGCAGGGGTGCGAAGACTGCTACGTCCCTCTCCTCATCACACATAGGCCCCTGGGCGAAGTCGCGTCTTCGGGGCGCGATAGCGCGGTCGTCCTCATCACGACCTACGAACGCGATTCGATCTGGAAACTCGAACGAGATGTCCCGCTCGCTCCCGCTGACATCTCGGCGCCGGATCGAGTAGTTCGTCTCCGGGGCCGACGGTATCGGTGGCAGGGGTTGCTCCAGCGGAAGTCCTCCGCCTGCTCGAGAAACCGGAGGGCTCGATTCCGATACATCGGGTCACGCCGGTACCCGACAAGAAGTCGCTCGAAGATCTCATCGCGGCCTTTCGAGGGCGGAGCTGACATGCTGAGCCTCGATAGTCCCCGTTGGCGAGAGCTGCAACACGCCTACGGCTCGGCGGCTGACATCCCCCCGCTCTTGCGCGCGCTCGAGTCCCTGCCTCCCTCGGCGGGGCGGGAGGAGCCGTGGTTTACCCTGTGGAGCGCTCTCGCGCACCAGGGCGATGTCTATTCGGCCTCCTTCGCCGCCGTTCCGCACGTCATCCGCGCCCTATCGATCGCCCCGGCGAGGGCTCACTTCAGCTTCTTTCAGTTTCCGGCGTGGGTAGAGATAGGACGAAAACTTCCTGGCCTGTGCCTTGACTGCGATCGCGGCCGCGAAGGGCTTTCCCGCCGTTGCTGAGGCCGTGCAGGAGCTCACGCCGCTCGTCGCGGCGGAGTTTCTCGAGTGGTTCCGTGCGCGCTGACGTCACATGAACGCCTCCGCGGTCGTCACGGCGGGATTCGTTCTTCTGCCGCTCCTCGTGAGTGTCGGATTCGTTCTCGCATGCGAGTGGGCCGGCCGACGTCTCGGCGAGGACGCCGGCGCGCGCCGGCGTCGCGCAACGCGCCTCGGCGCGGCCGTCTTCGCGTGGCTGCTGATCACCGCGATCATCGCAGCCACCGGTGTGCTGCGGCGATTCGATGCGACACCCCCTCCATTCGCCGGCCTGGTGCTCGCGGTCCTTATCCTCGGCGTCGCCGTCCCCCTCTCGCCCGTGGGGACCTTGCTCGTTCGCGGCTTGCCGCTCTGGTTGCTGGTCGGCTTTCAGGTCTTCCGATTCCCGCTCGAGCTCCTGATGCACCGGGCCTACGTCGAAGGTGTGATGCCGGTGCAGATGAGCTACTCGGGCCGGAACTACGACATCGTGACCGGGATCACCGCCGGCGTGCTCGGGCTGTGGCTGGCCCGGCGGCCGGTGCAGCGCTGGGTCGTGATGTCCTGGAATATTCTCGGCTTCGTGCTCCTCGCGAACATCGTCACCATTGCGATCGTCTCGACGCCGGTGTTCGGCTGGTTCGGCCGCGAGCGCTTGAACACCTTCGTGACCTATCCGCCGTTCGTCTGGCTGCCGGCGATTCTGGTCACGGCCGCGCTGATGGGTCACATCCTGGTGTGGCGTTGGCTGTCCGAGACCGCTAGAATCCTCCCGTGATCTTCGTGCCGTTGGCCGCGAACAAGGTCGACGGATCCTCGCGGAACACCAGGCCCTCCGGCTTGAACAGCATCTGGCCCTGCGCGCCGACCTTGTCGGCGAACTTGACGCGCTTCTTCGGGTTGAGGTGCTCGATGTTCGCGAGGAAATAGTCGAGGGGATAGGCTGTGTCCGGTTTCCCCGTCAACCCCTTGTCGAGCATGGCGGCGAACTCCTCCGACGTCAGCGGCCGCGGCACGGTCGACCAGAACGTGGCCTGCCGGCGGAAGATCTTCGGGAAGTTCGGCCTGCCACCATCCGGCAGCTTCGCGTTTTTGACGTTGCGCGTCGCGTCGAAGGGCTGCAACTTCTTCGAGAGCGCCTTCCCGGGCCGCGCGCCGAGCGCCTGACCGACCTTCCACGCGTCGACGATCGTCCGGACCTCGGTGTCGGTCATCGAGTCGTAGAGCAGCGGATAGGCCCAGCCATTCTCGACCAGCCACGTATTGATGCTCTGGCCGCTCGCGGTGCCCACGATGATGTCGCCCACGAATCGTCCGTGCGAGTCGACGGCGTCGGCCGGCCGGTCGATCTGCGTGAGGAAGGTCGCGTGCATGACGGTGCCGTCGCCCGCGCCCATCAGCGACTTCAAGTGTGCGTGCAGCGCATTCGCGGCGCCCGCGCCGTAGAGCTGGCGAAACTCGTTCGTAAACTTGCCCCGCTTCGACGGATCCCACTTGGTCATGACAGGGTAGTGGAGCTCGGGCGTGTCGATGCCTTGCAGGCGGATCTTGATCTCGTTCTTCGAGGTGATCACGTTCTTCTTGCGGCCATGATCGTTCACGTAGGCGCCGGTGAACCTCGCGGTCTTCTTCGGATGGGCGCCGGCGGAGGTCTTGAACAAGAACGAGGTGGCGGGATCGACCTTTAGGTGCACCGTGTCGCCGTCGGACGAGCTGTTCCCCTTGGTGGCGGGCCAGAACTGTTTGATATCCAGACTTCCCACGACCGTGAGTAACCCTTTGGGCTTCATGATCGCTCTCCTCCCGCCCGGCGCGCGGCGGCCGGGACTTCCCCCGCTCTCCTCCCTAGCAGACAAGCGTCCCCAAGATCAATCGCGGTGCGTGTTTGCCCGGCCATGCTGCGAACGCCGTAAATAAGTGTTCCCTTCGCCGCGACGGCAGCGTACAAAGGGCAGGTTCTTTTGATTTGCGCCGTTTGAAGCACGATCCCTGATCCAAGGTCCCAGTCAGTACCGATGTCTCGATCCTCCTGATTGTGGAGGTGAGCGATGGGGCGAACCTGGCTCAGTTTTCGGCGACCTATTGCATGGCCCATTGGAGCGGGCCGGTGGTGAGACCCGCGCGTATTCGAGTGACCACGGTTGCGGCCGTCTTGTTTTTCGTGGCACCGCTCGTGGCCGAGGCCCAGAGCACCAAGGTCTGGCGCGTCGGCTACCTGACTCCCGTGATCGCCAACGGAAACCCGCGGCTCGTCGCCTTCCAGCAGCGTCTGCGTGAGCTGGGCTACGTCGAGCCGCAGAACATCGTCCTCGACATACGATCCGCCGACGGCAACCCCGGGCGATACCCCGATCTAGCGGCCGATCTCGTGCGTCTCAAGGTCGATATCATCGTCGCGGACGGCAACGCGGCCATCGAGGCGGCCCGGCAGGCGACTGCATCGATCCCGATTATCATGACGACGGCGACTGATCCCGTCGCCGCGGGCTTTGCGACGAGCGTGTCGCGACCTCGGGGCAATATCACGGGCTGACCATCCAGAGCTCGGACCTGGTCGGCAAGGCGCTCCAGTTTCTGAAGGAGGTCGTGCCGAACCTGTTCCGGGTCGCTGTGCTGTGGGAGCCGGGACTGCCGCGCATGTCGGGCGAGCTTGATATCGCCGCCGGGCGTCTGGGGTTACAGCTCCAACCGGTCGATGTCCGCGACCTCAGCGAGCTCGAAGGCGCCATCACCGACGCCACCAAGAACGGTTCTGGCGCCGCCGTGATCATGGCCGGCGACGTCGCGTTTTCCCATCGTACGCGGATCGCGGAGCTCGCCATCAAACGTCGCCTGCCGACCGTGGGCCTGCTGCCGGATTCCGCGGAGGCCGGGTGGCTCATGAGCTACGGGCCGCGTCTCAGCGATCAGCTTCGGCGTACCGCGGACTTCGTGGACCGGATCTTCAGGGGAGCCAAGCCGGCCGACCTTCCCATCGAGCATCCGACGAAGTTCTACTTCGTGGTCAACCTCAAGACCGCGAAAGCACTCGGTCTCAATATCCCGCCGCTGCTGCTGGAGCGGGCCGACGAGGTCATCAAGTAGCGCGCGATGTAGAGTAATGAAAGAGGAGGCCGTGATGATCAGAGGCGTCTTGGCGGCGGCCCTCGTTGTGCTGAGCCTGGCCGCGGGTGTCGGCCGGGTCGATGCGGCCCCGGAAGGTCAGGTGACCTGGGGGATTCACGTCTCGCTCGTCCCGACGTGGTTCGATCCCGCCGAAACGACCGGCATCGTGACGCCGTTCATGGTGATGTACGCGCTGCACGATGCGCTGGTGAAGCCCTTACCGGGCAACCCGCTGACGCCCAGTCTGGCCGAATCGTGGACGCTCTCGGCCGATGGGCTCGTCTACGAGTTCGTCCTGCGCAACGGCGTGCGGTTTCACAACGGGGATCCGGTGACCGCCGAGGACGTGAAGTTCTCCTTCGAGCGCTACCGGGGCGCTGCGAGCAAGACGTTCAAGGAGCGAGTGACGGCGGTCGAGACTCCGAGTCCCACACGCGTTCGTTTCCGCCTGAAAGAGCCGTGGCCCGACTTCCTCACCTTCTACTCGAGCGCGACCGGCGCGGGGTGGATCGTGCCCAAGAAGTACATCGAGAAGGTCGGCGACGACGGCTTCAAGAAGGCTCCCATCGGCGCCGGCCCCTACCGCTTCGTGTCGTTCACCCCCGGTGTCGAGCTCGTGTTCGAGGCGGTCGACAAGTACTGGCGCAAGCCGCCGCACGTGAAGCGGCTGATCTTCAAGACGATCCCCGATCCGTCCACACGATTCGCGGCGCTCCGGCGCGGCGAGATCGACATCAGCTACTGGATGACGGCCTCGCTCGGCGACGAGCTCCGGCGCACGCCGGGGCTCACGCTCAAGCCCTCGCTCGCGAACAACACCTACTGGGTCTACTTCGTCGAACAGTGGGATCCGAAGTCGCCGTGGCACGATCGCCGGGTGCGGCTCGCGGCGAACTACGCGATCGATCGGCAGGCGATCAACCAGGCGGAGACGCTCGGGTTCTCACGCATGAACTACAGCCTCATCCCGTCGCACTTCGAGTTCTTCTGGCAGCCGCCGGCCATTCCGTACGATCGGGCCCGCGCCAAGCAGCTGCTCGCGGAGGCCGGGTACCCCAACGGATTCGATGCGGGCGACTTCACGTGCGACGCCGTACACGCGGGTATCGCCGAGCCCGTGGCCAACGACCTGCAGGCCGCCGGCTTTCGCCTGAAGCTCCGGCCGCTCGAGCGCGCGTCGTACAACAAGGGACAGGTCGAGAAGACGTTTCGAAACCTCGTGCTGAGTGCCAGCGCCGCGTTCGGCAACGCGCCGACCCGGCTCGAGGCGTTCGTGGTGGCCGGCGGCGCCTACGTATACGGGAGCTATCCGGACATCGACGGGCTCTTCAGGGAGCAGGCGACGGAGCTCGACCGCAAGCGCCGCGAGGCGACGCTGAATCGCATCCAGCAGCTCGTGCACGAGAAGGCCATGTTCGCGCCGATCTGGCAGTTCGCCGCGATGGGCGGCTTCGGCCCGCGCGTCGAGGAGTCGGGGCTCGGGTTGATCACCGGGTTTCCGTTCTCAGGTCCGTACGAGGACGTGAAGCTCAAGGCGAAGTGACAGAGGTTATCCATGATCATCGGCCTGGCGTCACCCGGCGTCGCCACGACCATCGACGACGGTCTAGACCGGATCAAGCGCCTCCTGTCCCAAGCATCCGCACAAGGCGCCGAGGTCGTGTGCTTCCCCGAGGCATATCTCCCGGGCTTGCGAGGCCAGGACTTCGAAGTTCCGCCCTTCGATCGGGCGCAGCAGGAGCGGGCGCTCGAAGCCGTGGCGCAGATGGCGCGAACGTACGCGGTGACCACGATCCTCGGAATGGAGAACGTCACCGAGGCGGGCCGCCAGATCGCCGCCTTCGTCATCGACGCCCACGGCCGGCTTCAGGGATGTCAGACCAAGAATCAGCTCGACCCGAGCGAGGATCGCTTCTACGTGCCGGGCGACACACGGCAGATCTTCGAGGTCAACGGGACCAGGTTCGGTGTCGCGATCTGCCACGAGGGTTGGCGCTATCCCGAGACCGTGCGCTGGGCAGCGGTGCGCGGCGCCAAGATCGTCTTTCATCCCCACCAGACGGGGAGTGACAAGCAGGGTGTTCGGTTGACCGAGTGGGGCTCCGCGAGTGCGCCGTATTACGAGGGGGCCATGATGATGCGCAGCGTGGAGAACACGATCTATTTCGCCAGCGTCAACTACGCGATGCGCTTTCAAGAGTCGGCGACCGCGCTCATCGCTCCGTCCGGGCGGTGCCAGGCGTTCTTGCCCTACGGGCAGGAGGGCGTGCTGGTGCAGTCGATCAAGATCGAAGAGGCGACGGGCTTGCTCGCCAACCGCTATGCGCCCGAGCGGTATCGAGAATCCAGAACGTAGTGATGCCGACGTTCGCGGTGCGACGGGTTCGCGGGCCGGCCTGGAATACCGCAGTGCCGATGCGCGAGCAAGCTGGGTGGGCAGAGCATGCCGTCTTCATGAACGCGCTCGCCGCCGAGAGGTTCGTCGTTCTGGGGGGCCCGTTGGGTTCCGGCGAAGAGGTCCTGCTCGTGGTCGATTCGGCCAGCGAGCAGGTTGTCCGAACGCGTCTGGCCACCGATCCATGGAGCGGATCGGGTTTGCTAGACATCAAGAGCGTCGAGCCGTGGACCATCCTGCTCGATAGCCGATCGCGGTGATCCCGCTGATCGAGTGACCCGATGACCGACCGCCGTGTCGACGGCTTCTTCTACGGTCTCTACATGGACCTCGAGACTCTTCGCGCGGCCGGCGTGGCGCCGGCCAGCCCGCGGCGCGCGTACGTCGACGGTTTTGCGCTACGCATCGGCCAGCGCGCCACCTTGCTGCCGTCAGCGGGCGTTCGCGCCTACGGCATGCTCTACGCGGTCACCCATGCCGAGCTCGACCGGCTCTATACCGCGCCAGGTCTCGAGCACTATCGGCCGGAGGCGGTGATCGCGCATCCGCTGGGCGGCACGCCGACGCCGGCCCTCTGCTACAACCTGCGCGACGCGCCGCGGCCCCAGGAGCGAAATCCGGACTACGCGGAGCGTCTGCGGCGCGCGCTCACCAAGCTCGAGTTTCCGCCGGACTACATCGCGTCCGTGGAGTGAGCGTGCGTGGGCGGCCGCTAGCGGAGATGCGCGGCCTGCCGGCGCTTGTACTCTTCCTGCTTCAGCGCGACGTTCAGTAGCTCCTCCGAGGCGACGCGATCCTTGAGACCCGCGGGCGCGCCGCCCTCGCGCAGGTACTTGAGGGTGTCGTACACCGCCTTGGCCGCGGCGTAGAAGGGATGATGCCCCTGCAGCGCGATGCGCACGCCCTGGCTCGCGAGATACGCGCGGTCGGAGAGTGCCGGCGTCGCCCCGCCCAGCATCAGCGGCAGCCGCGTGGCGCGACGGATCGCTTCGACCTCTTCGCGCTTGGCTGGCGCCCACGAGGAAGATCGCGTCGACCCCGGTGTCCTGGTACGCCCGGACGCGCTTTTCCGCTTCGGCGATGCCGCCGGCGCGCAGGGCGCTGGTGCGCCCGATGATGACGAGCGAGGGATCCTGGCGCGCCGCGACGGCGCCGCGGAGCTTGCCGAGCATTTCCTCGAGCGAGACCAGGCCCTCGGACTGCCCGCCGAACGGCGTGGGCAGCACCGTGTCCTCGATGGTCAGCGCGGCGACGCCGGCCGTCTCCAGCTCCTCGACCGTGCGCATGACGTTGAGCGCGTTGCCGTAGCCGTGATCGGCGTCGACCATCAGCGGCAGATCGCTACCGCGCGCGATGCGGCGGATCTGCTCGGCGAACTCGGTCAAGGTCAGGACGACGAGATCGGGCGCCCCGAGGACCGTCGCCGAGGCGATCGAGCCCGCGAACATGCCCACCTCGAACCCGAGTGACTCGGCCATTCGCGCGGACATCGCATCGAACACCGACGCGGGATGCACGCAGGCCTGGCCTTCGAGGACTCGACGATACTGTTTGCGACGGTCGGTGAGCAGCATCACGTTCCTTTCCTGGTCGTACCCAGAGGCAGCGGTTCGGCGTCGGGCGCCGGCGCCACCTCGAACGCGTTGAGGATCGAGGCGACGATGCCGTAGTGGCCGATGAGACAGGTGAGCTCGACCAGCCACGGCACCCCGTGTCGGCCCTGAAGCCGATCGAACAGCGCGGCGCCGACGGCGTTGTCCTGGGCGAGCTGCCGCGTGTAGTCGACGATGTCGCGCTCGACGGACGGCAAGCCCGCGAGATCGCCACGGTCACGCACCGCCGAGACGATCGCGGCGCTGAGGCCGGCCTGCCGCGCCGCCGGAGCGTGCGCGGCCCAGATGTAGGGGCAATCCTTCTCGCGCGCGGTGGCGATGATGGCCAGCTCCCGCGAATCGGCCTCGAGCCCGGAGTTGAACCTGAGAAACGTCCCGACGTCGAGATGGCGCCGGCAAAGCAGGGGGCTGTGCATCAGGATGCCGAAGGGGCCGCGCACGCTGCCGCGGCCTTCTGCGACGGTGTCGAAGATCGCGCGATGCCGCTCTTGCACCTGGTCGCGTCGAGTGAGGGGCGTGACGCGCGGAGCGGCCAGCGGGGCGCGGACGGCCGCCGCGGTCGTGGCGGCGCGCGGCACGACCGGCAATTCTTCGGCGAGCATGGTCGGCGTGACCTCGAACGCGTTCAAGATCCCGGCGAGCGCCTGATAGCGGCCGATCCACACCGTGAGCTCGACCAGCCACTGCGGCGTGTGGGCCTGGAGGAGCTGGGTGAACACGTCGGACTCGACGCGATTGTTCTGGATCAGCTGCCGGACGTAGGTGATGACGCTCGTCTCGGAGGCCGACAGCCCGGCGGTGGGCCGCCGATCGCGTACCGCGTCGATCGTGGCCACGGACACGCCCGCCTTCCGGGCGAGCGGCACGTGCGCGTTCCAGATGTAGCCGCAGTCGCGCTCGCGAGCCGTCGCGCAGACGGCGAGCTCGGCGTGCTCCGGCTCGACGATGCTGTGGCGGTGGAGGAACTCGCTGATCTCGTTCCAGGGCCTGGCGAGTCCGGGGCTGTGCAGCACGATGGTGGACGGGCCGCTGATGCGACCGCGGAGCGCGGCGAGCTCGTCGAAGAGCGCGTGGTCCTTGGCGGCCACGTCGTCCCGATTGACGATGAGCTTCACGCGCGCCATGTGCCCTCCCTCTCGCCGGTCCCGCCGAGTGGCGGGCTGATCGTCCAGCAGCCTAGCGAGGCTTCAGCCGGACTTCTTCCAGCGGTGCCGACCACGGATACGGATCGATCAGCATCAACGCCGGCTCGGCGACCCGCGGCCCGATGCCGCTCGGCCAGATGAACTCCCAGAGCGGCCCGAAGCGCACGCGCTCGTAGAGCAGCTGCTGGATCTGATGGAGCGCCGCCTCGCGCTTGCGCCGGTCCGGCTCGCGCGATTGTTGGCGGTAGAGCGCCTCCACGTCGGGATCGGCGCCGCGCGCGTAGGCGCCCTCGCTCGGCACCGTGTCGGCCAGGCGCGTGGCGGCGTTGCCGTAGCTCGCCACCGTGCACATGCAGAGGCCGTGGAGCTTCTTGGTGGACCACGCGGTCTGCAGCGCCGCGCGCTCCATCGTGCGTACCTTGATCTTGATCCCGACCGCGCCGAGGTAGCCGGCGATCGTCTCGCCCGTCGAGAAGTAGGGCGGGTAGGGGTAGAGGTCGCCGGCGTCGAAGCCGTTGGGATACCCCGCCTCGGCGAGAAGCTGCCGCGACTTCGCCGGGTCGTAGGGGTACGGCTCGAGCGCCAGCGCGAACTCGAACTTGCGAGGCACCATGGCGCCCGTCAGGCGCGAGGCGCCGAGCGTCTCGGCCTCGTTGAGCGCGCGGCGATCGATCGCGGTGATCGCGGCCAGCCGGACGCGCCGGTCGTACCAGGGCGATTTCGGATCCCACTGGTCGAAGAAATCGATGTAGTGAATGCCGATCGCGCCCGAGAAGGCGAGCCGGATCGACGGGTCACGCTTGAGCTCGAGCGCCGTCGGCGCGTCGAGCATGTACGCCACGTCCACCTCGCCGTTCTTGAGCATGGCCGCGCGCGTGGTGGCGTCGGGCACCGTCTTGAACACCAGGCGCTTCACCGCGGGCATCTTGCGCCAGTAGCCTTCGTACGCTTCCATGACCAGCTCGATGCCCGGCGTGTGGCTCACGAACTTGTAGGGCCCGAGCCCGACCGGCCGTTTCTTGAAGCCCTCGTCCCCGACGCTCTCGACGTATTTCTTCGGCACGATCCAGCCGGCGCCGGTCGCCAGGGTGCCGTAGAACGCCATGAAGTCGGGGAACGGTTCGGTGAGGTGGAAGCGCACCCGCGAGGGGCTGACGACCTCGACGTCGCGCACCTTGTCCTTCAGAACCTTGCCGACCTTCGAGCGCTGGAAGGTGAACTTCACGTCCTCGGCGGTGAACGGGTCGCCGTTGTGAAATTTCACGCCCTCGCGCAGCTTGAACTCGTACACGCGCTGATCGGCGCTCACCGTCCACGACTCGGCCAGGCTCGGCGCCATGAGATTGCCGGGCATCGGCTTCACGAGCGCATCGTGCAGCGCGTAGAGGATCCAGAACGGGGTCAGGAAGCCGGCCGTCGTCTCGCCCGGGTCGAACCAGGCCGGCGCCAGGGTCACGTAGAGCGCCCAGCGCATCTCGCCCTCGGGCTTGGCCTGGGGCGCCACCGGTTTCGGCTGAGCGCCGACATCGGTGACGAGCCCGACGACGAGCACGGCGGCGAGCAGAAGTCGGATCATGGCCTATCGCCCCACACGACGTAGCGCCGATGCGTGCGTCGCTCCAGCCCTTCGTCGACCATTCGTTGCGCCTGCGCGGCGACCAGATCGTCGAGCGAGTCGCCGCGGACGTTCTTGACGCCGTGCGCGGTCAATAGACGCTCGATCTCCTCGCGCGAGCGGCCGCCCAGGAACGGCAGCCGATCGCCGATCGCCGCGTACTCCTGGCTCGAGCGCGCGCTTCCCGCCGGCTGCTTCAGAGCGCCGGCGTCGAACTGGCCGTCCACGACGACCAGGCGCGCTCCCGGCCTCAGGACGCGGATCCATTCGTCGATCGCGGCCTCCGGGTGCGGGAGCGTCCACAGTAGATGGCGGCTGATGACGAGATCGAAGCTGCCGGCCGCGAACTGAAGCTGCTCGGCGTCGCCCTCTTCGAGGCGGACCGTGGCCCCGCGCTCGGCGGCCTTGCGCCGCGCCTCGGCGATCATCGCCGGCGCAAAGTCGATGCCGGTGACGCGGTGACCGCGCGCCGCGAGCTCGAAGGTGAGAAAGCCGGTGCCGCAGCCGACGTCGAGCGCGTCGAGCTGGCCGCGGGCGGGAACCACGAGGTCGAGGATGCGATCCCACGCGGCGCGCTCGCCCGCCGTGCGGATGCTGTGACCGAAGTCCGTGTCGAAACCGGGCGCCCGCCGGTCCCAGTGCGCCGCGACCTGCTGCTTGACGACGTCGGGCTCACCGGACGAGCGGGCGCCCACGACTTACACCTTCTCGATCACTTCGATTTGCACGCCATCAGGCGCTTCCAGGAAGCAGACGCGCCGCCCGTTGTTCGGCGGCAGCTCCTCGAGGATGCGGACACCCTTGGCCCGGAGCTGGGCGAGCGTGCCCGTATAGTCGTCGGTATCCACCGCGATGTGCTCGATGCCGTAGTGCTGCTCGCGGCGCTGCGAGTCGATCAGACCGGTGATGTTGAGCTGCAGCCCGTGAAGATTGACGCGGTAGCCGCGCGCGCCCATGTCGGCGAGCAACGTCGCGCCCAGGTGGTCGACATAGAACTGCATCGTCTGCTTGGGATCGCGCGTCTTCACGTGCACGTGATGGGTGCCGAACGCCATGACCGCTCTCCTAGTGGGCCGCCGGTGCCGGTTGCCACGCCGAAGATCTCCTTGATCGCATCGCGGATCTTGTGGATCTCCTTCAGCGCCGGCAGGAAATCGATGGCGCCCGGAGCCTTCCGGTCGTAGAGCTTCTTGCCATCGAGGTACACTTCGAACCTGCCGCTGTCGGACGGGGTGAGGGTGATCGCCGTTTCCCGGTAGTTGATCGAGGACAGCTCAGCCGCCACACTGACGGCTACGGGCAGGTACCCTCAGACGACGCAGTAGACGATCTCGACGTGACATTTGCCTTCGGCCATTTTGGGCCCTCCTTGGAGATGATAGTTGGCATGTTAACCGGAGCATGAGCGTCCAGCAACGGCGTTGCCGAGGCGAGGAAATCGGCGTGGTCGAGAACGGCCACGGCCGCGCCTGGCCGGCGGGCGAGGTGGTGATCGCCGCCGTGACCCGACCGGCCGGGAAATACTACGTTCTGGCCATCCCGCAGGCCGCCCTGGGGGGCGAGGCGCTCACGGCTTTTCTGGCGCAGGTCGCGCCCTTTGGGTGCCCCGTGCCCGGATCGCTGATCCGGGCCTATAGCCTGCCGGACGCGCCATTCCCGTCGATTCTCCTGAAGGAGCACGAGGTGGCCCCCGACGGTATCGCGGATGCGTATCGCCGGTTCCTCGCCGTGGCCCGCCGGCCCTGGATAGCCGCCCTCGACCAGACAGGTCCGGGCCTCTGTCCCGTGCTGGCCTGGGAAGCAGGGACCACACGGCGCCTCGTCGGTCCTGAGGAATTGGCCGGGGTGGCGGCCGAAGCGGGTCTCACGCAGACGGGCGTTGCCGATGGCTATCTCGGCCGCGGCTTGCTGCTGCTCGCCCATCCCGAGCTCGCGGAGGCCTGGCAGACACTGATGTCGCTCGGCGGCCCCACCAAGATCCGAAAGATCACCGGCCGCGAGTTCCCGGTCTGGGTCGACCTCCCGGCCCACCAGCCATCGCTTCTGAGCAGTCCGATCCTGACAAACGTCGAGAGTCTGCTCTAGCCGCCGTCACAGCTAGCCCGGTCCCGTTAGCTCAGCCCCGTGATCGAAGCCAGTGCCTCGAGCTGCTCGACGTGGCGGGACACCGGGTTCAACAAGAGATGGTTCGCGCCATTGCTGACGAGCTCCTCGAGGCGCTCGCGGACCTGCTCGGGCGTGCCGTGGATACCGGAGGCGTCGGTCCCCGCGGGGTTGTGGTAGACGACGCTGTACCAGCGATGAAGCTCGTCCCGCGCGACGTCGGCCCGCTCGTCGACCGCGAGAAACACGCGCTTCGAGATCGGAAACGTCTTCGGATCGCGCCGTGCCTTCTCGAGGTGCTCGCGCAGCAAGGGGACCGATCGCTTGAAGTCGGCGTGGCTCGAGCCGCCCGCGCCCATCCACCCGTCGGCCATCACGGCGGCGCGGCGGATCGCATCGGGGTGCCCGCCGCCGAACCAGATCGGTGGATGCGGCTTCTGCACGGGCTTGGGGGACATGCCGCCGGCCTCGAGCTGATAGATGCTGCCGCGATAGTCGATCTTCGGCTCGGTCCACAGCGCCTTGATCAGCTCGACCTCCTCACGGAAGCGCCGGATGCGATGCTCGCGCGGGACCTGGAACTGCGTGTAGTGCTGGTCACGCCCGAGCCCGACGCCGAGGATCGCGCGGCCGTTGCTCGCGTAGTCGAGCGTGGCCACCTGGTGCGCGACGTGAATCGGGTTCTGGACCGGCAGAACGGCCACCGACACGCCGACGCGGATCGACCTCGTGACCGCGGCCGCGTACGTCAGGATGACCATCGGGTCGAACGAGAAGACGTGATCCAGCGTGTTCTCGGTCACCCACAGGTCGCGGAAGCCGAGCGCGTCGGCGCGCTGCGCGACCCGGTGCACGACGCTCATGTCGATCGGCTCGGGCGAGCGGTGGGGCAGCGACATCCCGAGCGTGATCGTGTCTTTCAGGGCCATGGTCTTCCTGCCTCCCGGCGGTCTAGTGGTTCTTCAGCGGTTCGGCGTCGATCAGGACGAACAGCATGCGGCAGGTCCGGTCGCTGCGATTCGACCAGGCATGATACGTCCCGCGCTGGATCAGCACGTCGCCCGGCCGCATGAGCGTCTCGCCTTCGTCCAGCACCGCCCACACCTCGCCCTCGAGGCAGATCGCGTAGTCGACGGTGTCCGGTCGCGTGAAAGCCCGGGTGCCGAGCCGAGCGATCGGGCGTGGTCTTGCAGTTCCGCCGCCGGAGCTCGTCGGGATCGTAGGCGTGGAGCTTGTCCGGCACGATGTCGGTGATGCGGACGACGGTACCGGCCGCCACGGTGATCGGGCGGGGTCCGCATGATCACACCGTCCGGCGCCGGATCGTTGGTTCCCTCGTTGGAGGCCGGCGCCGCGTTGGTGGTCCAGAGCCCGGTGCGTACGGCGGCACCCGGCGCGACCGGTGCCGTCGGAAGCATCGTGTCGGAGAGGATGAACGAGCGCCCGGCGGCGTTGACCCCGGTCACGATCCTGCGCACTTTGCCCGGCATGTCGCGTTCTCCTTCACGCCTTCTTCAAGGTGAGCTGGACGAGCCGGTCGGCGCGGTCCTGCCGGTCCAGATCACGGCAGGTGGCGATGATCTCCTCGAACTGCGCCGCCGGAATCGGCAAGCCCGGGATGACGTCCCGGATGCGGCGGGTCTCCTCGGCGAAGTTCCAGATGAACTCGCGGCCGGTGGACTGCTTCGTGTAGCTCTTGCCGTCCTTGGTGAAGATCGTGATGCGCGGGCCGAAGAGCGTCATCGCGTGCGACGGGATCAGGGTCACGCGCTTCATGAGATCGAGCACCTCGGGCGGATCGTCGGCGCCGGCCGGGTCGACGTGCGCCGTTCAGCAGCGGGAAGCCGCGCTTCACGACGCCGTAGGCCGTGTAGTACGGCGGTGCTGCCCGGCCTCGAGTCCAGATCCTCGCGCCGGCTCGGAAACGCCGGGCTCGGATACTGCGTCTCGAGCCAGTTCACCACGGCCTCGACGCGCTCGACGTCCTCGTAGGCGATGTCGTGCTCCTCGCACAGCTTGGCCGTGACGTCGATGTGGGCGATGTTGTAGCCGGCGGTCGAGTAGATCCGATAGAGCGTCTCGAGGAACATCCAGTCGCTTGCCGAGTCCAGCGGTGATCTTGTCGAGGCTCGTGTGCGTGTCGCCGACGAAGCTGTAGGTGAGCCGTCCCTGATTGTTGCCGGCGTAGGCGTGATAGAAGCCGGCGTCGCCCTCGAGCACCGTCTCGCCGCCCGGCGTGGCCCTGCCTGGCCAGCGCGACCGCCAGCATCGCGTTGCGCACGGCGCCGCCCTCGCGCAGCGCGCGGCCGCCGCTGCGCGCGCCTTCGAGATTGCCGGCGGCGAGGCTCGCGCAGAGCGCGATCGTGCTGTTCACCTGGTCTTCGGTGAAGCCCATGATCTTCGCGGCGGCGACCGCGGCGCCGAAGATGCCGAACACCGACGCCGGCGTGGAAGCCGCGCGCCATCACCGTGGGGATGAAGTCGGCCGCCATCCGCTCCATGACCTCGTAGCCCGCCGCGAGGCCGGTGAGAAAGTCGCGCCCGGATGCGCCGGCGGTCTCGGCGGCGACGAAGGCGCCGCGGGATGATGCTCGTGCCCGGGTGCGTCAGCATGCGGAAGGTGTCCCACTTGCCGCCGGCCATCGCCATCTCGGCGTTCGCGAACGCCGCGCCGCCCCTGGTCACCCGCGCGCCGTCCACCATGATGGTGGCGCCGTGCTTCACGCCGGCTTCTTCCTCACTGATGAGCTTGATCGCCTGCCGGCCGCCCGGCGTCAGCGAGCCGAGCAGCACGGAGGCGAGGCCCTGCAGGGTGACGCCCTTCGCGCGATCGACCACGTCGGGCGGCAGATCCTCGTAGCGAAGTCCGACGACCCACTGCGCGAGCTGCCGACTGAGCGATGCCATCGCGTTCGTCTCCTTGCGGCCGGAGGGATGGAGCGTTGAGGTGCGGCCCGGGCGGCACGCCGGCCTCGCGCCAGCGGTGCCGCCCGGGCGGTGGATCGACCGGTGAGAGCTAGCGCAGGGGCGAGAACGCCGCCGGGATCAGCATCTTGTTCTCTTGTCTGATCGGCCGGACGCCGGACTGCGGCGGCCACTGACCGCCCTTGCGCGACTCTTCGCGGATGCGCGTGCGCTCGTTCGAATCCTTGTAGGGCCACACGTGCACGAACTTGTTGAGGCCGCCGAGCTCGCTCGTCCAGCACGCCGCCAGCGGCGAGAGCTTCTCGCGGATCGGTACGGCCTTGCCCCATGCCTCGAGCACAGCCGGCAGATCGCCGGGCGAGTAGGTGTAGATGCGCATCTCGTAGAAGTTGCCGGTGCCGAAGTCGCGGCTGCCGAGCGGCTGCATGAAGGGCGCCGGGATCATGATGTCGGCCTGCTGCTCGACGATCAGATCGCGCCCGCCCGGCAGCTGCCTGCAGCGCCGCGTCCTTCGCCATCGCGTCGCGCACCGCGGTGCGGTGCTTCAGGTCTTCGTACGGCCACACGTGGACGACCTGGTTGAGCGGGCCGAAGTCGGTGTGCCAGAAGGCGCCGAGCGCCGAGTGCTTCTCGCGGAGCGGCTTGCGCTTGGCGAAGCGATCCTCGAACTCGGCCACGGCTCCGGTGCGCAGGGTGTAGGTGCGAACTTCGTAAATCATGGATGCTCTCCTTTTGCCTTTAGCGGCTACGGCCTGAAGACGGCGAACACTTTGTTGGAGTTCGAGATCCACGACTCCAGGAACACGGACTCGTCGGGCTTGCGGCGCAGCTCGGCCATCGCGCCGGCGAGGCAGAACCAGTTCAGGAGCTCGTGATGGCCGCGATCCTCGGCCTCGGTGATCGTGGTGGTGCGCCACGGTCGCCCAGTCGCCATCGCGCAGGGCCTCGTAGTAGCGCTGGTCCGACTCGACGTCCGGGAACATCAGCGCGTTCTTCTCGACCAGGAACGAATGGCTCCAGCTCGACGAGGCGATCACGGCGACCCGCCAGGGGCTCGCGGTCAGCGCGCGGGCGATGGCGCCACCGACCTGGAAGCAGCGCCACGGCTGGGGGCCCGGCGGATCGAGCTCGGTCTGGCTCGCGAGCTTCGCGGCTTGCGACGGCGTCATCGGCGCGCCGTGGGCCCCGATCAGCCAGCGGCCGTACGAGTTCACGGAGAACGGCACGACCGGGTAGGGGAAGCCCTTCCGGTCCATGTCCAGGTACAGGACGGAATTCACGAACGCGTGGCCGAGCGGGTGATGCAGCGGCTTGTAGGCATAGGCGACGTCGACCCCGTCGCCGAGTAGTGCTGCGGCCAGATACTTCGCGCCCGCGCGATGGCCGGTGATCGTGAACGTCTTGTCCTTCGGCTCGTCCCACCAGTTCTCGCCGCGGTGAGCCTTCCAGGGCTGAACGTCGACCGAGTCGTAGGCGAGGATCGAGAACGGCGGCACGCAGTCCTCGCGGAAGTTCTCGTACTGGTCGTCGCCCCAGAGCAGGACGAAATCCGGCTCGAAGGCATCGAGCTCGGCGCGGATCTTTCGGAAGTGATGGATCAGATCGTTGCGGTGCTTGTCGGAGTGGCCTCGCGCCCTCGTCGGTGCTCCATTGCTCCCGCATCGTCGGATGCCAGCCTTCCGGCGTGCGCAGACGTTCCGGCAGCATTGGATCCGCGACCAGGAGCTTGATGCGGCCTGTCATGTTGCCCTTGTAGGAGAGCGGGGGGTAGTGCGTGATGCCGAGGCCGAGTATCTGCCCCATGAATTCTCCTCTTCAGTCCGCCAGCGGGATGGTGACCGACAGTCGCGGCTGAGTGCCGACCACGCGCGTGGTGTGGCCGCGCCCGGTGAGATCCTCGGCGAGCGTCACGTGGCCGGGCCCATAGCGATGCACGCTGCCGTCACCGAGACCGATCTCGACTTCGCCGGCCAACGTGATGACGAACTGGCGGCGCGGCGCGTTGTGCCAGTCGGAGAAGTGGCCGGGCTTCGTCGTCCTGAAGACGATGCCCTTGGTCGCTTGCATGGTCGTCAGCTCCGGGTGCGTGGCGAGATCCAGCTCTTCGATGTGGGTCTGGCCGTCTTTCCCGGTATAGAGGCGAATCATGTTCATGTCCAAGACTCTCCCTAAGGTACGCGCAGGACCAGCTTGCCGAAGAAGTCGCGCCCGGTCATGACCTCGTGCGCCCGGCCGGCCTCGGCCAGGTCGAACGTCTGTCCCACCACGCCGCGCAGGCCGCCGTAGTGGGCCGAGTGCATCATCGCCGCGAAGCTGCGCCGGCTCCGTGCCCCGCTGCCCATCAAGGTGAGCGGCCGGCTCTGCAGCACCGAGAGATTGAACGGGATCTGGCTCCCCGCGGTCGTGCCGGTGATGACGAGCCGGCCGCCGGGCTTGAGGCTCGCGCAGCTCTCGTCCCAGACGCTCGCGCCGACGCAGTCGAATACCACGTCGACTCCGCGGCCGCCGGTGAGCTCCTTGACGCGCTGGCTGAACTTGGGCGTGGTCGTGTAGTTGATGACCTCGTCCGCGCCGAGCTCCTTGGCCTTCGCGAGCTTCCAGTCGCTGCCGGCCGTGACGATCGCCCGGGCGCCGATGCCCTTGGCCATCAGGAGCCCGAAGCTGCCGACGCCGCTGCCGACCGCCTGGATCAGGATGTCCTCGCCCTGCTGGAGCTGCACGCGCTCGAACAAGCAGTGCCAGGCGGTGTGACCCGCGAGCGGAAACGTCGACGCTTCCTCGAACGCCATGCGGTCGGGGATTCGCTGGAGGTTCGCCGCCGGCACCTTGCAGTACTGCGCGTGGCCGCCGTCGAGCTCGCCGCCGAGGCGCTTCTGGCGCTCGCAGAACTCGTCGCGCCCGAGCACGCACGGCGAGCAGACGCCGCACTTGACGCGGTTCTCGACGACGACCCGGTCGCCCTCTTTCCATCCCGTCACGCCGGGTCCCAGACGCGCGATCTCGCCGGCGATGTCGAGCCCGAGGATGCGCGGCAGCCCGCCCGTGGGGGATTTGCCGGCGCGAAGGGCGAGGTCGGCGTGGTTCACCGACGTGGCTCGCACGCGGACGACGACTTCGCCGGCGCCGGCCTCGGGGTCAGGACGGTCGCCGAAGATCAGCTTCTCCGGGCCTCCGGGCTCCGCGATGTAGACGGCTTTCATCGGAAGATGGCCTGGCACTTCGGCGCGTTGAAGATCCAGGTCTCCACCCAGTCGACCAGCTCCATCTTGGCGCCGAGCTCGGCCATCGCGCCGGCCAGGCACACCCAGTTCAGGACCTCGTGCTGGCCGGATGCTTCGAGCCGCTCGAGCGGCAGGTCGCGCCACGTGTCGTAGTCGCCCGCGCGCAGGTGCTCGAGCAGCACGCGATCGGCCTCGAGGTCGGGATAGAGGAAGTGAGTCTTGGCGGTCAGAAACGCGTGCGACCAGCTCGACGACGCCATGAGCACGACACGCCATGGGCTCTCGCGCAAGATGCGCGCGGTGAGGCGGCCGAGCTCGAAGCAGCGGCGCGGTGACGGCGCGGGGGGATCGGCTTCCTCCGCGTGCTGCGTGCCGCCGCCCTGGTAGCGGATCACGTCGCGGCCGTAGCAGTTGACGGTGACCGGCAGCACCGGATACGAGAATCCCTGACGGTCGAGATCGAGGTAGAGCAAGGTGTTCGCGAACGCGTGCGCCACGCCGTCGCCGTGCAGCGGGCGGTAGGCGTACGCCATGTCCACGCCCGACTCCAGCAGCCGGCTGACGAGCAGGCGCCCGGCGGCGGGCTGACCCGGCCAGGTGAACGCCTTGTCGCTCGGCTCACCCCAGATGTTCGGCCGGTTACCGAGCCGCTTGAACGGTTGAAACGTGAGCGTGTCGTAGGCCAGCACGCAGAACGGCGGGATCACGTCCTCGCGGAAGTTCTCGTACTGGTCGTCGCCCCACATCAGGATGAAGTCGGGGCGGAACGCGGCGATCTCGTCTCTGAGGGTCCGGAACGCGGTGAACACCCGCTCGCGGTGAGCCTTGAACGAGGTGATGCCTTCGTCGTGGCCCCACTCCGCGCGCATCGGCTCGGGCCAGCTCGCGGGATCGCGCAGATGCGCCGGAATGCGCGGATCGGTGTGGAGCATCCGCGCCAGCGGCCAGGGCTTGTACTCCTCGGGCACCATTCCAGGAGGATAGTGGGTCGTCCCGACTCCAAGGATGTCTCCCATACCCCCTCCTTACGTGCGGGAGGATCGCACATCCGGTGCGCCTAGTCGATCACGTGCTCCGCACGCAACAGGAGCGACGGCGGAATCGAGAGGCCCAGCGTCCTGGCGGCCTTGCGGCTGATGGCCAGCTCGAACTTCGTGGGCTGCTCGACCGGAAGGTCGCCCGGTTTCGCACCCTTGAGGATCCGATCGACGTACGTGGCCGCTCGCTGATAGAGGTCAGGATCGCTCGCTCCGTAGCGAGCAGTCCTCCGACGTCCACGTACTCCTTGGTCGCAAAAATCGACGGCAGCCTGCGGGAACGATCAGATGACGGCGCGCTTCGCCAGATCGGCGATTTGTTCCTTCGTATAGCCCAGCCCTGTCAGGATCTCCTCGTTGGCCTCACCGAGCTCGGGCGCCGCGCTTCGCAGCGGCAGGCGCTTCTCGCCGTGCGAGACCGGGTGACCGAGGATCGTGAGGTCGCCGAGCACCGGCGAGTGGACGGGCTGGGCCATCGCCAGATGCTGTACCTGCGGGTCGGCGAAGGACTCGTCGATCTTGTAGATCGGCCCGCAGGGCACGCCCGCGTCGTTCATGAGCTTGATCCACTCGGCGCTGGTCTTCAGCCGCGTCACCGGCATGATGACTTCCATGATCGTGTCGCGGTTCGTCGAACGCGCCTTCGAGGTCGAAAAGCGCGGGTCGGTCATTAAGTCTGGCCGCTCGATCGCGCGACAGAACCGCCCGTAGATGTCGTCGCCGGCGGCGGCGATGTTGATGTGTCCGTCCTTCGTCTCGAAGACACCGGTAGGAATGCCGGTCGGATGATTGTTGCCGGCCTGCGGCGGTACCTCGTGGCTCATCAGCCATCGCGAGGCCTGGAAGTCGAGCATCGAGAGCATCGCCTCCAGCAACGACGTGTGGACCCACTTGCCCTCGCCGGTGGTCTGCCGCTCGATCAACGCCACCAGGATGCCCTGAGCGAGGAAGATGCCCGAGCAGAGGTCGGCGATCGGGATGCCGACGCGCACGGGCCCCTGTCCCGGAATGCCCGTGATCGACATCAGGCCGCCCATGCCCTGCGCGATCTGGTCGACCCCCGGGCGGTCGCGGTACGGCCCGCTCTGGCCGAAGCCGGAGATGCTGCCGTAGATCAGGCGGGGGTTGATCGCCCGCAAGGTCTTGTAGTCGATGCCTAGACGCTCTTTCACGCCCGGGCGATAGTTCTCGACGACGATGTCGGCATCGCGCGCGAGCTTCTTGAAGATCGCTACCCCCTCAGGATCTCTGAGGTTGAGCGTCATGCTCCGCTTGTTGCGGTGGAGATTCTGGAAATCGAAGCCGTGCCGATTGCCGCCCATGCCGTCGCCCGTGCGCCCGCCGGGCATCTCGATCTTGATGGCCTGGGCGCCCCAGTCGACGAGCTGCCGCACGCACGTGGGACCGGCCCGGGCGCGCGTGAGGTCGAGGACCTTGAACTGGGCCAGGGGGAACGAGTTGGTCGTCATGGTGGCGGTATCATACCGTAGAATCGCCTCATGCCCAGAGACGCGACGCCCCCCAAGCTCGAGATCGTGACGGAAATTCCCGGCAAGGCGATGGTCATCTTCGCGCATCCCGACGATGCGGAGATCGGCTCCGGCGGCGTCGTGGCCAAATGGGCGGCCGCGGGGTGCGAGGTGACCTACGTGCTCTGCACCAACGGCGCCGCCGGCACCGCAGACCGCTGGTTGACGCCGGCCGCACTCGCGAACAAGCGAGCCGACGAGCAGCGCGCCGCCGCGGATTTCATGGGCGTGCGGCATGTCGTCATGCTTGGCTACCCCGACGGCGAGCTCGAGGACACGCGCGAGTTTCTCGGCGACGTCGTGCGGGCGATTCGCCGCTATCAACCGCACACCGTCTTCGTTCACGATCCATACCGCATCCGCGGATTCCAGCACCGTGACCATCGCAAGGCCGGCATCACGGCGACCGACGCCGTCTATCCGTTCGCCCGCGACCATCTGCATTTTCCCGAGCAGGTCACGCGGGACGGGCTCGAGCCTCACAAGGTGCGCGAGCTCTGGTACTGGGGCGCCGACGAGCCCGACGTGATCGTCGACGTCACCGAGTCGATCGATCTGCAGATCGCCGGATTGATTCGTCACGAGAGCCAGGTGCCCGGCTTCAACGTGCCGGAGGGCCACACGATCGGCGACCGCGTGAAGAAGAACGCTGCCGAGCACGCCGAGGGCTACGGGTTCCAGTACGGCGCAGTTTTCCGACGCCTCGTCGCACGGAGGTAACCACCAATGCCAAGCACGATCGCCCCGGCCACACTCAAGAGCCTGCTCGAGGGCAAGGAGCCGTTCGCCCTGATCGATGTCAGGGAGGCCGGCGAGTACAACAGCAGCCACATCCCCGGCGCGAGCTTGATCGCGCGGCGGCAGCTCGAGACCCTGGTGCCGCCGGCCGTGCCGTTCAAGGGAACGCCGATCGTCGTGTGCGACGACGACGGCCGGCGCGCGCGGCTCGCGGCGGGAACCCTCGAGCGCCTGGGCTATCGCCAGGTGTCGGTGCTCGACGGCGGGATCAACCGCTGGGTCACCGACGGACTCGAGACCGAGTGGGGGATGAACGTCCCCAGCAAGGACTTCGGCGAGAAGGTCGAGGTGGTGCACCACGTGCCGGAGGTCGAGTGCAAGGACCTCGCGGCGCGCATCCAGAAGGGCGAGAAGTTCGTCATCCTCGATTCGCGCACGCCCGAAGAGTTCCGGCGCTTCTGCATCCCGGGCGGCCGCAGCGTGCCCGGGGGCGAGCTGGCCCTGCGCATCACCGACATCGCCAAGAACATCGATCCCGACACGACGATCATCGTGAACTGCGCCGGCCGCACGCGCAGCATCATCGGCGCGCGCGTGCTGCAGCGCATGGGGATTCCCCGGGTGTTCGGCCTGAAGAACGGGACGTCGGGATGGGTGCTCGCCGGGCACAAGCTCGAGACCGGCGCCGATCGCGTGCAGCTGCCCGAGCCGTCGCCGGCGGGTGTCGCGGCCGCTGAAGCCTACGCCGCGAAGCTGGCGGCGGAAGACGGTGTTCGGTATCTCGATATTCCGGCCTTGAAGGGCGTGATAGCCCGTCGCGACCAGGCGACGATCTATTTCGTCGACGTGCGCACCTCCGAGGAGTACGCCGCCGGCCACATCCCGGGCTTCCGCTGGTTCCCGGGGGGCCAGGCCGTGCAGCGCTCCGACGATCTCGCGGTCGTGAAGAACTGCCAGATCGTGTTCGCGTGCGACCGGAAGGCGCGCGCCACCTTGATCGCGTCGTGGTATCGACAGATGGGATTCCGCGAGGTGTTCGCCGTCGACGGCGGCACCGGCGCGTGGGCGGCGAGCGGCGGCGCGCTCGAGACGGGGATGCCGGAGGAGATTCCCGCCGGCTATCAGGAGGCCCGCGCAAAGGTGAAGGCGATCTCGCCGCGTGATCTGCAGGCCGCCCCACCGGCGGCCGTGATCTTCGTCGATACGAGCCAGGACTTCTCGCGTGGCCACGTACCCGGCGCCCGCTGGGTGCCTCGGGGGTGGATGGAGCTCTGGATCGGCGACGTCGTGCCGTCGAAGACCGCGTCGCTCGTGGTCACGTGCGCCGACGGCCGCGGCTCGGCGCTCGCCGCGGTCACCCTCGGAGAGCTCGGTTACCAGAACGTGTCGATGCTCGACGGCGGCATGGTCGCCTGGCAGAAGGCCGGCCTGCCGATCGAGAAGGGGCTCGCCGGCGTGATGGCGCCGCCCACCGACGTCGTGCCGGCGGGACCGGATCGGAACTACGCCGACATGCAGAACTACCTCAGGTGGGAAGAGGCGCTCGGGCACAAGTACGCGCCGGGGCAGCCGGCGTAGCGAGCGGGATCACGGTCGGCACCGTCCGGCTCTACCTCGAGTCCGACCACGGCTTCGAGGCCGAGGCGCGCGTGGTCGCGGTGAACGATCGCGCGCTCGCGTTCGACCGCACCTGCTTCTATCCCGGCGGCGGCGGCCAGCCGCCCGACGACGGAACGGTGCGGGTCGGTGACGGCGAGCCGCTCGAGATCGTCTCCGCATACGCCGACATCGACGAGATCGTCTGGCACGCCACCGCGTCGTCGCTGTCGCCGGATCTCGTCGGCCGGCCCGCCAGGCTCGCGGTGAACCGGGCCCGCCGGCTCGTGCTCACGCGCTATCACACGGTGTTGCACGTCCTCAACACGATCGCGCTCCGTGACTATGGGGGCTGGATCACCGGCGTGCAGATCGGCGTCGATCAATCGCGGATCGACTTCAAGCTGGATGCGCTGTCCGCCGCGCTGTGCGCGGAGCTCGAGGGCAAGGTCAACGCGGTGCTCGCCGGCCACCATGTGGTGAGGGCGTACGACATCGCGGAAGACGAGTTCCGCGCTCGCGGTGACCTGCTCCGAACGCTCGACGCCCGGCCGCCGATCTCCAGCGGTCGGGTCCGCGTCGTCGAGATCGCGGGATTCGACGCGCAGGCGTGCGGCGGCACGCACGTGGCCACGACGGCGGACGTCGGACGCTTCGCGATCGTCCGGACCGAGAACAAGGGCAAGATCAACAAACGACTCTATGTGCGGCTCGACGACCCCGCGTCGCGGGCCGAGGGGAGGTAGCGATGGCTGTCGAGTTCGGTGTTCTGATCCCGACGCGCGAGGCCGTCATGTCCGGCCATCCGGAGACGGCGCCGCTGCTGACGATGGCCGAGCGCGCCGAGGCCGCGGGCTTCGACTCCGTCTGGATCGGCGACTCGCTGATCGCGCGGCCGCGTCACGAGCCGCTGACCTTGATGGCCGCGATCGCCGGCCGCACGCGGCGCGTGCGCCTGGGCACCGGCGTGCTCCTGCCGGCGCTGCGCAATCCGGTCGTGCTGGCGCACATCGTCGGCACGCTCGATCGAGCCGCGGAGGGCCGTGTCATCCTGGGCGTCGGCTTCGCCGCGGACAATCCGTCGATCCGAAAAGAGTTCGCCGCCGCCGGCGTGCCGTTCGAGCGCCGGATCGGCCGATTCCTCGAGACGATCGAGATCTGTCGGGCCCTCTGGCGCCGGGACCACGTGAGCTTCTCGGGCAAGCACTTCACGCTCGACGACGTCACGATGGAGCCGAAGCCGCACCGCCCGGGCGGTCCGCCGATCTGGATCGGCGGCAGCGGCCCGACGGCCCTGCGCGAGGCCGCGCGCTTCGACGCGTGGTTCCCGACGGGGCCGAGCGTGGAATTCTTCGCCGAGCACTTTCCGGGCGTGCAGAAGGCGGCGCGCGCCGCGGGACGCCCGGCCGACGCGGTCGCCGGCGCGGCGTACGTCACCCTTGCGCTCGACGCGAATCGCGCCGCCGCCGAGCAGCGGCTCAACACGTTTCTCGAGACGTACTACGCGGCGCCGGCGCGAACGATCCTGGCCCGCCAGGCGGCGTACGCGGGGCCGATCGAGGGCTGCGCGGAGTGGCTCCAGCGCTGGATCGACGCCGGCGCGCGTCACTTCACCTTGCGTTTCGCCGGCGGTGATCAGCTCGCGCAGGTGGACGAGGCGGCGTCGAAGCTTCTGCCGCGGCTCGAGCGCCGCTAGCCCGAGATGGCCGGCGCGTCGCCGGCACGGGCGACCTACGCGAGCTCGACCTCGGCACTCATCGCGATGGTGCCTTCGGGTGTGACGGCCCAGAGCTCGCAGCCGCGGCCGCTCGTCGGTCGCCCGCGGAGCTCGAAGGGCGCGGTGTCGAACAGTGGCGCTCTCGCCTGGGTCGCGTAGGACGCGATTCGCTTGCCGGGATTCTGATCGCGCGCGAAGTCGATGAGCAGGGTCGTCGTCAGCGGGCCGTGGACTACGAGACCGGGATAGCCTTCGACGTCCATGGCCCAGGTCCGGTCGTAGTGGATCCGGTGGCTGTTGAAGGTCAGCGCCGAAAAGCGAAAGAGCAGAACTGGATCGGGCGTGATGCTGCGCCGCCAGGGCGCGTCGCCGGGCGGCGAGTCGCGCCGCGGGGCTTGATTGCGCTCGCCCGCCTTGACCTCTTCGCGAAACACCGTCCGGCGCTCGTCCTCGAGCGCCAGACCGTTGGAGCCGTACACGCGGCTGGTGATGGTGGCGAAGACCAGCGTTCCGGTCCCGCCCTGCTTCACCGAGATGTCGGCGAGCCGGGTCTCGCGCCGCAAGGTCTCGCCGACGCGCACCGGGGCGTGGAACCGTACGCGCTCGCCGGCGAACATCCGGCGGGGCAGCGCCAGCGGTGGAACGACGCCGGTGTCCCGCGGGCTCCCGTCGGGCCGCAGCGCGTCCGACGCGACCCTCGGCAGGAAGTACAGTCCGAGCCAGGCCGGCGGCAGCGCGTCGCCGTCGCGGAATTCCGGCTCGGGGCGTCCGAGCGCCAGCCGCAGGAAGTTCGCGGGACCGGCGTGGATCACGTCGGTCGCGGTCTGGCTGCGCCCGATGTGCGTTCGAAGATCGTCGAGGTCGAGTGTCGTCGTCATGGCTCGCTCGTGTTCCTCAGTCGCGGAAGCGCTCGATCATCGTCTTGCCGTAGCGCAGCACGTCGTCGGGCGTCCTCACCTGTGCCGGAAGCCCGGCGGCCCCACTGACCGGCACGGCCACGCGCTTCACGCCGCGCCGGGTCAGGGCTTCGATCTCGGCGGGCTCGGTCGGCGCCGAGACCGTGATCTCGATGTCGTCGGGATTGCGCCCAGCTTCGGTGGCGGCCCGCCGCATCTCGTCCAGAAGCTCGGGCGCCGCGCCGCGCGCCGGGAAATACCCATCGCCCAGCCGTCCGGCCCTGCGCGCGGCCGCGCGCGTGTCGCCGCCGATGATGATCGGAACCCGGCCGTCGGCGGGCCGGGGCCGGCAGAAGACGTCGCGGAACGAGACGAAGCGGCCCGAGAAGCTCGCGCGCTCCTGGCTCCAGAGGGCGCGCATGGCCGCGACGTACTCGTCGGTGCGCGGCCCGCGATCCTCGAACGGCACGCCCAGGGTCGCGAACTCCTCGGCCAGCCAGCCCACACCGATGCCCAGGAGCACGCGGCGCCCGCCGCCGAGGTGATCGAGCGTGGCGACGGCCTTGGCGGTGACGACCGGATTGCGCTGCGGCAGGATCAGGATCGCCGTGCCGAGCTTGAGCGTGCGCGTGGCGGACGCGATGTACGCGAGCCAGATCAGCGGATCCGGGATCGGGAAGTCCTCGAGCCCTGCGCCCATGCGGCCCGTGTCCGAGTAGGGGTAGCGCGACTGATAGCCGTGGGGCACGACGACGTGCTCGACGGTCCAGATCGAATCGAACCCAGCCACCTCGGCAGCCTGCGCGAGCTCGACCGCCGCGGGCCCGCTCGAGTAGCGGCCAAGACTCGCGTAGCGCAGCCCGAATTTCATTTACCGAGTACGTGAGACCGGGACCACCGAGGGTGGCGAGTGATAGACACGTGTGGCTCCGCTCGCCCGATCATCCTCTCGTGGTCCTGGCATTTGCCGCTCGCGCGATCATCCCTTGTGGTCTTGCTTGTGCTCTTGCAGAGACTGGAGGGCTAATCCGCCGTGGCTCCATGCCGCGCCGGCGGCCATGGCCATGGCCACGAATGTCGTCTCCGCGATCTCCGCGTCGGAGGCGCCTGCCGTCGCCGCCTTCTTGGTGTGGGCGTCGATGCACCACGCACACTGCGTGATCTGTGCGATGCCGAGCGCGATCAGCTCCTTCGTTTTGCCCGGGATCGCGCCGTCCTTGAACGCCTTCTGATCGAACTCGAGGAACGAGCGATAGGCCTCCGGCACCAGCTCCCGCATCTTCTTGAACTGAGTCCTCACGTCGACGCCGTGGAACTGCATGCCTGCCTCCTTTTATCGGCCGCTCGCTGCCACTACTTCAGGCCGTAGAATCCCTTGGCGCCGCCGCCCAGGATCTGGCGCTTCGTCTCCGCCGACAGCTCGGGCCGGTCGGCGATCAGCTTCGGCGCGCCGGGGAAGAAGCCGTCGGGATGCGGATAGTCGGTCGCCCAGAGGATCTTGTGCGGGCCGATGTAGTCGGCGAGCACCGAGAGGCTGCCCTCGACGGGCTCAAACGAGATCCAGCAGTTGCGCTGGAAGAGCTCGCTCGGGCGCATCGTCAGGCCAGAATCGTTGAAGCCCTGGTCGTCGAAGTGGCGGTTCATCCGGTCGAGCCACGGCGCGATCCAGCCACCGCCCGACTCCATGAAGCCGATGCGCACCTTCGGGTAGCGGTCGCACACGCCTTCCCAGATCACGCTCATCGCCGCCAGCATCATCTCCATCGTGTGCGAGATGATGTGCCGCGCGCCGCGATTGGCGAACCGGTCGACGCCGACCTGCGGCATGCCGCCGCTGGCGCCCTCGTGCAGGCCGATCGCGAAGTCGAGCTCCTCGACCTCCTTCCAGAACGGCGCGTAGTCCGGGTGGTGGAGCATCCGGCCGTTGTACGGGTTCGGGCGCAGGAAGCCGCCGCGCATGCCGAGCTCCTTGCGGGCGAAGCGCATCTCCTCGATGGCGAATGGGATCGACTGCATCGGCAGCATGGCGACGCCGAAGAGCCGATCGGGGTAGGGCTTGCAGTAGTCGGCGAGCCAGCGGTTGTAGGCACGACACATCGCGGCGGCGAGCCCGGGGTCCTGAACCGCGCCGCTGAAGAGGCCGATGCTCGGATAGAGGAACGCGGCATCGATGCCGTCGAGGTCCATGTCCGGAATGCGCGCGTGCGGATCGAAGCCGCCCGGGCGGCCCTCGACGTACTTCATCGTCGCCTCGTTGATCTTGCCGTCGCGGGCGCCGATCCCGCCGATGGCGCCCATGCCCTTAGGGCTCCCGAGGACCTTGCCCTCGACGAGCAGACGCTCCTTGCCGTCGGTGTCGATGATCATCTTCGGCGCGCGGTCGCGATACGCGGGATCGATGTACTTGTCCCAGATGTCGACCGGTTCGAGGATGTGTCCGTCGGCGTCGATGACGTTGTACGTGCGCGCCATGGTGGTCCTCCCTTGTCGGTCCCCAGAGGATTGCCCGCCGCCGCGGCGGAGTCAAGGGAGGTCCGGAAGGCTGCTACACTACCCCGCGTCAACGAGACCGCCGTCCCCTCAAACCGGAGGAGACCATGCTGAGCGTGAAGCCCCTCGTCGTCACCACCGTGCTCCTCGGCCTCCTCGCCGCCGCGCGACCGGCCGCGGCGCAGACGACGCTCACGATGTCCTCGTGGGTCTCGCACCCGTCGGCGCCGCCGGGCACCTTCGACGCCGTCCGGGACGGTCTGGTCGACGGCCCGGGTCAGATGTTCACCAAGAAGCCGGTGGCGGGTATCGGCGACGTGCAGGGACTGAAGATCCGCACCGGTGGCGGGGTCGCCGACGGCGTGTTCTGTCCGCTGGAGTCGATCATCTCCTTCAAGCTCGACACGATCGCCTCCTGATCCTACTTGGGCGGCTTGTTCCAGTCTCGTGGTCCGGCTCGTGATCCTGGTCGCGTTCCCGTGGCTCTCGCTCTGGCTGCCGAGCATGATGCGGTGAAGCGTCCCGGCCGGCCGAGGCGACCCTCTAGATGAAGGAGACGATGATGCGAGTGCGTTCCGCCGTCGCGATGCTGATCGCCGTGCTCCCCACCGCGGGTTGCGTCACCATCCCGCCGCGCCCCGCCGATCTCACGCAGCTCAGCCTCACCGACGCCGCGACCCTGATCCGCGAGGGCCTGGTGACGAGCGTCGAGCTGACCCAAGCGTACATCGCGCGCGCCGACGCGAATCCCGGACTCAACGCGTACATCGTCCTGGATCGCGCCGGCGCGATGGCCGCGGCGCGCCGTGCCGACGCCGATGTCGCGGCCCGCAAATCGCTCGGGACGCTCCACGGGGTGCCGCTGGTCGTGAAGGACAACACGCACGTGGCCGGTCTGCCGAACACGGCGGGCACGCCGGCCCTCCGCGGCTTCGTCCCGAAGGAGAACGCGCCGACCGTGCAGAAGCTCGTGGACGCCGGCGCGGTCATTCTCGGCAAGACGAACATGCACGAGCTCGCCTTCGGGATCTCGGGCTACAACGAGGGATTCTTCACCGCCGAGCCGATCGGAACTCGCAATCCGTACGATCGGACACGCATCGCGGGCGGCAGCTCCAGCGGGACGGGCGCCGCGATCGGCGGACGACTGGCGCCGGGTGGTCTCGGCAGCGACACCGGCGGCTCGGTCCGGATCCCGGCGGCGCTGTCCGGCGGCGCCGGGCTGCGGCCGACCATCGGCCGCTACAGCCAGGACGGCGTCACGCCGATCTCGCACTCGCGTGACACGGTCGGCCCCATGGGGCAGACGGTCGCGGATGTGGCGCTGCTCGATTCGGTCATCACCGGCGGCCGTCTGCCGGCGCCGGCGCCGGTGAGCGGCGTGAGGCTCGGCGTCTACCGAGGCTATTTCTTCAAGGATCTCGACGTCGACACGCGCGCCGTGATGGAAGCGTCGTTCGAGAAGCTCCGGCGGGTCGGCATCACGATCGTCGACGTGGAGATGCCGGATCTGCAGAAGGCGAACGACGCGGCCAGCTTCCCGGTCGCGCTCTACGAAGCGTACGACGACCTCAAGGCCTACCTCGCGAAGTACCGGACCGGCCTCAGCGTCGAGCAGGTCGCCGCCGCGATCGCGAGCAAGGATGTGAAGGCGACGTACGACGGCCTGGTCATACCGCGAAAGCTTCCCGCGCCGAACGGCGTCGTCGACGCGGCGCCGGCGTACGCGGCGGCGATGCGCGACGCGCGCCCGGCGCTCCTCAAGATCTACACGGACACGTTCCAGCGCTACGGCATCGACGCGCTGGTCGGCCCGACTACGCCGGCCGTCGCGGCGACGCAGGGCCCCGAGGCGAGCAGCCTGCCGACCTTCCTGCTGTTCATTCGAAACACGGATCCCGGCAGCAACGCCGGGATTCCCGGGCTGACGATTCCCGCGGGGCTCGGGTCGTCGTCGGGCCTGCCGGTCGGTATCTCGCTCGACGGACCGCGCGGGAGCGATCAGCGTTTGCTCGCGATCGGCCTCGCGATCGAGCGCGTGCTCGGCCGGACGCCGCCGCCCGGCCGTTAGCGGGGAGGTGGACGACGATGGCATCGCGCACGTCGGTCCCGGATCCGCAGGACTTCTCGCTCGTCCTCGGCGGCCCGCTCTTTCAGCTCTGGCGTCGGCTGTTCCTGTCCGGCCCGGCGCTGGAGCTTCTGGTGCGGCGGATGATCGGCGGTCCCACGGTCGCCTGGGTGCCGTTGCTCCTGCTGACCGCGTACCAGGGCCACGCCGTCGGGCATGCCGTCGCCGTTCCGTTCCTGTGGGACATCGAGGTTCATGCTCGATATCTCGTGGCCCTTCCCATCCTGTTGCTGGCCGAGCTCGCGGTGCATCAACGGATCCGGGTCATGGTCGGACAATTCGTGGAGACCGGCATCGTCACGCCCGACGTGCTTCCCCAGTTCCGGGCGGCGATCGTCAGGGCCATGCGCCTGCGAAATTCCATGATCGTCGAGATCGCGATGGTGGTGTTCGTCTTCGGCTTCGGATGGACGTTCTGGCAAGGTGCGAGCTGGCTCACGCACTCGACCTGGTACGCGATCGTCGACGGTGACCACTATCGTCTGACGACCGCGGGCCGGTGGTACGTGTACGTGAGCGTCCCGATCTTTCAGTTTCTGCTCCTCCGGTGGTACTTCCGGATCGTCGTCTGGTTTGTCTTTCTCCGGAGCGTGGCGCGCCTGCCGCTGCGCCTCATCCCGACCCATCCCGACCGAGCGGGGGGGCTGGGGTTTCTGGGGTTGGCTGCTGCCACGTTCGTCCCGGTCATCGTGGCGCAGAGCGTGACGATCTCCGCCGTCCTCGGAACCCGCATCCTCTTTCACGGCAAGACCCTGGTCGATTTCCAGTACGAGCTGGCGGCGTTCTTCATCCTGCAGCTCCTCCTGGTTTTGGGGCCGCCGTGCGTGTTCATGGGGCCGCTGCTCGATCTCAAGCGCCGCGGGCGGCGCGAGTATGGGGTGCTGGCCGCTCGCTACACGTCCGAGTTCCACGCGAAGTGGATCGAGGGGGGCGCGCCGCCCGGCGAGCCGTTGCTGGGCAGCTCCGACATCCAGTCGCTCGCGGACCTCGCCAACAGCTACACCGTGCTGAGTGAGATGAAACCCGTGCCCTTCGGCCGGGACACGATTGTCATGGTGGTCGGCGGGGCGGCCATTCCGCTCCTGCCGCTGGTGCTCTCGATCGTGCCGGCGGACGCGATCCTCAAGAGCCTGCTCGGTCTGCTGCTGTAGCCGAGCGCCGCGCTTGCCGCAGCTCGGTGTGCCTCATCGAGCCTTGTGAAGCCGCGACGCGATGACGAACGCAGCCAGCGGCGCCGCGACGAAGCTTCCGAAGAGCCAGGACCCGGCGAGCGCCGCCGCCGGCGGTGACGCGCCCGCGGCCAGGCCGGCGGCGTTGGCGATGACGCCGGAGAGCGCCGCGCCGAGGGCGACGGCGAAGAGCTGGGTGCTCGGAATCATCGATGCGGTCAGCGCGCCTTCGTCGGGGCGCGCGGACGACAGGATGGCCGTGCCGATGTGGGCCCAGCACGTCCCGATGCCGACGCCGACCAGCATGAGCGACCCCGCGATCGCGACGACCGGCCCCGAGGCGATCGTGAAGAAGAGGCCGGCGAATCCGGTCGCGGTCAGGACCGGGCCGAGCATGATCACCGTGTGCGCCCGCGCCGGCGAGACGCGCGCGCTCAGGAGTGTGCCCGCCGTCCACGACAGCGACTGGACCGCGTAGAGATAGCCCGCGCCCGCGGGTGTCACGTCGTGCAGCACCTGCACGAGGAGCGGCACGTACACGCCGCCGGGGGTCGTCGACATGCCGAGCAGGAAGACCAGGTAGAACGCCTTGCCGATCCTGGTCCGGAGCGACAGCATGCCGGTGGGGAACAGACGGGTCGGCGTCCGGCCGTCGAGACGAAGCATCAGCGCCACGGACCCGACCGCGCCGGCGAACAGTGCGGCGCGCGCGGTGGTCGCGCGAGTGTTCGCGATCGAGCCGATGCAGAGCACGCTCAGGCAGATGAGCGCGAGCCGCCCGAAGGGCACTCGTGTGGCTCTGGTGTCGTGCTTCTCGGATCGCGGCAGGATGCGCCACGTGAACGCGCCGGCCACGAGCGCGATCGGCGCCATCACCCAGAACGCCGCGCGCCAGAGCCCGAGCCCGGCGAGGACACCGCCGACGACGGGTCCGCCGAGCGCGGGGATCGCCCACGCGCACGAGATCGCGGTGAGCATGCGCTGCCACAAGGTCTGGGGAAAGAGCTCGCGGACCAGGCTGTGCGCCGACGCGATCAGCACACCGCCGCCGAGCCCTTGCACGCCGCGACCCACGACGATCAACGGCATGCTCGGCGCCGTGGCGCAGACCGCCGCGCCGGCGACGAACACACCGACTGCCAGGAAGACGCCGCGCCGGGTGCCCACCTTGAGCGCGACGACCGAGCTGCCGGCGCTCCCGAGGATCGAGCCGACCGCGTAGGCGGTCGAGGCCCACGCGTAGATTGCGAGTCCGCCGATCTCGGCGATGGCCGAGGGCAGAATCGTCGCCGTGATGAACGCGCCGAACGCGGGCGCGAGGATGCTGGAGACGACGACCAGAGCCGAGAGGATGGGCGGCGGCCGATGCGGCGCCGCCTGGGAGCGGGCTTGCACGGCGGAGACATACCGCCGGTGTCGGCGGCTGTCAACGATCGCCAGTTAGCGTCTCAGCGCAAGAGCCCGCGAAACCAGCCCGCGACGTCGCGGATGACCGGAGCGTCGACCAGCGATTCGCACTCCGCCGGCTCGCTGCCCTGACGGAACGCTTCGCTGATCGACTCTTCGCCGTTGCAGGCCCGAAGGCCCGTCGCCGAGTCCACCGGTGTCATGACGATGCCGGGCGGCGGCGTGAACGGCGAGGGTGGCGTTGGCGGACCGCCTTCACCATGACGTCGGCCCAGATCGGCAGCGCGATGTCCGCGCCGGCGAGGCCGATCGCGGCGCGTCGTCGGCACCGACCCAGACGCCCACGACGAGGTCCGGCGTGTAACCGACGAACCACGCGTCGCGCAGGCCGTCCGTCGTGCCGGTTTTCCCGGCGGTGACTTCCTGCAGGCCCCAGCGCGCGCTCGAGCCGCCGGTACCGCGGCGCATGACGCCGCGCATGAGGTGCGTGACGATGAACGCTGATTCGGGCGAGACGACCCGCACGGGTTCCGGCAGCGGCTTGAGCGCGACGGCACCGGCCGAGCCGAGCGTGGTCGGGCGACACTCTGAGCCCGCCGTTCGCGATCGTCGCGAACGCGGTGGTCATCTCGAGCAAGGTGACTTCCGACGTGCCGAGCGCCAGCGACGGCACCGGAGCCAGCGCGCTGGCGATGCCGGCCGCGTGGGCGACTTTGGTCACGTAGCCGAGGCCGACGCCCTGCGCGACGGAGCGCCGCCGGCACGTTCAGGGACTGTTCCAGCGCGCGGCGAATGGTGACCGGCCCGTGAAACTGTCCGTCGATGTTGTGCGGCGACCAGTCGCCCCCGCGCACCGGAATCACGACGGGCTCGTCGTCCACGACGGGTCGACGCGGTGATCTCTCGCGCGCGCGCCTCGAACGCCGCCAGGTACACGAACGGCTTGAAGAGCGAGCCGGGTTGGCGGCGCGCCCGCGTCGCGCGGTTGAACTCGCTCTGCGCGAAGCGCCGGCCGCCGACGAGCACGCGGATCTGCCCCGACGCGGGCTCGATCGCGACGACCGCGGCCTGCAGCGAGTTCGCCGGCTGACGCCGCGAGCGCTCGGCGTGGGCTAGGCGTTCGCGCACCGCCGTCTCGGCCGCGTCTTGCAACCGCCGGTCGAGGCTGGTGACCAGGGTCACGCCGCCCAGCGCCTCGCCGCCACGACGCGCGACCTCGCCGCGCACGAGCTCCATGAACCACGGCGCGGCCGCCGCCGCCTTCTGCGCCGGTCGCGTCGGCCGCGTCATGGCGGCTTGCGCCTCGGTCTCGGTCGCCGCGCCGTCCTTGACCATCGCCTCGAGGACCCGATCGCGCCGGCTCCGGAGCAGCGCCGGCGATTCGACGAAGATGCGGTTCGGCGCCCGGATCGACGCGGCGAGCAGCGCGATCTCGTCGAGTCGGAGCGACTCGAGGCTCTTGCCGAACAGGTGGCGCGCGCCGGCGCCGACGCCCAGCACCGCGGCGCCGCGCTCCTGGCCGAGGTACACGGTGTTGAGGTACGTCTCGAGGATCTGGTGCTTCGAGTAGCGAAGCTCGAGCGACGAGCGCGATGGCGATCTCGCGTGCCTTGCGCCACCACGTCCGCTCTCGGCTCAGAAACAGCCCGCGTGCCAGCTGCTGTGTGATCGTGCTGGCCCCACGGACGACGGAGGCCTCACGGGCGTTGGTGAGGGCGGCCCGGGCGACCGCCAGCAGATCCACGCCGTGATGACGCATGAACCGGCGGTCCTCGGCGGCGATGACCGCGGCGGGAACGGCCGGCGGCATGTGCTCGAGCGGAATCCACACCTGGACGCGTCCGCGACTCGCTCTCGAACGCTGTGAGCTCGCGAGCGTCGATGTCCAGATACGTGATCGGCGGGGGCGCGCCCCTCGGCAGTGACAGCGCCCACCAGCCCCAGGCCAGCACGATCATGCAGACGATCGGCGTGGCCAACACCAGGAGCCCGAGTAGGGTCCGCGGTCGCCTCACGAGGATCTCAGCGCTCGCGCTGCTTGACGACCGAACGTAGAATCGTCGTCGCCAGAGCCTGCGCCACCATCGCCGCCACCGCGACCGCGGTTCTCGACCCCAGGCCGCCCGTCGTCGGCGCCAGCCGGTCGGGATCTTGGGCGACGCGCTCGAACGCCTGCCCGAATCGGCGAGCCTTCTCCCGGAGCTCGGCGCCACGTCCGAGCAACGAGCTTCGGCGCCGCGCGCGGACCCGAGCCAATGCGACCGGCGCGGTGACGGCGACCGCGACGACCAGCACGCCGAGCGCGATCTCGCGCGCGTGCAGCCGGAGCTGGCGCCGCCAGTCGGTCATGTTGTGCCGCCGGCGGTCGAGCTCCATGACGAGCGCGTCGAGCCGCCGCCGGACGTCGGTAATCTCGTCGCCGAGCTGGCGCACGCGGCCGTTGACCGCGGCGTCGTCGACTACGCGAGTCGTTCCTTGGCCCATTGCACTTCCTCCTTCACGATCCTTCTGGTAACGGCCAGCGGCGCGCTCACGCGGCGCTGCCATCCAACGAGCGCCAGGACGGCGCCGACCGCGAGCAACAGCCCGGCGACGGCGAGAGCGGCCAGCCAGCCCGGCATCCAGACGGTCAGCGCGAACACCGCCGAGACCAGGAGCATGTTGACGGCGAATACCGCCACGACGCCGGCGGTGATGAGCAGCGCCACCATGCTGAGCTCGGCTTTGATGTCGGCCCTGATCTCGGCCCGGGCGAGCTCGACCTCCTTGGTGACCAGCAGCGAGACCGTCTCGATCAGGCGCGTCAGGAGCTGGCGCGTCGAGAGCGACTGGGTCTCGGGATCGATGGGAGTGTGGAACGTCGTTGATGCCATCACATTCTCCTTCGGCAAGATCACCTCGAGAATCTGTCGGTGGCCGCCCAGCGCACGGCCGAGCTGCAGCACCTGCCGATAGATCACCTGCCAGTCGTCGAACGACAGTGGTCGCCGCGCCATCTCGATCGCGATCTCGTCGAGGCGGACCAGGAGCGGCGACGCGTTCTCGTGCGCGGACGGATTGAGTCGATAGCCCGACCACACTCGCTGGACCTGCCGCTCGATCTCCTGCGCGTCGGACGACACGGTCTGGAACATGTCGGGGTGCCCGGTGAGGGCCTCGACCGCGAGCGCGTGAGCCTGCGCCGCGACGCCGCTCGGTCCTCGGAGCAGCAGTGCGTTCGGGTATAGCACAGCTTCGAGCGCGCCGCTTCGGAAGTAGGCCGACTGGTCGGCGACGTAGCCGGTGAACGCGCCCTGTCCGAGACGCTGCAGGATCATCGACGGCATCGCGGCCCACCATGGAGGCTCAACCGCCACCATCTTGATGCCGTGGCGATCGAGGGTGTCGAGTACGACCTTGGCCGCAACCGGGTACGACTCAACGGTCGTCACCAGCGGGACGTACGTGTCGTGGCGTCCGCGCAGCATCGACACGACGCGGAGGGTCGGCACCGTGACCAGCATGATCAGGAACGCGACAGAGAGCCCCGCGGTGATCGGCAATCCACGGAGAATGCTCTTGGCGATGCCCTCGCGACGTCCCGACGGAGCATGTACGCCGACCGTCAGGCCGACCGCGATCGGGACGAGCGCGGCGACGGCGAGCCAGATCTTGCGGACCAGGCCGGGCGGGACCGAGCTCGACAGCGGTACGAAGGCGAAGACCCAGAGGGCGGCCTTCGGCGCCACGACGCCGAGCAGCAGGACCGGCCAGGCCGCGGCGGCGGCCATCATGCCCCACAGGAAGAGCTTGCGGTTGCCGGTCACGCGGCCGAACAGGCTCACCACCGCCCAGTCGAGCAGCGCCGAGAGGATCCGCCCGACGGTTTGCGTGATGAGACTGACGATCGCCTGGATCAGCGCCATCCACGTTGCTCATCGGACTCGACGCCGGCGCGAGCCGCCGGCCGTGCGCCGGCGGGTCTGCAGGGTCTTCAGCTCCGGGAGAATCTCGTGCTCGTAGAACTCGAAGAAGCCCTTCTGGTCCCGGCCGACCTGATGGATGCAGATGTGGTCGTAGCCCGCGGCGGCGTACTTGCGGATGGCGGCCAGATGCTTGGCGGGATCCGGACCGCACGTGACCGACTCCGCGACCTCGTCCTCGCTGACGAGCTTGGCGACCGCCTCGAAGTGCGTCGGGAGCGGCAGCTCCCAGGACAGACTGCTTTCCATACCCGACGTCGGCCACTGCTCGCGGGCGGTGCGGCGCGCCGTCGCTTCGTCCTTGGCCCAGCACACGGTGAGCTCGGCGTACCGAGGCTTGCCGGAACCGCCCGCCTTGTCGAAGGCGGCGAGGAGCGCGCGCTCGGGCTCCGTGCCGATCATGCCGTCGCCGAGGCGTGCGGCCTGCTCCGCGCCGCGCTTGCCGCCGACCGCCACCAAGAGCGGCGGCAGGGAATCGGGCAAGGTGTCGTGACGAACCAGATCGGCGGGGGACTGCTCCTCACTCGAGAGCTTGTAGCCGAGTGACACTGTCATGAAGCCTCCCTCACTGGTCGCCGCGAGATACCCGCGCCGCGGCGTACCACTGGAAACCGATTTGTCGTCCGCCGCGAGCGCCCGCTCCGGCCTCGGCGTCAAGCGGAGTAGATCGCTCCGCGCCTGGCCCAGGCTGGTCACCACGTCGTCGGCGCCGGCCGCGCAGAGATCGGCGCGAAGCTGGGCCGAGCTGCTGCGGCCCCCAGCACCCGACGATGATCGTGGTCTCGGGACAGACGGCGCGCAGGCGCTTCACGAGATGGCGGGCGCGGCCGCTCTCTTCCAGCGAGCTCACGAAGATCGACGCGGGATTCATCGCCACGACCGCCGCGATCGTTTCCGAGATGAGCGCGCCGGCCGGCGCGATCTGCACCGCGTAGCCGTCCGCTTCGAGGAGCCGGTTCAGGGTCGTGAGCACCACGCAGTCGGCTTCGTCGCGAACCGGGCAGCCGGCGACGATCACCCGCTCGGGGGCCTCCTGGGTCGAGGTGTCTCGCACAGGCGGCGGCCCGTCGGTGATGGCGCGGTCGAGCACTGCGCGCGTCGTCTCGATCACGTGCGTGTACTCGGCGTCCGGTAGTTGCCCCACCTCGTGGTCGTGACGGGCGCGGGCGAGCGCGGGGACCAGGATCCGGTCATAGGCGGCGAGGTCCGAGCCGGTCTTCGCCGCCTCGTGCACGAGCTCGGCCGCTTCCTGGTCGTCACCGGCCAGGACGCGCTGATAGAAGATGACGTGCTGGTCGAGACCGGGATCGTCTTCGACGAGGATTCCGATGAACTCGAGACCTTTGACCGTGTGCGAGAACACGACCAGCCACACGGTGAGCGGGATCGCGAGAGCCAGTCCGATCGGTCCCCAGAGCCACGACCAGAACGCGACCGAGATCAGGAGGGCGATCGACGCGACGCCCGCGCTCTTCGCGAAGAACAAGGGCTCGAGGACGAACGCGATGATGCTCTCCGAGACGGCGAAGAGCCCGACGATCAGCAGCGGCTTCACCCAGCCGTCGAAGACCGCCAGGCTCACCAGAATCGGTAGCCCGGCGGCCACCCACGCGCCCACGTATGGAATGAAGCGCAGCAATGCGGCCAGGGCGCCCCACGTCAGCGCGAACGGAAGCTCCAGCGTGAAGAGGCCGATCGCGATCGTGACGCCGAAGCTCGCGTTGAGCGCCGTCTGGGTGAGCAGATAGCGGCTGATGCGCTCTCCCGCCTCGTCGAGGGCGCGGGTGGTCTCGGCCAGCCGGTCGGAGCCGAAGAGCCGGACGATCCGCGCGCGCAGCTCGCGCTGTTGGATGAGCATGAAGGCCATCAGCACGAAGACGAAGACGGCGCCGCCGACCGGCTCGAGGATCTTCGCAATCTGCCAGAGCGAATTGGGCGAGGACACGATCACCGGCAGCGGCTTCGTGGCCTGTGGATTCGTTCGCTCGATCTGCGCCATCACGTCGTGCGCCGTTTCCTCCACTTTCCGGAGCGCGCTGCCCCGGCCCATCCGCTGGACGTCGTTGATCTTGCGCGCGATGGTGGCCCGGTATTGCGGCAGGTCATCGGCCAGCACGGTGACCTGGCTGAAGAGCGCCCAGCCGAGCCCGACGGCCAGGAGGACCGTCAAGGCGAGGACGACGACGACGGCCGGAACCCGATGCAGTCCGGTTCGACGCAGGAGCGCGACCAACGGGCTCAAGAGGAATGTCAACAGAATGGCCAGCGCGATCGGAATGAACACGACGCGCGCCCAGTACAGACAGGCGATGGCGACGATCACGGCGCCGAGAACGACGAGGCGCGATGTCCGGGATGCGTCGACCGGCTTGAAGGGGCTCACTCGCGACCGGGCCGCGGGTCCGTCACTGCACGCGAACCGCGAGGTTGTTCACGACGCCGGCGACATGCTTCACGCTGCGGGCGATCTGCTCCGCGCGGGTGCGCATCTCGGCGTCCTCGACCGTGCCCGTGAGATAGACGGTGCGCCGGTCGGTATCGACGCCGATCTTCGTCAGAGTGGACATCTTCTCCGCCGCGAGCTTGGCCTTGACCTCACTGGTGATCGTGGCGTCGTCGACGTTTTCACCCGCGGTCTTGCCGGTCGTCGACGTACAGGCCGTGAGGACGACCGCGAGGAGGGCCACGAGCGTCATCGTGATCGTTGGCGTGAAGACATTCGTTGGCGTGAAGACATTGAGTCGGCGCATCTCTTCCGTTCTCCTTGGTCCGTGAATGCACGGGCCAGCGACAGCCCGATGACAGGTGAAGGGGCAATCCGTGTGCCAGCACTGACACACGCTCGAAGTGGCGTCACCACGCGGAAACAATGCGAAAACGATGAAGGCTCGGTTGGGGAGTCTCGAACGGACCGCCGAGGCGCGCAAACCTACCAGGTAATTCTTACGAGGCGGGGGCCGGGCGACCGCGGCGGCTTCCGGGAGCTGCCGCCGCGTGGTCGCCGGCACGAGATCAGCGACCCTTCGCGTGGCCCTTGGCTTTGTGCTGCTTCATCACGGTGCGCGCCGCGACTTCCTTGGCGCGCCGGCCGTAGCGGCCGGACTTCTGGGCGGACTCCTTGATGTGCTCGTACTGGCGCCGCTCCTTCGAGCCGACGCCCTGCAAACGTCTCCCTCGCGGCATGTGCCCTCCTCTCGATGAAGCTGGATTGAAGCCGGTTGATCAGTGCGTCGACGACTGGCGGATCGCGTCCTGCCCCGACTTGGACGCGGCGTTGACCTGGTCCTTCGTCGCGTCCAGCGCGTCCTCCGCCTTCTTGCCGACCGTGCGAATCATGTTGACCGCGCTTCGGCGAACGCCCTTGGTCCGGCTTTCAGCGTATTCGCGGATCTCCTCGCCCCAGTACCAGACGGCGAAACCGCCGACGAGCGCTCCGAAAATGAATCGAAACATCGCCGTCCTCCTTTCGTGGTGTGAGGCCTCGTCGACCGAGGCGCCACGTCTGTGCGACCAGCAAGAGAAGTGCCACGGGTGACGCGTATCGACGAGACGGAAATCCTGGGCGTGAACGGGCCTGCCTGAGCGCGCCCGGCCGCGAGCGTCGATTCTTACTCGGTAACTCTTACCGTCCCGGTCATTTCTCCGCGTGCGGTTCCCCGCGGGCGGCGCGCGCCGCTTCGAGGTCGAACCCGGGCAGGATCGCCTTGAAGAAGGCGTTCTGAACCAGCCGAACGATCGCGGCCACGGTACCGACCTTGGGGTTGTCGATCCGGCCGAGCACCTCGGCCTTGGTGGCGACCTCCTCGCGCGGGCGATTCTTGAGGAGCTTCGCGACGCCGCCCACGAGGCGCTCGTACATCTTGCGCGCCATCGTCTTGGACTGGTCCTGCCTCTTGTCGTAGACCTTCAGATCCTTGAACAAGCGGCTTGAGGTAGCCGGTGATGACCCCGTCCTTCGCGTCGAGCTCGGAATAGAGAAAGAAGCGCCCCGCGGAGGTGTCGAAGCGGCCGTAGGCGCGGAAGAGGTCGTTCAAGGTGGTGACGTCGACCTCCTCGACGCGCACCCCGATGCCGAAGCTCGGGCCGGCCCTGTCGGTTCTGAAGGTCGCGTCCGCCGTCGCGGCTCCGGAGCCCATGAAGGCGCCCTTGAGCTTGGCGACGGCGGTACCCTCGCTCTGCTGATTGCTGAGATTCGTCAACGTGCCGTCGGTGTCGGCGAGGAAGACGCGGTAGGACGGCGACACCGCTTTGTTGACGAAGCCGACCGTGCTGCGCGTGAGCCTGAGCTCGCCGATCTGCACGAGGAGGTCCGGCGCGTTGCTCGCCTGCTTGGCGGCGTCGGCGGCCTTGCCGCGCACCGCCTTCTCCGCGCCCGCGGTCGGCGCTGTGTGCACGTAGTCCACGTGGATCCCGTCGATCGCGGCGCGCGTCAGCCGTACCGTCTTGGTCTCCTGGGCGTATTCGACGTGTCCGTTCGCGGAGAGCACGCCTTTGTCCACCCAAAGGTTGTAGCGGTTCGTGATCGGCTTGAAGTAGTCGAGCTGAATGTCCGCGATGTCGATGTCGCCGCGAAACGTCGGATTCGGCTCCGCCAAGAAGTTGACCTGGCCGTCGGCTGACACGCGACCGGATTCGAACACAACCGCCGAGAACCGCACGTCAGACGGGTAGGGACGCTTCACCGGGCGGTTGCGGATGTTGGTGGCGATCAGCTCGAGATCGCGAATGCGCAGCGGCTTGAAGGGGCCCTCGTCGACGTACGTCACGTCGCCCGCCGCGAATCTCGAAGTGGTTGATCCTGAGCGGGTAGATCGCCTGCAGCGCGTCTTGCCAGCCGCGCTCCTTCACCGGGGTCGGATCGGCGATCTCCTTGCGCGCCTGCGGCAGGTTCAGATAGACGGTCGGCTTGATCAGCTCCACGTCCCCGACGAGCTTTCCCGAGAGCAGCGCCCGCCAGTGGACGCTCGCGCTCAGACGCTCGATCCGCATGATCGCCGGGTCTGGGTGGGCGTCCTGGGTGACCACGACCTCGTAGAGATCGAGCGCGAACCCGAGCGGATGGAAATCGAGCTGGCCGATCCGTGCGGTGTACCCCTTGAGCGAGTGGTTCATCTTCGCTTCGGTGTACCGGCGCAGCGGCTCGTCGATCAGAGACGCGATCGTGTAGGCGAGGACCAGCAGGATCGCGATCGGGCACCCCGATTGCGATCCAGTGCCGGCGCGCGCCTCGAAGTCCGGCGCTCGTGATCGTCGAGAGCCTCGATTCCCTGTACATGGCTTCCTGCCTCGCCGAGCAATTGAGCAAGAGATGTGCCCGGCGCGAGCCATGGAAAAAGCGCGAGGCGAGAAGAACCGGTCCGGTAGAAATTACCTGCCCCGCCGTCGAGCCTGACCTCGAGCACACGGCGCCAAGATTTCGCAACTCCGTGTCGCGTCGCAAGTTTGTCACCGCGCCGGCGGTCTCGACGCGCCTCGGCACGCGCTTTGCCTGAGCACAAGACCGTGTGTATGGTCCGGCCCTCGCGAAGCACCGCACGCGAGATGATTCGGCCGGAGGAGAGGCCCCACGGTGAAGGGCGGCGAGCAGAAGGACCGGATAGAGGACCGCGAGGACGCGAATCGTCACTGGCGTCAGCAGTCGCGTCACTGAGTTTCTCCCAACCAGCCGGAAAAACACAGCGTCCGGACGTCGCGACTCCGGGCGCATTGCATAGCGAGCTGGAGACCCCGACCCATGGCCGGGGTCTCCAGCTCGACGTTCGAAACCACCGTTCCAGCGAGACCAGCAAGGGGGGTGGAGACGTGCAAGCGATGAAGATTCTCGCGATCGTCCTGATCATCGTCGGTGTGGTCGCGCTCGCCTACGAGGGGATTACCTACACGAAACGCGAAAAGGTGCTCGAGGTCGGACCCATCACGGCCACCAAGGAAACCAAGCAGACCATTCCGCTGCCGCCGGTTCTCGGTGGGGCGGCGCTCGTCTGTGGCGTTGTCTTACTGATCGCCGCGGCGCGCCCGTAGGGCGCGAAGCGACCCGTCGAGAGCCGGCGGGACACCCGTCGAGAGCCGGCGGGACAAACGGCGGCGCGCGGCGCGCGCCGCCGTTTCTCATCCGCGTCCAGTCGAGGCTCAGGCGATCCGACGTTGCGAGCTGGACCTGGTCTGGCGGGACGATTCCTTCGGCGGGTTCACGCCCATGCCGTGCACGAACACCAGCTCACCGCCGAACCAACCCGCCACACCGAGCGCCGCCAGGCCGACAATCGACAAGCCGACCGGCAGAACGCCGATCGTGTCGATCCATCTCAGCCAGAAGCTCAGGCCGAAGATCGTGAGGGCGATGAGATTGGCGACCATGTGGGTGACTCCGACCTGCCGCGCGCGCGCGTCCGTGATCGACAGGAAGTCGATGAACCCGGGAATCGCCGCGAGTAGCGCGCCGACGATTCCGCCCCCGAGGGTGTAGAAGGCGACGTCCTTCCAGATCGCCCTGCCCCATCCGAGCTGAAAGATGAGGTCCGCGACGACGGAGAACACCCACAGACCGATGGGAAGGGCGACGAGCATGGGATGTACCGGATGCCGGCCAACACTGGCTGGGGTCGACATGGAGGACTCCTTTCTCGAACGAGCTTGACCACCGCGAGTTGCAAAGCCGTTGCCGAGTGGGATTGCCGGGAATAACCGACTGAAAACCTCGCGCCGAGTCGTTTTTACCGGGTAAGAACGGGGGGACTCGCACCGGTCAGCCGAGCCAGACCCGTACCTGATGCGTGGCGCCGTCGTCGACCAGGGGCAGGGCGGCTTGCCCCGCGGCGGCCGGGACGCCGTCGATCTCCACGCGTGACACCCCACGGGTGACGCCGTGCGGGTTCTCGACCTGAACCTGGTAGCGCGAGGCGTGGTAGCGGAACGTGATCGAAAAGCCGCTCCACGTCCGCGGGATGCACGGGTCGATGAAGAGCGACGCGCCGCGGATCCGAAAGCCCAGGAGCCACTCGATTCCCGCGCGATACATCCAGCCGGCCGAGCCGGTGTACCAGGTCCAGCCGCCGCGTCCCGAATGCGGCGCCTCGGCGTAGACGTCACCCGCGACGACGTACGGCTCGACGCGATAGCGGTAGAGCCCGGCGCGCGTGCTCGTGTGGTTGATCGGGTTCAACAGCGCGAAGAGCTCGCCGGCGCGATCGCCGTCGCCGAGCGCGGCGAAGGCCATGATCGCCCAGATCGCCCCGTGCGTGTACTGACCGCCGTTCTCCCTGATGCCCGGCGGATAGCCCTTGATGTAGCCGGGATCCCGGGAGCCGCGCACGAACGGTGGCGTGAAGAGCAGGACGATCGCCTGCTCGCGGTGGACCAGGTACTCCTCGACCGCGTTCATCGCGCGGGCGGCGCGGTGAGGGTCGGCGGCCTTCGAGAGCACGGCCCATGATTGGGCGATCGAGTCGATGCGGCACTCCGCGTTCTCGGCCGAGCCCAGCGGCGCGCCGTCGTCGAAGTATGCGCGGCGGTACCAGTCGCCGTCCCAGCCGGCGGCCTCGAGCGCGCGGCCGAGCGCCTGCAGGTGCTCGCGCCACACGCGTGCCCGTTGCGCCTCGCCCCGCGCTTCGGCGATCGGCGCCCACTCGGCGAGCGTGGCGTGAAGGAACCAGCCGAGCCAGACGCTCTCGCCGCGGCCCTTCGCGCCCACTCGATTCATGCCGTCGTTCCAGTCGCCCGTGCCCATGAGCGGCAGGCCGTGGCTCCCGACCGCCAGGCTCCGGTCGATCGCGCGCGCGCAGTGCTCGAAGAGCGACGCGTGCTGCGTCGACACGGTGGGCTCGAAGTAGGCCTCGAGGCTGTCGTCGGCCAGCACCGGACCTTCGATGAACGGGATCTGCTCGTCGAGGACCGTCGTGTCCCCGGTGACCGTCAGGTAGTGCGCCGTCGCAAAGGCGAGCCAGACCCGATCGTCGGAGATGCGTGTGCGCACGCCGCGCCCCGAGGGCGGATGCCACCAGTGCTGCACGTCGCCCTCGGGAAACTGGCGCGCCGCCGCGCGGCACAGGTGCGCGCGAGTGACGTCACGGGCCGCGGCGGTCAGGGCCATGACGTCCTGGAGCTGATCGCGAAAGCCGTACGCGCCGCTCGCCTGATAGAAGCCCGCGCGCGCCCACACCCGGCAGGCGAGGGCCTGATAGAGCAGCCAGCGATTGAGCATCAGATCGAACGATCGGTCGGGGGTCTTCACCAGGACCGCCGCCAGCAGGTCGTCCCATCGGGTCATGACGGTCCGGAGCACCGCATCGAGGTCGGCGGATCGATATCGCTGGACCATCGCGCGCGCCTCGTCGGCCGACGCCGTCTGCCCGAGGAAGACATCGACCTCCGCGCTGGCGCCCGCGGTGAGCATGACCGTGACCTGCATGGTGCCGCACGGATCCAGGCCCCCGCCGAGCCGGCCCGAGAGCCGCTCGCCGCGCTCGAGCGCATCCGGATGGTCGAGCGAGCCATTGCGGCCGAGGACCTCGGCGCGATCGCCGGTCCACGCGGTCTGGCTCCCCGAAAGATCGAGGAACGCGATGCGACCGGCGAAGTCGACGGTCCACGCGTTTCGCGCGAAGAGCGCGCCGGTCGCCTCGTCCAGCTCGGTCACGATATGGGGCGCGGTGGTCGCGCGCGCGGCGCCCAGCACCCATTCGACGTACGCGGTGACGGTGAGCCGCCGCGAGCGTCGCGAATGGTTGGTGATCTTCAGGCGCGAGATCTTCACCGGATCGTCGAGCGGCACGTACTGGGTGAGCTCCAGGGCGATGCCGTGTGAATCGTGGGCGAAGCGGCTGTAGCCGTGCCCGTGATGACACTGGTACGACCACGCATCCTCGCGGATCGGCAGCAGGGTGGGCGTCCAGAGGCGGCCGCTTTCCTCGTCGCGCACGTACAGCACTTCGCCCGGCGGGTCGCTGACCGGGTCGTTCGACCACGGCGTGAGCTGATTCTCGCGGCTGTTGAGCGCCCACGTGTACCCGGCGCCCGACTCCGACACCTGGAAGCCGAGCTGCTCGTTCGCGATCACGTTGATCCACGGCGACGGCGTCCAGTGCCCTTCGTCGAGCACGATCGAGTACTCGCGGCCGTCCTCGACGAAGCCGCCGAGCTCGTTGTCGAACTCGCGGCGCGGCCGCGGCATCGGCGGCTCGGAGGCCGCCTCCCGGTCGGGGGACGGGCGCCGCTCGCGGCGCCTCGGCGCCGCCGCCGCGCGCTCGGCCCGGCCGACCTGCTCGGCCAGGGTGCCCAGGCGACTCAACAAGATTACGCGGGCCGCCGCCGCCAGACAGTCGCGCTCGCCGGCCGACAGGAGATCGCCGCGCAGAACCACGATCGAGCCCTCCGGCGTCGCGCCGAGGGTCGGTCGCCCGGCGCGCACGAGCCCCTCGAGTGCGGCCTGCAGGTCTTGCAGATAGGACGGCGGCTTCTCGTTCAGGATCACGAGATCGACCGCGAGCCCCTTCATGCGCCAGTACTCGTGCGCGCGCAGGAGCTGCCGGACGATCTCGCGGTCCTCGATCTCGTCGATCCGGACCAGCACGATCGGCAGATCTCCCGAGATTCGATGCGCCCACAGGGCCGCGGGCCCGAGGGTGTTGCGCGCGAGGACCGCCGCCGGTGCGCGCAGCCGCGAATCGGTGTAGAGGATCCGGTTGGCGATCTGCTGGAAGAGGTGGGCTTCTTCCGGCGTGATGCTCAGGTGATGGAGCTGGACCTGTGCCTGGGTCCACGACAGGGTCGTGATGCGCTCGAACCTCGCCGGATCGCGATACTTGTCGGCCATGCCGAGCACGGCGGCTCGTGTGTCGGCGAGCATCGTGGAGAATACGACGCGGCCGCTCTGCCCGGGCGCGAGCCGCAGCCGGCGCCTCAGGCTGAAGATCGGGTCGAGCACAAAGCCCGTCGTGTTGGAGAGTGGCCGGCCTTCGATCATCGACATCGGCGTGCGGATGCCGCGGCCGCGTCCCAGGAAGCGCCCGCGCTCCGTCTCGTACTGCGAGCCGCCGGTGCTGGTGCCCTCGACGGAGACGACGTGGGCGGCCCAGACGCGCGGCTCGTCCGGTGAGCGGGGCCGACGGGTGGCCAGGAGCGTATCGAGCTCGGCGACGGCCTCGGTCTGAACGAAGAGATTGGAGAACGCGGGATGGGCCGCGTCGTCGCGCGGCGGCGCCAGCACGATCTCGGCGTACGAAGTCACCTCGATCTCGCGCGCCTCGCTGCCGAGATTCGTCAGGGTCACGCGCCGGATCTCGGCGTCGTCCTCCGGCGAGACCAGCACCTCGAGCCGCGTCAGCAGATGGTCGTCGCGCCGCTGGATCTCGGCGCGGTCCTCCAGGAAGGTCACCTCGTAGCTGTCGGGCTCGACCCCCGAGGGCTGGAGGCCGGCCGACCAGACGGCGCCGCTTCGCGTGTCGCGCAGGAAGATGAACGTCCCCCAGGCGTCGCGCGTCGTGTCCTCGCGCCAGCGAGTCACCGCGAGGCCGCCGCAGTGACTGTAGCCGCCGCCCGCCGTGGTCATCATCACGAAGTAGCGGCCGTTGGAGAGCAAGTGCGTGTGCGGCACCGGATCGGACACGGACGTGAACCGCCGCGAGGTCGGCGCCTCGAGCGCGCGCGTGACCTCGTGCGCGGGCGCTTCCTTCGCGCGCGGGCGCATCACCGGCACGTCGCGCGGCGCGCGCTCCTGCAAGATCAGCTCGGTGGCCTGCACCATCGGCTGAGCGTGGAATCGCTCGCGCATGCGGCCGTCGAGCAGGACGTTGGCGAGGGCCACGACCGTCATGCCCTGGTGGTGAGCCATGTAGGTGTGGATCACGGCGACGTCCGCGCCCTCGGGCAGGCGCTCGCGCGTGTAGTCGAGCGCCTCGTAGAAGCCGTACGGCCCGAGACCGCCGGCGCGCGCGATCTCGCCGAAGTTGCGGGCCGCCGCCGAGGGATAGACCATCGCGGCCAGCGCCGTCGCGTAGGGCGCGATGACCAGATCGTCCCCGAGCCCGCGCTCGAGCCCGAGCCCGGGCACGCCGAAGCTCGAGTACTGGTAGGTGAGGTCGAGGTCGCGCACGTTGTACGCGGATTCCGAGATGCCCCAGGGCACGCCGCGAGCCTTCGCGTAGGAGATCTGGCGCTGAACGGCCAGGCGGGACGTCTGCTCGAGCAGGCTGCCGTCGGGCTCCCGCATGACGAGCCCGGGCATCAAATACTCGAACATCGAGCCCGACCACGAGACCAGCGCGATGCCCGACTCGACCGGGGTCATCGGCCGCGCGAGCCGGAACCAGTGGACGGCCGACACGTCACCCCGGGCGATCGCGACGAAGCTCGTCAGCCGGGCCTCAGATGCCAGAAGATCGTAGCGACTCTCGTCGAGTGATCCGTCGGTGACGCGATAGCCGATCGCGAAGAGCTGGCGGGGTTCGTCGAACAGGAACGTGAAGTCCATCGCATCGAAGAGCTCGCCGGCCGTGTGCGCCGCGTTCTCCAGGCTCTTCATGAGCGCTTCGGCCGCACGCGCCGAGTCCTCGAGCGAGGCGATCACGGCCGTCGCGCGAGTCCGATCGAGCGAGCCGCCCGCCTTGTCGTCCGAGCTCTCCACCCATTCGGCGAGCTCGCGCGCCGCCGCTCGGGCCAGCTCCGGCAGATGGCCGAGCAGCGGCGGCCCGTCGAGCAGACGCGCGACGACGGTCCCGTTCTGGCGCTCGGGCGGGAGAGAGCGGCGGAGATCGTCGAGCCCTTCGATCCACGGCACGATCGCGTCGAGATCGCGCCGGTGGGAGGCGATCGTCGCCTGAGCGACGTCCGCCCACACGACGGCCTCGGCGCCCGTGTCCTCGGGAAGCGCCTTCGCGCGCTCGCCGAGCCCCCGGACGGCAGTCGCCATCTCGACGAGGCGGTTCGGCCACGCGTGCGAGCGTCGGAGGCTCCTGTCCCAGCGCGGCGCGGATCTCATCGACGGAGGTGCGAGCGTCGGCCGGAAGCGCGTCACGCAGCAGGACAAGCGCCGCGTCGATGCCACGCTGGACCTCGGCTCCGACGATCGGACGCTGGACGCGCTCGCGCGCGGCGACCGCGAGGACGCTGAGATGCCCGGCGAGATTGCCGCTGTCGACCGAGGACACGTACCGCGGCTCGAGGGGCTTGAGGTTCTTCGTGTCGTACCAGTTGTACAGGTGGCCGCGATAGCGCTCGAGATCGCCGATCGTCGCCAGGGTGGCCCCGATCCGATCGATCGCGTCGAGCGTGCCGATGAAACCGAGGTCCCGCGCCGCCACCGCCGAGAGGAGATAGACGCCCATGTTGGTCGGCGAGGTGCGGTGGGCGACGACCGGCCGCGGATCGTCCTGAAAATTATCCGGCGGCAGCCAGTTGTCTTCGGCGGTCACGAACGTCTCGAAGAAGCGCCAGCTCCGTCGCGCCGCCGTCAGGATGATCTGCCGCTCGTCGGCGGTCAGCTGCTCGGGGGGCCGCGTGACCATCGGACGGCTGATCAAGCGGGCCACCGCGGGCGAGAGGGCCCAGAGGACGGCGAACGCCGCGGCGACCGCGCGCGCGTCTCCCGAGCTCGACGCGGCGATCACCACCGCGACGAGCGCCAGCACGAGGGCGCCCCACATCTTCGCGTACGTCCGGGCGAGATCGAGCCGGGCGCTCGACTTCACCTGCGCGGCGGTGACCCATTCGAGCATCCGCCGGCGCGTGACGACGAGCCGGAGCAAGGTGCGCCCGACCGCATCGGCCATGAGCCAGGCCTGGTGCGCGAGCAAGGTGAGCGCGAGCGCGATCTGCGCCGCGGCGAGCGCCACGGTCGTGCCGATGCCGCGCAGGTAGGCGCGCTTGGATCCGCCGGGCCGTCGCGGGATGAGATCGGTCGACACCGGGACCAGTGCCGGCACCGCGAGACAGAGCAGCACCAGCTTGGTCCACACCATCGGCGCGCCGGCCGGCAGGGTCCAGCCGAGCACGAGCGTGAGATAGGCGCCGGGAGCCGACAGCGTGCGCCTCAGATTGTCGAGCATCTTCCAGCGGCCGATCGTGGGAATCCGCGCCCGCGAGGCGCCGATCCCGGCCGCGCCGCGAATCAGCCACGGCAGCAGCTGCCAGTCGCCGCGGGCCCACCGATGCTGGCGCGCCGCCGCGACCTCGTAGCGCGCCGGGAAATCCTCGAAGAGCTCGATGTCGGTGACCAGCGCCGCCCGCGCGAAGAGGCTCTCGAAGAGATCGTGGCTGAGGAGCGTGTTCTCCGGCACCCGCCCCTCGAGCGCGCGCTCGAACGCGTCGACGTCGTAGATGCCTTTGCCGGTGTACGAGCCCTCGGCGAAGAGATCCTGGTACACGTCCGACACCGCGGCGGCGTACGGATCGACGCCGGCCGGACCCGAGAACACTTGCCGAAAGAACGAGGCTTCTCGCTCGGTGGGCAAGGTGGGCGCGATGCGCGGCTGCAGGATCCCGTACCCCTCGACGACACGCCCTTCGCGCGGCTCGAGCCGAGGCCGGTTCAGCGGATGCGCGAGCGTGCCGATCAGGCGCGAGGCCGCGCCGCGGGGCAGCTGCGTGTCGGCGTCGAGCGTGATCACGAAGCGAATCGCCGCCGGCACCTCGAGCGCGTCGCCGACGAACGAGGTGTCGGTCGCGCCGCGCAGCAGGCGGTTGAGCTCGTGGAGCTTGCCGCGCTTGCGCTCCCAGCCCATCCAGCGGCCCTCGCTCTCGCTCCAGAGGCGCCGGCGGTGGAACAGATAGAAGCGTGCTTCACCGCCGGTGGCAGGACCGTGACGCCGGTTGAGCTCGGCGATGCCGGCCCGTGCGGCGGCCAGCAGCGGCGCGTCGTCGGGCGCGTGCTCCTGGGCCGAATCCGTCCAGTCCGACAGGAGCGCAAAGCGCAGCTCGCCGTCGTCGTTGGCGAGATAGTGGACGCCCAGCCGCGCGATCTGCTCGGCGATCTGCGCCGGCCCGGTGAGGAGCGTCGGCACGACCACGAGCGTCTTCAGCTCGAGCGGCACGCCGTCGGCCAGCTCGAGCCGCGGCAGGGCGCGGGGCGGCAGCAGCTCGACGATCGCGCGATTGACGAGCGCCGTCGCCGCGTCCGAGGCGGGCAGCGCCGCGAGCGCGGCGAGGACGATCAGGAAGAGCAGGCTCACGCCGAGGGCATGGGTGAACAAGACCGGCAAACAGAGCAGAAAGCCGGTGACGATCGCGATCGAGCCGAGATAGCTCCACGTCGCCGAGGCCATGTAGGCGCGCGTGAGCCGCTGACGCAGCGACACCCGGTAGCCGAGCGCGTGCTCGAGGTTGGGACGCCCCTTCGAGATCAAGAAGTAGCCGAGATCCTCGGTGCGCCGCTCGCGGCTGCCCGCCAGATTCAAGGTCTGACGGGCCACGTCGAGCTCCGCGCGGTCCGACCCGCGGGCCAGATCCTCGACGGCGTGGCGATAGCGGTCGCGGGTGGCGAAGTCCATCGCGCCGAACTCGCTCTCGGCGCGGAAGAGCCGATCGACCAGGCTGACCTTCTCGACGAAGTCGCGCCAGTCGAAGGTGGTCATGATGCGGAGGCTCGTGATCACGTTGCGCACGGTCACGTTCGCGGCCGCCTGCCGCTGGTGCTCCGCGCGGACGAGGTCGTGCGCGGACGTGCCGCGGGCGGCGAGGCGCTCGTCGAGCCAGCGCGTCGCCGGCGTGGTGACCGGGTCCTGATCGCGCAGGCGCTGGGAGAGCCGCACGGCGAACGTCGTGTTCAACGCCGCGTCGTCGATCGCGCGAAACGCCTGCGGATCGGCCGGGACATCCGTCTGACCCAGCAGGAGATTCGCGAGCTGGTCGGCCTCGAGCCGCGCCTCGCGGCGTTCCACGATCTCCACGGCCAGCCGTCGCAGGTTCTCGATCAGCGCGAGCCGGAGCGCGATCGGCACCGCCCAGAGCTCGCTGATGCGCAGCGCGTCCGTGCGCTGGAAGGCGAGCACGAAGCGCTGGAGCGTGACAGCGTCGAAGCGACTGTCCGTGTGGGCGACGTACGTCCACGCGAGCTCGAGCACGCGCGGCGCGCCCGGCGAGCGGCCCTTCGTCGAGGGTCGGCAGCTGGCGATAGAAGCCCCGCGGCAAGTCGGTGCGGATCTCGTTGAGCACTTCCTCGACGATGTGGAAGTTGTCGACCAGCCACTCGGCGGCCGGGGTCGTCGCTCGCTCGTCGTCGATGACGGCGGCCAGGGTTTGGTAGCAGCGGAGCAGGACGCGTCCGCTTTCTCGCGTGCGCGACAGCAAGCCCAGCTCCGGGCGGCGGCCGGGTGAGACCCGGTGCCGTGCGATCGTCTCGGCTAGCTCCTCGAGCCGCTCGACGCTGAGGATCTCATCGCGAATAGGCTCTGCCCCCGAGAGCGTCATATAGATGTGCGCCTATATGTGCGCCGGGGTCCGCCTGTTGCGAGCTCGACACATGCTGTAAGATTTGCTTGGTAGAGATTGCTCGATCGTCCCGGCCGGCTACCCGCGCGAAGGGTCACGGACGTCGACATTTCGCGTACATCGACATGAACAGCTTGCGCACGACACCTTGGCATTTCAATTGCGATGTCGTGGTCGTGGAGGATTGGCGGATGAGAGTCGCAATCGGTCTGATCGGGCTCAGCCTCATCGGCGGGGTGGTACCGACCGGGTTTGCTGGGTATCACGCACGCAGCGCAGGTCCTGGCGGGTACCGCCGGGGCGCTGCTCGCGCTGTTGCTCTTCTGCCTGGGCGGTGCCGCCGCCGCTCGGCGAGCCGCTCCCACCGTCGTGCGGGTCACGCCGCGACGGCCGCACGGCTCCATCGCGTCGTCCCAATCCGTTCCTCGCAGTATTTGAAGGTCCACGTCTCGACCCGCGCCGCGGCCAAAAATTGCAACGCCCATGCCGTGCCCGCGCGGGAAGCTCCCCGCTGAATTCGGAACTTTGACGCCCCGCCTGCATCAAGAACTGTCATCCGACGAGCGACTCTGTAACAACTACCGTGTAAGACCGTCTTGACACCTTGCAAGCCGGCTGCTAGACGTGGCGTCATGACGACCACGGCGAGACCGCTCGACGGCGTGCGAGTGCTCGAGCTGGCCCGGTTCCAGGCCGGACCACGCGGCGGGATGATCCTATCCGACCTCGGCGCCGAGGTCATCAAGATCGAGCCGCCGGGCGGTGAGGAGACCCGCACGCATCCACCGACGGCACACGGCGAGATCATCGCCGTCCTCGGTGTACGACCGCGGCACGACGATCGTGTGCCTCAACCTTCGCGACGGGCGCGGCCAGGAGGTATTCGCCGCGCGGTCAAGAAGTCGGACATCGTCTCGAGAACTTCCGCCGGGGGTGATCGCGACGATGCTGTCCCGACCCTTGCGCCTCATCGCACTGCTCGCCAGATCTGATCGACGTCGTCTCGGGGCCGGCTTTCTCGTGTCGCTCCTCGTCGGGCTCTCGTTCGGCTGCGGCTACGTCGAGGCGCTCACCGTCGGCGTCACGGACGTGCTCACACCGCTCGAGCAGCCGCCGGTCGCCACGATCGATCACGGCGCGGTCTCCCTGACGGCGCCGCAACCGACGGGCACCGGGATCGTCGTCACGCGAATCTTCGATGTCGAAGTCGAGCCGCTCCGTCCTGTTCAAGACCGCGCTCCTCCCTCTCTCGCCTCCTAGCTAGCTCGGCGCGCCCCCGGCTCCTCCCACCGCGAGTGGACTCGTGCGTGGCTGCCCAGGGGTGCGTCTGCGTTGTTCACGGTCGGCCGAGGAGTGGTCTACGTCTCCGCCGATCGATCTCACACAGAGGGGAGGTGAAGACATGCTCCGGATCATGTTCGTGCTGTTCACGCTCGTTTCGCTGCTGTGGATGTCGGCCGCGGCGATGGCACAGCAGGCGTCGATGATGAGCGATTGCGACAAGTGGATCGCCACGATCAACGCCGAGGCCGGCGCTCGAGTCGACGAGGCCAGCTACACGGCCAAGCAGAAGATCGACGACATCGCCAAGATGTGCAAGGAAGGGAAGATGGCCGAGGCGCAGAAGACGTCCATGGATGCGATGACCCTGCTCGGGATCAAGCAGTAACGGGTGCACGCACCGTGGTGGTGGCTCGGCGCGGCTGGGCCACCACCGCGCGCACCGCCGCAATCTATCGGCACGCCTCGGCCAGCGTGGCCCGTTCGTATCGCTCGCCTCGGGTCTGGGGGCCCCAGCCCCCGGCCGGCCCTGCGGCTCGCACAGCGGCCCCGCGACGGCCGGCGGCGCGCACTACCTCCTGATAGACTACGACCCGCCCGCGACGGGCCCGGTGCCGCCCGACGAGGCGTGATCGAAAGGACAGGCGATGAAATTCGGACTGCACTCCGTCAACTTGCACACCTGCGGCTATCCCGACGCGGCCGCGCGCCTCGGCCGAGCGGCCGAGGCCGCCGGCTTCGAATCGCTCTGGGTCGCCGATCACGTGGTGCTGCCCGACCCGCCGGTGGCGGGGCGGCCGATGGCGCCGGACCAGCGGCTGCTCGATCCGATCGTGGCGCTGACGTTTCTGGCGGCGCACACCCAGCGCATTCGCCTCGGCGACCGGCGTGATCATCCTGCCGCAGCGCCAGGCGCTGGTGCTCGCCAAGCAGCTCGCCTCGCTCGACGTGCTCTCGAACGGCCGGCTCATCTTCGGGCTCGGCGTCGGCTGGTGCGAGCCCGAGATGCGCTCGGTCGGCGCGCCCTTCGCCGAGCGCGGCCGCGTGGCCGACGACTATCTGGCGGCGATGCGCGCGGTGTGGACGCAGCCCAAGCCGTCGTATCGCGGCCCGTACGTGGCGTTCGACGGCGTGCAGGCGATGCCGCGCCCGGTGCAGACGCCCGTGCCCATCGTGGTCGGCGGGCGCACGGCGCCGGCCTACCGGCGCGCGGTGACCCAGGGCCACGGCTGGTACGGCTTCGGGATCAACGTCGAGGACACGCAGAAGATCGTCGCCACCTTGCGCGACACCGCCAAGAAGCACTCGCGGCCGGCCGAGCTCGGACGGCTCGAGATCAGCGTGACGCCGCCGGGCTTCGACGTTCCGGACAAGGCGACGCTCGACGCCTACGCGGCGGCCGGCGTCGATCGGCTGATCCTGCGACCGCGCCCGGAGATGGACGCCGCGGCGCTCGAGCGCTTCGCCGCCGAGACCGGACGCGCGCTCGGCCTGCGGGCGGCGTGAGGCGGCCATGAAGATCGCGAGAGTCGAAGCGCTCCATTGCGACGGCGGCTGGCGGCCGTGGACGTTCGTGCGCATCGAGACCGATACCGGCTTGATCGGCTGGGGTGAGTGCAGCGACAACCGGAGCCCGCACGGCATCGCCGGCTCGGTGCGCGACATGGCGGATCTGTTGATCGGCCAGGATCCGCGGCCGGTCGAGCGGCTCTACTGGGACATGCTGCGACGGATGCGCCAGAACAGCGGCGGCGTGTCGCACAAGGCGATGGCCGGCATCGAGCTGGCCCTGTGGGACATCAAGGCCAAGGCGCTCGGCGTGCCGGTCTACGAGCTCTTCGGCGGCCCGATGCGCGATCGCATGCGCCTCTACTGGTCGCACTGCGGGACGACGCGGGCGCGCATGGGGCAGTTCCTGGGCACACCGCCGCTGAAGACCTACGACGACATCGCGGCACTCGGGCGCGAGGTGGTGAAGCGGGGATTCACCGCGCTCAAGACCAACATGGTGATCCCGGGCGATCCGGCCACCGTGTACTTCCCCGGGTTCGCCAGCGGCATCAACACCACCGACGGGGCGCCGACGGTCGAGATCCTGGACGCGATCGATCGCCTGATCGGCACCTTCCGCGAAGCCGTCGGCCCGAAGGTGGGCCTCTGCCTCGACCTGAACTACAACTTCCGCACGGAGGGCGTGCTGCGGATCGCCAAGCTGCTCGAGAAGTACGACATGCAGTGGGTCGAGTACGACAACTGGGATCCGGACGCGCTCCTGCAGATCAAGCAGTCGACGTCCACGCGGCTGGCCTCGTGCGAGAGCCTGGTGAGCTTGCGGCAGTACCGGCCGTTTCTCGAGAAGCACGCGGTCGACGTGGCGATCATCGACGTGCCGTGGAACGGCTTCTCGCAATCCGTGCAGATCGGGCGACTGGCCGAAGCGTGCGAGATCAACATCGCCCCGCACAACTACTACAGCCACCTGGCCGACCTGCACTCGTTGCACCTCTGCGCGGTGCTCCCGAACGTGCGCATCATGGAGATCGACATCGACGACGTGCCGTGGAAGGGCCCGCTCGTCACGCGCCCGCCGGTGATCCGCGACGGCCACATCTGGCTGACGGACGCGCCGGGCTGGGGCGCCGACGTCGACGAGCGCGTGCTGCGCGAGCATCCCTGGCCGCGGCCGGGGGACGGCGGGCCGCAGCTCTTCTACGGGATGGATCCGGGGCAGATGGCGGCGCGGCCGCGGTAAGAACGAAGCGCGCTTCGCGTCTCGCCTCCAGGGCACTCTGCCCAGGACGTTGGGCAATACGCGGCGGGACGCCTGAGATGACCCGGGCGAATCGCGCTCGCAGTCAGCATCATCGACGAATCATCGGGTGGCATCGTCGCTGCACCTTGCTCGCGCATGCCCAACATCGCGAGCTCACCCGTCAGAACGGCAGCACGACTGTCCCGGCCCGCGCGTCTCGTGGGCCTGAGTCTCCTGGTGTTCTTGCCGGCCGCGACAGCAGGTGCCAAGTGTCGCCGGCATCTCGCCGGCGGCTCTGGCACCGGTGAGCGTCTGGGCGAGCGGTTTTCTCCAGCCGCGTGGTGTCGTGGCGGACTCTGCAGGCGCGGTCTACGTGAGCGACCGCGCGGCCGGCACCATCACACGCATCGCTACGGATCAGTCCACGACCGTGCTGATGCGTGGACTGGAGCGACCGGTCGGCCTCGCCTTCGATCTCGAAGGCCGTCTGCTCGTCGCTGAGGAGCGAGCCGGCCGGATCACGCGACGCGAGGCCGACGGCTCGCGCACCACCTTGGTGTCCGGAGTCAAGCAGCCCCGGTGGCTCGACGTCGGCGAGGACGCGACCGTCTTCGTCGCGGCTCGTCGGCTCACGAGGGGCACCGACCCCGAGCCCGACGACGAGTCGGTCGAGCCCGAGGTGATTCTGGCGCTCACGTCGACCGGCGCACTGACGGTCTTCGCTGACGGCTTCCGAGCCGTTCGGGGCATCGTGGCCGGCGACGGGATCCTCTACGCAGCGACGGACGGCCGTCGTGGGGAAGCGAGACCGGATGGTGTCGTCTTCCGGATTCCGATCCTGCCGGGCGCTCGCGCCGGTGTTGCCACTGCACTCGGCCCCACCGGCGCCTTCGTGAAACCGACGGCGCTGGCGCAAGACCGGTTGGGCGCGCTATTCGTGACGACCCAGGAGCTCAGCGTGGATGGCCAGCGCTTCAGACGTGCGCTCGCGAAGCTGCAGCCTGATGGCCCGGTCAGCCTGTTCGCGGGAGAGCTGGATCGCCCGCAAGGCCTGGCCTTCGACCCCGCGGGCCACCTGTATGTCGCCGACGGAGCTTCGGGTCGAATCCTTCGCTTCCTCTCGCCACCCGCGCCCGAGCTCGATCCACTGGCCACGATCACGAACGCGCCCGCCGTCTCCGTGCGCGGCGCCGCGCTTCGAGAGTCACGAGTCGATGGTCGCCTCGACGGCGGAAGCGGTCGGTTCACGATCCAGAGTGGAACGGACGGCAGGTTCGCTGCTGACGATTCCGTTGACGTTGAATGCCGAGAACACGATCGAGGTATTCGTGACTGCCCATCGTGGTCTCGGCCTGACCGGCGCGCCCGCCGAGGTGACCGTCCGCCACGACGACGTACCGCCCGAGACGACCTTGATCAGCGGACCGGTCAGCCCCAGCGACGGGACCACGGCCGCATTCACGTTCACGGGCACCGACGACGTCACCGCGAGCGGACGAGTTGCGGTTCGCGTGGCGCCTCGACGGCCGACCTTTCGGCGAGCTCTCCGGCGCGCGGTCGGTCACACTCACGGATCTCCCGGACGGCGTCCACACGTTCGATGTCGTGGCACAAGATAGCGCGGGGAACGTCGATCCCACCCCGGCGACCAGGACCTTCACGGTCAGTCGGTCTCGGATCGCGCTGGTCGAGCCCGAGCCCGGAGCCACCTTGCCTGCCGGTTCCCGCCTCGTTCGAGGCACGGTCGTGACCGGAGGGCAGGAAGTCGCGGTGACCATCAATGGGATCGCGGCCGCGGTCTACGGAGGCACGTTCGCCGCGCTCGTTCCGCTGAGCCCGGGCACGAATCGTCTCCAGATCGTCGCCACGACGGCCGCCGGCGTCGTCGCGAGCCAGGACGTGCCCGTCACCGTGATGGCCGCGCCGGACGCGCCGTTCCTGCTCGTCAGCAGTCCCGCGGGCGGCGTGAGTCCGCTGACGGTGTCCTTCACGTTGCTCGGCGTGCCGGATTCGGCGACGATCCAGGCCGACTTCGATGGCAACGGTACGATCGACTTCACGGGCCAGCGCCTGGCCGAGCAGGCCTTCACGTATCGTGCAACCCGGTCTCTTCGTCCCCATCGTGACGGTCACCGATGCCCAGGGGCAGCGAACCACGGTCCCCGGCGTCGTTCAGGTCTTCGATCGGGCGAGCCTCGACGCGCTGCTGCAGGCCAAGTGGGCCTCCATGCGTGACTCGTTGCGCCGCGGCGATATCGCCCAGGCCCTGACGCAGATCTCCGAGCGCTCGCGGAATCGCTACCAGCAGGCGTTCACCGCGCTCCTTCCTGATCTGCCGGCCGTCGACACGATTCTCACCGATGTCCGATTCGTTCGGGCTCGCGGTCTGGAAGCGCTCTTCGAGATGAGCCGCACGGATGCCGGTATGCTCAAGTCCTTCGAGGTGCGATTCAATGTCGACGCCGACGGATTCTGGCGCGTGCGGTCGTTCTGAGATCTCGCTGATGCGCTCCGTTCTGATCGCGCTGATGTTCCTGATCTCGCTCCTGATGCCTCGATGGACCGAGGCGGCCGGGCCCTGGCAGGCGCAGGTGGTCAGCGCCGATTCAAAGCAGCCACTCGAGGGCGTGGTGGTGCTGGCCTGGTGGACGCGACACGTTCGCAGCCTCGGAGGTCCGAGCGAGGAGTACCGCGATTCGCAGGAAGTCCTGACCGACAAGGACGGCCGCTTCACGATCGAGTCGCGCTGGTTCTTCAGCCTCAATCCGCTGGTGTTCTTCCGCGGGCCGTTCATCGCGATGTTCAAGTCGGGGTACGGGGATTACGGATGGCCCGGCTACACGGGATCGGAGACGTGGCCCAACGAGAAGCGCAAGGCGCTTCAGACAGAAGCTCAGCTGCTGCAGCTCGATGGGATCGTGCTGGAGATGCCGGTCTTGCCCAACACCGAACAGAGAGCGAAGTACCTCGACGCATCTCGAGGCCCGTATTTCGGGCGTTCCTCACGACAGACGCCCGCTGATGCAAGAGGCGATCGATGGAAGAACGGAAGGCGCTGGAATCCCGTGGCCGGATTCAGCGGTAGGGAGGTCTCGTGATCCAACCGGAGAAACTCGTCGCGACCGTGTGTGCAGCCGGAGTGCTGGGCGCTGTTCGGGACGGCGGACGTTGCGCTGTCGTACGCGCCCGCCACCCACGCCGAGATCGGCAGGATCGCCGTCGTCCGCTCGGATCTGGACGCGATCTTGAAGGCTCAGTATCGCGTCGACCGCGGTGCGACGTTCGTCGTCAACGGAGAGACTGTTCAGACCTGGATCGCGATCGGCGCGACGCGCGAGGATTTCCCGGCGACCCGGTCTCTCAATCACTTTCACAGTCCGCTGAAGCCATGGGCGAGCGCCGGCGGACTTCTCGGCCAGTCGTCCGTCTACTGGCAGCAGAACCCGGATCAAGGCCTCGGCGGCACATGGTCATGGCCTGTCGCTCGTCAGCGATTGTTCGAGTTTCTGACCCTGCCGACGCCGGCGGCGCGGGAAGGAGCGCTTGCGGACACCGCTCGGGCTCTCGGGCAGGTCATGCACATGGTTCAGGATGCGGCGTCACCGGCCCACACGCGCGAGGATCCGCACCTGCTCCACGACGGATACGAAGCTCGTATCGAGGAGCTCCGAGCGAGTCGCGATGCGACGCTCCGGTCCCGCTTCCAGGCGTTCCTGGATGCTTCATCGACGTTGCCGTCGACCTCGATCTTCACGCCGACGGGGGATCCGCGGGCGCCGGTTCCGGTCGCGAGGCTCGTCGACAGCGACCGGTACGCGGGCACCGTGCCATCGTATTCGGTCGGGGCCGACGCTGGCCTGGCCGAGTACACCAGCGGTGGCTACGTGAGCGACGACACGATCTTCCTGGGGTTCGCGCTTCCGCGCCGCGAGAGCCTGGGCCCGGCGGTCTTCGATCCGCCGGCCGACACTCCGGGTGCGCGGCGCTATTTCCCGAAGACGACCGATGGCGACACGGTCAGTCACTTCGTCGCCGAGGGAGCGTTGTACGAACGTCTCCTGTTTCGCGGGCAGCTGGTCGGCGGGTTCATGCTCGACGACAAGGTCTACGAGGACTACGCGGCTCGATTGATCCCTCGCGCGGTGGGCTATTCGGCCGGCCTCCTGAACTACTTCTTCCGAAGCAGCTTCGACTTCACCGTAGACGTGATCGGCAACGATGCGAGCGCGCGGCTCCTGACGATCAGCATCCCGCCCGAGCTCACCGCGGAGACGATGGACGGGACCTTCACCCTGTACGCCGAGGACAAGAACGGTCTGCGGAGCGCCGTCGCCGGAGCGTCGATCACGACCACGCTATTCCGGGGAGCGTCTACCCAGGCGATCTTCACGCCCGTCTCCGGCGTGCGTGCATACGTGCTCGTGTTTCGAGGCACGCTGGGCGCCGAGTCCGACGCGGTGACCGGCAAGGTCAAGCCGATGGGCCCGTTCGTGGCCGCGTTGCAAACGACGGCCGAGTTCACCGGCGAAGCGACGCGCGCGACCGTGACGGAGGTCGACAACGCGTCGACGCTCATCGTCATGGAGACGCTGTCGAAGGACGCGCGGCAGCAGCGCGCCAAGGGATCGTTCTTTTCGTCCACGAACGATCCCGGGCAGCATCTCAAGCGCGTATCGCTGGAGTTCGATCCCAGAATCGTCGGCGCGGCGCCGGTCCGACTGCTTCTGGACGACATCGATGTCGGCGTCGCATGGAGCCGAGAGGGCACGCCCCTCGAGAATCCCAGCCGATGGGAGGTCCGAATCGACCTGCCGGTGTTCTTCGGCGGCGGGGGGATCCTCGTGCCGAACGTCCCGCGGTTCTTGGCCGTCGAGACCCTGGAGGGGACCACGATCAGGACCCCGCTCGTCTGGTGGCGCAGCGTGTCCTCGGTCAACGAGGCCCGAGGAGGCCGGCGAATCCGTGACCGGGTGTCCGCTGGAGCTCCAGTGCGAACAGGTGGTCAGCAACAGTACCGTGCTGCACGGACTCGTCTTCTTCGGCGACGGGAACGGCGAGGGGCGTGACACCACCTCCTCCGGCCAGCGCCAGCCCATGACCGCGCCGCACACGGCGGTCGGCTTCATCCCGACGGGCGTGGTCGCGGGGTACAGCGTGGGAACCGACGAGCAGACCGGAAGCCTCAACTGCTTTGCCGGGTGTGTGCCCGCCGCTTCGTGCACGGCCAGCACCGTCAGGGTCTTCGCCGAGTCGCGAGCGGAGGGGCGTGTGTGGATAAAGGACGAATTTTCGATCAGCTCCAGTACTCTGAGTGGCGTGCATACGGTCGCGAACGCCTGTGCCCGGCCGGCCGCGGGTCAGCCCGTCGCCCCTGATCTGCCGGAGCTGAGATTCCGGCGTGACTACTTACCGGCGGAGCAGAGCCGATTTCAGGAGTTCGGGGTGACACCGCCCGAGCACGAGATCACGCTCCGATGAACGCTGCGTCTACATGGACGGCGCGGGGCCGACTGCACCAGGCGCTGCTGGTCTGCGTCGTTCTGGTCGGTGCGGCCGGCTGCCTCTATCCCGGCGCCGACGTTCCCTACGTCCAGACTCCGACCGACGTCGTCACCGAGATGCTGCGGCTCGCCACCGTCGGCCCGAACGACGTCGTCTACGACCTGGGCTCGGGCGACGGGCGCCTGGTGATCGCGGCCGCGCGTGATTTCGGCGCGCGCGGTGTCGGCATCGAGATCGATCCCTCGTTGATTGCGCTGAGCACGGACGCGGCGCGGCGGGCTGGCGTCGGCGACCGCGTGACGTTTCGCGCGGACGATCTCTTCGAGACCGATCTCTCGGACGCCACCGTCGTGACGCTCTATCTCTCGCGCTCGATCAATCAGCGATTGCGCCCCAAGCTCCTGCGCGAGCTGCGGCCGGGCGCGCGCATCGTCTCGCACAATTTCGACATGGGCGACGACTGGATGCCGAGCCAGACCAAGCAAGTCTCGTCGCGCGATCGTCTGGTGACGGTGTTTCTCTGGGTGATTCCGCCGAAATCGTAATCGCTCGCGCCTGAAACGAGCGTCGTGTTGTTGCGAGCGCGTGACGTTGGTGTTCCACGCAGCGGAACTTTCTGTCTCACTCGTGAGAACGCGCGTTCAGGTATTTCACTCATTGACTTCGAGCGACCGCATCGAGGATTCTCCTGGCGCTAAATCGAGAGATCCACTGGTTCCGTCCTGCAGAACGGTCCGCGCGTGACGCGGACAGACGCAAGGAGGTTCTCATGCGGTTCTCGCCACAGGCTCTTCGAGCGATCGAGCGGCGCAAGTTCTTGAAGCTCATGGGAGGCGCGGCGAGCGGCGTCATGGCGCTCGGCAGCGGCGGCTCGTTCGTGCGCGCGCGCCGCGCGGAAGCGCAGGTGGCCCTCACGCCCTTCGTCGACGCGCTGCCGATTCCCGACGGCATCAGGCCCAGCGGCACGTTCGACGGCGATCCGCTCTTTCAGGTGACGATGCAGGTGTTCAGGCAGAAGCTCCATCGCGACCTGCCGCCGACGACGCTCTGGGGCTACAACGCCCAGTACCCCGGCCCCACCTTCGAGGCGCGCCGAGGCCGGCCCATCGCCGTGCGCTGGATGAACAATCTGCCGAACCGCCACATGTTCCCGATCGACAACACCTTGCACGGCGACGAGGCGGGACAGCCGGCGGTGCGGACGGTCGTGCACCTGCACGGACACAAGGTGTTGCCGGAGAGCGACGGCTATCCGGAGGCGTGGTTCACGAACGGCTTCGGGCAGACCGGGCCGTTCTTCGAGCAGCGGATCTACCGGTATCCGAACGACCAGGCGGCGACGCAGCTCTGGTACCACGACCACGCGCTCGGCGCCACGCGGATCAACAACTACGCCGGGCTCTCAGGCGTCTACCTGTTGCGTGACCAGGTCGAGGGCAATCTAAATCTGCCCGACGGGGCGTTCGAGATTCCCCTGATCATCCAGGATCGGTTCTTCAACGCCGATGGCTCGCTGCTGTATCCGGTCGAGGACGACGGTGGTGACCCGGATCCGCGCGTGCCGCCCGTCTGGATCCCCGAGTTCTTCGGCGATACCGTGCTGGTCAACGGCTGATGTTCAAGGTCGGCAAGCGCCACAGCGGCCGCGACGACAGCGAGATTCCCCGATCGCGGGCGCAGGTGCCGCTGCTCGATCCGCGGGCCTCGGTGAAGCCCCGCGATCTGGTGCTGAGCGAGCTCGACTCGGCCGATCCGTTCGAGAACCCGATCATCGCGCTCATCAACGCGCCGTGGTCCGATCCGGTGACCGAGACGCCGAGCCTGGTCGTGCTCCTGCTGGCGACCGGCGCCGAGCTGCTCGCGCGAACCCAGGCGATGAGCGGTGCGGCGCTCGCCGCGAGCGTCGCCGCCGTCCCGAGCGTCGTGACGCAGACCCACCTGGGCCAGATCCTCGCAGCGCGGCTGGTGGCGGTCGTAGTCGCCCTGCTGCTGGCGTTCGAGGCGGGCCGCGCGTTTCGCGCCTTCGTCCTTCTCGTCGCGCTGGCCATCGCGCTGTCGATGAGCCTCACCGGACACGCGGCCGACTGGGGCGACGTGACGCTCAGCGTCGGCGTCGACTGGGTTCACGCCGTGGCGGCGTCCGCGTGGACGGGCGGTCTCATCGCGCTGGCGTTCGCGGCCGGGCGCCGCGGGGCTGGGTGGTCACGTGAGTCGCTCGCCACCGTCGCGCCGCGCTTCTCGCGGCTGGCCGGGCTCTGCCTGCTCGCGATCGTCGTGACCGGAGGCTACAACGCGTGGGCCCAGCTGGGCGGCCTCTCGCGGCTGTGGAGCACCGCGTACGGTCGGGTCCTGATCGTGAAGCTTCTGATCGTCGCGGTGCTGGTGTGGCTGGGGGCCGTCAACCGCTACGCGCACTTGCCACGGCTCGCGCCGGCGCAGGCCGTCCGCGGCGTCGGCGCGCGGGCGTTCCAGCATGTCACGCCTCGCCCTCTTCGGTCCCAGCCGAGGCACGCCGTCAGTGCCGGCGGAGTCGCAGCTTGTCGCGTACGTCACGATCGAAGCGCTCGTCGGCCTCGCCGTGTTCGCGTGCACGGCCGTCCTGGGCGAAGTCACGCCGGGGCGCCACGTCCAGTTCGAGCGCAGGCCGACGACGCACGTCGCACCGGTCGCGCGACCCGGTGGGGGCGGACCGCGGTCGGGCACCGTGACGCCGCCGCGCGGGGACGCCGCACACGGACGAGCGGTCTTCGGCAGGCTCGAGTGCGCGACGTGTCACGCGATCCCCGACACGCAGTTCTCGGCGCCGATCCGACCGGGGCCTGACCTGGCCGGGATCGGCGGACGCCACCCGGGCGAGATCGTCGAGTCGATCATGAACCCGAACGCGCAGATGCTCGACGGGCCGGGCTACACCAATGAGCAGGGGCTGTCGACGATGCCGGACTATCGAGACCAGCTGACGGTAGGGGAGCTGATCGACCTGGTCGAATACCTGAGAGGCTTCGAAGCGCCCGCAGCACCCGCGCCGCCTGCGACGCCCGGACGCCGATGCCGGCGCCCCGCCGCGCCGCCCCGGCGCCGGCCACGCCCGAGCAACCGACGCCCACGCGGTGAGCCGAGCTACGCGCGAGCGTCAGGCGTAGACGCGCTCGATCCGGCTCCCGACGCGACAGACGATCTCCCACGGGATCGAGCCGATCGTGTTCGCCATCTCGCGCGCGTCGATCGTGTCGCCGTCCTGGCTCCCGATGAAGACCACCTCGTCGCCGGGTGAGGCGTCGAGCCCGGTCACGTCGATCATGATCATGTCCATGCAGACCGAGCCGATGATCGGTGCCCGCCGGCCCCGGATCAGGACCGAGCCGCGGCCGGCCAGCCGCAGATCGAGCCCGTCGGCGTAGCCCGCGGGCACGATCGCGATCGTCGTCGGCTTCTTCGCGGTGAAGCGCGCCCCGTAGCCGGTGACCTCGCCGGCGCGCATGCCCTTGACCGCGGTGATGCGGCTCGCCAGGGTCATCACGGGCGCCAGCGGGATCGTGGACGTCAGCGGCGGCGGCACGATGCCGTAGAGCAAGAGGCCCGGCCGCACGCGATCGAACCACACGCGCGGGTCGCGCACCACCGCGGCACTGTTGGCGGCGTGCCGGAAGCGCGGCCGCGCGCCCAGCGCCTGGAGATCGGCGAGGACCCGATCGAAGCGCTGGCGCTGCTCGTCGAAGAGCGACGATGCGGGGTCGTCCGCGGTCGCGAAGTGGGTGAAGACGGCGTCGAGATCGAGATTCTCGCTGCGGAGCAGATCGGGGAGGGTGCGGCGCAGGTTGTCGAAGCGAAACCCGAGCCGGTTCATGCCCGTGTCGATCTTCAGGTGATAGCGTACGCGCTGCTTGTACCGCGCGGCCGCGGCCTGCACGGCGCGCGCCGCCCCCGGCGACGAGATCGTCGGCGTCAGCCGGCAGTCGAACAGGCCGTCGAGGTCACTGACGCTGAGCGCGCCGAAGATGAGGATGTCGGCGCGCACGCCGGCCGCCCTCAGGGTGGCGCCTTCCTCTATATCCGCGCAGGCCAGCAGGTCGGCGCCGGCATCCTCGAGCGCCCGCCCAACCTGTGCCGCGCCGTGACCGTACGCGTTCGCCTTGACGACGCTGATGACACCCGGCGGCGAGGCCGGCCGCTCGCGCTTCAGATGCTCGCCGATCGCCCGATAGTTCGCCTTGAGCACCTCGAGATCGACGCGCGCGACCGTCGGCCGAACCCGCTCACCCATGCGATGCCGCCCCTGGCTCCGTATTCGTCATCTCGTCCATGTTACTGCGAGGGCGGCGCCCGCCCGTCCAGGTCTGTGGGGGCCCGGAGCTTGCTCCGGCGTGTCGATAGGCTAGGTCGATCCGTCAGCCGCCAGCGCGTCGATCTGCGCCGGCGTGTACCCCAGCTCTTTCAGAATCTCCTGGCGATGCTGGCCGAGCAGGGGAGCCGCCGAGATCTTCGTCGGCGAAGCGGAGAGCTTGATCGGATTGCCGGCGGTGATGTAGCTCCCGCGCACCGGGTGCGAGACCTCGACGATCATGTCGCGCGCGTGCAGGTGAGGATCGGCCATCACCTCGCCGGTGTCGAGGCACGCGCCGCACGGGATGCCGGCGCCGGCCAGGGTCTTCATGACGTCGTGCTTGGGGCGCTTGGACGTCCAGTCCTCGACCAGCGCGTCGACCTCGCTCTTGTGCTGCCAGCGGGCCGCGGCCGTCTCGTACCGGGCATCGCCGATGAGGTCGGTCCGGCCGATCGTCTTCAGGAGCGTATGCCAGAACTGCTGCGGCACGAACAGAAACACGTAGTCGTTCTGGCCGCCGGGGTGGCAGCGATACGTCGTGCCCGGCGCGCTGACGCCCAGCTGGTTGCCGGTACGCTGACCGGGTTTCCCGGTGCGCTGATGGTCGCGCAGGCTGACGCGGATCAGATTGACCACGGCGTCCTGCATCGAGACCTCGACCCGTTGCCCTTCGCCCGTGGTGTGCCGCTGCATCAGCGCCGCGAGAATGCCGACGACGCAGTGCATGCCGGTGCCGGAATCGCCGATCGACGGCCACACGTAGGTCGGCGGATTGTCGGCAAAGCCGGTGACGCTCATCGCGCCGCCCATCGCCTGCGCGATCGGCTCGTAGCTCTTGTAGTCGGCGTACGGCCCGTACGAGCCGAAGCCCTTGATGCTCGCGTAGACCAGCCGCGGGTTGAGCTGCTTGACCGCCTCGTATCCGAAGCCCAGGCGCTCGAGCACACCCGGACCGAAATTCTCGAGCAGCACGTCACCGGTCTTCAGGAGGGCGCGGAACACGTCCTTCGCGCCGGCATTCTTCAGATTGAGCGGGAGGCTGCGCTTGTTGGCGTTGAAAGACAGATAGAAGAGGCTGTCCGCGTCGGGCCGATCCGCGTGCATCTGCCGGGCCGGGTCGCCCTTGCCGGGCTCCTCCACCTTGATCACGTCCGCGCCGAACCACGCCAGCAACTGCCCGCACGAGGGGCCCGCCTGATTGTTCGTGATGTCGATGACTCGAATGCCTGCCAGCGCTCCGCTCATAGGGCAAACACCTTTTTGAGAAATGTTTTCACGTCCTCGGGCGACTTCTTGCGCCCTTCGCTGTCGCCGCCGACCATGACGCCCCGTTCCTGGCAGCCGCGCTCGTAGCTCGCCGCCGAGCGCGTGATGTCCTCGCCGCTCGCTCGGACCGTGACGGCGAACCGGTCCAGGTCGAACAGCATGTTGCAGTTGCGGCCGGTGACGACGTTCTTGGCGCGAACTGGCGGCCGGATCGAGTCGAAGTCGTGATAGGCGTTCCCGTAAACGACGGTCGTGACGTCGACGCCCTTCGATTTGAACCACTGTCCGTACTCGCGGCACGGCGCGGCCGGCGTGCAGTCGTCGCGCCCACCGAGCAGCATCAGGATCGGACCGCGCGTCAGGCGCTCGGTCACCTGCCAGCCGTTGCACGCCGGGTAGAGCGGCACGTGCGCCGCGAACTTCGTCTGGTCCTCGATGACGGCGGCTCGATACGACTCGAACTCGGTCCAGAGCGCGACCTGGCCGCCCTTCGAGAAGCCGATGACCCCGATGCGCTGGCGATCGATCTTCGGGTGCGTCGCGAGCAGCTTGAGGGCCGTAAACGCGTCGGCCACGTTGGCGGCGGTCGAGAGCTGCGTCTGATCGGTCGCCGTGTCACGGATGTTTCGCGGCGTGAAGCTATCGACGATGAAGGCGGCCACCCCGATGTCGTTGAGATGGTCGGCCCACCAGGACTCGCGGTCTGCGACACCGGCGCTACCATGCGCGATCACCATGGCCGGAACCGGGCCGGTCGCCTTCTTGGGTACCTGCAGGGTGCCGAAGATCACGGTCTTCTGCGTCGCCTGGCGCTTCGCCAGCTGGAAGAAGCCCGTCGGCGTCAGGCTCTCGAAGTAGATCTTGCCGGTGCGCCCGTCGGCGAGATCCTGGACCGGAGGGTCCGCCGCCGTCGCTGTCCCGGCGACGAGCAGGATCAGCAGGCTCAACCGTATGGTGATGGCCCTCACGCCACGGCCGGCGGCGGGGCCACGACGTCTTCGTAGCGATGGCGCTTGGTGATCAGCCCCGAATGCTGGAACACGTCGAGCGCGACCTCGAAGGCCGGACGCGTGATCTCGACGTGGGGCGACCAGCAGCCGAGCTTCTGATAGTAGGCGATAGTCGAGGTGAGGACCGCGCGGTCGATCTCCGGGAAGAAGGCCGACTCGGCCTCGGCGACCTTGGTGGCGGGTGTCATGATGAGCCAGGCGCGCGACTTCCGGTACGCGCGCATGAACCGGCGGGCCATATCGGTGCCGAGCCATTCGCGCGTGGCCGCCAGGCTCGAGAACGCGCACGGGCCGATCGCCTCGCCGACCGAGGCGACGACGTGGCCGGCGCCGTCGTGCTCGAGCTGCTGCGGGGCCGGACCCTGCTGGTGGATGTAGTCGCCCTGACCCTTGCGGAACGCGCCGTCCATCTGGGCGCTCGGCACGTCGACCGCGTTGATCGCCTTGTAGTCGAGGCCGCGCTTGTGGCACGCGTACTTGAACATCGCGAGCGGCTGGCCGCCGTGGTCGACCAGCACCTGCTTGCCCTTGAGCTTGTCCCAGCTGAACTCGGGATCGGCGGCGCGGCCGGTCAGGAAGAAGCCGTCCTTCTCGTTGATCTGGGCGAAGTGGACCGCCGGCGGCGTCTGACCCTTTTCGAGCGGCCCGAAGCCCTGCGACGGGGCCGACTGGCAGACGTGCACGGTCCCGGCCACGACCCCGTCGATGGCCGACTTGCCGACCGGCGCATTGGAGTGCTTGGGCTGCAGGCCTTCTTCCTTCAAGAACCCGCCGGCGATCGTGGCGATCAGCGGCGAGTAGAACGCCGAGAAGCGCGTGAACTGGATGTGGATCTCTTCGCTCAACGAACCCTCCTCAGGGGCGGCTGGTGAGACACAATCGCGCTCCGCGGCGGCGGAGTCAAGCGGGCTTGACCCGCGCTTCGTCCGCCCCGTAGAATTCCGCTACTCGACTCGTGAAGCCCGAAGATCTGCCGCTGGCCGGCGTCACCATCCTGGATCTGACCCGCGTCCTGGCCGGACCCTACTGCACGCGCTTGCTCTGCGATCTGGGCGCCCGCGTCATCAAGATCGAGCGCCAGGGCGAGGGCGACGACATGCGGCGCAACTATCTGCAGCTCGAGCCCGGCCGGGCCGATCAGAGCAGCTACTTCACCCGGGTGAACGCCGGCAAGGAGAGCGTCAGCGTCGACCTCGCGCGGCCCGAGGGCCAGGCGATCGTGCAGGACCTGGCGACGAAGGCCGACGTGGTCGTGGAGAACTTCATGCCCGGGGTCGTGGCGCGCTTGCGGTGCGACTACGCGACGCTGCGCGCCCTGAAGCCCGACCTCATCTATTGCTCGATCTCGGGCTTCGGGCAGACCGGCCCGTGGCGCGCGCGCCCGGCCTTCGCCCACATCATCAACGCGGTCTCGGGCCTGATGCATCTCGAGCAGGGCGACGAGCCCGCGCCGCGCACGTCGAATCTCCAGGCGGCCGACGTCCTGGCCGGCACGCACGCCGCGGTCGCCATCCTGGGCGCGATCACGCGCAAGGCGCGCACCGGCCAGGGCGCGCACCTCGACGTCTCGATGCTCGAGGCCCTCGTCGCGGCCGACAGCGTGACGTACGCCGCCGTCCTCAACGGCGGCCAGGAGTTCGGCAACCCGCGGCCGGGCATGATCGTGGCGCCGATCGGCGATCGCTATCTCGCGATGCAGTTCACCGGGTCGGGCGAGCTCTGGCCGCGTTTGCTCTCGGTGATGGGCCGCCCCGAGCTCGGGCGCGACCCGCGCTTCGACACCGCCGAGAAGCGGCGCACGAACTGGCGCGAGCTGCGCCCGATCGTCGAGTCGTGGCTCGGCACCTTCGCCTCGGTCGAGGACGCGCGCAAGACCTTGTCGGAGGCGCGCATCCCGTGCGCGCCCGTCCTGAGGCCGGCCGAGGTGATCGCCGAGCCGCACATGGCCGAGCGGAAGTTCTTCCCCGAATTGCCGCATCCCGGCCGCGGCACGGTGCGGGTGACGGCCAGCCCGTACCACATCGACGGCGAGCCGGTGCATCCGCGGGGCCCGGCCGCCTATCGCGTCGGCGAGCACACTCGCGCGGTGCTCGGCGATCTCCTCGGCTACCCGCCCGCGCGCATCGCCGAGCTCGCGCGCAACGGCGTCATCGACGCTCCCTGAGGCGACTCGCTGGCTCGACTCGTGCCCGTGGTACGCCAGCCCAAGTAGAGCGCGCCGAGTAGACGGCGGCGTGTATCGCTGGTACCACTGAAAATATGCGAGTGAACGCGAGCTCGCCGGGAGGCGGCGCGCTCGCGGTGAAGGAGAGACGCGATGATTCGCAAGCTCAGCTCCGGAGGATATCGACTCTATTCGCGCAAGCGGAATCCGAAGACGGGCAAACGCCGCAACCTGGGTACGTTCCGGACGCGACGCGCGGCGGAAGCGCACGAGCGCGCGGTCCAGTACTTCAAATCCCGCGGCTGAGCCTGGCGGCCGGCGCCCTGCACGCGCCCCACTCGCGCTCGACATACGATCGGGGCGATGAGGCTTCGTGAGCTCGCGACTGCGCTCGCGCTGTGCGTCGCCGTGGCGGGCTGCGCCTCGACGCTCTCCGGACCGTCGATGGCGACCAGCACACCCAACGGCACCTCGGAGCAGATCCCGATCGAGCTCGTGAAACCCGACGGCGCGGGACCGTTTCCGGCCGTCGTGATCATGCACGACTGCAGCGGCCTCGGTTCGCGCTCGAGCGGCGCTCCCGGTCGCTGGGCGAAGGAGCTGGTGGGACGGGGCTACGTGGTGCTCATGCCCGACAGCTTCTCCACGCGTGGCCATCCCGACGGCGTGTGCACCGACTCGTCACGGAGCCGGGACGACGTGAGCCCCGGGCGTCGCGCGCGCGACGCCTACGCGGCGCTCGCCTATCTGAGGGCCCTGTCCTACGTCGACGGGGCGCACGTCGGGCTCATGGGCGGGTCGCACGGGGGATCCACGACCTTGACGTCGATGATCGCCCCGGACAGCGACGCGGATCTCCTCGCGCGGGAGAAGCGTGCGGGCTTTGCCGCCGCGGTCGCGCTGTATCCGGGGTGCGTGGCGTCGCGCCGAACCTGGACCAACACCGGTGTGTACCGGCCGGTCGCGCCGCTGCTGATCTTGATCGGCGACAAGGATGACTGGACGCCGTCGGAGCCGTGCCGGAAGTTGACCGACGCCGCGCAGCAGGCGGGCTACCCGGTGACGATCAAGATCTACCCGGGCGCGTACCACTCGTTCGACAGCTACAGCCCCGTGCGCTACGTGGCCGCCCGCGTCAACCTCAATGCGCCGGGTGGCCGCGGTGCGACGACGGGCGGCGACCCCGCGGCCTGGGCCGACAGCATCCGCGAAGTCGTCGCCTTCTTCGGCCGCTATCTGCGGTAGCGCGTCACCGCCGGCGCGTCCGCGCTCGCCGTCGCACGTCAGCGCGCCATCCGACGCATGATCGGCGAGGTGCTGCCGGCGTTCGGCTCGGCGGACACCGTCACGGCCTCTCGCAGTCTTGCCGCCGCGGTCTCGGCCTCGGTGGTCGAGCGCGCGTGAACGATCGCGATCGGTCGATCGCGGTCGACTGAGTCTCCCACGCCGCGCACGTCGGCCAGCCCCACCGCCGGATCGATCGTGTCCTCGACGTGCCGGCGGCCGCCGCCGAGCTCGACCACGATCAACCCGAGCGATCGAGCGTCCACTCGCTCCACGAACCCGGCGGCGTCCGGCGTCACGGCCACTTCGACCGGCGCCCGCGAGAGATGGCGCTCAGGGCGCTCGACGAGATCGCGCGGGCCGCCGAGTGCTGCGATCATGCGCGCGAAGCGCTCGGCCGCCGCGCCCGAGCTCAGGGCTTTGTCCACCGCAGCCGAGGCGGTGGCGAGATCGCGAGCCAACCCGCCCAGCACCAGGAGCTCGCTCGCCAGGGTGGTCGTCACGGTATAGAGCCGATCGTCGCGTCGTCGTCCCGTGAGCACGCCGATCGCCTCGTGCACCTCGAGGGCGTTGCCGACGTCATGACCGAGCACCTGGCTCATGTCGGTCAGCAGCGCCGAGGTGCGCAGGCCCGCGCCCTCGGCCACCGCGAGCAGGCTCTCGGTGAGGTCGATCGCCGCCTCGATCGAGGTCGCGAATGCGCCCGAGCCGACCTTGACGTCGATGACCAGCGCGTCGAGCCCGGCCGCCAGCTTCTTCGAGAGGATCGACGCGGTGATCAGCGGAATGGAGTCGACGGTGGCGGTCACGTCGCGAATCGCGTAGAGCCGCCGGTCGGCCGGAGCGAGATCGGCCGTCTGGCCGACGATCGCGCAGCCGGCTTCGCGCACGGCGGCGCGGAAGCGGGTGAGGTCGGGCGCGACGTCGTAGCCGGGGACGCTGCTCAGCTTGTCGAGCGTGCCGCCCGTGTGACCGAGGCCGCGACCCGAGACCATCGGGACCACCCCGCCGCACGCCGCCACGACCGGCGCCAGGATCAGGCTCACCTTGTCGCCGACGCCGCCGGTGGAGTGCTTGTCGAGAATCGGACCATTCCTGTCCGACCACGCGAGGACCGAGCCCGAGCGCGTCATCGCCCGCGTCAGCGATGCGCACTCCGCGCGCGTCATACCGCGGAAGTAGACGGCCATCGCGAAGGCGGCGATCTGGGCGTCACTGACCGAGCCGTCGACGATGCCGGCGACCAGGGTGGAGATCGCCTCGTCGCTGAGGGGTGCGCCGTCTCGCTTGCGGCGGATCAGCTCCGCCGCAATCCCACGAGCCGTCACAGACCCTCGAACACGTCGGACCACTCCTCCAGCATCTCCGGGTAGCCGTGCCGGACGGTGAGGCCGACGTGGTCGAATCCGGCCCGGCCGAGCTCGCGGATCCGCTCGCGCAGCTCGGCCTTGCGCGCGGTGAAGGTGGTCGCGCGAATCAGCTCGGCCGTGCAGATCGCCTGCTCCTCGGGGCGCAGGAACATCAGGTGCCCGCGATGATTGCTCAGGTACCGCGCGTCTTCGGGCTCGTAGCCGAGGTAGATCTTGCGGTACTGCTCGAGCAGCGGCGCGAGGCTCGGCGGCAGCGGCCGTCCCAGATCGCCGAACTGATCGCGCTCGACCAGGTTGTGGAGCGCGATCGTCGCGGTCGGCCCGGCGTGCGCCTTGGCCCGCGGGCTGTCGCTCGCCTCACCGTCGGCGAGCACACACCCGGCGATCGCAGCGGTCGCGACGAGCCGGGCCGGGTCGCGGCCGGCGTCGCGCCAGGCGGTCTGCATGTCGCCGATGGCCGAGGCGGCATGGTTCACGTTGGAGGTCGCGTGGATGAATCCAGCCCCGAGCTTGGCCGTGAGCCGTCGCGCGCGCGGCCCCATCGCCGAGACGTGAACGGGAATCGGATCCTCGATGTTGATGGCCCCGATCTCGGGATTCAGAAAGCGGATCTTGCGGCGCTTGTCCTCGAAGGTCCACTCGAGCGTCTGGCCCGCGAGCAGGCCGGACACGACGCGCACGTACTCTTCCATGTCGGCGAGCTTGACCGGCCGGAGCCCGAGGGTCCGCCGGGCGGTGAAGCCGGTCGAGATGCCGAAATCGATCCGGCCGGGCGCGAGCGCGTTGAGCGTGGCCAGCCCGCTGGCGGCGACGGGCGCGATGCGGTTCGACGGGATCAGCACGCCGGTGCCGAGACGGATCTTCGTCGTCTGCATGGCCGCGGCCGCCATCGAGGCGAAGAGCTCCGAGTTGAGGAGCTGCGTGTCGTAGAACCAGGCGCGGCGAAAGCCGAGCGCCTCGGCGCGCTTCACGACCTTCCACGAGTCGGCGGCGGGCGCCAGGAAGATGTCGAATTCCATCACGGCTCTCCAGGGATCATTCGCACGGTCTCACGTCGGACGGTTCAAGGTATTGGGTCCAAAGGCCATCGGCAACAGCTCGCCCAGGGTCGCGGTGAGCCGGACACCGTCGGGCCCACACAGGTGAACGCGCGTCGTCGCGCTCGCGAACTCGGCGAGCTGCTGGCGGCAGCGCCCGCACGGCGGACACGGCTCCATGCCCTCGGTCACGATGACGACCTCGACAACCTGGCGCTCGCCCGCGGCGACCATGGCGCCGATGGCGGTGGCCTCGGCACACTGCGTGACCGGATACGACGCGTTCTCGACGTTGCAGCCTGCGTAGAGCTGCCCGCTGCTGGTGCGAATGCAGGCGCCGATCCGAAAGCGCGAGTACGGCGCATGGGCGTTGGCGAGCGCCTGGCGCGCGAGGTCGAGCATGGGTTCGAGGGGCTCGGAGCTCATCGTTCCTTCACGTAGGGCACCCCGATCGCGCGCGGCGCCACGGCGCGTCCGACGAAGCCGGCCAGCAGCAGGACCGTCAGGACGTAGGGGATGGCCTGGATGAGCTGCACCGGCACGACGCCCACCAACGGCAACGGCGTACCTTGCAAACGCGCCTGCACGACGTCGGCGAAGGCGAAGAGCAGACAGGCGCCGAGCGTCGGCACGGGGCGCCACTGTCCGAAGATCAGCGCGGCCAGCGCGAGGTAGCCCTTGCCGGCCGACATGTCGCGGATGAACGACGCGTTGTGCGCGATCGAGAGATACGCGCCCGACAGTCCGCAGAGCACGCCGCTCGCCGCCAGCGCCCGATAGCGTACGCCGGACACCGAGATGCCGGCGGTGTCGACCGCGCCTGGACTCTCGCCGACGGCGCGCAGGCGCAGGCCGAAGCGGGTCCGGTAGACGATCCAGGCGACGGCGGGGACGGCCACGGCGGCAATGTACACGAGGAGGTTGTGGCCGCTCAGGACTTCGCGATAGATCAGGCCGAGGCCCGGAATCGCCCCGAGCGCCGCGACGCCCGGAAGCTCGATCGGCGCGAAGCGCGCGCCGGGACCGAGCAGGGGAGTCTGCCCGCCTTCATGGAACCACGCGTAGCCGAGCACGACGGTCAGTCCGGAGATCGTGATGTTGAGCGCCATGCCGGAGACGACCTGGTTGCCGTGGTGCGTGATGCAGGCGAATCCGTGCACGAGCCCCACGAGCACCGCCGCGGCGATTCCGGCGGCCAGCCCCGCCCACGCCGAGCCGGTGACCGCCGCCGTCGCGGCCGCCGCGAACGCCGAGGCGAGCATCTTGCCCTCGAGCCCGATGTCGACGATGCCCGAGCGCTCGGCGAAGAGCCCCCCGAGCGCCGCCAGCACCAGCGGCACGGCGCCGCGCGCCGTCGCCGCCGCGAGCAGCGCGATCAGCAGCACGCTGTCGCTCACGCGCTGGTCGTCATGGCCGGGCGCTCGCGCGCGCCGGCCGGCGCAGGAGTGTGTCGAGCGGGGTGCGCAGCGCGTGCTCGAGGGCGCCGCAGACGAGGATGATCAGCCCCTGGATGACCACCACCATGTCGCGCGTGAGCTTCGGCATGTCGAACGAGAGCTCCGAGCCGCCCTGATAGAGCGCGCCGAACAGGACCGCGGCGATCACGATGCCGACGGGATGGTTGCGGCCCATCAGGGCCACCGCGATCCCGACGTAGCCGGCGCCGCCGGGGAAGTTCAGGAGCAGCCGATGCTGTACGCCCATGACCTCGTTCAGGCTCATGAGGCCGGCCAGCGCGCCCGAGATCGACATGGCCACGATCACCGTGCGCGCGGGCTGGATGCCTCCGTAGATCGCGGCCGTCTCGTTGTGGCCCAGCGCGCGCAGCTCGTAACCCCAGCGCGTATGCCAGAGGTAGAGCCAGACGAGACCGCCGACCGCCAGCGCCAGGAGCAGCGAGAGATTGACCGGCGAGCGGCCGATCTCCCAGCCGATCGATCGAGCCAGGTCGTGGAGCTGCGGCATCCACGCGCTCGGGGCGAACTCGCGCGTCTCGGGCGATTGCTGGCCGGGCTTGATCAGGACGTTGACGAGGAGGTGCGTCATCACCGCCGAGGCGATGAAATTGAACATGATCGTGGTGATCACGACGTGGCTGCCGCGCTTGGCCTGCAGCCACGCGGGCACGAACGCCCACGCGGCGCCGCCGGCCGCCGCCACGACGACGGCGGCGAGAATGACCAGTATGGTCGGCCAGCCGCCGGCGCCGAGGCACAGCAGCGCCACGCCGAGGCCGCCGATGTAGGCCTGGCCCTCGGCTCCGATGTTGAAGAGGCCGCCGTGGAACGCGACGGCGACGGCGAGGCCGGTGAAGATGAAGTTGGTCGCGTAGTAGAGGGTGTAGCCGATCGCCTCGGCGTTCCCGAACGCGCCGCTCACCAGCAGGCGCAGCGCTCGCGTCGGACTCTCGCCGATCAGGAGCACCACCACCGCGGACAGGACCAGCGCGAGCGCGAGGTTGATGGCCGGCAGCAGCACCGGAACGACCCAGCCGAGCCGCGCGCGTTCCGAGAGTCGCCGCTGTCATCCCGGGATTATCGCGCACGCCCCGCGCCGAAGTCGACGCCGATGGCCGCGCGCCGCTCGCGACTAATCGTCGAACCCGCGGATTCGGCGGAGCTCGGGGAACAGAACGATCCAGAGAACCGCGACGGCGATCGTGCCGATGCCGCCCAGGAGCACCGCGGGCACCGTCCCGACGAGGGCCGCGACGAGGCCGGACTCGAACGCGCCCAGCTGGTTGGACGTGCCGGTGAAGAGCGAATGCACCGCGCTCACCCGGCCGAGCATCGTGATGGGCGTCCGGATCTGGACGAGCGACGAGCGAATGACGACGCTCACGACGTCGGCGGCGCCCAGGACGCCGAGCGCCAGGAAGGAGAGCGCGAAGTTGGACGAGATGCCGAACGCCACCGTCGCCGCACCGAACACGAAGACGGCGCGAAACAAGGTTCGCCCGATGCGCCACTGAAGCGGACGGTACGCGAGGAAGAGCGAGGTCAGGAGCGCGCCCACCGCCGGCGCCGAGCGGAGCAGACCGAGTCCGCCAGGGCCCGCGCCGAGAATGTCCCGGGCATAGATCGGCAGCAGGGCCGTGGCACCGCCGCCGAGCAGCACGGCGAACATGTCGAGCGACATCGTGCCGAGCAACACGCGCTGACCGCGGATGAACACGATCCCCGAGAGCACGCTCTCGAGCACGACCGGCTCCGAGGTCCGTGCCGTCTGCCCGGTCCGGATGAGCGCGGTGCAGACGCCCGAGGCGACGAACAGTGCACCGGCCGTCAGATAGGTCGTGCCGGGGCCGATCACATAGAGAAAGCCGCCGAGCGCCGGCCCGACGATCCGTGCCGTCTGCGTCGCCGACACGAGCCAGGCCATCGCGCGCGCGACGAGCGGCTTGCCGACGACGTCGGACACGAGCGCCGTCGTGGTGGGGTTCTCGAACGCCCGCGCGGCGCCGACGAGCGCCACCGTCGCGAAGATGCTCGTGCTGGAGAGCCACCCGTGGACGCTGCCGGCCACGAGCACGGCGGCGGCCCCGGCCTCGACGAGCTGACAGATCGAGGCGATCAGGCGGCGATCGTAGCGGTCGGCGACCTGTCCGACGATCAACGTCAGCACCACGATCGGCGCGAACTGGGCGAGGCCGACCAGCCCGAGGTCCAGCGCGCTGCCGGTCAGCGCGTAGAGCTGCCAGCCGACGGCGACGCCCAGCATGTTGAACGCGAGGTTCGAGAGAATGCGCGAGCACCAGAGCAGGGTGAAGGCGGGGCGGGCGAGCAGCACCGCGGAATCGTAGCAGAACGGCGCCGGCGTACGCGGCACGACGCCGGGCTCGCGTGATACTGTCTGGCCGACGGAGGGCGCCGATGAGACAGGGCTTTCGAGTGATCGACTCGGACACTCACGTGAATCCGTCCCTCGACGTGCTGCTGCGCTACGCGGACAAGGACCTCCAGCAGCGGATCGACGATCTTCAGCCGTATCGGCGGACGGTCAAGACGGTTCCCGGCCGGGGCGACGCCGAGGATGTCGGCAGCGCCACGATCCTGTCGGTCAAGCCGGTCCGCTTGCAGCGCGTGGCCGGGGAAAAAGCCAAGCCGGCCGCCGGCGCGGACGGCGATCGCGGATTCCTCTCGGGGCGCACGCAGATGGTCACGCGCCAGCCGATCACCGCCGCGCGTCGCCGAAGACAACGGGCGCGGCCGCCTGCGCGACATGGATCTCGAGGGCCGCGACATCGACTTCATCATCCCCGGGCCGTGGGCCTATGGCGCTCCGGCGCTGGCGCCGCACCTCGCGCAGGGGCTCTATCGCGCCTACCACCGCTACATGGCCGACTACTGCTCGGCGGACTCGCGCCGTCTCAAGAGCATGGTCCTGGCGCTCGCCAGCGATCCGAGCTGGAGCGCGCAGACGATCAAGGAGCACGCCCGCGAGGATTGGGTGGCCGCGGTATGGCCGCTGCTCCCCGAGGGCATGCCGATCGACGATCCGGACCTGGAGCCGATCTGGGCCGCCGCCGACGAAGCCGATCTGCCGATCATGTACCACGCGTTTACGATCGAGACGCCGTACTTCCCGGGCTATCGCGACATCTGGGACAACCCCGCGATGGGGCGCTGCGCCGGCCAGACCTGGGGCGGCCAGCGGTTTCTCTCGTTCATGCTGATGGGCGGCATGCTCGATCGCTATCCGCGCCTGCGGATCGGCGCCCTCGAGAGCGGCCACGGCTGGCTGCCGCACTGGCTCGTGCGGCTGTCGCGGCAGATCGACTACGTGCGCGGCTCCGTCTCTCCCGCGCTCAAGCACACGCCGCTCGAATACGCGCAGATGGGGCGTGTCTTCCTGAGCATCGACCTATCGGAAGGAGTGGCGCTGACGAAGGCCGCGATCGACCTGCTCGGCGATCACGTGCTGATGTTCGCCTCGGACTATCCGCACCCGGAGACGATCTTTCCCGACCACGCGGATTCGGTCATCGGGTGGCGGCAGGTGCTCGGCGAGGAAGCGACGCGCAAGCTCATGTGGGAGAACGCGAGCCGCTTCTTCCGTCTGACGTCGACGCCGTGGGCTACTTAGCGGCCGACGATGTCCACGGGATCGTTCGCTTCTTCAGCTCGGTCTCGTCGAGCTCGAGTCCGAGGCCCGGCGCGTCGGAGAGCGCGAACTTGCCCTTGACCGGCCGCACGGGCGTGCGGAACACGACGTCCTGCACCTGATAGGGTCCGTTGTACTCGGCCGGATGGTGCGAGTGCGTCAGCGACGCCACGAAGTGCAGGTTGGCGGTGTGGCCGATCGACGGCTGTGTCTGGTGCGGCACGAAGTCGACGCCGTAGGCGCGGGCCAGCGCGGCCATGTCGGCCAGGCCCGTGAAGCCGCCCGTCTTCACGATGTCGGGCTGGACGATGTCCACGCCCGCCTCGATCAGCCGCTTGATGCCTTGCAGGGTGTACTCCTGCTCGCCGGCCGAGACGGCGATGTCGAGCGCCGCGGCGACCTTGGCGAAGCTCTCGACGTGATAGTGCTGCACCGGCTCCTCGAACCACACGTAGCCGAGCTCTTCCAGCGCGCGGCCGACCCGGATCGCACCCTGCACGGAATAGCCGTTGTTCGCGTCGAACGCGAGCGGGAACCCGTCGCCGACCAGGGTCCGCACGGCCCGCGCCTTCGCGATATCGCCGGCGAGATCGACGTCGCGCGCCGTCTTGTCGGCGTCGAACCGGATCTTCACCTGCGCGGGTCCGAGCTCGAGCCACGTCTCGACCACGCGGCACACCTCGTCCACGGTGCGCTGGCCGTTGCCGCCGATCGAGGCATAGAAGGGCAGCTCGCGCCGCCACGCTCCGCCGAGCAGCTTCCACACGGGCTGACCGAGGACCTTGCCCCGCAGATCCCCGAGCGCGATGTCGATCGCGGCGAGCGCGCCGGCGTAGGCGCCTTCCGGGCCGACCTTGATGTGCTCGTGGAAGAGGCGGTCCTGGATCACGCGCGGCTCCAGGGGATCGGCGCCGAGCAGCATCGGCGTGAACGCGCTCGCGATGATCTCGAGCGACGCGTTGCCGTGCACCATCGGGCTCGCCTCGCCGAGGCCGAACACGCCGGTGTCGGTCCAGACGCGCACCCAGGCGCTGCGGTTTCGGCCGGCGCCCCACTCGACGTGAAATGGCTCGACGCGCGCGATCTTCACTGGATCCTCCTGAGCTCCCGCGGGCAGCGCTCTGCGCCGCCGGGGCCGACAGCATAGCGCCGAGTCCTTGGATCTCGCTAGCCGGCCTTCCGGAACGTGAGGTTGATCCGATGACGGCCGGTGAGCGGGTGCTCACCGTCGGTCAGCGGCGCGACACCGTGGAAGGCGAGGCGAGCCGGGCCGCCCCACACGACGACGTCACCGCTCTCCAGTCGGACCCGGCGCGCGCGATCCTGACGGCGCGCGCCGCCGAACAGAAACACCGCGGGAAGCCCGAGTGAGACCGAGACGATCGGCGCGCTGAAGTCGCGCTCGTTCCGATCCTGGTGCAGCGAGAGCCGCGTGCCGGGCTCGTAGCGGTTGACCAGGCATGCGTCGGGCTCGAAGCTCGGGAATCCGGCCGCCGCCGCCGCGCTCGTGGCGACGTCGCGAAAGACCGTGGGCAACGGGGGCCAGGGGCGTCGTGTCGATGGATCGGTCGTCGTGTAGCGATAGCCGCTGCGGTCGGTCACCCAGCCCAGGCGACCACAGTTGGTCATTTCGATCGACATCGTGTAGCCGCCCGGCGTGACCATGTGACGAAACGGCGCCGCGGCGACGAGACTCGCGACGGTTTCGACCAGCGCGGGTGCCTGCGGCTCGACGAATCGCCTGAGGATCGTGGCGCCCTCGGCGAGCGCTTCCGCTCCCGCGCCGGCCTGCGACTCGGCGCCGAACAGATCTGGAGTGGCCGCGGAGCGGCGCCGGCTCATCGCGCGTCGTGAAAGATGACGCCGAGCGTGTGGCGGCTGGCCCGAGCGAAGCCGGCTCACGCCGTGACGCATGGTGACCCGGTAGCTGCCGCGTGAGCCCCGAACCGGCCGATGACGCACGGGAAAGATGACGCAGTCACCCTGCTCGAGCGGGACGACCTCGGCGCGGGACTGCATGCGCGGCCGCTGCTCGGTCAGCACGAACTCGCCGCCCGTGAAATCTCGCCCCGGCACGGCGAGGAGCACGGTGGCCTGGATCGGAAACAGGTGCTCGCCGTACACGTCCTGGTGCAAGCAGTTGTAGTCGCCCTCGCCGTAGCGCAGGACGAGCGGCGTCGGCTTGGTCTGCCCGGCGCGGTGACAGCGATCGAGAAACTCCGCGAGCGTGCTCGGGTAACGCACGCCGATCCCCATCGCCTCGTTCCAGGGGTTCGCGATGTCGGCCAGCGCCGGGTACAGGGCGGCGCGGAGCTCGCTGACGACCGGCGGAAGCGGATAGGCGAAGTACTTGTACTCGCCCCGCCCGAATCCGTGCTGGGCCATCACGATGCGGGAGCGGAACGCGTCCTCATCGTCGTAGCCCTTGGCCAGCGCGTCGCAGGTCTCGGGCGCGACGAGGCCGTTCACGACCGCACAGCCGTGAAGGTCGAGCGCGGCAGCGATCGCGCGCCAGTCGAGCGCCGCGATGCGCTCGGTCATGGTCGTCGACGTGTCGGTCTTGCTCACAGGCGCCTCCACGGCTATGATCCCACTCTTCAACTGGTTATACGCGCCGCGGCGGCGAAAGGGTGGGGAGCGCGACGTGATAAGTTCAGGGCTGAACGCGGGCAGGGTGTCGACACCCCGTTCCCCAAGGGAGATGAGCCATGGCGAAGAGGCGAGTCGTGATCACCGGCGCGGCCGGCTACGTCGGCCAGCGCATGTTCAAGGAGCTTTCCGAGCGCTGGGACCTGGTGCCGATCGACGTCATCGCCGCGACCAGGAGCGGCGAGAAGGTGCCCGGCCTCGTGGTCACCGATCTGACCAATCCGGACCGTAACCAGTATCGCCAGCACTTCCGCGGCGCCGACGCGGTGATTCACCTGGGCTACGTGCGCGCGCCCGGGATGGACGCCACGACGTGGCAGGAGAACAACGACGCGAAATTCTGGGCCGAGCACCAGAACGTCGCGCTCGCCTACAACGTCTACCGCGTGGCCCTCGAGGAGGGCGTGCGCCGCGTGGTGGTCGCCAGCTCCAACCACGCCGCGGACTACTACGAGCGCCTGGTGTGGGACGGGCGGGTCGACATGGTCACGCCCGAGATGCCGCCGCGCTCCGACAACTGGTACGGATGGGCCAAGGCGGCCTATGAGCTGCTCGGCTTCGTGTTCGCCACCGGCAAGGTCGACGGCAAGAAGCTCGAGGTCGTGCAGTGGCGCATCGGCGGCCCGCGCGACGACGATATCGAGCACGTGAAGCCCGGGGACATCAAGGTGATGCACCGGGCGCTCGGCGCCTACCTCTCGCGGCGGGATCAGGTGCAGCAGGCGATTCGCATGGTCGAGACGCCGGACATCAGGGACGAGCACGGCGTGCCGTTCCTGATCGTGTACGGGATCAGCGGCAACACGCATCGGTTCTGGAGCCTGGCCAGCGCCAAGACGAAGATCGGCTACGAGCCTCAGGACGACAGCCAGGTGAATTTCGCCGACGCCATCGCCGCGATCGCGCGCAAAGCCCCGAAGGCGTGACGCACCGGCGGGGCCGAATCGCGTGAGGCGACGGCCGGCGCGAGTTCATCGGCTTCGCGATCCTGGGCGCGCTGGCCGCGCCGTCGTGCGGCCGGGGCGCAGACGCGCAAGGTATCGCGGATCGGTGTGCTCTCGCCGTTCACTCCAATCCGACGGTCCCGCGCCGTCGTTTCACGTGTTCCGCGACACCTTGCGTGAGCTCGGCCACGTCGAGGGCGCCAACGTCTCGTTCGAGTACCGCTGGGCCGGCGGCAAGTACGACCGCCTGCCGGCGCTCGCGACCGAGCTCGCACAGAGCAAGGTCGACCTCATCCTCTCGGCGTGGAGCACGCCGAGTGCCCTGGCGGCCAAGCACGCCACGACGAGCATTCCCATCGTCTTCGTCGGGGTCGGCGACGCGGTCGGGGTCGAGCTGGTCGCGAGCCTCGCGCGGCCCGGCGGCAACGTCACGGGCTCCACGTTTCTGTCCGAGGAGACCGTCGGCAAGCTGCTCCAGCTCCTGAAGGAGGTCGTTCCGCGCGCGTCGCGCGTCGCGATCGTGTCCAACCCGGCGAATCCCGTCTACGTGTCGCTGCTGAAGGACGTCGAGGCGATGGGACGCCAGCTGAACATCTACGTCGTGCGCCTCGGGATCCAGGGGCCCGGGGACGTCGACGCGATGTTCGACTCCGCCAGGCGGGAGCGACTCGACGGCCTGGTCGTCATGCGCGATTTCGTCTTGATCACGTATCGAGAGCGCCTCGTCGAGCTGGCCGCGAAAGCTCGGATGCCGGTCATGTACGGCATGCGGGAATTCGTCGACGCCGGCGGTCTCATGTCGTTCGAGCCGAGTCTCTGACCGAGCTCTACCGGCGCGCCGCCGGCCTCGTGCACAAGATCCTCGCGGGGGCCAAGCCGGCGGACCTGCCGGTCGAGCAGTCGAGCCGGTTCGAGCTGGTCGTCAACCTCAAGACGGCCAGGACGCTCGGCCTGACGATCCCCGCGCCCGTGCTGTTGCGCGCCGACCAGGTGATCGAGTGAAACGGGGGATCTTGCTATCCTAGGGGCGCCGATCCGACGGGCCCGTGAAAGGATGACGCGATGAAGCTCACCTCGGCGCAGCTCGAGCAGTTCGACCGCGACGGCTACCTGTTCTTCCCGAGCATCTTCTCGCCCGAGGAGATCAGGACCCTGACCGACGAGGTGCCCAGGCTCTACGCGCAGCACCGGCCCGAGAACGTCCGCGAGAAGGGCAGCGACGCCGTGCGCACGAACTTCGCCGCGCACATGTACAGCGCGCCCTTCGCGAGGCTCGCGCGCCACCCGCGGATGGTCGAGCCGGTCGTCCAGGTCTTCGGCGAGCCGGTCTACATGCACCAGTTCAAGATCAACGGCAAGATGGCCTTCGACGGCGACGTGTGGCAATGGCACCAGGACTTCGGGACCTGGTTCAACGACGACCAGATGCCCGAAGCGCGCGCCATGAACGTCGCGATCTTTCTCGACGCGGTGAACGAGTTCAACGGGCCGCTGATGTTCATCCCGGGCAGCCACAAGCTGGGGGTGCTCGATGCCGGGCACGACACCACGACGACGAGCTATCCCCTGTGGACCATCGACAAGGCGACGATCACCAAGCTGATCAAGCGCGGCGGTCTGGTGGCGCCCAAGGGGCCGGAAGGCTCGATGATCATGTTCCACTCGTGCCTCGTCCACGCCTCGACGTCGAACCTCTCGCCGTGGAACCGGGTGAGCGTCTACCTGAGCCTCTGCGCGGTCTCCAACCACATCCGGAGATTCAAGCGGCCGGAGTACATCGCCCACCGCGACTTCACGCCGATCGAGTGCCTGCCGGACGACTGTCTGCGGCGCCCGTACGACGTGGCGCTGCCGTGGAAAGACGGCACGCCGGAGGCGGCGCTCAGGTAGTCCGTCGCGGTTTCAGCTTCAGCAAGCGCGCCGCGTTGAGCCCGAGAATCTTCGCGCGGTCGCCGTCCTTCAAGAACGTACAGCCGTCGACGAATCCCCGCGGGTCGTACCAGCCCATGTCGTAGGGATAGTCCGTGCCGACGACGAGATGGTCGGCGCCCCAGAGGTTCACCAGGTGGCGCAGCTGCTCGCGGTCGAAGACGATCGTGTCGAAGTAGAGCTTGGCGAGCGACTGGCGCGGCTTTTTCTTGAGCACCGTGCGCGGATCGACCCGCGCGCCCCACGCGTGATCCATGCGCGCCGGATAGTGCGAGACGTAGCCGCCGCCGTGCGCCGCGACGATCTTCAGCTTGGGGTAGCGCTCGAGGATCCCGTCGAACACCAGGTGCGCGATGGCCACGGTCGAGTCGAGCGGGTTGCCGATGATGTTGATGAAGTAGTGGTCCGACAGCCGCTCGCCGCCGGTGAACCCGTTCGGGTGCATGAAGACCATCGCGTCGAGCTCCTGCGCCTTCGCCCAGAAGGCGTCGCGGCCCCGCGAGATCTCCTGGCCGTTGACGTTCGTGCCGATCTCGACCCCGCGGAAGCCGAGCCGCTTCACGCAGTAGTCGAGCTCCTCGGCCGCGAGGTCCGGCGCCTGGAGCGGGACGTCGGCCAGCGCGACGAAGCGATCGGGGTGCTTCTGGACGATGGCCGCGAGGTTCTCGTTGATGGCCCGCGCGGTTTTGCGGCCGTGCTCGGGATCGAGCGAGTACATGAACTGGAACGGCGAGCACGAGATCGCCTGCACGTCGACACCCATCTTGTCCATGTCACGCAGGCGCTGCTCGACGGACGTGAGGCAGGTCAGCACGTTCTGCGCCTGCTTCTGGTTGGTCGCGCGCGACAGCTCGTTGGTGAACCGCATCGCCGGCTCGCTGTCGCGCCGGAACACGTCCTTCACCATGTCGTCGGCGGGCGGGTAGTGGACGTGGCAGTGAACGTCGACGCAGAGGTGCCGGCGGCGACCCTTGATGGCGCGGGACGCGCCACCGCGTGCTACGGGACCGGGACATGTGAAGAGCACGTGCAGTCTCCTTATGTAGTGGTGGCCGCCACGCCCGCCATCATCAGGCCGAGCGTCCGCTCGGTGGCGTCGGCGCGCGCCACGTCGCCCACGACGCGCCCGTCGTGCATCACGAGAATGCGGTCGGCCAGCGCGAGGATCTCGTCGAGCTCGACCGAGACCAGCAACAGCGCCTTGCCGGCGTCGCGCAGCGCGACCAGCCGGCGGTGGATGAACTCGATCGCGCCGATGTCGACCCCGCGGGTCGGCTGGCCGATCAGCAGCAGCTCGGGGTGCCGATCGAGCTCGCGGGCCAGCACGATCTTCTGCTGGTTGCCGCCGGAGAACGCCGACGTGGGGAGCACACCGTTGGCCGGCCGGATGTCGTAGTCGGCCGCCTGGCGGTCGAAGCTCGCGGCCACGGCCGAACGGTGGAGTCGAATCGGCCCGTTGTAGGTCGACTCGTCGTGGTAGCCGAGGATCGCGCTTTCTCGCGCGACGAACGGGATGACCAGGCCCATGCGGTGGCGATCCTCGGGCACGTGGGCCAGGCCGAGCCGTCGCAGCCGCCGCGGCGAGCGCGACCTCGGGTCGGCCAGCGGCGTCGCCTTCAAGCGGATCTGTCCCGACTTCACCGGCCGGATGCCGGCGAGCGCCTCGAGCAATTCCGACTGCCCGTTGCCGGCGACGCCGGCGATGCCGACGATCTCGCCCCGGCGCACCGTGAAGCTCACGCCCTTGACGCGCTCGACGCCGAGGCCGTCTTCCACCACGAGGTCCGTCACTTCGAGCACGGGCTCACCCGGACGCGCGGGTGTCTTGTCGATTCGCAAGGTTACCTTGCGCCCGACCATCAGCTCGGCGAGCTGGTCCGCGGTCGTCTCGGCGGTGGGCACGGTCGCCACCACCTCGCCTTGACGCATCACGGTGACGACGTCGGTGGCTTCGCGGATTTCCCGGAGCTTGTGCGTGATGAGGACGACCGTCTTGCCCTCGTCTCGGAGCGACGCGAGGATGCGGAAGAGATGGTCGGCCTCCTGCGGTGTCAGGACGGCGGTCGGCTCGTCGAGGATGAGAACGTCCGCGCCGCGGTAGAGCGCCTTCAAGATCTCGACGCGCTGGCGGTGTCCCACGCCGAGATCCGCGATGTGCGCGTCCGGGTCGACCTCGAGGTGATAGTCGCGGCCCAGGCGCGCGAGCTCGGCGCGCGCTCGGCTCATCCCGGCGCCGAGCCGGAAGCCGCCCTCCACGCCGAGCACCACGTTCTCGAGCACCGTGAACGGCTCCACCAGCATGAAGTGCTGGTGGACCATGCCGATGCCGGCGGCCAGGGCGTCCTGGGGACTGCGAATGACCGCCGGCCGTCCGCGCACCAGGATCTCGCCGCGGTCCGGCTGGTAGTAGCCGTAGAGAATGCCCATCAGGGTCGACTTGCCGGCACCGTTCTCGCCGACGATGCCGTGAATCGATCCCGCCCGCACGACGAGCGAAATGTCGCGGTTGGCGTGCACCGCGCCGAACCACTTATCGATGCCCCGCAGCTCGATCGCCGGAGAATCCGCGTTAGGCGCTACGTCTCGCTCCGCTATACGTCACTCCGAGCGGCGGCTTTGCCGCCGCAATCGATCCTGGGGGAGGCAGGGCGCAAGGGGCCTCAGGCCCGCTACGCCGTCGGAAGGGGGGCAAGGCCCCCCTCCGAGCTACTTCGCCATATAGTCGGTGACCTTGATCTTGCCGGCGATGATGTCGGCACGCGCCTGCTGCAGGCGCCTCTCCATGTCCGCGGTCATGAGCAATCGGTTGTACTGGTCGACGGAGTAGCCGACGCCGCCCTCGGCCACGCCCAGTGAGCGGACACCCGGCTGCCAGAGGCCTTCTCTCACTCTCTTGAACGTCTCGTACACCGCGAGATCGACGCGCTTGATCATCGAGGTCAGGATCGTGCCGGGATGGATGTGGTCCTGGTTCGAATCGACCCCGATCGCCAGTCGCCCCTTGTCCTTGGCGGCCTGGAGCACGCCCAGCCCGGTGGCGCCCGCCGCGGCGAAGACGACGTCGGCGCCCCGATCGAACTGGCTCCGCGCGAGCTCGCCCCCGCGCGTCGGGTCGTTCCAGGCGGCCGGCGTCGTGCCGGTCATGTTCTGGAAGACTTCGATCTTCGGGTTGACGTACTTCGCGCCTTCTTCGTAGCCGAGCGCGAAGCGGCGGATCAGCGGGATGTCCATGCCGCCGACGAAGCCGACCTTGCCCGTCTTCGACGCCATCGCCGCGGCCATGCCGACCAGGAACGATCCCTCGTGCTCCTTGAAGACGATCGACGACACGTTGGGCAGGTCGACGACAGCGTCCACGATCGCGAACTTCAGATTCGGGAACTCCTTGGCGACCTTCTCCATGCCGCTCGCCTGGGAGAAGCCGATGCCCACGATGATCGTGGAGCCCCGGCGCGCCATGTTCCGGAGCGCTTGCTCGCGCTGGGCCTCGGCCGTCACCTCGAACTCGCGATACGCGATCCCGGTTTCTTTCTTGAAGCGCTCCGCGCCGTTGTACGCCGCCTCGTTGAACGACTTGTCGAACTTGCCGCCCATGTCGAACACCACGGCGGGCGCGAACTCCTGGGCCGTGACGGGGCCGGTCAGGGTCATCGCGATGAGGACGGCCACAGCGGCGCTCAGCGATTTCGCACGTGTCATGTTCGCGCTCCTGATTGTCGGCGCACCCCGACCGGCGGGACCGGATCCCGCGACGGTCTTCGGCGCGCCATAAGCGTCCGGGCCCCTTGGCGCTCGATTCGATCGCGCCCGGGCGCGCCCCGATGATATACGATCTCGCGCCGGGTGCCGGCACCGCCCGCGCGTCGGGCTCGACTCGCGCTCACCTCACGCGCTGCGCTATTCTCGTGCGGCATGGCGACCGCGCCGAGCATCTACATGGCCAGTCCGCTGGGCTTCTCGGAGGCCGGGCGGCACTTCTACAACTCCGTGCTCGTCCCGTTCGTGAAGCGCCTGGGCTACGAGGTTCTCGATCCCTGGGCGCTGGGCGATCGGGCCAGGATCGAGGCCGTGCAGCGACTGCCGTACGGTACCGAGAAGCGCGAGGCGTGGCGAACGTTGAACCGTGAGATCGGGGCCACCAACCGGGCGGCGATCGACCGAGCCCATGGCGTCATCGCGGTGCTCGACGGGGTCGACGTCGACAGCGGGACCGCGGCCGAGATCGGCTACGCGTTCGCGCGCGGCAAGCTGATCGTCGGCTATCGCGGCGACTTCCGGCTGAGCGCGGACAACGAGGGCTCGACGGTCAACCTGCAGGTCGAGTTCTTCATCCGCGAGAGCGGCGGTGCTATCGTGAGTCGTTACGAAGATCTCGAAGCGCATCTGCGCCCTTTGCGCGCGACCCCGCGCTGACAGGAGGCATGGCATGATCGCCGCGATCCGCAGTCACTCCCAGCGCGTGGGGCTGGTCGCGCTCATTCTGATCGTGGCGCTGGGATGTGCCACCCAACAGCCTCCCGTGTCGGCTCCGGTGGCGGCTCAGGCTCCCGCGCCACCCGCCAGCGATCTCCTCAACGCCGTCCTGTGGATGCAGCGGTCGGTCGAGTACAAGGCCAGCGCGCTGACGGCCTTCGCGCTCGCTCGGATCCGGCTCGACCAGGCGCTGGCCGACCAAGGACTGGACGGCGGCGCCCAAGGAGCAGACCGGCGCCTATCAGGCGCTTCCGCCGGCCATCGTCCTGGACGTCGACGAGTCGATCCTCGACAACTCGGGCTATCAGGCGTGGATGACCCTGAAGGGCACCACGTTCGATTCGAAGACGTGGAACGCGTACGTCAACACCGTGACCTCGCAGGCGATCCCGGGCGCCGTCGAATTCGCCCGCTACGCCGACTCGAAGGGGGTCAAGGTGTTCTACGTGTCCAACCGCACGGCCGACGAGGAGCCGGCGACGCGCAAGAACCTCGAGAAATTCGGGTTCCCGATGGGCGGCAATGTCGACACCATGCTCATGACGCGCAAGCAGCCCGACTGGGGCTCCGCCAAGGGGACGCGCCGCGCGTTCATCGCCAAGAGCTATCGCATCCTGATCAACGTCGGGGACAACTTCGGCGACTTCGTCGATGACTACCGCGGCGGCGAGGCCGAGCGCCTGAAGGTCATGGAGGACAACAAGGCGCGCTGGGGACGCGAGTGGATCATGATCGCGAATCCGAGCTACGGCTCGTTCGAGTCGGCGCCGTACCGGCACGACTTCAAGCTGTCCGATGCCGAGAAGCGCACCTTGAAGCGGGGCGTCCTCGACGCCTGGCCTGGTCCATGAGGGAGACTCCCACCGCGATGACGAACGCCAGCCCCACCGCATTGCTGCTCAACGTCGGCCATGCCCTCGATCATCTCTTCCTGCTCATCTTCGCCACCGCCGTCGCGGCCATCGCGGCGGAGTGGGGAATGATCTGGCAGGACCTGATGCCCTATACGGTCGGCGCGTTCGTCCTGTTCGGTCTCGGCTCGCTGCCGGCGGGGCGCCTGGGAGATCTGTGGGGCCGGCGCGCGATGATGATCGTGTTCTTTCTCGGTATGGGTCTCTCGGCTCTGGCCATCGCGACCGTGCCCGGCGTCAAATCGCTGGCCGTCGCGCTGACCGTGATGGGCGCGTTCTCGTCGATCTACCATCCGGTCGGCATTCCCATGCTCGTCCAGAGCGTGAAGAATCCGGGCTTCACGATCGGCCTCAACGGGCTCGCCGGCAATCTCGGTATCGCCGTGGCCGCCGTACTCACGGGCTTTCTGGTGAAGTACGCCGGCTGGCGCACCGCGTTCGCCGTTCCGGGGGTCATCGCGCTCGTGTGCGGTGTGCTCTTCGTGCTGGTCGTGCCGCGCGAAGACGTGCCGCCGGCCAAGCGGCCCCAGAGGATGGTCGACCTGCCGCGCTCGGTGCTGGCGCGTGTGTTGACCGTGATGACCTTGGCCGCGATCTCGGGCAGCCTGATCTTCAACTTCACGACGAACGGCAACGGCCAGCTCCTGGCCGAGCGTCTGCACGGCGTGGTCGACGATCCCGCCACGCTCGGCGCGCTGCTCGCCGTCGTCTACACGGTGGCCTCGTTCGCGCAGCTCATCGTCGGCAAGCTGATCGACCGGGTGCCGCTCAAGTGGGTGTACGTGCCGGTGGCGGCCGGCCAGATTCCGCTGTTCCTCTTCGCCTCGCAGGTGACCGGCTGGCCGCACTACGTCGCGATGCTCTTCTTCATGGTCTTCGTCTTCGGCGCGATCCCGTTCATCGACGCGATGATCGTGCAGTACGTCGACGACCGCATGCGCTCGCGCGTGGCCGGCATCCGGCTGGCCGTCGGGTTCGGCGTCAGCTCGCTGGCCGTCTATCTCCTCGGCCCGACCGTGAAGGCGGCCGGCTTCACGACCTTGCTGATGGTCCTGGCGATCCTCGCGGCCTGCACCACGCTCTTCGCGTCACTGCTTCCGACCTACGCGCCGAAGCCGACGGTCGTCGCGGCTCCAACCCCCGAACCAGCAACCTGAGACGAGCCGGCTCACCCGAGCTGCGAGGGCCGCTCCATGAACAAAGTCTGGGCGAAGATCAAGCACGAGTTCTTCGAAGTCCTTCCACCGACGATTTTCTTCTTCATCTCGTTCCATATCGTGGTCCTGGATCGGGCGTTGATGGCGAAGGAGTTCGGCGTGCACCTCTCGTCCGTGGCGGGCGCGACCATCGGGGCGTTGCTCGTCGCGAAGGTGGTGCTTGGTCGCCGACATGCTCCCCGCGATCAATAAATTTCCCGAAAAACCGCTCATCTACAACGTGCTGTGGAAGACCGTGATCTACGTCAGCGCCTCGCTGCTGGCCCACTACCTCGAGCATCTCATCCCGCTGTGGTGGCGTCTGGGCTTTCACGGCCGCCAACGAGCACCTCTGGAGCGAGCTGGTGTGGGCGCATTTCTGGGCGGTCCAGCTCTGGCTCGTGGTGTTGATCTTCATCTACTGTGTCGATGCGCGAGCTGGTGCGTGTGATCGGGCGCGATCGAGTGCTGAGAATCTTCTTCGGCACTCGCGCCTCGCGAGGAGCCTAGTTACTCGCGCGCGTAGCGACGGACGAAGGCTTCGTCGACCGTGATCCCGAGCCCGGGGCGGTCCGGGATCGCCACGTACCCGTCGACCACCGGAAACTTCTCCGCGACCAGCTCGTGCAGGAGCGGATTGGCGCCCAGCGAGTATTCGAGGATGAACCCGGTCGTCTGACTCGCCGCGAGGGCGACGCCCGCCGCGAAGGCCGGCGCGCCGGACCAGAGGTGCGGCGCCAGCCGGAGGTTGTACGCGGCGGCGATGGCGCCGATGCGCACGCCCTCGGTGAGACCGCCGGCGATGGCGAGATCGGGCTGCAGGACGTCGGCCCCGCGCAGCTCGGCGATCTCGCGAAAATCGTGCCGGGTGAATTCGCTCTCACCCGTCGAGATCGGGACGCGGATGAGCGGCTCACCTCGGCGAGACCCGTCTTGTCGTCGGCGGTCACCGGCTCCTCGAGCCAGTAGAGATCGCAGTCCTCCACCATGCGGCAGAACGCTTTGGCTTCCGCCACGGTCCAGGTGCCGTGAGCGTCGGCCATCAGCTTCACGTCGGGCCCGAGCGCCCGACGCGCCGCGCGCACGCGTGCCGCCGAGGCGCGCGGCTCACCGTCCATGACGCCGACGCGCATCTTGACCGCGCGGAAGCCGCCCTTGTCCACGTAGCCCTGGAGCTGCTCGCCGATGTGCGCCTCGTCGGCCCAGCCGCCGGACGCATACGCCGGCATGCGCTCCGCGCGGCGCCCGCCGAGCAGGCGCCAGACCGGCGCGTCGAGTGATTTGCCGAGCAGATCCCAGAGCGCCAGATCGACGCCGGCGATCGCCGAGATCGAGAGGCCGCGCCGGCCGAGCTGCGGCAGGACGTGACCGCGGTCGAGCGCGTAGCCCTCGCGCGGGGTGTTGTACATCACGTCCCAGAGGCGGCTCACGTCGCGCGGATCCTGCCCGACGAGCAGGGGAGCGTAGTCGCGGTTGATGATCGCCGCCAGCCCGTGCGCCGACGACGAGCTCCCGACACCGGCCTTCGCCTCGCCCCAGCCGACGAGCCCGTCCGCCTCGACCTTGACGATGACGGAGTCGAACGACGCCACGCGGCCGAAGTCGCTGACGTGCTGTCGCTCGTACGGGATCGGCACGTGCACCCACGTCGCCTGAACGCTGTTGATCTTCATGGCCCGGCAGCGTAGAGCCTCGCTTCCACCCGCGCAAGGGCCTCGAGCGCGAGACTGGCGGCCAGCGCGCGATTCGGCTAAATTCGTGGAGCGACGCACGTTTCCCAGGAGGGAACAATGTCCACGTCCGAGCTCGAATTCGAAACGAAGAGCCTGATGCCGCCGACGGAGTTCTCGCGGCGCGGCTTTCTGACCACGAGCCTGATCGCCGGGTTCACCCTGGCGACCGGACCCGTCAATGCCCAGAGCGTGATCACTACCGACACGGCCGGCCTCACCGCGGGCGAGGTGAAGGTGCCGGTTCCCGACGGCCAGCTGCCCGCGTACCGGGCGATGCCGGCGACGGGCGGGACGTTCCCGACGGTGCTGGTCGTGCAGGAGATCTTCGGGGTCCACGAGCACATCAAGGACGTGTGCCGGCGCTTCGCGAAGCTGGGGTACTACGCCGTGGCGCCCGAGCTCTTTGCGCGGGCGACCGACACCTCCAAGCTCACCACGATCGACGAGGGGCGCGCCGCGGCCGCGAAGGTCTCGGACAAGCAGGTCATGAGCGATCTCGATGCGACGACCGCGTTCGCGAAGACGGAAAAGGGCGACGTCAATCGCCTGGGCATCACGGGATTCTGCTATGGCGGCCGCGTGGTCTGGCTCTACTCCGCGCACAGCCCGGTGCTGAAGGCCGGCGTCGCCTGGTACGGGCGCATCACGGGCCCGACCAACGAGATGCAGCCCAAGAATCCGCTCGATCTGGTCGACAGCCTGAAAGCCCCGGTGCTGGGTCTCTACGGCGGGGCGGATCAGGGCATCCCGAATGCCGACGTCGAGAAGATGCAGGCGGCGCTCAAGGCCGCCAGGAAGTCGTCGGAGATCGTGCTCTACGACGGGGCGCCGCACGGATTCCACGCCGACTATCGTCCGAGCTATCGCGAGACGCCGGCGAAGGACGGCTGGCAGCGTTTGCGCGCGTGGTTCCAGCAGAACGGAGCCGCCTGATGCGCTTCGGGCTCTTCGGAAGCGCGCAGGCCAAGCGAGGCGGCCCCGACGTCGATAGCGGCGCCGGGTTCCGGGAGTTCGTCGAGAACAATGTGAAGGCCGAGGCGCTCGGCTACGTCAGCTCGTTCGTGGTCGAGCATCACTTCACCGGCTTCGGGCAGATCTCCGCGACCCTGAATCTCTTGACGTGGGTCGGCGCGCGCACCAGGACATTGCGGCTCGGTACCGCCGTGATCACCTTGCCCTGGCACAACCCCGTGCTGCTGGCCGAGCAGATCGCCACCATGGATTTGCTCTCCGGCGGCCGGATCGACTTCGGGATCGGCCAGGGGTACCGGCACAACGAGTTCGCGGGCTTCTGCATCCCGATGGAAGAGGCGGACCAGCGGTTCGACGAGTGCCTCGAGGTCATGCTCAAGGCGTGGACCTCGGATCGGCCCTGGTCTCATCGCGGCAAGTACTTCCAGTTCGACAACGTCGTCGTCGAGCCGCCGACGGCGCAGAAGCCGCATCCGCCGCTGTGGATGGGCGCCGGGCGGCCGCAATCGATCAAGAAGGTGGCCGAGCTCGGCTACAACCTCCTGCTCGATCAGTTCGCGTCGATCGAGCAGATCGGCGAGCGCATCGCGCTCTTCAAGGCGGAAGTCGAAGCGCGCGGCCGGCGGTTCGATCCGACGCAGGTCGCGGTCACCCGATCGGTCAACGTCGTGAAGACCGCGGCCGAGCGCCAGAAAGCGCTCGAGACCCGCATGGCGGCGCGCGAGCGCGTCCACAATCTCGCGCAACGCCCCGACGGGCAGAACAACTCGACGATCATGACCTACGCGCACACGCTCGAGGCCGCCGAGGCAGGAGCGCTCTACGGCACGCCGGACGAGATCGCCGTGAAGCTGCAGAGGCTGCGCGACCTCGGGGCCGAGTACGTGCTGCTCAACAGCACGGGCGGGTTCGAGACCTTGCGCCGCTTCGCCGAGGAGGTGCGGCCCGCGTTCGCCGGCGAGCCCTCGCTCCGCTAGGAATCGGCGAGGACGGTGTGGCCATGGACCGCAGTGACGCGCGCGCGACGAACGCCTACTGGGGGCGCGACGGTATCGAGCGCACGATCCTCGATGCGCTCGCCGCCGCCGGCAAGAACACCGATACGCTGACCGTCGACGATCTCGCGCCGGCGGATCAGTTTCACAGCGGCGGCAAGGGCGCGACCGAGCGGCTGGCCCGCATGGCCCAGCTCAAGCCGGGTATGCGAGTCCTCGACGTCGGCGGCGGGCTGGGCGGGCCCGCGCGGACCCTGGCGACCCAGTACGGCTGTCGGGTCACCGTGGTGGATCTCACGGAATCGTACGTGAGGGCGGCAACGACCTTGACCGCACGCCTGGGACTCGCCGATCGGGTGACCCATCGCGTCGGCGACGCGCTGGCGCTCGACGTGGACGGTCAGTTCGATGTGGTGTGGACCCAGAACAGCGGCATGAACATCCCCGACAAGGAGCGGCTCTACGCCGGCTTCGCGCGGGTGCTCCGTCCGGGCGGATTGCTCGCGCTGCAGGAGCCGATGGCCGGCCCCGTTCAGCCGGTCCTGTACCCGGTGATGTGGGCCCGCGACGCCGGGGCGAGCTTTCTTCGCGCGCCTGCCGAGATGCGCAAGCTGATCGAGGCGGCAGGGTTCCAGGTCCGCGCGTGGGACGACGTCACCGCCGAGGCTGTCGGACCGAGCACCGGAGCGGCCAGCCCCGCGCACAGCATCCAGCGGATCGTCATGGGTGACGCGGTCGACGCGATCGCGCGGTCGGGTCAGAAGAACCGTGAGGAGGGCCGGATCGTCATGATCCAGGCCGTCCTGGAGCGGCGCGCGACTCCCGCTTAGGCTCCACCACCTCGAACATCAGGTAGAAGTCGTCGAGCAGAGCGAAGAGCTCGGCGACCTTGTCGGCGTTGCCCTCCACCCGCACCAGACCACGCTCGACCGCGTCGGCGAACGCGACGTCCCGTAGGACCAGCCGATTCAGCGCCGCCCGCTCGAGCGTTACGGTCGCGTCGGCGCTGTCGCTCCGCCGGTCGGCCAGATAGGTGAGCGCGGAGTGCTCGAGGTTGGCGACGTAGCTCCGGTCGAGATCGGAGAAGACCCAGTTGACGACGATATGCCGGCCTTCCGCCTTCTCGCCGTTGATCCGCACGCCGAGGTAGTCGAAGAAGAGGTCCAGGCTCATCGCGCGGACGACGTCGGGGCTCACGGGCGCGCGCGCGACCGCGGCGGGCACGCCTTGCCGCAGCTCCAGGGCGCCCAGCAGGTAGGCGTTCCGCCACGTCGCCGACTCCGCCGCGTAGCCCATCTGCTCGAGCGCGTCGGCGCCGAGCTGCCGCGCCTCGGTGTTCGCGGGATCGGCGAAGACGACGTGGCTCATCGCCTCCGCGACGAAGCGGTACTCGCCCCCGGCGAAGTCCTCGCGCGCGCGCCGGATCGCGGCGTCGGCGCCGCCCATGTACTCGACGTATTTGCGCCCGCGCTCGACCGGCGGGAGCGGATTCAGATTGGCGGGATTCGCGTCGTACCAGCCGATGTAGCGCTGGTAGACGGACTTCGCATTGTGGCTCAAGGTGCCGTAGTAGCCGCGGACGTGCCACGTCGAGCCGAGACTCCTGGGCAGGGCCAGACGTTCGGCGATCTCGGCCGCCTTGTAGCCGTGGTTCATGAGCCGCGCGGTCTGATCGTGCAGGTATTTGTAGAGATCGCGCTGCCGGCCGAGGAAGTCGCGTACGCGCGCGTTGCCCCACACCGGCCAGTGATGCTGGGCGAACACCACGTCCGCGTCTGGCCCGAATCGATCGAGCGCCTCGTTCAGGTATTTGGCCCACGCATTGGCGTCGCGCGCCTGGGCGCCGCGAATGGGATAGATGTTATGCAGATTATGGGTGGCGTTCTCGGCGAGGTTCAGCGCCCGCAGCCCGGGATGAAACATGTGCATCTCGGCCGGCGCCTCGGTCTCGGGCGTGAGCTGGAATACGATCTCGATCCCGTCGATCCGATGTGTCTCGACCGGGTCCTTGATGATGCGGGTCGGCGCAATGAGCGTCACGGTGCCGCGCGAAGTCGCCTTGCCCAGACCCGTGTCCACCTGGCCGCGCGGCCCCTTGGGCAACGTCGACCCGAACTGAAACTGGGCGCGCCGCACCATGGCGGTCCCCGCGAGCACGGTCTCGGAGACCACTTCCTGCATGAACCGGTCGGGCGCCCAGACCTCGACCCGGCCGGCGCTCACGTCACGCTCGTCGACGACGCCCCGCACGCCGCCGTAGTGGTCCGTGTGGCTGTGCGAGTAGATGACCGCCACGATCGGGCGCCGTCCGCGATGCTGCGTGTAGAGCTCGAGTCCCGCGCGGGCGACTTCGGTCGAGATGAGCGGGTCGACGACGATCAGGCCGCGGTCGCCCTCGATCAACGTCATGTTCGAGATGTCGAATCCGCGGATCTGATAGATCCGGTCCGTCACCTGGAACAGGCCGTGGTTGAGATTGAGCCGGGCCAGCCGCCAGAGGCTCGGATTGACCGTGGGCGGCGCGTGCTCGTCGGCGAGGAAGCTGTAGTCGCGGAGCGTCCACACGACCCGCCCCTGATCGTTCTTGATCTCGACCTCGGGCAGGGTGGCGACAAAGCCCTGCCGAGCGTCGTCGAAATCCTGCGTGTCGGCGAACGGCAGCGCGTCGAGCACGGCTCGATTCAGCGCGGCGGTGATCGGTGAGGCGTCCTTCGGACCCGGGACCGGGGCGGCCATCGACGTGGTGCGCGCCGCAGGTCGTCGCGGGGCTGGGGCCCCGCCGGCCGAGGTGCGCGTATCCGATATGGTATCGCAGCGCACGACGACACGTCGATCTGGCAGAATCTAGCCGGGGAGGACCGGCATGCCCGACGCCGAGACCAAGGCCACGCTCGACGCTATCCATCGGTTCAACGAGGCGTTCAATCGCCACGACGTGGACGGCGTGATGGCCATGATGACGGCCGACTGCGTGTTCGAGAACACCCAGCCGCCGCCGGACGGCGAGCGGTTCGTGGGCGCCGTCGCGGTGCGGGCGTTCTGGAAGCGCTTCTTCGAATCGACGCCGGGCGCCCGCTTCGAGACCGAAGAAATCGTCGCGACCGGCGACCGCGCCCTGGTGCGCTGGGTGTTTCACTGGGACAACCTTGGCGGTCACGTGCGCGGCGTCGATGTCATGCGCGTGCGCGGCGGCAAGGTGGCCGAGAAGCTCGCCTACGTGAAGGGCTGAGGGCGGCCTGACGAGCGTGCTCTAATACGTCTACAGGAGAGGCTATGACTTACAAGAAGCCGAGCGACGCCGAGGTGAAAGCGAAGCTGACGCCGGCGCAGTACGAGGTCACGCAGTGCAGCGCGACCGAGCCGCCGTTCCGCAACGAGTTCTGGAACCACCACGAGCCGGGAATCTACGTCGACGTCGTGTCCGGCGAGGCCTTGTTCGCGTCGACCGACAAGTTCGACTCGGGCACGGGCTGGCCGAGCTTCGTGCGCCCGATCGAGGACGCGAACGTGACGGAGCACACCGACGACTCGCACGGGATGCGCCGGGTCGAGGTGCGCTCGGCGGCGGGCGACTCGCACCTGGGCCATCTGTTCGACGACGGACCGGGGCCGACCGGACTCCGCTACTGCATCAACTCGGCTTCCCTCCGGTTCATTCCGGTGGCGAAGCTCGAACAGGAAGGCTACGGCAAGTACAAAGCGCTCTTCGAGAAGGTGAAACCCGCTCGATAAGCCTGCCGCGGCGGCGGTGGGGCCAGGCGCCCCACCGCCGCGTCATCGACTACTTCGCCAGGAACGCCTTCGCCTCGCGCAGCTCGGGCCGATCGGTGTCCGCGTTGCCGCACAGGTTCACGACGCTCGTGTAGAACGTCCGAGCCTTGGCCGCCTCACCCGAACGCTCGGCCGCCCGTCCCGCCCCATAGAGGCTGCGGAAGCGATTCGGCTCCGCCACCAAGGTCAGCTCGAACTCCTTGAGCGCCTCGGCGGGCTTGTTCATCTCGAGCAGGACGTCGCCGAGCAGCTCGCGGGCCGGAACGACCGCCGCGGGCGTGACGGGATGCTTGTCCATCGAGCTCTCGAGCTCTGCGGCCGACCTCAAGAGCGTGAGCGCCTCGTTGGGATTGCCCTTCGCGCGCGCGACGAACGCGGCCGCCGCGCGACGCTGCACTTCGACCTGATCGGCCCAGTACCCGTTCTTGGCCTGCGTCAGCGCGTCGCGCAGCGCCGCGAGCCGCTCGACGTCCTTCTCGGCCGCCGCCACGTTGCCGGTGCGTGCCGAACCCAGCGAGTGCGTGTACGCGATGATCGCCTCGGCCCAGGGATAGCGCGCCCACGGGAACGTCATGGCCGGCATCGTGATCGCCGACGCGTCGGTCCAGCTCCGGCGCTCGAGCGCATAGCGCGCCGGCACGGCCACCAGCGCGTAGGCCGAGGCGAGGCTCTCGGGCTCGGCCTTTCGGTATTCGGCGACTTCCTCGACCACGCGTCGGGCCGCGCCGTCGCGCCCGGTCTGCAGGTAGCCGTAGACGAGATAGTCCTGGGCATGCAGCGTCTGATCCCAGGCGTAGCCGCCGCCCTGCTTGGTCACGTAGGCCTTGCCGGCGTCGGCCGAAGCGAGATTGGAATCGATCGACTCCTGCCAGAAGCCGACCCGGGTGAAGATGTGGGACGGCATGTGGAGCGCGTGCGGGACCGCGGGCGCGATCTTCGAATAGCTGCGTGCCGCGGTCAGCGAGCGGGTCGCGAGCGGGGCTGAGTCGTAGCTGTGAATGATGTAGTGCGCCACGCCCGGATGATTCGGCTGCTCGGCGAAGACCTTCTCGAGAATCGCGGCGGCCTTCAGCTGATTCGCGTAGGTCTTGTCGGTCGGCAGCGCGGTCGCGTCCAGCGCCAGCGCGTAGAAGACGGACGCTTCACGATCTGACGGATAGCGCGCGGCGAGCTGCTCCATCGCTTTCTCGTACGCGACGGCGCGCGTCCGGTGGTCGAGCTTGTCGGAGTCGCGGTAGAACGTGGCGAGCGCCGCGACGTAGTCCTTCTCGCGCGGCGTGGCTGTCAAGGTCGCGGCTTTGTCCAGCGCGGCCCGGCCCTTGGTCAGCATCGCCTCGCTCGGCGGCTGCCAGAGCGGGTAGTAGACGCTCATGGCCATGCCCCAGTAGCCCATCGCGCAGGCCGGATCCGTCGTGGTGACGCTCGTGAACGTCTTCAGCGCCTCCTCGTACCAGAACGAGTGGAGCAAGGCGACGCCGCGCTCGAAGACGGGCTGCGCCGGCGCGGCGCACGACGTGGGGAAGTGAACCTGCCCTAGCGCCCCGGCGGTGTCGTCGTGGGCGAGAGCCCCGCCCGCCCACAGCCCGGTCAAGAGGGTCGCGACGGATAGAGTGACGGCTCCCTTCATGAGTGCCTCCCTTCGAAGTCGAAGCGTGATTGCCAGACCATCACGCCGACTGAGGCTTCGCAAGGATCCTGCCACGGGCGAGCCTAACGATTGCTGGGGTTTACACCGTCCCGAAGACGGCCGCGATCGGGCGGGATGCCCGCTGCCTGGGCGAAAGCCCCGACCGCGCCGTGAGAGTCTAGCGCTCGGCGCCGAGCCTCGTCGCGCCGCTGTTCGGCTTCAGGTGGGTCAGGCTCCCGAGCTCGTTGAGCGCGGTCAGCATCTCGACCGGGATCGGCTGTGAGCTCAGCGAGCCGTCTTCGTTGATGCGCGCGTAGACGCGCGTGGCCTTGCCCTCGCTGACCGGGGCGCCGGTGACGGCGTTCTTGGCCTTGCAGTTCCAGTGGAGCGTGCGGTTGCCGACCTCGGCCAGGGTGATCGTGTTCACGATCCGGTCGCCATAGGCGGCCGGGCCGATGAACCGGAAGTGGATCTCCCCCATCACGAACGTCGTGCGATCGTTCTTGATCATCTGCTCGATCGGGTAGCCGATCACACGGAACAGCTCGTGCTCGGTGTCGTTGAACCAGGCGACGATACGCGGGTAGTACACCAGCCCAAAGGGGTCCGACTCGCCCCAGTTGACCGTTATTTCCTTCCAGTACATCGCCATTGGCTTTCCTCCTGTTCCGGGCCGTCTCGCCGGTATACGGGATTGGCTTGTCGCCGTCAAGTTGCGTCGGCCGGGCGGGCGGGCCGGGTGCGGGTGGGGTCGAGACGACCACGCGGCACGCGTGCGCTGGCCCGCGGCGGCTGGGCTCCATCTGGGCGCGCGTCGTCCGATGCGCACGTTGGAGGGAACGGGTCGCTTCGACCCCACCCGCACCCGGCCCGCCCGCCCGGCCCACTCGTGTTGACCGTGACGACCGGAACCGTAGCCGTGTGCCGACTCGGTCGCGGAGTTGGCCAACGCAACTGACTCGAGGATTGCTCGGTCAGCGGAGTGAGGACAACTTGGTCTGGTCTTTGGAGCTCAGACTGTTTGGCTGGTCGGTCACTTGGGTTGTTGCAGGAGCCAGGTGGTGAGGGCGTTGAAGGAGGGGAAGCTGTGGTCGGGGGTGGGGCAGTGGCCGAAGCCGTAGGCGGCGTGGAGGAAGGGGACGTTGCAGTCGCGGGCCGCGGTCTGGTCGCCGGGGGTGTCGCCGACGAAGACGGGGTGACCGAGCTGGTTGCGATCGATCAGCACACGGAGGTTTTGCGGCTTGGACAGGCCGGTGTTGCCCCAGCACTCGAAGTCGCGAAAGCAGCCGCCGAGGCGGGACCACTGAAAGAACGTCTCGATGTAGCCGCTCTGACAATTGCTGACGATGTAGAGCGGATAGCGGGCGGCCAGCCGTCGGATGCCCGCATCGACGTCGCCGAACAGCTGACCGCCGAGCTCGGCGATGGCCTGGTTGTCCTCGGTCTGCGTCTCGGCGGCGAGCGTCGCGATGTGCGCCTCGTCGAGTCCGGCGAAGACCGCGCGGATACACTCGTCGTGCGGCCTCCCGGTGACGCCCCGGACGTCGTGCTCGGTGATGGTTCGGAATGGGATGCGGTGGCGCGCGAGCACGCGATTCCAGGCCACGGCGCAGCTCACGCTCGTGTCCCAGAGCGTGCCGTCGAGGTCGAACACGACCGCGTCGATCATCGGCTTGCCGGCTTGACGAGCGTCATTTGCGCGGCATAGTGTGCCTGCATGTGATGTCGACGGCGGCAAACAAAATTCAGGAGGATTCGACGATGCGCATTCTACTCACTGTGATGCTGGCATTGCTCATGACCGTGACGGTGGCGCCCGCCCAGCAAGGTCAGCACATGACCATGACGAACGATGCGCTGAAATGGGTCGAGCCGCCGACTTTCCCGGGCGCGAAGCTGGCGATCGTGCAGGGCGATCCTGGCAAGGAAGGACCGTTCGTCTATCGGGTGAAGATGCCGGCCAACTACAAGATCGCGCCCCACTACCACAAGGCCACCGAGAACGTGACCGTGCTCTCCGGGGTCTTCTTCATCGGCATCGGCGAAAAATTCGATCAGGGCTCGGGCAAGGAGCTGCCGGTCGGCGGCTTCTTCTCCGTTCCGCCGACGCATCGGCACTTCGCGTGGGCCGGCGGTGAGGAGACGCTCATTCAGGTGCACGGCGTCGGGCCGACCGACATCACCTTCGTCAATCCCGCGGACGATCCGCGCAAGAAGTAGGACACCTCTCCAGGCCGGCCGCGCCCCATCGCGGCCGGCCTGTTTTCGGAAGGACTCCCTTTTCGGAATGCCTGCCGCTGCGTCGCGTGGCACGGCCCTTGCCACCATTAGTTCCTCGATCGAGAAGTCGAGCCTATACGAGGCCCGGCACGTTCAAAGTGACACCGTTGGTGACAAGGAGGGCTCATGCAGCCCAGTCCGTTCAGCCGTCCTCCGCAGCCGACAACCGCGCCGATGTATGTGAGAAGCCCCACCGCTGTCGTCGAGCCGTCACGAGTCGGCCCGACCGGCGAAGCGCGGAAAGCGCTGGAACGCCGGCGCCGCATCGGTGGCCAGTGGTTCTACTGGATCGCCGGGCTCTCGCTCGTCAATGCCGCCATCGGCTTCACCGGCGGAGACTGGCGCTTCATTCTCGGGCTCGGCGTGACCCAGATCGTTCAGGAGCTCGCGAAGTCCGGGGGCAATGGAACAACGGCCGGTCTGGTCGGCCTGGCCGTGATCGCGATCTTTGCGATCCTCGGGCAGCGCGCCGTCCTGGGGCAAGGCTGGGCCTTCGTGCTCGGCATGACACTCTATGCGCTCGACGGCGGCATCTTCGTGCTGATTCAAGACTGGGCGAGCGCCGGCTTCCATGCCTTCGCGCTCATCATGATCACGCGAGGCTACCTGGCCTCGCGGCAGCTGACGGCGCCCGGAGCGTGACCGCGCCTTCGGCTTAGTTTCGCGAGGCGGGTGGACGGCAGCCGCGAATGCGGTGTCGTTCCTGTTCGCTCAGCGGATAGTCCTGAATCGGTCGGCGCGTCGGTGAGTCCGCGTCCCGCAGCGCTTCTTCGATGACGCCGCGGGTTCTCACGTCCGGCGCCGCGGCCAGCGCCTGACGTAAGCCCCGCTTGCCCTCTTCTCCCAGATCAACCAGAACGTTCGCCGCCGACAGCTGCGTGACATGGTCCCGATCGGTGAGGAGCCGGGTGAGCACCGGAATGTCCTGCTCAGTCACGCAGCTTCTGAGCGCGATGAGCGTGTACATGTTCATGCCTCGCGTCATGTGCGCGAAGCCGGTGTTGCGATCGATCACGCGCTTCAGCTCGTCGTAGCGCGAGCGCTCCGCCGCCCCGCGGCGCATGGCAGCGCCGTCGCCAGCAGGAGCACCACGCAGACGCGCGCACACGACTCGGCTCGCCGCCGGGCGTGGCCCACGCGCACCGTGACGCGGCGGCGGCGCCGGTCCTAGTGGCCGCCCGCGCCGGGGCGGACCCAGCCGCCGTGAACCGGATGATGCGAGCAGATGAACTCGAGGAAGGCCGGCCGGCCCTTGGCGTTCTCGTCGAGCGCGCGCTTGATCGCCGGCATCACTTCGGCCGGCTTCGTCACGTCCTCGCTGTAGAAGCCGACGGACTTCGCCATGTTGGCCATGCACGCCGAGGCGTGATCCGACACCTTCCACGTGTACGGATCGTGGCCGCCGCCCCAGAAGCCCGGCCCGTAGCCGGAGTAGCCGCCGTTGTTGATGTGGAGCGCGGTGATGCCGATCTTGTAGCGCGCCACCGCCTCGAAGTTGCCCATCATGTAGCAGACGCCGGCGTCGCCGGTGACGAGGACGCTCTGCCGGTCGGGAAACGCGAGCTTGGCGCCGACGGCGCCCGCCAGGCTGAAGCCGAGCGTCGACACGTTGCCCCAGCCCAGGTGTCCGCGCGGAATCTGCGCCTCGTACACCGTGCTGGTCTGGTCGCGCGTGTTGCCCGGAGTCGGCGGTGACGAACGAGTTCTTCGGGTCGAGCGCCTTCATCAGGTCGCCGAGCACGCGGTACGGATTGATCGGCGTCTCGTTCGACTCCATCCACGGCCGGAACTTCGCAAGGAACGCCTCTTTGCCCTTGCGGATCTCCTCGACGAGCCCGGGGTTCTTCTTCGGCCCGCGCGCCGAGAGCTCGGCGATGAGCGCCTGCAAGGTGAGCTTCGCGTCGCCGACCACGGCGTGCCGTGTCTCGTAGCTCCGGTTGATGTCGAGGATGTCGACCGTGCACTGGATGATCGTCTTCTGTTCCGGGTTCGGCACGGCGTGGCTGAACCGGTTGGGGAACAGGCTCGAGCCGATCGAGAAGAGCAGGTCACACTTGGTGAGGTAGTGATCGGCCAGCGAGCCGCGGACTCCCACCGACAGCGGATGGTTCTCGGGGAACGTGCCCTTGCCCTTCAAGGTCGTCAGCACCGGAATCTGCGCGAGCTCGGCGAACTTGCAGGAGCTCGCTCGTCGCATCGGCGTAGTAGACGCCCTCGCCCACGTAGAGCAGCGGATCCTTCGCGGCCAGCAGGGCTTTCACCGCGGACTTCACGTCGTCCGGATCGGGACCGGACCGCCAGCCCTTCACGGGCGAGTAGGGATGCTCGTCGGTGTCGTACTCGCCGAGATCACGCGGGATGATCAGCAGCACGGGCCCGGGCCGGCCCGACCGGAGGTGCGTGAACGCGCGGCGCACGTAGTCGGGGATGAGCTCGGCGCGATCCACTTTGCCGACCCACTTGGTGACCGACTTGAGCGCCTCGGCCATGTCGTAGTGGGTGTGGCGGCTGGCGCCCTGGCCGACGCCTTCGGTGATGACCAGGAGCGGCGACGAATCCTCCCACGCCTGCCCGATGGCGCCATAGGCCATCTGGATCCCGGCGGCGTTCAGATTGGCCATGATGGTGCACACGCCGATCTGCTTGCCGCACGTCACGCGCGAGTAGGCATCGGCGACCGCGACGGCGAACCGCTCCTCGCCCATCATGAGGATGGGCACGCCTTCTTCGCCGAGCGCGTTGTTGACGTGGTTGGTCGGGTAGCAGCTCACCCACGGAATGCCTTCGGCCTTGAGCGCGCGCGCGAAACCGTTCGCCGCTTTGACTTTCATCGAGGTCTCCTGGTGCTGTTCGCGCTGCAGGCCGTCGCGGGGCTGGGGCCCCGCCGGCCGAGGCGCGTTTCTAGATAGTCGATTCGGTGCCCTGTCGTACCGCGCCGACGCGTGCCGTGTCAAGGATCTCCCCGGCGCCGGCCGGCGATGGTACCGTGCACCCGAACAGGAGGCGTCATGGCGACCGTGAAACTGATCGAATACGCAGAGGCGAGCGCCGAAGTGCGCGCGGTGTACGACGACATCATGGCCACGCGGAAGGTCGACCGCGTCAACAACTTCTGGAAGGCGCTGGCGAGCCATCCGCCGACCTTGCGCCGCACGTGGGAGACGCTCAAGTCGGTGATGGCGCCGGGCGCGCTCGACCCGCTGACCAAGGAGATGCTCTACCTCGCGGTGAGCGCGACGAACGGCTGCAACTACTGCATCGCCTCTCACACGGCGTCGGCCCGGGGACGCGGCATGACCGAGGCGATGCTGGGGGAGCTGATGGCCGTCGTCGGCATGGCCAACGAGACGAACAGCCTGGCCGACGGCTATCAGATCGAGGTCGACGAGATGTTCCGGTCCCCGGCGTAGCACCCCCGGCGCGCGTGGTAAGCTTTCCGGCACCCGAAAGCGAATTCCTCTCAGCGCGGAGAGAGACAGCCATGAACGCTCGGCGTCCGCTCCCGACCCTGATCCTGATCGTGACCCTGGCTCTGCTGGTTGCCTACGTGCCGACCGCCGCGGAGGCGCAAGCGCCCGCGGGACAGATGACGTGGGCGGTGCACATCTCGCTCGCGCCGGTCTGGTTCGATCCGGCCGAACACACGGGGATCATCTCGGTGATGATGGTCCTCACTGCCGTCCACGACGCGATGGTGAAGCCGATGCCGGGCAAGCCGTTCGCCCCGTCGCTCGCCGAATCCTGGACGATCTCGACGGATGGTCTCGTCTACGAGTTCGTCGTGCGTAAGGGCGTCGTGTTCCACAACGGCGACGCGCTGACGGCCGAGGACGTGAAGTTCTCGTTCGAGCGGTACCGAGGCGCGGCGGCCAGTCTATTGAAGGCGAAGGTCGCGGCCGTCGAGGTGGTCGACCCATACCGGGTGCGCTTTCGCCTGAAAGAGCCGTGGCCGGACTTCATGACGTTCTACGGCTCGCCGGCCAGCGGCGCGGGCTGGATCGTTCCCAAGAAGTACGTCGAGAAGGTCGGCGACGAAGGCTTCAGGAAGGCGCCCATCGGCGCCGGCCCGTACAAGCTCACGTCGTTCAATCCCGGCGATCGAGATCATCCTGGACGCGAACGAGCGCTACTGGCGCAAGACGCCCGCGGTCAAGCGGCTGGTGTGGAAGACCGTGACCGAGGATCTGACGCGCCTGGCGATGCTCAAGCGACGGCGAGGTCGACATCGCGTACTCGCTGCGCGGCCCGCTCGGCGAAGAGGTGAAGAAGACGCCGGGCCTCAAGCTCGTCGGCCTGGTCGGCAACGCGACCCAGTGGCTCAACTTCGGCGCGCACGCAGTGGGATCCGAAGTCGCCCTGGCACGACAAGCGAGTACGGCTGGCGGCCGCGCTCGCGTTCGACAAGGACGGCATCAATCAGGCCGAGACGCTCGGCTTCTCGCGGCCCACCGGGAGCATCATCCCGTCGGCCTACGAGTACGCGCTGGCGATTCCGGCGTATCCGTACGATCCCGGCGCGGGCGAAGAAGCTCCTGGCCGAGGCCGGGCTATCCGAACGGCTTCGACGCGGGCGAGTACGCGGCCGACAGTTCCTACGGGAGCGTCGCCGAGGCGATCGGCAACTAGCTCGGCGCGGTGGGCATCCGCACGAAGCTGCGGCCGATGGAGCGCGCCGCGTTCCTCGGCAACTGGAAGGACAAGAAGATCACCTCGATCATGTACTCGGGCGCGGGCGGCCAGGGCAACGCCGCCACGCGGATCCAGAACTACTTCGTCAAGGACGGCCTCTACTCCTTCGGCGGCTACCCCGACATGGACGATCTCTTCGTCCAGCAGGCCCGTGAGCTCGACCCCAAGCGCCGCGAGGCACTCTTGCACCAGATCCAGCGCCTGGCCCACGAGCGGGTCATGTCCGCGCCGCTGTGGGAGCTGGGCTTCCTGAACGGCGTGGGCCCGCGCGTCGAGGAGTCGGGGCTCGGACTCATCGCGCTCCATCCGTACTCGGCGCCGTACGAGGACCTCAAGCTCAAGAAGTGACCCGAGACCCCGGAGGCATCATGGACGCGGCGCTCGAGACGAGACCTCTGCATCCACTCCTGGGCGTCGAGATCGTCGGCGTCGACGTCAACCGTCTCGACGACAGCACCTTCGCGCGCATCGTCGCCGCCTTCGAGGAGCACTCGGTGCTCCTCTTTCGCGGGCAGACGCTCGACGACGAAGCGCAGATCGGCTTCAGTGGCCGGTTCGGACCGCTCGAGACGACGATCCGCACCGTGGTCTCGCACGCGAGATACCGTCCGGAGATCTCCAATCTCGCGAACGTCGACGCGAACGACCGGCTGATCCCGCGCGGCGACCGGCGCAACCTCTTCAACGCGGGCAATCAGATGTGGCACACCGACAGCTCGTTCAAGCGGGTGCCGGCGCACGCCTCGCTACTCTCCGGGCGCGAGGTGCCGCCCGAGGGAGGCGAGACCGAGTTCGCCAGCATGCGGGTGGCGTACGAGCGCTTGCCCGAGGCGATGCGCCGATCGCTCGAGGGCAAGGTGGCGATCCATAGCTTCGAGTACTCGCGCGGCCTGGTCGGCGAAGGGCTCCTGCCGCCCGAGGACGCGGCCCAGGTTCCGCCGGTGCCGCAGGCGCTGGTGCGCGCCAATCCGGTGAACGGACGGAAGGCGTTCTTCGTGGCCTCGCACGCCTGCGAGATCGTGGGCATGCCGACCGACGAGGCCCGCGCGCTGATCCGCGATCTGCTCGAGCGCGCGACGGCGCCGGATCGTGTCTACACGCATCGCTGGCGGCCCGGCGATCTGGTGATGTGGGACAATCGATGTGTCTTGCATCGCGGCCGGCCCTGGAACGAGAACCGCTATCGTCGCGTGATGCATCGCACGACGGTGGCGGGCGAGGGGCCGACGGCCGGCGAGGTCGCGGGGATCCGTGTGGCCCCGGCCCGCGAGAGCGACGTCGCCTGGTGCCGCGCTCAGCTCGAGGCCAACTAGGAGGATCTCCGCATGCATCGACGGATCGATCTGAGAGCGCTCGCCCTCGGACTCTGCGCGGTCGTGATGTCGGCGGCGCCGATCGCCGCGCAGACGTCGACCGCCACGACGGACAAGTCGGCCAGCACGACGGACAAGATGACGAGCTATTCGGTCGAGAAGAAAAAAGAGGCCGTCGCCTTCGGCAAGAAGATGATGAGCGACTTCGACAAGAGCATGAAGATCGCTCGAGTCACAGGTCTCGCGTGACACGAGCGCGGCCAAGGCCGACGCGCAACGTCAGCTGAAGGATCTGAAAGCCCAGCGCGCGGAGACGGGCAAGAAGCTCGACGAGCTCGGCCGCGCGTCGGCTCAGTCCTGGGAGAGCACGAAGCACGGCTTTGCGAACGCGTACAAGGACCTGCAGCAGTCCTACGACAAGACCGTCGCCGGACTCAAGAAGTGACGGGGGGCCCGATGCGGGACAAGTGGCTACACGCGGTGGTGTCCCTGGGACTGGGTGTGGCGTTGCTCGCCGGCTGCGAGCAGAAGGGTTCCGCGGAGAAGGCCGGTCAGAAGATCGACAAGGCGGTCGAAGACACCGGCAAGGAGCTCAAGAAAGCCGGCGAGAAGGTCGGCGAGAGCCTCGAGGACGCGGGGAAGAAGGTCAAGGACGCGTCGAAGTAGCGCCTACGAGCTCTCGATCGGCCGGCCGTGGCGGGCGATGAACTCGGGAAACGCCGCCTCGGCCTTGGCGCCTCTGACCACGTTGGTCGTGTAGTCCCGCTCGTTCGCCCACTGCTCTTCGAGGTCGCAGCCCAGGTCGCGGAGCAGCAGCGCCTTCACGCCCATCACCGCCTCGCGCTTGTTCTTGGCGATCATCTTCGCGAGCCAGAGGGTCTTCGTCGCGCAGCTCGGCGCAGGGCACGAGATGATTGAGGAGGCCGATCCGGTGAGCCTCCTCCGCCTCGACCGTCCGGGCCGAGAACAGGAGCTCCTTGGCGATGGGCCAGCCGACCTGGTTCGGTAACGTCCAGGTGCTGTTGATTCGCCCGTAGGCGGCCGCCAGGAACCGGAAGCTCGAGTGCTCGCACCCGACCCGCATGTCGAGGGACGACGCCAGCACCGCGGCCCCGCCGTAGGCCAGGCCGTTCATCATCCCGATCGTGGGCTTGGGACAGGCGCCGATCTCGTAGCTGCCCCGGGCGCGCACGGCGGTACGCGCATCGAGCTCGGCCTGCGAATACCGCCGGTCGTCCTCGCGCTGCTCGTGGATGTCGCCGCCGGCCGAGAACGCGCGCTTGCCGGCGCCCGTGATGACGAGGCAGCCGACCTCGTCGTCGTCGGTCATTCGCGCGACCGCCTCGCGCAGCTCGGCGCTCAGCTGCGCGTTCATCGCGTTGAGCTGCTCCGGGCGATTCAGGGTGAGAATCGCCACCCCTTCGGTCTTCTCGACGAGGACGACCTGGTCCGCCATTGCGCGCCTCCCCGCGTCGCCCGGAGGCGACGCGGGAGGTAGCATACACCGCCGCGGAGGGTCGTCGCGCGCGATCAGCGCTGGGCGGCGGTGGTTTCCGCGGCTTTTTTCTGGAGCCGCTCCCGCAGCGAGCTGTAGGACTCCGCGCGAATCACGCGGTCGAACTGGCTCCGGTAGCTCGCGATGAAGCTCACTCCCTGGACCACCACGTCGTAGATGCGCCACCGTCCATCGATCACGTGCAGACGGTAGTCGAGCGGCATCTCGGTCCCGTGTCGAGACCCCACCTTCGAGCGCACGGTCGCGGAGCCGTCGCCATCGATCGACTCGCCCAGGAAGGTGATCTGCTGACCGCCGGCGGCCTCGACCTGCGTCAGGTAGGCGCGCTCCAGCAGATCCCGGAAAAGCGTGACGAACTCCGCCTGCTCATCGGACTGGAGCGTCTGCCAGTGCCGGGAGAGCGCGCGGCGGGAGATCTCGTCGAAGTCGAACATCTCTCGAACGATCTCGCGGATGGCCACAAATCGATCGGCCGAGATGGCGGCCCCGTCGGATCGGCCGGTTTGCATGATGTTCATGAAGCGCGCGACCGCCGCTTCGACGGCGTCACGCGGTCCAACGGTCTGTGCGGCTGGCACGGTCTCGGCTACGAGCAAGCTTGCTACGGTCAGCGCGATTGCGATCCAGGTCGTCATCGTCGTCCCCCTGAACCACCCTACGTGGCGCCGGTCCGACGACGCTATCCGGAGAACCCGCCAGGCGACGCAGGGGAAACCATGGATCCCAGCGCGGGTGGTAGCACGCGCTCGACGAATGCGAGTTCTCTTGATCGAGGACGACCGGGAGGCCGCTCGACTGCTGGCCAAGGGCTTGCGCGAGGAAGGCTGGGTCGTCGACATCGCCCATTCCGGCGAGTCGGGCGACGAGATGGCCAGCGTGAACAGCTACGACGCCGTCATCCTCGACTGGCTCCTGCCGGATCGCGACGGGATTGCGGTGTGCCGCGGCCTGCGTAAGGCCGGCCTCCACGTCCCGATCTTGCTCTTGACTGCGCGCGACGCAGTCGAGGATCGCGTCCTGGGCTTGAACGCGGGGGCCGACGACTACCTCACGAAGCCGTTCGCGTTCGCCGAGCTGCTCGCCCGGCTCCACGCGCTGCTCCGCCGGTCCGACCTCACGCGGCCGGTCCTGCTCACCGTCGCTGATCTCACGCTCGACCCGGGCAGCCACGTGGTCACCCGCGGGGGCGTCCCGCTCAGCCTCACGCCGAGGGAGTACGCGATTCTGGAGACCCTCATGCGCCGCGCCGGCGAAGTCGTCAGCCGCGTTCACCTCGGAGAGAGCGTGTGGGAAAACGACCTCGATTCGTTCGACGAATCTGGTCGAGGTTCACATCAGTCACCTCAGGCGGAAGGTGGATCGTGCCGGTGCGCTGCCGCTCATTCACACGGTCCGCGGCTACGGCTACCGCCTGGGACCACCGGCTCAGTGATGGCGCTGAGCTTCAAGGCGCGCCTCACCCTCTGGCACCTGCTTGCGGTCATGGTCATTCTGGCCGGGACGGGGCTCGCCGCGAACTGGGCGCTGTCGCGGGTGGTGCTCGATCGGATGGTCGACGACGCGGTCCTTGCGCTGGCCGAGGCGGAAGCGACGGCGCTGACGACGAACCCCCAGGCTCCCGTGCGCGTGCACGAGACGCCACCCGGGACGGCGGCACCCTCGTTCGCCCGGCTCGACAAGTTCGTCCAGATCGTGGCCCTGGACGGTCAGGTGGCCGCGCGAGGGATGACCCTCGGGACCGCGCGACTCCCCGCGCCGCCGGCGCTGCTGCGTCGACTTCGCGACGGGGAAACCGTCTTCGAGACGGTCAATGACTTCGGTGAAGAGCCGGTACGCATGGTGTCGCTGCCGGTCGACGTGGCCGGGACCCGCTACGCGGTCCAGGTGGCCATGTCGCTCGACGACGCCTACGCGGTGCTCGGATCGGTGCGGCGGCTGTTCGTCGTCATGGCGGCCGGGATCCTGCTCGGTGTGGGGTTGACGGGAATCATCCTGACGCGACGAGCCCTTCGTCCGATCGACCGCATCGTGGCCCGGGCCCGCGAGATCGGTGAGTCCAGCTTCGGCGAACGGCTGCCGAGCCCGGGCCAGCAGGACGAGATCGGCCGGCTGGTCGACACCCTCAACGACATGCTCGCGCGGATCGAGGGCAGCTTCGAGGTCCAGCGCCGCTTCACGGCCGACGCGGCGCACGAGCTCCAGTCGCCGCTCTCGCGCCTGCGGACGGAGCTCGAGGTCACCTTGCGCCGTCGCCGCGACACGGGCGAGTACGAAGAGACCCTTCGCTCGTGTCTCGAGAAGGTCGAGCGGCTCGCGATCCTCACAAAGGAGCTCCTGACCCTCGCCCGTCTGGACGCGGAGCAGGGTCGCCCGGCGCCCGCTCACGTCGTGCGGCTCGGCCCCGTGCTCGAAGGCGCGGTCAGGCGGCTCGCGGCCGAAGCTGAAAAGCGCGGCGTCACCGTCGCGCTTCATCCTTCGCAGGCGCTGTCACTGTCGGTCCGCTGCGGAGAAGGGCTCGCGGATCTCGTGTTCACGAACGTGCTGGACAACGCCGTCAAGTTCTCGCCGCCCGGCGGCCGGGTGGTGGTCGATGCCGCGGCCGAAGGCTCCGAGGTGGTCGTCGCGGTCTCCGACGCGGGGCCGGGGATCCCGGCCGAGGAGATCGCTCGGGTGTTCGAGCGCTTCTACCGCGGGCGCAACGCGAGGGCCAACGAGCCGACGGGCTTCGGCCTAGGGCTGGCAATCTCCGAGGCCGTGGTCAAGCAGCACGGTGGCCAGATGTCGGTCGAGAGCGCGCCGGGCTGCGGCGCGACGGTTCGCGTGCGATTCCCGGTGGGCACGTAGCCCGCCGCTACGCGCTCCGAAGCTTCGCGGCCAGCCGGTAGACCGCCGGCAGCGCCAGCAGGGTCAGGAGCAAGGTCGAGAGCAGCCCGCCGACGACGACCGTGGCGAGCGGACGCTGGATGTCGGAGCCGATGCCGCGTCGCCAGCGCCGCCGGCATCATGCCGAGCAGCGCGACGACAATCAGCATCAGGATCGGCCGCAACTGCGTGCGAGCGCCCGCGACGACGGCCTCGGCCAGCGGTCTCTCAGGGTCGCTCACGCCGCCGGTTGATCTCGGAGATGTACAGCACGCCGCTCATCACCGCGACGCCGAACAGCGAGATGAAGCCGACCGCCGCCGACACGCTCAGGTTGATGCCGCGCAGGTAGAGGGCGACGATTCCGCCGACCAGCGAGAACGGCACGTTCAGCAGCACGAGACCGGCGTCGCAGGCCGAGCCGAACGTGACGAAGAACAGCAGCGAAGATGATGCCGATCGTGATCGGCAGGATGATCGCCAGCCGCTGCCGCGCGCGGTCGAGGTTCTCGAACTGTCCGCCCCAGGTCACGCGGTAGCCCGCGGGCAGCTTGACCGCCTCGGCGAACCTGGCCTGCGCCTCCGCGACGAAGCTGCCCTGGTCGCGGCCGCGGATGTTCGTGCGCACCGTGATCTGCCGCTCGTTCTCGCGCCGGGCGATGATGCTCGCGCCGTCGGCCACGCTCGATGTCGGCGAGCTGCGAGAGCGGCACGCGGCCGCCCTCGCGGGTCGGCGATCAAGGATCCGCCGATCGCCGACGGCATCGGCGCGCGCCTCCGGCGACGAAGCGCGCGACGATGTCGAAGCGCCGCTCGCCCTCGAAGACCGTGCTGATCGGCGCGGCCGCCGATGGCCAGCTCGATGACGTCCTGGACGTCGCGGACGTTGATGCCGTAGCGCGCCACCTGCCTGGCGATTCACCGCGATGCGCAGCTGCGCCTGGTCGGCCTCCTGCTCGATCGAGGTGTCGGCCGCGCCCGCGGATCGGCCGCAGCACCGTCGAGCGCCTGCGTCGCGAGCGCGCGGAGCTGGCGAGGTCGGGCCCGCTGATGATGACCGCGAGATCGGCGGACGAGCCGGTCGCGATCTCGGTCGACGTGTCGATGATCGGCTGCGTGAAGTTGAACGAGGCGCCCGGGATCTCGGCCGCGCAGCCGCTGCGAGAGCTCGTCCACCAGGTCGCCTTCGTCTTGCCACGCGGCCAGGTCTCGTAGGACTTCAGATGCGACCAGAAACTCGTTGCGATTGGGCCCGAACGGATCGGTGCCGGAGTCGTTGCGGCCGGTCTGCGACCTGACCATCTGCACTTCCGGGGACTGCCGGATGAGCGCGCGGATCGTGCGCGGCCACCTCCGCGGACTTCTCGAGCGAGATGCCGGGCGGCAGGTTGGCGCGGATCCAGATGACGCCTTCGTCGAGCTGCGGCAGGAACTCGGAGCCGAGGCCCGCGCCGAGCCAGAACGCGCGCCGCGACGACCACGACGGCGACCGCGACCGTGATCACGGGCACGCGTGACCGCAGCGTCCATCGCACCGCGCGCTCGTAGCGATCGATACAGCCAGTCGAGCACCGGATTGCCCCAGGCTCTGGCGCGTCCGTGCGGAACAGGTAGGTGGCGCAGCACGGGGATCAGCGTCAGGCGCAAGCAGCAGGGAGCCGAGCAGCGCGAAGCAGACGGTGAACGCCATCGGCGTGAACAGGCGCCGCTCGACGCGCTCCAGCGTGAACAGCGGGATGTAGGCCGCGATGATGATGAGCAGCGAGAAGAAGATCGGGCGCTCCACTTCGAGCGCCGCCTCGCGGATCGTCTCGATCGACGCTCGTCGGACGCGGCTGCCCGTTCGCGCTCCGCGCAGACCGCGTGCAGGATGTGCTCGACCATGACGAGGGTGCCGTCCACGATGATGCCGAAGTCGAGCGCGCCGAGGCTGAGCAGGTTCGCCGGAGATGCCGGCGAAGTGCATGCAGACGAAGGCGAACAGCAGCGACAGCGGAATGGTGATGGCGGTGAGCAGCGCGGCGCGGACGCTGCCGCAGGAAGAGGAGCAGCACGATCACGACGATCACCAGCGCCTTCGAGCAGGGTGCGCGACGACCGTGTGCAGCGTGTTGGCGACCAGGTCGGTGCGGTCGTAGATCGGCGACGATCCGGACGCCCGGCGGCAGGCGGCTGGCGTTGAGCTCGTCGACCGCGTCGTGGATGCGCGTCGCAGCACCTCGCTGGGATTCTCGCCGCGCCGCATCAGCACGATGCCTTCGACGCCGCCGACCCGTGCTGATCGTTCAGGCCGAAGATGCCGGTCTGCGGCGCGGCGCCGATCCGACACGCGGCCGATGTCGCGCACGAAGACCGGCACGCCCTTTCGGCGCATCGACCACGATGTTCTCGATGTCGGCGATCGACTGGATCAGGCCGACGCCGCGGATCGACCATCGACTGCTGCCCGTTGTCGAGCAGCGCGCCGCCGGCGTTCGGTTGTTGCTCTTCACCGCTCGGCGATCTGGCGCGACGCGTCAGCCCGTACTTGTCGAGCGCGCAGCGGATCGATCTCGATCTGGTACTGCTTGACCAGCCCGCCGAAGGGCACGACGTCGGCGACGCCCGGGCACCTGCAGGAGCCGCGGCGTCGACGACCCAGTCCTGCAGCTCGCGCAGTTCGCATGTGCGTCGTAGCCCGTCGCCCTGCGAGCGTGTAGCGGTACAGCTCGCCGATGGCGGGTCGACAGCGGGCCGAGCGTCGGGGTCACGCCGTCGGGAAGGTTGGCGTCCCGCAGCTTCTCGAGCACCACCTGGCGCGCGAAGTAGTCGTCGGTGCCGTAGGCGAAGGTGAGCTCGACGACCGAGAGGCCGAAGATCGTGCGCGAGCGCCGGGCGATCACGTTGGGCACGCTGTTCAGCGCGCGCTCGATCGGGACGGTGACCTGCTGCTCCACTTCCTCGGCGGCGAGGCCCGGATACGCGGTGATCACGACGACACCGGGGTCGGAGATGTCGGGGTAGGCTTCGATCTTGAGCTGGCGGAACGACCACACACCGGCGACGACGACGAGCAGGGTCGCCGCGATGACCGCAACACGCCTCGTGAGCGCCAGCTCCAGAAGGCGAGTTAGCACGGCCCGAGCTCGCTCAGCGGTCTTTCAGGAGGACGCCACCGTCGACGACGACTCGCTCACCGGCCGCGACGCCCGACACGACCGGCATGACGTCGCCGACCCGTGGGCCGAGCACGACTTCGCGCCGCTCGAAACGTCCGGGCGCGCGCTCGAGGAAGACGATGGGGTGACCGTACTCCTGGACGATGGCGGCGACGGGGAGCACGGGCGTCGGCTTCGAGTCACCGGCGTGGCGGATGGTCGCGAACATCTCCGGCCGGAAGCGGCCGCCCGGATTCGCCAGCTCGACGTAGACCTTCACCGTTCGCGTCTGGGGATCGAGCACGTCGGCGATGCGCGCCACCCGCCCCTCGAACGCTTCGCCGGGGTAGGCGACCATCGTGATCGTCACGCGCTCACCAACGCGGATGAGCCGGATCGCCGATTCGGGAACGTCCGAGGCCAGCCACACCCGGCTCAGGTCCGCGATGGTCATCAGCGGCGTCCCGGTGTCGTTCCGGTACTCGCCCGGCGCGACGTTGACCTCGAGCACCTTGCCGCTGATTGGCGCTCGCACCTGGATGACCTGTCGTGAGTTACTCGAGAGCTTGAGGTCGAGGAGCTCGAGCTTGCGCTTGGCCTGATGGCGCGCGGCCTGCGCCGTCTCGAGCGCGGCTTGCGCCTGCGCCCGATCGTTCTGCGCGCTCAGCATGTCCTTCTGGGCGACGGCATGGTGCTCGAAGAGCTCGGTTGTCCGTGCGAGATCGCCGTCGGCCTTGCTCAACGCGGCCTGCGCCTGGCGCTCGGCGGCTTCGGCCTGGATCGCGGCCGCGATCGCTGCATCCGCATCCGGGCTGTCGACGTCCAGCACCCGCTGCCCCTGCTCCACGGCATCGCCCACCTTCGCCAGAACGGCGACGACGCGCCCCGCGACCGGGAGCAGGAGACGAGAAGTCCGGTTGGGGTCGATGCCGATACGTCCAGGTGCTGTGACCTCGTCGACGGCGATGTCCCGGATCCGCACCGGCTCGATCTTCAGCTGCGCGGCCTGGGGGGAGTCGGGCGGCACGGTCACCTCGGCTCTGGGCGTCGAGGACGCCGTCGGGAACGAGACGGGGGCCGGCGAGGCGGCCGGCCCGTCGGCTGCGCGCTCGCACCCAGCGAGCCCGAGCCCGCACAAGAAGGCCGCGACCGGCAATCCGAAGCGCCGGGCAGTATCTCGCAGGGGGCTGACATTGTTTCCGGATCCGTGGACGCGCATTCCGCCTCGCTCCGCGGACTGTACCCAGCGGCTGGTTAAGACTTCCTGAAGGCCGGCGTGGCGCGGCGGAAGGCGAGGAGGCGGTGTAGCATACAGCGCTCGGAGGGGCCAACGTGCTGACCCGCATCGACCACGTCATGATCGCCGTCCCGGACCTCGAGCGCGGAATCGACGCGTTCACGCGCATCGGATTCGACATCTACCCGGGCGGCGCCCACACGGGTCGCGCGACCCACAATGCGATCGCCTTTCACCAGGACGACTATCTCGAGCTCCTGAGCTTGCGCGATCCCAACGCCTCGATCGCGGCCGGGAGCTCCGACGCGCGCCTCGCGGAGTTCCTCGCCCGCGGCGGGCGGATTCCGCTACGTCGCCGTGCAGAGCGACGATCTGGCGGCCGACGTCGCGGCGATGCGGCGGCGCGGCGTCGACGTGAGCGATCCGGCCGCCGGCGCCCGGCGATCGCCGAGCGGGCAAGAGCTCGCGTGGCGGGCGGCGGGCCTCGGCGCCGGCAATCCATTGCCGATCTTCTTCGTGCAGCACCTCACGCCGCTCGCCGACCGCAGACGCCAGGTGGCGCGCGCCGGCGATCATCCCAACGGCGTGCTCCGCCTGGATCGCGTCTACATCGCGGTGACCGACGTCGGCGCCGCCTCGCAGACGTACGCGCGCGTGCTCGGCATGCCCGTGCCGAAGATCCAGCGCGGCGCGGTGATCAAGGCCGACATGGCGGTCTTCGATCTCGGACCGACGGGCCTGACCGTGGCGCAGCCCGCCGAGCCCGGCCCCGCCGCCGAGGCGCTGGCGCGGCGCGGTCCCGGCCCCTTCCAGGTGCTCTACCGCACGCGCAGCATGGATGCCGCGGCGCGCTGGATCGAAGGTCACGGTCTGCCGCCGCCGGCGCGCGGCGTTCGCAACACCGGCGAGCAGGCGATGCTGGTGGGGCCGGAGCAGGCGTGCGGAGCCTACATCGGGTTCGTGGGGCCGGCCTAGTCCGTCCGCGAGGGGGTATCAGGGCAGGAGATCGGCGACGCGGATCGACGTGCGCGGAGCGAGGAGCGGCGCCGACGATCGCGGCAGGGCGAAGCGCCGTCACGGTGCGATAGTGCCCACCCGTGGAGCGCGCCGGCAAACGCCTCGGGGTCACGGTGGACCTCGACGAACGTCCGTGGACGACGTCGATGAGCCAGTAGTCGCGGCTGCTCGCGCGCGAGCATACAGCCTCATCTTGTACTCGCGGTCGATCGCGATACGAGCTCGCGGAGATCTCGACGATCAGGACGCCACCTCGGCAGGGTGGGCGCCCAGCGTACGCGCCGGCCTCGTACGGCACCACGCTGATGTCTGGCTCGGGCTCCGAGTCGTCGTCGAGCGCGATCGGAAGCTGTGAATCGATTTGCCATTCATCGCCGAGCGCGCGGCGGAGCGCCGCTATCACGCGACGAATCGCCGCGGCGTGCCGGCTTCCCTGGGGCTCTCGCACGACGAGCTGACCGTCGAGCAGCTCGAGTCGCTCATCGGTGCCGGAACACGCCCAGCTCGATCAGGCGTTCGTATTCGACGCGCGTCCAGCGGCGAACTCGGGGGAGCTGGGTGACCGAAGGCTGCCATCGATCCTCGAATCGTAGCGAGCGCGGGTCGGCGGCGTCAACGTGCGGAATCGGTCACACCTGTCGCTCCGCGCGGGCAGGCGTAGAATTCAGCGCACCTGGCTAAGGAGGATCGGAATGGACTACGGACTGTTCACGATGCCGTCGCATCCGCCCGAGCGCAATCTGTACGACGGGCACCGGTGGGATCTGCAGCAGCTGCGCTGGGCGGACGAGCTCGGGTTCAGCGAGGCGTGGATCGGCGAGCACCACACGGCGCCGTGGGAGCCGCATCCGGCGCCCGATCTTCTGGTGGCCCAGGCGCTCATGGAAACGACGCGCATGCGCATCGGGCCCGGCGGGTTCCTGATGCCCTACCATCATCCGGCCGAGCTCGCTCATCGCGTGGCGATGCTCGATCACCTGGCGCAGGGGCGACTCAACTTCGGCGTCGCGGCGAGCGGCTTGCCGAGCGATTGGGCCATGTTCAACGTCGACGGCATGTCGGGCCAGCACCGGGAGATGACGCGCGAGGCGCTCGACATCATCCTGCGTCTCTGGAGCGACGAGCCGGAGTTCGATCACAAGGGCAAGTTCTGGCACGTCACGAAGACCGGGACGATGCTCGACACGTTGCGTCCGCACATCAAGCCGTTCCAGAAGCCGTACCCGCCGATCGGCGTGGCCGGCGTCAGCAAGGGATCCGACACGTTGAAGCTCGCCGGCGAGCGCGGGTTCTGGCCGATGAGTCTGAACCTCAACCCGACCTACGTCGGCAGCCACTGGGAGGCCGTGGAGCAGGGCGCCGCGCGGACGGGCCGCACGCCGAAGCGGTCGGAGTGGCGGCTCGTGCGCGAGATCTTCATCGCCGATACCGACGCCGAGGCGATGCGGCTGTCGGCCGGCGGCATGATGGGCCGGATGATGAAGGAATACTTCCTGCCGCTGCTCGCGTCGTTCCAGTTCACGGAGTTCTTGAAGCACAAGCCGGACGTGCCGGACTCCGACGTGACGCCCGAGTACTGCGCGCGCCACAACTGGCTGGTGGGCTCGCCGGCCACGGTGTCGGCCAGACTCCACGAGATCTACGAAGAGGTCGGCGGCTTCGGGACGATTCTGTTGTTCTGCTTCGACTACTCGGAGAACCCGCAGGCGTGGCGGCACTCGATGGAGCTCCTGGCCAAGGAGGTCATGCCCCGCTTCAAGAGCCTGGTGCCGAAGTAGGTCCTGGCGTCGACGTGACCTCGCGGACGCGCTCGGGCGAGTAGCCGAGCAGCGCGCCGAGCACCGCTTCGTTGTCGGACCCGGGACGGCGCGACCAGTCGGTCAGCCGTCCCGGCGTTCTCGTCAGCACGGGCACGATTCCCTGGGTGACGATCTCGCCCCCGGCGCCATCGCTGCGCCGCACGAGGTCGCCGCGGCTCCACAGGTGCGGCTCGCGGACGAGGTCGGTGATCGAGTTGACCACGCTCGCGGCGAGCCCGGCCTCGCGCAGGACACGCACCCCTTCGTCGGCGGCGAGCGCGCCGATCAGCTTGGCGAACTCCTCCTTCACGCGCGCGGGATCGTCGGCGCGCAGGCGCCCCAGCCGTCCGAGCGCGCCGGCGAAGCCTCCCCAGTCGGCGGCGGACGCGGCCACGAAGCGGCCGTCGACGGCCTCGGCGGTGAGACTCGACGGATAGAGGGGCGAGTCGCCGGCGGCGCGCTCGCGCCGGATACCCAGCGCGCTGCGCACCGCGAGGAGATCGCCCGTGAGGCGCAGGGCGCACTCGAACATCGCGGTGTCCACGATCTGTCCCTGGCCGTCGACATCGCGGCGCAGGAGTGCCGCGACCATGCCGAGCACGTTGAAGAGCGCGGTCGAGTAGTCGCCGGCCGTGACGCCGTCGCGACACGGCGGGCGGTCGGGGAAGCCGTTGAGATAGGTCATGCCGCCGAAGGCGAGGCCGACCGGGTTGAACGCGGCGCGGGCCGCGTACGGTCCGCTCTGCCCGAATCCCGACGATCGCAGGATGACGAGTCGGGGATTGACGGCGTGGAGCTCCGCGGGCCCGAGGTTCCAGCGCTCGAGCGTGCCCGGGCGGAAGTTCTCCACGATGAGGTCGCTCACGCGCACCAGCTCCAGGAACACCTCGCGACCGCGCGGCGACCGCACGTCGAGCGTGATGCTGCGCTTGTTCCGGTTCGTCACCGGGAACCCGACGCCGCGACTGCCCGGGCCGTCGATCGACGCCGTCCCGGTGGCCGGCAGCTCGACCATGACGACCTCGGCGCCGAAATCGCCGAGCAGCGCCGCCGCCGCGGGACCCGCGAGCCACTGCGACAGGTCGAGCACCCGCACGCCGGTCAGCGCTCCCGCGCCGGGCGCGCTCGGCGATGTCACCTCCGGCCTCGGTCGCGCGGCGATGCGTTCGACGTTCGCGCGGACGATCGCCGTGTGCTCGCCGAGGCGCGGGGCGCTCGCGGAGTCGCGCGCGCTCGTCCGCGAGAACCGCGGCGTCGGCGCGGGGGCGAGGAAGTCGCGGCCCGAGGACGACTTGAGAGGCAGCGTGGACCGGCGCGCCTGCACGTGAGCATCGCCGATGATCTCGTCGACCGAGCGGACGGCGGTGCCCGCGACTCCCGCCTTCGTGAAGCGCGCCTCCACATCGGCCAGATCGTGCTTGACGACCCACGCCCGCACCAGCTCGTCGGCGGCGGCGCGATTGGCGAGGCGCGCCGCGCTGGTCGAGAACCGCGGGTCCTTGACGGCCTGGGGCGCTCCGATCGCGTCACACAGACGGGCGAACGGCTGATCGCCGGCGCCGGAGAGCGCGATGAAGCCGCCGTCCCGCGTGGGGTAGACATTGGCCGGAACAACCGTCGCGGACTCGGTGCCCATGCGTGAGGCCACGGCGCCCGTCGTGTGATGACGGATGACGACGTCCTCCTGCAGGCGCAGCGCGGTCTGGTAGAGGCCGATGTCGACGACCTGCCCGTGGCCGCTTCGTCTGGCGTGATAGACGGCCATCAGGAGCGCGCCGGCGCCCAGGATCGCCGACCACGCCTCGGCCAGCGGCACCGTCACCGGAATCGGTGGCCGATCGGGGAATCCCGTCGCGAACTGCATGCCCGAGAAGGCTTGCGCGATCCGATCGTCGCCGCGCTCGCCGGCCAGCGGTCCGGTCTGCCCGAACGGCGAGATGCGCAGGCACGCGAGGCGAGCGGTTCTTCGCGAGCAGCGCGTCCGGCGAGAGCCCCGCCGACTCGAGTCGCCCGGGACCGAGATCCTCCACGATCGCGTCGGCGGACTCCAGCAGCTGCGCGAGCCAGGGCTCTCGCGTGACGTCGCCCAGCTCCGCCACGATCGAATATTTGCCGCGGTTCTCCGACTGGAAGTAGAGCGAATCTTCACCGGCGATGCCCGGACCGCGACGCCGGAGCGGTGAGCCGTCGCGGGGCTCGATCTTGATGACCGTCGCGCCCAGATCGGCCAGCAGCCCGCCCGCCAGCTCGGCGGCGAAGCTCCGGGCCAGCTCGAGGACCACGACACCCTCGAGCGTGCCGCCGCGGTCGGCGCCCGGCAGTCCGGAGAGATCCGCCGTCATGATCGGCTGGTCAGGCCAGCCCGAACACGCGCGCGGCGTTGCCGTAGAGCCACTTCTCCTTCACGGTGTCCTTCAGCGGCAGCTTCATGTACTCGTCGATCAAGGTCTCGTACGGCTGCCCGACCAGTCCCGCCGAGAGCCCGACGAGCACCTTGTCCTGGATGAGCGTGTTGCCGAACTGCATCAGCATCTCCCAGCCGGACCCGGGCTGACCGAGGTACTTCGCGCGATGCGCGGAGGTGTCCATGTGGAGGTTCGGATGCCGGCGCACGAGCGCGACCATCTCGTTGACCCATGGCCAGCCGCCGAGGCCCGCCGATGATCTTGAGCTCCGGGAAATCCATCGCGACCTGGTCGAGATGGCGCGGATGGCCGAGATCGTAGGGCCGGTCGTTCGCGTAGTTCATCGACGAATAGATCCGTACGGGAATGCCGAGCTCGGCCGCCTTCGTGTAGAGCGGGTAGTAGCGCCGGTCGCTCGCGGGAATCATGTCGACCAGCGCCGAGACCCCGAGCGCCTTGAAGCCTTCCTCGCGCACCAGCCGCTCGAGCTCGCGAACGCCGGTCATGCCCTTGAAGGCGTTGATGCTGATGCGCGCCAGCCCGATGAAGCGATCGGGATAGCGGCGCAGGAGCGTCGTCTCCTCGTCGTTGGTGATGCCGAAGGGCACCGAGCGCACGATCCCGAGCTTACCGAGCGTGGCGACGTAGGCGTCGAGGCCCATGTCCGGCCGGTGGTCGGCGCCCTCGCGACGCGAGCGGAAGATCCGGCTGTAGTTCGCCATGCCGTAGCCCGCCGGCTGCGCGGCAGTCGGCTCCTGATCGTGGCCCGGCTCGGGCTGGCTCGCTTCGGTCTTCGGGATGCTGCACTCCATGTCGATGATTCGAACCATCACGGTCTCCTTCGGTGGTGCCGCACGCGGGTCACCGGTGCTTGGGATCGAGGACGTCGCGCAGCGCGTCCCCGAGCACGTTGAGGGCCAGGACGATCGCGAAGATCGCCAGGCCGGGATAGAGCGCCATCCAGGGCGCCTGGGACAGATAGCGCTGGGCCGAGTTCAGCATGCTGCCCCACGACGGCGCCGGCGGCTGCTGGCCGAGACCCAGGAACGAGAGGCTGGACTCGGCGATGATCGCGGCGGCGACCGTGAGGCTCGACTGGATCACGAGCGGCGGCAGCATGTTGGGAAGAATCGCGCGCGCGCCGATACGGAACGGCGAGCCGCCGAGCGCGCGCGCGGCCTCGACGTACTCCTCGGCCTTGACGGTCAGGACGGTGTTGCGCGCGAGGCGGAGAAACACCGGCAGCGCCGCGATGCCGATCGCGATCATCGCGTTGGTCAGGCTCGGGCCCAGAAACGCGGCGAGCGCGATGGCGACGATCAGGAACGGGATCGCGAGCATGGCGTCGGTGAGTCGCATGATGAGGTCGTCGGTCCAGCCGCCAGCGTACCCCGAGACGAGCCCGAGGGGAATCGAGACGACCACGGCCATCGTGACGGGGATGAGCCCCGCCAGGAGCGAGGCCCGCGCGCCCCAGATCAATCGGGACAGCACGTCGCGGCCGACCTCGTCGGTGCCGAGACGATGCAGCGCGGACGGCGCCTTGCGGACGGCGGCGAAATCGGTCGCGATCGGATCGAACGGCGCCAGCCATGGCGCGGCGACCGCGATGATCACGAAGGCGCTCACCACCGCGACGGCGAGCGCCGCCGCCGGCCGCCGCAGGAGCCGGCCGAGTGCCGACGGGCGTCGGGCGACCGTGACCGCCAGGGTCGTGGAGGCCGTGCTCACGCCGGGCCTCGAAGTCGCGGGTTGACGAGAAACGCCAGCACGTCGCCGGCCAGGTTGAGCAGCACGTACAAGCGTGGCCGAGACGAGCACGACACCCTGGACGACGGCGTAGTCGCGATTGAACACGCCGTCGACCAGCATCTTGCCGAATCCGGGAATCGCGAAGATCTGCTCGGTCAGCACGGCGCCGGACAGCAGCCGTCCGAACTCGATCGCACCCAGGGTGACGACCGGGATCAGCGCGTTGCGAAGGGCGTGCTTGAGCACCACCATCCGCTCGGTCACGCTCTTCGCGCGCGCCGTTCGCACGTAGTCGGCGCCGAGCGTCTCGACCATCGCGCCGCGCGTGTGGCGCATCATGACGCCGCCGACGCCGGTGCCGAGCACGAACGACGGCAAGGCGATCGTCGCGAGATTTCGCCGCAGATCTTCCCACGGCGCGATATAGCCCGACGCCGGCAGCCAGCCGAGATGGACCGCGAACAGCAGGATGAGCATGATGCCGAGCCAGAAATGCGGCACGGAGAGACCGGAGAGGGCCAGGACGTTGGCGGCGACGGCGACCGGCCGGCCCTGGTGGACCGCGGCGATGACCCCCGCCGGGATACCGATCAGGAGCGCGATCAGCATCGAGCAGACCGCGAGCTCGACGGTGACCGGCAGCTTGGCGGCGATGAGCTGGGAGACCGGGATGCGATTGCGCATCGACTCGCCGAAATCACCGCGCAGCACCTTGCCGATCCAGATCGCGTACTGCACGGGGACCGGCCGATCCAGGTGGTACTTCTGGCGAATCGCCGCGACCGCCACCGGGTCGTGATCCTCGCCGGCCAGGGCCACCGCGCCATCGCCCGGCAGGAGCTGCTGGAGCGAGAAGATCAGCACGGAGACGAAGAACAAGGTCGGCACGAGGACGACGAACCGCTGCGCGATGTAGCGGGGTAGGGTCAGAGCTTGAGACCCTTGAACCGGATGATGCCGTCCGGATACGGCGTGAAGCCCTGCACCTTGACGTTGAGACCGGTGAAGACCCGGCGGTGCCACAGGATCAGGCGCGGAAGGTCGCGCAGCATGATCTCGGTCGTCTGGTCGTAGAGCTTCTTGCGCTCGGCGGGGTCCGACTCGTGGCGCGCCTTCGTGAGGATCCCGTCGATGTCGTGGTTGCAGTACTTGCTGTCGTTCTGGCCGCCGTTGCACGTCGTGAAGGTGAAGATGTTGCCGTCCGGATCCGGGCGCCCGCTCCAGAACGTGAAGTAGGCCTCGAAGTCACCCTTGCGGCCGGCCGTGAGCATCGTGACGTTCTCCTGCGTCTGGATCGTCATCGTGATCCCGGCCTCGGCCAGCATGGCCTGGATCACCAGCGCCGCTTCCTGCCGGTCGCGCTCGGGCGGCACGATGAGCGTGAAGGCGAGATTGGGCTGTCCGGCCTCGCGCAGGAGCTGGCGCGCCCGGGCGACGTCGCGGTGCTTCACGGGGAATTTCGCGTTGTAGAACGGGCTCGACGGGTTGACGAACTGATTGCCCGGAATGTACTCGTTGTTGAACACCGTCTTGATGATCGTCTCGCGGTCGATGGCGAGGTCGATCGCCTGGCGCAAACGGGGGTCGGCGCCCAGCACCTTGCCGCGCGGGCCGTTGTTCAGGTTGAGCGGCAGCATCTGGTAGCCGAGCTCGGGGACGCCGACCACCTTGAGCTTGGGGTCGCTGCGGACCTGCGCGAGATCGGTGGGCGAGACACGCTCGATCATCTGCAGGTCGCCCGAGCGCAGATTGGCCAGCCGAGCCGTCGAGTCGATGATCGGCACGAACTCGATCCGATCGACGTGGATGTTGGCCTTGTCCCAGTAGTCGGCGAACCGCTCGCCGACGATCTTGCCCTGCGCCACGCGCTCGACGAACTTGAAGGGCCCGGCGCACACCGGGCGCGTGCCGAACTTGTCGCCGAGCTCGCGCGCCGCCTTCGGCGAGATCATCATGCCGGAGCGGTCGGTCAGCGCGGCGATCAGCGGCACCAGCGGCTCGGCGAGGTTGAAGCGAACCGTGAGGTCGTTGACGATGTCGACGCTCTTGATCTCGCCGATCTCGCTCTTGCGGAACGAGCCCGGCGTCGACAGATGGCGCTCGATGTTGAAGCGCACCGCCTCGGCGTTGAACGGCTCGCCGTCGTGGAACTTCACCCCGGGCCGCAGCTTGATCACGACCGAGCGGCCGCCGGCGGTCCACTCGTAGCCGGTGGCGAGCTGCGGGACGATCTTGATGTCGGGCGTGACGTCGAAGAGCTTGTCGCAGAACGCGGCGAAGACCAGGCGGCCGATGTAGGCGCGGCTGATCGTGGGATCGAGGGCGTCGGGATCGTCGTTCAGACCGATGCGCAGCACCGTCTGGGCCGAGGCCACGCCGGCTTCGAGCAGCACGAGCACGAGGAAGGCCGTCAGTATCCGCGTCCAGCGCATGTGGCGAGCTCCTATAGGCTCGCCTCGGCCGGCGGGGCCCCAGCCCCGCGACGTCCTGCGGCGAGCACTACCACTCCTGGGCGGGGTTGATCTGGTCGTCTACGGTGACGGCGCTCCGCCGGAGTCGGCATCATAACAAGCGCCGCGCGACCTTGTCACCCCGCGCGGGTGATCTCGAGGACGGCCGGGATGCGCGTGGCTTGACTCGGCGTGCTCGGCGGCGCAGCATCGCCAGGCGGACGGCGGAGAGCCGCACGAACGGCCATGAGGCGCGGCGTCAACCGGTGGCCGATGAGGAGAACCAGGACGTGAGCGACTACGACGCGGCATTGGCGCGATGCGGGATGCTGGACGAGGAGGCGCTGGCGCGGCCATGGCCGTTTCGCGGGCGCCAGATGGACGTCCGATACGCCCTCTATCGGACGCTCGAGGACGCGCAGGAGGTGCACGTGCGCGTGTCGGCCGCCGATCATCCCGAATCGCGCCGGATTCTCGCGCTGGCGCAGGAGGCGTTCGGCAGCCTGCGCGCCCTCCTGGTCGGCGTGCCGGAAACCTTGCTCGACAAGAGCCCGCGCGCGGGTGAGTGGTCGATCCGGGAGATCATTCTGCACATGGTGGCGGTCGAGCAACGGTACGCCCTGCAGACCAGGTACGCGATCGATCGAACCGACGCGGACCCGATGCGCATTGCCGACAACCGGCTGCCCTCGCTGACGCCGCCGACCGTCGGCGGCGAGATCGAGGTCCTTCTCGCGCGGCTCGCCGACGCGCGCGCTGAAACGGGCCGCTGGCTGGGCGACGTGGCGCCCGCGGGCCTGACCCGGCCGACGATCTGGGGCGGCTACGAGATCGACGTGCGCTTTCGCCTGCATCGATTCGCGGCCCACGTCGTCGAGCACACGATTCAGTGCGAGAAGACGTTGCTCGCGCTGGGATGGCGCCCGACCGAGGGCCGGCGGATCGCGCGGCGCGTGGCCGCCGCCATCGGCGAGATCGAGGGGTTGGACGCCGTCAAGGACGCGCGGGAGCTCGAGGCTCGTCTGGTCGAGCGCGTCGCATCGGTGGCGTCGTGACCGCCGGGCGGGGCATGGTTCCCGAGGACCTGACGCGCATCCAGTTCGTGACCGATCCCCAGCTCTCGCCCGACGGCCGGCGGATCGCGTTCGTCGTGACGTCACTGTCCGAGGAGCGCGACGAGTACCTCGCCAACATCTGGATCGTCGAGACGACCGGCGGCACGCCTCGTCGCTTTACGGCCGGGCCGCGGCGCGACATCGAGCCGCGGTGGTCGCCGGACGGCACGCGGCTCGCGTTCCTCTCCGAACGCGCGCCCAAGGACAAGCTGCAGCTCTACGTGATGCCGGCCGACGGCGGCGAGCCGACCAAGCTGACGGCGCTCGAGAACGGCGTCTCGAGCGCCGCATGGTCGCCGGACGGGACGCGCCTGACGTTCGTCTCCGCGGTCGGGGGCCAGCGCGAGCCTGACAGCGAGGAAGAGAAGCGCAAGTCGCGGCCCGCGCGCGTGATCACCTCCGTGAAGTATCGCTTCAACGGCGAGGGGTTCACCTACGACCGTCGCCCGCACGTCTTCGTCGTCTCGACCGACGGCTCGGCGCCGGTGCAGGTCTCCGACGGCGACTTCATCGACGCCGATCCAACGTGGTCCCCGGACGGTGGCTCGATCGTGTTCACCTCGGCCCGTCACACGGAGCGTGACGACGACGACGCGAGCGATCTCTGGCGTGTGGACGCCAAGGGGGGAATACCGCAGCGTCTCACCGCGACGACCGGGCCCGTCATGCTCCCCGCGTTCTCGCCGGACGGCCGCTCGATCGCCTACCTCGCACGACCGGCGAAGAACGCGTACGGCCGCAACGTGCGGCTCTACGTCGTCCCGTCCGAGGGCGCCGCCAGCGCCACGTGTCTCACCGGCGCGCTCGATCGGTCCTGTGGCGCCTTGCACGTGCGTCCGCTCTGGTCGCCGGACGGCCGCTCGATCGTCGTGGCCGGCGAAGACCATGGCGACGTCGGGCTCTGGCGGGCCGCCGCATCCGGTCACGAGCCGCCCGCCCGGATCGTCGGTGGAGCCCGTTCGATCAACGGATTCTCGGCCTCAGCCGACGGACGAGCACTCGCGTTCGCGGCCAGCAGCCCGACGGCGCCGGCCGAGGTCTTCACGTGCCGGGCGGACGGCGGCGACGAGCGCCGGCTGAGCGAGCTGAATCGCGCGTGGACGGATTCGGTGGCGCTTTCGGCGCCGGAACGCTTTCGCTTCACGCGCGCCGGCTTCGAGCTGGACGTCTGGGTGATGCGCCCGGCCGGATTTCGTCGCCGGGCAGCGCTACCCGACGCTCGTCAACATCCACGGTGGTCCTCACGCGCAGTACGGCCACAACTTCTTCGACGAGTTCCAGGTGTACGCCGGCGCGGGCTACGCCGTCGTCTACACCAACCCGCGCGGCAGTCAGGGATACGGTGAAGCCTTCACCCAGGCGGTCGTCGGCGACTGGGGCGGCGGCGACTACGCCGACGTGATGGGCGCGCTCGACGAGGCCCTGGCGCGCTATCCGTTCATCGACCCCGACCGGCTCGGGGTGCTCGGCGGCAGCTACGGCGGCTTTCTCACGAGCTGGATCGTCGGCCACTCGAAGCGCTTCAAGGCCGCATGCTCCGAGCGCGCGGTGAACTGCCAGTACACGATGTTCGGCACCAGCGACATCGGCCATAGCTTCAACGTCGTGGAGCTCGGCGGCCCGATGCCGTGGGAGGACATGGCGCGCTACATCGAGCGCTCGCCGCTGACGTACGCGAAGGACGTCGTGACGCCGCTCCTGATCATCCACTCCGAGGACGACCTGCGCTGCCCGATCGAGCAGGGCGAGCAGCTCTTCGTCGCGCTCAAGAAGCTTGGGCGCGAGGTCCGTTTCATCCGCTTTCCCGGCGAGAACCACGAGATGTCACGCTCCGGCAAGCCACGCCACCGGCTCGAGCGGTTCCGGCACATTCTCGAGTGGTTCGGCGCCTACCTGAGCAAGGCCACGGCGGGGGCTACGACGAGGACCTGAGGCGCTGTTCGATAGCTTGCGCCGGCGCGGGATCGCCGATACTGTCCTCGCGGATACCGTCACTTCAAGGAGGGGGGCGTGACACGAACCTTCGATCCTCGCCGCTGCCATCCAGTGGGCTGGCTCCTGCTGCTGACGGTTCTGCTCGTCCCGCTTGGCTGCTCGTTCTCGGCCAGCTCGAACAGCTTGTCGGACTCCTTCGCGAGCAGCTCGAAGAGCTCGAAGAGCTCGTCGGACTCCTCCGCGAGCAGCTCGGCCTCATCGAGCCCGGGCGACAGCGCCTACTACGACAACGTGCGGAGCACCACCGAGGCCTACGCCAAGTCGGGCGGCCCCTTCGACGCCTATCAGAAGAAGCTCGGCGATCTGGCTAAGGAGCGCGGCGTCACGAACTGGGAAGAGAATCTCGGGACCTACGCCGCCATCGGCGAAGGGCTCGGGCAGGCCAAGGCGAGCCAGGGCCTGGTGGACACGTTCAAGAGCCGCCTGACCCCGCCGGGCAGCGCGAACAGCGCCGACAAGCAGTCCGCGATCCAGAAAGGCTACGACTCCAAGAAGTGAGCCGGCCGGGGTCGCCTGGTCGGGCTAGGAAGATAGGTCCGAGCGGAACGTCTCGCGATCCTCGTCGCAATTAGCGGGGGTCGGCGTCGTTTGCATCATCTGCGACCAGCCCGTGGCCCAAGATCAGATGGAGTTCGCGAATCGGATTTGCAGGCGACGAGACCATGCCCGGAGTGGACACGTACCACGTCCACCTCCAAGGACATGCCCTGATCTCTATCTCACCGCAGCGAACGCTTCAAGTGTGTCGATTCCTGGACGGACGAGCTGTTCTACTCGACGTCGATCTCGATATACGCTCGACGCCGGGCGCGGCCGGTAAGAGCGGAGAAGAGATCAGCCACCCGCATCTGCCAGCCGTACTTCGCCCGTAGTGCCCCGTGCGCCCGGTCGATCACGGCGGGCTCCGCAATCAGACGCGCCGTCGCGGCGCGCGCCGCACCCTGTACGCGCCCCCGCGAATCCGACGGCGCGACGCGTGCCTTCGCCGTATGGCGCAAACGCTTGACCTTTCCGGAGTCGCCCATGGTGAACACGTAGAGCCTGGCACCGGAGGCCGCGAACCACACCGGTGTGGCCACCTCAGCGCCGTTGCGGCGGAAGGTCGAGAGGCTGATGTAGCGGTGGTGATCGAGGTCGCCGACGACGCTCACGATGGGCTGATGGTACCATCCGGTTCTCGGCGAACCGCGGCGCACGAACGCGACCAACACCCGGAGGCAGGCGCATGGGAAAGCTCGAAGGCAGGATCGCCCTGGTGACCGGCTCGGGCCGTAACATCGGCCGCGCGACCGTGCTGAAGCTGGCCGAAGAAGGCGCGCACGTGGTGGTCAACTCCCGCACGAACCAGGCCGAAGCCGAGGCGGTCGCGCGTGAGGCGCAGGCCAGGGGTGTCAAGGCGATCGCGGTCGTCGCCGACGTCGCCCGGAAGGACCAGGTCGACGCGATGGTCGCCCGGGCGATGTCGGAGTTCGGCCGGATCGACATCCTCGTCAACAACGCGGCGATCCGCCCGCACAAGCCCTTCACCGAGGTGACGGTGCAGGACTGGGAGGCGGTGCGGGGCGTCGTGCTCGACGGCGCCGTGTATTGCACGCGCGCGGTCATCGAGTCGATGGTCAAGAACAAGTACGGACGGATCGTCTTCTTCACCGGCGAGGGCGCGTTCATGGGCGGCTCCGGACGCGCCGCAGTGTCCGCGGCCAAGATGGGCCTGGTCGGGCTCGCGCGCGGTCTCGCATCCGAGTTCGCCGCGCAGAACATCCGGGTCAACGTCGTCTCGCCCGGGAGCATCGACACCTCGCGCGCGAATCCCGAGTGGTACCAGGGGCGAACGCCGAATGCCGCGGGGATTCCGCTCGGACGGCAGGGGACCGTCGACGAGATCGCCGCCACCTGCCTGTTCCTGGTCAGCGACGACGGCGGCTTCATCACGGGCCAGACCATTCACGCCAACGGCGGCGTCGCGTACTACTGAGCGCCAGGGGAGAGCACCGATGAAGCGCAGCACGGACCGGATCCTGACCACGCACGTGGGAAGCCTCGCGCGGCCCGACGAGCTCGCCGCGATTCTCCGATCGAAGGACCGTGGCCAGCCGTACGACGACGGGGCCTACACGAAGCTCGTGCGCGGCGCGGTGGCGGACGTCGTCCGCCGGCAGACCGAGGCCGGCGTCGACGTCGTCACCGACGGTGAGCAGGGCAAGGCGAGCTTCTTCGGCTACATCGTCGAGCGCTTCAACGGCTTCACGCGCAAGCCCGCGCCCGCCGGCCAGGAGGGCAACCCCCGAGGCCCGAGCCGCGAGTATCAGGCGTTTCCCGACTACTACGCGTGGTCCGAGCGGATCGCCGAATGGGCGGGCGGACGCGGCGGCGATCGCAACCGGTACGGCGTCCACGTCTGCACGGGGCCGATCGGCTACAAGGGCCACGCGGCGGTCCGGACCGACGTCGAGAACATCGAGCTCGCGCTGAAGGGCCTGCGGCACGAAGAGGTCTTCGTGCCGGCGATCGCGCCCTCGTACGTCTTCGCGACGCTCGCGAACGAGTTCTATCGCACCGAGGAAGAGTACGAGCAGGCGCTGGCCGACGCGCTCCGCGAGGAATACCGCGCGATCGTCGACGCCGGCTTCGTGCTGCAGATCGACGATCCGCGCCTGGTCACCCAGTACATGATGACGCCCGGCCTCAGCGTGGCCGACTGCCGGAAGTGGGCGGAGAAGCGGGTCGAGGCGATCAACTATTCGCTACGCGGGATCCCGCGCGAGAAGGTTCGCTTCCACACCTGCTACAGCATCGACGTCGGCCCGCGTGTCTACGACATGGAGCTGAAGGACATCGTCGACATCCTCCTGAAGATCAACGCCGGCGCGTATTCCTTCGAGGCGGCGAATCCGCGGCACGAGCACGAGTACCACGTCTTCGAGCACGTCCGGCCGCCCGACGGCACGATCCTCATTCCGGGCGTCATCAGCCACACCACGAACCTGGTCGAGCACCCGGAGCTCATCGCCGAGCGGATCGTGCGCTACGCCAAGATCGTCGGCCGCGAGAACGTCATCGCCGGCGCCGATTGCGGATTCGCCGCCTCCGGCATTCGCTTCAACGACGTCCACCCGAGTGTCGTGTGGCTGAAGTTCGCGGCCATGGCGGAGGGAGCCCGCCTGGCGACCAAGCAGCTCTGGGGACGCGCGTGAGGCGGTCCGTCTCCTCTCACATCCGCCCATAGCCGGAGGAGGGGTGATGGGCTCATAGCTTTCCCCCCAGCCGGGAGCCTACGCTCTATACTGAGCGCCCCGATGCTTCCTCTACTCAAGCGAATCGCGCGATGGGGCGTGGCGCTCGCGCTGATCGTCATCGGACTCGCGCTCTCCATCCCGGGGGTGCCGGGTCCCGGCTTCCTGGTCATCCTGATCGGCATCTTCGTGCTCCTGCCCGAGAGCCGATGGCTCCGGAAGAAATACGCGGCGCTCAAGCACCGCTATCCCCGGATCTTCAGCCCGATCGAAACGCGGCGGGCGCGGGCGCGCCAGGCGCGACACGCCGACCGCCGGTCGCGGCGCGGGTCGTGACGATGTCCCACGCGCCGATGTCGCGCTATCATGCGCGGCGCACGCGGGCGAGACCGCCCGCGATCGACACCAGGAGGCGACACATGGCACTGCAGGTGCGGCGAGTCATCACCGGCCACGACGGCAACGGCCGCGCGATCGTGAAGATCGACGAGGTCTGCAAGCACCTCGGCTCGGGCCGGCCGGGCGCGACGGCGGTCAACATCTGGACCACCGAGGGCTTTCCCGCCAACAACGACGGCGCGGCCGACGAAGGCCTGCGCAAGGTCGGCACGACCCTGACGAAGGGGACGATCTTCCGCGTGATCGAGTTCGCGCCGGGGCTCGCGGCGCGCAACCATCGCACCGACTCGATCGACTACATCGTGATCATCTCGGGCGAGATCGACATGGAGCTCGACGATTCGGTCGTGCACCTCAAGGCCGGCGACGTGATGGTGCAGCGGGGTACGATCCACAACTGGGTCAACAACGGTACCGCCCCGTGCGTCCTCGCGGTCATCCTAATCGACGCCAAATCAGTCGAAGCCGGCGGGAAAGTCCTGAACGCGATCGGATAGGACGAAGAAGCGCCCCGGACTAACCGGGGCGCTTCCGAGCAACTGTTGGGGCCCGTCGAGGTCCCTATCCGATCACATCAATCCGTAGAACTTTCCCGCATTCTCACACGTCATCTTCCGCGTCACGTCGTCGGGCAGATGCTTGAACTGCTCGGAGATGTACTTGGCCGACTCCGGCCATACGCCGTCGGGATGCGGGTAGTCGCTGCCCCACATCAAGGTCTCGACGCCCATCTCGTCGATCAGCTTGGTGCCGACGCGATCGTACTGGAAGGTCGCCTTGCACTGGCGGCGCCAGTACTCGCTCGGCCTCATCTTGAGCGGCAGGTCCTTGTACTGGTCCTCGTACTCGAAGTCCATGCGGTCGAGCACGTAGGGGATCCAGCCGATGCCGCTCTCGCCGAACGCAATGCGGAGGTTCGGGTAGCGCTCGAAGACGGCGCGTCCCATGAGCGCGGTCAGAATGTTCGCCAGGGTCATCTGGAACAGGCACAGGCCGCTGTACATCAGCGCGCGCTGCGTGAGGCCCGTGTACTTCTCCCGCAGCGCCGGCGACACCGAGGGGAACGTGTGGAAGTGCAGCGGGATCCCGACCTCGTTGATGGCCGCCCACAGTGGCTCCCACTGGTGATGCCACATCGGCTCCATGTCCCACGAGCACGACAGCTCGATGCCCTTGAAGCCCAGCTTCGCCACGCGATGCACCTCGGCGACCGCGGCGTCGATGTCGCCGTACGGCAGGTTCGCGAGCCCGATGTGACGGTTGGGATAGTGGCGGCAGAACTCGGCCATCCACGTGTTGTAGATGCGCAGCATCTCGTTGGACGCTTCGATGTCCTTCAGCTTCGCGGCCGCCGCCAGGATGCCGTAGATGACCTCGGCGTCGACGCCGTCGCGGTCCATCTCCTTGACGCGCAGGTGCGGATCACCGGGCCGGCGGATGCCCTTCTTGCCGTCCTCGTAGAGACCGGTCGAGGCCATGACGTCGACCCGGAGCTGCTTCCCGGGCTGGTACTTGGTGCCCGAGGCGCCCACGCCACCCGCCAGACCGAAGACCGCGCCGTTGTTGGCGACCCAGCGCGGGCCATCGGGCCCGTCGGCCACGTAGGGCATGCGCTCCTTCAGCTCGCGCGGCGCTTCCGAGACGAACAGGTCCGGCGGCAACCAGATCAGATCGAGGTGACAGTCCGCCGAGATTCGGTTGTAGCCCATGGCTCGCCTCCCGTTAGACTTGCACTGCAAGCGGTTGCCACAATAGTACCGCGCTATCGACCGACTAGCGGTAGCCCCTCTTGTTGCCTCACCTCGTTGATGACCTCGAGCACGCGCGTGTGCAGCCCGGGGTACTCGATCCCAAACTCCTTGGCCAGACGGCTCCAGTCAACCAGGTAGTTGCCTGATTCCTCGCGGCCGCCTTCCTTGGCGAACGTGATCTGTGCGTCAGGCAGGAACCCGCGCACGATGTCCGCGAGCTCGCCGAGGCTCACCGGGATGCCGCCCGAGTTGTAGAGCGAATGACGGGGCGCGTCGGCCAGCAGGATGCGCATGAAGACTTCGGCCATGTCCTCGACGTGGATCAAGAGACGCATGAGGCCCTTGGCCGGCAGGTGAACCGGCCGGCCGCGCGCGGCGTCGACCATGATCTGCACGTGATCGACCGAGCCGCGTACTTTGTCCGGCCCGGTGACGTTCGCCGGACGCACGCCCGTGATCGACATGCCGTAGTTCTTGATGTACTTCTTGGCCTGGAACTCGTTGAAGATCTTGTGCATCGCGTACTGGCTCGTGCCGTACGTGGGATCGTCCTCGGTGGCCAGCCGGTCGCCGAAGTTGCTCTGCTGGCCGCTCACCGCGACCGAGCTCGCGTAGACGATGCGCTTGACCCCGGCCAGCCGCGCGGCCTCGAAGCAGTTGTCCATCCCGAGGATGTCCAGGCGCATCACCTGGTGCGGGTTGCCCTCGCCGGCTCCGAGTCCGTAGGCCAGATTGATGAGCCGGTCCGGCTTCACGTCGAGCACGGTGCGCATCACGTCCTCGAACTGTGTGACGTCGCCGCGGACGACCGGCGCGCCGACTGGCACACCGGCGAACGTCGCGGCCGCCGGGTTCAGATCCATGCCGACGACCGATTCGCCGCGCGCCACCAGCTTACGGATCAGCCGGGGACCGATGAAGCCGGTTGCGCCGATCACGAGGACGGACATACGCACCTCCTGACGAAGACCGTGGCCCGACCCTGCGGGCCGCTCGAACATAGCCCGTCAGGTGCGTGACAGGCAAGACTCGTCGGGATCAGTCCTGGCGGGTCGACTGCCAGGCGATCATGCGCCAGTCGGCGCCGCTCTTCGCGTACACCGCGAGGTAGCGGACGGTGAACCGGTTCTCCTTGCCGTCACGCTCCACGTGCATGTCGGATACGCCGTTGACGATGCCGACGTTGCCGGCCACGCGCACGCGACGGTCGCGCGGCGCGATGCCGCGGTAGTGCGGCTTGCCGGCGCGGAGGTTCGCGATGTGCTCCGTCTTCGACTCCTGTCGGGCGGTGGAGTGCACATAGGTGAGATCGTCGGAGAGCGCCGCGTCGAGCGCGGCCCAGTCGCCCTTTCTCATCGCCTCGAAGCGCCGGTCGTCGGCGCGAAGGACATCGGCTTCCATGACGTCTCCTTCCTGCGGCACGCGGGGATCACGTGCTTGCCGAACATTTCGATCGATTGCATCGCGCGCTCGTGCGGGATCGTCTCGGTCTGCGTGATCAAGATGACCTGATCGACACCGGCCTCCTCGTAGAGCTGAACGCCCTTGATGCAGCTCTCGGGGTCGCCGGCGATGATGATGCCGCGATCGCACAAGGTGTCGGGGTCCATCTGGCCGAAGGCCGCGCGCGCGGCGCCCGGGCCGCTATCGAGCGAGATCCCGACCTGAGCGGCCTGCTCCTTGTGCGCGTCGTCCGACTGCCGGAGCCACCGGCCGAAGTCGGCCTTCAAGTGATCGGGCACGCCGCCCCACGACTCCAGGAGCTGCTCGTAGGCGTTGACGCGGTCGCGAATGTACGGCTTGTCCGGCCCGAAGAACGTCTTGAGCGAGAGTGCGGCGAGCGCGCGCGCCTCGGCGTTGTTCTCGCCGCAGAACCCGTGCACGTTGTTGCCCCAGTAGTCGTTGACGACGGCGCCCACGGGTGTCGCCTGCTTGACTCGCGCCCGATAGCGGTTGACGTGCTCCGCCAGGATGTTGGTGGCGAACGTGGCCGAGGACAGGACGCCGATGCCTTTGTCGGCCGCGACGTCGTAGCTCTCGGTCTGCGTGCACGCGAGGTACATCGGCGGATGCGGCTTCTGATACGGCTTGGGCAGCACGTGGCGCTTGGGCACCGTCCAGAAGGCGCCCTCCCAGGAAAACTCTTCCGATTGCCAGATCTGCGGGATCATCCTGAGCGATTCTTCCCACATCGCGCGTGTGTTGCGCGGATCGATGCCCTGACCGATCTGCTCGTACGCGTTGGACCGCCCGGTCCCGAACTCGAGCCGGCCGTCGGTCAGCTGGTCCAGCATGGCCGCTCGCTCGGCCGCATGAATGGGATGGTGCGACGGCAGGATACAGACACCGAAGCCGATCCGGATGCGCCGGGTCATCTGGCTCAAAGCGCCGAGCAGCACTTCGGGGCAGGGCGAGCCCGAGAATCCGGTCAGAAAGTGGTGCTCGACGAACCAGAGGTTGTCGAAGCCGATCTTGTCGGCCAGCACGCATTGCTCGAGCGTTTCCTTGTAGAGCTTGTTCCAGTCGATGTCCGTGCCTTTGAACGGTCGCTGCGCCTCGTAGAGCAGGCCGAATCGCATCGCGGGTATCTCCTGACCGTCGTGCGCGCCGCAGATCGCCGCGGGGCTGGGGCCTCGCCGGTCGAGGCGCGCTTCCGAAAAATACGGACTGAAAAGTGCCGTCATGCTATCACGTTGGCGGGGCGTCTTGACGGCGGCATCGGTCGCGGCATAGGCTCGCCGGCACCATGGAAGAGCGCCTCGTCGAGATTCCCACCGCGTCGGGCCGCATGGACACGTTCGTCACCCACCCGGAGCAGGACGGACCGTTTCCGCCGGTCATCATCTACATGGACATCTGGGGGCTCCGCGAGGAGCTCTTTGAGATCGCGCGTCGGGTCGGCACCGTCGGGTACTACTGCATGGTGCCCGATCTCTACTACCGGCAGGGCAAGGTCCGGCACGAGTTTCGGGACGCGGAGAACCGGATGATCTCGCTCCACGCGCTCGACGAGGCGCGCCGGCAGCGCGTGATCGCGCCGGGACGCCGCCTCTCGAACCAGATGGTCGTCGACGATACGGGCGCGATCCTGGACTTCCTCGGCCGCGGCGAGCCGGTGCGTGCGGGCGCCGTCGGCTCGATCGGCTACTGCATGGGCGGCCGTCACGTCCTGTGTGTCGCGGGCCATTTCCCCGACCGCATGACCGCCGGCGCGAGCCTGCACGGCACCACGCTCATCAGCGACGCGCCCGACTCGCCGCACCACCTGGCCCGGGAGTTCCGCGGCGAGCTCTATTGCGGGTTCGCCGAGATGGATCCATACGCTCCGCTGTCGATGGTGAAGGAGCTCGACACGCTCTTGCGTCCGTGCCCGATCGACTATCGGTATGCGATCCACGAGGGCGCCCAGCACGGCTACGCGCTCCCCAACCGCGACATCTTCGACGCGCGCGGCGCGGCGCGCGACTGGGAGCAGATCTTCGCGATGTTCCACCGGCGAATCCCGCCCTATCAGGCGTAGACCGATGGACTGGATCGAGGCGAATGGCGCGAGCCTGCGATACGACTCGGGCCATTTCATGGCGGTCGAGACGCCGGACCTGCTCGTCGATCTGGCGATCCCGTTCCTGACCGCGGGAGCGGCGGGGGCGAGGTGATGGGCGCCCCGACCCCCGTGATCGACTACAAGACGCTCGTGCAGGACGATCGCATCCACGCCTCGCTCTACACCGACCCGCGCATCTTCGACGACGAGATGGAGCGCATCTTCCGCCGCGGCTGGGTCTTCGTCGGGCACGAGAGCGAGATTCCCGGCGCCGGCGACTTCGTCACGCGCCGCCTCGGCGCGGAGCCGGTGATCATGGTGCGCGCCGCCGATGGCGGTGTCGCCGTGCTCGTCAATCGCTGCATGCACCGCGGCACGATGGTGTGCCCGGCCGACCGGGGTCACGCACGGACGTTCACCTGTCCCTACCACGGCTGGACCTACGACGTCTCGGGCGCGCTGCTCGGGGTGCCCTATCCCGGCGGGTACGGCGCGTTCGACAAGAACGCGCACGGCCTCGCGCGCGCGCCGCGCGTGTCGAGCTACCGCGGCTTCGTCTTCGCCAGCCTGAGCCCGGCGGGGATTTCGCTCTCGGAGCATCTGGGCATGGCCACGCGGCTGATCGATCGCTCGTGCGATCTCTCACCGGTCGGCGAGATCGAGCTGACCGCCGGCTGGGTGAAGCACCGGTGCGCCGCCAACTGGAAGGCGCTGCCCGAGAACGACAGCGACGGCTACCATCTCGGGTTCGTCCATCGCGCACTGTTCGCGACGGTGCGCACGCAGTATCAGCGCGTGGTCGGCGACGAGAAGGCGATCAAGGCGGTCGTGCGCGACTGGGGCAACGGCCATATGGAAATCGACTGGTCGCCCGGCTATCAGGGCCCGTTCGAGTGGCTGGGCGGCGCCTCCGGCTCGGTGGTCGCCGACTTCGTGGCCGCGCTGGAGCGCCGCGATGGTCCCGAGCTCGCGCGCCGGCGCATCCTCGAGGGCCCGGCCCATGTGCTCATCTTTCCGAATTTGTTTCTGGGCGAGACCAACATCGCGATCGTCGAGCCGGTGAGCGTCGAGGAGTGCGTGCACTGGCACACGCCGATGTTCCTCAAGGGCGTGCCCGAGTTCAACAGCCGCCTGCTGCGCATGGCCGAAGCGGGTATGGGCCCGGCATCGTTCCTGATGCCGGAAGACCTGATCGTGGCGGCCCGGAACCAGCTCGGGCTGCACGCGCGCACCGTTCCCTGGCTCGAGCTCGGCCGGGGCCTCAACCGCGAGCGGGTCGACGCCGAGGGCCGGACGGTCTCTCACGTCACGGACGAGACGACGAATCGCGCGCTCTGGCGCCACTACCGGACGGTGATGACGGACGCGTAGTCCCCCGGCCCGATGCTCTCCGACGCCGAACACCGAGCCGTGGTCGAGTTCATCTATCGCGAAGCGCGCCTGGCCGACGAGGCGCGCTACGCCGAGTGGCTCGCGCTGTGGACCGACGACGGCGTGTACTGGGTGCCGGCGAGCACCGATCCCTCCGCCGATCCGGACAAGCACCTCTCGCACATCTACGACAACCGCGGCCGCATCGAGACGCGGATCAAGATGCTACAGACTGGCTACCGCTACAGCCAGGAGCCGGCGTCACTGATGCGCCGGCTCGTGTCGAATATCGAGGCGACGTCGGCCGACAACGGCGAGCTCGTCGTCGAGTCGAACTTCGCCCTCGCGGAGCTCGCGATCCAGGCCAAGCGTGAGCTCCACTGGTGGGTCGGGCGCACGACGCACCGGCTCCGGCGCGTCGGCGGCGAGCTGAAGATGTGCCGGAAGAAGGTCGTGCTGGTGAACGCGGCCGAGCCGCTGCCGAATCTATCGTTCTTGATCTGAACCGGCTATCGCTGCCCCCCGGGCACTGGGAAGTACGTGGTACCCGGCTCTGGGAAATCCTTCCATGGCAATGTGGGGTACGTGCCGGGCCCGCTTCTACTCTGGTCTGGTGTCGCGCCCGGCGACACCGTGCGGGAGGAGGATGCAGGATTGGACCGTGTGCCGGGCGGCAGCGGCTCGATGTTTGGCAACGTCCCCGAGAACACGCGCCCGCCGGAACCGTCAGGCGGGTGGCCGCGATAGTCGCCAGGGTCCGGGTCCACCTCGGGCGGGTGCGGGCGATAGTAGGTCAACACGTCGCGATCGCCCCACAGGCCGCGGCCGTCCCGGCGAGCGTCCTCTTCGAGAGTGCGGAAGTAAGCGAGGTACTGATGGTCCGTGGACGCCATCGCCTCGGCATAGCCCCTCTGAAGAAGAGTGGCGTTGACGAACACCTTGTCAACCCAGACGTAGGCCATCAGCCGGCCCGAGCGGTCACGCGGGGGCGCGCCCAAGGTGAGGTAGATCCACTTGCCTTCGACGAGCCGCTGATTCGCCTCGCGCGCCACGTTCGCGAACGGCTCCCGGCCCCGCGCGGGATGATCGACGATCGGGACGTCGATGCCGAGGTAGCGCACGCCTTCGATCCGCGTACCGATCTGGGCGTAGATGAAGTCGCCCTCCACGACACGCGTGACGTAGGCCGGGCCGATCCATCCCTGCGCGAAGGCCGACGTCGAGACACCCGAGAGGGCGACGAGCGAGAGCGCCCACCCTGAATATCAACAAATGCCTCGGTGGGTCTACTTGCCCATCGCCGCCCGGGCCGCCTCGATTTTCGCTTTCACGGCGTCGAGGTTGAAGCTGGCGCCCTTCTGCATCGGCGGGAACTCGATGGCCGTCTTGATGAGCTTCTCGACCTCCTGCTGGACGAACACGAAGCGCCAGAATTCGTACTTGAACCAGTCGAAGTACTGCTGCGCCCCGGTCGCGGGTCCCGCTCTCGGGCCAGCCCGTGCGCTCGAAGGGATCGAGGCGAAGGTTGGTCAGGATACGGCACGTCGACATGGGCCTTCTCGCCGAGCCAGCCGGCGGGCTGCTCGATGAAGCGATACTTGAAGTCGTCGACGCGGACCGCGCCGAGGGTGCTCTCCCCGAAGTAGAAGATCTCGTGGCGATTCGACGGCCCCTTGCCGGTGATCATGTCCATCTGGTTGTAGCCGTCGAGGTGCACCTTGTAGGTACGATCACCCAGCTGCTTGCCCTTCTTCAGCTCTTCCGTGATGTTCGGGTTGCCGGCGGCGGCCAGGAACGTCGGGAACCAGTCGAGCCCGGAGATGATGCCGTTCTCGACCTTGCCCGCGGGCACCTTGCCGGGCCAGCGGATCATCGCCGGCGCGCGGAAGCCGCCTTCCATGACCGTGCCCTTGGACTGCGCGAACGGGGTCTGTCCGCCGTCCGGCCACGTGAAGACCTCGGTGCCGTTGTCGGTGGTGAACACGACGATCGTGTTGTTGTCGACGCCCATGTCCTTGAGCTTCTTCATCACGAGGCCGATGTCGTCGTCGAGCTGCGCCATCCCGGCTTCGTGGATGGTCCAGTTGTTCTTGGAGTTGCGCATCGCCTGATACTTCGGCGAGAGATGCGTGACGATGTGCATGCGGGTCGGGTTGAGCCACAGGAAGAACGGCTTGCCGTCGGCCTTGGCCTTTTCGATGAACTTGAGCGCGAGGTCGCGGATCTCGTCGTCCACGGTCTCCATGCGTTTCGGGCACAGCTCGCCCTTGTCCGTCGATCTTCTGCTTGCCGACCTTGCCCCAGCGCGGATCGACGGTCGCGTCGTCGACGGTGGTCGCAAACGAGTGGAGCATGTTCCGCGGACCGACCCTCGACCGCAGATCCTGTGGATAGTTCGGATGGCAGGGGTCTTCCATCGCGTCGAGGTGATAGAGATAGCCGAAGAATTCGTCGAACCCGTGCACCGTGGGCAGGAACTCGTTGCGATCGCCCAGGTGGTTCTTGCCGAACTGGCCGGTGGCGTAGCCCATCGCCTTGAGCGCGGTGGCGATGGTCACCGCCTCTGCCGGCAGACCGAGCGGTGGCGCCGGCCTGACCGACGGTCGTCATGCCGGTGCGGATCGGCAGCTCGCCGGTGATGAAGTTCGCGCGGCCGGCCGTGCAGCTCGCCTCGGCGTAGTAGTCGGTGAAGAGCATCCCCTCGGCGGCGATCTGGTCGAGGTTCGGCGTCCGGCCCGACATCATGCCGCGGTGGTAGGCGCCGATGTTCCAGATGCCGATGTCGTCACCCATGATCACGACGATGTTCGGCTTCGGCTGCGCGCCGCCGGCACGGCAGTGAGCGCCGCGGCAGCGAACAGCGCGACCAGAGCCAGTAGCCCTCTTCGTGTGTTCCTCATTGCAGATTCTCCTCGCATGGCTTTGTTCGTGGACCTCGGGAGCCGCGGCGCATCGCCGTATGGTCGTCGACCCGCCCAGCGCGATCCACTGGACCTAGGTCTAGAGGGCATGCGCCAGCCGCCGTCGGGCGGCCGGACGATTCAACTCAGACGGTCAACGACCCGGGTGAAACCACCAGACGAGAGCAACGGAGGCGAACACCGCGGTCTCCATGAGAGTGGCGACGAACAGCGCGATGCGAGAGCCATGATTCGGAGCGAACAGGCCCGAGAGAAAGAAGGCCAGAGCGAACAGCGGAGCGACCAGAATCCTGAGGCCGGCGAGGCCCGACCAGATCTGAAGCAAGGAGCTGGCGCCGGCGGTCCGTGCGACGACGTAAGTAGTGAAGGCTCCCGCCGCCGTGGCAGCGACCGATGCAAGAGCCGCGACGGAGAGCACGAGCCAGAACGCGCGGTTGGGCCTGAGGAAGAAGAGCGCAGCACCCGTTGGAAGGACGGCAGCCGCGGCGAACACCGCCAGGAAGAGCAGGCTGTCGCCGAAATCGTACATGGCGCCGTACGTCTGCCGGTCGGGCCCGCTGGTCGAGGCCACGTAGATCGCGACGATCGTGGAAGCCACCAGGAAGGCGCCGACGTACCCCGAGGCAACGAGGCCGATCTTGGCGGGGGCTCTCAGCGACGCAGTCCTATGGTCACCGGGATGCGGACCATACCTAGGAAAACGGCCCGGACTGCCGGCAGGCGGTCTGGACCCATTGACCAGCTATGAGTAGTGGAGGACGCGCTCAGCACCGACACCGGCGGGAATGCTACAGTTGATGCGCGAACGCGAAGACCGACCGTGGCGGCGCCGTGCCGCCGAGAGGGAGCCAGCATGTCCGCGACGAGCACGTTGCCCACCCTGACCTCCGACGAGGTGATCGCCCAGCTCCGAGCCCTTCGGACGCGCCAGCCGGTGAAGTACTGGGCGTTCTACTCGAGCCAGCTCGGCGGGATCGTGACCGATCCCGCGCTCATGGTCGTGCCGTTCGACGACCACATGGTGCACCGCGGTCACGGCATCTTCGACACCGCGGCGATCGAGGCCGGCAAGATCTACGATCTCGAGGCGCACCTGGACCGGTTCATCCGATCGGCGCACAACTCGAAGCTGAAGCTCCCGGCGCGGGACGAGATGCGGGACATCATCGTGCGCACCGCGGCCGCGAGCGGCAAGCGCGAGGGCTCGATCCGCTACTGGGCCTCCGCGGGGCCGGGGAGCCTCGGTCTGGCCCCGGCGGCCGGCGCCGAGCCCGGATTCTTCGTGATGATCTCCGCGGGGCTCGGCTATCCGGACACGTGGTACACGCAGGGGCTCCGCATGATGACGACGACGTATCCGATCAAGCCGCCGCTCTACGCCGTCACCAAGAGCGTCAACTATCTCCCCAACGTCCTCATGCAGATGGAGGCCCAGGAGCGCGGCGTCGACAACGGGATCTTCATCGACGCGGCCGGGAACGTGGGCGAGAGCTCGAACATGAATGTTGCGTTCATCACCGCCGACGGAATGCTCAAGCACCCGAAGTTCGATCACATCCTGTCGGGCTGCACCTCGTTGCGCCTGCTCGAGCTGGCGACCCGGCTCCAGACGACGGGCGTGCTCAAGGGCGTTCAGGTCTGTGACATTCCCGTGGCGGAGGCGCGCGCGGCCCACGAGATGCTGCTGATCGGCAGCTCGGTCAAGGTCGCGCCGATCGTCGAGTGGGACGGCAAACCGATCGGCGACGGGAAGCCCGGTCCGATCGCCCGCGCGCTCCGCGAGCTGCTGCAGAACGACATGCGCTCGGCGACCGACCGCCTGATCGACATCCCGTACTGAGGGGCGGCTAGCGCCGCCAGAGGCGGTCGGAGGCGAGCCGGGCGCCGGCGACCAGCGCCTCGAATTTCGCCCACATCACCGCGGGATGCTGGCGCTGGTACAAGGCGCCCTGCGCAAATCCGCAGTCGGCTCCCGCGATGACCCGCTCCCGGCCGATCGAGCTGGCGAAATTCATGATCCGCTCCGCGATCGTCTCGGGATGCTCGACCACGGCGGTCGTGTGCGCGATCACGCCGGGAATGAGTATCTTGCCCTCCGGGAGCTTCACGTCCTCCCACACACGCCACTCGTACGAGTGCCGGGGTGTCGCCGCCTCGACCGAATAGCTCTGCGCCTTGACCCGGAGCATGAGGTCGACGATGTCGCGCAGACCGAGGTCGTGGACGTGCGGGCCTTGCCAGCTGCCCCAGCAGAGGTGATACCGCACGCGGTCCTCGGGGATGCCCGCCAGCGCGTGATTGAGCGCCTCGAGGTTTCGCGCCTGCGTCCGCCGGTAGTCCTCGAGCGGCGGCGCCGGGATCAGCATGTCCCACGTCTCGCCCAGACCCGGGTCGTCGATCTGCAAGACGAAGCCCGCGTCGACGATGGCCCGATACTCCGTCTTCAGCGCCTCGGCGATCGCGAAGACGTACTCCTCGTCGGTCTTGTAGTACTGATTCTGTCCTCGGCCGACCATCGCCGGCGCGATCGCCGGCACGAAGGCCTCCTCCACCGTGACGTCGCGCAGCGCGCGTTTGAAGATCTCGAGATCTCGCTGCAGCAGTGCCTGGCCCTTGTACGCGATCGGGCCCTGGCACACCGTGGGCCGGGCGGAGGGCGGCATCGCGCGCGGCAGGTATTCTTCGTAGTACTCCCGGAACGCGCGCCACTCGCGACGAGTATCGACCCGGCGCGCCCACGAGGTCCCGGCGTTGCTCGACGGAACGCCGGGATCGTCGGCTTTCATCGGGACGAAGCCGGTGAGCCGCTCGTCCGTGTAGGCCAGAAAGCTCGTCTTCGACATCTCGCCGTCGGAGACGATGTCGATGCCGACGCGAGCCTGCTGCCGCACGGCGTCGGCCACCGCGTCCCCGACGAGGGCGGAGAGCCGGCCTTCGTCCGCCGTCTGACCCGCCAGGCGATCCCGGAGCAGCGCCTTGATGCTCTCCGGCCGCGGCATGCTGCCGACGTGCGTGGTCAGGATGCGAGTGGCGCTGGTCTTCATCGGTAGCGCTCGGTCGCATCGGCCGCTCTCGTCGACCATCAGCACGATCTTTCCGGTCTGCGTGTCGCTCAGCATGTACTTGTGCGCGTCGGTCAGCCGCTCGAACGGGAACGTGCGATCGAGCACGGGCCTGAGCGCGCCTTTGGTGACCGCGTCGAGCAGGTGCGCGGTGAACCGCTCGCTGCACGCGAGCGATTCCTCGGGCGTGCGCGTGCGGAAGGTGACGCCGATGATCGACGCCCGCTTGCGGGCGATCTCGTCCAGGTCGCAGTCGCCGACACGGCCGGCGTTGCGCCCGACACTCACGAGCCGCGCCTTGAGGGCGAGCACCCGGATGTTGTCCGCCAGCATCGGGCCGCCGACGTGGTCGATGATCACGTCGACGCCCCGACCGCCGGTCGCGCGCATCACGGCGTCGACCCATTTGCCGGCGTCGCGGGTGTCGACGACCTCGTGCGCGCCGAGCGCGCGCAGCGCGTCGGCCTTGCCCGGCGTGCGGGTGGTCGCGATGACCGGGTTCGCGCCGACGTGGCGGGCGATCTGGATCGCCGCGGTGCCGACACCCGACGGCCCGGCGGTGACCATCACCGACTCGCCCGGCCGGACGGCGGCGTTGGTGACCAGCGCGTCGTGGGCGGTGACGAACACGTTGGGGATCGACGCCGCCTCGGCCCACGACATGCCGGCGGGGACTCGCATCAGGGCGCGCTGGTGGGCGACGACGGACTTCGCGTAGCTGCCGACCGCGCGGCCCATGACGCGATCGCCCGGCTGCCAGGCGTTCACGCCGTCGCCGACCGCCGCGATCTCGCCCGCGAACTCGGTGCCCGCTCGCGCGGGATTGACGGGCGCGCTGCCCGGGTCGCAGCGCCGCGCCGCGGATCAGCTCGCCGCGATTGGTGCCGGCGGCGCGCACGGCCACCGCCACCTGACCGGGGCCGGGCGCGGCCACCGGCGTTTCGCGCAGCTCGAAGACCGCGCCCTCGGGGCCGGGAACCGCGAACCACGCCTTCATCGTCTGTGCCATGGCGGAACCTCCTTGACGGCTGCGGCGGTCGTTCAGCGCGCCTTGAGCTTCAGATCCTCGTAGGGCGACAGGTACGGATGTCCGGTGATCGTCGGGCTCTCCGCGAGCCGCGCGCCGATGCCGATCAGCAGGGACGGCTCGACGATCGGCGCGAACATCGCCCGCTCGTGCATGAGCTGCTGGATCTTGGTCAGCATCGCCTCGCGCCGCTTCTTGTCCATCTCCGCCGCCTGATCGCGGAAGAGCGAGTCGATGTCCGGGTAGCCGCCGTACGAGCGGATGCCCGTGGAGATCACGAACGCCTCGATCCGGGTCGCCGCGTTGCCGGCGGCGGCGCTGCCCACGCGGACGAGGTGCTTGAACGTCTTTTCCTGGTCGGCCTTGTAGAACCCGGCGCGCTCCATCGGTCGCAGCCGCGCGCGGATCCCGATGGCCTGAAAGCCGTTGATGACGGCCTCGGCCTCCGGCGCGTACACGGCGTCGGTGGCCATCTCGATCGCGTCGAAGCCCTTGGGGTAGCCCGCTTCGGCCAGGAGCTGCTTGGCCTTCGCCGGGTCGAACGGATACGCCGGCGGGGCCCAGTGGAACTCGAAGTCGCGGGGGACGATCGAGAACGCCAGCTTGCCGTAGCCGAGGTACTCGGCCTCGTTGATCGTCTTGCGGTCGATCGCGAGGTTGGCGGCGAGTCGCACGCGCTGGTCGGCCCAGGGCGACTTCGAGTCGAACTGCTCGGTGAAGACGATCCACTCGGTGAAGGTCGGCGACGTCGGCTTGAGCGTGAGGCCGGCCGTCCGCTTGACCTCTTCCGCGTTCGGCCCGCGGATCGAGTAGGCGACGTCGGCCTCGGCGCGCTTGAGCATGGCCAGGCGCGTCGACTCGTCCGGCACCGACTTGAAGATCAGGCGCTTCACCGCGGGCGTCTTGCGCCAGAAGCCCTCGTACGCTTCGACGACGAGCTCGACGCCGGGATTGAACGAGACGAAGCGGTACGGCCCGGCGCCGACCGGCGCCTTCTTGAAGCCCTCGTCGCCCACGCGCTCGGTGTACTTCTTCGGCACGATCCACGCCGCCCCGGTGGCCGGCGTCGCGTAGAACGTCATGAAGTCCGGCCACGGCTGCTTGAACCGGAAGCGCACGTGGAGCGGGTCGACGACCTCGACCGCCGCCACCCGCGCCTTCAAGGTCGAAGCCCCCGCGCCCTTGTAGCGCTCGAACGAGAACTTCACGTCGTCGGCGCTGAGCGGGTCGCCGTTGTGGAACTTGACGCCCTTGCGGAGGACGAACTCGTAGGTGAGCCCGTCCTTCGACACCGTCCAGGATTCGGCCAGGCTCGGCGCCCAGGCGTTGCCGGGCATCGGCTTCACCAGGGCATCGTGGAGCGCGTAGAGCGTCAGGAATGGCGTGATGACTCCCGGCGTCTCGGCGGGATCGAACCACGCCGGCGCCAGCGAGACGTGCACGGCGAACGTGAGCTGTCCTTCCGGCGAAGCGGCGGCCGAGGTGGCGAGCGGCGCCGGCGCGACGACGGCCAGGGCGAGCAGCAGCACCAGGATCAGCGATGAGCGGCGAACCCTCACGATGTCCTCCGTTCTCTCTCTCGAAAGGCTGACTACGACGGGGAAGCATACACCGTCGAGGCGTTTATAATCCGGTCCATGAACACCTCCGCGATCCTCGCCGACGCCAAGAGCATCCTGGACGACACGATCCAGCTTCGACGCCGCATCCACCGGCAGCCCGAGGTGGGCTTGAGCGTGCCGCGAACGCAGGCCACGGTGCTCGAAGCGCTCGAAGGGCTCGGGCTCGACGTCCGGACGGGGCAGCGCACGACGTCGATCGTGGCGCGGCTCACCGGCGCTCGTCCGGGCCCGACGATCTTGCTGCGGGCCGACATGGACGCGCTGCCGATGCCCGAGGAGACGGGACTCCCGTTCGCCTCGGAGGTGAGCGGCCGCATGCACGCGTGCGGCCACGATGCGCACACCGCGATGCTCGTCGGCGCCGCGCGCCTGCTCGCCCGACGGCGCGACTCGTTCGCGGGCTCGGTGTTGTTCATGCTGCAGCCGGGCGAGGAGGGCTACCACGGCGCGCGCGTGATGATCGAGGAGGGATTGCTCGACGGGCGCGGCCCCGCCGAGTGGCGCCTTCGCGCTACACGTGACGCACCGGATGGCGGCCGGCTCCATCTCGGCCCGACCGGGCGCCGCGATGGCGTCGGGTGACACGTTGCAGATCGTGGTGCGAGGCAAGGGGGGCCATGCCTCGGCGCCGCACGATTGCCTGGATCCGATCCCGATCGCCTGCGAGATCGTGCAGGCGTTCCAGACCCTGGTGACGCGCCGGGTTCACGTCTTCGATCCGGCCGTCGTGACCGTCGCCAAGATCGAGGCCGGCACGACGCGCAACGTGATCCCCGACACCGCGAGCATGCTCGGGACGATCCGCACCGTCTCCGAGCCGACCCGCGAGCGCGTGCTCGACGGGGTGCGCCGGGTCGCCGAGGGCATCGCGGCGGCCCACGGCGCCGAGGTCGACGTGGAGCTGATCCGAGGCTATCCCGTCACGGTCAACGACCCGGACTTCGCGGGCTTCGTCCTGGACACCGCCCGCGAATTGCTCGGGCCCGAGGCGGTCCACGCGGCGAGCCATCCGATCATGGCGAGCGAGGACTTCTCGTATGTGCTCCAGCGCGTCCCGGGCACGATCGCGAACCTGAGCACGCGGCCGGACACCGACGCGGCGTTCCCGAACCACTCGCCGCGGATGCTCGTGAACGAGTCGGCGCTCGCCGCCGGCATCGCGATGCACGTGGCGGTGGCGCTGCGATTCCTCGAAAAGGGAGCGGGTCCGGCCAAGAGCGGCTGAGGCCGGCTACTCAGCGCGGTTCGCATTCGTCATTCGAACGCGAAGATGCGCTTCCAGTCGTTCTTCATGCTGATGACGATCCAGCCCCGTTTCTGGGCTTCGGCCATCAGCGCGTCGGGGAAGGTGCCGACCTTCGACTTCGGGCCGTAGGCGTACTCGCGCTTGTCGTCGTCGTGATGCACGAGCACCATGAGCCGCGCGCCGTCGCCGGCCTGGGTGTACTCGAGCATCTGCTGATCGCCCGCCGAGTTGCCGAACGTCGCCACCGGTCTGCGCCCGATCATCAGGTGGATGCCGACCGGCTTGCCGATCTTGTCGTCGACCAGCAGCACTTTCGGCACCTTGGTCAGGATCGCCTTCCCGCTCTTGTCGTACCCGAACTTCGTGTCGGCGGCCGAGCCCACGACCTGCTCGGGCGGGATGCCGTAGACCTTCTCGGCGTACGCGCGAACGAAGTCCTGGCCGCCGCCGGTGACGAAGTAGGTCTTGTAGCCGCTCGCGCGCATGTGTTGCATCACCTCGAGCATCGGCTGGTAGACGAGCTCGGTGAAAGGACGCTGGAAGCGCGGGTGCTTCGCCTTGGCGATCCAGTCCTGAACGATCGTCTGGAACGCCTCGACCGTCATGCCGGTGTGAGTGACGGCGAGGATCTTCTCGAGGTCCTGGATCGTCAGCTTGGCCATCGCCGCTCGGTCGCCGGAGAGGACCGTCTTGAAGGGCTCGACCTCCTTCAGCTTCGGGTCCTTCTCCGCCATGACCCCGACCTGGTGAAGCGCGAACATCACCTGCGTGTACATCGGCTGCTCGACCCAGGTGGTCCCGTCCTGGTCGAACACGGCGATGCGCGCCTCGGGCGCGACGAACTTGGGGCTCGCCGTGTCCGTGGTGACGCGCACGAATTCCAGGATCGCCTGCTTCGCCGGGCCGTCGTTCCACGAAGGCAGGGGATCGGTTTGGGCGCCGGCGGGCGCGCACACCGCCAGCACGAGACAGAGCGCCACCATGGCGCTCACGACGACGTTCATTGTGCGTTTCATCGTCCGCTCCTGTTCTGTCCGCGAGGAACGTATCCCGGGACGGCAAACCACCACGACTCAGACGCGCTGTGGATTGGAGGTTGGGCGATTTGATGGTTCGACCTCAATGAGACTTTCGTCCCACCGGTCAGCGCCTGGGCTTCGCGGTTACGAGCGGCGCTTCTGAAGTCGGAAAGACGAACGCCCCGGCCAAGGGCACCGGGGCGCTGTGTAACGTGAACGGGCCGCGGGCGCGCTACGCGATGGCTGGCGCGCTCCGCGCGGCGCGGCCATTGCGTGGCCTCCACGTTCATCAATTCATCAAGCCGTAGAACTTCCCGGCGTTCTCGCAGGTGATCTTGCGCACGACGTCGGCCGGCAGGTGGCCGAACTGCTCCTCGATGTACTTCGACGACTCGGGCCACACGCCGTCGGTGTGCGGATAGTCCGACGCCCACATGAGCGTCTCGGCGCCCATCTCGTGGATCATCTGAGTCCCGATGCGGTCGAACTGGAACGTGGCCTTGCACTGGCGCCGCCAGTAGTCGCTCGGCTTCATGGTGAGGCCGAGGTCGCGGAAGCGGTCCTCCCACTCGAAGTCCATCCGGTCGAGCGCGTACGGGATCCAGCCGATGCCGCTCTCGCCGAAGGAGATCTTCAAGGTCGGATGCCGCTCGAGCACGGCGGAGCCGACGATCGCGGACAGGATGTTGACCAGGTTCATCTGAAATCCACAAACGCCCTGGAACAGCGCGGCCCGGCGGGCGAGGGTGGTGGGCGCCTTGTCGCGCACGGTCTGCGGCACGCTGGGGAACGTGTGGAAGTGCAGCGGCAGGTTCACCTCGCTGACGGCCTGCCAGAGCGGCTCCCAGCACGGATGCCACATGGGCTCCATGTCCCACGAGCACGACAGCTCGAGCCCCTTCAGGCCCATCTTCGCCACGCGCCGAACTTCTTGCACGGCCGCGTCGATGTCACCGTAGGGCAGGCAGGCCAGGCCGATCTGCCGGTCCGGATAGTGCCGGCAGAAGTCCTTCAGCCAGTCGTTGTAGATCCGGAACATCTCCTTGGCCGCCTCGTGGTCGTTCAGGCGAGTGGCGGCGCCGAGGATGCCGAAGATGACCTCGGCCTGCACGCCGTCCATCTCCATGTCCTTCAGGCGGAGGTGCGGATCGGTCGGCCGCCGGATGCCCTTCTTGCCGTCCTCGTAGAGCCCGACCGCGGCCATCTTGTCGACGCGGTAATTCTGGCCGGGCACCAGCTTGGCGCCGCCGGGGCCGACGCCCCCGACCAGCCCGAACGACGTGCCGTTCTTGCAGGTCCAGTGCGGGCCGTCCGGTCCGTCCGCCACGTACGGCATGCGCTCCTTCAGCGCCGCCGACGCGTTCGACGTGAACAGATCCGGAGGTATCCACGGCATGTCGATGTGGCAGTCGGCCGAGATCCGCGTATAGCGCATCAGTCGTCCTCCCTCGCGTAGATGCGACAGATGTTACGCTCTTGCCCCCTCGCGGTAAAGGTCTGCCATTACTCCTGACGGCCGGCTGCTGATTCCTCCGGCCGTGTTCGGCGGACGCCCTCTTGACGCGGGTCGCCCGGGGCGCGATCGTGATGCGCGGCGGGGCGGGGGGCAGCGCGTTTGGAGTTCCTATGCTCTTACTCTCACAAGGATTCGCTGGGAGAACATGAAGGAAACTCGAACGATCCGCAGCCTCGTACCGTTCCTCCGACTCCACAAGTGGGGATTCCCTGCGATCGTTGTGCTCGGGTTGCTCCGATCTCTGTCCGAAGGTGTCGGAATCGGCTTGTTCATTCCGCTGCTCAACGGCCTGGTGGCCGGGACCCAGCCCCGGGCACGAGGGCTATGGCTCGTCGACACGATGGAAGGGCTGTTCCAAGGCGTGGCGCCGGACCGCCGCCTGGCGATCATTGTCTTGTGCATTTTCGCCGTCGTGCTGGCGAGTGCGCTGCTCGGCTACCTTCACCACATCCTGTTCGGATGGATCGACGGCAACATCGCCCACGATCTGCGGCGAAGGATCTTCCGGCAACTGCTGACCGTCAGCTTCGGTTTCATCGCGCAAGACCGCTCAGGACGACTTCTGAACGTCCTGGCCTCGGATACATGGCGGGCCAGCGACGCGATCAGGATTCTCGTTCACCTGATGATCACGACTAGCACCGTCGCCGTCTACGCTGTGCTTCTGCTTCTGATGTCGTGGCGGCTGACGCTCCTGGTGGCCGCCGCCCTGCTGTTGATCTCTGGCGCGGCCCGACTACTCACCAGGGGTGCGCGCAAACTCGGGGAGCAAGTGACCCGGTCCAATTCCGAGCTGGCGCATCGGATGGTCGAAGGCATCGACGGGATGAGAGTAATTCGTGCCTTTGGTCGGGAGCGCCATGAGCAGGGCCGCTTCGATCTGGCGTCGAACCACTTGCGGCGCGTGATGCTTCGAATGAGTTTCCTCGATGGGGTGGTCCATCCGGTCTATGAGGTCCTGGCGGCGTCTGTGCTCCTGGGCATCATGTTCATCGCGGCTCCCAGCTCCGGCAATGTCTCGGTCCTCCTCGTGTTCGCCTTCGTTCTGTACAGGGTCCAGCCTCGCGTCAAGGAGTTCGACGCGGCACGCACGCGGCTGGCGGCGCTCTCGCCCTCGGTGGAGGAAGTTCTCTCGCTCCTCGACACCGCCGACAAGGAGTACCTGAGGTCGGGTACTGTCATTCGCGGGGGGCTTGACCGCAGCATCGTCTTCGACCGGGTGTCCTTCCGGTACAACCCTGCTGATGACCCAGCGCTGACCGAGGCGTCCTTCAGCATTCCCGCGGGCCAGACCACGGCCTTCGTCGGGCCCTCTGGCGGCGGAAAGTCCACGGTCATCAAACTGCTTCTGCGTTTCCACGACCCCACGAACGGCACGATCACGGTGGACGGCCGTCCCCTCCCCGAATTCGAGCTCGATTTCTGGCGAAGCCAGATCGCCGTCGTCAGCCAGGACGTTTTTCTCTTCAACACAACTGTGCGCGAGAACATCGCGTACGGGCGGCTCGACGCCGGCCGGGACGAGATCGTCGAGGCCGCTCGAAAAGCTGATGCCCACGAGTTCATCGAGCGTCTCCCGGACAGGTACGACACCGTGCTGGGCCATCATGGCGTGCGCCTGTCGGGTGGAGAGCAACAGCGGATCTCTCTGGCTCGGGCGATCGTCCGCAATCCGCGCATCCTGATTCTGGATGAAGCAACCAACGCACTCGACAGCATCTCCGAGCAGTGGATACAGGACACGCTGGACAAGCTGAGCGAGAACCGAACGGTGATCATGATCGCTCACCGCTTGTCGACGATCGAGCGGGCTGACCAGATCATCGTCCTCGAGAAGGGTCGGGTCCGGGAATGCGGAAGGCTGCCGGAACTGGTGAAGGCGGGAGGCCTATTCGCCAGACTGCACCGTCTTCAGCATCGGCCGGCTCTCACCCCGAAGGAATGACGGATCGGTCGTGCGCTATACGCTGTTCGATATCGAGGTGACGCGTCCGGTGAACGACCTCTCGTTGTCGCCCGGTGACGCGGGGGTCGCCATTCTGGTACGCCGAAAGGGCGTCCCCATCGGATTCTGGTTGCAGGAGGCGAACGGGACCCAGCGTGTGTCGGCTGGCGAGTTGGCAAAAAGAATCGGTGCCGAAGCGGGCGAGAAGATCCTCGCCGACGCGATCCGCGAAGAGTTGGCGCCCTCTGTCCTCTGTCGTGTCTCTTCCTCTGCTGACCATTGCGATCTGCACGAAGGACCGGCCCGCGGGTGTCGAGCGGCTTCTTCGATCCTTGGTGGAGCAGGCGGCCGCTCTACCCGAGGGAAGCGCGGGCCTCGAGATCCTCATCATTGACAACGCCCCCTCGGACGAGCGCACGCGAGAGGTGGCCGCACAGTGGTCCGAGGTCCGCTACGTCCGCGAGCCTCGACCCGGCCTCAACTTCGCTAGAAACCGTGCCCTACGGGAAGCGCGAGGCCAAATCCTTGCCTTTCTGGACGACGATGTCATCGTCGACCAGCATTGGGCGGCCGGCTTTGCCAACGCATGGGCGGACAACCCCGACGCCGCCGCCTTCACCGGTCAGGTCCTTCCGATGGAATTGGAGACGGAGGCGCAGATCCTCTTTGAGGAGCGCGGCGGGTTTCGCCGTGGCTTTGACCGAGTCCGCTACGGGCCGGTCCTGCCAGGCAACAGCCTGTATCCCGGCGGCGCGGGGATCTTCGGGGCCGGTGCGAACATGGCCTTCAGGGTCGACGTGCTTCGGCGCATGGGAGGCTTCGACGAGGCATTGGACACCGGTGCCGCTGTTCCCGGCGGCGGCGATCTGGACATCTTCTATCGGATCATCCGTGCGGGCCACGCGCTCGTCTACGAGCCGCGATTCCTCGTCTTCCACCAGCATCGCCGTGACATGAAGGCTCTGCTCGTCCAGTACCGGCGCAGTTGGGGCCTCGGCTTCATGTGCTACATACGCAAGTGCCTCGCGACCGACCCAGAGCGGCGAATGAACCTGATCCGTCTCATCGTCTGGTGGGTCGTCAATGACGCGACCACTCTGCTGAGGCATATTAAGAAAAAAGCCCTGGGGCAAGCCCTGTATGCCGCCTTCCATCTTCCTCGGTGAGCTCTGGGGCGGCGTTGTCGGTCTGTTGGGAGGCTACTCGCGTTCTCAACGGCGGGTCGAAGCGATCCGGAAGCGATTCCCATGAGCGGCGCTCCGGCTGCACCTCCGGCGCAGAGAAGCGGCATGAGGCACTTCCTTCCGTGGGAGATTGTGCACGTGGCAGTTCGGGAGCGCCTTCCTGCCCTGAGCTCGCAGACGGGATTGGGGGGGCTTTTCGTGGTGTTCTGGTGCGACAGCGTGCCGGTGGGTCAGCTGTGGATCCCGGCCTCACTGCTCCCCATCACCTCTTCACAGGTCGCGGCGATAGTTCCACCACTCATTGCCCGGGCTGTCGGTGATCGGCTCCTGAGCACCGGCTTTCGGGCCCCACTTCCTGTCGCGCCGCGAAAACAAACGCCACAGGATGCCCCGGATCTGGCGCGTCTGCTCGAGTTAGGACGCCCGCTCGAGTCATGCTCCCGGGTTGCTCCTCCGTGGAAGTCCGAGCCATCTGAAGCAGCCGTGCCATCCGTCTCGGTCGTGATCTGCACAAGGAACCGACCTGAGGCTCTCGAGAAATGTCTCTCTTCGTTGCGCAGTCTTTCACCGCAGCCGAACGAGATCGTCGTGGTCGACAACGACCCGTTGTCCGGCCTGACTCGGCAGTGACGGCTGCGTTTCCCGAAGTCCGCTACGTGCCCGAACCGCGGCCTGGTCTGAGCGCAGCCCGCAACACAGGTATCCGCAATTCGGTGGGCGCCATCATTGCCTTCACCGATGACGATGTGATGGTGCACCCTGGCTGGATCGGGGCAATTCGGGGCGTCCTTCACGACCCGGACGTCATCGCCACTACGGGACTCATCCTGCCCGCCGAGCTCGCGACAGCGGCGCAGTACGCTTTCCAGGTCGATGGTCTGCGCTGGGGTTGGGGATACCGCGCGCTCGACTTCGACCGGAACTTCTTCAGCAGCACGAGGCGCCTTGGCGTGCCGGTCTGGCGGGTTGGCGCTGGCGCCAACATGGCCTTCCGGCGGAAGGCCTTCGAGCGTGTCGGTTTCTTCGACGAGCGATTGGGCGCAGGGGCCTCTGGGTGCAGTGAGGATTCCGAGCTGTGGTACCGCTTGCTGGCGGAAGGTTATCGGTGTCGTTACGAACCAACGGCCGTGGTCTTTCATACTCACCGGTCGGACTGGAAGGGGTTGTCCGATCAGGTGTTCTACTATATGCGGGGCCATGTGGCAGCACTGCTTTTTCAATTCGACCACTACGGGCACTGGGGCAATCTCTATCGCGCGTTCCTGGCGCTCCCGTTCTACTTCATGAGGCTCGCTCTCCACTCCCTGAAGAGAACGGTCGGAAGGTGGATCATGGATTTTGGCGAGGGGTCGCTCACGTTGCCGCTGGGGCAGCAGATTCGAGGAGCCGTCGCGGGGTACGCGTACTACGTCCGGTGCCACCGCCTCGGTGCCCGGCCGACGACCCCAGAAGCGGCACGCGCTGTGCGTTTCACGCCCCCTGCGGCCGGTCGCAACGATCGTGCATAAGAGTCCGCTGTCCACGTTTCTTTCACGCAATCCTTTCGAGTTCCCCGAGACGCTTGGTTTCTTCTATCGCGAGAAAATGCGCGCCATTCACCGCGTGGCGCCCGATTCGCCTTTCACAGAAGTCCTTGAGGTTGGGGGCGGGCGGAGCGGGCTGACGCGCCTCTTATATCCCACTGCCCGTATCACGAACCTGGATTCGGACCCTTCGTTGGCCGAGGCCCCGTGCAACCGTCAGAATGCGGTTCGCTTTGTGTGCGCCGACGCGACACGGCTCGACTTCGACTCCCAATCGTTCGATGCCGTCACCATGTTCGACGTGCTCGAGCACATCCCCGATCATGGGCGCGCCATATCGGAGGCCCTGCGCGTCCTGAGGCCCGGCGGCTACCTGCTTGTCAGCACACCGAACGAGCGCTGGTGCTTTCCGTACTACCGCTTCATGAGAGCCATGTGTCCGAGCGAGGAGGAGATGTTCGCTGCGTGGGGTCATGTGCGCCGCGGATACTCTCTCGAACAACTCGACGAATTGATCGCGATTCCTCGCGAACGATCCGCAACCTTCATCTCTCCCGTGACCGTTCTCTGCCACGACGTTGCGTTCTCTCGGATGCCCGCGCGACTGCGGCGGGGAATCTGCATGGCCCTCTTGCCCATCACGTGGATCGGCTACGCTGTCCACAGCTCCGACAGCACGGGAACGGAGACGGCCTCAGCCTGGCGGAAGCCGGCAGAGGCCTGATGGCGAAGAAATAGCGCACATCCTCCTCTCCTATCCAGAAGATCGCCCTGTTACCGTGGGGTGATCTGATCGAGGACTTTCTCGACGGGATCGGAGTGTCCCTGGAAGATTTCTCCTCGAGGATGACCGGCGGGTGGCTCTTCGGCTATGTCGAGGCGCTAGCCCTCCATGGGATTCGAAGCAGCATTTTCTGTTTCTCGGCCCGCGCGGAACGCACCGTCCACACGGTGCACCAGGCCACGGGCGCTGAGATTGTTCTGCTGCGGGCGCCCGCGGCATACCGCAGGCTTCGCCGCCACATGAATGACCCCTATGGCTGGAACGCCGAAGCCATGTTTGGCGCGAGCGGGAAACTCTCGCGGCGGGGTTGGCGTCTCGCACACGATGTGGCGCCCTATCTCGCGACCTCGGTGATGGCCCTCTGCCGCGAAGTCCGCCGCGCGCGATGCCGCGCTATCTTGTGCCAGGAGTACGAGGCGCCCCGGTTCGACGCTGCAGTGGCGGTCGGGGGGCTGTTACGCATTCCGGTCTTCGCCACCTTTCAGGGCGGGAGTTGGCACCGGAGCCGTCTCGAGCGACACCTCCGGTCGCTGACCCTCCGGCGCTGCGCAGGCCTCATCATCGGATCTTCGCTCGAAGCGGCTCGGGTTCGAGAACACTACGGGACACCGCCCGAGCGAATCGCCAGCATCTTCAATCCGCTCGATCTCTCGGTGTGGCGGCCCGGCTCGCGGCAGGATGCGCGCCGAAAGCTTGGCATCCCGGACACGACTCGCATGGCGATCTGGCACGGTCGAATCGAGATCCGGAGGAAGGGTCTCGACCTCCTGCTCGAGGCGTGGAGGACCGTGTGCTCGCTGCGATCGGAACGGGACATCCTGTTGATGCTCGTCGGCTCCGGCCCCGACGCGGATCACCTCGACGAGGAGATCAGGCGGACGGCCGTTCCGCACGTTCGCTGGATCCGGGAGTATGTCCTGGACCGAGCCAGCATTCGCCAATACCTGAGCGCGGCAGACGTGTATGTGTTCCCCTCCAGGCATGAAGGATTTCCAGTCGCGCTGCTCGAGGCCATGGCCTGTGGCCTCCCCGTCGTTGCCGCATCGGCCCCCGGAGTCGGCGACATTCTCAACGAGGGGGAACAGTCTGGGGGATTAGTCGTGCCCATCGGTGATGCGACCTCGCTTGCGAGGCACCTGGGCCGTTGCCTGGACGACGAGCCATGGGGCGCAATGCTAGGCGCGCGAGCCCGCGGCCGCGTCGAGCGAGCCTTTTCCCTTGAAGCTATCGGAGCTCAGCTCCACGAGTTGATCCGAAGCGGGGAGGGACGATGACTGACGGAGAGCCTCCCGGAGGCTGAAGACCATGCAACGCATTTCGGTCATCATTTGCTCCCACAACCCGCGGGCGGACTATCTCGGTCGCGTGCTGGACTGCCTGAAGGCGCAGACAGTCTCCAAAGAGGAATGGGAACTGCTGCTCGTGGACAATTGCAGCGAGCGGCGTCTGGCCGACGTCTGGGACTTGTCGTGGCATCCGCAGCACGCCCATATCCGCGAAGATGATCTCGGCTTGACCGCCGCCCGGCTGCGGGGCATCAGGGAGGCCCGCGGCGAACTGCTGCTCTTCGTAGACGATGACAATCTGTTGGCGCCGGACTATCTGGATCGTGCCGCCGCCCTGGCACGAACGTATCCATATCTCGGCGTGTTCGGAGCCGGTGTCCTCGAGCCCGAGTTCGAAGTGCCGCCCCCGCGGCAGCTGGCGCCCCATTTGCCGCTGCTGGCACTGCGAAGCGTGTCAAGCGAGCGGTGGACCAACAACCCTGCCGACAGTGGCTGTGTGCCGTGGGGAGCGGGACTGTGCGTCACTCGCCCCGTGGCGGCGGCTTATCCGCAGTCGGTCGAACGCTTGAAGATCGGCCATCTATTGGATCCACGCGGGCACCGTCAATTCCGTGGCGGCGACGATTTGTTCTCCTGGGTTGCGGCTTCCATGGGACGTGGATTCGGCATTTTCCCCGAGCTCAGGGTTACCCACCTCATTAGGGCCGACCGGCTGACCCAATCCTTTTTTCTCCGTCTCCTTCACGACCGCGCCTACTCGCATGGCGTTCTGGGGTACCTGGTGTTCGCCAAGGCGCCTCGTCCATTGGATCTCGCGCAAACCCTTCGGATCGCGCTCCACGGGATCCGTCGGGGCCGGTTCTCGATGAGATGCCAGTGGGCCTCCGCCCGGGGGGCCAGCCGCGCGGCCCAGTTGATTTCGGTTGAGGCGTTGAATGCATCCTGGCCTCAGGCGATCCGGAAGCGGTTTTCATGAGCAACTTCGAAGTGGTGATCTGCACGTACAACAATGCGGCGATGCTGGACGGCGTGCTCACATCCCTGGCTCGCCAGAAGCCTGTTCGAGATGGGCGTTGGTCCTGCCTGGTGGTGAACAACAACTGCACCGATCGCACCGCCGAAGTCGTTCAAAAGCACATCAGTGCGGGAGCCATTCCCGGCCTTCGATCGGTCCGGGAGACCAGGCAGGGCCTGACCCCCGCGCGTCTCTGCGGTGTGCGGAGTACGGGGGCGCAATGGACGGCATTCGTGGACGACGATTGTTTCCTCGAGCCGGACTGGATTGTGAATGCGATGGCGTTTGCCGGGAGCCATCCTGAAGCCGGAGCATTCGGCGGAAAGGTTATTCTCGATTGGGAAGTAGAGCCTCCGTCCTACGTGCGTGGATATGGCTACTCCTTCGCGGAGCAGAACCACGGAGATTCCCGGCGTCCGGTGGCATTTCTTGCGGGAGCGGGGCTGGTCCTCAATCGCGACGCTCTTACAAAGTGTGGATGGATCAACGGACCACTGCTTGAGGATCGTGTCGGAAAAAGCCTGGTATCGGGAGGCGACGTGGAGATCGTCCTTCGCATCAGCGCTGCAGGCTATGTGCTGTGGTATGTGCCGGAGTGCGAACTGCATCATCGAATACCGCAGAGACGGACCTCTCCGCCTTACCTTCGCGACATCAACCGTAACCTGGGTATCAGCCAGACATTGGCGGATGCGCTGGTCTACAGGCGTTCCAGTCTGCGATGGATTCTCGATTCTTTCAGCAAGGCCGCCAACCATGTGCTGGGCCTTCTGCGGCTGGCGATTCAGGGGGCACGCCGTTCGCGATCTTTGACGGACATCTCGATTCAGGCAAGTTTCAACCTGGGTCAGCTTCAGGGCATATGGCGGATCTTCCGGATGCCGCCGGCACGCCGGAATGAACTGTTGGGACGTGCCCGCTCGCACTAAGTGACTGCAGGAGCGACTTCGAACGGCGCTAGCGCTTCACGGGGACTTCGACGGATTTGTCATCGATACTCAGGCGGACCAGAAGATCGACCGGAGTCGAGCGGCCGGTCGGCACCGTTCCACGGTAGGTACCCGGCTCCGAGAGGGCGCCCATCGCAATGCTCTCGACAGTCCCATCCGCCATGTGCGCAATGAGCCGGACGCTAGAGACCACCACGGGCCGGCCCTGAGCACTCAAAAGGCGCACGGTATACGAATCGCCCCAGCCCCGCGATATCGGCTTCCGCACAAGCTCAGCCCGGCGCGCGCCCACTGACTGCGTGGGCCGCGGCTTTCGGCGTCGCCGCCTCGGGCGGCAGCGCGCTAGCCACCCGGTCCGACGATGCTGGATTCCCCGGACTCGGTCGCACCGTGGCGCTGAGTCTCGGGCCGTGGCCGCCCGCGATCTCGTCGGTCCCGCCGCTCGCCGGCGCAGCGTTTTCACTGGCCGGGATGCTAGCGACACGTGGTCGGCGGCTGGGTTCTTTGGGGGTGGCACCCGGGGACACCAGTTTCGTTCTCGCTGGACCGTCGTCCGGCGGCGACTCGCCATTCGGCCGGGCCGGGGGTGGAGTCTCACTGCGCGCGCTCTCGTGGGTCTGATACATGACTAGTGACAACAGGAGCGCAGCCACCGTCACACCGATCGCTACGCCGAGAAGCGCCGGGATCGGCCTGCCTGACCGCTGAACGCCAGGACTGCTCTCGATCGACTCCTGGTCTTCGTGCTCCGCCAGGGAGAGGTGCTCGATCCGCACTAGAGGGCTCCTGTCCGCGGCTGAGTCGGTCGTTGGGTCGGCCGACGTCGGGACGATGACAAACCCATCGGCCGCGAGCGCACGGTCGACTTGACGGTGGCGGCGGTCTTCCTTCGAATCAGGCGCCCAGGAAGACTCCCCACCGCGCCGATCGATGATGATGTCCACATGGTCGCCCGGGCTCAGTGACTCCTGCAGAGCCATGATGAAGTCTGCGCTCCGCAGCGAGCGGCCAGAGATGATGCATAGGCATCTAGGCGAAACCGACACCAAGTCCTCCGCGCCCTGCGACTGAAGATACCTGAGCGACTCACCGAGATTGTAGCCCGATGTGATGGACTCGGGGCCAGGTATGCACGTGCCGCTCCGCGGTTGCCGCAACGAAGTCGGACTTATGGAGGTTTCTCAGGGCAGACGGCGGAGCCGGCCCATGAAGCGATTTCGATAGAACGGCTGTTACCGATCCTTGCGGACTTGCCGGAAGGCGTGACCGAATTCAACCCCTGTGAATCTCAGGACAATAGCCGATAAATGGACCTCAGGATTGGCGACGGGCTTTTCTGCCACGGAGTCTCTGCACTGCGGCTAGTCCCGCAATTCCAAGACCGAACATCGTCAAGCTTGCCGGTTCCGGAACCGGAGTGGTCCCAGTTTCACCGGATCCCGCGTGGAAGTTATTGAGAAAGACGGCGCTGTCAAGTTCGCCGTCATTCACGTCACCGACTTCGAAAATGATGGAATGCGCCCCTGCGCCAAGGGAGCTCGAGAATGTCGTCAGTTTCACGAGGCCGTGCGGATCGCTAAAAGCGGTGTTCGTATCCGCTGTGGTCAGCACGCTGGCAAATGTGCTGCCGACTTGAACGGCATTGAGGCTCGCGTCAAACACAATTTGGTTCGCCGTCGCTGTCCCGTCCAAAAACGCCACGAAGGCATCGGTGAAGTTATTCGTGAATACGGGAAACTCAACAGACCCGAAAACAAAATCAAAACCCACTTGGCTGGCAGAGGCCAAGGTGAAGTTCACCTGCAGGGCGGCCACGTTGTGTGAGCTATTGAAGTTAGTGATGTGTCCGGGGCCGTAGGCGTCAAACGCTGTCGTCCCCGCCGCTCCCGTATCCGTACTGGGTGAACTGCCATTACTATGGAACGCGGCAGTCCCCTGGACCGCCAGACCGGTCGATAGCACAACCCCATCGCCGAAGGTGACGGGGGGCTCGTAAAGCCCGTGTAGGTGCCAAACTGGCTGGCGGCACCATTGTTAGTCGTAACGGAATTGATCGTGAGGCCGGCTCCGCCTAGCGCAGTCCCAAGGGCGGTCCCATCCGTTGTCTGGGTGATGCTCAGCGCCCAGGCCGACGTCGCCAGTAGTACGGCGCACACGGTGGCGATCGAGGCTGACAATAACTTATTCATGTCCGTTCCCCCCTTTGCGCGAGAAGGAACCTCTATTAGAAAAGCCTCGTCTCGCCACGGCTTGCACCTGAATCATGCATAATCGATGCTATTTGGGTGTATGTCGTAAATCCAAATAGTTAGCTAGATCGCCCGAAATCTTAACGTCGCCAAAGCGCAGAAGTGAAAGGTTTCCTTTACAGTGAAGGTGCATTCGCATCTAAGGTTGGCTGTTGCGCGCTCATTCATACCTAAACCTCTGTAAACACAGGACGACATGTACTACGCGCAAAAAGGCGATGGGTTAACAAGTTGTAAGGATCCTCGACTGGAGCGCCGTCCTATGACTTCCTGAGCTCTGCGAGCACGGCCCGGATCTCCGGAGCCTGCGGGATTGTCTCCTGTAGCTGCAGCACTCGCCGGAGTGTCGAGGCAGCCTCGTCGCGTCGTCCAAGCTTGTAGTACGTCATGCCCAGGTGATAGAGGATCGTGGCGTTGCTGGCGGCCAGGTCGTTTGCCCGCTTGAAGACGGGTTCCGCCTTCTGATACTCGCGCCGCTGGTAATACACGAAGCCCAGCGTGTCGAGAATCTCGAAACTATCCCGACGGAGATCTTGCGCCTTCTGAGCGAGCGCGAGCGCCTCATCGAGGTTCTTGCCTTCCGCCGCGTAGACGTACGCGACGTTGTTGTAGGCGCGCGGGTCCATGGGACTCAGAGCGATGGCGCGCTTGTACGCGATGACGGCGTTTGCCGTGTCGCCCTTCTGCTGGTAGGCGCTGCCAAGCGCGAAGTGAGCTTCCGGCGAGTTCGGATCCAGGCGCGTGGCGGCGCCGAGCGTGTCGATGGCGGATCGGAGATCGCCGCTCCTGAGATAGAGCGTGCCGAGCACGATATGGACCTGCACCGACCTGGGTTCGCGCTTGAGCACGTCCTTCGCGCGCGCGATACCCTCCGGCACTCGCCCCACGCGGCCATAAAGGTCCGCCAGCTGGAGATCGACGGCGGGCTGGTTCGGATTCGTCCGATGGACCGCTTCGAGGTGCTGAATCGAGCGCTGGTAGTCCCCCTTTGACTGGTAATAGTTGGCCAGGAGCAGGTTGGCCGGGCCGTCGGCCGGAGCGACGCGGAGGACGATCTGAAGGTAGCTTACGGCTTCCTCATACTTCTTCTGCTCGATGCGGATCCACCCCATAGAGCGGTTCGCCGTCGGCGACAGCGGCGTGGTCTCGAGGACCTTCTTGAATTCCGCCTCTGCCTCGGCGAGCCTGCGCTGGGTGAGATAAGCGCTCCCGAGCTGTTCCCGGCGCACGGTGTTCGTGGGATCGGCGGCCACTGCCGCCTTCAGCTCCTCGATTCGCGAGGCGAGCAGCTGGGGATCGGGCTTTTCGCCCGACGCAGCTGCGAGCTCGATCCGGACCTGCTTGGCGTCCGGGGCGAGCTCGGCGGCGCGCTGGTATTCTCTCTTGGCGCCTTCGCGATCGCCCCGCGCTAGCAGCGCACGGGCGAGCTGGTAATGACCATCGAAGAGCCGCGGGTTGAGACGAGTCACGGTTTCGAACTGGCCGATCGCGCTGGAGAGGTCGCCCTTCGCGAGGTACGCCTGTCCCGTGAGCAGCTGGGCCGGGACATAGGTCGGGTCGTTTTTCAGCAGGGGAGCCAACCGCGCGATCGCATCGTCGAATCTCCCGGAGCGAATGTAGAGGTCGGCGAGCACCAGCGTCGGTGTCGTGCTCTCCGCGCTTGCCTCGGATGGCTGCTTCCAGCACCGCAATCGCCTGATCGTAGCGGAACTCGCGGGCGTAGAGCTCGGCGAGCATCAGGGCGGCGGCGCTGTTGTTCGGCTGTTCCTTCAGCACGCGCTGTAGCTGCGGGACCGCATCGGCGGGTTTTCCATTGACGACCGCGAGGCGCGCAAGCGTCAGCCGAGCTGGCACGAACCGTTCGTCGAGCTGCAGTGCCGCGGTGAGCGCCTTCTCCGCCGCGGGTGTGTTGCGCTTGAGGGCGTAGAGCCGACCGAGTAGCTCCTGCGCGGCGGCACTCTTCGGGTCAGTCTGGACGGCCGCCTGCGCGACGGCGATGGCCTCGTCGACGCGCTTCTGCTGAACCAGCGTCGCTATCTTGGCCGCGACTGCCCGCCGGTCGCGCGGGTTCTGCGCGAGCGCGGCGTCGAACTCCTTGATCGCGTCCTCGGGCTTCTTCTCCAGATTGTAGATATTGCCGAGGGCTACTCGACCAGACGTGAACTTCGGATCCGCCTCGATCGCCTTGGCGAACGCCTCTTGCGCGGCGCGTAGGTCGCCCTTCGCCACATGAGCATTGCCCATCAGGGTGTACGCGCGGGCATTCTGCGGCGACAGCGCGATGGCCGTCCGCGCGGCCTTGATCGCCTCGTCGCTGGCACCGAGGGCAAGCTGCGTCTGCCCGAGCACCAGATAGTAGTCGGGCACCTTTGTCATGGGCGTGGCGAGCGTGTTCAGCTCGGCGAGCGCCTCGCGCGGCTGCCGCGCCTCGAGGAGCCCCAGCGCCAGGCCAAAGTGCATCAATGCATTGCCCGGAGCCTTCTGGACCCCCGCTCGAAACTCGTTGAGCGCCTCGTCAGGCCGATTGAGGCCGAGGAGCGCATACCCGAGCCAGTACCGTAGGGCCGGCGCATCCGGGAAGATCTGCTTGAGCCCGCTCAAGGTCGCGACCGCCTCGCGGAAGCGTCCGGCCTGGACGTTGAGCTGACCGGCCGTGAGAGCGAGGCGCGGTGTCCAGTTCTGACGCGGCAGCGACTCGAGCTCCTTGAGCGCGTCATCCAGGTTCCCGCCGGCCGCATGCACGGCGCTCAGGGCCAAACGGACCGACGCACTGGTCGGGTTGTCGGCTTTGGCCTGGTCGAGAAGGCGGCGGGCTTCGTCCGGCCGGTTCTGACGTCTGAGCACGTCACCCAGTCCGACGAGGGCCGCCGGGTGCTTGGGATTTTGAGCGAGCGCAGAGCGGTAGGCTGATTCCGCCTCTCCGAGCCGTTCGAGCGCGTTCAGGATGTCGCCGCGGAGGATATGGAACTCGGGTGATGGCCGACCAGCGGCCAGGGCCTTGTCGATCGCAGCCAGGGCGTCCTGCCGCTGCCCTTTCGCGTTGAGCGCGGCCGCCCGGAAATAGAGCGCCCACGCATTCGCGGGGTCCTTGCCCGCGATGGTGGCCGCCGCCCGGAGAGCATTCTCCCACGCCTCGATCGCTACATAGGCGCGGCCGAGGTCGATGTAGGCCTCGAGGTTGTTGGGCTCGAGCTCCACAGCGCGGCGAAGCTCCCGCGCGGCATCGAGGTGCCATCCCTTGGCGGTGTACGCACGGCCCAGGAGGTGCATCGCGGGCGAGAATTTCGGGTCGACCTGCAGCGCATTCTTCAGCTCGATGATCGCCTCGTTGTATTGGCTCTTGTCGTAGTATGCCTGGGCTTTTTCGAGATGACGCTGCTTGAGAACGGCTGGATCTCTGGTGCAGGCGGCCACGATCAGCGCCACGCAGCCGGCCGCGAAGAGAGCGGAAAGCGTCCACCGGATCTTCATGAGAATCCTCTGTTAGGGGCTCCCTGCTACCCGATATGAGGATAGAGGATTCTACCGGTGGCGCGGCGTATCCCGCCAGGCAACCGGGCGAAGACACGTTTCATGACACTCATCGTCCAGACATTCTTAGGGGTCGTCGGCCGCGTCACGGCTGGGGAGCGCCAGTACGTGAGCGTGGAGCGAGTCGCGGCCAAGTGTTCCTTGAAAGCAATGAGCCCAGCGGCGTCGCAGTCTGATCGTCCGAGATCCAGCACGTGGGCTCCCAGATGCTTGGCCTCCTGGATAGCTTTCCAGAACAGAAACGGCATGCCGCCCAGGGAATTCAGACGCGCGTCCGAGCCACCGTACTTGTAGACCACACTCGTGCCGTGCGTGAGCGTCAGGATGCCCGCAGCAGGCTGACCGTCCTTGGAGACGATGCGGATGCAGACATTCCCGCCGAGATGCTCGATCAGGTTGTCGAACCATGCTCGCGGTTGTAGAGGAATCTGATGGCGCCGTCGGGTCAGATCCAGGAGGTAACAGAGCTTGTTGAGAAGCGGTTCGCTGCGCCCCTGCTCGTAGGTCAGCCGTTCGCGCTCCGCCCTTCGAATCTTGCGTTGGATCGAGTCCTTGTGAAAGCTGTGCAGTAACGCATCGAGATCGGGCCGAAGGTCGAGACAGTGCAACAAGAAGGTCTGCCCTCTTCCGAAGCCTGCCCCGAGCGAGATGCCCGCGCTGGCCGGCCGCATCTCCACGTATCGCCAGCGGTCCTGGGCTTGACGCCGCAGCACGGCCGAGCAGAGCGTCTGCACCTCGTCGGGGCGGTCGACGAGCGGCTCGCAATGGTCGGAGAACGGCAAGGACACGAGCCGCGAGCCGGTCAGCCAGCTCCGAACGGCGGAGAACACGAGCGCGTTCAGCAGATCATCGGTCGGGCGAGACGTGGTGAAGGCGATCGGCTCGAAACAATATGTGCGCTGAAGAGCTCGCAACCATCCCGACGTGTGAAAGATCGAGGCCTTCGGGTGTCGCGCGACGAACTCTGTCCAGCGAGCATCCTCGAGTGGATCGAAGGAATAGACCTCCATCGCGTCGTGCAGCCCCCGAAGGATAGTACCTCGCCACGATGGAGACCGAGACTCACCAGGGCGCGGAGCAGGTCCGGGTCGCAGCCGTTGCTGAGAAAACGTAAGCAGATCAGTTGCTTGCATTGCTCGTCTATCGTGCGACAGCCGTCACCCTGGCGAAATGGTGTCAGGCCACGAGGGCTGGTTCGGCGAGAAGCGAGGGCGAAGTGGTGCTAGATTTTCGTCGTGGTCGTGACACCGCACGTGATCGTCGCTGTAGTCGCGGGGCTGACGAGCGTAGCACTTGCGATCGTCGGTCTGCTCCTGGGCCGTCCCGGATGGATCAAGCGCAGCTTCGGCCTCGGGATGGTCATGTTCGCCGTGGAGTCGTTCGCCACCGCAGTGTTGCTCGGCGGCGCGGACACGCCCGGCGCTCAAGTCTTCTGGCTGAATGTCGTGGAAGCGTCACGGATCGCCGCGCCGCTCGCGTGGGTCGTGTTCGTGGGCTCCGTAATACGCCACCACGCGGCGGCGCTTCCTCCGGAGTGGCGAGCGGGACTCGCCGCGGGCGCCATGCTCGCGCTTGCGCTGTTCGGGGCCGTGGTCACGCTCGGTGGCTTCAGCGTCGCCTTCGCTCCGGGGCGGTTCGCGGTGGCATTGCTCACCAGGGTCGGGGTGGTATCGGTCGCCCTGCAGCTCGTTCTCACGGTGGCGGTGCTCGCCGGGCTCGAGGCGTGTCTGCGGACATCACGAGCGGGGTCGCGAGGCCGGATCAAGTATCTCGTGCTGGGCCTCGGCGGAGTCTTTCTGGTGCGATTCTACGTCCTGAGCCAGGTGGCGCTCTTCCGCGAGATCACGTCCAGCGTGCTGAGCATCGGTACCGCGACCCTGCTGATCGGCAACCTTGTGCTCGCGGTCAGTCTGGCTCGCGCTCGACTGCCGGAGACCCAGCTCGCCGTGTCCCGTGCGGTGTTCTATCGCTCGGTGATCGTCGGGGTTCTTGGTGCCTACTTGCTGGCTGTCGGAGGTCTGGGCTGGCTGCTCACGTATCTGCAGATCCCGGAGAAGGTGTTCTGGGTGACACTCGCCGTCTTCGTCTCGACGCTGATGCTGGCGGCAGTGTTGCTGTCCGACCAGGCGCGCTGGCGGGTGAAGCGGTTCATCGCGATCAACTTCTATCGCAGCAAGTACGACTATCGCGAGCAGTGGATGGCGTTGACCAGGCGCCTCAGCACGCAGCTCACCCTGGAGGATCTGAGCCCGCAACTGCTCGAGACCGTGACCGATGCCGTGGGCGGCGACACGGCGATGCTTTACGTGGCCGATGCCTCGAATCGCCAGTATCACGTCACAGCGTCGATCCGCCTCCGGGAGGCCGCACCGGTCATCCAGGACGACGTCCCCTTGCTGACAGAGCTGGCTGTCCGTCGAGAGCCGCTGGTGCTGGAGACTGACCTCGACTGGGGTGGCATCCAGCTCGCGGAGACCTTTCCGGCCGGAAGCGTGATCGTGCCGCTCGAGTGGCGCGGCGGCTTGGCCGGCTTTATCGTAGTCGGCCCCGAAAGGACGGGTCTGCCCTATACGCCGGAGGACCTCGAGTTCATGGCGACGATGGGCCAGCAGGCCACAGCATCCATCGTGACTGTCCGGCTCTCGGAGGATCTGGCGCGGGCGCGGGAGTTCGACGCATTCGCACGACTCGCCTCGTTCGTGGTCCACGACCTGAAGAATCTGATCTCCGGTCTCAGCCTTCTGAGCCAGAACGCCGTCAAGCACTTCGACGACCCCGAGTTCCAGAGGGACACGATTCTCAGTCTGTCACGAACCGTGGAGCGAATGCAGGCGCTGCTCGCCCGACTGTCGTCGCGGACCGAGCTCGTCGTGCTGCGCGACAAGTCTGTTGATTTGCCGAGCATCGTTCGGGACGCCATCGGGATGGTGAACGCCCCTAACAGCGTCAAGCTCATCACCGAGCTCGAAGCGGTGCCACCAGTTGTTGGAGATCCCGAAGCATTAGTGCGGGCAATCCACAATCTCCTGACTAACGCCGTTCAGGCGCTGGACGGCGAGGGGACCGTAGCGGTGACGGTCAAGCACGAAAACCGCCACGCCGTTCTGTCTGTTTCCGACACTGGCTGCGGGATGTCGGAGGAATTCGTCCGGGAGTCGTTGTTCGTGCCCTTCCGCACGACGAAGCGAGGCGGGTGGGGCCTCGGGCTCTACCAGGTGAAAGAGATCGTCGAACTGCACAAGGGGAAGCTACTGGTCACAAGCAAAGAGGGATCGGGAACCACGTTTCATGTCACGCTTCCGCTGGCGTGATCAAGTTGCCGTACTCTCTGTTGCACCGTATATTCGATCTCCATTGAATTCACACGAGCCGGTGATCGAGCGTGCGCTGGTCGATTACTATCGTTGCCCGGAGCAACTCGTGACGATGGCCCTGGCCGGCGCGCTCTCCTCCGATTCGGGCTATTTCCGCTTTGGCACGAACGTCTGCTACGGGCAGAGCTCGTCCGGCTCTCGCTCGTCGGTATTGACCGACGCGCTCTACGACACTGCGCCCGCGGTGAGGGCGGAGGCGGGTGTCCTTCGCGTGCCCTTCAACCCCTCACAGGTCATCGATAATCTCCGGCTGGAGCGCTATCCCCCGGACCCACGGAATTCCGACGCTCTGCGCCAGACGTCGTGGCAGAAGAGACTCTACTACTCGTTCAGGCGTTTCATGCCAGCTGCCATGCGCCAGGCGCTCCAGCGGACCTACTTCCGCGGCTTCAAGAACCGTCCGTTCCCTCGCTGGCCGGTCGATGACACCGTCGATCGGATCCTCGAGCGACTTCTGCTGCTGTCCCTCCAGGGCCGGAGTGTCGCCAGGGTGCCGTTCGTGTGGTTCTGGCCCGATGGCGCCCCGAGCTGTGCCATCGTCACCCACGACGTCGAGACCTTGGTCGGGCGTGACCGCTGCTCGTGGCTGATGGACGTGGACGACAGCTATGGAATCAAGACGTCGTTCCAGATCGTGCCGGAGGAGCGGTACGCTGTCTCCCTGGCGCTTCTTGACGAGATCAGGAATCGCGGCTTCGAGATCAACGTGCACGATCTCAACCACGACGGGCATCTGTTCAGAGACCACACGGAGTTCCGCCTTCGGGCGAAGCGGATCAACGAGTACGCCTGCGAGTTCGGCGCCCGCGGGTTCCGCTCGGGTCACCTCTATCGGCATGCCGACTGGTACGAGGCCCTCGAGATCGCCTACGACATGTCCATTCCGAACACGGCTCACCTGGAGATCCAGCACGGCGGCTGCTGTACCGTGATGCCGTACTTCATCGGCGAGATCGTCGAGTTGCCCCTGACGACGACGCAGGACTATTCGCTCTTCCACGTTCTCCGGGACTTCTCGAACGAGATCTGGAAGAGCCAGATCGACGCCATCATCGCCGCGCACGGCCTGATGAGTTTCATCGCCCATCCGGACTATCTGGGAGACGACATGGCGCGACAGGCCTACCGTATGCTCCTGGATCGCCTGTCGCGCCTTCGCGAGGCGGGGAGATGCTGGATTGCCCTTCCGGGCGAGGTGGAGCGCTGGTGGAGGCAGCGCAGCCGGATGACTCTTGTCCAGGACGGCGAGCGGTGGCGCATCGAGGGGCAAGGCGGAGAACGGGCCCGGATCGCCTGGGCGGAAATCCACGGAGACCAGGTGATCTACCGAGTCGAGCGGGCTTCGCCCAGCGACACCGGGGCGTCAGGGACGTGAACCGAGCGAATGACGAGCTGGCGGCGACATCTCTTCTACACAAGACAGTGCGTCAAGACCACGTGGAAGCTCAGGCTTGGGGTACTCGTCGTCGCGGCCCTTACGCTGGCCTCGACGAGCCCGTTCTGGACGAGCGCCATTGCGCGCAGCCTGGTGTGCGCTCAGGACGTCGCCCCGAGCGACCTGATCCTCATCGAGAACTTCGACCCGGATTACCTGTTGTTCGAGCGAGCGGCAGCGCTGCAGAAAGACCGAATTGCCCCCCGGGCCCTCGTTCCCGTGCAGGCCGGGCAAGATTCCGGGACGCCGAACTACATCTCGCAGGCGATCGCCGACGTGATGGCTCGTCATTCGCGCATGGCTTCATGGGAGACGCTTCCGATCAGCGAGGTGGAACCCATCAGCCTGAATGCCGCCTTTCAGATCCGGCAGTACCTTCTGCGCGAGAACGTCAAGTCGCTCATCGTCGTCACCGGCGGCTTCCGCAGCCAGCGCTCTTCGCTGATCTATCGAACGGTTCTGGCCGGACGCGGAGTGCAGGTGCGCTGTGATCCGGTCTTCGGGCGCGCGACCCCGGAACGCTGGGGCAATACATGGCACGGTATCCAGGACGTGGCTGAGCAGTTCGTGAAGCTGCAGTACTACCGGTTTTACGTCCTTCTGTCCATGCAGCCGACTCGTGAGAGTAGACGGGGATTAGAGTGAGGGTGTCGCTGGTGACGAGCGGGCATGATCCGGATTATGCGATCCCGCTCGCAGCGGCCCTGGCCGATGCCGCCTTCCAGGTCGAATTCGTCGCGAGTGACACGATGGAGACGGAGCAAGCGCTGAAGCGCCCAGGAGACCTCGTATCTGAACTTGCGTGGCAGGCCAAGATCCTCGTGCGCCTCTTCGCGTCAAGCTCGCCAGGTCCTCCGCTACTACTGGAAGCTGGTCTTGTACGCGCGACGGACGGACTCGGCTCCGCGAAACCTTGTCCTGATCCGGCAAGGTAAGCCAACGCCCCGATAAATGTTCCATAGAGGCCTGGCATCGACCACCCATTCATTGCGGGCCTGGATCCTAGCTGGGGTGCTTCCATTCGCGCCCGCTGGTTCGGTAGAGTTCCGCTTTGCGAGGGGAGTGTTCTGGTCGGTCGGCGGAGCTATCGTGTCCCAGGTGCTGGGCATGATCGCCTCATTCGTCACCGCGCGGCTCCTCGGGAAAGTAGGGGTAGGAGAGGTCGGGATAGTTCTCAGCACCCTCGGCGCATTCGGTGTCTTCGCGGGGTTCGGAGTCGGACTCACATCGACGAAGTATGTCGCTGAATTTCGCCTCACGAATCCGGGCCGAGCGGGGAGAATCTTGGGCTTGTCGAGGCTCGCAGCGCTCTCCTCCGGAGCGATCATCACGGTGCTGCTGTTTCTCGCCGCGGAGAATCTTGCGTCCGGCATGTTGAAGGCGCCGCATCTCGTCTTCGAGATACGGATGGGATGCTTGTTGCTACTGGTGAATGCTCTCCAGGAGACACAGGGCGGGGCCCTGGTTGGATTCGAAGCCTACCGCCAAATTGCGCGATTAAATCTGCTCCGTGGGCTGCTGTATTTTCCTCTCGTGATAGGCGGCGTTCTTCTGTTCGGAGTGCGGGGTGCGATCGGAGCCAACGTGGCCGTCGCGGTAATCGGATGCTTGCTGTCGGGTGCTGCAATCCGTCATCAGTGTCGCCAGATGAACATCGTCATCTCGATGCGAGGCATCATGTCGGAGTTATCTGTGATTCGAAATTTCACAATACCGGCCTTTTTGAGCGGCGTAATGGTGGCGCCGGTGATGTGGCTCGTCAATACGATTCTCGTAAACCAACCGGGGGGCTACGGTGAACTTGGACTGTTGAGCGCGGCAAATCAGTGGAGGACCTTCCTGATGTTTCTTCCGCAAGCCTTCCTCCAGGTTGCCCTGCCTATGATGGCCATGGGGGCCACGAATTCCCAAATGGCAGTGAGACAGTACGGCAAGACGTTTTCGTTGACTCGAAGCCTCACACTGCTTGCCGTGTTTCCGCCGGCGGTTGTTCTGATGCTAGTTTCGAGTTGGATCATGAAGTTGTACGGACTGCAGTTCGCGGGTGCCGATCCGGTATTGATAGGAGTCATATCTAGCGTGATGGTCGTCGCAACAGGCAGCGCGGTCGGGCCTGCGATTCAGGCAGAAGGAAAACTCTGGTTTGGATTCTTACAAAATATCTCCTGGGGTGTCCTTCTGCTTTGTTTCGCGGCTCTCGCGGCTCCGGCCTGGGGAGCGGCCGGGGTGGCTTTTTCGTTCGCGTTGTCATATGGCGTCTTGGCGATCTGGAGCTTCCTATATCTGCGGCCGTCGCTACCCGCTCGGACTGTCAGCCGGGTGTTTATAGCACTGATATTCATCGCGGTCGTGGGAGCCTCCGCGTTGACGATGTCACCTGTCGTCAGGATCGCAATGGCACTCCCTGCAGGCGTTATCACCGTGGCGGTCACACTTTTTGTTCTTGTCGATGAGCCGGTGAAGGTTGCGATTGTCCACTCTCTCAAGCAAAAGTGGCGGGCGTATTCAAAGCCCGGGCCTCCTCAGGCACCTGGAGCGTGTGCTTGAAGCGACGCATCGCTCTAGTCACGTATGCATTGAAGCGTGGGGGGATGGAGACTTTCTTGTTGCAGCTCGGGCGATACATGCAACACGCCGGCTGCGATGTGGAAATCATTACAACCGAGGAGAAAGGGGAATGGTTCGCGAGAGCGGCCGAGTTCGGCCTGGCGGCACACCATTATGGTCCCGAGAATGACTCAGCACCCGTTAGCGCTCTAATGCACGTGTGGCGTATCGGCAGGAAGCTGGCCAAGAGTCGATATGATGTCGTGTTCCTGAACCACGCTCGGTACGCGCAGGCCGGGCTGGGCCTTCTCGGACAAAAGACATTCGTCGTGCCGATTCTCCACAACACGTTTGATGAGATCTTCGCCGTTGGCTGCTCGAACGAGAATAAGTGGAATGTTTTGGTGGCAGTTAGTCCGTTGGTTGCGGAGGTGGCTGCTCGTAGAGTCCCTCGCCGTGCGGTTGTAACGATTCCGAATGGCGTCCGGATACCGAGCGAAGCCATTATTCGAGAGAGGCGTCCTCTTGATAAAGCGCTGAGACTGACATATCTAGGACGGCTGGAGCATCAGCAAAAAGGTGTGTTGCTGATGCCCGGGATCCTTGAGGGCTGCCTTCGCCGCGGAATCGATTGCTCACTGGAAATTGTCGGCGACGGCCCCGATCGCGGCTTACTCGAGGACCAACTGCAACAGAGGGGGCTCGAGGGGCGTTATCGGCTCCGCGGTCCGGTCGACGGGGATGATGTCTACGGTCTCCTTCTACAATCGCACATGCTGTTGCTCCCATCGTTTTTTGAGGGCCTGCCGCTTGCGCTGTTAGAGGCGCAAGCTTGCGGTTGCGTACCGGTCGCATCCCTGCTGACCGGATGTACCAATTACGCGGTCCAATCAGGCAGCGATGGAGTATTGGTGAGGCCTGGCGCGATAGATGCGTTTGTCGACGCTATCGCGACGCTATATGAAAATCCATCCCGGTGGCACGCGATGAGTGCGGAAGCACACAATACGGCGAGGAGGCGGTTCTCCATTGACGCAATGGGTGCGGCCTACCAGGATTTAATGGCGGATCTCTTCGCTGGTCAGTATCCACGGCCGGCCATTCGGCGGAGCGTTCCGTGCGACATGTCGCTCTTTTCCTGGCGAGACTCTATACCTGCACCGGTGCGGCGTATCAAACGTGCTTTCAAGCGTCGACTTTCGCGCTCCAAGTCCTAATTCATGAAGGCGTCTGCCGACTGATGTTCTCCGGCCCCAAAGCGCGTGGTGCGTTGGCGATGTCTCGTGTGCGTGCCGCACTGGGGCGGCTATTTCGGCATCATCCGGTGAATCCGGCCGCGCGCGCAGTTGACGACTTACCGCCAGATCTTTCAAGCGACGATCGAATAACATGGCGCGCGATCGAGCGCTTCACGATGACTTCTCCCGAGCGAATCGCGGCGCTGTGTAATGCTGTGCGATACACCGTGAAATACGGCATCCCGGGGGCCATCGTCGAGTGTGGCGTCTGGCGAGGCGGAAGTATGATGGCCGTGGCTCGAACCCTGCTCCAGCTTGGCGTGACCGACCGCAGCCTTTATCTGTTTGATACGTTCGAGGGAATGCCGGAGCCGACCTATGCTGACGTTGATCTCCATCAGCGCGGAGCGCACGGGCTGTTGAGAGATGCGGGCGCTGAATCATCGATCAGGGCCGTCAGCACCCTAGAGACAACGCGCGCCGCTCTTCTGTCGACAGGTTATCCGGCTCCTCGAATGATCTTCGTGAAAGGCCGCGTTGAGAACACCATTCCTGTGGAAGCGCCGGAACAGATTTCTATTCTGAGACTCGATACCGACTGGTACGAATCGACGCGACACGAACTTGAACACTTGTTTCCGCGCTTGTCGACGCACGGTGTGCTCATCATCGACGACTATGGTCACTGGCTTGGTGCTCGGAGAGCCGTGGACGAGTATCTCTTGAGACTTCAAGAACCAATCTTGCTGCAACGCATTGACTACACAGGCAGAATTGCGGTGAAGCCGCGGTATCAGCTTCCCCGGTGACCGCTCCAGTCCCGTCCCGGAGATCTTGGTGCGGCTTGGATGTTAAAGGAGTAAAAACATGTCTTCGTTCGCCGAGCTATTTGGGAGGCCAAAAAGGATCACAAAAGAAATTATTCGTGGTCTCGGTTACGAAGTCTGCCGTCTGGATCAAGCAGAGGAGCTGAGGGGCTTCAGCTATAAGGAGGCTCAGTGTTATCGAGCACTGAGTAACCTCGGTGAACTGTCCATTGAGGAGATCCGACTCCTCGGAGAGCTCGTCCGAAAGAGTGATCCGGAGCGACCGATCATCGAAATTGGAACGCTTTTCGGGCTGTCGACGATGGTCATGACAACGTTCAAGAATCACGGACAGAGCCTGATTACTGTCGACAACTACTCATGGAATCCCCTTGGCTTGAGCCCAGAGAGTCACTATCGAATCACTCGTCGCCGATTGTCCGAGGCGATCGAAAAGCATCGCGTAAGCGTCGTTCGTATGGCGAAGGACGCTTTCTACGACAGCTACGGCGGGCCACCGCCGGCGTTGTTTTTCTGCGATGCCGATCATTCGTACGAGGCGACGAAAGCCGACCTGATGTGGGCGCAGTCAGTCGGGGCGGACATTATCTGTGGTGATGACTACGACCTGCCGTCAGAAGACGGAGTACGACGTGCCGTCGCTGACATGGGCGGCCCGAGCCAACTCGTGGACGGGCTTTTCGTTCTCTGAGGCAACAGCATTGATGCGGATCTCGGTCATCTTTGGCACTCGGCCTGAGGCGATCAAGCTTGCTCCCGTTGTGGTCGCTCTCAAGAAAGAGAAGCGAGTGCAGTGCAGAGTGTGCGTGACCGCTCAACATCGGGAGATGCTCGATCAGGTCCTGAGCGTCTTCGATATCGTTCCTGATGACGACTTAGCGATCATGCACCGCAATCAGGACCTTGCGTCGCTCACAGCCCGCGGATTGGAGAAGGTGGACTCGTATCTCAAAAGGGAGCGCCCTGGACTCGTAATTATCCAGGGGGATACGACGACAACGTTGATCTCCGCTCTGGCGGCATTCTATAACCGTATTCCGATTGCTCACGTCGAGGCGGGATTGCGGACGCATAACCTCAAGGCGCCGTGGCCAGAGGAGGCGAACCGTGTGTTGACATCTCATCTGGCGGATATTCACTTCGCGCCCACGCAGAGTAGCCGCGCGAATCTGCTAAACGAGGGAATTCCCAATCATCGGATCTACGTCACAGGGAACACGGTAATCGATGCGCTCCTATTGGCTAGAAACCGAGTTCGGAGGTGCGCGCCCGTCGTCCCGGGACTGAACAGAGAACTCTCGGCCAGCAATTCCTCGACGAGCATGGTGCTAATCACAGGCCACCGGCGCGAAAGCTTCGGCAAGGGCTTCGAGTCGATCTGCCGAGCCATTGCAGAACTGGCGAAAAGATTCCCGCGAGTCCAATTCGTCTATCCGGTCCATCTCAATCCCAATGTTCAAAAGATCGTAAAGAGCATGCTGGGAGCCAAGGCAAAGGGAGTACGAGTTCTTCCCAACGTCCATTTGCTTGATCCGCTTCCGTATCTTCCGTTCGTCTCGCTGATGGACCGGGCTACGCTGATTCTTACCGATTCGGGGGGAGTGCAAGAGGAGGCGCCGAGCCTCGGAAAGCCTGTTCTCGTCATGAGGGAGGTTACGGAGCGTCCGGAGGCGGTGAACGCGGGAACCGCCAGACTCGTCGGGACACGAACCGAAAGTATCGTGCGCGAAGTCTCGCGACTCTTGACTGAAAGGCCGGCCTACCGGGCAATGTCAAGGGCAGTGAATCCGTACGGAGATGGCAAAGCGACGGAGCGTATAGTACGCGTCATCTTGGGACTCAGGGCGTCGTTAGCTGGCCCATGACGAATTGCTGCTAAGCGTTCCGCGCGCAATGCCAGGTGTGGCGAGACTATGAGGCAGATTATCGACCGACTGTTCCCGGGGCTGATGCACCGGTTAGCGCCGACTGTGATGGAGACCCTCGACCAGGCGGAGTATGCCAAGCGGTGGGTCTACCCGGTGCCGAGCGAGCTGACAGAATATTACAGAACGGCCCGACGACTCTGTATGGCCGGGATCGACCTGAACGATAAAGAACAGCTTGAGCGCGTCCAGAGGTGGCGTTCCGAATCGATACATCAAGCTCTCTACGAGAGCTTGCGCAACGATGTGACGATTAACGTGCCTACCGACTGGGGTAACTTCCTCGGTCGCGGAGCCATCCAGAACGGTTACTATCCTACACCTGACGCCGAAATCTACGGCTCGATGATCCTCGATTTTCGGCCCGAGCAGATCGTGGAGGTCGGCTCAGGCTTCAGCACGCTGATCGCGCGCAAGGCCGTGGACCACGCGCGCCTTCACACAAAGATCGTCATCGTAGACCCCGAACCCCGGACATCCGTCGGCCATGTTGTCGATGAAGTGATCGAAGAGCCGGTTGAACGATCTGGGTTGCGTAATCGGATCGATTGGTCACGCAAGACGCTGCTCTTCATCGATTCGAGTCATATTTGCCGTGCACGAGGCGATGTACCGTATCTCTACTGCGACGTTATACCGTCGCTGCCGGGTGGCGTCCTCGTGCATGTACATGATGTCTTCATTCCATTCGATTACCCTTCTAATTATGACCGCTATCTATATACGGAACAGTACGTCCTGCATGCTCTGTTGACGCACTCGCTTCGGTATAAGGTCGCTCTATCGACGCAATATCTTTCGGTAGCGCATACATCTGAGATGCAGGCAACGTTTGGGTCGGCCACAGCCGAACATCCGACGTTCGCTGGCGCTAGCTTTTGGTTCGAGGTGCGCTGATTCCAAGTCGGCAATCACGGGGTCGGCTGGGGGGGCTGTGATGCGTGATGCCCTCTTGACGGTAGCCCGAACTGTTGCCCGGCAACCCGTGGTCCGCACGCTCCTGACGCCGATTCTGCCGCGCGTGCGGCTGATGCGTCGCGAATGGGAGCGCCCGCACTTCGCCAAGGCGTATCGGGCGCATCTTCGCCGCCAGCTGGGCCACCGCCACCCGCGCCGCCGCGCCTTCCGGGAGTACGCCCTCCTCAGCCTTGAGCGCGGCGCGCAGGCCGCCGCCCTCGTGCAACGCTACCGCGACGTGCGCGGTACCCGACACCTGGACATCGGCTCGGCCTATGGGGGGTTCTCGATTGCATTCGTACGGGGCGGCGCCCGGGAATCCGTCGGCGTCGAGCCGGACGCCGACCTGCTGGGCCTGTCGCACGCGCTTCTGCGCGACTTCCCCTGCGCGGCTCAGCTGATTCAGGGCGACAGCCTGGATGCCTCGTTCATGGCCTCGCTGGGGGTCTTTGATGTGATCACCTGCAATGATGTCCTGGAGCACGTCGAGGACCCCTGGGCGCTCATCCGTCACATGGCGGCGGCCCTACGGCCAGGCGGTGTAGCCTACGTCGCCATGCCCAACAATCGCGCCTTTGATCACGTCCTGGCTGATCCCCACTACGGCCTATTCGGGATCTCGCTCCTGCGAAGAGAGGACGCGCGGCGCTATTACGACCAGGTCCGCGATGCCTCCTGGCAACACTATGACGTGGCCGAGTTCTACCCCCTTGCTGAGTATCGCAAGGCGATGGCCCTGGCAGGCCTGGATGCCACGATAGATCCTGATCCCCCGCACTCCGTCGAGGAACTGGCGGACAGCGTCCGGGATCTGGAACGCACTGCAGAGGCGCGCATCCCCTCCACACTCGACGGGCATGTGCGTCAGCTGGTGCGCCACGCCGTCGCGGCCTACGTCGGTGACTTCTGGGTGGCGTATGGACGCCGGGAGCCCGACGATCTGCTCCTGAACTACGCTAGCTCCGTATGGCGTGTACTGGCGCGGAAGCTCACTCAAGCGACCGAGCCAGGCGAGCGTGGCAGGAGCCAATCAAAGGGTTCCCTCATCTGAGGGGCAGCCGGTGTGTCAAATTCGGACTCGGGGTGGCACGACGATCGATTCGATCACCAGCGATCTTGCCAGTCGCGGGCACCCGCGGCGTGGCGTGCCAGGGCGTCCGCTCCCACGGTCGAGTGGCGTTAATAGTTGGCGAGTGCTCCATCCCGGTCTGTAGCTGTGGGCAGGCCGACAGAGCCCCCGCTGACGTGGGGAGGGGAGCGACGAGTTCCGACAATGGCGTCTACGAAGGTCGCCGCGCGGCCGAGCGGCAGAAGGACGATGGCATCCCCAGCGATCGACAACCCGCTCGAAAGCATCGCGCTCTTGCCGGAGGACTGGCACGCGGCCGGCTCGGTGACGATGCCCGTGCTGCGCGGTCTCGCGCGGCTGGCATCCGCCCGCCGCATCGATCACTCCATGGAGACTGGATCGGGAAAGACGACGCTGCTGTTGTCGTCCTGAGCGCTGATCACACCGTCTTCGCGATCGACGAGTACGACGGCGTGAACCCCCGCAGCATCGGCAACGTGCGCGCGTCGCCGCTGCTCGAGTCAGCTATCGTGGCTGAAGCCGTTGGTTCCTCGCTGGCTGGTGCCGCTCCTGCGCGGGCTGCGTGGAAGCTGACGACACCCTCGGGCGGCGCGGCGCGATCTGCTCGCTCGTGCCCGATACGACGTGGTTTGCTAGGCTCCGTACCCGTGAGCGAATCACCTCGCGAGACGAAGGAAGAGAGTAGGCGACGAGTTGGCCCGCAGCGCGGACCTGCTCGAGGCCGTGGCCGCAGTCACGGTCATCATAGCCAACTCCGTGTCCCAAGAAACCCGGTCCGATTTACACGGTCTCTACCGTCTCGTGTCACTTCGGCGGCGACGCGAAGGAACTGCTTCGCGATTGTCGTCGACTCATAACGGCATGCAAGCGATTCAGGTGGGGCATATCGACCGAGACCACCCCGAACGAAAGCATCAAACAAGATCTGAAGAGCGTCCGCGACCCCGCCCGAATCGTGTGGGCCGACGCGGATAATCCCTCCCTCTTTGCTAAGATCATTTACGGTTCCGGTGGCTGGGCTCAATGCGATGATCGGCTTGCGTGCAGCGATGTAGTCGCAGAGCTTAGAAGGCAGGAAGATCCCCGTGTCTAGATCGGCCTCGACGAGCAGACAGGCGGTCGCACTCGCGATGAATGCCAAGCTTTCGTCGTAGCCGACCTGACCGATGGACGTGACAGACGATTCGACGCCGAGCGCGGCCGCGTACTGGGCTGTCACTGGATCCTCGGGCCCTACGAAGACCAGTCTGGTGCGAGGTCGCGCGGCGGGGTTGACCGCAAAGAACTGCGCGAGGCCCTCAATCATCGCATTCGCTCGGCGTCCAGTCGCTTCATGCATCCGTAGCTTGCCCGCATGAACAATGACAAAGTCTCGCTCATTGGAAGTGACGTCCACGGATGCGCCAACGTGGGGAATGACTTCGACTCGTTTCCGGCGAAATCCCTGTAACGTATAGTCTCGGAGGCGTTCGCAGGGAAATGTTACGGCCGACGCCTTCGCTAGTACCCGCAGTCGCCAAAATCCCTCGCTGGCGCCATGCTTCCATTCGGACCTCGCTTTCGGGTCGACAATGAATCGAGAGAGATCCCACGGATCATTGAAGTTGACGATCCAGGGAATTCCAAGGTCCGAGGATACCCAATAGCCGGCGATATGCGCATACCAGGGATATGAGCGGGAGACAACGAGTGTGAACTTCTTCTTGTTGTTCAGTTCGCGTGCTTTCGCGATGACCGCCTTTGTCCAGCCTGTCCACGTGGTTGTCTGATACCTGACGCCTCGCCACGCTCGCGCAATCAGCGATGCACGTGCTGGATTGGGGACATCCACGGTCACGCGCCGCAACGGCTCCCAACGCCTCGACCCGTCCGCCAGGAGCGGCGGCTGCATGCCCGTGTGACAGCAGATGACAGACACGTCGACATTGGTTGGGAGCAGAGCCTGGGCAAACTTACCGCCGCAAAACGCCTCGGCGTCGATGCGCGGAGCAAAGACTGGACTGACGATAAGTATGTTCATATCTTCAAAAGAGTTCAGCTATAGGCTTTCCAGGGTTTTCGTAGCACCACGCAATGTCGTTAGCGCAATGAGCGAACTCTGAATGCCTCCATTGCCAGAATGCTCTCACATCCGCCCATCCTGTTCATAGGGGAGAACCAGCCATACGGCGCAGTCCACGGCGGCGGATTGCGGACTCGAGTAACGATCGAAGCGCTCGCGCGCGTGGGGCACGTCACGGTTCTGCCGGGCGTTCGCCGGTCTTGGAGCGCAGATGCAGTGGCAGAGACGGCTCGGAGGTTCGAGCTGGCTCCCGCTGTGTGGTATTGCGGTGGAACGAGACCCCGTTATTCGCGTGGATTCAGCGGAATCTCAGCCCTCGATGGCATGGACACTGATGGCTTTCATATCGACGCAAGCGACGGACCAGTCGTCGACCGGGTTCTTCGGCGCAGCGAGTTGGTATGGGTGGGGCGCAACGCATACATGCGCTCTGCCGCGCATGGCTCTGGCGTCGTCGAGAGAAGCTTCTTGACGAACGCTTTCACCACTTTGTGATAATGCAAGTGTTCGTATCGTACGCTCTTGTGGAGTATCAAGCGATGAGTAGGATCCGGCCGGCGCCGACGGGAGGATCATGTCCGCCCTGAAAATCTTGTACGTGACATCTCACTGGCCGGGCGCGGCGCCGTATGGGGCGCAGCAGCGAGTACAGCAGATCGGACGCCTGCTCAAGCAGTGTGGCGACGTCAGCGTCGTCGTCGTGACCGACGACGACCGTTGGCGCAAGCAGAGCGAAGCCGAGTTCGACATTGTGCGTGTCGTCCCTGTGAGGCCGTCATCGGCAGGTGGGATCGTTGGCCGCCTGCGCCACGAGCTCGATCCCGGATATCTGCAGACCGTTCCTTTAGGGGTCGATGCCAGCGAGCGCGAGGCGGTTCTGGATCTGGTGGCAGGGCACGACCTGGCATGGGTTCACACGATAAAAACAGCCGATCTTCTGCGCATCGACCGCTGGCCACACGCGATCCTGGACATCGACGACATTCCGAGTGGCCTTTATGCATCGTCGGCCCGGGCGGATGGAGCAGTCGGCAGACGGCTGCTCGACTGGCGAATGAGTGTGATCTGGAGGCGTCGGGAGCGAAGGCTCGCCGAGCGATTCAGCGTGCTCCTGGTCTGTAGTGAGATCGATCGGCAGTACCTCGGAATCGAGCAGGTCCGCGTGTTGCCGAATGGATTCGAGCGTCTGGCGCGCGTGTCCCGTTCTCCCGCTCAACCGCCTCGACTCGGCTTCATCGGGAACTTCCAGTGGTACCCCAATGTCGAAGGCGTCCGCTGGTTTTGCGGCAACGTGTGGCCGCTGGTCCGGCGGGAGCTGCCACAAGTCGAGCTTCGCGTCGTAGGGGAGGGAACGGAGGTGGCGAGCGGTTGGGGGCGCGACATCTCGGGGCTCGGTCGGATGCGTAACGTGGGAGACGAGATCGCCAGCTGGTCTGGCATGATCGTCCCGATCCGTACCGGTGCGGGAACACGCATAAAGGTTGTCGAGGCTTTCGCCAGGTGCTGTCCGCTGGTCGCGACGAGCCTGGGCGCCTATGGCTATGATCTACGCGACGAAGAGGAGCTGTTTCTGGCCGACACGCCGGATGTCTTCGCGCGTCGGTGCCTTGAATTGATCCGCGATCCACAGCGCGCCGAGGCCATGGCCGAGCGCGCACATCGGCGCTTCCTGATGTGCTGGACGTGGGAGTCGTACGCCGAGATCGTGCGAGCGGCGGTGCACGACGTCTGCAGGAAGGGCTCTGGGGTGAGAGACACATGAATCGACAGTGGCGGAGACGGCCCGGAGATTCGAACTCGGCCCCCCAACACGCTAGTATGGCGAAAAAAGACGGCGTCTGTTTGTGCGGATTCAGCGAATGTCAGTCCCCGCAGAATCTTTGTACTCGCGTTGCCCTGATGGTGGATGCGGGTCATAATTCACGACGGGACCATGAGACTAACGGACGTCTATAGAATTCGCTCTGCCGACTGTTGGGGGCCGGCCATTGTCCGATGCGTACAGGTTCGGAACATCGGCCATCGCCGAGCGGGTGGGCGCCAAGGCACATCGTCCTATCTGACATGAAGAAGCTCGTTTCGGTCCTTATTCCCGCGTACAACGCCGCAGAGTTCATCGCCGACACTATCAAGTCGGTGCTGGCGCAGACGTGGCCACGAACAGAGATTATCGTCGTCAACGACGGCTCCCAGGACGACACGTTGGCAATAGCGCGTCAGTTCGAGTCGAAACAAGTGCTCGTGGTGACCAAAGACAACGAAGGCGCGGCGGCGACTCGTAACAAGGCATTTTCCCTCTGTCAGGGCGACTACATCCAGTGGCTCGACGCCGACGATCTTCTGTCGCCGAACAAAATTTCTCGACAGATGGCCCTCGTGGAAAGCGGTGACGGGAGCCGCAGTCTATTGTCGTCCGGCTGGGCGTCCTTTATGTATCGTCCGCAGCGCGCGCGGTTCACGCCAACGGCTCTCTGGTGCGACCTATCACCGACCGAATGGCTGGTTCGGAAAATGAGCCAGAACTTGTACATGCAGACCGCTACCTGGCTGGTGAGTCGCGAGATGAGTGAGGCGGCCGGTCCCTGGAACCCCCGGCTGCTCGGCGATGACGATGGCGAGTATTTTTGCCGAGTGCTTCTCGCGAGTGAGGGCGTCCGGTTCGTCTCCGATGCCAAGGTCTTCTACCGTGTCTCGGGATACAGTCGCCTGAGCTATATCGGCCGATCGGACCGCAAGATGGCCGCTCATTTTGATTCGATGCGGCTTCACATCGGCTATCTCTTGTCATTAGAAGATAGTGCTCGCACGCGGGCGGCGTGCGTGAAATATTTGCAGAACTGGTTGCTGACTTTCTATCCGGAGCGGATGGACATCGTCAGAGAGGCTGAAAGTCTGGCGGCCGAGCTCGGCGGTAAATTGGTCGCCCCGCGTTTGTCCTGGAAGTATGAATGGCTTCGACGTCTATGCGGCTGGCAATGCGGAAAACTCGCGATGGTGTATCTGCCGCGGACAAGATGGTCGCTGACGAGGCGATGCGACTACCTGCTTTCCCTGCCGCATCGCAGAACATCAGAGAATCGATAGGTTCCTCTCACAACATAGTCGACTCACCCCGAATGGATTCCGACCGGACACGTTCAGGCACAGAGGCTTCGGCTCAAGGAGCCGGGGAGATCATCGGCCTCAGCGACCTGGTCCTCGTCACTGGAGCGACGGGATTCCTCGGAACCCGCGTTGTCACGAGTCTTCTGGGTCGCGGCTTCCGCAACATTCGTTGCTTCACTCGACGGTCCAGTGGCCTCGACGCCTTCGACGTCATGGTCGGCGGACACCATACGGCCGGCGTTGACCTGATTCGGGGAAATCTTCTATCGCGTGACGATTGCATCAAGGCGACAAAGGATGTGGCGGTGATCTATCACCTGGCGGCGGGGACCGGGGAGAAATCCTTCCCCGACGCCTTCATGAACTCGGTGCTCACGACGCGCAATCTTCTCGACGCCACGCTGGGGCACGGATGCCTCAGGCGATTCGTCAACGTCAGCTCCTTCGCGGTCTACACGAACCGGAACAAGCCCCACCGGCGTCTCCTGGACGAGTCGTGTCCGATCGAGGCGCACCCCGAGCGCCGGGGCGAGGCGTATTGCTACGCGAAGGTTAAACAGGATGAGCTCGTCGTCGGGTACGGGACGAAGCACGGGATCCCTTACGTTCTCGTTCGGCCCGGGAGCGTGTATGGTCCTGGTCAGGCGGGGATCACGGGCCGGGTCGGCTCCGGGGCGTTCGGGATCTTCCTGCACCTGGGAGGGACGAACGTCATACCCTTCACGTACGTGGACAATTGCGCCGACGCAATCGTCCTGGCTGGCATCAGGAAGGGTGTCGACGGAGAGGTCCTGAATGTGGTCGACGACGACCTCCCCACGAGTCGGCAATTCCTGCGGCTCTACAAGCGACACGTCAGACCCTTCCGGTCCATCCCCGTCCCGCGCCTGGTCAGCTATCTGCTCTGCTCCGCTTGGGAGAAATACTCCACGTGGTCCGAGGGCCAATTGCCTCCTGTCTTCAATCGCCGGGCGTGGCACGCGTACTGGAAGGGCAGCCGCTATACCAACGCGAAGCTCAAAGCGCTCCTGGGCTGGACCCCGGGCGTGACGACCGCAGAAGGGCTTCGGCGCTACTTCGAGAGCTGCAGGGCACGAGAGCGCGGTGTCTCTTAGCGTGGCCATCGTCGGATGCGGCAAGATCGCCGATGCTCATGCCGAGCAGATCCGGCGCATCAAGGAATGTGACCTCGTGGGAGCCTGCGACCGCGAAGAGCTGATGGCCCGGCAATTCGCCGAGCGGTTCGAGGCTCCGCGCTACTTCGATAATCTGGACCAGCTCCTCGAGGAGGCCAGGCCAGAGGTCGTGCACGTCACGACACCGCCCCAGAGCCATTTCACGATCGCCCGACAATGCCTCGAGCATGGGTGTCATGTGTACGTGGAGAAGCCGTTCACGCTCAACGCTCACGAGGCCGAGGTGCTCGTCGGGCTGGCCGAGCGACGCGGGCTGCGCTTGACCGTCGGGCATGACGCTCAGTTCAGTCAGGCCGCCCGGCGCATGCGGTCACTGATCCGCCAGGGATACCTCGGCGACACCGTTGTCCACATGGAAAGCTATTATGGCTACGACCTCGGCGACCCCATGTATGCGCGCGCGTTCCTGGGCGAGAAGGGGCACTGGGTGCGGATGCTTCCGGGAGGATTGCTGCAGAATGTCATCAGTCACGGCATCGCCCGCATCGCCGAGCTACTCAGTGGGGAGAACCTCCGAGTCATTGCCCACGGCTTCGTGAGCCCGTTTCTTCGGCGCCTCTGCGGCGAAGAGGTGCTCGACGAGCTCAGGGTCATCGTCGTCGACGAGCGTGGCAGCACAGCGTATTTCACGTTCTCGTCCCAGATGCGGCCCGTCCTCCATCAGTTCCGAGTCTTCGGGTCCCGAAACGGTCTGGTGCTTGACGAACAGCAGCAGACCGTTGTGAAGCTGAGAGGTGGGGCACTCAAGAGCTATCTGGAGCGCTTCGTCCCCCCGATCACCTTGGCCCGGCAGTACGTCGGAAACACGGCGCGCAATGCGCGATTGTTCCTGAGGAACGACTTTCACATGGAGGCTGGTAAGAAGGAGTTGATGGCGGCTTTCTACCGCTCGATCGTGGACGCTACGCCGCCGCCGATCCCTTCCAGCGAGATCTTGCGCACGGCGAGGCTTATGGACTCGATTTTCGAGCAAGTCAGGATTCCATCGCCCTAGAGAGCATGCACGCGATCGGCGTCGGACGGGTCCCTCATATCACTGTTTGCATCTGCACGTACAAGAGGCCCAACTCTCTAAAGAGACTCTTAGAGGGACTGCTCCAACTAGAGACGGCCTCGTTGTTTTCTTACTCCGTAGTTGTTGTCGACAACGACCGCGACGAGTCCGCCAGAGCCGTCGTTAGCGACTTCCAACAGAGTTCTCTCATTTCAACGGCCTATCGTGTTGAGCCCAGGCAGAGCATTGCACTAGCGCGAAATGCGGCGCTCGCCGGCGCCGTCGGCGACTACGTCGCCCTCATCGATGACGATGAGGTGCCGACCTGCGATTGGCTCCTGAAACTTCTCGACTGTTTAAATGAGTACAACGTGGATGGTGTTCTCGGGCCCGTCAAGCCGCTCTTTGAAGGACAACCGCCATTGTGGATTGTGAGAGGCCGGTTCCATGAACGTCCGACCTATCGAAGCGGTTTCACGATCGGATGGAGACAAGGGATTACTGCGAATGTTCTTCTAAGACGGGAGATCCTTGAAGGGGAATCTGCGCCATTCGACCGCCGCTATATCGTCGGCGAGGACCAAGATTTCTTTAGAAGGATGATGGCAAAGGGATATAGGTTCGCTTGGTGTAATGAGGCCGTCGTCTACGAGGCCATCCCTCCTGTTCGGTGGACGCGTTCCTTCCTAATTAGGAGGGCCGTGCAACGGGGTCAAGTATCCCCGACGTTTGGTATCCGTGATGTTATCAAGTCAGTCGTCGCTGTCCCGATTTATCTCCTGGCACTTCCTGTCTTAGCGGTGCTCGGGCATCATTGGTTCATGAGTTATTTTGTCAGGCTTTCTGAGCACGTGGGCCGGCTTCTAATGCTCATTGGGCTGCATATTGCTCAGGATACGTACGTGATCGAGTAGTATCGGTGGTCCACTAGGGGCATCACCGACGGGACGCATCGTTGCTTCTAATAGCGAATCCGTCTGCATGAAGGTGAACAAATCGAAGCTGCATAGGATCATCAACGGAATCGTAACCCTCCGCTACGCGCGCCATGCGGATCACGGTCCGCTCAATGCGAATTTCTTTATGGAAAATGTGCATTGCGACTCCCTTGCCTACCACCTCGGAGGCTGCCTACAGTCCTCGACGAACACATCAATGCTCGCCTTCTGCTGTCGATTCCAGGTCATGGCTGTGGCGGCCTGCTTCCGCTTGACTGAGTGCTGACAGAGAAAGCTCCAAATGGGCAGATGGCCGCCGGCTCTTAACAGAGCGTGGAACTTCCAACAACAAAGAGAGCGGCAGGCCGGCGAGTGCTGGATGCCCGACTCCAAGCTTTCGCAGGATTCGGCTAAACGCATAGTGAGGGTCCATCCAATCGGCATCGCACTCAAGACCCTTCCTGAATGTCAGCGCAGAAAGCGTATACGGCGAGAGATCGAGGTAAATACTCTTTATGGACTCGCGTAGACCAGTCTCTCGTCGCCACTCCTCAGACCACGGCTTCCCTCCCGGAGAATGGACGAAGGTCGGGCCGTCGCTCAGCAGGTTTCGAACACGCTCCACAACGGTGTAACCGTAGACACCGTTAAACTGAATAATGTGTTTGCCCCTTCGAAGTATGCTTAGCCGAATCTCCGAGAAGTACTTTGATGTCAGCAGAGCCGTTAAGACGTCCTGGTCTCCCAACAAATGAAAGGGCCTTTGTCGCCATCGCAACTTCTGGGCTTCAAGGTATTCACTTGATTGGAGCAATTCCCACCACCGCCGCAGAAGACCGTGGTGATGCCCTGTCACACGAAGAACACCAGAGTTCAACCCGAATGGCAGCACTCTGCCAACGGGGAACCCCCAAAGGCGCGCGCGAAGTGCATTTCGGTCGTCGCGTTCGTCCCCAAGTCCGTCCTCGCAGACAACGAAAGCGTCCTCGCCAACTGGAGCAAATAGAGGGACCAAATCCTTCTTAACGACGATGTCCGTATCGACCCAGATTACCTGTTCAAATCCCTCTTGCAGCATCTGCATTAGAGCGACCGGTTTTACATTCCAACCGGAAGCATTGGCAAGGGCCCCGGTCTGAAAGCGAACCTGGGGACATTTCTTCATCCACGCGAAGAACTCCGGTGTGGCCGGCGGATAGAAGAGATTTATTTCCAGGCTGGGACTGTGGGCAGTCAGGCTAAGTAGGAGAAGTTTCAGGGCGGGTTCGCAACTTGGTCGATTTTTCGCAACACAAATTGTTGTTCTCATGAAGTGTTTGCCCATAGAGGTCTGTCGAACAGGAAAATGTTAGGACTTTCCCTGCTTACCCAGTTTCATCGCAAGGTCGCGGATTGTCCCGCTCGAGGAGTTCGAGGCTGCTCACTCGTGACCGGATATTTCTCTCACACTTCATTTAACGTTCAGGTTCGTGGGGATCGCAGATGCCGACGAGTCGGTCGCGAGAGGATGTGGATACATGTAAGGCCGGTAATAGATTGTCCAGATATTCGCCGGCGCGCATTGATACAGAGTCTTTGTATCTGTCGCCCAGTAGGCCACCCTCGGTGTACAGGTGGCGGGGCGCGCGCTCAAGAGGCCCTGGCCCGTACCCACGCTGCCGTTGAAGGCCGCGTGTTGGTCTTGGTAATAGTCGCGGTTCTCAAGGCATGAGGGGCAAAAGAAATTCGAGGTCCCGACGGGACCGCCCTTGTTCGTATTGCCCCACTCGTAGAGCGGCTCGATATCCTGACGCGGCCACGCACTCGCTTGACTCGAGATCCCCCCGGTGATCGTGTTCGTGACGTTCGGGAAGTCGCCCGAGAGCAGATCGCCCCGGCCACGCCCGGGCTGGTCCAGGCAGGCGTACCCCGTCGAGGCGTTGCTGTTCTGGTCCCAGTTCGTGCCGCCCCCGTTGGTCGTGCCGCAGATGCCCCATCCGTTCGGAGGAGCGATCGGTCCCTGGCTGTTATCACGCCGGTAGTTGACCAACTGGTAGAACGACGAGCCCGACACCGTCGTGTTATTCCACGCGAGCGCGGATCCCGTGGTCACGGCGATCACCACCGCGCCACCTTGCCCGCCGTCGTTGAAATTGTTCCCGTAGGCTTCGATCGTTCGGCACCCCCGTGTTCGCGCATCGCCGAAGAGTCCGGTGCCATGCGCGTTGATGCCGTTGCCGGGAGAGACCGTATTGTTTCGGACCACGACCCGCGAGCCCCGCTCACAATCCATCGCGCTGCCGATGGTGTTGTCTTCAACAAAGAAGGCGTCGGACGAGCCAAAGCCCGGCGCCGAAGACCACGCGCCATCAGCGGAATTACTAAAGGGCTGCCCCCCATGCTGGTAGCCGGTATACATCGCAATGGTGCCGCCCGCGCCAGCCGTGCCCACGTTATGATCGAAGACCCCGGTCATTCCCGATACGTACGCGCTATACAGGAAGGCACCACCGCCGCCATTGAAGGTGTTGTGATCAATCCGGATCTGGTTGGCACGCCCAAACGTTTTGAGGAAACCTTGAGCCTTCAACCCTCCCGTTCCGCGCGTCATCGAGAACCCGGCGACCCGAGCCGTACTGGTGTTGTTATTGATCTGCCACATCGTGTCGGTGCCAGGTACATCGTCAATGATGACCGTGCCGCAGGTCCCGCACCCGCGCGCCGTCCCCGTGGTCGTGCCCGCGCCCAGGATCTCGATCGTCCCGGTCCCGGCCGGGATCGTCAGCGTCGGCGCGACGGTCCAGTGGCACGTTCCTGCCGGGATCTTGACCTGCGTCGTCGCGGCGGTCACCCTCGCGAACGCCGCGCGAACGTCACTTTGAGAACACGAAGCCGCGCTGATGACGTCGGCTGCAACTGGACTCGCGAGCAGCAAGCAGATGAGCCCGGTAAGATACTTTAGACATGTCATTCACGTCGCCTCGCTCAGGTTAATAACAAGCTACGGGTCGCCGTAGCTCGTAGTCAAATACGACAGCCAATATTAACGCGAAGGCACGGAGATGCCTCCCTCTTGCCGCCGGTGCCACCACGCCGAGCACATCGCCCGGCGGGCTGTGCAGACGCTCGAGCAACGGGGCTACGAGTCACCTCAAACGCGTTGCGTGAGGCGGCGGTGATTTTCTGAGGCACTCTAGGACTTCGCCGATGCCGGATCTGGTGCTGCATTGAAATCGCATATCTCTGTTCGCCTATAAGAACCGAAGACTCTTAGGCAGAGTTGTAGACGAGCTTTCCTGCGAAGACTGCTCGTTCTTTATGCCGAGCGCAACTTGAATGACTCTTCGACAACGTCCGCGGCCGCACGTCATACTATACGGTATATGAACCCTCCGGTGTCATCGGCTCTGGCTCGGCCACGAGGACTTCGGCGGTGCGTTGATTGACCCCGTAATCGTATCGAGGCGCGGCACCGCGTCCGCGAAGGGCGATACGCTCACTCAGCGTGGCCACCGCCTCTCTTCGAGATGGTCGAGATGGGCCAGGATCTGGGTCGTGAGAAAGGCGCAATGGAGGCGGAAGTGGCCGGCGAGCGCGTGCCGCAAGGCCGGGAGTTTGGTCCGCATGCGGCCCCGCGCCAACTCGGCCAAGACCGCGGGGTCGCTCGTGCCGTGAATGAGAGCCTCCGGCTCTCATTCGGTTCCAGCAGTATGATACTCTCGCAGCAAAGGTAACGAGTCTGCGTCTTGCGCCCATTCACCAGCTACGCAAGAGTGCGGGCGGTCATCTCCATCTGCCTCCGCAACCGAAGACTCTTCTTCGATCGGGCAAAGATCGCCCGCACGCCGTACCTCGACATCGGCTGCGGCCCCAACGCTAATCCGGGATTTCTGAACCTGGACTACTACTGGAATCCACACGTGGATCTCTGCTGGGATGTGACCCGCGGCCTGCCCCTCGAGGACGCCTCACTGCGCGGTATTTTCAGTGAGCACTGTCTCGAGCATCTCCCCATCCGGGCGGCGTTCGACGTCTTGCGTGAATGTTGCCGCGTCCTCCAGCCGGGTGGCCGTCTTCGGATCGTTGTCCCTGACGGCGAACTCTACCTCTCACGGTACGTTAAGGTCCTCGCAGGCGATCTCTCGGCGCCTCTCCCTTACGCGGAATCCGACAGATTCCGTGACCGCCACACGCCCATGTTGAGCGTGAACCGCATCTTCCGCAACCACGGCCACCAGTTCATCTACGATTTCGCGACCATGCGGCTGCTCCTGGAAGAGGCCGGCTTTGCCGACATAGCCCGGCACGCCTTCCGGCAGGGTGTCGATCCTGCGCTCCTGCGCGACACGGCAGAACGTGAGATCGAGTCACTCTACGTCGAGGCTGGGAAGCCAAATGCGTGAGCAGGCGGGTTGCCAGGTCGTGCAGGCTCCTGGCGAGAGCCGTGTCTGAAGACTCGTGGAAATCATGCCCGGATTGAGCGTCCGCACTGCACCAAACGGGTTGTGCAGTCTCGTGCTTCAGCTCGTGCCTTTGACCCCCGCCGGGCTGGCTCGCTCAGCCATTGGAGCTTCGGAATGGGCAAAGGAGATAACGATGCTATTTGCTAGGAGTAGCAACCACAGCGGGCCCTTGAAAATAGCCGCCTCGGTCATATTGTAGAGTATCGTAACGATCCACACTGTCAGGCCGAGGGAGAAAAGTTCAACCGTCGCAGCGTTCCAGATCCTGTAATAACTAACGCAGAGAAAGCCGCCGACGATAAGAAGCCCGACGAAGCCGAGATTAAGATAGACCTCGATGTAGCCGTTGTGCGCTTGATTTGGTTGCCACCAAACTGCCGTCCACATAGTCATAAGTCGATCACCGAGCCAAAATCCTTCATAGCCAGCGCCAAGTAGGGGATCGGGATTGAGCGGTAAGATCATCTCCCACAGTTCTGTTCGGCCTGTCAAAGTCGGCTCACGCCCCAACGCGGATGTTATGAGACTCTGGAGCTCGAAGAGGTAGTCAAGGCCTAGATAAAGGCACATCCAAATCGGAATACCAACCTTGAGCCACAGTGGCCGGGCGCCGCTCAATCGCCAATGCGCAGCCAGTACCACTACGCATGCGATCAGCAGACAGAGTTGAGACGTCGCGCTACTGGAGAGCCAGAGCAACCACAGAGTCATCCCCATCAGAGCTACATTTATGAGGAGCGTTCGCGTGGTGAGAGCATCCCTTCGATGAGGCCATCGCCTGACGGTGTCCCAGACGAAGAAAATTCCGCTGACGAGACACAGGCTTCCGAGTGAGTTCTTGTTCAGGGTCGCGCCCTGGTACGCCGCCAGACCTGTCCATTGATCGTTCGTAACACCAAGTTCTCGATAGTACTTGATGAGGACGACAGACAGCGGCACCACCACGTAGCACACCCGGCGGATAACTGCGTCGAGCGCCGCCAGGGGCCGGGGATCAGAAAGTATTACCAGAGCGCACAGATAGCTTCCAAGGTCTCGAATCCAACGTTTGAAGGAAATGTCGGGATAGTCTGACCACACCGTGCTCACCAGCGTAAACAGGAGCAGCAGGGCCAAGATGTAATTGCCTGCCAGAAGACCACGCCAACTCATTGATCGAGTGGATATGATGTAAAGTGCGAGAAGAATAATCACGCTATAGACGCATCGATCTAACCAGTTACCTTCTTCCATAGCTTGTGCTGAGGAACCGGCAGTCATCTCGAGCCATTGAGACGGCAGTCGCGTCATTGCAACGCCCAACCAAACCACAGGGACCCACCGCGCCCATGTGTGTGGCCCTTCCTGTGCCGAGGCATGACGGAGGAGAGGAATTAGAAGCACGATATAGAGGGCTAGGGCGATCGGCGGCGGCATGACCTATTGGGTGTTTCCTGATGGGCTTTGCGTGCCGGCAGCACGCAGCAGCAGTCGATCGATTGCGGCGCACGTCAGTACCATGTTGATGTCAGGCAGATAGTTCTTGCGACCGTTGATATGGGCGTCTGCCAGTTGGTCGAACAAAACGCCCGTTCCACAACGGGCTCTGCAAGGTGCGAGACGCCCTGAGCTGATCGCAAACGTATTCGGCGAGCTCGTCGCGAAACCACCGCCGATATGTCAGAAATCGATGCGAGCCCAACATGCCGTCGAGACCGGAAAGTAGATCGTCGAAACCAGTAAGCCAGTGGGGCAGGGCGTCCTTCCTCCAGTAGTCCAGCCTGAAGGAGGTTTTATACCAAATCGATGCGACGGACGTGAAGAATCGAGATGCAGGTAGCAACCCCTGATCCGTGGGAATTGAATCCAATCCGGCCCCGATCCTCTTGAGGATGGCCGCCCACGGCATGAGCGATCGCCGACACGCCGCGGGCGCACGAAACGCGAGAGCGACGAGCTCGTTGTCCAGATAAGGCGTGCGCATACTGACCTGAGACTGGCCTGCGCGGGCACTGCCAAACAGCTTCCACGGGATTTCCTTGAACGCCGCGAATGACACCGGATTCGGCGACGTACTGTTGCTCGCCAAGGATCTCTCGCTGAGCAATTCACGACGCAGGCCCGGGTCGATCAGATTGGGTGATAAACCGAGCTGCTTGAACGTTGATACGCCTCGGAAGATCTCGCTGCCAAAATTTCCAGTAAGCCTCACTGGTGCCAGGCCGCGGGCCTGGCGGTTCAAGTAGATCTCGTGCGCGCCACACAAGCCGAAATAGCCGTCGGTCACATACACGGTACGATCCACGAGAGAGGAATAGTCCGAGAAGAAGTCGGATCCGATACGGAGAACGCGATGAGGGATCCGGCATGCCGATGCCACGCGTGCCGCGAGCCGGACGTCCATCGTGTCGCCGGCGACGCCCCCAAAGGTATAAGAGGTTAGCCGGCCGTTCTGAGCCGCGCTGCAGGCCATGATGAGACGAGTGTCGATTCCCCCGTCAGCGAGACGCCGACCGGTCGATCCGAGTCGAAGTAGCGCCCCATTACACGTGTGAGCGTGTTGGTAAATTCCTCCTGAAAGGATTCAACGCTCAGCTGGGGCTGCGATTCCGGTGCAACCAGCGTTAAATAAGACCGCTTCTTATACGGTTGCCGAGTGATGTCCCATGCGGACCCCGCAGGCAGAATCCCGACGTCCCGAAAGAGGCTTCTCCAATCCGATGTGCAACCATACCGAAGGAAATCTGCCAACCCCTCACTGTCGTACGCCCGCAACTCCGGCAAGATCCGAAGGAGCGACTTGGCTTCGCTCGCGAAGTAAAATCCCTCTCGGCCTTCGTGGTAATAAATTCGGTCGAGTCCGTACCGATCGTTGAAAAGCACCGCCTTGTGTCTCTGCCGATCTATCAGAAGTCCGCTAAAGACGCCATTGAGCTCTTCGAAGAACGTGTGCTCCCTTTCTCGGTAGAGCTGAAGGAGCCGAGACGCCGTGTTATCACCGGTTCCACGTTGCGGCCCTGTCGGCTTCCGGCGAGAAGGCGGGTCTGAATAGCATTCACCGGAAAACACGAGGGTGACTTGATCGTCACCGACGATGGGCTGGCAGTCGGCAAATGAGTGTTCGTGCACTGACCAGCCTGCGAAGACGCCAAGCTCTGGCGCCGCGTGTGTCCCCGAGACGTAGAAAGTCTCGTGTTGCATGCAGGCGACCATCTCCGTCACGCGCGCAGAACACAAGGCAGGGGGTTGCCGGCTGACTAAGCCGACTATCCCCGGCATGAGGCAAAAGACTTGCGATCTATTAGCATAGAAGCTCTCGTTAAATCAGCTGTGAACGATGCGGAGCCAGTGCGCCCGGAGGGTCTTGAGACGATCTCTGAGTTGATTAGGAATCAGTTGCTTCCATCCACGGTGAAGGCCTGTCGCAATAGCGAGACTCCCCTTGCGGGTGATGGGTACGTAGTACCGGGGCAGCGACATCATGGAAAATCCATTGGATTGCTTGAAATCAAACAACGACCCGTCACCCCAGAACGCGTAAACCAGGTGCGGAAGCCCCTTCCGTTCGCAGACTTCGATCGCTTTCCCGATCAGAGCATTGTTGGGCGCTTTGTCTCGGTGCTGGATCTTTGAGATGATCTGCCCGAGGTCGCCGAAGCGTCCTGCGTTCCCCAACATGACGAAGCCGATCAGCTCGTCGCGATAGTAAGCACCAAGCAAATCTTCTCGAGAGATGTGCCGAGAAAACTGTGCCTTGACCGTGTCAAAGTCCTTTCCATAATGCCAAAACAAGCGGCCCTGGCGCACAGGAACCTCGTTGAAAATGTCGGTCATCCCCCGAACGAAGCTATCGTCGTAGCAGACTTCGCGAACCTCAACCCCAAGCTTCTGTGCCTTTCTGATCTTATTTCGGGCTGTTGGCTTGACCTGTTTGTTCAACCAGTGGTCAAAGGTCGTTACTGGGAGAGCAGCAACCATGGCAGGCTCGGTATAGAAGTCAAAGTGAGGGACAGTGTCGGGGACGCGCTGCCAGAAACTGAAAATGTCAACACCAACGCGCGAGGCTCGTAAACTGGCGATGACAGATTCAGGGTCTCGCACGTCTTCGTACCACTCATCCTCGAGCCGGGCGATAGTCACGGCGCCTCGTGTCAAGCTATATGTCTGCCCACTGACCTCGAAACACTCGACGTGAGCAGGCCTACCGTCGACGATCGTCTCTATACGAAAAGTCTTCATACCCGAAGTGGATTGCGCGATCCCAAGCGGACTGTCTTGGTCCATCACTGTTACGAAGTCGCAACGCTCAGAAGTTCTGCCGTCTTGTTGACAAGGCCGCTGCGCTCTTCGCTCCATCGGTGCGCGAGATATACCTCCTGACCACGCTTCACCACGCCCGCGACCTCCGCCGGATGGCAGAAGACATGAGTCATGATCCGGGCCAGATCCTCCGCGTCTCCCAGTTCGAAGAAGAACAACGCGTCTTCGGCAAAGTAGTCCTGGACCCCGGGCGCTCGACCTGCAATCACTGGCTTGCCGCGGGACAGGTACTCGAATATGCGAGTCGGTGTATTGATTTCCGTGAAAATGCTGCGGCGGTTCGGAATGATACCGACATCGCACTCGTCGATTGCCGTGGCGATCCCTTTCGGGCCTTTGGCGCCAAAGTATCGCACCGCGTCCTTCAGGCCGTCCTTTCGGGCCTTTCTCAGCACGAGTTCGAGGAAGGGCGTTGCCTCGCCATAGATTCGGAGTTCCGCGCTCGGCAGTCTGGGGCGAATGGCCGCCAGCGCGTCCACAGCGAGATCGAGACCATTACGCTCGAGAATCGACCCGTGGTACATCATGACGAAGGGTTGATCCGCCTTGCTGGCCTCGGGCAAGACCGACCGGAACGCGAAGATGTTCTCATCGGGTGAGTTCATCACCACGTGGATCTTGTCGGCGCGACAACTGCGCGACTCAAATATCTTCTTGCAGGCGAGATTGACGGTGAACACCGTGTCAGCGAGGGCAATGCTCCATCGCTCGAAATGCTTGAGCAGGCGAACGGCGGAGCTCGAGGCTTCGAGGCGAAAAATGGTCATCATGAGCTCGGGCATTGGATCATGAAGATCCAGGATGACCTTGGCGCCGAGGAGTTTGGGAATAGCGGCGCTGAAGACTAACAGGTCCGGCATGTTGTGGACGTGGACGAGGTCGAAGCGTCGGGTCAGCGAACGCATGGCGAGCAAGCAGAACGCGATCAGGAGGAACGCCGAGTACTGAAGAAAATACGCTCTCGGTCCGCCGCGGTGGCGTCTGAGTGGGAGCCGCCGGATGTTGACCCCATTGAAGGTTTCTCGCGCGCGTTCGTCCCTGGATTTCCTGAGGCAGATGAGCTCGACCTGCATGCCTTCGTTGACAAGGGTTTCGGCCGCCCGACGCGGTCGATTATCGGCCGGGTAATATGCGAAGAGCAGGACGGCGGCTCGTCGTCCACGCAAAGTGGCGCCGCTGCAGGCTGCCAACTCCGCGCTGGTCGGCTTACCATCGACCGCCGTATCCTTTGTGAACGTGTTCGTGCTCATGCCGATGTCGACCGGAGCCATTGCTCGAACAGAACGAGGCTGAAGAGAATCTTGTGGTTATCCTGCCGTCTCGACTGATGGTCGTCGAGGAGCGTGCGCACCTGCTCGTGGCCGAAAAATCCCGAACATCAGCGCGGCCGGATCGCGGAGCGTGGAGACGAGCTGCCCGGCCAGCGACGAGTTGAACCAGTCGTCGACGACGTTGACCGCGAATCCCCGCTTCTTCCGCCTGAGAATGGCCTCGGGCAGGAATCGGCTGCAGACCTGACGATGCAGCCATTTGCGGCTCGTCTTGCGAACCTTGAGATCGCTGTGCAGTCGCTGGACGTATTCGACGACCGTGCGATCCAGGTAGGGCACCCGCAGCTCGAGGCTGTGCGCCATCGAGAGCTTGTCGGCGTACATCAGCAGCTCGTCGGGAAGCGAGGACCGGATCTCGAGCAGCTGCAGGCCGCCCAGCTCGTCCGTCTGCTGCCATCTGCGGCACGCAGCTCCCGCCAGCAGTCGAGAACTCGGTCGCCCGGCCGTCTGGCGGCAGGAGGCCGTCGCGGAAGAGCCCGTCGACCGTCTCGGCCGGAGCGAGCGAAAAAACGTGCTGATAGCGGCTGCAGCCGATCATCGACGGCCAGTGACGCAACACCCCGCTTCAGCGTCTCGTTGCGCGGCAGCCGTCCGACCGCCGAGCCCACCAGGGATCGCACGGGCGCCGGCAGCTTCCGCCAGTACTCGCCGTACCGGACGCCGAGGTGGCGCTTGTAGCCGCCAAAGAGCTCGTCCGGGCCCTGGCCGATGAGCCCGACCTTCACGTCCTGCCGGGCCCGGCGGGAGACGAAGTACATGGGCACGATGGACGAGGCGGCGATCGGCTCTTCCAGGGAAGCGACGATCGACGGCAAGGATCGCTCGAACTCCGCCCGGTCGAGCCTCACGGTGGCGTGCTGCGCGCCCAGGAGCGCCGCCGTCTCCGCCGCGTCGGCCAGCTCGTCGTCGCGAAGCTCGTCGCCGTAACCCACCGTGTAGGCTGGCCATGGCCCGCCGTGCTCGTTCATCAGCGCCAGGAGCAGGCCCGAGTCGAGGCCTCCGCTCAGCAGAATGCCGACCGGCACATCGCCGATCAGGTGCCGGCGGACCGCCGCGCGATAGAGCTCCAGCAACTCCTCGGCGGCTTCGTCGTCGCGCTTCGGCGTCTCGAAGGGCACCGGCGTGTAGCGGTACCAGCGCTCCGTCCGGGCTTGTCCGTTCTCCACGATCAGCATCGTGCCCGGCGCCAGCTTCTCGATGCCCTTGAAGATGGTCAGCGGCGAGGGCGTGTAGCGGTAGCGCAGGAAGAGGTTCAGCGCGACGGGGTCGACCTCCGGCCGCTCGCGGAGCGCCGCGATGACGGCTCGCATCTCCGAGCCGAACCAGACGGTGCCGCCGCGAATCGCGTAGTAGATCAGCTTGATGCCCATGGCGTCGCGCGCCAGGACGAGGCGTCGCCGGCGCGCGTCCCAGATGGCGAGGCCGAACATGCCGTTGAGACGATCGAAGACGTCGGTGCCCCACTCCTTGTAGCCGTGAACGATGACCTCGGTGTCGGACTTCGTCCGGAACTCGTGCCCGCGGCCCTCGAGCTCCGCGCGCAGCTCCTGGAAGTTGTAGATCTCACCGTTGAAGATGACCCAGACGGTCTGCTCGGCGTCGGACATCGGCTGATGGCCGCCGGCCAGGTCGATGATCGAGAGTCGACGGAAGCCGAGCCCGACCGGGCCGTCGAGGTAGTAGCCCTCGTCGTCGGGACCCCGGTGGACGATGGTCCGTGTCATCGCCTCGATGTCGTTCAGGCAGGACGGGAGCGCGGTCGCCGAAGTTGAACTGTCCGCAGATTCCACACATGGCTCAGCTCACTCCCCGGCGCTTCTCAGCAAGAGCGCCAGGCTCCGGAACATCTGCGACTGCGCCCACCGGTGCATGGGCACGTTGTCCCAGCCGACGAAGAGCTCGCGGGCTCGGAACGAGCCGTCGGGCTTGCTGCCAGCGAGCGAGCAGATCGTCGACGACGGCCGCCAGGATCGCGTCGAGGCGCGCCGAAGCGCCCGCGCAGCAGGGTGGCCAGATTGACGCATTCCGCGTAGTCGTACAGCTCGCGACGGTACACCGTCAGCCGGGGCGCGCGCGAGAACGGCTTCGGCAGGCGGCGCTCGTCGAAGAGATGGCGGACGTAGTACGCCACGCCGCGCTCGATCGCCTCGGTGCAGCGCCGGTCGCCGGTCAGCGCCTCGATCTTGGCCAGGGCCTTCAGCACGAAGCACGTGTGGAAGTGATCGACGAAGTCGCGCTGGCCGTCGATCGAGTAGTACCAGGAGCCGTCCGCGTTCTGGGCTCCCAGGACGAAGCGCAGATTGCGCTCCGCCGTCTCCGCGTACTGGGGATCGGCCAGGTCTACGCGCCGCCGTCGTGAAGAGCATCGCGGCACGGTAGGCGCTGGCGTTGATCACTCCGCCCGGATCGGTCGACGACGGCGTATAGGTGCAGCGTGGCCACGCCGGGCGCTATCTCGATGTCCCGGTAGTCCAGCAGGGCGTGCTCGGCGGTCGACCGCATGACCGCGCGCCACCGCTCGTCCTTGTCGAGCGCGTACACCTCTCTGAATGCCTCGTACACGTAGGGCAGCGTCGTGATCAGCGGGGTGGCCGCGCGCGATCGTCCCATTCCGCGTCTCCCAGTCGAACGGATAACCCCAGGCGTGGCGTTCGCCAGCCGCGGCAGCGCGTGTGCTCCAGCATCTCGAGGAAGTGGACGGCTCGCTCGTAGTGCGCCGGGCGCTCGGCGATGCGGGCCAGAAAGGCAAACCCCATGGCGTAATGGGCATCGGCGATCGGGAACCGCTGCGCCTTCCAGAACAGGCGGCGCGCCGAGGGAACCAGCGCCTCGGATGCGATCATCGGCGCCACCGCCAGCGATTCCCAGCAGTGGCCGGCGGTAATACAGCGCCTTCGCGCGGCGGCCGATGGGGCCGGCGAAGTAGCTCTGATGGTCGTACGACGTCTCGCCGTTCCGGCTCGAGCCAGCCGACGAACCGATCGACGGCCGCGCGGACGTCCGTGAGCGGCAGGCTCATGGCGCCTGGTATCCGCCCCGCGAGCTCGTCGGGCTCGAGGCGACCTGGAACTTGTCGATGCGCCGCATCGTCAGCAGCGACTTGAAGATCGCCCTCAGCTTCCGCAGCTCCTCGGCGCGATGGAAGCGCATGAGCTCGGCCGACACGGGGCGCTCGATGCGCCGCACGGCCGCCCAGAGGTATCCCAGCCCGACGGCCAGGCCGTCTACGAGATACGGCCGCTTGCACATCCGGTACGCGACGCGGAAGAGCTGCCACAGCGGATGGTTGCCGAGGTAGTAGTCCTTTTCGCCGTACGAAAAGCTCGACGCCAGCTTGCTGCGATCGGCGGTGCCGAGGCTGCGATGGTGGAAGAACCAGCGCTCGCGATACGAGCGCGTCTTCCAGCCCTTCATGCGGGCCGTGGTGACGGCGATCCAGTCGATGCCGCCCGCCCGATGCGGCACGTAGCCGCCGATCTCCCGGAAGCACTCACGCCGGAATAGCTGGCACTGGCCGGAGACGTGGTTCTGGCCCTCGAAGCTGTCCGCGTCCGAGCTGTAGCCGCCGTCCTCCTTGAAGATGGTGCCGGCCACGCCCAGCCGTGGATCCTCTGCGAAGCGCTCGAGGAGGAATTGCAGGTGATCGTTCTCGAACGAGATGTCGGCGTCGAGATTGCCGATGACGTCGTAATCGAGCTGCTTGACACGCTCGTAGCCGGCGTTGAAGGAGTGCACCTTGGCGGCGAAGCTCCGCTCCTTGCGGACCGGCCGGTCGACCACCTCGATCCACGCGTGCCGCTCGGCGTACCGGCGGGCGATCGCGCCCGTGTCGTCGGTGGACCCATCGTTGACGATGACCCAGCGCAGCGGCAGCACCGTCTGGCTCACGACGGACTGGAGCGTTTTCTCGATGAACGCTTCCTCGTTGCGAGCCGGCGTGACGAGAACGTACTTCATCCCGCGAAGAAGGCCTTGATGTGATCGGTCACGTAGTGGATGAGCTCCTGCGACATTTCCGGATAGATCGGCAGTGACAGGATCCGGGACTGATTTCGATGGGCGACCGGAAATTCCTCCGGCTTGTGGCCCAGGTAGTCGTAGGCCGGATAGAACGGCAGCGCCTTCGGATAGTGCAGCCCCGTGGAGATGCCGGCGGCGTCCAGATGCTGCTTCAGCGCATCGCGTCGCCCCGTGCGAATGACATATAGATGATAGACGTGGTCGCGGTCGGTTCCGATCCTGGGCGTCTCGATGTCGCCCACGCCGGCCAGGAGCCGGTCGTACTCGGCCGCCACCCGGCGCCTCGTCTTCCGTCCACTTCGGCAGATGCGGGAGCTTGGCGTTCAGGATCGCGGCCTGCAGGCCGTCCAGGCGGCTGTTGATCGCCTCCATCACGTGCTGCGCCTTGCCGCCGTGGCGCGCGAACGACACCATCCAGTCAGCCAGGCGGTCGTCGTTGGTCGTGATGCCGCCGGCGTCGCCATACGCGCCAAGGTTCTTGCCTGGATAGAAGGAAAACGTCGCGATCGTGCCGAAGCTGCCGACCGGCCGGCCCTTGTAGCGGGCCAGGTGGGACTGGGCGCAGTCCTCGATCGACCCAGAGGTTGTGCCGCTCCGGCAATCGCCATGATCGGGTCCATGTCGGCGGGCTGGCCATACAGATGGACCGGAATGATGCCAACCGTCCGGGGGGTGATCCGCGCCTCGAGCTGGGCCGGGTCGATCGTGAAGGTCACCGGGTCGACGTCGCAGAACACCACGCGGCCGCCGGCCTGCGTGATCATTGCGGAGGTCGAGATCCAGGTGTGGGCGGTGGTGATGACCTCGTCGCCCGGCTTCAGGCCCAGGGCGCGGATGGCGATCATCAGCGCGTCGGTGCCGTTGGCGCACGACACGCAGTGGCGTGCCCCCGCGGCCTTCGCCCATGCCCGCTCGAACCCCTCGACGTGCGCGCCGCCGATGTAGGCCGAGTCCGCGATCACGCTGCTTATCGCGGCATCGATCTCGTCCTTGATGGTCAGATACTGCGCGTGGAGGTCGACGAGTGGAACTTTCACGGCTCAGCAGCTCCCTTCGGGCGTCAACGGTCGCAGCAGTCGGGCGGGATTGCCCGCATAGATCCCTGGCTTCGTGATGTCCTTGGTCACGACGGCGCCCGCCCCGATGACCACGTGGTCGCAGACGTTCACGGGCATCAGCGTCGCGTTGGTACCGACGCTGACGTGGTTGCCGAGCCGGGTGGCCCCCCACAGCTCACGCTTGCCGGCGGGCCCACCGATCGTGAACGGATCGTTGATGAACATCGCCCCGTGCGACACGAAGCAGTCGTCGCCGATCGTCACCAGCTCGCAGATGAAGGCGTGCGACTGGATGCGGCAGCGCTTGCCGATGACGACGTCGCGCTGGATCTCGACGAACGGGCCGATGAAGCTGTCGTCGCCGATGGTGCAGCCATAGAGGTTGACGGGCTGCATGATGCGGACGTTCTCGCCGAAGCGGACGTCCACGATGCCGACCGACAGGAGCCGGGGCTCGCCCATGATCTCAGGCTCCCACCCGCGCGTGGGCCGCGTCGGCGCGCTCGAGGATGGAGACGACCGTGCGGGCGTGGGCGACGCCCGTCGCCGGCTCCTTGCCGGTACGGATGCACTCGAGGAAGTGCTCGGCCTCCAGGCGGAGAGGCTCGACGAAGTCCACGTGCGGCAGCAGGATGTCGCCGCTGCGATAGCTGAAGTCCGGCCGCAGCGGCTGGTCGAAATCCATGTGCTCGCCCAGCACGGCTTTGCGGTCGATGCCCTTGTCGTAGATGGCGATCTTGTCGTCGGCCACGTCGTCGTACATCACCATCTTGCGCGAGCCGACCACGGTCATCTTGCGGACTTTCTGCGGGTCCAGCCAGCTCACGTGGACGTTGGCGATCACCTTGCTCGGGTAGGCCAGGTTCAGGAACACGACGTCGTCGATGCCGGGCTGGATGCAGTCCATCCCCTGGCGCAGCACGGACGTCGGCTCCTGGTCATCGAGCCAGTACTGGATGATGCTGATGTCGTGCGGGGCGAAGTTCCACATCGCGTCGATGTCGGAGCGGATGCGCCCGAGATTCAGCCGCTGGCTGTAGATGTACCGCACGTCGCCGAGCTCGCCCGCCTCGATCAATCGCTTCACGTAGCGGACGGCCGGGTTGTAGATGAACGTGTGACCGGCCATGACGACGAGGCCGCGGTCGGTCGCGCAGCGGCTCAGCGTATCCACCTCGGCCACGGTCGTCGCCAGCGGCTTTTCGACCAACACGTGCTTGCCGGCCTCCAGCGCCCGACGGGCCAGATCGAAGTGCGTCGCCGCCGGCGTGGCGATGATGACGGCGGCCACGTCGGGGTCGTCGAAGATGACGTCGGCCGTCTCGACGGCCTTCGTGTTCGAGAAATTGCGCGTGACGAAGGCCCGCCGCTCGGCGCTCGCGTCTGCCACGTACTTGACGCGGCAGGCCCGCAAGGCCGAGAAGTTCCGGAGCAGGTTCGGGCCCCAGTAGCCACAGCCGAGCTGGGCGACCGCGAGGGGATTCGGGGTCATCGTGAAGTCACCGGCACGTGCGGCCGTCGGATCAGCTTCACCGCGGCCGTGGCCCATGGAGAACGGACGACGTAGTTGTCGCGAAACTCCGACAGATAACGACGCGTGGCGACCTTGGCCCGGTACCGGATCGGTCGAGCCGGCCGCGACACTGGATCGGGCTGGGAGACTCTTATCCGCACCGTAGTCGGCAGCTCCGCCGGGACCACGTACCGGAAGCTCAGGTCCCCGCCTTCCCGGCACGCCTTGACGTGCTCGTCGCCGACCTGCACCTCGAACTCACGGTCGAGGAGTGGCTCGGCCTTCGAGCAGCGAACTTCCGCCCCGTGACCCGCGCTCACCGTGCTCGTGGGGGAGAACAGTTGGACGTCGATGCCGTCGCCGCTGCGGCGAGTGGAGTACGCGCGCGTGACGATGCTCTCGAGGTTCGTCCACCGCAGACGTGGCTCTAGCCGGTTGAGCGAGCGAATGAGCGCGGCGAAGGGCTCCATGCCGGCCCTGGAAATCGTCGTGATGTGTCACGATCAGGCACGGCTTGCCGAGCAGGAGGTCGAGCGCGAAATTGGCCAGCGGCTCGCTCATCTTCCGCCGCAGGAATAGCGGAAATCCCGCATACGACATGATGGCCGGGGCCAGCAGCTCGCCGGCGCGGACGCCCCGCTGCGTCGAATGGTCCAGCAGCTCGGTGTTGACGGCGGCCATGAATTCGCTCTGCCGGAGGCCTTCCATGGCCCGCTGCGAGAAGCGGCCCTGTGGGAAGACCATGACCTTGTCGTGCGGGAGCCCCGTGCGGGCGCTGAGGGCCCGCATTCGCTCGAGGCTCGTCGCGACGAGCGGGAGCGAGTCGGCGACGGACTGCGTGGCGAACTCGGCTCCCAGGTGATCGCAGCCGTGGATGGACAGCGACAGCCCTGGCCAGTGCGCCCGGAACACCTCGACAGCGTCCGTCGAGGTGCGGTTGCAGTTCCACGGAATGAACGCAATTGACACGGCGCAGCCGAGGTCGCGGACGCTACGAGCCAGCGTGCGGATGTTCACGAAGCCGTAACGCGGCCTCAGGGGTAGGTCGTCGATGATCAGGTTCGCGGCCGGTACTGTCGTGCGCCAGAACGGAACGTTGCTGTGTTGCAGGAAGAACAGGAGCGGCACCAACCCCGAAAAGCACTGCTGGCAGTCGAGATTCCGCGTCCGTTCGTCATCGACGTCGAACACGGCCGTCGACGACACGATGAAGACGTCTGAGCCCGGACGCTGAATCCACGTGGCGAGTCCGCCGTCGTCCACGGAGACGAGCCGGGCGATCGGGTAAGGCGACTCGCGAACGGTGAGTGCGGTATCGGCGGCTGGGTCCGCGACCTCGATGTCGAGGCCCGCGAACGGACTCTGGACGGGGCTGTCGGCCGGGACTGCGTACCGAGGCCGTCCTGCCGTACCCGGCGAAGTCGCTTCGGCGATCACCCCGATGCACTGGCGTACCGCGGCCAGGGCGTCGGCCGTGCTCCGGAACGGGTAGAGCAGGACGCGGCGGTGTCGACGGAGAAAGCCCGCCATGACATCCGCCGAATGTTCCCGGACGCCGCGCGTGAGCTCCTCGCTCGAGAGGATCACTGTGTCGCCGAGATCCAGCCGACGCTCCCCAGAAGCGAGCGCCTGGGCGAGCGACCGCGTTGTGAAGACGACGCCGAGCGTGTCAAGGAGACGCGACAAGGCCGTCGTCCCGTTGCTCTCCAGGAGCTGCAACCCGCCCATCCTGCTTTTCAGGACGGCCTCTGCGCGACGACCAGTGAGCGCATGGCGAACGACGGCACGCACACATCGAGGACCGGTGCCAGCACGCGGAGCAGCCCGACCAGTGCCGGGCCCGCGGAGTGGGGGAACCAGCAAAAGTTCCGGCGCTCGAGGATCTTGAAGCCGACGCGCGCGAACGGCTCCGTGTACTCTGCGAGGCTCGGCAGATAGTATTCGCTCTTCGACCGTCCGCTGAACGCGTCGCGCAGCCGGCTGCGAAATAGCGGGAATTGCTGATTCATGTCGATCATGATCGAGTAGCCGCCTGGACGGAGGAGACTGAGAATGTCGCGAGCACAATCGATCTGCCGGGCAAGCCGGTGACAATACCTGAACGTGTTGACGCCCACGACGACGTCGAAGGAGTCCGCGATCTCCCGATCACCGACGCCGAGATCCTTCGCGAGATCGCGCAGCAGCGTTTCGTTGGCGGCCACGGCGAAGCCGATCTTTTTCTGGAGCTGTGGCGTCAAGCGCTGAGCGGCGTCCTGGCGGGCCGCCTCGACCATGCGCGGGGAAAAGTCGGCGCCGATCGCCCGGTCGATCTCGGCCCGTTCCTCCCGGAAGATGTCGACCAGCTTGACAAGATTCATGCCGCCGCCGCAGCCGTACTCGAGGACACGGAACGCCTGACCGCGTCGACGCTGGGCCACGAGCGCCTTCACCACCTTGCGGTAAACAGGCCCGTAGACATGCGTCAGCGCGTGCTCGATCCCGGTACCGGCGGTCTCGCTGAGGTATTTCGCGATCACGTCGTCACGGGAATACTCGTCGAGAAAGACATCGACAAGGACCGGAGTGTCGGGCGCCATCTCTCCCTCTCTGGTGAGCTGCATCGGTCAGAGACCAGCCAGGATCGCCGGCCGCGTCGGACCGATCTTCACGTTCGCCTCGAGCGGGCCGTTGACCGGCATGTCGAAGGACCGCGATCGTCCTCCGGATGTCGGGGTATGGAATCTAAGGTTCAGGCCGGGCAGGTGCTGCAGAGGTGTATCGGCGACGTTCGCCCGGAGGGACTCTCCGTCCCAGCGGACAGCCTCGAAGGTCGCCGATCGACGGCGCTGGAACCATGCAACAGCACGTCCCGCGGTCGGAAACCAGGCGCCTCGTTGGCGGAGCTCACCCAACAGGTCGCAGTAGAACGCGCCCCATAGCCGCTCGGGGGCGAGACTGCGGTCGTGCCAGTTGATTGTCAGCGCACCGCCGAAGCGTTCAGTCGCGTCGATGAGCGGCCTGACGACGTCGTGCGCGGCATGCTGAGTGAGATTGAGGTATGCCGGGTAAAACAGCGCGGTGTCCATGACGTGCAGCGGCAGCTCGAGCAGACGCGTCGCGGACAGCGGCCGGAATGCCTGCGTCGTCCCCGCGCGAAACCCGACGGTGTCGTTGTAGCCGACGGTGGAGTCGTAGGTGAACCCGGCTCGTTCCAGGTGGCGCGGTGCGTCGCCTTCCCAGTAGAGCCAGTGCATGCGGCTGCCAGCCGGCGGCGTCCCGATGACCCGAGCCACCGCCTGCCTCTCCTCTTCGCCACGCGCGCTGTCACGCCAGGCATCGATGCCATGAACCGCGACCTCGCCACCGGCGGACAGGACGGCTCCGAGCTGCCTCGCGATGTCCGGCAGGCCATAGGAGGCTCCTCGCTTTCGGGGCGCCGCCCCATGAGCCGTCAGGCCCGGATTGTTCCGCTCGGGAATGACGAAGAAGGTCGAGCCGAGCCCCTGCTCGATCTCGAGATAGCGATCGAAGTCGGACCAGAAGTCCCGGGCCCACCCCAGGTGGACGAGCGGTAACCGAAACGCCGCGGCGAGGTTCTCGCGCACCACTTCGGCCGTGATGCGCTTGCGCGACCAGTTGATGAGCGACCCGAGCACAGCACGATACAGGAAGCCGAACATCGTGCGATCGAGCTTATGCGAGCGGATCGACGCGTGGTCGACGTCATGGGTCAAGCAGGCCATGAAGCGATGGCCGGCCGGCACTGGGGGAATTTCCACCAAGGGAATGCCGGCCGCGACGATCGTGTCGCGCAGGATCGCGATGTGACGCTCGAGGGTCGGAATGGCCGCGTAGCAGGCTGGCTGACCGCTCGTCAATAGATATCGTACTTCTCCTATGAGGTCGTATCCGAGGCGCACGATTGTTGTCCCACCCTCGCGACTGACCGAGACGACGGACCGGTTCGTGCCTTCGACGACGACATCCGATACGTGCCCGTTGGAGGGAAATGTCAGACACGTGCCGTAGACCGGGATTCGGTCGCCTTGGTGGGTCAGAACGGTCGTCTGCCCGGCGATGCCCGCGACCGGTCGACCGGCGGCGTAAGCGATGACGAGCTGCGCCGACGGATGCTGCAGAGCGCCAGTAGCATCGACGATGACATCGTAGCGTCTGGCACTTCGCCAAAAGTCCCATGGGGTCTTGAACAGCTCGAAGAATTCGCGCATGACACTACGCTGCTCGACGCTCGTGACGACACCGATCATCGAGAGTAGTTAGCTGTCCAGCCTTCAGCGCGCCGTAGCAGCCACGCCAGGCCGCCAAGGATGGTCAGGGAGGCGATGAACACCGGAATTCCGCTGGTGCGATGCACGAGGCCGGCGCCGATAAAGCCCGGATCAACGTGGATCGCCAGCCACGACAGCACGACGATCCGGACGGCATTCTTGACGATCGCCACCGGGATGATTAACGCGGCGAACACGCCTACGAGCCCAGCCTCGGCGCAACACGAAGTATCCAATGACGAGGCCGTTGATCAGCAGCGCCAGGCTCGAGCGGATGCCGCTACACTCCTCGGCCACCTGGATCGTGAGACCGGGCAAGGCAAAGACGAAGCGGCTCGCGCGGAAAAACGGCATGCCGATCAGCCCAAAGATCACCGCGGAGACGTCGGCAGACGCCTTCTGCAAAGAGACGATCGCGGCCGTCTGCACCACCGGCGGCAGTGGCACCATGAAGAGCAGCAACGCGAAAGGAAAGGTGACGCTGTATAAGGCGCGAATCCCGTAGCGGATGACGAAACTGCCGACCCAGAGCACGACCAGGCCAAGCATGCTGAGGGAGAGTCGGTGTTCGGCGTCTGCAATGAAGGCGCTCGCTCCGAGGACCGCGACTAGGAACGCGCCCATGAGCATGATCGCGAGCCCGGTGACCAGCCCGGGTCGGGCCAGCTTCACGATCCTCTCGCGATTCAAAAACACGAGGAAGGCGCTGAGAAACGGCATCAGCACGATGTGCGAATAGTGCTCGTAGTCTTCCGAATTGAGCGAGCGGCCGATGACCGTGATGAGCGGCTGCCAGCACCAGACGGCGGAGAGCAGCAACAGTGCCGCGAAGACGGCGTCGCGGCTCCGCGCGCCGAAGGCAAGATCTAGCGACGCGTTGGGAGTGGCGACCGAAACAGGCTCTTTGGACATCCGGACGCTCACCACGCACCCTTTCCACCCAGGACCGCGGCGGGAGTGCGGAACAGGATGAGCAGATCTGTCCACAGCGATCGAGTGCGGGCGTACTGGAGGTCCAGCCGCACCATCTCGTCGAACGTCGTCCGGCTGCGTCCCTTGACCTGCCACAGCCCGGTGATGCCGGGCGTGGCTTCGAGAATCCGGCGGCGGTGCCAGGGCGCATAGTGACGCAGCTCGTACGGCAAGGGCGGGCGCGGCCCGACGAGCGACATCTCCCCGATGAGCACGTTCCAGAGCTGGGGCAGCTCATCGATACTCGTTTTGCGAAGGAGGTGGCCGATCGGCGTGATGCGCGGATCGTTCGTGAGCTTGAAGACTGTGTCCGTAGGCGTGGTACCGTTGCGGCCGCTCTCCTTGATGAACTTCGTGATGTACTCGTAGTGCGCCGTCTCGGCGACGTTGACGTACATCGTCCGGAACTTGAGCATCTTGAATTGTTTGCCCATCTTGCCGATTCGAATCTGCCGGAACAGAACGTGCCCTGGAGAAGTCAGCCACACCACGGCGGCGACCACGAGCAGCAAGGGCGCGAGCCAAACTAGAAGCGTGACGCTGGCGAAGATGTCGAGGGCGCGTTTGATCCAGTTGGAGAGTTTACGTGCGCGCTCTTCGCGAGGCAGGTCCGGATGGAAGATGGGGTCGGCGGGACCCGGGCCGGACTTCGAGTCGCCGTCGCTCGGTTCCGGATAGATCCGGAACTCGAGAGAAAAGTCGGCGATCGCCTCGGCATCAAGGCGTCGGCCGAGCTCCCGATAGATGCGGGCGCGAACCGTTTCGACCGCCGGGAGTGGTTGGGAGTCGCCGATCTCGGAGAAGATGACACCGGCGACTGTTGGCCATTTGACCCAGCCCAGGATGTCGGTCCGGCGTGTCACGGCTGCCAGGGCGTCGAGGGCGGGATCCAGCCGGTCCTTCGCCTCGAGGGACAGAAGAATGAACGGTCGGTTCGACCGCTCCGACCGTTTGCGCTCCATGACGAGCAGGTGCGAGAAGAGTCCTTCGTCGATAACGGGTGATCTGCCGTCCCGCTGTGGGGGGCGGTGAGCCTCTGCTATGTGGGGAATATCGCGCTTGCGGCTCACTGACGTTGACATGCTCGCCCGCCCTAATCGAGCGGGGCGAAAACTTCCGGGACGGCACTCATGCGAACGTTGCTGACTCGAGCCGATGGACACCGGCTGGCCGCCAAGTTTGAGCGATTTCTGGGTGGCCTCCAGCATCCTCACCACGCGCAGCCCCGCACGGCCATCATTGAACGGCCGCTGCCCCGAGCTGACGCAATCGAGGAAGTAGCGCGCCTCGAGCAGCAGCGCCTCGGTCTGCTCTAAGCGCGGAGCCCACATGTCGCCGCTGCGGTAGCTGACGAGGAGGTTATAGATGCCCTGCTTGCTTTCGAGCTCGACGCCTTTGTCGTAGACCTTGACCTTCTCGGTAGGGTCGAGATCGTTCCACACGAGCATCTTCCGCTCGCCACCCACCAGGGTCGTCCGCACCTTGACCGGCGAGAGCCAGTTCACGTTGATGTGGGCCGTCACGCAGTTGGGGAAATAGAGCGTGATATACGCGATGTCCTCGAAACCGTTCAGGTGGGCTTGCCCGGTGGCCACCACTTGCTCGGGCTCCAGCCCGATCAGGTAATCCATGATGGACAGATCGTGCGGGGCCAGATCCCAGACGACGTTAACGTCGTGCTGGAACAGCCCCAGGTTGACGCGAGTCGAGTCGTAGTAGTACAGGCGTCCCAGCACACCCTGGTCGATCAGCTCCTTCATCTTCCGCACGGCGCCCGTGAACAGGAAGGTGTGGTCCACCATGATGACCAGGTTCTTCCGGTCCGCGAGCTCGATCAGGTCCTCGGCCTGCCGTCGATTCCGCCGTGAAGGGCTTCTCGACGAAGATGTGCTTGCCATTCTCGAGCGCCTGCCGGGCAAGGGCGTAGTGCGTCGACACCGGGGTGACGATGGCCACCGCGTCGATCTCCGGCGAGGTGACCACCTCGCGGGCATCGGTGATCGCCTGCGCCGCTGGATACTGGATGAGTGCACGCGCACGAGCCGCCGGGTCCCCGTCACAAATGGTGGTGACCCGGCAATCCGGGTGCATGGCAAAGTTCCGGACGACGTTCGGGCCCCAGTATCCGTAGCCGATGACGCCGATTCTGAGCACGATGAAGGTCTCCTGGGTCTGTGGCCTAGAACACCCGCTCGGGCACGATGAGCACGTCGCCGGGGCGGAGTGCGAGGTCTTCGTTCTTCTCCGGATCGTTCATGATGTCTTTGAGGTCGACTTTCATGAGAACCTTCTTGTCACCATCGCGACGGACGAGCGTGGCGCGACTGGGTGCCGCATACTTCGTGAACCCGCCGGCCAGGCTAACGAGCTTGAGCAGGCTGAGCGCCTCGGGCTGCGAGTACACACCCGGTTTCAGGACCTCACCCATGATGTAGACGGCATTCTGCAGCTCGCCGCCGGCCGGGATGACGATCGTGTCTTCGTGCTTGACCATCACGTTTTGTGAGACGTCGCCCTTCTGGATGAGCTTCCAGAGGTCGACGGGAATCTTTTGTTTGCCTCGGATGATGAAGGCGGAAGCCAGATCACCGCCCTCCGCAGCCCCTCCGGCGAGGAAGAGCGCGTGAAGGATGGGGACGTCCTGCTTGAGGTTGTACACGCCCAGGTTTGGCAACCTTGCCAAGCACGTAGATGCGACGGTCCTGCATCTCCTGCAGGCTGCTGCCCAGTGCAATCTCCGGTACGACGATCGTATCGTCGCGCTCGAGCGGTACATTCTTGCTGAGGTCGGCTTCCTGCACGAGCTTTCGCAGATCGACGGGCAGGGTCTTGTTCCCCCGAATGATGTAGGCCGCGGTGAGGTCGGCGTTCTCACTCGTGCCGCCGGCGAGTGTCAAGGCCTGCAGCAACGGTGTCCCCGCCCTGATTGGATATACCCCCGGCTTCAGGACCTTGCCGACGAAGTAGACGCGGAAGCTCTTGATCTCTTGAACCATCACCGAGACGTTCGGGTTCTTCACCGCGGTGCTGAGGCGCTTGGTGAGTTCCTTGGTGAGCTGCGGCACGGTCAGGTCCTGCGCCTGGAGCTCTCCGGCGAGCGGATACGAGATCTTGCCGTCTGGACGGACGACGACCGTCTGTTCGAGATCCTTGTTGTCCCACACTATGATGTGCAGGACGTCATCCGCGCCGATCCGGTATTCGTCCTCGGCCGCGCTGGCGATGATGCTGCCGCCCAGAACGCACACGAAACCGATCAGCAGGCCAGTGAAGAAAGACTTCACGCTCCTCCGTTTCCGTGTTCGCCCGGTCTTCCCGGAGCTGACGTAGTCGTTGTACTCGGCCCAGTAACGGCGCGTCTCGCGGGGCGACAGGCCATTGACGACAACGCCGACGACACGAGCACGGACCTTCTGGAGCAGCTCCTTCGCCCGGATCAAGCTCCGGCGCTGCGTCGTACCGAAGCGCGTGACGAGCAGCACGCCATCGACCTTGGAGCTGAGCGGCAGACAGTCGGAAACCGCCAGCACCGGCGGCGAGTCGATCAGCACGAGGTCGGCCCGCTCCCGCGCCTGCTCCAGCAGCGCGACCATGGCGCCCGAGCTGAGGAGGGCGGCCGGATTCGCGGCCTTGATGCCCGACGGCAGGAAGTCGAAGCCTGTCGCTACACCACGAAAGCCCTTCGGCCAGGCGGCGCCCTTCTGCAGCATGTCGGTCAGGCCGTGCTCGTTCGGCACACCGACCGCGCGGTGCAGGGAAGACCGGCGCAGGTCGGCGTCGATGACGAGGACGCGGCGGCCCGACTCGACGAAGGCCAGCGCCAGGTTCAGGAGCACCGTCGACTTGCCATCGTGCGCGGTCGGGCTCGTGACGAGCAGCGTCTTGATCGGATGATCGAGGCCGAGGCTGTGACAGTCGATGGCCGTCCGGATCGCACGGCAGGAGTCGGCCTGCAGTGAGTGGGGGTCATGTGTCGCCACGAAGATCATTGGCGTGGTCTCCGCGTTTGCCGGAGCCCCGGACAGCGGTCGCGCCGATCGGGATCGAGCCGAGCACCGGGAGGCCGGAGGCCGCCACCACCTCTTGCTCCGTCTCGATGACCCGGCTCGCGTATTCCCGGAGCACCGCCGCCGCGACACCGAGGCCCAGACCGCCGAGCAGGCCGAGCAGCAAGGACTTCAATGGCCGCTTCGAGCTGGGCTGCTTCGGCTGCTCCGCCAGGTCGATGACGTGGATGCCGCGGACCTGGGCCTGCTCGCTGATCCGGGCGGCGGTCATCTTCTCGGCGAGCGAACCGGTGAGCTTCGCCTGGATCTCTGCCATCCGTGCCAACCCTGCGTATTCCTGCTCCTTGGCGCCCATGGAGCCCATCGACTTCTTCAGGCGGGCGATGCGCGCTTGCACGCCGCTCTCCTGGGACCGGAGCGAGATGACCTCGACCTCGAGATCGGCCATCTGCTTCGAGAGCTGGGCGGCTTCCAGCGGCTTCAGCCGGGCAACTCCGCCCGGCCGGGGAGTTTGCTGGCCCCGTACGGCGAGTCGGAGCCGCTCCTGGGCGTCCTCAAGATCGGCGCGCGCCGCCTGAACGAGCGGATGCTGGTCGGTGTACTTCTCGTTCAATCCGACGAGCCTGGCCGCCAGCTGGGCGACCCGCTCCCGCAGCAACTGGGCGTCGCCGGCTAGCGGCCCTGACTTCCCGCCGCCCTTCAGATAGTTCAGGCGGCTCTCGGCGATCTCACGGTCGACCTGTACGTCGGACAGCGAGGTCTCCAGTTGCGTCAGCCGCTGCAGGTCGACTCTCGCCTCGTCGGGAAGCTTCACGGCCCCACCGGTTTGCGCCTGAAACTTTCTCAGGGCGTCCTGGGCGTCGGCCTGACTCGTCTTGGCCTGGGTAAAGAGGTTCTCGAGCAACTCGCGCGTGCCGCGAGCCTGCTGTCGCGCGAACGCGCTACTTCTGGAGAGCAGCACGTCGACGTAGGTGTTGGCGAGATCGGCGGCGACCCGCGGGCTGAACGCGGTGGCCGTGAGCGTCACGGTACCGTCCCTCCCAATGTCGAAGGCCATGCGGGACTGGCGCAGCTCGCGGATAGTCAGCTCCGTCGGACTGTAGACGATCCCTTCCTGCCCCTGCCATCGCCGGATCTGGTTCATCACGGCGAGCACGTAGTCGCGGAAGCCGATCCGGCGGCTCAGCTCGTCGCGGCCCTCTTTCGGCAGCGCCTCGACGACCGCCTGGGCCAGCGAGCGGCTCCTCAGCATGACCTGGTAGAGCGAATTGACGTCGGGATTCGTGAACTCGCGAAGGAACGCGGGTTCGCTGCTCTCCGGCAGCAGGAAGAGTGTGGCCGAGGCCTCGTAGGTGTCGGGCGTCAGGAACACCGCCCACACGATCGTCGGCAGGGCGACCGCCAGGAACACTGCGAGCACGAGACGCCAGCGATTGGCGGCCACGCGGCGGAGGAGACGCAAGTAGTCGAAGGACGGCGGCTGATTCATTCAACGAACCTCCGTCGACGTTGGCTGCGACAGTCTATCGACGGATCGGACGATTTCGAGGCAGACGTGGTCTCGGTCGAGCAACTCACGAATCGCAATCCATCACTCCGTTCGAAGGTACGATCTGCGCTATGGCCCCTCAATCCGCCCAATCCCCGAATGCGCTTCGGAAAATCCCGGAGAGCCCGGCCGGGACTCGGTGAGCGGTGAGGACGTCGATCGCCGCCCGCGTTCCGCTTGCTCGAGCGATGGCTTCGCCCCCTGTCAGGTGACGCGACTATTTCTGGTGACTGCATCTGCACCGAACGAACCAGGTCGCGGTGATGAGCGGACAATACCGGACGTCAGAGGTTTCTGCCACTGACACCTTGGCCCAATCTCAGTGGCACTTTAGGCCAGTGTCGTTGAAAAACGCGTTCAGCGCGGCGCGGGGTTTGCCATGGAACTCTAGAAGCACAACGCTACGAGATGATGGCGGCCGCTATACGATTTTGCGTCGGAGAGTGGTCGTAGCCGGGCGAGATTGCACCCTCGATGTTGCTGCGGAAGTGCGATGCCAGGTCGAAGCGACGATGGTCAGCGACGGCGATGTCGCGCGATGCGACGGTTCCCGTTGGGGCGAAGTGAAGGATGGGTCGAATTTCGAAGCCCGCGTGTTAATCAGTGCCGCGTCGCACCTTGACGAGTGCAGGGTTCCCGGCCAGCGCGCGGGAAACGGGGCTTAAGCTTTCGCGGACTCAAGAGTTCGTGGTGCACTACCACGAGGAGCGGAGCGGAACGTCACGGCCTCCACAACGCCTTGATGCGCCCGCTCCCCGCGATCGCCAGCGCCCGAGTTCGTTGCCGCGATCGCTTGGCGCGCCTGTTGCGCTGCGATCACCGGGCGCGGCCAATGTGTCGACAATTCTTACACTCACCCACCCGGCGAGCGGGTGTCCCCCTAAACTGACTGGCAAAACTACGTTTCCGGAAATGGCGCGATTATTGCGTGACATGCCACGCGGAGGAGCTAGTCACCGCGATCTTGTAAAGTTTGCTGGCAGCCAAGGCCTGGCCGTTCTCTCGGAGCTGAGGCACTGGTGCGAAAGGCGGTCTGACAGAACCAAGGCAGCATCGAGGAGGGCGTGGTGTGAACCGAATCCCGAATAGGCGACAACCAAGACGACACACGATGACTGCCGCCCGATTCGTGTGCCTCGTGCTCGCAGCCGTCCTTCTGACCCTGCCCGACTCGGCGAGCGCGCTGCCGCAGTTTTTCGTAGACCTAGGTTCCACTGCCGCGGACGTCCAGGATACGGTCGCTGCCTTCCAGTCGGCTCTCGGCGCTCCCAACAATGGCAACACAGCCGGCCCGCTGCCAAGCGGAAGGCGAGAGATCAACTGGGACGGCGGCGGCGCCGTGGATGGCACGCTTTCTGGAACGCCCTTTGCCGGCTTCTCGAACCGTGGCGTCATCTTCCAGACGCCCGGCACCGGCTTCCTGCAGGGACCCGTCGGGCCGAGCGGGGCCTCGAACGACTTCTCCGACGTTTTCGGCACGAATTACAGCGGGACGTTCGCGCCCTTCAGCCAGGCGCGACTGTTCGTCCCTGTGGGCAGCAACGTCACGAGCGCCAACTTCTCGATTCCGGGCTCAAACGGGGCAGTCCCGGCGACGGTCGCCGGCTTCGGCGCGGTCTTCTCCGATGTCGACACCGGGGCCACCACGATCGAGTTCTTCGACGCCTCCAACAATCTGATAACAACCCTGGGCGTTCCGTTCGTCACTGGTAACCAGATGTTCTCATTCGCCGGCATCCTGCTGGACCCGAGCGCGCCGGGGATCGCGAGCCTGAGAATCACCACCGGCAACGCGCAGCTCGGCGTCGCGGATGGTGGAGGTAATGACGTCGTCGCGATGGACGACTTCCTCTTCTCCGAGCCACGGGCAGTCCCCGAGCCCGCCACGCTCCTCCTCCTCGGCTCCAGCCTCGCTGGGCTGGCGAGCACCGCGGCGTTTAGGCGGCGCCGAAAGTAGTCCGGATTCCTGCAGCGGTGGCAGCGAGCTTGACGATCCCTTGGCCGAGGAAGGAGTCGTGAAGCGTCGATCAGCGTCGGCCCTACCGAAGTATCTTCTCGTCACGTCGGCTCGAAACGAAGAGCAGCTCTTGGAGCAAACAATTCGTGCCGTGCTCGCCCAAACCGTGCGCCCCGTCAAGTGGATCATCGTCAACGACGGTTCGACCGACGGTACGGCAAAGATCATCGACCGGTATGCGGCGTCCTTGGGTTGGATCGAGCGCCTCGATATGCCGACGCACCGCGACCGAAACTTCGCCGCGAAAGCGTACTGTTTCAACGCCGCCTGGAAGGCGGTCGATGGGCTCGACTATGACGTAATCGGCAATCTCGATGCGGACATTACGTTTGAGCCCGACTATTTCGAGTTCTTGTTGACGAAGTTCGCCGAGATCCGCGATCTCGGAGTCGCTGGCACGCCGTTCTTGCAACACGGCGGCTACGATTCGTCCCGTGACAGTTTTGAAGGCGAGAATCATGTTGCGGGCGGTTGCCAACTCTTCCGGCGCGGCTGTTTCGAAGAGCTCGGCGGATATGTTCCCGCCAAAGGTGGAGGGGTGGATTGGATCGCCGTCACAACAGCCCGGATGAATGGCTGGAAGACTCGGTCGTTTCGCGCGAAGCGTTTCATCCACCATCGCCCCCTCGGCACCGCCGAACGCAGCTCGCTGTCAGCGTTCTATTCTTACGGCGAGAAGGATTATTGTTTCGGAGGGAGCCCTGTGTGGGAAGTCTGCAGGGTCGCGTATCGAATGAGCAAGCCCCCGCTCGTCCTGGGGGGGCTCGCGTTAGGGGCGGGCTTTCTTTCCGCGGCCATCCGCAGGGTCGAGAGGCCGGTCTCGGCTGATTTGATGCGCTTCCATCGGCTCGAGCAGATGAGAAAACTCAAGGCGATTGTCGAAACGCTCGCTCTGCTCAAAAAATTGGACAACTTCACCCTTCACGCACGCCCCCGAAACTCTCTCCAGGGGATCATTGTCGCGATCCTGGCCGGGGCCCCGCTGGCCAGGATCGAGGCCTTGGTGGACCACTTCTTGCAGTGGCTCGTATGGTAGAGCGGAATCGTGCCGTGGGGCTCAAAAGAAGGCTCAAACGAAATGCGCGTGTCGTCAGGAATGGCGTGAAATTTGCGCTCTTTCGACTGCAAACATTCCGGTCGCGCAAGGAGAAGTTCGAGTGTCCGGTGTGCGGCTACATCGGCCCGCTCATGGATGTGCATCCTCCGACGGGTCTGAGAAAACACGCGAAATGTCCCTATTGTGGCGCGCTCGAGCGCCACAGACTGCAATACCTCGTGATCAGAGGCGTGTTGCAGGGTCGCGATACGTCAGCGATGAGCATGCTTCACTTCGCGCCCGAACCATGTTTTCGCCGATTGTTTCGCCGGCAGTTCGGACAGTACGAGACTGTCGACCTGGCTATGGACGATGTCGACTGCACATGTCGATATCCGAAACCTTCCATTCCGTGATGCGAGCTATGACTTCGTCATGGCGTCAGCGGTGCTCGACTACGTCCCCGACGACAGTACGGCGATACGAGAAATTCGCCGGGTTCTCAAGCCACATGGCGTGGCGATTCTTCCCATCTCACTGGCAAGTCCCAAGACGATCGAATATTCGGAGCCGAATCCCTACGAGGCTGGCCATCTGCGCGCGTGTGGGATGGACTATTTCGAGCGGTACGAACCCTATTTTCGTGAAGTGCAACGAATCGCTTCGGACTCTTTGCCCGCGAGATATCAGCTGTTCATTTATGAAGATAGAACTCTGTGGCCGAACAAGAGATCGCCACTGCGCGTGTCCATGCCGGGTGAAAAGCATATCGACGTTGTTCCTGTCTGTTACGCGTGACGCCGACATGCGCGGCGTGCTTCGTGGCAGCCCTTCGTTCTAGGACATGAAACGCCATCTGGGCGCGCTCGTCAGATACTTGCCGCTGCCTCTCATGAGGACGATGCTGCCGGGTCGTGTGTTCATCGTGTGCTATCACGCCGTCAGCTCCCGCCCACTCCCTCACATGCGGAATCTGTATGACATCAAATCGCCGCACCAGTTCGAGCAAGACCTGCTCTTCTTCAAGGAGCACTGCTACGTCGCGAGCCACGACGAGCTCGTCGCGCACCAGGAGGGCCGGCATCGCCTCCCTGACGGTTCGGTATGCATCACGTTCGACGACGGTTTTGCCGAGTGCCATGACACGGTGCGGCCCTTGCTTCTGAGGTATGGGCTCCCGTGTACGTTTTTCGTCTGTGAGAGCGTGGTCGACAATCGAGCGATGATATATCGGAACGCCATCAGCCTCTGTCTCGACGCCTTGCGCGGTATGAACGACGAAGAGCTCGGGGCCGCACGGGTGCGCCTCGGTGAGGGCTGTGGCGTTCGGTTCACGAATCGGGAGCAGCTTCGAAACTGGATACTGGGCTTGACGTATTCGCAGCGTGACAGAGTGCAGCTGATCTGTGAGGTTCTGGGGCTCGACACTGATGAGTTCCTTCGTCGTGAAAAGCCCTACATGACTCGGGAGCAGATCCTGGACCTGCACCGCGACGGCTTCACGATCGGTGGACATTCGTGCAATCACCCTGAACTGTGGCTTCTGGATTGGGAGAACGCGACTCGCGAGATCGTTGACTCCTGCGATGCCGTGCGCGAGCTGACGAATCAAGAACGGGTCCCGTTCGCTTTCCCTTTCAACGGCGCGACTCTCAGCCGAGACAAACTCGTGCAATTGCGGCGGGAGCACCCATTTCTGAGCCTGTTCTACGACACGAACAACTTGCGGCTGGAACAGAAGTTCATTGTGAACCGGATCGCGGGCGACACGCCGGCAGGATGTGAGACTGGTGAATCGAATTTCCCACTGCTGATGCGAGAGGCCTACGCTCTGGAGCCCCTGAGACAGATCAAGCGCATGGCGCGAGGGCTGTAACGCCGAGCCACGCTCATCGCCGATCTGGTTCCCTTCCGGCCCGCGAAGGATCAGCTGCCGCCGCTCATGGTCTACGTCGCCGCGGGCATGATCACCGCGAGCCTCGGCGTATGATCGGCTTGCTTGGCCACACCGACTCGATGCGCGCGTTCGCGAGCGTCGAGGCGTGTTCGGCTGTCCACGTTGCTCGCGCCGATCGGCTACGTCGTGCAGGACGTGGTCGCCGACGTGATGACGGTCGAGGCCGTGCCGCGCGTTGACGCCGAGGGCGGCGACCAGTATGGCTCCCTCGCGGTAAAGGTTGACGTTCAGTCCTGGCGGCCGCGAGCCCGCCGTGAAGGGCTCTAGTCGGTTGCAGGAGGGACGAGGGCTCCTTTGGTCGGTGCAGCAAGACTTCGATGGGGCCGTCGGCGCGTGTGATTACCACGCGATCTGACTGATCCGCTCACCTGCCCGCCGCCAGCTATCTCGCGTCTATAGCTCGAGATTCGCTTCGTGACCAGATCATGGACGAACGCGACACGAGTGTCGTCGCTGATTGCTCGCATAGAGTGCCAATGTCGACACCGCAGCGAGTGGGCCGTCGTTGCCGAGGATGCCGAGTCCGAACGATCGGGATGGAAGAGTGTGCGTTTTGCGATAATTCGTAATCTCCGCGCGAGGACAGCTCGCACCACGTCGTGCTCGCGAGGGGCAGAAGCCTCGAGCGGTCTTGCGGAGGGCAATGGCGACTGGTGAGCCGGGTAAGACGCGTGCGATGCGATGAACAGACGACCGACACCCCGGCCATGCAAGGTTGAGTGGAGCAGCCGCCTCCCACCCGCCCGCTGCGCAATGCCGAGCGGACGATCGCGAGATCGATGGAAATGCGCCGACGCACATCGTGTGCGACGCCGCGCCACCGGACGAGCCTCGGCGGATGTGCCGCGAACGGCCAGACGAATCGTCCGGCCGCTGCGGATCGGCCACGGCGCCGACTCTGCAAGTGACGGCGCCCGTAATGAAAAGAATGACGTCGTCGTAATCGTTGTCGTCGTAGAACCCGGGAATCCACGTCGGGTCCGTCGGGGCTGGCGTGGGCACAGGGGGGAAGCGCGAGCAGGACGCCCAGGAGGAGAGCAGCAACTAACCCCCGGGATCTCATGGTCCCGCGACCATACGCCGGTCGCACATCAGGCGCAAGGGCCCGAGAGACGTTCCGCGAAGCGGACCGATACGCGCGGAAACTGATGCAGACTTCAGGCGCGCGCGTCAGACTCCTTCGACGATGCGGATGTCGCGCTCGGCGCCGCTGCCGAGCGCCTTCAGCGCGGCCTGGTAGCCGGGGCTGTCGTGCGCCGCGGTCGCCTGCGCGACGCTGTCGAACTCGATCAGGACCGTGCGCTGGTTCATGCCGACCTCGTAGGTCTTCGACGGCATGCCGCGCGCGAGAAAGCGGCCGCCCGCGGCCTGGATGGCCGGCGCCGCGAGCTTCGCGTACGCGGCCAGCGCGTCAGGGTTCTTGATGGAGTGATAGCACGCGATCCAGTACGCCTTCGCCATGACGTCCTCCTATTCTCATTCTTGTGCGCGCCTCGGCCGGCGGGGCCCCAGCCCCGCGACGGCCTGCAGCGCGCACGGCTGCTCGTTACTTCTTCTTGAACGCGCCTTCGTGGTCGAGCTGCATCAGCGCCTGCACGCCCGTGCTCAGGGTCGGGCCACCGCCCGGCACCGCCGCCGACTCGATCGCCTCGAGCAGCTCACGCTTGGTGGCGCCGTGCTCGATGGCCCGGCGCATGTGCGTCACCACGCCGTTCTCGAGGCCGCGGTAGGCCAGAATCCCGATGATGACCATCTCGCGATGCTTGATCGAGAGCTCCTTGCCCTCGCCGACCGACAGCGCGCTCAACGGCCCGCGGGCCCGCACGTACTCCGGATCTTCTTTCGCCATCCAGTCCCAGAACGGGTAGCCGTATGGGCTGGCGGTCTTGCCGTCGACCTTGTCGCTCATCGTGACCCTCCTGAAGGTTTTCGCGCCGAAGGTATCACATTGCCCGGAACGGTGATTCCGGGCATACCCTGTGACCAATGGCGTCCGCGCCGCCTTCCACCGCGCCGGGAGCCGTCGGCTTCGCCCGGTCCTGGATCGATCGAAACTTCCTGGCTCTCGGGCGGGAGATGCGCCTGTCGTATCTGCCGCCGCTCATGGTGTACGTCGCGGCGGGCATCTCCGGGCTCACGGCGATCGTCGCCACGTTCTACATCAAGGAGCGTCTGGGGCTGTCCGCGGAGTTCCTCGCCGGGCTCGGCTTCTGGGCGGGCCTGCCGTGGGCGCTCAAGGTGCCGCTCGGGCATCTGGTCGATTTGATCTGGCGCTGGAAGGGCGCGCTCGTCTTCGTGGGCGCGGGCACGATCACCGCGAGCCTCGCGATCATGATCGGCCTGCTCGGCTACACCGACTCGATGCGCGCGCTCTGGAGCATCGAGGCGTGGTTCGTGCTGTCCACCTTGCTCGCGCCGATCGGCTACGTCGTGCAGGACGTCGTCGCCGACGCGATGACGGTCGAGGCGGTGCCGCGCTTCGACGCCGACGGCACTCCGATCGGCATGGCCGAGCGCAAATCGATGAACACCACCGTGCAGACGCTCGGTCGCGTCGCGATCATCGGCGGCTCCGTGCTGGTCTCGCTCGCCAACGTGTACCTGCTGCGTGGAGTGGGGGACATGCCCGCGGCCGAGAAGGCGCTGGCCTATCTCCGGGTCTATCAGCTGGCGCTGATCATTCCGGTCGTCTCGGTGCTCGGCGTCGTCCTGGCCTCGGCGCTTCGCTGGCGCGACGGTCGACGGCTGATGGCGAAGGGGTTCGCCAGGAGCGAGGCGCGCCGGATGCTGAATCCCCACGGCGAGCGGCCGCCGATCAACTGGTGGATCATCGGCGGCGGCCTCGTCTTTGCGGTCGTCTCGCTCGGGGTCGGCATCGGGAACGTCGCCGGCGGGCAGGAGATCGTGTTCGGCGCGTCGATGGCGATCGTGCTGTTCCTGATGTGGCGCATCACGAACGAGCTCGAGCCGGACGCGCGACACGTGCTGGTGGGCACGGCGGCCCTGGTGTTCGTGTTCCGGGCGATCCCCAGCCCCGGCGCCGGCTCCACCTGGTGGATGATCGATCAGCTCGGCTTCGACCAGCAATTCCTGGCCGAGCTGTCGCTGATCGGCAGCGTCCTCACCCTGGCCGGGTTGTTCATCTTCCGCCGCTTCATGGCCGAGCGATCGATCGCCTACATCGTCGGCTCCTTGACGGTCGTCGCCACGGTCATCGGCGCGCCGGTCGTCGGCATGTACTACGGCCTGCACCACTGGACCGCGGCGCACACCGGGGGCCTCGTGGACGCGCGCATGATCGTGCTCATCGACACGGCCATCGAATCGCCGCTGGGCCAGATCGCGATGGTGCCGATGCTGGCCTGGATCGCGAACTCGGCGCCCGACCGGTTGAAGGCGACGTTCTTCGCGGTCATGGCCTCGTTCACCAACCTGGCGCTGGCCGCCTCGCAGCTCGGAACGAAGTACCTGAACCAGGCCTTCGTCGTCACGCGCGAGGTGAAGGACGCGTCGGGCGCGATCACGACGCCGGCGGACTACCATCAGCTCGGGGTCTTGCTGGTGCTGACGACCGTGATCGGATTCGTGCTGCCGATGCTGGCGGTGGTCTTCGTGAAGGCGACGCGCTTCCGCAGCGCCTGAGGCGACGGGCCGCGCAGCTAGCGCGGCAGCAGCATGATCTCGGCGGGACTCGTTTCGGCCACCTTGATGTTCAGGCGCCAGGGTGCCGGGCCGACCTGGTCGAGCGCGAAGTACAGCACCGTATTCCCCGCCACGCGCGCGTCGCCGCTGCCGACGGGAACGCTGACGCCCACGCCGCTGCCGACGCCCACGCCGCCGCCGCGGCCGCCGCTGAAGCTGCCGCCGCCGAATCCGAAGCCGACGGTGGGGCCGGGGTTGTAGGCCATGGGTGGCTGCTCGATCGTCTGCGGCCGGACGACGGCGTTGTCGGCCCTCACGATCTGCGCGTCTTCCAGTCGATAGCCGCTGGTGTCGATTTCGACGCGCAGTCGGTCGGCCATGACCATGTAGTCGGCGGACAGGGTCGCGCCCGACGGCTGGGATACCGGCTTGTAAGGAAGCGTGGTGCTCGAGCATCCGGTCAGCGCGATCGCCAGCGCGAACAGGTATCTCGTGAGCTTCATCGCATCCTCCTAACCGGAGTGTAGTTGACCACCGGCTTGCTTGGCCACCACCTGAAGGATCCCGGCCCCGTACTTCGCTGCCTTATATGGTCCCACACCGTGGGCGCGCTCGAGCTCGGCGAGGTCGCGGGGGCGGAGCGCGGCGATGTCGCGCAGGGTGCGGTCGCTGGCGACGATGAACGGGGCGACGCCTTCGGCTCGGGCCACGGTGAGGCGATAACGACGGAGCGCCTCGAAAAGATCCTGCGCCGGCGCGTCCAGCTCGGCGGGCTCGCGCGCGGCCAGGCTCGCGGGCACGCGGTCGATCGTCGCCGTATCGCGTCGGCGCGCCGGCTCGGCGCCCGGGCTGCGCGCTTCGGGCGGGAGCAGAAGCCTCGCCGGACGCTCGCCGCGCATCACGGCGCGCCCGTCGTCGGTGAGCGTGACGACCGGGCGGTCGATACCGGCGAAGCTCACCCAGCCGGCCGAGACGCACCGGCGCAGCAGCGCGACCAGCCACGGCGCCGCGTGCTCCTTGAGGTTGCCGAAGGTCTTCACGGTGGTGAGTCCGGCCCGATCGAGGCGCTCGTCGGGCTCGCCGCGGACCAGCTTGACGGCGAGCTGGAGCCCGAAGCGCCCGTGCACACGCGCGACGCCCGAGAGCGCTTTGCGGACGATCAAGGTCACGCGCTCGGGATCGCGCGCCTCCGGAGCGTCGCCGAGGGCGAGACACACGTCGCAGCGGCCGCAGCCGGCGAGCGTCTCCGCTTCGTCGCCGAAGTAACGAAGAATCGCGTCGTGGCGGCAGCTGCCGCCCTCGGCCCAGCGAATCAGCTCGAGGAACATGCTCCACTTGTGCTCGACCACTGCGGCGTCCGCGGTCGCGTCGCCGGCGCCCCGCTCGAGGAGCGCCCGCCGCAGCGGCAGATCGCGCGTGCTGATGAGCAGGAGCCCGAGCGCGGGGGCGCCGTCGCGGCCGGCGCGCCCGACTTCCTGGTAGTAGGCTTCGATCGATCCCGGCGGGCCGAGATGGATCACCGCGCGGACGTCCGGACGGTCGATCCCCATCCCGAACGCGTTGGTCGCCACCACGATCTCGAGCTGGCCGTCCGCGAACTCGCGCTGCGCGACGTCGCGCGTCTTCCCGTCGAGCCCGGCGTGGTACGCCCGCACGCGCCAGCGGCGCGCGGCGAGCCGCGCGCTTTCTTCGTCCGCTTGCTTGCGCGTCGGCGCGTAGACGATGGCCGTCCCGCGCGCGCGCCCCGGACCGCCGAGCGCCTCGGCGAGGGCGCCGTCCACGAGGCTGTCTCGCTCGCGACGCCCGCCGATCTCGGCGGCGCGCAGCGCCAGGTTGGGCCGCGCGAAGCCGCGCACGATCTGCGGCGTATCCGGCGGCAGACCGAGCCGGGCGAGGATCTCGTCGCGCACGATCGGCGTCGCGGTCGCCGTGCAGGCCAGCACGCGCGCGCGGGGCAGATCGCCGAGCACGGCGCCGATCTCGAGATACTCCGGCCGGAAGTCGTGACCCCACTCGCTGATGCAGTGGGCCTCGTCGATCGCGACGAGCGGGCAGTCGAACTCGCGCAGGAGTGCCCGGAATCCGGGGAACGCGAGACGCTCGGGCGCGACGTAGACGAGCGCCATCTCGCGCCGGGCGATCAGCGCCATGCGCCGGCGCATCTCCGATGCGTCGAGCGTGGACGCGAGATAGGTCGCGCGGACCCCGCGCGCCTCGAGCGCCTGGACCTGATCGGCCATGAGCGCCACCAGCGGCGACACGACCAGGGTCGTTCCTTGCAGGATCGTCGCCGGGAGCTGGTAGCTCAGGCTCTTGCCGCCGCCCGTCGGCGCCACGAGCAGGAGCCGGCCCTGCGCGAACAAGGTTTCCACCGCCTCGCGCTGGCCCGGACGAAACTCCGTGTAGCCCAGCCGCGCGAGGGCCACGTCGAGGTCGCTCACGCTTCACCCGTCACGCCTCTGGATATAGCAGAGGCGCTCGTGACCAACAACGCGTCCACGAAATGTGTCATCCAGCGGTGGGCGACGATGCGGCGCGAGCGGGCGAGGCAGCGGCGCGCGCCGCGGCGCGTGTCAGCGATGAGGGGCGACGGCGAAGGGCGCGCAGATCACGAGACCGCGCGATCCCGCGAGCACGACGTGATTCGAGCGATCAGCGGACGCCGTCGGCGCGCACGATGAAGTGCTTCTGCGCCGCCGGCATTTCGACGTCGATGGGTTTCGGGTTGATCGACGCGCAACCGACGAGCAGGAGGACCAATCCAAGGGACGCATACCGGAGAGCCACCATTGCTTCCTCCTGCCACGGGAGCGAGTGCGCGGCAGAATAGAAGCGATGCTGATTTCTGTCAAGCCGGACGTGGGGTTCCGGAAAAAATGACGGCGCGGGAGAGGCCCGCGCCGTCAGAGCTTCGCGACGAGGGAGTTCTTAGTTGCTGTCGCCGGGGCTCTGGATCTCGTTCCGCTCGGGGAAGGACCGGGGGCTGAGGTTCAGCTCCTGGCCATTGTGGTACGCGCGGCCGTCACGCAAGATGACCTGGTTGGCCGGGTACTGGGGCGCCGTCTGAACGCTCTGGGCCTGGACACCCGACGCCTGACCGGCGACCTGAGGATTAGCCTGTCCCGCCTGGCACGGACCGAAGTTCGTGCCCTCGGACCCGTACGAGCCGCCACACCAGGCGCCCTGACCCTGAGCGAAGGCCATCGCCGGGATGGCCACCGCCGCTACCGCAATCGCTACGACTCCCGTCCAGCGCATGTCGCACTCTCCGTCGTGTGTGAGATTCACTGCACTGACTTCGACCGAATCCGCGTTTCAAGCGATTCCGAGAAAAAGCAACGCCGATGCCAAGGAGCCGCGGTCGGCCCCTGGTCGGTGGCGTGTGCACTTAGCGGGCAGAGCCAGGAGACGGGCGCGCCGCGACGGGTTTTACGATGCCGGAAAATGTTCTCTATCGGTGCCGTGCTGACAACACGTCCTCGACGAAATTGCTTGACTCGAACGGGACGGCGCATCCGTCCGGCGTGCCAAAGACTGCGGCTTGACACGGGGCCGCGGCTGGAGCAGCCTCGCGTGAGGCTTCGAAGGACACACGGGGAGACCTTGCGATGACGACTCAGATGATCGAACCGCGGATGGAGCTCGAGCAGAACCTCCACATGTATCGCCAGATGGCGAAGATTCGCGCCTTCGAGGAGCAGGTGAACGAGCTCTACAAGAGCGCGAAGATGCCGGGCCTGGCCCATCTCTACGTCGGCGAGGAAGCGGTGGCGGTCGGGGTGTGCGAGGCGCTGCGCCGTGACGACTTCATCACGAGCACGCATCGCGGCCACGGCCACTGCCTGGCCAAGGGCGCGTCGGTGAACCGGATGTTCGCCGAGCTGCTCGGCAAGGAGTCGGGCTACTGCCGGGGCAAGGGCGGCTCGATGCACATCGCCGATCCCGAGACCGGCAACCTCGGCGCCAACGCGATCGTCGGCGGCTCGGCCGGCATCGCCACCGGCGCCGCGCTCTCCGCGAAGATGCGCGGGAGCAATCAGGTCGCCGTGTGCTTCTTCGGCGACGGCGCGCTGGGCCAGGGCCTGCTCTACGAGTCGATGAACATGGCGGCGCTCTGGAAGCTGCCCGTCATCTATGTCTGCGAGAACAACCTCTACGGCGAGTACACGCCCGGCAACGAGACCATCGCCGGCGAGATCCTGGCGCGCCCGCGCGCGCTGGGCATCCACGCCGAGAGCGTCGACGGCCAGGACGTCCAGGCGGTCAACGCGACGATGCGGCGGCTGGTGGAGCGCGCGCGTCGCGGCGAGGGGCCGGCGTTCCTCGAGTGCAAGACCTACCGCTACTACGGCCACCACGTCGGCGACGTCAACCGCGAGTACCGCACGCGGGACGAGGAGAAGGAGTGGATGACCAAGCGCGATCCGCTCCAGACCCTCGCCGGACGGCTCGAAGGCCAGGGCCTGGCCGATGCGGCCGTCTTCGAGCGCATCCAGACCGACGTGAAGTCGGAGATCGACAACGGCGTGCAGTACGCGCTGGCCGCGCCGTATCCGGATGCGAGCCAGGTCGGTGAAGACGTCTATGCGTAGAGACGCTCGAACGGACCGTTCGTGAGCCTGAGCCCCGAGGAGTTCCGCGAGCACCTGAAACTGTCGTCGGCCACGGCCGGGCTGACCTTGCCCGACCTGGCGTTGCCGGCCGCGCATCACGTCATCCTGCGCGGGATGCGCTTCCATTATCTCGATTGGGGCACGCGCGGCCTGCCGCCGATGCTGTTCCTGCACGGCGGCGGGCTCAACGTCCACACGTGGGATCTCGTCTGCGCGTCCCTCAAGCCCGAGCGCCACTGCCTGGCGCTCGACCAGCGGGGCCATGGCGACAGCGAGTGGTCGCCGGTGATGGACTACGCCACCGAGAGCCACGCCGAGGACCTCGACGCGTTCGTCGACCACCTCGGTTTCGAGCGCTTCGTTCTCGTCGGCATGTCGCTGGGTGGCGCCAACGCGCTGGCGTGGGCGGGGAGCCACAGCGAGCGGCTGGCGGCGCTCGTGCTCGTCGACGTCGGCCCGGAGGTGCGTCAAGCCGGCGTACGCAAGATCGCCGCGTTCACCTCGGAGGCCACGCCGCTCGACTCGATCGAGGATTTCGTGGCGAAGGCGCTGGCGTTCAATCCGCGGCGTGACGCGACCCTCCTGCGCCGGAGCTTGCTCCATAACCTGCGCCGCATGCCCGACGGCAAGTGGATGTGGAAATACGACCAGCGTCACCGGGGCCGTGCGCTCGATCCGGCGGCGGCCGGTCGCCGGCGCGAGCTTCTGTGGTCGGCGGTGGCCAAGGTGTCGTGTCCGACCCTCGTCGTGCGCGGCGCGGAGAGCGACGTGTTCCACGACGAGGACGCCGAGCGCCTGTCCGGGGCTCTGCCCCACGGGCGCTGGGTGAAGATCGCGAACGCCGGGCACACCGTGCAGGGCGACAACCCGGCCGGGCTGCTGGTGGCGCTGCGCGAGTTCCTGGGTGAGGTCGCCGCGAAGCGCTGACGGAGTACAATCCCGAGAGGGAGGCCCAGCCTATGTCCGTCGTCACTCGCCAGATCGGTCCATGCTTCGCCGCGGAAATGGAAGGCATCGACATGACCCGGCCGCTGACCCCGGACGAGGTCAAGGCGATCCACGCCGGCATGGACAGATATGCCGTGCTGGTCTTCCATGACCAGCAGATCGACGACGAGCAGCAGCTGGCCTTCACGCGGAGCCTCGGCGAGATCGAGCTCGCCGTCGGGACGAGCCTCCGGGCGGCGAACGAATACCGTCTGCCGACGACCTTCGCCGACGTGTCGAACCTCGACCAGAATCACCAGGTGTTCGCCCGCGACGACCGGCGGCGTCTGTTCGCGATCGGCAATCGCCTCTGGCATTCCGACAGCTCGTTCAAGGTCATCCCGGCGAAGTACTCGCTCCTGCACGCCCGGGCGATTCCGTCGAAGGGCGGCAACACCGAGTTCGCCTATATGCCCGGGGCCTACGACACGCTCGACGCCGACACCAAGGCCCAGGTCGAAGACCTGATCTGCGAGCACTCGCAGATCTTCTCGCGCCAGCAGCTCGGCTTCACCGACTTCACCGACGAGGAGCGCGCGCGCTTCAAGCCGGTGCTCCAGCGTCTCGTGCGCGTGCATCCCGGCACCGGGCGGAAGTCGCTCTACCTGTCCTCGCACGCGGGGTCGATCGTCGGCTGGCCCGTGCCCGAGGCGCGCTTCTTCCTGCGCGATCTGGTCGAGCACGCGACCCAGCGCGAGCTCGTGTACTCGCACACGTGGCGGGTCGGCGACCTCGTGATGTGGGACAACCGCCAGACGATGCACCGCGCGCGTCCGTTCCCGGCGCACGAGCCGCGCGACATGCGCCGTACCACGCTCAAGGGCGACGGGCCGACGGTCGCTCAGGCCGCCGCCTGAGGAGCCCAGAGACTCCGACGAGGGGGGGTGATTCGGATGGCGAAAGGCACGGGCATGCGGAAGGAGACGAAGAAGCCGAAGAAGAAGAAAAAGTAGCGTCGGATGGCCCGACCGCTCCTGCTCAGCTGTGAGGCGGTGAGTAAGGCCTATGGCACGCGCAGCCTCTTCGAGCGCCTGACCTTCGGACTGTTCGAGGGCGACCAGGCCGGTCTCGTCGGCCCGAACGGCTCCGGCAAGTCCACCTTGCTCAAGATCCTGGCCGGCATCGAGCCGGCCGATCGCGGCTCTCGTTCACTGCGCGGGGGTGTGCGGGTCGGCTACGTTCCCCAGGACCCGGTCTTTCCGACCGGTCACACCGTCGACGCCGTCGTGCTCGCCGCGCTGACCGGCGTCGACGAGGAGGATCGGCCCGGGCGACTCGCCCACGCGCTGAGTCGCTCCGGCTTCGCCGACGGGCGCGCGGCCGTCGACACCTTGTCGGGCGGCTGGCGCAAGCGGCTGGCCATCGCGCGCGAGCTCGCGGCGGCGCCCGACATCCTCCTGATGGACGAGCCCACCAACCACCTCGACGTGGAAGGGATCCTCTGGCTCGAAGACTTGCTGACCGAGCGTTCTCGAGCGTTCCTGGTGGTGAGCCACGATCGCTATTTCCTGGAGCACGTCGCCACGCGCATGCTCGAGCTGAACCGCGCCTATCCGGACGGTCTGTTCCAAACCGACGGGAGCTACAGCGAGTTCCTGGCGCGCCGCGACGAATTTCTACGCGGGCAGGCGGCGTACCAGGATGCGCTCGCCAACACGGTGCGCCGCGAGATCGAGTGGCTCCGTCAGGGTGCCAAGGCGCGCTCCACGAAGGCCAAGGGCCGCATCAAGCAGGCCGGGCGCCTGATCGAGGAGCTCGAGGACGCCCGCGCGCGCGGGCTGACGGCCACCGCGGGAATCGACTTCACGTCGTCGCAGCGCCGCACGCGCCGGCTGCTCGTCGTGCGTGGGCTCACGGTGTCGCGCGGCGGCCGGACGCTCGTCAGCGGCCTCGACCTCGTCGTCACGCCCGGCACGCGGGTCGGGTTGATCGGGCCCAACGGCAGCGGCAAGACCACGCTCCTCGAGGTGCTCGCCGGGGTCGCGCCGCCGGACGCGGGTGAGATCGAGCGGGCGGACGGTCTGCGGATCGTCCGCTTCGAGCAGCAGCGCGCGGCGCTCGATCCGGCGCAGAGCCTTCGCCGCGCGCTCGCTCCCGAGGGCGACACCGTCACGTGGCAGGGACGCAGCGTGCACGTCGCCGCGTGGGCCAAGCGCTTCCTGTTCCGGCCCGAGCAGCTCGAGGTGCCCGTCGAGCATCTGTCGGGCGGCGAGCAGGCGCGCATCCTGATCGCCCGGCTCATGCGCGAGCCGGCGGACCTCTTGATCCTCGACGAGCCGACCAACGATCTCGACATCCCGACGCTCGAGGTGCTCGAGGACAGCCTCGCGGAATTCGACGGAGCCCTCGTTCTGGTCACGCACGATCGCTTCATGCTCGAGCGCGTGTCGACGGTGATCGTCGCGCTCGACGGTCGGGGCGGGACCGCGACATTCGCCGACTACGCGCAGTGGGAATCGGCCCAGACCACGGTCGAGCCGGCTCAGCGCAAGGCGCCGGACCGTGCCGCCGAGGCGTCGCGGCAGCGGCCGAAGCGTCTGGGCTATCGCGAGCAGCGCGAGTGGGAGGGCATGGAGCAGGCGATTCTCGACGCCGAGCGCGCCGTCGAGGCATGCCAGGGAGCCGTCGACGATCCGGCGATCGTCTCGGACCCGACCGCGCTGCAGCAGCGCTACGCGGCGCTCGAGGCCGCGCGGGCCGACGTCGATCGACTCTACGCGCGCTGGGCCGAGCTGGAGGCCAAGCAGGCCTAGCTCGGCGCCGTCACGCGACGCCTTCCTCCGCCACGCGCGCGGCGGTGGGCTCGCTCGCCGGCGCGGTGGCCGCCGTCGAGGGCGCCATCCGGATGCGCCGCATCAGCGGCAGGACCAGGGGCACCGCCGCGAACATCATCGCCAGGAGCCAGAAGTCGTCGGCGTAGGCCAGGAGCTGCGCCTGCGCCACCGTCTCGCGGTAGAGCATCGTGACGGCCTGGCGCTCGGCGGTGAAGACGTCGCTGCCGCGGGCCACGAAGTGGCTCGCCCACTGCGCCAGGCGATCGCGCGTCGCCGGATCCCACACGGTGATGTGGCTCGCGAGCGTGGTCTGGTGGATCTGGCTCCGCTGGGCGAGCAGGGTCGTGACCACCGCGATGCCGACGCTGCCGCCGATGTTGCGCGACATGCCGTAGACCGCGGTCGCGTTCACGAGCTTGTCGCGCCGGATCGTGGCCAGGGTCAACGTCGACAGCGGCACGAACACGAACCCGAGCGCGAAGCCCTGGATGAATCGCGGCAGCGCCAGCGCCCAGTAGTCCATCCCGAGCGTCAGCGAGGTCATCATGTAGAAGCTGACCGCGTTGAGCAGGCAGCCGAAGGCGAGCATGAGGCGCTGGTCGACGCGGGTCACGATGCCCGAGGCGAAGAGCGAGAAGATGTTGCCGAGACCGCCGGGGGCCAGCACGAGGCCGGACGTCCACGCGTCGTAGCCCAGGAGCTTCTGCGTGAAGATCGCGATCAGCAGCATGCCCGAAAAGCTCCCGAAGCCGACGACCATGCTCAGCGCGGCGCCGGTCGCGAAGTTGCGGTCGGCGAACACGGTGAGGTCGAGGATCGGTTCACGGGTGGTCAGCTCGCGGATCAGGAAGCCGGCGAGCGCGCACACGGCGACGATGCTCAGCGCGACGATCGCGCGCGAGTCGAACCAGTCCTCGCGCTCACCGCGGTCGAGCACGAGCTGCAGACAGCCGAAGCCGGCGACCATGAGGCCGAGGCCCCACCAGTCGATCCGCGTGGCGCGACGCAGGTACGGCGGATCGAACAGGAAGACGCTCGCCAGGAAGAAGCCGACGACGCCGACGGGCAGGTTGATGTAGAAGATCCAGCGCCACGACCACTGGTCGGCCAGGTAGCCGCCGACGGTCGGGCCCAGGATCGGGCCGAAGATGAAGCCCAGGCCCCAGACCGCCATCGCGAGCCCGCGCTGATGAAACGGGAAGATCTCCCAGAGGATCGCCTGCGAGAGCGGAATGATCGGCCCGCCGCCGAGGCCCTGGAAGATCCGCGCCACGATCAAGGTCGTCAGGTCGGGGGCGGCGCCCGAGATGAACGAGCTGACGACGAACAGGGTCGCGCAGATCAGAAAAAACCGGCGGCGCCCGAACAGGCCGGCCAGCCAGCCGGTGGCCGGGATGATCACGGCGTTGGCGGCGAGGTAGGACGTGATCACCCACGAGACCTCGTCCAGGCCCGCGGACAGCGATCCCTGGAGATGCGGCAGGATCACGTTGGTCACGCTGGTGTCGAGAATCTGCATGAACGCCACCACCATGACGGTGATGGTGATGGCCCACTTCCGCGGGGCGGAGATCACGGGCGCTTCCGGTGCCGGGGACGTCATTGGCTCCAGCCGCTTCGCTCGGCGCGCCGAGCGGGGATCAGGCGAGTCGATAGGCTCGTCTCGCGGTGCCGCTGAAGAGCGCCAGCTTCTCCTCGGGCGAGGCGCCGGCGGCGATGCGCTTGAACGCGTTCCAGAGCGCGGCGAACCCGATCCCCATCTTGTCGACGGGAAAGTTGCTCTCGAACATGCAGCGCGCCGGGCCGAAGCGCTCGATGCAGAGCTCGATGTACGGACGCCAGTAGTCGGCCAGCTCCGCCGAGGACGGCGGCGTCGGCCGCGTGCCGTAGTCGTACGCGGCCAGTCGCATCATCATGCCCCCGAGCTTCATGACGACGTTCGGGCATCGCGCCAGCTCGGTGATGCCGGTCTTCCACGCGGCGAAGACCTCGTCGCGCCGGCCGGTGTACGGTCCGTAGCCGAGCGGGCCCCCGCAGTGGCCGACGATGATGTTGGCGGCCGGGAACGCGCGGGCCAGGTCGATCGCGTCGGCGAGCTGCGGATGGAACACCCACGCGTCGAGGGACAGCCCGAGCGCGGTGAGGCGCGCGAGGCCCGCACGGAAGTCGGCCTGCTTCATGAGGTGCGGGCCCTTGGCGACGGCGCTGTTGCCGATCACGTCGCTCGCGTCCCACGCGGCGGAGTGGCGCACGCCGCGAAACCGTCCGCCGCCGGCCCGGATCAATGCCTCGAGCACCGGCTCGACCCGATCGCCCAGGGTCAGATCGGCGAAGCCGACGATGCCCGCGGCGACGCGCGTCGCGCCGTACTGGCCGCTCTCGCTCATCGCGGCGATGCCCGCCACGAACTCGGTCTCGCCCACCGGCCGCATCTCGACCGGGCCGGACGCGCGGTACATCGCGTGGCACTCCAGGAACACCGTCGCGACGACGTGATGGCCGGTGCGGAGATCGGCGAGCAGCTCGTGCAGCAAGTAGCGGTGGTCGGGCCGGTCCCACAGATGGTGATGCGTGTCGATGATCGGCAGCTCGGGCTCGAGGATCGGCTCGGGCGGCGCCTTGGCGAGCCACGACTCGTTCGGGGGACGGATCCTTCCGTAGCGCGTCGGCGATCCGCCCATGTCAGTGCGCGTGATGGCCGGTGCCCGGCCCGTGCGAATGACCGTGGTGCGAAAAGCCGCTCGACGGGGGACTCGGCGTGGTGGACGCGGGGCGATTGAAGTTCATCGACGGCACCGTGAAGATGCGCTCGGCCGCGGCGCCGTCGGCCGGGCACGAGGCGTCGGCCGACGACTCACGGGCCGGCCGGGACACTTCGAACTCGAGACCGCAGCCCTTGCAGCGGAATGGATAGCGCACGGCCGGTCAGCCCCTGTCGGCGACGTGCGCTGTGCCAGTAGTGATGCGTCTTGGCCACGACCGTGATGATGCTCTTCACCTCGTCCTTCAGCTGGTAGTCGGGACCGGCCGGGAGGAGCAACCGATCGTCGTCCACGCGCGCGCCGACGTTCTCGAGAATGATCGCCGCGCACAGCCACGCGGCCATCGTCGGCGAGTCACAGGTGATCGAGAGCCAGCCGGCCGCGCCCGACTCCGTGTAGAGCCCGGTCGTCTCCCAGATCCCGCGGCGCATCTCGGCGAGCATCTCACCGTCGGAGTCCGCGGCCGACGCGGTCGTGGCGCGAAGGGCGCTCTGGGGCCCGCGCTGCGGAGGACCGCCGTAGAGCGCGAGCTCGCAGAACGTCGTCCACATGCCGCCCCAGTCCGGCCGTCCGTCCGGACGCCACAGAAAGGGCGCGGAGGTCATGGGCGCCGCCGGATCGAGACGCGCCGCCGGCGCGTACTCACGCCGCTGCGCAGTCGTGTCCCGGCGCAGCGACGCCTCGAGCGCGTCGAGGCGGGAGATCGGGACCGCGGCCACGGTGACCGGCATGCCGGCCTGGTTGGCGAGCGCGGCGGCGAGGTCGGCGCACGCCTGCCGAACCGCCGCGGGAAGGTCGACGTCGGTCACGAGCACGAGACGGCCGGCCATGCCCTCATCGAGCGGCCGCGGTTCGTCGGTCACAGCGCGCGATCATAGCATCTCCGTCGCTCACCGGGGCGCCTCGGCGCCGCGTCTCGCTCGTGTACACTGGCCGGGCGGAGGAACCCCAGGTGGCGCTGTCCATCGAGCCGATCACGCGGCCGTTCGACGCCGTGGTCGAGCTACCCGGATCGAAGAGCTACTCGAACCGGGCGCTGCTCGTCGCCGCGCTCGCGCGCGGGCGCTCCGAGATCACGCGCGCGCTCTTCTCGGACGACACGCGCTACATGCACCGCGCGCTCGAGGCCCTCGGCGCGCGCGTCCAGGCCGACGAGATCTCGCAGGCGTTCACGGTCGACGGCGTCGACGGGCGGTTCCCGGCGTCGGAGGCGACCCTGGAGATCGGCAACGCCGGAACCGCCGCGCGCTTCCTGACGGCCGCCGTCGCGATCGGCCGCGGCACGTTCGTGATCGACGGCTCGCCGGCGATGCGCAAGCGGCCGATCCAGCCGTTGCTCGACGGCCTGCGGGCGCTCGGGGTCGACGCGGAGAGCCGTGAGGGCACCGGCTGCCCGCCCGTGGTCGTGCGCGCCCGGGGCATCGCGGGCGGTCGCGCGCGCGTGCGCGGCGACATCTCGAGCCAGTATCTGAGCGCGTTGCTGATGGCGGCGCCGTACGCCGCGCGCGACGTGGAGATCGAGGTCGAGGGCGACCTGGTCTCGGCGCCGTACGTCACGATGACGCTCTCCACGATGGAGGAGTTCGGCGTGCGCGCCGAGCGCGACGGCGATCGTCGCTTCCGGATCACGGCGGGCCAGCGCTACACGGCCCGCCGCTACGCGGTCGAGCCGGACGCGTCCGCCGCGTCGTACTTCTTCGCGGCGGCGGCGGTCACCGGTGGCCACGTGGTGGTGCCGCGGCTCGGCTCGCGCTCGGCGCAGGGCGATCTCGGGCTGCTCGACGTGCTCACGCGCATGGGCTGCGAGGTCACGATCGAGCCCGACGCGATCGCGGTGCAGGGGCCCGCGCGCCTGCGCGCCGTCGACGCGGACTTCACCCGCATGGGCGACGTCGCGACCACCTTGATGGCGATCGCGCCCTTCGCCGACGGCCCGGTGACCGTCCGCGGCGTCGCCCAGACTCACTACGAGGAGAGCGACCGCCCGGTCGCCGCCGCGACGGAGCTGCGGCGCATGGGGCTTCGCGTCGAGAGCACGTGGGACTCCGTGACGATCCACCCGGGCCCGCCGCAGCCGTGCGAGGTGCAGACCTACGACGATCACCGGATCGCGATGAGCTTCGCCGTCACGGGGCTGCGCGCGCCGGGGATCGCCATCGCCAATCCCGCGTGCGTGTCCAAGACGTTCCCGGAGTTCTTCGAGGTGTTGCGAGGCCTGACCAAGCCGAGGTGACCGTGATCAACGTCTACGCGCTCTGCACCGGCTTCATCGAGCTCGACCGCGCCAGCATGGTGTCCGATCTCGCCCCGGGACAGCCCTGGACCGTTCCGGTGATGAGCTTCCTGGTGAGCCATCCGAAGGGCCACGCTCCTGTTCGACACCGGCGTGCACTGCCAGGCGCGCCTCGACCCGCTGAGCCGTCTCGGTCCCGAGCGGATCAAGCGGCTGACCGTCAAGTCGCGAGAGGGCGACGACGTGGTGCCAGCAGCTCGCGCGGCTCGGCCTCAAGCCGGACGACGTTCGCTTCGTGGCGAACTCGCACCTGCACTTCGATCACTGCGGCGGCAACGAGTTCTTTCCTCGCGCGACCTTCCTGGTGCAGCGGGCCGAGCTGGAAGCGGCGCGCCGTCCGGGTTTCGTGCCGAGCTACAGCCCGAGCCCGCTCGACTTCGATCATCCGCTCGACTACCGGATGCTCGACGGCGAGCACGACGTGTTCGGCGACGGCGCGGTGGTGTTGCTGCCGACGTACGGCCACACGCCAGGGCATCAGTCGCTGCTGGTGCGTTCCGGCAAGCAGTCCCAGATCGTCTGCGCGTCCGACGCGTGCTACACGCGGGAGAACATGGACCGGGACGTGCTGCCGAAGATCCTCTGGAACCCGTCGGTCATGTTCGAGTCGCTGAAGGCGCTCCGGAAGCTCCGCGACCAGGCCGGGGCCACGGTGTTCTACGGCCACGACCCGGCGCAGTGGGAGACGATTCCCAAGGCGCCGGCGCCGGTGATCTGAGGAGCCGACCGCCATGCGATTCGGGCTCTTCTATCAAGCGTCGGAAGCGGACGGACAGACGCACGCCGAGCGCTACGCCGAGATGCTCGACTTGATCGCGCTCGGCGACACGCTCGGCTTCGACGTGGCGTGGCTGGCGGAGCTGCACTTCGGCGGCGCGTTCTCGCTGCTGGCGAGCCCGCTCATGGTCGTGCCGGTGATCGCCCAGCGCACACGCCGGATTCGTATCGGGACGGCCGTGACCCTGCTGCCACTGCACAACCCGCTGAGCTGCGCCGAGCAAGCCGCGACGGCGGACCTGCTCTCCGGCGGTCGCCTCGAGTTCGGCGTGGGCCGCGGCTCGATTCCGAGCCAGTTCCATGGCTTCGGCGTGCCCGTGTCGGAGAACCGCGGGCGCTTCGACGAGGCGCTCGAGATCATCCGCCGGGCGTGGACCCAGGAGCGATTCAGCTATCGCGGCACCTACTACCAGATCGAGGACGTCGCGGTGGTGCCGCGCCCGCTCCAGCGGCCGCACCCGCCGATCCGCGTTGCCGTCCACACGGCCGAGAGCTTCGCGCACATCGGCGATCTCGGGGTGCCGATCTATTCCGGGACGACGACCACGGCCCTGCCGCAGCTGCGCGAGTACATGGCGCTCTATCGCACGCACCTCGCCGCGGCGGGGCATGCGTGGCAGAGCGATCAGATGGCGCTCATGCTGCCCGTCCACGTCGGCACGACCTCCGCGGCGGCGCGCGACGCCATGCGCCCGGGAGTGCTCAAGTACTACAAGAACCTCGAAGTGATCTTCTCGCAGCTGCCCGACTCGTACGCCGACCATCTGCCGCGCCTGAAGACGATCCGGGAGACGATCGCGAATCTCCCGTACGAGAAGTTCTTCCGCGATCAGGCCGTGTTCGGCGACGCCGCGGAAGTCGTCGATCGACTCCAGGCCGTGCGCGACGAGTTCGGGCTCTCGCAGATCATCTGCTGGTTCGATCAGGGCGCGATGCTGCCGCGCGCCGACGTCGAGCGCGCGATGCGCCGCTTCACCGACGAAGTCATGCCCAAGCTTCGCTAGGCCGCGCGCCGCAGACGGGCGCGCCGAACCATAGGAGGACAAGCGTGGCCAAGAGTGTCGTGACGCCCGAGCGATTCGCCCGAGGGAGGACGTTCGACGAGTACGTGAAGTACACCGGGAGTCCCGAGAACCTCGCCCGCGAGGCGTTCGGCAGCTACTACCCCGACGGCGGATCGATCGGCGTCGCCCGCCGGGACAACAGCGCCGTGTTCCGCGAGCGCTATGCACGGGCGCGGCTCACCGACCACCAGGCCGCCGCCATCACGTGGCTCGCCGCGCAGCCGGACGGGCCAGCGAAGATTCTCGTCATCTCGGAAGACTGGTCGTCCGACTGCCGGCGTGACGTGCCGATGCTGGCGCGGCTGGCCGAGGCCGGCGGGCTGGAGCTCCGGATCTTCAACCGCGACGGAAAGAAGATTCTCGGCACGCGTCGACCCGATCCAGCCGCGCATCCGGACGGCAACCACGACATCATGCTCGAGTTCCTCAACGCGAAGAACGGCGGCGAGTGGGCATCGCTGCCGGTCGTGGTCGTTTATACGAAGGACCTCCGCGAGCTGCACCGGTACATCGAGTTTCCGGCCATCTATCACAAGGACTACATCCGCGGATACATGCAGGCCGCGCGGGCCGGCGAGAGCGAGGCGCAGACGAAGGAGCGCGGCCAGCGCGAGTTCGTCGCGCTGCAGGGCTCGCCGTTCTTCGACGTGTGGGCCTCGGCCGGGATCGACGAGATCCTCGCCGCGCTCTACGAGAAGCTGACGGTGAAGGCCTAGGACGGGCGCGCGGCGACGACCAGAAGGCCGTCGACCGGCTTCTTCAGCTCGAGCCGCAGATGGACGTGCGTGATCTGTCGCGGCTCGAGCCGCGCGCCGGCCAGCACCCGCCGGACGTACGCCTCGGTGTGGCTGTAGCGGCCGTGCGGGTTGATCCGGTAGCCCTGCGGCGCCTCGTCGTCGCTCGCCCGCTCGAGCGTGAACACGACGTGGCCGCGCGGACGGAGCCCTCGGTGCGCGGCGGCCATCGCGGCCGCCAGATCGCCGAAGTAGACGAGCGTATCCGCCGAGACGATCAGGTCCCAGGCGGCCGGCACCGCGCCCACGAACGCCGTCAGCTCGCCGAGGATCAGCTCGTCGTAGAGCTTGCGCATCCCGGCGCGCTTCAGCATCTCGAGCGACAGGTCCACGCCGACCAGGCGCCGGGCGAACGGCTTGACATGCTCGGCGCAGAGGCCGGTGCCGCAGCCGGCGTCGAGAATGTCGAGACCGGCCACCGGAGCGCCCATCACGTCGGCGGCCGCCTGGCCGACCAGCGCCGGCGCGCGATACTGCAGCCCCTCGAGGATGTAGTCGAAGCTGTCCGCGAAGCCCTCGAAGATGTTCCGCACGGTGTCGTCCGAGGCGCGCGCGGGCACGCCCTGTCCCGTGCACGCGGACAGGAGGTGTCGCGCCAGGGGATTCTCCGGCTCCAGCGAGAGCCACTTTCGGTAGACGTCCGCGGCTTCCTCGATGCGCCCCCATCCGTAGAGCGCGGCCCCGAGCCGGCGATAGGAATCGAAGTGAAACGGCCGGAGCATCACGGCCTGCCGGTACGCGGTGAGCGCTTGCGGCATGAGGTCGAGCGCCTCGAGCGCCTTGCCGAGATTGAGATGGGCGTCGGCCATGTCCGGTCGTAGCGCGATGGCCCGCTCGTAGAACACGATCGCTTCGTCGTGGCGCTTCTGTTGCTGGAGCGCGTTGCCCAGGTTGTTGTAGGCGTCGGCCAGCTCGGGCTGGAGCGCGATGGCGCGCTCGTAGCAGGTGACCGCCTCGTCGGTGCGCTTTTGATGCTGCAGGACGTTGCCCAGGTTGTTGTGGGCGTCCGAGTAGGCGGGCGCCAGCTCGACCGCGCGGCGGATCAAGGTCTCGGCCTCGGAGAGTCGTCCGAGCTGGAACGCCACCACGCCGCGGAAATGCCAGGCGTCGGGATAGTCGGGAGCGGCCGCGAGGATGCGCCGGTAGAGCTCGTCGGCCGCCTCGAGGCGATCCTCCTTCTGCAGCTCTCTGGCGTAGGCCATCGCGTCCGCGAGCCCGAGCTCCTTCGGTACGCTCTCGCCGGCTGGAGCCGTGGCGCCAGGGTCGTCGGCGGTGACCATGGCGTGATTCTAGTCGATTCGCGAAAGGCCGCGAGCCATCCTCTTGACTCTGCGGCCCGATCGGGCGAGCCTCGCGTGGAGCCAGGGGTCACCGGGCGACCATGGCAGGGCGCGCTCCAGGCCGTCGCGGGGCTGGGGGCCCCGCCGGCCGAGGCGCGCCTACGAATGGCAGGGCGCGCTGCAGGCCGTCGCTGGGGCTGGGGCCCCGCCGGCCGAGGCGCGCCTACGAATGGCAGGGCGCGCTGCAGGCCGTCGCTGGGCTGGGGCCCCGCCGGCCGAGGCGCGCCTACAAATGGAGGGCGGTGTCATGAGCGAGCGAGAGCTGACGTACGGCGAGGCGGTCAAGGAAGCGATCGCGGAGGAAATGCGGCGCGATCCGCGCGTGTTCCTCATCGGCGAAGACGTGGCCGAGGCCGGCCACCCGTTCAAGACCCTCATCGGGCTCGTGCAGGAGTTCGGCACGCAGCGGATCATCGACACGCCCATCTCGGAGCCCGGCTACGCCGGCATCGGCGTCGGCGCGGCGATGACGGGCATGCGGCCCGTGGTCGACGTGATGTTCGGCGACTTCATCACCTTGACCATGGACCAGATGGTCAACCAGGCCGCCAAGGCGCATTACATGTCGGGCGGCAAGATCAAGGTGCCGATCGTCTTTCGCACCACGCTCGGCGCGACGCGACGCTCGGCCGCGCAGCACTCGCAATCGTTGCATGCGTGGGTCAGCCACGTCCCCGGCCTCAAGGTGGCGCTGCCGTCGGGGCCGTACGAGGCCAAGGGGCTGATGAAGACGGCCATCCGCGACGACAGCCCCGTGGTGATCTTCGAGGACAAGATGATGTACCGCGTCAAGGGCCCGGTGCCCGCCGAGGACTACACGATCCCGTTCGGCGTCGCCGAGGTGAAGCGGGTCGGGGACGGACATCACGATCGTCGCCACCAGCAGCATGGTCGCGGTGGCCCTCGGTGCCGCGAAGCTTCTCGAAGAGGCCGGCATCAGCGCCGAGGTGATCGATCCCCGCACGACGTGGCCGCTCGACAAGAAGGCGCTGATCGAGTCGGCCAAGAAGACGTCGCGCGCGATCGTGGTGGACGAGGGCTACGAGCGCTACGGGGTCACCGCCGAGATCGCCTCGGTGATCGCCGAGGGCGCCTTCTATCATCTGGACGCGCCCGTGAAGCGGATCGGCGCCATGGACGTGCCGGTGCCGTTCTCGCCGGTGCTCGAAGACCTCACCGTGCCGTCGGAGCAGGCGGTCGCCGACGCGGCGAAAGCGCTCTGCCGCAAGGCATGATGCGCCTCGACGTCGATCTCTTCAGCGACACGGTCACCCGCCCCACCGCCGAGATGCGCCGCTTCATGTGCGACGCCGAGGTGGGCGACGAGCAGAAGCTCGAGGACCCGACCGTCAATCTGCTCTGCGAGATGGTCGCCGAGCTGCTCGGCAAGGAAGCCGCGGTGTTCCTGCCGTCGGGCACCATGTGCAACGAGATCGCGCTGCGCGTGCACGCGCGGCCCGGCGAAGAGGTGATCGCGCATCACACCGCGCATCCGATCCACTTCGAGACGGGCGGGCCGGCGGCGCTCGCCGGCGTCAACGTGCGGCCGGTCGACGGCGCGCGCGGTCAGTTCGACGCCGAGGCGGTCGAGGCGGCCGTACGCCACGCCTCGCGGTACGCGCCCGCGCAGCCGTCTCGTCTGGGTGGAGCAGACCAGCAATCTCGGCGGCGGCTCCGTGTGGCCGCTCGAGCGCATCGAGGCGGTGACGGCGGTCGCGCGACGTCACGGCCTGGCGACGCACATGGACGGCGCGCGCCTGATGAACGCGGTCGTCGCGAGCGGGGTGTCCGCGCGCGACTACGCGGCCACGTTCGACTCGGCGTGGATCGACTTCACCAAGGGCCTCGGCGCGCCCGTCGGCGCGGCGCTCGCCGGCTCGCGCGCGTTCATCGACGAGGCGTGGCGATGCAAGCAGCAGATGGGCGGCGCCATGCGCCAGGCCGGAATCATCGCGGCCGGCGGCGTGTGGGCGCTGCGCCACCACGTCAAGCGCCTGGCCGACGATCACACGAACGCCCGGCGCCTGGCCGAAGGCCTGGCCGGTCTTCCGGGGGTGAGCGTCGATCCGAAGACGATCGACACCAACATCGTGTTCTTCGATCTGACCGGCGCGCTCACCGCGGGTGTCGCGGTCGAGCGCATGCTCGCGAGCGGCGTGCGCATGGGCGCCCTGGGGGCGCGCACGATTCGCGCCGTCACCCATCTGGACGTCGACGCCGCCAAGATCGAGCGGGCGCTCTCGGTGGCTCGCGAGGTCTTCACCGCGTGAGCGCAGAGCCCTGATGCCGACCAACATCATCATGCCCGCCCTCGAGATGGCGCAGGAGACCGGCAAGGTCGTGCGCTGGCTCAAGCGTCCCGGCGACACCGTGCGGAAGGGCGAGCCGATCGTCGAGATCGAGACCGACAAGGTCACGGTCGAGATCGAGGCCCCGGCGTCCGGCGTCCTGCGCGACGTGACCGCGAACGAAGGTGACGTGGTGCCGGTGGGGCGGACGATCGCGCTCATCACGGCGGCCGGTGAGGCCGCGAGCACAGTCGCGGCGATGTCGGTGATGCCACCCGCGAGCGCGGCGGCGACCGGCTCGGTCCCGGCGCCGCCCGCCTCGGGCGGAGCGTCGACCGGCACGGTCAAGGCCTCGCCGCTCGCGCGCCGGATCGCCGAGCAGCACGGTGTCGATCTCGGGCGTGTGACGACGGCCAGCGGTCGGATCGAGAAGGCCGATGTGCTGGCCTATGTCGAGAGCCGACGGCCGACCGCGGGCGGTAACGGGCCGGCTGCGCGGCTCGCGGCGGCGTCGCCCAAGGCGCGCCGGCTCGCCGCCGAGCGCGGGCTCGACGTCGGTGCCCTGCGAGGCTCCGGGCCGGGCGGGGCCGTCCTGGCCGACGACGTGCCGGTCGCGGCGCGCCCGGCGGCGACGGCGGCGCCCAGCGCGCCGCGCGAGAGCGCTCCGAGCGTCGGTACCGTCTGGCGAATCATGGCCGAGCGCATGACGACGAGCTGGACGACCGCGCCGCACTTCTATCTGGTGCGCGAGGTCAACGTGACCCGACTGGCCTCGTGGCTCGACCAGGCGCGCACGCAGACCGGCGCCCACGTCACCTATACGGATCTACTGATCAAGCTCGTCGCGGCGGCGATCTCACGGCACCCGCGCGTGAACGCGTCGTGGAAGGACGGCACGATCGTGCAGAGCTCCGACATCAATGTCGGGCTCGCCGTGGCCATTGACGACGGTCTCGTCGTGCCCGTCATCCATCGCGCCGACACCTTGCATCTGCCCGAGCTCGCGGCGCGGCGCGCCGACATCGTGAGCCGCGCCCAGGCCGGCAAGCTACGCCCGGCGGACATCCAGGGCGGCGGATTCACGATCAGCAACCTCGGGATGTTCGGTGTGGACGCCTTCAGCGCCATCGTCAACCCGCCGCAGGCCGCCATCCTGGCCGTCGGACGGATCGCCGACCGCGTGGTCGCGCTCCACGGTCAGCCGGTCGTGCAGCCGACCCTGGTGCTCACGCTGTCCTGCGACCATCGCGCCCTCGACGGCGCGCGCGCCGCCCAGTTCCTCGGCACGCTCGCCGACCTCGTCGAGGAACCCCTGGCGCTTCTCGTCTAGAATAGCGATATGTGGAACCTTCGAGTCCTCGCCGTCGCCCTCGTTCTTGGCCTCGCCGTTGCGGTGCCGTTCGCCGGTCGAGTACTCGCCGACGAGCCCAAGCTCTCGCAGCAAGAGATCGAGAAGATCGTGCACGACTATCTCCTGCGGGAGCCGGAGGTGCTCGCCGAGGCGTTCCGGCGTCTGCAGCAGCGCCAGTCGGCCGCGGCGGCGACGAAGGCCAGGCAGGCGATCCAGGACAACCAGCAAGCGCTGCTGTCGGATCACGCCTCGCCGGTCGAGGGCAATGCGCAGGGCAAGGTCACGATCGTCGAGTTCTTCGACTACCGCTGCGTGCATTGCCGCCACGTCGCGCCCACGATCGATCGGATCGTGAGCTCGAACGCGTCCGTGCGCGTGGTCTACAAGAACTTTCCCGTGCTCGGCGAGCCCTCGGTCCTCGCGGCTCGAGGCGCTGTCGCGGCGCAGCAGCAGGGCGGATGGCCGAAGCTCCATCGGGCGATGCTTGCCTTCGAGGGCGACTTCACGGTCGAGAGCATCCTCGCGCTCGGCGCGTCGGTCGGTCTCGACTCCGCCAAGCTGAAGACGGACATGATGTCGCCGGCCACGGACAAGGCCTTGCAGGCCAACATGACCCTGGCGGCGGCGCTCGGGCTCGACGCGACGCCGAGCTTCGTGATCGGCGATCGCGTCATTCGCGGGGTGCTCTCGCCCGAAGCGTTCCAGGCGCTCGTCGACGACGAAGCCGCGAAGAGCGCGCGCTAGTCTTTGGGGGTGCGGAATACTGCTTGACGACGCGTTTTATAAATTCCTGGTATTACCTCACAAAAGGCATATCCTGAACAAAGCATAAGCTGTCAGTAACAGGAGTTTGACCGGATAGACTCTGGTTCCACATGGAGAGCCGATGAGTCTAGAGCCTGACCTAGAAGTTCCTCGAGGCGTTCCCGCCGTTCGGCATCGCGTTGTCAAAGTTCGAGATCACGCTGCCTCCGAGTGTCTGGATTATCTCGCCGTCGAAGAGCCCCTCGAGATTCGCCTGGGCGGTATCAATCTCAGCGTCACGATGCGAACCCCAGGCGACGATGAGGAGCTCGTCGCGGGCTTCCTGTTCTCCGAGGGCATCATCGCGAGCGCCGACGATCTCGACGTCATCGCCCGCTACCGCGGCCCCGACGGAGATCCCGACGACGGCAACGTGATGAACGTGCTGCTGAAGGGCGACATGCGCGTCGCCAAGGACCGGTTGCGCCGCAACTTCGTCGCGTCCTCGTCCTGCGGTCTCTGCGGCAAGGCGACGATCGACGCGATTCGCGCGACGCTCCCGCCGGTGCAATCCGACATCGTCATCTCCGTCGATCGGCTCAACCGCCTCGGGGCGGTGATGCACGACGCCCAGTCGACGTTCGAGAAGACCGGCGGGCTGCACGCGGCCGGGCTCTTCGATGCCGACGGCCGGATGATCGTGCTGCGGGAAGACATCGGTCGCCACAACGCCGTCGACAAAGTCATCGGCCATCGGGTACTGGCTCGCAGCATGCCGCTCGACCGCCACGTGCTCATGGTCAGCGGCCGGGTGAGCTTCGAGATCATGCAAAAGGCCTTGACCGCGCGCATCCCCGTGATCGCCGCGGTCTCGGCGCCTTCGAGTATGGCTGTGCAGATGGCGCTCGCCGCGGACATGACCCTGATCGGGTTCGCGCGGAACGGCGGGTTCAACCTTTACGCGGGCGCCCATCGGGTGGCGCCGAATGTCGCGGAACTCGTGTGATGTTTCGGATGTTACTGATCGGCGATACCAACGCCGTTGTCGCTTCGTAGGAGGAACGAAACCATGTCCCAGATGACACGACGGGATTTCGTCAAGCTCGGCGCCGTCAGTGCGGGGGCGCTGGGCGCCACCCCCCTGGGCTTCGATCTCGCGGAGGCGGTCCAGGTCAAGCGGGACCTCCGGATCGAGGGCGCGAAGGAAGTGCACTCGCTGTGTCCGTACTGCGCGGTCGGGTGCTCGATCATCGCCTACACCAAGGACGACGGGAAGGGCCACGCGAAGCTGCTGCAGATCGAGGGCGACCCCGACAGCCCGGTCAACGAGGGCCGGCTCTGCCCGAAGGGCGCCACGTCGATGCAGCTCGCCGTGTCGACCCGGCGTGTCGAGAAGCCGCTCTATCGCGCGCCCGGGCAGCGACAAGTGGCAGGAGATCTCCTGGGACGAGATGCTCGACAAGCTCGCCCAGCGCATCAAGGAATCGCGCGACGCGACGTTCGTCACCACCGACGCCAAGGGCAACACCGTCAACCGTTGCGAAGGCGTCGCCTTCGCCGGCGGCGCCGCCTTCAGCAGTGAGGAGGGCTATTTCGCCGCCAAGCTCATGCGCACCCTGGGGGTGGTGCACATAGAACAGCAGGCCCGAGTCTGACACGGCCCCACGGTCGTCAGTCTGGCGGCCACATTCGGTAGGGGCGCGATGACGAATCACTGGCGTGACATTCAGCACGCCGACGTGATCATGATCAACGGGGCGAATCCGGCCGAGGCTCACCCGGTCGGCTTCCAGTGGTTCCTGAAGGCGAAGCTCGATCCGCGGCGCGGGATCGGCCGCGGCGGCGGCGCCAAGATGATCCACATCGATCCGCGGTTCACCCGGACCTCCGCGGTGTCGGACGTCTATGCGCGGATCCGGACCGGCACCGACGTCGCCTTCTTCGGCGGCCTGATCAACTACGTCCTCGAGAAGAACCTGATCCACCACGAGTACGTGAAGAACTACACGAACGCGTCGTTCATCGTGAAGCAGGGGTTCGGCTTCAGCGAAGGGCTGTTCAGCGGCTACGACCCGGTCAAGCGCACGTACGACACCGCGACGTGGGCCTACGAGGGCGACGCGCCCGCCCAGGCCGCGTTCGAGCGCGACGCAGAAGGAGATCATCGCCGGCGGTCAGGGCCCGGCCGGCGCCGGCGCCGGGGTGGCGCTCGCCAAGCGCGACATGCACCTCGAGCACCCGCGCTCGGTGTTCCAGCTCCTGCGCAAGCACTACGCGCGCTACACGCCCGAGATGGTCGCGTCGATCACCGGCATTCCCGCGGATCAGTTCCTGGAGATCGCCAAGATCGTCGGCGAGACCGGCCGGCCCGACAAGGTGATGACGATCGTCTACGCGGTCGGGCTCACGCACCACACCACCGGCGGCCAGCTGATCCGCACCGGCGCGCCCTGCTGCAGCTCCTGCTCGGCAACATGGGGCGCCCGGGCGGCGGCATGAACGCCGAGCGCGGTCACGCCAACATCCAGGGCAACACCGACAACGCGATCTCGTGGGAGATCCTGCCCGGCTATCTCCGGATCCCGGCGCCGGGCCAGAAGAACCTGGACGACTACGTGACCCAGAGCGCGCCCAAGAAGTTCGACGCGAACTCCTGGAACTTCTTCGGCACGAACTATCGGAAGTTCATGGTCAGCCTGCTCAAGACCTGGTACGGCGACGCGGCGACGGACAAGAACGAGTACGCGTTCGACTTCATTCCCAAGCCGGCGACGAACTCGTCGTGGATCTCGATCTACGACCAGGCGCTCAAGAAGAAGATGGAAGGCGTCATCCTGTCGGGCATGACGGCGACCAGCATCGGCCCCGACGCCAACCAGGTGATGACGGCGCTCGGCAACCTCAAGTGGCTGGCAGTGATGGACCCGCTGCCGACGACCAGCTCGGAGTTCTGGCGGCGGCCCGGCGCGGATCCCAAGACGATCCAGACCGAAGTCTTCATGATCCCGAGCACGCACTGGATCGAGAAGGACGGCTCGTTCGTGAACAGCGGCCGGTGGATGCAGTGGAAGGACGCGGCGATTCCGCCCGAGGGCGCCCGCCACGACCACTGGGTCCTGGCCGACGTGTTCCAGCGCGTGAAGAAGCTCTACACGCAGCAGGGCGGCAAGTTCCCGGCGCCGCTGATGGCGGTGACGATGAACTACAAGGACCCGATGAAGCCGGAGCTCGACGAGATCTGCCAGGAGATCAACGGCTTCGATCTGACGACCGGCAAGCGGATGGCGACGCTTCGGCGCGCTCAAGGACGACGGGACGACCACCGCCGGCAACTGGATCTACACCGGCTCGTATCCCGACGCCGGCAACCTCTCGAAGCGTCGCGCCGGCATCCAGGATCCGAAGAAGAACGACCCGACCGGCATGGGCTTCTATCACAACTGGGCGTGGAGCTGGCCGCTCAACCGGAGGGTTCTGTACAACCGCGCGTCCGCCGATCTCAACGGCAAGGCGTGGGATCCGGCGCGCCCGGGCATCCAGTGGGACGAGGCGGACAAGAAGTGGAAGGGGGACGTGCCCGACTATCCGCCGACGATGGAGCCGAAGAACCCGAAGGCCTGGGGGCCGTTCATCATGAACGGCGAGGGCGTCGGGCGGCTCTTCTCCAGCTCGATGCTCGACGGGCCCTTCCCCGAGCACTACGAGCCGGTCGAGTCGCCGGTCGAGAACCCGCTGCATCCCAAGCAGTCGGAGTCACCGGTCGTGTTCCTGTACGACAAGCAGGCCGGTCGTGAGAACCGCTTCGGCACGGTCAAGGACTATCCGTACATCGCGACCAGCTACCGGCTGACCGAGCACGAGCACTACGTCACGCAGCACGTGCCGGCCCTGGTCGGGCTTCAGCCGAAGCCCTTTGTCGAGATACCCGAAGAGGTCGCGAAGGACAAGGGCATCCAGACCGGCGATCGCGTTCGCGTGAGCTCCAAGCGGGGCAAGCTCGAGGTGCTGGCGGTCGTGACCAAGCGCCTGGGCGGCCTCGAGGTCAACGGCAAGAAGGTCTATCACATCGGGATTCCGATCCACTGGGGCTTCGTCGGCATCGCCGCCGACCGGGATCCGACCAAGGGCGCCAACTGGCTCGCCAACGCGCTGACGCCGTTCGTGGGCGACGCCAACTCGCGCACACCGGAGTTCAAGGCGTTCCTGGTGAACATCGAGAAGATTGGATGAAGGAGACCGCCGTCGCATCGCACGTCACGGAGGCCTGGGCCCGGCGCCGTCGCCGGGCTCGGCGGCTCGTCGAGCGCCATGCCTTCGCGCGCGACCTGCTGCGGCTCTACGAGGCGCTACTCGACGTGCAGGAGCCCGCGTTCCTGAGGGCGCGGGACGATCAGCCCGACCCGGCAAGCCTGGCCGGCTACGCGGCGCGCATCATCGACGAGGTTGCCGAGGCGACGAGCACCGCCGGGCCCCCAACCCTGGCGGTCGCGGTGCGCGAACGGCTCCGCGAAGCGAAGCCGGCCGGGTTCATCACCCGATGGCTTGCCGGCGAGCGGCAGGCGCCGGTCGACGAATATCTGGCGCGGGCCGCGGTCGCGCCCGTGCTCGAGGCGCTGGGGCCCGCGGCCGGCGGCGCCTGCTCCGGCCGGCCGGCCGAAGGCGGTTGTCCTCGCTGCGGTGGCCTGCCGCAGCTTTCGTATCTGACCGATGCCGGCGAGACCCTGGTCAGTGGCCCGCGCATGCTCTTGTGCTCCCGTTGTGGCGAGAGCTGGATCCATCAGCGCATGACGTGCGCCGGGTGCGGTGAGCAAGCCACGAACAAGCTGCCGATCTTCGCCGACGGTGATCGCTTCCCGCATCTGCGCGCCGACGCCTGCGACACGTGCCGGCGCTACCTGATCACGATCGATCTTCGCAAGGACGCGGACGCGGTGCCCGTCGTCGACGAGCTCATCGCGCTCCCGCTCGACCTCTACGTCAAGGAGCGCGGCTTCACCAAGATCGTGCCCAATCTGATGGCGATCGGATAGGAGAATCGCAATGGCGCGAACGGTCGGCTTCTTCACCGACACGACGCTCTGTATCGGCTGCAAAGCCTGCGAGGTGGCGTGCAAGGAGTGGAACCAGCTCCCCGGGCACGCGCCTCAGTTCGGCGACGGCTACGACAATACCGGCCAGCTCGACGAGCAGAACTGGCGTCACGTCCAGTTCCACGAGCGGACCACCGCCAAGGGCGGCGTCGCCTGGAACATGATGAGCGACGTGTGCAAGCACTGCGCGATGGCGAGCTGCATGGAAGTGTGCCCGACCAACGCGATCATCCGGACGGAGTTCGACACCGTCTACATCCAGCCGGACGTCTGCAACGGCTGCCGTGACTGCATCGCGGCCTGCCCGTACCACGTCATCGGCTTCGACGAGGCCAGCGGCCTGGCCCGCAAGTGCACGTTCTGCTACGACCGGCTGCAGGCCAACCTGATGCCGGCCTGCGCCAAGGCGTGTCCGACCGAGTCGATCAAGTTCGGCGAGCTCGGCACGATGCGCGAGGTCGCCGGCGCGCGGCTGAATCAGCTGCGCGGGCAGGGGATGTCGGAGGCGCGACTCTACGGTGAAAAGGAGTACGGCGGCCTGCACGCGCTGTTTCTGTTGACCGACAAGCCGGAAGCCTACGGGCTCCCCAACACCGAGAGCGCGGTGCTGCCGAGCCGGAACAACGTGCGCGGCTATCTCGGCTCCCTGGTGACGGCCGTGCTCGGCGTCGTCGGCGCCGTCTTCGCGTTCCGCGAGCGCGGCGGGAAGGAGTAGCGCCATGGACCACTTCGTCGCGCCGCCGCAGTGGGAGTGGTACATCGTCTGGTATTTCTTCCTGGGTGGTATCGCGGGCGGCGTGTACGCGCTGGGCGCGATCCTGCGCGCTGATGGGCGACGAGCGGGACGCGCCCGTCGCGCGGCTCGCCTTTCTGCTGAGCCTGCCGGTCCTGGCCATCTGCCCGATCTTGCTGACGCTCGATCTCGGGCGGCCGCTGCGGTTCTGGCACATGATGATCGACAGCCGCACCTTCGGCCTCAACTTCAAGTACTGGTCGCCGATGTCCGTCGGCGTCTGGGGGCTGCTGATCTTCGGCCTGTTCGCGCTGGTGTCGTTCCTGGACGCGCTGCCGAGCCTGCGAGGCTCACGCCGCTCCGTTCCTGCGCGGCGGTCTCGGCCGCGTGTTCGTGATCGTCGGCGCCGTCTTCGGACTGTTCCTGGCGGGCTACACCGGAGTCCTGCTGAGCGTGAGCAACCAGCCGATCTGGAGCGACACGTGGACGCTCGGCGCCCTGTTCCTGGCGTCGGGCCTGAGCGTGGCCGCGGCCGCGCTCAGCCTCGTGACACGTCTGGGCCGCCACGAGCAAAGCGCCGAGGCGAAGCTCACCCGGGTCGATCGTTACTTCACGGTCCTGGAGCTGGCGCTCCTCGTGGTCTTCTTCCTGAGCCTCGGCGCGCTCGGCTCGCGGTTCCTGGAGCCGCGCTGGATGGCGCTCTGGGTGGTCGTGCTGGTCGGCACGCTCGTGCCGCTGGCGCTCCACTTCTCGACCGAGCGCCGCGCGCCCGCCATGCTCGCGGCCGTCCTGACCCTGATGGGCGGGCTGGCCCTGCGCATCGTCGTGGTGTTCGGAGCGCAGATGTAGGGAGGATCTCCGCCTCTCCTGTCCCCATGCTGAAGATCGGAGTGCGGTTACCCGCGGCAGTTCGAGGACTCCGGAGACTATCTGGCCGACGCACGCGCCATGGAGTCGGCCGGCGCCGACTCGTTGTGGCTCGACGACGACGGCTACGACCCCTGGCTGCTGCTGGCGGGCATGGCGACCATCACCGGCCGCATCCGTCTCGTCGCCCCGGTCGCGAGCGCCGAGCTGCGCGCGTCCAAGGATCTCGAGGCGAAGATCGCGACGTTGAGCCGTCTGTCACGCGGCCGCATGGCGCTCGCCGTCACCGGCGCGGCCGAAGGCGGGGCCGGGGTCGATGCCGCCATCGCGCTCGCCCGGGGCGCGCACTGCTGCGTGATTCTCGAGACCGCGAGCGATCGTCGCGCGGGCCTGGCCGACGGCGTGATCGGCTTCAGCGAGTCGCCCGAGCGGTTCCGCGCCGCGGTCGAGCCCGTCGCGAAATTCCGCGAGCGCGAGAAGCTCACCGGCGCCTTCGAGCGCTGGGCCGCGATCAAGATGCCGGACGATCGCGAGACCTGGCGCCGACTGCGCCACGAATACGAAGAAGCCGGCGCCACCGGCATCGTCGTCCCCCTCGATCCTCGACTGCTCGATCTCCTCCGCAACGGAGACGAGGAGGAGGATCGCTCCGACCTGGGGCTGGCGCAGGGCTGAGCCCCGCGTCAGGCGCCCGCCACCACGCGGGCGAGATCGCTCACGTCGGGCGTGCGCTCGAGGCTCGTCGACCGCCTCGACGACGGCCGCGGCCGTGCGCCGGGTCGAGCACCGAGGCCGTGTACCGTCGAAACTTCTCCGCGGCTTCGTTCCAGGTGAACGGATTGCTCGGGGCACCTTTGTGGGGACGGGTGCGGACCGCGTGGCGCTGCCCTCCGCACTCGATGACGATCTCGGCGGGCCAGAAGCCGGGTGTCTCGTGTGACGCCGCCTCCCGCGGCACCAGCTCGATCCGGCGCGCCAGGCCGCGGACGATCGGGTCCGCGACCGCGTCGGCGTCGTAGACGAGCGGGTTGGACATGTCGCGGGTCAGCGCGACCGCGGCCGTGAAGGGCAGGCTGTACTGGCCGCCCAGCACGTCGTGCGGCTCGCGCGCCGCGTGCCGTTCCTCCATGATCCGCGGCGCGCCGCTGATCACCACGCGCGTGATCGCCGCGGGCTCGAGCGGATGCTCGCGCTTGAGGTCCTGGATCGCCTGGACGACCGCCTGCTGCGTGACGTGCGTCGCGTACGACTTGAGCGACGGAGGCTCGATGGCCCACTCGGCGCCGAGGCCGTCCACGAGCTTCTCCAGCCGTGGCGGCGTCGAGAACGCGTTGAAGTAGCCGGAGCGGCCCTCGAGGACCGTCGGCGGGGCCGCGCACGCCCTGGCGCGCGAGCAGCGCGCTCTCGAGCCCGAGCTGACTCGCGCGTCCCAGATGCAGGCGCTTGGTGTCGCCGCCGCTCCACGCGAACTCGAGGAGCCCCGCGCTCGACGAGCCCGCGATGCCCAGCGCGTCGGTCAGCCGCTCCGCGTCGAATCCGTAGAGCTTGCCCACCGCGGCGGCGGCGCCGAACGGTCCCTGCGTGCCCGGATTGTGAAAGCCGCGTACGGTCTCGAGGCCGACGGCGGTGCGCGCGATCCGCGCCGAGACCTCGAAGCCGAGCGCCAGCGCGGTGAGGAACGCGACGCCGTCGAGCCGCTCCCGCTCGCACACCGCGAGCGCCGCCGGCAGCACGGTGCCGCTGGCGTGGGAGCCGGTCAAGGGCTCGCATTCGAAGGCGCCGATGAGCACGCCGTTGGCGAGCGCGGCGCGCGCCACGTCGGTCCGCCAGCCGTGATGGATCACCGAGGCCTGCGGCGCGCCGCCGAGATCCTTGACCACCGCCACGATGCGCTGCGCCCACGGCAGCCGGGTGCCGACGAGCGCCGCGCCGAACGTGTCCAGGACGGTGATCTTGAGGTTCTCGACCAGCCGCCGGGGCAGGTCGGCGAACGTGGTCTCGGCGACGAAGCGGGCGAGCGTGCGCGTGTCGTTCATGCGCCGCCGCGAGTATACCGGCGTCGCGGCCCGCCCGGCGGCGAGACGCGCGGCCGGCGATGGTGCTAAGCTGCGGCCTCGATCTCGGCGCGCCCGGCGCGCACGACGGCAGCGGAAAGGGACCCATGAGCAGCGATCTCTGCTTCTCCACGGCGGTGGAGCTGGCGCGGCGGATCCGCGCGCGCGAGGTGTCGGTCACCGAAGTCGTCCAGGCGCACCTGGCGCAGATCGCGCGGGTGAATCCGAAGGTGAACGCGATCGTCACGCTCACCGCCGAGCGCGCGCTGGCCGAGGCGCGCGAGAAGGACGCGGCGCTCGCGCGCGGCGAGGCCGCCGGGCCGCTCTTCGGCCTGCCGGTCGCGCACAAGGACCTGGTGCCGACGCGGGGCATCCGGACGACCTACGGGTCGCCGATCTACCGCGACAACGTCCCGGAGCAGGACGCGCTCCTGGTCGAGCGGCTGCGGGCGGCCGGCGCGATCACCTTCGGCAAGACGAACACGCCCGAGTTCGGCGCCGGCTCGCAGACCTTCAACGAGGTCTTCGGCCGCACGCTCAACCCGTACGATCCGACGAAGACGTGCGGCGGCTCGAGCGGCGGCGCCGCCGTCGCGCTCGCGTGCGGCATGGTGCCGATCGCGGACGGCAGCGATACCGGCGGCTCGCTCCGCAACCCGGCGAGCTTCTGCAACGTGGTCGGCCTGCGCGGCGCGGTCGGCCGGGTCCCGCCGTGGCCGACGGATGCGCCGTGGGGCACCCTGCACGTGCCCGGCGCCATGGCGCGCACCGTCGCGGACCTGGCGCTGATGCTGAGCGCGATGGCCGGTCCCGATCGCCGCTCGCCGGTCGCGATCGCGGAGCCGGGCGACCGCTTCCGCGGCGACCTCGGGCGCGATTTCAAGGGCGTGCGGATCGCCTGGAGCCGCGATCTCGGCGGGCTGCCGATCGACCGGCGGGTGACGAAGGTGCTCGACGCGCAGCGCGCGACGTTCGAGGCGCTCGGCTGCCGGATCGAGGACGGCGCGCCCGATTTCACCGACGCCCGGCAGATCTTCCAGGTGCAGCGCGCGCTGAGCTTCGCCACCCGGTACGGACCGCTGCTCGCCCAGCATCGCCACCAGATGAAGGACACGGTCATCTGGAACGTCGAGGAGGGGCTCAAGCTGACCGCGCGGGAGATCGGCGAGGCCGAGGTGCAGCGCGCGCGGCTCTATCATCGCGTGCGCGAGTTCATGGAGCGCCACGAGTTCCTGCTGATCCCCACCGTGCAGGTGCCGCCGTTCGACGTCACCCAGCCGTACGTCACCGAGATCGACGGCGTGCGGCTGCCCACGTACATCGACTGGATGCGCTCCTGCTCGGACATCACGGTGACGGGCTTGCCGGCCATCTCGGTCCCCGCCGGCTTCACGGACGAGGGACTGCCGGTCGGGCTGCAGATCGTCGGACGTCACCAGGACGAGTGGGGCGTGCTCCAGATCGCGCACGCGTTCGAGCAGGCTACCGGGTTCTACCGACGGCGGCCGGCGCTCGCCGGCTGAGCCGCGGCGTCACCGTTCGACATCGCTGCCTGTTCGAAGGCTCGGGTCGAGCAGCTCGCCGTCGATGTCGATGAAGACGATCGACTCGGCGTCGGGGGCGCGCTGCACCCAGATCGCCGACGCCACGACGCCCGTCTGCAGATTCAATCCCTGCCAGACGCCGCCGGTCGGCGGGCGATCGCGTCGACTGCGCGTCACCGCAAGCTTGTATTCGGCGAACCCCTCGTGCGCGAGCGCCTCGACGACGTCTCGAGGCTGCGCGGCCCACGCCTGATCGTTCTCGGACCAATGCATCTTGCCGCTCTGCCGTAGCTCGCTCAGCCCTGGAAGCTGCTCCATGCGCACCTCCTGGCGGCTTGATCGTCCTACCCCAGTGATAGCTCGAGCGCGATTGCCCGGTGATGACGAGTCGATGACCACGTCGTGAACTTCGACCTCAGGGGCTGTACCGCACGCAAGGTGCTTGCCACGCAGATGGACGCCGCGGCTCGCGCCGCGATCGCGGCGGCAAGTGTCGGCAAACGCGAGCGTGTCGCTCGGCGTGGCGAGCTCGAGCCTGAGGGTTCGGCATTCGGGACGCCGCAAGAACGGTCACACGCTCGCGCCCGGTGCCCGAACCGGGTGCAGCGAGATCAAGACGTTAGCGCGTGTGGCCGTCGATCGTCCGGGTGAGCGCTTCCGCCACACTCGCGCCTCGCCATTCCTTGACATCGTTTTGGAGCGCCAATACTCTGGCGTGGTAATTCATGCGACACGCAGCGCGTCCCGGTTTCTTTCTGCTTGGCTCGCCGGCTTTTCGCCTCCCCGGCCGAGGCGTGTTCTGATCGTCTAGTCCTCGCCACGCCGCGCGGCCCGTGTCGAGCTTGCCGCGCGCGACGTCGGTTCACTCCGTTGTCTCGGTCCGCGAAGCGCGGCAGTCCGCGCGCGCGCCGGAGCGCCGATTGTGAGTCGCCGGCCGAACGACCCCGATCAAGGACATGCAAGTGAGGACAAACAGAAATGACTCGACGTGAAGCGCGCGATGCCAACGGATTGCCGACGTGTCGTGCGCCGCAGATCGTCGGCGTCGTCGCGACCGATCCGCGACGTGCTCGACGTGGTCGCGCGCGTGGCCGGAACCCGGAGCACCGTGCTCATCCAGGGTGAGACCGGCACGGGAAAAGAGCTGATCGCGCGGGCCATCCACTCCGCGAGCCCGCGGGCGCAGCGTCCATTCGTGCCGGTCGATTGCAGCGCGCTGGCCGAAGGCGTGCTCGAATCCGAGCTCTTCGGCCATGTGAAGGGCGCGTTCACCGGCGCCGTGATCGACAAGCGCGGTCTGTTCGAGACGGCGAACGCCGGGACGTGCTTCCTCGACGAGGTCGGCGAGATCACCCCGTGCGTCCAGGCCAAGCTGCTCCGGGTGCTCCAGGAGCACGAGATCAAGCGAGTCGGCGGCACCGACAGCTTCGGGGTGGACGTCCGGGTCATCGCGGCCACCAACCGGGATCTGGGCTCGCTGATCACCGGGGGACGATTTCGCGAGGACCTCTTCTATCGCCTGAGCGTGGTGACCTTGCGGGTGCCGCCGCTGCGCGAGCGGCGCGAGGACATCCCGGTTCTCGCCTCCCACTTCCTGAGCATGTACGCGGCCGCCAACGCCCGTCCGGTGACCGGCCATCGCCCCCGCGGCCATGTCGATGCTCGTCGGGTACGAATGGCCCGGGAACATCCGCGAGCTCGAGCACGCCATCGAGCGCGCGGTCGCCCTGACGACACATTCGGTCGTCCAGCCGGAGGATCTTCCGCCGAGGTGCGTCGAGGCGGTGGCCACCCCCGATCCGCCCGGATCGCCGCTGAGCCTGCGCGGCGTCGTGACGCGTCACGTCCGCCGGGTGCTGCGCGAGGCTCGCTGGAACAAGAAGCTCGCGGCGCAGCTCCTCGGCGTTCACCGCCGCACGCTCTACCGGTTGACGAAGCGATACGGGATCAGCTTGAGCGAGCGCGGACCCGACGGGACCGAGTGATACTCTTTCACCCGAGCGGTGGAGATTTGCCATGAAAGCCTACTGGATCAGCCCTGGCCCCGCCGGAACCGGTGTCGAGCTGCGCGAGACCGCCACACCCGAGCCGAAGGCCGGCGAGATTCTCGTCCGGGTGCGCGCCGCCTCGCTGAACCGCGGCGAGCTACTGGGCGGCGTGTACGGCGCGGCGCCGAAGCCCGGCGGAGGCGAGTGCGCGGGCGAGGTGGTCAAGGTCGGTGAGGGCGTCACTGGCGTCGCGATCGGCGCGCGCATGATGGGACGCTGCGGCGGCGGCTTCGCCGAGCTCGCCGTGATGGACGCGCGCGAGGCCCTGCGGGTGCCGGAGCGGCTCACGTGGGAGGAAGCGGCCGCCGCTCCGCTCACCTTCATCGTCGTCTACGACATGCTGATCGCTCAGGGCCATCTGGCCGCCGGCCAGTGGCTGCTCGTCACCGCGGTCTCGTCCGGAGTCGGCGTGGCCGCGCTTCAGACGGCCAAGGCGCTGGGGGCGCGCGTCATCGGCACCTCCGGGTCCGCCGAGAAGCTGGCGCGGCTCGAGAAGCTCGGGCTCGACGTCGGCCTGTGCACGCGCGCCGGCGATTTCCACGACGCGGTCGTGAAGGCCACGGACGGCAAGGGCGTGAACCTCGTGGTCAACAACGTCGGCGGCTCGGTCTTCGGCGAGTGCATGAAGTCGCTGGCCTTCGAGGGGCGACTGGCAACGGTGGGTCATCTGGACCGCGTCCTGTCCGCCGCGCTGGATATCGAGCTGCTCCACCGCAAGCGCCTCACCGTATTCGGCGTCAGCAACCGCCTGCGGACCGCGGCGCAGCGCGCCGAGACCGTGCGCGCGTTCGCGCGCGACGTGCTGCCGTACTTCGCCGACGGGCGGCTGCGCCCGCTGGTCGACCGGGTCTTCGGCTTCGACGAGCTGCCGGCCGCCGTTCAGTTCATGGAGTCGGACGCACAGGTCGGCAAGATCGTCGTCCGCGTCTGATCCGCGGAGCCGGTCTCACGCGTAGCCGGGCGGCGGCACGAACGCCTGGAACTCGCGCTCGAGGAGCCGCGCGAAGGCCAGGCACTTCAGATCGCCGTACTGCGGGCCGACGATCTGCACGCCGACCGGCAGCCCGCCCGGCGTGAACCCGCACGGCGCGGCGGTCGAGGGCAGGAAGAACGCGCCGCTGTAGCCGGCCCAGAACAGGTGATCGGTGACGGGAACGCGCTGACCGTTGACGACCAGGGTGCGCTCGTGGCGCTCGCCCTTGTGATCGTGAGGAAACGCCGCGGTGCCGGCGACGGGGCAGAGGAGCAGGTCGTATTGCGTGAAGAACTCCGCCCACGCGCGCCGCATGCGATGGCGCGTCTCGTTCGCGGCGAGCCAGTCGCGGTGTGACAGGACCGCCGCGCGCATGGCCCGCGCGTAGTAGCTCTGGTCGCTGACGGCGAGCCCGCGGGCGATCGCCGTGTTCTGCTCGAAATCGGTATCGCTCTGACGATCCGAGGTCGCGGCGCGCAGGAGCCGTGTGTAGACGCTGAAGGCCTCGCCGGTGTCGATCGCCGGGCGGGCGCGCGCGTCGACCTTCACTTTCTGCCGGCCCAGGAAGTCGCCCAGCGCTTGCAGGCGGTCTTGCACCTCGCGATCCACCGCCACCCCAGGCGCGTCGAGCATCAGGGCCACCTTGAAGTCACGCAGCCGCTTCTGCCGCGGCGGTACCAGCCGGAGCTGCCACCCCGCGGCCTCGATCTCGTCGGGGCCGGCCATGACCGAGAGCGCGAGCGCGAGATCCTCGGCACTGCGCGCCAGCGGGCCGACGACGTCGATGTCGACGGCCGCCGTCTGCCAGGGCAGCGCCTGACCGGTGCGCGGCACGATGCCCCAGCTCGGCTTGTGGCCGTAGACGCCGCAGAAGTGCGCCGGGTTGCGGATCGACGAGCCGATATCGCTGCCGGCTTCGAGTCCGGTGAGCCCGGCCGCGAGGGCCGCCGCGGAGCCGCCCGACGATCCGCCGGGCGCGCGCGTCACGTCCCACGGATTGTTCGTCGTCCCGTAGATCGCGTTGTAGCTCTGCCAGTCGGCCAGAAACAGCGGCACGTTCGTCTTGCCGAAGAGCACGACGCCGGCGCCGAGCAGCCGGTCGACGGCGACCGCGTTCTTCGTCGCGACGTTCTTGGCGTACGCGGGCACGCCCCAGGTCGTCGGCAGGCCCGCGACGTCGTACGACTCCTTGATCGTCATCGGCACGCCGTGCAGCGGCCCCCACACTTGGCGTCGCGCCAGCGCCCGGTCGGCCGCACGCGCGCGGGTGCGCGCGCGCTCGAAGTCGCGAACGACGACGGCATTCAGGGCACCGTCGTACTTTTCGACCCGGGCCAGGTAGAGGTCCAGCAGCTCCAGGCAGCCGATCTTTTTCTTGCGGACGTCCGCGGCGAGCTGCTTGGCGGAGCGGAAGGGGATATCGAGCATGGCCGGCCTCCGCGAAGTATACTGCGCTTCCTATGAACAGATCGGAGCGCCCGTGACCGAGTCGATCCGGCCGCATCCCGTCCTGGAAGAGTATTACCCGGTCCAGTCCGACCGCCAGTCGTTCGTCGACGAGCTGTTCAACGGCTCCGCCAAGTATTACAACCACATCGGGCGGATGCTCGATTGGGGCTCTGGGCCCATGTACCGCCGCCAGGCGCTCCAGCGCGCCGGGCTCAAGAAGGGCATGCGGCTCCTGGACGTCGCGACCGGCACCGGTCTGGTGGCCCTCGGGGGGGGCCAGGTGGTTGGCGATCCCCGGCGGGTGGTCGGCATCGACCCGAACAGCGAGATGCTGCGCGAGGCGCGGATGGCGCTGTCGAGCCCGCTGGTTCGGGGTCGGGCCGAGATTCTGCCGTTCCGGTCCGACACCTTCGACATGCTCAGCATGGGCTTCGCCTTGCGCCACGTCGAAGATCTCGAAATCGCCTTCCGCGAATACCGGCGTGTCCTGAAGCCCGGCGGACGCATGCTGCTCATCGAGGTGTCGCGTCCGAAGTCGCGGATCATGCGATGGGTGATCCGGACCCACTTCCAGCGTGTCTTGCCGTGGCTGGCGCGTGTCACGACCCGGAGCGAGCCGGCGCAGCTCCTGATGAAATTCTACTGGGACACGATCGACCAGTGCGTCCCGCCGGACACGATCCTCGACGTGCTGCGGCGTAACGGCTTCGTCGACCTGAAGCGGCGAGTGTGGTGCGGTTTTCTCAGCGAGTACGTCGCCGTCAAGTCCCGCGGATCGGCGCCGTCACCCGCCTGAGGCTCGACCCTCAGCGGATGGCGAGATCCGCCGGGTCGACGCCGCGCAAGCCGTAGCGGCCCAGAAAGCGCAGGAGGCCGCGACTGTAGCGCGATGTGGTCGCGGCACCGCTGGCCAGGAGCCCCACGTGCTTCGCGATGTGCGTCTGCATCGCGCGCTTGACCGCCCCGGGATTCTCCGGCATCCAGGACTTCCCGGCCTGGATCAGCGCCGCCAGCCGACCGTCGTAGAGGTACGCGACCAGCTCGAGCCAGGCCGTCAGCATCGCGTTCTGACTGGCCGCGTATGACGTCAGCACGGAGTCGAGCTCGGCGGGCGAGGGGATCGCGCGCCGCCGCAGCCAGGGCGTGAGCGCGTCGGCCAGCTGCTCGGACGAGCGGAGCGCCAGGAACACGCCCGGCGACAGCATCGGATCGACGAAGCCGAACGAGTCGCCGACCATCGCCCAGCCGCGCCCGAAGCCGCGCTCGGAGATCAGCTGGTAGTTGGCGTAGGTCGCGACGTCCGTGACGCGCCGACCTTCGCCGGCGATGAACGTGAGCCCCGGGTCGATCGCGATGGCGCGCTCGAGCCGCTCCTCCGGCGTGCGCCCCAGGCGCGCCGCGTCGTCCTGGCCCAGCACGATGCCGATCGAGAGCCGCTCCTGGAGCGGGATGCACCAGCTCCAGCCCGCCTCGCCCCGAGCGATCCGCACCTGGCCCGGCACGTCGTCCCAGCGGCATCCCTCGAAGTGGGCGAAGTGCGCGACGTCCTTGCGAGGCCCGAGCCGCGCCGGAATGCCGAGCGCGCGAGCCGCGAGTCGGGCGCGTCCGGTCGCGTCGACGATCAGCTCCGGCTGCTCTCCGGAAAGCGCCGGCGCCGACCTGAGCGTCTCGGGACTCAGCTGGAGCTCCGCCCGCGCCTCAGCCGACGGACTCGGCACCAGTTGCGCTCGCCCGGTCACGTAGTCGACGCCCGACGCGATCGCCTTGGCGAGCAGCGCGTCGTCGAAATGCGGCCGCGGGACGTTGTAGGCGTACGGGAAGACGGCGGGCGCGAAGCGATTGAAGGTGACGCTCACCCGATCCGACCCAGACCAGACGAACGAGACGCCGGGCTTCACGCGGCTGAAGCTGGCCGTTTCCTTTTCCAGATCGAGCCGCTGCAGGATCGGGATCACCGCGGGGACGAGCGACTCGCCGACGAGCAGCTCCGGGCGGCGTCCGTCGTCGAAGAGCGTCACGGCGGCGCCCTCGCGCGCCAACAAGATGGCCAGGGCGGAGCCGGCAGGTCCGGCGCCGACGATGGCGACGCGCAGCCGCCGAATCCCGTTGTTGTCGCTCACGGCGCGATCCTCCATCCCATGGCTTCGCGAATCACCTCGAGAATTCTGTCTGCCTCGGCCTCGGACACGACGCCCTCGATCCACGACACGACGAGGTTGTTCCGGCCGCCGCAGCGATTGAAGAATACTCCGATCCCCGGTCGCGGGGGAACCACCGGCACATGGTACGCGTTGACGACCTTGCGTCCGAAGCATTCGGCGAGCGCGTCCGGCCAGTCGGCGAGGTCGGCGCAGTTGAACGAGAACAGCTCCCCGCTCGCCGTCCACGGAAGCACCCGCAGCATCCGCGACAGGGGCTGGTACTGCAGGAACTCCAGCGCGACCTGGTTGGCCTCGATCTGTCCGTCGCGGACCGCCTCGGCCATCTGACGACGAAGCGTCCGCGCCAGCGCGGGCACGTCCGCGGTCTCGGCGGGCTGGAATCGCGCGAAGTGGAACGCGAGGTGATTCCCAAAGGTCGCGCCCAGCTCTCCCTTCGGGCGCACGTCGACCGAGATCGGCAGCAGGCACGGGACCTCGGGTGTCCTTCGCCGGCGCGCGAGCTCCGCCATCGCCTTGCCGACCACCGCGACGCGCCAGCAGATCTCCCGTGTCGCGCGCTGGTCGGTCGAGTCGGGAGCGACGTAGCTCTGCCGGCGGAAGCAGGCTCGGCCCGGCGGCAGCGGCGGGCCCCCGGGTGAGACCGGCGGCACGGGTGCGAGCGTCCGCAGATATTTCAGGCTGCCGCCGGCGATGCGGCCGCGCGCGACGAGCGAGCGGCGGTCTTGCTCGGACACGAATGCGGGCGGCGTGTCGCCCCAGGGCGTGTCCTCGTGCCGGTCGAGCTCGTTGAGGTGCGTCAGGAGAATCTCTCCCCCGCGCGCGTCCATGAGCGGATGAAACCAGGTCAGCACGAGGACGCTCGACGGCGTGGGACGCGCGGACGAGTCCTCGACGATCAGCATGCGCAGCGGCGCCTCGCGTCGCGGCTCGATGGCGCGGTTGAGCTCGGCCGTCAGCTCGCGCGGGAGCTGCTCGCGCGCGGTGATGGTGACGCGACGGAGCGACGGGCGCTCGAGCGTCTCGCGCGCTCCGGCGACCCAGTGCAGCTTGCCCCAGGGGAAGGGACGCGTGAGCCGCGCCGAGGGCCAGGGGCACACGTCGAGAAATCGATCCCAGGCGCGCGTGATGCGGCTCGCGTCGATCCGGCCGTCGCACTCGACGACGAGCGACGTGTTGTGGCCGAGCCCCACGCCTTTCCACCGAGGGTGGTGCGCCAGCAGGACGAGATCCGCCCCGCGCAGGGGCAGTCGGCGCACGTCTCGCTTCAGCGCGGGCAATGGAGTTCCTTCAGCGAATCGTCTCCTGATACCGGCCAGGACTCTGACCCGGCTTGCAGGGCATGTCAAGGGACCCTACACTCTGCGCGGAGTACCAGAAGGAGCGAGCGATGGGCGACGTCGGTCTCATGGGCATGCATGTGCCGGGCATGTCGTGGCGCGAGACGCGCGAGGCGGCCGTACTGGCCGAGGAGCTCGGCTACAGCTGCATCACGATGGGTGAATCGTGGGGCGAGGACGCGCTGACCTCGCTGGCACAGCTCGCGGCCGTGACCTCACGCATTCGAATCGGCAGCAGCATCGTGCCGGTCTTCGCGCGCTCGCCCGCGAATCTGGCGATGACCGCGCTGAACCTCGACCGCATGAGCGGCGGACGCTTCTTCCTGGGGCTCGGCACCAGCGGCCGTCTGGTGATCGAGGACTTCCACGGCGAGAAGTTCGCGAAGCCGCTGACGCGGATGCGAGAGTACATCGACATCGTCCGCAAGGCCGCGCGCGGCGAGCGGCTCGATCACGACGGGGAGTTCTTCCACACCAAGCGCTTCCAGCTCCGGTTCACGCCGCACCGGGCGAGCCTGCCGATCTACATCGCCGCGCTGAGCCCGCCGAGCCTGCGCATGACCGGTGAGCTCGCCGACGGCTGGCTCCCCATTTTCCTCGCACCCTCGCGCATGGCCGCGGCCGTGGTCGAGCTCGAGGCCGGGGCCGCGGCGGCCGGCCGCTCGCGGCGCGATCTCGCGATCTCGCCGCAGGTGTCGATCTACGTGACCGACGACGTCGCGGCGGCGCGCGATCGCGAGCGACCGCACATCGCCTTTTATATCGGGGGCATGGGCGTGTTCTATCACCAGTACATGCAGCGGATCGGCTTCGGCGCCGAGGCCGACCGGGTCCGCGAGGCCTTCCAGGCGCGCGAGCGCGACCGGGCCGCGAAGCTGGTCACCGACGAGATGGTCGACGCGATGACGATCCTCGGCTCGCCCAAGCAGTGCCGCGATCAGATCCAGCGGTTCTTCGACGCCGGCGTGCAGGAGGTCAGGCTCGTCTTCAACGAGCCCAACAAGGACGCCTACCTCACGGCGCTCCGGGCGGTCGCTCCCCGAGGCTAGAGGGGTGAACCCATGAAATTCGGTCTCTACAGCTCGATCGCGAATCCGCCGCGGGGCGAGCACCTCGATCGCTGCATCGACGAAACTATCGCTGAGGCCCAGCTCGCCGAAGCGAGCGGCTTCGATTCGTGTTTCTTCGGCGAGCACCATCAAGATCACGACGGGTTCCTGCCTTCGCCGCTCATCGTCGCCACCGCCGTCGCCGCGCGCACGCACCGTCTCCGCGTCGGCACCTCGGTGATCCTGCTGCCGCTCCACCATCCGGTGCATGTGGCCGAGGACGCAATCACCCTGGACCTCGTGTCCAAGGGGCGCCTCATCCTCGGCGTCGGCATCGGCTACCAGCCGGCCGATTTTCGCGCGTTCTCGGTGCCGATGGAGCACCGAATGACCTTGTTCGAAGAGAGCGTCGAGATCATGCGTCTCTGCTGGGCAGGGGAGACGTTTTCGTATCGAGGCAAGCACTACACACTCGAGAACGTCCAGATTCGCCCGCGGCCCTATCAGAAGTCGGGCCCGCCGCTCTGGTTCGGCGCCAGCGTGCCGGCGGCGGCGCGACGGGCCGGCCGGCTCGCCGACGGATTCGTCGGCACGCCCAGCACCAGCCTGACGAACGCGACGGAGCTGGCCGACATATATAAGGACGCGGCGCGGACGGCCGGGCGCACGGCCGAGGTCGTGCAGATGCGCGATGCATGGGCCGCGCGCACCCGCGCGGAGGCCGACGAGGTGTACGGCCCGCACGTGATGGCCGCCTATCGATATTACTGGGAGGCGCGGCTGGCCGAGTTCCAGAACATGCCGCCCGACACGAAGTTCACCCTGGAGAACCTGGCTCCCGACCGGTTGATCCTCGGCGACCCCGAGGCGTGCGTGAAGGAGTTCCAGCGCTGGCAGAAGGCGACCGGCGCCAGCACCTTTCTGCTCAGGCTGCGCCACGCCCATTCGGGCGGGCCGCCGCACCCGAAGATCATGGAAGCGATCAGACTGTTCGGCGAGCGCGTTCTGCCCTATTGTTAGGCACGTTGTTACGCACGCCGGGGCCGATTTCGTTCGAGGTTGACGGTTATCGGAGCGCTTTGCTAGTGTTTTTCTGTTGCGCGCGCCCGGGTGCCCGTTTGGGCCCAGGGAAGGCGGTGCGAATCCGCCGCGACCCCGTCACTGTAACCGGGGACGAAACCCGAAAGAGCCACTGGCGATTTGCTGGGAAGGCCCGGGGAGTAGGACGATCCGGAAGCCAGGAGACCTACCCGGGCGCGAACCCGAAACCGGTCTTCGAGGGAGGACCAGGGATCAGATGATCTTTCCCCAGAACGTCAGTGCGCGGCGCGCCGCGGAGGTGCTGCACCGTGTCTTCGACGGAATTCCCGGCGGCTTTGCCTTTCGCCTCTGGGACGGATCGGTCGTGAACCTCGGTGGTGGCACGCCCGTGTGCACGGCCGTCGTTCACCAGCCGCAGACCTTCATCCGACTCATTCGTGACCCGACGCCGCTCACCTTCGCCGAGGCCTACGTCGACGGCTCCATCGACCTCGAGGGCGATCTGTTCGACGCCATGAGCGTCGCGAACTCGATCGAAGAGATTCGCGTGCCGTTCGTGGAGCGGTTGCGCGTCCTCTTCACTCTCTGGCGTGGCTGACGTGGCCCAGCACGACGTCATCGTGGTCGGTGGCGGGCCGGGCGGCAGCACCGCGGCATGGCGGCTCGCGCGGGCCGGCTTTCGCCCGCTGCTTCTGGACGCCGCGGTCTTTCCACGGGTGAAGATCTGCGCCGGGTGGGTCACCCCCGAAGCGCTTGCCGACGCCCAGGTCGATCCTCAGAAGTATCCGCTGACCATCCAGGCGTTCTCGGCATGCCGGTTCGAGTTCGACGGCGCGCGCACCGAGACGCGGTGGCAGCGGCCAGCCAGCTACGGGATCCTCCGCCGGGAGTTCGACCACTATCTGCTCGACCGCGCCCGCGCCGCCGGCGTCGACGTGCGCGAAGGAGCCCGGGTGACCGAGGTGGCGCAGGACGCCGACGGGATCCGGGTCGTGAGCCCGCACGGCACGTTCAGCGCGCCGCTCGTCATCGGCGCCGGGGGTCATCGCTGCCCGGTCGCTCAGGCGCTCGGGCAGGTGTCCGAGCAGGAAGAGGTCGTGATCGCGCAGGAGAGCGAGACGCGGCTCACGCCCGAGCGCGTCGAGTCGCTCGGCAAGTGGTGGGAAGCCCCCGAGCTCTACGTCGAGCCGGATCTCAAAGGCTACGGCTGGTACTTCCCCAAGGGTGACGTCCTCAATGTCGGCGTCGGCTGCGTGTCGGGCCCCGGTGCGGATCTGCCGCGGCGGCGCGACGCGCTCGTGAGCGCGCTGCGGGCCGCGGGTCGGCTGCCGGCCGATCTCACTATCGAGCCGTTTCGCGGCCACGCCTACGTCGTGCGCCGCCGCGCGCCGCGCAAGCTCGCCGGCGACCGGTTCTGCCTCGTCGGCGACGCCGCGGGACTGGCGCGCGATCTGAGCGGCGAGGGGATCGGGCCGGCGATCAAGAGCGGGATCCTCGCCGCCGAGGCGGTCGAGGCGCGCCTGCGCACGGGCGCCGGCTTCGACGCGTATGCGGCCGCCATCGTGCGGCGGTACGGAACGGGAGAAACGGGGTGGCTCGGCCGCCAGCTCGCGCGGATCCCCGATTCGTGGGCGCGGGTGTTCGTGCGCGCCATTCTCAACACGGAAGCCACGAGACGGCACGTCGTATTCGGACGCATCTTCGGGATGCGGGAGGTCGCATCGTGAGGGCACGCAGCAAGGAAGCGGACGCCAAGGCGATCTCGCACCACTACGACGTCTCCAACGAGTTCTACGCGCTGTTCCTCGACCCGCTGATGGTCTACACCTGCGCCTACTATCGCGATCCCGACGGCAAGCTCGAGCAGGCCCAGCGCGACAAGCTCGAGCTGGTGTGCCGCAAGCTCGAGCTCGAGGCGGGCGAGACGTTGCTCGACATCGGGTGCGGCTGGGGCAGCCTGTCGATCTGGGCGGCCCAGCACTACGGGGTGCGCGCCCACGGCGTGACCCTGTCGAAGGCACAGGCCGACTACGCGACCGAGCGCATCCGCCAGGAAGGGCTCGAGGACCGCTGCAAGGTCGAATATCGGGACTACCGCGATCTGCCGCCGGACGTGCGCTTCGACAAGATCGCCGCGGTCGGGGTGATCGAGCACGTCGGCATTCCGAACTATCCCGCGTTCTTCGGCGGCGTTCACCGGATGTTGCGGGACGGCGGCCTCTATCTGAATCACGGCATCGTTCACGAGTTCCACTGGAAGGCGAGCAGCCAGACCGAGTTCCTCTATCGCCACGTCTTCCCGAACGGCGATCTGGCGGGGCTCAGCGAGACGATCACCGAGATCGAGCGCGCCGGCTTCGAGATCGTGGACGTCGAGGGGCTGCGGCTGCACTACGCGCGGACCTGCCGCCACTGGGTCGAGCGCCTGCGCGAGCGGGCCGACGAGGCGCGCGCGCTGGCCGGCGAGCGGACGTACCGGACCTGGCTTCTCTACCTGACGTGCTCGGCGGTCGCGTTTGCCGAGAGCTCCATCGGGCTCTACCAGGTCCTGACCAGAAAACAGCATGATCCCGTCGTGACTCGCGCGCCACACACGCGCGAGCACCTATACGGCAAGGCATTCCTGTGACCCAACGACCGGAAAGGAAGATGCGTTGACTCGTCAGATCTTGATCATCACGATCGCGTCGTTCGTCCTGGCGGAGATTTCCACCTTCGCGACCTCCATCTATCTGCACCGCGCGCTGGCGCACCGATCGCTGTCCCTGCAGCCGGTGACGGCCCTGCTGTTCCGCGCGGCGCTCTGGCTCCTGACCGGTCAGAGCCAGCAGCAGTGGGTGGCGGTCCACCGTAAGCACCACACGTTCACCGACCGCGACGGCGACCCGCACAGTCCGCTGCTCCTGGGCTTCTGGAAGGTGCAGCTGTGGAACGCGTACTACTACATCCGCGAGGCCCGGCAGCCCAAGACCGTGGAGACCTTCGCGCCCGATCTGGCCCCCGACTGGTGGGAACGGCGCGTGTTCTCGTGGGGCTGGACCGGCCTCTTCCTCGGCACCGCGCTCGTCATGCTCGCCATCGGCTGGTGGCAGGGCATCCTGGCCATGATCGGCCACGGCATCATCTATATGTTCATCCTGGCGCCGCTGATCAACGGCCTCGGCCACTGGGCGGGCGGCCAGAACTTCCAGAACACGGCCTACAACTCGCGCGTGCTCGCGTGGCTGACCGGCGGCGAGAGCCTGCACAACAACCACCACGCGTTTCCGCGCTCGCCGAAGTTCAGCTTGCGGCGCTCGGAGCTCGATCCCTCGTGGGTCGCGATCCGGCTGCTGGCTGCCTTGCGTCTGGTGGCGATCGTCGGGGCGCCGCTGCGGGCGCGGACGACGCGCTAGGACGGCGATGGCGCCTCCGCCGCTCGAGCTGAGTCTCGAGCTCTCGGCGCGCGAGCGCTTCGAGATGGTCGAGCTGCGCTCGCGCTTCTCGAGCGAGCACGCCGACTCGCTCGCGTCGTATCCGCGGTGCCTCTACTGGTCGGCCCACACGACGGCCGGGTTCCTGGATCGCAGCCTGATCAGGGACCTGGACTCCGACCACATTTCCACCTACATCGAGACCTTGCGCCAGATCTTCCCGGAGGGCGCGGGGTACGCGCACGACCGGCTGGAGCGCCGCAAGGATCTCGACGCCGCCCAGCGCGCGGTCGAGCCGCGCAACGGCGACTCGCACCTGGCCTTCATCACCGGCGGGCTCCAGCCGTGCGTGACCCACCCGAACCGCGCCGGCGAGTCCGTGTGTTTCGTCGACCTCGACGGCGTCAACGACGGGCGGCCGCGCCGCCGCCAGACGCGCGTGATCGGTTTCCATCGCGAGATGGTCGCCGGGCAGATGCGCCTGCGGGTGCCGCTCTCCGGGCATTCGATCGACTCGGTCAATCTCAAGAGCCCGGCGCTCGGTCTCTACGACCAGCTTGCCGAGTTCGTGGCGCGCTCCGATGTGGACAAGGGCCGGCTCCACATCGCGCTCGGCCGCGGCGAGCGAGATGCCGCGCTGACGATCAACGAGTTCGAGACGCTCCTGATGAAGAACGACCTGGCCGCCGTGCTGAAGAACCCGCTCCGGTTCATGGCGGAGGAGTACCGGCAGGCGCTGGCCAACCCCCGCGCGGTGCCCGGCAAGGCGCTCGGCTACGCGCAGTACGATCTGGTCCGCGTGCTCAACACCGGCCTCAAGACGCTCGGCCTGCACGGCTCCGTGCTGGAGCGGGTGCTCGCCCGCACCCTGGCGGTGCCCGTGGCCCGAATGTTTCGCGTGAGGCGGTCGATCAGCGTGCTGGTGGCCGGTGATGGAAGCCGCTCCGGCCCCGTCGAGGGCGTTTATCAGAGCCCGATCCTGATCCAGTGGCAGCGCGCGCCTCGAGACCTGCGCGAGCTCGACGTCACGCTGTATCGGCTCGAGTAGTCGGCCGCGCGCTCAGGCGCCGGTTCCAAAGCCTCCCGCGCTCCGCACCGTGGCCGCTTCGCCGAGGTGACCCGCCGAATGGAAGAGCGCGATGCCGCTCAGCATCGCCGAGCGCGGCCGCCCCGGGAACGCCTTCACGATCTGCTCGGTCCGTATGCCGAACGCGCCCTCACTGGCCGCGCGCTGGACGGCGTCGGCCGCGACCGTGCCGTCCCAGTCCTGTGATTTGAAGCTGCCGACCACGTCGCGCGTGCGACGGCCCACCGCGTCGCGATACTCGCGAAGCGCGCCGAGCTCGATCTGTCGCGTGAGCTCCGTCACCTCGGCGCTGGTCATGCCGATGCCGAAGTCGCGCCGCGTGATGGCCAGGCGCTTGGCCCAGCTCTCGTCGTCGAACAGTTGCGTGCGCGCGCCCAGGATCGTGTTGACGAAGATGTCCTCGGCCCGCGAGATGTGAAACATGACCCACGCCAGCGAGTTCAGGTCCTCGCGCGGGCGCACGCGCATCTGCTCGTCGGTCAGGCCGGTGAAGGTGCGCTCCGACGCCGACATCTTGTTGCCGCCGACGGCGGCCGAGTGCATCGCGGCGTGCTGGTCCAGGAACAGGTCACGAACGTCCATGGGTGTCCCCTGTCTTGCGCGCCGCAGGCGGTCGCGGGGCTGGGATCCCCGCCGGCCGAGGCGCGCCTATCAAATGAGAATCAGGCCACGTCGCGCTGGCGCGCGGCATTGTAGTTGGCGTCGTACCACCAGTCGAGGTACGCCGCGTAGGTGATGGGCGCGTGACGAGGCGGGTTGCCCGGGCCCTGGCAGGTGGGCAGACACGCGATCTCCGTGTCGAGGTGCGGCCCCATGAAGTAGGGGATCGCATAGCGCGGCCGGCCCACCGGCGGCAGTGCGCGATGCGGCGTCGACTTGAACCGGTGGTTGGTCCACCGCTGCATCATGTCGCCGGAGTTGACCGCGAACGAGCCGGGCACGTACGGCACGTCGAGCCACGTCGCGTCGGGCATCCGGACCTGGAGCCCGGGCACCTCGCTCTGGGCGAGGAACGTCATGAAGTTCGCGTCGGTGTGCGGCGCGATGCCGTACTGATTCGCCTCGGCGGCGACCGGCGGGTAGTGGGTCAGCCGGAAGCTGAACTGACTTTCGGCGAACGCGCCGTCGAACGCGTCAGCCGGCAGGTCGAGCGCCGTCGCGCAGAGCGGCAGGAGCTTGCGGCCAAGCGCGTCGACGGCGTCGGTGTACGCGAGCACCGCGTCGCGAAATCCCGGCAGATCCGCCGGCCATCGATTGGGGCCGGCGAAGCGCCGGCCCGCGCGTACCAGCGGATCGTCCGGGCCGCGCTCGCGCTTGACGAAGAACGCCTCGTTCAGGTCGGGCTTGTCGTTGGCGTTCACGTCCGAGGTCCACACCGCGTAGCGCCCGAGCATCATGTAGCCGTTGTTGTGCTCGTTCATGCGCAGCGCGAGCTTCGCGTCCATGGGCTGGGCGTGGAACCGCCGCGCCTCGGCGAACGTGTCGTCGATCAGGCCCTGCGGGATGCCGTGGCCCACCACGACGAAGAAGCCGACGTCCTCGAGCGCGCGGCCGAGCTCAGTGGCGGTGGCGGCGAACGCGCCCGGCCGTCCGGCCAGGTAGGGGGCCACGTCGATGACCGGGATCATGACGATGAGATAGCACCCTCCGGCGCCTTTGACAACGAGCCGCGACGAGGATACGGTCCGAGGCGCGCGTCAGAATCAAGGAGGTGCCTCATGGCCAACGGCAAGTTCAGGGTTCTCGACAGCGACATCCACATCATCGAGCCCCCCGACTTGTGGCAGCGCTACATCGATCCGGCCTTCCGGGACCGCGCGCCGATCGGCCTCACCGAGGACCAGGGCGATCTGCGGCTGGCCTACCAGGGCACGGGCTGGGGGCGGGTCGCGATCGACGCCGACCGCAGCCGTCGCCGGCAGGGAAAGAACTACGCCCTGAACGAGGAGCGCTGGCGGCCCTACGCCGAGCGCGGCTGGACGTCGAAGGTCCAGCTCGAGGCCATGGACATCGAGGGTATCGACGTCGCGGTGGTCTATCCGTCGCGCGGCCTGTTCGCCCTGACGATCCCCGACATGGACACGAAGCTCGCCGCGGCCATGGCGCGCGCCTACAACGACTGGCTCTACGAGTTCTGCCAGGAAAACCCCGAGCGGCTCCTCGGCGCCGGCATGATCTCGCCGTTCGACGTCAACGACGCCGTGGCGGAAGCGCGACGCTGCGTGCGCGAGTACGGCTTTCGCGCGATGTTCCTGCGACCGAACGAGGTCAACAACCGGAACTGGCACGATCCGTACTACGAGCCGCTCTGGGCCGCGCTCGAGGAGCTCGAGGTGCCGCTCGGGTTTCACGAGGGCTCCGGCTCGGCGCTCCGCCAGGTCGGCGAGCAGTTCGGCGCCAACACGATGCTCAAGCACATCTATTCGCACCCGGTCGAGCAGATGCTCACCGCCGGCGCCTTCTGCGCGGGCGGCATCCTCGAGCGCCATCCGCGCCTGCGCGTGGCGTTCCTCGAGGGCAACTGCAGCTGGGTCCCGTTCCTGCTCTGGCGCATGGACGAGCACTGGGAGTGGCTGGGCGACATCTACGCGCGCGAGCTGACGATGGCGCCGAGCGCGTACTTCAAGCGGCAGTGCTTCGTGTCGGTCGAGTGCGACGAGGAGCCGGTCAAGCACGTCATCGATGCGATCGGCGACGACCGGATCGTCTTCTCGACCGACTTTCCGCACGGCGACTCGAAGTTCCCGCGGGCGGTCGAGTCATTCCTGCGGCTGCCGATCTCCGACGAGAGCAAGCGCAAGATCCTATGGGACAACTGCGCCGCGTATTACGGGATGTAGGAGGGTGCGATGACCTCGTACAAGCTCATCTCGGCCGATTCGCACATCGTCGAGCCGCCGGATCTCTACACCAAGCGGATCGAAGGGAGGTTCCGCGACCGGGCCCCGCGCCTCGAGCGGCTGGAGACGCCGACCGGGCGCAAGTTCGACGCGTGGGTCATCGGCGGGCAACAGGTGGGCACGCTCGGCGCCGTGATGCAGGCCGGGCAACGGTTCGAAGATCCGTCGCAGATCGACTTCCTCGGCATGTGGGAGGACGTCAGGCTCGGCGCCTACGATCCCCAGGCGATGATCAAGGAGAACGAGATGGACGGCGTGTGGGGCTCGTGCCTGCAGCCGAGCCAGGGCCTCTTCTGGTATCGCATTCCCGACACCGAGCTGCTCACCGCCATCTGCCGCGCCTACAACGACTGGATCGCCGAGTTCTGCAAGCCGTTTCCCGACCGTCTCAAGGGCATCGCGATGCTCAACGTCGACGATGTCGAAGAGGCTTCGCAGGAGCTCGAGCGCTGCGCGAGGCTCGGGCTGGTCGGCGCGTTCATTCCGGTCTCGCCGCTGGCCGACAAGCCGTACCGTCACGCGATCTACGACCGGTTCTGGTGGACGGCCCAGGACGTCGGGATGCCGTTGCTCCTGCACATCGGCACACCGCGCGGCGGTATCCCCGGCTGCGAGTTCACGATGAACCTCGGCGAGCTCACCGGGGCGGGCCGCTCGACCACGGACTACTGGGTACGCTACTCGCTGGGGGCGATGATCTTCGCGGGCGTCTTCGATCGGTATCCGCGGCTGAAGGTCGGCTCGGTCGAGCACGAAGCCGCGTGGATCCCTCACTGGCTCAAGCAGATGGACTTCACGTATCGCGAGCGCCCGGTGTTCACCAAGGGCTGGCGGTCCAAGGAAGGCCTGATGCCGAGCGACTACTGGCGCCGTAACATGTTCGTGGAGTTCATGGAGGACGACCTCGGCGTCCAGATGCGCGACACGATCGGCGTCGACAACATGCTGTGGGGCAGCGACTTCCCGCACGCCGAGTCGACATGGCCGAAGTCGCGCGACTTCCTCACCCGCATCTTCGCCGGCGTGCCCGAGCACGATCTGAAGAAGATCACCTCGGAGAACGCGGCCAAGCTGTTCGGCTTCAAGCTGAACTAGGCGTCGACTCGAGCTCGCCCGGCATGCTCGACGGCTTCGTGCCCGTGACCGTGGTCGCCGAGCTGCCGCCGGGCGCGATGAAGTGGGTCGTGATCGATCGCGAGCGTGTGCTCGTCGCGAACGTCGACGGCTCCTTCTTCGCGCTGCGGGACACCTGCGGCCACGCCGGCGCGCCGCTCTCCACCGGCGAGCTCGTCGGCTACGTGCTCGAGTGCCCGCTGCACTACGCCTGCTTCGACGTTCGCACCGGCAAGCTCCTGAGCGGGCCGGTCTCCGCCGACGTGCCCAGCTACCAGGTCCGGGTCGAAGGCGGTACTGTGTACGTCAAGAGGTAGCGCGATGCGAAGACTCCTCGCGATCATTCCCGGCCTTGCTCGCGCTGGTCGGCGGCCTGAGCCTGGGCGCCGATGCCGCGGACGACGGGCTCGCCCGCGGACTCGCCGCCATTCGCAGCATGACCGGCTGCTACCTGGTGGACTACAGCTACGTCGAGGTGGAGAGCCTCAAGCCGGGCTACACGCGCGACCCGCGCGTCTACGACGTCAACCGGGACAAATCGGCCAAGGAATGGATCACCGCCGACGTCGTCTCGCCCTCGCGTATTCGGCTGCAGCGGGTGCTGTTCCTCACCGATCTGGCCGGCACGGTGCGGGCCGGCACGGAGATCCGGCACCAGACGGAAGACTGGGAGTACGACGCGCCGTTTCTCTACGAGCTGGTCGCCCCGCGGACCTGGCGGGTGCGCGACCTGAAGCCGACCCCGGGCCTGTGGACCCGGCGCGTCACCAACCTCGACGACGGATTGCGTTACCAGTGCGCGGCGCGGTGGTCGGACGGCACGGCCTATCCGGAGTGGTCGTGCTCGAGCTACGCGCCGGTGCCCGGCCGCGAGACGCGCGACATGAAGCGCAGCGACTACGACACGCTCGAGCGCACCACGCGGATCATCGCCTACGGGCAGAGCTTCCTCGAGCGCCAGGACAACGTGAAGACCATCCACCGTGACGGCGCCAAGGTGCCGCTCGCGCGCGAGGTCGGAAAGAACTGGTCCGTGCGGCTGCCGGACGCCGAGTGTGACGCGGCGCGCGTGTTCGCGGGGCCGCGTCAGGCGTTCTGGAGCGTGTCACGCGAGGTCTGGGACGGCGTGCTGAATGGCGCCGGGCCGTTCGTCGAAAAGGCGCCGGCCGGGCAGCCGCCGCGCTTCGTGAAGATGTACGAGGTCGAGGAGGACTACGTCGGGCGCGATCTCTCCGATCCGGCGCTCCAGCGGCAAGCCCGCGAGCGGATCCTGAAGGTCATCGAGGCGTACCGCGAGCCCTAGCCGGCCGCGAGGAGATTCTTGCTCTTCAGGGCCTGGATCACCGTCTCGACATAGCGGGAGATGTCCTTGCTGATGCTCTCGGGCAGGGTCTCGACCGTGCCGCTCCAGATCAGCTGGTTCTTCGCCGTGTCGTAGAGGCTGGTCTCGGAGATGAAGACGTCGTACGGGTAGACCGTCGCGGGCTCGTAGTAGCCGAGCCAGGCGGCGGTGTAGCCGCGATAGAAGCCGAAGCCCAGAAGCGGCGGGTAATAGTATCCGTAGTCGACGGAGTATTTCCGCTCGACCCTGACGAAACGGGTGATGAGCGTGGCATCGGCACCCGACCGTTCGACGGCCTCGCGCAGTCGCGGCTCTTCGACCGGCCCGTCTTCCGTGATGAAGCCATAGCTCGGCACGGCGTCGACCCCCGTCGTTTTCAGCTTGGCGACGAATTCGTCCTCGAAGGACCGGCGAATGCCGGGCTGCTTGCTGATCGCCATGACCAGAACCTTCTTGAGGCGAGCCGATGGGGCGTCGGGGTTGGTCCACTGATGGACGACTCGCGTCGACGCGCAGCCTGCGGCCGCGAGGGCCAGGGCGAGGACAACGAGTCGCAACCGTCGGCGCATGATCGATATTCCTCTCTCGAGTATACCGACCAGGGAACGGGACGGGCACCCCGATGGTTCCGGGTGCCCGTCCTCGTTCGACGCGAGGTGCGCTAGCGGATCTGCTTGTGCGTGAACTCGGCGATCAGCTCGAGGGCGCGATTGGACGACGGCGAGCCGGCCTTGCGCATGATGAAGCCCTGGCCCTCGCCCTCGAACAGCTCGAGATCGACCACGCCGCCCGCCTTGCGGTAGGCCGCGACGAAGCGGTCGAGATGCGGCCGCGGATGCGCCAGATCGTCGGTGCCCTGCAAGTACAGGACGGGCGGCAGCTGCACCTTCTCACCGCGCTCGAGCGCTCCGGCCGGCGCGCCTTCCGCCATCGCCTCTTCGGTCTTCCAGTACGCGTCGTGGCACGGCAGGAGCTCGTCGACCGCCACCGGGTACGGCTTGCCCTTGGCCATGACGTCCTTCGCGTAGCGATACCGGCCGAGCGGATCGATGACGGGCGAGGTCATGATCACGCAGCGCACGGTGGCGTCGAGCGCCGGCGCCGTCGCCAGCGGCAGCGCGCTGTAGCGCGGATCGAACGGCCGCATCGCCAGCAGCATCGCCTGGTGACCGCCGCTCGAGTTGCCCATCGAGCCGACCATGTCGGGACGGCCGCCGAGCTCGACCGCGCGCGACTTGATCCAGCGAATCCCGTAGTGGATGTCCTGGAACGACGCGGGATAGGACGCCGTCGGCGGCTGCCGCCAGTCGAGCGTGGCCACGATCACGCCGGTCTTGGCCAGCGCCTCGTGGATCACCTTGTCGCCGTGGCGATCCGAGCGGCACCAGGCGCCGCCGTGCAGCTCCACCATGATGGGGAAGGGGCCCGTGCCCTGCGGCCGGTAGATGGTCGCCAGATACGGCGTGTTCCCGTGACGGAGATACTCGATGTCCTCGACCTTGACGTCGTAGCCCATGCTGGTCTCCTTGTCGGTGCGGAGGACCGTCCCGTGACCCGGGTCCGGAATCAAGAGTCCGCGTCCGGTAGAGTATCCTGCCCGGTATGGCGAAGCCAAGACGCATCGACGGAATCGGCGCGCCGGTCAAGCGCCGAGAAGATGTGCGCCTGCTGACCGGTCAGGGCCGCTACGCCGAGGACTGGAACGCGCCGGAGCAGGCGTATGCGGCGTTCGTCCGCTCGCCGCACGCGCACGCCGACGTGACGTCGGTCGATTCGAAGCCCGCGCTGGCGCTCGCCGGCGTGCTCGGCGTGTTCACCGGGCACGATCTGGTCGCCGCCGGCATCGGGCCCATCCCGACCTTGATCGCGGAGCGCGGCGGCGGCATCCGGAGCCGCGACGGGTCGGCGTTCGCCGAGCCGTCGTGGTATCCGCTCGCGACCGACACCGTGCGCCACGTCGGCGAGCCCGTGGCGATCGTCGTCGCCGACACACCCGCCGCCGCGCGGGACGCCGCCGACGCCGTGCGCGTGCGCTACGCCGAACGGCCGGCCGTGATCGACGCCGTCGCGGCGCTCGCGGCCGGCGCGCCGCGCCTGCACGCCGGGGTCGAGCGCAACCGGGCGTACGACTGGGAGTGCGGCGATCCTGACGCGACCGCGCGGGCGATCGCGGCCGCCGCGCACGTCGCGCGCCTGACGCTCGTCGACAACCGGCTCGTCACCTGCTTTCTCGAGCCGCGCGCGGCGCTCGCCGAGTGGGACGCCGGCGCCGGCCGCTACACCCTCTACGCGGGGCTTCAGAGCGTCCATCAGCTGGCGACGAACCTCGCGCGCATCCTCGGCGTCGCGGCCGACCGCGTGCGGTGCGTCACGGGCGACGTCGGCGGCGGCTTCGGCTCGAAGATCCAGGTGTACCCGGAGTACGTGGCGCTCGCGTGGGCGGCCCGCCGACTCGGCCGCCCCGTGAAATGGACGTCGAGCCGGTCCGAGGGGTTCGTCAGCGACGTCCAGTCGCGCGACCATCTGCTCCGCGGTGAGCTCGCGCTCGATGCGGCCGGACGCGTCACCGCGCTGCGCGTGCACTCGACGCCGAACCTCGGCGCGTACGTCGCGCCGAGCATCCCGATCTCGACCCTCTCCAACATGGAGCGGATGATCTCCGGGCTCTATGCGATTCCCGCGATCCACCTCCGCGTCGAGGGCGCCTTGACCAACACGGTGCCCATCAACGTCTATCGCGGCGTCGGCCGTCTCGAGTGCGTCTACACGGTCGAGCGGCTGATCGAGCGGGCGGCGCGCGAGACCGGCCGCGATCGCGTGGCGATCCGGCGCGCCAACATGGTGCGGACCTTCCCGTATCGGACGGCCACCGGCGCGGTCTACGACTCCGGTGACTACGTCGCGCGCCTGGACGAAGCGATCGAGCTCGCCGACACGGTGGGCTTCGCGTCACGGCGCGCCGACGCCGCGCGGCGCGGCCGGCTCCGCGGGCTCGGCGTCGGACCCTACATCGAGGGCACCGGCGGCGTGCCGCAGGAGTTCGCCGAGGTGCGCGTGCTGCCCGAAGGCGTGGTCGAGGTACCGATCGGCGCCATCTCGCAGGGCCAGGGTCACGAGACGGTCTTCGCCCAGGTCGTCGCCGAGCGGCTCGGCCTGCCGTTCGAGGCCGTGCGCATCGTCATGGGCGACACCGATCGCGTCGCGAAAGGCGTCGGCACGTTCGCGTCGCGGTCGATGGTGCGCGCGGGCAGCGCGGCCGTCGAGGCCTCGGACGGCGTCGTCGCCGCGGGGCGCACGATGGCGGCTCATCTTCTGGAAGCGGCGGTCGCCGACGTCGAGTACCAGGACGGCGCGTTCCGGGTCGTCGGGACCGATCGGGCGATCGGCATCTTCGATCTGGCACGCGCCGCCGCCGGCGGTCAGCTGCCGCCGGCGCTCGGCACCACGCTCGCCGCCGCGAAGATGCACGAGAACCCGGCGTTCGCGTTCGCCAACGGCTGCGAAGTCTGCGAGCTCGAGGTCGATCCCGAGACCGGCGCGGTCCAGATCGTCGCGCTGACCATCGTCGACGACTCCGGCCGCTCGGTGAATCCGATGATCGTGCACGGCCAGATGCACGGGGCGGTCGCCCAGGGGATCGGCCAGGCGCTGACCGAGCGGTGTGTCTACGATCCGGCGAGCGGACAGCTCCTGTCGGGCTCGTTTCTCGACTACGCGATCCCGCGCGCCGACGATCTACCGTCGATCGCCGTCACGAGCCGCGACGTGCCGAGCCCGACGAACCCGCTCGGCGTCAAGGGCGCGGGCGAGGGGGGCACGGTCGGCGCGCCGGGCGCGGTGATCCACGCGATCCTCGACGCGCTGGCGCCGCTCGGCGTCACGCACATCGATATGCCGGCCACGCCCGAGCGGTGTGGCGCGCGATCCAGGTTGCCGAAAAAGGCCGATCTGCTTCGTTGCCGCCCTCGGCCGCGCGCTCAACGTACATTTAGTACGCCTCGCGCGCGGCCTTCGGGCGGCGCCTCGCATCTCGACCTTTTTCGACAACCTGGACTGCTTCGCAAACAGCCTGAGGCTACGGCTCGCCGAGAAAAGCGCGGAGGCGCCGCCATGCGACCCGCAGGCCGGCGATCACCGGAACCGAGAGGAACATCCCCGCCACGCCGGCCAGCTCGCCGCCCGCCAGCACGCCGAAGATCACGAGCGCGGGATGCAGCTCGACGCCGCGCCCCATGATGAGCGGGCTCGAGACGTAGTCCTGAACGAGACGCCAGATCAGGATGAAGAGCGCCAGGAGCCAGGGGTGCTCGAACCCGCTGAACAGGGCGACCGACACGACGGTGATCCCCGCGGCGGCGGGGCCGACCACGGGCAGGAACTCGAGCGCCCCGCCGATCGCCGCGAGCACCAGCGCGTACGGGACGCCCGTGATCAGGAACAGCGCGGTCCAGACGACGAAGGTCAGGGCGCAGAGCAGGACCAGGGCGCGGACGTATTCTCCGAAGACGCTGTGCAGATCGCGGGCGATCGTCCTCGCGAGCCCGCGCCCCCCGCCCTCGTCGTCGATCGCGCCGGTCACCGAATTCGCGATCCGCTCGGCGTCGCGCAGGAAGAAGAACGCGAAGATCGGCACCATGATGACGACCCACGCGCCCGACAGCCAGCCCAGGGCGCCGGTGAGAGCATGCTGCGCGTACTCGACGACCTGCGGCAGGTGCGCTCGGACCATTTCGTCCAGGATCTCCGCGCCGGCCCAGTGCGGAAAAATGTTGCTGATCACCCGGCCGCTCTGGATCTGGGTCGAGATATCCGGGAACTTCTGGCCGAGCGCGGCCAGCTCGCGGCCGAGCCGCGGGCCGACCAGCGCGATCAAGGTGCTCAGCCCGGCGAGGACGACGAGATAGACCACGCCGATCGCCAGCGGACGCCGGCCCGAGCGCGGCAGGCCGCGCTCGACGAGCTTCACCAGCGGAAAGATCAGGTACGCGAGGACCACGGCGAAGATCAGCACCAGCAGGACCGTCCGCAAGAGATAGAGGAGCGCGAGGGCGCCGGCGACGACCAGGATGGTCCACACCACGCGCAGGGTCTTGAGATCGAGGATGCGGGGTGGCGCGGACGGCATGGCCGGCACGATTCTAGACCAATACGGCAATCAGCCGCGCTGCGGCTGGGCGGTCGCGGTCGGCTGGCGCCGGCGCTGCCACAGGCTCGCCCGCCATCTGATCCCGATCAGCAAGGTGAACACCAGCCCGACCAGCGACAAGACGCTGATCGTCATCGGGTAGCCGATGCGCTCGATCAGGACGCCCGAGCTCATCAGGCCGAGCGGCATGCCGTAGATCGCGAGCGTCCGCACACCCATCACGCGCGCCCGGAAGCGCTCGTCCGAGGCGTTGAGCAGATTGGCGGTCATCGCGATCATCGCGATGCTCTGGACGAAGCCCGCGACCACGAGCGCGAAGAGACCCGGGCCCATGCTCTGGAGGTGGCCGAAGGTCAATAGGATTGCGTACCAGACCGCCGTGTAGACCAGCACGGATCGCGCGAGCCGGCGTGGGCCGCCCGTCGCGACCGTGGCGATCGAGCCAAGGAGGCTGCCGAGCGCGAAGCTGGCGGCGAGCCAGCCGAGCCCGGTCGCGTCCACGAGGAAGATGCGCTTGGCGACGTAGGGCAGGAGCCCGCTCGAGATCGGATACGCCGTCAGGTTGATCAGGAACGCGAGCCACATCATCGCCAGCAGCTCGGGCGTTCTCAGGACGTAGAGCAGACCGTCCTTGAGCTCGCGGCGCCGCGACGGAACCAGCGCGACGTCGTGACCCTCCGCGGACGCCTCGCCGGGCGATCCGCCGGGATCGGGCGCCGGGCGCCTTCGCGCCACCTCCCACGTGAGCACGAGGCTGGCCGCGTAGAGGCTCGTCACCAGGACGTAGGTTCGCTCGATGCCGAGCAAGGTCGAGAGCTCGGCGCCGGCGAGCGCGCCGACCACCCGCGCCAGATCCATCGTGGCGCGCGACAGACCGACCGCGCCCATCAGGTGCGGCGGCGGAATCGTCTCGCCGATGAGCGCGTTGCGGAGCACCTGATCGTTGGGGCGGACGATGCCGGCGAGCGCGGCGACCACGAACACCCAGCCCGGCGTCAGCCGTCCGGTCAGGGTCAGCACCAGGACACAGGCGGCGAGGACGGCGTAGATCGCGCGCATCGCCGAGAGCATCACCCGTCCGCCGAGCCGGTCCCCGAGCACGCCGAACATCGGCGAGGCGAGCGTGCCCAGAAGGAGCAGCGAGCCGAAGGCGGTGAGCAGCAGGACCGAGCCGGTCTGCACCATCACGTACCAGCCCAGGATGACCGTCTCCATCTCGAATGCCAGCGACGTGAGAAGGTCGGCGGGCCACTGGAAGCGGAAGCTACGGACGCGGAACGCGGCGGGTAGCAGGGTCGAGTACGGGCCTCAGCCGGCCAGGCGCTCGATGGCCGACACGTCGTCGGCCGAGAGCGCGAGATCGCGGCTCGCGAGATCCTGCTTCATGTGCCCATCGTCGGAGGTCCCGGTCAGCGGCAGCATGCCCACCGCGAGCGCGAACCGGAAGACGACCTGAGCGGGGGTCGCCCGCACGCGCGCGGCGATCTCGCCGACCTTGCGACTGTGCAGCACCTCGACGTTGGCGGTGAGGAGCGAGAAGCCCTGATAGACGATGTTGTGCTCGCGGCAGAACGCGCGCACGTCGCGATCCCAGCCGACCCGGGCGAAGCATCGGTTCTGCACGAACGCCGGTGTCTCGGCGCCGGTCGCCATCATCTGGTCGAGATGGCGCAGCGACACGTTGCTCACGCCGAGCATCCGGGTGCGGCCGCCGTCGCGCTCCTTGACCATCGCGGCCCAGACCTCGGCGTCGTGCTCGGTCCAGCCGTAGCCGGACGCCGGACCGTGCAACACGTAGCTGTCGACGTGATCCGTTCCGAGGTGCTCGAGCGAGCTGGCCATCGACTGCGCGACCTGGGTCGACAGCGGGGCGGCCGGATCGTACGGGAGCCGATGGTCCTGCCCGCCCTCGTACGTGAACTTGGTCTGGAGGAAGAGATCGGCGCGCGTGACGAGGCCCGCGCGGTAGGCGGCGGCGAGCGCCTGGCCGACCCCCGCTTCGAAATAGTGGCGCCGCTGATTCGCGGTGTCGATCCCGCGGAAGCCCGCCCGCAGCGCCAGCTCGGTCAGCGCCGGCGTCCGGTCTTCCTTCCAGGCGGTGCCGTAGAGGAAATCGGGGGCGCGCGCTGGCTCCGTTGCCGGCATGGCGTCATTCTGCCACGACCGCCGCGCCGTAGCCTTCGATTCCGGCTCGTGCTAACGTCCAGCGCGAGGAGCGATCCGGCCATGAAGCTTTCGTTCTTCGAAACCGCGCGTTACCAGGCGTCGAAGCCCCTGCCGATCGGAGTGGCCGGTGCCGTCCGGCTCGTACGACCCCGAGGCGGGTGCCCGGGCCTATCGCGGGATGATCGAGCGGCTCGAGCTCGTCGAGGCGCTCGGCTTCGACTGGGTGAGCGTCTCCGAGCACCACTACTCGCCGCGAATCCTGACGCCGTCCCCGATCGTGTCCGCGGCGTTTCTGGCCGCGCATCTGAAGAAGATCAAGATCGCGCTGCTCGGCCCGATCATTCCGCAGAGCAATCCGGTGCGCGTGGCCGAAGAGATCGCGATGCTCGACACGATGGCCCAGGGACGCCTGATCGTCGGCCTGCTGCGCGGGACGTCGAACGAGTCGCTGACCTACGATCTCAACCCGGCGGAGGCGCGCGAGCGGACCGACGAGGGCATGGAGCTGGTTCTCAAGGCGTGGACGGAGCCGCAGCCGTTCGGCTGGCAGGGACGACACTACCGCTACCGCACGATCTCGATCTGGCCGCGCCCGCTGCAGCAGCCGTATCCGCCGACGTTCGCGCTCGGCACGAGCCGCGAGTCGTGCGACTTCGCGGCGCGTCACCGTCTCGGCTGCGGCGTCTCCTACGGCTCGTTCGAGAGCGTGGGCAAGGCCACGCGCTACTACCGGGAGCGGTGCGCGCACTACGGCTGGCAGCCGTCGCCGGAGCAGATCATCTACCGGGCGAACATGCTGCTCGCCGACTCCGACGACGAAGCCCAGGAGGCGCTGCGCAAGCTGCCGGGCCAGGCGCCGTTCACCATGCGGCCCGGCGTGCGCGACGCGATGATGACGCTCGATTCGCGCAACATCGCCGGGGAGGCGCGGGCTCCGATCGTGAGCGGCGCCTTGCCGACGACGTTCGTCGGCAGTCCCGACACGGTGGTCGAGCAGGTGCGCCGCTGCCGCGACGTGGTCGGGGCCGGCGTGCTCGACCTGTCGCTGCACCCGCCCGGGTCCAGCAGCCTCGATCCGCTCATGCGCGCGCTGGAGCTCTTCGGCAAGAAAGTGCTCCCGCGGATCCGCGACATCTAGAGAGGCGCCGACATGGCCGACACCGCATTTCGCGAAGGACACGTCGACGCCGACGGCTTCCGGATCCGCTACATGCAGGCGGGCGACGGCGTTCCGCTCGTCCACCTGCACGGCGCCGGCGGATTACGGCTGACGCCCGCGCACGATCTCCTGGCTCGCCAGTGTCCGCGTCGTGGCGTTCGAGATGCCGGGCTTCGGCGACTCGCCCGTGAACACGCGTACCGAGACCATGGCCGAGATGGCGTCGACGATCGTGCGCGCGATCGACAAGATCGGCCTCGACTCCTTCAACCTGATGGGCACGTCGTTCGGCGGGAAGGCGGCGCTGTGGGTGGCGCTCCAGGCCACCGGGCGCGTGCCGGCGCTCGTGCTCGAGGCGCCGGCGGCCATTCGCCAGGAGGGCGCCGCGCCGCCGTCGGGGACACCCGAGGAGATCGCGCGACGCCTCTACGCGCACCCGGAGCGGATGGCGTCGATCCCTCCGATCGATCCGGCGGCCCGGGCGAAGGCTCAGCCACTCGTCCAGCGGCTGCTCGGACCGCACCGTGATGCGGATCTCGAGAGCCGGCTCCAGGATCTCTCGACGCCGACGCTCGTGCTGTTCGGCACGCTCGACGGTGTCATCGCGCCGGCGATGGGCAGGATCTACAAGGACCTGATGCCCAACTGCCATCTCGTCTTCGTGTACGACGCGGCACACGCCATCAGCACCGATCGCCCGGAGGCGTTCACCGAGGTCGTGGTCGATTTCCTCGAGCGTCATGAGGCGTTCGTCATCAGTCGCGCGGAGACGGTGATCCACCCCTAGGAATCCACCTCGTCGATGAGGAGGATCGCAATGGCTCGCCTGTCGTCACTCGTATCGCTGACCGCCGTCCTCCTGGCACTCGCGTGCTCCGCGTCGGCTCAGGTCACGCCGCCGGCGCGCACGGACACACCGGCGGGGCGGTCCGACGCGCCCGCCGGTCAGGTCACGTTCGCCGTGACCGTCACGCTCGCGCCCACCTGGTTCGATCCGGCCGAAACGCCGGGCGTGATCACGCCGTTCCTCACGCTCTACGCGCTCCACGACGCGCTGGTGAAGCCGATGCCCGGCAACGCATGGGCGCCCTGCCTGGCCGAGTCGTGGACGATGTCGAAGGACGGCCTCGCCTACGAGTTCGTGCTCCGCAAGGGCGTGCGGTTTCACAACGGCGATCCGCTGACCGCCGAGGACGTGAAGTTCTCGTTCGAGCGCTACAAGGGCGGGGGTGCGACGACCTTGAAGGCGCGCGTGGCGGCGGTCGAGGTCGTCGATCCGCTGCGCGTGCGGTTCCGGATGAAGCAGCCGTGGCCCGACTTCATGACGTTCTACGCGACGCCGGCCACCAGTGCGGCCTGGATCGTGCCCAAGAAGTACATGGAGCGCGTCGGCGACGACGGCTTCAAGAAGGCTCCGGTCGGCGCGGGGCCGTACCGCTTCGTCTCGTTCAATCCCGGCGTCGAGCTGGTCATGGAGGCCTACGACGGGTACTGGCGCAAGACACCGTCGGTGAAGCGCGTGATCCTCAAATCCGTCCCGGACGAGTCCACTCGCATGGTGATGGTCAAGCGCGGTGAGACGGACATCGCCTACGGGCTTCGCGGTCCGGACGCGGAAGAGGTGCGGCGCTCCCCCGGTCTCACGCTGAAGGTGGTACTGCCGACGGTCAGCCAGTGGCTCACGTTCACCCAGCAGTGGGATCCGAAGTCGCCGTGGGCGGACCAGCGCGTGCGGTTGGCCGTGAATCTCGGCATCGATCGCAAGACGTTCAGCGATGCCGAGTACCTCGGGCACGGCCGGCCGGCGCCGTCGATCATTCCACGCGACTTCGAGTTCTACTGGGCGCCGTCGGCCTATCCCTACGATCCGCCCCGGGCGAAGAAGCTCCTGGTCGAGGCGGGCTATCCCAAGGGCTTCGATGCCGTCGAGGTCGCCACCGACGTGGTGTTCGCGCCCGAGGCCGAGGCCGTGGTCAATGGTCTGCAGTCGATCGGGATCCGCGCGCGCCTACGCCCGATGGAGCGCGCGAGCTTCTACAAGGCCGACCAGGAACGGCAGTTCAAGTACCTGGTGCGCGTCGGCAGCGGCGCCGCGGGCAACGCCGCGACGCGGATCGAGGCGTTCGTGATCTCCGGCGGGATTCGCTCGTACGGCGGCTATCCGGACATCGACGCGCTCTTCCGCGATCAGGCCGGCGAGATGGATCCCAAGCGCCGCGAGGCGCTGCTCCAAAAGATCCAGCAGCTCATGTACGAGCGCGCCATGTTCGCGCCGATCGTGGAGCAAGCCGGACTGATCGGCGTCGGGCCCCGGCTGGCCGAGGTGCCGACCATTACGGGGCACCCGTTCGTCTCGCCGTACGAGGACCTCAGGCTCAAGTAGCTCAGAGCCGATAGATGCGCGCGGCCGTGTCGTGGAAGAGCTTGGCCTTTTCAGCGGCCGAGAAGCTCGCCGTCAGGCGCTTGAACGAGTTCCAGAGCACCGTGTAGCTGCAGCTCGCCATGTCGACCGGGAAGTTGGACTCGAACATGCAGCGCTCGGCGCCGAACTTCTCGATCGTGAAATCGTAGTAGTGCCGGGTCGCGTCGCAGAGCTCCTGGCTGCCCGGCGGGCGCGAGCGCTCGTGCCAGCCGAAGCCGTTGATCTCCATGTTGATCCCGCCGAGCTTGGCGACGACGTTCGGGCAGGTGGCGAGCTCGCTGATCGACTTCTTCCACTCGGCGTAGATGTCCTTGGCGCGGCCGGCGTACGGGCCGATGCCGAGCGGGCCGCCGAAGTGGTTGAGGATGATGGTGGTGGAGGGAAACGCGCGCGCGAGCGAGGTGACGTCCGGGATCTGGTGATGATAGAGCCACGCCTCGAAGGTGAGCTTGCGCGGCGCCAGCTGCTTGAACCCCACGCGGAAGTCGTCACGCAGCAGCAGGCCCTGTCCCGGGTTGGTGCGATGGCTCGGCACGGCCTGATTGGGGTCCCACGCCGCGCCCAGACGAATGCCACGAAATCGGCCGCCGCCCGCGGCGATCTGCGCGTCGAGCACGGCGCCCACGGCATCGCCCAGGCGAAGATTGGCCGTGCCGATGATGCCGGCCGCGATGCGCGTCTTGCCGTAGAGCCCGGAGGCGCTCATCGCCGCGATCCCGTTCACGAACTCGGTCTCGCCGACCGGGCGCAGCGCCTCCGGCCCGTCCTGCTTGAACATCGCCCCGCACTCGATGAACACCGTCGACACGATGTTGTGGCCGGCGCTCACGTCGGCCACGATCTCGTCGATCAGATAGCGCGATGCGGTGCGCGCGGTGTTCTGGTCCCAGAGGTGGTGATGCGGGTCGCAGATCGGCAGATCGGGTTCGAGCGCGGGCTCGACGGTCTGGGCGAGCCAGTCGTGGTTCTTCGAGCGTGCCGTCATGGCGGGTCGTCTCCCTCGCGTCGCGTCATTCGTCGGTCCGGGCGCCACGCGCGCCCATGATGCGCCAGTCGCCCGGCCGACCGCAAACGGGTGTGGAGCCCCTGAATGCGCGCGATGTCGCCGGACCGCCGCTCCGAACGTATAATCCGGAGGAGCGCACAACTCGACGCGCCAGGAGGCGGACGATGGCGGTGCAGACCTCACGAGAGCCGATCCGACCGGTGACGGGAACGCACGTGTTCCGGATTCAGCACGAAGGGATCGCGACGGCCGACGCCGAGCGGTCGAAAGACTTCTATTGCCGGGTGTTCGGGTTCCAGGTGCTGCCGCGGCCGGCGTTCACGTCCGGCGGTTACTGGCTCGGCACGCCCGGGATCTTTCCGCAGATTCACATCATCCAGTCGCAGATGCAGCCGCCCGGGGCCGCCGCGCCGATCAGCCCGCTCGGCCGCCACACGTGCTTCGAGGTGGTCGACTACGAGGCGATGAAGGCCACGCTCGAGCGCGAGGGCATCAAGTACGTCGAGAACACGCAGCCCGGCGGGCGCGTGCAGATGCTGTGCAACGACCCGGACGGTAACACCCTGGAGTTCCAGCCCGCGACGGTGTGATCGCGGGTCTCCTGGTCGGCGCGCCAGGCCTCAGAGGCCCGACGCGTCGACCAGGCCCGCGACGTCGTTGACATTGACCCAGCCGCCCCGACCGTAGACCACCCGCACGGAGTGCCCGGCGGCGAGGACCCGGTTCAGCAGATCTCTGAGGGCCGCGCGGGCGGAGGCTGTCGTCGGCACGCGCCGCGCGAATGGCGTCCACGAGCCAGACAGCGCCGTCGCGGCCGAGATGCATGAGCCCGATCCACACCCCGTGGCTTTCCGCCGGCATCACGGCATCGCCGACGGCGCGCAGGCGTGTCTCGTCGAAGCTGAAACGGCCGCTGTCGGCACGATCGGCGAGGACGCGGTCGGTGTCGGCGGTGCCGGCGAGCGCGCTGTCCACGGCGAGCGTGATTCCGTCTCCCGCCTCCTCGAGCAGCGCCTGGATGATGTGACGCTTCAGCACGATGTCGCCGAACGAGATCAAGGTGCCCGGGCCGAGGTCGGCCTCGGTGAGCGACAGCGAAAACGCTTCGCCCGTCGATGCGAAGTCCGCATTGTCGACGAAGCGCGCGCCCGGCACGTCGATGGCCTCGGCGCGATGGCCGCGCACGACGACGGCGTTGCGGCCGCCGAACGCGGCGAAATCGTCGAGGAGCCGGGCCAGGATGGGCCGGCCCTGTACTCTGAGCATCGCCTTGGGGACGCGCGCCGTGAGCCCGCCGAAGTCCGTGCCCTCGCCGGCCGCCAGCACGACGGCCGAGAGCGATTCGCGCGCCGGCAAGTAGCGCCGCTCGGCCTCGGCCAGCTCGGCGTCGCCCTGCAGCCGGAACACCTCGTGGAGCGGTGCCACCTGCGGCTCGACGGCCAGGAGCGAGTCGTCCGCGCGAAGGCGGCGCGCCGTCGCCTGCATCGCGGTGATCGAAGCCCTCAGCAGATGGTTCGCCCAAATCACCGTGCTGACCCGCCGCGCGCGGAAGTCCTCGGTCGAGGTGCGCCAGTAGGTGGTCGGGACGAGCACCACGGGTGAGCGGTTGCCCCATTCCTCGAGGAACGCGAAGATCTCTGCCGGGCTCGACTGACGCGAGTGGATCAGGATCGCGTCGGCGCCGGCCGCGTGGTAGGCCTCGGCGCGCTTGAGCGCCTCCGGAAGACCCCAGCCCGCGATCAGCGCTTCCACGCGGGCGATCAGCACGAAATCGGCATCGCGCTGGCTGTCCTTGCCCGCCTTGATCTTGCCGCAGAATTCCCCGATGTCGGCGAGCGGCTGGAGCTCCGAGCGCAGGAACGAGTTGGTCTTCGGGAAGAGCTTGTCCTCGATCACCACGCCGGCCACGCCGACCTGCTCCAGCTTCCGGACGAGGCGGCGCATGTTGTTGAAGTTGCCGTAGCCGGTATCGCCGTCGAGCAGCACCGGCACCGCGCACGCCTCGGCCATGAACGCGACGTGATCGACGACCTGCGTCCAGCTGAGCTCGTTGTTGTCGCGGACGCCGAAGGAGGCGGACAAGGTGAGCCCGCTCGCCCAGATTCCCTCGAAGCCCGCTTCCTCGGCGACGCGCGCGGAGAGCCCGTCATGGGCTTCCATCAGGAATGCGATCTCGGGGCGGGTGACCAGGCGCCGGAGCTCGGTGGTGGTGCGCATGGGGTGATGGCCCTCCGTTACGCTCGAATGGTCGCTCGGAAGCGATCGCGGAGCTCGTGCGGTGTGTAGGGGATGCGGGGGACCGACGCTTCCTCCGTGGTTACTTTCGCCAGAATGAAGTGCGGGCCGTCGCTCTCGAGCGCCGTCCGCACCGCTCCGGTGATCGCGTCGGCGGCGGTCACGGAGGCCACGGTCCGGTAGCCGGCCGCGGCGGCCAGCCGGTCGAGTCGAATCTCGGCGCTGAGCGATCGCTGGCTGCCCGTCGAGCCATAGACCTCGTTGTCGAGGACGATGTGGACGAAGCGCCTCGGTTGCAGCGCCGCGACGAGCGGAAGGACGCCGAGGTTCATCAACAGATTCCCGTCGCCGTCGAGCACGACGGTCGCCCGGTCGCGGTCCGCGAGCGACAACCCGAGACCAATCGCCGAGGCCAGCCCCATGGAGCCGATCATGTAGAAATTCTCCGGCCGGTCGCCCAGCGAGAAGGACTCGCGGCACATATATCCGTTCGCGTGGATCACGGGCTCGCGTCCGAGAGCCTTACGCACGGCGGCGATCGCGTCCCGTCTCGAGATCTGAGGCGTGAGGACCGGAGGCGTCGCGATCGGCCGCGGATCCGCGGGCGCCGTCGCGGTGCTCGCGCTCGGCCGAGTGGGGTCGGCCGCTCCGTGCCCAGCGTGGCCGATCTCGACAACTCCCGGCGGCACGAGGAGCGCGACCGGCTGCATCGCCCGGTCCATCGTCTCCACCGTCCAGGCGAGATCGGCCTCGAGCGTATCGGCGCTGAGTACCCGATGCGGAATTCTGAGCAGCTCGAGCAGCCCGGGCGAGATCTCGCCGGTCAGGATGTGCTCGGGCGCGTCCTTGCCGAGATGACCGCGCCAGGTGATCAGCAGCAGGGCCGGCAAGCCGTACATGAGCGCCAGCGAGGCGAGCGCATTGAGGCTGGTGCCGAGGCCGGAGTTCTGCATCAGGACCGCGGGCCGTCGACCGGCGAACCACGCCCCGGCAGCCAGTCCAACCGCGACGTCTTCGCGCGGCACCGGAATATAGGGCAGGCGCGGGTGCGCCTGGAGCACGGCGATCAGATCCTCGATCAGCGAGCAGGGCACGCCGGCGAAGAAGTCGAATCCCCGCCGTTCGAGGAGCAAGGCGAGCTCGGACCCGGCGACCGTCACGGCCATAAGTCTATCGCGGGCATACCGGCCGGCACCCACTTTGGGACTTGAGGCTTGTCAGGAGGCCCGGGACTCCCCAAAATGGGCCTGATGAAAGAAGAGCGAGACACGACACCGCGAGCCGATCGGCTGACGATCGCTCGCGCCCTGCGCGAGATGGCCGGGCTGCTCGACGCCTCGGGTCAGGAGACTTTCAAGGCGCGCGCCTACGCGCGCGGCGCCGAGGTCCTCGAGCGCCTCGATGCCGATCTCGGTGAGCTCGTCGAGCGGCGCCGGCTCACGACCCTGCCGGGCATCGGCCCGGCGCTGGCCGCGATGATCACCGACCTCTACCGGACCGGCCGCTCGCAGACTCTCGAGGAGCAGCGGCAGCGCGTGCCGGCCGCCGCCGTCGAGCTGTCCAGGATCCCGCGTCTGGGGCTCGACAAGATCGCGGCGCTGCACGCCGCGCTCGGCATCCGAACGCTCGACGACCTCGAGGCGGCCTGCGTGGCGGGCCGCGTGCGCACCGTGAAGGGCATGAGCGAGAAGTCCGAGCGCCGGATCCTCGAGGCGATCCGCAAGCTCCGAGAGCCGCAAGCGCAGCGCGTGCTCCTGCCCGAAGCGCTCGCGACCGCCGAGGCGATGCACAACCACCTCGTGAAGGCGCCGGGCACGGGGAAGCGTCGAGGCCGCGGGGGACCTGCGCCGCTGGGACGAGTCGGTCGATCAGCTCTCGCTGATCGTCGCCGCGGACCAGCCGGCCGACACGATGAAGCACGCGCTCCGGGCGCCGCTGCTCGCCGAAGTGACCTCGCGGGGCAAGCAGGTGCTGGAGGGACGCTTGGCCAGCGGTCTGCCGCTGCGGGTTCAGATCGTCTCACCCTCCGCGTACGCCTCGACGTTGCTGAGGGCGACGGGCTCCGCGGCGCACGTCGAGCATCTCGAGCGACTGGCGCGCGAGCGCGGCGTGGAGCTCAGCGGTGAGAGCGAGGCCGACATCTACCGCGGGCTCGGGCTGCCGTTCATCCCGCCGGAGCTCCGCGAGGACCAGGGGGAGATCGAGGCGGCGCTCTCGGGCTCGTTGCCCGCCGATCTCGTCACCGCGGAGGATCTCAAGGGGCTCGTGCACTGTCATACCGTGTTCAGCGACGGCCAGCACACCGTCGAGGAGATGGCGCGGGCCGCCGATGCGCTGGGGATGGAGTACATGACCATCACCGACCATTCGCCGGCGGCGGCCTATGCGGGCGGCCTCTCGATCGATCGGCTCAAGGCGCAGTGGGAGGAGATCGCGCGCGTCCAGGAGCGCGTGTCGGTGCGGCTCCTGCGCGGAACGGAATCCGACATCCTGGCCGACGGCAGCCTCGACTATCCCGACGCCATCCTCGAGCAGCTCGACGTGATCATCGCGAGCATTCACCGCCGCCATCGCATGAACGCGGACCAGATGACCGAGCGCCTGGTCCGCGCGATGGCGCTGCCGTGCTTCAAGATCTGGGGCCACGCGCTCGGGCGCCTGATCCTCTCCCGGCCGCCGGTCGAATGCCGCGTCGAGGAGGTGCTCGACGCGGCGGCCGCCGGCCGCGCGGCCGTGGAGATCAACGGCGATCCGAAGCGGCTCGACCTGCCGCCGCGCTGGCTCAAGGCCGCGCGCGAGCGCGGCCTCCGCTTCGTCGTCTCGACCGACGCGCACTCGGTGCCGGAGCTGCGCAACGTCCGCTACGGCACGGCCATGGCCCGCCGAGGCTGGATCGAGCGCGGCGAGGTGCTGAACACGCGGAGCGCCCAGGAGTTCGTCAAGCTGGTCGCGCCCACAGGCACGAGGTGAGCCGGATCTTCCTGCTCTCGCCCGCCCACTGCGGCGGGCTCGCGCGCCCGGATGGTGCTGAGCGAGCGCGCGTCGTTCGACCTCGCCCAGCGCGTCCGCGTCGCGGGCGCTCCACTCGGCGAGGTCTTCTCGTTCCTGAGCGGTCTCTACTTTCGCGGCAAGCTGACCTACGCGCGCGCGTTCGCGAACGCCGCGGACGGCCGCGCCGGGGTGTTCGTCATCACGCCGACCGACGGCCTGCGCCCGGCCGACGAGCCGGTCGATCTGGCGCGGCTCCGGCGCTTCGCGACCGTCGACATCGCGGGTGACGATCCGCGCTATCGCGAGCCACTCGACCGCGACGCGCGACGGCTCGCCCGGCGGATCGGACCCGGCGGCGAGGTCGTGCTGCTCGGGAGCATCGCCACCGGGAAGTACGTCGAGCCGCTGCTGGCCGTGCTGGGCGAGCGGCTGCGCTTTCCGGCGGACTTCGTCGGCCGCGGCGACATGAGCCGCGGCGGGCTGCTGCTCCGCTGCGCGCGAGCCGGCACCGAGCTCACCTACGTCGGCGTGCGCGACGCCGTGCGCCGCGGGCCGCGACCGCCTCGGCTGCCGCCGCCGGTTCGATGACTCGGGCCGGCGCCGGGCGCCCCCGCGCGGCGAAGCCGACCCGCCGCGTGATCCCGACCGACGTCGACACCGTCGAGCTGCGCGCCGGGCCGCGCTCGGTTCACCTGACCAATCTCCGCAAGCCGTTCTGGCCGGAGCTCGGCATCACCAAGGGCGACCTCTTGCAGTACTACGTCGACGTGTCGCCGGTGCTCCTGCCGCACCTGCACGACCGGGCCATGGTGATGAAGCGCTATCCCAACGGCGCCGCCGGCGATTTCTTCTTCATGAAGCGCGCGCCGTCGCCGCGGCCCGACTGGATCGAGACGTGCGCGATCGAGCACGAGTCGGGCAACGTGATCGATTTCCCGATCATCCAGGATCTTCCCGCGCTGCTGTGGGTCGTGAACCTCGGCTGCATCGACCTGAACCAGTGGTACGCGCGGTGCGACGATCCCGATCGGCCCGACTACCTGCACTTCGATCTCGATCCGGTGAAGGGGGCCACGTTCGCCCAGGTCAGCGAGGCCGCGCTGATCCTGAAAGAGACGCTCGACTCACTGAAGATGCCGAGCTATCCGAAGACCACCGGCTCGCGCGGCATCCACGTGTACGTGCCGATCGTCCGCGGGCCCACGCAGAAGGACGTGTGGTCGATCGCGAAGACGATCTCGATCTCGCTGGCCGGCTCGCACCCGCGCCTGCTCACCGCCGAATACCGGGTGGCCCGGCGGCCGACCGAGCGCGTGCTCGTCGACTACAACCAGAACGCCTGGGGCCGGACGCTCGCCTCGGTCTACTCCGTGCGCCCGCACCCGGCGGCCGCCGTGTCGACGCCGGTCGAGTGGTCGGAGATCGAGCGCGGCCTCCGGATCGAGGACTTCCGCATCGACAACGTGCCGGCGCGGGTGGCCGAGCGTGGCGACCTGTTCGCGCCGTTGCTGGCCACCCGGCGCCGGTTCAAGCTCGAGAGGCTGGCGTAGGACCGGGGCTTACAGCATCTCCTTGCGCGCCTTCTTGGCGCGCGCGGCCCCGATCGCGGTCTTCACTTCCCTTTCTTCCTCGGGCGGCGGCACCACGGCGGGCATGCCGAGCGACTCGATCCACAGCTCGCGGCACCAGCCGGTGGAGTGATAGAGGTGCTCATCCTCTTCGTCCTCGACCTGCTCGCAGGCCGCCATGAGCGTCTGCCGCAGCTCACCCTTCGACTTCTCGGCGATCTCGTGGATCAGCTCCCAGTTCAGGTGATCCTTCGTCTCGGCCTGCACGACGCTCTCGCACGCGACGAGCTGCGCGGCTTCCGGCGGACCGCCTTCGAGCGCCATTTCCATGGCTTCGACCAGTGACTCGCCGATCTGGCGCACGATCAGCTGGCCCGGCGTTTCCATCTCGGGATCGAGCCCGAGCTTGTCCATCACCGCGAGGACGATCCGCTCGTGGTTGCGCGTCTGTTCGAGGTACTCCTGCCATTCCTTCTTGAGGTCGTCGTTGAGGACACATTCGAGCGCCGTGGTGTACACCTCGATCCCGCCGCGCTCGGTCTCCAGCGCCTGATACAAGAGCTCAGCGATCTGTTCGTTCTTCATGGTTCCTCCTGGTCGAGCGACTTCGTCGTCAGCCGACCAGCCTCGTGCTGGCAAAGGTTGTGCCGCCGCGGTCGAGGCGTGCCGCTCACCGAGCGTTCGTCTGGCTTTTCGTGCGCTCTGGAGCGCGGAGGAGGGGCCGAGCCCGATGCCGTGACGCGCGCATCGGCCGCGCGGGTCTACCCGGTCCGGCAAAGTTACCGGGTAATCGTTACGCCTTCCCGAGCGCGCCGACCCAGCGGACGAGGAGGTCGGCCAGCTCGCGCTCGTGTCCCTGAAAACCATGACGGGCCCGCGCGACGACGGTGCCGGTGAAGGATCGGGCGCGCACCGCGTTTCGGCGAAACGCCTGGATGACCTCGGGCGCCGGGCGGTCGAGAAACTCGTCGCGGCTTCCGAGGATCGCGGCGACCGGGAGCCGCACGGCTCGGAACGTCGTCCACCGGGCGTTGTCCCGGTAGTACGGAAACACGTCCTCGACCTCGCCCGGACGGTAGAGGCTGATGTAGCGCCGGGCGCTCCAGAAGCCCCACGCCGGCGGGACGAGGCCGTCGGGGTCGCGCCGGGCGATCCGCTCGGCCGTGGTCACCCGGCGACGCAGCTCGCGCCCGCCGACTCGCTTGGCCTCGGCCGCCACGTCGGAGACCGGCCCGATGAGCACGATCCCGCTGACCCGCCGATCGCGGGCGCGGGCCGCGTAGTGCAGGACCTTGTTGGCGCCGGTGGAGTGGCCGGCCAGGACGATCCGTCGGTAGCCGCACTGCCGCACGAAGGCGACCGTCGCGCGGATGTCCGCGACGCTCTGCGTGAAGCGCTCGAACGCGGCACCGGCGAGATGTCGGCCCCGGCCGGCCACGACGTCGTGGCCGCGGTTGTTCAGCTTGAAGTAGGCGATGCCCGCGGCGTTGAGGCGTGTCGACAGCTCCCGCGTGAGCGGCTGGCCCGAGGAGAACACCGACCCGAGGCCGTGCACCCACACGACGGCCGCGCGGCGACGGCCCCGAGGCTCGGCGACCACGCCGTCGAGCCAGACGCCGTCTCGGGTCGCGATCCGGACGAGTGAGACGGGAACGCCGACCGATCGAGGCATGTCGATCCGCAGTATAATCGGCCAGATTTTCCGGTGGGGAGGAAGAGCCATGCTGACCCACGAAGAGAACGAGCTCATCACCCGCATCGAGCCCGGAACGCCCATGGGCAACACCTTGCGGCGTTACTGGATCCCGGCGTTGCTCGCCTCGGAGCTGCCGGCCCCCGATTGCCCGCCCGTCCGGGTGAGGCTTATGGGTGAGGACCTGGTGGCCTTCCGCGACACGGACGGCCGCATCGGTCTCCTCGAGGAGCTCTGCCCGCATCGCCGGGCCTCGCTCTTCTTCGGCCGGAACGAGGAATGCGGTCTGCGCTGCGTCTACCACGGCTGGAAGTTCGACGTCTCCGGCCGCTGCGTGGACATGATGAACGAGCCGGAGGAGCTCAGCTTCAAGCACAAGATCCGCCAGCCGTCGTATCCGACGGTCGAGATCGGCGGGATCGTCTGGGCCTACATGGGTCCGTCGGAATTGCAGCCGCCGCTGCCGAAGTTCGCCTGGACGCAGGCGCCGGCCACGCACCGGCACGTGTCGAAGGTGGTCGAGGAGTGCAACTGGCTCCAGGCGCTCGAAGGCGGCATCGACACGTCGCACGCGCCGATCCTGCACCGTCTGCTCGTACCGAATTCCAAGCGCGGCGGGCTGAACCCCACGAGCGCGTTCGTGCGCGGCAAGGCGCCGTCGCTGGTCGTCGACCTGACGGACTGGGGCTATCAGTACTCGGGCATCCGGCCGCTCGGCGAGGCCGAGATGCACATTCGCACCTATCACTTCGTGATGCCCTTCCATCAGATTCGCCCGTACCAGACGCATCAGGGCTTTCCCGCGGTCGCCGGCCACATCTGGGTGCCGATGGACGACGGCAACACGATGGTCTACAACTGGCACCACAGCACGACGGAAGAGCCGCTCGACGAAGAAGATCGGCTCGAGCGGCGCTCGGGCAACGGCCCGGTCCATGTCGATCAGACGACGTTCCGCTCGAAGGCGAATCGCCAGAACAACTATCTCCTGGACCGGCAGGTGCAGAAGACCGAGACGTTCACCGGGATCGACGGCATCAACACGCAGGACCGCGGGATCCAGGAAAGCATGGGGCGCATCGTCGATCGCAGCAAGGAGCACCTCGGACCGGCCGACAAGGCGATCATCCAGGCCCGTCGCCTGCTGCTCGCGGCGGTGAAGACCGTCCGGGACGGCGGCACGCCGCGCGGGATCAATCCGACCTACTATCCGCTGCGGGCCTCAGAGGGCGTCGTGCCGCGCGATGCCGACTGGCGCGAGATCCTGACGCCCGAGATGGCGTCGGCCGAGATCCTGAACACGGTCTAGTTGGCCGCGACCGCCTGGCTAGGGCGCCGGCGCAGGATCACGGCGCTCGTGGCCGGCGCCGGAATGCTCCTCGCCGGGTGTGGAGCCGGGTCGTCCATGCTCGTGCCCTACCAGTTCGTCGACGAGTCCTTCACGGCCGCCGGTCCGGCGCGCGTGTCGGCGAGCGCCGACCAGGTCGCCGCGGGTGTCGACGGCTCCACGCTCGAGCCGGACGTCCGCTATCTCGCGGCCCCCGAGCTCCAGGGGCGGCTTCGCGGTACCGAGGGCAATGCCCGCGCCCGCGCGTACATCGTCGCCAGCTTGAAAGCGGCCGGCCTCGCGCCGCTCTTCGGTGACGGGTTCGAGCAGCCCACCTATCCGAACGGTCGCGATGCGGGGCCCTTCGCGGTCAACGTCGGCGCGATCTATCGCGCGAGCGACCCGCAGGCGCAGCTGGATCGTCCTCGTCGCGCACCACGATCACCGCGGCGTGGTCGGCGGCAAGATCCAGGCGGGCGCCGACGACAACGCGAGCGCCGTGGCCCTGCTCCTGGCCGTCGCGCACTCGCTGGGCCGCACGCGTCCGCCGCTCAGGCGCCACGTCGTGCTGCTCTTTCCGGATGCCGAGGAGCCGCCCGACGTCCGCACGGAGCGCATGGGGTCGTCGTGGTTCTGGCGCAACCCGCCGCTGCCGATCGAACGGCTCGACCTGGCGCTGGTGTTCGATCTGATGGGCGGCCGCGCGTCGCCCGAGGTTCGAGCCGCGGGGCTCGCGGATGCGCTGTTCGTCCTCGGCGCCGAGGCGGACCCGAGCCTGGCCGCGCTCGTGCGCGACGTCGTGCCCGCGCCGGGGGTCGAGCCCGTCAGGCTGAGCCTGCCGATGATCGAGGCGATGCCGTATCGGCCGGGCACTCGATTCGCGCGGAGCGACTATCACGGCTTGCGCGAGGCCGCACCGCGACCGTTTCTCTTCCTGTCGACCGGCCGGACCGAGAGGTATCACACCGCTTCCGACACGCCGGACACGGTGGACTACGATCGGCTGCGCGCCGTGACGCCGTGGGTGGCTCGGCTGGCGGTCCACGCGGCGGACGTCGATGTCGAGCTCGGGTGGCGCGATCTTCGCGCCGCGCCACGAACGGACGCGCGCGCCCTGCTGAGACTCTATGGCGCACTCGATACGAGCGCGCGCCTGCCGTGGCTCCTACGCCGAGCGCTGGCGGCGGATCGCCGCCGAGTGGAGCGCCTGCTCGAGAGCTGGGAGCACGGCGTCAGCCCGACGGTGCAGAGCTATCGCGTGCTGCAGCTCGCGTCGATCCGCGTCCAGGCGGCGATGTGGCACCCTTCGGGGTGGTGGTTCGCGCTGTGGTAGGTCTACGCGGTCTGCGAGACCGCGATGGTGCAGGGCCGCGAGTGAACGTTCTTGCTGGGCAGATGCCAGAGCTGTGTGCCCGAGAGTCGAAGACTCTTGCCGTCGAACTTGCCTCGATAGCTCGCCTCGTAGCTCCACGTCTGGCCCCCGGCGGAGCCCGTCAGCGACACTTCGCCGCTCGGCGCGACCGTGCCGGTTCCTCGTTCGGTGACTCCGAGACGTCCAGGAGTGGTCGGCTTCAGGACTTCGCGCTGGTACTCGACCTGACCATTGGCGACCGTCAGGTAGAACTCAGTCTTGAGCGCCTGGGCGGTCTGCCCGGGGAGCGCGTCGCACGTGATCATGCCCGTGTAGCGTCCGTCGTAGTCGGCGGCGCCTGCGGCGCGCGACTGCGAGACGTGCGCGACGGATGGCCAGCCGAGTGTGGCGATGCCAAGCAGCACGAGCATGCGGCGTCGGTTCATGAGCCAATAGTAGTCGACTGATTGCGACCTGGCTTCCTGTCTTGCCTTGGTGCCGGTGTACCGCCACGGCATCCGTCCCCCGCAAGCCGGGCGGCGGTTCGATGAATTCACTGCATTCGCCGTGAGAACGCCGGCGCCGAGTCGCGCTCGACGTCGCTAGTGCGCCAGCGGATCGGGCCGCAGCTGGAAGTGCACGACCAGCGGGCTCGACAGCGTCTTGCCCGGCGCGCCGGGCTGGGCGCGTCGACGCCTTCGATGTGCATCGGCGTGCGGTTGCCGGAGGTCACCCAGAGGCCCCGGCCCTTCCAGCCGGCTTTCGGATCGTCGATGCGGCCGTCGACGCCTTTGGCGAAGAAGCCCATCGGGTAGGGGACGCGCAGCTCGACGACCTTCCCGTACGTCAGCGCGTGCAGTGAATCCGAGAAATTGCCGGTCCCGATCGGCGTGTTCGGGCCCGAGGCCCAGGATGTCGTGCTGATCGACCCAGGTGTAGTACGGCCCTTCGGCCGCGCCGTCCCGGCCGGCGAACGCCGGGCCCCGGGAGCGGATAGAACGTCCAGCCCTCCGGGCACAGGTTCCCCTCCGCCGCGCCCGGCCCGTTGAGGCGGCCCCTTGCACTTGCGACGGTCGAAGCTCGCGATGTGACCGCTCGCGAGCGTCACCCACGCCACGCCGTGGCGGTCGATGTCGAAGCCGCGCATCCCGAAGCCGGGCGGCGGAACCTTGTAGACCTCGGCCAGCGCGGTCTCCGATGGATTCGGCCCGGGCTGCAGCCGGAGGACGTAGCCGGGGTGGCCGATGTTCGATCCCCAGATCGAGCCGTCGACCGGGCTGTAGGCGATGCCGTAGAAGCCGAGCCCGATGCGCTTGTCCTTGCCGGGTCTTCCGGCTGATTGGGCTCGACCTAGGCGTCGCGCTTGCCGTTGCCGTTGGTGTCGACGATGAGCGGCGTCCAGCCCTGCGCCTTGCCCGCGTCGCGCGTCTCCCAGAACAGCTTCGTGTTGACCCAGCCGACGACGGCGAGCTCGTTCTGGAGGTTGTTGCTGAGCCACAGCGTGTTGTTGGCGTCCTCGGCGAAGTTCAGATGGTGCGTCCCGAAGCACGTGTCGATGAACGTGAACTGCTTGGTCTTCGGGTCGTACACCGTGACCTGACGCGAGTTCTGCACGAACCCGTCGCGGAGTCCGCGTGAGCGGATACACCTTCGCCGACGGATGGCCCGACGCGGCCGCGCAGTACGCCGGCGGATTCTTGGGCGAGCGGATCTGCGCCGTGTAGTAGACGCGCCCGTCCTGATCCATCATCGGGTTGTGCGCGTTGACCCGCGAATCCCACACCTGCTCCGTGCCGAAGTAGGGCGACGGCGCCACGACCGGGTTGGCCAGCGCCGAGCTGGGCGCGTCCTGATCGCGGATCGGCACTTTCATGGTCGTCTTGGTGATCTTGACCGGATCGAGGACCGGCAGGTCGTCCGTGCTCAGCTCGGCGGCGCCGTAGATCGGGCCGTAGGCGTTGACCGTGGGCTTCCGCCGGTCGGTCGAGCGTCAGGTCGTGGAGGTAGTACTTGGGGACAGCCAGTCGTACACGGTCACGACGAGATTGCGCTCCACGCCGTGCGGCCGCGACGGCACCGACGCCGGCAGCTCGCCGGCCTTGATGCGATCGGTCCACTCCGCCAGCCGGCGGAGGTGCCCGCCGTCCGGCGTGTTGAGGGTCGCGATGATGCTGACCATGCTGGTGCCGGCCGGTCCGGACTGGAGCCGCCGCGCCCACGCGTCGATCGCGAGTTGTCGAACGTGCCCAGGGCCGCGGGAATCTCGCGCGTCGCCTTGTCGCCGAGCTGGTGACAGTTGCCGCAGCCGTTCAGCTGGACGGCGTTGAGCCACTGCTCCTGGGTCTTGAAGGCGACCGGCATGCCGTTGCCGTCGAGGCCCGTGCCGGGGAACAGGCTCTTGTCCGGAATCTTCGAGCATCGAGAACCAGTAGATGGCCGGATAGTATTCGCGCCGCGGCCGCCGCGCTCGGCGCGGGCACCGCGGTGCAGGTTCACGATCCGGCCACGCTGCGCTCTTGACCTTCGGCGAATCGACGAGGCCGTAGCCGCGCACCCACACGTTGTAGGTGGCCTGCGGCAGGTCGGGGATCACGTAGCGGCCGCGCTCGTCGGTGACCACGATCTTGGCGAACCGGGTGCCCGAGCTCGGTCGTCTCCGCGATCACCCAGACGCCGGCCTCCGGCCCACTCGTGCCGGTGACGACCCCGCCGATGTCGTCGGCACCGATTTGCACTCCGCTCGGAGCGCTCGGCTGAGCCGACGGTTGGGCCGTCAGCCAGACGGACAGCATCACGGCGAGTCCGATCACCAGGGCTCCGGAGTAGATCGATCGCGCGTTGATCATGTCGGTACCTCGCGGCTCGTCAGATCATTGGCGCCATGCTTCGTCCGATGCGCGCACGATCCGTCCGAACGGCGAACCTGTCAAGCCTTGACAGGGGTCGCGGTGCCGAGCCACGATCCATCGCGCCATGTCCTTTCTTCAGTCGCGAACCCGCTCGGCACGTGAAGGCATCGGCAAGCCGATCTTGCGCAAGGAAGATGCGCGCCTGCTGAGCGGCGGCGGCTGCTACAGCGACGACGTCAACGTGCCGGGCCAGGCCTACGCGTGCTTCGTGCGCTCGCCGCACGCGCACGCCCGCGTCGGCCGGGTGGACGCGGCCGTGGCGCTCGCCACACAAGGTGTGATCGCCGTGTTGACTGGCGCCGACGCCGCCGCTGACGGCATGAAGCCGCTCACGCACAGTCCTATGCCGGGCAATCCCCACGAGGACATGCTGCGGGCCCGCGACGTGGCGTTCATCGCGCCGCATCCGCCGATGCCGGCCGATCGCGTGCGCTTCGTCGGCGAGGTCGTCGCGATGGTCGTCGCCGAGACACCCGCCGCGGCCCGCGACGGCGCCGACCGCGTCGAGGTGGAGTGGACGGCGTTGCCCGCGGTGACCGCCAGCACGGCGGCGGCTCGCCCCGACGCGCCGATCCTCTACGACGGGACCGCCTCGAACGTGTGCGTGGACACCGACCTCGGCGACGCCGCCGGCGTCGACCGCGCATTCGCGCGCGCCGCCCACGTGGTGCGCCTGGACACGTGGGTGCATCGGGTCACCGGCGTGCCGATGGAGCCGCGCGCGGCCGTCGGCGTGTGGGACCCCACGAGCGGCCGCTACACCGTGCACGCCGGCGCGGGCGGTCTCGGCCGGACGCAGACCGGCGTGGCCGGCGCGCTCGGCGTGCCCGAGAGCGCGGTTCGTGTGACGGCCGGAGACGTCGGCGGCAACTTCGGGACGCGCAACAGCTGCTATCCCGAGTTCGCGCTGGTCGCGTGGGCGGCGCGCCGGCTCGGGCGCCCGGTGAAGTGGACCGCCGAGCGGCGCGAGGCGTTCATGGCCGACTACGGAGGGCCGCGATCTCACGGCCCGCGCCGAGCTGGCCCTCGACGCCGAGGGCAACTTCCTCGCGTTTCGCGGCGCCAACACCAGCAACGTCGGCGCGCACGCCGTCTCGTTCCATCCGCTCAACAAGGGCATGGCGCTGACGGCGACCGTCTACCGCATGCCCGCCGTCTCGATGCACGGGCGCGCGGTCGTCACGAACACGTCGCCGACGACGCCGTACCGGAGCGCCGGTCGCCCGGAGGTCATGTTCATCATGGAGCGGGTGATCGACCTGGCCGCGCGCCGCCATGGGTTCGATCGCCTCGAGCTGCGGCGGCGCAATCTCGTGCCCTCGACCGCGATGCCCTACAAGAATCCGATGGGCCTGGTCTACGACAGCGGCGACTATCAGGCCGCGTTCGATCGCGCGGTCGAGCTCGCCGACTGGAAAGGGTTCGAGGCACGGCGGACCGAGGCGCGGCGACGCGGACGCTATCGCGGCATCGGCGTGGCCAACTACATCGAGCTCAACACGGGCTTCCCGCGCGAGCGGGCGCACATCACGGTGCGGCCCGAGGGCGTCGTCGACCTGGTGCTCGGCACCCTGTCGTCCGGCCAGGGCCACGCGACCAGCTTCGCGCAGCTCCTGGTCGAGTGGCTCGGCGTGGAGCTCGGCGAGGTGCGCCTGATCACGGGCGACACCGACGTCACCGTGGTCGGCGGCGGCGCCCACTCGGCGCGCGCGCTGCGGCTCGCGGCGGTGGTGATGGCGAAGGCGTCGGATCAGATCGTCGAGAAGGGCCGACGCGTCGCCGCGTGGATGCTCGAGGCGGCGGCCGACGACGTCGAGTTCTCCGGGCGACGGTTCCGGGTGAAGGGCACCGACCGCTCGGTCGACCTCTTCGACGTGGCGCGCGCCGCGGCCCGCGCCGACGCCCCGGCCGACGTGCGCGGGCCGCTCGATGGCCTGAGCGACGAGACCATGCCGTTGCCGTCGTATCCGTACGGCACCGCGGTGTGCGAGGTCGAGGTCGATCCCGACACCGGCGAGGTCTCGGTGGTGCGCTACACGACCGTCGACGACTGCGGCCGCGCCGTCAATCCGATGATCCTCCACGGCCAGACGCACGGCGGCATCGCACAGGGCGTGGGGCAGGCGCTCTGGGAGGCCTGCGCATACGAGGCCGCGACCGGCCAGCTGCTCTCGTCGACGATGATGGACTACGCGATGCCGCGCGCGGACATGCTGCCGGCGTTCACGACGGAGATCAGCGAGGTCCCGTCGACGGCGCATCCGCTCGGCCTGCGCGGCGGCGGTGAGGGCGGCACGACGCCGGCGCTGGGCGCCGTGGTGAACGCGATCGTCGACGCGCTGGCCGAGCTCGGTGTCGAGCACATCGAGATGCCGGCGACCGCCGAGCGCGTCTGGCGCGCGATCCACGACGCGCGTTCGAAGGCGATCCCGGAGCGGCCTTCGGCGGCCGCTGGCGTAAGATCTACGTAGCGCCGAGACCGGCACCGAGCGAGAGGAGACCCCAATGAGCGAGCCGACGAAATTCGAGATCTTCACCGACTACGTCTGACCCTGGTGCTATCTCAGTACCGTGCGTATTGAGAAGCTCCAGCAGGCGTACGACATCGAGCCCGTGCTCGTGCATTTCCCGCTGCACCCGGAAACGCCCGCCGAAGGCCGTGACATGACCACGTTCTATGCCGAGCGCGGCATCGATCCGGAAGCGACGTACGCGCGGATGAAGGGCCTGATGGACAAGGAAGGGCTGCCCTACAGCCGCCGCTCGCACACCTACAACAGCCGACTGGCCCAGGAGCTCGGCAAGTGGGCCGACACGCAGCCCGGCGGCTACGCGATCCACGACGCGTTCTATCGCGCCTACTTCGTCGGCGCGCAGAACATCGGCGACACCGAGGTGATGATCGACGTGGTGAAGTCCGTCGGGCTCGACACCGAGGCGGCGCGCGACGTGCTGAAGGAGCGCCGCTTCAAGGACGCGGTCGACGCCGACTGGGCGAAGTCGCGCCACCTGGGCGTCACCGGCGTCCCGACGTTCGTGGCCGGCGGCTACGGCGTGGTCGGCGCCCAGCCCTACGAGGTGCTGGCGCAGCTGGTCGAGAAGGCGGGAGCTCGCCGGCGCGACTAGCTCGCCTCCGAGCGGGGTTCGACGGTGGTATTCTAGGCGCCGTTCGAATCCCATCACGCAGTGCGCGCTGCAGGCCGTCGCGGGGCTGGGGCCCCGCCGGCCGAGGCGCGCCTATTAACGAGGTGCCACATGTTCTACGAGCTTCGCCGCTACGACGTCGCCGCCGGTAAGCTTCCCGCGCTCGTCGACCGCTTCGGGAGCTTCACGGTCAACAAGTGGAAGGAGTACGGCTTTCGCCTGATCGGCTTCTGGACGCCGGTCGTCGCCGACAAGAGCAACCAGCTCGTCTACATCTGGGGCTGGGAGAGCCTCGAGGAGCGGGCCAAGAAGAACGCCGCCTGGCGCGCCGACCCCGAGCGGGCCAAGAAGTGGGCGGAGACCGAGAAGGACGGACCGCTGGTCAACTGCGTCTACAACCAGCTCATGGAGCCGACCTCGTATTCGCAGATGGACCGCGGCGAGCCTACGGGCCCGACGCGTCGAGCCGCAGCCCCGTACCTCTTCGAGCTGCGCGAGTACCAGGCGATGCCCGGCAAGATCCAGAACATCACCGATCGGTTCGGCAACTTCACGTGCGGCGCGTTCAAGAAGCACGGCTTCCGCCAGGTCGGCTACTGGCACAACGTGTTCGGCGGCAACAGCAACGAGCTCATCTATCTGCTGGCCTGGCAGAGCCTGGACGAGCGCGTGTCCAAGTTCGACACGTTCGCCAAGGACCCCGAGCGCGCGCGCGCGTTCGCCGAGAGCGAGAAGAACGGCCCGATCGTGCAGCAGGTGAGAAACATGATCCTGCGTCCGACGGCCTTCTCACCCATGAAGTGAGCCAGAGGAGACTCGCCATGGACCTGCTGCCCGCCGAGACGTCGTCCTTTCCGTCGCCGATCCCGACGCAGTTCGTCTCGAGCGACGAGTTCACGCCCGCGCCGCAGACCGCGAAGCAGAAGCAGGTCGAGGCGCGCATCAAGGAGCTGGGCAACCGGCTCGCGAAGCACCAGGGCGTGACGCCGCCGCCGGTTCTTCCAGACCGCCGCCGGCATGGCCGCGGCCTTCGTCGCGATGAACGACGTCTACGGCCCGATCTTCGGCGTGAGCCGCGCGGAGGCGCCAGAGCCCCGACATGGCCAACGAGCGCGCGAAGGCGCTCGCCGACCAGTTCATCATGGACATGCACACGCACTTCCTGCGCGACGACACGCGGCTCGAGGGCTTCGTGCGCTCGCGCGAGGCGGTGGGCAAGGCGGGCTGGAACCCGGCGCTCGCCGGCAAGCCGCAGACCCTCGACGATCTGAAGTTCGCGAACTACTTCAAGGAAATCTACTTCGACAGCGACACCAAGGTGGCGCTCATCTCGGGCTCCGGCTCGGAGGAGCCGCGCGACTGGTTCCTCACCAACGAGATGAAGGCCGACGCGCGCGCCAAGGTGAACAAGCTCACCGGCTCGCGGCGCATGTTGTCGCACGCGATCTTCATGCCGGGCATGCCGGGCTGGATGGAGTCGGTCGACCAGGCGATCGCCGCAGCTCAAGCCCGACTCGTTCAAGGGCTACACGGTCGGCGACAACACCAACAAGCAGCTCGCGAAGCACCCCTGGCGCCTGGACGACGAGAAGCTGCTCTATCCGTTCTACGAGAAGCTGGCGAAGGCCGGGCTCGTCAACGTCTGCGTGCACAAGGGGCTCTATCCGTACTCGACGACCAAGAACTTCCCGGACCTGCGTCCAGTATGCCGACGTGCGCGACGTCGGCAAGGCCGCCAAGGACTGGCCGCAGCTCAACTTCGTCATCTACCACTCGGCGTTCCGCTTCACCGGCGGCGAGTGGAACAACGGCTGGGAGCAGTTCGAGAAGACCGGGCGCGTGGACTGGGTGACCGATCTCGCCGAGATCCCGGCGAAGTACGGCGTGAAGAACGTCTACGGCGACCTCGGCCAGATCTTCGCGCAGAGCACGGTGGCCGAGCCGCGTCTCTGCGCCGCCATGATGGGCACGCTCGTCAAGGGCCTCGGCGCCGACCACGTGGTGTGGGGCACCGACGCGATCTGGACCGGCGCGCCGCAGTGGCAGATCGAGGCGCTGCGCCGGCTCGAGATTCCCGAGGACATGCAGAAGAAGTACGGCTTCGCGCCGCTCGGACCCGCCGACGGCCCGGTGAAGCGCGCGATCTTCGGCGAGAACTCGGCGCGTCTCTACAAGTACGATGCGAAGCGCCGCGCCGAGCTGACGACCGACCGCATCGCGCTGGCCAGAGCGGACTACGAGCGCGAAGGGCCGGGGCGGACCAATCTTCGCTACGGGTTCGTGGTCAATCCGGTCGGCTGAGCCTGCGACGTCGCGCGTCAGTGAACCGGCGCGCGGGGGCCTCATCCGCCGCGCGCGGACGTCGCGCTCGTCGACGATCACCTGATAGACGAGCTGTCTGAACAGGGTGCGGTGGTAAACGCGCAGGGCGCCCGCCGACTGCACCATGAAGACCGCGACCAGCTGCTCCTTCGGATCGACCCAGAAGAACGTCCCCGCGTAGCCGCCCCAGTAGAAATCACCGGCGGTGCCGGGCACCGGAGCGAGGCCGTCGCCGGGGCGCACGGCGAAGCCGAGGCCGAACGTATAGGTCGACGCGCCGAGCACTCCGCCACCCGGCGTCGGCGCGACGGCAATGCGCGAGCCGAGCTGATCGGAGGTCATCAGCCTCACAGTGGTGCGGCTCAGCACGCGATACCCGTTGAGCACGCCGCCGTTCCCCAGCATCTGGGCGAAGCGCAGGTAGTCACCCGCGGTCGCTAGCCCGCCGGCGCCACCCGAATCGTTGCCCGGTTGCTTCGACACGTCGATCAAGGTGATCGCCGTGCCCGCCAGCGGATCCTTGTCGAACGGCTGCGCGACTCGCGCCAGCCGTGCCGGGGTGACCCAGAATCCCGTGTCGCTCATCTTGAGCGGCTTGAAGAGCCGCTCGCTCATGAAGTCACCGAGGCGCTGGCCCGACGCCGCTTCCACCACGCGACCGAGGACGTCGGTGGCGAGGCTGTATTCCCACGTGGTTCCCGGCTGGTAGAGCAGCGGAATCCTGGCGAGCCGCTCGACCTGTTCGGCGCCGGTCATGTCGCGGATGTCGAATTCGATCACGCCCGGCTTGAAGAGCCCGGCCTGCGTCAGCGCGTCCTTGACCGCGGCGTTCTGCGTGAGCTCGCCGTAGGGCAGGCCCGCGGTATGACGCAGGAGATCCTGCACCGTCATCGGGCGCTGCGCGGCAACGTCCCCGCTGCTGGTCGAGACCTTCACGTCCTTGAACGCCGGGAGCCACCTGGAGACCGGATCCGTCAGCTGGAGCGCGCCGTCCTCGACCAGGATCATCGCGGCCACCGAGACCATCGGCTTGGTCATCGAGTAGATGCGGAAGATCGTATCGGGCCGCATCGGGTCGGCGCCCTTGGGATCACGGGCGCCGAGAGCGCTCGCGTAGACGAGCTTGCCCTTTCGAGCGATCAGCATGACCGCGCCGGGCACTTTCTTGTCCTCGATCTCCTTCTTGAACGCGTTCGTGAGGCGCGTGAGACGAGCCGCCGACATGCCGGCCGCGTCGGGCGGCGCTGGCGCGAGAGCAGTCTGCTGCGCGCCGGCCAGGCCTGGCGTGAGCAGGGCGAGGATCGCGAGAAAGAGTAGCCCCATCGATCGCGCACGGAGTCGCAAGCGGGCAGTCATCGTGTTCTCCCCTCGGCGGTTGTCATGGACGAAGCACCCGCACCGGCTGGCCGGCGAGCCAGGCCTTCACGTCCTCGAGCGCCTGCCCGTAGAAGATCCGGTAGCCCTCCTCGGTGACGTAGCCGAGGTGCGGCGTGATCACGGTGTTGGGAAGATTGCGCAGGGGATGATCGAGCGGGAGCGGCTCCTCGTCGTACACGTCGAGCCCCGCGCCGGCGATGCGTTGCCCTGGCGAAGCGCGGCGACGAGCGCGGCCTCGTCGACGATCGGGCCGCGCGACGTGTTGATCAGATAGGCCGTCGGCTTCATCTGGGCGAGCTCGCGAGCGCCGAAGAGCCCGCGCGTGCGGTCGCCGAGCACCAGGTGAATGCTCACGACGTCGGAGCGCGCCAGCAGCTCGTCCTTGGTCACGAGCGTCGCGCCGATCTCGGCGGCGCGCGCGGCGGTGAGGTTCTGGCTCCAGGCGATCACGTCCATCTCGAACGCGCGCCCGATCTTCGCGACCCGCGAGCCCAGCCCGCCGAGGCCGACGACGCCGAGCGTCTTGCCGTTCAGGCCGAGCCCGCAGCTGATCTGCCAGCGGCCCTCGCGCGTCGCGCGATCCTCGGCGGGGATGCGACGGAAGAGGGCGAGGATCAGGCCCCACGTGAGCTCCGCCGTCGGATAGGGAAGCCCCGCGGTGCCGCAGACCACGATCTCGCGCTCGAGGGCCGCGGCCACGTCGATGGACGCGTTGCGCATGCCCGTCGTCACGAGGAGCTTGAGCTTCGGCAGGCGCTCGAGGAGCGCCTTGCGGAAAGGGCGTGCGCTCGCGCATGGCGATCACCGCCTCGAAGTCGGCGAGACGCGCCGCCACGGCGCCCGGATCGCTCAGGTGATCGGGGAACACGACGACCTCGGTTCCCGCGGGCAGGCTCGCCCAGTCGGCCATCCGCCGGGCGACGTTCTGGTAGTCATCGAGGATCGCGACTCTGGCCATGATGGTCTCCTGGTTCAGCGGATGTCGTCGCCCCAGCGGTATTCGCGCGTGAGGTCGTCGAGACGCGCCTTGAGGCCGCCGTCGAGGCCCTTGTCGACGGCGGCGAGCGCGTCGTCGAGCTGCTCGGGGCGGCTGGCGCCGACGATCGGCGCCGTGACGACGGGATTCTCGAGCACCCAGGCGACGGCCATCTGGACCATCGACATGCCGGCCTCGGCGGCCAGAGGACGCAGCGTCTCGACCGTCTCGAGCTCGCGCTCGCGCCAGTAGCGCTCCCGGTAGCGAGCGCCGGCCGTCGGGTGCGTGAACCGGGTGCCCGGCATCGGGCCGGCCTCGCGGCGATGCTTGCCGGAGAGCAGGCCGCCCGCGATCGGGTTGTAGGGGATCACGCCCAGACCTTCCTCGGCGCAGAGCGGGAACAGCTCGCGCTCGACCTGGCGGAAGAGGAGGTTGTAGCGCGGCTGCACGCAGTCGAAGCGCGCCAGGCCCAGGTGCTCGCTGCGCCCGAGCGCGCGCGCGATCTGATACGCGAAGTAGTTCGAGCAGCCGACGTAGCGGGCCTTGCCGGCGCGCACGACGTCGTCGAGCGCGCGCAGGCTCTCGTCCATCGGCGTCGACGGATCGGGATGGTGGAGCTGGTAGAGATCGACGTAGTCGGTGCGGAGCCGGCGCAGCGAACCGTCGATCGCGTCGAGGATGTGCTTGCGCGAGAGCCCCTGGTCCCAGGGGCGAGCGCTCATCGCGCCGAAGCACTTGGTGGCGACGACGAAGTCGTGGCGCCGTCCGGCGAGCCATCGTCCGATGATCTCCTCGGTGCGGCCGACCGTGCTCGAGATCGCCGCCGATCGGATAGACGTCGGACGTGTCGAGGAAGGTGATGCCGCCGGCCGCGGCGCGATCGAGGATGGCGACCGACGTCGGCTCGTCGCACTGCAGGCCGAAGGTCATGGTGCCGAGGCAGAGCCGTGAGACGCGAAGGCCGGTGCGCCCGAGCCGAACGTGTCGCATCGTCATCTCCTCACGTGATTCGCGTCACCGGTGCGCGGTCGGCGACGGCGCGACATCCCGGCGTGTGGTGCCGATCGTGCGCGCGCGGCGCTCCCACATCACGAGCGCAACCCCGAGCGCAAGGCCGAACAGATCGGCCGCCGCCGTCGGCAGCCAGGGTGACGGCGGCATCATCAGGAGCGCGGCCGCCGCCCACGCCCACGCGCGTCCGAGCCACGACAGCGGCCGGAAGAGGTAGCCGGCGCAGCCGATACCGAGCAGCACCACGCCGATCGACGCCGTGAGCATCGTGATCAGGATCTCCGCGAGCGTTCCGTGGCCGATCAGCGCGGGATGGAACGCGAAGACGAACGGAACGACGTAGGCCACGATGCCCAGGCGCATCCCCGCCCAGCCGGTCTTCCAAAAGTCCGCCTGGGCGATCGCGGCGGCGGCGTAGGTGGCCAGGCAGTCGGGCGGCGTGATCAGCGAGAGCATGCCGAAGTAGAACAGGAACAGATGCGCCGCCAGCGGATCGATGCCGAGCTGGGTCAGCGCCGGACCGATCAGTACCGCGAGCGTGACGTAGACCACCGTGGTCGGCAGCGACATGCCGAGCACGATCGAGACCATCGCGGTCAGGACGAGCAGGAGCACGACGTTGCCGCCGGCGGCGCTCGTGAGCAAGATCGGCAGCTTCGACGTCAGCCCCGAGAGCTGGAACGCGCCGATCACGATCCCGGCGAGCGTCGTGATCGCGATGAGGTCCAGCATCGTGCGGCCGGTGCCCTCGATCGCCTCCATGATGCCGCGCCAGCTCGGTCGCGTCGCCTTCTGCAGGCATCCGACGAGCACGGTGGTGCCCACCGCGAGCATGCCGGCGGCGCCCGCTTCCCAGTTGCTGAGCATCAACGTATAGAGCAGCACGCCGAGCGGCACCAGGAAGACCCAGCCCACGCGCATGACGTCGCGTAGCCGCGGCAGCTCGGCCCGCGGCAAACCGGTGAGCCCGAGCTTCGCCGCTTCCAGGTCGATCTGGACGAACAGCGCCAGGTAATAGAGGACCGCCGGGAGGGCGGCGGCGAGCGCGACCTGACCGTACGGAATCGAGAGATATTCCGCGATCAGGAACGCCGCCGCGCCCATGACCGGCGGCATGATCTGGCCGCCGTTCGAGGACACCGCTTCGATCGCTGCCGCCAGATGCGGGGGATAGCCCGAGCGCTTCATCATCGGGATCGTGATCGCGCCGTCGACGACGACGTTGGCCACGGCGCTGCCCGACACGGTGCCGTAGAGGCTCGACGAGACGACGGCCATCTTGGCGGCGCCGCCGCGATAGCGGCCCATCACCGACATCGCGAAGCCGGTGAGAAATGCGTCGCCGCGCACGGCGGTCAGCGCCTGGCCGAAGAAGATGTACGCGACGACGATGCTGGCCGTGACGCCGAGCGGGACCCCCAGGATGCCGCTCGAGTCGAGGTAGAGATAGGTGGCGATCCGGCCCCAGCTCGAGCCCTTCGCATAGAGCGGCCCGGGCAGGAGCCAGCCGAATTTCGCGTAGAGCACACAGCCGAGCGCGATCCACATGAGGGCCCAGCCGGCGATCCGGCGCGTGGCCTCGAGCACCAGCACGATCGCGAGCGTGGCCGGGACGAGCCGATCCCAGCTGAGGCTCGCGAGCGAGTACGACATCGAGGGATAGAGAATCGTGATGTAGAGGCCGACGGCGAGCGCGCCGGCGGCGCCGATCCAGTCGTACCACGGCACCCGATCGTGGGCGGCTCCCGGGTGCGCCTTCACCACGAGGAAGACGCCGGCGAGGCCGAGCCCCATGAACAGGCCGAGGTACTGCTCGTTGAACAGGGCGATCGGCAGGTGATACTGCAGCCCGAGCGCCCAGAACGCTCCGGTCACGGTGACGGCGACCAGGACGACGCGCTCGATGCCGCGCGCGGCGCCGCCGAGGCTGCGGAACTTCGGGAGAGACTTCGGATCGAGCGGCGCTCGAGCGGCGCTACGGGTTCACCGCGAGCAGCTTCTGCTGGACCTGATCCATCCCCGGCTTCCAGACGTTGCGCTCCTTGTAGAAGCGGATCGCGCCCGGATGGTACGGGATCGCGACGTCGAGCGTCGACCGCGCGATCTTGCGTCCACTCCTTGAACATCGGATGGATCGGCACGAGCTGGTCGCCGCCCTCCCACACCGCCTTCAGCGCCGCCTCGACGACGTGGTCGGGGACGGACTTGCCCGCGAAGAAATACGTATCGTAGGCGATGACGCAGGTGTCCTCGACGACGCCGGTGATCGAGCCGGGCTTCACGACGCGCGGATAGTAGCCGGGCACCGCCTTGCTTCATGCGGGCCTCGCCCTGCGCCGAGCAATCGTCCGAGATGTGCCGGACGCCGATCGCGGCGTCGGCTTCCTTCACCTTGGCCGAGTTGAGCGCGTGCTGGGTGACGTCGGCACGGCCCTGCATGAGCGCGTCGACGCCGTCGTTGACGGTGTTGACCGGCACCACCTTGACGTCGTTCCAGGTGAGCCCCCCGCTCGCGAGATGTCCGAACATGTTGTACCAGACCGCCAGATGCGCGCGGTACTCGCCGGTGAACCGCTTTCCCTTGACGTCCTGGACGGTCTTGATCGGCGAGTCCTTCCGGACCAGGAGCCCGACCATCAGCGGCGCGCCGCGCATGACGAGCCGCACGTTGGGCGCGTGCGTGAACGGATTGCGACCGCCGATCTGGTGGGCCGGGCCGCGATAGGCCAGCCAGAGGTCGACACCGTTCTGGATGCCGAACTCCATCTCGCCGCTGTTGACGAGCGGGAGCATGGTGCTGGTCCCGGCGTGCGGCTGGACGACCATCTGGTAGCCCGCGCCGCCGCTCACGACCTTGGCGATGCCGCTCGCTAGGGCGAAGTACACCGTGCCGGCGGGATTGGTGCCGAGGGTGACCGATCTCGGCATGGACCCCTGCGCAAACGCGCCGGACCCGAGCGCTCCGGCCGCGAGCACAACGACGAGAGCAAGCACGAGCGACGTACGGCGCATCGTTCTCCTCGATGGTGATTGGATGCGGTTTTATAGCACGGCGGCGTCCAGCGGTCGAGGACACCGTCGCCGGCCGATCGCCTATACTCCGTTCAAGGAGCGCGCCGTGAACGCCACCGTCGAGCCCGAGCGGTCGTTGATCACCGTGACGCACGTGATCTACGGCCTGCACGCCGCCAGCCTGATCACGGGCATCGTCACCGCGGCCAGCATCGTGTTCGCCTTTCTCACGGGCTGGCCGTCGATCATCGCCGTCATCCTCAACTACGTGAAGCGCGGCGAGGCGCGCGGGACGTGGCTCGAGTCGCATTTCCGCTGGCAGATCCGCACGTTCTGGTGGGGACTCCTGTGGGTCGCGCTCTGCCTGGCCTTCGTGGTCGCCACGCTCGGCATCGGCTTGCTGATCGCCTGGCTCCCGCTCATGGTCGTCGGGTTCTGGTTCATCTATCGGATCGCGAAAGGCTGGCTGCGGTTGATCGATCGTAAGCCGATGGACGTGTGAAGCGCCGCACACCCGTCGATCGGCTGCGCGCGATCTGCCTGCGGCTACCCGAACGCCACGGAAAAGATCGCGTGGGGCGAGCCCACGTGGCGAGTGAGAGGCAAGCTCTTCGCTCAGCTCGACGATCACCACCACGGCGCCGAGCATCTCGCGGTGTGGCTGCCCGCGCCGCTCGGCGAGCAGGAAGCGATGATCTTCACGGATCCGGCGCGATTTTTCCGCCCTCCCTATGTGGGGCCGCGGGGCTGGGTCGGCGTCCGGATCGATCGCCGGCCCAACTGGGCGCAGGTGGCGAGCCTGGTCGAGCAAGCCTATCGGCTGGTGGCGTCGCCCCGGCTGCTGAGCTCGCTCGGCACGGCGACCCCATCGCCGGTACCGGTGCGCAAGAAGATCAGGAGGACTCGCTCGATGCTGACATCGGACACGATCGACGCCACCGCCCGCGACGCGTTCAACACCTATCGGACGCACACGCGCTATCGTCCGCTCGACGCCGGGCTCCGAGGGGCGCCGCTCGACGATGCCTATCGCATTCAGGACGCGCTGCACCGGGTGATGACCGACGCCGGGCGCGGCGAGATCGCCGGCTGGAAGATCGCGCTCACGTCCAAGGCGATGCAGCAGATGACCGGAGTCGACCAGCCCGCCGCGGGCGCCATCTTCTCGAAGGTCGTCCACGCCTCGCCGGCGCGCGTCGATGTGACGGCCTATCACCACCTGGGAGTCGAGTTCGAAGTGGCGGTACGGCTCGCCGAGGCCTTGCCCGCGAGTGGCGGGCCGTGGACGCGCGCCTCGGTGGCCAGCAAGGTCGCCGCGTGCATGCCGGCCTTCGAGCTCGTCGAGGACGGTGACGCCGACTACAAGACGCTCGACGCCTTCACGCTGGTCGCGCAGAACACGTGGAATGGCGGCGTGGTGCTCGGGCCGGCCGCCACCGAGTGGCGTCGCGTCGATCTCGAGCACGCGGTGACGCGCTGCTGGGTCAACGATCAGCTTGGAGGCCAGGGCAAGACCGGCGATGCGATGGGCCATCCGTTCGAGGCCGTCGCATGGCTGGCAAATCTCCTCAACAGCCGCGGCCGCCGGCTCGAGCCCGGCATGATCGTGATGACCGGCAGCAGCATCACCACGAAGTTTCCCGCGCCGGGCGATCGCATGCGGTTCGTCATCGACGGACTCGGCGAGGTGGCGCTGGAGGCCGCTCGGTAGTCCGCGGCCAGTCCTGGATCCACGCGAGCGCGAGAGGCGCACCGTAACTGCCGCCCCGCTCGATGAACTCCCATATCGGCTCACCGGCCAGCGGTCGGAGGGCTTCGGTGCCGAGCTTCCACGCGAAGACGAAGAGCAGCACGCCGGGCATCGGCCAGACGAGGACGAGCAGACCAAGAGCGCACTCGAACCATCCCGCCAGACGGGGTGAGCGAATGGGCCGCGAGCGTGTCCGGGCTGATGCCGACGGCCGCGGCGTAGGCGGTCCAGTCCTTGCTGCATGGCGAAGTCGAACCCGCCGTGGCCGATCAGCAGCAACGCCGTCGTCACACGTAGAATCGACCCGATCGCCGAGGCGCGCGCGTGACGGTGAGCGTGGGCGTCGGCCGGGCAGAGAACCAGTCCGTCAGGGATCGGCCGGCGCCGAGCAGGCAGAGGAAGGCCAGGGGCACACCGTAGTTGCCGGCGCGCTCGAGGAGCTCCCATATCCCTTGGCCGGCGAGCGGGCGCAGGCACGCGGTCTGGAATCCCCAGAACGCCATGTACAGGATGACGGCGCGAACGGGCTGGATCAGCGTGAGGACGCCGATCGAGATGTCGACTGCGCCGACCAAGGGCATGAGCTTCCACGCCCACGCCTCCGGGATTCCGAAGATCGCGAAGTAGGGCAGCCACGCGGCCTTGGTGATGACGCCGAAGGCTCCGTGACCGATGAAGCAGGCGGCGACGGCGACGCGAAGGATCCAGTGCAAGCGTCGCGGGGGTGACGAGGCGACCGACGCGATCCCACGCCGCCGGACGAGCCGCGGGCGCCGACGGTGCGGAGACTCGGCGACGCGCCACGCCCGCCCGATCGGCGCCCATGGCGGCCTTACTTCCGAACCGGCTGGAGGTACAGCGTCGCCGCTCGCTCGACCGACCTTGCGCCCGAGAGCGATCCCATCCTCGCAGGCGCTACGGAAATGGATCCCGGCATAGACCCGGGAGTCGGCGCTCTCGCGCGCCGCCTGAGAGAAGCTCGTGAACGATCGCGTGATCCCTTCGAAGGGCTTGCCGCTCGTGACCGTGAAGCTGACCTGATCGGAACCCAGGGCAGTGGCGAGGGCCACGGCGGCCGCCGCGCTGAAGGTGCTTTGAGTCGACGGATAGTCCGAGACCGACAGGGGTGTTCTGATGACTGTCCCAGCGTCGGGTCGCCGACGGTCGCGTCGTTGCCGTCGTTGTCACCCTCGCGAATGGCGGTGACGGGGCGCCAGGAATCGTACACGTAACGGATCTTCAAGCCCGCGATGTAGGCGTCCGCCATCGCGATGTTCATCAGGGCGAGAACGCGGGCGCTGTCTCTGGCGTCGAGACCGCGCGTGGTGGCGACCGTGCGTGCGATCGTGTTCCACGCGCCCGGCCCCTCGAACCAGAAGCGCGCGATCTGAGTCTGGTCGTCGGTGCGAGCCGTGCTGACCTTGCCGCCGACGCTCTTCACCTCGTTGTAGTCGCGCGCGTAGGTCTGCGCTCGTCAACGCCGGCGGCCCGGGAAGCCAGAACTGCGAGGCCGACAGCAAGGTGAACGGCGTGACGTTCGCCCAGCCCGGAATCGCCGAGGGCAGGTAGCCGCGAGCCAGGTCCGGGTTGGCGATCGGCGGGTTGGCGGGAACGGGATTCGGATGCGGGCGCCACTTGCCGGCCCCATGCCGGGCGTGTACGGCGCGTCGCGCGTGGCGCCGTCGTCCTTGCGAAGCGCGAGGATCGCCGCGCCGGCAGCGCGGCCGATCGCCACGCCCTTGTTCCGGGCGGGCCCGTCGGTGACGCGGGCGATCGACGCGGCATAGGCCTGGTCGACCAGGGCGAGCGTCGCGACCTTCTGAGCGGGCGTGCCGAAGCTCCCGACCACACCGACGAGCACCGTGTGCGCGGCGGCCGCGATCGCGGCATCGGGCGAGGCGGCCGGGTCTCCGGGTCCCTCGAAGTAGTAGGCGTCGTAGCGGCGACTGATCGCGTTCAGCGCGTCGTGCACGGCCACCTGCACCATGGCGAGCGTGCGCGTCGCCACGACGCTGCTCTGGCCGTTCGCGTCGATGGCCTTCATGGTCGTCTCATTCCACTGAACGACCTCGTTGGCGGCGGCCGGGAGCGTCCATGAAGCCACAGTCAGGCACAGGATCAGCAGGACTCGAAAGTCCTTCACCATCGAGCGATCCTCCTTACTCGGCCGGGACGGGTTTGAATGCCACGGTCTCTGCGTTCGATCTCGCTGGGGCTGCTGCATCACCTCCAAGGGATTCGGCTCGGTCTGTTCTCGCTCGATGCGCACCTCGTGCCAAACGATCGAACGCAAGTGCTGCTCGCAGGTTTGGGCGAAGCTCTCGGGGGCCGACATGGCCTTCTGCCCGAAGCGATCGGGCAGGCTTCCACCGTGCTATCGTGGCGCTCGCGGAGGAGGCACGATGAATCGAACGCTGATCGCCAACACGATGATTCTCGACGGCAGTGGCGCCGCGCCGTTTCCCGGTGACGTGCTGGTCGAGGGCCAGCGCATCGCGGCCGTCCAGCGGGGCGGAGGGCTGCCGCGGCACGACGCGCGCGTGATCGACGGCGCCGGCGCGACCGTGATGCCCGGGCTCATCGAGCCGCACGGCCACGTCAGCTATCCCGACGCGCCCTCGAACTCGGCCTTCACGAGCCTTCCGCCGGAAGAGCACGTCCTGATCACGATGCGCAACGCCAAGACCATGCTCGATTGCGGCTACACGAGCGTGCTGTCCGGCGCGTCGGCCAAGCCGCGACTCGACATCGTGATCCGGAACGAGATCAACGCCGGGCGTATCCCCGGTCCGCGCTATCTCGCGAACGGCCCGGAGATCACCGTCACGGGCGGGCTCGGCGACGAGAACGAGCTGCACCTGCCGCATCTGGAGACGCCGACGTTCGCCTGGGTCGCCGACGGGCCCGACGAGGTGCGGAAGATCTGCCGCCTGCTCGTGCGCGAGGGGACGGATCTCTTCAAGCTCAACGTGTCGGGCCACGCGGGGCCGACCGACAGCCGGACCGACCGCGCGGTGATGACCGACGCCGAGGTCGCGGCGGCGATGGAGATCGCGCGGGCGTGCGGTGTGCGCGTGTGCGCCCATGCCCGCAGCGCCGACTCGGTGAAGATGTGCCTCCGGCACGGTCTCGGCATCATCTACCACGCCAACTTCGCCGACGAGGAAGCGCTCGACCAGCTCGAGGCCAACCGCGACTGGTGCTACGTGGTGCCGGCGTTGGCGCTCACGTACCAGGCGTGCTACGCGGGCAGCGACTGGGGCTTCACGCCCGAGATGGTCCGCACGCGCGGGCTGCTGCGGCAGCTGGAAGTCTCCGTCGAGACGATGGGCCGGATGCGCAAGCGCGGGATCCGTGTGCTGCCCGGCGGCGACTACGGCTTCGCGTGGAACCCGCACGGGACCTACGCGCGCGATCTCCTGCTCTTCGTCGACGTGCTCGGCTTCACGCCGATGGAGACGCTCGTGGCGGCGACGAAGCTCGGCGGCGAGATCATGGGGCGCCCGAACGAGCTCGGCCAGATCAAGCCGGGCTTCCTGGCCGACCTGCTGCTGGTCGACGGCGATCCGCTCGCCGACATCAAGCGGCTGCAGAACCGCGACGCCCTGCTCGTGATCATGAAGGACGGCCAGCTGCACAAGTCGCCGTGACCGCGTCGTGAAGCGAAGCACCGACCGGATCCTCACGACCCATACCGGCTCTCTCCCGCGGCCCAAAGACCTGCTGCGGCTGTTGCAAGATCACGAGGAAGGGCGGTTGAGCGCCGAGACCAGGCTCCCCAGCCGCACCCGCGCGGCGGTGCTCGACATCGTGAAGAAGCAGCGCGAGACCGGGCTGTCGGTCGTCAACGACGGCGAGCAGGGGAGGGCCGACTACACCATCTACGTCAAGGATCGGCTGACCGGCTTCGCCGGCGAGAGCTCCTCCTGGCCCAATCCCGACGCCGAGGAGTTCCCGGAGTGGACCGAGATGGCGCGCCAGTTCGCGCCGCCGTTCCAGAAGCGGCCGGCGTGCACCGGGCCCGTCGCGTGGAAGGACTGGCCGGCGGTGGAGCGGGACATCCAGAATCTCAAGGACGCCGCCGCGGCCTCGGGCGCCGACGAGGTCTTCATGACCTCGCCGTCGCCGGGCCAGATCGGACGATTCCTCCAGAACCGGTACTACTCGAGCGACGAGAAGTATCTCTACACCCTGGCCGACGTGATGAAGCGCGAGTACAAGGCCGTCGTCGACGCGGGCTTCATCTTGCAGATCGACTGCCCCGACCTGGCGCTGGGCCGGCACACGCAGTTCTCGCACCTGACCCTGCGCGAGTTCCGCGACATCGCCGCGATGCACGTCGAGGTCTTGAACGCCGCCGTCGCGGAGCTTCCGGCCGACCGGATGCGCATCCACGTCTGCTGGGCCAGCACCGGCGGCCCGCATCATCGCGACGTGCCGCTCAAGGACATCGTCGACGTGGTCGTCAAGGCGCGGCCCGTCGGACTGGTGATCGCCGGCGCCAACCCGCGCCACGAGCACGAGTGGAAGGTGTGGAAGGACGTGAAGCTCCCGGCCGGCAAGGTGCTCGTCGCGGGCGTGATCGACTCGACCACGAACTTCATCGAGCATCCCGAGCTGGTCGCCGAGCGGATCGAGCGCTACGCGAGCGTCGTCGGCCGCGAGAACGTCATCGCCGGCGTCGATTGCGGATTCGGCACCTTCGCCGGCCGGGTCCAGGTCGACACGAACATCGTCTGGCACAAGCTCCGCGCGCTCGTCGAGGGCGCGGGCCTGGCCTCGCGCGCGCTCTGGTAGGCGTCAGCCCTCTGCGGTCCGCGCGGCTCGCCCCGGCCCGAGCAGGATCAACGCCGCGCTGATCGCCTGAAGCGCGGCACACGCACCGAGGGCCGCCTCGTACGCGCCCGCCCAGTCCCGCACGACGCCCACCAGAGTAGGGCCGAAGGCGAACGTCAGCTGATTGATCCCGACCACGAGGCCGACGAGCCCGCTGAAGTGCTCGCGCGGCCACTCGACGGCGAGAATCAGCCCCGGCAACGTCGTGAGGTTTCCGACACCGAGGCCGAAGAGTGCGCAACCCGCGTAGACACCGGCCGCCGACGGCACGTGCGCGAGCAGCGCCACGCCCGCGAGCTGGATCATCAGGGTCACGCAGGCGACGACGCGGCGATTGACCCTGTCCACCACGAAGCCCGTCGCCAGACGCCCGATCAGAGCCGCCGCCGTCGTCGCGCTGACGGCGCGTGCGGCCCCGCCCGCGCCGAGCGCCGGCGTCGTCAGCGCGACGAGATGCGTGAGCACGCCGACCTGTGCCGCGAGCCCGAGCGCGAAAGGCGCCGAGACACTCCAGAAGCGCCACGTGCGAAGCGCGTCTCTGCGCCAGCGCCGGTCGCCACTGTCCCCGCTCCCGGCGGGAGCCGCGCGTGGCGCGCCCCCGTCGGGTCCGGTGCCGACCGCGTCGGGCCCGCGCCGCATGACGGCCGCGGCGAGTGCCAGCAGCACCACGAGCTGCGCAAGGGCGGCGGCCCCGAGGGCCTGCGCGAAGCCGAGCCGCCCGACCAGCGCGAGGAGCGCGGGCGCGACGATCACGCCCCCGAGCGTGGCCCCGTTGAAGGCGAGGCTGACCGCGAGCCCCCGGCGGCGGTGGAACCATGGAGCGAGGACGATGTTGATCGCCGCGCCGCTCATCGCGCCCCAGCCGACGGACATCACGAGAAAGACCGGATAGAGATGCCACGGCCGGCCGACGAGCCCGAGCATCGCGACGCCGGCCGCCATCGCGACGGCGCCGCCCGCGACGACGACCCTCGCCCCGAAGCGCTCGTACACGCCGGCGATCGCCGCGGTCAGGAGGGCGCCGGCCACGTAGTACACGGTGACCGGCGCCGAGACCGCCGATGCCGACCATCCGTAGAGCTGCTGGAGCATCGCGACGTAGACCGCGATCCCGTAGAAGCCGAGACCGAAGCTGAAGAGCGCCATCACGAAGGTCGCGGCCACCACGTTCCAGCCGTAGAAATATCGCGTGCTCATCCTGATTCCGACGCTATCGGCTCCGCGCTCGGCTGTCTCGCCGTTTTCGGACGTGATCGTCCGCGGCTCCGTTCGCAGCGCGATGCTGCGTGCTACGCTTCGCGAGGTGCGGAACGGGGCCGTGCTCGACCCGAAGATCTGCGACCGCGCGCGCATCGCGCGAGACCCGCGCTTCGACGGCGCGTTCTATACCGGCGTGAGAACGACGCGGATCTATTGCCGGCCCACTTGCCCGGTGAAGCCCGCCCGGTCGAAGAACGTCGTCTTCTTCCCGACCGCGGCCGCGGCCGAGCGCGCGGGCTTTCGCCCGTGCCTGCGCTGCCGGCCGGAGTCGGCGCCGGGCACGCCGGCCTGGCGGGGGGCGGCCGCGACGGTGTCGCGCGCGCTCCGGCTCATCGAGCAGGGATTTCTCGATGGCGACGCGCGCGTCGAAGACCTCGCGGACGCCCTCGGGATGACCGCGCGTCATCTCCGCCGATTGTTTCTGCGCCACGCCGGCGCCTCGCCGTCCGCGGTCGCGACGACCCGGCGCGTGCAGCGCGCGAAAGCCCTGGTCGACGACACGCGGATGCCCATGTCCGCGATCGCCTTCGCGTCCGGGTTTGCCAGCATCCGGCGGTTCAACGCGGCGTTTCGTTCCGTCTACCGTCGCGCGCCCAGCGCCGTTCGCCGCGCGCGCTCGAGGCGGGCCGTTGCCGAGTCGCGAGCGTCGTGGCAATCTTCCGCCGGGAGGAGCCGACCATGGCAAAGGGCACCTTGATCGCGGCGATGAACATCGGGCAGGCGGCCGAGGACGAGTTCCAGGACTGGTACGACACAGAGCATCTGCCGGAGCGGCAGCGCGTTCCGGGCTTCCTCGTGTGCGACCGCTGGATCGGCGTGAGCGACCGCAAGATCTCGGTTGCCACGTACGATCTCGAGAACATCAAGGTGCTCGCGAGCCCGGCCTATCTGGCGATCGGCGGGGCGAACCTGTCGCCGTGGTCGAAACGGGTCACCGGCCGGGTCGAGCGCCTGATGCGCTTCGAGGGCGATCAGATCCTTCCGGGCGACCAGCTGCCGCCGGCCGGTGCGGGTGGGTTGCTCCTCAATGCCATGAACATCGCGCCGGAGCACGAAGCCGAGTTCAACGAGTGGTACGACAAGGAGCACATCCCGGCGCTCGCCGCCGTGCCCGGCGTCCTCGGGGCCCGTCGCTTCCGCGGCACCGGGAACCGCAAGTACGTGGCGCTCTACCACCTGGCGACGCCCGAGGTGCAGGAGTCGGCCGAGTGGAAGCAGGCGCGCCAGAGCGACTGGACGAGCCGGCTGCAGCCACATTTCCGCGATCACCTGCGCCTGGTCTGCCGGCGCTACGTGCGCGGCGCCTAGCGCGCCGACGATTCGCGAGGGGAGTGAGCCATGATTCTCGAGCGCTTCAAGGTTCCGGTGAAGGACCAGGTCTTCGTCACCGAGGCGGCGCTGCGTCGCACCGTCACGCAGATCTTCGAAAAGCTCGGTCTCACGCCGGAGGACGCCGCGGAGGGCGCCGACGTCCTCACGATGACGGATCTCCGGGGCGTCGAGACGCACGGCGTGTCGAACATGCTGCGCGCCTACGTGCGCGACTACAAGGCCGGCAAGCTCGATCCGCGTCCGGGCTGGCGCATCGCGCGCGAGTCACCGGGCACGGCGGTGATCGACGCCGAGCGGCGGCTCGGCATCATGGTCGGGCCCAAGGCGATGCGGCTGGCGATCGAGAAGGCGCGGCGCGTCGGCGTCGGCGTGGTGACCGTGTTCAACAGCGGCCACTTCGGCGCGATCGGCCACTACGCGATGCAGGCCGCCGAGCAGGGCATGGTCGGCGTGTGCTTCACCGGCGCCGGGCTCAGCGTGGTGCCGACGTTCGCCGCCAAGCCGCTGCTCGGCACGAACCCGATCGCGCTCGCGGCGCCGGCGCGGCACGAGGCGCCGATGCTCTTCGACGCCGCGACCTCCGCGATCGCCGGCAACAAGATCCGGCTGGCCATTCGCGTCGGCTCGCCGCTCCTGCCGGGCTGGGTGACGGACAAGGAAGGCATTCCGATCATGGAGGAGAAGCCGGTCTTCGACCGCGACGAATATCACCAGGCGCCGCTCGGCGGCACGCGTGAGCAGGGCTCCCACAAGGGCTACGGCTTCGCGATGATGGCCGAGGTCCTGTCGACCGTGCTCTCCGGCGCCCTGCCCACGATGCTCGCCGCCGGCAGCGGCTCGAAGAATCACTTCGCCGCCTACAACATCGAGGCCTTCACCGACGTCGAGCAGTTCAAGGACACGATGGACGGCATGCTCAAGACCCTGAGAACCGCCACGCCGGCTCCGGGTCAGGAGCGCGTCCTCTATCCAGGGCTCTCCGAGGCCGAAGAGATCCAGCACCGCCGCGCCCACGGCATCCCGCTCCACAAGGAAGTCATCCAGTGGTTCGGCGTCTGCACGGGCGAGAT
>CAWBMV010000023.1:0-39956 GCA_963789955.1 uncultured Candidatus Rokubacteria bacterium
ATGGACGACTCGCAGCAGATCATTTGGCGATCTTGCTGATCTTCGACCCTTGTAGCCCGGCTCCGGCCATCAGGCCCTTCTGGTCGAAGATGAGCGCGTAGATGTCCTGCGTCACGGTCGAGCTGGTCGTCGACTTTCCCGCGCCCTCATCCAGGACCACGATGCTCGGCCCCACGCCGACCTCGAACCCGCCGCTCTTGTCCAGATAGCTGAGTGCTGCGTCGTTCATGAAGAAGAGCGCGTACCCGAACGCCTGCGCACCCGCCTGCCAGCCGTAAGAAGCTGCGACCGTGTTGTAGTAGCCGACGCTCTTGTTCCCCTTGCGAAGGACGCCCTCGCCGTACTGGGCGCCGAACATGAACCCGGCCTTGTAGATACTCGGAAAGATGAGAATGGCCTTGGCCTCAGACGCCAGCTTCTTGGCGTCCGGCTTGTGTGCGTAGAGCTTGGCCAGCACCGCGTTGGCGTCGCGGTTGATGTCCGCGGCCGATGTCGCCAGCGCGGGTCGAGTGTTCACCGAGGACGTCGCGGCCAGGGCCACTGCCAGCAGGGCGGCTACGAGCCGTGCTTTCACCATTGTTGGCTCCCTCCAATCTCCACGGTCCTTCGCTGACCTACTTGACGAGCGGGATGCCGCGCGCGAGCTCGTAGTTCACGAGGGCCCGAGCCTTGTTCTCGATCTGGTACAGCTTCGCGACCTTCAGGGGTGGCAGAACTTTGCTGAAGCGCGGCTGGTACGACGTCAGTATCGCGACGTGATCGCGCTCGATGGCCAGGAACTGTTTGACGAGGGTCGTCGCCTGCTCGTCGGTCATCGACTGGTACGTCTTGGCGTAGGTGTCGAGGAATTTCAACACACGATCGTAGTGACTGACCATGTCGCTCTGATAGGCGTTGTAGACCGGCCAGAATGCCTTGGCCTCGCCTTCGGTGAGCTCGAGCACCGCGGCCACCACGGCCTTCTTGTCCGCTCGCAGCTTCTCGCGCAGGGCTTCCATATCGTCGGCGGGCTTGTCCTGCGCGACGGCCACCCCACCCACGAGACAGGCGAGGACGCTTCCGAACGCGAACAGATTCCGTAGTGCATACCTCATGGGCCGTTGGCTCCTTCAGCTGGCTGCGGCACAACGCCGGGGTACGATACCCGACCTTTTCGACCTCCGCTACGGGACCACCGACTCGCCCGGCTACTCGCCGCGCAGGGTCGGGTCGAGGAGGTCGCGGAGCCAGTCGCCGGTGCGGCTCACCACGATGGAAGTGAGCATCAGCACGATCCCCGGCGCCGTCGAGATCCACCACGCCGAGTCGAGATACTCGCGCCCCTCTTGGACCATGCCGCCCCAGGAAGGCGTCGGCGGCTGGACGCCGAGTCCGAGGAACGAGAGCGTCGCCTCCAGCACGATCGCGCGCGCGAGCTCGAGCGTGGCGATGACGACCAGCGACGAGAGCACGTTGGGCAGCACGTGCCGGGCGATCACGCGCAAGACCGAGCCGCCGAGCGCGTGGATCGCGTCGACGAACTCGCGTGAGCGGAGCACCAGCACCTGGGAGCGAAGCACGCGCGCGTAGGTCACCCAGCCCGAGAGCCCGATGACGACGATCAAGGTGGGTAAGCTCGGGCCGAGCACCGCGATGATCCCGATCGCCAGCAGGATGAACGGGAACGCGAGCTGGGCGTCGGCGAGCGTCATGATCACGCTGTCGGCCCAGCCCGCGCGGAACCCGGCCAGCAGTCCGAGCGAGGCGCCGAGCAGCCCGCCCACGATCACCGCGGCGAAGCCCACCAGCAGGGATACCCGCGCGCCGAAGATCACGCGCGAGAGGACGTCGCGCCCGAGGTGGTCGGTGCCGAGCAGATGGGCTTTGCCGTCGGCCCCGGCGAACGTGGGCGCCGAGAGCCGGCCCCGGAGGGACTGGCGAATGGGATCGGCGGGCGCGATCAACGGCGCGGCCAGCGCCGCCAGGATCAAGAGCGCGACGAATACGGCGCCGCCGATCGCGAGGCCGCGGGTCCGGCGCGCGCGGCTCGCCGGCGCGCGCTCAGCCCGCGCGGACGCGAGGATCGAGGAGGCCATAGATCAAGTCGACGCAGAAGTTGATCACGATGAACAGCACGGCGGAGATGAACACGGTGCACTGCACGACCGGGTAGTCGCGGTTGTAGATCGACTGGATGGCGAGCCGGCCGATGCCCGGCCACGCGAAGACCGTCTCGGTGACGACGGCCCCGCCGAGCAGAGTGCCGAACTGCAGACCGGTGATCGTGACGATCGGCACCGCGGCGTTCTTCAGGGTGTGCTTGACGACCACGAGCGCTTCGGTGACGCCCTTGGCGCGGGCGGTGCGGATGTAGTCCGCGCGCAGGACCTCGAGCACCGCGGAGCGCGTGAGCCGCGCGATCGACGCCATGGCGAAGGCGCCGAGCGTGAGCGCGGGCAGCACCAGGCTCTGCCAGCCCTCGCGGCCCGAGGTCGGCAGCAGACCGAGGTTCAGCGAGACGATAAGGATCAAGAGGATGCCGATGAAGAAGGTCGGCGCCGACTGGCCGACGAGGGCGAGCGCCATCGTCATCTGATCGACGGCGGAGTTTCGCTTCACGGCCGAGACGACCCCGATGGGCAAGGCGACGAGCAGCGCCAGGGCGAACGCGGCGAGACCGAGCTCGAAGGTCGCGGGTAGGTAGTCGAGGACGACGCGAGCGGCCGACTGGCGGAAATGAATGGACTGACCGAAATCCCCGTGCATGACGTGGCCGAGGAAGACCGCGTACTGCACCGGCAGCGAGCGGTCCAGGCCGAGCTCGGCGCGGACGCGGGCAAACTCGCTTTGCGGCGCGTCGGACGGGAGCAGGAGCGGCACCGGATCGCCCGACAGCCGCATGACGACGAAGACGACGGTCGAGACGAGCCAGAGCGCGATCGCCGCGCGGAGGAGCCGAGAGGCGAGAAAGGGAAGGAGCCCGCGCATGGGCAATGGGGCGGAGCCTCGCGGGCTCCGCCCCGGGCAACCGGTCTACGCGCGGCGGAACTTGAAGTTGAAGCGACGGATCTCGAGCTGCTGGAGCGGATCCGGTGTCCACTCCACGTACTTCTGAAGGCCGTAGTCCTCGTACGGCTGGATCACCGGGACCCACGGGAAGTGCTCGAGGAAGAGCTGCGTCATCTTCTTGTACGCGTCGGCGCGGAACTTCTCGTCGACCGAGAACCGCGCGGCGGTGCCCAGCTCGTCGAACTCCGGGTGGCGCCAGTAGTCCTGAGGACCGCCCGGACCGAGGAGCCGCCACATCATGCCGTCAGGATCCCGCAAGGTCGAGGTGGGATCCGACCACCAGAGCCCCTTGAAGCTCTTCTCGCGGATCTTCTGGGCGCGGACCGAATACTCCAGGACCTCGACCTTCGAGTTGACGCCCACGTCGCGCCACATGGCCTGGATCGCCTCGGCCATCGGCTTGTCGCCGGCCATGTAGCCCACGGTGGTCTCGATAACGACTTCCTCGCCCTTGTATCCAGCCTTCTTCAGCCGCGCCTTCGCCTCGCCCGGATTGAAGGCCAGCGGCGGCAGTGAGGCGTCGAAGTGATTGTCGCCCTTGGCGATCATGCCGCTCGGCACGACGCCGCGACCGCGCCACAGCTCCTTCACGATGGACTCGCGATCGATGGCCAGCGACAACGCCTGCTTCACGAGGGGATTGTCGAGCGGCGGCCGCTTCGAGTTCACGGCGAGGACGTAGAGCCCGCCGTAGAGCGCTCCGCTGACCACGGTGCCGGCATTGCCCTTGACCCGCTCGCCCTGGTCCGGCGGTACCTGCGTGATCAGGTCGACCTCGCCCTTGAGCAGCGCGGCCACGCGCGGCGCCATCTCGGGCAGCGCCCTCACGATGAGGCGATCGAAATCGACGCGGCCGCCCCAGTAGTCCGGGTTCGCCTCGAGCACGAGCTTGTCGTCCTTGGTCCACGACACGAACCGGGTCGGACCGGAGCCGACCGGCTTCGCGTTGAAGGCGTCCGGACCGACCGTCTCGACGTATTTCTTCGGGATGATCTGGCCGCCGTAAAAGCCCAGCCGCGCCGGCAGCAGCGGATCCGGCTTCTTGGTGTGGACGACGGCGGTTCCGGGATCCGGGGTCTCGACCCGCTCGACCGTCGTCAGCACGGTGTTCACCCGGTTGCCCTTGAGGTTGACGTCGAGCGAGCGGTCGATGCTGAACTTCACGTCCGCCGACGTGAGCGGGTCACCGTTGTGGAACTTGACCCCGGACCGGAGCTTGAACACCCAGGTCGTCTGGCCCTGGAGCTTCCACTCCGTCGCCAGGCCGGGCAGGAGCTTTCCGTCGGGGCGCCGGCTGGTCAGGTTGTCGAAGATGTTGAACGAGATGCGGATGTCGTTCGAAGACGTGCTCAGATGCGGGTCCAGCGCGGCGATGTCACCGCCCTGGGCGACGACGAGCTCGCGCTTCTGCGTGCCCTGCGCCAGCGCGGCCTGCGGCAGCCCCGAAAGCGTGGTGGCCGCGCCGGCGGCCGCGATCTTGAGCACGTCACGTCGAGTCATTTCTGTCATGTCAGCCTCCGTGTGGTTCTCGGGTCAGTGGGGGTCTATATGGGGGAGCTTTCGGAATCCTGTCAAGCGCCCGCTACGCGGCCGGCGCCGGCTCGGGCTGGGCGAGGGGCGAGCGCCGCACTCGAGCCTGCACGTCGGTGACGACGTCCCGCTCGAGCGTGATCTCGACCTCGTGCTGCTCGATTGACCAGCGACGTACGGTCGACAGCCAGCCGAGGCGCCGTCGCCCCTGCGGCACGACGCGACGCCCGCGGTAGAGTAGCGTACGGCGCGGCGTCGTGAGCTGCTCGTGCTCTTCCGCGTCGGGTCCGCAGATTCGTAAGACTTCTTCGTACGTCGTGTGCCCCGGCACGATGCGCGCGAGCGTCTCGCGGGAAAAGACGGCACCGGTCTCGCGGTCGGCGCTCGCGGGCCCGATCTGGACGCGAGCCGTCAACGCCGCGCTCACCCGGCGGACGAGCATCATGAAAAGCGGCATCGCCAGGTTCCCGAGCGCGAAAAACGCGATCGGGATCAGCACCGGCGCCCAGGACCGCATGCCGCGAAAGTAGCCGAACTGCACGGTCAGCACCTGGGGCGAGATGCCTTCGGAGCTGTCCAGGAAGAGCGTGATCTCCTCGGTGGAGTCGAGGGTCTCGCTGAGGCGGCGCCGCGCCGAGCCCGGGTAGAACTCGTAGATCTTCAGATGATCGGCGTCCGTGAGGTTGACGAGGAGCTGCGACGGATCGTCGGCGAGGCGAACGACGCGGTCGCGGCGCTCGAAATAGACCGGGAACAGCGCGCGCGCCCGCACGTCGTTGAAGGTGAGCGAGACCGTGTGCTGCGGACCCCAGAAGAGATCCTCGATCCACGTCGCCTTCCGCCGCTTCATGAGATCGGTCAGCTCCATCCGGAGGTTCATCTGCCAGGTGCGATTGGCGAGCAGCGGCGTCCACGGGATCCGCACGTACGTGACCGGAGTCGTGAGCCCGAGCGGGCCGCCCTGGCGCACGAACGTCACGAACGGGGCGCCGCCGCGAACGGGCTCGGGCGGCAGCTCTTCGCCGATGCGGTAGAGGCTCTTGGCGAAGAGCGGCAGGCGGCCTTCCGCGATCGGGGTGAAGCCGCGGCTCTTCACGTAGGCGGCCAGCGCGGGATCGGGCGCGCCCGAGCTCGAGTCGCCGTCGACCGCGTTCGGCCAGAGGAAATAGAGATCTTGCTCGATGGCGGCGCCATTCGCATTCGGAGGGATCACGAGGCTCCAGAGGACGTCGAGGGTCACGACTTCGGTTTCGGGTGTGACGGTGGCCCGGATGAACAGGGGACCGATCGTGAACTCGGGATTCGGGCGCGAGGCGAGGAAGACCTGACCGCACGCGATGTCCGGCGCAGCCGCGGCCAGCACCAGCGCGAGAGTCCAGGCGGCGCGTCTCATTCCGACCGATTCGTTCAGGCCGGCCCCGGCTGGGTCAGCGTGCTCCGGTTGACCTGCGCCTGGACATCGCGGACGCGGTCCCCCTCGAGCTCGATCTCGACCTCGTGGTGCTCGACGTCCCAGCGGTTCACGGTCGCCAGCCACGCGAACCGCCGCCGGCGGTGCGGCACCACGCGGCGCCCACGGTAGACCAGGGTGCGGCGCCCGGGCTCGCTCAGGCGCTCGCGCTCTTCGGGATCGGGCCCGCAAAGATCGAGCACCTGGGCGTGTGTCGTTTCGCCAGGCGCGATCCGCGCGAGCGCCTCGCGCGGGATGATCGTGCCGGTTTCGCGCTGCCCGGGCGCGCCGCTCGAGGGCCCGAGCTGGATGCGTCCCTGCAGTCGCGCGCCGACGGTCTTGACGAGCATCGTGACGAGCGGGCCGGCGAGATTACCGAGCACGAAGAAGAGCGTCGCGAAGAGGACCGGAGACCACGCCTTCCAGCCCGTGAAGTACCCGTATTGCACCGACAGCACCTGAGGCCGGATGCCCTCGGACGGATCGAGATAGGCGGACACGATCTCGGTCGCGCGTCGCGTCTCGCTCGTGCGCCGCTGGCTCGAGCCCGGATAGACCTCGTGGATCTTCAGATGGTCCGCGTCGGCGAAGTTGACGGTGAGCTGCGAGGGATCGTCGGCCAGGTGGACGACGCGGTCGCGGTACGCCAGGTACATCGGAAAGGTCGCCCGTGTCCGCACGTCGTTGAAGCTCAACGTGAGGATGTGACGCTCGCCCCACAGCGCGTTTTCGAACCAGGTCGCTTGCTTCTGTCGCCGCAATCCGGTCAGACGCATCTGGAGCTCGATGAGCCACGTCCGGTCGGCGAGCCGCGGCGTCCACGGGATCCGGATCCAGCTGGCCGGCGTGCCCTGCCCGAGCGGCCCGGGTTCGCGCGTGTACGCGACGTAGGGAGCGCCGCCGGCAATCGGCTCGGGCTTCGGCCGGTTGCGCCCGACGGCGATCGCGCGCGCCGAGAGCGGCAACCGTCCTTCGCGCGTCACCTCGAAGCCGCGGCCCTCGATGCTCTTGCGGAGCGCGGGATCCGGCGCTCCGGCCACCGCCTCGCCGTCCACCTCGCCGGGCCAGAGAAGGTAGAGGTCTTGCGCGAGTGCGTCGCTCTTGACCGTGGTCGGCACGACCAGGCTGAACAGCACACTGACCTCGACCGGTCCGTGCCTGGGTCCGACGTTGGCCCGCACGAAGAGCGGACCGACCGTGAACTCGGGCTTGGGCTGGCTGGCGATGAAGACCTGCCCGTACGCGGCGGCCGGCGTCGCCGCGAGCGCCAGCGCCGCGAGGAGCGCCCGGCTAAATCCGGACAGGCGTGAACTCTCGCGTGTAGTGCTCATCGAGCGGGAGCTTCTTCTTGATCAGGCCGTACTCCAGCAGAGTGGCTTGCATCACGGCCAGCGCTTCCACGTTGATGCTTCCATCGACCGGCAGCAGGGGACCCGAGATCTTGTGGGCGCCGAGCACGGCCTCCGGGGTCCAGCCGAGCTTCTTCGACACGAGCTGCGCGGCCTCCTTGGGGTTGTCACGCATCAGCTTGATCGCGCGGAAGAGGGCCTTCTGGCTCTTTCGGATCGCGTCGGCCTGCTTGGCGATCGCGTCCTCCGACGCGTACTGGATCTGGCTGATCCATTTCGGCGTCACCGAGTCCAGGCGCATGAGCACCTTGGACTTGCCCTGCAGCTCGGTCACGGCGCCGCCGTCGCCCCAGACGTAGGCGGCGATCTCCTTGCGCGCCATCGCCGCGAGCTGAGCGTCGAGGCCGCCGAGGCCGACGATCTGCACGTCCTTGTCCGGATCCCAGCCCTCTTTCTTGGCGACCATGCGCGCGAAGACCCACGTCGTCGCGCCCACGCGGGTGACGCCGATCGTCTTGCCGCGCAGGTCGGCGACCTTCTGAACCTCGGGCGCCACGTTCAGGGTGAAGTGGTTGCCCTCGGTGTGGGTCGCGATCATCTTGATCGGCGAGCCGGCTTCGCGGAAAACGAAGATGTCGGTGCTGCCGGTGATCCCGATCAGACATTCACCCGCCATCACGGCCTTGAGGAGATCGGGGCCGCCGCGAAAGGGCACGTACTCGGCGGCGAGGCCCTCGGTTTTGAAGTAGCCCTGATCGAGGGCGACGATGACCGGCCCGGCCATCGAATAGTCGCCGAGCACGGCACTCCCGATCTTGACCGCCGTCTGCGCCCGGGCGGCGCGCGCGAACAGCGGCGTGGCTCCCGTCGCGAGCGCGGTGGTGAGGAACCTACGACGCGTGGTCACGGGCATGGGCGATGGCTCCTTTGACCTCAAGGGTCGACGCGCCCGGCGGCCTTGACATTCCACCGGCACGCGGTGATCGTACAACTTCGTGAGTCTCATCGACAATTTGTCGTGTCAGTGTCGTGGGCGAGTCGCGCAACGTGACGGAGCTTCTCGATGACCGAATCACCCGTCACCTACGAAGCGCGGGACGGAGTCGGTTGGATCACCTTGAACCGACCGGCCGTACTCAACGCGCTGTCCACCGAGCTCGCGAGCGCGCTCGCCGATCACGCGGAGACCGCCGCCGCCGACCCGCGCGTGATGCAGGTGATCGTGCGGGGCGCGGGGCGCGCGTTCTGCTCGGGCATGGATCGGACCGCGCTCGCCGCGGGCACGATCGGCGAGGCGTTCTTCCGGCACTGGAACCGCGCGCTCGACTGTCTCGAGGACATGCCGAAGATCACGATCGCCGTCCTGCACGGCTACTCGATCGGCGGCGGCTTGCAGCTGGCGCTCGGCTGCGACCTCCGGCTCGCCACCGAGGACGCCGTGCTCGGCCTGGGCGCTACGCGTCACGGGCTGGTGCCCGACGGCGCGGTGCTGCGGCTCGCGCGCGTGGTCGGCGTGGGACGCGCCAAGGAGCTGGCGCTCCTGAACGATCACGTGAGCCCGGCCGAGGCGCGGGCGATCGGCCTGGTCAACTGGGTGTGCGCAGCGGCCGAACTCGACCGGACGCTCGCCTCGATCATCGACAAGGCGCGCGGCGCGGCGCCCACCGCGACCGCCCATACCAAGCGTTTGCTCCAGGCGTCGTTTCACCACGACCCGCGCACGATCCTCGAAGACGTCCTGCGAGCGCAAGGCGACTGCGCCGCGTCGTGGGAGATGGACGAAGCCAACCGGGCGTGGCGCGAAAAGCGCGAGGCTCGCTTCGATCCGCCGGAGCACGGGCGGCTCCGTGATGGCTGACGACATCATCCTCGAGACCGAGGGCCTCACCAAGGAGTTCCACGGGTTCGTCGCCGTGAAGAACGTGGCGCTGCGGGTGCGCCGCGGGACGATCCACGCGCTCATCGGGCCCAACGGCGCCGGCAAGACGACCTGCTTCAATCTGCTGACCCATTTCATGACGCCGACCCGCGGGCGCATTCGCTTCAACGGTCGCGAGATCACCGGCTCCCGGCCCGCGGATATCGCGCGGCTGGGGCTCGTGCGCTCGTTCCAGATCTCGGCCGTGTTCCCACATCTTTCGGTTCTGGAAAACGTGCGCATCGCCCTCCAGCGCCAGCGCGGCGCGTCGTTCGACTTCTGGCGATCCGAGCGCGTGCTCGGCGGCCTGAACGGTCGCGCGCTCGAGCTGATCGACGCAGTGGGCCTCGCCCCGTTCGCGCGCACGCCGGCGGTGGAGCTGCCGTACGGGCGCAAGCGCGCCCTCGAGATCGCGACGACCCTCGCGCTCGACCCCGAGATGATGCTGCTCGACGAGCCGACGGCGGGCATGGCGCACGAGGACGTGGAGCGCATCTCGGCGCTGATCAAGCGCGTCGCGGCGAACCGTACGGTGCTGATGGTCGAGCACAACCTCAGCGTGGTCGAGAACCTCTCGGATACGATCACCGTTCTGGCGCGGGGAGAGGTGCTCGCCGAGGGCGACTACCAGACCGTGGCGCGGAGCCCAGAGGTGATCCAGGCCTACATGGGGTCGGGCCATGCCTGAGCCGCTGCTCGAGGTCCGGGATCTCCACGCCTGGTACGGCGAGTCACACGTGCTCCATGGTGTCGACCTCGAGATCCGCGCCGGCGAAACCGTGACCTTGCTGGGACGAAACGGTGCCGGCAAGACGACGTCGCTCAAGTCGGTCATGGGCATCGTGGGCCGACGGCGCGGCTCGGTTCGCCTGGAAGGCCGCGAGCTGATCGGCCTGCCGTCGAATCAGATCGCGCGGCTCGGTCTGGCCTTCTGCCCGGAGGAGCGCGGGATCTTCGCGAGCCTCACAGTCGAGGAGAACCTCTTGCTGCCGCCGGTGGTCCGTTCCGGCGGTCTGGGCCTCGAGGCCATCTACGAGATGTTCCCGAACCTGAAGGAGCGGCTTCGGGCCGGCGGGACCACGCTGTCGGGCGGCGAGCAGCAGATGCTGGCGATCGGGCGGATCTTGCGGACCGGCGCCCGGCTTCTTCTCCTCGACGAACCCACCGAGGGGCTGGCTCCGGTCATCGTCCAGCAGATCGGCGCCACGTTGCGCCGCCTCAAGCAAGAGGGCTTTACCGTCCTCCTCGTCGAGCAGAACTTCCGGTTCGCCGCCACCGTTGCCGATCGCTACTACGTGATGGAGCACGGCCGGGTGGTCGACATGATTCCGAACGCCGAGCTCGAAGCCAACATGAGCAAGCTGCACGACTACCTCGGGGTATAGTCCCCGCTAAGCCAACGTCGATCGCAAAGGAGCGGAGAGCATGACCATCGCACGTATCGCGGCCTTCGTCGCCGTACTCAGTCTGGGTGCCGGCCCGGCGCTCGCGCAGATCTCGGACGGCGTCGTCAAGATCGGGGTGCTCAACGACCAGTCGAGCCTCTATGCGGATCTGGCCGGACAGGGCTCGGTGGTCGCGGCCCGGATGGCCGTCGAGGACTTCGGCGCCGCCGCGAAGGGCCTGAAGGTCGAGATCATCTTCGCCGACCACCAGAACAAGGCCGACGTCGGCTCGCAGATCGCGCGCCAGTGGTACGACGCCGACAAGGTCGACATGATTCTCGACGTGCCGAACTCGGGCGTCGCGCTCGCGGTCAATCAGATCACGCGTGACAAGGGCAAGGCCTTCGTCGTCTCCTCGGCGGCGTCGTCCGACCTCACCGGCAAGGCGTGCTCGCCGAACACCGTTCACTGGACTTACGACACCTGGGCGCTCGCCAACGGCACCGGTACGGCCGTCGTGAAGACGGGCGGCGATTCGTGGTTCTTCATCACCGCCGACTACGCGTTCGGCCACGCCCTCGAGCGGGACATCGAGGCGGTCGTGCTGAAGAACGGCGGCAAGGTGCTCGGCAAGGTCCGACATCCGCTCAACACCCAGGACTTCTCGTCGTTCCTGCTGCAGGCGCAGGCCTCGAAGGCCAAGGTCATCGGCCTGGCCAACGCCGGCGGCGACACCACCAACGCGATCAAGCAGGGCGCGGAGTTCGGCATCGCGCAAGGCGGCCAGAGCTTCGCCGGGCTGCTCGTGTTCCTCACCGACGTGCACGCGCTCGGCCTCGAGAAGGCGCAGGGCCTGATCGTTCACCGAGACGTTCTACTGGGACATGAACGACCAGACCCGCGCGTTCGCCAAGCGCTTCGCCGAGCGCAATCGGCAGATCCATCCGACGATGATCCATGCCGGCGTCTACGCGGGGTCCTGCACTATCTGAAGGCCGTCGAGGCGCTCAAGAGCGACGACGGTGCCAAGGTCATCGCCAAGATGAAGGAGCTGCCGACCGACGATCCGCTCTTCGGCAAGGGGACGATTCGCGTCGACGGCCGCAAGATCCACCCGGCGTACCTCGTCGAGGTCAAGAAGCCTTCGGAGTCGAAGGATCCCTGGGACTACTACAAGATCCGCGCGACGATCCCTGCCGAGCAGGCGTTCCGTCCGCTCGATCAGGGTGGCTGCGAGCTCGTGAAGAAGTAGCGTTGCGCCGGGGCCGAGGGCGGGTCGGGGGACGGTGAGGGGTGCGGCGACCACGCGGCACGCGCGCGCCGGACCCGGCGCGGCTGGGCTCCATCCCGGCGCGGCTCTTCCGACGTTCGCAAGGAGGGAACGGGTCGGCGCACCCCTCACCGTCCCCCGACCCGCCCTCGGCCCCGACGCCGTCATGCGTAGGACGACGGCGAATCTGCCGCAAGGGATATTCGGGCGGGTCGGAGCCACGCCGCGCCTACAGCACGCCACCCTCGGTATGAGCCGGTCGCTCGCTCCAATACAGTGGTCGCTCGCTCCAATACAACAATGACGCAGGCGCTGTTCGGGCAGCTCCTGATCGGGCTGATCAACGGCGCGTTCTACGCTCTGTTGAGCCTGGGGCTCTCGGTCATCTTCGGATTGCTGAACATCATCAACTTCGCGCACGGCGCCCAGTACATGATGGGCGCGTTCGTCGCGTACTTCCTGCTTCAGTGGGTCGGGCTCGGCTACTGGTGGGCGCTGCTCATCGCGCCCATCGTCGTGGGCATCGTCGGCATCGTGCTCGAGCGCACGATGCTCAAGCGCCTCTATCAGCCTCGACCACCTGTACGGGCTCTTGCTGACGTTCGGCTTCGCGCTGATCATCCAGGGCCTGTTCCGGAACCAGTACGGCTCGTCCGGGCTGCCCTACGCGATGCCCGCCGCAGCTCGCGGGCGGCCAGAACCTCGGCTTCATGTTCCTGCCCAACTATCGGGCGTGGGTCATCGTGTTCTCGCTCGCGGTCTGCCTCGCGACCTGGTACGTGATCGAGCGGACGCGGCTCGGCTCCTACCTGCGCGCGGCGACCGAGAACCCGGCGCTCGTGCAGGCGTTCGGGATCAACGTGCCGCGGATGATCACGCTGACCTACGGCTTCGGCGTGGGCCTGGCCGCGCTCGCCGGCGTGCTCGCGGCGCCGATCTACCAGGTGAACCCGCTGATGGGCGCCGATCTCATCATCGTGGTCTTCGCGGTGGTCGTGATCGGCGGCCTCGGCTCGATCATGGGCTCGATCGTCACCGGCTTCGGCCTCGGCGTCGTCGAGGGCTTCACGAAGGTCTTCTACCCCGAGGCGTCCAACACCGTGATCTTCGTGATCATGGCTGTCGTGCTGCTCGTGCGGCCCGCCGGGCTCTTCGGTCGAGCGCGTCGTGACTCGCGCACGAGCGAGTCAGTACGCCGGCGCGATCGTACCGCGACGGTCCCCGGCGATGCTCGACGGCGTCACGTCGTCGCCTTCGTGGTCATGGCGACGGTCCTCGTGGTCGGCGCCGTTCTTCGTCTACCCGGTGTTCCTCATGAAGGCGCTCTGCTTCGCGCTCTTCGCCTGCGCCTTCAACCTGCTCATCGGCTACGTCGGGCTCCTGTCGTTCGGCCACGCGGCCTTCCTCGGCTCGGCCGGCTACGCGACCGCGCACGCCGCGAAGGTGTGGGGCTGTCCGCCGGAGCTGGCGATCCTCTTCGGGACCGCGGTGGCGGCCGGCGCTCGGCGTCGTCATCGGCGCGCTCGCGATCCGGAGCCAGGGCATCTACTTCGCGAACATCACGCTGGCGTTCGCGCAGATGGTCTTCTTCTTCTGCGCTGCAGGCGACGTTCACCGGCGGCGAGGACGGCATCCAGGCGGTCCCGCGCGGGACGCTCCTCGGCGTGCTCGATCTCCGGCAGACGCTGACGCATGTACTTCGTCGTGCTCGCGATCTTCCTGCTCGGCTTCCTCTCGATCTACCGCGCGATCCACTCGCCGTTCGGCCAGGTCCTGAAGGCCATCCGCGAGAACGAGCCGCGCGCGATCTCGCTCGGCTACCGCGCCGAGCAGTACAAGCTGCTCGCGTTCGTGCTCTCGGCGACGCTCTGCCGGGCCTCGCCGGCGGCGACCAAGGCCATCGTCTTCCAGCTCGCGTCGCTCACCGACGTGCACTGGACGATGTCGGGCGAGGTCGTGCTCATGACGCTGCTCGGCGGCCTCGGCACGGTCTTCGGCCCGGTGGTCGGGCGCCTTCATCATGATCACGCTCGAGAACTACCTGGCGCAGCTCGGCGCGTGGGTCACCGTCGTCCAGGGCGTGATCTTCGTCGTCTGCGTGCTGACCTTCCGCCGCGGCGTGGTCGGCGAGCTCGGCCGCATTCTGCGGAAGCCGCTCTGAGCACGTGAGCGGGAGGCCCCATGACGTACACGCGACGTCCTCTACGAGAAGAAGGACGGCGTCGCCTGGATCACCATCAACCGTCCCGAGGTCCGCAACGCGTTCCGCACGACGCACCGTCGCACGAGCTGACCGACGCGTTCCTGGACGCGCGCTGGGACCCGCGCGATCGGCGTCGTCGTGCTCACCGGCGCCGGCGACAAGGCCTTCTGCTCCGGCGGCGACCAGAAGGAGCGCGGGCAGGGCGGCTACTCGGGCGCGGCGGCGCAGCGAGCAGGCCCGATGGACGTCGAAGCGCTGCACAGCGCGATCCGCCACATCCCGAAGCCGGTGATCGCGATGGTGAACGGCTTCGCGATCGGCGGCGGCCACGTGCTGCACGTGCTCTGCGATCTCTCGATCGCCGCCGAGACACGCGATCTTCGGCCAGACCGGGCCCGCGCGTCGGCAGCGTCGACGCCGGCCACGGCACCGGCTATCTCGCGCGCGTGGTCGGCGAGAAGAAGGCGCGCGAGATCTGGTACCTGTGCCGCCAGTACTCGCGCGCAGGACGCGCTCGCGATGGGCCTCGTCAACAAGGTGGTCCCGCTGAAGGAGCTGCGCGCCGAGGTCGAGCAGTGGTGCGCGCGAGCTGCTCGAGAAGAGCCCGACGGCGCTCGCGCTCGCCAAGCAGTCGTTCAACATCGACTCCGAGCCGCGCGCTGGCGTGGCGCAGTTCGCGAGCACCGCGCTCGACCTCTACTACCAGACCGACGAGGCGATGGAAGGACGCAACGCGTTCGTCGAGAAGCGGCCGGTCGATTTCAAGAAGTTCCGAAAATGACAAAACTGGTAGGACGGGGCGGTCCGGTGTCGTCAGGCTGACACCCCGTCCGGCGCGGTCGAGTCGCGATAGACCGAGCTTTTTCAATGATCTAAGCGGCCTCCGCCACCTGGCAGGGGGATTGCCCCATCGAGGGACATGACGTGGCGAGAGATCATGTCCTTCGTGGTGATGCCGGCCGCGCTCGCGCTGGCCGCGGCTCTGGCGCTCGGCGCGGTCGTTGTGAGCGGCGAGGATTCCAAGGTGCGTCCGGCGGTTCTGGTCGGCGACGATCTGCTTCGCATCTTCCAGGAAGGCAAGGACGCCGCCGAGCAGGCGGACCCGCCCGAGATCAGTCTCGGCACCGCGTTCGACCCGCAGCAGCCGCAGCCGACTTCGACGGACTACCGATAGCGTCCCGCTCGATGTAGACTGCCGCCCGGCACATGGCCGGGCTCCTCTCCCGCTACTTCGGCTTCAGAGAGCGATCGACCGATCTCGCGACCGAGGTTCGCGCGGGCGTCACGACGTTCATGGTGATGGCCTACATCATCTTCGTGAACCCGATCATTCTCGGCTTCACCGGCGTCCCGGGCCTCGAGGGCAAGGGACTTCCGTTCGCGGCGACGCTGACCGTGACGTGTCTCACGGCGGGCTTGCTCTCGATCGCGATGGGGCTGTCGAGCAACTATCCGTTCGCGCTCGCCGCCGGGATGGGGCTCAACGCGGTCGTCGCGTTCGAGCTGGTCGCCGGCCGCGGGCTCACGTGGCCGCAGGCGATGACGGTGGTCTTCCTCGAGGGCCTCGTCATCACGGTGCTCGTGCTGACGCGCTTCCGCGAGGCGCTGATGGACGCCGTGCCGATCGCGCTCAAGCGCGCGATCAGCGTCGGCATCGGCCTCTTCATCGCCTTCATCGGCTTCTTCACCTCGGGCTTCGTGGTGAAGCCCGCGGCGGGGCCGCTGCCCGTCGGGCTCGGGACGTTGCGGGGGCTGCCGATCGCGGTCTTCCTCATCGGCTTCGTGCTGACGGCGTGGCTGATGGCGCGCCGGCGCGTGGGGCGCTGCTCCTCGGCATCCTGCGCGACGACGATCATCGCGATCGTGCTCAACGGGCTCTTCGCCGGCTGGCAAGGGCTTCGCGACGCCGGGCGCGGCGCAGATCCCGTCGGCGCATCGTCCAGGCGCCGGACTTCTCGACGTTCGGCCGTCTCGACTTCGGGCTCTTCGCGAAGCTCGGGGTCGCTCGGCGGCGATCCTCGCGATCTTCTCGATCATGCTGAGCGACTTCTTCGACACCATGGGCACGATCATCGGCGTGGGCGGAAGCGGCGGCTTCCTCGACCACCGCGGTCAGCTGCCGCGCGTCGAATCGCGTGCTGCTCGTCGATTCGATCGGCGCGATGTTCGGCGGCCTCGCGAACGCCAGCAGCAACACGACCTACATCGAGAGCGCGGCCGGCGTGGCCGAGGGCGGGCGCCGGACCGGCCTCGCGTCCGTCGTGACCGGACGTGCTGTTCCTCGCTCGCGATGTTCTTCGCGCCGCTGGCCGGCGTCATCCCCGCCCAGGCGACCGCGCCGGCGCTGATCATCGTCGGCTTCTACATGATGGCGATCGCGCGGGACATCGCGTGGGACGACGTACGAGGAGGCCATTCCCGCGTTCGTGACGATGCTGGTGATGCCGTTCACCTGGTCGATCACCAACGGCATCGGCGCGGGATTCGTCACGTACACCGCGATCAAGCTGCTTCGCGGGCGCGGCCACCAGTTGAGCTGGATGCTCTACCTCGCGTGCGCGGCGTTCATCGTCTACTTCTGCCTGCCGCTGATCGAGGAGCGCGCGCCAAGTAGGGGGAGCCGGCACGCGCGCGGCGTTCCACCAGGGGACACGCGTCGCGTAAGTGCTCGTTATCCCGGCAATTTCTTGACACAGCCGCCGCGCTTGGCTAGACTCGCGCCACCAGGAGCGGGTCCGCGCGCCGGGCTCGAGCCGGCATCGGCCCGCTCGGATCTGCCCTCCCTCGAGGCAGTAACCTTGACTGATCGCGGAGGCGACTTGAAGGCAGTCTCGCGACGCACGACACGTTTCCCGAAGCTCGTGCGCGAGAACGCGCGAGCGCCTCCCCGACAAGGTCGCGATCCGCGAGAAGGATCTCGGCATCTGGCAGTCGTACACGTGGTCGCGAGTATTTCGAGCAGGCGCGCCTCATCGCGCTCGGCCTCGCGTCGCTCGGCTTCGCGCGCGGCGACCGCGTGGCGATCGTCGGCGACAACCGCCCGCAGCTCTACTGGGCGGTGATGGCGGCGCAGGCGCTCGGCGGCGTGCCCGTACCGATCTATCAGGACTCCATCGAGCGCGAGATGGAGTACATCGTCGAGCACGCCGAGGCGCGGTTCGCGATCGTCGAGGATCAGGAGCAGGTCGACAAGCTCCTGGACGTCCGGGCCCGCTGCCCGCCACCTCGCAGCACGTCGTCTACGACGATCCGCGCGGCATGCGCGCCTACAGCGAGCCCGGGCCTCATGAGCCTGGCCGAGCTCGCCGAGCAGGGCCGGAAGTTCGAGGTGAGCCATCCCGGGCACTTCGACGCCGAGCTCGCCAAGGGCGCCGCCGACGACACCGCGATCATCTGCTACACCTCCGGGACCACCGGCGCGCCGAAGGGCGCGATGCTCTCGCATCGGAACCTGATCGTCACCGCGCGCAACGCGGCGACCTTCGAGGGGCTCGGCGAGGACGAAGAGAGTGCTCTCGTACCTGCCGATGGCGTGGGTGGGCGACCACGTCTTCTCCTACGCGCAGTCGATCGTCACCGGGTTCACGATCAACTGTCCGGAGAGCGCGGCCACGGTGCTTCGCCGATCTGAAGGAGATCGGCCCGACCTACTTCTTCGGGCCGCCGCGCATCTGGGAGAGCATCCTCACCAGCGTCATGGTCCGGGTCGAGGACTGCCGCCGGCCCAAGCGCACGCTGGTCCACTTCTTCCTGCGCCTGGCCCAGGACATCGAGCGCAAGCGCCTCGGCCGGCCAGCCGATCCCGCTCTGGCAGCGCCTCCTGTACCCGCTCGGCAGCCTGCTCGTCTACGGGCCGCTCAAGGACAATCTCGGCATGCTCGCGCGTGCGTCGCGCCTACACCGCGGGCGAGGCGATCGGCCCGGAGATCTTCCTGTTCTTCCGCGCGCTCGGCGATCAACGTCAAGCAGCTCTACGGGATGACCGAGGCCAGCGTGTTCGTGACGATCCAGCGGGACGGCGACGTGCGGCTCGATACGGTGGGCACGCCGATCACCGACGTCGAGATCCGGATCTCCGACACGGGCGAGGTGCTGTTCCGCAGCCCCGGCGTGTTCCAGGGCTACGCGAAGAACCCGGAGGCCACCCGGCAGACGCTCGAGGACGGCTGGATCCACTCGGGCGACGCCGGATTCCTCGACCGCGACGGCCATCTCGTGATCATCGATCGGGCCAAGGACGTGAGCCGGCTCGCGGACGGCACGATGTTCGCGCCCAAGTTCATCGAGAACAAGCTCAAGTTCTCGCCCTACGTTCGCGAGGCGGTGTGCATCGGCCAGGCCCGGCCGTGCGTGACCGCGTTCATCAACATCGATCTGGCGGCCGTCGGCAGCTGGGCGGAGCGGCGGAACATCGCGTACACGAGCTACGGCGATCTCGCGCAGAAGCCGGAGGTCTACGAGCTGATCCGCGGAGAAGTCGAGCGCGTGAACGCGAGCCTGGCCGAGGACGACGTCTTGCGCGGGGCACAGGTCAGGCGGTTCCTGATCCTCCACAAGGAGCTCGACCCGGACGACGAGGAGATCACGCGCACCCGCAAGGTGCGGCGCGGGTACATCGCGCAGAAGTACGCGGCGCTCATCGACGCGCTCTACTCGGGACAGGATCGTGTGCAGGTCGAGGCGAAGGTGACCTACGAGGACGGCCGCACCGGCACCATGCGGGCGGACGTGGTGATCCGCGACGTCGGGGCGCCGGTTCCGGTGGCGCGGTGAACGAAGCCGGAGGGCCGCTGCTCGAGGTGGACGGCGTGAGCGTGCGGTTCGGCGCGCTGCTCGCGGTCCACCAGGTCAGCCTGAGCGTCCCGCAGCGGGAGATCGTGGCGATCATCGGACCCAACGGCGCCGGCAAGACCACCTTGCTCAACGCCGTGAGCGGGTTCTATCAGCCGTACGAGGGGCGGATCGCGTTCGAGGGACGCGATCGCACGCGCCTGTCACCGCCGGACGTGGCCGCGCTCGGCATCGCGCGCACGTTCCAGAACGTCGCCCTGTTCAAGGGCATGAGCGTGCTCGACAACATCATGACGGGCCGGCTCCTGAAGATGCGCGGAAGCTTCCTGACGCGAGGCGCTCTACTGGGGCCCGGCCAAGCGCCAGGAGCTCGAGCACCGGGCCGTCGTCGAGCGGATCATCGACTTCCTGGAGATCCAGGCGATTCGCAAGACGCCGGCGGGCCGCCTGCCGTATGGCCTGCAGAAGCGGGTCGAGCTCGCCCGAGCGCTGGCCGCCGAGCCCAAGCTCCTGCTGCTCGACGAGCCGATGGCCGGGATGAACGTCGAGGAGAAGGAAGACATGTGCCGCTTCATCCTCGACGTCAATCAGGAGTTCGGCACGACGATCGTCCTCATCGAGCACGACATGGGCGTGGTCATGGACATCTCCGATCGCGTGGTGGTGCTCGACTACGGCCGCAAGATCGCCGACGGCCCGCCGGCTCGGGTGCGGAGCGACCAGGCGGTGCTCGACGCGTACCTGGGTGTCGCGCATGAGTCTTGATCGAAGGGGGCCTCGACGGCCCCCTCCGAGCCTCCCCCAGATCCGGATTGCGCCGGCAAAGCCGGCGCTCGAACGCGGACAACACCGATGGTAGAGCTCCTGTACGCGGTGGCGGTCGCGCCGTTCAAGGACATGGCGGGTGCGCCGGCGTTCCTCGTCGAGGTGCTGATCGGCGGGATCTTCGCCGGTCTCATGTACTCGCTGGTGGCGCTCGGTTTCGTGCTGATCTTCAAGGCGTCGGGAGTCTTCAACTTCGCGCAGGGTGTGATGGTGCTGTTCGCCGCGCTCACCCTGGTGGGCCTGCTGGAGCGCGGCGCGCCCGTCATCGTCGCGCTCGTGTTGACGACCGGCGTCATGGTGGCGCTGGCGTTCGCGATCGAGCGGCTCGTGCTGCGTCCGCTCGTCAACCAGGCGTACATCATCCTGTTCATGGCGACGATCGGCCTCAACTTCTTCCTCGAGGGCTTCGGCGAGATGTTGTGGGGCGCCAACGTCAAGAAGCTCGACATCGGGATCCCGGATCGCTCGTTCATCGTCCGCGGCGTGCAGATCAACCAGCTCGAGCTGACGGCGGCGATCACCGCCGCCGTGCTGGTCACCGTGCTCGCCGTGTTCTTCCAGCGGACCCGCATCGGCCGCGCGCTCCGCGCTGTCGCCGACGACCACGAGGCGGCGCTCTCGATCGGTATCCCGCTCAAGACGATCTGGATCGTGGTGTGGTCGGTGGCGGGTGTCGTGGCGATGGTCGCCGGGCTGATGTGGGGCGCCAAGAGCGGCGTGCAGTTCAGCCTCTCGCTCATCGCGCTCAAGGCGCTGCCCGTGCTCATCCTGGGCGGCTTCGAGTCCGTGCCGGGTGCGATCGTCGGCGGGCTCATCATCGGCGTCGGCGAGAAGCTCGGCGAAGTCTACTGGGGCCCGCTGGTCGGCGGCGCCATCGAGAACTGGTTCGCCTACGTGCTCGCTTTGGGCTTTTTGCTGGCGCGGCCGCAGGGATTGTTCGGCGAAAAGATCATCGAGCGCGTATGACGTCCCTGAACGCTCTCACTCTCCGCTCGAGCCGGAACGCCCCGCGGGGCCGGCCGGGCGGGGATCTCCCCGGCGACCACGCTAACGAACACCCGTGGCGGCGACAGCTCCAGCGGTACGGTCCGGACATCCCTGACAACACGGGTCGCCGGGGAGATCCCCGCCCGGCCGACCCCGCGGGGCGCCACAACGTGATCTCTAGGTGTCTTCACGGCGTGATTCGAGCGTGATTTATCGGGAGGCGGGGCAGTTCAAGACGTCGTATGCGGCTGACCAGGCCGTGTTTCCGGTCGTGCAGGATCGCGTGGTCGTCGCCGCGGCGGTCGTGGCGGCGTTCGTCGTGCCGCCGCTCGTCGCCAGCGAATACTGGCTGCAGGCGGTGCTGATCCCCTTCCTGGTCTACGCGCTCGCGGCGATCGGGCTGAATCTCCTGACGGGCTACGCCGGCCAGCTTTCGCTCGGCACCGGCGGCTTCATGGCCGTCGGCGCGTACGCGGCGTTCAAGCTGACGACGGCGTTCCCGCAGCTGAACATCATCGTCGTCTTCGTGCTCTCGGGGCTCGTGGCGGCCGCCGTCGGGCTGTTCTTCGGGATCCCGAGCCTCAGGATCAAGGGGTTCTATCTCGCGGTCGCCACCCTCGCCTCGCAGTTCTTCCTGATCTGGCTGTTCAACAAGGTCGCGTGGTTCACCAACTATGCGTCGTCGGGCACCATCACGGCGCCGGATCGAACGCTCTTCGGCGTCCTCGTCACCGGCCCGAACTCGACGGCGGCGGCGCGCTACCTGACTGCGCTCGGCCTCGTCGCCGTGTTCGCGGTCATCGCCAAGAACCTGGTGCGCGGGCGGGTCGGCCGCTCGTGGATGGCGATCCGCGACCGCGACATCGCCGCCGAGATCATCGGCGTGCGCCCGCTGCGCACGAAGCTTCTCGCGTTCGGGATCAGCTCGTTCTACTGCGGGGTCGCCGGCGCCGGGCTGGTGTTCCTCTACCTCGGCAGCGCCGAGACGCTCGCGTTCGACATCAGCATATCGTTTCTCGTGCTGTTCATGGTGATCATCGGCGGCCTCGGCAGCATCCTCGGCTCGTTCCTCGGCGCCGCGTTCATCGTGCTGATGCCGATCGTCCTCGCGAATGTGCCGCACGCCGTGGGGCTCCGGCTTCCGGTGGCGCTCCAGAAGCAGATCGAGCTGATGGTGTTCGGTGGACTGATCATCTTCTTCCTGATCGTCGAGCCGCGCGGCCTGGCGCGGCTCTGGCAAATCACGAAAGAAAAGCTGCGACTGTGGCCGTTTCCCCACTAGATGCGCGAAAGGAGAGTGTCATGAGGATGAGGAAGATATGGCTCGCGGTGCTGGCGGCGCTGGCGCTCACGGCGCCGATGCTGGCGGCCGCCCAACCCAAAGAGGTATTCATCCCGCTGCTCGTCTATCGCACCGGCCCGTACGCGCCGAGCGGGATCCCGATCGCCGACGGCTTCGTCGACTACTTCACGCTCCTGAACGAGCGCGACGGCGGCATCAACGGCGTCAAGCTCGCGTGGGAAGAGTGCGAGACGCAGTACGACAACAAGCAGGGCGTCGAGTGCTACGAGCGGCTGAAGGGCAAGGGCCCCGTGCTCGTGAACCCCTACAGCACCGCGATCACGTACTCGCTGATCCCGAAGGCCCCCGTCGACAAGATCGTGGTGTTCTCGATGGGCTACGGCATGAGCGCCGCGTCCGACGGCCGGTGGTTTCCGTGGGTGTTCAACTTCCCGACGAATTACTGGAGCCAGGCCTCGGCCGTCATCCGCTATATCGGCCAGCAGGAGGGCGGGCTCGAGAAGCTGAAGGGCAAGAAGATCGCCCACATCTTCCACAACAGCGCGTACGGCAAGGAGGCCAACCCGACGCTCGACGAGCTCTCGAAGAAGTACCAGTTCGAGCTCTCGCTGCTCGCGGTCGATCATCCCGGTCAGGAGCAGAAGGCGACCTGGCTCCAGGTGCGGCGACTGAACCCGGACTGGATCTTCATGTCGGGCTGGGGCGTCATGAACCAGGTCGCGATCAAGGAAGCCGCGTCGGTTGGCTTCAAGATGGACCACTTCATCGGCAACTGGTGGTCGGCCAACGATTCGGACGTCGTGCCGGCCGGTGAGGGCGCCAAGGGGTACAAGGGCGCCACGTTTCATGCTCCGGGCACCAGCTTCAAGGTGCATGCGGACCTGATGAAGTTCGTCTACGACAAGGGGAAGGGCTCCGCGAAGAAGGAAGACCTCGGCGCTCCGCTCTACAACCGCGGCCTCGTCAACGCGATGCTGGCGGCCGAGGCGATCCGCACGGCGATGACGAAGTACGGCAACAAGCCGCTCACGGGCGAGCAGGTCCGCTGGGGCTTCGAGAACCTCAACCTGACCGAGCAGCGCCTCGACCAGGTCGGCATGAAGAGCTTCACGCACCCGGTCAAGGTCACCTGCGAGGACCACGAGGGCAGCGGTCCCGTGCTGATCCAGCAGTGGGACGGCAAGAAGTGGACCGTCGTCTCCGACTGGATCGCGCCGATGCGTGACGTCGTCCGGCCGAAGATCGAGGCGGCGGCGATCGAGGAGGGCAAGAAGCTCGGCTACACGATGCGCGACTGCGCGAAGGAGAAGTAGGCACGGCGGTGGCGAGCGACACGCCGCGGCCGCTCCTGGCGGTGAGCAACATCGAGGTCATCTACGACCACGTGATCCTCGTGTTGAAAGGCGTGTCGCTCGCGGTCGCCGAGGGGGGCATCGTCGCCCTCCTCGGCGCCAACGGCGCGGGCAAGTCCACGACGCTCAAGGCCATCTCGGGACTTCTGCGCACGGAGCGCGGTGAGGTGACGAAAGGCACGATCGAGCTCGCGGGCAAGGCGATCCACCGGCAGGACCCGTCCGAGGTCGTGAAGCACGGCGTCGTGCAAGTCATGGAAGGGCGGCACGTGTTCGAGCACCTGACGGTCGAGGACAATCTCCTGACCGGCGCCTATACGCGGCGCAACGGCCAGTCCACTCGCAGCGATCTCGAGCGCGTCTATCACTATTTCCCGCGGCTGACCGAGCGCCGCATGTTCAAGGCGGGTTACATCTCCGGCGGCGAGCAGCAGATGGTCGCCATCGGCCGCGCGCTGATGGCGCGACCGACGTTGATGCTCCTGGACGAGCCGTCGATGGGCCTGGCGCCGAGGCTCGTGACCGAAATCTATGAGATCGTTACGCGGCTCAACCGCGAGGAGCGGCTCGCAGTGCTGTTGGCCGAGCAAAACGCGACCATGGCATTACAGGTTGCTCAGCATGGCTATGTTATGGAGAATGGCCGGATCGTCCTGGACGGGGATGCCCGGACGATCAGCGAGAATGAGGACATCAAGGAGTTCTATCTGGGCCTGACGGGTGTAGGCCAGAGGAAGAGCTATCGGGACGTGAAGCACTACCGACGACGAAAGCGGTGGCTCTCATGAGCGCGCTCCTGGAAATCCGCGAAGCGTCCAAGGCGTTTGGCGGCGTCCAGGCCGTCACCCGTGTCTCTCTCGAAGCTCAGAAGGGCGAGATCCTCTCGGTCATCGGGCCCAACGGCGCCGGCAAGACCACGGTGCTCAACATGATCAGCGGCTTCTATCATCCCGATACCGGCCGCATCGTCCTCGAGGGCCGCGACGTGACCGAGCTGGCGCCGAGCAAGATCGCCGAGCTCGGCATCGCCCGAACCTTCCAGAACATCGCGCTGTTCCGTGGCATGACCGTCCTCGACAACCTGCTCCTCGGCCGACACGTCCACATGAAGACCGGGGTGCTGGGCGCGTTCGCGTACTGGGGATTCGCGCAGAAGGAGGAGGTCATCCACCGGCGACGCGTCGAGGACATCATCGACTTCTTGCGAATCCAGGACCTTGCGCCGCCGGCCGACCGGCTCGCTCGCCTATGGTCTCCAGAAGCGCGTCGAGCTCGGCCGCGCGCTCGCGCTCGACCCGAAGATCCTGCTGCTCGACGAGCCGATGGGCGGATGCAATCACGAAGAGAAAGAAGACATGGCGCGCTTCATCCTCGACGTGAACGAGGAGTGGGGCGTCACGGTGATCCTGATCGAGCACGACATGGGCGTGGTCATGGACATCTCCGACCGCGTCGCGGTGCTGGACATGGGCCAGAAGATCGCCGACGGCACGCCCGACGAGGTTCGGGCCAACCCGCGCGTGATCAAGGCGTACCTCGGAGAGACCAAGACCGACGCCTCGGGAGGTTCCCGTGGTTGAGAGCACGCTCGCCCGATTGCTGCAGCGCAACGCGCGCGACCTTCCACGACAAGCCGGCGATCCGCGAGAAGGATCGCGGAATCTGGCAGACCTGGACGTGGCGTCAGTACCACGACGAGGTCCGTGATTTCGCCCTCGGCCTGGCCGCGCTCGGCTTCAAGCGCGGCGAACGGCTCTCGGTCATCGGCGACAACCGTCCGCGGCTCTACTGGGCACAGGTCGCCGCGCAGGCGCTCGGTGGAGTGCCGGTGCCGGTCTATCAAGACTCGATCGCGAAGGAGCTCGCGTTCGTCTGGAACCACGCCGAGTGCGCGGTGATCGTGGCCGAGGACCAGGAGCAGGTCGACAAGGTGCTAGGACTCCGGGCCGAGCTCCCGGCGCTGCGTCTCGTCGTGTACGACGACTCGCGCGGAATGCTCCACTACAAGCAGCACGACTGGCTCCGCTCCTATCAATCCGTCCAGGAGCTCGGGCGCGAGTTCGCCGCCAAGAACCCCGGCTACTTCGAAGCCGAGGTGGAGAAAGGCAAGCCCGAGGACGTCGCCATCATCTGTTACACGTCTGGCACCACCGGCAACCCGAAGGGCGTCATGCTGACGCATGCGAACGCCATTGCCATCGCGGACGCGTTCCGCAAGGCCGACGACGTCCGCCCCGAGGACGACGCGCTCGCGTACCTGCCGATGGCGTGGGCGGGCGACGCCGCATACACCCTGTTCCTCAGCCTCGTGGTGGGCTTCTGCGCCAACTGCCCGGAGAGCCCCGAGACGGTCCAGCGTGACCTGCGCGAGCTGGGGCCGACGATCGTGCTGGCGCCGCCCCGCATCTGGGAAAACATGTTGACGGGCATCCAGGTGAAGGCCGCCGACGCGCCCGCCCTCAAACGGTGGGTCTTCGAGACCTTCCGGGGCGCCGCCGAGCGGGCGGAGATCCTTCGCGCCGACGGCAAGCCGATTCCGCTCGCCCTGCGGCTGGCGTGCATGCTCGGTAACGTGCTCGTCTACACGCCGATCCGCGATCAGCTCGGACTGCGGCGCGCCAAGTGGGCGCTGACGGGCGGGGCACCACTCGGACCGGACACGTTCCGCTTCTTCCGGTCGATCGGCGTCAACCTCAAGCAGGTCTACGGCTCGACGGAGACGACGGGCCTGGTGTCGCTGCAGCCGAGCGACGAGGCCAACCCGACGACCGCCGGCCGGCCGTGTCCGGGCATCGAGGTCAAGATCGCCGATCGCGGCGAGGTGCTGGTCCGGGGGCCGGTCGTCTTCAAGGGCTACCTGAAGAACGACGAGGCCACGCGCGAGGTCATCGATTCGGACGGCTGGTTCCGCACCGGTGACGCGGGGTTCGTGGATCCGCGCGGCCACCTCGTCATCATCGATCGGGCCAAGGACGTCGGCGCCCTCCACGACGGCACGCCGTTCGCGCCGCAGTTCATCGAGAACAAGCTGAAGTACAGCCCCTTCATCCGCGAAGCGGTCGCGTTCGGCAACGAGCGCGACTTCGTCACCGCCATGATTGCCATCGACCAGAACACGGTGGGGAACTGGGCCGAGCGCCGCGGGATTGCTTACACGAGCTACATGGACCTGAGCCAGAAGCCCGAGATCTGCGATCTGATCCGTGAAGAGATCCGGAAGGGCAACGAGACCTTGCCGGAATCCACCCGGATCCGACGCTTTCTGCTGCTCACCAAGGACCTGGAGGCCGACGACGCCGAGATGACGCGGACACGCAAGGTGCGGCGGCGCTTCGTCGCCGAGAAGTACGCCCCGGTCATCGACGCGTTCTATTCCGGAGGTCACACGGTCGAGCTGGCGACGACCATCACCTACGAAGACGGCCGCCAGGCCACGCTGAACTCGCGCGTGAGCGTGGAAGACGTCGAGGCGAAGGTGGCGGCCCGTGTCTGACGACCTCGGATTCTTCTTCCTGCTGATCTCGAATGGGCTCCTGACCGGCCTGATGTACTCGCTGATCGCGCTCGGTTTCGTGCTGGTCTACAAGGCCACCGACGCGATCAACTTCGCGCAGGGCGAGTTCGTCATGATCGCCGGCTTCGTCGCGGCCGGCGCCCTCATGGTCTGGGGCGCGCCGCTGTGGCTCGCGGTCCTGCTGGCGATCGCCAGCCTGGTCCTGTTCGGCTTCGTGCTCGAGCGGGTCATGCTGCGCAAGCTCATCGGACGGCCGGTGATCGCCGTCGTCATGGCCACGATCGGGCTCGCGTCGATCTTGCGCGGCGTCGGGCCGTTCACGATCTTCTCCGGGACCAAGCCGCTGCCGCTGCCGATCCGCGACGAGCCGTTCATGCTGGGCCCGCTATTCATTCCGCCGATCCAGCTGCTGGGCGCCGGCGGTGAGCCTGGCGTTCCTGGCCGGCTTCGGCTGGTTCTTCTTGAAGTCGCGCAAGGGCATCGCGATGCGGGCGGTCGCCGACAACCAGCAGGTCGCGATGGCCATGGGCATCGACGTCGAGCGCTACTTCGGCGTGGCGTGGGCGATGACCGGCATCGTGTCGGCCCTGGGCGGGATCCTCTGGGGCAACCTGCTCGGCGTCGACATCAACCTCGCGCTGGTCGGCTTCAAGGTGTTTCCGGTGGTGATCCTCGGCGGGCTCGACTCGATTCCCGGCGCGATCCTCGGCGGCCTGATCGTCGGCGTCGTCGAGAACATCGCCGCGGGCTACGTCGATCCCGTCGTCGGCGGCGGCACCAAGGATTTCGCGCCGTACGTGCTCATGATCGTCGCGCTCATGGTTCGCCCGTACGGCATGTTCGGCAAACGCATCATCGAGCGAGTCTGAGCGTGTACATCTGGCTTACGGCGGCGGGGTGGGGTGGGGGGAGGGGTGCTGGGACCACGCGGCACGCGTTCGCGCTGCCCGGGGCGGCTGGGCTCCATCCCGGCGCGCCTCGTCCGCATTCGACTTGGAGGGAACGGGTCCCAGCACCCCTCCCCCCACCCCACCCCGCCGCCGCAAGCCCTCGGACGACTCGCTCAGAGCCGTTCGACGCGTTTGCCTCGCTCCCGTTCTATGAGCCTAGCCACATTCCGCGCATAAAACTGCCTTCGCGATCCGTCTCATGTTGCACATCCCGGTGGCACGAGTGGAGGCGTCGGAGGTGGGATGGTGCGGGGGGTGTCGGGACCCGTTCCCTCCAGGCGAGCGGCGGACCAAGTGCGCCCGGATGGAGCCCAGCCGATATGGGAAGTGCGAACGCGTGCCGCGTGGTCCCGATACCCCCCGCACCGTCCCGCCTCCGACGGCTCGACGCGTGGAGACGAGGATGATCCAACGCGAGTGTGGAGTGCTGAAGACGAGCTATGAAGCGGATATGGGGCTCTATCCGCTGCCAATCGCGAAGTGGACCGTTGCGGCGGTGGCGGTGGTGTTCTTTCTCGTCATCCCGCTTACCTTGCACGAGTATTTCCTGTCGGTGGCCAACCTCGTGTGGGTCGCCGTCATCGGCGCGCTCGGTCTCAACATCCTGGTCGGCTACACGGGGCAGGTGTCGATCGGCCACGGGGCGTTCATGTCGGTCGGCGCGTACACGGCCGCCAACCTCGCCAATCGCCTGGGCTCGCCGTGGCCCGTGAATCTGCTGGCCGGCGGGTTGATGGCGGCGGTGATCGGCGGCATCGTCGGGATCCCGTCCTTGCGCATCAAAGGGCTCTACCTGGCCATCGCCACCCTGGCCGGTCAGCTGATCATCGAGTGGACGATCAATCACGTGACCTTCATCAGCGGCGGGGTGCAGGCGTCGATCGAGGTGGCGCGGCCGCGGCTGGGCCCGATGGTGCTGAGCAGCCAACGCGACATGTACTACTTCCTGCTCGTGTTCGTCGTCCTGGCCATCATCGGGCACGATGAATCTCATGCGAAGTCGAGTCGGGCGCGCGTTCATCGCGATTCGCGACCACGACATCGCCGCCGAGATCATCGGCATCAACATCTTCCGCTACAAGCTGCTCGCCTTCGCGATCTCGTCCTTCTACGCCGGGGTGACCGGGGTGCTGTACACGTACTTCCTCGGCATCGCCAACTACGAGCAGTTCCAGATCGGCGTCTCGATCGACTATCTGGCGATGATCATCATCGGCGGGCTCGGGTCCGTCCTGGGCTCGATCTTCGGCGCGATCTTCGTGACCCTGCTGCCGATCGTCATCCGCTACGCCATGGAAGCCTTCGGCGGGGTCTTCTTCGACCAGTCAACCGTGCTCAATCTCATTCCCAACCTCCGCCTCATGATGTTCGGCGCCCTCATCATCTTCTTCCTGATCGTGGAGCCCGAGGGACTGAACCGTCTGTGGCGGAACATCCGAAGCTACTTCAGGGTCTGGCCGTTCGCGTACTGAGTACGCGAGCAAGGAGAACGCACATGAGACAGTTCCTGGCCATCGCGACGGCGTTGATTCGTGGCGGCGGGCAGCCTGCTGACGGCCGATCCGTCCTACGCCCAGTCGAAGGGCGAGATCGTGATCGGCGTGCAGTGCGACCGCACCGGACCGACCCAGATCGTCGGCACGGTCCTGTGCCCGGGCTTTCACGACTACATCGCCCTGGTGAACTCCAAGGGCGGCGTCGAGGGCTACAAGATCAAGGCCCTCGAGATCGACCACGAGTACAAGGTGCCGCCGGCCGTCGAGTCCTACGAGCGCTACAAGAAGGAGGGCGCCGTGACGATGGCGATCTACGGCACGCCGCAGATCTACGCGCTGGCGGCGAAGCTCACGGAGGATCGCATCCCCGGCACCTCGCCGGGCTTCGGCAGCGCCGCGGCCGCCGACGGCGTCCGCTATCCGTACATCTTCCCGATCGCCGCGACCTACTGGTCGCAGGGCGCGGCCGCGGTCGACTTCGTGAAGAAGCAGCTGGGCGGCAGTCTCAAGGGCAAGAAGATCGCCTACATCTTCTACGACAACCCGGCCGGCCGCGAGCCGATCGAGGTCATCGAGGACCTCGCGGCGAAGGAAGGCTTCCAGCTCAAGACCTTCGCGGTGCCGCCGCCCGGCGTCGAGATGGGCGCCCAGGTGCTCGACATCGCGCAGCGCTACCGCGCCGACTTCGTGATCGCGCACCTCTTCGGCGGCGCGCCGTCGGTGTCGATCAAGGAGTTCAAGCGGGTCGGCTATCCGCTCCGCAAGGTCGTGTCGTTCGTGTGGGGCTCGGCCGAGGCCAACATCGACGGTGCCGGCGGCTTCGCGGTCGCCGAGGGCTACCACGTGATGCAGTTCGCCGGCGTGGGCACCGACTATCCGGTGCTGAACGAGATCCGCGAGATGTACAAGAAGCAGGGGAAGGAAGCGCCGAAGGAGATGGCGTCGACGGTGTTCTACAACCGGGGCGTGCTGGTGGCGGCACTCCACGTCGAGGCCATTCGCAACGCGTTGAAGGCCAAGCCGAACGGCAAGATCACCGGCGTCGACACCAAGAACGGCTTCGAGAAGATCTCGAACTTCACCCTGGGCGGGCTGGTGCCGCCGCTCAAGATCACCAACACGGACCACGAGGGCGGCGGGCTCGTGCAGATCTGGCAGGTCAAGGACGGCAAGTTCGTGAAGGAGACCGACTGGTTCGCCGCGTATCAGGATGTGGTGGCCAAGCACATCAAGGAGAGCGGGGCGAAGAAGTAAGAGCCCGGTGATGCTGAGCCTCAACAACATCGAGGTCATCTACGACGGCGTGATCCTCGTCCTCAAGGGCGTGTCGCTCAACGTCCGCGAGGGCGGGATCACGACGTTGCTCGGCGCCAACGGCGCCGGCAAGACCACGACGCTCAAGGCGATCTCGGGTCTCTTGCGGTCCGAGCGCGGCGACGTCACGAAGGGCTCGATCGAGTTCAAGAACGAGCGGATCGACCGGCTGCCGCCGCACGCGGTGGTCCGGCGCGGCATCGTGCAGGTGTTCGAGGGCCGCCGGGTCTTCGAGCACCTGACGACCGAAGAAAACCTGATCGCCGGCGCGCACATTCAGAAGGACCGGCACAAGGTCACCGCCGGGATCGAGCGCGTCTACGGCTACTTTCCGCGTCTCAAGGAACGGCGCGCTGTCCAGGCCGGGTACCTGTCCGGGGGCGAGCAGCAGATGCTGGTCATCGGCCGCGCGCTGATGGCCGATCCCCACGTGATACTCCTCGACGAGCCGTCGCTCGGTCTGGCGCCGATGCTGGTCGAGGAGATCTTCGGCATCGTGCAGCAGCTCAATCGGCAAGAGAAGCTCACCGTGCTGCTGGTCGAGCAGAACGCGTCGCTCGCGCTGACCATCGCCGAGCACGGCTACGTGATGGAAAACGGGCGGATCGTGCTCGACGGCACCGCGGCGATGCTCACCCAGAACGCCGACATCAAAGAGTTCTATCTCGGCCTCACCGAGGTCGGCGGTCGCAAGTCGTATCGGGATGTCAAACACTACAAGCGCCGGAAACGTTGGCTCTCCTGAGAGGAGCGGACTCGATGCGTCTGAGGCGAGGGATTGGACTGTGGATGGTGGTGGTCGTCGCGACGCTGAACCTCGCGGCGTGCGCGACGATGGGCGATCCGCCGCCGACACTCTACAAGCGGCTGGGCGGACGCGAAGGCATCGCGATCGTGGTCGGCGACTTCGTCACCAACATGACCGGTGACAGCCGAGTCAACGCGCGGTTCAAGGACATGAAAGGCCCCGACGTCGAGAAGCTGAAGTCGAACCTCGCCGACCAGATCTGCGACGCGACCGGCGGGCCCTGCTCTTACCTCGGGCGCGACATGAAGGCGGCGCACAAGGGCATGAACATCACCGACGCCGAGTGGAACGCGACCGTCGAGAACCTCACCAAAGCGCTCGACAAGAACAACGTCGCGCCCAAGGACAAGAGCGAGCTGCTCGGCCTGCTCGGACCGATGAAGGCGGACATCGTCGGCCAGTAAATCGGTAGGTATGGGTAGATGAGCGCCCAGGCGTTCACGGTCTACGACCTGCTCGTGCGGGGCGCGTCGCTCCATGGCGACGCGCCCGCGCTGATCCAATCCACGCGGCAGTGGACCTTCCGTCAGCTCCTCGAGCGCACCGACCGCCTGGCGGCCGGGCTGGCGGGCCTCGGGCTGTCCAAGGGCGATCGGATCTGCATCCTCGCCCAGAACGACGTGGGCTACGTCGATCTGTACGGCGCCTGCGCCCGCCAGGGCATCATCGCGTACCCGATCAACTGGCGCCTGACGGCGCCGGAGGTCGAGCGCGTCCTGGAGCGCGCGTCGCCGGTGATGATGGTGGCGGACGCGTCCACCCTGCCGGTCGTCGGCGAGTGGCCGCGGACCAAGCGCGGCATCGCGCACTGGTACCAGCTCGGCGAGGCACCGCCGGCGCCAGGTTTCACGGCGCTGGCGAGCCTCTACCACGACGGCGAGGCGCCGCCGGTCGCCGACGTGGCCGGCGACGACCCCTTCGCGGTGATCTCCACGGCGGCGGTGGACGTGATCCCGCGCGGCGCCGTGCTCACGCACGCGAACATGATCACGGCGTCGCTCGTGGTCGTGCAGAGTCTCGGGTTCACGGCCGTCGATCGCTACCTGCTCGCGCTGCCGCTGTTTCACATCACGGCGCTCGGCAACTTCGTGGCGCACCTGCACGCGGGCGGCGCCTGCGTGCTGGTCCCGCGCTATGACGCCGAGGAGGCGGTGCGCCTGATCGACGCGCATCGCATCACCCACCTTTCAGACTTTCCGCCGGTGCTCGTCAACCTGCTGGACGCGGCGAAGAAGCTCGGGAGCAAGCTGCCGAGCTTGAAGCACGTGTCGGGGCTCGACGCGCCGCCCACCATCCAGCGACTGCACGACGAGACCCACGCGCAGTTCTGGACGGGCTTCGGGCAGTCCGAGACCACCGGGTTTGTCAGCATCCAGCGCGTCCGCGACAAGCCCGGCGCCGCCGGTCGCCCGATCCCCGTGTGCCGGGTGCGGCTCGTCGACGACTACGATCGCGAGGTGGCGACCGGCACGCCCGGCGAGATCGTGGTGCGCGGGCCGGTCGTGTTCCAGGGCTACTTCGGCCAGCCCGACGTGACCGCGTACACCCTGCGCAACGGCTGGCACCACACCGGCGACGTGGGCCGCTTCGACGACGAGGGCTGGCTCTACTACGTCAGGCGCAAGCCGGAAAAGGAGCTGATCAAGCCCGGCGGCGAAAACGTCTACCCGGCCGAGGTCGAGTCGGTGATCGTGCAGATGGACGGTATCGGCGCGGCGTGCGTCTACGGCGTCCCCGACGTCAAGTGGGGCGAGTCGATCAAGGCGGTCGTCGAAGTGCGGCCGGCCGACCACTATACGGCTCAGCAGGTGATCGACTTCGTGGGCTCGAAGATCGCCCGGTTCAAGCGCCCACACGCGGTGGTGTTCACCGATGCGCTGCCCCGGACCGCCGACGGCGCCGTGGACCGCGAAGCCGTGAAGGCCAGGTGGGGCACCGGAGCGTGAAGGTCTTCGCCGAGCATCACGAGATGTTCCGCGCGAGCGTGCGCGCCTTCGTCGAGCGCGAGGTGGCGCCGCACGTCGAAGCGTGGGAGGCCGCGGGTCGGATCCCGAAGACGATCTGGCCCCGCATGGGCGAGCTCGGCCTGCTCGGCGTCGAGTACGACGAGAAGTACGGCGGCGCGGGCGCCGATCTCTTCACGACCGCCGTCCTGCACGAGGAGTGCGCGCGGTCGCGGTCGGGCTCGTTCGCAATGGCCGTCGGCGTCCACACCGATATGGCGTCGCCCCACCTCTACTGGACGGGCAGCGAGGCGTTGAAGGAGAGGTACCTGCCCGGGATCTGCCGCGGCGAGAAGCTCTGCGCGCTCGCCGTGACCGAGCCGGGCGGCGGCAGCGACGTCGCCGCGATCCGTACGCGCGCCACCCGCGACGGCGATCACTACGTCCTGAACGGCTCGAAGATGTTCATCACCAACGGCGCCCTGGCCGATCTCTACTTCGTCGCGGCCCGCGTCGAGGCCGGCGACATCGGCCGCCGTCATCGCGGCATCTCGGTGTTCCTGGTCGAGCGCGAGACGCCGGGCTTCGCCGTGAGCCGCACCCTGGCCAAGACGGGAATGCTCGCCTCGGACACCGCCGAGCTCTCGTTCCAGGACGCGCGGGTTCCCGCCGAGAATCTGCTCGGCCGCGAGGGCGTCGGCTTCTACGAGGTCATGCGCGTCTTCCAGCGCGAGCGGCTCGTGGCCGGACTGCACGCGGTCGCGATGTCCCAGCGCGCGCTCGAGGACACCATCGCCTACGTGCGCGAGCGCCAGGCGTTCGGCGGGCCGCTGTCGGACAAGCAGGTCGTGCGACACAAGCTCGCCGACCTGGCGACCCTGATCGAGGCCGGCCGCCAGCTCACCTACGCCGCGTGCCGGCACTACGCGGACGGCGAGGAGGCGGTGCTCGAGGTCTCGATGGCCAAGCTCTTCACCGCCGAGCTGGCCAACCGCGTCGCCTACGATTGCGTGCAGCTCCACGGCGGCTACGGGTACATGCGCGAGTACGCGATCGAGCGCTTCGCGCGCGACGCCCGGCTCTTCACGATCGGCGGCGGCACCAGCGAGATCATGAAGGAGATCATCGCCAAGGAGCTCAAGCTCTAGTCCCGGTGTGAGCGCGCCTGACTTCGTCGCCATCGGGCACGTCACGCTCGACCGCTTCGGCGAAAGCACGCGCCCGGGCGGCTCCGCGCTCTACGCCGCCGTCACGGCCCATCGCCTGGGCCTCTCCGTCGGCCTCCTCACCAGTCACGGCGACGACTTTCCCCTGGACGTGATTCCGTCGAAGATCGAGGTCGTCAGCTTGCCGGCCGACGAGACGACCGTGTTCGAGCACCGGCACGAGCCGAGCGGCCGCGTCTCGCACGTCCGCGGCGTGGCCAGCCCGCTGACGGCGGCCGACGTGCCCGAAGACTGGCGCGAGGCCGCGTTGACCCTGCTGGCGCCCGTGGTCGACGAGGTCGATCCGATGATCGCGACGCTCTTCACCGACGGCGCCGTGGGCGCCGCCGCGCAGGGCTGGGTGCGGCAGGTGAAGCCGGACGGGCTCGTCATCCCGCGCCCCTGGCAGTCGCCCGAGCGCCTGCTGCAGTCGGTCCAGGCGCTGTTCCTGAGCCGCGAGGACATCATCGGCCAGGAGGCCCAGGTGATCGAGTGGTTCCAGCGCATACCCGTCGGCGTCCTCACGGCCGACCGCGCCGGCGCCTTGCTGTTCGTGAACGGCGAGCGGTACGAGGTTCAGCCGCGGGCGGCGCGCGAGGTCGAGCCGACCGGCGCCGGCGACGTGTTCGCCGCGACCTTTCTCATCCAGTACCAGCGCGACGGTGACCCGTGGGAGGCGGCGGCCGCCGCGGCCTGCGCCGGCTCGCTCGCGGTGGAGGGCGAGGGGTGGTCGTCGGTCGCCGACCGCGCCGCGCTCGACGCGGCGCTCGCGGAGTACCAGCGCAACGCTTGAGGCTCTCGGTCCGGTCGCGGGTGAGGCTGGGGGCCGGTGCTGCGACCACGCGGCACGCGTTCGCTGCTCCTCCGCGGCTGGGCTCCATCCCGGCGCCTGTGCGCCCGTTGATGCTTGGAGGGAGCTTGCTCCACGGTGCCGCTTCTGTCGCTGTTCAACGAGAATGTCCTCCCCGCTGTTAAATAGAAATGTCCTCCTCGGTCGGTGGTGCGGCGTGTCGAGCACGTTGGCGACGTGAGAACGTCGCGTTCCAGGGATGCGTGGGCGAATTGCGCCGGCGGGATGAGGCCGGCGGTGGGCCAGGCGGTGGGGTGGTCTGGGGGGTCGGGAGAGGGCGGGCCGCCTCGTGATCGCGCGGCCTGGGGGCGCGTGGGTTCTCGGGATCCAGGCGTGGGCGCGATGGGAATGGCGCGCGCGCCGAGGTGAGCGGAGCGCGCTCGAGCTCACCGAGCGCGTGACGCAGAGGCCCGCGCCGGGGACGCCGGCGGGCCTGCCCGGGCCCCTCGCGCGGCTTGAGCACGAAGGCGGGGCCGGGCGACGGCTGCCGGGCGATCACGGTGTCGTGGTAGAGCGACGCGGAGGTGGCCGTCGAGGCGTTCGCTGGACCTGGACGTGACAGCCGGCATAGGAGCGCCCGCGAGGGCCGGGGGGAATCTGCACCCAGCGCGCCCCGAGGTGCACGGTGTTGTCGCGGGCCACCGTGCGCGGATAGCGGCAGCTCAAGAGGTCGGCGAGATCGCGCGGCACCGGGCGCCAGGCGGGGGTGGCATCCGCGGGCGGCTGCGCAAAGCGGCGCGTGAAGTCGGCGAGGAACTCGGGCAGGAAGGCGTTGCCGTCCTCGAGCGTGCGGATGCCGCGCAGCCGCAATTCGCTGGTGAGGCGATCCTGGAGGGTGCCCCAGAGCCGTTCGATGCGGCCTTTGGCTTGCGGCGAGTGGGCCCGAATGAAGCCGATGCCGAGGGCCTGCAACATGCGGCCGAAGTGCGTGGGGTCCTGGTGGCCCTGGAGCTCTTCGGCGAGCGTCCAGTGGGCATCGTTGCGCGCGAAGACGTTGAGGCGGTCGCCGTAGAGTTCCAGCGGCAGGCCATACATCCGGCAGGTGCGCTCGAGCACGGCGACGTAGCCATGCAGATCCTCATGGGGACGGAACCACAGGGCGAGCGGCGTGGAGGTCGCATCATCGATCACGCCATGCAGGGTCGCCAGGGGGCCGCGGTCCTCGAACCAGGCGAAGGGGCTGGCGTCGAGCTGGGCCAGTTGGCCGAGGGCCGGTTTGCGGGGGCGCCGGCTACGATGCTGCGGGGCGGACCGCCGGCGCGTGGCCGGGTGCCCCAGCGCCAGGCGGATGCGAGCGCACCGCGGAGCGACTGACGGCGAGCTGATGGACCTCGCGCAGCTTCTCCGTGAGATGGACGTCATTGAAGCCGGCGTAGGTCGTGGTCATGAGCGCGGCGATCTGCTCGCGCGCCTGCGGGGCCAGGCGCCGGTTGCCGGGGCGCCCCCGCAGGGCGTGGAGCAGGCCCGGGCGCCTCCCTCCCGGAAGCGCCTCTTCAGTCGTCGGAACTGCCGGACGCTCAACCCCAGCGCCCTCGCTCCTTGCGCATTCGTGATGCGTCCGGCCAGCGCGGCTTTGAGCAACCCGGCCCGCGGCACTTCCTTGCTGCTCATCGAGAAGGTCTCCATGGGGGGACACTTCTATCGAACAGATAGGGAGGACAGTTCTATTTAGCAGCGGCATCCACGGTGCCGCTTCTTGACTTGCGTTCGAAGCGGAGCCTAACCTGAGCCGGATGGACCGCGCGATCCGGATCACAGCAGGCTCTGTCTCGGCCGGGGCACGGCTCAACGAGTCGAAGACGGCGGGCGCGATCTGGGATGCGCTGCCGATCGAGGCGAAGGGCCAGACGTGGGGCGACGAGATCTACTTCGACATCGGCCTGACGGCGCCCGCCGAGAAGGCGCGCGAGGTCGTGGACGTCGGCGACCTCGCCTACTGGCCGCCCGGCCAGGCGTTTTGCATTTTCTTCGGGCGGACACCGGCGAGCCTGGGCGATGAGTGTCGCGCGGCGAGCCCGGTGAACGTCGTGGGCAAGATCATGGGCGACGCCCGAGTGTTCACGACGGTGCGCTCGGGCTCGCGCGTGACGATCGAGCGGCAATGACCCGGCCGGCCATTCACTGAGAGGGAGGGCGCGATGAAGATCTTTCTCGACACGGCGAGCATCAGCGAGATCAAGGAAGGCGTGGCGCTGGGCGTGGTCGATGGCGTGACCACCAACCCGTCGCTGATCGCCAAGGAGAAGCGTCCGTTCCGTCCGCTGGTCGAGGAGATCTGCGCGATCGTCCCCGGCGACGTGAGCCTGGAGGTGGTCGCGACGGACTTCGAAGGCATGGTGAAGGAAGGCGAGGAGCTCGCGCAGGTCGCGCCGAACGCCGTCGTGAAGTGTCCGCTCACCAAGGACGGCCTCAAGGCGGTGAAGTACCTCTCGGGCAAGGGCATCCGCGTGAACCAGACCTTGTGCTTCTCGGCGACCCAGGCGCTGCTCTCCGCGAAGGCGGGCGCCGTCTACATCAGCCCGTTCCTCGGACGTCTCGACGACATCTCGCACGTCGGCATGGACCTGGTCCGCGACATCTGCGAGATCTACCGCGTCCAGGGGTTCAAGACCCAGGTGCTCGCGGCTTCGATCCGCAACCCGCTGCACGTCATCGACGCCGCCAAGGCCGGCGCGCACGTCGTGACGCTTCCGTTCGCGGTGCTCGAGCAGCTCATGAAGCACCCGCTGACCGACATCGGGCTCAAGAAGTTCCTCGAGGACTGGGCGAAGCTCGGCGAGAAGATCTGAGCCGGCGGCACCGGCCCGGCATAGTCCGGTAGTCCCGAACTTACACCGCCCTGGAGAAGGTACACGCTTCTCGAGGGCCCGTGGTGCGCGAAACCCGCCAAAAACCTATTCCTCCAAGTGGCAGAAGGCTTGCTCTGTATGTGTGTCGCAGTGCGCGAGATCCCAGGAGGAGATACTCCAGATGCCACAAGCGGGGACGTTCGCAAGCAAGCGCTCGCCGACGATCGAACGTGGCCTCCGTACGGTGACCGACGCGAGCTTCGCGGCCGACGTCGAGCGATCGCCGCTCCCGGTGCTGCTCGACGTGTGGGCGCCCTGGTGCTGGCCTTGCCAGATCATCGGGCCGGTGGTCGAGGAGATCGCGATCGAGATGGCGGGCCGATTGCGCGTAGGCCGGGTCAACGTCGACGAGAATCCGTCGACGACCGCGCGCTTCGAGATCAACAGCATCCCGACCTTACTGCTCATCGAGCGCGGACGCGAGATCGATCGGATCAGCGGAGTTCAGACCAAGGCCGAGATCGCGCGGAGGATCGCGCGGATCCTTCGCACGGGCTCACGCGCGGCGTCATGATTCGCCGTCGCGCCCGGTAAGTTCTCTATAGAGAGACTACCCGAGAGAACTACCCGCCGCCCCGGGAGCCCGGGCGGAACCTCACGACTTTCCTGATCGCTCGATCATGGCAGGCTGCTTGCTCCTTGGGGAGATTGGGGCGCTCGTCGGGAGCTGTGCGGTGAGCGCGCCGGGAGGCAGTCATGCTGAGTCGAGGTCGTGTTGCCGGATTAGCGTGGGGATTTCTTGCCGTGGCCGCCGTGGCGGGCTGTGCGACTCAACGAAGCGCCGTCGCGCCCGTCGCGATGGAACGGAGCAGTTCCTCGGATACCGCCTCGATCGCGGGCGTGTGGGAAGGCGAAGTGTGGGAGATGCCGACGCACTACATCCAGGGTGTCCGCCGCATCACGTTGAACGTCCATCAGGACGGGTCGTGGACCGCGACGAGCGCCGGGGTCCAGTGTGCCTCGGGAACCGCGTCGGTTCGCGGCGGCCTGGTCGTACTCGCCGGTACGCGGACGGGCCCGGATTTCTGTATGCCGTATTCGCTCACGTCGAAGGACGGACGTATGAAGGCCGTGTTCGACACCTCGTTCAAGGCGCGTGAGACGTCGGCGATGATCGATCTCACGCGCGTCAAGGAGCCGCTGCCCGCAGCGGCGCAGGCGCCGACCCAGCCCTAGCACTCGTTCGAGCCGCCGGCAGGCCGAGCGCGTCCCGCCGAGGCGGCAGGCATCGCCTCGGCGTCGACATCATTCTCGGTTGCCTCGCGTCGCCTGCCGTAGAATGCCTAGCGGTCACGACGAATGGTTTCCCGCCGAGAGGAAGCGCTCATTCCCGCGCCCGCAAGGCTCACGCGCCGCGAATTCGGCGGCGGGCTCGTCGCGACGCTGGCCGTTCTGGGCGGTGGCTGCGCGACCCTCTCGCCCAGCGAGGAGCGCAAGCTCGGAGAGGAGGCCGCCGAAGAGGTCGAGCGGACGGTCGGGCTCGTCGAGCGATCCGACAGCTCGTCGGCTACGTCCGGCAGGTGGCCGGCCGGATCGCGGCGGCGGCGAAGCGCCCCGACGTGACCTGGGAGGTCAGCGTGACCGACGACGAGCAATACGATGAGTCAGGCACCAGA
>CAWBMV010000024.1:0-24782 GCA_963789955.1 uncultured Candidatus Rokubacteria bacterium
GGCATGAGTGCCACCAAAGCCGCGCAGCGTGAAGCCGCGTCGCGAAACGACGAGCTGATCGACGCCGCTCTGATCCGCGGGTGGCTGGCCTGGGGGCTCGGCTGGCTGCTCTTCTTCCCCACGATCGGCGCGTTCATCTCGACCAAGTTCAACTATCCGGAGTTCCTCGGCGATACGGCGTGGCTCACGTTCGGGCGGCTGCGCCCGATGCACGTGAACGGGGTCATCTGGGGCGCCTTCTCCACGCTCTTCATCGGGCTCTGCTACTACATCGTGCCCCGCCTTACCGGCGTGCGCGTCTGGGGCGAGCGCTGGAGCCGCGGTCTGTTGTGGATCTGGAACCTGAACCAGGCGGCGATCGTGGTGCTGCTGGCCCTGGGCTGGAACCGGGGCTGGGAGGCGGGAGAGTTCCCGCTGATCAACGTGGTCGTGACGTTCGTGGCGCTCTCGTTCCTCACCCTGCAGTTCCTGATGACGATCAAGCAGCGCCGGGACCGGCCGCTCTACGTCTCGCTCTGGTACCTGATCGCCGCGTTCGTCTGGACCGACGTGAACCTGGTGCTGCTCATGATCGGCCCCTCTCACATCCCCGGCATCAACAATGCGGCGTGGCACGGTCTCTTCATCCACTACGTCGTCGGCCTCTGGATCACGCCCGCCGGCTACGTCTTGATCTACTACTTCTTGCCGGCCAGTGTGAAGAACCCGATCTATAGCCACCGGCTCTCGCTGATCGGCTTCTGGTCGCTCGCGTTCTTCTATCCGTTCGTCGGCATTCACCACTATCTCTACTCCCCGATCGCCGACTGGGCGGAGACGATCGCGATCGTCTCGTCGATGATGCTGATCATCCCCGTGTGGACCGTGCTCCAGAACTTCTTCGGCACGATGATCGGCCGGTGGCCGGAGTTCTCGGGGAACCTGCCGGCGAAGTTCCTGATCGTCGGCTCGCTCATGTACCTGGTCGGCTGCTTCCAGGGCTCGATGGAGGCGCTCCGCTCGGTCCAGCAGCCCACGCACTTCACCGACTTCGTCATCTCGCACTCGCATCTCACGATCTTCGGCACGTTCGTCGTGTGGGCGATCGCCGGCACCATGTACGTCTGGCCGCGGCTCGCCGGCGACGCTCCGCTGTGGAGCTTCCGCGCCGCCAACTGGGGATTCTGGCTCGTCACCCTGGGCATCGCGGCGATGGTGCTCGTGCTGGCCGCGCAGGGGCTGCAGCAGGGCTTCATGCTGATGGCCGGGACCGAATGGGTGCACTCGATCAACGCGATCCGGCCTTACTGGTGGGTCCGGAGCCTGACCGGCATTGCCATGGACGTCGGCGTCTCGCTGCTGGTCTACACGCTCATGAAGACGTCGCTCGCCGCGGCCGGCATGGCGTCGCCCGGCACACGATGAGATCGATCGGCTCGCTGGCGGTCGGCGCCGGCTTCTTCTTCGTGACCCTGGCGATGTTCGTCCAGGGCTTTCTGCCGGCGATGATCCCGGAATCACGCTCCCGACAGGTGAGCCGCGCCGTGCGGACCGACGTGGGCGACGTGAAGTGGGTGCGCTACGACGCCTCGGACTACACACCCCTCGAGCGCGTGGGCCGGAGCGTCTACATCCGCGAGGGTTGCTGGTACTGCCACAGCCAGTACGTGCGGCCGGTGGCCGGCGAGGATCTGCGCTGGGGGCCGGTCTCCGAGGCCGGCGAGTACGCTTTCGACCGGCCGCATCTTTTCTCGACGCGCCGGATCGGCCCGGACCTGACGCGCGTCGGGCTCAAGTACGGTGACGACTGGCACTACGCGCACCACTGGGATCCGCGTCTGGTCGTGCCGGACTCGATCATGCCGAGCTTCAAGTGGCTCTATACGCGGGTGCGTGTGCCGCTGCGAAATGCCGACGCGGGCCCGGTGCTCGCGGCGTCTCCGGAGCTGAAGACGTATTTCACGATGAAAGCGGAGACGTCGATTCCGCTCTATCCCAATGCCGACGGCCTCGCGTTCGTCGCGCCTCAAGCGAGCGGCCGGTGGCCGCTCGACGGCACGCCCGTCATCGACCTCAAGGCCTTCGGCGAACGGCCGCCCGCGTTCACGTCGGTCACCCTGGTATTCCCCACACAAGAGCTGGTCGGCCTGGTCCGCTACATCCAGAAGCTCGGCACCAACCGCGGCGCCTGGCGCGAGGTGTTCGAGCCGCAGATGGTCGGCGTGTCGGTCATGAACATCCCGAGCAGCCCGGATCTCCTGGCGCTCGGACGCGGCGTCTACTACTCCCGGTGCATGGGATGTCACGGGAAGAACGGCGACGGCAACGGACCGGCCGCGACCTTCCTCTCTCCTCGTCCACGCAACTTCGCCCTCGGCATCTTCAAGTTCCGCACGACGCCCTCGGGCTCTGTGCCGACCGATGGCGACCTGTACCGTACGGTCACGCGCGGTGTCCGTGGGACCGCCATGCCCACGTGGCATGAGCTACCGGACAAGGAGCGTCTGGCCGTCGTCGCGTTCATCAAGACCTTCTCGAGCCGCTTCAAGGATGAACACTCCGAGCCCGCGATCATCAAAGAACCACCCCCGGCCACGGCCGAGCTCATCGCGCGCGGGAAAGATCTCTATCGCGCCGCCGAGTGCTTCCAGTGCCACGGTGAGAACGGCAAGGGTGACGACTTCACTCGCGGCCAGTTCAAGAGCGGGTCCACCGTTCGCGACATCTTCCGCACGATGACCCTCGGGCTCGACGGCTCGCCGATGCCCTCGTTCGCCGACTCGATGAGCGAGGAGGAGCGCTGGGCGATCTCGTACTACGTGCTCTCACTCTCGGCCTGGAAGGATCCGTTGACGGGCGAGACGCTCGACCTGCCGGCCGCCGCGCGCGCGGCGCTCGACTCGCCGGATGTCGCCGCCGATCATCCGCGCTTCGCCCTCGATCCCGCGCGGCTCGAGCCCGTCGCGACCGAGCGAGCCAAGTCACGAACCCTGTATCCTGGAATTCGCGAATGATCGAACACCTGACGCTCGGCGCATTCGCGGTGGCGCTCCTGATGAGTCTCGCGGCCGTGTGCGCCTTCGTCTGGGGCGCCACGAGCGGCGCGTTTCGCGGCGGCGAGCGCATCAAGCATCAGGTGCTCCACGTGGAGGGGGTGGATGAGCGAAAGGACGCCTGAGCATCACCCGAAGTACGGTGAGGTCGCGCCCTATGCGCAGGGCGAGATCCGTGTCTATCGCGGCATCGTCAACAAGTGGCTCCTGGTCGTCTACGCGATCCTCGCTGTCTGGGGCGTCTACTATCTCTTCAAGTTCTGGGGCGGGCTCGGACCCGGCCTTGGCGTCGGTCAGTAGGAGCCGGACATGAGGGCCGAGCACGTCCTGATCCCGCTGGCGCTGTTGAATCTGTTCACCTTGCTCCTCGGACTCCTGTTCAACGTCTTCGCGAGCTACCTGGGGATCACGTAGCGTCGATGACCGTTCGGCCCGAAGTCGCCGCGCCCGTTCTGCTCGTTGCGGGGGCCTACGCGGTCGGCTGGTGGCAGCTGCGGCGCCGCGGCGCGACGGTCTCGGGGTGGCGCGTCGCCGCGTCAGTGGGCGGATGGCTCGCCGTGCTCGTCGCGCTCTCGGCACCCCTCGACCGGCTGGCGCACGCGAGCTTCGCGGCTCACATGGTGCAGCACCTGCTGCTGGTCGCCGGCGCCGCGCCCCTCCTGCTCTTGGCCAATCCTTTCGCTGCGCTCTGCTGGGCGTTGCCGGCGCCGCTGCGCACGCGCGCCGGGCGCCTGCTTCGCGTGGGGGCGCCACTGCGCCTGCTGTGGCGCGGGCTCACCACCGTCTCGCTGGCGTGGCTCACGCACGTGGCCGCGCTCTGGCTCTGGCATCTGCCGCGCGCCTACGATGCGGCCGTTGCCGATCGCGTCGTCCACGACGTGGAGCACCTGGTCTTCTTCGGCACGGCCGTGCTGTTCTGGTGGCCGATCATCCAGCCGGCGCCGCGGCTGCGGCCGCCGGCGGGCTACGGGATCCGCGTGAGCTATCTCGTGCTCGCGGCTCTGCAGGGCTCGCTCCTCGGCCTGCTCCTCACGATGAGCCGCGAGGCATGGTACCGCGCCTATCCGAGCGCGGAGGACCAGTCGCTCGGCGGCCTGGTCATGTGGGGCGTCGGCGGCGCCGTGGACATGCTGGCCGTGCTGATCTTGCTCGGCATCTATCTCGGGGCGCAGGACCGGGCGCCGCTCGCGAAGCCGGCGGGAAAGCTTCCGCCGGCTGTCTAGGGCCGGTCTCGGAACACTGCGGCCCGATGCGTCTGCGGCAGGAAGGCGTACACGACGTTGCGGGCCGCGTCGAAGCCGATGGTGTGCGCACCCCGCTCGGTCGGAACGCTCTCGAGGCGGCGCATCGTCTCCGTGTCGAAGACGTCAATGACTCCGGGATCGCCGATCGCGACATAGAGGCGCTTGCAGACAGCGTTGCGGAAGACAACGTCCGGCACACCGCTGATCGCGTGCTCGCTCCGCACGGCGCCCGACTGCGCATCGACCACGAGCAGCACCTGGCCGTCGCACGCGCAGAAGAGACGCCGTGCGGCCGGATCGAGGTCGAGCCCATGCGGGCCCGTCGCCGGCATCGAAAACGCAGCGGCGAGCCGCGTCGGGTCGGCGCTGTGGATCGCGACGATCTGCGGCGGATCGGCGATGTTGACGTAGAATCGCCCGCTCTCGTCGTCGAAAACGCTCCACCGGGTCCGCCCCGACACCGGGATGCTGGCGATCACGGTCCGCGTGCCGACGTCGACGAGCGAGACCGTGAACGACCCTGGTCGCGCCGGATCGCCGACGTTCGCCGCGAGCAGCAGTCGATGGCCGGCGTCGTAGGCGAGGCCGTTGGGCCCGATGCCGACCTTCACCTTGGCCACTTTCTCCTCGCCGGACGGCGAGAAGATCCCCACGGTGTTCTCCCCGCGATTGGAGGTGAACACCAGGTCGTGGGTCTCGGACACCAGCGCTCCGGCGACCCGCGGCAGCTGCGAGATGGAGCGAAGATACTTGCCGGTCGTGCAGTCGATCACGTCGACGGCGTCGTTTGCCGTGTGGGCGACGTAGAGCAGTCTCCTCCCGCTGTGGATGGCCGCGTGATCGAACCCGCCCGAGCTCGCGTGCGGGGGAAGGTCGATGTAGCCGACGTGTTCTAGCGCCATGGGTCCGGCCTTTCGCTTGCTCTAGCTGTGCCGAGCGCCGGCCACGTTCGCCCGGCAGTACGCGTAGAGAGCGTCGTACGCGTGGAACTGCCGGCTCATGTTGTCGTGGTCGTCCTTGGCGATAGCCTGGAAGCCGGTCGCCAGCGCGTAGAGGCCCGCCGACTCCGGTGTCAGCTGGCGCGCGTCGGTGTCCGCGCCTCGCACGATGACCGCGAGCGCCTGCAGCGCCGGATCCTCGAGCTTGTGCTTGCCGAGGAACGCATCGAAGGAGCAGCGGTCACCGACGTGGCCGAGCTCGACCCCGGGAACGTCGTAGGGGATGGCCCCTTCCCGCTCGGCGACCGCCATGACCTGGTTGGCCGGCACGAAGAGAAACGTCGGATTCTTGTCGATGAAGCGCGTGATCAGCCACGGACAGGCGATGCGGTCGACGCGCGCCTTTTCACGAGTCACCCATTTCATCGCGATCTCCTCTTCCTATTTCGCCTTGACGCTGTTGGTCTGGTCGAGCGCGGCCTTCAGACCCTGGGCGAGCTTCGCCGGGTCGTCGTTGGCCCAGAAGTGCATGTAGAAGAGCCGCGGCGTGTCCATGAGCCCATGGTTGTGGATCGCGGTCACGTCGATCCCGTGCTGCCGCAACGTCTTCGCAACGGCATTCACTTCTTTGTCGACGAGCACGAAATCGCCGGTGATCGCCGCTTTGCCATCCGCCGTCGGCTGGAAGTTCATCACTGTCACCACGCCCATGGCGGGCAACAACGGCTGCCCCATCTCGGTGATGGCCTCCGTGCGGGGGACGGTGACCTGGTACACGCCGCCGCCGATGTCCCGCCCCTGACGGCCGAGCGCCTGCTCGATCTGCTTCGTGTCCAGGGCCGGACCGCCGGACACCGCGGCCGCCGGCGCGACGCCCAGAGGTGTCCCGCTGGCCGACAGGGCCTGGCGCAGCGCCTTCGCCAGCTGGATCGCATCGCCGTGGCCCTCGTAGTGCATGTACATGACATGCGGCGACATCTCGTTCAGGTGGTTGTGCACCGCGGTGACCTCGAGCCCGCCGCCGAAGAGGCCCGACATCACCGCGGGCACTTCCTGGTCGAGCAGAACGAGATCGCCCATGACCATCGCGTGGTCGCCCATCTGCTTGAAGGCCGCGTAGGATCCGAGCGCGAATCCCGGTTTGACCGGGACGCCCTTCACGGTGACCGCCAGATCCGCCCGAGGCATCCCGACACGGAAGACATCGCCGGCCTGCAGCTGGCCCGACTTGCCGAGCGCCTGCTCCACCGCTTTCCAGTCGGGGTCGGCGGCCCATGTCACGACCGGCACGACGCCCAGCACGATGAGAGCGAGAAGAACGATCGCGTGTTTCATTGGCCGCTTCCTTTCACGCCACGAACATGGAGGTCGTCGAACGCGGTGACCGAATCGGCCTTGGTCCAGAACCCGACGCGTCCGGACTTGAAGCGCGCGTCGCGATGGTCCAGGTGGAGCTTGCCGTCCAGCCACGCCTGCATGTGGTCGCCCACGGCCACGAGACGCACGGTGTGCCACTGGCCGAGCGCCGGAGCTTTCACGGAGGCCGTTGCGAGCTGTCGCCGGCCGCGGTCGTACGAGTAGAGCCGCAAGTTGTCCTCAAGCGCGTTCGCGCGCACGACGTAGTACTTGCCGTCGGTGAACCGGAACACGATGCCGCCCGATGCATCCTCCCGGCCCGCGATCGGCTTGAACTTCATCGAGACCTCGACGTCGCCGTACGGCAAGCCCGGCGCCACGATGACGTTGAACTCGTTCTTCGTTGCCCGCTGCACCAGGACCTTCTTACCGCTCGGCGCAGCCATCATCGCTTCCACGGCCCACTGCCCGCTGACCGAGGTCCAGCTCTCGATTCCCTGAGACTCGAAGTCGAACGTTTCCTCCGGAACGTTGTCCGGCATCTTGATCTCCGTCACGCCCGCGTCCGCGAGCGGACCACGCGTGATTCCATATGCGCCGAGCGCTGCCAGGACGGCCCTGAACCACCCACGTCGCGACGTCGTCACCAACTACGCCTTCTTCTGCTTCAAGACTGCGTGCAGGCCGTCGAAGATGGCCATACCGCGCTCCAGCAGGTCGTGATCGTCCGGCGTGGCCTCGGCGAGCGCGCGGATGGCCAGATCCACGCCCGTCGACTCGTTGCGCGTGAACTTCCCGTCGTGCAGGTCCGCCTCGTGAACGATCTCCGCGATGAGCTTGACCCGCCGGTCCTTGAGCCCGAACCGCTTGACCAGGGTCTCGAACGTGCAGTCCTCGCCGTGGTGGCCGAAATCCGCGCCCAGCACGTCGAAGGGAATGCCCTTGCGGGTGGCGTCGGCCGCGTCGGCGAACGCGAACTTCGCCTGGGGATCGCAGAAGCGCTTGATGAGCCAGGCCGACGCGATGCGGTCGATGTGCGGCCGGGGCCGCGTGACCCATGTACTGCCCGCCGCGGGCAGCGACGTGCGGTGGCGCCCGCCGGTCGCGCGCGGGCGCGTCTCCGTCGCCCGCAGGCGCTTCGCCGTCGTCTCCCAGAGCGCGCGGGCGCGCTCGCCCGCCGGCGCCTCGAGATAGTCGATCGACTGGATGCGGTCGAGCTCGCGCTTGAGCCCATCGAGCTTGGCGCGGAGGGCCGGGATCGAGCCGCGGTGGCTCGTCCGGTAGCGATCGAGCTGCGCGAGGATCTCTCGGGAGCCTTGCACCACGGCCTGATATTCCGGGTTCCGGGCCTTGTGAAACATCCCGGCGATCTCCTCATCGCTCATCGTCTCGACGCGATCGACCCGGAGCAGGGTCGCCTCGCCGCGAAACGACTGGATCTCCTGGACGAGCCACTGGAAGAGCTCGGTCGTCTCCGGCGTTTCCGGCAGCATCCACCCGGCGCCGCGCAGCCGGACGGCGCCCATGCGCTGGAGCTTGCGCCAGACGCCGACGCGGTGTCGGGTCGGCTTGGGCGGCAGGGCCGTGAGGAGGGTCAGCCAGCGCATCGAGCTCACCGTAACACTTGCTACATATCGAGTCAAACGTTACACTGTCAGCCATGAAATCAGAACACGCCCACCATCGCGTGCCGATCCGCGAGCTCGTCCGGTACTACCTGCGCCTCGGTCTCGTCGGATTCGGCGGTCCCGTCGCGCTCGTCGGACAGATGGAGCGCGAGATGGTCGGCGAAAAGAAGTGGCTCACTCGCGAGGAGATGCGCGAGGGCATCGCCGTCTGCCAGTCCCTGCCCGGCCCGCTCGCGATCCAGGTCGGCATCTGGATCTCGTACATCCGCGGGGGCTTCTGGGGAGCATGGGCGGGCGGCTGGGCGTTCATCCTCCCCAACTTCGTGATCGTGACCGCGCTGGGCGCGCTCTACGTCCATTTCGGCGGCCTGTCGTGGGTCACCGCGATCTTCTATGGCGTGAGCCCGGCCGTCATCGCGCTGATCCTGCACTCCTGCTACCGCTTGACCAAGCTCGGCATGGACGACTGGCTCCAGTGGCTGCTCGCCGCCGTCGCGTTCGCCGTCACGCTCGCCGTTCGCGCCGAGGTCGCGTGGATCTTCCTCGCCGCCGGCGCCGTCGGGATCCTGTACTACGGTTCGTTGTTCCGGCCGCGCGCGTCCGCCTCCACGACGTCGTCGCTGCTGCTCGGGATCCCGTTCGTCGCCGCGGTCGGCGGAGACGTTCCCACGAGCGCCATGCTGGGCAAGCTCTTCACCTTCTTCCTGAAAGCCGGATCGCTCACCTTCGGCAGCGGGCTCGTGATCGTCCCCTTTCTCGAGAAAGGACTGGTCCAGCAGACCGGCTGGCTCAACGAGCGCGAGTTCCTGGTGGCCGTGGCAATGGGCATGATGAGCCCCGGGCCGGTCGTCATCACGGCCACGTTCGTGGGGTACCTCGTGGCCGGATTCTGGGGCGCGCTGGTCGCGACGATCGGGATCTTCCTGCCGTCGTTCCTGCTCGTCCTCATCGCGGCCCCCGTGCTGGTGCGCTACCGCACGAACCTCAACGTGCAGGGGTTCATCAAGGGCGCGTACGCGGCGGCCATCGGCACGATCCTGGGCGCCTGCGTGCTGCTCGGCCGGATCGCCATCGGCGACTGGCTCACGGCGCTCGTCACGCTCGTGAGCGTCGTGGTGTTGTTCCGCTGGAAGGTCAGCAATCCCCTGCTCATCGCCGCCGCGGCCACGATCGGACTGATCGCGTTCCCGTTGCTTCAACCCACGTGGGTCTTCGTGAAATAGGAGCCCAGCATGAGCGCTCGCCCGATCCACGAGAGCTGGAAGGACATCGCGGCTCAGTTTCTGAAGATCGGCGCCACGGCTTACGGTGGCCCCGCCATCCTGGGCATCATGCAGGCCGACCTCCAGGAAAAGCGCCAGTGGGTCTCCAAAGAGCGATTCGTCGAAGGGCTCTCGCTCGTCAACATGCTCCCCGGCGCGACCGCGGCGCAGCTCAGCATCTTTCTGGGCTACGCGCGCGGCGGATGGTTGGGCGGATTACTCGGCGGGCTGTGCTTCGTGGTGCCGGGGTTCGTCGTCTTGCTGGCATTGACGATGGGCTACGCCGCCCTGGGCGTCACGCCGGTTCTGCGCGGTGCGCTCTACGGGCTGGGTCCGGTGGTCATGGGCATCTATCTGGTCGCCGTCTATCGCCTCGGCAAGGCTGCGATGAGCACTCGCTCGCAAGTGCTGATCGCCGTCGCGGCCGCGGCGGCCGCGCTCGCCGGCCCCGTCGGCGTGGCCGCGATCCTCCTTCTCGCGGGCGGCATCGGGCTCTGGCTCTTTCACTCGAGGAAGCTCGGCGCGGCGGTCCTCGCGTCGCTCGCGGCGTGCCTTACCGTCGTTCAGGTCCTTGCGCGATCGGCCGCCGTTCCCGCCGTCGTCGCGGCACCCGGAGAGCCGACCCCCGCGAGCCTCGTGGAGATCGGCGTGTACCTTCTCAAGGTCGGCGCGCTGACGTTCGGCGGCGGCCTCACGATGATCGCGTTCATGCAAGAGCAGGTGGTGAGTCAGTTCCACTGGCTCACACCCGAAGAGTTCATCGACGGACTGGCGCTCGGCCAGTTCACGCCGGGACCGATTCTGATGGTCGCGGCCTACGTAGGGTACAAGGTCGCGGGAGTCGCCGGGGCCGTGGTCGGAGGCGCGGCCGCATTCCTGCCGTCGTTCGTCATGATGCTGGCGATTCTTCCGGCACTCGATCGGGTCAGGAAGCTCATGTGGACGAGGGCGGCGCTCAGAGGCATCGCACCGGCCGTGATCGGCGTCCTCGCCGTCTCGCTGGTGCGGCTGGCGCCCCACGCCCTGCCCGACCGCTTTGCCATCGTCACGCTGGCGGCGACCGTCGTCGTCCTGATGGTCTGGCGAATGGCGACGCTCAAGATCATGCTCCTGGGAGCGGTCCTCGGGATCGTGCGCAGTCGGCTCTTCTCGCTTCCGGGAGCGAAGGCAGTGCTATCGACCGTCACGCGCGCGTGAACGGTTCGGAGGGAGCTATGGTCACCCAGCGGAAAGTCGTCTTCGTCTGCTTGCACGGCTCGGCCAAGAGCCTCATCGCCGCCGAGTACTTCAACCGCCTCGCGGCCGCGCGTGGTCTCGGTGTGACGGCGACCTCGGCCGGCACCGAGCCCGACACGGAGATTCCGCCGCGCGTTGTTCAGGGGCTTCGGGCGGACGGCATCGACGTCGAGGGACGCCGACCACAACGCCCCACCCCGGCCGACGTCGAGGGCGCGACGGCCGTCGTGACCTTTGCCTGCGACCTCGGCGAGCTGGCGTCGCGCGCGCCCCGGATCGAGCGCTGGGACGACGTGCCGGCGGTCAGCGAAGACTTCAAGCGGGCCCGCGATGTCATCGTCGCGCGCGTCACCGGACTCCTCGAGGACCCCGCGCTCCGTCCTTGAGGCCTTAGCGCTGCGACATGTTCGCGTTTCTCTGGGAGATGCGGCCGTACTTCCGGCAGGTCGCCGGCCAGCTCGTGCTGGGATCCGTCGCCGGCATCATCATGAATACCGCCGTCGTCCTGCCGGCGATCCTCCTCGGTCGGGCGATCGACCGCGCGCTGCTCTGGGAGCGCGGTGCGGCCACGGCCGCCGACGTCGGCTGGGCCGCGCTGGCGTTCGTGGGCGGCACGTTGCTCACCGAGGTGCCCCGTATCGGCAAACGCTGGTGGCTGATGACGGCCAATGCCCGGATCCGCGCGAACGTACGCGCGGACGCGTTCCGTGGCGTGCTGGCCTGGCCCATGGCGGACCTGCAGCGGACGCCGCTGGGCGACCTGATGGCGCGTATCGTCGGCGACGTCGAGGTGCTCGGCGTGGGCGTCCGCGAGTTCACGATCGAGATCTGGGACACCGTGCTCTTCTCTCTCTCCTTCGTCGTGACGATGCTCTTCATCGATCCGAGCCTCACGCTCCTGGCGCTTTCCCCCGCGCCGGCCGCCATGGTCCTCGCGCACGCGACCGGCCGCTGGGTCGCTCGGCGCACCACGAGGGCGCGCGAGGCGAGTGCCGACCTGACCTCGGCGATCCAGGAGCATCTCACGGGCATCAGGGTGCTGCGCCTCTTCGGCCGGGCCAGCGCGTCGGTCGAGCGGATCGCCGAGCTGTCGCGACGGTTCGCGGAGAGCAACTTGAGCCTCGCTCGCCTCAGGGGGGGCTTGCAGCCGATCTACACGACCCTGATGATCGCGGGCGTCGTTCTGATCGTGTGGAAAGGAAGTGAACGCGTCGTCGCGGGGGCGATGACCGTCGGCCTGTTCGTCGCGTACCTCGAGCTGTTCCTCCGCTTCGTCAACCGCGGTCATCGCATTCCGCAGCTCGCGAACTCGATCCAGAGCGGTGCTGCAGCGTATGCGCGTCTGCGACCGCTGCTCGCGCCGGCCCTCGGGGTCACCGGCGAGCCTCGCGCTGCCTCCTTCCGGGCCGGGCACATCGCCGGAATCGCCCGCACCGCGGTCAGACCCACGGCAAGGACTCCAGGTCCCGTCGCCCTCTCGCTCCGCGACCTGACCTTCCGGTACCCGGGCGCAGAGACTCCAGCGCTGCGCGGGCTGAACCTCGACGTCCCCGCCGGATTTCTGGTCGGGGTCACGGGGCCCGTCGGCTCCGGCAAGAGTGCCCTCGCGCGATCGATGCTGGGCATCCATCCGGTCGAGTCGGGAGACGTGCTCATCGACGGCCGTCCCCTCTCGACGCTCCCGCCGGAGCAACGGCGCGGGCTCATCGGATATCTGCCTCAGGACGCGCTCCTGTTCTCCGGCTCGCTCCGTGAAAACCTTACCCTGGAGCGAGGGAGCGGGCGGCGCGACGATCCACTTCTGCTGGAGGCCGTGCGCGTGGCGACGCTGGAGGAAGACGTACTCGGCTTTCCGCACGGGCTCGACACCGAGATCGGCGAGCTCGGCGTGCGTATCTCGGGTGGCCAGCGCCAGCGAGTCGGGCTGGCGCGGGCGATCGCCGCCGCCGCGCCCGGTTTGCCGGGACTCCTGGTGCTGGACGATCCGTTCTCGGCCGTCGACGTCACGACCGAGGCCCGGATCGTCATGTCGCTGAAGCAGGCGTTCGGCATCGACGCGCCTGCCCAGGACCGTGTGACAATCATCGCGTGCTCGCACCGCCTGGCGGCGTTTCCGTATGCCGACCTGGTCGTGGTGCTGCAAGACGGTCGGATCGACGCGGTGGGAACTCACGCCGAGCTGATGGCCGCATCCGGCCTGTACGCCCGTATCTTCCGGGCTCAGCTCAATGCCGAATCGGTGTCGGTCGACGGGACGCGGCGATGAGCGAATTCGTCGTCACCCGCGACAGCCACGCCGCCGCGCCTCCCTCGCTGACCGCAAATCTGACGAGCCTGCTGCAGCCCTGGCGGGCGAGAGCCAGCGCCGTCGTCGTGCTCGTGCTCGCCGCCGCGTCGTTCGAGCTCGCTCCCCCGTTCATCGTTCGCGCGATCGTCGACGACCATCTGCTCGTCGGCCGGTCGGCCGGCCTGCTCCTGCTCGCGATCCTCTATCTCGGCGCCAGCGCCGCCGTCCAGGCGATGACGTTCCTCTACAGCTACCTCGCCGCGACGATCGCCCAGGGCGTGCTCAGCCGTCTGCGTGTCCGCCTCGTTGCGCATATTCAGCGGCTCCCCATGAGCCACCTCGACCGGACACCGGTGGGCGATCTGATCAGTCGCTGCACGTCGGACATCGAAACCGTGGACACCGTGTTCTCGTCGGGCGTCGCCGTTCTCGTGGCGAATCTGGTACGCCTCTTGACCATCACGGTCGGGATGCTCGTGCTCAGTCCCGCCCTCACCCTGGTGGCCGCCCTGGTCGCGCCGCCGCTCGTGGTCACGCTTCGCTTCCTGCAGGTGCGCGTGCGTCAGTCCGAGCGAGCGACGCGCATCGCGATCGGGGCGCTCACGGCTCGGCTACAGGAGAGCCTGCGAGGCATCGAGGTCGTTCGCGCGTTCGGCCGTGAGAGCGAAGCGGTCGGAGGATTCCGCCAGGTGCTCGGCGAGGCGCTCGCGGCGTCGAACCGTGCCACATGCTTCTCCGCCCTGTACACGCCCGTCACCGCCATGCTGGCGTCGTTGGCGGTCGCCGCCCTGCTGTGGGCCGGGACGCGCCCGACGTTCGAGACGTTCGGCATCTCGCTCGGCACCTTGGCGGCGTTCCTGATTCTCCTTCAACGCGTCTTCCAGCCGATCACGGCGCTCGGCGAAGAGTGGCAGACGGTCCAGGGAGCTCTGGCCGGCGCCGAGCGCATCTTCGCAACGCTGGCCCTGGCGCCCGAGAACGCAGGACCGACCACGACGCGGCCGGAGAACAGCCGCGAACGCCCGGCGATTCACCTGGTCGACGTCGTGTTCGGATACGCCGCGGGCCAGCCGGTGCTGCATCGCACGTCGCTCGCGGTCCGCGCGAGCGAGCACGTCGCGCTGGTCGGACGAACCGGCGCCGGGAAGACCAGCGCGCTCCAGCTTCTGGCGGGGCTCTACGCTCCGTGGGCCGGAACGGTGCGGATCGCGGGCCGCGATCCTGCGTCGCTGGACGAATCGGAACGCCGAACGCTCCTGGGCGTGGTGCCTCAGGTGGTGCAGCTGTTCTCAGGAACGGTCTTCGAAAACCTCACGCTCACGGACGCGTCGGTGCCGGAGGCCGACGTGCTCGAAGCGGCCAGGATCGCGGGTGCCGACGCGTTCATCCGCGCACTCCCGCTGGGCTATCAGACCCTGCTCAGCAGCAGTAGCGGCGGCAAGGGAGCCCAGCTATCCGCCGGCCAGCAGCAGTTGCTCGCCCTGGCCCGCGCACTCGTGCACAAGCCCGCGGTGCTCTTGCTGGACGAAGCGACCGCCGCGATCGACGGTGTCAGCGACGCCGCGTTTCGGGCGGCGCTGCGCCAGTGGGTCTTGCCGGCAGGATGCGCCGTTCTGACGGTCGCGCATCGCCTGTCGACCGCCATGGAAGCCGACCGGGTGGTCGTGCTGGAAAAGGGCTCGATCGTGGAGGAAGGCTCTCCCGGTGAGCTCGCCGGCCGCGCCGGCCGCTTCGCCGCCCTGCTCGAGCTGGAGGCCGCCGGCTGGGATTGGCGGTCGAGTCCCTGACGCGCGATAATGCCCGGCACTCGAACTCGAATTCGTAGCCGGGAGGATCGCATGGCCAAGAAGATCCTGTTCGTCGGCGCCGGAGCCATTGGGAGTTACATCGGGTCATTCCTGTCAAGGGCCGGCCACGACGTGACGCTCGTCGATCCCTGGGCGGAGCAGGTCGAAGCCATCCGCAAGAAGGGCATCTCCGTGACCGGGCCGCATGACCCGTTCGAGGCGCATCCGAAGGCGTTTCATCTCAACGAGTCGCAGCGCATGCCGCGCGACTTCGACCTGGCCTTCGTCGCCATGAAGGTCTACGACACGGCGTGGGCGGCCCAGCTGGCGCTCCGGCACCTGAAGCCAGAGGGCTATATCGTCGCGTCCGAAAATTGCTGGCCAGATCCGATCGTCGCGTCGGTGGCCGGCGCCTCGCGCTCCCTCGGTCTGGTCATGTCGAAGATCGGCGTGGCCCTGTGGAAGCCGGGCCAGGTCGAGCGCGGCGCCGAGAAGGGCCAGGGCACCGGACACGACGTCTTCCGCGTGGGCGAGCACGACGGCAAAGTCACCGCGCGCGCCAACGAAGTGGCGGAGATGCTCAAGGTGATCGACGGCTCCCAGGTCACCGAGAACCTCTGGGGCGAGCGCTGGGCCAAGCTCTGCGCGAACGCGATGGGCAACCCCGTGCAGGCCATGTCGGGGCTCGGCTCGTCCGAGATCGCCTCGAGCGAAGTGGGCCGGGCAATCACGATCCATCTCGGCGCGGAGTCTGCCCGGGTCGGGCTGGCGCTCGGCTACAAGGTGCCGAAGTTCAATGGCACGACCGTCGATCAGTGGGCCGCCGCCGACCGGCGTGACGTCTACGACACCCTGGACCGGATGCTGACGCCGACCTCGGCCGGCGGACGCAACTGGCGCGCCTCGATGGGTCAGGACGTGACCAAGGGCCGCCCGACCGAGATCGACTACATGAACGGCTACGTGGTGGCGCAGGGCCGCGAGCGCGGCGTGCCCACCCCGGTCTCTGCAGCGACGGTCGAGGCCGTCCGTGAGGTCGACGCGGGCACGCGCAAGCCGGGCGCCCAGAACATCGGTCTCGTGCTCAAGCGCGCGGGCGTCTAATACACGCGCGACCTCGGCCGGCGGGGCCCAGCCCCGCGACGGCCTGCGGCGCGCACAACAGATTCGCGGGCGGACTCTGGACGTCTGCGTGATTCCACAGGGGGATCCGTCGTGAGTCGGTGGTCTCGATTGATCGCGGCCGCGTCGCCGCTTGTCGCCGTCTTCACTCTCGTCGTGCTCGTCATGCCGGTCACCAGGCCCGAGGCCGCCGCGCCCGAAGGCCAGCTGACCTATGCGTTTCACGTCACCCTGGCGCCCCGCTGGCTCGACCCGGGTGAGACCGAATCCGCCATCACCCCCTTCAAGGTTCTGTACGCGATCCACGACGCGCTGGTGAAGCCCATGCCGGGCGGCCAGACCACGCCGTGTCTCGCGGAGTCGTGGTCGGTCACACCGGACGGCACGAGCTACACGTTCGTCCTGCGACAGAACATCAAGTTCCACAACGGCGAGCCCGTCACCGCCGAAGACGTCAAGTTCTCGTTCGATCGCTACAAGGGCGGCGCGGCGAAGCTCCTGAAGGAGAAGGTCAAGGACGTCCAGGTGCTCGACGCCCGCCGGGTGAAGTTCGTCCTGCGTGAGGCGTGGCCCGACTTCATGACGTTCTACGGGACCACCGCGACCGGCGCGGGCTGGGTCGTGCCGAAAAAGTACGTCGAGAAGGTCGGCGACGATGGCTTCAAGAAGGCGCCGATCGGCGCCGGGCCCTACCGGTTCGTGAGCTCGACTCCCGGCGTCGAGATCGTCGTCGAGGCCTTCGACGGCTACTGGCGCAAGACGCCGAGCGTGAAGCGCCTCATCTTCAAGAGCGTCCCGGACGAGACCACGCGCGCGGCCGCGCTCAAGCGCGGTGAGGCGGAAGTCGTCTACTTCCTGACCGGTCCGGTGGCGCAGGACGTCCAGCGGACACCCGGGCTCAAGCTCAGCGCGGTCCGGACCAATACCGTCATCTTCCTCGACTTCACGGAGCAGTGGGATCCGAAGTCTCCCTGGCACGACCAGCGTGTTCGTCTGGCCGCGAGTCTCGCGATCGACCGGAAGACCTTGAACGAGGCCGAGCAGCTCGGCTTCGCCGGCATCACCGGGAACATCGTCCCGCGCCACATGGAGTTCGCGCTGCCGATCGAGGCGCACCCGTACGATCCCAAGCGCGCCAAGCAGCTCCTGGTCGAGGCCGGCTACCCGAACGGCTTCGACGCAGGCGATCTCACGCCCAACCCGCCCTACTTCTCGATGGCGGAAGCGATCGCCGGCAACCTCGGCGCCGTCGGCATCCGCACGCGCGTGCGCACGATGGAGCGTGCCGCGTTCCTGGCCACCTGGGCCGAGAAGAAGCTGCGCGGCATCGTGATGGGCGCGCAGGGTGCCGGCGGCAACGCGGCCACCCGCATCGAGGGCCTCGCGACGAAGGAAGGGCGCTACGCGTACGGCGTCCTGCCGGAGGTCGAGGATCTCTTCCAGCGCCAGGCGAAGGAGCTCGACCGGAAGAAGCGCGAGCAGATGCTGCATCAGATCCAGAAGATCTTGAGCGATCGGGTGGTATTCGCTCCGATCTGGGAGAATGGATTCATTCGAGGCGTGGGACCCAAGGTGGAGGAGCCGGCCCTCACCCTGATCCCCGCTTTCCCGTACTCGGCGCCGTACGAGGACGTCCGGCTCGAGAACGGCCATAAGAGAGTGAGGACCGCCATGCACTACACGCGAATCTCGGCCGACTGCCACATCGACCTGCCCTGGATTCCGCCCGACCTGTTCACCTCGAACGCGTCGGCCGCGATGAAGGAGCGGATGCCGTACGTCACGGACGGCCCGGACGGTCCACACTGGACCTGCCGCAACGGCGGATCCTTCGGCCTCATGAACGGCGTCGGCCCGGCCGGCGCGAAGTACGTCCCGGGCTCGCACTATCGGGTCGACGTGATGGCCTCGACCGGGCTCTACGAGGACGGCAAGAAGGGCATCCGCCGTCCGACCGACCCGGCCCTGCGCGTGAAGGACATGGACCGCGACGGGGTCCAGGCCGAAGTGATCTACGGCATCCTCGGCGCCGCGACGCGGCTCAACGACGCGGAGGCCGCCAACGAGATGTTCCGGATCTACAACGACTGGCTGAAGAACTTCTGCAGCCACTATCCCGATCGCTACATCGGACTGGCCTGCCTGCCCTACGGCGACATCGACGCCGCGGTGAAGGAGATCTACCGCGTGGCGAAGCTCGGGCTTCGCGGCATGGAGCTCTCGTGCTCGTGGGACATGGAGCCCATGTGGCATCCGGTCTGGGAGCCGCTCTGGAAGGCCGTGAACGACGTGAACCTGCCGCTCCACTTCCACACGTTCCCGGCGCTCCCGCCCGGCAAGCTCGATACGCAGAAGGGGCTCACGCGCCGCGCGGCGTTCTTCACCGTCGTGTCCGGCTTCCAGATGAACCTCGTCAACATTCTGGCCGCGGTCATCGGCGCCGCCGTGCTCGAGCGCTATCCGAACGTCCGCATCTCGTTCGGCGAGAGCGGCATCGGCTGGATCCCCTACGCGCTCGACCGCATGGACTTCGAGTGGGAGGATCGCTTCCGCGATCTCGGCCTCACGATGAAGCCGAGCGACTACTGGCGCCGGCAGTGCAAGGGCACCTTCCAGTTCGACCGCATCGGCACCAAGCTCATCGAGGACATGGGCGTCGAGACGCTCATGTGGGGCTCCGACTACCCGCACGGCGACGGCGTGTGGCCCGAGTCGTCGAAGTACATCGAGGAGCAGTTCGGCCACCTGCCGGCCGACGTCACGCACAAGATCACCTGCGAGAACGCGGGCAAGTTCTACGGGCTGCTGTGAGGCAGACGTTCGTGGCCTTCCTCGCACGACCCGACTTCAAGCCGAAGCTGGCGGCGGCCGGTCTCGACTACAAGGAGTAGACGAGGTCACCGGCCCGCGCCCTGCTGCGGGTCGAGCCAGTCGCGCAAGCCGTCGGCGAGCATGTTGAAGCCGAGCACGGCGATCAGGATCGCCAGCCCCGGGAACACGACCACCCACGGCGCCTGCAGCATGAATCCGCGCCCGTCCGAGAGCATCAGCCCGAGCGACGGCGTGGGCGGCCGCACGCCCACGCCGAGGAACGACAGCGCCGCCTCGACGAGGATCGCGATCGCCATCAGCACCGAGGCCTGAACGAGCAACGGCGTCACACAGTTCGGCACGATGTGACGCAACAGCAGCCGTCGGGCCGTCGCGCCGACGGCCCGCGCGCCCTCCACGTACACTTCGGCCTTGGTCGCCAGCACCGCCGCCCGCACGACGCGCGCCACGATCGGCACGTAGACGATCGCGAGCGCCAGGGACACGAGCAGCACGCCCGTGCCGAACACGCTCGTGAGCGCGATGGCCAGCAGGATCGCCGGGAACGCCATCAGGATGTCGAGCGGCCGCATGATGAGCTGGTCGAGCACGCCTTCGGCGTAGCCGGCCAGGAGCCCGAGCGGCAGTCCCAGGAACACGGCCATCGCGACCGACGCCAGCGCCACGCCCAGCGAGACGCGATAGCCGTGGATCACCCGGCTCAGCACGCTCCGCCCGAGATCGTCCATGCCGAACGGCTCGACGACCGTCGGGGCCCGCAGCGCCGCGGCGCTGGTGATCTCGGTCGGGCTCCCCGGCAGCACCAGCGGCGCCGCGATAGCCAATAGCGCGAGCAGGACCACGACGGCAAGGCCGGTCATCGCGACTGCCGACGTCCGGCCGCTCATCGGCGGCGAAGCCTCGGATCGAGGAGCCCATAGACGACGTCGGTCGCCAGGTTCACGAGCATGAACATCGCGCCCACGACGAGGAGACCGCTCTGCACGACCGGGTAGTTGCGCTCGAGCACCGCGTCCAGGGTCATCCGGCCGAGCCCGGGTAACGTGAAAATGGTTTCGACGACGATCGCGCCACCGAGCATGTAGCCGACCTGGAGCCCGATCACCGTCACGATCGGGATCGCGGCGTTCGGGAGCACGTGGCGCACGAGAATCGCGGCTTCGCTGAGCCCCTTGGCGCGCGCGAACTGCACGAACGGCCGATGCACGACGTCGAGCACCGCGGCGCGCGTGAGCCGGCCGAGCGCCGCCGCACGGCTCGCCGCGAGGGTGAGCGTGGGGAGCGCCAGGTACCAGAGGTTCTCGAGCGGTGCCTCGGCGAACGGCACGAAACCGCTCGACGGCATGATGCCCGCCGCCAGCGACAGGACGAGAATCAGCATGATGCCGAGCCAGAAGTCCGGGAGCGAGATGCCCAGGAGCCCGAGCGCCAGGGAGGCCCGGTCGGCGGTGCCACCTCGCCGCGCGCCGGCCAGGAGCCCGAGCGGCACGCCGATCAGCGCCGCGACCAGCGCGGCGAGCAACGTCAGCTCGATCGTGACCGGCAGCCGATCGACGATCATCCGGCCGATCGGCTCGTTCTGGCGAAAGTCGATGCCGAAGTCGCCGCGCAGGACGCCGGCCAGCCAGCGCGCGTACTGGGTCGGCAGGGACTCGTCGAGGTGGAAGGTCTCGCGCATCGCTCGGATGCTCTCGGGCGTCGCCTTGTAGCCGAGGACGACGACGGCCGGATCGCCCGGGATCACGCGCATGAGCCCGAACACCAGCACGCTCATTCCGAGCAGCAGCGGCGCGGCCAGCGCGAGCCGCCGCACCACGTAGATCAGTGACGCCATGAGCGTCTATATGCGCGCCTCGGCCGGCGGGTCCCAGCCCCGCGACGGCCTGCGGCGCGCACTGCCACGGACTAGGCGAGCCAGGCGTCCTCGAAGCGGAGCTCGAGCGACGAGAGCGGGACCACGCCGTTCACGTTGGGCTTCATCCAGTAGCGCTGGATCTCGTTGCTGAAGACGATCAGCGAGCCTTCTTCCTGGAACCAGCGCACCAGCTCGGGGTACATCTTCTTGCGCGCCGCCGGGCTCGCCGTGTAGCGGAAGGCGTCCAGGCGCTTGTCGGCTTCTTCCGACTTGAAGCCGGTGAAGTTCCAGGGCGACGTCGAGTGCTGCATCGGGTTGTAGAACATGTCGGGATCGACGGTGACACTCCACCACGCCCCGGCGATGTCGAACTTCTTGCCGACCAGCGCCTCGAAGTACTGCCCGGACTCGACCGGCTGGACCTCGAGCGTGATGCCGATCTTCTTCAGCTGCTCGCGCAGGATCTCGCCCGTCTTGACCAGCACCGGCACCTGCGATTTGACGAGGTAGGTCAGGGTCAACCCGCCGCCGACGCCGGCCTCGTTCATGAGCTGCTTGGCCTTCGCGAGATCGGGCCCGCCCTTGTGGGCGTTCACCCCGGTCGCCCAGATGCTCGGCTCCGGCGTGGGCTCGGCGGTGACGACGTGGCTGCCGAAGTAGACGAGCTTCACGATCTCGGCGCGATCGACGGCCCACGCGATCGCCTGACGAAGACGCTTGTCGGCGAGCGGCGGCTTGCTCGCGTTGAGCATGAAATAGAACGGAAAGTACGGCCGGCCCGGTGACGACTTCATGTCGCGCGCACGCTCCAGCTCGCCGATGCGCTGGGGCGGGACCGTCTGGATCCAGTTGAAGCGCCCGGTCTGAAGCCCGGTGAGCCGCACGGTGTCGTCGGGCGGCGAGTAGAAGATGATCTTGTCGAGGTACGGGCGCCCGGGCCGATGGTATTTGTCCCAGCGCTCGAGCGTGATGTGGTCGTCCTTCACCCACTCGGCGAAGCGATAGGGTCCGGTGCCGATCGGGAACAGCTTCGGGTCCTTCTCCTGGAGCGCCTTCTCGTTCACGACCTCGGTGGCCTGCGCGAGCATCGCCAGGAGCGGACCGCACGAGCGGCTCAGGTGGAAGCGCGCCTGGTGCTGGCCGACCGCCTCCACGCCCTCGATCGGCGTGAAGAAGATGCGCATCGGGAGCTTGTTCTTCGCGTCGAGGATGCGGGCGAACGTGAAGGCGACGTCCTTGGCTGTGAACGGCTCGCCGTTGTGGAACGTGGCGTTGTCGACCAGGTCGAAGAGCCACGTCTTGTCGTCTTCCTGCTTCCACGACTTCGCCAGGCCCGGGATGAACTGGCCGGCCTCGTCCACGTAGACGAGCTTGTTGTAGACGTTCTGGTAGACCTGCAGCGACGAGTAGAGCTGGGCGTAGCCGGGATCCATGTTCACGGGCTTGTCGACGGTGGCGACGCGGAGCACGCCGCCGCGCTTGGGCTGCCCCTGAGCGGCCGCGAGCCTGACGCCGGTTTCCCCGACGAGCGAGCCGATCCCCGCTCCGACCGCGAGCCCGCCCGTTCTATGGAGCCACTCACGCCTCGTGATCTCGCTCATCGCCCGTTCCTCCCGAAGAGCTCCCTGATAGGGCACTCCATCCTTCATGACCAGGCTCACGCGCCGCATGCGCCTGGATGTCCTTCAGCGGGTCGCCGTCGATCGCGATCAGGTCGGCGCGCTTGCCCGGCACCAACGTCCCGATCTGGTCGTCGACCCGACACGCCTCGGCGCCCCAGCGCGTGCCGGCCAGCAGCGCGTCGCGCGGCGACACGCCGAAGCTGACGAGCGTCTCCAGCTCGATCGGCATCAGCCCGTGCATGCTGTCGGTGCCGCACGCGAAGCGGATGCCCGAGGCCAGGTGACGTGGAAAGGTCTCCCCGGCCACCCGCCGAGCCCAGCGCACCTTGTCCATGATGACCGGACGCTGACCGTCGCCCTGCTCGATGCCGGTCGGGTGCATGAAGATCGAGAACGTGCAGATGAGCCACACGCGACGCTCGATCATCAGCGCGATGTCCTCGTCGCCGGCCAGGAGCCCGTGCTCGATCGTGCCCACGCCTTCTTCCACCGCGAGGCGCAGCCCGGCCCCGCCGTGGGCGTGCGCGGCGGCGTACGTGCCGGCGCGGTGCGCTTCTTCGACGGCCGCCCGAATCTCCTCGCGCGTGTAGGCGCTCGACGTCGACATCGCGCCCGGGCGAGCTGACCCCGCCGGTGACGAAGATCTTCACGTGGTTCGCGCCGCGCCGAAGATTCTCGCGCGCGCCGCGCCGCACTTCGTCCACGCCGTCGTAGCTGGCGAGCGCGCGGCCGTGGCCGTTATTGGCGGCGAGCCCACGCCCGGCGACCAGCAAGCGCGGCCCGGCGATCACACCGGCCTCGATCGCGTCGCGAACCTCGATGTCGAGGAAGTGCTCCTCGCCCATGATCCGCATCGTCGTGGTCCCCGCGGCGAGATCCGTTCTGAGATTCGCGGTGGCGGCGAGCGCCTGGGGCACGGGACCGCGGCAGAGCTGACCGAGCTGATCGCCCAGGCCCGGCACGATCGAGGCATGGCTGTGGCAGTCGATGAGCCCGGGCATGACGAAGCGGTTCGTGAGGTCGAGCGTATCGGCGCCTGGAGGCGCCGGCGTGCGGTCGGCCGGTCCGACGGCGGCGATCCGATTGCCGTCGACGACGACCACCGCGTTCCGGATCGGCGCCTGAGCGACACCGTCAAAGAGCGTGCCGCAGCGGATCACGCGAATACTCACGCGCCAGGCCTTCTGTCGGTCGCGTTCGGCGTCATCGGCCCAAATCTCCGGGCCACGAGTATACGCGGTCGCCCCTCAAGACACGCCCCAGACCTCGCGGGCGGTCTCGGTCACGAGCGCGAGCTTGGCCTCCTGGTCGGCCGCCGTGATCAGGTTCCCCTCTTCGGTCGAGGCGAACCCGCACTGCGGGCTCAACGCGAGCCGTTCAAGCGGCACGAAGGCCGCGGCCTCGCGGATCCGGCGCTCGAGCTCTCCCCGACTTTCCAGCGCGGCATGCTTGGTCGTGACCAGTCCGAGCACGACGGTCCGGTCGTCGGGCACGTTCTTCAGCGGCTCGAAGCTCCCGGAGCGCGCGTCGTCGTATTCCAGCAAGAAGCGCGAGAACCGGCTCGCGCGAAAGACCTTCGCGGCGATCGGGTCGTAGCCGCCGCTGCCGAGGAATTTGCTCTGATTGTTGCCGCGACACAGATGCAGCGCGAACGTGACCCCCGGATGGTTGCCGATGACCGCGTTGTCCATCTCGACACCGAGGTCGATCAGGCGCTCCGGGTCCGTCCCGCGGCTCCGATAGCCTTCGCGGGTGGCCGGGTCCATCACGAGCGTGTACGGCGGGCCGTCCATCTGGATGTAGGTGCAGCCCAGACGTACGAGCTCGTCCACCTCGCCGCGCAGGATGTCGACGGCGTCGCTCAGATAGGCGTCGCGTGTCGGGTAGGCGCCGGCCGACTTGTCCGGATCGTAGTAGGACGTCGTGTTCAAGGCACTGATCAACGTCGCCTTGGTCGGCCGCTCGGTGCGCGCCCGGAGGTACGTGAACTCCTCGGCGCACAGATGGCGCCGGCGCCTGAGGCGCGAGACCACGACGGCACGCTGGAAGAGGAGCTCGTGGCCCTGCTCGTCCCGGAAGGGAACCGCCCAGCCGCCGAACTTGTCGAAGCCTTCGATCGAATCGATGAAGTGGCCGAAGTACGCGTAGCGCCGCATCTCGCCGTCGGTGAGCACCGACACGCCGGCCCGTGCCTGGATCCGCACGGCGTCGTCGACGGCGCGGTCCTCCGCGCGCTTGAGCTCGGCGTCGGTGATGGAGCCCGGCGCGTGGCGCCGGCGAGCGTCCTTGAGGTAGGCGGGACGCAGTAGGCTGCCGATCACCTCGGCACGATACGCGTTCCGCGGCATCGCCGTCAGCCGCCGAGATCCGCGCACGACGGCGCGCCAGAGCGCGCCCGTCTCCGCGACCCCCGGGTCGACCGGCAGCTTACGCACCGCGGCGTCACCAGCACGAGCCGGCTCGCGGGATCGACGTAGATCGCCTGGCCGCGCACGCCGAGGAACGCGAACATTCGGCGGTCGCCCGGGAAGATCCAGGTCTGGTAGCCGTAGCCAAAGAACGGCGTCGCGGTGCGGGGCCG
>CAWBMV010000025.1:0-11924 GCA_963789955.1 uncultured Candidatus Rokubacteria bacterium
AGTTTGACCCTGGCCACCACCGCCCAGGCGCAGTGGCGAGACGAGAGACATGGGCCGGTGTTTCGGGACGAGCGCGCCCGCATCGAGCACCGGACGTTCGTCCGTCACGAAGACTGGCACTTCGACCGTGGCCGTGGCTGGCGATTCGAGCACCGACCTGGATTCTGGTCCCCGTACTACGTCTGGTGGTGGACCGGCGGCCGGGTCGTGATGCTCGCGGCGCCGACCGTCACCGTCGTCAACTACCCCACCGGCCAGTACCAGCTCCGGGGCGACGGGATCACGGTTCCTTACTACTGGGCCTGGGTGCCGGCTCAGACCTACATCGCGCCGCCGCCGCCTGCCGTACCGGCCGCTCCGGATCTGCCGCCGGCCGGCTCTCCGCCCCCGCCACCTCCGGCGGCCGGGTAGGGTCGAAACAACACGATCCAATTGAGGAGGATTGAGACCATGGAACGACCGAATGTGTTCCGCCGCCTGGCGGCGACGTTCCTGCTCGCGTGCGTCGTCACGATCAGCACCGCCGGGTGTCTTCTGGTGCCGGTCCCTGTGGGTGGCGGCCACGGCGGATACCATCATCGTGGTCGCTGGTAGTCGCTCGTAGCGACCGTTCGGCAACACTTTCGCGCGCAGCCTCCTGGTCTTGCCAGGGGGCTGCGCGTGCGTTCGGCAACCTCCGCCGACTTGACTCGGTTCGCTCGTCGGCGCTAAGGAAGAAGTGCCGTGAAGCGAGCCCGAGCGCGCGCCACGAAACCGAAGGCCGGTCCGTTCGACGGCTACCGCCGCCGCGACGTTCCCCCGCCTGATCCCGAGCTGACCGAGGTCGGTCCGGGCACGCCGTGCGGCGAGTATCTGCGCCGCTTCTGGCAGCCCGTCGCGTTCGCGCGCGAGCTCACGTCGGCGCCGCTGAGAACCCGACTCCTCGGCGAGGACCTGGTGGTGTTCCGCGATCGCGGCGGGCGCGTCGGCGTGCTACACCTGCATTGCGCGCATCGCGGGACGTCACTCGAGTTCGGGATTCCGCTCGAGCGCGGCATTCGCTGCTGCTATCACGGCTGGGTGTACGACGTCGATGGACGGTGTCTGGAGACGCCGGGAGAGCCGGCGGGCAGCCGTCTCCGGGAGCGCATCTGGCAGGGCGCATATCCGACGCACGAGTTCGCGGGCCTTGTCTTCGCATATCTCGGCCCGCCGGACCGGCGCCCCGCATTTCCCGTCTACGACAGCTACGATGTGGCCGGCCATCAGCTGATGCCCGCCGCGAAGTTCATGCTCCCGTGCAACTGGCTCCAGGTGAAGGACAACAGCATGGACCCGGTACACACCGCGTTTTTACACGCGCTCAGCAGCGGCTACCAGTTCACGCCGGCGTTCGGCGCCGTGCCCGAGCTCGACTGGAAGCTGACCGATGCCGGCATGGTCTACCTGGCGACGCGCCGGGTCGGCGATCTCGTGTGGGTCCGCGTCTGCGACTACATGCCGCCGAACATTCATCAGTTCACGCGGGAGACCGAGGAAGCCGACGAGCCGAAGCCGGCGAGCCGGCCGGTGATCATTCGCTGGGCGGTGCCGAACGACGACACGCACACGACGAACTTCGAGCTCGCGCAGGTGGATCCGGCCTGGGGACTCTCGCCGGAGCAGGTCGGCCGGCCCGGGTTCGGCCAGTCCGACGATCGTCCCTACGACGAGCGGCAGCGCTTTCCCGCCGACTTCGACGCGCAGTCGAGCCAGCGCACGATCGCGGTCCACGCGCTCGAGAATCTCGCGTCGACCGACCGCGGCGTGATCATGCTCCGGCGCATCGTGCGCGACGGCATCCGCGCGGTGGCCCGCGGCCGCGACCCCTTTGGGACGCGCTGGCCAGAGGGCAAGACCATCCCGACGTTCACGCAGGACATCGTGCTGCGGGTCCCAGTCGCGGCGAGCGCGGAGGCCGATCGGAAGCTTCTGCGAGCGACGGGGCGGTCGGTGCTCGCGAACGGGCGGAGCTGAGCTAGAGCCGCGCCTCGTCGATCTTCAGGCCGAGCCAGTAGCGGCCGACCAGCTCGTAGTGCGCGAGTCGTCCCTGAAGATGCTGCGTGATGACGTGGATATCCTGGAAGTGGCGCTGGAGCAGATGATCCTCGTAGGCGGCCGTCGCGCCCGCGGCGTTGTACACGCTGTCGATGATCTGCGCGGCGAGCCGGATCCCGTGCGTCGTGGCCAGCCGAAGATTCGCGCGATGCTCGAGCGCTGAGCGCGTTCGTTCACGCTGGCCGCCCACGCCTCGCGGACCGCCTCGACGAGAAACGCGCGGCCGGAGCGTAGCGCGGCCTCGGCCTGCCCGACTGTCAGCTGGATCATCGGCTGCTCGCGCAGCAAGGTCGGCATCGCGCGTGGGGTCTTGGCGCCGGCCAGCTCGCCGAACGTCTCCAGGCACGTGCGCGCCATCCCGAACGCGACCGCGGCGTCGCCCGAGGCGAACAGCAAGCGTTCGCGGAATCCGGTAGAGCGGCGCGTCCTCGATCAGCGGCGCGGTTCCGAGAGCACGGTGCGCTCGGTCGGCACGAAGACGTCGTTGACCGCGAAGTGGTGCGTGCCCGTGCCGCGCATGCCGCGCGTGTGCCAGGTGTCGAGCAGCTCCGCCTCCGCGACCGGCACGAACATGTAGCGCGCCTCGGGCTGCGCCGTCTTCCATGCGGATCTGACCGTTCTCGGTGATCTGCGCGTGCGCGGCGACCCACGATGCGTGCCGGCAGCCGGTGCTGAACCCCTGGCCGCCGGGCCGGTGACGCGATAGCCGCCCGGCACCACGATCGCCTTGGCGGTCGCCGCCGGGGTGTTCGCCACGACGGCGCGCGGCACGTCGACCCAGATCGTGCGGGCGACCGCGCGCGGCATGCGCGCGGCGTAGGTGCCGAAGATCGCGCCCTGGTTCAGGCACCAGCCGGTGCTCGCGTCGGCCTTGCCGATCTCTTCGATGACCTGGATGTAGGTCGGCAGATCGATCTCGCCGCCGCCGATCGCGCGCGGGATCGCCATATGGAACAGGCCGGCGTCGGCCATCGCCTCGAAGAGCGGGCGCGGCAGCTCGCGCTGCTTCTCGATCTCGTCCGCGGCGGAGCGGATCTGGGGAACGAGCTTGCGGGCGGCGTCGAGGGGCGAGCGGCCGTCGGTGTCCAGGGTGGGAGCTCGCGGGCTACGAGCCGGCCGCGACGAGCGCGGGCTCGTCGATGTCGAGAGTCGTCACGCGGCGAAGCTCACGGCGATACTTCGTGTCGTCGAATGGCCGCGCCCGGTGCATCGTCGCGCGGTTGTCCCAGATCACGAGATCGCCGACACGCCAGGCGTGACGATAGACGAACTCTCGCTGGGTCGCGTGCTCCGTCAGATCGCGCAGCAGGAGACGCCCCTCGGGCAGCGGCCAGTCGAGAATCCGTGTCTGGTGCGACGCCAGGTAGAGCGAACGGCGCGAGCGAGCGCGGGATCGTGCGCACCAGCGGGTGCACCGCGCCCTTCAGCTGATCCTGCTCGCTCTGGGAGAACTCGAACCCGAGGATCTGGCGTGAGTGGGCGATCGAATGGTGCGTGCGAAGCCCTTCGATCAGCGCCTTCGTCTCCGCCGGCAGCGTGTCGTAGGCGGCGCGCATATCGGCGAACTCGGTGTCGGCCGCGACCGGCGGCACCACGCGCGCGTGCAGCATCGAGTAGCGCCCCGCCGGATCCTTGAACGACGCGTCGGTGTGCCAGAGCCGATTGCCGAGCGTGTAGTGGCGCCGGCGATCGTCGGCCTTCATGAGCTCGCCTTCGGCGTCGACATTCGAGATGTCCGACAGCGCCTCGTTGCCGAAGCGATTCTTCGCGATCACGCGGCTGCCGGTGCCCTCGTGCAGCTTGCCGTCCAGACGCTGGGCAAACGCGAGCTGCTCAGCGTCCTCGAACGGCTGGTCGCGGAAGACGAGCACGGCATACTTGTCCATGCCGGCGCGGATCTCGGCGAGGATCTCCTCGTCGTGGACCGCGCGGAGCTCGATCGGGCTGGCTTCACCGACGAACACTGGGTGGAGGTTCCGGAATGTCAGCGCCATAATCTCAAGAGGGTAGGACGACCCGGGCCGGTCCGTCAAGCGATTGCCCGGCGGAATTCGCCGGGAAGGCGTGAGCTTGCGTAGGGTTGGGCGTTCAGGCGGGGTAGACGGCGAGACCGCGGGCGCGGGCCGCCGCAGCCAGGCGAGTGTCGAATGTCGCCAACGACGCGGCACGCCCCGACGTCGCGAGCGCCAGATGAAGGGCGTCGGCGGCACGCAGCGAGGTGCCCTCGAGCGCCAGCAGGAAGTGCTCCGCTCGGCGGTGCACATCGCGGGTCAGCTCGACGCGATGATAGACGCCCTCGTCGAGACGCTGGAGCACCGCGTGCTGAAGCCGCCGCGCCGCCTCTCGGGTGAACGACCTCTGGTGCAGGCGTCGCGCGACCGCCGAGACGATCTCGGTGACGGCCAGATCGGACACGAGCACATCATCCCGGCCCTCTACGACCTCGTTGAATTCGTCGCTTCCTGGTTCGGGCAGGTAGAGCTTCAGCAGGGCGCTGGTATCGCAGTAGAGGGGGCCGGGGAGCTTCGCGCGATAGGCGGCCCTTCGCTCGGCGAGCCGTGCGGGCGTGCGTCTCCTAGAGGCGATCTGCGCGGTCCCGGGCGACAGTGGCGGACAGCGGAGGGTCGAGGACCGGCATCTTGCGGCGGAACGACGCCAGGTTCGGCACGGTTTTTCCGCGCGGGCGATCCGGCGGCACCAGCTTGGCCACGGGCCTCCCGCGCTCCGTGATCAGGACCTCGCGACCCTTGCGAACTTCGTCGAGAAGAACGGAGAGATTCTGGCGGGCCTCGCGTACTCCGGCGGTGCGCACCCGATGATTGTGCTACATGTAGCACATAGTGTCAATGGCCGGCCTGCCTGTCTTCAATCTTCGGTCAGGACGACGATAGTCCGACGTCTCGTGGCAGAGCGGCGTGGCATGTCCCTGGAGCGCTACGCCGTCAACACGCCCGTATGGATGGCGCGGACTTCCACCTCGGAGAGGTCGGTGCCGGCGAGCATGCGCATGGCGATTGGCGCGAGCTCGGCCACTGCGCCACCACCGGCAGGTGACGCCACGGGGCCGACCACCCAGGCTCGCAGCGGCGCGCCGCGCGGGTTCACGAATTCGACGACCGCACCGGCGGTCACGCCGAGCCGCGTCGCGGCCTCTGTGCTCAGCCGAACTTCGCGTCCACTCTGAGTGTCGAGACCGGCTCCGGCGATCACTCGGACGCGCAGTCGGGTCGCGCGCAGCGACGAGCGCCTCGCCGCGGTGGCAGCGGCATCGGGCGCGCCCTGGCGTAGCACGACCCCGTAGATCGCCTCGGCGGCCGCCGGCGTGACGTAGCCCTCGCCCACGTCCGCGGCGACACGCTCCGGATCGCGTTCAAGGGGGTCGCCGAAGCCACCGCCACCGCTCGACTCCATCAGCAGCACGTCACCAAGCTCGAGCGGAAATCCGCTCACTTTGCCGGGCAGCGGGGACGATTGGACACGCCGACCGTTTCGGCGGACCCAGAATCGATTGGTCGCGCCGGCCGCGCCACCCGAAACGCCGAACGGCGGCAGCACCGACTTCTCGGCGAGCACCGACAGCTGAGTGCCGGACGCCTGGATCCGCACCTCGCGCGTGAGACCGAGCCCGCCGCGCCAGCGTCCGGGGCCGCCCGAATCCTCGCGCAGCGCGGTGCGCTCGATGCGGACGGGATAGAGCTGCTCGACGGCCTCGATGGGCTGGAGCGTCGTCATGTCGCTCTCGGTCCACGTGCGCACGGTGTTGCTGCCGTCGCCGCCGTCGAAGCCGCCGGTGCCGCCGGCCGGGTACTCGTAGAAGATGAACGTCTCGTTCGTCTGTGGATGAGGCCCCCCGACGTAGCAGTGATTGCCGCCGCCCTTGAGGTCGCCCGCGATCTTGCCGTCGAGCGCCTGGGCGAGGGCGCCCATCACGGCCGACTCCACGCAGTACTTCACCTCGACCATACCGCCGCACGGCGCGGGCGGGTTGGCGTTCACGATCGTGCCCGGCGGCGTGATCACCGTGAGCGGCCGGAAGGCGCCCGAGTTCACATCGGAGCCGGGATCGAGGAACGACTTGATGATCGTGAAGGCGCCGGTCGGCGCCATCGCAGGGCCGACGTTGGTCGGCCCGAGCGTCTGGGGCGAGGTGCCGGCGAGATCCACCGTGATCGTGTCGCCGGCGACGGTGACTCGGGCACGCACCGTGAGCGGCTCGAGCCGCTCGGTGCCGGCCTCCAGATGCGCCTCGTAGACGTATTCGCCGGCGCGAAGCCCGCGGATGGCGCGGCGCATCCGGCCCTCGGCGCGATCCATGAGCTCCGCCACGGCGTCGCGGATCGTCACGGCGCCGTAGCGCGCGACCAGCTCTTCGACCCGCTCGGCGGCCTTCCGGCAGGTCCCGAGCATCGCCTGAAAGTCGCCGCGCCGCTCGCGGGGGCCGCGCATGTTGCTGAAGATCAGATCGAGCGCGGCCTCGTTCGGCCGGCCGCGATCGACGATCCTGATCGGGGGGATGCGCACGCCTTCCTGGAAGATCTCGGTCGCGCGGCCCGAGAGGCTGCCCGGGCTCATCCCGCCCACGTCACCCCAGTGCGCGCGCACGACGGGGAACACGAACATGTCACCGTCCGCGGCGAAGAGCGGATAGATCATGGCGACGTCGTTGAGATGGGTGCCGCCCGTGTACGGCTCGTTGTGCAGGAAGATGTCGCCGGGGTGGATGTCGTCGCCGAACTTCTCCCGCATGGCCTTCATCGACCAGCTGACCGGCACGATGTGGAGCGGGTGATCCTGGCCCTTGGACATGGCGACGATCTGAGCCTGCCCGTCCATGAGCACGCAGGAGAAGTCTTCGCCCTCGTAGAGGATCGACGAGAACGCGGTGCGCACCAGGGTCACGCGCATCTCGCGCACGATCGACACGAACGCCTCGCGCAGCACTTCGAGGGTGATGGGATCGATCACGGCTGGGCCTCTCGGCCGAAGCGCAGATTGCCGTATTCATCGACCTCACCGCGCCACCCTGGGGGAACGATCGTCGTCGCGCCGAACTCCTCGACGATGGCGGGGCCGCGGATGTTAGACCGCTCGGGAAGCCGCTCTCGCTCCCACACCGGACAGTTGTGCGGCGCTCCCTCGAACCACACCGGACGGCGCTCGACCAGCGCGCCGTCGAGCGAGGTTCCCGCGCTGCGGTGGCGTTCACTCGACGGCCTGGGGACGAGGCCGTAGGCTGTCAGTCGCGCGTTGACGAGCTCGATCGTGGCGCCCGGGCTCGAGTGCCCGTACGCGGCGAGGTGCTGGCGGTGGAACGCGCCCTCGATCGTGTCGAGCGCCAGCGCGTTCACGCCCAAGTCGCCGACGGCCACGTTCAGCTCGAACGCCTGGCCCTGATAGCGCAGATCGAGCGAGCGGACGAGACGCTGCTCCTGCGCGGTGAAGCCTTCGAGGCTGAGCTGGTGCCGCGCGGAGCCCTCCATCTCGCCGAACAGCTCGACCGCGACCACGAGACGATCGCGCAGCGGGCCCACGCGTGTCCTGACGTCGTCGTGCTTGATCTGCGAGGCGAGGAGACCGAGCGCCGAGAAATTCCCGGGGTGGCGGGGCACGAGCACGCGCGGAACGCCGATCTCCTGGGCCAGGGCGAGCGCGTGCATGGGCCCGGCGCCACCGAACGCGATCAGGGTGAAGTCTCGAGGATCATGCCCGCGCTGGATCGAGATCTCGCGGATCGCCGAGGTCATCCGCGCCACCGCGATCGTGACGACGCCTTCGGCAAGCGCCTCGACGGTCATCGACCGACCGAGTCGCCCGCCAAGATCGGCGAGGGCGCGACGCGCACCGGCCGCGTCGATGGCGATGCTGCCGCCCAGACGCTTCGTCGTCCCGATGCGGCCGAGCACGACGTTGGCGTCGGTCACGGTCGGCTCCGTGCCGCCGAGGCCGTACGCGACCGGGCCCGGCGAGGCACCGGCGCTACGCGGCCCCACCTGGAGGCTTCCGTCCACGTCGAGCCACGCGATCGAGCCGCCGCCCGCGCCGACGCTGTGCATGTCGAGCTGGGGGACCTTGACGGGAAAGGCGCCGAGCATGCCATCGGACGTCGTCAGCGGCGCCAGATCGCGCACGAGACACACGTCGGTCGAGGTGCCGCCCATGTCGTACGTAATGAAGTCGCGCACCCCGGCGACCTCGCCCGCGAAGCACGCCTGGCTCACGCCGCCGGCCGGGCCCGAGAAGATCGTCTTGATGGGCAGGCGCCGCGCCGTCTCCGTCGTCATCATGCCGCCGCTCGAGGCCACGGTGAGGACGCCGTGGGCATAACCGGCGGACCGCAAACGCTCCTCGAGCCCGGCCAGATAGCCATCCATGATCGGCTGCAGGTACGCGTTGAGCACGGTCGTGGAGAAGCGTTCGAACTCACGATACTCGGCGACGACATCGGCGGAGCACGACACGGGCAGTCTCGGGTAGCGCCCCTTCGCGAGATCGGCGACCGCACGCTCGTGGGCCGGATTCAGGTACGCGTGGAGAAGACAGACGGCGAGTGCCGCGGCGCCCGAGGCCGCCGCGGCATCGAGCGCGCGCTCGACACTGGCCGGATCGAGCTCCACCAGCACGGCGCCGTCGGCCGCCAGGCGCTCGACGATCTCGAAGCGGTGCTTTCGCTCGACGACCGGCTTGGGGCGCACGAATGTCGGCACGAAGAGCGCCGGGATATTCCGCTTGGTGCGGCCGATCTCGATCAGGTCGCGAAAGCCGGCCGTCGTCAGAATCGCCACCCGCGCGCCGCGCCGCTCGAGCACCGCGTTGGTCCCGACGGTCGTGCCGTGGACGAGCCGGCGCACGTCACGCCCCGCGATGCCCAGCGCCTGGAGCCCCGAGAGAACGGCCGCGCTCTCGTCGCGCGGTTTCGACGGCACCTTGGTGACGACGACCTTACCGGTCGCTTCGTCGACCGCGGTCAGATCGGTGAACGTGCCGCCGACGTCGATCCCGACGATGAACATGCGCGAGGCGTCTACGAGAGTCTTTCGGGGTGGGAGCGTGCAAGTTCCATGGCGGCAGATCGTAACAGATCGTGACAACCTCGTGCGATGCGGTGAGGTCGTGTCCCGGTTCTGGTGGAAAAGAGAAATGGCGCATTCTTCCAGTTGGTGAAGTGCACGATCTGCCGGCCGCCCCGGCAGGCGTGGTGAGCGGACAGATCAAGTTGCGGCGAATCGACGGGTGGCAGAAGATCGCTGTGGTGTTGCGTCAGCGCACGGAGGTGGCCGCATGATGCGAGGTGTGCTGTAGCGGTGCTTGTCAGTGTCGGCGTGAACACCTATGCTTGCGACCGCAACGGCGAGAATAGGTCGCAAACGGGGCTGGAGGCACACATGAGGGTCCTCAGCAGGCGAATGCTCAGTTGGGTTCTGTTGGGAACGGCACTGGCGGTCTCCTCGGTCCTCGGCGCTTCACGGCCGGCCGGGGCGGTGGAGGTGGGCGAGCCGGCGCCCCCCTTCACGCTGGCGAGCACCACCGGTGGCGATATCTCCCTCAATGACTTTCGGGGTAAGAAGTGGGTCCTCCTCGAGTTCTACGGCGTTGACTTCGCTCCGACGTGAGCGGCGAACCTGTTGGCCAGGAAGGCCGACTACAAGCGATTCGAAGCCCTGGGGGTCCAGAACCTCGGTATCAGCGCCAACTTGACCTTCTCACAGCAGACGTTCGCCGAATCTTTGAAACTGCCGTACCCGCTGCTCAGCGACTTTCCCGACCGGAAGGTGATCCGCGCTTACGGGGTCCTCAACGAGAAGACAATGGCCGCGATTCGGGCCTTCTTTCTCATCGACCCGCAAGGCAACGATCCGCAAGAAGTGGATTATCGAGAACGACGAGACGACGGTTGTTTATGGCGACACCCTCCTGCCTGGTATCCAAGAGGCGATCGGCAAGCGCTAACTGTGATGCCGGGCCCCCCAGCGGCGATGAGAGCATCGTCGCCCGCCTGGCTCGCCGCCCGGGCAGGGCTGCTCGCGTTAGGCTTGCTCGTCGCCGCCCTGGACGATGCCGCGAGCGCCGACCAGGCGACGCTGGCGTCTCTTCTCAAGACCCTCGACCTCTATAGCTATACCTCCCGCACGGCGATTCCCCAGTTCAGTGGCAGCACGCTCGACGCCCGGCAACTGTCAATGACGGAGCACCGGGGGACGGTCATTGTTCTGAACTTCTGGGCGAGCTGGTGTCTCGAGTGTCGCGCAGAGATGCCCGTGCTGGAGCGGCTCCAGCCCGAGTTCTCGTCGCGGGGACTCGCCATCATCGGGGTCAATGCCCGCGAGAGCAAGGAAGCAGTCGGGCGCTACGCCAAGGAGCTGGGCCTGACGTTCCCACTCGTGCTCGATCCGGACGGCAAGATCAATGCCCTGTACGGCGTCATCGCGCTTCCGACGACGTTCGTCGTCGGGCGGGATGGGCGCGCCGTCGCCTTTGCCATCGGACCTCGCCAGTGGGAGAGTGCGCCGGCCCGTGCGCTCATCGAAGCACTGCTAGCCGAGCCGGCCCCCGGTTCGGCCGCCCAATGACGGCAGGCCGCGGCTTTCTGCTGGTGCTCGGAATCGTGGTCACGCTCGCAGGGCCAACGGCCCGCCTGACCGAAGCGCAATCGCCTCGCCTGGTCAAGATCGGAGCGCTGACGGAGTCATGGGGGCCGACGCCACACATCGTCGGCCTCCGCGACGGTCTTCTGGAGCTTGGATACCGCGAGAACGAGAACTTCGTGATTGGGGTGCGCTTCACCCAGGGCAGCCTCGCCGAGCTCCCCGAGGCCGCCCGCGCCCTCGTCCGCAACGGCGTCGATCTCATCGTTGCCACTGAAAATGCGGCGACGGCCGCCCAGTTGGCAACGACCCGGATTCCGATCGTCTTTATGGGCGGAGGCGACCCGGTTGGATCAGGGCTCGTGAAGAGCTTCGCGCGACCCGGTGGGAACATCACTGGAATCGCGGATCTCGAGCTCGAGCTCGTGCCGAAGCGCATGGAGATCTTTCGCGACCTCATCCCGGACCTGAAACGAGTTCTCTTCGTCTTCGACGCGGCAAACGCAGTCGCTCTCTCGAGACTGGGTGTGCACCGCGATGCCGCGCACCGCCTCGGCCTCAGGCTCGTCGAAAGACCGGTGCGGACAGAAGAGGAGGCTCGATCCGTGATCAGCACGACCAGGAAAAGCGAGGTGGACGGGATCTTCTCGACCCGATTGCTGTCGCTCAATATCCCCGGGTCGATTCTCGAGATCGCCCCGAAGCGGACGATGCCGACCATGTTCGACGATGCGTTCTATGTAGAGCGGGGCGGGCTGGCGAGCTATGCGCCGAGCCTTTACGGATTCGGGCGCCAGGCCGCGCGCCTGGTGGACAGGATCCTCAAAGGCGCCCGGCCCGCTGATCTCCCTGTCGAGCAGCCGACGAAGTTCGAGCTGGTGGTCAACCTCAAGGCCGCGAAGGCGCTCGGCCTCACGATTCCTCAGTCCATGCTGTTGCGAGCGGATCGGTTCATCGAATGATGATGGGCGACGCAACGATGTGAGCCGGGCGGATTGCCGGAAGCTGCGTGCCGGCATTTTCCACATAATGCGGGACACCACCCGCGGTGACTCTGCGGAACTACTGCGAAACTGTCAGAGACAGATCGTCATGCGGCGCTCGGTTTCACTCGTCTACGCAACACTCTGAAGACGACGAGCCCCAGTATCCCGAGTGCCAGGGCCACGCCGAGGGGTAAGAACGGCCGCCACGTCGTGCGCCCCTCGGCAGACACGGTACTCACCGGGGGCGGTTGAATTATTACCGGAGCGCCGGACGGGTGGC
>CAWBMV010000026.1:0-18297 GCA_963789955.1 uncultured Candidatus Rokubacteria bacterium
CCGTAGGAACTCATAAGTGAGGGTTACCCTCCGGTTCTCGTCAACTCATAATTCAGGGTTACCGCAGCGAGCGTCTGTGAGGCGCCAGGAGAGGACTTCGGGGAGGGGGGTGCGGGCTCGATACTCCCCTGAGGACGATGCGGATCAGGCGCGGCGAGAGTCCAGAGGCGGTCGAGTGCGGCCTCGAGGTCGCGCCGCAGCTGGAGCGGGTGGAGCCGTTGATAGAGCGCTCCAGCTCGGTGCGCGTCCGGCGGAGAGGACGCCCGCGGCGCAGAGCCGCTGATACGGCGTCTGCGCACGATCGTAGACGCGACGGACGCGGGCGCCCTCCGCGTCTTCGGTCACGAGCTTCTCCACGGGCTGGAAGAAGTTCACGTGCAGGCGGCGAGGTGATAGACGCGCGCGAGTTGGGCATAGGCGGCCTTGGAGGCGAAGCGATCATAGCCGACGAGCTGCCGGACGACGGCGCCGTTCTTCTGCTCGACGTGGGCACTGTCGTTCTTCTTCCAGGCGCGGCTGCGGGTGAAGGTGATCCCGTCGCGCTGACACCAGTCGTAGAGGCCGTGGTTGATGAACTCCGACCCGTTGTCGCTGTCGAGCCCCACCAGGGGCACGGGCAGGCGCTCGCGCACGTGGTGGATGGCGCCGCCCACGCGCTGCTGGCTCTTGCCCCAGACCGCCTCGAGCTCGACCCAGGTCGTGGCGATGTCGACCGCGCAGAGCGTGCAGAGGTAGAAGCCCTGGGTGCTGGTCCCGCAATGGGCGACGAGATCGACCTCGCAGAACCCGGGCCGCGCGTCGTCCCACTCCGTGAAGGTGCGGATGGGGATCTCCTGCGGAGCCAGGTGCCGGCCCGTGTGGTGGCGGCCGCGCGGCGGGAACTTCGCGCGGGCCGGCGCCAGCAACCGGGCGAGCGTGGCGCGACTCGACCTGGCGGACGAGCTTGTCGACCGTCGGGGTCAGCCGTCAGCTCGCCGCACTGGCTGAGCCGGTCGAGGAGTTCGGGCACGAAGGGATGGAGCCGATGGGCGCCGATCCGCCCGCTCGCCTGCCACAGGACCTCGGCCGCCGCGGCGACGGCGGGGCCGTACCCCCGCGGGCGGCCGCGCGCGAGGGGTCCGCCGGGCCCGCGGCGCCCGGCGGAGCAGCCGGATGGCCGCCTTGCGGTGCAGGCCGGTCACGGCGACGACCTCGTCCAACAGCTGGTGCTTCTCGGCTCGCGTGGCGTGCTCGGTACCGCTCCCGCTGCACGGCCGCGTACTCCCGCAGGCTCGCTCGCGTCACGGTGCACCTCCTCGGTCGGGATCGGTAACCGTGACTTCTGATCGACGACCTCTCCTTCGGTAACCGAAATTTTGAGTCGATGCGCGGCTTGACGACCCTCGTAAGTTAGCCTAGCCTCGGTCGCGCGCTTCGGAGCGCGGGGCCAAGGCCCCGCCGAGACGCGCTATCAGTCCTGGAGAGACCAATGGCTGACGTGCTCACGGTGGTGGCGAAGATCCGGGCGGCGAAGGGCAGGGGCGACGCGCTGGCGGCGCTCCTCAAGGAACAGGTGGCCGCGGTCATGAAGGCCGAGCCGGGCTGCATCGTGTACTCGCCGCACCGCTCGACGAAGGATCCCGACGTCTTCGTCTTCTATGAGCAATACAAGGACGACGCCGGGTTCGACGTCCATCGCAAGGCGCCCCACCTCGTCGCGTATCGCGAGCGGCGCGAGAAGGAAGGACTGACCGAGGGGAAGGCCGAGGTGGAGATCTTCAGATCTCTCACCGACTAGCGGCTCGCCCGGCGAGCCCGGCGGCGACGGCGCGGCCGTCGACCTTCGCCGCCCTCAAGACACGGAACTACGCGCTCTACTGGTCGGGCCTGGTCTTCTACGTCCTTGGCCATCGGGCGGAGTACGTCACCTTCGCGTGGATGACGTGGGAGCTGACGCGCGACCCGCTGCATCTCGGCTATCTCGGCCTGGCGCAGGGCGCACCGCTCGTCGTGTTCCAGCTCCTCGCCGGCGTCCTGGCCGATCGCACCAGTCGTCGGCGGCTCTTGCTCGTGACGACGACCTTGACGTCGTCCACCCTGATCCTCGCCTTCGTCTTGATCGTGCTAGGACTCGCGCGCGTTCAGCACCTGCTCGTGCTGGCCGCGCTCAGCAGCAGCTTTCGGGCGTTCGACGAGCCCAGCCGGATGTCGCTGGTGCCGCAGCTGATCGATCGCGAGCGGCTGCCGAACGCGATCGCCCTCGGCTCGATCCCCTGGCAGGCCGGCCGGATGATCGGCCCGTCGATCACCGGTATCCTGATCGCGGCCTTCGGCGGAACGGTCGGCTTCGGGCTGGCGGCGATCGCCTCGTGCACCGCGCTCGCGCTCTACAGCCGTCTCGACGTCCATGAGGAGGTCAAGGCGAGCGACGGACGGCGTGTTCTCGCGCAGCTCGCCGAGGGGCTGAGCTTCGTGGGCCACAACTTCGTGTTCGCGAGCCTGATCAGCCTGGCTCTCTTCAACGCGCTGTTCGGCCTCTCGTACATTACGTTGCTGCCCGTGTACGCCGACGCGTATTTCGGGATGGGCTCGACCGGCTACGGATTGCTGAGCGCGGCGCACGGCGCCGGATCGCTGCTCGGCACCTTGATCATCGCGACGGCCGCGCTGCGCGTCCTGCGTCCGGGCGTGGTCATGCTGTGCGCGGCGGCGAGCATGGGGCTGGCGCTGATGACGTTCTCACGATCGCCGGGGATGGGAGTCGCGTTCCCGATGCTGGCGCTGACCGGCTTCTGCAGCACCTTCTACCTGACGCACGTGACCACGCTCATCCAGACCAAGGTGCCCGACCACCTGCGCGGCCGCGTCTTGAGCCTCTACTCGCTCTGCTGGAACCTGCTCCCGCTCGGTGGTCTGCTGGCCGGCGGGCTGGCGGCCATGGTCGACGCGCGCTTCGCGGTGCTGGTCGGCGGGGCGCTCGTGTCCGCCAACGCGCTCGCCCTGCTCACTTCGCGGCGCCTCCGCGCGATCGAGTGACGCGAAGCCCTAGCTTGGCAGCTTCTCGGCGTCGGGCGCCGGCCTCATCTCGAAGGCGTTCAAGAGGCCGCTGACCAGCCCGTAGTGGCCGCGCGCTCGTCGGGCGCGAGCGCGCTCACGTCCTTGCGGTCGCGCACCGCGGCGATCGCCTCCTCGCGCGTTCCCGCCTTGCGGGCCAGCGCCACGTGCGCGCCCCACACATCGCCGCAGTCCTTCTCACGCGCGGTCGCGATGATGGCGAGCTCGCCCTCACTGCCGCGGCCCTCGGCGACCGCGTCGAAAATCGCCTGGTGCTCGGGAGCGACCTGCTGCCTGGCGGTGATCGGCGTGACTCTCGGCATGCGCATCTCCTTTCTCCGGGGCTGCCCGGATTCTACAAGACCGTGGATCTTTGCGTGCCGCGGCCGTCCGCGCTAGAGTGCGGGGCCAGGATCGATCGTCATGTCCCGTACGCTCGGCCCCGTCGATGTCGTGACATCCGCTGTCGCCCAGGGAGGAATCACTATGGCTCCATCGTCGCTGACCAGACGGCCACTGGCGCTCGCCGCCGCCTTCCTGATGCTCACCTTGCTCGCGCTGCCGGCGTTCGCCCAGCCGAAGGAGGAAGAAACTCCGTTCTGGGCCATCGGGCGGCCCAAGGCCGGTCCGGGCGCGCAGATGGCGCCGGTCCCCGCCTTCCCGGTCCCGACGCCGGCGGACAAGCTCCCGATCGCCAAGATGAAGGTACCCGAGGGCTTCAAGGTCGAGGTGTACGCGGCGGAGATTCTCGACGCCCGCGGGCTCCGCGAGGGCGACAAGGGCACGGTGTTCGTGAGCTCGCTGTTCGTGGCGGGCAAGCTCTACGCGATCGTCGACAAGGGCGGCAAGCGTGAAGTGAAGACCTTGGCCGAGAAGCTCTTTCTGCCCAACGGCATCGAGTTCCACAAGGGCTCGCTCTATCTCGCGACGCCGAAGGACATCACCCGCTACGACAAGATCGAGGACAACCTCGACAAGCTGCCGGCGCCGGTGATGGTCAGCGATCAGTTCCCGGGCGAGGTCCCGCACGGCTGGAAGTTCATCAAGATCGGGCCCGACGGTAAGCTGTACGTGCCGGTCGGCGCGCCCTGCAACATCTGCGATCCGGACTCGAACAAGTACGCCCAGATCCGCCGCATGAACCTCGACGGCAGCGGCATGGAGATCGTCGCGCGCGGCGTCCGCAACACGGTTGGCTTCGATTTCCATCCCAAGACGGGCGAGCTCTGGTTCACCGACAACCAGCGTGACTGGCTGTCGGAGGACATGCCGAACGACGAGCTGAACCGACTCACCAAGGTCGGGCAGCACTTCGGCTATCCGTACTGTCATCAGGGCGACTTCGCCGATCCCGAGTTCGGGTGGGGCAAGGTCTGCGACGACTTCGTCAAGCCGGTGACCTTGCTCGGGCCGCATTCGGCTCCGCTCGGGATGCGCTTCTATACGGGCAAGATGTTCCCGTCCAAGTACCAGGGCGCGATCTTCATCGCGCGTCACGGGCCGTGGAACCGCACCAAGAAGTACGCGGCCGACGTCGTGGTGGCGTTTGTCGACCGGTACGGCAAGGTGACAAAGGTCGAGCCGTTCCTGACGGGGCTGGTCGAGAACAACAGCTACCTCGGCCGCCCCGTGGACGTCATGGTCATGAAGGATGGCTCCTTGCTGGTCTCCGACGACCACAACGGCGCCGTCTATCGGATCAGCTACTCGCGTTGATGCGGACAGCCGGGGCGAGAGCGGCGAACCCGCTCTCGCCCCGAGCCATCCTGCTCGTCACGTTCGCGGTTCTCGCCTTCGCGTCACTCGCCGTCGCCGCGTCTCTCGAGGAGCGCATGGCCGGGTGCCTGGCTTGTCACGGCGCCGGCGGGCTCTCGCGCACCCCGGAGACGCCGTCGCTCGCCGGCCAGCCGCAGTTCTTCACGGTCGCCCAGCTGTTCTTGTTCCGTGACGGGCGCCGCAGCAGCGTCGCGATGACGGCCGCCGCCAAGGACTTGACCAACGACGATCTGCGCGCGATCTCCGACTACCTCGCGAAGCTGCCGCCGCCGGCGCCGCCGCCCGAGCCGGCCGACCCGGCCCGCTCGGCTCGGGGCCGAGCGCTTGCGACGCAGAACCACTGCACGGTCTGCCACAACCCCGATTTCTCCGGTCGCGAGCAGATGCCGCGCCTGGCGAACCAGCGCGAGGATTATTTGCTCAAGGCGATGCGCGAGTACAAGTCCGGCTCGCGCATCGGCTACGCTGGCGCCATGGCCGTTGAGCTTCGCGAGCTCTCCGACCCCGATCTCATCGCTCTCGCTCATTACCTCTCCCACTTCTCGCCGTAGTCGACGGCACTCGGGCTGAGAGGCGGCGGGTGGCCACCCGCCGCCTCTCAGCCCGAGCGCCTTGCTTGACGGCGAAGAGGCGAGCGGCGCAAGATCGCTCGGCCATGACCGCGGAGCGGCAAAGTTCGAGTGCGTTTGTCGATGTGAATACGCTGATCGAGGAGCATGCTCGGCCGCGGGCCGAGAAGGTGTTCGTGCATTGTCCGGATCAGGGGGCGCGGATCACGTTCGGCGAGTTCGAGGTGGTGACTCGGCGGTTCGCGAACTTTCTGGCCGCTGAGGGCGTGGGCGTGGGGATCGGATCTCGCTGCTCGCCGACAACGGGATCGAAGCGCTGGTCGTCTTCTGGGGAGCGCTGCGCGCCGGCGTGATCGTGAATCCGATCAACGTCGAGATCCGCGAAAAGCACGTGAGCCAGATCCTGCACGACGTGGCGCCCAAGGCGGTCTTCTGGAGCCGCGACCTGGCACGCGATCCTCGCGCGCTCGGCACGGGCGACGCGCCGTGGTTCGCCTTCGGAGCCTGGAACGCGCCCGGTCCGGCCGCCGACGATCTCTTCGGTCGTCTGCGGAGCGCCTCAGACGAGCCCGTCGCGACGCGGCCGGCCCGGACGGACTGGTCGCTGATCAACTACACCTCCGGTACGACGGACGCGCCGAAGGGCGCGATCTGGACTCACGAGGCGTACTACGCCATGTGCGAGTCACCCGTCGATCGCCTCGAGATCGGCGAAGCCGATACGATTCTCGACTACCGCCACTTCAGCTGGTCCTCACCGCAGATCCTCTCGGTCGGGCCGGCAATGCTGACCGGCGCCACGATCGTCCTCGCACGCAAGTTCTCGCAAGCGCGCTTCTTCGACTGGCTCCGCGACTACCGCGTCACGGTTTCCGTCGGGATCCCGACCGTCATCAACATGCTGCTCGCCAAGCCGGTCGCGGTGACCAAGGCAGATCTCCCGGCGCTGCGTTTCATGACGTCGAGCACCGCGCCGCTCTCGGTCGACAAGCACCTCGAGTTCGAGAAGACGTATGGCATTCCGATCGTGCAGCTCGCCGGCGGCACCGAGACCGGTTTCATGTGCGGCAATCATCCCGGACATCGCAAGCTCGGCTCGATCGGGCGGCCGACCCTCAACATGCGCGTGCAGATCCTCGACGACGCCGGCCAGGAGGTCTCGCCCGGCCAGGAAGGCGAGATGGTCGTCAGCGGACGGCAGCTCGCCTCGGCCTACTGGCAGGGGCCGGACAAGCTCGTGCCGATCCCTCAGGACGGCTTTCGCAACGGCGATCTCGCGCGGCGTGACGACGAGGGCTACGTCTACATCACCGGCCGCAAGAAGGACATCATCATCAAGGGCGGCGTCAACATCGCCTCGCTCGAGATCACGAATTGCCTGCTCGAGCATCCCGACGTCGCCGACGCGGCAACGCTCGCCGCGCGGGACGACATCTACGGCGAGATCCCGGTGGGGTTCGTCGCGCCGCGGCCCGGCCGACGCCCGGACGAAACTACACTCCTGGCGCACTGCCGCGCCAGGCTGGCGGCCTTCAAGGTGCCCGCGGCGGTCGTCATCGTCGACGCCGTTCCGAAGAACGCGAACGGCAAGATCGATCGCGACGCGCTCACCGCGATCTGGCAGAGACAGACCGGGCGCGCAGGCCGCTGACCGGGCTCAGCTCGGGATGCAGGCGGTGACGGTGATCTCGATGAGCAGGTCGGGCGAGTTCAGCGACGCCACCGTCACGGTCGTGCGCGCCGGCTTGTTGGTCGGGAAGTACTTCGCGTATTCCTCGTTGTAGGCCGGCACGTCGTCCCGCCTGGTGACGTGGTCGTCGCGGTGAGCACGTTGTCCATTGACGTGCCGGCGGCGGTCAGGATCTGCTTGATCCGCTCGAGCACGTTGCGGGTCTGCTCGCGAATGTCCTTGCCGACCTCCCCGGTGACCGGATGGCGCCCGGTCTGCCCAGAGACGAAGACGAGGTTGCCGAACTTCGTGGCCGGCGACAGGTTCGGATTCGGCGCCGCCGGACTCAGCTGGACGATCTCTTTCTTGGGCATGACGCTCTCCTTTCGCAGTCAACGCACCTTCGGAAACACTTCCTCGGCGAGCATGTGCAGCTGATCCAGCGCCAGGCTCTGCGACATCCCCGGCCACTGCACGCTCATGATCAGATGATTGATCCCGGTCGCGCGCTCGAGCGCCAGCATCTGCTCGGCGACCTCGTCGGGCGAGCCGATCAGGAACCGGTCGCGGATCAGCTCGTCGAACTCGACGCCCAGATCGTTGTCGCCGGCGGGCATCGCGCGGTCCTGGCCCCATTCGTGATAGGCCTTGTACTTCGCCGACAGGAACGGCGCGCAGAGCCGGATCGCCTCGCGCCGCGATCGGGCCACGAACACCTCGCGCCGAGCCGGGAACTCCGCCGGAAAGGGCTTGCCGTACTCGTCGAGCGCACGCCGGTAGACCTCGACCTGCCGCACGATCGTGTCGATGCGGTTGTGCGGGTTGACGTACCAGCAGTCGCCGAGCCGCGCCGCGCGACGGATCGCGGGGTCGGCGTTCGCGCCGATCCAGATCGGCGGATGCGGCTTCTGCACCGGACGCGGCGACGCCGAGGCGCCCTTCAACGTGAAATGGGACGCCACCATGTCGACCGAATCCTCGGTCCACAGGCGCCGGACGGCTTCGAGATTCTCCTCGAACCGCCGCACGCGCTCTTTCTGCGTCGTGCCGAACGCCAGGAACTCGACGTCGCGATAGCCGAGGGCCACGCCGAAGATGACCTTGCCGCCGCTCATGACGTCGACCGTCGCGATCTGCTCCGCGACGTCGAGGGGCTTGTGGAGCGACAACAGGATGAGACCGAAGTTGAGCCGCAGGCGCGGGGCCTCCGCCATGACGCGCGAGAGAAACGGCAGCTGCTGCAGGCTCTGCCACGGGGCGCTGCTGTAGTGCATGCCCTTGGTGATCGAGTCGAAGCCGAGCGCGTCGGCGAGCCGCGCCTGCTCCATGAGCTCCTGGAACCGGGCCGGCATGTCGTCGCCGTCCGGGAACTGCGCCCGGAGCATGAGACCGAACTGCATCGCTAGCCGACTCGCTCCGGCTCCCAGCCCCAGGGATGCGGACCCCACTCCGGCTCGAACACGCGGCCACGCTTCACCGTCAGCACGGGCACCACGGTCTTGTCGATCTTCATGGAGTCTCGCAACGTGTCGTAGACCACCCAGCGCCCGTCGCGGACCTCCAGCACGGAGATGTCGGCCTGGCGCCCCACGGCGAGGCTGCCGAGTCGGCTGGCCTCGCCGATCGCGCGCGCGGGATTGACGGTGGACATGGCGATCACCTGCTCGAGCGTGAAGCCCATCCCGAGGAAGCGCGCCATGATCTCGACCATGCTGTGCACGGTGTTGGCGCGGCCCGGGATCGTCAGGTCCGTGCTGATGCAGTGTGGCGTCAATCCCTGGTCGAGGACGCGGCGGCCGACGTTGAAGCCGAAGTTCATGCGGCCGTGGGCCGTGTCGAGCCACACACCGCGGGCGGCGAGCTCCTTGGCCTCGGGCACGAGCTTGCCGTTGGTGTCGAGAACACCGCCGGGATTCGCGGTGAAGAGATGCGTCACGATGTCGCCGGGCTCGAGCAGCGGGAGCAGCTCGCGAATCACGTTCGGGTCGTAGCGCTTGGTCGTGTCGCCGATGTGCACCATCAGCGGCACGCCGCTCTCGCGCGCGGCACGCTTGGCCAGGCGCGGCATCTCCATGCCGAAGATCTCGAGCGCGGGCGAGACCATGCGCGCCTTGATCCCCTTGATCAGGCCTCGGTGCTCCCGCGCGACCCGGAGCGTGCTCTCGAGATCGATGGAGCTCTCGGCGATGATGTCGGGGTTCGTGGCGAGCCCGGTCTGGCAGATGTGCAGAAGCGGGATCACCTCAGTCTCGCACTTCGGCAGGATGTGGCGCGGAAACGCGCTGAACGTCGCGCAGCCCGAGCTCCCCGCGTCGACGACCGTCGTGACACCGGCGTGCACGCCGGCGATGTCGGGATGGACGCCGTTGGCGGCCACGCCGTCGAAGACGTGCGTGTGGAGGTCGATGAGGCCGGGTGTCACGGTCTTGCCCGGGACGTCGACGACCCGTCGAGCCTCCGCGACCGGGATGTTCGCGGCGACTCTGGCGATCTTGCCGTCCTCGACCGCGACGTCGAGAGCACCGCGCAGGTCCTGCGACGGGTCGATGACGTTGCCGCCCTTCAGGAGCAAGTCGTACATGAGCGAGTCTCCTCTACCGTGACGGGGTGACCGGAGAGTACACGGGTCGCCTCGGCCGTTTCAAGCCGCGCTCGCCAGTCCGATTGTTTCGTGAAATCCTCTGGACGAGACCGCTACCGATGCCGATTCGTTCCCATCGTCGTACGGATCCTCGACGAGGAGGAGCTGCTGACACGAGAGCTGGCCGGCTACGACGACTATCGACGCCGCGTGCGGTGTCGCCTCATCCCGTTCGTCTGGTGAGCTGAGCGCTCAGAACCTGAACGAGAGCCCGCCGACAACGTGATGAGTGTCGAGGTCGGCCTTGAACGTCAGCCCGCGGTCCTCGGCGAAGAGCGCGAGGTGCCGGAAGACCTGGACGGCGTCGTCACGACGCCGAGGGTGGCGATCACGAACATGGCGACTGCGGCGGACGCGCTTGTCTTCATCCCCGGACGAGCTACTGCTGTGCGCCGCGAGGCGGGCCCTTGACCTCCTCGAACGATTGCGCGAAGGCGAGGAGCTTGGCGTCGGGCTCGTCCAGATCGATGTGCTCGCCGAACGGCTGGCGCACCTGGTACGGAGTCGTGTAGTAGAGCTCGACTCGATTGTCCTCGGGATCGAAGAAGTAGACGCTGCAGGCGATCCCGTGGGTGACCGTCCGGTCGATCTTCATGCCTTCCTGCGTGAGCCGGTGGTAGAACGAGCGCACGTCGTCCAGGCTCTTCACCTTGAACGATACTTGCTGGACGTTGTGCGTCTTCTGCCCGGGCTCGCGCGCCTGCACGAGCGCGAGCTCGTGGTGCTCTGTCTCCGGGGCGGCGCTCAGGAAGCAGATGCCGCGCCCCATGTCCTCGTCGCTGATCGTCAGGCCGAGCACGCGGGCGTAGAAGTCCCGCATCTTCGGCAGGTCGTTGCAGAACAGGCCCACGTGACCCAACCCGCTGATCTCAGGCATATATCACCCCACCGCGCCGCGGTCGACGAGCTCACGTCCGTTTGTAAAACCGACTGGCATTGTCCCACAAGAGCTTGCGCTTCGTGGACGGCTTCACGCTCGACCACCCGAGGATGTTGTCGACGGAGTTGGGGAACTGGCACTCGGAGTGCGGATAGTCCAACGGTCCTCCTTCCCTCGTCGTGGACCGTCACTGGCGGATCATCAGCTGGAGGCGATGTCCATCGGGATCACTGAAGTAGATGCATCGATCGTCGCCCGGCCGGCCGCTCACCGCCACGCCATGCCTCTGCAGATCGGCTTTCAAGGCCTCATAGGTGCCCGACGCGACGTTCAGCGCGAGATGGTTGAGATCGTTGCCAGTTGTCAGGGGGGACTCGCCCTGCTTCTCGAACAGCGCCACTCCCTGCTGCCCGGCGTGAAGAAATACCTGGCGGTCGTTCTCGCGGTAGACGGTCATGCCCAGGACGTCGGTGTAGAACTTCTTGGCGCGAGATACATCGCTGACGTGTAGCACGAGATGGTCGATCCCGGTGGCCTGTATCATCCCCTTGGCCCTCCTCGGCTTCTCCGACCCGACTCGCGGTCGATATACGCCCTCTGCCCGGCTCAGTCTACAGCGAAATGTGATGGCGCTCCGGGGAGCGGCAATCTCGGGCTCGGCGCTCCCATCCCTGCGTCGACGGGACACGCCCGAGAATGATATGGTCCCCTCGTGAAGCTCGTCACCTTCCAGAGCACAGGAAAGCCCGATCTGCTGCCGGGCCTCTTCACCGACCGGGGCGTGGTGAGCCTCGCCGACGCGGTCCCCGCGGGCGCCACACCGACGGCGACGATGACGGGCATCATCGACGACTTCGACCGGCTGCGGCCGGCGCTCGAGCGGCTGGCCCGCGACGGCAAGGCGCTGCCGGCCGGCGAGGTCCGGCTGCGCGCGCCGCTGCCGCGGCCGGGCAAGATCCTGGCGTGCATCGCCAACTACTGGGAGCACGGCGCGCTCGAGGCCCGTCCGCTGAACATGTTCCTCAAGAGCGCGGACGCGGTGATCGGCCCGGGGGACACGATCGTCCTGCCGGAGTTCACCGAGCCGTGGATCTTCATGCACGAGGCCGAGCTGGCGCTGGTCATCAAGGGGCCTGCCAAGTCGGTCAAGCGCGACAACTGGCGCAACGCCGTCTTCGGCTACACCGGCATGATCGACGTGTCGGCGCGCGGTGAGGGGCGCCGCACGTGGAAGACCGGAAGCTGGCTCGGCAAGTCGTTCGACACGTTCGCGCCGATCGGGCCCTGCATCGCGACGATCGACGAGATCCCGAACCCCAACGACGTTCACGTGCAGTTCTGGGTCGACGGCCAGCTCCGTCACAACTACAACACCGACGACATGGAGCACCTGGTGCCCGAGCTCGTCGAGTTCGCGACGACGATCATGACCCTCAACTCGGGTGATCTCATCGCGTGCGGCACGAACCACGAGGGGCTGGGCCCCCTGCAGAACGGCGAGGTCGTGGATTTCGAGATCCACGGAATCGGGCGCATGCGGCTCGACGTACGCGATCCGCTGAAGCGCACGTGGGACAAAGGGATCTACATGGGCGCCGATTCGACTCATCCGGACGCCGTCAAGCGCAACCGGCCGCCGGCCGCGCGCTGACGTCCGGCCGGCGGCTAGGATCTTACGGCGTGCCGGCCAGGACGCGACCGGCCGCGCGGATCTCGTCCGGGTCGAACGGGGGCTCCTGAAGCAGGATCAGCCGATCGACACCCGTCCGCTCGAGCATCTGCCGGCCGCGGGAATCCGCGCGGAGCCAGCGATCGTCCAGGCCGGCGAAGACGGTCAGGATGAAGTCGGCGCCGTTTCGGCCCGCCTTCGCGTGCTCGTCGCGCGCGACGCGGGCGAGGTCGGCGAGCTTGGGGTGCATCGCCTGGGTGTTGAATCCGTCGGCGTGGCGGCCCGCGATGCCGGCCATCCGCGGGCCGAAGCCGCCGACGATGATCGGCGGCGGCGGCTCCGGTCTCGAGAAATCCGGCGTGACCCGACCAGAGCCGGCGCATGAGCTCGATCGCCTCGACGACTTTCCGGGCGCGCACCTCATCGCGCTCGACCGATTGCCCGATTGCCCGTTGCTCGGCCGCGTAGGGCGTCCGCTGACTGCCCCCCGCGCCGATGCCGAGCAGCAGCCGGCCGCCTGAGACCGCCTGGAGCGTGGCCGCCATGTTAGCGAGAAGGCCGGGATGGCGATTCGCCACGTTCAGCACGAGCGGCCCGAGCGCGATCCGCCGGGTGGCTTCGGCCAGCGCGGTCAAGGTCGTCCACGCCTCCGGCACGCCGGGACCGCTCTCGCCGTCCGGATCGCGCAGGTGGTCCCAGGTCCAGAGCCCGTCGAACCCGGCTTCCTCGGCCGCGATGGCGGCGGCGCGCATGTCGCGGTATCGTGCGCTCATCGGAATCAATAGCAGGTCGGTCTTCATCCTCTATACCTCGGGGTTGCCATGCGCGCGTGGACCGTGGACGCTGACGACATTCGCGTCGCCGAAGATTTCGACGACACGCTCCTGCACCACACGCCGGAGATCGACAGCTTCCTGAATCTCGATCGCGATGACAAGTTCATCGTGATCGGCACGAAGGGCTTCGGCAAGACGCTGCTCCTCAAGGCCAAGCGCATCCTCTATCAGCGCGACGGCCGGGCTGCGTGCCTGCCGACCGGCAACCTCCTCGACAAGCCGATCGGCGACAAGGTCTTCGGCAAGGAGGCGCTCACCTTCTTCGCCGCCTCGTCCCTGCCCTGGTCAAAGCTCTGGCTCACGGCGATCGCCGCGGCGACGCTCAAGCAGCTCGGTCGGGCCGATGGCCTCCGGGTGACCGCGAAGCTGACGGGGCTGATGGCCGACGAGCGCCTCCACGGCGTGATCGACCACTTCGTGCGGCTCCTCGACTTCTCGCCGAGCGAGCTGCAGCGTGCCGCCGCCGACACCGACGGGCATCTCTTGCCGCGCCTGCGCGCGGTCAACTCGCCGGTCGCGATCTTCATCGACGGCGTCGACGAATACTTCAACAAGCACATCGAGCGGGCCAGCCTCCCGAGCGTGACCGGTCCGCTGTCGCCGAACGTATGGTACTTCGCCCAGCTCGGCCTCGTCGAGGTCGCGTACCAGCTCCGGCGGATCAACCATCACCTCAAGGTTTTCGCCGCCGTCCGGAAAGAGGCGTACGCGCGGCTGCAGACGACGGTCATGTCGCAGCAATACCGCGGCAGCGCCGTCGACATCGCCTATCCGGTCGAGAGCCTGCGCGAGATCTTCGTGAACAACATCCGCCTGGAGAAGGCCGACCGGATGGTGCGGCCGGATCGGCTGCGCTTCGATCCGCTCGAGGCGTTTCTCGGCCGGACGAAGATCACTCACGTCTACACCGGCGAAGAGGAAGACGCCTTCGACTACGTCTGCCGCCACACGTTGCTCCGCCCTCGCGATCTCATGACCATCGGCGAGCGCCTCGCCGCGCTGCGGCCCGAGGAGCGTCGCCACGAGCATCGGGTGAAGGAGGCGGTGAACGTCGGCGCGGCGGAGATCGCCCGCGAGTACCTGACCGAGATCGCCCCGTACGTGGGCGACCTGGACCTGGATCGCTTCCTCGGGCGCATCCCCGGGCACATTCTCAGCCGCGACGAGGTCGAGGAGCTCTTCCGGAGCCACAACGGCGAGGGCGCGGCCGTGGACGAGCGGCACGTGTTCTGCGCGCTCTATCGTGTCGGGCTCCTGGGCCATCTGCACCACGACTGGGTGAGGGGTGAGTGGGTCCAGCGCTTCCTCCGGCCGGGCGAGGGCACGCTCGAGCCCGACGGCGTGCTGCCGCGCGCGACGCGCTACCTCGTGCACCCCGTGCTGTCGGACGTGATCGGGCGGCTTAACCCCGCGTATCTCGAGCGCATCGATCGGGTCGAGATCGTCGGCTACGGCCGGACGTGGCGAGGAACGCCGAGTGCAGACCGCGCCGTCACCGCGCGCACGCTGTTCGTCCTGGCCGGTGACATCAAGGGCTTCGGCGGGCTCATGCGAACCGGCGCGGACGCCGCCGTCCGGCAGGCCCTGGACGAGGCGCTCCGGAAGTGGGCCCGCGAGACGATCGCCGCCGAGGTCGGTGCGGGCGACGCGGTCTCGGTCGTGCACGACGACCCCGTCGTCCTGGCGCAGGTCGCCCGCCACCTCGTGGACGAGGTCTATCGTGCCCCCGGCCAGCCTCGGCTGCGGATCGCGCTGCACTACGGCGAGGTCTTGACGAGCCGGAGGCCGGGCGACGGCTTGCCGGTCATCGCCGGCGGCGACGGAGTGCTCTGCGCCGTGCGGGTCGAGCCGCGCGTGGAGCCCGGGCAGATCTGGGTGACGGAGGAGTTTCGCACGCAGCTCGCCGAGCGCCCGTCGTTGTGGCGCACGACGCCGGTCACGGGCCCGGATGGCGCGAATCGCCTCAACGTCAAGAAGGAAGGCGGGACGGAACCCGATCTCTGGGTCGAGCTGCATCGGCTCGAATTCTGATCGCGAGCCGCTGGCGGCGGCGTGAAGATCGTCCAGCGCGCCGGTCAGATGGGTTGAGCGTCAGCGTCGTCGGGCGCGCACAGCGGGGAGAGCTTCTCGCGAAAGCTCCCCGGCGTCCGCGCCGGCCGGCCGTCCTCGGTCGCGAACGCGCCGGTGACCTCCGCGGTGACGAGCAACCGCTGGCTCTCGGCCTCGCGGATCTCCTGGATCCAGATCGAGCGCGCGCCGCGGATCTCGCGGACATACGTCACGATCTCGAGCGTGTCGCCCGATCGCGCCGGCGCCAGATACTTCACCGTCAGGTCGGCAGCGAGGATCAAATAGCCCTGCTTCCGCATCTCCCCCAGAGACAGCCCCAGCGCGTCCAGCGCCTCGATGCGCGCCACCTCGAGATAGTGGACGTACTGCGCATGGTTCACGTGGCCGTACTGGTCCACTTCGTAGTGACGCACCTTCAGCTGGAACCGGGCCGGCTTGCCCATCGTGTCGCCCCTTTCGCGCCTAGATCCTATAGGGAAACGCGGCGTGGCCGCACCGCATTGCCGACGACGGACACCGGTTCAGGCTCAGCGCGGCGCTCGCGATGATCGGGCTCAGGAGGGGGCCAGCCCCACGTGCTCAAAAGAGGCTTGACCGCTGGAGGGCGTAATGGTCCACTCGGGCGATCTCGAGCACATCGGTTGAGAGGCTCGATGACTGACAACGGGAACCTCGATTCTCGGCTCGACCTGCTCCTACGTCTCGTTGAGAGCATCACGGCATCGCCCGACCTCGACCAGGTGCTCCGCCGTGTCGTCCGGTCGGCTACCAGTCTCGTGAACGACTCGCTGGCGACATTCTGGATCCTCGAGGGCTCGAGGCTGGTGGCGTGGGCGCGGGCCGGGGTGCGGAATCGCACGCGCGTGACCGGCCGAACGGAGTTCGCCCTCGGCGAGGGTCTCGTCGGTCACGCCGCGCTGGAGCGACGGACCCTGCTGGTACCCGACGTCCTGGCCGACCAGCGCACGGTCGACCGCGCCTACTTCGCCGCGTCGGGCATGGCTGCCTGCGCGGCGGTTCCGCTCGTCTCGCACGGCCAGCTCGTCGGCGTCCTCGCGCTCGTTGCGCGCCGCGCCGAGGACCTCGGCGCCACCGAGGTCCAGATGCTGACGGCCTTCGGAGCCCATGCCGCGATCGCGATCGAGAGCGCCCAGCTCTATGCCGACGCCGAGCGCCGGCGCCGCGAGGCGCAGACGGTCGCCGACGTCGCGCGCGACCTCGCGGAGTGCCACGACCTTGACACGGTCCTCGCCCGAATCGCGCGAGGCGCCAACACTCTCTGCGCCGCCGACGTGACGAGCCTGGCGGTGCGCGACGCCGACGGCTCCTTCCCGGCCCGGCACGTCATCGGAGCGCGCACCGACGCCTATCGGCGCTTCCGTGTCGTGCCGGGCCTGGGCATCGGGGGTCACGCGGTGGTCAGTGGTCGGCTCGGGCGTGCGGCCGAGCGTGTCGCGTGGCCGCCGATGCCGCCAGAATACGCCGAGGCGATCGACGCCGAAGGTATCCGCAGTGCGCTCGCCGTCCCCATCGTTCTCGGGCAGGATGTCGAGGGACTCCTCTACGTTTGCAGTCGTACGCCCCGGTCGTTCAGCGACAACGACGAGGCCGTGCTGATGAGGCTGGCCGACCACGCCGCCGCCGCGATTCACAACCATCGCCTCTTCGGGGCCGAGCAGGCCGCTCGGACACAGGCCCAGACGTCGGCCCAGGACTTCCGCGACCTCGTCGACACGCTCGACGCGATCGTCGTCGACGCCGATGCGGAGACGTTTCAAGTCACTTTCGTCAACCACCGCGCGGAGGCCATCCTGGGCTATTCGCGGCAAGAGTGGTATGCCGACCCACACTTCTGGGCCAATCACGTTCACCCCGACGATCGGGATTGGGCCGTGGCGTTGTGCACACAGGCGACGGCCGACGGCCACGACCACGTCATGCAATACCGGATGCTGACGGCCGACGGCCGCGTGCTGTGGGTGCACGACATGATACGGGTCGTGGCGGCCCGGGCCGATGGTCGGCGCCAGTTGCGGTCCGTGATGGTCGACATCACCGAGCGCAAACAGGCCGAGCTGGAGGTTCAACAACAGCGACAGGTACTCACACACCTGACCCGCGTGGCCACGCTGGGCGAACTATCCGGTGCGCTCGCCCATGAGTTGAGCCAGCCGTTGACGTCCATTTTGAGCAACGCACAGGCGGCGCAGCGGTTCTTGACCCGTGAGCCCGTCGATCTGGGTGAGGTGCGTGACATCCTGAAGGACATCGTGGACGACGACCGACGCGCCGGCGCGGTCATTCGTCGATGGCGCACGCTCCTGAGGAAGGGCGAGACCCAGCTCCATCCGCTCGACCTGAACGACGTGACGAACGAAGTGCTCCGCTTGGCTCACAGCGAGCTCATCGCTCATCGCGTGACCGTCACCGCCCGGCTGACGCCCGGCCTGCCCGCGGTGCGTGGCGACCGCGTCGGATTGCAGCAGGTGCTATTGAATCTGATCGTCAACGCGTGCGACGCCATGAAGCTGAACGAGCCAGCCCAGCGCCATCTGACTGTCATCACTGGGCCCGATGGGGCAGGCGCGGTCCAGGTGTCGATCGCGGACCGCGGCGTCGGCATCCCAGCCGACAAGATCGAGCGGGTGTTCGAGCCGTTCTTCACGACCAAGGAGCACGGGGTGGGGCTGGGGCTTGCGATCTGCCGCTCGATCGTGGCGGCGCACGGCGGCCGCATGTGGGTCACCAACAATTCGGATCGCGGCGCCACCTTCTGCTTCGCCCTGTCGGCGCAGTCCGGTGACGAGCCATGACCTCAGGGCGCCAGGGGTGCCGCCGTAGAGACCCGTCTTACGGCTTGGCCGGCGGGTAGTCGCGCCCGTACGCGGGCATCTTCAAGAACTCGTCGGGCTTGTACGTCCAGAACTGCGAGACCATCGGGTAGGTGATCCTCCGGCCCGCGGTCTGATACCCGATCTGCTCGAAGGCCAGCTTGAGCCCCTCGAGCATGTCCTTGCCGGCCTGGGCGAAGATCCCGGTCATCGGCGCCATGAAGCCGACCTTGATCGTGTCCGCAGCCAAGGCGACGTCGGCGCCCGCCGCCACACACGAAGTCAACACGAGCGCCGCGAGGGTCCTGCCCAACCACGGGCCT
>CAWBMV010000027.1:0-36313 GCA_963789955.1 uncultured Candidatus Rokubacteria bacterium
AGATGTTGGCCCGTTCGGCCTCGCACAGCCTGACCGCGTTCTCGGCCAGAGTATCGAACACCGGCTGGAGATCGAAGGTGGACCGCCCGATCACCTTCAGGAGCTCGCTGGTCGCCGTCTGCTGCTCGAGCGCGACGCGGAGCTCGCCGTTGCGTGCCTCGAGCTCCTTGAACAAGCGAACGTTCTCGATGGCGATGGCCGGCCTGGTCGGCGAAGGTGGTGACGAGCATCGATCTGCTTGTCGGTGAACGCTTGGACCTCGGTCCGGTACACCAATACAAACACGGCCGACGATATCGTCCTGCCGCAGCATGGGAACGGCCATGCACGGCATCGATGGCCGAGAATCTTTTGCGCCTCGTGCATCGCGAACTCGGGATCGGCCAGCACGTCGACGTCATATGGATCGTGCGGCGCTCGAGGGCGGCCCGCCCGATCGGCGCGCCGCGGGTGGGCCGGACGATATTCCGCTGCAGTTGCTTTGGCGTATATTTCTCGGGATTGACCCTATGCTCGTGCCGGATGCTCCGAAACACGCCGTCTTTTCGAGCAACGCGAGGAATCCCGCTTTCGGCGCCGGCCAGCCGCGTCGCGTTCTCGACAAGGGTTGTGGCCAGGACGGGCTGCAGATCGAAGGTCGAGCGGCTGATCACCTTGAGTACTTCGCTGGTCGCCGTCTGCTGCTCGAGCGCCGTCCGGAGCTCGCCGTTGCGCGCCTCCAGCTCCTTGAACAGGCGCACGTTTTCGACGGCGATCACCGCCTGGTCGGCGAAGGTCTTGAGCATCTCGATCTGGCTGTCGGAGAACCCTCCGGCCTCGGCCCGTGCGACCGTAATCGCGCCGATAGGCTCCCGGCCGCGCAGCATCGGAACCGCGATGCGCGGCTTCGGTAGGTCACCGCTTGCGCGACTTCGGGAACGCCATAGGCTCGATCCGTCTGCACGTCCTTGATGTGCGCGACGGCGCGATGAACGATGGCGCGCCCGGCCGCGGTGTCCTCGCCGGCCAGGCGCGGAAGAGCCTGTTGAAACGCCGCCAGGCCTTCCGGCGACAGTCCATCGCAGGCGCCGAAATGGAGGTGATCGTCCGCAAAACGCAGGACGAAGCAGAACTGCCCTGCGCAGAGATCCCTCGCGCTGCGCGCGATCGAGTCGAACGTGGGCTGGACGTTGGACGGCGAGCTGGAGATGACTCTGAGAATCTCGCTGGCCGCCGCCTGCTGCCCCTGGGTCTCGGTCAGCGCCTGCGTGAGCCGCGCGCTCTTGGCTCTCTCCTCCTGGAGAGATCGCCGCAGAGCTTCGACCTGGGCGAGAAGGTCGCCGTCGGCGCTCACGCGACTATCGTTACCGCGCGGAGTCGGCGAGGCTCGACCAGCGCCCACCTTGCCGGATAAGCCTCGAGCATGCGCCGGCAAGTCTTCCGGAATCTGCTCGCGGTCCCGCTCAGGCTGAGCCACCGCGCGATTCTAGCACCCGCACCACTCGTGAGGGAGACACAGCCCGAGTTCAACTGGTCGTCGCAACACTGCAGTGTGAGCCGATTGTAGAACCTCGTCGAGCGCCTCGGCCGGTGTTCGCCAGCCGAGAGTCTTTCGCGGCCGGGTGTTGAGCGCGAGGGCGACGGCCGCGAGGGCGTCGGCGCTGTGAACGCTCAGGTCCGTGCCCTTCGGAAAGTACTGGCGGAGCAGCCCGTTGGTGTTCTCGTTCGTGCCGCGCTGCCACGGACTGTGCGGATCGCAGAAATAGACCGCGACCCCGGTGTCGATGCGCAGGCGAGCGTGCTGGGTCATCTCGACCCCCTGATCCCAGGTCAGCGACCGGCGCAGCTGCGCCGGCAGCGTGATGATCGTGCGCGCAATGGCGTCGCGGACCGCCTCGGCACCATGCCCGGCGAGCGCCGGTCCATTCTTCACGCGAACGCCGGAGCCATGGCCGGCCATGCGCGGCAGGTGGAGCAGGAGCGTGAACCGCGTGGTGCGCTCCACCAGCGTGCCGATGGCGGAACTCCCCAGCCCCACGATGAGATCCCCCTCCCAATGCCCCGGCACCGCTCGGTCGGTCGCCTCCGCCGGCCGCTGGCTGATCAGGAGCTCGGGCGTGACGAAGGGCTTACCCCGCCCGCGGGTGCGCGCCCGCGGCACGCGCAGCGCCCGGCCGGTGCGCAGGCATGCCGTCAGCTCCCGGCGCAGCGCGCCGCGCCCCTGCACATACAGCGCCTGGTAGATGGCCTCGTGGCTGATGCGCATGGATGCATCGTCGGGGAAGTCGCGCGGGAGGCGCCGGGCGATCTGCTCGGGGCTCCACGCCCGGGCCCACCGCCGATGCTGTCGCCGCCCGTGCCGGCGCCCCGTCCACGGCACGACAGGCCTGGGAACCATGCGCCGCTTGGCGCGATGACCACGCCGTCCAACCGCTCCTGTACGTATTGCTGCAGCGGGGCGTTCACCGCCAGCTTCGCCGGCTTCGGCCGGCGCGCGGCGCGATCCGCATGCCACTGCGCCGTCGTCGCGCGGTACTCGAGGCCGCCGGAGCGCGTGGCGGCGTTGCGGCGCAACTCCCGCGAGATCGTCGACGGCGCCCGGGCCAGCTGGCGGGCCGATCGCGCGCACGCCATGCCCCTGGGCGCGCCAGAGCGCGATCTGCTCCCGGTCGGTGAATGCCAGATACCGCCCCGACGGCGGCGGCGCCGAAGGCCTGAGGTGCGACGCTGCCATGCCGCCTGCCTCCCGAAACCACCGTGTCCCAACCGGCGGCGACACCCCAGCGCCGACCGCCGCGTCCTCGCTCGGGCGTCCCGCCGCGATCGCCACCCAGAACCGGCGCTGCTCCTCACGCCGCCGCACCGAGGGGCGGCCTGGCGAGTGCAACTTGGCTCGTCCTGCCCGCTCCGAACACCGCCTCCGTGTCGTCATCGCAACCCCCTCGGTGAGGTGTTGCGACGACCGCTTGAATTCACCCAGTCGCCGCCCTGCCTCCCATTGGATACGCTTGAACGGGTCCTCGACCTGCGATACAGAGGAGCCATGTCCTCGGCCGAGTACGGGCAGCTCGTCGAGTTGTTGGGACGCCAGTTCGCTGATGTCGATCGCCGGTTCGACGCGATGGATCGTCGGTTCACTCAAATGCTCACCGAGCTGCGCCACCAGATGCTCGGGCACTTCGACGCGATCTACCAGCGTTTCGAGCGACTCGAGCAGGAGTACCAGGCGATCCTCCAGGCTCTGCGGCGGATCGAGTCCAGACTTGCCGACGAGGCGGGCCGGCGCGAGATTCTCGAGCGCGACGTCACCGAGCTGAAGCACCGCGTCGCCGCGCTCCAGTCTCGCATCGACGAGATCGAGCAACGCCTCGGCCGCTAGCTGTGAACGAGCATGAGGTTGTTTCCACCCGGGAACCGACTGAAGGGGGGCTGCGCGTCAATTCGCACTGTGGGGACGAGGCGCATTGAGTGTTCGAGCCAGCCGGGCATCATCTGCGTGCGATCCGCGGAGGTGTAGTAGGGCGTCTGGTAGGCCCATTCGCGGAGCGCAGTCTGAATGAACCGCTCGGCCTTGCCGTTCGTTCGGGGCGTGTACGGCCGGGTGCGGCGGTGGAGGACCTGGAGGCCGCGGCACGTCGCGCGGAAGCTTCGGGAGATGTAGCCCGACCCGTTGTCGGTGAGCACGCGGCGGACGCGCACGCCGCGGGCGCGAAACCAGCGCAAGGCTGGCGCAGGAACGCGCCATCGTGGCTGCGCGTTCGTCGGCGAGCAGCTCGACGTAGGCCGACGCGTGAATGATCATCAACCGCGACGTGCAGGCACTCCCAGCCGATCCCGCGCGCGCGATGCCGGCGACGCCCGGAGACGCGATGGCCGAGCCCGCGGATCCGGCCCAGTTTCTTCGTGTCCAGGTGCAGCAGGTCGCCCGGCGCGCGTGCTCATAGCGGGGGCCCATCGGCGGCGGGGCGAGGCGGAGCCGGCGCGAGAGGCCGACGCGACGCCGGTGTGCGCGATGTCGCCGCGCTGACGCCGACCGCCGTCGCGATCTGGGCGCAGGTCCACCGCTGGCGGCGCAGGACCTTGGCCCCGAGCGGGATCGCCGGCGCAGTGGCGCGAGGGCTCGTGTGCGGCCGGCTCGACCGGTCTTGCAGCGAGGCGCCATGCTCCACCACGGCCGCGCGGTGCATTCCGAGGACCCCACTTGCGCGCGGTGCGCAGGGAAACGCCGAACGCCTTGGCCGCGACGGCGAGCGCCGTGCCCAGCGCGACCAGGGCCACGAGCTCCTGTCGACGGTACGGGGTCAGTCGGGCATTCTTGTGGACGTTCATCCAGGCCTCCTGTCCAGGGAGAGTAATGACGTGGCAGCCACAACTTCCCCCAGGTCGGCCTGGGTGAACAACCTCTTGCTTCGTTACAGGTAGCCCCTGCGCGCCGCGTGGTTACGCCGCGCTCATCGTGCCTCGCTGGCGAGGCCGGCCATCAGCTCCATCGCCTCGGGCTGCTCGGTCGTGATCGTCAACCCGGTGATACCGGAGTCGGCCCAGGCACGATAGCGCTCGCGGATGCGCGCGACGGGCCCTACCAGCGCCATCTCGTCGCAGAACTCGTCGGGAACGGCCGCGACGGCTTCGTCCTTGCGCCTGGCCAGGAACAGCTCCTGGATTTTCTGTGCGGCGTCGCCGAAGCCGCGCCGGATCATCATCTCCTTGTGGAAGTTCTTGTCGCGATGGCCCATGCCGCCGACGTAGAGCGCGACGCGCGGCTTCATGCGCGCGAGCGCGCCGCGCACGTCGTCGGTGATCGACACCTCCGCCCGCGGCTGGATCTCGAAGTCGGCGAAGCCCTTGCCGCCGCCCGCGCGCCGGAAGCCCTCCTCGAGCCAGGGGCGCAGCATCGGCATCAGCCGCGGCACGAAGCCGAGCGGCAGCCAGCCGTCGGCGATCTCGGCGGTCAGCTTCACGTTCGCCTCGGTGCCGGTGCCGAGCCAGATCGGGAGTCGCGGGTTCATGTGCAGGATCGACGTGAGCGGCTTGCCGACGCCGAGCGCGCCCGGCCCGGTGTACGGCAGCGAGATCTCGCGCCCGGCGTGGGCGACGGGCTCCTTGCGCTCGAAGACCTTCCGCATGATCGTGACGTAGTCACGGATGCGCCAGTACGGCTTGCCCCACGGCTGGCCGTACCAGCCCTCGACGATCTGCGGGCCCGAGACGCCGAGCCCGGCGATGACGCGGTCGCCGCCCGCGAGCGCGTCGACCGTCGCCGCGGCCATCGCCGCCGACGCGGGCGTGCGCGCCGCGAGCTGCATGATGCCGGTGCCGAGCCGGATGCGCTTCGTCAGCGCGGCGAGGTAGGCGAGCGGCGTGATCGCGTCCGAGCCGTACGCCTCCGCCGTCCAGACCGAGTCGAAGCCGAGGCGCTCCGCGAGCAGGACCTTCTCGACCGGCAGACGTAGCTCCGCACCCGAGTAGCCGATGCTCAGCCCGAGCTTCATGCACGCGATCCTCCTGGTCATGCGTTGCTCCATCAGCTCGCTCGTCATTTTGAACTCGCTCCTTCTCGAAGCGGCGAACTCACGACTGGTAGGTTTCCGTAGCGGAAGAGTAGACGTTGTCGGTGCCGTCGACCTTGGTCGTCGCGATGTGGGTGTCGCGGCCGGTAGCATGGCCGGGGCCGACGCCGAGGTCAAGGCCCTCGCTTGCTCACGACGGGGCCTTCGTGTAGTGGTGTTGCACCATGGACTACCACATCGTTCTCGGGACCGCCGGCTGGGGTGTGTGGCATAGCCCGGATGCGGGCAAGTCGTGGCTGCGTCACCGAAAGCCGTTCCCGCTGAACAGCCGGATCCAGGCGCTGGCGGTGGTGCCGGGCGAGCCGCGCGGGGTCCTGGCCGCCGGCGACACCGGCGTCTTCCGGAGCCGCGACGGCGGCGCGTCGTGGGCGCGAGTCGGCGCCGCCGGCGACCTGCCGACGGTCTGGTCGTTGGCCGTCGATCCGGGCGATCCACAGACGATCTTCGCCGGCACGCGGCCGGCCGCCGTCTACCGCTCGCGCGATGGCGGGGCCACCTGGAAGCGGCTCGACGTCGACGTCGCGACCGAGTGCTCGATCGGAACGCCGTTCGTGACGCGCGTGCTCGTCGATCCGGCCGACCGAACGGTGTGGGCCGGCGTCGAGATCGACGGCGTCTTCCGGAGCCGCGACGGCGGCGACACGTGGACCAAGGTCGTCAACGGTCTCCTCGACCTCGACGTGCACGACATGGCGCTCGCCGCGTCCAGCCCGCCGCGCGTCTACGTGAGCACGAACGGCGAGGTGTTCTGGAGCGACGATCGCGGCGAGGCGTGGACGCCGATCGGCGTGAAGGCGCGGTGGCCCCTGCCCTATGCGCGCGGCATCGCCGTGAAGGCCGACGATCCGCGCGTCGTGTTCGCCGGGTGCGGCCAGACGACGACGGGCGAGACCGGCGAAGTCCTCCGCTCGAGCGACGGTGGGCAGAGCTGGCGAAGCCTTCCCTTGCCCACCCGGCCCAATGCCACGATGTGGGGCCTGGCCACTCATCCGGCGGACGGCGCACGCATCGTCGCGTTCAGCTTGTTCGGCGAGGTCTACGTCAGCGAGGACGCCGGCGAGTCCTGGCGCAAGATCGCGCGCGAGTTCGGGGAGGTTCGCGCCGCGGCCTGGCTTCCGGCGTGACGCGCTCGCCGGCGCGCACCGCGGTGGGCGTGGTCGTGGCGCTCGCGCTCGCGTGGATCGCCTGGGCGGCGTCGGCCGCCGACGCACCGACCTGGCGCGAGGGCCGGCTCGGGGACGCCGACTTCGTCATCGGTCTCCCGGCCAAGTGGAACGGCGGTCTCGTCATGTTCGCGCACGGCTATCAGGGCGAAGGGCCGGGACGCGGCGACGTGCAAAGCTTCCCGCTCGGATGGCCAGCTCACCGCGCGCGGCTACGCGTGGGCCGCGTCCGGCTACCGTGCCCACGGCTATCGGCCGGATTGGTTTCTCGCCGACACGCTCGCGCTGCGCGAGCACGTCATCAAGGAGCTCGGCCAGCCGCGCTGGACGATCATTCACGGCCAGTCGATGGGCGGCCACGTCGCGATCGCGTCGCTCGAGCTCCATCCCGAGGTGTACCAGGGCGGCCTCATCGAGTGCGGGGTCGTCGACGGCGTCGGCCTCGTCGACTGGCTCCGCGCGTACACGGTCGCCGCCGAGTACTTCTCCGGCGTGCCGCTCTTCGATACGCCGCGTCCGGCGTTCGACGCACTCGTCAGCGGCACGTGGCTCGCCGCTCATGGGCCAACCGGGCGACTACACCGAGCGCGGCCGGCGCTTCGACAGCGTCGTGAAGCACCTCTCCGGCGGCGACGTGCCGCTGCGTCTCGACGGCATGAAGCTGCGCTACATCATGAACCTCAACCCGCGCGATCCGGGACCGGCACGCGCGCAGGAATTCTCCCGCCACGCCGATACGCGGGGCATCGTGTACGACATCGATCCGGGCCTCGGGCTCGACGCGGCCACGCTCAATCGCGAGATTCGCCGCGTCGCGCCGGCGCCGGGCGCGCGCTCGCGCGATGCGAACCCGGTGTTCGCGGAGCTGACCGGCAAGATCCGGGTTCCGCTGATGACCATCCACGAGACCGCCGACTTTCGCGTTCCCTTCCGTCTCGAGCAGAGCTACCGCCGCCGCGCCCAGGCCGCGGGCACCGGACACCTGCTGGTGCAGCGGGCGGTGCGCTGGGCCGGGCACTGCAGCTTCGACGGCGTCGCGCGGGAGCAGGCGTTCGACGACCTCGTCGCCTGGATGGAGCGAGGCGTCGTGCCGGCGGGGGACGACGTGCTCGGCGACGTGACGAAGCTCGGGCTTCGCTGGACCACGGCGTTTCACCCGAACGACCCGGCGCGCCGGCCATGAGCCGCATCGCGGCGGCCCGGAGAGCTCATCCGACACGTCCCACGGGAGGACACCATGCGAGCAGCACGTCGTTTCGCGTTCTGGGCCGGGATGGCCGCGAGCACCGCGCTGGTCGCGGGCACGTTGATGGCCGCGACCGGCCGGCGCCGCCACCTTCGTCTACGTCGGCAACGCCGAGAGCAACGAAGTCTACGTGCTCCAGCTCAACCCGCAGAACGGCGATCTCACGGTGATCGAGAAGACGCCGATCCCGGGCATCGAGAAGCCGGGGATCTCGACCCCGATGGCGCTGAGCCCCGATCGCCGCATCCTCTACGTCGGCACGCGCGGCGAGCCGAAGGTCGCGGCGGGCTTCGCCATCGATCCGTCGACCGGCACGCTCAAGTTCATCGCGGCCGGTCCGCTCGCCGACAGCCTGGCGTACATCTCGACCGATCGCGCGGGCCGCTTTCTCCTGGGCGCGTCGTACCCGGGCCACCGGGTGACGGTGAATCCAATCGGGGCGCCGGGCAAGGTGCAGCCGCCGCAGCAGGTGCTCGAGAACTATCCCAACGCGCACTCGATCCTCGCGGACGCGGCCAATCGCTTCGTGCTGGTGCCGACTCTCGGCAACGACCGGATCAATCAATTCGCGTTCGACGCGGCGACCGGCAAGCTGACGCCGACCAGCTCGCCGGCGGCCGAGGCGCGGCCGAAGGCCGGCCCGCGTCACTTCGTCTATCATCCCGGCGGCAAGCTCGTGTACGTCATCGGCGAGCTCGACGGCAACGTCTACGTCTTCGACTACAACGCGGCCTCCGGCGACCTGACGCAGAAGCAGATCGTCAGCGCGCTGCCGGCCGACTTCCAGGGCAAGCCGTCCGCCGCCGATCTGCACATCACGCCCAACGGTAAGTTCCTCTACGGCTCGGAGCGCACGTCGAGCACCCTGGCCGGCTTCCAGGTCGATCCGGCGAAGGGGACCTTGACGCCGATCGGCAGCGTGCCGACCGAGAAGCAGCCGCGCGGATTCGGCATCGATCCTTCCGGCCGCTATCTGCTCGCGGTCGGTCAGCTCTCCCACGGCCTGTCGAGCTACTCGATCGATCAGTCGAGCGGCCAGCTCACCAAGCTGAAGGAATATCCGATGGGCAAGAATCCGAACTGGGTGGAGATCATCGACCTTCCGTGAGCGCTCCCGATGGGGTCGCTCGGCACGTTGAGAGCAAGCATCGCGCAGGGCCGCGCGACCCTCGGCTATCTCGTCACGACGCCGAGCCCGCAGATCGTCCAGGCCCTCGCGCGCACGGGCGTCGACTGGCTCATGATCGACACGGAGCACGCGCCCATCGGCATCGAGTCGGTGGCCGCCATGGTCGCGGCCACCGGCGGCACGCCCGTGACGCCGATCGTGCGTGTGCCGGCGGCGCGTCCCGAGCTGGTCAAGCCGGTGCTCGATTGCGGCGCGCTCGGTGTCGTGTTCCCGCAGATCGCGACGCGCCAGGAGGCCGAGGCCACCGTGCAGGCCGTCCGCTACGCGCCCGCGGGCCAGCGCGGGTACGGCCCCACCTACGCGGCGCTCCGCTGGGGGCTGCCGAACCTCGAGTACTTGAAGGCCGCCAACGACGCGGTGCTGAACGTCGTGCTGATCGAGTCGCAGGCCGGCGTCGATGCGCTGGACGACATCCTGACGGTCAGCGGGCTCGACGTGGTCGCGGTCGCGCGCGGTGATCTTTCGCAGAACCTCGGCGTGGCCGGGCAGTTCGATCATCCCCACCTGGTCGAGGTCGTCGCGAAAGCCGAGGCGAAGATCCGCGCGCACGGCGAGGTCGCGCTCGGCGGCATCGCGTTCTCGCCCGACGACGCGCGCGCGATGATCACAAGAGGCTACCGCTTCATCGTGCTGGGAAGCGACGCCGGCCTGATCTCCGGCGCGGCGCAACGCACCGTGCAGGCGATTCAAGGGAGCCTGAATGCAGTTCGGCCTGTTCATGATGCCGCTCCACCCGCCGCATCGCCCGTTCGCCGACGGCTACGAGCGCGACGTCGCCCAGATCGTGCTGGCCGATCAGCTCGGCTTCCGCGAGGTCTGGGTGGGCGAGCACCTGACCGAGCGCTGGGAGAACGCGCCGGCGCCCGATCTGCTCCTCGCCCAGGCGCTGGCGCTGACGAAGACGCGTGCGGCTCGGGACGGGCGTGACGTTGCTCGCGCTCCACAATCCGGTCTACCTCGCGCACCGGCTCGCGATGCTCGATCACATGGCGCGCGGCCGGTTCCAGTGGGGCATCGGAGGCGGCGGTATCCCGACGGATCTCTCGCTCTTCGGGCTGGAGCCGTCGACCGTCCGGGCCCGCTCGGCCGAGGTGCTCGACGTCGTGCTCAAGCTCTGGGCGTCCGACGGCCGGTTCACGTACCGGGGAAAGTTCTTCGACATCGACACCCCCGTGTTCGACCCGGTCAAGGACCGCGGCTACTACATGAAGCCCTATCAGCGACCGCATCCGCCCATCGCGGTGGCGGCCAGTACGCCCAGCTCGAGCTCGATGCGCATGGCGGGCGAGCGCGGGTGGATCCCGATGTCGAGCTCGCTGCTCTCGCGCGCGTTTCTGGCCGATCACTGGCGCCTGGTCGAGTCCGGGGCCGCGGATGCCGGCCGCGCGGCGGCGCGGAGCGAGTGGCGCATCGCGCGCGACATCCTGGTCGCGCCCACGTCCGCGAAGGCGCGCGAGCGGGCCCGCGCGGTCATGGGCCGCAACTACGTGCAGCACCAGTATCCCAATCGCATCGGCACGGCGCAGATGGCGTCGACCAAGCTCGAGCCGTCGATGGCCGACGAGGCGGTGACGGTCGACTACTTGATGGAGAACGTGTGGATCGTCGGTGATCCCTCGGAATGTGCCGACAAGATTCGCCAGCTTCACGAGGAGAGCGGCGGCTTCGGCGCGCTGCTCACGATCACGACGGACTCGGACGATGCCGGGTGGGATCACGAAAGCCTGCGCCTCCTGATGGAGGACGTGGCGCCACGGGTCGCCGACCTGGGATAACGCGCGCCGACGAAAGAAGGAGATAGAGCCATGGCCTACCGCTACGACCACATGCATCTGCGCACGCGCGACGTGAAGAAGACCGCCGAGTACTATCAGCGCGTATTCGGCGCCAAGATCCTCGAGTCGATCCAGTCGGACGGCAAGCCGCGCACCGATCTCGATCTGGACGGGCTGACGATCTTCATCGCGCCGGTCGCGCCCGAGGCCGCGATCCCGTCCGCGCCGACCGAGCCCTACATCGGCCTCGATCACTTCGGGCTTCGCGTCGACAACATGGAGACGGCCGTCGCCGAGCTCAAGCGCCGCGGGGCCACCTTCAAGATGGAGCCGCGCACGATCCGGCCCGGCGTGAAGATCGCCTTCATCGAGGCGCCCGACAACGTGCGGATCGAGCTGCTCGAGCGCACCTAGCCGGGCCCGTCATGATCTACATGGTCGAGATGGCGCTGCTCGACACCGCGCGCCGCGCCGAATGGGAGGCGTGGTACGTGGCCCACCAGAAGAAGCTCCTCGCGATCCCGGGCATCCACGCCAGCCAGCGCTTCGAGACGATCCACAAGGCCGACTCGCCCTTCGTCGCGCTGCACGAGGTCGACTCGCCGGACGTCTTCACCAGCCCGGCCTATCGCGCCCAGGCCGGACCGACCAATACCGGCGAGTGGCAGGCCAGGATGAACAACTGGCATCGCAACGTGTTCGACGGCATCGCGCACACCCCGGACGTGTCGACGGACTCGCGCCTGCTGGTCGTCGAGGCCGACGGCGGCTCGGCGCTGCCCGGAGGCGTGCGCGTGGAGTGGATGACGGCCGTGGGACTCGATCGGAACGTGGCCAAGCGCGGCCTGGCGGTCGTGCCGGACGCCGTCGCCCATCGATTCGTCGGCGCGCCGCGTGTGCGCGTGCTCAAGCCGCTCGGGCCTCGCCTTCGCGGCGCGAGCTGACCAGTCCAAAGGAGATCGCATGATCCGCACGATCGCTCTCGCCGCCGCCGCGCTCGCCGTGGTCCTCGTCGTACCGTCGAGCTACGGCGCCGGAGACATCGACCGCACCGCGGTCGACTTCAAGATCCCGTCGGAGATCAAATGGGTGAAGAACGCGGCCGGGACGAACGAATCGCGCCGTGCTCTTCGGCGACCCGAGCAAGCCGGGGCCCTACGTCGTGCGGGTGAAGTGGTTCCCCGGCAACATGAGCCGGCCGCACTTCCATCCCAACGACCGGTTCTTCGCGGTGCTCTCGGGCACCTGGTGGATGGGCACCGGCGAGACGTTCGACCCGGAGAGCACGGTGCCGGCGCCGGCGGGCAGCTACGTGATCCACTACGGCGGCAAGGTGCACTACGACGGCGCGAAGCACGAGGAGACGATCATTCAGGTGTGGGGCATGGGCCCCGCGACCTCGACGCCGGCCGAGAAACGCTAGCCGACCCGGGACCCGAGCTACTTCGCCGGAGCCGGCTCGGCGCGCCAGATTCGGCGTGCGCCGGCCGTGTCGATCCTGAGCGCGACGACCGACGCGGCGCCAAGAACACGCACGCGACCGCGAACGCCGCGCCGTAGCCGCCGGTCGCTTCGAAGAGCGCGCCGGCGAGCGACGAGCCGATCGCGGCGCCGGTCTGGTGCACGAGGAAGATCACGCCGAGCACGGGGCTCACCGAGAAGCGTCCCCAGATGTCGGCGGTGAGCGCGGAGGTCATCGAGCCCGTCCCCGCCATCGTGATCCCGCCCAGGACGGCGACCATGATGATCGCGGCCGGATTGTCGCGGATCAGGAAGAAGCCGGAGAAGATCAGCACGCGCCCCGCGTAGATCCCGGCCAGGACGGGACGGCGTCCGAACCGATCGGACAAGGTGCCGAGCATCACGGTGCAGCCAATCGCCGAGCCGCCGAGCACGCCAAAGGCCCACGAGGCGAACATCGGCGTATAGCCGTGGTCGGTGAGCATCGGGATGCCGTGCGCGGAGAGCAAGCTCATCGAGAAGCCACAGGTGAAGAACGACCCGGCGAGCTGCCAGAAGGCGAGCGTCTGCATGGCCGTGGTCGCGCTCACCCGCTCGCGCGATGTCGCGGCGGCAGTCTTCGCATCGAGCTCCGCGCCGTCGGGCGTGAGTCCCATCTGCTCCGGTGACTCGCGAATCACCCAGAGCGCGACCGGCAGGATAGCGACGAGGACCAGTCCGGCGATGGCCACGTACGTGAACCGCCAGCCCTTCGTGAGAATGAGCCAGGTCACGAGCGGCACCAGGAGACTCATGCCCGTCATCGACGCGCTGCCGAGCAGCGAGAGCGCGGTGCCGCGCCGTTTGTTGAACCAGCGCGCGACCACTCCGGAGGCCATCACCGGTCCGGTGACCGCGAGCCCGAGCGGCAGGATCACGCCGTAGACGACCGCGAACTGCCAGAAGGTGTGGACCTGCGCCGTCAGCACGAGCGATCCGACCAGCAAGACCGTCCCGACGGACGCGGTGAGCCGCGCGCCGAATCGATCGAGCGCCAGACCGACGAGCGGGCCGAACACGCCGTAGAGGAAGAGACTCACCGCGATCACGAGCGAGAAGCTCGCGCGATCGAGATTGAGATCGGCGACGATCGGCTTGAGAAACGGGCCCACCGCGTGGCGAATGCCGGTGGAGATGAACGTCATGAACGAGAAGCCGGCGACGACCCACCAGCCGTAAAACACCCGTCCTGTCCTCATTGACATCGACCAACTATACTCGTTCTGGCGACGGACGGCCCGATGATCCGCGACGCCACGAGGGGAGAGACCTTACATGTTGATGCGGAGGTTAGGTCGCACGGGGTTGCGCGTGTCGGCGCTGTGTCTCGGCGGCAACACGTTCGGCTGGACGACGGACCAGAAGGCGTCCGAGGCCGTGCTCGACGCCTACGTCGAGGCCGGCGGCAACTTCATCGACACCGCGGACGTGTACTCGCGCTGGGTGCCCGGCCACACGGGCGGCGAGTCCGAGGACGTGCTCGGCAAGTGGATGAAGGCGCGCGGCAATCGTCGCGCCGTCATCATCGCCACCAAGGTGATGGGGCCGATGGGGCCCGGGCCGAACGACACCGGGCTCTCGCGCCAGCACATCGTCGAGGGCGTCGAGGACTCGCTGCGGCGTCTGCAGACCGACTTCATCGATCTCTACCAGGCGCACTGGGACGATCGGGACACGCCGCTCGAGGAAACCTTGCGCGCGTTCGACGATCTCGTGCGCCAGGGCAAGGTGCGCTACATCGGCGCCTCGAACTACCACGCGTGGCGGCTGACGCGCGCGCTGTGGGAAAGCGACCGGCGCGCCTACGTGCGCTACGAGTCGATCCAGCCGAAATACAATCTCGTGTTCCGTGACGAGTACGAGCGCGAGCTCGAGCCGCTCTGCCTGGAGCAGTCGATCGGCGTCATCCCCTACTCCTCGCTCGGCAGCGGCTTTCTCTCCGGCAAGTACCATCGGGGCCGCGATCTTCCGAAGACCGCGCGCGCCGGCAACGTCCAGAAGACCTACATGACCGATCGCGGGTTCACGGTGCTCGAGGCGGTCGAGAAGGTCGCGGCGGCCGCGGGCGCCACCCCGGCGCAGGTCGCGCTGTCCTGGCTCGCGCATCGCCCGGGTATCACCGCGCCCATCGCCAGCGCGACGTCGGTGGCGCAGCTCAAGGAGCTGGTCGGCGGGATCGAGCTCCAGCTCGAGCCGGACGCGCGCGCGACGCTCGATCGCGCGAGCGCCTGGCAGGAAGGCTAGCGAGCGGACACGTTCATCCGCCCGCGATCTGCGGGAGAATGAAAACTTCGCTGTCGGGGCCGATCGGCTCGAGCAGGGTCTCTTGGTAGATCTGGCCGTCGATGGCGACGGCCACGCCTTCCTGAAGATGGGGACCGAGCTCGGGATGAAGCTCGGTGAGCCGGTCGAAGAGCTGTTTGATGGACGTCGCCGAGACGTTGAACTCGGCGACGCCCCCCGTCAGCTGCGCGAGGTTGCCGATCAGGACAACCCGCGCGATTTCTAATTCTGGGGGCCCCGAAATGGCCCCCAGACCCCCACGCTCGTCACGCCCCGGGGAACCCGGGGCGCTCCTCGATTTCGCATCATTTGCTCGTCAGCTCTTGCCGCTGGCGGCCTTTTCCTTCAGCGCCTTCAGCACCTTCGGCGGTGACATCGGAAGCTCGGTGAAGCGGATGCCGGTCGCCTGCTCCATCGCGTTGGCGATCGCGCCGAGCGGCGGTACGATCGGCGTCTCGCCGACGCCGCGCACGCCGTACGGATGCTTCGGGTTCGCGACCTCGACCAGGATCGCGTCGATCATCGGCACGTCGGAGGCCACCGGCATCCGGTAGTCGAGGAAGCCCGCGTTCTGGAGCTTGCCGTCCTCGCCGTAGATGTATTCCTCGTTCAGCGCCCAGCCGATGCCCTGGACGGCGCCGCCCTGGAACTGCCCCTCGACGTAGGCGGGATGCAGCGCCTTCCCCGCGTCCTGCGCGACCGTGTAACGCAGAATCGTCACGCGGCCGGTCTCCGGATCGACCTCGAGATCGACCAGGTGCGTGCCGAGGCTCGGGCCGGCGCCCTGGGCGTTGATGCGCCCGTAGCCGCCGATCGGGCCGCCCAGTCTTGCCCGCGATCTTCGCGAAGTCGGCGATCGACATCGGCTTGAACTTCTCCGCGGCGGCGCCGAGCGCCTTCACGGAGCCGTGCGAGAACTCGACCTGGTCCGGCTTGAGCTCCCAGAGCTTGGCCGCGCGCGCGCAGAGCTCGGTCTTGATCTGCTTGGCCGCCTCGACGATCGCCATCGAGCCCGAGAACGCCGAGCGGCTGCCGCCGGTGAGGAACGTGAAGCCGAGCGAGCCGGTATCGCCGATGATCGGCCGCACCTTGTCGTAGGGGATCCCGAGCTCGTCGGCGACGACGTTCGTGAGCGCGGCGCGCAGCCCGCCGATGTCCGGCGTGCCGGCCATCAGGGACACGGTGCCGTCCTCGTTGATCGTCAGGGACGCGCAGGTCTCGCCGCCGATGTTGAACCAGAAGCCCGAGGCGACGCCGCGGCCCTGCCACTTGCGGAGCGGCGTGTTCCAATGTTCGGTCTTCTTGATCGAGTTGAGCGTCTCTTCGAGACCGAGCGGGCCGAACTTCGGACCGTACGCGGCCTTGGTGCCCTCGCGCGCCGCGTTCATCATGCGGAGCTGGATTCCGTCGATTCCGAGCTTCTTGGCGATCTCGTCCACTACGCTCTCGACGGCGAACTCGGAGATCGGCGCACCGGGCGCGCGGTAGGCCGCCACCTTCGGGCGGTTGGAGACGACGTCGTAGCCGATGACCTTGACGTTCTCCATGTCGTACGGCGCGTAGGCGCAGAAGACGCCAGGCTGCACCGGCGAGCCCTGGAAGGCGCCCGCCTGGTACTTGAGCTCGGCGAAGCCGGCGACGAACTTGCCGTCCTTCGTCGCGCCCATCTTGACCTTGACGGTGGCGCCCGAGGTCGGGCCCGAAGCCTTGAAGACTTCCTCGCGCGACATGGCCATCTTCACCGGGCGCTTGGCCTTCTTCGAGAGCGCGAGGGCCAGTGGCTCGAGGTAGACGACGGTCTTGCCGCCGAAGCCGCCGCCGATCTCGGAGGCGGTCACGCGGAGCTTGGCGATGTCCATCCCCAGGAGACGCGCGCAGTGGGCGCGCACGATGAAGTGGCCCTGCGTGCAGCACCACAGCTCGGCCGACCCGTCCTCGGACACGCTCGCCAGCGCCGCGTGGGGCTCGATGTAGCCCTGGTGCACCGGCGCGGTCTTGAACTCGCGCTCGACGATGACGTCGGCCTTCTTGAACCCGGCCTCGATGTCGCCCAGGTTGATCTCGATCCGCTTGGCGATGTTCGAGGGCTTGTCGGGCTTGGGCTCGACGCCGGCGGTGAAGAGATCGTCGTGCAGCAGCGGCGCGCCCGGCTTCATCGCCTCGACGACGTCGATCACGTGCGGGAGCACCTCGTACTTCACGTCGATGAGCTTGAGCGCCCGTCGGGCGATCGCCGCGCTCGTGGCGGCGACGGCGGCCACCGCGTGGCCTTCGTAGAGCACCTTCTCGCGCGCCATCACGTTCCGGACGACGTCCTTGTAGTTCATCATCATCTCGCCGGCCGGGATGAACTCGGACGGCTGGTCCGGCGAAATCGTCGCGGGTGATCACGGCCTTCACGCCGGGCAGCGCCTCGGCCTTCGAGGTGTCGATCGAGACGATGCGCGCGTGCGGGTGCGGGCTGCGCAGCACCTTGCCGATGAGCTGGCCGGGCAGGCTGAAGTCGGCGCCGAAGCGCGCGCGCCCGGTCACCTTGTCGACGCCGTCCGGGCGGATCGTGCGGGTACCGACGTAGCCCTGCCCGTTGGTCCCGTTCGTGCCGTTCTCGGCCATGGCTATCCCTTTCTCATCGTCGCGGCCGCGTCTTTCACCGCGCTCACAATTTTGTCGTAGCCCGTGCACCGGCAGAGGTTCCCGGCCAGCCAGTATCGGATCTCGTGCTCGCTCGGGTCGGGCGTGCGCTCGAGGAGCGCCTTGCCGGCCACCAGGAAGCCGGGCGTGCAGATGCCGCACTGAAGCGCCGCGTGCTCCAGGAACTTCTGCTGAAGCGGATGGAGCTTCTCGCCCTTGGCCAGGCCCTCGATCGTCTCGATGCGCCGTCCGCCGACCTCGCAGCCCAGCACGAGGCACGAGCAGACCAGCCGGCCGTCGAGGGTCACGCTGCAGGCGCCGCAGTCGCCCGAGGCGCAGCCTTCCTTGCTCCCGGTGAGCTGCAGGGTGTCGCGCAGCACGTCCAGGAGGGTTTCTTCGGTCTCGCAGAGAAACTCGACCGCGTCGCCGTTCACAACCGCTTCGACATGGTGCTTGGCCATCAGCTCGTCCTCGCTCGGTCCAGCGCGATCAGGGCCGCTCGGCGCGTCAGCACCGCGGCCACGTCGGTTCGAAACTCGATCGTTCCTCGCTTGTCGTCGATCGGCCGGCAGGCCGCTCGCGCGGCGGCCTCGAGCCGCTGCTGCGCTGGCAGGTCGAGGCGGCTTCCGATGATCGCCTGCGCTGCCTCCGCGACGAGCAACACCCGCGCGGCCACCGCGCCCAGCCCCACGCGCGCCGCCGTGATCGTACCGGCGCCGTCGAGGGTTAAGCTTACTCCCGCGCCGACCACGGCGATGTCCATTTCCGTCCGCGGGATGAAGCGCAGGTAGGCATCGGACGATCTCGGCGGGCGGGGCGGCAGCAGGAAGGAGACGACGATCTCCCCCTTGCGCAGGGCCAGCTTACGCGGCCCGAGCATGACGTCCTCGACCGGGAGATCGCGCCGGCCCTGCGGCCCGGCCAGGGTCGCGAGGGCCCCGGCGGCGATGAGCGCCGGCACGCTGTCGGCCGCCGGCGACCCGTTACAGAGGTTGCCCCCGAGGGTCGCGCGCCCCTGGACCTGGGTCGATCCGATGAGGTTCGCGGCCTCGACGACGCCCGGCCAGACGCGCTTGAGACGGGGGTGCTCCTTGAGCTCGGCGCCGGTTACCGCCGCCCCGATCCGCCAGCCGCCCTTTTCCTCAGTGATCGCGCGGGTCTCCGCGATCTTCTTGATGTCGACGATCAGGTCCGGATCGACGACGTCGGCACGCATCTGCACGAGCAGATCGGTGCCCCCCGCGAGCACACGCGCCTCGCCCGTGGCCGCCGACAGCAGGGCCACCGCTCCTTCAACTGAGTCCGGTGCTTCGTAGCGCATGGGTTCTAGTCTCGCCTTTCGTAGTGTTCCGTAAATGCCCGATGATGCTCAGGCCAGCATAATCAATGAAGGCGCCACGCGTGTCAACGGCGCGCGGCAACAGCGGGACCCGATTCCGGTCAGATGCGCTCGAGGACGACGACCGGGATCTCGCGCGCGGTCCGCTGCTGGTACTCGACGTACGGCGGCCAGATGGCGGTCATCGTCTTCCAGAGCGCCGGCTTCTCGGCCGGGGTCGCGGTGCGGGCGCGCGCCTTGAACTTGTCCGCCATGACCTGCACCTGCACGACCGGCTGCGCGACGAGGTTCTCGTACCAGCTCGGGTGTGCCGGGGCGCCGCCGCGTGAGGCGACGACCAGGTAGCTTGTCGCCGGCACGACCGTAGATCAGCGGCGTCGTCCGCGGCTGGCCCGGAGCGCCGGCCGGTGGTGGTCAGGAGCAACGTCGTGACGCCTTCCCAGATGTGACCGTCGCGGCCGTCGGTCTCGATGTAGCGTTTCGCGTGCGCCTGCTGCCAGCCGGGCGGCCGGCCGCCGGGTCCGGGTCGTGGTGTCGACATGCGGTCCTCCGTCTTTTCCGAGTAGCTACTTGATCGAGTCGGGTGAGACCGCGCGACCGACGCGCGAGGCCTCGTAGATCGCCAGCGGCACCTGCAGAATGTGCTTCGCGGTCTTGATGTCCTGCGCCGGCTGCCGCCCGGCGAGGAGGCTGTCGATGAAATCCGCCGCGGCGCCGTCGAAGCCGAGGCGCCAGTCGGCCGGGACTTGATAGTTGACGGTCTCGGTGCCGCGGATCAAGACCACCGCGGGCATGTCGAGCATCTCGCCGGTGCCGCGCGTCACCCAGATGATCCCGCGGCTGCCGTGGATCTCGAAGAACTCGTCGGCGCGATAGTAGCGCGCGCGAATCGTCATCTCGGGCGCCGCGGTGTAGTCGATCACGCCCAGGCAGTTGCGCCCCTTGAAGCGCCAGATCGCCGCCGCGGGGGTCTCGGCGAGAAAATCCGCGCCGCGCGTCACGATCGCCGAGATGTCGCCGATCTCGCCGATCCACAGCACGGCCGTCGCGTACTTGTGCACGCCGTCGTCGTAGAGCGGCCCGCCCGGATTGCGGCCGGGATCGCGGCGCCACACCATCGCGTCGGGATCGAGCTCCATCACCTGCCCCGTGATCTGCACGGCGCGCGTCGTGTGGATGCGCACGAGCGAGGGCTCGCCGATGACGCCGCTGTCGAGCAGCTCCTTGGCCTTCAAGATCGGCGGGTAATAGAGGAAGTTCTCGGTCACGCGGAAGGTCGTCCGCGCCCGCGCCACCGCGGCGGCGATGCGATCGGCCTCGGCGACGGAGATGGCCAGCGGCTTCTGGACCGAGACGTGCTTGTCCGCGCCGAGCGCCGCCACGATCTGGTCGGCGTGCATCCAGGTGGGCGTGAGGAGCTCGACCGCGTCGATCGAGGGATCGTCGAGGACCTGCTTGAAGTCCGAGTAGATCCTCGGCGAGATGCCCCACTCGCGCGCCCGGCGCGTCGCACGCTCCGGCATCGCGTCGCACAGCGCCACCACGTCGCACCGCGGGTGCTGCAGATACCCGGGCGCGTTGAGCTGAGAGATGTTGCCGCAGCCGACGATTGCGAGGCGAACTCTGTCCATGGTGTCCTGGTCCCGTCAGAATTTGACCGGCAACGCCTTCAGTCCTCGGAGCGTGAGGCTCTGACGATACTCGACGGTGTCGCTGACGAACGCGAGCCTCGGCAGCCGCCGCACGAGCGTGTTGATCGCGATCTGGCCCTCCACACGCGCCAGTGGCGCCCCCAGGCAGAAGTGGATCCCCCAGCCGAAGGCGATGTGCCGATTGTCGGCGCGCGCGAGGTCCAGGCGGTCGGGCTCGGGGAAGTGCGCGGGGTCGCGGTCCGCGGCGCCGATGAACGGCATCACCATCTCGCCCTTGCGGATCGTGTGCCCGCCGATCGTCGCATCGTCGCTCGCCACCCGCGCGGTGCGCTGGACGGGCCCGTCGTATCGCAAGAGCTCCTCGACGGCGGTCGTGATGAGCCCGGGGTCGCGCGCAGGCGGCGCAGCTCTTCGGGGTTGCGCAGAAGCGCCAGGACCCCGTTGCCGATCAGGTTCACCGTGGTCTCGTGGCCGGCGATGAGGATCAGGATGCACGTCGCCAGCAGCTCCTCTTCGTTGAGCTTGTCCCCGGCTTCCTCGGCGGCGATGAGCGCCGACAGGAGATCGCCGCGCGGCGAGGCGCGGCGCTGGGCGATGAGCTCGCGGAAGTAGTCGCTGATCGCGTGGCGGGAGGCGGCGCTGCGGCGCGGAATCTCCGAATCCGGCGGCAGCCAGATCGAGTCCAGGCCGCGGGCGATGTCGAGGCTCCATCCCTTGAATCGCTCGTGGTCTTGAACGGGCACGCCCATCATCTCGCAGATGACGTTCACCGGGATCGGGTACGCGAACTCCTCGATGAGATCCATCGAGCCGGCGGCTTCCGCGCGCGCGATCAGGCCGTCGACGATCTCCTGGATCCGCGGCCGAAGCCCCTCGACGACGCGGGGCGTGAACGCCTTGCTGACCAGGCTTCGGAGCCGCGTGTGATCCGGCGGATCGCGATCCAGCATCGAGAGCCCGACGCCGCGCGGCACCTCGGCGCCGAAGCGCGCGGCGACGAGCGCGGCGAGCGGCTCCTTGATGAAGCGCGCATCGCGCAGCACGGCCGCCACGTCTTCGTACCGGGTGAGCACCCAGAAGCCGAGCGGGCTGTAGTGGACGGGATCCTCGGCGCGCAGGCGGTGGTAGGTCGGGTACGGGTCCGCCAGGAACTCCGGATCCATCGGATTGAAGCTCTTCATGTCTCGGCTCCCGCTCCCTCGCTCACTTCGGCGGCGCCGCTGGTGCCGGCGGCGTTGCGGGCGCCGGCGGCGCGGCGGGCGCGGGCTGCGTCGGGACGACGACACCCGGTGCCAGCTGAATTTCTTCCACGAGCGTGACCCGCGTGACGTAGTAGCGTGTCTCGCCGAAACAGCTCGTCGGCAGCCCGACGCGCTGCTCGTAGTGGAGGCTCACGCGACGGCCCATCACCTTGTTGATCTCCTTCACGGTGCTCTTGTCCCACACCGTAAAGGGAAACTTCTCGGTCGACGCGCCGGGCATCGACACGATCGCCATTTCGCCTTCCCAGGTCTTGCAGAGCCAGCCCTTGCGAGAGAGTTTCTGCACCCAGCCCGCTCGTTCGCCGGACGCGTAGCTCCACTTGAGCGCCGACCAGAAGTAGCCGGCGACCAGCGCCGCGATCACCAGCAAGCCGATCAGCACGCGGAGCTTGCCGATCCCACGTTGATCGAACGCCGTCATCTGGCACTCCTCCTGTCGTCAGGCAAGGTTGGCCCGCGATTGTCTCTCATCACGCGCGATGGCGCGAGTGCTTCTGAAACGCGCCCGCTCAGGGTGTCGCGCGCTCGAACGCCAGCTCCCCGGATGGGCCGCTCAGGACGAGACGCGAGCCGGCAACCCGATACTGCGTCACCGGTGAGAGGATCGCAAAATAACGACCCTCGACTTCCATGGCCGGCGGCGGGCACGCCATCTTGGTCGCCGCGACCGGTCCGATGGTGATAGCTCCGGGCCCCGTGTCCTGGACCTGCCCGGTGTAGCGGTTACAGCCGCCGAACCCGGCCAATCGAGCTCCGTCGAAGATGGCCGTCGGCGGCCGCGTGCCTTGAGGAAGTGGCTGCCCGCCGAGGCTCACCAGGGTCCACGTGACGCCGGCGAGCGTCGAGAGCGAGGGAGTCGCGGGCGTGCCGGATGTCGGCGCGCCCTCGCGGGGTCCGCAGCCGGCGCTCGCGAGGAGGACGCACGTCGCGACCGCGAAGCCGGCGCGCCTAGAAGCGGACATAGAGGCGGAGACCGCCGACGACACCCGTGTCAACGTCGCTGAGACCGGCGCTGGACGCGTTGAGCCTCTTCTTGATCGCCGGATTGATGATCTGCAGATCGAGCGACGCGTTGAGCCAAGGCGTGAGCACGGCGTTGTAGTAGAGCTCGACGGCGTCGTCGTGGTCGAGACCGAGGTGCAGCTGCGTGCGCAGGAACGGTGCGAAGTTCGAGGTGAGCTCGGCCCGCGACCAGCCGACGCCGAAGTTGTCGTGAGGCCGCCCGGGCACGATGCCGTTGCCGCCGATTCCTACGCTGTAGGAGTACTTGACGGGATTCACGATGCCGTCGGAGGCGCCGAACGAGAAGAAGATTCCGAGCCCGCGCTTGGGGTCGCCGCTAGGCTGCCAGAGATATTGGTCGAAACCGTAGTACATGGCCCAGGTGCTGTTCTCCTCCCTCGGAGGCTGCACGGGCACGAGCAACTGGGGGAAGAACCGCTCGAGGAATCGCTGCAGGCGCGGGCCCGGATCCCCCAGCAGCGGAAACTGGTTGGTCAGCAGCATCCGGGAGATGTTGGAGGGGTCCTGGCTCAGCGCGAGCCGAGTCTTGTCGCTCCACATCCCTCCGAGCTGCTGATGACCGACGAGCCCAAACGGCTTGATGGTCACCTTGCCACCGGCGACGACTGTGAAGCCATCGTTGAACGCGGCGGTAATGTCATTGTCGGTCGGCGTTCCGCTCGGGTCGAGCAGCAGCGCCGACAGGAGGACGTTCTCCCACGGTATAGCGATGATTCCGCCTCCGTACGCCGATAGCGGAACGAGGGCCATGGACATGGGGAAGGTCAACCCGGTGTTCATGAACTGGGTACGATAGTTCCCCGCGAACTCGCCCTGAAAGCCATCGAGCGTATACACCTTGCCCACCAGGAATCCGAGCTTGGTGCTGACGAACTGCAAGAAGGTCGCGTTCGTGAGCGCGGTGGTCTGGTCGTCAGGAGCCGGGATGAGGGCCGCCGTGTTGACCGGCACAATCGCGCCCGATTGCCTGAACACGTTCTCGCCGAAGCCGCTGTTCGCGGACAGCTTCAGGAAGCCGCCCGGCCAGAGTCCGAGCTTGCCGGTGTCGACGTTGAGCGTGTACTCGGCGTTACCCCAGAACTCCGAGCCGGTTTCGGGGCCACCGGTCATGACGCTCTGAGGCGTCAGCAGCAGGTCGACGTCGAACACGACGCCCTTCTTGCCGAGCTCGTCGCGCAGGCCGAACCAGCTTCCGGTGAGCCGGGGCCTGGACCAGAAGTCGCCGCCCCACGTGGGAGGCACGTCGATCGGCTGGGCGCTCACCGGGACAACGGAGAACAGCAAGAGCAGGCCGAGCAGGGTCATCGCAGCGTACCGCGCAATCCCGAGCCAAAGTACGCTCATCGAGTGACCTCCAAAGCTGTAGTGCTTGGGCCCTCGACGACCCGGCCCTCACCATTGAGGTGATGCCGAAAAGATTCAATCGGACCTTAGTCCCAGATAGCGATCCAGAATTCGAGCAAATTCGCCGGGTACCGCGACGCCGCCCATCAGCTCGCTCGTCTCGCGAAAGTAGACCCGGCCGAGCGTGGTGCCGTCGGCGAGCCAGAGCGTGACCAGGTAACGCGGCTCGGCGACCGCGTGCACCTTTGGCGCCCGCACGGCACCCAGGGCGATCATCTCGACGAGCGCGGTGACGTCCTGCGGCGCCGTGATCGCCGCCGGCTTCGTGGCCGCCGCCTGCGGCGGCTCGCCGCGCTGCACGTCGATGGCGCGCACCTTGCCCACGATGTCGTAGAGGTCGGCGCCGACTTTCGCGCGCGGATTGCGCCAGGCTTGATAGAGAAAGATGCGGTCCTTCCAGATCGCGGCGAGGCGGAAGTTGGTCGGATACCCCCGGACCGCGTACACGCGCGTGCCCGACGGCAAGAACGCCGCGGCCGCGTCGACGCCGTACGAACAGCTCCGCGTGTCTTCGCCGAACGAGCATTCCACGACGGCGAATTCGGGCCCGAGGTCGGCGCGCGTGAGCGGGCGCCCCGGCTCCTCGGTCGTCCAGCGGATGTAGTCGATACCGTCGAACGTGATGTAGTCGAGCAAGGTCGTGGCGCCGGCGCGATCGAGCGAGAGCACGAGGCCGAGGGTCAGCAGCGCGAGCACGGCGCGCCTGACGAGTCGCTTGGGACGGATCAACCCGGCCACGGCGTGGACACCGTAGTCCCCCGTCAACGGCCGGTCAAGCGGCCGGCGCCGGAACCGTGTCCTCCGGACGGTGTGGCCGACTGAGTCGAGCCACCAGCACGACGTAGGCGATGTCGATGCTGTACGCGAGGGCGACGGTCACGACGAGCCCCAGCCGTTCGAGGCAGAGGAACGCGACCACGTTGAACAGACACACGCCGAACACCCCGGACGGGAACCGCTTGATGAACGGCTTGATCACGTCGCTTCCGTAGTGCCAGTGCAGGATGACGATCACCGGCAGGGTGTTGACCGGAAACGCGACGATCAGCCCCGACCACTTCGGCCCGAGCAGATGGGCCAGCGAGGTCACCGTCACCACCGCCAGCGCCGAGGCCGCCGCGCGCGCGGCGAGCAGCCAGGCCGAGGTCGGAACCCGCCGAAGCGCGGCCGTCTCGGGCAGCCCGCGGACTAACCAGCTCGTGACGCCGCACACCGCCGCGGCCAGCGGAACGACGGTGGCGTGGGTCAGCGGGATGCTCGCGTAGAGGCTCGCGGCCAGGACGAAGCTCGCGGCGCCCAGCAGCACACCCGCCGCGATCGACGCCGACCGCGGCGCGGCCACGAGCTTCGTGGCCACGAGATACGCGAGCAGGACCGGAATCGTCGAGCACATGCCCGAGATGTTCCAGAACGAGCTCTGCGCGGCGAAGGCGGGCCCCTGCTCGATGGCGAAGAAGATCAGCGAGACCACCGCCATTTGCGGCGTGGCGGCGAAGAGCCCGCCGAGGCGCGGGCCGAGGCGCTCGGCGGCGGCGGTCCCGAGGAGCACGAAGCCGGCGGACACGACGATCTTCGCGATCAGGAGGGCGAGCGGAGCGGAACCGAGCGACGGCACCCCGCCTACGATACAACGATTCGCCGGCGTGCTTGACCTGACGCTCACGACCCTGCGATCCTTGTCGGCCATGAGCGACCGCAAGTACCGCCAGCAGGGTTATCGAGGCCCGAACCCGGAGCCGCGCAGACCGTCACCCCCTCCGCGGCCAGCCGCCGACGCGCCGCGAGGCGGCGGCATGCTCGCCCGGCAAACCGTATCGAGATGCGCGGCGTGTGGGGCGGTCCTGCCGATCGCGACGTCGTCGCTCGAGCAGTGCCCGAATTGCCGCGCCGCCATTCATGCCTGCCGCCAGTGCACCCACTTCGAGCCGAGCCGGCGCTTCGAGTGCACGGAGCCCATCACCGAGAAGATCACCGACAAGAACGGCCGCAACCAGTGCGCCGCGTTCTCGCTGCGCGTCACGGTCGAGCGCGACGCCTCGCCCGACTCGACGCGCCCGAGCGACATCCGGCGCGGCTTCGACAACCTCTTCAAGAAGTAGCCCGGCGGTGACCGCGCTCCTCCTCGCCGCGTTGCTCGTCATGACGGCGGCAGTGGACGGGCACGCCCAGGCGCCGACTCACCGCTCACTGGCCGGCCGCCTGCTCGTGGCGACCGACAGCCTCCGCGATCCGCGCTTCTCCCGCACGGTCATCTACGTCGTGCGGCACCGGGCGGATGGTGCGTTCGGGCTGGTGGTCAACCTGCCGCTCGGCGAGATTCCGATCGAGCGCGCGCTCCGGCCATTCGGCCTCGAGGTGCCGCCGGGCAGCGGCGCCGTTCGCGTTCACTACGGAGGCCCCGTCGACGAGCGCCGCGGCTTCGTCCTGCACACGCCGGACTGGACGGGCGAGGGCACGACCCTGCTCGACGATCACTTCGCGATCACCGAGGATCCGCGAATCCTCCAGGCGATCGCCGCCGGCTCCGGTCCGCGCCGGGCGATGTTCTGTCTGGGCTATGCCGGCTGGGGCCCCGGTCAGCTCGACGCCGAGATGACGACCGGCGCGTGGAGCGTCGCCCCCGCCGACGAGCGGCTCGTGTTCGACGAAGACCCGCAGCAGAAATGGATCGAGGCCACGACCCGCCGGCTCCTCGACCTCTAGCGACTGCACCAAGGAGAACGCGTTCATGAAGACCATCGACATCCACGCTCACCTCGTACCGAGATCTCTGTGGCACGCCGTGGATGCCGGCCGCGAGTGGCACGGCTTTCGTCACGAGCCCGGCGACGGGCTCGGCACCATGCTGGGCGGCGGGCGGCGCACCGCCTTCAACTCACCCAAGGTGCGCTTCACGCCGGAGGAGCGGCTGAAGGACATGGACGCGCAGGGTGTGGACATGCAGGTCGTGTCCATCCACACGCCGTTCTTCGGCTATCACCTCGACCCGGCTCAGGGCCGGGCCCTGGCGCGCGAGGTGAACGACGAGATCGCCGGGATGGTCCGCCAGTGGCCGCAGCGCTTCGCGGGGCTCGCGACCCTGCCCGTCCAGGACGTGAAGGCCGCGATCGACGAGCTGGAGCGCGCCGTGACCGTGCTCGGCCTGAAGGGCGCCGAGCTCGACACGGTCGTCAACGGCGAGAACTGGGACGACGCGAAGTTCCGGCCGCTGTTCAAGGCGGCGGAGGCGCTGGGCGCCGTCCTCTTCTTCCATCCGCAGCCGCAGCACAATTTCCTGATGCAGCGCACGACCAAGTACGGGCTCTTCAACAGCCTGGGCGTCATCGTCGAGGACGCGATCGTCATCGCGGTGCTGATCTTCGGCGGCGTCCTGGACGCCTGCCCGGATCTCAAGGTGTGTGTCGCCCACGGCGGTGGCCCGGCCTGTTTCGCGATGGGGCGCCTCGACCGCGGGTGGCAGGGCACCGCTGAAGCCCTGCGCGTCATCAAGCAGGCCCCGAGCACCTACCAGCGACGCCTGTACTACGACACGGTGGTCGGCAATGAGAAGGTACTGCGCTTTCTGCTCGACGAGGTCGGTGTTGACCGGGTGGTGCTCGGCAGCGATTGGCCTTTCGTGCCGTGGCACCCCTCGCCGGTCACGTGGCTGCAGAATCTGAAGACCGTGACCTCGGGCGAGAAGGAAAAGATCCTCTGGCGAAATCTGGAGTCGCTCCTGAAGCTCTAGCGCGGCGTCCGCGCGACCGCTCGACCCTACGTAGCGCGAACGGATCTGCGCACCTCGCCGTCGACGCGGGATCAGTCGGCCTTTGCCTTCTCCATCATCGCGGCCTCGAGCTTCTTGATGTCCTCGGGTGACATCTGCGGGCGGTCGACCTTGATCGTCAGCTTGTTGAATTTGGCGGTCAGCGGGAACGGCGGCTTGTAGTCGGCGTCGTTCACGCCGGTGAGTGTGTCGGACCCGATGTCGAAGCTCTCGTCCCATTGCAGGATCATCGGCAGCGTCTTCGCCATCCGCTTCGAGTCGACTACCTTGCCGTCCACCTTCAGCGTGCCGGTGCCGGGCTGGGCGACGCCACTGAAATTGTTGAACGCGAGCGTGCCGGCGCCCATTCCGTCGTACTTGAAGTCGAACTCGACCGTGTGCCGGCCGGGGGTCAGCGCCTCGGTCCCTTCCCACCTCAGGCGCTCGAGATCGACCAGGTTCCACAGGAACACGGGCTTTCCTTTCAGCAGGTAGAAGCCGTAGCCCGCGAAGCGCCCGCCGGAGGTCAAGATCATCCCCTCCGCACCGCCCTGCGGCACCTCGATGTCGGCGGTGATCGTGTACGAAGCGTTCAGCAGGGAGGGCGAGTCGCCCTGCGGCAGCCCGGTCATCGGCCGCGTATAGACGAACTCGGTGCGCCCGGCCGTGATGTTCGGGCGCGGCGCGACGAGGCGCGCCGCCACCGACGCGTCCAGCGGAAAGACCTGGTACTTCCTGGCCTCGGCGATGAACTTCGCCTTCAGCGCCTTCACCTTCTGCGGGTACTTTGCCGCGACGTTCTCGCTCTGACTGAAGTCCGTCTTCAGGTTGAACAGCTCGAGCACCTGGTTGTTCAGCGGATCGGCATTGGCCGCGCCAAAGGCCTCCCAGGGCGCACGATTGACCTTGGTGCTCAGGAACCAGCCGTCGTCGTACAGCGCCCATTGGCCCATCATCTCGAAGTACTGAGTCTTGTGCCGCGACGGCGCCGTGGCGTTGGCCGCGTCGAAGGTGTAGGCGAAGCTCGTGCCTTCGATCGGCGCCTGCTTGATCCCGTCCACGACCTCGGGGGCGCGAATGCCGGCGACCTCCAGGATCGTGGGCACGACGTCGATCACGTGGACGAACTGCTCCCGCAGGCCGCCCTTGTCCTTGATGCGCGCCGGCCACGAGACCACCATGTTCTGGTTGGTGCCGCCGAGCTGGGAAGCGTTCTGCTTGAACCACGAGAACGGCGCGTCGAACATCCACGACCACCCGGCCGACATGTGGTTGTAGGTTTGCTCGGTGCCCCACACGTCGTAGAACTTCATCTGGACGTCGACCGGCACGCTGACGCCGTTGAAGAACGCCACCTCATTCGGCGTGCCGAGCGGCCCGCCTTCGGCGCTGGTGCCGTTGTCGCCGTTGATGTAGATGATCACCGTATTGTCGAGCTTGCCCAGGTCCTCGAAGGCCTGGATCACGCGCCCGATCTCGTGGTCGCTGTAGGCGGCGTAGGCAGCAAAGACCTCGACCTGGCGGATGTAGAGCTTCTTTTCCTCCGCCGTCAGCTGGTCCCATTCCTTTAGCACGTCCTTCGGCCAAGGCGGCAGCCTGGTGTCCTTCGGAATCACGCCGAGCCGCTTCTGGTTCTCGAAGATGCGCTCGCGCACCTTGTTCCAGCCGTCGTCGAACAGATGCATCGTGCTGATCCTATCCACCCATTCCTTGGTCGGGTGGTGCGGAGCGTGCGTGGCCCCGGGCGCGTACTTGATGAAGATCGGCTTGCTCGGATCGGTCTGATGTATGCGCGTCATCCAGTCAATCGCCTCGTCCGCCATGCCGGTGACGAGGTTCCAGCCCGACTTGCCCTGGAACGGATAGATCTGGGTCGTGTTGCGGAACAGGTTCGGCTGCCACTGGTTGGCGTCGCCGCCGACGAAGCCGTAGAAGTACTCGAAGCCCATCCCGGTCGGCCACTGGTCGAACGGCCCGACCTGGCTGGCCGCGAAGGCCGGCGTGTTGTGATCCTTGCCGAACCAGGACGTGCTGTAGCCGTTGTCGAGCAGGATGCGCCCGATCGTCGCCTTGTCTTTGTTGATGATGCTGTTGTAGCCGGGGAAGCCCGTTGATTGCTCGGAGATCACGCCGAACCCAGCCGAGTGGTGGTTGCGCCCGGTGATCAGCGCGGCGCGCGTTGGCGAGCACAGCGCGGTCGAGAACATGCGGTTGTAGCGCAGGCCCTCCTTCGCGACCCGTTCCATGGTCGGCGTCGGGATGACGCCGCCGAAGGTGCTGGGAACGCCGAAGCCGGCGTCGTCGGTGATGATCAGCAGCACGTTCGGCGCGCCCTTCGGCGGCACCACGCGTGGGGCCCACCAGGGCTTCGACTGCAGCGCGCCGTCCTTGATCACGCCACCGAACTTGGGGTCGGGCGGCGGCAACTGCTTGCCGCTGAGGCTCGTCGTGGCGCTGGGTGAACCCGAAGTGCCGGTCATCTGCTGGGCCGAGACCGCTGTTGCGGCCAGCAGCGTAACCGCGCTCAGCGTTCTCAGGAGTCTGGTTCTCATGACATCAGTCCTCCACAAACATCAGGTCTCCACATCGGACCCGCTGACGACCGGCAGAATCCAGGAGGAACGAGGCTCCGGCAATCGGACCTTGGCCCCATTTCTCTAGGCCCGAACTTTCGTGAACTGACCGAGATGACCGGGTGGTGCTCGGTCTGAAGACCGTGACCCCAAGCGAGAAGGAAAAGATCCTCTGGCGAAATCTGGAGTCGCTGCTGAAGCTCTAGCGACTACCGTCCAGGACCATCGAGCGCTCGCAGCGCGCCGGCGATGTCCTGACTCAAGCGCGCGACCGCCCGACTGTGCGCGGCGGCGAGTGCATCGTAGCCTCGCTCCGGCGCCGGCTCGCGTACGGTCGTGCGGCCCGACTGCAGCTGGCCGTCCTTGATGCGTCTCACCGTCCACACGGCGTCGAGCGTCGCCGCCTCGCCCAGCGCCGATCCGAAGCTCTGTACCGCGACGGCGGCTTGATAGTCGGCACTCGCGCTCAGCGTTTGTGGAAACACGGTCACGCGCGGCGTGCCGAGGATCGAGACGAGATTGTCGGCGACCACCCGCGAGATATTGCTCTGCAGCGGCGACGCCCACCGGTTGAAGTCGTCCACTCGAACCTGGTTGGGGCCCGTGCTGACGACGATCTGCGGGCGATCGACCTCCGCCGGCACGGACACCGGGCCGACGACCACCGACATGCTCGATGACTCCACGGCGTGGTTCATCGTGGCATTCAACGTGAAGAAGCGCGATTCCGGCGTCGAGACGCAGCCGGCGATCAGCGCCCCGAAGGCGCAGAGCGATCGTGGTGCCGGCGCCGTGACGCATCATGGCTTGTCTCCGGTCTTGCCCCAGATCAGTGATTCGGGGTGGCGTTCGAGATAGTCGGTCAGCGTGCGCAGCGACCGGGCGGCACGGGTGATCTCCTGCAGGGCGTCACGCAGCTCCTGCTGGCCGGGGGCATCCTTGCCGAGGAGGGCCGCGTCGGTGTTCTTGAGCACCCCGTCGGCGGTGGTCAGCGCGCGGCGCAGCTCTTCGAGGGTTGTATTGACATCGTTCTTGAGCATCCCGTCGGTGGTGACGAGCGCGCGCCGCGCCGCCTCGAGCGTCGTCTTCAGCTCGGGCGTCACGTCGGTATCGATCCGGTTCACCGCCTTGCTCGCGTCCCCAAGCGTCACGCTGAGCCCCGCGAGCATCTTGGTGACGTCCGCGCCGATCGCCTCGTACGGCAGCTTGTCCAGCTTCGCGACGATGCCGCTGAGCTTCGCCTCGAGATCCGTCACGGTGCTCGGGACGACCGGCAGCACCGGCACGGCCCGGCTCAAGTCGAGCGTCACCTTGGGCGCATCCGGGAAGTAGTCGAAGGCCACATAGAGCTGCCCGGTGATCAGGCTCCCGCTCCGAAGCTGCGCGCGCAGTCCCCGCCGCTCGACCATACGCTGAAGGAAGGCGCGGCGCTCTTGTCCGCTTCGCGTCAGGTCTCCGATCTCGGCCGCTTGATTCGCGCGCGCCCGCGCGAGGAGACGCTCGGGGTGGGTCACGATCTCCACCCGTCCCCGAACGGTGGACGTTGTCGTGTCGAGCTCGAGACCGACGTCGGTGACCTCGCCGGCCGGCAGTCCGAAGAAGGTGACCGGCGCCCCCACGGACAGCCCGCGCAGCGATTCGCCGAAATAGAGCACATACCGCGCTGCGATCGACTCGGGCTGCTTCATCGCGGTGGCCCGGTCGGCATAGAGCGTAAAGGTCGCATTGGCGGCGGCCGGCTCGGGCCTGGCGGCAAAGGGCGGCGTGTCGAACGCGAGGCCGCCCGCTATCAGCGCGACGAGAGACTCGGTGCGGACTTGCACACCTCCCGCGCCGAGCGACAGGTCGAGTCCGCTCGCGTTCCAGAAGCGCGTGCCGGGGTTGACGTACCGGTCGTAGGGCGCGTTGACGAAGATCTTGAGGTCGACGGCGTTTCCGTCGCTGGCCAGGTCGTACGCAATCACCTGGCCGGCTTGCAGACGGCGGTAGTAGATCGGCGAGCCGACCCCCAGCGAACCAAGGTCGGCGGCCTTGAGCAAGAACGAGTGGCCCAGCTGACCGCTGGTGATGATCGGGGCCACTTCGAGCCCGGTGAACTTACGTTCCTTCTTCGTGGATTTGCCGACCTCGAAGCCGATGTAGTTGCCCGAGAGCAGGGTACCGAGCCCGGAGATTCCGCTCAAGGTGACCCGCGGCTCGACAACCCAGAACTTCGCGTCCTCGACGATGAGCCCCGCGGCGCTCTTGTCGATCTTCGCCGTCACCTCGACCTTCGCGTAATCGTCGGACAGCCGCACCGCCGACACGCGGCCGATGTTCACGTCTTTGTATTTGATGACGGTCTTGCCGGCCTCTATGCCCTCGGCGATCTTGAAGACGATCGTGATCGTGGGGCCCTCGCTCAGGATCCGCTGAACCGCGATACCGAGGGCGACCACCGCCGCGAGGATCGGGATGACCCAGACGACCGAGATCGCCGCGCGGCGCCTCGGCACGACGGTGGCTCGCGGCACCTCCAGGCGGTCGGTGTCGTCAGCCATCGAATCTCCTCTGCGCGCCGGAATCCCAGATGAGCCGTGGGTCGAACGACTGGGCCGCGAACATCGTCAGCACCACGACCGCCGCGAAGAAGAGCACGCCCGGGCCCGGCTCGACCGACATCAGCGGCTGCAGCTGGATGAGGGCGACCGTGAACGTGTCGACGAACACGTCCAGCATCGACCAGCGGCCGATGATTTCGACCAGGCGGTAGAGCCGCGTCCGGTCGCGGTGGCCCTGGACCGAGCCGCGCTGCACGCTGATCAGCAGATAGCTGAGCGCGATCAGCTTCCCCAGCGGGACCATCACGCTGGCGACCAGCACGACGAGCGCCAGCGGCCACGACCCCGTGGTGTAGAGGAGCGCCACCCCACCCATGATCGTGTCGGAATCGGTGGACCCGAGCGTGGTCGTGTTGAGCACCGGCAGGACGTTGGCGGGGATGTAGCAGATCGCCGCGGCGACGACGAGCGCCCACGTGTGCTGAATGGAGCGATGACGACGCCACTCGAGCTTGCCGCCGCAGCGCCGGCAGTGCCCGGGCTCGGCCGCGTCGACTGGCCGCGACAGCAGGGCACACGTCTCGCACGAGACGAGCCCTGCCTGTGCAGCGGTCAGGGCGGTCGCGGTCACCGCGCGCTCCCGGTGACGGCATCCGTCCATTCGATCCGCTTCCAGATCTCGCGCGGGTCGAACGCGATCGTGGTCACGGTGAACAGCACCACCAAGCCCCCCACCGCGTACATTCCGATTCCGGGCTCCACCGTCGCCAGCTCCGCGATCTTGATCAACGCCACGAGAATGCCGAGGATCATCACTTCATTCATCGACCATGGCTGTACGGAGTCCGCCCAGCGCAGCAGCTCGCCGACCCAGTGCGGCGCGGGTGGCCGCTTCACCGCGAGCAGGGTCGTCAGCATGAAGAGGATGTAGCCTCCGGGGGCGATGATCGCGCAGAACGCGACGATCACGGCCGTGACCATCTCGCCCTGCCGCCACATCTCGAGTACGCCGCCTGGAATGGTCGTGCTCGCGTGCCGTCCGACCGCCGACAGCCCCATCAGAGGCGTCGTATTCGCGATGATGAAGACCACGGCGGCGGCGAGCGTGAGCGCCAGTGGCACATCGATCGGTTCGCTGGCCTGGCTCGCGATGGTGTTGCCGCATCGCGGACAGCGCGCCTTCGTCCCGGGCTCGAGTTTCGGAAGGTGTTGCAGCAGATCACATTCCGGGCACGCGACGATTTCGCCAGGGTCAGACATGGCGGGGCTCAGGCTGACCTATAGAAATGCCCCTGTCATCTGATCTTTGGACCAGTGCGCTCACGCCTCTTGGAGGGGACGTGGCAGGCCGTGAGTGGGACCGAGCACGGTCGCTTGACCACCCCGCGGCCCCCTCCTACACTCCGCACCGGAAAGGCTGGTGTACGCATGACGCCCGATCGCTTCGCCAAAGGGATCACCTTCGACGACTATCTGAAATTCATCGGCTCGCCCCAGAACCTGACGCGCGAAGGTTTCGACATCCGGCGCTTCGCGCTGTGCAAGCCCCGCGTCGACTGGAGCGGCTATCTGCGCGAGCGCCTCGCCAAAGCACGCCTCAGCGATGACCAGACGACCGCGATCAGGTGGCTGGCCGCCCAGCCCGGCGGGCCCGCGAAGGTGGCCGTGATCGCGGAGGACTGGTCGTCCGATTGCCGGCGTGATCTCCCCTACCTGGCGCGTCTCGCCGAGGCCGGCGGCCTCGACCTGCGCGTCTTTCTTCGGGATGGCGACACCATGCACCGCCAGGGGCTGCCCGAGCCCGGCTCCTCCCCCAATGCCGATCTCGTGCGCGAGTACGCGAATGAGAAGAACGGCCAGAAGTTCGCGACGGTGCCGGTGGCCGTTTTCTTCGACCGCGACTTCACCGAGCTCTACCGCTACATCGAGTACCCTGCGATCTATCACAAGGACCGCGTGCTGACAGCCCTGCGCCGAGCGCGGCCGGGCGAGAGCGAAGACCAGACGAAGGCACGCGGCGGACGCGAGATCGCGACGCTGCTCGAGTCGCCGTTCTTCGACGTGTGGGCGCGCGCCGGCGTCGCCGAGATCGTCAGCGCCCTCCACGAGCGGCTGCTGACGGCATGACCGGCGCCTAGCGCGTTCGGTAGGTCAGCCGCCAGACCTCGAGTCCGTACGGCCCCCGGCCCTGCGCGTCACCGGGGCGAAGGAGCGCCACCAGGCTTGCCGGGACCGAGATCGACATCGCCTTGTAGAACGGCCCCGCGCCCGTGAAGACGGGATAGGCCCTGCCGTTCGCGAGATCCAGGATGCGCACGCCGCGGTCGTGCATGTCGGGAGCGAAGAGCCAGGCGCCGTCCTGGCTGAACGCCAGGGAGCGGCGCATCTCCGCGTGCATGCCGTGGTCCGGCGCCTCAGGCGTGTTGTCGACGGTACGTTCCTCGCGCGCCTTCGCGAGATCCACGATGTGCACCCGGCCCAGGAGACCGTTCGCCGCCGCGCGCGCCCCCCGGCGCCCAACCACGAGCGAGACGGGCGCCAGCTGCTCCAGCGACTTCGACATCGCCACGGAGGCGCGCAGGGTAAGTGCCGGCCAGGCCCACACCTTGATCACCCCTTGATCCGACGCCGTCGCCAGGACCTGTCCGTCTGAAGAGAACGCGGCGGCGTAGACGTTCTCACCGCCGTGCAGGTTGGGGAGCGTCCGCGTGATCGCACCGCGCTGCGCGTCGACGACGCGCAGGACGCCAAGACTGCCGACCATCAGGGTCGGCTCGGTCGGATGGAAGGCGGCGCGGCGGTCCGCTTCCATCCGGGCTGCGCGCGACGGCGTTCACCACGGGCTGGATGCCGCCGACGTCGAGGATTCTTTCCGCCGTCACCGGCGAAGGGCTCTCCGCGCAGCCGGCCAGCGACAATGCGACGGCGACGGCGCGGAGCGCGGCACTGCAGCGCATCTCGACCCACTGTAAGTGATAATCACTCACGGGCATGCACATCATCCCCGGCGCGATCCTGACCCTCGTCGGCGCAGCGGCCGTCGCCTACATCGCGCGTGGCGCTTCCGCGTTCGAGCAGGAACCCCCGCTGGGAAACGATCTCGCCTGCCAGCAGATCGCGACTCGCCTGATCGAGTCGGCCGAGCGCTCGCCGTCGGCGCCGCCGACGGCCTGGGAGGCACGCGCCGCGCTCGTGCTGGACACCGAGCTCTGCCCGGCGGCCTCCGAGCCCGGTCCGTGCGGCGCCCGGCGATACGCGGTCGGCACGGTCGCGCTGCGTGCCGGACGGCTCGACGCGGCCAAGGCGGCGTTCAGGCAGGCGTGCGACTTCGAGCGCGGCTGGTGCGCGCGCGCCGCGCAGGAGCAGGCGGTGCCGTGGACGCCCGACGAGCTGCAGCGGCTCGAGCGCCGCGCGCGGCCGTGACGAACAGGAGCCGGCG
>CAWBMV010000028.1:0-21930 GCA_963789955.1 uncultured Candidatus Rokubacteria bacterium
GGGTCTGGCCGGACACGTGAAGCGTCGCACCGGTCGCGAGGATGATGAAGAACATGACGACATTCGAGAAGAACATCCCGGTGCGCGACGTCGAGCCGCGCGTCGGCGAGCTCGTGCGCGGTCGCGCCGCGCCGCTGCGCCACGGTGCGCCGGCCCTGCGCTTTCTCCGCTTCGACCTCGTGCGAGGCCTGCCAGAAGAACAGATACGGCGAGATGGTTGTCCCGAGCACGGCCACCACGGTCGTGATGTAGACCGCGTCCCAGCTGAGGCGCGGCACGAAGGTCGCCAGGGCCACCTCGCGCCAGTCGGGCCGAGCCAGGAACGCGGTCACGACGTAGGCAAACAGGACAGCGGTCAGCCACTTGAGCCACTGAGCGAAGGTCGCGTAGGTCGTGTAGATCGTCGCGACCAGGATGACGAGCCCGAGCACGGGTACCGACACGACGGTCGGCACGCCCGTGAGCATGCGGGTAACGTCCGCCATGCCGGAGAGGTCGGCCGCGATGTTGAAGACGTTGGCGATCAGCAGCAGCAGACAGGCGACGTAGAGAAATGGGCGCGGATAGTGGCTGCGGATCGCGGCGGCCAGGCCGCGGCCGCTGACAAGCCCGATGCGCGCGCAGACGAGCTGCACCGCCGCCATCAGCGGAAAGGTCGCCAGCGCCATCCAGAGCATCCCGTACCCGAGCGAGGCGCCGGCGACGGAATAGGTGGTGATCCCGCTCGGATCGTCGTCCGAGGCGCCGGTCACGAGCCCCGGTCCGAGGATCCTGAAATAGCGGACGAGCGGATTGTGACTGTGCCGCTCGATCTCCTGGAGGTCACTCATGACGGCGCCTGGGTAGTTTACAGGCGCGGGGGCCGGCTGATTCGGCTAACATGGCGCGCCTGAGACGGGGGACACGCACATGAGCAGATTCCCAGAGTACGAGCGCTATGACGCGACGGGCCTGGCCGACCTCGTTCGGGGGCGACAGATCTCGCCCGGCGAGCTGCTCGACGCCGCCATCGAGCGCGTCGAGGCGCGCAACGCCGCGGTGAACGCGGTGACGATGCCGCTCTACGACTACGGGCGCGCGGCGATCGCCAAGGGCTTGCCCGACGGGCCGTTCACGGGCGTGCCGTTCCTGATGAAGGACCTCACGGCGTCGATCGCCGGCGTCCGCATGACGCGCGGCTCGCGATTCTTCGCCGACGCGCCGGCCCCCACTGCCGACAGCGAGCACGTCACGCGGCTCAAGCGCGCCGGGCTCGTGATCTTCGGCCGCACGAACACGTGCGAGCTCGGGCCTCGCTCACGTGCGAGCCGCAGCTGCACGGGCCGACGAAGAATCCCTGGGACCTCTCGCGCATCTCCGGCGGCTCGAGTGGCGGCGCGGCCGCGGCGGTCGGCGCGCGCATGCTGCCGATGGCGCACGCGACCGACGGGTTCGGCTCGATCCGCGCGCCGGCCGCGTGCTGCGGGCTCGTCGGGCTCAAGCCCACGCGCGGGCGCAACACGATGGCGCCCTGGGCCGGGCGAGGGCCTCGGCGGCTGCTCGATCGAGCACGCGGTGACGCCTGTCCGTGCGCGACTCCGCAGCGCTGCTCGACGCGACCTGCGGCCCGGGCGCGGGCGATCCCTACGTGGCGCCGCCGGCCGCTCGGCCGTTCCGCCAGGAAGTCGGCGCCGATCCCGGTGCGCTGCGTATCGCGTTCACGAGCGCTGGCGCCGAACGGCGCGCCGGTCGAGGCCGAGAGCCTGCGCGATGCTCGCCGAGGTCGCGAAGCTCTGCGCCGATCTCGGCCACCGGGTCGCCGAAGCCGATCCGGCGATCGAGCGGGCCGCGGTGGTGCCGACCTTCCTCACCTTCGCCGCGGCGAACACGGTCGTGAACCTGGCGAGCCATCCGACGAAGGGCCGCTCGGCGCAGGCACGACGAGGTCGAGACCGTGACGTGGGCGACTGCCAAGCTCGGCGAGCAGATCGGCGGCGCCGACTACGTCCGCGCGACGCAGGCCGCGCATCGGCTCGGGCGCCAGATGGCCGCGTTCCACGCCGACTGGGACGTGCTGCTCACGCCGGGGCTCGCGACCGTGCCGGTGAAGCTCGGCTGGATCGACATGATGATGGACGACGTCGACGAGTACTGGCGGCGCGTGTTCGCGTTCTCGCCGTTCACGGTGTGGTTCAACCTGACCGGCCAGCCGGCGATGATGCTGCCGCTCGGACGCTCGCCGGAAGGGTTGCCGATCGCGGTCCAGATCGTCGGGCGCTACGGCGACGAAGCCACGTGTTCCGCCTCGCCGCGCAGCTCGAGGCGGCGCGCCCGTGGTTCGAGCGGAAACCGGCGCTCGCCTCCTGACCGCTCGGGTCAGCTCGGCAGGGTGAAGCGGTAGCCGCCGCCTTCCTTCACGATGAAGCCGGGATGGGGAAAGTGCCCGGCCAGGATCAGCGTGCCCGAATCCGCATGGCGCTCGACGAACGCGCGTCGCGTGATTCGTGCCTGGGCCGGGTCGTAGCAGAAGCGACTCGACCACTGGGGCTCGGCGACCTGCACGGTCCGGTGCATGAGATCGCCCGAGAACATGGCAGTGCCCGCCGATGTCGTCAAGCGCACGCAGACGTGGCCCGGCGTGTGGCCGACCCACGGCTCGAAGCGGAGATGCTCGCCGATCTTGAAGTCGCTGTCGACCAGCAGCGCCTGGCCGGCCTCGACGACGGGCACCACGCTGTCAGCGATGCATCCCGAGTCTTCCTTGCCGGATTCGTTCTCGTACTTCCAGAACTCCCACTCAGCGCCGGCGAACACGTACTTCGCGTTCGGGAACGTCGGGACCCAGCGCCCGTCCTTCCAGCGCGTATTCCAGCCGACGTGGTCGACGTGCAGATGGGTGCACACGACGAAGTCCACCTGCTCGGGCGTGACACCCACCGCGGCGAGGTCGTCGAGATAGGTGCCAGCTCGCATGTTCCACGCGGGCGCGAGGCTGCGAGCCTTGTCGTTGCCGACGCCCGTGTCGATGAGGATCGTGTGACCCGGCGTCTTCACGACGTAGGTCTGGATGCGCGAGGCGAGATCGTCGGTCCGCTCGTCGAAAAAGTGCGGCTTGAGCCAGCGATGATGGCCGGCGATGACATCGGCGCTCGAGCCGGGCAACATGGACGCGGTCGGAAACGACGAACGGTCGATCTCGATCACGCGTGAAATCGTCACCTCGCCGAGCTTCATCGTGTGCATCGCGGCTCCTCCCCTGCTGGTGAATCACGACCTTGATACACCATACCGCCTGCGGTTCCTACTTCCCTTTCGCTCGAAGGCAGTTGCCGAGAAATGTCCTGACCATCGACGCGGACTTGTCGTCGACGTCGACGCGATAGCCGATTCCGAGTGAGCCCGGGATGGAAGGCTTCATCTGATGACCGATCTGTTTCGCCGACATCGATCGACGAACCAGACGCGGCGGCAAGAGGAATGTCGAGCGGAGGGCGGCGTCCTGGTTCGATACGGCCAGTGCCTCCAGGTGAACGCCGTCGTCGCTATCGATGGTCAGCCAATGACTCGATCCTCGAGCGGTGACGGCGTCGCCCTTCCCGGCGGCTTCGTACACCGAGCCGAACACCGTCTGCGTGCCGTCGCATGAGAAATACACCATCCCAGTTCCGTCGGCCGTCGTCTGCCGGCCTTGCAGCATCGTGCCGCCGGGAAAGGAGGCGATGCTCCACTCCGGAGGCTGTCGGCCGTTGTTGACGACGCCGAGATCCTTCGCCTGTCGCTGCGACAGCACGTACATTTCGTCGGGCGCCGCCTTCACCCAGAGATCGAAGAGACGAACATCGACGCCCATCTCGCGGATATAGCTCTTGATCGAGGCCGAAAGCTCCGGAGCCAGATCGCGATCGCTGGTGGTCGGACCGTCTTCAAACGATGCCCGATGCACTCCGTAGCGAGCGCCGTTGGCGTTGAAGCGGTACACGCCGCCGAGGAACGCGAGCGAGCACGCGCTGTAGCATTCGCCGGGGAGCAAGGTGCGCGAGCTGATGATATGGGTCGATGCGCCGTGCTTCCGGATCACGCGGCCCAGCTGCATGCCGGCAAACAGGTTGCCCCCGGGGGAATTCAGCCAGATCGTGATCTTGCCGTCGACCGCGCCGAGTGCCTTGGAGAGTCGGTCCGGCGCACCCGTATCGATCAGGCCGTCGAGATAAACGAGCGTCGTGTCGCGGAAGACACTCGATTCGGATCGGGGTGCGACGGTGACGGCCATCGGCGCGTTGCCATCGGCGGTGACGGTGGTCGGCATCGCCGCCAGAGCTTCGGCCAGGAGCACGACGCCCAGAACCCATCGCCTCATCGCCGGGGATGAACCCACCATTCCATCGAGAATGATGCGCCATCAGCACGACGTCGGCATCACATCGCCCTATCCGTTGGGGTTCTGGTAGGCTCTTCGCGGAATGAGGACGGGGGACCCGGCGTGCCCCCACTGGATAGACCCCGCGCCGGGAAGGAGCGCTTATGCGCGGCGTCGTTTTCCTCGGTGGACGGAAGCTCGAGCTGCGTGAATTCCCTGACCCGACGCCGGGGCCCGGCGAAGTCGTCGTCGCCATGAAGGCCTCGGGAATGTGCGGGAGCGATCTGCATCCCTATCGCGCCGTCGGCAACGCGGCCGCGGCGCTGGGCCTGGGTGGCACAGGCGGACCCGTCGTCGCCGGTCACGAGCCGTGCGGCGTCGTCGCCGCGCGAGGCGCCGGGGTCAGCGAGGCCGACGCGCCGACCGGCCAGCGCGTGATGGTCCATCATTACAGGGGCTGCGGCCACTGCAAGCACTGCAAGGTCGGCTGGGCGCAGCTCTGCCGCCAGGGCATCGTGGTCTACGGCATGACGGGCCACGGCGGTCACGCCGCCTACATGACGGTGCCGGCGTTCACGCTCGTGCCCCTGCCCGACTCGCTCAGCTTCGAGGAAGGCGCGGCGATCTCGTGCGGCACCGGCACGGCGTACGGCGCGCTGAAGCGGCTCGACGTTTCTGGCCGCGACACCCTGGCGGTTTTCGGCCAGGGCCCGGTCGGACTGAGCGCGACCTTGCTCGGTCGCGCGATGGGCGCTCGCGTGATCGCGATCGACGTCGCGCCCTGAGCGGCTGACGCTCGCCAGGGAATTCGGCGCCGAGTCGGTGATCAACGCGAAGGAGACGGATCCGGTTGCGGCGTTGCGCGAGCTCACGCACGGCGAGGGTGTCGAGACCGCCATGGATTGCACGGGCAATCCGGACGCGCGCGTAGCCGCGGTGCGGAGCGCCACGACCTGGGGGCGGGTCGCGTTCGTCGGCGAGGGCAACACCACGACGTTCGACATCAGCCAGGACATGATCCGCCGGCAGCTCACGATCCACGCCTCGTGGACCTTCTCGAGCGTGGGCCAGGCCGAGTGCGCGCAATTCATCGCCGACCGCCGGATCCCGCTCGCGTCGCCTGCTCACGCATCGCTTCCGCCTCGAGCAGGCAGACGAAGCCTACCGGCTCTTCGATACGCAGACGACGGGGAAGGGCGTGTTCATGTTCTGATTCTGGCCGGCGTGGCCCCGGCGGCCGACGTTGACGCACGCGATCGCGCGAGGATATTCTGTGAACGGAGTGGTTCCGTTTTGATGGCGAACCTCACGATCAAGAACCTCCCGGGAACGGTGCTCCGCCGACTCAAGGCCCGGGCCGTCACTCACCGCCGGAGCCTCAATCTCGAGGTCATCGCTTGCCTGGAGGCGCTGGTCCAGTCGGCACCGGTGGACACCGACTCGCTCCTGGCTCGCGTGCGGGAGGTTCGGCGAACCCCTGCTCGCACGCGGCTCACCGACCGAGTACTCACGCGCCTCAAGACCGCGGGGCGCGCGTGATCGTCGCCGACACCAACCTCCTCGTCTACCTCTATATCCGCGGTCAGCGGACAGCGCAGGCCGAAGCCGTGCTGGTGCGGGATCCAGCGTGGACGGCCCCGCTCCTCTGGCGGTCCGAGTTTCGCAACACGCTAGCCGGACTCGTCCGCGCCCGAGAGATCGACCTCGACGACGCGGTGCGAATCAGCCACGAGGCCGAGCGCCGGATGGGCGGCGCGGAGTTCAGCGTGGCATCGCAGCACGTGCTCCAGCTTGCGATTCGATCGAGGTGCTCAGCCGACGACTGCGAGTTCGTGGCGCTCGCCCAGGATCTACGGGTGCCGTTCGTCACCGCGGATCGACAGGTTCTCGCCGCCTTCCCGTCGACCGCGGTCTTCCCGGCCGACTTCCTGGCCTGAACCCGCACCAAGCTGACCGAGAGATGCGGGCAGCGGCGCCGACGACGTGATCCGCCGTCGACGCCGCGCCGCGATGATCCTTACCGCTTCGGCAGGATCTTGAGGATCGGCTCCAGGTTCTTGGGGTCCGGCTTGAGCTGACCGACGCCGTAACTACGCACGGTCTCGACGATGGCGTCGTTGACCGGGGTCTTCACTCCGCGGTGTCGTCCCTGCTCGCAGACGTAGCCGTTCAGATAGTCGATCTCGGTGCGGCGCCCGCGCATCACGTCCTGCAGCAAGGACGGGCGCCCGCCGCCGCGCCGCGCGCCCTCGGCGGCCACGTCTGCCTCGACCTCGGCGAGCCCGCGGCCCTCGTACGCGTCCACGAACCGCTGGGCGACGATGCCGTAGATCGGCTCGACCTCGAAGCCGCAGGCCCGCCCGACCTTCACCACCTCGCCGCCGACGTAGATCGCGATGAGCCGCGGCTCCGGCAAGGTGCGTACCTCGGCGGTGCCGAGACCCGAGAGCCCCGCGATCGGATTCGCCATGCAGTTCACGGTCAGTTTCGACCACCGCTCACCGAAGAGATTCGTCGTCACCTTGGTCACCGCGACATCGCTCATGATCTTGGCCAGCTCGCGGGCGCGCTCGGTGTCCTTGCCGTCGAGCTCGCCGATCTTGAACCCGATCGCGCCGGTGTCGGTGCGCATCGCGTGACCCGGCTCGTACATGCCGGCGCCGATCGTGATCACGCTGCCGAGCGTGCGCTCGCGCCCCGCGATGGCCGCGACCCGCTCGTCGTTGATGCCGTTCTGGAAGTCGACCACCACGCCATTCGGTTTCTTCAGATACTGGATGCCGAGATGCGTCGCCCACTCGGTGTCGTACGACTTCACCGAGATGAAGACCGCGTCGAACGGCTCGCCGATGGCCTGGGCCTCATAGATATGAAGCGCCTTCACGGGGATGGTGTGATCGCCGCAGGTCCCGCTCAGGCGCAGGCCGTTCTTCCGCATCGTCTCGATGTGTGCCGGCCACTGATCGATCAAGGTCACGTCGTGCCCGGCCTTGGTCAGCATGCCGCCGACGACGCTCCCGATCGCTCCGGCCCCGATGATCCCGATTCGCATTGCCATGGGTCCCTCCCGTAATAGGCGCGCCCTGCGGTCGCGCAATGGTTCTTCATCGGCGCGCCTCAGCCGGCGGGGCCCCAGCCCCGACGGCTTGCGGTCGCGCAATACCGTAAGGCCGGAGCATGATAACTTGAACCGCCATGACCTACGACTTCGATCGTCTCGTCGACCGGCGACGCACCGACAGCTCCAAGTGGCAGAAATACGGGCCCGACGTCTTGCCGCTCTGGGTGGCGGACATGGATTTCCAGTCGCCCGAGCCGGTGATCCGCGCGCTGCGCGAGCGGGTCGAGCACGGCGTCTTCGGCTACCTGGCCTTCGAGCAGCCGGAATTCCATGAATTGTTCGCGGACCGGCTCCTCAAGCGCTACGGCTGGCGCGTCTCACCCGACGCCGTGGTGCTGATCCCGGGAGTCATTCCAGGATTCAACGTGGCCGGCCGCATTTTCGCGGCGCCCGGCGACGGGCTGATCCTCCAGACGCCGGTCTACCCGCCGATCCTCCGGGCCGCCAGCAGCATCGGCCTCACGCGCGAGGAGGCGCCGCTGGCGCGCCGGTCGGATGGAAGCTACGTGGTCGACATCGACGCGTTCTCGGCGGGGATCCGCGAGCGCACGCGCTTCTTCCTGCTGTGTAACCCTCACAACCCGGTGGGTCGCGTGTTCACGCGCGAAGAGCTGACCAGTCTGGCTCAGGTGTGCCTGCGCCGCGGCCTGGCGATCGTTTCTGACGAGATCCACTGTGAGCTGACGCTCGGGCGCAATCGCCACACGCCGATCGCGTCGCTCGACCCGGAGATCGCCGAGCGGACGATCACGCTCATGGCGCCGAGCAAGACCTTCAATCTGGCGGGGCTCAAGTGCTCGGTCGCGATCATCCCGAACGCCGCGCTCCGGGAAAAGTTCGTCAACGGACGCATCGATCTGGTGCAGACCGTGAACGTGTTCGGCTACACCGCTGCCTTCGCCGCGTACCGCGACGGCCAGCCCTGGCTCGACGAGCTGCTGCGTTATCTCGAGGCCAACCGCGACTTCGTCGCCGACTACGTACGGGCCCGTCTACCCGGCGTGGCGATGGCCCCGCCCGAGGCGACCTACCTCGCGTGGCTCGACTGCCGAAACGCCCGGATTCCCGGCGGCGATCCGTACACGTTCTTCCTCGAGAAGGCGCGCGTGGCGTTGAACGACGGCGCGCTGTTCGGTCCGGGCGGCGCGGGCCACGTGCGGCTCAACTTCGGCTGCCCGCGCTCGATGCTCGCGAAGGCGCTCGACCAGATGCGCGACGCGCTCACGGCCGACCGTCCAGCGCGCGTCTGAGCTGGTCGAGGTGGTTGTCGTCGTGCCAGGCCATCACGGATAGGAACTCGTCGATCGTCCGGCGGCCTCGCGAATCGACGTGCACGCCGGCGCGCGCCCACGCGTCCGGGCTCGAGCTGACGCAAGAACTCGAGGGTCTCCCGGCGCCGGCGGACGAACGCGGCGAGGGCGAGGATGCCGTCGTTGGCGAGGTACTGGCGCTCGTCGGCCCACCGGTCGGGATTCGTGGCCACGAACCGCGGCAGGTCCATCGCCACGATGAGCCGCATCCGCTCGAGGAACCACTCCTCGTTGTCCCGCAGGTGACAGATCACTTCGGTCGGCGCCCAGCTCTTGGGCGCCGGGCGGCGCACCAGGCGCGCGCCATCGGCGCGATGCACCGCGTCGGTCAGCTCGTCAGGCGTGCGGGCGATCCGGGCCAGCCGCTCCTCGCGCGGGCGCCGCGCGTACTCCTCGATGCTCGGCATACCTTCCCTCCGCGACGATCATCGTAGCCGAAACGTGCGCGCACGTTCCGGCGGCTGGCAGGCGATCAGCGAGCGGGAGCGCCTCGCGCCCGCGAGAGCGCCCGTCGAGCGACAGCCGACGCCGGGTCGAGGCGCACCGCGGATTCCAGATACGGGATCGCCTCGGTCGGCCGACCGAGCTCGATCAACGAAATCCCGAGCTGGGTCAACGCGCCGGCGTTGCGCGGGTCGTCCCGGCTGGCGCGCTCGAACTCGCGACTGGCTTCGGCCAGCTTCCCCTGCTGCGCGAGCGCCAGCCCGAGCCGGGTGCGCGTCTCGGCGTCCGTCGGCTCCTTCGCGAGGATGTGCTCGAACTCTGCGGCGCCCTCGACCGGGCGCCCCGCCTTGAGCAGCGCGAGCCCGAGATTGCTCCGGTGGCGGACGTTGCCGGGCCGGAGCTCCACGACCCGCGCGAAGTGGGCGATGGCGGAGCCGAAGTCGCCGCGGTTGCCGAGGAGCGCTCCCGTTTGGCCGTGGCAGAAGGCGCAATCGGGATCGACTTCGAGGGCGCGTCGCCAGACCTCCTCGGCGTCGCGCCAGACCGGGAGCTGCTGGACGGTCAGGACCGTGAGCCCGACGATCCAGATGAAGCCCGCGAGGACGACACCCCCACGCACGGGACGGCTGATTGGCGCGCTCGAGACCGCGGCGGTGATCGCGGCGCCCACGAGAAGGGCGACGCCGAGGCAGGAGAGATAGCTGTACCGATCGGCGACGAGCTGCGGGCCGTTGTGGACGATGCCGCTGACGGGCGCGAGGGTGAGCCCGTAGACCAGCCACGCGGCCAGCGCCGCCGGCCACGATCGCCGCGCGAGCCCCAGCCCGATCGTCAGTCCGACGGCGAAGAGCGCCGGGACCAGGAAGCGCGGGCTCGTCAGCTCGACCCGCGCGGGCAGCTCGTACATCGGCGAGAGCAGCAGCGGCACCAGGGTCTTCCAGAGATAGAAGACGAGGCTGTAGAGCGCCATCGCCGCGCGCGCCGTGAGCGGATACGCCGATGACGACGTGAGCCCCACCTTGGCGATCACGACCAGCACCGAGATCACCGCGGCGAGGATCGCCAGACAGAGATACGGGAGCTTCTCCAGAAGCACTCGCCGCCAGTTCCCGCGCGCTCGTCGCAACGGATAGATATCGAGCACCAGCAGGACGAGCGGCAGCGACATGATCAGCGACTTCGAGAGCAGGCCGAGCGCGTAGGCGCCGATCGAAGCGAGGAGCCATCGCCGTCGCGGCAGGCCGTCCGTCGCGCACGCCTTCAGATAGGCCAGCACCGTGAGGAGATAGAACAGCGCCGACAGCACGTCGCGCCGCTCGGTGACCCACGCCACCGACTCCACCCGCAGCGGGTGGAGCGCGAAGAACAGCGCCGTCACGATCGCGCCGAGTCTGATCGCGCCGGCGCTCGCCGTGGTCAAGCCGAGCCGCAGCAGCCGAAGCGCCAGCAGATAGAACAGCGTGGCGTTGGCCGCGTGCAGCAGAATGTTCGTCAGGTGATAGCCGAACGCGTTCATGCCCCAGAGCGCGTGGTCGATGCCGAACGTGAGCCACGTCACCGGGATCCAGTGGCCCATGACCGCGCTCGTGAACGCCCAGCGAATCTGGGCCCAGCCGAGGCCGCGATAGGAGGGGTTGGTCAGGAGATTGCGGTCGTCGTCCCAGAGGATGAAGCCGTACTGAAGCGCGGGCGAGAACACCGCGACGGTGATCGCCGCGATCGCGAGCGGCGCGAGCCGGCGGGTCAGCGAGTCGAGCTTCGTGGCGCCGATCGTTCCACTATGCCACGAGGCCCCCGCTGGGCCTCAGCGCTTCAGCAGATAGGGCACGTCGGCGACGACGGTGTTCTTCCGAAAGAGCAGCGCGCCCTTGACCAGCAGCGCGGTCTGGTTGTGCAGGAAGTGCTGCCACCAGTGGCGCGGCAGGAACTCCGGCAGCACGATCGTGACCATCTGGTCGTCGCCGCGCGCCTGGATCTGGTCGAGATAGTCCAGCAGAGGACGCAGGAGCGAGCGGTACGGCGAGGTCAAGACGACCAGGGGGACGCCGAGCCCCAGCCGGCCCCACTTCTCTTCCAGCCGGCGCGTCCGCATCGGGATCCGTCTCGACGTACACGGCGCGCACCACCGCGGTCGGGCGCGAGGGTTCGCGCGTACTGCACCGCCCGGACGACGCCGCGGTGCACGTCGCCGATCAGGACCAGGACGGTGTGCTGGAAGCGCGGCGGACCCTCGAGGCCTTCGAGCGACAGCTCGTGCGCGACCTCCTCGTAGTGGCTGTGCATGATCACGAAGCGTGGCGACCAGGATGGGAATGACGATCACGACGATCCACGCGCCCTCGACGAACTTCGTGACCGTGAGGGTCAGCAGCACGACGCCCGTGACGAGCGCGCCGACGCCGTTGATCCACACGCGCCACTGCCAGCCCTTCTCGCGCAGGCGCAGCCAGCGCCGCACCATGCCACTCTGGGACAGGGTGAACGAGATGAACACGCCGATCGCGTAGAGCGGCAGCAGCGCGTGCGTGTCGCCCTGGAAGACCACGATCAGGAGGATGGCGAAGCCGCTGAGGATCAGGATGCCGTTGGAGAACACGAGTCGATCGCCCTGGTTCGAGAATTGGCGCGGCACGAACCGATCGCGCGCGAGGATCGACGAGAGCCTTGGGAAATCGGCGTACGAGGTGTTGGCGGCCAGGACCAGGATGAGCAAGGTGGACGCCTGAACCAGGTAGTACGGCACGCCGTCGCCCCAGACCCGGTGGGCGATCTTCGACACGACGGTCTCGTCGCCGCCGGGGATGATGCCGAAGTCGTAGGCGAGATACGTGATGCCGAGAAACATCACGATCGAGATGGCCCCGAGCGCCGTCATGACGGCCTGGGCGTTGCGTCCCTCGGGCGCCTTGAGCGCCTGCACGCCGTTGGAGACGGCCTCGACCCCGGTCAGCGCGGTGCACCCGGCGGCGTAGCTTCGCAGGAGCAGGAACAGGCCCAGCCCCTCGAGGCCCGGCGGATGGGGCTGGTATGGCGCCTCGGGCAGCCAGTTGAAGATCGCGCCGATGAAGCCGTACGCCACCGTGGTGAGAATGCTCACGACGAAGAAGTACGTGGGCGCCGCGAACAGCCGGCCGGATTCGCGCACGCCACGAAGATTGCCGAGGGCGATCCCGATCACCGCCAGCACGCTGAGCACGATGCGGTACGGATAGAGCCAGGAGATGGCGGACGTCAAGGCGGCGATACCCGCGACGACGGAGACCGACACGGTCAACACGTAGTCGACCAGCAGGGCGGCCGCCGCGATCAGCGCCGGGTACTGCCCGAGGTTGTCTTTCGCGACGAGATACGCGCCGCCTCCCTGCGGGTACGCCGCGACCGTCTGACGATACGAGACGACGACGATCGCGAGCAACGCCGCGATGCCCAGCGCGACCGGGAGCGAGTAGCTGAGCGCGGCGGCGCCGCCGAGGGTGAGCACCAGCAGGATTTCCTCGGTCGCATAGGCCACCGAGGACAACGGGTCGGAGGCGAACACGGCGAGCGCGACCGCCTTGTTCAGACGCTCGTGGCGCGCTTGAGCGAGCGGCATCGGTGCGCCGAGCAGCAGGCGCTTGACCAGAACCAGTCGCATATCGTCGATCGACTCTACGCCCGGCGGGAGCCGCTCAGATCGCCCGGCCACGATTTTTACGAGTTCTTAACGCGCGGACCGCCAGTCTTGACGCGAGTTTGAGGCCGCAGGTGGCAAGGTGGCGCTGGTAGCGCGATGTGTGACGTGAATCACCGTGTCGAGGGGTCGAAGGCGCCCCCGCGCCCGCGCTGGGGCAGGCTCTACCTCCTGGCCGGGCTCATGCTGGGCGGGCTGTGGCTCGTGCAGGCGCTCGTCTCGGCCGGCGCGGAGCGCACCGCTCTCCAGAGCGGGCTCGTGCTGGCCGGCTTCGCCGCGATGATTCAGTGGACGCGCCGTAATCGCGCCGCCCTCGATCACCTGGAGTGGTGCGACTGCGCCAGCTCGCGAATCACCGTCCGCGTGGTCTCGTCCGGTCGCCCGACGCCGGCGCTCGCACGCTCCGCCGAACGGCGATCGTGGATCGACGCGGAGCCTGCCGAGACGCTGCGAAGAGATCACGCGCTGAGCGGCACGGGGCGCGCGCGCTCAGCTGATCCAGCGAAGAAGGGCGGTCGCGAGCGACAGGAAGATCGTGACGCCCAGCACGTCCTGCAGGGCGGTCTCGAAGGGACCGGCCGTGATCGCGGGATCGAACCCGAGACGCTTGGAGAGCATGGGGATCATCGTCCCCGCGAACCCGGACAGGTTGACCGACACGAACATCGAGACGGCCACCACGAACGCGAAGGCCGCCGAGTGCCAGAGCCAGACCGACCGTCCCGACCACGACCGCGCACACGCCGCCCAGGATGCTCGAGGTCTCGACCTGCCGGCGGAGCGGCTCCCACCAGCGGCTCAGCTGCACCTGGCCGGTCGCGAGCCCGCGGACGACCATCGTGACCGACTGAAGTCCCGTGTTGCCCGAGATCGCCTGGATCACCGGCATGAACGAGGCGAGCAGGATGACCTTGCCGAGCGTCTGATCGAAATAGTGGATGACCGCGCCCGCGCCGAGCTCGATGACCAGGGTGGCCATCACCCACGGCAATCGCAAGAACGCGATCTGGCGCGGTGAGCGCCGCTCGAGCTCGGCCGCATCCGAGCCGGCGATGCGAAAGATGTCCTCCGTCGCCTCCTCGCCCACGATGTCGACCACGTCGTCGGCGGTGATCGTGCCGACCAGGTGATGGCGCGCGTCGACCACCGCGACGGCCACCAGGTCGTACTTGGCCACCACGCGGGCGACCTCTTCCTGGTCCATGTCGGTCGGCACGCTGACGACGTTCTCGTCCCGGATCGCCAACACGGACGTCTTGGGATCGGCGATCAGCAAGCGGCGTAGTGGAACGGTGCCCACCAGGTGCCGATGGCTGTCGACGACGTAGAGCTCGAAGGCGCGGTCGCGGGAGACCGAGTCGCGGATGTGCTTGATCGCGCCCTCGACCGTGACGTCCTCGCGGACGGCGACGAACTCCGGCGACATCAACCGGCCGGCCGAGTGCTCGGGATACTCGAGGACCTCCTGGATGTCCTCGGAGTGCTCTTCCTCGACGAGCTCGAGGATCTTCTCGGCCTCATCGCGCGGGAGCTCGTTGACGACGTCGGCGGCGTGCTCCGGCGGCATCTCGTCGAGGATGCGCGAGACCTCGGTGTCGTCGAGCGCGCGCACGAGCGTCAGCAGGGTCGTGTCGTCGAGCGCCGGGAGCACCTCGCCCGCCCGCTCGGCGGAGAGCCGCCGGAAGAGCGCGACCTGCTGCTCGAGCGGCAGCCGCTGGATCACCGCGGCGACGTCCGACTGGTGCGCCGCCTCGAGCGCCTGATCGTCGCGGCCCTCCTTGCCGCCCTCGAGCAGGCGTCGCACCGACTCGAGCAGTCGGTCCTGATCCTGATCCTGATCGCTCATGCTGACAGAGTACGCCAGGTTCTCGATTTCTCCCGCACCAGAAGGCCGATGCGCGTCAGGTGCCGAGGAACACGGGGACCGGGCACGCCCCCAGCACCGCGCGCGTCACCGAACCGGCGAAGAAATCGCGAACGGGATGGTGACCATGGGCGCCCATCACGAGGAGCCGCGGCCCGCGGCGGCGCACCTCGTCGAGCAGCACTTCGGCCGGCGGCGAGTCCGAAGCGATCGCGTACAGCGCATGCGGGGCATGATGCGCCGTGAGAAACTCGCCGGCCAGATCGGCGACGGCGGCGGCCTCCGCGCGATCGGAGTGGATCGTGACGACTTCGATGTTTTCGCCGCCGGCAAGCTCGAGCAGCTGGAACAGCTGGAGCGCTCGAGCCGCCTCGCGGCCGCCGCTGTAGGCCACCATCACGCCTGCCGCGTCCGGCAGCTCCCTCGGGACGACCACGACGGGCCGCCCGCAGGCCCTGATGACCTCGCCCAACGTCGCGTCGGGCCGCTCTTGTGTCTCGAAGCGAAAATGCGTCTCGCGACCCAGGACCACCGCGTCGCAGCGCTGCGCCTCACGCACGATGCGATCGGTCGGGTCGCCGATGTCCTCGAGCACGGTCGCGCTCAGGCCCGCCGCCGCACAGCGCGTCCGGAACCCTGCCAGGAACTCCAGCAGCCGGCGATGGGCGTCGGCCAGGCGTGCCTCGTCGCGGTGCTTCTTGAAGCCGTAGGCGCCCATCGGAACCGGTTCACCCCGGTCGATCGACGGCTCGTCCAGGACGCCCAGACCCACGAGCTGTGCGCCGAACCGTGTCGCCCACTCGCAGGCCAGCGCGGACGCCGCCACGCTGTACGGCGAGTCGTCGAGGGCCACCAGCAGGGACCCCAACACGTCAGTGCGCTCCCAGATCGACAGCATCCATCACGCGTCTCCCCTCGTATCTTCCACCCTTTTACCCCATTGCAGCGCTGACCGCTCTCAAGAAGCTGAGGAAATTCGGGGCGGCCGCGTAAACAGGACGTCATGCCCCGCGGTGTCCGGATCACAGGAGGCGCCCATTTTGACGGCGGTTTAACGAGCGGGCCGCGGAGTTTGACGCCGAGTTGAGGGACTTCCGTCATTTCATGGAGTGTGAGGAGGAGGCTCTCCATGAATGTCGACAAGCTCGTGCGCAAGGACGTCGTCGCCCTTCGGCCTGAAGCGACCATCGAGAGTGCCTGGCAGCAGATGCGCGACCAGAGGGTCGACGCGCTGCCCGTGACGGATGCGACCGGCCGTCTCCTCGGGCTGTTGACCGAGCACGACTTGCTCGCGCGCCTCGCTCCACGCCGGCCGTCCTGCTGGTGGAGCATCGTCCTCGGCGCGACGGACCGGATGGCCGCGGACTACATGAAGGCGGTGGGGAGGACGGCTGGGGACGTCATGGCGGAGGCGCCGCTGACGATCGCGGCCGACGCCTCCATTCAAGAGGCGGCCGCCTTGATGCGACGAAGCGAGATCGGAGCTCTGCCCGTCGTGGACGACGATGTCTGTATCGGGGTCGTGACGCGGGCCGACCTCCTCGACCATCTGCCGTGGCCGGTTGTGGCGCGGCCCGGCACCGTCAGTGACGCCGAGCTCGAGCGCTCGATGCGCGAGGGTATCGAACAAGAATCCTGGGCCTCGCGGCATCCGATCACCGTGGAAGCGTTCGACGGTGTCATTCGCGTGACCGGCGTCGTGGCCAACCCCGTCGAGCGGTCCGCACTGCTCGCGATGGCCCGCGTGCTCGACGGCTGCGCCGGAGTCGAGGATCGCCTGATCGTCCTCTCCCGTACGAGCCGTTACCACCAGGCTCCGAGCGCCATCTGAGCCGGCCCGAGCGTCGGCGTGGACGATATCCTGCTCAAGCTGCTGGTGGTCATTAGCTCATGTGAGGTCCTGGTGCTCGTGCTCACCTGGTATCTCTGCGACTCGGACGATCAGTGATCGTCCCGTCCGAGCTCCCGGCCGGTGAGGACCGTCACCGCGCTCCGCGTTCCGCGGCTACCTCGCGCCGCGAGCGCCCGGACCCTCCCGGTCCGGCGGGTTTCCGTCGATCCCGTTCAGACCAGGCCGACCAGTCTACGTCCAGAGCGCCCGCGACGTACACCGTCGAGGTGGTCCCGGTCAGTGACCCCACGAGGATCACGAAGCCGAAGTCCCGGAGCGATTCGCCGCCAAACAGGAACAGCACGGCGCCCGACATCGCCACGGTCCCGACGGTGAGCACCGTTCGAGAGAGGGTCTGATTCACGGCGAGGTTCACCTTCTCGGCGAGCGTCGAGCCCTTCCGCGAGGTCTGGGCCTGGATCTCCCGTAGCCGGTCGTACATCACGATCCGGTCGTTCACGGAAAATCCGATCACCGTGAGGAGCGCGGCCAGGACGGGCAGCGAGATTTCACGATTCGTCAACGAGAGAGCGCCGACGCAGATGAACACGTCGTGCGCCAGGCTGACGATCGTCACCACGCCGCCTCGGAAGTCGAACCGCATCCAGATGTAGAGCAAAATCCCGCCGAGAGCCGCCAACACGGCGTAGAGCGCTTGCGTGCGCAGCTCGGCGCCGATCTGGGGCCCGACGACGTCGACGCGGAGCACCTCGGGCGCCGCCGTCCCGCTCGGATTGAGCGCCTCGATGATCCGTTGGCTCAGCTCGGTCGTGGTCGTCTGACTCAGGTGCGTGCGGATCAAGACGTCCCGTGGATTGTCGAAGAGCTGGATGATGCTGTCGCCGAGCCCTATCGCATCCAGGCGCGAACGGATTTCCTCGATGCGAACGGGCTGGGGCATTCGGAGCTCGACCAGCCCTCCCCCGGTGAAGTCGATGTCGTACCGGAGGCCGCCCTTCACCACGATCGATGTGAGCCCGATCAGCATGACAGCCAGCGACAGCGCATACGCCCACCGCCGCTTTCCGATGAAGTCATAGGACGTATTCGTGAATATCGTCAGCATCGCGGCCGCTCAACGCAGCGTATGCAGCCCCGGTGATCGCCTCAAAAGAACAAGTAGTAGAGGTCGAAGGAGATCGTGTCCTGGGTCTTCCCGGTCGGGACGTAGCCCGGCGCGCGGATCGAGAAGGTCTTCTGGTTCGCGCTGTCGTGCCGGTACTCGACTCGCCCGACCAGCCCCTTCCAGATCTTGTACTGCGCCGTCATCGTCACTTCCCACAGATCCAGCGTGTTGCCCGGCGGGCTCAGCTGCGTCCGCACGCCCTCGGCGTCCTTCATGTACTCCAGCCGCAGCGCCGTCCGCAGCTTCTCCGTCCAGTCGTACGCGGCGTACGCCGCCCACCCCCACCAGGAGGCGTTGTTGTCCCCCCGCGTGCCGGTGCTCACCAGATACGCCTCGTCGTACTCCCAGCCGTAGTCGACGTTCAGCCCGAGCGTGAGGTTCTTGAAACCCGTGTAGTTGACCACGAAGTCGAGCACCGTCCGCGGATCTGCGGTTGTTGTGGTTCTGCTCGGCGCCGGTGATCCAGTTGAAGTTCGCCGTGAGGTCCTTGATCGGCGTGAAGGCGAACTGCCCCGTGTACGACATCGTGCTGTTGTTGTCCTCGGCATCGTCCCAGCCGACGACCGTGCCGAAGGTGATCGAGAACCACGACAGCGGCTGGTAGGACAGCAAGGCTCCGACGTGGGTCAGCGGCGCCGAGAACGTGAACAGGTACGACCGCGAGAAGTTCAGGTCGTTCGGCGCCTCGATGACCTCGTAGCCGAGCAAGGTCACGAACTTCCCGGCCTTCAGGGTCAGGCCGCTCCCGATCGGGATCTGATACGACGCGTACGCCTCCTGCACGTCGAAGTTCGCCGTGTTCCGGAACGCGAACTGGTCGTCCCGGCCTCGGAACATGCCCGAGCGCGTGGTTCTTCTGGGAGTCGTTCGACGTCCCGGGAATCCCCGCCGTGAGCACCAGCCCGTACCCGAACGGGTAGCGCTCGGACGGGTCCTTCTTGATGCTGAACTCGCCCATGTTGAACGTGTAGCTGCCCTGGAAATCGTAGTAGCGCAGCTCGTTGTGGTTCCCCCGGCTCGCGCGCCCGGTGTTCCACACCAAGCTGTTCTCGATGTAGCCGAACAGCGTGTTTTCGTCCCAGAACGTCTTGGGCTTTTCCTCCTCCTTCTTCTCCTCCGGCTTGGCCTCGCCCGCCGGCTTCGGCTCCGTTTGGGCCAGTGTGGGCATCTGGCCATACGCGGGCGCCCCGGCGGCCATGACCACGGCCGCCGCGAACAGCGCCCCGATGAATAGCACTCCGAGCCGTCGCGTCATCCGATCCTCCTCGAGGTCCTGTGCGGTTGGCGCCGAAGTCCTTGAGGGCGGACTGATCGTATGAACAACGGCGTCATTGGCGTTCGTCCCAGGCGTTTCCGACGAATAGCGCTGGCGACCGCTACTTGCCGTCGAGCGCCAGGTTCAATTGGAGAACGTTCACCCGCGGCTCGCCGAGGAAGCCGAGCTGCCGCCCCTCGGTGTGTCGCTCGACCAGTTGGCGGACCACGTCCGGCTCGAGCTTGCGCGCCTTGGCGACGCGCCCCACCTGGTAGAGCGCCGCCGCCGGGCTGATGTGCGGATCGAGACCGCTGCCGGAAGCCGTGACCAGATCGACCGGGACGGGCGCGGTGTTGCCCGGATCGGCCGCCCGCAGGGCGTCCACACGCCCCTTGACCGCTTCGATGAGCGCCGGATTCGTCGGGCCGAGGTTCGAGCCCGACGAGGCGCCCGCGTTGTAGCCGAACGGGCTCGTCGCCGACGGGCGACTCCAGAAGTACTTGGGATCGTCGAAGGGCTGGCCGATGAGCGCGGAGCCCACGGTCTTGCCGTCCTTGACGATCAGGCTGCCGTTCGCCTGGTACGGGAACACGATTTGCGCGACGACCGTCACGAGCGCCGGATACGCGAGGCCCGTGACAGCCGACAGCAGGATCAGCGAGACGATCGCCGGACGAAGATGAGCAAGCATGTCATCGGCTCCTTACACCAGGTGCAGGGCCACCAGGATCATGTCGATGATCTTGATGCCCGGGAACGGGATGATGATGCCGCCGATGCCGTAGATCCAGACGTGGCGGCGCAGAACGGCGGCGGCGCCGATCGCCCGATAGCGGACGCCCTTCAGGGCGAGGGGGATCAGGCCGATGATGATGAGCGCGTTGAAGATGACGGCCGACAGGATCGCGCTCTCCGGCGTCGCCAGGTGCATGATGTTGAGCGCGGCGAGCGCCGGGTACGTCGTGGCGAAGGCCGCCGGAATGATCGCGAAGTACTTGGCAACGTCGTTCGCGATGCTGAACGTCGTGAGCGCCCCGCGCGTCATCAGCATCTGCTTGCCGGTCTCCACGACCTCGAGCAGCTTCGTCGGGTTCGAGTCGAGGTCGACCATGTTGCCCGCTTCCTTGGCGGCCTGGGTGCCGGAGTTCATGGCGACCGCCACGTCGGCCTGAGCGAGCGCGGGCGCGTCGTTGGTGCCGTCGCCGGTCATGGCCACCAGACGCCCCTCGGCCTGGACGTCGCGGATGAGCTTGAGCTTCGCCTCGGGGGTCGCCTCGGCCAGGAAGTCGTCGATGCCGGCCTCGGCGGCGATGGCCGCCGCCGTCAGCGGGTTGTCGCCCGTGATCATCACCGTCTTGATGCCCATGCGCCGGAGCTCGCCGAACCGCTCGCGGATCCCGCCCTTGACGATGTCCTTGAGCTGGATCGCGCCGAGCACCTTCGCGCCGTCGGCCACGACCAGCGGCGTGGCGCCCGCCTTCGCGATCGTATCGACCGCTGCGCGGACCTCCGTCGGTACGGCGCCGCCCATCTTCTTGACGTGGGCCTCGATCGCGTCGGCGGCACCCTTGCGGACCTCCCGGCCGTTGAGGTCGACGCCGCTCATCCGGGTCTGCGCGGTGAACGCCACGAAGGTCGCGTTGAGCTTCGCGACGTCCCGCTCGCGGATCCCGTACTTCTCCTTGGCCAGGACGACGATGCTGCGGCCCTCGGGGGTCTCGTCGGCGAGCGACGCGAGCTGGGCGGCGTCGGCGAGGTCGCGCTCGGCGACGCCCGGCGCGGGGAAGAACTGGGTCGCCTGCCGGTTGCCGAGCGTGATCGTGCCGGTCTTGTCGAGTAGGAGCACGTCCACGTCGCCGGCCGCCTCGACGGCCCGGCCCGACATGGCGATGACGTTCTTCTGGATCATGCGGTCCATGCCGGCGATGCCGATCGCCGAGAGCAGCGCGCCGATCGTGGTCGGGATCAGGCACACGAGCAGGGCCACCAGCACCGTCACGGTCACCGGCGTGCCCTGCCCAGCCGCCCCCACGCTGTAGAGCGAGAACGGCAGCAGGGTGGCGGTCGCCAGCAGGAAGATGATCGTCATCGCCGCCAGCAGGATGTCGAGCGCGATCTCGTTCGGGGTCTTCTGGCGCTTGGCGCCCTCGACCAGCGCGATCATGCGGTCGAGGAAGGCCTCACCCGGGTTCGCGGTCACCTCGACGACGAGCCAGTCGGAGAGCACCTGCGTGCCGCCGGTGACCGAGCTGCGGTCGCCGCCGCTCTCGCGGATGACCGGCGCGCTCTCGCCGGTGATCGCGCTCTCGTTGACCGACGCGACCCCCTCGACGACCGTCCCGTCCACCGGGACGAAGTCACCAGCCTCGACGAGAACGAAGTCGCCCTTCCGGAGGGTCGAGGCGGAGATGGTCTCGTACCGCGCCGTGCGGTCCGCCCTCGGCAGCCGCTTGGCCTGGAGCTCGCGGCGCGCCTTCCGGAGCGAGGCCGCCTGGGCCTTGCCGCGCCCCTCGGCCATCGCCTCGGCGAAGTTGGCGAAGAGCACCGTGAACCAGAGCCACACCGACACCCAGAAGATGAACCAGGCGGGCGCCTCGCCTTTGCCGACGAGAGCCTGGATGAAGAGAAGCGTCGTCAGGATGGAGCCCACGTACACGACGAACATCACGGGGTTCCGGACCTGACGCCGTGGCGTCAGCTTGCGGAACGCGTCGACGATCGCCTGCTTGACGATCGACAGATCGAAGAGCGAACGAACTTTCGCAGTCGGAGCCATAGCGTCATTCCCTCACTTCGAGGCGACGAGGATCAAGTGCTCGACGATCGGCCCGAGCGCCAGCGCCGGCACAAACGTGAGCGCGCCGACCAGAAGCACCACGCCGACAAGCAGCCCCACGAAAAGCGGGGTGTGCG
>CAWBMV010000029.1:0-26374 GCA_963789955.1 uncultured Candidatus Rokubacteria bacterium
GCGTTTGACCGGATACGTGGAGCGTCGCACCGGTCGAAAGGATGATGAAGAACATGACGAGATTGGAGAAGAACATCCCGGTCGCGACGTCGAGCCGCGCGTCGACGAGCTCATGCGCGGTTGCGCCGCGCCGCTGCACCACGGTGCGACGGCCCTGCGCTTTCTCCGCTTCGACCTCGTGCGAGGCCTGCCAGAAGAAGAGATACGGCGAGATCGTTGTCCCGAGCACGGCCACGACGGTCGTCATGTAGAACGAATCCCAATGGAAACGCGGCACGAACGTCGCGAGAGCCACCTCGTGCCAGTCGGGCCGAGCCAGGAACGCGGTCACGACGTAGGCAAACAGGACAGCCGTCAGCCACTTGAGCCACTGAGCGAAGGTCGCGTAGCTCGTGTAGATCGTCGCGAGCAGAATGACGAACCCGAGCACGGGCACCGACACGACGGTCGGCACGCCAGTGAGCATGTGGGTGACTCCGGCCATGCCGGAGAGGTCGGCCGCGATGTTGAAGACGTTGGCAATCAGCAGCAAGAGACACGCGACGTAGAGGAACGGGCGCGGATAGTGACGGCGGATCGCGGCGGCCAGGCCGCGGCCGCTGGCGAGTCCGATCCGCGCGCAGACGAGCTGCACCGCCGCCATCAGCGGGAAGGTCGCCAGCGCCATCCAGAGCATCCCGTATCCGAGCGAGGCGCCGGCGACGGAATAGGTGGTGATCCCGCTCGGATCGTCGTCCGCGGCGCCGGTCACGAGGCCCGGCCCGAGGGTCCTGAAATAGCGGACGAGCGGATTGTGACTGTGCCGCTCGATCTCCTGGAGGTCACTCATGACGGCGCCTGGTTAGTTTACAGGCGCGGGGGTCGGCCGATTCGGCTAACATGGCGCGCCTGAGACAGGGGGCACGCACATGAGCAGATTCCCAGAATACGAGCGATATGACGCGACCGGTCTGGCCGAACTCGTTCGGCGGCGACAGATCTCGCCCGGCGAGCTGCTCGACGCCGCCATCGAGCGCGTCGAGGCGCGCAACGCCGCGGTGAACGCGCTGACGATGCCGCTCTACGACTACGGACGCGCCGCGATCGCCAAGGGCTTGCCCGACGGGCCGTTCACAGGCGTGCCCTTCCTCATGAAGGATCTCAGCGCGTCGATCGCCGGCGTGCCCATGACGCGGAGCTCGCGATTCTTCGCCGACGCGCCGGCGCCCACCGCCGACAGCGAGCACGTCGCGCGGCTCAAGCGCGCCGGGCTCGTGATCTTCGGCCGCACGAACACGTGCGAGCTCGGGCTCTCGCTCACCTGCGAGCCTCAGATGCACGGGCCGACGAAGAATCCGTGGGACCTCACGCGCATCTCCGGCGGCTCGAGCGGCGGGGCGGCCGCGGCGGTCGGCGCGCGCATGCTCCCGATGGCGCACGCGACCGACGGGTTCGGCTCGATCCGCGCGCCGGCCGCGTGTTGCGGGCTCGTGGGGCTCAAGCCCACGCGCGGACGCAACACGATGGCGCCAGGCCTGGGTGAGGGCCTTGGCGGCTGCTCGATCGAGCACGCGGTGAGCCTGTCCGTGCGCGACTCCGCGGCGCTCCTCGACGCGACCTGCGGCCCGGGCGCGGGCGATCCCTACGTGGCGCCGCCGCCCGCTCGGCCGTTCCGGCAGGAAGTCGGCGCCGATCCCGGTGCGCTACGCATCGCGTTCACGAGCCTGGCGCCGAACGGCGCGAAGGTCGAGGCGGAGAGCCTGCGCGTGCTCGCCGAGGTTGCGAAGCTCTGCGGCGACCTCGGCCACCAAGTGGCCGAAGCGGATCCGGCGATCGACCGGGCCGCGGTCGTGCCGACCTTCCTCACCTTCGCCGCGGCGAATACGGTCGTGAATCTGGCGAGCCATCCCACGAAGGGCCGTTCGGCGCAGGCCACCGAGGTCGAGACCGTAACGTGGGCGACGGCGAAGCTCGGTGAGAAGCTCAGCGGCGCCGACTATGTGCGCGCGACCCAGGCCGCGCACCGGCTCGGCCGCCAGATGGCCGCGTTCCACGCCGACTGGGACGTGCTGCTCACGCCCGGCCTCGCGACGGCGCCGGCGAAGCTCGGCTGGATCGACATGATGATGGGCGACGTCGACGAGTACTGGCGGCGCGTGTTCGCGTTCTCGCCCTTCACCGTGTGGTTCAACCTGACCGGCCAGCCGGCGATGATGTTGCCGATCGGGCGTTCGCCAGAAGGCCTGCCGATCGCGGTCCAGATCGTCGGGCGCTACGGCGACGAAGCCACCTTGTTCCGCCTCGCCGCGCAGCTCGAGGCGGCGCGCCCGTGGTTCGAGCGGAAACCGGCGCTCGCCTCGTGACCATTCGGGTCAGCTCGGCAGGGTGAAGCGGTAGCCGCCGCCTTCCTTCACGATGAAGCCGGGATGGGGAAAGTGCCCGGCCAGGATCAGCGTGCCCGAATCGGCATGGCGCTCGACGAACGCGCGTCGCGTGAGTCGCGCCTGGGCCGGGTCGTAGCAGAAGCGGCTCGACCACTGTGGCTCGGCGACCTGCACGGTCCGGTGCATGAGATCGCCGGAGAAGACCGCGGTACCGGCCGACGTCGTCAGCCGCACGCAGACGTGGCCGGGGGTGTGGCCGACCCACGGCTCGAAGCGGAGGTGCTCGCCGATCTTGAAGTCGCTGTCGACGAGCAGCGCCTGACCGGCCTCGACGACGGGCACCACGCTGTCGGCGATGCATCCCGACTCTTCCTTGCCGGATTCGTTCTCGAACTTCCAGAACTCCCATTCAGCGCCGGCGATCACGTACTTCGCGTTCGGGAACGTCGGAACCCAGCGCCCGTCCTGCCAGCGCGTGTTCCAGCCGACGTGATCGACGTGCAGATGGGTGCACACGACGAAGTCCACCTGCTCGGGCGTGACGCCCACCGCGGCGAGATCGTCGAGATAGGTGCCGGCCCGCATGTTCCACGCGGGGGTGAGCGTGCGAGCCTTGTCGTTGCCAACGCCGGTGTCGATGAGGATCGTGTGACGCGGCGTCTTCACCACGTACGTCTGGATGCGCGAGGCGAGATCGCCGGTCCGCTCGTCGAAGAAGTGCGGCTTGAGCCAGCGATGGTGGCCGGCGATGACATCGGCGCTCGAGCGGGGCAGCATGGAGGCGGTCGGAAACGACGAGCGGTCGATCTCGATCACGCGTGAAATCGTCACCTCGCCGAGCTTCATCGTTTGCATCGCGGCTCCTCCCCTTCTGTCGAATCACGACCTTAATACACCATACCGCCCCGTCCCTACTTCCCTTTCGCTCGAAGGCAGTCGCCGAGAAATGTCCTGACCATCGACCGGGACTTATCGTCGACGTCGACGCGATAGCCGATTTCGGGTGAGCCCGGGCTGGGAGGTTTCATCTGATGACCGATCTGTTTCGCCGACATCGCCCGACGAACCAGACGCGGCGGCAAGAGGAATGTCGAGCGGACGGCGCCGTCCTTATCGGAGACTGCCAGCGCCTCCAGGGGAATGGCGTCGTTGCTATCGATCGTCAGCGAATGACTCCATCCTCGAGCGGTGACGACGTCGCCCTTGCCGGCGGCTTCGTACACCGAGCCCAACACCGTCTGCTTGCCGTCGCACGAGAAATACACCATCCCTGTTCCGTCGGCCGTCGTCTGTCGACCTTGCAGCATCGTGCCGCCGGGAAATGAGGCGATGCTCCACTCCGGAGGCTGTCTCCCGTTGTTGACGACGCCGAGCTCCTTCGCCTGTCGCTGCGACAGCACGTACATTTCGTTAGGCGCCGCCTTCACCCAGAGATCGAAGAGGCGAACATCGACGCCCATCTCTCGGGTATAGCTTTTGATCGAGGCCGAAAGCTCCGGAGCCAGATCGCGATCGCCGGTTGTCGGACCGTCTTCAAACGATGCCCGATGCACTCCGTAGCGGGCTCCGTTGTCGTTGAAGCGATACACGCCGCCGAGGAAGGCGAGCGAGCACGCGCTGTAGCATTCGCCGGGGAGCAGCGTGCGCGAGTTGATGATATGGGTCGATGCACCGTGCTTCCGGATGACGCGGCCCAGCTGCATGCCGGCAAACAGGTTGCCTCCGGGCGAATTCAGCCAGATCGTGATCTTGCCGTCGACCGCGTCGAGTGCCTTGGAAAGTCGCGCCGGCGCATCCGCATCGATCAGGCCGTCGAGAGAGACGAGCGTCGTGTCGCTGAAGACACTCGATTCGGATCGGGGTGCGACGGTGACGGCCATCGGCGCGTTGCCATCGGCGATGGCGGCGGTCGCCGTCGTCGCCAGAGCTCCGGCCAGGAGCGCGAGGCAGGAGGCGGTCTCGCGCACGCGCATCAGCGGACTCCTCGTCAGCACTTCAATAAGCACGAAGCGTGGTGTGACCGATGCCATGTTGCCATAGTCCCGAAGCCCCGGCGGGCGGGGTGAGTTTGCGCCGTGACCTGCGCGAGAAAATCTCGGGCAGAATGAGGCACGTCATCAGCGAGCGGAGGACGACGTGACGTCGACGTCCGGCAACAGCGGTGATCTGCCCCCCGGCCCTCGGGGCTTGACCCTCATCCGTGCGCTGTGGCGCATGAAGAGGAGCCGGCTGGCGTTTCTCGGTCAGATGGCGCATGACTTCGGCGGAGTCGTACGGTTCACGGTCCCGGGGCGCACGATCTATCTGGTCAGTGAGCCGCTGGCCGCTCGTCACATCCTGGTCGGGAACGTCGCCAATTACGCCAAAGGCCTGGGGCAGCGTGAGGCGACCCAGCTGCTGGGACAGGGGCTGCTCACCGCTGACAGCATCGCATGGCCTCGTCAACGGCGAGCGCTCGAGACGTTGTTCAATCCGGCGAGGATGGGCGATCTCGCGCGAAGCGTTGGTTCTGCGGTCGAACGGCTCGACGCGCACTGGGCTCGGTGTGCCAGAAGTGGAACGACGACGGAGCTGATCCGCGATGTCAAGGAAGTTGCGCTCCACATCGTGGACGACTTCCTCCTGGCGGGCGGCTTGGCACCTCGGGTCTCGGTAACGCTTTCCAGGCTCGAAGCATTCGAGCGTCTCCTCACGTCGGAAGTGCTCAACGTTGGGCCGTCGCTGCCCGATGTACCCTTCAGTCGCACCGCTCGTTTGCGCAGAATCGTCGCCGACCTTCACCGGATCATCGACGAAGTGATCGACCACTGCCGCACGGTGAGCGAAGACAACATCGTCGCGTGCATGCAACGCCATTACTCGCCGGAGCCTGACGACATCGTTCTCCGAAGCCAGGTGGCGACGTTCCTGCTCGCGGGTTACGAGACGACGGCGGCGGCGCTGGCGTGGGTCTGGTATCTGCTCGACCGATATCCTGATAAAGCCGCCAGGCTGCGCGACGAGCTCCGGGCCGAGCTCGCCGGGAGAGTGCCGGGGCTCGCCGACGTCAATCGCCTGTCTTATACGCACGCCGTCGTGCTCGAGTCGCTGCGTCTCTTCCCGCCGGTTTGGGTCTTGCCGCGCACGGCGATACACGCCGATACCGTGTCTGGTTTTGCCGTACCGCCAGGAACGGAAGTCTTGATCTCGCCGTATTTGATACATCGACGAGCTGATTTCTGGGCGGATCCCGAAAGCTTTTCACCAGAACGGTTCCTCGAAGAGCGCCTTCAACCGCAGAGCTCATACGCATATCTGCCCTTCGGAGCGGGCCCACGGGCGTGTATTGGCGCTCACACGGCCACGGTCGGAGCGGTATTGGCCGTCGCGTCGCTTGCGCAACGATTTCGTCTGACGCGATCTGGCGGCTCTCTTCTGGCGCCTCAGGCGCAGGTGAGCCTGTTCCCGGGAGCTAGCCTCCCGATGCGCGTCCACCGGACGTAGCCTCGAGCCATCCCATACCTTCGCGAATCACCTCGATGATCCTCGCCGCCTCAGCGTCGCTCACGACGCCGTCGATCCAGGACACGACCACGTTGTTGCGCCCCGCACAGCGATTGAAGAACACGCCGATGCCCGGCCGGGGCGGAACGACGGGGATGTGATACGCGTTGAGCACCGTGCGTCCGAAGCACTCGGCCACCGCGTACGGCCAGTCCGCGAGATCGGCGCAGTTGAAGGAGAACAGCTCGCCCCCGGTCGTCCACGGCAAGAGATGGAGCATGCGTGAGAGGGGCCGGTACTGCAGGAATTGCAGCGCGACCTGGCTGGCCTCGACCCGCCCGTCGCGAACCGCATCAGCCATCTGGCGGCGGAGCGCACGAGCCAGCGCCGGAACGTCAGCGGTCTCGGACGACCTGAATCGCGCGAAGTGGAACGCCAGGTGGTTCCCGAACGTCGCCCCGACCTCACCCTTCGGGCGGACATCGACCGAGATCGGCAGTAGGCACGGCACGTCGGCGAGATCTCGCCGACGCCACAGCTCACTCATCGCCTTGCCGACCAGCGCCACGCGCCAGCAGATCTCTCGGGTGGTGCGCTGGTCGGCAGGGTCCGGCGCAATGAAGCTCTGCCGCCGGAAGCAGGAGCGTCCCGGCGGTAACGGCGGGCGTCCCGCGGAAACTGGCGGCACGGGCGCGAGAGTCCGAAGATATTCCAGGCTGGATCTGGCGATGCGGCTGCGCTCGAGGAACGAGCGCCGGTCTCGATCGGACACGAACTCCGGCGGGGTATCTCCCCAGGGCATCGCGTCGACATAACGATCGAGCTCGTTGAGGTGCGTCAGCAGATTCTCTCCGCCGCGCGCGTCCATCAGCGGATGAAACCATGTGAGCACGAGAACACTCGATGGCGTGGCGCGCGCGGATTGGTCGTCGACGATCAGCATACGCACGGGCGCCTCGCGCCGCGGCTCGAGCGCCACGTTCAGCTCGGTCTGGAGCTCTTGCTGAAGCTCCCCGCGGGCCGTGATCGTCACCCGGCGCAGCGGCGGCCGCGCCAGGCTCTCGCGCGGTCCGGCGGCCCAGTGCAGCTTGCCCCACGGGAACGGCCGCCGGAGCCGGGCCGCCGGCCAGGGGCACACGTCGAGAAAGCGGTCCCACGCGCGGGCGATGCGGTCGGATTCGATCGGACCGTCGCACTCGACAACGAGTATCGTGTTGTGTCCGAGTCCGACGCCATTCCATCGAGGATGATGCGCCATGAGCACGACATCGGCCCCGCGCAGGGGAAGTCGGCGCACGCGCCCCTTCCTCATGGTTCATTTCGTAGCACACCGACGCTGCTCGTCAATCCGTTGGCACACCTGAAATGATCCTCAGGTCTGACGGATCCCGCCGGAGGGCGCGCGGGGACGAGCCGAGCGCCGCGGCGTTCCGCAGCGTACCTAACAGATCGCCCTATCCGTTAGGGTTCTGGTAGGCTGACGCCGGAAGGAGATCCTATGCGCGGCGTCGTTTTCCTCGGTGGACGAAAGCTCGAGCTGCGTGAATTCCCTGACCCGACGCCGGGGCCCGGCGAAGTCGTCGTCGCCATGAAGGCCTCGGGAATGTGCGGGAGTGATCTGCATCCCTATCGTGCCGTCGGCAACGCGGCCGCGGCGCTGGGCCTGGGCGGCACGGGGGGACCCGTCGTCGCCGGTCACGAGCCGTGCGGTGTCGTCGCCGCGCGTGGCGCCGGGGTCAGCGAGGCCGACGCGCCGACGGGCCAACGCGTGATGGTCCACCACTACAAGGGCTGCGGCCACTGCAAGCACTGCAAGGTCGGCTGGGCTCAGCTCTGCCGTCAGGGCATCGTGGTCTACGGCATGACGGGCCACGGCGGCCACGCCGCCTACATGACGGTGCCCGCGTTCACGCTCGTGCCCCTGCCCGAATCGCTCAGCTTCGAGGAGGGCGCGGCGATCTCGTGCGGCACCGGCACTGCGTACGGCGCGCTGAAGCGGTTGGACGTCTCGGGGCGCGATACGCTCGCGGTGTTCGGCCAAGGCCCCGTCGGGCTCAGCGCGACCCTGTTGGGCCGAGCGATGGGCGCCCGCGTGATCGCGATCGATGTCGCGCCCGAGCGGCTGGCGCTCGCCAGAGAGTTCGGCGCCGAGTCGGTGATCAACGCGAAGGAGACGGATCCGGTTGCGGCGTTGCGCGAGCTCACGCACGGCGAGGGTGTCGAGACCGCCATGGATTGCACGGGCAATCCGGACGCGCGCGTGGCCGCGGTGCGGAGCGCGACCACGTGGGGGCGCGTCGCGTTCGTCGGCGAAGGCAACACCACGACCTTCGACATCAGCCAGGACATGATCCGCCGGCAGCTCACGATCCACGCCTCATGGACGTTCTCGAGCGTGGGTCAGGCCGAGTGCGCGCAATTCATCGCCGACCGCCGGGTCCCGCTCGGTCGCCTGCTGACGCACCGCTTCCGTCTCGAGCAGGCGGACGAAGCCTACCGGCTCTTCGACACGCAGACGACGGGCAAGGGTGTGTTCATGTTCTGAGGCGCTCGACACTGGCGCCGACGGCAGCTTCCCGTCGGCGCCGCGCCGCAATGATCGTTACCGCTTCGGCAGGACCTTCAGGATCGGCTCCAGGTTCTTCGGGTCCGGCTTGAGCTGGCCCACGCCGTAGCTGCGCACGGTCTCGACGATGGCGTCGTTGACCGGTGTCTTCACTCCGCGGTGTCGTCCCTGCTCGCAGACGTAGCCGTTCAGATAGTCGATCTCGGTGCGACGCCCGCGCATCACGTCCTGCAGCAAGGACGGGCGTCCGCCGCCGCGCCGCGCGCCCTCCGCGGCCACGTCCGCCTCGACCTCGGCGAGCCCGCGCCCCTCGTACGCGTCCACGAACCGCTGGGCGACGATGCCGTAGATCGGCTCGACCTCGAAGCCGCAGGCGCGTCCGACCTTGACCGCCTCGCCGCCGGCGTAGATCGCGATGAGCCGCGGCTCGGGCAGGGTGCGCACCTCGGCAGTGCCGAGACCCGAGAGCCCAGCGATCGGATTCGCCATGCAGTTCACGGCCAGCTTCGACCATCGCTCACCGAAGAGATTCGTCGTCACCTTCGTCACCGCGACGTCGCTCATGATCTTGGCCAGCTCGCGGGCGCGCTCGGTGTCCTTGCCGTCGAGCTCGCCGATCTTGAACCCGATCGCGCCGGTGTCGGTGCGCATCGCGTGGCCGGGCTCGTACATGCCGGCGCCGATCGTGATCACGCTGCCGAGCGTGCGCTCGCGCCCCGCGATGGCCGCGACCCGCTCGTCGTTGATGCCGTTCTGGAAGTCGACCACCACGCCATTCGGCTTCTTCAGATACTGGATGCCGAGGTGCGTCGCCCACTCGGTGTCGTACGACTTCACCGAGATGAAGACCGCGTCGAACGGCTCGCCGATGGCCTGGGCCTCATAGATATGGAGCGCCTTCACCGGGATGATGTGATCGCCGCAGGTCCCGCTCAGGCGCAGGCCGTTCTTCCGCATCGTCTCGATGTGTGCCGGCCACTGATCGATCAGGGTCACGTCGTGCCCGGCCTTGGTCAGCATGCCGCCGACGACGCTCCCGATCGCGCCGGCCCCGATGATCCCGATTCGCATTGCCATGGGTCGCCTCTCTTTATAGGCGCGCCTCGGCCGGCGGGGCCCCAGCCCCGCGACGGCCTGCAGCTGCGCACTACCGTAGGGTCTGAGCATGATAACTTGAACCGCCATGACCTACGACTTCGATCGTCTCGTCGACCGGCGACGCACCGACAGCTCCAAGTGGCAGAAGTACGGGCCCGACGTCTTGCCGCTCTGGGTGGCGGACATGGATTTCCAGTCGCCCGAGCCGGTGATCCGCGCGCTGCGCGAGCGGGTCGAGCACGGCGTCTTCGGCTACCTGGCCTTCGAGCAGCCGGAATTCCACGAGCTGTTCGCGGACCGGCTCCTCAAGCGCTACGGCTGGCGCGTCTCACCCGCCGCCGTGGTGCTGATCCCGGGGGTCATTCCGGGATTCAACGTGGCCGGCCGCATTTTCGCGGCGCCCGGCGACGGGCTGATCCTCCAGACGCCGGTCTACCCGCCGATCCTCCGGGCCGCCAGCAGCATCGGCCTCACGCGCGAGGAGGCGCCGCTGGCGCGCCGGTCGGATGGAAGCTACGCGGTCGACATCGACGCGTTCTCGGCGGGGATTCGCGAGCGCACGCGCTTCTTCCTGCTGTGTAATCCCCACAACCCGGTGGGCCGCGTCTTCACGCGCGAAGAGCTGACCGGTCTGGCTCAGGTGTGCCTGCGCCGCGGCCTGGCGATCGTCTCCGACGAGATCCACTGCGAGCTGACGCTCGGGGGCAACCGCCACACGCCGATCGCGTCGCTCGACCCGGAGATCGCGGAGCGGACGATCACGCTCATGGCGCCGAGCAAGACTTTCAATCTGGCCGGGCTCAAGTGCTCGGTCGCGATCATCCCGAACGCCGCGCTCCGGGAAAAATTCGTCAACGGACGCATCGACCTGGTGCAGACCGTGAACGTGTTCGGCTACACCGCCGCCTTCGCCGCGTACCGCGACGGCCAGCCCTGGCTCGACGAGCTACTGCGCTATCTCGAGGCCAACCGCGACTTCGTCGCCGACTACGTACGGGCCCGTCTACCGGGCGTGGTGATGGCCCCGCCCGAGGCGACCTACCTCGCGTGGCTCGACTGCCGGAACGCCGGGATTCCCGGCGGCGATCCGTACACGTTCTTCCTCGAGAAGGCGCGCGTGGCGTTGAACGACGGCGCGCTGTTCGGTCCGGGCGGCGCGGGCCACGTGCGGCTCAACTTCGGCTGCCCGCGCTCGATGCTCGCGAAGGCGCTCGACCAGATGCGCGACGCGCTCACGGCCGGCCGTCCAGCGCGCGTCTGAGCTGGTCGAGGTGGTTGTCGTCGTGCCAGGCCATCACGGATAGGAACTCGTCGATCGTCCGGCGGCCTCGCGAATCGACGTGCACGCCGGCGCGCGCCCACGCGTCGGGCTCGAGCTGACGCAAGAACTCGAGGGTCTCCCGGCGCCGGCGGACGAACGCGGCGAGGGCGAGGATGCCGTCGTTGGCGAGGTACTGGCGCTCGTCGGCCCACCGGTCCGGATTCGTGGCCACGAACCGCGGCAGGTCCATGGCCACGATGAGCCGCATCCGCTCGAGGAACCACTCCTCGTTGTCCCGCAGGTGACAGATTACTTCGGTCGGCGCCCAGCTCTTCGCGGCCGGGCGGCGCGCCAGGCGCGCGGCATCGGCGCGATGCACCGCGTCGGTCAGCTCGTCGGGCGTGCAAGCGATCCGGGTCAGCCGCTCCTCGCGCGGGCGCCGCGCGTACTCCTCGATACTCGGCATTCTTTTCCTCCGCGACGATCATCGTAGCCGAAACGCGCGCGCACGATCCGGCCGCCGGCGGGCGATCAGCGGGCGGGAGCATCACGCGCCCGCGAGAGCGCCCGTCGAGCGACGGCCGACGCCGGGTCGAGGCGCACCGCGGATTCCAGATACGGGATCGCGTCGGCCGGCCGACCGAGCTCGATCAACGAAATCCCGAGCTGGGTCAACGCGCCCGCGTTGCGCGGGTCGTCCCGGCTGGCGCGCTCGAACTCGCGACTCGCTTCGGCCAGCTTCCCCTGCTGCGCGAGCGCCAGCCCGAGCCGGGTGCGCGTCTCGGCATCCGTCGGCTCCTTCGCGAGGATGCGCTCGAACTCGGCGGCGGCCTCGGCCGGGCGCCCCGCCTTGAGCAGCGCGAGCCCGAGATTGCTCCGGTGCCGGACGTTGCCGGGCCGGAGCTCCACGACATGCGCGAAGTGGGCGATGGCAGAGCCGAAGTCGCCGCGGTTGCCGAGGAGCGCTCCCGTTTGGCCGAGGCAGAAGACGCAATCGGGATCGACTTCGAGGGCGCGTCGCCAGACCTCCTCGGCGTCGCGCCAGACTGGGAGCTGCTGGACGGTCAGCGCCGTGAGCCCGACGATCCAGGCGAAGCCCGCGAGGACGACACCCCCGCGCACGGGGCGGCTGTTTGCCGCGCTCGAGACCGCGGCGGTGACGGCGGCGCCCACGAGAAGGGCGACGCCGAGGCAGGAGAGATAGCTGTACCGATCGGCGACGAGCTGCGGGCCGTTGTGGACGATGCCGCTGACGGGCGCGAGGGTGAGCCCGTAGACGAGCCACGCGGCCAGCGCCGCCGGCCACGATCGCCGCGCGAGCACCAGCCCGATCGTCAGTCCGGCGGCGAAGAGCGCCGGGACCAGGAAGCGCGGGCTCGTCAGCTCGACCCGCGCGGGCAGCTCGTACATCGGCGAGAGGAGCAGCGGCACCAGGGTCTTCCAGACATAGAAGACGAGGCTGTAGAGCGCCATCGCCACGCGAGCCGTGAGCGGATACGCCGACGACGACGTGAGCCCCACCTTGGCGATCACGACCAGCACCGAGATCACCGCGGCCACGATCGCCAGACACAGATACGGGAGCTTCTCCAGAAGCACTCGCCGCCAGCTCCCGCGCGCGCGTCGCAACGGATAGACGTCGAGCACCAGCAGGACGAGCGGCAGCGACATGATCAGCGACTTCGAAAGCAGGCCGAGCGCGTAGGCGCCGATCGAAGCCAGGAGCCATCGCCTTCGCGGCGCGCCGTCCGTCGCGCATGCTTTCAGATAGGCCAGCACCGTGAGGAGATAGAACAGCGCCGACAGCACGTCGCGCCGCTCGGTGACCCACGCCACCGACTCCACCCGAAGCGGGTGGAGCGCGAAGAACAGCGCCGTCACGATCGCGCCGAGCCGGATCGCGCCGGCGCTCGCCGTGGTCAAGCCGAGCCGCAGCAGCCGAAGCGCCAGCAGATAGAACAGCGCGGCGTTGGCCGCGTGCAGCAGGATGTTCGTCAGGTGATAGCCGAACGCGTTCATGCCCCAGAGCGCGTGGTCGACGCCGAACGTGAGCCACGTCACCGGGATCCAGTGGCCCATGACCGCGCTCGTGAACGCCCAGCGAATCTGGGCCCAGCCGAGGCCGCGATAGTAGGGGTTGGTCAGGAGATTGCGGTCGTCGTCCCACAGGATGAAGTCGTACTGAAGCGCGGGCGAGAACACCGCAACGGTGATCGCCGCGATCGCGAGCGGCGCGAGCCGGTGGATCAGCGAGTCGAGCTTCGTGGCGCCGATCGTTCCACTATGACACGAGGCCCCCGCTGAGCCTCAGCGCTTCAGCAGATAGGGCACGTCGGCGACGACGGTGTTCTTCCGAAAGAGCAGCGCGCCCTTGACGAGCAGGGCGGTCTGATTGTGCAGGACGTGCTGCCACCAGTGCCGGGGCAGGAACTCCGGCAGCACGATCGTGATCATCTGATCGTCACCACGCGACTGGATCTGGTCGAGATAGTCCAGCAGCGGCCGCAGGAGCGAGCGGTAGGGCGACGTCAAGCACGATCAGCGGCACGCCGAGCCCCCATCGCCCCCACTTCTCTTCGAGGCGCGCCGTCCGCGACGGGATCCGTCTCGACGTACACGGCGCGCACCACCGCGGTCGGCGCCAGGGTCCGCGCGTACTGCACTGCGCGGACGACGCCCCGGTGCACGTCGCCGATCAGCACCAGGACCGTGTGCCGGAACTCCGGGGGGCGCTCGAACCCTTCGAGCGTCAGCTCGTGCGCGACCTCGTCGTAGTGCCGGTGCATGACCACGAACGCCGTGACGAGGATGGGGATGACCACCACCACGATCCACGCGCCCTCGACGAACTTCGTGACCGCGAGCGTCAGCAGCACGACGCCCGTGACCAGTGCGCCGACACCGTTGATCCACACACGCCACTGCCAGCCCTGCTCGCGCAGGCGCAGCCAGCGCCGCACCATGCCGCTCTGCGAGAGCGTGAACGAGATGAACACGCCGATCGCATAGAGCGGCAGCAGCGCGTGGGTGTCGCCCTGGAAGACGACGATCAAGAGGATGGCGAAGCCGCTGAGGATCAAGATGCCGTTGGAGAACACGAGCCGATCGCCCTGGTTCGCGAACTGCCGCGGCACGAACCGGTCGCGCGCGAGGATCGATGAGAGCCGCGGGAAGTCGGCGTACGAGGTGTTGGCGGCCAGGACCAGGATGAGCAACGTGGATGCTTGAACCAGGTAATACGCCATGCCGTGGCCCCAGACCCGGTGGGCGATCTTCGACACGACGGTCTCGTCTCCGCCGGGAATGATGCCGAAGTCGTACGCGAGGTATGTGATCCCCAGGAACATCACGATCGAGATGATGCCGAGCGCCGTCATGACTGCCTGCGCGTTGCGGCCCTCGGGCGCCTTGAGCGCCTGCACGCCGTTGGACACGGCCTCGACCCCCGTCAGCGCGGTGCACCCGGCAGCGTAGCTTCGCAAGAGCAAGAACAAGCCCAGCCCCTCGAGACCCGGCGGATGGGGCTGGTACGGCGCTTCGGGCAGCCAGTTGAAGATCGCGCCGACCAGGCCGTACCCGACCGTGCACAGAATGCTCGCCACGAAGAAGTAGGTCGGCGCCGCGAAGAGCCGGCCCGACTCCCGCACGCCGCGAAGGTTGCCGAGCGCGATCCCGACCACCGCGAGGACGCTGAAAACGATCCGGTACGGGTGCAGCCAGGACACCGCGGACGTCAAGGCCGCGATGCCGGCGACGACGGAGACCGATACCGTCAGCACGTAGTCGACCAGCAAGGCCGCGGCGGCGATGAGCGCCGGATACTGTCCGAGATTGTCCTTCGCGACGAGATACGCGCCGCCGCCCTGCGGGTACGCCGCGACGGTCTGGCGATACGAGACGACCACCACCGCCAGCAGCGCGGCGATCCCCAGCGCGACCGGAAGCGAGTAGCTGAGCGCGGCCGCGCCGCCGAGCGTGAGGACCAGCAGGATCTCCTCGGTCGCGTAGGCCACCGAGGACAGCGGGTCGGAAGCGAACACCGCGAGGGCGACCGTCTTGTTCAGGCGCTCGTGTCGCGCTTGAGCGAGCGGCATCGGTGCGCCGAGCAGCAGGCGCTTGACCAGAACCAGTCGCATATCGTCGACCGACTCTACGCCCGCCGGAGCCCACTCGAGACCGTTCGGCCGTGATTTTTACGGCTTTTTAACGCGTCGGCCGCGAGTCTTGACGCTCGCTTGAGGCCGGGTGTGGCACGGTGGCGCTGGTAACGCGATGTGTGGCGTGAATGACCGTGTCGAGGGGTCGAAGACGCCCCCGCGTCCGCGCTGGAGCAGGCTCTATCTGCGGGCCGGGCTCATGCTGGGCGTGCTGTGGCTCGTGCAGACGCTCGTCTCGGCCGGCACGGAACGCACCGCGCTCGAGTGTGGGCTGGTGCTGGGCGGCTTCGGCTCGATGGTCCAGTGGACGCGCCGGAACCGCGCGGCACTCGATCACCTGGACTGGTGCGAGTGCGCCAGCTCGAGGATGACCGTACGCGTGATCCACTCCGGTCGCGAGCAGCCGGCGCCCGCGCGATATACCGACCCGTTACCGTGGGTCGACGCGGAGCCGGTCGAGGCAATGGAAGAGATCGCGCGCTAGCGGATCGCTCGACGCGAGCGCTCAGATGATCCAGCGAAGGAGCGCGGTCGCCAGCGAGAGGAAGATCGTCACGCCGAGCACGTCCTGCAGCGCCGTCTCGAAGGGTCCCGCCGTGATCGCCGGATCGAACCCGAGACGCTTGGAGAGCATGGGGATCATCGTCCCCGCGAAGCCCGACAGGTTGACCGACACGAACATCGAGACGGCCACCACGAACGCGAAGGCCGCCGAGTGCCAGAGCAGGCCGACCGTCCCGACCACGACCGCGCACACGCCGCCCAGGATGCTCGAGGTCTCGACCTGCCGGCGAAGTGGCTCCCACCAGCGGCTCAGCTGCACCTGGCCGGTCGCGAGCCCTCGGACGACCATCGTGACCGACTGAAGTCCGGTGTTGCCCGGAGATCGCCTGGATCACCGGCATGAACGATGCGAGCAGGATGACCTTGCCGAGGGTCTGATCGAAGTAGTGGATGACCGCGCCCGCGCCCAGCTCGATGACCAGGGTCGCCATCACCCACGGCAGTCGCAGGAACGCGATCTGGCGGGGTGAGCGCCGCTCGAGCTCGGCCGCATCCGAGCCGGCCATGCGGAAGATGTCCTCCGTCGCCTCCTCGCCCACGATGTCGACCACGTCGTCGGCGGTGATCGTGCCGACCAGGTGGTGGCGCGCGTCGACCACCGCGACGGCCACCAGGTCGTACTTGGCCACCACGCGGGCGACCTCTTCCTGGTCCATGTCGGCCGGCACGCTGACGACGTTCTCGTCGCGGATCGCCAGCACGGAGCGTCGTCGGATCGGCGATCAGCAGGCGGCGTAGCGGGACGGTGCCCACCAGGTGCCGGTGGCTGTCGACGACATAGAGCTCGAAGGCGCGGTCGCGGGCGACCGAGTCGCGGATGTGCTTGATCGCGCCCTCGACCGTGGAGTCCTCGCGCACGGCGACGAAGTCCGGCGACATCGAACCGGCCGGCGGAGTGCTCGGGATACTCGAGGACCTCCTGGACGTCCTCGGACTGCTCTTCCTCCATGAGCTCGAGGATCTTCTCGGCCTCGTCCCGGGGCAGCTCGTCGACGACGTCGGCCGCGTGCTCCGGCGGCATCTCGTCGAGGATGCGCGAGACCTCGACCTCGTCGAGGGCGCGCACGAGCGCCAGCAGGCTGGTCGTCGTCCAGCGCCGGGAGCACCTCGCCGGCCCGCTCGGCTGAGAGCCGCCGGAAGAGCGCCACCTGCTGCTCGAGGGGCAGGTGCGGGAGGATCGCGGCGATGTCCGACGGATGAGCCGCTTCGAACGCCTGATCGTCGCGAGCGTCCTTGCCGCCCTCGATCAGGCGTCGCGCGGAGTCGAGCAGGCGCTCCTGATCCTGATCGCTCATGGCCCCAGAGTACGCCAGCTTTTCAGATTCGATTGCAACAGAACGCCTACGAGAGACTGCGTGGCCGATCGTCAGGCGTGCGCCTAGACAAATGCGGCGTCAGGTGCCGAGGACGACGGGCACTGGGCATGCTGTCAGCACCCCTCAGGCGGTCGCGTTACGAGGCCGGGCGCCCGGCGGCCACCGAGCGTTGCGCGCGTCCGGAACCACGGGGTCCTGACGGTCTCTGCCGGTGGCGGTCGGCCCAGGCCGACCAGTCCACGTCAAGAGCGCCCGCCACGTAGACCGTCGACGTGGTGCCAGTCAGCGAACCCACGAGAATCACGAATCCGAAGTCCCGGAGGGCCTCCCCGCCGAACAGGAACAGCATCGCCCCCGACATCGCCACCGTCGCGACCGTGAGAACCGTTCGCGACAGCGTCTGATTCACCGCGAGGTTCACCTTCTCGGCAAGCGTGGCGCCCTTCCGCGTCGCCTGGGATTGGATCTCCCGGAGCCGGTCGTACATCACGATCCGGTCGTTCACGGAGAACCCGATCACCGTGAGCAGAGCGGCCAGGACCGGAAGAGAGATCTCGCGGTTCGTCAACGAGAGCGCGCCGACGCAGATGAACACGTCGTGCGCCAGGCTGAGGATCGTCACCACGCCGCCTCTGAAGTCGAAGCGCAGCCAGATGTAGAGGAGAATCCCGACGAGCGCCGCGAGGACGGCGTACATCGCCTGCGTACGCAGCTCGGCTCCGATCTGGGGCCCGACCACGTCAACGCGGAGAACCTCGGGCGCGGCCGTCCCGCTCGGGTCCAGCGCCTCGATGATCCGTCGGCTCAGCTCGGTCGTGGTCGTCTGACTCAGGTGCGTGCGGATCAGGACGTCCCGTGGATTGTCGAAGAGCTGGATGATGCTTTCGCCGAGTCCCGCCGCCGTCAGGCGCGATCGGATCTCATCGATGTGAATAGGCTGGGGCATTCGCAGTTCCACCAGCCCTCCGCCGGTGAAGTCGATGTCGTATCGGAGGCCTCCCCTGACGAGTATCGAGACCAGCCCGACCAGCATGATGGCCAGCGACAGCGCATACGCCCACCGCCGCTTTCCTATGAAGTCATAGGACGTATTCGTGAAGATCGTCAGCATCGTCGTCGCTCAGCGAAGCGCATACGCACGGGGTGACCCCTCAGAAGAACAAGTAGTACAGATCAAACGAGATCGTGTCCTGGGTCTTCCCGGTCGGGACATAGCCCGGCGCGCGGATCGAGAAGACCTTCTGGTTCGCGCTGTCGTGCCGGTACTCGACGCGGCCGACCAGGCCCTTCCAGATCTTGTACTGCGCGGTCAGCGTGACTTCCCACAGATCGAGCTTGTTGCCCGGCGGGCTCAGCTGCGTGCGCACGCCCTCGGCGTCCTTCATGTACTCCAGCCGCAGCGCGGTGCGAAACGCCTCCGTCCAGTCGTACGCGACGTAGGCCGCCCACCCCCACCAGGAGGCGTCGATGTCCCCCCGCGTGCCCGACGCCTTCAGATAGGCTTCGTCCGTCTCCCAGCCGTAGTCCACGTTCAGCCCGAGCGTGAGCTTCTTGATGCCCGTGTAGGTGAAGACATAGTCGAGCACCGTTCGCCAATTGCTGTCGATGTGCGCCTGCTCCGGGCCGGTGATCCAGTTGAAGTTCGCCACGAGATCCTTGATCGGCGTGAAGGCGAACTGTCCCGTATACGACATCGCGCTGTTGTTGTCTTTCGCGACGTCCCAGCCGACCACGGTGCCGGCGGTGATCGTGAACCACGGCGCCACCGGGTAGCTCAGCAGGGCGCCGACGTGGGTCAACGGAACGGCGAAGCTGAACAGGTACGAGCGCGAAAAGTTCAGGTCGTTCGGCGCCTCGATGACCTCGTAGCCGAGCAAGGTGACCCACTTCCCGGCCTTGAGGGTCAGCCCGTTCCCGATCGGAATCTGGTACGACGCGTACGCCTCCTGCAGGTCGAAGTTCGGCGTGTTCCGGAACGCGAACTGATCGTCGTCGCCCCGGAAGATGCCCAGCGCGTGGTTCTTCTGCGAGTCGTTCGACGTGCCCGGGATACCCGCCGTGAGCACCAGGCCGTACCCAAACGGGTAGCGCTCCGACGGGTCCTTCTTGATGCTGAACTCGCCCACGTTGAACGTGTAGCTACCCTGGAAGTCGTAGTACCGCAGCTCGTTGTGGTTCCCGCGGCTCGCGCGCCCGGTGTTCCACACCAGGCTGTTCTCGATGTAGCCGAACAGCGTGTTCTCGTCCCAGAACGTCTTTGGCTTTTCTTCCTCCTTCTTCTCCTCGGGCTTCGCCGTGTCGGCGGGTTTCGGCTCCGCCGGCTTCGTCTCCGTTTGGGCGATGGCGGAGGCCTGGCCATATGCGGGCGCTCCGACAGCCATGATCACGGCCGCCGTGAACAGCGCCCCAACGAGCATCACTCCGAGCCTTCGGGGCATCCGATCCTCCTCGACGTCCAGTGCCGCGCAGTCCTCGAGCGGCGTGAGGACGAACTGAACCGCATGGAGTACGTCGTCGTTGACGTTGCGTGAAATCGTTTCAGCGGAGTCGCGCGCCCGCTACTTGCCGTCGAGCGCCAGGTTCAGTTGGAGGACGTTGACCCGCGGCTCGCCGAGGAAGCCGAGCTGCCGCCCCTCGGTGTGCTCGCTCGACGAGCTGCCGGACCGCGTCCGGCTCGAGCTTGCGCGCCGGCGACCCGCCGCACCTGGTACAGCGCTGCCGCCGGGCTGATGTGCGGGTCGAGACCGCTGCCGGACGCGGTGACGAGGTCGACGGGCACGGGCGCGGCGTTGCCCGGATCGGCGGCCCGCAGCGCGTCGACGCGCCCCTTGACCGCCTCGATGAGCGCCGGATTCGTCGGGCCGAGGTTCGAGCCCGACGAGGCGCCCGCGTTGTAGCGCGAACGGGCTCGTCGCCGACGGACGGCTCCAGAAGTACTTCGGGATCGTCGAACGGCTGACCGATGAGCGCGCGAGCCCACGACCTTGCCGTCCTTGACGATCAGGCTGCCGTTCGCCTGGTACGGGAAGACCACCTGCGCGATGCCGGTGACGAGCGAGCGGATAGGCGACGCCCGTGACGACCGACAACAGGATCGAGCGAGACGATCGCCGGACGAAGATGAGCAAGCATGTCATCGGCTCCTTACACCAGGTGCAGGGCGACGAGGATCATGTCGATGATCTTGATGCCCGATGAACGGGACGATGATGCCGCCGAGGCCGTAGATCGAGCAGGTTGCGCCGCAGGAGCGCGGCGGCGCCGATCGGCCCGATACCGGACGCCCCGCAGCGCGAGCGGGATCAGGACGATGATGATGAGCGCGTTGAAGATGACGGCCGACAGGATCGCGCTCTCCGGCGTCGCCAGGCGCATGATGTTCAGCGCGTCGAGCGCCGGATAGGTCGCGGCGAACGCCGCCGGAATGATCGCGAAGTACTTGGCGACGTCGTTCGCGATGCTGAACGTCGTGAGCGCGCCGCGCGTCATCAGCAGCTGCTTGCCGATCTCGACGATCTCGATGAGCTTCGTCGGGTTCGAGTCGAGGTCGACCATGTTGCCGGCTTCCTTGGCGGCCTGCGTGCCGGTGTTCATCGCGACCGCGACGTCGGCCTGCGCGAGCGCGGGCGCGTCGTTGGTGCCGTCGCCGGTCATGGCGACGAGGCGCCCGCCGGTCTGGTACTCGCGGATGAGCTTGAGCTTCGCCTCGGGCGTCGCCTCGGCGAGGAAGTCGTCGACGCCGGCCTCGGCGGCGATCGCCGCGGCCGTGAGCGGGTTGTCGCCGGTGATCATCACCGTCTTGATGCCCATGCGGCGGAGCTCGGCGAAGCGCTCCTTGATGCCGCCCTTGACGATGTCCTTGAGCTGGATGACGCCGAGCACCTTCGCGCCCTCGGCGACGACGAGCGGCGTGCCGCCCGCCTTCGCGATCGCGTCGACCGCGGCGCGGACCTCCGCCGGGAACCGTGCCGCCCATCGCTCTTGACGTAGGCCTCGATCGCGTCGGCGGCGCCCTTGCGGATCTGCGCGGCCGTCCAGGTCGACGCCGCTCATGCGCGTCTGCGCGGTGAACGGGACGAAGATCGCGCCGAGCTTCGTGACGTCGCGCTCGCGGATGCCGTACTTCTCCTTCGCGAGCACGACGATGCTGCGCCCCTCGGGCGTCTCGTCGGCGAGCGACGCGAGCTGCGCCGCGTCGGCGAGGTCGTCGCTCGCTCACGCCCGGCGCGGGCAAGAACGCGGTCGCCTGGCGATTGCCGAGCGTGATCGTGCCGGTCTTGTCGAGAGGAGCACGTCGACGTCGCCGGCGGCCTCGACGGCGCGGCCCGACATGGCGATGACGTTCGCCTGGATCATGCGGTCCATGCCGGCGATGCCGATCGCCGAGAGCAGCGCCGCCGATCGTCGTCGGGATCAGGCAGACGAGCAGCGCGACGAGCACGGTGATCGTGACCGGCGTGCCCTGCCCCGCCGCCTTCACGCTGTAGAGCGAGAACGGCAGCAGCGTGACGCGTCGCGAGCAGGAAGATGATCGTCAGCGCCGCGAGCAGGATGTCGAGCGCGATCTCGTTCGGCGTCTTCTGGCGCTTGGCGCCTTCGACCATCGCGATCATGCGGTCGAGGAACGCTTCGCCCGGGTTCGCGGTGACCGCGACGATGAGCCAGTCGGACAGCACGCGCGTGCCGCCGGTGACCGCGCTGCGGTCGCCGCCGCTCTCGCGGATGACGGGCGCGCTCTCGCCGGTGATCGGCGCTCTCGTTGACCGACGCGACGCCCTCGACGACCTCGCCGTCGCACCGGGATGAAGTCGCCGGCCTCGACGAGGACGAAGTCGCCCTTCCGGAGCGCCGACGGCGGAGACGGTCTCGTACCGCGGCATCGCGGTCTGCGCCTCGGCGAGCTGCTTCGCCTGGATGTCGCGGCGCGCCTTCCGCAGCGAGTCGGCCTGGGCCTTGCCGCGCCCCTCGGCCATCGCCTCGGCGAAGTTGGCGAAGAGCACCGTGAACCAGAGCCAGACCGAGACCGCGAGGATGAACCCGGCGGGCGCCTCGCCCTTGCCGACGAGCGCCTGGATGAAGAGCGAGCGTCGTGAGGACGCTCCCGACCTCGACGACGAACATGACCGGGTTCCTGACCTGGTGCCGCGGCGTCAGCTTGCTGAAGGCATCGATGATCGCCTGCTTGACGATCGCCGGATCGAAGAGCGAGCGCGCTTTCGTGGTCGGAGCCATAGCGTTATTCCCTCACTTCGCGGCGACGAGGATCAAGTGCTCGACGATCGGCCCGAGCGCGAGCGCCGGGACGAAGGTGAGCGCGCCGACGAGGAGCACGACGCCGACCAGCAGCCCCACGAACAGCGGCGTGTGGGTCGGCAGCGTGCCCGGGACCGGCGGGGACGGTCTTCTTCTGCGCCAGCGAGCCGGCGATCGCCAGCACCGGGACCGCCAGCCAGTAGCGCGCGAAGAGCATCGCGAGGCCGAGCGCCGTGTTGTAGAAGGGCGTGTTGGCGCTGAGCCCGGCGAACGCGCTGCCGTTGTTGTTGCCGGCCGACGAGAACGCGTAGAGCACCTCGCTGAAGCCATGGGCGCCGGGGTTCGGCGAGGCCAGCCTTGCCGCCGGCGGTGACGACAGCGATGGCGGTGCCGATCGAGCACGACCGCCGGCGGGATGAGGATCAGCGATCGACGCCATCTTCATCTCGTAGGCCTCGATCTTCTTGCCGAGGTACTCCGGCGTGCGCCCGACCATCAGGCCCGCGACGAACACGGCGATGATCGCGAAGACCAGCATCCCGTAGAGCCCGGAGCCGACGCCGCCGTAGATCACCTCGCCGAGCTGGATCAGCCACAGCGGTACGAGCCCGCCGAGCGGGGTGAAGGAGTCGTGCATCGAGTTGACCGAGCCGTTGGAGGCCGCGGTCGTCGCCGTCGCCCAGAGCGCCGAGTTGACGATGCCGAACCGGACCTCCTTGCCCTCCATGTTCCCGCCCGACTGGAGCGCGCTCGCCGTGTGGTCCACGCCCTGCTTCACGAACACGCGGCCGTTCTGCTCGGCGACCACGCATACGATGAGAAGGCCGACGAAGATGACGGTCATCGCGGCGAGAACGGCCCAGCCCTGGCGCGTGTCACCGACCATCGACGCCGAACGTGTAGCAGAGCGCCGCCGAGATCAGGAGGATCGAGAGCAGCTCGACGAAGTTCGAGAGCGGCGTCGGGTTCTCGAACGGGTGGGCCGAGTTGACGTTGAAGAAGCCGCCGCCGTTCGTGCCGAGCTGCTTGATCGCGATCTGCGAAGCCGCCGGCCCGACGGCCAGGACCTGCTCGGTGAGCTTCGACTTCTTCGTTTTCGGCTGGCCCTTCTCGTCGAAGACCGGCTTGCCGTCCTTGTCGGTCATCGGCTCGTCGTATTCGGTCGGCTGCACGACGGCGATCGTCGCGTACGGCTTGAAGGTCTGCACGACGCCCTGGGAGACCAGGATGAGCGCGAGGACGAAGGAGAGCGGGAGCAGGATGTACAGCGTGCTCCGCGTCAGATCGACCCAGAAGTTGCCGATCGTCTGACGCGAGCGGCGCGCGAACCCGCGAATGAGCGCCACGAGCACGGCCATGCCCGTCGCCGCCGAAACGAAGTTCTGGACGGTGAGGCCGAGCATCTGCGTGAGATAGCTCATCGTCGTCTCGCCGCCGTAGCCCTGCCAGTTGGTATTGGTCGCGAAGCTCACCGCCGTGTTGAACGAGGAATCCGGCGAGACCGCGCCGAGCGCCATGCGGGTTCAGCGGAAGCACGCCCTGCAGCCGCTGCAGCCCGTAGACGACGAGGAGCCCGGCCAGGTTGAACAGCAGCATGGCCAGCGTGTAGGCCTTCCAGCCCATCTCCTGGGCGGGCCGGATCCCTGACGCCCTGTAGATCAGGCGCTCGAGCCACCCGAGCAGACGATCGAGCCCGCACGGACGGTTCTCGAAGACCCGCGCCATATAGATGCCGAGCGGCTTGGCCAGTACCAGCAGGACGACCAGATAGAACGCGAGCTGAAGAATTCCGTTGCCAGTCATGCGAAGAGCTCCGGCTTGAGCAGCGCCAGCACCAGGTAGATCAGGAGCCCCAACGAAACAACGCTGCCGACGATATAGAGAAATGGCATCTCCGCCCCCTACACCCGCTCACAGAGCTTGACGAGCGCCCATGTCAGTCCGAAGAAGATCAGCGTCAGTCCCACGTACACGAGATCCATCGCACGCGCCTCCAGTCCGTCTGCTGTGTGAACCGTCCCAACACAGAGATTTATAGGCCGGCCCGCATCAAGAAAGCATCAAAAGCGGGCTCGCACGTGTTAAGCGAGCGTGAAGCCGCCGGTGCATCGAGAATGCCACCTTGAGATCCCTGCGGTTCCGAGGGGTTGAGCAGTGCATCGCCACCGAGCGACCGTCTCGGGCGTTACTCAGGTGTACCGACACCGCCCCAGTGCCCGCGCGTTGATCTGGCGTTGATGGCGACCGGCCGCAGTTTGACGGCGCCTTGATCCACCCCTGCCGTCAAATGTGACGAGGAGGGCGGGACAGATGAAACCGACGTGGTGGCTCCTGTACGCGATCGGGCTCTCACTGGTGGGGGTGCTCGCCCTCGTCGAGCTTTTCGCGCGCGAGGGTGGCGTGCGGACCGTCCTCGAGACCGTCGTGGTCGTGATCGGATTCGCACTCATGGGCTTCTGGAACCGGTCCAACCGGGTGGCGCGGGAGCTAGACGAGTGCCGCAGCCGTGGTACCGTGAGGCGCGCCCGCATCGCCTCGCCCGCACGTTCGGCCGAGTTGGTCGAAAACGGGAGCGGTTCAGGCTCGCTCCGGGTTCCCGAAACAGCTGGACGAGCGCGGCGCTGACGCGCCGACCTTGGAGGAACGATATGGACACTGTGGTCCCGTTCGGCAGCGCCGGGGTACGGACGATTCTCGTCGGGCTCGACGGCTCGCCCGAGGGTGAAGCGGCGGTCGACCTGAGTCTCCGCTGGGCGCGGCAGACAGGCGCCCGGCTGGTGGGGCTCGGCATCGTGGACGAGCCCACCATCCGGCGGCCCGAGGCGGTCCCCATGGGCGCCGGTCACTACAAGCATGAGCGAGACGAGCGGCTCCTCGAAGACGCCCGGCGCCGCGTCGAGGAATTCCTCGCGGGCTTCGCCGGCCGGTGCGCCGCCGAGGACGTCGCGTGCGAGGTGATCGAGAAGGTCGGCCTCCCGCACGAGCAGATCGTGCTGACGGGCCAGCGCTATGACCTCGTCGTCCTGCCGCGGCAGAGCCATTTCCACTTCGAGACCGAGCGCAAGGCCGACGACACCGTTGAGCGGGTGCTGAGACAGAGCGCGCGGCCCGTAGTCGTCGTTCCGCCGCGCCCGCGCCGCTCGGGGCCCGTGGTCGTTGCGTACGATGGCGGCATCCATGCCGCGCGCGCCCTGCAGGCGTTCCAGGCCCTGGGCGTCGAACCGTCGGCTGAGGTGCTCGTCGTCAGCGTCCACGAGGACGCGCGGGAGGCGCTCGAGCGTGCCGAGCTCGCCCTCGCGTTCCTGGCATCTCACGGCATCCCGGCGCTCCGCACCACCGTCGCCGCCCCCGGGCCCGTGGCACCAGTGATCCTCCGCACGGTGGAAGACGTCGACGCCCGGCTTCTTGTCGCGGGCATGCGCGATCGGCGCCGGTTGACGGAGTTGTTCTCAGGCTCGACGACACAGGCCTTGCTGCGCGGCACTCAGGTCCCGCTCTTCCTCAGCGTCTGAGCCCCGGCGCATCGCGCTCACGTAGCCTTATCACCCTCCTCTGCGCCGTGCGCGGCTGCCGCTGGCGCGGGTCGAGCGGCGCGTGATCTGCCGGAACGGGCACTCCTTCGACATCGCCCGCAGCGGCTACCTCAACCTCCTGCAGCCCCAGGATCGGAAGGCGCGTCGGCCTGGAGACTCTCCCGAGGTGCTCGCGGCGCGACGGCGCCTGCTCGCCCGTGGAGTCATGGCCCCGCTCGTGGACGTGGTCGTGGGACTGCTGGCCCTAACCGGCGAGGACACCTTGCTCGACGTCGGATGCGGGGACGGCGATCACCTCGCAGTCTTCGCCGAACGGTTCGGATGCGAGGCCCACGGCGTCGACATCTCGGTCGCGGCGATCGAGGCGGCGGCGAAGCGACACCCGCGGCTTCAGTGGGTCATGGCGAACGCCGACCGATTCCTGCCTTACGCGGACGCGTCCTTCCGCGCGGTCGTCTCGATCACGGCGCGCATGAACGCGGGTGAGTTCCGGCGTGTCCTACAAGGAGACGGGATGCTCCTCGTCGCCGGCCCCGCTCCCGACGACCTAGTCGAGCTCCGTGAGGCGGTCCTCGGCGAGGGCGTGCTGCGCGACCGCGTGGAGCGGACCATCGCGACCTTCGCGCCTCGATTCACGCTCGAGCGCCGCGAGCATGTCCGTCACGTCACCCGGCTCGATGCCGCCGCGGTCGCTGACGTCATGACCAGCGCGTACCGAGCGCTTCGTGCCAAAGAGCGCGTGCGGCTCGCCGCGATTGGCGACGTCGACGTCACGCAGAG
>CAWBMV010000030.1:0-108411 GCA_963789955.1 uncultured Candidatus Rokubacteria bacterium
GGTTACGCGCGGGGCCCCGCCACCTTCATTCGCCTTTGCTCCGTTTCTCGTACGAGATGGCGTAGGCGGCCGACCGGGCCAGCAGGATTGGATCGGCCGAGAGGTCGATGCCGTCCGTTCTATTCGTCGGGTCGAAGATCAGGCGCCGCTCCTCGGCCGCGCTCGTCGGGGAGATGCTGGTCACTTCCAGGCGTCCCAGCTCAACCACGGGCCGACTCTCAGGCCACAAAGCCGTGACGTCGTCCGTCGGATCGCCTGCCTCTGCCACTTGCAGCAATAGCCGGAACGCCACCGGGCCCGTCCGCAGCCGGCCTTCCAATTCCTCGCGCAAGAAGCTGGGGCTTCGCTTACCGGCGTCGTCGGGGGAAAGAAAGGCCTCGCCTGCCTGCGGCACGAATCGATAGCGGCCGAATCGGCTCGTACGATCGGCGGCGGTGAAGCGGAAGGCGTGCTCGGCATGGTAGGCCGTCTGCGCATAGCTCGCCGGCACTGCCCTCTTCATCAGGCGCTCCACGAAGGCGCGCCCGGCGGGATGGCCGGCGAGAAAGCGCGGAACCGCGTCCGGGTCGGGGCGGCCCGTGGCCGGCTCCGGCAGCTGAGCGCGCAGGAACTCGAGCAGCTCCTCGGGTGTCCGTGCGACGAATCCCTCGACGGAGTTGGCAAGGATATCGGCGCTCTTGCCGTCGGGGAGCTGAAACTTGACCGCCATCGAGCGGCCGTTCGGGACACCATCGTGCACCTCGGGGTTCCCGTTGGAATTGGCGAACCGCACAATGGTTGGCACCGATTGACCTGCGAAATGGGGCGCTCGAGTCACGCGGGGAGCGTCTGCTGAAGCGCGAAACGTTCCCGTGCAGACGAGGCCCTTGGCGTGAACGGGACGGAAGCCAGGATGGGGGCCGGCGAGCGCCCGCATGGCTTCGACGATCTGTCGGATGACCGATTCGGGGGTTGCCGATGCCGACATGTGCACGTCTCCTTCGCGAGGTTTACTCGATTACCCGGTCCGCCCGCTGGACAAGCGTCTGAGGAATCGTCAGACCAAAAGATTTCGCGGTCGTGGAATTGATGATCAACTCGAGCTTCGTGGGCTGCTCGACGGGAAGGTCGGCGGGCTTCGCGCCCTTGAGGATCTTGTCGACGTAGGTAGCGGCCAGCCGAACGATCGGATCAAGGTCCGGCCCATAACTGAATAGCGCTCCGCCCTGAGCCCACGGTCCCCAGCCCCCGACGAGCGGCAGCTTGTGGCTTCGTGCGAGCTCCAAGATGCGAACGCGGTTGAGCGTCGTCTGGCGAGACGACACGACGACGATGGCCTCGGCGCGGCCCTTGATTGCTGCCTGGAACGCGCCTTCGACGTCGGCCGCACCCCGAATCTCCAGCGACTGGACCTGGATGCCGAGCGTCCGCGCGGCCTCCTGAGTTTCCCGCAGCTCGTCATCCGCGTGATCAGGATTCAAGAGAACGCCGACTCGAACGATCGCGGGGGCCGCCTCTTTCAGGAACTGGATCCGCTTTCCGGCGAGATCCGCCGAGAGGAAGGTGACCCCGGTCACGTTTCCGCCTGGCCGGGCGAGGCTGGTGACGAGCCCTCCCTTGACGGGATCGGCGCTGTTCACCATCACGATAGGTATCGACTGCGTCGCCCGCTTGGCGAACGGCGCGACGTCTCCGCCGAGAGCAAGGATGACGTCGGGCTTGTGGTGCACCAGCTCCACGGCGAGATCGCCAAGGCGCCTCGGATCTCCCCCAGCGTCGCGAAACTCGATGACAAGATTCCGGCCTTCGATGTAGCCCAGCTCCTGCAGCCCCTTACGGAAGGCGGCAAGGTTCGGGTCGCCGGTGCTCAGGAGCAGAACACCCAGCCGGGCGACCTTTCCAGCTGGCTGCGCCTCGGCGGCCAACGGCGCAACAAGGAAGCTGATAGCGAGAGCAAGAACGAGCCTGATCCGCCGCATGGGCACCTCTGTGGGAGTGGCTGGCGGGAGTCTAGCAGAGCTGCAACGGTGTGAACGGCGTGCTACGGGGCTGGCTCGAGCCGTTTCGCCCGATGCGCTTGAGAGCAAGGGCCAGGAGCTGGGCACGGCTCCTGACGCCGAAGTAGCGATAGAGCGCGGTCACGTACTGATGGACGGTAGCCTGACTCAGGCCGACGCGAGCCGCGAGCTGCTTCTCGCTGTCGCCATCCAGCAGACACGCCAGCGTCTGACGAAGGCGTGGCGAGAGTTTGTCGGAGCTCGGTTCGATCTTGCTCACGAGCGCTTGGCCGATGAGTGGGCCGAGCTCCGCGTGGAAGAAGCTCATCAACCTCTGCTGCCGCGCCGAGAACTCCCGCTTGCTCGCTTCGCGGTGCACGGAGATCACGCTGACCGCGCCGTCGCCCGAGACCTGATAGACCGACGTGAGCTGCTCATCGATCCCGATGGGCCGGCGGTACTCCCAGGCAGCCGATCGGTACCACGCGGCGTCGGAGACGAGTTGCCGTCGAGCGCGGGTGACGACCTGTCTGGGAACGCGCCCCAACGCCTGAAAGATGGGATCCCCACTCGGCCCCAGCTCGCGGTGGTAGGCCGTGAAGAGCTCATAGCCACGGGAATCCAAGCCGGCGGCGAACGCCGAGAAAACTTCGACCGCGCCGTGCGGCCGGATCCATCGCCCTTCGCCGCCCGACGCCACCGGAACTCCGATGAGCTGGCACGCCCCCTCGAGCATCCGACGCTGCCACAGTGCTGGGTCGCCTCCGAGATCCCGACACTCCCCGATCAACCGGTAGGCGTCGCGCACGTCCTGGAACCGCAACAGGTCCGACTTCGTCGTCATCGCGCCCCTGCTTGGAGAAATTGCCAGCGTTGCTGCCCGGAATTAGATCTGACAAGCAGCGCCGCGTGGGTAATGAGAATCGTAGAGCCGGGGGCGCTTGGCGGTCAACGATGGGCGCAAATCTGAAGGAGGATTCAGAACGTAATCACGGGCCTCCCGGCACGCCGACGCTCACCGGCGCGGGAAGGGGTTGCCCCGTGCGGTTGGCTTGCGCGAGGCATCGCAGGATCTCTTCGCGGCTTCCCGGGCTGGTGAACCTGAACGTGATCCGGCCGTCGAGATCGACCCGCTCGAGCTGCGCGGACGAGTTGCACTGCGCCCATCGCGTATAGGCCAAGTCTTGCTGTGGCGTGTTCGCGATCGCGCACGCCCCCAGCAGGAGCGTGACTCCACACCCTGCGGCGTCGCGAAGGGTCACGATGGCTACCTCTTGCCGGGAGTAGCAATGAGTGCGTTAGGCACCGCCGAGCCACCCCGCAGCGACAATGTCAGAGTGGGTAGCCGCACCACGAGCTGTCTCGACGGGCCGCCGTCGAAGTTCAGCGCATCCGAGCATCCGAGCCCGCTCTTCGCGGACGGCTCGGCGAGAAAGCGCGCGAAGGCCGTGGTCTCCGCTTGAGTCGCCACGACGATGACGACTCGACCGGCGGCGGCGCAGACCGCTGTCCGTTCCGCCAGCTGCGGTTTGAGTCCCGGGACCCGTCCGCCAATGACGAGACGGGGAATGCCCTGGACGATGAGCTCGTTCGTGAGGCGATCCGGGATGCTGGCACCGAGTACGATCCGCGCGTCCGTACCGCTGACCACGAGCGCACCCCAGCTCTTCAGCTTGCCCACGGCCAATACGCGGCCCTCGCTGACCGCGAGGCCCATCGCGCGGCCTTCTTTGTCGAAGAAGCTGGCATTGACGGCAACGACAGCCGGAAAGGACGCCGCCATCTGCTCCACGGTTTGCCTCGACGACGGGCCCCCGGCTGGGACGAGGCGAAGGTCTGCTTCACCAAGATCGATCCGGAAAACGTGGCCTGAGAAGGGCTCACTGTCCGGCGGGTGCACCTCGAAGCTCGCGTGGCTGATGCCCGGTGCGACTGTCACAAACCGGGGCGCCTCGTCTCCTGCCCAGATCGGCACCGCGCCCCAGATCGTCAGGTGCACCAGCGCGGCGCAAGAGCTGAGAACGAAGCGATGCGTCGCGAGCCCGATCCAGCGCATGACACCTCGCTTGAGGGTGGCTGGTGGGAGTCTATCAGGATGATCAGTTGCTGATCGCAGAATCCGGCTGCTGGCTCAAGACTCGCCGGCGACCGGCCAGACGCCGGGCGACCGGTGGCGGCAACAACCCGATTCTTCTGACTTTCGAAAAATTCCCCGCGATGGCACGCGCCCTGCTGCCGCTGTTCCTGGAGCATTTGACATGGCAAAGCAGGCTCTGTAATAACGCTGGTTCGGGGCACGAGAGCGAACCGCGATGACGTCTCGAGTAGGCGGGTGAAGACAGCGCTGCGATGGGGCATCGGCGGCGTGATCGCCGCCACGCTCATCGGATATGGCGTCTGGCTCGTAGCGACCGATGCGCCCGCCTACCAGTTCCTCATCCGCCTCTACGTAGACAAGCGGTTTCTCAAGCAGACGCTCCGGGAGTGGGGCGTCCTGGCGCCGATCATCTTTATTGGTCTTCAGGCTCTGCAGGTCGTCATCGCTCCGATTCCAGGGCAGCTGACGGGGATTCTCGGCGGCTACCTGTTTGGCCAATGGGGCGGATTGTTCTACTCGACGATCGGGCTGTCGCTCGGGTCCCTGACGGCGTTTGCCGTGGCTCGGGGGCTTGGCGCTCGTTACATTCAGCGGTTCGTGAGTCCGGACATTTGGCGGAAGCTGGGTTTCATCGTCGAGGCGGAGGGCACCATCCTCTGCTTCGTGATCTTCTTGATTCCAGGGCTCCCGAAGGACATGGCGTGCTACCTCTTCGGCTTGAGTCCCATGCCGTTCTGGGTTTTCGCGTTGATCTCCACACTCGGTCGAGTCCCGGACACCTGGGTCGTGTCGGCGCAGGGCGCGCACACCGCGTCCGGCGATTACGTCCAGGTGCTATTGCTGACGGCCATTGCGGTGGCGGTGGCCATGCCGCTGTACTACTACCGGAACCGGTTTATCGAGTGGTTCCGCGGCAGGGAGGACTTTCCACACCGCAATTGAGGGCTCTTCCGCATTTTCGTGTCGGCCGGTGTTCGTTTCTAATGAGAGCACCATGGACCCCCGTCTTTTCGCTGAATGGGCGCAGGTTGACGAGCACTTGCGCGGTTTGATCAGCGCCCGCGACCGGCGCCGCCGTGCCGGCCAGCATGGACAGGGCAGGCCGGCCGCCCATCACTGGTCTCGCACGCGTGGCAGCGGGAATCCGGCCGGGCCGCGTGGGGCGGACCTGGTGTTCATCGTCTCGCGTGAGGACTCCAAGACGTATACGTACTTGAAGCAGGCGCTCGCGTGCCAGAGCGTGGACGTGATCATAGACCGTCGGAGCGGGGATCGCCGGCAAGTCTGGCAGCCAGCGACGCCCGATCGACGCTGTGACGACCGGCGCCGGCACGACGTGAAGACGGATCTCCAGACGTACGGCTGGGCGTTGGCACCTCGGTAGGTATTCACACACCGACAGAATCCGGCGAAGGCGCTCAGCTCGTGAGTCGCCGGACGATCTCGGCGCCGCACGAGCACGATATCGACACCCGCGTGTCGCCAACGTAGGCCTTGATCTCCCCACACTCCCGGTGCTCGACAGAGAAACTCGCCTGCACCATCAGATCCTTGAGCAATCGGAGCGCGCTTCGGTCCTGCTTCGGCGAGTTGAAGCTCAAGATGCTGCCGTGGAACTCCGGCGCGAGGCTTCGACCTTCTGCCGTTTCCGCGGCGAGTCGCAGGAATGTCTCGCGCCACTCTGGGGAGTGACGAACGACGACGCGCCAGAGTCGCTCTGTTGCCATGGGCGAGTGGCTCCGGACGCACCGTAGCACAGCCCCTCCCGGTGGTGAAACCCTCGTCGGCCGACGTTGCCGCCGTGTGTCTTGCGCCGCCTCTGGCTTGTCTGGCGTCGGCTCAAGAATGGTCAGCCGCCTAGAGATTTACCAGCCGGAAGCTTGAGACGCGCCCGGAAGGCGTTGAAATGCCTGGAGATTCAATTCCGGTATAACTTTTGCGGACGTGTGAGGCATGGACGGGCGCCAGAGCCTCGGCATGCGTCTCAGCTCGAAGATGTTCCTCTCTTCTGCGCTGGTGATCGTGGTGCTCACGAGTGTCAGCGCGTTGAGTCTCGGTGCCGTAGGTCGCCTCGTGTCCGTCAACCGGGAGACGACGACCCGTACGATCCCGGCGATGAGCCTGACGGCGTCAGCGCGCGACGCGATTCCGCGGCTGGTCGCGCTCGAGACGCGGGCCGTGGTGCTGGGCGACAAGCGCTACGCCGCGGCCTGGAGCGAGATGGCGAGGCGGGTGACCGAGGATCTCGATCGCCTCGCCCAGCTGCCGCTGAATGAGCAGGAGACCCGGCATCGTCTCGTGGCAAGCGCCGCCTTCCAGGAGTACTGGAGTATCGTCGGCGCGGAGCAGGCCCTGCTTCAGCGCGGCGACCGCGGGGGCGCGCTTCGGATCATCGATACCATGTCGGGAGCGCGAGCCGACGAGGTCCGAGAGAGCCTGGGCGGTCTGATGGCCGCGACGCGGACTCGGATCCTGGCGGCACAGGCTGAAGCAACGCTCCTCGAGACCCGCACCTGGTCCACCGTCATGCTCTCGTTGGGTGGAGCGGTCGGGCTGGCGCTGCTCGGGACAGCGTTCATCACGCGGCGGATGACGCGCTCGCTCCGTTTGCTCTCCGCAGCCACCGGAGAGGTCGCCGCCGGAGCCTTCCGGGAGCCCATCGCGATCGAGAGCCGCGACGAGATCGGTGCCCTCGCGTCGTCGTTCAATCGAATGGCGAGCCAGCTCCGTCAGACGGAAGAAACGAAGCAGCAGTTCTTCGCGATCGTCTCCCACGAGCTTCGCTCGCCGCTGACGTCGATCCGCGGAGCCGTCGACCTTCTCCATCAGCGCGCGCCCGAGTCGCTTTCCGAGAATCAGCAGCGTCTCACCGAGATCATCGCGCGAAGCTCCGATCGGCTGCTTCGGCTTGCCAATCAGATCCTCGAGATGTCGCGGCTTCGCGCCGGCTTCGCGGAGCTCGATCGCAAGCCGGTCGACCTCGCGGCGCTCATCGATCGCGTCGTCGAAGATCTTCATCCCCAGGCCGAGGAGACCGGCGTCGCGCTGGAGCGCGAGCGCTACGGGGCCCACTTCGCGTATCTCGGCGACGAAGAACGGCTGTATCAGCTCGTCGTCAACCTCGCGGCCAACGCGATTCGCTTTACGCCACGCGGTGGGCGCGTCACCGTGCGCGTCATCGACGCGACCACCGAGTTCGAGCTCCAGGTCGAGGACACCGGCGTGGGCATCCCCGCCGACGCGCTCTCGACCATCTTCGACCCCTATCGACAGGCTCACCGAGATCGCGGCGGCACCGGCCTGGGCCTGGCGATCGTGAAGGGGGTGGCGACCGCCCACGGAGGGGAAGTAATCGCCGAGTCACGCGAAGGGAAGGGAAGTCGCTTTACGGTCCTGCTGCCCCGTTCGTGAGAGCGGTTCAATCCTCGGAGGCGGCCGCGGCAAGCCAGAATGCGCCGGCCAGCAGCACGGACGCGCACGCCACGGTGTAGGCCAGGCGCGTACCGTGCCATAGGCCATCGAACCAGGCCCGAAGCTCGGCCGCGAGCACGTTCGCTTTTCCGCCGTAGAGCTCCATTGCCCGCAAATATTGCTTCGACTGCGCGGGGTCGTATCCGAGCGCGTCGGCGGTCGAAGGCACGGCGGCCAGATAGATCCAGACCGCGCTGATGAGGCCGACCACGAGGACGGCTGCGGCGGCGAATCGAAGCTGCCGCCCGCTCATGAAACGACACCCCACCACGTGGTGAACACCAAGGTGAGTCCAAGGTACACAAGGGTCACGCCCAGGTAGAAAGGATAGCGGGACCAGGTCTAAACTATGGCGGGATTCACCCTAGGTCGTATCAGGGATTCACCCGATGGAGCGGGACGGCGAGCGTCATAAAGTCGACGATGTTGCGAGTCGACGGCCCGTCATCCCATCGCACTGAACGAGATACATTGGCGACGAAAGGACTCAAGCATGAAAACGCGAGGGCCCGGTATGGCGGCGGGGCGACACCAGTGATCTTGACCACCCTCACCGCTCGGCTCATCGGGGCGTGCACGCTCGTCGGGATCATCCTGAGTTTGATCGCACCTCACGCATGGGCCCAGCAAACTCGGCCAGGCGCGATGAGGCAGCAAACGACGGGGGCCGAAGAGGAAGAGCCCACGTCGCGGCAGCCGGTGCTGGTGCGGATCCCGGCGCTGGGTCCGACGCTTGCTCCGAGCTATCCCGGCTTGTCGAACTATCCGCTCGAGCTGCTCGGCCTCCTGATGTCGCCGCTGGAGCGCCGCGACGTCAACCTGCTCCCGACGATCTCGATATCCGAGGAGTTCAACGACAACATCTTCCTGAACAACGCGAACAAGCGGTACGACTTCATCACCACCTTCACCCCCGGCATCATGGCGTTGGTGAATCGCCCGCGATTTCAGCTGGCCGCCGGCTTTTCGAATGACGCCAACCTGTATGCCCGCGGGAGCAGCCCCAACGACGGCCTCGCTCGTCAGAACTTCGTCCTTGGGTCGATCTGGGAGCCGACGCCGGTGCTGACGTTTGCCGTCGCCGATACGTTCTTGCGTGACCAGAGCCCGGACGCGACGGCGGGAGGCTTTGCCCTCGGTGGGCAGGCGGGGGTGAGCAACGTCCTGAATCCGACCATGGGGTGGCAGGTGGGCTCGCAAACTCGGCTGGATCTCGGGTTGATCTATAGCATTTTGCGTTTCGATGGGCAGGGCGCGGGGATCGAGTCCGACACGTATGGATTCACGAGCAACCTCAGCCACGGGTTCACGCCGCGCTTCAACGGCATGGTCGGGTACAACTTTACGTACATAGACTTACGGTCGGGACACGGCGACAACGCGACGGTGCACAACCCCACGCTCGGCTTTTCCTACCGCGTGACCCCCACGCTCAGCATCGGGTTCGACGGTGGCCCGGCGTTCACCCACCTCGGGAACGAGGATTTCATCACGCCGGCCTTCAACGCCGGGTTCTCGCAACGATTGCCAGTCGGCAACGTGAGTGCCTACTACGCGCGGAGTATCGGCGTCGCCGGCGGCTTTGGTGGCCCGACCGACAACCAGACGGCCTCGGCAACGCTTCTATTGCCGCTGTTGCGAGATCTGATCGTTATCTTCAATCCGGCCTGGACGAAGGCGGAGTCGCTGAGCGACCAGCAGATCCAGCGCGTCGACGTCCAAATATTCACCCTGACCCTTGGCGCGGCCTATCGCGTCAACCCCTACATCATGCTGTTCGGCGGCTACTCGTTCCTCATCCAGCGAGTCGGTCAATTCTCGACGACGCAGGACTTCGATGCCGACCAGAATCGGGTCAAGTTCGGCGTTCAGTTCGGCTATCCCTTCGCATTCGATCTGGGCGGCTAGCCGCGCACGCCTACTCGATCATGTGATCGACCTGCAGTAGCACCGTCTGCGGCACCGTGAGGCCGAGCGCTCTCGCGGTCTTCAGATTGATCGCGAGCTCGAGCTTGGTGGGCTGCTCGACCGGGAGATCCGCGGGCTTGGCCCCCTTGAAGATCTTGTCGACGAACGTGGCCGCGCGCCGATAGTGGTCGGGGTAGTTGACGCCGTAGCTGGCGAGCCCCCCGACGAATTCCGTCGACGCGTACATGGCAGGCAGCCGGTGCTTGGCCGCAAGCTCCACGATGAGCGGCGCGTTCGCCAGGGTAAGCGTCTCGAGCCCGACGACGAGCGCATCGGCGCGCTGTCGGGTGGCCATGTCGAATGCCGGTCTCAGATCTTCAACCTTGCGCACATCGAGCAGGTGAGCCTGAAGACCGAGAGCGCGTGCCGCCGTTTCCACCTCGAGCCACTGACGGGGGATCGCCGGATTGCTCATGTTGAAGAGCACCGCGATCCGCGTGGCCCGTGGCACGAGCTCGCTCAGCAGCTCGACCCGCTTGGGATATATCTCGGTTACAGTCGCGCTCAGGCCCGTGATGTTCCCGCCGGGGCGGGCCAGACTCGCGACGATGCCTTGCCCGATCGGATCACCCACGCCGGTGATGACCACCGGGATCCCCCCGGCGGTGGCATGCTTGGCCGCCAGGGCCGCGGGTGTCCCTCGCGTCAAGATCAGGTCGACCTTGAGGGCGACCAGCTCGGCCGCCAGATCGCGAAACCGTTCGTCACGTCCATTGGCCGAGCGGTACTCGATGGCGAGATTTTTCCCCTCGACGTATCCCAGCGTCCGCAGTCCTTGCCGCAATGCTTCCAGGTTCGCCGCATTGACCGCGGCGGGTGTCCGCTCGAGCATGCCGATGCGATAGACCTTGTCCGGCGCCTGCGCCTCGACCGCCATCGGCGCCACGCTGGCGCCGATCGCACAAATGACCGCGAGCCCAATTAGTCGCATGCGTACCTCGTTCTAGGGGTTCGCCCGATGTTCAGGTGCAAAGCCCCACGCACTCGGCATGCCAGAGCGCGTTGCGAACACGTCGGCAGGGTTTCCGCGTGCTTGCAAAGCGGCGGCGTCGCGTGTTGCGTGTCAATTGCGGAATCGCGCCTCGGAAAATTCGGGCGAAATTCCCGAACGCGAGCCCGTTTGCCGGACTCGCGTGGCCGATGGATGAAGTCCGAAGGAGCGTCGACCTAGTGCTCGAACCCCTGAGCGCGTAGACGCTCTTCCAACAGGCCCGGCGAGAGGCGGGCGACGTCAGCCTCGCGGCATCGATCGTCTAGCTCAGGGGCTTGGTCATGAAGACGCGGCTCGTACCCGGAGGCTCACAGGCGATCGTTCCGAACGCGCGGTAGCCATGTCGCTCGTAGAAGCCGGGAGCCTGGAAGCTGATCGTGTAGAGCACCGCGGCCGAACATCCTCGGCGCCGCGCCTCGTCCTCCGCGACGGCCAGGACCCGGCCCCAGCCGCTGGCCGCGCAGCGCGTCCGGCACATAGAAGAGGTCGACGAACAGAATACCGAGCGACGTGCGCCCGAGCAGGCCGCCGACCACCTGCTGGGTCGCCGGATCGGACATCAGCACGGCCAGATCACGTGAGTCCGAATAGCCGGCCTGCTCGGCGTTGAACTTGGCGAGACCGGAGCGATGACTCGCTGCTGCTCCGCGCTCGGCGCGTCGGTGAGCGTGAGAACCGCGTCCATCAGCCGATTCGCTCCGCTCGGGTGACGTCGAGCGGATGATCGATCAGCGGCGCGACGCGCTCCAGGAAGTGCAGGGTATGCGGCATGGCGGCGTGGATCTCGAACGCCGCCTCGTCCTTCCAGCGCGAGTGGATGTAGAACAGCTGGGGATCGCGGATCGAGCGAAAGGCACCGATCCCAACCACGTCTCGCAACGCCTTCTCCACGGCGCTCTCGTGGCCGGGATGCGCATGGAATCGCGCGAAGATGAACAGCTCCATGTGGCGTCTCCTGGCCGGGAGTCTAGCGCGCGCGCGCCGGCGCTGCCGCACTCTTCGGGAGGGACTGCCGGGTGCGCCAGTATGCCGCCCAGGGATCCGCGGTGAGCCCGGCCAGCCGCTTTGGCACGTTCGCGATCGTGAAATGATCCGACGTGATCCTGGTCGACAGCTCGTCCCAGGTGAGCGGCACGGACATCGTCGCTTGCGGCGTGGCGCGCGTGGAGTACGCGGCCACGCTCGTGGCCCCGCGGATATTGCGCAGATAGTCGATGAAGATCTTGCCCCTGCGCTCCGCCTTCGCCATGCTCGTGATGTAGCGTCGGGGATTGGCGCCCGCGACGGTCTCGGCGACGGCGCGCGCGAACGCGCTGGTCTCGTCCCAGCTCGGTCCCGGCACGAGCGGCGCCACGACGTGCAGGCCCTTGCCGCCGGTGGTCTTCACGAAGCTTTCGAGCTCGAGCGAGCGGAGCGAGTCACGGATGAGTCGGGCGCACTCGATGACCTGCGCCCACTCGACACCGGGCCCCGGATCGAGATCGAACACGACCCGGTCCGGCTGCTCGAGACGCTTCACGACCGAGTTCCACGTGTGGATCTCGAGGATCCCGATCTGGACCAGGCCGATGAGCGACGCCAGCGAGTCGACCACCAGATATTCTCCGACCTTGCGCTTCTCCTGAATCTTGACTCGTCGCAAGCTCTCTGGCGCCCAGTAGCCGACGTGCTTCTGGTAGAAGCACGTCTTGTGCGCGCCCTCCGGACAGCGCACGAGGGTGGTGGGGCGATCCTCGAGGTGCGGGAGGATCCACTTGGCGATCGACTCGTAGAACCGCGCCAGGTCGAGCTTGGTCGTGCCATGCGGCGGAAAGAGGATCCTGTCGGCGTGCGTGAGCCGGACGCCGGCGACGGTCGCCTCGCCGGTGGTCTTCGCCGACGAAGTGGGCCGAGGCGCCCGCGCGGCGCGCTTGGGCGTTGGCTTCGACGTTTCTTTCACCTCGTCGTCGGCGGCCGCGGGGCGCTCCCGGATTACCGAGTCGGCGGGCTTGTCTTCCCGAAGGCCCTGGAACGCCGGGTGTCGCAGCTTGCCGTCGCTGGTCCATTCGCTGAAGCTGACCTGCCCCACGAGCTCCGGCTTCACCCAGTGCGCGCGCGCGGCGCCGGCCGGCCGCGCGGCGAACGGGCTGGTCTTCTGCTCGAGGCGAGACAGACGCTGCTGCAGATCGCGGAGGGTCCGATTGTCGAATCCGGTCCCGATCTTGCCGACGTACACGAGGCGGCCGCTTTCGTAGACCCCGCCGAGCAGCGCGCCGATCCCGATCCGGGAGCCTTCGGGCTCGGTGTAGCCGCCGATCACGATCTCTTGCTGCTTGAGACACTTGACCTTGAGCCAGTCGGCGCCGCGCGTGCCGCGGTAGGGCGCGTCGCGCTTCTTCGACACGATCCCTTCCAGCCCGAGTTTGCACGCGTGCGCGAAGAAGTCGGCGCCCGCGCCGACGACGTGATCGCTGTAGCGCAGCACGGCGGCCCTGTCGCTGCCCGAGGCGAGCAGGCGAGCGAGTGCCGCCTTGCGGTCTTCCAGGCGCGCGCCGGTGAGGTCGCGACCGTCGAGGTAGAGCAGATCGAAGATCATGTACGCGAGCTGGCCGCGTGCGGTGCTCGAGCCGAAATTCTGAAGCGCCTGAAAGCTACTGGTGCCGTCGGGCAACAGCACGGTGACCTCTCCGTCGAGAATCGCCCCTTCGACGGGAAGCCGCCCAACCGCCTCCGCGACGGCCGGGAACTTCTCGGTCCAGTCGTGCGCGTTACGGCTGAAGAGCTTGGCACGACGGTGCTCGACCCGCGCGAGGATGCGATAGCCGTCGTGCTTCAGCTCGTGCAGCCAGCCGTCACCGTCCGGTGGGTGCTCGACGAGGGTTGCGAGCTGGGGCTGCACGAACTTGGGCATGGCGGCCCGGCGCGCGCCCGGCACCTCGGCCGGGTCGGGGCTCGCGCTCTCGCCGCCGATCACGATTGGAGTGCCAGACACGGTCTCCGGCGGCGGCGATCTCCTCGATCGTGCGGCCGGTCGCAACGCTCTTCGGCTCACTCTCGACGATCGAACCGGCCTGGCCCGGCCGCGCTTGTTGGTCGCGCTCCTTGATGAGCAGCCAGCTCCGGTCGTCTCCGTCCTTTCGACGCCCGCCGATCTTCACGAGCGCCCAGCCCCCGCGCAGCTTCTTGCCCTTCAACGTGAACTTCAGCGAGCCGGCGCGATACGACTTGTGCGGATCCCCGACCGGTTCCCAGGTGCCGCGATCCCACAGGAGCACCGTGCCTCCACCGTACTGCCCCTTCGGAATGATGCCCTCGAACTCTCCGTACTCGAGCGGGTGATCCTCGACGTGCATCGCCAGACGCTTGTCGGCAGGATCCAGGCTGGGTCCCTTCGGTACCGCCCAGCTCTTCAGGACACCTTCGAGCTCGAGCCGGAAGTCGTAGTGCAGGCGCGACGCCGCGTGCTTCTGGATCAGGTACGAGCGCTCGTGCTCGCCCGGGGCTTCCGAGACCTGGCCGGCGGGCTCCGGTGTCTTCTTGAAGTCGCGCTTGCGTCGGTACTCGCGAAGCCCCATGGGTTCATCTTTCCACGGGCGTGGGCGACCGTCCACTCTCGCGCCGCGTGCGGGCACGTCCCTTGCTACCTCCGGAGATCATGACCACGAAGATCGTGAGTACCGGGGTGAGTAGCGGCAACGTGGCGCGCGGAGCGATCGTCGGCCTGGTCGGAGGCTTGCTGGCAGCCGGCGCAATGAGTGTGGCCCATCGCGTCCTGAGCGATCTCGATCCCAAGGCTGAGGCGCCGTCGCCCAAGTCCGAAGACCCCACCATCAAGGTCGCTCGCGCGGCCACCAGCCTCGCCGGCTACACGCTCGCCGAGCACCAGCAACCGCGCGCTGGAACGGCCGTCCACTACGCGTTCGGCGCGGTCGTCGGCGCCGCCTACGGCGCCATCGCGGAGATCACCCCGATAGTGACGGCGGCCTTCGGTGTGCCCTTCGGCATTGGGGTCTGGTTTGGCGCCCACGTCGTCGCCGTTCCGGCGATGGGTCTCAGCGATCCGCCGACCCGGCAGCCCGTCGGCAAGGAGGCAGAAGAATTCGGCTTGCACGTGGTCTATGGCGCGGTGACGGAAATCGTTCGTCGTCTCCTGAATCGACGGTAGCTCCCGGAGGGAATCATGGCCGTCCTTGGATGGATTGTGTTCGGTCTGATCGTCGGAATCGTCGCGAAGTTCCTGACGCCGGGGCGAGACCCGGGCGGTTTCATCGTCACCATCCTTCTGGGTATTGCCGGTGCGCTGCTGGGAGGATTTCTCGGCCGCGCGGCGGGCTGGTATCACGAAGGCGATCCGGTCGGATTTGTCATGGCCGTCGTGGGCTCGATCGTGCTGCTGGTTCTCTATCGGCTGGTGGCGAGACCCCGCCGCGCGTGATCGCGGGCGCGACGGTCATCGGAAGCATTTACACGGTAGGTCTTACCTGGGCGACGCGCCGACTCGGGCCGTCGCGTCGCCGAGACGCTAGGGACGAGGCATGCCCACGGCGCGGAGCATGTCGGGCGTGAAGTGTTCGTAGTACGACGAGCCCAGGAGCGAGTCCGAGCCGTTCTTCAGGAGCCGGCGGCTGAGGATCTGGAAGCTCGGATAGGGCGACCGGCGCGTGTAGACCCCTCCGACCGAGAAGTGACTCTCGGGGTGAGCCTCGAACGCCTGGAACTCTCGCAACTCGCCGGTAGCAAGGCGCTCGTTGAGGCGTTGGACGAAGGCCTCGAGATCCCGTACGCCTTCCGCGCGATCGGGGTGGACGACGAAAAGTGTTTCGATGGTGCCGCTTCGAGCCTGCCGCGCGAAATCCCGCACGAGGACCATGATCTCGCCGTCGGCATCGAGAGAGTCATAATGGTGTCCTTCAAGCGAGCGGCTTTCGCGAATGGACAGACCGGAAGCCCTCCGAAAACGTCGTGGGGCTGCTCGATGAATTCCTGCGACCACTTCACGACGGCCGTGACAACGTGAGCATGCGGTTCGGCAGAAACGAGCGACACGGCTATGCCGCCCGATGCCGGCGCGCCCGTGTCGGTTTTCGCGACGCGACGTGTTGCCGCGGTCGCTCCTTGAGGCTGCGCTTGAGCGCCTCCATGAGATCGGTCACGCGGGCCGGCGCCGGCAGCTCCGTCGGGCTCGGCTCTTTGCCCTTGATCTTGGCCTCGATCACGCGGCGCAAAGCCTCCGAGTAGGTGTCGCGATAGTCGGCGGGATCCCACTCGCCGCTCAGCGTGTCGACCAGCTGACGCGCCAGCTTCATCTCCGACTCGCTCCAGCCTTTGCCGGATGCGGGAAGGCCGAGGTCTTTCACCTGGCGGATCTCGTGAGCGAACCGCATCGTCGTGAGCACGAGCGCGTTGTCGGCCGGCTCGAGCGCCGCGAGATGCTCGCGCTGGCGAAGGACGATCGTCCCGATCGCCAGCTTTCCCGTGGCCCGCAGCGCGTCGCGGAGCAGAGCATAGCCCTTCACCGCCGAGCGCCCTTGCGGCGTCACGTAGTAGGGATAGTTGAAGTACAGATCCTCGACGTCAGCCGCCGGCACGAACTTGCGAATCTCGAACGTCTGCGTGGCGGGCACGCGGACCTTCTCGAAGTCCTCGTCCGTGATGACGACGTACTGGTCCTTCGCGTACTGGTAGCCCTTGACGATGTCCTTCCAGGCGACCTCGACGTCTTCTTTCTTGCAGAACCGTTTCTCGATGATCCGGCTCTTGTCTTTCCGGTGCAGGAGATTGAAGGCCAGCGCTTCGCCGGCCTCGGTCGCGGACACGAGATTGATTGGCAGCGTCACGAGGCCAAAGCTGATCGAACCCTTCCAGAGCGCGCGAGGTGGCATGACTCGACCCTTCAGGCCTCGTCGGCCTCTCGTGCTTGTTCTTCGGTGTGCTGCTCGATGCGCCAGCGCCGGCGATCGCGTGAGCTGAGGATCTCTTCGGACGTGGGCGCAGGCTGAGGTTTTTTCCCGGGCCGACGCTTCTTCACTTCTTCGCCATCTGCGCCTGGATGCCCTCGATCGTCTTGAGGTGGTCTTCGAGGGTCGGCAGGGTCTTGTCCACCCAGGCTTTCAGATTCGGATCCACCGCGCCGGAGTGCATACGCCGGAATTCGGCGACGTCCTGCTTGTGGTCCTTGACCATGGCTTTGACATACTCGCGGTCGAACTCCGGGCCCTCGAGCTTTGCGAGTCGTGTCAGCAGTCGGTCGGGCTTCGGGGTCTTGTCGTCGAGCTGCATACCCTTGTTCTCCGCCAGCTGCATCAGCTCTTGGTTGGCGGCGCCATGGTCTTCGGCCATGCGTTGCCCGAATTGCTTGACCGCGTCGCTGGACGCTTTCCCTTGTGCGAGCTGACCGAGCTCGACCTCTGCGCGCCCGCCCGCGGCCGCCTTCGTGATGAAGTTACGGTCGGTCCACTGTGGCTTCAAGCTCGTCGGTGTCTGCTGGGCCCCCAGCCCCGACGCGAGCGTCAAGAGACCCAACCCGGCGATCAGCGCGATCATCGATCGCGTCGCTTTCATCGCTTCCCTCCGAAATGCATCGGACCCTTCGTCGTAAAGGTCGTCGCACTGGCGGCTCCCGCATTCGATGCGAGCAAGGCAACTGCCAAAAGCACACCTCATGGAAAAGGTGGAGGTGTGTGAGCCGCGTGACACTGCGCGAGGCGGTGAGCGCGGGTGAGAGTTACACGCGGAGTGAAGAAAAGGGCGAGGACCACCTGCATCGAATCCAGGAGGAAGCGCAGGCGGTGATAGCCCGCGCACTGGGCGCGCGGAAGTGATCGCAACGACGCCGGGCACGGTGCCCGGCATCGCTCATCTCGCACGGCAGACGCGTTACGGTTTCAGCTGACCGCGGACCTCGCCGCCCTGATGCTGGGCGCTGTGCACGTTGACGTACAGATCGCCGGCCTTGAATGCCGCGTACTGCGCGTCGGTCAGCTTCACCCCGGGCGGGACCGCCCAAGTGTTCTCACCGTTCTTGCTCAGTGGCACCACGACGGGGCCGTTCTTGCCGGTCGCGCCATTGTGAATGTGCGCCATCGTTCCGGTCACACCGGTCGTCATCACGCTTCCAGTCACGGTCTTGTCGTCGCCGATCGAGATCGTGCCGCTCCCGGCGCCCGATGAGGTCACGGGCGGCACCTCCTGGCCTCCGCTCAACATGACCTTGACGTCCTCAGCTTGGGCCGAGAACGGATACCAGGTCACGAGCACGGCGGCGCCGAGGGCGACCACTACCAGAGAGCGCCTTGTGGTCCGAGACATCGCATTCATCGTTTTCTCCAGGGGCCCATCAAGTTGTTCGGCGCAAAAAGTGTTCCGCGCAAACCGGGCCCATACACACAGCATCGGTTGTGCCACACCCTAAGCTCACGAGTTCTCAAGCGTCTGGTCTCGGCGCCCACGGGCGGCACGTAAAAACGTCGAGTAAGAACTGCCGGCTCGGGCGGATCGGCGAGGCCAGCATCACCAGCCGTAGCCTCGCCCATAGTATGGGCGCCCGTAGTAGGGGCGATAGTAGCCGTACCCGTACACGGGTCTGGGGACGAAGACGGGTCGAGGCGCCACGATCACGGGTGGGGTAGCCACCACGGGACCGGGGGCCGGCACGAGGACACAGCCCGAAACGGCGACGGCGACGACGCTCACGAAAAACAGCGAAGCGGCCAAGCGGCCGAGTCTGATGCGAGCCATGTAAGCCCTCCCGCCGCATTAGACGTGGTCGGGAGTGGGTGTATTTCAGGGTGGGCGGCGACGCGGGACCCGCGATCAAAGGAGATCGCGAACCATCCGGAGCATATCGACCGCGGGCGAATGCGGCAGGGATCTACGCACGCCGCCGTTCCGGAAGCCGCACCGAGCATACAGCGCGATGGCCGACGCATTTGTCGCGGTGACCCAGAGGCAGAGGCCTTCAGCCCCGCGCTCTCGAGCCCAGCCGACGACCGCGTCGACGAGCGCGGCACCGACGCCGCGGCCGCGCGCCTCGGGGCCGACGAACATTCCGACGAGCACCGGCCTTGGATCGTCGGGCGCATCGGGGTCTACGGGCAGACCGGTGGCGATCCCCACCCACTGACCCTCGAGCTCGGCCACGAACGTGACGGCCTCGGCGCCAGAGGCACCGCGCCGCGCCCGCTCTTGCCAGGCATCGTCTGTGAACGCCGCTTCTCGCGTCAAGGTCGAGCCAAACGCGAGGGGTGCATCAGCCAGGGCGTGGAGGCGAAGCGCGCGCAGGCGCGGTCCTTCGTCGGGGCGGATTCGCCGGATCATCGGAATTTCGTCGGAGCGCTCGATCGGCCCACGTCACGGCATGAAGGAGCCGCCGTTCACGTGCACAGTCTGGCCCGTGACGTGCCCCGCTTCCTCGCTCGCGAGGAATACGGCGATCCCGGCGATGTCGTCCGGCTGCGCCATGCGCCCGAGCGGCACCGCCAGGGCCATCACGGCGAGCTCGTCCTCGGTGTTGCCGTAGCGAGGCTGCGCCGTATCGGTGAGCCCGGGCGCGATTGCGTTGACACGAATCCCGTGAGGCGCCAGCTCGAGCGCCATCGCCCGGGTCATCGCGACGACGCCACCCTTGCTGGCCGAATAGTGGACACCGCGGACCGCGCCGCGGATCGCCTGCGAGGCCATGTTGATGACCGAGCCGCGCCGATGTCCCGCGATCATCGCGCGCGCCGCGGCCTGGGCGCAGAAGAATCCGCCCTTCAGATTGACGTCGAGCACCAGGTCCCAGTCGCTCTCGCGCATGTCGAGAAACGGCACGCGCGGGATAGACGCCGGCGTTGTTGACGAGCACGTCGAGCCCGCCGAGCTCGCCGACGATCTGGGTGACCATCGTCTGGGCGCCCGCCGGCCGCGCCACGTCGGCCTGGACGAGCACGGCGCGCCGGCCGGCCCCGCGGATCTCCTGGAGAAGCTTTTCGGCCGCGGCGCGATCGTCGAGGTAGTTCACGCCGACGTCGGCGCCTTCCCGGGCGAATGCCAGAGCGATCGCGCGCCCGATTCCTTGCTGGGCGCCGGTTACCAGCGCCACCTTCCCGCTGAGCCTCATCGTGGCCTCCTCCGTCGACCGCGGCGAACTTTGTCGACCCGCGGCGAATATGCTAGGGTCGCGCCGAGAAACTCAACCCGGAGGGAGCCAATGGACGATAAGGGACTCGGGCTCTGGCTGAACATCGGCTCGCTGATTCTCATCGCGGCGCTCGTCGTGGACTTCTACGTGGTGATCAACACCGCGCTCCACGCCAGCCACTGACGAGCACCGCTCCGCCCGCCGCTCCTCACTCCCTCGCCATGCCTCGCTACGATACCGCCGTTCTCAATGGCACGGTGGTCGTTCCCTACGTGGGCGCCCTGCGCTGTGACGTCGGTATCCGCGCCGGGCGTGTCGCGGCACTGGCGGATTCGATCGCGCCGGCCGACGCGGATGTGGTCGTGGACGCCCGCGGCAAGCTGGTGCTGCCGGGAGCCGTAGACTCCCACTTCCACATCGGGATCTATCGCGACCTCGCCACCGACGCGCGGAGCGAAACGGCTTCGGCGCTCGCGGGCGGCGTGACTACTGTCGTCAGCTACTTCCGAACGGGGCAGAACTACCTCAACAAGAGCGGGCCGTACCGGACGATCTTCCCGGAAGTCGTCGCGGCCACCGTCGGCCATGCGCACACCGATTTCGGATACCACATCGGCGTGATGACGACCGAGCAGCTCCACGAGGTGGACTGGCTCGTGGGCGAGCAGGGCGTCGGCTCGTTCAAGTACTACATGTTCTACAAGGGCCTGAACCTCACGTCCGACTCGACGCGGGGCAGCGCCTACACGATGGCCGACACGTACGATCTCGGCCATCTCTATCTCCTCATGCGGCAGGTCGCGGCGGCGTCGCTCAAGTACGGCGCCCACGGTCGAGTCTCTCTGAGCCTCCACTGTGAGCAGGCCGAGCTCATCCGCGTGTTCATCGAAGAGGTGAAGCGCTCGGGTCCGGGCGGCCTGGAAGGCTACCATCGCTCGCGGCCGCCGCTGACCGAGCAGCTGTCGATCGCCGAGGCCCTCGTGCTCACCGACGCGACGCGCTGTCCCGTGAACCTGCTCCATCTCTCCAGCGCCGAGGCCGTGACGAGCGGCGCCGACGGGCGGCACCGTCATCCCCACCTCGACATCCGACTCGAGACGACGCTGCATCACCTGGCGCTCACGCACGCCACCGCCGGCGGAATCGTCGGCAAGGTCAACCCGCCGATCAGGACGGAGACCGACCGCGAGGCGCTGTGGCAAGCCGTGGAGGACGGCCGCATCGACACGGTCGTGAGCGACCACGCGTGCTGCTCCGAGGAGGACAAGGGCGAGGATCTCTGGAAAGCCCTGCCGGGCTTCGGGGGAACCGCGCTGCTCTACCCGTATCTCATCTCGGAGGGACATCTCCGGCGAGGCCTGTCGCTCACGCGGATCGTGGAGCTGGCGAGCGCCAATCCCGCGCGGGCGTTCGGGCTCTACCCGCGCAAGGGCACGATCGCCGTCGGCGGCGACGCGGATCTCGTCGTGCTCGATCCGGCTCGCGAGCACACCGTCTCGCCCGAGGTGCTCCACTCGGCGCAAGACTTCACGCCGTTCGCGGGCATGCGTGTCCGCGGCTGGCCCACGCACACGCTCTTACGAGGACGCACGGTGTTTCGGGACGGCTCGGTTCTCGGCGAGCCGCAAGGGCAGTACGTCAAGCGTCCGATCGGGCTCTACGGTGCGGCGAGCTGAAGCGGTGCGGGGTGTCCGCGAGGAATGCGAGTGAGCCGGCGCGCTACGCCTTGGCCTTGGCGGCGGAGCGCCGCGGGCAGGCCTTGTGATACCAGGTCGAGCCGAGCTTGACGTGATTGCCGTTCTTTCGGATCTTCAGCTTGCACTTGGGACACGTTCCCATCTGCGCTCCTTTTTGAGTGCTGATCGAAGCGGCGCCATTATAGCAGGCGCCTCGGGCCGGACCTCGTGACGGACTGCGTCTTCTGTCGCATCGTCGCGCGCCAGAGCCAGGCCGACATCGAGTACGAGGACGACGCGGTCCTGGCATTCAAGGACATCTACCCGAAGGCGCCGATTCATCTGCTCATCGTTCCCAAGCGCCACGTCAGCTCGATTATGGCGATGGAGCCCGCGGACGTCGAGGTCGTCGGCCGGTGCTTTCTGGCGGCCCGCAAGATCGGCGAGGCCAGGGGACTGGCCGAGAGGGGATATCGGCTGCGCGTGAACTGCGGCCCCGAGGGCGGACAGGTCGTCTATCACGTGCACGTCCACTTCCAGGCCGGCGGGCGGGTAAGCGGCGCCTAGTCGAGGCGCTGATCAAGCGGAAGTGGCCGCAGTCTTCGCTTCGAGCGGCAACCCGGCGTCCGCCCAGCTGCTGAGCCCGCCCTTGAGAATTCGCACGTCGCGATAGCCCAGGTCGCGAAGCTGGCGCGCCACCCGGGCGCTCGTGGCTTCGTCGGGTCAGGAGCAGTAGGCAACGACGGTGCGATTCACGTCGAAGTCGAGGGCGCGTGCGCCCGCCTTGAGCTCTTCGGGCGCGACATGGCGGGCGTCCTGAATCCTCACCGGGCTCTTGGTGTACGTTGGTCCGTCGCGAACATCCAGAATGACCGGCGGCGTTTCCGGTGACGCCTCGATGAGCCGCATCACCTCGGCCGGCCGGATGCGATAGCGGTTGCGCTTCGCGCGCCGCGCGAGGAACACACCGACCGCCGCGAGGATCACCACCGCCACGACCGCGGCGATCGGCGCCCACGGGAAGGGGCGAGGAGGCGGGTTCTTCGCTTCGGCCATCATGCGGCGCACGTCGGTCAAGTCGGGGAGGAGGCGGTTCGCTTCCTCGAAGTGCTTCTCGGCGCGGCCGTAGCTGCCGGAGAAAAACTCTTCGAGCCCTGCGTGCCACGCGGCGTTGAATCGACTGGCTTCGTCGAGCTTGACGCCGCTGCCCTTCAGGAACTCGCGCACCGCTGCCGACGGGATGATGAAGTTGAACCCCTGGACGATGGCACCCTGGCTCCCGGTGTCGAGGCTCACAAACGTCAGGACGCCGAGAACCCCGCCGTCCGAGCCGACGGCGGGGCCACCGCTGTTGCCCCACGCCGCCGGCGCGTCGACCTGGATCACCGGCTGATTGGCGACGTCTTGCTTGAAGCCGGAGATCGCGCCGTTGGTCACCGAGGCCTCGACCTTGGCGGATGCGTTCAGGAGCTCGTGACTCAGCACCACGCCCGGGAAGCCCAGGATGTGAATCTTGTCGCCGATCTTCGCATTCGAGGAGTCCCCGAGAGACAGAGCCGGCATGTCGGCGGCTTCGAGCTTCAGGAGCGCGAGGTCGCGGCCCGACATCGCCTCGCCGGCGACCGGCGGGCTGTACTTGGACACCGTCGCGCCGAGCCGCATGCCGTTCGCGAGAAGCACCGAGATCGATGGATCGAGCTTGATCTTGGCCCGCGCCACCGCCGCCGCGAAGTCCCGATCGCTCACGTCGGGGCACGCCTGACGGACGCCTCGCTGCAGCAGCTCCTGCGCGATCTCCTCCTTGGGCTGGTGTGCCGGCGAGACGACGTGGCCGTTCGTGACGAGCCACCCGTTCGGATTGATGAACCACCCCGTCCCAGTTTCGCGGAAGGGTGCGGGTGACACCTGCTGCTTGCCGCCGGCCGGGCAGGTCACGGTCACTTCGGCGGCAACCTCCGAGACGACGAGCGCCACCGCTGGCTTGGCACGGAGCAAGACCTCCTGGACGGAGGGGGCGGCATCGGCGAGACCAGGAACCGCGAGGAACAGCAGGCTCGCGACCCACGTGCGCATTCTCGAAATTCTATACCTCGCGAAACACAAACCTCGCGAAACACAAAAAAGAAGGCTCCAGGGGGGCGGCCCCTGGAGCCTGGGTGCTGCTACCGCAAAGTGCTGCTTACTTCATCAGGCCCATCGCCTCGACGGCCTTCGACTTGGCGGTGTCCATGTTCCCGGCCTTGCAGGCCGCCTCGGCCTCGCGGACCAGCTTCGTCGCGTCGCTACCCGACGAAGACTTGGCACCGGCGAGCGACCGCGGAGCCTGAACGTCCTGACCAGCTCGCGGAGCCTGGATGTCCTGACCCGCACGCGGGGCCTGAATGTCCTGACCAGCCCGCGGAGCCTGGATGTCCTGACCCGCACGCGGGGCCTGAATGTCCTGACCAGCCCGCGGAGCCTGGATGTCCTGACCCGCACGCGGGGCCTGAATGTCCTGACCAGCTCGCGGAGCCTGGATGTCCTGACCCGCACGCGGGGCCTGAATGTCCTGACCAGCTCGCGGAGCCTGGATGTCCTGACCCGCACGCGGGGCCTGGATGTCCTGACCTGCGCGCGGCGCCTGAATGTCCTGACCAGCGCGCGGAGCCTGGATGTCCTGACGCGAACCGGCTAGCGACCGGGGCGCCTGAATGTCCTGACCACGCGGAGCCTGGATGTCCTGACCCGTCCGCGGGGCCTGAATGTCCTGACCGGCACGCGGGGCCTGGATGTCTTGACCCGCCCGCGGGGCCTGGATGTCCTGGCCGGCGCGCGGAGCCTGGATGTCCTGACGCGAGCCCGCGAGCGACCGGGGCGCCTGGATGTCCTGCCAGCTACGCGGGGCCTGGACGTCTTGACCACGCGCGGCGCCTGGATGTCCTGGCGCGAGCCGGCGAGCGACCGCGGCGCCTGAACGTCCTGCGCGCTTCGAAACCTTCTTCAGCATGGCTTGCGCCTGGCTGACTTCGACCGGGCACTTGGTCTGCGCGTCGGCGACAGGCGCCAACGTCGCGACGACTGCGGCACTCATGATCACTGCGAAAAATCTCTTCATCGGTCTTTCCATTTCCCTTCGTTCTGGTTTGGTTTGGTTCGATCCGTTCACCGCGCCAACCTGCTTCGCGCTCACCCCCTCGGCGTCGAGGTCGACTCGGTCGCTACAACTCTTGGATGGAGATTAAGAGCAACGAGGATGCCAGCGGCGAATCAGGCTAAGGACGAATGAAACAAGCTACTTATTCGGAATTCTCACCCCCGGCAGATGGCGTTGTGCCCGGCGCCCGGCTCGACAGGGGTGCGGCATTCTGCCCGTCGACCGCCTTGTGATAGCCTGACACCCGCGATGCATTGGATCCCGCGTATTTCGCTGGTCTTTCGGGCTCAGCGCTCTAGGTCTCATGGCCTGCTCGACAGCGACGAAGGTGAAGTCCTCGGCGGCGCCCCAGGTGCCTACCCGATACGTGCTCCACAACGGTGTGCGGGTCCTCGTTCAAGAGTACCCCTCGAGTGAAGTCGTTGCCGTCCAGCTATGGGTGCGCGCGGGCGGACGCGACGAAGCCCCGACGGAGCTCGGCCTGGCTCATTATCTCGAGCACATGCTGTTCAAGGGGACCACGACTCGCTCGAAGGGCTTCGTCGACCGGGACGTCGAGGCGGTCGGCGGGCGGATGAACGCCGGAACCTCGCTCGACTTCACCTTCTATCACGCGGTGCTGCCGGCCTCGCGCGCGGTCCCGACCATCGAGATGCTCGCCGACATCAGCGTCAACTCGATCCTCGACGAGACCGAGCTGGAGCTCGAGAAAAAGGTCGTCATCGAGGAAATGCGGGTGAGCGAGGACACACCGCAGCGGCATCTCTCGCGTCAGCTCTACAGCATGGTGTTCGACGGCCACCCGTACGGCCGCTCCGTGCTCGGCACGCCCGAGATCATCCAGAAACTGACGCGGCAGACCCTGCTCGCGTTCTATCGCCGTCACTACGTTCCCGAGTCCTTCACCCTGGTCGTCGTGGGGCCGGTGAATCCCGCCGAGATCCTCCAGGCCGCGGAGCGGACGCTCGGGCGCCTGCCGCGAAGCGGCTTCCAGCGACTACCGCAATCGATGCCCGGCTCGCTCGCGCCGAAGAAGACCGAGATCCCGCGGCCCGGGGCGCTGGCCTATCTCGGGATGGGGTGGCTCGGTCCGAAGCTGGATCATGCCGACACGCCGGCCGTCGACCTCCTCGTGTCGATGCTCGGTGAATCGCGCTCGTCGCGCTTGCCTCAGGCGCTCCGTGACCGGCTCGGGCTCGTCAATTCGGTGAGCTCCAACTACCAGGCGCTCGAGGCCGGAGGCGTGATCACGGTGACGGCGCAGCTCGAGGCCGAGAATCTCGCCCGCGCCGAGGCCGAGATCCTGAACGAGATCCGTCGCCTGCGCGACCGGGATGTGAGCGACGAGGAGCTGCGTCGAGCCCTCACGCGCGCCGAGGCCGAGCGCGCGTTCCGCAGCGAGACCGCCGAGGGGCGCGCCCAGCTGTTCGGCCACGCGGAGACCGTGTGGCGGCTCAGTGAAGAGCTCGCGTACATCGATCGCCTGCGATCGGTCACGCCGGATCAGATTCGTTATGCCGCTCGACGCTATCTGGATCTCGAGAGCTACGGACGGGTCGAATTCGTTCCCCCGCCACGATGACGCGCGTCGTCCTGATGCTCGGCTCCCGTGCTGATGGCGTGCGCGCTCGCGCTCGGCGTCTCGCACGCCGAGGACCAGCCCGTCGCGCGCCAGGTTCTCGCGAACGGATTGACGGTGCTGGTTCGCGAAAATCCAGCGGTTGGTGTCGTCGCCGTCTCGCTTCAGGTCCGCGCAGGCTCGCGGTTCGAGACCGAATCGAAGGCCGGCATCACCAACTTCCTGCACCGCGCGATGGTCCGCGGCACGGCGCGCCGCACCGCGATCCAGCTCGCGATCAGCGCCGAAGACATCGGCGGCAGTATCGACGCGAACGGCGAGATCGAGGCCGCCGAGATACGCGGTCAGGCGCTGGCGCGCCACTGGGAGACGCTTCTGGATCTCGTGGCCGACGTGGCGCTTCAGCCGGCGCTCCGGCCCGACGAGATCGAGAAGGAGCGCCGGCTCATTCTCGGTCAGATCAAGTCGCGCGCGGATGCGCCCTTCCTGTTCAGCTTCGACGCCGTGCTTCGCGAGCTGTACGGAACGAATCCGTACGGGCGCAACCAGCTCGGCCTCAAGGACAGCGTCGAGCGGCTGACTCGCGACGATCTGCTCGCGCACTATCGCGCGATCTATCAGCCCGACCAGATGGTCCTGGCCGTCAGCGGTCAAGTGGAGCGCAAGGCTGTCTTCAAGGCGGCCGAGCGACTCTTCGGCCGTATGACGCGCTCCGGCGCCAGGGACTCAGGCGGCGCTCCCAGTTTCCGAGCCGCCGGGGGAGCGCAAGGTCATCACGCGCCCGGCCCAGCAAGCGCAGATACTGGTCGGCTATCTCGGGCCGGGCCTCGCGGATCCTCTCTACCCGGCCGCTCGCGTGCTCTCGGCCGCGCTCGGCGGGGGCATGGCGGGCCGTCTGTTCGTCGAGCTCAGAGACCGCCGCGGGCTCGCGTACTCGACGGCCGCCTTCATGCCGTATCGCACCGGACCGACGTTCCTCGATCGCGTTCCTCGGGACGGCGCCGGCCAGCGCCGCCGCGGCGGAGGCGGGGGTGCTGCAGGAGCTCGAGCGCGTGCGAGCCGCGCCGATCAGCGGCGACGAGCTGGCGCGCGCGAAAGCGTATGTCCGCGGTCAGCTCGTGATGGATCGGCGCACCAACGCGCGTCTGGCGTGGTACCTGGCCTTCTTCGAGACGGTCGGAGCCGGCTGGGATTTTCCCGACCGCTACGCCCGAGCGATCGACGCGGTGACGGTGGAAGACGTCGCGCGCGCCGCCGAGCGGTATTTGACGCGGCCGACGATCGTCGTGCTCCAGCCGACGGCGCGCTGATGATTCCGCTCAAGGACGACGTTCCCAGCTCGACCGTTCCGTACGTCACGATCGGTCTGATCGGGCTGAACGTCCTGGTATACCTCTACCAGGCGTCGATCGGCCTCGGCGGGGACGTGCGGGCCGCGGAATCGGTCGTGTTCGAGTTCGGCGCCACACCCTGTCGGATCACCGGCGCGTGCGCCGTCCCCGGAGATTTCCCGAGCCCGCTCGCGACGATCTTCACCTCGATGTTCCTGCACGGCGGGCTGCTGCACGTCGGTGGCAACATGCTCTATCTGTGGATCTTCGGTGACAACGTCGAGGACACGTTCGGTCACTGGCGCTATCTCATGCTCTACCTGCTGGCGGGAATCGCGGCGGCGGCCACGCAGATCGCCGTGAACCCTCGCTCGTCCATCCCGATGATCGGTGCGAGCGGCGCCGTCTCCGGGGTGCTCGGCGCGTACATCCTCCTGTTCCCGTTCGCGGGCGTCCAGATGCTCGTGGTGTTCGGATTCTTCGCCCGGATCGTGCGCTGGCCGGCGCTCGTCGTGCTCGGCTTCTGGATCATCATCCAGGCCCTGAGCGGTATTCTCACGTTCAGCGCGGCGGCCTGGGGTGGGGGCGAGGCCGGCGGCACGGCGTGGTTCGCCCACATCGGGGGATTCCTGGCGGGCATGGCCCTGCTGTTTCTGATGCGGCCCCGGCGAGTCGCTCGCCTATAATGATGCGCGTAATGAAACGTCCAACGAAAGTTCGGATCGACAAGCTGCTCGTCGACAAGGGACTGATCGAGAGCCGGGAGAAGGCCGCCCGGCAGATCCTCGCCGGCGAGGTGTTCGCGGATGGGCAACTCGTCGAAAAGGCGAGCGACCTGGTCGCCCCGGGGGCCGTGGTCGAGGTGCGGGCGCGGAGCCCCTTCGTGAGTCGCGGGGGCGAGAAGCTCGTTCATGCGCTGAATCACTTCCAGGTCAAGGTGGCCGGGCGCGTCTGCATGGACGTCGGCGCCTCCACGGGTGGATTCACGGATTGCCTGCTCCAGAAGGGCGCCACTCGGGTGTACGCCGTCGACGTCGGCACCGGACAGCTCGATCAGCGCCTGCGGAAGGATCAGCGGGTCGTCGTGATGGAGCACACGAACGCTCGCTCGCTCGACCCGCGGGTGTTCGGTGACCAGCCGACCCTGGCGGTCGTCGACGTGTCCTTCATCTCGCTCGAGAAGATCCTGCCGGCGACCTTCGGCGTCCTCGCCTCGCGCGGCGAGGTGGTCGCGCTCGTCAAGCCGCAGTTCGAGGTGGGCCGTGAGCACGTCGGCAAAGGCGGTGTCGTCCGCGAGCCCGCCCACCATCGAGCGGCGGTGCAGCGGCTGGCGCGGTATGCTGTGCTGCGTGGCTGGCACGTCCTGGGCGTCACCGCGTCTCCGCTGCGAGGCCCGAAAGGCAATCACGAGTTCTTCCTGCACTTCTCGACGCACGGCCGTACCGCCAGCGATCTGGAGTCGATGATCAGCCGGAGCGTCGAGGCACTTGCGTGACCCGGGTCGGCATCGTCGCGAAGCCCGACGCGCCCCGCGCGAAGGGCGTGATCGCGCAATTGCTGTCCTGGCTCTCGGCGCGGGGGCTCGGGGCGGTCCTCGAGAAAGAAACCGCCGACCTCGCCGCTGACGCTCCCGCGGCGGCGGGCAAAGCCGAGCTGCCGTCGCAGGTAGACCTGCTGGTCGTCCTCGGCGGCGACGGCACCCTCCTCTCGATGGCCAGAGCGGTCGGCGACCTCGGCGTGCCGCTCCTCGGCGTGAACCTCGGAGGGCTCGGCTTCCTGACGGCGACGACCCTCGACGAGATGCTCCCCGCGCTCGAGGCGTACCTGGCCGGCCGGATGACCATCGAAGAACGGATGCTCCTGGCGGCTCGGGTCATCCGCAACGGCCAGCCGCTCTGCGAGTACGCGGCCCTCAACGACGTCGTCATCACGAAGTCGGCGATGAGCCGCATCATCGATCTCTCGGTCTCTGTCGACGGCCGCTACGCGACGGCCTACCGCGCGGACGGTCTGATCATCTCGACGCCGACCGGGTCGACGGCGTACTCGCTTTCCGCGGGCGGGCCGATCCTGTTCCCGACCATGGATGCCGTGGTCCTGACCCCGATCTGCTCCCACACCCTGACCAACCGCCCGATCGTGCTGCCCGGCGCGGACCGCGTCGAGGTCACCCTGCTGGCGGACCAAGAGGTGATGGCGACGGTCGACGGACAGGTGGGCGTCGGGCTACGAGAGCGGGATACGGTCGAGGTGAGGAAGGCGGCCTCGCGCATCCGGCTCGTTCGGTTTCCGCAGAAGGACTTCTTCTCGGTGCTCCGCACGAAACTCAAGTGGGGTGAGCGTTAACGCCGTATTCGCTCCGATACCGCTTGAGGTGTGCGCCGCGCTGACCTAGCATCGGCCAGATGCTCCTCGAGATTCGAGTCCGCAATTTCGCCGTGATCGACGCCGTCACCGTCTCGTTCCAATCCGGGCTCAACGTGCTGACCGGTGAGACCGGCGCCGGCAAATCGATGCTCCTCGACGCGATCCTCCTGATTCGTGGCGCCCGCGCCCAGACCGATGTCATCCGCACCGACACCGAGACCGCGACCGTCGAGGCCCTGTTCGAGGCGGCGCCGCGCGGCGCAGCGGCGGCGGTGCTCGAGGAAGCGGGGCTCGGCCTCGATCAGGGACAGGTGGTGGTGCGCCGCGAGCTCACTCGCTCGGGCCGCCACCGCGCCTTCGTCAACGACTCGCCGGTGACCGTCGGGTTGCTCGAGCGCCTGGGCGACCATCTGGTCGAGATCCACGGGCAGCACGAGCACCAGCGCCTGCTGGAGCCGGCGCGCCAGCTCGATCTCCTCGATCGCTTCGCGGATGCCGAGGAGCTCGGCGATCGGGTGGGCGAGCTGTTCGCGAAGCACCGCGCGGCCGGGACCGAGCTCGAGCGCGCCCGGGCGGCCGAGCGAGATCGCGCCCAGCGCGAGGACCTGCTGCGGCTACAAGTCTCGGAGCTCGACGCCGCGCGGCTGCGAGTCGGCGAAGAAGAAGAGCTGCGCGTGGAGCGCCGCCGGCTCCAGCACGCCGAGCGGCTGTCGGCCGGGCTCGCCGAGGCGGCGTCACTCCTCAACGACGACGACGGCTCGGCGATGAGCCGGCTCCATCGCACCGCGCGGCTGCTGCGCGATCTCGCGCGGCTCGATCCCGCGTTCGGCGCGCCGGCGGATTCGGTCGACGGCGCCGGCGCGCTGGTCGAGGACGCGCTCGCGTCGGTCCGCGCGCTGCGGGAGAGCATCGCGATGACGCCGGGGCGGCTCGAAGCGCTCGATGAGCGTCTCGACGCGCTCACGCGCCTCAAACGGAAGTACGGCGACACGGAGTCGGCGATGCTCGCGTTCCGCGAGGCGGCGGCGGGCGAGCTCGAGCGTCTGGGCCGCCACGAGGCGATCCTGGCCGAGCAGGAGCGCATGCTCGCCGAGCTCGAGGCGGAGCTCTCGGGCGCCGCGCACGAGCTCTCGAAGCGCCGCCACGAGGCTGCCGAGCGCTTTGCCGGGGAGGCGGCACGCGAGCTCCGGCAGCTCGGGATGGAGCGCGCCCGCTTCGAGATCGCCGTCACGCGCGCGCCGTTCGCGGAGATCGGCGCGCGCGGGCTCGACCGGGTCGAGTTTCGTCTGTCGACGAACCCGGGCGAGGACGTGCGGCCGCTCGCGCGAATCGCCTCGGGCGGCGAGCTCTCGCGCACGATGCTCGCGCTGAAGGCCATCCTGGCGCGCGCCGACCGAGTGCCCACCATGATCTTCGACGAGGTCGACTCGGGGATCGGCGGACGGGTGGCGGCCGTCGTCGCGCAGAAGCTGGCCGCCGCCGCGGAGGGGCGCCAGGTGCTCTGCGTCACTCATCTCGCGCCGATCGCGGCCCGCGCCGCCCACCACGTGCGGGTCGCCAAGAGCGTGCGCGGCGGTCGGACCCGTGTCAGCGCCGAGATCGTGACCGGCGAGGCGCGCGTGGAAGAGATCGCCCGCATGGTGGCGGGCGATCGGGTCACCGAGACCGCGCGGGGCCACGCTCGCGAGCTTCTGGGTCGGCCGGCCTCGCGAAAGCGCCCTGTATAATGAGCACGACATGATCGATGCGCTGCTGAAGAAGGTCTTCGGCACCAAGCACGAGCGCGACGTCAAACGCATGATGCCGGTGGTGCAGGCCATCAACGCGCTCGAGGCCTCGCTCACCCCGCTCGACGACGCCGGCCTCCGCGCGAAGTCCGAGGAGTTCAAGAAGCGGATCGAGGGTGGCGAGCCGCTCGACGAGATCCTGCCGGAGGCCTTTGCCGTCTGCCGTGAGGCGGCCCGTCGCAACGTCGGGATGCGCCACTTCGACGTGCAGCTGATCGGCGGCATGGTGCTCCACAACGGCACGATCGCCGAGATGGCGACGGGCGAGGGCAAGACGCTCGTCGCGACCTTGCCGGCGTACCTGAACGCGCTCACCGGCCGCGGCGTGCACATCGTCACGGTCAACGACTACCTGGCCAAGCGCGACGCGCAGTGGATGGGGCCCATCTATCAGGCGCTCGGCCTGAGCGTCGGCGTCATCCAGCACGAGGCGTCGTTTCTCTACGACCCGAAGTTCGTGACGTCCGACATCCGGCTGACGTCGCTCCGGCCGTGCACGCGGCCCGAGGCCTACCGGGCCGACATCACCTACGGCACGAACAACGAGTTCGGGTTCGACTACCTGCGCGACAACATGCGGTTCAGCCTCGAGGAGCTGGTGCAGCGCGAGCTCCACTACGCCATCGTCGACGAGGTCGACTCGATCCTGATCGACGAGGCGCGGACCCCGCTCATCATCTCGGGCCCGTCCGACGAGACGACGGATCTCTACTACAAGATCGACCGGATCATCCCGAAGCTCCGGCGGGCGGCGACGATCGTCGAGGGCAAGCTCTCCGAGATCGAGGCCGAGAAGAAGGGCGACTTCATCGTCGACGAGAAGGCGCGGGCGGTCGCGCTGACCGAGGAGGGGATCGCCACCTGCGAGCGCCTCCTGAACGTCGAGAACCTGTACGACCCGCGCAACATGACGATGCTGCACCACATCCAGCAGGGGCTTCGCGCCCACGCCCTGTTCCGGCGGGACGTCGACTACATCGTGAAGGACGGCCAGGTCATCATCGTCGACGAGTTCACCGGCCGCCTGATGCCCGGCCGGCGCTGGTCCGACGGGCTCCATCAGGCGGTCGAGGCCAAGGAGGCCGTCAAGATCGAGCGCGAGAACCAGACGCTCGCCACGATCACGTTCCAGAACTACTTCCGCATGTACGACAAGCTCGCCGGCATGACCGGCACCGCCGAGACCGAGGCGGAAGAGTTCGCCAAGATCTACAAGCTCGACGTGACGGTGGTGCCGACGAACCGGACCGCTGGGCCGCGTCAACTTCCCGGACGTGGTCTACAAGACCGAGCGCGAGAAGTTCAACGCGGTCGCCGACGACATCATCGAGCGCAATCAGAAGGGCCAGCCGGTGCTCGTCGGCACCGTCTCGATCGAGAAGTCCGAGGCGCTCTCGAGCCTCCTGAAGAAGCGCGGGGTCCGCCACGAGGTCCTGAACGCGAAGTACCACGAGCGCGAGGCCGAGATCGTCGCCCAGGCCGGCCGCGAGAACGCGGTGACGATCGCCACCAACATGGCCGGTCGCGGCACCGACATCCTGCTCGGCGGCAACCCCGATTTCTTGTCGAAGGAGATTCTGCGCAAGCGCGGGCTCGATCCGGTGATGGCGGCGGAGTCCGACCGGGCGGCGGCACTCGCCGAGGCGCGGCGGATCACCGAGCCGGAGCACGCGCGCGTGGTCGACCGCGGCGGCCTGCACATCGTCGGCACCGAGCGCCACGAGGCGCGCCGCGTCGACAACCAGCTCCGCGGCCGCTCCGGACGTCAGGGCGATCCCGGCTCCTCGCGCTTCTACCTGTCGCTCCAGGACGACCTGCTCCGCATCTTCGGCTCCCAGCGCGTCGAGCGGATCATGGAGCGGCTGGGCATGCAGGAAGGCGAGCCGATCGAGCACAAGCTCGTGACTCGCGCGATCGCCACCGCGCAGAAGCGCGTCGAGACCCACAACTTCGAGATCCGCAAGCACCTGCTCGAGTACGACGACGTGATGAACAAGCAGCGCGAGGTCATCTACGGGATGCGGCGGCAGATCCTGGAGGGCGAGAGCCAGGCCGAGACCATCGCCGAATGGGTCGACGAGCTCGTGGGGAGCACCGTCGACGCGTACGTCGCGCGCGGCGCGCACCCGGAAGACTGGGATCTCGCCGGGCTGACGGAGGCGCTCCACCGTCAGTTCGACACCCGGATCCCGGCCGCGCAGTTCAGCGAGGTCGGCTCGCGCGAAGGGCTGGACGAGCTGGTGCAGGAAGCGGTCAAGGCGCGCTTCGCCGAGCGTGAGCGCGAGCTCGGCCCCGAGCTCCTGCAGGCGCTCGAGCGGCACGAAATGCTGATCGTGCTCGACACGCAGTGGAAGGACCACCTGCTCTCGATCGACCACCTCAAGGAGGGCATCGGGCTGCGCGGCTACGGCCAGCGCGACCCGCTGACCGAGTACAAGAAGGAAGCCTTCGACCTCTTCGAGGACATGTTCGAGCGCATGAAAGCGGCCGTGATCGAACGGCTCTTCAAGGTTCAGATCGTCCGCGACGCGCCGATGGAATTGCCGGCGATGACGGCCTGGGCCGATGCGCGCGAGTCGCGGGGCGAGATCGCCGGCGAGCCCGCTCGCGCCTCGACCCCGGCGCCGCGGGCGCCGGCGGTGCCTCGGACACCGACCGGAGAGAAGATCGGCCGCAACGACCCGTGCTACTGCGGCTCCGGGAAGAAGTACAAGAAATGCCACTATCTGAAGTCCTGAAGAGGCGATATCTAGGGTTCTGAGGCGCCAGTACCCCCACGGCTGGTGCTTTTTTCTTTGGTTGTATTGGGTTCCCCGTGCTAGAAAACCTCATGCGCCTCGAATCCGTCTCGCTGCACGGCTTCAAGTCCTTCGCGGAAAAGTCCGTTCTCAAGGTCACGCCGGGCATCACCGCGATCGTCGGGCCGAACGGCTGCGGCAAGAGCAACATCTCGGAGTCGGTTCGCTGGGCACTCGGCGAGCAGAGCGCGAAGTCGCTCCGCGGCCAGCGCATGGAAGATCTGATCTTCCACGGCTCGGCGTCGCGCAAGCCGGTCGGCTTTGCCGAAGTCGAGCTGACCTTCAGCAACGACGGCGTCGCTCTCCGTGCCGTGGACCGAGGTGGCGGTCAGCCGCCGCCTCTATCGCACGGGTGAGAGCGAGTACCTCCTCAACAAGAACCCGTCGCGCCTGCGCGACATTCTCGATCTCTTCGCCGGCACGGGCGCCAACCCACGCGCCTACTCGGTGATGGACCAGGACAAGCTCAACCACGTCCTGACCGCGAAGCCGCACGAGCGCCGGGTGTTCGTCGAAGAAGCCGCCGGCATCGCGCGCTACAAGCAGCAGCGCAACGAGACCGAGGGCAAGCTCGACGCCACCCGCCAGAATCTCGTACGCGTGCGCGACGTCATGGACGAGGTGCGCCGCCAGCTGAACTCGCTCGAGCGACAGGCGAAGAAGGCGCAGCAGTACAAGACGCTACAAAGCGAGAAGCGCGACCTCGGGCTGGCGCTCGTCGCCGCCGACTTCGCCGGCCTCAGCGGCGAGGGCGAGCATCTGGCCGGTGAGCTCGTGCGGCTCCGCGACGGCGAAGAGGCCCTGCGCACGCGCCTGGCGACCCTGGCGGCCCGCGAGGCCCAGGCGCGCGAATCGCTCCAGGTGAGCGAGCACCGTCTCTCGGATCTCCGCCAGGCCGTCTCGAAGGTGCAGGGCGAGCTCGAGCGGCTGCTCGAGCGTCGCGAGCAGATGGGCGTGCAGATCCGCGAGCTCGGCGAGGAGAGCCTGCGCCTCGACGAGGAGGTGCGGACCACCACCGAGCGCCAGGCCTCCATCGTCGGCGAGCGGGAAAGTGTGCGCGTGGCGCTGCGAGACACCGAGCAGGTCGCCGCCGAACGCTCGCGCGCCGCGACGGAATTCGAGGCCGCCCTCGAGCGTCATCGCGCCGCGCTCGCCCTGGAGCGCGACCACGCGGAGGCGCTGCGCCTCGAGCAGGCGCGGCTGGCCGCGGAGCGCGTCGATCTGATGCGCAGCGCCGGCGAGCTTCGCGAGCGCGAGCTCCAGCTCGGGCGCCGCGCCGAGCGTCTCGCCGCCGAGCTCGCCCAGGCGCACGCGGAGGCGGAGCGCCTCGCGGGAGAGCGCGGGACCCTGGCGGCCGCGCGCGATCGGGCGGCCGCCGAGCTCGTCTCGCTCGAGGAGCAGCGCCAGCGGCTCGAGACGCAAGAGGCCGCCGCCGAGCGGCGGTTGACCGAAGCCGAGGCGCATCTGGCCGACGCGCGCGTCGAGCTCGCGGCGCGGCGCTCGAGCTTCGAGGCGCTCTCCGAGCTCGAGCGCGCCCGCGAAGGCTACGGCGCCGGAGTGCGCGCGGTCTTCGCCGACGGGCGCCGCGATCAGCTGCACGGGATCGTCGGCACCGTCGCCGATCTCCTCGAAGTCCCGACCGGGATGGAGCGCGCCATCGAGGCCGTGCTGGGCGAGCGCCTGCAGTGGGTGGTCGTCGAGCGGTTCGAGCATGCGCGCGCGGCCGTGACCTATCTGCACGACCACGCCCTCGGCGCGGCGACGTTCCTGCCGCTCGAGCATCTGCCGGCGCCGTCGGATCCGGGACCGGCGGATAACGGGGTGCGCTGGGTCGCCCGTCACGTCAGCGCGACGGCCGCGAGCCTCGTCCACCACCTCCTCGGCCAGGTCGCGGTCGTCGAGCATCTGGACGAGGCGGAGCGGCTCTGGCGCCGTAACGGTGTGGTCGCGACCTACGTCACGCCGGGCGGGGAAGTCCTCGGCCCGACCGGCCGCCTCCACGGCGGCGGTGACCAGGCCGACGAGCGAGACGCAGCACTCGCTCCTGGCCCGCAAGCGGCAGCTCCGTGAGCTCGAGTCGGAGGTGCAGCGGCTCGCGGCGGTTGTCGAGACAGGGCAGGCCGAGATCACGACGCTCGGAGCCGAGTTCGCGACCCTCAAGGAGCAGATCGGAGAGCTCGCGCGCGCGGTGCAGGTGCGCCTGGCCGAGCGCCTGTCGGGCGAGAAGGACGTCGAGCGGGCCGGCCAGGAGCACGCCCGGGTGCAGCGGCACGTCGAAACGGTCGAGGCGGAATCGCGCCAGGTCGCCCGCGAGGCCGAGGAGACCAGCACGACCCTGGCGCGGCTCGAGCCAGCGCATCGCGGTCGCGCGCGACGCCGAAGGCGCGCTCGAGGCGGCGGCCGATCGCGTCCGGGACGCGATCGAAAGCGCCCAAACCGACGAGACCGCGCTCGGGGCCGAGCTGACGGCGTGCCGGGTCGATCTCGCCTCGGTGACCGAGCGGGTCGAGGCCCTCGGCCGCGAGCTCTCACGCGTCGACGAGATCGAGCGCGATCTGACCGACCGGCTGGCTCAGGCGGAGCAGCGCCAGGCCCAGCTCGTCGAGCGGCGCGTGTGGCTCGCCGAGGAGCGCGAGCGGACGGACGTCGCGGCGCGTGAGGTCGCGGTGGAGCGCGATCGCAGCGACGCCGAAACGCGCGTGGTGGCGGAGCACCACGAGGGGCTCGCCTCCGAGGTGCGCGCGCGTCGAGCACGAGTCGCGCGGCGCCGAGAGCGAGCTCGGGCGGCTGGTCGCCTCAGCGCACGAGATCGACATTCGCGCGACCGAGTGCCGCGTGCGGCGCGAGGAGCTCGGGCAGGAAGCGTGGCGCGTCTACGGCGTCGACGCGCAGACCCTGCTCGCCCATCACGATCCCGAGCGCGAGCTCGCGACCGTGCGCGAGCGGGTGGCGGAGCTCGAGGAGCGCCTCGCGGCGATCGGGCCCGTGAACCTGGTCGCCGACGACGAGTACCGCGAGCTCGACGAGCGCCTGACCTTCCTGAGAACTCAGCACGACGACCTCACCGCGTCGATCAAGGATCTGGAGAAGGCGCTGCGCGGGATGACCCGCACGGCGCAGGAGCGCTTCGTCCAGGCGTTCGAGGAGATCAACGGTCACTTCAAGAAGCTGTTCGAGCGTCTCTTCGAGGGCGGCCGCGCCGAGCTCCGGCTGGTGGAAGCCGAGGAGGGCGGCGACCCGCTCGACACGGGGGTCGAGCTCATGGCCCAGCCGCGCGGCAAGCGGCTCCAGGCTGTCACGCTCCTGTCGGGCGGGGAGCGGGCGCTCACCGGGCTGGCACTGCTCTTCGCGATCTTCTACTTCCGGCCGAGCCCGTTCTGCGTTCTCGACGAGGTCGACGCGCCCGCTCGACGACGCGAACATCCACCGTTTTCTCCGTGTTCTCAGGGAATTGACCGGCCAGACCCAATTCCTCGTCATCACTCACAACCGCAAGACCATGGAAGCGGCTGACGTCCTCTACGGCGTCACCATGGAGGAGCCGGGTCTCTCGACCCTGGTCTCGGTCAACCTGAACGCGCAGTAACAGGGTGAAGAAGCTGGCGGGATACGCTACGCTCGAAGCTATGTCGAGCGTCGGCGCGTACCTGCGAGGGCTACGCGAGCAGCAAGGGCTATCGGTCGACGAGCTCTCGCGCGCAACCCGCGTGCTCCATCACTATCTAGAAGCCCTCGAGTCGGACAACATGGCCTCGCTGCCGGCGCCCGTCTTCACCAAGGGTTTCATCCGTGCGTATTGCCAGGCCATCGGCGCCGACCCCGAAGAGGCGCTCAAGCTCTACGATCGCAGCGCCGGTCGTCTCCCCGAGAGGCCCAAGGTTCCGATCGTCGCGGCCCCCGTCATCGTCGCGACACCGGATCCTGACGACTACCCGCCGCTCGTCACTCAGGCCGTCGCCGCCCCCCAGAGCGAGCCCCGCGAGACTCGCTCACGTGGCACTCTGCTCGTGAGCTTCATCCTGGTCGTGGTGCTCGGCGCCGCGTTCTTCGCGGTCACCATGACGCTTCAATCGAGCCGGGACGGGGACGGCGGGCCGAGCCAGCGTGCCGCCCTTCCGGAGCCTCCACCGGCGGCCGAAGTCCCGGCCGCCTCGCCCGTCTCGGCGTCGGTTCCCGTCGAGAGTCCGGCGACTGCGCCGGCCGCAGCCCCGCCGCCGGTCGTCAGCCCCGCCGCCCCCGACGGCTCCACCCGCGAAACCGCCGGCAGCGCCGAGTGTCGCGACGAGCCTTCCGGCGCCGAGCACCCCGCCGGCGTCGAGCGTCCCGGCAGCCCCGGTAACGCCGCCAATGCCCGCGGCGGCGGGCGTTCCCGCAACGCTCCCGGCCGCCTCGCCCGCTCCCGCCGCGGTCAATCAGCCGGCTCGCGCCGCCGCGGCGCCGTACCGGCTCATCGCGCGAACGACCGAGACCACCTGGATGCGCGTGCGGACCGAGGACGGGCGAACGAGCGAAGAGACGATTCCGGCCAACGAGATCCGCGAATGGATCTCGAATGGCCCCTTCATCATCACGATCGGGAATGCCGGCGGCGTGAGCCTCGAGCTCAACGGCCGCGCGATCCCTCGGCTCGGCGCCAGCGGCTCAGTCATCACTCGATTGGTCCTGCCCTCGGACAACCAGTGAAGTTTCTCTCGGCTCTGAGTGAGCGGCTCCGCGACGGGCTCCGCCGGTCGCAGGAGTATCTCGCCGGGAGTCTCGGCACCGTTCTGGACACCGACCGGCCCGTCGACGACGCGCTGCTTCGAGGAGCTCGAGGAGCTGTTGATCGCGGCCGACCTTGGAGCGTCGCTCGCCGCTGACTTCGTCAATCGCGCGCGTGAGGAAGTCATGTTCGGGACGGTGACCCGCGCGAGCCAGCTCCGGCCGCTCTTCCGGCGCTTCCTCCTCGACACCCTGGCGCCGGTCACGCAGCCGCTCAACCTCGACCACCGTCCGGCGGTCGTCCTGCTGCTCGGTGTCAACGGCTCGGGCAAGACGACGACGTGCGGCCAAGCTCGCCGCCTCGCTCAAGGGATCCGGCAAGCGCGTGATCCTGGCCGCGGCCGACACGTTCCGCGCGGCGGCGATCGAGCAGCTCGAGCGCTGGGGCGAGCGCGTTCGGCGTCGAGGTCATCCGGCAGGCCGCGGGCTCCGATCCCGCCGCGGTCGTGTTCGATGCGGTCAAGGCCGCCACGGCCCGCGATCTCGACGTCCTGATCGTCGACACGGCGGGCCGGCTGCACACCAAGACGAACCTGATGGACGAGCTGGCGAAGCTTCGTCGCGTGATCGAGCGCCAGCTCCCCGGCGCGCCTCACGAGACGCTGATGGTGCTCGACGCGCCGACGGGCCAGAACGGCTTCGCCCAGGCCCGGATGTTCCACGAGGCGATCGGCCTCACCGGCGTCTGCCTGACCAAGCTCGACGGCACCGCGAAGGGCGGGATCGTGGTGCGCATCGTCCGCGAGCTCGAAGCGTGCCCGTGAAGCTCATCGGCGTGGGCGAGAAGCTCGAGGACCTGCAGCCGTTCGACGCGCAGCGCATTCGTCGACGCGCTCGTGCCCCGAGGCATGAAAGAGGGCGAGACAGCGACGAGCGCTTCATGCGGCGCGCGCTCGAGCTGGCCGAGCGCGGCCGCGGGCTGACCTCGCCGAATCCGCATGGTCGGCGCGGTGGTCGTCACGCGACGGCGACGATCGTCGGCGAGGGATTCCACGCGCGCGCCGGCGGGCCCCACGCCGAGATCGAGGCCCTCGGCGCAGCCGGCGACCAGCGCGCGCGGCGCCACGCTCTACGTGACGCTCGAGCCGTGCGTCGCATCACGGACGCACACCGCCGTGCGCGCCCCGCGGTCGGTCAGCGCCGGGTGTCGCCGCGTCGTCGCATCGCGTCGGCGATCCCAATCCGCGCGTCGCGGGCCGCGGCTTCGCCGAGCTGCGCGCCGCGGGCGTCGAGGTCGTCGGTCGGAGCCGGCTGCCGCGGAGGCCGAGCGCCAGAATCGGGCGTTCCTCACCGCGATGCGCGAGCGGACGGCCGCACGTCACGCTCAAGGCGGCGATGACCCTCGACGGCAAGATCGCCGACCTGCCACGGCGCCTCCCAGTGGATCACCGGGGACGCCGCTCGCCGGCGAGCGCATCGTCTGCGCAGCGAAGTCGGACGCGATCGTCGTCGGCGTCGGGACGGTGCTGCGCGACGATCCGGCGCTGACCGTGCGGCTCGAGCAGCCCTGGCCGCGCGAGCCCCTGACGGGTCGTGCTCGACACCGCGGCCCGGACTCCCGCCGGCGCGCGCGCTCATTCGCGCCGGCCGAGCCCGGCCACGCCGTGATCACGGTCGGCGACGACGCCCCGCGCGGGCGCGTCCGCGACCTGGCGGCGTCGGGCGCCACGGTCGTGTCGTGTCGGCACGCGAGACGGGCGCGTCGATCTGGGCGCGCTCCTCGCCGAGCTGCTCGCTGCGCGAGGTGCGCGCGGTGCTCGTCGAGGGCGGCGGCGAGGTCCACGGCGCCTTCCTCGACGCCGGCCTGGTCGATCGCGTGGCGGTGTTCGTGGCTCCGCTGCTGCTCGGCGGGCGCGGCGCGACGCCGGCGGTGGCCGGGGAGGGGCGCGAGCTCAAGAGCGCCGTGCGCCTGGCGCGGTTTCACGGTCACGCCCTGTCGGCGACGATCTGCTCGTCGAGGCCGACGTGGTCCGCGGGCCCGGAGCGGCTGATGTTCACGGGGATCGTCGAGGAGGTCGGCACGGTCCGCGCGCGTCGAGCGGCACGGGCGACGTCGCGCGCCTCGAGATCGAGCGCCGCGCGTGACCCTCGACGGGAGTCGAGCTCGGCGCCAGCGTCGCGGTGAACGGCGTCTGCCTCACGGTGGTCGAGCGGCGCCCCTCGACGGGTTCGCCTTCGAGATCGGTCCGGAGACGCTCGCCGCACGGCGCTCGGGCACGTGGCTCCGCGGGCGACCGCGTCAACCTCGAGCGTCCGCTGCGGTTCGGCGGCGCCCTCGGCGGTCATCTGGTCCTCGGCCACGTCGACGGCGTGGGCACCGTGGACGCGCGTAACCCGTGTAGAATCGACGGCGCGGGTGCGGGTCACGCTGCCGAGCCGCGACCTCGAGCCGCTCCTGATACCCCAGGGGTCGGTCGCCGTGGACGGCGTCAGCCTGACGGTGGCGGCGCTGGGTGATCGGAGCTTCGAGGTCATGCTGATCCCGCACACGCTGGCGGTGACGACGCTTGGACGGCTGCAGGCCGGGTCAGGCGGTGAACATCGAGGCGGACGTGATCGGCAAGTATCTGCGTGCGCGCGCTGGCACTCAGGGGGACGACATGACCGGGTTCTCGACCATCGAGGAGGGCATCGAGGAGATCCGCCAGGGGCGGATGCTCGCTCGTCGTGGACGACGAGGACCGCGAGAACGAAGGCGACCTCGTGATGGCGGCGGATCGCGGCGACGCCGGAGGCCGTGAACTTCATGGCCAAGTACGGCCGCGGCCTGATCTGCGTGCCGATGCTCGGCGAGCGCCTCGACGAGCTCAAGATCTCGATGATGGTGTCCGACAACACCGCGCCCATGGGCACCGCGTTCACGGTCACCGTCGACGCCCGCCGGGGCGTCACCACCGGCACGTCCGCCTACGATCGCGCGGTCACGATCCGCACGCTCGTCGATCCGCTCATGCGCGCCCGACGACCTGACGCGCCCGGGCCACATCTTCCCGCTTCGGGCCATGGCGGGCGGCGTCCTGCGACGGGCCGGCCACACCGAGGCCGCGGTCGATCTGGCTCGCCTGGCCGGCTGCTATCCCGCGGGTGTCATCTGCGAAGTCCTCGACGAGGACGGCGGCATGGCGCGCGTGCCGCAGCTGACCGCGCTCGCGACCTCGCACGGCCTCAAGATGATCACGATCACGGACCTCATCGAGTACCGGATTCACAAGGAGAAGCTGGTGCGCCGCATCGCGACGACCAAGCTGCCGACGGACTTCGGCGAGTTCACCGCGGTCGCCTACGACACCACGGTCGACAGCCGCGTGCCGTTGGCCCTCGTGATGGGCTCGGTGTCCGGCGACTCGCCCGTGCTGGTCCGGGTGCACTCCGAGTGCCTGACGGGTGACGTCTTCCACTCGCGTCGCTGCGATTGCGGGCTCCAGCTCGACAAGGCCCTGCAGCGGATCCAGGCCGAGGGGCGCGGCGTCTTCGTGTACATGCGGCAAGAGGGGCGGGGGATCGGGCTCCTCAACAAGATGCGCGCCTACGAGCTCCAGGACCAGGGGAAGGACACGGTCGAGGCCAACATCGCGCTGGGGTTCCACGCCGACCTGCGCGACTACGGCATCGGCGCGCAGATCCTCGTGGATCTCGGGGTCAAGAACTTGAAGCTCCTCACCAACAACCCGAAGAAGATCGTCGGCCTCGAGGGGTACGGGCTGCACATCTCCGAGCGCGTCCCGATCGAGATTCCGGCGACCGAGACGAACCGGAAGTACCTCAGCACGAAGCGCGACAAGCTCGGGCACCTCCTGTCGTCCCTGCCGGACTGATATGGCCGGTCGAGCCCCGAAGTTTCGCCGCGCCGCCGGGAGCGCGGGCGCGTTCAGGTTCGCGATCGTCGCCGCCCGCTTCAACGAGCGCATCACGCAGCGGCTCGTCGCCGGCGCGCTGCAAGCTCTGCGGGCCGCGCGGCTGGGGCCCGACGCGATCGAAGTCCACTGGGTCCCGGGATCCTTCGAGCTGCCTCAGGCCGCGAACCACCTCGCGACGACCGGGCGCTATTCAGGGATCGTGTGCGTCGGCGTCGTCATCCGCGGGCAAACGCCGCACTTCGAGCACGTCGCGCGCGAGGCCGCGGCCGGCATCCGGCACGTCGCGCTCACGACGGGCGTGCCCACGACGTTCGGCGTCATCACCTCGCTGACCGAGGAGCAGGCGTGGGCGCGCGCGGGCGGGGACGTGGGGAACCGCGGCGAAGAGGCCGCCGAGGCGGCACTGCAGATGGCCGAGTGGCTTCGCCAGCTCGGCGATCATCGCGCGGGGCGGAATCCCGCGCGCCCAGGACATGTCCGACGCCGATAAGCCGACGAGTCGGCGCGCCGTGGGCAAGCGCAGGAAGGCTCGCGAAGTCGCCCTCCAGTTCTTGTACCAGCTCGACCTCAACGGCGACGACGACCCGATCCCGCACGACGAGGAGTTCTGGGCGCGCCATCCCGTCGACGACGACACGCGCGTCTTCGGCGACGCGCTCGTCCGCGGCGTCAAGTCGAACCAGGAAAAGATCGATCACGCCATCTCCCAGTTCGCGGAGCACTGGGACCTCGATCGCATGGCGGTCGTCGACCGCAACATCCTGAGGCTTGCCGTCTACGAGCTCCTGTGGACGGCCGAGGTGCCGCCGAAGGTCGCGATCAACGAGGCCATCGAGATCGCCAAGAAGTTCGGGACCAAGGAGTCGAGCCGATTCATCAACGGCTTGCTCGACCGCATCCACAAAGAACTCCGCCCCGCGTTCTGAGTCTGCCCCGTGCGGTATGCGGTGCTTTCGGATGTCCACGCCAACCTCGAAGCGCTCCAGGCGGTGCTCGCCGACGCCGCGTCGCGGACGGACGCGCTCCTGTGCCTGGGCGACCTCGTGGGCTACGGCGCGGATCCGGTCGCCTGCATCGAGCTGGTCGCCGAGCGGGCGCAGGCGATCGTCGGCGGCAATCACGAGCATGCGGTGGCCGGGCTCATCGATCTCGAGTGGTTCAACGTTCACGCCCGGGCCGCGGCCGAGTGGACGCGGGAGCGGGTCGACGAAGACCATCGCACCTACCTCGCCTCGCTCCCGCTGGTCGCCCAGGTCGGTGACGCCACGCTCGTGCACGCCTCGCCCGACCGTCCGGACGAGTGGGAGTATCTGCTGACCGCGCAGGACGGCTTCGACGCGTTCGGAGCCTTCACCACACGGCTCTGCTTCGTCGGTCACTCGCATCTGGCCGGTACGTGGTCACTCGGCTCGTCGGGACCGGAGCACCGGGCAGGCGCGGTCGATGTCGAGCTCGAGCGCGGCCGGAGATATCTCGTCAACGTCGGCAGCGTCGGTCAGCCGCGCGATCGCGATCCGCGCGCGGCCTACGCGATCTGGGACGTCGAGCGCGGAACGATCGCGGTTCGTCGCGTCGCCTACGATGTCGCGGGGGCGCGCGAGAAGATCCTGCGCGGGGGACTACCGCGGTTTCTGGCTGATCGGCTCGCGTGGGGCTCCTGAGCCTGCGTCCGTCGCCGCGTCGTGCCCTCGTCCTCCTGGGCACCGCCTTCTTCATGGGGCTGGCGTTTCCTCGAACGGACTGGGAAGGGATCGTCTGGGTCGCCCTCGCCCCGCTGATCGTCGATTCGCTGCGCCAGCCGATTCGCCAGGCCTTCGCCTGGGGCTGGGCGTTCGGAACCGTGTTCTACCTGGTCCTCCTGCGGTGGCTCGACTTCACCTTCAGGACGTACAGCACGATTCCGTGGCCGCTCACCTGGGGCCCGACCTTGGCGCTCGCCGGATACTGCGCGCTCTATGTCGGCGCCTTCGCCGCCGCGATCGCGTGGCTCGGGCGGCGCTCGACCGTCTGGGCACTCTGCGCGTCGCCGTTCCTGTGGGTCGCCGGCGAGTGGCTTCGCGGCCACCTCTTCGGCGGCTTTCCCTGGGGTCTCATCGGCTACTCGCAGTACCTGCGCTTGCCGGTCATCCAGATCGCCGAGCTCGGCGGCGTGTACGCCGTGTCGCTGCTGATCGTGGCCATCAACGCCGCGATCGCCGGCTGCTTCGTGCTCGCATGGCGCCCGGCGCTGGGTGGGGTCGCGATCGCCGGGGCGTTGCTGGGAGGGACGCTCGCCTTTGGCGCCTGGCGCTTGGCGGAGCCCGCTCCGCCGGGCGAGCTGAGCGTGGCGGTCATGCAGCCCTCGATCGAGCAGCCCTTGAAGTTCGACCCCGCGTTCGGCCCGACGACCCTGGCGATCTATCTCACCCTGACGTCGCGCGCGGGCGCCGAGCGGCCCGACCTGATCGTGTGGCCGGAGACGGCGGCCCCCACGCCGCTGCGGCGCGACCCGGCGCTTCTCAGAACGCTCGGCGCGCTAGCCGGCTCTCTGCGCGTGCCGCTCCTGGTGGGCTCGATCGACGTTGATGCGTCGACTCCACCGAAGGTGCGTAACACGGCGTTTCTTCTCACGGAACGAGGCATCGTCGGGCGATATGATAAAATCCAGCTCGTTCCGTTCGGTGAGTATGTGCCGCTATCGGGACTGATCGGATTCGTTCGGGGCTGGGCCGAGTTCATCGCCGAGCTCGAGCCGGGCTCCAGCGCGAGCGTCTTCCCGGGCCCGCCAGCCCCATTCGGAGTGGTGATCTGTTACGAGGGAATCTTCCCTGAGCTTGTCCGCGAGTTCGTGAAAGGTGGCGCACGTCTGATCGTGAACATGACGAACGACGCATGGTTTGGTCGTACGAGCGGCCCGTGGCAACATCTCGCCATGTATCCGTTCCGTGCCGTCGAGCACCGCGTCGCGGTGGTTCGGGCGGCGAACACCGGGGTCTCGGCCTTCATCGCACCCAGCGGTAAGATCGTCCGCCGCGTGCCGCTGTACGAGCGGACCACGGCGACCGAGCGGGTGCCGCTCCGGACGCGGTACACGCTGTACTCGCGCTTCGGAGACTGGGTCGCGTACCTGTCGCTCGCGGTCTCGGGCGCGCTGCTCGCGCTCCACGCGTGGAAGCGAGTGGCCTGATGCTCGGCGATTTCAAGCGCGACCTCACGCTGTTGTCGGGCCGGGTGACCGAGCTCCGAGGCCATCTTTGACGTCCCTGCCAAGGAGCAGCGGCTCGCCGCGCTCGACAGCGACATGGCCAAGCCGTCCTTCTGGGAGGACAACCGCCGTGCGCAAGAGGTCATCCGCGAGCGGACCGAGCTCTCGCGCCTCGTCGCCCGCCTGAAGGAGCTCAGCGGGAAGGCCGAAGATCTCTCGGTGCTCCTCGAGCTCGCCGAGGAGGCAACCGACGGAAGCCTCGACGCCGAGATCACCGACGGCCTCGCCGGCCTCGCGAAGGACCTCGACGAGTTCGAGCTGAAGATCATGCTCTCGGGCCCCCACGACACGAAGGCCGCGATCGTGTCGATCCATCCCGGCGCCGGCGGCACCGAGTCGCAGGATTGGGCTCAGATGCTCCTGCGCATGTACCTCCGCTGGTGCGAGCGCTCGGGCCTGAAGGCGGAGGTGGTCGATCTGCTGCCCGGCGACGAAGCGGGCATCAAGTCGGCCACCGTCGAGGTCTCCGGCGAGTACAGCTTCGGCTATCTGCGCGGCGAGACCGGCGTGCATCGTCTCGTGCGCATCTCTCCCTTCGACGCGTCTAGCCGCCGGCAGACGAGCTTCGCCTCGGTCGCGGTCGTGCCCGAGGTGGACGACGTCGAGGTCAACGTGCGGGAGGACGAGCTCCGGATCGACGTATTTCGAGCGTCGGGGCCGGGCGGGCAGGGCGTCAACACCGCGGACTCGGCGGTGCGCATCACGCACATGCCGACCGGCATCGTCGTCTCGTGCCAGAACGAGCGCTCACAGCTCCGGAATCGCGACACCGCCATGCGGATCTTGAAAGCCAGGCTCTACGAGATCGCCGAGAAGAAGCAGCGCGAGGAGCTGGCGGAGCTGACCGGACACAAGAAGGAGATCGCCTTCGGCAGCCAGATCCGGTCGTACACGTTCCATCCGTACCAGCTGATCAAGGACCATCGAACCGGGCTCGAGGTCGGCAACGTGGAGGGCGTCATGGACGGCGACCTCGACCCGTTCATCAAGGCGTACCTGCTCTGGGCGAGAGGTCGTGAAGCATGAGTGACGATCGCGGAGGCCGCGGACGAGGCGAGTCCGCGCCGAACCTGGACGACAACGAGCTGATCCGGCTCCGCCGCGAGAAGCTCGACAGCTTGCGTAGCCGCGGGATCGATCCGTTCGGCGGTCGGTATCCGGTGACGCAGTGGGCCCGCGACCTCGCGGAGCGACTCGGCAGCGCGACCGACGAAGAGCTGAAGGGCTTTGGTCCCGTGAGCCTCGCGGGTCGGATCGTGACCATTCGCCATCACGGCAAGACGTGCTTCGCCCATCTCATGGATCAGACCGGGCGGATCCAGCTCTACGCGCGCGCCGACGGCCTCGGCGACGAGTACGCGCGGTTCGTCGAGCTCGACATGGGCGACTTCGTCGGCGTGACCGGCGAGATGTTCCGCACGCGGACGGGTGAGCTGACGGTGGCGGTGAAGGCGTTCACGTTCCTCGCCAAGTCGCTGCGGCCGCTTCCCGAGAAGTGGCACGGTCTGAAGGACATCGAGACGCGCTACCGGCAGCGCTACGTGGACCTCATCGTCAACGCCGAGGCGCGCGAGATCTTCACGATGCGCGCGCGGCTCGTTCGCGGCATTCGGGCGTTCCTCGACGCGCGGGGCTTCCTCGAGGTCGAGACGCCGATGATGCAGCCGATCCCGGGCGGCGCGATCGCCCGGCCCTTCAAGACCCACCACAACGCGCTCGACCTGGACCTCTACCTGCGCATCGCGCCCGAGCTCTATCTCAAGCGCCTGCTCGTGGGCGGCTTCGAGCGGGTCTACGAGATCAATCGAAACTTCCGGAACGAGGGGATCTCGACCCACCACAATCCCGAGTTCACGACGCTCGAGTTCTACCAGGCGTACGCGGACTACACGGACCTGATGGAGCTGACCGAGGCGCTGTTCGTGGAGCTCGCCCACGCGCTGCGCGGCTCGCTGTCCCTCGTGTGGGGCGAGCACGCGATCGATCTCAAGCCACCGTGGCGGCGTCTGACGTTCTTCGATGGCCTGTCGCAGGCCCTCGGAATCGGTGTCACACCCACGACCGACGTCGCGACCGTCGCGACGGCCGCGTCGGCGCGCGGGATCGTCCACGACGGGGGACCGGCGTCGACGCTGTGGAAGGAAGTCTTCGAGACCCTGGTGGAGCCGACCTTGATTCAACCGACGTTCGTCATCGACTTTCCGACCGAGCTCTCGCCGCTGGCCAAGCGCAAGCGCGACAACTCCCAGCTCGTCGATCGATTCGAGCTCTTCGTCGCGCGGCACGAAGTCGCCAACGCGTACAGCGAGCTGAACGATCCGATCGACCAGCTGGCGCGCTTCCGCGAGCAGGCGGCCCTGCAGGCGCGCGGCGACGACGAGGCCCACTGGCTCGACGAGGACTACGTCCGCGCGCTCGAATACGGCATGCCGCCGGCCGCGGGCGAAGGAATCGGCATCGATCGGCTCCTCATGATGTTCGCGAACCAGCCGTCGATCCGCGAGACGATCCTGTTTCCGCTCCTGCGGCCCGAGGGCGGGCGATGAACCTGCCCTTCGAGCTCCTGCTCGGCTTCCGGTATCTCCGGTCGCGCGGCCAGCGCACGAATCTCTCGCTCTTCGTGTGGATCGGCCTCGGCGGCGTCTTTCTGGGAGTCGCCGCGCTGATCGTGGTGCTCGCGGTGATGACCGGCTTCCAGGACGGGATCCGCGATCGGATCATCGCCGGCAGCCCGCACCTGCTGATCTTCCAGGGCGGCTCGGCGGGGCTCGACGACGCCGACAAGGTCGCGGCCCGCGTGAAGGCGATCCGCGGCGTTCACTCGGCCACGCCTTTCGTCCACCAGCAGGCGCTCTTCACGACGCCGAACGGCGGAGCCCGCGGCGGCCTGATCCGCGGGATCGACCTGACGACACCCGCGGTGCGAGACGACGTCCGCGCGCAGCTCCGGCAAGGCTCGCTCGATCCGCTCGCCGACGGCGCGCCCGCCATCGTGCTCGGGCGCGAGCTGGCGCGCAGTCTCGGTGTGTTCCCGGGCGAATCGATCACGGTGATCTCACCCGAGGGCGCGGTCACGGCCGTGGGCATGGTCCCCAAGATGCGCCGCTACCTGGTGGCCGGTACGATCGAGATCGGCATGCACGAGTACGATTCCTCGATCGCCTACCTGAGCCTGCCGCTGGCGAAAGAGTTCGCCGGGCTGGCCGGGGTCACCGGCATCGAGGTCAAGCTGAACGACCCGTTCGACGCCAAGAACGTCGGCCGTTTCGTCTCGGCCCAGCTGGGCTTCCGGTACTGGGTCCGGGACTGGATGGAGATGAACCGGAGCCTGTTCGCGGCGCTCCAGCTCGAGAAGCTCGCGCTCTTCGTGGTCGTGACGATCATCGTGCTGGTGGCGGCGTTCGCGATCATCGGTCACCTCGTGCTTCTGGTCGCCGAGAAGCGCAAGGAGATCGGAATCCTCAAGGCGGTGGGGGCGTCCGCGCGCTCGATCACCCTCGTGTTCTTCGCCGTCGGCATGACGATCGGCGTCGCCGGCACGGCGGCCGGCGCCGCGGCCGGGCTCACCATGATCTGGGCCCAGAACACCTACAAGGTCATCCGGCTTGCGGGCGACGTGTACCAGATCGACTACTTGCCGATGAAGCTGACGATGAGCGATGGGCTCATGATCATCGGCGCGACGCTCCTCCTGTCGTTCCTGGCCACGATCATCCCGGCGAAGCGGGCGGGCTCGCTGGCGCCGGTCGACGTGCTCCGGTATGAGTGACGTCGGGTCCGCCGCGCTCCTCGTCGGCGAGGAGCTCGAGAAGGAGTACCGGTCCGGGCCCGAGGTCGTGCGCGTTCTCCGCGGCGCGAGCGTGACGATTGCGCCCGGCGAGTTCGTCGCCCTGCTCGGCGCCTCGGGCGTCGGGAAGTCGACTTTGTTGCACCTGCTCGGCGGCCTCGATCGGCCGACGGCAGGCCGCGTCTTGTTCCAGGGAGAAGACCTCGCGGCGTGGCCCGAGACCGGGCTCGCACGTTATCGGCGCCGCGACGTCGGGTTCGTCTTCCAGTTCTACAATCTCCTCGGGGACATGAGCGCGCTCGAGAACGCGATGATCCCCGCGCTGATCGAGCGCAAGCCCACTCGCGAGGTGAGGGAGCTCGCCGCGGCGGCTCTGACGGAAGTCGGGCTGGCCGATCGGATGAGCCATCTCCCGGGAGAGCTCTCGGGGGGCGAGCAGCAGCGGGTCGCGATCGCTCGGGCGCTGATCAACAACCCCAAAGTCATCCTGGCCGACGAGCCGACGGGCAACCTGGACCCCAAGACCAGCGAGGTCATCTACGATCTCTTCCTCCGGCTTCAGGCCGAGCGGAAGCTGGCCTTTCTCGTCGCCACCCACAATCCCGACCTGGCCCAAAAGGCCGAGCGGGGCTATCGGCTGGTCGAGGGGCGGGCGCGGGAGATCCGAGGCGAATCGACGTCGATCGGATAACGGTTTCGCGCAGTTAGTCGGCTGCGGGCAAAAAAGGCTAGCAGGCTTAGGGGGCGTGGGCTATACTGAATTCGCAGTCTGGTAACTAGCCGTCAGAGCAAGTAAATTCGCATCTCCGCGACCTGCGGGAGGGGTGGGGACCACCAGTGTTTGAACGGTTCACCGAACGGGCGCGACGGGTCATTATCTTAGCGCGTGAGGAAGCCGGTCGTTTCCGCCACGATTTCGTCGGCACGGAACACGTCCTTCTCGGGCTGATCCGTGACGGTGAGGGAATCGCGACCGCGGTTCTCCAGCGGCTGGGGCTGCGGCTCGAGACCGTCAAGGCGGAGGTCGAGCGCGCGCTCGCAGGATTCCCCAAGACGCTCACGTTCGGGGAAGTGCCGTTCACGCCGCAGGCCAAGCGCGTGCTCGAGTTGTCCATCGAGGAAGCGCGGCAGCTCGGCCACAACTACATCGGGACCGAGCACTTGCTCCTCGGCCTCATGAAAGAGGGGCAGTCGATCGCCGCGAAGATCCTCGAGTCACTCGGCGCCCGACTCGACGAGGTTCGCCAGGAGACCCTGGCGCTGCTCGGCGACCAGTACTACCCGCGCCCCAAGAAGCGCTCGCAGACGCCGGTCCTCGATGAGTTCGCCCGCGATCTCACCCAGCTCGCTCGCGAGACCAAGCTCGATCCGGTCATCGGCCGTGAGCAGGAAATCGAGCGCGTCATCCAGATTCTCGCGCGCCGGACGAAGAACAATCCGGTCCTGATCGGCGAGCCCGGCGTGGGCAAGACCGCCATCGTCGAAGGGCTCGCGCAGAAGATCATCGGCCACGACGTGCCGGATGTCCTCGTGAACAAGCGGCTGCTCCAGCTCGATCTGGGCGCTCTCGTCGCCGGGACGAAGTATCGCGGCCAGTTCGAGGAGCGGCTGAAGGCGGTCATGAAGGAGATTCGCCAGTCGGAGAACGTCGTCCTCTTCCTGGATGAGCTCCATACGCTCATCGGGGCGGGCGCGGCCGAGGGCGCGATCGACGCGTCGAACATGCTCAAGCCGGCCCTCTCGCGCGGCGAGATCCAGACGATCGGCGCGACGACTCTCGACGAATACCGCAAGTACATCGAGAAGGACGGCGCCCTCGAGCGGCGCTTCCAGCCGGTCATCGTCAAGGCGCCGTCGGTGCCGCAGGCGATCGAGATCATCCGCGGCCTCCGACACAAGTACGAGGCCCACCACCGGGTGAAGATCACCGAGCGCGCGATCTCCGCGGCGGTGCAGCTGGCCGATCGCTACATCACCGACCGCCAGCTCCCCGACAAGGCGATCGACGTGATCGACGAGGCCTCCTCGCGGACGCGCCTCATGGCGCTGACGCCGCCGCCCGAGCTCAAGGAGATCGAGAAGGAGCTCGAGCGGGTGATCCGCGAGAAGGACATGTATCTCGAGGCGCAGGAGTTCGAGAAGGCCGCCTCGCTGCGCGAGAAGGAGAAGGTCCTTCGCCACCGCGATGAGGAGCTCAAGCGCGAGTGGGAGAAGAACAAGGGCAAGGGGACGCAGACGGTCGAGGAAGAGGACATCGAGTTCATCGTGTCCCGCTGGACCGGCATCCCGCTCGCCAAGCTCGAGGAGAAGGAATCCGAGAAGCTCGCCCGGATGGAAGAGGCGCTCCACGGCCGGATCATCGGCCAGAACGACGCGGTCGCGGCCGTCGCGCGCGCGATCCGCCGCTCCCGCGCCGGCCTGAAGGACGCCAAGCGCCCGGTCGGCTCGTTCGTGTTCCTCGGCCCCACCGGCGTCGGCAAGACCGAGCTGGCCCGCGCCCTCGCCGAGTACCTGTTCGGCGACGAGAACGCGCTGATCCGCGTGGACATGTCCGAGTACATGGAGAAGTTCTCGGTCTCGCGCCTGCTCGGCGCGCCTCCCGGATACGTCGGCTACGAAGAGGGCGGGTTCCTCACCGAGAAGGTGCGGCGGCGTCCGTACTCCGTCGTGCTCTTCGACGAGATCGAGAAGGCCCACCCGGACGTCTTCAACATGATGCTCCAGGTCCTGGACGACGGCCGGCTCACCGACTCGCTCGGCCACGTCGTCGATTTCAAGAACACCATCCTGATCATGACCTCGAACCTCGGGACGAGCCTGATCGGTAAGCGCGTGTCCCCCGGGTTCTTGCAGGAGACTGACGAGTCGAGCTACGACAAGATGAAGGAGCGCGTCCTCGAAGAGATGAAGCGGGCGTTCCGGCCGGAGTTCCTGAACCGGATCGACGACATCATCGTCTTCCACGCCCTCTCGCTCGACCACATCAAGCAGATCATTCGCCTGATGATCGACCGGATCAACAAGCAGCTCAGCGAGAAGGGCATCGAGCTCATGTTGACGCCGGCGGCGGAAGCGGCGCTGGTGGAGAAGGGCTACGACCAGACGTACGGCGCACGGCAGCTACGGCGGACGATCCAGAAGCACATCGAGGATCCCCTGGCCGAGGCGATCGTTCGCGGCCAGGTCGCGGAGAGCGCCCGCATCGAGGTGGATATCGAGGGGGCGAACTTCACGTTCCGCGAAGCGCAAGCTGCCGAGGCGCCCCTCGAGCTTGCAGAGCACTAGCAGGCCGTCCTGACACGCCTGAGAGCCTGGTGACGACAGCGGGCCGGGTGTGTCTGGCGGTCGTTGTTGTTCTGACGGCAGGCCTCTTCATCGCCTCGACGGCCCGGGCGCAGCAGTCCCAACCGCCACCCATCCTCATCCGTGACATCCACGTCGAAGGCAATCGACGTGTGCAGGACGCCGTGATCCTCGGCCGAGTCAAGAGCACCGTCGGCTCGGCCTTCAACCCCTCGCTTCTCTCCGAGGACATCCGCTCCATCTTCAGTCTCGGCTTCTTCGACGACGTCCAGCTGCGGGTCGAGGACTTCGAGGGCGGCGTGAAGATCGTCTTCGCGGTCTCGGAGCGCCCCTTCGTCCGCGACGTCGACTTCGTGGGCAACAAGGCCGAAGACCGGGACAGCCTGCAGGACAAGATCGACGTGAAGCTCGGCAGCGTGTACAACCCGGTCGACGTGCAGCGCGCGGTCGAAAAGCTTCGCGACTTCTACGAGGACGAGGGCTACTTCGAGGTCCAGATCACTCCCACCGTCGAGAAATTCGCCGATTCGGACGTGAAGCTGATCTTCAACATCGTCGAAGGGCGCCAGATGACGATCGAGGCGATCCAATTCCGCGGCAACAAGGGGCTGCGAGACGACCAGCTCAAGGAAGCGATGGAGACGAAGGAGCGGCAGTACTTCATCATGCGCGGCAAGGTCCAGCGCCAGCGCCTCGAGCTGGACATCGACCGGCTGATCGGCCTCTACAACGACAACGGCTACATCCAGGCCCGCGTCGAGTCGCACGACGTCGCCGTCGATCGCGAGCGGGCGCGCGTGACGATCACGATCGTCGTCGTGGAGGGACCCCAGTTCCGCGTCGGCGACGTGAAGATGACCGGTGTCACCCTGCTGCCGGAGCGCGAGGTCGACCGGCAGATCAGGCTCAAGACCGGCGACGTGTTCTCGGTGAGTCGGGTCCGAGACAGCGTCGCGGGGATCCTGAACCTCTACAGCACGATCGGCCGCGCCTCGGCCGACGTGAACGCCAAGCGCGACCAGCTGCCGGCGTTCAACCAGATCAACCTGACCTTCGAGATCACCGAAGGGCCCGAAGTGTACGTCGAGCGCATCAACATCAGCGGCAATGTCCGGAGCGAGGACAAGATCCTGCGCCGTGAGCTGCCGCTGCACGAGGGTGATCTCTACACGCTCCAGAACAAGGAACGGGCCCGCCAGCGGCTCGTCAACCTGGGCTACTTCGAGACGGTCAACGTCGACACGCAGCCCGGCTCGGACAAGACGCGCATCATCGTGAACATCGTGGTCGTCGAGCGAGCGACCGGCCTGTTCAGCATCGGCGGCGGCTACTCCTCGGTGGACTCGCTGGTCGGCACGATCGACCTCGCCCAGCGCAACTTCCTGGGCCGCGGCTGGGAGGTCGCGATCCGGATTCGCGCCGGTGTCGAGACGCAGCAGGGGACCATCAGCTTCACCGACCCCTGGCTCTTCGACCGCCCGCTGTCGGGCGGGTTCGACGTGTACAAGAGCATCCGCAACTACCAGGACTACACGTACGACACCACCGGCCTCAATCTCCGGATGAGCCATCCGTTTGCCGAGTACTGGCGCTGGAGTACCGGCTATCGCCTGTCGCAGGACATCATCAGAGACCTCAGCGACAACGCCCCAGCCGGACCTGGTGGAGCAGAAAGGGACGACGATCACCTCGTCGATCGGCGGCGCCCTGACCCGTGACAGCCGGGACTTCATCGCGGCTCCCAGCAAGGGCGGGCAGACCGCCATCACCCTCGACTTCGCCGGCCTCGGGGGCGACTCGCAGTTCTACAAAGTGAACTTCCTCCAGACGTATTTCTGGCCGATCTGGTTCGGCCACATCCTGGGAACCCGGTTCGAGACGGGACTCGTGGAAGGGTGGGGCGGCCAAGAAGTCCCGATTTACGAACGCTACTACCTCGGCGGCCCGAACACGATCCGCGCCTTCAAGTTCCGCAGCGTGTCGCCGGTCGACGACGCCGGGTTCAAGACGGGCGGCACGTCCCAGGTCCTGGCCAACGTCGAATACATCATCCCGCTGCCCTTCGGACTGCGGGTCGCGTTCTTTTTCGACATCGGTAATGTCTACGGGTTCGGCACCCCGTTCGATCCCACGGATCTGCGGTATGGGCCGGGTGCGGGTATACGATGGCAGTCACCGTTCGGGCCTATCCGGGTCGACTACGGTTTGAACGTCGCCCCGAGGCCGGGCGAGGGGTCCGGCGCATTTCAATTCTCCGTAGGGTCGCCGTTTTAGGAGGGTCGGATGAGGCATTGGAGTGCTGTACTCGTACTGGTGGGGGGGCTCCTGGTCGTCGGACCGAGCCTGGCCGCGGCCCAGCAACCTGCGCCGGCGGCGGTCTCGGCGTCGTCGGTCCGGATCGCCTACATCGACGTCCAGCGCGTGCTCGCGCGGTCGTCGGCCGGCGTGGCGGCGCGCGAGCAGCTCGAGCGGGAGAAGGGGGGCATGCAGAAGGAGATGGACGGCAAGCGGCAGGAGCTCGAGAAGCTCCGCGACGAGCTCGAGAAGAAGGGGCCGCTCATGACGGCCGACGCTCGGCGCGAGAAACAGGAGACGTTCGAGCGCAAGCGCCGCGACGCCGCCCGGATGATGGACGACTACCAGAAGGAGCTCGAGAAGAAGGAGCAGATCTTGCTCCAGAAAGTGCTCCAGGAGCTGTCGGGCGTCATCGAGAAGGTGGGCAAGGACAAGGGCTTCTACATGATCGTCGAGAAGCGGGGCGCTTCGGTTCTGTACGCGTCGCCCGACGCCGATCTGACCGACGAGGTCATCAACGCGTACAACCAGGCGGTTCCGGCGAAGAAGACCCCTTGATGGGTACGCCTGCCGGGTTCACGCTCGGTGAGCTCGCCGCGACCCTCGGCGCGAAGCTCGAGGGCGACCCCGGCCGGCGTGTGACCGGTGTCGCGGCGCTCGATGCGGCCGGCCCGGAACAGATCTCCTTTCTGATTGACGCCCGATATCGCCCGGCCGCCGAGACTTCGCGTGCCGGTGCCCTACTGGTGGCGGACAGCATGTCGGGCCTGCCGGGGCCGCTCCTGCGCTCCAGCAGCCCGCAACAGGCCCTGATCGCGCTGCTCACCCTGTTTCACCCGGTGACGGCGCCGCCGGCCGGCATCGACTCGTCGGCGATCGTGGCCCGTGACGCGCGTATCGACCCGAGCGCGTCGATCGGTGCGATGGCGGTGATCGGCTCGGGCGCCGTGATCGGGCCGCGCGTCGCGATCCATCCGCTCGTCTATGTCGGACCGGGGGTCGAGGTCGGCGAGGCCTCGGTGCTCCATCCCCGGGTCGTGCTGTGCGAAGGCGTCCGGCTCGGATGCCGCGTCGTCGTTCAGGCCGGCGCCGTCATCGGCGGCGATGGCTTTGGCTACGTCTTCGACGCCGGCGGGCATCGCAAGATCCCGCAGGTCGGCATCGTGGTGATCGAGGATGACGTCGACATCGGCGCCAACACGACGATCGATCGTGCCATGCTCGGCCGGACGATCGTTCGTCGCGGGACCAAGATCGACAACCTCGTCCAGGTCGGCCACAACGTCGAGATCGGCGAGCACTCGATCATCGTGGCCCAGGTCGGGATCTCGGGCTCGTGCCGGCTCGGCCGCGGCGTCATCGCCGCGGGACAGGTCGGCTTCGCCGACCACCTGACGATCGGCGACGGCGCGGTGCTCGGTGCCCAGGCGGGCGTCTCGGAAGACGTGCCTGCGGGCGAGCGGCGTCTGGGCACGCCGGCCGTGCCGATGCTGCAGGCCAAGCGGCTCTTCGCCTCTCAGAAGCATCTGCCCGAGATGTCCCGCCGCCTTCGCGCCGCCGAGCGTCGCCTCGCTCAGCTGGAGAGCCGACTCGGAATCGCGCCGTCGCCGGCCGGTGAGCCGGGCACGATCGATGACGGCGCCTGACAGTATTCATCCGACCGCTCTGGTCGACCCCAAGGCGAGCCTCGCCCGGAATGTCCGTGTCGGTGCGTTCTCGATCATCGGTCCCGAGGTGACGATCGGCGCCGACGCCGAGATCGGTCATCACTGCGTGCTGGAGGGCCGCGTCGAGATCGGCGACCGCGCCAAGATCGGCCACGGAACGATCCTCGGCGGCCGGCCCCAGGACCTCAAGTTCAAGGACGGTACGCCGTCGGGGGTCAGGGTCGGTGCCGACACGGCCATCCGGGAGTACGTCACGGTCCACCGGGCGACACACGCCGAAGAATGGACCGAGATCGGCGCGGGCTGCCTCATCATGGCAATGAGTCACGTGGCCCACGATTGTCGGCTCGGCGACGGAGTCATCGTGATCAACTACGCAGGCATCACCGGGCACTGTGAGATCGGCGACCGCGCCACCATCGGCGGTCACGTCGGCATCGTACCGTTCACGCGAGTCGGGGCGTACGCCTACGTCGGCGGCGCCTCGAAGGTCACCGCTGGACGTGCCGCCGTTCGTGCTCGCGGACGGAAATCCGGCCGCCGCCCACGCGATCAACGTCGTCGGGCTCAGACGCGCGGGGATGACTCCCGCGGACCGCCGGCTGCTTCAGGACGCGTATCGGCTGCTCTACCGGAGCGGGCTCGCGCCTCAGCGGGCGGTCGAGCGAATCCGCCAGGAGCTTCGGGCAACGGGCCCGGTTCTCCAGCTGCTCGAGTTCATTGCCGGGTCGCGGCGTGGTATCTGCGGTGCCGCGGAGCCCGGCAGCACGGTGGCGGACGGGGTGCCGAGCGCCGAGAGCGAGCCGGTGTGATGGCGGTACGAGCCAGGGACGAGCGCAGGCTACGCGCTGGTGTCGTGGGCGCCGGCCACATGGGCCAGTACCACATGCTCGCCTACGCGGAGCTGTGGGACATCGATCTGATCGGAGTCGTCGATATCGATCGCGATCGCGCCAAGCAGGTCGCGGCCTACTACGACACCCAGCCGCTGTCCGACCACCACGAGCTGATCGGCAAGGTCGATCTCGCGAGCGTCGCCGTGCCGACCGAGCAGCACTTCCAGGTCGCCGCCGACCTGCTCGAGGCCGGCGTCGGCGTTCTCGTCGAGAAGCCGATCACCCCGACGCTCGAGGAGGCGCGCGAGCTCTTCGCGATCGCGCGCCGGAGCGGCGCCGTGCTGCACGTCGGGCACGTCGAGCGGTTCAACGGCGCGGTGCAGGAGCTGAAGAAGATCGTGGAGCGCCCGATCCTCATCGAATCGCGGCGTCTGGGACCGTTCGCCCCGCGGGTGCAGAAGGACAGCGTGGTGATGGATCTGATGATCCACGACCTCGACATCGTGCTGGGCCTGGTCGACTCGCCGCCGCGGCGGCTCACCGCGATGGGGTCGACGGTCCACTCCGCCACGACCGACATCGCCAACGTGCAGATCGGCTTCGAGTCCGGCACGATCGCCCTCATCACCGCGAGTCGCGCCACCGAGGAGAAGATCCGTGTGCTGGCGGTCACGCAGCCGGAGGCGTACGTCGTCCTCGACTACTCCGAGCAGGACATCCGCATCCACCGTCGCGCCGCGCAGGAGTACACGCTCAACCGCGAGTCGATCCGCTACCGGCGCGCGTCGTTCGTGGAGCACGTGCAGGTTCACAAGGACAATCCCCTCAAGCTCGAGGTCCTCCATCTGGTCCGGGCCGTCCGGCGGTCGCGCGGGGGCGAGAAGGTCGTCCTGGCCGAGACCGAGGACGTGCGCTCGCTGGCCATGGCGCTCGAGATCGAGCGCATGATCCGAGAAGGCCGCTGCGAGGCGGCCTACTCGACTGATCCTCCGTGGAGCGCTCCCTCGGCTTGATATGCGGCGCCGGCGTGCTGCCGGCGCGCATGGCCGGCGAAGCGCGGCGCCACGGGTGGCGCGTGGTCGCGTTTACCTTCGGCGAGGCGCCCGGCGTGGCCGAGCATGCCGACCGCACGTTCCCGAGCCGGCTCAGCGAGACGGGCGCCGTGCTGGCGGGTCTTCAGGCCGAGCGCATCGGTGCCGTCGCCTTCTCCGGCAAGTTCTGGATGAAGGACGTGCTCCACGAGCGCCGTCCGGACGGCGTGCTCGCCGAGCTGAAGGCGGGGGGCGCGCTGACCGACGCGAATCTCGTCCAGGCCGTCGTGGCGACGCTCGGCCAGATGGGCATCGAGGTCCTCGACCAGCGGCCGTTCCTCGGCGACTGGATCGGACGAAGCGGCTGCTGGTCGAGCCGAGCCCCGACCGATACCGAATGGGCGGACGTCCAGCGGGGCCTCGGCGTCGCGCGTCTCGTCGCCGACGCTGGTGTCGGTCAGGCCGTCGTGGTCAAGTTGGGCGCTGTCACCGCCGTCGAGGCGACCGAAGGAACGACGGAGACCATCCGCCGCGGCCTGGCGCAGGCCGGGCCCGGCGCCGTCGTCGTCAAGGCGGCAGCGCGCGAGCACGACTATCGCTTCGACACGCCCGGCGTCGGTCCCGAGACGATCGAGGCGGCGGCGTCCGGCGGCGCCAAGGTGCTCGCGGTCGAAGCGGAGCGAGTTCTCGTGCTGGATCGCGACGAGTGCCTGCGTATCGCGAACCAGGCCGGTATGGCTCTGGTCGGTGTCGAGTGACGCCGTCCGGTTCCCCGGCCGTGATGCTCGTCGCCGGCGAAGCCTCCGGTGACCTGCACGGCGCCGTGCTGTGCCGCGCGCTCCGCGGGCTCGACCCGGGTTGCCGGCTCTTCGGTATGGGCGGGATGCGCATGGCGGCGGAGGGAATGAAGCTCATGGTGGACGTCACCACCAAGGCCGTGGTTGGCGGCAGCGAGGCGCTCGGTCAGGTGCCGCGACTGTACCGAGCCTACCGTGAGCTTCGCGCGGTGCTCGAGAGCGTCGACCGGCCCGCGGTCCTCGTGCTGATCGACTTCCCGGAGTTCAATCTGCGCCTGGCCCGCGCCGCTCGGAAGGCGCAGGTTCCGGTCGTGTATTTCATTCCGCCCCAGGTGTGGGCCTGGCGCGGCGGCCGCGTGAAAACGATCCGGCGATTCGTCTCGCTCGTGCTCGCGGTATTTCCGTTCGAGGCCGCGCTCTACCGCCGGGCCGGAGTGCCCGTGGAGTTCGTCGGCCATCCGCTCCTCGATCAGCTGCAGGCGCCGCCGACGCGTGGGACCGCGCGCGAGCAGCTCGGGATCGACGACCGGGCGGCCGTGGTCGCGCTCTTGCCGGGCAGCCGTCATCAGGAGGTCGTCCGCGTGCTGCCGGCGATGCGAGACGCCGCCACGGAAATTCTGCGGACGGTGCCCGGGACCCGGTTCGTGCTCGGCCTGGCTCCGACGATCGAGCGAGACCTGGTCGTGCAGCATCTTGCCGGCGGTCCGCCCGTGGAGATCGTCGAAGGCCAGACGCACGCCGTCATCCGGGCGGCCGACGTGGGGCTCGTCACCTCGGGCACCGTCACGCTCGAGACGGCGCTCCTCGGCACGCCAATGGTCGTCTGCTATCGTCTCTCGTTCGTGAGCGAGCTGCTCGCTCGGCTGGTGCTGCGCGTCCCGTGGGTCAGCCTCGCCAACCTCACGCTCGGACGCGCCGTCGTTCCGGAGCTCTATCGGCGGACGACAACCGGCGAGCGCCTCGCGCGCGAGGCGCTGCGGCTCTTGACCGACGCCGGCGCCCGCGAAGCGCAGCGCGCCGCGTTCAGCGAGCTCGCCGGCCAGCTCGGCGAGCCGGGCGTGGGAGCGCGCGCGGCGCGGCTCGTGCTCGCGCAGGCGGGTGCGGCGTGATCGTGTCGCGCCGCCGGAGCGCCTGATGGAACCGCTGCTCGCGCTCGTGCCGCCGCTCGCCGCCGGGCTCGTTCGTGTCGTCGGCGCGACCTTGCGCCTGCGCGCCGAGGGCGTCGACGCGCTGGCGCCGAGCTGGACGGCCGCGCGCCCGCTCATCTATTGCGTCTGGCACGGCCGGATCCTCATGGTGCCCTGGCTCAACGCCCGCCTGCGGCGCAGCCACGGCGCGCGCGCGGTGAGCGTGCTCGCGAGCCGCTCGCGGGACGGCCGCCTCATGGGAGACTACGTGCGCCGCTTCGGGCTCGACGTGATTCGCGGCTCGTCGTCGCGGGGCGGCGCCGAGGCGCTGCGCGCGCTCAAGACGGCAGTCGACGCGGGGCGCGACGTGGCGCTGGCGCCCGACGGGCCGCGCGGGCCGCGCGGTCAGCTCGGATCCGGCGTCGTCGCGCTGGCGGCGCTCACCGGGGCTCCCGTCGTGCCGCTCGGATTCGCCGCGAGCCCGGCGTGGCATCTGTCGAGCTGGGATGCGTTCCAGATTCCGGTGCCGTTCGCGCGCGCGGCGCTCGTATTCGGGGCGATGACGTCGATCGACCGCGACGGCGATCGCGAGCAGGCCCGCAAAGAGATCCAGCGAAGCCTCGACGAGGCGACGGCCGCGGCCGACCGGCTGGTGAACGCCTGATGTACGCCCTCTATACGGCCCTCGCCCTGGTCGGACTGGTCGTGCTCTGGCTGCCGGTGGCGCTCGTCCGGCGTGTGACGCGCGGCGTGCCGCTCAACGCGCGGGCGCGACTGGCGCGAGGGGCGCCGAGTGACGCGGATCGCACCGCGGGCTGGGTGCACGCGGTGTCGGTGGGCGAGGCGATTGCCGCCGCGCCGCTGGTCGAGGGGCTGCGCCGGCTGCACCCCGAGCTGCCGCTGGTGATGACGACCGTGACGAGCACCGGCGCCCAGATCGTTCGCGAACGGTTTGCCGGGCTCGCGACCCACCGGTTCTTCCCGCTCGACCTTCCCTCGGTCACGCGCCGCGCGGTGGCGGCCATCAATCCCGCGTTCCTGATCTGCATGGAAACCGAGCTGTGGCCGAATACCCTGCGCACCCTGGCCGCGCGGGGTGTGCCGGTGATGATCGCCAACGGCCGGATCTCCGACCGGTCGTATCGCCGGTACCGTCTGATCCGGAGCTTCATGACGTCGGTCCTCGCCAACGTTCGCGTCTTCGCCATGCAGTCGGACGAGGACGCACGGCGCATCATCGCGCTGGGCGCCCAGCCGGAGCGTGTGGTGGTGACCGGCAACATCAAGGTCGACGCCTCCGTGCCCGATCCGGCGGGCTCGGTCGATCTCTGGCGCCGGCTGCTGGGCCTCGCCCCCGGGCAGCGGGTGTGGGTCGCCGGAAGCACCCATCAGGGTGAGGAAGCGCTCGTGCTCGACGCCCACCGCGCCGCGCTCACCGAGTTTCCCGAGCTGGTCCTCGTGATCGCGCCCAGACACCCGGAGCGAACGCGCGAGGTGCTGGCGCTCGTGGATCGTCGCGGCTGGCCGTCGGTGCGCCGCAGCGAGCTTCCGGCCGCCGTGACGACCACGGACGCGCCGGTGCCGCCGGTCGTCATCCTCGACACGATCGGCGAGCTTGCGATGCTCTACGCCATCGCCGACGTCGTATTCGTCGGCGGAAGCCTGGTGCCGATGGGAGGCCACAACGTGCTCGAGGCCGCTCAGCGGCGAAAGCCGGTGCTGATCGGTCCCCACACCGGCAACTTCCGCGAGTCGGTCGGCCTGCTCGAGTCCGCCGGCGCGGCGCTCGTCGTCCGCGACGCGTCCGAGCTGTCTCGCGAGCTCCGGCGGCTCCTCGCCGATCCCGATCTTCGCTTGAAGCTCGGGGACGCCGGACACGAGGCGGTCGCCTCGCGTCACGGCGCGGTTCGCGAGACGCTCGATCTGATCGGCCGCTATCTCTATCCAGGGCCCCGCGCATGAACTCGCGAGAGCGCTTCGTGCGCGGCTGGGAAGAGGGCTTCAAGACCGGGCCGGCGCGCATGCTCGCGGTCGCCGGCGGCGGCTACCGCGGGCTGCTCGGCGCGCGGGACTTCCTCTACGGCCGGGGTGTCCTGAAGTCGCGCGCGTTGCCCTGCCGCGTGGTCTCGATCGGCAACCTGACCGTCGGCGGCACCGGGAAGACGCCCGCGGTGGAGGTGGCCGTCCAGTCGCTGACCGCGCTCGGTCATCGTCCGGCGGTCGTCAGCCGCGGCTACGGGCGGAGCACGCGCGGCGTCCAGGTCGTCGCCGATGCCGCCTCGATCCGGCTCGATCCGGAAGAGTCGGGTGACGAGCCGTTTCTGCTCGCGCGCCGCCTGCCGGGTATTCCCGTCGTGGTCGGCTCGAATCGGCACGACGCCGCGCGCGTGGCGATCGAGCGGTTCGGCGTGACCGCGATCGTGCTCGACGATGGATTCCAGCACCGCACGCTCAAGAAGGATCTGGAGATCGTGATGGCGCGCGCGCGCCGCCCGTGGGGCAACGGACACCTGCTCCCGGCCGGCCCGCTGCGCGAGCCGCTCGACGCGCTCTCCCGGGCCGATCTCGTCGTCGCCACGGGCGCCCTCGATCTGGGCGACGCGCGCGAAGTCGTCGACGCGGTGGACGAGCACGCGCCGCGCGTGCCGGTCGTCACCGCGACGCTGGCGCCCGCCGAATGCTGGGAGGCGGGCCGCATGCGGTCGGTCCGGATCGCCGACCTTGCCGGCAAGCGTCTCGCCGCGTTCGCCGGCATCGCCGCGCCCGCGGCGTTCGCGGACACGCTGCGGAACGCCGGCGCGGTGGTCGAGGAGATGTCAGCCTTCGCCGACCACCACTGGTATTCGAGCGAAGACCTCTCACGGCTCGACGCGCGCGCCGCCGAGCTCGGCGTCGATGTGCTCATCACGACCGAGAAGGACTGGGTTCGCCTGCGGCGGCTGCGCCTGCCGCGCCGCCCGCTCTACGTCTTGAGCGTGCGGCTCGTCGTCCAGACGGGCGAGACCGCGTGGCGGCAAGCCTTCCGACGCGCGTGCCCGTGAAGATCGCCGTACGCCTCCCGAACTGGCTCGGCGACACCGTGATGGCCGTGCCCGCGATCCGCTCGCTGCGCGAGACGTTTCCCGGAGCACCCGTGCTGCTCGCCGGTCCCTGGGTCCAGCTTCTCGCGGGGCAGGGCCTCGGCGACGTGCTGGTGTCGTACCCGCGGGCGTGGAGCGCGCGGCTCCGCGCCGCCGACACGGTGCGGGGCTTCGGCGCCGACACGGTGGTGCTCTTGCCGACCTCGTTCGAGGCCGCGGCGAGCGCGATCTACTGGGGCGGCCGGCGCCGCATCGGATTCGCCGGCGATGCGCGGCGCTGGCTCCTCACCGACGCGCCGCCGCTCCCGGAGCCGCGACTCCATCAAGTGGACGAATACCTGCGACTGGTTGGCGTTCTCGACGCGGTCGCGACGGCGCGCGAGCCACGCCTGACACCGCCCGAGCCCTATGCCGACGCGCGGCAGCGCGTACGTGATCTTCTGCTCCGGAGCGGCGCGCCGGAGGGAAAGCCCATGGTCGGCGTCCATCTGGGCGCCGCCTACGGGCCGGCGAAGGTCTGGGTTCGCGAGCGGGTCGTCGAGTTCTGTCGGCTCGGGCCTTCGCTGGGTGTCGTGCCCGTGCTGCTCGGTGCGCCCTCCGATGAGGCGGAGGCCGCGGCCGTGCAGGGAGCGGCGCCAACGGTGAGCCTCGTCGGGCGAGACAGTCCGGAGCTCCTCCCGTCGGTGCTTGCGGAGATGGCGGCGCTGGTCATGCGGCGACACGGGGGTCGCGCACCTGGCGGCCGCGCTCGGCACACCGGTCGTCACGCTCTTCGGGCCGACCGACCCGGCGCTGAGCGCGCCGCTCGGTCGAGTCGCGGTCGTACGCCACGCGGTGCCGTGCGCGCCGTGCTTCTACCGCGCGTGCCCGATCGATCATCCCTGCATGCGCGGGATCTCGGCCGACGAGGTCGGTGAGCGGGTTGCCGCGCTCCTGGCGGGAGTCTCGTGACACCGCTGACGATCCTGCACCTGGCGGCGAATCGCTGGTGGACCGGAAGCGCCGATCCGGTCATCCAGCTCGTGTCCGGTCTTCGCGCGCGCGGCCACCGGGTCCTGCTCGGTGTCATTCCCGGCGACCGGTTCGAGGTCAAGGCGAAGCAGGCGGGGCTCGAGCTGGTCGAGGGGCTCCGCATGGACGCGCGCCGCGGCCCGCGTGCGCTCGCGAGCGACGTGCTGAAGGTGCGGGCGCTCATTCGCGACGAGAGCGTGGACATCGTGCACACGCACCACTCGCACGATCACTGGCTGGCGGTGCTCACGCGGCCCAAGCGGGCCCAGGGCGGCCGGACGCCCGTCGTGCGGACCTTCCACAACCTGCGATCGGTGCGGCGCGACCGGCTCGGCGCCACGCTCTATCGCCGGACCGCGGCGGTCTTCGCGGTGTCGCGGATGATCGAGTCACGCTGCCGCGAGGTCGGCATCCCGCCGGAGAAGATTTCCTGGATCCCGGGCTCGGTCGATCTGACCCGGTTCACCGCGAACGCGGACGGCGCGCCGATCCGCGACGAGTTCAAGCTCGGTGACGCGCCGGTCGTCGTCTCGGTCTCGCGGCTGGCGACCAACCGTGGTCACGAGCTTCTGCTCTCCGGCTTTCGCCTCCTGATCGACCGCATGCCCCGCGCGCGGCTCCTGCTCGTCGGAAAAGGCGAGACGCGGGCGCGACTCGAGCAGATGGTCGCCGAGCTCGGGCTCGGTGGCCACGTGATCTTCACGGGCTACCGGGATGCCGACCTGCCGTCGGTCCTCGCCGCGTCGGACTGCTTCGCGCTCATGGCCGCGGGCTCGGACGAATCGTGCCGGGCAGCGCTCGAGGCGATGGCCGCCGCGCGGCCCGTCATCGCGCGACGGGTCGGCGCCCTGCCGGAGACGGTGGTGCACGACGAGACCGGGCTCCTGATCGATGACGACACTCCGGAGAGTGTCGCGCGCGCGCTCGAGACGATCCTCGGTGAACCGGCGCGCGGCCGCGCGATGGGCAACGCCGGGCGCGTCAGCGCCGAGGAGCGGTTCAGCGCCGAGCGCTCGGTCGAGACGGTCGAGCGCGTCTATCAGAGCATCTGGTGAAGATTCTCCAGCTGATGTCCTGTCGCGGGTGGTCGTCCGATGCCTACTGGGCGGCCCGGATGACGCGAGAGCTCGCGCGGCGCGGCCACGTGGTGACCCTCGGCTGCCGCGCCGGAACCGAAGCTCGCGTGATCGATCGCGCGCGGCGCGAGGGGGTCGAGCGGGTGACGACCCTGGCGATGGCGAGCGGCGCGCGGCCCCTGGCGGACGGCGGTGATCTTCGCCGCCTGCGCACTCTCATGCCCGAGGCGGACGTGGTGCATGTGCATCGCGGCAAGGAGCACTGGCTGGCCGCGATGGCGAATCGGCTGATCGCGACCCCGCGACCCATCGTGAGGACCCGTCACATCGCGCAGTCGGTGCGGCCTCACGCGGCGAATCGATGGCTCTATCGTCGAGCGACCGCGTTCGTCGTGACCGTGACCGACGCCATCCGGCGTCAGTACGTCGCCGCCGGGCTCGTCGATCCGGACCGTGTCGCCGCGCTGCCGGGTGGCGCCGACACCGAGCGTTATCATCCGCTCCCGCGCGATCCGGAGACCTATGCGCGGCTCGGTGGGCGCCCGGATCGTCCGCTGATCGGGATGATCGCGGGGCTCCGCATCATGAAAGGCCACGAGATCGTCGTCGCCGCCGCGGCGCGGCTGGCCGCCCGCGGCGTGCGGCCGCATTTCGTCTTCATCGGACGCGGGCCCATGGAGCACGCCGTCCGTGACGCGATCGAGCGCGCCGGGCTCGGCGCCCAGTTCACGTTCGCGGGCTTCGTCGACGATCTGCCGGTGGCGCTCGCGGCACTCGACGTCGTGCTCTACACCCCGCTCGACTCCGACGGGATGTCGCGCGTGATCTTCGAGTACCTGGCGGCGGGACGGCCACTGGTCGCGGCGCGCGTCGGCGTCGTGCCCGAGGTGCTGATCGATGGCGAGCACGCGGCGCTCGTGCCGGGCGGTGACGCCCCGGCCCTTGCCGCGGCACTCGAGCGGCTCGTGGGCGACCCGGCGCTGGCGGCCCGGCTCGGCGAGGGCGGGCGGCGGCTCGTCGAGGCGCGGTACTCGGGGGCTCGTGTCGCGGCGGCGCTCGAGGCGCGCTACACGAGCCTCGTCGCCGCCGGGGCCGCGTGAAGGTTTCCGTCCTCGCCGCCGACCTGTCGGACAACGCGACGGGTCGCGCGGACCTGCTCGCGCGGCTTCTGTCCCCGCGGTACGATGTCGAGGTCGTTGGGCCTCGCTTCGGCGCGGATGTCTGGATGCCCGCGCGGGAGGGGACGATTCCACAGCGTAGCGTGAGAGTCGGTCGCTACCCCGGGTTCGCGCAGCGTGTTCCCGGTCTGCTCGAGCTCGTCGACGGTGATGTGCTCATCGCCTCCAAGCCTCGTCCGACGAGCTTCGGGCTGGGCCTGCTCGCCCGCGCCCGGCGCCGGCGCCCCCTGGTGCTCGACATCGACGACTGGGAGGTCGGCTTCTTCTCCCGCTCGGGCTTCTGGGGCCGCGTCGGTCGAGCCCTCAACCTCGCCAATCCCAACGGGCTTCCGTGGACCTGGCTCGCCGAGCAGCTCGTCCCTCGCGCGGACGCGATCACGGTGGCCTCACGTTTCCTGGAGCGGCGCTTCGGCGGAACGCTCTTGCCGCACGTGCGCGACACGGACGCCTGGGATCCCGCCCGGTACGATCGCGCCGCGGCGCGCGAGCGGCTGGGAGTGGGCACCGGCAAGGTCGTCATGTTTCTCGGGACGCCGCGTGGCCACAAGGGCGTCGACGATCTGGTCGAGGCGGTCGGCTCGCTCGGGCCGGGTGTGGTGCTGGCGCTGGTGGGTGTCGATCCCGCCCGGAGCGGCGCCCCGCGCTGGTCGGCGTCCTCGCACGTCCGGGTCATCGGCGAGATTCCCTTCGACGACGTGCCGCGCTATCTCGTGGCCGCCGACGTCGTCGCCGTGCCCCAGCGGGACACGACGGACACGGTCGGACAGGTACCCGCGAAGCTTTTCGACGCGATGGCGCTCGGTCGCCCCATCGTCTCGACGTCGGTCTCGATGATTCCGGAGATCCTCGAGGGCTGCGGCGTCGTGGTCGATCCCGGCGATGTCGCAGCACTCGCGGGCGCGATCAAACGCCTGCTCGACAACCCGGACGAAGCCGCGACCCTCGGCCGCCGCGCACGCGAGCGCTGCGAAGCCCGCTACAGCTTTCGCGTCGCCCGCGCCACCCTGTTCCCGCTCCTCGAGAAACTGCTAGAGCGCCGATGAGGAACTCCGGGCGGGGCTCGCAGACCGTCTCACGATGAATATCACCGTGCGGAGCCGGGTCGCTCCTATCTCAGGCCACCCTCGGTCCAAGCCGGCCTCAAGGCCATCGCTCCAATGAAGCTCCTCATCATCGCGCGCCCGTTCGTCTTCCACGGGGGCGTGGAGCGAGCGACGGCGGGTCTGGTCGGGCGCGCTCGTCGATCACGGCCACGACGTACATCTCCTGAGCCCACGCGGGCAGGGGCCGCTGCGCGGCGTGACGCTCCACACCTTGTTCCTGCCGCCGCTGCCCTCGGCGGCGCGCGCGCTGGCGCTCGCTCTGAGCGCCCGGCGCGCGGTCGCGGGCGGGAGCTGGGACGTGGTCCAGAGCCACGAGCGCACGATCGATCAAGACGTCTACCGTGCGGGTGAAGGGTGCCATCAGGCGTATCTCGCCAGCGAAACGCGGCCGCGCGCCCGAGGGCTCTATCACCGGATCGTTCTGGCGCTCGAGCGGCGCGTCTTCGAGCGGACGCCGCGTATCGTCGCGATCGCCGAGGCGGGACGGCGCGAGATCGCCTCGCTCTATGGCGTCGAATCGGATCGTCTGTCGGTGGTCTACAACGGCGTCGACCTCGAGCGCTTCCACCCGAAGAATCGCGCGATGTACCGAGGCGGCGTGCGGGCCGAGGCCGGCATTCCGGCGGGCGCGTTCACCGTCCTCTTCGTGGGCAGCGGCTTCGCGCGCAAGGGGCTCGCGACTGCCGTCGAGGCGTTCGCGGCGTTCTCCGACCGGGGCAGCCGGCTCGTCGTGCTCGGCAAGGGCGACGCGCGCGAGTACCAGGATCTCGCGCTGCGGCTCGGAGTCGGCGAGCGAGTCGTCTGGCTCGGCGCGCGTGACGATCCGGAGCGCTGGTACGCCGGAGCCGACATCGTCGTGCTGCCGAGCCGATACGAGCCGTTCGGGAACGTCCACCTGGAGGCGCTCGCGGCGGGACTGCCCGTGGTGGCGAGCTCGTGCGCCGGCGGGGCCGAGGTGATCACCGAAGGCGTCAACGGTTCGGTCGTGAGCCCGACCGACACACGCGCGATCACGTCCGCGCTCGAGCGATTTCGTGAGCGCTCCGCGGCCGAGCTCACGGAAGCGGCTCGACGATCCGCGGAACCCCACACGTACGCGGCGCAGGTCGAGGGGTTTGCTCGAGTGTATGCTCGGGTGACGCGCGCAACGTGCGATTTTCCTTGAGAAATCCGGCCCCAAGACGTAGACTTTCGCACGTGGCTCCCAGGCCCGCGGTCTTCATGGATCGTGACGGGACGCTCACCGAGGAAGTGGGGTACGTCAACCATCCGAGCCGACTTCGGCTGCTCCCGCAGTCGGGTGCGGCCGTCCGCCGTCTGAACCAGGCCGGCATCGCCGTCGTCGTCGTCACGAATCAGGCGGGTATCGCGCGGGGCTATTTCTCGCCGGAGGTGCTCGCCGCGGTGAACGCGACCCTGGTGTCCCAGCTCAAGGACGAGGGCGCGCACCTGGACGGCGTCTACGTGTGCCCGCACCATCCGACCGAAGGCGAGGCCCCCTATCGGCTGGTGTGCGACTGTCGAAAGCCCAAGCCCGGCCTGTTGCTGCGCGCCGCCGCGGATCTCGGGCTCGATCTCGGACGCTCGACGCTCGTCGGCGACAAGGGCTCCGATCTCGTCGCCGCCCGAGCCGTCGGGGCGCGCGCGGTCCTGGTGCTCACGGGCTACGGGCTCGGCGAATGGGAGTACCGGCGCAGCGCGCTGCCCGTCCAGCCCGATCACGTGGCCGACGACCTGCTCGGCGCGGCCGACTGGGTGATCAAGGAGCTCGCGCGGTGAACGAGGCGCTGAAGGCCATGCGTGGAGCGATCGACGCGTTCGCCGGACGGCACGTGGTCGTCGTCGGCGATCTGATTCTCGACGAGTATCTGTTCGGCAAGCCGGCCCGGATCTCGCGGGAAGCGCCCGTGCTCATCCTGCGCTTTGCCGAGCGACAGGTCTTCCTGGGCGGTGCGGCGAACGCCGTGAACAACGTCCACGCGCTCGGCGCCCGCGTGACGCCCGTCGGCGTGATCGGGCCGGACGGCGCCGGCGAGGAGCTCCTGGCCCTGTTCCGCGGGGCCGGCATCGCGACCGACGGGATCGTCACGGAGAGCGGTCGCACCACGCCGATGAAGACGCGCATCATGGCCGGCGGCTACCAGGCGACGCGCCAGCAGGTCGTGCGGGTCGATCGCGAGCCGTCCGGCGAGCCGCAGCCGACGACCGAGGACGCGCTGCTCGCGCGGCTGACCGCGCTCGGCTCGCGGATCGACGCGATCGTGATCTCCGACTACGGCTACGGGACCGTCACGCCGCGGATCTTCGAGCACGTCAAGACGATCGCGCGAAGCGCGAACGCGGTGGTCAGCGTGGACAGCCGCTATCAGATGCCTCGGTTCACCGGCGTCACCGCCGCCACGCCCAACGAGGCCGAGCTCGAGCAGCTGGCCGGCGTGCCGGCCGACGACGAGCGCACGGTCGAGAAGGCCGGACGCCAGGTGCTCGAGCGGCTCGACGCGCGGCTGCTCCTCGTCACACGCGGCAGCCGCGGCATGGCGCTGCTCGAGCGCGACGGGGCGACGACGTTCATCCCGATCCACGGCACCGACGAGATCGCCGATGTGACCGGAGCCGGCGACACGGTGATCAGCACGTTCACCCTGGCCCTGGCGAGCGGCGCGACGGCGCTGCAGGCGGCCACCCTGGCGAACATCGCGGGCGGCATCGTGGTCATGAAGCGCGGCACCGCGACGGTGCTCCCGTCGGAGCTCAGGCAGGCGATCGCGCTGCATGACTCTTGACGAGGCCGTCCAGCTGGCCGATCGGCTCCGGGCCGAGCGAAAGCGGATCGTGCTGGCGAACGGCTGCTTCGACCTCCTCCACGTCGGTCACGTTCGCTATCTGCGCGCCGCCCGCGGGCTGGGGGACGTCCTCTTCGTCGGGATCAACTCCGACGCGGCGGTGGCTCGGCTCAAGGGCCAGGGGCGCCCGCTGATGCCGGCGGCCGAGCGCGCCGAGATCTTGATGTCGCTTCGCGAGGTCGACCACGTCGTCGTGTTCGAGGAGGACACCGCCGACCGGCTGATCGCCTCGTTGCGCCCCGACGTGCACGCGAAGGGCACCGACTATCGCCCCGGCACGGTGCCCGAAGAGGCGACGGTGCGGTCGATCGGCGGGCAGGTCGCGTTCGTCGGCGACCCGAAGGATCACTCGACCCGCGATCTGATCGCCCAGATCCGCGAGCGGTTTCGATGAACATCGCGCTGGTCAAGCTCTCCGCGATCGGCGACGTCGTGCATGCGCTGCCGGTCGCCGCGGCGCTGCACGCCGCGCTGCCGCAGGCGCGCCTGGTCTGGATCGTCGAGCGTCGCGAAGCCGCGGTGCTGCGCGATAACCCGGCATTGAGCGAGGTCGTGCCGGTCGACACGCGCGGCTGGCGGCGGGCGCGCAGGCCGCTCGCCGTCGCCGAGACGACGGGGGCGCTGGTCGCCCTGCGGCGTCATCTGCGCGCGTCGCGGTTCGACGTGGCAATCGATCTGCAGGGACTGGTCAAGAGCGGAGTGATCACGGCCGCGACCGGAGCGCCGCTGCGGATCGGCTTCACGGCGGCGCACTGCCGGGAGGGCCTGAACGTGCTGTTCACCAACCAGCGCGTGGCGCCGCCGCCGGCGGCGCGTCACATCGTCGACCGCTACCTCACGCTCGTGGAGCCGCTCGGTGCGCGCGCCCGCTCGGTCGAGTTCTCGCTGCCGACGGACGGGGCGGCCGAGGCCCGCATCGACGAGTTCCTGATGGGGGCCGGTCTCAAGCCGCGCGACCGCCTGGTGGTGCTCAACCCCGGTGCCGGGCGACCCGACAAGCGGTGGTCCACCGCGAGCTTTCGCGACCTGGCTCGGCGGCTCGCCGGCGAAACGGGCGCGTCGGTGCTCGTCACCTGGGGACCGAACGAGCTCGCGGACGCGCGCGCGATCGTCGGGACCGAGGCGCCGGGTTACGCGACCCTGGCGCCCCCGACGAACCTCGACGAGCTGCTGGCGGTGCTCCGTCGCGCGAGCGTCGTCGTCGCGGCCGACACCGGCCCTCTGCACCTGGCGGCGGCGCTCGGGACGCGATGCGTGGGTCTCTACGGCCCGACGGCGGCCGAGCGGAACGGACCGTACGGGCGCGGACACCGGTCGCTTCAGAGTCCGGACCACACGATGAGCTCGCTCGGCGTGGATCCCGTATTTCGCGCGGTGGCCGACCTCCTCGACGGATCCGCCGCCGAGCCGTCGACCTCGGAGCCGACGCGGTGACGCGGCGCCGCCTCTCGGTCGTCGTGGTCACCCTGAACGAGGAGGAGCGTCTGCGCGCGTGCCTGGAGAGCGTGGCCTGGGCCGACGAGGTCGTGGTCGTCGACGCGCTGTCGCAGGACAAGACGGCGCAGATCGCGCGCGAGTTCACCGACCGCGTGATCGTGCGGCCGTGGCCCGGCTTCGCCGCGCAGAAGAACTTCGGTCTGGCGGAGGCGGGCGGGGACTGGATCCTGTCGCTCGACGCCGACGAGCAGGTATCTCCGGAGCTTCGCGACGAGATCCTCGGCGTGCTGGCCGCCGACGGGCCGAGCGACGGCTATCGCGTGCCGCGGCGCAACCTGTTCGGCGGGCAGTGGATTCGCCACGGCGGCCTCTGGCCCGACTGGCAGCTCCGGCTCTTCCGGCGAGGCCGCGGGACGTTCGTCGAGCGCGCCGTTCACGAGTCGGTCGAGGTGGCCGGCTCGGTCGGCCGCTGTCGCGGCGCGCTGGTGCATCGCAGCTACCGCGACGTCGCGGACTTTCTCGCGCGCGCCGATCGCTACTCGACTCTGGCGGCGGAGGAGTGGGTGAAGCGTGGCCGGCGAGTCCGCGCGACCGATTTCGTCCTCCGGCCGGCGGGGCGATTCCTGTCCATGTATATCCTCAAGCTCGGATGCCTCGACGGCGTGCGAGGCCTTCTGCTGGCGTGCCTCTACGCGTACTATGTGTTCATCCGCTCCGTCAAAGCGTGGGAGTACCAGGGAGAATCGAGACGGTGACGTCCAAGGAACGCGTGCTGTCGGGAATGCGGCCGACCGGCCGGCTGCACCTGGGTAACTACCTCGGTGCCCTGGCCAACTGGGTCAAGCTCCAGGACACGCTCGACTGCTTCTATTTCGTCGCCGACTGGCACGCGCTGACGGACGACCTGGACACCTCGGACGTCGCCGGTAACGCCGTCGAGATGCTCGCCGACTGGCTCGGCGCCGGGCTCGATCCCGAGCGCTCGACGCTCTTCATCCAGTCGCTGGTGCCGGAGCACGCGGAGCTCCACCTGCTGTTCTCGATGACCACGCCGGTCGCCTGGCTCGAGCGTGTGCCGACGTACCGCGAGCGGATCGAGCAGCAGCATCTCGAGTCGCCCTCCTACGGGCTGCTCGGCTATCCGCTGCTGCAGTCGGCGGACATCTTGATGTACAAGCCCAAGTGGGTGCCGGTCGGCATCGACCAGGCGCCCCACGTGGAGCTGACGCGCGAGGTGGCGCGCCGGTTCAACAATACGTTCGGCCAGCTGTTCCCGGAGCCCGAGGTGAAGCTGACGGAGATCCCCAAGGTGCCGGGGACCGACGGACGCAAGATGTCGAAGTCCTATGGCAACACGATCGAGCTCGCCGACACCGCCGAGACGATCACCAAGAAGGTTCGCCCGATGGTGACGGACCCGGCGCGCAAGCGGCGCTCGGATCCGGGCAACCCCGACATCTGTCCGGTGTTCGATCTGCACAAGATCTTCACCCCGACGGCGGATCGCGATTTCGTCGCGAACGGATGCCGCACCGCGGGCATCGGCTGCCTCGATTGCAAGGACGTGCTGCTCAAGCACATGCTGCCGCCGCTGACCGCGATCCGTGAGCGACGGCAGAAGTTCGCGGAGAAGCCGGCGGCGATCGTGGAGATCCTGCACGAGGGCTCGCGCCGCGCGCGCAAGGTCGCCCAGACCACGATGGAAGGCGTCCGGGCGGCCATTCGTCTGACTCCATGAGCGAAGAAGCCAACGTCGCCGACGCGAGCCACGACCTCACCCTCCGCGTCGAAGGCTTCGAGGGGCCCTTCGATCTGCTCCTGCATCTCTGCCGCACGAGCGAGATCGACCTCAGCGCGCTGCCGGTGCGCGCGATCACCGATCAGTACCTCGCCCATCTCGAGGCGATGGAGTTCCGTGACCTCGAGGCGGCGGGCGCCTACCTCGTCATGGCGGCCACGTTGATCTATCTGAAGTCGAAGCTCCTGGTACCGCCCGACGAGACGCAAGATGAGCAGCTCGACGAGGACGGCCTGGCGCTCAGGCTCGAGCTCGAGGCGCGACTGCGCGAGTACGCGCGGGTCAAGACGCTCGGCGAGTGGCTGTCGGCACGCGAGGCCGCGCAGGGGCTCATCTGGGGTCGTCCGAGCAGCACCTTGCCGCCGCCCGAGGAGGTGCCGCTCGAGGATCTGAGCGTGCACCTGATCGAGAAGACCTTGAGACGCTTGATCGAGGAGCAGGCCCGGCAGCGGCCGCGGCAAGTCGAGCCGAACCCGCCGTCGGTGGTGGAGCGGATGACGATGATCCTCTCCGTGCTCCGCGACACGTGGTCTCTGCTCTTCTCGTCCTTGACCGCGGGCGATCGTCGCCGCTCCGAGATCGTGGTGTCGCTGCTGGCCGTGCTCGAGCTGGTCCGCCTGGGCCGCATCAAAACGCAGCAGACCGAGCTCTTCGGAGAGATCGTGATCGAACGCCAGACCACGGTACCCAATGGAGAGTCCACGGTACCGAATGGGGAGCAAACTCGTGCCGACTCCAACTGACGTCGTCGAAGCGCTGCTGTTCGCGTCCGATACGCCGCTGGAAGCCGAGCGCATCAGCGAGGTGCTCGATCTGGGCGACGTCGGTGAGGCGCGCCGCCTGATCGACGAGCTCCGTGCTCGCTATGAGGCATCGAGCCAGGGGCTCCAGATCGTCGAGGTGGGTGGCGGCTATCGCATGGTCACCCGGCCCGAGGTCGCGCCGTGGCTCGTGCGGCTCGCGCGCGCGCGAACGCGGACCCGCCTGTCGCGGCCCGCGCTCGAGGCCCTGGCGATCATCGCCTACAAGCAGCCGGTGTCGCGGCCCGAGATCGACGCCGTTCGCGGTGTCAACTCCGAGGGCGTGCTCGACAACCTGCTCGAGCGCCGGCTCGTGCGCATCGCCGGCCGGAAGGAAGCGCCGGGGCGACCGTACCTCTTCGAGACGACGCGCGAGTTCCTGGTCGCCTTCGGCTTGCGCGACGTGGGCGACCTGCCGAAGGTCGAGGGTGAGCTGGTCGTGCCGGAGCTGGCGGCCGTCGCCGAGCATGGCGAAGCTGAGACTCAACAAGATCCTGGCTCAAGCGGGGCTGACCTCTCGCCGGGGAGGTGACCGCCTGATCGTCGACGGCCACGTCGCCGTCAACGGGGCCGTCACCCGCAGTCCCGCCACCCTCGCCGATCCCGAGCTCGACGCCATCACCGTCGATGGCCGCCGCCTGCCGCCGGCCGAGGCGAAGCGCTACGTCCTGCTGAACAAGCCCCGCGGCTACGTGACCACCCTGAGTGATCCCCAGGGACGCCCGGTCGTCGCCGATCTCGTGCAGCGAGACGTGCGTCTGTATCCCGTCGGACGGCTCGACTGGGACGTCGAAGGCGCGCTTCTGCTGACGAACGACGGCCCCCTGACACACCGACTCCTTCATCCGCGATACGCGTTGCCGCGGGTCTACGAGGCCCTGGTGGAGGGGAGCGTGCGCGCGGGCCGATCTCGACCGGTGGCGGCGTGGCGTCACCCTCGACGACGGCCCCGCCAAGCCGCTCGCGGTCGAGCTCGAGCGGACCGGACCGCGGGAGAGCCGGCTCCGGTTGACGTTCGCCGAGGGCCGCAAGCACGAGGTCAAGCGCTTCTGCGAGGCGCTCGGCCATCGGGTGAGGTCGCTCCGGCGGATGTCGTTCGGCCCGGTGGCCCTCGGGGCGCTCCGACCGGGCGAGTCGCGGCCCCTGACGGCACGCGAAGTGACCGCGCTCCGCGCCGCCGTCGCGACGGAACTTGATAAGCCAGGAACGTGACTTGCTCTTAGGGGGGGTGGAGCCTATAATCCGCGATATCCCGAAGCCAGGCCGCACTGGGAGTTTCTATGAACCTGGACGATTGGCGTTCCAGGATTAACGACCTCGACAACCGAATCCTCCAACTCCTCAACCAACGCGCCGAGGCCGTCCTCCAGATCGGAGACCTCAAACGAAGGCAGGATGCGCCGGTCTATGCCCCGGACCGTGAGGCGGAAATTCTCCGCCGGCTCTCGGAATCGAGCGCGGGGCCGCTGGGCGGCGCGGCGATCGGAGCCATCTGGCGAGAGATCCTGTCGGCGAGTCGCGCGCTCGAATCGGCGCTGACCGTCTCCTACTTCGGACCGCAGGCCACCTTCACGCATCAGGCCGCGCTTCGGCACTTCGGCTCCTCGGCGAAGCTACCATCCGGCCAAGACGATCCTCGACGTGTTCGACGACGTCGAGCGGTGGCCGCGCCCACTTCGGCGTCGTCCCGGTCGAGAACAACACCGAGGGCGCGGTCAACGTGACGCTCGATCGCCTGATCGACTCGGACGCACTCATCTGTGGCGAGCTGCGGCTCGAGATCACCCAGAACCTTCTGTCGCGGGCCACGGGGCTCGACGGGATCAAGCGCGTGCTGTCGCATCCCCAGGGACTCGCACAGTGCCGCCGCTGGCTGGCCCAGCATCTGCCGGACATCCCGACCGAGCAGTCGCTTTCGACCGCCGCCGCCGCCGAGACCGCGGCCTCGGACGTGACCGTCGCGGCGATCGCGTCCGACCTGGCGGGCGAGCTCTACGGCGTGCCGATTCTCCGAGCCGGCATCGAGGACAACCCGCACAACTCCACGCGCTTTCTGGTCGTCGGCCGCCACCCGAGCGGTCCGACGGGACACGACAAGACTTCGATCCTCTTCGCCATGCGCAACGAGCCCGGCACGCTCTACCGGATCCTCGAGCCGCTCGCGCGACTGGGGATCAATCTCACGAAGATCGAATCGCGGCCGGCCAAGCAGCGGCCCTGGGAGTACGTGATCTTCGTGGACGTCGAGGGCCATCGCGACACACCACCGGTCTCGTCGGTACTGCGGGAGATCGGCGAGCGGACCTTGTTCCTGAAGGTTCTCGGATCGTACCCGGCCCTGTAAAGGAGAGCGCATGCCAACGCAGTGGGAGTCGATCGCGAACGAGCACATCCTGGGCATCGCTCCGTACGAGCCAGGTAAGCCGATCGAGGAGCTCGAGCGCGAGCTCATGATCCACAATCCGATCAAGCTCGCCTCGAACGAGAACCCGCTCCCGCCCTCCGAGCGGGTGCAGAAGGCCATCATCGCCGCGCTCTCGTCGCTGAACCGGTATCCGGACGGGAGCGGCTTCTATCTGCGGCAGGCGCTGGCCAAGAAGCACGGGGTGATGCCCGACCAGATCGTGCTCGGCAACGGCTCGAACGAGCTCATCGAGCTCCTGGTGCGCACCTTCCTGCGCCCCGGCGACGAGGCGGTGGTGCCCCATCCGTCGTTCGTCGTGTACCCGATGATCGTCCAGGCCGCGGGCGGCGTGCGCGTGATGGTCATGCTGAAGGACTTCCGGCTGGATCTCGACGCGATGGCGCGGGCCCTCACGCCGATGACGAAGATCGTCTTCGTGGCGAATCCGAACAACCCGACGGCCACCATCGTCACCCGGGACGAAGTCGAGCACTTCATGGCCCGGGTGCCGGAGCGCACGATCGTCGTGTTCGACGAGGCGTACATCGAGTTCGCGATGGGCCCGGACTTCCCGGACATGATCGCCTCGGTCAAGCAGGGGCGGAAGGTGGTCGTCCTCCGCACGTTCTCGAAGGCGACGAGCCTCGCCGGCCTGCGGGTCGGCTACGGCGTCGCGGATGCCGACGCGATCGCCCTGATGAATCGGATCCGCCAGCCCTTCAACGTGAACTCGCTGGCGCAGGCCGCCGCGCTCGCGGCCCTCGACGACGACGCGCACGTGCTCGAGTGCGTCCGGATGATCGAGGCGGGCCGCCACTTCCTCTACGACGAGTTCAAGAGCATCGGGCTCTCGTACGTGCCCTCGCGCGCCAACTTCATCCTGGTCGACGTCGGCCGCAGCGCCGCCGACATCTACCAGAAGCTCCTGCACAAGGGCGTGATCGTGCGGCCGATGACGCCGTTCGGGCTCGAGACGGCGCTGCGCATCACCGTCGGGACGCCGGAAGAAAACCGCAAGCTCGTCAAGGCGCTCCGCGTGGTGCTGGGGAAGTCGCCCGCGTGATCCGGCAGCTCTCGATCGTCGGTGTCGGCCTGCTCGGCGGCTCCGTGGCGAAGGCGGCGCGGTCGGGCGGGCTTGCTCGGCGTATTGTCGGTGTCGGGCGCGACCCGGAGCGGCTGCGCCCGGCCGTGGACGACGGGACACTCGACACCGCGGTCACCGATCTCGACGCGGGCGTGCGCGAGGCGGACGTCATCCTGCTGGCCGCGCCGGTGCTGGCCATCGAAGGGCTCCTCGAGCGTGTATGGGGCGCGGCGGCGAACGGCGCGCTCATCACCGATGTCGGCTCGACCAAGCGCAACATCGTGCGCGCGGCCGAGCGCCTGGCCGTGACACGCCCGCTCGCGTTCGTCGGCAGCCATCCGCTCGCCGGCTCGGAGCAGGCCGGCTATCGCGTGGCGCGCGCCGATCTCTTCCGCGGCGCGACGGTGGTCGTGACCCCGACGGAGAAGACCGAGCTCGCGGCGCTCAAGACGACCACCGAGCTGTGGGAAGCCCTGGGCGCGCGCGTGACGTCGCTCGATCCCGAGACGCACGACCGGACCGTCGCGGCGATCAGCCATCTGCCGCATCTGATCGCGTGCGCGCTGGTCGACGGCGCGGGCCGCGTCGAGCCCGGCGCGCTCGAGCTCGCCGCGCGCGGCTTCCGGGACACGACGCGCATCGCCGGCGGGGATCCGGACATGTGGACCGAGATCTTCCTGGCGAATCGCGACGCGCTGACCGCCGGCATCGAGGCGTTCCGCCAGGCGCTCGGCGACCTCCAGCGCGTCATCGACGCAGGCCGCGCCGACGCGCTCAGAGCGGAGCTGGCGCGGATCAAGGCGATTCGGGAGCAGCTGCGGTGATGCCGCGAAAGAATCCGGTCATCACGATCGACGGTCCGGCCGGGGCCGGCAAGAGCACGGCGGCTCGAATGCTGGCCGAGCGGCTCGGCTACACGCTGATTCCCACCGGCGCCATGTACCGCGCCCTGGCCCTCAGCGTGATGCGGGCCCGCGTCCCGGTGCGCGAGAGTGCGGAGCTCCGCGCGCATCTGGCGCCGCTCTCGATCGTGGTCGCGGCCGGCCACGTCTACCTCGACGGCGAGGACGTGACCGAGGCGATCCGGAGCCGCGAGGTCGCGCAGGTCACGTCCGATGTGACGACCTTGGCCTCGGTGCGCGCCAAGGTCACGCCGCTGCAGCGACAGCTCGCGGCCGACGGCGGCGTCGTCCTCGAGGGCCGCGACACCGGCACGGTCGTGTGTCCGGACGCCGAGGTGAAGTTCTACCTCACCGCCTCGCTCGACGCGCGCGCGCGGCGACGCCAGGCCGAGCTCGCGGCGTCGGGGACACCGGTGCCGCTGGCGGCGATCACGAGCGAGCTCGCGGCGCGCGACAAGCAGGACGAGACGCGTGAGCTGGCGCCGCTGCGCAAGCCCGACGGCGCGATCGAGCTCGATACGTCCGGCCTCACCGCGGATCAGGTGGTCGAGCGTCTGATGGCGGCGATCGAGCATCATAAGAACGGCCGGCGGCGCGACGACTCCGTGGAATCGGTTGTATGCTGCCTGCAAGGTCCCGACGCTCGCGTTCATGCGCCTCATGTTCCGGCTCGAGGCGATCGGGGTGGAGAACATCCCCGCGCACGGGTCGGTGCTGATGGTGGCGAACCACTCGAGCGTGCTCGACCCGCCGCTCATCGGTAGCGCCTCGGATCGGCAGCTGACGTACCTGGCCAAGGCGGAGCTCTTCAAGATCCCGCTGTTCGGCGCGCTGATCCATGGGCTCAACGCGCGTCCGGTCCGCCGCGAAGGCGCCGATGCCGGCGCGCTCAGGACCGCCAAGCGCGTGCTCGAGGAAGGCGGCGCGCTGCTCGTGTTCCCGGAGGGAACGCGCGGCGAGGAGGGCGTCATTCGGCCCGCCAAGCCGGGTGCGGGCCTGCTCGCGGTATCGTGCGGCGCCGCGGTCGTGCCGGTCTACGTGAGCGGTTCGGGTCGGGCGTGGCCGAAGGGGCGCCGCTTGCCGCGCCGCGCGAAGGTGACGGTGACGTTCGGCAAGCCGCTCCGGTTCGAGGCCGCCCGGGGGGCGGATCGCAAGGCCCAGTACGAGGTTGCGAGTCGTCAGATGATGGACGCCATTTCGCGCCTCCGGAACGGTATCATTGCCGGCACCGGCCAGGGCCGGCCGGGGTCGGTTCGAGTCGTAGGCAGTAGCTCGGGCAAATAAAATGACTGGAGGAACGGGCGGTATGAAGAAGGACGAACCACGGCAGCAACTCGGCGGACCGCGTTTGGAGGGCGGTGAGGCAGCCGAGGAACGCATGGAGGATTGGTACGAGAGCGGCGTGACCGAGTTCGAGGAAGGCGAGGTGGTCCGCGGTCGCGTGGTCCACATCGGCTCGAGCGAGGTCCTCGTCGACGTCGGCTACAAGAGCGAAGGGGCGATCCCCATCGAGGAGTTCCACCGCCACGGCAGCCTGCCGAAGGTGGGCGAGGAGATCGAGGTCTACCTCGAGGCCAAGGAAGACTCCGAAGGGCTCATCGTCCTCTCGAAGGACAAGGCCGACAAGATCAAGGTCTGGGACGCGATCACCCAGGCGTACGAAAAGGGCGCACCGGTCGAGGGCCGCGTCGTCGAGGTCGTCAAGGGCGGTCTCGCCGTCGACGTCGGCGTCAAGGCGTTCCTGCCGGGCTCCCAGGTGGATCTCCGGCCGGTGAAGAACCTCGCCTCGATGGTGGGCCAGACGATCCGCTCCAAGGTGATCAAGCTCAACCGGCGCCGCGGCAACGTCGTGCTCTCGCGCCGGTCGGTGCTCGAGGAGGAGCGTGAGGAGAAGAAGAAGCACACGCTCCAGGTCCTGTCCGAAGGCATGGTGCTCACGGGCACCGTCAAGAACATCACCGACTACGGTGCGTTCATCGACCTCGGCGGGATCGACGGCCTCCTGCACGTGACCGACATGAGCTGGGGCCGCGTGGGGCACCCTTCCGAGATCTTCCAGGTCGGCGACCAGGTCGAGGTCGTGGTGCTCCACTTCGACCGCGAGACCGGGCGGGTGTCGCTCGGCTACAAGCAGAAGTCGTCGGATCCGTGGGAGCGGGTCGAGAAGACGTACGCGGCCGGCACCAAGACCAAGGGCAAGGTCGTCAGCCTGACCAACTACGGCGCCTTCATCGAGCTCGAGCCCGGCGTCGAAGGGCTCGTGCACGTGTCGGAGATGTCGTGGACCCGGCGCGTGCGACATCCGTCGAAGCTCGTCAACGTCGGCGACGAGGTCGACGTGATCGTGCTCGACGTGAATCGTGCCGCCAAGCGGATCTCGCTCGGCATGAAGCAGGTCGAGCCCGATCCGTGGGCGACGATCGAGCAGCGCTACAAGCCGGGCGCGCGGATGCTCGGCCGCGTGCGGAACCTCACCGACTTCGGCGCGTTCATCGAGCTCGAGCCCGGGGTCGACGGGCTCCTGCACATCTCGGACATGTCCTGGACCCGCAACGTGGGGCACCCTTCGGAGATCCTCAAGAAGGGCCAGGAGATCGAGACGCAGATCCTGAATCTCGACCGCGACAACAAGCGGATCTCGCTCGGGCTCAAGCAGATCCAGCCCGACCCGTGGACGACGGTCGCGAGCCGGTACCCGATGGGCTCACGGGTGACGGGCAAGATCGTCCGCCTCACCGACTTCGGCGCGTTCGTCGAGCTGGAGGCCGGTGTGGACGGGCTGCTCCACATCTCGCAGATGTCGAATCGTCCGATCGGGCGCCCCGACGAGCTCGTCAGCGTCGGCGACGAGCTGACCTTGCTGGTCATCCGCGTGGACGCGAACGAGCGGCGCATCGGCCTCTCCCTCAAGGAGCTGGCCCACGCCATCGAGCCGCCGAAGGAAATGGAAGGTGAGCGTGGCGGCGGGCGTCGCGGCCAACAAGGCCGGCGCGGCAAGCACCGTGACGACTACGACGACGACGACGAGGAATAGACCGGCCCGCCGGCGCACGATCCTTCTCGCCGCGCTGGCGATCTACTTCGCAGTCGCCATCCTGTTCGTCGTCGCCCTGTCGGCGGGTCTCGCGCCGGCGGGCGGCGGCGGCGCGGTCTTCGGCGCACGGGTGGCCATCGTCGAGCTCGAGGGGACCATCGTCGATGTCGACGACGTGCTCCGCGAGCTGAAATCGTACCGCGACAATCCCCAGGTCAAGGCCGTGGTGCTCCGCATCAACAGTCCGGGCGGCGTCGTCGGTCCGACCCAGGAGCTGCACGCGGCCGTCATGCGGCTGCGCGAGTCCGGAAAGCCCGTGGTGGCCTCGCTGGGCGCGGTCGCGGCGTCCGGCGGGTACTACGTCGCGGTGGCGGCCGACAAGATCTACGCCAACCCGGGCACCCTCACCGGATCGATCGGCGTGATCTTCCAGCTCCCCAACCTGGACGGTCTCATGAAGAAGGTGGGAGTCGACTACGTGGTCGTGAAGGCCGGCCGGTACAAGGACATCGGCAACATCGCCCGGCCGATGACGGCCGAGGAACAGCGGATATTGCAGTCGTTGCTCGACGACGTGCACGCGCAGTTCATCTCGGCGGTGGCGACCGGCCGCAAGCTCGACCGCGCTCAGGTCCTGGGCTTTGCCGACGGACGGATCGTGTCGGGCGCTCAGGCGAAAGACTTGAAGATGATCGACGCCCTCGGCGGCCTCGAGGAAGCGCTCGACGGTGCGGCCGCGCTCGCCGGTCTTCCGCGGCCTCCCAAGGTCGTCGGGCCGCATCGGAAGCTCTCGATCATGGACCTCCTGCGTAACCAGCTCGACCTCAGGGGGTGGACGGGTGTCGCGCCGTTGTCGCTCATGAAGACCCCTCTCTACCTGATGGATTGAGAGTCACGATTCCCCACGAATACTCAAGCTGGGTCGAAGGCATCGTGTCTCAAGACGCTTCCGTATAAAGCGAAATATGTGATCATCCAGCCTCGGCTCCCCGGGCGCCCGGCGGCCAACACAGCGTGGCTGCGAACTTTCTCGTTCCGACCAGCGATATTTCTGCGGTAACCTGGCAGTGGTCGCTAAATGCTTACGACGGTGGACATTATTGTGTGCAGCGTGCTAACTTGCTATGGAGTTCGAGCCAAGGTCACCCCCGAATTGGGACGGGAGTAGACGATGACGAAAGCCGACCTGATCGACGAAGTCTCGAAGATCTCGAGCCTGACCAAGAAAGAGACGGAAACGATCGTCAACACGATCTTCGACAACATCACCGACGCATTGTCGAAGGGCGACAAGGTCGAGCTTCGAGGCTTCGGGAGCTTCCGGATCCGTCACCGGAACTCGCGAAAGGGCCGCAATCCCAAGACGGGATCGAGCGTGGACGTCCCGCAGAAGCGGGTGCCCTTCTTCAAGGTAGGAAAGCGGCTGCGCGAGCTCGTCAACGGCTGAGGCTCCTCCAGGCGGTGTGAATCGCCTCTGGGCGCCTTGGCGCATGTCCTATATCACCGGCCCCAAGACCTCCGGCGGGTGCGTGTTCTGTGACGCCCTCTCCGGATCGGACGACCGAAAGAGCCTCCTGCTCGCCCGCCGAGACCAGGCGTTCCTGATCCTGAATCGCTATCCGTATGCGGCCGGCCATCTCATGGCCGTGATCAACCGGCACGTCGGGACATTACCCGAGGCGGCGACCGGCGAGATGACCGGCGCGATGGAGCTGGTCTCGCTGGCGATCTCGATCCTCTCGGCCGAGTACCGGCCCGAGGGCTTCAACGTCGGCCTCAATCAAGGCCGCGTCGCCGGCGCCGGCATCGTCGACCATCTGCACATCCACGTCGTCCCCCGCTGGAACGGCGACAACGCCTTCATCTCGGTCGTGGGCGACACACGCGTCCTCCCGGAGGCGCTCGAAACGACGTACGATCGCCTCAAGGGCCGGCTCGGTGACTGATCGCGACGACCTCACGCCGATGATGCGGCAGTACCGCGACCTCAAGCGGCGCTACCCGGATCACGTCCTGCTCTTTCGCCTGGGCGATTTCTACGAGACCTTCTTCGAGGACGCCGAGCTCGCGGCCCGACTGCTCCAGATCACCCTGACCGCCCGTCAAGGCGCGCCGATGGCGGGGATTCCCCACCACGCGTCCGACGGCTACATCGCCCGGTTGGTGCGCGCGGGCCAGAAAATCGCGGTGTGCGAGCAGCTCGAGGCGCCCGAGCGCGAGAAGAAGCTCCTGCGCCGCGACGTCGTACGGATCATCACGCCGGGCACCTTGACGGACACCGCCTACCTCGAAGGCGCGGCGAACAACTTCCTCATGGCGGTGATCGCCGGCCGCGATTCGACGGGCGTGGCGCTGGTCGATGTCTCGACCGGCGAGTTCTGGGCCGGCGAGGACGCAGGGAAAGGGACCGAGGTCCTGGCGACGGCGCTCCTGCGGCGCCCCGCGGAGATCCTGGTGCCCGACTCCGTGCGCGCCGACCCGGCCTTCCTGGCGCGCCTGCAGGCCACGGGCGCGGCCCTGACCTTTTGCGACCCGCAGACCTTTGCGCCCCGCCGCGCCTCCGCGGACCTCTGCGCCCACTTCCGCGTGGAGTCGCTCGCCGCGTTCGGCGTGGGCGATCTCACGGCCGGACTCGGCGCCGCCGCGGCGGCGCTCGCGTATCTGCGCGCGACGCAGGGCGACGCGCTCGGCCATCTGACGCGCCTGCAGCGACTGACGGCCGCCGACGCCATGGTGCTCGACGAGACCGCCGTCGTGACGCTCGAGCTCTTGAGCTCGAGCGCGGGAAGCGTCCGCGAGTCGCTGTTCGGTGTGCTCGACGCCACCGTCACGCCCATGGGCGCGCGCCTCCTGCGCCAGTGGCTCCTGCGGCCGCTCCTCGATCCGCGGGTGATCGCTGCACGTCAGGACGCGGTCGGAGCCCTCGTCGAGGCGCCGGCCGAGCGCTCGAAGCTCTCCACACTCCTGCGTCGCATCGGCGACGTCGAGCGTCTGACGAGCCGCGCGACCCTGGGGCAAGCGCACGCTCGCGATCTCGTCGGTCTGCGCGGATGTCTGGCGCCGCTCCAGGACATCCGTCGGCTCGCGGCGTCGATCGCAGCACCGGCGATCGCCGAGGCGGCCGGTGATCTGGCGCAGCTCGACGACCTCCACGACTTCCTGATGTCGGCGCTCGAGGACGAGCCGCCCCTGGTGCTCCGCGACGGCGGGATCATCCGCGAGAGCTGGCATGCCGAGCTCGGCGCGATCGTGCGCGACGCGCGCGAGGCCCGGGCGTGGATCGCCGGGCTCGAGGAGCGCGAGCGGGCGCGCACCGGCATCTCCAGTCTTCGCGTACGCTTCAACCGGGTGTTCGGCTACGGCATCGAGGTGACGCATGCGCAGACCGCGCGCGTACCCGCGGAGTACGTGCGCCGCCAGACGCTGTCGGGAGCCGAGCGGTATGTGACGCCCGAGCTGAAGGAGTACGAGGCGAAGGTGCTCGGCGCCGACGAGCGGCGCCGGCGGCTCGAGTACGAGCTGTTCGAAGAGGTACGCCGGCGCGTGGCGGCACGCGCCGAAGACCTCATGACGACCGCGCGCGCGCTGGCGCGGCTCGACGTCTTCGCGTCGCTCGCGGAGGTGGCGCACACCCGCGGCCACGTTCGGCCGATCGTGGACCAGGGCGACGCGCTGGCGATCGTCGAGGGCCGCCACCCCGTGCTCGAGGCGCGGGCGGGAAGCCCGGTGACGCCCAACGACCTGGCGCTCGACCACGACGCGCGGATCGTGATCCTCACCGGCCCGAACATGTCCGGGAAGTCCGTCTACCTGCGGCAGACCGGCCACATCGCGATCATGGCGCAGATCGGCGCCTTCGTGCCCGCGCGCGAGGCGCGCATCGGCGTGGTCGATCGCGTGTTCACGCGCGTCGGCGCGCAGGACAACCTGGCGCGCGGCCAGAGCACGTTCCTCGTCGAGATGATCGAGACCGCGACGATCCTGAACAACGTGACCCCGCGGAGCCTGGTGCTGCTCGACGAGGTCGGCCGGGGGACCTCGACGTTCGACGGTCTCGCGATCGCGTGGGCCGTGGTGGAAGCCCTGCACGACCGCGGACACGGCGCGAAGGTGCTGTTCGCGACTCACTTCCACGAGCTGACGCGCCTGGCGGGGCGTCTGGGCGGCGTGCGGAACTTCCACGTCGCGGTCCGCGAGTGGAACGACGAGATCGTGTTCCTGCACAAAGTGCAGCCCGGCGGCACCGACCGGAGCTACGGCATCCAGGTCGCGCGGCTCGCGGGCCTGCCCGCGACCGTCGTCGCGCGCTCGAAGGCGCTCCTGGCCGAGCTCGAGGAGGCGGGCCAGCTTCGGAGCGACGCGAGCGACGCCGTGCAGCTCGGCCTCTTCGCTCCCGCGGCGCCCGATCCGGTGCTGATCGAGCTGGCGAGCCTCGACCTCGCGCATTTGACGCCGCTCGAGGCGCTGAACATGCTGGCGAAATGGCAGGACCAACGGAAACGGTGAGGACGGGCGTGTCGGAGCCACACGCTTCTGTCTCAGGCCACCCTCGGCCCAAGCCGGCCTCAAGGTCCCCGCTACAATGGACCCCGCTACAATAAAGATCCGTCGGCTTCCGGACCACCTCGTCAACAAGATCGCCGCGGGAGAGGTTGTCGAGCGCCCGGCCTCCGCGGTGAAGGAGCTGGTCGAGAACGCGCTCGACGCCGGCGCGCTGACGGTGACGGTCGACCTGCGTGACGGCGGGACCGCGCTCATCCGGGTGACCGACGACGGGATCGGCATGACGGCCGACGAGCTGCCGCTGGCCCTCGAGCGTCACGCGACGTCCAAGCTCGCCCGCGACGAGGACCTCGACGCCATCGCCACGCTCGGGTTCCGCGGCGAGGCCCTGGCCGCGATCTGCGCCGTCTCGCGCTTCATGCTGACGAGCTGCCCGCGCGGCGCCTCGCACGGGCTGCGTCTGGCCGGCGAAGGCGGCACGGTCAAGCAGCACCTTGAAGTGCCGGCCGACTCCGGCACCAGCGTCGAGGTGCGGGACCTCTTCTTCAATACGCCGGCGCGGCTGAAGTTCTTGAAGTCGTCGGCGACGGAGCTGTCGGCGAGCCTCCGCGCGCTGACTCAGCTGGCGCTGGCGCATCCCGGAACGCATCTGCGCGTGGCCAACAACGGGCGCGCCGTCCTGACGGCGCCCGCGGCGACCGAGCCGCGCCCGCGCGTCGGCGCCTTGTGGGGCCACGACGTCGCCGAGCGTCTGCTGGCTGTCGACCGGACCGAGCACGGCGTGCGCGTGCGTGGGCTGATCAGCCCGCCGGATCTTGCCCGCGGCAATCGCGATCAGATCGTCCTGATCGTGAACGGCCGGCCGGTACGCGATCCGGCGCTGCTGCAGGCGACGCTCGACGCGTATCGGCCGCTGCTGCCGCGCGACCGGTTCCCGGTGGCGCTGCTCGCGATCACCTTGTCGGAGACGGACGTGGACGTCAACGTCCATCCGACGAAGGCGTGGGTGCGGTTCCGCCATCCCCGGCTCATCTACGAGATGGTGGCGGCGGCCACGCTCGGAGGTCTCCGCCGTCCGGCCGTGATTCCCGACGTGGGCGTACGCGGGGGCGACGGTGGTCTCGATCAGCCGGCGCCCGGCGGCGTCGCCGAGCAGACGGCGCTCTTCGGCGTGACGGCCGCGCTCGAGCCGCGAGCCCTCTTCGGGCGCGTCCTCGGCCAGGTGCAGGACACGTTCGTCGTTTCGACCTCCGACCAGGAGGTGTTCTTCCTCGATCAGCACGTCGCCCACGAGCGCGTGCTGTTCGAGCGCCTGCAGCACGAGCTCCGGGAAGGCACACAAGCCGCCCAGACGTTGCTCTTCGCGGAGCCGCTCGAGCTGCCGCCGGCCTCCTGCGCGTTGCTCGAGCGCTGGCGCGGGCCGCTCGAGCGCCTCGGCTTCGCGTTCGAGGGGCTCGGCACCGCCACGATCGTCGTGCGCGCGGTCCCGGCGCTCCTCAAGGGCAACGAGCCGAAGCGGTTGATCGAGGCCGCCGTGGACGAGTTCGGCGGGCCCGGCGCCGGAGAGCCCACGCTCGACCGGGCGCTCGCGTTCGTGGCGTGCCGGGCCGCGGTGAAGGCGAACATGCCGCTCGCGCGCGAGGAGATGGAGCGTCTCGTGGCCGAGCTGTCCTCGACGGAGACGCCGTACTTCTGCCCGCACGGGCGGCCCATCGTCAGCCGCGTGTCGCTTCACGATATTCGGCGGGAGCTCAAGCGCACGTGGTAGCCGTTGCGCTGGAGGCGGACAGGTGTCGGGGGCCGCGGCGGCACGGGGGCATCCGAGCGGCTGCGTCACCCACTCGCCCGATTCGCAGCTCTTCGCGCTGCGGGCGGGACGAGGGGGTCCCACTTCGCCGATCGCATACCCCCCGCACCACCGCGGCCCCCGCCACCTGTCCGATCGCCGTCGACGTTTTTCGGTCGGAATGGCGGGCGGAGTCCGCCGGAAAACGGGCTGATACACTGAGGTTGGTGAGCGAGGGCGTGAAGGTTCCCCTGGTCGTGATCGTCGGGCCCACCGGGGTAGGGAAGACCGCGGTGGCGGCGGCGCTGGCGAAGCGGGTCGCGATCGAGGTCGTGAGCGCGGACTCGCGTCAGGTCTATCGCGGGATGGACGTGGCGACCGGCAAGCCGAGCGCCGAGATTCGGCGGCAGGTCGCTCATCATCTCGTCGACGTGGTCGATCCCGACGACCGCTACCAGGCCGCTCGTTTCCGCGTCGACGCCGCGGCGGCGATCGATGCGATTCACGCCCGCGGGCATCTGCCGGTCGTCGTCGGGGGGACGGGCCTCTACGTCCGGGCGCTCCTGCGCGGGCTCGACCCGGCGCCGCCGGCCGACCCCGAATTCCGCCGTGAGCTCGCGTCGATCGCGGCCGCCGAGGGTCGCGCTGTCGCTCCACGCGCGGCTGAATCTGGCGGCGCCCGCCGTCGCGCGGCGACTGCACCCCAATGACCACGTGCGGGTCATGCGCGCGCTCGAGCTGGCCCGCGCGGGCGCCCACACGCTCGAGCAGGAACGGTGGCGCGACCCGGTCGAATCGTACGACGTGACCTACTTCGGTCTCACGATGGATCGCGAAGCGTTGACCCGGCGTCTGGCGTCGCGGGCGGCGTCCTTCGTCGAAGCCGGTCTGCGCGCCGAGGTCGAGCGCCTGCTGGCGCGCGGGTACGATCCGTCGCTGCCGTCCTTGCAGTCGATCGGGTATCGCGAGTTCGTCCGCGTCGTGCGCGGCGGGCTCGACCCGGCCGAGGCGCTGCGGCTCATGCAGCGCGATACCGCGCGCTACGCCAAGCGTCAGTGGACCTGGTTCGCGCGCGAGCCGGGTATCGAGTGGATCGACGTGGAGAAGGCCGGCGGCGCCGAGGACACGGCCGACGTGATCGCATCGGCGCTGGCACGGGGAGGCGTGCGCGGATGAAGCGCGGCGCGACCAGTACTCGGAGCGCGCGGGAGCGCGCGGTGATCGGCGCGCTGCGCCGACCCTCGCAGCGTCGGTTCCAGGTCGACGAGTCGCTGGAGGAGCTGGCGGGTCTGGTCACGGCGGCCGGCGGCACCGTCGTCGGACGGATCACGCAGGAGCGGGCCGCGCCGGCGCCCGGGCTCTTCTTCGGACGCGGCAAGATCGACGAGATCGGGCAAACGGCGCGCGACGCGTCCGCCGTGCTGTTCGTCTCCGACGACCCGCTCTCGCCGATCCAGGAGCGCAACATCTCGCAGGCGCTCGGCATCAAGGTGATCGACCGGACGGCGCTGATCCTCGACATCTTCGCCCAGCGCGCGCGTACGAGCGAGGGCAAGCTCCAGGTCGAGCTCGCGCAGCTCACCTATCTCTTGCCGCGGCTGGTCGGTCAGTGGACGCACCTCGAGCGTCTCGGCGGCGGCATCGGCACACGGGGACCGGGCGAGACCCAGCTCGAGTCCGACCGTCGCGTCATCCGGAGAAAGGTGATGCAGATTCGCCGGCAGCTCGACGGCGTGCAGGTGCATCGGCGTCTGCAGCGCCAGGGCCGCCGCCGATCCGGCGTGCCCGTCGTCGCGCTCGTCGGCTACACGAACGCCGGCAAGACGACCCTGCTGAACCGGCTCGCGGGCTCTCAGCTCACGGCGGCCGATCAGCTGTTCGTGACCCTCGATCCGGCCGCGCGCCTGGTGCATCCGGAAGGCGGCCGGCGCTTCGTCCTGACCGACACCGTCGGATTCATCCGCAAGCTCCCGCACGAGCTCGTCGCGGCGTTTCGCGCGACGCTCGAGGAGCTGGCCGACGCCGACGTCCTGCTGCACGTCGTGGACGCGAGCCATCCGGCGATCGACGACCACAAGCAGGCCGTCGACGATCTCCTGGGCGAGCTCGGCGTCGCCGATCGCCCGACCATTCTGGTGATGAACAAGATCGACCGGCTCGACATCGACCCGGGGGTCATGGCCGCGCGGAGCGAGGCGATCGCGATCTCGGCCGCCGATGGAACCGGGATCGACGCGCTGCTGGCGGCGATCGAGCGGTCGCTGCCTCCGGTCGGAAGCCTGACCTTGAGGATTCCCCACGGTGAGGGCGCCCCGCTGGCGCTCTGCTACGAGCGTGGCCGCGTGCTGGCGCGCCGCGATACGCCGGGGCACGTCGAGCTCGATGTCGACCTTCCGGTCGGCCTCCTGAGGGCGCTGGCGCGCTATCGAGTCACCGACTCTGGGCCCGCCGCCGGAATGATAGACTGAACAGCCCCATGGGACTCGCGAACTGGCTGACTCTGCTCCGGATCCTCCTGATTCCGGTATTCGTCTCACTCCTCGTCTACCGGCGGCCGGGTCCGGCCCTGATCGTCTTCGGCCTTGCCGCGCTGACCGACCTCCTGGACGGCTGGGCGGCGCGTCATTGGAAGGACGAGAGCTCGCTGGGCGCGTTCCTCGATCCGATGGCCGACAAGCTCCTGCTGACGGCGTCGTTCGTCACCTTGACCTATCTCAAGGTCTTGCCGTTCTGGATCGCGGCGGTCGTGATCAGTCGCGACGTGATCCTGGTCCTCGGCGCGCTGCTGATCTACATGCTGGGCAGCCGGATCCGGCCGCGCCCGACGTGGGCGGGGAAGGCGGCGACGTTCTTTCAGGTCCTCGTGGTGCTGAGCGGCCTGCTCGCGCGTGTCTTCCAGGTGCAGCTCCCGCTCTGGTCGGTGCTCTGGCTCGCGGCGGCGTTCACGGTGATCTCAGGACTTCAGTACATCTTCCAGGGCATGCGGTTCCTCAACGCCTCTCCCGCGGCCCAGCGAGAGGACTCTCCTGAAAACGCCCTGTTCCGCTGAGCCGGCGGGCGTGACCGTGGCCGCGGTCGCGCCCCGGACGCCGGCCGCGGGGGCGGGTCTGGCGCGCGGCGATCGGATCGTCGCGGTCAACGGCCACCCGCTTCGCGACGCGATCGACTTCCAGTTTCACGCCGGAGACGAGCGGCTCGAGCTGACCGTCGAGCGCGACGGCGTCACCGCGACGAAGCGGCTGCGTCGCCACGGGCCGGGCCTCGGGCTCGAGCTGGCGCCGCCGCGCCCGGGCGACATCGCGACGTGCGCGAACAAGTGCGTGTTCTGCTTCATTCATCAGCTCCCGAAGGGCATGCGCAAGAGTCTCTACGTGAAGGACGACGACTTCCGACTCTCGTTCCTGCACGGCAACTACATCACGCTCAGCGACCTCGACGAGGCCTCGTTCGAGCGCATCATCGAGCAGCGCCTGTCGCCGCTCTATATCTCGGTGCACGCGACCGATCCGGAGCTCCGCTACGCGCTGCTCGGCCGGCCGCGGCACTCGGCCGAGATCCTGCCGCGGCTCGAGCGGCTGGCCAAGGCCGGCATCCGGATGCACGCGCAGATCGTGCTGTGTCCCGACCTGAACGACGGCACGCACCTCGAGCGCACTGTCTTCGAGCTGGCTCCGCTTCACCCGCACGTCGCGACGACCGCGATCGTCCCGGTCGGGCTGACCCGCCATCGCGAGCGGCTTCCCGCGCTGCGTAGCCTCACCCCTGACGAGGCGCGCGCGCTCGTGGCGACGGTCGACCAGTGGCAGAGCCGGTGGCTCGCGGATCTGGGCAGCCGGTTCGTGTTTCTGGCCGACGAGATCTACCTGCTCGCGGGCATGCCGCTGCCACCCGCCGCGGCGTACGAAGGCTTCGCGATCGCCGAAGACGGCATCGGCCTCGTGCGCCAGGTTCGAGGACGGCTTCCACCGTTCCGTCGCCAGGCGAACGCGCGTCGCGCGCGCCGGCGCGCTGACGGTCGTGACCGGCGAGATGTTCGCGCCGCGGCTTCGCGCCTTGCTCGCCGCCGGCGGATGCGATCCGGCGACGATTCGCGTCGCGGCGGTGCCCAACGACTTTTTCGGTCCAGCGATCGGTGTGGCGGGCCTGCTGACCGGGCGCGACATCCAGCGCCATCTGGCGGCGCAGCCCGACCTCGGCCGCGCGGTGCTGGTGCCGGCGGTGGCGGTGCGCGACGGTGACGGGATCTTCCTCGACGATCTGACGCCGGCCGACCTGGCGCGAGACCTCGGCGTGCCCGTCAGGGTGATCCAGCCGACACCGAGCGCCCTGCTCAACGCGATCCGCGATTCCTGACAGGGGAGCGACCCGGATGATCCGTCCGATCATCGCGATCGTCGGGCGCCCGAACGTCGGCAAGTCGACGCTCTTCAACCGTCTCGTCGGCAGGCGTCAGGCGCTCGTCCGTGATACGCCCGGGGTGACGCGCGATCGGCTCTACGGCCGCGTCAGCTTCGAACGGTGGCAGGCGACCGTGATCGACACCGGCGGCTTCGATCCCTCGTCGGAAGAGCCGCTGATCGAGGGCGTGCGTCGTCAGGTGCTCGCCGCGGTCGAGGAGGCGGATCTCGTCGTATTCGTCGTCGACACGCGGGTCGGTCCCACCGCGCTCGACATCGAGATCGCGCGGATCCTCCGGCGCGGCGGGCGTGCCGTCGTGCTGGCGGCGAACAAGGTCGACGCCGCCGCCCAGGAGGGCGCCATGGCGGATCTCTACCGCCTGGGCTTCGGCGATCCCATCCCGGTCTCGGCCGAGCACGGGCGCGGCGTCGCCGAGCTTCTCGAGATGCTGCGCGAGCGCTGCCCGGCGCCCGCGGCGCCTGCGTCGCGGACCGAGACCACGGTGCACGTCGCGGTCGTGGGGCGCCCCAACGTCGGCAAGTCGTCGCTCGTGAACGCGATGGTCGGCGCCGAGCGCGTGCTCGTCCACGCGGAGCCCGGCACGACTCGCGACGCCGTCGACACGACCCTCGTTTACGAGGGGCGCACCTACGTGCTGGTCGACACCGCCGGGATCCGGCGCAAGGGTCGAGTTCTGGAGGCGCTCGAGAAGCTCGCCGTCGTCATGGCGCTCAAGAGCCTCGAACGGTGCCAGGTGGCGCTGGTGGTCGTCGACGCCTCCGAGGGCATCGCCTCGCAGGACGCGCACATCGCCGGGTACGCCAACGACGCGGGCCGTGCCGCCGTCATCGTCGTCAACAAATGGGATCTCGTGCCCGGCGGAATGGTCCGAAGGGCCGAGGTCGTCGAGCAGATCCGTGATCGGCTCCCGTTCCTGGACTACGCGCCCGTGTGCTTCACGTCGGCGACGAAGCCAGAGGGCATTCCCGAGCTGTTCGACACGATCGCGCAGGTCGCGGCGGAAGCGCGGCGCCGCATTCCCGCCGGCGCCGTCACGGAGGCCTTGCGCGCCGCGGTCGCCCGCCGCCCGGCGTCGCTCCGGGGCGATCCGCTGACGATCCAGTCCGCGTCGCAGGTCGCCATCGAGCCCCCGACCTTCGCGCTGCGCGTGAACCGGCCGAACGACATCCACTTCTCCTACGAGCGCTACCTGGTGAAGTCGCTCCGGCACGCGTTCGGGCTCGCGGGCTCACCGATCCGGCTCTCGTTGAGGAAAGCGACGGGCTCGAGGACCCGCGCGAGGCGAGTGCGGCGGTGAGCCTCAAGGACTTGTGGGCGCGCCTCGGCCTCTGGCGCCTCTGCGTGGTCCTCGTCGTCCTGGCCGGCGCGATAGCCGTGCTGACGGTCCCGCGCCTTCGCGCCTTCTACTTCGGACCGGGGGGGCGGCCCGGCGTGGCCGTCGCGCGCGTCGTGACGCAGGCCGCCGCGACCACGACCCCTACCGACGCGACGGGCAGGAAGACGGGACAGCGGCCGGTCCTCCCAGACGCCGATGGGCGAATCCGCGTCCGGGTCAGCGACCGGACGCCGCAGCGTCTGCCGGCCGACGGGGTTCCCGGTGGGGTGGACGGCCAAGGAGTTCGTGGGCCAGGCCTCAGTCGAGCTCGTGCGGGACGAGGCCCGCCTGGCGCTCAGGCTCCGGAGCGAGCACTCGTCCTTCGCCCTCTATCGCGATGTCGTGGTCGACCTCAACGAGTTCCCGTTTCTCTCGTGGGCCTGGAAGGTCGTCCGCCTGCCGGCCGAGGGTGACGTGCGGGAGCGCGCCACTGACGACCAGGCGGCGCAGGTCTACGTGATCTTCCCGCGCTGGCCCTGGCCAGCTGAAGAGCAGCGACGTGATCGGCTACGTCTGGGACAGCCGGGCGCCGGTCGGCACGCAGCTCACGAGCACCAAGGCCGCCAACGTGAAGATCATCGTGGTGGCGTCGGGGCGGCGGGAGGCCGAGACCTGGCGTGTGGAGCAGCGCGACGTCGCCAAGGACTACGCGGCCCTCTTCGGTCGCCAGCCCCCCAGGGTCGGTGAGGTCGCCGTCATGATCGACACCAACGACACCCGGGGGGTGGCCGAGGCCCTCATCGGCGACCTGGTCTTCGCCCGGACGCGCGCTGAAAGCATGGAAAGCCCAACGTCTATGCTAAGATGACGCGCATGGCGGATCCTGAGCGCCCGCGCGACGATCACGAATACGACGACGAGCGCTTCGAAGACGAAGGACGGCGCTCGATTTTTTCGGCACTGTGGTTCCGTGCGATCCTCGTCGTGATCGTGCTCGGAGTCGTCGCCGCCGTCGCAGTTCCTTACGTACTCGAGATCGCCAATCAGCCCGCGCCGAAGACCACCGCGCTCGGCAAGCCCGAGATGACGCCGGCGCCCGCACCCGTTGCGCCGCCGACGCCGCCCGTCGCGAGCGCACCGATGGCGCCGCCCGCGCCCGAGAAATCACCGACGGTGGACAAGCCGTCCGCGATGGACAGACCCGCGACGAGCGAGAGCGCGCCGACGCCGATGACACCGGCGACCGAAAAGCCGACGCCGGCTCCGAAGAAATCCGAATCGAGCAAGAGCGTCGTCGCAAGCAAGAGCGCGAGCTCGACACCGAAGGAACAGTCGGCGTCGCACGCGCCGCGGACGTCGGCCGCGCCGAGCCCGACGGGACCGGGCGAGTATTTCGTGCAGGTCGGCGCCTTCAAGAATCCCGATACCGCCAAGAAGGTCGCCGCGCGCCTGCGCGAGCAGAAGTACAACGTGGAAGAGACGTCGGCGAGCGGCGTCAAGACGGCTCGCGCCGCAGCGCCGAGCGCGCCGCAAGCATCGGGATCGCCGAGCGATCGGTACGACGTGTACGTCACCGGCGGCGCGCCCGGCGATATCAACGGGAAGCTCTCGGCCAAAGGGCTCAGCGCCGAGCCGTCGGGCGCGGGCGTGGTCGTGAAGCCGAGCATGCCGCTGCGCGACGCCGTCGCGCTCTCGAAGGATCTCGCGGTCGACGGACTCAAGGTGCAGGTGCGCCGCGCCGCCGGTGGTCCGGCGCCCTCGGCGACGACGCCGAGCAGCGCCAGCATGGCGAGCGACGGAACGCTGTATCGCGTGCGCGTCGGTCCGTTCGATGACAAGTCGACCGCGACGTCGACACTCCGCGAGCTCGAGCAGAAGGGGTACACGCCCTTCATCGCGCGAGGCGGGCAGTGACCGCCGGGGACGCGTGGACGCTCCACGCCGCGTCCCCAGGGGGAGGTGACTTCCAACCGTGACGAAGAACGATCTGGTCAATGCCGTGGCCAACCACGGACTTTCGAAGCGGCAGTCGTCCTCGGTGGTCGAATCCGTGTTCGACATCATCTTCCGCTGCTTCGAGAAGGGCGAGGACGTGAAGATCGTCGGCTTCGGTCATTTCCGCATCCGCCGGAAAGCATCGCGGCGTGGACGGAATCCCCAGACCGGCGAATCGATCGAGATCACCGCGCGCAAGGTGCTCACCTTCAAGCCAAGTAAGGGGCTCAAACAACGGATCAACGTAACGGCGTGACCACGGAAGTCGCCGAAAAGCTCTACTATCGTATCGGTGAGGTGGAGTCGATCACCGGTATCCCTGCCTACGTCCTTCGCTACTGGGAGTCGGAGTTCAAGCTGCTTCGGCCCAAGAAGAATCCGGCGGGCCAGCGTCTGTATCGCCCGCGCGACCTCGAGCTGGTCCAGCGCATCAAGACGCTGCTGTACGAGGAGCGGCTCACGCTCGAGGGCGCCAAGAAGCGGCTGATCAGCGAGTCGCGCCGCACCGACCAGCTCGAGCTCGGGATGAAGGAGGCCACGTACGCGGAGACGCTCAAGCGCATCCGCGATCGCCTCGGCGTCCTGCGCGCGCGCCTCGGTTCTTGAAGGGCCCCGGGATATCTGCGACAATCCACGCCTGAAGGTCGGGGCGTGGCGCAGCCCGGTAGCGCACATGACTGGGGGTCATGGGGTCGGAGGTTCAAATCCTCTCGCCCCGACCATTTCTCTTCGCGCTCACAAGCGTTATGTCGGTCGTAGTCCTCACCAACGATGACGGCGTGCACGCTCCGGGCCTCGCAGCGCTCGAAAAAGCGCTCGCCGAGCTCGGGGACGTGTACGTCGTCGCGCCCGAGCGCGAGCAGAGCGCCTGCGGCCACGCGCTGACCCTGCACCGGCCGCTGCGACCGCTGAAGCTCGGCGAGCGGCGCTACTCGGTCAACGGCACGCCGTCCGACTGCGTGAATCTCTCGGTCCTCGGCTTCTTGCCGGAGACGCCCGTGCTCGTCGTGTCGGGGATCAACCACGGCGCCAATCTGGGTGACGACGTCACGTATTCCGGCACCGTGTCGGCCGCGATGGAGGGCACGCTCCTCGGTGTGCCGTCGATCGCCGTGTCGCTCGTGGACGGCGGCGATTTCGAGATCGCCGGCCGCGTCGCACACCTGGTGGCGATGCGTGTCCTGGTCGGAGGGATGCCGGGCAACACGCTGATGAACGTCAACGTACCGCCGCAGGTGCCGCGAGGAATCCGGATGACGCGGCTCGGCCATCGCGTCTACAAGGAGAAGATCGTCGAGCAGGCCGACCCGCGCGGGCGGAGCCACTACTGGATCGGCGGCGGCGAGGCGCGTTGGGACGATCTGGAAGGCACCGACATGGGCGCGGTGCACGACGGCTACGTCTCGCTGACGCCGCTCCACCTCGATCTGACGAACCATCGCGCGCTCGTGCAGCTGGGCGACTGGCAGGGCGGTCTCAACGCCCAGTTCCTGAGCGAGACCGGTCGCGCGTCTCGCCGAGCGCCCGCGGCCGCGCCGAAGAGGAAGCCACGGAGAGGGTAGTGGAGCGGACGCGCGACGCGTACGAGACGGCCCGCGCCCGAATGGTCGAGGAGCAGCTCGTGCAGCGCGGGGTCACCGACGAGCGCGTGCTCGCCGCGATGCGCCGGGTGCCGCGCCATCTCTTCGTCGAAGTGCCGCTCCGCGATCGCGCGCACGGCGACCATCCGCTGCCGATCGGCGAGGAGCAGACGATCTCCCAGCCCTACATCGTCGGGCTGATGAGCCAGCTGCTCGAGCTGCGCGGCCAGGAAAAGGTGCTCGAGGTCGGGACCGGCTCGGGCTATCAGACCGCGGTGCTGGCCGAGCTGGCGCGGCGCGTGTGCTCGATCGAGCGATTGCCGCGTCTGGCCGAGCGCGCGCGGGCGCTCCTCGAGCAGCTCGGCCACGACAACGTCTGGGTGCGCGTGGGCAGCGGTACGCTCGGCTGGCCCGACGAGGCGCCCTTCGACCGGATCCTGGTCACCGCGGGCGGCCCGTCGGTGCCCCCGCCGCTCTTCCAGCAGCTCGCCGAGGGCGGGCGCATGGTGGTGCCGGTCGGGGACGTTGCGAATCAGACCCTGACGGTGGTCGAGAAGATCCGCGGCGAGATGAAGACTCGCCTCTGCGGCGAGTGCAAATTCGTCAAGCTTGTCGGCAAGTACGCCTGGGAGACTTGACGACCTTGTGCAGACCTGACGACCCTGTACAATAAGCCCGTCGCGTCGGGGCGTAGCGCAGCCTGGTAGCGCGCACGGTTCGGGACCGTGAAGTCGGAGGTTCAAATCCTCTCGCCCCGACCATCTCTCTTGACCGTCCGGCGGCCGCGAACCGGCTGCCGGACGGTCGCTGAAATCCGAGCCACCATTCGTGAGCGGATCGAAATCGGCCGCCGAGATCGTCGTCGCCGGGCGGGTCCAGGGCGTCGGCTATCGCAACTATGCACAACGACGCGCGTCGAATCTCGGGCTGGAAGGCTTCGTGATGAATCTCAAGGACGGCCGGGTGCGCGCGCGCGTCGAGGGCCCGCGTCCGGTCATCGAGAAGTTCATCCAGGAGCTCGGTAAGGGGCCGCCGCTCTCGCTGGTCGAGCATCTCTCCGTCCGCTGGCTCCCGGCCTCGGGCCGCTTCGCGGCATTCGGAATCCGCTACGCGGAGTTCGAGCAATGACCTCGGGCGTCATGTCCCGCGGCAAGCGCCTCGCGGATCGCCACGCTCGGGTTGCTCGTGGCGCTGGGGCCCGCGCTGGCGTTCACTGAGCCGGTCGCGGGGCCGCGCACGCCGCAGCGGGTGTACGAGGTGAAGCCGGGCGACACGCTGACCTCGCTCGCGAAGCGCTACGGCGTCAGCGTCGCCACCCTCGTGAAGCTGAACAAGCTGCCCAGCGTCAACGCCCAGTTGAAGGTCGGCCAGCGCCTCGTCATTCCCGGCTCGGACGCGCCCGCGACGACCGCGCACCGGACCGGCCCGACTCACCCGGTCGGGAGCGCGCCGACACGCACCGTCGCCGCGACGAACTCTCAGGCGCCCGTCAGGCTTGCGCTGGCGGTGCCCGACTTCGACAGCGATGCGCTGCCGCTCGGCTGGCCCGCCGAAGGCCCGGTGGTCTCGGCCTTTGGCCATCGCCGGAGCGGCTGGCACGGCGGGATCGACATCAAGGCGCCGCTCGGGACACCCGTGCAGGCCGCCGCCGCCGGTGTCGTCGTCACGTCCGGGGTCGAGACGCGGTACGGTCTCGTGGTGAAGATCGAGCACAAGGCAGGCTTCATGACCGTCTATGCCCACAACGACGTGAACCTGGTCGAGGTCGGCGACCGGGTGGACGCGGGCGATCTGATCGCGCTCGTCGGCAACACCGGCCGCGCGACGACCTACCACGTACACTTCGAGGTTCGCCGCGACGGGCTTGCGTACAATCCGCTCTACCTGCTGCCGATGCCGCCACGGATCGCGCAGATCGACGAGACCACGCAGAGGCCGCATGACTGACGAGGCCGAGGAAGTCGTTCCCGACGAGCCGCTCGACACGCTCGTCGACGCGGTCGACCACGAGGTCCGCGAAGAAACGCGGACCACGAGCCGCGAGAACCTCAGAGTCTACTTGAAGGAGATCGGCGGGATCCCGCTGCTCACGCGCGAGCAGGAAGGCGAGCTGGCGCGACGCATCCGCGCCGGCGACGAGGCCGCCAAGGCGCGCCTCACCGAAGCCAATCTGAGGCTGGTCGTCCAGATCGCCCGCCGCTATCTGAATCGCGGTCTCCCGCTGCCGGACCTGATCGAGGAGGGCAACATCGGCCTCCTGCGGGCCGTCGAGAAGTTCGACGGCGATCGCGGCACGCGATTCTCGACCTACGCGACGTGGTGGATCCGCCAGGCCATCGTGCGGGCGCTCGCGAACCAGGCGCGGACGATCCGCCTGCCGGTGCACGTCGGGCTCCTGCTCGCCCGGTACACGCGCGAGCAGCAGCGGCTGACCCAGAAGCTCGAGCGGACGCCGACCATCGAGGAGGTCGCGGCCGCGATGGGCACGACGGTCGACCAGCTGGAAGAGCTCGACGAGATCCGCCAGCAGCCGGTCTCGCTCGAGACGCCGATCGGCGAGGGAGGGCCACGTCAGCGACCTGATCGCCGACCCCTCGGCGGATCCGCTCGATGCGCTCGTCACGCTCTTTCGCGAGCGGACCGACCTCGTCTCGGTGCTCGACGACCTGGCGGCCAACGAACGGACCGTGCTGCGCCGTCGCTTCGGCCTGGAGGGCGATCCGCCGGAGAAGCTCGAGGCGATCGGTCAGCGCCTGGGCCTGACGCGCGAGCGCATCCGCCAGATCGAGGCCGCCGGGCTCCGGAAGCTCCGCGCCCTGCTGGGCGCGCGCGGGATCGACGCGTCCGATCTCTTCTGACCACGACGGAGGATTCGCGATGAAGAACGGCTTCCGGGTGCTCGACAGCGATCTTCATACGATGGAGCCGGACGGCCTCTGGGAGACGTATCTCGAGGAGCCGTTCCGGAAGTTCGCGCCCTCCTTCGTGCGCCGGACGGAGAACGCGTCGAATCAGCCCGTGATCCGGATCGGCGCGCTCGAGATCGGCGAGATGTCGATGCGGCCGCAGAGCGCCCTGGTCGGCAAGGACCTCCAGCGCCGCGCCTTTGCCCGACACCCGCACTACGAGATCGCCCACGCGCGCGGCTACGACTCCGAGTCGCACGTGGCCGCGATGGATATCGAGGGCATCGACGTCGCGGTCATCTACGGCACGCGCGGCCGCCAGGTGCAGATGCACGACGAGCTCGATCCCGAGGTGGCCGCGGCGCTGGCCCGGGCCCACAACAACTGGACGCGCGACTTCTGCGCCTACAAGCCCGACCGGCTGAAGTTCGCCGCGCAGATTTCCTTCCACGATGTCGACCTGGCCATCCGCGAAGCCCGGCGGGCGGTGCGCGAGCTGGGTGCGGTCGCCGTGATCGGGAACCCGAATCCGGTCCGCGGACGCCACATTCACGATCCGGAATTCGAGCCGCTCTGGACGGCGATCGAGGAGCTCGAGGTGCCCGTCGGCTTCCACCCGACCGGGCAGGCCTCGCTCCGTGACGACATCGCGCGGCGCTATCTCGATCATCCGAACGGGCGCGTCATCGGCGCGGCCGCGCGCAACCCGATGGAGCTGATGCTCGCCTTCGCCAGCTTCGCGGCCGGCGGGGTGCTCGAGCGGCACCCTCGGCTGCGCTGCGCCTTCCTCGAGGGCACCTGCGGCTGGCTTCCCTGGTGGCTCTGGCGTCTGGACGAGGCCTGGGAGAAGTTCGGGCCGGGCTCGGAGGTGCAGATCTCGCAGCTCCCGAGCCAGTACTTCTTCCGGCAGTGCTACGTGGCGACCGACGCCGACGAGAAGGTGCTCCGGCAGGTGGTCGAGGCGGTCGGCGACGACAACATCGTCGTCTCGACCGACTACCCGCACTCGGACGGGCTCTTCCCCCACGCGATCGAGGAGTTCGTGGCGCTGGACGGCGTGAGCGACAAGACCAAGGCCAAGATCCTCTGGGACAACTGTGCGCGACTCTACAAGCTGAACGGCGCCCGCTGAGGCTCGGGTTCGGGCAGGGTCACGATCGCGAACGAGGTGAGCCGGAGCTCCTTGTCCACGTGAGGCCGTGTCCGGCGATCGGCCCGCCGCCGGTCCGCGGTGATGTCGGCCGCCCGCTGCCGTCGCTCCCCGTAACGCCGATCGACGACCACCCGAACCGTTGTATCGCCGGTGAAGTGGTGCTGAAGCTCGCTCGCCAGCTTCGTGTTGCCCCGGGAGACGATGAACAGGAAGCGATCGGGCGGGCTCGTCAATGCCATGGGAGCGCCCCCACCGATCTCGTCGCGCGGCGCATCGGCGAACAATATCGCACAGGCCGGACCCGACCACGCACTTATAGCGAGATCGACCTCGCGTGATAGGCTCGATGTAGACGCATGGCATCGCGGAAGCGGCAATCGCGAACGCGTACGAAGAGCCGAGAGCGTGCCCGTCGCACCGCCTCGCAGTGGCTGATCCGGCTCAAGGGCGGCGAGGGGAAAGCCGCCCTTCATCTCCCGCCGGACTTCGTCCTCTGGGTCTTCGCCGGTCTCCTCGCGCACCTCGATCGTCAGGGCGATGCGCACGTCGCCGACCTCGCCGAGGGCGCGCTCATTCACGGCGGCGGCCTCTCCGTACACGACGGCACGCGCTGGCAGAGCGCCGGGCCCGCCCACGACGCGGCGCTTCGCGCGATCGCCCAGGCCTTTGCGGATCTGGATCTGACTCGCGGGCGCCGGCAAGACCGCGGCGCGTGGGAGATGCTCGACAAGGTCGAGGTGGCCTACACGAGCTTCTGCGTCGGCCTCAGACCCGACGGGACGGAATCCGACCGCGACTATCTCGACGAAGAGCAGCGGCGCCTCGGCCAGGAAAATCTCAGCGACTCGTCGACCCGCAAGAAGCTCAGGACGAACATCCGTCGACGGCTGCTCCGCGCGGCGCTCGACGATGTCGCCCGCCGGCAGCTTTCGGCCCGCGCGACGAAGCGCCAGATCCGCGCGCGTGGTGACGAGATCCAGCGGCAGCTGCAGCGCGCCGGCCTCTTGAAGCTGGTCGGCGGCTCCGTCCCGTTCGTCAGCGCCTGAGAAGCGCGCGCGGTATTCTCAGTCTCTATTTTGTGGAAGCAGTCTGGAGCACGTAGTGCGGCCAGCGAGATGCCTGCCGCCGCGATTGCCTGGCGCTTTCGCTCGAGGAGGATCTCATGGCCATCACGTACAGAGTGGACAGCTCGACCGGTGAGGGAACGTTCATCCGCGTCCTTCGCGACGGGCAACCATTCGGGAAGATTATCGACGCCGTCGGCGTCTACCGGTTCTACGAGGCCGACAACGAAAAGCTCGGCAGCGCGGCGCTCCAAGACGCGAATCTCGATCGGCTGAAGACCGCGATCCAATCGAAGTACGAAGGGCGGGTCCGGTGATTTCCATTCCCGACGCTATTCACAATAGCGCCGGACCCACGTAGACTGGTGACGCGCAGGCGTTTGGCATGACTGGTTGCCCCCGTAGCTCAGGTGGATAGAGCAGCAGTTTCCTAAACTGCGTGCCGGGTGTTCGAGTCACCCCGGGGGCACCACACCCACTACACACGGCAAGCCCTCGAAAAGTTGGCCATACGTGGCCTGGCCCTCGACCTGGTACCAGCGCCCCGCGTCGGTGACGTGCGGCGTGAGCTTCAGGCGCCCCACCAGGAGTCGGCGGAGGATCTGGCGCGCGACCTCGGGCTCACGCCCGATCAGCTCCTGCCATTCGACGAGCCGCCGACGGATCTCGTCTCGCAGTGAGTCGTCCCACGCCGGCGCCTTCGCTAGCCCCTCGAGATGCTCGAGCTGGGCGAGCACGTCCGCCCGCCGCTGCTCCGTGTGCTTGATCTCCGCCACGAGGGAGACGAGCGGACCGCCGAGCCGGATGGCCTCCGTGAACCGCGCGAGCTCGTCCTGGAGCCGCGTGGCTTCCGCCGTGAGCCGGTCTCGACGTTCGGCGTAGACGTCGGCCTCGCTGGCGTAGAGCTCGATCGCGCGGGTGATCACGTCCTCGACGATCTCGGGCGTCAGGACGTACTTCCGGATCGTCTCGACGACGACGCGATCGAGTTCCGAGACGGTCAGCGAGAGGCGGTTCCCACAGGCGCCGTTCACCCGGGCGTTGTTGCAGGTGAAGTAGATCTTCGGACGTCCCCGCCGGCCGGTGCGGCGAATCGCGTGCATCGCGCCGCCACACGTGCCGCAGACCACAAACCCGCTGAGGAGGTGACGGGCTTCGATGCCAGCCTCGGGGCGGCCCCACAACGCCCCACCGGTGCGACGGAGGTAGGTCTGCCGCGTGCGATCTAGGCGAGTGTGCGCCGCCTTCCAGAGGTCCTCGTCGACGATGCGGAGCCGGGGATCCTCGCGGATGATCCAGGCGCTCTCGGGCGCGGCGATCTTGAACTTGCGCCCCTTGCGGTAGTCCCACGTCGTCTTGCCGTAGACGACGCGCCCCTGGTAGAGGTCGCGGAACACCATCTCGCGCACCCCCGACATGGCCCAGCAGCGCCCACGCGGGCAGGGGACGGCGTCGGCGTTCAACCCCTTCGCGATCAGCGCGAAGCCGCGCCCCTGCGCGATCTCCGCGAAGATGCGGCAGATGATCGCGGCCTCGGCGGGGATGATCTCGCGCTCGACATGGTCGCCCGTGCGGACGTTCTTGTAGCCGTAGCAGAGGCCGCCGGCCACGTGCCCGCGCTGCGCCTTGCTCCTCAGCGCTTCGCGAGTCCGCGACTGGGCGGCCTCGCGCTCGGCGGCCGCGAAGGTCGCCTTCATGGAGAGCATCCCGCGCGTCAACGCCGTGCGCGTATCGACGCGGCTCCGGTCGGCGTAGTACCAGATCTCCACGCCGCAGTCCTCGAGGGCGTAGATGAATCCGGGGCCCTCGCGGTCGTCACGCGAGAGGCGGTCGTAGTCGCGGACGATGACGGCCGAGAACTTGCCCTCGGACGCCGCCGCCAGCAGGCGCGCGCGGTTCACTAGCTTGGAGGCGACCGCGCCTGAGATCCCGTCGTCGACGTACTCCTCGGCGACGGTCCAGCCGCGCTCGTCGGCGAAGGCTCGCGCGAGGGCGAGCTGGCGGGTGACGCTCTTGGCGTCGTCGCTCACGTCCTGCTCGGTGGATTTTCTCGCGTAAACCGCGCAGATCATTCCGCGTCTCCTTTCTACTTCTAGGGTCGGTCGCTCAGGTCGAGGTTGAGACCGGCGGCCACTTTGGACATATGACGAATGGCCTCCCAGACGACAGCGTGCGACTCGGATGCCTCAACGTCGTTAACCGATTGACCCTTGTGGGCTACGGCATGGCGGCGAGTCACATGGTCTTTCAGTCGCGACCAGAACGGTGCCTGGGCGATTGTGGTGTCTCCCGTCACGGCCTCGTACAACTCTCTGATCTCCCGAGTTGTGAGGATGTACGGTCGCCGAAGTGAGCCGATCCAGTCGCTGAGAGAACCGACGTTACGCTGATCGAGCGCACGGGCGATGATGCGCTGCGTGCATACTTCGAGGGCGGTCTCAGTAACGAGTACCGCCGCGCCGTAGTGGCGGCCTTTCAGAAGTCCATTCGCCGAATGCATCAAGGCCTCAAACAGCGGGCTGATTTTGACTATTGGGGCATCGGACGCGAATACCGCGTCCCCTGTGTTGGGCCGCAGAGCCATCACGCGCCCCCCTCGAGGTATCGGGCGTAGACCACGGCTATCATCGGGAATCCCCCTGGTGGCGGTCGGGTTTGCGAATGGCGAGCAGCAGGATCCCGAAGGCGGTCACGCCGGCACCGGTGATGACACCAGGCCAATGGGTGAGGCCCTGCCGCTCATCATGGAGAATTGCGGCTCGCCGAGCTTCGATCGAATAGGGTATGAACACGGCTGGCCCCAGCGCGCTGCTCTCGCGCTGGATCGCGCCGTCACGGTAGGGCACGTAGGCGACCGCGCCGACAGCGATCACGATGCCAGCGAGGACACACGCCCACGCGAACATGCGAATAGGATCCCGGCGCTTCACGTTCCGAGCCCCTCGAGCAGCACGCGCAGCCAGGCCTCGGCCCATGTCATGCCGGGCGGGCGTACTTCACACGGAAGGGCTTCGTTGTAGTGGCCATTATTTGCCTCGTTTGGAAACAGCAGTGGGAAACCCGAGAAGGAGAAAGCGACTGGTCGCGTATGTGGAGATGGCGACTCCCAGCCCAATCAGTATCAAGTAAGGTTTGAGAGGAGGGCCTGTAGGCACGAAGCGCCATGCCATCGCCAATACGACAAGCCAAGATATGGCAACCTGAATTTTGCCACGCAACTTCGGCCTTACCCTTAGGTTCCCGATGCGCAGACTTTTGAAGTTGTCAATCGTTTGTGCTGTAAGAGCCCCGACCATTAGTGGCAATAAGAAGACCGTCGGCAGGTAGAGGGCGATTATGTCGGCGATCTGTGTTTCTAACGACGTCTGGACGATATACAGCACTACTCCTGCCGTGCCAATTAAGTGCGCCAACGCAAAATCAATCCGCGACGGTCGACGAGCTCGGCGACCTTCATCCGCCTGGTACCACTCAACCGTAAATCGGGACCCGAAGTAGATGACCAGCGCAATCAGGACATAGGGGACCGCTTGCGGGCTCTTGAACGTGACTTTAAGACTTTCAATCGGCTTGTCATCTACATCGATTCCGATGAGTGCCCATGCGAGAAGTAGAGCGCTGCTCAGGCTATACGCCTTTCGCGCTTTGTCATAGGACGCGCTGAATTCAGGGGGCGACTTCTGCCCGGCCTCCGCCAGCCTAAACTCTTCTTCCTCAGCCATCACGCGCCTCCTGTTCGTTTCACCGCGACGCGCTCATGCGCGCCCCAAATGCGCATCATCGTGACGTCGGACGCGACTCTCTTGACGCGGACGTTCGCGGTTTTCCCGCCCCGCGGTCGTGTACGGCCGCGCGACGACTTCATATGTGCCGGTTTCGTCCGTGAGTCGGTCGCCGATCCGAAGCTGCATCGGAAGCACCTTGGTCGGGGCCGGTCCTTCCGGCTCACGCTTCTTCTCGGGCTTCGGTTTAGCCATCGGCTCGCCTCAGCGGCCCCGAATCCGCAGGATCACGACTCCGATTGCAAGAAGGCCAGCCGCTATGATGGCGAACGGAATGAAGCCCGGAAACTCTTCCCGGAAGAATGCCTCCACGTTGCTCTCCCGACGGCGACGCCTTCGTCTGGGTCTCACAAAGTGACCAGCGAGCAGACCAGCCAGCAGCGAGATACCTGCGCCAAAGATGCAGAGCCAGCCGATCTTCACATCGCTGCTTTCTACTCCACACCGCCGGCGTATCTGTCCGGCGACATTGCTCGCGCCCGGAGTGCTTTGCTATCGTCGGAGGCCATGGACCCCCACGAGCGCGCGACGAGCGTGTGGTACCGCGTGGCCGGGCTGCTGCGTCGGAAAGAGCTCGCGATCGAGATCGTTGAGGCCGAGATCCGCTCGGCGCCGTACGAGATATTGCTCGAGGCCGCGAAGCTGGTGTTGAGCGGCGAGCCGATCGAAATCGCGAGACAGCTCCGTGACCGCGCGGAACGGACGATCAGACCGAAACCGGACCGGCATTGAACCGGCGTGCGGCAAAGCCAGTCGCGGTGCGCTGCCATGCCTGACGAGCCACTCGGCGAGAAAGTCCGCGCAGCAATCAGTAGCGGCAGGCTGCCATCGACCAACCCGAGCCGCATGTTCAACGGCCCAGGCGCAGGAGCGAGGTGCGCGGTATGCGGCGATCCGGTGCAGCCTAGTGAAATGGAGTTCGAGCTCGAATTCCAACGTGTCCCTGTGTTCAAGGGGAAGTCACTCATAGATAGACTCAAGCGACTCAACGCGAAGCCGGAGATCCGCCGCTACCACCTGCACCAGCGTTGCTTCACGGTTTGGGAGTTCGAGCGCATCAAGGCAGGAGAGCCCGAGCGCCGCCCGTGGACCTAGCACTCGCCTCGTCCCGACAACGATGGAGCCGTTGGCGAAGTCGGTCAGGATCAGAGCGCCAGCGCCGCTGCAGCATAGCGGCT
>CAWBMV010000031.1:0-29975 GCA_963789955.1 uncultured Candidatus Rokubacteria bacterium
GCCTAGCGACCGGCACCCCGCGCGGGTTGCCCGGGGTGGCCGAAGCGGCCTATGCTTGGCCGACGTGAGAGCTCAATGATCAGGAGGCGCCGATGCCCCGCACGATCTGGCTCGCCGGTCTGCTCGCCCTGTCTCTGTCCGCCTGTGTCGAGACGCGCCCGGCTCACACCAACGGAAACGGTGGCGGAGCGAACCCGCCGGATTCTCTGGATCGCGTGTTGAGCCGGACCTTCATGGTGCCCGCGTTCAAGCTCGAGAGCGGCCAGGTGCTGCCCGAGATGACGCTCGCCTACGAGACGTACGGCACGCTCGCACCGGACGGCCGCAACGCGATCCTCGTCACCCACGGCTTCACGAGCAACCACCACGCGGCCGGCAAGCACGCGGTGACGGATACGCACGGCGGGCTGGTGGGACGGGCTCATCGGCCCGGGCAAGGCCATCGACACCGACCGCTACTTCGTCGTGTCGTCCAACATGCTCGGCTCGTCGTTCGGATCGACGGCGCCGCGCAGCACGAACCCCAAGACCGGCAAGCCCTACGGCCCCGACTTCCCCGACATCACCCTGCGCGATATGGTCGTCGCCCAGAAGCCTCTGCTCGAAGGGCTCGGGGTCCAGCACCTCGTCGCCGTCGCCGGGCCCTCGTTCGGCGGCTATCAGACGTTCCAGTGGGCCGTGACGTATCCCGACCTTCATGAACGGGGTCGTCGTGGTGGTGTCGGCTCCGAAGGGCTCCGGGGGCGACGCCGCGGTGAAGACGCTCGATGGATCGCCTCGCGACCGACCCGAACTGGAACGGCGGCTGGCATTACGACCGCGGCGGAATCTTCCCGACCATGCTCGAGCTGCGCATCGAGACGCTCGAGCGCTACGGTCAGAACGAGGTGCTCGCGCGCACGATCGCCGATCCCGACCAGCGGGCCGCACGCCTCCGGGAGCTCGCCGAAGGATGGGCCCGCCAGTTCGATCCCAACTCACTGGTCACTCTGCGTAAGGCTTCGGTGCGGTTCGACGCCGAGCGCGACCTCGGCAAGATTCGCGCGAAGGTGCTCTACGTGCTGTCGCGGACGGACAAACTCTTCCCGCCCTCGATCGCGCCGGACGTGATGGACAGGCTCACGCGGGCGGGGGTGGACGCGAAGTACGTCGAGATCGACACCGAGCTCGGTCACTCGGCGAGCGGCCCGGAGTGGGCGAAGTGGGGACCCACCTTGAAAACGTTCATCGCCGGGCTCGACCAGTAGTCGGGGCGAGACCCGCAGTAGCCGCCATATATATGGAGGGCTGACCGCGTGAAGATCACCGAGATCGAGCCCATCCCGCTCCGGTTGCCCTTCGCTCAGCCGTTCAAGATCTCGCAGGGCGCGCGGGAGACGCTCGAGACCTTGATCGTTCGCGTGCACACCGACGAGGGCATCGTCGGCATCGGCGAGACCCAGGCCTGGCGCCGGCAGGGCAGCGCCGAGCTCTTGTGGAGCCTCGTGCGCACGATCAAGGATCACTTCGAGCCGCTGATCGCCGGGCGCTCGCCCTTCGACATCGGCGGCATCTTGCAGACGCTGAACGAAGCGCTTTACAACACGTTCTACGCCCAGGCCGCCGTCGCCGACGCGCTCTACGACATCGCCGGCAAGGCCGTCGGGCTCCCCGTGCACAAGCTACTCGCCGGCGAGTGCCGCGATCGGGTGCGCATCGGCGGCCTCCTGGCGATGAAGCCCACCGTCGGCGAGCTCATGGAATCGGCGCAGGCCTTCTACGAGCGGGGCTTCCGGCACTTCGGGCTGAAGATCGGCCTCGATCCCAGGCAGGATCTCGCCAACGTCGTGGCACTGCGGGAGCGATTCGGGGACCGCGTCGTGCTGCGCGTGGACGCGAACGGCGCGCTCAGCTACGATGCCGCGCTCGCGCTCCTGAAGAAGCTCGAGCCCCATGACATCGACGTGGCCGAGCAGCCGATCGCGATCTGGGATCTCGACGGTCTGGCCGCGCTCTGCCGCGCCACCAGCATCCCGATCATGGCGGACGAGTCGGTCTCGACCGACCATTCGCTGCTCGATGTCATCCGCCGGCGCGCGGCCACGGTGGTGCAGACCAAGATCGCGAAGAACGGCGGGATGTATCGCGTGTGGCGGCTCTGGACACTCGCCTCCGCGGCCGGCATGCGCATCTATCCCGGCAACCATCCGAGCACGAGTGTCGCGACGGCCGCGGTGGCGCAGCTCTGCGGGGCCTGGCCCGGGCCGCTCATGGAGGGCGTGTTCGCGGTCGGCGTCAGCGGCGCGCTCGCCGCCGACATCGTGACCGAGCCGATCGTGCCCGTGAACGGCGAGATCCGCGTGCCGTCAGGACCGGGGCTCGGCGTCGAGCTCGACCCCGACGCCATCGCGCGCTTCCGGATCGATCGCTAGCGCAGCGCCGTCAGGAACGTATCCAGCTCCTCGACGAAGGCGGACGGGTTGTCGAGCACCAGGTGGTGGTAGCTCGCCGGAATCTCCACGAGCGTCGCGTTCGGGATCGAGGCGCGTAGCTTGTCGGCCATATCCGCGGCAACACCGGGCTCAGCTCGCCGCGGGCGATCAGGGTCGGCGCCATGATCCGGTCGAGCAGGGTCCAGGCGTCGACCGGCCGGCGCCCGGAGTTACTCGCCGGATCGAAGCGATAGAACCACGCGCCGTCCCGCTCGACCACGCCCGCGGCGCCAAGGTGCGCGAGAAACGTCGGATCGGCGTTCGTCTCGCGCGGCAGCAGACGAAACACCTGCGCCGCGGCCTCCTGCGAGGGATACGGCCTCAAGGTGCGCTCGCCCCGCCGACGCAGCCGGTCGAGTCGATCGGTCGGAATGGTCGGACGCGAGTCGACGATGACGAGCGCGCTCACGCGATCCGGATGCCAGGCCGCAAATGACATCGAGTTGTGGCCTCCCATCGAGTGGCCGACGAGCGTGACGCGCGCCAGGCCCAGCGCATCCAGGAAGCCGATCAGATCCGACGCGAAGTTTTCGGTCGCGTAGGCCGGCGGCTCGGCCCACTGGCTCTCCCCGTGACCTCGCTGATCGAGCGAGATCACGTGAAATCGGTCGACGAACGTCGGCGTGACGAGGTCGAACCAGTGGGCGTGCGCGGAGCCGCCGTGCAGGAAGCAGAGGACCGGGCGCCCCGCGTTTCCCCACTCGAGAAAGCTCAATCGCAGCCCGCCTACCACGACCGAACGCCTGCGCGCTACCTCGCATCCGAAGCGCGAAATGGGAGACATGCGCCGAATTGTATCCGCAAAAATTTTTGCTTTGTGCGCTTTCCCGGTCCGGCTATTGTCGAAAGTACCGATGAGTGACGAGCGCACGTCGTCGAATCGTCGTCGCAACGTCCTGGATGGAGCCTATACAGCCGGGCTTCTCATAGTTGCGATTCTCGCCGGTTACGGTGTGCTGGCTCCGTCGGACCTCGCCCGCGCGACGACCCTGGCTCGACCTCAGCCAGCGCCGACTCCCGCACCGGTCACCGAGTATCTCGGCAAACCGGTCGAGCGCGCACCCGAGCCGCCGCGTCTGACCTGGCCAAAGATGGTCAGTGGTCAGATCCTTGACGAGAGCCGCGCGCCGCTCGAGGGCGCCTCGATCGTCATCGGCGGCGTCGAGCACCGGACGGATGCCGAGGGACGATTCACCGTCGAGGGCCATCCGCCCGATGCGGTCGCTGCTCGTCAAGCGCCCCGGCTTCGCGAAGGTGACCGTGACGCCGACCAAGGCCGCGATCGAGGTCGTCATGAAGCCGCAGATGATCAAGGCGGCGTACCTGACGTACTTCGGCATCGGTCACAAGGAAATCCGCGGCCGCGTCCTCGAGCTGGCGGCGCGCACCGAGCTCAACGCCGTCGTCATCGACGTGAAGGGCGACCGGGGTTGGATCGTCTACAAGACCGAGGTGCCGGAAGCGCTGGCGGTCGGCGCCCAGGGACCGGGCACGCTCAAGGAGTTCGACGCGCTCATGGCCGATCTGAAGGCGCGCGGCATCTATACGATCGGCCGCATCGTGACCTTCAAGGACAACATCCTCGCCAGCGCCCGTCCCGACCTCGCCATCATCGACACGCGCACCAACAAGCCGTGGATCGACAACGAAAAGCTCGCCTGGGTCGACCCCTTCCGCGAGGAAGTCTGGAAGTACAACGTCGCGATCGCGCGCGAGGCGGCCAAGCGGGGGTTCGACGAGATCCAGTTCGACTACGTCCGCTTCCCGACCGACGGCAAGCTGGGCGCCGCGAAATACGCGCATCCCAACAACAAGGATACCCGGCTCCCCGCCATCGCCGGCTTCCTGGGCATGGCGCGGCGCGAGCTCGGCCCGCTCGGGGTCTACGTCGCCGCCGACGTCTTCGGCTACACCGCCTTCAACGAGAACGACACGGACATCGGCCAGCGCGTCGAGGAGCTGGCGCCGCATCTCGACTACTTCTGCCCGATGGTCTACCCCTCCGGGTACCACGTGGGTATCCCTGGATTCCGCAACCCCGTCCAGCACCCGTATGAAATCGTCCACGAGAGCGTGCGGCTGATCCGTCAGCGCGCCGCGAGCCAGAAGGTGCGGGTACGGCCGTGGCTCCAGGATTTCAAGGACTATGCATTCGACAAGCGGATTTTTGGCGTGACTGAGATCCGCGCCCAGATTAAAGGAGCCGACGACGCCGGGGCGGTCGGCTGGATGCTCTGGAACCCCCGGAACGACTACACGGCCGGCGCGCTGCGGCAGAAAGAGGCCTCAGGGACCAAGTGAAACTTTTGCTCGTACTTTCACTGATCCTCACCGCGGCTCTATTGTTTGTCTCGTTCGCTGGCGCCGGTGAGCTCACCCCCAACGAGCTCGGGCGCATCATGATCCTCGAGTACCACAAGATCGACTACCCCGAAGCCCAGTGGACTCGGACGCCCGAGAACTTCCGGCGCGACCTCGAGACGCTCTACGCCAAGGGCTACCGGGTGATCAACATGGGCGATCTCCTCGACCGGCGTATCGCGCTGCCCGCCGGGACGACGCCGGTCGTGCTAACCTTCGACGATTCCTCTCCCGGCCAGTTCCGCTACCTCGAAAAGAACGGCACCCTCGAGATCGACCCCAAGTGTGCCGTGGGCATCCTCGAGGCCTTCTTCCGCGAGCACCCGGATTTCGGCCGGGGCGGCACGTTCTACGTCCTGCCCGGCGCGAGCCCGCCCAACCGGCTCTTCAACCAGCCCGCCTACGAGGGCAAGAAGCTGCAGTTCCTGGCGAGCCACGGCTACGAGATCGGCAACCACACCCTCTGGCACGCGAACCTCGCCAAATACCCCGAGGCGACGGTGCGCGCGCAGGTTGCTGATGCGCAGGTGTGGATCCAGAAGCACGTCCCCGACTACAAGACTCGCACCCTGGCCCTGCCGCACGGCGTGTATCCGCCCGACGTGAGCTGGGTGCTGCACGGCACGGCCAAGGGCACCACCTACAACCACGACGCCGTGCTGATGGTCGCCGGCGGCGCGGCGCCCTCGCCGTATTCGCGCGCGTTCGATCCGATCCGACTCCCCCGCATCCAGGCGGTCGAGCGCGATCTCGTCTACTGGCTCAACTACTTCGACAAGAACCCTCTCGAGCGATTCGTGAGCGACGGCGACACGAACTCGGTCACCGTCCCCACAGCGCGCCGCGACAAGCTGCGCGACGAGTTTCGAACCCCGAAGGTCGTCGTACGCTGACAGCCGAGCCCGCCTGGAGGCCGGCCGCCGCGTGATCCACGCGCCCGTCCGTCCTCTCGCCCACCAGAGCACCACCGACAACAGTGGGTCGAGCAGGACGGACGGGTTCGTGTTTGTATCGACCGCGGGTTCTGCGGGGCAGAAGCGCGACGGGGCTAGCGGTACATGAGGTACGACGCGCGGCGATTCAAGAAGCTGCTGCGGTCGACTTCGCTCCAGGCGACGAGCCGATCGAGAACCTCTCCTCTTAGGAAAGCCCACATCGTCGACCGGTTCACCAGAAGGTTCTGGATGCTCTCCGGCCTGAACTGGTCGCGATGACGCTCGCGTAGGGTTCGCGCCAGCGCGAACGCGACCGTCACCGGCCTGATCGCCTCGCGGTCGGTGACCACCATCCGCACGCCGCCGCAGGAGATGTTGGTGTAGACATCAGCCGTCGGCGTGAACCAGATCGGATCGAACCTGACGCCCCGGAGCCCTTGCCGGTTGAGCGCGTCGGCGAGGCCGCGCGGCTCGATCCAGGGCGCGCCGATGACCTCGAAGGGCATGTCGGTTCCGCGCCCCACGGAGAGGTTCGTCGCCTCGAGGAGGCCCACGCCCGAGTAGAGCAGCGCCTGGGTGACCGACCGGATGTTCGGCGACGGGTTCACCCAGGGCAGCCCGGTCTCGTCGAACCAGCGGTCACGATCCCAGCCCACCAGCGGGACGACGGTGAGCGAGACCGGGATCTTCCGTTCCGCGGCGGCGAGCTTGGCGAATTCGCCGATCGTGAGCCCGGTCCGCACCGGAATGGGGTGCGGCGCCGTGAACGACTGCAGATCCGGATCCATCAGCGGCCCCTCGACCACCCGGCCGTTGATCGGATTCGGCCGATCGAGGACGAGGACCGGGATCTTCTGCTTCGCGGCCTCCTCCATGACGTAGACAAGGGTCGTGAGGTAGGTGTAGTAGCGAGCGCCGACGTCCTGGATGTCGAAGACTATGAGCGTAATGTCCTTGAGCATGGCCGAGGTCGGCCGCCGGGTGCTGCCGTAGAGGCTCCAGATCGGCCGGCCGGTGATCACGTCCCGGCTGTGGGGCACGTCGGTATTGGAGACGCCCGTCAAGCCGTGCTCGGGCGAGAAGATCGCCTGCAGACGCACCCCCGGCGCCGCCGCGATCAGGTCGATCGCCCGGCGGCCGCGTAGATCGATTCCGGTCTGGTTGGTCACCAGACCGACCGAGTGCCCCGAGAGCAAGGCGAATTTCTGGTCGGCGAGCACGTCGAGCCCCGTGAGCACCCGCTCCTGGGGCAATGACGGCTCGCCCGGCAGCAGCCGCAGCTCTGGCGGCGGCCCGTCGGCAGCGGGTCCGCTGATGGGCCCCGGATCGGCGACGACGGGCGGCTGGAAGAGCTGAGCCCCGGCAGCCGCCGCGACACGAATCCGGAGATCTCGGATGCGCGCGGCCCCCCCACCGTAGGGGTGGACGCGATTCGACAGGACGATCAGGTAGCTTCGGGTCTTCGGGTCGATCCAGACCGCGGTGCCAGTGAACCCGAGATGGCCGACGGAGCCTTCCGCAAAGAATGGCGCCATCGTTTTCGAGAACGCCGAGCTGACGTCCCAGCCGAGCGCGCGGCCGACGCGGTTGTCGGGCGTGGACTCCCACATCTCCTTCACCGTGGCAGAATCGAACACGCGCTGGCCTTCGAGGGAGCCATGGTTGAGCAGCATCCGGATGATCCGGGCGAGGTCGGCGCTGGTCGAAAACAGCCCGGCGTGGCCGGCCACCCCACCCAGCAGGCGGGCGCGCTGATCGTGCACCTCACCCCGGAGGAGGACTCCGTTGACAAATTCCGTCGGCGCCACCCGGGGCAGCGCGCTCACCTTGGGATGGAAGCTCGTGTCGGCCAGCCCGAGCGGCTTGAACACGGTGCGCTCGAGGTAACGGTCCAGCGGAGTGCCGCTGACCCGCCGGACGGCCTCGGCCAGCAGGATGAACCCGGTGTCGCTGTACTGGAACGCAGAGCCCGGTGGATAATCGAGCGGCATCTTGGCGATGGAGCCTGCAGCGCTCGGAAAGCCCGAGGAGACCACGCTATTCGGGGGGTAGGCGGCGAGCCCGGCGCTGTGGGTCAGGAGTCTCCGGATCGTGATCTCGTCGTATTGCTTGTCCCGAAACTCCTTGAGGTATCGTCCAAGGGGGGCGTCGAGCTTGATCGACCCCTTCTCGACGAGGCTCATGACTGCCAGCGACGTCCCGAAGGGCTTCGTGAGGGACGCGAGGTCGAAGATGGTGTCGACCGTCATCGGGACCGGGTGCGGAAGCAGGCGGCGCGATCCGTACGCGCGATGGAGCAGGATGTCATCACCGCGGCCGACCAGCACCACGACGCCGGGGATCTCGCCGCTCGAGACGGCCTCGTTGGCGGCTTCGTCGATTCCGGAAAAATCGAGCGTGCCGGAAACGTCGCGGGGCGGAGCGAACGCAGATGCGGGAAGCGCAAAGAGCGCAATCAGCATCACGACGGCGATGCGAGCGACGATCACCTTAGGATCTTAGCATTGTGAGCCCGAGACTATGACACCCAGCTCGTTCTTTGGTACTTCGCTGCGTCGCGACCCGAATCAACCCGCTGACCTCAACGCGCGCATCGAAGCGCAGCTCCGTGAGCGCCTCGAGGAGGCGGTGGACTTCGTCTGTCTCGAGGCGCTCGTGAAACGGCGACGAGCGCTCTCGCTTCCCGCGCCGAGCGCCGACAGCACGCGCGACCGCGAAGAGTTCACGCAAAGCGTGCACGCGTTCCTCGCCGAGCTCCGCAGCGCGATCGTGCCGACGCTCAACGAGCAGCAGCGCGAGAAGGTCGCCACCGCCGGGCGCACGCCGGGCGACGAGACGCAGCGGCTACTCAGCGTGCACGTCGTGCTGGCGCGCGAGCTGCCCGACTACTGGCAGCGATTCGAGTCAGCGCGCACGGTCTACGCGGAGCACGCCGAATCAGGCGGCGAGCGCCGTGGACTGCTCGGTCGACTCTTCGGCGGCGGTTGACCGCCAGGCCGCCAGCGCCCAGAGATTCTCGAGATCCTCCAGCGCTCGGCGCCACCGGCCGTAGCTGTCGAGCAGCGACTCTCGCACGGCCGCCAGCTTCGCGTCGGCGTCGTCGACCCGTGCCTTCAAGGTCGGGCTGGTGGCATGAATGGTCTCGAAACCGCCTTCGGGGACCGACGTCGCGAGGCGGTCGAGGAGTCCTGTCAGCTCCTGGTTCAACACACGCTCTACCGGGTTCATCGGAGACACCTCCCCACGACCTTGATACTAAACACGTGTTGATCTAATGTCAAGGCCTGGGAATCGCGCACGTTATGTGTGATGCGTCTCGCGGTTGAGGTATTCGCATCCCCTTCAATGATCGCGCGTGACGGGGACCGCGCAACCTTGTCTTCAGACGCCAGCGAGCGCACTATTCCCGCCACGGAGGTGCCCGAAAGGAATCCATGACCTCAGTCGCCGACCTCGACACGCCGGTCGTCACCGTCGACCTCGACATCATGCGCGACAACATCCGCCGCGTTCAGACGCACCTCGCGCGGCACTCCATCGGCAATCGGCCCCACATCAAGACCCACAAGATCCCGGCGATCGGACGGATGCAGATCGAGGCCGGCGCCATCGGCATCACCTGCCAGAAGCTCGGCGAGGTCGAGGTGTTCGTCGACGCCGGCGTCACCGACGACGTGCTCCTGACCTACAACATCCTCGGCCGCCAGAAGACCGACCGGCTCATGGCGCTGGTCAAGCGCGTGCGCCGCCTCACGGTGGTGCTCGACAACGCCGTCGTCGCGCGCGAGCTGTCGGACGCCGCCGCGCACGCCGGGGCCGACGTGCGGTTCCTCGTCGAGTGCGACACGGGCTTCGGCCGCACGGGAGTGCAAACGCCGGACGAGGCCTTCGACCTGGCCCGCGCGGTCATGCGACTGCCGCGGATGCATTTCGAGGGGCTCATGACCTTCCCCAATCGGGACCCGAACACGCGCGATTTCTTCGAGCGCGCGCTGGGGCTCTTCAAGCAGGCGGGTATCCCGGTGCCGGTCGTCTCCGGGGGCGGCACGCCCGCGCTCTTCACGGCGCAGAACTTCCCGATGCTCACCGAGCATCGGGCCGGCACCTGCGTCTACAACGACGCGATGGTCGTCTCGACCGGCACCGCCACCTGGGACAACTGCGCGATGCATGTGCGGGCCACGGTCGTGAGCCGACCGACGCCGACGCGCGCCATCCTCGACGCCGGCTCCAAGGTGCTGACCTCGGATCTCTACTTCATGAAGGGCTACGGACACGTGATGGAATATCCCGAAGCGGCGGTGACGGGCCTCTCGGAAGAGCACGGCACCGTCGATCTCTCCGCGTGCGCGGAGCGGCCGAAGGTGGGCGACGTCGTCCGCGTCGTGCCGAACCACTGCTGCGTCGTCACCAACATGGTCGACGAGGTCTACGGCGTCCGGAACGGCGCGGTCGAGGTCACCTGGCCGGTCGCGGCGCGCGGCAAGGTACGCTAGGCGGCCGGAGGAGAGCGATGCCCCAGAACGCGGCGGACAAGGATCGGACCGAGCGCGCCGAAGCGCTCATCGCGCGCATGAAGAAGGCGCGCGGCTACATCTATCCGGAGTGGGAGTTCGCGGCGCGCCAGGATCCGGACTTCGTCGAGGCCTACAACCGGATCTACGAGCTCGGGCTCGGCGAGGGCCAGCACGTGTCGGCCAAGGTGCGCGAGTTCATCGCCATCGCGCTCCTGGCGTTCCGCGGATCCGAGAAGACCGCCCTCGTGGCGCATATGGAACGCGCGATGCGGTTCGGCGCGACGCGCGAGGAGCTGTTCGAGGTGCTGGAGACGTGCATGGTCCCGGGCGGCGCCCCGACGTTTCATCGCGGGCTCAGCGCGCTCCTGGACCTCAAATAGCGGACTCCCGGAGATCGATCATGGCCAGTGTGCGCGCGGCGGTGCTGGTCAAGCCCAAGACCCTCGAAGCGCGCGAGTTCGCGCGGCCCGCGATCGGGCTCGACGACGCGCTGCTGCGCATCGAGGCGTGCGGCATCTGCGGCAGCGACTACGAGCAATACGAAGGCGCCCAGCCGCAGCATGAGGACTACACGCCCTACCCGGTGATCCCCGGACACGAGCCGCTCGGCATCATCGAGGAGATCGGCGCCCGCGCCGCGCGCAGCGCTGGGGCGTCGCCGAGGGCGATCGGGTCGCGGTGCGATCGGGCTACGGCTGCGGGCACTGCGAGGCGTGCGCGCGCTGGGAGCCGCGCGCACTGTCCCAAGCGCGGCGGCACCTACGGCTACACCGACGTGGGCAAGCCGCCCTACCTCTGGGGTGGCTACGCCGAGCACATGTATCTCTCGCCCTACTCGGTGGTCAAGAAGATGGACCCGCGCATCCCGGCCGGCGTCGCCGTCATGTTCAACCCCCTCGCGGCGGGCCTCTCGTGGGCGGCCTCGGTGCCCGCGCACGAAGGCCGGCGACCGGGTCGTCATCCTCGGCGCGGGCCAGCGCGGACTCTGCTGCGTGATCGCCGCGCGCGCGGCGGGCGCCCGACAGGTCGTGATCACCGGGCTCAGCCGCGACGCGGCAGAAGCTCGCGCTCGCCCGCGAGCTGGGCGCCGACGCCGACGGTCGACGTCGAGACGCGAGGACGTGGTGGCGCGGGTGCGCGAGGTGACCGGCGGCGGCGCGGAGGTTGTCGTCGACACCACGCCGTACGCGCCGCAGCTCGCTCAACGACGCCGTCGCGATCGCGGTGCGGAAGGGCCGCATCGTCGTCGCGGGGCTCAAGGGTCTGCGCCCGACCCACGAGCTGCAGGTCGGACGAGGTGATCTACAAGGAGCTCACGATCCGTGGCGTGCTGAGCATGCCGGTCGACGAGACGTTCCGCGCGATCGAGATGATCGAGTCCGGGCGCTATCCGTTCGAGCAAGATGCACACCTTGTCGTTCCCGCTCGAGCAGGCCGAGGACGCCATCCACGCGCTGGCCGGCCACGTGCCCGGCGTGAATCCGATCCACCTGGCGATCGTGCCCGGCGCGCCGCGAGTGACGTTACCTCGCTGAGCGTCCCCGAGAGCGAAGATCAGGTCAGCGCGTAGGCGCTGACCACGAGGGCGGCGCAGGCGATCACGAGCGCCGCCGACACGTTGCCACCGGCGCCCACCACGAGACTCACGCTGATGGGACCGGCGATCTGCCCGAGCGCGAAGGCCGAGGTCAACGCCGCCATCAGCCCCGTCGCGCGCGCTCCCCCGACACTGCGCGCCTCCTGCATGCCGACCATCGTGATCACCATGAACGTGCCGCCGACCAGGAGTGCGGCGAGCATGATCGGCACGATCCCGGACCAGACGACCGGCAGCACGACGCCGAGCGCCATGACGAGATGACTCGCGATCCACAAACGTCGAGTGGTCACGAGGCTCCGCAGCATCGCGGTCGCCAGGGTCGAGCCCATCGCGGCGGCACCGAAGAGCGGCCAGGACCAGCCGAACACCGCAGGGTCGCGGATGACTTGCTTGGCCATCACGGGCAAAAAGGTCGCCGGAATGATGTAGCCGAAGCCGAATGCGCCGTAGCAGAGCACGAGCCGGATCGACTCACGGTCCCAGACCATTCCCCGGTCGGCCAGGCGCTCGGCGGCCGACCGGCGAGCCCGGCGAGCCTCGGAACACGGACCAGATCGCGACCGAGAGGAGCGAGTCGAGAGAACGCCGAGCACGATCCAGGCGCGCGCGGAACCGGCGCCGACATGCATGAGCGCCAGGCAGAGTCCACCGGCCAGCGCGATCCCCGTGCCGACTCCCGCGTACACCGTGTTGCCGAGTGCCGGCCGGTTCAGCGCCGCGAGGTGCTCGAGGGCCCATGCCGACACGTAGATGAGCACCCAGGCGCTCGCGACACCGGCGAGCGCGCGCAGCGCGAGCCACACCGCGAGATGGTGCTCCAGACCCATCGCGAGCGTCGCGAGGCCGATCGTGGCGAGCCCGACGCGAATCCCGATCGTCGCGGCGATCCGCCACCAGATCACCGACAGCGCGCCCGCGAGGTAGCCGAGATAGTTCGCCGACGCGAGCCAGCCGCCCGTCGCGATCGAGACGCCGGCGTCCTCTTGCATCATCGGCAGGATCGGCGTGAACGCGAAGCGGCCGATGCCCATCGCGACCGCGAGCGCGACGAGCCCGGCGAGCGCGATCGCGAGAGCGGATCGGCGCGCCGGCGCCTGCGCGATCACGCAATGCCGCCTGGAGGCTCGCCGAAGAGCTCGACCAGCCACGCCTGAGATCCAGGCATGTCCGCTTTGAGGAATCTGAACCCCGCGCCGGTCGCGTAGTAGTCGTCGACGTCGGTGTCGCCGATGTGGTAATACGCCGCCGCCTCGAAGCGTGACTTCACGGTCGCCAGCTCGTGCTTGAGGACCGTGAAGTCGACGGTGATCCGGAGCCGCTCCCAGAGACTCTGCTGGTGGCTGATCGGCCGGTCCGAGCAGCTCCCGACGAGATAGCCCAGGCGCTTGGCCGTCTTCACCAGCGCGATGGACACGATGCCGGGAGGATCACCGACCTCCAGGGTGCCGTCGATATCGAAGCTCACGAGTGTCACCATCGTCCGAGTCCCGACCACGTGTAGCCTTCGGCGAGGCATCGCGTCAAGTGACAAGCGTCACGCGTGCGTCAGTCGGGCCAATGATTTCGTCGATTTCTGTCGATTGGCCGTTTACCGAGTCCAATCCAGCCCGCTACACTGACACGATGACGACAGAGGCAACGAAGCCTCGCACGACGCCGAGCCGCGGCCGGCTGATGACGACGCTGTTCGCGGCGCAGGTGTGCGGCAGCACCGGACACTCGATCGGGATGGCGATCGGCGGCATCATGGCCGCCGCCATCACCGGCACGAACACGTGGTCGGGTATACCGATCGCGGTCGGCGCGCTCGGCACCGCGCTCGCGAGCTGGCCACTGTCGCGGCTGATGGAGCGTTCGGGGCGCCGACCTGGATTGGCCCTCGGCTACGGCCTCGCCGTACTCGGCGCGCTGATCGCGATGGCCGCCGTGACGACCCGCAGCTTTCCCTTGCTGCTCGCGGGCATGGCGCTCTTCGGGATCTCACAGACCTCAAATCTGCTCAGCCGCTACGCCGCGGCCGACGTGAGCCCCAGCGCCCAGCGCGGGCGCGCGATGGGGCTCATCGTCTGGGGCTCGAGCGCCGGATCGATCCTCGGACCGAACCTGATGGAGCCGGCGCTGCGGTTGGGTCGCTCGTTCGGTCTGGAACCGACGGCCAGCGCGTTCCTGATCAGCGTCGCCGGCTACGCCGTGGCGGCGGTCCTCGTCGAGCTGTTCCTGCGCCCCGACCCGCTGGCGGTCGCGCGGCAGCTCCACGAGAGCGCGGCGCTCGGACGCTCGTCCGAGCCGGCGCGTCGTCTCGGCGAGATCCTGTCCGACGTCCGCGTGCAGCTCGCGCTGGCGACGCTCACGATCAGTCAGTTCGTCATGATCAGTACGACCTCGACATCGCCGGTCTACCTGCACGACCAGGGTCACACCGTGCAGACGATCGGCGTGGCCGTGTCCCTCCACCTCGGCGGCATGTACGTGGCCTCGCCGCTGTCGGGGTGGCTGTGCGACCGCCTCGGCCGGCTCCCGATGATCGGGGTCGGCGCGATCGTGCTGATCGGCGCCGTGATGCTCGCCGGGCTCGCGCCGGGCAGCGATCGCGCGCTGGTCATTCTCGGCCTGTTTCTCAACGGTGTCGGCTGGAACTTCGCGTTCGTCGCCGGCAGCGCGCTACTCACCGACGCACTCTCGCCCGCCGAGCGAGCGTCGACACAGGGCATCGCGGATCTCTTCATGGGCATGATGGGCGCGTTCGGCTCGGCGGCCGGCGGCATGATCCTGGGCGTGTGGGGATTCACGATCCTCAACGCGGTCGGCGCGGCGCTGGTGCTGGGCCCGTTGGGCGCCACACTACTCCGCCGACCGGTTCTAGCGTCGCTCTCTACTCCCCGTGGCTAAGGCTGTTGAAACGGGCCCATCTGCTTCGTTGGCGCCCTCGACTGCGCGCTCACCGTACTCGAAGTACGGCTCGCGCGCAGCCTTCGGGCGGCTCGGCGACAGTCCGGCCGGCTAGTCTTCGTCGTCCTTATCGTCTTTGTCGTCGTCGTGGTCGTGGCCGTGGTCTTGGCTGCCGTCGGGGGCCGCGATGTCGGGATCGATGAATATCGCGAGCAGCTGACCGCCCTCGACCAGCTCGGTGTCGGTGCTCACCTTGTGGGCTTGCACGTCGAGCAGGAACCAGCCCAGGCCGAAGATGTGCGCCGCGTCGATGATTCCCGAAGTCTCCTCGTCCTGCGTGATGAAGTCCGGTGTGCCCATCTGAGCCGGGTCGAAGAACTTCGGATTGTGGTGGGCGACCTCCACGAACTCGCCGGTCGAGATCTGGTACGCCCACACCTTCGAGACACGCGCGTTGTTGCCGGGGTCCTCGTCCATGACGATGCGGCCGAGCCGGTCGATCGTCACGTTGTCGAGCATGCCGTGGCCTTCGGTGCCCTTCAACAGCATCTCGATGCTGCCGCCGAGCTCGGGACGCTCGACGTCGTCGAATTGCAGGTGCCACAGCCGACAGTTCTGGGTCAGGCTCGCGGTGGTCACGAAGTAGAAGTTGTCGCGGTTGCGCCGGCGCGGATCCCATGCGCCGTCCTCGGGGCGTTGAAATCGCGTGACTCCGGCGGCGATCGACGCCTGCTCCAGCGCCAGCGCGTCGAGCGAGGAAACGTCGCCGAAGTTATGGAGACTGAATCGACCCGAGCCGACGAACCCGCTCGCAGCGGTGCCGAGGCCGAAATCGTTGCTCTCCTCCGGCACGGGCTGGCCGTCGACCGTGATCTTCAGCCCGTACAGGGCGCCGTTGGTGAGACCGGCCCGGTCGATGATGCTCCCCTTGTTCGTTTTGGTGCCGACGTAGACGTAGACCTCGCTCGGGAAGGCGCTCGCAGTCGGCGCGGTGCTCAAGTTGCCGTCGTCGGTGAGCATCACGACCGTCTTCCGCTGCGGATGCGGGCTGGCCACCGCGTTCTCGTAGGACATCCGGCCCAGTCGCGGCAGCTGCCACGCCTCGCCGGCATGCGGGCCGGTGGCGATCCGTGCCCACGCGCGCCCCTGCGACACCTCTTCACCGTTCAAGTAGATGCGCTCCGTCGCGCCCTTCCCCTGATGCCAGAACGCGCCGGGTCGCGCGAGATCACCCGAGCAATGTCGCTCCCATACGGTGGTGCCGGGCACGTACTTCTCGGCCGCGGGATCCCACAAAAACACCTTGTCGGGCGACGGCGTGAAATCCTCGCCCTTCACGACCTCGAGCGTTCGGCGATCGATCTTCCACCGCGAGACGAAGGCGCCCTTCGAGCCGTGGGCGCGCGCGATGCCGTTGGCCGCGAGGAGCTCGTGATTCATGATGAGCGTGAAGTTGTGAAGGTCGCTGTTGAAGGCGCCCAGCCCGTCCGGGATTCCCACCATCCGGTAGCCGCGGATCGTGTCGCCGGTCGTGAGAATCGGTATCGTGCGCACGCCCGAAAGGGTCGGGAGCAGATAGGACTCGGTCGTCGTACTGGGCGCGATGCCATGGGCCAGCGCTCGTCCCGGCTTCAGGAGCGAGGGGCCGGCGAGCAGCAGCGGTGCCGTCGCCAGTGCGCCTTTCAGGAATGAACGCCGTCCGATCCGCCGCGTCGATCCACGCTTCATGCGAGCCTCCTGGGTGTGGGGAAGATCAGTGCAGTGCGTCGCCGCGGCTCTTATCGCAGGAATAGATGATGGGAATGTGACGGATCGCCGATAAATGTGTGACGAGCTCAGGACGGCTGTGCGACGACGGCCGACGGGCTCGGCGCGTGACGCGCCGGGAGACGAGATCCGCTAGACGACGCGATCCGAGCGCAGCTGAGCGATCTCGTCACTGCTCATGCCGAGCAGGTGCGAGAGGATCTCGTCGGTGTGACTGCCGAGAGCGCCGCCGGCGTGCGTGACACGTCCGGGTGTCAGCGAGAGCTTGGGCACGACGCCGGGCTGCGGCAGTGCGCCGAGCCCCGCGACCGGCACGTCGATGATCATCTCGCGCGCGCGGTAGTGCGGGTCGGCAAAGATGTCGGCCATGCTCATGATCGGCGAGTGCGGGATGTCGGCGCCCTTGAGCTCCGCGAGCGCCTTCTCGAAGGGCCGAGCGGCGAACCACGTCGTCATCAGATCGAGGATGACGGGAATGTGCTTCGGGCGCTCGGCGGCGACCGCGAAGCGCGGGTCGCGCGGAAGCTCCGGTTGGCCGATCATCGCGCAGAGACGCTCGAACAGGTGCTGCGCCGGCGCCGTGAACACGATCCACTTGCCGTCCTGGGTCTCGAACGCGCCGCCGGGCCAGCCCGCGTGCTGCAGGCCGCCGCGCTCACGGACGACGCCCTGCCGGCCGTAGAGTGTCGCCGTGAATTCCATCACGCGGAACGCCGACTCGTAGAGTGCCGCGTCGATCCACTGTCCCTCGCCGGTAGCGTCGCGATGACGGAGCGCGGCCATCACGCCGAACGCGGTAAAGAGCCCCGTCATGTAGTCGGGATACACGGGCGTGGGGCGCGACGGCGGCCGATCGGCGGGCCCGTTCACGTACCAGGTGCCGCCGAACGCCGAGCCGATCGCCGCGTAGCCCGGGCCCTGGTTCAGCGGACCGGTCTGGCCGAACGCGGTGATGCGCGCCATCACGAGACGCGGATTGATCGCGTGCAGCGACTCCCAGCCGAGGCCCCAGCGCTCCAGGACGCCCGGCCGGAAATTTTCCAGGACCACGTCGCAGTGCGAGACCAGCCGCCGCACGATGTCCTGTCCCTGCGGAAGATGGAGGTCGAGCGTCATGAGCTTCTTGTTGCGGTTGTCGACCGCGAACCAGTACGTGCAGCCGTCCTCCGTCGGGCCGAGGCGCCGGAGATCGTCGCCCCGGCCGGGCATCTCGGTCTTGATCACCTCGGCGCCGAACTCGGCCATCAGCGCGCCGCAAAACGGACCGGCGACGACCTGGGCGAGCTCGAGCACACGGATTCCCTCGAGCGGACGGCGGGGCTCTGTCATGGCGCGGGCAGTCTACCTGGTCGCTGACGGTTCCGCCATCGGCGGGCGCGCGTCCTCGGACAGATACCAGAGGAATCGCTGCGAGTTCCGAAAGTACTGCGCGAAGAGCTTCAGGTGCTCGGTCGCGTCCTGCTCGCCGACCTGGCGGCGGAATCCTTCGAGCGCGATGTCCCAGTAGCGGCGATCGCCGCTCGTCTCGGTGACATACGCGAATCCGGGCGTGAGCATCACGGCCAGATTGCGGTAGTAGAAGAACCGCCGCGTGGCCGGATCCCATTCCTGGGGATTGCCGAGCAGCCAGTCGGCCGCTCGTTTCATGTAGCCCGGCATCTCCTTGCGCTTCGTGAGGAGATGCGCCTGGGCCATCGCCTCGAGCGTGATGCCGTACGTCCACGCCTGATCGCTATAGCCGTTCTTGTATCGCGGCTCCCACCGTGCGCGAGTTCAGCCGCTTGAGCCGCAGGACGTCGCCGTCCTGCCACGCGTGGGTAGTGTCGATGATCCAGTTGAGGCGATCCAGGTATTTCTGGTCGCCGAAGACTTCATAGGCCTTCATCATCGCGAAGAGCCCGTGACCGATCGACCGGGTGTTGTTGTCGAGATCGAGACCGTCGGACGTGACGCCGTAGTCCGACGAGAGCCGCGCCACATCGCGCGACCAGAGGTCGCCGGTCAAGAGCCAGCGGTCGAAGAGACCTTCGTTCTTGTAAAACGACCAGCCCAGCGATGCGAAGAACGCGCCGTCCGTGTAGCGCGCCCAGTGATTGAGGCCGGGACCGGTGCGCGGCGAGCCGTCGTGGCCGGGCCGTACGTCCTTGTGCGCGATGTCGACGTCGGCGAGGTGCGCGGCCGCCTCGATCGCCGTCCGCAGTGACGTCAAATCCCCGGTCCGGAAGAAGTGCAGGAACAGCGTGTGCGGAAAGTCGTAGTACTCGGTCTCCCAGTGCACTCCGTAGTCGGGCTGGCTCGGATCCTCTTCCACCTTGTGGATGGCATCGCCGAAATCGAGCATGCCGTATTCGTCGCGCGGCTCGCCGCGAAAGGGCATGCCGCGATCGCGCTTGGCCAGCACCTGGTCGCGCGCCTTCGTGAGCCACTCGTCGTACTTCACGACCAGCGGCCAGTAGTCCTTCTGGAACGCCTCCGGCGAAGATTCGACGAGCCGTCCCAGCGCCCGGGTGTCGCGCGTGTACCAGCGCGGCGGCGCGACCGCGAAGACGGGGTGCTCCAGCTGCGCGGAGAGGGAGCGGCCGTCGAGCGTGAGCAATATTTCGTGCGTCTTGGCGACGCCCATGTAGATGTTCTGCGGGCGTGCGCTGTCGGGAAAGATCGCCAGCCGCATGCGTCCGTCCGGCGTCACCTCGAAGCCCTTGGGATGGAGCTGCCACCACCACTTGAGCCCGATCCCGAGACCGCCGGCGGTGAACCAGCCCGCCCGCCGCGGCTCGGTCGCGAGCTGATCCACCCGGGCGGCCGGCGCGCCTCGCGCGAGCTGGCCCTCCAGCCAGAGCCCGTCGAGACGAACGAAGTCACTCATCGTCTTGCCCTGGCGGTTCACGAAGCTGTAGATCAGCCGCACGCTCGGCTGTCCCGCCCAGGCCACGATGCGAAGCGTGTAGTCGAGCGCGCGCTCCTGACCGTCGGCCCAGCCGTGGGCGCCCGTGCGTTTCAGCACCACTTTCAACGGGCTCGATTCTTCGACCGTGAGCTGCGTGCGCTGCCACTGGCCGGCCTTGTAGATGCGCTGATCGGATTTCAGGACCAGGTCGGCGCCCTTCAGGGCCGGCGTTTCCAGAAATGGCCCGGTCCGGTGCACGGTGAACTGAACGACGCCGGTATCGATCCGATAACCGTCGCCGTGCACCTCGACCCGGAGCGCGTGCCGGGGCCGCGGCATCGGCTCGTCGGAAAGGCGCAGGCGGTATACGGCCTTGCCGCGCGAGGCGACGTCCGCGAGAAAATCACCGTGTACCCACTGAGCCGAGCCGTCGTCCAGCCAGCGGTTTACGAGGCTGAATGCCGCCGGCACGGCGCGGCCCTCCGGCCCATAGAGGCGCAGCCGCGTCACGTCGCGCGTCAGACCGCGAGGCAGGGGCACGCCAAACGTCACCGGCTCGAGCTGGCGCGTCACGCCGGCCGGCTCTTCGATGGTCAGCGGGACGTCCAGGGTCGCGGCACCGGCTCTGCTCGCCAGTGCTGAGAGCGCGGCGAACAATATCAGGAATAGGGGGCAGCGGGCCAGCATACCGGGCTCCACTGTATACCGACCAGCCGCGGGCTATCGCGGCAGCGCGTCTTGCCCTACCATTGGCGTCGCGTGAGATCCGAGCGTCGCAGCGAGGCGCCGGGTGGAGCTCGAGGAGGGCGCGCATGGCCAGCACAGAACCGGGAGCTTTGAAGAGCCTGGTCGACGTCGAGCGCGGGATCATCAGTCGCGAGATTTTCGTCAGCGACGAGATCTACCGCCAGGAGCTCGAGCGGGTGTTCGCCCGCGTATGGCTCTTCATCGGCCACGAGAGCCAGATTCCGAAGCCCGGCGACTATCTCACCTCATCGATGGGTGAGGAGTCCGTCATCCTGTGCCGTGATCGCGCCGGACGGATCCGCGTCTTCCTCAACTCGTGCCGGCATCGCGGCATGAAGGTGTGCCGCTACGACGAGGGCAACACGGTCGAGTTCCAGTGCCCCTACCACGGCTGGAGCTACGGCACCGACGGGGCGCTCGTCGGCGTGCCCTTCGCCAAGGACGCCTATGGCGCGCAGCTCGATCGAAGCCAGTGGGGCCTCGTCGAGGTCGCGCGGATCGAGAACTACAAGGGCACGATCTGGGCGACGTGGGACCCTGCCGCGCCGCCGTTCACCGAATATGTGGGCGGCTACAAGCTCTATCTCGATCTGCTGCTCGACTCGTGGGACGGGCGCGAAGGCGGCACCGAGGCCATCGGCGGAATCCACAAGTGGCTCATCCCCTGCAACTGGAAGTTCCCGGCCGAGAACTTCTCGGGCGATCGCTACCACGGCATCAGCCACCGCTCGGTGGACATGGTCGGTATCGGTCCGAGCGGCAAAGGCCGCCGCGACATGCAGGAGCGCAACGAGGCGCGATGGCTCGACGTCTCGTTTCCCGAGCTCGGCCACTCGATGATCGCGTTCCTCCGCAACCACGACTCGCCGCTCGCGCCGGCCTATCAAGACGCGCCGATCGTCGCCGACTACTTCAAGCATTGCGAGGAAGAGCGGAGGCGCCGGCGCGGCGAGTACTGGCGGCTCTTCGGCGGACCCGGCACGTTGTTCCCCAACGCCTCTCCCCTGGCGCGCCAGCCGCGCACGCTCGCGGTGTGGCACCCGCGCGGGCCGCACCAGACCGAGGTCTGGCGCTGGTACTTCGTCGACGCCGACGCGCCGACGGAAGTGAAGGACTTCCTGCGCCACTACTACATCCGCTATTCGGGTCCGTCCGGGCTGACCGAGCAGGACGACATGGAGAACTGGAACTACGCCCACAAGGCGAGCCGCGGCACCATCGCGCGCCAGTACCCGTACAACTACGAGATGGGCCTGGGCCGCGCTCGGCGTGACTTCGAGGACCACGGCCTCAAGCTCCCCGGCGCGATCAGCGACGTGACACAGGCCAACGCCAGCGAGCACAACCAGCGCGGCTTCTACACGCGCTGGCGTCAGTTCATGGAGGCCGAGAGCTGGACCGGCCTCTCGCCCTCGTGAGCACCGACGCGGCCGCGCTCGCCCAGCTCCTCCTCCACCGGGAGATCGAGGAGTTTCTCTACAACGAGGCCGAGCTCCTCGACGCGCGCCGGTTCGACGAGTGGCTCACGCTCTTTACCGACGACGCGCGCTACTGGATGCCGATGCGACGCAACGTGCCCCACGACGACCGTGCGCGCGAGTTCACGCGCGAGGGCGCCGACGTGAACTGGTTCGACGAGGGCAAGGACACGCTCGGGCGGCGCGTGGCCCAGATCCAGACCGGCATCCACTGGGCCGAGGAGCCCCCCTCGCGCATCTGCCACATGGTCTCGAACGTCCAGATTTTACGCGCGGCGCCCCCGGGATCGGCGGCGCCGTCGGAGGTCGACGTGCGTTGTCGCTTTCTCGTCTACCGCAATCGCGTCGAGACGGAGACCGACGTGCTCGTCGGCAAGCGCGAGGACGTGCTGCGCCGGGTGGATGACGGCTGGAAGATCGCGCGCCGCATGGTGATCCTCGACCAGAGCGTCCTGCTCGCGAAGAATTTGACCTTCTTCATCTGATCAGGCGCTCGAGACGCCTCAGGCCCTGACCAGAAGGTAAAGATACTCGAGCGTCGCCAGCACACTGAGGCCGCTCCGAACGGCGTGGAGCTTGCCCCATCGCTGCAACAACCTCTGCGTCTCGGCCGACGTCGGGTTCCGCGCGGGATCGAGAAGCCGGTCGTTCGTTGGCTTGACGACGATCAGCGTGTACGGCACCGCCAGGCCGATGAGCACGGCTCCCGCGAGCCATCGGACATCGCCGCCGAGCCGCCACGCGGCGAGGCCCGTCAGGAAGCTCACGATCGCCAGTGAGCCCTGCATGACGGCGCCGCGCTTGTAGCTCGGAACGAACTCCGTCGCGGCGATCTTGCTGCCGCAGCTCATCCGCGCCGGGTGCTCGACGAGACTGACGTAGAGCGCGGCGCCGGTGAAGAGCGCCCCACTCAAGGTCGCGATCAGCTGCGCCGCAGCCAGCATCTGCGCCGCGCCTCTACGACGAGCCCGCGCGCTCGGTGCTCGGCTTGGAGCCCGGTCCGGGCAGCGCGCTCTTCGCGCCGCCCCGCGACTCGCCGTCGACGAGCGCCGGGATGTCGGGGTACGCATAGATCGTGCGCGCGCCGTTCGCCGGCAGCCCGCCGGTGTCCACCGAGGGCCCGTAGACGCTCCAGACCTGGCGGCCCAGCAGTCTCAGCAAGGTCGTCTGCTCCGCCCGATGGTGCGCGGTATGCGCGATACGCCGGACCATGATCCAGGCGCGGCTGTGCGTCGTGTCGAAGAACACGACGTCCTGCGCCCACCACTCCGCTGGTTTCTCGCGCAGCCGGTCGAGTCGCTTCGCGGAATCCTCGTCATACCGTTTGATGAAAGCCAGGCGGGTCTCTTCGGCCGGGAACGGTGGCGCGCCAACGTCGATGCCGAACATGCCGGTGAACCAGCGGTCCTCGCTATAGCACTGATGCACCATGTGCTCGTGAAACGTCCGGTCACGCGCCAGATTCGGGTGCGGCCGGACGTCGAGGTCGGCGTCCTGGAACATCGCCCATACCGAGAGGGTCTTGAGCCGCTCGCTCGCGTAGGTGTCGACGAGAAACGTGTAGTCCATTGGCGTCGGGCCTCCGTCAGAACGGCGGCGGCGTGCCCTCCGGCAGCGGCGAGTCGAACGCGAACAGGACACCGGCGATCAGGCGGTACTGGCCGGCGAGCGTAACCAGCTCGATGAGCCCGGGCATCCCGAGGTCGGCCTTCACCTCGTCCTGGAGCCCCTGCGGGATCGATTCGTACGCGAGCACATGCTGGACGACGCGCGCGGCGCGCGCGTAGCGCACCGGGATCGTCGAGAGATCACCGCGCGTCCGGATGCGCTCGATGACGTCGTCGGGCAGCTTCTCGGTGCGCGCGATTCTGGCATGAGCCACCCACTCATAGGCCTGGTTCACCGAGCGCGCGGTGATCAGGATCGCCATCTCGCGGACGTCGCCGGGCAAGGTGCCGCCGAATCGCAAGTACTCACCGAGGTCGCCGACCTTCTCGGCCAGCGCCGGATGGTGCATCAGCGACGCGAACGGGCCCCCCTTCATCTGGCCGCGCTTGGCGGTGATCTTGTCGTAGACGCGCCGGGCGTCGGGCGACAGGGTGCTGAGCGGGTCGGGCAGTCTGGCCATCAGCTCTCTCTCCTTGACCTCATGCGAGCTACCCCGTCACCCAGCCATACCAGCGGTGACTCGGAGCAGCTCCCTCATCGAGATACGCCATCTTCACGCGAGTCAGATAGTCCTTCGGGATCTCGTTGCGCTTGGCGCCCACGTCGACACCGAAGACACGCGCCGCGTTCAGTCCGAAGATCTGCTCCTTCGCCGCGCGCGTCAGCGGCGCGTAGGCATGCTTGTCGACGAGCGCCGCGGGAATCTCGAAGCGCCGGAACGCGTCGATCTGCCACTGCGGCGTGCCGTACCAGATCGAGTCCGTGCCCCACAGCACGTGATCGACTCCGAACGCGTCGACGATCTGGCCGAGCAGATGCGCGCACGCCGTGGGATTGGTGGTCACGAGCTGTCCGAACGTCGAGCCGAGCTCCATGTAGATATTCTTCAGATTCGCCTGCTTCTTCATCTGACAGAACTCGGTCGTCCACGGCACTTCACCCGTGGGCTTGCCGGCCGACACGCTGAGCAGCCCCGCGTGGTAGACGAGGAAATCGATGTCAGGGAAGTCCCTCGCCGCCTTGATCAGGTCGCGCGGATGGTTGTAGTCCGCGACCGGACCCAGCGGCAGGCCCTTGTGGACGCAGAACCGGCGCACACCGGTCTTGCGCGCTCTCTCGAGCATGGGATAGGCGATCTTCTCGTCGTCGAGGAACCAGCCGTGCTCGAATCCCTTGGCGGCAGCACCGGTGTAGGCCTTCCAGGCGTCAACCTTGAGCGTGGCCGCCTGCTGATCCATGAAGTCGAGATCGGCCTGGCCGAGCTGCGGCGAGACGAGCCCATGGGCGAGCATCCGCCGCGACTGCGTGACGCGGTTGATCTCGTCGCGAATGTGCGTCATCTCCTTCGGCGGGACGACCGCTTCTTGCGGGTACGGCCCGGGCGGCGTCGAGATGAGGCCGATCGCCGTCTCGCTGTCGAGGAAGACCTCTTTGACCATGTTCTCCCAGGCGAGATCGGCCATCGTGCCGCGATCGGACTCGAGCTTCGGATTCAGCCGGCGCGAGCCCCGGCGGAGCCCGAGGAGCGCTCCCTTGGAGACCGCGCCTCTTCGGCTCGCTTCGGCATTGGTCGGGTCATAGGTGGCGCTGACGTAGTGCAGCTGCACGTCGAAAATGAAGACCGGCGCGCCGGTCCGCTCCTGGAACGCGGCCGGATCGGCGGCTTCCACGGGGAGCACGTCGAAGAAGCGGCCGAACACCGCGTTCATCGCCAGGAGCGAGGTCGCCATCCCGCCGCTTCGGCTCAGGAACTGGCGGCGACTCAGCCCGAGTCGCGGCGCCAGACGCCCCGCCTCGGCGAGAATCCGATCCTCCACTCGCCGCTGCGCCGGTGTTTGCGGGATCGGAGGAAACTCCTCGTTGGACACGAGCCTCGTCGGGATCGGGACGGCGGTGGAGAGCCCCCGGCGCATCCGCGGCCCGACGCGAAAGCCGTAGCGATTCTGAGCCGTCATGGCGGCCTCCTGGCTAGCGGCGGCGTGGGACCGCCGTTACAGTCGCTTCTTCGAGCCCTGCGTGATCCGCTCGCCGAGCGTGAGCCCGAACCCGTCGCCTCGCTTCGGGCTCTGCTGCATGTAGGCCTGGGTCTCGGCCTGCTCCTCGCGCGCGAGCGCCTGCGCGTGCGACAGGCGAATCCGACGACCGCCCTCCTCGATCGCGAGGACGAGCACCTTGATCTCGCTGTCGACGGGAAAGGTCTTGCGCGCGTCGGCGCCGCGGCTCATCGAGAGCTCTCCGGTCGGCACGAGCCCGGTTTGTCCCGGCCCGAGCCGCACGAAGACGCCGAACGGCTCGTGGCGCTCGACGGTGCCCTTGAGCACCGCCCCCACCTCGACGCGTGACTCCATCTGCTGCCCGAGCTCGGCGCCCTCGGGCGCCAGCGCGAGCGCGACACGCCGTTTTTCCCGGTCGATGTTGATGATGAGCACGTTGACCTCGGTGGCGGCGGCCGCGGCTTCGCGCATCGCGCCCTGACGGCTCCGAGGTATCTCGGTGATGTGCAGGAGGCCGTCCACGCCGGGCATGAGCTCGACGAACACTCCGAACTCGGTCGAGCGAACGGCGCGCCCGCGCACGATCTGGCGCTCGCGCAGCCGGCCCGCCACTCCGGCCCACGGATCACCCTCGAGGGCCTTCAAGCTGAGCGAGATCCGCCCCTTCTCCTGATCGATCCGGAGCACCTTGACGGACACGGCGTCGCCCACGCGCAGGAGATCCGCGGGCCGGCTCGCTCGCGAATGAGACAGCTCGGAGAGCGGCACGAGCCCCTGCACGCCGCCCAGGTCGATGAACGCGCCGAAGTCCGCGAGCGAGGCCACCGTGCCCGCCAGCACGGCGCCCGGAATGATCTTCTTCCGCGTCTCCTCGGCCATCTCGGCGGAGCGCTCCTCGAGCAGGCGGCGGCGCGAGAGCACGAGATTGCGCCCGTTCTCGCTGAAGGTCGTCACGCGGAACTCGAGGACGCGCCCGACGTACTCGTCCGTGGCCTCGACGCGCCGCAAATCCATTTGAGAGAACGGACAGAACCCGCGCAGGCCGCCGACCGTGACCTCGTAACCGCCCTTGATGACGGCGGCCACCTTGCCTTCCACGGGAATGCCGGTTTGAGCCGCGACGGCGAGCGCCTGCCGGGCCTGCGCACCCTGGCGAAGCTTGTGCGAGAGCCGGATTTCGTCCCCGGTCGATACCACCGTGGCCTCAACCTCGTCGCCGATGGCCACGCGAAGCTTGCCGTCTGCGTCGGTGAGCTCGGCGCGCTCGATCCAGGCCTCGCCCTTGCCGCCGACATCGACGAATACGCTCTCGGCCGAGATCTGGATGACGCGCCCTTTCACGATCTGCCCGATTTCGAGGACGGCCCTGGCGGATTCGCGCGCGAACAGCGTGGCGAAGTCTTCAGCGTCACTCATGCTCACCACCCTAGGCGGGCGTTCTCAGGAGGTCAAGACGGATCGGGGCACCCGGCGTCCTTCAGGGTCTCGTCGATGGCGGCCAGGAGCGCCGGAACGTCCAGCGGCTTGGTCAAGTACGCCCGCACCCCGCCGTCCAGGAACTGCCGCATCCGCGATGGCATCGCGTCCGCGCTGAGCACGATCACCGGGATGTCCCGTGTCCGCGAGTCGGCGCGCAGCAGCCGGAACACTTCTTCACCTGGAATATCCGGCAGGTGACGGTCGAGCAGGATCAAGGCCGGCTGATGGTCGCGCGCGAGACTGACCCCGACGCGCCCCTGCATCGCCGACAGCACGGTCGTGCCGGGCCTCCGCGCGAGGATGCCTTCGACCAGCGCCAGATTCGACAGGTTGTCCTCGATGTACAGGATCTTCTGCGCCGGCCGGGGCCCCGTCTCCCGCACCACGGGCACGCGCACGATCACCGGCGCCTCGCGCTCCGCCGGCGCGGCCGCCAGCGCCAGATCGAGCGAGAACGTGCAGCCGGCTTCCGGCCGGCTCGTGACCCGCAAGGTACCGCCCATCGCCTCGATCAGCGATTTGGAGAGTGCCAGACCGAGCCCGGTCCCCTCGATCGCGCTGCCCTCGGCGCCGAGCCGGTCGAACGGCGTGAACAACCGCTCGAGCTTGTCGGCCGCGATGCCCCGGCCGGTGTCGATCACGTCGATCCGCAGCCGGCGGCCCGCCACCTCGATGCACGACACGGTCACCGTGCCGCTCTCCCGGTTGTACTTCACCCCGTTCGAGAGCAGGTTCAGCAGCACCTGCTGCAGGCGCTGGCGGTCGGCCAGCACGTGCACGCGCTCGTCGATCGCCTCCGAGCGCACCGCGACGTGCGCGTCGGCCGCGGACGGCCGGACCAGGTCGATCGCCTGCCGGACCGTCTCGTACACCGGCACCGGCTCGAGTGAGAGCTGCAGCCGCCCGGCCTCGATCCGGCTGATGTCGAGGATCTCGTTGATCAGCCCGAGCAGATGGCGGCCGGCCCGGAGAATCTGCTCCACGCTCTCCTGCTGCTCGGCCGACTGCGAGTCCAGCTCGAGCAGCTGCGCGAATCCCAGGATCGCGTTCAACGGTGTCCGCAGCTCGTGGCTCATCCGCGAGAGGAACTCGCTCTTGGCCTGGTTGGCCCGATCCGCTTCGGCGGTCGCCGCGCTCAGCTCGCGTGTGCGATCCGCCACTCGCTGCTCCAGCTCCACCGCCTGACCTTTCACCTGCTCGAGCAAGCGGGCCTGGGCGAGCGCGATCGCGAGCTGCGCGGCCACCTCCTGCGTGATGCTCACCTGCGCGGGTGGAAACGGCAACGACGCGGTCCCGATGCTCACCGAACCGATGAGCTCGCCGGCGGCGATCATCGGCACCACCATGTAGGCCCGCACGCCGGACGCCAGGAGCGCATCGGCCTCCGGGCCCGGCGGGATCGCTTGGACGTCGATGATTTGCGGCTCGCCCCGGCTCAGCGCCTCGACGTTGCCGGCTAGCTCGAGCGAATAGTGGATGCCCGGCCCCGCATGGACGCGGCGGCGTCCCGCCGCGGCCAGCCAGTGCACCTCGCCGGCCGCGAGGTCGAAGACGTTCACGATGACGCGCGGGATGCCCAGCAGCTCTCGCAGCGGCCGCACCACGGCCTCCGCGATCGCCTGCGGGGCCTGCTGGGCGATCAGCGCCCGATCGATCTCGTGCAAGATGCGCAGACGCTCGGCCTGACTGGCGAGCGCCTGCTGACTCTGAGCGTTGTAGATGGCGACCGCCGCCTGGTCCGCGAACGACTGCAGCAGGGCGATCTCTGCCTCGGTGAAGGCGCGCGGCGTCGGGCTGCCCACGGAGAGGACGCCGGTCACGCGTCCGGTGACCCGCAACGGCACCGCGAGGCCGGCGACGATTCCGAGCGCGGCGTTGCGCTCGCTGATCTTTGGGTTTCTTTCGAAGCGCGCGTCGCAGCAGATGTCCTGGGTCCACATCGCGCGGCCCTCGGCGGCCGCGCGCCCGACCAGACCGACCCCGGCGGGCACGGCCTCGCCGTTCGCGGCATGTTCCTTCGCGCGACCGCCCAGCGCGAGCGCGGTGAGCGAGCCATCGGGCTGGAGCAGGCGAATGGCGGAGCTGTGCACGTCCAGCAAGCTCAGCACGCCCTCCGCGAGCCGCTCGCTCACGGTGCGCAGATCGAGGCTCTCGTTCACGAGGCGGGCGATGCGGCCGAGCTCCTCGGCCTGCCGCTGCTGCCGGACGATCTCGGCGTGGAGATCACCGGGGGGCTCACCGTCGGAAGGCGCGCGCGCCGCTTGCAGCTGGCGCTCGAGCTCGACGATCTTGTCGCGCAGCCGCGCGATCTCGTCGTCGCGAGCGCGCGAGCCGCTCACCGGAGCGCTCCCGCGAAGAAGGCCAGCACGTCCTGCGCCCACACGTGCATGCCGCGGGCGCCACCGAAGCAGTGCCCCTGCTGATCCTCGGGCATGTCGGCCGGATAGACCTTCACCGCGTGCTGCGCGCCCTGTCGCTCGAGCTCGGCGCCGAGGACACGGCTCGGCTCGAGGCTCGCGTCCTTCGGCGGCTGGATGATGAACACGGGAATTTCGGTCTTGCGCACCGCCGCGACCAGCCGATCGCGGAGCAGCGTGTTGCCATTCCAGCTGAGCGCGCCCGGTGAGATCGCCGCCGCCGCGCGGTAGCCCGCACCGCGCTCGGCTGCCAGCAAGGTCTGAATGCCGCCGAATGAGCAGCCCGCCACCACGAGGCGACGAGAATCGACGTACGGCAGGGCCTTCACGTACGCCAGTCCCGCGAGCTGGTCGTTCAGATGCTCACCGTCCATCAACCGCACGGCGAGTGCCGGGGCGCCGTGGCCCTCCGCCCGGCGGAGCTGATCCATGATGTACGGGCCCTCGGAATCGCCGTGGCCTCGTCGCATCGGCGCGAAGACCACGTAGCCGGCCGGAACGAAGATCGCCGCGACCGCGTCGAACTGTCGCATCGTCCCGGGGCTCTTCTCGCTGCCGTGATTCCAGATGAGCCCGGGAAACGGACCGGGTCCGTCAGGTTTGAAGAGAAAGCCGACGAGGGTGAGGTGATCGCTCTGGAAGGTGACGCGCTCCTTCGACACGCCGGCGGGGCTCGGCTGCGCCATGGCCGACGCGGCATGCCACGACGCGACGACGACGAACGACGCCAGCGTCCATGCTCGAGCAGCGTTCACGCTTCATTCA
>CAWBMV010000032.1:0-33624 GCA_963789955.1 uncultured Candidatus Rokubacteria bacterium
CGTGTCCCTGGAGCTCCTTCGCTCCGGCGCCGCGATAGCGCTCGAAGCTGAACTTCACGTCCTCGGTGGTAATGGGATCGCCGTTGTGGAACTTGAGATCGCGCCGCAGCTTGAACTCGTACGCGAGCCCGTCGGCGCTCTCCGTCCACGACTCGGCCAGGCTCGGCGACATCTTGCCCTTGCCCGGCAGCGGGCGGACGAGCGCGTCGTGGAGCGCGAAGAGAATGCCGAACGGTGCGATCTGGGGCGGAGCCGTGGACGGATCGAACCAGGTCGGCGCGATGGTCACGTGCCAGGCCACGATGACATCTCCGGCCGGCGCCGTCTGCGCGGCAGTGTCCTGGGATCGATCCCAGCATCACGAGCAGCAACGTCAGCATCACGGCCGCGCCATATCGATGTGCGCGCATGTGCCTCTCCATTCGAATGACGATCAGGGTCAGGCGCTTCGGGGCGAGTATATTCGACTCGATGAAGCTGATGAAGCTGTGGTGGGCCGGGGTTCTGGTCGTGGCCGCCGTGTCATTCTTCGCCTGCGGGACGCCGCCCCCTCCGCTGACGACGCCGGTCGGGATGATGCCGGACCTGCGCGGCACCTGGAACGGCACCGGCGGGCTCCCCTGACGCTCGTCATCCTCGATCAGCGGGATGCCGAGCCGATCGGCGGCGTTTCAGTCGGTCCCTGGCAGGTGTTCGGGCGAGATCTGCCGGGCGCGTCCGCATCCAGCGTCGCGGTCCGCAACGAGATGGTCGGTCAACGTGCAGGGTCGACTCGGCGGCTCGAACGGACGGCTCACCCTGGTGCTCGAGCCCGCGACGGTCAACGGCGGGTGGATCAGCCTGACCTGGCTCGAGGCGAACCGGCTGGCGGGAGCTGGAACGGCGCAAATGAGCTGGGAGCCGCGGGGGCCCGTGGAGCTGATTCGTCAGCCCCAGGGCCCCGCGGCGAAGCCACCAGCCTAGACGCTTACCGGCGGGAGCTTACATCTTGCCATCGGCCTGGAACCAGGTGTAGTCCCACACGCTGAGCCGGTAGCTGGCGGTCGCCGGGTAAGCTCGGGATTTCGAAGTGTGCGCGCCCGAAGCCGCCCACGCCTCCGGGCACGTACGCGATCCGCTGGCCCACCACCGCCCCACCCGAGTCGATCGCCTGCGCGAGCACGCGAAGGCTGGTGGCGAACTCCCCGTTGTGGTTGTAGACGTAGCCGGCGACCTTGCGCGAGCTCTGGCTCTGCTCGGTCGCCGTCCACTCGAACGAGAAGTGCTGCTCCCAGCCTGCCGTCAAGGTCGTGGCCGTCATGCTGAGAGGAGGCGCGGCGCCGGTTTCCGCGCACGCCGCGCTCATCGTCGCAATCAGACCGAGCAGGAGGCCGAGGCGAATCGCTTTCAAGGAGCGGTCCTCATTTCATCGACAAGTTCGCGGCCTTCACGGCCGCCAGCACTTCGGCCGGCTCGAGGAGATTCAGCGGACTGTCCATGACCTTGACGTATTTGATGGTCCCCGTCTTGTCGATGATGAAGTACGCCCGCTTCGCATAGCGGTAGACCGGGCTGGCTTCGTTCATCTCCATGGCACCGTACGCTGGCAGCATCTGTCGGCGGAAATCCGAGAGGAGGAGCTGCTTGGAGTGCTGATCCTTCTGCCACGCGGCGAGCGCGAGGTGATGATCGGTGCTAACGCCCACGACCTGGGCGCCGGCGGCTTCGAACTGCGGCAGCGCAGCCTCGAAACCGGCAAGCTCTTTGGTTCACGTCGGGGTGAACGCGGCGATGAAGGTATAGATGACGACGGGCCCTTTGGCCGTCAGGTCCGACAGCTTGACCGGCTTGCCGTCAGTCCCGTTGAGGGCGAAGTCGGGCGCTTTCTGCCCGGCCTCCAGGGCGACGGCCGCGCTGGTCAGGACCAGGACGGCGAGCGCGCTCAGGACGAGAATCCGGCTCACGGCGCGTGTGGTAGACATGGCTCCTCCTTGGTATAGGATCGCTGCCTCGGATCTTACTCGTAACCCCCGGCCGAGGCACGCGGTTCCGGCGACCCGGCCGCCCGGAAGATGTGCTAGCGTCCGGATCTGACGGAGGGGAGGACCTGGATGACCGCGATCCCGTCGTCCCGTCGGCACTTTCTCGCTGGGGCCGCGTCGGCGACCGCCGGGCTTTTGCTTCCGCGGCCGGCGCGCTCCCAACCGGCGAGCGCTCGCCAGCTCGTTTCGCGCGAGACGTTCTTCGGCGATCCGGATGTCGCCTGGGCTCAGCTCTCGTTCGACGGCGCCTGGGTCGCGTACATCGCCCCGGTCGCCGGGGTGCGCAACCTCTGGGTGGCGCCAATCGACGATCTCCGCGCCGCCAGGCCCGTCACCCGGGTGACTGAACGCCCGATCGGATCCTTCTTCCAGTGGGCGTACACGAACCGGCACGTCGTCTTCTTCGAGGAGCGGGACGGCGACGAGAACTGGCGCGCGTCGAGCGTCGACATCCACGACGGCACGATCGTCACGCTGACGCCTCCGCGCGGCGTGCGCGCGTGGGTGCAGGAGGTCAGCCAGCGCTTCCCGCGCGAGATGCTATTCAGCCACAACGAGCGTGAGAAGCAGTTCTTCGACATCTTCCGCGTCGACGTCGTGACGGGAAAGTCCGAGCTCGTGTACGAGAACCACCGGTTCGCGTGGCTCGTCACCGACAGCTCGTTCCAGCTGCGGCTCGGCATCCGATTCCTCAAGGACGGCAGCGTCGAGGTGCTCGAGCGTCGGCCGAGCGGAACCTGGATGCCCTTCATGTCGATCGCCCGCAGCGAGGTCGATGCCACCCGGCTGCTCGACTTCAGCGCCGATGGCAAGACGCTCTACCTCTTCGACGCGCGGGACCGCGACAAGGCCGCGCTCATGGGCATCGACATGGGCACGCGCCGCGCGCGGGTGATCGCCGAGGATCCCGCGGCGGACGTCACGAAGGTGCTGCTCCACCGGGTCACGCGAAAGCCGCTCGCGGCGGCGGCGATGGTCGATCGCCGGCGATGGCGGCCGGCGGAGCCGAGCTTCGCGGCGGATCTGAAGGCGATCCAGTCGTCGACGTCGGGCGACGTCGATCTGGTCGGCCTCAGCGCCGACGCGAGCCGGGTCATGGTCCTCGTGCAACACGACGCCGCGAGCCCGGAATGGACGATCTACGACCGCGCGACGCGCCGGGTGCGTCCGCTCTTCAAGGCACGGCGAAGCCTCGACGGCGTGCCGCTCCGGCCGCTCGAGCCGGTGACCTTTCCGGCGCGGGACGGTTTGAAGCTCCAGGGTTATCTGACTCGCCCGGCCCCGGACGCGCGCAATGTGCCGATGGTGCTGGTGATCCACGGCGGGCCGTATGCCCGGGACGAATGGATTCAATCCGACTCACCAGTGGCTCGCCAATCGCGGCTACGCGGTCCTGAGCATCAACTACCGGGGCTCGACCGGCTTCGGCAAAGCCTTCGTGACTGCCGCCGACCGCGAGTGGGGCGGCAAGATGCACGACGACCTGATCGCCGGCGTCGACTGGGCGGTCGCGCGCGGTATCGCCGATCCCAAGCGGGTCGGCTTCTACGGCGGGAGCTATGGCGGTTACGCGGCGCTCACCGCGGCCACCAAGACACCGGACGTGTTCGCGTGCATCGTCGACATCTATGGCATCGCCAATCTAATGACCTTCATGGCGGCGATCCCGCCCTACTGGGGCCCGTCGTTCAGCGTCTGGAAGAACCGCCTCGGCGATCCGGACACCGAAGAGGGTCGGGCGTTTCTCCGAGAGCGCTCGCCCTTGACGCACATCGATCGCGCCTTCCGGCCGATCCTGATCGTCCAGGGTCTCGAGGACGTGCGCGTGACCCGCGCCGAATCCGAGCAGATGGTGGCGGTGCTGCAGCGCCGCAACGTGCCGGTGACGTACGTCGTCTTTCCCGATGAGGGCCACGGCTTCTCGAAGCCGAAGAACCAGATCGCCTTCCGCGCGGTCACCGAAGCCTTCCTCGCCAAACACCTCGGCGGCACCGCCCAACCCATCGACCGCACGAAAGACTTCGCCGGCTCATCCCTCACCGTCGAAGTAGGCGCCGACCTAATCCCCGGCCTCTCCGGCTAGAGCGATCCCCAACCGTCGATCGCGATGTCGCAGCGAGCCGCACGTGAAGCAGGCCGGCAAGCTATGCGCTAACCGACAAGCGACGACTCAAGCACCGGCAACCGATCCAACGGAGAGCAGGCGGCCGAGAAGGGCCCAGATGCGAGGAGGCGACGAAGCAGATGGGCCCTTCTCGGCCGCCTGCGGTCACGCCTTGTTAAACCTCGAGTAAATTTCAACGATCCGCTTGTCACACTCCTCCAGCGCCTTGCCCGGCTCCCAGTTGTCGACGAGCACCCGCTGGATCATCTTCGGGATCACGTGCGTATTGAGCACCTCACCCGCCGCCGGCGTCGGCGCGCCCGCATAGCTCACCGGCACGCCGGTCTCGGCCATATTGATGAAGTGCTTGAACTCCGGCTTCTCGCGCCAGAACGGCGAATCGAAGAGACGCTTGTAGACGGGCACCCAGCGCCCGCCGGTCGACTGGATGATCTTGTCGTAGTTGGCGGGCTGCATGAAGTAGTCGATGAGCCCGCGCGCGAGATCCGGGTACGGGTTCTTCTTGAACGCGCCGTAGGACCACGTGTCGATCTGGTTCACGGTGCCCTTGGGGCCGGCCGGCACCGGGAAGAGCCCGGTGACCTTCTGCAGATCCTTGTCGTTCGAATCGAGGTAGGCGTAGACGCTCGACGGGTTCATCACGAAGGCCGCCTGCTTGGACTGGTAGGCCTTGTTGTTGCCCGAGTTGTCCCACGCGATCGCGCCCTGCGGGATGATCTTGTGCGTCTTGAACATGGCCTCGATGACCTTCACGCCGGCCACGTTCGCGGCGGAGTTCATCACGACCGTCTTGTTGTCGGCCTCGACCATCTTGCCGCCGTAACACCAGAGCAGGTTCATCACGTTGTCGGTCGTGTCCTCCACGAGCCCGAGACACATTCCGAAGGCATAGAGGCGCGGCGGCGCCTGGATCTTCTTGCTCGTCTCGATGAATTCGTCCCACGTCTTCGGGTACTCGACCTTGGCCTGCTCGAGCAGATCGAGCCGCGCGTGAACGGGCCACGGGTTCACGGCCAGCGGCACGCCGAGCGCGCGCCCCTTGTACATGACCGCCGTCATGCTCGACTCGAAGATGCCCTTGGGCTCGCGACGCATCTTGGCGACGAGATCGGTGACGTCGATCAGGTGGCCTTGCGATCCGTAGAACTGCACGTTCGATTCGTAGAGGCGGATGACGTCGGGCGGGTTGCCGGCTTCGATCGAGGCCGCGAGCTTGGCGGTAGCCTGCTCGTTGGCGACCACCGCATACTCCACCTCGGACTCCTTGAGCCCGGCTTGCTTGGCGAACTCGTAAACCTGATCCTTCTGGATCTGGTCGGCCAGCGGCGTGAAGTTCGGCAGATGCCAGTAGACGAGCTTCTTCGCCCGCTGCGCGTGACTCTTGCCGACCCGCCACCACGGGCTCGTCGCTGCCACACCCGCGGCCCCCGCCAGCTTCAGCACCTCGCGTCGATTGATCGCGTTCATGCGGCCCTCCTACCCTTTCACGGCGCCGAGCGTGAGACCCTTGACGACCCAGCGCTGGAAGATCAGATACATGATGAGGGGCGGCAGCGTGCTCAGGAACGACGCGCCCATCATCGGTCCCCAGAAGAACACGTCCTCCACGACGAAGAGCGAGAGCCCCGTTGTGATGGTCCGGACCTCGACGCTGTTGACGAACACGTTGGCGTAGAGGAACTCGTTCCACGACTGCGTGAACGCGAAGAACGTCACGACCGCGAGAGCCGGCAGTGACATCGGCAGGATCACGCGGATGAGGCTGCCGAGCCGGCTGCAGCCGTCGACCAGCGCGGCCTCTTCGAGCTCGAGCGGGACCGAGCGGAAGTAACCCATCAAGAGCCACGTCGAGAACGGCACCGAGAAACTCAGGTACGTGAGGATCAGCCCCTGGTGCGTGTCGATGAGCCGGAGTATCGACAGCACCGAGAAAAGCGGGATGAAGAGAAGCGCCGGCGGCACCAGATAGGTGACGACGAGTCCCCGGGCGATCAGCGCGCGCCCCGGGAAACGGAGCCGAGCCAGCGCGTAGGCGCCGAGGCAGCCGAGCACGAGCGACAACAGGGTATTGCCGACGGCGATGATCGTGCTGTTGCGGACGTATTTGACGAACGGCGTCGTGCGGAACAGCCGGCCGTACGCGGCGAGCGTCGGCCGGTGCGGGTAGAGCGTCGCCTCGAACCCGTAGATCTCGCGGTCGGCCTTGAGCGAGGTCGCGATCATCCAGTAGAACGGCAGGAGCGTCCAGACGAGGAGCACCGCGAGCAGGCCGTTGCCGACCCACTTCAGGAGGCGCTGCGAGCCTGACGTCGTCCGCGCCATCGCCTACTCGTCGGCCGGGCGCAGCATGCGGCGCGTGAGCAGCACGATCAGGACGACCAACACCGGGAAGAACACCAGCGAGATCGCCGCGCCCATGCCGAGCCGGCGGGCGCCGAGCGCCGTCGTGTACGCGAGGTGCGGAAAGATCTCGGTGCGGCTCGCGGGGCCGCCGCGCGTCAGGATCAGCACGAACTGCAGATTGGTGGCGGTCCAGATCGTCGACAGCATCACCGTGGTCAGGAAGACCGTCTTCAGCCGCGGGATCGTGACGAAGAAGAACTGCTGGATCGTCGACGCGCCGTCGAGCTCCGCCGCCTCGTAGAGCTCCTTGGGAATCGCCTGCAGGCCGGCCAGGAACGTCATCGAGTAGAACGGAGTGCCCGCCCACACCACCACCGCGATCACGCACCCCATCGCCAGTCGCGGATCGGCCAGCCACGAGATGATGTCGCTGGTGAGGTGAAACGTGATCAGGAAGTTGTTCAGGAATCCGCTCAGATCGTCGAAGATCCACCGCCAGTTCAGCGCGACGATGACGACCGGGACCGCCCACGGCACGAACAGGAGCGTGCGGAAGACGTTGTTGAAGCGGCGCGGCTGGTCGAGGATGAGCGCCATCGTGAGGCCCAACACGAACTTGATCCCGACGGCGACCGCGGTGTAGAGCACGCTGTTCCACGCGGTGCGCAGGAACACGTCGTCGCGGAACAGATCCAGGTAGTTATCGAGGCCGACGAAGCGGCCGGGCGCGCCGACCATCTTGTCTTGCAGGCTCAGATAGATCGCCGAGAAGAAGGGGTACGCGACGAGGAACAGGATGACCAGCAGCGCCGGACTCAGCAGGCTCCAGGCGAGCCACGCTTCCTGCCGAAGGGCGCCCGAGCGACGCGGCCGGAGCACGGGAGCTCGGACCAGCACCTCGTCTTGAAAGGCTCCTCGCGGTCCGGCCGAGATCGCCACGCGCGGATTATCAGTGGGCCTCGTGAGCACGTCAAGACGCGGCGCCCGCCGCGGCGGGGCTTGAATACGGTCGCCGACCGCGCGAGACTCGTCGCGCTCCCGTCGAGCGCGGGAGCCCGGAGCGAACGCGCGCCGCGCGCCGCGCCGAGGCCGTCATCCCGATGCTCTTCAACGAGGAGGAAGCGACGATGAGGATCCGAGCGAGCATCGCGACCATCGCCATGGTCGCACTCGTGGCAGCCGCGGGCGGCGCGACGCGCGGCGCGGCCGAGGACAAGACGCTCACGATCGGCGTGCTGGGGCCGCTCTCCGGCGGCGCCGCGTCGTACGGCGTGGAGCTGGTGCGCGGCGCCGAGATGAGGGCCGACGAGATCAACAAGGCCGGCGGCCTCAAGGTCGGCAACGACGTCTATCACATCAAGATCGTGAGCTACGACCACAAGGCGCTCGCGGCGGACGCGGCCACTGCGGCCAACAAGCTCGTGTTCCAGGACAAGGTGAAGTACATCATCGGCAACGCGGTCGGCGCCACCTGCAACGCCGTCCAGACCGTGACGGAGCCCGAGAAGGTCCTGTTCTCGTTCGTGTGCTGGGGAACGGCCAACCTCGGCCCGGACAAGCCGTACTCGTTCCGGGCGATGCTGAGCCAGTGGGAAGTGGCCGATCCGTTCTATCGCTGGGTGAAGGAAAAGCATCCTCAGATCAAGCGCGTGGCGCTCATCTCGCCCAACGACACCAGCGGTAAGGACACCAACACCGCGGTCGTCAAGGCGCTCAAGGGCCTCGGCTTCGAGGTCGCCGCCGACGAGTACTACGAGCGCGGCACCAAGGACTTCTACCCGATCCTCACCAAGCTCCTGGCGACCAAACCCGATATGCTCGACGTCGCCGCGGCGCCGGCGGGCGAGGGCGGGCTCATCCTCAAGCAGGCGCGCGAGCTCGGCTTCAAGGGCGCCAAGGGCTGGACCGCCGGGACCAACCCGTTCACGATCATCGGCGTCGCCGGGAAGGAAGCGGCCGAGGGCGTGTGGAGCCCGCTCAACATCAACGTGAAGAGCGATTTCGTCAGCCAGACCGTGCGCCGGTTCGGCGAGGAGTACGAGAAGCGCTACAAGGAAGTGCCCGGCGTGATCGCCATCGCCAACTACGCGGCCTTCGACGTGATCACCAAGGCCATGCAGGACGCGCGCTCGCTCGAGACCGACAAGGTGCTGGCCGCGCTGACCCAGAAGCCCTTCGACACCGTGTGGGGCAAGCTGGTCCTCGGCGGCAAGGAGACGTACGGCATCGATCGGCAGTTCCTGTACCCGATGGTCATCAGCGAGGTTCGCGACGGCAAGGTGGTCGACATCGCTCAAGTGCTGCCGGCCGCACTGAAGAAATGAGGGACTCGGCTCGCTAGAGGCCGCGGGCGACTCGTGTCGATCGAGCTCCTCGTCCAGGCGCTGCTCAACGGATTCGGCCTGGCGATGGCCTACGTGCTGGTCGCCCTCGGCCTCACCCTCATCTTCTCCATTCTCGAGATCATCAACTTCGCCCACGGCGAGTTCTACATGCTCGGGGGCTACGTCACCTACTACGTCTACGCGCTCTTCGGCCTGAACTATTTCGCGACGCTCGTGCTGGCGATCGTCACGGTCGGCATCGCGGGCGTGGTCGCCGAGCGGCTGATCTTCCACGACCTGCGCGGCAAGGCGCTCAACGCGTTCATCGTGTCGCTCGGGCTCCTGTGGGTCATGCAGGCCGGCGCGCAGCTCGGATTCGGCGTCCTCGACAAGCCCGTGCCGTCCGCGTTTTCGGGAGTCGTGCGCGTGTTCGGGCTGGTGATGTCGGTCGAGCGGATGGTGGTGAGCCTCACCGCGATCGTGCTCATCGTCGGGCTCTACCTGTTCCTGCGTCTGAGCCGGCCCGGCCGCGCCATGCGCGCGGTCGCCCAGGATCCGGACGCCGCCGCGCTCCAGGGGGTCAACATCGACGCCGTCTCCGCCCTCGGCTTCGGTGTCGGCTGCGCGCTCGCCGGCGGCGCCGGCGGCCTGCTGGCCCCGCTCTTCGCGGTGAGCCCGGCGATGGGCGCGCTGCCGGTCGTCAAGGCGTTCATCATTATTATCGTCGGCGGCATGGGCAGCCTGCCGGGGGCCGTCCTGGGCGGCCTGCTCCTGGGCGGCGTCGAGGGCCTCGGCACGCTCTTCATGGGCAGCGCCGCCGTCAACATCCTCGGTTTTCTCATGGTGATCGTGGTCCTGCTCGTGCGGCCGCGTGGGCTCGTCGGTGGAGCGTAGCGCCGCCGCGCCCGCGGCGGGCGTGGGGCTGATCGCGCTGGCGGCGGCGGTGCTGCCCCTGCTCACACGCGACTCCTATTACCTGGACGTCGCGACCACGATCCTCATGAACCTCACCTTGACGATGAGCTTTCGGCTACAGGTCAGCACCGGCCAGATCAACATGGCGCACATCTCGTTCATGGGGATCGGCGCCTACGCGTCGGCGCTCCTCGTGACCCGGGTCGGGCTGTCGTTCTGGGCCACGCTCTGGATCGGCGCGCTGGTGGCGGCCTTGCTAGCCGTGCCGATCGGCAGCGTGGCGCTGCGCGTGAGCGGCCCCTACTACTTCCTCATCACGTTCGCGTTCTCCGAAGTCGTGCGGCTCTTCTTCAACAACTTCTTCGAAGGACTGTTCGGCGGCCCCTCGGGGCTGGTCGGGATTCCGAAGCCCGGCCGCCTGCTCGGCTTGACCTTCGACAGCAAGCTCGCCCTCTACTGGCTCATGGCGGTGATCAGTGTCGTCGTGGTGCTGACCTTCGTGCGTCTGGACTACTCGCGGTTCGGCCTCACGGCGGGTGCGATCCGCCAGGCCGATCTCGTCGCGGAGACGCTCGGCGTGAACGTCTTCCGCTACAAGCTGACGACGTTCGTGCTCGGCAGCTTCGTGGCCGGGCTCGCCGGTGTCTTCTTCGCGCACTACCGCCAGGTCCTGCACTCCAGTGACTTCGGTCTGGAGCCGATGGTGCTGCTCGTCGTCTTCGCGGTGATCGGCGGCACCGGCAGCGTGTGGGGGCCGGTCGTCGGCACGATCGTGATGACCCTCGCCTCCGAGCTACTCCGTGAGCTCCACCACTACGAGATCCTCGTCTTCGGCGCCGTGCTCATCCTGACGATGCTCTTCGCGCCCGAGGGACTCGTGGCGCTTCCGGGCGCCGTCCGTCGCTTCCTCCGCAGACCGCAGCGACGGGCGCCCGCGCCCAGGGGAGCCGGCCTTGCTCCTTGAGCTGCGTTCCGTCTCCCGGCGCTTCGGCGGGTTGCAGGCCGTCGCCGACCTCACGATGACGGTCGCGTCCGGATCGATCCACGGCCTCATCGGTCCCAACGGCGCCGGCAAGAGCACGGTCTTCAATCTGATTACCGGTGTCATTCCCCTCACGGCGGGCGAGATCCGGTTCAAGGGCGAGCGGATCTCCGGCCTGCGCCCCTCGGACATCTGCCGTCGCGGCGTCGCGCGGACGTTCCAGGCGACGGCGCTGTTTCGCGAGTACACCGTGCTCCAGAACGTGCTCGTCGGCGCCCACCTGCTGGCGGCCCCCGGGCTCGTGCCGGCGCTCGCGTGGTCCGGCGCCTATCGCGAGCGCGAGCGCCGCGCCCACGAACGGGGACGGGCACTCCTCGCGTCGCTCGGGCTCGGCGCGGTCGCGAGCCAGGTGGCCGGCCAGCTTCCGCACCGCGACCAGAAGGCGCTGGCGCTCGCGATGGCGCTCGCCACCGGTGCCGAGCTCGTCATCCTCGACGAGCCGCTCGCCGGGCTCACCGATCAGGAGAAGGCGGAGACGACCGCCGTGCTCAGACGGCTGCGCGAGCAGGGCATCACCGTGCTCCTCGTCGAGCACGACATGCGGGCGGTCATGGGGGTCTGCGACACCGTGACCGTGCTCGATCACGGCGTGCGCATCGCCGAGGGCACGCCGCGCGAGATCCAGACGAACGCCGCGGTCATCGAGGCCTATCTGGGCGCGGAGGAGCCGGGTGCTTGAGCTGACCGATCTCTCCGTCCACTACGGAAACGTCGCCGCGGTCGACGGCGTCTCGGTCACCGTGCAGGAAGGCGAGATCGTCGCGATCATCGGTCCCAACGGCGCCGGCAAGACCTCGACCTTGCGCGCGCTGTCGGGACTGGTGCCGGCCGAGCGGCGGGCGGATCGTCTTCCGCGGGGTCGACATCTCGCGGTGGCGCGCGCACCGCATCGTCACGCTCGGGCTCTCGCACGCGCCGGAAGGTCGGCGGCTCTTCCCGCAGATGACGGTCCTCGACAACCTCCGGATGGGCGCCTACCGGCGGCGCGACGGGCAGGCCATCGAGCGAACGCTGGCCGAGGTCCTCGAGCGATTCCCGCGGCTCGGCGAGCGGCGCCGCCAGCTCGCGGGCACGCTCAGCGGGGGCGAGCAGCAGATGCTCACGATCGGCCGCGCGCTGATGTCGAGCCCGACGATGCTCGTGCTGGACGAGCCATCGTTCGGCCTGGCCCCCTTGATCGTGCGCGAGATCCGGACCATCGTGGAGTCGATCAACCGCGAGCGGAAGGTCGCGGTCCTGCTGGTCGAGCAAAATGCGCGCATGGCGCTGGCCGTCGCGGCCCGCGCCTACGTGATGGAGACCGGCCGGATCGTGCTGAGCGGCCCCGCGGCCGCGCTCCGCGAGAGCCCGCACGTCAAGGCCGCCTACCTCGGCGGATGATGGAGAGGCTGGAGGCATCGCCATGAAGTTCGCGACGCAGCTCACGGACGATCTCATCGCGCGCTACCAGGAGTCGGGGCACTGGGGCTCCGAGACGTTCTACGCGATCCTGTCCGCACGGGCCGCGGCGCATCCCGCTCGGATCGCGATCGTCGACCGTGGACGCCGCGTCACCTATGCCGAGCTCAAGGCGCGAGTCGACCGGGTCGCGGCGGGATTCGCGGCACTCGGCATCGGCTCGGGAGACGTCGTCACGATCCAGCTGCCGAACTGGGTCGAGTTCGCGTACGTCTTCTTTGCCCTGGAGCGTCTGGGCGCGGTCGCGAACCAGATCGGGCCGGATTTTCGGAGCCGCGAGGTCGACTACATCCTGCGCTTCTCGGAGAGCCGCGCCTTCGTCTGCCCGGCGCGCTTCAAGAGCTTCGACTACGTGAAGATGATCGGCGAGCTGCGCCCCGGCCTGCCCGATCTCAAGACGGTCTGTGTCCTCGGGAGCCCGTCCGGCGGCGCGACGTCGGGCCTCGTGTCCCTGGACGCGCTCGTTGAGAACGCCGCCGCCGTGCCTCCGCCCGCCGCCGGCCAGGGCGCGAACGACGTCATGCGGATGGCGTTCACGTCGGGCACCACCGGCAACCCCAAGGGCGTGATCCACAGCCACAACACGACGCTCTCGACATGCCGGACCCTGAACGCCGACATGGGTGTCTCCCCGGACGACGTCTTCCTGATCTATCTACCGCTCGGCCTCAACTGGGGTTACCTGACGCTCGTGCAGACCGTGATGGCGGGAGCGCGGGCGGTCCTGCTCGACCAGTTCAGCGCCCGCGCCGCGCTCGAGCTCATCCAGGGCGAGCGCGTGACCTACATCCCGACCGCGCCGGCGTCGATCATCGCGATGCTGAACGACCCCGAGCTCGAGCGCTTCGACCTGTCGTCGCTGCGCGTGGTCATCACGGGCGGCGCCTCGTGTCCGATCGAGACGATTCGGGAGTTCCGGGCGCGCATGCACGGCCACCTGATCGAGCTCTACGGCATGCTCGAGACGGGCTTTCACACGTACACCCGGCTCGACGACGACCCGGAGGCGGTCACCGGGACGGTCGGCACCGTCTCCTCGGGCCTCGGGCTCCGGCTGATCGACGAGTCGGGGCGCGACGTCGCGGCCGGCGCGGAGGGAGAGATCGCGGCTCTCGGCCCGTCGGTCCACCTCGGCTACCACAAGAATCCGTCGGCGAACGCCGAGCTCTTCACCAGCGACGGCTGGTTTCGCACCGGCGACCTCGGGCAGTTCGACGGTGCCGGCAACGTGAAGATCGTCGGGCGGCTCAAGGAGATGATCAACCGCGGCGGCAAGAAGTTCTTTCCGCGCGAGATCGAGGAGATTCTCTATACCCATCCGAAGATCTTGCACGCCGCCATCGTCGGGGTGCCCGATTCGCGGCTCGGCGAGCGCAACTGTCTCTGCGTGATCCCCCGTCCCGGACAGACCATCGCGCTCGACGAGGTGGTCGGCTATCTCAAGGATGGGGTGGCGACCTACAAGCTACCGGAGACGATCGAGATCTTCGACGAGCTCCCGTTCACGCCGACCGGGAAGATCCAGCGCCACGTGCTCGTGAAACGCGTGCTCGAGCGCCGCGGGGTCTAGTCTTTGCCGAACCGGATGATCGTGTAACCCAGGGCGGAGACTTCGCCCTGGCGGATCCGGCGGTCGAGCCCGTGATGCTCCTCGGCAACGGTCTGCTCTTCCTCCTGGCGGTCGCCCCGGCGCCGGTCCAGCATGACCTTCACACCGCTCACGCCCGCCAGCTCGCGCTGCAGATGCTCGTAGAGGGCGATCTCCTTGGCGCCGACGACGAGCAGGAGGCGAACTCCCGGGAACGAGCGCGAGGGCATCCGGTTGAGGAGGTCGACGGTGTGGCGGCGGCAGATCCCGTGGGTCTCAGCAGGGTTGTCGAGCGGCGCCCGCTCTCCAAGGATGGCCGGCTGCCCTTCGTTTTGACACCAGGCGCAGGTGACTTTCATCTCCCACCGCGCGCCCGAGCCGCGATCGTGCCCCGCTGTTCCATGCTTCCTCTTTAAGATGCTGTAAAGCACGGCGAGTGCCACACGATTCCGGATTTGGCCGGGCCTCCCGATCGAAGGTTCTCAGCAACTTGCGGCTCAGGCGCGCAGGGTTCCCAAGCCTGATTGGCAAAACCTGACAATTTTGGATGGACGTCGTGGATCAGTACGCGGTCGCGGGGCGGCTCCTCGGCGGCAGCGCCGCGGCCCTCCGATCGCGTGCGACCGTGGCCCGCAGAAACTGGGCGACGAGCTCGGGCAGGGTCCCCGGCTCGAACGGTTTCGGGATGAATCCGATGCAGCCGGCCCTCACGAGCTGGTTCGCCTCGGCGGCGGTGCCGGACGTGAACGCGACCGTGGGAATGCCCCGCGTCGCGGCATCGGACTTGAGCGCACTGACCACCGCCAGGCCGTCCATCTCGGGCATGTGATAGTCGACCAGGATCAGGTCGGGACGCTCCGCCCGCGCCAGCTCGAGCCCGTCGCGTCCCTTCGTGGCCTCGAGGACTCGGTGGCCGTGAGCCCGCAGAAGCTCGGTGAGCGTGCTCAGGACGAGCGCGTCGTCGTCGACGACCAGGAGCGTGAAGGGGGTCGATCTAGCGGAGCCCAGGGGAACCCTCGGGACGCGGATCGGCTCCGGGCTCGATCAGCATGCGATGGACGAGCTGACGGACCTCGGGCAAGTCGAAGGGCTTCAGCACGTGCGGCGCGCCGGTGCGCTCGAGAAACGCGCGCTTCTCGCGGTTGAGAATGTCGCCGGTGACGAAGACGATGCGGTGCCGCAGATGCGGGAACCGGCGCTCGACCTCGGCGTAGAAATGCTCGCCGTCGAGCCTGGGCATTTTCGTATCGCTGAGAACCAGATCGTACGCGCGCTGGCCGAGCATCTCGAGCGCCATCGCGCCGTTGTCGGCGATCCCGATCTGGTGCCCGTCGCCCTGCAGTGCCTCGGCCAGGGTAGCGGCGATGTCGGCCTCGTCGTCGACGATCAAGATCGCCTTCCCCGCGATCGGCGCCAACGATTCGGGCGCCGCCGCTTCGACGGCCGGCGCGGGGCACGCCACCACCGGCAGCTCGAGCCGGAACGTCGCGCCGTGCCCGACCTCGCTCTCGACCGTGATGGTGCCGCCGTGCTCCTCGAGCGTGCGCCGGCAGAGCGACAGGCCGAGCCCGGTCCCCTCGCCCTGAGGCTTGGTCGTGAAGAAGGGCTCGAAGATCCGCGCCTGCACGGCGGCGGGGATACCGGGTCCGCTGTCTTTCACCTCGATGAGGACTCGGTTGGCCGTCATCCCGGTCCTGATCGCGAGCCGGCGCTGCATGTCCATCGGGCGCATCGCCTGGATCGCGTTGACCACGAGGTTCACGACGACCTGATGGATCTGGTGACCGTCGGCCCAGATCACCGGCACGGTGTCGCCAAGATCCAGGGTGACCTCGACGTTGCTGGTGCGCAGGTCGTAGCCGAGCAGCTCGACGGCTTCCTGGACGATCGAGTTCAGCGCCACCGGGGTACGCTCCGGCGGCCGCTGGCGCGCCAGCGAAAGAAAGTTCCGGACGATCCGCGCACAGCGGTCGGCGCCGGCGAGGATCTTCTCGGCGCGCTGGACCAGCGCGGGCTCGCGCGCCCCGTTGCGGAGCAGATGGGCCTGTCCCATCACGATCGCGAGCGGGTTATTGAGCTCGTGCGCGACGCCCGCGAGCAAGGAGCCCATCGTCGCGACCTTCTCGCTTTGCACCAGGCGCTGAGTACGCTCGGCGATGATCTGCTCGAGCGAGCGGTTGTGGCGGTCGAGATCGAGGTAGAGGCTGCGCGTGTCCAGGAGGTTGCGAATCCGCAGCATGACCTCGAGGCGGTCGAACGGCTTCGTCAGGAAGTCCTTGGCGCCGGCCTCGAGGGCGCGCTTCTTCGCGTCGCTGGTCGCGTCGGCCGTGAGCACCAGAATCGGCAGGAAGACGTCTTCGGGAATGTGCAGCTGCTGGATGACCGCGATCCCATCCAGGTGCGGCATCATCAGGTCGAGCAGGATGAGATCGGGCTGGAGCTCACCGTAGAGCGCGATCACCTGACGCGAGTCCGTCGTGCTCTTGACGTGCCGGTAGCCGCCTTCCGCCAGCATGCGCTCCAGGAGCCGCACGTTTGCCGGCTCATCGTCGACGACCAGGATCCGGGCCTGGGCCGGGTCTGCTTTGCCCATGGCTATCTCACCGCTCGCGCCAGCAGTTCGTCGAGCACGCCGAGAAATTCGGCGACCGACAGCGGTTTCGTCAGATAGGCGTGAGCGCCCTCACGAAGGAGACGGGCGGTCTGGCTCGGCGTCGCGTCGGCGCTCAGGATCACCACCGGGATCTCGCGTGTCCCAGGATCGGCTTTCAGCTCGGCGAGCACCTCCTGCCCGCCGATGTCCGGCAGATGCAGATCCAGGACGATGGCATCCGGCTGATGCGCACGCGCCAGCTCGAGGCCTCGGCGGCCCTGCACCGCGGAGAGGAGCCTCACACCGGGGCGCCGCGTGACGATGCGCTCGACCAGCCGCAGATTCGCCGGATTGTCCTCGATGTACAGCACCGATCCCGCCGCGCTCGCCGCGTCGGCGCCGGGCGCGCTCGCCTCCGGCACACGCGACTCGCACACCGGAGTCGTCGCAACCGGCAGCTCCAGGGAAAACGCCGACCCCACGCCCAGCGTGCTCTCGGCCCGAAGAGTCCCGCCCATGAGCTCGACCAGGCCCTTCGAGAGCGCGAGCCCGAGCCCGGTGCCCTCGACGGCCCTGTCCGGCACGTCAAGGCGGTCGAACGGCGTGAAGAGCCGGTGCATGCGCTCCGGTGCGATGCCGGGCCCCGAGTCGGCAACGGTGATACGGCACTGGTCCGCGGAGGCGTCCTCGCACGAGACGGTCACGGCGCCCTCGGGACGGTTGTACTTGACGGCGTTCGACAGAAGGTTCAGCAACACCTGCTGGAGCCGCTGACGGTCGGCCATGACGTGGCCATTCCAGACGACGGCCGACGCGAGACTGATGCCGCGGGCGGCTGCCAGCGGCCGGACGAGGTCGAGCGCCCCGTTGATGACCTCGCCGGTCTCGACCGGCTCGAGCGAGATCGAGGATTTGCCCGCCTCGATTCGCGCGAGATCGAGGATCTCGTTGATGAGCCCGAGCAGATGCCGGCCGCCCTTGAGGATGTGCTCGACCGCGTCGCGTTGCTCGTGCGTCTGGGCGTCGAGCTCCAGGAGCTGCGCGAAGCCGAGGATGCCGTTGAGCGGCGTGCGGAGCTCGTGACTCATGCGCGAGAGGAACTCGCTCTTGGCCCGGTTGGCGGTCGTCGCGCCTTCCTCGGCTCGCTGCGCACGCTGGCGCTCGCGGCGCTCGCTCTCGTGCGCCTCGACCAGGCGGGCGTAGAGCATCCCGTTCTCGACCAGGAGTACGACGAGCACGAAGCTCGCCGCCAGCAGCCCGTAGATCCGGCCCGCGTAGAACCCGAGATCGAATCGGCCGGCGTTGAGCACCACGGCCAGACCGATGTCGAAGATCCACGCGCACAGGACGACGATCAGCCAGAGATCGAGGACGGAGTGCGGCCGGCGTCGCCAGAGCGCGCCGAGGGCCAGGAAGCTCAGCCCCCAGACGAGCGCGATGACCGCGCTCATCGCCGCGGTGTAGTGGCTCTCGCGCATGATCGCCGGAAGCAGGCCCTGGCCCGAGGTGGCGACGAGCGTGAAGGCACCGGCGGCGGCAGCGGCGGCCGCCGCCGTCCCAAGGATCGCGAAGATTGGCCGCCCCGGCGGACGGCTCGGCTCGGCATCCGAGGTCTTGAGGAACGCGTACGCGATCACGAGGAGCGGAAAGCCGCCGTGCCAGAACATGTAGAGCCAGGCGGTGCTCTGCGGACCCGCCCCGAGCAAGCCCGTCGGCCCAAAGAGGCCGGGAAACGTGAGCGCGTGGGCGACGGTCATGAACGCCGTGAACAGATAGGCCCCCGCCAGGATCTGCAACGCTCGCGATCTCAGGATGGCGAACTGGCCGAAGAGCAGGATCGCCGTCACCAGATCATTGATGACGAGCGCGGATTCGTAGACGGGGATGAAGGCCCAGACCTGGCCGAGCGGCCGCCTGGCGAGCGGAGCCAGCGCGAGAAAGATCACGCCGGAGACGACCACCACCGCGAGCGCCAGCCGGCGCTCATGGCGTCCGGCCGGCAACGTCGAGAGGACGACTGCGCGGTCGTCGGGGCTCACCGGCGCGGCCGCCTGGACGTCCTGGATGGGTGCTTGGACGCCCTGGACGGATGCGTCGTCCGTGCGCGGCCGGCTTTCGCGCGAGGACTCGCCGGCGCCACGGCCACGCCGGCAGCCGAGTCCGCGTCGAGGAGCGCCGCGACCTGACGACCGAGCGCCGTGAGGCCCGCGCGCTTGGTGACGAACGCGTCGGCCCCGCAGGTCATCGCCAGCTGCTCGGCCTGATCGTCGTCGAACCCGGTCAGGGCCACGATCTTCGTGGCCTTGGTCATGGGCGCTTCCTTCACCCGCCGGCACACCTCGAAGCCGTCGAGCCCGGGCATACGGAGATCCAGCACGAGAAGATGAGGCTGCAACGAGCCGATCCTCAGGAGCGCTTCGTAGCCGCCGCACGCTCCCTCGACCCGGGCGCCGGGGACGAGATCCTCGAGCGCGTCGACGGCGAGATCGACGAAATCCTGCTGGTCGTCGACCACCAGGATTCTCGGGCTTTCGTCGGCCTCGGCGCCGAACCCGAACGCGGCCTGGAACCGGCGGAGCTCACTCGCACGAATCCGGAAGTGCCGGCCGGGCGTCCGGAACGCCTCGAGCTGACCGGCCTCGATCCAGTTCTTCACGGTGCCCACCGACACCTGGCACCGGCGCGCGACCTCACCCGTGGTCAAATAACGCATCAGGACCTCAAAACCACGCAATACACGAAAAATGGGGTTATTCCAGTAGTAACAGACCCTATTTTTTACTCAAATTGATCTTTTTGGCAGATTCATCGGCCTGAAGAGTAAGACAGGGGACGAGCGGGGCTCGTCCCCTGGGAAATCAGGCGGTTACCGCGCGACGCGCTGCGCTAGCCCGTGAAGCCCTTGCCCTCGTTCGCGAGCCGGTCAAGCAGAGGCGCCGGCGTCCAGAAGGTGTCGCCGCTCTGTTTCTTGAACTCGAGCAGCCGGTCGCGCAGCGACTTGGTCCCGATCGAGTCGGCCCAGAACATCGGACCTCCCCGATAGACGGGCCAGCCGTAGCCGTAGACCCAGATCACGTCGATATCACTCGCGCGAATCGCGATCTTCTCCTCGAGGATCTTGGCGCCCTCGTTGACCATGGGATAGAGCAGGCGCTGCAAGATCTCGTCGTCGCCGATGGGGCGCCGGGTGATGCCCATCGACGTCGCGACGTCGACGATGATCTTCTCGACCTCCGGATCGGGGACCGGCGTGCGGTCGCCCTTCTCGTACTTGAAGTAGCCCGCGCCCGTCTTCTGTCCAAATCGACCGAGCTCGCAGATGCGATCGGCGACCGGAGCCTTCGCCCCGCGTCCCTTCCGGATGCGCCAGCCGACGTCGAGACCAGCGAGGTCACCCATCGCGAACGGCCCCATCGGGAAACCGAAGTCGGTGAGCACGCGGTCCACCTGGTGCGGCGCGGCGCCTTCGAGGATGAGCTTCTCGGCCTGCAGGCCGCGCTGGTGGAGCATGCGGTTGCCGACGAAGCCGTAGCAGACGCCCACGAGCACCGGCACCTTGCCGATGCGACGGCCGACGGTCATCGCGGTGGCGATCGTGGTCTTCGACGACTTCTGGCCGCGCACGTTCTCCAGGAGTCGCATCACGTTGGCCGGGCTGAAGAAGTGGGTGCCGATCACGCTCTCGGGCCGCTTCGTGGCCGAGGCGATCTCGTCGACGTCGAGCGTGGAGGTGTTGGTCGCCAGGACCGCGTCGGGCTTGCAGATCGCGTCGAGCTTGGCAAAGACCTCCTTCTTGATCGGCATCTCCTCGAACACCGCCTCGATGACGATGTCGGCGTCGGCGGCGGCCTTGAAGTCGACGCTCCCGGTGATGAGCCCCATCCGCTTCTCGACGTCCGCCTGGGTCAGCCGCCCGCGTGATGCGGTCGCCTCGTAGTTCTTCCGCACGATGCCGAGACCGCGGTCGAGCGCGTCCTGCGCCATCTCGACGACGGTGACGGGAATCCCGGCGTTGGCGAAGTTCATCGCGATGCCGCCGCCCATGGTTCCGGCGCCGATCACCGCCGCCTTCTTGATCTCCTTGGCCGGCGTGTCCGCCGCCACGTCGGGGATCTTGGCCGCCTCGCGCTCGGCGAAGAAGAAGTAGCGCTGGGCCTTCGACTCCGGCGAGTTCAGGAGCTCCACGAAGAGCTCGCGCTCGCGCTTGAGCCCTTCCGCGAACGGCAGGTTCACCGCCGCCTCGACCGCCTTGATGCAGTTCTCCGGCGCGCGGAACCCGCGGGTCTGGCGCGCGACGCTCTTCCTGAACTCGGCGAAGATCTCGGGCTTGCCCCGCGCCGGCACGATCTTGTCGTCGAGATCGCGGATCTTCTTGAGCGGCCGCTTCTCGTTGAGCGCCTTCTCGGCGAACGCGACGCCGGCCGCGGTGAGATCCCCGTCCACGATCTCGTCGATCAAGCCGACCTTGAGCGCCTCGTCGGCGCCGATCGGATCGCCGCTCACGATCATCTGCAGCGCCTTCTGCGGACCGACCACGCGTGGCAGCCGCTGCGTGCCACCCGCACCGGGGAGGATGCCCAGCTTCACCTCGGGCAGGCCGAAGCGGGCGCTCTTCACACCGACGCGATAGTGACAGGCCAAGGTGACCTCGAGCCCTCCGCCGAGCGCCGTCCCGTGGATCGCCGACACCACCGGCTTGGGCGAGCCCTCGATCATGTCGAGCACGGCGAAGAGCCCCGGCTCGACCGGCGGCTTGCCGAACTCGGTGATGTCGGCGCCGGCGATGAACGTACGGCCGGAGCAGACGATGACGATCGCCTGCACGGCACTATCGGCGATCGCCTGCTTGATCCCGTCGTGGAGCCCTTTGCGCACGTGCTGGCCCAGCGCGTTGACGGGCGGGTTGTCGACGGTCAGCACGGCCACGCGGCCGCGGCTGCTCAGATCTACGGACTGGGTGATCTTCGCCATGTGCAGCTCCTCTGAAGGGCTCGCCTCGCGGCCCGGCGCCGCTCAGCGCGCAAAAGTGGCGCCTATGATACCCCGCGACCGGCGGGCAAGGCTCAGCAGCCGAGCCGGGCCGCGAGATCGACGAAGTCGCTCGCGATGACGTCCCATTCGCGCGCGGGCTTCACGTCCTTTGCCTGCCCGGGTCCGTGCTCGCTCGGCCGCGGCACGAACGCCGTGCGCAGGCCGACCGCGCTCGCGGCGGCAAGGTCCCCGTTATGGGCGGCGACCATCATGCACTCGCCCGGCTGGAGTCCCAGGAGCGAGGCCGTCGTCAGGTATGCCTCGGGCTGCGGCTTGTAGTGGTGCGCGACCTCGGCGCCGAGCACGGTGTCCCACGGCAGCCCGCCGTACTTGGCCATGTTCACCATGAGCGCGACGTTGCCGTTCGAGAGGGTCGCGAGGACGAACTTCTTCTTGAGCCGCGTGAGGCCGGGCACGGCATCAGGCCAGGGATCGAGGCGATGCCACGCCCGGTTCAGATGGTCGATCTCCGGCTCCGAGAGGCCCTTGATGCCGAACTGGACCAGGAGCTTGTCGAGGCTCTCGCGATGGAGATCGTCGAGCTTCGTCCACGGGCGGCGGCCGTTGCGCACTTCGTCCATCGCGGGCTGGTAGAGCCCGCGCCACGCGTCGGCGAACTTGGCCCAGTCGACGCCGAGCCCCTTCTTCTTGCCGAGCGCCTCGCCCTCGCGAATGAGGCTCGATCGCCAGTCCACCACGGTGCCGAAGACGTCGAACGTGAGCGCCTTGACGTTCTCGATGGCCATGACCACTCCGATCTAGGCGGTGAGGAGTTTGTTGCGCTCGAGGATCGCCCGGAGCTCAGCTCGCGTGACGTCGTCGAGACTCGGGCCGGGCGGCCGGACGTGGCTCGACTGGATCGCGCCGCGCAGCCGAAGCACTTCCTTGCGGAGCGCGAGGCCGATCCCCTGCTGGCCCTCGTAGCGGATATAGGAGGCGTACCGGTCGTACGTCGCGGCGGCGCCGGCGACGTCGCCGGCGCGGAACAGATCGTAGATCCGCACGAGCACGTCGGGCACGGCGACACCGGTCATGATCCCGACGGCGCCGCGCGAGAGCTCTTCGAAGAAGAACGTGCCGTTCATGCCGCCGAAGATCCGGAATCGGTCGCCGCCGGACAGCCGCCGGAGCGCGGTGATCTTCGTCGGCGTGGGCGGCTCCTCCAGCTTGACGTAGCGGCACGCCGGCAGCTCGTTCGCGATGCGGGCGAGGAGCTCGGTCGACATGATCACACCGGTCGTCACCGGCTCGTCCTGCACCACGATGGGCACCGAGACCGCGGCCGCCACCGCCCGGTAGTGCGCCATGATCGCGCCGTCGCCCTTGAGGCCCGGTGGCGGCGCGACCATGAGCGCCGTGGCGCCCGCCGCCTCGGCGGCCTGCGAGAGCTCGATGCAGGCTCCGGTCCCGGCGTGAGAAGTCCCGACGACGATCGGGAACCGTCCGGCCGCGCTCTTGATGAAGACCTCGGCCACGCGGCGGCGCTCGGACTCCGTCAGCTTGTGGAATTCGCCCATGATGCCCAGGACGTTGAGGCCATGCACCCCGCAGCGGGCCTCGAACTCGACGAGCGAGACGATGCTGTCCTCGTCGACGCGGCCGTCGGGATGGAACGGCGTCGCGGTGATCGGAATCACTCCGGCCAGATCGGTCATGGGACCCTCACGCGTGGCGATGGTGGGAGCGTTGGTAGTGGGCGCGAAGCGGGTCCACGCCGAAGTCGTTTCGCGGATCGTGCCAGACCGAGTGGACGTGGTTCGCCCGGTTCTGCGAGTTGTCGTACTCGATGAGGAGCGTCGGGCCGTGCAGGCGATAGTAGTGCGGCTGCCGCGGGTCGATCGGCCCGGCCCACGCGAAGCGCACGTTCTCGACGCCGGCCTCACGCATCCGGCGAAGCTCGTCGTCGGCGATGTCGGTTCGCATGTTACGCGCGTACGTCTCGACCAGGCGCAGCGCCAGCGCTCGCTGCTCGGCGCCGAAGTCGCCGAGCGGGACGCCGGCCGGCGTCTTGAGGCTGTCGGCGCGGCCCGGCCCGCTGACGATGTCGCCCGGGGAGTCGGCCGCGATCACGAGGCGGCCGCGCAGGCTCGGATCGACACCACGCGCGAGCGTGAACGCGAGATCCTGCTCCTCGGCGAGCGTACGCTGCCCGCGCTGCGGCCCCGAGGGTACTTCGGCCGGATTGGCGCCGAAGAACGCGGGGGTCACCGCGATGGCACGGCCGGGCACGAGTGTGAAGTTGAGCGAGAGATGGTGCCCCTCGAGACGCCAGCCCCAGGGCGCCGACGCCTCCGGCGCGCCGAACACGCTCACGTAGTATTTTTCGGGGTCGCGCAGGAGGCCGCCGAACGTCTCCAGCTGGCGCAGGATCTCCTCGAGCTTCATCACGTTGACGGCCTTCGTGTAGCCGACTCCGGAGAGCGAGGTCTTCATCAGCTCGTGCGCCGCCGCGCGGCCGGCGGCCGACATCTCCTTGAACGCGACGCCGGAACGGGAGCGCGGCACGTAGTGCCAGTTCATGCGCTCGTCCTGCGCGAATGGGAACATGGCGGCGCGGCGCTGTCCCGGTTCGAGCGCGGCGAGGAACGCGCCGGCCGCGCGCGCCATGGCCGCGCGGGTCGAGTCGCCCGCCTGGGCCCATACGGGTCCGGCGGCGGCCAGGACGGCCGTCACCAACGTCCCGTGGAGAAGCTCCCGGCGATCGATCAGGCTCATGGCCTCCCAATGCTACACTCCACCGCACGCCGAGTCTCGTGATGCGATTGTTCCTGCTCCTCGTGTCGCTCGTGCTCGCGGTTCCCTCCCGCGCGGTCGCCGACGAGGCGCTGTGGCAGCTGATGCGCGGCGGCGGTCAGGTCATCCTCATGCGCCACGCCGTGACGACGCCGGGTGTCGGCGATCCGACGGGCTTCAAGCTCGACGACTGCTCGACGCAGCGCAACCTCACCGACGCGGGGCGCGAGGACGCGCGACGCGTCGGGGCGACGTTCAGGGCGCGCTCCATTCCCGTCGGCCGCGTGCTCTCGAGCCCCTGGTGTCGGTGTCTCGAGACCGCACGTCTCGCGTTCGGCGCCGCGGAGCCGTGGGTGCCTCTGAGCAATCTCTTCGACAACCGCGCGGCCGAGACCGAGCAGCTACGCGCGCTGCGCGATCTCGCGGGGCGCCGGCCGACCGCCGGCAACGTGATGCTCATCACACACGGCTCCGTCGTGCTTCCGCTCACCGGGATCCAGCCGGTGCCCGCCGAGCTGGTCGTGCTCACGCCGGAGGGCGCGAGCCGCTTTCGAGTCGCCGGACGCCTCACGCCCTGACGCCGCCGTCGCCCGACTCAAAGTGCTACACTCCGCGCCACGGATCGGGCGGACGCCGGCTGTGCCGCCGTTCAGGTGATGCGCCGGGGATTCGCGCGTGGATCGAGACCAGGCTCGACGGGCTCCAATGAAGGAGATCGCCATGGTAGAGCGAAGCCACGAACTGTCCGGACGCAAGCGCACGGTCAGCCGGCGAGCGTTTCTCAAAGCCAGCGGAGTCGCCGGGCTCGCCTCCGCTACCGGGGCTCTGCACGTCAACATCGCGCGTGCCCAGTCGCGAACCCTCAAGGTCGGTTTCATCGGCGCCCAGTCCGGCGTCCGCGCGAACTTCGGCGAGACGACGCCGTGGATGATCGAGCGCATCCGCACGGCCGTGAAGGACGGGCTCAAGGTCGGCGGCAAGTCCTACGCGGTCGAGATCGTCGTCAAGGACAACCAGTCCGACCCGAATCGCTCCAGCGTAGTCGGCAGCGAGCTGGTGCTTCGCGAGAAGTGCGACCTGGTCATCGCGTTCGACTCCGACGCGGCCCTGGCGGTCGGCGAGCTGGCCGACGCGCGCAGCATGCCGACCATCTCGACCATGGTGCCGTGGACGGGCTGGAAATTCTCCCGCGGCGCGACCCCTGACGATCTGATCGAGAAGAGCTTCCCGTACACGTTCCACTTCTTCTGGGGCGCCGGCGAGGTCGTGAAGAACTTCCTGGCGATGTGGAACAGCGTGAAGACCAACAAACAGGTCGGCACGTTCTACAGCGACACGCCGACCGGCCGCGCGTTCGGCAACGCGAAGACCGGGCTGCCGGGCGGGATGGCGCAGCACGGCTACAAGGAAGTTCCGGGCGGCTATTACAAGATGGCCACCGACGACTTCACGAACCAGGTGACCGCGTTCAAGAACGGCGGCGCCGAGATCGTCTCCGGCCTCGTGCTGCCGAGCCACTGGGCGACCTTCTGGAATCAGGCGGCCCAGGCCGGCTACAAGCCTCAGGTGTGCACGGTCGCGGCCGCGTTCCTGTTCGCGAGCGCCATCACGTCGCTGGGGCCGCGCGGCGACGGCATGTCGACCGAAGTCTGGTGGACGCCCAAGTTCCCGTACAAGTCCTCGATCACCGGACAGACGGCGCGCGAGCTCGCGACCGACTGGGAGAACTCCACCGGCAAGCAGTGGACGCAGCCCATCGGCTACTCGCACGCGGTCTGGGAAGTGGCGCTCGCCGCCCTCGGCAGCGCCGCGGATCCGAAGGACAAGGAGTCCGTGAAGCAGGCGATCGCGAATCTGTCGGTCGACACCGTCGTCGGTCCGGTGCGTTTCAAGGACACGCCGATCAAGAACGTCGCGGTCACGAGCATGGCCGGCGGCCAGTGGCGCAAGACGAAGAACGGGCGCTTTCCGTTCGAGCTCCTGATCGTCTACAACGCCACGGCGCCGCAGATCCCGGTCGAAGCGGAGCTCAAGCTCCTGTCGCAGCTCGGCTGAGCCGATCGTCGCCGCCCCGCCGGCCTCCCGCGGGCGGCACGGTAGCGCGATGTCCGCACTCCTCGAAGTGGCCGGCCTGCACAAGCGATTCGGCGCGATCGTCGTAGCCGACGATGTCACCTTCTCGCTCGACTCGGGCCACTGCCTTGGGATGATCGGTCCCAACGGCGCCGGCAAGAGCTCGGTCTTCAATCTGATTGCCGGCACCATCGCGCCGGACGGCGGCACGATTCGCTTCGAAGGCCAGGAGCTGAACCGCCTGCCTCCCCATCTGCGCGCGCGCCGCGGCATCGTGCGCGCGTTCCAGATCCCGCAGCCGTTTCCGCACCTCACCGTCTACGAGAACGTGCTTGCCGCGGCGTCGTTCGGCGCCGGGCGCTCGGGGTCGGCCGCGGCGAGCGCGGCGCTCGACGTCCTCGCTACCATGGGACTCACCGCGAAGGCCCGGACCTTGGCCGGACAGCTGCCACTCCTGGACCGAAAGCGTCTCGAGCTCGGCAAGGCTGTGGCGTCGCGCGCGAAGGTGCTGCTCCTGGACGAGATCGCCGCGGGACTCACCGAGCCGGAGGTCGAGGAGCTCGTGGCCCTGGTCAAGAGCCTCAAGACGAGCCACGCGATCATCTGGATCGAGCACATCCCTCACGCGCTTCGCGCCGTGGCCGATCGCATCATGGTGCTCCACTTCGGTCGCAACGTGCTGGAAGGGCCGCCCGCCGAGGTGATGACCAACCGGCTCGTGCGAGAGATCTACATGGGGTTCCGCGCCGATGACGTTGCTTGACGTTCAGGCGCTCGACGCGTTCTACGGCGACTTCCAGGCGCTCTTCGGCGTCACCCTCCGCGTCGAGGCCGGCGAGACCGTCGCGCTCATCGGCGCGAACGGCGCGGGCAAGACGACGTTCCTGAAGTGTCTGGTCGGCTTGATCGGCAGCCGGCGCGGCGAGATCCGCTTCGCCGGCCAGCCGATCGCCGCCGAGCCCGCCGAGCGCATCTCGCGGCTGGGGCTGTCGCTGGTGCCGGAGGGCCGCCTGCTATTCCCGTCGCTGAACGTCGAGGAGAACCTCATGATGGGCGCGCTCAACCGACGGCCGGGCGCCTGGTCACTGGCGCGCGTCTACGAGCTCTTCCCGGTGCTGGGCGAGCGCCGGCGGCAGCGGCCGGATCAGCTCTCGGGGGGCCAGCAGCACATGGTCGCGATCGGCCGGGCCCTCATGTCGAACCCGAAGCTCTTGCTGTGCGACGAGATCTCACTCGGGTTGGCGCCGCTCGTGGTCGATCAGATCTACGAGTCGCTCGGGCACATCCGCGCCGAGGGCGCGTCGATCGTTCTGGTGGAGCAGGACGTCAAGCGCGCCGCCGGCGCGGCCGATCGCGTGTATTGCCTGCTCAAAGGACGGGTGACCTTGCACGGACAGGCGCGCGGCCTGGGACTCGACCAGCTCTCGCGCGCGTACTTCGGAGCCTGAGGGCGGCGTGACGAGGACTTCATGATCTGGGTCGAGACGATCATCAACGGTGTGCTCTACGGCGGGCTCTACGGTCTGCTCGGCGTCGGGCTCGCGCTGAGCGTCGGCGTGATGCGCGTGGTCAATCTCTCGCACGGCGAGTTCATCGTGCTGAGCGCGTTCCTCGGCGTATCGCTCATCGGAGTCGTGCCGTGGCTGCACCCGCTCGCGCTCCTGCTACCGGTCGCGGTGATCGCGTTCTTCCTGGGCTTCGCGCTCCAGGCGGTCTTGATCAACCGGGTCGTGACGAGGCCCGATCCTTTCGCCGGCATCCTTCTGACCTTCGGCGTGGCGGTCGTGATGCGCAACCTCATGGTCGAGGTGTACGGCGCCGACCCGCGTCACCTTCAGGCCGGCCACCTGGCCCAGGCGAGCACGGGATTCGGGGGCCTGCACGTCGGGGTCCTGCCGCTCCTGATCCTGGCGCTCTCGGTCGCATTGTTCACCGCGCTGCAGCTCGTTCTCACGCGAACGCGGTTCGGCCGGATCGTGCGCGCCACCGCCGATCATCGGGACGTCGTGCGCCTGATGGGCGTGAACCCCGGGCGCGTCTACAACCTGGTGATGGGCCTGTCGCTCGCGCTGGCCAGCGTGGCCGGCATGCTGCTCGCGATCCGCGCGTCCTTCACGCCGTATTCCGGCGTCGAGCGCTTGCTGGTCGCGTTCGAGGTCGTCGTGCTCGGCGGGCTCGGAACGTTCTGGGGCGCGATGCTCGGCGGCATCGCGCTCGGCGTCGCCGAGCTGGTCGGGTTGAGGCTCGATCCGAACGCGGGGCCGCTCTACGCCCACCTCTTGTTTCTCGTGGGCGTGCTGCTGAGGCCCAACGGCCTGTTCCGGGTGCGCACATGACGCGGATCAGGTGGCGCGCGCCGCAGGCCGTCGCGAGGCCGGGGACCCGCCGGCCGAGGCGCGCGTATCGCTGGTCGCTCGTCGCGGTCTTCGCGCTCGCGGTCGTCGTGGCGCCCTGGGTGATCGGCGAGGGCGCGCAGCGCTTCCTGTCCGAGGCGATGTTGATGCTAGCCATGGCGCAGATGTGGAACCTGCTGGCCGGCTACGCCGGGCTCGTGTCGATGGGGCAACAGGTGTTCGTCGGACTCGGCGCCTACGGCCTGTTCTTCGCCTCGATCTCGCTGAAGGTCGCGCCCTTCTGGGTGTTGCCGGTCGCGCCGCTCCTGTGCGCGGCGGTCGCCGCGATCGTGGCGCTCTTCATGTTCCGACTGCGCGAAGCCTACTTCGCGATCGGCACCTGGGTGTTCTCGGAAGTCGTCTCGCTGCTCATCTCCAAGACCGAGACGCTCGGCGGCGAGCGTGGTGTCGGCCTGCCGACCGCGCGCCTGGTCGACCCGCGCTGGCTCGAGCCCTTGACCTTCTGGATCAGCGCCGCGATCGCGGTCGCGTCGGTCTTCGGCACCTACGCGCTCCTGCGATCGCGCGTGGGCCTCGGGTTGATGACCGTGCGCGACAACGACGTGGCGGCGGCCAGCATCGGGGTCGACGTGTGGCGCAATCGCTTCATCGCCTTCGTGATCGCCGCGGCGGGATGCGGTCTGGCCGGCGCCGTCAGCTTCACGGCGACGCTCTACGTCGCGCCGGGCTTCGCCTTCGATCCGAACTGGGTGGTCGCGATGATGATCATCGTGATCATCGGCGGCATCGGGACGCTCGAAGGGCCGATCCTCGGCGTCATCATCTACTTCGCGCTCCGCGAGACGCTCACCGTCGTGTTCGGGCTTTCGGCCGGCTGGTACCTGATCGGCCTCGGCATCGTCGCGATCGCGGCGATCCTGTTCGAGCCCGACGGCCTCTGGCCGCTGGTCCGCGGCCGCCTCGGCGGCGACTGGCTCAGCGTCCGCCGCGAGCCCCCCGCGCCGGCGAGGGTCGCTGCGGCGGCTCCGGCCGCCGGGGGCGTGAGATCCTCACCCCCGGGGCTCAGCGCAACCCCGGGCGATCGCTGACCCGCCGGCGCCCCGCGCCCGTCTTCATCGCGCATCCCTGACGGAGCTTGCCGGGCCCACGCGCGGCTCCTGATATAAGGACACAGCGGAGGTCGCCCTGGACGCGAAGAGTCCCCAGATCCCGGACACCGGCCTCACCCTGCGGCAGTACTACATCATGGTCGGGCTCGGCGCCTTCGTCACGACAATCGCCCAGCCCGCCGTCATCGGACGGCTCCCGCTCCAGCTTCTCCTGAAAAACCAGCTGCACTTCTCGGCCCAGACGCTCGCGGCGTTCTCGGTCGTCGCGACCTTGGCGTGGAACGTGAAGCCGCTGGCCGGCATCATGTCCGACGCGTTTCCGCTCTTTGGAACCCGGCGCCGACACTACATGCTGCTCGGCGCCGGCATGGCGGCGGTCTGCTGGTTCTTGATGGGCGTCGTGCCCCGATCGTATCTGCCGCTGCTCCTCACGGCCTTCGGCGCCAACGCGTTCATGGTCATCGCGAGCACCGTGATGGGCGGCCTCATGGTCGAGGCGGGTCATAAGTACGGCATCTCCGGCCGCGTGACCTCGATCCGCCAGGCGCTCCAGAGCGTGGTGTCACTGGGGAACGGCATCCTCGGCGGCTACCTGGCCGCGGCCGCGTTCGGCTGGACAGCCGGCATCGCGACCGCGCTGCTGCTCCTGCTGGCGGTCACGACGTTCTTCACCCTCACCGAGCGGCGCGCGGCGGTGCGCGACCAGCACGTACTGACCAACGCGGCTCACGAGCTCAGCACGCTCGTCGGGTCCCGCACGCTCTGGACGAGCGGAATCTTCCTCGCGCTCGTCTACATCTCCCCCGGCTTCACGACGCCACTCCTGTTCATGCAGACGGATACCTTGAACTTCAGCACCCCCTACATCGGGCTGATGGAGAGCATCGAGGGTGCGGCCGGCCTTCTGGGCGCGCTGATCTACGGCGTCGTGTGCCGCCGATTCAACCTCCGGCAGCTCCTGACGACCGCGATCGCGCTGAACGTGACGGTGACCTTGCTGTATCTCCGGTACAGCCACGCGACGGCGCCGTTCATCCACGCGACCGTCGGCTTCGCGGTGATCTGCTCCGAGCTGGCGCTCATGGACCTGGCGGTTCGATCGACCCCGCCCGGATGCGAGAGCCTCGGGTTCTCCCTCATGATGAGCGCGCGCAACTTCGCGCTCGGCGGCTCGGACGTGATCGGCTCGTGGCTCATCGACAGCCGTCACTGGGTCTTTCACGACCTGGTCTGGCTCAACGCCGGAACGACCGCGCTGGTCCTTGTCTTCATTCCGCTCCTGCCGCGCGCCGTCATGAGCCGCAAGGACGGCGACGTCGCCGCCGGCCTGGCCGGCGTCCCGCCCGCCGAGCCCACGCCCGCTCGCGCGGTCTAGCCGCTTGACCCCGCCCGCCGCGGCCACTAAGCTGCGCAGACAAATCCATGACGACATTCTTGATGCTGCCCCCGCAGACACCGACGACGCGCGGCTGGGCCTCACGGCTCGCGTCCGCGCTGCCCCAGCTTTCGGTCGTGGTGGCCGAGACCGACGCCGAGGCCGCCCGCACCGTCGGCGAAGCCGAGGCCGCGTTCGGGACAATGCCCGACGCGTTGATTCGCGAGGCGCGTCGCCTGCGCTGGCTCCAGGCGCCGCAGGCGGCGCCGCCGGCCGGCTACTATTCGCCGGCGCTGATCGGACACACGGCGACCGTGACCAATTTCCGCGAGATCTACAACGACCACATCGGCGCCCATATCATGGCGTTCGTCCTGGCGTTCGCCCGCGGATTCCACCACTACCTTCCGCGACAACTGCGGCGAGAGTGGCGGCGGGAGCCCAATGACGGCGGCGTGATCCACCTGCCGGAGGCCACGGCGCTGATCGTCGGAGTCGGCGGGATCGGCAGCGAGGCGGCAAGGCTCGCGGCCTCGTTCGGGATGCACGTCATGGGCATCGACGCGCGGCGTCGCGAAGCACCCCCTGGCGTGTTGAAGCTCGACGGGCCTGAGGCGCTCGACTCGCTGCTGCCGCTGGCGGACTTCGTCATCCTGACCGTGCCGCACACGCCGGCGACCGAGCACTTCATGCACCGGGCACGCTTCCAGCTCATGAAGCGCACCGCGTTCTTCATCAACATCGGGCGCGGCATGACGACGCGTCTCGACGACCTGGTCGCCGCGCTCCGTGCGGGCGAGATCGCCGGCGCCGGGCTCGACGTCTTCGAGCAAGAGCCGCTGCCGGCCGATCACCCGCTGTGGACGATGCCCGGCGTCCTCATCACGCCTCACACCGCCGGCCACGGCCCGCACCTGGACGAGCGCCGCTTCGAGATCCTGCTGGACAACTCGCGCCGCTTTTTGTCGGACCTGCCGCTGCGCAACGTGGTCGACAAGGCCAACTGGTTCTGAGGGGTAGGAGGAATGTCGATGGTCCAGGTAGAACGTCTCGGGTCGCAGATCGGCGTCGAGGTGACCGGCGTCGACGTGAAGACGCTGGACGATGCGACCTTCGCGGCCGATCTACCAGGCGTGGCTCGACCACAACGTCATGGTGGTGCGCGACCAGGATCTGACGATCGAGGACTTCCTGCGCTACAGCCGCCGCTTCGGCCTGGTGAGCCCGCATCCGTCGAAGAGCACGCGCCATCCGGACTATCCCGGAGATCACGCTGCTCGGCGTCAACAAGTTCGACGCCGACGGCAAGCTCGACGAGGCGATCTATCGGCGCGGCGCCGAGGGCTGGCACACCGACGGCGCCTATGATGAGGAGCCGTTCAAGGCGACGCAGCTCTACGCGCTGGCGATCCCGAGCCGCGGCGGCGACACGCTCTTCGCCAGCATGTATGCGGCCTACGACGCGCTGCCGCAGCGGCTGAAGGAGCGCCTCGACGGGCGGATCGGCGCCTTCACCTATGGCGGGCGCGCGGAAGGCGACGGCGCTGCTCAACGCGGAGGATCGCGACTGGAAGCCGGTGTTCCATCCGATCATCCGCACGCATCCCGAGACCGGGCGCAAGGCGCTGTATTTCGATCCGGGCAAGATCCTAGCGATCGAGGGCGTCGAGGCGGAGGAAAGCGACGCGCTGATCGACGAGCTGACCGGCTACATGATCCAGCCCGACGGCGAGTACCGCCACAAATGGCGCAAGGGCGACATCGTGATCTGGGACAACCGCTGCTCGTATCACAAGGCGGCCGGCGACTATCCGCCGGAGGAAGACCGCATCCACTGGCGCGTGTCGATCAAGGAACGCGCATGACGATCGTCACGCGCATGGTCACGCTCGAGCAGGACGGGATTCCCGGGTACATGGCGCATCCCGAGGGGCCTGGGAAGCGCGCGGGGATCATGATGGTCCATCACGCGCACGGCGTCACGGCCGACTACAAGATCGACGCCTATCGTCTCGCGCAGCTCGGCTTCAACGTGCTCGTGCCGAGCCTCTTCAACATGTTCGGCGTTCCGGGAACGACGCACATCGGCCAGGGCGCCGAGCTGCAATCCAAGCACTCCGACGTCGAGTTCCTCGGCAAGATGGACGAGGCCTGGCAGTACCTCGTCGATCGAATGGGCTCCGATCCCGCGCGCACCGCCGCGATCGGGCACTGCATGGGCGGCCGGTTGCTCATTCCCTTCGCGGCCGATCATCCGCGGCTGCGCGCGCTCGTCCTCTATTACCCTTCGGTCCGGGACGAGCCCGAGACGTCCCACCGGCCGCGGCACGCGTTCAAGCTCGCGCGCACGCTCAAGTGCGCCGCGCTGGTGTTCTGCGGCGGCAAGGACTTCATCGCGACGCCGGCGATCCAGGGTCCGCTCTGGGAAAGCTTCATGGCAAACGGTCAGCCCGTCGAGTGGCACGCCTTCTCGGACGCGAACCACGGTTTCCGTCACCCCGACAACGATGGCTTCCAGCCTCACTACGCCGATCTCACCT
>CAWBMV010000033.1:0-30848 GCA_963789955.1 uncultured Candidatus Rokubacteria bacterium
AATGTTGCCGTGATCCACGCCGAGCACGCGCCCCCGGTCGTGCGCATGAGACCGCGGGTGGAGCGGATGGGATGGTGGCGCGGCTTATGAGGGAGAGGGCGCGGGTGGTGATTGTTGGTGGGGGGATTGCGGGGTGTAGTGTTGCGTATCATCTGGCGCGGAAGGGGTGGACGGATGTTGTGCTCGTCGACAAGGGGGAGTTGACGAGCGGGTCGACGTGGCATGCCGCGGGGATGGTGACGCACTTTCATACGTCGCCGACGCTCATGCGGATGCGGAAGTACAGCATCGAGCTCTATCGGCGGCTGCAGGCGGAGCCCGGATCGGCGGAGCACTGGCACGAGGTCGGGAGCCTTCGCGTCGCCTCGAGCGGCGATCAGCTTCGATTTTTCCAGCGGCAGGTCGGCATGGCCCGCGCGATCGGGCTCGACGTCGACACCATCTCGCCGGCCGAATCACTTCGCATCTTCCCGTTGATGTCCGCCGAGAGCCTCCACGGCGCGATGTACTTGCCGGGCGATGGCTGGCTCGATCCGAGCGGCGCGACGATGGAGCTGGCCGCGCAGGCACGCCGCCTGGGCGTCGAGCTCAACACCGGCGTGCGCGTCACCGGGATCCGGCGGACATCCCGGGGCGCCGTCGCGGCCGTCGAGACGGACCACGGGGCGATCCACACGGAGATCGTCATCAATGCGGGCGGGATGTGGGCGTCGCAGATCGCCGCGATGGTCGGCGTCAGTCTGCCGATCACGCCGCTGGTCCATCAGCATCTGGCGACGAAGCCGATCCCGGACCACCAGCTCCCCCGCTCGACGCCGTGCCTGCGCGACCCGGAGAATCTCGTCTACATGCGTGAGGAGGTCGGCGGATTTCTCATCGGCGGCTTCGAGCGTAGCCCGGTCGCGTGGTCGGTCGGCGGCGTGCCCTGGGACTTCACGCAGCAGCTCCTGCCGTCCGACTGGGAGCTGTTCAACGAGATCCTCGAGGGCGCGATCCGGCGCGTGCCGATCTTGTCAAAGGCCGAGCTGGCGCACCTGGTGAACGGCCCCGAAGGTATCACTCCCGACAGCCGCCCCTTGCTCGGTCCGGTGCCCGGCGTCCCCGGGTTCTGGGTCGCGGCGGGTCTGTCGCACACCGGCTTCGGCGCCGGCGGCGCGATCGGCCACATCGTGGCCGACTGGCTCGTCGACGGCGAGCCGCCGCACGACGTGACGGAGCTGAACGTCCGACGCTTCGGGCCGGTGTACGAGGATCGCGCATACGCCGCCGAGCGCGCGCGCGAATCGTACAAGTACTACTACCTGCTCCGCTATCCCCACGACGAGAACGAGTGGGCCCGTGCGCGCCGCCTGAGCCCGCTCGACGCGCGACTCGGCGAAGCCGGCGCGGTGTTCGGCGAGAAGAACGGCTGGGAGCGCGCCAACTATTTCATGCCGGGCACACCCGGGCGTCGCGCGGGCACCGATCAGCGCCGCTGGGGCTGGGCGCGCGCGGCGTTCTTCGACCGCGTCGGCGCCGAGCACCGCGCCGTCCGCGAGCGGGTCGGCCTCTTCGACTTCACCTCGTTCGGCAAGCTCGACGTGAGCGGCCCGGGCGCGCTGGCGCTGCTGCAGCGGCTCGCCGACAACGACGTCGATCGCCCGGTCGGCAGCGTGATCTACACGCAGTTCCTCAACCCGCGCGGCGGAATCGAGAGTGACCTGACCGTCACGCGCTGGGCGCCGGATCGCTTCCGGGTGACGACCGGCAGCAACTTCGTCGCGAGCGACCTCGGGTGGATCCTGATGCACCTGCCGTCCGACGACAGCGTGCAGGTGCGCGACGTGACGGACGCGTTCGCGTGTATCGGCCTCTGGGGCCCCGACGCGCGTCGCGTGCTCCAGGCCGTCACCGCGAGCGACGTGTCAAACGCGGCCCTTCCTTATATGTCGGCGCGACCGATCGAGATCGCCGGCGCCGCGGTCGGCGCTCAGCGAGTGACCTACGTCGGCGAGCTCGGCTGGGAGCTCTACGTCGAGAACCGCCATGCCGTCGCGGTCTGGGACGCGCTGCTGGCGGCCGGCCGGCCCTTTGCCATCGAGCCCGTCGGGTACAAGGCCGTCGACTCCTTGCGGCTCGAAAAAGGCTACCGCTACTGGAGCAGCGATCTCACGCCGGCCGAGAACCCCTACGAAGCCGGGCTCGGCTTCTGCGTGCGCCTGCAGAAGGGAGACTTCGTCGGCCGCGAGGCGCTGAGCCGGATCAAGGCCGAGGGACTCACGCGGCAGCTCTGCACGATCACACTGACGGCGGCGATGCCCGACCATTCGGATCTCTACGGGGGCGAGGCGGTGTACGCCGGCGGCCGTGTGGCGGGGCGGCTGCGGAGCGCGGGCTGGGGCTACACGGTCGCAAAGCACATCGGCTTCGTGTACTTACCGGCGGGGCTCTCGGCGGCCGGCACGCCGCTCGAGGTGGAAGCCTTCGGCGCGCGCTTCGCGGCCGAGGTCGCGCCGGACGTGCTCTACGATCCCGCGGGCGCCCGGCTTCGCCTGTAGCGCCGCATCGCCACGACCTCGTCCGTCGCTGCCGGTTGGGACCAAGGTCCGATGGACGCCGCCGACTGACCCCGGCATGGTGCGCTCGCGGTGCACCGCTCCCTCGCCGGCTTCCTCTTACTCGTCTCCCTCTCGCTCGTGGCCATGCCTGCACGGGCCGAGAACGATTCCGATTCGAGCGATTGGTGGATGCAAGCGGTTGCCGAGGACGCACCAGAGAAGAAGTTCCATTTACTTCCCGACGATTCGCTGCAGCCTCGAGACTGGATCGGGCTCGCGCGCGACACCGCGTTCCTTCTCAGCTACCAGGTCGTCGGCGCCGCCATCCTCTACGTCGTCCCGGAGAGCGTCTCGCAGTGGTCCAGCAAAAACAAAGATATCAGCTTCGAGAAATGGTGGGAGAACGTGCAAAGCCCCCACTGGGATGACGATGCCTGGGCCGTGAACTACATCGGGCACCCGTACTTCGGCGCCACCTACTACACGCGCGCCCGCGAGCGTGGCTTCGACCGCATCGACTCGTTCCTGTACGCGGCCTTTGCCTCAGCGCTCTACGAGTTCGGGGTCGAGGCGGTCTTCGAGCGGCCCTCCTACCAGGATCTGATCGTCACGCCCATCGGGGGCGCGCTGCTGGGCGGGTTCGTCTTCGAGCCGTTCAGAAACTGGATCCGACGCAAGCCCGAGCTCAAGTGGTACGACCACGTCGGCCTGATCGCGACCGACCCGATCGGGGCGCTGAACTACATGGCGGAAAGCCTGCTCGGGATCAAGTCGGACATCCGGGTCGGGATCCCCCGAAGCGGCGGCGTGCTCGTCGAGTTCCGCATACCCTTGAAGTGACGCCGTAAAGACATCGCCTGTCACTATAATAGTGACGCGATGTCGACTCCGTTCCTCACGTCTTCACAGCGCGCCGACGCCCGCGCGCTGCTCGAGCGTCTGATCGCCGAGCACACGCCGGGTCACGCTCTCCAGCGCGAGTTCCAGACCGATCCCGGCATCTACCAGCTCGACCTCGAGCGTATCTGGCGGCGCGGGTGGCTCTTCGCCGGCCACACCTGTCAGGTGAAGGCGCCGGGCGACTACTTCGTCTTCGACCTCGACACCGACTCGATCATCGTCATCCGCGGTGACGACGGACACATCGCCGCACTCCACAACACCTGCCGTCATCGGGGAATGAAGGTCTGTCAGACCCAGTCCGGGCACGTCGCGCGGATCGTCTGCCCGTATCACCAGTGGTCCTATGCGCGCGACGGCGCGCTCGTGGCGTGCGGCGGGATGGACAAGGACGGCGACCTCGATCGCAGCGACTACGGACTGCACCGCGTGCACGCCCGTGAAGTCGGCGGATTGATCTTCGTTTGCCTGGCCGACGATCCGCCCCCGTTCGAGGGCGCCGCGGAAGCGCTCGGCGCGCTCCTGCGCCCGCAAGGGCTCGAGCGCGCGCGGATCGCCGCGAGCCGGAGCTACGAGGTCCACGCGAACTGGAAGCTCGTCTGGGAAAACAACCGCGAGTGCTGGCACTGCAACGCGAACCACCCGCAGTACGTCAAGGCCAACTACGACAACGCGCCGATCGACGACCCGGCGCTCAAGCACGAGATCGAGACGCAGGCCCGGGCGACGTCCGATCGCCTGGAGGCCGACGGGCTTCGGATCGACTATCAAGAGGCGGGCATGGTGCGCTTCCCGTCGCCCGACTACTGGTGGTCGATCAATCGCACGCCGCTGGTGCCCGGCTGGGTGAGCGAGTCGATGGACGGTCGGCCCGTCGCGCCGCTGATGGGCTCGTACCGGACGCGCGACGTTGGCACCTTGCGCATGCGGACGATGCCCAACTTCTGGAACCACTCGAGCGCCGATCACGCCGTGTCCACACGGCTCGCGCCGGCCGGGCCGCAAAAGACGCTCGTGCAGGTACAGTGGCTCGTTCACGAGGACGCCGTCGAAGGGAAGGACTACATACTGGACGCGCTGCTCCCGTTCTGGGAGCTCACCAGCGAGCAGGACTGGGACCTCTGCGAGAAGAACCAGGCCGGCGTCAACTCCTCGGCATTCACGCCCGGCCCCTACTCCACGAAGCGCGAATACAACGTGATTCGCTACACGCAGTGGTACCTCCACCAGATCACCGGACAATAGACAAAGCCTCTTGATTCGCCCGTCGTAGCCGGTGCGCGGCGCCACACTCGCTCTCGCACGCGACGGCGCGATGCCTGGCGCGACACCCTAAGCTCGCGCCGAACAATCGCGCGTCGACCAATCAGCTGCAGCAGGGAATCGTCGCAACCCTCACCCGCCGCGACCGACATCATCGGGGCGGCGCCGGGTCAGGGGTAGTGAGGGGGGTGCCTGGACCCGTTCCCTCCAAGTGCGCATCGGCCGTGGCGCGCCCAGATGGAGCCCAGCCACCCCGGAGCAGCGCAAGCGTGCCGCGTGGTCGCAGGCACCCCCCTCACTACCCCTGACCCGGCGCCGCCCCGATAGGTCGCTCACGGCCCAGTAAAGGGTGGAACGACCGACACCCCGTCCGGCAGCAGAATCTTGATAGAAGCGCGACGCCGCGCGTCGTCGAGCCACTTCACCTGAGCTTCCACCGCCGCCTGACGGATCAGCCTGTCGCGCACGCGCTCCCGCGCGTCGTCGTCGTGCTGCCCCGCGCCGAGCTCGCGCGTCACCGTCTCCTCGTCCGGGAAGATGAACGCGGCGAATCGCGCGTCGAGGAACTTCGACTTCACGATGTCTTCCCCGACCATCACGCGCGCCCAGTCGCGGTCGATGGCCTTGTCCTCGAGCCAGCGCGTCAGCGCCGCCTCGCCGCCGGCGCGGGCGGCGACCGCGGCCCACGCGGTGTCGACCGCGGCCGGCTCGGCCTCGACGCCGATCTTGGCGGCTTCGGCGAGGATCAGCAAAACGTCGACGAAGCGATCGACGTCGATGCGTGTGATCGGCGCGCTCGACGGCACGAAGCCGAACACGGCCAGCGCGCGCGCCAGCGCGATGTCGCTCGCCGAGATCGTGCGCGCGTCGACCTGCGCGAGCAGCGTGTCCACGGGCTCGGCGCGAGCGAACGAGACGTGAAGAAGAGCCAGCAGCATCGCCACCGCCACGAAGCGGGTGCGCGGCAGCGGCCGCACGTTCACATCAGAACGCCTGGCCAACCGTGAGATAGACCTGAATGCGATCGTCGTTGCGAACCTGGCGGAGCCCGTAGCCGACGTCGAGGCGAATCGGGCCGATCGGCGTGGTGATTCGCAATCCGCTGCCGACCCCGGGGAAGAATTCCGACCACGCGAAGTCGGACACGGTCTGGGTGACCAGGCCCGTGTCGAAGAAGACAACCCCGCCGAGCCAGCGATAGATCGGAAAGCGGTATTCGACGTTCGTGATGATCGAGAGATCGCCGCCTCGCGGATTGCCGCCGTCGTCGAGCGGACCGACCTTGTCCAGCTTGTAGCCGCGAACGGTCGTGCTGCCGCCGGCCTTGAACCGATCCTCGATCACCAGGTCCGCGGTGCCGCCGTACGGGGCCGCGATCCCGAAGCGAGTCGAGAGTGCCAGCACGGTCCGGGCCGGCAAGGAAACGAGCCAGGAGTCCTCGAGCCGAAACTTCACAAAGCTGACGTCGCCGCCGAGCGCGGAGCTTCCGATCTCGAGTCCGGCAAAATGATAGCTGCCCGCGTGCGGATCGGCGGGCTGATCGCGAAGCTCGAGCGTGAGGAACCCCTGTACGCTCGTGACCAGGTCGTCCGGCCTCCGTATGGCGCCGTCCGCGATGAGGTCGGGGTCGATCTGAAAGCGGTGGAACTGCTCGATCCGGTAGCGGAATCCGCCGCGCAGGCTCTTGGGATGGTCCGTCGGCTCCTCCGGGATGAAGAGGCGGGGCAGGAGATCGCGCTGCAGGGTGGCCGTCGCGCCGTAACTGTCACGAAGGTAGCCAACCTCCTGCTTCTCTTCGACGAACGCGATGGCTTCGCCTTGCCACTGGGAGTCCAGAACCCAGGGCTCGCGATAGGCGAGCTCGCCCCGATATCCCTTCTCGCTGATGCGCGTCATGAGCGAGGCGCTCCGCCCGGTTCCGAACAGATTGTCATACGCCAGCGTCAAGAACCCGCGAAAGCCTTCTTCCGTGGCGTAGCCCGCGCCGAGCTCGAAGCGCCACGGCTTCGCCTCTCGCAGGGACACCCGAACGTCGCGGATGGGCGAGCTCGGATCGCCGAGAGGCTCGACGTCGACGCGGTCGAAGAGGCGGGTCGCATCCAGGCGGCGCCGCGCCTCCGAGAGCGTGACCGCGGTGAGCGGCTCGCCCGACGAGAACTTGAGCTCGCGCTCCACGACGTAGGGCCTGGTGGTCGTCAGGCCAGAGACCAGGATCTGGCCGATCTGCGTGAGCTCGCCCTCCCGCACGGCATAGGCGACCGATACCGACCCGTCCTTGTCCGCCGAGTTCAGGCCCACGACGGTGCCGCGATATCCCCGGCGCTGATAGAGCTGCTCCAGCTTGTGGCGCGCGTCCTCGGCACGCGTGGCGTCCCACGGATCGCCGGCCTTGAATCCGATGGTCTTCATGACGGTCTGGGTTTCGAGGGCACGGTTGCCCGTGAGGGTGACCGAGGCGACCATTCGTCTCGGCCCCTCGACCACTGGAACGACGATCCGCGCCTTGGTCCGGTCGTCGCTGAAGGTCACCCGCGGCGGCCCGATCTGCGCCGACGCAAATCCCTCGGTGCGGTAGTAGTGCTGGACGAGTCGCACGTCCTGTTCAAGCTGCTCCTGATTGAACAGTCCGCGAAAGATGCCGATCGGCACCAGGCCGGCGGGGCGCGTCTGCATCTGTTCGGCGACCTGCTTGTCGGTTAGGGTGGCCAGCCCTTCGAAGGTGAGGCTTTCGACGACGACACGCGGGCCCTCCTCGATGTGGAACTTCACCGCGCGTCCGCTGGCGTCGCCGAGCAGCGTCCCCGTCACCTCGACGAAGTGATAGCCTGCCTCGTGGTAGGCCTTCTCGATCTGATCGGCGCCGGCCCTGACCTCGACGTCGTCGACGATCCGGTCGTCGCCGAAGACCAGGCGCTCGCGGAGCTGCGCCTCGGTGAGTGCCTCCCGACCGATGAACTCCACCACCGTCAGCGGGCCCTCGATCACCTCCAGGGTGAGATCGACCTTGTTCGTCGCGGCATCGAAGGCGGGCTCGCGCGACGACACGCGCGATTCGAAGAAACCCTGCGTGTGAAGCGCTTCCTCGAGCGCGCGCAGGCCGTCGCGAAACTTGCGCTCTTTGAACTTGTCGCCCGGGCCGAGGTCGAGCGCCTTGCGGAGCGGCTTTTCCTCGGCGCGCGCGAGCCCGGTGATCTCCAGCCGACCGACGCGAGCCTCCTTGGCGGCATCGACGACCATCGTCACCGCCCGGCTGTTGGTCACCGGGTTCTCGCGAACATCAAGGCTCACCGTCGCGGCCAGATAGCCCTCTCGACGCAGGCGCGCAAGGACTTCGTTCCGCGCGCGCTCGAGACGTGCAGGCTCGGCCGGGCCTCCAAGCGCCAGCGCCGCCGCACCGGCGAGGTCGGGCGCGTCGACCCCAAGGTTACCGACCCACGTCAGGCTCTCGAGAAACGGTCGCCGCGAGACACGGAAGCGAAGCCGGACGCCGCCGGGCTCCTCGACCGACTCGACCTCGACGCCGTCGAAGATTCCGAGCGCCCATAGCCGGTCGAGGCTCTCTCGGACTCGCGCGCGGGAGAACGGATGGCCCGGAAGATCCGTCAGGAACTGATCGACCGGAGGCCCGTTGAGCTGATGCCGCGAGACCACCTCGACGGCCGTCACCATGGGAGGCGGCGGCCCGGGGCTCGACCTGGCGAGCGAGGGCACGAGCGCGATGACGGTGACCACGAGGGCCGCCGCGAGGCGGCGGATCATCGAAATCTGAAGCGCAAGATCACGTCGCCGCCGACGCCGCCGCTGAAGGCCTGCTCGCCCGCGATGAGGACGGGCCCGAACAGCTGGTATTCGACGCGGAGCTTCTGCTTACCGCCCTCGGAGAAGCTTCCGGAGTACGTCACCAGCGTGCGGTCGTTGAGGCGCTTGCCCACACGAAATTCGCTCTGACCTTCCTCGTTCTTTCCGAACTCGAGGACGTCGACGGTCGGGGCGTGGAACTCGCCACCGAGCAGCTCCTTCGAGATGAGCTGTGCCGCCTCGGTCGCGAACACCGTGCCTCCGCCCGTGCCGCCGAGCTCGGACCTGGTCGAGCCGACGGTGACCAGCGCCAGCAGATCGTCTTGCGCGAGTGGCGGCTCGGACTGCAGGCGAATCGTGAGATCGTCGGCGCGACCCGTCAGCCACATCGTGACGTCATAGGTGCGGATTCGCGTGGTCGCGCGCAGGTCGAGGTACGGATTGATCCGTCCGGGGTCGTCGAAGCGCATGACCGCGTTCTCGAGGACGTATCGGTTCCGTCGGAAGGTGACGCGGCCGTCCTGGGTCTCGAGCGTCCCCAGGACCGCCGGCGCCGCGATCGTGCCGCGCAGCGCGAGCGCGCCGCCGCCGCGGACCTGCGCCTGCGGCGACCGAATGACCAGGTTGTCGTCGAGGTTGACCTGCACCTGCAGTGCGAATTCACGCCCCCACGCGGCGGGCTCCGCGCGCCCGCCGCTCTTGAGCAGGAGCGGCAGAATCGAGAGGTCGCGCGTGTAGGTGCCGCGAACGAGGTGCGCCTCACCTCGCACGAGCCCCCGGGCACCGCGGCCCACCAGCGCCAGCTCGGAATTCCAGACGGTCTCGAGGCCTTCGACCGGGGTCAGCCCCACCCGTTTCGCGCTCAGCTCCACCTGATAGGCGCCGACGGTGCCGCCGTCGATCGCGATCTCGCCGGTCACGCTCACGGAGCCCGTCCCGACGCCGGCCTTCAGCTCCTCGATTCGAAGCCGTGAAGGCGACAGTGCCACGCGACCCTCCATGTCGCGAACCACGAACGGCAGATCTTTGATCGCGATGAGTCCGCCGCTGATGGTGGCGCGCCCCAGCACCGTCGGCTTCGCGAGGGTGCCGCCGAAGCGCACGTCGAGATCGAGCTTGCCCGACGCGTCGCGCACTTCCTTGCGCAGGACCGCCAGCAGCGCGAGCGGCACCTGGCCGCGCAATGTGCCGTCGAGCGTGCCGCCGTCGTCGAGCGAGCCCACGACCGTGGCGGTGCCGAGACGCCCGGCGATCTCGAGCCGCTCGACGGTGAGCTTGCCGGCCTCGCGGCGGACGATGATCGGCCCCTGCGCCTCCCAGCTCTCGCCCGCCATCTGGAAGCGGACCGGCTCGAGCCGAACCACGCCGCGCGCCGCGCGGGGATCGCGCGCGGGCACGTCGAGCGTGGCGACGGCCGAGAAGCGGCCGTTCGCATCGCCGAACAGATCCGGGCGCAGCTGGCGCAGGATCGGGCCGATCTCGAAGTCGGTCGCGATGAGGCGCGTGGCGATCACGCCGTCCACCCGGCCCTGGGCACTCGCCGCGATCCGCGCGTCGGGCAGTACCGCGTCGGCTTTGAGCGCGTTGTCGTTCAGGGCGACGTCGGCGGTCGCCGGGCCGAGCGCCCACCCGGCCACCGCCAGACGCTCGCCGGCCAGCTTGCCCGAGCCGTTGACGCGACCGTCGCGCACTGTCGCATTGACGTTGGCGCGCGCCCGCCCTTCGACGCGGAGCCGCGCCGGCACACCCGGCAGGCGCGCGAGATCGACCAGACCGGTGCTCGCGTCCACCTCGCCCTCGCCGGCCCATCGCCAGTGGCCGCGCGCCGTCAGCGGCGCGTCGAGCACCATCGCCTTCAGCGCCGGGATCTCGATGCGATCCGGAGTGGCCTCGAACGCCACGTGCAGGTCGCGCGCCTCCGGAATATCGGGCCAGGTCAAGCTGCTCGACTCGACCTGCCCGGTTGCGCGCCACGCGGTGAGCGTGCCCTTCACCGCCACGGTCGCTCGAACCGGGCCGCTGCCACGGGCCGCGGGCGGAAGCCACGGCCACGCGTCCTCCAGGCGCAGCTCCTCCGTCTGCGTCTGGAGATCCACGCGAACCGCGTCGAGAGGCGGCACGGCGGGCGCCGCGCTCTGCGGCCACGTGGCGTTGCCCGAGGCGACGACGCGGGCGCGGCCGAGACGCACGGCGGCGTTCGCGAGCTTGAGCGAGCGCTGCGTGAGCTCGAACGGCAGCACGATCTCGTCCGCTCGCAGATCGGCGCGCGCGGGCGAGTGCAGCTCGAGCCGGCCGGTCGCCATCGGATCGCGCCAGCGTCCCGTGACGTCCGCGGTCAGCACGCCGTTGCCCGACACCGCGCGCTGCCCCAGGAGCGGCCCGAGCTTCGCGAGGTCCCCGGTCGCCGTAAGATGCAGGCCCTTCGGCCCGTCCATCGTCGCCTGGCCGAGCGCGTCGACGCGAAGCCCCGCCCAGCTCGCGACGCCATGAGCGAGGGTGAATGTCCCGTGCTGGCCGTGCACCTCGGCCTCGACGGCGCCGGGCCCGAGCGACGCCAGACGATCGGGAAGCCGGAGCGCGTGCGCCTTGAGACGGATATCGCTCTGCGCGTGCACGGGATCGCCGAGATCACCGTGGACGTCGACGTCGGCGTCGAGCCGTCCGGTGACGCCGGATCTGGCTCTGGCGAGCGGCTCGAGCGCCGCGACCGAGATCCCGCGCCCGCCGAGCACCGCGTGCGCGCGCTCCAGGTGCGCGAGCTCGACGGTCAGCGAGCCGACCACGGCGCCGTCGAACGCGCGCGCGTCGAGCTTCGTCACCGAGAGCACGCCGTCGGCGAGGGCCACCTGCGCCTTCCCGTTCCGTGCTTTCACGGGCCCCGTCGTGAGCTCGTCGAACGCGACGTCCGCCGCGACGCGCGGGGCCGTCGCCGGGCCGTCGATCTTTCCGTCGACGTGGATCACGCCGGCCAGCGGCATGGTGGTGCCGATCCGCCGCCCGATGCTCGCCACGTCGACGTCGCCGCGCGCCCGCAGCTCGAGCCGGGGCTTATCGAAGGGGCCATCGATGCGGCCGGCAATGATGGTGCGTGCCTTTTCCCATATTCCGGCGACGCGGCGGATCTCGAGACGCATCGGCAGAATGCGGACGTCGGCGTCGACCTGCTCGATCCGGTCGTGAACCCGGTCGACGTCGAGCATGAGCTGCTGCGCGGCCAAGGTCGCGCTCATCGCGTCGCGCCCGGGCCTCAGGCTCGCCGTGATGTCCTGCAGCTTGATGCGCAGCGCGCTCGCCGGATCGTCGTAGACGATCTGCCCGCGGCGAAGCTCGATCATCCCGAGATCGACTTCGACGGGCCCGGCCTGGACGACTTCCGGAATCATCGGGATCTCGCGCAGCGGGGGGCCGCCGCCGGCGCGGATCGAGAGGTCGAGATCGCTCAGCTGGATCGATCGGAGTGTTAGTCGCCGCCGCCACAGGCTGCTGATGGCAAAGTTGACGTCGAGACGGCCGAGCTTGAAGAAATGGGGGCCGGGCTCGCCCGGCAGCGAGGCAGCGGTCACGTCGCCGATGACCACGCGACCAAACCACGGCTCGACGGAGATCCGCCCGACGTGGGTCGGCCGGCCGAGCGCCGACGTCAACGCCGTGTCGAGACGCTCGCGCGCGAACTCAGGGCCCCAGGCGCGAACGGCGAAATAAGTTCCGACGGCGACGAGAAGCACCAGGAGCATCAGGGCGCCCGCGGAGTACCCGAGATAGCGCCAGAGCCGAGCACGCCTCGGGAAGCTCTCGCTCATGGCGGGCCTAGCATACCAGCGCGGCCGACCGCCAGACCGCGAGGCGGCCGGCCGCTATGCGCGGGCGTGTCGCCCGCGATGCGCCGAGCGTGCGCGCGGCTATTCAGGTAGCGCGTGCAGCGCGTACATCGCGATCAGGAGGTTGCCGGGCTCGCCGAGCTTGCCGAACCACCGGGCGTAAATCTGCGAGACCTCGCGCGATCGGTAGAGGCCGGAAAGTACGCGGTTGACGGCCAGCCGGAACGGCGAATCTCCTCGCCGCAGCATGAAGCCGTACGGCTCGTAGGACAGGTACTGCTCGCCGATGGCGAATTGCCCCTCCTTCGCCGTTATCACGAGGCCGATCAGGATGACCCGGTCCGAGGCGTAGGCGTCGGCGCTGCCGCTTTCCACCGCGGCGAGCCCTTCACGATGGTCCTTCACCGGAACGATCTGCGCCGTCACGAAGGCCTTCTGGAGCGCCGCGCGCACCGCCGGCTCGGTCGTCGTCCCCGGGATCACCGCGATCTTCTTGCCACCGAGGTCCTGCATCGCGGCCACCTTGTCGGCCTTGATGAGAAGGCTGCTGCCGTCGACGAAGATCATGTGGCTGAAGTCGACCTGCTCCTGGCGCGAGAGCGAATTCGTCGTCGAGCCACACTCCAGATCGACCGTGCCGTTGACGACCGATTGAATGCGCGTCTCGGGCGTGACCGCGACCCACTTTACGTCGAGCTTCGACAGCTTGAGCTGCTGCTGGACACCCGTCGCGATCCGCTGGCACAGCTCGACCGAGTAGCCGGCGGGCTTGCCGTCGGGGCCGCGGAAGGAGAACGGGACCGACTGCTCGCGGTATCCGATCGTGATCGTTCCGCTGTCCTTGATCTTCTTCAAGGTTCCCGTGAGCTCTTGCGCCGGCGCGACGCCGGGCAGCAACAGCGCGAGCGCGGCCGCGGCGAAGAACCGAGCCGGCGCGCTCACAGGCCGGCCCGGTCGAGCGTGACCGCCAGCGCCTGGGTGTAAGTCAATTCGGCCACGTCACCGGCCTCGACTCCCGTGAGGTTCGTCGCGTCTTTCACCTTGATGGTCTCCATATTGCCGCGAGGGCCTTTGATGGTCACCGTCTGCGCCTTTCGGTCTACCGCGGTGATCGTGGTGGTCACGACGACCTCACGGCCGACGGCGCCCGCGGGCGTCTCGTCGGGCTTCGACGTCATCCGAGCCTCCGTGATGCTCACCCCGGCGGTCGCGCCGGGGACCTTCTTGACCTTGAGGGCAAGCGCCTCGATGAACGCGGCGACGACCGGATCGCCGACCGCGACTGTGTCGAGCTTATTCGGGTCCTTCACGTCGAGCGTCACCGTGCCCCCTCGGGGTCCCTTCAACGTCACGGTGCGGTTGGTCTTGTCGACGGCGTCGATCCATCCGCGCACCGTCACCATGCCGGCCTCGCCCACGACTCCGACGGCCGGCCCCTCCTCGGCGCTCGGCGTCTGGGTGGACGTGCAGGCCTGCGCCGTCACCAGTGCGGCCACGGCGAGCACCGCGATCAAGGTCTTCATCGAGTGTCCTCCGAGTACGGGTGCCATCGGTCAGAACGACCAGCCAACGCCGAAGAGATAGCGTACATCTTCCTTCTTCGCGCCGGGTGCCGGAGTCGAGTCGTAGCGGAGCTCGATCTTGGCCTCGGCGAAGAGGCCCTCGTAGATCGTCGCCCGCACGCCGACGTCCGCGTTCAGGTTGTAGTCGCCGAACCAGTCAGTGATGTTCGGCAGCCACTCGACGTTGTGGAAGAGCTTGACGGTCTTGTACGGCGTCCAGTCGACGTGGTACGCGAGCCGCGCGGCGACGTGGTCCTCGGTGCCGTCGTTCTTGAATTTCTCGTACACCCAGGCCAGACCGGCCTCCGTGTTCAGGTTGAAGGTCGGCGTCTCGAACCACTGATAGCCCACACCTCCGCCGGTCGTCAGGCGCAGATCGAGTTCGGCGATCTGGTCCTGCTCGACACGAGTGGCGCCGTACAGGTAGAAATGCTTGGTGAGGAAGTAGTCGTATTTTCCGAGGACGAACCAGTTGTCGATGGTCGTCTCGCTCTTGTCGGTGTCCTTGTCCTTCTGCCGTCCGTAGTAATACGCGCCGCCCAGAGTGATCCGGTCGATCTCGCTTCGCCGCACAGCGTTCACACTCAGGCCGAAGTTCTCGGTCTCGGAGTTGCCGGTGGTGATCAACGCGTTGCCTACCACCGACCCGGTCCATTTGACCGGCGGGTTGATCTTCGTCACGTCTTTGAGCGCGATCACCTGTGGACTCCCGCCGGCGACGGGCACGACCTGCACGGTGCCGTCGGCTCCGCCGGTGACCTTCGAGCTCAGCGTGGTGTCGCCGGTCTTGATCACGATGGGCTCGTCAGTCGAGAAGGTCTTCACCTTCGCCAGATCCACGGTGACCTCACCGGCGGTCTCGCTCTTGATCGTGAGCTTGCCGCCGTCGGCGCTGACGATCTTGCCGCTGAGCCTGTCGCCGTTGAGGAACAGAATCTCGTCGGCCGCGGCCCGACCGGCCACGACCAGTGATAGCGTGAGCGCGAGCGCCCACGCGAGCATCTGCAGCGATCGAACGGTCATGTGGGCACCTCCCGGGCGCGCGCGGGACAATAGGCAGACTGAGCCGGCTCGTCAATTCGGACCAATGACCTAAGCCCGATTCGGAGACGGGAGGCCTGGACGAAGGTCCAGTTGATCGGCCGGCGGCGTCAGCGGGGGGAACGTGCGCGGAGTTGCGCGACGAGCCGTTGCGCCTCGGGGTCGTCGGGGTACTGCGCGGCCATGCGCTCGGCGTAGCGAAGCGCCTGCTCGCTCGCGCCCTGGTCGCGGTTGAACGTGACCAGCGCCACCAGCACGTCGCGGTCGTTCGGGCGCCGCTGGAGCGCCTTCTCCAGCACGGCGATGGCCTCCCGTGCCTTACCGGTCGAGTACAGACTGACGGCGTAGGTATACACGAAGCGCACGTTGTCGGGCGCGCGCGCGGCCGCACGCTCGATGTGCGTCAATGCTTCGGCCGTTCGCTGCGCCCGCACGAGGGCCAACCCCAACGCGTAGTGCAGCGACGCGTCGTCCGGCACGGCCGTCAATCCTTCCGCGAGCACACGGCGGACGTCGGGCTCGCGCTGCTCCGCGCGATAGATGTCGGCCAGATTCACGTACGCGGGCACGAACGTAGGATCCAGCGCGAGCGCCGCGCGCATCTCTGTCTCCGCCGCGGCCACCCGGCCGCGCGCGGCGAAGTAGGTGCCGAGGTTGGTCCGCGACTCCGGTCGGTCGTCGTTCGTGCGCTGCACCGCGACGAACTCGGCGGCGGCTCGCTCGTAGGCGGCACGAGACGCCTGGTCGAGTGTCTCGGGCCGGACCGGGGCCAGCACGCGTGCCGCTTCGATCCGGACGAGTCGCGCCGGGTCACCTCAGGCGCGGCGTGGCCAGCGTGCTTCGCTGGTCGGGCGGCAGCGATTCGACAGCCGTCACGGCGGCACGACGCACCAGGGGATCCGCGTCGCCCAGAGCCTGCTTCACCGCGTCTACGCCCGAAGGCGCTCGCCCGAGGTCGCGCGCCATCTGCACCAGCGCCGACGCGCGGACGATCGCGGGTTGAAGCGGGTCGCGGGAAATCGTCGCCAGTTGCCGGGCCGCGGCGTCCGCACCCGTCTCCGCTGCGCGGAACGCCTCGGCGAATCGCTGATAGCCGACCGCGTTGTGGCCGTACCAGGTCTGCATCCTGGCGACCGCCCAGTCGGGCTTGCGATCGGCGTGGCAGCGCGTGCACGCGTTCGGCACGCCGAGCGCGGCCGACTGGTCCGGCCGCGGCACCCGCAAGCTGTGGTCGTGGCGCGGATCGATGAGCATGTAGCGCGTCACCGGCATGTGGCAGCCGGCGCACTCGGCGCCCGGGCCGCCGACAGGGTGAAAGTGATGCGTCGCCGCGTCGTACTTCGCCGGCGCGTGGCACTGAGCGCAGACCTGATTGCCGGGCGCGCGGAGCGTCTGGCTGTGCGGCTCGTGACAGTCGCTACACGTGATCCCGGCGGCGTGCATCCGGCTCTCGAGGAAGGAACCCCACGTGTAGACCTCGTCGCGTTGCTGCCCGTCGGACCAGTAGAGCGGTGGCGTGAGCAAGGCCGGCAGGTAGTGATCGAGAAACGGCCGACCCGCGACGTAGTCGGACGAGATCTGGCTCCGCCGCGCGTGGCACTGCGCGCACACCCCCAGCTCGACCGCGGTGGCGCGCGGCGTACTCCGCTTGGCGTTGCCCGAGCTCGGGTCGATCACCCACTGAACGCCGCGTCGTTCGCGCAGCACCGCCGCCAGTCCCTTGCGGTCGCTCGTGTCGTATGTCTGGCCGGGTCGTGCCGCGTCGGCCCAGGCCAGGTGGCGAGAGCCCGGACCGTGGCACGCCTCGCACGCCACGTTGATCTCGGACCACGTGGTGGCATAGCGATCGGCCGCGGCGTCGTAGTTCTTGCGGACGTTCGTCGAGTGGCAGTCCGCGCACATGTAGTTCCAGTTCTGCTGCCGGCGGGTCCAGTGGAGCTCGTCGCGAAAGTCGATCTTCTCGTTCGGATAGAGATGAAACCAGCGCTGGCCGCCGGACTCACGCGGACGCGCATCCCACGCGATGGAGAGCGCCTGGAGGCGGCCTCCCGGCAGCTCGATCAGATATTGCTGCAGCGGCCGCACGCCGAACGTGTACTTGATCTCGAAGTCGGCCGGCTTGCCGTCCGGCCCATCCGTCCGGACCATGTATCGGCCGTCGCGCCGGGAGAAGATCGAGGTGACGGCGCTGTACGCGAACCGGCGGTCGGCGAAGTCGCCGAGCACGGTCGCCTCGCTTGCGACCTGCATCGCGCGCGCGTGATCCGAGCTCATCCACGCCGCATGCTCCTTCGCGTGGCAGCGGGCGCACGCCTGAGCACCGACGTAGGTTGCGGCGGGCTCGTCACGGCTGGTTCGTGACGAGCCAATCAGGCCGAGAGACCAGGTTCCGAAGTAGTGCCAGCCAAGCAGGGCGCCGGCCGCGAGGAGGACCACGCCGGCGGCAACGACTACGGGTGTTCGCATGCGGTTCGAATTGTCGCGCACGAGGCCGGGCTCAGTCCGCCCGAACTGTACGGTCGCGACGGCGCCGAAGCAAGCGCCCGACATCGAGAAGCCGAATTAACCGTTGTGCTGCGACGAAGGTCTCAGTAGGACGCCGGACTTCCGACCTGTTACATGGGGCGGGAGGAGGACGGAAGGATGAGGTACAGCTTCGTGTTCTTGGTGCTGTGCGGAGCTCTGGCCGCTGGTTGCGGGGCCGTGCAGCAGATGGCCGCGGCCATTGCGCCGATGGCCAACGTTTCCGGCGTGTGGACGGGAAGCGCCCGGACCGGAGGAACGTTCATGCCCGTCACGATGACGCTGACGCAGAACGGGACAACCGTGACCGGCGACATGAGCGTGGGGGGCCGGTCGGAGATGACCGGGGGTGTCACCGGGTCGATCCAAGGCGAGCTGCTAACCCTGTCGCTGGAGCGCGTGACGTTCGGTGAGCTCACGGTCAAACAAGACACGATGACCGGCCAGGTCTCCGCCGGCGGCCTACAAGTCAGCCTCCGCCGCTCGAAGTAGAGCGGCCGCACGCCTTCGCCGGCCGGGTGCCTCGGAGCCCGGCCCCGACCGAGTCAGTCCCCGCAGCGCAGCAGGCCGAGGTCGTGTACCATACGGGCTCCGGATCGATCCGGCTCCGGTCGAACGCGACGAGCCTCGTCGGGGTCGACGGGCCACAACGGCGTGACCCGTGGTCGGCAGAGGAGCGATATGAATCGCTCGTCCGATTGCTTTTTGTCTGCACGGTCTTCCCGCGGAGTCCCCCGCGCCGCGCTCGCGTCGGCGGCACTGCTGTTCGCCCTGCTGGTGACGCCGCCGATGGCGGTCGCCGATCCGTCGCCGCCGGCCGGTCGCGCCTCCTACAACGTGCTGTTGCTGTTCGCGTCCCCGCGGCTGACGCCCGCCCAGATCGCGATCGACGAGGCGTTTCGATCGACCCTGTCATCGCGGTTGTCGGAGCCCGTGTTCTTCTACACCGAGTATCTCGATCTCACGCTGTTCCGCGGCGACGACCCGCGGCCCGAGCTCCGCACGCTGCTGAAGCACAAGTATCACGGCGTCAAGCTCGACCTGGTCGCCGCGTTCTCCAGTCGCGCGGTGCGGTTCGCGGTCCAGAATCGCGCCGATCTCTTTCCGGGCGCACCCGTCGTGTTCAGCAGCGTCGATCGCGCCGCCCTCGGCGATCTCAAGCTCGACGACGATGTCACCGGCATCTGGCTGAACGTCGATTGGGCGGGGACCCTCGAGGCCGCGCTTCGTCTTCAGCCCGGCACACGCCGCGTGGTCGTGATCACGGGAACCTCCGCGATCGACCGGGTGTGGCAGGCCGCCGCGCGCCGTCAGCTCGACGTCGACCGCTATCGCGGGGTCGCCATCGAGTACGTGAGCGATCTCGCCGTCGACCAGGTCCTCCAGCGCGTTGCCGCGCTGTCGCAGGGCACGATCGTGCTGTTCGGCGCGTTCACCCGCGACGCGACCGGTCAGAATCTTCTCGGAGCGGAAGTCGTCCGGCGCGTCGCCGCGCGCTCAAGTGTCCCGGTGTACGGACCGGGCGAGACGTATATCGGCGGTGGGATCGTCGGCGGCCACGTCGTGAGCTTCACCACGCAAGGCGCACGGGCCGCCGAGCTCGCCGCGAGCGTACTCAGTGGCGCCCGGCCCGGTCCCCTCGATGGCGCGACGAACATGTACGTGTTCGACTGGCGGCAGCTCCAGCGGTGGGGGCTCGACGAGACGCGCCTGCCGGCCGGGAGCGAGGTCCGCTTCCGGCAGCCGTCGCCGTGGGACGTCTACAAGTGGCCGGTGCTGGGCGGCGTGGCCGTGGTGGCGCTCCAGGGCGCCCTCATCGTCGGCTTGCTGGTGCACCGGCGGCAGCGGCGGCGGGCCCAGCGCGCCCTCGCCGAGCGCCTGCGCTTCGAGACGCTCGTCTCCGAGCTTTCGGCCGCCTTCATTACCTTGCCCGCGCGCGACGCGCCGGGACAGATCGAGAAGGCGCTCGGGCGCATCGTGGACGAGCTGCACCTGGACCGCGCGATCCTCGCCGAGCTCGATGACCGGGACCGCGACGTGATGGAAATCACGCATTCGTGGACGCGCGAGGGCGTCAATCCCTTTCCCGGGCCGCTCGTCAAGCGAGCGTTCCCCTGGGTGGGCTCCCGTGTGCACGCGGGCCACGTCGTGGCCCTGGGGCGAGTCGATGACCTTCCGGCCGAGGCCGAGACCGACCGCGCCAGTCTCGCCGCGCTGGGCACCCGGTCACTCGTGGCGGTGCCGCTGGTCATCGAAGGCGTCGTCGGCGGCGCGCTCGCATTCAGCTCGACCCGTGAGGAGCGCGAGTGGCCCGACGAGCTGGCGCAGCGGCTACGGCTCCTGGCCGAGATCTTCGCCAATGCGCTAGCCCGCCACAAGGCAGCGAGCGCGGCGCGCGAGAGCGAGGACCGCTTCCGGCTGCTGGCGGAGACGGCGCCGCTCATGATCTGGATGTCCGACCCGGCCGGCCGGCGCACGTACTTCAATCGGCGCTGGCTCGACCTGACGGGCCGGAACGCCGACGAAGATCTGGCCGACGGCTGGATCGACAGCGTGAACCCCGACGACCGCAAGGCCGCCCACGAGACGTACGAGCAGGCGGTCGTCGAGCAGAAGCCCTTCACGATCGACTACCGGTTGCGGCGGCGGGACGGCGAGGACCGGTGGATCCTCGATCACGGGGTCCCCCGGATCGACGATGACGGCGTCTTCGTCGGGTACGTCGGGTCGGTCATCGATATCACCGCGCTGAACACCGCGCTCCAGACGGTCCTCGAGAGCAACGCGCTCCGGAGCGCCATCTTCGGCTCGCTGTACGGGCAGGTCGCGGCGATCGACTCCGACGGGGTCATCATCGCCGTCAACCACTCGTGGACGCGGTTCGCCGCGAACAGCCCGGACCCGGCCCGCGGCCTCGCCGTCGGCGCCAACTGTCTCGAAGTCTGGCGTGCGGCGGCCGCCGCCGGCGACGCGGATGCGTTCCGCGCGCACGAGGCCGTCACCGCGGTGCTCAAGGGCCAGAAGGACCACGTGTTCGAGTACGCCTGCCGCTCGCAAGACGGTGAGCGCTGGTTCGAGATGGCCGTCGAGCCCTTCCGGCGCCCCGAGGGCGGCGCCGTCGTCTCCTACATCGACATCACGCGAAGACACCATGCTGAAGAGGAGGCCCGGCGCCAGCGGGAAGAGCTCGCGCATGCGCAGCGCGTCACCACGCTCGGCGAGCTGAGCGCTTCGCTCGCCCACGAGATCAATCAGCCGCTGGCCGCCATCGTGACGAACGCGCAGGCGGCGGTTCGCCTGCTCAACCGGCAGGGCGTGGCGCACACCGACGTGTCCGAAGCCCTGACCGACATGGCGGCCGACGCCCGGAGGGCCTCGGCGATCATCCAGCGCCTCCGCGCCCTGTCACGCAAGGAGCACGCCCCGCGGGCAGGCCTCGATCTCAACGATCTGATCGAGGACGTCGTGAGCCTGCTGCGCCACGACTTCGTGCGCAAGCAGATCACGGTCCTCCGCGCCCTCGATCCGGTTGTGCCAACGGTGTCGGGCGATCCGGTTCAGCTCCAGCAGGTCATCCTGAACCTGCTCGTCAACGCGAGCGAGGCGATCGCGCTGACCGACGGCGGCAAGCGCGAGGTCGCGATCGCGACCCGTTACCGGTCGCCGGGTCGGGTCGAGGTTGTGGTGCGCGACAGCGGCATCGGCGCGAAGGGGTCCGATCTCGCGCGGATGTTCGAGCGGTTCGTGAGCACGAAGCCCGGGGGCCTCGGGATGGGTCTCGCCATCAGCCGATCGATTGTCGAGGCGCACGGGGGACAGATCCGTGCCATCGCCAACCCTGATCGCGGTCTCACCCTCCACGTCGAGCTCCCGTGCGAGGAGAGCGCCGTCCCGCAGAATGGCACGCCGGATCACTGAGCCGATCGGCCCGCCCGTATGGGACCAACAACGCATTGGCGCGATGGGGGCGCTCGGCGATAGTAGCCACCGAACGTGGCTCAAGTGGATTGTCCGGATACTCGAGAGCAACACGCGGGCCGACTGAGCCCGACCGCATCGCCGTCACCCCTGGTGTACGTGATTGACGACGACGCTTCGCTCCTGCGTGCCCTTCGCCGTTTGCTCGCCGCAGGCGGCTTTCGTGTGTGCACGTTCTCGTCGGCCGAGGATTTCCTGGAGTCTGCGAAGGCGGCGCCCGCGTGTCTCGTGCTCGACGTGCACCTCGGCGGGCTCAGCGGGCTCGACCTCCAGGAGCAGCTGCTCGCCTCGGGGCGACGAATCCCGGTGGTCTTCATTACCGCCCACGACGACGCGGTCACGCGCGAGCGTGCGCGCCGCGCCGGCGCCATCGACTACCTCCGCAAGCCCTTCAACGACGAGTCGTTGCTCGCAGGCATCCGGCGCGCGCTCGACAGCCACTGACCGCACGCCAGGCGGTCGACACCTCAATCGAAGCGGAAAGCGAGAGCGGGGAGATCTGTCACCCGCGGACGCGCACGAAGCCTCGCGCGCGTCCGCGGGTGATGGGGCTTACTTTTCTTTGACCAGGAACATGCCCCGACGGTTCTGCGACCAGCACCCTTCGTTCTCTTCCTTGCACAACGGCCGTTCCTCGCCGAACGAAACGAGCGTGATCCGATCGCCCTGGACGCCTTGCGCGACGAGGTAGTTCATCGCGGTCTTCGCGCGCCGATCGCCCAGCGCGAGGTTGTACTGCTCGGTGCCGCGCTGGTCGCAGTGACCCTCGATCAATAGGATCTGGTTCGGATTCCCTGCGAGCCATTTGGCGCTCGCGTCGAGGATTTTCGCGTCAGCCGGGCGAATCGTCGCCGAGTCGAACGCGAAGTGGATCGGCTTCAGACTGTCGTTCGCCATGTACTCCTTCGGCGGCGCGGGACGCGGCGCGGGCGGCGGCGGCGCAGCGACGACCGGCGGCGGTGGTGCCGGCGCGACAGGGGCCGGCGCGGGGGCCGGCGGCGGCGGCGCGGGGGCCGGCGCAGGCGCAGGCGCCGCCACTGGATTCGGGGCAGCCACTGGGCGCTTCGCGCAGGCCGACACGAAAAGGAGCCCGACGATCAGTGAAGCGAGAATTGAACGATCAATGAACGTGCGCACGGTTAGCCCTCCGCTCCGCTTCTGACTGCTGCAATGGTTCTGCTACACCTATACGCCCCGGCAAGCTTACTCAATGGGACGTTGGTCGGATACGCTCGCGACCCACGGCCGAGAGGCTACCACAAGAGCCACGCTGAATGTCAGCGTCCAGATCCCGCTCCTCGACCCGCGCGCGACGCGGTAGACTCATCACGCTTTCAGCGAGATGAACCCTCTCGGGAGGAACCGATGCGTTCTGACAAATTAGGCATCTGCGCGCTGGGGCTGGCGGTCGTACTCGGGCTCGCCGGCTGCGTGAGTAGCGGGTCGGCGACAACGGGTGGGCCGATCGCGATCACCGATGTGGCGAGCATCGCGGGCAAGTGGGTCGGACTTCTCGAGATGTCGGGCTCGCAAGACCGGGAGGACTATGTCGAGGTGACGATCGCCGGCGACGGCACCTACCGGGCTGCCTCGGCGCGCACGATCGGGGTCATGGACGTCAAGGGAACCGTCTCCGTGTCCGACGGCAAGCTCCTGATCCGGGGCGAGCGCGGCGGCCGCGGGACCGGTACACTCTTTACCCAGACCGGGCAGCCGCCGCGTCTTCTGCAAGTGAACGGTACCGCGGGCGACGGGCGTCCGTACATCGTGCGGCTCCGGCCACAATCTTGAGAGCGGAATGAGCAGAATCTCGACGGACCGCGCGTCGATGTTGCTGGCGGCGGCGCTCGTGTGCGTCGGGTACTTCTTCGGGGCCCGGATCGGCTTCGCCTTCACGATCCACCCGTCTCCCGTGTCGACGCTCTGGCCCCCCAACTCGATCTTGCTGGCGGCGTTGCTGCTGGCCCCGACGCGGGCGTGGGGCCTGCTGCTCCTGGCGGCGTTCCCCGCGCATCTCGTCATCCAGCTCGCGAACGACATCCCCGTGACGATGATCCTCCTCTACTTCATCAGCAATTGCTCCCAAGCGCTGATCGGCGCCACCTGCATCCGCCGCCTTGCCGGGGGGACCCTGCGATTCGACGATTCCCGCCACGTCGGGGTGTTCGTCTTCGGCTCGATCGTCGGCGTGTTCGTGTCGTGTTTTCTCGACGCCGGCATCGTGGAGCTCGTCGGGGGCTGGGGCCAGGGTCCCTTCTGGCAGCTCTGGCGATCGCGCTTCTTCTCGAATGTGCTGGCGGAGCTGACCGTGGTTCCCGCGATCATCGCGTGGTCGCAGGTCGACGTGCGAAATCTTCGGAAAGTGTCGGTGCGCACGCTGGCCGAGGTCATCGGCCTGAGCGTCAGCCTCCTTGGCGTCTGCATCGCGGTCTTCGTGTGGCGAGACTCGGGAGTGGGCGGGATTCACGCGCTGCTCTACGCGCCGCTCCCCTTCCTGGTCTGGGCCACCGTGCGCCTGGGCACGATCGGGACCAGCACCGCGACGCTCGTCGTCGCGTTGCTGGAGACCCGCGGCGCGATCAATCAGGTCGGCCCCTTCGTCGCGAGCTCGCCGAGCGACAGCGCGCTGTCGATCCAGCTGTGTCTCATCCTCGCCTCGATTCCGCTTCTGCTGCTCAGCGCAGTCATCCAGGAGCGCAGTCGGGCCGAACGCGCGGCGGTCTTCAGCGCGGAGAGCCTGAAGCTGGCGCTCAACGCCGCGCACATGACGATCTGGGACTGGAGCCTGCCGCCGGGCGACGCGAACTGGCGGCGCGACTCGAGCCCCGCGCCGTTCGGCGCCATGCTGCGCGTGGTGCATCCCGACGATCAGCTCGTGGTCGCCGAGGCCATCACCGCCGCGATCGAGAAGGCCGCGCCCTGGGACGTCGAGTTCCGCGTCGTGCACTCCGACGGCAATGTCCGCTGGGTGATGGGCAAAGGCGAGGTCCTGCGCGACGAGCGCGCGCATCCGGTGCGTCTCCTGGGCGTCAACGTCGACATCACCGACCGCAAGCGGGCCGACGAGGCCGTGCGCGCGTCCGAGGAGCTCTTCGCGCGCGCCTTCCGCTCCAGCCCGGACGCGATGCTCATCAGCCGCCGGACGGGCGGCCAGATCATCGACGTCAACGATCGCTGGGAGACGCTCTTCGGCTACACCCGGGCGGCCGTGATCGGGCGTACGATGGCCGAGCTACCCCTCGCGGCCGGCCTGCATGACCAGGCGACCTTGCGACGCCTGGTCGAGGCGCCGGGCCCCGTGCGTGACGTCGAGGCCCAGTTTCTCACTCTGAAGGGGGAGCTGCGCGAGGCGATCATCGCGACCGAGACCGTCGAGATGAGCGGTCACGCGTGCTTCATCACGACGATCCGGGACATCACCGAGCGCCAGCGCGCCCAGCGTGAGGCGCAGGAGCAGCGCCAGCTCCTGACGCATCTGGGCCGCGTCGCGGTCCTCGGCGAGCTCTCCGGTGCGCTGGCCCACGAGCTGAGCCAGCCGCTGACCGCGATTCTGAGCAACGCCCAGGCCGCCCGCCGCATGCTCGCTCGGGAGCCCGTCGACCTGCATGAGATCGACGAGATCCTCGAAGACATCGCGAGCGCGGACCGGCGCGCCGGCGAGGTCATCCGGCGCCTGCGCGCGATGTTCAAGCGCGGGGAGTCGAACCGGCAGCTGCTCGATCTCAACGAGATCACGCGCGACGTGCTCGATTTCGCCCGGAGCGACATCCTCACCCGCCACGTGCAGGTGACGACGAAGCTCGCTCCTGATCTACCGCAGGTGCGGGGTGACAGCGTCCAGGTCCAGCAGGTGCTGTTGAACCTGATCGTCAACGGATGCGAGGCGATGATCGGCAACGAGCCGAACGATCGCGCGCTCGTGATCGAGACGAGCGTCGTCGATCACGAGACGGTCGGGATCTCGGTGCTCGACAACGGCAGCGGCATCCGGCCCGACATCCTCGATCAGCTCTTCGAGCCGTTCGTCACCACCAAGCATCAAGGCCTGGGGCTCGGGCTCACCATCTGTCGGTCGATCGCCACCGCGCACGGGGGTCAGCTGTGGGCCGGCAACAACCAGGATCGCGGATCGGCGTTTCGGCTGCTCCTGCCGAGGAACGACAGCCTCACCCTGGTGAGCTGACCGCGTCGCCCGGGCCTGGCGGTCCCGCGGTCAGTCGGTGGGACGGAGCCCCAGCCGATCGGCCTGGCGGACGAGCTCGGCGACCGATCCGACTTGCGTCTTCTCCATCACGCGGCCGCGGTGGAATTTCACCGTCTTCTCGCTGATGCCGAGATCACTCGCGATCTGCTTGTTGAGCCGGCCCTGAATGACGAGCCGGAGCACGTCGCGCTCGCGGGGCGTCAACGTGTCGAACCGCACGCGGATGCTGGCGATCTTCCGCCCGATCTCGCCGTGCCTCGCGATCGCGCCGCAGCGCGCCGTGGATGATGTCGAGCAGGGCCTGGTCGCTGAACGGCTTCTGGAGGAAATCGACCGCGCCGGCCTTGATCGCGCGCACGCTCGAGGGCACGTCGGCGTGACCGCTGATGAAGACGATCGGGACGTCATGCCCGGACCGGATGAGGCTTTCCTGGAGCTCGAGGCCGCTCGGACCCGGTAGCCGCAGATCGAGCACGACACACGCCGGCCGATCCGGCATCGGCTTGCGCAGAAAGTCTTGAGCCGAGGCGAAGGTCTCGACGTCGAGGTCGACCGACCGGAGCAGGCGCTCGAGCGAGCGCCGCACCGAGTCGTCGTCGTCGATCACGAAGACGATCGGCCGTTCGAGTGGCTCGCCTTGCGGCCCCGCGGGGGCCGCCGGCGCTTCGCGACTCGACGGTGGATTCGGGGTAATCGACATCGACATGGATTCCGCTCGCCACCTCGTTGGTATCAGCCTTGCGTAACCCTGACCCGGCGGTCGGACCAGCCGCTCAAAGGTATGGGGTCCGGGGCCCCAAGGCAATCCGACCTTGGTCCAGCGCGTGAACCAGGGTACACGTTTGCTACTATCGAATGCAGGGTCTCATGATCAGCGACTTGAGCCGCGCCCGACCGCTCGTCGCCATCGTCGACGATGAGGAATCGATCCGAAAGTCCCTTCGGCGGCTGTTGATGGCAGCCGACCTCGACGCCGTGGTCTACGCCTCCGGGCAGGAGTTCCTCGACACGCTGAGAGGGCGCCACCCGGACTGCCTGATCCTCGACCTCCAGATGCCCGGCCTGACCGGGCTCGAGGTTCAGCGGGCGCTCACGGCGGCCGGGGTGCAGTTCCCGACGATCATCATCACCGCCCACGACGAGCCGGAGGCCCGGGCCAGGTGCCTGGGCGCCGGGGTCGCCGCGTATCTCTGCAAGCCACTCCACGACGAGCTGTTGCTCGATGCGATCGCGAATGTGATGGGCCGTGTCGGCGCGCCTGCCGGCACCGAAGATCACCCGCGGGCCTGAGCCCGCTCCCCCGTCCCTTTCGTCTCTGACTCCCGCGAACACTGGACCTAGGTCTCATGGCCGATTCGTCCGGTCGTCATACCCTGAGCACCAGGAGGGCCTCCAATGAGCCTGAAGGTGACGACATTCACTGCAATCGCCGGAATTCTGATGTGCGCCCAGTCGCCCGCGGTCGACGCTGACGCGCTAAGACTCGCTCAGACGTCGGGGACCGAGAAGGCACCGGCCGCGACCAACAAACCGCTTGGGCGCTCCGAGGGCCGGGCCGTGACCGTCAAGGGGACCATTTCCGCCATCGACAAGGAAAAGAGCACCGTCACGCTCAAAGGGCCCAAAGGCCGTACCGTCACCCTCGAGGTGAAGGATCCCCAGAAGTTCGACGTGATCAAGGTCGGCGATCCCGTCGTGGCCACCTACATGGAAGCGGTCGCGTTCCAGATCAAGAAGCCGGGCACCGCGACGCCGGGCACCACGGTTCAGGAGAGCCGCGTGAGCTCGAAGCCCGGCGAGACGCCGGCCGGCGCGGTCGGCCAGGAAGTCACGGTCACCGCCACGATCACCGCCATCGACAAGAAGGCTCACACCGTCACGATCAAGGGCCCCAACGGCAACACGGAGACCGTCAAGGCGAAGGACCCGAAGAACCTCGATCTCGTCAAGGTCGGAGATCTGGTCGAGATCAGTTATATGCAGGCGCTGGCCGTGTCGCTCGACATACCCGCGAAGAAATAGGCCGCGCGGAGCCGGCCGCCGAAGAAACTCAAACCTTGAGCGGGAACTCGGGCAAGGGCAGCTTGCCCTCGGTGCGCAAGCGCTGCACTTCGGCGGCCGCGGCCCCGGCCCGCTCGGTGTCGATGCCGGCGGTGGCGCTGTAGTTGGTCTGCGCCGGCAGGGCGAACGCCGTCCCGGCCGTTGCGACGACATCCATCACCCGGAGGCAGAGGTCCTCGCGAACCGCCAGGAAGTCGTTGTAATCCCGGGTGCGGACGTAGACGAAGAGCTCGACGTCGAGCGAGCTCGCGCCGAAGCCGCTGAATCGCACGCGCGAGGTGTCGGGGTCGACGCGAGGATGCGCGTCGAGCAAGGCCCGTATGCGGACGAGGACCCAGCGAAGCTGGTCCGGTGACGTCTCGTAACGCAATCGCAGGGTCGTGTTGAACAGGATGCGATCCCGCTCCTGGAGGTTCTCCACCTGCAGGTCGAGGAACTTGGCGTTGGGGATCGTGATCACCGAGCGTTCGGGCGTACGCACGCGCGTGGACCAGAGGCCGATCCGCTCGACGGTCCCCTGCTGGTCGCCGAAGCGGCAGAAGTCACCCACCTGAACGGGCTGGTCGCCGACCACCGCGAGCCCTCCGAAGAGATTCTCCACGGTGCGCTGGGCTGCCAGCGCGATCCCGATGCCGCCGACGCCGATCGCCGCGATCAGCGCGCTGACCTGGACGCCTACCGCTTCGAGGAGCATCAGGGCCGCCATGACCGTCACCACGATCTTGAGCCCGCGCTGAATGAAGTCGATCACCGGCTGGCTCGGGGGCTCCTGGCGACGGAGCAGTCGCCGCCGGACGAGCTGGCTCGATACCTCGATGAGACGCAGGGCGAGCCAGCTCACGATGATGACGAGCACGAACTTCTGGATCCCGACGACGATCGGTCGGACGGCCACCGGCAGCGCGAGGCTGGATTCGCCGATCTTGAACGCGATGAGCCCGACCAGCCCGCGCAGCGGCGAGAGCGCTCGGCCAAAGGCGGGATCGGTAACGTCGAAGCCCGCCCGGATCGCCAGCCGGCGCGTCAGCGGCAACCCCGGGCGGACGACGATACACGCGATGAGCCAGGACACGCCGAGCAGGATCAGGAGCCCGATCCACTGCCACAGCGCGAGCCGGAGTACTCGCGTCTCGACGAGGAACGGCGGCAGACGCTCGCCGACGATCCCGTAGGTCAGGTTCTTGTAGAGATCGGGGATCCGCGAGACGGTGACGTTCGAGAACTGCCAGATCGGGACGCCGTCGTCGCGGGGCACCCGCTCCATGAGGAGCGAGAACGCTCCTTTGTCCGTCTCGACCCGCCCGATGAGCTCGCGGTTCGATGCCAAGCCGGTCTCCGGGCGACCCTCCGGCTCGTCTGAGATCGCCCCGAGATCGAACAGCGTGTTGTCGAGCACGACCCGAAGCTGATGCGCCAGCTCGGGTCCTCGTGCCGCGACTTCGGCGGCGGGGATGCGCCGCAAGTCGAGATAGCTCGCGGCGCGACGGTAGTTGTGGAGGGCTGCGGCGTCGAGAAAGCCGCGCAGCGCGCTTTGAGGCGTGCCGCGTCCGAGCTCGTCGACTGGCGGCGGCGCTGTCACGGCGGGCGCGGACTTGGCGCCAGTCGTATGGTCAGCCGGCGCCGCCGGCGATGCGACGACGAGCGTCCCCACGATGACCGCGAAGCCAAGGACCCGACAGCACACGGCCTTTCCCATCACATGGCTCCCTTTCGATCACGACAGCCTACGCAACTCTCGCTCAGTCCATGCCTGGACAAAGGTCTCATGGTCGACCGGTGGGACCTGGCGTGAGGTCGTGCAGGCGTTCAGAGGTCGAAGATGGACCGTGACCCGGTCCCGCCCTCGAGCAAATCGCGCTGGATCATGCGCCGCCACAACTTTTCGGCGGCCTCGTCGATCGGGACGAGCCGGTCGTGTCTCACCACCTCGCTCGCGAGGGCGAGTTCCCCGGCCGACTCCCAGAGAATGTGGCCCGTCCGCGTGTCCCACAGCTGCAGCCACACGCGCAGAATCGACACGCGAGTCCTGATCACCTTGACGCCGGCGATCTCGAACCTGTCCAGGACGACCTGATCGAGCTGCGCCAGCCCCGGAAGCAGCAGATAGCGGAAGCCGAGCGCCGACCCGATTCGCTGCAGCCGCTCACGATCCACGATGCCGGTGCGGGCGAAGCCCTCCAGCAGCTCGGCGTAGGCCGTCGCGAGGCCCTGATCGTTGAGCGCGTTCGCGATCTCGCGGGCCGGAATCGCGCGGATGGGCGGAGACGCGTTGGCGAGCGCGGCGACGAGCGCGTGAGACAGCGCCATGCTCAATCCCTGGAGCGCGGCGGGCGCGACGAGACCAGGGGTTGCCACCGGCTCGCGCGAGAGCTCGCTAACGTCGAACGACGGAGGCCTCGCCGTGGACGTGGTGTTGATGTCCCACATGTAAAGCGGCGTGCAGCCGATAATGAATACGGCTACGACCACGACGAGCGGCCCGCTCACGCGTTTTGCCACGGTGCTTCAGCCTACTCCGATCATGAAGTCGTCATCACCCGCAAACTATCGAAGATGCGCCGCTCGCGACTCGCTTGGACTAAGGTCCAGTTCCCACCCCCCCGCGAGAAGCGTAGTCCTTCGTTGCGGGGGCCCGCGTGACAGCCGATCAACGATCGTAGGAATACCCAACACCAACCGACAGGAGGAACACCGTGAAAACAATGGTCGTGGTGCTCATGAGCCTCATCGTCGCCGTCGCGGCGGCCGATTCGGTGGCGCAGACCGCCGGCTCGAGCGTGGTCAGCGTCTCGGTATCGGAGGTAAAAGAAGTCGCGAAGGGGTGGAGCGCGAAGAAGCAGATTCTCGGGAAGGACGTCTACAACGACACCGGTGACAAGATCGGCGAGATCAACGACCTGATCGTGGCGCCCAACAAGACGGTGTCGTACGCGATCGTCGGCGTCGGTGGGTTCCTCGGCGTGGGCGAACGCGACGTCGCCGTCCCGGTGTCGAAGTTGCAGCAGCAGATGGGCAAGATCGTCCTGAAAGGCGCGACCAAGGACGCGTTGAAGTCCGCCCCCGAATTCAAGTACGCCAAGGATTAGAACCGGAATCGGTCAAACTGGAATCGCGCGGCGCCCGCAGACCTTGGGCGCCGCGCATCATGGCGGCACGGCGGGAA
>CAWBMV010000034.1:0-1274589 GCA_963789955.1 uncultured Candidatus Rokubacteria bacterium
CGACGCGTGCCGGTCGAGGCCGTTGTTCGAGCCCTGTGAAAAGAGAAAGACTCCTGACCTTCTGTCCTCCTGATCTTGTGTTCAAATTCCCCGATGCCGAAGAGATCTTCTGATCTCCTGATCTCGCTCATTTCTCCGCAGCCGGGATCTTGAGCAACACGTAAGTCAGATGCTTCCCCTGCGGCACGAGGAAGCTGTGCGGGATCCGGCCGGGATGTGTACCAATGTCGCCGGCGCCGAGCGGATGACGCTCGCCACCGCTGAGCCCCGTGCCGACGAATTCACCAGGCTCGGTTGTCCTCCGCCCCGGCCATCATCCCGCCCAGCATCAGCGTCCCTCGCCGCTCTTCACGTAGACGATGTCGATGATTGTGTCGTGCTGCTCGGGATTGCCGTCGAGATAGAGCATGCGGAAGCGGTGGCTCTTGTAGTCGGCGAGCGTCTCGCGCGACGAGTAATCCGCGCCGACGTGCTTCGAGAGCTCCTCGTCGTGCTTCATGAGGTCGCCGCTCTTCCAGAGCGCGAATGTCGGAGCCAGCGCAGCGAGGGCTTCGCGGTCGACGGGCCGCGGGTCAGCGGCCTGATCCACACGTTCCGGTAGCGGACCGGGTTGCCGTAATCCTGGAGCGCGAGGGGCCCCTTCGCCGTGTCGGGTGTGTAGGCGCCGATCTGCTTATGCAGGGTCGGCCCCCAGAACGTGGCGCCGTTCTGGACGACGACGCCGTTGTGGACGACCGTCACCGACGCCGGCCGGTCGAGGGTGGCGCCGGCCTTGAACCGCGGCGCGGTGGAGGGCGATGTCGTAGACGTTGCCGCTGCCCGGCGGCCGCGTACACGTTCGCCGGCCGCGGGTAGCCGTAGAGCACGGCCTGGCCCTGGGAGTAGGTCGGGTTCTGATAGCTGTCGAGGACCTGCACCTCGAACTTGCCGAGCAGGAAGACGCCGCTGTTGCCGCGCCCCTGGCTGTCGCCCTTCACGTCTCGGGGCGTCGCGAACTCGACGTGCAGTTGGAAATCGGTGAACTCGGCGCGCGTCCGCATCCACACCCTTGCCGGTCTCGACCACGCCGTTGGTCATCGCCCAGGTCGCGGGGGAATCCGTCCATCATCTGCCACGCGTTGAGATCGTCGCGCGTGCCGATGAGCACGGTGGCGTCGGCGGGAGGCGGCACCGGGTTGAGCGCCCGCCGGCCCGGGCGTGACCACCGGAGGCTGCGGGCGGGTGCCGTCGTGGATGTGCCACCGGCCGTCGGGCTGCATCGGCGTGTCGTCGTAGCCGAGATTGGCTTGCTGCCCGCCCGCGGCCACCGCGAGCGTGAAGACCATCGCCAGGCTTGCGGCCCCGATATGTTCCCGGATTGTCATGATGCCTCCAGCGGCTGCGATCAGCCAGAAACGCCGTCCGAGCTGCGCGCATCATGAACCGAAGGCAGGCCCGGCGCAATCCTTCGGCGCCGGCGGCCTCGTCGGACGCCGGTTCCCGATCCGCTGCGATCGCGCATCGGTGAACAGGAGGTCAGGAGGTCAGGAGGTCAGGAGGCCGCAAGCTGGCGCAGCGGTTGCGTGACTCGATTCGGCGGGCGCCGCGCAGCGGCGCGCACGGTCGTCGGCCTGCGAAGCAGGCCGCCCGCCGAATCAGTAGGGTGTGTGGCCTCCTCCTTATCTTCTAATCTTCTGATCTTCTGATTGCTGATCCCCTGTTCCCCGCGGGCGATCGCAGCGTAACGGTGACCGTCCCCAATTGCAGACGCTCTCCTTGTCTCAGGAGTTCGGCGGCCTCCCCGGCTGAAATGGTCGCCTGAAGCCGGGCGGGTTGATGTTTGCCGGCGACCGTCGGGTACGCTTCACGTCGATGTGGCAGCCGAACAGCTCGCAGTGGTGGATGCTCGCCATCTTCTCGGTGTTGATCGTCGCCGCGTGGCCTCCCGGTGACGGCAAGAGCCTGGCAGCGAAGTTCGTCAACTGGGTGGTCGATCCGACGAACCAGCTGCCGACGCTGCCCGATCAACTCGCGCTCGGCAGCGGCGACGATCCCGACGCGGTGAACGCCCGCGACACGCAGGTGCAGCAGTACGACGCGCTGTATCTGAAGGGCGGATGGACGAGAAAGCGGTTCGAGCTGAAGGTCGCCGGCGACCCGTTCGATCCGGGAACGGAACGTCAGCTGCTCACTGTCGCGGCTGTGATCCTCGCGCTGGTGGGCTGGCGAATGGGAGCGCGTGGGAGTCGGGGCTAGATGCCAGCGGCTAGATGCTGGTTGCTAGACGTCTTAGCAACCAGCAACTGACTCAGTCGGCGGATGGGCGCGTCGTGCCCTTGATCGTGATCTTTTCGACCGTCCAGGTCGAGCAGTCTCCCTTGTAGATCACATTCTCAGACTCGCAGTGCAGTTCGTGCACGAGGCAGCCGGCCTGCCCGTGACCCAGTCCGGTCTGCGCCCAGCCGATCAGGTTGCCGTTCAGATCCAGCTTGTAGATCTTCCCGTTGCCGTCGCCGCTGAAGAGGTACTGCGTCGGCCCGGGCGTCATGCAAACGGACCACGGCGCACCGATGTTGGCGAAGGTCTTCTGAAGGTTCAGCTCGGATCGATAGACCTTGATCCGGCGATTGCCGCGGTCGGCGACGTAGATGTTGCCCCTGGCGTCCGACGTGATGCCGTGCGGCGTGTTGAACTGGTCCGGCCCGGCGCCGCGGTGCCGACGGCCTTCACCCAGCGGCCGTCCTTGGTCATCTTCGCGACGCGCGAGTTGTTGTAGCCGTCGGAGACGAAGATGTTGCCTTGCGAATCCCAGTCACGTCGGTGGGACGATTGAAGGTGCCGGGGTTGCCGACCGGGTAGCGCACTCTCGGTTTTCTCGCCGCGTTCGTAGGTGCTCTTCGAGATAGTCGATGGCTCGGTCTTCCGTCCGAGCACCATCGCCACGTTGCCCTGCGGGTTGAACTTGACGACCATGTTCGCGCCTTCGTCGGTCATCCAGACGTTGTCGTCCTTGTCGACACGGACGGTGTGCGCGAACGACACGGCGTAGTTGTCCGGCCCCCACTGCTTCACGAACTTCAGGTTCGGATCGAACTCGAACAGCTGCGACGCGGTGGCGCCCTTCGCCGGGCCGGCGTTGCCGCTGCGAGTGAACACGAACAGGTGTCCCTTGGAATTCTTCGCCACGCCGACGGCCTCGCCGATGGTGTGGCCGGGGATGACCAGCGTCAGCACCTCCTCGGTGACCTGGAGCTGGGGCGTGGCTTTCTCGAGCTCCGCCTGTTTGGCCATCGCGGCCTGCTGTTCAGGGCTCGGCCCCCACGCTGCGCGGTGACGACGACGCTGAGCAGAAGCACGATAAAGACGATCATGGACCGTTTCACGAGACCCTCCTTGTGTTCCTGGACGATTAGTCGTTCTCATCTCTTCCGTCCGACCGGGCCGGAACGCGACTCCGTTGGGGAGGTGATAAAAGACGGACGTACGTCAGGCCGACCGGGCGAGCCGCGGCAGCAGCCTCACGGCGTTGTCGCGCTCGATCGCGCGCAGATCGCTCTCGCTGAAGAGGCGGAGATCCGCCAGCGTCTTCGCGACGTCGAGGCTGGTGCCGCCAGGCGGAAAATCGGTGCCGAACAGCACCTGCGCGCTGGTCACGAGCTGCAGCAGCGACGCGATCGCGCCTTTGTTCGCCGCCCCCGCCAGGTCGTAGTAGAACTTCTTCAGCTCGTTCATGAAACCGTTCGGCAGGCGATCCTTCGCGTTGTTCGACGCGCCGTCGATGCGCCCCGCGAGAAACGGCGCCGTGCCGCCGGCATGCGACCAGATGAAGCGGATGTTCGGGAAAGCGCGCGGCGTCGCCGCTGAAGGTCACGCCCATGATCGCGCGCGTCGTGTCGGTGCCGTACTCCATGCTGCCCGGCCCGACGCCGGGCGCGTAGTCGAGATTCCGGCAGCAGTTCGCGGCGGTCGGGTGCACGTGGACGACCGCCTTGCGCCGATTCAGCTCCTCCATCACCGGGCGATAGGCCGGCGTTGCCGAGCCACGTGTCGCCGTAGCTGGTCAGCAGGCCGACGCCGTCGGCCTTGAGCGTGTCGTAGGCGTACGCGATCTCCTTCGAGCGTCGCGTCGACGTCGGGCAGCGGCATCGACGGCGAACAGCCCGAACCGCGTCGGATGATCCTGCACCAGCTTCGCGCCGTAGTCGTTGCAGGCGCGCGCGAGACGTCGCGTGACCGCCGCGTCGCCGAACCACAGCCCGGGATTGGTGATCGAGACGACGGCGGCGGCGACGCCGCCGCGATCCATGTCGTCGATCGACTTGGCCGGCGTCCAGGTGGTGTTCGCCGGTTGCAGCAGCGGCCGCCCCTTGACTTCGGCGACCCATGCCGGCGGCGCGAAGTGATGGTGGATGTCGATGCGGCCGGCCCGTGCCGGCGCGGGCTGAACGCCGCCGGCAGGCGCCGTGCGCCGGCCGTCGCGGCGAAGCCCAGCGACGCGAGCGCGCCGTCAGGAACTGTCGTCGATCAGCGTCGTCATCAATGCGTCGATCGTGAATCTCAGCGCGCCGCCGTGGCGGCTGGCCGCGGGTCGAGCGGCTCCAGCTTGACGATCGACGCGCCGTGATTGTTCCCGACCCAGAAGGTGACCGGCGTCGTCGAGTTGTCGACGAACACTCTCCGGACGTTCGTCTGCGCCGGCAGGAGGTACTCGATGAACTGCCCGGTCTTCGGGATTCAGGCGCAGGATGCGATCGTTGTACTCGCCGCCGGACCACACCTCGCCGTTCTTGTCGACGGTCACGTCGTAGGGCCACGCGCCGGGCGTCGGCGGCGCCCACTCCTGGAAGCGTTCGCGTCCTGGTGTCGAACATCCCGATCCGATCGGCGCGGTTCTCGCCGAACCAGAGGCGATCCTGCGCGTCCATCATGCCGCGGCGCGGCCCTGACCCCGGCGTCGGCGTCTTGTAGATCGTGATCGCGCCGGTTCTGCGCGTCGATCTTTCCGACGTCCTCGGCGCCCATCACCAGGAAGAAGCCGTTGTTGCTGGAATCGGGAATCACGTCGTAGACGTTGGGACGCGGAATCTTGTACGGCTCGAAGACCTCGAACGTGCCGGACTCCGACGTCGAGCCGCAGGACGGTGTAGGTGCCGGCATCCTGAAGCCAGACCTTGCCGTCGACGTGATGTCGATCCGGGCTCACCTGATTGATCTGGACGTGATCGCCGTTCAACGCCGGCGGCAGGCTCCAGGTCTGGAACTTCTCCGTCTTCCTGTCGAACTTCGCGATGCCTCCCTGGAACTGCAGGCCGAGCCACAGGTTCTCGATCGTGGTCGAACCGCATGCCGAGGATGCCGGTCGGCGCGGCCGGCTTCAGCAGCGGGACCTCGGTATTCGGTGACCGTTGCCGGTTCTCGGATCGAGCTTGCCGAGGATCTGTTCGCCGAAGCTCGCGTACCACGCCATGCCCTGCCGAATCGACGATGACGTCGTGCGGCTGTCTGGTTCGTTTCGGCAGGTCGTATTCGGTGTAGATGACGCGCGTCGCGTTGCCCGTCGGACGCGGGAGCGTCTTGAAGCCGTAGCTCCACTGCGGGCCCGCGCTCAGGTTGATGCTGCTGAGGTACTCGGCCTGACGCCGCCGCGCCTGCTGCTGTCGCTCGGCCTGCACCGCGCCGCCGCCGATCCGCGGCGCCGGCGTTCTCTGCGGCATCAACGGGAACGCGAGCGGCGGGTAGCCGGCCATCCGTTCGATGACCGCGACGAATTCGATTCGCGTCGTGCCGCGATCGCGTCACCAGCTCCAGCGTGTGGCAGTGCGCGCAGCCGCGCATCGACGCCTTCTGCTCGTCGGTGCCTGGCATGCTCGCGAGCCATTCCGCGTTCGTGAGCTGCGACGCGACGTCGCTCGCCTTGCGAAGCTTCAGATCCGCGGTCGACGCGTGCCGCTCGCGAATCGGCACGGTGAGCGCGCGCTCGAGCTCGTACCCGATCGCCCGGATGCGAAGCGCGTACTCGCCCGGTTCGAGCCGCGCGCGCGGAAACTCGGTAGCGCCCCTGCCGATCGCTGACGACGGTGGTCGTCACTGTCGAGCCGGTCCTGCGGGCGCTGACGAGCACGCCTTCCATCGGCCCTTCCTCGGCGGAGGTGACCTGCCCGGTCAACGCGACGGCGTTGTCGCCGGCGACGACGGTAACGGGACGCGGAAGATGAAAACCAGCGGAGAGCGAAACCATCACCGCGAGCAGCCCGAGTCGAGTCTTCATTGCAGCTCCCCCGCGCGAACCCTAGCACGACCTGCTCCGCGCGGTCGAGTGGGTCGAGTAGGTCAGGTGGGTTGGTTGGGTTCGAGTTCACGGGGCAGGTGGTTGGTCGAGTGGGTTCAAGGTTGGCAGGCGAACCCTTTCACGCGAACCCAACCAACCCACCCGACCCACGCGACCCACAAGACTCAGTTACAGCGGACGACCTTCTCCTTCGGATGTCCGGTGTACGACACGATCCGCCATCCGTCCTTCGTCCTGCCGAGGAGATAGGTGACGCCGCCGACCGACATCACGCTGCCGTCCTTCTTGTAACGGGTGTTGTAGCCGCTGGCGAGCGCCGCGTTGGCGTTCAGCACGCAGACGTTCTCGGTGGTGAAGATCGACTTGCCCCAGCCGTTCTGCACCAACTGCTTGAGCGAGGCGTCGAAGCGGGCGAACGCCTGTTCCTTGGTCAGATCGGCCTCGGGCCCGTTGCCGCCGATGATGATCCACGGCGTCATGTAGATTTCCTCGGGCAGCGCTTTCATGTTCTGCTCGGTGAAGAGGCGGTCGTACTTGTCGACGGTCGCCTTCACCTCAGTCGTCACTTTCGCGACGTCGACCGGCGGCTGTTGCGCACCGACAGGCGCGACGCTGATCAACATCACCGAGGTTGCACCTATCACGGTCAGAAGCCGTCCCAACATCTGTCCTCCGTTTCACAACCGATGCGTGTCGCATGGGTCGCGTGGGTCAGGTGGGTTGGTTGGGTTCGCGTGCAAGGGTCGCGAGGTCCAACCCGCCAACCTGTTACCGACCCCACCAACCCTTCAACCTATTCACCTACCCAACCAACCCACCCGCTCCCACCAGACCCACTCGACTCTGCGAGCGGCGCGATCACCACGCCGAGCTTGATGCCCACGCGCGCGACGCGAGGCGGTGTGATTGCCGACGGGAACAGCCACGCGCTGCCCGAGGTCGTCGTCAGCGTCTGCGGCTCGTTCTTATTGAAGATGTTGTAGACGTCGAAGAACGCGCTCACCCTGCGGCCGGTGACGTTGAACACCTTCTCGGTGCGGAGGTCGAAGAGCGTCAGGTGCGGTGTCCGCTCGTCGCCGACGCTCTCGGCCTTGATCGTCACCGCCGAGCTGTAGTTCAGCGCGGTCGTGAAGGTGCGGGCGAAGGCGGTGCCCGACTGGTGCCGCACGATCGGCGTCACCCGCACGTTTGTACGGCAGCGTCAGCGTCGCGTTGATCTTCGCCTGCCAGGTCGTGAACTCGTTGTTGCCGTCGACGGTGTTGATGAGGAGATTCGGCGTGGCGTTGGCGGCAATCGCGCCCTCAAAGTTCCAGGTTCGCGCGAAGCTCGCGAGCAGCGACCAGCTCGAGGTCTGGCGCCGCGTCGCGGTGATCTCCCAGGTGTAGTAGTTGCGATCGGATCCCGGGCCGAGGTTCAGCGTCCGGTTGACGACCGGAAGCGAGAGGAATTCCGGCGCCAGGTTGTAGGCCGTCAGCGGTCCGCCATCGTCGGCGGTGTTGAGCCGACCGTCGGGACCGACGTCACGAATCGTGACCGGCACCGTGTAGGCCTCGAGCGGACGGTTGATGTTCGTCTGTCCCGTCAGCTGCCGTCGTCCATTCCAGACCACGCCGGTGCGGACGCCGAGGTTCGGCGCCGCCTCGTGCTCGATAAACGCCATCACCTGATGCGCGTAGGTGTTCTGGATGTCCGGGTCGTAGACGGTGGCCGCGGTGCCGCCGGTCGCCGAGGTCGGGTTGCCCTGCTGCTCGCCCGAGTCCCAGCGTCCGTTGGCGTTGGTATCGCGCCAGGTGTAGAATCTGGCGCCACGTCGCCGGGTTCGGGTTGATGTTGTTCGCGAAGTCGGCGGCGGGATAGAGCCAGTACCGGCCGTAGTTGAACTTCAGCACGGTCTTCCCTCTGCCGCTGATGTCGTAGCTGGCGCCAAGGCGCGGGCCGAAGTTCCGCCAGACGAGGATGTTGTCGACGGCGGCGAAGTTCTGCCCCGCCGGCCCGACCTGCTCGGGCAGGAACGGCTGATACCGATCGAGGCGGACGCCGAGATTGAGCGTGAGGCGATTGTTCACCTGCCACGCGTCGTTGGCGTAGACGGTCGTCGCCCACAGCCCGGTCTTCGAGTTGACCGGCGATTGATAAAGGTAGACCTGGCTGGGCGTGTTGTTGTTGAAGACCGAGACGCAGTTGCACGGATCGCCGAAGCCGCGGAACGGCTGGTCGAGCCGATCGAGCATGAACTCGCCGCCGATCTTGAAGTTGTGCGAGCCGGCCCAGTCGCTCTTGAAGTAGCTGAGCGCGGTGTTGACCTGCGGGCGAAACCGCTCGTTGTCGATGCCGAAGACGCCGCCGGAGACGAAGTTCGTACTGATGTCCTCGACCCGCGGCCCGCTGCTCTTGAAGTTGCGATACCAGAACGATTTCATCGCTCCGCCGCGGACCAAAAGGAACATGCGGTCCGACAGCGTGCCGTTGTACTCGGCCTTGGAGATGTCGTTCGGATAGCCGGAGCTCCACACCGTGTCGGCGTGCATCACCGCGGTGGTGTCGCGACCGGTCGGCAGCGCGATCGCGCCGAGGTAGTCGGGCTGCACCTTGCCGGCGTGCTGGTAGTAGCCAATCAGCTTGTGATTCCGTCCGAGGTTGGCCGTGCCCTTGGCGCTGTAGACCGGCCCGTAGGTGTGCTGGATGTCGTCGACCAGGGTCGGGAAGCGGAGGTCGGCGACGTTGTTGCGGTAGCCGAAGTACCACCACAGCCGATCCTTCTTCACGTAGCCGCCGATGTCGGCGGTGAAGTCGCGGAAGAGCGAGAGGCGATTCAGGTCGCGGGCGTCGAGGAACTCGCTACCCTTCACGCCCGCCGCGATCTGCGCATCGTCGATGTTGTGCGCCTCCATCGCGTCGTTCTCGAAGTCGAAGTAGACGTTGCCGTGGTAGGTGTTGCTCCCCGACTTGCTGACGAAGTTGCTGAAGGCGCCCGGCGTGCCGACTTCCGCGGTGTTGCCGACCGCGGTCACCGAGATCTCCTCGAACGAGGAGAAGTCGGTGTAGTACATCTGGCCGGAGCCCTCGTTGACGAGGATCCCCTCCACCTCGTTGCGCTCGCCGCCGCCGACGCCGTATGCCTGGAACCCCTGCTGCGTCCACGCGGTGCTGCCGCCGACGTCCATGCGCGACATCGCCACGCCGGGCGTCTGCGCCGCAACCGCCCACGCGTCGCGCGAGCCCGGCAGTTCGGCGAGCCGCTCGCTGTCGAAGTTGTTCGCCACCTTGGTGGACTGCACGTCGACGACCGGCGTCGCGCCGCTGACGGTGATGCTCTCGTTGAGCCCCCCGGGACTCAACTCCACGTTCACCGTTGCGATGAAGCCGACGCCGACGCGGATCCCCTCACGCGCGATCGAGCCGAACCCGGCAAGCTCGAAGGCGAGCTTGTAGTCGCCGATCGGCACGCTGGAAAAACGAAAGAGGCCGTTCTGATCGGTCACGGCGACGCTGGTGCCCATCAGCGACGGGCCGGAGAGGGTGACGGTCACACCCGGCAGCACCGACCTGGTGCTGTCGGTGACGGTGCCGTTGATCGCGCCGGTCGTCGAGGTGACCGTCTGCGCGGCGGCCACGGGCGCGAAGCAGGCAAGAGACACGACGAGGGACAACACACGCGTCACGGTGGCCATCTCGCTCCTCCTCGATTGAAGCTACGCAGCTTCTTCTATTTCTTCTTCACGAACTTCATCGTCGCCAGCGCGGCCTTGCTCTCGATCTCCTTGTCACCGGCCGGGAACCCGTTGGTCTGAATCACGTAGGCGATGATGTCGAGCACTTCCTTTTCGCCGAGGCTTCCGGGCGCATCCTCCGGCATCGTCGTCTGGATGCGGGTGAAGAAGCCGCCGACGTCCTTGTTCTCCCACTGCGTCAGGAACGCGTCGCCCCAGAGCTCCGGTCCCATCGTGCCGCCGTCGTGGCACGAGGCACACTTGCCGTCGTAGGATGCGCGGCCGCGCTTCGACTGCTCCTGGCTGTAGACCTTGTCGCGAACCGTCCCGTCCGAACCGGCCGGCTGGCCCGACGCTGCCGCGGCCACGCCCGCGGCCAACACGCCTGCGATCACTATCCGCTCGACCTTCATGGCAACCCCAAAGCTATCCATTCAGCGGGCTCGTCCCTGCCGCCGATGGGAACAACGATGTATTGCTTCCCGCGCGCGATGTACGTCATCGGGCCGCTCGTCGTGCCCGACGGCAGCTCCGTTTCCCAGATCACCTTGCCCGTCGCCTTGTCGTAGGCGCGGAAGCCCTTCCCCCACATCGAGGGGTGGATGCCGCCGAACAGGTTGCTGCCGTCGCCGATGAAGAGCAGCGTCTTGGTCAAGAGCGCCGTCGGCCGGCTCGCCGTGCCGAGCGGCGGCAGCTTCAGATCCTTCAGCAGCGGATGGTTGCGGGGGCCGTCGCCGTTCACCGCCGTCCACACCTGCTCGCCCTTGTTCATGTCGAACGCGACGATGCGGGTGTACGGCGGCTTGATGAGCGGCAGGCCGTCGATGTACGGGGCGTCGCGGTTCGGGCTCCAGTACCTCGATCTCCGAACCCGCCTCGGTCGCTTTGGCGATGCGGTAGACGCGCGGGATCTCGTGCGAGAAGGCATAGTAGTAGCCCGTCTCCGGATCGAATGCGCCGGTGTTCCAGTTGCCGGCGCCCCATGAGCCGGGCACCATCAGCGTCCCCTGCTTGCCGCCGGGAGCGTCGCTCACGAGCGACGGCGGCGTGTAGATCGGACCGATGACGAACTGCTTCGCGACCTCGCGCGCCTGCGCCTTCAGCTCCGGCGTGAAGTCGATGAAGTCGTCCTCGGTGAGACCGCTGCGCGAGAACGCCGGCGGCTTGGTCGGAAACGGCTGCGTCGGCGACGTCTTCTCGCCTGGCACGGTCGACTGCGGTACGGGCCGCTCTTCGATCGGCCACACCGGCTTGCCGGTCGCGCGATCGAAGACGTAGAGGAAGCCGGTCTTGCTCGGCTGCATCACCGCCTTGATGCGGCGGCCGTCGACGCGGATGTCGCCAAGCGTCGCCGGCCCGACCAGGTCGTACTCCCACAGGTCGTGATGCACGGTCTGGAAGTGCCAGACACGCTTGCCGGTCTTCGCGTCGAGCGCGACCAGCGCGTTCGAGAACAGGTTGTCGCCGGGGCGATGGCCGCCGTAGTACGCCGCGGTCGGCGCGGTCAGCGGGATGTAGACGTGGCCGAGCGACTCGTCCGACGAGATGCAGCACCACGAGCCGAGATCGCCCGAGAACTTGCCGGAGTCGCTGCCCCAGCTGTCGGCGCCGAACTCGGTGCCGCGCGGCACGACGTGGAACGTCCACAGCAGCTTGCCGCTGCGCGCGTCGTAGCCGCGCACGTCTTCGGGCGGGCTGCCCTTCCACTGCGTCCCGCCGTCGCCCGCGCCATCGAGGTTGCCGGCGATGACGACGACGTCGCCGACGACGATCGGGCCGGAGCTCCAGCCGAAGCTGCGCGCGCCTTCCGGGACCAGGCGGACGCGGCCGTGATCGCCGAACGCCTCCAGCGTGCGGCCACGCAGATCGATGGCGTAGAGGTAGCCGCCGCGAACGTTGAAGAGGCGATGATCCGATCCGCCTTTCCAGAAATCGACGCCGCGGGTGCTGGAGGCGCCGGCCTCGTTCGCCATGTCGGGGACCGGTTCCTGCCGCCAGATCGTTTCACCGGTCGTGGGATCGAAGGCCTCGAGCAGCCCGGCGGAGTCCGGCGCGTAGAGGACGCCGCCGATCATCGTCGGCGTCGCGCGCAGGTAGTTGTTCGTCCGCAGCTTGGGGAATTGCTCCTTCAGCTTCGGATCGAGCGCCTGGCGGCGCCAGAGGACCTTCAGGTTCTTGACGTTGTCCTTGGTGATCTGCGCGAGCGGCGAGTAGCGGGTGTAGGCGGAGTCGCCGCCCGACGACCGCCATTCGCCGTTCTTCGTCTCGTCCTGGGCAATCGCGATCATGCCGGCCGCGATCGCGGCCGAGATGAGGAGGATCACGCCGCTACGCTTCCGCATCGTCATGCTATAGGCCTCGTGCTGCTTTCCGGGGCTCACATCTTTTCCGACGGCCGGCGATCTAAAACAAAAGATCAGGAGATCAGAAGGTCAGGAGGCTCGTCTAAAACGCGTTGTCTGCCGGCTGTCGATCATCGCGATTCGACGGGGCGGCGCTGCGCGCCGCGCGGCCTGAGACGGAACACGTGAAAACGAGTCGCTCGATGCGTGTGCGATTCGTTTTCACGCGTTCCGCCTCCGGCCGCATGTTGGCCGGCGAAGCCGGCCAGCCCGTCGAATCGAAGACGAAGCAACGGAACTAGAAGAGCCTTCTGATCTCCTGATCTTCTGACCTCCTGTTCAACTTCACTGGCGCCCGAAGAGATCTCAAGGCAGCGCCAGCGCCACGTACTCCGCTGGCTCACTACGCGAGCCAATCGGGATGACGATGTACTGCTTGCCTTTCAGCATGTAGGTCATCGGGCCGCCGGTCGTGCCCGAGGGCAGCTCGATTTCCCACAGCACCGCGCCGGTGGCCTTGTCGTAGGCCCGGAACTTCTTGCCCCAGCCCCAGTCGGTCTGCGGTGTGCCGCTGACGGCGTTGCTCCCTTCGCCGAGGAACAGCAGCGTCTTGGTCAGGACCGGCGCCGGACGGTTCGGGACGCCGAGCGGCGGCAGGTTGAGCGCCTTGAGCAGCGGGTGGTAGCGCGGGCCATCGCCGTTGGCCGCCATCCACACCTGCGTGCCCTTGTTGAGATCGAGCGCGGTGATGCGCCCGTACGGCCCCTTGATGATCGGCAGCCCTTCGATGTCGGGGAACGTGCCGACGCTCGCGTACTCCATCGTCGCGTCCGGGCTGGTCATCTTCTTGATCGCCCGGTTCGACGGCCCGGGAAGAATCGCCGACATCGCGTAGTAGATGCCGGTCTCCGGATCGAACGCGCCGGTGTTCCAGTTCGCCGCGCCCCACGAGCCGGGCACCATCAGCGTGCCGCGGTTGGTGCCTGGCTCCTCGGTGGTGATCGACGGCGGCGTGAACATCGGGCCCATCGTGAAGTCCTTGGCGATGTCGCGCGCGCGCTGCTTCAGCTCGGGCGTGTAGTCGATCAGATCGTCATCGGTCACACCCTGGCGATCGAACGCCGGCGGCTTGGTCGGGAACGGCTGCGTCGGCGACGTCTTCTCGCCCGGCACGTTCGACTGCGGCACCGGCCGCTCCTCGATCGGCCACACCGGCTTGCCAGTGGTGCGATCGAGCACGAAGAGAAACGCCGTTCTTGTTCGGCTGGATCACGGCCTTGATGCGGCGTCCGTCGACCGTGATGTCGGCCAGCATCGCCGGCCCGACGTTGTCGTAGTCCCAGAGGTCGTGGTGCACCGATCTGGAAGTGCCAGACGCGCTTGCCGGTCTTCGCGTCGAGCGCGACCAGCGAGTCGGAGAAGAGGTTGTCGCCCGGGCGCCACCGCCATAGGCCGAGCGCGGTCGGCGCGGTCAGCGGGATGTAGACGTAGCCGAGCTCTTCGTCGCGCCGTCATCGGGTTCCAGGCGCCGAGGTCGCCGGCGATCTTCCACGAGTCGTTGCCCCAGGTGTCGTTGCCGAACTCGCCCGGCCGCGGCACGACGTGGAACGTCCAGAGCAGCTTGCCGCTCTGGGCGTCGAAGCCGCGCACGTCCTCGGGCGCCGCTTCCTTCTTCATCGTGCCGGTGTCGCCGGCGCCGGCGGTGTTGCCGGTGACGACGACCACGTTGCCGACGACGAGCGGGCCGGTGCTGTCGTTGAAGCGCCCGGCGAGTGGCTGCTCGCCCTCGTCGAAGTGCAGGCTCGCGCGGCCCTGATCGCCAAACCCGGCCACCGGCTTGCCGGTCTCGGCGTTGAGCGCGTAGAGATACTCGCCGCGGATCGCGAAGATGCGCTTGTCGGCGTTGCCCGACCCGCCGCGCCAGTAGTCGACGCCGCGCGTCGACGCGCCGTTGGCTTCCTCGCGCGTGCGCGCGAACAGCTCCTGCTCCCAGACGGTCTTGCCGCTCTCGCCGTCGAAGGCGACGACCAGGCCGTGCGCGTTCTGGGTGAAGAGCCTGCCGTCGATGAAGATCGGCGTCGCCCGCAGGTAGTTGTTCACCCGCACATCGGGAAACGCCTGCGTCAGCTGCTCGCTGACCGCCGGCCGGCGCCAGGCGATCTTCAGGTTCTTGACGTTGTCGCGGGTGATCTGATCGAGCGGCGAGTAGCGGTTGAACGCCTTGTTGCCGCCGTAATACCGCCACTCGCTGGACTCGCCGCGCCCCTGCGACTGGATCGCCGCGGCCGCAGCCACGACCAGGCACACCGAGAGGCTGGCGATAGAAATGCGCTCAAAACCTCGCACGGATCCTCCTCACTATCGAAGCGTGACGAGACTATACATGCAATGGGCGGGTGATGTTTCAACCTTACAAATGTGTGTGGGAGAGACGGCGGCCGCCGATCGAGTACCGCTTCGGCGTCCGCCGCGCGCGAAGAGGTTCAAGGGTTCTGGGTTCTGGGTTCTGGGTTCTGGCCCCGAATTGTCATCAAATGTTTCCAAGCTCCGCGATTCGATGGCTGATGCTCGCGGCGCTGCTGTGCGGATCGTGCCGCCGCGAGGTGCCGCCGCGCGCGGTTGAGCCGGCCGTCGTCTGGCGCCCGCTCGGCTCGTGGTCGGGGCGCGGCTCGATGCAGACCGACGCCTTCATCAGCGACACCGGCTCGATGCGGCTGCGCTGGGAAACCCGCAACGAATCGGCGCCCGGCAAGGGATTCCTGCGCGTCATCGTCCACAGCGACGTCAGCGGGCGGCCGCTCGTCGAGGCCGTCGACGTCCACGGCGTCGGCGGCGCGACGGCCTACGTCACCGAAGACCCGCGGCCGTTCTTCCTCGCCGTCGAGTCCGCCAACCTCGACTGGTCGGTTGCCGCAGAAGAGGCGGTCGCCGCGACCGTCACGCCGGGCGCAAAACAACGCCAACCATAGGCCTGTCCTGAGCGGGCGGAGCGAGCCGAAGGACGTTGAAACGGGGCTCGTTTAGGCGTATCGTCGCGGTGATTCCTTAGGGTTTCCGAACGCGTACTCATCCGAGGAACGAAGCATGGCTGAAAAGAAGGCGACGACGCTCGTCGGCCACAACTACACCACCCCGGATCTGGTCGCCAAGGTGACCGGCAAAGCGAAATACGCCGAGGACTACCGCGTCGAGGGGATGCTGTTCGCCAAGCTGCTCGTGAGCCCGATGCCGCACGCGCGCGTCTCGCGGCTCGACACGCGCGCCGCCGAGGCAATGCCCGGCGTCAAGGCGATTCTCACCGTCGACGATCTGCCCGCGGTGGTCGAAGGCGCCAACCTCGGCGAAGGGATCATCGCCAGCACGCTCAGCGAACGCGGGCTCACCAACGAACCGCTCTACGTCGGCGAGCCGGTGATTGCGGTCGCGGCCGTGGACGAGGCCACCGCGGTGGCCGCCATCGAAGCCATCGACATCGAGTTCGAGCCGCTTCCCTTCGTGACCGATCCGATCGCAGCGCTGCGGCCGGGCAGCCCGAACGCGCGAACGCAGGGCAACGTCTGGGTGCGGCCCGCGCCGGCGCCGCCCGCGCAGCCGGGCGCCGCGCCAACGCCCCCCGCCGGTCCGAAGGTGCAGGAGCTCAAGTGGACCGACGCCGACTTCTCGGCAGCGAGCGACGGACAGCTGCCGCTCGGCAAGCATACTGACGAGTGGGTGGTTGGCGATCTCGACGCCGGCTTCAAGCAGGCCGACCTCGTCCTCGACAACCAAGCGGGCCCAGCGCCATCGCCTGTGGCAGCGCGTCGGCCACGCCCTGACCTATCTCGGGCTCTTCGCGGCGCTCGTGTTCTTCCTGGGACCGTTCTTCTGGATCGTGACCACGTCGCTGAAGGGTAACGAGGACTTCTTCGCGTTCCCGCCGGTGTGGATCCCGGTCGAGCCGTCGCTCAAGCACTACGTGGCGCTGTTCACGCGGTCGAGCGGGGCGCGGTACTTCACGAACAGTCTGGTGCTCTCGACCCTCAGCATGATTGCCGCGGTGGTCGTCAGCCTGCCGACGGCGTACTCGATCGCGCGCTGGCGCTTCGGCGGCGGGCTCCTGTCGATCTTCCTGCTCGTGCTGCGGATGCTGCCGGCCATCGCGCTGATCATCCCGATCTACATCGTGTACAAGATGCTCGGCATCACCAACAACTACCTGGCGCTGATCGTCATCTACACGGTGCTCTACATCCCGTTCGCGGTGTGGCTCCTGGTCGGCTTCCTCCGTGATTTTCCCGTGGAGATCGAGGAGGCGGCGATGATCGACGGCTGCTCGCGCCTGCGGGCGCTCGTTCAGGTGGTCGTGCCGATCATCGCGCCGGGCCTGGCCGTCGTCGCGCTCTTCTCGTTCATCGCGACCTGGAACGAGTTTCTGTTCGCGATCGTGCTGACCGGTATCGAGACCAAGACCATGATGGTGCTGGTGACGTCGTTCACGTCGGGCGGTACGGACATGTTCTACGGCGAGGCGTCGGCCTCGGTCGTGCTCGGCGTGCTGCCCGCGTTCGCGATCGCCTTCATGCTCCAGCGCTACCTGGTCAAGGGCCTGGCGCTCGGCGGCACGAAGGGCTGAGCAAACGAAGACAAGGGAGATTCCCATGAGACGGTTCTGGTCCGCGACTTCGGTCGCCTTGCTGCTCGGTGGCTTCATCACGATCGGCTGGCTCGCGTGGCCGGACCGCGCGCCGGCTGCGCGGCCGTACGAAGGGCAGACGATCCGCGCGGTGGTCAACGCGGAATTCGTGAAGTACTCGCTCACCCTCGTCGAGCAGGACCTCTACGACAAGCTCGGCGTCAAGCTGGAGACCGAGGTCATCCCCGCCGACGCGTTCGTCGCCAAGACCCTGCTCGAGTTCAACAGCGCCGGCAGCCCCTGGGACCTCGTGATGTTCGGGCCCTCGAACATGCCCGACTACGGCCGGCACTTCGAGCCGCTCGAGCCGTGGATCGAGAAGCTGAAGCTCGACTTCGCGATGGACGACATCGTCCCGGTGTTCGCCAAGGTGATGCTGCGTTACCAGGGCAAGCTGGTCAGCATGCCGTACGACGGCGACATCCACATCATGTACTGGAACAAGCCCGCCTTCGAGCGTCCGGACAACCGGGCGAAGTTCAAGGCCAAGTACAAGTACGATCTCCAGCCGCCGAAGACGTGGAAGCAGTGGGACGACGCCGCCGAGTTCTTCCACGGCTGGGGCTGGGACGGCAGCCAGGCCAAGCTCTTCGGCGCCGGCGCCTCGTACAAGCCGTCCGGCAGCGGGTACTCGTACCACTGGTGGCGCTCGCGGTTCTTCTCCTACGGCGGAAACTACTTCGACGCGAACATGAAGCCGCTGATCGCCACCACGGCCGGCGTGCGCGCGCTCGAGGAGATGGTCAAGACCATGCCGTACTATCCGCCGGGCGTGCTCCTCTTCGAGTCGGAGGAGCCGAAGACCATGCTGGTCAAGGGCGAGGTCCCGCTGCTCTATTCGTGGACCTCGACCGGCAAGCGCGTGGGCAATCCGGCCGAGTCGCTAATCGTCGGCAAGGCCGGGTTCGGCCTCGTGCCCGGCGCCGACATCGACGGGAAGATCGTCAACCGCCCGGCCATCACGCCGGGCCGCGGCATGGCGGTCTCGAAGTACTCGAAGAAGAAGGAAGCGACGATGAAGGTTCTCGAGTTCATCTCGAATCCCGACCAGAGCCTGAAGATCGTGATGGATGCCAAGACGATCATGGATCCCTGGCGGGTGAGTCATCTGCGCTCAGAAAAGTTCCGCAAGCTGTTCCCAGACGCCGACAAGTATCTCGACGCCATCCAGCAGAGCTTCCCGTACCTCGTCCCGGATCCGGTCATTCCGGCCGCCGACGAGTATCAGCGCAAGCTCTCGTTCGAGATCACCGAGGCGCTGGCCAAACGCAAGTCGCCGAAGGACGCGCTGGATTCAGCCGTCAAGGAATGGGACAAGATCACCGAGCGGCGGGGGCCGGACAAGCAGAAGGCCGCATGGGGCGAGAAGCTCGCGGAGATGAAGCAGCTCGGCATCGAGTATCACGCGGACTGGGCGGCCAAGGCCAAGTAGGCGGCGCCGAGCCCGAGGAGCGCGCGCGATGAGCGAGGCAAATTGCGTCTTCTGTACGGTGGTCGCGGCGCTCGAGCGATCGGACACCTGTCCGGCTGGAGAAGCCGGGCAGGTGCTCCGCAAGGTGCGGGACCTGCCCGCGTCGATCGCGATCCTGGCGCCCGATCAGTACTACAAGGGCTACACAATGGTCGTCTCGAAGACGCACGCGATCGAGCTCTACGAGCTGCCCGAGCGTCAGAGCACGCAGTACTACCAGGACATGGTGGCCGTCGCGCGCGCGATCGCCACCGCGTTCAAGCCACGCAAGATGAACTACGAGGCGCTCGGCAACACGGTCGGGCACCTGCACTGGCACCTGTTCCCGCGCTACGACTCGGACCCGAACCCCAAGCGCCCGACCTGGGAGAACAACCATCCGCCGCGCCTGCCGAGCCCTGAGGAATACGCGGACACGCTCGCGGCGATCCGCCGCTATCTTGCCTGAGCCGTACGGCCCCGAAGGCCGGGAGCAGTCACCATGATCGTGCCCCTCACCCTGGCTGATTTCCTGGAACGCGCCGAGCAGGTCTACGGCGATCGCGAAGCCGTCATCGACGAGCCGAACCCGCCCGGCGGCGGACTCGGCCGCATCACCTACGGAGAGTTCGCCGCGATGTCGCGCAGCCTGGCGGCCGCGCTCGACGACCTGGGCGTGCGCGACGGCGAGCGGGTCGCGATCGTCTCGCCGAATGCCGCGCGCTTCCTGGTGAGCCTGTTCGGCGTGAGCGTCTTCGGGCGCGTCATCGTCCCCGTGAACTTCCGGCTGAACGTGGAAGAGGTCCGCTACATCATCGAGCACTCCGGCTCGACCGTGGCCCTCATCGACCCCGAGCTCGACGAGCCGCTCAAGCAGCTCAACGTCAAGCACCGCTTCGTGCTCGGCACGTCGACCGACGCGCAGCTGTTCGGGCGACGGAACGCCGCGCCCGCGGGGCCGCGTGACCGACGAGAACGCGACCGTGTCGATCAACTACACGTCGGGCACGACCGCGCGGCCCAAGGGCGTTCAGCTGACGCACCGCGGCTGCTGGCTGAACGCGGTGACGTTCGGCTGGCACCTGGGCCTCTCGGATCGCGACGTCTACCTGCACACCTTGCCGACGTTTCATTGCAACGGCTGGGGCATGCCCTACGCGGTCACCGCGATCGGCGCGCGCCAGGTGATCATCCGCAAGATCGACGGCGAGGAAATTCTCCGGCGGGTCGAGGCTCACGGGGTGACCCTGTTCAACTGCGCGCCGGCGGTGATCGCGGCGGTGCTCGACGCGGCCGTCGCCCGGCGTCAGCGCGGGGAGAACGTGCCGGGCGCCGGGCGCGTGCGGGTCGTGGTCGCCGGAGCGCCGCCCCCGTCGAAGACGATCGAGCGCATCGAGGCCGAGCTCGGCTGGGAGTTCATCCAGATCTACGGACTCACCGAGACCTCGCCGCTGCTCACGATCAACCGCGCGCCCCAGGAATGGGAAGGCGTCGACCGGAGCGAGCGGGCGCGGCGGCTCTCGCGGGCCGGCGTGCCGGCCGTGGGCGTACGCATGGCCGTCGACGAGAACGGCGAGATCCTCACGCGGACGAACAACGTCTTCGAGGGCTACTGGAACCAGCCCGAGGAGACCGCGAAGGCGCTGGCGGACGGCTGGTTCCACACCGGCGACGGCGGCCATACCGAAGACGCCTACGTCGTGATCGCCGACCGAAAGAAGGACGTGATCATCACCGGCGGCGAGAACGTGTCAGTCGATCGAGGTCGAGGACTGCCTCTACCAGCACCCCGCCGTCGCCGAGGCCGCGGTGATCGGCGTCCCCCACGAGAAATGGGGCGAGACGATCAAGGCGCTGGTGGTGCTGCGCCCGGGCGCCCAGGCGAGCGCGGACGATCTGGTCGCGTTCTGTCGCACGCGCATGGCGCACTACAAGTGCCCGACGTCGATCGAGCTACGCGACGCGCTCGCCCGCACCGCCACCGGCAAGCTCCAGAAGTTCAAGCTGCGCGAGCCGTACTGGGCCGGGCGCGAACGGAAGGTGAACTAGCGCCGGCTACGCGAACTTCGCGCGCTCTTCACGTCGATACGATCTCACCGCCAGAGTCAGGAAGAGCGCCGTGTAGCCCGCGAGCCACAGCACGCTCACGCCCAGCGACTCCCGGCCGGCGCCGAGCGCGCTCCAGGCGAGCTGTGCGTAGTGATAGCTCGGCAGGTAGGGCGCCAGGTTCTGGATGAAGACCGGAAGCTGGTTGAGCGGCACGAAGAGCCCGGAGGCGAACGACAGCGGCAGGTAGATCAAGTTCGCCATCGCCGGCGCCGCGTTGGGTCCGGACCAGTAGCCGATCGCGAAGCCCAGCGCGATGAAGGGCAGCGAGCCGGCGAGCAGACGCAGGATGATCGTCGCCCACACAGCCGGCGTCTGGTGGATCCCGCCCACGACGATCCCGTAACCGATCAGCAGCACGAGAGCGATCGAGCGAGAACACGAGCGCAGTCAGTACCTTGGCCAGCATGAAGACGAGCGGCGGGAGCGGGCTCGCGCGCATCAGACGGTCGATTTTCATCCCGCGCTCGTTGGCGACGCCGATGCCGAAGCCGTAGACCATCACGTTGCCGACCGCATAGGCGCCGAACGAGGCGAGCAGATACGCGCCGATGCTCACGCCGTCGCTGCGCACGAGGCGCGCGACCGGCAGGCCGAAGAACGTGAAGAACACGATGGGCAGGACCAGGTTGGTGACGCTGAAGGCGGGAACCCGCCAGCGCATCAAGAGCTCGCTCCTGGTCTGGGCGAGCAGCATCTGGAGCACGGGCGCTGCCGTTGCCGTCGTCACGAGCGCCTCGTCATGATGAGGAACGCTTCCTCCAGGTCGGCGCCCGTCACCTCGAGATCGCGCACCGTCACGCCGCGCTCGAACAGTGCTCGAAGAACCGCCTCGGGCTCGTTGCTGAGCAGGCGCACGCGATGATCGGCGATCTCGAGATTCTGCACCGGGAGGCCGCTGAACGACGCCTCGCCGAGCGCCGTCTCGCAGCTGAAGTTCACGCGCTTGCTCGGGATCCGCGCCTTGATCTCACGCGGCGTCGCGTCGGCGATGACGACGCCGTGATCGATCACGACGATCCGATGCGGCCAACTGATCCGCCTCTTCGAGATAGTGCGTGGTGAGCACGATCGTCTTGCCGGCGTTGGAGAGCGCGCGAATGCTCGCGAGCACGCCGCGCCGCGCCTCGACGTCCATGCCCACGGTCGGTTCGTCGAGGAAGAGCGCTTCCGGATCGCCGCACACGGCGAGCGCGAAGTAGAGCCGCTGGCGCTCGCCGCCGGAGAGCGTGCCGATTCTGGCGCCGGCCTTGGGTTCGAGCCCGGCCAGCGCGATCGCGCGGGCGGTCGGCAGCGGCGAGGGGTAGTAGGCGCGGAAGAGATCCACGATCTCCGTGACGGTGAGCACGCCCGTCGTCCCGGATTCCTGCAGCATCACGCCGCAGCGGCTCCGCGCGCGGCGATCCGTTCGGGTTGAGCCCGAAGAGCCGGGCCTCGCCCGCGGTCGGCTGCCGGAGACCGAGCATCAAGGCTGATCGACGTCGTCTTGCCGGCGCCGTTCGGCCCGAGGAGCGCGACCAGCTCGCCGGGCCCGATCGCGAGATCGACTCCCTTGACCGCCTCGATCTCGCCGAACCGCTTCCGCGCCCCGCGTAGCTCGACCACCGCTGTCATCGCGCCCAGAGTATCAGTCAATCGCGCGGCGTCTTCGAGCGTGGAGTCGGGCGAGCAAAAGGAAAAGGCCGAGACGGTCGCCAGAAGCGTTCCTGGCGTCAAGCGCCTCGTCAGCACGCTCGAAGTCCGGACGCGACAGGAATAGACATCTCCTCAGCGAGCCGCACCGCCGGTTTCGCCGGACGGCTCCGCCGAGCACTTTCTCCTAGAGCAGCGTGCCGCGCAGGACGGCGAACGCCACGGTGAAGTAGATCACGAGGCCGGTGACGTCCACGAGCGTCGCCACGAACGGGGCCGAGGCGCTCGCCGGATCGAACCCGAGCCGACGCAAGACGAAGGGCAGCATCGAGCCGGCCAGCGAGCCGAACGTCACGACGCCGATCAGCGCCAGGCCGACCGTGAGGGCGATCAAGAACCAGTGCTCGCCGTAGTCGTAGAACCCGAGGAACTGCCAGGACACGATCCGCGCGATGCCGATGCCTCCGAGAATGGAGCCGAGCGCGATGCCGGTCGGAAGCTCGCGCAACGCCACCCGGTACCAGTCACCCAGGCGGAGGTCGCGCAGCGCCAGGGCGCGGATGATGAGCGAGGTCGCCTGTGATCCGGAGTTACCCCCGGAGCTCATGATCAGCGGAATGAAGAGCGTGAGCACGATCGCACGGCTCAGCGCTCCCTCGAAGTGCTGCATGGCCGTGGCGGTGAGCATCTCGCTCAAGAAGAGCGCGCACAGCCAGCCGCCCCGCTTGCGAATCATCGTCCCGAAGCTGACTTTCGTATACGGCTCGTCGAGCTCTTGCACGCCGCCGAGCTTGTGGACGTCCTCCGTCTGCTCCTTGATCATCGCGTCGATGACGTCGTCCACGGTGACGATGCCGAGCAGGTGGCCGCCCTCGTCGATGACAGGCACGGCCAGCAGGTCGTACTTCGCGATCAGGCGAGCCGCTTCCTCCCGATCGGTCCACGCTTTGACGGTGACGGGAGGATGTCGCTCACCGATCTCGAGCAAGGTGCGGGTGGGATCGGCGAGCACGAGCTCTCGCAGGGTGACCACGTGAATCAGGCGACGGTCCACCGGATCGAGGACGTAGACGGCATAGACGGGTCGCCGCGGGTGGCCGCTGCCGCGGATCTGCGCGAGCGCGCGTTCCGCCGTCCACGTCGCGGGCGCCTCGACGTGCTCCGTGGTCATGATCCCGCCCGCCGTCCCCGCCGGATAGACCAGGAGTGACTGTAATGACGCTCGGGAGCTCGGGTCGAGTGCGGTCAGCAGCCGCGCGGCGACGCCCTGGGGCAGCGCACGGAAGACCTCAGTGCGCTGATCGGCCGACATCGCTTCCATCAACGCCACGGCCTTCTCGATGGGCAGGTGCTCGAACAGGTGTGCCCGGTGATCGAGCTCCGGCTGGTTGAGCGCGCGCACCGCCAGATCGAACGGCAGCGCGGCCAGCACGCGCGCCGCCGCGTGGGGTTCGATGGCGTTCAGCGCGTCGGCGACGTCGGCGTCGTGGACACGCTCGAGCGTTTGCGCGAGATGGGCGGTGTCGGGCGTGGCGAGCTCACGATCGTCCATGGCATCTCCGTGTGGTGGTCGCCACATCGACGGGCATGTTCTCTACGGTCGCTCGCAGTGAATTGTACGAGATGTCGGCGGCACAACGAGAGCAACATCCGACCGGCGGCGGCCCGGCTCGTGGATCACCGGGGCCGCCCAGGCGTCTACCGTTGCGGCGGGCTCCCGTACGGGCTGTAGGAGGTCCCGTCGCGCGTAGACACGTGGCCGTGTGCATTGCGAGGAACGAGGGCCTCACCGCTCAGAATCTGCTGTTCCCTCCGAGCGAATAACGCGTAGTCCATCGACGGCCGGTATCCGGCCGTCGCCGCGTGCTGTGGGCTCTCGAAGTGCACGAACGGATCTGCGAGCAGAAGGTGGCGGGACCCGTCGTCCGGATGAAAATAAATCTGCAGTCGCGTGTTTCCGAAGACGCCGGCGGGCCGGGGCCGATGATACTGTGCGGCGTCCGGGTCGGCCCAGAGGCCGCGTCTCGCCTGACGCGCTTCACGCTGCCGCGTCATGAATGTCTCGCGATGCCGAACGTTTGGTGGGTACGTGGCCACTTCAGCGTAGCCGGCGGCCACAAGCTCGGCGTTCAGGAACGAGTCTCCGGCATACACGTACGCGAGCAGGCGGCCGAAACGATCACGACGCTGGACGTCGAAGACGAGCTGAACGTTCTTGCCGGTCGCCAGTCGGGCGTTGGTGGCTTTGGCCGCTTCGCCGGATCGCTCGGCACCGCGCGTGGGGAGCTGAATCTCTGGGGTGCTGATTCCGATGTAGCGGACGATCTCGGTGCGGTCTCCGATCTTCACCTCGATGGCTTCGCCGTCGATCGCGCGGGCGACCTGGGCACTCGTGGGCGTCCATTGCGATTGAGCCGCCGCCACGGAAGCCGTGGCCAGCAGCGCCAGCGCGCACAGTGTCACGAGAGGCCGGCGCGCCTCCACCGCGGCTCCAGTGTCACTATTGGCGACAGCGGCTGCCATGATGACCAGGGGCTAGTGGCCGATAGACCCCATACAAACCCATTGTTCACTTCTCCCGAGCTTCTGGGGGTGCAACCGAGATGCCACCTCGGGTCAGAATAGTCGAGGGGCGGCGCCCCGTTGGACCCCGCATCTGACGACCCGCCGCAGAGCTAGTTTCGCCGGACGCCCCGATCTTGTATCCTCCCTGCATCCGACTACAAAGGAGCCCGGTCATATGAAAGAGCTGAACATCTGGATGAACGGCAAGCTCGTGCCCCAGGCGCAGGCGGTCCTGCCCGTCAACAGCGCCGCCGTGTTCTACGCGACCAACGTGTTCGAGGGGCTCCGCGCCTACTGGAACGCGGCCGACGACGAGGTGTATTCCTTCCGTCTGCCCGAGCACTTCCAGCGCTTCCGGGAGTCGATGAAGATGATGCGCTTCACGATTCCCTACAGCGACCTCGATCTCTACGAGGCCGTGCGCCAGGTGCTTTCCGGAAACGAGATCAAGGAAGACATCCACATGCACATGGTGCGCGTACGTGACGGGCACCGGGCTCAACGCCACGACGCCGACCGGCATCTACATCAACCCGCGGCGCCGGCCGCGCGTCGAGGAAGGCAGCGGCCTCAAGTGCTGCGTGAGCTCCTGGGTTCGCACGTCGGACAACGCGATCCCGATCCGTCTGAAGTGCGGCGCCAACTACCAGAACGGGCGGCTCGCGACCCTGCAGGCGAATGCCGACGGCTACGACCAGCCGATCCTTCTCAACAAGGAAGGGCACGTCGCCGAGGGCACCGGCGCGACGTTCTTCATGGTGCGCAAGGGCCGGCTCGTGACGCCGCCGATCACCGCGGACATCCTCGAGAGCATCACGCGCACGACCCTGATGGACTCGATCTGCCCTGAGCTCCTGGGCATGGGCGTCGTCGAGCGCGAGATCGATCGCACCGAGCTTTACGTGGCCGACGAGGCGTTCCTCTGCGGCAGCGGCTACGAGATCACGCCGATCCTCTCGATCGACAAGTTCCCGCTCGGCGACGGCAAGGTCGGCCCGATCACGGCGCGTCTCACCCGGGCGTACATGGACATCGTGCGCGGGGTCGACAGCCGGTTCCCGGAGTGGCGCACGCCGACCTATCGCCCCGTGCGGGTGTAGTGGACGTGCGCGCTGCAGGCCGTCGCGGGGCTGGGGCCCCGCCGGCCGAGGCGCGCCTATGATGGACGTGCGCGCTACAGGCCGTCGCGGGGCTGGGGTCCCGCCGGCCGAGGCGCGCCTATGATGGACGTGCGCGCTGCAGGCCGTCGCGGGGCTGGGGCCCCGCCGGCCGAGGCGCGCCTATAACCCAATGAACTTTCCCGGCTTCCGGCTGCCGGACGAGCTGCTCGCGCTGCGCGAGCAGATCCGAAGGGTCGTGCGCGACGAGGTCATCCCCGTCGAGCAGCGGATCGACCCCGACGCGCCCGAGCTGCCGGACGACGACTACCAGAGGATCTCGGCCAAGACGAAGGCCGCGGGGCTCTGGGCGCTCGGCGCTCCCGAGCAGTACGGGGGCGGCGGCCTCGACACGTTCTCGATGTGCGTGGCGCTCGAGGAGATGTCGCAGCACCGGATGGGTCTCTACAATCCGGGCTGCGGCGTCTTCGGGCGCTATCCGCCTCCCGCGATCTGGGCCGGCAGCAAGGAGCAGATCGCGAAGTACGCGGTCCCGACGATCCGCGATGGCCTGAAGACGTTCTTCGCCATCACCGAGCCCTCGGGCGGCTCCGATCCCGCCGGGGCGATCCAGACCCGCGCCGAGAAGCGCGGCGACCGCTGGGTCCTCAACGGACGCAAGGTCTTCACCTCTCGCGCCCACGACGCGCCGTGGGGCCTCGTGTGGGCGCGCACCGACAAGACCAAAGGCCGCGGCGGTATCTCGTGCTTCATCCTCGAGCGGGGCACGCCGGGCTTCACCGCGCGGCCCATCAAGGTCATCAGGACCTCCGCGATCCCGAACGACGTCACCCTGGAAGACTGCGAGGTCCCCGCCGAGAACCTCGTCGGCGCCGAGGGGCAGGGGCTCGATCTCGCCTTCGAGCTGCTCGTGAAGAACCGCTTCCCGTACTCGGCCTGCAACCTCGGCGTCGCCGTCGCCGCGCATCGCATGGCCATCGCTCACGCCAAGCAGCGCTCGACCTTCGGCGCGCCGCTCTCCCAGCGCCAGGCCATCCAGTGGATGCTCGCCGACGCCGAGGTCGAGCTGCGCGCCTGCCGCTGGATCATCTGGGAGGGCGCCTGGAAGGCCGACCGCGGTGAGGACGCGCGGGTCGAGGCGTCGATCGCCAAGCTCTACTCGAGCGAGGTGCTCGGCCGCGTCATCGATTCCGCGGTGCAGATCCACGGCGCCTACGGTGTCTCGAAGGAATTTCCGCTCGAGCGCTGGTACCGCGAAGCGCGCGTGCGCCGCATCGGCGAGGGCCCGTCCGAGGTCCACCGCATGGTGATCGCGCGCTCGCTCTTCCGCTAGACCCCGGGGGTACGTCCATGGCCGACGAAATCCTGTACGCGGTGGCCGACGGCATCGCGACCATCACCTTGAACCGTCCCGAGCGCCGCAACGCGCTCAACACCGCGCTCATGGACGCGCTGAGCCGTCGTTTCGACGCGCTCGAGAGCGACACGAGCGTCCGGGCGGTGGTGATCCGGGGCGCCGGCCAGGCGTTCTGCTCAGGCCGAGATCTCAACGAGATGAGCCGGCGACAGGACGACGGGCTCGAGCCCGAGGCCGACGTGATCGCGTTGTTCCAGCAGATCGAAGCCTCGCGCCATCCGACGATCGCGATGGTCCACGGCGCGGCGTACGCGGGCGGGTGCGAGCTCGCCCTGCACTGCGATTTTCGCGTCGCCGCCGACGTGGCGCGCTTCGCGATGCCGCTGGCCAAGATCGGGCTCGTCGTGCCCTTCGCGCTCGGCCAGAAGCTCGTCGAGATCATCGGCCCGGCGTTCACGCGGCAGATCCTTCTCACGGGCCAGCCGGTGGACGCCAAGCGCGCGTACGAGATGGGGATGGTGCACACGGTCGTTCCCGCCGCCGAGCTCGAGCAGGCCACCTACGATATGGCGCGCACGATCGCCGGCAACGCGCCGCTCTCGCTCGCCGGAATGAAGTCGATCATCCGCCGTGCGGTCTCGCTGCGCGAGCGGCTCGAGCACAAGGATCTCGACGAGGTCGCGCGCCGGGCGCGCGCCAGCGCCGACGCGCGCGAAGGCGTCCGAGCGATGCTCGAGCATCGCCGTCCGATTTTTCGCGGTCAGTAGCTCCCCGGTCAGCGGCCGCCAAAGCGGCGAGCCAGCGGCGACGACCGCGCCGCCTGCACCTGGGTCGGCGTCAGCTCGGCCGATCGGCTGAGCGTGCCCGAGTACATGAGATTCCGCGTCCAGGTCTGATCGTGCGGGGCGTGCTCCGGCCTGCGACCGCTGTCGACGTGAGGCAGCGCGAGCAGGTGACCGAGCTCGTGGGCCAGCATCCGCGAGGTCGCACCGAGGTCCGAGCCGTGGGCGATCACGCAGACCCGCGTCTGCTGCCGGGACTGGGTTCCGAGCTCGGCCTTCCACGACTCGATCGACCAGCAGCACCCGGATCCCATCGCCGGCCTTGTAGGTCGCCGCGAGGAAGTCGTAGCCCGCCTCGTCGACCGCGTCGCTCGCGCCGCCCGACGGCATCGTCTCGACGACCTGCTCGCACGTGCCGAGCGGGAATTCGATGTTGGCGTGCGCCTTCAGGAGGTCACTGGCGTGCCGTAGCACCGCGACCGCGTGCTCCTCCGTCCAGCGCTGGGACAGCTCGAGGTCGCCGCGGCGCAGGGTGACGATCGTGAGGTCGGCGGGGATGATGATCGCCACCGGGTGGCCCCCGAGCGCGGCTGCGCTAGCTCGTCTTCCGGCGCGCGCGGACGGCCCGCGCGAGGTCCGCGAGAACCGGCAACGTCATCTCCCAGCCCATGCACGCGTCGGTGACGCTCTGTCCGTAACGAAGCGCCGCCGGATTCTTCAGATCCTGTCGTCCGTCGACGAGGAAGCTCTCCATCATCACGCCGAAGATCGCGGTCTCGCCGTGGGCGACCTGCTCGGCGAGATCGTGCGCGGCGACCGGCTGCCGGCGATAGTCCTTGTCGCTGTTGCCGTGGCTCGTGTCGACCATGAGCCGCGGCGCGAGCCCGGCGTCGATGAGCGCGGCCGCGGTCTTCTGCACGCTGACCGCGTCGTAGTTGGGGCCGCTCGCGCCGCCGCGCAGGATGATGTGACAGTCGGGGTTGCCGCGCGTGGCGACGATCGCGCAGAGCCCCTGCTCGGTCACGCCGAGGAACTGGTGCGGATGCGTGGCGGCGCGGACGGCGTCGATCGCGATCTGGACACCGCCATCGGTGCCGTTCTTGAAGCCGACCGGCATCGAGAGGCCCGACGCGAGCTCGCGGTGCACCTGGCTCTCGGTCGTCCGCGCCCCGATCGCGCCCCAGGAGACCAGATCCGAGGTGAACTGCGGCGAGATCGGATCGAGAAACTCGCAGCCCGCGGGCAATCCGAGCTCGGCCAGATCGAGCAGGACCCGGCGCGCACGCCGGAGGCCCTCGTTGATCACGAAGCTGCCGTCGAGATGCGGATCGTTGATGAGCCCCTTCCAGCCGACCGTGGTGCGGGGTTTCTCGAAATAGACGCGCATCACGATGCAGAGATCGCGCGCGTGCTCGTCGGCCACCGTGCGCAGGCGCCGCCCGTACTCGAGCGCGGCGGCCGGGTCGTGGATCGAGCACGGCCCGACGATCACGACGAGCCGATCGTCCTCCCCGCGGAGGATGCGACTGATGTCGCGGCGCGCGCGGGTGACGGTCTCCGAGCCGCGCTCGTGGAGCGGCTGCTCTTCGAGGAGAATCGCCGGCGGCAGGAGCGGCCGGAAGCTCTCGATCCGAAGATCCCGGGTGCGTTCAGACATGCAGCGCAATGTACACGCGAAGGGCCGACTCTTCAACGGCCACGCCATGTTACCCTTCGACCCGCGGTGAACCGTCTGGAGCTCCTGGACCGGATCCAGAAGAAGGTGCTGTGGCTCGGCACCTACATGGTCCACCACGCCAACGCGCTCCGTCCGAACGCGGACGGCCTGAAGGTCGGCGGCCACCAGGCGTCGTCGTCCTCGATCGTCAGCCTGCTGACCGCGCTCTACTTCGACGCGCTCCGTCCCGACGATCTCGTCGCCGTGAAGGCTCACGCGTCGCCGGCGTTCTACGCGATCCAGTACCTGCGCGGGCGGCTGACGGCCGAGGCGCTGCGCGAGCTGCGGACCTTCGGCGGGCTCCAGGCTTACCCGAGCCGTCGCAAGAATGCCGACGTCGTCGACCTCTCGACCGGCTCGATGGGCCTCGGCGCCGTGCAGGCGACGTTCGGAGCGCTGGCGTCGCGCTACGTCGCCGATCATTTCGGCGGTCGAGCGACGCGGGCGCGTCATCGTCATCGTCGGGGACGCCGAGCTCGACGAGGGGAACGTGGCCGAGGCGCTGGCCGAGGAGGTCGTCGCGCGGCTGTCCAACGTCCTCTGGATCGTGGACGTGAACCGTCAGTCGCTCGACCGCATCGTGCCCGACGGGCGTCTGCGCCAGATGCGGGCGATGTTCGAGGCGGGTGGATGGCACGTCAGCGAGCTCAAGTGGGGGCGAAAGCTTCAGGCCGTCTTCGACACGCGTGGTGGCGAGAAGCTCCGCGAGCGCCTGCAAGGGATGACGAACACGGAGTACCAGCGTCTTCTCCGCCTGCCGCCCGGCGCCGCGCGCAAGGCGCTCGTGGCGAAGGACGCGGGTGGAATCGACCGGACGCTCGACCGGCTGCTCTCCGGCACGAGCGACGCCGCGCTCGCCGAGCTCGTCGCCGACGTCGGCGGTCACGATCTCCAGCTCCTCGCCGAGGCACTCGCCGCGGCCGGGAAGGTGAGCGACCGGCCCTCGGTCATCTTCGCCAGCACCATCAAGGGCTGGGGGCTTCCGCTGGCCGGCGATCCCCTCAATCACACGATGCTCCTCACCCAGAGCCAGATCGACGAGCTGCGGGCGTCGCTCGGTATCCGCGAAGGCCGCGAGTGGGACGGGTTCGCGCCGGACAGCGAGGAAGCCAAGCTCGTGCAGCGGCTGCCGCCGCTCTTCACCGCGCCGGCACCGAGCGCGACCAGGGTCGAGATTCCCGCCGAGCTCGACGAGAGCTACCCGGCGGAGTGCTCGAGCCAGGAGGCGTTCGGTCGCGTGCTCGGCGCGCTGAGCCGGCTGCCGGCGGCGGATCGCATCGTGACGGTGTCGGCCGACGTCGCGATCACCACGCACCTGGCGGGGTGGATCAACCGCAAGGGCGTCTACTATCCCGAGGCGCGGCGGAACCCGTTCGCGGACGTGCCTCAGGCCATGCAGTGGAAGGAGTCGCCGAGCGGTCAGCACATCGAGCTCGGTATCGCCGAGCACAACTTGTTCCTGCTCCTCGGCGCCCTGGGTCTCTCGCGCGAGCTCCTCGGCGAGACCTTGCTGCCGATCGGCACGCTCTACGATCCCTTCGTCACCCGTGGGCTGGACGCGCTCTATCACGCGCTCTACTCCGGCTCGCGCTTCGTCGTGGCGGCGACGCCGTCGGGCGTGACGCTCTCGCCGGAGGGCGGCGCGCACCAGTCGGTGATCACGCCCGGGATCGGCGTCGCGCTGCCGGGGATCGTGTTCTGGGACCCGACGTTCGCCCGCGACGTCGAGTGGATCCTGCTCGACGCGCTTCGCGGTCTCGCCGAGGGCCGCGGCGAGGCGGCGTACCTGCGACTCTCGACTCGGCCGATCGACCAGTCGCAGGCGCTTGCCGCCGAGTCCGGCGTACCAGACCGACGTGCTGCGCGGGGCCTACCGGCTGGTGGACGCGCGGAGCGAGCCGGGCTGGGATCCCGAGGTGAACGCGGTCAGCCTCTTTGCCGCCGGTGTCACCGTTCCCGAGGCGATCACGGCGCAGCGCGCGCTCCGCGAGCGCGGCATCCTGGCGAGCGTCTTCGCGGTGACGAGCCCCGACCGCCTCTATCGCGGTCTGCGAGACGCGCGTCCATATCTCGAAGATCTCGTGAGCGCCGACGAGGAAGGCGTGCCCGTCGTCTCGGTGCTCGACGGCCACTCGCACGCGCTCGCCTTCATCGGGGCCGCGCTCGGGGTGCCGCAGCAGGCGCTCGGCGTGGACGACTTCGGTCAGTCCGGGGCGCGCGGCGATCTGTATCGGCACTACGGGATCGACTCGGCCGCCATCGCGCGGGCGGCGCAGGTCCTGCTGGGCGGGGTATAATTCGCTCAACCCCATGTCGACCTTGACGGATTCCAGGAAACGCGATCTCCGGCGCGAGCTGGAGTCGATCGTCGGCCCCGGCGCGGTGCTGTCGGACCCCGACGAGCTGATGGTCTACGAATCCGACGGGCTGACCTTGTTCCGGGCGCTCGCTGACTTCGTCGTCTTCCCGACATCGGCCCAGCACGTCTCGGCAGTCGTGAAGCTCGCGAACCGCGAGAACCTTCCGTTCGTCGCCCGCGGCGCGGGCACCGGGCTCTCGGGCGGATGCCTGCCCACCGAGGGCGGCATCGTGATCTCGATGATGCGGATGAACCGGGTGCTCGAGGTCGACTACGAGAACCAGCTCGCCGTCGTCGAGCCCGGGCTCGTCAACCTGCACCTCTCCTGGAAGGTCGGCCCCCGCGGCTACTACTACGCGCCCGATCCCTCGAGCCAGCAGGCGTGCACGATCGGCGGCAACATCGCCAACAACTCCGGCGGCCCGCACACCTTGAAGTACGGCGTCACCACGAATCACGTGCTCGGCCTCGAAGTGGTCATGCCCGACGGCGAGATCGTGTGGCTCGGCGGCAAGACGCGGGAGGCGTGCGGCTACGACCTGGCCGGCGTTTTCGTCGGCTCCGAGGGCACGTTCGGGATCGCCACGCGGATCGTCGTCCGCATCCTCAAGAAGCCGCAGGCCGTCAAGACCGTGCTCGCGGTGTTCGACGCGATCGATCAGGCGTCGGCCGCCGTGTCGGCCATCATCGCGCGCGGACTCGTGCCGGCGGCGATGGAGATGATCGACCACCTGACGATCCAGGCGGTCGAGGACGCGTTCAACTGCGGCTACCCGCGCGACGCCGACGCGGCGCTCCTCATCGAGCTGGACGGGCTCGCCGTCGGGATGGACGTTCAGGCCGAGCACATCGTCGAGGCGTGCCGCGAGTCGGGCGCGCGCGAGGTGCGCACGGCGCGGAGCGAGGCCGAGCGGCAGCTCCTCTGGAAGGGCCGCAAGTCCGCGTTCGGCGCGTACGGCCGCGTGTCGCCGGCCTACATGGTGATGGACGGCGTCATCCCGCGCACGAAGCTTCCGTACGTGCTCCGCCGGGTGAACGAGATCGTCGCCGCCGCGGGGCTCCGCGTCGGCAACGTGTTCCACGCCGGCGACGGCAACCTGCATCCCAACATCCTCTACGATCCGCGCAAGCCGGGCGAGGAGGCGCGCGTCGTGGCGGCCGGCGCCGAGATCATGAAGGTGTGCGCTCAAGTTGGTGGATCGATCTCCGGCGAGCACGGCATCGGCCTCGAGAAAGCCGACTTCATGCCGTTCATTTTTTCCGCCGCAGATCTTGCCCTCATGCATCGGCTGAAGAGCGCGTTCAATCCGTCCGGACTGTGCAACCCGGGCAAGATCTTCCCGACGAAGAAGTCCTGCGGCGAAGTCGGGCCCGTCGCGTATCGGCCGCACGCGATCGAAGAAAAGGGCCTCGCCCAGCGCTTCTAGCGCGGGCCGTCGCAGCATCCGTGCCCGACGCGCTGCTCCAAAAGCTCCGCACGACCGTCGGCGCCGCCAACGTCCTGACCGGCGTCGAGCTCTCGCCGTATGTCGTCGAGGGCCGCACGCCCGAGGTGGCGGTCTTTCCCGGCTCGGTCGAGGAGGTCGCCGCCGTGATGGCACTGGCCTCGGAGGTCGGCACGCCCGTCACGCCGTGGGGTGGCGGGACCGCCGCCAGCGTCGGTATGCCGGCCGGTCGCACCGGGCTCGTCCTCGGGCTGCGCCGGCTCGGCCGGCTTCTCGATCATGAGCCCGGCGACCTGACCGCGACGGTCGAGGCGGGCATGACGGTCCGGGCGTTTCAGACGGCGCTGGGGAGCCGCGGCCAGTGGCTGTCGCTCGATCCCGCCGACGCCGAACGCGCGACGGTCGGCGGCGTGCTCGCGACGAACGCGTGCGGGCCGCGGCGCCACCTCTACGGCACGGCGCGGGACGTCCTGATCGGCGTGACCGTCGTGACGGCCGATGGCTCCATCGTGAAGGGCGGCGGCAAGGTCGTGAAGAACGTCGCCGGCTACGATCTGCCGAAGCTCTTCATCGGCTCGTACGGCACCCTGGGCGTGATCGTCGAGGCGACCGTCAAGCTTCGACCGTTGCCCGAGCAGGAAGAGCTCGTGTCGGTCCGCTTCGATCGTCTCAAGGACGCGGGCTCGGCGGTGAAAGCCGTCGCGGCCAGCGACCTGATCCCGAACGCGGTCGAGCTCCTCGACAGCGCCGGCGCGAGCGGCGCCGGACTCGCGGCAGGCTCTCCGACGCCGGGTGGTGTATTGGTCGTCGGATTCGACGGGGTCCGCGAGCAGGTCGACTGGCAGCGCGCCGAGCTCGCGCGCCTGACCGGACCGCTCGGAGGGCGCGACCCGAGGCTCCTCGACGCGGCCGCATGGACCCGGCTGCCGACGGCCGCGCGCGCGGCATTCTCGACGACGGCGGCCGTGATGGCCCTCGCGGTGTTGCCGAGCCAGGTCGCGGAGATCATGGAGCAGGGCGCGGGCATCGCCCGCGGACGCGGGCTCCAGAGCGCGTGGGCCGCCCACGCGGGGGTCGGCGTCGTGCGCGGCGCGCTCGCGTCGGAGCCGGCGCCGAAGGACCCCGCGGCGCTCGCCGTCGTCCTCGCCGAGTGGCGCGAGATGGCTCGCGCCGGCGGCGGTTACGCGAATCTCGAATGGGCGCCGCTCGCGATCAAATCGCAGATCCCGGTGTGGGACGATCCGGGCGCCGCCGGCCGGATCATGGAGCGCATCAAAGCGCAGCTCGATCCGCGGAACATCCTGAACCCCGGCCGCTTCGTCGCCGGGATCTGAGCGCATGATCGCTTCGGAGGTCGACGGCTAGCGCATGGACACGACGACTCACACATCACCACCAGCCCCCACCGGGCCGCTCACCCTGCATGGGCTGTCGGTGGACGGCGTCAACCAGTGCGTGCATTGCGGGCTCTGTCTCGCGTACTGTCCGACGTTCTCGGAGCTCGGGACCGAGATGGACTCGCCGCGCGGACGGATCTTCATCATCAAGTCGCTCGCCGAAGGCCGGATGAGCCTGAGCGACTCGACGGTGCGCCATCTGTCGCTGTGCCTCGACTGCCGCGCCTGCGAGACCGTGTGTCCCGCCGGCGTGCCGTACGGGCGCCTGATCGAAGCGGCCAAGGCCGAGATCGAGCGCGACCGGCCGGGTGCGCTCGGGCGCCGGCTCTTTCGCTGGCTCAACTTCGGGCTCTTGCTCGGACATCCGCGCCTGCTCGGCCTCGCCGCCTCCGGCGCGCGCTTCTATCAGGCGAGCGGGCTGCAGCGTTTGGTCCGTAAGTCGGGCCTCGTGCGGCTCCTGCCCGGGACCCTGCCGGCGTGGGAGGCGCTCCTGCCGCCGGTGCCGGCGAGGAGTGAACGGACGGCGCCGCCGGCCGTGACGCGCGCCGAGGGAACCCGCCGCGCGCGCGTCGCGCTGCTGACCGGATGCGTCCAGTCCGTCATCTTCGCGGCGCACAACCGCGCGACCGCGCGCGTGCTCGCGAAGAACGGCTGCGAGGTGGTGGTGCCCGCCGGACAGGGCTGCTGCGGGGCGCTGAATGCGCACGGCGGCGATCACGAGCGTGCCCTGACGATGGCGCGCCAGACGATCGATGCGTTCGAGGCCGCGCGTGCCGACGCGGTCGTCGTGAACACGTCGGGCTGCGGCGCCCACATGAAGGCGTACGGCCACCTGCTCGCCGACGATCGCGCGTACGCCGAGCGCGCCAGGCGATTCGCCGCCTCCGTCCGCGATCTCGCCGAGTTTCTCGCGCAGGAGCCGCTGCGCGGCCCGCTCTCGCCGGTTCCGCTGACGTGCACGTATCACGATCCGTGTCACGTGGTGCACGGCCAGAAGATCAAGAGCGAGCCCCGCAAGCTCCTGGCGCAGATTCCAGGGCTGCGGGTCGTGGAGCTCACCGAGTCGGACTGGTGCTGCGGCTCCGCGGGCATCTACAACCTCACCGAGCCCGAGATGGCCACGCGTCTGCTGCATCGAAAGGTCAGCCACGTGCTCGCGACGGGCGCCGAGGCGGTCGTGACGGCGAATCCGGGCTGCATTCTGCAGATCCAGGCCGGGCTCGGCGCGCACGACACGAGCGTTCGGGTCATGCATCTCGTCGAGATTCTCGATCGCGCCTACGGGGGTCCCGGAGGCGAGCGATGAGCCGGCCCGACAGTACGCCCGCTCGAGCACCAGCGCCACCGCACCGCGCTCGATCGGCTGCTGGGTGCTGACCGTCTCCGACACGAAGACGCCGGAGACGGATACGAGCGGCCAGCTCATCCGAAAGCTCCTGGCGGACGCCGGCCATCGCGTGGTCGGCTCGATCCATCGTTCGCGACGAGCCGAAGGATGTTCAGCGGGTGATCCGCGAGGCGTGCGCGAACGACGAGGTGCGCGCCGTGCTCGTGACCGGCGGCACGGGAGTCACGTCGCGCGATTCGACGTACGAAGCGATCGAGGCCTTGCTCGACAAGCGGCTTCCCGGATTCGGCGAGCTGTTCCGGATGCTCTCGTACCAGGAGATCGGGGCCGCCGCGATGATGTCGCGCGCCCAGCTCGGCGTGCACGCCGGTCGCATCGTCGTCTCGATGCCCGGCTCGCCGAACGCGTGCCGACTCGCGCTCGAGAAGCTCGTCATTCCGGAGCTTTCCCACCTGATCCGCGAGGTCAGCCGCTAGTCGGTTGCCCGCCCGGTCCGCCGCCCTCGCGGCGGCGTATACTGCTCGGGGAGGATTTCGATGTCCGCGTCGCCCGTCCGCGCGCTGGTCGTCCTGCTGGCTCTCGTCATCCTGGCAAGTGGATGCGCCGGTCCGTCGACCGCGGCCGGGCCCAAGCCCTGGCGAGAGAGCCCGGACACCGCCGCCGCGCCGGAGCTCGGCCGGGTCAACGACCTGCTCGCGGATCTCGCGGAGCGCCTGAGGCCCGGGCTCGTCTACGTCCGCGTCCAGCGCGCGACGACGGCGCCGAAGGACGAGCCGCCGATCCGTGAAGAGCCGGGCGAGCCGCGCCGGGCCACCGGGTCCGGGTTCATCATCGACCCGAGCGGGCTGATCGTCACCAACGCCCACGTGATCGAAAGCGCGGGACAGATTCAGGTGCGTCTGGAAGACGGGCGGCGATTCCCGGCGACCGTCGTCGGTCGCGACAACCGCGTCGATCTGGCCCTGCTCAAGATCGACGGCGCCACCAAGCTGACGGTGCTCCCGCTCGGCGACTCGAACCGCCTGCGCGTCGGCGAGCTCGTGCTGGCGCTCGGCAACCCATTCGGGCTCGAGCAGAGCGTGTCGATGGGGATCGTGAGCCGCAAGGGCGCTCCGCTGACGGTGGCGGCACCGGGGTTCGACTTCATCCAGACCGACGCGGCGATCAATCCAGGCAACTCGGGCGGGCCGCTCGTGAACATGTCGGGCCAAGTCATCGGCGTCAACAGCATGGTGGCGCGGAACATGTCGATCGGCTTCGCGATTCCCTCGAACCTCGTCAAGCTGCTCCTGCCGCAGCTCGCCTCGAAGGGCCGCGTCGACTGGGGCTGGCTCGGTGTCGCCATCGCCGAGGTGACGGAAGACGACATCGGCCGACTCAAGCTGCGCGAGCCCCGCGGCGTGCTGGTCCGCAGCGTGATGCCGGGCGAGCCGGCGGACAAGGGCGGCGTGCGCGCCGACGACGTGATAGTCGGAATCGACGGAACGCGCCTGGAGAGCCCGCGCGACCTGCAGCGGGTGGTCTCGTCCACGCCGGTCGGCAAGAAGGTCCGAGTCGTCCTGTTGCGCGAAGGTCAGGAGACCGAGCTCGAGGTCACGATCGGCCTGTACCAGGAGCGCGAGGCCGTCCCGGTCGATGCGCCGCGGCGCGGGCCGCGCCCGACCGAACCCCCCAAGGACACACCGCCGAAAGAAGATCCGAAGTAGTCAGGCGCGCGCGCGCGGCTCTGCGAGCGCGGCCAGGGTGGCGCGCGCCCAGGGCTCGTCGAGCGTCGGCGCCGGCGCGTAGCGCAGACCGCTCGTGATCCGCATGCCGCCTTCCCAATCCGCCGCGGCGTCCTCGAGCACCTCGTCGACCTCCAGCAGGAAATAGCCCAGCCCGTACTCGCCCGCGTCGGCGACCGGCAAGGGCCCGTCGACCGCGCGCAGCTTCACGTACACGGTCACGTCCGGCTCGATCACCAGCAAGGTTGCCGCGCCGCGCTCGGCCAGATTGCTCGCGCTGCGCGTGCGCGCGCCGATCACGAGGCCGACCGTTCTCGTGTCGTAGGCGCGGATCTCGAGATACGAGAGCAGCATGGGGTGCGGCCGCCCGTCCGCATCGATCGTGACGAACGGCAGCGCGGCCCCGAGCCGGCGGGCGAGATCTCGCTGAGCGAAGCGTTCGACGAGGGGCTGCGAAAGGGATCGTCCGAGCGATCGAGTCATGGCTCGTAGTTTCTGGAAGTGTCATGGCACTGACAAGGGCTTGTCAATCTGCGCCGGCGCGCGCGGTCAAGTTCGCAATTCGATGTGAATCCTCAACGTGGTGTTCGCCTTGCACCCAAGCGAGTGGTGAAGGGGAAAAACGACCTGATGGGTTCCGCGAATCTCCGGCTCCTGCTGCTCGCCAGTGCCCTCCTCGCGACGGCGGCCTGCTCCACGGGCGGTGAAGCCCCCGGCCTGTCGCCGCGGTCGGCCGGGTACGTTCCGGCCGAGCGCCACCGGACGGCGATGACGACGCGGGTCGCCCTGTCGCTGCCGCTGGAATCCAGCGAGCCCGCGGTCGACAAGGACGGGCTGTTGCCCGACGAGCCCGCGGTGCCCGACATTGCCGGACGCTGGACCGGAATGTGGAGCGGGGTGGGCGTGATGAACCGGCGCGTGAGCGTGGCGCGAGCCGAGTTCACGCAGGCGGGTCGATGGGGCTGGGGCACGATCGTGCTCTCCGACACCCTCGCGGCCGACGTGCCGGCGGTCGTGACCTATCGCGGAGCGCTGGGCGTGCCGGTCGTGTTCGACGTGTTTCAGACGCGCATCATCATGAAGCACGAATCGGGAGGCAACCACCTCTCGGCGGTGTTCCGGGTCGACGGCGATCGCATGCTCGGCGCGCTGCGCGGCCACGACACGCTCATCGTGCTCTCTCGCGAACGATGAGCCGCCGACTCGGTCTTCGACTCGTTCCCGATCGCGTCGTCGACGAGCGCGACGACCCGCCGAGCGACGCGGAAGAGCTCAGCCTCGAACAGCTGGACCAGATCGCACGCCGGGCGCCACGCGACGAGCCGGAGATCCGCGATCAGCCGCCCGCTTTGGGAGCGACCCCCGCCGCCACGCCCTCGCGGTGACCGTCGGTCGTCGACACTTCGCAGGCGGCGCCCGCGCCGTTTCGGTGGACCGCAAGATCGGTGATCGTGGGCGAGGTCCCGCAGAGCGGGCACTTCGGATCGCGGCGCAGCCTGACCTCGCGGAAGCGCATCCCGAGCGCGTCGTAGGTGAGGAGCCGGCCGATCAGCGGCTCGCCGATGCCGAGCAGGAGCTTCACGGCCTCCGTCGCCTGAATCGTTCCAACCACTCCTGGGAGCACGCCCAGGACGCCAGCCTCGCTTCAGGAGGGGACGAGACCCGGCGGCGGCGGCGTCGGATAGAGGCACCGATAGCAGGGCCCCTGATTCGGCGCGAACACCGTCGCCATGCCCTCGAACTGGAAGATCGACCCGTGGACGTTGGTCTTGCCGGCCAGGTAGCAGGCGTCGTTCACCAGATAGCGCGTCTCGAAGTTGTCCGAGCCGTCGACGATCAGGTCGTAGTCCTTGATGATGTCCATCACGTTGTCGACGGTGATGCGCGTCGGCAGCGCGACGATGTTGACGTCCGGGTTGAGGGCCTTCAGGGTGCGCGTCGCGGACTCGACCTTCGGCTTGCCGACGTCGGCGGTCGTGTGAAGGATCTGGCGCTGAAGATTCGTGATGTCGACGGTGTCGCCGTCCATCAGCCCGAGCGTCCCCACGCCGGCCGCCGCCAGATAGAAGGCCGTCGGCGAGCCCAGACCGCCGGCGCCGATCAGGAGGACCTTGGAGCGCAGGAGCTTGCGCTGCCCCTTGTCTCCGACCTGAGGCAGGAGGAAGTGACGGCTGTAGCGCTGGATCTGGTCCTGAGTCATCGGGACGTCGCGGACGGTCGGCATGCCCGACTGCACCCACTTCTGGTACCCGCCCTGAAGGTTGATGACCGTCGAGTAGCCCAAATCTTTCAGAGCCTTCGCGGCGAGCATGGACCGAAGCCCGGTCTGGCAGTAGAGCACGACCGGGGTCGAGGGGTCGCTCACGGCGGTCCCGACCCGGAACTCGAGGAATCCGCGGCTGATGTTGGTCGCCGCCTCGAGATGGCCGTCGCGGAACTCGTCGGGATCCCGTACGTCAATGACCACGATCTTTTCGCCCGCGGCGAGACGGCGGGCGACCTCGGCCGGCCCCTCCTCGGGAACGACCTGCCGCGCTTCACCGAGCATGTCCTTCAGGGTCTTCATGGTGTCGATTTTACCATTACCGTCATTCCCGGTCGGTTCGAGGGTGATCCGCAATCCAGGACCCTTCGCTCCGGCCGAACGCGGCTGCTATACTCACAGAATTCCATGACGAATTCCATCAAGGGAATCATCCTCGCAGGTGGATCGGGAACGCGACTTTACCCGCTGACCCACGCCGTGAGCAAGCAGCTGGTCCCGATCTACAACAAGCCGATGATCTACTACCCCCTCTCCACCTTGATGCTCGCGGGCATCTCGAAGGTTCTCGTGATCACGACCCCGCAAGATCAGGACGCCTTCCGGAGGCTGCTCGGCGACGGAAGGCACCTGGGGCTCAGCATCGAGTACGCCGCGCAGCCCAAGCCCGAGGGCCTGGCCCAGGCGTTCATCATCGGCCGGCGCTTCGTGGGGAATGACCGAGTGGCCCTGGCCCTGGGCGACAACGTCTTCTACGGCCACGGCTTGCCGGAGTATCTCAAGCACGCCGCCGACCGCCCGGCCGGCGCGACGGTGTTCGCCTACTGGGTCCGCGATCCCGAGCGCTACGGGGTCGTCGAGTTCGGCGCCGACGGCCGCGCGGTCGGGCTCGAGGAAAAGCCGGTCAAGCCGCGTTCCTCGTACGCCGTCACCGGGCTCTACTTCTACGACAACCAGGTGCTCGACATCGCGGCGGGTCTCAAGCCGTCGGCGCGCGGCGAGCTCGAGATCACCGACGTGAACGCCGCCTATCTGCGGCGCGGGCAGCTCCAGGTCGAGAAGCTCGGCCGCGGGATCGCGTGGCTCGACACCGGGACCCATGAGGCACTCCTGGACGCGTCGACCTTCATCCGCACGATCGAGGAGCGGCAGGGGCTGATGGTCGCGTGCGTGGAGGAGATCGCGTTCCGCATGGGCTACATCACGAGCGACGACGTGCTCCGCATCGGGCGTTCGATGAAGGACAACTCGTACGGGCAGTATCTGTTGCGCCTGTTCGAGTCCGAGCCGTAAGATCGGGACCTCGATGGATCTCACGCCCGCCGCCAAGCGCGCCTACCAGGTCCAGTCGTACGGCCCCGCTCCGACGATCGAAGGCGTCCAGATCGTCGAGCTCAAGCGCTTCTCGGACGACGGTGGGAGCATGACCGAGCTGGCGCGTCTGACCGACGGACATCCCCAGGCGTTCGACGGCTTCTCCGTTCGCCAGATCAACTACAGCGAGGTCGAGCCCGGCGCGATCAAGGCGTTTCATCTCCACCAGCGCCAGACGGATATCTGGTACGTGCCCCCGTCCGACCGGATGCTCGTCGTGCTGGTCGACGTGCGGGTGGGCTCGAAGACCGAGGGGACGCGCATGCGTCTCACCCTGGGCGCGGGGGGCTCTCGCATGGTGCGCATCCCGCCCGGCGTCGCGCACGGCGTGTGCAATCTCTCGTCCGCGCCGGGCCGCATCATCTACTTCACCGACGTCCATTTCTCGCCCGAGCCCGCGATGTGCGACGAGGGCCGGTTGCCGTGGGACTATGCCGGCGCAGAGATCTGGGACGTGACGCGAGGGTAGGGCGGTGAAGCTGCTGGTCACCGGCGGAAGCGGCTTCATCGGCTCCAACTTCATCCGGCACGTCCTCACGACGCACCCGGACGACCGCGTCGTCAATCTCGACAAGCTGACCTACGCGGGGAATCCCGCCAACCTGGCCGATCTCGAGCACGACCCGCGCTACGCGTTTCTCCAGGGCGACGTCTGTGACGGCAAGATCGTGCGCGACGCCTGCCGCGGGGTCGACGCCGTCGTCAATTTCGCCGCGGAGTCCCACGTCGACCGCTCGCTGATGGAGCCCGACGCGTTCCTCAAGACCGACGTGTTCGGCGTCTTCACCCTGCTCGAGGCGGTGCGCGAGCTCAAGATTCCGCGCTTCCTGCACGTCAGCACCGACGAGGTGTACGGCTCGGTCGAGCGCGGCTCCTCGCGCGAGAGCGATCCGGTGCGGCCGTCCAATCCGTACTCGGCCTCCAAGGCGGGCGGCGACCTGCTCGCGCTGGCCTACTGGCACACCCATCGCGTGCCCGTCGTGATCACGCGGTCGTCCAACAACTTCGGGCCCAACCAGTACCCGGAGAAGGTCATCCCGCTGTTCGTGACGAACGCGCTCGACGACCAGGCGCTGCCGCTCTACGGCGACGGACGGAACGTGCGCGACTGGCTCTACGTCCTGGACAATTGCGCGGGCATCGACCTGGTGCTGCGCCGCGGCGCCGACGGCGAGGTCTACAACATCGGTGGCGGCCACGAGGTCGAGAACATCGTCCTCACGCGCCAGATCTTGCAGCTCACCGGCAAGCCCGAGACCTTGATCCAGCCCGTGAAGGATCGCCCGGGTCATGACCGGCGCTACTCGGTCGACTCGAAAAAAGTCCACCAGCTCGGCTGGACGCCGCGGCACCGGTTCGGCGACGCCCTGCGGGCGACCGTCGAGTGGTATCGTGAGCACGAATCCTGGTGGCGCCCGCTCAAGTCCGGCGAGTTTCGCGCGTACTACGAGCGACAGTACGGCCGCCGCTGATTGTGGTGTGCGCGCTGCAGGCCGTCGCGGGGCTGGGGCCCCGCCGGCCGAGGCGAGCCGGTAGATTGGTAATTACTGGAGACGTTTCATGAGGCGAGTCCTGACCTTGGTCCTGGCGACTCTTCTGGTCGTTCCGTCCATCGCGCCCGGCGCGCCGACCTCGGCCCCGGATCGACGTCTCAACCCCGATGAGATCTCGGCGTTCCCCTCGTTCGTGCGGCGCGTCGAGCCGGCGATCGTCGGGCTCCGCGTGCGCAACGCCGAGAACGCCGCATCGTCGGCGCGGCTCGGCAGCCGCCGCTTCGGCAGCGCCGTGATCTTCGACGCCCGCGGCTACGCGCTCACGGTGAGCTATCTGCTCCTGGACTCGATCGAGCTCGAGGCGCGCGGCCGTGACGGGCGCGCCGTGCCGGCGCAGGTGGTCGGCGTCGATCTCGACACCGGGCTCGGCGTCGTCAAGCTCGAGGGGGACGGCCCGTGGCCGATCGCGACGCTCGGCGATTCGCGCGCGGTCGTCGCCGGCGCCCGAACGGGCACGGTCGGCGTCGACGAGGACAATGACCTCATCCAGGTGACGGGCGCTGTGAACGCGGTCAAACGGTTCTCGGCCTACTGGGAATACATGCTCGACCGCGCGATCATCGTGGCGCCGGCGAGCCCGCAGTGGGGCGGCAGCGCCGTCGTCAACGACCGGGGCGAGCTGATCGGGATCGCGTCGCTCCGGCTCGGCGAGCCGCCGCACGTGAACCTCGCGATCCCCATCGAGAAGTTCGTGGCGGTGAAGGACGAGCTGATCGAGTCAGGTCGCATCGCGAGCCGGCCGCCGCGGCCGTGGCTGGGCCTCTACACCGTGGCCCTGCCCGCGGGCCTCTTCGTCAGCGAGCTCTCTCCCGTGGGCCCGGCGTCGCGCGCCGGGTTCCGGCAGGGCGACCGCATCTTGAAGATCAACGGCGTCGCGGTCGCCTCCCAGGAAGAGTTCTACGAGCAGCTCTGGTCCCGGCGCGCCGGCGACCTCATCGAGCTCAGCGTCCAGCGCGACAATCAGGTTCGGACCATCTCGGTGCCCTCGGTCGACCGGCACGGCCTCTTTCAGGTCCGTTAGCCCCGCTCCGTCGGGGTAGACTCTGTTCGATGAAGGACGCCGAGGGACCCTATCAGGGGCGCGGTCTCATCGCCGACCCCATCCATCAGTACATCCTCTATACGCGTCCCGGCGGCATCCCCGGCGAGGCGACCGAGCAGGATCTGATCGACACCTCGTGGATGCAGCGGCTGCGTCGCGTGCCGCAGCTGCAATCGGCGCGCTGGGTATACCCGGCGGCCGAGCATAGCCGCTTCCAGCACTCCCTCGGCGCGATGCATCTGGCCGGGCGGCTGGCCCAGCAGCTCTATCCGTCGCTGCGCTCGGTGTTCCCCGACGCGCCGTCGGCGCCGCTGATCGAGGAGCTTCTGCGCACCGCGGGCCTGATCCACGACATCGGCCACGGCCCGTTCGGCCACTTCTTCGACGACAACTTCCTGGTCGACTACGACCTGACCCACGAGCTGGTCGGCCAGCGCATCATCCGCGAGGAGCTCGCGGACTTGCTCCGCGGTCTGCGCCGGAGCCCGAGCGGCGCGTTCGACGCCGGCGAGGTCATCGACCCGGAGTGGATCTGCTACCTGATGGGGAAGAGCTACACGCAGCCGCTCACGTCGCACCCGAAGTGGCTCCCGCACCTGAAGCCGCTGCTCTCGGGCGTGTTCACCGCGGACAACATGGACTACGTGCTGCGTGACGCCTACATGTGCGGGGTCGCGATCGGGCCGATCGACATCGACCGCATCATCTATTACTCGTTCTTCTCGGAGAAGGGCCTCACGCTCGATCGCGCCGGCCTGCAGGCCTTCACGATGTTCCTGAACGCCCGCTTCTACATGTACACGAACGTCTACTACCACCGCACCACGCGCGGGATCGACCTGCACCTCAAGGAGATCTTCCGCGACACGATGCGGATCGCGTTCCCGTACGACCTCCGTAAAGAGCTTCAGCCGTATCTGCATCTCACCGAGTGGACCTTGCTGGAGGACGTCGGACGGTGGCACGACGACGGCGATCCGGACAAGCGGCGCCTCGGCGCCGAATGGCGCTACATCCTCGACCGCAAGCTCAAGTGGCGGATGTCGAGCGAAGAGGTGCTCGATCAGTTCGAGGCGCGCAAGGGCCAGGGATTCCTCGACGTCGACACCGTGAAGAAGCGCGTGCGCACCTTCCTGCCCTCGGCGCTGCGCGATCTGCCGTTCGAGATCGACATGGCGCTGCAGGATCCACGGCCGCTGAATCCGCTCAAGATGGGCGACCGCCAGATCTACGTGTACGACTCCTCGAAGCGTGTCTCGGAGGAGCCGCTGACCGAGATCTTGAAATACTTGCCGGGCAAGGTCGCGCAGTGCCGCATCTTCGCGATGTCCCACGAGCACGACCTCGAGCTGGCGCGGGCGCTGCGGCGCGCGCTGAGCGAGGAACCGCCCTCCATTTCCACGAACGTCTGACGTATGATCGGACGCGGTGCGCGCCGCAGGCCGTCGCAGGGCTGGGCCCCGCCGGCCGGGGCGCGCCTCTAAACGGATGAGCGTGACGGTCCATCACCCGCGCCGGACCGGACGACGCGGCATCGCCGTCGAGACCGGGCTACCCCCGGCGTGACCGACCGCCTGTACTGGCCGAGCTGGGTTGTTTGCGGCCTTCCTGACCGGGATCGTCGGCGGCTTCATGCTCGGCCACGCGCTCATCACGGCGCGGTTCCTGGACTGGCTGCTGCTCTCGGGCGCGCCGGCGCTGAGCCAGGCGTATCCGACCTTTCGCGGGTCAGCCGGGCGGTCGGGGCTCACGGCCTACTACGCGGTGGCCGGGCTCCAGGTGATCGGGACCAGCGCGTTCCTGCTCGTGTCGCTGGTGGCCCGACGTCATCGGAGCGCGGCGCTGGTGGCGGGTGTCGCGGGAGCGCTCTGGATCGCGGTCCACTATGCGTCGGGATTCGGGGCGCTCGAGGGGCGCGTGCTCCAGAGCACGGCGCCGGTGGCCCCGGACGTGGCCCGTCGATTCGTCGACTGGAACGTGCCGATTCACTGCGCGCACGCAGTAACCTTGGCGGTGGCGCTGGGCGCGCTGCTCTCGGTGCCCCTGGCGCCGCTGCGGCGGAGAGGCTGAGGGAAGCGGTCGAGGGAGGAGAGGGAGAAGCGGGATGGAGAAGTTTCGGGGCGTCGACTACTACGCGATCGAAGGCTTGCTGTCGGAAGAAGAGCGGATGATCCGCGACGCGGTCCGCGACTGGGTCGAGGCCGAGTTCCTGCCGCTCGATCACGGACCATCATCGCGCCGGCACGTTTCCGGTCGAGCTCATCCCGAAGCTCGGCGAGCTCGGCGTCTTCGGCGCCACGCTCAAGGGCTACGGCTGCGCCGGGCTCAACAACGTCGCCTACGGCCTGATCATGCAGGAGCTCGAGCGCGGCGACTCCGGCCTGCGCTCGGCGGCGTCGGTGCAGAGCGGGCTCGTGATGTACCCGATCTACACCTATGGCTCCGAGGCGCAAAAGGACACGTGGCTGCCCGCGATGGCCCGTGGCGAGAAGGTCGGCTGCTTCGGGCTCACCGAGCCCGACCACGGCTCCGACCCGGGCGGCATGAAGACGCGCGCGAAGCGCCAGGGCGACAGCTACGTCCTGAACGGCACGAAGCTCTGGATCACCAACGGCTCGATCGCCGACGTCGCGGTGGTGTGGGCGAAGGAGGACGACGGCGAGATCTACGGCTATCTGGTCGAGCGCGGGACGCCGGGATTCGGGACGCTCGACATCCACGGCAAGTTCTCGATGCGCGCCTCGATCACGTCCGAGCTCTCGTTCCAGGACTGTCGCATCCCGCTCGCCAACAAGCTCCCGAACGTGAAGGGGCTGCGCGGGCCGCTCGGCTGTCTCAACCAGGCGCGCTACGGCATCGCGTGGGGCGCCGTCGGCGCGGCGATGGGCTGCTACGACTGGGCGCTCCAGTACTCGCAGCAACGCATCCAGTTCGGCAAGCCGATCGGGACCTTCCAGCTCGTGCAGCAGAAGCTCGTCACGATGATCACGGAGATCACCAAGGCGCAGCTCCTGTGTCTGCAGCTCGGCCGGCTGAAGGACGCGGGCCAGGCTCGCCCGCAGCAGGTCTCGATGGCCAAGATGAACAACGTGCAGATCGCGCTCGACACGGCGCGGCTCGCGCGCGACATCCTGGGCGCGGCCGGCATCGTCGACGAGCATCCGGTGATCCGGCACATGATGAATCTGGAGACCGTCAACACGTACGAAGGGACGCACGACATCCACACCCTCATCATCGGCCGTGACATCACGGGCCTCGATGCGTTCGGGATGTGAGCATGCGCGCCAGACGGGATCGACGAGCCGCGGCCTGTAACACGTACAGGGGGATCTCATGCGGGTGCTGATTGCGGACGACGACGCGGATGTCCGAGAGGTGCTCGTCGAGTCCTTTCGGGACGCCGGCTTCGACGTCCTCCAGGCGGCGAACGGGCTCGAGGCTCTGCTCTGCGTCAAGCGCGACCGGCCGGACGCCGTCGTGCTCGACCTGATGATGCCGCGGCTCGGCGGGGTCGAGGCCCTCAAGCGGATTCACGCGTTCAATCCGGGCATCCGGGCGCTCGTGGTCACCGGGGCCATCGACAGCGAGCTCCATCGTCAGGCCACCCTGGCCGGCGCCGCCGGCGTCTTCGCGAAGCCGGTGTCGGCGGCGACCCTGGTCGCCGCGCTCGCCGGCCCCTCGCGGGCGCCCGCTCCGCAGCCGGCGGCGCCCTCGCCGCCGGCTCCCGCGGCGACGGGCGGCGCGCGGCCGACCGGTCGCGTCCTCGTGGTGGACGACAACCCCGAGGTCCGGGCGATGCTCGAGGACGTGCTGACCTCGCTCGGGTACGCGACGCGCTCCGCGGCCGACGGCGCCACCGCGGTGCGCTCGGTGCTCACCGAGGCGCCCGACATCGTGCTGCTCGACGTCTACATGCCCGGGCTCAGCGGCGTCGGCGCGCTGCCGACGATCGTCGCGCTCGCGCCCAACGCGAAGGTCATCATGATCAGCGGCGCGGCGAACGAAGACGTGCTGAAGCGCTCGCTCGCCTTCGGCGCGCACGACTACGTCACCAAACCGTTCGAGATCTCGAGCCTCTCCCGAGCGCTCGAGACGGCTCTCGCGATGCGTCGTCTCGAGACCGGCCCCGAGACCACGAGCGGCGGCTAGCTCGGCGCGTGGTGGTCGGCGGGCATCGGGGAGTGGTGTAACATTGGAAGGCCATGGCTGATTCCGAGCCCGCCGTCTACAGCGCGCCCGTCTCGTCGGGCCTTCTCGCGTCGGCGGCGCAGGTCGTTCGACCGAACACGAAGCTGATCGCGCTCCTGTCGATCGGCCACTTCGTCGTCGATCTGAACCAGGGCTCGCTCCCGGCCTTGTTGCCGTTCTTGAAGTCGGCCCATCAGCTCTCGTACGCGGCGGTGGCGACGATCGTGCTCGCCGGGAACGTGGCCTCGTCGATCGTGCAGCCGCTGTTCGGCTACTTCGCCGATCAGACGGCGCGCCGCTGGATGCTGCCGGCCTCGGTGCTGCTGACCGGTGTGGGCTTCGCGCTGCTCGGGATGGCGCCGAGCTATGCCGCGCTGCTCGCCCTGGTGGTGGCCATGGGCCTCGGCGTCGCCGCCTATCATCCCGAAGCCTACAAAACGGCGACCAGCGTGGCGGGCGAGCGGAAGGCCACCGCGCTCTCCTGGTTCTCACTCGGCGGCAACGTCGGCATCGCGCTCGGGCCGCCGGTCATCACGGCGCTGGTGACCGTCGTCGGCCTGACCGGGAGCCTCGGTCTGCTCGTGCCGACCCTCATCGCGTCGCTGCTGCTGCTCACGGTGCTGCCCGCGTTCTCGCAGAGCGCCGCGCCCCGGGCGGCCGCCGCGGCCGCGGCCCGCGGCGTCAACATGCCGCGCGCCATGGCGCTGCTGATCCTGGTCGTCACGATTCGCTCGTGGACGACGCTCGGCTTCACGACGTTCGTGCCGTTCTACTACATCGACACACTCGGAGCCGATCCGCGACTCGTCGGGCCGCTGCTCTTCGTCTTTCTGGGCGCGGGCGCGGTCGGGACCGTCATCGCGGGGCCGTTCGCCGACCGCTGGGGCCCGCGCGCCTTCATGCAATGGGTGCTGCTCGCCGCGCTGCCGTTCGGCGCGCTCTTCTTGCTGACGCGCGGCGTGCTCGCGTTCGTCATGCTCGGCATCTTCGGCGCGCTCCTGACCTCGAGCTTCACGGTATCCGTGGTCCTGGGCCAGGCGTACCTGCCGCGCAACGCGGGCATGGCCTCGGGCCTGATCGTCGGGTTCGCGATCGGCGCGGGCGGGCTCGGCGTGACCGCGCTCGGCTGGGTCGCCGACCGCTACGGGTTGCCGGCGGCGCTCTGGATCAGCGCCCTGACGCCGTTGCTGGCGGTCGCGGCGACGCGGCTCCTGCCGGCTCCGAGAGTCCAAGAAGCCCGGTGAACGACGGCCTTCCGTTCCAGGACGGCGAGCAAGTCTTGCTCACCGATCAGCGTGGCAAGCGACACCTGATCTTTCTGCGCAAGTCGGAGACCTTTCACTCCGACCGCGGGTGGGTGCCGCACGACGCGATCATCGGCCAGCCCGAGGGCAGCTGGGTGCGCAGCTCGATGGGGTTGCGCTATCTCGCGCTGCGCCCGACGCTCGCCGAGTACGTCCTGGAGATGCCGCGCGGCGCCCAGGTCATCTATCCCAAGGACCTGGCGATGATCCTGTTCTGGGCCGACGTCTACCCGGGCTGCCGCGTGCTCGAGGCCGGCACCGGCTCGGGTGCCCTGACGTTGGCGCTCCTGCGCGCCGTCGGCCCTGAAGGCCGCGTCATCACCTACGAGCAGCGCGACGAGTTCGCGCGCCGGGCGCTGGCCAACATCCACATGCGGCTCGGCGAGGTCGCGAACCTGATGGTCCGCCTCCGGCCCGTCGAGGACGGGCTCGCCGAGGAGGATCCGGTCGACCGGATCGTGCTCGATCTGCCCGAGCCGTGGAAGCTGACCGCGCTCATGGCGAAGACGCTCCGGCCCGGCGGGATCTTCCTCTGTTACGTGCCGACGATCGTGCAGTCGCAGCAGATCGCCGAGACCCTGCAACGCGAGCGGAACTGGGCGCTCGTCGAGACGTTCGAGACGCTGTACCGGCCGTGGAACATCGAGGGCCAGTCGGTCCGGCCGTTCCATCGCATGGTCGCCCACACCGGATTCATCACCGTCGCGCGACGGGTCGTTCCCGAGGAGCCCGGCGCGCCCGACGCGCGACTCAGCCGTCACCAGCCGGACGTCGGAGACCGCTGATGATCACGCTGATGCGGCGCTTCCGCAAATCGCTCCAGATCGGCCTGCTCGTGATCATCGCGGCGTTCGTCGCCTCGCTGTTCGTGTTCGGCGCGACCGGGTCCCGCTCCGGCGGCGGGGGCGAGCCGCGCGATTCGGTGGCGACGGTCAATGGCGAGACGATTCCCATCGAGCGGTTCCAGCGGCGCTATCAGTCGTACCTCGAGGCGTACGCGCAGATGTATCGCGACCGCTTCTCGACGGAGCTGGCCGAGCGAATGGGCCTGCCGCAGCAGGTCCTCGGCGATCTCGTGCAGGAGGCGCTGATCGTCCAGCGGGCGAACGCCGAGGGGCTCTCGGTCAGCGACGAGGAGCTGAACGCGCGGATCAACGCGATCCCCCTGTTCCAGGAAAACGGCCGCTTCGCGATCAAGCGATACCAGGAGGTCCTCAAGCGGCGCGGGTACACCGCCGCCGCGTTCGAGGCCGAGATCCGACGCGAGCTGACACGCGCCAAGGTCGAAGCGGCGATCCGGAGCGGCGTCAAGGTCTCGGAGACCGAGCTCGAAGAGGCGTTCCGCCTGCGGCGCGAGGAAGTGCGCGCGTCGTGGGCGCTCGTGGAGCTCGCGCCGCTGCTCGCCGGCGCCAACGCCACCGACGAGGAGCTCACGGCCTATCTCACGCAGCATCCCGACGAGTTCCGGCAGCCCGACCGCCGTCGCGTGCAGTACGTGACCTTGAACCCGAAGGACTTCGCGGGCACGGTGACCGACGCCGACGTCGAGAAGTTCTACACCGAGCACGCCAGCGAGTTCGAGACGCCGCGCCAAGTGCGCGCGGCCCACGTGCTCGTTCGCGTGCCGGAGACCGGCGGCAGCGCGGGGGAGGACAAGGCGCGCGCGAAGGTCGCCGACGTCATCCGCCGCGCAAAGGCCGGAGCGGACTTCGGCAAGCTCGCGCAGGAAGTCTCCGAGGATACGGCGACGGCGCCGCGCGGCGGCGATCTGGGGCTGGTGGGCAAAGGTGAGATCGTGCCGGAGTTCGAGAAGGCGCTCTTCGCGCTGAAGAAGGGCGAGGTGTCGCCCGAGCCGGTTCGCACCCCGTTCGGCTTCCACGCGATCAAGGTGCTCGAGATCCAGGAAGGCGGCCGCAAGCCCGTGAAAGAAGTCGCGGCGCAGATCCGGAGCCGGCTCGCGGCCGAGGCCGGCGATCGCGCGATCAAGGCGAAGGCGGAGGAGATCCGGCCGCCGCTCCAGGCCGCGCAGGACTTCAAGACCGAAGCGCGCAAGCTCGGGCTCCAGCCGATCGAGACGACGATGGCCAAGATCGACCGGACGACCGGGCTCGCCGGGCCCGATCCGCTCGAGGAGGCGGCGTTCTCGCTCGCGGTGGGCGGGGTGTCCGCGCCGGTGCAGACACCGGTCGGGCTCGTCTTACTGAAGACGACCGCCGTCATTCCCGCCGGGGTGCCGCCGCTCACCGAGATCAGGGACAAGGTCGCCGCCGCGGTGCGACGCCAGAAGGCGGAGATGGTCGCCCTCGAGCGGGCGAAGCAGCTCGCCGCCGACGCCCAGGCCGGCGATTTTGCCGCCGCCGCCAAGAAGGCCGGGGCGGTCACCGGAGAGACCGCGCGCTTCTCGCGCGCGAAGCCGGCCGAGAAGCTACCGGGAGATGCGATGCTGTCCGCGCTGCAGACGCCGGCCGGCCAGCTGAGCGCGCCGATCAAGGCGCAGCAGGGGTACTACGTGGTGAAGGTCCTGGAGCGGGTGCCGCCCGACATGGGCGGACTCGCAGCGGAGCGCGAAAAGATCCAGAAGGAGGTCCTCGTGCAGAAGCAGAGCCTCGCGTGGGAGTCCTGGATCAACGGTGCGCGCGCGAACTCGAAGATCGAGACCCACTTGCCCGCCTCGCGGCGCGGCTGAGCCCATCCATGGCGAGCCTGACTCGAGCGAAGGTCGAAGTCATGGACAATCAGGTCGAAGCCGCGCTGAAGACGCTCAAGAAGGTCATGATCAAGGGTGGTCTCTATCAAGAGATGAAGCGGCGCGTGTACTACGAGAAGCCCTCGGTCAAACGCAAGAGGAAGCAAGCCCAGGCCCGCAAGAAGCGCCGGCGCGCGCTGAAACGCTCGCGGGTCGATGACGAGGAATAGCGACCGGGCGGCCCGCGTGATAAGTTAAGAGCGCCATGTCGATCCAGCGCACGCCGATGACGCGCCCGGGGTTCGAGCGCCTGCGCGACGAGCTCGACCGCTTGAAGCACGTCGATCGGCACGCCATCATCAAGGCCATCGCCGAGGCGCGGGCGCACGGCGACCTCTCCGAGAACGCGGAGTACCACGCGGCGCGCGAGAAGCAGTCGTTCATCGAGGGCCGCATCGCCGAGCTCGAGGGCAAGGTCGGCGCCGCCGAGGTCATCGATCCGCCCACCTCGGGCGACCGCATCACCTTCGCCTCGACGGTCCTGCTCGAGGACGAGAACGGCAAGGAGATCCGCTACCAGATCGTGGGCTCGGACGAGGCGGACCCCGCCAAGGGACGGATCTCGATCATGTCGCCGCTGGCGCGCACGCTCATCGGCAAGAACGTCGGCGATCACGTGACCGCGCAGCTTCCGGCCGGCAAGAAGACGTTCGACATCGTCAAAGCCAACTTCCCCTGGACGGACTGAGGCCAGAGCCATGCCCACCGTGCGAGTCGACGGCGTCAACATCCACTACGAGGAGTCGGGGCAGGGCCTGCCGCTGGTCTTCGTGCACGAGTTCGCCGGCGACCACCGGAGCTGGCACCTCCAGATGCGCTTCTTCTCGCGCCGCTATCGCGCGATCGCGTTCAACGCGCGCGGCTATCCGCCCTCGGACGTTCCCGACGACGTGAAGGCGTACTCGCAGGAGCGCGCGGCCGAGGACATCCGCGGCGTGCTCGACGGCCTGAAGATCCAGAAGGCCCACGTGTGCGGCCTCTCGATGGGCGGCTTCTCGACGCTCCACTTCGGCCTGCGGCATCCGGACCGGGCGCTCTCGCTCGTGGTCGCCGGCGCCGGCTACGGCAGCGTGCCCGGCGAGCGCGACAAATTCCGCAAGGACACCGAGGTCGTCGCGCGCCGCTTCGAAGAAGACGGCATGGTGAAGACCGCCGAGATGTACTCGAAGGGGCCGACGCGCGTGCAGTTCATGGACAAGGATCCCTTCGGCTGGCGCGAGTTCCACGCCCAGCTCGCCGAGGGCTCCGCGAAGGGCCACGCGCTCACCCAGCGGGGCGTACAGATGCAGCGGCCGTCGATCCTCGACCTCGGGCCCCAGCTCGAGAAGCTCGACGTCCCGACCCTGATCATGACCGGTGACGAGGACGATCCGTGCCTCGAGCCGGGCATCTTCATGAAGCGCAAGATCCCGACGTCAGGGCTCGTCGTCCTGCCGAAGTCGGGGCACACGATCAACCTGGAAGAGCCCGAGGCGTTCAATCGCGCCGTGCTCGACTTCCTCACGGCGGTGGATGCCGGAAAATGGACGCGACGCAATCCCGCCTCGCAGACGGGGTCGGCCGTCCTTCCCGCGGAGACACGCTGATGCCACTACCACTCGAAGGCTACACGGTCCTCGATCTCACCCGCGCGCGCTCGGGCCCGACCGCGGTGCGCCAGCTCGCCGACATGGGCGCCAACGTCATCAAGATCGAGCAGCGCGAGGAGATGGAAGGCGACTCGACCGCGCTCGGCTTCGACTTCCTGAACCTGCACCGGAACAAGCGCTCGATGACGCTCGACCTCAAGCATCCGCGCGGGGTCGAGATCATCAAGAAGATCGCCGCGCGCGCCGACGTCGTCGTCGAGAACTTCCGGCCCGACGTCAAGAAGCGGCTCGGCATCGACTACGAGGCGCTGTCCAAGGTGAACCCGCGGCTCGTCTACGGCTCGATCTCGGGCTTCGGCCAGACCGGTCCGTACGCGGAGCGTCCGGGCTACGACCAGATCGCGCAGGGGATGGGCGGGCTCATGTCGATCACCGGCCTTCCGGGCCAGGGGCCCGTGCGCGTGGGAATCCCGGTCGCCGATCTCACCTCCGGGCTGTTCCTGGCGCAGGGAATCCTGGTCGCGCTGCTCGAGCGCGAGAAGTCCGGGAAGGGGCAGTGGGTGCACACCTCGCTCCTGCAGGCGATGGTCACCATGCTCGATTTCCAGGCCGCGCGCTGGCTGATCGATAGCGAGATTCCGCCCCAGGCGGGCAACGATCACCCGACCGGCATTCCGACGGGCGTCTTCACGACGGCGGACGGACACATCAACATCGCCGCGTCGGGCCAGACGATGTACCGGCGGCTCTGCACCGCCATCGGCGCGCCCGAGCTGATCGACGATCCGCGCTTCAAGACCCTGGCCGACCGCTCGAAGAACCGCAAGCAGATGAACGCCGAGATCGATCGCGTGCTCGTGAAGAAGCCGAGCGCCGAGTGGATCGAGACGCTCAATCGCGCCGGCGTGCCGTCGGGGCCGATCTTCAACGTGAAAGAGGTCTACGAGAACGAGCAGATCAAGCACCTCGGGATGGCGCAGCGGGTCCGGCATCCCGAGCGCGGCGAGATGCTGGTGCAGGGGCTCCCGGCGACGCTCTCGCGCACGCCCGGCGCGATTCGCCGCGCCGCCCCGACGCACGGCGAGCACACCGACGAGATTCTTCGCGAGCTCGGCTACGGCACCGAGGAGATCGCCACCCTCCGGAAGGACGCCGTCGTCTAGCTGCGGAAGCGGTCGCTGACCCTCCCGGCCGAGCCTGATCCTCTCACGGAGGAACCTGATATGCAGTACGAGCCGCACCGGTCGCCGCGCGCTGTCGTGGTGCGCCGTGACCATCGTGCTTCTGTTGCGGTCTCGTCGGCGGGGCGGAGGCGCAGGCAAAGCCCGAAGGCGAGATGCGCTGGGCCCTGTACGTGACGGTCGCCCCGGCCTGGCTCGATCCGGGCGAGGTGCAGGGCTTCATCACGCCGTTCTGGATCCAGTACGCGCTCCACGATGCGCTCGTGAAGCCCATGCCCGGCAACATCATGACGCCGAGCCTGGCCGAGTCGTGGACGCTCAGCCCCGACCAGAAGACCTACGAGTTCAAGCTGCGCCAGGGCCTCAAGTTCCACAACGGCGATCCGTTCACCGCCGAGGACGTGAAGTTCAGCTTCAAGCGCGCCAAGAGCTCCCGGATCCTCAAGGAGAAGGTGCGCGAGGTCGAGATCGTCGATCCCTACCGCGTGCGCTTCCATCTCCACGAGCCGTTCCCCGACTTCATGGCCTTCTACGGCACGCTCGCGACCGCGTCGAGCTGGATCGTGCCCAAGAAGTACGTCGAGAAGGTCGGCGACGACGGGTTCAAGAAGCAGCCGGTCGGGCTCGGGCCGTACAAGTTCGTGAGCAACACGCCCGGGCATCGAGATCGTCATGGAGGCCAACGAGAGCTACTGGCGCAAGATGCCCTCGGTGAAGCGCCTCGTCTTCAAGAGCGTGCCGGAGCCGACCACGCGGGCGGCGATGCTGAAGAAGGGCGAAGTGGACATCGCCTATCTGCTGGACGCGCCGACCGCCGCTGGAGCTGAAGCGTGATCCGAACCTCAAGCTGGCGTTTTCCGGGGCGATCGGGATCCACTTCCTCGACTTCTTCGATCAGTGGGACCCAAAGTCGCCGTGGCACGACCGGCGAGTGCGGCTCGCCGCCAACTATGCGATCGACCGCCGGTCGTTGAACGAGGCCGAGAACCTGGGCGCCTCCCGCCTCACGGGCGGCATGGTCCCGCGCAAGTTCGAGTTCGCGCTTGCCCTCGAGCCCTATCCCTACGATCCGGCGAAGGCGAAGCAGCTGCTGGCCGAGGCCGGCTATCCCGAACGGCTTCGACGCCGGGGATCTCTATCCGTATCCGCCGTACTTCTCGATGGGGGAGGCGGTCGGCGACCAATCTCGCGCGCGGTCGGCATCAAGACGCAGGATCATCACGATGGAGCGCGCGGCCTTCCAGACGGCGTGGCTGACGAAGAAGCTGCAAGGGACTCTGCGTCTGCATCCACGCGCTCTACGGCAACGCCGCCTCACGGATGGCGCAGTTCGTGCCGAGCGACGGGCGACTTCGCGCGCGGCGCCGATCCCGACGTCGACGCGCTCTTCAAGCAGCAGGCGCGGGAGACGGACCGGAAGAAGCGCGAGGCGATGCTCCACCAGATCCAGCAGCTGCTCTACGAGCGCGTGCGGTTCGGCCCGATCTGGGAGTACATCTGGCCGAGCGGGATCGGCCCGCGCGTCGGCGGACGCCGGCCCTGCTGAAGATCGACCCGTACCCCTGGTCGGCGCCCTACGAGGACGTGACGTCTCAAGAAGTAGCGCGCGCGTTCGGACCGGTCTAGCGGAGCGCGTCGCGCAGCTCGCGCGTGAGGACCTCGACGGTCCCGCGCGTGCCGCCGGCGAGCTTCAGCTTCCACTCGCCCTCGGTCTCGAAGCGCCGGTCGCGCAGCCGCTCGCTCCACGGCTTGATCGCCTCGCGGATCGCGTTCAGGTCGAACGGATCGCGGCGCAGCTCGCGGGCGCGCGCCATGACGTCGGGCGCCGCCCGGATGAAGGCGCGTAGCGCGGCGCCGGTCTTGATCGAGTACTTCCGGCCGGCCCAGGCGGCCGGGAACGTGGTCGAGAGCGCCTTGATGTAGTTCAGGAAGAAGCGCTTGGCGCCGCCCCGCAGCTCCTGGAGCTTGCCGCCGCTGCCGACCTTCTCGACCGTCTCGAAGAAGTCGACGATCTCCTCGGCGAGCGGCGCCTGGCTCACGCGTCCGCGCCCGGTGCCGAGCATCTTGATCTCGCCGTGGAGCGGCGAGGTGTCGTCTTCGTTGAGCGAGCGGATCACGTCGTGGGCGAGCGCCTGGTTCGCGTCGGGATAGAGCTTGCGACCGGCCAGGCTGATGATGTGCGACGGGTTCAGGCGCGTGTGCTTGGCGTTGATCGTGACGAAGAGCTCGACGATCTGCCGGGCGTCGAGCGAGTCGAACAGCACCGCCGGGACCTCGATCGTCATGTTCTCGCCCGCCTGCGACAAGGCGTGCAGGGCGAGGAGACGATGCTGGCCGTCGAGCACGCGCAGGACGCCGTGCTCCTCCGGAATCTGGAGCAGTCCGAGGTCGTGCTGGCCCGCGACCGGGGTGAAGGTGAACCGTCGCTCGGAGGTGATGATGACGGCACCGGGGATCGCGGGCAGGGTCGCCGCGTCCTTGCACTCCCGGTAATAGGCCACGAGCTCGTCGATCTTCCGACGGATGACCGGCCGCTGGTAGGCGGCCTCGCTCTCGCCGATCCGCTTCTCGAGGCTGTCCCAGTTGACGCGCGATCGGTTCATCCGCGTCTTCTTGGGGGGCTCGTTGGCGGGGCCGCCCGAATAGCCCAGGACCTCGAACTTTACTAACCGGTCGATATCCTTGGCCGAAAGGCCGGCCTGATAGAACTCAACGCCGAACTGCTTCACACGGCGCGCCGGGACGGTAATCATGGGGATAGAAGTGTAACTGAGGGGCCAAACCCCTGTCAATAGAGGGGTTTTCGGACGTACCAGCACCTGAAGTTCGGTAAGATCGTGCGGTGAGCGGCCCTGCCCTCGCCCTCGTCGTGTGCGCCGCTGTTCTTCACGCGACGTGGAACGCGCTGGCCAAGCGCGCCGAGAACCAGTTCGCCTTTCTCTGGTCGTCCGTGTCGCTGGCGACCCTGCTCTTGCTGCCGATCGGACTCTTGCGCCTTCCCGCCGAGCCCACGCCCAGCGCCGGTCTGCCGTTCGTTGCCGCGAGCATAGGCATTCACGCGGTCTATTTCTGGGCACTCGGCCGCTCCTATCGCTTCGGAGACTTCTCCCGCGTCTACCCGATGGCGCGCGGGCTCGGCGTGGCGCTGGTCCCGCTGATCGCGCTGCCCGTGTTCGGCGAGCGGCTGTCATGGCTCGGCTCGCTCGGAATCGGCCTCGTCGTCCTCGGGATCGTCTCGCTCAGCCGGAGTCCATCGGCCGCGCGCGGATCGACCGGGATCGGAATCGGCGCGGGAACGGTCTGGGCCGTCGTGACTGGAGTGACCATCGCGGCCTATTCGCTGGTGGACAAGGCAGGTGTCGCTCGCCTGCACCCGATGCCCTACATCGCGCTGATGGGCCTCGGCCTCAGCGCCATCCTGAGCCCGATCGTCCTCGCGGATCGCCGGACGCTCGTCAACGAGTGGCGCCGGCGCTGGCCGACGATCCTCGTCGCCTCGGCGATGAATCTGACGAGCTATCTGCTCGTGCTCTTCGCCTTCAGGCTCTCGAAGGTCGGCTACGTGGTGGCGTCGCGCGAGCTGTCGATCCTGTTCTCGGCGTTCATCGGAAGCCTGTGGCTCGGCGAAGGGCGGCTGGCCCCGCGGCTCGCCGGCGCCTCGGTCGTGCTCGCCGGGGTGATCTGCGTGGCCTTCGCGCGCGACTAGTCGCGCCGCGCTACTTCAGGCCGAAGTTCTCGACGGCAAGCCCCGCGATGTGACGCCCGATCGCGATCGAGGCCGTGGCGCCGGGCGAGGGCGCGTTGAGCACGTGGATCGCGTCCGCCTCGGCGAGGATCCGAAAGTCGTCGACGAGCGAGCCGTCGGGGCTCACCGCCTGGGCGCGAACGCCGGCGCCGCCGCGCGTGACGTCCTCGGGACGCAGCGCGGGGACGAGCCGCTGGAGCGCCTGGACGAACGCGTTCTTGCTGAGCGAGCGGTACATCTCGTAGCTTCCCGTTTGCCAGTACTTCCGGGCCATCCGCCAGAAGCCGCTGTAGGTCAAGGTGCCCGCGAGCTCGCTCGGGCTCACCGTGGCGAAGCGGTAGCCCTCGCGCGCGAACGCCAGCACCGCATTGGGACCGGCCTCGACCTCGCCGTGCACGGTGCGCGTGAGGTGGACGCCGAGGAACGGGAACTCGGGATCCGGCACCGGATAGATGAGCCCGCGGACGATGTCCTGACGCTCCGGCCGGATCATGTAGTACTCGCCGCGGAACGGGATGATCCGGAGATCGACCTTCGCGCCCGCCATCCGCGCCACCACGTCCGAGTAGAGGCCGGCGCAGTTCACGATCCGCGTGGTCCGCACGACGGCGCGGGGCGTGACCAGCTCGATGGCGCCGGCGCCGCGCCGAATCGACGTCACGCCGGCGCCGGTCTCGATCGCGACACCGCGGGCGGTCAGCTCGCGCGTCATCGCGGCGCAGACTTCCTTGTAATCGACGATCGCGGTCGAGGGCGACCGGATCGCCCGGAGCGCGTTCGCGTGCGGCTCGATCTCCCGGAGCTGCGCCGGCTCGATCATCTCCACCGGGACGCCGTTGGCGACGCCGCGCTCGTAGAGCGTCTGCAGGCGCGGCAGCTCGGCCTTCTCGGTCGCGACGATCACCTTGCCGACGTGATCGACGCGGATCCCGTGCTTCTGACAGAAGTCGAGCATCAGCCCCTTGCCCTCGACGCAGAGCTTGGCCTTGTAGGAGCCGGGCTTGTAGTAGATGCCGGAGTGGATGACGCCCGAGTTGTTGCCGGTCTGGTGGGTGGCGAGCTTGGCTTCCTTCTCGAGGATGACGAGCCGCGCTCTCGGGACGCGCTCGCCCAGGGCCCGCGCGGTGGCGAGGCCCACGATGCCGCCGCCGATGATCGCGATGTCGTAAGAGTTTTCCATGGCGCATCATTGATAGAATCTGGCACGACCGCTGTCAAGCGCGGAACCCGAACGACATCCGGAGGCCCGACGTGGCAGGAAAGTACTTCGACGAGCTCGAGATCGGCCAGACCTTCCGGCATCAGCCCGGACGGACGGTGACCGAGGCGGACAACGTGTGGTTCTCCTGCCTCACGATGAACCCCCAGTCGCTCCACGTCGACTTTCACGCGGCGGCGAAAGCCGAGTTCGGCAAGCCGCTGGTGAACAGTCTCTTCACGCTCGGCGTGGCCGTCGGGCTCTCGGTCGGCGAGACGACGCTCGGCACGACCGTGGGGAACCTCGGCTTCGAGAAGGTCGAGTTCCCGAAGCCCGTCTTCCACGGCGACACGATCTATTCCGAGACCGAGGTCGTCGAGAAGCGCGAGTCGCGCTCGCGTCCGCAGTGGGGCATCGTGACGTTCGTGCACCGCGCGCTCAACCAGCACGGCGAGGTCGTGATGGTGGCGCGGCGCAACGCGATGATGCGCAAGAAGGGCGCCTGAGATGGCGCGCCGGCGCCGATCGCTCCACTTCGTGCCGGGCGGCAACGATCGCATGCTCGCCAAGGCCCTGACCATTCCGGCGGACGGCTTGATCCTCGATCTCGAGGACGCGGTCGCGCCGGATCGCAAGGCGGCCACCCGCGGCGTGGTCCGGGAGTGGCTCACCCGCGAGTTCGGCGGCCGCGAGCGATGGGTGAGGATGAATCCGATCGCCACCGGGCTCGGACAGGCGGACCTCGAGGAGACGATCGCGTCGCGCCCCGACGGCTACGTGGTACCGAAGCCCGGCAGCGCCGCCGACATCCGTGCGATCGTCCGGATCCTCGACCGGCTCGAGCAGCACCACGGGATTCCGAACGGCGCGACCCGGCTCACGTTGATCGCGACGGAGACGCCGGAAGGGCTGCTGAACATCCGCGAGATCGCCGCGGCCACGCCGCGGACGGTCGCGATCTCCTGGGGCGTCGAGGACCTGGGCGCCGCGATGGGACTCGGCCGGGTGCGCGACGCTCAGGGGCAGTACATGGACATCCCGCGCTACGCGCGCGTCATGTGCGCGGTGGTCGCCGCCGCGGCCGGGCTCGAGGCGATCGACACGGTGTTCACCGACATCGCGGATCTCGACGGCCTGCGGCGCGAGTGCGAGGACGGAGTGGCGATGGGCTTCACCGGCAAGATCTCGATCCATCCCAACCAGGTTCCCGTGATCAACGAAGTCTTCACGCCGTCGAAGGAATCGGTCGAGGAGGCGCGCCAGCTGATCGCGCTGTTCGACGAGCATGCCCGGCGCGGCGTGTACGCGTTCACGTTCAAAGGCCAGATGGTCGACGCCCCGCACCTCGCGCGCGCGAAGAAGCTCGTGGCGAGAGCGGGCGGGGAGTGAGCCCGGGCCGGGCGCTCGTCCTCGCACGCCGCGGCGCCGATCGAAACCTCGCCGCTGCGTCTCGAAGCTCGCCCGACTCCGGTGCCCGGGCCCGGGGAAATCCTGGTCCGCGTCAGCGCCTGCGGAGTCTGTCGAACGGATCTGCACATCGTCGAGGGCGAGCTTCCGCTCGTCCGCGCGTCGGTCGTGCCCGGCCATCAAGTCGTCGGCCGTGTCGTGGGCGCCGGAGCGAACGCGCGCCGGTTCGAGACCGGTGATCGCGTCGGGATCGCGTGGCTCCGCGGGACGTGCGGAGAGTGCGAGGCGTGCCGGCAGCGGCCGCGAGAATCTCTGCGAGAGCGCCGTGTTCACCGGCTATCACGCCGACGGCGGGTTCGCCGACTATGCCGTGGTGTCCGAGGCCTTCGCCTACGCGATCCCGCCCGTCTTCGGCGATGCCGAGGCGGCGCCGCTTCTCTGCGCGGGCATCATCGGCTACCGGGCGCTCAAGCTGAGCGAGGTGAGGCCGGGCGGCCGGCTCGGCATCTACGGATTCGGAGCCTCCGCGCACGTGACGCTTCAGGTCGCCCGCGCCCGCGGGTGCGAGGTGTTCGTCTGCACGCGCGAGGAATCGCACCGGGCGCTCGCGCGCCGGCTGGGCGCGACGTGGGTGGGCGGCATCGGCGACACGATGCCCGCGAAAATGCACGGCACGATCCTCTTCGCGCCGGCCGGCGAGCTCGTGCCGGTCGCGCTGCGCAATCTCGACCGCGGCGGCACCCTGGCGCTGGCCGGCATCTACATGAGCCCGGTGCCGCCGCTCGACTACGAGCGCGATCTGTTCTAGGAGCGGAGCGTTCGGAGCGTGACCGCCAACACCCGGGCCGACGGCGAGGAGCTCCTGGCCGAAGCGAGCCGGATTCCGATCCGGCCGGCCACCACGACCTTCGCGCTCGAGGACGCCAACCGCGCGCTGGCGCTGCTCAAGCGGGGTGGTTTCGCCGGGGCCGGAGTGCTCTTGACCGGTGAGGGTTCTCGCGTATGATCACCGAACAGTTTTGACGGAGGCTCACCGATGAGCGATCAAGACAATCTTCTGCGCCGCGCGGAGCAGGTCCTTCCCGGAGGCGTCCTGGGCAGTCATCGCAGCGGACCCGGCCTCGAATTCGTCGTCAAGGAAGGCCGGGGCGCGTACCTGTACGACATGGCCGGGCAGCGGTATCTGGACTACCTCCTCGGCTCCGGCCCGATGCTGCTCGGCCACGCGCATCCGGCCGTCGTCGCGGCGGTCGAGCGGCAGATGGCCCGCGGCACCTCGTATTTCCTCCTGAACGAGCCGGCGATCCAGCTCGCCGAAGAGATCGTCAAGGCCGTCCCGTGCGCCGAGCAGGTGCGCTACACGTCGAGCGGCTCGGAGGCGACGTTCTTCGCGCTCCGCGTCGCGCGCGCGTTTCGCAAGCGGGACAAGATCATGAAGTTCGAGGGCGGCTTTCACGGCACGCACGACTACGCGCTGATGAGCGTGGTGCCCCGCTCGCCGAAGGCGTTCCCGGCGCCGATGATGGACTCGGCCGGCGTGCCGCACGCGATCGAGGCCGAGGTGCTGATCGCCCCGTACAACGATCTGGCCACGGCCGAGGCGCTGATCGCCGCGCACCACGACGAGCTGGCCGCGGTGCTGATCGAGCCCTACCAGCGGACGATCGTCCCCGCGCCGGGCTTCCTGGCGGGGCTGCGCGCCGCGACGCGCCGGTACGGCGTGCCGCTGATCTTCGACGAGATCGTGACCGGATTCCGGTTCGCCTACGGCGGCGCCCAGGAATATTACGGCGTCGTGCCGGATCTGGCGGCGTACGGCAAGGTCGTGGCCGGCGGCTTTCCGCTCGCGTGCATCGCCGGGCCGAAGGAGATCATGCGCCACTTCGACGCGGCCCTCGAGGGCACCGCGGACTACGTCTGGCAGGCCGGAACCTTCAACGGCAACGCCATCGCGTGCGCGGCCGGCCTCGCGACCCTGGCCGAGCTACGGAAGCCCGGCATGTACGATCGGCTCTTCAAGACCGGCACGCGGCTGCGCGAGGGGCTGGCCGCCGCCGCGCGCAAGCACGGCCTGCCCGCGCAGGTCAGCGGCGAGCCGCCGGTATTCGACATCTTCTTCACCGACCGCGAGGTCGTCGACTATCGCGCGACCCTCACGGCCGACCGCGACCGGATCAAGCGCTTCAACCAGGAGCTGGTGCGCCGCAAGGTCGTCAAGGCCGTGAACAAGATCTACGTGTCGCTCGCCCACACCGACAAGGACGTCGAGGAAACGATCGAGATCTTCGACCAGGCGCTCGCGGTCATCGCCGCCGGCGCGTGAGGTCGCGGAGGAGTCCATGAATCTCAGCCGACGGCACCTGCTGAAGCTGGGCGGCGCCGCGCTGGCCGGAGCGTCGATCGCACCGGCCGTCGCGCGGGCCCAGACACCAAAGCGCGGCGGCACCCTGGCCATCCGGACCTGGGATCCACCGCACTTCGACCCGTTCCAGACGATCTCGTACAAGACGCACATCGCGCTCAGCTTCACCCACAGCCGGCTGCTCCGGCACAAGGCGGGGCCGAGCGTCGTTCCCGGGACGTTCCCGATCGAGGGTGACCTGGCCGAGTCGTGGACCCAGCCGAACGAGACGACGTACGTCTTCAAGCTGCGCAAGGGCGTCCGCTGGCACAACAAGCCGCCGGTCAATGGACGTGAGCTGACGGCCGACGACATCGTCTTCAGCCTGAACCACTTCCTGACCGTCAAGGGCAACGCCAACGCTTACATGCTCAAGTCGGTCGACAAGGTCGAGGCGCTCGACAAGTACACGGTGAAGTTCACGCTCAAGGAACCGTTCGTCTGGTTCCTCGACATGCTCGCGAACCCTCATGCGGTCGCGATCGTGGCCAAGGAAGTCGTCGAGAAGCACAGCGGCGACCTCAAGAAGTGGGAATCGGTCATCGGCACCGGCCCCTGGATGCTCGACTCGTACCGCCCGAACGTCGGGCTCACGCTACGTGCGCAATCCGAGCTACTTCCTGCCGGGCCTCCCGTACATCGAGCGCATCGAGGCGACGGTGGACGAGGACAACGCGTCGCGAATGGCGGCGTTTCTCAGCGGCAAGTACGACCTCGGCTGGGAATTTCCGGGCACGATCAATCGGGTCGATTGGGTGCAGATCAAGGACAAGCTCAAGCAAAGTAGACCGAAGCTCCAGACGGTCGAGTACCCGTCGCCGGTGATGAGCCACATCTCGATGCGCACCGACCAGAAGCCGTTCAGTGACGAGCGAGTCCGCCAGGCCATGTCGTTGGCCATCGATCGCCAGGCGATCATCGAATCGGTGTTCGAAGGTGTCGGCGCGGTCAACCCGGCGGTCCCGGCCGCGCTCCGGGAGTGGTCGATTCCGCTCGACAAGCTCGGCGAGGGCGCCAAGTACTACAAGTACGACCCGGCCGAGGCCAAGCGGCTGCTGGCCGCCGCCGGCTACCCGAACGGGTTTCCGGGAACGATGTGCTTCACGACGTACGGCTCCACGATCCTGGTCGACTCCATGCAGCTCGTGCAAAAGGATCTCAAGGCCGTCGGTATCGACGTCAAGATCGACCAGAAGGAGTACGGCGCCTACATCGCGACCTGCTTCTACGGCAAGTTCGACTCGATGACATACGGACCGCAGACGGGCTTCCTCGAGCCCGACAACTTCCTGTTCGGCCAGTACTACCCGGAGGAGCTGAAGAACCAGAGCCACATCAACGACCCGGTGGTGGCCGACATGCTCGTGCGCCAGCGGCGGACGTTCGACGTGGCCAAGCGGCGCGAAATCATTTACGACATCCAGCGCCACCTGGCCAAGAAGCAGTACTACGTGCAGATGCCGTCGGGCATCTACATCGGCGGTGTGGGAAGGCGCGCTCAAGAACTACGGGCCGAACATGGGCTACGACTACGGCGGGCGGCTCATGGCCGCGTGGCTCGATCGCTAGCCGGATGTTCACCCGCTCGTGCTGAGGCGGTACCTCGCCAAGCGGCTGCTGGTCGCGATCCCGTCGCTGCTGATCGCGTCGCTGATCGTTTTCACGCTCCCGCGGCTGATCCCGGGCGACGTCGTGGTGCTCATGCTGGCCGAGAAGGCGTACGCGAAGGACCTCGACGAGCTCCGCGCCAAGCTCGGCCTCGACCGGCCCCTGCCGGTGCAGTACGTCGAGTGGCTGGGCCGGGTCGCGCGCGGTGATCTCGGCGAGTCGCTCTGGACCAAGCGGCCGGTGCTCGAGGAGATCGGCCAGCGCCTCCCCATCACGTTCGAGCTCGCCATGTTCGGGTTGTTCTTCGCGCTGCTGATCGCGATACCGGTCGGCCTCATTTCCGCCGCGCGCCAGGACACGATCCAGGACTACGTCGCCCGGAGCGCCGCGATCCTCGGGCTCTCGGTGCCCGGATTCTGGCTCGCGACGCTCTTGATCGTGCTGCCCGCGATCTGGTGGGGCTGGCGGCCCGTCTCCGGCTTCGTCGAGTTCTCGCGCGATCCGGTGGGCCACGTGACCCAGCTCCTGCTGCCGGCGCTGATCCTCGGGATCGCGACGGGCGCCGCGCTGATGCGCCTGACCCGGGGGATGCTGCTCGAAGTGCTGCGGCAGGACTACGTGCGCACGGCATGGGCGAAGGGGCTCTCCGAGCGCGTGATCGTCATGAAGCACGGCCTGCGGAACGCGATCATCCCGGTCGTGACTCTGCTCGGCACTCAGCTGCCGCAGGTGATCGGCGGCACCGTCATCATCGAGACCGTATTCGGGTTGCCCGGCATGAGCCGCTTCCTGTTCGACGCGATCAACCAGCGCGACTATCCGGTGATTCAAGGCGTCAACCTCGTCGTCATCTCGCTGATCGTGCTGATCAACCTCACGATCGACGCGCTCTATGCGGTCCTCGATCCGCGGATCCGGTATTAGTCGAGTGGGGCGGGCCAGAACGTGAGCACGCGCGTCGAGATCCCGCAGCAGGTCGCGCCGGCGAACGCGTCGCACGCGCGCGCGGCCGTTCGTGGCGGGGCAGCGTCGACACCTGCGAATGCTCGGAAGATTCGCACGACGCAAGCCGCTCGGCGCGATCGGCGCCGCCATCGTCGTCGCGCTGCTGGTCATGGCGGTGTTCGCCGAGCAGATCGCGCCGTACGGGTACGACGAGACGATTCGCGGCGCCCGCATGCAGTCGCCCTCGGCGACGTACTGGCTCGGCACCGACAACCTGTCCCGGGACATCTGGAGCCGCATCGTCTACGGCGCGCGCGTCTCGGTCACGGTCGGCTTCGCCACCGTCGGCCTGGCCGTCGTCCTCGCCACCACGGTCGGGGTCTCGAGCGGCTATTTCGGCGGAATGTACGACCTGGTGGTGCAGCGCGTCGTCGACGCGTGGCTCTCGTTTCCGTACCTCGTCATCGTCTTGTCGGTGATGGCGGTCCTGGGCCCCGGGCTCTTCAACGTCGTGCTCTCACTCGCGATCATCATCGCCGCCGTCAACTCGCGCGTGATCCGCGGCGCGACGATCACGGTCGCTCACGGGACGTACGTCGAGGCCGCGCGGGCGGTGGGCTGCGGGCACGCGCGCATCATCGTGCGCCACATCCTGCCGAACGTCATCGCGACGATCATCATCCTGGCGACGATCGGCCTCGGCACCGCGATCCTGGCCGAGTCGGCGCTCTCGTTCCTCGGCTTCGGCGTGCCGCCGCCGTATCCGGCGTGGGGCGCGATGCTCTCGGGCTCCGGCCGGACGTACATGTTCCGCGCTCCGTGGATGGCCATCTGGCCCGGCGTCGCGATCTCGCTCGCCGTCTTCGGCTTCAACATGCTCGGCGACGCCCTACGCGACGTGCTCGATCCGCGGTTGCGTGGCAGTGCGAGGTGAGCGCCGTCGAGGCGCGAGCCGAGCCCAATGATAAAAATGGAAATCACGGCTGCGCGTATCAACCATGAACTTGACGTCCCTCCACCTCGGGAGTAGACAGGAACTACGGTGACGCGATCGGATGTCGCGCGCCGTCGTGGGCCCACGCGAATCCAGGAGGTGTTGTATGGAGCAGACACCACCGGACTTGTTAGCCGCGCCCCACGGAGCCTGCTAGCGGCTCCGAGCGGCGCCCGCGAGTTGCAGTAATCCACTCCCGACGCAAGTTGGGACGCGCAGCCCGGTCTGCGCAACATGAAAAGGGGAGTCCGTGGGCGAGCACGTCTCGCCCACGCCCCCGATACTCCCCGGTGCCTCGAGAAAGAACGCGGCCGCTTGCCCACTGACCTGTTCCTCGTCTCCTCGGCGTGGCCGTCGGATTCGCTCGCTCAGGTCGTGCCGCCCTCGTGCGCCCGCGGTGTTCTCCCGGCTCCTGCCATCACGCCGGACCGGGATGACCTGCTCGTGACGTTTCCAGAGTGGCGACCCCGGCAGCCCGCTCACCGCCTGGTGCCGTCGCTCAGCGCGCTTGGCACGAGCCCGCTCGGCTTTCGCTTCGAGCTCTCGGCGTTCGCGGCCGGCGCTTGGTCGCCCTGGATCGCCGGCGCCACGGTGGGGCGAGCGGGATTCGCCGCGGGCACCGCGCGTTCGGCGACCCTCGTGTGCGAGATCGATGAGTTCATCGCGCACCCGCCGGCCGAGCGCGTCCGGATGGTCCTGCGCGCGAACGCCGACGGGCCGGCCGCCTCGCTATCCCCGTGGTGCGCGTCGTTGTCCTCGTGGAGTCCCGGAGGCGAAGAGTCGCTCGGCGCCGGCGGCGCCCGCCTGGTCGTTCCGGCGCTCAGCCAGATGGAGGAGGCCGCCACGATCCGACATCGCGTCTGCTCGCCGACGTGCGTGGCGATGGTGCTCGGGTACTACGGTCGTCGCGTGGCGGTCGCGGACCTCGCCCGCGAGATGTTCCAGCCTGAGCTGGATATTTATGGTGTGTGGCCGGCGGCGATACGGGCCGCGGGTCGCCTCGGGATCGGTGGCTACCTCCTGCGCTTTCCCGACTGGGGCGCCGCGGCGTGGTGTCTCGAGCGTGGCATGCCGGTGATCGCGTCGGTTCGCTACGGCCCGGGCGAGCTGAGCGATGCGGCGATCGCGGAAACGACGGGACATCTGCTCGTGCTGACGGGCTATGCCGGAGACGACGTGTTCGTCAACGACCCTGCCGCGCCCCGGGCCTCGGAGGTCGTGCGCCGCTATCGGCTCGACGAGCTCCGCCGGGTCTGGCTCACGCGCTCGGGCATCGGCTATGTGCTGTTCGGCGCGACCGCGCCACCGCGGGACGCCGCGCCCGGGCGTTGAGTGGTCCCACGTTCTGGGTGCGATACAATGCGACGAGTATGCGCAACAAGCTGACATACGGTGTCTTGCTCGTGGCGCTCGCGACGAGCGCGTGCGGCGCCGACAGCCGCGAGTGGATGAAGCTCGATTCAGCGTACACGACGGCGGAGTTCCGGCGTGACTTCCAGGAATGCACGGTCAAGGGCAAGCTCGACGACGACTGTATGAAGTCACGCGGCTGGGTCGCCGTCACTCCGCCCAAGGGCGAGCAGAAGAAGGAAGATCCGCTCTCGATGCCGGCCGGCCGCAGTCCTCGCCGCTAGACGGCGCCGCTCTGCTCCTCCATCGGCATGTGATCGGCCAGCCGCGAGGCGATGACGCGCACGCGGTCCAGCTCTTCCGAGTCGCCGGCACGTGAGGCGAGCCCTTCGGCGACGCGCATGCACTGCTCCACGGTCGAGCGATCGCCGAGCATCCCGAATGCCTCCGCTGCGTGCAGCACGCCGTTCAGTGAACGCTGCTGGCGAGCCCGGAAGAACGCGATCCAGTACGTCTCGCGCGCGCGCGCCGCGGCATCACGCGCGAGCCCGGGGAAGGCGGCGAGACGGAGCGAAGCGCTGGCGACGGTGAGGAGGCCGAGCCACCCGGGGTGGCTGAGCGCGGCCGAATACGCCTGTCGCCACGCGCGCACCGACTCGCCGGGGTCGCCGCTCAGCAGCGCCTGGTCCATGGCCTGAATGTGGGCTGTCCAGGGGCCGAGCGTCTCGACCTTGCCGAACATGGGTCGCGCCATCACTGCACCTCCGTCACGCCGTCCGCGTCGCGCGGCGCCTACCGTTTGTAAGAGCTCCATCGAATCATCCTCTGTGTGAAGTGAAGTGGGCACTGCACTATGGGGTCAGATCCCCGTTTTCGATTCCCGCGGCGCTGGCAGCCCAGCGCTCCGTGAAGGCGCGGAGGTGCTCCGCGGCGTACGGATCTCTGGACTGGGCGACGACCCTCTGCGCGACGCGAATGCATTGCGCGACGACCTCACGGTCTCCGAGCTCGGCGAAGCGGTCGGCGGTGATCAGCACACCCGCGAGCGATCCTTCGCTCCGCGCCCGGAACAACGCCGTGAGATAGGCCTGGCGGGCCTTCGCGACCGAGGCTGCCCGGAATCCCGCCCGGGCCCCCAGGGCTCGATAGGTGTCCGCGACCGCCACCATGCCTTCCCAGTGACGGCTCTTCAGCGCGGCCGCGTAGGCGTCGCGCCACAGCAGCTCGGCTCTAGTGAACTCATTTGCAGCCATGGCCTGCTCGACCTTGAGGAGCCGGGCCTGCCAGGCGAGCTGGGCCTCGGTCCCGATGGCGTGATCGGCGAGGACATCTTTGACCGTCGCCGCCAACACCATCGGTCCGAGCGTCGAGACGATCGCTGGTAGAAACAAGCAGAGCCAGCGGCTCGACCAGAGGTCCTTCATAACGTCCTCCATGAACGCGGTGATAACGCAAGGCCGATACCATCCGGAAATCATCGTTAAAACAGAGTGTTATGAGCAACCGTTCGAACGGGACGGACTTCCGCTGGTCAAGAGTTGAACACCGTACTGACCGGCGAGTAAGATGCGGGAACCATGAAGCACCTGGCGGACCTGCTCGGTGAAAGTCCGGGCATCCAGGCGATTCGTGATCAGATCGCGAGGCTCCTGACCCGGCAGCAGGATGCGCGCAGGCTGCCGCCGGTGCTCATCGAGGGCGAGACGGGGACCGGCAAGGGGCTCCTGGCCCGTGCGATTCATCGCGCGGGACCGCGACCCGACGGTCCTTTCGTCGACGTCAACTGCGCCGCAATTCCGGAAACTCTGCTCGAGGCCGAGATGTTTGGCTTCGAGAAAGGCGCGTTCACCGACGCCCGGCGCTCGAAGCCGGGCCTGCTTCAGACGGCCCATCGGGGGACGATCTTCCTCGACGAGGTCGGGCTTCTGTCCGAAGGGCTCCAGGCGAAGCTCCTCAAGGTACTCGAGGAGCGGAGCGTGCGCCGGCTCGGCAGCACGCGCGACGAGCCGATCGACGTCTGGATCCTCACCGCGACGAACGAGAATCTGAAGTCGGCGATCCAGGGGCGCCGCTTCCGGGAGGACCTCTACCACCGTCTCGCCGTGCTGACGCTCTCGCTGCCGCCGCTCCGCGAGCGCGGCGACGACATCCTCATGCTCGCCGAGCACTATCTCGGTCGAGCCTGCAACGACTACGGCGTGTCGGCGAAGACCCTGGCCGCCGACGCGCGGGCGGCGCTGCGCGCGTACCCGTGGCCGGGCAACGTCCGCGAGGTCGCCAACCTGATGGAGCGAGTCGCGCTGCTCTCGTCGGATCCGACCGTGACCGCGGACGCGCTCGGGCTGACGGCGGTCGCGCCGACGAAGGCTGCCGCCGCGGTCACGACACCAGCGGGATCGCCGAGCTCGCTCGACGACGCGGTTCGCGACCGGGTGTCCGATGTGCTGAGTCAGACCGGCTGGAACATCTCGCGTACCGCGGCGCTGCTCGGAATCTCGCGAAACACCCTGAGGGCTCGCATCGACAAGTATGGGCTCCGCGTGGGCGAGGCACCGGCGCCGCCGCCACCAGCGCCGCGCCCCGAGCGGCGGCCGGCCCGCCGCGCTGAGCCGACTCAGGTCGCTCCCGATGAGGCGGCTGCTCCCGCGGTGGCTGCGCCGCCGCCCGCGCCGGCAGCGCTCGAGTGGGAGCGCCGCCGCGTCACGATGCTGCGCGCGTCGCTGCTCGCCCCGTCGGCGCCGGAAGCGCTCCTCCAGACCAATCGCGCGCTCGAGCTGTTGCTCGACAAGGTCCGCAGTTTCGGCGGCACGATCGAGGGTCGCGGACCGACCGGAATCGCCGCCGCGTTCGGCCTCGACCCGACGGAGGACGCGCCGAGCCGCGCGGCGCACGCCGCGATGGCCATCGTCAATGCCGTCACGCGCGCCCGGCAGGACGCCGGAACGGGTGCCGCCATCAAGGTCGGTGTCCATACGAGTCCGATTCTCGTCGGCCGGGGCACGGGCGTGCCCGAGCTCGATCTCGAAGGCAAGCAGGCCGCGCTGAGCGTGCTGAACACCTTGATCGGGCGCGGCGACGTCGACAGCGTGATGGTGAGCGAGGCGACGGCGCCGTTTCTCACGCGCGGATTCGAGTTGCGTGAGCTGGACGGCGAGGAGTACGGGCGCGGGCGCGTGTACACCCTCGTGGGGCGCGGGCGAATGGGCCCCGGTCAGGCCGGACGCGCCTCCACGTTCGTCGGGCGCAATCGCGAGCTCGAGCTCCTGTCGAGCCGCCTCGAGTCCGCGATGCGCGGCCGCGGGCAGATCGTCGGGATCAGCGGCGAGGCGGGGATCGGCAAGTCGCGCTTGATCTTCGAGTTCCGCGAGAGCCTGACGGGCAAGGGGGTGACGTGTCTCGAAGGCCAGTGCCACTCGCACGGCACCGCGGTGCCCTATCTTCCGATCCTCGACCTGATCCGCGCGGCCTGCGGCATCGAAGAAGGCGACGCGCCCGGGGTCATGGCCGACAAGGCACGCTCCACCCTCCTCGAGGCCGGCATGGACCTCCTGGAGACCGCGCCCTATGTTCTGCATCTCCTCGACATCGAACAGGACCCGGAGCGCTTTGCGGCAATGACCCCCGACGTGACGAAGGCGCGGATCTTCGACACGCTCCGCCAGCTGACGTTGCGGAAGAGCCGGCAGGCGCCGCTGGTCATCGTGGTCGAGGACCTGCACTGGATCGACGGCACGTCCGAGGAGTACCTTGCGTCGCTCGCGGAGATTATCCAGGGAGCCCGCGTGCTCATGGTGTGCACGCACCGCGGCGGGTTCCGACCCTCCTGGATCGAGAAGTCGTATACGACGCAGGTCGCGCTCCAGCCGCTCGCCCCCGAGGAAAGCCTCCACATCGTGAGGTCGGTACTCGGCCCGGACGAGCCGGCGGATGCCCTCTACGAGCTGATCGTGGTCAAGGCCGAAGGCAATCCGTTCTTCGTCGAAGAGCTCGCGCGGACCGTCCGCGAGCAGATCGGCGGCGCGACGCCGATGACGGTGCCCGACACGGTCGAGGAGGTCCTCGGCGGCCGTATCGATCGGCTCGCCCCTGAGGAACGGCGACTGCTCGAGGTCGCGGCGGTCGTCGGCAAGGACGTGCCGTTCGCGGTGGTCCACGCGGTGGCCGGGCTGACCGAAGACAAGGTCCGACGGATATTCGAGCGTCTCAAGAGCGCCGAATTTCTCTACGAGACGAGCCCGGGGCCGGACACCGAGTACACGTTCAAGCACACCCTGACCCACGAGGTCGCGTACGAGCGACTCCTCCCGCAAGCGCGGCGCGCTCTGCACGCGCGGATCGTCCAGGCGATCGAACGCCTCTATGAGAATCGGCTGGTCGAACAGGTCGACCAGCTCGCCGATCATGCGCTGCGCGGCCACGTGTGGGCCAAGGCCGTCGACTATCTGCGCCAGGCAGGGGCGCGCGCGGCGGCCCGCTCGGCGCACCGGGACGCGGTCACGCATCTCGAGCAAGCGCTCGTGGCGCTCGGACACTTACCCAAGGACCGCGCATGGACGGAGCAGGCGATCGACATCCGTCTGGATCTCCGGCTGGCGCTGCTCCCGATCGGCGAGCTCGAGCCGATTCTGGCGCATCTCCGGGAGGCCGAAGCCTTCGCCGACGAGCTGCAGGACCAGCACCGAATCGGCCGAGTGTCGGTCTACATGACCGGCCAGTACTATCAGATGGGGCTGCACGAGCGCGCCATCGAGTATGGCAAGCGCACCCAGGCCATCAGCGAGTCCCTGCGCGACTTCAGTCTAGAAGTCGCGACGAATGCGTACGTCGGACAGATCCATCTCGGACTCGGCGAGTACCGCTCGGCGACAGCGCTGTTCAGGAAGAACGTCGAAGCCATCGTGGGCGATCTGACGTACGAGCGCTTCGGCCTGCCGCAGCTCCCTGCCGTGCATTCGCGGTACTGCCTCGTGCTGTGCTTGGCGGAGATGGGCGAGTTCGCTGAGGGCATCGTGCGCGGCCAGGAATCCATCCGGATCGCCGAGTCCATCGAGCAGCCGCTGAACCTCACCGCGGCCACCTCCGGACTTGGCAGGCTGTACTACCGCAAGGGCGACCTCGAGCGCGCCGTCCCCGTTCTCAGGCGGGCATTGGAGCTCAGCCGTACGTGGAATCTCCGGATCTGGTTCCCGCAGGTCGCGACCGCGCTCGGGTCGTGCTACTCCGCGATGGGACGGCTGACCGATGCGCTGCCCTTGCTGGAGGAAGCGGTCGGGGTTGGTGGCGCGATGCGGCTGTTGAGCGCCCAGGCGCCGGCCCTGACGGCCCTCGGCGAGGCGCACTTGCTCGCGGGCAAGCTCGCGCAGTCGTCCGAAACGGCTCAGTCCGCGCTGCTCGTGGCGCAGCAGAATGGCCGCCGCGGCCACGAGGCCTGGGCGCTGCGGCTTCTGGGCGAGCTCGCCCTGTGCCGGCCGGACGCGCCGCTTGCACGGGACCAGTTCACCCGGGCCCTCGCGCTCACGACCGCGCTCGACATGCGACCTCTCAGCGCGCACTGCTACTTCGGACTCGGCCGCGCCCTTCGGATGGCGAACGACCACCAAGCCGCCGAACGGCACCTGGCGACGGCGGTCGATCTATTCCGCGAAATGGACATGGGCTTTTGGCTCGCCCAGGCTTCCACGGAGAAGGACAAGCGAATCTGAGCGCGTCTCGCGCGCGCTCGAGCGTCCCGCTACTTCGAGGGCTTGCGCACCTTCCCGCCGTATCGGCGCACGACCTTCTCCATCGCTCGCCGTAGCCTCTCGAGACCGGGCTTGCTCATCGGCCGCTTCACGTTGAAGGACACTCGGACTAGCTTGCCTCTCGGTTGAAGTCTCGGCATCGTCACGTCCTCCTGGTCTTTCGGAGGGTGGGTCGCCGGCCGGCGACAGGTTCGACGACGAAGTCCTCGAGCTCGAAGCCGTGACGCCGTGCGAGCCAGACGAGCTCGAGCCGCAGCGCCTCGGCCTCGCGCGCGTCGAGCTCGCCCTGAATCTGGTATCGCTCACGACGCTCGGTGGATTTCGTCGTCATCGCACTACCTCGCCGCGGCCGCCTCCCGACGGAGCATGGGAGACGGCCGCGCACTGGGCTCTAACGGGTTTTCTTCTTCTTCTTGATCTTGCCACCGTGCTTCTTCACGAACTTCTCGACTTCCGCCTGCAGCTTGGCCTTTGCTTTGGCGGTCTTCGGGCGCCTGACCGAAAACGACACCCGGACCTTCTGCCCCGACGGCTTGCTGGTAGGCATTCAGCGATCTCCTTCGCATAACACATAAAATGTTCACGGCGTCCGCGGCTACGGCCGCGCGTCCTCGATTCCGTCGCCGAGATCGTCGGCATGAAAGATCCCCGCCAAGGTGTCGAGGTTACGGACCATATAATAGTCCTCCGTCGCCTCATATTCGCCCCGGACATTCACGGGCCGGCCGAGCGCCAGCCGCACGTAGCTCGATGCCATGTTGTGGCGACCGACGAGGTCGTACAGGTTGGTGCTCATGCTGAAACGGCCCGCGTTGATCTCCGTCACGCACGGAACGCCGCGTGCGTCCTCCCGGACGTCGAAGCAGTAGATCCCGCACGCGCGCCGGTCCACGGCGCGCACGGCCGCCTCGCACACCGCCGCCACCCGAGGCTCGTTGACCGTCTTCGCGAGCGCCGCGACCGACGAGGTCCCCGGCTCACCGTCGAACGGGACGAGGCGCTCGAACGTTTTCGTGAGAACGAGAGTTCCCTCGTGCCACAGGCTCTGGCAGCTGAAATCGCGCCCGGGCAGATACTCCGACAAGGTGAACTCGGCCGCGCGCACTCCGCGCATGCGTTCCCAGTACGCGATCCAGCTCCGCGCCTGCGCCGGCGTCTCCACCAGGAGGGCTCCGAGGCCCCCCTGCCCAGATCGGATCCGGCACCATATCTGTCGCGCGGGCGCCAGACGCCGGAAGAGTCGGGGAATATCGGCGAGCCGCCTCACTGCGTGCGTGACGGGCGTGGGCACACCGCGGGCCCGCAGGACCATCGCCAGCGCATACTTGTCCTGACACAGCTCGATGACCGACGTCCGCGGCAGGAACACGCGGCGTCCGAAGGCGAGTCGCGCGCGCCCGATCTGCTTGACGTCGGCGTCCGACGTCGGGATCAGCAGGTCGATCTTTTCGCGTCGAACGAGCGCCCGTAGCGCTCGAGCACGATCGCGATGCCGGCTCGGCGGGAGCAGATGCTTCGTGTCGGCGGCGGAGGCGCGCAGGGCGAAGCGATCGTCGTGGCAGCCGACGATCCTCGCCGCCGGCTCGCCGGCTCGCAAACTCCGGATCAGGTTCTCGGCCGGACCGGTTCCCGCGCCGGTCACGAGCAGGCGCGCGGTCACGAGCGTCCTGGCCGGGGCGAGATTCCGCGCCGGCGGAACGCGGCGAGGATGATCGCCCCATAGCGGCCGCCGAGGACGCGATCGGCGGCGATCATGTTCGCGACGACGCTAGAGTAAGGGAGACGCTCGTTGCCGCGCGGGCGGTCTCGGCCGGGAAAGTCGTCGACGGAAGTCCGCGCCCACGTCTTCGCGAGGAGACGACCGAAATCGTCGCGCGCGTCGAGCAGGGCCAGCCGGAATTCCTCCGGGGCCTTCGCGTAGTGGACGGCGAAGCTCCGGCGGAGCTGCCGGAATCGGCGATGGGTCACGGCCGGCGAGGCTCGATCGATGGCGATCGCGATGGCGCTCTTCGATTCCCTGGCCAATCCGGCCGGAATCGCGCCGCGCCGCACCAGGTACTGCTCGTAGATCTCGACGAGGACGTCGAACGCGCCGCCGGTGAAGAGCTTGGAGAACGCGTGCGTGTCGTATTTCGCCTCGGCCGTTGCGACCGATGGCGACCAGATCGTGTCGGAGTTGAACGCGCTCCGGATCTGGGCACCGCGGCTCGCCTCTCCGAACCGCGAGAGCATGTTTCGTGAGAAGAGACGTCCGCGCGTGTTCGCGAGGAGGCGTCCGACGACGTGGTCGAAGTGCAGGCACGCGATCAACGCCACGAGGTCGGCGGCGCCTTCCTCGTGGGCGCGATACTCCAGCGTCTTCTTCGAGGCGGTCGGGTTACCGATGATGGATTTGAGGATCAGGTGTCCCGTCTCGTGCGCGACGACGTCGAAGTTCTCGCACAACCACGCCGGAGCGCTGCGCCGCCGGCCGCGGCGTCTCGGAAGGGAATAGCCGAACTCGAGAAAGCCCTCACCCGACCACGCGTTGTCGGTCTCGGCGCGCGGAATGAGCTCGAGGTGTCGGTGCTCGCGATCTCGGAAGAACCAGACGATCCGGTGGCCGAGGTAGTGCTCCCAGATCTCGAGCACGCACCGGACGGTCGCGAACGCGTTGGCGGCCGAGAACGCCCGCGTGCCCACTCTGACGTGATCGAAGTGCCCGCGATGGGCCTTGACCGGCGGGTGACGCGGGTCTCCGGGCGGATAGGGCGGACGCCAGCGCGGATCGCCGACGGCTGAATCCGAGTAGGGCAGCTTCCATTTGTACGGGCGGCGCCCATTGGTGTCGATCACGCGGATTCTCGAGTCCGACGGTCCTGGACCGATGGTACCCGGGCGCGAGGCGACGTGGACGGTCAGCGGCGCGGCGAAGCCCTCGACGCTGCTTGCCTGCTGATAGATTCGAAAACGGGTGCCCCGCGGATCGAAGCGGAATCGAGCCGAGGGCTCCCCGTGTGGGCGTACCGAGCCTCGTCGAGACGATGATCGTCGTGCCATGGCATCAATGCGGCGAACGTGGTGCCAAGCACGAATCTAAGACAAAACGCCGCCCGCGTGCTACCTCATCGTGCGCGCAGCTGCAGGGCGTGACCGTCGAGATCGTGCAGCGCGATCGCCCGACGGAAACTGGGAGCCGCGTCGAAGATCGATATGATGGCCGGTCGGTCGGACATTTCGGAGGCCGCGGCCAGCTTGATCGCGGCTGCGTCGGCGTCGGTTATGACCAGGAGCGTGTGCCACCGGACGAGATCCTCGCCCATCGTGTCCCGCGGGTACGGCCGCCCATCGCGCGGCGCCAGATATTCGAGAAGCTCGAGCGCCGGGCCCTCGGCGGCGCGGAGCGTCGTGATCCTGAGCCGGGCGCCCGGCACGCTGCTCAGGCGTTCCTGCTCGGGCCCGGAGCTCTCGCTTCCGCCGGCAATCCGGAGGCCGAGCGTGTCGCGGTAGAGCTTCAGGCTCTTCTCGGTATCGCTCACGACGATCGCCGTGTGATCGATCCCGAGGAAGACGCGATCGCTCGGCCGCTGCCAGCGGGCGTCGCCCTTCCCGGCCGGAAACTGGAGAATCTCGAGCGCGTGGCCGTCCGGGTCCTTGAAGGAGAACGCGCGGATGCCGCCGGTGTTCGGATTCCAGTCCGGGAGCCGCTGGGGCTCCGGCGAGGTTTGTTCGACGCGATGGCGCCGAAGCCAGAGGTATGCCTGGTCCATGTCGTTGACGACGATCGCGATGTGCTGGAAGGACCGATCGTTGCTCTGCGCGTCGTCGGGAACAGGGCGCCCGTTGCGGCCGAGATACTCGACGAGCTCGATTCGCTCGGCGCCGAGCCGCATGGTGACGACTCGAACCCGGGCGCCGGTCACCCCGAGCAGCCGGTCGATCGACGGCCCGGACGTCTGGACGTCAGATACCGTGTCGAAGAAGAGTACGGTCGAATAGAACGCGACCGATCGGTCCATGTCCGCAACCGGGATCGCCACGCCACCCACGGCGCTCACGGGGCTCGTGGGCGCGGGGTTGACCGTCGATCCCGCGCCCGACGGCGACATGTGAAGCGCCAGCGCCACGCCGAGCAAGGTGACCAGGAGTGCCGGCGCCAGCCGCAGTCGTGCGCTCATCGCGCGAGCCTCGGCGCGTTCGAGACGGCGAGGACGAGCGACATGAGCCGAGCCGAAGAAGGCCGCCGGCCGACATCATGAAGATGCCGGGGCCGGCGGCCGCCGCGAAGCTCCACCGATGGGATGCTCACGATCTGGATCTCGGTTTCCACGCGATCAGGCCGCGTGCTGCAGCGGCGGCTCTTCCACGTGAGCCGGCTTCACGACCAGGTCGTAGTCGAAGGGCATGCGCCGCGCGACGTCACGCCATACCGCGTCGGTCAGGTCCTCGTAGCCCGCGGGCGTTCTCAGAACGATCCGTCCGGGATGCCAGAGGGTCTTTCGGGACGACCTCGACTGCGAGAAGTGACTCGCCGTGGAGCCGTCGATTGACCGCATTGCGAATGTCGGCGCGCAGAGCATCGGCGCTGTCGCGCTGCCGGTCGGCGCGGATCCGCCAGACCAGCGGGACGGCCACCAGGGCCACCAGCACGATGATCGGAAACAGTGTGTTCAGCATGGTTCATCGCCTCCGCGCCTTCAGACGAGGAAAGGGCCCCCGGGATTCGTGAATCTTTCGCGACGCTCGCGGGATCTAAACTGGACGGGAGAGTCTGTCCGACTACGGAATCCGCTCGATCGCCGAGATTTTCGACGGCGATCCGCCCTTCACACCGAACGGGTGCATCGCCCAGTCCTGGAGCGTCGCCGAGACCCGCAAGGATGGCACGAGCTGTCTCGGGCCTGAGGCGAGATCGTCGCGAGTTGACATCGTTGTAACATCCGACCGAACGCGGTAACCGACAATCCGTGTCCACAGTGCTGGCGCCTGGCCCGGACTACCGCGGGCTCGACTGGGACGGGCGCCAGCGGACAGCACCGCGCCGGAACGACCGCAAAGCCCGCAGAGAAGGGGAGACTCGACGTGAAGAAGTCCAATCTGATCATCGCCTCGGCGGTGGCGGCGGCCTTCGCCCTGCCGCTCATCTCGGATGCCCAGGGCGGTCCCGCGCCGAAGCCGACGTTCGAATCCGAGAAGTGCTACGGCATCGCGAAAGCGGGCAAGAACGACTGCCAGACCGCCAACTCGTCCTGCGCCGGCACCTCGAAGCGCGACAGCCAGGGTGACGCGTGGATCTACATGCCGGCGGGTGCCTGCGGCAAGGTCGTCGGCGGCAGCCTCATGCCCAAGCGGGCCTGATCGATCTCGATGAACGGCGGGCGACAGGTGCCATGATCGCGCGCGACGATCGCTTGGCAACGATTCCGGCTCGTGCCGGGATCGGCCTGCGGGCGCCGCACGTCGCCGAGGTCATGGCGACCCGGCCTGCCATCGCGTTCCTCGAAGTGCACACGGAGAACTATCTGGGCGGCGGACCGGCCGTTGCCGCGCTCGAGCGGCTGCGGCACGATTATCCGGTCTCGCTGCACGGAGTCGGCCTCTCGCTCGCAGGCGCCGATCCGCTGGACGATCGTCATCTGCTCCGCGTGAAAGGGCTGGTCGACCGGATCCAGCCCGCGCTCGTCTCGGAGCATCTCGCGTGGAGCGTCGGCGGCGGCGCCTATCTCAATCATCTGCTGCCGCTGCCGTACGACGCCGTTCGCCTCGAGGCGACGAGCCGGCGCATCGAGCGGATCCAGGAGACGCTCGGCCGCAGGATCCTCGTCGAGAACCCGGCACGCTATCTGCGCTTCCGCGGGTCACCCATTCCCGAGCCCGGGTTCCTCCTCGAGCTCAGTCGCCGGACCGGATGCGGCCTTTTGCTGGACATCAACAACGTCTACGTCAGCGCCCGCAACTTCGACGAGGATCCCGGCGAATACCTCGATGCCATGAAGGCCGGCGCGATCGGCGAGATTCATCTGGCCGGCCACGCCACGAACGACGCTGACGGCCGCGCGATCCTGATCGACGACCACGGCTCGCGCGTCGCCGAGGCGGTGTGGGGCCTCTATCGCGCCGCGCTCACGCAGCTCGGTCCGGTACCGACCTTGGTCGAGTGGGATACGAATCTGCCGGAGCTCGCCGTGCTGCTCGCCGAGGCGGAGCAGGCGGAGCGATCCTTGCGGCCAACCCAGAGTGGCGAAGACCGTGTCGTCGCCGCGTGAGCTCGAGCGTGACTTCGCGGCCGCATTGCTCGGCGGCCCCGAGGATCCGGTCGTCGCCGAGATCCAGGGCGACGGGCTCGATCCGGCGGCGCGACTCGCGATCTATCGCCACCACGTCTCGGCGAGCCTGACCGAGGCGCTCGAGGCGACGTACCCGGTCGTCGTCCGGCTCGTCGACCGCCGCTTCTTCGCGTACGCGGCCGACCAGTTCATCCGCCGCCACCCGCCGGCGGGGCCGTGCCTCTTCGAGTACGGAGAGGCGCTCGCCGATTTTCTGGCGACGTTCCCGGCATCGCGGCACCTGGCCTATCTCCCCGACGTCGCCCGGCTCGAGTGGGCGCTCAATCGCGCGCTCCACGCCGAAGACGCCGTCGCGCTCGACCCGAGATGGTTGGCCGCGCTCCCGCCGGACGAGGTCGGCGGGGTGCGACTGCGGCTCCATCCGTCTGTGTCGCTTCTGGAGTCGCCCTGGCCGATCGACCGAATCTGGCACGCGAATCAGCCGGACGCCGATCCGGACGCGACGGTGAGCCTCGACCAGGGCGGGGCGCGTCTCGAGGTCTATCGTCTCGAGGACGGCGTGGTGTTCCGGACGATCGCGGCGGATGCGTACGCCTTCCGGATCGCGCTGGCGTCCGATCTCGATCTGCAGAGCGCGGTAGGTGCGGCGCGGCGCGCCGACCCGAGCTTCAACCTGACCGATGCGCTGCGTGAGCTGCTGGACGACGGGCTCATCGTCGACGCGGTTTCGCCGACCAAGCGTCCATGCTGAGCGCCACACGGGGACGGCGTCGTATCGCCGCGCTGATCGAGCTCCTCGGCCGCTTTCCGATCGCGATCGTTCAGTGTATGTTTCGTCTGGCGATCGCGGCGTCTTCCTGAGAGCCGGCCTGAACAAGATCGCCAGCTGGGAGCTGACGGTGCAGCTCTTCGCCGACGAGTACAAGGTGCCGGTCCTGGCGCCCGAGATTGCGGCTCGCATGGCGGCGACGTTCGAGATCGGCTGCTCGCTCCTCCTCATCGCCGGCCTGGCGACGCGGCTGGCGACGCTGCCGCTCCTCGGCATGATCATGACGATCCAGCTCTTCGTCTACCCGAGCGCCTACGCCGAGCATCTCACCTGGGCGTCGATCCTGATCTTCCTGCTCACACAGGGAGCGGGCCCGTGGTCGCTCGATCGGCTGGTCGGGCTCGAGTCTGAAGAGACCGGGAGGGAATGACGGTAGAGCCGGGACGTAATGTCGGCGCATCGGAAAAACTCACGGCGCCGGCGCTCCGTCCCTGGCAACGCCTCGGCGTCAAGCTCGCGTTGGCCTTTGCACTGCTGGCCCTGGTCACGGTCGGCCTGGTCGGCGCGCTGGTCTACGAGCGCCAGAAGCGCGAGGTCGAGGACACGGTCGGCACCCAGCTTCTCAACATCGCGAGGACCGCCGTCCTCCTCGTCGATCCGGCGGTTCACGCGGACGCCCAGGCGGCCATGTCGCGCGACTCGCCCGCGTACGCGCGCATCAAGAAGGCGCTGGTCGCGGTCGCAGACCGAGACGTTGCTCACCACTCCCATCAGGACCTTGACCGACTTCGATCCCGCGCGACGCTCGGCCAAGCTCGTCGTCGTGGGCGACGACTCGGCTTCGCCGGGCGAGATGGTGGCGGTCGCGCCGGAGATGATCGAGCCGCTCGGCTGGACGTTCGAGGACGGTGTGGCACGCTACACGCGTATCTACCGCAACGCGAGCGGCGCGTGGATCACCGCGATCGCCCCGATCGTGGACAAGAAGGGCCGCACGACCGCCGTGCTCAGCATGGACTACCCGGTCGATCTCTACTTCGAGCGGCTGCGCGAGCTCCAGATCACGATCGTGCAGGCCTCGGTCGCCGGGGCCATCGCCGCACTGATCCTGGGTTTGCTCGTCGCTCGCCGCCTGACGCGCCCGATCAGCGCGCTCACCGACGGCGTCGCGCGCGTCGCCGCGGGCGATCTCGAGCCAGGAGCTTGCCGTGCGCTCACGCGACGAGATCGGTCAGCTGACGCGCGCGTTCAACGAGATGGTCGGCGGGCTGCGGCAGCGCGATTTCATCCGGAACGCGTTCGGTCGGTACGTCTCGCCGGAAGTCGCGAAGACCTTGCTCGAGTCGCCGGAGGGGCTTCGGCTCGGCGGCCACAAGCGCGAGGTCACCGTGCTCATGTCCGACCTGCGCGGCTACACCCGGTTCGCGGAGCAGGGCGACCCGACGCGCGTCATGGAGGTGCTGAACGGCTACCTGGCGCGCATGGCTGATCTCGTCATCGCCCATGGGGGAACGATCAACGAGTTCATCGGCGACGCGATCTTCGCGGTGTTCGGCGCGCCGCTGGACCAGCCCGATCACGCCGAGCGCGCGGCCGCCGCGGCGCTCGCGATGCAGGGCGCGATGGACGAGCTCAACCGCGGGCACGCGGCCCGTGGCTGGCCGCGCTTCGAGATGGGGATCGGCGTCAATACCGGCGAGGCGGTCGTCGGCAACATCGGCTCCGAGCAGCGCGCGAAATACGCCGTGGTCGGCGCCGCGGTGAACCTCGCGGCGCGGGTCGAGGGGTGCACCGTGGGCGGTCAGATCTTCGTGACCACCTCGACCCTCGAGCGCATCCGCGATCTCGCCGAGGTCGGCGAGCCGGTTCGCGTCGAGCTCAAGGGCATTGCCGAGCCGGTGCTGCTCTACGAGTTGCGGGCGATCGGCGGACGGTTCGCGCAGCGCCTCGCCGCCGCGGACATCGCCGGCGATCCGCTCGTCGACGCGCGGCTACCGCTCCAGGGCTGGATCGTCGAGGGCAAGCAGCTCGGCGGCGAGTTCTCGGGCACGGTGACCCGTCTCGGCCGCCGCTCGCTCGACGCGCTCCTCGCGGCCGATCTGGCGCCGCTCACGAACGTGAAGGTTCGCGTCAGCGCGCCCGACCTCGGCCAGGAGTCCGGCGATCTGTACGGCAAGGTCGTCGGCGTCACCGGAGAGTCCGCCACGCGCGTCACGAGCATCAGGCTGACGTCGGTGGACCCGGCCGACCAGCAGCTTCTCGAGAAGCTCTGTTTGCCTTAGCGGTATCCTTGTTGGCGGGCGCGTGCCCGCACTATGGCGACGACCAGCGATCCTCTCGCGACACTCGCGGCGCACGCCCTCGGCTTCGTCAGGGCCGGTGACGTCGTCGGCCTCGGCTCCGGCCGCGCGGCCGGCGCCTTTGTCCGCGCCCTGGCGGCGCGAGTGCGCGACGGTCTCAGGGTCCGGGGCGTGGCGACATCCGAGCAGACGGCGGGGCTCGCCCGCGAGCTCGGGATCGAGCTCGTCGGCCTCGAGGCCGAGATCGAGCTGACCGTCGACGGCGCCGACGAGGTCGACGGCCGGCTGGATCTCATCAAGGGCCACGGTGGAGCGCTGGTGCGGGAGCGGATCGTGGCCGCGGCGTCGCGGCGCCAGATCATCCTCGTCACATCGGAGAAGCTGGTCGAAACGCTCGGGACCCGCGGCGCGCTTCCGGTCGAGGTCATGCCGTTCGCGGTCCCCTTCTGCCGGCGACGCCTGGAGGATCTCGAGTTGAAGCCGACCTTGCGGATGCAGGACGAGCGCCCGTTCGTGACCGACAACTTCAACGTGATCTTCGACTGCGACACGGGTCCGATCGCCGATCCGGCCACGCTCGAGCAGAAGATCCGCGCCATCCCTGGTGTCATCGATACCGGGCTCTTCCTCGGCACCGCCCACCTGGTCGTCGTCGCCGACGGCGACTCGATTCGTGAGCTCGTCAGGCGAGCACCGTGACCGCCGACACGTCGTTCAAGCTCCCCGGCGCCCTCGACACGGCCGTGCGCGCCGAGGTCGAAGCGTAGCGCGCCGGCGACAAGGTGCGACGGCTCTGGGCGCGGGACGCCAGCCTGTGGACGGGAGCGGACGAGGCTGCCTGGCTGGTCCAGGTGCTCCGCGAGCGTGGACGCCGTGTGCTCCGCGTGCATCTCGGGAGCGACGTGAAAGCCGGCCTGGCGCTGCTGCGCCGGGCCGTCGAGGCAAGTAGATAGGAGGACCGCATGCAGCTCGGGATAGTGGGGCTCGGCCGGATGGGCGGGAACATGGCGCGTCGCCTGATGAAGGGCGGCCACGAGATCGTCGGCTACGCCGCGGACCCGGCCGGGGTCAAGGAGATCGGGCGCGAGGGCGGAACCGGCACGACCACGCTCGACGATTTCGTGCGCGCGCTCCGGCCGCCGCGCGTCGCATGGGTGATGGTGCCGGCCGGCGCCGCCACCGAGCAAGTCGTGACGGATCTCGCCAAGCGCATGGCGCCGGGCGACACGATCGTCGACGGCGGCAACTCGTTCTACAAGGACGACGTGCGGCGGATGAAGATGCTGCGACCGCAGCAGATCCACTACGTCGACGTCGGGACGAGCGGCGGCGTCTGGGGGCTCGAGCGCGGTTACTGCTTGATGATCGGCGGTGAGCGCGACGTCGTCGAGCGTCTGGCGCCGATCTTCAAGACGCTCTCGCCCGGGACCGGCAGCATTCCGCGTACTCCCGGGCGCGAGACGATGAGCGGCTCGGCCGAGCAGGGTTATCTCTACTGCGGCCCGTCGGGCGCCGGCCACTTCGTGAAGATGATCCACAACGGCATCGAGTACGGCCTGATGCAGGCGTACGCCGAAGGGCTCGACATTCTAAAGAATGCGAGTGCGAAGACGCTCGATCCCGATCTGCGGTACGACCTGAACATCGCGGACGTCACCGAGGTCTGGCGCCGCGGCTCCGTCGTGAGCTCCTGGCTCCTGGACCTGACCGCGCAGGCGCTCGCCGAGAACCCGACCCTGTCGAACTACGAGGGTGTGGTCGCCGACTCGGGCGAGGGCCGGTGGACCGTGATGGCCGCGGTCGAGGAGGGTGTGCCGGCCGACGTGCTCTCGGCGTCGCTCTACGCGCGATTCCGCTCGCGTCAGGATCACACCTTCGCCGAAAAGGTGCTCTCGGCCATGCGGCAGAAGTTCGGCGGCCACGTCGAGCAAAAGTCCGGGTGATTCTCGCCGGCGACGTCGGCGGCACGAAGACGGCGCTGGCGCTCTTCGACGTACGGCGGCGCGGGCTGGCGGTCGTTCGCGAAGGCGTCTTGCCGAGCCAGGGCTACGCCGCCCTCCAGGACGCGATCCGGCAGTTCCTCCTCGAAGGCCCGCGGGCCTCGATCGACGCGGCGTGCGTTGGCGTCGCCGGCCCGGTGATCGACGGGCGCTGCGCGGCGACGAACCTGCCGTGGGTGGTCGACGAAGCCTCGCTGGCGGCATGCGTGTCGACGACTCGAGTCAAGCTCATCAACGATCTCGAGGCGGCCGGACACGGCGTGCTCGGACTCAAGCGCACGTCGCTGGCGACGCTCCAGGCCGGCCAGCCGCGCAAGGGCACGATGGCGCTGATCGCGGCCGGCACGGGGCTGGGTGAAGTTCTCCTCGTCTGGGACGGCCGGCGCCACCATGTGGTCAGCTCGGAAGGCGGCCACGCCGACTTCGCGCCGCGCACCGACCTCGAGATCGACCTCTTCCGGTTTCTGCGCAAAGAGTTCGGGCGGGTCAGCTACGAGCGCGTCGTCTCCGGGCCCGGGCTCTACAACATCTATCGGTTCCTGCTCTCCATCGGCGGGGCCCCGGAGGCCGACTGGCTCCACTCGCGCATGGAGACCGGCGATCCGAGCGCGGTGATCGCCGAGGCGGCGCTCGACCATCGCGACCCCCGAGCCGTCCAGGCGCTCGACATGTTCGTGTCGATCTACGGCGCCGAGGCCGGCAATCTCGCCCTCAAGGCGCTCGCCGTCGAAGGCGTTCTGATCGGCGGGGGGATCGCGCCGAAGATCCGGCCCAAGCTCGAAGACGGCACGTTCATGAGCGCCTTCCGCGACAAGGGAAGGCTCAGCGAGATGATGGCCGCGATCCCCGTGCACCTGGTGCTCGAGCCCCGCGCGGCCCTCCTCGGGGCGGCGGCCGTGGCCAGATCGCTCCTGTCCGGTCCGGCCCCGAGGCCCCGTGCCGGGCGGCGCACCTCCTAGCCCCCGGCGCTCCTGCCGGGCTCGACGGCGTGTCCAGGCCTTGAGCACACGGAAAACCATGACCAAGGAAGAGCTGAGGCTGCAGGAAGCTCAGGAGCGGACGGCTCACTGGAAGCGGTGGGGGCCCTACCTGGCCGAGCGCCAGTGGGGCACGGTCCGCGAAGACTACAGTCCCCACGGGACCGCCTGGGACTACTTCCCCCACGACCATGCCCGCTCACGAGCCTACCGCTGGGGCGAGGACGGAATCGCCGGCATCTGCGACAACCACGGCCGGCTCTGCCTCGCGCTGGCGCTCTGGAACGGCCGCGATCCGATCCTGAAGGAGCGCCTCTTCGGGCTCACCGGCACCGAGGGCAATCACGGCGAGGACGTGAAGGAATACTACTTCTACCTCGACTCGACGCCGACCCACTCGTACATGAAGTATCTCTACAAGTACCCGCAGGCGGCGTTTCCGTATGACGCGCTCGTGGCGGAGAACCGCCGCCGCGATCGCCGCGCGCCGGAGTTCGAGCTGATCGACACCGGCGTGTTCGACGCCGACCGGTACTTCGACGTCGTCGTCGAGTACGCGAAGTGCGCGCCCGACGACGTCCTCGTTCGCATCACCGCGACGAATCGCGGCCCCGACGCGGCCGAGCTCCATCTGCTGCCGACCCTCTGGTATCGCAACACGTGGTCGTGGGACACCGCGGGGCCCGAGCGGCCCACCCTGCGTGTCGGCGAGGACAGCCGTCACGCGGTGCTGGAGGCGGAGCATCCCTCGCTCGGGGCGCGCTGGCTGTACTGCGAAGGCGCGCCGGAGCTTCTGTTCACCGAGAACGACACGAACGTCGAGCGGATCTGGGGCCGGGCGAATCCCACGCCCCACGTGAAGGACTCGATCAACGACTACGTGGTCCGGGGAGATCGCGCGGCGGTGAATCCCGAGCAGCGCGGCACGAAGGCCGCCGCGCGCTATCGCGTGACGATCGCGCCCGGGCAAAGTGTCGTCACGCGGCTCCGGCTGGTCAACACGCCGCTTCCGGCCGGGGCGTTCGGCGAGGACTTCGAGGTTGGCTTCGCGCATCGCGTCCGGGAGGCCGACGAGTTCTACGACACGGTCATCCCGCGGCGACTGTCCGACGACGGCAAGCGCGTGATGCGCCAGGCGCTCGCCGGGCTCCTCTGGTCCAAGCAGTTCTATCACTATTACGTTCGGCGCTGGCTCGAGGGCGACCCTGCGTGCCCGCCGCCGCCCGCCGGAGCGGCGCACGGGCGGAACCACGAGTGGGGGCATCTCTACAACGAAGACGTGATCTCGATGCCGGACAAGTGGGAGTACCCGTGGTACGCGGCGTGGGATCTCGCGTTCCACATGATCCCGTTCGCGCTCGTCGACCCCGACTTCGCGAAGGCCCAGCTCGTCCTGTTCCTGCGCGAGTGGTACATGCACCCGAACGGGCAGATCCCCGCCTACGAGTGGGCGTTCGGCGACGTGAACCCGCCGGTGCACGCGTGGGCCGCGCTGCGCGTGTACCGGATCGAGCGGCGGCTGCGCGGCAAGGGCGACCGCGAGTTCCTCGAGAAGATCTTCCACAAGCTCCTGCTCAACTTCACCTGGTGGGTGAATCGCAAGGACACCGAGGGCAAGAACGTCTTCCAGGGCGGCTTCCTCGGCCTCGACAACATCGGCGTCTTCGATCGCTCGGCGCCGCTGCCGACCGGGGCCCACATCGAGCAATCCGACGGCACCTCCTGGATGGGGATGTACTGCCTGAACATGCTCGCGATCGCGCTCGAGCTGGCCAAGCAGGATCCGGCCTACGAGGACGTCGCCTCGAAGTTCTTCGAGCACTTCGTCTACATCGCTCACGCGACCCGGAATCTCGGCGAGGAAGGCATCAACCTCTGGGACGACGCCGACGGCTTCTACTACGACGTGCTGCACATCGACGGCGCGGCCTGCCCGATGAAGGTGCGCTCGATGGTCGGGCTCGTGCCGCTCTTCGCGGTCGAGACGCTCGAGCCGGAGATCGTCGACCGGCTGCCGGGCTTCAAGCGCCGGATGCAGTGGTTCATCGACAACCATCCCGAGTTTCGCGAGCACGTCGAGATGGCCTCGAAGCCGGGCGTGGGGACGCGGCGGCTCCTGGCGATCGTCGCCCGCGCGCAGCTCCCGCGCGTTCTCCGCTTCATGCTGGACGAGGCGGAGTTTCTCTCGCCCCACGGCGTGCGCGCGCTGTCGCGCTATCATCGGGACCATCCGTACGTGCTGCATCTCAACGGCGTCGATCACCGCGTCGACTACGAGCCCGCCGAGTCGTCGAGCGGGCTCTTCGGCGGCAACTCGAACTGGCGCGGGCCGGTCTGGTTCCCGATGAACTACCTCCTGATCGAGTCGCTCCAGAGATTTCACTACTTTTACGGCGACACGCTGAAGGTGCCGTTTCCGACGGGCTCGACGACCACGCTCAATCTCTGGCAGGTCGCCACCGAGCTGTCGAGGCGGCTGACGCGCATCTTCCTGCGCGACGCCGACGGGCGGCGGCCGGTCTACGGCGGGACCGAGAAGTTCCAGCGCGATCCGCACTGGCGCGACCTGCTGCTCTTCTACGAATACTTCCACGGTGACAACGGCGCGGGCATCGGCGCCGGCCACCAGACCGGCTGGACCGGGATCGTCGCCAAGCTCCTCCAGCAGAGCGGCGAGCGATGAGCGACTCCGGATCTCACGGTAATATCTCCGGGACGGGCCTGCCGTGTCGCTCCCGGGGCGACGGGTGAAGCGTGGGGCCGCGGCCAGCGCCACAAGGCGGGGATTTCGGCCTCCGCGCCGGCTCCACGGATAGCCGCCGGTGTAACGCCCGGCCGGCAGGCCGAATTCGACCGGGGCGAGAGGCTCTCATGACCCGACGCGTGGAGACGGCGCTCGTCGTCGGCGCCCCGCTGTTGCTCGCGATCCTCGAGATCTTCCATCCGCACCCTCACGACCTCTTCCGGCTCGATTTGAGCGCGTGGATGGCCGTGCACTATCTGCAGCTCTTGTTGTTCCCGCTGTCGGCGCTGGCCCTGATGCGGCTCGTCAGCGGCCGGCGAGGATTCGCGGCGGGCCTGTGCCGCGGCGCCGCGTTCGTCTTTGGCGTGACGTGGATTGCGTTCGACAGCGTCGCCGGCGTCGCGACCGGGATCTTGCTCCAGGCCGCCCAGGCCAGCGGCTCACCGGAGGCCTGGCGCGCCCCGGTGACGGCCATCTGGGCTCACCCGACCGTCGGCGGGGGCGCGACGCCGGATTCGGCGCCCCCGCTGCTGGCGGTCGCCGGGTCCCTGGCATGGGGGATCGGATGTCTGGCGGCGGCCTACACGCTTCGCCGCGCCGGCAGCTCGTGGATACCGGTCGGTCTGCTGGTGATCTCCTCGATGAGCTTCACCGTGTTCAAGACTCACGCGCCGCCCGGCGGTCCGATCGCGTTCGGCGCGCTCGCCGCCGCGGCCGCCTGGGTCCGCTGGAAGTCGCCCGACTAGATTTTCGCGTCAGACCTTGCCGTCGAGCGCGCGCTTGAGCTGATCGAGATGGTTGTCGTCGTGCCACGCCATCAACGTGACGAAGTCGTTGATGGTGATCGGGCCGCGCGTGGCGTGGATGCCGGCGCGCTTCCATTGCTCTTGTGTGAGCGTGCGGAGCAGGGCGAGCGCCTCGTCGCGCCGTGCGCGGAACGCGGCCAGCGCGAGCTGCGCGTCGTTCCGGAGATACTGCCGCTCCTCGGCCCAGCGATCCGGTATGGTGGGATCGAACGCGAGCTTCGGATTGTCCATCGCCAGGATCATCCCGAACCGGCCGGTGAACATCTCCTCGACGTCGCGCAGGTGACAGATCGCTTCCTTCGCCGCCCAGTTCTTGCCGTCCGGCCGGCGCGACAGGATCGCGTCGTCGCGGCCGCGGATCGCCGCGGCGAGCTCGTCGGCGGTGCGGGCGAGTCGCCGCATCCGTTCGTCGGCCGGTAGCTTCGCGTATTCCTCCATCGTCGGCATCGTGACTCTCCCCCTGGTCTCGGGCACCAGCTGATGGAACAGGCTCGACTCGCGCTTGTAGAACCCCTGCGTATGATACGACTCCGGCAATCGCAGCCCGGTGTAGTCCACGTGATGCCCGACCTCGTGCAGCAAGGTCCGCAGATAGGATCGGAACGCGACGACGCGCTTCTTCTTGGCCGTGCGCATCCACAGCTGGATCTTCGGCTTGCGGCCCCGCTCCAAGGTGTAGAGGCCGTGGAGCTCGCCCCAGCGCGAGTGAGGACGCGCCGCGAGGACCTCGACGCGCACGTCCGGCAGCCCCATCGCCTCGGTGAGACCGGCGACCAGCTCGTGGCTCGCCCGCTCCGTCGCCGCCCGCTCCTCGGTGTTGAGCGCGGCTTCGAGCGCCGCGACGCGCGGATGGAGTGAGGTCGGGTCTTCGAGGCGGATCTCGATGAGGGCGTCGCTCTTGCGGTAGACGGCCTGCTGCGAGCGCGTGAGCCGTCCGTAGTAGGCGAACGGCGCCACTACTGGCCGGTGAAGCGGGGCTTTCTCTTTTCGAGAAACGCCTTCGCGCCCTCGATGCGGTCCTCGGTCGTCCTGAGGAGCGTCGCCAGATCGTTCTCGAGTCGAAGGCCGTCCTCGAGGGGCAGGCCGAGGCCCTTCACGACCGCTTCCTTGGCGTAGCGGAGCGCCACCGGCGCCTTCTCGGCGAGCGTCCGCGCCAGCGCCTGCGCGGCCGAATGCGCCTCGCCCGCCGGGACCACGCGCTCGACGAGCCCGATCCGGAGCGCCTCGCGCGCGTCGATGCGCGCGCCGGTCAGGATCATCTCGAGCGCCTTGCCGCGGCCCACGAGCCGCGGTAACCGCTGCGTGCCGCCGCCGCCCGGGATGATCGCGAGGTTCACCTCGGTGAGCCCGAGCTGGGAGTCCTCGCTGGCGATCCGGATGTCGCACGCGAGCGCCAGCTCGAGGCCGCCCCCCAGCGCGAACCCGCGAATCGCGGCGATGATCGGCTGGCCGCAGCGATCCATCGCGGCGCGGAAGTCGACGCGCCGCCGGGCGTCCCTGAACTTGACGGGCACCTGCGGCGCGACGAACTCGCGGATGTCGGCGCCCGCCGAAAACGCCCGGTCGCCCGCGCCGGTGACCACGACGACGCGCGCGTCACCGCCCTGCGCGATCTCGCCGAAGCAGGCGGTGAGCTCCTCGCGCATGCGCTCGTTCATCGCGTTGTGCACGTTGGGCCGGTTGAGCGTGATCGTCGCGATGCCGTCGGTCAGCTCGTAGCGAATCGCCTCGTAGGTCACTTGGCGCCTCCCGCCCGGCGGCACACGCCGCGCGCGGCGAGCCCGGCGATCTCGTCGTCGGTGTAGCCGAGCTCGTGGAGCACGGCGTCGGTGTGCTGGCCCAAGGTCGGCGCCGGGCCGGGATCTTGCGTGGGCGTCCCTCGAAAGGCGATCGGCTGTCCCATCATGCGCAGGCGCCCGACCTCGGGATGCTCGTACTCGCGGACCATGTCGTGGTGACGCACCGCCGGGTGATCGAGGAAGTCCAGCACGGTCTGGACCGGCGCCGCCGGGATGTCGTGCTTGCCGAGCAGCTCGAGCCAGTACTCGCGCGGCTTCGACTTGAACTTGGCCTCGATCAGCGGCAAGAGCGCCTGGTTGTTCTCGAGCCGCGCGATCCACGAGGCGAAGCGCGGATCGTCGGCCAGATGGTCGAGCTCGAGCGCCTTGCAGAGCTTCACCCAGAACGCCTGGTTGCCGACCGCGAGGAAGAACCAGGCGTCGTCGCCCGCCTGATAGAGGCGATAGGTCGGGTTGTCGCGGATCAACGTGGGCTTGCTCGGATAGTCGATGGCCACGCCCGCCTGGAGCGCCAGCACCCCGCGCAGCAGCGAGGTCTCCACGCGCTGGCCCCGCCCCGTCCGCTCGCGCGCGAAGAGCGCCGACAGGATGCCCTGGGTCGCCAGCGCCGCCGTGTAGTAGTCGGCCGGAGCGGTCCGCAGATAGACCGGCGGACCGCCGAAGCCCTGCAAGGTCATCAGGCCGCCCAGCGCCTGAAAGACCGGATCGAAGCCGGGCCGGTCGGAGTCGGGTCCGCTGGAGCCGAACGCCGTGACCGAGGAATAGATGAGCCGCGGATTGATCACGCTCAGCCGGTCGTAGCCGACCCCCAGACGCTCGGCGACACCGGGCCGCATGTTCTCCATGACGACGTCGGAGCGCTCGGCGAGCTGGTGGACGATCTGGCGGCCTTCGGGTGTCTTGAGGTTGACGGCGAGCGAGCGTTTGCCGCGATTCCAGCCGAAGAAGCCGGGCAGCTCGCGGAACGAATCGCCCTCGAGCGCCTCGACCTTGATGACCGCCGCCCCGAGGTCGGCCAGCTGCATCGCGGCGTAGGAGCCGGCGATGTAGCTGGTCAGGTCGACGATCTTGACACCGTCGAGCGGCGGCGGGGGCGTGGACACTGGACGGTTCTCGCCCCGGCTACCTCGCGGCGCGCCGGACGATCTGCTCGCGGTGGTAGTCGACGTCGCCGTACATCGCTTCGAGCGCCTTGGCGCGCTTGAAGTAGATGTGCAGGTCGTACTCCCAGGTGAAGCCGATGCCGCCGTGCACCTGGATCGCCTCGCCGCAGACCTTGCGCGACGCGTCGGCGACGTAGGCCTTCGCGACGGACGCCGCGAGCTCGTGATCTTCCGCCTTCGCGTCGAGCGCCCAGGCCGCGTAGTACACGGCCGAGTAGGAGTTCTCGACCTCGAGGAGCATCTCGGAGCACTTGTGGCGGATCGCCTGGAAGGAGCCGATCGGCTGGCCGAACTGCTCGCGCACCTTGGCGTAGCCGACCGCCATGTCCAGGCACCGGCGCGCGGCGCCCAGCATCTCCGCCGCCGCGCCGACCGCGCCGCGACGCAGCAGGCCGCTCAGGAGCGACGCGGCCTGACCGGGAGCGCCGAGCACGGCGTCGCCGGCCACCGGCACCTTGTCCAGCTCGAGATGAACCCAGCGCGTCGCCAGATCCATGCCCTGCACCGGCGAGAGCTTGAGCCCGGCCGCCGACGGATCGACGAGGAACAGCGACGGGCCTTCGGGAGCGCGCGCCGGGATCAGCAGCACGTTGGCCACGTGGGCCCACGGCACGAAGCGCTTCGTCCCGGACAGGGTCCAGCCCTTCGACGACTTCTCGGCCCGCGTCGTCACCGCCGCCGGATCCCAGTCGAGATCGCTGTCGAGGAACGCCAGGGTCGCGCGCGCGTCGCCGGTGGCGATCGCCGAGAGCCAGCGCTTCTTCTGCGCGTCGGTGCCGGCGGCCTCGACGGCGGCGGCCGCCAGGACGGTCGGGAAGTACGGGCCGGGATAGGCAGCGCGGCCGAGCTCCTCGAGCAGGATCGCGGTCTCGACCATGCCGAGCCCGCTGCCGCCGTACGCCTCGGGCAGGGAGAGCCCGAGCCAGCCGAGCTGGGCCATCTCCTTCCACATCGACTCGCTCTCGCCGCGCGGATCGTCCCACAGCAGGCGAACGGTCGCCGGCTTGCAGTGCTCGTCGAGGAACGCACGCGCCGAGTTCTTCAGAAGCTGCTGGTCGGAGCTGAATGAGAAGTCCATGGCGTCAGGCCTTCATCCGGTCGGCGCGCACTTCTTTGGGCAGGCCGAGCACGCGCTCTCCGATGATGTTCTTCTGGATCTCGGACGAGCCCGAGTAGATCGTTCCCGCGCGCGACCAGAGAAACGCGGTCGCGAAGGTGCCGGGCTCGCCGGAGGAGGTATCGACCTCCTCGAACTCCTCGCGCGCGACCATGAGCTGGCCGAACGGGCCGAGGATCTCGAGCGCGAGCTCGTAGTAGCGCTTCTCGAACTCGGTATACGACAGCTTCGTGATCGACGACGCGGCGCCCGGCGTGTCACCTTTCTGCAGCGCCGAGAGCACGCGCAGCGCCGCGTAGCGCTGCACCTCGAGGTCGGCGTAGATGCGTCCCATCCGGGCGCGCACCGCCGGGTCCTCGATCAGCGGCTTGCCGCCGCGCTTGAGCTCCTTCGTGGCCTTCACGAGCTGGGCGAACGCGGTGACGTACCGCGTGACCCGCCCCAGCGCGTTGCCGCCGCGCTCGAAGCCGAGCGTCGTCTGCGCGATCGCCCAGCCCTCGTTGATGTTCGCCGATCAGATCGGACTTGTCGGCGCGCGCGTTGGTCATGAAGACTTCGGAGAAGAGCGAGCTGCCGGTGATCTGCTTCAGCGGCCGCACCTCGACGCCGGGCTGGCGCATGTTGAGGAGCACGCACGAGATGCCGTGGTGCTTGGCCACCTTCGCGTCGGTGCGGCAGAGCAGGATGCCCCAGTCGGCGATCGGGCCGCTCGAGGTCCAGATCTTCTGGCCGTTGACGACGAAGTGATCGCCCTGGTCCTCGGCGCGCGTCTTGAGGCTCGCCAGGTCCGAGCCAGCGTTCGGCTCCGAGTAGAGCTGGCACCAGATCTCCTCGGCGGTCAGCATCTTCTTCAGATAGCGCTTCTTCTGCGCCTCGGTGCCGTGGACGATGATCGTCGGGCCGATGAAGCCGATGCCGAGGCCGTTGATGGCCGGCGGCGAGCTCACGCGCGCCATCTCGTCCTGGACGATCGCCTGCTGCATCGGCGTGGCGCCCCAGCCCCCGTACTCCTTGGGCCACAGCATCCCGACGTAGCCGGCTTCGTAGAGCTTGCGGTGCCACGCCTTCCGATCGTCGAGAGTCTTCAGCTCCTGCTTCGGGATGTTGCTCTCGAGCCAGCGACGGGTCGTGGCGCGGAATTCGCGATCTTCAGGCGAGTAGTTCAGATCCATCGGGTCGGCCTCCGCAGTGCGCGCTGCAGGCCGTCGCGGGGCTGGGCCCCGCCGGCCGAGGCGCGCTTTATACATTCGAACGCGGGTTCACGAACGAATGCACGTTTCTAGCACGCCGGCCCATGCGAATCAACGCGCGGGGGCCGGCAGCCGGTAGATCGCGGTGTGGAGCACGTGGGCGATCGGGCGTCGCTCGCCGGCGACCAGGACCAGGTCGGCCTCGACGAACTGTTTGCCCTTCTTCTCGAAGAGCGAGCGCACCTTGCCACGCGTCGACAGGATCTCGCCGACCCTGGCGCCGCCGAGGTGGCGCACGACGCTGCCGACGTGGATCCACGGGCTCATCAGGACGTTCTGCGAGAGCGCCTTGTTGGCCTGGTCGAGGAAGAATCCGGGATGGACCCAGCCCCGCGTGCCGCGATAGAGCGCGAGCCCGTCGCTGACCCGGTCGAGGTACTCGGCGGCGCGCTCGTCGTCGTACGGATTGACCGGCGTGCCGAGCGCCGCGAGCCCGGCGAGATGCTCGCGGGTCGCCGGCGGCCGATCCGCCGGCAGCGGCGCCACCGGGTACATGGCGAGGTTGACCGGCACCGGCGTGCCCGACGGCAGGGTCGCGGTCAAGGTCGCGCACTCGCCACCCACGGCGGTGGTCGCCGTGACCGTGGCGATGAGGCGCTTGGCATCGCGCTCGGTCACCACGCCGGCCAGGCGCACTTCTTCCCCGTCGTGGATCGGCTTCACGAACCGCACGTTCGCGGTCCCGCGCTCGAGCCACGCCGCGCCGAACGCCTCGACCAGCGGGTGGGTCAGGTACGCGTACACGGTCACGCCGGGCACGAGCGCGCCCCGGAAGCCGTACTGGCGCGCGATCTGCTCGTCGTGGATCTTGTTTTCGGAGCTCGAGGACGTGTTCCGGGCCTTGACGTGATACTCGGGCAAGCGCTCCTGGCTATCCGTATGGGCCTCCTTCGCTATCCGCGCACGACCACCCTTGGGGTGGCGGCAAGTATATAATCAACCCGGTCATGTCGCGCGGGCTCCTCATCCCCCTGGTCGTCATCGCGGTACTGGTCGTCGGCATCGGCATGTGGGCGGTGTCGGTCAACAATCAGCTCGTCGTGCTCGACCAGAACGTCGGCGAGAAGTGGGCGCAGGTGCAGAACGTCTACCAGCGCCGCGCCGACCTCATTCCGAACCTCGTGGAGACCGTCAAGGGCTTCGCGGCGCAGGAGCGCACGGTGCTGGAAGAGGTCACGCGCGCGCGGGCCAGCGCGTCCTCGATCCAGCTCACGCCCGAGGCGCTCAACGACCCCAAGGCGCTCGAGAAGTTCCAGGCCGTACAGAACCAGCTCTCGGGCGCGTTGTCGCGCCTGCTGGTCACGGTCGAGAAATATCCCGACCTCAAATCCAACCAGAACTTCCTGGCTCTGCAGAGCCAGCTCGAAGGCACCGAGAACCGCATCACCGTGGAGCGCCGCAACTTCAACCAGGCGGTCCGCGACTACAACACGCGCCTGCGACTCTTCCCGGGCTCGATCGTCGCGCGCTTCTCGGGCTATCAACCCAAGGCATTCTTCGAGGCGGCGCCCGATGCGGCGACCGTCCCCAAGGTGAAGTTCTAGTCTGCTTCTCGCGGTTGTCCTCGCCGTCGCCCTCGTTCTGCCGCCAGCGCCGACCGCCCGGCTGAACGACTACGCCGGTCTGCTGACCCCGGCCGAGCGCGAGCGGATCGAGTCCCTCCTGACCGAGCGCGAGCGGAGCCACCGGAACCCAGATGGCGATCGCGGTGTTCACGTCGCTCGACGGCGAGAGCCTCGAGGACGTCGCGAACACGGCTCTTCCAGCAAGTGGCGCCTCGGTCAGAAGAAGCTCGACAACGGCGTGCTCCTCGTCGTGTTCGTGCAGGATCGAAAGCTGCGGCTCGAGGTGGGCTACGGGCTCGAAGGAGTGCTGCCCGACGCCGAGGCCTCGCAGATCATCCGCGGCGCGATCGCGCCCCGCTTCCGCGAGCAGCACTACGCGGCCGGGCTCGAGGCCGCGACGATCGCCGTGTACGAGCGGATCAAGCCGGGCTCGACGCCGCCGGAAGAGCTCAAGCGCTGGGCCGATTCGTCGCAGCGGCGGCAGGGCAGCGGGCAGCCCGAATCTCTACCTGCTCGTCTTCCTTGCGCTCGCCGTGCTGACGGTCGGCGGGCTCGCGTGGGACGCGTCACACCAGCGCGGCTTCACCGCGAGCCGGCGCGGATGGACTTCCTCCGGAGGTCCGTGGTTCGGCGGCGGCGGCTGGGGCGGCGGCGGATTTGGCGGGGGCGGCGGTGGCGGGTTCTCGGGCGGCGGGGGCAGCTCGGGCGGCGGCGGCGCGAGCGGGAGCTGGTGATGGCGAAGCATCCGAGCTGGACGCGGCGCTTCTTGAGCGAGGCGGACTTCGACGCGATCACGCGCGCGATCAAAACGGCCGAGTCGCGAACCTCGGCGGAGATCCGGGTGCATCTCGAGCGCCGCGTGCCGCGGCGGCTCCTGGTCGGCCCCGTGCCCGACGTGATGACGCGGGCGCACCACGTGTTCCGTCACCTCGGCATGCACCGGACCGCCGAGCGCCACGGCGTGCTGATCTATGTCGCGGTCGAGGACCGGCGCCTCGCGATCGTCGGCGACGAGGGCATACACGGGCGCGTCGGAGATCCGCACTGGCACCGCGTGCGCGACCTGATGCTCGAGCGACTGCGAGCGAACGCGCCGCGCGAGGCGATCGAGCGCGCGGTCGAAGAGCTCGGCCGCGCGCTCGCCGAGCACTACCCGCGCCGGCCCGACGACAAGAACGAATTGACCGACGAGGTCAGCGTGTCGTGAGGGGGCGACGGGTGTACTGTACGGGCATGGTCACGCGCGTAGCCATCATCGGAGCCCTCGCCGTCATGCTCGGGCTATCGTCGGCGAGCGCTCAGGAATCGCGGCCCGCCGAGGGATCGGCGACCTTCGAGCTCAAACGCGAGGCGAAGCCGCGCCCCATCGTGCGCCCCGAGGCCGACCCCGGCCAGGCCACGCGTGATGCCGCGAGCGCGGCGGCCGAGTACGAGCAGAAGCAGCGCGACGAGGCCGTGATGCGCGAGCAGACTCGACCGGCGTTCCGGCGCCCGGATCTCGGTTACGACGTGACCAGCGGCATCCAGCAGCGCAACCTGCGCCGATGACGCGCGACGACATTCCAACACCCGCGCTGTTGCTGGATCTCGATCGCTTCGAGCGGAATCTCCGCCGCATGGCGGCCCACGCGCGCGCATCCGGCAAAAATCTTCGGCCCCACGCGAAGACGCATCGCTGCCCGGAGATCGCCCGCCGTCAGGTGAGCGCCGGTGCCCTCGGGGTCGCGTGCGCGAAGCTCGGCGAGGCCGAAGTCATGGCGCGCGCCGGCGTTCGCGGGCTCCTGATCACGACCGAGGTCGTCTCGCCCGCCGCGATCCGCCGGCTCATGCGACTCGTCTCGGCCGCGCCCGATACGATGGTCGTGATCGACAACCCCGTCAACGTCGCGGATCTCGGCCGCGAGGCGGCGGCCGACGGCGTCACGGTCAACGTGCTCGTGGACGTCGACGTGGGAACGCGCCGCACCGGGATCGCCCCGGGAGAGCCCGCGCTCGCGCTGGCGCGTGCCGCGGTCGCCCAGCCGGCGCTCCGCTTCCGCGGGCTCCAGGGCTACGCGGGTCACTGCGCGCACGTCATGGGCTGGCAGGCGCGGCGCGAGGCCTCGCACGCGGCGCTCAAGCCGCTGATGGAGACGCGCGAGCTGATCGAGCGAGCGGGAATCCCGGTCGAGATCGTCGCCGGCGGCTCGACCGGCACCTTCGACATCGACATCGAGCTGCCCGGGCTCACGGAGCTCCAGGCCGGTTCGTACTGCGTGATGGACATCGACTACCGGCGGATCGGCGCGCAATCCGGCCCCGTGAACGGCAACTTCGAGATGGCGCTCACCGTGATCACGACGGTGGTCAGCGTCCCGACGACCGATCGCGCGATGGTCGATGGCGGGCTCAAGGCCTTCTCGACCGACAAGCCGTTTCCGCCGGAATCGGTGGAACGGCCGGGTGTCGAGTTCTCGTTCGCGGGCGACGAGCACGGGCGGCTGACGATCACCGACCCGTCACGCGGTCCGAAGCTCGGCGAGCGCATCGAGTTCTTCCCGCCCCACTGCGACCCGACGATCAACCTCTACGATCGGATCTACGCGATGCGCGGCGACAAGGTCGAGGCGGTGTGGGACATCGCCGCGCGCGGTCGCTCCGACTGATAGATATGGGGGGCCTCGAAGGGCCCCCCAAGCCCCCCGCGCTCGGAAGCGTCCCGGCGTAGCCGTGACGCTCCTCGAACTCGCGTTGCGTCTTCGGGGGCCTCGAAGGGCCCCAACCCCACGGCTTCAGGCGGCGGGACGATACGCGATCAGGTAGCGGTGCTCGCCCTCGAGCACGACCTCGCCCCGCTGGTTCTTCAGGGCGACGCGCAGGGTCAGGAGGCCGGCCGAGCGCTTGCGCTCCAGGGCGACGACCTCGTGCTCGGGATAGATCGTGTCGCCGATGAGCGCCGGCCCGCGAAAGCGCGTGGTCTGCTCGACGAAGGCGACGATGGAGTCCTCGATCAACGGCGCCAGGGTCGAGGCGCCGACCGCAGTGAGCGACGCGAGCAGCAGGCCGTGGGCGAGGCGTCCGCCGTAGCGCGTCTTCTTCCCGTACTCTTCGTCGTAGTGGATCGGATGGTTGTCGCCGGTCATGCCCGCGAAGAACATGAAGTGCGCGTCGGTCAAGGTCCGTGACGGACTCTTGAAGCGGTCGCCGACCGCGAAGTCCTCGAAGTAGCGCTGCGTCGTCACCAGGCGTTCCAGAAGATCTCGCGAGCCTCCGAAGATTCTCGGGCGCGGAACATCTGCTCGCGTAGGCGCGCGGCGCCCGGAAATCCGCTGGCGTACCAGGCCAGGTGCTTCTTCAGCTGGATCTGCGCGGTGCGCGGCGGCAGCAGCGCCTCGATCAGCGCATCGTGCCGGCGGATGATCCGCGCACGTTCCTCGCGCGGCACCTCCGCGCCCCTGAAAATCCACGGCGCGCCGAACGTGCCGCGGCCGATCATGACGGCGGCGCAGCGGGTGGCCGCCACCATCGCCTCGGCGTCGGCGGCGGACCGCACGTCGCCGTTGCCGATCACCGGGATCGCGACCGCGTCGACGACGCTCGCGATGATCTCCCACGGCGCCCGGCCGCTGTACAGCTGCGAGCGCGTGCGCGGATGGACGGTGATCGCGTCGACCCCCTCGCTCTCGGCGATGCGGGCGATCTCCACGGCGTTCACGGTCCGGTCGTCCCAGCCGCCGCGGATCTTGATCGTGAATTCGACACCGATCGCCTTGCGCATGGTGCGGAACACTACGGCGGCGCCGAGCGGATCGCGCATCAGGGCGGATCCCTGGCCCTTCGTGACGATCTTGGCCACCGGGCAGCCCATATTCAGATCGATCGCATCGGCGCCGGTGGCCTCGAGTCGTCGCGCGGCCTCGGCGAGCACGTCGGGGTCGGCGCCGAGCAGCTGGAGCGCGATCGGATGCTCCTCGGGCAGGAAGCGCGCGTACTCCGCCGTGCGCGCGCTCCCTTCCAGGAATCCGCGGGCGTCGATCTCCTCGCTGGTGAGGCGGCCGGCGCCGCACTCGCGCGCGATCAGCCTGAAGGGCGCGTTGGTCACCGCGGCCATCGGGGCCAGACGCAGATCGATCATGCCATCCAGCATCTCACGGTGGGCGGGTGCTACTCCACGAGCGCGATCGCGCGGACAGGCGAGCCGTCGGCGCCCTCGAGCTTGAGCGGCAGCGCCATGAAGCGGCAGCGCGCGCGCGCCGATCTGGTCGAGGTTGGTCAGGTACTCGATCACGGTGATGCCGGCCGGAAAGAAGATCGCGTGCGTCGTGTACTCCGAGCGTCCCGGTCGGCGACGCGGCTCGGCGATCGTGTCGCGGATGCAGTGATCCGGAGGGTAGTCGTAGCCGACGGCCTTCGCACCGCGGGCGACGAGCCACTCGCAACCGCTCGGACCGGTCCACGGACCTTCCTTCCAGAACTGCTCCTTGTCGACGCCCATGCGCCGGGGCCAGTCCGTGCGCAGCAGCACGATGTCGCCGCGGCGTACGTGGGCGGCGCGACGCTCGAGGTCCGCGGCGGTGACCTCGCCGTTGGCGCCGAGGTGCGTCAGATCGACCACCGCCGCGTCGCCGACCCACTGATCCACCGGCATCGAGGCCATGTCGCGGCCGTCGACCAGGTAGTGCAGCGGCGCGTCGACGTGCGTGTAGGCGTGGCAGCTGATCGTCAGCACGGTGCTCTGCAGCGGATGGCCGGTGGCGTGCGCGGCCACGAGCTCGGGAGCCACTTTCCAGCGGAAGTGCGGCCGGATCGAGAAGCTCAGGTCAACGATTCGCATCGCGGTTACCGTTCCGCGACGAGGACCGAGACCGGGAAGCCGTAGCGGATCTGTCCTTCCTCGAACCTCGGCTGGATGTCGAGCGCGTCGTCGGTGAGCGCCTCACGGAAGATCTTGCGGATCTTCTCGTCGTCACCGGGATGCGGGAACGACCGCCCGATCAAGGCCTCCATCTCGCCCTCGAGTCGATACGACGTCACCCGGGGCTCGGGCAGGCCGACCCGGGCGTAGAGGTCGCGGTGCTCTTCGACCGGCAGGGAGCGTACGTGCGAGGGATCGCGCAGCCGCTCCATCCGGTTGAACGCGTCGGCGCGCTTCACGTCCGGCGTGCTGTCGACGACCACGACCCGGCCCCCCGGGGTGGCGACCCGCTTCATCTCGCGCAGGACGGCGAGCGGGTCGAGAAAGTGATGGAACGCGAAACGTGAGGTCACGATCGAGAACGACGCGTCCGGCCACGGCAGCGGCAGCACGTCGCCCTGGCGCCACGTCACGTTCGTCAGGCCGAGCTGGGTGGAGTGGGCGCGCGCCCGATCGAGCATGGCCGGCGTGATGTCGATGCCGGTCGCGTGGCGGACGACTCGCGCGAAGGCGGCCACCACGAGCCCGGGGCCGCACGCGACGTCCAGCACCGTGTCCTCGGGCCCGGCGCCGCTGCACTCGACGATCAGGCGCAGCGCCGCCTCGTCGCGGATGCCGGGCGCGGTGGCGAACGGCGTCGCCTGCCGCGTGAACTGGTCGAGGATCTCGTTCTGATGCTCAGAGGGTTTGCTTGTAGGCATGACCGCCCTTCATGATGACCTTCAAATTGTCCTGGATCTGGAACACGCGCAGATTCCGGAGCGGGTCGCCGGCGACGACGATCAGGTCCGCGTATTTGCCGGGCTCGACGGTGCCGATCCGGTCGGACATGCGGAAGAGCGCGGCGTTGACCTTGGTGGCCGAGAGCAACACCTCCATCGGCTTCATCACCTGCGCCTTCAGCTCGAACTCGACGGCGCGCTGCACCATCATGTCGCCCAGCAGATCGGAGCCCGATCCGATCTGGCAGCCGGCGCGGTAGGCGTAGGTCAGGCCCTGCACGGATTGCTCGCGCGCCAGATTGATCTTCTGGATCTGATGGTCGCCGATGCCGTAGCGCTTGCCTTCGCGATAGATCATCTCGTAGGTGATCATCGTCGGCACCAGGAAGGCCCCGGCGTCCTTGATCGCCTTCGCGGCCGCCTCGCGGATGAGGTTGCCGTGCTCGATCGAGCGCACGCCGGCCTCGATGGCGTTCCGCACCGCGGTGTCGGAGTAGGCGTGAGCCAGGACGTACTTGCCGACGGCGCGCGCCTCCTCGGCGGCGGCGCGCATCTCGGCGATCGTGAACTGCGTCGTATCGAGCTCGTCGGCCGGCGACATGGCGCCGCCCGAGGCCATGATCTTGATCTGGTCGACGTCGCGCCGCAGCTGCTCGCGCACGGCCTTGCGCACCTCGGCCTCGCCGTCGGCGATCGAGCCGATCATGCCGATGCAGCAATCGATCGGCGCGACCCATTCCGAGCGCCGCCGCTTGTCGCCGTGGCCGCCGGTCTGCGAGATGTAGTTGCCGGAGACGAGCATCCGCGGCCCGGGATAGACCCCTTCGTTGATCGCTTCGCGAAATCCGTAGTCGGCGCCGCCGGCGTCGCGCACGGTCGTGAATCCCTGCATCAGGCACTCTTCGGCTCGACGCAGCGCCTTCGCGGCCAGGAGGCTCGGCGGCAGATAGCGATGCTGGTCGGTGATGTTGCCCTCGACCGCGCAGATGTGGACGTGCGCGTCGGTGAGCCCGGGCATCAGGGTCGCGCCGCGGCAGTCGAGCGTCGTCACCGGGCCGGGCAGCGGACCGACCTTCCCGTTCGGGAACACGTCCTTGATGCGATCGTCCTCGACGACGACCGCGGCGCCCGGCATCGGGTCGGCGCCCGTACAGTCGATCAGCAGGGCGTTGGTGAAGACGGTCAGGCTCATCGCGGGGTCACCTTCGCGTCGTACATCCAGACCTTCTCGTCGGCGCGCGGCGTCCACTCGACCTGGTTCGTCACGCCGTAGAGGTCGTGCTGCTGCCACAGAAAGACCCAGGGCGCCTCGTCACGGATCAGCCGCTGCAGCTCGGCGTACGCCTCGGCGCGCGCCTTCGGCTCCATCAAGGTCTGAGCCCGCGCGATCTTCTCGTCGATCGTCTTGTTGTTGCCGTACGACGAATAGGTCTGGTCGGCCAGGAAGAGCGGCTGGATCGTGCCCTGGCCGTAGAGCGCCGGGCCCCAGCCGAGGAAGAACATGTCGCCCGGTGTTGCGGTTCTTGATCTTGTCCAGGTGCGTGCCCCACTCGTTGACGACCACGTTCACCTTGAGCCCGACACGCTGGAGCTGGGCCGCGATCGCGAGCGACACGTCCTTGTCGAGCGGGTAGCGGCCGGACGGCGTATCGAGGGTCAGCTGGAGCTTCGTCGGGTCGACGCCGGCTTCCTTGAAGAGCGCCTGGGCACGGGCGGGGTCGTGCTTGTAGCACTCGGCCGGCGCGTAGTCGACGTTGGCGGGCGCCATCGGCCCGCACATGCGCGACGCGCGCCCCTTGAGCACCTGCTTGATCAGCTCGTCGACGTCCACCGCGTGGTTCATCGCGCGGCGCACGCGGAGATCCTGCATCGGCCCGGGCTTCAGATTCACCAGCGCCAGATAGTTGATCCGCGAGGACACCGTCGAGCGCAGGGTCGACCGGCCGCTCTTCTCGATCGCCTCGACGGCGTGGGGCGGCACGTCCTTCATGATGTCGATCTCGCCGGAGAGCAGCGCCGCCATCCGCGCGCTGAACTCGGGGATGAAGCGGAAGGTCACGCGGCTGACGTCGGCGGGGCCCTGCCAGTAGTCGGGATTGCGCTCGACCACCAGGCGCTCGTCGCGCTTCCACTCGACGAAGCGGAACGGCCCGGTGCCGATCGGCTTCTCGGCGAGCTTCTGCGGCCCGAGCTCCTTGAGCGCCTTCGCCGGCATGATGAGCGAGTTCGTCGACGCGGCACTGTCGGCCAGGTTGGGCCAGGGCTGCTTGGTGACGAAGCGAACGGTGAAATCGTCGACGATCTGCACCTCTTTCACGAGGCCCCAGTACGCGGCACCGCGTGAAGTGGCTCTTGGTCGCCGGGTCGAGCGCGTAGTCGATCGTGGCCTTGACCGACTGCGCGGTGAACGGCTCGCCGTTGTGAAACTTGACGCCCTTGCGGAGCTTGAACTCCCAGGTGGTGTCGTTGACGATCTTCCAGCTCTCGGCCAGCATCGGCTTGGGCTTGAAGGTCTTCGCGTCACGGTCGAGCAGCCGATCGTAGATGTGCTCGAGCATGTTGTTGGTGGTCCAGTCCACGATCGTGACGGCGAGCATCGTCCGGGGCTCGGCGCCGAGGCCGACGACGATCTCCTTGCCGCGGCTCTGGGCTCCGGCCGGCGCCGAGCCCAGCAGGACGAGAGCGATCGCGACGGAACACAGCACGGTCAGGCGGCGCATAGAGTCTCCTCTGCGAATCGGGATCAGTTGAGCTCGTCCAGGGTGAGGCGGAAGCTCGGGACGAACGTCTCCAGGAAGTAGCGCACCTCCGGCAGATCGAGCTCCTCGACACTCGCCCGCAAGCTCTTCTCGGCCTGCGCGAACTCGGGATTGCCCGCGCCGGTCTCCTCGAGGCACTTGAGATAGGCGCAGAGCTTGTCGGCCGCGCGCACCAGGCGGCGATGGGTCTCATCCCGCGGGTCGGGTCGGAAGAACGATTCGTAGCCGGGCTTCAGCGCATCGGGGATCAGCGCGAAGAGCTTCTCCTTCGACGCCGCCTCGATCGCGTGATAGGCGCGATTGATCTCGGGATTGAATTCCTTGACCGGCGACGGAAGGTCACCGGTCAGCACCTCGCTGATGTCGTGGTAGAGCGCCAGGGTCGCCGCCCGCTCGGGGCTCACGTCGCCGCCGAAGAGCCGATTGCGGATGATCGCGAGGGCGTGCGCGATCTGCGCCACGCGCAGGCTGTGCTCCTGGATGTTCTCGGGATAGGTGCTGTGCATGAGGCCCCAGCGGCGGATGAACTTCATCCGCGACAGGTACGCGAAGAAGTGGCTGGTGGACATCTCAGACCCGGAGCTTCGGATCCAGGGTGTCGCGCAGCCAGTCGCCGAGCAGGTTGACGCCGAGCGCCGTCAGCGCGAGCGCGGCGCCGGGGAACGCGGCGAGCCACCACGCGACGTACAGAAAGTCGCGGCTCTCCGAGAGCATGCTCCCCCACGCGGGGGTCGGCGGCTGGACGCCGAAGCCGAGAAAGCTGATCGCCGCCTCGGCGACGATGAACGACGAGAACTGGAGGCTCGCGACCACGATGATCGACGGCGCGACGTTGGGCAGCACGTGACGGAACATGAGCCGGACGCGTCCCATGCCGAGCGCCGCCGCCGCCTGAACGTAGTCGCGCTGCTTCACGGAAAGCACCTCGCCGCGCACCACGCGAGCATACACGACCCATCCGGCCGCCGAAAGGCTGAGGATGATGTTGCGCAGGCCGAGCCCGACGATGGCGTTGATCGTCATCGCGAGCAGGATGAACGGAAACGAAAGCTGCACGTCGACGATGCGCATCAGCACGGTCGACGGCCAGCGCTCGACGAATCCGGCGACGAGACCGAGCAGCCCGCCGACGACGGCGGTGACGACGACCGTGCAGCCGCCGATGAACAATGCGAGACGCGCGCCGAACAGCAGGCGGGCGAGGAGATCGCGGCCGAGCTGATCGGTGCCCAGCGGATGACCGGCCGCGCCCGGCGGCTTGAGGCTCTCGGAGAATTCGGTCCGCAGCGGATCGTGCGGCGCCAGCCACGGCGCCAGGAGGGCCGAGAGGACCGCGGCCAGGGTCAGGCTGATCCCGAGCCACTTCTTCATGGGCGGGGTTCGTTCATCGCGCGATCACTCATTGCAGACGCACACGCGGGTCGAGCCAGCCGTAGAGCAGGTCGACGGCGAGGTTGACCAGCGTGTACATCAGCGAGATGAAAAAGACGGCGGCCAGGACGACGGGGAAATCGCGGTTGAGGAGCGCCTGGACGGTGAGCCGGCCGAGCCCGGGCCACGCGAAGATCGTCTCGGTGATCACCGCGCCACCGAGCACCTGGCCGGCCTCGAGCCCGGCGAGCGTGACGATCGGGATCGCCGAGTTGCGCAAGGTGTGCTTGCCGATCACGCGGCCCTCGCCGAGCCCCTTGGCGCGCGCGGTCAGGACGTAGTCTTCGCCGAGCGCGTCGAGCACCGCCGAGCGCGTGAGGCGCGCGATCCGCGCCGAGTAGAACGCGGCCAGCACGATCGAGGGCATCACGAGATGCGCGAGGCCCCCCATGCCGCCGGTCGGCAGCCAGCGGAGCTGTACCGAGAACAGATAGATGAGGAGGAGCCCGAGCCAGAAGCCGGGCGTCGCCTGGCCCAGCACCGTCGAGATCGTCCCGACGTGATCGAGCACGCTGTCGCGACGCACCGCCGAGACCACGCCGAGCGGCACCGCGACGACGACGGTGAGCAGCAACGACGTGCCGGCCAGGAGCAAGGTCGCCGGCAGTCGCTCGAGCACGAGGCCCAGCGCGTCCCGGCGGTAGCGGAGCGACTCGCCGAAGTCGCCGCGCAGTGCGCCGCCGACGAAGCGCGCGTACTGCAACGGCAGGGGATCGTTGAAGCCCAGACGCTGACGGAACTCGTTCACGTCCTTGGCCTGAATGTCCATGGGCATGAAGAGCAGGACGGGATCGCCGGCGAGGCGCACCATGAAGAAGACCGCCGTGAGGGACAGAAAAACCACGAGCGCCGTCTGGGCGAGACGGGAGACGACGTAGGCCCGCATGGGCCTACAGTTGTATCACGGTGCTACGCGTGACCCGGCCGGCGGCGGCCGTCGCTCAGCAGGCGCGCTCGGGGACCCAGTAAGGCTGGTAGTAGCCCCCGGTGTACGAGCGGGACTCGTAGTGCCCCTCGACCCACACCGCGTCGTAGTTGTAGTAGGACGGGACCCACACGTTCTCGGCGTAGCTCTGGGGCACCCACGTGTACGCCCAGTAGCCCTGGACCACACACCGCTGCGGCGCGGCGAAGTAGACCGGCTGCGGGACGACGACAACCGGCGCCACCGGGCGGCGTGTGAAGTTCGGCCGCTGGGAATGTTGGATCTGCCCCGGCTGGTTCTTACCCTGACGGAAGTCGGTGTTGTTCTTGAAGGTGACGGTCACGTCGGCGGCGTGGGCGCCGACCGGAATTCCGGCAACCAGCACGGTCAGCAGCGGCAGAACGGCCAGGAGTTTCATGTCGCGTCCTCCATACCTTCTGTACGTTCTGACTGCGCCCTGCGGGTTTCTATTTACTTCGACGATCCCGCCGGGCGCGGCGGGCGAAGCGTCACCAGCGCGACGCTTCCTCGAGGGTGCGGCGGTACCACGGGGCGTCGGGGAAGGTGATCGGGCGGATCGCGGGCAAGGTCACGCCCGCCTCACGATAGGCGCGCACGAAGGCCGCGCCGGCCTCGGGCTTGCCGACCCCGCCGACGGCGCGGGTCAGCCCCTCGGCCACCTCGCCATTCCGATCGAAGGCCGCGAGCTCCTTGCCGAGGCCGCTGGCCTCGAGCATGGCGCGGTAGAACGGCAAGGTGAGATAGCGCGCGAGCTCACCGCGGAAGGCGGCGAGGGCCGCCGGCGCGTCGTCCGAGATCGCGAGCGGCACGGCCGCGACGATCTCGAAGCCGTCCAGGGTCTTGCCCGCGCGCGCTCGACCGCGGCCGAGCGCCGGCACCGCGACGTCTCGTACGTAGTCGGGCGAGCAGAGCCAGAGGACGACGCCGTCGGCGATCTCGCCGGCGAGCTCGAGCATCTTCTTCGACAGCGCCGCGAGATAGATCGGCGGCGCCGGCGGCCGCTCGGGCACCGCGAGACTCCAGTTGACCTTGTAGTGCCGGCCTTCGAAGGCCGCGGTGCCGCCGAGCGCGCCGCGGAGGACGGCGACGTACTCTCGCGTCACGGCGAGCGGCTCGCGCAGGGTGAGTCCGAGCGAGGCCTCCATGCTGACCTTGTGGCTCACGCCGATGCCCAGCGTGAATCTCCCGCCGCTGATTTCCGAGAGCGTGAGCGCCGCCTGAGCCATCGCGACGGGGTGACGCGGGTAGATCGGGACGACGCCGTTGCCCAGCCCGAGGCGCGTCGTCGCGGCGCCGTAGGCGCCGAGCACGAGGAACGAATCACGCCCGGAGCCGTGGGTCACCCACGCGCTGTCGTAGCCGAGCGCCTCGGCGCGTCGCGCGAGGTCGACGCCGGCCGCGAGGTCGCGCCCCGGATTGAGGAAGGCCGCGCGCTTCAGTGGGGCCACGTCAGTCGCGGATCCAGGACTCGGCGAGCGGGATCGGCGCCTGGCGCGCCCGGGCGCGGAGCGGGATCACGTTGGAGCCGCGAGCCGCGCTCGGCGCCAGCCGCAGGAGCCCTTCCACTTCGGCGCGGCGGTAGAGCCGCTGGCGCTTGATCCCCTGGCGGTAGCTGCGCAGCACGCCGCGGCTCACGTAGGCGTAGAGCGTCGCCGGCTTCACGCCGAGCAGGCGCGAGGCCTCCTTGACCGTCAGGTACTCCTCACCGTTCACGCTGACCATCGCGTTTCGCCTCCGACGCTAGCAGGACCGGCCGGTCTCGTCCAGGGTCCGCTGGTCGAGTCAATCTAAATCAAGTATAATCAATACTGATCAACTAGAGTCAGCGGCGCAGCAGCGGACCAACGGAAGGAGGCGGCGATGGAGACGGGGTGGAAGGCGGGGCTCGAGGACGTCATCGCGGCGCGGTCGGGGATCTGCCAGGTCGACGGCGAGCGCGGGAAGCTCTACTACCGGGGCTACGAGATCGCCGATCTGGCCGGCGCGCTCTCGTTCGAGGACGTGACGGCGCTCCTCTGGCGCGGCGAGCTGCCCTCCGCCGCCGAGTCGGCCGACTTCGCCTCGCGGCTCGAGGCGGCGAGAGGCCTCCCGGCACCCGTGGCGGATCTGCTCCAGACCCTGCCGCGCGATGCGCATCCGCTCGACGCGCTGCGCACCGCCGTCTCGCTGGCCGCGACCCGCGACCCCGACGTGCGCTCGAACGAGCCCGACGCCAATCTGCGCAAGGCGTTCCGGCTGATGACCCTGGTGCCGGAGACGGTCGCCGCCTGGCAGCGGATCCGTACCGGCCGGACGCCCGTGTCAGCGCCGGGCGCCACGTCCCACGCGGCGTACTTCCTGGAGCTCCTCGACGGCAAGGCGCCCTCGCGCGAGGTCGCGCGCGTTCTGGATCTGGTGCTCACCCTGCACGCCGATCACGAGCTCAACGCCTCGACGTTCGCGGCGCGGGTCGGCGTCGCGACCCTCACCGATCTCCATGCGGCCATCGTGGCGGCGGTCGCGACCCTGAAGGGTCCGCGGCACGGCGGCGCCAACGAGGACGTGCTCGCGATGCTGCTCGAGATCGGCGAGCCGTCGCGCGCGGAGCGCTACATCGAGTCGCGCCTCGGCGCCCGGGCGGGGCTCTCCAGGCAGGAGCGCGGCAACCCCCGGGTGCGCGTGCCCGGGTTCGGTCATCGCGTGTACAAGGTGGACGACGCGCGGGCGCGGGTGCTGCGCGGCATGGCCAAGTCGATGGCGGAGGCGACCGGCCGGGAGAAGCTCTTCGAGGTGGCCGAGCGCGTCTACGACGCGATGCGGGCCCGGACGAGCTTGCCGGTCAACGTCGACTTCTTCTCGGCGGTGGTCTACGACGCGCTCGGCATCCCGCCGGACTTCTGCACGTCGATCTTCGCCGTCGGGCGCGTCGCGGGCTGGTGCGCGCACGCGCTGGAGCAGTACGCGGACAATCGGCTCATCCGGCCGCGCGCCGACTACATCGGCGCGGCGCCGCGGCCGCTCGCGGCCGATCAGCGACGGAAGACCGAGACCTCCATGGCGTCGTCGTCGAAGTCGTAGTCGCGACTGTCGTAGCGGCCGCCGGTCCGCACGTACTCGAGATACGGCGCCACCTCGCGGCGCGCGATGCCGGTGTTGTCGGCCACGATGACCGCGCCGGGCACGAGCTTGGGCTCGAGCTGGCGCAGATAGTCGAGATAGTCTTCTTTCTCGGCGTCGATGAACGCGAAATCGAAGCGGCCGGGCAGGAGCGGGATGACCCGGAGCGCGTCGCCGGCGACGACCTTCACCCGGCGGGCGAGGCCGGCCTCTTCGACGTTCGCTCGCACGAGATACGCCAGGAACGGATTCGCCTCGATGCACGTGAGCCGTCCGCGCGGCGGCATCGAGCCGGCGATCAGGATCGCCGAGTAGCCGAGCAGGGAGCCGAGCTCGATCGCGCGTGTCGGCCGGTGGCGGTCGAGAAGCCGCCGCAGCACGCGGCCCTTGGCCCGCCCGACGTTCGGGATGTGCCAGGACGTCGTGGCGCGGTCCATCAGCGCCAGCATCCGGCGGGCTTGCTTCGTCACGCGCGCGTAGCCGGGACGCGACCCGCGACCGTGTCGGGCACCGGGTAGCGTCGCGTCGACTTTCCCGCCTTGACGATCTGGCCGGGAAGCGCCCGGCCGACGATGTCCTGGACTCGCCGCGACACCGCGATCAGCCGATCCAGATCGATCCCGGTCTCGACGCCCATCGCGGCGAGGCAGTGCACGAGATCTTCGCTGCACACGTTGCCCGAGGCGCCCGGCGCGAACGGGCAGCCACCCAGACCGCCGATCGAGCAGTCGAGATTCGTGACGCCGTACTCCATGGCCGCCAGGATGTTAGGAATCGCCATCGCGCGCGTGTCGTGCGTGTGGAGCGTCCACTCGGTCCCCGGGAACTTCGGCACGAGGTGCTCGAGCACGCGCGCGACCTGACGCGGGTTGGCCATCCCGGTGGTGTCGGCGAGGCCGATGGCGCGCGCGCCCATGTCGGCCAGGCGGCGCACCACGCTCTCGAGCTGCGCGAGCGGCACGTCGCCTTCGAACGGACAGCCGAACGACGTCGAGATGCCGCAGGCCACCGGCACCTTCGCGCGCTCGGCCACCTGCATGACCGCGCGCAGCTTTGCCATCGATTCCGCGATCGTCATGTTGACGTTGGCCAGGTTGTGGCTCTCGCTGGCCGAGACCACGGTATGGATCGCGTCGACGCCGGCGTCGACCGCGCGCACCGCGCCCTTGTCGTTGGGCACGAGCGCCGCATAGCGCGTGCCCGGCCGACGCGTGATGCCCGCCATGACCTGCTCGGCGTCGCGCAGCTGCGGGACCACTTTCGGGTGCACGAAGGACGTGACCTCGATCCGAGGGACGCCCGCGGCCGACAGGAGATTCACGACCTCGATCTTCTGCTCGGTCGGGATGAAATCGGGCTCGATCTGGAACCCATCGCGGGTCCCCACTTCGCAGATCGTGACACGCGCCGGCAGCTTCATAGCGTCCTCCAGACCTCCGGGTGTGGAAACTGTAGCATGGCGGGCGCCGAACCCATCGACGCAGGACCGCGAGTCCTCCACGCTATTCGAGGACGCGATCGATGCGGGGAATCAGATCACGGGGGATGTCAAGATTGATCGCGCGAGCCACCCTCGCGTTGACGACAAACTCAACGCGGTTGTTCGCCTCGATCGGGATGTCTCCGGGCCGGACGCCGCGGATGACCTTGTCGAGGATGCGGGCCGCCTGGCGACCCGATTCGTGCAGGTTGGCTCCGTAGCTCGCGAGACCCCCGCGCTCCACGTAGAAGTGGTGTGGAACATCGTCGGAAGGTGAAGCCGTGAGGAAGTCTCGACGACGAAGCCCGGGATGTTCGAGCGTCACCGCGAACGGCGCCAGGATCGCTTGCACGTCATGTCTTGCGCAGCTGCTCGAAGGTGCGCTGGGCGTCACCCTGGGTGCGGAGATCTCTCTCGACGAGCGCGATCCCGAGCGTCCGGCTCGCCTCGCGGTACGCCTTGAGCTCGAGGGCGGAGACCGCGTTGCCCCCGTCGTACGCAAACAGCACACGCTTGAGCGCAGGGACCAGAGCCCGGAAGAGCTCTAGCCGCTTGGGAGACAGCTCCACGTCTTCACTGGTCACGCCGGTCAGGTTCCCGCCGGGCCTCGCGTAGCTGCGGACAGCTCCGAGCGTCACCGGATCGACCGCCGCGACGAAGATGATCGGCGTCTTCGGCGCGATTTCCGTGGCCGCGTTGAGGGCGGACGTCGAGCCGAGCACGAGCACGTCCACACCTTGCTGAATGAACTCCCGAGTGACCGTCGGCAGGGCTCCGAAGTCACCCCGGGTGAATCGAACGCCGAGAACGAAATCATCATGTTCGCGGTAGCCGAGCTCCACCAATCCGTTCCTGAGCCCGACCAGTTGCAGGGGTTGGCCCCCACGCCTCCGAGACGCCACCGATGCGAACGGGGCGGCGCAGCTGAGCCGCTGCAGTGGATGGCCACGGCGGCGCGCCCGACAACAGGGCGAGCAAGAGCACAAGAGCGGCGCCGCGGCGATCTGAGCGACGCCGGAAGCCGGGCGCTGTCACGTCGTCGGTCTAACGCTTCGGCGCGTGCTCACGCGCTGCTTTGAGCAGGACCTCCGTCGGGAAGACGCCCATGTCTTCGCCGATCCACCGAGCACGCACGATGCCGTTGGCGTCGACGAGAAAGAAGGCGCGCTTGGAGACGAGAGTCCTTCATCTCGGGATAGTCGTTCTTGCCGGTCGTATGACCGTAGACGACACCGTAGGCGCGCGTGGCCGTCATCGCGCGATCGCTCAGGAGTGGAAACGGCAGCTTGAGCGAGTCGGCGAATGCCTTCTGAGAGAAGACGTTGTCGGTGCTGATTCCGAGGATCTGGACACCAGCGGCCCGAAACTTTTCGTAGTCGACCTTCCTGGCCGACAGGTTGTCCGCTCAGGCCGGCGCGAAGTCGGCGCCGTAGAACTCGATCAGCACCGTCTGCTTGCCCAAAAACTGGCTCAGCTTCATCGTGCCGCCGGTCGTCGCCGGCAGCTCGAAGTCGGGCGCTCGTTCCCCGATCTCGATGGCCTCGAGCGTCGCTGCGCCAAACACGCCGGCGACGATAGCGCCGACGAGCAGGACGCCGATAGTGACGAGGAGCCGTTGCCTGAAACGCGTGACCATGCTGTGGCAGTTCTCCGCGAAAACCTGTTGGTGGACTCGATCCCGAGGGCGTTTCCACCGATCTCGTCAGTAGCTCCGCGGCATCCCGAGCACGTGCTCGCCGACGTACGCGAGCACGAGGTTGTTGTTGACCGGCGCCGTCTTGTAGAGCCGGCACTCCCGGAACTTCCGCTCGACGTCGTACTCCTCGGCGTAGCCGTAGCCGCCGTGACAGTCGATGCACGCGTTGCCGGCTTCCCACGCCGCCTCCGCCCCGAGGTACTTCGCCATGTTGGCCTCGCCGCCGCACGGCTGGCCGCCGTCGAAGAGCGACCGCCGCCTTGTCGCGCATGAGCTGCGCGGCGTCGGTCGAGACGTGGGCCTTGGCGATCGCGAACTGCACGCCCTGGTTGGCGCCGATCGGCTTGCCGAAGATGACGCGCTGGTTCGAGTACGCGACCGCTTTCTCGGTGAACCAGCGCGCGTCGCCGAGCGAGTCCGAGGCGACCAGGATTCGCTCGGCGTTCATCCCGTCCAGGATGTAGGAGAAGCCCTTGCCCTCCTGGCCGATCAGGCTGGTGGCCGGGATCTCGACGTTGTCGAAGAACAGCGCGTTGGTCGAGTGGTTCATCATCATCCGGAGCGGCCGAACCTCGAAGCCCTTGAGGTTGCGGATGTCGATCAGGAACACCGACAGCCCATCGGTCTTCCGTTTCACCTGGTCGACCGGCGTCGTGCGCGCGAGCAGCAGCATCAGATCGGACTGGAGCACGCGCGAGATGAACATCTTCTGGCCGTTGACGACGTAGCGGTCGCCCTTGCGAATCGCCGTGGTCTGGAGCTTCGTGGTGTCCGAGCCCGAGTTCGGCTCCGTCACGCCGAAGGCCTGCAGGCGCAGCGCGCCGGTCGCGATCTTCGGCAGATACTCGCGCTTCTGCGCCTCGGAGCCGTGCCGCAGCACGGTGCCCATGATGTACATCTGGGCGTGACAGGCTCCCGCGTTGCCGCCGGAGTAGTTGATCGTCTCGAGGATCAGCCCGCCCTCGCGGATCCCGAGCCCGGCCCCGCCGTACTCTTGCGGGATCAGCGCCGCGAGGTAGCCCGCCTCGGTGAGCTCGGTGACGAACTTGTCCGGGTACTCGCGGCGGCTGTCGAGGTCGCGCCAGTACTCGCCGGGATACCGCTTGCAGATCTCCAGCACGCCCGCGCGGAGCGCGCGCTGCTCTTCGGTGAGGGAGAGCTCGATCGACGCCATCGTCACTTCCCCTTGAACTCTGGTTTGCGCTTCTCGTTAAAGGCGCGGACACCCTCGAGGCGGTCCTCGGTCACGACCGTCGCATTGTAGGCCTCGATCGCGAGGATCATCGCGGTGTCGAGGTCGGTCTCGGCGCCGTAGGCGATGGCCTTCTTCGCCTGGCGCACCGCGATCGGACCGTTCTTCGCGATCGTCGCGGCGATCTGGGTGGCGGTGGCGCGCGCTTGCCCGGCCGGGACCAGGTGGTTCACCAGGCCCGCCGCCTTGGCCTCGTCCGCCTTCATGCGCCGCCCCGTGAAGATCAGCTCCTTCGCCAGCGGCGCGCCCACGATCCGCGGCAGGAGCTGCGTGCCGCCGATGCCCGGGAAGATGCCGAGCGTCGTCTCCGGCACGCCGAAGACGGCGGTCTCGCCGGCGACGATGAAATCCGAGAGGATCGCCAGCTCGCAGCCGCCCGCAAGCGCGAAGCCCTCCACCGCGGCGATCACCGGCACCGGACAGCGGAGCACGCGAAACGCCGCCTGCTCGAAGATCACGTGCTGCGCGCGCCACGCCTCGTCGGTCATGGCGTTGCGCTCCTTGAGATCGCCGCCGGCGCAGAAGGCCCGATCGCCGGCGCCGGTGAAGACGATCGCGCGCACGTCCGGGTCGCGCTGGAATCCGTCGAAGCACGCGAGCAGGTCCTCGCCCATCGCGGTGTTCATCGCGTTCATCTGCTCCGGGCGATTCAGGGTCACCGTGACGACCCGGGCGTCGTCCGAGCGCGTGACGAGCAGATGGCGGTAGCTCGCGGCGCTCACTGGATGACGCCTTTGCTCTTGAGGCTTCGCACGTCGTCGAGCGTGTAGCCGAGCCAGGTGAGGACGTCGCCGCTGTGCTCGCCGAGGAGCGGAGGCACGCGGCGCACCGCCGGCCGCACGCCGTCCCACGTGAGCGGCAGGCCGATGCTCCGGTAGTCGGGCAGGCGCGGGTGGGCGGCGCGGACGACGACGCCGCTCTCGCGCGTCTGCGGCTCCTCGAGCATCTGGTCGACGTTCAGGATCGGAGAGGCCGGCACGCCGGCGACGCGAAGCGCCTCGACGAGCTCGGCCGCTTTGCGCTGCCGCGTGCGGGCCGAGAGCGCCTCGACGAGCGCGCCGCGATTGGTCACCCGGGAAGGGTTGTCCTTGAACCGCGCGTCTTGGGCGAGCTCGGGGCAGCCGAGCGCCGCCGCGAGCTTCGCGAACAGCGCGTCGGAGCCCGCGCCGATCATCGCGAAACCGTCGGCCGTCGGGAAGGCCTGATAGGGCGCGATCATCGCGGTGCCGGAGCCCTGCGCCTGCGGCACGGCGCCCGAGGCCATGTAGCCCATGGCGTGGTAGGACATCCACATCAGAGCGGTCTCGAAGAGCGCGGTCGTCACCTCGATCGCGCGCCCGGTCGCATCGCGCTGGCGAAGCGCGGCGACGATTCCGAGCGCCGCCCACATGCCGGTGCCCATGTCGACGATCGACGTCCCCACGCGCGCCGGCTCCTGATCGGGATGGCCGTTGACCGACATCAAGCCGCTGTAGGCCTGCATCAGCGGATCGTACCCGGGCAAGTGGCTGAGCGGTCCGCGGGCGCCGAACGCGGTGATCGAGCAGTACACGACTCTCGGGTTGATGCGCGAGGCCCCGGCGAAGTCGAGCCCAAGCTCGTCGATGGCGCCCGGTCGGAGGCTCTGGACGAACACGTCGGCGCGGCCGACCAGACGGTGCAGAACCTCGAGCCCGCCTGGCGACTTCAGGTCGAGGGCCAGGCTTTTCTTGTTGCGATTCAACGAGATGAAGGTGGCGCTCTCGCGGCCCCAGTACGGGCGGGGCCCAGGCCCTGGCGTCGTCCCCGCGGCCGGGCCGCTCGATCTTGACGACCTCGGCCCCCATATCTCCAAGGGTTTGCGTGCAGAACGGCCCCGCCACGTTCTGGGTCAGGTCCGCGACGACGATGCCCTCCAAGGGGTGCGCCACGCCAGGAGTCTATCACCGCGCAGGCGCTCGAAAACCGGCGGCTCCCCGCCCTTTTCGGAGGTGTCCGGACTGTTTGGCACCTGCCGGAGCCCCGCGTTAGAATCGATTCAACCCCATGGCTCCAAACGCTGATGACTTGGCGAAACGCGTCGCGGCACTGAGTGAACACCTGTCGACTCTCGCTGGCACGCTTGCCCAGGCTACTCAGCAGCTGCAGGGAGGAACCGTCCCGAGCGAGGCGCTCGTCGACGAAATCACCAAAGTCCGCACGGATTTCCTCGAAGTTCGTCAGCGTGTCATGGAGACCGCGCGCTCGCTTTCGATCAACCTCCCGGCCATCTCGGAAATCGATAGCCTGAGGACGCTCGAGCCGTTGCTCGACGCCGTTGTTCAAGCGCTGGCGGCCGAGGAAAAGCGGGCGGCCCTATCGGAGGCACGCACCCGGGTCATGGCGGTACTGGACCGGGTCGTGACGATCAGCCATTCGGATGGTCCGAACTTCGCGGCGCTGGTCCAGTGCCTGGTGAAGGCCAAGGAGATCCGCCAGGCCGCTCAGGACCCCAAGGCGTTCGACTCCGAGCAAGCCCCCGCGTTTCTGGACAACATCCCGGCGTTCGCCGCCTTGCTGTCGATCATCGAAGGACGCGACGCTCTCGACGACGACAAGTTCGCCGTTCTGGACGAGGCGGTGACCACGGCCTTCGGGCGGACTCTTGCGGTCGCGGCGGCCCGCGGCAAGCTCACGATTGGCGCGGCCAAGGCCCCCGCTCCTGCACCGGTCGTGGAGCGCGCAACCCCACCGGCCCCAAAGGAGCCGGCGCCTCGCCCCGCGGCCCCCGCGCCGGCGGCGCCAGCTCGGACAGGGGTGCTCACGTCCACACCGGCTCCAGTTCCCGCGGCAGCTCCCGCGCGGAACATCATCATCACGGAGACGCGCGACGAACCCCTCGACGCCGTCCAGGCGCGCGAGTCGAGCCCGGCCCAGCCGGCGCAACCGGCCGAGCAGGCGCCGCACGACGAGGCGGCGCAGTGGTGGGTGTCGGCGTGGGCGCGCTGGACGAAGTGGAAGGGCACGCTCGCCTTCGACGCCGCCGTCAAGGAAGAGCTCGGCAAGTTCAACTACGTCCTCAGCGTCCCGATCCAGAAGAGCACGGACTACGAGGAAGGCCTGCTCGCGTACGGGTACTCGATCCTCCTCGATCACATCGAGCACCGGTTCTCCGGCTTCGTGAACAAGGCACTGAACAGCCTCAAGACGTTCCAGCCCGGCGCGGCCGGCGCGCAGCGATCGGTCGGCGCGCACCTCTACAACGTGCTCGTGAGCGAGGGGCGCCTGGCGGAGATCTATCCCGAGTTCGTCAAGAACGTGATGCTCGCGGCCGTCCCCGAGCCCGGTCTCTGGACCCACGCGCGCATTCTCGAGTCGACGACCGAGACGCGGATCTTCACCCATCCGAGCAACCGGATCGGCGATCCCGAGCACAATTCTCAGCGGCTGACGCAGGAGCGGCAGCGCTTCGCCGACCATCGCTTCCCCGTCGTGGTGGCGCCGATCACGGCGCGGTTCTTCGCGATCGCCGCCGATCTACGCGAGCCGCGGTCGATCGACGTGAAGCTGGTGGACGGGCGCAGCGACTCCGATCACGCGTGGCTCTTGACCATGCCGCCGGTCGGCCGGGCCGATCTGAAGTCGGAGATGCTGCGGCTCTTCCCGGAAGGAACCTCGGTGCCGGGGCTGGGACGGGACTACGCGACGTTGTGGGTGGCGGTGTTCAACCCGGATCCGACCACTGAGAAGAAGTACGAGCTGACCTTGAGCCTCAAGCAGTCAGCCGCGACCAAGCAGTCGGCCGGAACCTTCCGCTCGGCGCGGACCGCCTGAGCTCAGGACTTCGAGGGTTCGGCCGCCTTCGGCTGCTCCGCGAGCTTCGCTGACTCCACAGGCTTGGCGTGGTCGGCCTGGCGCGGCTGGTCCCCAGGCCCGGAGCGATCGAACGGGCTCCGCCGCGGCGTGATGCCGAGCTTCGCAGCGATCTGTCCCATCGCCTGAGCGATCTCGTCCTTCTCGAGCCGGAGCAGGTGGTTCTCCCGCTTCAGCTCCTCGATGTCCTTGTGAAGCTTGTCGACTTCCTTCTGTGCTGAGGCGCCCGCGTGGTGGTCGCCCGCGATCAGCTCGGGCAAGAGACTGAAAATCTGGCGCGTCTCCTCGATCCACTTCGCGACTCGCTCTCGCGCTTCAGCAGCGGATGTAGGGTCCATGACCATCCTCGTCTGCTCCGGGGCGCGGTCCGTCGCCACATGTCATTGGCCGGAAGGCCGACGGCAGCCTGCTAGCCCGTGGGGATTGCAACACTCGTAGGATAGCAGCCTAGCATCGGCGTTCTGAAATTAGCAATCGAGCGCCCGACCGGGCGGTCAGGGCGTCGCTGGGGCGGCCAGGACGGCTTCGATAAACTGGCGTCCCTTTGGACTATCCCAGGGTTTGGGCCCGGTGGCCCGCCCGACCAGACGGCCCTGGCGGTCCACGATGTATACGGTCGGCGGCCCCCACACCCCGTAGACCTTCCCGGTCACGTCGCCGCTCTCGTCGATCAGGACCGGGGCGACGTAGCCGCGCTCCTTGACGGTCTGCCGAACCTTGTCGGGAGCTTCCCGGAAGTCGATGAGGAGAACTTCGAGACCCTTACCTTTGTAGTCCTGGTAGAGCTTCTGGACGGGAGGCAACTCCTCCCGGCAGGTGGGTCACCACGTGGCCCAGAAGAAGAGCATCACGACCTTGCCTCGATAGTCCGCGAGGCTAACCGTCTTTCCAGCCAGATCCGGGAGCGAGAACGCCGGCGCCGCCTTGGGAGGCGTGTACGGCTGCACCTGCACGCTCTCGAAGTCCGGCGGAGCGGCCGCCCATGGGGAAACGGTCGACGACGCGACCAGGGCCAGAGCGAGGACTGCGACCGGCAAGAGTGACCTCATGTGCGCAGCGTACCGCATGACGCCAGCCCGCGGCTATTTCCGCCCGCGAATCGCCCGCACGACACGCTCGGGCGTGATCGGCTGCTCCGTGAGCATCACGCCGAGCGGTGCCAGCGCATCGTTGACGGCGTTGAGGATCGCGGCGGGCGCGCCGGTCGCGCCCGCTTCGCCGGCGCCCTTGAACCCGCCGGCGATTCCCGGCGCCGGCGTCTCGATGTGGTGGGTCTCGATCGGCGGGACGTCGGCGAAGGTCGGCACGGCGTAGTCCATCAACGTCGCCGACAGCAGCTGCCCGGCGTCGTCGTAGACGCAGTGCTCCTTGAGCACGCCGCCGAGGCCCTGCGCGATCCCGCCGGCGATCTGGCCCTCGACGAGCGCGGGATTGACGATGCGCCCGCAGTCGTCCACCGCCACATAGCGCAGCACGCGCACCTGACCCGTCTCGACGTCGATCTCGACGACGGCGAGGTGGGCGCCGTTGGTGAAAGTCCACGCTCCGGGGTTCGTATAGTGCACGGTCGCCTCGAGGCTCGGCTCGACCCCGCGGAGCTCGTTCGACCGGAAGTGCGCGGCGCGCGCGAGCTCGGCGTAGCTCAGCCCGCGTTCGGGGCTCCCACGGACGGCGGCGCGGCCTCCGCCGAGCTCGATGTCGGCGGCATGCGCCTCGAGCAGCGCCGCCGCGACGGTTCGGATGCGCTCGCCCAGCGCCCGCGCGGCGAGCAACGTCGCGCTTCCGCCGATCGGCATGCCGCGGCTCGCCCAGGTGCCTCCGCCGTACGGCACGACGGCGGTGTCCCCCGAAAACACCGCCACGTCGTCGAGCGGAACATCGAGCTCGTCGGCGATGATCTGCGCGAGCGCCGTGTGGGTGCCCTGGCCCTGGTTGGTGACGCCGACGAGGGCCGTGACGGCGCCACCCGGCTCGAGCCGCACGGTCGTTCCCTCCTGGCCCGAGATCGGCGCGCCCCCGACGCCGTAGAACTGGGCGCCCGGGCCGGTGAGCTCGACGAAGCAGGCGAGCCCGATTCCCACGTGGCGCCCTCCGGCGCGCGCGGCCTTCTGTTCCCGCCGCAGCCGATCGTAGTCGGCGGCCTCCAGGAGTCGCGCCAGCGCGGCTTGATAGCTGCCGCTGTCGAAGACGTTGCCGGCCGCCGAGGTGTAGGGAAGATCTTCGGGGTTCACCAGATTTCGGCGGCGCGCCTCGGCCGGATCGAGCCCGAGGTCGCGCGCGACGAGATCGACCATGCTCTCGGTCACCGCGGTGGCGATCGGATGTCCCACCGCGCGGTATTGCGAGGTGACGACCTTGTTCTGCGCCACCACGCGCAGGGCCGCGTCGTAGTTCCGCACGCGGTACGGGTCCGGGCAGTAGCCGCAGCACCTGGCCGCCCTCGACGACGCTCGAGCGCGGATACGCCGAGTACGGGCCGACCGCGGCGGTGATGCTCGCGCGCATCGCGGTCAGGACGCCATGGCCGTCGGCCGCGACCTCGATACGGATCGTCTGCTCGCGCGCGTGGATGTCGGACAGGAACGACTCGCGCCGGCTCGCGACGAACTTCACGGGGCGGCCGAGCGTCAAGGCGAGGGCGCAGGCGGCCATGTCGTCCTGATAGACGTGGATCTTGATGCCGAAGCTCCCGCCGACGTCGGGCGCGATGACGCGCACGCGCTGCTCGCGAAGGCCGAACAGGTCCGCGAGCACCGCCTGCATCATGTGCGGCACCTGTGTGGAGATCCACACCGTGAGCGCGCGCGTGGCGGGCTCGTAGTCGGCGAGCAGGCTTCGCGGCTCGAGCGGCACGCCGGTGTGCCGGCCCGTCGTGAACGTGCGCTCCCAGACGCGCGCTCCGGCGGCGAAGGCGCGCTCCACGTCGCCCGCGGTGAGCCGCGTCTCGTAGAGCACGTTGTCGCCGAGCTCGGGGTGGATCAGCGGCGCGCCGGGCGCGAGCGCCGCGTCCGGCGAGAGCACCGCGGGCAGCGGCTCGTACTCGACGCCGATCAGCGCCGCGGCGTCGTCGGCCGCCGCGCGGGTCTCGGCGGCGATCGCGACGATCGGCTCGCCGACGTAGCGCACGCGGTCGACGGCGAGCGGCACGCATGGCGCCGGTCTTCATGCCCTTGTAGTGCAGGAGCACGCCGCGGTAGGGCTTGCAGAGCTTCGCGGCGTCGTCGCCGGTCAACACGGCCGACGACGCCGGGCGCGCGGCGGGCGCGGTCGAGGTCGACACGGACGAGGCGCGCGTGGGCGTGCAGGCTGCGAACGAAGGCCGCGTGGACCATGCGGGGCAAGGTCACGTCGTCGACGTAGCGGCCGCGGCCGGTCAGCAGGCGGGGGTCGTCGCCGCGTTTGACGCGCGCTCCGATTCGGCCCGCCGGCGCCGGCACGGGCGGAATCTATCACGATTGACACTCGCGGACCGCCCCCCTATCATCGGCGCGTTTCGAGACTGTTCACACCGCGCTCTCGACGGAGGTAGTCATGCATCGACGCCAGTTCCTGACGACCGCAACGGCCGGCGCGACGTTCCTGGCCTTCCCCGCGGTGCTGCGGGCGCAGAGCAAGGATCCGCTCCGCATCGGCTTTCCGCTGCCGCTCACGGGCACCTTCGCCGCGATCGCCGCCGACATGCAGCGGGGCGCCCAGCTCGCGATGGAACGAGCTCAACGCGAAGGGCGGCGTCATGGGCCGCAAGGTCGAGGTCCTCTTCCGCGACGACGAGCTCAAGCCGGCGGTCGGCGCCCAGCGGACGAAGGAGCTGATCGAGAACGAGAAGGTCGACTTCGTGGTCGGCGGGCTCGCCGCCCACGTGCAGATGGCGATCAACGAGCAGACCAAGGCCGCCAGGCAAGCTCTACATCTCGGTGAGCCAGTCCGACGAGATCAGCGCCAAGCCCGACACGAGCCCGCTCACGTTCCACGAGGCGCTCAACCCGACGCATCACCGGCCGCGCCGTCGGCGAACGTTGGGCATGAAGAACCTCGGCAAGAAGTGGTGGATCGTCTACGCCGACTACGCGTGGGGCAAGCAGAACAACGCCGTGTTCACCGCCGTCGCGCCGAAGGCCGGCGGCACGGTGCTCGGCAGCACCCCGTATCCGCTCGGCAAGCCCGAGTTCTCGGCGCACCTGCCGAAGATCCAGGCCGCGAAGCCCGAGGTGATCTCGCGGTGACCCCGGGCGCCGACGCGGTCCCCTTCCTCAAGCAGGCGATCAGCTTCGGCCTCAAGAAGGAGACGAAGATCGTCGTGCCGCTGCACTTCCTCGACTACACCAAGGAGGGCGGCGCCGACGTCTTCGCGGACATCTACGGCGCGACCAACTTCTACCGGGAGCTGGCCGAGACCATGCCCGCAGGCCAAGCGGTACGTCGACGCGTTACAGAAGAAGTTCAACAGGCTGCCCGACGCCTACTCGGGCTACGGCTACAGCGGCATCATGGAAGTCGCGCGCGGCGTCGAGCTGGCCAAGTCGACCGACTCCGACGCGGTGGCCAACGCGCTCCGCAAGAACCCCGTCTACGACCACTACAAGGGCAAGCAGTGGTGGCGGGCGTGCGACAACAAGTCCTTCCAGGACCTCTGGATCGTCAAGGGCGGCGCTCGCAGCAGGTCAAGGGCGAGTGGGGCTTCTTCGACATCGTCGGCCAAGGTCGCCGGCCGACGAGGAGCTCGACCGGACCTGCGCCGAGAAGGGTTTCGCCTAGCGCGCGTGCTCGACATCTCGCTGCGGCGCTCGCCGCCCAGGTCTTCACCGGCCTCGTCGCTGGGCGGCATCTTCGTCCTGATGGCGATCGGGCTCTCGCTGATCTTCGGGCTGATGACGGTGGTGAACTTCGCCCACGGCGTCCTTCTACATGCTGGGCGCCTACGTCGCGTTCACTCCTGCTCGGGCTGACCAAGAGCTTCTGGGCCGCGCTGATCCTGGCCCCGCTCGTGGTGGGCGCGCTCGGCTTCCTGGTCGAGCGCTTCCTGATCCGCCGGCTCTACGGCCGCAGCCCGGACGATCCGCTCCTGCTGACGTTCGGGCTGTCCCTCGGCCATGGTCGAGGCCGTGAAGCTCGTCTGGGGCAAGATCGGTCTCACCGTCGACCCGCCGCAAGCAGCTGGCCGGCGCCGTCGACCTCGGCTTCATGGACTTCCCCGTCTATCGGCTCTTCGTCATCGCGGTGACCGCCGCTCGTGCTGGTCGGCGCTCTGGCTGTTCCTCGAGAAGACCAACGTCGGGCTCATCATCCGCGCGGGCTCGCGCGACGCGCTGATGGTGCGGGCCCTCGGCCTCGATCTCGGCCGGGTCTGGTTCCTCGTCTTCGGCATCGGGATCGGCATGGCCGGTCTGGCCGGCGTGCTGGCGGGCCCGATGCGCGGCGTCTACGCCGAGATGGGCGTCGAGATCATCATCGACTGGTTCGTGGTCGTGGTGGTGGGAGGCATGGGCAGTCTTCTCGGCGCGATCGTCGCCGGGCTGCTGATCGGCGAGATCGTGAGCCTCACGACGTTCTTCGCGCCCAGGCTCGCCGAGCTGTGATCTTCGTCGTGATGGCGATCGTGCTGCTGGTGCGGCCGAGCGGACTCTTCGGCGAGGCGGGGCTGGCCGAGTGATGCGCGCGGTCCGCACCGTCGCGGCGTGGGTGGCGGTCCACCCCGTGGCGTCCTTCGTCGTGTTCTTCGCGGTCTTTCCGTTCCTCGTCCCGTACCAGTCGCTCGCCACGCAGGTGCTGATCTTACGGGCTCTTCGCGCTGGGCTTCAACCTGCTCTACGGCTACACCGGGCTCCTCTCGTTCGGCCACGCGGCGTACTACGGGCTCGGCGCCTACGGCACCGGCATCGCGCTGGCCAAGCTCAAGCTGACGTCGCTGCTGGCTGGCGCTCGGCCTCGGGCTGTCGGCGGCGATCGTCGGCGGCGCGCTGGTGGGATTCTTCTGCCTGCGCCGCCGCGGCATCTACTTCGCGATGCTGACGCTGGCCTTCGCCCAGATGCTCTACTTCATCGCCTTCCACGCCGCCGACCTGACCGGCGGCGACGACGGGCTGCGCGGGATCCCGCTGCATCCGCTCGGGCTGTTCGGCCTGTCGCTGTCGCTCCGCACGCCGCTGGCCTTCTATTTCTTCGCCTACGCGCTCGTCGTCCTCGCGGTCGCCGCCCTCAAGCGCATCCTCGATTCCCCGTTCGGCGCCGTGCTGCAGGCGATCCGCGAGAACAGCGATCGCGCCATGGCCTGCGGCTACGACATCAACCGGATCAAGCTGCTGTCGTTCGTCTTCTCCGCGCTGTTCGCCGGGCTCGCCGGCGCGCTCGACGCGCTGCGGCTCACCGTCGTGCCGGTCGACTCCTTGTACTGGACGACGTCCGGGCAGGTCGTGATCATGACCCTGCTCGGAGGCGCCGGGACGTTCTTCGGACCCTTCGTCGGCGCCGCCACCTTCCTGATCCTGGCCGACCGCCTGAGCCTCGTGATCGAGGCCTGGCCGCTCGTGATCGGCATCGTCTTCATGGCGTTCGTCCTCTTCCTGCCCCGGGGAATCTGGGGCACGTTGACGGCGCGCGGGATCGAGCGATGAGCGAGATCCAGCGCGCCGTCGTCGAGCGCGCCGAGCGGCTGACGCGAGAGCGGATCGCGCCGCGGGCCAACGAGTACGACGCCGCCGCGGCCAATCCGATCGAGAGCTGGCGCGACCTCTGGAGCGAGGGCTTTCTGGCCGGCGCGATCCCCGTGAGCCACGGTGGTCTCGGCCTCGACATGGCGACCTACATCGCGGTCATCCGCGCGCTCGCCCGCGGCTGCGCCAGCACCGCCATGACCGTGCACATGCACTCGACGGTCATGCGATTCATCGACGCGGTCGGCACCGCGGCGCAGAAGGAACGCTATTTCGGCGAGGTCGTGCGCCACGGCAAGCTCTTCGGCAGCTGGGGCAGCGAGCCGGCGGTGAGCCTCTCGCGCGCGTTGCTCATGGAAACGGTGATTCGCCGCGACGGCGCCGGCTACGTGATCGACGGCGTGAAGCATTTCTGCACGATGGCGCTCGGCGCCGCGCACTACATGGTCTGGTGCGCGCTCGACGGCGGCACCGACATGGCCAAGTCGCTCCAGCTCGCGCTGGTGCCAGCCGACGCGCCGGGAATCACCACCGACGGCAAGTGGGACACCCTGGGCATGCGCGCCACCTTCAGCCCGTCGGTGACGTTCACCGGAGTCCGCGTGCCCGGCGACGGCATGCTCGGCGATCCCGGCGCCGCGGTGCAGGTGGGTGTCATCGAGAGCTTCGCGCTCGGCTACGCGGCGGTGTACCTGGGCATCGCCGAGTCGGCGCTGGCCTTCGCGCTCGACTACGCCAAGAAGCGCGTCGTGAAGCCCGAGAACATCGCGGTCGCCGCGGATCCGACCGTCCAGCGCCACATCGGCGAGCTGGCGGCACAGCTCGATGCCGCCGCGCTCGTCCTGGCCGATTCGGCCGCACGGTGGGACGGCGCGGATCTCGCCGAGCTCGGGCCGCTCGCCAACCGCGCCAAGTATCTGACGACCGAAGTCGGTCTCCATGTCACGTCGAAGGTCATTCAGGTCGTGGGCGGTCGCGGCGCCTACAAGGAATTTCCCGCCGAGCGCGCGTTTCGCGATCTCAGGACCTGCACCTTGATGCCGCCGACCGTCGATCGCATGCTGGAGGCGATCGGCAAGAGCGTGCTCGGCCTGGACACCGCGATGTTCAACGTCTCCGGACGCAAGCCCGCCGCCGGCCGCTGACCAGGCCCCCCGAAATACTCCGCCGATAGGGTCCGTCCAATGAGCCAGAGGGAAAGGCAAAGAAGTTGGCCCCCTCGGGAGGGACCGGCATGAAAAAGATAACGATTCTCGCGCTCTTGGTGGCGCTACTCGTTCCCGGCGCGGCGTTCGCAGGACCCTCGACCGACGCGGCGCTCGGACTCGGCGCCTTTGCCGTCTTCAACCAGATCATTGCGGGTACCGGCGTCTTCGGCGTGTTCGCACCGCCGGCGCCCCGTCCAGTCATCCTGCCGGCGCCGCCGCCGCCCGTGGCACCGCCGGTGATCGTGCACGAGTACCGTCCGGTCTACGTGCAGCCGCCGGTCTACGTGCGGCCGCCCGTCTACTACGCACCGCCGGTTCACCGCGTGTATCACGCGCCGGCGCGCGTCATCGTCAAGGAACGTGTTGTCGTGCCGGGTCACGCGTGGCGAGGCCACCCCGGCCGTGGTCGTAACTGGTAGCCGCTGATAGCTGAGCGTTCGTCCGCCGGGACGCCGACCTAGATTTCGAGGAATCGCTGCTGAATGGTCGGGTCCCGGCGGAGCTGTTCCGGAGTGCCCTCGAACTGGATCTGCCCCTGGTCCATCACGTACACCCGATGCGAGAGCGCGAGCGCCACTTCGAGTGTCTGCTCGACCAGGAGGATCGTCGTGCCCCGCCGGTTGATCGCCGCCAGGATCTCCGTGAGGTTCTGAACGAGGAGCGGAGCGAGTCCTTCGGTCGGCTCGTCCACGAGCATGACGGCCGGGCGGCTCACCAATCCCCGCGCGATCGCGAGCATCTGCTGCTCGCCGCCCGACAGGAACCGGCCGCGGTGCGCGATGCGCTCGCGCAGCCGCGGGAAATAGCCGAAGACCTCCTCGAGGACGTCCGCGCCGTTCGGCGCCGTGCCGCCGAGCATGCCGAGCCTGAGGTTCTCCAGCACGGTGAGGTTCGGCAGCACGCGGCGCTCCTCGGGAATCCACGCGATACCTCGCCGCGCGATCTCGTGGGTCTTGAGCGCGGTGATGTCCTCACCGCGCAACCGCACGTGGCCTTGCCTCGCCCTCACGATGCCCATGATCGATCGCAACGTGGTCGTCTTGCCGGCGCCGTTGCGTCCGATGAGCGTGACGACCTCGCCCTCGCCGACCGTGGCGGACACCCCCTGCAAGATGTGGGCTTCGCCGTAGTAGGTGTGCACACTCTCGAGCGTGAGCAGGCTCACCGGCGGGCCCCCAGGTAGGTTTGCTGCACCCGCGGGTTGGCGCGGATCTCCTCGGGCGTCCCGTCCGCGAGCACCTGGCCCTGGTGGAGCACCGTGATCCGGTCCGAGATGCCCATGACGACCTTCATCTTGTGCTCGACCAGCACGACCGTGCGTCCGGCGGCGAGCTCGCGGATCAGGCGCATCGTCGCGTCGGTCTCCTCCGGGCTCATGCCCGCGGTGGGCTCGTCGAGCAGCAGCAAGGTCGGATTGGACGCGAGCGCGATGCCGAGCTCGAGATGGCGCTTCTCCCCGTGAGAGAGGTGCGCCGCGAGCAGGTCGGTCTTGGCGCCGAGACCGACCGATTTCAGGATCGCTTCAGCGCGCTCGCGCACCTCGGTGAGGCGATCGGCGCGCGACCAGAAATTGAAGGACCGCGCGTAGCCCTGCACGGCGACGCGCACGTTCTCGAGCACGCTCAGGTGCGGAAAGATGTTCGTGATCTGGTACGACTTGGCGATGCCCAGCCGTGTCGTCGCGTGCTGCGGCATTCCCGTGATGTCCGTGCCCTCGAACCAGATGCGGCCGGAGGTCGGCACGGTCTCGCCGGAGATCAGGCGGAAGAAGGTGGTCTTGCCGGCGCCGTTGGGTCCGATGATCGAGCGCAGCTCGCCGCGGCGCACGCTCACGTCCACGTCCGACACCGCCAGGAGGCTGCCATACGCCCGCGTCAGACGCTCGGTGCGCAGCAGGACGGCGTCGGGCATAGCGCGAGATAGCACGCGGGCTTTCGCCGTGTCAAGGCGTGGAGCTGTGCTATCGTGCCGCGCGGACATGCCGAATCACGTGGTGCCCGTGAAGTGGAAGAGCGGGATGATCGAGGTCGGGGCCAAGATCTTCGCCTACGTGCAGGCCTCGGGGATCGATCCCACCGGCGACACCGGCGTCGCCAACGCGGGGCTGATCGTCGGGCCCTCGGCGGCGGTCGCGGTGGACGCGCTGATGGTGCCGTCGATGACGAAGCGGCTCGTGACGGCCATCAAGAAGACCACGCGCAAGCCGATCGCCCAGCTCATCAACACACACCACCACCTCGACCACACCGGCGGCAATCGCTTCTTCCGCGGCGCGACGATCGTCGCCACCGAGAAGTGCCGCGCGGCGCTCGCCCCGGGGTTTCCGCCGGTGCCGCTGCTGCAGCGCTTCATGCCGAAGTTTGCCGCGGAGTTCCCGAAGCTCCAGGTGGTCCTGCCGACGGTGACCTTCGAGGACCGCATGATCCTGCACGACGGCGAGCGAGAGATCCAGCTCTGGCATCCCGGCTTCGCCGCGCACACGGTCGGCGACGCCGTCGCCTACCTGCCGAAAGAACGGATCCTGTTCGCGGGCGACATCGCGTTCCTCTATGTCACGCCGCTCGCGTTCCAGGGCCACGTCGGCAACTGGATCAAGGCCGCCGACCGGTTGCTGCGCTTCGACGCCGACGTGATCGTGCCGGGTCACGGGCCCATCGGGACCAAGAAGGACCTGAAGCACATGCGCGACTATCTCGCGCTGGTGCGCCGCGAGGCGAAGCAGCGGTTCGACGCCGGCATGCCGGCGGAGGCGGCGGCCGCCGACATCAAGCTCGGCGTCTACGCGTCGTGGAGCGACGCCGAGCGGATCCTGCCGAACGTGATGCGCTGCTATCAGGAATTTCGCCGCGAGCTGGATCAGCCGATGGATCTGCCGCGGATGCTCGCGGGGATGGAGAAGCTGCGCGGGACGGCCTCGAAGCACGCCTGCGTCTAGCGGCGGCCGGACAGCTCCTTGCGCACCAGCGCGGTCCCGGCGGCCAGCGCCGCGAGCTTCTGGTTACACATGTAGCGCGGCGACCAGCCGAAGCCGCAGTCGGGATTCACCGTCAGCTTCTCGACCGGGCACACCTGGAGCACGCGCCGGATCCGCGACGCCACCTCGTCGACGGTGTCCTGGTTGAACCCCTTCACGTCGATCACCCCCGCGCCGAGCTCGCGGCCCTCGCCATAGCGCTTCCAGAGATCGACCTCGCTCAGCTCGCGCCCGGCGAACTCGAGGACGAACTGATCCGCGCGCGCCTTGAGGAGCCCGGGGAAATACGGCTCGTACGAGCGGCTGAAGCGCGAGCGGCCGAAGCGGTTGCCGAAGCAGATGTGAAACGCGAGCTTCACGTTGATCCCCGCGGTGGCCAGGTTGAAGAGCCGGGCCATCTCCTCGCCGGAGACGTTGCCGCGCGCGGGCTCGTCGAGCTGGATGAGCTCCGCGCCCGCCGCGACCAGCCCGCGGAGCTCCGCGTTGATGACCTCGGCGAAGCGCTCCGCGACGTCGACGACGCCCTTGTAGATGGTGCCCGGATGAATCCGCGAGCCGAACGTCAGCGGGCCGGCGCAGGTCGCCTTGACGTGGTGGACCGTATGCGACCGGAGGTACTCGAACTCCTTGACGATGCCGAGGCCGCCGCTCGGCGTCTCGATGCGGCCGACCGCCTCGTAGCGCGTCTGCTGGTCGTAGCCCCACGGACCGGCCTTGCGGCGGATGGGCAGCGGCTCGATGCCCTTGATGATCGTGTAGTACGAGTCGACGTAGCCGTCGAGCCGGCGCACTTCGCCGTCGGTGATGATGTCGATGCCCGCCTTCTCCATGTCGCGGATGGCGGTGTTGGCGGCGTCGTCGAACATCTCGTCCATGTCGCCCGGGCCGAAGTCGCCCTGCTCGAGCGCCTTGACCGAGGCGAACCACCAGCTCGGTTTTCCGTGGGAGCCGACGACCGCGGTCGGGATCAGGGGCAAGCGTCATCGTGAACGCCCTCCGATTATCCGCGAAACGCCGGCGTCGCGCCAGGCGTCGTCCGGTCGGCCGGCGAAGATGATCTCGCCGCGCTCGATCACGTAGAGCCGCGTGGTGTGCTCGGGCACATGGTGGATGTTGGACTCGGCGATGAGGAGCGCGCGGCCGAGCCCGGTGATCGTCGCGATGCCGGCGCTGACGGCCGGGATGATCGCGGGCGAGAGACCCTCGAACGGCTCGTCGAGCAGCAGCATCTCCGGGTCGAGCGCCAGCGCGCGCGCGATCGAGAGCATCTTGCGCTCACCGCCGCTCATCTCCGGGCCCTTGCGCGCGGCGTAGCGGCGGAGCGCGGGAAACACGTCGTACGCCTGCTCGATGCGCTCGGCCGCCGGCCGGCCGCTCGGCCGCGTCCAGGTGGCGATCTCGATGTTCTCGGCGACGGTGAGATCCGAGAAGATCCCGGAGTCTTCGGGCGCCCAGCCGAGCCCGAGCATCGCGATCTCGTGGGTGCGCCGGCCGTGGATGGGCCGGCCGTGGAACTCGACGGTGCCGGTCCTGGGCCTGAGGTACCCCATGATCGTCCGGAGGGTCGTCGTCTTGCCGGCGCCGTTGCGCCCCACCAGGCAGACCACCTCGCGCGCGCCGACCTCGAGCGAGACGCCGCGCAGGATCTGGCTCGTCTGGATGAAGACGTCGACGCCGGTCAGACTCAGCACGCGGGTGCCCGAGGTGTCACGGCCTTGCGGCCGATGACGGTGTCCATCACGTGCTGGTCGGCCAGGATCGTCGCCGGCGGCCCGTCCGCCAGCACCGTGCCCTGGTGGAGCGCGATGATGCGGTCCGAATACCCGAAGACGATGTCCATGTCGTGCTCGACCTGGACGATCGCCCGGAGCCCGATCAGCTTCGACGCCGCCACCAAGGTGTCCATGATCGCGGTCTTGTCCGCCGTACTGACCCCCGACGTGGGCTCGTCGAGCAGGATGATCTCCGGCTTCAGCGCGAACGCGGAGGCCACGTCCAGCAGCTTCTTGTCGCCCTGCGGGAGCTGCCGCGCCGGGATGTGCCGCTTGTCGGCGAGCCGGAACAATTCGGCGACCTCGAGCGCGCCCGCCTGCACCTCACGATCGCGCGCGAGCGACGCGAAGAGCCGAGTCGCGCGTCCGAGTCGCGCGACCACCGCGGCCTGCAAGGTCTCGAGGACCGTGAGATCGGGGAAGACCTGGACGAGCTGGAACGAGCGGGCCATGCCGAGCCGCGCGAGGCGGACCGGACCGCCGCCGCCGATCTCCCGATCCTTGAACCGCACCGTGCCGGCGCTCGGCCGCGTGACGCCGGTGAGGATGTTGATCAGGGTCGATTTGCCGGCACCGTTGGGCCCGACGATCGAGACGAACTCGCCGGCGTCGACGGCGAGGCTCACGCCGTCGAGCGCGCAGAACTCTCCGTACATCTTCCGGAGCCCCTCGGCCTGGAGGATCACGCGCGACCCGTCAGCGCCGGGCGGCGGCGAGTGACGAGGCCCACGAGGCCATCCGGTGCTGCGATCACGATCACGGCGAGCATCGCCCCGAAGATCAGCCGCCAGTAGGGCACGACCGACATCACCCAGTTCTGGAGATAGATGAACACGAAGGCCCCGACGACCGGACCGAAGAAGCTGGTGAACCCGCCGAGCAGGGTCATGAACACGATGTTCCCGGAGTGCGTCCAGTAGGCGAGGGTCGGGTCGACGTTCCCGGTCGGCGGGCCCAGCAGCGCGCCGCCGACGGCGGCGTAGATCGCGGAGATGACGAAGGCGTAGAAGCGGTGGCGCGTCACGCTGATGCCCAGGGTCTCGGCCTTGACGGGATTGTCCCGGATCGTCTTCAAGCACAGTCCGAACGGCGAGTGGACGATGCGCCACATGACGAGCGCCGCGAGGGCGAGCACGGCCAGCGAGTAGTAGTAGTAGGGGCCGACCAGATAGTCGATCTTCGGCATCGCGTCGAGGCTTCGCCCGAGCAGGGACGGACGCAAGAACGGCGTGCCCTCGTCGCCGCCGGTCAGCCGATAGAACTTCAGGACGAACGTGTAGAAGAGCATGCCGAAGGCCAGGGTCAGCATGCCGAAGTAGATCTTCACGTAGCGCACGCAGAGCGCCGCCACCGGCGCCGCCACCAGCGCGCCGAGCGCCGCGGCGACGAGCAGGATCACCTCGAGCGAGCGGATCTTGGCGTGGGTCGTCAGGAACGCGCCGGCGTAGGCGCCGAGTCCGATGAAGAGCGCGTGGCCGAACGAGACGAGGCCCGTGTAGCCGAACAGGAGGTTGAGCCCGAGCAGGACGATCGCGTAGGCCATGAACGGCAGCATGAGGAGCACGTGATAGGTCGAGGCGACAAGCGGCGCCGCGGCGATGGCCGCGACTCCGAGCCCGACGGCCAGCGCGGCCTTCACGCGGCGGCCCCGCCGAAGAGGCCGCGCGGCCGCGCCACCAGCACGGCGATCACGATCAGGTAGATCAGCAGCATCTCGAGCTCCGGGATACACGGAGATCGCGATCGCGCGCAGGATGCCGACGACGAGCGCGCCGACGAAGGCGCCGCGCATCGAGCCGAGACCGCCGATCACGACGACCGCGAACGCCTCGACGATCAGCTCGATGCCCATCTCGCTCATCGCCGCGGTCGACGGGATGACGAGCGCGCCGCCGAGCGTGCCGAGCGCGGTGCCGAGCGTGAACACCTTGGCGTAGACGCGGCGCATGTCGACGCCGAGCGCCTCGGCCATCTCGCGATTGTCGGCGGTCGCGCGGATGATCCGACCGAACGCGGTGCGGGTGAGCAGCCAGCCGATGGCGAGCGCGATGGCCAGGCTCGCCGCGATGACGACCAGGTTGTAGACGGGCACGGTCGCGCCGAAGAGGCGCACCTGACCATAGACGAGATAGAGCCCGGCCGTCGATCGCGGCGCCGTGCCCCAGGTGAGGCGGATCGCGTCCTCCATCATGAGGACGATCGCGAACGTCATCAGGAGCTGGAACGTCTCGTCGCGATCGTAGACGAAGCGGAGGAGCCCGCGCTCGACCACCACCCCGACCGCGCCGACCGCCAGGCCCGCCAGCGCGAGCGGCACGATGAACAGTGCGGGCGGGCCCCCGGCGCCCACGTACCAGCCGACGGCCGAGACACCGACGTAGGCGCCGAGCGCGTAGAACGAGCCGCACGCGAGGTTGAAGATCTTCTGCACGCCGAAGACCACTTGGAGACCGGCGGCGACCAGGAACAGCACCGACGCGTGAAAGAGCCCGCCGAGGAGAACGTTGACGGCGTGGGCGACGGCTACACCTTCCAGCCGTTGATCCACTCGAAGAGCTTCGACCCGGCCGGTTTCATCGCCTGCTTCGTGGAGACCATCTCGATGGGATCGATCGTCACGAAGTCGTACCCGTTCTTGTGGGTGGTGATCCCTTGATAGAAGTTGCACATCTGGACGTGATCCTCGCGCCAGCTGCGCCGGCCGGAGAGCGACTCGATCTCGAGGCCCTCGAGCGCGCGGACCACCTGCGCCTTGTCCGGCCACTTCTTGGCGGGTCCGGCGGCCTTCTCGACCGCGACCTTGTAGGACTCGGCGTTGAAGAACGCGTGGTCGCACTCGTAGGGCGGGTACTCGTTGTACTTCGCCTTGTACTCGCGGACGAACTGCTTGAGCAGGGGGCTCGCCTTCGGGTCGTCGAAGTACATGGTGTTGTAGCCGAGCAGGAGCCCTTCCGGCGTGAACTCCTTCTTCAGCGAGTCGTGGACGCCGCCGGCCGTCGTGAACACGCCCTTCATCGTCTTGAAGAGGCCGACCGCGGCGGCCTGCTTCATGATGATCGTCGCGTCGCCGGACCAGAACGAGCACATCAGCAGATCGGCCTTCGACTGCTGGATCGCCGCGATGTGCGAGGTGAAGTCGGTCACCCCGAGCTTGGGGAACAGCTCGAGCACGAACTTCACGTCGGGGACGTAGCGCTTGAGCACGGCCTGATAGGACTCCCAGCAGTCGTGGCCGTAGGAATAGTCGTTGCCGATGCCGGCGACGGTCTTGATGCCCTTGAAGTACTTCGGCGTCAGGATGCCGGCGACGATCGCCTCGACCTCGTTGTCCACGCTCTTGAAGGCCCACTTGGGATTCGGCATCGTCTCTTCGACGCCCTTCTGGGTCGTGCCGTCCCAGGAGAGCCACGGCGTGCCGAGATCCTCCGCCACCGGACCGAGCGCCAGGGTCACGCCGGTCGAGATGCCGCCCACGACGACGTCGACCTTGTCTTGCAGGACGAGCTTGCGGTACCGCTCGACCGTATCTTTGGGATTCGATTCTTCCTCGACGACCAGCTGCACGGGCCGCCCGAGGATCCCGCCGGCCTTGTTCACGCGCTCGGCCCACCACTCGGTGCCGCGAAGCCCGGCGGCGCCGACCGGCGCCGCGACGCCGGCGCGGATGACGAGGACGCCCACCTTCACCGGACCGGTCGACTGAGCGTGCGAGGCCCGAACGTCGAGCCGCGTCGCCGCGGCCACGCCGGCGCCCGCGCCCAGGACCTTGATGAACTGCCGTCGTGAGGTCGTGTCGTGAATGCGAGTCATCGTGGGGCTCCTGGTGTCGGGGTCGCGGCGACGAGAGTCGGCGCCCGCCTAGATCAGTCCCAGCCGTTTACGCGCGAGCCGCGCGCCGGCGGCGAGGCGCTTGAGCTTCTCGAACGCGACCCAGCGGGGCACCGGAAAGAAGCCGCAGTCGGGCACGGCCGACAGGCGCTCGACCGGAATGAACTTCGCGCAGAGCGTGAGCCGCTCGGCCACGTCCTCCGGGCTCTCCATGTAGAACGACTTGACGTCGACGACGCCGCACGCGACATCGCGGTCGACGCCGATCTCCTTCCAGTGCTCGATCTCGGCCATCTCGCGGTTCGCGTACTCGAAGACGAACTGCTGGCAGCGGGTCTCGAGCAGCGCGGGGAACATCCAGCGATAGGAGCGCTTGCCGCGCGGGCGCGACAGGAGGTTGCCGAAGCAGACGTGGTAGGCGATTCGCGCGCGCACGCCCTCGACGCAGGCGTTGAACATCTTCACGTATTCGCCGATCTGTCCGGGCACGATCGCCGCCGAGGGCTCGTCGATCTGGATGTAGTCCGCGCCCGCGTCGACCAGGGCGCGCAGCTCGGCGTTGATGGCCGGGACGAAGTCCCAGCAGAGGGCGAGCCGATCGTTCCCGTACGCGTCGCCGGGCCGGAGCTGAACGTGGATCGAGAGCGTGACCGGCCCGGGGCAGGTGGCCTTCACGGGCCGGTCGGTCTGGGATTTCAGATACTGGAACTCTTCGACCACGCCGAGCCCGCGCGGCACCGTGATGCGCTGCCGCGGCCGGTAGCGCGGCGCCGAATCGTAGGCGTAGAGTCCCGTCTTGCGCAGCGGCTCGACCGGCTCCAGGCCGTCCATCTTCGCGTAGAAGGTCTGCACGAAGAAGAAGCGGCGCATCTCGCCGTCGCAGACGATGTCGATCCCGGCGCGCTCCTGATCGCGGATCGCCAGCTGGGTCGCATCGTCGAAGGTCTCCTTCATGTCCGTCTGGCCGTAGTCGCCGGCCTTGATCTTGTCGAGCGCGGTCCAGAACCAGCCCGGGAAGCCGTGGCTCCCCATCACGTGGGTCGGAATCGGGGGCAGGGCGGCGGTCACGCGCTGTTGTTTATCAGAGGGCCCGGCGCTTGGCAATGGCACCGCCTGGCCTTCCGACGGCCCGGATGGTCCGTGACATCCGGAATTTGTTGGAGAAATGCGGCCAGGAACGCACGGTATGATAAGAGTAACCGCCATGCAAGTTCGCTTCTGGGGAACCCGAGGATCAATCGCCGCGCCCGGCCCGAGCACCGCGCGCTTCGGAGGGAATACCTCCTGCGTCGAGGTACGGGCCTCGGACGGCACCGTGATCATCCTCGATTGCGGGACGGGCGCCCGAGAGCTAGGGCTCCACCTGGTCCAGACGATGCCCCAGCCGATGCGTCTGCACCTCTTCATCGGCCACACCCACTGGGACCACATCCAGGGCTTTCCCTTCTTCGTGCCGGCGTTCATGCCGGGCTCCGAGCTGAACATCTACGCGCCGATCGGCTTCCAGCGCGGGCTCGAGGAGGCCATGGCCGGCCAGATGGAGTACTCCTACTTTCCGGTCAAGATGCGCGACCTGCGCTCGCGCATCCACTTCACGGAGCTCGATGAGGGATTTTTCCGGGTCGGCGGCGTGCTGGTCGAGACGCAGTTCCTGAATCACACCGCGCCCACGGTCGCCTACCGCATGACCGGCGACGGCGCGACCATCGCCTATGCGACCGACCACGAGCCGTTCTGGAACGCGTCGGGGCGCGTCTCACAGCATCCGGGCGACGAGCGGCACATCGCCTTCCTGAAGGGCGCGAACCTCGTCATCCACGATGCCCAGTACACCGACGCCGAGTATCGCGACAAGGTCGGCTGGGGCCACAGCAGCCTCGAGTACGCCGTCGACGTCGCGCTGGCCGCGGGTGTCGAGCGCCTCGTCCTCTTCCATCACGATCCGGCGCACGACGACGCGATGATGGAGCGGATGGAGGAGATGGCGCGCGCCCACGTCGGCCGCCGCGGCCAGGCGCTGGACGTGCTCGCCGCTCGGGAAGGCCTCGAGCTCGAGGTGCGCGGCAGCAGCGCCGCGCCCGACATGGAGGAAGCCTCCGCGCTGCAACACCGCCAGATCGTCGGCGGTCGCGTGCTGCTGGTCAGCGCGAACGAGCCGGAGGTCGCCGAGATCGAGGAGATCCTCGGCGACGACCGGCTGGTGTTCCTGCGCGAGACCGAGGTGCGCACGGCGATCTCGCGCGGCCCCGAGCTCCTCCCGGACATCGCGATCATCGACCGCGAGCTCCTGGACGGAAACGGCGACACGGTGCTGGACGTGCTGCGGGACCGGCTCGGCCGGCGAAATTTCCCGATCGTCGTCCTCGCCGATAGCTCGATTCCGTCCGATGCGGTCTACCGCGGCGAAGCCTCGTGGACCGACTACCTGTCGAAGCCCTTCAGCCCGCCCATGCTGCGCACGCGCGTGCGGGCGTGGCTCGCCAGGACCCTGCTGACCTTCGACCTGGCCGAGCGCCGGGCGCCGCGGCGCCGAGGGCACCGTGGGCGCGGGCGACAACCGCGCCCGTTGCGCGAGCCTCCTGGCGACGGTCCCGCTCTTCCGCCAGCTCAGTCCGGAGCAGCGCGATCTGCTGCTCGACAGCGCGACCGAGCAGAGCTTCGCGCCCGGCCACGTGCTGATTCGCGAGAGCGACCCGCCCGATCGTCTCTTCGTGATCCTGTCCGGCCGCGTGCGGGTTCTGGAGGTCGCGCCCGACTCGCCGGTGGAGCTGATCGTGGGCGAGCTCGGCGAGGGCGAGATCCTCGGCGAGCTGAGCGTGCTGCGCAACCAGCCTCGCTCGGCAACGGTCGTGGCGGTCGAGCGCACGCACTGCCTGGTCATCCCGCAATCCGAGTTCCTCAAGGTCCTGCAGAACTCCGCGGAGCTGGCGGTCTCGCTGCTGCGGATGCTCGCCGGGCGCCTGTACGAGACCGACCGCCGCCTCTCGCGCTTCGCCCCCGACCCGGTCACGGGCCTGGCGGGGCGCCGGGCGTTCCACGATCAGTATCGGCGGCTGGCCGCTGTCGCGCGCCGGCGCAAGACCGGCGCGCTCCTGCTGGTCGTCGACGTCCTGCAGCTCCGGTCGATCAACGACCGCTTCGGCTACGGCGTGGGCGACGACGTGCTGAGAACCGTCGCCGATGCGCTCGTCGAGGCCACCCGGACCACCGATCTGATCGTCCGCCACGGCGGCGACGAGTTCGTCGTGTTCTGCCCCGATGCAGGTGTCGGCGACATCGACACGGTCATCGCGAGGGTCAACGACAAGATCAAGGGGCTCTCGGGCAAGCGCGGTATTCCCGTCACGATCAACTGCAACTTCGGCATCGCCTACGCGCAGGCACCGCCGGAGAGCGCGGAGGATCTGCTGCGCGAGGCCGACCAGGACATGCTGCGCCGCCGGCGTTAGGCGCTAGCGCTTCTTCCGGCTCGCGAACTCCCGGATTCGCTCCCGCGCCGCCGGGCTCGTCCGCAGCGCCGCGGCGTAGCCCTCAGCCTCCCGCCCGTTCCCGCCCGCCCGGATCGCCGCGACGATACGCTTCGTCGCCTCGAGACCGCCTCGCGGTGAGCGCGCGATGTCCGCGGCCAGGGTCGCGACGCTCGCATCGAGGGTAGGCGGGGCCACCACGCGGTTGACGAGGCCGATCCGCAGCGCCTCGGTCGCGTGGATGGTGCGGCCGGTGAGGAGCAGGTCGCGGGCGTGACCGCCGGCGACGACGTCGAGCAGGCGCGCGATCCCATAGGCCGGCGGAAAGCCGAGCGTGACCTCCGGAAGCCCGAAGCGCGCCCGGTCGGACGCGACGCGAAGGTCTTGCGCGATCGCGAGCATGAGCCCTCCGCCCAGCGCGAAGCCGTCGACGGCGGCGATTGTCACCTGCGGCAAGGCCGTGAAGCGGCTCATGATCGCCGCGTGACGCCGGGCGAGCGCTTCGGCGTCGTCGGGGGTGACGCTCTCCATCTCCTTGATGTCGTTGCCGGCACAGAACGCGCGGCCGCGCCCGGCGACCACGAGCACGCCGACGTCGTCCATCGCCGCGACCCGCTCGAGCGTCTCCTCGAGCGCGGCCGTCAGCCGGCGATTGAGCGCGTTGAGCGCCTCCGGGCGGTTGAGCCGCAGCCAGGCGACGCCGTCTTGCGCCTCAAGCTCGACGATCGGAGCGTCCACTATCCGTCCGGGTCCGGCCGAGGGCGGCGAGCGTCAGACCGGCCGCCACGCCGAGCGCGATGCCGGCAGTGGCGGTGACGACGGTGCGGCCAGAAATCCGTTCTGAAGAACGGAAGCATGAAGAACGGCGAACGCCCCGCGCTCGGAGGGATGCGGCCGTCGAGCAGTCCTTCCACCATCTGCATCGTCTCGGCCATCAAGACTTCGGAGGCGGCCTTGGCGAACGCCGGATCGGCCAGCGCCGGGTGGCCCACGTAGCCCTGACCGCCGTTGCGCAGAGGAAAGTTCGGCACGGCGCGCTCCGGGAGCGAGTACCGCGCCGGCGGAAGCGTGCGGTACGACGGATCGACCAGGTCGGGACGGATCAGCAGCATCAGCGACGTCTCCCACCAGCCGCCGTGCGCGTCCTCCGAGAACGCCTTTCGCTCGTCGTCGGACAGCGGACGCCCGAGCGCGGCCGCGATCTTCTCGACGTACCGACCGCGCAGGAACTGCCAGGCGAGATGGCCGGAGAGCGAGGCCATCGTCACGCGGTGTCGGCGCGAGACGATCGCGGAGGCTTCTTCGAGCGCCGTGAGGTGTCCCGGCCCGCCGTGGCCGTTGGCGACGAGGATGTAGCGGAAGCCCGCGCGCGCGAAGGATCGACCGTAGTCGACGACCGCGTCGCGGACCACGCGCTGCCGCACGCTCACGGTCCCGACGGCCTCGAACGTGAACGAGCCGAGCGGCAAGGTGGGAGCCAGCAGGGCGGTCCAGCCGGGCCGCGCGGCGGTCAGGCGCTCGCTCAGGGCCTCGGCGAAGTGGCGGGCGGCGATCGCGTCGACGCCCACCGGCAAGTGCGGCCCGTGCTCCTCGAGCGGGCTCACGGTCAGGACGACGACGGTGCGCGCGCGGTCGAGCGCGTCGAGCGCCGGGGTCGACATCTCTTCGAAGAGGCGAACGCTCAAAACGAGCTTCCTTTCGTCGCGGTCAGGTAGTCGTTCTTGGCCCGCTCGAGCTCGGCGATCAGCGCCTGTCGCTCGGTGGTCAGCCGGCGGGCCACGTGCTCGCGCGTCAGCGCCAGCGCGCCGAAGCGCAGGCGGCTCCGGAGGCGTCCGGCGCCGACCCAGTAGCGGTACGCGATGACGCCGGACAGCGGCACGCTGAGCAGGAAGATGAACCCCACCGCCGGCCCGAACAGCCGGGTGACGATCCAGGTCTCGAGCCCCCAGAAGAGCGGCAGCGCGAGCATCGCGGTGAGGAATCGCCACGTCGCGTAGTCGGTCTCCTTGCGCGACATGTGGTGCGCCACCCACCGCGGGATCCAGTAGGGCAGGAAGTTCACGATCGCGCCGTAGACGAAGAACGGAAAGCCCGCGATCGCCTCCCAGCCTCGGCGAATGCGCTGACGGGGCCGCCGCCGCTCGAGCCGCGCGCGTACCGCCTCGTCCTTCACCCGGTATTCGGCCAGCAGCGCGCGGTAGCTCTGAATGCTCTGCCAGATGCGCTCGACGCGCTCGGGGTCGCGCTGCTTGAAGTAGTTGGTCGAATCCACGATCGCCCGGGACAGCCGGACCAGATCGATCTGCCGCTCCGCGAGCCCGCGCGTCCTCCCGGAGCTCGCGCACGAGCTGGTCACGGTAGAGCTCCTGCACGGCGTTCACGAGCCGGCTCTCGTCGATGCGCTCGACGTGGACGACCTCGGCCTCGATGCCCCACTGGATCGCGTCGGTGAAGGCCTCGACGGTCTTGACCGGATCCCGGCGATAGGCGTCGAGATAGGGCGGCACCGGGATGGCCGGACCGAAGGACACGAGGACGCGCCCGCGGAAGGATTTCCGCGCATCGAAGTTGAGCCCGACCGGGATCACTCGCAAGGCACCGGGTCGCTCGGCCTCGTAGCCGAGCGCCAGCCGCGCGGCGCCGGTCTTGATGCGCTGCACGCGGACCTCGGCGTGCGTCGTGCCCTCCGGATAGATCGCGACGAGCCGGCCTTCGTTGAAGGCCTTGAAGCATGCGTCGAACGTGCCGGCGTTGCGTTCCGCGGTCGTCGCGGGTGCCGCGAGGCTGGCTCCCGCCGCGGGTGGTCGGGGCACGACGCTGGATCGTCCTGCTTCCGATAGACGGGGATCGCGCCGCACGCGAGGAGGAAGCGCGCGACGAATCGATTCCTGAACAACGCGGCCGTCGCGAGGTAGTGGACCTTTCGCGGCAGCGCCCCGCCGACCAGCAACGAATCGATGAAGTTGTTGGGGTGGTTGATGCAAAGGAGCACCGGCCCGTCGGCGGGCACGCGCTCGGGGTGTCGGACGTCCACCGATCGGAAGAAGAACCAGAGCCAGAAGCGCCCGACCGCGCGCACGGCGCCGTAGAAGCCGTCCATCGTGTCGGGCCGCGCGCCGGTGTCGACGGTCGCGCTCACGGAATGCGCGCGAAGCCTTCCATCAGCCGGCGCGCCGTCCGGTACACGGTGACGCGCTCGGCCCACGCGACGCCGTCGCGCCGGCGCACCGCGGCGTCGATCGGCAGCACGCCGGACGGGTGACCCAGGCGAATCGCGTGCGCGGTATCGCCCGCGCACTCGCGCACGACCGTGCCCTCCACCCGTGCCGCCACTCCGAGGCACATCGCGACTGTCAGCGCGACCGCGCGATGGCAGTTGCCCATCGAGATGACGCGCGTCACCAGATCCACCGTGTCGGCGGCGTGGCGAACGCCGTCGAGCGCGGTGAACGCGGTCGCGGGCGCCACCATGGCGATCTTCGGTACGGCGGCGCTGCCCGGAATCTTCATCCGCTTCGCCGCTTCGACGCGGATCGCTTCGAGCCGGGCCGAGAGGGCACGGTCGGCGTCGATCGCTTGCGGCGTCTCGGTGCCGGCGAGCCCCACGTCCTTCGCGCGGACGAAGACGACCGGATTCGTCGCGTCCACGAGCGAGGCGTCGAGGCCGTCGATCGTCTCGCGGGCTGTCCCCGTCGGCAGAAGGCGACCGGTCCCGGCGCCGCCCGGATCCAGGAAATCGAGCGCGATCCGGGCGCCGTGTCCGGCCACGCCGGCCAGCTCGAAGTCGCCGTCGACCAAGGCCTCGCCGTCGCGCACGGGCACGTGGGCGACGATGATCTTCTTCGTGTTGGTGTTGTGGATGCGGACGAGCGTCTCGCCCTCGACCGCCTTCACCAGACCCTCGTCGATCGCGAACGGCCCGACCGAAGACGAGCAGTTGCCGCAGTTGCCCTTGTAGTCCACGACCGCCTTCGCCACTTCGACCTGCGCGAACGTGTAGTCCACGTCCGCGTCGGGGTGCGAGGGGGCGCCGATGATGCACGCCTTGGACAGAGACGAGATGCCTCCGCCCATGCCGTCGAGCTGGCGGCCGTAGGGATCGGGGCTCCCGAGCGCGGCGAGCAAGACGCGGTCGCGCTCGGCGCCGGCCGGCGGAAGATCCGTCTGATGGAACACGAGGCAGCGGCTCGTGCCGCCCCGCATGTAGACCGCGCGGATCTTCTTCTGGCCCATGGACCCTCCCGCTATCCTTTCCCGGCCTTCGTGTGGGCCAGGACGCCGCCGGCGAGGAGAATCTCGCGCTCGCGCGTCGTGAGCACGCACGAGGCGGTGAACACGGCGCCGGTCCGCGCGTTCTCGACGCGCACCCGATCGCCGGCCTCCAGCGCGGCACGCAGGCCGGGCAGGCGGAGGCGGTCGTCTCGCTCGATGCCGGCCAGGCTCGCCGGGTCATCGAAGACGAGCGGCACCACGCCCCAGTTGATGAGGTTCGTCCGGTGAATCCGCGCGAAGGACTTCACGATGACCGCGCGGATGCCGAGGAACATCGGTCCCGTCGCCGCCGCCTCGCGCGACGATCCCTGACCGTACGTCTCGCCGCCCACGATGATGCCGCGTCCGGCGGCCTTCGCGCGCGCGACGAAGTCCGCGTCGACGTACTTGAAGCAGAACTCCGAGATCGCCGGAATGTTCGAGCGGAAGACGAGCACCGCGGAGCCGGCCGGCGAGATGTCGTCGGTCGACACCTTGTCGCCGAGCTTGATCACGACCGGCGCCTCGAGCGTCTCGGCCACCGGCTCGCCGAGCGGCACGGGCTTGATGTTGGGCCCGCGCGGGATCTCGCCGGTGCCGTCGGGCTCGACGAATCCCGCCGTCGACGTCGCGAACCGCGGCGGCAAGGCGACCGGCGACGGCGTGCCGAGCGTGCGCGGATCCGTGATGACGCCGGTGAGCGCCGAGGCCGCGGCGACGGTCGACGAGCACAGATAGACCGAGTCGTCCTTCACCCCGCTTCGTCCCGGGAAATTACGGTTGAAGGCGCGCAGGCTCTTCGCGCCGGCCGCCGGCACGTGGCCGATCCCCGCACACGCCCCGCAGCTCGATTCGGAGACGGTGGCGCCGGCCGCGATGAGGTCGGTGAGCAGGCCTTCGCGCGCCATCGTCTCGAGGATCTTGTGGCTGCCCGGGAACAGCACGAACGACACCGAGGAATGCACGCGGCGGCCGCGCACGATGTCCGCCACCGACGCCATGTCGTTCCAGGAGCCGTTCGTGCACGAGCCGACCATCACCTGCTCGACGGCCGTCCCCGCGACCTCCTCGATCGGGACGACGCGGTCGGGCGAGCCGGGAAGCGCCACGAGCGGCGTGAGCGCCGCCAGGTCGAGCGTGATCTCGTCGTCGTACGTGGCGTCGTCGTCGGGCACCGCCGGCTGCCAGTCGTCGGCGCGGCCCAGACGCGTCAGGAACGAGCGCGTGACATCGTCGCTCGGGAAGATGCTGGTCGTCAGCCCGAGCTCGGCTCCCATGTTGGCGATCGTCATGCGCTGCGTGGCGAGCAAGCTCCGGAGCCCGGGCCCACCGTACTCGAAGATCTTGCCCATCCCGCCCCGGACGGTCAGCCGGCGCAAGAGCTCGAGGATCACGTCCTTCGCCGTCACCCAGGGCTGGAGCGCGCCGGTCAGGTGAACGCGCACGATCTGCGGCATCTGGAAGAAATATGGTCCGCCCCCGAGCGCGACGGCCACGTCGAGACCGCCGGCGCCGATCGCGAGCATGCCGGCCGCGCCGCAGAGCGGCGTGTGGCTGTCGGTGCCGAGCAGGGTCTGGCCCGGGATCGAGAAGCTCTCCATATGGACCTGATGGCAGATGCCGTTGCCGGGCTTGGAGAAGATCGCGCCGTATTTGCGCGAGACGGCCTGCATGTAGCGATGGTCGTCGGAGTTGCGCGAGTCGACCTGGTAGACGTTGTGGTCGGCGTAGCTCACGATGCGCGCGGGCACGGCGCGCGGGAAGCCCATCGCCTCGAACTGGAGCCAGGACATCGTGCCGTTGGTGTCGGTGAGCAGCACCTGATCGATCGCGATGCCGATTTCCTCGCCGGCGACCGGCTTGCCGGCGACGAGGTGGTTGTTGATGAGCTTCTGCGCGAGGCTCTTGGGCATAGCGGCCTTACCGCTTGTCGACCGACACGAACGCGCGGCGCGCCGGGCCGATGTAGTCGCCGCGCGGGCGGATCAGGCGGTTGTCGTCGTATTGCTCGATGATGTTCGCCGTCCAGCCCGCGATGCGGCCGGCCGCGATCACCGGCGTGAAGAGATCGACGGGAATGCCGAGCGAGTAGAAGAGCGGCGCCGAGTAGAAGTCGACGTTCGGGAATCAGCTTCTTCGCCTCGTTGATGCGCGCGTGGAGCTTCACGGCCATCTCGTACCACTTGAACTGGCCCGACTGCCGGCACGCCTCCTCGGCCATTCCCTTGAGGATCGCGGCGCGCGGGTCGCCCGCCTTGTAGACGCGATGACCCATGCCCATGAATCGCCGCTTGTCGGCCATCGCCTTCTCGGTGAACGCGTCGACGTTGGCGACCTCGCCGATCTCCATCAAGGTGCGCATGACTGCCTCGCCGGCGCCGCCGTGGAGCGGTCCCTTGAGGGCGCCCGACGCCGCCCGCCACCGCCGAGTGCATGTCGGACTGCGTCGACACGATGCAGCGGGTCGTGAACGTGGACGCATTCAACTCGTGCTCGGCGTAGAGCGTCAGGCTCGCGTCGATCGCCTTGGCGACGACGCCGCTCGGCCGCTTGCCCGTGAGCATGTAGAGGAAGTTGCCGGCGTGCGAGAGATCGGACGCCGGTCGGATCGGGTCTTCGCCGCTCCGCACCCGATGGTGCGCGCAGATCGCCGTCGCCATCTGGCTCGTGAGCCGGATCGCCTTGCGGATATTTGCGGCGTGGGAATTGTCGGTGGTGTCAGGGTCGCTCATGCCGAGAATGGCGACGGCGGCCTGGAGCACCCGCATCGGATCCGTTGCCTTCGGCATCAGCCGGAACGCCTGAACGAGGTCGGCGGGGATCTCGCGCGCCGCGATGAGCGCCAGGGTCATCTTGTCGAGCTGCGCCGCGTTCGGCAGCTCGCCGTACCAGAGCAGGTGGCAGACTTCCTCGAAGCTCGCCCGGCGCGCCAGGTCTTCGATGTCGTAGCCGCCGTAGGCCAGGCGGCCGTTTCGGCCGTCGAGATCGCAGAGCTTGGTCTCGGCGGCGACGACGCCTTCGAGTCCCCGGATGAGCTGAGTGCCTTCCTTGTCCATGATCGCCTGCCTCGTCACCTTGGATTGCCTGGATGGTAGCAGGATTCTTGGCACCCGCCCACTTGCCGGGCCGGGGTTCAGGCGCCGGTCGCTACCGATCGTTCACGTCTCGACGTGTGCGTTCGGCGAACGCTCGCCGACCGGTGCGCGGGCCTCGCGCAGCTGTCGTGCGAGCGGCGCCCGGAGGCGCCCTGGCGTCACGCGGCGCACGTGCACCTCGTCGGCGCCGACGAAGACGCCGAGCGAGCTCAGCGCGCCGGCGACCCCGGCGATCGCCTCGTCCCGATCCAGGCGATCGGGTCCTCTCGGCGGCGTGGCGGCCGTCGCGAACCAGGGCTCGAAGTGCACGTGGCGAACCTCGAGCTTCCGATCGGCGCGGTGGGACTTGGCGTCGACGCGGCCGATGAGATGACCGTGATGCAGGATCGGAAGCGTGTAGTAGCCGTGCACGCGCTTGGGCCCGGGCGTGTAGACCTCGATGCGGTAGTCGAACCCGAAGAGCCGCGCGACCCGGTCGCGATGCCACAGCAGCGAGTCGAAGGGCGAGAGCAACGTCGTCCCGCGCGAGGTCGTGGCCGCCCGCCCGACGCGCCCCAGCGCCGGCAGATCGCTGGTGAGGACGAGCCATCGCCCCGGCGCGCCCTCGAGCTCGACCTCGGTGACCTCGCCGCGCTCGAGCATCTCGCGCAGCGCGATGCGGCGAGCGCCGGGCCGGAAGCGAGGGAAGGTGAGATAGCGCGCCAGATCGAGCTCGGTCGCGGCGCCCATGGCGCGGAGCGATCGCTCGAGGTGCCAGCGCTGAAACTCGACCGTCGTGACCGGCGCGACGCCGAGCGCGTGCGGCATCGCGCGCTCGAGCAGGTCGTAGCGCTTCTGGAAGTGCTGGCGCGAGTGGATCGTGAGCGCCCCGGTCATCCAGAGATGGTGGAGCGCGTGCTGCACAGGCCGCCACGACCACCAGCCGCCGCGTCCCGGCGGGCGCCGTCCCTCGAAGTCGCCGTTGCCCATGGGCCCGTTGGCCTGGACGGCTTCCCGCACCGTCTGCAGCATCTTGCCGTTGCGGCGCAGCCAGCCCGACCAGCCGGTGTGGCGGCTCTTGTAGTCGAGCATCGCGCGCCGCCACCACGGCAGGTCCGAGGCCGGGACGAGGCACGCGGCGTGCGCCCAGTACTCGAAGAGGAGCCGGCGCCGATAGACCTGGCGGTCGAGCCACGCCCGGTCGTAGGGGCCGAATCGGCTCCACACCGTCAGGTAGTGGGCGCGGTCGAGAACGTTGATCGAGTCGAGCTGGATCCCGCCGACATCCTCCACGAACCGGCGCAGGCGCGGCGCCGTCAACGGGGCCGCGTGCGGTCGAGCGAGGTGCTGTCGCTCGAGGAAGAGCCCGGTGACGGCGCGTAACGTAACGCGGCGGCGCGGCATGCGGCGGAGCTTATCATCGATGTTATGGCCCGCCGCGCGCCGCTGCTCTGGCTGCTCTCCGCCATCGTGCTGATCGTGCCGCTGGCGTACGGTCTCTATCCCGTGCGCAGCGCGGTCGAAGGCGTCGGGACGATCGAGCCGTTGTTCGAGGACCTCGTTCTCATCACGTCGGACTTCTCCGGCATCGTCACCCGAATGCGCGTCGGTCTCCGGCAGGACGTCGATCGAGGCGAGCCGCTGTTCGAGTACCTGCCGGAAGGCCAGTGGGCGGTGCATCGGCTGCGGCGGCATGTCGCGGCCGAGCGGATCAAACCCCGCCGAACCGGCGCCGGCTCGAGCCGGAATGGTACCGTCGAGGGGAACCGGCGGCATGTGGCCCGAGCGGAGGCGATGCGCGACTGGATGAAGCGCGTCTATTCGCGGCCGCGGCCACTCGCGTGGGAGGGTCTCCTCGAGCAGCGCCTCAACGCGAAGATCGATCGCGAAGACCGGCGTCGCGATGGAGGAGGCGCAGGCTGCCGAGAACGTGCGGCTCGGGCGCGCGGATTTCAACCTGGTCCAGGTCATCGATCGCGGAGTCGGAATGTATCGAGCCACCGAAGATGGCGAACCGTTCCCGAGCGCGATCGCGGGACATGGTCTATTCGCTCTGGATCACGCGGCGGTTTCAGTTCTCGGGCGCGGCGGCGCTGGGCGAGATCATGAGACCGGAGACTCCGCTCGAGGTGTTCGGGCTGGTCCCGATTCCGCCGCCGGCGCTCCGAGAGCTTCCCGGGTGGCGTGCCAGCCTCACGCCGCCCGGCGAGCGAACGCCCGTGCCCCTGGTGGTCAGCGCGATCGAGTTCGGCCACGTGCCGATCGATGCGGCGCGGCGCGAAGCTGATCTTCCCGGACCTGCCGGTCACCCGTGACAGCGTCTTCGTGCGTCTGAGGCTCGCCGAAGCGCCGCCGCGCGAGCGATGGGGCGCGCCGCTCCTGATCACGTTGACGTCGCCCGCGCGTCCTCGCCTGTGGCGCTGGCTCAGCGGCGCCTAGTCCTCCTCGTTGGGAGTGGTAGGCTAGCGATTCATGGTCGACACCTTGCTGCCGCACGGCGAGAGCTACGGCGACGTCTACGCCCGCTTTCGCTGGACGATCCCGCCCGTCTACAACATCGCCATCGACGTCTGCGATCGCCACGCCGGCGATCGCTCGCGTGTCGCGCTCGTCTACGAGGACGACGCGGGCTCGGTGAGCGAGCACACGTTCGCCGAGTTTCGCGCCCGCTCGAACCAGCTGGCGCGCGTCTTCGCCGGTCTCGGGATCGTGCGCGGCGATCGGGTCGGCATCGTGCTTCCGCAGCGGCCGGAGACCGCGGTCGCTCATCTGGCGGCGTACAAGCTCGGCGCCGTCGCGCTGCCGCTGTCGACGCTGTTCGGCCCCGAGGCCCTCGAGTACCGGTTGCGCGACGCCGGCGCGAAGATCGTCGTGACGGACGCCGAGAATCTCGACCGCGTGCTGGCCGTCTCCAAGGGCTTGCCCGCGCTCACGCGCGTGATCTCGGTCGACCGCGCCGATGCCGACGGCGTGATCGAGTACGCCAGGGCGATCGCGCGTGAGTCCGACTCGCTCGAGCCGGTCGCCACCGCGGCCGAGGATCCGGCGATCCTCATCTACACGTCGGGGACGACCGGGCCGCCGAAAGGCGCGCTGCACGCCCATCGCGTGCTCCTGGGCCATCTGCCGGCGATCGAGTTCTATCACGAGTATTTTCCCAAGCCCGGCGACCGCCACTGGAGCCCCGCGGACTGGGCGTGGGCCGGCGGACTGCTCGACGTGCTGCTCCCGAGCTGGCACTACGGCGTGCCGGTCGTCGCCCATCGCCCGAAGAAGTTCGACGCCGAGCGCGCCTTCGACGTCCTCGCGCGGCACAGGGTCCGCAACACGTTCCTCGTGCCGACGATGCTCAAGATGATGCGTTCCGTCGGCGACCCGCGCGGGCGGTACGCTCTCGAGCTGCGCTCGATGTTCACGGGCGGCGAGGCCGTGGGCGAAGAGGTGATCCGGTGGTCGCGCGAGGCGCTCGGCGTCACGCCGCACGAAGGATTCGGGCAGACCGAGGTGAACCTCGTCCTCGGCAATTGCTCGCTCCTGATGCCGGTGAAGCCCGGATCGATGGGGCGCCCGGTCCCCGGCCACGTCGTCGACGTCGTGGACGACAAGGGCGCGGCCGTCCCGGCCGGCGAGGTCGGCGAGGTGGCGGTGCGCCGCCCGGATCCCGTGATGTTCTTGCGGTACTGGAACAACGAGACGGCGACCCGCGAGAAGTTCGCCGGCGACTGGGCGCTCACGGGCGATCTCGCGCGGAAGGACAGCGACGGCTATTTCTGGTTCGTCGGCCGCAAGGACGATTTGATCTCGAGCGGCGGCTACCGCATCGGCCCGAGCGAGATCGAGGACTGTCTGCACGGGCACCCGGCGGTCGCGCTCGCCGCGGCGATCGGCGCGCCCGACCCGGTGCGCGGCGAGGTGGTCAAGGCGTTCGTCCAGCTCCACCCGGGGGGCGCCGGCACGGCCGAGCTGGCGCGCGACCTCCAGGCCTGGGTGCGCACGCGCCTTTCCGCGCACGAATACCCACGTGAGATAGAATTCATCGAAGCGATTCCGGTGACGACGACGGGCAAGGTGCGGCGCGCCGACCTGAGGCAGCTCGAACGCCGGCGACGCGGACTGGAGACCTGAGATGGGCTACGACTACAAGAAGCACTTCGGCGAGATCCTCCTGACGGAAGACCTGACAACCTTGCCGGAGGAACGGACGTGGCGCCAGCAGGCCCCCGAGAAGGAGGCGGAGCCGCACCAGATCGTGCTCTACCTCGGCTGCAACGTGCTGCGCACCTCGCACATGATCCGCACGGTCACCGCGATCTTCGACCGGCTCGGGCTCGACTACGTCGCCGTCGGCGGTCCGACCTACTGCTGTGGCATCGTCCACCACCGAAACGGCGACACCGCGGCGTCGGGCGGGATGAACAAGCGCACCGTCGAGCTCTTCCAGCGCTACAAGCCCGAAGAGGTCGTGATGTGGTGCCCGTCGTGCATGTTCTTCTACGACGAGATCCAGAAGTTCCCGTGGCCGTTCCCGGTGCGTCACACGACCGAGTTCCTGGCCGATCGTCTGCCGTCGATCAATTTCACGCACCGGGTCGACCAGACGGTGGCGCTCCACTATCACAGCCAGAGCGCGCCGCGCCTGCGTGAAGGCGCCGCGGGGCGCCGTCTGCTCGAAGCGGTGCCCGGTCTGCGTGTCGTCGACGTGGGGTCCGAGCCGCGGCTCGGCCGTCTCTGCACCGCGGACGTGCAGGCGCAGCTCGGCCAGGACGTCTGGGACGCGCTGATCCGCGACGAGATCGCTCGGGCGCGCGCCGGCGGCGCCGAGACGCTCGCGACGATCTATCACGGCTGCCAGCGGCTCATGTGCGGCTTCGAGGCCGAAGGCCAGCTCGCGATCGAGCACTATCTCTCGGTGTTCGCGCGCGGCCTCGGCATCGAGTTCGAGGATCGGTACAAGACGTTCCGCCTCTGGCAGGATCCGGAGCGTGTCCTGGAGGAGTCCACCCCGTGCCAGACCGCGAATCACGTCGATTCGGCGCGCGCGCGACAGCTGGTCGAGAAGACCTTCGGGCGCATCACCGTGACACCGGACGGGAGAACCGGGGCCGCGTCGTAAGCGCGCCACGCTCGGCGGCCGGCAAACGCTAGTGGAGATCGGGCTCTTCACCGAGTTCGAGTGGCGGCCGGGAGTCGACGAGGCCCAGGCCTTCGACGACTCGTTGATCCAGGCGACCGTCGCCGAGGACCTCGGCTACGACGCCGTGTGGCTGGCCGAGCTGCACTTCCAGAAGGAACGCTCGGTCCTGTCCTCACCCCTCGTCGTCGGCGCGACGATCGCCGGCCGGACGAAGCGCCTGAAGATCGGGTTCGCCGTCCAGGTGCTGCCCTTGATCCATCCGCTGCGCCTCGCCGAGGACGTCGCGACGCTCGATCACGTCAGCAAAGGACGACTCGAGTTCGGCGTGGGCCGAAGCGGTCTGCCCGAGCACTACACGGGCTTCAGCATCCCCTACGAGGAAAGCCAGGAGCGATTCGACGAGACGCTCGAGATCCTCCTGAAGGCGTGGACCGAGGAGCGGTTCACGTACGAGGGCAAGTACTTTCAGTTCCACGACGTCTGCGCGATCCCCAAGCCGTACCAGAAGCCGCACCCGCCGCTCCGCGTCGCGGCGACGTCCGAGGAGTCGTACGCGGCCGTCGGACGCCGCGGGCTGCCGATCTTCCTGGCGGTGAGGACGTCGAGCATCAGCGAGCTGGAGAGTTACGTCGGCGCCTATCATGCCGCCTGGCGCGAGGCCGGCCACCGCGGCCGTGGCGAGGTGGCCGCGATCCTGCCGGTCTACGTCGCCGAGACGGAGCGCGCCGCGCGGGAGGAGACCGAGGCGAGCGCGATGCACTTCTTTCGCTCGGTCGGTGACGCGCTCGCCGCCGGTCCGCGACACGCGGTCGGGGAGCGCCTGCGCCGCCTGAGCTTCGACGAGGTCCTGAAGGACTACGCTGTCTACGGCACGGCCGAGCGCGTCGTCGATCGCATCGAAGAGCTGCGCGCGGCCATCGGCTTCACGAAGCTCGCCGTCTGGATGAACGTCGGCTCGCGCGTGCCGCAGGAGCGCGTGCTGGCCTCGATGCGGCGCTTCGCCGAGCTCGTGGCCCCGCGGCTCACCTAGCCGCTCGCGGGGCCGCCCGGACCCCGGCTCACGCGCGGCCGCCTACACGAACGAGGGGTCGATCCTGACGTCGACGAGGTGCGGACCACCGCTGGCGAGGGCCCGGCCGACCGCCGGCCCGATGTCCGACGTCTTCTCCACCCGCGTGCCGGGAACGCCGAGCGAGCGGGCCAGGCCGACGAAATCGATCTGCGGGCGGTCGAGGTCCATCGCGACGTAGTGATCGTCCTCGGCCGAGAAGCCCTTCAACGCCTTCGTCCGCTGCTTCAGGATCCGGTACGATGTGTTGTTGAAGATGACGTAGACGACCGCGAGCGATTCGCGCGCCGCCGTCCAGAGAGCCTGGTTCGTGTACATCGAGCTTCCGTCGCCGACCAGCGCGACGACCGGCCGATTCGGCAGCGCGAGCTTCACGCCGAGTGCGGCCGGCAGCCCCCAGCCGATGCCGCCGCCCCGCAGCCCGAAGAAGCTCTTCGAGTCGGCGCACGTGAAGAAGTGACGGATGCCCTGCGAGGACGAGATCGCCTCGTCGACGATGACCGCGTCGGGCGGCGTGACCTTCGAGACCTCGTGCATCAAGGTCAGGGGAGAGATCGGCACGCGCGAGGCTTCGGCCTCGGCGCGCTTCGTCAGCTCCGCGCGCTCGGCCGCGAACGCCGCGGTGACGGCCTCCCGGCGCCGGGCGGCCAGGGGATGACCGTTCTTGCCGGTGTTGCGCCGGATCGCCTCGGCCAGCTCGGGCAGGGTGGCCTTGGGCTCGCCGAAGATCGCCACCTCGGCCGGATAGTTCTTGCCGAGCTCCCACGGGTTCACGTCGAGATGCACGACCTTGAGCCCGGGCGGCATCGGATCGACGTCGTCGGGCAAGGAGAGCGTGAAGAGATCGCCGCCGACCGAGAACAGCAGGTCGTGGCGCATCAGGAGCGCGCGGATCGTCGGGCCGATGCGCGGCATCGAGCCGGCGTGGAGCGGATGCTTGAACGGGAACGAGCACGTGCTCGCGATCCCTTCCGCGATCACCGGCGCGCCCAGCAGCTCGGCCACCTCGGCGAGCTCCGCCAGCGCGTCGCCATGCGCGACCGCGTCGCCCGCGATGATCAGCGGGTTCTGCGCCTTGGCCAAGAGCTCGGCGGCGCGCGCGACGCCGCGCGATCACCGACGATGCGCGGGCGACGCGCGTGGGCGCGCCGAGATCCAGATCGCGCTCGGCGTTCAGCACGTCGACCGGCAGCGAGAGGAAGACGGGCCCGCTCGGGTGCGAGAAGGCGGTCTTCACCGCGCGGTGCACGATGCGCGGCAGGTCCTCGAGCCGGCGCGCCTCGGTCGACCACTTCACGAGCGGCGCGGCCATCGGCGGCAGATCCGACCAGAGGATCGGCTCGGTCACGTTGAATCCCTGATCGTGCTGGCCCGCGGTGAGCAGCATCGGCGCGCCCGACTTGCTCGCGTCGTAGAGCATCCCCATCGCGTTGCCGAGCCCGGGCGACACGTGCACGTTCACGGCCGCGAGGCCGCCGCTGGCCTGCGCGTAGGCATCGGCCATCGCGATCGCGACGGCCTCCTGCAGCGCCAGCACGTAGTGGATGCCGGGCTCGCGCGCGAGCCCGTCCATCAGCGGCAATTCCGTCGTGCCGGGATTGCCGAACATGACCGAGACGCCTTCCTGCTTGAGGATCTTGAGGAACGCTTGCTTGCCGGTGATGTATGCCATGGTTCGCAGATGGTAAGCTCATTTTCGTGTCACTTCCAGATGCGGCACTCCTGCGCGCCGCGCGCCGCCAGCCGACGTCCTACACGCCGGTATGGCTCATGCGGCAGGCCGGCCGCTACATGCCGGAGTACCGCGCGATGCGCGAGCGCTACGGCTTTCTCGAGCTCGCGCGCAATCCCGAGGCGGCGGCCGAGGTCACCTTGCAACCGATCGCGCGCCTCGGCGTCGACGCGGCGATCCTCTTCGCCGACATTCTCTTGATCGTCGAGCCGCTCGGCGTCGGGCTCGAGTTCGCGAAGGGCGAGGGCCCGGTCATCCATCGGCCCGTGCGCAGCGAAGCCGCGATCGCGCGCCTGCCGCGCGTCGACGTCGACGCCGCGGTGCCGTTCGTGTTCGAGGCGGTACGCCGCGTGAAGCAGGCGCTCGCCGGCAAGGTGCCGCTGATCGGCTTCGCCGGCGCGCCGTTCACGGTCGCGTCCTATGTGGTCGAGGGCGGACCGTCGCGCGACTATCTGCACACCAAGCGCCTCATGTACGAGGAGCCCGAGGGCTGGAGCCGGCTCATGGGGATTCTCGTCGACGCGACCGCGAAGTATCTCAACGGGCAGATCGCGGCCGGCGCGGAGGCCGTCCAGATCTTCGATTCGTGGGTCGGCGTCCTGGCGCCGGAGGACTACCGCACGTTCGTGCTGCCGCACACGCGCGCGCTGATCCGCGCGCTGACCCCCGGCATTCCGGTCATCCACTTCGGGACGGGCACCGCGTCGCTCTTGCCCTCGATGCGCGCGGCGGGTGGCGACGTGATCGGGCTGGACTGGCGCGTGGATCTCGATGCGGGATGGACCGCGGTGGGCCACGATGTCGCCGTCCAGGGCAACCTCGATCCGGTCGTGCTGCTCTCGAAGCCCGCCTACATCCGCCAGCGCGTGAAAGACATCCTCGAGCGCGCCGGCGGCCGCCCCGGGCACATCTTCAACCTGGGCCACGGGATTCTTCCGCAGACGCCGGTGGAGCACGCGCGCGCGCTCATCGAGATGGTTCACGAACTGTCCGACCGGCGATGAGCTTCATCGACTCGGTGCTGCTGGTCGCCTTCGGCGGCCCGACGGCGCCGCACGAGATCCGGCCCTTTCTCGAGATCGTCACGCCGCGGGCGCGGCATTCCGGCCGAGCGGCTCGAAGAGGTCGCGCACCACTACGAGCAGATGCCGGGGGGCCGCTCGCCGCTCACCGAGCTCACGTTCGCCCAGGCGCGCGGCCTCGAGAAAGCGCTGGCCGGCTCGGGGCCCGCGCTCCCGGTGTTCGTCGGGATGCGCAACTGGCACCCGTTCCTGCACGAGACGCTCACCGAGATGGCGGACAAGGGCGCGCGGCGGGCGCTCGCGGTCATTCTCTCGCCGCTTCGCACCGAGGCCTCGTGGGATCGCTACATGCAAGACGTCGCCGAGGCGCGGGCGCGCGTCAATGGCGCGCCCGAGGTCGGGTTCGCCCCGCCGTGGTTCGAGAACTCACGCTTCGTGGCGGCGGTGGCCGATCGCGCGCATGCGGCGCTCGCCGAAGTGCCCGCGGAGGCGCAGGCGTGGACGCCGCTCGTGTTCACGGCGCACAGCGTTCCCACGGCGATGGCCGACGTGTCGCCCTACGTGTCGGACCTGACGGCGGCGGTGCGCGCCGTGGTCAGGCGCCTGGGCCACCCGCGATGGTCGATCGCCTATCAGAGCCGGAGCGGAAGCCCCAGACAGCCGTGGCTCGAGCCTGACGTCGGCGATGTGCTCCGCCGGCTGGCGGCCGACGGCGAGCATCACGCGGTCGTCGTGCCGATCGGCTTCGTGTGCGATCACGTCGAGGTGCTGTACGACCTCGACGTCGAGGCGCGCCGTGTCGCGGCCGGCGCCGGGCTCGAGCTTCATCGCGCGGCGGCGGTGAACGACCATCCCGAGTTCGTCGCGATGCTGGCCGATCTCGTCCGCGGGGCCCACGGCGGCGCCCGCGCCGGTCTGCGGTGAGGTCGGCGTCCGGCCGCACGGTGAGATGGCGCGGCTGAAGCTCGTCGTCGTCGGCGGCGGGATCACCGGCCTCGCGGCGGCCCATCGCGCCGTCGAGGTGGCGCGCGAGCGCTCGACCGAGCTCGAGCTGACGCTCGTCGAGGCGCGTGATCGACTCGGCGGCACGATCGCGACCGAGCACAGCCGGTGGATTCCTCGTCGAGAGCGGCCCCGACTCGTTCCTCTCGGAAAAACCGTGGGCGCTGGCGCTGTGCCGGCGGCTCGGCGTCGAGCATCGGCTCGTGCGGACCGACGATCGCTTCAGAAAAGTCTTCGTCTGGCGCGCCGGACGCCTGCACGCGCTGCCCGACGGCTTCCAGCTCCTGGCGCCGACCAAGCTCGGGCCGTTCGTCAGGTCGGGGCTGTTCTCCTGGCCCGGCAAGCTCCGGATGGCCCTCGACCTCGTCATGCCGCGCGGTACGAGCGACGACGAGAGCCTCGGCGCCTTCGTGCGGCGCCGGCTCGGACGCGAGGCGCTGGAGCGGGTGGCCCAGCCGCTGGTGGCCGGGATCTACACGGCCGATCCCGACGATCTCTCACTGACGGCGACGATGCCGCGCTTCTCCGAGCTCGAGCGGCGCGAGCGGTCGATCATCCTCGGGCTCTGGCGCGCGAATCGCCGGGCGCCGCAGACGGGGACGAGCGGCGCGCGCTGGAGTCTCTTCGTGACCTTCCAGAACGGCATGGAAGAGATGGTCACCTCGATCGCGTCGCGCCTGCCGCCGGGCGCGGTGCGGCTCAAGCATCGCGTGGACGGCATCGAGCGAAGCGGCCGGGGCTGGAGGGTGGTCGGCGGTCTGGGCCCCGCGCTCGAGGCCGACCACGTCATCGTGGCGGCCGAGTCCTACACCGCGAGCCGTCTGCTGCGGTACGTCGATCCGGCGCTGGCGACGTTGCTCGGCGAGATCCCGTACGCGTCGTCGGCGACGGTGAGCTTCGGCTATCGGCGCGCGGAGGTCCCGCATGCGCTCGACGGCTTCGGCATCGTGGTTCCACAAACCGAGCGCCGCTCCGTGTTCGCGTGCACGTTCTCGAGCGTGAAGTATCCAGGCCGCGCCCCCGAGGGCCACGTGCTGCTCCGGTGCTTCGTCGGCGGCGCGCTGAACGAGGGCATTCTCGAGTCGGACGATTCCGCGCTGATCGCCGGCGCGCGAAACGAGCTACGCGAGCTTCTCGGCATCACCGGCGAGCCCGTGCTGTCGCGGGTGGCTCGCTGGACGAAGGCGATGCCGCAGTACCACGTCGGCCACGCGGGTCGCGTCGAGACGATCGAGCGATGCGCCGCGGCACTCCCGGGACTTCATCTGGCCGGCGGGGCGTATCGCGGCGTCGGCATCGCCGACTGCGTCAGATCGGGCGAAGCCGCCGCCGAACAGGTCTTCGGCGCTCTCTAGCGCGCGCGGTCAGACGCTCGCGATCGTTCCCAGCTCGAGTAGCTCCTCGATTCGTTCCCTCGAATAGCCGAGCACCTCCCCGAGGACCGCGCGCGTGTGCTCGCCGACGCGATACGGCGCGCCGCCGCGTGGCTTCACCGGCCGGCGGTCGACGTGAAACGGGACCGCGGTGATCCGCACCTTGCCGCGACCGGGATGCTCGATCTCGGGAAACGCCTGGCGCTCCGCCAGATGCGGGTGGGCGACCACCTCGGCGGGCGAGAGCACGGCGGAGGCGGGAACGCGCGCGGCGGTGAGCGTCTTCACCGCCTCCTCGACCGTCTTGAAGCGGTCGAGCCACGCGCAGATGATCGGGTGCAGCGCGGCCCAGTTCTCGCGGCGCCCCGCCGGGGTGGCGAAGCGCGCGTCCGACTCGAGGTCGGGCCGATTCATCATCGCCACGAGTCGCGGCCAGAGCTGCGGCGCCCCGACGGTCTGCATCGCCACGTGGCGGCCGCCGATGCCGTGAACGATCATGCCGGGCCGCGGGCCCGGATACTCCGAGCCGGCGTTCAGCATGCCCCCGTAGTTGATGTCCTCGGCGCCCACCATGCACTCGAGCATCGACACGTCGAGGTAGGCGCCGCGACCCGTCCGCGAGCGCCGCCAGAGCGCGGCCAGGATCGCGCCGAAGGCGTGGGTGCCGGCGAGCACGTCGGCGGCCTGCAGATATCCAGGCCGCGGCGCCGGGTCGGTCTGCTGCTCGAGATGCATGATGCCGGACATGGCGTTGACGATGTGATGGAAGGCCGGCTGCAGCCGCAGCGGGCCGCTCTGACCGAAGCCGGAGATCGAGCAGTAGACGAGATCGGGCTTCACCGCCGAGAGCGCGGCGTAGTCGCAGCCGAGCTTCGCGACGACACCGGGCAGGAAGTTCTCGACCACGACGTCGGAGGCCCGCGCCAGGTCGACGACGACCTCCCGGGCCTTCGGGTGGGAGAGATCGAGCGCCAGGCTCGATTTGCCCGCGTTGATCCGAATGAAGTACGTGCCCTGATCGGTGCGGCCCTCTTCCATCTGGGCGTGGCCGCGACGGGTATCGTCGCCTTCGCCCGGGCGCTCGATCTTGATCACGCGCGCGCCGAGATCCGAGAGCAGCCGTGTGCAATACGGGCCGGCCAGCACGCGCGTGAAATCGAGCACGGTGAGGCCGGCGAGAAGTGGATCGTCCGAACCGGGCATGGGCGGTCTCCTTTTGGGCCTCGCCTTCGCGCATTCGGTCCATTAGTCTAGCAGGGCATTCGATCGGAACCGGGGAGGACACACATGCGGATGGTCGACGCCGACACGCTCGAACGGATCACGCGGGACATCTTCGTCGCCTGGAAGGCGCCCCGCGAAGACGCCTCGTGGATCGCGTCCTTGCTCGTCCGCGCGAACCTGCGCGGCCACGACTCGCACGGCGTGATCCGGATTCCGCACTACGTCCACGCGCTCAAGACCGGCGACGTCAACCCGACGCCGTCGATCAAGACCGAGATGGAGACCCCGACGATCGCGCGCCTCGACGGCGACAAGGGATTCGGTCAGGTCGTCGCGCGACACGGCATCACCCTGGCGATCGCGAAGGCGCGGGCGCAGGGCCTCTCGGCCGTCACGCTCCGCCGCACGAACCACGTCGGACGACTCGCCGACTACGCGGAGATGGCGGCGGTCCAGGGGCTGATCGGCATGCTCTGGGTGAACGCGCCGACCGCGTTGAACGTCGCGCCGTGGGGCGGCGCCGCGCGGCGCCTCGGGACCAACCCGCACGCGGTGGCGGTCCCGGGCCCGAACGCGACGGTCGCGATGTCGCACGATTTCGCCACCAGCGTCGTCGCCGAGGGGAAGCTGAAGGTGAAGTTCAACCGCGGCGAGAAGGTGGCCCCCGGCATCATGCGCAACGGCCGCGGCGAGCCCTCGACCGATCCGCGCGAGTACTACACCGACCCGCCCGGCTCGCTGATCACGGCCGGAGAGCACAAGGGCTACGGCCTGTCGCTCGCGGTCGAGATCCTCGGCGGCATCCTCTCGGGCACCGGCCCGGCGCGGCCGGACAAGGGCCCGGTGAGCAACGGCGTCCTGATGATGTGCATCGATCCCGGGCGCTTCCTGCCGCCGGGCGACTTCCACGCTCAGGTCGCCACGCTCTTCGGCTTCGTGCGGTCGGCGCCGCTGGCCAGCGGGTCGGAGGAGATCCTGATCCCGGGCGAGCCCGAGGCGCGCATCTCGCGTGAGCGCCGCGCCGGCGGCGTGCCGATCGACGACGAGACGTGGCGGCAGATCACGGCATGCGCCGCCGAGGTCGGTGTCGATGCTTGAGGTCGTCACGATGAAGGAGATCGATGCGATCTTCACGGTGACCGACGCGCTCGGCATCCACCGCGAGCAGCTCGTGATCCCGCTCGGTCCCGCCGCGCCCGGGCGCGTCCGCCGTTTGCCCAGCGGCAAGCTCGAGATCACGGTCGAGGCCGCGCGCCCGATCGACGAATGGCTCACGGAGCTTCCGCGGCTGATCGCCGCCGCCCAGGGGAAGTGAGCTGACGGCAGGACTCAGGCGCGGGCTCGGACTCGTCCCGCTCGCCGCGATCGTCTTCTTCAACGTGAGCGGCGGACCCTACGGGATCGAGGACACGGTCCCCGCGCTCGGCCCGGGGATGACGCTCGTGCTGCTGATCCTCACGCCGCTCCTCTGGAGCGCGCCCGTCGCGCTGGTGATGGCCGAGCTCGCGTCGGCCATGCCGGACGAGGGCGGCTATGTCACGTGGACGCGCCGGGCGTTCGGTCCGTACTGGGCGTTCCAGGTCGGCTGGTGGAGCTGGATCGATAGCTTCGTCGACGTCGCGGTATACCCGGCGCTCTTCGTCGAGTACCTGCGCTTCTGGGTCCCCGAGATGGCGCCGCTCGAGCGCTGGCTCCTGGTCGTCGCCTTCATCGTCGTGCTGACCGGGCTCAATCTTCTCGGCGTCCGACCGACCGGCCACGCGGCCGTCCTGCTGGCGGTCGTGGCGCTCCTGCCGGTCGCCGCGCTGACGGTGGCCGCGCTGCTCGGGCCGCGGATATCGCCGTGGACGCCGCTGGCGCCGACCGGCCAGGGACTGGAGACTCTCGGGCTCGGACTCGCCGTGGTGATGTGGAACTACTCCGGATGGGACACGCCGTCGACGATTCTCGGCGAGGCCCGCTCGCCTGAGCGCACGTTTCGCTCGGCGACGTTTCTCGCGCTGCCGGTGCTGACCGCCGCGTACGTCCTGCCCGTGGGCGCCGCCCTCGCCAGCGGCGCGCTCGAGTGGGGTCAGTGGACGACCGGCGTCCTGCCGGTGATCGCGCAATCGGTTGGGGGCGCGTGGCTCGGCCACGCGGTGGCGGCCGGCGCCGTGCTCAGCACTGCCGGGCTCTTCTTGTCGCTGCTGCTCACGAACTCACGGCTGCCGTACGTGCTGGCGCGTGACCACGTGATGCCCGCGTGGCTCGGCGCCGTCGACCCGCGCTTCGGCACGCCGTGGACCGCGGTCCTCGTCTCGGCGGCCCTGTACGCCGCCTTCGCGGTGTTCTCGTTCAAGGAGCTGATCGTCCTGAACGTCTGGCTCTACTCGCTGAGCCTGCTGGTCGAGCTCGCGGCGTTCGTCCGGCTGCGCGTGACGGCGCCGGACATGCCGCGGCCGTGGCGGGTTCCCGGCGGACCGCTCGTCGCGGTGGGCGTGGTCGCCTTCCCTGTCCTGTTCTGTCTCGGCGCGATGGCGACGGCGGGCTGGATGAACACGATCGCCGGCGGCGCGGCGGCGATCACGGGTCCGCTCGCCTACCGTTTGCTCGGCCGGCGCGCGGTGCTGGTCGGAGAGGGCCGGGCGTGAAAGGACTGGTCAAGAGCGTGTGTAACCGGCTCGTGCGCGCCGACGTCGCGCTGATCCCGGACGACGCGCGAGTCTATTTCCGCGACGTCTACGACCACGCGATCCGGATCAACGAGATGATCGACACCCTGCGAGAGCTGCTTGACGACGGCCCTCGAGGCGAACCTCTCGCTCATCTCGGTCTCGCAGAACGAGGCGATGAAGCGCCTCGCGGCGTGGGCGGCGATCATCGCGGTGCCGACCATGATCGCGGGAGTCTACGGCATGAACTTCAAGTTCATGCCCGAGCTCGAGTGGCTCGTGGGGATATCCGGTGACGATGATCGTCATGGTCGGGGCTTGCGGGTTCCTCTACTACCGCTTCAAGCGCGCCGGCTGGCTCTGACCGGGGAACGCCCGAGGTTCTCCTCGATGACCGCGGCCAGGCAGTCGAGAGAGCCGAGCGAGTAGACGTAGGTCTTCCAGTCGACGGCGACGTGATCCTCGCGCGCGCCGGGCGGTCCCAGCGGAAAGATCTCGACCGAGACGTTGGGACCCGTTCCCGAGCAGCCGCCGGCGCAGCCTTCGCGCAGTCGCACGCGCTCACCCAGGCCGCGCTCGGCCACGAGCTCCGCGAGGTGTTGGAGGATCGCCTCCGCGTTCAGGCGGACGGCGCGGCCGCCGCGCGTGATCGGGAGCACCACGACGCCGCGCTCGCGCGGGCAGACCGTGATCACGATCCTGCGCGGTGTCATGAGCGCGCCAGCGCCGCGGCCAGCCGCGCGGCCGCGACGACGGGCTCTTCCGCCGGGCGATGCCATCGTGCCCTGAGCCCGGCGCGGGCGACCGCGCGAATCAACCCGGCGCGATACCATCGGTCGGCGAGCACGCTGCCCGCCCAGCTCGCGTTCACCGTGCCGCCGAGCTGCAGCGCCCGCGCGACCTCGAGCGCGCCCGCCGCGAGCTGCCGCTGGCCCTCGGCCGCGATTCGGCGGGCGCGCCGATCTCCACGACGCGCGCGCGCGAGCACGTCCGGCGCGAGCGCGGCGATCGTCTTCACCGGATCGCGGCCGTGGGAGGCGCGAAGCGCGGGCAGCAGGTTTCCGTTCCGGACCGTCGCGCGAAGCCACTCGCGGCCGAGCCAGAATCCGGAGCCTTCGTCGCCGAGCGCCGGTCCGAGACCGCCGGCGCGCGCCCAGCGGCCGCGCGCGTTTCGACCGACGACGATCGATCCGGTGCCCGAGAGCAGGAGCACGCCGGGCTTCCGTCCGAGCGCGCCGAGCAGAGCGGCCTGAGCGTCGGAGATCACGAGCACTCGCGCCGCGAGCCCGCGAAGCGCGCGCGCGAGGGTTCGGCGCTCGGCGGGAGTCCAGAGGCCGCGCGACGCGACCACGAGCGCGGCGACACGCCGCCGACTCCATCGACGGCGACGCCAGATCGCGCGCAAGACGGACGCGAGCTGCTGGAGATCGCGATCGGTGGGAACGACGGAGGTCGTGACGCGATGTGCGTTCCAAACCGCGACGCGGATCCACGTTCCGCCGACGTCCGCGCCCACGCACACGGCCCTTCGTTTGGACGCGTGTCTTTCCGCGGAGGAGGTTGCCACTCTGTCCATTATGAGGCCGATCAAATGATCCGGAGGCCTCTGAAATAACAGGCTTTCCGCTTATTCCGGCACTGGCATACCGGATGCTCCCATACCGGCCCGGAGGATTAGCCATGGGTAAGGCACTCGCCGCCTGGATCATGATGGCCGGAGCCGTCGCGGCCCCCGCGATGGGTCCACGGGAAACCGTGGAGACGGCCGTCATCCGGGTGATCAATCTCACGCAGGATATCGAGCCTGCTGCGAAGTCGGAGTCGGCGGTACCCAGGCAGTCGGCGGACAAACGGACCGAGATCCGGAGGATCGCGCGTGACCTCTTCGACTTCGAAGAGGTGACCCGGCGTACGCTCTCCCGCCACTGGGCGGCGCGCACGCAGGACGAGCGGAACGAGTTCGTGGCGCTCTTCACCGAGATGCTCGAGCGCGCCTATATCAACCGGGTCGAGGCCTACGCCGGCGAGAACATCACGTATATCGGCGAGGCCATCGATGCGAGCTACGCCACCGTGCGGTCGAAGATCATCACGGACCGCCGCAGCGAGCTCACGCTCGACTACCGGCTCCATCTCCGGGACGGTCGGTGGCGGGTCTACGATCTGCAGATCGACGGGGTGAGCTTCGTCTCGACCTACCGTAGCCAGTTCGATCGGATCATCCAGGCCGAATCGTACTCGGCCCTCCTCGAGCGCATGCGCAAGAAGAGCTTCGAAGCCAACGTGGCCGAGCGCGCGGGCAAGAAGCTCTAGGAAACGGGCGCCGTCGGCGCCGTCCGCAACGGGGGCGGGTCCTCAGGACTCGCCCCCGTTCTTTTTCAGGGCCGCTCGCTCGGGAGCCCCAGGATCCAGCCTTCCACGGCCCGCGCCGCTTCCGGCGGCTCCGGCATTCGGTCGTCGAGGAGAAGCTTCGCCAGCCCGATGCAGGCGATCGTGGCATCGAACGGATCCTCGCCGGCCCTGGACACGCCGAAGCCGCCACGCAGGAGCGCCCGGACCGCGTCGAGATCGAGCCGAGCGTCGCCGCTCACGCGGCCGAGGAGCGCGCGGCCGCAGGCAGCGCGCGCCGCGGGATCGGACTTGCGCGCGACGGTGACCCCGAGCGTCCGGAGAAGGAACGCCGGGTACATCTCCGCGAGGATCGGCCGGTCGGCAGCGAGGAGCTCTTTCAGCGGCCCGTCGAACGGCCACAGGGCGACGCGATCGAGTCGCGGCGTGATGAGCTCGCGCCAGATGCACACCGCCGATCGCCCGACCTGGCGCGGGCCGACGAGCCAGAAGATCGGTCCCGCGCCCGCGAGCCGGTCGCAGGCGCGCGGTGCGAACGCCGCGTCGCCGAGGATCTGGCGGAGATGGTCGCGCGACGTTCCTTTCACGCCCCGCGCCGGGTAGAAGGGCCGTTCGGTCGTGATGTCCGCGGCGCATTCGGCGAGCTCGTAGAAGCGCCCGAATCGGCCGTTACCGAACTGTCCCAGGGCCGCCCGGAAGGAACCGAGGTCCGCCCTCGCCGCGTACTCGCGTGACACGCCGATCGGGCAGTCGAACGCGGCGAGCGCTCCAGGGCGAAGCTCGAGAGCTCCGATGTCTTCCACGGGACGCGGGGCCGAGAGGACGTACCGGCCGTCGCTGAGGACCGCCCGGCACATCTGCCGCTTGGCTGGTGTGGAGCCCCAGTCGAACGCGAGGATTTCGGCGGGCAGTCGGCGGAGCCGACTCACCCCTGGACGAGGCGCGCGATGACCGCGTCGAGCTGGCACTTCCTGAATCCGTACGCGGTGACGCCGAGGACTCCGGGCGCGAGCATGTCGGCATCGTACGGATCGCGCATCAGCACGACCGCGAGCGCGCGCGACCGCGACTGAAGCTCCTTGAGCAGCTTCGCGTTCGACGCGTAGAGATGCGCGTCGAACAGGAAGAGCACGACCGCGTCGGAGGCATCGGCGAGCGCGCCCGCGGCGGCGATCTCCGCGTCGGTCGGCTCGATCGCGACGAGCCGCGTCTCGGGCGTGATGCCGGCGGTCCCGAACGCGCCCGCGACGTAAGCCTTCTCGGCGGCGATCTCGGGCTCGATCGTGATTCTCGGCGCCAGATCCGAGAAGCGCGGGAAGACGACCCCGACACGCCCGTTCAGCGCGCGTCGCAGCTCGGGCCGTCCGGCCGAGACCACCGTGACCGCGCGCGCCGCGATCGCCCGGGCGAGCGGCAGAGCGTCGGGCTCGGCCGCGGGCGGCCCGCCGTCGAAGCGGGCGGTGCGGCGGGCGCGCATGCGTCGTATGCGCTCCACCGATGCCTCGAGATCCCGCATGGGCTGCGCTCCCGAACGATAGGCCTCCAGGAGCGCCTTGGCGGCCGCGCGCTGCGCCGGCTCGGTGTGGCAGACGAGCAGGAGGTCGTGGCCGGCCGCCGCCGTGCGGGTGGTCGCCTCACCGATCGGGCACGTCTCGCCGATCGCCCCCATCTCCAGGTCGTCCGAGATGATCACGCCTGAGAATCCGGCTTCCTGGCGCAGGTAGTCGTGCACGATGCGCCGCGAGAAGGTCGCCGGCACGCGCGAGGCATCGAGATTCGGATAGACGGGATGGCTCGTCATCAAGCTGTCGATGCCGTCCGCGATCGCGGCGTGGAAGGGCGGCAGATGCGTCGCCTTCATCTCCGCCCAGGTCGACTCGATCGTGGGCAGACGCAGATGGGCGTCGAGAGGAGAGTGGCCCTTGCCGGGAAAATGCTTGGCGCACGCCGAGACGCCGCCCTTCTGCATGCCCTTGATCCGTGCGAGTCCGTAGCGCGCGACCAGGCCCGGGTCCTTGCCGTACGACCGGATCCCGATATTCGGGCTGTAGCGGTCGGTGAGCACGTCGAGCACGGGCCCGAAATTGAGATCCACGCCCAGCCGGCGCAGCTCGCGCGCTTCGAATACGCCCTGACGATACGGGAACGCTTCGTCGCCCGCCGTCCCCACCGCGAGGTTGTCGGGGAAGATCGTCGTCCCCTGTCCGAGCATGACGATGCGGCCGCCCTCGTGGTCGGTCGCGACGAGCAAGCGGCGATCGAGCGCCGACTCGAGATCTTTCAGGAGCTGCGTGTGCTGCTCCGGTGATTCGAAGTTTCGGCGGTACAGGATGAGCCCGCCGGCGCGCGTCTCGCGGAAGAGCTTGATGTCGGTGTCGGTCAGCTTGGGGCCGGCGAGACCGAAGACCAGCCGCTCGCCGACGAGGCTCTCGAGGTCGGTCACAGAACAATTATAGGCTGCCGACCGCTCGACACCCTCGACCTGCGATACACGCCTAACTGTCAGACGACTGACACCGCCGAGGTGCCAGCCACGGCCGAGCTCAAACAAAAAAGCCAGAAAAATCCTGAGGATTTCTTTCTGGGGTCAGCTGGCATGGCTGCTGCAGTTCTCTGTACCGGCAGATTATGCGAAGGCACAGACTGATCCCGGGTCTCGTGGTCGTGAGCGTTCTCACAATCGCGACGGCCGCGGGCGCACAGGTCCAGACGAAGCCCAAGGCGCCTGGGGCGCCCACGACCGCACGCGCCTACGACAAGCTCTCGCTCGGGAATCAGAAGGTCGCCTCCGCGCTCTACCAGGCTCAGAGCTCGGTCGTCGCCGCGATCGCGGCCAACGGGTCGACCCCCGCGTCCAGACCGCTCACCCTGGAGGAGATCGCGGCCAGGCGGCGCGGAGGCCAGGCGTGGGGCCAGATCTTTCGCGACATGAAGGCGCAGGGGCTCGTGACCGAAAGGACCCTCGGCCGGGTGGTTGCCAACTATCTCCAAGCGGCTGACGCGCCGCCGGCCATGGTCGCCAGCGACAGCAGCGGCAAATTCGGCGCTCTCGAGATCGGACCGACCGGCCTCACGGGTGGAGCGGCTCACGGTGTCGTCAAGGGAGGGAAGTGATGGACAAGTGGAATCCATGGAAGGTGACGGCGCTCGCGATGGCTCTCGTCATGGCGACCGCGCTGGTCACCGGCCTCGTCGTCGCCAACTGGTCGGGCTCGAGCCAGGACGTGGCGCAGCCGGCTTCAGCGCCGCCGAGCACTCGCCTGGTCCAGCAGCCGAGACCGACCAGCGCGAGGCCCGCATCTTCCCAGACCGTTCAAGCGATTCCGTCAGCGCCCGCGATTCCGACGAAAGAAGTCGTCGACGCCTGTAACCGGTACGCCGCGGCGCAGGTCGGCGAGTCGGACAAGACCACGGAAGTCGTCAAGGACGCCGCGATTGGAACCGTTGTCGGCGCGGCCGTGGGCGCTGCGGGCGGCGCGGTCGCTGGTGGCGGCAAGGGCGCCGGCAAGGGTGCGGCGATCGGCGGAGTCGTGGGCGCCGGCGGCGGCACACTCTACGGGCTCAACGAGAACAAGCGGAACGACGAGAAGTACCGCGGCCGCGTATTCGAGCTGCTTGCAGTCGCGCGGCTACACGGGGTAACGCGTCGACCCTCGTCCGAGGCCGTGAGTACACTGGGCGGGAAGGAGGGTGTGATGAAGCTTCTGGTGTCAATTCTGGCTGCTGCGGTGATGGCGGGCTCGGTCCTGCCGGCCCGCGCGGCTGACGATACGAAGGTCAAGGCGGCGACCGAGCAGGTTCAATCCGGCGCGCGCAAGATCGGCGACGGAAAGATCGGCCCGGGCTTCGAGGAAACCGCCAAGGGCGTGGGCAATACGATCGTGGAGGGCGCCAAGTACAGCGGCCACACGATCAAGGACTTCTTCTCGAGGGTCTTCGGAGCTTAGTAGAGCAGGTACCGAGTACGCAGCCGCTTCCAGCGCTCGAGATCGCGCTGCCAGGCGCGCTCGATCGCCGGAAGCGGCGTTCCCCTCTCGATCGCTCTCCGGATCACGTCGGTCCCGCACAGGATGTCGATCGGCATGCGCCGCTTCTCGAACTCGTAGGGCGGCCGGCGCCACGCGAATCCGCGCGGCGCCAGACGACGCGCCACGGCGATCTCGGCCAGCCCGGTGAGGAACGGCTTGAATCGGGCAGCGTCCGTCACGTGGATCTGCACGCCGTCGCAGAGCCGGCCAGCCCACTTGTGAAACGTCGGCTGGAAGCGCGCGGGCCGGAAGCGCACGCCGGGGAGCCGCTCGCGCTCGAGCGCGGCCGCGTACCGGTGCGCATCCAGGTACGGCGCGCCGATCCACTCGAACGGCCGCGTCGTCCCGCGACCCTCCGACAAGTTGGTTCCTTCGATGAGACAGCCGCCGGGATACACGCGCGCGGTGTCGAGCGTCGGCATGTTGGGCGAGGGCGGCACCCACGGGAGCCCCGTGTCTTCCCACAGCATGCGGCGCCGCCACCCACGCATCGGGACGACGGTGAGCCGGCAGCCGATACCGTGCCGCTCGTTGAGGTAGCGCGCGATCTCTCCGATCGTCAGGCCGTGACGGATGGCCAGCGGGTAGAGTCCGACAAATGAGGCGAAGGTCGGATCCGCCACGTTGCCCTCGACGATCGCGCCGCCGAGCGGATTGGGCCGGTCGAGCACGACGACGTGGACGCCGCTTCGCGCGCACGCGCGCATGACGAGCGCCATGGTCCAGATGAACGTGTAGTAGCGGGAGCCGACATCCTGAAGATCGACGACGACCGTGTCGATGCCGCGCAGCATCGCGTCGGTCGGCTCGCGGCGCGCGCCGTAGAGGCTCCACACGGGGAGACGCGTCACCGGATCCCGGGTGCCGTCGATCCAGATGTGGTCCTGGGGCGCGCCCCACAATCCGTGCTCCGGGGCCAGGAGCGTGCGCACCTTGACCCCGCGGAGCTCGCGCAGGAGCTCGACCGCGTGCTCGTAGCGGGAATCGATCGACGCCTGATGCGCGACCACGGCGACGCGCTGCCCCCGCAGGAGGCCTCGCCGCCGGCGGACGAGCACCTCGAGGCCGGATTCGACGGGCGGCACGCTTCGATAGTAGTAGCATGCGGGCGGAATGCCCTCGCGAATCCGCTACGCGCGCCTCGCGACCGAGCGCGCGAACCCGAGGAGCCGCGCGCTCGATCTCCTGCGACCGCGCCAGATCGCCGCGCTGATGAACCGCGAGGACCGCCGCGCGGTGGTCGCGGTCGCTCGCGCTCGATCGGACATCGCGACCGCCGTGCGCATGATCGTCGCCGCGCTCCAGCGCGGCGGGCGCCTCATTTTCGTCGGCGCCGGCACGAGTGGCCGCCTGGGCGTCATCGAGGCGGCGGAATGCCCGCCGACATTCGGGACGCCGCCTCGGCTCGTGCAGGCGATCATGGCGGGCGGGCGCGGCGCCGTCTTCCGCTCGCGCGAAGGCGCGGAGGACGACGAGATCGCGGCCCGCCGCGCGGTGCGCGCGCGCGTGCGAAAGGGCGACGTCGTCGTCGGCATTTCGGCCAGCGGGGTGACGCCGTTCGTGCGCGCCGCGCTCGCGGCCGCGCGTCAGCGTGGCGCCCGGACCGTGTTGATCACCTGCAACGCGACGGGGCTCGGGACGACGTTCGCCAACGTTCGGATCGTTCCTGTCGACCGGACCCGAAGTGCTCGCGGGATCGACTCGGCTCAAGGCCGGCACGGCCACGAAGCTCGTCCTGAACACCCTGACGACCGCGGCCATGACCGGGCTCGGCCGAGTCTACGGAAATCGCATGGTCGATCTGCAGCCGCGGTCGGCCAAGCTTCGGGAACGAGCGCTGAGGCTGATCGCCGAGGTGGCTGGAGTGTCTCGTGAGAGGGCGCTGCGGGCGTTCGTGGCGTCGGGAGGGCGGGTGAAGGTCGCGATCGTGATCGCCCGGAACGGGTGGGATGCGGCTGAGGCGTCCCGCGCGCTCCGGACCGCGAGCGGGTCGCTACGAGTCGTGCTTCAGAAGTTCCGGCGGAAGTAGCGCGCGCGCACCCGAACCGGCTCGAACTTGAGGGCGAACAGCACCCAGCCGAACGGGAGAACGATCGCCGCGACGGTGAGCCAGAACTTGCTGCTCTTCCAGAACTCGCTTGCCTTGAGCCGCGTCCACGCTGTCTTCATGGCCATCCTTAAAGCACGGACGATGCCATGAGTTCATGACACGTAAGTATCTGTAATTTACTACAGTATACTGGCCTAACTCGACGACACCCCTGCCTAGACCGGTAAGTTTTGGACCGGGCTGCCGGTGCGTTCTTTCCGGGCTCGCGACGTTAGCTGTGCGACGGCCCGGCGGTGTCCTCGAATCTGACGGGCGTCCGGCCTTTGAGGTAGTCGAAATCGACCCCTTCGTTCGCCTGAAGCACGTGGTCGAGGAAGAGCTTGCCGTAGCCGCGCGTGAAGTGGGGCGGCCGAGGCTTCCAGGCCGCCCGGCGCCGGGCCAGCTCATCGTCACCGACCTTGAGGGTCAGGCTCCGTCGCGGCACGTCGAGCTCGATCTCGTCGCCGTCGCGCACGAGCGCCAGGGGCCCTCCGATCGCCGACTCCGGAGCCACGTGGAGCACCACGGTGCCGTAGGACGTCCCGCTCATGCGGGCGTCGGAGATGCGCACCATGTCCTTGACGCCTCGCTTGAGAAGCCGCGCGGGGATCGGCGCCGCGCCCCACTCCGGCATCCCCGGCGCCCCGCGCGGGCCGACCTGCTTGAGCACCAGCACCGAGTTCTCGTCGATCGCGATGCTCTCGTCGTCGATGCGCTTGTGGAGATCCGCGTGGTCTTCGAACACGACCGCGCGGCCACGATGCGTCAGGAGATGCGGTGAGGCCGCCGACTGCTTGAGGACGGCACCGTCGGGGCATAGATTTCCGAACAGGATCACGGTGCCGCCTTCGCTGGACAGGGGCATCGCGATGGGTCGAATGACGTCCTCGTTGAAACACTTCGCGTCCTTGACGTTGTCGGCGATCGAGTGGCCGTTCACGGTCAGCGCTCCGCCGTGCAGCAGCGGCAGGAGCTGCTTGAGCACGGCCGGCAGGCCGCCCGCGTAGAAGAAGTCCTCCATCAAGTACTTTCCGGACGGCCGCAGGTTGACCAGGAACGGCGTCGTCTTCGACAGCTCGTCGAACCGCTTGAGCGGCAGCGCGACACCGACGCGCCCGGCGATCGCGACCAGGTGGATGATCGCGTTGGTCGAGCCGCCGATCGCCATGTCGGCGCGGATCGCGTTGTCGAACGCCTGCGCGGTGAGGATCTGCGACGGCTTGGGCCCGCCGGCGATCGCCATCTCGACGGCGCGCCGCCCGGCCATCTCGGCCATCGCGAGCCGCCGCGAGTCCGACGCCGGGATCGCGGCGTTGCCGGGCAAGGTCATGCCCAGCGCCTCGACGACCGACGCCATCGTCGAGGCGGTGCCCATGACCATGCAGTGGCCACTCGAGCGAGACATGCACGACTCGGCCTCGCAGAGCTCCTCGTCGGTCATACGCCCCGCGCGCCGCTCGGCCCACAGACGCCAGGCGTCGGTGCCCGAGCCGAGCTCCTCGGCGCGCCACTTGCCGCTGAGCATGGGCCCGCCGGTGACCATGACGGCGGGAATGTCCGCGGACGCGGCGCCCATCAGCATCGCCGGCGTCGTCTTGTCGCAGCCGGACAGGAGCACCGCGGCGTCGAGCGGGTAGGCGCGCAGACACTCCTCGACGTCCATCGCCATCAGGTTTCTGAAGAGCATCGTGGTCGGCTTCATCAGCACTTCGCCCAGCGAGATGGTCGGGAACTCGACCGGGAAGCCGCCCGCGCTCCACACGCCGCGCTTGACGGCGTCGGCGACCTGCCGCAGATGGACGTTACAGTTCGTGAGCTCGGACCACGAATTGGCGATGCCGATGACCGGGCGACCGTCGAAGACGGCGTCGCTGAATCCTTCCGCCTTGAGCCACGAGCGATGGACGAAGCCATCGAGGTCGTTGCGTCCGAACCAGTTGCGGCTTCTGAGCTGGTGTGCTGTCATGTGTCCCTCCGGGGCACCGATTATAGATCGAGTGCCGGCGCGGCCACTGCCGACATCCAGGTGGGGAATCCTGAGAAGATCGCCGCCGAGGTAAGGGACCGCGCCGCGCCGACAGCGCGCCGCGCGTCACTCGACGAGCTTGCCGTACTCCAGCTTCAACACTCGGTCACCGAGATGGTAATAGCGGTCGTCGTGGCTGATGACGAGCACGGTCTTGCCCCGGGCCCGCAGCTCCGGAAGGATCTGGCGGTAGAAGATGTCGCGGTAGTGCGCGTCCTGGTCCGCCGCCCACTCGTCGAAGACGTAGATCGGCCGGTCCTCCAGGAACGCCGTCAGCAGCGCGAGCCGCTTGCGCTGACCCTGCGAGAGCGCGATCGTCGAGAAGCGCCCGCCCTCCACGCGCACCTTGGCGTCGAGCTCGAGCCGCACCAGGAATTTCCGGGCGCGCTCGTCGAGGCGGTCATCCGCGAGCCCGAGCAGGCTGTCGAACAGGTAGAAATCGGAGAACACCGGAGAGAAGTGCTGGCCATACCATTCCCGGTTCTTGTCGTCGATCAGCTGCCCGTTGAGCCGGATGGCGCCCCGAGTCGGCGGATAGAGCCCGGTCAGCACCTTCATGAGCGTCGATTTGCCGCTGCCGTTGCCACCGACCAGAAAAACCAGCTCGTTCGGCCGCAAGGTGAGGTCGAGCGGACCCAGGACGAAGCTCTCTGCCGCGTCATCGCCGTACGAGAAGACCACCCCATCGACCTCCAGCTGCGCGACGGAGGCAGGGGCGCCACGACTGGTTCACCCTCCGCGATGGCGGGCCCTGACAACGAGATACCGAGATCCCTCACCTTCTCGAGCGCGATGCGGCCGCGGGCGAGGATCGGCCAGGAGTCCATGAGGCTCCACACGGGCGTCATCATGTAGAGCGTGACGAGCACGTAGCCGGTCAAGGTCTCCCAGCTCATCGCGTGCAGCCGGGGAATGGTGAAGAGCAACACGCCGAGCAGCGCGTAGAAGAGGAGCTGATTCCAGCTCGCCGCGACGACGTGGTGGCGCACCCCGCTCATCGAGGCTTGCCGTAACGTCTCGAGCGTCGGGTCGACCCGCCTGGTCACGAACTCGCGACGCCGGCCCGCGTGGACTTTGAGCTCCTTGATGCCCTCGGTCAGCGCCCGCAAGTGCTGAAAGAGGAGCTCGCGCGTATCCCGGGCGCGCTGGAGGTGGCGAAAGGCCCGGGATTCGAGCAGGCGATGAACCGCGGCGCCGGCTACCACCAACGTGATCACTCCCAACAGAACCGGCCAGGACAGCCAGGCGAGGTACACCGCGCAGCCGATCAGAATCGCGACGTTCATGGCGAGGGTCGGAATGTTGATCGTCGCCCAGCCGATCATCGCGACATCATCCGTCAATGTCGTCAGAACTCGCGGGATGCCGACCTCTTCGAGGCGCCGCAGGGGAGTTGCCAGGACCTGCCGGCAGAGGTTCGCGGACAGGCGCGTCAGCGTTCGCTCAGCGAAGTAGTTGAGCAACATCTGCGCGCAGCATGTTGCTGCCGACCTTGGCGAGGAGAAGCCCGGCGAAGCCGGCGGCGAGGAGACCGCTTCCACCCTGGCCTCGCGCGAGCGTGTGGTTGACCAGCGCGATCAAGGCCGCGCTGGCAGCCCCGCTCAAGAGGCTGACGCCGGTGGCGGCGACCGCCAGGATGCGCTCACGCCGATCGATGAACGACAGGAGGATCAGGCGCGGGTACCTTGCCGGAAGGGCTCCGCGACGAGATATCGCTGGAGATGCTCAACCAGCAGACGAACATGGGATCCGAACAGGGCACTACCGGAATCGTGGCCCGGCACCGAGTACACCTCCATTCCCTCTGTGGCGAGCTCTCCCCAGGCCAGGCGGCCGTCCTGCGGGGCAAGCGTGTGGCGGTCTTGAGCCGTGAAGACGACGAGAGATCCCGCGTAGGGACGGGCGTCGTAGTGCCTGAAGGCATCGAGGTTGGCCCGGGTCACGCGCGACTGGTGGAACTCGCTGCGGTCACCCCGAAAGACGTCGCGGGCCGCGAACACTTCTTTGAGCATCGTGAGCCGAGCCCGAATGTACTCGCGCCGCTCGTCCGCCTCCAGCTGCCAGAGCGTTCGCAGATACAACCGCATGCGATCGGCCGCGAACGCGACAATGGCCGCGCGCGGCGAGGCTCGCCGCGGAGCGCGCTGTCCGGCGATCGGCCGCCATGTCTCCACCAACGCGAGCAGACGCACCTGCTGGCCGGCGGCGACCAGCTGCTGGGCCATCTCGTACGCCACCACTCCTCCGATGCACGCGCCGAGCAGATGATACGGGCCCTGCGGCTGGATGGCTCGCATCTCGCTGAGAAAGAACTCCGCGATCTCCTCGATCCGTGTCAACGGCTCCGTCTCGCCGTCCAGTCCCGCTGATTGCAGCCCGTACAAAGGCTGCTCCAGGCCGAGCAGGCGAGCGAGATAGTTGAAGCCCAGCACGTTGCCGCCGACGCCGGGGACGGCGAAGAGCGGCGGACGGCTGCCATGCGGCTGGATCGCCACGAGCGATCTCCAGGGCGTCCGCCAGCCGCTGGTGCGGATCAATTTCGCCAGCGCCTCGATCGTCGGCGCCTGGAACAAGGTCGCCAGCGGCAAGTTGTGGCCGAGCCGCTTGTGCAGCCGTGCGAAGACCCGAACCGCCAGGAGCGAATGCCCGCCGAGGTCGAAGAAGTCGTCGCGGATGCCGATGGGGCCGTCTCGAGCATCTCCTCCCAGATTCCCACGAGCAGGCGCTCGAGCTCGTCGGTGGGCTCTACGCGGTCGGCTCATCCGTGCATCCATGACCCGCGTGGGATCCGGGAGCGCGCGCCGATCGACCTTGCCGTTCGCGCGTGAGCGGCAGGCGTCGAGGAGGACGAACGCGACCGGGACCATGTACTCGGGCAGCGGCTGCCGGAGCAAGTCGCGCAGCTCGGCGACGCGGCGCGGTCGCTCGGGCGACCACGTAGGCGACGAGCCGCTTGTCGCCGCCGGGGCCGTTTCGCGACGACGACCGCCGCCTCGCTGGACATCCGGGTGCCGCGCGAGCACCGCCTCGATCTCGCCGAGCTCGATGCGGAAGCCGCGGATCTTGACCTGGTGGTCGAGCGCGGCCGAGGAACTCGAGGGCGCCGTCGCGGCGGCAGCGGACGAGGTCGCCGGTGCGGTACATGCGCGCGCCGGGCGTCGCCGGCGAAGGGGTCGGGGACGAAGCGCTCGGCGGTGAGCTCGGGCCGGCCGAGGTAGCCGCGCGCGACGCCGCGCCGCCGATGTAGAGCTCGCCGGGGACGCCGACCGGCACGGGCTGCGCCGCGCGCGTCGAGCACGTAGAGCTGGGTGTTGGCGATGCGGCCGGCCGATGCGGGACGGCCCGGCCGCGGCAGTGACCGGCTGCAGCGGTGGACCAGATGGTGGTCTCGGTCGGGCCGTAGACGTTCCAGAGCCGCGGCACCGCGTCGAGCGAGCTGCTCGGCCAGGTCGGGCGGCAGCGCCTCGCCGCCGCAGAGGACGCTGCAGCGGCCGGGCGCCCGCGCCAGCCGGCTGTCGAGCGAGCATGCGCCAGGTGGCGGGCGTGGCCTGCAGGACGGTGACGCCGTGGCGTCGGCCAGGAGCTGCGCAGGCGGGCGCCGTCGGCGGCGGCGTCGCGGCTCGGCGACGACGACGCGCGCGCCGACGATCGAGCGGCAGGAAGAGCTCGAGGCCGGCGATGTCGAAGGACAGGGTGGTCGACGCGCCAGCAGCACGTCGGCCGCGGCGCAGGCCGGGCGCGCGCTGCCATGCGACGCGAGGAAGTTGACGAGCGCGCGGTGCGGGACCTGCGACGCCCTTGGGCTCGGCCGGTCGAGCCGGAGGTGTAGATGACGTACGCGAGGTCGGTCGGCGTCGCGCTGCGAGCGCGGCGGGTCGCGGTGCTCGGCGAGCGGCTCGGGAGCGTCGGCGTCGTCGAGGCAGACGACGCGGGCGTCGCGGCGCGGGCAAGCCGGCGCGCAGGCGCGCCTGGGTGACCAGGACCGGGCGGCCGGCGTCCTCGAGCATGAAGGCCAGGCGCTCGGCGGGATAGGCCGGGATCGAGCGGCACGTAGGCGCCGCCGGCCTTGAGGATGCCGAGCAGGCCGACGACGCATGTCGAGCGAGCGCTCGACGCAGAGGCCGACGAGCGACGTCCGGGCCCCACGCCGAGGGCGCGCAGGCGGCGCGCGAGCCGGTTGCGCGCGCGCGTTCGAGCTCGCGGTAGGTCAGCTGGCGGTCCTCGAACACGACCGCGACGGCGTCGGGGGTGCGCTGGGCCTGACTGGGCGACGAGCTCGTGCAGGCCCCGGCGACCGCGGGGACGACGGCGTCGGTCGCGTTCCACTCCACGAGCAGACGCCGGCGCTCGTCGTCGGCGAGCAGCGGCAGGTCGGCGATGGGCCGGGTCGGGATCGGCCACCGCAGCGGCCAGCAGCGTCTGGAGGTGACTCGGCCAGCGCGGCGATCGTGGCCTCGTCGAAGAGGTCGGTCTTGTACTCGATCGCACCGCGGAACACTCCGTCGAGCCCATCGGTGAAGAACATCGAAAGATCGAAGGGCGAGCCAACCGTCACGAACGTCGGGGCCGGCCCGGGCAGGGCCTGCTGCAGGACGAAGATCACCTGGAACAGGGGGTTCTGGCCCAGCGCTCGCTCGGGCTGCAGATCCTCGACGAGCTTCTCGAATGGCATGTCCTGGTGCTCGAAGGCGCCGAGCGTGACGTCACGGACGCGAGTGAGCAGGTCGCTGAACGTGGGGTCTCCGGTGAGATCGAATCTCAAGACCAGCGTATTGGCGAACAGGCCGATCAGGCCCTCCAGCTCCATCCGGGTACGGTTGGCGACGGGGCTGCCCACGACGATGTCACTCTCACCGCTGTGACGGTGGAGGAGCGCGACGAATGCCGCCAGCAAGGTCATGAACGGTGTGACGCTATGCTGGCGCGCCGCGGCCCTGACGGCGCCCGATAGCGCGGGTGACAGTTCGAACACGTGGGCCGCGCCCGCCGACCCGGATTGCACCGATCGCCGCCGATCGGTGGGCAAAGCCAGCGATCCAGGCGCGCCCCGCAGACGGCTCAGCCAGTATTCGCGCTGACGCTCGAGCACGCCTCCCTTGAGCGAGCGACGCTGCCAGGCCGCGAAGTCGGAATACTGCAACGGCAGGTCGGGAAGCGACGGCGCCTGCCCCCGGACGTAGGCGTCGTAGAGGTGACCGACCTCCCGCACGAGAACAGCGAGCGACCAGCCGTCGAATACCGAGTGGTGGACGGCGAACAGCACCCGATGTTCCGTCGCGCTCAGGCGAAGGAGCCGTACCCTGAACAGCGGGCCCGTCGCCAGATCGAACGGCCGTCGCGCTTCATCCTGCGCGAGGCGCTCCGCCGCCGGCCCCCGATCCGGTTCGGCCAAATCCGAAAGGTCGTGAATGGGTAGCGCCAGCGGCGCGGCCGGTGCGGTCATCTGCACCGGCTCGCCGTCGACGTTCACGAAGGTTGTCCGGAGGATCTCGTGACGCTCGACCACGGCCGCCAGCGCTTGCGCGAGGGCGTTGACGTCGATCGGCCCCTCGAGTCGGGACCAGGCCGCGATCGTGTAGGCGCTGCTGTCCGGCTCGAGTTGGTGAAGGAACCACAGGCGTTGCTGGGCGAACGACAGCGGAGCCGTGCCGTCGCTCTCCCGGCGCCTGATGCGGTCGAGCGGTATCTGCGCGCCGCTCTCCGCCAGCGCGGCCAGGATCTCGTCGCGATGCTGGGCCAGCTCGTCTCGCAGGGCATCGGTCAAGACGCCCTTGGGCGCGCTGACTCGCACCCGGCCGTCGTCAGCCCACAGCCGGACGCCGAGGCCGCGCAGGCGCTCGAGGAGACTCGACGTACCGGTGGCTGCCCGACCGCGGGGCGGCGGCCCTGGCGTCACAGCTCGATCTCCTCCCGCTCCGGATCGTCGTCTCGCGGTTCGGTTCGCGCCGCGCGCACCTCGTGGATTCGCTGGGCCAGCTCGCGGACGGTGCGCGCTTCGAAGAGCAGCCGAAGGGACAGCTCCACACCCAGGGCCACCTGCAGCCTCGAGAGCACCTGGGTGGCCAGTAACGAGTGCCCGCCGAGCTCGAAGAAGTCGTCGGTCGCACCGATCTGATCGACGCCCAGCAGGGTTTGCCAGATCTCGGCGATCGTTCGCTCCACCTCGTTCTCGAGTCCGACGGGCGCCTGGCTCTCGCGGCGCTGGTGCAGCGACAGCGCGGCTCCCTCGGCCGCATTCCGCCGAGTCGTCCCCGTTTCCGTCTCGATCGGTGCCGGCCGACTGCGCTCGATGAGCGTCGGAAGATCACGTGTGGAGATCACGACTTCGGTCAGTCCCCGGCGCAGACATCGAGCGAACGCCTCCACACCCTCCGCTGGTGCGATCGCGTTCTCGAGCAGCTCCTCCGCGCGTCGGCGCAAGGCCGCGGGCGCATCGGGATCCAGAGGGTGCTGGGTCGCCATCCCGACCTCACGCCAGGCGTCCCACCTCATCGAGCTGACAACGGTGCCGCGAGACCGCAGCTCGGTACTCCGGGCAAACGCATCGAGGAAGCTGTTCGCGCCGGCGTAGTCCGAGAGGCCGAGCCCGCCGAGAGTCGTCGAGATCGAGGAGCAGAGGATCAGCACGTCGAGGTGGTCGCCGTGCAGTAGCTCTTCGAGCACGAGCGTGCCCGCGACCTTGGCGCGCATCACGCGGGCGACCACGTCGCGGGTCTTGCCTGCCAGTAGGCCCCCTTCGGCAATGCCGGCGGCGTGGATGACGCCATTGATCGCGCCGTACTCGCGCCGGGCGCGATCGAGCACTCCGCGCATGGCATCTCGATCGGCGACGTCGGCCTGGACGACCATGACGTCGGCGCCGAGCTCCCGCAGACCCTGGAGCTTGCGGATCAACTGGACCGTGTCCGCCCCCGCGCTGCCGTCGCCGGCCACGCGATCCCATTCGCTCGGCGGCGGCACCGTGCGTCGGCCGACCAGGACCAGGCGCGCCCGCGAGGTGCGGGCGAGGTGCTCCGCCAGTACCAGGCCGATTCCCCCCAACCCGCCGGTGATCAGGTAGACGCCCCGCTCACGCAGGAGGCCGTCGACTGCGGGAGTCGGGCCCGACCGCACCGGTTCGTGCGCGCGGACCCAGCGCGCCGACGCACGAAACGCCACGCTCGCGTCGTCGACGGGCGACGCCAGCTCCTCGAGGAGCTGCTCGACGAGGACCTTGTCCGCGGGGCCGCCGTGCTCGGGCAGCACGACGTCGACGGTCCGGCACACGATATTGGGATTCTCTTGCCCGATGACGAGGGCGGCTCCCAAGATCGTCGCGCGCGTGGGCTCCAGGACTGCATCACCGACGACGTCTTGCAGGCTGTTCGTGACGATCGTCACTTCGATCGGGTGCTGGGCGCGCGCCTTGTGGAGTCCCTGGACCAGGGCGCACACGCTGTTGTAGCCCAGATCCAGCGCCTGCTCCGCGGAGCGCGGGCCGCGTGGTCCAGTCAGGCTCCATGCGTGGAGAACACGGTCCGGCAGCAGACCGTTCTGGGCGAGATCCGCGACGACGGCGCCAATGTCTTGGCTGTTGCTGGGATCGACCGTGTAGGTCGAGGCGCTCTGTTTGCTGAATCCGGAGCCGGCCGCCACCGTGACCAGCGATGCCGCGCCCGTCGCCAGCTGGAGCGCGAGGCGCTCCACCATGCCGCTGTCGTCGGCGAAGACCAGCCACTTGCGCCCCGTCGACGACGCGGACGCGCGCCCCGCACCCGGCGAGGGAAACGAGCGCCGCCACGAGGGCGCGTACAGCCAGTCGCCGATATCAACGCGCTTCTGCGGAGAGCCGCTGCGCACCGGCGGCGGCGCGGCAAGCTGCCGAGGCTCCACCCAGTACCGCTGACGCTCGAACGGATACGACGGGAGCGGTACCCGGCGTCGCCCGCTCCCGGCGTGAAGCGCCGACCAGTCCACGGGCGCGCCCGCGACCCACAGTCGTCCGAGCGCGGTCAGCAGCACCTGGGTGTCGGGTTGCGGGTCTTGAGGATGACGAAGCGACGAGACGATCGTTCGGCCCGTGGCCTGGTGCTGGCGGGTCAACGAGGCCAAGGTGGTGCCGGGCCCCACTTCGACAAGAAGACGCTCGCGTTCCTCCAGCAGGCGCGAGAGGCCGCTCGAGAACCGCACGGTCCCGCGCAGGTGGCGGACGTAGTACTCGGGATCCGTCGCCTCCTGCTCGGTGATCCACGTGCCGCTCACGTTGGACACGTACGGGATCGCCGGAGCGCGCAGACGGACGCGCGCGACGACCTCCCGGAATGGCGCCAGCGCCGGGGTCATCATCGCCGAATGAAAGGCGTGCGCCGTGTGCACGCGCTGACACTGCAGGCCGTCGGCCTTCAGCTTGTGCTCCAGCGCCGCCAGCGGCTCCTCGGGCCCTGACACGACGCACAGTGATGGCGCGTTGCTGGCGGCGATCGAGAGATCCGGCCCCAGTGCGCGAGCGACCTGTTCCTCCGGGAGCGGCACGACGATCATTCCACCGCCCGGGATCTGCATCAGGCGTCCGCGCTCCACCACCAGGGTCAACGCGTCGTCCAGCGACAACACGCCGGCCAGGCAGGCGGCCACGTACTCACCGATGCTGTGGCCGATCATCGCGGCCGGAAGAAGCCCCCGCTGCATCCAGAGTGCGGCCAGCGCGTACTCGATGATGAAGAGCGCCGGCTGGGCGAACGACGTCTGTCGGAGCGTCGCCTCCGCACCGTCGACGCGATCCGCGGACGGGTAGAGCACCGTGCGAAGATCGACGCCGAGGCTCGGCGCGACGGCGGCGGCGCACGCGTCGACCTCGGCCCGGAACATCGGCTCTTCCTCGTAGAGCCCGCGAGCCATGTTCACATACTGAGAGCCCTGCCCCGGGAACAGAAACGCGACGAGCCGCTCGGTCGCGGGCCGGTCCGACACGAGGAGCCGCCGGGAGCCCGCTTCTTCCGTCAGGGTCTCGGCCGCCTCCGCAAGACTGCGACACACGAGTGCCGCGCGATGCGGGAACGCTCGGCGGCCACGCTGCAAGGTGAAGGCGACGTCGGCGAGATCGAGCGACGCGTGCTGCTGGAGATGGGTCGCCAGGCGCGTTCGCGCCCGTTCCAGGGCCGCCGGCGTTCTGGCCGAGAGCGTCAAGAGTTGCGCCGAGGAGGCCGGGGCTCCGCGCACCGGGAGCGGCGCTTCCTCGAGCACCACGTGGGCGTTCGTGCCGCCGATGCCGAACGAGCTCACGCCGGCCCGCCGCGGCGTGGCCCGTCGCGGCCACGGCCGGAGCGTCGGCGTTGACGAAGAACGGGCTGTTCGCGAAATCGATCTGCGGGTTCGGGCTCGCGAAGTGCAGGCTCGGCGGCACGCGCCGGTGCTCGAGCGCGAGCACGGTCTTGATCAGACCGGCGACGCCGGCGGCCGCGTCGAGGTGGCCGATGTTCGTCTTGACCGAGCCGATCGCGCAGAACTCCGCGTGCGCTCGGTGCGTGCCGGAACGCCTCGCGTCAGCGCCGCGATCTCGATCGGATCGCCGAGCGCGGTGCCGGTGCCGTGCGCCTCGACGTAGCCGATCGTGTCGGGCGTCGACGCCGGCCACCGCCTGCGCCTCGGCGATCACCTCGGCCTGGCCGTCGACGCTCGGCGCCGTGTAGCCGACCTTGACCGAGCCGTCGTTGTTGATGGCGGCGCCCTTGATCACGGCGCGGATCGTAGTCGCCGTCGGCGAGCGCGTCGGCCAGCCGCTTGAGCACGACGACGCCGACGCCGTCGCCGCACACGGTGCCGCGGCGCTTCGGCGTCGAAGGCGCGGCAGTGGCCGTCGGGCGAGAGGATCATCCCGCCTGGTACAGGTACCCGGCTCTCTGGGGAACAGTGAGCGAGACGCCGCCGGCCAGCGCCATGTCGCACTGGCCGGCGAGCAGCGCCTGGCAGGCGAGGTGGACCGCGACCAGCGACGTCGAGCACGCGGTCTGGACGTCGACGCTCGGCCCGCGCAGGTTCAGCTTGTAGGACACCCGCGTCGCGAGGAAGTCCTTGTCGTTGCCGAGCATCGCTTGATACGCGCCGACGGTCTGCGATGATCTCGGGATTGGAGCATCAGGTTGCTGCAGCAGGTACAGGTTCAGGCCGACGCCGCCATAGACACCGATGCTGCCGGCGTGACGTCCGGGCGTCGTAGCCGGCGTTCTCGAGCGCCTCCCAGGCGCACTCCAGGAAGAGGCGGTGCTGCGGGTCGATGATCTCGGCCTCGCGCGGATTGATGCCGAAAAACGCGGCGTCGAAGAGCGAGGTGTCGTCGAGGACCGCGCGCGCCGCGACGTATTGCGGATTGCGGACGAGATCGGGATCGATGCCGGCGCGGAGCAGCTCGTCGTCCGAGAAGGACGAGATCGCTTCGACCCCGTCCCGGAGGTTGCGCCAGAACCGGTCGACGTCCGGGGCGCCGGGAAACCGGCCCGCCAGGCCGATGATCGCGATCGGCTCCATCGGATTCATGAACCGGCCACCGCCGCCGCGACCGGGCGCCTGGCGAGCCGTTCTGAGAGCGAGCGGATCGTCGGGTACTGGAACATCTCGATGATCGACAGATCGTGGTCGACCACGGACCGAAGCCGCGTGTGGACCTGGACGATGAGGAGCGAATGCCCTCCGAGATCGAAGAAGTTGTCGTTGATCCCAACCTCGGCGACGCCGAGCACCGCACGCCAGATCGCCGAGACCGCAGTCTCGATGTCGGTGCGCGGTCCTTCGAACGCCGCCATCTGGTCTGTTCGCTGGGCTTCGGGCGCCGGCAGTCGTCGCCGGTCGACCTTGCCGTTCGGTGTGAGCGGCAGCTCGTCAACGTCGTGAATGTCGAGGGGATCATGTAGTCCGGTAGCGCGGCGCCGACGAACGCGCGGAGCTCACCGACCGGAGGCAGCGCCGTCCCGGCCGAAACGAGATACGCCACGAGTCGCTTGCCACCCGCGTGCTCCTCGCGTGCCGCGACCACCACCTGGGCAATTGCCGGGTGTCGGGCGAGCACCGCTTCGATCTCACCGAGCTCGATGCGGAAGCCGCGGATCTTGACCTGGTGGTCGATGCGCCCGAGGAACTCCACGGCACCGTCGCGGCGATAGCGCACGAGGTCGCCGGTGCGGTACAGCCGGCCGCCGGCGTCGGAGCGGAAGCGGTCGGGCACGAAGCGCTCGGCGGTGAGCTCGGGGCGCTTGAGGTAGCCGAGGGCGACCCCGCGGCCGCCGATGTAGAGCTCGCCGGGTACGCCGATCGGTACCGGCTCGCCCCGCGCGTCGAGCACGTAGAGCTGCGTGTTGGCGATCGGCCGACCGATGGGCACGGGCCCGTCGTTCGCCGTGACCGGATGCACGGTCGACCAGATCGTCGTTTCGGTGGGGCCGTAGACGTTCCACACGGCGGCGCCGCTGGCCACGAGGCGGTTGGCGAGCTCCGCAGCCAGCGCCTCACCGCCACAGAGGATCTTGAAGCGTTCGGGCGCGCGCCAGCCGGCGTCGAGCAACAGGCGCCAGGTCGCCGGCGTCGCCTGCATGACCGTCACGCCGTGGGTCGTCATGAGCTCGCTGAGCCGGGCGCTGTCCAGCGCCGCCTCCCGGCTCGCTATCACGACGCGCGCGCCGACGGTCAAGGGCAAGAAGAGCTCGAGGCCCGCGATGTCGAAGGACAGCGTCGTCACGGCGAGCAGCACGTCGCGCTCGTTCAGACCGGGTGTGCGGCTCATCGACGTGAGCAGGTTGACGAGCGCGCGGTGAGGGATCTGCACGCCCTTCGGACGGCCGGTGGAGCCGGAGGTGTAGATGACATACGCCAGGTCGTCGTCGGCGGCAGCACGGGCACGTCGAGGTGGTCGGCCTGCGGCTCGCCCGATCGGCGTCGAGCACGACAGGTGCGCCCGATGGGGCGGCAAGCCGGCGCGCAGTCGCGCCTGGGTGACGAGCACCGGACAGCCGGCGTCCTCCATCATGAACGCCAGACGCTCTGCCGGATAGGCCGGATCGAGCGGCACGTAAGCCCCACCGGCCTCGAGGATGCCGAGCAGGCCGACCAGCATGTCGAGCGAGCGCTCCACGCAGAGCCCAACGACGACGCCCGGCCGGACGCCCAGGGCGCGCAGCCGGCGCGCGAGCCGCTGCGAGGCTGTCTCGAGCTCGCGATAGGACATCCGCTGCTCCTCGAATGCGAGCCGCGACGGCGTCAGGTGTGCGTCGGGCTTGTCGCGCGACGAGCTCGTGCACGCCGGTCACCGCCGGAACCTCGGCGTCGGTCGCGTTCCACTCGACGGCGCAGACGCCGGCGCTCGTCGTCGGCCAGCAGCGAGAGCGCGGCGACGGGACAGCTCGGATTGGCCACCGCCCCGACCAGCGAGGTCTCGAGATGATCGGCCCAGGCGGCGATCGTGACCTCGTCGAAGAGGTCGGTGCTGTACTCGAAGGCGAGCCTCAAGCCGTCGGTCTCCTCGACCACCTCGAGCGTGAGGTCCATTCGCGCGAGCCCTCGGTCGAACTCGATGGGCTTCAGGACGAGACCCGGAAGCTCGATATCCTGGTTCGGGAAAGGTCTGGTAGCTGAACATCACCTGGACCAGCGGTGTCCGACTCATGTCGCGTAGGGGCTGTACGGCCTCGACGATCTTCTCGAACGGCACGTCCTGGTGCGCGTAGGCGTCGAGCGCTACCTCGCGCGGCTGTTGCAGCGGTCTCGGAACGTCGGCGCCCCGGACAGGTCGGTGCGGATCACCGCGGTATTGGCGAAGAATCCGATCAGGCCTTCCGTCTCCAGGGGTCCTGGATTGGCGATCGGGGTCCCGACGGACGGTCCTCTAGTCCGGTGTATCGGTATAGCAGCACCTTGAACCGGCCAGGAGCGTCATGAACAGCGTGACGCCCTCATGACGGCTCAAGGCGGCGAGCGCCTCGGAGAGCGCCTTGGGGAGCTGCCTCTTCAGGAGGGCGCCGCGGAAGGTCTGCACCGCGGGTCGTGGACGATCCCCGGGCAGCTCCAGCACTCCGGAATGACCCTCGAGCCGTCGCGTCCAGTATCCAAGCTCCTTCTCCAGCACCGCGCCGGTCAGCCACTGGCGCTGCCATTGCGCAAAGTCGCCGTACTGGATTGGAAGCTCGGGCAGCGGGGACGGGCGGCCGGTCACATGCGCCTCGTAACAAGCCGAGAGCTCCCGAACGAAGACGCCGGCCGACCACCCGTCGGCGACGATGTGGTGGACGACGAGGATCAGAACGTGGTCGCGCTCGTGGACCTTCAACAAGGTCGCGCGGAAGAGCGGTCCGCGCGCCAGGTCGAAGGGTCTGCGTGCCTCTTCGAGCATGAGCTGCCGAAGCAGCGCCTCGACGTCGCCAGTGGCGTCACCCCCGACGTCGCGCACGAGCAGGCCGCCGGGCGGCGGGTCGGTGATCACCTGGACGGGCTCGCTGTCGGCATGGGCGAAAATGGTACGCATCGCTTCGTGCCGGCGCACGATCTCCCGGAGCGACCAGTCCAGCGCGCCGACGTCGAGGTCGCCGCGTAGCCGGAGCGCGCCTGCGATGTTGTACTCCGCGGTCCCTGGATGCAGCTGGTCCAGGAACCAGAGTCGGAGCTGCGCGAATGAGACTGGCGCCCGGCGACCCTCCGGCGCGGAGGCTCCGTCCCGCGCTGCCGGAGGCTGCGATTCGAGGATCTTGAGAATCTCCTCCTTCCGGGCGGCCAGCTCGTCGCGAAGTGATGACGTGAGCGCTCCCTTGGGCGCGCTGATCCGCAGACGGGCCCCTTCGGCCCAGACGCGGATGTCGAGGCGGCTGAGGTCCGCCAGCAGCTCGGCCACGCTCTTCGTCATGACGTCATGGTCGTGCGGGCGGCCGGCGCCTGCGCGAGATGGGCGGCCAGGGTCCGGATCGTCGGGTACTGGAACATGTCGAGGATGGAGACGTCGAGCCCGAGCGCGTTCGTCAGACGAGCCTGCACGGCGACGAGCAACAGAGAGTGGCCGCCCAGATCGAAGAAATTATCGTCCACGTCGACCGTCGCGACCTGCAGGACCTCCTGCCAGGTGCGGCTCAGCATCCGCTCGATCTCGTTGCGCGGTCCCGGCTGTGCCTGCCGGGGAGGCAGCGGCGGCTCGGGCGCCGGCAGCCGGTCGCGCGCAACCTTTCCGTTCTCGGTGAGTGGTAACGCGTCCAGGACCACGATGAATGCCGGCACCATGTAATCGGGGAGCTTCGCGCGCAGGCCGTCGCGCAGCGCGACGGCCTTGGGCCCGGGCTGATGCGACGCGGTCACGTACGCGACGAGCTGCCTTCCACGCGCGCCATCGTCTCGGGCCACCACGACGGCCTCGCCGACCAGCGGCTGCCGACACAGTACCGCCTCGATCTCGCCGAGCTCGATACGGAACCCACGAATCTTGACCTGGTTGTCACCGCGCCCGATGAACTCCAGCGCGCCGTCGGGCCGGTATTTCACGAGGTCGCCGGACCGATAGAGGCGCACGTTCCGGTCGCCGAGCGAGTGGACGATGAAGCGCTCCGCGGTCAGCTCCGGCCGATTGAGATACCCGCGAGCCAGACCGTCGCCACCGAGATAGAGCTCGCCCGCGACGCCGACGGGCACGGGTTCGAGATTCGCGTCGAGCACGTACGCCTGGGTGTTCGCGATCGGACGTCCGATGGGCGGTGGGCCGCCGCTGTCGGGAGCCACCGGCTGCCACGTGGCGACGACGGTGGTTTCGGTCGGGCCGTAGTGATTGACGACCTCGAATGGCAGCCCGCGGTCCGGCGGCCGATGGAGACGGTCGCCACCGGTGAGCACGGCGCGTATCTTGAGGCCACTCGGCCACGGCAGCTGCAGGGCCGCCTCCAGAAGGGGTGTTGCCATGAAGCAAAGGGTGATGCCCTCGGATGCGAGCCACGGCAGCAGCCTCGGCGGTGCGATCCGCGTCTCCTCGGCGGGGATGTGCAGACTGGCTCCGCTGGCCAGGTAGGGCCAGACTTCCCACACGGACGCATCGAAGCCGAGTCCGGCCAGAAGCGTCGCTCGATCAGCGGGCGTGACGTGGTAGACGTGCTGATGCCACGTCACAAGGTTCACGAGACCGTCGTGCTGGAGCTCGACCCCCTTCGGCGTGCCGGTGGAGCCGGACGTGTAGATCACGTAGGCGAGATCCGCGCCGGTCACGCCCGCGTCGAGCGGACCGTCGAGCTCCTGGGCGATGTCCGGCCAGTCAGCGTCCAGTCGAAGACGCCGGGCGGGACTGGCCATCAGCCGGGCCTCGAGCTTCGCGTGGGTCAGCAGCACCGGCATCCGGGCATCCTCGATCATGAACGACAAGCGCTCGGCCGGATAGGCCGGGTCCAGTGGGACGTAGGCTCCTCCCGCCTTCAGCACGCCGAGGATGCCCACCAGGAGGTCCACCGAGCGCTCGAGGCACACGCCGACGAGGGATCCCGGACCCACACCCATCCGACCCAGTCGCCGCCCGAGCTGGTTCGCGCGCCGATCCAGCTCGCCGTAGGTGAGGTGACGCGCACCCGCGGCCACGGCGAGCGCGTCGGGCGCTCGCATCGCCTGGGCCGCGACGAGCCGATGGATGCAGGTATCACGCGGGTAGTCGAGAGTGGTGCTGTTCCAGTCGACGAGAATCTCGCGTCGCTCGCGGTCGGTGAGGATCGCGAGCTGCGACAGGGCCCGGGACGGATCGCGAACGGCGTCAGCGAGGAGCGTCTGCAGATGACCGACCATTCGGGCGATCGTGTCGGCCATGAAGATGTCGGTGCTGTATTTCAGCGACCCATGCAGCGCTCCTGCCACTTCGACCATCTCGAGGACCAGATCGAACTGCCCCTCTTGCTGCGCGAGCGGCATCGGCTCGAGACGCAGACCACCGGGCGCGTCGACCGGGCCCTGACCGCCGGGCAGCAGTAAGCCTGCGAGCTCGTCGGTGCGCTGTAACCGCTGCAGCGCGAAGATGGCCTGGAAGACCGGCGAGCGTCCCGGATCGCGACCGAATCCGAGTCGCTCCACGAGCAGCGGGAAGGGGTAATCCTGGTGCTCGAGCGCCGACAGGACCGCATCCTTCGTGCGGTGCAGGAGCGTGCGGAAGCTCAGGTTGCCCCCACAGTCGACACGGATCGAGACGAGGTTGACGAAATGGCCGACGACCTCCGCGAACCTCGCGCTGCTGCGTCCGAACGTCGGCGAGCCGACGATGACGTCATCCTGCCCGCTGTAGCGATGGAGCAGCGCCTGGAATCCGGCGAGCAAGGTCGCGTAGAGCGTCGTGCCCTCGGCCTGGGCCAGCGACTTCAGCTGTTCCGTCAGCGCTCCGGATAACACGAAGGTGTGTGAGGCTCCGCGATAGCTCGGCAGCCGTGGGCGCTGTCGATCCGCGGGCAACGCGAGCACCGGCAGGTCGCCGGCGAGTCGGCGACGCCAGTACGCCAGCTGCCGCTGGCCTTCGGGTCCGTCAACCAGCTCACGTTGCCAGCCGACGAAGTCCGAGTACTGCGCGGTCGGCATCGGGAGAGACGATGCGGTCCCGGCCGCCTGCGCCGCGTACAGCGTGCGCAGCTCGTCCAGGAGCAGCAGGGCGGACGATCCGTCGGCGGCGATATGGTGGATGACGAACAGGAACGCGTGGTCATCGGCTCGGCGCGTGAAGAGGTGGCCGCGGGCGATGGGTCCTGCCTGGAGGTCGAACGGCTGCCGGTAGGCCGTCGCCACGTCTTCGGCGAGATCGCTTTCCGTTCGTCCAGAGACATCGACCACGTCGAGTCGGGCAGCGAGGCCGCCGCGGACGCGCTGCACGGGTCCCTCTGCCGTCACCGCGTACGTGGTCCGCAAGGTCGCGTGGCGGTCCACGAGCCCCTGGAGCGCCGCCCGCAAGGCCCCGACGTCGACGGTCGAGCGGATGCGAATCGCGATCCCGATGTGATAGGCCGCACTGGCCGGAGCTCGCTGGTGTTGCAGCCACAGCGCCACTTGCCCGAACGACAGCGGCAAGGCCGTCGCCGTTGCCCCAGCGCGGTCGCGGAGCTCGGCGATGACCTCCAGCTTCCGGTTCACCAGCGCGTCGCGCAATTCCGGCGTGAGCGCTCCCCGCGGCGCGCGGAAGCGAAGGTGATCGCCCTCGGGCCACAGCGTGATGTCCCGTCGAGCGAGCTCGCTCAGGAGATGTGAGAGCGTCAAATCCGGCCTTCCTCGAAGTCGTCGGCCACAGTGGGCGGCGACTCCACGACGCTCGCGGTTTCGAGGCGCGTCGTCACGAAGGCCAGCAGTGTCGCCACACTCGGCCGCTCGAGGAGCTGGACCATCGGAAGGGCGATGCCGAAATCGCGCTCGATGCGGTTCTTGAGCTCGACCGCCATCAGCGAGTCGAACCCGAGCTCACCGAGCGGCTGCTCGGCGTCCAGCTCGGCTGTCGGCACACCGGTGATCGCCGCGACTTGATCTGTCAAATAGCCGGCCAGGGTGTCGCGCCGCGCGACCTCGTCCAGCTGTCGAATCGACCCGGCGCCGGGGACCGGAGGCCCGGATACTCCATCCTGCAACGCGTCGCCCAGATCGCGGAGAAGCGGGGCCTGCATGAACGTCGGATAGAGCTGCCGCCAGCGCCGCCAGTCTATCGGGAGCACCGCCGCCTGCGTTGCGCCGCTGAGCAGGATACGCCGGAGCGCCTCGATCCCGGCGGCCGGCGTGATCATCGCCTCCTCCGCGGTTGCTCCGACCGGCCGGCGCGCCACGCGCGCCGCCATTCCGATTTCCGACCACGCCGCCCAGTTGATGCTCACCGCGTGGCGGCCGAGGGCCAGGCGGTGGTGCGCGAGGGAGTCGAGGAATGCATTGGCGGCGGCATATCCGCTGACCAGGGGCGAGCTGAGCACGGAAGCCGCCGACGAGAACAGCACGAAGAAGTCGAGCGGTGCGTCGGCGAGGAGCCGATGCAACAGCCACGCGCCGGCGATCTTCGCGCGGCCGACCGCGATCTGCGCGGCCGCGTCGTACTCTTCCATCGCCTGATACTGCATGACTCCGGCCGCATGGATGACGCCACGAATCGGTGGCCAGCCCTGCTGCCGGAAGCCCTCGAGAAATTCCCCCAGTGCGCGTGCGTCGCCGACGTCGATGCCGGCCAGGTGAACGCTGGCTCCCTGGCGCTCGAGATCACGGACCGCTCTCGCCTGATCCGCCTGCGTCCCCGGGGGGAGCGTCGACCAGAGCGCGCGAGGCGGAAGCGAGGTGCGGCCCAGGAGGATCAGGCGCCGGGCGCCTTGCTCGACCATCCACCGTGCGACCTCCAACCCGAGTCCGCCCAGCCCTCCGGTGACGAGGTACGTGGCGTCGACGCGCCAATGGAGGTTCCGAGACGTCGGGCTCCGGCGGAACCGTCCGAGGCGGGCGACGAATCGGACACCGTCGCGAAACGCGACCTGATCCTCACCGTCGCTCGCGGCGATCTCGTCGTAGAGCAACGCCGCGGAAGCATTCGGAGGGGTCTGGGCGTCGAGGTCGAGCAGACCTCCCCATAGCTCTGAATGCTCGACGGCCAGACTGCGACCGAAGCCCCACAGCGGCGACTGGGCTACCGCCAGCGGCGTCGGTCCACCAACCGGCTGAGCGCCGCGCGTCACGAGCCACATTCTTGGCCGCGGGCCCTCGGCGGGCCGAGTCAGGGCCTGCACGACCCGCACGGCGCTCATCCACCCGAGCGTCTGGACCGTCTCGAGCGGCCCGATGTCCAGCTGATCGCCAGACGGACTGTCGAGGCTCCACAGATGAACGACGTGGGTGACCGGACGCTCGCCGGGCGCGGCCGCATCGATCAGCGATCGCATATCGGATACCGCGTCGACACGAATCGTGTAGGTGTCGTGCCCGGTCTGCTCGAACCGCGCGCCGCGACGGACGCGCACGCATCGCCCGCCCCGCGATCCGAGCTCGGCCGCCAGCGCCCGGCCCACTCCGCCCTCGTCCTCGAAGATCAGCCAGGCCGAATCCGTCGTCGCGGGCGCCGCTCGTTCGCGCCCTCGTCGCTCCCATCGAAGCTGGTAGAGCCAGTTGTCCGCACTCCGCGTCGTCGGCGCCGCATCGTCGGAGTCCAGGTACCAGAAGCGAACGCCGAGCAGCTCTGCGACGACGGCCTCGTGCTCGTCGTAGATCCGGATGTCGCCGCTCAAGACGTTGCTCGCACCCTTCGTGGCCTTCACGGCACGCGCGTGCGACCAGAATCGTTCGCCGCGGAGCGGACGGTGGATACGGACCTCGTCGATGCCGCCTCCGACGAACGCTCCGCGGGTACGCGAGGCACCCTCCGCCGGACGGATGGCGGCGAGCAGTTGACCACACGCGTCCGCCACCGCGGGATGGAAGCGATACTTGACCATGTCCGCGCGCAGCGCCGGCACTGCTTGCACCTCGCTCACGACCTCCTCGCCGGCCCGCCACAAGCGCACGAGACCTTGAAAGCACGGTCCCCACTGGTTTCCCCGCCGGGCCAGCTCGTGGTAAAACGCCGTCCCGGCCAGCTCCTCTGTGCACCGTGCGCGCGCCTCGTTCAACGCCGACGGCGCCGTGAGCGCAGGAGCACCCTCGTCCGGCCGTCTGAGACGGCCGCTCACGTGACGCACCCACGCGGCCGCCGAGTGCGGGCCGCGGGCGCTGTCGGCGGGTCTCGTGTACACGGCAAACGTTCCGTGGTCCTCCGTGGACATCGAGATGACGACCTGGCTTCTCAGCGCGCCCGCGTTGATCAGCAGTGGCACTTCGTACGCGACGTCCGTCAGCACGCAGGGCCTGTCGCCGAACAGCTCGCTGGCGGCTGCGACGACCATCTCCGTGTACGCCGCGGCTGGAAACACGACGGCGCCCTGGATGCGGTGATCGTCGAGATACGGCAGGCGAGTGCGATCGAGTACCCCCTCCCAGACGTGTGTGGCGTCGAGTGACGCGACCTCGAGTCGACGGCCCAGCAGTGGGTGGCCGCCGACGCCGTGTCCTTCCCCCGGCCGGGCCGCTGGCTCATCGTCCGGCGCGAGCCAAAACGGCTCTCGCTGGAACGGGTAGGTCGGCAGCGATATCCGTCTCCGGGGCCGATCCTCCCGGTGGACGCCCGCCCAGTCGACGTCGACTCCGCCGACGTAGGCGGCCGCAAGGCCATCGAGCATCTGCTGAGCGTCATCGCGTCCGGGCCGGAGCGACGCCACCCAGGCCCCGGCGAAGTCGGGCACGGATTGCCGCCCGATGCCGAGCAAGGTCGTGGCGGGACCGATCTCGATGAACATCGAGGCGCTCTGGGTTTGCAGCGTTCGCATCACCGCGGCGAATCGGACGGGCTCCCTGACGTGCCGACGCCAGTACTGAGCTCGCGTCAGCTCCATCCCGGCGAGGCGTCCATCGATATCGGAGACGACGGTGATGCGCGGCGCCGCGAATTGGACCTGTGCAGCCACGCGCTCGAAGTCGTCCAGCATCGGCTCCATGAGCGGCGAGTGGAAGGCGTGCGAGACGGTCAGCTGCCTGGATTCGGATTCCAGCCGCCTGCAGAGCCTCGTCGCCGATCCCACCGCGTCGTGCGGTCCCCGAGATGACGACGTGCTCGGGGCCGTTGACGGCCGCGATCGACAGGTGATCGCTCACGGCCGACCACGTCGGCCGACGCGGTCCTCGTCGGCGAACACGGCCGCCATCGCGCCGCCGCGGGCAGCGCCTGCATCAGCCGACCGCGCGCCGCGATCAGGCGCAGGCCGTCCTCGACGGCTGAAGACGCCGGCGACGCAGGCGGCGACGTACTCGCCGACGCTGTGGCCCAGCGACCAGCGCCGGCTCGACGCCCCACGAGCGCCACAGCTCGGCCAGCGCGTACTCGAGGGCGAACAGAGCCGGCTGCGCGTACGTCGGTCTCGTCGAGAGTCGAGGACTGTGCCCGGCTCCGGGAACAGGACCGACAGCAGCGGCACCGGCAGCGTGCCGCGCAGGATCTCGTCGCACTGATCGAGCGCGTTCCGGAACGTCGGGCTGCGTCTCGTAGAGGCGCCGCCCCATGCCCTCGTACTGGGAGCCCTGGCCGGTGAAGAGGAAGGCGACCTTGAGGCGCGCCGCTCGCCAGCGCGCCCGACGCGCAGACCGGGCACCGTACCGCCGTCGCGCGAAGGCGGCCAGCGCTCGCCGGCCTGGTGCCGGTGGACGCGACACGGCCAGCCGGTGACGCGAAGTGCGAGCGACCCGACGCTCGCGGTGAAGCAGACGTCGGCGAGGGCGTCGTCCGGGTTCGGCGTCCAGGTGGCGCTCCGTACGGCGTGCAAGCTCTCGCAGCGCGCGGCTCGGTCCGAGCGGACACCGGGAGCAGTGCAGCGGCCGCTCGGTCCGCGCTCGGGGCGATCGCCGCCGGCTCGGGCGGCTCTTCCACGACGACGTGCGCATTCGTCCCGCTGAAGCCGAAGGAGCTGACCCCCGCCAGCCGCGGTCCGCGTGCCGGCGGCCAGGGCATGCGGCCGGTCGGGACGAGCACCGGGCAGCTCGTCGGCGGCCACGTGCGGGTTCGGCGTGTTGAAGTGGAGGTGCGGCGGAATCTCGCCGTGCTGCAGCGCCAGGACGACCTTGATCAGGCCGGCGATGCCCGCCGCGGCCTCGAGGTGCCCGATGTTGGTCTTGACCGAGCCGACGGACCAGGCGCTCGGCGTCCCCACGGTCGCGGCCGAGTGCGCCCCGAGGGCCGCCAGCTCGATCGGGATCGCCCAGCGCCGTGCCCGTGCCGTGCGCCTCCACGTAGTCCATCTGGTGCGGCTCGACCGCGGCGTTCGCGAGCGCGTCGCGGATGAGCGTCTTGCTGCGCCGGTCCGTTGGGCACCGTCAGGCCGCCGCTGCGGCCGTCCTGATTGACCGCCGAGCCCCGGATCAGCGCCAGGACGCTGTCACCGTCGCGCGTCGCGTCGGACAGGCGCTTCAGCACCACGACGCCGCAGCCTTCCCCGCGGCCGTAGCCGTCGGCGGCGGCGTCGAAGGTTTTGCACCGGCCGTCGGGGGCAATCGCGCGCAGCCTGCGACAGGTAGATCGACACGTCCGGCGCCAGCATCAGATTGACGCCGCCGGCGAGCGCGAGATCGCACTCGCCAGTGCGCAGGCTCTGACAGGCCAGATGCACGGCCACCAGCGACGACGAGCAGGCGGTGTCGACCGCCAGGCTGGGACCGTGCGAGCCCCAGAACGTACGAGAGCCGGCCGGCGGCGACGCAGAGGCCCCCTCCGGTCCCGATGTAGGCGTCGATGCGCGTCCGGTCGCCGCCCTTGAGCTGAAGCTGCGCGTAGTCGTGCTTCCGATGCCGATGAAGACGCCGGTGCGGGTGCCGACGAGCCGGTCGGCGGCGATGGCCGGCGTGCTCGAGCGCTTCCCAGGCGACCTCCAGCAGCAGGCGCTGCTGCGGGTCCAGGGTGATCGCCTCTCGCGGCGAGATGCCGAAGAACTGCGCGTCGAAGCCGCGGACGTCCTTCAGGAAGCCGCCGTAGCGGGTGTACATCTTGCCCGGTACCTCGGGGTCCGGATCGTAGTAGGCATCGACGTCCCAGCGGTCGGCCGGAATCTCGGTGACCGTGTCGACGCCGTCGTGCAGCACCGCCAGAAGGCCTCGGGGTCGTCGGCGCCCCGGGAATCGACAGCCCATGCCGATGACCGCGATGGGCTCGGAATGCGCGCGCTCGCTCGCTTCCAGCCGTCCCTGCATCTGACCGAGCGCCGTCAGCGCCTGGCTCAAAAGCGCTCGGCGATCTTTGCTGTTCGCGTCCGGGGTCGCGAGGGGCTCGCTCATCCGATCTGCCTCAGCTTCTCGGCCAGCATCGACGTCAGCTCGTCTTCCGATGAGATTCGACATGTCGGCCGCGGCCCCGCTCGTGTCCTCAGGCCCCGTCGGGGTGACCGGCGACGCAGTCGGAGCGAGCCGGAGGATCTGCAGGGCGAGGTACGTCGTCAGCGATTCCACCGTCGGGTAGTCGAAGACGAGCGTCGACGGCAACGACCGCTTCATGACGGCCTGCAGGCGATTTTTCAGCTCCACGGCGGTGAGCGAGTCCATGCCGATCTCGAAGAACCGCTGCTGCAGACCCAGCGCGAAGCCGGCGTCAAACCCGAGCACGCGAATCACGTGCTCCGTGACCAGCGCCGTGACCAGGGCCCGCCCATCGGCGGCCGTGGCGCCCTCGAGCCGTCGGTGGAAGTCCGAGTCCTGCGTGGTGGATCGAACCGACTCGGCGCGGAGCCGGTCCTCGCGCACGAGGTCACTGAACATCCGCGGCTCGCGTCCCGAGGCGAAGCTGGCCACGTAGCGTGACCACTCGGCGGGCAGGACGCCGACCTGCGTCACGTCTTGTTGAAGCAGGTCGCCGAGCACGTCGAGGGCATCGGCCACCGCCATAGTTCCGAAGCCCCCCGCGGTCCACTGGCTCTGTCGCACGGCGCCTACGGCCTCGGCCATCCCGACCTGGTGCCATGGTCCCCAGTCGATGCTGAGCGCCGGGAGTCCGGCTCTCCGGCGTTGATGCGCGAGGGCATCGAGGAAGACGTTCGCGGCGGTGTAGTTGGCGAGTCCGACGGGCCCCATGAAGGAGGCGGCCGACGAGAACAAGACGAAGAAGTCGAGCGGCATCCCGCGGGTGAGACGGTGCAGTTCCAGGCGCCGTTGAGCTTGGGCTTGAGCACCCGGGCGAATCGGTCCCAGTCGTGGCGCAGAAGCACGCGGTCGTCGAAGATGCCTGCCGCGTGGATGATGCCGCGGATCGGCGGCATAGAGGCCGCGATGTCAGCGAGGACCCTGACGAGATCAGGTTCGCTTGCGACGTCGGCCTGCTCGATGAGGAACCGGGTCCCGAGCCGTTCGATTTCATGCAGTGCGACGCGCGCAGCGTCCGTCGGCGCGCGACGTGCCAGGAGAGCGAGGTGGCGAGCACCACGCTCAGCCATCCACCGCGCGACCTGGAGTCCCATGCCACCCACTCCGCCGGTCAGCAGATACGTCGCATCGTCGCGGAAGCTCGCTGGCTCACGTGCCGGCTGGTACGGTCGCAAACGGGCCAGGCGGGCGACGTGACGAACGTGCTGCCGGAGAGCGACCTGATCCTCGTGGTCTGCGCCGAGCAGCTCCGCGATCAATGCTTCGATCTCGTCGCGGGTCGGCATCGGGTCGAGGTCGACGAGTCCACCCCAGATCTCTGGGTGCTCCATGGCCGCGACGCGCCCGAGACCCCACAGCGGCGATTGGGACAGCTCGAGATGGCCGTCGGCCGGCCCTATCGCCTGAGCCCCGCGGGTCACGAGCCAGAGCCGTGGGCGCACATGGCCCGTCCCCTTCGCCAACGCCTGCACGGCAAAGAGGGCGCTTCGAGTAGTCCGCGTCGCCGCCGCTTCGAGCTCGGCTGTGGGCGTGTGCTCGGTCGAAGCGGCGTCGAGGCCGAGCAGATGCACGACCCCGTGTAGCGCATCGCGACCGCCGTGAGTCGCCGACTGGATCAGCCGCTCGAGGCCCTCGAGCGAGGCCAGGTCGGCCTCGTTCCCGGCCCGCACGACGACGGAGGAGTGCCCCCTCGCCGCCAGCGCATCCCTCAGGCGCTCGCCGACACCACCGCGGTCGGCCAGGATCAGCCACGCGCCCCCCGGCGCCGGTGTCGCCGCGCTCACGGTCGCCGGCGCGTCGGGGTTGCGCGCCATGACGATGGCCTGCCGAGCGAGCCCCGTCTTCCGTCTTCGGCATCGCCAATCGCCGCGGGACCCACGAACTCCGCGTCCGCGAGCAGGCCCAGCCACTTCGACGTCGAGAGCAAGGGGTGCGCGGGTCGCCGGGCGTGATCGCTGAACTTCCACCAGCCCGCCGTGAGTCCGTACGTGAGATCGACCCACCGCTGGGATGCCGTGCCCTCGAGCAGGACGAGGAGACCTCCGGGCGCCATGATCTGCCGAACGTGGGCGATCGTCCGTTCGAGATCGGCCGTGGCGTGCAGGACGTTTGCCGCGAGGACGATATCGAATCGCCGACCGTCGAAACCTTGCTGGGCCGGATCGACCTCGATATCGAGCATCTCGTATCGCACGAAGGGATAGCGGGCGTACTTGTCGCGGGCCCGGGCCAGGAAGAGCTGCGAGATGTCGGAGAAGACGTACTCCGCCTGGTGTGATGCCAGGGCCGGCAACACGGCTGTGGTGGTGCCCCCCGTCCCGGCGCCGATCTCCAGGATGCGAACGGGACAGTTCGCGGGAACCTCGGTGAGCGCGGCCGTGAAGGCCGAGTGGACCAGGCTGTTGTAGGCGAGCGCGGGCGGAGAATCCTGTGCCAGCCGTTCGGCCACGGTCGTTGACCCGTCGGGGAACAGCAGCTGGAGCGGATCGCACACGCCGGCGAGGACATCGGCGAGGCGCTCACCGCATCGACTGACGAGGGTCAGCTCGGCGTCATAGGAGGGAAACCGTTCCCGAAGCGCGGCCGCGTGCTCGTCGGGTGACGGCCCGTCACCGTGTTTCGCCACGACCCATTCGACGCCGCTTCGCCTCAGCACGCCGTCGTGCTCGAGCATGTCGACGATGCGCCGAAGCACGCGGGGCAGATGGCCGCGCCCCGAGAACGTCGGCTCGTCCAGCGTGACGCGCGCGCCCACCGTCCAGTCGCGGATGAGGCGCTGCATTGCGTGCAGCGCATACCTGGTGGCCAAGGCGTCGAGCTCGCGCACCAGCTCTCCGTAGTCGTCGAGGCCGAATCGTGATCGTAGCTCGGGGACCCCCGGCTCGACGCGGGCGGCGATCGCCGTCGGTTCGGCGAGGCGTCGTGAGGCCCAGGTCTCCTCTCCGGTGTGCTCCTGCGCTCGCCACTCCACGCGGTAGAGCCAGTCCCCGAAGCGGCGACGGTCTCCGAAGGCGATGTCGGCGGAGGCGCGCCGGAGTCTCACTCCTTCGAGCTCGACCACCATGCGCCCGGCCTGGTCGAGGAGATGCAGATCGGCTGTCAGCATGTCGGCCGGAGAGCCCGTGCCGGGCCGGAGCGTCGCATGGGCCCAGACCTCCGTGCATCCGGCGGTGAGGACGCGAAGGCGCTCGACGCCGATCATGAGGAAGGGCACTTGATCTCCATCGGTCAGGAGACCATGCAGGCCGGCACCCAGAGTCTGGAACCCCGCGTCGAGCACCGCGGGGTGCAGCGCGTAAGCGCCCGCGCCGGCGACGAGCGACTCGGCGAGGACGACATGGCTGAGCGCCTCGCCGTCACGCCGCCAGAGTTGGCGCACGCCCTGGAAGCCCGGACCAAAATCGATGCCGTGGGCGCGGAGATTTGCGTAGTAGTCCGCCACGGGTATCTCGTCCGCACAACGGGCCCGGACAAGGTCGAGGTCAGTGGCCGTGTCGCCGACCGCTCGCGAGCTCACGCGGCGAGCGCGGCCGCTGGCGTGCATGGTCCATGTCGGCTCGCCCGCCGACCCGTCGGTCAGACCGTGGAGCTCGAACGAAACGGTGTTCGCGTCCTCGCGTCGGCCGATCCACTGCACGGTCCGCTCTTCGTTGTCCCGCAACTCGAGCGGAGCCAGGACCGTCACGTCGGACAACTCCACCGCGTCCTCCCCCAGCGTCGCGGCGCTCCCGGCGCGAGCCATCTCGAGGTACCACGGTCCCGGCACGATGACCCGGCCCTGGATGCGGTGATCCTTGAGGAACGCGTGCGTTTCCAGCCCGAGCTGCGTCTCGAACACAGCATCGGCCGCCGCGGTCGAAACTCGGCGCCCGATGACCGGATGATCTGGACGCTCGTCGCGCCGCGCGGGCACCAGGTCCTGCGTTAGCTGCGTTGACGGCCAGTACCGCTGCCGCTGGAAGGGGTAGTACGGCAGCGGGACGCGTCGACGCGAATACGCGGCGTCGAAGCCGCCCCAGTCGATCAGCGCGCCGGCCGTATAGAGGACGGCGAGGCTGCGGAGCAGCTCTGTCCAATCGTTGCGCCCGCGCCGGATCGAAGGCAACCACCGCGCGACAGAGTCCGGCAGGCACTGGCGCGCCATATCTGAAAGGACTGGGCTTGGGCCAACCTCCACGAAAAGTCGAAGGCCGGGGCGATCCATCGTGCGCACGGTGGTCTCGAAGCGCACGGGTGCGCGCGCGTGCCGACGCCAGTACGACGCGCACGCGATCTCGGCCGGTTCCACGAAGCCGCCGGTGATATTCGAGATGATGGCGAGACGCGGTGGCGCATAGTCGATTTCGTTCGCCACGCGCTCGAATTCATCGAGCATCGGGTCCATCAACGGCGAGTGGAAGGCATGCGACACCGTGAGCTCCCGGCTGCCCACTCCCTCGGCCCTCAGCACACCGACGATCGCCTGGACGGCATCGCGGCGCCCGGAGATCACGACGTTGGTGGGACCGTTGACGGCGGCCAGCGAAACGTCGTCCTCGTGACCCGCGATCGCGCGGGCCACCCGCGCTTCGGGGGCGAAGGCGACGACCATCGCGCCGTTGCGCGGGAGGGCCTGCATGAGTCGGCCGCGCGCCGCAACGAGCTTGATCGCGTCCTCGAGCCCGAACACGCCGGCCACGCACGCGGCGGCGTACTCTCCGACGCTGTGCCCTGCCACCACGGTGGGCGTGACTCCCCACGACCGCCAGAGCTCGGCGAGCGCGTACTCGATGGCGAAGAGGGCCGGCTGAGTGTACGAGGTCTCGTCGATCAACGACGTAGCGCCAACCTCGGGATAGATCGTCGCCAGCAGCGGGCGATCGACATACCGGCGCGCGATCGCGTCGCAGCGGTCCAGCGCAGCCCGGAACGTCGGGTGCGTGTCGTACAGCAGCCGCGCCATGCCCGCGTACTGCGAGCCCTGACCGGTGAACAGGAATGCGACCTCCGGGGGATCCGCGACGGTGAGCGATCCCCTCGCGGCGCCCGCCGGCGTCTGGCCCGCAGCGACCGCCGCGAGATCGGCGGCCAAGGTCGCCGCGCTGTCGCCCACGAGAGTCAGACGCTCGGCGAAATGCTGCCGCCCGGAATTGGCGGTGAAGCAGATGTTCGCAAGCGCGTCCGGCGACGCGTCGGCGACGATCGGGTGATAGAGAGCAGCGAGCTTGCGCAGGGCTTCCTGGTTCTTCGCCGACAGCGCGAGCAGATGGCAGGGACGGTCGGCGCCTGACGGCGTCGCCGGTGCCGCCGCCGGTGGACCCTCGACGACGGCATGCGCGTTCGTCCCGCTGAACCCGAACGAGCTCACGCCGGCGAGTCGGGGCCGGCCCTCGGCCGGCCACGGGGTGAGTTCAGTCACGACCCGGAGCGGCAGCTCGTTCCACTCGATGTGAGGATTCAGTGTGTGGACGTGCAGTGTCGCGGGAATGGCCTCGTGCTCTAGGGCCAGCACGACCTTCAACAGCCCCGCCAGTGCCCGCGGTCGCTTCCAGGTGTCCGAGGTTCGTCTTCACCGAGCCGATGAGCAGAGGCGCGGACGGTCGCCGCCCTTCGCTGAACACCGCGCCGAGCGCTCGCACCTCGATCGGATCGCCGAGAGCCGTCCCGGTCCCATGAGCCTCGATGTAGTCGACGTCGCGAGGCTGCAGCGCGCGCGCGGGCGAGCGCGTGCCGGATGACCGCCTTCCTGAGCAGGGCCGTTCGGTGCCGTCAGTCCGCTGCTGCGGCCGTCCTGGTTGACGGCGGTGCCGCGGATGACGGCGTGGATCGCGATCACCGTCGGCGAGGGCGTCGGCCAGTTTCTTCAGTACGATCACCGCGCAGCCCTCCGCCCGTACAAAGCCGTTCGGCGGAGGCGTCGAAGGCCTTGCAGCGGCCGTCCGGCGCCATCATGTGCGCCTTGGAGAGCGCGATGGTGGAATCGGCCGAGAGCATGACGTTGACCGCCGCCCGCCAGAGCGACGCGGCAGTCTCCGGTGAGCAGGCTCTGGCAGGCGAGGTGGACCGCGACCAGCGACGACGAGCATGCTGTGTCGAGCGAAACGCTGGGGCCCTGCAGCCCGAGCAGGTATGACAGGCGCCCCGACGCGACGCTGTGCGAGTTCCCGGTGGCCAGATAGGCGTCGATCGCGCCGCGACCCTGCCGCAGGAGCATGTTGAAGTAGTCGCTGTTGCACAGCGCCGATGAAGACGCCGGTCGCGCTCCCGGCGAGCGCGTCCGGCGGCTTGCCGGCGTCCTCCAGCGCCTCCCAGGCCACCTCCAGCAGCAGGCGCTGCTGGGGGTCCATGCTCACCGCCTCGCGCGGGGCGATGCCGAAGAATTGCGCGTCGAAGTGGTCGACGTCGGCGAAGGAAGCCGCCCCACCGCGTCGACATCTTGCCCGGCGCGTCGGGATCCGGATCGTAGAGCGCGTCGACGTCCCAGCGGTCCGTCGGAGCCTCGGTGATGGCGTCCCCGCCGTCGCGAAGCAGGTCCCAGAACTGAGCGGGCGTATCGGCGCCCGGGAATCGGCAGGCCATCCCGACGATCGCGATGGGCTCCGCGGCGGCCTGCTCGGCGGCATCGAGCCTGGCCTTCAAGTCCATCGCCAGCAGAGCTAGGCGCTCTGGGGATAGCCTGGTGATCCGCTCGGCGAAATCGGTCATGGTGCGATCAACTCCCCAGCCTCTGCTTGAGTAGCCGCTGGACGTCCTGGTCGGAGAGCTGCTCGATTCTGTCCAGGGCGTCACCGGGCCGCTCGACGCCGACCGCCACCGGCGTCGCCTTCGTCTGCGGCTCGACGCCCGGGATGCGGGCCGCCAGATAGTCGACGAGGGCCTCGAGCGTCGGATGATCGAAGAGCAACGTCGCCGGCAGTGCCCGTTCCAGGGTGACGCTCGCGCCAAGAAGGTTGCGAAACTCTACCGCCATCAGCGAGTCCAGGCCCAGCTCAGCAAGCGGCTGCCGGGCATCGATCGCGTCGCCGGCCTCGAAGCCGAGTACGCGCGCGGCCTGCCGCCGAACGTGCGCCATGAGCCGAGCCCGGCGCTGGGCCGGCGGCGCTCCTGCGAGCTCGCGCGCGAGGTCGGCGGCGGCAGGCATGCCGCTGCTGGGAGTGGATTCGCGGCGACCCTCGCCCGCGAGGAGGGAGAAGTAGGGGAGCGTGGCGCCGCCCGAATACTGCCGCAGGTACGTCGGCCAGTGAACGGGAAGGACCGCGACCTGAGGCTGGTCCCGTCTGAGAATTTCATCCAGCACGAGGACACCCTCGGCGGGCGTGATGACGCCGACGCCCTGAGCGCCGACGCGGTCCCCGACGTTTCGCTCGGCGGCCGCACCGACCTCGGACCAGACTCCCCAGTTGATGCTGACGCGCCGGGACTCCCTCGGCGCGCAGCGCGTGCGCGAACGTGTCGAGGTAGGCATTGGCGGCGGCATGATTCGCCTGGCCCGCCGAGCCCAGCACAGCCGCGGCCGAGGAGAAGAGCACGAAGAAGTCGAGGACTTCGGCACGCGCGCGATTGCGGCAGCAGCCATGTGCCCGCGACCTTCGGTGCCAGGACTTGAGCGAAGCGGCGCCAGTCCAGGCGACGCAGCACCCCGTCGTCGAGCACGCCGGCGCAGTGGAAGATACCGCGCAGAGGCGGCAGGTCGGCGAGCGCGGCGAAGCGCTCGCGCCACGTCGTCTGCCCGCGTCACGTCGCCCTGCACGACTACCACCTGAGCTCCAGCGGCACGCAGCTCGTCCACGACGGCGCGCGCGTGGTCGGTCGGCGCGCCCGACCCATGAGGACGAGGCTGCCGCGCGCCGCCGTCCACCAGGTGTCGGGCCACGACGGGCCCGAGGCCTCGCAGGCCACCGGTCACGAGGTAGGTGGCATCGGCTCGATATCGTGTCCCATCGCCGACGGCAACCGCGCCGTCGACTGACCCGTGGACGACGGCAATCTTCCCGATGTGACGCGCCTGCGCCATGTAACGGAAGGCATCGACCACGCTCGCCAGTCGGGAAACTCCGCACGGGGAGCGGCTGCAGCTCACCGGCCAAGAGGTCGGTCATCAGCCGCCGGAGCATGCCCGTGATCAGATCGGGGTCCTCACTCGCCGTCTGGCTCCAGTCGATCACGATGTAGGAAGCGCCGGCCGGGAGAGCCAAGGGCTCGGCGGGATCGAGAAGCGCCGTCTTCCCGATCTCGAGGAACCGACCGCCTGGAGCCAACACCGACCGGCTGGCCGCCGCTTGGTCGCCGGCCAGCGAGTTGAGGACGAGGTCGACCCCGACGCCTCCGGTGGCAGCCCGGACCTCAGCGGCAAAGTCTGTCGAGCGAGAGCTCATGACGTGCCGAATGCCGAGCGAGCGCAGGTAGGCCTGCTTCTCGGGACTTCCAGCCGTCGCGAACACCTCGGCGCCCGCACGTTTTGCGACCTGCAGCGCCGCCAGACCAACGCCGCCAGCTGCGGCGTGCACGAGCACGCGCTCACCAGGACGGATGCGACCACAGTGTTCCAGCGCGAAGACGGCGGTCAGGAAGGGAACCAGCACCGTGGCCCCCTGCGACGGCGTCCACCGCGACGGCTTCGGAAACGCCCATTCCGCTCGCGTCACCGCGTAGCTCCTGAAGCAGCCGGCGGCGAGAGCGACAACCTCGTCGCCGACGCGAGGTGTCTGGACGTCCGGGCCGACCGCCACGACGGTGCCGGCGCACTCGCCGCCAGGCGGTCCGGGATCACCGGGATACATCCCCATCGCACCCAGGACGTCGCGGAAATTGAGGCCGGTGGCTTGCACCTCGATCTCGATCTGGCCAGGACCCGGCGCGACGCGCTGAGTCGGTTGAAGCTCCAGACTGTCCAGGGTGCCGCGACGCGTGATCTCCAGGCGGACAGGCGGCTGTGCTGCGTCCGATGGCCGGGACGCAGCCGTCGGCGTGACTTCCGGCCGAGAGCCTCCAGGCGCCAGCCGTGCGGCGTGCCGTGAGCCGCCGCGGAACGCGACGCGATCCTCCCGGTCGGGTTGCTGCAGCTCGGTGATCAGTGCCGCCACGTCCCGCGCGGGCGGCGCCGGCGTCGGGTCCAGGTCGATGCAGACGCAGGAGAGCTCCGGGTGTTCGAGTGCGATCACCCTGCTCATCCCCCAGAGCGGCGCCTGCGCCGGGTCCAGCCTGCGCGCGTCCTCACCGCCGATGCACTGAGCGCCGCGTGTCACCACCCAGAGCCGTGTCGCCTGTCGTCGCGCGATCAACGCCTGTACGAGTTGCAGGAGCACTCCGCAGGTGGACGCCTGTCTGGCCATGGGTTCGTCAGGGACGGGGACCGTGCCGCCGCCAGCGACAAAGACGACGCCACGCCACTCGGTTTCGTCACCGCCGACCGCCTCGGCAAGCCGCCTCTGCACTGTCTCCAGATCTCGGCCTTCGAGCTCCGGCCCGCCTGGCAAGTCGACGACTCCGCACTGACCGCCGCCGCGCTCGAGTTCTACGGCGAGGTGCCGGCCGACGTCGTCACCGCCGACGATCAGCCAGCGACTGGACGTTGCGGCGGCGATCGGCGCGTCGGCCGAAGAAGCACGGGACAGGATGATGGCCTGATTGTGCGGCCGTCGCCTCGTCCGGAAGCGCGATAGGATCCCGGAATCCGACGTCGCCGAGCAGTCTGGTCCATCCAGAGCGATCGAGCAAAGGGTGTCCGGAACGCAGATCACGGTCGGTAAATTTCCACCACCCCTCCAGCAACCCGAAGACGAGATCGACGTCACGCTGGGGCGTCGTCATTTCGAGCAGGGCCAGTAACCCGCCCGGGGCCAGCAGCGTCCTCACGTGCCCGAGCGCCGAACGCAGATCGGCCGTGGCGTGCAGGACGTTGGCGGCCACGACGACGTCGAAGCGTTCCCCCGCGAAACCCTGGCTCCCGGGTGATTGCTCGATGTCGAGCGGTCGGTACCGGACGAACGGATACTCGACGAACTTCTCCCGGGCTCGGCCGAGGAACAGCGGCGAGATGTCGGTGAATATATAGTCCGTGCGATCGGGCGGAAGTATCGGCAGCAGGAAACTCGTCGATCCACCGGTGCCGGCGCCGACCTCGAGCACCCGGATCCGATGGCCAGTCGGGATCTGCGCGCACATCGCCGAGATCGCCGAGCGGAGCAGCGCGTTGTAGGCCTGCGCGACCGGTGATTCCGTGTAGAGCTGCTCGGCGGTGGCCAAGGTGCCGCCGGGGAAAACCAGCTCCAGCCCGCTCCGGGCGCCGCGGAGGGCCGCCGCCAGCTCGGGGCCGCAACGGCCGAGCAGCGCGAGCTCGGCGCCGTATTCGGGAAAGCGCGATTCGAGCGCTGCCTGCCGCGCCCGCAGGTCGCCGCGCGTCGGTTCACGCCGAGACCTCCCACAGGGTGTCGCGGCGCGTGAGGATACCGTCCTCCTCCAGCATGGTCAGCATCCGGCCGAAGAGCCGCAGGTGCGGATCCACGACGCCAAGCCGCCCGGGCAACGCCTTTGGGTCGATCCGCTGACCGCGGCGCAGCGCCATGCCGAGGTCATTCAGGGCCGCGACAACGTACGCTGCGGCCAGCGTGTCGAGCTCGCCAACGAGATCGGCGTATCGTGCCAGGTCGTGGTGTCCTCGGAGGGCCGGCCACTCGTTCTTGACCCGCTCCTCGATATCCCGTGGCTCGGCGTGCCACGCCGACGCCGTCCCCGGCCCGGCAGTCCGTGGTGTGACCGGCCAGCGCACGTCGTGCAGCCACGCGCGGACTCGTGCGGACACCGGACCGTCTTGCGCCTCGTTGGGGACCCGTTTCAGATGCACTCCGACCACGTCGGCGACCACGCGCCCGTCGTCACCGAAGAGCCGTACGTCGCCGACGAGGCCTTGACCAGGACCGTCGGGCCGGGAACGGATGACCGCGTGGCTCCAGAAGGGATTGGCGCCCGCGCGGTGCAGGACATAGCGATCGATCCGCAGCGGCAGGTACGTGTCGGTTGGATCGATCACGCCGTCCGGCAGAGCCGCGGCCAGCGCCTGGAGGCCGGCGTCGAGCATCGCCGGATGGCATCCATATCCGTCGGCGAGCTCTCCGAGTGCGGCCAGCGGCCGCAGTCGGCCGAGCGCCTCTCCGCTCCGGCGCCACAGCCGTTCGACTCCGCGAAATGCCGGCCCGAAGTCGAGTCCGTGGCCTGTGAGCCGGGTGTAGTGCTCGTCGGAGTCGAGCTCGGTGGCGCACCTGGCCTGGACGCCCGTGATGTCGGCGGGCGGCGCATCCGACTGCTCCGACACGTCGAGCCGTATACTTCCGCTCGCGTGCAGTCGCCACGAATCGGGGTCGGCAGAATCGGATGCGGGCCGGCTCTGCAGAGAGAAGTCGCTCATCCCCGCCTGCGCCGGCGTCAGGACGATCTGCACAATGCGCGGCTCATCGTCGTCGAGAACCAGGCGCTCGCCCAGGACGACGTCCTCGAGGCGATGGTTGTGCTTGCCGAACGCTTCGGCCGCGGCCGCCGTGACCGACTCCAGGTACGCGGCGGCCGGATAGACGGCCTCTCCGCGTACCCGATGGTCTCCGAGATAGCGGGCAGTCTGGACAGCGAGGCGCACCTCGAAAACGATTTCTTTGAGCGCCGGCGATCGCAGGCGGTGGCCGACCAGCGGATGCCCGGCCGTCGCGCTCGGCGATCGTCGTCCGTCGTCGACTGGAGCGTCGTCGGTGGCCGAAGCCAGTGTCGCGCTCGCTCGAACGGATACGTCGGCAGACTGATGCGGCGTCGACCGGGTCGAGCCTCTACCGCCGCCCAGTCGATCGGCACCCCCGCGACGTACAGTCGCCCAAGCGCCTCGACGCCACCTGCGCCCAATCGTCGCGACCGCGGCGCAGGGATGCGATGTAGGCGCCCTGGTTCGGGCCCTGCTGGCGCGAGTCCGATCAGAACCGGATGCGGCCCAAGCTCGAGACATGTGCGGATGCCGCGGTCCCAGAGCGTCTGCATTGCATCCGCGAATCGCACGGTGCCGCGCGCCTGGTCGCGCCAGTACTCTGCACGCGCCGATCTCCGCTCCGGTGACCGCGGAGCCCGTCAGGGTCGAGATCGATGCCGATTCGGGCGGCATCATAGGTCACTGCGGCCGCGGCCGCCTCGAGTGGCGCCAGCACCGGCTCCATCAGCGGGCGAGTGAAAGGCCTGGCGCCCCCTTCAGCGGCTGACTGGTGACGCCCCTGGCCGCGAGCGCCGCGGTGACGCGTGCGACCGCGGATGGCTGACCGGAGATCACGACATTCTGCGCGCCGTTGACTGCGGCGATGCTGACCAGGCCTCCGGCGGCGCGCTCGGCAGCGACGACGGCGGCGACCTCGACCTCCGTGGCGTGAAGCACCGCCATTGCGCCCGCGCGGCGAGCTCCTGCATCAGCCGGCCGCGCTCGGCCACCAGGGCCAGCGCGTTTTCGACGGAGAGCACACCCGCGACGCACGCCGCGGTGAATTCGCCCAGACTATGGCCCAGCACGAACGCCGGCTCGACGCCCATCCCCGCCACATCACGGCGAGTCCGTATTCCACCGCGAACAGCGCCGGCTGCGCCCATGCCGTCTCGTCGAGGGCGGCTCCGACGTCGTCATGAGGACCTCCAGCAGGCGCGGCCGCGCCAGGCGCAGAATCGCGTCGCACCGGTCGACGGCCGCTCGGAAGCGCGCGCTCCGCGCGGTAGAGACCCGCCGCCATCCCGGCGTACTGGGCGCCCTGTCCCGAGAATAGGAAAGCCACCCGAGCAGGCTCCGCAGGTCGAGGTCACGCCTGCGCTCACCTCGCCCAGCGGCGCGCCGGCCGCGACGTTGGCCAGGTTCTCCGCCAGCTGGGCGTCGAGCTGGCGACGAGCGCGAGCCGATGCTCGAGGTGCGCACGCCCCGCGTTGGCGGTGAAGCACAGGTCGGCGATCGACGTCGGTGGCATCGCCGCAAGGTGGCGGCCGCAGATCTCGGGCCCGCTGTCTGAGCGCGGCCTCCGTCTTCGCCGAGACGGTGAGGAGTGGGCGGACCGTTCGGTCGAGCCGGCGCCGCGGCGTCACTGCGGCGCCTCCTCGAGGACGACGTGCGCGTTGGTGCCGCTGAAGCCGAACGAGCTGACGCCCGCCGACGCGGCGGCCTGTCGCCCGCGTCGCCACGGCTGTGCGCGGTCGTGGGCACGACGATCGGGAAGCTCCGCCCACGGGATGTGCGGGTTCGGCGTTCGCGAAGTGCAGGTGCGGCGGAATCTCGCCGTGCTGGAGGGCCAGGACGACCTTGATGCAGGCCCGCGACGCCGGCCGCCGCCTCGAGGTGGCCGATGTTGGTCTTGACCGAGCCGATCAGCAGCGGGTCGGCCGCACGGCGCGCCCCTCGCCAAGCACCGCGCCGAGCGCCTGGACCTCGATGGGATCGCCGAGCGACGTGCCGGTGCCGTGCGCTTCGACGTAGCTCGACGTCGCGCCGGCTCGACGCCGGCCGTTCGCCAGCGCCTCGCGGATCACGGCCTCCTGCGCCGGGCCGTTGGGCGCCGTCAGCCCGCTGCTCGGCGCCGTCCTGGTTGACCGCGCTGCCGCGGATGACGCGCGAGCATGCGGTCGCCGTCGGCCATGCGCGTCGCGAAGCCGCTTGAGCACGACGACGCCGCAGCCCTCGCCGCGCGACGAAGCCGTCGGCCCGGCGCGTCGAAGGTCTTGCAGCGGCCGTCGGCGCGCCAGCATGCGCGCCTTGGAGAACGTCGACGTGATGCTCCGGCGAGAGGATGAGGTTGACGCCGCCGGCCAGCGCCATGTCGCACTCGCCGCGGCGCAGGCTCTGGCAGGCCAGGTGAACGGCGACCAGCGACGACGAGCAGGCGGTGTCGACGGCGAGGCTCGGGCCCTGGAGGCCGAGGACGTACGACAGCCGGCCGGCGGCGATGCTGTGGGCGATGCCGGAGCCGTAGTAGAGGTCGAACCGGCTCGGGTCGCTCTGCATGATCTGCAGCTGCGCAGTAGTCGTTCGCGGCAGATGCCGACGAAGACGCCGGTGCGGCTGCCCGCGAGCCGGTCCGGCGCGTCGCCCGGCGTCCTCGAGCGCCTCCCAGGTCACCTCGAGCAGCAGGCGCTGCTGCGGGTCCATGCTCGTCGGCTTCGCGCGGCGAGATGCCGAAGAACTGCGGCGTCGAACCCGTCGACGTCGGTCGAGGAACGCCGCCCGACCGCGTGTACATCTTGCCGGGCGCGTCCGGATCGGGATCGTAGTAGGCGTCGACGTCCCAGCGATCGGGCGGGACCTCCGCGACCGCGTCGACGCCGTCGCGCAGGAGCGCCCAGAAGCGACTCGGGATCGTCGCGCCCCGCCCGGAAAGCGGCAGCCCATGCCGACGATGGCGATCGGCTCGGCCTGTGCCCCGCTCCGCGGCGGCGAGCTTCGCCTGCATCTCCTCGAGGGCCAGGAGGGCCTGCTTGAGGGGAGAGAGAGCGGCCGGGCGCTCGGAAGGGCTGCTCATGTCTTCGACACGGCCCCGAGCTTCTTGAGCAGGCGAGCCTCCGCCTCCTCTTCGGACAAGCTTCCCGACCTCGGCGACCGTGACGGTCACGGCGACCGGCGCGGCGGCGATGGGCCGCTTCGGCCTCGGGCGCCGATCCGCACCGAGGACCTCGCGAGTCGAGGTACCGCGCCATCGCCTCGATGGTCGGATAGTCGAAGATGAGGGTCGCGGGAAGCGACTTCTGGAGGCCCAACGTCTTCACGAGGCGGTTGCGGAACTCGACGGCCATGAGCGAATCGAAGCCCGAGGTCCATGAGCCGGTGGCGAGGGTCGAGGGGCCGCGAGCCGTCGATGCGCAGGATCCGCGAGACCTCACCCGCGAGAAACGCGACGACGAGCTCGCGCCTCTCGCCGGGCACGCGGCCTCGGCGAGCCGGCGTCGAAGCTCGGCCGCGACATCGGGCGCCGCGACCGCGGTCGCGCGACCGGCGTCGAGGGCGGCGACCATCGAGCCTTGGGTACCTTCGCCTCGCGCCACCCCGGAAGGCGCGCGGGCGAGCACGACCCCGGCGATCAGCACCTCGGCCGGAGAGCCGACCTCGGGAAGGCCACCGCGTCCTCGAAGCCGCGGGCCGCGCAGGGTCTCGGTCCATTCGGACGCGGCCGAGCAGGGGGTTGTCCCGAGCGCTGCTCGTCCGCGAAACGCTGCCAGCCCTCGATGAGCCCGAAGCTCACGTCGAACCAGTGGGGATGCTCGGTCGTCTCGTAGAGCGCGAGCAAGCCGCCGGGCGCGAGCAGCGACCGCACGTGCCCCAGGGTCTCGTCCAGGCTCTTCGTGGCATGGAGGACGTTCGCGGCCACCACCACGTCGTAGCGATGCGAGGCGAAACCCTGCTCGGCCGGGCTCTTCTCGATGTCCATCACCCCGTATCTCATGAACGGGTACGCGCGAACTTCTCGCGCGCACGCGCCAGGAAGACCTCGGAGGTGTCGGTGAAGACGTACTCGTCGACCCCGGAGGACAGGTGGGGCAAGACGGACGTCGTGGTGCCGCCGCTCCCGGCGCCGATCTCCAGGATGCGGATCCCCCCGCGCGAGCTCCGCGTGGCCGCCCGCACGGCCGCGGCCACGATCCCGTTGAAGTACCGGGCCACCGCCCAGTGGTGGTAGAGGTGCTCCGCGGTCTCGAAGGAACCGCCGGGGAAGAGCGTCTCCAGCGGGCTCTCCCGCCCGGTCAGCACCGCCTCCAGCTTGTCCGCGCAGCGGCTGGAGGTAGTCGACGAGGAACCGCATGTCGTCGAGGTGGCTCCACCTCTCGCCAGGCCTCCGCGAGGCCGGCGGTCGGGGAGGGCTTCGGGCTCGTGAAGGCACTCGCGACTCGCCTCGAGCCAGCCCTCGGCGGCGTCAGCTTCTCGAGCCAGCGGGTCACGAGGTTCGGTAGGTGGGGAGGATGCCCGAGCTCGTCGATCAGCGCCGTCGCCGTCCGGCTCTCTCCCGCCCGAGTGAGAAGCCCCGAGGCCCCGGAGGGTGTCGATCATGAGGGCGACGGCCAGGCGGTCCAGGCTCCGCCACTTCCGCGGGTAGCTCTCGATGCGGAGGTCGAGGGGGCCGCTCTGGGCCTGGCGCCGGCCCTCGCGCAGGCCGCGGTCCCACGGCGTGGTTCGCCGCCGCGACGGGCGGTGCGGCTCGGCGCTCCAGCCAGTGCCGCTCGCGCTGGAAGGGATAGGTGGGCAGCGCCACCTTGTCGGCGCGAGTAGCCGCGATCGAAGCCCCGCCAGTCGACGGCCGCCCCCGCGACGTAGAGGGACGCGACTGATTCGAGCATCGTGCTCCAGTCGATCCGACCCTGGCGCAGCGAGGGAAGCCAGGCGCGTACCGTCGCCCGCGCATCCCCAGGGCACAGGGTGGGCCTCGGGCCGACCTCGAGGAACGCCTCGCAGCCCAAGGCCTCCAGCGACTGCACGAGCGGCCGTGCGAAGCGTGACCGCCGTCGCGCACGTGTCGCCGCCAGTATCCGGCCCGACCATCTCCGTCACGAGGCGCCGGTCAGGTTCGAGACCCAGCGCAATCGGCGGCGACTCGCCGTACCTCACCGTCGCCGCCACCTTCTCGAACTCCGCCAGCATCGGCTCCATCAGCGGCGAGTGGAAGGCGTGCGACACCGTCAGCTTCTTCGCCTTCACCCCTTCGCCCGACGAGCCCGGCGACCACCCGTCCAGCGCCTTGGCTCCCCCGACACCACCACGTTGTCCGGACCGTTCACCGCCGCGATCGACAACACCGTCTCCGCGCCGCGATCGACCGCCGCGGCGACCCGATCCTCGGCCGCGAACACCGCCGCCATCTCCCCGTCCGGCGCCAACGCCTGCATCAGACGGCCACGCTCGGCGATCAGCTGCAGATCCTCGCAGGCCGAACACCCCCGCCACGCACGCCGCCACGTACTCGCCGACGCTGTGCCCCAGCACTCGCCGGCTCGATGCCCCAGCTCCGCCACAGCTCGCGACGAGCGCGTACTCCACGGCAAACAGTGCCGGCTGCGTGTAAGCCGTCTCGTCCGAGCGAGTCTCGCCCCTCCGCGTCAGAACCGCCAGCAGCGGCCGGTCTTGAGCCCCTCGAAGCTCTCGTCGCATCCGCCAGATGCCGTCCGGAACACCGGCTGCGTCTCGTAGAGCTCTCGGCCCATCCCCACGTACTGCGATCCTTGTCCCGGGAACAGGAACGCCACGCGGGTGTCCGGTCGCCCGCTCGATGTTGAGTGCGGCCGGCGGTCCCGCCGGCGCCGAGCGACGCGCCAGGTCTCGCGCGCCGCCGACAAGGACTGCACGACCACGCGGCGCGATGCTCGAAGGCGCCCGCGTCCGACATTCGCGGTGAAGCACACGTCGGCCAGCTCGACGTCCGGCCGCGCCGCCAGGTGCTCGCCCAGCGGGCTGCCAGAGCTCGCAGGCGCGGCGTCCTTCCGCGCCGAAGGGTGAGGACTGTGCACGATCCGACGCCTCCGGCTCTGCGGCGGGGTCTCCGGCGCCTCCTCCAGCACCACGTGCGCGTTGGTGCCGCTGAAGCCGAAGGAGCTGACGCCCGGCGACGCGCGGCCGCGTCGCTCGCGGCCACGGCGTCGGCGCGTGGGCACGTCGATCGGGAAGGTCCGCCCACGCGATGTGCGGGTTCGGCTCGACCAGGTGCAGGTGCGGCGGGATCGCGCCGTGCTGCAGCGCGAGCACCACCTTGATGAGCCCGGCGACGCCGGCCGCCGCCTCGAGGTGGCCGATGTTCGTCTTGACCGAGCCCGACCAGCGAGCGGCTCGCGCCGGCCGTCCGTCGCGCCGAGCGACCGCGCCGAGCGCCTGCGACCTCGATCGGATCGCCGAGCGACGTGCCGGTGCCGTGCGCCTCGACGTAGCCGACGTCGCGCGGGGACGACGCCGCGCGCTGGCGAGCGCCTCGCGGATCACCGCCTCCTGCGCGGGGCCATTCGGCGCGGTGAGCCCGCTGCTGCGCCCGTCCTGGTTGACCGCCGAGCCGCGGATGACGGCGAGCACCGGGTCGCCGTCGGCCAGCGCGTCGGACGAGCCGCTTGAGCACCACGACGCCGCAGCCCTCGCCGCGCACGAAGCCGTCGGCCGCGCGTCGAACGTCTTGCAGCGGCCGTCGGGCGCCATCATGCGCGCGCTTGGAGAAGCGTCGACGCGCGCTCCGGGCAGAGCATGAGGTTGACGCCGCCGGCCAGCGCCAGGCGGCACTCGCCGCGCCGCAGGCTCTGGCACGCCAGGTGGACCGCGACCAGCGACGAGGAGCACGCCGTGTCGACCGCGACGCTCGGCCCCTGCAGGCCGAGCAGGTACGAGAGCCGGCCGGCGGCGACGCTGTGCGCGTTGCCGGTGGCCGACGTAGGCGTCGATGCTCGCCGAGATCGCGCCCGCGGATCAGGTGCGCAGTAGTCGCTGCGTCGAGATGCCCGACGAACACGCCGGTGCGGCGTGCCCGCCAGCCGGTCGGGCGCGATAGCCCGGCGTGCTCCGAGCGCCTCCCACGCGACCTCCAGGAGCAGCCGCTGCTGCGGGTCCATGCCGCCGGCCTCGCGCGGCGAGATGCCGAAGAAGCGCGGCGTCGAACCGGTCGACGCTCGGTCGAGGAAGCCGCCCCAGCGCGTGCACATCTTGCCGGGCGCGTCCGGGTCGGGATCGTAGTAGGCGTCGACGTCCCAGCGCTCGGCCGGGACCTCGCGTGACCGCGTCGACGCCGCTCGCGCAGCAGCTCGCCAGAACGCCTCGGGCGATCGCGCGCCGCCGGGGAAGCGGCAGCCCATGCCGACGATGGCGATCGGCTCCGTGCGCGCGCGCTCGACCGCCTCGAGCTTGCGCGCTCGATCTCGCGCAGCTCGAGCAGGCGCGCTTGACCGGCGAGAGCTGGTGCGTCGCGGTGGACTCGCGTCCATCGCAGTGCTCATTGCCGCTCGCGACGTCGCTAGAGCTCGTCCAGAGCTCGTCGATCAGCCAGGTCGTCGGCTTCATCGTCGGCATCGCTTCCAGCTCGCCGCCGGCATCGCGGCGATCGGCGCGGACGCCGCCGACGCTCGCGCCCGCCTCCGTCGAGCGGCAGCACGTCGCCAGCAGGTAGTCGGCGAGCGCCTGGAGGGTCGGGTAGTCGAAGAGCAGGGTGGCCGGCAAGCTCCGCTCGAGCCGAGCTGCCTTGCCGAGCGCGTTGCGCAGCTCCACCGCCATGCAGGGAGTCGAGACCGAGCTCATCGAGGACGGCTGCGGCTCGATCCACGGTGGCGGCGTCGAGCCCGAGGCCTCTGGCGATCTGCTCTCGCACCTCTCCGAGCACGATCGCGCCGGCGATGTCCGGCGGGAACGCCTCGGCAGACGATCTCGCAGGTCGTGGCGGGAGGCCGCGTCGCGGGCGTCTGCGCGCAGCTCGACCTCCCGCGCACGGACGCGCCAGATCGGACAGGCGTCGAGGAACGCCGCGCCGGACAGGCCACCGATATACCGGCGGCCAGTCGATCGGGAAGACGCCGACCTGGCGGCGGGGCCTGCATCATCAGGCGCTGCCAGCGCTTCCAGACCAGCTACGCGGCGGGATCGGTCGACATGCCGCGGGCCTCGAGACGCGCGATCACGTCGCGGTCGGCGGCGGCGCCGATTTCGCCCCACGGTCCCCAGTTGATGCTGAGCGCCGGGCAGCCCCTGCGCAGCGCGGTCGTGCGCGAGCGCGTCGAGGAACGCGTTGGCCGCCGGCGTGATTCGCCTGTCCCGGCGAGCCCAGGAGCGAGGCGACGGAAGAGAAGAGCACGAAGAAGTCGAGCGGCAGCAGCGCGCGTTCGCTCGTGCAGCAGCCAGGCTCCGTCCACCTTGGGCCCGAAGACCGTCGCGAAACGCTCCCAGGCTTGCTGGAGCAGGACACCATCGTCCAGGACTCCGGCGCCGTGGATGATGCCGCGCAGCGCTGGGCCCGAGGCGTCGATGTCGCGCAGGATTTTCTCGACGTCGGCCGCGCGCGAGACATCTCCCTGAACTACCGTGATGCGCGCACCGTCGGCCTCGAGCGCACGCAGCATCGCGCGGACGGCGTCGGTGGCCGGTCGCCGGCCCACGAGCGTGAGGTGCCGCGCACCCCGCTCCACCATCCACGCCGCGAGGCGCACGCCGAGCCCGCCGAGGCCGCCCGTCAGAAGATAGGACGCGTCGGCGCGGAACCGCAGGCCGTCGGCCGCCGCGGGGGCGACAGGAGGCTGGCTCACCACGATCTTGCCGATGTGACGGCCGTGCGCCATGTACTGGAACGCGCTCGCAGCCCGATCCATGGCGAACGTCCGGAACGGCAGGGGCGCGAGGCGCCCGGCCCGGACCTCGTCCATCAGGCTGGCGAGCATGGAGCCGATGAGGGCCGGTTCCTCGCGCGCGGCTTCGCCGATGTCGATCGCGAAGTACGCTCGGCCTTCGCCGAGCCTCGCGCGTTCGTGGTCGGAAAGCACAGCGGCCTTGCCGATCTCGAGGAAGCGGCCGCCGTCGGCGAGTACAGAAAGACTGGCCGCGGCCATTTCGCCCGCCAGAGAGTTGAGGACGACGTCAACGCCTCGACCACCCGTGCGGCTCATCACCTCGCCGGCGAAGTCGGTGGACCGGGAGCTCATCACGTGCCGGACGCCGATCGACTCCAGATAGCGACGCTTCTCCGGCGTTCCCGCGGTCGCGAAGATCTCGGCACCGCGCTGGCGGGCGATCTGCACCGCGGCCAGACCGACGCCGCCGGCGGCGGAATGGATGAGCACGGTCTCGCGGGCGCGCAGCCGACCCAGGTGGACCAGGGCGTAGTTCGCGGTCAAGAAGGCCACCGGCACGGTCACCGCAGCCTCGAATCGAAGCGCGGCAGGCTTGGCGACGACGAGCTCCGCCCGCGTCGTTGCGTAGCGCGCGAAGCTCGTTGGTACGAGGCCGACGACCTCGTCGCCGCGCCGCAACGTGGTCACGCCGGCGCCGACGCTCGCGACGACACCAGCGCCCTCGCTGCCGAGCGGACCCGCATCACCAGGGTAGAGGCCGAGCGCGTTCAGCACGTCTTTGAAGTTCAGACCGGTCGCGCGCAGTTCGATCTCCACCTCGCCGGGTCCGGGGGCGCGGCGGGTCCCTGAGCGGCGGACCAGCGTGTCGAGGGCGCCGCGCTCGCCGATCTCCAGATGGAAAGGCATCGCGGCCTCGGTGGCGTCGCGCCGTGCGAGCAAAAGCTGCGGACGGCGCACCAGTCGAGCGACGTGCCGGCGGCCGCTCCGGAAGCCGACGCGATCGTCCAGGCCGTCGAGACGGATGGTGTGGTGCAGGCGCTCGATCTCGTCGGGAGCCGCCTCCGGATCGAGGTCGATGCACGTACATCTGAGCTCCGGATGCTCCTGCGCGATGACGTTCCCGATGCCCCAGAGCGGCGCCTGGGCGCTTGTGAGCTCACCGGGCTCGACCGGCTGCGCGCCGCGAGTCACGACCCACAGCCGCACCGGCCCACCGGGTGTCGCCTTCGCGAGAGCCTGGACCAGGCTGACGAGGCTGCCGCAGGCGCGTCGCTCGAAGGCCTGGAGCTGGTCCAGGGTCATCGTGTCGGCGGGCGGCATCTCGAGCGCGGCCAGGTGGACCACATGGCGGCAGGGCGGCAGCCGCCAATCGCCGACCGGGGCCGAGCTCACGACCACCGCGTGGTCGCCCGCGGAGCGAACGCGGTCGGCGAGTCGCGTCGCCTCGGCGTCCGCTCCGACGATGAGCCAGGTCTCGGCGGTCGAGGCCGGCACGGCGGAGGGCGCGCGGCCGAAGATCACCGTCTGCCATCCATCGCCCTCGCCGTGCTCGGGCTCGGGCACCGCGCCTGCGTCGACGAACCCGAGCTCGCTGAGCAGCGCGAGCCATCGCGGCCGCGAAAGCAGCGGGTACGCAGGGCGCAGGGCGGTGTCTGTGAATCGCCACCATCCGTCGGTCAGCCCGAACGTCAGGTCGACCCACCGCAGGGGCTTGGTGCCCTCGAGCATGACCAGCAGGCCGTCGTCGGCGAGAAGCTCGCGCACGTGGGTCAGCGTCTGACGCAGGTCGCGGGTCGCATGGATCACGTTGGCCGCCAGGACGATGTCGAAGCGGCGCCCCTCGAAGCCCTGCGCGCGAGGAGTGTTCTCGATGTTCAGGGTCTCGTACCGGAGGAACGGATATCGCGCGAAGGTGCGGCGGGCCCGCGCCGTGAACGCCGCCGACACGTCGGTGAACACGTAGTCGGTCCGGTCGCCCGGCAAGACCGGAAGCACCCACGTCGTCGTCGATCCGGTGCCGGCTCCGATCTCCAGCACGCGCAGCGGACGGTTCCCGGGGAACCGTGCGACCGCCGAGGCGATGATGTCCCGCGTCACGCCGTTGTTGAACTGCGTGAACGGCGCCTCGCGGTACAGACGCTCGACCGGCTCGAACGAGCCGTCAGGGAACAGCAGCTGAAGGGGATCGGACGCACCGCGCAGCACGGCGGCGAGACTCTCGGCGCACCGAGCCGTGATCTCGATCTGCGCGACAGACTCGGGGAACGCCGCCATCAGCGACGCGACGGACACCGCGCCATCCGGCTCGAGCGTGCGCTCGACCACCCAGTCTCCATCGCGACGCGTCAGGTACTGCGCCTCGGCCAGGATCTCGAGCAGCCGGCCGAAGAGGCGACGGTGCTGCGGCACGACCCCGAGCGTCTCGGCGAGGGCTGTTGCGGTCACGTGCTGACCCGGACGCGGCTGCCATCCGAGCTGGGCGAACGCGCGAACCACGTAGGAGACCGCCAGCGCTTCCAGGCGGGCCAGGAAGCGCCGGAAGCCCTCGAGGCCATGGCGTGCGGCCAGGGCCTCGAGACCCGGTCGCACGGCGATACCGACACCGTCGCCGCGTGGCCCTGCGGTGTCGCCGGCTTCCGCCGCGTCCGCCACCCACATGGTCTCGTAGAACCAGTCCGGTGAGGCTCCGGTCGTTCGCCGAAACGCCTCCGCCGTCACGGCGCGGAGACGGAGGTCGATCACCTCGGCGACCGGCACGTCGTGCTCGTCCAGGATGCGTACGTCGGCTCGCAGCGTGTGGTCCCGGACCTCTCCGTGCACCCGGGCGCGAGCGCGGAGACGCGGCGTGAGTCTTCCCAGCAGACGGAAGCTGGCCATGGACAGGGGAAGATGGACGCGAGGCTCTGACGGCTTGCTGCCTGGTGCGATCGCGGCAACGACCTGCAGGCACGCGTCGAGGAGAGCCGGGTGCACGAGATAGGTCGCGTCGTCGTTGGCCAGGACCTGGGGCCGCTGGACCTCGCCGAGCGCTTCGCCGTTCCCGACCCACAAGCGGGTGAGGCCACGGAACGACGGCCCGTACTCGAGTCCGGTGTTGGTGTAGCGCGCGTACTGGGGTTCGACGGCGACCTCGGTCAACCCATGCGGCGTCGGCGTGCCGTCCGGCGAGACGGCCGTCTCCGGCGCGAGGACGGGATTGCGGACGACGCGGCCCGTCGCGTGAAGCACCCAGGTGACCGACGCGCCCGTCTGGTCGTTCCTCGACACGAGCCGGAACGGCGCCGACGCCGAGCCGGTCGGCTCGACGAGAAGCTGCACGATCCGCGCGCCCTCGCCGGGAACACGCAGCGCGTCGACGATCGCGAGATCCTCGATCTGGACCGCGGCCGTGCCGAACACATGCTGGGCCGCGGCGAGCGCCATCTCGACATACGCGGTCGCCGGCAGCACGACCTCGCCGAAGACTCGGTGGTCCGACAGGAAGGGCGCGCTGTCGACGGAGAGGCGCTGTTCGAACACGACTTCCGTGAGGGCCGGCGAGTGCAGGCGAGCCCCGAGTAACGGATGCGTGCCCTCTGTCGCGCCTGCCTTCGCCGCGACGATCTCTCGCGGGGTCGAGGCGGTCGGCGTCACCCAGTACCGCTTCCGCTGGAACGAGTAACCCGGAAGCTCCACGCGCCGACGGCGGCCGCCCGCCACACGCTCCCAGTCCAGCTCGGCTCCGTGGGCGTACAGCGCCGCGGCACTCTCCAGCATCTGCCGCCACTCGTCGCGACCGGGTCTCAGCGACGCGACCCAGAGCCCGTCGCCCGCGCGCGACCCGAGTGCGGTCAACGTCACGCCTGGCCCGACTTCTACGCAGGCCGAGCAGCCCTGGGCAAGGAGCGATTGCACCGCCGCCTGGTACTGGACCGTCGCGCGGGCCTGGCGGCGCCAGTACGTCGCGTCGACCGCCGACGTCACGGCGGTGCCGGTGAGCGTCGAGATCCAACCCAGACGCGGCGGCCGATTCTTCACCGTCGCGGCGACTTGCTCGAGCTCATCGAGGACGGGATCCATCAGCGGCGAGTGGAACCCGTAGCCGGTTTTCAGGCGTCGAGCCCGTCTCCCCGCTGCCTCCAGCTCGCCGATCACGGCGGCCACCGCGTCATCCGTTCCGGCGATGACCACCTGCTCATGTCCGTTGACCGCGGCGATGGAGACCGCATCGGCTCGCGCTGCCACGGCGTTCGCCACCTCCTCGAGCGGAGCGAAGACGGCGGCCATCTCGCCGCCGGCGGCGCGCTCCTCCATGAGCCGCCCACGCGCTGCGATCAGCCGCATCGCGTCGCCGACCTCCAGGGCGCCCGCGACACACGCGGCGGCGTACTCGCCGACGCTGTGCCCCAGCACCCACGCCGGCTCGATCCCCCATCCGCGCCAGACCGATGCCACGGCGTATTCGACGGCGAACAGCGCCGGCTGGGCCTCTGCCGTACCCGCGAGCGCCTGACTCTGTCCGCGCAATACCGCGGCCACGCCCGGCGCGAGTGTCGATCCCAGCGCTGCCGCGCACTCTTCGAGTGCCGCCCGAAACGCCGGCTCGTGCGCGATGAGGTCGGCGCCCATCCCGGCGTACTGAGCGCCCTGTCCGGGGAACAGAAACGCCACCGGCAAACGGCCCTTCGCCACACCCTCGAAGGTGCCCGGCACGGCTTGCCCATCGCCGTACGCGCCGAGTGCCGTGGCCGCCTCGTCCCGCGTTCGCACGACCCACGCGACCCGCCGCGCCATTCCGCTGCGCGCGGTCGTGGCCGTGAAGCACACGTCACCGAGATCGTCCGCTGTGGATGTCGTTAGGTGCGTCGACCACCGAGCGGCCAGCTCGCGCAGCGCCGTGTCGTCCTTGGCGCTCACCGCTAATAGGTGACCAGGTCTCTTGGCCGCCGCTCGATGTTCGACGGCGGGTGCCTCCTCGAGGACGACGTGCGCGTTCGTGCCGCCCATGCCGAACGAGCTCACGCCGGCGCGACGGGGCGTGAGCCCGCGCGGCCACTGGGTGAGCCGGGTGTTGACGAAGAACGGGCTGGTGGCGAAGTCGATCTGCGGATTGGGGGACTGGAAGTTCAGGCTGGGCGGGAGCATCCCGTGCTCGAGCATGAGCACGGTCTTGATGAGCCCGGCCACCCCGGACGCGACGTCGAGGTGCCCGAAGTTCGACTTGGCCGTCCCGAGCGCGCAGAAGCCGGTGCGTTGCGTGTGCGCGCGAAACACCTGGGTGAGCGCGGCGATCTCGATCGGATCGCCCTGCCGCGTTCCGGTGCCGTGGGCCTCGACGTAGCCGATCGTCTCCGGGCGGACGCCGGCGTTGGCGAGCGCCTCGGCGATTACGGCCGCCTGACCCTTCACGCTGGGCGCCGTGTAGCCGACCTTCAGCGCGCCGTCGTTGTTGATGGCCGAGCCCTTCAAGACAGCCCGGATCCGATCGCCGTCGGCGAGCGCGTTCGCCAGAGGCTTGAGCACGACGACCCCGACCCCGCGTCCGAACACCGTGCCGTTCGCCGCCGCGTCGAACGGCCGGCAATGGCCGTCTGGCGAGAGCATCATGCCCTCGTCGTACAGATAGCCCACGCGTTGGGGCAGGTAGATCGAAACGCCGCCGGCGAGCGCCACGTCGCACTCACCGCTGAGCAGCGCCTGGCGAGCGAGGTGGACGGCGACCAGCGAGCTCGAGCACGCCGATTGCACCGTGAGACTCGGGCCGCGAAGGTTCAGCTTGTACGACACGCGGGTGGAGAGGAAGTCGCTGTTGTTCGCGACGATCAAGGGAAGGTTGCCGCCCGCGAGGACGAAGCTTTCCAGGTTCATATCGGAGCGGAGGTGGCGCATGAAGTACGTGCCCAACGACTCCGTCGCGTAGACGCCGACCGATCCCGGGCATGCGTACGGCGGATAGCCCGCGCCCTCGAGCGCCGCCCAGGCGCACTCCATGAATACGCGTGCCTGCGGGTCGATCGTCTCGGCTTCCTTGGGGCTGTAGCCGAACAGGCCGGCGTCGAACATCTCGACGCCGTCGAGCATCGAACAGGCCTTGACATACCGCGGATCCCGGATCAGCTGAGGATCGACGCCCTCGGCGAGCAGCACGGCATCCGAGAGGATCGTGATCGATTCGACGCCGTCCCGGAGGTTGTCCCAGTACGTGCGTAGATCGGGCGCGCCCGGGAAGCGGCCGGCCATCCCGATGACGGCGACGTCGAGCTCGTCCTCGCGCCGCTCGTCACTCGACATCGTGAGCCTGCTCCTCGCGGTCGCGGCCGGACGCGGGCCGGGCGCGACGCGTCGCCCGCGAGCGGCGAGCCGCTCCGCGGCGATCGGCCTCGTCCGTCTCGGCCGGCCGAGGCTCGGCGCCGGCGCCGAGGCGGGCCGCCAAGGTCGCAACCGTCGGATGCTCGTAGAGGTCGGTGAGCGCCACGTCCCGGTTGAGCGTCTCGCTCAGTCGGCGACCCAGCTGTGCGATACGCAGCGAATCGCCGCCGAGGTCGAAGAAGTTGTCGTCGACGCCGATCGTGGCCAGCTCCAGCACCTCGCGCCAGATCGAAGCCACGACACGCTCCAGCTCCGTCCGCGGTGCGATCGAAGCCTCCGGCTTGCCCACCTTGCGCAGCGCATCGCGATCGAGCTCGCCGGCGGGCGTTCGCGGGACGTGACCGATCTTGACGCCGGGACACGTGGTCGCGGTGCCGAAGTCGTCCGGCAGCGTGTCCGGTGACGGAAGCTCCATGGGCTGGACCGTCGGCCCCCCGAGGTATGCGCGGAGTGTGCAGGCCCCGGCCCGGCCGCCCTGCAGATACGAGCGGATGTGCCGGCTGCCCTCGTCGAGGCCCACGAGCACGTGTCCCGGCGGCTGCGCCAGGCTGACCTCGAGGGCACGCAGCGCGTCTTGCGCCGTGAGAGCCCGGTAGCCCCGAGCCCGGGCCAGATCCTTCTTCTTGTAGCCGCGACTCATTCCGCGCTCGTCCCAGAGACTCCAGGCAACGCTGTAGCTGTTCATCGAGCCCGCCGCGCGCTGGTATTGCGCGAAGCTGTCGAGAAAGGCGTTGGCCGCCGCGTACGCCCCGACGCCAAAGCCGCCGAACTGCCCGTTCACCGAGGACGACCCGATGAAGATGGCGCGGGGTCGCTCGGCGAGTAGCTCGTGGACCGCCCAGGTGCCGCCGACCTTCGCGCGCCCCAGCTCCTTCAGACTCTCGCGGGTCTCGTCGACCAGCGGACGCTCGGCGTACGCGCCCGCCTGGTGGATGACTCCGTCCAGCTCGCGGCCCCATTCGCGGCACGTGCGCTCGACTGCCGCTTTCAGCGCGGACGCATCGCACACGTCGACTGCCTCGTATCGAAGCCGGGTACCCAGTGCCTCGAGGCTCCGGTACGTCGCGATCCGATCCGCCACCGAGTCGTCGAGAGTCTGCGGCGACAGGGTGTGTGGTTGCGGCAGCGCCGTCCGACCCACGAGAAGGACGCTGGCCTCGTACTCCTCGATCAGGTGCCGGGCGATCACGGCACTCACGCCGCCGAGGCCGCCCGTCAAGACGTACAGGCCGCGGTGCTTGAACGGTCGCGCTCCCGGGGGCGCGACCGCGACGCGCTCGAGACGGCCAACGTGGCGGTCACCGCCGCGATAGGCCACTTCGGGATCAGACGATCCTGCTCCCATCTCGAACAGGACTCGGGCCGCATCCTCGATCGACGCCGGTATCGGCAGATCGAGGTGTCGCACGGTGAGCGAAGGAATCTCCTGACGCGCGGTTCTGAGCAGCCCCAGCAGTGCGCCCGATTCGGGCGCGACGACCTCGTCGGCGGCCACGGCCTGCGAGTGGCTCGACACGACCAGCAGCCGCGCCGCCATCCGACGCCGCGCGAGCGCTTGCACCATGAAGAGCGCGCTCGTGGTCGCCCGGTCCACCGCCTCCTCGAGATCCCGTACACTCGTGAAGCGCCGAGCGGATGCCGGGTACGTCCAGAGATGCACGACGTCGTACGCCTCGGTGTCGGATGCCGGCAGCTCCTCTAGAAGGCGGTCGTAGTCTCGAGGATTCTCGGCATCGATCCGATAGCCGTCCGTGTCGCGCGCGAAGCGCGCGCCCCGGACCACCCGTATGGGGGCCTTGTCGATGGACGCGAGCTCGGCGCAGAGGCGATCGCCGAGTCCGGCCTCGTCGACGAGAACGAGCGGTCGCGGGCCGATCGATTGGTCCCGGCGCGTCGCGGCCCGTCTGCGCCACACGAGCCGATGCACGGAGGACGCGGAGTCGGTCGCGGCGTCGGCGGGAGAGCCGGCGCGCAGCTCGCCGCGCTCGAAGCGCTGGCGCAGCTCGGCACGCTGGATCTTTCCGATCGATGTCTTGGGGATGTCGGCTCGGCTCACGGGAACGAGATGCTGCGGGTTCACCCCGACCGTTTTCATCACGGCCGCGCGGATCCGCCGGGCAAGATCGGGGACGCCGCTCTCGGGAGTCGTGACGGCGAAGAAAATCGCCAGCTGATCGGTGGCGCCGCCCGCCGCGCGGACCGCGCAGGCGGCCACGTACGAGACGTCGATGCCCTCGACCGTCTCGGCGACGGCCTCGATCTCGTGACTGTAGTAGTTTGCGCCATTGATGATGATCACGTCCTTCTCGCGGCCCGTGATCGTCAATCGGCCGTCGTCGATTCGGCCGAGATCGCCCGTTGTGAACCAGCGGTCCGCGGTGAAGACGTCGCGCGTGAGCTCGGCGTTCCGGTGGTAGCCGCCGGTCACCTGGGGTCCGGTCACTTGCAAGCGGCCGACGACACCCTCGTCGACCGTGCGGTCCTGGGCGTCGACGATGCGCATGGCGAACCCGGGAATCGGGGAGCCGACGCAGACGAACGCGTCGTCGTCCGAGGACGCCCCGCGGGTGAACCGGTCGGAATAGACCGCCCCCGACGACGTCTCGGACATGCCCCAGGCCGGCCGTATCGCGGTGGCCGGCAATCCATGCGGCGCGAGCAGCTCGAGAAATCGGCGAGCCGTGCGCGCCACGATCGCCTCACCACCGTTGATGATGAAGCGCATAGAGGACAGATCCCATCGACGGCGGAGAATCTCCTCGGCCCGGTCGTTCACGAGGCTGAAGGCGAAATTCGGCGCCCAGGTGGCCGTCGCCCGGTACGCGGCGATCCAGTCGAGCCATCGCAGCGGCTCTTTGAGCACGAGCTCCGTCGGGCCATTGATCTGCTGACTGCCGGGGTACGTCTGGCAGAAATGCAGCATGACGATCGCGCCGACGTGATCGAGCGGAAGCCAGTTCAGTGACACGTCGTCGCTCGTGAAGCCGTTCATCTGACTACTGCCGGCGCAATGACCGAGCAGATTGCGGTGGCTCAGCATCACGGCCTTGGGGTTGCCGGTGCTGCCGGACGTGAGGAGCATGAGCGTGACGTCGTCGGGCTTTCCGACGTGAGCCCGGTGATCCGGAGCGTGCACGAGAAGCCGGTCCACCGCCTCCACGCGGAGCGGTTCCGTATCGAAGATCGCGGCGACGGCGCCGATGGCCGCGACGAGGGCCGACTCCGTCAGGATCAGTGGGTGATCGAGCAGATGCCAGGCATGGTGCAGCTTCATGAGCGAGCCGTTCCGCTCGCGGTAGCTCGGAGCCACCGCAATCGGCACCGCCACGAAGCCGCCGAGCACGCATGCCCACAGCCCGACGAAGAACTCGGGTCCACGGTCGAGCTGCAAGATGACCGGGTCGCCGGGCACGAGTCCCTTGGCACGCAGGCCCGCCAGCACGCGTTCGGCGCGCTCGAGCAATTGCGGGTAGGGGAGGGCGACCGTGGACTCGTCCGGCTGGAGACAGACGAGCCCGTGTGACGGGTGGAGTCTCGCGGCGCGATGAAGCATGTCGCCGAGCACGATCGGCGCATCAGGCTCTTCTCGCAGCGACTCGCCGCGACTGATCGCCGGTCGTGCCGTCGCCTGGTGGATGCCCGCGGCCGATGCCGGCTCGGCGATTGATTCGGTCGAGTGCGCACTCACCCCGAGCTCAGCACGCGGCGGCGGTTCGATGGCGTCCTCGATCGCGACGGCGACATCGTCGACCTCCGGGCACTGTCGCCAGCGATCCTCCCAGCGCCGCGCAACTGCCGGTTCGAGCACCGGTACCGCCTCGAGGGCGCGCTCGTCGATGTTCCCCGCGTCGGTGAGGGGGAGATAGGAAACGGGAACGCATCGCAGCGACCTCCCGGCCGGGAGCATCTGCTGTAGCTCCGTCTGGAGGCGCTCGGGAATGACCGCCGTCGTCGTGACGACATACGCGACGAGCTCACGGGCGCCGTCGGTGCGCGACCGCCACACGACCGCGCAGTCACCGACGGAAGGGTGAGCCTGAATCGCCGCCGCCAACTGGCCGAGGTCGGGACTCGGCGGTTGCGTGAGAGCCGACGCTCGCGCGGGACGATTCACGCCGTCCACGTCCGGCACGTCGGTGTTTGGATTTCGCCCTCGGCGACGAGCGCCGCCGCGTAGCCCATACATGTAGTGAGCGCATGGAGCGACCAGCCACAGGTGGCTCCGGGGCTGTCCCCGACCGCGACCAGCCGAGCTGGTGTCGCCGGGTCGAGCGAAACCACGAATGTATGGAGCGGGTGGCTCAGGCCGTCTCCCACGGCCTTGACGAAAGCCTCCTTCCGGGTCCAGCCGTTGAAGAACGCGCGGACGCGCTGATCGGCGGCCAGTGACGCCAGCTCGGCGCGTTCCGCTGCCGCGAACACCTGCGCAGCGAGGCCCTGCAGATCGTCCACCTGGCGCATCAGCTCGACGTCCACCCCCACGCGCCGATCCCAGGAGACGGCGTAGAGTGCGACGTCGCCTGAGTGCGACACGTTGAAAGCGAGCGGCTCACGAGGCCAGGCCAGCAGAGGCTTGCCCTGCGGTCCGTAGCTGAAGGCGATCCGTTCGGGCGTCACCGCGAGGTAGGCGCCCAGGATCTGGCGCAAGGTCGCCCGGCCGACGACGTACCGGACGGCATCGCGCTCGAAGACGAAGCGCGCGGCGCGTAGCCGCTCGTCCGTCGACAGGAGACCCGCGAGCTCTTCGTGTTTGTCGTCGTGAGCGAGGCGGCGGTGCCAGACATGGACCTCCGAGCGGCCCAGCGGCAATGCGTGGCGGGCTCGCCCGCTCGATGGCCCGGGAGAGACGCCCGCGGTCATCTCGGGCGGATCGTGCTGACAACCGGTTCTACGACATCCGCCAGGTCACGACGAATCGCGAGCAGCAACTCAGTGCGCCGATTCCGGAGGTAGAAGTGAGTGCCCGGGAACCGTTCCATCCTGAATGGGCCCGAGGTCTGTGTTCGCCATGCCGCTAACTCGGTTTCGGTCGCCTCGGCGTCGTCGAGACCGCCGTAGACCGAGACGGGGCAGTCGAGGGGGGCTTCGTCGGTATGCCGATGTCCCTCGATGAGCGCCATGTCCGCCCGCAAACAAGGGAGGAGAAGGGCCATCAGCTCGGCGTGCGCGAGAACCTCGTCGGGAACGCCGCCGTAGCGCTGGCGAACCTCGGTGACGAACTCGGCGTCCGGAAGGTGTGCGATCGGAGGGTGAGGGCTCGGTAGTTGAGGCGCGCGGTGCCCCGAGGCGAGGAGCCGCACCGGCTGGGGGCCGCCCGCACGGCGGATGCGGCGAGCGAACTCGAACGCGAGCAAGGCGCCCATGCTGTGTCCGAACAGAGCGAAGGGGACGTCGAGGTCGGGTGCTAGCGCTTCGTACGCGGCGTCCATGAGCTGCGTGAGGTCGCTGTACGCTTGCTCCCTCAAGCGACCCTCGCGCCCGGGCGGCTGGATGGCGCAGACCTCCGCGACGGGCGTCATCTCGCGTGCCCAGGGCACGTACAGAGACCCGCCACCGCCCGCGTACGGGAAACAGAACAGGCGAAGCCCGACGCCACGGCCGGCAACCGGCCGAAGCAGCCACGAACTATGCGGCACTACTTGTTGTCCTCCCGGAGTGGAGCTGGTATCCGTCCTCAGACCGGGCTGGACGAGTGAAACCCCTTACGTACGGCTAAGGGAAATTTGCCGGACTAAGGCGATATTTATTAAGAATCTCCTAAGGAACCGAATAACTTCAACCGAAAAGTCACAATGTGAAAATATTGCGTTCCGGAAGTCGGCTGACGATCCCTTCTAGCTCAGAGCCTGGCGGCGTCATCGCGTCCCAGGGCCGGGCCGCCGACCGGGGTCATTTCAGGAGTTCGGTCAATTGCGACAGTAGGTTTCGCCGCGCCTGCGCCTCCGCGCCGGGGCTCCACGCGACGGTCGCGCCCTTCCGCAGACAGCGCGTGATCTCGTTGGCCGGCGGCGCCGGCCCCAGGATGCTGGCTACCGTCAGCGCGCAGCCGGCGCCATTGTCGACGTCCGGGAGGTACTGGAAGGGGAGCCCGACGTTGTCGAAGCTATGGTGGGCTCCTGGATACACCGTGATCGCGGCATCCTGACCCGAGCGTCGGAGGAGCTCCACCAGCGCCTCGCACGGAGCGGCCGGCGTCCAATCATCGAGCTCGCCGGAGTGGATTCGCAGAGGGGCCGTGATGTGCTCGCGCTCCGGATAGGCCGCATCGCAGGATGGATAGAACGCGAAGAATGCGCGAAAGGTCGGCTGGTCGGGGACCGCATACGTGTCCCGGGCCCACTCTGTCGAGGCGATCGTCGTCAGGATCCCGCCGTGTGAGAAGCCCATCAATCCGATCCGTCGGCGATCGATCCTCGGATGGGTGGCCAGGATGCGGAGCGCGCCATAGGCGTCCGGGACACGTTGAGTCGCGATCAGCGCTCTCGGGTTCGTGCACACCTCGGTCAGGCCCCGAGCACGAAAGCTGTCGAGCATCAGCGTGGCGTAGCCCCAGCTGTGGAGAACCCGAGCCCAGCTCTTCTCGGTGTTCACGATTCCACTGCAGCCATGAGCCAGGACGACCGCAGGCCAGGGCCCGGCGCCGGACGGCAACGTGAGCTCGGCCGAGAGCACGACCGGATCGCCCGCGATCAAGCGGGAGCCGTCGGGTGCGATGAGCAGACTTCCGGGGGTGGCGAACCAAATCGTGCCCGAGTCCGTGGCCGACAAGCTCGGCTTGAGGTCGGTCAGCGCGGGCGCACAGGCCGCGCACGTCGCGCTCAGTACGGCGACGATGAACAGTCGTGTCACGAAACCATCGAGGTCGTTGCGCCCGAAGGAGTTGCGGCGTCTGAGCTGGTGTGCTGTCATGTGTCCCTCCGGGGCACCGAGTATAGATCGAGGGGGTCTCCATGCGGCTCGCCGGCAAGGTCGCGGTCGTGACAGGCGGAGGGAGCGGCATCGGCCGTGGCATCGTGCTGGCGCTGGCGCGCGAAGGCGCCGACGTCGCCATCCCCGACATCCAGGTGCTGAACGCGGAGAAGGTCGCCGGTGAGGTCAAGGGGCTGGGCCGCAAGGCCCTCGCGATGAAGACCGACGTCACCAGCGCCGCCGACGTGAAGACGATGGTCGACCGCACGCGCGAGTCGTTCGGCAAGATCGACATCCTCGTCAACAACGCGGGCGCCGCGGGGCCTCCGGGGATGCCGTTCACCAACAACACTGAGGAAGACTGGGACCGCACCTTCGCCGTCAACACGAAGTCGGTCTTTCTCACGTGCAAGGCGATCACGCCCCACTTCATCGAGCGGAAGGCGGGCCGCATCGTGAACATCGCTTCGATCGCGGGCCCCATCTCGGCGCCGACGATGCCGCCTTACAGTGTCGCGAAGATGGGTGTCATCACGCTCACCCGCATCATCGCCAAGGAGCTTGCGCCGCACGGCGTGACGGTGAACGCGATCTGCCCGGGCGTGCTCTGGACCGACTTCTGGCAGAAGCTCGCCGCTCATCTCGCGGAGACGAATCCCGTCTTCAAGGGCATGACGGCGCGCCAGGTATTCGACAAGCGCGTGGCCGACATCACGCCGATGAAGCGCGAGCAGACCCCCGAGGACATCGGCTGGGCCGCGGTCTTCCTCGCCTCCGACGAAGCCCGCAACATCACCGGCCAAGCCCTCAACGTCGACGGCGGCGTGGTGATGCAGTGACGACCACGCGAACGACGAGCCGCCACGCATCTACGCAGCGGAGTCGACAACAGCCAATGCGCCGCCGCCAGGCGTGTACGCAGGGGAGTCGAGAGGGGGGCGGAGCCCCCTTCTCCGCCACAGAAGTGCAGTGCGCGGGCGCCAGGCGTGTACGCAGGGGAGTCGAGAGGGGGGCGGAGCCCCGCGTCGCCGCCAGGCGTGTACGCAGGGGAGTCGAGAGGGGGGCGGAGCCCGCGCGGGCGCCAGGCGTGTACGCAGGGGAGTCGAGAGGGGGGCGGAGCCCCCTTCTCCCAATGAACTTCGACTTCAGCGACCGGGAAGAAGGATTCCGCAAGGAGGTCCGCGGCTGGCTCGAGGCCAACCTGCCGGACGACCTGCGCGGCCGTGCGTTCGCGGCCTCGCGCGCCGGCCGCGACGAGGTCAAGAAGCTTCGCGCGTGGCAGAAGCGCATGTGCGAGGCAGGCTACGTCGGGCTCGACTGGCCGCGCGAGTTCGGCGGGCGGGGCGCGACCATCGTCGACATGGTCATCCTCTACCAGGAGATGGCGCGCGCCGAGTCGCCGCAGCTGGTCAACCGCGGCGGCGTGTCGATGCTCGGCCCGACGCTCATGAAGCACGGCACGCCGGCGCAGCAGCAGCGCCACCTGTCGAAGATCCTCACGGCCGACGAGCTCTGGTGTCAGGGCTTCTCGGAGCCGAACGCGGGCTCCGATCTGGCCAACCTCCAGACGCGCGGCGTGCGTGACGGCGATCACTTCGTCGTGAACGGCCAGAAGGTGTGGACCAGCATGGCCCACGTCGCCGACTGGTGCTTCCTGCTCGTCCGCACCGACCCGAGCGCCGCCAAGCACAAGGGCATCAGCTTCCTGCTCGTCGACATGAAGACGCCGGGCATCACGGTGCGGCCGCTGCGCCAGATCACCGGCGAGGCCGAGTTCAACGAGGTCTTCTTCGACAACGTGCGGGTCCCCGTCGAGAACCTGGTCGGCAAGCTCAACGAGGGATGGAGCGTCGCCCTCACCACCCTGGCCTACGAGCGCGATCTGCTGACCTTCATCCGGCACATCTCGCTGAGAAACGCGCTGCACCGCCTCGTCCGCTTGGCCCAGGAACGACGGAAGGGCGACGATCCGGTCCTCCGGCAAAAACTGGCCGCGCTCTGGATCGGCGAGCAGGCGCTCCAGCTCAACGGCTATCGGAGCCTCACCAAGATCCTGCGCGGCGGCGCGCCCGGGCCCGAGGGCTCGACCTCGAAGCTCTTCTGGAGTCAGCTCGACCAGGAGCTGGCGCACGTCGCGACCGAGGTGATCGGCCCGTACTCGCAGATCGCCCAGGGCTCGGAGTGGGCGCCCGACGACGGCCAGTGGGAGTTCTACGAGCTCCTGGCGCGGGGGAGCGGCATCCGTGCCGGCACCTCCGAGATTCTCCGCAACATCCTCTCCGAGCGTGTGCTCGGCCTGCCGAAGGACTGACGACGTCGCCGACGGCCATGAAGCCCCAAACGCGCTACGCCCGTAGCGGCGACGTCAGCATCGCCTATCAGGTCGTCGGGGACGGTCCGCGGGATCTGGTGCTGGTGGCGGGCTGGGTGACGAATATCGAGGTGCTCTGGGAGGAGCCCTCGATGGCCCGGTTCCTCGAACGGCTCGCGGGCTTCTCGCGGCTGATCCTCTTCGACAAGCGTGGCACGGGTCTGTCCGATCGGGTCGCCGACATGCCGAACCTCGAAACGCGCATGGACGACGTCAGGGCCGTGATGGACGCGGTTCAATCGAAACGCGCGGCGCTGCTCGGCTATTCCGAGGGCGGGCCGATGTGCGTCTTGTTCGCCGCGACCTATCCCGACCGGACGGCAGCCCTCGTGACCGTGGGAAGTTTCCCCCGGCGGCTCTGGGCACCGGACTATCCGTGGGGCCCGCAGCGCGATGATCGCGCGCGATGGATCGAGACGATCAAGGACGAGTGGGGCGGGGCGATCGCGCTGGACGATCGCGCGCCGAGCGTCGCGCAGGATCCGGCATTTCGCGATTGGTGGGCTCGTCTCTTGCGCATGGGCGCGAGCCCGACGGCCGCCGCCGCGCTCCAGCACATGAACAGCGACATCGACATCCGCCACGTTCTCCCGGCCATCCGGGTGCCCACGCTGATCATTCACAACGCGGACGACCCACTGATCGCCAGCGGGGCCGGCCGCTACATGGCCGAGCGGATCCCCGATGCCAAGTTCGTGGAGCTTCCGGGCCGTGACCATCTGCCGTGGGTCGGCAACGCCGACGCCATCCTCGACGAGGTCGAGGATTTCTTGACCGGGATGCGCCGGGGCCCGGACCCCGATCGTATCCTCGCGACCGTGCTGTTCACCGATATCGTCGAGTCCACTCGCAAGGCGGCCGAGCTGGGCGATCATCGCTGGCGCGACGTGCTGACCGCGTTCCAGGACCTGACCCGCGATCACGTCACGCGATTTCGCGGACGTGAGATCGACACCGCCGGCGACGGGCTTCTGGCGGCCTTCGACGGGCCGGCCCGCGCGGTGCGCGCGGCCACCGCGGTCAGCGCCGACGTCCGCCGCCTCGGACTCGAGGTCCGGGCCGGGCTGCACACGGGCGAGTGCGAGATCATGGGCACGAAGCTGGGCGGTGTCGCCGTGCACATCGGCGCCCGCATCGCGGGGCTGGCCAAGGGAGGCGAGGTCCTGGTGTCGAGCACCGTGCGCGACCTCGTCGCTGGGTCCGGGCTCAAGTTCGCGGACCGCGGCCAGCACGCGCTCAAAGGCGTCCCGGGCGACTGACGCATTTTCGCCGTGGACATGAACTGACTTCCAAACGCATGAGGATCCGCCATGAGTGACCTGCTCTACGAGGTGAAGGACAAGATCGCGACGATCACCTTGAATCGTCCGGACAAGCTGAACGCGTTCACCCGCGACATGATCGACGCGTGGGCGAAATCGCTGAGCGCGGCGCAGGCCGACGACAGCGTCAACGTCATCGTGGTCACCGGCTCCGGGCGCGCGTTCTGCTCGGGCGGTGACGTGGGGCGCATGCGCGAGGGTGAGCCGACCGCGCTGGATGGCAAGAACAGCCTCTGGGAAGGCGTTCACCGCGTGCCGAAGACGCTGGAGACCGTGGACAAACCGGTCATCGCCATGGTCAACGGGCTGGCGGTCGGCGCCGGCATGGGCATGTGCGTCATGTGCGATATGCGCGTGGCCGCCGAGTCGGCGCGCTTCTCGACGGGCTACGTGCGCGTGGGCCTGGTGCCGGGCGACGGCGACACGTACTTCCTGCCGCGCCTGGTCGGCGCCGCCAAGGCGCTCGAGCTCTTATGGACCGCGGATTTCATCGAGGCGCCGGAAGCACACCGGCTCGGCATCGTGCAGCGGGTGGTGCCGGACGCTCAGCTGAAGGACGCCACCTACGCGATGGCGCGCCAGATCGCGGACGGGCCGCAGATCCCGATCCGCATGATCAAGCGGCTCGTCTATCAGAGCCTCAAGCTGGATCTTCGGACGCACCTCGATCTGGTCTCGTCGCACATGTCGATCGTGCGCCAGACGGCCGACCACAAAGAGGGTGTGACGGCGTTCAAGGAGAAGCGGCCCCCGCGGTTCGAGGGGCGCTGACGGCGCCGGGCTTCAGCCCTTCCGCAGCTTGGGATCGAGTGCGTCCCGGAGCGAATCGCCGAAGAGGTTGAAGCCGAACACGCCGAGGCTGATCGCGATACCCGGGAACAGCGCGATCCACGGCGCCTTCTCGGCATACGAGGGGGCGGAGCCCGACAGCATCAATCCCCACGACGGTGTTGGCTCCGCCGCTCCCGAGCCCCAGGTAGGACAGCGCGGCCTCGGCCAGGATCGCGGCGCCGAGCTGCGCCGTGACCATGATGATGTACGGGGCCGTGACGTTGGGAATGATGTGCTGCAGGATCACGCGCCGCCGGGACGCGCCGAGCGCCTGCACCGCCTCGACGTAGACGTTCTCCTTCACGGACATGGCGGCCGCCCGCACCACGCGCGCGACGCGCGGGATGACCGGAATCGAGATGGCGATCACGACGTTGTGAACCGCCGGGCCCAGGATCGACGCGATGGCCAGGGCCAGGATCAGCTGCGGGAACGCCAGCAAGATGTCCATCAGCCGTTCGAGCAGGAGATCGACGTGGCCGCCCCAGAAGGCGCTGACCACGCCGAGCAGCGCCCCGATCGTGCAGCCGATGAACGACGCGAAGAATCCGACGAACAGCGCGATGCGCGCGCCGTACATGATCCGGCTCAGGACGTCGCGGCCGAACTCGTCGGTGCCGAACCAGTGCTCCGCGCTCGGCCGCGCGAACTGCAGGCCGTAGTCGCCGATGTACGGATCGTACGGCGCCAGCAGCTCGGCGAACACCGCCAGCACCAGCATCCCGAGGATGATCACCGCGCCGGCGGCGCCGAGCGGCTTGGTGCGGACGAACCGCGCCACCACGCCGGCGACGGTGAGCTTCGGCGCCAGGGTCGCCGACGCGGTCGCGTGGGCCAGCTCGATGTTCGTCGCCATTGCCGTCAGCGGTATCGGATACGCGGATCGAACCACGCGTACGTGAGGTCGACGAGCAGGTTGATCACGACGAAGCCGAACGCGATGAGGAAGATCAGCGCCTGCACGACCGGATAGTCGCGGTGCGCGACGGCGTCGACCACGAACCGCCCCACGCCGTTCAGGGTGAACACGGTCTCGGTGACGACCAGCCCGCCGATCAAAAAGGCGAACTCGGTGCCGACGAGCGTGATCACCGGGAGCATCGAGTTCTTCAGGGCGTGACGGACGACGACGGCCCGCTCACGCAGTCCCTTGGCCCACGCCGTGCGGATGTAGTCCTCGCGCAGCACCTCGAGGAGCGTCGAGCGCGTCATCCGCGTGGTGACGGCGGCGTAGCGATAGCCCACCGTGAGCACGGGCCAGATCATCATCTGAAAGTTCGCCCAGGGATCGATCCAGGGCGGGGTGAACTCGAGCGGCGGTCCCCACCCGAAGAAGATCACGAGCATCAGGATGCAGAGGATTCCCACCCAGAACGACGGGATCGCCAGTCCACCGATGCTGACGATGCGCACGAGGTAGTCCACCCAGGAGTCCTGACGGACCGCCGCCAGCATGCCAAGCGGAATCGCGATGATCACCGAGACGAAGGTCGCCGCGATCGCCAGCTCGAGTGAGAGCGGCAGCCGCACCAGCATCTCCTCGATGACCGGACGCCCGGTCCAGAGCGAATTGCCGAAGTCGAAGCGGAGGACGCCCCAGAGCCACGTCCCGAACTGCACCAGCAGCGGCTGGTCCAGGCCCGAGACGATGGCGCATGTCGGCGAGCTGCTTGGCGTCGATCTGACCGCCCGCTTCGCCGCCGAAGATCAGGAGCGCCACGTCGCCGGGAATGACCCGCATGATCACGAACACCAGCGCGGCGGCGCCGAGCAAGGTCGGAACGATCAGCAGGAGACGCTTGGCGACGTAGGTGCCCATATCCGGCGCGCCGCGCGCTGGCTCAGTCTTCGGACAGCCAGACGTCCTGGAGCTTCTGGTTAGCGTAGTGATTCGGCGGCGCCACGTAGTTCTTCACTTTGGTCCAGTGGACGACGCTGCGAGTCCACCAGAGACCGGGCATATAGTAGACGTGCTCGAGCACGGTCTTCTGCAGCTGAAGGATCGCCTTGCGCCGTTCCGCGGGGTCGAGCGCGCGCGCCTGCCGTGAGAACAGGTCATCGACCGCCGGATCGGTGAAGCGGCCCCAGTTCTGCGGATCTCCGGTGGTGTAGCGCCGCAGGAAGATATCGGGGTCGTCACTGGCCTCGACCGTCGGCGCGACGATCAGCTCGAAGTTGCCGGTGTCTCGTCCGTCGGCGAACCAGGCCGCGGTCTCCTCCGGCCGTTGCTCGGCCTGGATGCCGATCTTGCGCCACTCCTGAACGGCGAACACCGCGAAGTCCTGATACGGCAGCTTCACGTTTCGGTTCTTGAGCACGACCTTGAAGCCGTTGGGATAGCCCGCCTCGGCCAGCAGCTTCTTCGCCTCGGCCCGGTTCTTCTCGATGTCCGTGCCGAACCCCGGGAAGCTTTTGCAGCTCGGCCTCCGGCATCGCGAACTCCGTCCCCGGACGCAGCAGGCCGCCGACGTCCTTCAGGCTCGTGAGCGGGAACAGCACTCGCCCCATCGTGTAGCGATCGAGCGAGAGCGTCAGCGCCTTGCGCACGCGCTCGTCGGAGAACGGCTTCGCGGTGTTGTTGATCGCGATCCCCCACTGACCGGTCATCGGCGTGTGCTGGACGGCCACCTTGTCGCCCAGCTGCTTCTTGATCGCCTCGACCTCCGCCAGGGGCAGGTCGCGGAACTCGATGTACGCGCGCCCGGAGCGGATCGCAGCCGCCCGCACCGACGTCTCGGTGCTGATGAAGAACTTGTAGCCGTTCAGGTAGGGCCGATCCTTGACGAAGTAGTCGGGGTTGCGCTCGCCCTCGAAGCTCGCGCCCGGCGTGTAGCTCTTGAACTTGAAAGGACCGGAGCCCATCACGTTCTTCATGAAGTAGTTTGGGTCCTTGTCCAGGTACTTCTTCGGATAGATCACGTTCCACGGCGAGGCCAGATTCAGAAGCAGCGAGGCCGAGGGGAACTTGAGCTTGAACACGACGGTGCTCGCGTCCGGCGCCTCGATGCTTGTCACGGCCGAGTAGCTGTTCTTCCGGACGCTGCGTGTCCCTGGGGGCGGGAAGAGGAGCTTGTCGTACGTGGCCTTGACGTCGACGGCCGTCAACGGCGAGCCATCGTGAAACTTGATCCCGGGACGAATCTTGAACGTGTACGTCAGGGCGTCGGGCGAGATCTTCCATTCGCTCGCGGCGTCCCCGATGATCTTGGGATAGTCGTAGGGGTCCGTCTGAAGCAGGGTGCTGTAGAGCGGAGCCACGAGCTGGATCGTGGCGAATGTGCTCTCCTGGTGCGGATCGAGACTCGGCGGGTCGGCGCCGATCACGGCCAGCAGAACCCCGCCACGACGCGGAGTTTCGGCGGCGTGAATCGCGGGAACCGCCAGCGCGAACGCAACCGTGAGAGCCACGACGAAGCACACCACACGTCGACCCTGGTCGCCTGCGGCCATGCACCACCTCCGCGAGCGTGAGACGCTCGATTTGTTTCCTGTACTGATTAGTGGCGGACGGTACCGTGTGAGGCCGCACCTGTCAACCCGTGCTGCTTGTAACGTCGGCTGTCAGGTTCGATGACGACTGCTCTCAGCGAGGGGCGAGCACCATCTGTGTCTGGATCGTCTGGGCCAGCAACCGGCCCGACGCGTCGGTCACGCGCGTCTGCCACACCATCGTGGTGCGGCCGCGATGCAGCGGCGTGGCTTCGGCGCGCACGACGCCGTCGCGTCCGGCCGCGAAGAAGTTGGTCTTCGACTCGAGTGTCGTGGTCGAGGCGCCGGGCGGCAGGTTGAGGAACGTCGCGGTGGCGCCGACAGTGTCGGCGAGCGCCATGATCGCGCCGCCGTGGAGCGCGCCGCCGACCGTTCGGAGGTCGTCGCGGATCGTCAGCTCCGCGACGAGCCGGTCCTTGGAGGCTTCCGTGTAGCGCATGCCGATCAGCCCGGGCAGAAACGACCGCTGCAAGTCCATGAGCGCATCGAGGTCGATGGTCACGAATGTCTCCTTGGATTGATGCGCGCCCAGAAGCGCCCCGAGGATCAGGCGGGCGAGTAGCCGCGGTACTCCTCATCCGCCCTGATCCCTCTGATTCGATTGATGATGGCACTATTGGGTTGCGCCTGGGTTGCAGGATCTTGCACCAGGTCGGCCTGCGAGGGCATCCACTTCGCGTAGACGCGGAGCAGCACGCTCGCGTTCGACCAGCCACCCTGCTGCTGAACGTAGAGGAGCGGCGCGTTCCGAGACGGCATGATCGAAGCCCACGACGCCTTGCCGATGTCGATCGCCACGAATGACGTACCCCCGGGACGGCAAGCCGAACCAGAACGCCGACATCGAGAGCTTCAACGGCCGCCTCCGAGACGAGTGCCTCAACGAACACTGATTCACGAGCTTATCGTTTGCCCGTCAGACCCTCGAGGCGGGGCGCCTCGACTACAATGCCGTTCGACCGCACAGCAGCCTGAACCACGCGGCGCCCACGGAGTTCAAGCAACTCACCATGAAGTGGGCCGCCCACCCGATTTTCACATCCTGAGTGGCTCAGAGTCGGGGAGCCGGTCGGAGGAGCTGGCTCAGTTCAGCGTGGACTTGGCTCGTGTGGTGAGGGCATCGCGGGGAGGAACCTAAAGCCGGTTAGGTAGCCTCGTCAACGACTATGTAACGACTATGTTTTGATACGGCCACCGTCACCGCTAGCGGCAAAGGGACCTCGATTCGAGAATGGGTAGTGGGGCATCCAGCAGAAAAGGTAAGTGAGCTAATACTCACGCCCACCCAAGCCCTCCTGACGTGGGCGTGCCGGGTCGCGATCGTGGTGCCGCGTGGGGGGACCGGGGCGCGGGGTGCGATGGCGAAAGCGCGTTTGAAGTTCCTACGCTCGACCTCCGGCTCCCGCGCGCGCGGCACCCGGCGCGGCTTCGGGGTCGACCCCGCTGGCGGTCTCCCGCATGGCTCCGCGCACGGCCGTCCGACCCATCGCGTCGGTCACGTCGACGTCAGCCATCGATCGACAGGCGCTCGAGCTCGCGTCCCAGCATCGCGTGGACGGCGCGCTGGGCGACGATCGGGCGCACGGTGTGGTCGCGCCCGGGCAGCGTCTCCAGGACAGCGTTGGGCCACTCGTCCATCCGGGCGAGGATGCCCTCCGAGCGGAGCTCGTCGTAGACCGGCTCGTCGCCGGAGAACCCGAGGACGACCCGGGTCCCCCGATCGCGCAGCGCATCCATGAGGCGCGCCGTGGTGGGACCCGTCGCGTCCGACCGGGCCGCGGCTGTCAGGCGTCGCGGAGCCCGGACGGCGGCCTTGATGGCGCGCCCGGCCACGGCCCGCGAGACTGCGACCATCCGCGAAGCACCCAGCTCGCCCCGGGCGACCCGCCGCCAGACCGAGGGCTGGAGCAGCCGTCCGATCTTCGCCGCCTCCCGGCGCTGGAGCAGCCCGGCGTCCCACACCATCGCCCCCGGGTTGACGACGAGCGCGGCGATCACCCGGCCGTCCGTCGCCGCCGTGTTCACCGCCCAGTAGGCCCCCGCGCAGAGGCCGATCAAGACGAAGCGCGGACCGAGGCCGCGCGCTTGCAGGTCATCCAGGATCGCTCCGACCTCGGCGCCGTAGGCGGGGGTGTAGAAGTTAGCGACGTCACGATAGCGGCCCGGGTCGCCGTCCGAGTCGCCGATCCCCTCGAGGTCGACCCGGAACGTGGGGACACCGCGCCGGGTCCAGTCCCGGGCGATCTCGGTCCACAGCCGGTTCGGGCCCACCCGCCGGACCGCGCCGGCGTTGAGGAAGACGGCGCAGAGCGGCGTGGCCGGGGCGTCGACGGGCTCGGCGAGCAGGCCGAAGAGCTGGCCGAACGGCTGCGCGATATGGACGGGTGTTTCCCGGATCGGCCGGCCGTCCAGGCAGAGCTCGAGTCGATCGAGCGCCTCCGGCGCCTCGACCGCGACGGGGCGCGGCCGCCCGACGGGGGCGCCCGCCAGCCATCGGCCGACCCGGTCGAAGACCTCGGCCGGCGGCGTGTACTGCTCCGGATGGAAGACCATGTCCGTCCAGCCCGGGCCGGGGGCCGCCGTGACGTCGACCCCCGCCTCCGCCAGGTGCGCCTCGAGCGCGGCGTCGCGAGCCAGGCCCTCGCGCTGGAGGAGCAGGGCGCGCTGGAGGCGGCCGAGGGGCAGCTGGTCGAGCTCGAGCGGCGCGATCGCCGCGATCGTCTCCGCCGCCAGGACGAACCCGCCCACCTCCAGCCAGCCGTCGGGCAGGACGGTCGGCTCGGGCTCGCCGCTCACGCTGTACCGATCGCTCTGGAGAGCGGCGAACGCTCGCTGCTCGCGCAGGAACGCCCGGCCCCGGGAGGGCGCCGCCCAGAGCACGAGGTCGTCGACCGGCGCACCGTCGGCGATGGCCTTGCCGGCCACGAGACCGCCCAGCCCCAGGCCGATCAGCGCGACGCGGTCCACGCCCGGGCGGGCGGCGAGCCAGGCAGCGGCGGCGCCGATGGCACTGGTCCAGGCGTCGAGCCGGGCCGGATCGCCCGGCGTGCCGGCGCTGTCGCCGATCCCCGGCAGGTCGATGCGGAGCGTCGGGTGTCCGTCGGCCGCCAGGCGTTCGGCCCAGGCCCGCCGGCTGGCGTACGACGTGATCTCGTCCCAGCCCCACGGCCCGACGATGAGGACCGCGGTCGCGGAGTCCGGGCCCGAGGCGGCGTCGTGGAACGTCCCGAAGACCGCGTCGGGCGACGCCCGCAGCCAGATCGAGCGCGCAGCCGGGGACGGGACGGTCACGCCGGCCGCGCCGCGGTCGCGATGGCGACCCGTCCATCGAGGTTGAGCGCGGTGAGCGCGCCGCCCGCGAAGGCCCGCCCCGCCATGAGGGGCCGCAGCGCGATCGTGCGCGACCCGCCCGGCTCGACCGAGAAGGCGTCGTCGGACGGCGCGAAGCCGGCCACGTGGATCCGGACGCCGTACGCCAGGCGCCGGGTGGCGACCGTCAGGCGGACGCTCCCGTTCGGCTCGGCGCAGGCGCTCGCGGCGAGCCCCAGGCGCTGCTCCGACTCGACCGCCCGGGGCCGTCCGGCGGGGAAGTGGAACGCCTGCGAGATGAGCTCGACGCCATCGGCGCCGTCGCGCTCCAGGCTCGCCACGATCGCGTCCTGGGCGGGCGGGCCGAACCGGTATGCCCAGGCCGCGTCGACGAAGTGTCCGATGAGCACCTCGACATCGCGCTGCGCGGCGCCGTGGGCGGACACCTCGAGCCACTCTTCGCCGTGGCCCACCGGCCGCTCGAGGTCCGAGTACAGGGCGATCCGGACGCGCGCCCGCAGGGCCGCCGGGCCATCGTTCGCGATGTGCGCGATGACGCCCCCGATGCCCTCGTCGACCAGCCAGATCGCGCTCGGGGCGAGGATCCGGCGCAGGTGGTGATAGGCGGTCTTCGGGCGGCCGCGGTCGTCCACGACGCCCCAGCCCGCGCCGGCGACGAGGTCGCGCAGCCACAGGATCAGGCCGCCGCCGCACGGCGACCCGGCCCGACGCCACTCCCCGTAGACCTGCTCCATGACCTCTCCGGTCACCGCCCGGGACAGCTCGAGGTAACGGGCGACGTCGTCCCGGCGCAGCGCGGCGGGATCGACCCGGAACAGGAGCGCGAGGTAGTGGTCGCGCACGTCGTCGAAGTCCCAGCCGGCCCCCGGGTCACGGGCCACTCCGGCCTTCCAGCGCGGATCGTGGATGAACGCCTCGTCGGGGGATCCGGGGAAGATCGTCGCCAGGGTCTCTTCGTCGGGCACGTTCGCGAACGCGAGGGACTCGCCCGCGAAGCGGAGCCCGCTCGTGCGCGCGTCCGAGAGCGGTCCGCGATAGCCGCCCACCCCGTAGTAGTTGGTCACGCCCCGATCGGGCCGGATGGGCAGCTCGCCACCGAACGGGGAGGAGGGCACGTAGATGGCGTCGAGACCGGCCTCGCGCGCCGTCCCGGGGAGCCAGTGGTCGAAGAACGGGATGCGCGCCAGGGCCATGTCCAGGCCGAGCATCGCCACCTGCTGCTCGATCTCGCTGCTGCCGCACAGGACCGCGGTGCTGGGCCGGCCGGCGAGCCGCTCCACGACGTCCCGGGCCTCCGCCTCCGCCACCCACCGGAAGTCGTCATCGGTGAACGGGTAATCCATGCTCGCGAACATGAGATCCTGCCAGACCATCACCCCGAGCTCGTCGCACAGCTCGTGGAAGGCGTCCTGCTCGTAGGGACCGAAGCCGGACAGGCGGAGCATGTTCATGCCGGCCGCCCGGACGGTCTCGATGGCCGCCCGCAGCTCCGCCCTCGAGGGCGTCAGGCCGACGATGTCGAGCGGCATCCACAGGGCCCCCCGGGCGAACACCGGGACGCCATTGACGTGGATGGACAGGCCGTCGCGGTCGATGTCGTGATCCGGCGTGGGGCCCGGGGTCAGCGTCCGGAAGCCGACCCGCCCCAGGTCGATCGTCGTCGGCCGCACGTCCTCGCCGAGCAGGATCCGGACGTCGTGGAGGGCGGGCTCTCCGTGCGTGTGGGGCCACCAGCGGCGGACGGCCGGCACCCGCAGCCGGCCCTCCGCGATGAGCTCGTCGGCGGTCCCGTCGGCGGCCTCGACGATGCCGATCGCCGCGCGGTGGCGACCCGACGGGCCGTCCAGCTCCAAGGTCGTCCGCCCGGTCGGCGCCCCGCCGAGGTTCCGGAGGCGGAGGCGCACGGACAGGATCCCGTCGTCACCGTCGAGGCGAGGGCGGAGCGTCGCTCCGAGCACGGCGACCCGCCGCCGGCGCTCGAGCCGCACCGGGCGCCACGGTCCGACCGCGACGGGACCGGGCGAGAACCCCGGGATCCGGCCGAGCAGCATCGTTCGGAACCAGCGCAGGTTGTTGTCCGGCACGAGCCGGGTCCGCCAGCGCGCCCGCGGCCGGCGCTGTGTGCCTAGGAGCGGGGCGAGCGCGCGACAGCGGATCGCGAGCTCGTTCGCGCCCCGCAGGAGCGCCCCGACATCGAGCGCGTGGCGCGCGAACATCGAGTCGCCCTGGAGCAGCAGGTGTCCGTTCAGCCAGACCTCGGCCACGGTCGCGATGCCGTCGAGGTGGAGCACGACCTCCTCGTCGGTCGCGGCGGGCGCGGCCTCGAACGTCGTCCGGAACCACCAGTCCTGGCTGTCCAGCGGGCCGGCCTCGCGACCCGCGTCGCGCAGGAGGCCGGCCGCCGTGCCGGGGACGCGGGCCGGGAGCCAGTCGAGGTCGTCGATCGCCTCCGGCGAGGGCCGTCGATCGGGCTCGGCCCAGGCGGCCTGCCAGCCCTGCTCGAGAGGGAGCTGTTCATACCCATCGACGTGGGTGCGCGCAGGGGTCAGGCCGGCCGGCATGGTGTCAGCGTACGGCGTCGCGCAGCGAGCTCATCGCCTCGGTCCATGCGTCGCCCAGCGCACCCATGGCATCCGTGGGATCGAAGGGCCGGCGTCGGGCCAGCTTGAAGCCGAGCAGCTTGCAGCCCTCGACGATCCGGGCCATCGCCGCGGTCGCCGGGGCGCCCTCGTCGCCGAGCAACCAATCCACGTGGGAAGCGAGGAGCTCGAAGCCGGCCCCGGCCATCCGGAACGTGGCGAACGTGAACGCGTGGTACAGCGCGTCGTCACCGGCGAGGAGGGCGGGCAGGTCGGCCGCCAGCCGCGCGCCGAACCGCTCGAACGGGTTGCCGGCGACCACCCGGTCGAGGTGGCCGCGGAGGATCCCCCGGGCCGCCGCGCGCAGCGCATCGCCGCGCAGCGTGGGGCCGGCATCGAACCGGATGAGCTCCGTGTACGGCGGCAGCACGTCGTCGGACCAGCCCGGCCCCAGGCGGAAGGCGCCCCGGAAGTCGTGGTCGGCCAGCTCGTACAGCGACGTGTTGTGGAAATACCGGAACCGCTGCCCGGCCAGGTCGATCGCCTCGGCGATCACGCCGGTCTTGACGTGGCCCCGTCCGTAGGTCGTGGCGGCCGTGTCGGGCAGGTACCAGGCATCGAGCTCGATGGTCATCGTCCGCCCGAGCGCGATGAGCTCGGCGATCTGGTCCGGGATCGGGCGATACGGCTGCGTCTCGTGGATGTCCATCCCGTACAGCAGCTCGAGGTCGACCGCGAGCGGCTTGAAGAACACCCACTGGTCGTTCTCGAAGTCCATCCGGACGAACGATCCGAACGCCGCCAGCGGCTCGTCCCCGCGGGCGTGGAGCAGCTCGATGACGATGTCCGTGAAGCAGTCCGTCTCGATGTACGTCCGCTCGCCCGCGTGGAGCGGATGCGGGCGGTACGTCGCCGGGTCGTGGCCGAACAGGCTGACCAGGCCGGTCGGCACGGCGTTCACGGCCAGCAGCTCCGCTCGCACCTCGTCGGGCCAGGCGTTCAGGTCGAGTCCGTTGGCCCGGAACATGGCCAGCGTGATCCGCTCCACGCCAAACCCGAGGCACCCGGTATGGGCGATCCCACCGCCCTCCAGGCCGAACCCGTACAGGAGCGTGAAGTGGTCGAGGTGGTAGTTGAACGAGGCGATCGCGGTGGGCTCCGGGCCGCCGATCTGGGCGACCAGCTCGAACTTCAGCTCCTGGGCGCGCTGGTTGGCGGCGAGCATCCGGCCCGCCCGCCCGAAGAACGGATCGGCCGCGACCTCCGACTCGGGGCGGATCCCGAGACGGCGGAAGAGCTCGATCGTGCGCTGCTGCCAGTCGTTGCGCCAGGCGGCGACGGTGTCGGGCGCGCCGATCCGCACGAGCTCGTGCATGTGGAAGATCTGCATCCGGGCCGGGTCGCCCGACGGCTCGTTGCGGAACACCCACGACGCGCCGGTGTCGACCGTCACGCCGTCCGCCGGCAGCGGCCCGCGCTTGGCGATCTCGGGGTACACCGGGTAGCAGGCGGCCGGCAGGACGACGAGGTCGGTCATCGACTGGAACCGGCTCCAGTCCTCGTGGCGGCCCGCGACGGCTTCCTGCTCCGCGGCCTCGGCCTCGGACCCATCGAACGAGAAGACCGTGCCGAGCAGGTGCGGGAACGATCCCAGGTAACCGTTGGTCTCGAGCTGCTGGCGGGGCAGGAGCGGCGGGAAGCGCATCGGCTCGGCGCCGTCGGCTGCGCCCGCTCGGGACAGCGCGGCGCAGAACCCCAGCCGGGCCCGCTCGAAGTCGGATCCCTGCCCGTAGACGCCGGGCAGGACCGTCTCGACGAGGAGGCCGTGGTCGATGAGGGCGGCGAGGAACGCCGCCTGCTCAGCGGTCGCCGCCCGGAACTGGGTCATCAGACGTCCTTAGCGATCAGCAGCAGGCTGGCGTTCGTCTGGTGGATCCGGTCGTTGGCCACCATGAGGCTGGCCGACATCGTGTCCCGCAGGTGGCGTCCGACGCTGAACGGCGTGTCGTTCTTGTAGCCGACGATCCCGCACACCGCCATCGCCCCCTGGCAGACCCTCGGCGCCTGCTCGGACGCCGCGATCTTGAGGTTGTTGAAGCGCAGGATCATGGCCATTGTCGAGAGCTTCTCGCGGTCGTCGCCGACGGACGAATCGGTGAAGTCGCGCATGGCCGAGCTGACCTCGGCCCGGAGCAGCGACAGCTCGCTCATCAGGTGCGAGAGCCGCGTGGCGGTCGGCGGCACGATGTCGGGCCGGCCCTTCGCGGACGCCTTGACGAACGCCCGCGCCCGGTCGAACGCGTCGGTGGCGATGCCCAGCCACAGGTGCGACCACAGGATGTGCGAGATCGGCACCATCGATTCGATACCGGCACCGCGAGAACGGCGCCGGCAGCACCTGCTCGACGGGGAACTCGGCCCGGACGACGTAGCCCGGCGAGCACGTGCCGCGCATGCCCAGCGGGTCCCAGGTTCCGGTCGGCTCGAGGGTGTACTGCTCCGGTGGGTCAGGACGAGGACCTGGTCGCCCGGCTCGGCGTCGGGAGCCCGGCGCAGGGTCGTGAGCAGGTCGTCCGCGTCGGCGCCGTAGGAGACCGTCGGCGCCTGCTTCTCGAAGGTGGCCCGGCCGTCGCCGGACGGGGTGACCGCCGCGATCGAGCGCCCGAGGTCGCCGCCCGTGCCGACCTCCGAGGTGACCGAGGCAACGAGTCGCTGGTCGCGGGCGACCTCGCGCAGGTACGCCGCGAACCAGGCGTCGCCGTCCACATGGCGCACGATCGTCGCGATCATGGATCTGGTGCATCGCGAAGACCATCGCGCTGGCGCCACACCGGCGGCCGAGCTCGAAGCACGCCGCGGCGATCGCCGGGAACGAGACGCCGCCGCCGCCGTACTCCTCGGGGATGAGCGCCGACAGGGCTCGCTCGGCCCGCAGGGCATCGATGGTCTCCGCCGGGAACCGCGCGTCGCGGTCGACTCGGTCGGCGTTGGGCGCCGCGAACTCGTCCGCGATGCGGCGGATCGGTCCGGGTGAACGCCTGGTCCCGGTCCAGCGCGGCCGCGGTGGTCATTCTGCGGACTTCCCCAGCTGCTGGAGCGCTTCCCGGATCGAGGAGACGCTCTGGAAGACGCTCCGCTTGAGCATCGAGTCCGGGAACTCCACGTCGAACGCCGTCTCGAGGGCGAGCATGAGGTTCACGCTCGCATGGGAGGTCATGCCCGCCTGGTACAGGTCGGCCTGGTCGCCCAGGGTCTGGACGTCGACCGACAGGCGGCCGTGCTCCTGGATGATCTGTCGGATCTTGTCGCTCATGACCGTCGCCTCGTCCTCGCCTCGTGGTGCTATTTCGCCGTGGGCCGCGACCGGGATTTTCGGCCCGGAGCAAGTGCAGTCGAGGCGTCAACGCCCACGGAATCAGACAACGCCTGTGCCGGTTGGAGGACCTCCGACCGTCCACGCTTCACCCATGATCTCGGCAAGACTTCTAAAATCACCCGTGTACGGGCTCACCGCCCACTGACACGGAACCGAGATCGTCACCGGAGTCTTGTCGTTGTAGTCCAGTTCCGTCCAATCCGATACGTCGATGACGTTCTCGTCGGCGTCGACGTCACCGAGCGTGAGGATCCAACCGAGCGGCCAGAAGGCGAATCCCGCTACGAGGTGACCCTTGCGCCGCTCAAGCTTCAGCGCGAACCCGGTCATCATTCCGCCAGGATTCGCTCTGAGGTAGAGCCAGAGGCGTAGTGGAGCGATGCGCCGTATTGCGGTGCGGTCAAGCAGCAATTCCCGGAGCACCGGGTACCTCGCCGTGATCCCGGGTTGGGACGACGCAGCGAATGAGGCGAGCGCTTCCTTCGCGACGCGCTGGCGGTGAGCGGTGACGTTCAGCGGGCAAGACCTCCCGGCGTTCTTCGGCTGGGCAAACGGCGAGGCGAGGCGCACGAATCTGACGTATGCCGGGTTGTACCAGCTGCCGGTGTGGTTGTTGCAGGAGGCACACAGCGTCTCGAGCGTCGCGCCGTAGATGCGCTCACTCCGCCAGCGTACCGCTCCGGCGACTGCAGACGCGGCGTCATCGATCATTCCCCGGAACATCGGACCGACGTTTCCGGCCTTCTTCGAGGGCGCGTGCTCCGCGGTGAGCGCAGCTTGGGACCCGCAGATGCAACATGTAGAGGGGTTACCGAGCGCCTCGATCTCGGCAATCTCCGCCATGAGGCGAGCCGCCTCTGCCTCCATACCAGGGAAATGGCGCTCGTCGCCCGGTCTGGTGACCCACATCTTCAGCATGGTGTCGATTGTCTCACCCGGAGACGGTGCGTCGCACGAGCGGATCGCGGTGAGGCGCGAATGAACGAGGCCGCGGGACTCGCTACCGCGCTCGCCGGCGCTGTATCGGGCGTTGACGCTTTGGCTTGTCGCCGCGCGGTGACCTCCCGGTGTAGTCTCGCTTTGGCTCGGCCGCCTTGGTCACCTTCGGGCGTGCCAGGTCGGGCTCGTCGGCTGAGATTCCGTTTTGGTTGGTCTCCATGCCTACCTCCTCTCCGTAATTGTGGCGAAGTTCCGGGGAGCACTTCAAGTCGATGACCTGGCGCTCTCCCTACTTCGACCTCGTCTCCGGCCTCTTCGTCCCGCGGCTCGTCACCCGGGATCCAGAGACCGGCGCCGGCGGGCCGCGGTGACGTCAGGTACGACGCACGGCCGCTTCGGACACGACTCATCGGCCTCGCGGCTGATCGGCGTGAGGCGCGGCAGGGAGGACGCAGGACAAGCGTTCTGTAGCGCGTGGCGCGCTCGAGATTCCCCGGAGACGAGCAGGCGCGCGTGACCCGGGCAGGGGAGGAAGAGAGAGCCCGGTTGCGCCTGGGTTGCGACTTCCTGCCGCGCTATGCCGCTTCTTGCAACCACCCGCTCTGGAACTACGCGGGGTTTCTCACTCCTTCGAGTAGCCGCGGTACTCCATCTGGTTGGCGATCCGGACGCGCGCGTCGGTGCCCCAGTACTTCTCGACGAGATAGAGTCCGAGATCGAGCGACGACGACACGCCGCCGGCCGTCACGACGCGCCCCTCGTCGACCACGCGCCGATTCGTGACGACCTCGCGGCAGAGCGGCCGCAGCAGCTCCACCGCCAGATGATGCGTCGTCGCGCGCTTGTCGCGCAGATACCCCGCGCGTCCGAGCAGGAGCGCGCCGGAGCAGACCGAGGCCAGCGGCCGTTCGTCGCCCCACGTCTTCAGGTAGTCGATGGCGCGCCGGTTGTCCATCAGCGCGACGGTCCCGAGCCCACCCGCGACGTAGAGGAGGTCGAAGCCCGCGAGGTCTTCGTACACCGCGTCGGGTTTGAGCATCAGACCAGACTCGTCGACGATCTCGGCCTCGGTCCCGATGATCCGGTGGGTCACACTCGAATCGATGGACATCGCCGCGACGCGTCGCAGGGCGTCGTAGGCGCCGATCAGATCGAGGAGCGTCAGCCGCGGGAAGACGAAGAACGCGATGCGCTTCGGTGCCGCCATGGCGTCAGCAGGGCTGGACCGAGGCCTTGTGGCGCTGCGCGAGCGCCTGGTAGCCTTCGGGATTGGCGCGCACCCAGCGCTCCGCCGGGGTGCCGGCGAGCGGACCGCGCACCTTGGCCGGCGCGCCGAGCGCGAGGGTGCCCTCGGGGATCTCGGTCTCGGGCGTCACGAGCGCGCCGGCGGCGATCATCGCGCGCGCGCCGATGCGCGCGCCGTCGAGCACCGTCGCGCCGTTGCCGATCAGGCACTCTTCTCCGAGCCACGCCGCGTGAATCGTGCAGTTGTGGCCGACCGTCGCGCCGGCGCCGATCTCGGTCCCGCCACGCGGCGTGACGTGCACGACCGCGCAGTCCTGGACGTTGGCGCCGCGGCGTACGACGATCGGATTGAAGTCGCCGCGGAGCACGGCGTTGTACCACACGGACGCGCGCTCCTCGATCGTCACGTCTCCGACGATCACGGCGGTGGGCGCAACGAACGCGGTGGGATGGACTCTCGGGCTCTTGCCCTCGAAGCTGAACAGTGGCATGGGCTGGACCCTCGCAGTATGCTCGGAGTGCCCACATCTTACTCCCACACGCCGCGACAGGAGGAGGGAATGCCGTTCCCGAAGATCGCGGCCGTCGCCACTGCGACGCCGCCCCATCGCTACACGCAGTCGCAAGTCCTGACGCTCGCGGGGTATCGAGACGAGGAGCGGAGCGGGTTTTTTCGTCGCAGCGACATCGACGGCCGCTATCTGTGGATCGATCCGGCGACGTTCCGGCCCAACGAGTCGGTCGACGAGCTCAACGACCGTTTTCGCGAGGGCGCGCTCGAGCTCGGCGAGTCGGCAGCTCGCCGGGCACTCGACCGAGCCGGCTGGAAGATCTCCGATGTGGATTTCATCGCGACGACGACGTGCACCGGGCGCCTCACGCCGAGTCTCGACGCCCGCCTGATCGCCCGGCTCGGCTGCCGCGCGGACATCCAGCGCGTCCACGTCGGCGACACCGGCTGCGCCTCCGCGATGGTGGCGCTCCAGCAAGCGTCGAACTACGTCACTGCGTTTCCCGGGCGCCGGGCGCTGGTCGTCGCGGTCGAGATCTGCTCGGCGACCTACTTCCTGGACGACCGGCTCGAGAGCGCGGTGGCCCACGCTATCTTCGCCGACGGCGCCGGCGCGCTCGCGGTGACGACCGACGGACCGGGGCCGTCGCTGGTCGCTCAGCGGACGCTGTTCCGCTCCGAGCATCTCGACGCGATGGGATTCGAGTATCCGGGCGGCCGGCCGCGCGTGGTGCTCTCCAAGGACGTGCGCCGCATCGGCGCGGTCATGATGGGCGAGATGGCGGCGATCCTGATGGGCACGCAAGGGCTCAAGCGCGAGGACATCGCGTACTGGGTCCTCCACTCCGCGGGACGACGCGTGATCGACCGCGCCCGAACCTTGCTCGAGCTCAGCGAGGAGCAAGTCAGCCACTCGCGCTCCGTGCTGCGACGCTTCGGCAACATGTCATCGGCCACGATCCTCTTCGTCCTGGAAGAAACGCTTCGCGACGAGTCTCCGGTTCCCGACGATTGGGGCGTCATGATCGGTCTGGGGCCCGGCTTCGCCGCCGAAGGAGCGCTGCTGCGGTGGTGATCCCGTGAAACGGGCTGACGGCGCGCGGGAGGTGCTCGACGGGGCGGTCGCGACACAAGAGCTCGCGGCCTCGCTGGCGGACATCGACCGCCTCAACAGCTGGTTCGGCGGCTACGCCCTCTCGCTGCGCGCGATCCGCCGTCTGGCGGCCGAGGTCCCGCGCGCTCGGCCGCTTCGAGTCATCGACGTCGGCGGCGGGACGGCGGCGTTCGCGGTGCGCGTGGTCCGGTGGGCGCGGCGCAGCGGTCGCGACCATCCGCGTCGTCGTCGTCGATCGCGACCCGACCTCGCTCCGGCTCGCGCGCGCGGCCGTCGCGGCGTACCCGGAGATCTCGCTGGTGTGCGGCGACGCGGCCGCGCTGCCGTGCCGCGAGCGGGCGGTCGACATCGTCACCAGCGCCCTCACGCTCCATCACCTCGAGCCGGCGCAGGCCGCCGCGGGGCTGCGCGAGATGACGGCGGCCGCGCGGATCGGGGTGGTCGTGAACGATCTGCTTCGGCGCCGGCTCTCGCTCGGCCTCGTGTGGCTCGTCACTCGTCTCCTGGGTTGCCACCCGATCTCGCGTCACGACGGCCCGCTCTCGGTGCGGCGCTCGTATTCGCGCGACGAGCTGCGGGCGCTCGCCGAGAAGGCCGGCGCGCGGCGGCTGACGATCCGCGAGTACCCCGTGCTGGGTCGCCTGGTGGCGGTCCTGTCGTGACGACCGACGTCATCGTCGTCGGCGCCGGCCCCGCGGGCGCGGCGACGGCCATTCTCATGGCCGAGCACGGGCTCTCCGTCGCGCTCCTCGATCGCGCGCGGTTTCCGCGACCGAAGATCTGCGGAGAGTACCTGAGCCCGGAAGCCCCGCGACTGCTGGATCGGCTCGGCGCGCTGAAGGCGGTCGATGCCGTCGCCAGCACCTTGAAGGGCATGCGGATCACCGCGCCCAACGGCAAGACCCTCGTCGGGACGTACCGGCCGATCGGAGCGTGGCGTCCGTATCGCGAGCACGCGATGGCGATCACGCGCGAGGCCCTCGACGCGATCCTCGTCGACCGCGTCCGCGCGCTGCCCGTCGACTTCCGCGAGCAGACGCGCGTCACCGACCTCGTCGTGGCGGGCGGCCGCGTGCTCGGCGTCGAGGCGCTCGATGCGGACGCCCGTCGCCTGACCCTGCGCGCTCCGCTGACGATCGCCGCCGACGGCCGCGCGTCGGTCGTCGCCCAGCGACTCGGGCTTCGCCGGTCGCATCGCCTCCAGCGGATGGCGATGGTCACCTACGTCGAGGGCGTGAGCGGCCTCGGGCGTGTCGGCGAGATCTTCGTCGATCCGCCGGACTACGCGATCCTGAATCCGGTGGCGCCCGGACGCGCGAACCTCAGCGTCGTCGTGCCCCTGGCGCACGCCACGCCGTGGAGCGGCCGCCTCGACACCTTCTTCGACGCGCGCGTGAAGCATTTGCCGCACCTCGCGCGGCGCATCGCCGGGGGCCGCCGCGTCGCGCCGGTCCGCGCGATGGGCCCGCTCGCGTACCGGGTCGACGCGCCGCGCACCGGCGGCGTGCTCATGGTCGGCGACGCCACGGGCTTCTACGATCCGTTCTCGGGCGAGGGGATCTTCAACGGTCTGCGGAGCGCGGAGCTCGCGGTGGAGACGGCCGTGCAGGCGCTCGGTCGCGGCGACCTCTCGGTTCGCGGGCTGGCCGGATACGATCGCGCCCGCCGCCTGGCGACCCGCGACAAGGAGCGCGTGACGCACGCGCTCCAGTTCGTCATCAGCCACCGTCGGCTCGCCAACCTGGCCGCGCGGATTCTCGCGCGCCGCCCGCGTCTGCTCGACCTCCTGCTCGGTGTTCTCGGCGACTTCGTGCCGCCCCGCGCGCTCGTGAGCGGCCTGCTCGCGCGCTCGCGATTCTGACCATCCGTAGTGCGCGCTGCAGGACGTCGCGGGGCTGGGGCCCCGCCGGCCGAGGCGCGCCTCTAGACCGCCTCTAGACCAAGGAGACTCTCGATGAGCCCGAGCGACAATCTGCCGCGCCGCTTCGCGCGAATCTACACGGCGGCCATCACCGACGTGATGGACGAGATGGGACTCAAGCGCCAGACCTTGCCCGCGTCCATCCAGCCGCTGTCCTCGGGAATGCGGACGGCGGGCTATGCGTTCACGGCGCGCGGGCGGTCGTACACGGGCTCACCGCGCGAGCGCGATCAGACCTTGCGGCGCTTCCTGGGCATGCTCGGCGCGGTGCCGGCGGAATCGGTGCTGGTGCTGGCCGCGCACGACAACGTCGCGGCGCACTTCGGCGAGCTCAGCGCGGCGTGGTTCCGCGCGCGCAAGGTGCGCGGCGCCGTGATCGACGGCGCGACGCGTGACGCCGCCGCGATCATGCGCATGGGGTTCCCGACCTTCGTGCGCTACCGGACGCCCCAGGATTCGGTGCCGCGCTGGCGCGTCGCCGACTGGGGCCAGCCGGTGACGATCGGCAGCGTGCGGGTGAGCCTCGGCGACGTCGTGGTGGCGGATCTGGACGGCGTCGTGATCGTCCCGCGGCGCGCCGCCCAGGAGGTGCTCCGGCGCTGCGAGAAGCTCGTGGGGACGGAGAACCGGGTGCGCTCCGCGGTGGCGCGCGGCATGACGCCGCTCGCGGCCTATCAGAAGTTCGGCAGCTTCTGACGCCGGGCTCAGCCCGAGGCGGCGACCGCGCGCGAGGCGTCGCGCACGACCTGCACCGCCGAGCGACCGAACACCGAGGCGACGAGCAGGCCGATGACGATATCGGGCCACGGCGAGCCCGTGACGGCGACCGCGCCGGCGGCGACCAGGACGGCCGCGTTGCCGATCACGTCGTTCCGCGAGCAGATCCACGCCGAGCGCATGTTGATGTCGTCGCCGCGCCGGCGCCAGAGAAGCGCCAGACACCAGAGGTTCGCGGCGAAGGCGAGCGTGCCGACCACACCCATCACCTCGACGGTCGGCGTGACGCCGCTCGTGATCTTGAACGCCACCTGCACGAGCAGACCGATGCCGAACGCCGCCATGACGAGTCCCTTGAGCAGCGCGGCGCGCGCCTGCCAGGCGATGCCGCGACCGATGACGTAGAGACTGAAGCCGTAGACGATGGCGTCGCCCAGCATGTCGAGGGAATCGGCGAACAGCGCCGTCGAGTGGGCCAGGACGCCGGCCACGGACTCGGTGAGGAACATCACGGCGTTGATCAGCAGGACGATCTGGAGTGTTCGCCGCTGCTCACGCGGGATCTCTCGGACCTCACAGCACTCGTCCATGATGTCTCGCGGTGCTTCGAGTGGGCTAGCGGCGACGGCGCGCGGACCGGGGGGCCGCCGCCGACTTCGCCGGCTCTTCCGGCTCGTCGCGCGCCTCGGCGCCGCTGATCTCGGGGAGCGAGGCTTCCTTCAGCGGCTTGCCGATGTGGTCGCGGATCCACTTCGCGTCCCACCACTCGAGCGGCGTGACCGACGTGCCGTTGACCAGCACCTCGTAGTGGAGGTGATCACCCATCGCCAGACCGGTCGAGCCGGTCCGCGCGATCTCCTGACCTTTCTCGACGGCGTCGCCGACCTTCACGGTCGTGCTCGAGAGATGGGCGTAGAGCGTCTGCAGACCGAGCCCGTGGTCGATCACCACCGCGTTGCCGTAGATCGTGAGCGGCTCGGCGAACACGACCACGCCCTTGTTCGAGGCCGGCACCGGCGACTGTCGCGTCGACGCCAGGTCGTACCCGAAATGGATCTGCCGGTCGATCTCTTTGCCGCCGTGCACGTAGCTGCGCGTCTCGGCGAAATTCGCGAACACCTTGGTGTTGCGCGCCTGCACGAACGGCCCGTGCCAGAGCGGCTTGTCGGCGGTGCTGGCGCCGATCTTCCGCTTGGTCTCCTCGGCCTGACGGCGCAGGTCGCGGTTGATCATCAAGAATCCGTCGACCAGCGAGTCGGTGGCCGGTCGCTGCGGCAGGAGCTCGGGGACCTTGGCCTGGAGGAACGCGTCCTTGATCTCGATGGTGTCCTTCGGGAACTTGCGCGGGCGAATCTCCGCCGGGATCCCGCGCGAGGCGGCGTTGCCGGCCTCGTCGGTCGCGCGGATCTGGATCGGCGTCGCCGCGTCGTAGTCCCAGGGGAGCGCGATCAGGGCGATGCGCGCCCCCTTGTCGGCCGGGCCGAAGGCGAACGACGGGAAGGCCATCGCGCCAGCCGTGACGTCCGTGCGCGAGGCGCCGGAGACGCGGAACGCGACCAGCCCGCTTCCGCCGGGCGAGAGGTAGTGCGTCGCGGCGAGCAGCTCGACCTTCGGCGGCGTGAGATCGATGGTGACCGGATACCCGGCGATCGCCCGGTCGTCGCGACGGATCGGCCGCCAGAAGGTGTCGCGCGCCCACACCTCGATGGTCGCGCTGCCCTCGCGGAGCCCGATCGCCGCGCTGTCGACCAGGACCGGGATCTCCACGCGGCGGCCCAGGCCGCTGTCCTTCGCGGCCACGGGCGTTGACTTGCCGGACTGTTCGATGCGGACCTCGACCCGCGCGACGTTGCCGCGCCGAGCTTCGACGACCACGGTGAACGCAGTCTTCTGGCCGATGAAGCGCGGGGCGGTCGTGAGGGACTGCACGCCGGGGACTGTCTGCCGCCAGATCAGATACGCGACGGATCCGACGACGGCCACCAGGAGGACCACGACGAGGAGCACCCAGGCCTTCGCGCGGGACCGCTTGGGCACGAAGCGGATGATACCATGCCGACCCGTCACGAACCTCGGAGGTGATCGCGCGATGAGCCCTTTCCTGGTGGTCACGTCGGTGGCGCTGTTCGTGCTGGCGGGACTGTGCGAGATCGGCGGCGGATATCTCGTGTGGCTGTGGCTCCGCGAGGGGCGGAGCGCGCTCCTGGGGGTGCTCGGCGGCGCGATTCTCTTCGTCTACGGTGTGGTGCCGACGCTCCAGCCGGCACCGTTCGGCCGCGTCTACGCGGCATACGGCGGAGTGTTCGTCGTCCTCTCGCTTTTATGGGGCAGTGTCGTCGCGCGCGAGGCGCCCGATCGCTTCGATGTGATCGGCGGGCTCCTGTGTCTCGCGGGTGTCTCGGTCATCATGTACGCGCCGCGGAGCTGACGTCGCGGACCACTGTTCTTGACACCCAAGGTGGGCGCTCGCTAGCATGACCCGGTGCCGACCTCCCTCTGGCTGATCCCCCTCTTTCCGCTCGTCGGCGCGCTGCTCAACATGATCTTCGGCCGGTTCATCGGCCGTCACGCGCACTGGATCGCGGTGCCGGCGCTGGCCGGCTCGTTCATCGCCTCGTGCGTGCTGTTCTCGCGCGTCACCTCCGGTGAGGCGTTCACCGCGACGCTTTTCCGCTGGGTCGGCGCGGGCGACTTCGAGACGTCGGTGGCCGCGTACGTCGACCCGCTCACCGGCATCATGCTGCTGGTCGTGACGGGCGTCGGCATGCTCATTCATCTGTACTCGATCGGCTACATGCACGACGACCCGGGTTACCCGCGGTACTTCGCCTACCTGAACCTCTTCGTGTTCTCGATGACGATGCTGGTGCTCGCCGGCAACTTCCTGCTGCTCTACGTCTTCTGGGAGGCGGTCGGTCTCTGCTCGTACCTCCTGATCGGCTTCTGGTACACGCGGCCGGCGGCGTCGCAGGCGGGCAAGAAGGCGTTCATCGTCAACCGCGTCGGCGACTTCGGCTTCGGGCTCGGCATCATGTGGCTGTGGAGCGCGGTCGGCACGCTCGACTACGACGCGGCGTTCGCGGCGATCGGCGGCCTGCCGCCGAGCACCGCGACCGGCATCGCGCTGCTCCTGTTCATGGGCGCCTGCGGCAAGTCGGCGCAGCTGCCGCTGCACACGTGGCTGCCCGACGCGATGGAAGGACCGACGCCGGTGTCGGCGCTCATTCACGCGGCGACGATGGTGACGGCCGGGGTCTACATGGTCGCGCGCAGCCGCGTGATCTTCGAGCACTCGCCGGTCGCGCTCGAGGTGGTCGCGTGGATCGGCGTGGCCACCGCGCTCTTCGCGGCCTCGATCGGTCTCGTGCAGACCGACATCAAGCGCGTGCTCGCGTACTCCACGGTGAGCCAGCTCGGCTACATGTTCGCCGCGGTCGGCGTGGGCGCGTACGCCGCCGGCATCTTTCATCTGGTCACCCACGCCTTCTTCAAGGCGCTCCTGTTCCTCGGCGCCGGTAGCGTCATCCACGGCCTCGGCGGCGAGCAGGATCTGAGGAAGATGGGCGGTCTTTCGTCTCGGATGGTCGCGACGACGATCACCACGACGATCGGCGGGCTCGGACTCGCCGGCATGCCGGGGCTCGCCGGCTTCTTCTCGAAGGACGAAATCCTGGCGGCCGCCTACGGCAGCGGCCACAAGGGGATCTGGGCGCTCCTGCTGCTGGGCGCCTTTCTGACGTCGTTCTATACCGCCCGGATGCTGTTCCTGGCCTTCTACAGCGGCCCGCGGATGAGCAAGGAAGCGGCCCACCACGTCCACGAGTCGCCCGGGGTGATGACCTTCCCCCTCTGGATCCTGGCGCTGCTGACGGTGATCACCGGCATCGCGTTCGGCATTCCGTCCGATCACGGGACGCGGTTCGAGCGGTTCCTGGCGCCGGTGTTCCCGATTCACGAGAGTGGGCACAGCGGCGCGGTCGCGCTGATGCTGCTCGTCTCCGCGGTCGCGGTGTTCGTGGCCGGCGTCATGGTCGCGTGGTTCATGTACATGGCCACGGCCGTGCGGCCCGACACGATCGGGCGGCCGCGGACGCCGATCCACGCGCTCCTGCTCAACGCCTACTACGTCGACGCGATCTACGATCGCGCGATCGTGCGCCCGCTGCTGGCGCTCTCCCGATTCCTGGCCGACGTCTTCGACGTGCGACTGATCGACGGGCTCGTCAATCTGCTGGGCCGCGCGGTCGTCGCCAGCGCCTCGGGGCTCCGTCGGCTCCAGACCGGCTATACCGTCAACTACGCGCTGACGATGCTGGCCGGCGCGGTCGCCATCGTGGCGTTCCTGCTCGCGCGATGACCGCGCTCCCGCTCGTCTCGGTCGTCACGTTTCTTCCGGCTCTCGCCGGGCTCGTCCTGCTGCTGGTGCCGCGGCTCTCTGCCGGCGTGCTGCGCGCCGTCTCGCTGGCGGCGGCCGTGATCACGTTCGTGCTGTCGCTCCCGCTCTACTTCGGCTTCGACGCCGAGATCATCGGCTATCAGTTCGAGGAGTCCCGGCGCTGGATGCCGACGCTCGGGGTGACCTACCACGTGGGGGTCGACGGCATCAGTCTCCTGCTGGTGCTCCTGACGACCTTCCTGATGCCGCTGGCGCTGGCGTCGGCGTGGGGCTCCATCGAGGACCGGGTCAAAGAGTTCGTGGCGACGATGCTGATTCTCGAGACCGGGATGCTCGGCGTCTTCGTGAGCCTCGACCTCTTCCTCTTCTATGTCTTCTGGGAGGCGATGCTGATCCCGATGTACTTCGTCATCGGGGTCTGGGGCGGACCGAATCGGATCTATGCGGCGGTGAAGTTCGTGCTGTACACGATGGTCGGCTCTGTCCTGATGCTGGTCGCGATCCTGGCCCTCTACTATCAGTACGGCGCCGCGACCGGACGGTACACGTTCGACCTGCCGCTGCTCGCGCAGTACGTGATGGCGCCCGGCCGCGCCCAGAACCTCATGTTCCTGGCCTTCGCCCTGGCCTTCGCGATCAAGGTGCCGCTGTTTCCGTTCCACACCTGGCTGCCCGACGCCCACGTCGAGGCGCCGACCGCCGGCAGCGTGATCCTGGCCGGCGTCCTCTTGAAGATGGGAACGTACGGCTTCCTGCGTTTCTGCCTGCCGCTGTTCCCGGACGCGAGCCTCCGGTTCGGGCCGCTGGTCTTCACGCTCGCGGTGATCGGCGTGATCTACGGCGCGTGGGTGTCGACGGTCCAGCCCGACATGAAGAAGCTCGTGGCCTACTCGAGCGTGAGCCATCTGGGCTTCGTGATGCTCGGCATCTTCACGCTCAACCAGCAGGGGCTCGTGGGCGGCCTCTCCAGATGGTGAACCACGGGCTCTCGACCGGCGCGCTCTTCCTGATGGTCGGGATGATCTACGAGCGGCGCCACTCGCGGCTCATCGCCGACTTCGGCGGCCTCTGGCAAGTCATCCCGGCCTTTTCGGCGCTGTTCCTGGTCGTCACGCTGTCGTCGCTCGGACTGCCCGGGTTGAACGGATTCGTCGGCGAGTTCTTGATCTTGCTCGGCGCCTTCCAGCGCAACCCGTGGATGGCGGCGCTGGCGACCACCGGGATCATCTTCGCCGCGGTCTACATGCTCTGGATGTATCAGCGCGTGGTGTTCGGCGAGGTCACGCGAGACGCGAACCGACGGCTCGCCGACCTCACGACGCGTGAGTGGGCGCTGCTCGTGCCGGTCCTGGCGCTCATCGTGTGGATCGGCGTCTACCCGGCGGCCTTCACCGGCAAGACGGAGACCACGATCGAGGCGCTGATCTCCCAGATCCAGAGCAAGACCGCCGCGAATCGCTGACCATGGATACCATCGTCCTCCCGCCAGTCCTCCTCGGTCCGCTGGCGCCCACCCTGGTGGTGCTGGCCGCCGGCGCGCTCGTCCTGGCGCTCGACCTCCTGCCGCGCGCGCTTCCGCGCGAGTTCCCGGCGATGGTCGCGCTCGCGGGGATGGTCGGGGCGCTCCTGGCGACCCTGGCGCGCTGGAGCTCGCCGGGCCGCGCGTTCCGCGACATGGTCGTGCTCGACAACTTCGCGCTCTTTTTCAACATCATCATCTGCTACGCCGGCGCGCTCATCGTGCTGCTCTCGATGGACTACCTGCGGCGCGACCGGCGCCGAGTCCGGCGAGTACTGGGCGCTCGTGCTGTTCTCGACCGCGGGCATGATGCTGCTCGCCGCCGCCGGCGATCTGATCGTCGTGTTCCTGGCCCTCGAGCTCATGTCGCTCTCGCTCTACGTGCTGGCGGGGCTCTTCAAGCGTGAGCTGTCCTCGGGCGAGGCGGCGATGAAGTATTTCCTGCTGGGCGCGTTCGCCTCGTCGTTCCTGCTCTACGGCATCGCGCTGATCTACGGCGCCACCGGGACGACGAACCTCGACCGCATCGCCGCGGCCATCGCCTCGCGGCCGCGCGATCCGCTGTTCGTCATCGGGCTCGGCCTCATGATGGTGGGCTTCGGGTTCAAGATCTCCTCGGTCCCGTTTCACATGTGGGTGCCCGACGTCTACCAGGGCGCGCCGACGAGCGTGACCGCGCTGATCGCGACCGGTTCGAAGGCCGGCGCCTTCGCGGCGCTGATCCGGGTGCTGACGGTGACCCTGCGCGGCGTGCCGCCCGACTGGGCGGCGCTGCTCTGGGTGATGGCGGCCGTCACGATGACGGTCGGCAACATCGTGGCGCTCGCCCAGTCGAACCTCAAGCGGATGCTCGCCTACTCGTCGATCGCGCACGTCGGCTACATGCTGGTCGGCCTGGTCGCGGGGGGCGTGGGCGGCGCGAGCTCGGTGCTCTTCTATCTGCTGACCTACACCTTCACGACCGCCGGCGCCTTCGGGGTCATCACGCTCTGCGAGCGCGCGCGCGGCGAGGCGGTCGAGGTCGCCGACTACGCCGGGCTCGCGCGGCGCCATCCGCTGCTGGCGGCGGCGCTCGGCCTCTTCCTGCTCTCGCTGGTCGGCATTCCCCCGCTGGCCGGGTTCGTCGGAAAGTTCTACGTGTTCGGCGCCGCCGTGCGCGCGGGCTATTTCTGGCTCGCGGTCATCGGCGTGCTCAACTCGGCGGCGGCGGCCTACTATTACCTCCGGATCATCGTCTACATGTACATGCGCGAGCCCGAGGGAACCGCGACCACCTACGCCTCGTCGTTCGCGGGCGGCCTCGCGCTGGCCATCGCGCTGCTCGCGATCGTGATCCTCGGCGTGATCCCGGCTCCCTTCGTCGACTTGGCCCAGGCCGCCGTCGCCCCGTTGCTCCGCTGACCTGAGCATCGAAGTGCCGAGCTTCGCACTGGCGCAGCGCGGCTGGCTCTTCGATCTCGACGGCACGGTCTATCGCGGTGAAACGCTGATTCCCGGCGCCGACACGACGATCGCCGCGCTCCGCGCGGCCGGGCGCCGCGTCGCCTTTCTCTCCAACAAGCCGCTCCAGACCCGCGCCGACTACGCCCAGAAGCTCACGCGCCTGGGCATCCCGACGCGGGAGGAGGACGTCGTCAACTCGTCGCTCGTGCTGGCGCGCCACCTGGCGCGCCTCGACGCGCGGGCGCCCGTGTTCGTCATCGGGGAGCCGCCCCTGGTCGCCGAGCTCGCGCGCCCACGGCTTCGAGGTGCGCGGCGACCATCGCGTCCGCTGGGTCGTGATCGCGTTCGATCGCACCTTCGACTACGCGAAGCTGAACACGGCGCTGCAGGCCGTACGGCACGGCGCCCGGCTGATCGCGACGAATCCTGACCGGACGTGCCCCACCGAGGACGGCGAGATTCCCGACTGCGCGGGCATGACGGCCGCCGTCGAGGCGGTGACCGGGCACACGGTCGAGGTCATCGTCGGCAAGCCTTCGCCGATCATCCTCGAGGTCGCGCTCGAGCGGCTGGGCGTCGAGGCGCGCGAGTGCGTGATCGTCGGCGACCGGATCGAGACCGATATCGTCATGGGCAAGCGGCTCGGCCTGGCCACGGTGCTGGTGCTCACCGGCATCACCGCGGCGGGCGACGCGCGCATCGCCGACACGGCGCCCGACCTCGTCGTCCCGTCGATCCGGGACCTCGTCACGTCATAGCCCTACCTCGGCCGGCGGGGCCCAGCCCCGCGACGGCCTGCCGACGCGAACGACTCGTTGGTCGTCGCGCCTCGGCCGGCGAGCTACGATGGTTGACGGCTGTCGTGGCCGGGCAGTACGGTGATGACTGGCGCCGCTCGGGTGGCGCCCGAGGGAGCGAGCGATTGATCAAAACGGTGCAGGGACGTCCCTGGCCGCTCGAGGACGCGGAGTACGACGTCGTCATCGTCGGCGGCGGGATGGCCGGCGCCGGCGTCGCGCGCGAGCTGGCGCTGCGCGGCGTGTCGGTCGCCCTCGTCGAGAAGGGCGACTTCGCCTCGGCGACGACCTCGCAGTCCTCGAAGCTCATCCACGGCGGACTCCGCTACCTCGAGCTGTTCGACTTCGGCCTCGTGCGCGAGTCGCTCCGGGAGCGCGAGACCTTGCGGCGCCTGGCGCCCCATCTCGTACGGCCGCTGCCGTTCCTGGTGCCGATCTACCGCGATTCGTCGCGGAGCCTGATCAAGGTCCGCATCGGGCTGAAGCTCTACGACTGGCTCACGCCCGGTCGCACGCGCGAGCGCTATCGGGTTCTGCCCGCGGTCGACGCGCTCTCGCTCGAGCCGGCGCTGCGGGCCGGCAACCTTCGCGGCGCCGGCTACTACTTCGACGACCTGCTGATTTTCCCCGAGCGCCTCTGCCTCGAGAACATCCTCTCGGCCTGCCGCCTCGGCGCGCGGGCGTTCAACTACACGCAGGTGGCCGAGATCGTGCGGGACAAGCGCGGCGCGATCACCGGCGTCCGCGCGCGTGATCTGCTGACCGGCAAGGTCGCGACCCTGGGCGCGCGGGTCGTGGTCAATGCGACCGGACCCTGGGTGGACGAGCTCCGCGCGGCGGCCGGGGTGTCCGAGCGAGGCCCGCAGATTCTCCGGCGGACGAAGGGCATCCACTGTCTCCTGCCGCGGCTCACCGATCGCGCGATCTATCACTCGACCCGCGACGACCGCATGATCTTCGTGATCCCGTGGCGCGAGTTCTCGCTGATCGGCGCGACCGACACCGACTTCAACGGGGACCTCGAGCGCCTGCACGCGACCGGCGACGAGGTCGCGTACCTCCTGGGCGAGGTGCGCAAGGTCCTGCCCGACCCGCGCGTCGTCCTGGACGAGGTCGTCTACACCTACGCCGGCGTGCGGCCGCTCTCGTTCGAGAAGGGCAAGCGTGAATCGGACGTCTCGCGCGCGCACAAGGTCGTGGCCGAGGAGCGCGGGCGCTTCCTGTCGATCACCGGCACCAAGCTCACGTGCTTCCGGAGCCTCGCGGAGGAGCTGGGCGACCAGGTCCTGGCCACCCTCGGCCGTCGCGCCGCGAGCCGGAGCGACCGGATCGCGCTCGACGGCACCGACGACGAGGCGCCGCGGACCGAGGCGCACGCCTGGCTCGACGTGTCCGGCGAGGTCGCGGCCACCGGACTCGGCCGTGCCACGCTCGAGACCCTCGTGTCGACGTACGGCCGCGGCTGGACGCGCGTGCTCGCGCTCGCCGGCAAGGTGGCCGGCGGCACCGAGCGGCTGTGCCCCTCGAACCCCGACATCGTGGCCGAGCTGCACCACGCGGTGCAGGACGAGATGGCGGTCTCGCTGCAAGACGTGATGCTGCGGCGCACGGGCGTCGGCACCAGCCGCTGCCAGGGTGAGGACTGCGCGGAGTCGATCGGGCAGCGCATGGCCCAGCTCCTCGGCTGGACGCCGCGCCGGCTCGACGCGGAGCTCGAGGCCTATCACGCACACGTCGCGCGCTCGCACAAGTTCCGGACGTAGTGGTCGTGCGCGCCGCACGGTCGTCGCGGGGCTGGGGCCCCGCCGGCCGAGGCGCGCTTCTAAGTTGCCGTGCTCGCCTCTCAACCGTCATCGCGGCGTCACCGAGCCGTCGCGACCGCGTGTGCTATAGTGCGGCGCACCTGGCACGGATGATTCCCCGCACGAAGCGCGCCGGCTCAACTCGACGGACAACAATGGAGGCTCTCATGAAGCCCTCGATCTTGCGCGTGCTCGTCGCGACGGTGCTCCTCGTCGCGCTACCGGCCTCGGCGATCGCCGCGACCGAGATCCAGTTCTGGCACGCGATGACGGCGGTGCTCGGCGAGCGGGTCAACGACATCGCCGCCAAGTTCAACGCCTCGCAGAGCGAGTACGTCGTGAAGGCGGTCCACAAGGGCTCGTACCCGGAGACGCTCAACGCCGCGGTCGCCGCCTATCGGGCCAAGCAGCCGCCGCACATCGTCCAGGTGTACGAGGTCGGTACGCAGACGATGCTGTCGTCGGGCGCGGTGTATCCCGGTGTACCAGCTCATGAAGGACAACGGGATCGCGATCGACTGGAACGATCTGATCGGACCGGTGAAGAGCTACTACTCGACCGGCGGCAACCTCTACTCGATGGCGTTCAACTCGTCGACGCCGATCCTCTTCTACAACAAGGATCTCTTCAAGAAGGCGGGCCTCGCCGACAAGGCGCCGACGACCTGGGACGAGGTCGAGGGGATGGCGAAGAAGCTCCAGGCCGCCGGAGTGAAGTGCGCGTTCAGCTCGGCGTGGCCGTCGTGGGTGCTGGTCGAGAACATGCACGGCTATCACGATCAGCCCTTCGCCGATCACAGCAACGGCTTCGACGGTCTGGCGACCACGCTCAAGATCAACGGCCCGTTCGGCGTCAAGATGATGGAGCTCCTGGCGCGCGGCGCCAAGGAAGGCTGGTTCATGTACGGCGGGCGGGCTCAACAAGGCCGAGGCGCTCATGACCGCCGGTGAGTGCGGGATCTTCACCACGTCGTCGGCCTACATCGGCAACCTCACGCGCGCCGCGGAGGGCAAGTTCGCGTGGGGCACCGGGTTCCTGCCGCGCCTGGCCGGCTACCCGCAGGGCAACTCGATCATCGGCGGCGCCACGCTCTGGGTCATGAAGGGCGCCAAGCCCGAGGAGTACAAGGGCGTCGCGCAGTTCTTCAAGTACCTCGCCTCGACCGAGAACCAGGCGTGGTGGGCGGGCGTGACGGGCTACTTGCCGCTCACCAACGCCGCGGCCAAGGCGATGGAGGCCTCGGGCCACTACGCGAAGAACCCGAACCAGAAGACCGCCGTGAACCAGATGAACTCCGGCAAGACGACGCCGAACAGCCAGGGGATCCGGCTCGGGAACTTCAACTCGGTCCGCGACGCGATCGAGGAGCAGATGGAGTACATCTTCAGCGGCAACAAGACGGCCAAGCAGGGCCTCGACGACGCGGTGGCGAAGGGAAACGAGATCCTGAAGGAGTTCGCGGCCCTCTACAAGTAGTCGGCTCCGGCGGATGAAACGCACCGTCTTCCGCAATCGCTGGCTGCCCTACGCGCTCGTGGCGCCGCAGCTCGCCGTCACGGTCGTCTTCTTCTTCTGGCCGGCGTTCGACTCGCTGCGTCTGTCGCTCTACCGGGCGTCGCCGTTCGGCGACCGGATGATCTTCATCGGCGCCGGCAACTTCGAGCGGCTCCTCTCCGATCCGGCATACTTCCGGAGCGTCGCGACGAGCTTCCTCTTCTCGGCGCTCGTGACCGTCGCGGGCACTGGCGGTCGCGCTCCTGCTGGCGTCGCTCGCCAACGCGAAGATCCGTGGGCTCGCGATCTACCGGACGCTCCTGCTGTGGCCGTACGGGATCGCGCCGGCGATCGCCGGCGTCATCTGGATGTTCGTCTTCCACCCGTCCTTCGGCGTCCTGCCGTACCTGCTCTCGTTCGTGACGACCTACCAGTTCAACTGGTTCTTGAAGGGCTGGGTGGCGCTGGTCCTGATCGTCGTCGCGGCGATCTACAAGCAGTTCGGCTACAACCTGGCCTTCTACCTCGCCGGGCTCCAGGCCATTCCGGGCTCGGTGCTCGAAGCGGCCAGCGTGGACGGAGCGGGGCCGATCCGGCGATTCTTCGCGATCACCTTCCCGCTGCTCTCGCCGGTCACCTTCTTCCTGTTCACGCTCAACATGACCTTCTCGTTCTTCGAGACCTTCGGCCTCGTCCACGCGGTGACGCAGGGCGGCCCGGGCGACGCGACGTCGATCCTGGTGTTCCGGGCGTGGAAAGACGGCTTCGAGGGACTCCAGCTCGGGTACTCGGCCGCGCAGTCGGTGATTCTCATGCTCCTGGTGATCGCGCTGACCGCGGTGCAGTTCCGCTTCGCGGAGAAGAAGGTCACGTACTGATGGCGTCCACCAGCTCGGTCGCCTCCGCCGGCGCCGTCGCCACCGCCGAGCTGGCGGGCGGACTGCCGGCCGCCCGGCGGCGCGACATGAGCGGCGTGATCGCCCACGCGATCCTCGTCGCCTCGGTGGTCGTGCTGGCGTTTCCGCTCTACTACGCGTTCGTCATCAGCACCCAGACGCTCGACGAGGTGACGAGCCTGCCGCCGAAGCTCGTGCCCTCGACGCACATGCTGCAGAACTACGCCGACGCGTGGACGCGCGTGAAGATGGGACGGCTCCTCCTGAACAGCGCGATCGTCGCGCTCGCGGTCGCGTTCGGCAAGATCGGGATCTCGCTCCTGTCCGCGTTCGCGATCGTCTACTTCAACTTTCGCGGCAAGCAGCTCGTCTTCTGGATGATCTTCATCACCCTGATGCTCCCGGTGCCCGTGCGGATCGTGTCCACCTATCAGGTGGTCAGCGTCCTCGGCTGGGTCGACACGTACTGGGGGCTCACGGTGCCGCTGATGGCGTCGGCGACCGGCACCTTCCTGTTCCGCCAGTACTACCAGACCATCCCGGACTCGCTGGCCGAGGCGGCTCAGCTCGACGGCGCCGGCCCGCTGCGCTTCCTGTGGTCGTTCCTGCTGCCGCTGTCGAAGGCGAACATCGCCGCGCTCTTCGTCATCTTGTTCGTGTACGGATGGAACGACTATCTGTGGCCGCTGATCGTGACGAACAGCCCGGAGATGCGGACGGCCGTGATCGGGATCGACTCGCTGATTCCCCGCACCTCGCAGCTGCCGGAGTGGAACGTGGCGATGGCGGCGGCGATGATGGTGCTGCTTCCCCCCGTCGTCGTGATCGTCGTGATGCAGCGGTGGTTCGTGAAAGGCCTGATCGAGACCGAGAAGTGACACGGATCGCGGCGCATCGCGGCGGCGCGGCCCTCTGGCCCGAGAACAGCCTCCTCGCGTTCCAGAGCGCGATCGCGCTGGGCAGCGACCTCCTCGAATTCGACGTGCACATGACCCGCGACCGCGCCGTCGCGGTGATCCACGACGCCACGCTCGAGCGCACGACCGACGGCTCGGGCGCGGTCGCGTCCTCGACGGCCGCCGACCTCGGCCGCCTCCGGCTGCGCGGACCGGACAAGGTTTTCAGCGGCGAGCACGTGCCGACCCTGGACGAAGTGCTCGCCCTCGTGTCGGCGGCACCGGCGCCCGTGGGGCTGCTCATCGAGGTGAAGGCGCCCGCGGCCGGCGCTCGATACGAGGGACTCGAAGAGCTGATCCTGGCCGCGCTCGCGCGGTCGGGGCTCCAGGCGCGCGCCACCGTCATGGCGTTCGACCCCCGTGTGCTCGCGCGCGTGCGCGAGCTCGCGCCGCGAGCCCGCACGACGCTCCTGATCGAGCGCGCCGGCCTCGGCTGGGTCGGCGCGCGCCCCGAGCAGCTTCTCGACTGGGCCGCGGCGGCCGGCGCCACCGACCTCGGTCTGGACTACACCCTGGTCGACGAGCCGCTGGTCGCGGCGGCGCACGCCGCAAACCTCGCGCTCGGCGTCTGGACGGTGAACGACCCGGAGGCCATTCGGCGGATGCTGGATCTCGGCGTCGATATCATCACCAGCGATCGCCCCGATCTGGCCAAGCGCCTGCAGCGAGGCGGCGTCGTGATGACGGCCCGCCGCTACGTCCTCGCTCTCGATCAGGGCACCACGGGGTCGACCACCCTGGTCGTCGATCCCGACGGGCGCGTGCTCGCGCGCGGCTACGCCGAGCTCCCGCAGTACTATCCCCAGCCCGGCTGGGTCGAGCACGACCCCGAGGAGATCTGGTCGACCGTCGAGCGGTCGGCTCGCTCGGCGCTCGCCGAGGCTCGGGTGACCGGGAGCGAGATCGCGGCGATCGGCATCACGAACCAGCGCGAGACCGCGATCGTGTGGGACCGCGCGACGGGCGCCCCGATCCATCGCGCGATCGTCTGGCAGTGCCGCCGCACCGCTCCGCTCTGCGACCGGCTCCGCGCCGACGGGTTGGAGGGCGCCGTACGGCGGACGACGGGGCTCGTCCTCGACGCCTACTTCTCGGGGACGAAGATTCGCTGGCTGCTCGACGAGGTCCCCGACGCGCGCCGTCGCGCCGAACGCGGTGAGCTCGCCTTCGGCACCGTCGACTCGTGGCTCGTCTGGAAGCTCACCGGCGCCCGGGTCCACACGACCGACGCGACGAACGCCTCGCGGACGCTGTGCCTCGACCTCCGGACCGGAGACTGGAGCGAGGAGATGCTGAAGATCCTCGGCATTCCGCGCGCGGTGCTTCCGGCGGTCACGCCGTCGTCCGGCGTTGTCGGAGAGACGACCGACCTCGGCTGGCTCCCTCGCGGCGTACCGATCGCGGGCATCGCCGGCGATCAGCAGGCGGCACTGTTCGGCCAGGCGTGTCTGGCGCCGGGCGCGGCCAAGAACACCTACGGCACCGGATGCTTCATGCTCCTGAACACGGGGCCCGAGCCGGTGGCCTCGTCGCACGGGCTCCTGACGACGATCGCGTGGCGGATCGGGGGCGCCACGACGTACGCGCTCGAGGGCAGCGTGTTCATCGCGGGCGCGGCGATCCAGTGGCTGCGCGACGGGCTCGGGCTGATCCGGAGCGCCGCCGAGAGCCAGGCGCTGGCCGAGTCGGTTCAGGATACCGGCGGCGTCCACTTCGTCCCGGCATTCGTCGGCCTCGGCGCGCCCTACTGGGACATGTACGCCCGCGGCACGATCGTCGGCCTGACGCGCGGCACGACCGGCGCGCATCTGGCACGCGCGGCGCTCGAGGCGATCGCCTTCCAGAGCCGCGACGTGCTGGAGGCGATGGCCGCGGACGCGGGAATGGCGGTTCGCGAGCTGCGTGTCGACGGCGGCGCGGCGGCCAACGACTTGCTGTGCCAGTTCCAGGCCGACATTCTCAAGGTCGCGGTGTTGAGGCCGCGGGTGATCGAGACCACCGCGCTCGGCGCGGCGTACCTGGCGGGGCTGGGAGCGGGCGTCTGGCGCTCCCTGGACGACGTCGAGCGGCGCTGGACGCTCGAGCGGCGGTTCGAGCCGAGACTGGACGAGGCGACGCGGGCGGCGCGCTACGACGGCTGGCGTCGGGCAGTCGAGCGCGCCAAGGCGTGGGTGCTGCCCTGAAGGCTACTTTTGTCGACGACCGGCGAATGCCGGCGTGTACTGTAAGTGCGCGATGCGTTCTGGAGACGACACGTACGTCTGCGCTGCTGCTGGATAGACCCATAGAAGAGTGAACCGGGCGAAACCGGATAGACGATCCGGAGGAGACGGCCATGCATAAGAGGAATCGCAGGAAGACCGCGCGCCGACGCGCCGCGTTCAAGAAGAAGCAGAAGAAGCGCCGTGAGCGCGCCGCCGGCAAGGGTCGCTGACGGAGACGACCGATGAGACGATTCGCGATCCTGACGCTCGCAGCGTTGCTGGCCGCGGGCTGGTTCGGTCCGGCCGCGGCGCAGCCGCCGATCGAGGGCGAGCTGACCTTGATCACGCCGGTCTCGAAGTTCATCCACGACGCGGCGCTCAAGGCATTCGCCGACTACGCCAAGGAGAAGTGGAACGTCACGGTGAAGGTCAACGCGATCCCGGCGGGCACGCCGGTCGCCTACGGGCGCATCGTCGAGTGGAAGGGCCGGCCGGAGGTCGACATCTTCTGGGGCGGGGAGTCGGCCCTGTTCGAAAAGCTCGCGGAGCAGAAGCTCCTGCAAAAGGTCGAGATCTCCCGCGAGGCCTGGGACTCGATTCCGGCGTCGATCGGGACGCCCAAGCCGATCCCGCTCAAGGACAAGGACGGCCACTGGGTCGGCACCGCGCTCGAGCCCTACGGGCTCGTCTACCATCCGAAGAAGATCCAGCGCCTCGGCATTCCGGAGCCCAAGGAGTGGGACGATCTCCTGAATCCAAAGCTCAAGGGTGAGATCGCCCAGTGCGCGCCCACGCGGTCCTCGTCGTCGAACGCGACATACGAGGTGATCCTGTCGATGCTCGGCGAGGACAAGGGCTGGGACTGGCTCCGCAAGCTCGCCGGCAACACCGGGCTCTTCACCGCGCGGAGCCGCGACGTCCCGACGGTGGTGGCCAAGGGCGAGTTCACCGCGGGCTTCGCCGTGCCGTCCTACATGGCGTTCGAGGAAAAGCTCGCCGGCTTCGATCTCAAGTTCGTGGCGCCGAAGAACGCCTTCGTCACGCCCGAGCCCATGGCGATCCTCGCGGGCGCCCGGAATCCGAAGGCGGCGCGCGCGTTCATCGAGTTCCTCCTGAGCGAGCGCGGGCAGCGCGTGTTCATGGAGCGCGGGCTGTTCCCGATCACGCCGAAGTACAAGGTGCAGGGCCCGCCGGGCTCGACCGCCGAGATGGCCGTGGAATTCACCGGTGGCGTCCGCTCGTACTTCGAGCGCGACGTCTCGAACGTCTACGACGAGGCGGCCGCCCAGAAGCGGTCGGACGCGCTCAAGCAGAAGTTCCGGACGGACATCGAAGCGACCTGGAAGAAACCCTGAAGATCCGGCTTCACGGGGTCCTGAAGCGATTCGGGAGCGTGACCGCGGTCGACGGCGCGAGTCTCGAGATCGGTGATGGCGAGCTGTTCACCTTGCTCGGACCGTCGGGCTGCGGCAAGACGACCCTGCTCCGGCTGATGGCAGGGTTCTTCACGCCGGACGGCGGCGAGATCTGGTTCGGGGAGCGCCGGGTCGACGGGCTCCGGCCGTACGAGCGCAATATCGGCATGGTGTTCCAGAACTACGCGCTCTGGCCCCACATGACCGTGCGGGCGAACGTCGCCTACGGGCTCAAGCTGCGCCGCCTGGACAGCCCCACGATCGCCGAGCGCGTCGCGGCCGGCCTCGACAAGGTGAACCTGGCGGGGCTCGAGCTTCGCTATCCCGGTCAGCTCTCCGGAGGCCAGCAGCAGCGCGTCGCGCTGGCGCGAGCGCTCGTCCTGAACCCGGACATCCTGCTCCTCGACGAGCCGCTGTCGAACCTGGACGCGAAGATCCGCGTTCAGGTGCGCGCGGAGATCCGCAAGCTGCAGAAGGATCTCGGGATCACGACGGTCTATGTGACGCACGACCAGGAAGAGGCGCTGTCGCTCTCCGACCGCGTGGCGGTCATGCGGGACGGCCGGGTGCTGCAAGTCGCGCCGCCGAAAGAGCTGTACGAGCGGCCGGTCGGGCGATTCGTCGCTGACTTCGTCGGCACCAACAACTTCCTCGCGGGCACGTGCCGCGAGGTCACGGCCGATCGGATCTGTGCCGAGACCGACATCGGGCTCGTGCGCAGCTCACGCTCGACTCGGGTTCGCCCCGGCGACCGCTGCGTGCTCGCGGTGCGCCCCGAGAACATCGCGCTCGGCGCCGCGCACGAGAATACGTTCGAGGGGCGCGTCGGCCTGGCCTCGTATCTCGGCAGCACGCTCCGCTACGACGTCGAGGTGCGTGACGGCGTCGTGCTCAAGGTGGACGTCGGCGATCCGTGGCATCACGAGGTGCTGCCGATGGGGGCGCCGGTGCGCGTCAGCTTTCCTGCGTCGGCGGCCCTGACGCTTCCCGACGAATGAGCAGCCCCGCCGCCGCGCCCGCCGCTCGGAGCCACACGTCCTGGAGCGCGAGTCGTCTCCTGCCCGCCGCCGGTGTCGGCGTCGTCTGGCTCTTCCTGCTGGTCTTCCTCGTCTACCCGCTGCTCCGGATCCTCTACGACGCGTTCAGCGACGAGGCGGGACGCTTGACCCTGGCGAACTTCGTCGCGTTCGCACGCGATCCGTACTACCTGCGCTCGCTCGGGAACTCGCTGCTGCTCGGTCTCGGCACCGTGGCGGCGACGTCGGTGGTGGGCTTCGCGGTGGCGTTCCTGCTCGTCCGCTACGACTTCGTCGGCCGCAATCTCTTCGGCTACCTCACCTTGATCCCGATCATCTCGCCCCCGCTGGTCGGCGTGCTCGGCTTCACCTTCATCATGGGGCGCGCGGGGACGGTGAACGTGCTGCTCGAGGACTGGTTCGGGCTGGCGCGGCCGCTGAACTTCGTCTACGGGCTTCACGGGGTCCTGCTCGTGGAGACGCTTCACCTGTTCCCGATGATCACCTTGAACGTCGTCGACGCGCTGGCGAAGATCGACCCGGCGCTCGAGGAGGCGGCGGAGAGCGTCGGCGCTCGCGGCTTCACGAAGCTCGTGCGGATCACCTTGCCGCTCACGACGCCGGGCTACGTGGCGGGCGCGCTCCTGGTCTTCATCTGGACCTTCTCCGACTTCGCCACGCCGCTGGTGCTCGGCGTCCACGATCTGCTCGCGTCGCAGGCCTATCTCAACATCGTCCAGTTCGTGGATCGGCGGTTGTTCCGGATGGGCATCGTGATCTCGGCGCTCATGGTGGTCCTGGCCGTCGTGTTCCTGGTGGCGGCGCGCCGCTACGTGGCGATCAAGGACTATTCGTCGCTCTCGTACTCGAAGGTCGCGCGCCGGCGGCTCTCGCCGCTCGGCCAGGCCGGCGCCGTCTCGTTCCTGTCGTTCCTGATGCTCTTCTCCTTCATCCCGTATCTCGGCGTGATCCTGGCGTCGGTGGGGAAGGGCTGGTCGCTGACGCCGTTTCCGGTGCGCTACACCTTCGCCTACTTCGAGCGGGTCATCGTCGAGACGCCGAAGTACATCGTGAACAGCTTGCTCTACTCGGGTCTCGCCGTCGTGCTGTGCATCGTGATCGGCGTGCCGATCGCGTGGATCCTGGCGCGCACGCGCCTGCCCGGACGGGACACGCTCGACGGGCTCAACACCTTGATCCTGGCGATCCCGGGGACCGCGATCGGCATCGCGTACATCCGCGCGTTCCATTTCGATCTGCCCTTCGTGGACCGCGGGCTCACGAGTCTCTGGATCGTCCTGCCGCTCGTCCTCGCGATCCGGCGACTGCCGTACACGGTACGCGGCTCTTACGCGTCGCTCCTGCTCGTGCACCGATCCATGGAGGAAGCCGCGGCGAGCGTCGGCGCGCGCGGACTCCGCTCGTTCGTCGACGTGACCTTGCCGCTCATCTGGCGCGGCGTCCTGGTGGGCGCGCTCTTCTCGTTCATGACGTCGCTGCAGGAGGCCTCGGCGGTCTTGTTCCTGTCGCTCGGAGGGTGGGAGACGATCACCGTCGGGATTTTCTCGTTCTATATCGCCGGCAGCGCCAACGAGGCCGCCGCGCTCGGCGTCATCCTGATCGTCGTCGCCGCGATCAGCGTGGCCGTGATCAACCGGGTCGCGGGCGCGCGCATGGGCGGAATGTTCGGCTGAGGTTGTACCGAACTCATTCAGATCGTTCCGCCTCCACGATAGCGAAATCAGCCACTTCCGATCGCTTGTTCGCCCGAAGTCAATGTGCTAGTGTCCTTCTTCACATGGCGCCGTCCGGGGATCAGGGAGCCTGGAAAGCGCTCGGGGAACTCTCCTCGATCGGGCTCGCGCTGGTGATTTGTACGGTGATCGGGCTCGTCGGGGGCTACTACGCGGACCGCTTGCTGGGAACGTCGCCCTGGCTCTTGCTGCTCGGGCTGGCGCTCGGGATCGCGGCCGGATTCGTCAACCTCTTTCGATCGGTGAACCGCGCCGACCGGGAGCTCGATGACACCAAGTGAGCTGACGACGCGGGTGACGCTCGACACGTGCGCCGCCGTGGGCGCGCTCGCCGCGCTCGGCTGGTGGCTCCTGGGCGCGCCGATCGGCCTGGGCGTGCTGGCCGGCGGTGCCCTCGCGGTCGTGAACTTCCGGTGGCTCGTCGCCCGCGCGGCCCTCGCGACCGCCATCGGCAGCGCGTCGGCCGCCGCGTGGATCCTCGGCGCCGGCCTCCGGTTCGCCGCGTGCGCCGGGGCGTGCGGAATTCTTCTCGCGTACGGCTGGGCGCATCCGATCGCGCTGGTGGCGGGGTTCACGGTGTTGCCCTGCGATTTGATCGCGCGCGGCCTCGAGTCGGCGCGCACGGAGCGCTGATCGATGGAAGCGATCGAGCATGCCCCGATATTCCGCCTGCCGGGCATTCCCGACCACGTGACCTACACGTGGCTCATCATGCTGATCCTGGCCGGCCTGACGTTCGTCGCCTCGCGAAATCTACAATTGGTCCCGCGTGGTCTGCAGAACTTCCTGGAGGTCGTGCTCGAGCAGTTCCAGCAGATGATCGACGACGTCATGGGTCACGAGGGCCGGCGCTACCTGCCGTTGATCGCGACCCTCGGGCTCTTCATCCTCATGGGTAACCTCGTGGGCCTGGTGCCGGGACTGGTGGGGGTGACCGGCAACCTCAACACGAACGCCGCCTGCGCGATCGTCGTGTTCGTGGCGTACCACTGGATCGGCGCGCGAAAGCAGGGGCTCGTCCCGTATCTCAAGCACTTCGCCGGACCAGTTCCGCTGGCGCTCAAGCCCCTGATGTTCGTGATCGAGATCATCAGCCATCTCGCGCGCCCGCTCTCGCTGACGCTCAGGCTCTTCGGCAACATCGTCGGCGGCCACATCCTGCTCGCGGTGATCTTCCTCCTGATGGGCCTGGATGGCCTGATCGGGTGGGCGCTGTCGGGCAGCGTGCCGGGGGCGATCATCGGCGGGATCGGCGGCATCGTCACGATCGCCTTCACCGTGGGATTTCTCTATCCGCTGAAGATTCTGGTGGCCTTTCTGCAGGCGTTCATCTTCGTGATGCTGACGATGCTGTACATCTCCGGAGCGATCGAAGAGTCCGAACACCATTCCGAACAGCATTCCGCGCACCACTAGCAGATCACACGTATAGAGGAGGGAGTCGTGCGACGTTCACTGATTCTGGGTGGGTTGGCGGTTCTGGCGTTTCCGACCGCGGCGCTGGCGGCTGAGGGCGGCACGGGCGGCTGGATCGCTCCGTTCGCGGTGATCGCGGCCGGCATCGGCATGGCGATCGCGGCAGGGTTGTGCGGGCTCGGTCAGGGCAGGGCGGTGGCGTCGGCCGTCGACGCGATGGCCCGTCAGCCGGGCGCTGCGGCGAGGATTCAGACCGCGATGATCATCGGTCTGGCGCTCATCGAGTCCCTCGCGATCTATACGCTCGTCATCGCGTTGATCCTCTTGTTCGTGAAAGGCATCAATTTCGCGTGACGACCAGCGCATAGCGGAGGTTCGGCGCGCCGCACGCCTTCCGCGCGCGGCGCGCCGCACGATGACGCCACGACCGAACGCCCGCCTCACGAAGATCCCGGAGATGACGATCCGTCGTCTCTCGGTCTATACCCGGTGCCTGCTGCAGCTCGAAGAAGACGGCGTCAAGACGGTGTCCTCGCAGGAGCTGGCCGACCGCTTCAATCTCAACTCGGCGCAGGTTCGAAAGGATCTCGCCTACTTCGGCGAATTCGGGGTCCGCGGCATCGGCTATTACGTCTCGGGGCTCAAGGCCGAGCTCCAGCGGATCCTCGGCCTCGATCGCGAGTGGCCGGTGGCGCTCATCGGATTCGGCAATCTCGGCTCGGCGCTCTTTCACTACCGCGGCTTCGCGCGGCAGGGCTTCCGCATCGCGGCCATCTTCGACGAGGATCCGACGAAGGTCGCGCCCGAGGTCGAGTCGACCCCGATCTTCGCGAGCCGCGACCTCGGCCGCGAGGTGAAGGCGCGCGGCATCCAGATCGCGATCGTCGCGGTCCCCTCGGAAGCGGCGCAAGCGGTCGCCGACCAGCTGGTCGCCGCCGGTATCAAAGCGATCCTCAACTTCGCTCCCGCCCGCATCAAAGTTCCCCGCGACGTCCGCCTCAAACACGTCGACCTCTCGATCGAGCTCGAAACTCTCTCGTTCTACCTCGCCAAGACCTGGGTCCCCGTCAACGGGCCGGCGGGTGGGGGTGGTGGGGTTGGGGAGGGGTCCCGCGACCACGCGGCACGCGTGCGCTGCTCCACTCGTCTGGGCTCCATCCCGGCGCATAACGTCCGCCGCCGCTCGCCGGGAACGGGTCGCTGGGACCCCTCCCCAACCCCACCACCCCCACCCGCCGGCCCTCCGCTCTCGGCCTAGCCCCCGCGTCGGCGAGAGGCGAAGCCGTCGGCTCGTCGAGCATCGTTTGAGCTGAATGCCGCCGACAGTCGGCTGCGACGCTTGGACAGAGCGATCGCGAGATGGCTCGACCAGGCCAAGGGTGCAGCGGGGCTAGGCACGGGAGACGGGCTGGAGGGTGAGGCGGCGGGTCGGGGCAGGGGTCCCGGGACCCGTTCCCTCCGAGCGGACGGCGGACGTTAAGCGCCCGGATGGAGCCCAGACGAGTGGGGCAGCGCACGCGTGCCGCGTGGTAGCCGGGACCCCTGCCCCGACCCTCCGCCTCACCCTCCAGCCCGCCTCAACGGTCGTGATACCGTAATGAGCTCGGGTCGATGTTGAGAGAGTGGCCGGCATTCGAAGCGCTGGCGAAATCCTTCGCCGAGGGAGATCCCTGTCTGCGCGTCGCCGGCCTCACCGGCTCGGCGCGCGCCTTGGCCGTCGCCGAGCTTCTCCAGGCCCATCCGCGCCCCGCGCTCGTCGTGGTCGCGGGCCTTGCCGAAGCCCACCGCTGGACGCAAGACCTGAAGCTCTTCGGCGCCACCGCGCTCGAGTTTCCCTCGCCGGAGCCGCGGCTCTGGCGCGGCGGCCACCACCGGGAGCTCGACGCCGAACGCGCGGTGATCGCGCGGCGGCTCACGGTCGCCGATCTGGTCACCGTGGTCGCGACGCCGGCGGCACTGAGCGCGCCGCTGTGGAGTCGTGAAGCGTTCGCGGCGCGCACGCTCCGGCTGGCGACCGGCGACCGCCTCGATCGCGAGCTCCTGCTCGAGGCGCTCGAGCGCTGCGGCTACGAAAAGGTCGAGACGGTCGTGACCGTCGGGCAGTGGAGCTTGCGCGGCGGGATCGTCGACGTCTTCTCGCCGAGCCAGGCGGGTCCGGCGCGGCTCGAGTTCTTCGGCGACGACATCGAGTCGATCCGCCTGTTCGATCCGACCTCTCAGCGCTCGGTCGGGAAGCTCGACGAGCTGCTCGTCCTGCCGCTGCCACCCGAAGACAGCGCGCCCGAGCCCTCCGCGCGGCTGCTCGACTATCTGCCGGCGTCGGCCCCGGTACTGGTCGACTTGCCGAAGCTCCTGGACGAGCCGACCGACGAGACCGTGGCCGAGCCGCCGCTTCGCGAGCGGCTCGCCGGCCGCCAGCTCGTCGAGCTGAGTCTGGTCGCCGGGACGTCCAGCGCCACCGCCAGCCCCGAGGCGGCGACCGAGATCGTCCTGGAGACGCAGGAAGTCCCGCGCTTTACCGGTCGCTTCAATCAGCTCACCGCCGAGATCGCGCGCTGGCGCATCGAAGGCTTTCGCGTCCGACTGACCGCCGCCGACGAGCGCCAGGCGGAGCACGTCCGTCAGATCCTTCGCGAGCACCAGGTCGAAGCGGAGATCGCGACGTCGTTCGAGGGATCCCAGACGTTGACGATCGTCGTCGGCGAGTGCTCCATGGGATTCTCCATCCCCGCCCTGGGCCTCATCGTGCTCACCGAGGGCGAGGTCTTCGGCTCGCGCCGCCGGTCGCTGCGCCGGCCCAAGTATCAGCGCGGCGCCGCGCTCACGGCGTTCACCGACCTGGCGCCGGGCGACATCATCGTCCACGAGGACCACGGGCTCGGACGCTATCTGGGTCTGCAGACCATGAAGGTCGGCGATCGCGAGAGCGATTTCCTGCTGCTCGAGTACTCGGAGGGCAATCGGCTCTACCTCCCGGTCGAGCGGCTCGAGCTCATCTCGAAATATCTCGGCGGCGACGCGGGCGCCGCCCGGCTCGATCGTCTCGGCGGCGCGTCCTGGCAGCGCGTGAAGGAGTCGGTCCGGGCTGCGTTGCGCGAGATGGCCGAAGGGCTGCTTCGCCTCTACGCGCAGCGCGCGGTGACCGAGGGCCACGCGTTCGCGGGGGACACGCCGTGGCAGCGCGAGTTCGAGGCGGCGTTTCGATTCGAGGAGACCGCCGATCAGCTCAGGGCGATCGAAGAGTCCAAGCGCGACATGGAGTCCGGCCGCCCGATGGATCGGCTGGTGGCCGGCGACGTCGGCTACGGCAAGACCGAGGTCGCGCTCCGCGCCGCGTTCAAGGCGGTCGGCGACGGCATGCAAGTGGCGGTGCTGGTTCCGACGACGGTGCTGGCCCAGCAGCACTGGTCCACGTTCGCCGACCGATTCGCGCCGTTTCCGGCGAAGGTCGAGCTGCTCTCGCGCTTCCGCTCGCCGAAGGAGCAGAAGGCGGTCGTCGAAGGATTGCGTCAGGGGACCGTCGACGTCGTGATCGGCACGCACCGGCTCCTGTCCAAAGACGTCGCGTTCAAGAACCTCGGCCTCATGGTCATCGACGAGGAGCACCGGTTCGGCGTCGCGCACAAGGAGCGTATGAAGCAGCTGCGCGCGTCGGTGGACGTGCTCGCGCTCACCGCGACACCGATTCCGCGGACGCTCTACATGTCGCTCTCGGGCGTGCGGGACATGTCGGTGATCGAGACCGCGCCGCTGGACCGGCTCCCCGTCGAGACGGTCATCCGGCGCTTCAGCCGCGGCGTCATCAAGGAAGCGCTCGAGCGCGAGCTCGCGCGCGGCGGCCAGGTCTTCTTCGTCCACAACCGGGTCCAGTCGCTGCCGTCGATGGCGAAGCTGGTGCAGGAGCTGGTGCCGGAGGCGCGCGTCATCATGGGCCACGGCCAGATGAAGGAGCGCGAGCTCGAAGCCACCATGGTGAAGTTCGTCACGGGTCAGGCCGACGTGCTCGTCTCCACCGCGATCGTCGAGTCCGGGCTGGACATCCCGGCGTCCAACACGATCATCATCAACCGCGCCGATCGCTTCGGGCTCGCGCAGCTCTACCAGCTGCGGGGCCGCGTGGGCCGCGAGCGCCAGCAGGCCTACGCCTACCTGCTCGTTCCGGCGGACGGTCGAGTCGACGAACAGGCGCAGCGACGGCTTCGCGCGCTGCAAGAGCTGACCGAGCTGGGCTCCGGCTTCAAGCTCGCGATGCGAGACCTCGAGATCCGGGGGGCGGGGAACCTCCTCGGGGCCCAGCAGCACGGCCACATCGCCGCGGTCGGCTACGATCTTTATTCGAAGCTCCTGGCCGAAGCCGTGCGAGAATTGGCCGGCAATCAGACCGACGCGACGGTTGATCCAGTCATCAGCGTCGCGGTAGAAGGGTTTTTGTCCGACGAATATGTGCCCGAGGTCAATCAACGACTCGCCCTCTACAAACGCCTCGCCGGCGCGACCAGCGACGCCGAGGTGGCCGATCTCCGCGCCGAGCTCGCCGATCGGTTCGGCCCCTTGCCGGCGCCGGCCGATCAGCTGCTGGACATCGTGCGCATCCGCGTCGCGGCCCGCTCCGTGGGCATCGAGAAGGTCGAGGCCGGTGAGGGCAAGGCACTGGTCACGTTCTCGCCGGTCACCAAGCTGGACCCGGAGCACCTCGTCCGCGTCATCCAGCGAAGCCGGGGTCGCTTCAAGATGAAGCGCGAGTTCACGCTCGAGGCCACGATCCTGCGTGGCGAGTGGCCTCGGGTTCGCGACTCTCTCCTCGGGATGCTCGCCGACCTGGGACGTTCGTGATCCGACGACTCCTGCGGCCGGTGCTCCTGACTCTCCTCCTGGCCGGGTGTTCGGTGCCTCAATGGATGCCGCTCATCGGCGGCGAGAAGCCGGTGAAGGACGAGCCGCCGAAGGCGGCGGGGCCGCCGCCGACATCGGCGGCGGTGCCGGTGCGACTGAGCTCCAACGGGTCGAAGGCAACCCCACCCGACGAGCGAGTGACCGACCGCGTGCTGGCCATCGTGAACAACGACGCGATCACCCTCTCGGAGATCCAGGAGGCGATCGCCGTCTACAGGTACGAGAATCGCGACCGGACGACCGAGAGCTCCGACCAGCTCGTCCAGCAGTTCCTGACGCGGATGATCGACAGCCGGCTGCAGGTGCAGGAGGCCGAGCGGGAAAAGATCGTCATCGACGAGGCCGAGATCGACGAAGAGCTGGCCGACCGCATCAAGAAGATGAACATGAAGAACCAGGAGGAGTTCGAGGCGGCGCTCAAGGCGCAGGGCATCCCGATGGCGGCGATCAGAAAGCGAATCGCCGACGAGCTGCGCCGCGGCCGCATCGTGAGCCGGAAGGTCCGGCTCCGCATCTCGGTGACGGAAGACGAGGTCACGCAGTATCTCGAGGCGAATCGGCCGAAGCTCGAGACGGGTCTCGCGTATCACGCGCGCCACATCCTGGTCCTGCCCGAGACCGGCGCCGAGGACGCTGCCTGGGAGAACGCGCGCATCCGGGCCGAGCTGCTTCGGACTCAGCTGCTGCAGGGCGCCGACTTCGCCGAGCTGGCGAAGCAGAATTCGCGCGACGCGAGCGCCCGGGACGGCGGCGATCTCGGAACGCTCAAGCGCGGCGAGCTCGCGCTGGACATCGAGACGCAGATCCTGAGCCTGTCACCCGGACAGATCTCGTCTCCGTATCGCTCCGCGCTCGGGTATCACATCTTCCGACTCGAATCGAAGGAGACCCTCGAGGGCGAGGGGCTGGCCCGCGTCCGGGCTCAGATCCGCGAGATTCTCTTCCGCGAAAAATTCGACACGCGGCTCGACGCGTGGCTCAAGGAGATCAAACAGCGCGCCGTCATCGACGTGCGCCTGGATGGACAACTCTGAAAAGTATTGACAATCGCGCCGCCAAAATGGGACGATGTGTTCCGCGTTAGCTTTCCAACCCCCCAGAAAACCTAGGGAAACAGGCTAACCTATCCACTTGCTTGCGGCGCCAGCGCCGCGCCCGGAGCCCTTTGATGAGCGCCCGCCGAGAACGAAGCCAAGGCCAAGGAAGTCCGACACAAAACCCCGAAGTGAACGGGATGAATCTTTCCGAATTGAAGGAAAAGAGCATCTCGGACCTCAACGTCATCGCCCGCGACCTGAACGTCCAGAACATGGGCGGCCTGCGCAAGCAGGAGCTGATCTTCAAAATATTGCAGTCGCAGGCGGAGAAGGACGGTCTGATCTTCGCCGAAGGCGTTCTGGAGGTCCTGCCGGACGGCTTCGGATTCCTGCGCGCGCCGGACTACAACTACTTACCGGGGCCGGACGACATCTACGTGTCGCCGTCCCAGATCAGACGGTTCGACCTCCGCACCGGCGACACCATCTCCGGTCAGGTGCGTCCGCCCAAGGATACGGAGCGGTACTTCGCGCTCCTGAAGGTCGAGGCGATCAATTTCGAGACGCCCGAGCAGGCGCGCGAGAAGATCTTCTTCGACAACCTCACGCCGCTCTATCCGATGGAGCGGCTGCGCCTCGAGCACGACTCCGAGAACCTGACGACGCGGGTCATGGATCTGCTCTGCCCGATCGGCAAAGGCCAGCGCGGCATGATCGTGGCCGCCCCCCGCACCGGTAAGACGATGATGCTGCAGTCGATCGCCCACGCGATCGCGACGAATCACCCCGAGGTCTATCTGATCGTGCTCCTGATCGACGAGCGCCCCGAGGAAGTCACCGACATGCAGCGGTCGGTGAAGGGCGAGGTCATCTCGTCCACGTTCGACGAGCCGCCGCAGCGCCACATCCAGGTCGCCGACATGGTGATCGAGAAGGCCAAGCGTCTGGTCGAGCACAAGCGGGACGTCGTGATCCTGCTCGACTCCCTCACGCGGTTCGCGCGCGCCCACAACGCGGTCATCCCGTCGTCGGGCAAGGTCCTGTCGGGCGGTCTCGACGCCAACGCGCTGCAGCGCCCGCGGCGCTTCTTCGCGACGGCACGGAACATCGAAGAGGGCGGCTCGCTGACGATCATGGCCACCGCCATCGTCGATACCGGCAGCCGGATGGACGACGTCATCTTCGAGGAGTTCAAGGGGACCGGCAACATGGAGGTCCACCTCGACCGCCGGCTGATGGACAAGCGCGTCTTTCCGACCATCAATATCGAGCAGTCGGGCACCCGGAAGGAAGAGCTGCTCCTCGAGAAGGACGAGCTTCAGAAAGTCTGGCTCCTTCGCAAGGCACTCTCTCAGCTCAACCCCGTCGAGGGCATGGAGCTCCTGCTGGACAAGCTCAAGCTCACCAAGACCAACAAGGAGTTCCTGGCCTCGATGCACTCGATGGGGTAGGCGAGGCCGAATTCCGCGGTTTTGCGTGTTCCGGCCGGGGCTGGTATCCTTTGTAGCCCTGAGGGGGTGGCGACAGTGAAGGTGGGTATTCATCCGGATTATGTGGACACGACCATCACGTGCGCGTGCGGCGAGGTGGTTCACACCCGTTCGACCAAGCCCGACATCCGCGTGGAAGTGTGCTCCAAGTGCCATCCGTTCTATACCGGTAAGCACAAGCTCATGGACACGGCCGGTCGGGTCGAGCGATTCCAGAAGAAGTACAAGCGCCAGCCGCTGGCGACGTCGTAACACGCGCTCCGAGGCCGGTGGGATCGAGCTCCTGCCGGCCTTTTCTTTGTCCATAGGCGCGCCTCGGCCGGCGGGGCCCCAGCCCCGCGACGGCCTGCAGCGCGCACTACCACGCCCATCGAACGGCGTCCGCCAACGGGCGCGTTGAGCCGCGATGCTGTTTGACAAGCTTCGCCAGATCGAAGAGCGATCCAACGAGATCGCGCGGGCGCTGTCCGATCCCGCCATCTTCAGCCAGCCGAACGAGTACGCCCGGCTTCGCCGGGAGCACGCCGACACCGTCGAGATCGTCGAGCGCTTCATCCTCTACCGCGACGTCCTGCGCCGCATCGGGGAAGCGCGGCACATCCTGGCCGAGGGCGGTGACCGCGAGCTGGCCGAGCTCGCCCAGGCGGAGATCGACGAGCTCACCGTCAAGCAGACCGCGCTCGAGGAAGAGCTGAAGCGGCTCCTGCTGCCGCGCGATCCCAACGACGAGAAGAACGTCTTCGTCGAGATCCGCGCCGGCGCCGGCGGCGACGAAGCCGCGCTCTTCGCCGCGGACCTCACCCGGATGTACACGAAATACGCCGAGCGTCAGAAGTGGCGCGTCGAGGTCATGGACGCGAGCGCCACCGGAGTCGGCGGGTTCAAGGACGTGATCCTGTTCGTCCACGGCCGCGGCGCCTGGAGCCGGCTGAAGTTCGAGCGCGGCGTGCATCGCGTGCAGCGCGTGCCCGTCACCGAGTCGAGCGGCCGGATTCACACCTCGACGGTGACCGTCGCGGTCCTGCCGGAGGCCGAGGACGTCGACGTCAAGATCGAGGAAAAGGACCTGCGCGTCGACGTCTATCGCTCGTCCGGGCCCGGCGGTCAGGGCGTCAACACGACGGACTCGGCGGTGCGGATCACGCACCTGCCGACCGGCCTCGTCGTGACGTGCCAGGACGAGCGGTCGCAAATCAAGAACCGCGCGAAGGCGATGCGCGTGCTCAAGGCGCGGCTGCTCGAGCGCGCGCAGCAAGAGCAGCAGGCGGCGATCGCGGCGGACCGCAAGAGCCAGGTCGGTACGGGCGAGCGGAGCGAGCGGATCCGTACCTACAATTTCCCGCAGACGCGGGTCACCGATCATCGCATCGGGCTCACGCTCCATCGGCTGCCGACCGTGCTGGAAGGCGATCTCGACGAGCTGATCGACGCGCTCGTGTCGGCCGAAGAAGCCGAGCGCCTGCAGCGGGTGGAGCACTGATGGCGGCCGCGACCTACGCCGACCAGCTCGCCGCCGCGACGACGGCGCTGGAGGCCGCCGGTCTGCCGAGCGCCCGCGTCGACGCCGAGTGGCTGCTCGCCGGACTGCTCGGGCTCGGCCGAGTGGCGGCCCGCCTGGAGCTGGGGGAAGCGGCTCCCGCGCCGCTCGCCGAGCGTTACGCCCGTGCCGTGAGCCGGCGGGCGCGGCGCGAGCCGCTCCAGCGGATCCTGGGCTGGGAAGAGTTCCGCGGCGTGCGCGTGCGCCTCACCGATTCGGTGCTCGTGCCGCGGCCCGAGACCGAGACGCTCGTCGAGTGGGCGCTGGCGCTCCTGCCTGCGCCCGGTCCCCGGCGGCTGCTGGCGATCGACGTCGGCACCGGGTCGGGATGTATCGCGTGCGCGCTGGCCAGTGAGCGTGCCGACCTCGACGTCGTCGCCGTCGACGTCTCGCCCGCCGCCGCGGCCGTCGCGCGCGAGAACGTGCGCGCCCTCGACCTCGCGGGGCGGGTCCGGGTGGTCGCGGCGGACCTGTTCGCCGGGTTGCGCGACATCCGGGCCGACCTGATCGTGAGCAATCCGCCGTATCTTCCGAGCGCGCTCATGCCGGAGCTCCCGCCGGAGGTGCGGATCCACGAGCCGAGGCTTGCTCTCGACGGCGGAAGCGACGGCCTCGCGGTGATCCGTAGGATCGCGACCGCGGCGCGCCCTTACCTGCGTCCGTCCGGCGTGCTCGTCGTCGAGACCGCGGGCGGCGATCAGGCGTCCGCCGCCGCGGCGCTCCTGCGCGGGGCGGGCTGGGATCAGGTGGCGGTGCGCGGCGACCTGGTCGGCATCGAGCGGTTCGTCGCCGGGAGAGCGTGATGCCGGCTCGTCTCGAGATCGAGGGCGGTGTGCCGCTCCGGGGCCGCGGGCGCTCATGAAGGCGCGCCTCACGCTCGCGCTGCCGAAGGGACGCCTGCTCGACGGCGCGCTGGAGCTCCTGCGCGAGCTCGGCGTCGAGGGCGTCGACCAGGACTCGCGCCGATTGATCTTCACCGATCCGCGCAGCGGGCTGCGCATGCTGTTCCTGAAGCCCGTCGACATCCCGGCGTACGTGCTGTACGGCGCGGCCGACGTGGGCATCGTCGGCAAGGACATCCTGCTGGAGCAGGAGCCCGACGTCTACGAGCCGCTCGATCTCGGGTTCGGATTCTGCCGGCTCGTGGTGGCGGAGCTGCGCGAGCTCCAGGAGCGCGACGATCCGACGAAGTGGTCGTGGGTCCGCGTCGCGACGAAATACCCCCGGCTGGCCGAGCAGTACTTCACCGAGCGCGGCGTCCAGGTGGAGCTCGTGCGGCTCGACGGCTCGGTCGAGCTGGCGCCGCTCGTGGGGCTCGCCGAGCGCATCGTCGATCTGGTCCAGTCGGGCGAGACCTTGCGGGCGAACGGGCTGGTCGAGGTCGCCGAGATCACCCGATCGACCGCGCGCCTGATCGTGAACCGCGCGTCGATGAAGACCGAGCACGCGGCGGTCAACGAGCTCGTCGACGAGATGAAAAAGGCGCTCCACGCCGCGCCCCGAGGCGCCCAGCCATGATCCGGACCCTGGACGCGCGGGCCGGTGTCGACGCGGTCGTGGCGGCGCTCGAGCGCTCGCCCGAGACGGTCGCGCCCGAGATCCACCGGACCGTCGACACGATCCTCGCCGCGGTCCGCGCGCGTGGCGACGCGGCGCTCTGCGAGCACACGGCGCGACTCGACGGCTGGACTCCCGCGCGCCCGGCCGATCTGGCGCTGGCCTCGGCCGACTTCGAGAACGCCGAGCGTGCGGTTGCCGCCGACGTTCGCGCGGCCCTGGGATACGCGGCCGAGCGCATCGAGCGCTACCACGCCGCCGCGATGCCGAAGTCGTGGCGGATGACCGACGAGCACGGCTCGATCCTGGGTCAGGAAGTGCGCCCGCTCGACCGCGTCGGGGTCTACGTTCCGGGCGGGCGCGCCGCGTATCCGTCCACCGTGTTGATGACGGTCGTCCCGGCACGGGTCGCCGGCGTGAAGGAGATCGTGCTCGTCACGCCCGCCGGCGCCGGCGGCCGGATCGATCCGGTCGTGCTCGCCGCCGCCCGGATCGCCGGCGTCACCGAGGGCTATCGGATCGGCGGCGCGCAGGCGGTCGCGGCGCTCGCGTACGGCACGTCGTCGATCCGCCGGGTCGACAAGATCGTGGGCCCCGGCAACATCTACGTCGCGCTCGCCAAGTCACGCGTCTTCGGCGAGGTCGGGATCGACATGGTGGCCGGGCCCAGCGAGGTCGTCGTCATCGCCGACGCGGCCGCGTCCGCCGAGTGGATCGCCAGCGACATGCTCGCCCAGGCCGAGCACGACCCGATGGCGCGCGCGCTCTTGATCACCGACACGAGCGAGCTGATCCCGCGCGTGGAGGCGGCCCTGGAGCGTCAGCTCGCGACATTGCCCCGGCGCGCGATCGCCGAGCAGTCGCTCCAGGCCAACGGCGCCCTGATCCGGGTGGCGAATCTCGACGACGCGGTCACCTTGGCCAACTTGCTCGCGCCCGAGCACCTCGAGCTGCTGGTGGCCGCGCCCGCGGCGCTGCTGCCGCGGGTGAAGCACGCCGGGCGCGATCTTTCTCGGCGGGCACACGCCGGAGGTGGTGGGCGACTACGTCGCCGGACCCGAACCACGTGCTGCCGACGGCGGGCACGGCGCGGTTCGCGTCGCCGCTCTCGACGGACGATTTCGTGAAGCGCTCGAGCGTGATCGAATACTCGCGCGGCGGACTGCGCGCCGCCGCGCCGCATCTGACGACCCTGGCGCGCATCGAGGGCCTGGCCGGGCACGGCAACGCGGCGGCCCTGCGGCTGGACCCCGACGGAGGGAAGAGCACATGAGCCCCGACCCCACGGCCCGGCAGGCACGCGTCGAGCGCAAGACGAAGGAGACGGAGATCGCGCTCCACCTCAATATCGACGGCACCGGCGCCTCCAAGGTGCAGACGCCGATCCCGTTCTTCAGCCACATGCTGGAGGCCTGGTCGAAGCACGGGCTGATGGATCTCGCGGTCGAGGCGCAGGGCGACGTCGAGGTCGACCAGCACCACACCGTGGAGGACGTGGGGATCGTCCTCGGCCAGGCGCTCCGCCAGGCGCTCGGCGACAAGCGCGGCATCGTGCGCTACGGAACGTCGTACATCCCGATGGACGAGGCGCTGGTCTCGTCGTCCGTCGATCTGTCCGGCCGGCCGTTTCTGGTCTTCAGCGTGCCGGTCGCACGCTCGCGCGTGTCGAACTTCGATCTCGACCTGCTCCAGGAGTTTTTCCGCGCCTTCGCGTTCAACGCCGAGATCACGCTCCACGTGACCATGCACTACGGCCACAATCTCCACCACGTCACCGAAGCCGTGTTCAAGGCCGTCGGGCGAGCGCTGGCCGAGGCGACGCGGCTGAATCCTCGCATCACCGGGATCTTGCCGTCGACGAAGGGTACGTTGTGATCGCCGCTTACGAGCCGCAGCCGAAGGCGAGGCGAGGCTATGATCGCCGCTTTACGAGCCGCAGCCGAAGGCGAGGCGAGGCTATGATCGCCGTGATCGATTACGGGCGCGGGAATCTCGGCTCGGTCGAGAAGGCGTTCCGGCGCATCGGGATGCCGGCGGTGATCACGCAGGATCCGCGGAGCCTCGACGAGGCCGACGCGGTGGTGCTCCCCGGCGACGGCGCGTTCCACGACGCGATGGCGAACCTCGATCGCCTCGGCCTCGTGCCCGCGTTGCGTCGGGCGCTCGACGGCAGCCGGCCGTTTCTCGGCATCTGCCTCGGCTATCAGCTGCTGTTCTCGACGAGCGAGGAGTTCGGCGAGGGACGCGGGCTCGACGTGGTGCCGGGCGCCGTGCGCCGGCTGCCGGCCGGACGGAAGATCCCGCACATGGGCTGGAATCGCGTGGAGCACGCGGGAGAGCTTCGGCTCTTCGACGGCATACCGTCGGGCGCGCACTTCTATTTCGTCCACTCGTTTTATCCAGTTGTAGCGGGGGCCGTGAGCACGGCTTTGACCGAGGGTGGCCTGAGACAGGCGCGTGTGGCTCCGGACGCCCGATCTGATGCTTCGGACTCGCGATCCGGGGCTCCGGACGCGGGGTCTTTGGTTCCGGAGGCTCGGTCCGTTGCGTTGCGGACGGCGTGGTGCGAGTACGGCGTGAAGTTTGCCGCTGCGATCGAGGTGGGGCGGATTCATGCGACGCAGTTCCATCCCGAGAAGAGCCAGCGGTGGGGGCTCCGCATGCTCGAGAACTTCGCCGCCATCGTGAAGAGCGGCCGGTGATCGTCATCCCGGCGATCGACCTGCGCGGCGGCCGCTGCGTACGCCTGCATCAGGGCCGCAGCGATCGCGAGACCGTGTTCTCGGACGATCCGGTCGCGGTCGCGCTCCAGTGGAAGGAGCTCGGCGCCGAGCGGCTGCACGTCGTGGACCTCGACGGCGCCTTCGCCGGTGAGCCGCGGCAGAGCGCGCTCGTCACGAAGATCGTCGCGGCGATGGCGCCGGTGCCGGTCGAGGTCGGCGGCGGTCTGCGTGACCTCCGGGCCGTCGAGACCGCGCTGGAGACCGGCGCCCGCTGGGCGGTGGTCGGGACGCGCGCGGCGCTCGACCACGCATTCCTCCAGGACGTCTGCCGCCGCTACCCCGGCCGGATCGTCATCGCCGTCGACGCCAAGGGCCATCAGGTCGCGATCAAGGGCTGGACCGAGGTGGTGGACGACACGGTGGCCCAGGTCGGCGCGCGGTCGCGCGACGCGGGCGCGGCGGCGCTGCTGTACACGGACGTGAGTCGCGACGGGACGGAGACCGGGCCCAACGTCGAGTACACGGCGACGCTCGCGCGCGAAGTCGCGATGCCCGTTCTGGCCTCGGGCGGTGTCGGCCGCGTCGAGGACCTCGCCCGGCTGGCGGCGATCCCCGGCGTCGTGGGCACGGTCGTCGGGCGCGCGCTCTATACGGGCGCGATCGACTTGCGCCGGGCGAAGGAAGTCGCGGCGGCTGGCGCGGGACCGGCCGCGGCGTCTCGGGGCTGATCGTGCTGGCCAAGCGAGTGGTGCCGTGCCTGGACGTGAAGGACGGCCGTGTCGTCAAGGGCGTGCGGTTCGTCGACCTGCGTGATGCCGGCGACCCGGTCGAGGCCGCGCTCGCGTACGACGCGCAGGGAGCCGACGAGCTCGTGTTCCTCGACATCACGGCCTCGCACGAGGCGCGCGACACCATGCTCGACGTCGTGCGCCGCACGGCCGAGGGAATCTACATGCCGCTCACCGTCGGTGGCGGCATCCGCACCGTCGAGGACGTTCGGCGCTTGCTTCGCGCCGGCGCCGACAAGATCTCGCTGAACACCGCTGCCCTCGAGCGCCCCACGGTGATCCGCGAGGCCGTGGAGCGGTTCGGAAGCCAGTGCATCGTCGTGGCGATCGATGCGCGCCGGGAACCCGGTCGCCCCGACGAGCCGCCCCGCTGGGGCGTCTATACCCACGGTGGCCGGCGGCCGGCTGGGCGTGACGCGATCGAGTGGGCGCGCGAGGCGGTGGCGCTCGGCGCCGGCGAGATCCTCCTCACGAGCATGGACCGCGACGGGACCAAGGACGGCTACGACCTCGAGCTCACGCGCGCGGTCTCGCAGAGCGTGTCCGTTCCGGTGATCGCATCGGGCGGCGCCGGCTCGCTCGAGCACCTCTACGAAGGTCTGGTCGACGGCTGCGCCGACGCGGCGCTCGCCGCCTCGATCTTTCATTTCGGGACGCACACGATCGCCGAAGCGAAGGCGTACCTGCGCGGGCGCGGCGTCGAGGTACGGAGCGAGCCGTGACCCTCGACGAGCTTCGTTTCGACACGCAGGGCCTGCTGCCGGCGGTCGTGCAAGAGGCCGACACCGGCGAGCTCCTGATGGTCGCCTGGATGGACCGCGCCGCCGTCGAAGCCACCTTGTCGAGCGGCGTCACCCACTTCTGGTCGCGCTCGCGCGGCCAACCGTGGAGGAAGGGCGAGACGTCCGGGCACGTCCAGCACGTCCAGTCGGTCTACGCCGACTGTGACGGCGACACGCTCCTGGTGCAGGTGCACCAGGAAGGCGTGGCCTGCCACACCGGGCAGCGCACGTGCTTTTTCACCGCGCTCAAGGGCGGCGCCGGCGACGATCCGCGCCCGGCTCCATCGACCATGCTCGAACGCATCGAGCGCATCATCGAGGAGAGAAAGTCGACGCGGCCCGCGGGATCGTACGTCGCCGGTCTGCTGGCGGCGGGCGAGCCGCACATGTGCCGGAAGATCGGTGAAGAGGCGACCGAGGTGATCACCGCGGCGCTCGGTGGTGAGGGCGACCGGCGTGTCATCGAGGAAGTCGCCGACTTGTGGTTCCACACCCTCGTGCTGCTCGGCGCGCGTGGGATACCGCTCCGCGAGGTCCTGAAAGAGCTGGCGCGACGCCACGCGGCACGGCCCACGCCGGATCGGTAGCCGGCGCGTGTGCCGGGCGCCGCTGGCGCTCGCGCTCGGAGCCGTCATCGCGTTCACCGGGTGCGCGGGCCGGCGAATCGAGAACGGCGTCTATCACTCGGACAAGGGCTATCGCCTCACCCTGCCCGGCCCCGACTGGTCCGTGGCCGCGGACAGCAAGGCCGACCTCGAGCTCAGGCACCAGGACGGGCTGGCGGCGATGCTCGCCAACGCCGAGTGCGACGATCGCGCGAAATCCCGGAGCGCCGGCTTGCTGCTCGGTCAGCTGTTGATCGGGCTGCATGACCGCGCGACCATCGAGCAGAACGAGGTCTCGGTGAACGGGCAGCAGGCTCTGCATCGGGTCCTGGACGGCCGGGTGGCCGCCGATGGCGCGCCGACGCGGATCGAGGCCTACGTGCTGAAGGATCAGGGCTGCGTCTACGACTTCGCCTACGCGGCGCCGCCGGCGTCGTTCGAGGCGTGGCGTGCCGACTTTCGCCGGTTCGTCGAGAGCTTCGCCAAGGAGTGAGCGGATCGTGGAAGGCTATCTGAGACGAACCGTGGTCTGGTACGGCGGGGTCGGCCTGCTGACCCAGCAAGTCTTTCGGAGTCTCGCGCTCCCGCCGAAGTACTTCCGTCTGATCGTCCAGGAGATCGAGGTGATGGGCGTGCGCTCGCTGGGCGTCGCGATGACGGCCGCCGTCTTCACCGGCATGGTCTTCACGATCCAGAGCGCGGTCAACATGGGCCGCTTCGGCGCGGAGAGCTACGTGGGCCCGGTCGCCGCGCTGGCGATATTGCGAGAGCTCGGCCCCGTCCTGACCGCGATCCTCGTGGGCGGCAAGGTCGCGTCCGGCATCACGGCCGAGCTCGGCTCGATGAAGGTGACCGAGCAGATCGACGCGCTCCGGACGCTCGGCGTGAACTACATCAAGCGCCTCGTCGTCCCTCGCGTGCTGGCCGCGCTCGTCGTGTTCCCGCTGCTGACCGTGCTGGCCGACGCGGTCGGCGTGCTCGGCGGTATGCTGATCATGTTCCTGGAGCGCGGCGCCGACATGTACGGCTACTGGAACGTCACGACCTATTGGGTGGTGCCGAAGGACTTCCTGACCGGCGTCGGCAAATCCGTGTTCTTCGGGGTCATCGTGACGCTCATCGGCTGCTACAACGGTCTCAGCACGGAAGGGGGCACCGAAGGGCTCGGCCGGGCGACGACGGCCACGGTCGTCCACGTGACCATGGGGGTCATCGTGTCCGATTTCTTCATCACCAAGCTGTTCCTGACGCTTTTCTACTGATGGCCGTGCCGGAGCCGATCGTCGAGGCCGAGGACCTGAGAAAGAACTTCGACACGAACCCGGTCCTGCGCGGCGTGTCGTTCGTGCTCGCCAAGGGCGAGACCCTGGTCGTCATGGGCGGCAGCGGCGCCGGCAAGACGGTCCTCCTCCGTCTGGTCGCGGGCCTGATCCGTCCCGACGGCGGGTCGCTTCGCGTCTTCGGGCGCAACATCGAGAACCTCTCGGAGGAAGCCTTGCTCCCGCTGCGGCGCCGGATGGGGTACGTGTTCCAGAGCGCGGCGCTCTTCGATTCGCTGTCCGTTTACGAGAACGTCGCGTATCCTCTTCGCGAGCACACCAGCCTCGGGGAGGCGGAGATCGACGAGCGTGTCGTTCGGAACCTGTCGGTCGTGGGCCTCTCGAGCGACGTCCTGCCGCTCTTGCCGTCCGAGCTCTCGGGCGGCATGCGCAAGCGCGTCGGGATCGCCCGCGCCCTCTCGGTCGAGCCGGAGATGCTCTTGTTCGACGAGCCGACCGGCCGGGCTCGATCCGACGAACTCCAAGCTGGTCGCCGACCTGATGCTCGAGAGCTGCGCGGCGGCGTGTGCGACACGGCGATGGTGGTCACCCACGACGTCGAGCTGGCCCGGACGGTCGCCGACCGCGTGGCGGTGCTCATCAAGGGACGCTTCGAGGCCCTGGGCCCGGCCGACGAGGTCCTGAGCGGTCACAACCCGGCCGTCCAGGCCTTCCTGGCCGGGAGCAATGTCGCGCGAGCTGCCGGCGGGGCGGGCCGGTGATCGAGAGTCGATGAGCGAGAAGCGCGAGACCGCGGTGAAGTTTCGAGTGGGACTCTTCGTCCTGCTGGCCCTCGCGACGTTTCTGGGAGGCGTCTACGCGCTCGGCGCGCGGGCGCGGCTGTTCGAGGCACGCTACACGATCCACGCCGACTTCACCGAGGTCGGCGGCCTCGTCGAGGGCGCGACGGTCCGCCTCGCCGGCGTGCAGATCGGCCGGGTCAGCGCGGTGAACCTTCCCCCGCAGCCCGGAGGCAAGGTCCGGGTCGACCTCACCATCGGCCGGCGATTCTCCGATCGGATCCGCAAGAACTCGGTCGCGCGCATCGAGACCCAGGGATTGCTCGGCGACCGAATCGTCGAGATCACCGTCGGCGACGCGAGCGCGCCGCCGGTGGCGCCGGGCGAGGTGCTGGCCTCGCGCGATCCGGCCGACTTCGGGCGGGTGATCGCCGCCGGCGCCGAGACGGCCAAGAACGTCGCGGCCCTGGCCGATGCGCTGCGCGAGACGGCGGACCAGATCAACAAGTCGAAGATGATCGAGGATGCCGCGAGCACGGTGAACAAGCTCGGACGCGTGGTCGATCAGGTCGAGCGCGGCCGCGGATGGGCCCATACGCTCCTCTACGAGGAGCCGATCGCGCTGCGCCGGGTCAACGAGCTGATCGCGACGACGCAGACCTTGGTCGAGCGGGTCGAGAAGGGCCAGGGCGCCGCGGGCGTGCTGGTGTCGCCCGAAAGCACCGCGTCCGCCAAGCGCTTCGTGGCCGCGATGGACCGGATCAGCGCGATGGTCGAGCAGCCGGACCGTGAGCAGGGGCTCCTGCCCGGACTCCTCTTCGATCCGAAGTACAAGGCGGTCCTCGACGATCTCCGCGTGGTCTCGCACAACCTGCGCGTGATCTCGGATCGCGTGGCCGGCGGCAAAGGCACTCTCGGGAGTCTGGTGGCCGACTCGGAAGACGACGGGACCTTGTCGCTCACGATGCAGGATCTCCGGACTGCCGTCGCCAACCTCAAATCGATCAGCGAGAAGATCAACGAGGGCGAGGGCACGGTCGGGCTGCTGATCGCCGATCCCACGATCTACGAGCGCCTCGTCACGATTCTCGACGGCGCGCAACGGAGCTTTCTGTTGCGATCGATGATTCGCAGTCTGGGCGACAAGGGCACGAAGTCGAAAGATGACGACACGCGACGCTAGCGTCTACCGCTGCCAGGAATGCGGCTTCTCGAGCCCCAAGCCCGGCACCTGTCCGGACTGCCGGCGCGCGGGCAACAACTGGGTGCAGCTCGTCGAGGAGCGGACGACCTCGTCGAAATCGTCGCGGCGGGCGAGCGTGGCGTCCGGCCGGCCGCGCGCGCTGAAAGAGATCTCGATGGAGCGCGACGATCGCGTCCGCACCGGGATCGGCGAGCTCGACCGCGTGCTCGGCGGCGGCGTCGTTCGCGATTCGCTCGTGCTGATCGGGGGCGATCCCGGGATCGGCAAGAGCACGCTCCTGCTGCAAGCGGCCCGCGCGCTGGCGCAGGCCGCGCCGCCGGTGCTCTACGTCACCGCCGAGGAGTCGGCGGCGCAGGTGAAGATGCGCGCCGACCGGCTCGGCATCGCGACCGACGGGCTCCTGCTCTGGCCCGAGAACGACCTGTCGGTCGTCCAGGGGCATCTCGACGACGTGAAGCCGCGCGCGCTGATCATCGACTCGATCCAGACGGTGTTCTTGCCCGATCTGGAATCGGCGCCGGGCAGCGTCGCGCAGGTGCGCGAATGCGGCGCGCGCCTGATGACCCTGGCGAAGGGGCGCGGCATCGCGACGTTTCTCGTCGGCCACGTCACGAAGGAAGGCGCGCTGGCCGGGCCGCGCGTGCTCGAGCACCTGGTCGACACCGTCCTGTATTTCGAGGGCGAGCGTCATCACTCGTACCGCATCCTGCGGGCGGTGAAGAATCGCTTCGGCTCGACGAACGAGATCGGCGTCTTCGAGATGGCGGAGGGCGGGCTGGTCGAGGTGACGAATCCCTCGGGCTTCTTCCTCGCCGAGCGTCCCCGTGAGGCGCCCGGCTCGGTCGTGGTCTCGAGCCTCGAGGGCACGCGGCCCGTGCTGCTCGAGCTCCAGGCGCTCGTCTCGCAGGCGTCCGTCGGCACGCCGCGGCGCACGGTGCTCGGCGCCGACTACAACCGCGTCTGCCTGCTCCTGGCAGTCCTCGAAAAGCGCGCGGGGGTTCCGCTCGGGAGCCAGGACGTGTACGTGAACGTCGCCGGCGGCGGCCGCGTCACCGAGCCGGCGGCCGACCTCGGCATCGTCGTCGCGGCGGCGTCGAGCTACATGGATCGCGTCGTGCCGCCGGACGTCCTCGTCGTGGGCGAAGTCGGGCTCACCGGCGAGGTTCGCGCGGTCGCGGGGCTCGAGCTCCGCCTGCGCGAGGCGGCGGCGCTCGGCTTTCGTCGGGCGATCGTGCCCCGGAGTAACGTGCTCGAGCCGACGAAGGTGTCGCTCGATATCCGCGGCGTGGCCACCGTCGGCGACGCCCTGACCGCGCTGCTCGGCTGAACGCGCTGTGCGCGCTGCAGGCCGTCGCGGGGCTGGGGCCCCGCCGGCCGAGGCGCGCCGAAAAAAGGGATAGTAATGCCGGAAAAGACGAAGGCTCCGAAGCTGGCGGTCGTCATCCCGGCGGGCGGTGTCGGGACACGCTTCGGTGGCCGTCTCCCGAAACAGTTCATCAAGCTCGGACGCGCGCCGATCCTGGCGGAGACGGTCGGCCACTTCACGCGACATCCGGCCGTGATCGCGGTCGTCGTCGCCGCGCCCGAGATCCACGTGGAGCGCACGCGCCGCGCGCTGGCGCGGGTGACGCGTCGCGCGCCCGTGACGGTGGTTCAGGGCGGCGGGATGCGCCAGGACTCCGTGTGGCTCGCGCTGCGGGCGGTTCCCGGCCACGCGGACATCATCATCGTCCACGACGCCGTCCGGCCGCTGATCACGCGCGGCCTCATCGACGCCGTCGTGGGGGCGGTGGCCGAGTCGGGCGCGGCCATCTGCGCCCTGCCCATCACCGAGACCATCAAGCGTGTGCGCCAGGACGTGGTCGAGACGACGCTCGACCGCTCGGAGCTGTGGGCGGTGCAGACGCCTCAGGCCTTCCGCGCCGCTCTGCTCCGCGAGGCGCACGAGAAGGCGCGCCGGGACGGCGTGGTCGGTACCGACGACGCGATGCTGGTCGAGCGGCTCGGCCACCAGGTGCGCGTGGTGCGGGGGCTCGTCGAGAACGTGAAGATCACGACACCCGAGGACCTGCGCCGGGCGCGCCGAGCGTGGGCCCGGTGACCCGCGTCGGCTTCGGATTCGACCTCCACCCGCTCGCCCACGGTCGACCGCTCGTGCTGGGCGGAGTTACGGTAGACTTCGACCGCGGGCTCGCCGGGCACTCGGACGCCGACGTGCTGTCGCATGCGGTCGGCGAGGCCCTGCTCGGCGCCCTGGCGCTGGGCGACCTCGGTCGACATTTTCCCGACACCGATCCGCGCTATCGAGGCATCTCAAGCCTGCGGCTCCTCCGGAACGTGGTCGAGCTGGTGACCGCGCAGGGGGGGCGGCTCGTCAACGTGGACGCGACCGTGCTCGCCCAGGCTCCGCGTCTGGCGCCGCTGCTGCCGGAGATGGCCAAGCGGCTGGCCGAGACGCTCGGGCTCGAGGTCGGTCGCGTGAGCGTGAAGGCGAAGAGCCCCGAAGGACTCGGCCTCGTGGGCAGGCAAGAAGGCATGGCGGCGATGGCGGTGGTCAGCGTCGAGGTGAGTGCATGATCCGGATCTCCAACACGATGACGCGGACGAAGGAGGAATTCGTTCCGCTGACGCCGGGTGAAGTCCGCATGTACGTGTGCGGAGTCACCATCGTACGACTACTCGCACATCGGGCACGCGCGGAGCGCGATGGTCTTCGACGTGATCCGCCGCTACCTCACCTTCAGGGGCTATCGGGTCACGTTCGTGAAGAACTACACGGACGTCGACGATCGCATCATCAAGCGCGCCAACGATTCCGGCGTGACCGCTCGGGAATTCGCCGAGCGCTTCATCACCGCCGAGCGCGAGGACATGGCCTCGCTCGGAGTCCTGGCCCCCGACATCGACCCGAAGGCGACCGAGCACGTGCCCGAGATGATCGAGCTCATCGGGCGCCTGGTCGCCGGCGGCCACGCCTATCCCGTCGAGGGCGACGTCTACTTCGCGATCAGCAGCTTCGCGCCGTACGGGCGGCTCTCGGGCAAGAACCTCGACGATCTGCTCGCGGGCGCCCGCGTCGAGGTGGACGAGCGCAAGCGCGATCCCCGTGATTTCGCGCTCTGGAAGGGCGCGAAGCCGGGCGAGCCCTCGTGGGACAGTCCGTGGGGACCGGGCCGGCCGGGGTGGCACATCGAGTGTTCCGCGATGGCGATGAAATACCTGGGAGTCTCGTTCGATCTCCACGGCGGCGGCGAGGACCTGATCTTCCCGCACCACGAGTGCGAGATCGCCCAGGCCGAAGCCTGCACGGGCAAGCCGTTCGCCCGCTACTGGGTGCACAACGGCATGGTCAACATGGGCAAGGAGAAGATGTCGAAGTCGCTCGGCAACACCTTGAGCATCCGGGAGATCGTCAAGCGGCACAGTCCCGACACGCTCAGGCTCTGGATGCTCGGGACTCACTACCGGAACATGATCGAGTGGTCCGAGGAGCGCGTCGAGGAGAGCAAACGCGCGCTCGAGCGCCTGACGCGCTTGCTTCACGACGCGGCCGCCGTGCGCGACGGCGGCGCCCGGCGGCGTTGCCACCGGCATTCGCGGAGTTCCGCCCGCGCTTCGAGAAGGCGATGGACGACGACTTCAACACGCCGCAGGCGCTCGGCGTGCTCTTCGATTTCGGCCGAGCGCTGGCCGACGCGCGCGACCGGGGTACCGGCACTTCCGGCGCGTTCGTCGCGGGCGTCGACGAGCTGGTCCAGCTCTCGCGCGTGCTCGGGCTCTTCGGCCGTGGCGCCGCGATGGACGGGCCGCCGGCGGAAGTCCAGCAGCTGCTCACCGCGCGCGGCGAGGCGCGGGCGCGCCGTGATTTCAAGCGCGGGGACGAGATCCGCGACGAGATCGCGCGGCTCGGCTGGCTCGTCGAGGACACGCCGGCCGGTCCGCGCCTGACCCCGAAGGGGCGGTAGTGACCGAAGGCCGTATCTACGGCCGGAATCCCGTGCTCGAGCTGCTCCGCGCGGACGGACGCCGTGCCGACGAGATCGCCGTGCTCGCGGGTGCCCACGGTCCGCTCGCCGAGATCGTCGCGCTCGCGCGTCGCGCGGGTGTCAAGGTCTCGTACCGCACGCGCGAGCAGCTGACGGCGATCGCCGGCTCCGACCGCCACCAGGGAGTCGTCGCGCGTGTCGCGTCGGCGGCGTACGTCGATCTGGGGGCGCTGCTCGAGATCCCGGCGTCACGCGGCGAGCCGGCCTTCTTCGTGGCGCTCGATCAGGTGCAGGATCCCCGGAACTTCGGCGCGGTTCTCAGGACCGCCGAGGTGTTCGGCGCCCATGGCGTGATCGTCCCCAAGCACCACCAGGTCGGCCTCACCGATGCCGCGGCTCGCGCCGCCATGGGGGCGGTCGAGCACCTGCCCGTCGCCCGCGAGACCAATCTCGTGAATGCGCTGGAAATAGTGAAGAAATCTGGTATCTGGGTTTACGGTGGGGTCGCGGGCGCGGGCGTTCCGGTGTGGGGTGCGGACCTGACCGGCCCGCTCTGCCTGGTTCTGGGGAGCGAAGGCGGGGGGCTCAGACCGCTGGTCGCGCAGGCCTGCGATGTGCTGGTCACCATCCCGATGCGGGGAAAGATCGGCTCGCTGAACGTCGCGGCCGCCGGCGCAGTTCTCTGCTATGAGGTCGCGAGACAGCGAGGCGCCGCGGGCAAAGTGCTTGACTTATCTAAAAGTCAAGCCTAATGTGACCTTTTGTCTGTGCTGGCGTAGCTCAGGGGCAGAGCAACTGCCTTGTAAGCAGTGGGTCGGGGGTTCAAATCCTCCCGCCAGCGCCAGCTTTTTCGAGGAGTTGCCAGGTGCGGCCGGCGGATTCGGGGAGGTACCCAAGTGGCCAAAGGGGGCAGACTGTAAATCTGCTGGCGTACGCCTTCGGGGGTTCAAATCCTCCCCTCCCCACCATTGTAGCGGGTGCCTTCGAGGCCGGATCTCACCGAGGGTGGGCTGAGAAAGGTGCGGCTGCGAGAGGCACGCGCGCTTACGCGGTTTAAGGCGTGCGCGTTCGCGTGGAGGTATGCGCGCTACGCGGTTTGACGGCGGTTTCGCGTGAGGCATGCGCGGTTCTGCGGTTGAGGCGTGCGCGGTTCCGCGGTTGAGAAAGGTGTACGTGGCTCTGCAGTTCAGACAGGCGCACGGGGTTCTGCTTGCGGGCGGGAATAGCTCAGCGGTAGAGCGCCAGCCTTCCAAGCTGGGGGTCGCGGGTTCGAATCCCGTTTCCCGCTCCAGGTCTCGCGTATGCGCCCATGTAGCTCAGTCGGCAGAGCGCGTCCTTGGTAAGGACGAGGTCTCCGGTTCAATCCCGGACATGGGCTCCAGGATTCATCAGCGCGCCGCAGCAGGTGCGCGCACGACGTTGAGTGATATCGCTACCGCCAACGGGAGGGCGTGAGGAATGGCGAAGGCGAAGTACGAGCGGACGAAGCCGCACGTGAACGTGGGGACGATCGGGCACATCGACCACGGCAAGACGACGTTGACGGCGGCGATCACGAAGGTGCTGCACACGAAGAACAAGGGGATCGCGGTGCGGGAGTACGGGTCGATCGACAACGCGCCGGAAGAGCGGGAGCGGGGGATCACGATCGCGGTGGCGCACGTGGAGTACGAGACGGCCAAGCGGCACTACGCGCACATCGACTGTCCGGGGCACGCGGACTACATCAAGAACATGATCACGGGGGCGGCCCAGATGGATGGGGCGATTCTCGTCGTGGCGGCGAACGATGGGCCGATGCCGCAAACGCGCGAGCATGTGCTGCTGGCGCGGCAGGTGAACGTGCCGTTTCTGGTGGTGTTCATGAACAAGGTGGACATGGTGGACGACCCGGAGATCTTGGACCTGGTGGAGCTGGAGGTCCGGGAGCTGTTGAAGAAGTACCAGTTTCCGGGGGACGACGTGCCGGTGATCCGGGGCTCGGCGCTGCAGGCGAACGAGCATCCGGAGGATCCGAAGGCGGCGGAGCCGATCTGGAAGCTGATGGAGGCGGTGGACAGCTACATTCCGACGCCGCCGCGGCCGGTGGACAAGCCGTTTCTGATGCCGATCGAGGACATTTTCTCGATCACGGGGCGCGGGACGGTGGTGACCGGGCGGGTGGAGCGCGGGATCGTGAAGGTGGGCGAGGAGATCGAGATCGTCGGGGTGCACGACACGCGCAAGACGGTGGTGACGGGCGTGGAGATGTTCCGCAAGCTGCTGGACGAGGGGCAGGCGGGGGACAACATCGGGGCGCTGTTGCGCGGGATCGATAAGGAAGAAGTGGAGCGGGGCCAGGTGCTGGCCAAGCCGGGGAGCATCAAGCCGCACAAGAAGTTCAAGGCGGAGGTGTACGTCCTGACGAAGGAAGAGGGGGGGCGGCACACGCCGTACTTCAACGGGTACCGGCCGCAGTTCTACTTCCGGACGACGGACGTGACGGGGGTGTGCACGTTGCCCAGCGGGGTGGAGATGGTGATGCCGGGGGACAACGTGACGATGGCGATCGAGCTGATCGTGCCGATCGCGATGGAGAAGGAGCTGCGGTTCGCGATTCGCGAGGGTGGGCGGACGGTGGGCGCGGGTGTCGTCACGGAGATCGTGGAGTAGGCGATGCGCGACATCATCTCGCTCGCGTGCTCGACGTGCCAGCGGCGGAACTACGCGACGACGAAGAATCGTCGGACGCACCCCGATCGCCTGGAGCTCAAGAAATATTGCAGGTGGTGCCGCAAGCACACACCGCACAGAGAGACCAAGTAGCTCGGGATAGGGGTGTAGCTCTAACGGCTAGAGCACCGGACTCCAAATCCGGGGGATGGGGGTTCGAATCCCTCCACCCCTGCCATTGTTCGGCGGACTAGGGAGCAGATGGATTTTCTGAAGCGCGCACAGGAGTTCGTCCGAGAGGTTGTGGCGGAGTTTCGCAAGGTGACGTGGCCCAGCCGCCAGGAGCTGATCAACTCCACGGTCGTCGTGATCACGGTGACCGTGGTGGTGTCGCTCTTCCTCGGGGCCGTGGACGTCGTGCTGGCGCGGATCGTCGAAAGGATTTTGCGATGAGCGAGGACGCGGCGGCGGCGACCACGAACAAGCAGTGGTTCGTCGTCCACACGTATTCGGGATTCGAGAACAAGGTCAAGGAGGCGATCGAGTCGCGCGCGAAGATCTTCGGGATGTCCGAGCGGATCGCGCGCGTGCTCGTGCCGACCGAGAAGGTGGTCGAGGTCCGCAACAAGCAGAAGCGCGAGACCGAGCAGAAGTTCTTCCCGGGCTACGTGCTGGTCGAGATGGAGCTGACGGACGACACGTGGCACCTCGTGCGCTCGACGCCCAAGGTCACCGGGTTCGTCGGGTCGGGGTCGAAGCCGGTTGCGCTGCCGCACGACCAGGTCGACGACATCCTCCGGCAGATGGAGGCGGGCGCCGAGAAGCCCAAGCCCAAGTCGGTGTTCGCGCGCGGCGACAAGGTGCGCGTCATCGACGGACCGTTCGTCAACTTCCAGGGCGTGGTCGACGACATGAACCCCGAGCGCGGACGGATGAAGGTGGTCGTGCCGGTCTTCGGGCGGCCCACGTCCGTCGAGCTCGAGTACTACCAGGTGGAGCGGATCTGATGCGTGCGGCGGCGAATAGGATCTCGCGATGAAGAAAGTCCAGGCGATCGTGAAGCTGCAGATCCCGGCCGGCAAGGCGAATCCGTCGCCGCCGGTGGGCCCGGCGCTCGGTCAGCACGGCGTCAACATCATGGAGTTCTGCAAGGGCTTCAACGCGCAGACCGGCGCGCAGGACGGATTGATCCTGCCGGTGGTGGTGACGATCTTCCAGGACCGGTCCTTCACGTTCATCGTGAAGACGCCGCCGGCCGCCGTGCTCTTGAAGCGCGCGGCGGGAATCGCGAAGGCGTCGGCCGTTCCGCACAAGGACAAGATCGGCAAGGTCACGCGCCAGCAGGTGCGCGACATCGCGCAGACCAAGCTCGTGGACCTCAACACGGACTCGATCGATTCCGCGATGCGGATCATCGAAGGCACCGCCCGCAGCATGGGCATCGATGTGGTCTAGCGGGCCGCGCGACTAGAGGAGACATCCATGGCGACGATCGTTCGGAGACGAGGGGGCAAGCGCTACGAGACGGCGGCGGCGAAGATCGCCCCGGACAAGCAGTACTCCCTCGATGAGGCCGTCTCCATCTTGAAGAGCATGCCGGCGGCGAAGTTCGACCAGTCGGTCGATCTGTCGTTCCGGCTGGGCGTCGATCCCAAGCACGCCGACCAGATGGTCCGCGGCGCGGTGGTGTTGCCCCACGGCATCGGCAAGACCGTACGCGTGGCCGTCTTCGCCAAGGGCGAGAAGGAGCGCGAGGCGCGCGAGGCCGGGGCGGACGTGATCGGCGCCGAGGACCTCGTCGAGCGCGTGCAGGGCGGTTGGATGGAGTTCGACACGGCGGTCGCGACGCCGGATCTCATGGGGCAGGTCGGTCGGCTCGGCAAGGTGCTGGGCCCGCGCGGGCTCATGCCGAACCCGAAGCTGGGCACCGTGACGTTCGACGTCGGCCGCGCGGTTCGCGAAGCCAAGGCCGGCAAGGTCGAGTTCCGCGTGGACAAGGCCGGGAACGTGCACACGCCGATCGGCAAGCACTCGTTCGGCGCCGACCAGCTCGCCGCCAACGGCATGGCGCTCATCGAGGCGATCGTTCGGGCGAAGCCGGCGGCGGCCAAGGGCGTCTATCTGCGGTCGCTGACCGTCTCGACGACGATGGGGCCCGGCGTCCCGGTCGACGCGGTGGCGGTGGCCAATCTGTTCAAGAAGGCAGTCTAGGACGACAGGGAGCCCCAGGTGCCAACGCAAGAGAAGGTCGCGGCGGTCGAGGACCTGAAATCGAGGTTGGACGGCGTGAAGACCGTGGTGCTCACCGAGTACCGCGGCCTCACGGTTCAGGAGCTCAGCGAGCTGCGCAAACAGCTTCGCGCGGTATCCGCGGAATACAAGGTCGTCAAGAATCGGCTGGCGCGGCTCGCGATCAAGTCGTCCGCGCTGGAAGGGCTCGGCACGCATCTCACGGGACCGACGGCGGTCATCCTCTCGAAGCAGGATCCGGTCGCGGTCGCCAAGGCGCTGCACGCGTTCGCGCGCGCTCACCAGGCGCTGGCGATCAAGGCGGGCTACGTCGAGGGGCAGATGCTGCCGCCGCCCGGGCTCAAGGCCCTCGCCGATTTGCCGTCGCGCGAGGCGCTCCGCGCGCAGCTCGTGGGCGCGATCCAGGGCGGCCTGGCCACCCTGGTCGGGCTGATCTCGGCGCCGCATCGCGAGCTCGCGTACATCCTGCAGCAGCGCGGCGCGGCGGCGGCCGCCGAGGCCGCGGAAGACGGACGCGAAGACCGAATAGATCGTCACGGGCGATATCACCGGGCGCGGCGCGCGCCCGGCGAATGAGCGGAACGTAGCGGGAGACAGCGGCGCGGCATCGACGGGCTCGGCCCGGTGCCGACCCAGTACAAAGGAGATCGAGATGGCGACGGTAGACGAAATCGCGGAGATGCTCGACAAGCTAACCCTGCTGGAAGCGGCCCAGCTCTCGAAGCAGCTGCAGGAAAAGTGGGGCGTGTCCGCGGCGGCGCCGATGGCGGTCGCGGCGGTTGCGGGCGCGGCCGGCGGTGGCGCGGCCGGCGCGGCGGCGGTCGAGGAGAAGACCGAGTTCGACCTCATCCTGAACGCGGCGGGCGAGAAGAAGATCCAGGTCATCAAGGTCGTCCGCGAGCTCACGGGGCTCGGCCTCAAGGAAGCCAAGGATCTGGTGGACGGTGCGCCGAAGCCGGTGAAGGAGCGGGTCACGAAGGCCGAAGCCGACGATATGAAGAAGAAGCTCGAGGAGCAGGGCGCGACGGTGTCGATCAAGTAGCGAGCCGGTCTCAACGGGGAAGCGCGGACGCGTACGCGGCGGCTTGAGCCGCCGCAATCCCTAGCAGGAGACCTCGGATGGGGCGGTGGTCCCGTCCGATAGAGGAGAGGGTATGGCAGGCACGATTCAATGTGGGCGCCGCAGCCGCAAAGACTTCGGCAAGATCCCGTCGATCGTCGAGATTCCGAACCTGATCGAGGTTCAGAAGCGATCGTACGAGACCTTTCTGCAGAAGGACGGACCGGCCGACCGGCGTGAGGAGCTCGGACTGCAGGCGGTCTTCAAGTCGGTGTTTCCGATCGCCGACTACAACGACAACGCGCTGCTCGAGTTCGACTCGTACCACTTCGGCGAGCCGAAGTACACGGTCGAGGAATGCCACGACCGCGGAATGACGTTCGCGATTCCGCTGAAGGTGACGCTCCGGCTCGTCGTGTTCGATCACGACAAGGAGGCCAAGACCAAGACGATCCGCGAGCAGCGCGGCCAGGAAGTGTATCTGGGCGAGCTGCCGCTGATGACCGACAAGGGCACGTTCATCATCAACGGCACCGAGCGCGTGGTCGTGAGCCAGCTGCAACGCTCGGCCGGCGTGTTCTTCGACGACGACAAGGGCAAGACCCTCGCGTCGGGCAAGCCGCTCTTCTCGGCGCGCGTCATCCCCTATCGCGGGTCGTGGGTCGAGTTCGACTTCGACGCCAACGACATCCTCCACGTGCGCGTCGATCGGCGCCGGAAGATGCTGGCGACCGCGTTCTTGCGGGCGTTCTGGTTCCTGGAGCGGAACGTCATCCTCTCCGACGAGGAGATCCTGTCGCACTTCTACGAGGCCGGAAGAGGTGCTGTCGTTCGAGGACGGCAACGCCTGGGTGAAGCTCTCCGCCGAGGCCCACGTCGGCACGCGGCCGGCGGACGACGTCAAGGCGCCCCGCCACAAGGAGCCGCTGGCGCCGGCCGGGAAGCCCCTGACCGCGAAGGTGCTCGAGAAGCTGCTCGAAGCGAACGTCGAGAAGATCTCGGTCCGCGCCGAGTCGCTCGTCGGGCGCCGGACCGCCTCGCGTATCGTCGACACGGAGAGCGGTGAGGTGCTGGTGCAGACCAACGCCGAGATCACCTCGCAGGTGCTGGCGCAGGTGATGAGCCGGCGGGTGGCGCCGTTCAAGCTCCTGGTGCTGAGCGCCGGCAAGGTCGATCAGTCGATCTACGAGACCCTGGCGCGCGACCACTTCAAGAACCCCGACGAGGCGCTCGTGGAGATCTATCGTCGACTCCGGCCCGGCGATCCGCCGACCGTGGAGTCGGCGCGCGCCCTGTTCCGGGGCATGTTCATGGATCCGCGGCGCTACGATCTGGCCCGCGTCGGCCGCTTCATGATCAACGAGAAGCTCGGCATGGAGGCGCCGGCCAACGCCAAGACGATCCGCAGCGAGGACATCATCTCGGTCATCCGGCACCTGATGCTGGTGCGCCTGGGGACGAAGGCGACCGACGACATCGACCACCTCGGCAACCGGCGCGTGCGCTCGGTCGGCGAGCTGCTCGAGAACCAGTTCCGGGTCGGCCTGACGCGGATGGAGCGGGCGGTCAAGGAGCGGATGTCGATCTCCGACATCACGAACCTGATGCCGCACGATCTGATCAACGCCAAGCCGGTCTCGGCGGTGGTCAAGGAGTTCTTCGGCTCGTCTCAGCTCTCGCAGTTCATGGACCAGACGAACCCGCTGGCCGAGCTGACCCACAAGCGCCGGCTCTCGGCCCTCGGTCCCCGCGGTCTGAGCCGCGAGCGGGCGGGTTTCGAGGTGCGCGACGTCCATCCGACGCACTACGGCCGGATCTGCCCGATCGAGACGCCGGAAGGCCCGAACATCGGCCTGATCTCGTCGCTGTCCACGTATGCGAGAACCAACGAGTTCGGGTTCATCGAGACGCCCTACCGCAAGGTCGTCAGCGGGCGCGTCACGGACGAGATCGACTTTCTGACCGCGCTGAAGGAAGAGAAGTTCGTCATCGCCCAGGCCAACGCCGAGATCGACCGCACCGGCAAGTTCGTTCAGGAGCGGGTGTCGGCGCGCAAGAGCGGTGAGTTCCGCATGGTGTCGCCGGAAGAGCTGCACTACATGGACGTGTCGCCCAAGCAGCTCGTCTCGGTGGCCGCCTCGCTGATTCCGTTCCTCGAGAACGACGATGCGAACCGGGCCCTCATGGGCTCGAACATGCAGCGCCAGGCGGTGCCGCTGCTCCAGCCGGAAGCGCCGCTGGTCGGCACCGGCATGGAGCACGTGGTGGCGCGCGATTCGGGCGCCGTCATCGTCGCCAAGCGGCCCGGCGTGGTCGAGTACGTCGCGGCCGACCGCGTCGTGGTGCGCGCCGAAGGCCGGTCGAAGAAGGCCGACCCGGTGCAGGACCTGCCGCTCGACATCTTCAACCTGACGAAGTACCGGCGCTCGAACCAGAACACGTGCCTGAACCAGAAGCCGATCGTCAAGAAGGGCCAGCGGGTCAATCAGGGCGACATCATCGCCGACGGCCCGGGCACCGATCAGGGCGAGCTGGCGCTCGGCCGCAACGTGCTCGTCGCCTTCATGCCGTGGGGCGGCTACAACTTCGAGGACGCGATCCTGGTCTCCGAGCGGCTCGTGAAGGACGACCGCTTCACGTCGATCCACATCGAGGAGTTCGAGATCCAGGCGCGCGACACGAAGCTCGGCAAGGAGGAAGTCACCCGGGACATTCCGAACGTCTCGGAGGAAGCGCTGAAGGATCTGGACGAGTCCGGCATCGTGCGCATCGGCGCGAAGGTCAAGCCGAGCGATATTCTCGTCGGCAAGATCACCCCGAAGGGTGAGACGCAGCTGACGCCGGAAGAGAAGCTGCTCCGCGCGATCTTCGGCGAGAAGGCCGGAGACGTCCGCGACACGTCGCTGACCGTGCCGCCCGGCATCGAAGGCACCGTGGTCGACGTGAAGGTGTTCTCGCGGCGCGGCATCGACAAGGACGAGCGGGCGAAGTCGATCGAGGAGGAAGAGATCGCCCGGCTCGAGAAGGACTACCAGGACGAGATCGCGATGGTCGAGATGGAGCGCGACCAGAAGCTGAAGAATCTCCTGGTCGGCAAGACCGCGTTCCAGGACCTCTTCGACCCGACCAATAAGATGAAGCGCTTGACCAAGAAGGGCGACCCGATCGAGCGCGAGGAGCTCGACAACTTCTCGTGGAACGAGCTGAAGAAGGTCAAGGTCAAGGAAGACGAGAACCTCACGCAGACCATCAAGCGCATCGAGGACATGGCCGACGAGCAGATCGGCGTCTACGACGCCATGTTCGAGGAGCGCAAGTCGCGGCTTCGCCGCGGCGACGACCTGCCGCCGGGCGTGATCAAGATGGTCAAGGTGTACGTGGCCGTGAAGCGCAAGCTCTCGGTCGGCGACAAGATGGCCGGCCGCCACGGCAACAAGGGCGTCGTCTCCAAGGTCCTGCCCGAAGAGGACATGCCGTATCTGCCGGACGGAACGCCGGTCGAGATCGTGCTGAACCCGCTCGGCGTGCCGTCTCGGATGAACGTCGGTCAGATCCTCGAGACCCATCTGGGCTGGGCCGCGCGCGCGCTCGGCTTGTGGGTGGCGAGCCCGGTGTTCGACGGCGCCACCGAGGAAGAGATCAAGGAGCACCTGAAGCAGGCGAGCCTGCCGACTTCCGGCAAGACCATCCTCTACGATGGGCGCACCGGACGGCGGTTCCACCAGGAGGTCACCGTCGGCCAGATCTATATCTTGAAATTGGCCCACCTGGTCGACGACAAGATGCACGCGCGCTCGATCGGCCCGTACTCGCTGGTGACGCAGCAGCCGCTCGGCGGCAAGGCCCAGTTCGGCGGGCAGCGGTTCGGTGAGATGGAGGTGTGGGCGCTCGAGGCCTACGGGGCCGCGCACACGCTCCAGGAGATGCTGACCGTCAAGTCCGACGACGTGGAAGGCCGCAACCGCATCTACGAGGCGATCGTCAAAGGTGAAAACTTCCTCGAGCCCGGTACGCCGGAGTCGTTCAACGTGCTGGTGAAGGAACTCCAGAGTCTGGCGCTCGACGTCGAGCTGGTGACGAAGGACGGGAAGAAGGCTTCCTGACAATGGGAGAAGGCTTCCCAAAGGAGAATAGCGAATGTTGACGGATCGGCCATTCGGCAGCCTGATCAGAGAGGACAAGCCAACCAAGGACCTTTGGGGCATCCTCGATCGGCATGCGAAGCCCATCACGTTTGACGCGATTCGGATCAAACTGGCCGCGCCCCAGAAGATTCGCGACTGGTCGCACGGCGAGGTGAAGAAGCCGGAGACCATCAACTACCGGACGTTCAAGCCCGAGCGCGACGGCTCTGTTCTGCGCGCGCATCTTCGGACCGACCAAGGACTACGAGTGCGCCTGCGGTAAGTACAAGCGCATGAAGTTCGCCGGCGTCGTCTGCGACAAGTGCGGCGTCGAGGTGACCCGGGCGCGCGTGCGCCGCGAGCGGATGGGCCACATCGAGCTGGCCTCGCCCGTCTCGCACGTGTGGTTCTTCAAGGGGCTGCCGAGCCGGATCGGCCAGCTCCTCGACATGTCGCTGCGCGAGCTGGAGAAGATCCTGTACTTCGAGGAGCACGTCGTCCTCGAGAGCCGTCTGCAGGGCATCAAGAAGAAGGACCTGATGGCGGTCGACAAGGCGCGCAAGCTCATCGAGGAGCACGGCCCCGAGGCCCTCAAGGTGGGCATGGGCGCCGAGGCGATCCGCGAGCTCCTGCGCGACATGGACCTCGACTCGATGGCGCGCGATCTGCGCGCCCAGATGCTCGGCGAGTCGTCCGTGCAGAAGCGGAAGAAGATCGTCAAGCGGCTGAAAGTCATCGAGGCGTTCCTGAAGTCCGGCAACCAGCCCGACTGGATGATCCTCGAGGTGGTCCCGGTCATTCCGCCGGAGCTCCGTCCGCTGGTGCCGCTCGACGGCGGCCGCTTCGCGACCTCGGACCTGAACGACCTCTATCGTCGCGTCATCAACCGGAACAACCGGCTGAAGCGGCTGATGGACCTCAAGGCTCCCGAGATCATCATCCGCAACGAAAAGCGGATGTTGCAGGAAGCGGTCGATGCTCTGTTCGATAACGGACGCCGGGGACGAGTCATTACGGGTCCGAACAATCGGCCTCTCAAGTCCCTGTCGGATACGCTGAAGGGCAAGCAGGGCCGCTTCCGTCAGAATTTGCTCGGCAAGCGCGTGGACTACTCGGGCCGCTCGGTCATCGTCGTCGGCCCGTACCTCAAGCTGCATCAGTGCGGCCTGCCGAAGAAGATGGCGCTCGAGCTCTTCAAGCCCTTCATCTTGAGGAAGCTGGAAGAGCGCGGGATCGCGTCGTCGATCAAGGCGGCCAAGAAGTTCGTTGAAAAAGAACGCCCGGAGGTGTGGGACATCCTCGAGGACGTCATCAAGGAGCACCCGATTCTCCTCAATCGGGCTCCGACTCTCCATCGCCTGGGCATTCAGGCCTTCGAACCCATCCTGGTCGAGGGCAAGGCGATCGAGATCCATCCGCTGGTCTGCACGGCCTTCAACGCCGACTTCGACGGCGACCAGATGGCGGTGCACATCCCGCTCTCGATGGAGGCGCAGCTCGAGGCGCAGGTGCTGATGCTGTCGGCGAACAACATCCTGTCGCCGGCGAACGGCGCGCCGCTGGCGGTGCCGACGCAGGACATGGTGCTCGGGATCTACTACCTGACCAAGGAGCGCATGAGCACGCCCGAGCGTCCCGTCCGGGGCGAGGGGCGCCTGTTCTCCGACGCCGAAGAGGTGCGGATCGCCTACGACAACGAGGATGTCGACCTGCAGGCGCGGATCCGTCTGCGCTGGAACGGCGCCATCGTCGAGACGACGGTCGGGCGCACCTTGCTGAACGAGATCGTGCCCGAGCAGCTGAGATTCGTGAACCAGGAGCTCAAGAAGAAGGAGATCACGGCGCTGGTCGGCCGCTGCTACAACACGCTCGGCAACGAGGCGACCGTCCACTTCCTGGATGAGCTGAAGGACCTCGGATTCCGCTACGCGACGCTCTCCGGTCTGTCGATCGGCATCGACGACATGCACATCCCGTCGTCGAAGGAGCGGCAGATCAGCTCGGCGCGCGAGCAGGTCAACGAGGTCGAGCAGCAGTACCAGGACGGCGTGATCACGAACGGCGAGCGCTACAACAAGGTCGTCGACATCTGGGCGCACGTCACCGAGCTCATCGCCGAGGAGATGTTCCGCGAGCTGGAAGGCGGCGAGCAGGGCGGCGAGTTCAACCCGATCTACATGATGGCCGACTCCGGCGCGCGGGGCAGCAAGCAGCAGATCCGCCAGCTGGCCGGCATGCGCGGTCTGATGGCGAAGCCGAGCGGCGAGATCATCGAGACGCCGATCACCTCGAACTTCCGCGAGGGCCTCACGGTCCTCGAGTACTTCACGTCGACCCACGGCGCCCGCAAGGGCCTCGCCGACACCGCGCTCAAGACGGCCGACTCCGGCTATCTGACGCGGCGGCTGGTCGACGTCTCACAGGACGTCATCGTCAGCGAATACGATTGCGGCACCGTGAAGTACATCGACGCGACCCCGCTGGTCGAGGGCGGCGATATCATCCAATCGTTGCGCGATCGTATCCTCGGGCGCGTCGCCGCCGAGGACATCCGCGATCCGCTGTCGAACGAGATCATCGTCCAGGCCAACACCGAGATCACCGAGGAGCTGGCCCAGAAGATCGAGGACTCGGGCCTGGAGCGGGTGCGCATCCGGTCGACCCTGACCTGCGACACCAAGCGCGGCATCTGCGTCATGTGCTACGGCCGCAACCTCGGCACCGGGCGGCTGGCCGAGCTCGGCGAGGCGGTGGGCATCATCGCCGCGCAGTCGATCGGCGAGCCGGGCACGCAGCTCACGATGCGGACCTTCCACATCGGCGGCACGGCGAGCCGCGTCGTCGAGGCTTCGAAGCACGAGGCCAAGAGCGCGGGCATCGTGAAGTACCACAACCTCCGCACCGTCGTGAATCGCGACGGCGACCTGGTCGCGACGAACCGCAACGGCGAGATCGGCGTGGCCGACGAACGCGGCCGCGAGCGCGAGCGCTATCCGGTCGTGTACGGCGCCAAGATCAAGGTGAAGGCCGACCAGCGGATCAAGACGCGCGCCGTGCTGGTCGAGTGGGATCCGTTCACCAACCCGATCCTCACGGAGTTCACGGGACGGGTCGAGTACCAGGACATCATCGAGGGCGTGACGGTTCGGGAAGAGTTCGACGAGGTCACCGGCCTCGCCCGCAAGGTGGTCATCGAGGATCCGGAGGGCAAGCTCCAGCCGGGTGTCATCATCCGCTCCGCGGGTGAAGGGCAGGCGACGGTCGAGCAGACCGAGCGTCACCGGTATGCGCTGCCGGTCGGCGCGAACCTCAGCGTGCCGGACGGCGCCGAGGTCTTCGCGGCCGATATCATCGCCAAGATCCCGCGCGAGACGACCAAGACCAAGGACATCACCGGCGGTCTGCCGCGGGTCGCGGAGCTGTTCGAGGCCCGCAAGCCCAAGGAGCAGGCGGTCATCACCGAGATCGACGGCCGGGTCGAGATGGGCGGGTTCGTGAAGGGCATGCGCAAGATCGTGATCCGGGCCGACAACGCGGAGACCAAGGAGTACTTGATCCCGCGCGGCAAGCACATCAGCGTTCACGAGGGCGACCGCGTGCGAGCGGGCGAGGCCCTCATGGACGGGTCGCCCAACCCGCACGACTATCTGGCGGTGCTCGGCGATCGCGAGCTCCAGCGGTACCTGGTCAACGAGGTGCAGGAGGTCTATCGCCTGCAGGGCGTGACCATCAACGACAAGCACATCGAGATCATCGTGCGCCAGATGCTGCGGCGCGTGCGCATCGAGGAGGTCGGCGACACAGAGTTTGTCGTGGGCGAGCTCGTCGACAAGTTCGTGTTCCAGGAGGAGAACGACCGGGTCCTGGCGCAGGGCAAGCGCGCCGCGACGGCCAAGCCGGTGCTCCTCGGCATCACGAAGGCGTCGCTCTCGACCGACAGCTTCATCTCGGCGGCCTCGTTCCAGGAGACCACCCGCGTGCTGACGGAGGCTGCAATCTCCGGAAAAACGGACGACCTCCGCGGCCTGAAAGAGAACGTGATCGTCGGCCGGCTGATCCCGGCGGGCACCGGGCTCTCGAATTACACACGGGTCGAAGTGCTGACACCCGGCGGGGAGGCCGTGAAGTCGCTGGACAGCGTCCTCTCGCTGACGCCGCCGGTCGCCGACACGGGCGACGCGGACGAATCCGTCGCGGTGGCGGGGTAACGGCTAAATCATTGACAGAACAGGGCGTCTCGGTTATAACGTTGGAGTTTTGTCGCCCTCCGGGGCGGCGGTGAGCTATGCCGACTATCAATCAGCTCGTCCATAACGGTCGCGAGGCGGTACGGCGGAAGTCGAAGACGCCCGCGATGCAGGGGTGTCCGCAGAAGCGCGGCGTGTGCATACGCGTGTACACGACGACGCCGAAGAAGCCGAACTCCGCCCTCCGGAAAGTGGCGCGCGTGCGGCTGACGAACGGGCTCGAGGTCACCTCGTACATCCCGGGTGTCGGGCACAACCTCCAGGAGCACTCGATCGTGATGATCCGCGGCGGCCGCGTGAAGGATCTGCCGGGCATCCGGTATCACATCATCCGCGGCACCCTCGACACCGCGGGTGTCGCCGGCCGCAAGCAGAGCCGCTCGAAGTACGGCGCCAAGGCCACCAAGGCCGGAGCCTAGCGCAATGCGACGGGCGGGGGCCGCGAAGCGCGAGGTGTTGCCTGATCCGAAGTACGGGAGCCGACTGGTGGCGAAGTTCGTCAACATCATGATGATCTGCGGCAAGAAGTCGACGGCCGAGCAGATCATGTACGCCGCCCTGGTGTCGGTCGAGGACCGGAGCAAGCAGGACGCCCTGAAGATGTTCAAGTCGGCCATCGACAACGTGAAGCCGGCCGTCGAGGTCAAGTCTCGGCGGGTCGGCGGCTCGACTTATCAGGTGCCGGTCGAGGTGCGCCCGGATCGACGGACGTCCTTGGCCATGCGGTGGGTCATCGGGGCCGCCCGTCGGCGAGGCGAGCGGAGCATGGCGGAAAAGCTGGCCGGCGAGCTGCTCGATGCCGCCGGCAACCGGGGCACCGCGGTGAAGAAGCGAGAAGACACGCACAAGATGGCGGAGGCCAACAAGGCGTTCGCGCATTATCGCTGGTAGCTAGCATCGAACAAAAGAGGGGGGCGCAGGCTGACCCCCCTCTTCGCATGTCATAGATCGCAGAGAAAGCAGAGGATTGGGCGGTGGAACGGCAGTACTCGCTGGAAAAGACGCGCAACATCGGCATCATGGCCCACATCGACGCGGGCAAGACGACGACGACCGAGCGGATCCTCTATTACACCGGCCGGTCGTACAAGATCGGTGAAGTCCACGAAGGCACCGCGACGATGGACTGGATGGTGCAGGAGCAGGAGCGCGGCATCACCATCACGTCGGCCGCGACGACCTGCTTCTGGCGCGATTGCCGCGTCAACATCATCGACACGCCGGGCCACGTCGACTTCACGGTCGAGGTCGAGCGCTCCCTCCGCGTCCTAGACGGCGCCGTGGCGATCCTCGACGCGGTGTCCGGCGTCGAGCCGCAGACCGAGACGGTGTGGCGTCAGGCCGACAAGTACCGGGTCCCCCGGATGGTCTACGTCAACAAGATGGACCGCGTCGGCGCGGACTTCTATCAGTGCATCGACCTGGTGCGTGACCGCCTGGGCGCCCATCCGGTTGCGGTGCAGATCCCGATCGGCCGTGAGGACCAGTACCGCGGGCTCGTCGACCTGATCGACGAGGTCGGGCTGGTGTGGACCGACGACGACGACTCGCTCGGCAAGGAGTACACGAAGATCGAGATTCCCGCGGACATGCGGGAGCAGGTCAAGGAGTACCGGGAGAAGATGATCGAGGGGCTCGCCGAGGTCGACGAGCACCTGATGGAGAAGTACGTGCACGGCGAGCCGATCACGCCCGCCGAGCTGAAGGCGGCCGTGCGCAAGGGCACGATCAGCATGAAGCTCTTCCCGATCCTCTGCGGCGCCTCCTTCAAGAACAAGGGTGTGCAGCCGCTGCTGGACGCGGTCATCGACTATCTGCCGTCGCCGCTCGACATTCCGCCGATGCAGGGCATCAACCCCGAGACCAAGGAGGTCGAGGAGCGCAAGGCGTCCGACGACGCGCCGTTCGCGGCGCTGGCGTTCAAGATCATGAACGACCAGCACGTCGGTCAGCTCGTGTTCCTCCGCGTCTACTCCGGCACCCTGGAGGCGGGCTCGGGCGTCTACAACTCGACCAAGGACAAGAAGGAGCGCGTCGGGCGGCTGCTCCGGATGCACGCGAACAAGAAGGAAGAGATCGAGGCCGTCGCGGCGGGAGACATCGCCGCCGCCATCGGGCTCAAGCTCACCACGACCGGCGACACGCTGTGCGATGCCGACCGGCCGATCGTGCTGGAGTCGATGACGTTCCCGGAGCCGGTGATCGCGGTCGCGATCGAGCCGAAGACGCGCGCGGACGAAGAGAAGCTCGGCGTCTCGCTCTCGCGCCTGGCGCTCGAAGATCCGACGTTCCGGGTGACCAGCGACGAGGAGACGGCGCAGACCTTGATCCACGGGATGGGCGAGCTCCACCTGGAGATCATCGTCGACCGCCTCCTGCGCGAGTTCAAGGTCGAGGCCAACGTCGGCAAGCCCCAGGTCGCCTATCGCGAGACCATCCGCAAGATGGCCGAGGCGCAGGGCCGCTACGTCCGGCAGACCGGCGGCCGCGGTCAGTACGGCGACGTCTACCTCGAGGTGGAGCCGAACGAGACCGGCAAGGGCTTCGAGTTCGAGAACAAGATCGTCGGCGGCACGATCCCGCGGGAATACATTCCGGCGGTCGAGAAGGGGATCCGCGAGGCGCTCGATACCGGCGTGCTGGCCGGCTACCCGATCGTCGACATCAAGGTGCGGTTGACCGACGGCTCGTATCACGACGTGGACTCGTCCGAGATGGCGTTCAAGATCGCCGCCTCGATGGGGTTCAAGGAAGCGTGCCGCCGGGCCAAGCCGGTGCTGCTCGAGCCGGTGATGGACGTCGAGGTCGTGACGCCCGAGGAATACATGGGCGCGATCGTCGGCGACCTGAACAGCCGCCGTGGTCGGATCGTCTCGATGGAAGCGCGCGGCAGCTCGCAGGTCATCCGCGCGACGGTGCCGCTGGGACAGATGTTTGGATACGCAACGGAGATGCGGTCGATGACGCAGGGACGCGCCACCTACACGATGCAGTTCTCGCGCTACGAGGAAGTCCCGCCCGCGATCGCCGAAGAGATCATGGCCAAAGTCGCCGGCAAGCCGCAGGGGCGCGCCGGGTCCCGCTGAGAAACGACCAGTCGGAGGCCACACCATGGCGAAGGCGAAGTACGAGCGGACGAAGCCGCACGTGAACGTGGGGACGATCGGGCACATCGACCACGGCAAGACGACGTTGACGGCGGCGATCACGAAGGTGCTGCACACGAAGAACAAGGGGATCGCGGTGCGGGAGTACGGGTCGATCGACAACGCGCCGGAAGAGCGGGAGCGGGGGATCACGATCGCGGTGGCGCACGTGGAGTACGAGACGGACAAGCGGCACTACGCGCACATCGACTGTCCGGGGCACGCGGACTACATCAAGAACATGATCACGGGGGCGGCGCAGATGGACGGGGCGATCCTGGTGGTGGCGGCGAACGACGGGCCGATGCCGCAGACGCGCGAGCACGTGCTGCTGGCGCGGCAGGTGAACGTGCCGTTCCTGGTGGTGTTCATGAACAAGGTGGACATGGTGGACGACCCGGAGATCTTGGACCTGGTGGAGCTGGAGGTCCGGGAGCTGTTGAAGAAGTACCAGTTTCCGGGGGACGACGTGCCGGTGATCCGGGGGTCAGCGCTGCAGGCGAACGAGCATCCGGACGGATCCGAAGGCGGCGGAGCCGATCTGGAAGCTGATGGAGGCGGTGGACAGCTACATTCCGACGCCGCCGCGGCCGGTGGACAAGCCGTTTCTGATGCCGATCGAGGACATTTTCTCGATCACGGGGCGCGGGACGGTGGTGACGGGCCGGGTGGAGCGCGGGATCGTGAAGGTGGGCGAGGAGATCGAGATCGTCGGGGTGCACGACACGCGCAAGACGGTGGTGACGGGCGTGGAGATGTTCCGCAAGCTGCTGGACGAGGGGCAGGCGGGGGACAACATCGGGGCGCTGTTGCGCGGGATCGATAAGGAAGAAGTGGAGCGGGGCCAGGTGCTGGCCAAGCCGGGGAGCATCAAGCCGCACAAGAAGTTCAAGGCGGAGGTGTACGTCCTGACGAAGGAAGAGGGGGGGCGGCACACGCCGTACTTCAACGGGTACCGGCCGCAGTTCTACTTCCGGACGACGGACGTGACGGGGGTGTGCACGTTGCCCAGCGGGGTGGAGATGGTGATGCCGGGGGACAACGTGACGATGGCGATCGAGCTGATCGTGCCGATCGCGATGGAGAAGGAGCTGCGGTTCGCGATTCGCGAGGGCGGGCGGACGGTGGGCGCGGGTGTCGTCACGGAGATCGTGGAGTAACGCATGGCAACCTTGGCCGCTGATCAGAAAATTCGGATTCGCTTGAAGGCGTACGATCACCAGCTGCTCGATCGGTCGGTCAAGGAGATCGTCGAGACCGTGCGCCGCACCGGCGCGCGCGTGTCGGGCCCGGTCTTGCTGCCCACGATCATCAACCGGTGGACCGTGCTGAGAAGCCCGCACGTCGACAAGACCTCGCGCGAGCAGTTCGAGATGCGAACGCACAAGCGCCTGCTCGACATCGTCGACCCGACGCCGCAGACGGTCGATTCGCTCATGAAACTCGACCTCCCAGCGGGCGTGGACGTCGAGATCAAGCTGTAAGGACATGACAATATCTGATCGGGGCGGCAGTTCGCGGCCGACAAAAGTCCCAGATGCGAGGCGCCGACGAGCGACGACTGAGGCGTGTGCCGCATACGCCGCAGGGAGGAGCGAGGAGGCAACGAAGCAGATGGGCGGTTTTCATCGGCGCTCTGCGGGGATAGCGATGGCGCGTAAAGAAGGACTGATCGGGCGAAAGGTCGGGATGACGCAGGTGTTTGCCGACGACGGCAGTCACGTGCCCGTGACCGTCATCGAGGCGGGGCCCTGCACCGTCATCGGGATCAAGACGGCGGAGTCGCACGGGTACGATGCGCTGCAGATCGGGTTCGGCGCGAAGAAGAAGAACGTGTCGAAGCCGGCGGCGGGCGTGTTCAAGAAGGTGAACGTGGCCCCGATGCAGGTCGTGCGCGAGGTGCGGCTCGAGAAGACCGAGAAGCTCCAGGGCTATCAGCTCGGTCAGGCGCTCACCGTCGAGATGTTCGCGCCGGGTGAGCTGGTCGACGTCGTCGGCGTCACGAAGGGCAAGGGCTTCCAGGGCGGCGTCAGGCGCTACGGCTGGTACGGCGGCGACGCGACGCACGGCTCGATGTTCCATCGCGCGCCGGGCTCGATCGGCGCCTCGTCGGATCCCTCGCGCGTGTGGCCGGGTCATCATCTGCCCGGGCGCATGGGCGGCGACCGGCGGACCGTGCTGAACCTCGCCGTGGTGCGCGTGATGGCCGAGCAAAATCTCGTGCTGGTGCGCGGCGCGGTGCCCGGCGCCAATGGAACTCTCGTGATGCTGCGGAAGTCGGTCAAGGCGACCAAGGCGCAGCAGCAAAAGGTCGCGGAAAAGAAATAGCGATGCCGACCGTACAGGTGCTGGACGCGAAGGGGAAGGCCACGGGCTCGGTCGAGCTGAAGGCGGACGTCTTCGGCACCGAGATCCGCGGGCCGCTCCTCCATCAGGCGGTGACCCGCGAGCTGGCCGACCGTCGCGCCGGGACGCACGACACCAGGGGCCGCAGCGAAGTTTCGGGCGGCGGGCGCAAGCCGTGGAAGCAGAAGGGAACCGGCCGCGCGCGGCAGGGCTCTACGCGGGCCGTCCAGTGGAAGGGCGGCGGCAAGCCGTTCGGCCCGACACCGCGAAGCTACGACAAGGACATGCCGCGCGGCATGCGCCGCCAGGCGCTTCGGGCGGCGGTGGCGGCGAAGATCGCCGCCGGTGAGCTGTCCGCGGTCGAGACGCTCGACGTGCGCGACGGGAAGACGAAGTCGCTGGTCGGCCGGCTCGAGGGCCTCGGCGTCGCGGGTCAGCGGACCTTGATCGTCGTGCGCCAGCTGGACGACTCCGTGACGCGCGCGGCGCGCAACGTGCCCTGGCTGACGATCGAGACGCCGACGCATGTGTCGGTGTACCAGCTGCTGCACGCCCATCGCGTGGTGTGCGAGCGCGCGGGGCTTCTGGCGCTCGAGGAGGCGCTGGCGCGATGAGCAGAACAGCGCGCGAGATCCTGATCCGTCCGCTGATGACGGAAAAGAGCATGAGGCAGAAGGAAGAGCAGAACACCGTGGCGTTCCGGGTCCGGCCCGACGCGAACAAAGTCGAGATTCGCGTGGCGGTCGAGACCGTCTTCAACGTCAAGGTGTCGTCCGTCCGTACCGCCTCCTTCGAGGGAAAGCTGAAGCGTATGGGTCGTTCCGAGGGACGGCGTGCCGACTGGAAGAAGGCGATCGTGACCCTGGCGCCCGGACACAAGATCGACCTCGTCGAGGGGGCGTAAGGTCATGGCCATCCGGACCGTCAAGCCGACGTCGCCATCTCTCCGCTACCTGACGTACGTCACGTACGACGACATCACGAAAACCGAGCCGGAGAAGGGCCTGCTGATTCCCAAGCGGCGGACGAACGGCCGAAACGTCTACGGGCGCATCACCGTCCGCCATCGGGGCGGCGGCGCCAAGCAGATGATTCGCCAGGTCGACTTCCGGCGCGAGAAGTACGGGATCCCCGCGCGTGTGGCGGCGATCGAGTACGACCCGAACCGCTCGGCGCGCCTGGCGCTGCTCCACTACAAGGACGGCGAGAAGCGCTACATCATTGCTCCGAATGGCATCCGCGTCGGCGACACCGTGATGTCGGGTCCGCAGGCGGATATCCTGCCGGGCAATGCGCTGCCGGTGCGCAACATCCCGGTCGGCACGCTCGTGCACAACGTCGAGCTCCAGCCGGGCCGCGGCGCGCAGCTCTGCCGCAGCGCGGGCGCGCAGGCACAGCTTCTCGCGAAGGAGGGTGACCGCGCCACGCTCAAGCTGCCCTCGGGCGAGGTGCGGCTGGTCGCGCTCGCGTGCATGGCGACCGTCGGTCAGGTCGGCAACCTCGACCACGAGAACGTGTCGATCGGCAAGGCGGGCCGGGTCCGCTGGCGCGGTTTCCGCCCGACGGTCCGCGGCACGGTCATGAATCCGGTCGATCACCCGATGGGCGGCGGTGAGGGCAAGGGCAAGGGCAATCATCCGATGACCCCGTGGGGCAAGCCGACGAAGGGCTACAAGACTCGGCGCGGCGCCAGACCGTCGGACCGCTTCATTGTGACGCGACGGAAGAAATAGGAGCACGCGATGGGACGCTCGCTGAAGAAGGGCCCGTACATCGATGAGACGCTGTTGGCGCGGATCGAGGAGCTGAACCGCACCCGTCAGAAGAAGGTGCTCAAGACGTGGTCCCGGCGCACGACGATCCCGCCGGAGTTCGTCGGCCATACGGTCGCCGTTCACAACGGCAAGAAGTTCATCCCCGTGTACATGACCGAGAACATGGTGGGCCACCGCCTGGGTGAGTTCGCGATGACCCGGACGTTTCGGGCACACGGAACCGCTGAAAAGGCGGCGACGTCGCCGACCGGAAAGACCTGATCGCCATGCGAACGATGGCGCGCGCCCGATTCGTCCGCGTGTCGGCCCGGAAGGCCCGGCTGGTGCTCGACCAGATCCGCGGCAAGGCGGTGGCGGAAGCGCTGGCGACGCTCGAGTACACGCCCCGCGCCGCGGCCCGGCTCGTCGAGAAGGTGCTGCGCTCGGCCGTGGCGAACGCCGAGCACAACTACCAGGTGCGTGACCTCGACGACCTGCGCGTGGTCCAGGCCTACGCGGACGGCGGCCCGGTGCTCAAGCGCGTGCAGCCGCGCGCGATGGGCCGCGCGTTCTCGATCAAGCACCGCACGAGCCACTTGACGATCGGCGTCAGCGACGAGACGAACGGCGTCGTCGCGGTGCCCGCGCCCCCGCCCGCTCGTCCGAGCGCGCCGCCTCCGGCGCGCGAAGAGCGTCCGGCGGCGCCCGCCCGGCGCCCGACCGCTCGCCGCGGCTCGGCGCGCGGCGGCGACAAGCCGGCGGCCAGAGCCACCCGGAAGCCGAAGGAGAAAAAGTAGCGATGGGTCAGAAAACACATCCGATCGGCTTCCGGATCGGCGTGACGCGGACCTGGAGCTCGCGCTGGTTCGCGACGAAGAACTACGCGAACCTCCTGCACGAGGACGTCAAGATCCGGCGCTTCATCAAGGACCAGCTCTACCACGCGGGCATCGCGAAGATCGATATCGAGCGCTCGGCCAACCGCGCGCGCATCACGATCTCGACGGCGCGCCCGGGCATCATCATCGGCCGCAAGGGTTCCGAGGTCGAGAAGCTGAAGAACGAACTACAAGTGAGGACCGGGAAGGAGATCTACCTCAACATCGAGGAGGTCATCCATCCCGAGCTCGACGCGCAGCTCGTGGCCGAGAACGTGGCGCTCCAGCTCCAGAAGCGCGTCGCGTTCCGGCGGGCGATGAAGAAGGCCGTCACGTCCGCGCTGCGCCTCGGCGCCGACGGCATCCGGATCGCGTGCGCGGGACGGCTGGGCGGCGGCGAAATCGCGCGGCGCGAGTGGTATCGCGACGGGCGGGTGCCGCTGCACACGCTCCGCGCCGACATCGACTACGGCCTGGCGACCGCGCACACGACCTACGGGACCATCGGGGTCAAGGTGTGGGTCTTCAAGGGCGAGGTGCTCCGCGCCGCGCCGGCTGACGCCTGAGGCGCGTTTCCCATGTTGATGCCCAAGCGCGTCAAGTATCGGAAGGCCCAGCGCGGCCGGATGAAGGGGATCGCCGTCCGCGGCTCGACCCTGGCGTTCGGCGATTTCGGTCTCAAGGCTCTCGAGCCCGGCTGGGTCACCAATCGGCAGATCGAGGCCGCGCGCGTGGCGCTCACCCGGAGCCTCAAGCGCGGTGGTAAGGTCTGGATCCGCGTCTTTCCGGACAAGCCGGTCACCAAGAAGCCGGCCGAGACCCGGATGGGCAAGGGCAAGGGCAACCCGGAGGAGTGGGTGGCGGTCGTGAAGCCGGGCCGGATCCTGTACGAGATGATCGGCGTGCCCGAGGACGTGGCGCGCGACGCCTTCCGGACCGCGGCCCAGAAGATCGGTATCACGACGAAGTTCGTCTCGCGCACGAGGGCGCTGTAGCGACGAGTCGAGCCCTCTAAAGGATCGAATCATGAAAGCGGCGAAGTGGCGTGAGTTCTCCCAGGACGAGCTCCAGCAGAAGACGCGGGAGCTGACCGAGGAGATCTTCAATCTCAGGTTCCAGCTCTCGATGGGGGTGGCCAAGAACCCCTCGCGGCTGAGCCAGGCGAAGAAAGATCTGGCGCGGGCGAACACAGTGCTCCGCGAGAAGAAGGGCGCATCCCGTGGGTGAGCGAAAAAGTCGTGAAGGCGTGGTCGTGTCCGACGCGATGCAGAAGACCCGGGTGGTGCGGATCGAGCGGGTGTTCCGGCATCCGCGCTATCAGCGGGTGGTGCGGGCGTCGAAGAAGCTGAAGGCGCACGACGAGACCAACGAGAGCCGGGTGGGCGACCGGGTGCTGATCGAGGAGACCCGGCCGCTGTCGAAGGAGAAGCGCTGGCGGATCCGCAAGGTCCTCAGCCGCGTGTCCTAGCGATGATCCAACCGCGCTCGATGCTCGACGTAGCCGACAACTCCGGAGCCAAGAAGGTCCAGTGCATCCGGGTGATGGGCGGCGCCAACAAGCGGTACGCCTCGCTGGGCGATACCGTCATCGTGGCCATCAAGGAAGCGACGCCGGACGGGACCGTGAAGAAGGGCGAAGTCGCCCGCGCGGTCGTGGTCCGGACGGTCAAGGAAGTGCGGCGGCGGGACGGATCGTACATCCGCTTCGACCGCAACGCGGTGGTTCTGATCAAGCCCGACGAGAATCCGGTGGGCACGCGCATCTTCGGCCCGGTGGCGCGCGAGCTGCGCGAGCGCCAGTTCACCAAGATCATCTCGCTCGCGCCCGAGGTCATTTGATGCAACACGCGCATGTGCGACGAGGCGATACGGTCGCGGTGATCGCGGGCCGGGAGCGCGGCAAGCGCGGCAAGGTGCTGCGCGTGCTGCCGATCGGCGGGCGAGTGCTCGTCGAGAAGATCAACATGATGAAGAAGCACCAGCGTCCGACGCAGAAGCTGCGGCAGGGCGGGATCATCGAGCGCGAGAGCCCGCTGGCGCTGTCGAACGTGCTGGTGGTCTGCAGCCGGTGCGACAAGCCGTCGCGCAGCGGGATCAAGACGCTCGCCGACGGGCGCAAGCTGCGAGTCTGCAAGCGCTGCGGCGAATCGATCGACAAGGGCTGACACCATGGCGAAAGAAACGACGGCGGCACCGAAAGCACCCGCGGCCCAGAAGCCGGCGGCGAAGGCCCCCGCCCAGCCCCGGAAGGGCCCGGCCGCGGCGGCGGCGCCGATCGCCAAGGGCCGTCCGAAGGGCACCGGCGAGACGAAGCCGCGGCTCAAGGAGATGTACCACAAGACGGTCGTCCAGGCGGTCATGAAGGAGCGCGGGTTCTCCAACCCGTACCAGGTGCCGCGGCTGGAAAAGGTCGTCATCAACATGGGCGTCGGCGAAGGACGCGACAACGCCAAGGTGCTGGATTTCGCGACCGCCGATCTGCAGCTGATCTCCGGCCAGCGGCCGATCGTCACACGGGCCAAGAAGTCGATCGCGAACTTCAAGCTGCGCGAGGGCGTGCCGATCGGCGCGAAGGTGACCTTGCGGGGCGCTCGGATGTACGAGTTCCTCGACCGGCTCATCAACGTCGCGCTGCCGCGCGTGCGCGACTTCCGCGGCGTGCCGCCCAAGGGCTTCGACGGCCGCGGCAACTATGCCCTCGGCCTGCGCGAGCAGCTGATCTTCCCGGAGATCGTCTACGACAAGATCGACAAGGTCCGCGGCATGGACATCAGTATCGTCACGACGGCGCGCACGGACGAAGACGCCAAGGTGCTGCTGACGCATCTGGGTATGCCGTTCAGGGAGTAGCTTCGTATGGCCAAGACCTCTCTCATCATGAAGTCTCAGCGGAAACCGAAATTCTCGACGCGCGCCTATTCCCGGTGCAAGCTGTGCGGCCGCCCGCGCGGCTACCTCCGGAAGTTCGAGATGTGCCGGCTCTGCTTCCGCGAGCTGGCGCTCAAGGGCGAGGTTCCGGGCATCGTGAAGGCGAGCTGGTAGGCGTATGCGAAGCGATCCGATCGCCGATCTCCTGACGCGCATCCGCAACGCGAGCCGCGCCGAGCACGAGAAGGTGGACATCCCGTCCTCGAAGCTCAAGGTGCGGATCGCCGAGATCCTGAAGGACGAAGGCTTCATCAAGAACTTCCGCGTGCTCGAGGACGACAAGCAAGGGACCCTGCGCGTCTACCTCAAGTACGGCGTGGGCAACGAGAAGATGATCTCCGGGCTCGTCCGCGTCTCGACTCCCGGCCGGCGCATCTACGTGACCCACGACCGGATCCCGTCGATCCTGGCCGGGATGGGCGTGGCGCTGGTGTCGACGTCGAGGGGCGTGGTGACCGGGCGCGATGCGCGCAAGCAAAAGGTCGGCGGCGAAGTGCTCGCCTACGTGTGGTAGAGGAGCGCCATGTCACGGATCGGCCGACAGCCCGTCAACATTCCGCAAGGCGTCAAGATCCAGATCGACGGGACCACCGTGCGTGCCGAAGGCCCGAAGGGCAAGCTGATGCAGCCGGTCCCGGCGGGACTCAGCGCGAAGCTCGAGAACAACCAGCTCGTGATCTCGCGCACCGGCGATGACCGGAAGATCCGTGCGCTCCATGGCCTGGCTCGCGCGCTGATGGCCAACATGGTCACCGGCGTGAAGGATGGCTTCGAGCGCAAGCTCGACATCGTCGGCATCGGCTACCGGGCGCAGATCCAGGGCAAGGCGATCACGCTCGCGCTGGGTTACTCGCACCCCGTGGTGTTCCCGCTGCCGGAGGGCATCACGGCCGACATCGAGCGCCAGGTCGCCATCACCTTGAAGGGGGCCGACAAGGCGCTGCTCGGCCAGACCGCCGCGAAGCTCCGTGCGCTCCGCGAGCCCGATCCGTACAAGGGCAAGGGGATCAAGTACTCGGACGAAGTGATCCGCCGCAAGGTCGGTAAGAAGGCGGGAGCGGGGGCCAAGTGATCACGAAAGAGCGGCGGGCTTCGCGAGATGTCAGGCACCGGCGGCTTCGCCGGTACGTGCGCGGCTCGGAGGCGCGGCCGCGGCTGGCCGTGTTCCGCAGCCTGAATCACATCTACGCCCAGCTGGTCGACGACGACGCGGGAAAGACCCTGCTGGCGGTGGACAGCCGGAGCAAGGAGTTCCGAGCGCGCCAGCCGCAGGGCGGCAACGTCGCCGCGGCCAAGCTCGTCGGCGAGCTGCTGGCCGGCAAGGCGAAGGCGCAGGGGATCGAGCGCGTCGTGTTCGATCGCGGTGGGTACATGTACCACGGACGAGTGAAGGCGCTCGCCGATGCGGCTCGCGCCGGCGGCCTCGTTTTTTAGCGAGCGCGCGTTCGCAGGGAAGTCGAGAGGCGGGCGGCCCCAGGCTCCCGCGGGTTCGCAGGGGAGTCGAGAGGGGGGCGGAGCCCCCTTCTCCAAAGGGAGAATCGAGTGGCCGAAGCGAAGATCGATCCGAGCGTGCTCGAGCTGAACGATCGCGTCGTCTCCATCAACCGGGTGGCCAAGGTCGTGAAAGGTGGACGGAGGTTCTCGTTCACCGCGCTGGTCGTCGTCGGAGACGGCCGCGGTCACGTGGGTGTCGGTCTCGGCAAGGCCCACGAGGTGCCGGAGGCCATCCGGAAGGCGGTCGAGCACGCCAAGAAGGACCTGATCTTCGTCCCGCTCAAGGACACGACGATCCCCTGCGAGATCACCGGGCATTTCGGCGCCGGCCGCGTCTTCCTCAAGCCGGCGGTGCCGGGTACGGGCGTCATCGCCGGCGGCGCGGTGCGGCCGATCCTCGAGGCCGCGGGCGTGCAGGACATTCTGACGAAGACCCTGGGGTCGAACAATCCCCACAACGTGCTCAAGGCGACGATCGACGCGCTGCGACGGATCAAGCGCCTGCAAGATCTGCATGCGGCGCGGCGGCGCGGCGACGGCGTCGTCGCCCCCGCGGAGGAGATGGCCGGTGCCCGACAAGAAGCTTAAGGTCACCCTGACCAAATCGATGATCGGGCTCTCGCCCAAGCAAGAGGCGACCGTCCGGGCTCTGGGACTCCGCCGGATCCGCCACTCGGTCAGCCACGACGACTCGGTGTCGGTGCGCGGCATGATCGCCAAGGTCGTCGCACGTGCTGAGCGTGACCCGTGAAGCTTGACGAGCTGCGCCCGGCGCCGGGCGCCACGAAGCGGCGCAAGAAGATCGGTCGCGGCCCGGGATCGGGTCACGGCAAGACCTCGACCAAGGGACACAAGGGCCACAGCGCGCGGTCCGGCGGCGGCAAGGCACGGCGGCTTCGAGGGCGGCCAGATGCCGCTCTACCGACGGCTGCCCAAGCGCGGCTTCATCCCGTTCGGTGGAAAGACCGAGTACGCCGTCGTGAATCTCGAGTCGCTGAGCGGGTTCGCGGCGAACGCCGTGGTCGATCCCGACGGCCTCGCCCAGGCCGGGCTCATCAAGCGGAGCGGCCGCGCGCGGGTCAAGGTGCTGGGCACCGGTGACGTCGCGCACGCGCTGACCGTGCGCGCCCACGCGGTGAGCGAGTCGGCGCGCGCGAAGATCGAGGCGAAGGGCGGTCGGGTCGAGACGCTCCCCGAGCGGGTGCCCGCTTCGTGATCGAGAGTCTCCAGAGCTTCCAGAACGTCTTCAAGATCCCGGAGCTGAAGCGCCGCGTCATCATGACGGCGGTGCTGCTGATCGCCTATCGCATCGGCGCGCACGTGCCGACGCCCGGGATCGACGGACACGCGCTGGCGCAGTTCTTCGACCAGGTGCAGGGCACCCTGCTCGGCATGGTCGACCTCTTCTCGGGCGGCAACCTGAGACGGCTGTCGATCTTCGCGCTCGGGATCATGCCGTACATCTCGGCCTCGATCATCCTGCAGCTGCTGACCGTCGTCGTGCCCGCCCTCGAGCGGCTGGCGAAGGAAGGCGAGGCCGGCCGCAAGAAGATCACGCAGTACACGCGCTACGGCACGATCGTGCTGTCGGGGGTGCAGGCGCTCGGCATCGCCTACGGCCTCGAGAGCATGCGGAGTCCGACGGGCCTGTCGATCGTGCCGACGCCGGGCTGGGGCTTCCGTCTGCTGACGATGGTCACCTTGACCGCGGGCACCGCGCTGATCATGTGGATGGGCGAGCAGATCTCCGAGAAGGGGATCGGCAATGGGATCTCGCTGATCATCTTCGCGGGCATCGTCGTGCGTCTGCCGTCGGCCATCAGCGCCTCCTACACCCTGCTCTCGACCGGCGAGCTGAAGCTCATCGTCGTCGTCGCGATCATCCTGGTGATGGTCGGCGTCACGGCGGCCGTCGTCTTGATGCAAGAGGGCCAGCGCAAGATCCCGGTGCAGTACGCCAAGCGCGTGGTGGGCCGGCGCGTCTACGGCGGCCAGTCGACGCACATCCCGCTGCGGATCAACACCGCCGGCGTCATCCCGGTCATCTTCGCGTCCTCGCTGATCCTGTTCCCGGCGACCTTGACGCGCTTCGTTCCGCATCCGTGGATGCAGGCGATCTCCGACGCGATGTCGCCGGGGCGGCTCTTCTACACCGCGTCGTACATGGCGCTGATCGTCTTCTTCGCCTACTTCTACACGGCGATCGTGTTCAATCCGATCGACCTGGCCGACAACATGAAGAAGTACGGCGGCTTCATCCCGGGCGTGCGGCCGGGCAAGAAGACGGCCGAGTACATCGACCGGACCTTGACGCGCATCACCTTGCCGGGCGCCTTGTTCCTGGCGTTGATCTCGGTGCTGCCGGACTACCTGATCCGCTGGTTCAACGTGCCGTTCTACTTCGGCGGCACGAGCCTCCTGATCGTCGTCGGCGTGGCGCTCGACACCGTCCGGCAGATGGAATCGCACCTGCTCATGCGGAACTACGAGGGCTTCCTGAAGAAGTCCAAGTCGCGTTCGAGCGGATACGGCAGTTGAGCGCGCGAGTCGCCTTTCTGGGACCTCCGGGCGCGGGCAAGGGCACGCAGGCCCGCGACCTCGCGCAGGAATGGCGCGTCCCGCACCTGGCGACCGGCGACATGCTGCGTGAGGCGGTGGCGGCGGGCACCCCGCTCGGCCGCGAGGCCAAGGGCTACATGGATCAGGGCGCGCTCGTCCCGGACGACGTGATCATCCGGATGATGGGGGAGCGTCTCGGCAAGGCCGACGCCGGCCGGGGCTTCATCCTCGACGGGTTTCCGCGGACGATCGCCCAGGCCGAAGCGCTGGCGAAGCTGCTGAAGGATCTCGGCCAGACGCTCGACACGGTCGTCTACTTCGACGTGTCCGAGCCGGAGTTGCTGCGACGTCTGACCGGACGCCGCGTCTGCCGCACGTGCGGCCATTCGTACCACATGACGTCGAATCCGCCGAAGCGCGCGGGCGTGTGTGACGAGTGCGGCGGTGAGCTCTATCAGCGCGACGACGACGCCGAGACCACGGTACGCAAGCGCCTGGACGTGTATCAGCGCCAGACGGCGCCGCTCCTGGACTACTACCGCCAGCGCAGCCTGCTGCGCGACGGTGTCCGGCGAGGGGCCGCTCGCGACGATTCGCGACTCGATCCGGGCCGCTTCGGGAGCCGTGCGGTGATCGTGCTCAAGTCGGCGCGCGAGATCGCGCTCATGCGGCGTGCGGGCACATCCTGGCCGGTGTCGTCGAGCGCCTGCGCGGCTTCGTTCGCCCGGGGATGTCGACGCTCGAGATCGACGAGGACGTCGAGGCGTACATCCACCGCGAGGGCGCCGCGCCGGCCTTCAAGGGCTACCGCGGGTTTCCGGCGACCGCGTGCATCTCGATCAACGAGGAGGTCGTGCACGGTATCCCGTCCCCGCGGCGCAAGATCCGCGAGGGCGACATCGTGGGCCTTGACCTCGGGTGCATCGTAGAGGGGTACTACGCCGATTGCGCGTTCACCCTCCCGATCGGGACAGTGCCGGCGAACGTCCAGAAGCTGCTGGACGTCACCCGCGAGAGCCTCGACCTGGCTATCCAGGAGTGCCGGCCGGGCCGGCGGCTGTCGGACGTGTCGCACGCGGTACAGTCGCACGTCGAGGCGAACGGGTTCGCCGTCGTGCGGGCGTTCGTCGGCCACGGAATCGGACGGGCGCTGCACGAGGAGCCGCAGATCCCCAACTTCGGGGATCCGGGGCGCGGCCCGCAGCTCAAGCCGGGGATGGTCCTCGCCATCGAGCCCATGGTCACCATGGGGAGCTGGGAGGTCCGGATCCTGGACGACGGTTGGACGGCGGTGACCCAGGACGGCAGCCTGGCGGCGCACTTCGAGCACACCGTGGCGGTGACGGACGACGGCCCGGAGGTGCTGACGAGCCTCAGCGGCCGGTCGGCGCCGACGACACCGGCGAGCCGATAGCGGTGGCCAAGGAAGACGCGATCGAGGTCGAGGGAACGGTGGTCGAGCCGCTGCCCAACGCGATGTTTCGGGTGGAGCTGGAGAACGGTCACAAGGTGCTCGCGCACGTCAGCGGCAAGATGCGGATGAACTTCATCCGGATCCTGCCGGGCGATCGCGTGAAGGTCGAGCTGTCGCCGTACGACCTGACCCGGGGCCGGATCACCTATCGGTTCAAGTAAGGGAAGTCAGTCGTGGAGATGAGGAAGAAGCGATGAAGGTGCGACCGTCGGTCAAGGTGCGTTGCGAGCATTGCAAGATCGTGAAGCGTCAGGGCGTCACGCGGATCATCTGCAAGAATCCGCGGCACAAAGCCCGACAGGGCTGAGCGGGCGGAGGCGAGCATGGCGAGAGTGGCGGGAATCGATCTGCCTCGCGAGAAGCGGGGCGAAGTCGCGGTGACGTACATCTACGGCCTCGGACGGTCCACGGGACGCCGGGTCCTGCTCAAGGCCAACGTCGATCCCAGCAAGCGGGTGAAGGCGTGGACGGACGACGAGGTGAACCGGATCCGCGAGATCATCGAGCGCGAGCTCAAGGTCGAGGGCGACCTGCGCCGCGACGTCTCGATGAACGTGAAGCGCCTGATGGACATCGGCGCCTATCGCGGGATTCGTCACCGTCGCGGGCTGCCGGTGCGCGGTCAGCGGACTCACACCAACGCCCGGACGCGGAAGGGCCCGAAGCGCGGCGTGATGGTCAAGAAGAAGCCGGCCGCGTCGCCCTCGGCGCCCGCGGCGGCACCGGCGGCAGCAGCGCCGAAAAAGGCGGGAGCGTAAGGCATGGCCGAAGAAGCGAAACCAGCACCACGGAAGAAGGGCGGAAAGAAGCGCGAGCGGCGCGAGGTGCGCACCGGTATCGCGCACATCCAGGCGACGTTCAACAACACGATCGTCACGCTCACCGATCGGATGGGCAACGTCGTGTCGTGGTCGAGCGCCGGGAGCGCCGGGTTCAAGGGCTCGCGCAAGAGCACGCCCTTCGCCGCCCAGACGGCCTCCGAGCTCGCCGCTCGCAAGGCGATGGAGTACGGCCTGAAGCAGATCGAAGTCTTCGTGCGAGGCCCCGGGGCCGGCCGCGAGGCGGCCATCCGCTCGCTGCAGGCCGCCGGTCTGGAGATCACCGCGATCCGTGACGTCACGCCGATTCCGCACGACGGGTGCCGCCCGCCGAAGCGGCGGCGGGTGTAGGAGGCGGCCATGGCGCGGTATCGCGACGCGAAGTGCCGGCTGTGCCGCCGCGAAGGCCAGAAGCTCTTCTTGAAGGGAGCGCGCTGCTTCACCGATAAGTGTGCCATCGAGCGGCGCAACTATCCGCCGGGTCAGCACGGGCTGAACCGCGGCAAGCCGACCGCCTTCGGCATCCAGCTCCGCGAAAAGCAGAAGGCCAAGCGCATCTATGGCGTGCTGGAGAGCCAGTTCCGAAAGTACTTCCAGTGGGCCGAGGCCGAGAAGGGCGTCACCGGCGAGAATCTCCTGCGGCTCCTCGAGCTCCGGCTCGACAACGTCGTGCATCGGCTCGGCTTCGCGGCCTCCCGCCGGGAAGGTCGCCAGATGGTGACGCACGGCCATTTCCAGGTGAACGGACGGAAGGTCTCGGTGCCGTCGTTCCTGGTGAAGGTGGGCGACGCGGTCCAGCTGCGTCCGACGTCCAAAATGCAGGCGCGTCTCGACGATAACGTCAACGCGGGCCGCGGGCAGGTGCCCCAGTGGCTCGAGCTCGATCCGAACGAGAAGAAGGGCGTCGTCCGAAGCCTGCCGTTGCGTGACGACATCCAGATCCCGGTCGCCGAGCAGCTCATCGTCGAGCTCTACAGCAAGTGAGGTGCGCGCTGCAGGCCGTCGCGGGGCTGGGGCCCCTCCCGCAGGCGCGCGCCGCCAAATGAGGTGCGCGCTGCAGGCCGTCGCGGGGCTGGGGCCCCGCCGGCCGAGGCGCGCCTCCAAATAGGAAAGGCTATGCCACGTATTCCATTTCAGAGGCCGAAGAAGGTCGAGTGGGAGATCATGACCGACCGGTACGGCCGGCTCGTCGCCGAGCCGTTCGAGAAGGGCTATGCGCTGACCGTCGGGAACTCGCTCCGGCGGACCCTGCTCGCGGTGGTACCGGGCGCGGCGGTGTCGTGGGTCCGGATCGACGGGATCAAGAACGTCGAGACGAAGATCCCCGGCGTCAAGGAGAGCACGGTCGACGTCCTGCTCAACATCAAGAAGCTCGCGATCCAGGTGCCGTCGGGTGAGGCCAAGGTTCTTCGAGTCGAGGTGACCGGCCCGAAGGTCGTGACGGGCGCCGACGTGCCCGAGACCGACGTCGAGGTCGTGAACCCGGAGATCCATCTCTTCACCATCGAGTCGAGCGCGAAGGTGACGCGTGGAGCTCGGCGTGGGCATGGGACGCGGCTACGAGGCGGTCGACCGCGCCACCGTCACCACGCCGGCCGGTGCCCTGGCGCTCGACGCGGCCTATTCGCCGATCATGCGAGTGGCCTACAACGTCGAGATGTCACGGCTCGGCAAGATCACCGACTACGAGAAGCTGGTGCTCGAGGTGTGGACGAACGGCTCCGTGAGCCCCGACGACGCGCTCACGCGGGCGTCCACCTACCTCAAGGATCACTTCCACCCGCTGGCCGCCGGCGTGCCGCGCGAGGACGAAGAGGCGGAGGGCGCGGAAGGCGAGGCGTTCCTGCGCGACGCCCTCGGCAAGACGCTCGAGGAGCTGGCGCTGCCGGCGCGCGCGATCAACGCGCTCAAGAACGCCGAGCTGAATCTGGTGGTCGACCTCGTGCAGAAGAACGAGGGCGATCTGGAGCACGTGAAGAACCTCGGAGAAAAATCGATCGACGAGATCAAGACGGCGCTCGCCGCGCTCGGCCTGTCGCTCGGCATGCGGATCGACCCGAACGTCCTCGGGGCGCTCGGCAGGGGCAGTGTGAAGTGAGCCGCCGCCTCTGCGGCGAGCTGAACCCTGCAGTTTTCAGTCAGCGTGAAATGATCGCAGAAGGAGTCACGCGATGAGGCACCGGAACGCCGGCCACAAGCTCGGCCGGCTCACGCAGCATCGGTGGGCGCTGTTTCGCAACTTGCTCGTCGCGCTGTTCCGTCACGAGCGCATCGAGACCACCGGCGCGAAGGCCCACGCGGTGCGGGGGCTCGCCGAGCACATGATCACCCTCGCCAAGCGTGAGAACCTTCACGCGCGACGGCAGGTGCTGTCGATGGTGCCCGACACGGAGGTCGTGGGCCGGCTGTTCGACACGATCGCCGCGCGATTCGCCGACCGGAACGGCGGCTACACGCGGGTCATCAAGATCGGCCCGCGTCCCGGCGACGGGGCCCCGATGGTGTTCCTGGAGCTGGTCGATCGCGCCGAGGCTCCGACCGACAAGGACAAGAAGTCCGAGAAGAAGGAGCGGGCGCCCAAGGGCGAGGCCGGCGCCACCGGTCGCCGGAAGCGGAAGGAGAAGGCGGCCGCCGCCTCTGCGTAACGCCGCGCGCTCTCAGAGCGACGCGATCAGGCGAGCGAGCTCGGGATACTCCTGCCGTACCGCGGCCGCGTCCTCTTTGAGGAGCCGCAGCGCTTCGGGGACGTGTTTCAGGAAGTATTTCTTGCCCTTCACGACCGAGAGAAATCCGTAGGCGCCCAGGGCCTGCATGTGGCGCTGGAGCCGGCACGCGACCAGGCTGTCCCGGAACGCCCGCTCGTCGAACGTCCGCTCCTGATCGGCCTTCATCTCGTCCAGGTAGTAGGCGAGTAGCCGCTCGCGCATCCCGTCGTCCAGCCGATAGTACGGATCCCAGAGCACCGACGCGATGTCGTACGCGGGCGGCGCCAGCCGTGCGCCCTGATAGTCGATGATGCGAGGCCCGCCGGCGTGGACCATGATGTTCTGGCACTGGAAATCGCGGTGGATGACGACCTTCGGCTTGGCGAAGACGGATTGAGCCAGACGATGGAGCGCCTCGTCGACCGCCGGGCGGCGCTCGATCGGGAGCTTCGCGAGTCCGGTGACGAAGCGATCGAGGAAGTACGTCGTCTCCCACCGGAGGTAGTCGTAGTCGAAGATCCGCGCTTCCAGGAGCGGGCACTCGCTGACGTGCGCCGTGGCCGTCGTGTGCAAGGTCACGAGGCTCCGGAGCACGTCCCGGTACATGCTCTCGACGCTCTCGTGATCGCGCGGAAGCTTCAGATACGCGTAGAGCGACGTGTCGCCGAGGTCCTCGAACAGCGCGCGCTTGTTCTCGCCGTCCTCCGTGAGGAGCGCGGGCACCGGGACCGTGTGCCGAGCGAAGAAGCGCGTGTACGCGAGATGCCGCTCGAAGTCCGGGTCCTCCGGCCGGCATTCCATCAAAATCGCCGTCCAGTGGTCGTGACGCACGCGGTAGTACCGCCGGTCGGACCCGCCGAGCCCGACGAGAATCGCGTCGGACCACGCGGATGCCGCGGGCGCCGGGCCGCGTCCGACGCCGGGCCGCGTCCTGAAGTGCCGCGCGAACAGCGGATCGCTCAGCGACACCCGTTTCTTGTCGGCGGCGTGAATCGACGGCTGCATGTCGGCTTCGGAGAGGGAGATCTCGTAGTCGGGTCCGACGATCGAGTTCTCGTGATCGCCCGTGGCATCGGCGCCCGGCATCAGGATGCAGTTCCTGACGCGCGCGCCGTCACGGATCTGGCTGCCGGACTCGAGCACGACGTAGCCGTCGATCTCGACCTTGCCGCAGCGTGCGCTCGGCGCGAGATAGACGGTCTCGCCGCTCTCCCGCAGCGCGTCGAGCACACCACGCGCGTAGGTGGCGGGGTCTCCCACGTCGTTCCAGTAGGCGCCGGTGACGTCCATCGCCCGGACCTTGAGCCCGGCTTTCGAAGCCGCGACCCAGGCGACCGTGGCATGCGAGACGCCGGCGGGAAGAAACCGGAGAATCTCCGGCGAATAGACCGCGATGCCGGTGTAGGCGACCTTGTCCGCGATGTGGGAGGGATCCGGACGCGAGGCTCCCGGATTCTCGACGTCCAGCACCTGACCGTGCGCGTCGATGACCACGTTGCTCAGACGGGGCACCCGATGACAGACGAGCGTCGCGGTATTGCCCGATGCGAGGTGCTCCTCGACCAGCCGGGCGAAATCGATATCGAGGAGGATGTCGGAGTTGTGGACGATGAACGGACGGCGCGCCAGCATCGACTCCGCGTTCTTGAGCGCGCCGCCGGTTCCGAGGATGGGATCCTCGGGGAAGAAGACGATGCGGTCGCTCCAGGGCGACGCCGCGGCCCAGGCACGGAGGAGATCGGCCTTCCAGTGCAGGTTGATCCCGATCTTTCCGTCGCACACCGGGGCGAGCCTGTTCAGGATGCGCTCGATGATCGGCGTTCCGAGGATCGGCAAGAGTGGCTTGGGCAGGTGACTCGTGGCGGGTCGGAGCCGCTCGCCGAATCCCGCCGCCGGAAGGAAGACGTCGAGGGGATACTCGGGCATCCTCACGAGCTTATCGCTCGGCGTCGCTCGGAGCACCATGAAACCGGACCGTCACGACGCGGAGCCGCGAGGGACCGCTCGACGCGTCGGCCCCTCGCGGCGCGCGCAGGCGGGGCGGCTACTTCACGTTCTGGCGAAAGAACCCAAGGGTGCGCTTCCAGGCGTCGGCGGCGGCGGCCTTGTTGTAGACGTCCGGTCGGTCGTCGTTGAAGAATCCGTGGTCCACACCCGGGTAGATGTTGATCTCGGACTGCTTGCCGGCCTTCTTGATGGCCGCGTCGGTGTCCTTGGCGACCTGAGGGGTCACGAACCCGTCCTTTTCCGCGAAGAGGCCGAGCACCGGCCCGGTCAGCTTCGTGTAGTCGGGCTTCACGTTCGGATGGATCCCGTAGAAATTGACGCACGCGGACACCGACGGGTTGAGCGTGGCGGCGTAGAGCGCCAGCTGGCCGCCCATGCAGAAGCCCACGGCGCCGATCTTCTTCGTCGAGGACTGTCCCAGGAGGTAGGTCGCCGCGCCTCGGAGGTCACGCTCGGCCTGCGCGATGTTGAGCGCCATGAAGAGCTTGCCGGCGCCGTCCGGCTCGGTGGCGGTCTTGCCGTGGTACATGTCGGGCGCGAGCGCCGTGAATCCTTCCGCGGCGAATCGGTCGCACACGCTCTTGATGTGACCGACGAGCCCCCACCACTCCTGGAGCACCAGCACGCCCGGTCCCTTGCCGGCGGCGGGCGTCGCCAGGTATCCGGCGGTCTTGCTGCCGTTCGACGCGAACTCGATCATGCTTCCAGCCATGGGCAATCTCCTTATGAGCTGCTGGTGCCGGGAACCGGCAGGTTGATGGCGGAGACCGGAGCGATCTTCACCGAGATGACGCGCCGGGCGTCGGACTCGAGGACGGTGATCGAGTAACCCGCGATCTGAAACTCTTCGCCGGCTCGCGGGATCCGGTGCAGGGTCGCCAGCACGAGCCCGGCGACCGTCTCGTAATCGCGCTTGGGCAGGCTCCAGTCGAGCGCCTCGTTGAGCTCGTCGATGTTCGCACGCGCGGCGACCCGGTAGCTCCCGTCGGGCAGGCGCTCGGCCGGCGCCGCCGCGCGCTCGTGCTCGTCGTGGATGTCGCCCACGATCTGCTCGAGGATGTCCTCGAGCGTCACGACGCCGGTCGACCCGCCGTATTCGTCGACGACGACCGCCATGTGCGTGCGATTGCGCTGCATCTCGCGGAGCAAATCGTCGATGCGCTTGGTTTCGGGCACATAGTACGGCGGGCGCTTGAGCTCGTCCAGGGTCCGGACGGCGGCGCCGCGGCTCAGGATGTCCTTCGCGCCGACCACGCCCACGATATTGGTCTCGCGCTGCCGGAAGATCGGCACCCGCGAGAAGCCCCGGTCCATGATGAACGCGACCGCGTCGCGCGGTGTGGCCGTGTCGGCGAGCATGGCGACCTCGACCAGCGGCACCATGACCTCGCGCACCGTCGTGTCGCCCAGGTCGAAGATCTTGTCGATCAGCTGGGCCTCGATCGTCGTCACGTCGGCCTCGCCGGGCTCGAGCTGGAGCAGCGCCTTCAGCTCCTCGCGCGAGACGAAGGCGCGCATGTCGGCCTGCTGGCCGCCGAACATCCTCAAGATCGCGCCGACGACGACGTTCGCGAACAACACGAACGGCACGAGCAAGACGGCCGCCCAGGTCAACGGCCGGTACAAGCGCAGAATCAGGCTGGTCGCCCATTCGCGCGCGACCGCTTTCGGAATGATCTCACCGACGACGAGCATCACCGGCGTCAACAAGATCGTCACCACGATCGGCGCCATCCCGCCGAGCACCGGCAGGAGGAGCCACGTCACCGCCGAGGCGGCGACGATGTGGCAGATCGTCACGCCGATCATCGCGGTCGACAGCACGCGCTCGGGCTGGCGAAACGCCTCGAGGTAGCTCTGGGCCGTGCCGTTGCCTTCCTCGGCGAGATACCGGAGGCGGAGGCGATTGGCGGCGATGAAGGCCATCTCGGCCGCCGAGAAGAACATCGTGAAGATCAGGCACACGACGGCCAGCCAGATCAGGCTCACGCCGCCGCCTCCTTCGCGGGCTTCTTGAGCGACACCAGCACCTCGACGATGCGCGTGCGCTCCACCTTTTCGACCGTCAGCTGGAGCTCGGCGGTCTCGGCGCGCTCGGCCCGGCGCGGGACGCGCCCGAAGAGGTCGAGGACCCAGCCGCCCACCGTGTCGTAGCCCTCGTTGGAGATCTTGAGCCCGGTCGCGGCGTTCAGCTGCTCGATCGGCAGCTTACCGGCCACCCGATACGTCGTCGCGTCCACTCGCTGGATCAGCCGCTCGGGCTCGTCGTACTCGTCGGCGATCTCGCCCACGAGCTCCTCGAGCAGGTCTTCGAGCGTGACCAGGCCGGCGGTGCCGCCGTACTCGTCGACGACGATCGCCATCTGCACGCGCTTGGCCTGAAACTCCTGGAGCAGCGCGTCGGCACGCTTGGACTCCGGAACGAAATACGGTGGATGCAGGTGCGCGCGCAGATCGAAATCCGGCGGCAGGCCCTCCATGAACGGAAGGAGGTCCTTGGCATAGAGGATTCCCACGATGACGTCGATCGCGCCCTCGTACACGGGGACCCGCGAGTGCAGATGCTCCCGGAGCGCCGGCAGAATCTCGGCCGTCGGCGTCTCGACGTCGAGGCACACCATATCTGTGCGCGGCACCATGACCGAACGAACCAGGGTGTCCTCGAGCTCGAACACCTTGTGGATCATCTCGCGCTCTTCGCGCTCCACCACACCCTCGCTGGCGCCCACGTCGACGAGGGTCCGCAGCTCCTCCTCGCTGAGCGTGGCTTGCTCGGTGCGGCCGCGGCTGACGATTCGCACCATCAGCGCGGTCAGGCCCGTCAGGGTCGCCCGGGCCGGCGCCAGGAGCACACCGAGCCAGGCCACCGGAGGGCCGGCGATGGCGAGAAACCGCTCGGGATATTTGACCGCCAGGGTCATCGGCAAGACTTCACCGAAGGTCGTGAGGACGAACACCAGCACGATGATCTCGACGAAAAGGCCCACGGTCGGGCCGAAGATGCTGTCGGCGATCGTCGCGGCCAGCGCGGCGGCCCCGATGTTGATCACGGTGATGCCGACCAGCAGGGTCACGAGCAGCTCGTGCGGGCGCTCGATGAGAGGCTTCGGCTCGCCCACGGGCTCGTCTTCGTCCTTCGGGGCGACGTGCTTGAGCCGGGCGCGGCCGAGCGAGAAGTAGGCGGCCTCGGCGCCGGTGAGGATCGCCGAGCAGACGATCAGCACGCAGAGCGCGAAGAACTTGAGACCGAAGCCCTCAGGCACGGGCGTGTCCCGTCACGAAGTGCTCGAACCCGGGCCGGACGGGCACGGCGCGTCCCGCCGCATCGAGATACCGGATGCCCTCGGCGCCGCTCGTCATGTGACCCACCGCGGTGAGCTTCGTCCCGGTCGCGCGCGCGAGGCCGCCGGCCAGGCGATCGAACGCGTCGGGCGAGGTGGTGAGGAGAAGCTCGTAGTCTTCTCCTCCCCCGGTGGCCCAGGCCAGCGCGTCACGATCGAGCGCTCGCGCCACGACGTACACCGACGGCTCCAGCGGAACCCGTCCGAGATCGACCCGTGCTCCGGTCCCGCTCTCCTCGCACAGATGGCCGAGGTCGGTGGCCAGGCCGTCCGAGAGATCCATCATCGAGGTGACTCCGCCGGCCTCGGATAGCCATTGCCCCTCGCGCGTCCGCGGGCGCGGCCGCAGGTGTGCGGCGGTCACGTCGGCGCGCGCCTCGCCCGCGATACCGGCGGGCGCGGGAGTGGCCTCCAGGAGTGCCAGGCCGGCCGCGGAGCGCCCGAGCGAACCGGTGACCGCGATGACGTCTCCGACGCGCGCGGTCGACCTGAGGAGGGGGGCGTGCACGGCCTCACCGAGCAAGGTCACGTTGATGATCCAGCCCCCGGGAGACGCCGACGTGTCCCCACCGACGATCGCGACGTCGTGCTCGGTTGCGATGGCCTGGACGCCCGAATAGAACGCCTCCGCGTCGTCGACGGTCACCGTCTCCGGGCAGGCCAGCGCGATCAGGCCCCACCGCGGGCGTCCGCCCATCGCCGCGATGTCCGAGAGGTTCACCGCGAGCGATTTCCAGCCGATGTCCATGGGCGTGGCCCAGCGGCGGCGGAAGTGCACGTCCTCGATCAGCAGATCGGTGGTGGCCAGCAAGAGGCTCCCCGCGGCCGGTTCCAGCACCGCGCAGTCGTCACCGATTCCCACCCGGACCGCTGGCGCCCGCCCGGCCGCCCGCCGGATGATCTCGATCAGGCGTCGCTCGGTCGCTGCTCCGGGCTCACTCATCCGGAGAGGAAATTCCTCAGAAGCTGCTTTCCCTCGATCGTCAGGATCGACTCGGGATGGAATTGGACGCCCTCGACCGGGTCGCGCCGATGGCGAAGGCCCATGATCTCGCCGTCCTCGGCCCATGCCGTCACTTCCAGCGCGTCGGGTACCGTGTCGCGGATGACCGCGAGCGAGTGATAGCGCGTGGCGACGAAGGGGTTGCCGAGACCGGCGAAGACGCCGCGCCCGTCGTGACGGATCGCCGAGGTCTTGCCGTGCATCTGCGTCTTCGCGCGCGAGACCGTGGCGCCGTACGCCTGCCCGATCGACTGGTGACCGAGGCAGACGCCGAGAATCGGCGTCGTCGGCACCGAGCCGGCGGATGACCTCGAGCGACACGCCCGCCTGATCGGGGTTGCCGGGGCCGGGGGAGATCACCACCCGCTCCGGCTTCTTGGCGACGATCTCGTCGCAGCTGAGCGCATCGTTGCGGACGACTTCGAGCGTCGCGCCGAGCTCGCCCAGATACTGGACGAGGTTGTACGTGAAGGAGTCGTAGTTGTCGATGACGAGGATCATCGTTCGGTCCCCGCCGCCAGCCGGAGCGCCAGGATCATCCCGCGTGCCTTGGAGCAGGTCTCGAGCCACTCGGTCTTCGGGTCCGAGTCGGCGACGATGCCGGCGCCCACCTGCACGGAGGCGCGCCGGCCGTGGCACACGATGGTGCGGATGGTGATGCAGGAGTCGAGGTTACCCGAGTAGGACACGTAACCGACGGCGCCGCCGTAGGGCCCCCGCTGAGTCGGCTCCAGATGGTCGATGATCTCCATCGCGCGGATCTTCGGTGCACCGCTCAAGGTGCCGGCCGGGAAGGAGGCCTGGAGCACGTCGAGCGCGTCGCTTCCGGACTTGAGCTTGCCGGTCACGTGACTCACCAGGTGCATCACATGGGAGTAGCGCTCGATCTCCATGAACTCGGTGACCTTGACCGAGCCGAGCTCGGAGACACGGCCGACGTCGTTCCGCCCGAGGTCGACCAGCATGACGTGCTCGGCGCGCTCCTTGGGATCGTTCTTCAGCCGCTCCTCGATCTCGCGGTCCTCGGTTTCGGTGGCGCCGCGCGGGTGTGTGCCGGCGATCGGTCTCAGATCGACCCGATCGCCCTCGACCCGCACCAGGACCTCGGGGGACGAGCCCACGATGGACATCGGGCCCAGCCGCAAGAGGAAGAGGTACGGGGACGGGTTGATCGTTCGGAGCGCGCGATAGACCGTGAACGGATCGGCGGTGAGGCGGCAGTCCAAGCGTCGCGAGAGCACGATCTGGTAGGCGTCGCCGGCCGCGATGAACTCCTTCGCCTTGTGCACGGCGTCGACGAACTGCGACTCGTTCATGGTCGAGGTGAACCCTGCCTCGCCCTCGGCCAGGAGCGGTGCGGCCGCCGGGAGTGAGAACGTCGCCGGCGCCCTCGCCGGCCGCGCGAGCTTGGCGAGCGTCATTCCGATGCGAACCGCGGCGCGATCGTAGGCTCGGTCCAGGGCCGCGGGGTCGTGCCGCTCGATCACCGCGTTGGCGATGACGAGCAGCCGGTGACGAAGGTTATCGAAGACGAGCAAGGTATCGGTGAAAAGGAACACCGCGTCCGGCAGGTCGAGGTCGTCTTCGGTGGTGCGCGGCAGCCGCTCCATGTGGTGAACCATGTCGTACGCGAGAAACCCGACCGCGCCGCCCTGGAATCTCGGCAGCCCCGGGTACCGACACGGGCTGGAACTGCTTGAGAAGCTCGCGGACGGCGGCGAGCGGATTACCTTCCGGCAACCGCTCGGTCCGGCCGTCGCGGCTGAGTGTGAGCCGGCCGTTCTTCGCGGTGAGGACCATCAACGGATCCGCGCCGAGGAACGAATAACGCGCCCAGACCGAACCGCCCTCGACGGATTCGAGCAGGAACGAGTACGGGCCGGGCCGCAGACGGAGATAGGCCGAGAGCGGCGTGTCGAGATCGGCTGGGAGCTCGGCAAACACGGGCACAAGATTCCCGTGTGCCGCGAGAGCCCGAAACTCCTCACGGCTCGGAGAAAGGGACGGGATGCCTACGCCGGCGGTACTGATGCAGACCCCGTTGGGGGCGCGCTACGCGAGGGCGTCCAGCTTTGCTTGGAGCTTGGCCTTGGGTACCGCGCCGATCACCTGATCGGAGACCTTGCCCTGCTTCACGAGCAGGATGGTCGGGATCGAGCGGATCCCGTATCGCGCCGCAAGCCCGGGGTTCTCGTCGACGTTGACCTTGGCGAGCGTGATCTTGCCCGCGGACTCCTTCGCCAGGTCCTCCAGAACCGGCGCGATCGCGTGGCACGGGCCGCACCACTCAGCCCAGAAGTCCACCATCATGATTCCGGTTTCACGGCTGATCGCCGCGTCGAAATTATCTTCGGTCAGGTGGACGGTCTCGGGGTTGGCCATGTGCCGGTCTCCTCGGTAAAAAGTCAACGTCTACGCTAACATGGCGACCCCGCTCACGCAAGCCGCCCGTTGCCGGAAACCTTTATATAGCTTGTCAGTTTGACATGTTGACCATGCTAGAGTCGGTTAAGGCCATGGAAGTCGCCAAGATCCTCGTCGTCGACGACGAACCCTCGATCCTGAAACTCCTGAAGGAAGCCCTTACGCAGTGGGGCTACCAGGTCGGATGCGTCGGCACCGGAACTGAGGCGCTCGAAGCGATCCGCACCGAGTTGTACGACGCCGCGATCACCGATATCCGGATGCCGGAGATGAGCGGCCTCGATCTGCTGCGCGAGATCAAGCGCCACGATGAATCCATCGAGGTCATCGTGATGACGGGCTACCCGACGATCGCCTCCGCCGTCGAAGCTCTCAAGGAAGGCGCGTACGACTACCTGTCCAAGCCGCTGATCCTCGACGAGCTGCGCCATCTGATGGCGCGGGTGACGGAGCGGCGATTCCTGAAGGGCGAGGTGCAGTCGCTCCGCACGCGTCTGGGCGAAGAGCTCACCGTGAACGAGCTCGTCGGCAACGCGCCTCCGATGCAGCGGGTGAAGGAGATCATCAGCAAGGTCGCCACGACGGACTCGCCGGTCCTCATCGAGGGCGAGAGCGGAACCGGCAAAGAGCTGGTGGCCGCCGCGATTCATCGGCTCTCCGGTCGCGCCAAGGGCCCCTTCATCCCGGTGAACTGCAGCGCCATCCCGGAGGACCTGCTCGAGTCGGAGTTCTTCGGTCACGTCCGCGGGGCCTTCTCGGGCGCCGTCTCCGACGCGCTCGGCCTCTTCCGCGGCGCCAACGAGGGCACGATCTTCCTGGACGAGATCGCCGAGCTGTCTCCCGGTCTGCAGGTGAAGCTGCTGCGCGTGCTGCAGGAGATGCAGGTGCGGCCGGTCGGCTCGACGAAGGCGCATCCGGTGGACGTGCGCGTCATCGCGGCGACGAACCGGGATCTCGATCGTTCGATCGCCGACGGTCGATTCCGCCAGGACCTCTACTACCGGCTGAACGTCGTTCGGGTGAGCCTGCCGCAGCTGCGGACCCGTCGCGAGGACATCCCGGCCCTCGTCAACCACTTCCTCCGCCGTTACAACCGACGGTTCAGGCGGGACGTGAAGGGCATCACCCAGGACGCCCTGGCCGCGCTCGCCGCCTACGATTTCCCGGGTAACGTGCGTGAGCTCGAGAACGTCATCGAGCGGGCTTTCGCAATGGGGGCTCGAGAGCAGATCACCTTGACCGACTTGCCGGTCCTCGGCACGGCCTCGGTGCCGGCGGTCGCCGCTCCGGCCAGTGGGTCGGTACCCCGACTGGCTGACGTCGAGAAGGACCTGATCTTGAGAGCCCTGTCCTTCTACAAGGACGACAAGGAGGCGGCTGCGAGCGCGCTGGGGATCTCCAGAAGGACGATTTACCGTCGGCTGAAGGAGTACGGGATGCTCTAAATAGCACACCTGTTGCCGAACTGACACCTCTCCGTGTCTGTCGTCGAAGAAAGTCCCTGATCTTCAAGCCCCTTCCGGATTGGCACCCCTGCTGCAGATGCTTCGAGCCATGTACGCGACCATCCCTGTCGAAACAGAGTCGAAAACCCTCCAGATCGGTATCGGGTTCGCCTCGCACCAGGACGCGATCTGGGCGGCCGTTCGCGCGACTGCCATGGCGCGCACTGGCCTCCACGGGACGTCACCCGACCTTGTCCTGCTGGTCACGGCGGGTGTGCCCGCCCAGGACGTCGTCCCGCTCATCCGAGGGGTTCTGGGGCCGGTAGGGGTCGCAGGAGGCGCCACCTCGGCGATCCTGACCCATAACGGCGCCGTGACGTCGGGGGCCCTGGTCGTCTGCCTGACCAACGGAGAGGGCGCCGTGAGCGGCGTTGCCGCTTCGGGAGGTCGCGATCTGACGGAGGCAGGGCAGGGTGCGGCGCGGCTGATCCTGTCCGGCTGGCCGTTCAGGATGCGGTATCCGCGGGGTCTCGGCCTCGCGTTCGTGAAGCCGGGATTCGGCACGCCGGCCGAGTCATTCCTGCAGCCCTGGCGAATCCTGATGGGCCCCAAGATGCGGACGGTGTGCAGCGTCCTCTCGTCCCCGGTCGTCTACGGGGCCTCGACGAGCGAGCCGCTTGCCAGCGCGGCGTGTCTCGAAGCCGCCTATTCGACCGGACTGGGCTATGCCGAGGGATTCGACACGGGGTCTTCGCCCGACCCGGAAACCCTCATCCAGGGGTCCGTGGAGGCCGCCCGGTCGGCCCTGAAGCGGCTCGAGGGTGACGGGGCGCGGCTCGTCCTCGTAGTCGAGTCGAGTGCCCGCCATCGAGCGCTGGGTCGTGCGGCGGCCGACGAGTGGGCCGCGATCAAGAGCGAGGTGGATTCCCGTACACCCTGCGTCGGCTGGCTCTGCGACCACGTCGCGGGCTACGGACGGGGCGTTCGGCCGGTCGACTCCCATGGCTCGCTCGTCGTCGTCGCGCTCGGTGACGCTCCGCGCCGCTAGAGCCTAGCCCCCGCACACCCGCCTGACGTCGGTCCAGTCCCGGCCGGGTAAGAGCGGCCGAAATTCTTTCGTGTGCGAGGCGGCCAGCTGCTTGAGGGTCTCGACTCGATCCGCCGCGAGTGGATGAGAGGCCAGGTAGCGCGTCGCGGCCGGCGTGCCGCGCTCGGCGGCTTGCAAGGTCTCGAAGAACGCGATCATCCCTCGGGGATCGACGTCGGCCACCAGCAGCATCCGCAGTCCTTCGACATCCGCTTCGTTCTCGAGGTAGCGGCTATAGCGCAGGGTCCCGAGCACGCGTGCGCTCTCGATCCCGTAGGCCATCGCGCCCGTGATGTCTCCCGATATGGCGACGAGCAGCAGGCCGGTCGAGGCGTGCTGCAGCAGGAGTCGCGTCGCGTGGCGCTGGAGCACGTGCTGGAGCTCGTGCGCCAGCACGCCGGCCAGCTCTTCGGGGGTTCGCGCGCGCTCGACGAGCCCTCGGAGGAGCACGACCTGGCCGCCGGGGACGGCGAACGCGTTCACGGTGGAGTCGTCCACGACGATCACCCGAAACGTGTAGGGAGCCTTCGGCTGCGGGTCGAGCAGCCGCTTCACGATCGTGCCGATCGCTTCTTCGCGCTCCTGGTCGACGCAGCGCCGTTTCGACGCCGTGATCTGTTCCACGGCGGCCTGCCCGAGCCGCTCCTCCCACGACACCGGCACGCGGGCGGCGACCAGGCCGGCCGCTGCGGGAATACCCCACACGTAGAGCACCGCGCCCGCCGCGATCGAGGTCAGCGCCGCTCCAATCGTGAAGAGGACGCGGGACCGTCGCCGGCCTGGGTTGTGAAATTTGCGCCCGAAGCCCGGGGCAGTCGTATGCAGCGCTGCCAGAAACGCGGTGTCGTCGACCAGGAGAATCTCCGGGAAGGGCGAGCCGCGCTCCAGGCGGATCTGCTCGCCGGCGTAGAAGCCTTGTGTCTGGCGCACGTCCCGGAACGGCCACCAGAGACGCGTGCCGTCGGCAAGCGCGATCTCGAGCCCGCTCGCGGCCAGGCGCACGGACGCCTGCCGGCGCGCGGCACTGCGCCCGTCGAGGTAGTGGCCCGTGAATACGCCGGGCATCCCGGGGTGTTACGCGAAACCGACGTCGGCGCCCAGGAGACTTGAAAGCGCGTCGCCCGTGGCCGTCGCCAGCTGGGGCTCCTGGATGATCCCCGTGAGGTCGAGCGGTCCGTCGATGGTGAGATACGCGAACTCGAAGCGCGTCCGTCGCACGAGCACCCAGGGCCACGCCAGTCCGAGCGTGACGATGAGCAGACCCCAGTTCGCGAGCGTCTGGCCCATCAGCCGCCCGCCCGTCATCGTCGAGCGGAAGCGCGCCGTCTCGAAGTAGGTGTGCTCCCAGAAATAGCGGGTCTTCCTCGCGTTGAACCAGAACAGATACATCCCGAGTGTCGGTACGAGCAGGAGCAGGGCGACGACATACGCGCCGAAGAGATCGCGTCCGCGTCCGTCGAAGCGGAACGGCCGCCGGCCGAAGTACGAGTGCGAGACCAGGAACCCCTGCTGTCGCGTCTGGAAGAAGGGGTAGTAGAGGGTGAGCGTCAGGGTGCTCAGGATCGACGCGACGACGAAGACCTTGACGAACGCCCACACCGGGCCGCGGAACGAGAAGCGGATCCCACGCCACGAGGTACGGCTCAGTCGATATCGCCGAGCTCCGACCATGGCGATCGGGATGAAGAGGAAGACGAGCAGTGACGTGAATGCCTGGGTCGCGATGTGAATCGTTTTGTCTCCGGAGAGGCGTGCCACCGCGCTCAGCGCGGTGATCGGCAACCCGACGAACAGCAGCGCCTTGACGAATCCCAGCAACAGCTCCTTGCCGGTGCCGTGATAGGCAAAGCGATCACCCTCGAAGCCCGTCTGGCTCAGCAGGAAGCGGCGAATCTTGACCCGGCCCCAGAACCGGTAGACGCCGAAGGTCGCGATCGTCAACAGGATGTTCACGACGTAGATGCCGAAGAGCGTCCCGCCCGAGCCGTGGAACGTGAGTCGCCGCGGACCGACGGGATCCGCGGCTCCAGACGTCGAGCTCGCGGGGGGCGGTGCGGTCATGACCGCGGTCGCCGAGGCGGCCGACACCGTCGAAGCCGGCCGAGCCGGCTGAGTCATCTCGGCGCGCGGCGGCGCGGACGGCGCTGAAGCTGCCGGAGGGCCGCTGGCCCGCGGCGCGCCCGGTGGTGTCGGCGGGCGCCGCATCTTCTCGAGTGCCGCCGTATAAACCGAGGCGACGACACCGCACTGAGCGCACTTGTCGCGCTCGACGGCGGGCGCGCCACAGCGAGGGCATGCGGTGGCCATCACTTCACCGGTTGCGGCGCCGGCATCGCGGCGCGCGCCCATCGATCGAGCGGCACGGCTCGGACGAGCTCGGTCACGGTCTGCTCGACCGCTTTCCCGATCGCGCCGACGAGCGCTTTGCGCATCGCCGTGTTGTACCAGCGGCCCGCGTCGGTGCCCGAGAACCGCACGTACTCCGAGAGCTCGTCGTCTTCCAGCGTTTGATAGGTATAGAGCATCGACATCGTGCGCACCTCACGCAGGGTTTCGTTTGCCCGAGCTCTCACTTGCGCGGCTCGGTCTTCGATCTGTCCCGGCCGCAGCCGGCTTTCCGGCGGCCCGGCCGCCGACACCGCCGTCGAGAGTCCTCGTGCGATCGCCGCGACGAGGTCAGCCGACGTTTCATTGGCTCCGGTGACCCAGTCCAATCGCTGGAGCAGCTCGAGCCGCCGCGCGGGCGGCGGGTTCGCCTTGACCACCGCGGTGTACTCCGCGACTTTCTGCTCGGCGCCGGGCTGGGAGGACGCGATCTCGAGGGCGATGATCTTGCGACCCACGGGCGTCCGCAGCCATGCGGCGGTCGTCTCGAGGCTGGGCCGGTCCACGTGCGGGAGGAACGCGTCTCGCACCGCACCGTAGACCGCTTCGTGCCGGAGCGATTGGGCCAGGATCCGGTCGATCGTCGCCATGTCGGCGGCGCTCATCTGGCCCGGTGCCGGCCGCAGATCTGCGGCGACCCGGGCCACCAATCCGACGAGCTGGGCGCGAGCTCCCGACAGCTCGAGGAGCTCATCGATCTTCGTGGGGCCCGCCTTCGGAAGCGGGAGCGGCGGAATCGTCGCCTTCGCGTCGCGGGCCCGCGGCGGCGACTGCGCGTCGATGCCCCTGGACTCCGGCTGCGTCTTCATCTCCGGTCTCGTCACGTCCAACGGCTTCAGGTCGGGCGACGTCGACCTCGGGCATCTTTGCGGCGCGCGCCTTGACCTCCGGCGCCTTGATCTCCTGAGCCTTCGCGTCAGGCGTCCTCGGATCGAGCGCCGGCTTCGCCTCGGGCGTCGGCGTACGGATCTCTCTCGGCTGGGGCGGACGATCGGAGTAGTTGACGTTGCCCTGTTCGTCGACCCAGCGGTACGTCTCCGCCGCGCTCGGCGTCGACGCGACCACGAGCATGGCGCTCAGCATCAGGACCGCGCCGACCCGGTCAGTCATAGTTCCATCCGATGATGATTCGCGGATCGGGAGCCGGCGGCAGCGAGACGCCCGGGCCCCACCGGTCGAACTTGGCGAGAAAATCGCGCACCTCGGGGACCGGCGCGTTCCAGTTCGCGAGGAACGCGACGGCCGCCTTCGCTTCCTTGACGAAATCGTCGTACTTGCCCTGCGCGTAGAGCACGCGCGCGAGGGCGAGGCGCCCTCCGGCATCGTCGCCGAAGAGCTGAACGGTCTTTCTCAGGTGCATCTCGGCCTCGGGATAGCGCTCGAGATCCGCGAGCAGCTTGCCGAGATTCCGATGGGTGCGCCACGAGTCGGGATCGGCTTGCGCGGCGCGCTGGAGCCACGCGAGCGCGGCCTCGCGGTCGCCGAGATCCGCGGCGATCGCCGCGCGATAGTTGTAGGGCCGCGCGAACGCCGGCGCCAGCCGAATCGATTCGTCGAAGAGCTTCGTGGCGCCGTCGATGTCGCCATCGCGGAGATAGCGCTGGCGCGCGATCAGGAACAGCTGCTCGGCGCGCTTGGGGACCTCGCGGTTGCCGCCGAGGCGAATCTTGAGATAGCGGGCGCCCGACTCCTTGTTCGTGGCCGACGGGGTCACGCGCGTGCCCTCGATGACCATGAGGCGCCCCAGGCGCACGTAGCCCTCGTCCGAGAGCCACTGGCCGTACCACCAGATGCAGTCGGCCGCCTCCGGCTGGCCCAGGGTGGCGAGCCGGAAGGCCTTGAAGGTCTCGTCGCGCTCGGCGCCCGCCCGTGACTTGGCCTGCGCTTCGCCGCAATAGTTCTCGCCGGGCTTGACGATCGCGTACGAGCGCGCCAGCTGTCGGGCCTGCGCGAGATCGCCCTTCTCGGTGAGGATGTCGAGCTTCACCTGCACGATCTGCTCGAGCGACGGATGGTCGCGCAGCAGGGCCGGCTGCATGTAGGTCGGCGCCCACTGGAAGAGCCAGCGTACGTGCGATGGATGCAGCGCGAGCAATCGGTCGAGCTGAGCGAGAGCCCGATCGTACTCGCCCACACGCACCGCGAAGGACGCCGTACGGGCGATCAGCTCGGCGTCGTCGGGCGCGAGGGCAGCGGCCCGGTCGTAGAACGTGCGCGCCTCGTCGAACTCGCCCGTGAACTCGGCCATGCTGGCCCGCCCGGTCAGCGCACGTACCGACGTCGGCGCGGTGTTCGCCGCGCGCCGCGCCAGGCTCAGCGCCTCGGTATAGCGTCCGGCGTCGAATGCCGCCTGCGCGCGGTCCAGATCGCCGGCCGGCTGCGCCGGTCGCTCGGGCGCGGACTCGGCCACCGCGACACAGAGCGTCAGCACGATCGCCGACGCGATGGCTCTCGAGATGCGGATGGTCATCGCGCGCTGAAGGGGGTCGGTCCCTGGCGGGCGTCGCGCCCGAACTGCTCGTCGAGGTATCGTCGCTCATCGTCGAGGCTCGGCTCGAGACGTACGGCGATTTGAAGCTCGCGGAGGCCTTCGCCTCGATGGCCGGCCTTCAGGTGGAGCCAGCCGATGCTCGCGTGAGCCTCGGCGTCCATGGGGTCCATGGTCAGCACGCGGTTGTAGGCGGCGAGCGCTTCGTCATAGCGTCCGAGCCGACCGGCCGCCGCGCCAAGATTGAACTGCGCGCGCAGGTGATTCGGATTGACCTGGAGCGCTTTGGTGAGCCAGGTCAGCGCTTGCGCATCGTTGTCCTGGCTCATGTAAAGCCGTCCGATGTTGTGATAGGGCCACGAGAACGCGGGATCGGCGTCGATGGCCTTGGTGAACACGGCGAGTGCCGCGGTCGATTTGCTGTTGCGGTTCTGCAGGCGCCAGCCCGTCACGTTGAGCGACTCGGCGAGCTTGGGCACCTCGTGGTCGGGCAGGCGATAGCGCAGCACCCACTCCGCCTGCGCTCTGCTCTCGGAATTCCGTGAGCGCTGCGCCCGGTCCAGCAGGACCAACCGTCCGAGTCGTGCGAGCCCCTCGTCGGTGATTCGCACGCCCAGAGTCAGCAGGCAGTCGGCGCGGTCGGGCTCGAGCATCATCGCCAGCAGCCCGGCCGTTTCCGCCGACACCGGCAGATCATGGCCCTGGCAGTAGTCGCCCTGTTCCCGGAGCCAGCCGCGAGTGCGCGCGAGGGCGATGGCCTGCTCGCGACGCCCAGCCTCGACCAGGATGCGGAAGACGTACTCCGGAACCACCTCGTGCGACGAGCGGAACGTCGAGCGGCCGAGCCGGGTCGCCGTCGGCAGACACACGCCCCACAACGCGGAGAGGTCCGGCCAGTGGCTCGGCACGCACGTCACGAGCACCACCACGCCGACCTTGAGCCCGAGCGACGCGTGCTGGCGCCATGGCCCGTACGCTTGCTCGAGCGACTGGATCGCCACGTCCACCTGCCCCATGCGATCGGCCATCTCGCCAAGACGGAGCCAGGTCGTCGTGGAAGGAGCGCGCCGAGCCGCCGCCTGGTAGGCGCTCAGCGCTTCGTCGAACTCTCCGAGGGCTTCGGCGGCCTCTCCCAGAGCCAGTTGCGCCGCGGCGGAGTCCGGAGCGAGCCTCGTCGCCGTGCGGTAGTGCTCCAGGGCCTGGAGAAGGTCGCCCTGTTCCGTCGACCGGCGTCCCGCGTCGACCGCCGCTCCGGCCTGCCGAGACATCCCGCATCCAGCGAGCAGAGCGACGAGGCCGAGAGCGCCGAGCGCCGGCGCCCAGGGCCGAGCACAACCCATCTTCCAGGAATAGCGTGGCCGTTGAGGGCCAACAAACAATCCTTTAGGTGGCACCGCGAGGGGAGATGTGAACACCGAGCACTAGCGGTTGGGGCGAGTTTTGGCGCGGTCTGGTCAGGCGCCGAGGGACGTAACCGTCGTGGCGATCGGGCGCGAGTAAGATGACGCCATGGTTCGATTCAGCGCCGTCGTGGACGCGTCCGCATGACGTGGGCGCAACGGTTCGCCGTTCTTCTGGTCGCATTGGCGGGCGCGTGCAGCGCCACGAGCGGTGCGGATGATCCGGTGATCGATCCCGACGTCCGCGCCGCGATCAGTGGAGGAACGGTGCGGGTTCTCGTCGATCTCCGCGCTTTCGCGACCGATCCGCCGGCGATCCGGAACCTCCAGGATGAGGCGGTTCGCGGCCTGGCGGGGACCGGCGCGCGTCTCGTGCGCCGCTTCGCGACCGTCCCGCTCCTGGCCCTCGAGATCGATGCGTCGGCATTGACTCGCCTCGAAGCGATGCGCGACATTGTGGTGCGCGTTCGCGTCGATCGGATCACGCCACTGCACGAGGACCGCCCGCTGCCCCGCTGACGCCCCCGGTGACCGCCTCGGGCACTCCGGCTGCCAAAGCGTCACGCGCCGGGAGGCGTGAAACCCTTCTATTCAACCGGGTTGCGGATGGCACGTTCGTTGCGCACTATAACGGGCCATGCGGGCCTGGCTACGTTCACCAATTTCCGTAAATCTGCTGTTGCTGGGCATCTTCCTGTCCACGCCGGCGTTCGCGGCGCCGCCGGATCAACAGCCGCGCGCCGTGCCGAGCGCGCTCCACGATCGTGCGCGCGTTGAAGGCGAGGTGCGCGTGCTCGTCGAACTCGCGCTTCCCTCCGGCCGTGTTGCGGAGAGCGCGCTCGCGAGCCAAGCCCGAGCCGCGTACCGACAGGAGATCAACGACACTGCGTCGCGCGTCCTGAGCCGACTGGCGCAGCATCGATATCGCGTTCTGCGTCGCTACCTCACGTCGCCTCTGATCGCGCTCAGCGTCAGCCCGTCAGCGCTCCAAGCGCTCGACGCATCCGGCCTTCCGGTCAAACGCGTGATGGAAGACAGGATCCACAGGCCGGTCTTGTTCGACAGCGTCCCGCTGATCGGCGCCGATCAGGCCTGGGCCGCCGGCTTCGACGGCGCCGGCCAAACGGTGGCGGTAATCGACAGCGGCGTCGACTCCGCGCATTCGTTCCTCGCCGGGAAGGTCGTGGAAGAGGCGTGCTATTCCACCACGTCCGGGCTGCAGAGCACGACGCTCTGCCCGAACGGCGCAGCCGAGCAGATCGGACCCGGCGCCGCCGTGAACTGCCCGCTCGAGATCGAGGGCTGCTGGCACGGCACGCACGTGGCGGGCATCGTCGCCGGCGACGGAACGTCCCTCGACCTGCCGATCTTTGGGGTCGGACGCGGCGCCAGCATCATGGCGGTCCAGGTTTTTTCTCGGATCAACGGCTTCCTCGACTGCGGAGGCGCGCCGCCCTGTCTCGGAGCGTATACGTCGGATATCCTGGCTGCTCTCGAGCGCGTCTATGATCTGCGGGCCACGTACGCCTTTTCCTCGGTCAATATGAGTCTCGGCGGTGGACTCTTCAGCTCGGCCTGTGACGACGAGCCGTACAAACCGTTTATCGACAACTTGCGCTCAGCGGGTATCGCGACCGTCGTGGCCTCTGGAAACGACGGAGCAATCAACCAGCTCAGCGCTCCCGCGTGCGTGTCAAGCGCCGTGAGCGTCGGCGCCACGACGAAGGACGACCAGGTGGCGTCCTACTCGAACGTGGCCCCCTTCCTGTCGCTGTTCGCTCCTGGCGACGAAATCCTCTCGTCGTACCCCGGCGACAGCTTCGCGGTGGCGAGCGGAACGTCGATGGCGGCGCCACACGTGGCGGGCGCCTGGGCGATCCTCAAGCAGGCCGCGCCGACGGCGAGCGTCGACGAGATCCTCCAGGCTCTCACCAGCACTGGGCTCCCGATCACAGACCCTCGCGCGGGAACAGGCACCACCCGACCCAGGATCCAGGTCGACCTCGCACTGAGCGCCCTGCTTGGAGAGAACCAGGATCCTCCAGTCCTGTCCGTGAACCCGGGTTCGCTGGATTTCGGCAATGTGACCGTGGGGAGCTCCGCGGACAGAACTCTGGTCGTGCAGAACACCGGAGGCGGGATTCTTACTGGTAGCGTCACCACGAATCCTCCGTTCAGCATCGTCTCCGGCGGCTCCTTCAACCGCGGCCCGAACTCGACCCAGAATGTCGTCGTGCGATTCCGCCCGACAGCGCCCGGCGCCTTCGCGGCGAACGTGAGCTTTACTTCCAATGGCGGCGCCGTCTCGGTCGCCGTCACCGGCGTCGGCGCGGGTGTAAGCGCCATCGCCCCCAACTCGGTCGACCTCGCGAGCCCGCCGGCGAGCTTCACGATCACGGGCAACGGCTTCGTGAACCTCGGCTTCGGCCTGCCCGTCATCAACTTCACGCGCGGCGGCACCTTGATCGCGCAGGCGCGAACGACCGCCATGACCGGGACAACCTTGACGGTGCCGTACCCGACGCAGGCCACCGCGATCACGCCCAACATGCCCGGACTGTCAACGGGCCCGGTCCAGGCCCAGGTGTGGCAGCAGACGGGGAGCGCGCCGACGTTCAGTATGATCGGAGGCGCCACGCTCACCGTCACCGACACGCGGGGTGTGAGCGGCATCGCGCCGAGTACGATCGACCTGGCCACGCCGCCGAACCACCTTCACCATCACGGGCGGCGGCTTCGCGAACCTGGGCTTCGGTCTGCCCGTCGTGAACTTCATGCGCGGCGGTACTCTGATCGCGCAGGCGCGGGCCACGGCGCTCGCTGGAAACACGACCTTGACGGTGCCGTTCCCGACGCAGGCGACTGCGATCACGCCCAACATGCCCGGGCTGTCGGCGGGCTCGGTGACGGCGCAGGTCTGGCAGCAGACGGGAAGCGCGCCGACCTTCAGTCTGATCGGAAGTGCCACGCTCACGGTCACCGACACACGGCCGGTACCGGGGGTGACCGGGATCATTCCGAGCACGATCGATCTCGCGAGCCCGCCGGCGAGCTTCACGATCACGGGCAACGGCTTCGTGAACCTCGGCTTCGGCCTGCCCGTCATCAACTTCATGCGCGGCAGCACCTTGATCGCGCAGGCGCGAACGACCGCCGTGACTGGGACAACCTTGACGGTGCCGTTCCCGACGCAGGCGACGGCGATCACGCCCAACATGCCCGGGCTGTCGGCGGGCTCGGTGACGGCGCAAGTCTGGCAGCAGACGGGAAGCGCGCCGACGTTCAGTCTGTTCGGAAGCGCCACGCTCACGGTCACTGACACGCGGCCTATACCCGGCGTGACCGGGATCACGCCGAGCACGATCGACCTCGCGAACCCGCCGGCGAGCTTCACGATCACGGGCAACGGCTTCGTGAACCTCGGCTTCGGCCTGCCCGTCATCAACTTCATGCGCGGCGGTACCTTGATCGCGCAGGCGCGAACGACCGCCATGACCGGGACAACCTTGACGGTGCCGTTCCCGACGCAGGCGACGGCGATCACGCCTAACATGCCCGGGCTGTCGGCGGGCGTGGTCACGGCGCAAGTCTGGCAGCAGACGGGGAGCGCGCCGACGTTCAGTCTAATCGGAAGCGCCACGCTCACGGTCACTGACACGCGGCCTATACCCGGCGTGACCGGTATCACGCCGAGCACGATCGACCTCGCGGATCCGCCGGCCACCTTCACGATTACGGGCAGCGGCTTCGCGAATCTCGGCTTCGGTCTGCCGGTCGTGAACTTCGTGCGCGGCGGTATCGTGATCGCTCAGGCGCGGGCCACGGCGCTGACCGGGGGCACGACCTTGACGGCGCCGTTCCCGACGCAGGCGACGGCGATCACGCCCAACATGGCCGGGCTGTCGGCGGGCGCGGTGACGGCGCAGGTCTGGCAGCAGACGGCGAGCAGCTCGTTCAGCCTGGTGGGGGCCGTCGGGCTCACGGTCACTGACACGCGGCCTATACCTGGCGTGACCGGCATCACGCCGAGCACGTTCGACCTCGCGAGCCCGCCGGCCACCTTCACGATCACGGGCAGCGGCATCGCGAATCTCGGCTTCGGTCTGCGGTCGTGAACTTCGTGCGCGGCGGTACCGTGATCGCTCAGGCGCGGGCCACAGTGCTGACCGGGGCACGACCTTGACGGTGCCGTTCCCGACGCAGGCGACGGCGATCACGCCCAACATGCCCGGGCTGTCGGCGGGCGCGGTGACGGCGCAGGTCTGGCAGCAGACGGCGAGCAGCCGTTCAGCCTGGTGGGGGCCGTCGGGCTCACGGTCACTGACACGCGGCCCGTCCCCGGCGTGAGCGGTATCACGCCCAGCATGATCAGTCATGCGACGCCGCCGGCGAGCTTCGCGATCACGGGGAATGGCTCGCGAACCTTGGGTTCGGCCTGCCGGTCGTGAACTTCGTGCGCGGCGGTACCGTGATCGCTCACGCGCGGGCCACGCGCTGACCGGGAGCACGACGTTGACGGTGCCCTGCCCCACGCAGGCGACGGCGATCACGCCCAACATGCCAGGGCTCTCGGCGGGAACGGTGACGGCGCAGGTCTGGCAGCAGACCGCAGCCAGCTCCTTCACGCTGATCGGAAGCGTTACGCTGACGGTCTCGCCCTAGTACGTCGTGTCGCGGCTCGTGAAAACCTTCTGGCGCGATGAGTTCGCAGTGGCACGCGCGAGCCGTTTGCGCTGCCCGCGCCTCGAAGGTCTCGCTTCGACTCCTGATCCTCGATCCGGCAGCGGTCGTCGCGGTGATCGAGCTCGGATTGCGGCGGCACGCCGCGTCGTTTGGGCCGCGGACTGCCGCGGTTGTCAATGACGCCGCGCTTTGTGTCACTCGCTAGAGAAGTGGGGGGGCATCGATTCAATGAAATCAGCTACTTGTGCAATGAGCCAGCGTCCTACTTTCGCCCTCGAGCTGCACCCCTTGCGTCGCATGCTCGTCGTGGTCACCCTCCTGTGAACACGCCCTTGACTGGGGCGACCTCGAAACTCAAGGTCGCACTGGTTCGTGGACCGGTTGTCTCCACCGCGCGGGCGTTCAACGACGGAGGCGACGCCAGGTCTCGGCCTCGCATACGTGTCCGCCTATGTGCGTGCCCACGGGTACGCAGTGACGATCATCGCCGCCAGGCGAAGGCCCAACCGGAAGCGAGGCTTCGTGAGCCCGGGCTAGTGTGAGGGACTGACGTCGCACACGTCTCGGCGATTAGCGAGAAGTGATGTCTCGGCGTCCGGGACGTGAGCCGGGGAGTAGTTCGAGAAGACGGCCATCCCGGTAGTAGGGGTTGTGATCCTCCGGAAAGTACATCCAGCACTTGCGCACCGGAGCTCGGTGGGCATCGGGCCGTTGAGGCCCACGCCGACAATGTGGATGTGGCCGAGCTGTGAACGAGTGTTCGTGCGGTCTCGCCGCACGTCCGCGGTCAGGGCCGTTCGGCACGACTCGACGAGCAGGTCGAGCGGCGCGTACGGCGTGAGCTCAGCGCGTCGTATCGCTTGTCCGCGCCGTCGACAAGCGTCACGGTCCGCCCGCTGCTGTCGACGCGGGCGATGCGACGTGATCGCAAGAGCAGACTACCCGGCGCGATGAGCTCGACGCGCCGCCAGCTCACGCCCTCCCCCGCGTTGGGAAGAAGCGGAATCGATTGTTCGGCCCCCACGAGACGTCGTCATGACCTTCGGCGATGTTCTTTCGAATCCGCTGGATGTCCGGGACCGCGACGCGCTCGCCCATCCACGAGACGCCCATTCGCTCGGGCGGCACGCCCCAGACCTTGAAGTTGTAGGGATACAGGAATAGCCGCCCGATACCCTCGCCGAACGTCGTGTGGATCCAGCGGAGCTCGCGCTCTACCGGATCTCCTTCATGCTGCTCAACTACATGATCGGCTACGTGCTGTATCCGTCTCGGATCTGGCGCCGTCCGCGTCGCCGAAGTGGGCGGCCGGTATCGTCGGACGCGTCGCGGCGGCGCGTTCGAGCCCCCGGAGCGCGACCTCCATGTCTTCGCGGTCGAGCCGGATCAGCACGAAGGACATGAGCGAGTGCATTCCGAGTAGCGCGATCACGACAAGTGCGGGACGCGGAGCGAGGCCGGTTCGCGGTCGAGCCGGTAGAAGATCAGGAAGGGCAGTACCGGAAATCGATAGCGGCCCTGTCCCTGGAAATTGAAGACCCACGACCGGTAGACCGACTGCCCCAGCACCAGGCCGGCGAAGACCAGGACGCACAGCAGTAAGAATTGGGCTCGTCGCGGGCCTCGCGCGGCGACCGGCAGGACGAGCATCGCGAGCAACGCGGCATAGAGGACGGCAAAGACGGCATACATCCACTCGTCGGCCACGAAGCTCATCCAGCCGTAGAGCCCACAGAAGCTGCGGAACGAGAGTCCCACCCAGTTCAGCGTCGTGAGAACCTGCCACAAGGTAACGCCCTTGGCCCGGAGCGCGATGTAGGGAAATGGGTGAGCGCCCTGACCCGAAGGCTTGAAGTCGGGCGCCGCCACCCGTTCCGCGTATTCGACGACCCGCTGTCCAGTCTGAATGTTGTTACCCGCTGGAACGGGGTACGGGAACGAAGGCGGCCGCTTGATCCATAACGACGAGCGCGAGGCGCTTCCCGCGACGCAGACCCAGCTGACAGCACGGCCCAGCCGACGAAGCCGACGCTCACGAGATAGTTCAACTTGGAGAGCACGAGGAGCCCGAGCAGTGCACCGGCGACAAACACTCCGGGGCTCGGTTTCGGCCGTACACCGCTCAGGAAGGCACGAGCAGAGGAGTCGGGCCGACCGAGCTCGACGAGAAGGACCGTGAGGAGCGCGAACGGTAGCGCGTCGCCGTTGATGTACGAAAAGATGTACCAGACTTGCGGTGTCAACAGCAGGAAGCCCAGCATCGGCGCGAATCTTCGCGCGCGCGCCAGCATCCATGCGAGCAGGGCCCAGTACAGCGACACCTGAAACCACCGCATCGCGAGGGCGGGGTTCAACCCGACATAGTTCCCGATGGCCGCGGCCTTGCCGAAGAACAGATAGACGATATCCGCCTCGTCCAGGTAGGAGAACCCCCATCCGCTATACGTCGCTGCCGTGTCGCGTGCGCCGACCCCCGGAGGCAGCCAGTGTTCGCGAAAGTACAAGCCCGCGACGAGATGAAGCTCCTCATCCGGGTGGGCGTTGATCCGGCTCTCCACCGCCATGAACGCGACGAGCATGGCCGACGCGAGGAGCTCGAGCACGAGCACCACCACGAGCGCCTGCTGCACGCTGACCGCGGAAACGCGCGCGCGAGTCTCTCGTGCTCGCGTTCGTGCCAGAGCCACTCGTCGCCGAGCGCGGCATCGAGGACGTCGTCGTAGTACGCGTAGTGGCTGAACTGCACGTGACCGCCGAGGTCCCACGTGAAGCCCCGCTCGTCCACGACGCTCGTCGCCAGACCACCGGGAGAGGGCGCCGGGATGCCTTCGAAGAGTTCTTGGTCGAACTCAGGTTGCTGAGCGAGACCGGGAGGCGATCGACCATGGGCTGGAGACGCCGCCGGAGCCAGCGCGGGCAGCCACGACCCGGGAGACGATGCGTGGTAGGGGATAGCCCGCGAACAGCGTCGCGCCGTCCCCCGACGAACGTCGGGTGCGATGCGTCGCCAAGCGGCGTCGAGCAGGTCGATTGCTCATCAGATCGCGCGCGACGCCGGCGTCGAGAACCTCCTCGTGGTGGTCGGTGCCGAGCGCGCTCGCCACGCGACGGGCGTGCGCGGATTCGTCGAACGAGTGATCTTCGAAGCCGATCGTGAAGGTCTTGAGACGGCCCCCGACGTGCGGGCGGCGAACGCCGCGACCGTGCTCGAGTCGATCCCGCCGGAGAGAGCCGAGCGGGACGTCGCTGACCAGCTGCTGGCTCACGGAGCGATCGAGGGCACTGCGGCAGCTTCTCGACCGCCTCCGCGGCGTCGATCGTCTGGGCTGGGCGAAAGTCGACCATCCAGTACGGCTCCACCTTGACGCGCCGTCGTTTCCCCGCTTCGAGGACGTGAAAGTTGTCGAAGCCGAGCTGCTGGAATCGATAGGCAGCGCCGAGCCCCGTCGGTCCAGCCCCCAGGATCAGAACGCGACCTGGATCTTGCGTCAACGCCACCGCCGGCTCGGGCGCGAAGCGCGACGCCGACGGTTTGACCGAACGCGCGCGCCGCGGCCTTCCAGAAGCGCCATTTGACGATCGAGACCGTCCCCGTCCGTCGCCCGCGGTGCGGAACCCACATCTCGCGCACGCGCAATCCGGCGCGGGCTGCCAGCCCCGAGATGATCACATCGGCGCGAACGTGTCGTCCGGGATCATCGACAGGATCTCGACCAACGAGGACTGACGCATCAGCCGGTACGGCGCGTTGACGTCTGTCACGGCATGTCCGGATGTAGTACGTGGGCTTGCGTTGGGTGTCGTAGAAACCGCGGATCACGATGTCGGCGAGAAAGCCGATGAAGAGCGAGAGAATGCCCGTGATGACGAAGAGCACCATCAAGAAGATGAGTGGTGTCGCCTCCAGGTGTCGCAGGACCAGGGCCCGATAGGCGACGATGGCGAAGGCGAGGATACCGAGGGCGAGGTTCAGGAGCCCGAAGCCGCCGAAGATGTAGTTGGGCCGCGAAGAAAAAGTCTCCGATGAACTTCAACGTGATCAGGTCGACGAGGACCTTGTAGATGCGAGTCAGGCCGTACTTCGATACGCCCCGAGTCCGCGGATGATGGTTCACGTCCATCACGGTACCCGGCCGGCGACAGCGGCGAGCACCGGGAGAAAGCGGTGCATGTCGCCGTAGAGGCTCACGTCCGCGATGAGCTGGCGCGGTACGCCGAGCGAGCGGCGAAGTCGTGGAGGGGCACGCCGCTGACGGCGCGGATCAGGAAGTTCGCGATGTTCGAGGGCAGCCCCGCGAGAGAGCCCGAGCCCATTTCGCTGCCGTCGCCACCCTGGACGACGTCGTCGAATCGCCCCTCGCCTCGAGGAGTCGAGGGATGTCGCGGGGATCGTTCTGGAGGTCAGCATCGAGCGTGACGAGGATCGGATAGCGTGAATGAGCGAACCCTGCGGACATGCCGGCGTCTGACCGAAGTTCTTCCGCGTCGGACCAGACGCCCGTTGGAATCGCCCTCGGCGAGCGCTCGAGATACGTCCACGACCCGTCGCGGGAGCCATCGTCGACGCGAGGAACTCGTAGTCGAGACCAAGGGGCTTGAGCACCTCGACGACGTGCGTGGAGTGGCTCCAGGTGTCGTGCCGTTGACGACCGGCGACAACCGAGACGCCCTCGGGCTCGACCATCACGCCGCCTCCTCGTGGGACTCGCAGCGGACGACGTAGCGCAGCGGGAGCCAACGGAACGGGACGCCCTCGATATGCGTGACCCGCAGGCCCGGCGGGATCAGAGCGAGCAGCCCCGCGAGATCGAAGACGTGCAGGTGCCACTCGTCGTCCATGCGTTCCGGCATCTGATAGTCCGCCGCGCGTGAGCCCACCAGGACGCGGTAGAGCCCGCACGTTCGAAGCATCGCCTTCAGCCGGTTGATCAGCCGCTCGTTCGGCACGGAGACGACGGCGACGCCTCTCCCCGCGACGATCCGATGCATCTCGGCGAGCGCGGCGGCCGGCGAGGGGATGTGCTCGAGCACCTCGGAGCAGTAAACGCGTTCCCACGCGCGGTCTCGGAAGGGCAGGTGCTCGGCATCGCCCTGCACGAGGGTGCCGCGCTTCACCAACCGGCGCGCGGCCTTCGCCAGCAACGATTCGGCCAGGTCGATTCCGAAGCGCCGGGCGCTCGGAACCTGGGCCAGGATGTTCCCGGCGCCGCAGCCGATCTCCAGCACCCGATCCCCGGGGCGTGCGGCGAGCAGGGCGAGTATACGGCGGACCCGCTTGCCCTCGATGTACCGGATCAGGGGGCTTGGATGGTTGTGGAACTGCTCGACGTCGTACTTCTCGACCATCGCGTCGTTCCACGACTTGAACTCGCGAACGTCTCGGAAAGCGCGTGCGCTCACTGCCGGGCCGCCTGCCGGGGGAGTGTGTAGATTTCGGCGTGCTCGATCCGCTCTTTCAGCGTGTAGCCGTTCTGCTGGACCTGCTGACGGATCAGCTCGCCATTCATGGTCCAGTTCGTCCAGTTGCCGAGGACGACGACGTCGACCGTGTGCTCGCGGAGGTGCCAGAACAGTGCAGGGTAGGACATCAGCTTGAACCGCTGGACCTCGCTTGGCGCGACGCGCTGAGAGTACGTCAGCGCCCAGTGATTCTCCATGCCTGGCAGGATCGCCGCCTGCGTTTCCACGAAATAGCCAGGCCACAGGCTGATCACCCATTTCCGACCCGGGGACGCCTCACGATCGATCGCCCGGCCGACCGCTCGGATCGTCGAGAGCTTCCAGTCTGTCGGGCTGTCTCCGGGGCGCATCCACGGGATCATCTGCCCACTGATCGTGTAGCGGACCACGTCGAGAGGCGACACCACCACGTAGACCACCGCTAGCGATACGAGCAGATGGCGCAGCCGCGGCGTCGCGTTCTCGCGCACGAGCGTCGCGCAGAAGACAACGACGCCGACCAAGAGAAAGGGCAGTGGCATGCAGAAGTACTGGGTGTAGACGGGCGTGGGCACGAAGCTCGCGAGGATCAGGAGCACTGCGATCGAGGAGGCGAGGGACAGGCGCTCCCGCGCCAGGGTGCTTGAGACCCAGGCGGCCAGGCTGCCGAGGAAGAGGAGAATGAACTGCAGGCTCGTCAGGCCCTCGGATTCCCCGAGCGCCATCAGGACCATCGGTGCGACGGCCTTCTGATACCACCAGCTGAACACCTGGTAGTCGGTTCGAATGAGATGAGTGCCCACAACGTTGTAGAAGAACGTCGCGGGATCGATGAGCAGGAAGAACTCGGCCGGCAGCAGCGCGGCAACGCAGCCGATTGTGAAGCGTCCGAACTGCATCAGCCGCGCCCGCCGGTCTGGCTCGGAGAGGTATATCTCGATGAGAAACGCGGGGGCGACGCCGATCACGTAGACGCGGCAGGCGACAGCGAGTCCGAAAAGAAGACCGCTCGCTATCCACCTCCATCGTGACTGCGTCGAGAGCACCGCGTAAGCCGCGAACAGCAGGAGCGTCGGGAGCACGAACGTTTTGATGAGCGGATACCAGCCGAATGCGAGGCTCGAGGTCGCGAACAGGACGACTGCGAGCACCCCCCAGGCGCGGGAGCGAGCCAAGTTCGCAACCTGGCGATAGACGAGGAGCCCCAGGAGGACCGAAAAGACGGCGGAGAGCAGGCGGGCCGCGTACCAGGAAAAGCCGACGACCTTCATCCAGCCGCCGTAGACGTACGGGAGGAGGTACATCTGCGGGTAGTAGAAGTCGTGGTATGGCAGTTGGCCTTCGGCGACAAGCCGAGCCTGGAGCAGGTACGTGCCCTCATCGCCGTCGACAAGCCTGAAGAGAGACATCGGCACGAAGACAGCGGCCAGAAGAGCAGCAAGCAATGCGTAGACGACGGCCGGGTGCGCCTGGTCGATTCTCCCGATCATCGTGACGCTTTCACCGATATGCTTTCCGGCCTCAGGATTCGACGTGTTCCAGATTGCCTCCTTCTGCGAGGAGGTTGGCGCTTCGACGGCGCCCAGGGCGTCCTCGTGGTTGTCAAGGTGCAGGCTTAAGTACGCATCACTCTCGTGTCGCCGCGCTCCACTGGAAGAGCCTGGTTGCAAGCGACGAGCCAGCGCCGAGCGTCACGTCAAGCGCGATGAGCTATAACCGGCTGATAATAGAGGGAGATTTTGGGACGCGAGCCCGACCCAAGTGCTCCAACGTGGCCATCGTCATCATGCTCAGACAGCATATGACTCCGCCGGGCCGACGCTTGCCGGACTGTCCCTGACGCACCCTGAGGATGCGCATTACCAGACCGCTACCGTGTGTGCGTGACGTCGAGGCGGCTGCCTCCTCGGACGAAGAGCACGAAGGCCCCACGGTCACTGGCGATAGCCGATCTCGACAGCGCGGGTACCAAGCGGCTGTCGCTCCCAGAGCTGTGTTCTTGAATAGCGTTCTCGCTCTGGGATTCGGCACTGCGCTCGTCTCGGTGGCGGTATTTCCGAGCGCGCTTTCGGCCCAGCCGCGGCGGTCCGTCATCATGGCCTCGGGCCCGGTCGACGGGACGTACTATCCAATCGCCGGCGCGATCTCACGCATCACGTCGGACGCGAGCGAACTCAAATTCCTGGTCGCCGTCGACTCGTCGGCGGGTTCGATCGCCAATGTCCGGCTGCTCAAGTCGGGCGAAGCCGATTTCGCGCTCCTCCAGAACGACGTCGCGTACTACGCCTTCAACGGCATCACGCTCGACGCGTTCGCCGGGAAGCCGGTGAAGAACATGGCCGGGGTCTTCAGCGTGTATCCCGAGATCGTTCACGTCATCGCCAGAAGATCGGCGGACGTGCGATCGATTCGCGACCTCAAGGGCAAGCGGGTCGTGCTCGGCGCTCCGGGTAGCGGCGCGGAGCAGAACGCGCTCCAGGTTCTGAAGGTGCACGGCGTTCTCGAAACCGACATCCGCACGATACAGTCGATCGGCCGGATGGCGGCCTTCGGCCAGCTGAAGGCGGGGACCGTCGATGCCGTGTTCGTGTCGACGGCGCTGGGATCACTGCTCATCGCGGACGCGATGGCGTCCGGCAAGCTCACGCTCATCGGTATCGGTGACTCCGCCGGCGACGCGCTCCGCCGGTCGTATCCCTTCTACACGGTCGAGAAAATCCCTGCGAATACCTACCCGGGATTGGAGCATGACGTGACGTCGGCTGGGGTGACGGCGATTCTGGTCGTCCGCTCGAACGTGGCTGACGAGCTGGTCTATTCTCTGACGAAGGCCGTCTTCGACAACCTGCCTCAGTTTCAAAGCTCGCATCCCGCCGCCCGCCACCTCGCATTACACACCGCGCTCAGCGGGGATGGCGCTGCCGCTCCACCCGGGCGCCGAGCGATACTTTCAGCAAAACGGTATCGCGCGGTAAGGGCGCTTGCCGGCGGCTGGCTCATTCCTGGCCATCCCGGCCGGAAATAGCCGATCAGGAGGGGCTCGCAAAGGACAATAATGTGATTTAAAACATAGACTTATCATTGGTATAGCTCTTGCCTCGATGATAGGTGCGGAAAAGAGGTCCGCGAGACCTGAGCGCATGGCGACTCTGACGACCGTGGAGCAGGCGTTCCAGCGTCCCGCCGTCGGCGAGCGAGCGCCCAGCTTCGCGCTGCCATCGGTCTGCGGCCCGATGGTCGATCTCGTGTCCTACCGTGAGCGCCGAAACGTGATCGTCTGGTTCTCACGCGGGTTCACGTGCCCTTTCTGCCGCATCTACACGGACGGAATCCGCAGCAACTACGCGGAGCTCCAGACCGCTGAGACCGAGGTGATCCAGGTCGCGCCGAATCTCCTGGAGAGCGCGCGCCGCTATTTCGGCTCGTCGCCGCTCCCGTTCCCGTTCGTGTGCGATCCCGACAAGCGGCTCTTCGCGGTCTACGGCCTCGGGGACCGAGGCGTGCTCGAGGCGACTCGTACGGCCGTGGTGAGCTTCGCCCACGCGTTCACGCACGGTGACAGCGTCAACCAGACGCGCGGCGCGTTCTTCGACGTCATGAACCGGAACTTCGTGCGCCGACTCCACCATCACGCGATGACCGCGCACGAACAGGGCATGTTCCTGATCGACAAGCAGGGCGTGATCCGCAGCGTCATGGTTGTCGGCCCGGTCGATCCGGTCCCGAGCGGTGCCGAGCTCGCGCAGCTGGCGCGAACCCGCTGCGGCGAGACCCCCGTGCGGGTATGAGTCAGGCCGAGCGCCTCAAGCGGCTCAGCGAGATCCTCATCGAGCTGTTCCGTTCGCCGATTCCCACCCATTTCTTTCAGACGCTCGGCGACCACGCGGGAAGTGCGGTGCCGCACGACTACCTCGCGGTGTGCCTCGCGGATCCCGAGAAGGGCAGCTATCTCGTGCACACGCTCGCCGGCCTCGACGCCGGCGCCGTGAGCCTGCGCGGCTTCTCGCTCTACGAGGGGCTGCCGGGACGCGCGATGACCACGGGACAGCCGCAGCGAATCGACGATCTGGCGCTCGTTCGCGACGGCGTTCACGATCTCGAGGGGGTCCTGATCTCGGCGGGCCTGTGCGCGACGTTGGTGGTTCCGATCCGTCGCGGACTCGACGTCCTCGGTGCCTTGCTGTTCGCGAGCCGACCGCCGGTCACCTACGGGGACGATGACGCGCAGGTGGCGACCCTGCTCGCGGCGGGGCTTTCGGCCGCGCTCGAGACGTCACAGGCCTATCAGGCTCTCGCCGACGAGCGGATGACGATGCTGGGGGTGCTCGGCAGTACCGCGGACGCCGTCATCGCGATGAACCTGGGCGGTCTCGTACTGTTGGCCAACGGAGCTGTTCGCCAGATGCTGGGTTTGACGCTGGATGTCATCGAGGGTCGCCCACTGCTCGAGGTCGTCGACTACGGCCCGCTGCGTGAGCTGTTCGTGAAGGGTAAGCCCGGCATCTCGGAGCTGCCACTGCCCGACGGCCGCATCGCGCAGGCGAGCATGGTCCAGGTCGTCACGCCATTCGGTGAGCCGGTGGGACTGGCCGTCGTGCTCCGCGACATCTCGCTCTTGAAAAACCTCGAGCAGATGAAGAACGACTTCATCAACACCGTTTCGCACGACCTCAAGAGCCCGATCACGGTCATCGCGGGGCTCGCGGACCTGATGCGCATGGCCGGCCCGGCCGATCCGAACTTCGAGAAGCACTGCCACGACATCCGCGACACGGCCCAGCACATGGCCGATCTCGTGACCGACCTTCTCGACATCGGCAAGATCGAGGCTGGGCTCGATGCGGCCCGCGAGCCGATGGACGTGGTGCCGGTCGCGGAGGAGGCGCTGCGGCTCGTCGGGCCCAACGCCGAGCGGAAGACGATCGATCTGCGCGCCGACCTTCCCGAGCACGCGATCGTCATCGCCGCGCCGATCCGAATCAGGCAGGCGCTGGTCAATCTCATCGACAACGGCATCAAGTACACGTCGTCGGGCGGGCGGGTCACGGTCTCGGCCGCGTTCTCAGCCGGCGGCGACGGCGCGGAGACCGTGACGATCCGCGTGTCGGATACGGGCCTGGGGATTCCCGCCCGCGACCTGCCTCACGTGTTCGACAAGTTCTACCGAGTCAAGAGCAAGGCCACTCGCGATATCGCCGGAACGGGCCTCGGACTGGCGATCACCAAGACCATCGTGGAGTCGGTCGGAGGCAGGATTCGCGTCGAGAGCGTCGAAGGCGCCGGCACGACGTTCACCGTCGAGCTGCCGGTCGCGCGCTGACGCGCGCCGCCGCGGCTCAGCTCAGGTAGGAGGCGACGAACGTGCCGCTCGGCCCCTTCGCATCGAAGCGCCCGAACGCGAACGGCGCCGGATCGACCGGCGGCGTGGCCCCGGTGATCAGCGCCGCCATCATCTCGCCGACCGCCGGCGATAGCTTGAAGCCGTGCCCGCTCATGCCGGCCGCGATCCAGAAGCCACGCAGCGGCGACTCGTCGAGAATCGGCATCCAGTCGGGCGTGATGTCGAAGGCGCCGGCCCAGCCACGACGGTAGCGCGCCTCCGCCAGGCGTGGAATGGCGCGGCCCGTGCGCTCGAGAACCTCGGTCGCTTCATCGAGGCCGACGTCGGCACCGAGCAGCTCGGGCTCCATCGGATGCTGTGTCTCGTCGTCGGTGAGCGAGCCGGTGAGGGTAAGTCCGCCGGTCTCGGGCCGCGCGTAGCTCCCGCCCGCGAGGTCGAGATAGACGAGGTGCGGGCGTCCGAAGGAGGCGTCGCGCTCGACGACGAAGACTGGATGTCGACCGATCACGATCGGCAGCGCGATGCCGGCCAGGTGTGCGACGGCCGGCGACCAGAGTCCCGCCGCGTTGACGACCACTGGAGCGTCGATGCGCTCGCCCGACGCGGTGTCGACGCCGGTGACGCGGCCGGCCGCGCTGCGAATCGCCACCACCTCGACACCTTGCTCGATGCGCACGCCGCTGCGGCGCGCCGCGTCCGCGTAGCCGTTCGTCACCGCGGTGGGATCGCCGTAGCCCGAGTCGGGCTCGTAGAGGATCGCGCCGAGATTCTCGGGATCGATCCGCGGCTCGACGCGGACGAGATCGCTCGGCTCCAGCACCTCGGCGCGAACGCCGACAGACCGCTGGAGCGCGACGGTCGCTTCGAGCTTCGGCCGCATCGCCGCCGACACGCCGATCAGCGCGCCGCACGCGACGTAGCCCGAGTCGCCGCCGACTGCTTCACGGAAGCGCTGGAACACGCCGAGCGAGCGCACCACCATCTGACTGGTCTCTCTCGTCGGATAGAGCTGGCGGACGATGCCGACCGATCGGCCCGTGCCGCCGGACGCCAGTGTCCGTCGCTCGAGCACGAGTACGTCGCGGACGCCGGCCGCGGCGAGATGAAAGGCGATCGACACGCCACTGACACCCCCGCCGATGATGACGACGGACGCTCGCCGGCTCACCGGGGTGCGGCAGCGCTGAGCTCGGCGGCCTGGACTGCGTCGAGCAGGCGTACCGGGTCGTCGCGACGTATCGGGCCCTCGACGAGCACCCGCGCGTAGACACGGCTCCAGCCGGGGTGTGTCTTCTGGGACACGCGAGCGATGTCGCCGCCCTTGAAGACGCCTCTGATGGTCTGACACGGAGTCGTGTAGCGCGTCACCTCGAGCAGGACGCGCTCTCCGAGGAGCACGCGGCGGCCCGGCCCGACGGCGGACCAATCGAGCCCTTTCACCGTCACGTTCTCGCCGATGCTGCCGGGACCGATCGAATGGCCCTCGATCCGCAGCCACTCGATCACCTCGATCGAGTAGAGACAGACGGCGCGCTCCTGTCCCCCGTGGTGCCGGTGACGGTGCGCGTCGCCCACGAGCCCCTCAGTCGTCACCCACGCCGAGGGGATCGCCGTTTTCGGAACTCCACCGGGCGAGATGCTGATCTGGACGATTCTGACGTCCACTACCGAGCCTCGGCGCGGCGGATCATCCGCTGCACGCGCGCCTCGAGCACCTGTTCACCGCGCTGGTTCAGGACGCGATGGAGATACGTCACGATGCCGCGGTCGGCCTTCTTCGTCTCGCGCTTGTCGGTGACCTTGATCTCGACGGTCAGCGTGTCGCCCTCGAGCACCGGCGCCGTCAGGCGCATCTCACCGCCGAGGTAGGCCATTCCCGTGCCGTGGATGAGCCCGGTCTGCATGATCAGCCCCTCGGAGAGCGCGAAGGTCAGGGCTCCGGGCGCCGCACGGCGCTTGAACACGGACTCGCGCGCGACGTACTCCATGTCCATGAACAGGGGCTCGGTGAACCCGCACAGGTTGACGAAGGTCACGATGTCGGTCTCGGATACCGTCCGGCTGAGCGTTCGGAACGTGGCGCCGACGTCGTGCTGCTCGAAGGTCAAGCCTTCACTTCTCATGGCCGGGTCCTTTCATTGGCGGCCGCCGCCCCGCGACGCTCGTAGACGGCGATCCAGCGATCCGTGACGGGCGTGTAGGCCGCGGCCGCTTCGCCCCAAAGATAGCGCGTCTGCCCGGGCGAGAGCATGTCGACGACGCCGACCCGCTCGAATCGCTTCTGATACTCGTCGAACCAGCGAAAGATCGTCTGGTCGGATTCCGGGCGCATGAGCCACGAGGTCCACACTCGCACGAAAATCACGAAGCGCGGCTCCCCGGTCTCGATCTCGCGGATCATCTCCCTCTGCATCGAGACCGCGTACGGCTGAGGCTCCATCAGCGCATAGGTGTACACGTATCCGGTCGCGCCTCGCCGCTGCGAATAGAAGTAGATCTCGGGCTCGGAGCCGACGATGGCGATGCGATCGTCGGCCGACGTTCGATCTTGGAGATACCGCCCGATCTCGATCGCCTCGGGAAATGGGTTCATGCCGTACAGAGCCCGGGCCACCTGCCGTGGCGTGGCCGTGAAGAGGATCGCACGCTCCAGATAGACGAGGTGGAGGAGCGGGACGACGGTGCAGGCGATCGCGACGGCGGCCCGCCTCACCGGATTGCCGCCGACGGCCAGATGCCGCGTGAGTGCGTCGACGGCGACGCCCGCGAGGAGCGCGACGGCGGGAAGCAGGAGGATGAAGTACTGATTGCGAAAATAGAGTCCCGCCGAGGTCGCGATCAGGCCGCAGAGCAGCAGCATGCCGATCGGAGCGAAGCGCGCGCGTGCGGGACGATCCCAGACACCCGCCGCGAAGCCGAGCGCTGAGAGGGCGGCCGCGAGGTAGCACGTCGGGAGGATCGAGCCGAGCGCAGCCCACAGATTGCTCGCGCCCCGAGCCACCGGCTCGCCGGTCCCGTAGTAGTACGCGTACGTGACGGTCCAGAACCAGAAGGAGCCGAAGGCGCCGGTGAACAGCATGAACAGACAGAGCATCGCGTACGGCGCCAAGGTGCCGGCCACGAATACCGCGCGCGACCGTTGTCCTCCGACGACTGTCGCTCGGACACGGCGAGGATGGACAGGAGACCGAACAGGGCGAAGGCGCCGCCGCTCTGCTTCACCAGAAATGCCACGCCGAAGAGGGTGCCGGCGCCGAACGCCGTGATCAGTCTCTCGGGTCGACTCGATCGGGTGAGCACCAGCATGCCGAGGAGCACGGGCACGAGGACGAAATGCTCGGCGTAGGCCGACGGCGAGAACAGCCGAGGGCTCAGCGCGAGCGCTGCATACGTCGCGCTGCTCGCGACGCCGCCGAGCGTGCCGATCAGTCGGCGCGCCACCAGGAACATCAGCACGATCGAGATCGCGTTGGCGATCAGCAGTCCGACGTGGACCGCCGCCGGTGTCTGGCCGAGGGCGGCGAGTATGGTGGCGTACACGACGTAGATGCCGGGCAGCTTGAAGTTGTAGGCGCTCGCGTACGGGGCAACGCCCTGCAGCAGGAGCTGGCCGAAGTACGCGTACTCGCCCTCGTCGCGGTCGAGCGGCACGTCCAGCAGGCGAACACGGATCATCGCGACCGTGGCTGACGATGAGGGCCACGACGATCCAGGCCCACCACGATTCGCGCCGGGACTCCGCGCCCTCGGCGCCTCCCGATCACGCCGGCGGCGGCGGTCCCTACTCATTGCGGGCGTGTCCGCTCGAAGACCATCAGCCAGACATCGGACCGCGGTGCGTAGCCGGCCGCCGCGTCACCCCATCGATACACGGTCTCCTGCTGAGCTGGGATGTCCACGACACCCACCCGTGTGAAGCCGCGCTGATAGGCCTCGAACCAGCCGAAGATCGTCCGATCGGAGCCCGGCCGCGCGATCCATGAGCGGGTCGCGCTGACGAAGACCAGGAATCGTGGCGCGGCGGCCTCGATCTCCCTGATCATCTCCTGCTGCATCGCCGACGCGTAGGGCTGCAGCTCCATCAGCGGATACGTGTAGATGTAGCCGGTCGCCGATCGGCGGGCCGAATAGAAGTAGATCTGCGGCTCCGATCCGACGACGGCGACTCGATCGCCGGCGGCGCTGTGCTCACGAATGTAGCGCGCGACCTCTACCGACTCCGGGAAGGGGTTCCGCCCGTAGATCGCTCGCGAGACCTGCCCCGGCCCGAGCTCGAAGAGGACGGCGCGCGACGCGTAGAGCGGCTGGGCGAGCGCGACGAGGCCCAGGGCACACGGCAGAGCCCAGCGGAGCGCGCGGGACGGCTGGGTGGCGAGCAGGCCGCCGAGCGCGACCAGTCCGATACCGGAGAGCACGAGCCAGGGCCGGAACGGCCAGCAAGAAGTAGTGGGGCCTGAACTGCAGACCCATCATTGTTCCCAGCAGCGCGGACGCGGCGAACGCGACGACGAAGGTCCGCCGGTCGCGATTCGGGTCGCGGATGACCGAAGCCAGGCCGACGCCGGCGAGGGCGAGCACCACCGACGTGGACGGCGCCACCGCGCCGAGCGTGCGGACGAGGTTGCTCCAGCCCGTCGCCGGGTCGGCCTGGTAGTAGCGCGCGTACGTGAACACCCAGAACCAAAAGGTTCGGAAAGTTCCGGCCGCCCAGAGCGCCAGACACGTGAGCGCCAGCGGCGCGGCAGCGCCGGCAAGAAAAACGGCGATGGCGCCGAGGCGTCCGACCCGAGGGTGTTCCGCGATGCCGTCGCCACGCGCCACGAGCAGATAGACGACGGCGCCGATGACGAAGAGTGCCGCGCTCTGGCGTATGAGCAAGCCGAGGCCGAACAGGATTCCGCAGGTGAGCAGGCTGATCGGTCGCCGCTCGCGACCGCCTCTCCACAGAACGACGGCACCCGCCACGACGGGCAGGAGCGCGAAATGTTCAGCGTAGGCGGCGATGCCGAGCATCTTAGGGTTCAACGACAGGGCCGCGAAGACGGCGGCGGCGGCGACGCCCACGGCCGACCCGCCGAGTCGGGCGCCGAGCAGATACGTGGCCACCGTGGTGGCCGAGGTCGTCAGGATGAGGCCGGTGCGGATCCCCGCGGGCGTTTGGCCGAAGACGGCCAGGATCAAGGCGTAGACGCCGTAGATTCCCGGCAGCTTGAGGTTGTAGGCCAGGGCGTACGGTGGGACACCCGCGAGCAGGAGCTGGCCGAAGTACGCGTACTCGCCCTCGTCGCGGTCGAGCGGGACGTCGAGCAGCCGGAGCCTGATCGCGGCCGCCACGGTCACCACCGTCGCGACCGCGAGCCAGGCCGGAAGCCGCGACCTCAGGGCCGCGCCTTCTCGTACACGGTGATCTTCGGCCGGTCGCCCGGGTCACGAAATACGTGACGGTCCGGCTCGGGGATGTTTTCCCAGATCGTATCGACGACCGGCAGATCGATCCGGCGGTACGCGGACTGCGAGATCCCGGTCTTCAAATACTGGAGCGTGCGCTCGGCGTCTTGCTTCGCGGCCGGCGCTGCGGGCTGAAATCTGAAGAAGTACCGTACGATCACCCAGTCGGGCGGCGGCCAGCCCGCGAGGCTCTGGCAGCCTTGACCGCCGCGGATTTCCAGTCGCGTATAGAAGCGTAGCGGGAGGTCGCCGTAGGAGATGAAGAGCCGATCTCCAGGTCGCGCCGAGGCGTCGAGAAGGCGGATGATCCCATCGATCGGACCGGGAACGTGGTGCGTGATCTCGTCGACGTACCTGGCGAGCGTGATCGAGAATCGGCCATGAACCAGATCGGCCCGGTCGGGCAAGAGCGCCAGGAGCAGGATCGCGGCGGCGAGCACACGACTTCGCGTGGCCAACGCGCGGATGGCCCAGGCCTGGAGAAGCGCGAAGACGGGCAAGAGCGTGATCGCGTACCGGAAGAAGACGAACGGCACGGTGGCGACGACCAGAATGTGGCCCAGCGCGAACGCGACCAGCGCGAGGCACGCGCGGACGCGCGACCGATCCGCACATCGGGCCGCGCGCGTGTGACCACGGCGAGTGCGATGAGCGCGACGGCGAGGAGCACCGCCGGAAAGGCGTACAGCTCGATGCGCGCCCCGTAGCTTGCGAGATTCGAGACGAACGATCTCACGGATGCGAGGGCCAGGAGCCGGCCGCTGGTCTGTTCGACGCCGGACCCGAGAAGCCACGGAAGATTCACGATGATGGTGCCCGCGACGGCGGCGGCGAGCCATTCGAGCACCGCCGCCTGGAGCGCGAGGACCAGCGCGGCCAAGGCCAGGCCGGCGACGGCGCCGAAGAACAGAAGGTGACTCGCATGCAGGAGGACCGTGAGCGAGAGGGCCAGACCCGCGGCGGCGAGGCGGCGGCGTGTCGGCAGAAGGAAGAAGAAGTAGAGCACCCAGATCGCGGCCAGAATCGCCACGGCATAGTACCGGCACTGCCGCACGTGCAAGAGGAATGGCACCGACAGGAGCAGTGAGCCGGCGGCGAGCATCGCGGTCGGTCGATCCCCGGAAGCGCGCCGGGCCAGGAGATACATCGAAGGCACGGCGAGGAGGCCCAGGAGCGCGAAGGGCAGGCGAGCCGTGAAGGTCGAGGTATCGAGCAGCGCGAACGAGCCGGCCGCGACGTAGATCGGCAGCCACGGCGTCTGGCGCCAGAGATAGTTCGAGTCGTAGTCGGTGCCGCACTCCTGGGAGATGAGCGTGACGCCGTCCCACGCGAGGGGGACGCCGAAGCGCAAGGTGCTCTTCGCGAGCAGCGCGGTCTCCGCCTCGTCGTCCCAGAGGCGCCGGTCGTCGAGATTGGTGAAGATGAGCAGCGCGGCGAGGAGCAGGAGCCCCGCGGCCGCGCTATTCGCCCAGATACGCTCGGCGGACATCGGCGTTGTCCGACAACTCGGCCGCGGTTCCGGTGAGCGCGATGGAGCCCGTCTCCAGGACGTACCCGCGATGCGCGATCGAGAGCGCCATGGCCGCGTTCTGCTCGACCAGCAAGATCGTCATGCCCTGGCGGTTGATATCGATGATCGTGTCGAAGATCTGCTCCACGAGGACGGGCGCCAGCCCCATGCTCGGCTCGTCCAGCAGCAGGAGCCGTGGATTCGCCATGAGCGCGCGCCCGATCGCGAGCATCTGCTGCTCGCCGCCCGACAGGGTGCCGGCGACCTGGGTGACGCGCTCGGCCAGACGCGGGAACAATCCGAAGACCCGCTCGAGGTCGCCCGCGATTCCGGCGTCGCTTCTGAGGTACGCGCCCATCGTCAGGTTCTCGCGGACGGTCAGACGGTTGAAGATCCGCCGTCCCTCGGGCACGTGCGCGACGCCCCGCGCCACGATCGCGTGCGGCGGCACGTCGAGGAGCGACCGGTCCTCGAGGGTGATGGCGCCGCGGGTCGGATGGAGAAGCCCGGAGATCGTCTTGAGCGTGGTCGTCTTGCCGGCGCCGTTGTTGCCGAGGAGCGTGACGATCTCGCCCTGTCCGACCTCGAGCCCCACGCCCTTGAGTGCTCGAATCTCACCGTACGACACATCGAGCGACTCGACCTTAAGCACGCGGCTTCGCCCTCGGCCCGGCGCCGCGCTTGCCCAGGTAGGCTTCGATCACGCGTGCGTCGCTCTGGACCTCGCGCGGCGGCCCCTCGGCGATCTTCTCGCCGTGATCGAGCACGGTGACCCGGTCGGAGACCTCCATGACCACGCGCATGTTGTGCTCGATCAGGATGATGGCGATGCCGAAGTCGGCCACGAGCCCACGCAGCAGATGCATCAGGGCGCCCGCTTCCCCCTGGGTCATGCCGGCCGTCGGCTCGTCGAGGAGCAGCAGCGCGGGCTCGGAGGCGAGCGCGCGGGCGAGCTCGAGCCGTCGCCGATCGCCGTACGGCAGGTTGCGCGCGACGACGTTCGCGCTGACCTGCAGCCCGACGCGATTCAGCAACGCGACCGCGCGGGCGGCCAGCTCGGATTCGGTCCGGCGGAAGCCCGGGCTGCGCGACAGGACATCCCACAGACGGAGCGAGATGCGCGAGTTCATGCCGACGAGCACGTTCTCGATCGCCGTCATGTTGGCGAAGAGACGGATGTTCTGGAACGTGCGGCAGATGCCGAGCGCCGTGATCTGGTCGGGGCGCAACCCGAGCAGCGGCTGGTCGCGGAAGGTCACGCTGCCCTCGTCCGCCGCGTAGAGGCCGGTGAAGATGTTGAAGAGCGTCGTCTTGCCGGCGCCGTTGGGTCCGATGATCGACGAGATGCCACGGTCGACGGCGAAGTCCACGCCGTGCAGCGCCGTGAGCCCGCCGAACCGTTTCGTGACGCCCCGGGCTTCGAAGAGGGCCGGCACGGTCGCGGGCTCTACGACGCCGCCCCGCGCGGTGTCCCAGCGGCGAGCGCCGGCTTCAATGAGCGAGCTCGCGCTGGCGACGGCGCGCGGGGAAGATCCCTTGCGGGCGGAAGATCATCATGAGGACGAGGATGATGCCGAACACCATCCGCTCGTACTTGGCGGGCTCGAACTGGGTCGGGAGATCGGCGAGGCTGTAGCCGAAGATCGTGACGCCCGCGTTCTTGAGCTCGTTGAGCCAGAGCGAGAATCCCTTCAGGACCTGAAGATTCAGCACGGTCACGACGGTGGCCCCGACGATCGCCCCGGGAATCGAGCCCATCCCGCCCAGGATGACCATGGCGAGGACGCCGATCGACTCGAGGAAGGTGAACGACTCCGGGTTGATGAAGACCTGCTTGGCCGAGAACAGAACGCCCATCACGCCGGCGAACGACGCGCCGCAGGCGAACGCCATGAGCTTCATGCGCACGAGCGACACGCCCATGGCCCGCGCGGCCAGCTCGTCCTCGCGGATCGCCTCCCACGCCCGGCCGATGTGCGAATCCTCGAGCCGGCGGTTGACGATGACGACCGCCACCACGATGAGCAAGGCGAGGAAATAGAAGTACTCGCCGTACGGAAGGCCGAACGGCGTCGGAGGCCGCATGATCGGCGTGATGCCCTTGGGGCCGTTCGTGAGGTTGATCGGCTTGTCGAGGTTGTTCGCCAGGACCCGGATGACCTCACCGAAGCCCAGGGTGACGATGGCCAGGTAGTCGCCGTGCAGCCGCAGCACCGGCAAGCCGAGCAGAATTCCGGTGGTCGCCGCCGTGGCGAGCCCGACGAAGAGAAAGATGTAGAACCACCAGCCGGCCAGCGGGAACATCTCGCCGCCGAAGATGACGTTGGCGTGTGGCGAGCCGAGGATCGCCCAGGAGTACGCGCCGACGGCGAAGAAGGCCACGTAGCCGAGATCCAGGAGTCCCGCCAGCCCAACGACGATGTTGAGGCCGAGCGCCAGCGCCACGAAGATACCGACCTGGGTCGCGACCTCGAGATAGTAGCTGTTGTAGTACCCGATCGTCGGCATCAGCACCAGGAGACTGATCGCCAGGAGCGCCCAGCGTAGCCGTTCCGGTATCCGCGCCCTGTAGACGAAGAGCAGCGAGCCCTGGAACAGGAGGAAGATCAGGACGGAGCGCGGAAACGTGGCGACCGCGACCGCGGACAGCCCGACCAGCGCCACGGCGATCAATGACCAGATCACGCTCGCTCCCGCACCACTTCGCCGAGGAGGCCCTTGGGCCGGAAGATCAGGATCAAGATCAGCATCGAGAAGGCGAGGATGTCCTTGTACTCGGCGCCGAACGCGCCGCCCGTGAGCAGGGACAAGTAGGCGGCCGCGAACGCCTCCAGGAGCCCGAGGACGAGCCCGCCGACCATGGCGCCGGGAATGTTCCCGATGCCGCCGAGCACCGCCGCGGTGAAGGCCTTCAGGCCGGGGATGAAGCCGCTGTACGGGTTGATCAGGCTGTACTGAACGCCGAACAGCACGCCCGCGGCACCGCCCATCGCCCCACCGATCAAGAACGTGAGCGAGATGATCCGATTGACATCGATGCCCATGAGGCTCGCCGCCGCCTGATCCTCGGCCACCGCACGGATCGCGGTACCGACCTTCGTGCGGTTCACGATCAGGTGGAGGGCCAGGAGCATCAGCAGCGCCCCGCTGATGACCACGAGCGACTTGACCGAGACGTCGATGTTCTCGGTGATCTCGAAGCGGAGGTTGAGAGCGTCCATCGTCGGATAGACGAGATTGAAGGCGTTTCGCCAGAGCGACTCGACGAGGCGGATGAGGTCCTGCAGGAAGAAGGAGATCCCGATCGCGGAGATCAACGGAATCAACCGGGGCGCACCGCGCAGCGGACGGTAGGCGATCCGCTCCACCGTGACGGCGAGCAGCCCGCTGGAGGCCATGCCGGCTACGAGGACCAGCAAGAGCACGAGCGGCCAGGGAAGACCGTCGAGGAGCCCGATGCTCTTCAGGCCGAGAAGGATCTCGACGCCGACGAAGGCGCCGAAGATGAAGATCTCGGAGTGCGCGAAGTTGATGAACTCGAGGACGCCGTAGACCATCGTGTAGCCGAGCGCGATGAGGGCGTACATGAAGCCGAGAGTGATGCCGTCGAGAAGTACCTGTGGAAAGATCCCGATCAGAAGCTCGACGTCCATGTTCTAGGCCGCAAAGTCGGAGGGGGCGGCCGGGCCGGGGTCCCCCGCAGAACCTGTGTTGTTTTCAGGTTTCGCGGGGGACCTCGGCCCGGCCGCCCCCTCCGACTACGCTATTTCTTGGGGGCGGCAGGCGCGGCGATCGCCAGCTGCTTGACGATCTTGTTGGAGCCCCAGTTCGCCGGATCGTCGCTGGCGACCTGCAACACGAAGTACAGCGCCTTCTTGCGGTCGCCCTTGCCGTCGAACTCGATGTCGCCGGTGATGCCGTTGGGCAGTTTGGTCTTGCGGACGGCCGTCGCGACGTCTTCGCGCGTCGGCATCTTGCCGCCCTTCGCCGCCGCCTCGATGCCCTTGAGGGCGATCGTGGCCGCATCGTAGGCCTCGGCCGCATACGGCTCGGGATTCTTGCCGAACTTCTTCTTGAACTCGTCGACGAAGGCCTTGGCTCTCGGGAGCTCCGAGGCGGGGCCGGCCGCCGAGGTGTAATACATCCCGACCACGGCCTTGCCGGCGATCTTCGTCAGATCCGACGAGTCCATGCCGTCGGGACCGAAGAACTTGCCCTTGACGCCTTTCTCGCGGGCCTGTTTGAAGAACGGCGCCGCCTGGTCGTAGATGCCGCCGAAGTAGATCACGTCCGGGTTCTTCGCCTTCATCGGCGTGACGATCGGGTCGAAGTTCGACTTCTCCTCGGTGCCCTCGAAGCCGACGATCTTCAGGCCTTTCTTCTCGGCGTCGGCCTTGAAGAACTCGGCGACGCCCTGACCGTACGGCGTCTTGTCGTGGATGATGTAGACGGTCTTGGCCTTCATCGTGGCGTGCGCGAACTCGGAGCCGACGACGCCCTGGACGTCGTCACGCCCGCAGACGCGGTTCACGTTCGGGTAGCCGCGGTCGGTCACGACCGGGTTGGTGTTCGCGGGCGAGATCATCGCGAGCGAGACTTCCTTGTAGACCTCGGAGGACGGAATCGCGACGCCCGAGTTCAGGTGCCCGATGATCGCGAGGATGTCCTTGTCGGCGATGATGTTCTTGGCGTTCGCCACACCGACGTCGGGCTTGGCCTGGTCGTCGAAGGGCACGAGCTCGACCTTGAAGCCCTGCTTCTCGAGCGCGCCCTTGAATTTCTCGATGGCGAGCTGCGCGCCGAGCTTGATGCCCTCGCCGAGCGCCGCCTGACCGCCGCTGAGAGGACTCTGCGTGGCGATCTTGATGGTGCCCTTGCTACCTTGCGCCTCGAGATTCGAGGCCGGGAGTAGCCCCACGGCCAGAATGGCGGCGAGCGCAAGAACGAGAAAGCCCCTGTGACGGATCATCGGTGCCCTCCTTAGACGATTAAGGCGCGATTTCGGTCACGTGACGAGTGCCGGTCGGCGCGGCGACATTATAGCGACGCGCGCCGCGTCAAGTCACGTTCCGCGCGGATCGCCGCGACGAATTCGCGGGTCGCCGCGGCCGGATCGGAGGCTCCGCAGACCGCCGAGATCACCGCGACACCGTCGGCGCCGGCGCGAATCACCCGGGCCACGTTCGCGCGGGTGATTCCGCCGATCCCGACCAAGGGCGCCTTGGTCTCCGGCCGAACGGCCCGAAGCAGCTCAGGGCCCACGAGCTCGAAATCAGGCTTGGTTTGCGTCGGAAACATCGAGCCGACGGCGATGTAGTCGGCGCCGTCCGCCTGCGCCTGCCGGGCCTGAGCGACACTGTGGGTCGAGCGGCCCAGCACCATTCCCGGGCGCAGCAGGGGCCTGGCGGCGCGCGGGGGCAAGTCGTCCTGGCCGAGGTGAACGCCGTCGGCCTCGACGGCGACGGCCAGGTCGACCCGGTCGTTCACGATGAACGTGACGCCGGCCCGCCGGCACCGGTCACGCAGCCGCTCGGCCAACGGCAAGAGGCGACCGGTGGGCCATTCCTTCTCGCGGAGCTGAATCATGCGGCAGCCGCCGGCGATCGTCGCGTCGAGGATCTCTTCGAGGTCGCGGCCGCGAGCGGCGGCTCGATCGAGGATGACGTACAGCGAGGGGTCCATCAGCCGCGGCGTCGGACCAGGTCGACCTTGCTGACGCGGCCCTCCTGGAAGGCCGGGTCGTCCAGGACTCTCAGATGGAACGGAATCGAGGTCTTGACGCCTTCGAGCACCGTCTCGCGGAGGGCGCGGCGCATCCGGTCGATCGCCTCCTCACGGCTGGCGCCCCGGACGATGATCTTGGCGAGCAGCGAGTCGTAGAACGGCGGGACGGCGTAGGGCGCCATCAAGTGGCTATCGACGCGGACGTTGAAGCCACCGGGCGGCACCCACATCGTCACGCGGCCGGCGCTCGGGGCGAAGGTCTCGGGATCTTCGGCGTTGACGCGGCACTCCATCGCGTGACCGTCGAACCGTACGGCGTCCTGTCGATAGCCGAGTGGCTCGCCGATCGCGATCCGGATCTGCTCGCGGACGAGATCGATCCCGGTGATCATCTCGGTCACCGGATGCTCGACCTGGATCCTGGTGTTCATCTCGATGAAGTAGAAGTCGCCTTCTTCGTCGACCAGGAACTCGACCGTGCCCGCGCTGACGTAGTTGACGGCCGCCGCCACGGTGAGCGCGGCCTTGCGCAGGCCGTCGCGCGTCCGGTCGGCCAGGAGCGGCGCGGGAGACTCCTCGATGAGCTTCTGGTGTCGCCGCTGGACCGAGCAGTCGCGCTCCCCGAGATGCACGCGCATGCCGTTGCGGTCGCCGAGCACCTGCACCTCGACGTGGCGCGCGTTCTGGATGTACTTCTCGCAGTAGACCTCCGACGAGCCGAACGCCGCGCCGGCCTCGGACTGACAGGCGTCGAAGGCCTGCACGACCTCGCCCCGCTCCCTGACGATCCGCATCCCGCGACCACCGCCGCCGGCCGCCGCCTTGAACATGATCGGGTAGCCGATGCGATCGGACACCTCGAGCGCCTCGGCGGAGCCCTTGAGCGCCACCTCGCTGCCCGGGATCACCGGAACGCCCGCCTGCATCGCGATCTGACGCGCCTGCGCCTTGTCGCCCATCAGGCGGATCGCCTCGGGCGAGGGGCCGATGAACGTGATCGAGCACGCCCGGCACACCTCGGCGAAGGCTGGGTTCTCGGCGAGAAATCCGTAGCCCGGGTGGATGGCCTCGCTGTCGGTGACGGCGGCGGCTGAAATGATCGCGGGGATGTTGAGGTAGCTCTCTCGCGCCGAGTCGGGCCCGACGCAGATCGTCTCGTCGGCCAGCCGCATCGGCAACGAATGGGCGTCGGCCTTCGAGTGGGCGAGCACCGAGCGGATCCCGAGCTCGCGGCACGTGCGGATGATCCGCAGCGCGATCTCACCCCGGTTCGCGATCAGGATCTTGTGGAACACGGGTCAGCCGCCGAGGACCCGCCGCCACTGGGACTCGAGCTCGGTCAGGCGCAGCCCGTAGACGCGCGGCATCGCCTCGGCCATGGTCTCGCCGGCGCCGAGCCGGGCCAGGAGCTCGCGCAGCGGGTCGATCCCGCCGCGGTCGAGGAGATCGCGGACGATCCAGAGCGCGATGTCGTAGCCGGCGCGCGCGCGGAGGGGATCGGAGTCGCCGGCCAGCGCCTCGACGCCGGCGAGCGTGAGACCGGCCGGAGCCCGGAGGATCGGGTCCGACGTCGCGCCCTCGAGGACCTGAGCCAGCCCTTCGTGGAGCCAACGAGGCGCGCGGCCCCGCGCCAGCTCGTGAATCGCGGCGTGGGCGTACTCGTGGACCACCAGGCGCTCCAGCTCGTGAGCCGGCGGGCTGACGCGGCCGACCGGGAGTCGGATCTTCCCGTCGAAGAGCCCGGTCGCCCATGCGTGGACGCGCGTGACGTCGCGGAACTCGCGATACTCGTACAGCACGACCGTCGTCCGCTGTTGCGGGACGTACGCGAGCGTCCGGCCGACGCGCGCGGCCGCCGCCTCGAGCTGCGCGACGAGCTCACGCCGGACGTCCGCGTCGAGGGTCTCGCGGTATTTCACGACGAAGCGCGGCGTGATCTCGCGCCGGAAGCCCGCCTCGGCGCGCCACTCCCGCTCGACCTTGTCGAGCAATCGGCGCGCGGGCTCGTTGGTCGGCTCGTGCTCGAGCACCGACTTGAGATTGACGACGGCCTGCGCCGGGTTGTCGCGGCGGTCATGCAGATGCGCGAGCAAGAGCCGGACCTCCGGATCGTACTCCACTCGGGCGGCTCTCTCGAGCGGCGCGAGCGCGTCGTCGGGGCGACCGGCGTGGACCGCGGCGACCCCGAGCCCTTTCAGGAGCGCCGGATCGTCCGGTGTCTCGGTCAGGCCCTTGGTGAACAGCACGACCGCCTCGTCCGGTCGTCCCTCGCGGAGCTCGTGCCAGCCCCAGCCCTCGAAGCAGCGGACCACGTCCTGACGTCGCGCCACACTCGCCGGATCGTCCGCGGCGGCGAGGCCGAACTTCTCGCACGCGCGCGGAAATTGCCCGGTCGCGTACAGCCGGATGGCCTCCTCGGTGACCGCCTGCGCGTCGTGCGCACGAAGGGACGCGAACACGACGGTCCGCTCGGCGCCGCCCCGCTCGTACCGCCGACCTTCGCGCCAGCCGAGCAGCAGCGCGGCGCCGCCGAGCAGCAGCGCGGCGAGGACGAGCAGGCGGAGGTCGACGGAAGAGGGGCACGCCTGGGCTCAGCGCGCGGGATCGATCAGGAACAGAGATTGGCCGAACTCGACCGGGTGCGCGTTCTCGACGAAAATTTTGACGACCCGCCCGGCCACCTTGGACTCGATCTCGTTCATGAGCTTCATCGCTTCGATGATGCAGAGGATCTGGCCTTCCTTCACGAGATCGCCTTCGCTGACGTAGGGATCCGCCGTCGGCGAGGACGCGCGATAGAAGGTTCCGACCATCGGCGCTTCGATCGTCACGCCCGAGGCGGACTCGATCTCGGCGGCGGCCGGCCGCTCGACGGACGCCACGACGGGCGCGGCGGCGACGACGGGCGGCGCGGACGCGGCCCCCCCGCGCTGCAGGCGCACGCGAACATCACCGACGGTCACGTCGATCTCGGAGAGACCGAGCTCGGTCAGCAGGGTGCCGAGCTTGCGCGCGAGCTCGACCGGCGCGCCCTCGCCCCCGCCGGGTTGGCGGCGCCGCTTCGCCATCAGGCACCCGCCGTGGCGACGCGGCCGAGATACTCGCCGGTCCGGGTGTCCACCTTGACCACGTCGCCCTCGCTCAGGAAGAGCGGTACCTGGACGACCGCGCCCGTCTCGAGCGTCGCGGGCTTCGTCCCGCCCTGGGCGGTGTCGCCGCGGACGCCGGGATCGGTGCGGGCGATCGCGAGCTCGACGAAGTTGGGGAGCTCGACCGCCGTCGGCGAGCCGGCGATGTAGAGCACGTCCACCTCGGTGTTCTCCCTCAGGTACTCACGCGCCTCGCCGACCTCGTCGGCCGAGAGCGAGAGCTGCTCGTACGTCTCGGTGTCCATGAAGTTGTAGCGATCGTCCTTGTAGAGGAACTGCATGTGCTTTTCTTCGAAGTCGACCAGCTCGACCTTCTCGCCCGATCGGAACGTGTTGTCGATGACCTTGCCGAGCTTCATGTGCTTGAGCTTCGTCCGGACGAACGCGCCGCCCTTGCCCGGCTTCACGTGCTGAAAGTCGACGATCGTGTAGGGGTTGCCGTCGAAGACGATCCGGAGCCCCTTCTTGAACTCGGCCGTTGACACCTGCATCGAACCTAGCCTTTCCGTCTTTGACGCGCGCGGAGCGCAGTCTCGAGCCGGTCCCGCGCCTCTCGATGATCCGGATTCTTTCGGAGGATCCGGGTAAAGATCTGCGCGGCCTCCTCGACGCATCCCTGCTCGAGGCAGAGCGCGCCAAAGGTGACCGTCGCGAACGTGTCGTCGGTCAGCACCCGCGCGAGCCCGGTGGCCTCGCCGGACGGCGGCGCCGCCGCGCGCAGCAGCGAGAGCAGCCCCTGCGATTCGCGGTCGCTCGGATCGAGGGCGACGGCTGCTTCGAGGTGCCGCACGGCCTCGTCGATGTGGCCCAGCCGTCGCTGGATCTCCGCCGCCAGGCGATGACACTGAACGTCCTTCGGACTCATCTCGAGAATCGCCTCGAGCTCGACCTGCGCCGGGGCGAGCTGGCCGTCGGCCACGAGCGCCTTGGCCAGGATCAGCCGAGCCGTCGTGTAGTGCGGATAGCGCGTGAGCCCGTTGCGACAGAGCGCGATCGCGTCGCGCGTCCGTCCGGCCTTGCGATAGAGGTCGGCGAGCTGCGCGAAGGCGAGGGAAGCGGGATCCCGCGCCAGCCGCTCCTCTTGCCGGCGGATGGCGCCGACGATCGTCTGATCATCCCCGGGCATCCCAGCCTGGTTATACGGAGCGCAAGTTTCCATTGTCAACCCTGCCTCGTGGGTCACGACGCGAGGGAGGCGATCGCCGCGCGGATTTCGGTGGTGGGCACGTCGTAGACGATGCGGAATGCGCCGATCTGGGGCGCCAGCACGAACGGGACCCGTCCGTCCTTCGCCTTCTTGTCGCGCGCCATCGCCGACACGACGGGCTCGACCTCGATCGCCGGGGCCCGGACCGGAAGCCCGAGCGTCTCCAGCATGCGCTGCTGTCGCATGGTCGTCTCGTCGTCGGCGATGCCGAGCCGTCGGGCGAGTCGCGCCTCGGCGACCATCCCCAGGGCGACCGCTTCACCGTGGGCGTAGCGCGCATATCCGGTCGAGGCTTCCAGCGCGTGCCCGATCGTGTGGCCGTAGTTCAATACGTGGCGAAGCTCGGCCTCGCGCTCGTCGCGCTCGATGACCGACGCCTTGAGTCGGCAGGAGCCCGCGATGATTCGCTCGAGCACGCCGAGATCGCGTGCCGCCAGCGGGGCCAGGTCGCGCTCGAGCTCGGCGAAGTAGTCGGCGTCCAGGACGATCCCGTGCTTGACGATCTCCGCGAGCCCTGAGCGAAACTCGCGCTCCGGCAACGTACGCGCGACAGCGGGATCGACCACGACGAGCCGGGGTTGATGGAAGGCCCCGATCATGTTTTTGCCGAGTGGATGGTCGATCGCCGTCTTGCCTCCGATGGAGGCATCGACCTGGGCCAGCACCGTCGTCGGGAGCTGCACGAAGTTGATCCCGCGCATGTAGGTCGCGGCGGCGAAGCCGGCCACGTCCCCCACCGCGCCGCCACCGAGCGCCAGCACCGTCGAGGTCCGGTCGAGGCCTGCCGTCAGAAGCTCATCCCAGCAGTGCCGCGCGACGTCGAGGGTCTTCGCGGATTCGCCTTCCGGGACGTCGATCGGGGTGACGTTGAAGCCGGCCGCCTCGAGGCTCGCGACGACGGTCTTACCGTACAGGCGCATGATGGCGGCGTCACTCACCAGCGCGGCGCGCGAGCCGAGGCGCAGCTCACGCAGGCGCTCGCCGACGCTCTGGAGCGCGCCAGAGGCGACGACGATGCGATACGACCGGCTTCCGAGATTGACTTCGACGATCATCTGGATTTCCCGGCGTCTCGCCCCGAACGGGCGAAGAGCCGCCCAATCAGGCTACCAGGTTTTCAGGGTGGCGAGATAGGCCGTCGTCGTGCGGCCGCGAAGGCCTCACCGTGGGGTTCGCCCACGGTGAGGGAACCGAAACATCCCGCTCATGCGGCTACTTCTTCGGGCTCGGGGGCGTCGCTTGCGCCGTATCGACTTTCAGGACCGAGGGCGTGATGAACACGACGAGCTCGCGGCCCGTGGTCTGCGAGGCCGTCTGCTTGAACAGCCAGCCCAGGACTGGAATGTCGCCGAACAGCGGGATCTTCCGCGTCTCGTCCTGGTCGAGGTTCGTCGTCACGCCGCCGATGACGAGGCGTTCGCCTTCCTTGATGAGGACCTCGGTCTGCGCCTTGCGCTTGTTGATGACCGGAGGGGCACCGGCGGTGGTCCCGAGGTTCACGGTCGTGTTGCTTCGCGAGTTGTTCTCGATCGTGACCTTCATCTTGATCTTGGTGATGTCGCCTTCACGAATGACGGTCGGCACCACGTCGAGTCTGAGCACCGCTTCCTTGAACTGGATCTGCGTACCGGCGGAGCTGACGGTCGCGTACGGAATTTCCTCACCGAGCGAGATCGAGGCGGTCCCGTTCTCGACGGTCACGACTTCGGGGCGCGCGAGCGTCCGCGTCTTGCTGAGCAGCCGCAGCGCCTCGAGCGCGAGGTTGATGTTGTACCGGCTGCTGGTGAAGCCGAACGCGATACCACCCGCGCCGGCGGGCACCACGCCGCCACCGAGCACGGCGGCGATGGGGAGATTGACGAGGTTGCCGCCCAGCGGAAGGCCCGTCGTGCCGCTGACCGGAAGCGTGTTGGGGAAGCCCACCAGGGACGTTCGGGGGACCGAACACACCCGACATGGGAACGCCGCCCTGCACCCCGAGATTGTTACTGGTGTCGCTGGTGAACCCGCGCCCGACCAGAATCGAGTTCTGGTTGGCCTGGACGGCGCCGCCGCCGCCCCACTGGACGCCGATCGCGAAGAGGTCATCGCGATCGAGAATCTCCATCCGCGCCTCGATCTTCACCTGCGGGAGCGGGATGTCGAGCTTCTCGCGGATCAGCGTCTTGATGCGCTCGAGGTCCGCCTCGTAGTGGCGGATGAAGATGGAGTTCGTCGGCTTGTACGGCCGAATCGTGATGCCTTTCGCCAGGACCTCGGCGGTCGGCGAGGGAGGAGGCGGCTGCGGGATCTGGGGCGCGGTGCCGTAGAGTGCCGAGAACGGTGGCGCGGCGATCGGCGGCATCCCCTCGCCGGTCGGCGCGATCTGAGCCTGAATACCGGTCGGGGGAATTCCCAGGATTCCCTGAAGGGTCCTGGCGACCTCGTCGGGATCGGCGTACGAGAGGCGGATGGTCTCTTCGCGGAGGGGCCCGCGAGCTCTCAGCTCGGCCATCGCCGCGTCGGCGAGGCGCCGCTTGTCGATCGCCTCCTGCTCCTTGAGCTGCGCCTCCGCGATCTTCGTGCGCACGTCGCTTTCCGCCTTCATGCGCGCTTCTTCGACTCGAGCGGCGGACTCGCGCTCCTTGATCAACTGCTCGTTGGAGACGATGCGCATCACCCCGTCCTTCTCGATCTTGCGAAGGCCACGCGTCTCGAGGACGGTGTCGAGGGCGAGGTCCCAGGGAACGTTCTTCAGGGTGATCGACATCTTGCCCTTGACGTCGTCGCCGATGACGACGTTCTTGTTGCTCTCGGCGGCCAGGATGCGGAGCAGGTTCACGACGTCCGCGTCCTTGAAGTCGAACGAGATCAGCCGCTGCCCGTTGGTCGGAGCCGGCGCGGGCGCCGCCGGCGCGGCCGGTGCGGCCTGGGCCAACTGGACGGGTGGCGGGGCGATCGCCGGCGACGCATCCTGCGGCACCGGCACCGCCGGCATCGCGGGGCCGTTCCCGACCGCCGCCGTCGCGGGCGGCGCGGCAGTCGGAATGACGATCGCGAGACCGTCGGACTCTTCGCGGATCGCGTAGCCAACGGAGCGGCTCAGGTCCAGTACGACCCGGGCGACGCCCTGACGGTACTGACTGCCGCGGACCTGCTTGACCGGATCCTTGCCGACGTTCAGCGGCGTCTTGCGCCACGCGTAGACCGTGTTCTCGAGATCGATGACGAGCCGGCTGGGCGAGTCCACCAGATCGGCCTTGTATTGCGCCTCGCGCGACGTCTTCACGAACACGGTGACGGAGTCCGAATGCGGCGTCACCGTGACATCGCTGAGCCGCACTGCGTCGTTCTGGGCCCAGGCACCGTACTCGTCGAAGCCAGCAAGGTCAGCGCGAGGCTCACCACGACCGGCACGATGGGGATCCGTCTGTCAGCGTTCATTTAGTTTGTCGCCAGTCTGAGAACCACGCGGTTTGACGGCGCGCCGGTCTTGGGCGCCACCACGAACACCACACTGTCGGAGCCGATCTCCAGCAGGCGGCCATCCCCGAGCGTGTCGCCGGGTTTGAGGATGTACCCGATGCCATCGGGCGCTTCGACCAGCGCGAGCGCCGAGCGATTGCTGCGAACGATACCCGTGAGCCGAGTCGCTGCCACCGTGAGTCCTCCGGAGCCCTCGCGTACTTCGAGGGTTTCGAATGGATCGCGGCGCCCCTTCGGGTCGTACTTCGGCACCGCGATGACGACTTCGGCCGGCACCGCCTGTACGGCGGCCGCGGGTTGGGAGGCGGCGGGCGGCTTCGGCGGCGCAGAGGGAGGCGTGCTCCCACATGCGCCCAGCAACACCACGAAGCCGACCGACATCAGCACCCCCCGGTGTGCGTGCATATGTCTGGTCCTCACCTTGGCTTCGGCGCCGGCGCCGAGCCCACAGGACGGTACATGTACGTCGCCAGGACCAGCTCGGCGCGGATCGGGTTGCGCGGCCGGTTGAGACCGCTCAACTTGATCTCCGTGACATTCACGACGCGCGCCAGCTTGGCGACCCGCTCGAAGAACTCGCCGAGCTGGTGGTAGCTCGCCTCGGCGTTCACGGCGATCGGGATCTCGCTGTAGTAGTCCCGCACCGCCGGTGGCCGAGGCTGGAAGAGCGAGACGGCCAGCCCCGACGCCGTCGCGGCGTCAGACAGCGACCGGTAGAGGGTCGGGATCTCCTTCTCGCCGGGAAGCCTGTCTTTGAGCGCGTTGAGGCGGGCTTCGAGCTCCGTGACCTCGCGACGATACTTCAGCAGGTCGGCGACGATCGCCTTGCTGCGCGTGATCTCGCTCTGCAGCGAGCTCAGCTCGGCATGGAGCTGCGAGACCTGCGCCTGGGCAGGTGCCAGGAGGAGGAAATAGGCGGCGGCCGCGATGACGATCGCTCCCATGACGCCGACGACGAGCTTCTGCGATCGGGGGGCGTTGACGATCGGGTCGAAGATCGGTGGGAGCGCCATCTCAGCCCTCGAACCGGCAGGTGACTTCGAACGTCACCAGTGGCGCCGGACGGCCCAGGTCCCGGCGGGTCACGACGAGGTCGACGTCCTTGAACTTCCCCGAAGACCGCAGATTGGACATGAAATCGGAGATCGCCGTGGGGGAGAATGCGGACCCGGTGATCTTGATCTGTCCGCTCCGTTCCTCCAAAGCGGTCACCCAGAGATCGTTCGGGATCACGCTCGCGAAGGCGTCGACGAGCTCGATTTTCTGTCCCGGAGCCCGGGTGATCGCCTCGATCACGTCGACGCGCTTGCGCAGCTCGGTCGCCAGGTCGCGGACCTTGCTTTCCTGGCCTATCTGCTGCTTCAGCAGGGCGAGATCCTTCTGCGCCCGATCGATCTCGGCCGTGAGGTTGGCCTGCGTCGCGGCCAGCACCCACCAGTACACGCCGATGAAAAGCAGGAGGCCAAGGTAGACGACGCCGAACAGCAAGCCCAGATTGAAAGCCGGCAGGCCGATCTTGAATCCCTTGAACCCGGCGCCGCGCCGGCGGCCGCGCTCGGGCGCGAGGTTGATCCTGATCATTTCGATTTGTCCCCCGGCCGCCGCAGCGCCAGCCCAACAGCCACGGCGAGAGACGGCCCGGCGGCGTGGACTTCGTCCGCGTACCCCGGATCGATCTCGATGCGCTGGAACGGCTTGGTGAGCTCGACCGGGATGCCCCAGTTCGACGACAGGTAGTCGCTGAGCCCGGGCAGCTGGGCGCATCCTCCGGCGAGAACGATCTTTCCAATGCGCTCGGATTCGGCCGTCGACGCGAAATAGTCGAAGGTCCGTTGAACCTCGAGCGACAACTCGCGCGACACCGCTTCGAGGGCCGGCACGACGGTCTCCCAGCGGACACCGACGTCGCGGCCGAGCTTGGCGGCCTCCGCCTGCTCGAATGGAATCTTGAGCTGCTGCGCGATGGCCTGCGTGTAGTTGTTACCGCCGAAGGGAATGTCGCGAGCGAAGATCGTCGAGCCGGCGCGGACCACGTTGGTCTTCATGATCGAGGCGCCGATGTCGATGAGTGCGACCGTCTCTCCGCGATCGCCCGGATAGTTCAGCTCGAACTGATTGCCGAGCGCGAAGCTGTCGACATCGACGATCGAGGGGGTCAGGCCCGCTTCCTCGACGACGGCGGCGTACTCGAGCACCTTCGACTTCTTCACCGCGACCAGGATCAGGTCGAGGACACCGTTGTGCTGGCCGATGCTCTGATAGTCGAGGAACACCTCGTCGATGGCGAAGGGCACGTGATGCTCGGCCTCGAGCTGGACGACGTCGCCGACTTCCTTCGCCGGCACCTCCGGAATCTGCACTTTCTTGATGATCAGTTCCCGGCCGCAGACCGCAATGGCGCAGCCCGTGCCCTTGAGCCCGGCCCGGGAGACGGCGCTTCGGATGGCCTCGACGACCGTCGTGGGGTCCTTGATGGTGCCATCCGTGATGGCATCCGGGGGAAGGGGTGCGACCCCCAGAGAGGTCAGCGTGTGGGACCCGCCCGACTCCTTGACGTGGACGGCCTTCACACCGCTCGACCCGATGTCGAGGCCGAAAATTTCCGGAGACTTGCGGAAGAACGCCATATTAAAAGCCTTTCTCCCTGTTGGCTATGTAGTATAGGGCGGCCCCCGTCGGGGGGGCCAGTATTTTCCCATCTACTACATTCAGGGTCTTACGCAGCCCCGGCCCCCAGACCATGGAACGTTCTGTGCCAGCCTCGCGCCCGCCGACCAGGCTTCTTGACCCTGCTCGGTACCGCGCGACGCCCGGAATTCGTGACCGCGGGCTCGTCCGACCCCGGGTTCCGGACGTTGGCGACATGGCGGGATCTTCAGGGTTCCCGGCTCTCATGGCGTCTACTGATCGGTCCAGCTCTGCATCGTGACGAATCGGCGTTTGAGCACGTTCTGTACGAGGCCAAGAGCCTCGTTGCTGTATAAAATGTCGGGTTTGCCTGCGCTGTCGCTCTCGACGTTCGCGACGGCGGCCGGATTGAGCTCATTCACGATCGCGGCGCCGTACACGGCCTGATTGCCGTCGCCTCGGAAGCGAATACCGACGTTGCGTCCGGTGACGACGATCGGTCCGTTCCAGCGGAAGTTCCCGCTGATCTCCACGACGCTGTTCTCGACGATGAGAATGCCGGTGCCGGAGCTCGTGCCCGCGAGACTGAGTGACGTGTAGCGTCTGTCGGCGTCGGATAGTGCGCCACGGATGTAGACGATCTTGGGGTGCGCGCTCGTGCCCCAGCATGTGGAGCTCTCGATATCGGTCCCGCAGGTCGAGCCGATATTGCTGAGTGACGATCCATTGCCCGAGACTGGCGTTGATCGTCACGTCGGCCGTCGATTTCGCGGCGTCGACGAACTCCGCGACCGCCTGCGACGTCAGCGTGCCGTCGGCCCGAATGGTGTTGGCTCCGCGCGTCGTCGCGCCGGGGTCAGTCCGGTCCTTGCCGCGGACGTCGATCCGCGGGCCGGCCGCCAATGTCGGTCTCGAGCCGGGCGGCGAGAGCCGGCAGCTCGCCGTTGACCGCAACGCCATAGACGGCCGTCGCGGCGCCCGTCGGCGCGCCGGGGCGATCGGCGATCTTCGTGTCACGGCCGTCGATCACGAAGCTGGAGACGCTGAGGTCCGCCTGCGCGCCGGGGAAGGCGAGCGCGCTGTTGATTGGAAGCGCGGCGGTCTTGGAGATGACCACCACGGTGATCGTGCGTGTGGTCGTGCCGATCGTCCCGCTGGACGTGACGATGACCTTGCAGTTGCCGTCGTGCGTCGCGTCGCCGGGAGCCGCCGAGTCGCAGCTGCCGATGTTGGTGTCGATCGCGACGCCGGTCAGCTTGTCGTCGCCAGGCTGGCAGTCGTTGCGGATCCGGACCGTGAACGTGCCGTGCGCGTTGCTGAGACCGGGAAGAGCCGAATTGGGCACCACCGAGCACCGCACCCTGCGCGCACGTGGCCCCGAGGAGGTAGTCGTTCCACGAGCCCACGTTCGAGGCGAGCGTATCGTACGCATACTCGATGCCGGCCTCGGCGACGTAGCGGGCGCGAACCGTCTCGCTGTGATTACGGGAGATCTGCGGCTCGAAGGCGCTCGCGGACAGGAACGCCAGCACCAGCCCGGTGAGGGTCAGCAAGATCATCAGGGCCAGGACGAGCGCCACGCCGTGTTCGTTGTCGATCAGCCGGCTGATTTTGCTGCATGACCTCAGTCGCGCTTCGGCGGGCGCGTCAGCTTCGGGTCACGAGCATGGTGACCACGTCGAGTCGCCGTTCCTGATCGACCTGGCCCCGTCCCGTGACCGGCCGATAGAAGACCGTGACCTGCACGAGCTTGCAGCTCGCCGCGCACGCGCCCCCGGGACTGTCGGTGATCGTCGTCACGCGCCGGTAGAGCGAGGCGTCGGCGACGGAGCCGTAGCCCTCCGATCGTGGTGCCGGCCTCCAGGGTCGCGCTCGACCAGTTGGTCAGCGCCATCGCCTTGAGCCATTCGAGCCGCTGTTCGGCGAGGAAGGTGGCGGTCGTCTCGCCCTTGCCGATCTCGATCGCCGCTGGTGGCGTACTGAAATCCAGTGACGACGCCCACTAGACCGATGGCGAGTACGAAGATCGCGACGAGGACCTCGCCCGAGACGTGAAGCCGAGCCGGCGTTGCGCATTCGCTGTCTCATCGCACGCTGACGCGGCCGGTCGCGGCGACGACGACGGTCCTTGTGCGCGTTGCTCGTCGGGTTCGTCAGCGTGTAGGTGCCGGCCGGGCTGGCAGCGCCCAGGCTCGTGAAGACGACGTTCGCGGTCGTGCTGACGTGAAAGGCGCTCGAGTCCGAGATCCTGATGGCGCCGACGCGATCGGTCCCGGGTCCGATCCAGACCGTACCGCCGCACCCGCCGGTCTTCAGCCGGAGGTGCGCCGGGGCGGCAACCTCGACGCACACCGTCGTATTCCGGGAGATCGCGATCTGACGACGCGAGATTGATCGAGGTCGCGAGCTCGCGCGCGGCCGCCTGGAGCGCCGCTGTCCTCGCATAGCTCAAGAGCGTCGGCGCGACGAAGGTCGCGAGAACCCCGGTGATCGCCAGAACCACCATGAGCTCGGCCAGAGTGAACCCGCGGGCATTCATCCGCCCAATCCGCCCACCCACCAGTCGAAGACTCGTTCGCCCCAGAAGAGGGCCATCGCCCCACCCGCGGCAAGGAACGGGCCAAACGGAATAGGATCTTTTCGGCTACGCAGACCCGCGGCCAAAAGCACGGCCCCGACCGCGCCACCCAAGACGATCGCGACGAACAGAGCGAACAGCAATGCCTTCCACCCGAGAAACGCGCCGAGCATCGCGCCAAGCTTCAGGTCGCCGCCACCCATGCCGCCCCGGCTTCCGACGATGATCACCAGGAATACACCGCCGCCGACGAGCATGCCGACAGTCGAGTCGACCCATGAAATGCGCCCTGTCGCGAGGTTGAGGAGCAGCCCGGCGAGGATCCCGGGCAAGGTGATGGCGTCCGGAATGAGCTGATGCTCAAGATCGATCCCGGTAATCGCGATGAGTGCCGGCAACAGCACGAGCGCGACGACGAAGTTGGCGGTCGCGCCGAGGACGACATACGCCAGGACCAGGACCGTCGCCGTGATCATCTCGACGATCGGATAGCGCCAGGAGATCGGCATGCCGCACGCCCGACAACGGCCGCGGAGCGCCAGAAACGACAGCACCGGGATGTTGTCGTACCACTTCAGCAGTGCACTGCAGCCTGGGCAGGCGGAGCCGGGCCGCACGAGGCTGCGCCCCGCCGGGACGCGGGCGACTACGACGTTGAGAAAGCTGCCGATGGAGAGTCCGAAGAGAGCGACGGCGACAAGAATCCCGGTCGGCCATTCATCAGCGACGGCTCCCAGTTGTGCCACGATCACCAGGTCGGGAGAAACGCGGGCCCGAGCGTGCTTGCTTTCTTGGTGTCGAACATCCCGAGGATCCCCCACGCTGTCCGGGCGGCGCGCGAATTTCCCTGGTTGAGGTGGACGCGGCAGAGCCCGTCCCAGGCCGTCGGCGCGTCGTACTTCAGCCAGATGGCCTGACGGAAGAAGCTCAACGCCTCCAGGTATTCTCGGCGCTCGGCGTGCGCGAACCCCGCATTGACGTGAGCAAGGACGTGTTCGGGTTTGGCTTTGATAGCGCGCTCGAGGAACACGAGCGCTTCGTCCGGACGCTTCGCGGCGAGCAGGGTCGCGGCCATGTTGGTGAGCGCGTCGGCATCCTTCGGCTTCCGCTCGAGGTACTGGGTGTAGATTGCAAGCGCGCGGGGATAGTCGCCGAGTAGCGCGTACGTGTGGCCCAGGTGCTGCAGGGTCTTGGGTTCGCCCGGTCGGAGTGCCATCACGCGCTCGAATTCGGCCTTGGCCAGCTCCAGATGGCCCTGAGTGGAGAGCAGCACACCCAGGTTGCCGCGGCAGAGCGCGCAATTCGGCTCGGACTCGATCGCGTACCGCCAGAGATTCTCCGTATCCCTCCAGATCTGGACCTGCTGAGCGCTCAGATAGGCGAGACCACAGAACCACAGCACGCCGAGTCCCGCCAAGACTTTGAGGAATGGCGGGCGAAGGGCCCCGGTCGCTCCGAGCTGAATGACCCCGCCGACAAGGGCACCGACGAGCAACGCGAGCGCCAATCCCGGGAGATAGCTGTATCGGTCATTCGTCAGCTGGTATCCGGAGTGGATGATCCCGATCACGGGACCGAGCGCAATGGCATAGCAAGCCCAGACCGCGAGGCCCGCCGGCCACCGCTTCCTCAGGACGACCACCGCCGCGGTGATCATCGTCACGGCGATCGCCGGCACGAGGAACTGTCGGTCCAGCAGGCTCACCCGCTCAGGAAGCTCGTAGAGGGGCGACAGCCCCTGCGGTACCACGGTCTTCGCGAGGTAGAACCACAGGCTGTAGAACACCATGGCGGGCCGGGCGGACAACGGGTATCGCTCCAGTGGCGTGATGAAGCTGTTCGCGTTCTGTGCGTAGTACCCGAGGGCGGCACCCAACACGCCGAGGAACATGAACGGAACCTTTTCGAGCCAGACCGTCCGCGCCGCTGCTCCCGTCCACTCTTGCCAGCGACCGCCCAGCCGCCGGAGCGGGTAGACGTCGAGCACCACGAGCATCAGGGGCAGCACCATCACGCTCGACTTCGAGACAAGAGCCAGCACGTACATGCCGACCGATCCCGCGAGCAGCCATCTCCGGCGTTTCCCTGCCGCTTCGACGGCCACGAGGTACAGCAGGATGGTCAGAAGAAAGAACAGCCCGGCGAGAACATCGCGCCGCTCGGTGGCCCACCCGACGGACTCGGCGCGCAGCGGGTGGATGACGAAGAACAGTGTGGCCGCGATCGCCGACACGCGAAGCGTTCCGTCCGCGAAGGCGGTGGCGTGGCGCAGTATACGTAGCGCGACGAAGTAGAAGACCGGCGCGTTGGCGGCGAAGATGATCAGGCTCGTCAGATGATAGCCGGCCGGATTCATTCCCCAGAGGACGTAGTCGAGGCCGAGCGTGAGCCAGGTTAGCGGAATCCAATGGCCCATCAGCGTCGTGCTGAACATCCACCGGATCTGCGGCCAGGTGAGGCCCCGATACGCCGGGTTTTCCAGAAAATTCATGTAGTCGTCCCACGCGACGAATCCGTTCCAGAGCGTGGGCAGGAAGACCAGGAACGTGACCAGGGCGAGCGCGGCCGGGATGACCCAAGGACCGATGAGGATGCTCAGTGACGTTGGGAGCGGGCTGTGCTCGGACTTGGTCGGCCGCGCGGATACCACCGCTCCGACCTCGACGCCTTCGATACGTGACAAGAATTTCCCCTCTCGACCCGGGAGACCGTTCTCAGCGTGCGGGCACAAGCACGCGCGGGAAGAGAGTGACTCTTCCCGCGCGTGGGTGCGATGTTTGAGCCGTTACGGCAGCGAGACGGACGTGTTGTCGCCGCTCGCGGAGATCACGAAGGTGCCGGCCGCCGTGTCACTGGTGAAGGCATACGTACCGGTCCAGCCAGCCGGAGGAGTCGGAATCGTCGCCATGAACGGACCAGCCGACTGGTTGAGGGTGTTCACCGCGACCGCCGTCAGCACGCTGAGCCCGTTGGAAGGCGGCACGACGCCCATGTGCGCGGAGTAGATCGACACCGCCGACGCGAGGGCACGCGCGTCAGCCTGGGCCTTGGCGATCCGGGCGCGAGCCTGAACGTTGGCGTAGAGCGGGATGGCGATGGCCGCCAGGATGCCGATGATCGCGACAACGATCATCAGCTCGATGAGGGTGAAGCCTCGCTGGTTCGCTACCGTGAGCCGCTTTTTGGTCCACCACCGAATCATTGTTGCCTCCTTATTGTGTGCGCTGCACTGAAGCTATTTGTTTCTCGTAACCGGTGAAGATGCAGCTTCAGTGCCACCGCCCCTAGGGCTAGCCAGGCAGCCTTTTCAGTCATTTAGGTCTAAATTTCCGGACAGCCGCAGGTTCTGCCTGACAGGCCGTGGCAATCGAGGTGACGAAAAGCGACAAGTCGAGGGGCGCGCCCACGGAGTTCACCGGCAGCGGCGTCAGGCGCGGGGGCCGTCGCGATGACTGTGCTTCTGAAGCTTGTAGCGAAATTGCCGGAAACTGACCCTGAGCAGTTCGGCGGCTCGCGTCTGAACGCCGCCGGTACGCGCCAGCGCCACTTGGAGATATCGCTGCTCGATCTGGTCCAGCGTAGCCTCGAGATCGATACCGTCGGTGGGGATCTCAACGGGAACTTCCTGCGAGGTGCGCGACTGATGCAGGTCAGGTGGAAGCGCGTCGGCCTCGAGGATGTCGCCGCTTCCGAGAACGAGCGCCCGCTCGATCACGTTCTCGAGCTCGCGGATATTGCCGGGCCAACGATAGCTCTCGAGGACCGCGAGGGCTTCCGGACTGACCGCTTTCACCGATTTGCCGAGCTCCGAGGAGATTTTCCGGACGAAGTGCGCAGCCAGGAGCGGGATGTCCTCGCGGCGCTCGCGGAGCGGCGGCAGGTTGATCGGGATGACGTTGAGTCGATAGAAGAGGTCCTCGCGCAGAATCCCGTCGGCGACCGCCTTGGCCACGTCGCGATTGGACGCGGCGATCAGCCGGACGTCGACCTTGACGTCGCGCGTGTCGCCGACGCGGCGAATCTCCCGCTCTTGAATCGCCCGCAAGAGCTTCACCTGTACCGACTGGGGCACCTCGGTGACCTCGTCGAGGAAGAGGCTTCCACCGTTGGCGGCGGAGAACAGGCCGACCGTGTTGGCGACCGCCCCGGTGAAGGCGCCCTTCACGTGCCCGAAGAGCTCGGACTCCATCAGGGTCTCGGGAATGGCTCCGCAGTTGACGGAGACGAACGGCCCGGCCCGCCGCGGACTTTCCTGATGGATCGCCTGCGCGACCAGCTCCTTGCCGGTGCCGCTCTCGCCCGTGACCATCACCGTCGAGAGCCCGTCGGCGGTCTTCCGGATGACCTCGAGGAGCTCGACCATTTGCCGGCTCTTGCCCACGAAGCTCTCGAAGCCGCGCTCGCGGCGGAGCTGGGTCCGGAGCTCGCGGTTCTCGTCCTGGAGCCGCTTGCGCTCGAGCGCATTGGCGATGGTCAGCTTGATCTCGTCGAGCTTGAACGGCTTGGTGACGTAGTCGTAGGCGCCGAGCTTCATGGCCTCGACGGCCGTTTCCGTCGACGCGAAGGCGGTCACGACGAGGACCACGGTGCTGGGCGAGTGCTCCTTCGTGGCGCGTAAGACCGCGATGCCGTCCACCTTCCGCATTCTCAAGTCGGTGATGACGAGGTCGAACGGCTCGCTCTTGATGACCTCGATCGCCTGCTCGCCGCCCTCGGCGACCGTGACCTCGTGGCCGGCTTGCTTCAGCATGATCGCGAGGAGCTCGCGCATGCTCCGTTCGTCGTCGACGACGAGCACTCGGGTATCAGGCATGGCGGGCCGGCAGGGTGAGCGTGAAGGTCGTGCCCAGGCTGGGCGCGCTCCGAACGTCGATCTCGCCGCCGTGCTCCTGGACGACACGGTGGACCAGCGCGAGCCCGAGCCCGGTTCCCTCCGACTTGGTGGAGAAGAAGGGCTCGAACACGTGCGAGATGTCGGCGGCGGCGATGCCCTCGCCGGTATCGCTGATCGTGACCTCGAGCGTGTCGCCGCGGACGGCGACGGCGACCCGAAGCTCGCCGCCCTCCGGCATCGCCTCGACCGCGTTCAAGCACAGATTCCAGAGAATCTGTCGGAACTGCTGCGCGTCGACCGGCCACATGACGGACGGCGCGAACTCTCGAGCCACCTTCAGGCTGCCGGGCGCGGCGCGATGCTCCAGCAGCACCAGCACCTCCTCGGCGGCGGCCGCCACGTCGAAGGTCGTGATCGACAGCGGCGCGGGCCGCGCGTATTCGAGGAAGTTCTTGATGATGTGGTTGAGCCGCTCGGACTCGCGCGCCACGATCTGCGAGAGCCGCTCGCGGGCGTCCTCGGCGGTGTTGGGGCTGGTGAGGACCTCGATCGCGCCGGTGAGAGACGCGAGCGGGTTGCGAATCTCGTGCGCGATGTTCGCGGACATTCGCCCGAGCGTCGCCAGACGGTCGGCTTGCCGCATCCGCGACTCCATGGCGCGAATCGCCGAAAGGTCCTCGCAGGCGCTGATGAGTCCCAGCCGCTCGCCCTCGCCCGAGCGCAGGGCCGAAAAGGTCATGCGCACGGGGACCGTCGAGCCGTCGGGCCGGCGTAGCGCCGTCTCATGCCGCATCGACGCGCGCGGGTTGCCGTCGATCGTGGCCTCGATCGAGGCCAGGGGCACCGCCGCGCCGATCAGCGCCGGCCAATGGCTGCCGATCGCCTGGGCGGCCGTCACGCCGATGATCTCCTCGGCGGCGCGATTGAACGCGGTGATTCGATGCGCGCGATCGAGCGCGATCAGGCCGGTGCCGGCGGACTGAAAGATCAGGTCCTTGAAGGCCTGCAGGTCGCGCAGATCCTTCTGCCGGGTCTCGAGCTCCTGGCTGGTGGCGCGGTATCGCTCGCCGAGGCCGCCGGCGACGATCGCGACGACGAGGAGCGTCGCCGCGTTGAGAAACATCGTCACCAGCTCGAGCGCCGTCGTCTCCTGGGGCGCGTCGAGGAACAGCGTGAGCGGCAGCACGGTGCGCGCGATCACGATTCCGGTATAGAGCACGCTGCAAGCCGCCGCGATGGCGAGGCCGCGCGTGCGGGACAACATCACGCACGCGGCGGTGACCGAGAGCACGTACAGGAAGGCGAAGATCGACCGCGAGCCGCCGGTGGCCGCCACCACCGCGGTGATGAGCGCGGAGTCGAGCAGGCAGATGAACCACGCGAGGCGGCGCGGCTGGGCCGGCGGGCCGAGCAGCAGCATCGCGCTCGATGACGCGAGCGCGATGATCAGCGCGGTGGCGAGAATCTGGCTCTCGCCCGGCATGAGGCCGGACGGCACGAACGGCGCGAGCGCCAGGAGGACCAGCGAGACCCCGAGCCGCGCCCAGGCAAATCCCTGGAGCGGCCCGCCGACGGTGAGCGCTTTCACTACGTCACTTCATTATGGTGACCAGACGGAAGATCGGAAGGTACATCGCGACCACGAGGCCACCGACGACGACGCCCAGAAAGACGATCATGATCGGCTCGAGCAGCGACGTGAGCGCCGTGACCGCGGTATCGACCTCGTCATCGTAGAAGTCGGCGATTTTCGAGAGCATCTGGTCGAGCGCGCCGGTGTTCTCGCCGACGCTGATCATGTGCACGACCATGGGCGGGAAGACGGTGCTTCCCTTGAGCGGCTCGGAGAGCGTCCGGCCCGAGGTGACGGCGGTCCGCGCCTGCATGACCGTCCGCTCGACGACGCGGTTGCCGGCCGAGCGCGCGGTGATGAGCAGGCCTTCCAGGATCGGAACGCCGGAGGAGATGAGCGTGCCGAGCGTCCGGGTGAAGCGCGCGACGGCGACCTTACGAATGAGCATGCCGACGACCGGCACTTTCAACAGGAACGCGTCGATCACGTTGCTGCCCTGGTCGGTGTTGTAGTAGCGCTTGAGCGCGTAGATCATGCCGGCGCCCACGCCCACCATGATGAGCACGTACTTCTGCGTGAACTCCGAGATGAACATGACGATCTTCGTGGGCAGCGGGAGATCGGCGCCGAGACCCTGGAACATCTTGGCGAAGGTGGGGATGACGAAGATCATCATGAACACGATGACCAGCACCGCCACGCTGATGATCGTGATGGGGTAGACCATGGCCCCCTTCACCTTGCTCTTGAGCTTGGCGGCCTTCTCGATGTAGCCCGACAGACGCTGGAGGACGACGTCGAGCACACCGCCCGACTCACCGACCTGCAGCATGTTCGTGAACAGATCGTTGAAGACCTTGGGGTACTTCCGAAACGACTCGGCCAGAGTCGCGCCGCCTTCGACCTCGCGCGCGATCTTGCCGGTGACTTCCCGTAGACTCTTGGAGTCGCTCTGCTCCGACAGGATCGCGAGGCATTGCGCGATCGGGAGCCCGGCGTCCACCATCGTGGAGAACTGCCGCGTGTAGATCGCCAGGTCCTTGTCCTTGACCTTGCCGCCGATCTTCTTGATGCCGACGGGCTTGGCCGTGCGCTCCTGCACCGAGGTGGCGACGACGCCCCTCGCCCGCAGGGCCGTGACGGCGGCGGGTCGGTCGTTCGCTTCGATCTCGCCGGAGACGACGGCTCCGCCGGATCGGCCGCGAAACGCGTACATGGCCATGATCTGCGCTCCTCCTACCGTTTGGCGAACGGTGAAGCGCCGGCGCCCGCACTGGCAGTGGCGGCCGGACCTTCGTGCGCGAGAAGCTGCAGAAGCTCCTCGACCAGCGTCGATCTGTTCAGCGCGTCTTCCTTGGTGATCAGGTGGCGCTTCGTCAGATCAGCCAGGGACTGATTCATCGTCTGCATGCCGAACTTCTGCCCGGTGGCGATCGCCGAGTACACCTGGTGGATCTTCTCCTCACGGATGAGGTTCCGGATGGCCGGCGTGGCCACCATGATCTCGAGCGACATCACCCGCCCGCCGCCGACCTTGGGAATCAGAGTCTGGGAGAGCACGCCCTCCAGCACGAGCGCCAGCTGGGCCCGCACCTGCGCCTGCTGCGCGGTCGGGAACACGTCGATGATTCGGTTCATGGTCTGGGCGCACGAGTTCGTGTGCAACGTGCCGAACGTCAAGTGGCCGGTCTCGGCGATCGTCAGCGCCGCCGCGATCGTCTCGAGGTCGCGCATCTCGCCGACCAGGACGACGTCCGGGTCCTGACGGAGGATCGACTTGAGCGCCTTGGTGAACGATTGCGTGTCGGCGAAGACCTCGCGCTGGTTGACCAGACAATTCTTGTGGGGATGCACGAACTCGATCGGATCCTCGATCGTCATGATGTGGTCGTGGCGCTCGCTGTTGATCTTGTCGATCATCGCGGCGAGTGTCGTCGACTTGCCGGACCCGGTCGGTCCGGTCACGAGGATCAGCCCCTTCGGCCGGTCGGCCAGCTGTTGCACGATCTGCGGCAAGCCGAGCTCGTCGAACGAGCGGATCTTGTACGGAATGACGCGGATCGCGCAGCCAACCGCGCCGCGCTGCCGATAGACGTTACAGCGGAAGCGCGCGAGGCCCTGGATACCGAACGAGAGGTCGAGCTCGTTCTCTTCCTCGAACTTCTGCTTCTGACCTTCGTTCAGGACGCTGTACGACAGCCGCTGGGTGTCCTGCGGCGTCAGGACCTCAAACTGGGTGAGCTGGTTGAGTCGACCGCTGACGCGGATCTGCGGATACGTCCCGCTCGTGATGTGCAGGTCCGACGCGCCACGGTCCACCATAAGCTGCAGAAGATCGGCCATGTTGGCGGCCATCGTGCCTCCCGACGGAAATGCCCCTGTTTAAGACAGGGTAACTCTGAGGACTTCCTCGATCGTCGTAGTTCCTTCAATGACCTTCATGAGGCCGGCTTGCCGCAGAGACCTCATACCCGCCGTCTCGGCGATCGACCGCAGCTCGGCGGTCGAAGCATTCTTGAGGATGGCGCTGCGGAGCTCCTCGCCGACCGGCATCACCTCGTAGATCGCGACGCGGCCCTTCATTCCCGTGAAGTTACAGGTCGCGCAGCCCTTGCCCTTGTAGAACTGCATCTTCCCTTTCCCGGTCGGGACGTGGCCATATTGCACGAGGCTTTCCTCGTCGGCGTCGTAGGGCTCCCGGCACTGTTTGCACACCTTGCGGCCGAGGCGCTGGGCCAGGACGAGCAGCAGCGACGACGCCACCAGGAACGACGGGATCCCCATGTCGAGGAGCCGCGCGATCGTCGAGGGGCAATCGTTGGTGTGCAGGGTGGAGAAGACCAGGTGGCCGGTGAGCGCGGCACGGATGCTGATCTGCGCGGTCTCGAGGTCGCGCGTCTCACCGACGAGGATGACGTCGGGGTCCTGACGCAGGAAGGAGCGTAGCGCGGCGGCGAACGTCCGGCCGACGCCCTCGTTGATCTGGACCTGGTTGACGCCCTTCAGGTTGTACTCGACCGGATCCTCGGCGGTCATGATGTTCACGTCCGGCGAGTTGATCGTGTGGATCCCCGAGTAGAGCGTGGTCGTCTTGCCGGAGCCGGTCGGTCCGGTGATCAGGACCATCCCGTAGGGCTGGTGGATCGCGGCGCTGAACTTCTCGAGGCTCCATTCGTCGAAGCCGAGCTGCGTCATGTCGAGCTTCAGCGCTTCCTTGTCGAGGATTCGGAGAACCGCCTTCTCGCCGAAGATCGTCGGCAGGGTCGAGACACGGAAGTCGATCTCGCGGTTGTTGTAGCGAAGCTTGATGCGGCCGTCCTGCGGCAGCCGGCGCTCGGCGATGTCGAGGTTCGACATGATCTTCAGGCGCGAGAGGATCGCCGACTCCAGCCGCTTCGGCGGCGCCAGCATCTCGTGCAGGACGCCGTCCATGCGGAAGCGGATGCGGAAGATCTTCTCGTACGACTCGAAGTGGATGTCCGAGGCGCCCTTCTGGATCGCATCGACCAGCACCATGTTGACCAGCTTCACGACCGGCGCTTCGTCGGCCGACTCCTTCAGCTCGAAGACGTCGACCTTGGCGCCCTCTTCGCCTTCCTCGACAACCTCGACGTTGGAGAGGTCGGTCTGCATGTCCGACAGGACGCTGGAGATGGCCTCGGTCTTCGACTCGTAGTTCCGGTCGACCGCCTTCTTGATCGCGGTCTGTGAGGCGACCAGCGGCAACACCTGGAGGTTCGTCATGAACGAGATGTCGTCCAGGGCGAAGACGTTGGTCGGATCGGCCATCGCGAGCGCGAGGGAGTTGCCCATCCTCCGGACCGGGATCACCTCGTACTTCCGCGCGATGGGCGCCGGCACGAGCTTCAAGACGTCCGGATCGATGTCGAGCTGGCCGAGCGTGATCGATGGGACGCCGTACTGTCGCGACAGGAATCCGATGAGTTGATCTTCGTTGACGAAGTTCAGCCGGATGAGGACCGAGCCGAGCTTCTCGGGCGAGCCCTTCTGCTCCGCGAGCGCCTTCTTGAGCTGCTCGGCGGTGAGAAGGCCGTCCGCGACGAGGAGGTCCCCGAGACGGCGGTTGACAGGCTGCCCAAGCTTCACCTGTTGCTGCTGAGCCATTGTAATCTTCTACTGTACCCCACCGAGTCGTTTCAACGTATCGGTAAAGGCCTTGTACGCATCGTCCTGATAAAGAACGAAAACGACTCGTTTCAGGCCCGTGGGGCTGCCCTTCAAATGAGACACCACAGCGTTCAACATCGCGTTCGCCGACACGGCCGGAGGGACGTGTCCGACTCCGGTGCCGAGTGCGGGGAGCGCCAGGGACGTGATGCGATGCTTGGCCGCGAGCGCCAGCACCGCGCGGGTCGTCGTCGCGATTTTCTCGCCGTCCGTCTGGAGGTCGGGGCCCATGACCGCCGCGTGGATCACGTGCGTCGCGGCGAGGTTGCCGCCGGTGGTCAAGACGGCCTCGCCGACTTCGACGGGGCCCTGTCGCATCGCCTCTTCCTCGATGATGACGCCGCCTTTTCGCTTGATGGCGCCGGCGACACCGGTGCCCATGGCGAGCGTCGAGTTCGCCGCATTGATAATCGCGTCGACTTCCCAGTCGGTGATGTCACCGCGCTCGATTGCGATGGATGATTGACCGATCCTGAGCCTCATGACCGTTTCTCGCCGCGCTCTCCAGCTTTCGCCGCCTCCCACGACCGCTCCAGCTCATCAGGCGTCACCGCGCTGACCGACGTCCCGCGCGCGGTCAGCTCCGCTTCCATGCTCGTGAAGCGCCGGCGGAACTTCTCGATCGCGCCGTGGAGCGCGTCGTCGGCGTCGAGCGCCGAGAGCCGCGCGACGTTCACGAGCGAAAAGAGCGCGTCGCCCAGCTCGTCGCGGATGCGTCGCGCGTCGCCCGAGGCCAGCGCTTCGCCCGCTTCACGAATCTCCTCCTCGACCTTGGTCCACGCCGCGCGCGCGTCGGGCCAGTCGAAATTCACGCGTGCGGCCTTGCTCTGAACTCGCTGCGCGCGCAGCAACGACGGGAGCGCGCGCGGGACACCGTCCAGAAGCGATCGCCGCTGGCCTCGCTCCTCGGCCTCACGCTGCTTGATCGCTTCCCACTGAACGAGCGCCTCGTTCGCGGTGCCGACCGCGGCGTCGCCGAAGACATGAGGGTGACGGCGAATCATCTTGTCGATGAGTTGCCCGAGCAGGTCGGTCATGGTGAAGTCGCCGCGCTCCTCGGCGAGGCGAGCATGGAAGACGACTTGAAACAGCAGGTCGCCCAGCTCCTCGCGCACGGCCGCGCTCCGGCCGGACTCGATCGCTTCCAAGACTTCGTACGCTTCCTCGATGAGAAAAGGCTTGAGTGATGTGGGCGTCTGCTCGCGATCCCATGGGCAGCCACCGGGTTCGCGGAGTTGCTTCATGACGTCCAAGAGCCGTTGAAAGAGAACACCGGGGGAGTCGGTCATTTCCGTTCCTGGGGCTAACCGATTATACAGCAAGGGTTTTCGCCTGTGCTAGGCTCACCCTGATGGCGCCGGGCGAACCCGAAGACGTATTCAAGGTCACCGACAGACGTCGCCGGCTGGACGATGACGACGCCCCGCGCCCGGCGCCGGCCGCCGCCGAGCCACCACAAGTTGCGCCAGTCGATTTGAGCCCTGCCGGCGAGCGGAGCCTGGCGGGGCTCTTCATGATGCTCGCAAGCTCGGCGGTCGTCGCGCTGGGGGAGGCGCCCGATCCCCTCACGGGCCAACGTCAGGTCGACCTGGCTCAAGCCGCAGACGCGATCGATCTGCTGATCTTGCTACGAGAGAAGACCGAAGGAAACCGGTCACCCGAAGAGAACCGGATACTGGAGGAAGTGCTGTACGACCTCCAGCTTCGCTACGTCCACGCTACGAAGACGTCTTGATCACGACGGCCCCAGGGTCAATCGTGAGCCCCTCCACGGACTCCGGCATCCGCCACCGCAGCAGAGCCTGAACTGCCGGGTTCGGCAGGAGCCTCAGGAACGTGGCCGGTAACGGCTGGCGCCCGATCGCGAAGCGCAGAACGTCGAAGCGAAGGTAACGACGCTGGCTCCGGGTGGCTCCTAGTTCCAGGCTGGCCCTGGCGTTGAGATGGAGCCAGACCCGGCGCTCGAGCCATGCGGCCGGGACGAGGTTCTCGAGCGACATCAAGGGCGAGGCCGAGAGGAGATCGCGGAGCGGCAACAAGCCCTTGAATTCGACGACTCCATCCCCGGCCAAGCGAAGCGCCCGAACCGCGAAGGGCATCTTCGCGACCTCGACAAGGTTCTTGGACAGGAAGCGGTTCAGCTCGGCCTCGGTCATGACGACCTGATGTGGCCGGCTCCGGGATCTCGAGTCTTCGCCGCGGATCAGCTCGAAGATCTTCTGTTGAGCCCGTAGACCGTCTTCCGGAGACCCCTGGACTGCGACCACGTCCGGCTCCTGGGTGAGCCTCGAGCCTACCCACAACGCTGCGCCACCGACTCCCAGAAGCGCGACGATGCCGCCGATGACCAGGACGCACCCGGAGCGCACCGGCCAACCCTACCACCGCCAGGTTCAAGTGCCTTACTTCGTTAGATTCTATCCATGATTTGACAGTCTGATAACTCAGATGATATATAACTTGCGTACTCAAGAGATGCCGGGACCCACAAGGGGCCGGCCGAGAGCCACAGGAGGGCTTTTGAAATGGCGATTGAGCGTTGGCGTCCGTTCGTGTCCGTCGAGAGATGGGATCCGTTCCGGAACATGTCCGATATGCAGGGAGAGGTGAACCGACTCTTCGACAGCTTCCTCGGGAGACCCGCGGCCTCGGTACCACGCACCTGGGCGCCTGTTCTGGATATTCACGAGACCAAGGATGAGCTCGTTCTGAACTTCGAGCTTCCAGGCGTCACCGACAAGGATGTGTCCCTGTCGATCACCGGAGATCTGCTGACCCTGAAGGGGGAGCGCGCGGCCAACCGAGACGTCAAGGACGAGAGCGTGCATCACGTCGAGCGCGTCTACGGGAAGTTCGAACGCAGCGTGCAGCTGCCGATGCCCGTGCAGGCCGATAAGGTGAAGGCGACGTACCGCGATGGGGTGCTCGAGGTGAAGCTTCCGAAGGTGGAAGAGGTAAAGCCCAAGGCGATCAAGATCGACATCATCTAGTCGATCGAGCTGTGTGGAGTGACGCGACGGAGCGGATCGACCCGCTCCGTCGCCATAGAAAGACCAAGGAGAAGGGGGATTCGACATGGCGAAGGTGATCGGCATTGACCTCGGGACGACCAACTCAGTCGTGGCGGTCGTCGAGGGCGGCAATCCCACGGTGATCGCGAACCAGGAGGGCAGCCGACTGACGCCCTCGGTCGCGGGATTCACGAAGGAAGGCGAGATTCTCGTCGGACAGGTCGCCAAACGGCAGGCGATCACGAATCCCGAGAACACCGTGTTCTCGATCAAACGATTCATGGGGCGCCGCTACGACGAGGTGCTCCAGGAGACCAAGCTCGTCCCGTACAAGGTGGCCAAGGCCGCGAACGGCGACGTCCGGATCGAAGTACGGGGCAAGCAGTATTCCCCGCCCGAGATCTCGGCCATGATTCTGCGAAAGCTGAAGGAGGCCGCCGAGGCGTATCTGGGTGAGAAGGTCACCCAAGCCGTCATCACCGTGCCCGCCTACTTCAACGACAGCCAGCGGCAGGCGACCAAGGACGCCGGCCGCGTGGCCGGTCTCGAAGTGCTGCGCATCATCAACGAGCCGACCGCGGCGGCGCTGGCCTACGGTCTCGACAAGAAGAAGGACGAGACGATCGCCGTCTACGACCTCGGCGGTGGAACCTTCGACATCTCGATTCTCGAGATCGGCGAGGGAGTCTTCGAGGTCAAGGCGACCAACGGCGACACCCACCTGGGCGGCGACGACTTCGACCAGCGCGTGATGGACTGGATCGCCGGGGAGTTCAAGAAGGAGCACGGGATCGATCTGCTGAAGGACCGGATGGCCCTTCAGCGGTTGAAGGAAGCGGCCGAGAAGGCGAAGTGCGAGCTCTCGACGACCTTGCAGACCGAGATCAACCTGCCCTTCATCACGGCCGACGCGAGCGGGCCCCAAGCACCTGGTGCTCACACTGACCAGGGCCAAGCTCGAGGCCCTCGTGGCCGATCTCGTCGAGCGCACCCTCGGCCCGTGCCGACAGGCGATGCAGGACGCCGGCGTGAGCCCGAAGGACATCAACGAGGTCATCCTCGTGGGTGGTCAGATTCGGATGCCGAAGGTTCAGGAGGCCGTCAAGCAGCTCTTCGGCCGCGAGCCCCACAAGGGCGTCAACCCGGACGAGGTCGTGGCGGTCGGCGCGGCGGTGCAGGGCGCGGTGCTCACGGGCGAGGTCAAGGATCTCCTGCTCCTCGACGTCACGCCGCTCTCGCTCGGAATCGAGACGCTCGGCGGCGTGATGACTCCGCTGATCACCCGCAACACGACGATCCCGACGAAGAAGAGCGAGGTCTTCACGACGGCGGCCGACAACCAGACCTCCGTCGAAGTCCACGTGATGCAGGGCGAGCGACCCATGGCGCGTGACAACCGGACGCTCGGGAAGTTCCACCTGGTGGGCATCCCACCGGCGCCGCGGCAAATGCCGCAGATCGAAGTGACGTTCGACATCGACGCGAACGGCATCCTGAACGTCGCCGCGCAGGACAAGGCGACGGGCAAGCAGCAGAACATCACCATCACCGCGTCGTCCGGCCTGACCAAGGACGAGATCGACCGGATGGTGAAGGAAGCCGAGGCGAACTCCGCCGAGGACTCGAAGCGGAAGCAGGAGATCGAGGTGCGCAACCAGACCGACTCGCTCGTCTACTCGACCGAGCGGACGCTCGGTGAGCACGGCGCCAAGCTGGCCGAGAACGATCGCAAGGCGATCGACGACGCGCTGGCCGAAGCGCGCGAGGCGCTGAAGGGCGAAGACATCGAGCGGATGAAGCGCGCGCAGGAGGGCCTGAGCCAGGCGTCGCACAAGCTCGCGGAGATCATGTACCGCGAGGCGCAGGCGCAGGGTCAGCCGGCCGGCTCGGGCGCGGCCAGCGGGCCGAGCCAGGGCGCGCCGGGTCCCAAGGAAGGCGAAGTGGTCGACGCCGACTTCGAGGATCTGGGCGACAAGAAGAAGTAACGGGTCATGCGTCGCGACTACTACGCGGTTCTGGGAATCGCGGCGACGGCTCCGCCGCGCGAGGTGCGCCGAGCGTACCAGCGCCTCGCGCGGCAGTATTCCCCCGACGTCAATTTCTGGGACGAGCGGGCCCGCGAGCTCTTCGAGGAGATCGCCGAGGCGTTCAGGGTGCTCAGGGACCCCACCGCGCGTCAGATGTACGACCAGTATGGGCACGCGGTGGGCGCCGACGCCGCGCTGGCCGAGGGCCGGCGTGGCGACGACGTCCACGCCGTCGTCGATCTCTCGTTCGCCGAGGTCGTTCGGGGTACGAGCGTCCGGCTCGACGTCCAGCGATTCTCGGCGTGTTCGAGCTGTGGGGCCAGCGGCGCCGGCCGAGAAGGGCGATGCTCGGCCTGTATGGGGCGCGGCGTTCGCCGCGTCGTTGAGCCGGTTGGCGTCGTGGTTCCCGCCGGAGTCGATTCCGGCGCGCAGATCCGCGTGGGCGGCGAGGGCAATGCCGGCCCGTTCGGCGGACCGCGGGGCGATCTCCTCGTGAGCACGCGCGTCGGGGAGCACCCGTTCTTTCAACGCAAGGGCGATAACGTGCATTGTGACGTTCCCATCAGCGTGTGGGAGGCCCTGCTCGGCGCCCGTATCCGCGTCCCGACGCCGTCGGGAGAGGCGGTGCTGGTCGTGCCACCCGGAACGACCGGAGGGCAGGTGTTTCGCCTGCGCGGCCAAGGGCTGCCTCGATTGACCGGCGAATCGACGGGCGACCTCTATGTGACGGTCCGCGTCGAGGTTCCGACCGGTCTCGATGCGCGGACGCACGAGCTGGTTCGCGAGCTCGCGCGGCTGATGCCGGTCGAGACACGGACCGCGCTGGAGCGTTATCGGGGAGGTGCGGAGTGAGCACAGTGACCGATCGCGGTAAACCGCTCTACATGATCGGGGTGGTCGCCGACATGCTCAACGTCCACCCGCAGACGCTCCGCTTCTACGAGAAGAAAGGGCTCGTGCGTCCCAGCCGGACCGTGGGTCGGACGCGCATGTACTCCACCGAGGACGTCGACGAGCTCGCGCGGTTGCTCAGGCTCACGCGTGACCTCGGTGTGAATCTCGCCGGCATCGAGGTCATCTTAAAGATGAGACGCCGGATGATCGAGATGCAGAAGCAAATCGAGGATCTAGTCACCTACCTCCGAGAGGAGGGGGGCGAGACGACGGGTCAGAGCCGGGCGCAAGAGCCGCGAGAGGCTCTCGTCCGGGCAGCCTCCGGCCAGCTCAAGCCCGTCGATCTGTTCTAGGTTCGAAAGGAGAACCATGACTGGCGAGCGCGACGAGAAAGAACTCAACATCCCCGACGTTCTGGGGATTCTGCCTCTGCGCGGTACGGTCGTTTTTCCGCAGGCGGTGACGCCGCTGGCGGTTGGGCGTCCCGCGTCGGTCCGGCTCGTTCAGGAGGCGCTCCAGGGCAGTCGGATCGTGGGCGCGGTCATGCAGCGCGATCCGGCGGCAGAGGATCCGCGCGCCCAGGAGCTTCACTCGATCGGTACCGCGATCCTGATCCACAAGGCGTTGAAGCAGCCCGACGGGACCTTGCGTCTGATCGTGCAAGGACTCTCACGCTTCCGCGTCGCCGACGTCGTGCAGGACGCGCCCTTCATCCGTGCGCGGATCGATCGGCTTCGGCGACGAGGCGCCGTCGGCGGCGACGCTCGAGGTCGAAGCGCTCGCGCGCACGGCCACGGGACTCTTCCAGAAGGTCGTTGCGCTGTCGCTGAACTTGCCCGATGAGCTCGCGAACATTCTCGGCGCCGCGGAGAGCCCGGGCGCTGTGGCCGATCTGATCGCCGGGTCGCTTCCGACTCTGCCGACGGCTCTGCGCCAGGAGCTGCTGGAGACGATCAGTGTCGCCGAGCGCCTGCAGCGGCTCGTCGCGGCCCTGACGAAGGAGGTCGAGGTTCTCGAGCTCGGCTCGAAGATCCAGTCCGAAGCGCAGTCGGAGATGTCGAAGACGCAGCGGGAGTACTACCTGCGCGAGCAGATGAAAGCGATTCAGAAGGAGCTCGGCGACACCGACGACCGCACGCAGGAGATCGACAGCCTGCGCGAGAAGATCGAGGCGGCCGGGATGACCGAAGAGGCCAAGAAGGAGGCGCTCCGCGAGCTCGATCGGCTGGCGAAGATGCCGCCGGCCGCCGCGGAATACACGGTTGCGCGGACCTACATCGACTGGCTCGTGTCGATGCCGTGGCAGCAAGAGACCGCCGACAACGTCGACATTGGCGCGGCCCGGACGATCCTCGACGAGGATCACGAGGGTCTCGAGAAGATCAAGGAGCGGATCCTCGAGTACCTCGCCGTCAAGAAGATCCGTCCGTCCGGGAAGGATCCGATCCTCTGCTTCGTGGGGCCTCCGGGTGTCGGCAAGACGTCACTCGGCCGGTCGATCGCGCGGGCGCTGGGACGGAAATTCCATCGCATCTCGCTCGGCGGCATGCGGGACGAAGCCGAGATCCGCGGCCATCGCCGGACCTATATCGGCGCCCTGCCGGGCCAGATCATCCAGGGGCTCCGGCGCGCCGGGACGAAGAACCCGGTGTTCATGCTCGACGAGATCGACAAGCTCGGGATGGACTTTCGCGGCGACCCGGCCTCGGCGCTGCTCGAGGTGCTCGATCCGGAACAGAACGTGTCGTTCCGCGATCACTATGTGGACGTCGCGTTCGATCTGTCGCGCGTGCTGTTCGTGACGACGGCGAACGTGATCGACACGGTGCCTCCGGCGCTCCGCGACCGGATGGAGATCATCCCGCTCGCCGGATACACCGAGGAGGAGAAGATCGCCATCGCCCAGCGCCACCTCGTACCGAAAGAGGCGCGGGAGCACGGGCTCGACGCGGAAAAGGACATCGAGTTCACTCCAGAGGCGCTGCGCCTCCTGGCCCGCGGCTACACGCGCGAGGCCGGAGTGCGGAATCTCGAGCGCGAGATTGCCAGCGTGTGCAGGAAAGTCGCACGCCGGCGCGCCGAAGGGAACGCAGAGGCTGCGCGGATCACGCCCGATCATGGTCACCTCGTTCCTGGGCGTGCCGCGCTTCGAGCTCGAGGAAGTCGAGGAGCGGACGCGTGTTCCGGGCGTCGCGATTGGGCTGGCGTGGACACCGGTCGGCGGCGACGTCCTGGTGATCGAGGCGACGCGAATGCAGGGCAAGCGCACGCTGACCCTGACCGGCCAGCTCGGGGACGTCATGAAGGAGTCGGTGCAGGCGGCCCTGTCGTGGGTGCGCTCACATGCCGATGAGCTCGGCATCGCGACGGAATTCTGGGAGACGTCGGATATCCACGTGCACGTTCCGGCCGGCGCGATCCCGAAGGACGGGCCCTCCGCGGGCGTGACGATGACGACCGCGCTGGTGTCGCTGCTCACGGGCCGTCGCGTGCGGTCGGGTCTGGCCATGACTGGCGAGGTCAGCCTCGCCGGACGCGTGCTGCCGGTCGGCGGTATCAAGGAGAAGGTGCTGGCCGCGCATCGCGCGGGGATCCGCACATTGCTGATTCCAGGCCGGAACGCGAAGAATCTGATGGAAGACGTGCCGGCCCGGGTCCGCGACGAGATGACGATCCACCTGGTCAATTCGGTGCCGGATGTCTTGAAGCACGCGCTCGAGGATGCGCCGACGTGGCCTGAGGTCGAGCGGATGGCTTTATCGGCTTGATTTCGAGGATTTGCGAGATTTCCGGACGCGGCGTTCTGCCTTGATGGGGGAGCGCCGCGTCAGCTAACATAGCCCTATGTCTCGCCTCGGGGTTTTCCTGGGCGTGATGTCTACGGTCCTTCTCCTATCGACCTCGGCCGGAGCCCAGGTGTACCGGCTCTTCGGGGGCGACGGGACGGTCCATTTCACGAACGCGCCGACCGATCCCCGCTACAAGAACCTCGCCGGCTACTCGTCCGGCACTTCCGCCGGCTTCTTGCGTCTCGCGCGTCCCGACACGGCGCGGTACGCCGCGGAGATCAAGGCCTCCGCCGAGCGCTACGGCGTTCCCGAGCGGCTCGTCCAGGCCGTCATCCGCGTCGAGTCGGCGTTCAATCCGCGCGCGGTTTCGATGAAGGGCGCTCAGGGGCTGATGCAGCTCATGCCCGAGACGGCGACGATGTTGGGGGTTCGCAACAGCTTCGACCCGCAGCAGAACATCGACGGCGGCGTCCGGCATCTTCGCGGGCTGATCGACCGCTTCGGGAACGATCTGCCGCTGGCGCTGGCGGCGTACAACGCGGGCGAGAAGGCGGTGGTCGCGAATCGAGGGATCCCGCCGTACCCGGAGACCCGAGACTACGTGACGCGGGTAATGTATTACTACGATGGCACCACGAACGGCGCGCCGAGCCCGCCGACGACCGTATACCGGACCGTCGGCGACGACGGGGCGATCGTCTACACGAACATCCCGCCGCGCGGCCGCCGCTAGTCCGTTTACTTCGGTAGTCGCGAGTTCTTTTCGAGCCAGCTGCTGACCACGGATCCAATCCTCGGAAGTACACGGCGATTCAGAACCAATCCCCAATGCGTGTCGCCGTCAGCCTCGAAGCGATCGGCCGAGAACGGAAGATCGTCGTACCGCTGCCTGGGCCACTGCGTGTCGGCCGTGCCGGTGACGACCAGCATCGGGCACGCGTCGGCGGCGATGACGATGCCGGCCTTGCGCTCATCACGTGCCATGCGGGATTCCAGGCCTGGCAATCCGAGAGCCACCGCACGCTCGTCGCGATCGAGGTCTGCCATCGAAGGCTGATGGTCGGGATCTCGGCCGGCGATCCCGTACTCTTCCGGGCCGAAGACGCCGGTCCTCAGCGCGACGCCTACGCAAGCCCGTGCGTTGCAGAGCATCGCCGCCATCATCGCCACGAGCCCGCCCATGCTCCAACCGACGAGCACGGGAGCCTGCCGTAGGGTGCGGGCGAACTGCGATCACGTCCTCGGCGTAGTCGGCCATCCGCGTGATGCCGAGATCGGCGGCCGCGCTCGCGCCGTGACCGCGGAGGTCGATGGCGTGCGAAGACCACCCGTGGCGGGCGAACTCGTCCTGCCAGAAGGTCCAGACGCGCCCCGAGTTCGCGGCGCCGTGCACCAGGATCACCGGAGGCCGATCGCCGCCACCGCCGACCAGCAAAGTGTGCGCCCGTAACGTCGGCATCGCGGACATTCTAAGACTGGTGGCCGATCGTCAGGCATGCTGGAATCCAAAGGCCCGATCGAGACAATCAAGAGCGGAGACAGCGGTGACGATCGGCAACTGTGCGGGGGCGATGACGGTCGCAATCCTGGCTTTACTGAGCCAGGCCAGCGACGGTCGGCGCGAGACGTCTCGCCCTGCGGGTAGCGCCACGGTTTCGGAGAACACCCGCCCCGAACCGATCCCGGCGAAAGAGGTCGGTCCGCGCCCGAAACCTTCTCAGCTGACCGCTCCACCGACTCCAAGGCCGCCCATGACGGCTGCGAAGCCGCCTGCTGTAGCCGCCGGGCCGCCGGCGTCTCGGCAGAACGAAGCACCCCTGGCGGAGCCCGTTCCGCAGCAGAGCCCACCCCTGGAGAAGAGCCAGGCTCCGTCGGAGAGCCCGCCGCCGCCGTCAACGGAGACCGCGTCGCCACCGGAAACTGCGGCACCAGAGCCCGCGAAACAGACGGCCGCGACCCTCGACCTGACCACTCTCGAGCAGCGCCTGCGCGACACCGAGGCGATTGGAATCTTCACCAAGCTATCGCTCAAGAACCAGGTCGACGACCTTCTGGCCGAATTCCGTGAGTTTCATCAAAAGCGTGATCAGACCATGCTGGCGAGACTGCGGCAGGCGTTCGATCTGCTCGTCCTGAAGGTGTTGTCGCTTCTGCAGGACGAAGATCCAACGCTCGCCCGCGACGTTTCGTCGTCACGCGAGGCGCTCTGGAACATCTTGATCGATCCCAACAAGTTCCAGAATCTCTGAACGCTCTGAAGGAGGCGCGATGAGCAGGCGAATCAAGGTCGCGGTGCTGGTCGTGTCGATGGCGACTCTTGTCGCCGGCCGCTCGCCGGCCGCCGACGATCCGGCGGTGTTGAAGGATTTGACGGCGGTCATCGCGCTGCAGGGGCAGCCGTGTGGGCAGGTCGTCACGGCCACGAAGCAAGGCGACAACGACTACATCGCGGCGTGCAAGGACGGGAGCCGCTATCGAGTGTTCGTGAACGCGGAGGGTCGGGTGGTCGTGCAGAAGCAGTGAGCGGTCGCTCACGCCCGCCACTGGCGGTCGAGCCCGCGATACTGGATCGCCTCCGCGCAGTGCTCGGCGGTCAGCGCGTCCGCGCCGGCCAGATCGGCGATCGAGCGCGCCACCTTCAGGACGCGATCGTGGCCGCGAGCCGAGAGCCCCAGGCGCGTCATGGCCGCGGCGAGCAGGCGCTCGGCATCGCCGGACACGGCGCAGAAGCGTCGCACCTGGCGCGGACTCATCGCGGCGTTGACGCGGATGCCGCCGGCGCGGAAGCGATCGCGTTGCCGCCGGCGGGCGACGTCCACGCGCGCGCGAATCGTCTCGCTCGCGTCCCCTGAATCGCCGGCGTGCACGTCCCCCGGCGCCAGCGCCGGCAGCTCGACCTGTAGATCGATGCGGTCGAGGAGCGGGCGGGATATGCGGCCGAGGTATCGATTGCGCTCGGCGGGCGTGCAGACGCACGCGTCGAGCGAATGGCAGCCTCGACGGCACGGGTTGGCGGCGGCGACCAGCTGGAAGCGGGCGGGGAAATCGCTGACGCCGCTGGCGCGAGCGATCGTGACGCGGCCGTCCTCGAGCGGCTGGCGCAGCGACTCGAGGACGTGCTGCTGAAATTCCGGGAGCTCGTCGAGGAAGAGGACGCCGAGATGAGCGAGCGTCACCTCACCGGGATGCGGTGGGCCGCCCCCGCCGATGAGACCCGACACCGAGATCGTGTGATGAGGGGCGCGGAACGGCCGTCGGCTCATCAGCTCGCCGTGCCTCGGCAGCAGCCCGGCGACCGACCAGATGGTCGAGGCCTCGATCATTTCGTCGCGGGTGAGCGGCGGAAGGATCGCCGCCAGCCGTCGCGCCAGCATGGTCTTGCCGCCTCCCGGCGGGCCCACGAGCAGCACGTTGTGCGCCCCGGCCGCCGCGATCTCGAGCGCGCGCTTGGCATGGGCTTGGCCCCTCACGTCTGAGAAGTCGAGATCGTCAGCGGCGGCGGCGGGAGGCCTGGGCACAGATGGCGCGACCAACACTGGATCCCCTCCGTTCAGAAGGCTGACGGCGTCACGCAAGGTCGGCGCGGCAAGCACCCGGAGGCCGTCGACCGCCTGCGCCTCGCCGTGGTTCGCCAGGGGAACGACGAGGGTCTCGATGCCCTGGCGCCGGCACGCAAGGCCCACGGCGAGCGCCCCGCGGACACCCTGGATCTGGCCGTCGAGCGCCAGCTCGCCCACGACCGCGAACAGGCCGATCTGTCCGTTCCTTACGGCGCCCGTAGCCGCCAGGATGCCGAGCGCGATGGGCAGATCGAACGAGGTTCCCTCCTTTCGGACGTCGGCCGGTGCCAGGTTCACCGTGATCCGATCAGACGGAAAGGCGAAGCCGGCGTTGCGGATGGCCGTTCGGACACGCTCGCGACTCTCGCGAACGGCCGAGTCCGGAAGTCCAACCGTCGTGAAGGCAGGTAAGCCCTGGAGCCACGTCGACTTCCACGCGGACCAGCGCGGCCTCGACACCTACGAGCGCTGCGGAAAGGACCCGCGCGATCACGAGACGATTGTTCGACCGACTCGGGTGACTCGTCAATGTCACGGATCGGGAACACTCGAATTCTATTCGGATATTGCTCGGCTCAGGTCACCGCGAGGCTGAGCACGATTGGTGCTAGAGTCCGGGAATGGCGCGCCCCGTCGTCCTCGTTGTCGATGACGACCCCGGCGTTCGGGAGTCGTTCCGGCTGATCCTCGAAGATCACTACGACGTCACCGACGTGCCTGACGGCCCCACGGCGCTCGACGTCGTGCGCACCTCCGCCGTCGATCTCGTGCTCCTCGACATCCGATTGCCGGGGATGGACGGCATCGAGGTGCTCGAGCGCATCAAGGCCCTCGACGAGGGGATCGAGGTGATCCTCGTCACGGCCGTGAGGACCGTGCGGACCGCGGTGGCCGCCATGAAGCTCGGCGCCTTCGACTATCTGACCAAGCCCTTCGAGGAGGACGAGCTCCTGTCCCTGTCGCGGCGCGCCCTCGAGCGCCGGGCGCTCGAGCGCGAGGTCGCGTTCCTTCGCTCCGAGCTGGCGCGCGCGCACGATTCCGACGAGATCGTCGGCCGGCATCCCACGATCGAGAAGCTCCACGGCCTCATCGCCCAGGTCGCCCGGACGCCGACGACGGTGCTGATCACCGGCGAGAGCGGCACCGGCAAGGAGCTGGTCGCGCGCGCGATCCACCATCAAGGCCCGCGGCGTGAGGGGCCCTTCATCGCCGTCAACCCGGCCGCGATCGCCGAGACCTTGATCGAGTCCGATCTGTTCGGCCACGAGCGGGGCGCGTTCACCGGCGCCCACCAGCGGAAGCTGGGGAAGTTCGAGCTGGCGCAGGGAGGCACGCTCTTCCTCGACGAGATCGGCACGCTCCGGCCCGAGCTCCAGGCGAAGCTCCTGCGGGTGCTGCAGGAGCGCGAGATCGAGCGGGTCGGCGGCACGCGCCCGGTCAAGATCGACGTCCGGTTCATCGCGGCGACCAACACGAACCTCAAGGAGGCCGTCGTCAGCGGCGCCTTCCGCGAGGATCTCTACTACCGGCTCAACGTCGTGCCGGTCGTGGTGCCGCCGCTGCGTGAGCGGATCCAGGATGTCCCGCTGCTCGTCGAGCACTTCATCCGGCGCGACAACCGGCGCTTCCACAAGCGGGTCGAAGGACTCTCGCCGGAGGCGCTCGCCGCGCTCAACGCGTACCGGTGGCCGGGCAACGTGCGCGAGCTGGAGAACGTCATCGAGCGGTGCGTGGTCCTGGCCGAGGGTCCGATCATCCAGCTCAACGACCTGCCGCTCGATGTGTCGTTGCCGCAGCAGGCTCACGAAGGTCCGGGCGGCCGAGGCACTCCCGCTCAACGAGGCGACGGATCAATTCGAGCAGCAGATCGTGCTGCGCGTCCTCGAGCGCGTCGGCTGGAACCTGACCGAAGCCGGACGAATTCTCGAGATCCATCGCAATTCGCTCCGGGTCAAGCTCGCACGGTGGGGGATTCGCGCGCCCGGGCAACGCTGAACGCCCAGCTACTGGGCGCCCAGTAGCTGGGCGCGCCGCACAATCACTGGGCGCAGCGCTAACGAAGACGGTGACAACTCACATGAGATTCGCTATCGAGAAACAGGAACTTGGACGCGAATCGTCCTCGTCGATCGCGGCTGGCGGTGGAATTGCTTTCCGGAATCGCGGTTTCTTCTTCGGGCCCTCATGGGGAGAGCCCGTCAACCGTCGAGGAGGAAAGCAATGGCGAAAGTGTGGACCGGAATCGTCGTGGTGGCCGCGGTGGTGACGTCGTTCCTGCTCGTGGCCCCGGTGATCGAGTCGGGAACGTCGGGCTCCACGCAGTTCTTCCAGGCGGTTGGTACCGCTGACGGTGGCGCGGACTAACTACTTCAGCATTCCAGACTGGATGAGAACGAAGGGGGGCGGTATGCCCCCCTTCAAACTCGTCCTCCTGCTCGGCGTCGTCATCGCCGGCGCTGCAATGACCTTGTTGCTTCTCATCGGCCCTGCGAGCGTTCGCTCGGGAGCCCAGATCTCGGCCCAGGAGCCGCCGGTGCCCGCAGCCGCCGGGACATATCGGCGGCCGCTGGGCAACGACCCCGAGACGCTCGACCCGGCGCGCATCAGTGATACGTACGGTCGGTCCGTGTCTCAGCAGATCTTCGATGGTCTCGTACAGTACGACCAGTCCCTGACCATCAAGCCCGCGCTGGCGCAGTTCTGGCGGGCCACGCGCGACGGTCTCACCTGGACGTTCGAGCTGCGGAAGGGCGTCAAATTTCACAATGGGCGCGAGGTCACGTCCGACGACGTGGTCTATTCGTTCACGCGCATCCTGGATCCCCGGACGCGGTCCAACGCGAACGAGTCGTTCCAGCACATCAAGGGCGCGCGTGAGTTCCGCGACGGTCGCGCCAAGAGCGTGTCCGGCCTCGTCGCGCTCGATCGCTACACGGTGCAGGTCGCCCTCACACAGGCGAACCAATCCTTCGCGTCGGTTGTGGCGATCGGCCACGCCAAGATCCTGCCGCGGGACGTGGTCCAAGCGCAGGGAGACGCATTCGGCGCCCAGCCGATCGGGACCGGCCCCTTCCGATTCCTCCGGTGGGATCGCGGCAAGGAAATCGTGCTCGAGGCCAACGCCGACTACTTCGACGGCGCGCCGCGGCTGAGTCAGCTCGTCTACCGGATCTTCCCGGGCGAGCAGCACGACGCGATGTACGAGGAGCTGCTGAAGGGCAATCTCGAGGACGCGCCGGTGCCGCCGCGCGCCGACCGGCGCGCCCTGGCGGCGGATCCAAGCCGGATTTACGTGAAGCGTTCGATGATCAGCTGTGCGTTTCTACGGGTTCAACACGCGTACCAAGCCCTTCGACGATCGGCGCGTGCGCCAGGCCATCGTGCTCGCCATCGACCGCGAAGCGATCATCGACGGCGTGTATTTCGGTCAAAACACGTTCGCGCGCGGAATCCTCCCGCGCGGGATGATCGGCTACAACCCGAAGCTCGAGGGATATTCGTACGATCCGCAGAAGGCGCGCGAGCTCTTGACCGCCGCCGGGTATCCGGGCGGGCGCGGCATGCCGCCCGTGGCCATCTGGTCCGCGGCCCGGCGCGGCGATATCGTGCGCGAGCACGATCAGATCAAGAAAGCGCTGGCCGCGGTCGGGATCACCGCGGAGATTCGTTATCAGACGGACTGGCGTGCCTACGTCAAGCTCCTCGAGGAAGGCAAGCTGCCGGTCTTCCTCTACGCCTGGTATGCGGACGTCCCGGACCCCGATGACTTCCTCGCGAAGCTCTTCCACTCGCGAGGCCCACGGAACTTCTTCCGATACTCCAATCCGGTCGTCGACGATCTGCTGGCGACCGCTCGGAACACGATCGACGCCAACCAGCGGATCGATCTGTATCGCAAGGCCGAGCAAGCGATCCTCGGCGACGCGCCGCTCATTCCGTTCTTCCACCACACGTACGAACGGCTGTTCCAGCCGTACGTGCGCAGCGTCGAGGTGAACGGACTCGGCGACCCGTACATTCCGCTGCGGAAGATCTGGCTGGAGCGCGAACGTTGAGGCCACGCTCGCTCCGCGCGCAGCTGCTCCTCGGCACGTTCCTGGTCAGCGCGCTCGTGATGACCGCGGTCATCGTGGTGGTCGACCACCGCCAGCGCGTGGCGATCGTCGAGGAGGTCCAACGCCGCGGCGACGCCCTCGCCCGGAACCTGGCCGCCATCTCCTACCCGTCGCTGGTTCTCTACGACTACACGGCGCTGGAGCAGAACGTCGACCAGGTGGCGACCGAAGCCGACGTCGTGTACGCGATCGTGTTCGACGCCGACGGCATTGTGGCGGCGCACAGCCAGCATCCCGAGCGCGTCGGACAGCGCTCTCCAGGGCGTCGTGCCCGAGCGGGCGGCTGATGCCGATGAGCCGCTGACCCAAGAGACGGTCAGCGGCGGCGTGGCCGTGTACGATTTCGCGATTCCGGTCTTCGTCGAGAGCCGCAGGTGGGCCACCATCCGGCTCGGCCTGTCCAAACGGCGGATGGATGCCGAGATCCGTCGGACCCGACTGGAGCTCGGGGCGCTGACCCTGGTGACCTTGCTGCTCGGCGGCATGGCGGCGGCGCTGGTGGCGCGACGGATCGCGCGGCCGGTCCAGCGGCTCGCCGAGGGGGCCGCCGCCATCTCTCGCGGCGAGCTGAATCAGCGGTTCGAGCCCTCGACTGCGGACGAGATCGGGCGTCTGGCTACCGCCTTCAACGACATGGCCGCGCAGCTTCTCCACCAGCGGACGGCGCTCGAGGAAGCTCACGGAGGGCTCCGGCGGCAGTTCGAGGAGCTGGCCGACCTCAAGAGCTACACCGACAACATCCTCGGGTCGCTCACGAGCGGCATCGTGACGATCGACCTCGACGGCCGGGTGGTCACGCTCAACCCGGCGGCCGAGCTGCTCACGGGGTTCTTCCGCGGCGAGGCCTCCGGGCGGTACTGCACGGAGCTGTTCGCCCACACGCCCGACATCAGCGACCTCCTGACCGAGACCCTCGCGAGCCACGCGCCGATCACCAGCGTGCCGCTCACGCTCCGGCGCCGGAACGGCTCCGCGCTGCCGATCGAGTTCAGCACGGCGCCGCTCAAGGGCGGCGAGGGCAAGGACCTCGGTGCCATCGGCGTGTTCCGCGACGTGACGCTCGTGCGCCAGCTCGAGAGTGATCTGCGGCGGTCGGATCGGCTGGCGGCGCTGGGCACGCTCGCGGCCGGGCTCGCCCACGAGATCAAGAATCCATTGACCTCGCTCCTCACCTTCAGCCGGCATCTGGACCGGAAGGTCGACGACCCGAATTTTCGCGAGCGCTTCAGAAACGTCGTCCCGCGCGAGCTGGAGCGGATCAACGGGATCGTCGAGCGGCTCCTCGAGCTGGCGCGGCCGTCGCGGATGAGCTTTACCCTCACGAGGCTCCCGGAGCTTCTCGAGCGCGCGCTCGAGCTCCACGTCGAGCAGCTCGACGAGCAGCACGTCGAGGTCGCGCGCGAGTACGCGCGGGACGTGCCGTCGATCCAGGCGGACAAGGACGCGCTCTACCGTGTCTTCGTCAACCTGATCGCCAACGCGCTCGACGCGATGCCGCGCGGCGGCCGGCTGACGGTACGGGCCGGCTGGGCCGGCACGCGCGATCCGGTGCGCGCCGCCCGTCGGCAGGCCGCGAACCGGGTGAAGATCGAGATCGAGGACACCGGCGTCGGGATCCAGCCGTCGGATACCGACCGCGTCTTCAATCCCTTCTACACCACGCGCGACAGCGGAACGGGCCTCGGCCTTGCCCTCGCGCACAAGATCATCGAGGACCACGGTGGGGTGATCAGCTTCGAGAGCGTTCCCGGCCGCGGGACGACGTTCAAGATCGTCTTGTCGTTGATCCCGGATCCGCCGAGCCTGCTCGGCGACGAGGCGTCGCGATGAGCGAGGGCGGCGCGGTGTCCGCCCGCGATCCGTCCGCCCGGCTCGAGGAAGCGCTCGCCGACAACGCGAACCTGCGCCGGCACGCGAGCAGCGTCGCCCACGACTTCAACAACCTGCTCGCGGTCATCACCGGCTACACCGAGATGATGCTCAAGCGTCTGCGCGCCGACGATCCCTTGCGGCGAAACGCGGAGGCGATCAAGCGGGCGACCGAGTGGGGGTCGGCGCTGGCGCAGCAGATCCTCTCGGGGAGTCGCCGCGCGGCCCCCGCGCCGGTGCCGGTCGATCTCAACCAGCTGGTGGGCAACGTGACCCGCGTGCTCCAGCCGCTGCTCGGCGAGGCCATCGAGCTGGTGACGCGGCTCAGCCCGAGCCTGGCGCGGGTGAGCGCGAACCCGCACCGGATCGGCCAGGTGATCATGAATCTCGTGGTGAACGCGCGCGACGCCATGCCGAGCGGCGGCCGCCTCACCATCGAGACCAGCAACGTCGGCCAGACCGTGATGCTGGCGGTGGGTGACACCGGATCCGGAATGGACGACGAGACGCGCGCGCGTCTGTTCGAGCCGTATTTCACGACCAAGGAGCCCGGACGGGGTAGCGGGCTCGGGCTCGCGACCGTCTACGACGTCGTCACGCAGTGCGGCGGCCAGATCAGCGTGACGAGCGATGCGGGCGCCGGGTCGACGTTCAAGATCTATCTGCCGCGGGTCTCCGAGACGACAGCTCCCGCCGAGACACCGGCCGCGCCGGCCATGCCGGCCGCGCCGGTGCCCGAAGTCCGGACCGTGCTCGTGGTCGAGAACGAGCGCGAGGTGCGCGACCTGATCCGCGAGATTCTCCAGCTCCAGAACTACGTGGTGCTCGAAGCGGGCGATCGCGACGAGGCACTCGCGTTCAGTGAGCAGCACGCCGGCCGGATCGACCTGATGGTGGTCGACGTCGGGATTCCGCCGTCGTTCGCCGACGAATGGGTTGTACGCGTCAGGGCCTCTCGTCCGGAGATCAAGGTTCTCTACGTCTCGGGCTATCTGAGCGAAACCGCGTCGGTCGACGCGCCCAAGCTCGGTCCGCTGCTCCAGAAGCCGTTCACGGTGGGAGCGTTCACGAAAGCGATAGGCTTGGTGCTAGGCCGCCCGAAGTAGTAAGAAGTACTGGATGGAATATCTGATCGTGCGGTTTCCCGGGACGCGGGAGGTCCGAGTCGATGGCGTTCCGCACGGCCGGACCAACATCGTCATGCAGTTCGAGAGCCGGGATCCACGTCGTGACGCTCGGGCCTCCCTGGAACTTCGCGCCGCTCGAACAGAAGGTCCTCCTGTACAACACCGCGGCGCTCGATCCCTACCGGATCGAGTTTCGTATCCTGCCGCCTGCCTCGATCCCGATCTCGCCTGGAAGCCCCCCGTGACGAGCCGGGCGCGGCTCGGTGCCCTTGTCCTTCTGTCGATCGTCGCCGTCGGCTGCGCCCACTACCCGCTCAATGCGCCGCTTCCGCCGACCGGCGACACCGGGGCGGGCTACCGGTTCCCGGCCATGGTCGTCGACAAGCCGGATCCGGCCGACGAGATCTTCGTGTGTCTCTCGTTCTCGGGCGGAGGCACTCGCGCCGCGGCCTTCGCGTACGGGGCGCTCCTGCGGCTGAAGGACATCGAGATCGGGCGAGCCGGGAGCCGCCGAAGCCTCCTGGACGAAGTCGACTGCGTCGCCGGGATCTCCGGCGGGGCGTTCACGGCGGCGTACTACGGCCTGAATGGCCCCGACACCTTCAAGAGCTTCTACGATCGATTCCTGGTGCGGGACATCCAGCGGGAGCTGGTCCTGAGCACCTTGAATCCGGTCAACCTCGCGCGCCTCGCCTCGCCGTACTTCAGCCGCATCGACCTCGCGGCCGAGCTCTACGACACCTCGGTGTTCGAGGGCGCGACGTATGCCGCGCTGATGACGCGCCGGCGGCCGTTCATCATGCTGCACGCGACCAGTATGGCGAACGGGGCGCCGTTCGAGTTCACGCAGGACGAGTTCGATTTCCTCGGGTCCGACCTCGGGGCGTTCCACGTCGGTCGCGCCGCGGCCGCGTCGTCGGCGTTCCCGTTCCTGCTCAGCCCGGTGAGCCTCAAGAGCTATCCGCCCGCTGCCGGCTTCGGCATCCCGCCCGCCGTCAGCGCCGCGCTCGAGACGCGGGAGATGAATCCGTCCCGCTATGCCTGGGCGCGCCAGCGCCTCGATCTCATGGCGGGCCAGGAAGAGAAGTGGCTCCATCTGCTCGACGGCGGTCTCGCGGACAACATCGGCCTGCGCTCGATTCTGAGAGCCTACGATCGGTCCGACGGCTTCATCGCTCAGCGCATCAACGCGGGGCACATCAAGCGACTGATCGTCATCGCGGTGAACGCGCGCACCGATCCGCCCGAGCAGCTCAGCCGGCAGGAGCGATCGCCCGGACTCACCGACGTGTTCATGAAGACCGCGACCGTGAGCATGGAGAGCCTGAGCGCCGACACGATCGACTACGCGATCAACCGGCAGAGCGAGCGCGAGCAGGCGCAGACGAACGTGCGCCTCTGCAACCAGCGGCTGACCGACTGCGGCGCCGAGCCTTTCCCGACCTTCGCCCAGGAGATCCGCACCTGCTTCGTGGAGATCTCGTTCGAAGGTCTGCCGTCACCGGCGCGCGAGAAGTTTCTGGCGCTGCCGACGACGTTCGCGCTTCCCGAGGAGACGGTGAAGCGACTGATCGCCGTGGCGGGAACGCTTCTCGATTCGTCGCCGAGCTTTCAGAAGCTGCTGCGGGCGCTGCGGGGCGAGGCCTCGCCGGGCGCCGGGGTGGGGGAGCGCGGCAATTGCTCGTGAGCGTGTCAGCGGAAGCGGGGGATGACCTCGCGGGCGAAGAGCTCCATCGAGCGGCGAACGCGATCCTGAGGTAAGCCGCCGAAGTTCATCCAGCAGAGCATCTCGCCGACGCCGAGCCGCCGGAATTCCTCGACCCGCGCGGCCACCGTGTCGGGGGATCCGAAGGCGACGCTCTCCGCCACGAGCTGTTCGTACGACACGTGCGCGAATCGTTCCTCGAGCGCCCGGAACCCCGGCTGGAGCAGCGGGTGCACCCGATCGATCCGCTCGGGAATGAGGAATCGCCGCAGCGACTCCTGGTACCACATCTCCGCGTCCTTCGCCTCGGCGAGCGCCTGGGCATCGGTCGGCGCCACGTAGACGTGTCGCGAAACGCCCCAGCGGCCCAGCAGGCTCGCGATCTCGTCGGCGCTTCGGCCCCCCTTCTCGCACGCCTTGACGTACGTGTCGCGACTTTTGGCGAGCTGCTCGGGTCCGCCGCGCAAGAGTGAGTTCAGCATCGGCGCGCCGCGGAGCGCGGTGGCCTCGATGGTGTCGGGGCTCGTGCACACGACGTACACCGGCGGGTGCGGCCGCTGGAGCGGCTTGGGAATCACCCGGACCTCGGGGATCTTGAAGTGGCGTCCCTCGAACGCGAAGCGCTCCAGGGTCCACGCCTTGAGCATGATCGCGAGACATTCCTCGAAGCGCTCGCGGTTCTCGATCTGGGGCACACGGTAGCCCTCGAACTCGACGGGGCGATTCCCGCGACCGACCCCGACGTCGAGGCGTCCTTCGCTCAGGATGTCCACGATCGCGAGCTCCTCGGCGAGCCGAATCGGATCGTGGAACGGAAGGATCGCGGCCGCCAGGCCGATACGCACCCGCCGCGTCCGCGTCGCGGCGGCCGCCGCCAGGACGGCCGGCGAGACGGACAGGCCGTAGTCGATGAAGTGATGCTCCGTCAGCCAGATGCTGTCGAAGCCGAGCTCCTCCGTCCACACCATCTGCTCGATCTCGCGACGGATGACGTCGGGATGACCGACTGAGGGCGGAGCTTGCAGGAAGTAGTAGGTTCCGAAGCGCATCGGACGCTCGACTCTACCTCATCTAGCTATGGAGATCGACCAGGAGCGCGGCGTGATCGCTGAGCTGCCGCGCCGGGCGCCCCGCCCGCCGACCCCAGTCGTAGCGCACGTCGCGCAGACGAGGTCGCAGTTGAGGATTCACGAACGCTTGATCGAGCCGGAAGCCGTTGCCGCCGTTGGGCGAGTACCAGGTGTAGGCGCGTTCCGGCCCTCGGAGGAGGCGAAACGCGTCGTGCCAGCCCGATTGCTCGAGCCCCGACAGCCACGCGTCCTCGCGCCGTCCGAAGACCGGTGTCTCTTCGTCGATGCCCGGGCGGCCGGAATTCGTGTCACCGAGTAGCATGGTGGGCCCGCGCCGCCATAGGCCGAGCACCGCGAGCACGGCGGCGTAGAAGAGATCCTTCCGCCCGGTCACTCGATTCGGGACGTGCATCGCGCCCAGGGTCAACGGCTCGGGCGCGTCGATCGAGGCGAGCAGCAGCAGACGACCGGGATCGCCCGGCCCGACTCGGAGCCGCAGGCGGCGCATCGGGAACCGTGTCGCGATGAATAGGCGATTGGCGTTCGGCTGCGACGGCTCCGCGGTCGTGCACTGGTAGGCGAGGCCGAGCGCAGCGAGCGCGCGCGCCAGCTCGACGCTGGGGGGAGTCGCTCGGAACTCGCAGAGGGCCACGGCATCCGGAGCCCAGCGCTGGAGCTGGGCGGCGATCCGGACGGCGCGCATGCCGCCGCCGGCGCGGATGTTCCAGAAGACGATTCGCATCCGCCCGTCCTATCGCTTGCTAAGCGCGGTCTCCAGGAGCTCGAGGGCGCGCTTCGCGAAGGCCCACATGTTCTTCTCGCGGTCGTCGTGGCCCGTCTCGAGGGTGATCACGCGTTCGACGGGACCGGCGACTGCGATACAGGCGTGGCCCGCGGCGTCGCCGTAGCGATTGCCCGTCGGGCCGGTGGCCCCGGTTTCGGCAAGTCCCCATGTCGTGCCGAGCAGCTCGCGAATCGTCCGGGCTTTGAGCACCGCGTAGGGCTCGCTGCTGGAACGGATACCTTTGACCGACTCGTCTGGAAGCCGCAGCAGCGCGCGTCGCGCGGCCTGCGTGTAGATGACGCCGCCACCCAGGAAATAGGCCGAGGCGCCGGGCACGGAGAGGAGCGCCGCGGAGATCAGGCCGCCGGCGGAGGACTCCGCGACGGCGATCGTTTCTTTGCGATCCTTCAGGATCGTTGCGAGCGATCTGGCGAGCGCATCGAGCTCGTTCATAGGGCTGCGACGTTAGGGGCGCGCCCGCAGCTTGTCAAGTCGACCCGGTGCGACCGGACCTAGGAGAGTCGACGCTCGGGCGCCGTCAGCTCACACTCGGCGATCTTGTTGAGCAGGGTCTTGTAGCTGACTTTGAGAATGCGCGACGCCTCGGCGCGATTCCAGCGCACGCGCGCCAGCACCTCCGAGAGGGCGTGGCGCTCGGCCTCACGGGCGCCGCGCCGGGCGATCTCGCGCAGGCTCTCGGTGACCGACGCCGCGGGCTGCGAAGGCACGGCGCGCAACGGGTTGACGCGCGACGCCTGCGCCGCGAAGTCCCGCTCGCCGTCGGCCAGCACGACCATGCGCCGGATGATGTTCTCCAGCTCCCGGATGTTCCCCGACCACGGGTGCTCCGAGAGGCGGGTCAGCGTCTCGGGCGCGAGGGTCTTGTGCCGTCCGTACTGCGCGTTGAACTTGGCGAGAAACCATGTGACCAGCGCCGGGATTTCTTCCCGCCGCTCCCGCAGGGGCGGCACCTGGATCTCGACCACGTTGAGGCGGTAGTAGAGATCTTCGCGGAACTCGCCGCGCGCCATCGCTTCCTCGAGGCGCCGGTTGGTGGCGGCGATGACCCGCGCGTCGACGTCGATGGGGGCGTGCCCGCCGACCCGCGAGAACCGGAAGTCCTGCAGCACGTGGAGGAGCTTGGCCTGCAGGGCGAGCGGCAGCTCGCCGATCTCATCGAGGTAGATCGTGCCCTGGTTCGCGTATTCGAACTGTCCGGGCTTGCGGCGATGGGCGCCGGTGAAGGCGCCCTTCTCGTGACCGAAGAGCTCGGACTCGAGGAGCTCCTGAGGGATCGCCGCGCAGTTGACCTTGACGAACGGCCCCTCACGGCGAGCCGACGCCGCATGGACCGCTCTGGCGATGAGGTCCTTGCCGACCCCGCTCTCGCCACGGATCAACACCGTGGTGTCGGTGTCGGCGATGCTCTCGACGATGGAGCGGATGGCGCGCATCCGGGGATGACCGTCGAAGAGCGGGGGCTCGGACATCGGTACGGGCTCGGCCAGTTCAGTTCGCACTCTATTTCCCCTCCCGGATGGAGTATCAGCCGGCGGAAACGGTATGCAAGGAAAGTGCTAGCCTCGGCATACGAGAATCCAGGTACTTACGGACCTTCCGAGGGCGCCAAAAGTTGGCCAGTGGTAAGAAACTGATTGATCAACTGGCTTGATCCTTACCGCTGATGGTAGTGAGGGGGTGTGACACCCCCCGTACAGGGCGGTTAAGACTCGGCGACGGCGCCCGGGTGCGGCGCCTACGCGCGCGGCAAAAGTACCGTGAAGCGGCTGCCCTTTCCCTCTCGTGACTCGACGGTCACGCGGCCCCCGTGAGCTTCCGCGATACCTCGCACGATGGCCAGACCGAGACCCGTGCCGCCGCGTTCGCGATGCGCCTGACGATAGGCGTCGAAGATGTGGGGCAACGCGTCGGCCGGGATGCCGACACCCGTGTCCTCGACCTGCAGCTCGAACTCCGGCCCCGCGTCGATCACGCGCGCGACGACGCGGCCGCCGGGCTGGGTGAAGCGGATCGCGTTGGCGCCCAGGTTCACGAGAACCTGGTGGAGGCGCTCGAGATCGCCGCAGTACGAGAAATCCGAGCCGATCCGCTCGCACTCGAGCGTGACGGTTGCCTCCGACGCCAGCGGATGAAGCTCCTCGACGGCCCGATCGACCAGCTCCGCGAGGTCGAGCGAGCTCCGCTCGAGATCCAGGAGCCCGGCCTGCAGGCGCGACATCTCGAGGATCTGGTTCACGAGCCGCAGCAGGCGCCCGGAGCTGACCGTGACGATGTCGGTGAGCCGCTTCTGCCTGTCGTTGAGCGGCCCGGGAACGCCCTCGCGAAGCAGCTCGGCGGCGCCGCGGATCGACGTGAGGGGCGAGCGGAGCTCGTGCGAGACGGTCGCGAAGAAATCCCGTCGCGTTTCCTCGACCCGGCGCAGCTGACCGACCATCGAGTTGAACGACCGCGCGAGAGAGCCGATTTCGTCGCGGCTCTTGATCGCGATCGGCTCACGGAACTTGCCGGACGCCACCGCCGCCGCCGCGCCGGACAGCACGTTGAGCGATCGCGTCATCCGGTGGGCCTGGAATGCGGCGCCGATCAGCGCCAGGCCGACGGCGGCGCCGAGCGCGCAGAACACCGAGGTCCACATGCGGCTCTCGACCCGGGCGGCGTCGGCCTCGACCGCGAGCACGCGCGTGTGAGTCGCCGACATCAGCGCGCCGAGTCGTTCCTCGACCCGTTCGGCCAGCACCCGCGCCTCGATGTCGGTCAGACGTACCGCGCCCCGGTGGTCACCCATCTGAACGAGGGCGCGCTCCTGGGCCACGACGCGACGATAGCCGTCGAAGGCGGCGCTCGCCTCGCGCAGGTACAGTCTCTCGGCGCCGCTCTGCGCGTATTCGCCGAGGCGCTCGAGATCGTCGGCGACCTGTGCCGCCCGCTCGGTCCATGCCGTCGTGTAGTGCGGATCGCCGATCGCGACCGCGCGCGCCTCGAGGCGCATGAGCGGCTCGATCGCCTCGCGGGCGGCCGCGGTGAGGCGCAGCGCTGGAACCGTACGCGTCACGATGTCCCGGTTGGCCGAAACGAGCCGATCGATCGCGCGCAGGCTCAGGGCCGCTACGCCTGCGAGCACGACGATGACGAGTGCCGAGGTCAAAAAGATTTTCGACGCCAGCCGCATGCGTTCTCTCCCCGAGCCCCGGCCGTGACGATCGCCGAGTGCGATCGACAGAGGTTCGGTGGCTCAGTCGGTGATTGCGCGAGGCCCTTGCGGGATCCCGCGTGGTTCGGGGCGCCTACCGGAACGAGCTAGGGGGAGGCTGGAGCGTCGGTCAGAAAACGCCGCGACCGAGGAGCCGGAACGCCGGAGGAATGCTTGCTGCAGGCTTTCCACGAGAGGGGAGTCTATTAAACCGGCTCGCACGTGTCAACTCTGGCGTTAGAGATACACCCGCTCGGCCCGGCGAAGGGCGCGGTAGCGCTCGAACGATTTGCGCTCGTCCTCGAGGCCCAGGATCGACCGAAGGCTGGTTCCCCTGAACGTGTGCCGTAACATCTTGATCCCGTTACGAAGTGCGAACAGCGGTGTGTGGACCAGGGCCACCGGCAGGTGCTTCAGCTTGATCCAGCGGTCGGCCCGCCAGCGCAGGAACTCGATCTCGTCGGGCTCGAGGTACGCCGTCCGCACCACGGCGGTCGTCCCGTCGTAGTCCTCGAGCCGCTCGTTGATGATCAGCCCCTGCTCCCGGAAGGTCTTCGTCATCGGCGTCCGCGGGTAGGGCGTCGGATGCTGGATGTACGGCACGTCGACGTAGCGCCGGACGAAGTCCAGATTGGTCTCGATCGACTCACGCGTGTCCTGGGGGTTGCCGACGATCAATCCGCCGACCACGTACATCTTGTTCTCGTGAAGATAGTCGATCGCCGCCACCGCCGCGTTGCCGCCGCGGGCGCCCTCGCCCCGCTGCGCGGTTCTTCGCCTCCGCGCGGAGGAATTCGAGATCTTCCTCGAGAATGTTCTCGATCCCGAGGAACACGTACCGAAAGCCCGCCTGCCGCATCAGCGGCGCCAGGGTCCGGCCGTGATTGGCGATGGCCGAGGTCATCGCCTGCACCGTGTAGTCGAGATCGTTGAGCCCGGCGTCGATGATGGCGCGACAGAGACCCTCGAATCGCTGCACGTTCAGGGTGATGTTGTCGTCGACCAGGAAGATCGCCTGAGCGCCGTGCGCCCGCGCGTCGCGGATGTCCGCCAGGACGCGGTCGAAGTTGAACGTGTGGAAGTTGCGCCCGCGCATCTCGATGATCGAGCAGAAGCTGCAGTCGAACGTGCACCCGCGCGAGGTCTCCACGACGTCGACTTGCCGGCCGACCATCGTGTATCCCGTCAAGACTCGCGCCCCGCGATTGGGCAGCCGCACCTCGCCCGCGTCGAGATCGCTGACCGCACGGTCAGGATTGTGCGTGAAGCTCTCGCCACACCGGAACGAGAGGCCGGGAACACCCGAGAAATCCTCGCCCCGCTCGATGGCCCTCACGAGCTCGCGAAACGTCAGCTCGCCCTCGCCGCGCACGATGAAGTCGACCCCCGCGCTCGGATCCGTGTAGGCGTCGGGCGCGAGGCTCGCGTCGTAGCCGCCGACCACCACACGCGCCGTCGGCCGCAGACGCCTGACCAGCTGGATGACTCGGAGCGCGGTATGCCGCTGGAAGGTCATCACCGAGAGGCCCACCACGTCCGGCTGGATCTCGCGGACCAGTCGCTCGAGCGTCTCGCGGACCCGGCGCTGGACCAGGATCAGGTCGGCGACGGCGACACGATGGTGGGGATCGACGTTCCCGGCCAGCGAGGCCAGCGCCCCGTTGGGCATGCGAATCGCGACGGACGGCATGTGCTCGAACGAGTCCGGCATCGACAGCAACAAGATGTTCATCGGGTATTCGTCCTACGCGCGGCCCTCGAGCCCGATCGCGCGCGCCACGGTCTCCAGGTGAAGCTGCGCGTCGCCGAAATCGAGACTCGCCGCCTGGATGTGTTTGTGCAACAGGTGGAGCGGATGCTCCTCGCAATAGCTGATGGCTCCGAAGATCTGATGGCCGCGGCGCGCCACCGCCAGGCACGCCTCGCCCGCGTAGGCCTTGGCGAGCGCCGCGTCGGCTTCGGCCGCGCGGCCCTCCGCGGCCTTCCACGCCGCCACGTACAGGAGCGCGCGCGCCGCATCCACGTCGCGTACGAGATCCGCGCAGGAGTGCTGGATGGCCTGGTAGCCGCCGATCGGACGCCCGCCCTGGACACGCGTCTTGGCGTGCTCGACCGCCAGCTCGAGCACGCGCTGGGCTCCGCCGACCATCTCGGCCGTCCGCGCGAGCGCGCCCGCTCGCAGGGCCGGCGCGAGCAAGCCGTCGCCGTCGCCGACGGCGCCGAGCAGGTCGTCCGGGCGAATCTCCACCCGATCGAATGTCACCTCGAAGAGCTTCTCGCCGCTGATCGCGTCGAGCGGCAGCCGCGCGATGCCGGATCGGTCCGTCGGCACGACGATCAGGGCCGGCGCGGCGCCGACCCGCACGGCCACGATGAGATCGTCGGCGATGTGCGCGTCCTTGACGAAGAGCTTTCGGCCGCTCAGCCGTCCGGGTACGGCGCACTCGAGCGCGACGGCGGCGGGATCGAACGACCCGCTCTCTTCCACGAGGGCGAGGCTCGCGATCCGCTCGCCGGCGGCCAGCGCCGGGAGCAGCCGTTTCTGCTGAGCCGGGCTACCGGCCGCGAGCACGAGTGACGTCGCCACCACCGCGCTCGCCACGAACGGGCCGGGCAAACCGGCTCGTCCCATCTCCTCGACGAGCACGATGACGTCGAGCAGGGAGCCGTCGCTGCCGCCGAGCTCGGCCGGGATCAAGAGCCCCGGCCATCCCAGCTCGGCCATGCGGCGCCACAGTGCCTCATCGAAGCCGCGCGCGTCGAGCGCCAGGCGCTGCACGAGCTCGGGCGGGCAGTGCTGGCGGAGGAACGCGCGGGCCGTCGTGGTCAGGATCTGCTGAGACGGGGACAGACGGAAATCCATCTCAACGCGCCTTCGATTCGACGGCGACCTTCGGCTCGGCCGCGAGGCCGAGGCCGCGCACGGCAACGGTGGTGCGGAGGACCTCGGCGGTGCCGCCGGCGATCGTGTGGCCGAGGGTCGTCTGATAGAGGTGCGAGATCTGTCCGCCGAGCTTCGCCCACCGCGAGCCCTCGCGCAGCGGCCCCCAGAGCCCGAGCAGGTCCATGCCCAGGCGCGCCAGCTTCTGCCCGGTCTCGTCCGCGTACACCTTCGCCATCGCGGTCTCGTAGGTGAGGGGCGCGCCGTCGCGGATGAGACAGCCGGCGCGATAGAAGATGAGGCGCAGCGCCGCGATGTCCGCGGCGATCGCGGCCAGCCGGCGGCGCACGAACGGATCGCGCGCGAGCGGCGCGCCGCCGACGAGCGTCGTGTTGGCGTAGTCCACGAGCTGGCCGAGCACCCGCGCGAGCGCCGGCGCCTTGTAGAAGCGCCCCCAGAACCGGTCGGCGTCGAGCCCGTTCAGGAGCGCCTGGAAGCCTTCGCCGGGAGGTCCGAGCATGAGGTCCGCGGACACGCGCACGTCGTCCAGGAACACCTCGTGGTGATAGACCTCGCCGGTCATGCTGCGGATCGGCCGGATGTCCATGCCCGGCGTGCCGTTCGCGACGACGAACATGCTGAATCCGCGGCTGCGCCGCGCCTCGCGGCTCGTTCGCGCGAACACGAGCCCGTGCGACGCGATGCCGGCGTGGCTCGACCAGATCTTGTGGCCGCGGATCACGTAGTGATCGCCGTCGCGGCGTGCCTCGGTCTTCAGCGCGAGCAGATCGGAGCCCGCGTCGGGCTCGCTGTAACCCTGCCAGAACGTCGCCTCGCCGCGCGCGATCGCGGGCAGGACCTCGCGCCGCAGGCGCTCGGTCCCGAGCTCGATGACGGCGTCGGCCGTTTGCCAGACGCCGGCGAGCGGCCCGAACGGCGCGCCGGCGAGCGCCAGCTCCTCCATGAGGACGAGCTTCATGAACATCGGCTGCTCGCGGCCGCCCAGGCGTCTGTCGGCCAGCACATGCTGATCCAGCCCTGGGCGCCGAGCGCCTTCATGAACGCTCGCGAGTTGGCGCCCGAGCCGTAGCCCGCGTCCATGCCGTCGACGGCGAACGTCTCGGGCGGGTTCGCGCGGAGGAATCGGCGAACCTCGTCGGCGAACGCCTGCTCGGCCTCGGTGAAGTCGAAATTCATCGAACGCGCCGGTCAGGATAACGCGTCCGCCGGGCGACCACCAGCGACCGCCTGATGATGTATGGTGTGGCCATGCGCTACGGGTTCTATCTTCCGACTCGCGGTCAGACGGCGACGCCGGAGGCGCTCGAGACGCTCGTCCAGCGCGGCGAGAGCCTGGGCTTCGCCTCGGTGATGATCGCCGACCATCTGGTGTTCCCGGTCACGATCAAGTCGCGCTATCCCTACACGGTCTCGGGCGATTTCCCGGGCAAGGGCGACGTCCTCGATCAGCTCTCGCTGATGACCTTCGTCGCCGCCAAGACCACGCGCCTGCGCCTGGTCACGAGCGTGATGATCGTGCCCTACCGCAATCCGGTGCTGACGGCCAAGGCGCTCGCGACGATCGACGTGCTCTCGAAGGGACGCGTCACGCTCGGCGTCGGCGTGGGATGGATGCGCGAGGAGTTCGAGGCGCTCGGCGCGCCGGAGTTCGAGCGGCGGGGCGCGGTGACCGACGAGTACATCCGCATCTTCAAGACGCTGTGGACGCAGAGTCCCGCGTCCTTCTCGGGCGAGTTCTATCGATTCGAGGCGCTCCACTGTCGGCCGCAGCCCGTTCAGAAGCCGCACCCGCCGATCTGGATCGGCGGCCACAGCAAGGCCGCCCTGCGGCGGGCGGCGCGCCTCGGCGACGGCTGGCATCCGGTCGGCGCCAACGCGGCGGTCCCGCTGCCGCCCGTCGGAGCTGCGGCAGCTCCTCGACGAGCTCTACCGGCTCACCGAGGCCGAGGGGCGCGACCCCAAGTCGCTGACGATTTCGTACAAGGCTCCCGTGTACGACCTGAGTCAACGACAGCTCCCGGGCGGCGAGCGACGGCCGTTCTCCGGAGGCCCGGCGCAGATCGCGGAGGACATCGCGGCGTTCGCGCGGCTGGGCGTGAGCGAGATCGTCTTCGACTTCCGCAGCGAAAGCCTCGCCGAGAGCCTCGAGCGGATGGAGAGCTTCGGCCCGGTGATCCGCCAGGGCTAGGCCGGCGGCTTCACGCGTCCGCGATACTGCAGATAGCGCGCGACCAGCCAGCACGGCAGCGCCCACGCGAGTCCCGCGGACCAGCCGGCGAGGACGTCGGTCGGGTAGTGGACGCCGAGATAGACGCGGCTGAGCGCCGATGAGCACCGCGAGCAGGAGCGAGACGACGATGCAGTACGTCCGGCTTCGTCGCCGCGGCACGAACCGCGCGAGGACCGCGCCGAGGGTGAGGTAGGTCACGACCGCGAGCAGCGAGTGACCGCTCGGGAAGCTGGCGCTGCCGACATTGACCAGGTGCGGCACGATCTCCGGCCGCTTGCGGGCGAACCACCACTTCAGAAGCTCGCTGAGCACGCCGCCCCCGGCGGTGGCGACGACGATCAGCGCGATCGCGTCGTACCGGCGCTCGAGCGCCAGGTAGCCCAACACGACCACGAGGAAGATCGCAAGGACCGCAGTGCCGCCGAGGGCGGTCACGTCGATCGCCACCTGGACGAGCCACGCCGGGCCGATCGGCACGCTCGGATCGGCGGCGGAGCGCATCATGCGGAGCACGCCGTCGTCGAACTCGCGGAGATCGCCTTCCATCATCTCGCCGGCGGTTTTCGAGAAGGCGAGGAGAGCAAGGACGATCGCGAGCGACGCCAGCAGCACGCCGGCCTCCTGGCCGGTGAGCCAGCGGACGGCGAGCCGGAAGGCCCTGGTCGACGCGTGAACCATTGTTCGCGACATCCTCTCTCCATCGTACGTCCGACTACCAAGAGGCCGACGGTGCGGCGCACCTGTGGTACGCTCTCGCCGGCCATGAGGACGGCGTGACCCGACGCGCACAGATCGCCATCGTCGGTGACTTCACGCCGGCGAACGTCACCCACCAGCTCACGAACGCGGCGCTCGAGCACGTCGGACTCGGATTCACGTGGGTGCCGACCGACGCTCCCGGCGACTGGGACGAGCGCCTGGCGGCGTACGACGGCGTCTGGATCGCGCCGGCGAGCCCCTACCGGAGCATGGACGGCGCGCTCGCGGCGGTGCGGTACGCGCGCGAGCGCGGAGTCCCGCTGGTCGGTACCTGAGGCGGTTTCCAGCACGCGATCGTCGAGTTCGCGCGCAACGTCCTCGGGTACCGAGACGCCGACCACGCTGAAACGAGCCCCGACGCCCCTCGACTGGTGATCACCGCGCTGGCCTGTTCACTCGTCGGGCAAGAGCAGCGGGTGGTGCTGGTCCCGCGCACGCGCGCCGCGCGTCTCTACGGCGTGGCCGAGGCGACCGAGCCGTACTACTGCAACTACGGCGTGAACCCGGACTATCGCCTGCAGTTCGAGGCGTGCGGCCTTCGGGTGAGCGGAGTCGGCGCCGAGGGTGAGATCCGGATCGTCGAGCTTCCCGGAGCATCCGTTCTTCGTCGCCACGCTGTTTCTCCCGCAGGCCCGCTCCACGGCGGCGAGCCCCCACCCGCTGCTCGTCGGCTACGCGGCCGCGGTCGACGCCTGCCGCGAAGCCCGCGCCCGCCTCTCGCTCGCCAAACCCTGACGCGCTAACCTCCGCCGAACGCCGCCAGGCGTAGCGTTGCCAGGGCCAAGACGGCCTAGCTGCGAGGCGGCGCCGAAGGCGCACGCGAGCCGTACTTCGAGTACGGTGAGCGCGCGCCGAGGGCGCCGACGAAGCAGATGGCCTCGGCCGCCTGGTTAGGTGTTGAGGCGGCGGCGCAGGAAGCCGAGCAGCCCCTGCGGCAGGAAGATGATCATGATGATGAAGATGATGCCGACGGGGATGAGGTAGTACTCGGTCAGGAAGCGCGAGAGCCCCTCGCGGAGCAGCAGGAAGAACGCGGCGCCCGCGAACGGGCCCACCAGGGTGCCCATCCCGCCCATCACGTTGAAGATCACGACCTCACCCGAGACCACGAAGAAGACGAAGTCGGGCGCGGCGAACTTGTTCTGCATGGCGTAGAGCACGCCCGCGAGCCCGGCGAAGAGCCCGGAGAGCATCACCGCCACGATCTTGTACCGCTCGACGTGATAGCCGATCGCCCGCGTGCGCGGCTCGTTCTCGCGAATCGACTGGAGCACCATGCCGAACGGCGACTGCGTGATCCGCCGGACCAGCAGGTAGGAGAGCACCACGACCGCCAGCACGAACCAGTGAAAGGTCGTGGGCGTGAAGCGGTCGCTCCAGAGGCCCAGGATCGACAGCCGCGGCTGGCTGAACGTGAGGCCGTTCTCGCCGCCGGTGACCTCGGTCCAGGTGAAGATGATCACGTAGAAGATCTGCGAGAACACCAGGGTCGAGATCGCGAAGTAGATGTCGCGCAGACGCGTCGCGAAGTACGCGACGAACACGGCGGCGCCGCCGGCGGCGACCAGGCCGTAGAGCAGCGCCAGCGACAGGCTCGGCGGCTTCACGGTGAGGAGCGCGGCGGCCGCGCCGTACATGCCGAGGCCGAAGAACGCCGAGTGGCCGAACGAGACCATGCCGGTGTAGCCGATCAGGATGTCGGACGACATCGCCAGCAGCCCCCAGATCAGGATCTCCGTGACGAATCGCTGCCAGAACGGCGGGAGCACGAGCGGCGCCACCAGGAGGAGCCCGACCAGCAACGCGAAGGTGGTCCAGTAGCCGGCGGAGCGCGGCCTCCGGCCGAGCGGCGACCGTCGCGGTCATTTCGGCGTCGGGACGAACAGGCCGGTGGGCCGGAAGAGCATCGTGAGCACCAGGACCACGAACGAGACGATCACCGCCTGAGCCGGGCTCACGATGATCGCGGCGTAGCTCTCCAGGAGGCTGACGAAGATCGAGGCCAGGATCGACCCGCCGAGGTTCCCCATCCCGCCGACGACCACCACGATGAACGCGCGCAGGGTGAAGTCGAATCCCATCGTCTGGGTCACACCGGCGAACGGACCGAACAGCACGCCGCTGGCCGCCGCCATCGCCGAGCCGATCGCGAACACCGCGGTGTAGACCAGCGGCACCGGGATGCCCATCGCCTGCGCCATCACGCGATCCTGGGTCGTCGCGCGAATCCAGATGCCGTACTTGCCGTACTTCAGGAAGAGCCAGAGCGCGGCGATGATCAGCCCGGCCAGCACCGCCGTGGCGATCCGGTACCAGGGGTACTGCAGATAGAAGAGGTTGAAATCCCCGGGGACCGGCGCGCTGATCTGGCGCACCGACGGGCCCCACTGCCAGAGCGCGTACTTCTGGATCACGAGCGAGACGCCGAACGTGGCCAGGATGGTCGTCAGCGGATCGCGGCCGATCAGCGGCCGCAACGTCGTGATCTGCAGCAGGGCGCCGAGGATGGCGATGACGACCATCGCGACGATCAGCGCCAGCCAGTAGCTGCCGGTGACACCCAGCACGCTGGCGCCGACGAACGCGCCGAGCATCAGCAGATCGCCGTGCGCGAAGTTGACGATGTCCATGATGCCGAAGATGAGCGTGAGCCCCGAGGCGACCATCGCCAGGACCATGCCGTTCACGAGGCCGTGGAGGGTTTGGATGATGATCTGGTCCATCTCAGACCCCCAGGTACTCGTGGATGACGCGTTGATCGGCGCGCAGCTCGGCGGCCGAGGCGTGGTGGCGCACGGTGCCCTTCTCCATGATGTAGACGCGCCCGGCGGCGTCGAGCGTCAGCGGCACGTTCTGCTCGACCAGGAGAATGGCCACGCCCTCGCGGTGGAGCGCGTGCACGATCTCCTGGATCTGCCCGACCATGCGAGGCATGAGCCCTTCGGTCGGCTCGTCGAGCAGGATGATCTTCGGCTCGAGCACCATCGCGCGGGCAATCGCGAGCATCTGCTGCTCGCCGCCCGACAAGGTGCCGCCGGCCTGGTTGCGCCGCTCCCTCAGGATCGGAAAGTACGCGTAGACTTTGTCGAGCAGCGCATTGCGCCGGGCGGGTGTCATGCCGGCGCGGTCGAGCCCGGTGCGCAGATTCTCGAGCACGGTGAGCAGGCGGAAGATCCGCCGTTCCTCGGGCACCCAGGCGATGCCGAGGCCGGCGAGCCCGTGTGGCGGCACGCCGTGGAGATCCCGGCCCTCGAAGGTGATGCGACCGCCGGTGCGGCGCGCCATGCCCATGATGGTCTTGAGCGTCGTGGTCTTGCCGACACCGTTGCGCCCGAGCAGGCCGACCACCTCGCCGGCGCGCACCTCGATCGACACGCCGTGGAGCACGTGGGACTTGCCGTAGTGGGCGTCGACGTTCTCGAGGACCAGCATCAGATCTTGAGGTAGACCTCTTGAACCCGCGGGTTGGCCTGGATCTCGGCGGGTCGGCCCTCGGCCAGCACCTCGCCGTAGTTCAGCACCGTGATCGTGTGGGCGAGCCCCATCACGACTTCCATGTCGTGCTCGACGATGAGGATCGTCAGGCCGCGGGCGATCCGACGGATCAGATCGACCGTGGCGTGCGTCTCGGTCACGCTCATCCCGGCCGTCGGCTCGTCGAGGCACAGGAGCTTCGGCTCCGTCGCGAGCGCGATGCCGATCTCGAGGTTGCGCTGCTCGCCGTGCGAGAGATTCGACGCGAGCTCGTCCTCCTTGCCGGCCAGACCCACGTCGGCCAGGACGGCGCGCGCCCGGGCGATGACGTCCGTGTACGCCCGGTGGTGGCGCAGCATGCTCCAGTTGTGATGGCGGGACTGGCTGGCGATCCGCACGTTCTCGAGCACGGTCGCGCCCGGCAGGATGTTGGTGATCTGGTAGGAGCGCGCGATCGCCTTGCGCGAGATCGCGTGGGGCGGCAATCCCGCGATGTCCTCGCCGTTGAACTCGATCCGGCCGCTCGTCGGGCGGAGCACACCCGTCAGGCAGTTGAAGAAGGTGGATTTGCCGGCGCCGTTGGGGCCGATGATCCCGCGGATCTCACCCCGCGGGACGGAAATGCTCACGTTGTTGACGGCGGCCAGACCGCCGAACCGCACGGTCAGAGCTTCCGTCTTGAGGATCGGAGCGGATTCGGTCAGTGCGGACACGCTCTAGCGAATGACTCGGAGCGTCCCATCGACCGCGGGACGCTCCGAGCCCCCATGGCCTCTACGCGAACTTGCAGGCCGGCGGGACGATCGTCTTCTCCTTGGCAATCGTCTCCAGGAGCTTGTGCTTGTTGTTCTGGATCGTGAAGATGAACTCGCGCAGGAACGCCTGGTGATCTTCCTTCCGGAGTCGTCTTGTCGCCCTGCGGGAAGTCGTCGCTTTCCTTGACCTCCATGCCCTCCAGGGCCTCGATCAGGTTCATCGTGTCCTCGCGGCCGCGGAACCGGGACTTCTGCATGCCGAGCTTCAGGAAGTTCATCGCCTCGAAGTTCGACTGCACGTAGCGGTCCGGCAGCGGGCCGGACGGGTCGATCTTCTTGAGCTCGACGACGGCCTGATCGAAGAACTTCTTGTGGTACGGCGTGTTCAGCGGCGGGTCCATCACCGGGATGTACCGGTTGATGCCGACGAACCCCTCGATCTTCTGGCCCAGCGCGGCCAGGTGCGTCGACTCCGCGATGGCGCCGTCACCCGCGTACTTGTACTTCTTGGTGAGCCCGAGGTCGGCGATCGCGCTGGTGAAGCTGACGGCGTTGGCCCCGAAGAAGATGCCGAAGAGCCCGTCGAAGTTGCCGCTGATCTTCGAGACGAACGGCGCCATGTCGGCCGTGCCCAGCGGCACGCCGGTGGTGCCGACGACCTCGCCGCCGTTCTTCTTGATCTGCTCGATGAACGCGTCCTGGTCGACTGCCCCCAGGCGTAGTCGAGGTACGCGATGTGCCACTTCTTGCCGAGCTTCGAGGTGAGGTACGGGGCGAACGCGACGGCCTGGGCCGGCGCATAGTCGAACGGTCGGAAGACGTAGCGGCTGCACTTGCTGGTCGTGATGGTGGTGTCCAGGCACACGCCGATCATCCACGCGGTCTTGTTCTCCTCGAAGACCGGCATGCACGCCAGGCACACGTTCGAGAGATAGCCGCCCTCGGCGACGTCGACCTTGTCCTCGAGCACGAGCTTCTCGGCCTTGCGCCGGCCGACGTCGGGCTTCGACTCGTAGTCCGCGACGACCAGCTCGATCGGCCGGCCGTTGACGCCGCCCGAATGGTTGATGCGGTCGACGGCCATCTGCGTACCGACCAGCGCCGTCTTGCCGCCGGCCGCGCCGGTGCCGGAGAGCGGCTGGAGCACGCCGACCTTGTACGGCTTGGCCTGACCGAAGGCGTCTCGCCACGGCGCTGGGACCAGCATCGTCGCGCCCAGCGCGCCGGCGGTCGCCGACGTCAGCGCGAGGAACTTGCGCCGCGTCGTCTTGCCGCTCCACCACATGTGCTTCGCCCAGGCTTCGTCGTGCCAACGTTCATGCATCGGAGTTCCTCCTTGCGGCGCCGCGCTACGCCAATGCCTATGCGGCGGGCACCGTAATGGCCGGTAAGAGAGTTGCCCCTACTTACACTAACCGCCTACGCCGCGCAAGCGTTCACCCATAGGGGTGTCGCGACGGGATGTCGGGCCGACGCGGGCAGGCGGTGGTGCGGGAGGGGTCGACCGGACCCGTTCCCTCGAGGCGAAATCGGATGACGCGCGCCCAGATGGAGCCCAGCCGCCGAGGAGCAGCGCACGCGCGCCGCGTGGTCCGGCGACCCCTCCCGCACCACCGCCTGCCCGCGTCGGCCCGTCGCCCCGCTCCGAGAGCTAGAGGGTGCCCGGGTAAGCGCCCCCGTCGAGCACGAAGTTCTGCCCGGTGATGTACCCGGCCTGAGCGCTGCAGACGAACGCGCACACCTCGCCGAACTCGGCGGCGGTGCCGAAGCGCCCCGCCGGGTTCTGAGCCTGCCGCTCGCGGGTCGACGTCCTCGATCGATCTCCCGGTCGCCTTCGCGACGGTCGCGATCGTCGAGCGGAGCCGGTCGGTGTCGAAGGGCCCGGGCAGGATGTTGTTGATCGTGACGTTGTGCGCGACGGTCTTGCGGGCCAGGCCGGCGACGAAGCCGGTGAGCCCGGCGCGCGCGCCGTTCGAGAGACCGAGGATATCGATCGGCGACTTCACCGAGACCGACGTGATGTTGACGATGCGGCCGAAGCGCCGCGCTGATCATCCCGTCGACGGTGGCCTTGATCAGGAAGATCGGCGTGAGCATGTTGGCGTCGAGCGCGCGCAGCCACGCCTCGCGATCCCACTCGCGGAAATCTCCGGGCGGCGGGCCGCCCGCGTTGTTCACCAGGATGTCGGGTTGGGGCACGCCTGGAGCAGCGCCGCCCGCACCGCCTCGGTCGTGATGTCGCCGGCCACGGTCGTCACCCGCGCGCCGGTCGCGTCGCGAATCTCCTTCGCGGCCGCTTCGAGCGCGTCCTTGGTGCGCGCGTTGATCGTGAGATTGACGCCCTCACGGGCGAGCGACATGGCGCAGCCCTTGCCGAGCCCCTTGCTGGCGGCGCAGACGATCGCGTTCTTGCCCTTGATTCCGAGATCCATGGTTTGCTCGCTCCCTTTCAGAGACCGGCTGCGGTGAGCGCCCGGCGGATCGCCGCTCGCTCCGCGCCGCTGACCGGCGTCAGCGGAGGCCGGACGTACGCGGCCGGGATCCGCCCGAGAAGGACGAGCGCTTCCTTCATCCGGTTGTGCATGTCCACGAACGGCGGCGCGTAGAACACGGACACGAGCGGCGCGAGCCGATCGTTGATCCGTCTCGCCCCGTCGAGATCACCCTTGCCGCACGCCTCGAACAGCTCGGCCTGCAGGTCGGCCGTGACGCTTCCCATGCCGGAGATCGCGCCGTCGGCGCCGAGCAGGAAGCTCGCCATCAGCGACATCGTGAAGGCCGAGAGCATCGCCACGGGCCGGCCCGTGGCGCGCAGCGCCCGGAGATTCGATTCGAAGGCGACGATCTCGTTCGACCAGTCCTTCACCGCGGCCACCTGGGGGATCTCGGCGAGCCGCGCGAGGGTCTCCGGCGAATAGCCGATGCCCGACGCCGGCGGATACTCGAACACCACGATCGGAAGATCGGCGCCGGCCGCGATCTCGGAGAAGTGCCGCAGCACCATGTCGGGTTTGAGCTGGGCGCCCCACATGAAGAGCGTCGGCGGGAAGACGAGCACGCCCGCCGCACCCTCGCGCGCGCGCGTCGCGCGCGAGATCGACCGCGTCCTGCGTGCCGTCCGAGTAGACGCCGGCGATCACCGGACACGCGCTGCCGACCTCGTCCAGCGCGATCGCCAGCGAGCGCTTGCGCTCCTCACGGTTGAGCGACGAGACCTCGGACGCGTGGCCGTTGGCGACGATCCCGGTGACCCCGCGGGTGTCGGCGAGCCAGCGCAGATGACGGCGATACGCCGGCTCGTCGATCGCGAGATCCGACGTGAACGGAAGCACGTTGGCGGGCATGACGCCCGAGAAGCGCAGCGGTTCTTTCATCGCGACCTCCCCATGCATCGCGGCACGACTACCACCTCGAGATCTGATCGGCGACTTCCTTGCCGGTCGCGATTCGCCCGTAGGCCCGTCCGATGATGTCGAGCGCCGCGCGCTGGATCTCGGGCCAGAGCGTGGCCACGCCGTCCTCCACCACCGTCACGCGGTACTCCCGATGGAGCGCGGCCGTCACCGTGGCCAGCACACAGATGTCGGTCATCGTACCGGTCACCACGAGCGATGTCACGTTCCGCGCCCGCAGCGCCCGGTCGAGGAGCGTGCCGGCGAACGCGTCGTAGCCGCGCTTGCGCACGACGATCTCGCCGGGCCGCGGCGCCAGATCGGGAACGGTCTCGGCGCTCGGCGTTCCCTCCAGGCACGAAGAAGACGGCAGACCGAAGCCTCGCGGGGCTCCGGGCTCGGCCGGCTTGTGCTCGGGATGGAGGCTTCCGATGAGGACCGGCACGCTCTCGGAGTAGACGAACTCGGTGAACACGACCGGCAGCCGCTTGGCGCGAAAGACGTTCAGGAGCTCCTGGATCACGGGAACGATCTCCCGCGCCGGCGGCACCGCCATCGCCTCACCCGCGTCGAGAAAGCCGCGCTGCATGTCGACCACGACCAGCGCCGTCCGCCCGGGCTCGGGCGCCAGCGCTCGCTCGAACGCGTCGCGGCGGTCGGCCATCAGCGCGGCGTCAGGCGGGGCAGGATGTCGCGGGCGATCAGCTCGACCTGCTCGGGCTCGTAGCGATAGGGAATGAGGATGAGGCGGTCGACGCCCGAGTCGACATGGGCGCGAAGCTGCGCCACGCACTCGTCGGCGCTGCCGCGGATCGCGTGCTCGATCGTCGACTCGCTCCAGGCCGCGACGTCCCACTCGGTCTCGAGCCAGCGCCGCATCGGCGCCTCGGTCGCCTCGCGCGAGCGCCCGATGTAGATCGCGAGCTGGTTGGTGCCGCTGAGCGTCTTCGGGTCGCGCCCGGCCTCGCGCGCGAAGCCGACGATCTTGTCCCACGAGCGCCGGTAGCTCTCGGGCGTGTAGAAATACGTGAGCCACCCGTCGCCGCTCGTGGCCACGCGCTTGAGCACGGCGTCGACGTAGCCGCCGATCAGGATCGGCGGACGCGGCTTCTGGAACGGGCGCGGCCGCATCACGGCCTCGCGCAGGTTGTGCTCGTCGACCTGCAAGCGTGACGCGGTCCTCCGTCCACAGCCGGGCGAGGATGTCGAGGTTCCGCTCGAAGAGCCGGCCGCGCCGCTTGAACGGCACGCCGACCGCGTCGAACTCCCGCGCGTACCAGCCGGCCGCGACCCCCAGGATCAGGCGGCCCTTGGAGATCACGTCGAGGGTGCCGAGGGCCTTGGCGGCCACGGTCGGATTCCGCAGCGGGAGCACGAGCACGCCGGTGCCGAGCTTGATCCGGCTCGTCCGCGCCGCGATGGCGGTCAGGGTGCCGACGGCGTCGAGGATCGGGAACGACGGCTCGACGCCGAGGATCACGTGATCCCACGCCCAGAGCGATTCGAAGCCCAGCGCCTCGGCGCGCTGCGCATAGGTATAGAGCGCGTCGATGTCGGGGGTCTCGGCCGGCCCCACGAAGTTCTTGATCGCGAGCCCGAAGGTCGTCATCGGTCAGCCCAGGAAGCGCCGCTCCGGATCGAGCGCGCGGAGCATCTCGAGCTCGTCGTCGGAAGGCGGCTCGGTGGTTTCGATCCGCGGCGCCTCGAGGAGCGTGAAGCCCGTGTTCTGGCGCAACGTGTCCGTGGAGACCCCGGGATGCGTGGCTTCGATCCGCATGCGCTTGGACTCGGGGTCGAAGCCGAGGATTCCCAGGGTCGTGACGACGCGGGAGACGCCGCCGAAGAGTAGCCCGGCCGCCTTGCGCGACCCGTCGCCTCGGATCCAGGACGGGCTCGTGACGAAGTCGACGCGCTCGACGAAGCGCCGCTTCTCGTGCGCCGTGACGATGATGACCTCGCGGCACAGTGACGCGATGTCGTTGGCGCCGCCGGTTCCGGGCAGGCGCACTTTCGGGTGCCAGTAGTCGCTGCCGAGCACGCTCGTGTTGATGTTCCCGTACTGATCGATCTGCGCCCCGCCCATGAAGCCGACGTCCACGAAGCCGCGCTGGGCGAAGAGGAACGCGTCGGTGATCCCCGGCAGCATCGTCGCGCGGTGGCCGGCGCGCATCTCGTTGGTCGACACCGGCAGCCGCCCCGGCGCGATCTGCGGGCCGATGATGCCGCCCTCGATGACCATCGTCAGCCGCGGCGCGTGCCGCCGCTTGGCGAGCGCCGCGGCCAGGAGCGGCACGCCGACACCCGCGAAGACCGTCGTGTCGTCGCGGAGCTGGCGCGCGGCGATCACGGCGAGCAGCTCCGACGCGTTGAAACGCTCGGTCATTGTATCGGGCGCGCGCGCCCGGCTCCGACCGAGGGTGGCCTGAGACAGGCGCGTGGCTGGTCATCGCGTCAGTTCCTTGGCGCGCTTGACCTGAAGGGCCATGCGCTCGCCGCCGAACAGATCGAGGTAGTCGCTCCACGTGGGCGGCCCGTAGACGTAGCGCTCGAGATAGTCACCGACGGCCGCGGGGCCGCTCCGGTCGATCGCCGCGCAGTACTCGGCGAAGTGATCGTAGTCGGCCTCGTAGAGGCCGTAGCACTCGTGCGGGAACGAGCCGAACGGCACGTGCACGAGCGCGTCGACGACGAAGCCCGGAACGACGGTGCGGTCGGGATAACGACGCGTCTCTTCCTCGGAGATGATCTCTTCGGTCGTCACCAGGACCGTCGTCGCGGCCCGCGCGATGTCGGCGTCCATGTGCGGGTAGCCGTCGATCTGGCAGTTGCCGAACCGATCCGCGCGGTGCACGTGCAGCACCGCCACGTCCGGGAAGAGCGCCGGCACCGCCGCGAGCGTCTCGCCGGTGTAGGGATCCTGCATCGTCTTGAGGCCGCCGACGCCGACGAGATCCGAGCCGAGCATCGTGAGCGCGGGCAGGAACGGCACGCCCATCGCGCCGGCGCGGAAGCGGAGCCCGAGCGCGAGATGGCTCCATTCTTCCAGCGCGACCGCGCCCGTCTCGACGTAGTGGCGCAGGATCTTCGACACGCCCCACGGCAGCCCGATGGACATCCAGGCGGTCATGACGCGGCTGGCGGCGCCCGCCGCCATGAACAGCTCGCCCTCGTTGCAGGTGAGGTTGCGCGCGAGCGTGAGCCCGCGGCGGCGCTGGCGCAGGATCTCGCGCATGAGGGCCATCGGCGTGCGCGAGAACAGGCACCCGCCGACGCCGATGTGATCGCCGTCCTTCACGCGGCCGACGGCGTCCTCGAGGCTCGTGAGCTTCTCGGCCGCCGACTTGGCCTTGGCTTCCGTTCGCCGGCGCGCGGCGATGAAGTCGTATTCGGCCGGGTTCAGGCGAGGATCTCCCACTTCGGCTGATACTGATCGAGCTCGCGCCGCGTCCGCGGATCCATCGGATGCTCCCGCTCCGGGACCTCGACGTGCTTGTCCTCGCCGCAGAGCGCCGTCGTGAAGTAGCGCTGGCCCGTGTCGTTCGCCATCGTCACGATCGACGGCAGGTCCGGGCGATGCCGCGCCAGCTTGAGCGCGGCGGCGACGTTGCAGCCGGTGGAGATGCCGCAGAAGATGCCCCTCCTCGGCCGCGAGGCGCCGCGCCATGACCAGGCTCTCGTCCGTGGTGGTGGTGATGACGCCGGAGAGAATCGCGACGTCGAGGTTCTCGGGGATGAAGCCGTCGCCGATGCCCTCGATGCCGTGCGGTCCCCACTCGCGCCGCGCGAGCAGCGCGCACTCCTCGGGCTCGACGGCGTAGAGCCGCACGCGCGTGTCCTGCTCGCGCAGGAAGCGCCCGACGCCGGTGAGCGTGCCGCCGCTGCCCTGCGAGGCGACGAACGCGCCGACGATGCCGCCGGCCTGCTCCCAGATCTCGGGGCCGGTCGTCCGGTAGTGCGCCTCGACGTTGTCGGCGTTGTCGAACTGACCGGGCACCCAGTAGCCGGTCGCGGTCGCCCGCGCGGATCTCCTCGAGGCGCTGCAGCGACAGATCGACGTCGCTCTCGCCGCCCGGTGTGAAGACGAGATCGGCGCCGTAGGCGCGCATGATCTTCTTGCGCTCGTCGCTCATGCCCTCGGGCATCACGATCGTGCAGCGGTAGCCCTTGACCGCCGCCACGAAGGCGCAGGCGATCCCGGCGTTGCCGGTCGAGCACTCGAGCACACGCATGCCCGGGCGCAGGTCGCCGCGCGCCTCGGCGCGCTCGAACATGTGCAGGTAGATGCGGTCCTTGAGGCTGCCGGTCGCGCCGTACCACTCGAGCTTCAGGTGGATCGGCGGCGTGACGCCCGGCGGTGACGCGGTTCAGCGTGACGAGCGGTGTGCGCCCGACCGCCTGGGCGATCGATCCGAGCGCGCTACGGTACGCATCCCACAGAATCGTCACGGGAGCGTGATTGTACCCGAAATCTCAAGCGACCGGCCTCACACGGTCCCGGTCGCGTCGAACGCCGCGGGGATGTGCCGAATCTCGAAGCGGCCGTCGCCGCGGGGCGTCACCGCCACGACGTCGAACCGGCAGTGCGCCTCCGCGATCCGCATCCATTTCAGATAGCCTTGCGCGAGCCGAACGAGTCGCCTCCGCTTGAACCACGACACGGCCGCACCGGGCCCGTCGTCCCAGCGCTCCTGCCGGCACTTCACCTCGACGAAGACCCACACCTCGCCATCGCGGCACACCAGATCGATCTCGCCGTTGCGAAGCTTCACGTTGCGCGCGACGATGCGCAGCCCCGACCGCTCGAGGAGCTTCGCCGCCGCTTCTTCAGCCGCGCGCCCGAGGACGTGCCGCGGATCGCCCATGCCTGGCATCGTGGACGAGCCGGCAGCCGGTGAAAATGCCCAATGTTCGATACGGACACGGCGCACCGGACGGTCCGGGGCGTACGCTTGAATCGGCCGTATGCGGCGTTTGCATCTTTAGAAGTGGAAGGGGAGGGCAAGCATGAGCCAGTCGTCACGCCCGGTCTCACACGTCATCACGCCCGAGCCCGTCGTCGAGGGGGCGGGCGTCCATCTGCGCCGCAGCATCGGCACCCGCCGGCTCGATCACCTGGATCCGTTCCTGCTGCTCGATCACTTCGAGTCGGTCAAGCGCCAGCCGACTACGAGGCGGGCTTTCCGTACCACCCGCACCGCGGCATCGAGACGGTCACGCTCGTTCGGAAGGGCGAGGTCAAGCACAGCGACTCGCTCGGCCACAAGGGCTCGATCGGCGCCGGTGACATCCAGTGGATGACGTCCGGCAGCGGCATCCTCCACGAAGAGATGCCGCAGGTGCGTCCCGAGGGCATCGCCGGCTTGCAGATCTGGCTCAACCTGCCGGCGCGCGACAAGATGAGCCGGCCGAAGTATCGCGATCTGCAGGGCGATCGGCTGGCCGAGACGAAGACCGAGGACGGCGCGAGCATCCGCGTGATCGCGGGTGAGGCGCAGGGCGGAAAGTTCGCGGGGCCGGTCGAAGGGCTCGCGGTCGCGCCCAAGTTCATCGATGTCACCTTGCCGCCGGGCGCCACGTTCCGCGAGGAAGTGCCGCGCGGCCACACGGCGTTCGCCTACGTCGACCACGGCGACGTCCACTTCGGCGCCGAGAAGAAGACCGCGCACGCGCCGTCGCTCGTCATCTTCGGCGAGGGTGACGTCGTCGAAGCGTCGGCGGGAGCGGCGGGGGGGCGGTTTCTTCTCGCCGCGGCGCGGCCGCTCAACGAGCCGATCGCGCGCTATGGTCCCTTCGTGATGAACACCCGCGCGGAGATCGAGCAGACGCTCGAGGATCTTCGCAGCGGGCGCTTCGCGCGCACGGAGCCTCGGGACGAATAGGCCGCCGTCTTCACGGTGCTCGACGGAGCGTGTCGAGCACCGCGAAGACGATCTGTTCCGCGATGGCGTCTGCCTCGAGCGCACACATCGCGCACACCGAGGCTCCGAGGTCGGGCGCGTGAAACGCGCTGGTCGTGTAGCCCGGCCCGCCGCCGTTGTGACCCCATAGTCGACCCCACGACGATTCCGGATCGCCCATGATCCCAAGGCCGTAGCCCGGCCGGCGCCAGCGTGACGCCGACGCGGCCGCCGCCTCGGCCGATCGGTACGAGCGTGGTCATCTCGTGAAGAGACTGCGCGGAGAGAAGCCCGCCGCAGAAGAGCGCATCGAAAAAGCGCGCGATGTCTGAAGGCGTCGACGCCACCACGCCGTGAGAGACCCATCCCGGATGGTAGTGATCGCGCACCTCACGAGTCGCGCCGTCACTCGCCAGAGCTCGAGACGCGGCCGGTGCGAGCGTCGAAAGATCACTCACCGATTCGGGGACGAACGTGCGAAGGAGCCCAAGCGGCCGCGCGATTCGTTCGCGGATCATCGCGCCGTAGGAGCTTCCGGCGACGTCCTCGGCGATTCGCTTGAGCAGCATGTAGCCCGGGTTCGAATAGGCCCAGCTCGATCCGGGATCGAAGAGCAGCCCCTTCTCGAACGTCTCGGCCGCGAAGCGCTCGAACGACCACGGCGACGAGGGCGCAGGTGCGGACCGCGTCGTGGTACGAGTCCAGCCAGCCGTAGTCCGGAATGCCGGCGGTGTGGTTGAGCAGCTGGCCGAGCGAGATTCGATCAGACCGGTCGATGCGCGGGAACCACCGCGCGAGCCGATCGTCGAGGGTCAGCCGCTGCTCGTCCCGCAGCTGAAGGATCAGGACCGCGGTGAATGTCTTCGTGATGCTGTAGGCGAGATAGGCCGGCTCGTCGAGCAGCGGATGCCGGCACCCAGACGGCCTCGGGGCGTGCTCCGGCGCCGCTGACGACGGCGATGCCGGCGGCGGCGCGCCCCTCGATCGTCCGGTCGATGATCTCGATGAGCGCGGTGCGTCGATACCGCCATCGGCGACTCCGGCGGCTACGCCGAAGGGAACGGGACGCCCAGCGCCTCCGGCGACAGCTTGAGGCCGTTGGCGAAGAACGAGACGGAGTGGTAGAAGCCGACCAGCGCGATCAGCTCGAGGATCTGCTCGACATTGAAGATCGCCGCGAGCGCGCCCCAGGTCTCGTCGGAGAGGCTCGCCGAGTCGTGGAGCTCGTCGACCATGCGGATCAGCAGCCGTTCCTCGTCGCTCCACGCGGGATCGTTCGAATCTCCGTGCACCGTCGCGCGGAGCTGTTCCTGCGTCAGCGCCACGCGCTGAGCGAAGAACGCGACGTGCACACCCCATTCGTAGGCGCAGCCGCAGCGCGCGCAGGTGCGGTCGATCACGATCTCGCGGTGGCGGAGCGAGACCGGGCCGCGATCGAGCAGGCTGCCGGCTCGAAAGCGATCCCAGATGCGCGGAACGCGCGCCAATGTCGTGAAGAGCGTCAGCGGGGGCACGCCGGGCGGCATGATCGCGTCGAGCACTTTCTGAAGCTCGGGATATGGCGCCGGTACCGGCTCCACGCGGCTCATCGCTTTGCCGCCTTCGCCGGCGCCGGCGTCAGCAGGGCGAGATCGATCGTCGTGCCCATGGCGACGTAGCCGAGGCGATTTGGATGCAGATGATCGCCGGCGCCGCCGAGCAGGCCGCTGTTGACCGGTGACGTCACTTCTTGCCCCACCGCCATCTCGGCGGCTCGCCCGTGAGGTAGCACACCGCGATGAGCAGCACGACCAGAAAGGCCGTGTAGATGACGAAGGAACCGGGCTGCTGCTTCGGCAGGAACACCAGCGCGCCGACGGCCAGCAACGCGAAGAAGGCCACCAGCACGAGCCAGCCTTGCCACGTCCGCGGCGGCCCCCATCCCCAGCCGTAGCGCTTCGCGGGGAACCAGTACTTCGATTCGAGGGCGCTCACTTCACGGTGACCGTGTACGTGGCCACCCTGGACGGCGCGACGTCCTGCTCCCATGGACGCCGATACTCGAAACGCAGCTGCTGCTGGCCCGGCTTGAGCGGCGCGAGCTTCCAGATCTCCGTACCCCCGGCGCCGGCGGCGCCTCCGGCACTCTGCGCTTCATAGCTCGACGGGCCGTCGACTCTGAGCACCGCGTCCTTCGGCTCGACGTAGATCCAGCGATAGCCCGTGGTCGGGTTGCTGGGGAGACGTACGACCAGATCCTGCCCCGACGCGAGCGCGACGCTCGTCCCCGACTGATCGGCGTTGACCGTCACGGGCTCGGGCGGCGGCTTCGGACTACCCTGGAACAGGGTGCACGCCGCGACGGTCACGACCACGGTCGCCAGGGCACCCGCCACCACGATTCGCTGAAGCACGCTCGGCCTCCTCGTTCGTCAGAGTGTACGCCCGGCAAGGTGCCGGTCGATGTGCGGCGCGTTCTACCCACCGAGGTATGCGCGGCGCACGTGGTCGTCGTCGAGCAGATCGCGGGCGCGCCCTTCGAGCACGATGCGCCCGGTTTCCATCACGTACGCCCGGTCGGCCATGCCGGAGCGCGGCGTACGCGTTCTGCTCGACCATGAGCACGGTCGTCCCGCGGCGCCGGATGTCGGCGATGATCGCGAAGGTCATCTCCACGACCGTCGGCGCCAGGCCCAGCGACGGCTCGTCGAACATGATGAGCCGCGGGCGCGCCATCAGCGCGCGGGCGATCGCGAGCATCTGCTGCTCGCCACCCGACAGGGTGCCGGCCATCTGTCGGCGGCGCTCGACCAGGATCGGGAAGTGGCGGCCGACCTCGTCGAAGTCGGCGGCCACCGCGCTCCGATCGGTCCGGACGTACGCGCCCATCGCGAGATTCTCCTCGACGGTCATGTAGGGAAAGACCCGCCGACCTTCGGGGCAGTGCGCGATGCCGATCTTGAGCACGGCGGCCGGCGACTGGCCGTGGATCTCGCGGCCGTCGAACACGATGCGCCCCTGCGACGGCGAGACCAGACCCGAGATCGTGCGCAAGGTCGAGCTCTTCCCGGCGCCGTTGGCGCCGATCAGGCAGACGAGCTCGCCCGGCGCGATCGTGAGGTCGAGCCCCCGCAGCGCCGCGATCGGTCCGTAGCCGGCGTGGACGTTCTCGAGGCGGAGGAGCGCCGGCGATTCAGGCGGAGGCAGCGGAGCCTCCGAGGTACGCGCGGATCACTTCGGGATGGGCCTGGATCGCCGCCGGCGCGCCCTCGGCGATCACGCGCCCGCCGTTCAGAACGATCACGGTATCCGAGATGCCCATCACCATGCGCATGTCGTGCTCGACCAGCAGGACGGTCACGCCCTGCTCGCGAACCCGGCGGATCAGACCGCTGACGACGAGCTTCTCGGAGCCGGTCATGCCGGCGCCCGGCTCGTCGAGCAGGAGCAGCCGCGGCCGCGCCGCGAGGGCGACGCCCAGCTCGACCAGCCGCTGCTCGCCGTAGGGCAGCGCGCTGGCGAGCTCGCGGCGACGATGGGCGAGGCCGACGAACTCGATGATGTCCGCGGCCTCGGCGGTGAGCGCCCGCTCCTCGGCGGCGAGCCGGCGGCGACCGGCAAGGACGGCGAGGAAGCCCGCGGTGCCACGCAGGTGAAGCCCGGTCAGCACGTTGTCCTCGACGCTCAGCGCCGGAAAGACGCTCGTCTTCTGGAACGTGCGGACGATCCCGCGCCGCGCGATCGACGAGGGGCGGAGCCCGGTCAGCCCGACGCCGTCGTACGTGATGCGCCCGCCGGTCGGCCGAAGGTAGCCGGTGATCGCGTTGAACGCGGTCGTCTTGCCGGCGCCGTTCGGGCCGATGACGCTCGTGATCGAGCCGGGTCGAACCTCGAACGAGACGCGTTCGAGCGCGGTCACGCCGCCGAACCTCACGGCGAGATCCTGGACGGCGAGCATTACCGTCGGCCTGGAAACGCCGCGACGAGCCGCGGCACGATGCCGCGAGGCAGGAAGAACACGAGCAGCACCAGGAGCAGGCCGTACGCGAGCATCTGCCATTGCCACGACGCGGCGGCGCGCAGCGCTTCCGGGAGCACGGTGAAGAGCACCGCGCCGACGAGCGGGCCCGCGAGCGTGCCCTTGCCGCCGGCGACGACCATGATGACCATCGTCACCGTGTAGGTGAACAGGAACACCTCCGGGCTCACGAACCGCGTGTAGTGGGCGTAGAGGCTTCCGCCCAGTCCCGCCATCGCCGCGCTGACCACCGTGGCCAGGACGAGATAGTGGGTCACGTCGACGCCGACCGACTCGGCCAGCGGCTCGTTCTCCCGGAGCGCCACGAGGGCCCGGCCGATTCGCGACCGGACGAGCCGCCGGCACACGACGTACGAGAGCGCGACCGCCGCGAGGACCAGATAGTAGTAGGCGGTCTTCGTGCGGAGCGACCACGGTCCAAGCTCGGGCGCCGGCACGCCCGGAAGCCCGAGGGGGCCGTTCGTCAGCTCGATCCAGTTGACGCTGACGAGCGAGACGACACCCGCGAAGCTGATCGTGACCAGCACGAAATAGGCGCCGCGCAGCTTCAGCGCGAGACGACCGATGAAAAGGCCGGCCGCCCCGGCGAGCGCGACGGCGGCCGCGAGCGCCGGCCAGAACGACCAGTCGAGCCTGAGCGTGAGCAGCGCCGACGTGTAGGCGCCGATGCCGAAGAACGCGGCGTGGCCGAGCGAGAGCTGGCCCGTGTAGCCGAGCAAGAGGTTGAGCGACATCGCGAGCACGCCGAAGATGCCGGCCATGATGGCGACGTGCACGTGATAGGGGCTCTGGAGCCAGAGCGGCAGGGTGAGCGCGCCCACCGCCAGGAAGAAGCCGCCGGCCCGCGTCATGCGATGCGTTCTTGGCGCGCGAAGAGCCCGGACGGGCGGAACAGCAGCACGAGGATGATGATGACGAAGCCGACCGCGTCGCGGTAGCCGGACGAGATGTACCCGGCGCCGAGCTCCTCGGCGATGCCGAGCAGCAGTCCGCCGAGGGTCGCGCCCGGCAGGTTGCCGAGCCCGCCGAGGATCACGACCGAGAACGCCTTCAGCGAGGCGAGATCGCCCATCGAGGGGTAGACCAGAAAGATCGGCCCGAGCAGCGCGCCCGCCGCCGCCGCGAGCCCCGACCCGAAGGCGAACGTCGCGGCGTGAATGCGACCGATGCCGACGCCCATGAGCGCGGCGGTGTCGCGGTCCTGGAACGTGGCGCGCATGGCGCGACCGAGCTTCGTCTTCTGGATCGTGAGCCATGAGGCGGCGATGAGGCCCGCGGCCAGGACGAGCACGAAGAGGCGCACGGGCGCGATCGCGACCGGACCGAACACGAGCGGTGCCGTCGGAAACGGATGCGGGATCGACTTGGCGACGCCGCCCCAGCCGAGCAGCTCGGCATTCTGCATCGCGATCCAGACGCCGATCATCACCAGCATCGTCGTGTCGATCGATTCGTTGCGGAGCGGGCGCAGGAGCGTGACCTCGCAGAGCCAGCCGAGCGCCGCGCCGGCCGACGATCGCCACCAGCAGCGCGGCGAAGAAATCGATCGCCGGCGAGCGCCAGCGCGGCGAACGAGACGTACGCGCCCAGAGTGTAGAACTCGCCGTGGGCGAAGTTCACGACGTTCATGAGCCCGAAGATCAAGGTGAGGCCGATGCCCAGCAAGGCGTACGTGCCGCCGAGCACCAGGCCGTTCAGCAGGTGCTGAAGAAGCTCAGCCATCCGGGCCGCGCGCTACGTGTTCGCCGCGCTACTTCTTCGCGAGAAAGTCCGGCAGCGCCACCTTGCCGTCGCGAATCTGGACGACGAAGATGCTCGGCTTGCTCTGACCGCTCTCCTTGCCGGCGGGCCCGTCCTTCTCGAACTTGATCGGACCGTTCACGCCCATGAGGCTCACCTTCCAGAGCGCCTCGCGCACGGCCTTGGGATCGTCCTTGCCGGCGACCCGGATCGCTTCGGCGATCGTGGCGATGCCGTCGTGCCCGCGGAATCCCTCGGTGAGCCCCTCGAACGGATGGCCGCGCTTGGCCCACTCGTCGACGAACGCCTTGGCGAGCTTGCCGTCCGGCATCGCCTCGGGGAACCACGGCATGAAGAACACGATGTGATAGCTGCCCTCGGCGGCGGCGCCCGCCTGCTTGATGAGCTGGGTCGGCGACGAGCTGCCGCCGGTCGTGACGACCTTGCGCGTGAGCCGCTGCTCCTGCGCCTGCTTCATCACGAGCGTGATCTGCTCGACGGCCGTCGTCAGGAAGAGCGTGTCGCCGCCGGTCGCCTTGATCTTGGTGAGCTGGGCGTTCATGTCGGTCGCGGACTGCTCCATGTACTCCGCCACGCCGACCGCGGCGCCCTTCTTCTTCAGCATGTCGCCGAAGGCGGTGATCGAGCCGCGACCCCAGTCGGTGTTGACGGCCAGGAAGTCGACGCGCTTGACGCCGAGCTTGTCGACGTACTGCTCGAGGCCGAGCGCCTCCATCTCGGAGGGCGGGCTGATGCGGAAGATCCACGGGTTGCCGCGCTTGGTGATCGATGCGGCGCTCGAGGTCTCGACCACCATCGGCACGCCGTACTCCTCGAGCTTCGGCATCGCCGCCAGGGTCATCGAGCTGCCCCAGGCGCCCATGATGGCCGGGACCTTGTCGCGCACGATCAGCTTCTCGGCGGCGCTGGCCGCCTCTTTCGGGTCGGACTTGTTGTCCTCGATGAGCAGCTCGACCTTCCGGCCACCGATCCCGCCCTTCGCGTTCAGCCAGTCGCGCGCGATCTCGGCGCCCATCCGGACGTAGTTGCCGGACGCCGCCACGGGGCCGGAGAGCGGCTCGATGACGCCGATCTTGATCGGCGACTGCGATTCGCCGGGGACCGCCAGCGCGGCGAGCGCGACCAGGACGAGAGCGAGCAGCACGATCGAACGGTTGCCCATCGAAGGCCTCCTGCGGGATCAGGGATGTGGCAGCGAGAATAGCGCACGATTCCAGCCGCGGGAAGCGGTCCTATCGGGGTCAGCGGACGACGGCGTTGGAGCGGGGTCGGCCCGTCGCAGAGGGCAGCTTGCACATCATGCTGTACTTCGACAACGGTGTCTCATCCCAGTTGAATCTCTTGTTCAGGTCATCGATCGTCAGCTCGATGTTCGGTCCTTTTGCCGGATCATGAATCGTCACGGTGTTGGCGCTCGTCTTCGCTCCGACCAGGACGAGGATATGTCCACCAACGCACTGCCCGTCGGCGCCATACAGCTTGGTCCGCATGTAGCATGGCCCGCAGTCTCGGAGGAGCTCCGCCAACTTCCCGCACGACCACGTCTTGTTCTCCGGGAGCAGAACGAGGGTCAGTCTCTCGTTCGCGACGAGCGCCGGATAGTTCGCACCCATCCCGAGCGGCTGAACGTTGCCCCTGAAGTCGACCTGAAGAGGCCTGCCGTCAGGCCGCACATACTGCGCCGGCACTCCGAGCCGGGGGCCGGCTTCGCGGAAGTACCCGAGCATCGACACGGCCGCGTACCAGCAGCCCATGTTCTCAGTACGACCGAGGCCGATGCCCACGTGGCCCCCAATGTTGACCTGGGTGACGTACGGCACGCTGAGGCGGATGTCAGCCGTGGAGACCTCCTCGTCGCTGCGGCCCGAGCTGTGACACTACCACGCTTCCGGCCGCGAGAAGCGGGTGTATAGTCGCGGGCTGGACGAGCATGGGCGCGAAATACTTCGGCGCGGCGGTGAAGCGGCGCGAAGATCCGCGTTTCCTCCGCGGCGAGGGGCGGTTCGTCGACGACGTGATCGTCCCGGGCATGCTCCACGCGGCGTTTCTCCGCTCGCCCCACGCGCACGCGCGCATCGTCAGGATCGACACGGCCGCCGCCGCGGCGTGCTCCGGGCGTCGTGCGCGTGTTCACGTTCACGGACCTCGAGCGCTGGATGAAGCCGCTGCCGCTCTTCGGCGCCGTGCCCCCCGGCCTCGCGGCCGTCGTCAAGTTCGACATCCGCCAGGCGCCCCAGTGGGCGCTCTGCCGCGACCGCGCGCGCCACGTCGGCGAGATCGTCGCGATGGTGGTGGCCGACAGCCCGGAGCGCGCCGAGGACGCGGTCGAGCTGATCGAGGTCGAATGGGAGCTGCTGCCGCCGGTCGTCGACATGACCCGCGCCGCGCGAGCCCGGCGCGCCGCTCCTGCACCCGGAGTGGGGCAGCAACGTCGGCGGTCGGCTTCACGCATCGCATCGGCGACGCCGACGGCGCGTTCGCGCGGGCGCGACGTCACCGTCACGCGAGACCTTCCACATCCAGCGCTACGTCGGCATGCCGCTCGAGAACCGCGGCGTGGTCGCGGTGTGGGACCGTCGCGACGGGACGATGACGACCTGGAACGCACGCAGGTCTCGCACTTCGTGCAGCAGGGGCTCACCGGCGCGCTCGGGCTGCCGCCGCACAAGATCCGCGTCATCGCCCCGGACCTGGGCGGCGGCTTCGGCACGAAGGCCTCGGGCTACGCCGAGGACGCGCTGATCCCGATCGCGGCGGTCGCGCTCGGCCGGCCCGTGAAGTGGATCGAGAGCCGGCGCGAGCACATGATCCGGCGCCGCGCACGCGCGCCATCAGGTCGCACGCGATCTCGCCTCGCCGCCACGCGCGACGGCACGATCCTCGGCGTGCGCGACCGGATCTGGCTCGACCTCGGCGCCTACAACGTCTGGGGCGTGGTGCTGCCCGTACAACACGGTCGCGCACCTGATCGGGCCCGCACCGGATCAAGCACATGCGGGTCGACGTGCAGGCGGTCGTGACGAACAAGACGCCGAACGCGCCGTATCGCGGCGCGGGCCGCCCCGAGACGGTGTTCGCGATGGATCGCATCGTCGATTGTCTCGCGCGCGAGCTACGGATGGACCCGGCGGAGCTTCGGCGGCGCAACTACATCCGGCCCGACGAGCTGCCCGTACGACTTCGGCATGCCCTATCGCGACGGCAATCCGCTCGTGTACGACACCGGCGATTTTCCCGAGGCGCTCGAGAAGGCGCTGGAGGCCGCGGGCTACCGGACGTTCCGGGCCGAGCAGCCGCGCTGGCGGGCGCGCGGGATCCACCGCGGCATCGGCATCTCCGGCTACGTCGAGGGCACCGCGATCGGCCCGTTCGAGGGCGCGACGGTCAAGCTCGATCTGGCCGGCCGCGTGCTCGTGGCGACGGGCGCGATCAACTCGGGCCAGGGCCACGAGACCAGCTTCGCCCAGGTCGCCGCCGACGCCCTCGGCGTTCCGATCGACTGGGTGACCGTGATCGGCGGCGACACCGCGGCGGTGCCGTTCGGCGTCGGGACCTTCGCGAGCCGCAGCGCGGTCACGGCCGGCAGCTCGATCGTCGACGCGTGTCGCGAGGTGCGGACGAAGCTGGTCGCGCGCCGCGGCGGCGCTGCTCGAGGCGGCGCCGGACGACATCGAGATCGAGGACGGCCAGGTCTTCGTCAAGGGCGCGCCGGCCTCGGCGGTCGACTCTGGCGCGGGTCATCCAGGCGTCGATCCCGACCTTCGCGAAGCCCGGCGTGGCGCCACCGGACTTCGAGGCGACGCGCCTATCACCACGTGCCGACCGTGACCTATGCCAGCGCCGTCCACGTGGCCCAGGTCGAGGTCGACGTCGCGACCGGCCGGGTGACGCTGCTCAGGTACGTCGTCGCCCACGACTGCGGTCGAGGTCATCAATCCGATCATCGTCGAGGGGCAGGTGCACGGCGGCGTCGCGCAGGGTGTCGGCGGCGCGCTCTTCGAGGAGATGGTCTACGACGAGACGGGCCAGCTCCTGACGGGCTCGCTGATGGACTACGTGGTGCCCAAGGCGGACGATCTGCCGCTGATCGAGACGCGTGCACCTCGAGTTCCCGTCGCCGCGCAACCCGCTCGGCGTCAAGGGCCTCGGCGAGGGCGGCGCCATCTCGCCGCCGGCGGCCATCGCCAATGCGATCGAGGACGCGCTGGCTCCGTTCGGCGTGCGCGTCACCGAGACGCCGGTCACGCCGGCGCGCATCGTGGCGCTGCTCGAACGCGCGCGTTCTTGATATAGTCCGGATCGACTATGGCGACCAATGTGACTCAGACCGGCTGGGTGACCGTGCATGGTGTTCGGCTGGAGGTCGTCGAGCGTGGTCAGGGGCGGCCGATCCTGTGGCTCCACGGCGAGGACGGCCTCGACCCGGGCGCGCAGTTTCTCGACCTGCTCGGCGCGCACGGCAGCGTGCTCGCGCCCTCGCATCCCGGTTTCGGCCACTCGCCCGACGTGGCGAGCATCGACACCGTCGACGATCTCTCCTATCTGTATCTCGACCTGCTCGCCGACCGGAACCTCCGCGACGTCACCGTGGTCGGCTCCTCGCTCGGCGGCTGGATCGCGGCGGAGATGGCGGTGAAGTGCAGCGACCGCTTCAGCGGGCTCGTCCTCGTCGCGCCGCTCGGCATCAAGGTGGGTGATCGGGAAACGCGTGACATCCCCGACATCTTCGCGCTCCCGCCGGACGAGGTCGCGCGTCTGCAGTACCGCGATCCGGCCAAGGTGGCCGTCGACCACGGCCGCTCTCGGACGACCAGCTCACGGTGATCGCGCGCAATCGCGAGGCGACGGCGCTCTACGCCTGGGAGCCGTACTTCCACAACCCGAAGCTCCGCCAGTGGCTGCACCGGATCAAGCTGCCGACCTTGCTCCTGTGGGGCGCGGACGATCGGTTCGTCACCGCGGCGTACTACGGCGACGCGTTCCGCACGGCCATCCCGGGCTCGCGCTTCGAGACGATCGCCGGAGCCGGCCACTTCCCCCACATCGAGGCGCCGGCGGCGCTCGTCGAGCGCGTCAGCGGATTCATCGGCGAGCGAAAGGCGTAGATCGGCCGTGAGCATGCGGGCGTGGTTCTTCAGCGAGAACGCGTATCACCTCTTGCCCGATTCCAAGGAATACGACTCGATCCGGGTGAAGCTCCCCAACCGCTACTACGATCCCAAGATCGGCGCCGACCTCTATCACCGCTTCATCGACGAGTGGAAGATCGCCGAGGATCTCGGTCTCGAGATCATGGTGAACGAGCATCACCAGACGGCGACCAACCTGAACCCGTCGGCGGCGGTCGTCATGGGCGCGCTCGCGCGCGACACGCGCAAGGCGCGTCTCCTGATCCTCGGCAACCCGATCGCGAACCGGCGCGAGCCGGTCCGCGTGGCCGAAGAGATGGCGATGGTCGACGTCTACTCGCGCGGGCGTCTGGAGTGCGGCTTCGTGCGCGGCGTGCCGTACGAGATGTCGGCCGGCAATCATCGGCCGACCCGGATGATGGACCGCTTCTGGGAGGCCCACGACCTGATCGTCAAGGCGTGGACCAGCCACGACGGGCCCTTCAACTGGGAGGGCAAGTACTTTCATCATCGCCAGGTGAACATCTGGCCGCGCCCGTACCAGGAGCCGCATCCGCCGATCTGGATCACCGCGCTCAGCCCCTCGAGCGCGCGCGCCGTGGGCGAGCGGGGCTACATCGTCGCGTGCTTCCTGACGGGTTTCGAGGGCACGAAGAGCGTGTTCGACTCCTATCGCGAGCGGCGCGCCGAGCTCGCGCTCTCGACCCCGGCCCTCGATCGCTTCGCCTACGCCGCGCTCGTCTACGTGGGCGACACCGACGAAGAGGGGTACGCCGGCGCGCGCAAGCTGATGTGGTATCTCGAGTCCAACAAGGTGCCGCCGCAGTTCACGAGCCCGCCGGGGTACCACCCGCCGGCGTCCGCGGTGAACGCGATGAAAGGGACCAACCCGGGCATCTTCAAGATGTTCCAGAATCCGGCGCTCGGGCCGCTCATGGAAAACGGCCTCGTCTTCGCCGGCAACCCGGACTCGGTCTACCGCCAGATCATGCGGATGTACGACCACGTCGGCGGCTTCGGCCACCTGCTCATCATGGGCCAGGCCGGATTCCTCGACCACGACGAGACGGTCAAGGGTATGCAGATGTTCGTCCGCGAGGTTTATCCGCGCCTCAAAGAGCTCGCGTAACGGCGGGGCCTGAGGGGGCGGGACGCCGGGAGGGGTCGCCGCCACCACGCGGCACGCGTGCGCTGCCCCGCCTCGGCTGGGCTCCATCCCGGCGCGCGACTTCCGATGGAACTTTTCGGGAACGGGTGCGGCGACCCCTCCCGGCGTCCCGCCCCCTCAGGCCCCGCCTCCCCTCGGCGATTGAGGCAGAGCAGCTCAGGACGAGCAGCTCAGGACGATCTGTTCTGGAAGGCGGGCATTACTTTCTCGGCGAAGAGGTCCGAGGGAGCGGCGGGATTGGTCCTGGGTGAGGTCGCCCCAGGCGAAGGAGCAGATTACGTAGTTGGCGCCGGTGGTGTCGAGCAGGCGCGCGACCTGATCGCGCACGCGCTCCGGTGAGCCCACCAGGATCGTCTCGTGGCTGCAGCGCCGCGTCGAGGTTCACGCGCTGAGCGTAGGTCGTGTCCCCGTGGTCGGCCCAGAGCTTCACGAAGCTCGCCGCCCAGCGCGGATGCGCCGCACGGGCGATCGCGTCCGCTTCCTTGTCCGTCTCGGCGACGACCACCTGCCGGTTGATGCCGATACGCGGGGTCGGCACGTGCGCGTTGAGCCGCCTCGGATCGTCGCGATGCGCCGGCCAGACCGCCCGGTATTTCTCCACGAAGGGGCGATAGGCCTCGGCCGGGCCGAGCCCGACGAAGTTCATGCCCTGCGACGCGGCCCAGGGCACGCTGTCGACGTTGCTCGTCGCGTACCAGAGCGGCGGATACGGGCGCTGGAGCGGCGCCAGCTCCATCGGCACGTCGTCGTAGCGGTAGTGCTCGCCACGATAGGTCAGCCGCGGGCTCGTCAGCCCCGTCACGATCACCTCGAGCGCTTCCTGGAACATCGCGCGCGTGCGCGCCGGATCGAAGCCGTGATAGCCGACCTCGTAGGGCGACACGCCGCGGCCCACGCCGAGCTCGAGCCGCCCGCCGCTCAGGTTGTCGAGCATGCAGATCTCGCCGATCAACCGGAGGGGTGAGTACAGGGGCAGCAGATAGACGAGCGGGCCCAGGCGAATGCGGCGCGTGCGCTGGGCCGCGGCGGCGAGGAACACCGACGGTGAGGGCGCCATGCCGAGCGGCGTGGCGTGATGCTCGGCCAGGTGATAGCAGAAGAACCCCGCCGCTTCCGCCTGCTCCAGGAGCTGCAGCCGATCTTCGTAGAGCTGGCCGAGCGGCCCCTGCTGCCGCCGATCGATCCAGTCGAACATGCCGAACTCTGCGGTCGCCATCGTTCCCTCCGGTCGGGCATTGTCGCACCGGACGGGGAGATCGTGCGGGTCAGCGCGTGGTCACGGCCTCGGCGCGTGCGCCCGCGGCGCCGCGGAAGCGGATCTTGTAGTAGGTGATCCAGGCCGTGATCAGGGGGACGCCGAGGGCGGTGGGCCAGAGCCAGCGTACGGTGGTCGGCAGAAAGGTGAAGTTGACGACGGAGAAGGCCGAGACCGCCGCGATGTACGAGCCCAGCATCCCGCCCATGTGCGCGAACCACCACGCACGCGGATCCGCCGGAGGCCGCGCGAACCTCGCGAGGTCGAGCCCGGCCAGCACCATGCCGAGCACGCCGAAGACCACCGGGACAACGCCGAGACGCTGCCAGCTCGGACCGGGCCGGAGGAGTCCGAGGACCGCCAGCGCCGCGCTCGCCCCAAACGTCACCAGGGCGGCCGCCCAGTCGTAGGCCGTGGCCGCGTCCCCCTGTGTCGGACGCTTGCGCGAAAGCACGCGATAGCCGGTAAACGCCAGGTAGAAGCTGAAGACCGCCAGCAGCGCCAGGAAGATCTGCGGGCGCCAGAGGGCGAGCACGACGGCGGTCGACGCGACCACCGCCATCGACCAGAAGTAGATCGTGCCCCAGCGCCGGTGCGCGCGGCCGCCCTTCACGGTGAGCATGGCCAGCGGGGCCAGCACGAGCGCGAGCATCCCGGCCGAGATGTGGATCCAGCGCAGCGCCGTGATCAAGGCTTCACTCGGGCGGCCGGCTAGTCGTCCTTTTCCAGCACGAACAGCTCACCCTGACGCCAGACGCCGGCGAAGGTGCGCCGGTGCAGCGGGCACGGCCCCCAGCGGTCGAGGGCGGCGAGATGCTCCGGGGTCGCGTAGCCCTTGTGGCGGGCGAAGCCGTACTCGGGGAAGGTGCGATCGGCCTCGAGCATGAGGCGGTCGCGCGTCACCTTCGCGATGATCGAGGCGGCCGCGACGCTCGCGCAGCGCGCGTCGCCGTCGACGAGGTTGCGCTGCGGGCAGGTGAGGTCGCGCAGCGCGACGAAGTCGGTGATGACCAGATCGGGCTCGACCGCGAGTCGGGCGACCGCCTCGGTCATCGCGAGGCGAGTCGCCTGCAGGATGTTGATGCGGTCGATCGTCTGGTGATCGACGATGCCGACGCCGACCGCGACGGCGCGCTCGCTGATGACGTGGAACAACGCCTCGCGCTGTTCGGCCGTGAGGAGCTTCGAGTCGGCCAGGCCCTTGATACGCCGTTCCGGCCCGATGATGACGGCGGCCGCGACGACCGGCCCGGCCAGCGGCCCGCGCCCCGCCTCGTCGATGCCCGCCAGCCGAGTGACGCCTGTCTTCCAGGCTCGAGCCTCGTAGTGGTAGGGCGCCGACGGGGGCGGCGTCACGAGGACTCGTCGGTTATTCTTCGGTGGCGCCGGTGGTGGGAATGAGGGGCATGCGCTTCTCCTTGAGGCGCGCGGCCTTGCCGGCGAGCCCGCGGAGATAGTAGAGCTTCGAGCGCCGCACCCGGCTTCGCCGCGCGACCTCGACCCGCTCGATCCGGGGCGAGTGCAGCGGGAAGGTGCGCTCCACGCCGACGCCGTACGAGATGCGCCGCACCGTGAACGAAGCCCGGCCGCCCTCGCCGCGGCGCCGGATGACGATGCCTTCGAACAGCTGCAGCCGCTCCTTCTCGCCCTCGACGACCTTGACGTGCACGCGCACGGTGTCGCCGGGCGCGAACCCCGCGCGATCTTTCTTCAGCTGAGCGGCCTCGATCAGTGCAATCGCGTCCATCACTGCAGTCCTTTCATCGCCTCGTACCGCGTCATGCCGGAGAATCCATCTGCTCCGGCGTTTCCCCGCGCTCGAATCGCTCCACCAGCTTCCGCTCGTCGTCCGTCAAGCGCGCGGTCGCCAGAAGATCCGGCCGCTCGCGCCACGTGACCCAGATCGCCTGCACGCGCCGCCACCGCGCGATCCGCGCGTGGTCGCCCGAGAGCAGGACCGCCGGCACGCGCGCGCCCCGGTAGGCCTCGGGCCGCGTGTACTGCGGCGGCTCCAGCAACCCGTCCGCGAACGACTCGCGCTCCGCGGCCCCCTCGGCGCCGAGCACACCCGGTAACAGTCGCGTCACCGCGTCGGTCACCACCAGCGCCGGCAGCTCGCCGCCGGTCACCACGTAGTCGCCGATCGAGATCGCGTCGTCCGCGAGCTCCTCACCGACGCGCGCGTCCACGCCCTCGTAGCGTCCCGCCAGCAAGATCAGGTGCGATTCGCGCGCGAGCGCGCCCGCCACCTCGTGCGTGAACGCTCGGCCTCGCGGGTCCATGAGCACCACGCGCGCGCCCGGCGTGCGCAGCGCCTCCACTGCGGCGAAGAGCGGCTCCGGCTTCAGCACCATGCCGCCGCCACCGCCGAACTGATAGTCGTCGGTGACCCGGTGCCGACCCCCCGCGTAGTCTCGGAGATTGACCACCCGGATGTCAACGAGTCCGCGCGTCTGCGCGCGCCCGAGCATCGACTCGGCGAGCACCGGGGTGACCATCCCGGGAAACAAGGTCACGATGTCGATGCGCATGTGCCGCGCGTCCTACAGCTCGAGCAGGCCGTCCGGCGGACGGATCACGACGCGGCCCGCCGCCACGTCGACCTCGAGCACGATCTCGGCCACCGCCGGGATCAGACGCTCGCGAGCGCCGTCGCTCACCACCCACAGGTCCTGGGCCCCCGAGTGCTCGATCCGGGTCACCCGTCCGACCTCTCGCCCGTCCTCGGTCACCACGCGGCAGCCCTCGAGCTGCCACGGATAGAACTGACCCGGCGGCAGCGGCAATGCCTCCGCCTCCGGCACCGCCAGCAGCCGCCCCACCAGCGCGCTGGCCGCGTCGACCGTGTCGCATCCCGCCAGCGAGAGCAGGACCGCGGCGCCCTGCCGGCGCGCCCCGGTGATACGACAGGGCTCGCGCGTGTCCCGCACGTGATCCCACAGGACACACTCGGTGAGCGCCTCGAACCGCTCGGGGTGATCCGTGAGTGGCGTCACCCGCATCTCGCCGTGCAGGCCGTGGGCCCGTGTGATCTCACCGATCACCACGAGACGTTCGCCCACCGCGGCCTCTACTTCTTGTCGGGCGCGCTCGCGATCGGCGTGTTCGGCGCGTTCGCGATCAGCCTTCGAACCGTGTTCGACGGCTGAGCGCCCTTCTTGATCCACTCGTCCACCTTCGCCCGGTCGATCGACACCGTCGGCGGCTCGGTCAGCGGGCTGTAGTGCCCGAGCACCTCGATGAACCGGCCGTCGCGCGGTGAACGCGAGTCCGCCACCACCACGCGATAGGCCGGGCGCTTCGTCGTCCCGGTCCGTCTCAGTCGAATCGTCACTGGCACGTGCTCACCCCCTTCTAGTTAGGCTCGCCTCGGACGGCGGGGCCCCAGCCCCGCGACGTCCTGCGGCTCGCCTCACTACCGTGGAAATCCCGGAAGATTCTTCATGCTGCGGGGAAGTTTCCCCTCCATGCCCTTGAACTGCCTCATGACCTTGCGGAGCTGCGCGTATTGCTTCAGGAGCCGATTCACGTCCTGCACGTTGGTGCCGCTGCCCCGTGCGATGCGCTGGCGTCGGCTGCCGTTGATGACCTCGGGATTGTGCCGCTCGCCCGGCGTCATCGAGCCGATGATCGCGTCGAACCGATCGAGATCGGCCGATTCGCCGTCGAGGTCCTTCGGCGCGCCCTTCAGCATCTTGCCGAACGGCAGCATGCCGAGGATCTGATCGAGCGGGCCCATCTGGCGGAGCTGCTTGAGCTGGTCGCGAAAATCTTCGAGCGAGAACGTGTCCTCGCGCAGCTTCTTGGCCAGCGCCTCGGCCTTGGTCTGATCGACCACCGCCTGCGCCTTCTCGACCAGCGAGAGCACGTCGCCCATGCCGAGGATCCGCGAGGCCAGGCGATCGGGATGGAACGGCTCGAGCGCGTCGGTCTTCTCGCCCACGCCGACGAACGCGATCGGTCGCCCGGTGACGTGGCGGACGGAGAGCGCGGCGCCGCCGCGCGAGTCGCCGTCCATCTTGGTGAGGACGACCGCGTCGATCCCGACCGCCTGGTTGAACTTGTCGGCGACCGTGACGGCGTCCTGGCCGGTCATCGCGTCCACGACGAGGAGCACGTGATGCGGCGCGACCTCGCGCCGGATCGCCTGCAGCTCGCCCAGCAGCGCCTCGTCGATGTGGAGCCGGCCGGCGGTGTCGAGGATCAGCGGCGTCAGACCGCGGCTCGCCGCTTCTTCGCGCGCGGCGCGACAGATCTCGAGCGGCGTCTGCCCGGGCTCGCCGGTCACCGGAACACCGAGCTGCGCGCCGAGGGTGCGGAGCTGATCCATGGCGGCCGGCCGCTGGGTGTCGGCGGCCGCGAGCAGCGGGTGCTGTCCCTGCTTGGTGTAGAGACGCGCGAGCTTCGCCGCGGTCGTCGTCTTGCCGGAGCCCTGCAGCCCCATGAGCATGATGACCGTCGGCGGGTGGGGCGCCGTCGCCAGGCGATGCCCGCTGCCGCCGAGCAGCTCGACCAGCTCGTCGTGGACGACCTTCACGACCTGCTGCGCCGGCGTCAGCGATGTCAGGACGTCCTGCCCCACCGCCTTGTCCTTGACGCGGTCGATGAAGGCGCGGACGACCTTGAAGTTGACGTCGGCTTCGAGCAGCGCCACGCGAACCTCGCGGAGCGCCTCCTGGATGTTCTCCTCCGACAGCCGGCCGCGGCCGCCCAGCTTGTCGAAGATGGTTTGCAGTCTCGTACTCAGGGAATCGAGCATGGGAACGCCCTACTTTACGGGAACATCAGGCGAAGATCAACGAGACGGCTGCGGGGGTTTGGGGACTACCGGCTGCCGTTCGGGACGAACTGCATCGGCGCGACGCGCCACTGATAGATGCCGACGTTGACCTGGTCGAGGACCCAGCGCTCGGGAAGCCAGACCCCCGTCGCCGTCTGCGCGACGAAGAACCCCGGCACCTCGGCGAACATCGTCTGGTATCGGGCGGGCACGCCTTCCGGCGTCGGCACGTATACCTGCATCGCCACGGGTTGCGGCTGCATCCAGATGAAGCGCGCGGCGTACCCGAGACCCGCGTTGGGCAGCATCGGGTGGGGGTTGTTGAAGGCGTGGGGCTCGTCGCGTGAAGGGGATCGACTCTCGCGAGCACATGGTGCCCTGCGGCACGACCGCGAACGGCCCAGTGGGGTTCGGCCGGACGACGAACACCGGGCCCTGAGGATTGGGGATACCCAGAGACCCGGTCGTGCCGCCCACCTGCTGGGCAGCGGCCGGGCCAACCGTCCCGATCAGGAGCAGCAACAGGGTGGACACCACCACGGTCCGCATAGGGGTTCAGTATACCCCAACCAGGCGGCTCGGCTCCGCGACCTCAGTAGGCCGGGGGAGCGTACACGCGTCACGAAGAACAGCGGGGTGGGCCCCGGATTCTTCACGTAGTGGCGGGTCCGCGCGGGGATCATGACCAGCGATCCCGCCTTCGCGCGGTGCTCCTTGTCGGCGATGCGCACGAGCGCTTCACCCTCGACGACGTAGACGACCTGATCGCCCGCGTGCTCCTCCTCAGGGCCGCCGTCTTCGCCCGGCGCGATCGTCATGACCGCGGTCTGGCTGCGCTCGGTCTGCTGGAGCACCTCGAAGAACCGGCCGCGATGCGCGGGCGCGTAGACGACGTCCATCGCGCTACGCTGTCGCGGCGGCGCGGATCGCACGGACCGCGGCCGCCGGATCGGCGGCGCCGAACACGGCCGAGCCGGCGACCAGGGTCGAGGCGCCGTCCTCGGCGAGCGACTTCGCGAGACCCGCCTTCACGCCGCCGTCGACCGAGACGTCGACGGGCCGGGCGCCCAGGAGCTTTCTGAGCTCGCGGATCTTCCGGTGCGCGCTCGGGATGAACGACTGGCCGCCGAAGCCGGGGTTGACCGACATCACCAGCACGAGATCGAGGTCGTCGAGGATGTACTCCAGGGCCGAGGGCGGCGTCGACCGGGTTCAGCGCGACGCCGGCTCGCGCGCCGAGCTCGCGGATGTGAGCGAGCGTGCGCTGCAGGTGCGTGCAGGCTTCGACGTGCACCGTGACCATGTCGGCGCCGGCCGCGACGAACTCTGCGACGTAGCGCTCGGGCTCCACGATCATCAGGTGAACGTCGAGCGGGAGCCGCGTGCGCTTGCGGATCGCCGCGACCACGAGGGGCCCGATCGTGATGTTCGGCACGAATCGCCCGTCCATGACGTCGACGTGGAGCTGATCGGCGCCGCCCGCCTCGACGCGCGCGATGTCGCTGGCGAGCGCGGCGAAGTCGGCCGAGAGGATCGACGGCGCGATCTTGATCACGGAGTTGTTATACCCGAAACCTCGGAGCGGCGGAAGCGGACGGCGGAGAAGCCGTCCGTGCCGTGCCGGTGCGGCAGGCAGCGGAGCCAGCCGGCGGCGTCGAGCGGCAGCGGGAAGTCGTCGGGCGGATCGAGCCGGAACTCCGGCTTCGCGGCCAGGAACGCCCGCGCGACATCGTCGTTCTCCTCGGGCTCGAGTGAGCACGTGGCGTAGACGAGGCGCCCGCCGGGCCGAACCATCGCAGCCGCGGAGCCCAGGATCTCTCGCTGGCGCTGGCTCGCCAGCGCGATGTCGGACGGTTGGCGCCGCCACTTCACCTCGGGATTGCGGCGCAGCACGCCCAGGTTCGAGCACGGCGCGTCGACGAGAACGCCGTCGCACGCGGCGGAAAAATTCGGCGCCAGGCTCTCGACGGGTCCCTCGCGCGCGTCGATGATCGAGATCCCGAGCCTGGCCGCCGCCTCGCCGACTCGCGCCAGACGCGTGGGCTCGCGATCGAACGCCAGGATACGGCCGCGGTTGTCCATGAGCTCGGCCAGATGCGTGGTCTTGGTTCCCGGTGCCGCGCAGACGTCGGCCACGGTCGCGCCGGGCTCGGGGGCCAGCAGCCGCGCGATCAGCATCGAGGCTTCGTCCTGCACGGCGAAGCCGCCGTCGACGAACGCGCGCCATTCACCCGGTGCGCCGCCCGGGCCCACGACGAGTCCCTCGGGAGCCAGGCGCGTCGGCCGTGAGTCGAGACCGTCCTCGTCCGCCAGACGCCGGCCGAGCTCGTCGCGGGTGATTCGCAGGCGGTTCGCGCGAAGGGTCAGCGGCGGGCGCTCGTTCAGCGCGCGCATCAGCGACTCGGCCTCGTCGCGGCCGTAGCGAACGACCCAGCGCTCGACGATCCACGTGGGGAAGGAACAGCGCGCCGCCAGCGCGTCGATCGGGTTGCGGGGCGGGGCCGGCTCGCGCTCGCGCGCGCCGCGGCGCGCGAACGACCGAAGGACGGCGTTGACGAAGGCGCTCACACCGGGTGATCGCGGCGCCAACGTGACCGCGTCGTTGACCGCCGCGAACGCCGGCACGCGCTCGAGGAAGGCGATCTGGTACGCGGTCATCCGTAAAAGGACGCGGACCCGCGGATCGAGCGACGGGAGCCGTCGGCGGGAGTGCGGCGCCAGGATCCAGTCGAGATAGCCCTGCCAGCGAAGCGCGCCATACACGAGCTCCGTGGCCAGCGCCGCGTCGCGAGGCTCCAGACGCCGCGAGGTCAGCTCGGCGTCCAGCGCGCTGTCGGCAAAGCTCGCGTCGGTCTCGACACGCTCGAGCACGCGCGCGGCGACGTCGCGAGCGGCCGAAGCCGGAACGGGCGCAGGGTGCGCGGTATCCGGGCGGCGGCTCCCGCTCGGCTTGCGTCCCGGGCGCGGTGCGCTCATGACGCGGGCCGACCAGCGTCCGGCAGCGCGAACACGGCGCCCGCCGCGATGCGCGCGCCGCGGAGATAGTCCGACCAGGACATCGCGCGCCGATTCTCGGGCTGGACCTCGACCGGTTGCAGCCACCCGTTGGACGTGGCGATGGCGAGCTCGTCGCTTGCCGTGGTTGGACGCTCCAGGGTACCGGGCGCGTGCGTCCGGCCCGCGTCGAGCGCGGTCGCCCGCCAGATCGTGAGCGCGCCGGAGGGCCCGCGCGTGAGGCCGCCCGGCCACGGATTGCAGCCGCGGACGACGTCGACCAGCTCGCGTGCCGAGCGATTCCAGTCGAGATATCCGTCGGTCCGCTTGAGTCGTGGCGCCAGGGTCGCGTCCTCGTGGCGCTGTGGCCTCGGCGTCAGCGCGTCGAGCCGCGCGAGCGTGTCGATCAGGACCTCGGCGCCGAGCGCGGCGAGCCGGATGCCCAGGTCTCCAGCGGTTTCTTCGGGGCCGATCGGCGTCGACGCCGAGAGCAGCATCGGGCCCGTGTCCATGCCCGCGTCCATCTGGAACGTCGTGATCCCGGTCACGGTCTCGCCGCGCATGATCGCCCACTGGATCGGCGCGGCGCCGCGGTAGCGCGGCAGCAGCGAGCCGTGGACGTTGATCGAGCCGCGCCGGGGTGCGTCGAGCACGGCCTGCGGCAGGATCTGGCCGAACGCGGCGACGACCGCCACGTCGGCGCCGAGCGCGCGCAGGCGTTCGGGCCACTCGGGATCGCGCAGGCGCGGCGGCTGCACGATCGGGAGCCCGGATTCCAGGGCGCGCGTCTTCACCGGCGGCGGGGTCAGACGCTGTCCGCGATGGGCCGGACGGTCAGGCTGCGTGACGACCGCGACGACGTCATGGTGACGCAGGAGCGGCCTCGAGAGTGGGCAGCGCGAATGCGGGAGTTCCGTAGAAGAGAACCTTCAGGCGAGTCGTCACGACGACCCAAAGCTACCAACTCGTCACATCAGAGGGAAGCAGTTAGGCCCTAAGGACCATTTACACCGAGAAGGCAGCCTGCGAGGCTGCCGCGGACGGATCTCAAGCGCTGACGTACCGACGTCACGATACGGGGGAAAAGCCATGAACGAGGTGAACACGCTGCGCGCGGCTGGGACCTGACTCGGATCGTTCTCGGCGTGATGACCATCGCGACGTTGACGATCGCGAGCTTCTGGGTGCTCCGGCCGTTCCTGCTCGCGGGGATCTGGGCCACGATGATCGTGATCGCGACGTGGCCCATGCTGCGCGCCGCCCAGGCGAGCCTCTGGGGCAGTCGCGCTCTCGCGGTGACGGTGCATGACGCTCGTCATGGTTCTCATCATCGCCGCGCCGCTGACGACGACCGTCATCGGCATCGCCGACCGGACCGACGACGATCGTCGCGTGGTCCAAAGTCACTCACTCGATTCTCGGTGCCACCTCCACCCGATTGGGTGTCGCAGATTCCGCTGATCGGTCGGAAGATCGCGAAGGAGTGGGTCGTGTTCGCGGCGTTGCCCTCCGAGGATCTCTTGGCGCGCGCGGCCCCGTACCTGACGGCGATCGCGCGATGGGTGCTCGTCGCAGCTCGGGGCGATCGGGACGCTGCTGGTGCAGATCGTGCTCGCCGTGTCGATCTCGGCGATCCTGTACGCGAACGGAGAGACGGTCGCCGCCGGCGTCCTGGCCTTTACGCGTCGGCTGGCCGGACCAGGCAGGGCGAACGCGTCACGGTGCTCGCGGCCAGCGCCATTCGCGCGGTCGCCCTCGGCATCGTGCTCACCGCGCTGCTTCAGGCCATCGTCGGCGGCATCGGCCTCGCTGATCGTCGGCGTTCCCTACGCGTTGCTCCTGACGTCGGTCATGTTCGTGCTCGGCATCGCTCAGATCGGCGCGCTGCCGGTGCTTCTGGGCGCCGTGATCTGGACCTACTGGAGCAGCGGGACGTTCTGGGGCACGGTGATGCTCGTGTGGTCGATCGGCACCGGGAGCATCGACAACATCCTGCGGCCGATCCTCATCAAGCGGGGCGCGAACCTGCCGTTCCTCCTGATCTTCGCGGGCGTGATCGGAGGCCTGCTGGCGTTCGGCCTCGTCGGCCTGTTCGTCGGCCCGGTGGTGCTCGCGGTTACCTACACCCTGCTCGAGGCGTGGGTGGCCCAGCGGGGCGGCGCCGACTCGGGAGCGGACGCGAACTTTAGAGCGCGAAGGCGTGGCGGGAAGCGTCCTCGCGGAGACCTTCCTTCTTGATCTTCCGCTTGATGCGGTCGCGCAGCATCGGCTCGACCCGGTCGATGAAGAGCACGCCGTCGAGATGGTCGATCTCGTGTTGCAGGACTCGCGCGCGCAGCCCACGAGCGTTGATCGCCAGGGGCTTGCCGTCGACCGAGCGCGCCTCGACCTTGACCCACGCGGCGCGCGTGACGGGCGCGAAGACGCCCGGGATCGAGAGGCAGCCTTCTTCTCCCGTCACTTCGCCGCCGCGGTCGACGATCGTCGGGTTCAGGAGCGCCTGCACGCCACGGCCCTCCTCGTCGGCGATGACGATGAGCCGCTTCGAGATGCCCACCTGCGGCGCCGCGAGGCCGATCCCGACCTCGTCGTACATCGTCTCGATCATGTCCGCGATGATCAGACGGACCTCGGGTGTCACTTCGCCGACGGGCTCGGCGCTGCGCCGGAGCGCGGGATCGCCGTATTTTCTGACTTTCAGAACGGCCATTCGACCGGATCGACCTCCACATCAATAATACCGCGACCGGCGCTCGGTGATTTGATGTCCCGGAGCGCCTCGTCGAGCAGGCGCGGCAAGTCGCCGTCGCCCTTGACGACGATCCGTCGCGTGCGGTCGGTTCGATCAGGGACCGGCGGATAGACCGTGAGCCTCTTGATTCCCCGCAGCGCCGCGCCGACGGCTTCCGCCAGCCCGCGCGTCTGATCCGGCTGACCGCCGCGCGTGGTGACGACCGCGAGGCGACGGAAGGGCGGGTAGCCGAGCTCGGCGCGGAACTTCAGCTCCTGGCGGTAGAACTCGCCGAGGTTCTGCCGCGCGACGGCCTCGAACGCATAGTGGCCGGGGTTCTGCGACTGGATGATCACGGCGCCGTCGGCCGCGACCCGCTCCGCCGCGGCCCATGCGAGCGCGAGCGTGCGCTCGCCGGCGCGGAAATCGGGCGCGCGCAGGAGCTGGTCCGGCGCCACGAACGCGGCCAGCCCGAGCGCGGCCGGCCCGAAGAGCCGGAGCGCGCCGCGCGTGCCGATCACGACGTCGGCGGCGGCCGCGGCCGCGCGCTGCGCTTCGCCCTTGGCCCCGCGCGCCGACTCGGGATCCCAGCGCGCGATGCGTGTGTCGGGGAAGCGGCGGCGTACGGCGTGCTCCACGCGCTCGGCGCCCCAGCCGAACGGCGTGAGCCGCCGACCCCGGCACGCCGCGCAGGTATCGGGCAGCGGGTGCGACGCGCCGCAGACGCGGCACACCAGCCGGGCCGCGGCGCGCGAGTAGGCGAACGCGATCGCGCACTCCGCGCAGCGGACGACCGCCCCGCACTCGTCGCACGCGAGCGACGACGTGAGCCGGCTGACCACGAGGAAGACGCGTCGCTTCGCCGCCAGGGTTTCGCGAATCGCCCGCGAGAGCGGCGGGGTGAGCGGCTCGCGCCTGAGAATGCCGCGCGTGTCCGCGATGCTGACGGCCGGCCACGGCCCCGGCTCCCGGGCCGGCATGTCGACGAGCCCGGACTCGGCGCGCCACCACGCCTCGGCGCTCGGGGTCGCCGCCGTGAGCAGAAGCGCCAGCGGCTCGCGCGCGGCGCGCTCGAGCGCGACGTCACGCGAGTGCATGCGCGGCGCGCCCGGCGGCTTGTGCGCCGCTTCGTGCTCGTCGATCAGAACCAGGATGGCGGACGGCGGGAGCGGAGCCAGCAGCGCCGATCGCGTGCCGGCAGCCAGACGCGCCGACCCGTCGCGGAGCGCGCCCCACGCCGCGGCGCGCTCCTCGTCGGGTACACCCGAATCGAGCCTCACCACGCGATCGATCTTCGCCAGCCGCTGCGCCCAGCGTGCCGCGGTCTCGACGTCGGCGGCGATCACCAGCGCCGTCCGCCCGGCGGTCTCCAGACGCTCGAGCACTCGCTTCTCCCGGCCCGCGCCGATCAGGAGCTCGGGCTTGGGCGATGCGGGGCGGTCCGCGGCGGCGTGGCCGCGCGCCGCGGATCCCCCGACGTCGGTGATCACGGGCGGCGGCAAGAGGGCGGCGCAGGTCGAGCCGACGGACGAGAGACTCTGCGCCGCGATCCACCCGACGAGATCGAGCTGCGCCTTGGACAGCACGGGCTCGGTGTCGACCAGCCGGGCGAGCGGCTTGAGCTCCGTGTCCGCGCCGTCGCGCACTGCCACGACCATCCCGACCCGCGCGGCGCCGCGCAGGGGCGCCCGCGCGCGCTGACCGGGAACCAGCGCCCAGCCGTCGGGGATGCGATACGAGAACGAATGACGGACCGGAGCGTCGAAGGCGACGTCCGCGATCATTTATCTGAGCCTGAGGCCGGTGCTACCGAGGGTGGCCTGATATAGATGCGAGCCGGCTCCGTACTTGCGGACAACCCGTGCGGTGGCGTCCACGGTGGCGTCCGACCGGCCGTCATCGAGTCTTGCGGCGGTCGTACTCCCGTCGGGCGAGCTGGAGGTCCTCCCACGCCATGCGCTTGTACTCCTCGCCGGGATTGCGCAGGAGGAAGGCCGGGTGGAAGGTCGGGATCAACACCGCGGAGCCGTATGGATGCACGCGGCCGCGCAGCTTGCCGATCGGCTCGCGCGTGCCGAGGAGACTCTGGGTCGCGACGCTGCCGAGCGCCAGAACCACCTTGGGCTGGAGCACCGCGAGCTTGGCGGCCAGGAACGGCGCGCACGCGGCGAGCTCGTCGGCCTCGGGATTCCGGTTGCCGGGCGGCCGGCACATCACCGCGTTGCAGATGTAGACCTCGTCGCGCGAGAGCTCGACCTTGCGGGCTTCGAGCATCTTCGTCAGGAGCTGCCCGGCGCGCCCGACGAAGGGCAGCCCCTGCGCGTCTTCGTCCGCGCCCGGGCCTTCGCCGATGACGACGAGCTCCGCGCGCGGATTGCCGGAGCCGAACACGACCGTCGAGCGCGCCTCGCAGAGCTTGCACTTGCGGCAACCCTGGACGGCTTGCTCCTGGGCGCGCAGCGCTTCGGCGGGGCCGAGCAGATAGTCGCCGCCGACCGGAAGGTCCGTGAACCCGAGATCGCGATGATGGCGGAGCGTCTCGCCGAGCGCCCCGAGCGCGTCGGCGAGCAGGGCGCGCGGATCGCCGGTCGCCATACCGGCTAGGCGGGCGTCTTTCGCGTGACGGCGGCGGTGCGGAGTGAGAGCACGTGCGAGAGGATCGCGTCGGCGACGTCGGACTTCGGCATCCGCGGCAACGGGCGCACGCCGCCCCAGCGGTCGAGCAGGAGCACCTCGTTGTCCTCCGCCTCGAAGCCGATGCCCTGCTGGCTCACGTCGTTCGCCACCAGGAGGTCGATCCCCTTGCGTTCGAGCTTGGCGCGCGCGTTCTCGGCGACGTCGTTGGTCTCGGCGGCGAAGCCGACGACGAAGGCGTTCGGCCGCCGGGCCGCTACCTCCGCGAGGATATCCGGGTTCGGCGTCAGCTCGAGCGTGAGATCGCGCTTGCCCTTGATCTTCGTGCTCGAGGCCTGCTTGGCGCGATAGTCGGCGACCGCCGCGGCCTTGATGACGATCGTCGCGCGCTCGAGGTGGTGGAGCACCGCTTCGCGCATCTCCTCGGCGGTCTGCACCGGGACGAACACCGCGCCGGGCGGCGGCGTCAGCGCGGTGGGGCCGGACACCAGGGTCACCTCGGCCCCGCGTCGGAGCGCGGCCGTCGCCAGCCCGTAGCCCATTTTCCCCGACGAGCGGTTCGAGATGTAGCGGACCGGGTCGATCGGCTCGCGCGTCGGACCGGCGGTGACGAGCAGGCGCTCACCGGTCAGGTCGCGCGTCGGCACCAGGAGCCGCCGCAGCGCCTCGACGATCTCGTCGATCTCGGGGAACCGGCCCTTGCCGCGGAGCCCCGAGGCGAGCGCGCCGGTGTCGGGCTCGAGCACGGCGACGCCGCGGCGGCGCAAGGTCGCGACGTTGGCGGTGACCGCCGCGTGGTCCCACATGCCGCCGTCCATCGCCGGCACCATCAGGACGGGCGCCCGCGCCGCGAGCAGGAGCGTCGTCAGGAAGTCGTCGGCGATGCCGTGCGCAGCTTTCGCGAGCAGGTTGGCGGTGGCCGGCGCGACGACGACGGCGTCGGCGCGCTCGGCGAGCGCGACGTGCTCGACGGCGTCGTCGCTCTGCGGATCGAAGAGGCTCGAGAGCACGGGGCGCCCGGACAGAGTCCGGAACGTGAGCGGGCCCACGAACTCCCGCGCGTGCTCGGAGAGGCAGACCGTGACCGAGGCGCCGAGCCGGGTCAGCTCGCGCAGCAGGTAGACCGCCTTGTACGCGGCGATCGACCCCGTGACGCCCAGGATCAGCTCACGGCCGGCGAGACTCATGTCCGGCTCAGGCCTTGGGCGTGTCGCCCTCTTCCTTCACCCGGTATTCGACCTTGGCCGCCGCGATCTCCTCCAGCGCGCCGCTCGTGGGCTTCTTGTGCCGGCTTTCGACGCGCGCCGCGGCGCCGCGGTTGAGCTGACGCGACCGCTTCGCGGCCAGCACGACGAGCAGATACCGGTTCGAGACTTTGTTCAGGGCACTTTCGAGCGAGGGGAATGCCATCAATTTTGTACCTCCAGGTCGCGCAGGGTGAGGTCGATGCGCGCCGTCCGGCAGCGCTCGGCCATGATGATCGACTCGAGCTGGTCCAGGGCCTCTTTCACGTCACGGTTCACGATCAAGTAGTCGTAGCGCCGCCACAGCGCGATCTCCTCGCGCGCGCGCACCAGCCGCCGCTCGATCTCCACTTCGGCGTCGGAGCGCCGTTCGCGCAGGCGATGCTCCAGGTCCTTCACCGACGGCGCCAGGATGAAGATCAGCACCGCATCCGGATAGCGCTCCCGCAGCTGCGCGGCGCCCTGCGTGTCGATGTCCAGCAGCACGTCGCGCCCGACGGCCAGGGCGTCCTCGAGCGAGCGCGCGCGCGTCCCGTAGAGGTTGCCGTGCACGGTCGCCCACTCCGCGAGCTCGCGGCGGTCGAGCATCGCGCGAAACTCGTCGACGCCGACGAAGCGGAAATCGATCCCGTCCATCTCGCCCGGGCGCGGCGGCCGCGTCGTCACCGAGACCGAGTACGCCAGATCGGGGACCCGCAGCCGGATCTCGCGGCACAGCGTCGTCTTGCCGGCGCCCGACGGCGCCGAGACGACGAACAGCGTGCCGCGACGTCTAATCACCCGGCGTGCCTCGGTCCGTGACGAGGCGCTGGGCGAGCGTGGCCGGCTCGAGCGACGAGAGGATCAGATGATCGCTCCCGGTCACGATGACCGCCCGCGTGCGACGCCCGTTGGTGGCGTCGACCAGCTTGGTGCTGCCCTTGGCGCTCTCGATGAGCCGTTTCACCGGCAAGGAATCCAGCGCGACGATCGCCACGATCTGATCGGCGACGACGACGTTGCCATGCCCCACGTTCACCAGCTGCGTCACCGACCGACTCCCGCCGTTCGCCCGGCTACTCAAGGTTCTGCGCCTGCTCGCGCATCTTTTCGATGATCCCCTTGGCGGCGAGCGCCGACTGGCTCAGCTCGAGATCGTCCGCCTTCGAGGCGATGGTGTTGACCTCGCGATTCAGCTCCTGGATCAGGAAGTCGAGCGGCCGGCCCACGGAGCCGCCACGGTCGAGGAGCGCCGCGAGCTGTTCGAGGTGCGCGGCGAGCCGCGTCAGCTCTTCCCGGACGTCCGTCTTCTCGGCCCAGATCGCCACCTCGGTGAGGATGCGCCCCTCGTCGACCACGACGTCGCCGAGCAGGGCGCCGATGCGCTCGCGCAGCCGCTCCTGATACCGCGCCAGCGCCGCCGGCGTGCGCGCCGCGATCATGTCCACCTGCGCCCGCAGCGCGGCGTGCTGCGCGGAGAGCTCGGCGCCGAGCGCATCGCCTTCGGTCGCGCGACAGGCCACCAGCTCGTCGAGAGCGCGCCCCAGCACCTCCGCGACCGGCGGCCACGTGAGCGCGCTCGCGGACGTCTCGGACTCTTCGGTGCGCACGACACCCGGGCGCTCGAGCACCCACGTGAGCGAGACGTCCTCGGCCAGCCCGGCCGCGCGGCCAAGTGCCCGCGCCTGCTCGACGTACTGGGCGGCGAGCGCCGCGTCGACCCGGATCTGCTGCGTGGATTGCCCCGGCGCCGGCCCGACCTGCACGGCGACGTCGATCCGTCCACGCTCGAGACGCGACTGGATCAGCCGGCGCGCATCCATCTCGAACACGCTGAGCGTCCGCGGAAGGCGCAGCGCGATGTCGAGGTGCCGATGGTTGACCGAGCGTGCTTCGACGGTCACGGCGAATCCGTCGGTGAGGGCCTCGGCCCGGCCGAATCCCGTCATGCTGCGAAGAGACGGGTTCGTCGGAGAGCCGGGTGGGTGGCATCCAGTGATGATAGGGCGAAATTGCCTGTAGTGTCAATACGTTGCGGTTGACAGGCGCTGAGCCGGCGGATAGACTCGCCCGCGGACGAATCCCCCGCACGCGCATGAGCCGCTGGGCCCTCGCGACCTTGGTGGTGCTCTTCCTGCTCGGAGCCGGGGCGGTCGCGCTCGCTCGGCTGTTCGGCAAGTCAGGCTCTCGCGCCTCGATCGGCGTTTCCATCATCGCTCACTGGCTCGGTGCGTATGTCCTCTGGAGCTTCGCGGCCGGCCTGGCCGTGACGGCCGGGCTCCTCACGACGTATCAATCGGCGGCGTTCGCCGCGATCTGTCTGCTCGGCGCCGTCTTCCAGTATCGCGCGCACCTGCAAGCCGGGCGCGATCGCGGGCTCGCGATCTTCGTGGGCGTGCAGCTGGCGTGGCTGGTCTTCGTGCTGTTCCAGAACGGCATGCTCACTGCCGGGTGGTGATAGGCTCAGAAGGATGGGCGAGCAGGACGCCATCCTGGTCATCGACCATGACCCCGACGCCGCCCTCCTCCTGAGCGACTTCCTCGAGCGCGAAGGGTACGCGGTCGCCGTGGCGCGCACGGGCGCCGAGGGGCTGCGGCTGATCCGTCGAAACACGTTCGCGCTGGTGCTGCTCGAGCTCGATCTGCCCGACGCCGACGGCGCGAGCCTCATGCGCGAGGCCGGGCAGGGGGATACGCCGCCGGAGATCATCGTCGTGACCGGCCGCGCGACGCTCGACTCGGCGATCCAGGCCGTCGAGAGCCGGAGCGCCGGCTACATCTTGAAGCCGATCGATCTCCCGCGCCTCGGCGGAATCGTCGCGCGGGTCTTCGACCGGCGGCGGCTGGCCCAGGACAACGCGCGGCTCCAGGCCGAGCTCGCCGAGCGGCTCGGCGAGAGCGAGGCGCTGGCCGCGATCTCGGCCACGGTCAGCTCCACCCTCGACGTCCGCGAGGCGCTTCGGCGGATTTGCCGGGAGCTGGTCCGCCTGCTCGGTGCGGACACCGCGGCCGTCTACCTGCAAGATCTCGGCAGCGGCCGGCTGGTGCCGACCGCGGCGTACCACGTGCCCCGCGAATACATGGAGACGTTGTCCTCGATGCCGCTGCCCCTCAAGGAGCAGGGCTTCTTCCTGCCGCTCTGGCAGGAGCGGCGCCCGGTGTTCTCGGACGACGTCGCGCGCGATCCGCGATTCACGCACGCGATGTTCCGGAGCTTTCCGCATCAGTCCGGCCTTCTGCTGCCGCTGATCGTCGAGGACGAGGTGATCGGCGGCTTCTACATCGTGTGGTGGACCACGCGCCGGAGCTTCTCGGAGCGCGAGCTGCGCGGACTCGACCACGTCTGCGAGCAGGTGGGGTTCTTCCTGCGCAACGCCCGTCTCTACGAGCAGGCGGAGCGAAATCAGCATCGGCTCGAGGTGCTCAACGACGTGTCGCGCCGGCTGGCGGCCGTCCACGATCCGGAAGAGGTGCTCACGGTCATCGTCAACGAGGCGGCCCGGCTCGTCGGCGCCGAAGCGGCGGGCCTGCGCTTGATCGAGGGCGACGATCTCGTCGTCGGCGCCCGGACCGAATCGGCGGCCGGCGTGATGGCGCGGCCCCGGCTCAGGGTCGGCGAGAGCTTGAGCGGCGTGATCGTCGCCGCCGGCGCGCCGCTCGTGGTCGAGGACCTGGCCGAGGACACACGCTACGATCCCGCGCACAAGCGTGTCGCGCTCGAGCAGGGCTTTCGTGGCTTCGCCGGGGTCCCGCTCCGCGCCCACGGGCGCGCCATCGGCACCCTCAACGTGTTCACCAAGGGGGTGCGTCACTTCTTGCCGGACGAGGTCGCGCTGCTCTCGGCGCTGGCCGACCAGGCCTCCCTGGCGATCGACAAGGCGCGGCTCCTCCGGGAAGCCGAGGAGGGGCGCGCGCTGCTCGAGCGGCTCTCTCACGCCGCGATGGCGATGCAGAGCTCGTGGGAGCGCGCCGATCGCCTCGCCGCGTTCGTCCGCGCGGCGCGCGATGTCGTCGGCTTCGACCGCGTCAACGTCTTGCTCCTGACGGCCGACGGCTCGGAGCTCGAGCCGGTGACGACCGGCGACGACGACGAGCCCGCGGGGCTGCGGCTGCCGGTGACCGCCGCCGCGGGCCCGTTCCACGAGGCGCTCCGGAGCCGCCGGCCGATCGCGGTGCTGTCCGACGCGGATCTCGCCCGCGTGCTGCCGCTCGATCGCGCCCACCTCGGTCAGCCGTATCTGCGGTCGCGGCGCTTCGTCATCGCGCCGCTCGTCGTCGGTGACCGCGTGATCGGCGTCGTGAGCGCGGACAACAAGCCGAGCCGCCGGCCGATCAGTCCCCGCAGCGTCGAGCCGTTCAGCTCGCTCTGCCAGAACCTCGCGATGGCCCTCGAGGAGAGCCGGCTCTACGCCCAGGCCCGCGCCCGTGAGGCGGAGACGACGCGGCTCTATGGCGAGGCCAAGACCCTGTCCGATGGTCTGGGGCTCTTGAACCAGGCGGCGCGGGCGTTGCACCGCACGCTCGACGTGGACGCGATGCTCGACGACGCGCTGAAGGAGCTCGCGAAGGCGTTCGCGGCCAGCGGCGCGCTCCTGCACCTGCTGGCCGACGACGGGAGCTTGAGCCGGAGCGTCGGCCATTGGGTGTCGACCGGCCAGCGCCCGGGTGATCCAAGCCGCCTCGGCGGGCTGAGCGACCACGTGCGCCGCACGCGCGCGCCGCTGCTCATCCGCGACGTCACGAAGCAGCCCGAGCTGGTGCATCCCGCGAACCTGGACCACGGCGTGTGCTCGATCGCTGCGTACCCGATCGTGGGCCAGAACGAGCGCGTGCTGGGCGTGCTCGTCCTCTACTACACGACGGCGCAGGCATTCGGCGAGACCGCGACGCGGCTGCTGGCCTCCTATGCCGATCAGCTCGCGAAGGCGCTCGAGAACGCGGGGCTCTACGAGGAGACGCAGACGCAGCGGGTACGGCTCGCGCAGATCTTCGACTCGACCTCCGACGGGATCCTGCTCGTCAACCGCGACGGGGAGATCCAGGCGGCGAACCGGCAGGCCGGGGAATTGCTGGGATTCGACGCGAGCTCCGTGATCGGCGTCCGCCTCTCTCAGCTCGCGGCCGGCCGCCGCTCGGATCAGGACCGTGTCTTCGACGACCTCGGCGCCATCCTCCAGAAGCCGGATCAGGGCGCTGACGGCGACCTCGACCTCCAGCGGAGCGGCCGGACCGTCCACTGGATCGGGCGTCCGATCAAGGACCCGGCCGGCGCAACGGTCGGCTTCACCTTGACCTTGCACGACGTGACGCACGAGCGGCAGGTGAGTCAGATGAAGACCGATTTCGTCTCGTTCGTGACGCATCAGCTGCGCACGCCGCTGGCCGGCATCAAGTGGATGCTGGAGCTCGCGGCCCAGGCGCCGCAGGTTCCCGACGAGGCGAGCAGCTACGTCGAGGACGCGCGCACCGCCGCCGAGCGGTTGATCGGCCTCGTCAACGACCTGCTGGACATCTCACGCCTCGAGAGCGGCAAGCTGACCGTGACGCTTCAGCCGACGGACCTCGGCGCGCTCACGCGGAGCTCCGTGGACGACCTGGGCGCGCTCATCCGCGACAAGGGCCTGCGGCTCACGATGATCGGCGTGAACGACGCGCCGACGGTGATGGCCGAGCCGCAGCTGCTCCGGCAAGTGATCGTGAATCTCACATCGAACGCGCTCAAGTACACGCCGAGCGGCGGCGACATCTCGATCCGCATCGACCGCGAGGCCGATCGCCGGGTGCGGTGGACGATCACCGACAGCGGGATCGGCATTCCCAAGTCGGCGCTGGGCCGGCTCTTCGAGAAGTTCTACCGGGCCGAGAACGTCCACACGGTGGAGACGGAAGGCACCGGGCTGGGCCTCTATCTGGTTCGGCTCATCGTCGAACGGCTTGCTGGCGAGGTCTGGTGCGAGTCCGAGGAAGGCCGGGGCTCGATGTTCATCTTCACGCTGCCAATCAGCGGGTGAGGCCGATGGAGACTACGGGGAAACGGGTCTTGCTGGTCGAGGACGATCGGTTCCTGCGGCGCGCGTGCGAGGCGAGCCTGCGGCAGCGCGGGCTCGCGGTCACGACCGCCGCCGACGGCGAGGAAGGGCTCCGCCTGGCCCGAAGCGAGCAGCCGGACCTCATTCTGCTGGACATGCTGATGCCGAAGCTCTCGGGCCTGGAGGTGCTCCGCGCGCTCCGCGGCGACGAGGCGACGCGCGCGATGAAGGTCCTCATCCTCTCCAACTCCTCTCGCGAGCAGGACATCGCCGAGGTCAGCAATCTGGGGATCTCCGGCTACTTCGTGAAATCGAACCTGTCGCTTCAAGAGCTCGGCGAGCTGGTCGGCCGCTTGCTGGCGGGTCAGAGTGCCTGAGGGAGCGCGGCGCGTCCTCCTCGCGGAGGACGATCGGTTCCTGCGGCGGGCGGCGGAAGCCCGGCTGCGGCGTCACGGCCTCGAGGTGCTCACGGCCGTCGACGGCGAGGAAGCGCTGCGCATCGCGCGCGCCGAGCGGCTGGACCTCGTCCTCCTCGACGTGGTCATGCCCAAGCTCGAGGGGTTCGAAGTCTTGAAATTGCTGAAGGAGGACGAGGCCACCGCCTCCATCCCGGTCATCGTCCTGTCGAATCTCGGTCAGGAGCGCGATGTCGCTCAGGCCAAAGCGCTCGGCGCCGTCGCGTTCCTCGTCAAGGCGCACCTGTCGCTGCAGGATCTCGTGGATCGGGTGGACGCCGTGCTCGCGCCGGGGACGACCTAGCGCGGAGGTCGCTTCAGGCGCGGCTGCCGGGCTTGATCGCCTGGCCGCCCGCACGGCAGAGCGGGCACTCTTCCGGCTTCCAGGTGGTCGCCTTCACCGTCGCCAGGGTCGCGCGCTTGACTGGAAAATTCGCTCCGCCGCCGCTCCGGTCGATCAGCGAGCCGACACCGACCACCACGCCGCCGAGCGCCTCGACGCAGGTCACGACCTCGCGGATCGAGCCGCCCGTCGTCATCACGTCCTCGACCACGAGACAGCGCTCGCCGCGCGCGACGGTGAACCCGCGACGCAGGCGCATGACGCCGTCTTCCCGCTCGGTGAAGAGCCCGCGCACGCCGAGGGCGCGAGCGACCTCGTGGGCGACCAGGATGCCGCCGATCGCCGGCGCCAGAACCGTCTGGATGCCGTCGTCGCGGAACGACGTCGCCAGCGCGGCGCCGAGCGCCGCGGCGTGCGCCGGATATTGAAGGACCAGCGCCGACTGAAGGTAGATGTCGGAATGCAGGCCCGAGGTGAGCCGAAAGTGGCCGCGGAGCAGCGCGCCGGTGGCCTCATAGAGGTCGAGCGTCTCGCGGTCGGTCACCGGCCGCCAAGCTCGGCGACGATCGCGGTCGCCGCCGCGGCCGGATCCTTGGCCGCGCTGATCGGCCGGCCCACGACCAGATAGTCGGCGCCGGCGGCGATCGCCCGTCGCGGCGTCGCGATGCGAACCTGATCGTCGGCGCGCGGCGAGCCCGGCGCGGCCGGCGCCGGCCTCCCAGCGAATGCCCGGCGTCACGATCACCCAGCGAGCGCCCATCGCCAGCCGCAGCGCGCTGATCTCCTGCGCCGAGGCGACGCAACCGTCGAGACCGGCCTCACGGGCAAGCCCGGCGAGGTGCAGGACGTGCGACTCGACACTCGTCGGCACCCCGACCTCGTTCTGGAGCGCCCGGCGGTCGAGGCTCGTGAGCACGGTCACGCCCAGGCACAGCGGGCGAGGGATCGCGAAATCGCCGGCCGCCTTCGTCGCCGCGTCGGCCGCGGCGCGCGCCATCGCCAGACCGCCGCTCGCGTGGATGTTGAGCATGAACACGCCGTGGCGCGTCGCCTCGCGGACGGCCGCGCCGACGGTGTTCGGGATGTCGTGGAACTTGAGATCGAGGAAGACGCGAAAGCCCCGCTTGCGGGCGAGCTCGATCGCCGCGGGACCGGCGGCGGTGAAGAGCTGCGAGCCGATCTTGCAGCCGCTCAGCACGCCAGCGAGGCGGCCGAGCAGGGAGTCGGCCTCGTCCAGGCTCGGGACGTCGAGCGCGACGAGGACTCGCTCGGCGGGGCTAGGGGAGGGCGGCATGGTATTCCTGCAGGCTCTGCACCAGCGGCTCGCCCTTGAGCAAGGTCTCGATCGCGCCGATCGCCGCTTGCGCGCCGTCGAGCGTGGTGTAGTGCGGAATGTCCTGGGCGACCGCGGTACTCCGAATGATCGTCGAATCCTTGCGCGCGCGGCCGTCGGCCGGCGTGTTGATGACCAGGACGATCTCGCGCTGCTTCATGAGATCGATCACGTTCGGGCGGTAGCCTTCGCCGACCTTGTGGATGGTCTCGACGCTCATGCCGTAGCGTCCGAGGACGCGCGCGGTGCCCGGCGTCGCCACGATCGAGAAGCCCGAGGTCGATGAGCCGTCGCGCCAGCGGCGCCACCGCGCGCTGATCGCGCGGGCGCACCGAGACGAAGATCTTGCCCTGGATCGGCATCGGCAGGCCCGCGGCGACCTGCGACTTCAGGTAGGCCTTGCGGAAATCGTGGTCGATCCCCATGACCTCGCCCGTGGATTTCATCTCCGGCCCCAGCACGGTGTCGACGCCCGGGAACTTGACGAACGGGAACACCGACTCCTTGACGGCGATGTGGGGCAGATCGCGTCCGTCCCATCCCAGCCACGGCTCGAGCGTCTCGCCGAGCGAGGCGCGCGTCGCGATCTTGGCGAGCGGCAAGCCGATCGCCTTCGACACGAACGGGACGGTGCGGGACGCGCGCGGGTTCACCTCCAGCACGTAGATCGTGTCGTTGCGGATCGCGAACTGCACGTTGATGAGGCCGACCACGCCGAGGGCCTGGGCGAGCGCGCGCGTCTGGGTGCGGAGCGCCTGGATCTCGTCCTCGCCGAGCGAGTACGGCGGCAGCGCGCAGGCGGCGTCGCCGGAGTGGATGCCGGCCTTCTCGATGTGTTCCATGACACCGCCGACGAGCACCCGCGTCCCGTCGGACACCGCGTCGACGTCGATCTCGATCGCGTCCTCGAGGAACTTGTCGATCAGGACCGGATGCTCCGGCGAGACCTGCACCGCCTCGCGCATGAACTCGCGCCAGGTCCTGATCGTCGTAGACGATCCGCATCGCGCGGCCGCCCAGCACGTAGGAGGGCCGGACGAGGACCGGGTAGCCGATCTTGACGGCGATCGCCCGCGCCTCGTCGAGGGAGCGGGCGGTGGCGCCGGCCGCCTGGTGGAGTCCGAGCTCGGCGATCAGCGTGTTGAAGCGCTGCCGATCCTCGGCGCGGTCGATCGCGTCCGGCGAGGTGCCGAGGATCGGCACGCCCGCGTCGCGGAGCGGCACCGCGAGCTTCAACGGCGTCTGGCCGCCGAACTGGACGATCACGCCCAGCGGCCGCTCGCGCTCGACGATGTTGAGGACGTCTTCCAGGGTCAGCGGCTCGAAGTAGAGCCGATCGGAGGTGTCGTAGTCGGTGGAGACCGTCTCCGGGTTGCAGTTGACCATGATCGCCTCCACGCCGAGATCGCGCAGCGCGAACGCGGCGTGGACGCAGCAATAGTCGAACTCGACGCCCTGGCCGATGCGATTCGGGCCCGACCCGAGGATGACGACCTTGGGCCGCGCGGTCGGCGGCGCCTCGTCCTCTTCCTCGTACGTCGAGTAGAGATACGGCGTGTGGGCGACGAACTCCGCGGCGCAGGTGTCCACCGTCTTGAACGTGGCGCGAATCCCGCTCGCGAGCCGGCGCGCGCGAACGGCCGCCTCGGTGGCGCCCGTCAGCTCGGCGATCCGCCGGTCGGCGAATCCGAGCTGCTTGGCCCGCCGGAGCACCTCGGGGTCGGTGGCCGCCGACGCGTGGATCTCCCGCTCGAATTCGATGACCTCCCGAATGTTCTCGAGGAACCACGGATCGATGTGGGTCAGCGAGTGGATCTCGGCGGTCGTGAATCCGGCCCGGTAGGCGTCCCCGATCGCGAAGATCCGGTCGGGATTCGGGATGCTCAGCAGCGGCCGGAGCTCGTCACGCGAGACCGGGCGGCCGAGCGTCAGCGCCCAGCGGTCTTGCTCGAGCGAGCGGATCGACTTCTGCAGGGCCTCCTTGAACGTGCGCCCGATCGCCATGACTTCGCCCACCGACTTCATCTGGGTCGTCAAGGTGCGGTCGGCCTCGGGGAACTTCTCGAACGCCCAGCGCGGGAACTTGACGACGCAGTAGTCGATGGCCGGCTCGAACGACGCCGGCGTCTCGCGCGTGATGTCGTTCCTGATCTCGTCGAGCGTGTAGCCGACGGCGAGCTTGGCGGCGATCTTGGCGATCGGGAAGCCGGTGGCCTTGGACGCGAGCGCCGACGAGCGCGAGACACGCGGGTTCATCTCGATCACGACCAGGCGCCCGTCGGCGGGGTTGACGGCGAACTGGATGTTCGAGCCGCCCGTCTCGACGCCGATCTCGCGGATGATCGCGATCGCGGCGTCGCGCATCAGCTGGTATTCCTTGTCGGTCAACGTCTGCGCCGGCGCCACCGTGACCGAGTCGCCCGTGTGCACGCCCATCGGGTCGACGTTCTCGATCGAGCAGATGATCACCACGTTGTCGGCGAGGTCGCGCATCACCTCGAGCTCGAACTCCTTCCAGCCGATCACCGACTCCTCGACCAGGACGGTCCCGACGGGCGACATCTGCAGCCCCCACTGCACGGCGCTCTGCAGCTCGTCGGGGTTGTAGGCGATCGAGCCGCCGGTGCCGCCGAGCGTGAACGAGGGGCGGATGATCGCGGGATAGCCGACCGAGGCCACGATGGAGCGCGCCTCGTCGAGGCTCCGGGCGTGGCCCGAGCGAGGGAGCGCGAGGCCGATGCGCTCCATGGCCTGCTTGAAGAGCGCGCGGTCCTCGGCCTTCTTGATCGCGTCGAGCTTGGCGCCGATCAGCTCGACGGAGAAGCGGTCGAGCGTTCCCGCCTCCGCCAGCGCGACCGCGATGTTGAGGCCGGTCTGGCCGCCGAGCGTCGGCAGCAGGGCCTGCGGGCGCTCGCGCTCGATGATGCGTGCGACGAACTCCGGCGTGAGCGGCTCGATGTACGTCCGATCCGCCAGCTCGGGGTCGGTCATGATCGTCGCCGGGTTCGAGTTCACCAGCACCACCTCGAACCCTTCTTCCCTGAGCGCGCGACACCCCTGCGTGCCCGAATAGTCGAACTCGCACGCCTGACCGATGACGATCGGCCCGGAGCCGATGATCAGGATGCGTTTGAGGTCGGTACGCTTGGGCAGCTATTCCTCCACGAGCCCGTAGACGATCGAGGTTTCCGGCGCGGCTTCTTCGCGGCGGTAGAGCACGTCGTCGAGCCGGCCGTTGCCGACCCACGCGACCTCACCGCTGCCCCAGAGCTGCTCGCCGAGCACGCTCATCCGGCGGTCGACGCGCTCGCGGATCGCGTGGGCTTCGAGCGAGGCCTCGGTCTGCGTGGTGAACGAGGTCCACTCGGGTTTCTGGCCGCCCCCTTCGGTCTTCCGATACGAGATCAGGTACTTGGGCATGACGAGATCAGCCTCCCTTCTCGCTCATCAGATCGGCGAAGCGATGGAACAGGTAATTGGCGTCGTGCGGACCCGGCGAGGCCTCCGGATGGTACTGCACGGAGAAGACCGGCCATTCCCGGTGCCGCAGCCCTTCGCAGGTGCCGTCGTTGAGGTTGAGGTGCGTCGGCTCCCACCCGTGCGCCGAGACCGACGCCGGATCGACGGCGAAGCCGTGGTTCTGCGCGGTGATCTCCACCTTGCCGGTCGCGAGGTCCTTCACCGGGTGATTGGCGCCGTGGTGGCCGAACGGCAGCTTGTAGGTGCGCCCGCGGGCCGCGAGGCCGAGAATCTGGTGACCCAGGCAGATGCCGAAGGTCGGCACGCGTCCGAGGAGCCCCCGCACCGACTCGATCAGATAGGGCACGCCCTCCGGATCACCCGGCCCATTGGAGATGAACACGCCGTCGGGCTTCAGGTCGAGCACCTGGGCGGTCGTCGTCGACGCCGGCACGACGGTCACGTCGCAGCCGATCGTGCGGAGCTGGCGCAGGATGTTGAACTTGATCCCGCAGTCGTACGCCACGACCCGGAAGCGCGCCGGCGGCGGCGCCACGTATCCGCGCGACAGCTCCCAGGCGCCCTCGGACCACGTGTAGGGCGCGTCGGCGGTGACCTCGGCCACCAGATCGCGGCCGACGAGCCCGGGGAGCGCCCGCGCGCGCTCGCAGCAGCCGCGCGGGGTCGGTCTCGACCGACGAGATGATGCCGTCCTGGGCGCCGCGATCGCGCAGATGACGCGTGAGCGCGCGCGTGTCGATGGCCTGGATCCCGACGATCCCGTGGCGCGCGAGATAGACGTCGAGGCTCGCGCCGGAGCGGAAGTTCGAGGCGACCTGCGACGCTTCCTTGACGATGAACCCGTTGACCCACGGCCGCCGCGACTCGACGTCCTCCTCGTTGACGCCGTAGTTGCCGATCATCGGGTAGGTCATCGCGACGATCTGCCCCCGGTAGGACGGATCGGTGAGGATTTCCTGGTAGCCCTGCATCGCCGTGTTGAAGATGACTTCGCCGGCGGCTTCGCCCACCGCGCCGAGAGACTGGCCCCGGAACGTGCGGCCGTCGCGCAGCACCAGCCAGGCGGCTTTCATTTCTTCGCCACTCGCGTGATCGTGCCGCCGACGACCGTCATCCACGGGCCTCCGCGAAGCTGCCAGCCACCGAAGGGCGTGTTGCGGCTCCGTGAATGAAACCGCGACGGGTCCACGGTCGTTTCCGCGTCGAGGTCGAGGACGGTCACGTCGGCCGGCGCGCCGACCGAGAGGGTTCCGCCGGGCAGGTTGAGGAGCCGCGCCGGGTCCCGGCTCCACCGCGCGATCAGGGTCGCGAGCGGCAGATGGCCGGCCCGCACGAGCCGGTCGAGCACCACCGCCACCGCCGTCTCGAGCCCGACGATGCCGAAGGCGGCGTGATCGTACTCGCCCTCCTTCTCGGACAGCGCATGGGGAGCGTGGTCGGTCGCGATGCAGTCGATGGTCCCGTCGGCGAGTCCCTCGATGAGCGCCTCGACGTCGCGCTTGGTGCGGAGCGGAGGCGCCATCTTGGTGTTGGCGTCCCAGCTGCGGACCGCGTCCTCCGTCAGGATCAGATGGTGCGGCGTGACCTCGGCGGTGACGCGGATGCCGCGCGCCTTCGCGTCACGCACGAGGCGCACCGTGCCGGCGGTCGACGCGTGGGCGATGTGGACGTGGGCGCCCGTCAGCTCGGCCAGCAAGATGTCGCGGGCCACCATCACGTCCTCGGCCGCGGCGGGTTGACCCTGGAAGCCCGAGCTCGGTGGAGACGACGCCCTCGTTGATCGAGGCGCCGCGCGCTCAGGTTCGCGTCCTCCGCGTGGCTGATGATCGGCGCGCCGAACGGCAAGGTGTATTCCATGGCGCGGCGATAGAGGCCGGCGTTCATGACGCACTTGCCGTCGTCCGAGAACGCGACGCAGCCCGATTCCGCCAGCTCGGCCAGCTCGGCCAGCTCCTCGCCGCGGAGATTCCGCGTGACGGCGCCGATCGGATACACGCGCACCAGGCCCTCGACCTTCGCCTTGGCCAGGATGTAGTCCGTCACCGCGCCGTTGTCGTTGACGGGGCTCGTGTTCGCCATGCAGCACACGGCGGTGAACCCGCCGGCGGCGGCGGCCCGCGTGCCGGTCGCGACGGTCTCCTTGTACTCCTGGCCGGGCTCGCGCAGGTGCACGTGCATGTCGATGAATCCGGGACAGACGATCTTGCCGGTCGCGTCGACGATCTCGACGTCGGCGGGCGCCTCGAGGCTCCGCCCGAGCCGCGCGATCTTGCCGTGCTCGATCAGGACGTCCTGGACGGCGTCGACGTTGTTCGCCGGATCGATCACGCGCCCGCTCCGGATCAGGAGGGTCATGCGTGGCCTCCGCCCTTGCGGCCGGCGAGCAGGAGCAAGACGCCCATGCGCACGGCCACGCCGTGGGAGACCTGGTCGAGGATGACGGAGTACGGGCCGTCGGCGACCTCGGGCGCGAGCTCGATGCCGCGGTTCACCGGACCGGGATGCATGATCAGCACGTCGGGCCGCGCGTGCCGCGAGAGCTTGTCGAGCGTGAGCCCCCAGTAGCGCGCGTACTCGCGGAGCGACGGAATCAAGCCGGCGTCCATGCGTTCCTGCTGCAGGCGCAGCATCATGATCACGTCCACGTCACCGATCGCGTCTTCCAGGCGATAGCTCACCTTCGCGCCGAGCTCCTGCACGTACGGCGGGATCAGGGTCGGCGGGCCGGCCACGGTGACCGTCATGCCGAGCTTGCGCATGCCGTGGATGTCGGAGCGCGCGACGCGGCTGTGGGCCACGTCGCCGACGATCGCCACGTGGAGACCGTCGAAGTGCCCCTTCTTCTCGCGGATCGTCAGCAGATCCAGCAGCGCCTGGGTGGGATGCTCGTGCGCGCCGTCGCCCGCGTTGACGATCGAGCAGGGCAGCGTGCGGGCCAGGAGGGCGGCGGCGCCGGCCGACGAGTGGCGGACGACGACGACGTCGGGGCTCATCGCGGCGATGTTCTTGGCCGTGTCGATGAAGCTCTCGCCCTTGCTCGAGCTGGACCCGCTCGCCGAGAAGTTGATCACGTCCGCCGAGAGCCATTTGCCGGCGATCTCGAACGACGTGCGCGTGCGCGTCGACGCCTCGTAGAAGAGGTTGACGACCGTCTTGCCGCGGAGCGCCGGGACCTTCTTGATGTCGCGAGAGGCGATCTCCTGGAGCGACGCGGCGGTGTCGACCAGCAGGGTGATCTCGCCGGCGTCGAGCTCGCGCATCGAGAGCAGATCCTTCCGAGTCCACGCCATCCTAGGCCTCCTCGGGTTCTTCGATGACGACGCGGTCCTCACCGTCGTGCTCGCGCAGGCGCACGGCGACGGATTCGCGGCGCGAGGTCGGGAGGTTCTTGCCGACGTAGTCCGGGCGTATCGGGAGCTCGCGGTGGCCGCGATCGATGAGGCACGCCAGCTGGATCGCGGTCGGGCGGCCGAGGTCGATGATCGCGTCGAGCGCCGCTCGGATGGTGCGGCCGGTGAAGAGGACGTCGTCGACGAGGACCACCGTCTTGTCCTTGATCGAGAACGGGATGTCGGTGCCGCGGATCACCGGCGTGCCGCGCATGCCGAGGTCGTCTCGATACAGGGTGATGTCGAGCGCGCCGACGGGGAGGGTGGTCCCGTCGATCTGGGCGATCTTCGCGGCGAGCCGGTGCGCGAGGCTCACGCCGCGCGTGCGGAGCCCGACGAACGCCAGATCCTTGGCGCCGCCGTTGCGCTCGAGGATTTCGTGGGCGATGCGGGTGAGGGCTCGGTCGAGCGCGGTCTCGTCGAGGACCTGCGCCTTCTCGCGGGGGCGTGGTGCGCTCATCTTCTCTCCTTACGAGCCTCTCCGGGCCCGCTTAAAGGAAAGCTCCAAAGAACTGACCTCACTCACTCTACATGGCGCTCTTCGCTTGTGTCAACCCGACGAACGCGCCGACGCGTCGCCGGCGCGCCAGCGCTCGACGGTCCGCCGGTGGTGCTCGACCGAGACGCGACCTGCCTTCACCACGAGCCGCCGCGCGGGCAGGGCCATCACGATCTCTTCCGCTCGCTCGCACTCCCACACGACGAGATCGGCCCGGCAGCCGACGGCCCAGCCGTAGTCGCGAAGATTGAGGATGCGGGCCGGATGGCTCGTGATCGTGGCCACGAGGTCGCGCATCAGGTCTCGGGTGCCCATGTGGGCGGCGACGGCTCCGACGAACGCCAGGTGAGCCGGGTCGGCGGTGCCGATCGGCGTGAACGGGTTCCGGATATTGTTGGACGCCAGCGCGACCGGGACGCCGGCCTCCAAGAGCCGGCGAATCGGCGTGAGGCCGCGGCGCGCGTTGCGCTCGTCTCGTCGACCCATGAGGTAGAGATCGGTCAGCGGGAGGCTGATCACGCCGATGCCAGCGGCGGCGAGCTCGGTGATCAATGCCGACCGCTCCGGCCCGGGCAGCGCCGCGAGCTCGGTCAGGTGGCCGACCGCGACGCGCCCCTGCCAGCCGGCTCGCACCGTCTGGCGGATGATCTCGCGCACGTGCAGATGCTCCGGCTCGTCGCTGAAGTCGACGTGGAAGTCCGCGTCGACGCCGAACTCCGCCGCGAGCGCGAAGACGATCTCGATGTGCCGGCGCGCGTCGGTGTCGTTGTACGGGCAACCGCCCGACGAGGTCGGCGCCCCTGCCGAGCGCCTGGCGCAAGAGCCCCTCGGTGCCGGGCGACTGCAAGATGCCCTCCTGCGCGAAGGCACAGAGCTGGAGATCGACGGCAGGTGCGTATTCGCGCTTGAGCACGAGCATCGCGTCCATGCCCATGAGCCCGACGATCGGATCGACCTCGACGTGCGCGCGCATCGCGGTCGTGCCGGCGGCCACCGCGAGATCGAGCACCCGTCGCGCACGGGCGCCGATGTCGTCGGCCGTGAAGTCGCGCTTCGCCAGGCCGGTCAGGCGAATCGCGTCCGCGGCCGTCTCGGCGGAGCCGGACACGCGGTCAACCAGGAACGCCTTGTCGAGATGGATATGCGCCTCGACAAGGCCCGGCGTGACGAGCCGACCGGCGACGTCGATCGTCTCGCGCGCCGGCTCGCACGTCGGACCGACGCCGCGAATGCGCCCGCCGGCGATCGCGAGGTCGACCGGCTCGGCTCGATCGGGCAGCCGGCAGCCGCGAAGCAGAAGGTCGAGCACGACCGGACAGTATGCCGAAATCTCGACGGAGGAAAGACCGGCCGGCGCCCGTTCCTCACGCGGCTGTTCGTGGACGGTCGTCGATACCCCCAGGCGCGTTCCAGCACCGCAGGGTGTCCAGCCCGAGCAGGAGCAACGACGCGACCATCGTCAGCGCGCCGAGCGTGAAGATGGCGCGGCCGATGATCTCGGCCGACGGCAAGAGGCCGAGTCGCCCGAGAATGTAGTGCCAGTCGTGGATCAGTCCCTCGGCCAGGAGCGGCAGCGCTCTCGCTCGGCCGTCCGCCGCGTAGATCGCGACGTCAGTCAGCGACTGGCCGGTCCAGAACAAGGTGACCGCGGCGGATGCCCACTGGCGCGTGCGAAGGCACGCGACGGTGGCGATGACCGGCATCAACACCTGGGTCAGCGAGCCGCCGAGCACGGCGAGAAACTCGCCGAAGAAACCGAAAATCACGTGACCGGACTCGTGAAAGACCAGGTCGATCCCGTGGATGAAGGCGAGCACGGCGCCGTCCTGCAGCGCCAATCCCTGAGCGAGGACCGCCCAGGTCAGGACGGCGAGGATCAGGAGCCCCAGACCGCGACCGACGACCGCCGCCACCCAGAGGCTCGCGTCGCGCTCGGGCAAGAGCGATCGGTCAGGAGTCGCGCTTCGGGGGATTGATGCTGTAGGCCTTGAGCTTCCGGTAGAGGTGACTGCGCTCGATCCCGAGGCGCTCGGCGGTCCGCGTCACGTTCCAGTCGTTGGCGCGAAGCTCGGCCAGGATATAGGCGCGCTCGAAGTTGTCGCGCGCGTCCTTGAGCGACCGGTCGCGCGCCTCTCCCGCGTGGGCCGCCGCTTCTTTTGGGCGCAGCGGCGCCGGGAGGTCCTCGGCCGTGATCACGTCGCCGGGCGCCATGATGACCAGCCGCTCGACCATGTTCCGGAGCTCGCGCACGTTGCCCGGCCAGTCGTAGGCCAGGAAATAGCCGAGCGCCTCGCTGGAGAGCGTCTTGGCGCGCTTGCCGTTCTCGGCGCAGAACTGCGCGATGAACTGGCTCACGTGCGCGGGAATGTCGTCCTTGCGGGTCCGCAGCGCCGGGACCTCGATCGGGATGACGTTCAGCCGATAGTAGAGGTCCTCGCGGAATTGCCCCTCGCGGATCAGCGTCGCCAGATCGCGATTGGACGCGGCGATCACCCGCACGTCCACGCGGAGCGTGTCCTTGCCGCCGACACGCTCGAACGCCTGCTCCTCGAGCGAGCGCAGGACCTTCGCTTGCGTCTTGAGGCTCATATCGCCGATCTCGTCCAGGAAGAGCGTGCCGCCGTCGGCGAGCTCGAACTTGCCGCGGCGCCGCGCCAGCGCCCCCGTGAACGCGCCCTTCTCGTGGCCGAACAGCTCGGACTCGATCAGCTCCTCGGGGATGGCGGCGCAGTTGACCTCGACGAAGGGGCGCTCGTGGCGCGCGGACTGCACGTGGATGGCGCGCGCCACCAGCTCCTTGCCGCTGCCGTTCTCGCCATGGATCAGCACGCGCCCGGTGGTGGGCGCGGCGGTCGCGATCTGCTCGCGCAGCGCCCGGATCGCCGCGCTCTCGCCGACGATCTCGGCGCGCTGCTCGAGGCTCGCGCGCAGCGCCGCGTTCTCGCGCTCGAGCCGCGCGTGCTCGAGGGCGCGGCTGACCGTGACCAGGATCTTCTCGAGCGACAGCGGCTTCTCGACGAAGTCGTAGGCGCCCAGACGGGTGGCCTTCACGGCGGTCTCGATCGTGCCGTGGCCCGAGATCATGACCACGACCGCTTCGGGACGCGTCCGCTTGATCTCGGCGAGGGTCTCGAGCCCGTCCATCCGGTCCATCCAGATGTCGAGGAAGGTCATGTCCGGGAGCTCGTCGGCGAAGAATCGCAGCGCGTCGGCGCCACCGCCGACCGCGGAGACGCGATAGCCTTCGTCCTCGAGCACGTCGCGCAACGTCGACCTGATGGCCGGCTCGTCGTCGACTATTAAGTATGTGCTCGCCGGCCATGTTTGTCCTCGGAGGGGTGCCCTAGGCACAAGCGCGCTTACGCGCGCGAGTAGGTTTCGGTTGTGCGTCGTGGCTCGGGTTCGGTTGGGCGTCGTGAATCGGCTGCGCATCTCAGGCTTCGATCGTCACGCCGGCGCGGGAGACCGGGACTTCGATGACGAAGCGGGTGCCGCGGGGGGCGTTGTCTTCGATCCAGATCGTGCCGCCGTGTTCGCTGACGATCTCGTGCACGATCGGGAGCCCGAGGCCCATGCCCGCGACCTTTGTCGAGAAGTACGGCAGGAAGAGCTTCTCCTTGTCCTCCGCGCTGATGCCTGGACCGTTGTCGGCGACGATGATGCGCGCGTGCCCCGCCTCGGGCCCGTGCGCCGTCTCGACCTGGACCTCGCCGGTGCCGCCGACTGCCTCGACCGCGTTGTCGACCAGGTTCAGCACCGCGCGCTTGATGTGGTCCGGATCGACCTCGAGCATCGGCAGATCGTCGGGATGACGCGTGGTGATCGACAGCGCCGGGTGCGACTCGCGATACAGGCTGGCGACGCTGTCGACCAGCTGGCGGACGTCGGTCGGGCGCGGCGCGAGCACCGGCATGCGCGCGAAGCGTGAGAACTCGTCGACCAGCCGCTTGAGCCCGTCGACTTCGTGGATGATCGTCTCGGTCGCCTCGAGCACAAGCTGCTCCTCGCCCGGCGTGCGGGCGAGCCGCCGCCGCAGCCGTTGGGCCGAGAGCTGGATCGGCGTCAGCGGATTCTTGATCTCGTGCGCGATGCGCTGCGCGACCTCGCGCCACGCCGCGACACGCTGGGCCTTCAGGAGCTCGGTCAGGTCGTCGAGCACGACCACGGTGCCGGCGTACTCGTTGTCCGGCCCGCGGAGCGCGGTCGCCGACGCCACGAGCGAGAGCGCCGCGCCGCCCCGTCGGACCTGGACCGCGAGCTCCGTGCTGGACGCGTTGGCGCGGCGCGTGCGCTGCACCTGGGTGACCACGGGCCTGAGGTCGGGGCCGGCGAACACGTCCTCCAGGAGGCGGCCCGGGGCCGTCACCTCGTTCACACCCAGCATGCGGGCGGCGGCGCGGTTGATCGTCGTGAGGCGCCCCTGACGGATCGAACGAGACGACACCGGTGGTGATGGCCTCCAGGACCGTCTCGATGTAGACGCGCCGATCCTCGAGCTCCGTGTGCTTGTCGGACAGGTCGAGGTAGGCCTCCTCGAGCTGGTGCTTCGAGCGCCCCAGATCGTCGGTCATCCGGTTGAACGAGCTGACCAGGACGCCGATCTCGTCGTCGCCGTGCGCCTCCACCTTGTAGGAGAGATTGCCCGCGGCGATCTCGCGCGTGCCTTCGGCGAGCTGCTCGATCGGGCCCGTGATCCCGCGGGCGAGATAGAGCGCGAACCACGTGAACGAGAACACGACGATGAGGGTCATCAGCAGGAACAGCAGGATGTAGATGCCCTTGATCGGCGTCTTCAGGAGCTTGAGCTGCTTGTATTCGCGGAAGGCCTGCGAGATGGCGCGAACTCGCGCCTCGAGCCGCTCGGTCACGTGCGTGCCGACCACCACGACGCCCACGACGGTGCGCTCTCCGCCGCGTGTCGACCAGATCGGGACGACCGCCTCGACGAGGTCGCCGGACGACAGCTCGCGGACGGTGGTGAGCTCCTGCCCGGCGGCGCCCTGGCGCAGCTGCGCCTCGTTCACCTCGCGCGTCGCCAGGTCGCCGAGGATCGGATCCTTGACGTGCACGAGCTCCTGGCCCTGGGCGCCGAAGACGGTGATCGCGCTCAATCCGAGCCGGTCCTGCTGCTCGACGAGATACGCCGCCAGCGATTCGCGCCGGTCTTCGGCCAGGAGCCCCTCGCGATCGACCACGCGGCCGATCTGCTGCGCGTGACGCAGCGCCGTGCGCTCGAGGTTGCCGTAGTAGGTCTGCGCCACCGCGAGCGCCTGATCGAGCGGGCGCTCCACCTGCGGCTTGAACCACCCCTCGATCGACTTGTTGATGAAGTTGGACGCGATCAGGAAGATCAAGGTCGAGGGGATGAGCGAGAGCGACAGGAACGCCAGCACGAGCTTCGCCTTGAACTTGGCGCCGATCACCTTCTCGCGCCGCTCGAACCAGAGCTTCACGAGATTTCGGAGCAGCAGCAGCACGAGCAGCAGGAGCACGATCAGGTTCAGGTTGAGCAGCGCGAAGACCGCGATGTTGGAGGCGAGCGGCAGCTCCGGCGCGTAGACGCCGACGTCCAGGAGGTTCGCCGTGCCCACCAGCAGGACGAACCCCGCCAGGATGATCAGGTTCCGCTTGCGACGGTTCTCTTCGCTCAGGAGCGGCACTATTGCACCCGCTGGATCGTGCGGTAGTCGGACTGACGCGCGGTCTGCTCCGCGGTGCCGTTCATCCGGGCCACGAACGTGTTCTCGCCGTTCAGCGCCGTTTCGGCTTGCACCCGCACGTAGATGACCGCGGCCGGATCGAGGGTCGCGGCGGGCGTCATCTTGACCCCGCGGATGTCGGAGAGGACCCGCTGGGCATCGCGCAGGTCCCGGGTCGTGAAGACCGGGCGAGTCTCGCCCTGGACCGCCGCGACCTTGAATTCCCGGGTGACCACGTTGTAGGCGAGCGTGCGCTCGATGGTCTTCGTGATGAGGATCCGGTCCGGAATCATTCGCTGGTACTGCCACAGCTCGATGACGAGGCGGACGTGCGCCGGGATGCCGCTCTGGATGCCCTCGAGTCAGCGCCTCCGGAATGACCCCGAGCAGCACGACGTGAACGGTCACCTCATGGTCGTTGAGGAAGACGTCCAGGTCGCTGATACGTAGCTCAGCGCGCGCCGGCGCGGCCACAGCCAGCACCAGCGCCGCCGCAACGAGATGACTGGGAAGCCACAGGGCACGCATACGGCGGACGGGTCATTATAGCGTGGCAAATGAGAGACAAGCGTGGCAAATCCGAGACAGCAGGGCCGCCTGAAGCGGCTAGATCGTGGCGAGACCGGGGGCCGGAACCAGGCCTTCTCGGCGTGTGGTGTCTCTCGCCGCCTCGTCGGCGGCTGCCGCGGAAGCAGTCGCCGCCGCGCGGCGCTCGAACCCGACGGCGCGCTGGATCGCCTGCACGACCTCGAGGTTGAGCGCGTGGCCGCCGTTGCGTGCGATGACGTGGGCGCCGACCGGACGGCCGAGCAGCGCCAGATCCCCGAGCAGGTCGAGAATCTTGTGGCGTACGAACTCGTCGCGGAAGCGAAGGCCGTTCAGCGCGCCGCTGTTGCCGAGCACGATCGCGTTGTCGAGCGAGCCGCCGCGCGCGAGGCCGTTCTTCCGCATGATCCCGAGGTCGCGCAGGAAGCCGTACGTCCGCGCCGGAGCGAACTCTTCGACGAACGATCGCTCGGTCGGTGACCAGGAGAGGACCTGGGTCCCGATCGCCGGGTGGTCGTTGTCCAGGGTGTAGGTGATCCGGAGCGTCTCCGCGGGAACGATGTGAATCCATCGGCCGCCGCTGCCGACCCGAAGCGGGCACGGAAGCGTCAGGGGCCGCCGGCGCGCCGACTGCTGCAACCGGCCCGCGAACGTGAGCAGCGCGACGAACGGCTTCGCGCTGCCGTCGAGCGCGGGGATCTCGGGACCGTCCACCTCGATCTCGACGTTGTCGATGCCGAGCCCGGCCGCCGCCGCCATCAGGTGCTCGACCGTCTGAATGCGGGTCCCGTTCACTCCGAGGGTGGTCGCGTAGTGCGAATTGACGACGCTCTCCGGCCGCGCCGGGATCCGCTCGCCCGTCGAACGAACCTTGAACACGACACCGGCGTCTGCCGGTGCTGGAGAGACCGTGACCCGGGCGACCTTACCCGAGTGGAGGCCGACTCCCTCGATGCTGACCGACTTCCGAATGGTGTGCTGGCGCATTGAACCTGTAGCCGGAAATTAGCAACAGGGGTGCCAGCGGCAATAGGGACCGCAAGTATCTGGTTATTAAGGTCGCGGTCGAAGGCGAGGCTCGCTCTGGTGGCGCGGATGACACGGGTTTCTGGACCCCATGTCTCGGATGTGAGACATCACACGTCGACGATCACGCGCACCTCGTGGCGGCCGTCAGACTGGGTCACCAGCACCTGGTGGAGCGTTGCGGCCTTGACGACAGTCCCGGGCCGGTGGCGGCCAAGATCGATCTCCTCGCCGTGCAGCACGCCGTGGACCACCGTCTCCGCGCAGGCGTCGACGTCGACGCGGCGCACCACGAAGCCTTCGATCTCGTGTACGTACAGACACTCGTTGATCCAGGCGACCAGGAGCCGCTCCGGGGAGTCCGCCTGCGCTCGGACCTCGCGATGCTCGTGTTCGACAACTTGCTCGGGCGTCACGATCAGCGCGAACACTCCGAGCGCCGCTTGCGCGAACGCCTCCGCTCGCGTTTCGCCCCAGGCGTGGACGCCCACATCCGCCTCCGTCTCGAAGTGCTCCCACCCGCCGTCGCTCGGGCTCAACCGCTGCCCCCGAGATCACCGAACCGTGCCTGCAGCACGGCAACGATCGCCGGCCCCGCCGTCTCGGTCCGCAAAATCCGTGGCCCGACCCCCACGACCAGCCACCCCCGCGCGCGCGCGCCGTCCACCTCGTCCCAGGTGAGTCCCCCTTCGGGTCCTATGAGAATAGCGACTCGCGAGCCGGCGGGCAGGGCGGGGGGCAGGCTCGCGGCGAGTGGGGTTCCGAGCAAGCGAGCCTGCCCCCCGCCCTGCCCGCCGGCGGCGTCAATGGCTCCCTCCCAGAGGCAGAGCCGGAGGTCCGCGGTCTCGTCGAGGTCGAACGCGTCGGCGAGGGCGCGCGGCGCCTCGACCGGCAGGGACGACGGCGCGACCGCACTGCTTGGCCGCTTCCTTTGCGACCCGCTGCCAACGCCGGGCGCGATCCCGCCAGCGGCCGGGCTCGAGCGTGACGATGGTCCGCGCCGTCAGCACCGGGACGATGCGGGTCACGCCGAGCTCGGTCGAGGCGCGCACGATCGATTCCATCTTGTCGCCCTTGGGGACCGACTGGATGAGGGTAATGCGAAGCGGGGACTCGTGGTCGTTCGCGCCGACGTCGAGCACCGTGCCCGTCGCCTCGTCGCCGATCGTCTCGAGCCGCACGGTGTACTCGTGGCCGGCGCCGTCGGCGGCGAGCACCGTGTCGCCGGATCGGAGCCGGAGGACGCGCGCGAGATGACGCGACTCGTCGCGGTCGAAGAAGACCCGGCCGTCGCGGATGCGCTCAGGCGCGATCGTGAATCGGCGCACGGAGCTCGAGCGTGGTCCAGCCCTCCAGCGAGAACGACGCGCGGTGGGCCAGCTCGTGATCGGCCAGCGCCGCCACGACGTCCGTCGCCTCCGCGTCGAGGATGCCGCCGAGGATCAAGGTGCCGCCCGGAGCCAGCGCGCGCCGGTACTGCTCGGCCAGTCGTCGATGGGCGGCCGATAGCAGATTCGCCACGAGCAGCGGAGCCGGCGGCTCGCGGAGCCCCGTCGCGTCCGCCAGCACGCAGCGCACGCGGTCGGAGACGTGATTCCGGGCGGCGTTCGCCATCGCGCAGGCGACGGCGTCGGGGTCGTCGTCCACCGCGAGCACGGCGCCGACTCCGAGCCGCGCGGCCGCGATCGCGAGAATTCCCGACCCGGTCCCGACGTCGATCATGCGCGAGGGACGATCGCGCTCGACCACCGCCTCGATGGCCTCGAGGCATCCGGCCGTGGTGCCGTGATGGCCCGTCCCGAACGCGCGCCCGGGCTCGATCGTGATCACGAGCCGTCCGTTCGCCCCGTCTCCGTCCCACGGCGGGACGATCAGGAGTCGGCGGCCGACCGGTCGGGGCGTGAAGTGGGCGCGCCACGCATCCGCCCAGTTCTCGTCGGCGAGCGCCACGACCTGGAGGTCGCGCGCCGGCGCGAAGCCGAGCTCGCGCAGGCCGTCGAGATATCGCCGCACGCTCTCCTCGAGCGTGGCGGCCGCGACCGTGTCGGGGAAAAAGGCGCGAAGCGTGGCGCCGCTGCCGGGCCGCTCTTCCTCGACGACGCCGAGCGCGCCGAGCTCCCACGCGAGGTTCGTCAGACCTTCGGAGAGATCGCCGGGCACGCCGACGGTGAGCTCCCAGTAGCGGGCGGTGCGCGCCGCGGCGCGACTGTGAATCGAGGATGACATCGACTAACCGAGGAGCTTCTTCACCCGCTCGAAGAACGCCGCCGCCAGCGGGCCTCGCTCGTCTTTCGACGCCGCCTCGAAGCTCGCGAGCGCCTCGCGCTGCCGCGCGTTGAGCTTCTGCGGGACCTCGAGCACGACGCGATAGCAGGCGTCGCCGTGCCCGCGCTGACGCAGATGCGGCATCCCCTTGCCGCGGATTCGCAGGACCTCGTTCGGCTGCGTGCCGGCGGGCACCTTGAGCTTGGCCGCGCCGCCCAGGATCGGCACTTCGACCTCGTGGCCCAGCGCCAGGTTGGTGAACGAGAGCGGAAGGTCGCAGATCAGATCGGCGCTCTGGCGGGCGAAGATCTCGTGCTCGCGGACCCGGACGAGCACGTAGAGATCGCCGGAGGGGCCGCCGCCGAGGCCGCCGGAGCCTTCGCCGCTGATGCGAAGCTGCATCCGGTCCTCGATGCCCGCGGGGATCTTCACGGCCAGGAGCCGCTCGGCTCTCCGCCGGCCTTCGCCCCGGCATTCCTTGCACGGGGACCGGTTGAGCTGACCGGCGCCGCGGCACTTGGGGCAGGTCTGCGCCACCGTCAGGAAGCCGTGATTGCGGCGAACCTCGCCGGCGCCGCGGCACATGTCACAGGTCTCCAGGCGGCTTCCGGGCTCGACACCCGCTCCCGGAGCACGCCTCGCAGGTCTCGAGGCGCGGGATCTGGATCTTCGTCTCGAGCCCGGCCGCGGCATCCTCGAGGGTGATCTTCAGCTCGTACTGGAGATCTTCGCCGCGCGCGGCGCGGGATCCACGCCCGCGCCCGCCGGCGGAGAAGAAGTTCTCGAAGATGTCCTCGAAGAGCGTTCCGAAGCCCGTATCGCCGAATCCGGGACCGCCGCCCGGGCCCGCGGTGCCGAAGCGGTCGAAGTGCGCGCGCTTGTCCGGGTCGGACAGGACGGCGTAGGCCTCGTTCACCTCTTTGAACCGCTCCTCCGCGTCCTTGTTGCCGCGGTTGCGGTCCGGGTGAAACTGCATCGCGAGCTGGCGGTAGGCCTTCTTGATCTCGGCCTCGCCGGCGGTGCGCGCGACGCCGAGCACCTCGTAGTAGTCGCGCGCCACCGGGCTCAGTTGTCCTCGTCCGGCGCGGCGGCGACGGACACGAGCGCGGCACGGAGCACGCGGTTGTGCAGCAGATAGCCGGGCATCGTCTCGCCGACCACGGTGCCGGGCTTCGCGTCCACGCTCACGACGCGAGCGATCGCCTCGTGACGGGTGGGGTCGAACGTCTGGCCGAGCGCGGAGTAGCGGGTGACACCGGCGCGCTCCAGCACCTTGAGGAGCTCGCGGTGGATCAGCTCGATGCCGCCCACGACGCCCTCGGCGCCGCCGGCGGTTCGCGCCGCGCCGAGCGCCCGCTCCAGGTTGTCGAGCACGGGGATGAGATCGCGCAGCAGCGACTCGTTCGCGTACCGGACCGACTCGTCCCGCTCGCGCTGCGTCCGCCGCTTGAAATTCTCGGCCTCCGCCAGCGCCCGCAGCAACCGATCCTGCTTCTCCTCGACCTGCTTCCGAAGCTCCTCCACCGTCTCGGCCGGACCGTCGGCACCTGGAGAGGACTCGGCGCGGATCGGGGTTCCGTGCCTTCGATTCGTCCATAACAGATGAATTATAGCAGCGCCCTAGCGCGATCCCGGCGGGGGCCGGCTCCGGGGCGTGTGGGGCCTCCCGGGATCTGTGTAGGCAGCGTTGCCAGCACGCAGAAGCCAGGCCGGACTTACCGCGAAGTTGGCCGTCAGATCCCGGGAGGCCCCACACGCCCCGGAGCCGGCCCCCCAGCCGCCTCAACCGCTAGGAGGGCAGATAAAGGTCCTGGCGAACGCGCGAGAGAGCCTCGGTGACGTGGCGAGCGGTCTCGTTGACGATGGAAATGACCTCGGGGTACGGCAACCGCCGCGGCCCCACGACGCCGAGGATCCCGATGACCTGGTCCCGATAGGTATAGGTCGACGTGATCAACGTGCACTCGCGCATCTCGGCGACCGGATTCTCGTCGCCGATCGTCACGTTCACACCTTCGCTGCCGGCGAGCTCCGTCATCAGGTCCGCCAGCCGCTCCTTCTGCTCGAACGTGCGGAGCAGCTCGCGCGTCGTCTCGAGATTCAGGAATTCCGGATGGTCGAGCATGTTGATCGCGCCGCTGACGTAGAGCGTGCGCCCGCGCAGCACGGTGACGATCTGCTCGATGACGGCCCGGGCTCGCGTGTGCAGCGTGTCGAGCGGATCGCGCGGCTCCGCCTCCATGTCGACGACGTCCTGCACCGTACGGCCGCTGTAGCGCCGGTTCAGCTCGCGTCCGATCGCGCGGACCTCGTCGTGGCCGAGCGGCGGATCGAGCGTCACGGCGCGCGCGGTGACCCAGCCCGCGTCGGTCACGAGTACCGCGAGGGCGCGATCGTCCTCGAGCGGGATCAGGTCGACCCGCGCGAGGGTCGTCTGCTTGAGCGGCGGCGCCAGCAGCAGGCCGGTCAGCTTCGTCGCGGTCGACAGGTGCGAGGACGTCCGTTCCATGAACCCGTCGATCCCCGAGCGGCGCTGTGGCAAGGTGTCGCCGGATCGGGCAACCTTCGGGCTCTGGGGCGGCGGGAAGGACTCGACGTAGAACCGGTACGCCTTGTCGGTCGGCACTCGTCCGGCGCTCGTGTGGGGCTGGACGAGGTAGCCCATCTCCTCGAGGTCGGCCATGACGTTCCGGAGCGTCGCCGCCGAGAGGGTCGGGAAGTGCCGACGCGCCAGAACCCGCGAGCCGACCGGCTCCGTCGAGTCGACGTACTCACGGATGACCGCCACGAGGACGTCGCGATGTCGCGCATCCATTAGGCGGAAATTATAACAATTCGACGAAGAGCGCGTCGGACAGGAGGAACCCGGCTTCGGTCAGCCGAACGTGATCGCCCGCGTCGACCAGCAAGGTGCGCGCGCGCCACTCGTCGACCAGGCGGCGCAGGCGCGAGTCGCCGTCGAGCCGCGACTCGAGCAACGCCGCCCGAATGCCGTCGACGGTTCGCAGCCCGAGGAGAAGCCGCTCGGCCAGACGCTGACGCTCGGTCAGGTGCTCGGAGGACGCCACGGGGAGCACGCCGCCGGCGAGCGTCTCGCAGTACCGCGGCGTCGCCTTGACGTTCGCGTAACGCATCCGGCCCACGAATCCGCAGGCGCCGGGCCCGGCGGCGAGGTATTCGGCCGCGCGCCAGTAGATCTGATTGTGGCGCGAGCGGAAGCCGGGCCGCGCGTAATTGGAAATCTCGTAGTGCTCGAGGCCGCGCGCCGCGGCGCCGCGGGCGAGGCGCCAGTACTGATCGACCTGCGTATCTTCCGGCGGGATGCCCTCGACCCCGGAGGCGCCCCAGAGGCTGCCGGCATCCAGGGTCAGGCCGTAGGCCGAAAGATGGTCGGGCTTCCAGTCGAGCACCGCTTCGACGGCGCGAGCCCAGCCATCGACATCGAGCCCCGGCAAGCCGTACATGAGGTCGACGCTCAGGTTGTCGCAGCCGGCATCACGGGCCGCCTCGAAGGCCGTGCGGGCGCCGCGCGCGTCGTGGAGTCGACCGAGCCTCGGGAGGATCGAGTCGTCCAGCGACTGCACGCCCAGGCTCAGCCGGTTGACGCCGGCGGCGCGGTATCCGGCCAGCTTGTCGCGCGTGACACTCTCGGGATTGCACTCGACCGTGATCTCGGCATCGGCGGCGACGTCGAATCGGGCGCGAATCCGGTCGAGCATCGCGGCCATGTCGTCGACGGCCAGGAGCGACGGCGTGCCGCCGCCGAGGAAGATCGTCGAGAGTCGCACGCGCGGCGACCACGCGATGGCGCCGAGCAGGTCGATCTCGCGACGGACCGCTTCGAGATAGCTCGCCATCGCGCCGTCCTCGAGCGGCGCGGTGTTGAAGCTGCAGTACCCGCACCGCTTCGCGCAGAACGGGACGTGCACGTAGAACCCGACATCCCGCGCCTCCGGCGGATTATCCGCCAGCGCCGCCGAGAACGCCCCTCGGAGCACTCAGGGCGTCCCGGACCTGGAGCGGATCGCACCAGGCGGACGCGAGCGCTGCGTCGCATTCCAGGGTTGTCCGCGGATGCGGAGCCGGGTCGCGTCTGACGGTTGTCCGCAGACCCGGAGCCGGGTCGCGTCTGTCTCAGGCCACCCTCGGTGTGCAGCCGGGCTCATGGACCCCGCTACAACAATCCCGCACAACAACAGGGCGTTCGCGCGACCCGCCACGTTCAATCACCGCGGGCGGCTTACGGTATATAGTTCGCGAGCCGCCACCAGCGGAGCCAGTGCCGGTCGCCATCCCACGACCAGTAGATGAGGAAGGCCTTGCCTTTGATCTTGTCGCGCTTGACGAAGCCCCAGTAGCGGCTGTCCTGGGAGTTGTCGCGGTTGTCGCCCATCACGAAATACGAGTCGGGCGGGACGATCGTCGGCTCGCAGCCGTAGGCGTAACCGCAGTAGGCCTCGCCGCCGCGTACTCCGGAGTCGGCGAACTTCGTGTACGGCTCCTGGAGCGGCTTGCCGTTGACCAGGACCTGATGGCCGCGGACCTGCACGCGCTCGCCCGCCGTCGCGACGATGCGCTTGATGAAGTCACGCTTCTCGTCCTGCGGGTACTTGAACACGATGATGTCGCCCCGTTTCGGATCGCGCAGCGCCGGCAAGCGCAGCTCGGTCAGCGGCAATTCGGGGCCGTACAGGAACTTGTTGACCAGGATGTAGTCCCCGACCAGCAAGGTGTCCATCATCGAGCCGGACGGGATCGTGAACGCCTGCACCACGAGCGACCGGATGACGAGCGCGAGCAGCACCGCGATGGCGATCGCCTCGGCGTACTCGCGGACGATCGATTTCCGGCGACGCTTCGGCTCGACCGCTTCAGACGGGAGCGCGGGATGGGCTTCGATCTCGATCTTCCTCTCGTCCATGGGTCAGCTCTTGAGCACGGAAAGGAACGCTTCCTGCGGGACCTCTACCTTTCCGACCTGCTTCATCCGCTTCTTTCCTTCCTTCTGGCGCTCCAGCAGCTTCCGCTTCCGCGTGATGTCGCCCCCGTAGCACTTCGCCGTCACATTCTTGCCCATGGCCTTGACCGTCTCGCGGGCGATGACCCGGCTGCCGATGGCCGCCTGGATGGCCACCTCGAAGAGCTGGCGCGGGATGACCGCGCGCAGCTTCTCGGCGAGCGCCTTGCCTTTCTCGTACGCCTTGTCGCGGTGCACGATGATCGAGAGCGCGTCGACCGGGTCGCCGTTCAGCAAGATGTCGAGCTTCACGAGGTCCGACGGGCGGAACTCGGAGAGCTCGTAGTCGAACGATGCGTAGCCTTTCGAGATCGACTTGAGCCGGTCGTAGAAGTCGACGACGATCTCCGCGAGCGGGAAGTCGAACTGGATGTGGACGCGCTTGCCGTGGTACTCGAGCGAGCGATGCTCGCCGCGCTTTTCCTGAGCCAGCTTGTAGATCGCCGTCATGAACTCCGTGGGCACCAGGACCGAGGACTTCACGTAGGGCTCGTCCATCTGCTCGATCCGGTCGGGTGTCGGCAGCTTCGACGGATTGTCGATGTCGAGCACCTCACCCGCGGTGGTGAGCACCCGGTACTGCACGCTCGGCGCCGTCACGATCAGCGAGAGGTTGAATTCGCGCTCGAGCCGCTCCTGGACGATCTCCATGTGCAGCATGCCGAGGAAGCCGCAGCGAAAGCCGTAGCCCAGCGCCAGGGAGGTCTCGGGCTCGTACGTGAACGCCGGGTCGTTGAGGCGAAGCTTCTCGAGGGCGTCGCGGAGCGCTTCATACTCCGTGTCCTCGATCGAGTAGAGTCCCGCGAACACCATGGGCTTGGCGTCGCGATAGCCGGGGAACGCCGCCGCGGTGGGCCGTAGCGTCTCGGTGATCGTCTCGCCGACCTTCGCGTCGGCGACCCGCTTGATCGACGCGGTGATGTAGCCGACCTGCCCGGCCGACAGCTCCTCGACCGGCCGCATGTCCGGGCTGAAGACGCCGACCTGCTGCACGTCGTAGGACCGGCCGTTCGACATCAACAAGATGCGGGTGCCGGGCCGCACGCGGCCGTCGGTCAGGCGCACGTAGACGACCACGCCCTGGTAGGAGTCGTAGAACGAGTCGAAGACGAGCGCCTTGAGCGGCGCGTCCGGATCGCCCTGGGGCGGCGGCACGCGGGCGACGATCGCTTCGAGCACGTCCGGGACGCCGGTGCCGTGCTTGGCCGAGATCGCGAGCGCCTCGGAGCCGTCGAGGTCGAGCGTCTCGGTGATCTGGTTGCGCGTGCTCTCGACGTCGGCCGCCGGCAGGTCGATCTTGTTGATGACGGGGATGATGGCGAGGTTCGCGTCGCTGGCGAGGTAGAAGTTCGCCAGGGTCTGCGCCTCGATCCCCTGCGCGGCGTCGATGATGAGGACGGCGCCCTCGCACGCCGCCAGCGCCCGCGACACCTCGTAGGAGAAGTCGACGTGGCCCGGCGTGTCGATGAGGTTGAGCGTGTACTCGTGGCCGTCGCGCGCCCGATAGAGCAGGCGCACCGTGTGCGCCTTGATCGTGATGCCGCGCTCGCGCTCGAGATCCATCGAGTCGAGCACCTGATCGACCGCCTTCTTGGCGTCCATCGTCCCGGTGAGCGACAGGAGTCGATCCGCGAGTGTCGATTTGCCGTGGTCGATGTGGGCGACGATCGAAAAATTGCGGATGCGACTCAGGACCATCGGCTCAGTCTAACACGCGGCATCGGGGCACCCGGCGTGGGCACGGTCGGCGTCTTCAGCGGGTCAGCGTGGCGCGCTCGGGGACGATCGTGCCCGACGCGAGAACCATCTCGGGCCCCACGCGCGCGCCCTCGCCGATCTTCACGTCCGCGCCGATGACGCAGTCCCGGAGCTCGGCGCCGGCGCCGACCTCGACCCGCTCCCACAGGATCGCGCCCTCGATGCGCGCGTCGGCGCCGATGCGCGCCCCGTCGCCGACCACGCTCCCGGGCCCGACACGGCAGCGCGGGCCCAGGACGACGCCCGAGCCGACCACCGAGGGCGCGACGATCCGGGCGGCCGGGTCGATGGTGCCGCCGCCGTCGAGCCAGATCCCGTCGCGGCGCTGTCCGGGCGGCGCCAGCGGCATCGCCGCGCGCCCCTGGAGCAGATCGATCTGGGCGGCGCGGTACGCGGCCGGGTTGCCGATGTCGCGCCAGTACGCGGTCGGGCACCAGCCGTAGCAGGGAACGCCGTCCGCGATCAGCGCCGGAAAGAACTCACGCTCGATCGAGCTCATGCGGTCGCGCGGGATCCGGCTGAGCAGCTGCGCGTCGATCAAATAGATACCGGCGTTGATCGTGTTGGTCGTGATCTCTTCGTCGGCGGTCGGCTTCTCGCGGAACGCCCGGAGGCGCCCGTCGGCCTCGGTCTCGACGAGCCCGTACTGACGAGGATCCGGCACCGGCTGCAGATAGATCGTCGTGCGCGAGCCGCGCGTCTCGTGCAGCTGCCGCATCTCCGTCAAGTTGGGATCGGTGAGGATGTCGCCGTTCAGCACGAAGAGCGTGCCCGAGACCAGGTCGGCGGCGTTGCGAACGCCGCCGCCGGTCCCGAGCGGCTCGTCCTCGACCACGTAGCGGAGCCTGACGCCGAGATGCTCGGCGTCGCCGAGCGCGGCGCGCACGTCGTCAACCCGGTAGGAGCACGCCAGGACGACGTCGGTCACGCCGTGAGCCCGCAGCAGCGCGAGCTGGTACGCGAGGAAGGGGCGATTCAGGAGAGGAACGACGGGCTTCGCCCGCGCCAGGGTCAGGGGGCGAAGCCGCGTGCCCTGGCCGCCGGCCAGAATGACGGCTTGCAGCGAATCGCGGCCGGCCACTACCTGGTGGGCGACCAGGGCTCGGCTTCGCTGATGAGCATCACCGGGATCCCGTCGCGAATCGGGTACGCCTTGCGGCAGGCGGGGCAGATGATGCGCGTCTCCTCGAAGAGGAGGTCGCCCTTGCACGCCGGACAGGCGAGGATCGCTTTCAGCTCTTCGTCGATCATGTTGTCAGCTCCTTCCTGAACCACGCGACAGTCTGGTTGAGGCCTTCGTCGAGCGGTGTCGTCGCGCTCCAGCCGAGCAGCGACTTGGCACGGGTGGCGTCGAGCAGGCTCCGGCGCTGCTCGCCGGGCTTGGCGGGGGCGTGCTCCGCGGCGCGGCGCACGTCGGTGAGCCGCGCGAGCCGGCGATAGAGCTCGTTGACGCTCGTCTCGGCGCCGGTGCCGATGTTCGCGATGCCGGTCGCCTCGGGCGAGGCCACCGCGCGGGCGACCGCGTCGGCGACGTCGCCGACGTAGACGTAGTCGCGCGTCTGCTCGCCGTCGCCGTTCACGACGCAGGTCGCGCCCGCCAGCAATCGCGACGTGAAGATCGCGATGACGCCGGCCTCGCCGGCGGGATCCTGGCGCGGGCCATAGACGTTCGCCAGGCGCAAGGTGAGACCGCGCGCGCCCGTCAGCCCGGCCCAGACCTCGAGGTAGCGCTCGGCGGTGACCTTCGAGACGCCGTAGGGCGAGGCGGGCCGGAGGGGATGGTCTTCCGGGGTCGGCAAGACGTCCGTGTCACCGTACGCGGCGCCGCCCGTCGAGATGTAGACCGCCCGCGGCACGGCGGCGCGCTTGCACGACTCCAGGAGCGCGATCGTTCCCAGCACGTTGACGCTCGCGTCGAAGCGCGGATCGGCGACCGAGCGCGAGACCGCGGCCTGCGCCGCGACGTGGACGACCACGGCCGGCCGTGCGTCGGCGAGCACCGAGTCGAGCCGCGCGTCGCGCAGATCGCACACGTGCAGGCGCGCCGCCGCCGGCACGCGCTCGCGCCGCCCGGTGGCCAGGTTGTCGACCACGTCCACGCTGTGAGAGGCGGCGAGCAGACGATCCACGACGTGCGAACCGACGAAGCCGGCACCGCCCGTGACCAGCACTCTTCACGAGCGGAGCTTCTCCTGGAACCAGTCGACGGTCAGGCGCAGACCCTTCGTCGGTGTCGACGCGCGGTTCCCAGCCGAGCACGGCGCGCGCGCGGCCGATGTCGGGCTGGCGGACCTTGGGGTCGTCGATCGGCAGCGGACCGAACACGATCTCGCTGCGCGAGCCCGTGAGACTGATGATGCGCTTGGCGAGCTCCAGCAGGGTCATCTCGTGCGGGTTGCCGATGTTCACGGGGTCGTTGACCGGCGTCTGCATCAGCGCCAGAGCCCATCGACGAGGTCGGTGATGTACTGGAACGAGCGCGTCTGCGAGCCGTCGCCGAAGACGGTGATCGGGGCCCCGGTGAGCGCCTGGTCAGGAACGCCGGAATCGCGCGCCCGTCGTCCAGGCGCATGCGTGGCCCGAACGTGTTGAAGATCCGGACGATGCGCGTGTCGATCCGATGCGTGCGGTGGTAGGCCATCGTGATCGCCTCGGCGAAGCGCTTGGCCTCATCGTACACGCCGCGCGGGCCGACCGGGTTGACGTGGCCCCAGTAGTCCTCGCGCTGCGGATGCACGAGCGGATCACCGTAGACCTCGGAGGTCGAGGCGAGCAGGAAGCGCGCGCCCTTGGCCTTCGCGACGCCGAGCGCGTTGTGCGTGCCGAGCGCGCCGACCTTAAGCGTCTGGATCGGCAGCTCGAGATAGTCGTGCGGTGACGCGGGGCTCGCGAAGTGCAGGACCCAGTCGAGCGGGCCCGTCGAGGCCGGATGTACTCGGTGACGTCGTGCTCGATGAGGGTGAAACCGCGCCGCGACTCGACCGCCGGCGAGATTGTCGCGCGAGCCGGTGACGAAGTCGTCCATGCAGACGACGTCCCAGCCCTTGCCGAGGAAGAATTCGCAGAGGTGCGAGCCGATGAAACCCGCTCCGCCCGTGACGAGCACCCGCATCGCGGCGTCCTACGGTCGGCGGACGGGCTGACGACCGATCGAGTGGTACTCGAAGCCGAGGCGCCGCATGCGCTCGGCCTCCCAGAGGTTCCGACCGTCGAAGACGACGGGGCGGCGCATCACGGTCCGCAGCCGCTCGAGGTTCAGGAACTTGAACTCGTTCCACTCCGTGATGAGCGCGACGCCGTCGGCGCCGGTCGCGGCCGCGTACGGCGAGTCGGCGTACTCGACGACCGTCGGCAGCATCTTTCGCGCGTTCGTCATGGCGACGGGATCGTAGGCGCAGACCGTCGCGCCTAGCTCGACCAGCCGCGTGACCACCTCGAGCGGACTTCGCCTCGCGCATGTCGTCGGTGTTGGGCTTGAACGCGAGCCCCAGGACCGCGATCCGCCGCGTGGGCAACGGCGCCAGCGCCCGCTCGATCATCGATACGAAGTGCGCGGACCGCCCGGTGTTGACGTCGACGACTGCACGCAGGATGTCGAAGCGGTAGCCGAGGCGTCGCCGCGGTGTGAACGAGCGAGTCCGTGTCCTTCGGAAAGCAGCTGCCGCCGTAGCCGAGCCCGGCTTGCAGGAAGGCGGCGCCGATGCGTGCGTCGAGCCCCATGCCCTTCATGACCTGCGTGACGTCGGCGCCCGCGAGCTCGCAGATGTTCGCGATCGCGTTGATGAACGAGATCTTCGTCGCCAGAAACGCATTGGACGCGTACTTGATCATCTCGGCCGACGGCACGTCGGTGATGATCATCGGGCGCTCGAGCGGCGCGTAGAGCTCCAGCAGGGTCATGGCGACCTGCTGCGTGGGTGCTCCGATCACAATCCGGTCGGGACGCAGCGTGTCCTCGATCGCGGAGCCCTCGCGGAGGAATTCCGGATTCGACACGACGTCGAACGGGTACGGGCTGCCGCTGGCTGGCGCTCGATCACCTCGCGGACGAACTCGCCGGTGCCGACCGGAACGGTCGACTTGTTGACGACGACCGTGTAGCGGTCCATCGCCCGACCGATCTCGCGCGCGACCGCCTCGACGGCGCTGAGATCTGTCTGGCCATCGACCTTCGGGGGTGTGCCGACCGCGATGAAGACGATCACAGATTTCCGGACGGCGGCGGCTAGGTCGGTGGAGAACGACAGGCGACCGTCGCCGACGTTTCGCGCCACCATCTCCTCAAGACCTGGCTCGTAGATGGGCAGGTGCCCTGACTGGAGCGCGTCGATCTTGTCGGCGACATTGTCGACGCAGACAACCTCGTTGCCGAGATCAGCGAAGACGGCTCCGGTCACGAGACCAACGTACCCTGCACCGACGACGCAGATGTTCATGAGTTATTCATCATAGCAGAGGTCGCGTCGGCTGCTCAGAGCCTTCGCTCGTCCGGCTTCCGCGGCGACCCAGCGAAAGAACACGACCGTGAAGGCGACGAGCGGAATCAGGCCGGCCGGAACCCACATGATCAGGCCGCCCAGGCGCTGGTCGGCGAGTGCGGTGAGCCCGAAGAGCCGGGGTGCGGCCGCGTAGAAGGGATACAGGGTGTCCTCGGCGCCGGTGATCATCGCGGCGACGACGGTCATCGGGATCCCGAACGCGAACAGGTAGAGGATCTGCGCGCCGTAATGGAGGCGCGGCAGCAGGGCCGAGGGCGACAGCACTGGCCACCAGGCCAGGAGCGCGGTCGCGATCAGGACGAGATGCTCGATGACGTGGAGCCGGTGGTGGTCGAGCGCGGCGCCGTACGGGCCGGGGAGATGCCAGCCGATGAGCGCGACGGCATAGATCGTCAGCGCCGGCACCGGACGCGTCGCGGCGCGCAGCAGGCCGCCCACTCCCGGCCACCGACGCAGGCGCTCGACGATCGCGTCGGCCATCCACCCGGGCGTGCCGGCGAGCAGGAGCGGCGGGACGACGAGGGTCAACAACAGATGCTGCACCATGTGGGCGCTGAACAAGTAGTAGTCGCTCAGGTCGTGCAGCGGGCCGTTCAGCGCCACGAGCAGGACGACCAGCGCGGCCATGAACGGCGGAGGAAAGCGGAGCCCGGTCCGCGGGCCCCGCGTCCACGCGATCGCGTACGCGAGAGCCAGCAGGCCGACTCCGAGCACGACATCGGCGTGGATCTCACCGGCGGTCCAGACGAACGGCGGCGGCGCGCTCATCAGCGGCCGAAGACCAGGAAGGCGCCGGTCAAGGTCATCAGCGCCACCGCCAGCCCGGACGCGAGGGCCAGCGGTCCGACGAACAGGAACGTGAGCACGCGCGAGTCGTATCGCAGGTGCATGAAGAACAGCGCGACGAGCGCGAACTTGGCCGCGGACATGGCCAGCAAGAGCGGCACGACGACCGGCGCGAGCCGGCGGACGTAGATCACGCCGACCTCGAGCGCCGTCACGACGGTCAGCACCAGCGCCACCCTGACGTAGGTCCCGACCGTCGGCTGCTCGTGGCCTCGATGCTCGTCACTCACGGGTGAGCCTCCGTTACGGAATGAGATACACGAGCGTGAAGATCGCGATCCACACGACGTCCACGAAGTGCCAGTAGAGGCCGGCGATCTCGACCTTGACGGCGTCGGCGGCGCCGAGCCGCCCGCGGAGCGCCAGCACCCACAGCGAGAGCAGCCACAGCACGCCGATCGCCACGTGCGTGCCGTGAAGGCCGGTCAGCAGGAAGAACGTCGAGCCGAACAGATTCCGCTGGATGCGTGAATCCCTCGTGGACGAAGTCGGTGAACTCGTACGCCTGGAAGCCGAGAAAGATCAGGCCGAAGAAGGCGGTGCCGAGGAGCCAGAGACGCATCTGCCGTCGGTCGCCGCGCTGGACGGCGGCGAGCGCCAGCACCATGAGCAAGCTCGACATCAGGAGATCGAAGGTGGAGAGCGACGTGACCGGGATGTTGAAGATCTCGTGGGGCGCGGGCCGACGACGCTCCGCCCCTTGTACGCGAGATACGTCGCGACCAGCGTGCCGAAGAAGAAGCATTCCGAGCCGAGGAAGACCCACATCGCCATCTTCCGATGGTCGAGCCCGAGCACGCCCTGTCTGCTCCACGTGCTCCGGCGTCCGATGATGCTCGAGCGCCAGGCGGAAGATCGCCCAGACGGCCCAGAGGATGCCGACCACGACGAGCGCGACATGGGTCAGGGCGCCGACGGCCGCGATCAGCATCCCGAGCGCGATCAGCAGGGGCCAGTGCGATGGCGCCGGCAGGTGAATCGCCTCGTGCGCGCCGCCGGCTTCGCGTCGGCGGCCGGAACGCGGCGGCGGCCGCGCGCGGGGACCGTACTTCTCGCGCCAGAACGAGTCGCGACCGTAGATCGGCGGGATCGCGTCGAAGTCGTGCGCCGGCGGCGGTGACGAGGTCCGCCACTCGAGCGTGCGCCCGTCCCAGGGATCCGCCGGTGCCGGCGCGCCGCGACGGAGACTGCGCCACGCGTTGACGATGAAGATGAGCACGGCCAGTGCGATGCCGAACGCGCCGATCGTCGAGGCGAAGTTGGCGGCGGCCCAGCCCGCGTCGGCCGGATAGGTGTAGATGCGTCGCGGCATCCCCAGCGCGCCGAGGTAGTGCTGGGGAAAGAACGCGAGGTTGAAGCCCGCGAACATGAGCCAGAAGTTGAGCCGGCCCAGCCCCTCGCCCAGCAGGCGGCCCGTCATCTTCGGCCACCAGTAGTAGATGCCCGCAAAGATGCCGAAGAGGCTGCCGCCGATCAGCACGTAGTGGAGGTGCGCGACGACGAAATAGCTGTCGGTCTGTTGCAGGTCGACCGGCGGCGAGGCGTGCATGACGCCCGAGAGGCCGCCGATGGTGAAGAGCGCGACCAGACCGACCGCGAAATGCAGCGCGACGGTCGTCCGGATCGAGCCGCCCCAGAGCGTCGCGAGCCAGTTGAAGATCTTCACGCCGGTCGGGATCGCGATGAGCATCGTGGCGATCGAGAACGCCGAGTCCGCCACCGGGCCCATGCCGGCGGCGAACATGTGATGGCTCCAGACGCCGAAGCCGAAGAATCCGATCAGCACGCCGGAATAGATCATGACCGGCGCGCCGAAGAGCGGCTTGCGCGCGAAGGTCGGGAGCACCTCGGAGACGATCCCGAACGCCGGCAGGATCAGGATGTAGACCTCGGGATGGCCGAAGATCCAGAACAGATGCTGCCACAGATGAAGGTCGCCGCCGGCCGCCACATCGTAGAAGTGCGTACCGAAGAAGCGGTCGAACATCAGATAGATCAAGCCGACCGTGATCGGCGGGAAGGCGAGCGCGATCAGGAACTGCACGACCAGGGTCATCCACACGAACACGGGCATGCGCATCATCGACATGCCCGGCGCGCGCATGTTGAGGATCGTCACGATGAAGTTGACGGCGGCCATCACCGACGAGACGCCGAGGATCTGCAGGCTGAAGATCCAGAAGTCGACGTTGAGCCCGGGCGCGTAGTGCTTGGAGGTCAGGTTCGCGTAGCCGAACCAGCCCACGTCCGGCGGGGTTCCGGCGAGCAGGCTCGAGTTGAGCAAGAGCCCGCCCGCCAGGAAGATCCAGTACGAGAGCGCGTTCAGGCGCGGGAACGCGACGTCGCGCGCGCCGATCAGGAGCGGCACCATGTAGTTGAAGAACATCGCATTGAGCGGCATGATCGCCAGGAAGATCATCGTGGTGCCGTGCATCGTGAAGAGCGCATTGAAGGCGTGCGCGCTCGACCAGCGTGTTGTTCGGGACCGCCAGCTGCAGCCGAATCACGAGCGCCTCGATCCCGCCGAGCAGGAAGAAGGCGAAGGCGGTCACGCCGTAGAGGATGCCGATCCGCTTGTGGTCGACGGTCGTCAGCCAGCTCAGCACCCGTCGACGTCGTGGTGACGCCGGGCACGGCCGCCGCCGGCGCATGCAGAACGCGGCTGGACGGATGCGCGCTCATCACTTGAGCCCGATCAAGTAGGTCGCCACCGCGCGGGCCTGCTCGTCGGTGAGTCCGAGCGCCGGCATCTTCGCGTCCGGCTTGATCGCCGGCGGATCCTTGATCCACGCGGCGACGTTCTCGACGGTGTTCGGCAAGATCCCGGCCGCCAGCGTGTGGCGGCTCCCGAATCGGGTGAGATCGGGACCGAGCGCCCCGCTCGACACACCTCGGATCGTGTGACAGTCCGACGCATGCGCTCTGCGCGAAGATCGCCTTGCCGTCGGCGGCCGGGCCGGCGGGCGGCTCCGGCGGCTCGACCTTCTGCGCGGCGACCCATCGCGCGAACGCGTCGGGCGCGTCGACGATGACTCGCATGCCCATGTTGGCGTGCGAGACGCCGCAGAACTCGGCGCACTGGCCGCGATATTCGCCGGGCGTCTCGGCGGTGAACGTCAGCCGGTTCAGCCGTCCGGGCACGACGTCGCGCTTGCCGCCGAGCTGGGGCACCCAGAAGCTGTGGATCACGTCGGGGCCGTCGAGCACGAGCGCCACCGGCCGCCCGGCCGGCACGTGCAGCTCGTTCGCGGTGACGATCTGGAGCGCCGGATACTGAAACTCCCACCACCACTGTCGCCCGCGTACCGTGACCTCGAGCGCGTCACGCGGCGGGCGCGGCCTGCGTCCGGAAGATCACCTGGATCGTCGGGATCGCGATCACGAGCAGGACGATCGCGGGCGCGATCGTCCACGAAATCTCGAGCAGGGTGTGGCCGCGCGTCTGCGCCGGCATCCCCGACGCGCCCGGCCGGGCGCGGAAGCGGGCCAGCACCCACGCCAGCATGAGCGCCCACGAGCAGCGCGATGCCGACGTGATCCACGTGATGATGGAGTAGACGTGCAGGATGTCGCGCGCGAAGTCGGAGCGCGGCACGACGGTGCTCATGGGCCCGTCCCACGCGCAGCCGCCCAGCGCGAGCGTGAGGGCGAGCGCCCCGCGGCGCACCGGGCGGATCAGTGATTGCATCGACACGTCGGCCGCGGCCTTGGCGTCTTCTAGCGTGCCATGGGCGAGGTCACTCGGCATCCCCTGCGAGCGCCGCCGTCAGGCGGTAGCGTTTGCGAGAGCCAGGAGCGTGTGCAGGAGCGCGTTCGCGCCGCGCTCGATCGCCTGCCAGTCGCTCATCTCGTCGACACGATGGCTGCGCCCGCCCAGCGAGGGGATGAAGATCATCCCGGAGTCGGTGATGCGGGCCAGGTTCTGGGCGTCGTGGCCGGCCGCCGAGTACAGACGACGGGTCGCGAGCCCGAGATTCGCGCACACCTTTTCGGTCACCGCCTGGACCCGCGGCGAGCACGGCGCCGGCGTCGTGGCCGACATGGGCTGGATCTCGAGGCCGACCTTGTGCGCGCCGGCGACGTCGCGCGCGAGGGCCGCGCACTCGGCGGCCAGGCGCTCGAGCACCGCGACGTCCGGATCGCGCATCTCGTGCACGAGCTCGGCGCGGGCGGGGACGATGTTGGACGCGCCGGGATGCACGCGAACGACACCGAAGTTGGTCACGCTGAGCTTGCTGCCGTGCGCGACGACGTGGGCGCGCACGCGCAGCGCGTAGTCGGCCGAGGCCAGGAATGCGTCGCGCCGGCGATCCATCGGCGTGGTGCCGGCGTGGTCGGCCTGGCCCAGGAAGATCACGCGCGAGCGGCGCACACCGACGATCTGCTCGACGACGCCGATCGGAATGCCCGCTTCTTCGAGCCGAGCGCCCTGCTCGATGTGGAGCTCCAGGTAGGCGGCGACGGCCCCGGCCGGCACGCGGGCCTCTGGAGCGCGATGCGCGTCGAACCCGGCGCCCGCCATCGCGTCGACGAGCCGCGCGCCGTCGACGGCCGCCATCTCGTCGAGCTTCGCCCCGTCGAGCATGCCGCAGAACGCCCGCGACCCGAAGAGACTCCCGTAGCGGCCTTCCTCGTCACTCCAGGCCGCGACGACCAGCGGCTTCGCGTGGGGCGTGCGTGTCTCCTGGATCGCGTGGAGGCACTCGAGTCCCGCGAGCACTCCGAGCGCGCCGTCGAGGATGCCGCCCTCCGGGACGGTGTCGATGTGCGAGCCGGTGAGGACGACCGGAGTTTCCGGACGGATGGCTCGGATGCCCGTCGCGCCAAAGACGTTGCCGGCCGGGTCGACCCACGTCTCGAGCCCGGCCGCCCGCATCTCGCCGAGCAGCCAGGCGCGCGCTTCTTCGTGCGACGGCGACCAGCACATGCGCGTCACGCCGCCACCGGGCAAGGCGCCGAAGCGGGCCAGCGTGTTGATCCGAGAGGTGAGTCGCGGCAGCGAGATGGAGATCACTTGGACGGAGTATAAGCCTTGACTTCGCCAGGGGAAGGATCCGAAAATGAACCACCGTTCAGTCGTTCGGCTCGCCCACCTTCAGGAGGGGAAATTGGATCTCTCACTGACTCCGGACCAGGAAGCTTTCAGGGCGACCGTCCGCTCCTGGCTCAAGACGAACATCCCGCGCGAGTGGAAGTCGACGGGCAGCTCCGAGCTCCCGCGCGCCGAACAGTACGAGTTCCTCCGCCGCTGGCAGCGCACGCTCGTTCGAGGCCGGCTTCATCGGTCTCACGTGGCCCAAGGAATACGGCGGCGGCGGCCTCACGTTCATGGAGGAGCTGATCCTCCAGCAAGAGATGGCGCTGGCGAAGGCGCCCCCCATCCTCAACGTGCTCGGCGTCGGCATGGGCGGTCCCACGATCATCGCGTGGGGTACTGAAGAGCAGAAGAAGCGCTATCCGGCCAAGATCCTCTCCTGCGAGGAGATCTGGTGCCAGGGCTACTCGGAGCCGAATTCGGGCTCCGACCTCGCGTCCTTGCAGACGCGCGCGGTCAAGGACGGCGAGCACTGGGTGATCAACGGGCAGAAGGTGTGGACGTCGTTCGCGCACGTCGCGGACTACATGATGCTGCTCGCCCGGACCGACCCGAGCGTGCCCAAGCACAAGGGCATCACGTATTTCCTGCTCGACATGAAGCTCCCGGGCGTCACGGTGAAGCCGCTCAGACAGATCACCGGCGAGGCGGAGTTCAACGAAGTCTTCTTCGACAACGTCCGCGTGCACGAGTCGCAGGTGCTGGGCGGCGTCAACAACGGCTGGGCGGTCGGGCTCACGACCTTGATGTACGAGCGGCTGACGCTCGGTTTCGGCCTGCAGATGCGGCTGCGTATCGCGCTCGACGGCCTGCTCGAGCTCGCGAAGGGGATGGAGAAGAGCGGCCGCGTCGTGACGAAGGATCCGGTCATGCGCCAGAAGCTCGCGCAGCTCTGGATCGACACGGAGTGCCTGAAGTACACGGGCGCGCGCGCGATCACCAAGCTGCTCCGCGGCGAGATGCCGGGCCCCGAAGCGTCCACCGGCAAGATGGCGTGGGTCGATACGCATCAGCGGCTGCAAGAGATCGCGATCGAGATCGAGGGGCCGTACTCGCAGCTCGTGAAGGGCTCGGACTGGGCGGTCGACGGCGGCGTGTGGCCTCACTCGTTCCTCCGCTCGCGCGCCAACTCGATCGAGGGCGGGACGACCGAGATCCAGAAGAACATCATCGCCGAGCGGCTGCTCGGCCTTCCCAAGGACTAGCCCCATGGACTTCGGATTCAGCCAGGAGCAAGAGCTCCTCCGCTCGACCGCGCGCAAATTCCTCGAGAACGAGTGCACGTCCGGCTTCGTGCGGGCGCGGATGGAAGAGCCCGCCGGCGTCACCGACGAGTTCTGGGCCAAGCTCGCCGAGCAAGGCTGGCTCGGCCTGATCTACCCCGAAGAGCACGGCGGCTCGGGGCTCGGCTTCGTCGACCTCACGGTGCTGATGGAAGAGATGGGCCGCGTCGTGATGCCCGGGCCGTTCTTCTCCACGGTGCTGCTCGGCGGCCTGGCGATCCGCGAGGCCGGCTCGGCGGCGCAGAAGAAGGAGTGGCTCACGAAGATCGCCGCCGGCCAGGCCAAGGCCACGCTCGCGTGGACCGAGCCGAGTGCGCGCTGGGACGCGGCCGGCGTGACCTGCACGGCGAAAGAAGAGAAGGGCGGCTTCGTGCTCAACGGCACGAAGCTCTTCGTGCCCGACGCGCATCTGGCCGACGCGATCGTCGTCGTTGCGCGCACGGGCGAGGGCAAGGCCGAGGACGGCGTCAGCCTGATCCTCGTGCCCAAGACCACGCGCGGCGTGCAGGTGAAGCTCCTGCCCACGATGGATCAGACGCGCAAGCTCTGCGAAATCACGTTCCAGGACGCGGCGGTGCCGGCTGACGCGCTGATGGGCGTCAAGGGCAAGGCGTGGCCGACGCTCACGCGGGTGGTCGAGCGCGCGACCGTGGCGCTTTGCGCCGAGATGTGCGGCGGCGCCCAGCGCGTGCTCGACATGACCACGGACTACGCGAAGATCCGGATCGCGTTCGGCAAGCCGATCGGGACGTACCAGGGCGTCAAGCACAAGGCCGCGGACATGCTCGTCGACGTCGAGAACGCGAAGTCACTCACGTACTACGCCGCGTGGGCGGTCGACGAGAACTCGCCGGAGGCTCCGCTGGCGGCGTCGATGGCCAAGGCGTACGTGACCGACGCGTACCGCAAGATCGCCGGCGCCGGGATCCAGCTCCACGGCGGCATCGGGTTCACCTGGGAGCACGACCTGCACCTCTACTTCAAGCGCGCCAAGTCGTCCGAGTTCACGTTCGGCGACGCGACGTATCATCGCGAGCGGGTCGCGCAGCTGATTAATCTGTAGCTGGGGGGTACGAGACGCATCCCCCCAGACCCCCCGATTCGCGGGTGCGAGCGAGCCGTTGGCTCGCTCGCGTCTGCTGTAACGGTCTACTGCCTCGCTCCGCGTGTCTGGCTCCTCCTGCCGTTCGTCCTTGCTAGCGGTAGTGAGCGGTCGTGAGCTCGACGCGTGGCGTGCCGGCGGTTCCGGCGGTGCCGAAGCCGGCGGCGTCGGTCGTGCTCGTGAGGCAGGCGGCGCCGCGATCCGCTGAGCCTATCGAGGTGTACATGATCCGGCGGAACCGCAACATGCGGTTCCTCGGCGGCTACTATGCGTTTCCCGGAGGCAAGGTCGATCCCGGCGACGGGGTTCCCGAGGCGCGCCGCGCGCTGTCGCGGCGATCGAGGCCGCCGACGCCGAGGCGATCGTCACGGAGCGGGAAGGGGTGCCGGCGCTCGCGTTCTGGGTGACCGCGGTGCGGGAGCTGCTCGAGGAGAGCGGCATCCTGCTGGCGTGCGACGAGAGCGGACACACGCTCGACCTCTCGGCGGCGCGTGTGAAGGACGGCATCGAGCGCTGCCGCAAGGCGCTCATGGCCGGCGAGGCGCCGTTCACCGAGCTGATCGCCCGCGAAGGCTGGTACTGCGACCTGCGGCCTCTGCACTACCTCTCGCACTTCATCACGCCGACCTCGAGCCCGATTCGCTTCACCGCGCGCTTCTTTCTCAGCGCGATGCCGGCCGGCCAAGAGCCTCGGCTCTTCACCGAAGAGACATCGGAGGGGTTCTGGATCTTCCCCGGCGAGGGCTATCGGCGCTACCTGTCCGGCGAGATGAAGATGGCCGAGCCCGGCGAGTACGGCCTCGGCTATCTGGCCCAGTTCGCCTCGCTCGGCGAGCTGATGACCGCCCATCGCGACGGCCGCCACAAGTTTCAGGGGATCGCCGATCGGCTGGACGTGGCCTGGAGCAGCTTCGACTGGAAGCAGAACCGGTTTCCGTTGCGATCACCTGAGAAGTGAAGGGGATCGGCCCGGCGCAGCCGGCCTCTTGACAGCGCCCAGCGCGACGTCTACGGACCGCGCGAATTGAAAATCGTATCTCGCCCCGTGCCGGGTGGTCGTCGCTAACGGCCCGCCGTTCGCGGACGCAACACACGCTGCACGCCGTTCACGACGGCCAGTACCAGGGCACCGGCCACGACGCCTATGAGGGCATCGAGCAGGAGGGACGTCGCGAGTCGAAGCATGCCGGCGATGCCCGGGCGCGCGGCGAGGCCTTCGGACAGGCCTTCGATCCAGCCGTGTAGCCCAGGAATGCCATGGACGAGGATACCGCCGCCCACCAGGAACATGGCGGCCGTGCCGCCGATGGACAGGCCCTTCATGAGAAATGGCGCGGCCTTGAGAATGCTCGCCCCGATACGGCGCTGAATCCGGGCGACCACCGCGTCACCCTCGCGCCGGCTGAGATACAGTCCGCCGTCGTCGAGCTTGACGATGCCCGCGACCAGGCCGTAGACGCCCGCCGTCATGAGGAGCGCGATGCCGACGAGCACCGCTCCCTGCGTCATGAAGGGCGCGTCCGATACGGTGCCCAGCGAGATGACGATGATCTCCGCCGAGAGGACGAAGTCGGTGCGCACGGCCCCCTTGATCCGCGCTTTCTCAGCCGAGACGAGGTCTACCCTGGGATCGGACCTTGCCCGCACCAGCTCGGCGTGGTGCGCGTCGTCCTTCGTCGGGCTGTAGAGGAACTTGTGCGCGAGCTTCTCGAAACCTTCGTAGCCCAGATATGCGCCGCCGATCATGAGCAGGGGCATCACGGCCCACGGCGCGAAGGCGCCGATGGCCAGCGCCGACGGCACCAGGATGGCCTTGTTCAGCAGCGAACCCTTGGCGACGGCCCATACGATCGGTAGCTCGCGATCGGCCCTCAGGCCAGCCACCTGCTGAGCGTTGAGTGCGAGGTCGTCGCCCAGCACGCCCGCGGTCTTCTGCGTGGCGACCTTGGTGAGCGCCGACACGTCGTCGAGCAAGGTGGCGATGTCGTCGAGCAGGGCGAGCAGGCTCGATGCCACGGTTGCTATTGCACGCGGAGACCGGCGGCCCTCGCCACCAGACGCCACGCGCCGATTTCGTTGCGGACGAATTCACCCATGTGCGTGGAAGTATCCGTCAGCGGCTCGGTCCCTTGCGCGATTCAGTTTCTCCCCGACATCGGCGAGCCGAAAGTACGCGTCACGGCATCGCCAACCATATGATGGTGTCGCGCGGTGTGCGCGCCGGCGCTATCATCCCGTACCACGTGCTCGATTCGAATCCGGGATTGTCGGCACGTCCGACGTCATGACTTCGGATCATTCATTCACGCCTGTTGAAGGAACCCAGACGCCGGGCGTCCAGCCCGAGCGCCTCGAGAAACAGCGCATCCCCTTTCGCGAACAGCTGCCACAGCCATCGCTCGAGTATCGATCCGCCGTCGGAAAGTGGCTGAGGCGCGGCGAGTCGGTGGGCGACCACGCCGAGCCAGGAGGTCGCGACCCATCCCTGGTGGAAGGTCATCTGGCTGACGGGCGTGGACTACTTCTCGACCCTCGGCTACCAGCCCGGGCATCGCGCTGCTTGCGGCAGGCGCGGTGGCGCCGATCGCCACCGTGATCCTCGTCCTCGTCACGCTGTTCGGCGCGCTGCCGGTCTACGCGCAGGTGGCCGGGCGCAGCTACGCCGGGCAGGGCTCCATCGCCATGCTCGAGAATCTGCTCGACGGCTGGAAGGGCAAGGTGCTCGTCCTGGTCCTGCTCGGTTTTGCGGCCACCGACTTCGTGATCACGATGACGCTGTCGGCCGCCGACGCCGCCAAGCACGCCATCGAGAATCCGTTCCTCCATCCCGTGCTCGGGGACCACCAGATCCTGGTCACGCTCGCGATCCTCACCGTGCTCGCGGCGGTCTTCTTGAAGGGGTTCAACGAGGCGATCGGCCTGGCGGCGGCCGCCGCCCTGCCCTACCTCGCCCTCAACCTCGTCGTCCTCGGGCGCGGCGCCTTGGAGGTGATCGCGCACCCGGCGCTGCTGGCTGGCTGGCGCTCTGCGCTCGATGCGCAAGGGCAGACTTCCCGCTGCTGATCGCCGGAGCCGTGCTGGTGTTCCCGAAGCTCGCCCTGGGGCTGAGCGGCTTCGAGACGGGGGTCTCCGTCATGCCGCTGATCGACGGCGGGGACAGCGGATCGAGCCCACAAGCCGCGGACAGGCGGCGCGCCGATGGGGCGCGTGGCCAATACCCGCAAGCTCCTGCTGACCGCCGCCGTCATCATGAGCGGCATGCTGATTCTGTCGAGCCTCGTCACCACGCTGCTCATCGACCCGGCGGACTATCGGGAGGGCGGCAAGGCCAGCGGGCGCGCCATCGCGTTCTTGGCCCACCGCTACCTCGGCCCCGGGTTCGGCACGGTGTACGACGCGTCGACGATCCTCATCCTCGGTCTCGCCGGCGCGTCGGCGATGGCCGGCCTCCTCCATCTGATCCCGCGGTACCTGCCGCGCTACGGAATGGCCCCCCGCTGGGCCGCGCTCTCCCGGCCGCTGGTGCTGGTGCTGTTCGCCATCGACGTCGTCATCACGCTGGTCTTCGGCGCGTCCGTGGAGGCGCAGAGCGGCGCCTACGCCACGGGCGTCCTGGTGCTGATCCTGTCGGCCGCCTTCGCGGCCACGCTCGCGCTGTGGCGCGAGCGCCGCCGGGCGCTGGCCTTCTACACCGGGATCCTCTGCCTGGTGTTCGCCTACACGCTGGCGGACAACTGCCTGGGAGCGCCCCGACGGGTTGATCATCGGCACCGTCTTCACGGTGCTCCTGATGCTGGCGTGCGCCCTCAGCCGGTCGATACGCTCGGTGGAGTTTCGCATTCCGCACGGATACTTCTCGGACGTCGAGAGCTGGCGTCATCGGGCCGGAGACGAGGGGCAAGAAAGTGCACCTGGTTCCCATCCCGAGCTCCTCGGCGGACGCCCGCCGCAAGACGAGGGACGAGATCGTCCGGCACTACAACGTGCGCGGACCGTTCCTGTTCCTTCACGTGAACCTGCTCGACAACCGCAGTGAGTTCTCCGCGCCGCTCGAGGTCAGCCTCCGGAAGGAGGGCGACGACTACGTGGGAGAGGTGTTTGGGGCGATCGCCATCGCGAACACCATCGCCTACGTCAGCGAGGCCATGGACCCCATATCGATCTTCATCGGCCTCACCCGGCGCGACCTGATGGGCGCAGGCCGCCCGCTATCTCCTGTTCGGTGAGGGCGAGACCGGGCTGATGGTCTACACGATCCTGCTGCGCTACTGGGACTGGACGCCGGAGGAGGACGTGCGCCCGCTCATCTTCTTGATGTCCGATTGAATTTCGATTCTGTGGATCACGGCCGGCGGTCGAGGGCGGCCAGAACCAGGAACGGCACGGTCCACGCCACGTACTGCAGGAAGAAGACGGTATTGAAATCTACGAGCGTGGCGAAGACGAGCAGTACCGCTAGGTAGCGTCCGATCTCGCCGCGCGCCGCCGCCAGCAGCACGAGCGTCACGAGGAGGAGCATTGGCAGGCGCGCGGGCAGCCCCGTGAGCCCCAGTTGGGCGTCGAAGGAAAACGCCCGGACGTGGCTGTCCGCGTTGCGGGTAGCCGAGAAGAGGATCGAGCGCACGAATGCCTCGGCGTTCCAAGCCAGGAACGGCAGCGACAGCAACCCCGGCACGAGGGCGATCCACCCCGCAGCCCCCGCCGCCTCCCGGAGGCGAGCGCTCGGGTCGGGTGCTCCACGCCAAGTCCAGACAAGGTAGAGCGGTGTGACGAGGACCGCGATGTGTTTCCAGGCTAGGGAGAGACCGAAGAGCAGCAGCGAGGCGCGACGACGCGTGTCGAACAGGAGCAGTGAGCCGAGCAGACACAGGATAGGGAGGAAGTCCACTTGGGCGACCTTGGCAACGTAGAGTGTCCAGCGATTCAGGCCCCAGAAAAGTCCCGCGAACACCCCGAGGACGGGGTGGCCAGTCCGCCGACACGCGACGAAGAGGAGGACACCGATGCCGATTTGAGTCACCAGCACGAGCGGCCGCCAGAGCCGCAGCCAGGCGTCGTACTCGGTTACGCCGAGGACGCGGGTGCCGGCCACGAGGATGTAGATGAGCGGGAGGTGTGTCGGGTACTTCCGGTTCTCCTGCATGTTGCCGGTCATGATCCGCGCGTAGGGGTTCTCACCGGCGGCCAACCGGCTGCCCTCGAGCCAGATGTGGTAGATGTCCGGCCCCTTGAGCTCGACGACGGACTCTGGCTTCGGCGTGGGGACGAGCGGCGGCGACGGGGGGAACGGACGGCGAATCCGCGGCGGCCATGACTGCCACGACGGTGAGGGCGAGCGCCGCGACGACGGACACGTCAACACCCCGTCGGGGCGGACTCTTCGGGTGAAGGCCGCGGCGCCGCCGTGGGCGGAGCGAACCGCAGCGCCCAGACCTTGGTCAGGGACTCCAGAACGATGCCCAACGACATCTTGGACTGGCCGGCGCGACGCGCTTCGAAGACGATCGGGATCTCCTCCACCCGGAAGCCGTTCCTCGCGAAGATGTAACTCAGCTCGATCTGGAAGCAGTACCCCTCGGACTTGATGCGCGACAGGTCGAACCGCCGGAGAGCGGCGACCCGGAAGCACTTGAACCCAGCCGTGAGGTCGCAGAGGTTGGAGCCGAGCACGGCGCGAGCGTACAGGTTGCCGCCGCGGCTGATCAGCCGCCGGAGCACACTACCACTGGCGACACCGCCCCCGGGCACGTAGCGCGAACCCACGACGAGGTCCGCGTCACGGATCCGCTCCAGGAACACCGGGAGATAGCGCGGCGGGTGGGAGAAGTCCGCGTCCATCTCGAAGACGAGATCGTACCCCTCCCGGGCGGCGTGGTCGAAGCCGGCCAGGTAGGCCGAGGCGAGACCGAGCCGCCGGGACCGGGTGAGGAGGGAGACCGCCGCGTCATCCGCCCGCACGGCCGCCACCGCGTCGGCCGTGCCATCGGGCGAGCCGTCGTCGACGACGAGGACGTCCACCGCGGCGACCTTGCGCACTTCGCGGAGCAATGCGCCGATGCTCTCGCGCTCGTTGTAGGTTGGGATCACCACGAGGGTGCGCGGGTTCGCAGGCAGCGGCCCCGCCAAAGCTCCCGCAGCCATCACGGCGGTGCGTGCCACTTGAAGAGCTCGGTCGTCCCGATTCCCAAGGCTGAACCCCAGATTCCCAAGGCGAGCGATACCGCGCGTCGAGATCGTACCAAGACCGGTTCGGCCCGTCCACCGCCCCCGAGGGGAGGTAAACGACGCGCCTCGATCGCGCCCGACTTTGCGTATTCTTGGGCCATGGTCGAGCACAGCACGCAGGTGCAGATCCGGTGGAGCGACGTCGACCCGGCGGGGATCGTCTTCTACCCACGGTTCTTCGAGTGGTACGACCTCGGCTGTGAGGCGCTGTTCGCGTCGCTCGGACTGCCGTGGCCCGAGGCGTTTCCGAAGTACGACATCGTCGGCGTCCCCATCGTCGAATCCGGCTCGAAGTTCCTGAGCCCCGCCCGGTACGGCGACGTCCTCACGATCACATCGCAAGTCGCCTGGGTGCGGACGAAGACGTTCCGGATGGAGCACGAGATCGCCGTCGGCACGCGCCTCTGCTCGCAGGGCTTCGAGGTCCGCGCGTGGGTGGGCCGGCCGAAGACGGCGGGTGAGGCGCTGCACGCTCGCCCGATTCCCGACGACGTCCTCGCCCGACTTCGAGGGTGACCGTCCGGGCCCGCGGCACGGCCCATGTATACTCGGGCCGCGTCGCGCGCGTCTCGGCGCAGGAGGTCACGGCGATGTCGGTCTCGCGGGGAGTGGAGTGGGGCGTCCTTCTCGGGATGCGCAAGGTCGAGACCGTCGAGCAGATGCCCGAAGAATACCGACAGGTCATCTTGAAGCTCCTCGCGGCAATCGCCTCCACCGAGTTCGCCTCCGTCGAGCAGCACCATCCGTGGATCAACAGGGGGCCGACGGCGGAAGATCGCTACATCCAGGCGCAGGTCGCCGCTGACGAGGCGCACCAGGGATTCATCGACTGTCGCCTGCTGCGCTCGTTCGGGCCCGAGGGACAGGCCGAGGCCGACGCCTTGCTACAGCGGCGCATGGGCGAGCACCCGATCGATGCCTTCAACGTGCCGTTCGAGAGCTGGATCGACACGATCACGTTCTGCTTCACGATGGATCTGGTCGCCTGGTATCACCTGCGCGCGATGGAGAACTCGAGCTTCGCACCCTGGGCGCGCGAGATGACCACGATGGTCCACGAGGAGAAGTTCCACGCCTCGTTCGGGGCCCGCCGGGTGGCCGACGTCGTGCGGAACGCGGAGTATGCGCGCCTCTGCGGCGGAGGTCGCGACGAGGCGCAGCACGCGGTGAACAAGTGGTACCCGCGTGCGCTCGACACGTTCGGCAAATCGGAGTCGCGCTTCAGCGATCTCGCCGTGGCCTACGGCATCCGTCGCTGGGGCAACGCCGAGCTGCGCGGGATGTACAAGGACGACATCGACACTCAGATCCGCGGCCTCGGGCTCGAGGTGCCGCCCGAGGACCGCGGCCGCAAGATTTTCTAGGCTTCGCCGGCCTTTGCTAGAATCGCGCAACTCGTTCGGCAGGAGGACTCGATCGTGCGAACAACCATGACACGCGCTGCTCTCGCGGGGATTCTCACCGCCCTCTTGGCCGCCGCCCCGGCGTCCGCCCAGACGGTGAAGATCGGCTTCATCACCACCCTGTCGGGGCCGCAGGGCGCCATCGGCGAGCACATGAAGAACTCGGTCGAGCTGGCGCTCGATCATCTCGGCCGGAAGGTCGGGGGGCTCGACGTCGAGGTGATCTACGGCGACGACCAGGTCAAGCCCGACGTCGGCAAGCAGCTCGCCGACGAGATGCTGAAGAAGCACAAGGTGAACTTCGTGTCCGGCGTCATCTGGTCGAACGTGATGCTGGCGGTGGCGCCCACGGTGACGAGCGCCGGCACGTTCATGATCGGCACCAACGCCGGGCCGCACGAGCTCGCCGGCAAGATGTGCAACGAGCTCTTCTTCACGACGTCGTGGCAGAACGACCAGACGCCCGAGGCGATGGGCAAGTACATGCAGGACCAGAACATCACCGACGTGTACGCGATGGCGCCGAACTACGCGGCCGGCAAGGACATGGTCCACGGGTTCAAGCGCTACTTCAAGAACAAGATCGTCGGCGAGGTCTACACCCAGCTCGGGCAGCAGGACTATCAAGCCGAGATCAGCCAGCTCCGCGCCGCCAACCCGAAGGCCGTGTTCGTCTTCTATCCCGGCGGCATGGGCATCCAGTTCCTCAAGCAGTACGCCCAGGCCGGCCTGCGCGGCCAGATCCCGCTGTATTCCGTGTACACGGTCGACGAGATCTCGCTGCCCGCGGTGAAGGAAGCGGCGCTCGGCCAGTTCGAGACGCGCTACTGGAGCCCGGATCTGAAGAACGACGCGAACCAGAAGTACGTGGCGGACTACCGCAAGAAGTTCGGCAAGACGCCGTCGTTCTACGGCGCCCAGAGCTACGACGGGATCATGCTGATCGACTCGGCGGTCAAGGCCGTGAAGGGCGATCTCACGAACAAGAAGGGCATGATCGCGGCGATGCGTCAGGCCGACTACAAATCGACGCGCGGGCCGTACAAGTACAACGTGAACCACTTCCCGATCGAGAACTTCTACCTGCTGAAGGCCGTGCAGGATCCGGGCGGCGAGCTCGTGATGCAGATCCAGAAGACCGTCTTCGAGAACCACAAGGATTCCTACGCCGGCGAGTGCCTGATGAAGTGGTAGGGACGCGCGGCGTGGCGACGATCGGGGGGCGCGGCCCGGCCGCGCCCCTTTTGTTTCGGCGGAGGCCGGGATGACGATAAGCCCGGCGCTCGTGCTCGAGCAGACGCTCAACGGTCTGCAGTACGGCGTGATGCTCTTCCTGATGGCGGCCGGGCTGACCCTCGTCTTCGGCATCATGAATCTCGTCAACCTCGCCCACGGCTCGCTCTACATGGTCGGCGCCTATCTGGCGACGGCGCTCACGGAGCGGACGGGATCGTTCGTGCTCGGCGTCGCGCTCGCGCTGCCGGCGACTCTGCTGGTCGGCGTCGTCGTCGAGATCGTGGCCCTGCGGACCTTGTACGAGCGCGACCACCTCGATCAGGTGCTCGCGACCTTCGGGCTGATCCTGTTCTTCAACGAGCTGGTCGCGATGATCTGGGGGCGCGCCGCGATCTTCACCAGCGTCCCGCCGTTCCTGAGCGGCCATTTCCGCGTGTTGCCCGGGCTGCCGTATCCCACCTATCGGGCGGCCATCATTCTGGTCGGCGTCGCCGTGGCCGTGCTCCTCTGGGTCCTCGTCACGCGCACGCGTCTGGGCATGCGCATCCGCGCGGGTGCCAGCAACCGCACGATGATCGCAGCACTCGGCGTCGACATCCGGCTGCTCTACACCTTGGTCTTCGGTCTGGGCGCCGCGCTCGCCGGTCTCGCCGGCGCGATGGCCGGTCCGGTCTACTCGGTGCAGCCCGGGATGGGCGAGGGGATATTGATCCAGGTCTTCGTCGTCATCGTCATCGGCGGAATCGGCTCGATTCGCGGCGCCATCGTCGGCGCCCTCGTCGTCGGCATGGCCGACACGCTCGGCCGCGCGTTCCTGAAGCCGATGCTCGCGACGATGATCTCGCCTCCCGCCGCCGACAAGGCGGGGCCGGCGCTGGCCTCGATGTCGATCTATCTCTTGATGGCCGCGGTGTTGTTCTTCCGCCCGGAGGGATTGTTCCCGGCGCGGAGCCGCTCCTGATGAATCTCTCGCGCCGCACGATCGTCCTCGCCGCGGGCTGCCTGCTCCTGGCGCTCGTGCCCCCGATCGCGGCCCTCACCAATCAGCCGTTCTACCTCGATCTCTTCCGGCGCATGATGATCTTCGCGATCGCCGCCGTCAGTCTCGACCTGATCCTCGGCTACGGCGGCATGGTGAGCTTCGGCCACGCGGCCTATCTCGGGCATCGGCGCCTACGCGGTCGGCATCCCCGCGTTCCACGGACTCGGCAACGGGTGGCTCCAGTGGGGTCTGGCCATCGCGGCCTCGGCGCTGACCGCGCTGGTGATCGGCGCGATCTCGCTCCGCACCAGCGGCGTCGCCTTCATCATGATCACGCTCGCCTTCGCGCAGATGCTCTACTACCTCGGCATCAGCCTCGAGACCTACGGCGGCGACAACGGCATGCGGCTCGCGGGGCGCAGCGAATTCGGCGGCGTCATCGATCTCCGGCAGCCCGCGGTCTTCTACTACGTCGTGCTGGCGATTCTCGTCCTGCTGCTGGCGCTCGGCAGCCGGCTGGTCGCCTCGCGCTTCGGGATGGTGATCCGCGCGGCGAAGTCGAACGAGCCGCGCGCGCGGGCGATCGGCTTCTCGCCGTTCCGGTACAAGCTCACCGCCTTCGCCATCGCCGGCGGCGCGGGCGGCCTGGCCGGCGCGTTGCTCGCCAATCAGACCGAGTACCTGACGCCGGACTTCATGCACTGGACGCGGTCGGGCGAGATCATGTTCATGGTGATTCTCGGAGGCATGGGCACCTTGTTCGGGCCCGTGATCGGCGCGGTCGCGCTCCTGCTGCTCGAGGACGTGCTGTCCGCGCTGACCGTGCACTGGCAGATCATCCTGGGCCCGATCCTGATCCTGGTCGTGCTGTTCTCGAAGCGCGGCCTGTTCGGCCTCCTCGTCGGCGCCGAGGGGCCCGATGGCTGAGACCTTGCTGGCGGTCCGCGGTCTCAGCAAGCGCTTCGGCGGCTTGCTCGCCAGCGACGCGATCGACCTCGACGTGGCGCGCGGCGAGACGCACGCGATCATCGGCCCCAACGGCGCGGGCAAGACGACGTTCATCGGCCAGCTCGCGGGCGACCTCCGCCCCGATTCGGGATCGATCCGCTTCGCCGAGCAGGACGTCACGAGGCTCGATGCGCCGCACCGCGCGCGGCGGGGACTGGCGCGCTCGTTCCAGGTCACGAGCATCTTTCGCGACTTCTCCGCTCTCGACAACGTCGCGCTCGCGGTGCAGGCGCACACGGGCCGGAGCTTTCGCTTCTGGCGGCCGGCGCGCGCCGAGTCGGCGCTCCGCGAGCCGGCGCGCGTCGCCCTCGAGTCGGTGGGGCTCGGCGCGCGCGTCCACGTCCGCGCGGCCGACCTGGCTCACGGCGAGCAGCGCCAGCTCGAGATCGCGATGGCCCTGGCGACGGAGCCGCGTCTGCTCCTGCTCGACGAGCCGGTGGCCGGCATGGGGCTCGAAGAGTCCCAGCGCATGGTCCGTTTCCTCGCCACGCTCAAGGGGCGCATCACGATCGTGCTCGTCGAGCACGATCTGGACGCGGTCTTCACCCTCGCCGACCGGATCTCGGTCATGGTCTACGGGCGCATCATCGCGACCGGCGCGCCGGCGGAGATCCGCGGCAACGAGGACGTGCGCCGGGCCTATCTCGGCGAGGATCAGACGTGATGCTCGCCGTCGATTCGATCGAGACGGCCTACGGCGTGAGCCAGGTCCTGTTCGGCGTGAGTCTCACGGTCGACTCGGGCGAAGTCGTGACGTTGCTCGGCCGTAACGGTATGGGCAAGACGACGACGATCCGCTCGATCATGGGCATCGCGCCGCCGAGGGCCGGCTCGATCAGCTTCGGCGGCCGCGCGATTCACGGGCTGCCTCCCTACCAGATCGCGCAGGCCGGGCTCGGTCTGGTCCCGGAGGGCCGCCAGGTGTTCCCGAATCTCACCGTGCGGGAGAACCTCGTGGCCACGGCCGCGAACCGGACCGGCAGCGCTGCGCCCTGGCGGGTCGAGACCGTCTTCGAGCTGTTTCCGGAGCTCGCGGCGCGCGCGCGCATCCTCGGCGGCGCGCTCTCGGGCGGCGAGCAGCAGATGCTCGCGATCGGCCGCGCGCTGATGACCAATCCGCGCCTGCTCATTCTCGACGAGGCGACCGAAGGGCTCGCGCCGCTGGTTCGCGCCGAGATCTGGCGCTGCGTGGACGGGCTCAAGGTGCTAGGCCAATCGATCCTGATCATCGACAAGGACGTGGCGACCTTGACTCGGATCGCGACCCGGCACTACATCCTCGAGAAGGGACAGATCGTCTGGAGCGGGACGTCGGTCGAGCTCCGAGGCCGAGCGGACATTCGGCACCGATACCTCGGCGTATGAGAGACTGCGTGGCGTGAGCTGGATCGACCGCGCGTTTCCGACCTCCGCGACCCCGAGCGATCTGGTGGGCCGCGTGCTCGGGCTCAACCCCGGGATGATGACGGGGCCCGGCACCAACACCTATCTCGTCGGCCGCCGCGATCCGATCCTCATCGACACCGGCGCCGGGGTCGCCGAGTACCCGCCGCTGCTCTCGCGCTATCTCGGCGAGCGCGGGTGGTCGCAGCCGTCACGGATCATCCTCACGCACCGCCACGCCGATCATCTCGGCGGCGTGTCCCAGCTCCGGGCGCGCTTCCGCGGGATTCACGTCTCGAAGATGATCTTCCGTGACGCGTCGCTGCCGGAGTCGGTTCACGATCTTCGCGACGGCGAAAAGATCGAAGCCGACGGCGCCACGCTCATCGCCGTCCACACGCCCGGCCACGCGTCGGACCATCTCTGCTACTACCTCGTCGAGGAAAAGGCGCTGTTCACGGGCGACGTGGTCCTCGCCGGATCCACGACCGTGATCCCGGCCGGCGACGGAGATCTGCTGGACTACATGAGCTCGTTGAAGCGGCTCCAGGGGCTGGACGTTCGCCGGATCTACCCGGCGCACGGACCGGTCATCGAGGACGGTCCGGGGCGGATCCAGGAGTACATCGACCATCGCCTGATGCGCGAGCGCCAGATCCTCGGAGCGCTGGGCGACGGGCTGGCCACGATCCCGGAGATGGTCGCGAAGATCTACGCCGATGTCGTGCCCGCCCTGCACCCGATGGCGGCGCAGTCGGTCGAGTCACACCTGAAGAAGCTCGTGCGGGAAGGGCGCGTGCTCGAGACCGTCGTGCGCGACGCGCCGTCGCGCTGGCTGCTGGTGCGCTAGGCGGTCTCTCGAGCCCGCTTCACGAGCGCGGCGAACAGGTTGAACGCCGCGCGGTCGTTGTCGACCAGCTCCTCCGGGTGCCACTGAACGCCGACGACGAACGCTCCGTCGTCCACGAGCTCGACACCCTCGACGATCGAATCGGGCGCCCACGCCACCTCCACGAGCCCCTGACCGAGCCGCTTGATCGCCTGATGATGGAAGCTGTTCACGTCGACCTCGAGCGCGCCCAGGATGCCGGCGAGCCGCGAGCCGTCGCGAACCTTCACCTGATGCGTCGGGATATGGCGCGCCTTGCCCTGGAGCCCGGTCTGGCTGTGATCGAGCGGCGAGCCCGGCTCGCTCGGGATGTCCTGGTAGAGGCTGCCCCCGAGCGCGACGTTCAATACTTGAAGACCGCGACAGACCGCGAGCAGGGGTACGCCCTCACCGAGCGCCCAGCGCGTGAGGTCGATCTCGAGCGTGTCACGAGCCGTGGAGACTTCGGAGATGGTCGGATGCGGCGCCTCGCCGAATCGCGCCGGATCGACGTCGCCGCCCCCGGTCAATAGCACCCCGCGGACGTGCTTCAAAATCTCCGCGCGCGCCGCCGGGCCGAGCTGGGGCGGCACCGGAACCGGGACGCCGCCGGCCTGCTGAATCGCGTTGAGATACGAGGCGTTGACGTACGCGCGTTCCGGATATTTGTCGACAGTGACTGAAGTTGAGACCGCGATCAGGGGCGGATTCATCGTTCCCAGCGTAGCATGACGGGCCCCTTGGCTGGCGTCCCCCCGGCGAGTATCATTGCCGCACTATGAGCCTAGACTCCGCGAGCTCCCAGCAGAAGGCGCCGGCCCACACTCCCACTTCGTCCCCCCAGGTGATCGGTACGCGCTGGGCAGTGGCCGCCGGCCACTTCTTGGCCTCCGAAGCCGGAGCGCGTGTGCTCGCCGCAGGCGGCAACGCGATCGATGCGGGGGTCGCCGCCGGCATGACGCTCGGGGTCGTCCACTGCGACATGGTGAGCGTCGCAGGTGTGGCGCCGATCCTCGTGCACGTGGCGCGCACCGGTGAGACCTTTCAGGTCTCCGGAGTCGGCCCGTATCCGCGCGCGACGTCGGCCACGTACTTCCGCGAGCGGCACGGCGGCCAGATTCCGCCGGGCCTGCCGCGCACCGTCGTGCCGGCGGCGCCGTACGCGTGGTGCACGGCGCTGGAGCGCTGGGGGACGATGTCGTTTGCCGAGGTCGCGCTGGCCGCGACCGAGCACGCCGAGCGCGGCTTCGCGATCTCCCAGTTCACCGCCTACCAGATGGGCGCGAACGTCGACAAGTATCGCCGGTGGCCGTCGTCGGCGTCGCTCTACCTGCGCGAGAACCGCGCGCTCCGCATGGGCGAGGTGCTCGTGCAGCGCGAGCTCGGCGAGACCTTGCGCCGGATGGCGCGCGCCGAAGCGAAGGCGGGCGGCAGCCGCGAGGCGGGAATCCGGGCCGCGCGCGACGAGTTCTATCGCGGTGAGACCGCGAAGCGCATCGCCGAGTTCCATCGGACCGAGGGTGGCACCCTGGCGGCCGGCGACCTCGCCGATTTCGCCGTCGAGGTCGGCCCGGCGCTGCGGACGAGCTTCGGCCGCTACGAAGTCGCCGCGTGCGGCTTCTGGTGCCAGGGCCCGTCGTTGCTCCAGATGCTGAATCTGCTCGACGGCGTCGACCTCAAGGCCCTCGGCCACAATTCGCCGGCGTACCTGCACCGGATCATCGAGACGATCAAGCTCGCGTTCGCCGACCGCGATGCGTACTACGGCGACCCCAACTTCGTGAAGGTGCCCGCCGACGGGCTTCTCTCGAAGGCCTACGCCGCCGTGCGGCAGCGGCTCGTCAAGGAGCGCGCGTGGCCGCAGATGCCGCCCGCGGGCGATCCGGATCGTCTCGACAGCGTGCGGCGCCCGGAAGCGGCCATGCCGCTCGCCGGCGGCTCACATCCAGCGCCCGGCGAAGAGACCGACGCGCTCGACACGAGCTACGTCGCCGTGGTGGACGAAGCCGGCAACGGGTTCTCGGCCACGCCGAGCGACCCGAACGTCGACTCGCCGGTCGTCGCCGGCGTCGGCTGCGTCGTGTCGCCGCGCGGCTCACAGGGCTGGCTCGATCCCAGAGCATCCGAGCGTCGTCGCGCCGGGTAAGCGGCCGCGCCTGACGCCGGCTCCGGCCATGGCGTTCACGGACGGCCGGCTCCTGATGCCGTTCGGCACGCCGGGCGGTGACGTCCAGCAGCAGGCGATGCTTCAGGTCTTCCTGAACTCCACCGTCTTCGGCATGGATCTGCAGGCCGCCATCGAGGCGCCCCGCGTCGCGTCGCGGAGCCATCCCGATTCCTTCTGGCCGCACGCCGTATCGCCGGGCAAGGTCGAAGCCGAGCGCCGCATTCCGCGCGAGACGCTCGACGCGCTGGCGGCGCTGGGCCACACCGTCGCGCAGTGGCCGGAGTGGGAATGGCGCGCGGGTGCCGTGTGCGGCGTGAAGGTCGGATCGGAAGGCACGCGCTGGGCCGGCGCGGATCCGCGCCGCGGCGCCACGCGATCGGGCGCTAGCTCGAGCTCAGGAGACGGCGGGCGCGGGGCTCGCCGTCGGCGTCGGCCGCGAGGCCACCGGCTCTTCGCGAATCGCGAGGGCCAGGCCCGCGGCGATGAAGCCCATGATCGCCGCCGACACGAACGCGATCTCGTAGCCGCCGGTCCACTCGTAGATCCAGCCCGCCAGCGCCGCGCCGAGTGCCGAGCCCACCTGATGCGAGAAGAAGATCCAGCCGGAGAGCTCGCCGACCGAGTAGCGCCCGAAGATGTTCGCGGTGAGCGTCGTCGTCGGCGGCACCGTCGAGATGTAGTTCAGCCCGAAGATCGCGGCCCACAGGTGTAGCGAGGGCGCGTTCCAGACGTAGAGCAGGAACAGGAGCGAGACGCCGCGGAAGAAATAGTAGAAGGCCAGCGGCCCGCGCCGGCCGAATCGATCGCAGAGCCAGCCCGACGAGATCGTCCCGACCACGTTCATGGCGCCCATCACGCCGAGCGCCGTCGACGCCTGGAGCTCGCTGAAATTGTGCTCGAGCGCGTGAGGCATGAAGTGGGTGAGGACCATGCCATTGGACGTGTACCCGCAGACGAAGAACGTCGCCATCAAGAGCCAGAACTGCGGAACGTACATCGCCTCCTGGATCCGGACGCGCTGAGATTTCTCGAGCGCCGCCGCCTGCGCCGCGGCGAGCGCCGTGCCGGTGGCGCCGTAGGGGCGCAGGCCACGCTCGGCGGGGTCGTCACGGATGAAGAACAGCGCGATCGGCAGCACGACGGCGAGGAGCGCGATGCCGAGCCAGAGATAGCTCGTGCGCCAGCCGAACCAGATCGTCAGTACCGAGGCGAGCGGAATCATGACGAGCTGGCCCGCCGACATGCCGCCGGCCGAGATCCCGATGGCCATGCCGCGCCGCGCCTCGAACCATCGGGCGGCCACGGTCGATCCGGTCGTCATCGAGGCGCCGCCGGCGCCGAGCGCCATGAGGAAGCCGGTCGTGACGTACACGTGCCACAGTTTCTGCGTGTACGAGGCACCGATGGAGCCGATGCCCAGCAGGAGCAGCGAGACGATGACGATCCGCCGGGGACCCCAGCGATCGGCGAGGCGGCCTACCACAGGACCGGCGGCGCCGAGCAGGAGCAGCGAGATGGCCGCGGCGCCGGACAGGGCGCCCCGGCCCCAGCCGAACTCGGCCTCCATCGGTTTGATGTAGACACCGAAGACCGATCGGATGCCGGACGCCGCGAGCATACAGATGGTCACGGCACCCAGCACGATCCACGCCGGGTGCACGCGCCGGATCGAGCTCACCCGTTTAGGATACAGGCCCTCGGCGCGGGGATTCACCGATGACGGAATGGGGACGCGGCGAGCCGGGCGGCTGGCCGAGTGTACGCCAGACGCCCAGCTCGGTTGTGAGCCGGCAACCGCGATCAGTGGGCGACCGCGGCCGCCACCTGTCGGCTTGATGACGATCGCGTCGCCCTCCGCGTCGACCGTGATGGTGTCGCCGTCGTTCAGCTCGCGCTGGAGCAGCTTGAGCGACAGCGGATCCTGAACCAGCCGCTGGATGGTCCGCTTGAGCGGCCGCGCGCCGAACGTCGGATCGTAGCCTTCGCGGCCGAGGACGCTGCGGGCCGCGTCGGTCACCTCGAGCTCGATCCGGCGGGCCGCCAGGCGGTGCCGCAGATACCCGAGCTGGATGTCCACGATCCGGGCGATCTCGTCGCGTCCCAGCGGCGAGAAGATCACCACTTCGTCGATCCGGTTGAGGAACTCCGGCCGGAGCGTATTGCGCAGCTCCTGCATCAGCAGCGGCTTCACCTTCTCGGGCTTCTCGTACTCGCGGAAGATGTGGCTCCCGAGGTTCGACGTCATGATCACGACCGTGTTGCGGAAGTCCACCGTGCGGCCGTGGCCGTCCGTCAGGCGCCCGTCGTCGAGCAGCTGCAGCAGGACGTTGAAGACGTCGGCGTGCGCCTTCTCGATCTCGTCGAAGAGGATCACCGAGTACGGCCGACGGCGCACCGCTTCGGTGAGCTGACCGCCCTCGTCGTAGCCGACGTAGCCGGGCGGGGCCCCGATCAAGCGCGCCACCGTGTGCTTCTCCATGTACTCGGACATGTCGATGCGGATCATCGCGCGCTCGTCGTCGAACATGAACTCGGCGAGCGCCCGGGCCAGCTCGGTCTTGCCCACGCCGGTCGGCCCGAGGAACAAGAACGAGCCGATGGGGCGGTTGGGATCGGCCAGCCCCGAGCGGGCGCGCCGGACCGCGTTCGCCACGGCGTGGATCGCCTCGTCCTGGCCGACGACACGGCGCCCGAGCCGCTCCTCCATGTTGACGAGCTTCTGGATCTCGCCCTCGAGCAGGCGCGTGACCGGAATGCCCGTCCACTTCGCGACGGTGGCCGCGATGTCTTCCTCGTCGACCTCCTCGCGCAGCATGCGACCTTGCGCGTGCTGGCTGGCCAGCTGGGCGTCGAAGTCCTTCAGCTGCTTCTCGAGCGTCATCAAGGTGCCGTAGCGGAGCTCGGCCGCCTTGTTCAGATCGCCGCGACGCTCGGCGTCGGCCATCGCGTGACGGGTCGCCTCGATCTCTTCCTTGATCTTGCCGATCTGCGTGATGCCTTGCTTCTCGGCCTGCCACCGCGCCTTGAGGCCGTCGCCCTTCTCGCGGAGCTCGGCCAGCTCGGCATCGATCTTGGCCAGGCGCTCGCGCGAGACGGCGTCGTCTTCACGCGCCAGCGACACCCGTTCGATCTGGAGCTGCATCACGCGGCGCTCGATCTCGTCGATCTCCTGCGGCATCGAGTCGATCTGCATCCGGATGCGCGCCGCCGCCTCGTCGACCAGGTCGATCGCCTTGTCCGGCAGAAACCGGTCGCCGATGTAGCGGTGCGACAGCACGGCCGCCGCTACCAGCGCGGTGTCCTTGATCTTCACCTTGTGGTGGACCTCGTACTTGTCTTTCAGGCCGCGCAGGATCGCGATCGTGTCCTCGACCGAGGGCTCGCGGACCATGACCGGCTGGAAGCGCCGCTCGAGCGCCGCGTCCTTCTCGATGTGCTTTCTGTACTCGTCGAGCGTCGTCGCGCCCACGCAGCGCAGCTCGCCGCGCGCCAGGGCGGGCTTGAGCATGTTGGCGGCGTCCACCGCGCCTTCGGCGGCGCCCGCGCCCACGAGGGTGTGGAGCTCGTCGATGAAGCAGATGATCTGGCCGGCGGACTCGGTGATCTCCTTGAGGACGGCCTTCAGACGATCCTCGAACTCGCCGCGGTATTTCGATCCGGCGATCAGCGAGCCGATGTCGAGCGCGACCACGGTCTTGCCCTTGAGCCCCTCGGGCACGTCGCCGGCGACGATCCGTTGCGCGAGCCCTTCGACGATGGCCGTCTTGCCGACGCCCGGCTCGCCGATCAGGACCGGGTTGTTCTTCGTGCGGCGCGAGAGCACCTGGATCACGCGCCGGATCTCCTCGTCGCGGCCGATGACCGGGTCGAGCTTGCCGCGGCGCGCGAGGTCGGTGAGGTCGCGCGAATAGCGCTGGAGCGCCTGGTACTTCTCCTCGGGATTCTGGTCCGTCACGCGCTGATTGCCGCGGATCTCCACGAGCGCTTTGTAGATCGCCTCGGCGTTGACGCCGGCGCCGGCCAAGATGCGGCCCGCGGCGCCGTCGCGATCTTGCGCGAGCGCCAGCAGGAGGTGCTCGGTCGAGACGTATTCGTCCTTGAGCCGCTCGGCCTCTTTCTGCGCGCGCTCGAGCGTCTTCTGCGCGCGATCGCCGAGGTACTGGCCGCTGCCGCCTTTCACCGCCGGCAGCTTGCCGAGCGCCGTTTCGAGCTCGCGCTGGATCGCTTCGGGACGCGCTCCCAGCTTGGCCAGCACCGGACCCACGACGCCTTCACGCTGTTCGAGGAGCGCCGAGAGCAGATGCTCGGGCTCGATGGCCTGATGATCGTGCTGGTCGGCCTTCGACTGCGCCGCCTGCAGGGCTTCCTGCGCTTTCACGGTGAACTTGTCCAGTCTCATTGCTCCGCTCTTCCTCTTTCTGAGATTGTCTCGTCAGCCCAGGTACGCGCGCGGGTTGTCGGCGCGCAGCGCCTTGAGCTGCTCGTACAGCTCGCGTTCGGCCGCGGTCACGTCGCTCGGCATCACGATCTTCACCACCACCAGCTGATCGCCGGCGCCGCCGCCCTTGAGGCGCGGCATCCCGTAGCCGGGCAGCCTGAACGTGCGCGCGCTCGACGTCGCGGGCGGGATCTTCATCGACACCTTGCCGCGCAAGGTCGGCACTTCGAGGCTCGCGCCGAGGGCAGCCTCCGGCGCCGTCACCGGCAGGGTCAGATGAATGTCGTCGCCCTTGCGCTCGAAGAATGGATGGGGCGCGACCGTGACGCTCAGATAGAGGTCACCGCGCGACGCCGCTCCGCCGGCGCCCTCGCCGGCGACGCGCACGCGCTGGTCGCTCTTCACGCCCGCTGGAATCTTCACGTCGACCTGGCGGCGCACGCGCTGCCAGCCGTTGCCGCCGCACGCGGTGCACGGCTGGCGTTTGATGTGTCCGGAGCCGTGGCATGTCGCGCACGGCTCCTCGATGTCCATGGCGAACGTCTTGCGGGCGCCCTGGAAGGCCTCGTCGAGCGTGATCTCGATGCCCGCCTGCACGTCGCCGCCGCGGCCGCGTTGCCCGCTTTCGAAGAGATCTTCGAGGCGGACGCCTTCGCCCCGGGGCCCACCGCGACCGGTCAGGTCACCGAAGATCGAGCGAAAGAAGTCGGAGAAGTCCCCAGCGCCTCCGGCGTCGCCGCCGTACTCGACTCTGAACCCGCCACCGCCGCCGGGACCGCCGGACGGGGCCTGCGTATAGCGCTGCCAGTCGGGTCCGAGCGAGTCGTAGCGGCGGCGCTTTTCAGGATCGGAGAGCACTTCGTACGCTTCGTTGATCTCCTTGAACCGCTCGGCCGAGTCCTTACCGCCCTTGGCGACGTCCGGGTGATGCTTCCTTGCGAGCCGCCGGTAGGCGGACTTGATCGTCTTGTCGTCGGCCTTCCGGTCGACCCCGAGAATCTTGTAGTAGTCCTTGAAATCGACGGCCATTGGCCTTACCTATCAGGAAGTATAGCAGATGATTTGAGTCGTGCACGCTAATGACCAGGAAAACTTCCCGTCGGTCATGACTTCTGGAAACTACGACAGTTGCTGGGCTTAGCCGCGACCCACGCGGAAGGCCACGTAGAGCGACATCGCCCCACGCTGGAGCAGGACGGTGAGAGGATCCCCCTCCTTCATATCCCGGGTGAGGCGCTCGAAGTCGGCCATCGTCTTCACGTTCTGGCCGTTGAGCTGCTTGACGACGTCGCCACGCTGGACGCCGGCCTCGGCGGCCGCGGCGCCGTCCTCGACCCGCACGACGATGACCCCATCGGTCGTCCGTAGATTCAGCTGGCGCGCGATCTCGGGCGTGACCGGACGAACCTCGAGCCCCAGCATCGAGCGCGCCCGCCCGGCGCCGGGCCGCTGCTGCTGCTGCGCCTGACGTTCATCGGGCGCCTGGCCGACCTTGACCTCGACGGTCTTCTCGGCCTGGTCTCTCAGGATTTTCACCTTCGCGCTCCGGTCAGGGGAGAAGAAGCCGACGGCGCGCTGCAGATCGCCTGGACCCTCCATCGGGCGCCCTTCGAACTCGAGCAGGATGTCGCCCGGCTTGAGCCCGGCCTTGGCAGCCGGGCTGTCGGCCATCACCTCGTTGATCAGCACGCCCTTCGCGTCCTTGGATCCGAACGAGCGCGCGAGCTCGGGAGTGAGCGGCTGGATCGAAACACCGAGCCAGCCGCGCGTCACACGGCCCTTGTCCCGGAGCTCCGTGTAGATCTTGCGCGCCATGTTCGACGGAATCGCGAAGCCGATTCCCGAGCCGCCGGCGACGATCGCGGTGTTGATGCCGATCACCTCGCCCTGCATGTTCACGAGCGGCCCGCCGGAGTTGCCCGGATTGATCGCGGCATCGGTCTGCAGAAAATCGTCGAACGGCCCCTGATCGAGCTGCCGCGCCTTGGCGCTGATGATGCCGGCGGTGACCGTCGCCTGCAGGCCGAACGGCGAGCCGACGGCCAGGACCCAGTCGCCGACCTGCATCCGGTCCGAGTCGCCGAGCCGGGCGTACTTGAACGTGGCCTTGCCGTCGTCGAGCTTGAGCACCGCCAGATCGGTCTTCTTGTCCAGGCCGATGACCTTCGCGCGATGCTTGCCGCCATCGAGGGTCACGATCTCGATGACCGTGCTCTTGTCCTCGGTCGCCTTGTCGACCACGTGGGCGTTCGTGAGCGCGATCCCGGTGGAATCCACGATGACGCCGGAGCCGAGGCTCCGCTGCGGGATCCGCTCAGGCGCCTCGCCGAAGAAGCGCTTGAAGAATTCATCGCCGAAGTACTCCTCGAACGGGGTCCGGCCCTGGAGCCCCCGGCCGACCGGGATACCGTGATATTGATCACGGCCGGCTTGATGGCATCCGCGATGGCCGCGAAGGTGCCGCCCTGAGGCGGCATCTGAACGGGAAGGACGGGGATCGGAGTCACGGGCGCCTGCGCCTCGAGCAGAGGACGCCGCAGCTCGGCTCGGGTCCCGGAGTACACCCCCAGAGCGGCGCCCAGCGCCAGGGCGATCGCGACCGCTGTGAAGAAGGTCCTCCGCCTGAGCTGCATCATCGGGTTGTCTCCATCGTACTCTCACCGGCGAGGGCCCGACGGAGTCGCTCACCCTCCAGGGTCTCGGTCCGTTTCAGCTCTTGAGCCGCCGAGATCAGGATGGCCTTCTTCGTCGTCAGCATGCCCCGGACCCGATCGTGGGTACGGTCGAGGATCGAGCGGATCTCGGCGTCGATCGTCCGGGCGGTCTCGTCGCTGTATTCGCGCTCGCCGCCCATTCCCGTGCCCTTGAGGAAGAGCGGGGTGTGCTCGCCGAACGTCGCGAGCCCGATACGCTCGGACATTCCGTACTTGGTCACCATGAGGCGCGCGATCTCGCTGGCCCGCTCGAGGTCGTTGTGCGCGCCCGTCGAGACCTCCCCGTAGACGAGCTCCTCGGCGACGCGTCCGCCCAGGAGCACGGCGATCCGGTCTTCGAGCTCGCTCCGGGTCATCAGGAAGCGCTCCTCGGTCGGCAGCTGATAGGTCATCCCGAGCGCGGCGATACCTCGCGGGATGATCGTCACCTTGTGGACGGGGTCAGCGTGCGCGACGGACGTCGCGACCAGCGCGTGGCCCATCTCGTGGTGGGCGACGATGTCGCGCTCCTTCTCGGAGAGCACCCGACTCTTCTTTTCGAGTCCGGCCACGACGCGGTCGATCGCCTCCTCGAAGTCGGCCATCTCCACGGCGGCCTTCTCTTTTCGCGCCGCGAGGAGCGCCGCCTCGTTGATGATGTTGGCGAGGTCGGCGCCGGCGAAGCCCGGCGTGCGCGCCGCGATCACGCCGAGGTCGACGCCCGGAGCCAGAACCACCGCCCGAGCATGCAATCTCAGGATCGCCTCGCGGCCTCTCAGGTCGGGCTTGTCGACGACGACCTGGCGGTCGAAGCGACCCGGCCGCAGGAGCGCCTGGTCGAGCACCTCCGGGCGGTTCGTGGCGGCCACGAGGATGACGCCCTTCGACGAGTCGAAACCGTCCATCTCGGCCAGGAGCTGGTTCAGGGTCTGCTCGCGCTCGTCGTGGCCCCCGATGAACCCGGTGCTGCCCGCCCGCGACTTGCCGATCGCGTCCAGCTCGTCGATGAAGATGATGCAGGGGGCCTTGTCCTTGGCCTGCTCGAAGAGATCGCGGACGCGCGCGGCGCCCACGCCGACGAACATCTCGACGAACTCCGAGCCGGACAGGGTGAAGAACGGCACGTCCGCCTCGCCGGCCACGGCCCGCGCCAGCAAGGTCTTGCCGGTGCCCGGGGGGCCCACCAGGAGCACGCCCTTCGGGATGCGACCGCCGAGGCGCTGGTACTTCTTCGGGTTCTTCAGGAAGTCGACGATCTCGACGAGCTCGGCCTTGGCCTCGTCGACCCCGGCGACGTCGCTGAATGTCGTCTTGAGCTCCTTGCGGTCGAAGATCTTGTGCTTGGAGCGCCCGAACGAGAGGGCCTGGGTGGGGCCGCCGCCCACGCGCCGCATCAGGAACATCCAGATGCCGACCATGACGCCGAGCGGGATGATCCAGCCGAAGAAGAGGTCGCGGACGAACGTCGACTCGATGCGGCCGGTGAACTCGACCTTGTGCTTTTCGAGCTCGGTGATGAGCGGCGCCTCGTCGACGCCGGGGATGCGCGTGACGGTGAAGACGCGGACTTCGCCGTCCGAGCCGAGCCACTGACGGAGGCGATCGCCCGGGCCGCTCGGGGGGCTCGGGCAGCGCGTCGGGCTTGGCGATCCCCCGGATCTCCTTCTCCGTCAACGCGACCTTCTCGATCTTGTCGCTGCGCACGAGCTCGAGGAACTTCGACATCGGGATCTCGACCGTGCGAGGGGCCTGCAGCCAGGACTGGAGCAGGAGAAGGACCATGGCCGCGACCAGCACGTAGGCCAGCGAGAACTGGATGCGCTGGTTGAGCCGCGGCCTCATTCGTATCCCCATTCGTCATGCTAGCGTTGGGGGGCTATAGAGTCAAACATCCAGCCTCTTTTCGCTTGACACTTCAAGCCCTTTGGCCTAAAAGTTGGCCCTGATCGATCTAGTGAAACTGAGAACAAGCTCGTCTCTCGCGAGGGTCCACCAACACCGTTGCGAGTTTCTGGTTCGGTAGTCGACGCGAAAAAGCGCCGTGCGGTCCGCCGGAGTGCCTGGACGGCTCTGGCAGTGGTGGCGCTCCTCACCTTGCTCTCGGCGCTCCCGGCGCTGGCCCAGGACGCGGCCAAAGAACCGGCATACCGCGCATTCCCGCTGATCGGCTCGCGGCTGGCGGTCTGGGCGGTCGCCCAGCTCCATCTGAACTTCGCCGCCTTCATCCTCGGCGTGCCGATCTTCGCCGTCATCATCGAGATCATCGGCTGGCGCACCCGTGACGCCCAGTACGACTGGCTCTCGCACGAGCTCGTCAAGCTGACGTTCGCGGCGTTCTCGACGACGGCGCTGCTGGGCGCGCTCCTCCTGTTCCTGTTCATCGGCTACTACCCGAAGTTCTGGACGTACATGACGTCGATCTTCTTCCCCACGTACGGGGTGTACGCCGGCCTGTTCTTCGCCGAGACCTTCACCGTCTACATCTGGTACTACGGCTGGGACTGGCTCAGCGGCTCTCGGAAATGGATCCACGTGAGCCTCGGCGTGCTGTCCAACCTCTTCGGGACCGCGATCCTCCTGGTCGCCAACTCCTGGGTGACGTTCATGATCTCGCCCGCCGGCGTCGACGACTCCGGCGCCTTGAAGGGCTCGGTGTGGGCGGCGATCAACAACTTCACCTGGATGCCGATCAACATCCACCGGCTCATCGCCAACATCGTCTTCGGCGGCACCATCTGCGCGGCGTACGCGGCGTTCCGCTTCCTCGGCGCCAAGACCGACGAGGAGCGGGCCCGCTACGACTGGATGGGGTACATCGGCAACTTCGTGGCCCTGTCGGCGTTCATCGTGCTGCCGTTCGCCGGCTACTACCTCGGCCGCGAGATCTACGCGTTCAACCAGACCATGGGCATCACGATGATGGGCGGCTTCATGTCCTGGCTCTGGATCATCCAGGCGATCCTGATCGGCGTGCTCTTCATGGGCTCGAACTACTATCTGTGGCTCGGCATGGAGCGCATCCCGGGCTCGGAGCGGTATCGCCGCTACGTGCCGATGCTCATCGGCATCCTCGCGTTCGGCTTCATGGTCTGGGCGACGCCGCGCTCGATGGTCATCACGCTCGACGAGGCGCGCGCGATGGGCGGCACTCACCATCCGTTGCTGGGCTTCCTCGGCGTCATGTCCGCGAAGAACACGGCCGTGAACATGATGATCCTGACGACGTTCCTGTCGTTCGTCCTCTACCGCCGCGCGAACAAGGTCTCGACCAAGTCGTGGGTCGGAATGGGTATGGCGATCCAGTGGGCCGCGCTCGGCGTCGCGGCGGCCATCGTCATCTTCTTCGGCGTGTACGGCTACTTCGTCGAGTCGCTCGTGCGGATCGGGTTCTCGGTCTATCAGGTGCTCGCCGTGCTCGGCGCGATCTTCGTCGTGATGGCGATCGACATTCCCATGTTCAAGGGCGCCCGATCCACCGGGCTGATCCGCTGGGGCACGATCGCGCCGCGCTCGCAGTACGTGTTGATCCTGCTCGCGGTGACCTTCACCTGGCTCATGGGGCTGATGGGCTTCGCCCGCTCGGGCATCCGCCAGCACTGGCACGTCTACGGCGTCATGCGCGACAACTCGGTCGACGCGGTCACGCCCGCGATCGGGTACGCGTCCAACATGATCACGGTGGTCACCATCGCGTTCTTCCTGCTCGTGCTGTTCATCTTCTGGCTCGGCGGACTCGGCGAGAAGGGCAAGGCCGAGGCGCACGGCCACGCGGCGCCGGTCATCGCCGGCGGCAGCGACGCCTCGGCGGGGGAGCCGAGAGGGGGGCGGAGCCCCCTTCTCCCATAAAATGCGACTTCCGGTCGCGGTGAAGGTCGGGGCGTTCGCGCTCGTCGTGATGGGCAGCTACACGTACTACGCGAACTCGATTCCGCAGATCCAGTCGAAGCCTCCCGCAAGAGCTGTCGCTCGAGGGCGGCAACGTCACGACGGCCCAGCTCGTGAAGGCCGGCGAGGAGATCTTCCACACCAAGGGCACCTGCGAGATCTGCCATCGCATCGGCCAGAAGGGAACGCGCGCGCCCGATCTCGCGGGCATCGGCTCGCGCGCGGCCAAGACGAAGCCGGGCATGAGCGCCAAGCAGTACATCATCGAGTCGCTGCTGCAGCCGGGCGCCTACCTCGTCGAGGGCTACCCGAACATCATGCCGCAGATCGACAAGCCGCCGATCGCGCTCAACCGCTCCGAGCTCTGGGCGCTCACGGCGTTCCTCGAGTCGCAGGGCGGCACGGCCGACGTCAAGCTCGACGACATCCCGAAGACCGCGGGCGCGTCGGCCGCCGGCGGCGCGCCGGCCGAGATCAAGCTGCCGGGCGACCCGAAGGCGGGCGAAGCCGTGTTCACGACGAAGGCCGGCTGCATCGCGTGCCACAAGGCGGGCAAGATCGGCGCCTCGCCGGTCGGCCCCGATCTCTCGCAGATCGCGAAGATCCAGACGCCCGACTACATCATGAAGAAGATCCTGGATCCCGCGGGCTCCGGGACGGTCGCGGGCTTCCCGAAGGGCGTGATGCCGCCGATGTTCGGCCAGACCCTGACGGCGAAGGAGTATATGGACCTGGTCTCGTTCCTGCTGACGCTCAAGTGAGGGCATGAACTTCCTCCGCTCGCGCTTCGCCCAGGCGGTCCTCGTCCTCGTGATCGCCTTCGTGATCTTCCGCTTCGGCATCCGGCCGCCGGCGCCGTGGAGCGTGCTCACGCTCTACATGACGATCGTGCTCCTGGCGGTGCTCGTGTTCGTCTCGTCCGACTCCGACTCGTGGCGCGACTTCATGCGGCCGATCCGCACGACCCTGGTCGCGCCCGACAAGAAATTCACGCGCCTCGCGCTCCTGGTCATCGTGCCGCTCCTGCTCGGCTACTACGCGTACACGCAGGCCGCGGCCAAGCCGCAGGCGCCGCCGGAGCTGCGCGCCGTCCATCCCGCGCCGCCCGCGTCGATCCAGTTCCGCGGCAAGGAGATCCAGATCACGGGGTTGGACAACCCGCTGCGCAAGGACCAGGCGAGCTTCAAGAAGCACGTGGCGGCCGGAGAAGAGATCTACATCCGCAACTGCATGTACTGCCACGGCGACAACCTGGATGGGAAAGGGCACTTCGCGCACGGCTTCAATCCGCCGCCGGCGAACTTCCAGGATCCGGGCACGATCGCGATGCTCCAGGAGGCATTTCTCTTCTGGCGCATCTCGAAGGGCGGACCCGGGCCTGCCCAAGGAGTCCACGCCCTGGAACTCGGTCATGCCGGCGTGGGAAGACCGCCTGACCGAGGAGCAGATCTGGCAGGTCATCATGTATCTCTACGACGCGACCGGTCAGCAGCCGCGGCGCTGGGAGACCGCGCATTGAGGGCCACCGTCCTCGCGGCCGCCGTCGTCGCCCTCGTCGTTCGCCGCGCCGGCGCTCGTCGGCGCGCAGGCCGGCGACGCGAACGCCGGCAAGGCCGTCTACCAGCTCAAATGCGTCGGCTGTCACGGCGACAAGGGCGACGGCAAGGGGCCGGCCGCCGAACTCCTCATGCCGCAGCCCCGCGACTTCACCTCGGGCATCTACAAGATCCGGACGACGGCCGGCAAGGCGCCGTCCGACCAGGACCTCTTCCGATCATCACCGACGGGATGCCCGGCACGTCGATGCCGCCGTGGGCGGTGCTTCCCGAGAAGGACCGCTGGAATCTCGTCGCGTACATCAAGGCGTTCGCGGCGGACAAGTTCAAGGAAGCGCCCAAGAAGCTCGAGCTGCCCAAGGAAGTCGCCTCGTCGGCGGAGTCGATCAAGCGCGGCAAGGAGATGTTCGAGGCGATCGAGTGCAACAAGTGCCACGGCACCGACGGGCGCGCCGACGGTCCGTCGCGCGCCGAGCTGAAGGACGAGTGGGGCCATCCGATCGCGCCGGCCAATCTCACCAAGCGGTGGACGTTCCGCGGCGGCGCGACGCGAACCGAGATCGCCACGCGGCTCGCCGCGGGGGTGCTCGGCACGCCGATGCCCATCGTTCATCGACAGCGTCGAGAAGCCCGAGGACATCTGGCACCTGACGAACTACATCCTGTCCCTGGGCCCGGACTCGCCGCACTACGCGACGCTGGTCACGGTCACCGCCGTGTCGGACGCGATCCCCGACGACCCGAACGCCGACTTCTGGAAGAAGCTCACGCCCAACAACATCCCGCTGATGGGCCAGGTGATCGTCGATCCGCGGAACTTCAATCCGTCGATCGACCTCGTGTCGGTGCGCGCGGTCTACAACGACAAGGAGATCGCGTTCCACCTGACGTGGGACGATCCGACCCAGTCGACCGACGATCCCGCGAAGAAGCTGTTCGCCGACGCGATCTCGCTGCAGTTCCCGCCGCAGCCCTCGTCCGGCACCGAGCGGCCGTACTTCCTGATGGGCGACGCCTCGGACGCGGTCTATCTCCTGCGCTGGGAGAACGGCAAGGGCGTGACGGAGTCGACCGCGAACGGTCCGGCGAAGATCGCGGCGATCCCGGGGGCCGAAGCGGGCGGCAAAGCGGTGTACGCGAACGGCCAGTATCGCCTCGTGATGAAGCGCCCGCTGGTGTCGAAGGACGCCACGCGCCCGACGTTCTCGCCCGCGGCGTTCATGCCGGTCGCGTTCCAGGCCTGGGACGGCGGAGCAGGGGAGAGCGGGACTCGGATGTCGCTGACATCATGGTACTATCTGCGGCTGGAGGAGCCGCAGTCGGGCCGTCGTTTCGTCATTCCTCCAGTCGTAGCCATCCTCACATTGGCGGTGATGTTGCTCGTGGTGCGAGTTGCGAATAGACGGGCATGACCCGAATTCAGGAGGATCAAGGGCAATGCGTAAGGTAATCGGAACGCTTCTGGCGATCGCGCTCGTGACAGGCGTCGCCCTCGTCGCCAACCGCCCCGGACCGGCCGGAGCGCAGGGCGGCGGCACGATCGAGGCGACGGTGACGTATGCCGGGGCGCCGGTCGTCGAGAAGCTCAAGGTGAACAAGGACACCGAAAAGTGCGGGACCGAGGCGACGATCGAGAAGGTCGTCGTCGGCGCGAACAAGGGGCTGGCCAACGCCGTCGTGTCCGTTCCGGGCGCCAAGGGCGGCGCGCCGAAGGCAGTGAAGACGACGGTCGATCAGCACGGCTGCAAGTTCGTGCCGCACGTCAGCGCGATGACGCCGGGCGAGATGGATCTCAAGAACTCGGACGACATCCTGCACAACATCCATACGTACTCGACCGCGAATCCGTCCATCAACAAGGCCCAGCCGAAGTTCAAGAAGGTGATGGCCGAGAAGTTCGAGAAGCCGGAGATGATCAAGCTCACCTGCGACGTGCACAGCTGGATGCTCGGGTGGGTCGCCGTGATGCCGAATCCGTTCTTCGGCGTGACCGGCGCCGACGGCACCGCCAAGATCGAGAACGTCCCGCCCGGCAAGTACACGGTCGAGGTGTGGCACGAGACGCTCGGCAAGCAGACGAAAGAGGTCGAGGTCAAGGCCGGGCAGCCAACGAAGGTCGCGATCGAGATGAAGAAGTAAGAGCCAGGAGGCTCGGCGAGCATGCTTGACTGGTGGCTGCCGGAGAACGTTTCGACCTACGGCCGGGACATCGACTGGCTCTTCCACCTCATCTACTACATCACCGGCGTCACGTTCATCCTGGTCTTCGCCACGATGCTGGCGTTCCTCGTGATGTACCGGGACCGTCCGGGGCGGAAGGCGCGCTACACGCACGGCAACACCACGCTCGAGATCGTCTGGACGATCGTGCCGGCGCTGATCCTCGTCATCCTCACGCTTGCTCAGCGTGCCGGCGTGGTCGAAGATCAAGATGACGATGCCCGCAGACGGACTTCGTCGTGCAGGTGACCGCCAAGCAGTTCAACTGGGAGGTCGACCTATCCCGGCGCCGACGGGAAGTTCGGCACCGACGACGACAAGATGCTGCTCGACGAGATGCACGTGCCGGTCAACAAGGTCGATCCGCGTCATCCTGAAGTCCCAGGACGTCATCCACAGCTTCTTCGTCCCGCAGTTCCGCTTCAAGCAGGACGCCGTGCCCGGCCGCGAGATCCGCGCGTGGTTCGAGGCGACCAAGCCCGGGCAAGTACGAGTTGCCGTGCGCCGAGCTGTGCGGCTTCGGCCACTCGGGCATGAAGGGCTGGATCTACGTGCACACGCCCGAGGAGTACGGCAAGTGGGCCGCCGAGAACTTGACGGTCGCGCGGCGGCGCCCGCCGCCGAGCGCGACGATCCTGAGGAGCGAGAGGAGAAAGCCAAGAGATGAGCGCATCCAGCGCGACCGCTCACGCGCACGACGTGCACGCCGAGCCACCACGAGCTCGGCTTCATGCGGCACGTACATCTTCTCGACCGATCACAAGATGATCGGCGCGGCAGTTCCTGTTCATGGGGCTCTTCATGATGATCCTGGGCGGCTTGCTCGCGCTGCTCGTGCGCTGGCAGCTCGCCTGGCCCGAGACGGCCGGTGCCCGGCCTCGGCTGGGTCCCCGAGCCGACGATGTCGGCGGCATCCTCCAGCCCGAGACCTACAACATGGCTGTTCACCATGCACGCCACGATCATGATCTTCTTCGTGGTCATGCCGATCCTGGTCGGGCTGCGTTCGGGAACTTCCTGCATCCCGCTGATGATCGGGGCGCGCGACATGGCGTTCCCGCTCCTGAACATGCTGTCGTTCTGGGTCGACGTTCTGCGCCGGCGTCATCATGCTCTCGGGCTTCTTCGTGGAGGGCGGCCACGCGGCCGCCGGCTGGACGTCGTACGCGCCGCTGTCGGCGGTGCCCGTCGTACACCGGCGTCGAACTGGGGCCAGAACCTCTGGTGCATCAGCCTGATCATCCTCGGCGTCTCGGCTCGCATGATGGGGTCGATCAACTACATCACGACCATCATCAACATGCGGGCGCCGGGCATGACGCTGCTTCCGGATGCCGCTGGTGATCTGGTCGCTCTTCATCACGGCGATCCTCCTGCTGCTGGCGCTGCCCGGTGCTCACCTCGGGCGTGGCGATGCTGCTCTTCGACCGGACGCTCGGCACCAGCTTCTTCCGGCCGTCGGGCGGCGGCGAGCCGCTGCTCTGGCAGCACCTCTTCTGGTTCTTCGGCCACCCCGAGGTCTACATCCTGATCCTGCCGGCGATGGGCATCGCCTCCGAGATCCTGCCGGTCTTCTGCGCGCAAGCCGATCTTCGGCTACCACGCGATGGCGTTCTCGATGATCGGCATCGCGTTCCTGTCCTGGATCGTGTGCGGCCACCACATGTTCGTCGAGCGGCATGAACCCGGCGCTCGGCATGGCCTTCATGCGTCACGACGATGATCATCGCGGTGCCCTCGGCCATCAAGACGTTCAACTGGCTGGGCACGCTGTGGGGCGGCAACATCCAGCTTCACGGTCGCCGATGCTGAACGCGCTCGCCTTCGTCTCGATGTTCGTCATCGGCGGGCTCTCGGGCATCTTCATGGCCTCGACGCCGGTCGACATCTACATCCACGACACGTACTTCATCGTCGCGCACATCCACTACGTCGTCTTCGGCGGCAGCGATCTTCGGCGTCGTTCGCGGCGATCTACTTCTGGTTCCCGAAGATGTTCGGCCGCATGATGAACGACGACGCTCGGCAAGCTGCACTTCTGGCCGACGTTCGTCGTTCTTCAACCTGACCTTCTTCCCGATGCACATCATCGGCGTCGGCGGCCACATGCGCCGCATCTACAACCCGACGCAGTACGAGTTCCTGCAGCCCTGCAGCACTGGAACGTGTTCATCACCGTCAGCGCGCTGCTGCCTCGGCGTCGTCGCAGATCCTCGTTCGTCATCAACTTCTTCTGGAGCCTGTTCGCCGGCAAGAAGGCGCCGACAGAACCCGTGGAACGCGAACACGCTCGAGTGGGACGGCGCCGTCGCCGCCGCCGCACGGGAACTTCCGGGCCCGACGTTGCCGACCGTGTACCGCGGCCCGTACGAGTACAGCTCGCCGCGAGTCGCGCGAAGACTTCCTGCCGCAATCCGCGGCCCCGGTTGGGGCGCCCCGAGCGCGGCGGCACTGATCGAGAGGGCGACCGGTGGCCTATCGTCTGGCGCTCGCCACCCTGGGCGCCACGTGTGTCCTCATCCTCTTGGGGGGACTGGTCACGAACACGGGCGCCGCGCTGGCGGTGCCCGACTGGCCGAGCACGTTCGGCTACAACATGGTTCTCTTCCCCTGGTCGAGGATGGTGGGCGGCATCCTCTACGAGCACAGCCATCGGTTGATGGGCGCGCTCGTCGGGCTGCTCACCCTGGCCCTGGCGGGGGCGCTCTGGCGTGAAGGCGGCCGGCTGCGGCGTCTCGGACTCGTCGCGGTGGCCGCCGTCGTCGCTCAGGGCGTGCTGGGCGGGCTCCGCGTCGTTCTCCTGCAGGACACGCTCGCGATCTTCCACGGATGCCTCGCCCAGGCGTTCTTCGCGCTGCTGGCGGTGATCGCGCTGCTGACGGCTCCGGGCGGCCGCGTCGCCGCTTCACCGGTCGAGCCCGCGCTGAAGGGCCTGGCGGTGCTCGCCGCCGTTCTCGTCTACGTGCAGATCGTGTTCGGCGCGCTCCTGACACACGCCGGACGCATCGACCTGCACCTGGCCGGGGCCGTTCTCGTGTTCGTCCTGGTCCCGATCGTCGCCGCGCAGCTTCGCCGGACAGGCGATGCGGTGGCCGCGCCGGTGTCGCGACTCGTCGGCGTTCTGCTCGGCGTTCAGCTCCTGCTCGGCGTCGGCAGCTTCCTGGCGAGGTTCTCGTCGATCTGGATTCCGGGCGAGCAGCTGACGGTGCACGGCCCTGCCGGTCGCGCACCGGCTGATGGGTAGCCTGATTCTGGCGGCTTGCGTCGTCCTCGCGGTGAGAGTGAGTGTTGTCGCGGGGTTTGTTGTAGCGGGGGCGGGTCGACCGTGCAGCGAGCCGTCCATGAGGCCGCCGGCCGAAGGGTTGTCCGCCGAAACGCGAGCCGGCTCGCGTCTCTGCAGGCCACCCTCGGTCGAGCTGGCGCGTCGCGGACCCCGCTACAACCGATGCGATGGGGACCTTGCCATGACTCCACCCACGCTCGAAACCGCGCGCGTCGGCGCGGACGCCGTCGTCGTCGGACTGGCGCGCGAACGCCTCCGGGTCGCCGCCGATCTGCTCGCCCTGACGAAGCCGCGCGTCGTCCTCATGGTGCTGGTGACAACCGTCGTCGGGTACTACGTCGGGCTGACGGGCGCGCCGGACTACGTTCGGCTCGTGCACCTGCTGATCGGCACGATGCTGGCGGCCGGCGGCACGCTCGCGCTCAATCAGTACTGGGAGCGCGACGTCGACGCCCGGATGAATCGCACGCGCGTGCGTCCGCTCCCGGACGGTCGGCTCTCGCCGCTCGAGGCGCTCGTCTTCGCCACCGCCGTCACGGTCGCCGGCCTCGGCTACCTCGGCGCGTTCGTGGGAGGCCTGGCGCTGCTGGTGACCGCGGCGACGACCGTGCTGTATCTCTTCGCCTACACGCCGCTCAAGCTCCGGACGCCGCTCTGCACGATCATCGGCGCGGTACCGGGCGCGCTGCCGCCGGTGACGGGGTGGGTGGCCTCGCGCGAAGGCTTCGGCCTGGGCGCCTGGGTGCTGTTCGGGATCCTGTTCCTGTGGCAGCTGCCGCACACCCTGGCGATCGCGCGTCTCTACCGCGACGACTACGCGCGCGCGGGTGTCCGTCTGCTGCCGGTGGTCGACGTCGACGGAACCTCGACCGAGCGGCAGATCGTCACCGGCTGCCTCGCGTTGCTCGCGGTCAGCCTGCTGCCGACCTTGATCGGCCTGGCGGGCCCGTTCTACTTCGTCGGCGCCTTCGTGCTCGGCGCGGCGTTCGTCGCGCTCGGCGCGCGTCAGGCGCTCGCGCCGTCACAGGGCTCGGCCCGGCGCGTCCTGTATGCGTCGTTGCTCTACCTGCCGATCCTGTTAGCGCTGCTCGCGTTCGACAAGGTATGACCAGCGACGCGCGGAACCGGCAAATCCTGCAAGATCATCCTGACGATCGTCGGGGCGCTCATCGTCTCGTCGTTCCTCGTCGGAATTCGCTGGTGACGACGCTCACCGTCGAGCGCCCGCGGCGGGCCAACGGACGCGTTCCGCCGACTCCACCGCCGACCGGCGGGGGCGACGGCTTCGAGCGCGAGCCGGGACCGCGCCGGCCGCTCCTCGACAACGTCCGGCTGGCGATGCTGTTCCTGATCTGCGGCGGAGGTCATGTTCTTCGGAGGCCTCGTCTCGGCGTTCCTGGTTCTGCGGGTGAGCGCCGCGCAGTGGCCGCCTCCGTTGCAGCCGCGCCTGCCGGTCGGCGTGACCGGCGTCAACACCTTGGTCCTGCTCGCCTCGAGCGTCGCCATGGTCGCGGCGATCCGCGCGCTCGAACGGCACGACTCGAGGGCGCTCGTGCGACGCCTGCTGATCGCCGGCGGGCTCGGCGCCGCGTTCCTGCTCGTGCAGGGCTACGAGTGGATTCGCCTCGTCAGCTACGGGCTCACGATGGCATCGGGCGCCTACGGGACGACCTTCTATACCGTGATCGGAACGCACGCGGCGCACGTGGTCGCGGCGGTCGTCTGGGTCGGCGTCACCGTGATGCTCGCCGCCCGCGACCGTTTCCTCGACGGCCGGGCGGGCGCCTTGCGCGCGTGCGCGATCTACTGGCACTTCGTCGTCGCGCTGTGGCCGATTCTCTACGTGGCGGTGTACGTCGTATGAAGATCATGGCGGTGGCCGGGCTGGCTTCGATCGCGACGCCGAGGGCGGCGCTGGCGTGCGCGACGTGCATCAGCTCGCCGTTCGGCGATCAGTCGTACAACTGGCCCTATCTCGGACTCATCCTGTTGCCGTTCGGTCTGATCGTCGCGATCGTCGGCATCCTCGGATATCACGCCTACTTCGGCGCCAAGGAAGACCCTCGGATCATCAAGGAGACGACATGAGTCAGGCAGCCGCGATACACGGGGCGGTCGAGCCCGCCGAATCGCCGGTCACCCCAGAGAGCTGGGGAAAGCTCGGGATGTGGATCTTCCTGGCGGGCGACGCCGTCGGTTTCGGGACCTTGCTCGCCGGCTACGGCGCGATGCGGGCGACCAGCGCCGACTGGCCGTCGCCGTACGACGTCCTCGGCATCAACCTGACCGCCCTGATGACCTTCCTGCTCATCTGCTCGAGCGTGACGATGGTGAAGGCGCTCGAGTGGCTCGGCAAGGGGGACAAGGGCCGCGCTCAGAATTATCTCTTCTATACGGCGCTCGGCGGCGCGATCTTCGTGAGCCTCCAGGCCTACGAGTGGACGCACCTGATCCATCGCGGCCTGCATATCAACGGCAACCCGTGGGGCGCCTCGCTCTTCGGCACGTCGTTCTTCCTGGTGACGGGCTTCCACGGCTTGCACGTGACCGGCGGCGTCATCTATCTGCTCTCGATCCTGCGAGTCGTCGCGCGGCGCCCGTCGCCGGCGGCGAGCTACAACGCGGTCGAGATCGCCGGCCTGTACTGGCACTTCGTCGACCTCGTCTGGATCATGGTGTTCACCTTCATGTACCTCCTGTAGGGGGTCGAAGCGATGGCGAGCGAGCACAAGCATCCGAACTACATGGCGATCTTCTGGTATCTCGCGATCCTCACCGTGGTCGAGATCGCGGTGATCTACCTGCCGCTGGGGAAATTCACGATCGGCGTGCTGCTGTGCGCCCTGGCTCTCACCAAGGCGACGATGGTCGCGATGTATTTCATGCACCTCAAGTTCGAGACGCGGACTCTCGGCCTGGTCGCCATCACGCCGCTCGCGATCGCCACCTTGCTGATCTTCGTGCTGCTGCCGGACGGATTCGCCGTCATGAAGCGGACGGCCGACGTCAAGGCGGCCACGACCGAGCCCGCGAAGCACTGAGTGCGCGGCCCAGACGCCGGCAGCGGGAGCGATGGAATCGCAGCGACTGGCCGACCGCGTCACGCGGGCCCTGGGCCGGGCGATCCGCTTGCGCTGTCCGCGCTGCGGGGCGACGCCGCTCTTCCGCGGCTGGTTCCGGATGGCGGAGTCGTGCGCGCTGTGCGGACTCCGGTTCGAGCGGGCGCAGGGCTACTTCGTCGGCGCGATCTACATCAACTACGCGGTGACGACGCTCATCGCGGTCGGCGGGTTCTTCCTGCTGTGGGGCCAGTTCGGGCTCTCCACGCAGGCTCAGCTCCTCGTGCTGGTGCCGATCGTGGTCGTGTTCCCGCTGTGGTTCTTCCGCTACAGCCGGAGCTTCTGGCTCGCGCTGGAGTGGTCGCTCAACAGCGAGCCCTGACCGCCGCCGCGGCCTTCGGCCTCATGATCCTGGTCGCGACGCCGGCCGGCGCCTACGAGGTCGCCGCCGTCCAGGACGGCGGCACGATCACCGGCACCGTGAAGTTCGTCGGCGCGCTGCCGAAGCTCGACCCGATCCCCGTCAGCAAGAACCGCGACGTGTGCGGCGAGCGCAAGGCGTCGGAGGCGCTCGTGCTGTCCGCCGAGAGGGGTGTCAAGGGCGGCGTCGTGCTGATCGCGGGCGTGGCGCGCGGCAAGAAGCGCGGCCGGCGACGTGGTGCTGGACAACAGCCAGTGCGTCTTCGTGAGCCACGTGACGGCGGCCGCGCTGACGGAGCGGGTGTCGATCCGGAACTCCGACCCGATTCTCCACAACACCCACGGCTTTCGCGGCACGCCGACCGCGTTCAACGTCGCGCTGCCGACGAAGGGTCAGATGATCGAGGTCACGAAGTATCTCAAGAGCCCGGGCGTGATCCGCGTGCTGTGCGACGCGCATCCGCACATGTTCGCGTGGCTGATCGTGCACGACAGCCCGTACTTCGCCGTCACCGACGACCAGGGCACGTTCAGCATCGGCGACGTCCCGCCGGGGACCTACAAGGTCACGATGTGGCACGCCGGCTTCCGGCCCAGGGGCGCCGACAAGGACGGCCGGCGGACCTATGACGAGCCGCGGACCGTGACGCGCGAGATCACGGTCGCGCCGAAGGCGACCGCGACGGTCGACTTCGAGCTGAAGTAGCAGGCATTCGGTGGTGCGCGCGGCGAGTCGTCGCGGGGCGGGGGCCCGCCGGCCGACGCGCGCGTATAGCGCGTATAGATAGAGGGGGACTTCATGTTCAAGCACATCTGCGTACCGGTGGACAACTCGGACTGCTCGAACCGCGCGATCGACCTGGCGGTCGAGCTCGGCCGATCGTTCGGCGCCCGACTCACGGGCGTGCACGTGTACGCGGCGCGGCTGCACGACTACCGGTTCAAGCAGATGGAGTACACGCTGCCCGAGGAGTACAAGGACGAGAACGAGCTCGAGCGCCAGCGCAAGATCCACGACTCGCTCATCGCGATGGGCCTGCAGCTCATCTCGGAGTCGTATCTGGACGTGATGGCGAAGAAGGCCGTCGAGGCCGGGCTCGACTTCGAGCCCAAGATGATCGACGGCAAGCACTACAAGGTCCTGATCGAGGACACGCTCGCCTCCGACTACGATCTGGTCGTCATGGGTGCCCTCGGCATGGGCGCGGTGAAGGACAGCCAGATCGGCTCGGTCACCGAGCGCTTCGTCCGCCGGGTGAGCCGCGACACGTTAATTGTCCGGAACGCCGATGCGCTGAAGGATCGGGAGGGCGCGATCGTCGTCTGCCTCGACGGCTCGCCGCAGTCGTTCAACGGCCTGAAGCTCGGCATCGCGCTCGCGGCGGCGCTCCACCGGCCGCTGCAGGCCGTCGCCGTCTACGACCCGTACCTGCACTACGCGATGTTCAACGGCATCGTCGGTGTGCTGAACGAGAAGGCGTCGAAGATCTTCCGCTTCAAGGAGCAGGAGCAGCTGCACGAGGAGATCATCGACACCGGGCTCGCCAAGATCTACCAGTCGCACCTCGAGATCGGCCGCAAGCTCGCCGCCGACGCGGGGGTCGAGCTGGCCATCACCTTGCTCGACGGCAAGTGCTTCGAGAAGATCCTGACGTTCGCCCGCAAGGAGCAGCCGTGGCTGCTCATCCTCGGACGGGTCGGGGTGCACTCGGACGAGCACGAGACCGATCTCGGCTCCAACACCGAGAACATCATGCGGCTGGCGCCGTGCAACGTGCTCCTGACCGGCGGCAAGTTCTACCCGCCGCTCGACGTGAAGGCCGAGGAGATCATCTCGTGGACCGAGGAGGCGGAGGCGCGGATGGAGCGGGTGCCGCCCCAGGTCAAGGGTGTCGCCCGGACCGCGCTCCTGCGCTACGCGATCGAGCAGGGGCACACCGTCATCACCAACAAGGTGATCGACGAGGCGATGGCGATCTTCATGCCGACGCGGATGGCCGAGCGGATGCAGATCCTGGCCGAGGACGTCGCGGTGGCCAAGCTGCGCACCGAGTCCCAGCCGGCGACGGCGATCTGCTCGATCTGCGGCTACACGGTCAAGGGACCGAACCCGGTCGTCACGTGTCCGGTCTGCAAGGCCGCCCCCGACAAGTTCCAGATCATCTCGAAGGAAGCGGTGGAAGCGATCGCGACTCAGGAAGGCGGCGTCGAGTCCGAGGAGTCGATGCCGGGCGTGCAGGTGAAGTGGTCGGCCGAGGCGCGCGACGCGCTGCGCGAGGTCACCGACGCCTATCTGCGGCGCCGCGCGAAGGCGCGGGTCGAGAAGTACGCCCGCTCGCGGAAGATCCCGGTCATCACCTGCCAGCTCGCGTTGCCGATGATCGAGGAAACGGTCGGCCGTGAGAAGCTCGGCGCCGGCTGGGACACGTTGCTCGCCAGGACGAAGTTCGAGCCGGCCGACATGCCCGCGGTCCCGTCGAGCGAGGCCGGCACCGGCTTCGGCTGGACCGAGGACGCGACCGCGCGGCTCAATCGCGTGCCGGCCGGATTCATGCGCGACATGACGCGCGAGGAAGTGGAGCGTGTGGCGTCCTCCAAGGGCGTGACCGTCATCGATCTCGCCGTCTGCGAGGAGGGGATCGGGCACGCTCGCGAGACCATGAACGAGGTGATCGCCGGGTACGTATCGAATAAGAAACCGCGATAAGCGCGGGCGAGGGGGTGGGGTGCCTCCCCGGCGCCGACTGCTTACCTTCGGGTGCGGTTGGTCTCCATGTTCCGCGTGACTGCGACCGCTGCCTACACGGCGCCGGGGAGGCACCCCCACCCCCTCGCCCGCGCTTCCATGGATCCCGCGCGCTGCGCCCGCGTCTTCGACCACGGGTCGCGCCGTATGACCGATACCTCGATCTCCGCGCGCCACGCGGAGCCCGCCTTGCCTGCGAACGTGGCTCGGCGGCGGCCGTATACGGCGTATTCCGTGTCGTGGAATTTGACGCAGCGGTGCAATCTCGAGTGCGCGCATTGTTATATGTCGGCGTTCGCGGGGGCCGATACGCGCGGCGAGCTTTCGACCGACGAGTGCCGGCGGGTGATGGACGAGATCGCGCTCGTCAATCCCAATGTCTTCCTGATTCTGACCGGGGGAGAGCCGCTGCTTCGAAAGGACATCTGGGAGATCGCGGGCTATGCCGCGGAGAAGCGATTCACGACGGTGCTCGGGACGAACGGCGTGCTCCTGCGCGAGCGCGAGGCGAAGGCGATGCGGACGCACGGCGTCCTCGGCGCCTCGATCAGCCTCGACTCGACCGACCGCGCCAAGCACGACGCGTTTCGGCACCTTCCGGGCTCCTGGGACGGCGCGGTGCGCGCCACGCGTGTCCTGACCGACGCCGGACTCGATTTCTCGCTCCACATGTCGGTGACCGACTGGAACGTGGGTGAGGTGCCCGCGATGATCGATCTGGCGCGGCAGCTCGGCGCCAAGGTGCTGAACTTCTTCTTCCTGGTCAGGACGGGACGCGGCCAGAACCTCACCGACATCGACCCGGCGGCCTACGAGCGCATCCTGAACTATCTCGCCCGGGTTCAGGGTGTCGGCGGCGGACCGCCGTCGTTCGTGCGGTCATTGCTCGGAATGGGCGAGCGACGCCCGGCGGGCGGCTCGCAGGGGTTCGAGGATCCCTGGTCGACACCGGTCGGGCGGAGCGACGGACTCCTGATCCGCGCGAAGTGCGCGCCGCACTTTCGCCGGGTCCTCTACGAGCTGAATCCGTCGTCGCCGCTGCTCCGCAACTACGCGCACGGCTCGTGTCCGGCCGGCAAGTACTACTGTCGCATCACGCCCGAGGGCGACGTGACGCCGTGCCCGTACATGCCGGTCACCGCCGGCAACCTGCGCCAGCACTCCTTCGCCGACCTCTGGCGCGGCGCGCCGGTGTTCGCCGACCTGCGCGATCCGAAGCTCGGCGGACGATGCGGCGCCTGCGAGTTCTCGAAGATCTGCGGGGGATGCCGCTGCCGCGCTTACGCGACGCACGGCGACTACCTCGCCGAGGATCCGGCGTGCGGCTACCAGCCGGGCGGGCACGGCGGCGCCTTGATCGATCTGCCGGCCTCGCTCACGTTCGGGCTGCCGATCGACTACCAGCTCGTGTGGGACGAGGACGCGCGCGCGCGCCTGCAGGCCATTCCGTCGTTCGCGCGGGGGATGGTCATCAAGGCGGTCGAAGCCTACGCGCGCGGGCGGGGCGACACGACGATCACGAAGGAGCTGCTCGCGGACGTGCGCTCGAAGTGGGGCTCGCGCTTCCGCGCCTCGTCCTGATGGATCGGTTCCGCCTCGCGTCCCGCGCGTATCTGGTCTATGGCGTGGTCTACTGGATCGGCGGGCTCTATCTCGCCACGCAGGGCGTGGGCGTCCGCGGCGGACGCATGATGCAGGCGGGTGTCGCGTGGATCGTCATCGGACTGGTGCTGGTGGCGGCGATCCCGTATCTGCTCGCTCGGCGTCGAGCGTGGTTCGAGCGCTGGATCCTCTCGCGCCGCGACTTCGCGCGCGTGCTGACGGCGTTCATGGCCTTTCGGGCCTGGCACGTGCTGAGGGTGGCGCTCCGCCCGGAGACCGCGAGTATCGCGGCGCCCTGGGGCGGCGAGATCACCTTCCGTGCCGGCGCGATCGTCTTCCTGATCGTCACCGTGACCGCGCTGCTCCTGATCGGACGCGCGGCCTGGGCGAAGGAGGCTCCGTGAAGCGCTACAAGGACATCGCCGGCGACGGCGGCTCGAACATCGCGGGCCAGGTCGAGGCCCAGCAGGGCCGGCTGAAGAAGCGGCTCGAGTCGGTCCGGGCAATCGTCGCGATCGTCTCCGGCAAGGGCGGTGTGGGAAAATCGACGCTCACGGCGAGCCTGGCCTGCGCCTTCGCCCTCGACGGCTCGAAGGTCGGCGTGCTCGACGCGGATCTCAACGGCCCGACGCAGGCCAAGGTCCTGGGCGTGCGCGGCCGGCGCCTGGTCATCGCCGACGGTGTCGTCGAGCCGCCGGCCACGGACCTGGGCGTGAAGGTGATGTCGATGGACCTGCTGCTGCCGACCGACGCCGCGCCGCTCACCTGGGATGCGCCGGTGCAGGACGAGGCGCACACGTGGCGCGGCGCCATGGAGGCGAATGCGCTCCGCGAGTTCCTGGCGGACACCGAACTGGGGCACGCTCGACCTCTTGCTGCTCGATCTGCCGCCCGGCACCGACCGGCTCGCGACGATCGCGTCGCTCGTCCCGACGCTCTCGGGAATCGTGGTCGTGACGATCCCGTCCGACGTGTCGCATCTGGTGGTGAGACGATCGATCACGGTGGCGGCCAACACGCGGGCGCCGGTGCTCGGGCTGGTCGAGAACATGTCCGGCCTCTTCGTGGGGCCCGACGCCTCCAGGCTCGCCGCGGACGCCGGGATCCCCTTCCTCGGCAGCGTGCCGTTCGATCGGGCGCTCGCCGTCGCCGGCGATCAGGGCGATCCGTTCGTCGCCAGCGCGCCGGAGCGCATGGCCGCGATGGCTCTCAGGCGAATTGCCGAGGGAATCCGCAGCCGCGCTGGCCCCGCGGCCGGTGTGATCGCGGTCGGACAAAGAAATCGGCCCCGGACAGAGCCGGGGCCGAGGCGTATCCGCGAGAGAGTTTTCTCTACTGGCAGTTGATCTTCGGATCCGGGGTGTAGCCGGCCACCTTGTACGTCAGCACGAAGTCGTCAGCCCACGCCTTCGGCTTGATCTGGCCGAGCTTGGTCTCGCCGTCCCACGCGATGACGTGCGAGCCTTCGGCGAGCTGCGCGACGCTGGCCTTCCCGCGCAGATAGTCGACGACCACCGACTTCGGAACGAACACGGCGGCAGTCTCCATGACCGCCTGCTGCCCGCTCGCGGGCTCGGCCTTCAGCCAGCTCGCGATCACGGTGAAGCCCTCGAGGTTGGGCTCCTTGATCAGATCGTTCGTGGCCATCGAGCGCAGGAGGTGCGGGACGTAGCGCGAGAACATCGACGAGACTCGGTCCTGGACACTGAGGCGTACGAACTCAGGAGCCGGCTGCTGATCGACGTTGACGTTCAGCGAGAGGTAGCGAATGTCGCCTTCGATGTGCTTGGGCTTGTAGAAGCCGATTCCTTCCGGCTTCACGTCCAGCCAGGGCATGCAGTGATAGACCTTCGCGTTGAGGTCGCGAAGAGCTCCCTGATACTTCTGGCCGAGCGCGCGTCCCTTGTCCGAAGTGTACCGGTCGGGCTGAAGCACCCGGTCGGTCGGCGCCTCGGCGGCCGAAGCCGGGTTGACAAGGAAGGTCAGGGTCGCGGCGGCGGCCATTCCAACGATCGCGCGTCCGAGCATTCGTGTTTTTCATGCGTGACACAGGTGGCATGTGTCGTGCCAGCCCTGGAGCGTCCCGTAAGCCTTTGGATCTTCGAGAGTCCCGGCGTAGCGCCAGGGATATCCCTGACGCCAAACTGCCCCCCGAACCGTCAAAAGGTGTCGGTGTGCCCTCAGATGGGCTTAACGCTCGAGGATCTGGTCCTGATTGACGGTGACGGCCTTGCCGAACCAGTTCTGGCTCTGAGCCATGGCGACGTCCTGGCGCGTCACGTTCGGCGAGCCGCCACTGTTCTTCATCGAGAAGTCGAAGTGCTCCTTCGACGCGAAGTGGCTCGTGTTCGACCGCCACGTGTTCCACTCCTCGCCCGACGCGCAGCCGCCAGCTAGCAGGAGTGCGGTTCCCATCACGACTGAGCGCCAGTGCTTCCCGTACATGGCCAGACCCTCCTAGGGAGTTCGGACTGCGCGGTATCCTACAGTCGCTGGGGGAGCAGGTCAATCGGCCGTTCGTGCTAGACTTCCACTTACAACGTCGAGGAGAGGGGACTCGATCGCGATCCTATGGACGGCCTGAAACTCCACTCCCGCCCGGCTGGGCTTCGCCGACCGATCCTGATCATGGCGTTCGGCGGCTGGAACGACGCCGCCGAGTCGGCGACGACGGCAGTCAAGTACCTGGGCACGTCCTTCCACGCCCAAAAGTTCGCCGAGATCGACCCGGAGGAGTTCTATCACTTCGGCCTTTCCCGACCGTATGTTCGCTTCAAGCAAGGCTCCGAGACGGAGCGCGAGATCACCTGGCCGACCACCGAGTTCTCGATCGCCCAGACGCCCGAGCTGGCTCGTGATGTCATCGTCGGGGTGGCCGTCGAGCCTCACCTTCGCTGGAAGACCTACTGCAACCTCGTCCTCGAGCTGGCACGGAGCTGTGACGTCGGCCTGGTCCTGACCCTCGGAGCGTTGCTCGCCGAGGTGCCCCACACCCGCCCTGTCCGGCTCTCCGGCAGCGCGTCCGACCCGGAGCTCGGCGCCCGCCTCGGGGTCCGTCCGACCCGGTACGAGGGGCCGACCGGCATCGTCGGGGTGCTGAACACGATCTGCCGCGAGCAAGGATTCGCCTGGGCCAGCCTCTGGGCCAACGTGCCGCACTATATCTCGGGCATCGAGAATCCCAAGGCTACCCTGGCCCTCCTCCGCCGGGTCGCCCCGCTCGTGGGCGCCACCTTGGACACGAACGATCTCGACGAGGCCGGCAAGCAATTCGACACGAACCTGAAAGAGATCGTCGCCCAGAACAACAAGATCGCGAACTACGTCAAGAAGCTCGAGGCGCGCGATACCGAAGAGCCCGCACCGGGGGCTCCGGGAGGCCAGAGCGATCTTCCGCCGGCGGCCGAGCTGGTCGCCGAAATCGAGCAGTTCCTCCGTCAGCAGCGTCCGGAGTGACCTGGGCCGGGCTCCTTCTCGCCACGCTCGGCCTCCTTTTCACGGCAGAAGCTTCCGCCGCGGCCGAAAAGACCACCGTCGCCTGGCATCCTTCGAAACCACGGGTGGGTGACGTCGCCTGGATCCTCGTGCAGGACGTGACCGACACCGGAATCGTCGAGGGCTCGGTCGACGGCAAGCCCCTGACGTTTTTTCCGTACGCGGGCGGTTACGCGGCGCTGTTCGGTATCGATCTGGACACGAAGCCCGGCAACCATGCCTGGCGGGTCGGCGTCGTCGAGCCCGGGCGCGAGCCCCGAAGCGCACAGGGAATCGTGAAGATCCTCCGCCGTGACTTCCACGTGGAGCGGCTGACCGTGCCGAACACGATGGTCGACCTCGATCCCGAGACCGAGCGCCGCGCGGTCGCCGAGGGCAAGCAGCTCGCGACGCTCTACCGCACCATCACCCCCGAGCGAATCTGGCGCGGAAAGTTCACGGCGCCGGTGGGCACGACGAAGGCGGGCACCGGATTCGGCGCGCGCCGGATCATCAACGGCCAGCCGCGCTCACCCCACTCGGGCAACGACTACTCGGCGCCGAAGGGAACTCCCGTGATCGCGGTGAACGCCGGCAAGGTCGCTCTCGTCGGCGAGTTCTTCTTCCCGGGGCGGCTCGTCATCCTCGACCACGGCCTCGGACTCTACACCGCCTACTTCCATCTCGACACGATCGCGGTCGTCGAAGGTGAGCGCGTCGAGCGCGGACAGACCTTGGGGACGGTGGGAGCGACGGGTCGGGCCACAGGCCCGCACCTGCACTTCGGGGCCCAGGTGGCCGGGGCGAGAATCGATCCCACGACCCTCCTGGGCCTCTCGCTGATCGACTAACGGCGCCGGCGCGCCTTCGCTTTCTTCTTGCCCTTGCGCTTGGCGGACGCCTTGGCTTTGGCCTTCGCCTTTTTCTTCGGACGGGCCTTGGCCTTCTTGCGCGCTTTTGCCTTCGCCTTGGGCTTCGGCTTCGCCGCCATCGGGGCGGCGGGTGCCGGTGGCGCCGGCCGTGGCGGTGCCGGCCGCGGGGGCGCGGGAGCCATCGGGGTCGGCGGCGTCATCGGGGCTGGTGGTGGACTCCAGGGCTCGGGCTGACCGAACGGGCGTTCCATCGTCTCCTCCATGTTTGTCATCACGTGGGGACGTTCACTCGCGTAGGTTCTACCCTGCGGTCGACGGCCTCACGAGCGCAAGAAAGAAATTAAACCGCGATGCGCGCACGCAGCCGCGCGGCGTGCGCGGCGAGCGCCCGATTGGACCAGACGGTGACCGCCGACTGCGCCAGCAAGGTGCGCACGGCGCCGCGCGAGATCTTGATCGGCGTCTTCACGCTCAAGGGATTCGGATGGGCGGCGAGCTCGCGCCAAGGTACCCAATCCGATCATGAGAGGCCACGCGCAGGCCAGCCGCATGCGCCACTCGAGCCGCGGGATCGCGAGCGTGTAGTCCCAGGCGACGTTGTAGTGCTCGAGCGCCAGCCCGACCAGCCGCCGATACAGCGGCAGCGCGCGGGCCGCGCCCGCGGGCTCGAGCAGGTCGCGCGGTCCCAGCCCCAGGGCGGCCAGCTCGCGCGCCGGCAGGTAGCACCGGCCATGGGCGAGATCGCCCGGCACGTCGCGCAGGACGTTGGTGAGCTGCAGCGCCTTGCCGAAGCTGACGCCCTCCTCGCTCATCTCGCGAAGGGCCCAGTCGCCGAGCCGTTTGCGATGCGTCACGTGGAGCACCGTCCAGAACGGCCCGACGCAGCCGGCCACCATGTAGATGTAGTGATCGAGCTCCTCGAGTGTCTCGATCGCGGCCAGCCCGTTTTCGTCCTCGCCGGGGAAGCGCGTCAGGTCGAAGATCATCCCCGACGTCAACGTGGCCAGCACCGCCCGGACCTCGTGACGGTCGGTCGGCGTCAGGGCCTCGAGTCGAGCGAGCGCCTCGGGGAGCCGCTCGAGCAGCCGCCGCTCGGCCGCGTGGGTCTGGTGGGGCGCGCACGCGCGAGCGACCCCGGCGACGTCGGCCGGCTCCCCACCGCAGGCCCGCCGCACCGTTTCCAGGTGGGTCAGGCGGTCCTTGCGCGCGACGAGCTTGGTGTCGGTGATGGTGTCGGCCGCGCGAGCCAGCAGATAGGCCAGGCCGATCGGCTCGCGCAGGGCGCTCGGAAGGACGGCAAGAGAAAGGTAGAAGCTTCGGCTGACCTGCCGCAGGAGATTGCCCAGCAGGTCGCCGCTCATGCTACTCGTGGTCGAACGGTCGCTTCGGTGGGCTCGGATCGTCCTTGGCCTTCTTCAGGCCCTCCTGGAACTTGCGGTCGAGCAGCTTGCCTTTCTCGCCCTCGGCGCGGAGCTGCTCCTTGAAGCGCTCCTCACGCTCGGCGGACTTGCTGCGAAGCTTGTCGAACGCGGCACCCAGGTCGTCGACGGACCGCGTCGGGGGCGGGGCCTCGTGCGAGATGATGGCCCGGAGCTCGGCGTCGAGCGTGAGCTTGGCCTTGCAGCACGGGCACTCGACGGTGAACGACGCGTCCGCCATGGCGTCAAGCTAGCAGCGCGGCCCCAAAGGCGTCAAGCCGTGCGACAATGCCGCCGATGGCCGATCTCGCCAACGAGTTTTCCTGGTCCCGAAGCCGGGACAACACCTTTCAGGAATGTCGGCGGCGGTACTTCTACCACTACTACGGCGCGTGGGGCGGATGGGACGCGTCCGCGCCCGAGGACATCCGCCGTCTCTACATCCTCAAGCAGCTCGCGTCGCGCCAGATGTGGGCCGGGCGAGTGGTTCACGACGCGATCGAGATGGCATTCCACGCGTTCGCCGACGGCCACGAGCTGCCGATCGAGCCGTTCATCGCCGACGTGGTCGAGCGGATGCGCGGCGAGTGGCGCTCGTCGAAGGCCGCGCGCTACCGTGACAATCCCAAGACGCTCGCGCTGTTCGAGCACGAATACGCCATCGACCTGAAGCCCGAGGTGTGGCAGGCGCTCTCGCGCAACGTCGGCCTCTGCCTGCGTAACTTCTTCCGCCTGCCGCTGGTCGCGTCGATCCGCAAGACCTCGCCCGAGCACTGGTCGATCGAGCACTGGTCGAAGGTCTTTCAGTTCGAGGGGACGGCGGTGTGGATGGCGCCGGACTTCGGATTCTGGAACGACGACGGACGGCTGGCCCTCGTCGACTGGAAGACGGGCGGCTCGACGCCGGACGGCGCCGCCTTCCAGCTCGGCTGCTACGCGCTCTACGCCGCCGAGGTGCTCGGCGTGCCGCCGGCCAAGGTCGACCTGTTCGAGGCGAATCTGCGCGAGCCCGAGGTGACGCAGCTCACGTGGAGCGACGAGCGGCTCTCGGCCATCAAGGAGCAGCTCCGTCTCTCGGTGCGCTCGATGAAAGCGTATCTGGTCGATCCGGCCGCGAACGTCGCCGCGATCGCCGACTTCGAGAAGGCCGAAGACCTGAGAATCTGCAAATGGTGCAACTTCCGCGCGGTGTGCCGCCCGGAGCTCGGCTCGTAGTCTCCGTCCCCATTCGAACGAACAGGAGAGCATCGTGAGAGAGAACACGCTGAGGAAGATCTGGGCGCGTGGTGAAGCGGTCGTGAACGGCTGGCTGTCGATTCCGAGCTCGTTCTCGGCCGAGGTGATGGCCCACCAGGGATTCGACTCGCTCACCGTGGACATGCAGCACGGCGTGGTGGACTACCAGACCGCGGTGACGATGCTCCAGGCGATCTCGACGACGCCGGTGATTCCGCTGGCGCGCGTGCCGTGGAATGACCCGGCGCTCCTGATGAAGATCCTCGACGCCGGCGCGTACGGGGTGATCTGTCCGATGATCAACACGCGGGCTCAGGCCGAGGCGCTGGTCGCCGCGTGCAAGTACGCGCCGCGCGGCTATCGCAGCTGGGGGCCGGTGCGCGCCTCGATCTACGCGGGGTCCGACTACGGGGATCACGCCAACGACGATCTGATCGTGATGCCGATGATCGAGACCGCCGAGGCGGTGAAGAACATCGACGACATCCTGCGCGTGCCCGGCATCGACGCGGTCTACGTCGGCCCGTCGGATCTCTCGCTCACGATGGGCTGCAAGCCCCGGCTCGATCAGACCGACGCGCCGGTCGTGGAGGCGCAGCTGAAGATCGTCGAGGCGTGCAAGCGTCACGGTGTGGCGGCCGGGATCCACAACGGCACCGCCGCCTACGCGCTCAAGATGATCGCCGCCGGCTATCAGTTCGTGACCCTGGCGAGCGACAGCCGCTTCATGGCCGTCAAGGGCGCCGAAGAGGTCGCGGCCGTGCGCAAGACCGGTGTCAGCGCCGGCAAGGTGCCGGCCTACTAGAGGTGCCCGTACCCATGGGACTCGACGACACGAGCGTCCAGGGCTTTCTCGCGACGAAGGAGGTCGCGGTGCTGGCGACCCTGCAGGTCGACGGCGCGCCGCTGGCGATGCCGATGTGGTTCCTGCACGCGCCGGCGACGTTGACCATGATCAGCGTCGCGGACACCCAGAAGGTGCGGAATCTGCGACGCGACCCGCGGGTGTCGGTCGTCGCCGAGGCGGTTACCGGCAGTGGCGAGATACGCGGGGTGACCGTGCAGGGGCGCGTCGAGTTCCTGTCGGACAGTCCCGAGCGTCGCGCGCTCGTCGACCGCTTCCACGAGAAGTATCGACGCCTCGAGAAGCTCTGGGACGGCAAGGCCATGCCGGCGAATCGCGTCATGTTCCGGATCGTCCCCTCACGAGTGCGGAGCTGGGGGCTTGGATGATCTTGCCCGGCCGACGCCTGCGCCCGGAGACTCGCGGGAGCTGAACGGTCGATTCGACGCCGCGCTCAGGGCGCGGGTTCACCGGAATCTCGCCGGCTTCGCACGACAGCCGATCGCGCCCGACGGACGTCGTCCGGCTGCGGTCGCGGTCGTGCTGCTCCCCGATGAAGAAGGGCGCGCGTGCTTTCTCCTGACCCGGCGCACGGCGACCTTGCGCGCCCACGCGCGGCAGTGGGCGCTGCCCGGCGGGCGGATCGACGCCGGCGAGATCCGCCGAAGGCGCGGCGCTGCGCGAGCTCCGAGAGGAGGTCGGTCTCGGGCTCGAACCGAGCTCGATGCTCGGCCTGCTGGACGACTACGGCACGCGTTCGGGCTTCATCATCACTCCCGTCGTGACGTGGGCCGACGAGCACGTCGAGCTGACGCCGAATCCGGCGGAGGTCGCCCACGTGTACCGCGTGCCGCTCACCGAGCTCGACAAGCCCGATGTGCCGCGACTGATCACGATCCCCGAGAGCGACCGGCCGGTGATCCAGGTTCCGCTGCTCGTCGTCGCTCATCCACGCACCGACGGCCGCCGTGCTGTACCAGATCCGCGAGGTCGTCGTCCACGGCCGACCCACGCGAGTCGCCCACTTCGAGCAGCCGACCTGGGCCTGGAAGTAATCGACGCGGTTGTTGAGCGGGGCCATGAGGCCGGCTTTGACCGAGGGGGGCCTGAGACAGACGCGACCCGGCTCCGTCGGCAAACCCGATCGGCGACAACATGTATTCTCGTGTGGCTCAGGAGGGGGACTGGATGGGCGTGCTCGATGGACAGGTTGCGATCGTCACCGGCGCCGGCAGCGGGATCGGCCGGGAGACGGCGAAGCTGCTGGCGGCCGAGGGCGCCCAGGTCGTGGTCACGGGGCGGCGGCAAGGCAGCCGCTGGAGGCCGTCGTCGCCGAGATCGGCGCGGCTCGCGGGCGGGCGGCGGCCCGTCCGGTGGACATCGAGAATCGGGAGGCGGCGATCGGGCTCGTCCAGTGGACGGTCGACACGTTCGGCCGGGTCGACGTGCTCGTCAACAATGCCGGCTACTCGAGCCGGGCACGCTCGATCCGCTGGGTGCCGAAGGACGAGTGGGACGGGGTGATCAACGTCAACCTGAACGCGGTCTACACGCTGACCCAGGCGGTCCTGCCCGGCATGATCGAGCGAGGCGGGGGCACCATCGTGACCGTGTCCTCGGCGGCGGCGCTGCGGCCCGGGCTGATCGGCGGCGCGCCGTACGGCGCGGCCAAGGCCGGCGTGCGGAACCTCATGGGCCACGTCCACAACGTCCTGCGCGCCAAAGGCATCAGGGCCACCACGATCATGCCGGGCGAGGTCGACACGCCGATCCTGTCGCGGCGCCCTCTGGTGCCCGACGACAAGGCGCGGGCGACGATGATGCAAGCAGAGGACGTGGCACGGGCGGTGCTCCTCTGCGCGACCTTGCCGCCGCGGACCGTGATCGAGGAGATCGTCATGAGTCCGACGATCGCGCGCGATTGGAGCGTGGACGTCGCGGTGGCGGCCCGCGAAGGGGGACCGGAATGACGGAGCAGAGCTCGTTCACGATCGTCGATGGTGGGCGCGTGACCGCGGTCGGCGAGGCCGAGGGCGCCGCGCTCGCGAAGCAGGCCGAGACGTCGGGCCGCCCCGTGGCGGTCGACCTCGACGAGCGCGCCGCCTATCTCGGTATCAGCGCCGCCGAGCGGGCGAAGGCGCTGGCCTCGCTCGAGGCGCCGGACTTCACCTTGCCCGATCTCGACGGCCGCCCGCATTCGCTGTCAGCACAGCGTGGCAAGAAAGTTCTGCTGGTCGCCTATGCGTCGTGGTGAGGGTGCCGTCTCGACCTGCCGGTCTGGCAGGGTGTCTACGAGGAGCTGCGGGGACTCGGCTTCACGGTGATCACGGTGGCGATCGACAAGAGCGCCGATGACGCGCGGCCGTGGATCGAGGCGGCGAACCCGACCCATCCGTCGCTCATCGACACGACGCACGTGATCGCGGATCTCTACAACATCGTCAACGTGCCGACGATCCTCTGGATCGACGAGCGCGGCCGTATCGTTCGCCCGAACGACGTCGCGTTCGGCACCGACACGTTCACGCACATCACCGGTCTCCGGGCCGCCACGCACCTCGCGGCGCTCCGCGCCTGGGTGCGCGGTGAGACGACGGTCTTGCCGGAGGCCCGCATTCGCGCGCTGCAGTCGTTGCCGACCGACGACGACCAGCGGGCGCGCGCCGAGTTCGGGCTCGGCGAGTGGCTGTTCAATCGGGGACGAACCGAGGCGGCCGCACGCCATTTCGCGAAGGCCGGCGAGCTGGCGCCTCACGACTTCACGATCCGACGCGGGACGATGCCCATGCGCGGGATCGATCCGATGGGCCCGCAGTTCCGCGAGATGCTCGGCGCGTGGGTCAAGGCAGGGAACCCTTACTATCGACCGTTGGCGGAGTGACCATGGGAATGCTCGACGGAAAAACAGCGCTGGTGACGGGGGCCGGACGTGGGATCGGGCGCGGGATCGCGCTCGCGCTGGCCGCGGCGGGGGCGAAGGTGGTCGTCAACGACCTCGGCGCGTCCTTGAGCGGTGAGGGCAAGGAGAACACGCCCGCGCAGACGGTGGTCGACGAGATCGTGAAGTACGGCGGGACCGCGAAGGCCAACTACGGCTCGGTGGCCGACTTCGGCCAGGCCGCGGCGATGGTGCAGCAGGCCATCGACTCGTGGGGCCGCATCGACATCGTCGTGCACGTGGCCGGCATCCTGCGCGACCGGATGATCTTCAACATGACCGAGGACGAGTGGGACGCGGTGATCAACGTGCACCTCAAGGGCATGTTCAACGTCGTCCGCGCGGCCTCGGTCTCGATGCGCGAGCAGAAGAGCGGCCGCATCATCAGCATGTCGTCGGTGTCCGCCCTCGGCGCGCCCGGGCAGCCCAACTACGCCGCCGCGAAGGCCGGGATCATCGGGCTCACCTGGTCCACCGCCAACGCGATGGCGAAATACGGCGTGACCGTGAACGCGATCATGCCGAGCGGCGCCACCCGCATGATCGACTCGACGCCGCGCGGCCGGGCGGTCTTCGAGCAGACCGGCAAGTGGCCGAGCGAGCAGGCCGTGGGGACCGATCGTGATCCCGACAACGTCGCGCCGATCGTGGTCTACCTGTCGAGCGATGCCGCCGCGAACGTCAACGGGCAGGTCTTCCACGCACGCGGCTTCGGCTACACCTTGCTCGCCCAGCCCCACGCGGTGCGCCACATCAAGCACCAGCGCCGCTGGGATCCCGAAGAGCTGACCAAGCTCTTCCCGGAGACTCTCGGCGGCAATCTCAAGCAGCCGCCGAGCATCGAGTTCGGTCAGAAGATCGACGAGCGCCCGGCCGACGAGTGGCGCGATCTCGGCGGCGGCCGGCGCTTCTGGAAGTCCCGGTACGAGGAGCCGTGAAAACAGTCCTGATGGTGTGCCACGCCAACACCGCTCGGAGCGTCATGGCCCAGCTGCTGCTGGAGCGGATGTTGGCGCGGCACGGCGCCGACGGCGCCATTCGTGTTCGGTCGGGAGGGATCGCGAACTACGCCCGTGACGGCATGATCGCCTCGCTCGACGCGCGTCTGGCGCTCCGCGACGAGGGCATCCAGCTCGGCGAGAACGACTTCGTCTCGACCGACCTCCGCCGCCACCGCGATCACCTCGCGGGAGCGGACCTCATCCTGACGATGACCGTGCTCCAGAAGCAGATGCTGGCGGCCTTCGACGAGGTCCGCGACCGGCCGGTGTTCACGTTGCGGGAGTTCGTCGGCGAGGAGGGCGACATCGACGACCCGGCCACCCAGGGCGAGGACGTCTTCCGCGCTTGCCGCGACGAGATCAAGCGCTGCCTGGAAAAGTCGGTCCCGCGCTTGCTGGTGCTATTGTCGGGGTGAAGCGGGGGACCCCGATGATTGACGGCAGGGCCCGCGGGTGACGCCGCGCGGCCGTCTCTTCCGGAAGTACGTGATCGTCTTCGCCGGTCTGGTCAGCGGAGCGCTGCTGGCCTCCGGCGCCATCGAGCTCTACTTCTCCTACTACGAGAACCGCGAGGCGCTGGTCTCGCTGCAGCGCGAGAAGGCGCTCGGCGTGGCCGACCGCATCGACGCGTACATCAAGGAGATCGAGCGGCAGATCAGCTGGACGACCCAGCCGCAGCTCGGCGCGCCGTCGGCCGCGATGTACCAGCGCCGCGTCGACTACCTGCGGCTCTTGCGTCAGGTGCTGCCGATCACCGAGATCAGCCACCTCGACGCCGAGGGCAAGGAGCAGCTGCGCGTCTCGCGGCTGGCGATGGACGTGGCCGGCAGCGGCATCGACTACTCGCGCGAGCCGAAGTTTCTCGAGGCCAAGGCCGGCAAGATCTATCACGGGCCCGTGTACTTCCGAAAGGAGTCCGAGCCGTACATGACCATCGCGATGGCCGGCAGCGGCAAGGAGGCTGGCGTCACGGTGGCCGAGGTGAATCTGAAGTTCATCTGGGACGTCGTCTCCCAGATCAAGATCGGCAAGGCCGGCCACGCCTTCGTCGTCGACGGCCAGGGGGTGCTGATCGCGCATCCGGACATCAGCCTGGTGCTGCAGAAGACGACGTTCGCCGGGCTCGAGCAGGTCCAGGCGGCGCTGGCCGCGGCGCCCGGCTCCGGCGAGCCCCGATCGCAGGCCGCGATCGCACGCGACCTCAAGGGCAAGCGCGTCATGACCGCCTACGCGACGATCGCGCCGCTGCGCTGGGCGGTGTTCGTGGAGCAGCCGCTCGAGGAGGCGTTCGCGAGCCTCAACGCGTCGATCCAGCGCACGATCCTCCTGCTGGTCGCGGGCGTGGTCCTGTCGGTTGCGGCGAGCCTGGTGCTCGCCCGGCGCATGGTGACGCCGATCCAGGCGCTCCAGGCCGGCGCCGCGCGGATCGGCGCGGGCGAGCTCGAGCAGCGGATCGACGTCCGGACCGGCGACGAGCTGGAGGCGCTGGGCGACCAGTTCAACAGCATGGCCGCCCAGCTCAAGGAGTCGTACGCCGGCCTGGAGCGCAAGGTCGAGGAGCGGACGCACGAGCTGACGGAGTCGCTCGAGCAGCAGACGGCGACCGCGGAGATCCTGCGCGTCATCTCGAGCTCGCCGACCGACGTCCAGCCGGTGTTCGATGCGAGTGCTGGCGAGCGGCGTGCGCCTGTGCGGCGCCATCTTCGGCGGCGTCTTTCAGTTCGATGGCCAGCTCGGTTCATTTCGTGCGTCCTATCAATGGCCGGCCCAGCAGCTGGAGGCGGCGAGGCGTCATTTCCCGATGCCACCCGGCAGTGGAGAGCCTGGCCGGTCGCGCGATCCGTGATCGCCGTGTCGTGCAGACGCCCGACTACCAGGCCGAAGCGCGACGCCATACAGTGGGTCGCCGATGGTGACCAGCGTCCGCGGAGCACGATCGCCATTCCGATGCTGCGTGAGGGCAACCCGATCGGCGCGATTGTCCTGGCCCGCGCCGCAGACGGGCCTGTTCTCCGACGAGCAGATCGCGTTACTGCAAGACCTTCGCCGACCAGGCGGTGATCGCCGATCGAGAACGTTCGCCTGTTCCAGGAGCTCCAGACGCGGACCCGCGAGCTGGCGCGGTCGGTCGACGAGCTGAAGGCTCTCGGCGAGGTCGGCCGAGGCGGTCAGCTCGACGCTGGATCTCGAGACGGTCCTGTCGACGATCGTGTCGCAGGCGAGCCAGCTCTCGGGCACCGACGGCGGCGCGATCTACGAGTACGACGAGGAGACGGAAGAGCTTCCATCTGCGCGCCACGCAGAACCTCGACATCGGCTTCGTGGAGCTGCTGCGATCGACGCCGCATCCGCAAGGGCGAAGGCGCGGTGGGCCGGATGGCGCGAGACCTTCGAGCCGACGCAGATCCCCGACATCGAGCAGGACGCGACGTATCAGAGCCGGCTGCGGGACGCGGCCCTGCGCGAGGGCTATCACGCGCTCCTGGCGGTGCCGCTCTTGCGCGAGGACCACATCATCGGCGGGCTCATCGTCAACCGGCGAGCGCCCGGCGAGTTCGCGCCCGACGTCATCGAGCTCTTGCGAACCTTCGCCGCCCAGTCAGCCCTGGCGATCCAGAACGCGCAGACTCTTCCAGGAGATCGAGGAGAAGAGCCGACAGCTCGAGGTCGCGGACCGGCACAAGTCCGAGTTCCTGGCCAGCATGTCGCACGAGCTGCGCACGCCGCTCAACGCGGTCATCGGCTTCTCGGAAGTGCTGCTCGACCGGATGTTCGGTGAGCTCAACCCCAAGCAGGACGAGTACCTGCAAGACATCCTCACGTCCGGTCGCCATCTGCTCTCGCTGATCAACGACATCCTCGACCTGGCCAAGATCGAGGCCGGACGCATGGAGCTGGAGGTGACCGACTTCCACCTCCCGCAGGCGATCGACAACGCGATCACCCTGATTCGCGAGCGCGCCGCGCGCCGCGCGATCACGCTCGAGGTCGACGTCGACCCGCGCCTCGGCGAGATCAAGGGCGACGAGCGAAAGGTCAAGCAGGTGCTGCTGAACCTCCTGTCCAACGCGGTCAAGTTCACGCCCGAGGGCGGCCGCGTCAAGCGTCCAGGCCGGGCTCGCGGACGGCTTCGCCGAGATCTCGGTGATCGACACCGGCGTCGGCATCGCGCCCGAGGACCACGAGGCGGTCTTCGAGGAGTTCCGCCAGGTCGGGTCCGACTACGCCAAGAAGCACGAGGGCACCGGGCTCGGGCTCACGCTGTCGCGGCGGTTCGTCGAGCTGCACGGCGGCAAGATCTGGGTGAAGAGCCAGCTGAATCAGGGCGCGACGTTCACCTTCACACTTCCGGTGACCGCATGGCCAACGAGCTGATCCTGATCGTCGAGGACAACGAGAAGAACCTGAAGCTGGTGCGCGACGTGCTCCAGTACAAGGGCTACCAGACGATCGAGGCCGGGACCGGCGAGGACGGGGTGCGCCTGGCCAAGGCGCGAATTCCCGACCTGGTCCTGATGGACATCCAGCTCCCGGGCATGGACGGCATCACGGCGCTCGGACAGCTCCGCGCCGACCCGGCGACCCGGGCGATCCCGGTGATCGCGGTGACCGCCTCGGCCATGACCCACGACCGCAAGAAGATCATGGCGGCCGGCTTCGACGGCTATCAGAGCAAGCCGATCAAGGTGAAGGAGTTCATGGACGCGGTCCGCGAGATGCTCGATCGGCGGAGCGGAGCGTAGCGCGCGATGCCCGAGAAGATTCTCGTCGTCGACGACGTGGCCGTCAACGTCAAGCTGCTGGCCGACCTGCTGGCGGTCAAGGGCTACACCGTCGTCACGGCGGCCAGCGGCGCCGAGGCGCTCGAGAAGATCGACAAGGAGCAGCCCGGCCTCGTCCTGCTCGACGTGATGATGCCCGGGATGAGCGGCTACGACGTGTGCCGGAAGATCAGACAGAACACGGCGACGGCGATGCTGCCGGTCATCATGGTGACGGCGCTCGATCCCACGCAGGAGCGGGTGAAGGGCATCGAGGCCGGCGCCGACGACTTCCTGACCAAGCCCATCAACCAGCCCGAGCTGCTCGCCCGGGTGAAGTCCCTGCTCCGGATCAAGCTGCTCCACGACGAGCTCGCCGACTGGAATCGCACGCTCGAGCAGCGGGTCGAGCAGCAGCTCGCCCAGCTCGATCGCCTCGAGCGGCTCAAGCGCTTCTTCTCGCCGCAGCTCGCCGAGCTGATCGTGAGCGGCGACACCGAGGATCCGCTGAAGAGCCACCGGCGCGAGATCACGGTGGTGTTCCTGGACCTGCGCGGCTTCACCGCCTTCGCCGAGACCTCCGAGCCCGAGGAGGTCATGGGCGTGCTGCGCGAGTACCACGTCGCGATGGGCCGGCTGATCCTCGAGCACGAGGGCACGCTCGAGCGGTTCACCGGCGACGGGATGATGATCTTCTTCAACGACCCGGTGCCGGTGCCGGACGCGCCGGAGCGCGCGGTGCGGATGGCGGTGGCGATGCGCGAACGGGTCGACGAGCTGCTCGTGAAGTGGCACAAGCGCGGCTACGAGCTCGACTTCGGCATCGGCATCGCGCAGGGCTACGCGACGATCGGCGCGATCGGATTCGAGGGCCGCATGGACTACGGCGCGATCGGCACCGTGACCAACCTGGCCGCGCGGCTCTGCGGCGAGGCCAAGCCGCGGCAGATCCTCGTCTCGCAGCGTGTGATGGGCGCGGTCGACGCGCTGGTCGAGGTGGAAGAGCTCGGCGGGCTCGCCTTGAAGGGCTTCTCGAAGCCCGTGCCCGCCTTCAACGTGCTCAGATTTTCCGGTTCCGTCCCGCCCAGTAGGGATCGCGCAGCAGGCGCTTGATGAGCTTGCCGGCGGTGTCGCGCGGAAAATCAGCGGGGAACGACACCTCCCGCGGCACCTTGTAGTCCGCCAGGTGCCGCCGCGCGAAGGCGCGGAGCTCGTCGGCCGTGAGCGCCTGATCGGGCCGGAGCTGCACCGCGGCGTGAACCCGCTCGCCCCAGTCGTCGTCGGGCACGCCGAAGACGGCCACGTCCTCGACGGCCGGGTGCCGGTGCAGGGCGTCCTCGATCTCGGCGGGGTAGATGTTGACGCCGCCCGAGATGATCATGTCGCGCTTGCGGTCGCAGAGCGTGTAGAAGCCTTCCGCGTCGACGTACGCCACGTCCCCGACCGAGTGCCAGCCGTCGCGCTCGGTTTGCCGTGTCGCCTCGGAATTCTTGTAGTACGCGTCGAACATGCCGCCGAAGCGGCGCACGTAGACCTCGCCGGGCTCGCCCGTGGGAACGGGCCGGCCGTCGTCGTCGAGCAGCGCGATCTCGATGTTCGGCGCCGCCCGGCCGCACGAGCCGGGCTTCCGCAAGACGTCCTCGGGTCTCAGGATGGTGTTGATCCCGAGCTCCGTCGAGCCGTAGAACTCGTAGAGGCTCGGCCCGAAGTAGGCGAGCGCCGCTTCCTTGACCCGCATCGGGCACGGCGCCGCCGCCACGACCAGCGAGCGCATCGAGGCGACGTCGTAGCGCGCCCGCACTGATTCCGGCAGGTCGACGATGCGCTTGATCAAGGTGGGCGCCATGAACGTGCTGGTGACCCGGTGCCGGTCGATCAGGTGGAGCGCCTGCTCGGGATCGAACTTCGGCATGACCACGACGGTCCCGCCGATCACCGCGGAGAAGAGCGCGAAGGATCCCGGAGCCGAGTGATAGAGCGGGCCCGCCACCAGATGCACGTGGCCCTCGTGGATCATGCCGAGCGCCTGCATGAAGGCGAGCGTGATCTGGGCATCGGATGCCGCGCGCAACGCGCCCTTGGGCTTCCCGGTGGTCCCGCCGGTGTAGATCATGGAGCCGCCGAGGCCCTGAGCCGGATCGACCGCCGGCGACTCGGTGCCGCCGCCGTCCAGTAGCTCGTCGAGACTTGTCGCCCACGGCCGGCGCTCGGCACCCAGAGTGATCCAGAGACGTACCCGCGGGGCGTGGCTCCGGACCTCTCCTGCCATCGCCAGATACGGTCCTCCGACGAACGCCGCCACGGCATCGGAGTGCTCGAGGATGTAGCCCACCTCGTCGGCCACCAGGCGGTGATTCATCGGGATCGGCACGGCGTTGGCCGCGCGGGTCGCGGCGGAAGCCAGGAGGTACTCGAGCGAGTTGGGCGCGTAGATGATGACGTGCTCGCCCCGGCCGACGCCCTGCTTGACGAGCGAGTTGGCGAGGCGGTTGCGCCGCTCCAGGAGCTCGCGCCAGGTCAGTCGCCGCTCGCCCTCGACCTGGGCGAGCGCGTCGGGCTTTGCCTGCGCGTGAATCGCGACGAAGTCCAACCCGACTCCCGTTCTAGGCTCGCCTCGGACGGCGGGGCCCCAGCCCCGCGACGCCCTGCGGCTCGCAAGGCCTCACTTCGGGTAGAGGTGGCAGGCGACCAGGCGACCGGACTCGGGGAGTAGCTTCGGCTCCTCGCTCGAACAGCGCGGGAGCGCGTGGGGACAGCGCGGGTGGAAGCGGCAGCCGGCCGGCGGCGCCAGCGGGCTCGGCACCTCGCCGGTCAGGATGATCTCGTCGTCGCGCCGCTCGTCCGGATGGGACGGCAGCGCCGCCGAGAAGAGCGCCTGGGTGTACGGATGCTTGGGCGACTTCGAGACGGTGTCGGCGTCTCCGACCTCCACGATCTTTCCGAGGTACATCACCGCGATCGTGTGGCTCATGTGGGCGACCGCGGCGAGGTCGTGGGCGATGAAGAGGTACGACACGCCGAGCTGGGCCTGCAGGTCGCGAAGCAGGTTCAGGATCTGGGCGCGGATCGACACGTCGAGCGCCGAGACCGGCTCGTCGAGCACGACGACCTTGGGCGAGAGCGAGAGCGCTCGGGCGATCGCGATTCGTTGCCGCTGGCCGCCCGAGAACTCGTGAGGGAACAGATCGGCGGCGCGCTCCGGCAGGCCCACCAGCTCGAGCAGACGCAGGACGCGCTTCTTGACCTCGGCCGACGGCAGCGACTCGTTGGTGACGAGCGGCTCGATGATGATCGAGCCCGACGCGCATTCTTGGATTCAGCGACGCGAAGGGATCCTGAAAGACGGCCTGGACCGAGCGGCGGTAGGCGCGCAGGCTGCCTCCGTCGAGCGCCTGGAGATCCTGACCCTCGAAGCTCATGATCCCGTCGGTCGGCCGCTCGAGCAGGAGCACCATCTTGCCCGTCGTGGTCTTGCCGCAGCCCGACTCGCCGACGAGCCCGAGGGTCTTGCCGGGATCGATGGCAGAAGGAGATGTCGTCCACCGCACGGACGACCGCGACCTGGCGCGAGAAGAGCCCGCGCTTCACCGGGAAATGCTTGACGAGATTCTTGGCTTCCAGGACCGGGCCGGCCATCGACGCTCAGCCCCTCACCTCGTCACGGGGGCCGACAGCCAGCAGCGGCTCGTCTGGGTGTCGGTGACGCCGGAACTCGGGCGGCGGCTCCGTGCGGCAGCGGTCCATGATCTTCGGGCACCGCGGGTGAAACGCGCAGCCCGGCGGCGGCGCCGACGGATCCGGCGGCTGGCCGTCGATCGCGGTGAGCCGCTTGCGACTGTCGCCGACGCGCGGAATCGACTCGAGCAACGCCTGCGTGTACGGGTGCGCCGGCGAGTTGTAGATCTGCTTGACCGGGCCCGCCTCGACCAGGCGTCCGGCGTACATCACCGCCACCTGGTCGCACATCTTGGCGACGATGCCGAGATTGTGGGTGATGAAGATCAGCGCCAGGTTGTGGGCGCGCTGGAGATCGCGCAGGAGCTTCAGATACTGCGCCTGGATCGTGAGGTCGAGGCTCGTCGTGGGCTCGTCGGCGATGAGCACCCGGGGCTCGCACGAGATCGCGATCGCCCCGACGATGCGCTGGCGCATCCCGCCGGACAGCTGGTGGGGATACTCGCGCACGCGTCGCTCCGGCGCCGCGATGCGAACGGCCTTCAGGAGCTCGGTCGCGCGGGTCCATGCTTTTCGCCGGCCGGCGCCTTCGTGCACACGGATCGGCTCGGCGACCTGATCGCCGACGGTGAAGAGCGGGTTCAGCGACGCCATCGGGTCCTGCAGGATCATCGCGATCCGCTTGCCGCGGATTCGTCGCATCTCGGACTCGGACTTCTTCATGAGGTCGGCGCCCTCGAACATGATCTCGCCCGAGACGATCTTGGCCGCCGGCGGTAGCATCCGGAGCAAGGTGAGCGCCAGGGTCGTCTTGCCCGAGCCCGACTCACCCACGATGCCGAGGGTCTGGCCCTGGTCGAGCGAAAGGCTGACGTCGTCCACCGCCCGCGTCACACGGGTGCCGCGGGCGCTGACGTAGTGCGTCGACAGGCGCCGGATTTCGAGGAGCGGGCCGGTCACAACTGGCGGAGCTGCGGGTCGAACTTTACGCGAAGCCAGTCGCCCAGAAGATTTGCCGAGAGGACCATCAGCATGATGCAGGAGCCCGGCAGCACGGTCAGCCACCAGTAGCCCGCCATCAGGCCCTTCTTGCCATCCGCCAGCATCAGCCCCCACGCGGGCTGGGGTGGCGGCACGCCGACGCCGAGGAACGACAGCGCCGCCTCGGCGATGATCACCTGACCGAGCTGCAGGGTGGCCAGCACGATCGCGGAGTTGATCACGTTCGGCAGGATGTGCTTGCGCATGATCTTCCACTTCGAGCAGCCGGCGACGACGGCGAGGCGCACGAAGTCCCGTTCCCGGACGGAGAGCACCTCGCCGCGGATGACGCGCGCGTAGCGCGTCCAGTAGACGAGGGCGAGGATGATGATGATGTTGCTCGCGCTGGGGCCGATGATGGCCGCCAGGAAGATCGCGAACGTGAGGGCGGGCAGCGCGAGCCAGGCGTCGGTGAGACGCATGATGACCTGGTCGACCCAGCGGCCCATGTAGCCCGAGATGATCCCGAGCCCGGTGCCGACGACGCCGGCCACGATGATGACCATGAAGCCCGACGATGACGGAGATCCGGGCGCCGAAGATCAGCCGCGAGAGCACGTCGCGGCCGAGATGATCGGTGCCGAGGAGGTGATCGATGGTGCCGTTCGTTTGCCACGCCGGCGGCCGGAACCGGTCACCGAGCACGCCGACCTCGGGATTGTGAGGCGCGATCACGTTCGCGAAGATCGCCACCAGCAGCACGCCGAGGAGGATCGCGATCGGGATGGTCGGAAAGCCCTGAGCCCGCATGAAGGCCAGACGCGACGGGAGCGTCAGGATCACGGACGCGGAGCGGCTGTTCGCGGCGCTGCTACCGTTCATGTGAGTCTCCAGTTCCCAGGGGCGCTAGCCCTCATATCTGATCCTAGGGTCGATAACCGCGTAGAGAATATCGACCAGCAGATTCACGACGACGATCATCACACCGCCGAGCAGCACGGTCGCCTGCACGACCGGGAAATCGCGGAACGCGATGCCCTCGAAGAGCAGGCGACCCACGCCCGGCCACGCGAACACGGTCTCGACGACGACCGCCACGTTGACCATGATGACGAGATTGATCCCCGCCAGGGTGAGCACCGGGATCAGCGCGTTCTTGAAGGCGTGCTTGGAGATGACCAGCGCTTCCGGCAGCCCCTTGAGCCGTGCGAGCTTCACGTATTCAGAGCCCAGGACCTCGAGCATCGAGGAGCGCGTGAGGCGCATGTGCGAGGCCGCGAAGACCCAGCCGAGGGCGATGGACGGCATCACCAGATGGAGCACCGTCCCGGATCCGGACGATGGAAGCCAGCCGAGGTAGACCGAGAAGAAGAGGATCATGACCAGCCCGACCCAGAACGACGGCATCGAGAGGCCGAGCAGCGCGAAGATCTTGCCGACGCTGTCCCACCACTGGTTGACCCGTACCGCCGCGATGATCCCCGTCGGGATGCCGACGAGCAGCGAGAACGCCATCGCCGCGGACGCGAGCAGCAACGAGGCCGGCAGCCGCGAGAGATAGAGCTCGAAGACATCGGTGCGGTAGTAGAACGACTGGCCGAAATCACCGCGCACGAGATGCGAGATGAAGCTCCCGTACTGGATCCACAGAGGCCGGTCGAGGCCGAACTGATGGCGGATTGCGTCGAGGTCGGCTTGGCTCGCGCCGGGCTCGGCGAGGAGGACGGCGGGATCGCCGGTGACGCGCATCAGGAAGAAGATCGTCAGCGACAGCAGGAAGAGCGAGATGAGCGCCAACCCGGTACGCTTGACGATGAACTTCTTCATAGCGTTCCTATGTATGCCTCCTCGCTACCGGCTGCGGACCCGACTACGAGCTGGAGAGATGCGAGCGCCGAAAAGCGAAGGGATTATGCCCGATTCTACTTCGGTGTCAATGTCCTAGCGCGTCAACCAGGGGTAGATCCCGGCTGCCCGGCGGGTGAAAGGCCGTGACACTTTCCGGAAGCGTGGACAGAGGAACGCAGCTCGCGTGTAGCGTGTTATCTATGACCGGTGCCGTCGCCTCCTGGGCGGCGGCACCGGTCGTGAAGACGAGCCTCCTAGAGCAGGTCCTGCAGCTCGGGAATCACCCAGAGCGGCTTCCGCCCGGCTGCCACTCTCTCGACGTTGTCGAAGGCGTTCCGAAACGCCTTGGTCCAGTTCTCCCACGTCGGTCCGGCCGAGTGCGGCGTGATCGTGATGTTCTCGAGGCCGAACAGGGGATGGTTCGCCGCCGGCGGCTCCTCGACCATGACGTCGAGCCCGGCCGCGGCGATCTGACCCGACGCCAGCGCGACCTGGAGGGCCGCCTCGTCGACGACCGGACCGCGGCAGGTGTTGATCAGGATCGCGCTCCGCTTCATGGTCGCGAACTCGCGGGCGCCCATCATGCCGCGGGTCGAGTTGCTCAGGGGCACGTGCAGGCTGACCACGTCCGAGGTGCGCAGGAGCTCGGGAAAGAGCACGAAGCGGACGTCGAGGGCGTCCTCGGCGTGCTCGGTGAGGCGGACGATGTCGTAGTACTGAACGTGCATGTCGAAGGCCTGGGCCCGCTTCGCGACCTTCTTGCCGATGGTCCCGAGGCCGACGATCCCCAGGGTCTTTCCGGCCAGCTCGTAGGTCCGGGTCTGGGCGAAGTCGCCCACGCGCCACTTGCCGGTGATGACGTTGTGATGGTGCCAGGCGAGCTTCTTGTAGACGGCCAGGATCAGCATCAAGGTGTGCTCGGCGACCGCGACCGAGTTCGCGCCGCCGTTGTTGGCGACCGGCACCTTCGCCTGTCGCGCCGCCGCGATGTCCAGGCGGTCGTACCCGGCGCTGATCAGCTGGATCAGCTTGAGCTTGGGCGCGCCCCGATAGAACTCCGGGCCGAGGCTCTCGCGGGCGAAGCCCACCAGGTACTCGGCGTCCTTCATCGCGGCGGGAAACTCCGGCGTGCCCTGGTCGGCCACCTGCATCTCGTACTCGGCCGGGAGCATGGAGCGGGCGACGTCCACGAGCGCGGCCGGGAGCTTCGGGGAGAGAACGATCTTGGTCGGCACGGCAATCTCCTTTCTCCGGTGCTACCGGAGCTTACGCATATCCTCGGGGAAGTTCGACGTGAACGAGTACGACTTGACCGTGCCGTTCGCGTTGAAGCGCACGGTGAGGTCCTTGGTGATCGTGTCGGAGCCGCTCCGCTGGGCGAAGAACCACCGCCACGTCTGGTCTCCGTTGTCGAGGCCGACCTGATAGGGCTCGCCGAAGAGCGCAACCAGCGCGGCCTTGTCCGTAACGTTGTCTTTGATCTGCGCTGCGTTCGGCGAGGGAAACTCGTGGCCGACCTGGAGCGCGGAGCACGCCGACGCGACGAGAAGGACACCGAGAGCACCGAACCACACCCGCCTCAAGGCTCTGCCTCTCACGCCAGCGCGACGACGCCGGCGGCGGCGAGACGCTCGATCTCGCTCTTCGGCAAACCGAGCTCGGTGAGGATCTCCGCGGTGTGCTCGCCGAGCCCCGGGGCCGGGCGCCGGATCGTTCCGGGGGTCGCCGACGCCCTGACCGGGAAGTCGAGCATGCGCGCGGTCCCATAGCCCGGCTGCTCGACCGACGCCACCAGGCCGAGGTGCTTGACCTGAGGATCCTCGAAGACCTCGTCGAACTCGTAGATGGGGCCGGCGGCTACCTGCTCGGTCTCGAACCGCGAGACCCACACGGCCGTGGTCTCCCGTGACAGCGTACGCTCGACGCGCGCCTTGAACTCGTCGTGGTTCGCCACGCGCGTGTCGTTGGTCGCGAACTTCGGATCGCTCGCCAGCGCCGGCTCGCCGAGCGCGCGGCTGAAGCGTGTGTACTGGTCGGGGTTCATGATGACGACCTGGACCCAGCCGTCCTTGGTCCGGAACGCCTCGGCCGGCGAGAGATACGGGTTGCGGTTGCCGACGCGGGTCGGCCGCTGACCCGAGTCGAAATAGTGGGCGACCGGATCGGGGAGCAGCGCCAGAGTCGAGGCCAGCAGGCTGACGTCGAGGTGCTGGCCCCGACCGGTGCGCAGTCGATGGGCGAGCGCGGCGTTCGCGACACCGAACGCGAGGAAGGCCGCGGCGAGATCGGAGACCGAGCCGCCGACCTTCGTCGGGGGATGCCCCGGCATTCCGGTGAGCGCCATGATCCCGCTCATGCCCTGGGCGATCGTGTTGTAGCCCGCGCGGCGGGCATGCGGCCCGTTCTGCCCGAAGCCCGTCACCGAGACGTAGACCGCGGACGGGTTCACCGCGCTCACGGCGTCGTACCCGAGCCCGAGCTTGTCGGCGACACCCGGGAGGAAGTTCTCGACGACGACGTCGGCGCGCCGGGCCAGCTCGAAGACGAGCTTGGATCCCTCGGGCTGCTGGAGATCCACGGCGATGCCGCGCTTGTTACGGTTGATCGCCGCGAAGGTCGCGCTCATCCCGTTGCCTCGCCACGCCCGTAGATCGTCGCCGCGGCCGGGCCGCTCGACCTTGACCACGTCGGCGCCGAGGTCGGCCATCAGGGTGGCGCAGTACGGGCCCGCGATCACGCGGGAGAGGTCGAGCACGCGGACGCCCTCGAGCATCATCGGGCGGTCAGCCACGATCGAGGAATCCCTCCGTCATCGCGTTCACCTCCGGGATCCCGGTGCGCGCGATGGCGTTGATGCGAGCCTTGACCTCCGCCATCGCCTTGAACGGTTTCTTGGTCAGCGCTTCGGCGTACGCGCGCACTTCCTTGGCGAGCGACGCCCCGGGCACGACACGATGGACGAGCCCCCACGTCTGAGCCTCGGCGGCGGAGTACCGCCGACACTCCATGATGATCTCCTTCGCGCGCGCGGGGCCGACGAGGCGCACGAAGCGGGTCGTCGAGGCGACGCCGAGCGGCACGCCGAGGTCGACCTCGGGAATCCAGAGCTGCGCTTCGGCGGCGGCCCACCGGAAGTCGCAGGCGAGCGTCAGACCCCAGCCGCCGCCGACCGCGTGGCCGTTGATCATCGCGATCGTCGCCTGCTCGAGGCCTTCCAGCATCGTGTTGGCGCGCTCGAACAGCCGCCGGAACTGGCTCTTGCGCTGGCCGAACGCCTGGCGGCGCTCGTCCTCCGACATCGTCGACTTGAGCCCGGCGTCGGCGCCGGCCGAGAACACCGGCGGCGCGCCGGTGACGATGACGACGCGCGTGGCGGTGTCGTCACGCAGCTCCACGAACGCCGCGGCGAGCTCGGTCAGCATCGGATCGCTCAGCGAGTTACGGCGATCGGGACGGTTCAAGGTGACGGTCGCGATCGCGCCTTCACGAACCAAGGTGACGTTTTCGCCCATGCGCGCGGACGGTATCACAGGCGGTGCCGTCTCGCATCTGGACCTTTTTGCGCAGCCTGCGGTGGTGAATTTTGCCTGGTGTTTCAGGCGAGGATGCCGAGCGGTTGAGTCGGCTTGAAGCCCGGGAAGATCGGGGCCGCGGGCACGCCGAGGTGGCGCGTCGCGATCTCGGAGAAGAGGTTGCGGAAGTCGGTGGTGACGGCGAGGTCGCGGCCCTCGAAGAGCTGGTGCCGGTCGAGGCCCGGCCAGCGGCCGTAGACGCGGCCGCCGCGAACGCCGCCGCCGAGGACGAGCATCGCCGTCGCGTGACCGTGGTCGGTGCCGCGGTTGCCGTTCTCCGCGACCGTGCGGCCGAACTCCGACATCGTCAGCACGACGACGTCCGACATCCTGTCGCCGAGATCCTGAGAGAAGGCCGCAAGCGCCGCGCCGAAGTCCCGGAAGCGGAGCGCGAGCTGGCCGCGCTCGGCGCCCTGACCGACGTGCGTGTCCCAGCCCTGCATATCGGCGAAGGCGACCTCGAGGCCGACGTTGGCCTTGATGAGCTGCGCGATCTGACGCAACGCCTCGCCGAGCGGTACGCGCGGATACTCCGCGCCGTTCGCCGGCGGAATCCGCGAGGCCTTGGCGCTGCGGAGCATCTTCACGGCGTCGAAGGTCTCACGCCCGGTCCCGTGCAGGAGATCGTGGACACCCTGCTCGTAGAGCGATTCGAAGCCGGCGCGCGCGGTTCCGTCGGAGCCGCCGCGGACGTCGAACCGATCGAGGGACTGCATCGAGATCGCGCCGACGTCGCCCTGGAGCGTTCGCGGGAGCGCGGGGCCGATCGCGACCGCGCGGAACGGCGTCGACTTCGCCGGCCGCGTGCCGACGGCGCGCGCGAGCCAGCCGTCCGGCGTGCTCTTCACGCCGGGTGTCCCGGACTCCATGTAGTCCTGGGCATCGAAGTGCGAGCGTGTCGTGTCCGGGGAGCCGCAGGCGTGGACCACCGCGAGCGAGCGGTTCGCCCAGAGCGGCACGAGCGGCGCCAGGCTCGGGTGAAACGCGAAGAAGCCGTCGAGATCGGCGGCGCGCTCGCTCTCGCCCCGCCGCGGCGGCTGGAGCCCGATCGAGGGCCGCACTCCGGTGTAGCCCGGGTCGCCGTACGGCGTCACCATGCTGAGGCCGTCGACGGCGCCCCGCTGGAAGATCGCCACCAGCACCTTGCCGCTCGCTTCCGCGGCATGGGCCGCGCGAAGCAGGAATCGAGGGGCTCCGGCGTAGGCGACCAGCGCGCACCCGCCGGCCTTCACGAACGTTCGCCGCGTGATCATGCCCGGCTCTCCGCTCACCGCCGCTGAAACTCGGGGGACCCGATCACGAGCGCGGCGAGCTTCGCGACGTCGGTATTCGCCGGACCTCGGTCGTCCGGTGACAGGCGCGTGATCTGCGGCTCGCTCAGCTGGGCGGTCAGGACCGCGCGCGTCTCCGGCCCGGGCTGATCGGCCACGATCGAGGCCAGGAGACGGTCGAGCACGGCCGAAGGCGAGCTCGGGTCGGCGCCGGCGACCAGGGCCGGCAGCGCGACGCTCACGTGCGGATAGCGGCCCGACGCGAGACCGAGCGCGAAGTTCATGCGGGCCAGCAAGGCGCCGGCGTTCACCCAGACCGCGCCGCGGTCGGCGTAGCCCGTCGGCGGCTGCGCCTGGTAGAGCGGCTCGCCGATCTCGGCGCTGGCGCGCGCGAGCGCCATGCCGCCCGTGGCGTCGGTGGTGCCGCCGAGCGCGCGTACCGCGCTCGCCACGAACTCGAACGGCTTCTTGATCTTGGCCCGGTACGCGTCCTCGCTGAAGAACTCCGGTGACTCGAAGATGGTCCGGAGCATGGCGGAGATATCGCCGCCGGTGCTCGTGTAGGTGCCGGCCACTCGCGCGACCAGCGCGGGCGGGGGAGTGTCCGAGACGAAGCGCCGCACCAGCTTCGTCGCGACGAAGCGCGCGGTCGCCGGGTGGCGCGTGAGGATCTCGATCACGCGCTCGCCGTCGTCACGCCCGCCGCCGGCCGGGATCCGCTGACCGAGCACGATTTTCTCGCCGCCGTCGTGCATGCGCGGCCGGAAGATGAAGTGCCCGTCGGTCTGCGGCCGGTCGATCGTCCAGCCGGTGAATGCGCGGGCGACCTCGGTGACGTCCTTCTGTGTGTAGCCGCCGTCCACGCCGAGCGTGTGCAGCTCCATCAGCTCGCGCGCGTAGTTTTCGTTGAGCCCGCCCTTGCGTCCGCGATTCGGTCCCACCGGCACGACGAAGTCCGGCCGGGCGCTGAGCCAGTTGTCGAGGTAGAAGAGCATCGCGGGATGGTACGCGGTGGCGCGCACGAGGTCGGGAAACTTGCCCATCGCGTACGGGCGGATCGCTTCGCGCTCGTAGGCCGAGACGTACCACCGCACGTCGCCCTTGCCGGCGAACACGTTGAAGTGGTTGAACCAGAAATCGACCATGAGCTCTTCGAGCTGGCGCTCGCTCGTCACGGCGCGCACGACCTTCGCGGCCTGGAGCTCGGTGGCGATCCGCGCCGGGCGCTTGTCCATCGGGTACAGCGCCTGCATTTCCTGACGCGACATCTCGCCGTTCGCGATCTTCGCCCGCAGCTTGGGATCGGGGCGCGGGAACTCGCGGAGCGCCTCGGAGATGGGCATCCGGAGCGTGGTCAGCTCGACCAGGGCCCGGTCGGTGGCGGAGTCGTCGATCGTCCGAGGACGCAGCTGGCGGTCGATCCAGGCGGAGACACCCATCGCCCGGACGCGCTCGACATCGCCGGGCCGCGGGCCGTACGTGAGCCGACTCAGCGCGTGAATGATCTGGCGCTCACCGCTGACGCTCGGCGCCGTCGCGGTCGCGACCGGCCGCGCGGGCGCGGCGGCCGGGACCGCTGGCGCCCCCTGAGCGACTGGCGCGGCGACGTGGCTGTCGCCGGCTTTGGCTGACGTGCACCCGCCCAGGAGGCCGAGCCCGAGCGCGGCGCAGACCAGAGGCTTCATCGTGGCGTTCACTGTGGACCTCGGCGCTGCTGCTGACGCTGCTGGCGCAGCCGCTCGCGCTCCTCGGGTGGCATCTGCCGCCAGCGCTCGCGGATCCGCTCGCGCTCCTCGGGGCTCATCTGGCGCCAGCGCTCCTGGTTGCGGAGCACCCGATCCCGCTCCTCCGGGGTCATCGATTCCCACTGGCCGAGCCGCTGCTGGATGCGGTCTCGCCGGTCTTGTGGCAGCCGCTGCCAGCGCTCGTACGCCTTCTGCAGCTCTTGCTGACGCTCCTTGGGCAGCTCGTTCCAGTGCTGAAAGTCTTTGAGAATCTGCGCACGCTGGTCGGGCGTGAGCTGGCGGAAGCGCCGATAGTTCTGGCGCGCCGTCTCCCGCTCCTCCGGGGTCATCGACTTCCAATGACGATAGTTCTCGAGGGCGCGCTGCCGTTCCTCGGGCGTGAGCCGCTGCCAGCGCTCGAGGTTGCGCTCGGCGATCGCCCGCTCCTCCGGCGTGAGCTTGTCGAGCCCCTGGATCGCCGGCGGCGGCGTTTGCCCCCAGGCAACGTCCAGGCCGCCAAGGGTCAGCATGACGCCCAGCAAGAGCAGCACCGGCAGGCCGCGGCGGGTCATCGCTCCTTTGCCTCGTTCGGAGCCGGGGTCTGGCGCGGCGCGGTCTCCGAGCTCGGCATCGACTCGAGGATCCTCATGCGCTCCAGAATCGGCATGCGCGTGTAGAGCTCGCGTTCCCGGTTGAGGTCGGTTCCCTTGAGCAGGTCGAGGTCGAGCAGCATCTGGGCGTCGGGCGGCGGCTGCACGGCGCCATCGGCGGCGCCCGACGAAGACGCCGCCGTCCCGCTTGCGACCGCCCCGAGCAGCCCCAGCGCGAGCCACAGGCGCGTCCGGCGCACGGTTAGCCCTGGCGGTCCGAGGCAAGGCCGTCGAGGTTGCGAATGACCTCGAGATCTTCGAGGAGATCGAGCCGCTCGACGGTGCGCAGATCTTGTAAGAGGCCGAGCTCCTGAGCCATGACCACTTCGTCCGGGCCGATCGGATCCGCGGGTCGGGACATCTCGCGACTGCCCCAGACCGCGACGAACAACAGGATCCCGGCGAGGCTCGCCGACAGCGCGACCGGCATGGGACGCCGCCACCAGCCCACGTGAGCGCGCCGCGCCTCGAGCTTCTCGCGAAGCTCGGCGCGATAGCGCGCCCAGTTCACCGTGGGCGGCTGCCCGATCGCGTGCGCGAGATTGCCGAGAAGATCCCGGAGCAGCTCGGTGTCCTGCTTGCAGTCCGGGCATTCCTCAAGATGTCGAGCGACGCGCTCGCGCTCGGCCGGGGGGAGCTCCCCCCTGAGATAGGGCACGAGATCAGTATCGGGATGCCTTGCCATGTCAGCGCTTCTCCACCGTCTTCTTCAGTGTCGCGAGCGCACGGTGCAGGTGGACGCGCACGGTCGCCTCGGAGCATTTGAGCACCCGAGCGATATCGTACGTCGCCATGTCCTCCTGCACTCGGAGCAGCACCGCCGCCCGCTGGCGCGGGGCCAGCCGATCCACGGCCGATCCCAACGCCTTCAACGTTTCCTCCCGGCTGAGCTTGTCGACCGGATCGTTGACCGGCGCCGGCTGCCGGTCGAGAATCGTCTCGGCTCGGTCGTCATCGTCATCGCGCACCCAGAGCTTCCACCACTTGTGCTTGCGCTTGTGGTCCAGGCACAAGTTGACCAGGATCCGATAGAACCACGTCGAAAATTTCGACCGCCCGCGAAAGCTGCCGGCGGTCTCGTACAGCCGGATGAAGGCCTCCTGCGAGACGTCACGCGCGTCCTCGGCGTTCCGGAGGATCGACCAGGCGAGACGATACGCTCGCTCCTGATACCGCGACACGAGGAGGTCGAACGCCGCCTCGTCTCGCCTGGCCACGCGCTCACAGAGCGCTTCGTCCGCTGGCTCCACTCGCCTGTTGTCCCTTCGTCCTTCACCTTGTCACTCCCGACCATCGTGCGGCAAGTGTTCCCGGCTGCTACCGACTCCGCTCGTCGCGCGCCAGCTCGCGCTGATCCTGACGAAGGTCGCCGCGGTCGTCACGCCGATCCCGCACGTCCTCCCGCAGCTCCCGCCGGTCACTCACGAGCTCGCGCCGGTCCTGACGGACCTCGTTGGTCCGGCCGGCCTTGATGTCCTGGTTCAGCTCCCGGCGGTCACCCGCCAGCTCGCGCCGATCCTGACGGACCTCGCGATTGTCGCGCCCGAGCTCCCGCCGGTCCTGGCGAACGTCCTGGCGGTCGCGCTTGACGGTCTGATCGTTTCGGAGGTCCCGGCGGTCCTTGTTCAAATCGCGCCGGTCGTCGCGCCGGTCGCGCACGTCCTCGCGAAGCTCGCGCTTGTCGCCGCGGATCTCCGCGCGGTCCTGCTTCACCTCGCCGGTCCGTCCGGCCTTCACGTCCTGACTGAGCTCCCGGCGGTCTCCCGCCAGCTCCCGGCGATCCTGGCGGATATCGCGGTTGTCTCCGTGCAGCTCCCGGCGATCCTGGCGTACATCCTGCCGGTCCTGTCTGACCCGCCCGTTCTGGGCGTCGGCGGCGCCGTAACCCAGCGCCAGCACTACCGCTCCGATGGCCATCGTCGTCAGAGGCTTCATCGGTCCCTCCGTCTGCTCGGAATCTGACCGCTTAAACCACTGATTGATTGGACGCATGGCGTATCCGATCGTTTACGGCGGAGGTCCCCCAAAGGGGTCCGTTTCCGGACGCCTACGGACCCTTCGGGGGGTGGTATCTTCAGATGGCGAGCAGGGTGCCGGTGATGTGTCCGGAGGCTTCGCGGGCGAGCACGGCGATCGCGTCGGCAACCGCCTCGACCGGCACCCAGCCCTTCCGGTCGCTGTCCGGCATGGCGGCGCGGTTTGCAGGGGTATCCATGGTGCTGGGCAGCACGGCGTTCACGGTGATCCCGTGGGGGTGCGTCTCCTGGGAGAGCGCCTGGGTGAATGCGATCGCCCCGGCCTTGGCGACCGTGTAGGCGATGAAGCCCCCGGCCGGAGGCACGACCGCGCGGGAGGCGACCACGACGACCCGGCCGTAGCGGGCACGGATCATCGCGGGAACCACCGCCCTGGTGACGCTGAAGACGCTCGTCAGGTTGAGATCGAGCATGCGCTGCCACGTCTCGAGCTCCGTCTCGACGAGCGAGCCTCCGGCGAAGCCGCCGACACCGGCCACGAGGATGTCGATCTTGCCGCGCGCCGCGACGACACTCTCGGCGAAGGCGGTCATGGCCTTGACGTCGATCACGTCGACGGACTGCACGATCAGGCGCTGGCGGTCCGCGGCGGCCACCCGCTGGGTCAGCCGCTCACGCTCCGCTTCGACGGCGTACGGCACGGCGACGATCGCGCCGTCGGCGAGGAGCCGCAAGGTGACCGCCTGTCCCAGCGCCCCGGTCCCGCCGGTGACGACGGCGACGCGCCCGGCGAGGCGGTCATTGTAGCGGGGACCGTGAGGCCGGCTTGGACCGAGGGTGGCCTGAGACAGGTGCGAGCCGGCTCCGTTGTAGCGGGGACCGTGAGGCCGCCTTGGACCGAGGGTGGCCTGAGACAGGCGCGGCGAAGCTCCGCACGCCCGATTGTCTCGGATGTGCGTTCGTCGGCTCGGGACGGTTCACGGTCATTCCGATCATTCAGAGCGGACGACATGATCGCGGAGCGCTGGATCTCGTCGTAGCGGACCTTGCTGACGTCGAACTCTTCGAGGTTCTCGCGCAGCTTCTTGAAGGTCTGCTCGAACGAGGGCAGGGTCTTGCGCGCGCGCGTGAGCGGCGTCGTGCGCGCGAGCAGATAGTTTTTCACGTAGGGGTGGTTGATCCCGCGCTTCTTGATCTTCGCGACGGCGACGCCGAGCGCCGCGTCGGCGGCGCGCACCATGTCGGCGCGCTCCGTCCTCGAGTCGAGGCCCTTGGGCAAGGTCTGCTTCAGGAACTTGTCGACCCGGCGGAGGATCGGCGCGAAGGCGCCGCCGGCGAACCGCTTGTTCTCTTCGTAGAGCAGGCCGAGCGTGATGAAGTGCGGCGCCTCGAACTGCGCGGCCCACTTCTCCTCGGTGGTGTCGGGATCGTCCGTGACGAGCGCCCGGTACATCCGGATGACCTCGAGCGACTTTTCCTTGAGGTTGTGGGCCTTCTCGACGTTGAGGGGCAGCACCTCGAAGAGCATCTCCGGCTCGACGACCAGAATGACCGGGATGAAGTCGGCCTTGAGCTTGTCGAGGACGGCGCGGCGATGATTCCCGTTCGGCGTCCAGTAGACGCCCGGCCGCGGCGAGATCGCCACGATCGGATCCACGAACCGGTCGAGACGCTTGATCGACTCGGTGAGCCGCTTGACGTGCGTCGGCGAGAGATCGCGCTGATACGGGCTCGCCTCGCACTTGGCGCGGGGCAGGAGACCGAAGATCTGCCAGTGATCGCCGACGGGCTCCTGGTAGACCGCGAGAACCCGCCCGCCGTCTCGCTCGATCTGCGAGGCGAGCGCTTGCGCCGCTTTCGAGGGTTCTTGGTCAGCCATGGCTCTCGCTCCTGCGTCGGGCGTACGTTAGCAAACCTTGCGGAGGAGAACCATCCACTCCTGCCCCTGCCGCGGTCTCACCGAGCGCGGCGCGTAGGCGCGCTCGATGCGAAACCCCGGAGCGAACAGGCGGCGCACTTCGCGCTCGGAGACCGGAAAGGGCGGGCCGGCGGCGCGCCGCCGCATCGGAAAGAAGCACGCCAGGAGCCAGCCGCCCGGCTTCAGGATCGCGCGCATCGTGCGGACGTACTCCGCGCGCCGCCGGGGTTCGATGGCGCAGAAGCACGTGTACTCCCAGATGCCGTCGAAGGCGTGCCCGTAGTCGAGGCCGAGCGTGAAGAGGTCGCGCTCGACGAACTCGGCGGTCACGTTGTCGGTCTTGGCGAGCGCGCGCGCCTCGGCGAGCGCGGTCGCGGAGAAGTCGAAGCCGACCGCGGCGTAGCCGCGGCGGGCCAGGAAGCGCACGTCGTGGCCGCGCCCGCAGCCCGGCACCGCGACGCGGCCGGGCGCCGAGCGGCGTGTGATCCATGAACTCGACGAGCGGCGGCGTCGGCTGGCGAATGTCCCAGCCGTCCGCTCCGCGCGCGTACAGATCGGTCCAGAAATCCGACGTGCTCACGCTGGCCATGAGACTCCTTCGAAATCCTCGACGGCGCGCTCGGCGCCGGCCGCGCGAAGCTCGGTCTCGGTGTGGGCGGTGCTCACGCCGATGGCCCGCATGCCGGCGCTTCGCGCGGCCTGCACGCCGACCACCGCGTCTTCGAAGACCAGACACTGCTCGGGCGCGACACCGAGCCGGCCGGCGGCGAGCAGGTAGACCTCGGGATCGGGCTTGCCGTGTCGGACGTCCTCGGCGGCCACGACGACCTCGAATCGGTCGCGCAGGCGCGCGCGAGTCAGGAGCGTGTCGACGTCGTGCCGCGAGGCGGAGGTGGCGACGGCGCGCGGCACGCTCCGCGCCGCGAGATCGGTGACGAACTCGGCGACGCCGCGAACCAGCGCCGGCCCGCCGCCGGCGAGCCGCCGGTAGTGCTCCTGCTTGCGCGCCGCCAGCCGCTGCGCCTCGGCCCACGACGTCTCGCGCCCCAGGAGCAACGGCACCGCCTCGACGCTCGGGCGGCCGATGGTCAGACGCCAGTAGTCGGGCTCGGCGGGGACCACGCCCAGCTCGTCGAGGAGCGCGCGCCAGGCCGCTCGATGGTGCGCTCCGGAGTCGATCAGCACGCCGTCCATGTCGAAGATGACAGCGCGCGTCGCCACGCCTACCGGAGCCGGTAGAGGGGAGCCAGGGTGCGGAACGTCTCGAGCGCCGCCGAGCGGTACTGCGCCTCCGTCCAGCGCGCCGCCTCGTCGGCCGACACCGCCCGCCCGAGGACGAGCTGACCGTCGCGGGTCCGCGTGAGCTCGTCGGCCAGCTCCTCGAGCTTCTCCGGCGTGAAGTCGGCCAGCGGTGACGCCGGCTCCTCGTCGTGCTCGTTCTTGAACCACGCGAGATGCTTCACCCGCCGGAGCACCGGGCCGACCTTGGGCGCGTGCTTCTTCCACGTGCTCGCCCAGCGTCGCTTGTCGGCGTGCTCGGGGCCGATCTCGAAGAGAAAGCGCACGCAGTGACGCGAGACGGCGACCTTGAAGTGGCTGTGCTTCTTGTAGCCGCGAGCGTCGGGGCCGAAGGCGACCCACGTATCGTCCGGCGGGTTCACCGTGCGGCGCGCGTGCTGGGCGACGTGCGCGAACACTTCACCGCCGACCGAGCGACCGACCGACGACGCCAGGCTCTCGCCGAACGCACCCAGCTTCGGGCGCACGCGCGCGCGGATCTCGCTCATGCGCGGTTTGAAGCCCTTCACGTCGAAGATCCTGAAATCGCCTGCGACGAACGCTGGGGACGCCATCGGTGCTCTCCTCGGGCTCAGAGGTCGACGGATCCGTCGAGAGTGGAGTCGGTCGGGTTCATCGCGAAACGAACCGATGATCGACCGTCGGCGCATGGACGTCAACTACGTTTTGCGGTGCCTCGATTGCTCGGCGGTGTGCGACCGCGAAGGTTACTATGAACGGTGACGAAAATGAGCGACGCGTGATTCGCGTCCTGCAGCTCTTGACGGCCACGGCGCTCGGCGGTGGTCCGCGCCAGGTCTTTCATCTCGTTCGTCACCTTCCCGGCGAGGAATTCGAGATCTCGGTCGCCGGTCCGTGGGATGAGCGGTTCGCCGCGGATCTCCGGACTCTCGGCATCGAGCTCGCTGACGTCGCCGTGGACACGCTCCGTGCGTTCCCCCTGACGCTCCGCCGAGTCGTGCGCCTCATTCGCGATAGCCGTGCCGACGTCGTTCACACCCACGGCAAGGGTGCCGGCCTCTATGGTCGGCTGGGCGCGAAGCTGGCCGGCGTGCCCTCGGTGCACACGTTTCATGGCATCCACTATGAAAACTATTCCCGCGCGGGTCAGAACGCGTATCTGGCGCTCGAGCGATGGCTGGCCGGCCTCACCCATACCGTGATCAATGTGTCCGAGACACAGGAGACCGAAGCTCTGCGTCTGGGCGTGGCCCACCCAGGGCACAGCGCGGTCGTCGTGAACGGGATCGATGTCGACGAGCTGAACGCGCGGCCGGCCAGCACGCGAGCCCAGCTCGGGTTGACCGACGACGACCAGGTCGTCGGCTGTGTGGCGCGGCTCGATCCGGTCAAGAACCACAGGGCTCTCGTCGATGCGCTCGCCCTCGTCCGCGAGCGGCATCCCAAGGTCGCGCTCCTGCTCGTGGGTGAAGGGCCGGAGAAAGGTCGGATCGAACAGCGCGCCGCCGAGCGGAACGTCCGCGTCGTCTTCAGTCCCGGCGCGATCGCGTGGAAAACCAACCCGTACTCGAGCTGCGACCTCTACGCCACCTCATCGTCAAAAGAAGGACTGCCGCTCGCCCCGCTGGAGGCGATGGCGTGTGAGCGCGCCGTGGTCGCGACGGACGTTCCCGGTCACCGGGACGTCGTGGATGAAACGACAGGCGTGCTGGTGCCACGAGAGGACGACGCGGCGCTGGCCAACGCCATCGAGTCGCTCCTCGACGATCCGGCCCGGCGCCGGCGGATGGGGCAGGCGGGACGCCGCCGCGTGCTGGAGAAGTTTACGGTGCGGACGATGGTCGAGGAGACCGCCGTGGTGTACCGAGCGGCCGCAGCGTCTCGAAGGGTTACTCGTCGATCGTGAGACGGGGCGTCGCCGCGACGCCGAAGCGTCGCAGGCAGTAGAGGAGATCGCCGACGCAGCCCGTGCAGAGCCTCCCGGTACGCTCCTTGTCCGCCAGCGGCCAGGTTCCGGCGAGGCAGGCTTCGCGTAGCTGGCCGATCGTCAGGTTCGTGCAGTAGCACAGCAGCATCGACTCGACCGGCTCGCGCATGCTCATCTGACGGCCCGACCACCGTACCGTGTCGTTTTCGGGGGTGTCAAGCCGCCGGGAGCAGGCGGCCGCGCGAGCCGGCGATGTTACAATCGCGGAGTGACTGATCTTTCGCTCGTGACGGGCGGCGCCGGCTTCATCGGTTCGCATCTCGTCGAGCGGCTCCTGGCGGACGGCGGTCGCGTCCGCATCCTCGACAACTTCTCGAGCGGCGCCCGGACCAACCTCGCCTTCGCGTCCAAGTACCGCCGCCAGCTCGAGGTCGTCCGCGGGGACATCCGGAATCTTTCGGTGGTGCTCCGCGCGGCGCGCGGCGCGCGCGTGATCTACCACCAGGCGGCGATGCGCTCGGTGCCCCGCTCGGTCAAGGACCCGCTCGGCGCCAACGACAACAACGTCAACGGCACCCTGAACGTGCTCGAGGCCGCGCGGCGCTGCAAGGTGCCGCGGGTCGTCTACGCGTCGTCGTCGTCGGTCTACGGCGATCGGCCGGAGCTCCCCAAGCGCGAAGATCAGCCGCCGGCGCCGGTGTCGCCCTACGCGGTGTCGAAAGCGGCCGGCGAGCAGTACGCCGCGGCGTGGACCCGTCTCTACAACGTCGAGACGGTCGGGCTCCGCTACTTCAACGTGTTCGGTCCGCGCCAGGACCCGAAATCCCAGTACGCGGCGGTCATCGCGCGCTTCATCCAGTGGGGCCTTCGGGGCCAGCCGCTCGAGGTGCACGGGGACGGCTCGCAGTCCCGGGACTTCACCTACATCGACAACGTCGTCGAGGCCAACCTGCTCGCCGCCAAGGCGCCGGCCGCGGCCGGCGAAGCGTTCAACGTCGGCTGCGGAGAGCGCGTGAGCCTGCTGGACATCATCGCGAGGCTCGAGGCGCTCCTGGGCAAGAAGCTCGAGCGGCGTCATACGCCCACGCGCGCCGGCGACGTGCCGCACACGCTCGCCGATGTCTCCAAGGCCAAGCGGCTCATGGGGTACTCGCCGCTGGTCAATTTCGACGAAGGGTTCCGGCGGACGGTCGAGTACTTCAGGTCGTCGTCCAAGCGCTAGGAGGATCGTCCGATGCGGCACCTCGCCAAGCTCCTGCTCGTCGCGCTCGCCCTGCTGCCTCTCGCGTCTCCGGCCGCGGCGCCCGCAGCAGAATCTGGTGGTGCAGGCCGCGACCGAGCCACCCGGCCTCGATCTGACGGCGACGCCGGCGTCCGCCACCGCGGGCGTCGTCTTCTACAACGTGCAGGAGGCGCTCGTGAAGGTCGACCGCCACGGCAAGCTCGTGCCGTGGCTCGCCGAGAAGTGGCACACCTCGGACAACAAGAACTACACGTTCTTCCTGAAGAAGGGCGTCCGCTTCCAGAACGGACGCGAGATGAAGGCCGCCGACGTGAAGTTCGTCTTCGATCGGGCGATGAACCCGGAGACCAAGCACCCGGCGGTCAAGCAGTACGAGGTGATCGCCGACATCATCGTCAAGGACGACTACACGCTCACGTTCGCGCTCAAGACCACCAACGCCAATTTTCTCCTGACCATGGCGCGGCAGGGCTCCGTCATCTATCCGCGCGAGGCCGTCGACACGCTCAAGAGCGAGCCCATCGGCACCGGGCCTTACAAGGTCGCCGAGTGGGTGCGCGGCGATCGGATCGTGCTGGCGAAGAACGCCGACTATCACGTGAAGGGGCTGCCCAAGCTCGACCGCGTCACCTACCGGTTCATCCCGGACCCGAACGCCGCGCTCGCCGCGCTCAAGGCGGGTGACGTCGACGCCACGATGTTCGGCCTGGGCCCGGAGCACATCCCGGATCTGCAGAAGGACCCGCGCTTCCAGGTGATCGTCGGCGAGACGACGAACGACGTCATCATGTCGATGAACAACTCGCGCAAGCCGTTCACCGACGTGCGGGTGCGCCGCGCCGTCACCTACGGGATCAACAAGCCCGAGGTGGTGAAAGGCGCGATGTTCGGCTTCGGCCGCGTGCTCGGGACCAACGTCGATCCGCTCAATCCGTATTTCGTCGACATGTCCGGCGCCATGCCGTACGACCCCGCGAAGGCCAAGAAGCTCCTGGCCGAGGCCGGCTACCCGAACGGGTTCGAGGCCGTGCTGAAGGTTGCGCCCCAGTACTACTACACCGTGCGCACCGGCGAGGTCCTGGCCGACCAGCTCCAGAAGGTCGGCGTGAAGATCAAGATCGAGCAGATCGAGTGGGGCCAGTGGCTCTCGCGCGTGTGGAAGGACGCCGACTACGACCTCACGATCATCGGGCACGCCGAGGCGTGGGACGTCGCCAACTACGCGAACCCGAAATATTACTTCCGCTACGACAGCCCCGAGTTCCAGAAGATCTTCCAGGAATCCGAGGTCACCGTCGACGACAAGGCGCGCCGCGAGCTCTACGTGAAGATCCAGAAGAAGCTCGTCGAGGACGCGCCGGTCGTGTGGCTGTACATCCACCCCCGGCTGGTCGTGACCAAGAAGGGTCTGCAGGGCCTCTGGAAGGATCTGCCGGCCGGTGCCGGCGTCAACGATCTCTCCGAGGTCTCGTGGGTGAAGTAGCCCGGACTTCAAGGCTAGGCGTGCGGCGGTACATCGCCAGGAGGGTCGCGGCGTTCGTCGCGACCCTCTTCTTCGTCTCGGCCCTCGTGTTCGTCGTCGTCCGCGTCCTGCCCGGCGATCCCGCGCTCGTGATCATCGGCCCCGAGGGAAGCCCCGAGGCGGCGGCGCGCCTGCGCGAGGCGCTCGGATTGAACCGGCCGATCCTGGTCCAGTACACCGAGTGGCTTACGCGCGCGGTCCGCGGCGATCTCGGCGTCTCGCTCCAGTACGACGTGCCGGTGGGGCGCCTGATCGTGAGCCGGCTCCCGGTGACCTTGCCGCTCACCCTGATGGCGGCCGCGCTCATGGCCTCGACGGCGATCCCGCTGGGGCTCTACGCCGCGCGCCGTCACCGCCGCGCCGGCGACTACGTGGCGATGGTCGTCTCGCAGATCGGGATCGCGATTCCGGGGTTCTGGGCCGGTCTGCTCCTGATCTTGCTGTTCTCGGTGCATCTGGGCTGGGTGCAGTCGGGCGGCTTCGCCGGCTGGTCGAGCGGAGTCTGGCCGGGGGTGCGCTCGCTGCTGCTCCCGGCGATCGCGCTCGGATTTTTCCAGATGGCCGTCCTGGTGCGCGCCACGCGCTCCTCGGTGCTCGACGTGCTGCGCGAGGACTACGTGCGCACCGCGCGCGCCAAGGGGGTGAGCGAGCTCTCGGTCCTCGCCAAGCACACCTTGCGCAACGCCTTGATCCCGATCGTGACGGTGGCCGGCCTGCAGCTCGGCCAGCTGATGGCGGGCGCGATCATCCTCGAGTCGGTGTTCGCGCTGCCGGGGCTCGGACGCCTGGCCCTCGGCGCGATCACCGCGCGCGATCTGCCGGTCGTGCAGGGCGTGACGCTCTTCGTCGCCTCGACGATCGTGCTGATCAACTTCGCGGTGGATCTCCTGTACGTCGTGCTGGATCCACGCATTCGGTATGAATAGGATGCGGCGACGGCCGCTCCGGCACCTCACGTTCACGCTCGGCGTCGCGATCACGGCGCTGCTGATCGTGACGGCGGCGCTGAGCCTCGTCTACACGCCGCAGGATCCGCTCGCGATGTCGATCACCGGCCGGCTCCAGGGCCCGTCCGGCGCGCATCTCTTCGGCACCGACCAGTACGGACGCGACATGCTCTCGCGCGTGATGACCGGCACCGTCATCTCCATCGCCGTCGGCGTGATCGCGGTCGGCATCGGCGCCGCCATCGGGATCGTGATCGGCATCGCGAGCGGCTACGTCGGCGGCTGGATCGACGAGGCGTTCATGCGGCTGGTCGACGCGATCCAGGGCTTCCCGGCGATTCTCTCCGCGCTCCTGTTCGCCGCGGTGTTCGCCCCCGGCATCGTGATCAGCATGGTCGCCATCGGCATCGCATTCGTGCCGGCGTTCGCGCGGCTGACCCGCGCGGGCTTCCTCGAGCTTCGCGCGCGCGAGTTCGTCGTCGCGGCCCGCGCGCTCGGCGCGCGCGACCGGCGGCTGATCGCGCGCCACATCCTGCCGAACACGCTGGCGCCGCTCATCGTCCAGGCGACGACGAGCTTTCCCGATCGCGATCCTCGCCGAGGCCGGACTCGCGTATCTGGGTCTCGGGACGCAGCCGCCGCATCCGTCCTGGGGGCTGATGCTGCGAGAGGCGCAGAGCTTCCTGTCGCTGAACCCGTGGTTCGCCGTGTTCCCCGGGCGGCGCGATCGCCCTGACCGTGCTGGGGCTCAATCTCCTGGGCGACGGTCTGCGCGATCTGCTCGACCCGAGGACGGTGTGACCCTGCCGTCGCGCGCGGACGGAATCGACTCGGGAAGTCGAAGACTTCCGCCTCACGGGCGCTAAGAAGATTGACTTTTCTGGAAATATGTCGGTATCGTAACGGTTGGTCTTGGCGCGGCCTGGTGGGAGTGTGGCGAGTCAGTCGAAGCGGCACGCCGTGGAGAGAGCACGACGATGAAGGTTTACAACACGTCCTTCACCCTGGCGACGGACGAGCGGACCGAGATCTCGGATATCACCAAGCTCGTACGCGACTCGGTCCAGCAGTTCGCGGTCACCACCGGTATCGCGCTCGTCAACACCCTGCACACGACCTGCGCGCTGTTCGTCAACGAGTTCCAGAGCGCGCTGATCGACGATCTGCGATCGCTGATCGAGAATATCGTGCCCGAGCGCGACGGCTATCGCCACGACGACCCGCGGGTGTCCGATTGCGAGCGCGGCAACGCGCACTCGCATCTGCGGGCGGCGCTGCTCGGGCGCAACATCGCGGTCGGCGTGAACAACGGCGAGCTGACGCTCGGCCGCTTCCAGTCGGTCATCTTCGCCGAGCTCGACGGCCCGCGGAAGCGCGAGATCAGCATCCAGGTGATCGGCGAGTAGCGGCGGCTAGCGCTTCCTCGCGACCGCCGGCTCGATGTCCGAGCCATCCGCCGCGACGCGACCCTGAACGACCTCGAAGTGCTCCAGGACGAACCTCAGCGCCGGCAGGCGGTCCCGCAGCGCCGCGACGTATCGAGCCCCGTGCCGTCCGAGCGGATGTAGTCGCGCACCGCACGACCCCGCCGCGATCCGTCATCGCACCACACGTCGCATGGTCACGGTCATCGCGATGCCTCGAACTGCAAGTGGTAGAGCCGCGAGTACGTGGGGCTCGACTCGAGCAGGATTGCATGCGGCGCGACGGCCTCGATGCGGCGATCGTTCAGCACGACGATCCGATCGGCGTGCAGGATCGTCGAGAGGCGGTGGGCGATGACGATCGAGGTCGAGCCCACGATCACCCGGTCGATCGCGTCCTGCACGAGCCGCTCGGACTCGCTGTCGAGCGAGCTCGTGGCTTCGTCCAGGATCAGGATTCGCGGTCGCCCGACGATGGCCCGGGCGATCGCGATGCGCTGGCGCTGGCCGCCGGAGAGCCGGACCCCGCGCTCGCCCGCCACGGTGTCGTAGCCGCGCGGGAACTCGGAGATGAACTCGTGGGCGTTCGCGGTCCGCGCCGCCGCCATGATGTCGGCGTCCGTCAGATCCTGGCGACCGTGCACGATGTTGTCTCGGATCGTCATGTTGAAGAGCACCGCGTCCTGCGACACGACGCCGAAGAGCGCCCGGTAGCTGGATTGACGGAGCCGGCGGATATCCCGCCCGTCGATGGTCACGACGCCCTGCCGGGGATCGTAGAATCGCAAGACGAGATCCGCGAGCGTCGACTTGCCGATGCCGCTCGGTCCGACGACGGCGACGATTTCTCCGCGCCGAATCTCGAGGTCGATGTTGTCGAGCACGATGTCGTCGTCGCCGTAGCCGAACGTGACGCCGCGCAGCGCCAGACGGTCGCGGAAATCCGCGATCGGCTCGGTGCCATCCGCGACATCGGGCCGCGTCTCCAGCAGCTCAATGACGCGAGTGGAGCTGGCCAGCACCGACTGGATCTCCACCCAGGCGCTGCCGAGCCGGCCGATCTGCACGAGGATGACGCGGCCGACGTACATGAACAGGACGAAGGCCGGCGCACCCATCCGGCCCTCCAGGAGCGCCCACGCCCCGACCAGCACGATCGTCGCCTCGACCATGTAGTTCGCCGCGTTGCGCGCCGGCTCGTTGATGTGCTTGTAGAGGCCGTGGCGGACGCGCAGGCGCATGAGCTCGCGCAGCATGCGCCGGGCTCGGCCGACCTCGAGCGCCTCGACGCCGAGCGCCTTGACCTCGCGGATGTTCGCGAGCACCTCGTGGAAGTGCGCGAGGAGGCCGCCGAGCATCGACAGATCTGCGCGGGCGAGACGGCGTACGGGCCCTTTCACGAAGCGCGTGATCCCATAGTGCGCGATACCGGCGCCGGCGGCGGCCAGGACCAGATACGGGCTCGTGCGGATCAGGAGGAAACCGTAGACCGCGATCAAGACGGGCGCGGTGACGACACTGATGATGACCACCTCGAGCGGCGCGGCGGTCGAATGCGCGTCGGCCTCGAGCCGCGACACCAGCTCGCCCGTGCGATGGCGCTTGAAGAACCCGAGCGAGAGGCTCAGCAGGTGCTCGAACAGCTGCGCCTGGATGGCCGCCATCGTGCGCACGCGAATCCAGAGCCCGAGCAGGTAGTTGCCGAAGTCGGCGGCGCTCTTGAGGAGCCCGATCAGCACGTACGCGCAGGTCAGGACGATGATTGCGCGCTGGGGGCTCGCGGAGCCCGTGACGCCCAGCCACTGGAAGACCGCGGCGCCGAGCGTTCCGAGGTTCAGGTTGCCGAAGCCGACCCGCGGCGGGGCGGGGCGGGCGGCCAGGCCGCCGAGGGCGAGGTCGAGAATCGGCGCCATGATCAGCGGCAGCAGACCGGCCAGGATCGTCGCGACATAGCTCAGGACCAGCAGCACCACGACCGCCCGCCAGTGCGGCCGGACGTACGTCCGTAGGAGGCGCAGGAGGCGGCGGAGGTCGGTCACTGGCGCAAGGTCACGAGGCGGTCGCGAGGCACGCCCCGGGCCGTCAGCGCCGCGACATGCACGTCCGGCTTGTCGAACGTCGCGACGACGATCGCATCGAACTCGTGCGGAGCGAGCTCGCGTACGTCGCGCACTTCGAGCCCCAGGAAGCGGCGGCCCGCGTGGCCGTCAAATACGGCGATCGGCTCCAGCCCCAGCTCGCAGAGCGTCAGATAGGCAAGCTCCGCGGCGTCCTCGGCCCCATAGAGCGCGATACGCTGTGCGTGGCGGTTGGCAAGCTCGGCCATCGCGTCCCGCAGATGCGCTCTGGTCCGGCGATACAGATGCAGCGAGTGCGCCATGTACTCGTACGTCAGGCGGGATTTCTCGGCGATTCCTTTACCGGTCAGCAGGTAGCGGAGTCGCTTGCGGACCGCCGGCTTGCGCGGAAAGCCGCCGACTTTGACGTAGCCCTTGCGCATCAGCCGGCGCAGGTAGAGGTTGGTCAGGCCGACGGCTACCCCCAGCCGCTGCGCGAGCGCGCGCTGGGTCAGCGGCTTTCCCTCACCGATGGCGATCAGGATCTCGAGCTCACGCTCCGCTTGACGTTCCATACGCCTGCGTTCAACATTTGAACAAATGGCCGGTGACCCTGTCAAGGTTGGCGCGCATCGGGGGTCGTGCATATCGGGTATGATCTGGACACGTTTGCAGCTCTACACCTCCAGCGGCGAGTTTTAGCAGCGTCAGCCGCATAAACGAAAAAAGGCGCACCTGGCGGCCGCGAGGGTGGCACGAAACGAACATGAGTTTTGGACTACATTAAGACGCATCGTGAAAATCCCGGTCTTGATGCTGCCGCGCACCGCCAGCATGCTCTGGACGAGTGCGGGTTTCTCGATGGCATGTCACGAGAGCGAATTTCATGAGTGAATCGAAAAATACTGTTGGTGAAATTCCCACGGAGCGCTTGCGCGAATATGCGACTGGTGCGAACTGGTACCACACCCTGGAGCTGCGGCCCGGAATCCAGACGGACGGCGTCTATGAGCATATCCCGTATCTCAAACATTACGGGCTGCCCGAATCGCTCGCCGGCCAGAGCGTGCTCGATGTGGGCGCGGCGGACGGGTTTTTCGCTTTTGAATTCGAACGCCGGGGTGCTGCGAGTGTGCTGGCTCTGGACAATAACCGCTTCAGCGGTGAGCTGACGACCGAGGTTTCGCCCAGCCGCAGGGAATCTTACGTCGATAAGTACAAGGGCATGTTTCAAAAGAACGTCGCCTTCGCGGACGTGTATGAGTCACTGGGCGTTCCGTACGGCCACCAGCTTCTGGCGATGATCGCGTTGCGCAAATCCCGCGTGCAGTACAAGACACTCGACATCTACGAGCTTGCGCAGCTCAAGAAAAAATATGACTTTGTGTTCTGCGGCGACCTCATCGAACATCTGAAGAATCCGCTTTGGGCGCTCGAGAATCTTGTGGTCGTCACCGGCAAGCGCTGTGTCGTGGTGCTCTCCAGCGCCCGGAAAGACCGGCCCGGGTTGTCGGTTCTTTCGCGCGTGTTGAGTCGCGCGCTGGGCTTACCGTACACACGGAAGGCGGTCGAGTACGTGGGCAACGAGGGCGGTGGCTCGTTTTTTCATTTTTATCCCGAAACCTTCCGGCAGGCGCTGCTCGCCTCGGGTTTCAAGCGCGTGGAGATTTTCGATGAGTTTGACCTGCCCAACCGAAAGCACGGGTTCGACAACTTTCATGTGACGTATCACTGTTGGGTGTGAGCTCCGCGATGCAGGTGCCACTGTTTTCCATCGTCACCGCGATCCGGGACGGTCTGGATTTTTCATGGAGACCGCACCGACCATGCTAGGCAACCCCATGAACATTCGAATGGATCGTCGGCGACGACGGCTCAACCGCGCCGCTCGACGAGTACGTGCGCGCTTTGCATGACCGCCGCATCCGTTATCTCCGGAACGAGCACTCGTTTTGGCAAACGAAAAGCCTGAACCGCGGCATTCGCGAAAGCCGGTCGGATTGGATCGTGCGCGCCGACGGCGATGACCTGATTCATTCACTCCGGCTGGAGCTGACCGCGGCCGCGATTCGAGCAGGTGGCAAGAATCGGGCGCGCCTGTTCTTCTTCGACTACGATGTGACAGATGCGGAACGTCGTCTCCTCGGACTCGTCACGGACGGCGATCTGCGCAAGGCGATCCTGTGCGGTGTCGCCCTGGCCGAGCCCGTCTCCGAGGCGATGAACATCACCGCCGACCAGCGCGCACGCGCCGTCGAGTTCCTCGCTCACTTGAATTAGGCGGACAGGTGGTCGGATCAGACGAGACTTCCGGAGCTCGCCCGTCGCCGCCGACCGTACGTCGAGTGAGCCGGGCCGAGCTCCATGAGTCGATCGATCGCTACTACACCGCCTACTATCGCGACACCCTCGGAATCCCCGACTGGAGTGTGCTGGTGGAGCTTCGCCGCCATGAGGAGCTCCGCGAGCGTGGGCGCCTGGCGCGTCTCGAGGCGCTGCTCGGCGCCGGCGGTTTGCGGGGCCGTGTGTTGAACGTGGGCTGCGGCACGGGCGGCTTCAACGTCGCGGCGTCGGCTGCCGGCGCCCGCGTGGTGGGCGTGGACGCCGATGCGGACGCCATCGCAATCTGCGCGCTTCGGCGCGACGCGGGTCTTGGGTTTGCGCGCGCGACGGGCGAAGCGCTTCCGTTTGCCGACGGCGCTTTCGACCTCGTGCACTGCTTCTCCGTGATCGAGCACGTCGCCTCGGTGACCGTCACGATCCGAGAGATGGTGCGCGTCACGCGGGGAGGCGGCGCAATCTACGTGCACACGCCGAACGCCTGGTCGCTCTACGAGGGCCACTACAAGCTCTTCTGGGCTCCGTTCCTGCCGAAGACGCTGGGGCGTGTTTATCTCAAGCTTCGCGGACGCCCGGTCGCCTATCTCGCGACGCTCCGTCGCCTGACTCGCGGCGCCATCGTGCGCGCCTTCGCGGTGGCGGGCGTGAGGGACCTGACCTTCTACGACGACGACCGCCCCCGCGAGACGCTGAGCCGCCTTCGCGCGCTGACGGGCGTCTACTATCGCCTATCGGGTGTGACGCCGTACCTCGAGCTCGTCGCGAGGAAACCGTGACGTCCGGCGGGGCGCGCCCCGTGCTCTTCGCAAGCGAGTACTATCCACCCTTCGCCCCAGGGGGCGCGGAGTGGACGAACGCCGAGTGGGCGAAGGCGCTGGCGCGCCGCGGCCAGCCGGTCGTCGTCGTGACGCCCAACTACGGCGCGTCGCGCCGCGAGACCTCGGCGGGTGTGGAGGTCGTGCGCGTGCCGTTCCCGCGCCTGCCGTTTCTGATGAAGCGCCGGTCGGGGCAGCTGGAGGTGCCGGCGCTCGTGCACCGGAACCCGCTCTGGAACCTCTACTTTGCGGCATGCGTCGTCCTGATCGCGTATCGCCGGAGCGCTCGCGCGATTCACGCCCAGGGCAAGGGCGCGCTCGTCGCCTCTCGGCGCGCGGCGCGGGCGCTGGGGCTGCCGGTCCTCGCGACGATCCGCGATCTCGGCCTGATCTGCCCCCTCGGCTTCTGCACGCTCTTCGAGCCGTGGGAGACGTTCGATTGCTCGTTCCGTCAGTACACGACCAAGTGCGTCACTTTCAGCCTCGCGCACTATCATCGGCCGGCCGGCCTCGTCCGCCGCGCCTGGCTCTGGGTCTCGGTCCGGCTGGCCTGGCTCGGGCACTTGATGCGGCAGCGGGCGCTGCGCCGCGTCGACGCCGTCGTCGGCGTGAGCCGCGGCATTCTCGCGGTGTATCCCTCGCGCATCGTTCCGGCAGGTCGACGGCACGTGGTCTACCCGCTCCCGCCCTCCAGCGCGGTCCCGACCGACGACGACGCCACGCGGATTCGCGGCGCGCTCGGTATTGGCGGCGGCCCGCTGGTGCTCTACGTGGGCAAGCGCTCGCTCGGCAAGGGAACACCGGTGCTTCTGCAGGCCCTCGACGCGGTCCGCGTGGCCGTCCCCGGCGTGCGATTCGCGTTCGCGGGAAAGGGCGAGACCGAGCTGCCCTCCCGCGATGACGTCCACGCCCTGGGCGTGCTCGACCACGCGCAGCTGTTCCCCCTGTATCGCGCCGCCGACGTCGTCGTCGCCCCGTCGATTTGGCCCGAGCCGATGAGTCGCGTTCTGGTGGAGGCGATGCACTTCGGCCGCCCGGTGGTCGCCACGTTCACGGGCGGCTCGCCCGAGGCCGTCGAGGACGGCGCCACCGGGCTGCTCGTTCGGAAGAACGATGCCGGGGTGCTGGCCGACGCGATCATTGCGCTCCTGCGCGATCCCGCGCGCCGCGAGCGCATGGGCGCGGCGGCGCGGGCGCGGCTGGCGGCGGTGTTCAGCGAGGACAAGATCGTCGCGTCGCTCCTCGATGCGTACGCGGCGGCCGGTCGGAGGTCCGCGTGATGTCGCGGGTCAAGGGCTACCTCGGAACTTCGTACCGCCGCCGGCTCATCGACGCCGACCTCGAGGCGGTGAAGGGACGCCTCGCCGGCCAGGTCCTCGACATCGGCGGCGGACGGCGACGCGGCAGCTTTCGGGCTCCGAGCGACGCCCGCTGGGTGGTCGCCGACGTGTCGCACGCCGGAGGCCCTCACGTGTGCGCCGACGTGCAGGCGCTCCCGTTCCGCGACTCCACGTTCGACGCGATCAAGATCACCGAGGTCCTGGAGCACGTGCCCGATACCGCCGCGGCGCTGCGCGAGTGCCGTCGCGTGCTGCGTCCGGGCGGCCGCCTGGTGGCGACGGCGCCGTTCCTCGAGCGCTTGCACGGCGATCCCAACGACTACGTCCGCTACACCGACGCCATGTGGCGGGTTCTGCTCGCCGAGAGCGGGCTCACTGCCGACTCGGTCACGCCGCAGGGCGGCTACTTCACCCAGCTCGCCGGCATGCTCAGGTTCCTCGTCCAGCACGCGCCGATCGGTCTTCGTCACGTGGGCTATGTGCTCTTCCCGCTGCTCGATCTCCTGACGCGGATCGACCGGCTGGCGAGCGTGCGCCACTCGGAGCTCGCGTCGTTCGTGGGCGGCTACCTCATCATGGCCAAGCGCTGACCGATGCGCATCTGCACCCCACACTGCGGGGTCGCTCCCGAGACGACCTCGGGCGGAGAGACCTACGAGCGGGAGATCTTGACGCGGCTCGGACGCGCGGGCGTCTCGATCGACATCATCCTGGCGCGCGGCAAGCCTCATCCCGAAGGCATCCCGAACTGGACCGTTCACCGCTTCGGCATCGGCCGCGGCCTGCGCTGGTACGTGGCGCCGTTCGTGGTGCCGCCGGCGATCCGGCGCGTGAAGGAGCGCGTCGGCTTCGACCTGCTGCGCGTCCACTCGCTCCGGTACATCGGACCGGGCGCGCTGCTGGCGCGGCGCCGGTTTCGCCTCGACGTGCCCGTGGTGGCGCACCATCACCATCTCGACCCGAGCCCGCTCAATCCTCTGATCGAGAAGCGCGTGATCGACGCGGTGGACACGGTCGTCGTCGGCAGCGAGTTTTCGCGCCGGCAGCTTCGAGAGGCACTCGGCGCGCGGACCGACCACGTCGCGGTCGTGCCGTACGGCGTCGACCCGAGGTTCGCGCCGCGACCGTCGCGGTTGGATCTCGTCGAGCGCTGGGGGCTGCGCGGGCGCCAGGTCGTCCTGTTCTTCGGCGGGCTCAAGCCGCGCAAGAATCTCGAGACCTTGCTCGACGTGTGGACCGCCGTGGCCCCGGCGCACCGGAACGCGCGGCTCCTGGTGGCCGGCGGCGGCGTGCTGCTCGACGAGCTCCGGCGTCGCACCGAAAGGCTCGAGCTCGCGGGATCGGTCGTGTTCACGGGCTACGTGCCCGAGGCGGACAAGGCGGACTACTTCAATCTGGCCGACGTGTTCTTCTTCCCGTCGGCGATGGAAGGCTTCGGACTGGCCGTCGGTGAGGCGATGTCCTCCGGTCTTCCCGTCGTCGCGTCGAACCGCGGCTCGATTCCGGAGCTGGTCGTCGACGGCGAGGGGGGCTTCGTCTCCGATCCGACCGACCCGGCACGCTTCGCCGAACGGCTGCGCCTGTTGCTCGACGACGCGGCCCTCCGGCGCAAGCTCGGCCAGGCCAACGCGGCCCGCATCGAGGAGCGCTTCCGGTGGGATCGCTGCGTGGACGGCACGCGCCGCGTCTACGAAGCCACGCTCGAGGCATGGCGCCGGCGCGCCGCCGGGTCGCGCCGATGACACCCGTTGGGCGCCTCGTCGTGCGCGCGATCGACGTCGTGAACCGGCGCGGCAAGGCCGTCGGCGTGCGGCTCGTCAAGCTCACCGGCAAGCGCGGCTACGCGATCCATCCCAAGCACCTCGTCGATCATCCGTGGCACGACTGGTACCTGCCGCACCTCCGCGGCGGCGATCGCGTGCTCGACGTGGGCTGCGGCAATGGCGCACACCTCGTGCGGGCCGCGCGCCACTGCCGGACGATCGTCGGCATGGACTACGACGCAAGGCATCTTGCCGTGGGCGCGCGGATGGCGCGAGATGCCGGAGTCGCCAACGCGTCGCTCTTCGCCCAGGACATCACCGCGCCGTTGCCCTTCGCGGCACGAACCTTCGACGCCGTGCTGTTCCTCGATGTCATCGAGCACATTCATCCCCGCGTCGCCGTGCTGCGCGAGATCTCTCGCGTGCTCCGGGAGGACGGCCGGCTGCTCGTGTCGGCGCCCAATCGCGACACGCGCTGGCGCCGTACGCTCCGCAACGCCGGCCTCTTCGCCTACTCCGATCCCGACCACAAGATCGAGTACACGCGCGAGGAGTTCATCGCCGAGCTCCGAGCGGGCGGCTTCGAGGTCGAGGGCGAGCTCGAGCCCGTCGTGCACGACACGCCCTGGGCCGGCGCGATCGACGCGCTCGGAGGGGTGTCGCTCGCCGCCTACGATCGGTTGAGCCGCTGGCGACGGGCGGCGGCGCTCCGGCACCCCGACGACAGCACGGGATTCCGGGTACGGGCCGTCAAGCGCCGGCGATGATCCTCGGGCTCCTGCCGGCGATCCGCGGTGGGATCGGCGAGCTCGCGCAGACCGGACAGCATTCGCGACTCATCGACGGCTATCTGACCCCCTACGCGCGCGCCTTCGGCGACGTGCGCTACTTCAGCTATCACGACGAGTCGCTGGCGTCGTTCTCCGACGATCCCGAGCTGCTCGCGCGAATCCGTGTGTTTCCCGGGGGGCCGGGGCACCCGTGGCGCTATGCGTTCGCGATGCCGTGGCGCCACCGCGCGGCGATGCGCGAGTGCTCGGTGCTCCGCGTCTTCCAGGTCACCGGCGTGATTCCGGCGCTCATCGCGCGGCGCCGTTGGGAGACTCCTTTTGTGACGACGTACGGGTTCCACTACGAGCGTCTGGCCCGCTCGCGATCGAGCGCGCTGCTACGCAGGATCGTGGCCCGTCTCGGAGTGCGCGCAGCATCCGCCGTGATCGTCCCGACCGCCGAGCTGCGCGACGTCGTGGCCGCACTGGGTGGCGCCGCCAAGGTGCACCTGGTGCCGAACGGCGTCGATACCCGGCGCTTCAATCCCGGCGCCGGCCGGGCCAACACGCGGCCAACCGTGCTCTACGTCGGGCGGCTTTCGGCGGAGAAGGACCTCGGCACGTTGCTGGAAGCGACCGGAAAGCTGATGGCGCGATTCGATCTCGCGGTCGCCATGGTCGGCGAGGGGCCGGAGCGTGCTTCGCTCGAGGTGAGAGCCAAGGCGCTGGGTGTGCCGCTCACGTTCATGCCTTTCGTGGATCATCGCGAGCTGCCGCGTCTCTACGCGAGCGCGCGGGTGTTCGTGCTCCCGTCGCTGACGGAAGGCCATCCCAAGGTGCTGCTCGAAGCGATGAGCTGCGGCGTGCCGTGCATCGCTTCGAATGTCGGGGGCAACCGTGCGATTCTCGTCGATGGTGAGACCGGGCTCCTGTTCGAGCCGGGCGACGTCGGCGGGCTCGCGGCCGGCCTCGAGCAGGCGCTGGCCCAGCCCGACCTGGCGCGCCGGCTGAGCGCGGCGGCGCGCGAGGCGGTCGTCGAGCGTTACGATCTCGCGCGGCTGGTGACCGGCGAGATCGAGCTACTTCGGCGCGTGGCGCGACCGTGAAGGAGCGCTGACCCCGGTGCTGACCGAGTACAGGCCGTCGGCCGGGCGCGAGTTCTGGTCCGAGCACTGGGGACATCACCCTGTCGAGGAGCTGCTGGCGATCGCCCGTCGCTCGCCGTTGACGACGCTCATCACGCGGGCGCTGCCGAAGGGCGGGGTGATCCTCGAGGCCGGCTGCGGAACCGGCCAGTACGTCTTGCTCCTGCGCGAACGGGGCTGGCGAGTCGCCGGCGCCGACTGGGTCGTCGAGCCGCTGGTCGCCTGTCGTCGCGTGGCTCCGGCCCCGCTGGCGGCGATGAAGCTCGAGGAGCTTGCGGTGCGCGACGGGGCCCTGGCCGGTTACATCTCGCTCGGCGCAGTCGAGCACGACGAGCGAGGCCCCGACGCGATCCTGGCCGAAGCGCGGCGCGCGCTCGCGCCCGGAGGGACACTCGTCCTCTCGGTGCCGTACGTGAACGGCGTCCGGCGCCTGGCTTCGCCCTGGCTCCGACGGCGGAACCGCGCCGTCAAGGATCACGGTGGAAAGTTCTATCAGTTCGTGTTCACGCGAAGCGAGCTCTGGGCTGCGCTGGCCCGTCACGGCTTCAGCCCGACGTCGTCAGCCCCTTACGACCCCGCGCGACTCCTGCGCAAGGCGATTCCCGGCGGGCTGGCGCGGCGCCTGACAACGGCCCCATCCTCCGGATCGGGGCGGGCGGGCGGGGGCGCGGAGCGCGCGGAGGCCCGACCGACGAGCGCGCGTCCGCCGGCGCGGGCCGTCGGTTTTGCGCGGCATCTGCTGTACACGGAGCCGGCGCTTCGGTTGCTCGGCCACATGTTGCTCGTGGTCGCACGGAAAGTGTGAGGTCGATGGCCGGTCTGAAATACAGCATCGAGGACCTCGGCGACCAGCGCGTCCTCACCATGAACGGCAGAACCTACCCGCCGACCCGATACAGCAAGCGCGTGATCGAGATGCTCATCGAGCGCAAGGGGGATCGGGCACCGCTCTACTTCCCGTTCAAGGAGCAGCGCGCACCCCTCTACCTCGATCCGCTCTTTCGCTGGCTCGGTGCGCGCGGGGCCCGCGATCTGGCCGTGCTCGAGATTGGGTGTTCCTTCGGCCACATGACGGAGTACCTCGCCGAGCAACCGGAGGTGGCGACGATCGATACGTTCGACTCGGATCGTGCCTTTATCGAAATCGTCAGCGCCAAGCGCGAGGAGATGCCGCTCGACAAGGTCCGCGCAGCTCTGTTCCTGTCCAACGACGAGACGCGACGACTCCCGTGGCCCGATCGAGCATTCGACCTCGTCTTGGCGATCGGCGTCGTCGAGCATCTGCCCTGGCATCGGCGGACCGAGCACGTGAACGAGTACTATCGGGTGCTGGCCCCCGGCGGGCATATCGCCATCCTGGACACACCGAACCGATTGTTTCCGATCGAGACGCATTCGATCGGGCTACCGTTGGTGCAGTGGCTGCCGCCTCGCGTGGCACACTGCTACACCCGCCACTTCTCACGTCGCGCGCAACTCCGAGACATCTCCTACGACGTTTTTGTCGGGGACGGTACGGGTTGGCGCAACGCGACCGTGGCGCAATGTCTGCCCTCGTCCGGATGGCGCGGCCTCACGGACGTGAGCGAGCAGGCCGGATACGGCTGGCAGTTCTACCGCGACACGGCACGTTCGCGCAAACGCCGCGCGCTCTTGCCGTGCTTCCGCGCGTGCGCGGCCGTGCTGCGCGGTGTCGGGCTGCCGCCGTCGCTCTGCCTGCCCTATCTGAACCTGCTCCTGCGCAAGGACGCGGTGCCGAGTCCGTGAAGCTGATCGAAATCGGCGGGCGCAACGACCTGGTGTACCTGATCCGGTCGCATCCGGCGAAGACGGCGCTCCTCTCGCGCGACTCGCCAGCGAAGCTCGACCGGCTCAACATATACTGGATTCCGTATTCGCGGCGGCTGATTCCTTCGCCGGCACGACGTTGTCGGGTCGAGCGAATGCTCGGGCGCCGTCCAATGGTCCGCCATGCCGGCGCCGTTCTGACCACGGAGGCGCGCCGCAGGGAATGAAGACGCCGGCGGTGTCCGTGGTGATGGGCGTGTTCAACGGGGCGCCGTGGGTGGAGGCGGCGGTCGAGTCGGTGTGCTGGGCCAGACGGTCGACGATCTCGAACTGATCGTCATCGACGACGGCTCGACCGATGCGACGCCCGACGTGCTGACCTCGCTGCGCGATCCGCGGGTTCGCATCGAGCGCCGCGGGCGGCAGGGCCTGACGCGCGCGCTGACCCGGGCGCTGGAGCTGGCCCGCGCGCCATTGATCGCGCGGCTCGACGCCGACGACCTGGCCTTGCCCGAGCGGCTCGCGCGACAGCGACGATACCTCGATACGCACGCGAAGGTGGGGCTCCTCGGAACAGGCGCGCGCCTCGTCGACGAGGCCGGCCGCGAAGTGGCGGTCGTGCACCCCCCGCTCGACGACGCCGCGATCCGTCGTGCGCTGATCCGCGCGAACCCGTTCGTGCACTCCTCGGTGATCATGCGGCGCAGCGCGCTGGATCGGACCGGCGGGTACGATCCGTCCTTTCCGGTCGCGCAGGACTACGATCTGTGGATGCGGCTGGCGCAGGTGACCTGCCTGGCGAACCTGGACGAGCCCCTGGTGATCCGGCGGCTCGCGGCGGGCCGCATCTCGGCGGTCCGCGACGACGATCGGCTCCGGGCGGGAGGCGAGGGTGCGGTGGCGGGCGGTGCGGAGCCGCGCCTATCCGTGGTGGTGCGCCGTCTTTGCCCTCAGGCCCTTCGCGGCCCTCGCCATCCCGGAGGCCTGGCGGCGAGCGCTTCGTGGCGCAACGCGTATGGGCGGCCCGCCGCGCGGGGTGTAGTACTATGACCACGATGCGAATTCTGATCACGGGGATCACGGGTTTCGTGGGAAGCCACCTCGCCGAGTACGCGCTCGAGCGCGGCGCCGAGGTGTTCGGGTCAGTGCGCTGGCGCAGCAAGACCGAGCTCATCGAAGGGTTTCGCGACCGCGTGACCCTCATCGAGTCGGACCTGCGCGATCTCCTCTCGGTGCGGACGGTCCTCGAGCAGGCGCGGCCCGACTACATCATCCACCTGGCGGCGCAGAGCTTCGTCCACGCCTCGTGGCAGACTCCCGTCGAGACGTTCTACACGAGACGTCGTCAGCCAGATGAACCTGCTCGAGGCGATGCGCCAGCTCGGTCGTCGGCGCGGTTCCTCGTGATCGGCTCGAGCGAGGAGTACGGCGCGGTGTCGAGCCCCACGAGCTGCCGATCACGCGAGGACCAACCCGCTCCGGCCCCCTGTCTCGCCCTACGCCGTGAGCAAGGTGGCGCAGGACCTGATGGGCTGGCAGTACTTCAAGAGCTACGGGATGCACGTGGTCCGGGCGCGCGCCTTCAACCACACCGGGCCCCGGCGCGGCGACGCCTTCGCCGAGTCGAACTTCGCCAAGCAGATCGCCGAGATGGAGGCGGGCCTCCGCGAGCCGGTCGTGCACGTGGGCGACCTGAAGCCCACGCGCGACTTCTCCGACGTGCGCGACATCGTGCGCGGCTACTGGCTCTTGCTCGAGCGCGGGACGCCGGGCGAGGTCTACAACCTGTGCTCCGGCCTCGAGTGGTCGATCGAGCGCCTCCTGAATTTCCTGATCGACAAGTCGACCGTGTCGCACCATCGAGATTCGTCAGGATCCGGCGCGGCTGCGCCCCTCCGACGTACCGGTCCTGCGCGGCTCACGGCAGAAGGTCGAGAACGCGCTCGGCTGGCGCACGACGATCCCGCTCGAGCAGACGCTCACGGATCTGCTCGAGTACTGGCGTCGCCGGATCGGGTCACGCCCGCGCTAGCGGGAGCAGCCTTGGTTCCGGGCGCCCGGGTCGCCCTCGTCCACGACTGGCTGACCGGGATGCGAGGCGGCGAGCGCTGCCTCGAGGTCTTCTGCGAGCTCTTCCCCGACGCGCCCCTCTTCACGCTCCTGCACGTCCCGGGCAGCGTCACGCCCACGATCGAGCGCCGGCGCATCGTGACCTCGTTCGTCCAGCGCCTGCCGCAGGCCGCCGCGCGGTATCGCTACTACTTCCCGGTGTTTCCGCTCGCGATCGGCCGGTTCGATCTGTCCGAGTACGACCTCGTCGTGTCGATGAGCCACTGCGTCGCCAAGGGGGTGCGGGTGTCGCCCCACGCGCTGCATCTGTGCTATTGCTTTTCTCCGATGCGCTATGTCTGGGACCTCTCGAGCGACTACTTCGGACCGGGCCGGTCTGGCCGCTCGCACGCTCGGGCCGCCGCTGGCGGCGGCGCTCAGGCGCTGGGACCGGAAGACGGCCGGCGTGCGACCGATTCGTGGCGATCTCGCGGCACATCGCCGACCGGATCCGGCGCGTATACGAGCGTCCGGCGGACGTGATCTATCCGCCGGTCGACGTGTCGCGCTTCGAGATCGCGGAGGCCGCCGACGACTACTATCTGGTCGTGAGCGCGCTCGTGCCGTACAAGCGCATCGACCTCGCGGTCGGCGCGGCCAATCGACTCGGCCGACGCCTGCTCGTCGTCGGCACGGGTCCTGAGGACGCGCGACTGCGCGCGCTCGCCGGGCCGACGGTCAGCTTTCTCGGGTGGCGATCCGACGCCGAGATCGCTCGGCTCTACGCGCGCTGCCGCGCCCTCATCTTTCCGGCGGTCGAGGACTTCGGCATCACGCCGCTCGAGGCCGCCGCCGCCGGGCGCCCGACGATCGCCCTGGCGCGCGGCGGCGCGCTCGAGACGATGGTGGGGCTCGACGCGGCCGAGACGCCCACCGCGGTGTTCTTCGAGGCGCAGACGGTCGACGCGCTGGTCGAGGCGATGGCGCGCTTCGAGCGGACCGCCGCGCGGTTCGACGCGCAAGGCGCTCCGCGCGCGCGCCGAATCGTTCGACCGGCCGGTCTTCAAGCGGAAGCTCGGCGAGTACATCACGGCGCGCTGGAACGAGCGCGGCGCGAGGCCGGCGTGCTGAAGGCGCACTCGCGGCTCGTCGAGAACCTGGCACTCGCCGGCGATCTCTTCCTGATCGCCGTGTGCTGGATGTCCGCCTACGCGATCCGCTTCCACCTGATGCACGTGACGGACGTGCCCCCCTTCCGCGACTACGCGCTCCAGCTGGTCCCGATCATGATCGTGTGGGGCATCGCGTTCCGCACGTTCGATCTGTATCGGCCCGAATCGTCTCGGCTCCCGCGTCTCGGAGTGGTTCGACGTCGCCAAGGCCTCGACCCTCGGCGCGCTGATTCTCGTCTCGATCATGACGTTCGTGTTTCGCGGGTACGAGTACTCGCGACTCGTCATCCTGCTGTTCCTGCTCCAGTCGATCGTCGCGGTCAGCCTCGCCCGCGCGGCGCTACGCGAAGGGCTGCGGTTCGCCCGCCGTCACGGCTACAACCTTCGCTACGCGATCGTGGTGGGCGGCGGGGAGCCGGCCGCCGAGGTGCTGCGCGTCCTCAACCGGCGCCGGGACGTCGGCATCTTCGTCCTGGGCCTCCTGAGCGACAAGCGCGAGGTTCCGGAGAACGTGCGGTGGCTCGGCGGCATCGAGGACGTCCGCGCGGTGCTCGATCGCCAGCAGGTCGACATCGTGTTCATCGCGCTCCCGCACGCCGACGCCTCGCGGCTCACCGCCGTGCTGAGCGGCATCGGCGACGATCCGATCGCGATCCACCTGGTGCCGGACGTGTTCAGTCTGGTGCCGGCTCGCGGCGGGGTCGAAGAGTTCGAGATGATCCCGTTCATCCACCTGCGCGAATCGCGGCTCTACGGCTGGAACCGCGTCCTCAAGCGCGCGTTCGACCTGGTCTTCGGCGCGCTGGCGCTGGCGGTCGCCGCGCCGGTGATGCTGGCGACCGTGGTGGCGCTCAAGCTCACGTCGCCCGGGCCCGTCCTCTATCGCCAGGAACGCATGGGCGTCGACGGCCGGCGCTTCCGGATGCTGAAGTTTCGCACGATGCGGATCGACGCCGAGGCCGAGACCGGACCGGTGTGGACGCGCGCCGACGATCCCCGCCGCACGACGGTCGGCGTGTTCCTGCGACGGACCAGCCTCGACGAGCTGCCGCAGCTCATCAACGTGCTGCGCGGCGAGATGAGCCTGGTCGGCCCGCGGCCGGAGCGCCCGAGCTTCGTCGAGGAGTTCCGGCGCCGCGTGCCGGGCTACATGCTCCGCCACAAGGTGAAGGCCGGGATCACCGGCTGGGCGCAGATCAACGGCTGGCGGGGGAACACGTCGATCGAGAAGCGGATCGAGTACGACCTCTACTACATCGAGCGCTGGAGTCTCGGCTTCGATCTGAAGATCCTGCTGCAGACCCTCTGGTACGGCTTCCGCATCAACCGCAACGCGCATTGACCGCCCTGCTCGCCTGGCTGCTCGGGGCGCTGACGGTCGGCCTCGCCGCGTCGATCACGCTCTCGGAATCCATGCTCGTCGTGCTCGCGGTCGTCCTCATCTTCGGCCCGCGCGGCGCGCGCCCACGGGCCGGCTGGCCGCTGCTCGGGCCGGTGGTCGCGTTCGCGCTGTGGACGCTCGTCGCCGCGCTCGCCTCCGCGCGCCCGTGGGAGAGCGTGCTCGCCTCGCGGGGGCTTCTCACGCTCGGCGCCTTCTACGTCGTGCTGAACGCGCTGCCCGACGCGCGCGCGGCCGGACGCTTCGCGAGCGGTCTCCTGATCGCCGTCGCGATCGTGGCGCTCCTGTCGATGGTGCAGGTGGGCTTCTGTCCGCCCGAGGGCACGGTCGACTCGAGCCACGCCGCGGTTCGGCTGCTGATGCGCAAGTGCGCGCGCGCCCGCGGGTTCTTCTCGATCTACATGACGCTCGCCGGCGTGCTCACGCTCGTGCTGGTCAGCGCGCTCCCGCGCGTCGCGCTGGGCGGCCGGCGGTCGGCCTGGACCGTACCGGCGTGGCTGGCCGGGCTCCTGGCACTCGGCCTGACGGAGGTGCGCGGCGCGTGGCTCGGCTTCGCCGCCGGCTGCGCGGCGGGCACGCTCGGCCTCCGCCGTCGCTGGCTCGTGCTGGCCGCGCTGGTGCTCGTGCTCGCCGGCGCGCTCGCCGTCGAGCCGCGCTTGCTCGAGCGCGTGAAGACCGTGGGGAGCCTCGCCGACGACACCACCCGGGACCGGCTCGCGATGCTCGACGCCGGACTCGGTCTCGCGATCGCGCACCCGCTGAGCGGGATCGGGCCCGGTCAGGTCAAGAACGTCTACCCGACGGTCGCCTCCCCGGAGGCGCTTCGCCGCTCGACCAGCCACCTGCACAACACGCCGCTGCAGATCGTCGTGGAGCGCGGGTTACCCGGGCTGGCGGCGTGGATCGCGATCTGGGTAGGATACTTCGGCGCGGCCTGGCGGGTGTTCAGGCGTGTTCCGCCGGCGAACGAAGAGGCCCGAGCGCTGGTGCTGGGCTCGATCGCCGCGATCGCGGCGTTTCTCGTCGCCGGACTCTTCGAATACAACTTCGGCGACACGGAGGTGCTGCTGGTGGCTCTCGCGCTGATGGCGCTCCCGTTCGTCGTGGAGCGCGAGCTCACGCTCGAGGCGGCGGACTCGGCTCAGCTCCGCGAGTGACGGGCGCGATCGTAGCGGCCGAGGACCTGGCCGAGCGTCTCGGCCTGGATCAGACCCTGGGACTTCATGTCCTGGAAGACGTCGCCCCACTTGTGCCCGCTCCGGCGCTCCTGCGCGATCTGCTCGAGCGTCATCGGCGTGGCGCCGCCGGTCGTCGTGGTCTGCGCCTCGAAGAGCGCGGTCGCGACCCGCTTGTTGCCGGGCGACAGAGACTCGAACGCGCCCGGCGAAGGAACCGACGCAAGCTCGGGCTGCGCCGCTGATTTCGACTGGGCTTCGGCCGTTCCCATCGTTGCGACGAGCATCAGGACGCCGAGAGCCGCGGCCAGCGATCGTGTCATGGGACGCTCCGTCTTGTCGTTCACCCTGCACATCTCTCGATCACCTCTATGAAGTGAGAAGTGCACGGGCGGTGCCAGAGGCTTCCCAGACAGGCCATTTCCGATTTCTCGGGGACTTAGCGGAAATCGGACGCTTCGAGTCGGTGGTCGGGGACTGGACAGGGTGGCTCAGTCGTTCCAGACCGATGACAAATTACGGCCAGGGTCAGGGCAAGGGCCAGCCGAGCCATTCGCACACGCCACGCCCCATGACCCACTCGAGGTCTGCGCCCGAGAGCCACGGCAATTCCGTAGTGAACTGGTCGACGCACTCGCGATACGTGCACGTCATCCGGGTGAGATCGGTGCCCCAGAACGTGCGGGCCGGACCAAACGCGTCGACCAGCTGGCGAATGTGCGGATGGATGTCGCGGAACGGATAGCCGTGCGCCGACAAGGACGGCATGCCCGACGCCTTCACGGCGACGTTGGGAAGCTTGGCGAGCTCGCAGACCTTTCGCAGATCTGCGAACGGGCTGCGGTCCTTCGCGGTTCGATCGAGCCCGACGTGATCGATCGTGAGCTTGAGCCCGGGGTGACGCTCGGCGATCCCGCGCAGCGCATCGAGCGAGCCGGGCACCAGCACCATCAGCGGGATCCCGGCGCGCTCGGCGGCCGGCCACAGCCAGTCCGCCGTGCCGTCGGTCAGCCATGGACGCTGCCGATCGGTGTGGAACGTGAAGCGCATCCCGAGCATGCCCGGCTGCGTTTTCCAGTCGGGGACGAGGGCGCGGCTCTCCGGCCGCTCGAGCGCCAGTCGTCCCATCACCGCGAAGCGCTTCGGGTGCAGGCGCGCCGCCTCGAGCGCCAGATCGTTGCGGTCGCCTTCCCACGAGGGCGGAACGATGACGACGCGGCTGACCCCCGCGGCATCCATCTCGGCCAGCAGCATGTCCCGGGTGACCGGGTACGGCTTCTGAGCCCGATGCGCTCCGTCCGCCGGCCACGGCCGGTCCGGTGAATCCGCACCCCAGATGTGCACCTGCGAGTCGACGATGTGCATGCTGGTCCTTTCCGTTCTCGCGATATTATCGTGCCCTCGCTTCTCACGTCACGCGTCTGGGGAGATCGATCATGAGTGAGGCTCGCGGCACCACGGGCTCGACGCGCAGGGAGTTCTTGCGAACCGGCGGCATGCTGGCGGCCGGGATGAGCGTCGCCCCGCTGCTCTCGGCGTGCGCCACCATCGCGCCCGGTCAGGGCATCAACGTCGAGGAGATCAGCATCGCCGACCTGCAGGCGGCGATGACCGCGGGCCGGCTCGACTCCGAGACGCTCGTGCAGATGTACCTCACGCGCATCCAGGCGATCGATCGCAGCGGTCCCACCTTGCGCTCGGTCCAGGAGATCAATCCCGACGCGGTCGCGATCGCGCGCTCGCTCGACGAGGAGCGGCGGGCCAAGCGGGTGCGCGGGCCGCTCCACGGCATCCCGATCTTGCTGAAGGACAACATCGCCACCGCGGACAAGATGGAGACGACGGCCGGTGCCCTGGCGCTCGTCGGCGCGCGCCCGCGCGAGGACTCGACGATCGCGCTGCGGCTCCGGCAGGCGGGCGCCATCATCCTCGGCAAAGCCTCGATGAGCGAGTGGGCGTACTTCAAGTCGACCCCCGGGTCGAGCGGCTGGAGCGCGCGCAGCGGCCAGGCGCGCAACCCGTACGTCCTCAATCGCACACCGTGCGGGTCGAGCTCCGGCTCGGCGATCGCGGTGGCGGCGAACCTCGTGACGGTGTCGATCGGCACCGAGACCGACGGCTCGATCGTCTGTCCCGGTGGTGTCAACGGCGTCGTGGGCATCAAGCCCACCGTGGGGCTGACCAGCCGCACGGGCGTGATCCCGATCTCCGTGACGCAGGACACGATCGGCCCGTTCGGGCGCACGGTCGCCGACGCGGCCACCGTCCTGGGCGCGCTCGTCGGCGTCGACTCGCGCGACCCGGCGACCCAGGCGAGCGCCGGCCGCTCGCAGACCGACTACGTCAAGTACCTCGAGCTCAACGGGCTCCGCGGCGCCCGCATCGGCGTGCCCCGCGACGGCTACTTCGGCTACAGCCCGAAGGCGGACGCGGTCGTCAACCAGGCCATCGACGCCCTGCGCACCGGCGGCGCGGTGATCGTCGATCCGGTCAAGATCCCCAACTTCGATCGAACCGCGCTCAACGCCGCCGAGATCATCGTGCTGCTCTACGAGTTCAAGGCCGGCGTGAACGCCTATCTGGCCAGCGTGGCCCCCGGGCGCCCAGGTGCGGACGCTCGACGACGTCATCGAGTTCAACAAGCGCAACGCGCGCGAGAACCTGCCCTACTTCGGGCAGGAGCTGCTCGAGCGCGCGCAGGCGAAGGGCGACCTGACGGAGGCCGAATACCTGGAGGCGCTCGAGAAGTGCCGTCGGCTCGCGGGCAAGGAAGGCTTCGACGCGATCATGGACGAGCAACAGCTCGACGCGCTGGTCGCGCCGACGACGACGCCGGCGTGGCCGGTCGATCTCGTCAACGGCGATCAGTTCCGCGGCAGCAGCGCCAAGAGCGCCGCGCTGGCCGGCTATCCGCTCGTGACCGTCCCGGCGGGCGCCACGATGGGGCTGCCGGTCGGGATCACGTTCATGGGGCGCGCCTGGAGCGAGCCGACCTTGATCAAGCTCGCGTACGCCTTCGAGCAAGCGACGAAGGCGCGGCGTCCACCGCAGTATCTCGACGCGACACCGTAAAGGATCAGACTCATGCGTGCCGTGATCTGTCGTGCGTGGGGAGAAGTCGACGGCCTTCGAGTCGAAGAGGTCGCCGTGCCGACTCCAGGGCCGGACGACGTCTTGATCTCCGTGAAGGCGACCGCCGTGAACTACGCGGACGCTCTGATGACCGCCGGTCGCTATCAGACGAAGCCGGATCTTCCGTTCAGCCCGGGACTCGAGACCGCCGGCATCGTGGCCGCGTGCGGCGCGCGGGTGACGAAGCTCAAGCCCGGCGATCGCGTGATGGCGATCCTCGCCTACGGCGGGCTCGCCGAGATGGCGGTGGCGCCGGCGTCAGAGACGTTCGCGATCCCGTCGCGGATGAGCTTCGAGGAGGCCGGCGCCTTTCCGGTCGCCTACATCTCGAGCCACGTGGCGATTCGCTGGCAGGGCCGGCTCGAGCCCGGCGAGACCGTGCTCGTGCTCGGCGCGGCCGGCGGCGTCGGCCTCACCGCGGTCGAGATCGGCAAGGCGATGGGAGCGCGGGTGATCGCGGCGGCGAGCACGGCCGAGAAGCTCGCGGTGGCGCGCGAGCGCGGCGCCGACGACCTCGTCAACTACTCGACCGAGAAGCTCACCGAGCGGGTGATGGCACTGACCGACGGCAAGGGCGCCGACGTGTGCTTCGACCCGGTCGGCGGCGATCTCTTCGACGCGGCGCTCTCGGCGCTCGGGTGGGGCGGCCGCATCCTGGTCGTCGGGTTCGTGGGCGGCGTTCAGCAGATTCCCGCGAATCGGCTCCTGGTCAAGAACCGGTCGGCGATGGGAACCTCACTGCGCTACTTCCGATGGCACGCGCCGGAGAAGCTCCGCGCGTCGGTCGACGAGCTCTTGCGCTGGTACGAGGAAGGCAAGCTGAAGCCCTGCATCTCGCACCGCCTGCCGCTGGAGAAGAGCGTCGAGGCCATCCGGCTCCTGACCGACCGCCGCGCGTACGGCAAGGTCGTCGTCGTGCCGGGCTTGAAGGGCGACTGAGCGTGGAGATCCAGGTTCGCGAGCACGGCCGGCACGTCGTGGTGCTCACGATCGACAATCAGCCCAAGCTCAACGCGATGTCGCGCCAGATGATGGCGGATCTCGCCCGGCTGTGGGACGAGCTCGATCGCGGCCGCTGCCGGTGCGTCGTCCTCACCGGCGCCGGCACGCGCGCGTTCTGCGCCGGCGCGGACCTGAGCGGCGATCTCTCCGCGGCGCCGGAGACCGCCCGCGTCGTCAGTCACGCGCTCCTGAAGCATCACGTCTTCTCGAAGCCGATCGTCGCGGCCGTCAACGGCGACTGCGTCGGCGGCGGCGTCGAGCTGCTGCTGTCCACCGACGTGCGCGCCGCGACGCCTCACGCCCGATTCGGGCTCCCGGAGGTGCGCTGGTCGATCTATCCGTTCGGCGGCGCGACGGTGAAGCTCACCGAGCAGATCGGGTACGTGCACGCGATGGATCTCCTGCTGACCGGCCGGCTCATCGATGCGGCCGAGGCCGCGCGCCTCGGGCTGGTCAACCGCGTGGTGCCGGCCGAGGGGCTCATGGCGTGGGCGCTCGACACCGCCGAGACGATCGCCGCCAACAGCCCGTCGGCGGTGCAGGCGGTGAAGCGGCAGATCAGCTCGACGATCGCCGATCACGCGCTCTCGCGCGAGGCGCTCGAGCAGGAGCTCGGCGATCGCGTGCGGGCCAGCGCCGATTTTCGGGAAGGCGTCGCGGCGTTTCGCGAGAAACGGAAGCCGCGTTACGACGAGCCGGCCTAGGTCGCGCGGCGCGCCGTCGTTCAGGCGCCGCGGGCCGGACGCGAGCGTAAGCCGCGCCCGGCGAAGAGGAGCAGCGCCGCGGCGACCCATGCGAGCGCGCCGTCGAACACGAACGCGCCGGGAATGCTGACCGCGGCGATCGCGCCGCTCGCGAGCGGACTGGCCGCGGTGCCGATCTGAAGACCGAGACCCAGCCAGCCGAATGCGGCGCCGCGATGCTCCGCGGGCACGATGGCGGCCCCCAGCGAATAGGTCAAGGTGATCGCGGCGCCGAGACAGAGGCCGGTGAACAGGCGCAGCACGAGCAACAGGACCCAGCCGCGGGGCAGCGCCATGGCCGCGCAGAGCGGACCGCCGAGGAGCAGCCCGATCAGCAAGATGCGCGCGGCGGGCACCTCGCGCGCGAGCCGCGCGGCGACGTTGGCCGAGGTCGTCGCCGCGATCGCGCCGATCGAGACGATCGCGCCGGAGGTGGCCGCGATCTTCTCGATGCCGGGCAGGTGCGCGACTTGTAGCGGAATCAAGAGCGCGAGCCCGCGGTCGATGAACTGCGCGACGAAGAGCAGCGCCATCACCACGGCGAAGTTGCGGGTACTTGAACACGTCGCTGAGCGGCATCCGCGAGGCCGGCTGGCGCGGGGCTCCCGCGGCCGGCGACACCTCCTGGAACAGCACGATGAGCCCGACGAGCGCCAGCGCGCAGAGTCCCGCCGTCGCGAAGAACGCGTAGCGGATCCCGAAGTGCGAGGCCACGTAGCCGCCGATCGCGGGACCGACCGCGACGCTCAGGAGCTGCGCCGACTGCACCATGCCGATCGCCGCGGGCACCTTGTCCTTGGGCGCCGAGGTCGTCGCCAGCGCCATCACCATCGGCGTGAACCCGGCGAAGAGGCCCATGACCACCCGCGCGAGGAAGAGCTGCTCGACCGAGGTGACCAGACCCATCGCCGCCACGATGACGACGAAGCCGACCAGCGAGCGGATCAGCATGATCTTGCGGCCGAAGCGGTCGGCGAGGCGGCCGAAGACCGGCGACAGGAGCCCCGACATTGCGGGGGTGACGGCGGCCTGGAGCGCCCGCCCACAGCGCGATCTTCGCCGGATCCGTCACGCCGAGCTCGCGGATGTAGAGCGGCAGGAACGGCGAGAAGAACTGGAAGCCGACGAACGAGATGAAGACGGTGAGGGTCAGGGCCCAGACGTTACGCCGCCAGTCGTTGGGCAGGATGCGCATCAGGCGCTCGCGGCGGCTCGCGCGCGCGCGAGCAGCTCGGCGAGCCGGAACTTCTGCACCTTGCCGGTGGCCGTGACCGGCAGCTCGTCGCGCCGCATCAGCCGGAATTCCTGCGGCACCTTGAACGCGGCGAGCGCCGTCTTGCAGAAGGCGCGCAGCGCGTCGGGCTCGGCGTCGTGGCCGTCGCGGAGCACGACGACCGCGGCGAGGATCTCTTCCTTGCGCGCGATCCGGGAGGCCGACGACGTACGCCTGCTCGACCGCCGGATGGCCGAGCAGGACCTCCTCGACCTCGAGCGGGGCGACGTTGATCCCGCCGGTCTTCACCATCTCCTTGATCCGGCCGCGGAACCGGAGCCGGCCGTCGTCGCCGAGCGCGCCGAGATCACCCGTGACCAGAAAGCCGTCGGTGTCGAACGCCGCGGCGTTCTTCTCCGGATCCTTGTAGTAGCCGGGCGTCACATAGCCGCGGACGAGAATCTCGCCGACCTCGCCCGTCGGCAGCGGCCTTCGCGTCTCGCGGTCGACGATGCGAATCTCCATGCCCGGCAGCGGGCGCCCGACGGTCGTCCTCCGGATGTCGGCCGGGTCGTGCGCGTCGGTGACGCTGCAGTTGCCGTAGGTCTCGGTGAGGCCGTAGACGTTGCAGATCTCGCGCACGCCGAGATCCATCACCATCTGCATCGCCGGCGGCGGGCCGATCGCGGCGCCGGTGCGGAGTGAGGAGAGATCGCGCCGCGCCCGGTCGGGATGCTCGGCGAGGGCGAGCGCGATGTTGGGGGTGCCGTAGTAGACGGTGCAGCGCTCGCGCTCGATCAGGGCCAGCGCGGCGCCCGGCTCGAGCGCGTCTTGCAAGACGATCGTGCCCCCGTGCGTCATCACCGCCAGGAGCGCGTTGGCGCAGCCGAAGCTCCAGAAGAGCGAGATCCCCATCCACATGCGGTCCGCCGGTGTCAGGTGCTGGCGCTCGCCGATGTTCCACATGTTCTCGACGAGGCCGCCGTGCTGGAGCTGAACGCCCTTCGGAGTCGAGGTGGTCCCGGACGTGTAGAGGATGTAGGCGACGTCGTCCGGCGCCGACGGCGCGCTGCGCGGCGTCGAGCTCGGCGTCGCCGACCGCCGCCCCGAGCTCCCAGAGCGTGTCGAAGGGCGTCAGCGGGCCGTGCCGCTCGCCGTCGACGACGACCACGCGCGCGAGCTTCGGCAGTCGCGCGGCAGCCCGGGCCGCCCAGCTCGGCCAGCATGCCCAGATAGTCCTGTCCGGCGAAGCGCGCGATCGTGATCACGGTGGTGGCATCGCAGTGGCCGAGCACGTAGCCGAGCTCGCGGGCGCGCGACCACGTACTGATCGGCACCAGGGTGGCGCCGAGCATCGCGACGGCGAAGTCGATCACGAGCCACTCCGGCCGGTTGCCCATCAGGAGAGCAACCTTGTCGCCGCGCCGGACGCCGAGCCGCAGAAGCCCCTTGGCCAGCCGCCGGGCGCGGTCGCGCGTCGCGGCGTAGCTCAGGCGCTCGCCGCCGCCGACGATGAGCTCGTGACCGGGGTTGCGGGCCGTGATCTCGTCGAGCAGGTCGGGCAGGGTGCGGCTCCGCGGGAGGGCCACGACCCATCATAAGCCGAGCGGCCGTTCATCCGGTATAGTGGCGCGGTTGACTCCTCACGCGCTCGCGCTGTCCAGCGCCCTATGCTCGGCCGTCGCGACGATGCTGATCCAGCGAGGCCTGCGGCGCTCGAACTTCTACGCGGGCTTCTGGCTCAACGTCGCCGTCGGCGCGGTGGGACTGTGGTCGGCCGTTCTCCTGCTCGTCCCGCGCGAGGACTACAACTGGCACGCCGCGCCGTACTTCATCGCGTCGGGCGTCGTCGGCACCGCGGCCGGCCGGCTCTTCCGAGTCGCCGCGATCGAGAAGGTCGGCGCCTCGGTCTCCGCGGCGATCCTCAACCTGGCGCCGCTGATCTCCACCGTGCTCGCGATCCTCTTGCTCGGCGAGCGGATCACCGCGGCGATTCTCACCGGCACGCTGGTCGTCGTTCTCGGGACCATCCTGCTCTCGATGAGCGGACGGCACGTCGGCTTTCGGCCGCGCGACCTCGTCTACCCGTTCGTCTCGGCCATGTGCTTCGGGGTGGTGGCCATCTTGAGAAAGCTCGGCCTCGGCCTGGCCGGGCCGCTCTTCGACTCGGCCATCAACATCACCGCCGCGCTGATTGCCTCGACCGCCTTCGTGCTCGCGTCGGGCAACCTCGGCGCGATCCGGTACGACAAGCGGAGCTTTCTCTACTTCGCCGGCGGCGGCGCCTTCGAGAACACCGGGGTCTTTCTGCTGATCTTCGCGCTCGGGCTCGGTGAGGTGAGCGTGGTCGTGCCCTTGGCGGGAACGTCGCCGCTGTTCGTGCTCCTCCTGGCCTATTGGTTTCCCAGCGGGATCGATCGCCTGAACTGGCGCCTGATCACCGGCGCCGTGCTCATCGTGCTCGGCGTGTTCCTGCTCACCGGCTGGGGCATGGCATCAGCCGCCTGGCTTGACGCGTGGTCGAGCGCGGCGCTACGCTGCGCGGCATGTCATGGGCCCATCCCGAATACCTCGTCGAGACGGACTGGCTGGCGGCGAATCTCGAGGACCCGGCGCTTCGCGTGCTCGAGTGCACGACGATCCTGCACCCGCGGCCCGACGGCGGCTACAAGGCCGAGTCGGGACGAGCGACGTGGGCCGCCGGCCACATTCCGCGTAGCGGCTTCGCCGACCTCACCGACGATCTCTGCGATCGCACGGCGTCGTGGCTCTACATGATGCCCGGCGCCCGAGGCGATGGCGGCCGCGATGGCTCGCCTCGGCGTCGGCGAGGGGACTCGCGTCGTGCTGTACGACCGCGCGGTGAACATGTGGGCCGCGCGCGTCTGGTGGATGCTGCGCGCCGTCGGCTTCGACCGTGCCGCGGTGCTGAACGGCGGCTGGAAGAAGTGGACGCTCGAAGGGCGCCCGACCTCCACCGATCCGTGCGTCTATCCTCCCGCGCGCTTCGTCACGCGGCCGCGCCCCGAGATCTTCGTCGGCAAGGACGCGGTGCTCGCCGGCCTGGGGCAGCGCGCCACGTGCGTCATCAACGCGCTGTCCGAAGAGCAGCATCGCGGCACCGGCGGCGTCGCGTACGGGCGGCCGGGGCGCATCGCCGGCAGCGGCAACGTGCCGGCGCGCTCGCTCGTCGATCCGGCGACGCACGCGTACCTCGCGCCCGACGCGCTGCGGAGGCAATTCGCGGCGTCCGGCGCGCTCGCCGCCGGGCGAGTGATCACCTACTGCGGCGGCGGCATCGCGGCCAGCAGTGACGCCTTCGTGCTCACCTTGCTGGGCCACGATCAGGTGTCCGTCTACGACGCGTCGCTGTCCGAGTGGGCGTCCGATCCGTCCCTGCCGATGGAGAAGGGCTAAAAGGAGCCACCATGGCCACGAAGAAGAAGGGCACCGGGCTGATGATGGTCTGGACTGACGTGCCGGCGGACAAGGAGAAGGAGTTCAACCGCTGGTACAACGATGAGCATCTCGCCGAGCGGCTCGAGCTGCCGGGGTTCTTGAACGGCGCGCGGTACGAAGCCGTCAAGGGCGGGCCGAAGCATCTCGCGGTCTACGAGCTCGAGAGCGTCGCCGCGCTCGAGACTCCCGAATACAAGAAAGTCCGCGCGAACCCCACGGCGTGGACCAAGAAGTGCTCGCCCGATGTCATCGGCACGAACTTCATCCGCAACGTGTACACCTCGATCCATCCCAAGAGCATGACGCCGCCGGTGGCCGAGAGTCCGATGGCTCCAGCGCTCCAGCTCGGGCGAATGGACGTGCCGCCGGAGATCGATGCCGACTTCAACAACTGGTACAACACGATCTACATCCCGAACTACGAGAAGGTCCCCGGCGTGATCCGCGGCCGGCGCTTCCGCGCGGTGACGGGCACCCCGACCTACCTCACGTTCTACGAGTTCCAGAACCCGAAGGTCTCGGAGACACCCGCCTGGCTCGCCCAGCGGGACATCGCGCCCGAGACCCAGCGCATTCGGCCGCACATGAAGCACGCGGCGGGCTCGCCGGGGGTCTACGTGAAGACGTTCGAGCTCGGGGGATAGAACCGAGCGGCACCGCCGGGAGGACGGATATGCGACTCAAGGACAAGGTCGTCATCGTCACGGGCGGAGCCAAGGGCATCGGGCGCGCGTACTGCCTCGGGATGGCGGCCGAGGGCGCGCGCGTCGTCGTGGCCGACGTCGCGGATCCGAAATCGACCGTCCAGGAGGTCGAGGCGCGCGGGGCGCAGGCGCTGGGCGTCGAGTGCGACGTCTCGCGCGAAGAGGACACCTTGCGGCTCGCCACCGAGACCCTGGCGCGGTTCGGCCGCGTCGACATCCTCGTGAACAACGCCGCCCTGTACGGCCCACTCAAGCGACGGCCGTTCATGGAGATCCCCGTCGAGGAGTGGGACCGCGTCATGGCGATCAACCTGCGCGGTCTCTTTCTGTGCTCGCGCGCGGTGTTTCCGGCGATGAAGGCGCAGGGCGCGGGCGCGATCATCAACATCGCCTCCGGCACGTTCTTCAAAGGCGTTCCGCACTACATCCACTACACGACGTCGAAGGGCGGCGTCGTCGGGTTCACGCGCTCGCTCGCCCGCGAGCTCGGCGAATTCGGGATCCGCGTGAACGCCATCGCGCCGGGCTTCACCTTGAGCGGCGAGAACGAGAAGAACATGCCGGACGCGGGCAAGGCCGCGAACGTCGGGATGCGGATGCTGAAGCGCGCCGAGGTTCCCGAAGACCTCGTCGGTACCGTGATCTTCCTGGCCTCGGACGATAGCCGCTTTATCACCGGCCAGACGATCGTCGTCGACGGCGGCGGCAGCGTGCACTAGTTGGGCATCGGAGAGATGGAGAGGACGATGGCGAGCGTGAGGAACATCGTGCTAGTTCATGGTGGCTTCGTGGATGGGGCTGGATGGGAAGGCGTTTACCGAATCCTCAGGAAGAGCGGTTACTCCGTCAGCGTCGTTCAGAACCCGACGATCACGTTGCGCGACGATGCGGCGGCAACACGGCGCATTCTGGCGGCGCAGGACGGCCCGACGATTCTCGTCGGTCACTCCTATGGTGGGGCCGTGATCACCGAAGCCGGCACGCATCCCCGAGCCCAGGCGCTGGTGTACGTCACGGCCTTTGCTCCCGACAGGGGCGAGTCCGTCGCTACGCTCATCAAGGATCCGCCGCCCGGCGCGCCCGTGCCGCCGATCTTGCCGCCGCAGGACGGGTATCTGGCCCTCGACAAGACGAAGTTCCACGCCTCGTTCGCGGCCGACGTGGACCCGGAAAGGGCCGCGTTCATGGCCGACTCCCAGGTGCCGTGGGGTCTCGAGGCTCTGAGCGGTACGGTCACCGAGCCGGCGTGGCGGGCCAAGCCGAGCTGGTACCTCGTGGTCACCGAAGACCAGATGATCCCGGCGGCTGCCCAGCGCGCGATGGCCAAGCGAGCAGGGTCCACGATCGTCGAGGTCAAGGGCAGCCACGCTATCTACGTCTCGCAGCCCGCAGCGGTCGCTGCGCTGATCGAACAGGCTGCGAATGGAGTGAAGACCGCCTAGTAAGCCTCCGGCGGCGGCCCCTGCGAACTACTTCGCCGGAACCGGCTCCGTCGAGACGCGCAGGAGAGCGAAGTAGTCCTTGAAGTGCTCGACGTCCGACTCGGAGACCATGTCGGACACGATGAAGCAGGCCAGGTCGCCCTGGCGCCATACCCAGGCGGAGAATCCGCCGTCGCTCATGAGGGCCGGCCGCCACCGGTTCTGGATCTGAACCCGCCGCGACTCTGGGATCGGTAAGCCTGGCGCGGGCAGCACGGTATAGGTCACGAGATGACCGTCGCCGTCGCGGTAGTAGAGCGCCATACCGCGGCGCCCCTCGAGGTACACCGGTTCCGCCCCGACGAACATGAGCCGATCGTCGCCGACGAAAAATTTGGTCAAGCCGATGCCCGATTCCTGGGTGAGCCACGGAAGCGCCGTCGGGACCACCTCGGGACGCCGGGCCCCCCACATGAGCGCACGGGTGTGCTCGGCCACGACGGACCGCACGAGCCGCTCGGTCGGATCGGCGGGCAGGATCCGCGGCAGGAACTGGATCCAGACGAGCCCGAGCACCAGCGCCATGGCGGCGGCCGCCAAGCTGGGCGCGAGCCATGCCGGTCGAACGCGCGGCGGCTCGGCCGTCTCTCCGACGGAGCCGCGCAGGTATGCGGGCGCCGTGTAGCGTCGGAGCTCCGTGCGGAGCCGCGCGCCGAGCGCGTCGTCGGATTCGGGGGAGTGGTTGCTCATTCTTTGGTGTAGTCGCGCAGGAGACCGCGCAACCGTTCCTTGGCCCGGAAGATCCGCGACTTGACGGTGCCGACCGGGCAAGCCAGCACGCGGGCGACGTCCTCGAGCGCCATACCTTCCACTTCAGCGAGCAGGAGCACGGTTCGAAATTCCTCGGGTAGGCGCCGCAGCGCGCGCTCGAGGTCTGTGTGCGCCTCGACGGCGCCGCTCGACTCCTCGGGCGCGTCATGAAACATCGGAGCGTCCCAGGCAGGAACACCGTCCTCGGCGAGCGCCGACTCCCGCTCGCGAAGCCGATAGAACGTCAAGAATGTGTTCCTCAAGATTTGAAACAGCCAGGCTCGGAGGTGGGTTCCCGGCTGGAAACGGTGGGAAAACCGGAAAGCGCGGAGGTAGGTTTCCTGGACGAGGTCGTCCGCCTCCGGCGGGTTCCGCGTCAGATACATCGCGAAGTTGTAGAGCGCGTCCAGATGCTCCAGCGCGGCCCGGTGGAAGTCGTCGGAGGCCACGGGCTCGCTCAGTCGGCGAACCAGCGCGCCGGATAGTCGCCCGGGCGCACGTCGTGCTCGTCCACGAGCTCGTCCAGCAGCTCGCGCACCGAACGGTAGAGGACCGGGTGCTCGAAGTCGGGCGCCAGGTCGGCCAGCGGCTGCAGGACGAAGCCGCGTTCCGCCAGGAGCAGGTGGGGAACGTGCAGGTCGTCGTTCGCGCTCAGCACCTGGTCGCCGTAGAAGAGGATGTCGATGTCCAGAGTCCGCGCGGCGAATCGCCGAGTCTCCGGCGTGCCGGGGGGGCGCGTCCGCCCGAGCGCGGTCTCGATGCCCTGCAAGGTGGCGAGCAGGGCCCGCGGCGAGAGCGACGTCTCGATCGCCACGACGCAATTGAGGAACCAGCGCTGCTCGCTCGCCGTCCGGCCGGGCTCGGTCTCCCACGGCTCGGAGTCGTAGAGCCGCGATGCCTCGACGAACCGGACCGCCTCGATCGCGTGCAGCCGCCGCACCGCGGATTTGAGGGTGGCGAGCCGGTCGCCCTCGTTCGAGCCGAGCGACAGATAGACGCGCGTCACGACCGGCTCCGCGTCAGCTCGACCGAGGGCGTCCCGACCAGGCCCTCCATCGGTGGCGTGAGCTTGCGGACGCGCACGCGGATCTCCCGCGCCGGAAACTCGCGCAGGAGGGCCTCGATGATCAGGCCCGCCAGGCGCTCGATCAGGTTCACGCGATTCTTGGTGCCGATCTCGACGATCCGCCGGGCCACCAGGCCGTAGTCGACCGTCGCCGACACCTGGTCGGACACGACCGCCGACGCGAGGTCGACGGCCATCTCGACGTCCACTGAGAACCACGCGCCCACCACTTGCTCGGCCCGTGTCAGCCCGTGCTGGCCGTAGAAACGCACGTCCTCCAGCAGGAGCTTGTCGCCCATCAGAGCTTCACGACCGTGTTCTTCAGGCCGCCGATGCCCTCGATCCGCACCTCGACGCGATCACCCGGCTCGAGCCGCCCTACGCCGGCCGGCGCGCCGGTGGCGATCACGTCGCCCGGCAGGAGCGTCATCACCTGGGCGATCCGCGCCACGATCTCGTGGGCGGGCGAGAGCAGCTCCTTGGTCGACGACGACTGCCGCAGCTCGCCGTTGACGAACGTCTCGACCGCCACCGCGTCGGGATCGATGTCGGTCGCGATACACGGGCCGAGCGGGCTGAAGGTATCGAACCCTTTGGCGCCGACCCAGAACCCCTTCTCCTGCAGATCGCGCGCCGTCACGTCGTTCAGGCACGTGTAGCCGAGCACGTACTCGTGCACGCGCTCGGCTGGCACGTTGCGACACCGGCGCTTGATGACGACCGCGAGCCCCGCTCCGTGCTCCACGAGCACGCTCAGCGCGGGATACACGATCGGGTCGTCGGGTCCGATGAGCGTGGTCGGCGGCTTCAGGAAGAAGTGCGGCTCGGCCAGCCCCGTGTGGGCCGCGTCGCCGCGATGGTTGAGCTCGACGCCGACGATCTTGGAGGGCACGGTCGGCGCCAGCAGCACCGCGCGCCTGAGCGGCACGCGACGTCGGCCTCGGCGGAAGGGGCCCCACGGCGTCCCCGAGTACTCGACGATGTGGGTGCCCTCGAGCGCGCCGTACGACGTGTTGGTGTTGGTCTTGTAGCGAACGATCTGCATGGACGCCCGTTACACCAGGCCGAGCACGTCGGCCATCGAGTAGAGCCCCGGCGGACGGCCCGCGATGAACCGCGCGGCGCGCAGCGCGCCGCGGGCGTACGTGTCGCGATTGTGGGCCCGGTGCACCAGCTCGAGGCGCTCGCCGAGGGTTCCGAACGACACCGTGTGCTCGCCGACGACGTCGCCCGAGCGGAGCGAGAGGATTCCGATCTCGGGCCGCGTGCGCTCGCCGGGCAGTCCCTGGCGGCCGTAGACCGCGACCTGATCGAGATCGCGCCCGAGCGCCTCGGCGACGACCTCCGCCATGCGCAGCGCGGTGCCGCTGGGCGCGTCCTTCTTGAACCGGTGGTGGATTTCGGTGATCTCGACGTCGTACTCGTCGCCGAGCGCCTTGGCCATGGTGGCCAGGAGCTTGAACGCCACGTTGGTGGCGACGGACATGTTGGGCGACATCAAGATCGCCGCCCGCTTCGCGAGCTCCCCGATCTCGGTGCGCTGCGCGGCGGTGAACCCGGTCGTGCCGATCACCGCCCGCGCCCCGCTGTGCGCGACCAGGCGAAGGTGAGCGAGCGAGGCCTCCGGCACCGAGAACTCGATCAGCACGCGATCGCGCGTGATCTCGGCCGCGGCGTCCGCGCCGACACTGACGCCGGCCTTGCCGATGCCGGCGAGGTCACCGGCGTCGCGCCCGATGGTCGCGTGACCGGGCGCCTCGAGCGCGGCGACGAGACGCAGATCGGGCAAGCCGGCGAGGCACGCGATGATGCGATTGCCCATCCGACCGGCGGCGCCCGCCACAACGATATCCGCCGTCGAGGCGCCCCGGCGCCCGACGTTCGGGGATGTCTCCCCGCCGGCAACGCTCATGGCGACGCTACTTGATCAGGCCGTAGGGCTTGAGGATGGCGCGAAGCTTCTCGCGATTGGCGTCGCTCATCCGGCACATCGGCAGGCGGAACTCGGGCTCGAGCATGCCGGCCATCGCCATCGCTTCCTTGATCGGGATGGGATTGGTCTCGAGGAACGCCGCGCGCGCGAGGGGGAAGAGCCGGTAGTGGAGCTCGCGGGCGCGCTTCCAGTCGCCGTCGAGCGCCGCGTGCACGAGCTCGGCGGTCTCCCGCGGCACGATGTTCGCGATGACCGAGACGACGCCGCTGCCGCCGATCGCCAGGAGCGGGAGCGTGATGTTGTCGTCACCCGACAGGACCGAGAAGTCCGGTCCGCACGCCGCGATGACCTGGCTCATCTGATCGAGCGATCCGGACGCTTCCTTCACGCCGACGATGTTCTTCACGTCGCGGGCGAGGCGCGCCAGGGTGTCGGTCTCGACGTTGATCGCCGTCCGGCTCTGGATGTTGTAGAGCAGGACGGGGATCGCGACCGACTCGGCGACCGCGCGGAAGTGGCGATAGAGCCCTTCCTGCGTGGGCTTGTTGTAGTAGGGGTTCACGACGAGCGCGCCCGCCGCGCCGGCCCGCTCCGCGTGCTTCGTCATCTCGATCGCCTCGGCGGTCGAGTTCGAGCCGGTGCCGGCGATCACGCGGATCCGGCCGCGCGCGGCCTCGATGACGATCTCGACCACGCGGTGATGCTCGTCGTGGTTCAGGGTCGGCGACTCGCCGGTCGTCCCGCACGGGATCAGGCCGTCGGTGCCGTGGGTGACGTGGAGCTCGACCAGCTCCCGGAGCTTCGCCTCGTCGACCTTGCCGTTCCGGAAGGGGGTGACCATCGCGACGAATGAACCCTGGAATGTCTGGCTCATGGGGCAGTCTCCCCCGCCACCAGGTCTTCGTAGGTCTCCCGGCGGCGCACGATCGTGTACCGGTTGCCGTCGACCAGCACTTCGACGGCGCGCGGTCGCGTGTTGTAGTTGGAGGCCATCGCGAAGCCGTACGCGCCGGCGCTCATGACGGCGAGCAGGTCCTCTTGCTCGACGCGCGGCAGCTCGCGGTCCTTCGCCAGAAAGTCGCCCGACTCGCAGATCGGGCCGACGACGTCGACGGTTTCGCGGTCGCGAGACCGTCGGCTCTCGTCGACGGGAACGATCTCGTGGTACGAGCCATAGAGCGACGGCCGGATCAGATCGTTCATCGCGCCGTCGACCACCACGAACTTCTTGGCGCCGGTGTCCTTCCGATAGAGCACTCGCGTCAGGAGGACGCCGGCATTGCCGACGATGGATCGGCCCGGCTCCAGCAGAACGGTCACGCCGGATTCGCGCAGCGCGGGCATCAGCAGGGTCGCGAACTCCTGGTGCGTCGGGGGCGTCTCGTCGCGATAGCGAATGCCGAGCCCGCCGCCGATGTCGATCATGCGGATCTCGATACGCCGCTCGCGCAGCGCCTTCACCAGCGCCACCACGCGCGCCACCGCGTCGGCGACCGGCGTGGCCTTGGTGAGCTGGGAGCCGATGTGCATGTCCGCGCCGATGACGTCGAGACCGCGGAGCTTCGCCGCTTCCTCGTAGGCCTCGAGCGCTTCGTCGTACGGAATCCCGAACTTGGAGGTCTTGAGCCCGGTCGCGATGTACGGGTGCGTCTGCGGGTCGACGTCGGGGTTCACGCGCAGCGCGACCGGGGCGCGCACGCCCATCTCGAGGGCGACCTCGTCGAGGACCCGCAGCTCGGCGCGCGACTCGACGTTGAACATCAAGATCTCGGCCTTGAGCGCCTCGCGCATCTCGTCGCGGCTCTTGCCGACGCCCGAGAAGATGATCTTCTTGGGCGACACACCGGCCCGCAGCGCGCGATAGAGCTCGCCGCCGGAGACGATATCGGCACCCGCGCCGGCCTTGGCCAGCACGGACAGGACGCCGAGGTTCGAGTTGGCCTTGACCGAGTAGCACACGAGGTGAGGCACGGCGTGGAACGCGCGCTCATAGCCGTCGAGGCTCTCGAGCAGCGCGGCCTTCGAGTAGACGTAGGCCGGCGTGCCGGCGACGGCGGCCAGCGCGCGCAGCGACACGTCCTCGCAGCAGAGCTCGGAATCCCGGTACTGGAACGGGCCCATGTATCCGTTGTTCGTAACATCCGAGCCTAGTGAAGTCAAGGTAGGGTGACCCTCACCTCGTTCGAGCGCGCGCTCTCGTTCGGTCGCGCAGCCTTGTCCTGCGCGGTGACGACGTAGCGAGAGGTTCCGCGGGGCACCGTGCGATCCGCATAGGTCGTCCCCGGCACATTGATCGACCCGATCCGTTCGAAACCGCCCCCGACTGGAGCACGGTAGATGATGTAGCCGGCGACGTCAGGCTCGGGGCTCGGGCTCCAGGACAGGCGGACGATCCCCTCCGACGCGATGGCGACGAGATTGCCCGGCGCGCGAGGGTGGCGTCACGTCCCGCGGCGTCGCCGCGAGCCGCGAAGTCGAACGGCCGTAGATCGTCGTGCCCGAGACGACCCGTAGCGCTCGGACGGCATAGTAGTAGGCGCGCTCGTTCTCCAGCTTGGAGTCGGTCAAGGTGGTGTTCGGCACCGGCGCGGCCACCGGCGCCAGCTCCGCTTCGGCCGAGGGCGCGCGGAGCACCTCGTACGTGAGCGCGTCGGTGATCGCGCTCCCGTCGAGCAGCCGGGTCGGCGCGCTCCACGTGAGGCGCACCTCGCCCTCGCGCGGCTCGACGACGAGGTTGCCGGGCTCCGCGGGCGCGGGGGCATAGCTCACCGAGACTCGACGAGATGGTCGGCCGATGCGCCCCTGCGAGTCTCCGGCCAGAATCACGTACGTGTAGCGCCGTCCGTACGAGAGGTTCTTCCGATCCGTGAACTCGAGATGCTGGCCGCGCCGGACCGCAGGCTCGGGCTCGGCGCCCCGGATTGCGGCGATCTCGTCGTAGCCGGCGATCTGTCCGTCGGTGAGCATCGCCGACTTGGGCTGGCCGGTGCCGCCGTCCTCCGCCCGAAAGATTCGCATCAGGGTGAAGTCACGCATGCGCGTGTTGTCGTCGCGACGGCTGGGCGGCGTCCACGAGAGGACGATCGACTCTTCGTGGATGGCGCCGGCCAGGTCGGCGATCGCCTGCGGCGCCCGATGCTCCGGCGCGACCGGAGGTCCTTTCTTGCCGCACGCGGTCAGCGCCACCGCGGCGAGCCCGAGGCACGCGGCGAGGCGCCGCCCGCGCCCGATCATGCGCGCGCGATGAGCGTGCGGGCGAGGGCGAGCGAGCGGCGCACGGCGTCGGGCGCCGTGCCGCCGGTGGCCGAGCGGGCGCGGAGCGAGGCGTCGACCGTGATGGCGTCCTTGGCGTCCTCGTCGAAGAGCGGAGAGAAGCGGCGCAGCTCGACGAGGCCCAGGGCGTCGAGCGGCTTGCCCTCGGTCTCGCAGAGCCGCACGATCCCGCCCGATCACGCCGTGCGCCTGGCGGAAGGGCAGGCCCTTGCGCACGAGGTAATCGGCCAGATCCGTCGCGGTCGCGAAGTTCTCGCCGGCGGCCCGCCGCATGCGCTCGGTCCGGAACGTCAGCGACGCCAGCATCGGCGGCACGACGGCCAGGATCGCCTCGAGCGTGTCGACCGAGTCGAAGAAGGGTTCCTTGTCTTCCTGCATGTCCGAGTTGTACGCGAGCGGCAGCCCCTTCATCGTCGTGAGCACCGCCACCAGATTGCCGTAGAGCCGACCGCTCTTGCCCCGCACCAGCTCGGCGACGTCGGGGTTCTTCTTCTGCGGCATGATCGACGACCCGGTCGCGAAGGCGTCCGAGAACTCCACGAAGCCGAACTCCGCGGTGGCCCACAGCGTCAGATCGGCGGCGAGGCGCGACAGGTGCATGCCGGTGATCGCGGCCGCCGACAGGAACTCGAGCAAGGTGTCGCGGTCACTCACGGAGTCGAGGCTGTTCGGCGAGACCGCGGCGAAGCCGAGATCCTTCGCGAGCGCCTCGAGATCGATCGGAAACGCCGTGCCGGCGAGCGCGGCGGCGCCCAGGGGCATCGACGCGGCCCGCGCGCCGCAGTCGGTGAACCGGTCGCGATCGCGCTGCACCATGAACACGTAGGCCAGAAAGTGGTGGCCCAGCACGATCGGCTGCGCGCGCTGCAGGTGCGTGTAGCCCGGCAGCGGCGTTTCGAGCGTCTCGGCGGCGCGCGCGACCAGCGCCTCCTGCACGCGCCGCAGTCCCGCGCGAATGCGCGCGATGATCTCGCGAAGGTACAGGCGTTCGTCGACCGCGATCTGATCGTTGCGTGAGCGCCCGGTGTGCAGCTTGCCGCCGACCTCGCCGATCAATTCTTGAAGCCGCCGCTCGATGTTCGTGTGGATGTCCTCGAGCTCGGTGCGGTACGGGAAGGTCCCCGCCGCCAGCTCGTCGCGGACGGCGGCCAGGCCCCGGACGATCGCGTCGCGCTCGGCGGCCGACAGCAGTCCGGCCCGCGCGAGCGCCTTGGCCCACGCGACGCTGCCGGCGATATCGTGCGGCCAGAGCCGGCGGTCGAAGGCGATCGATCCGGTGAACCGCTCGGCGGCGGGGTCGGCGCCCGCGGTGAACCGGCCGCCCCAGAGCTTTTCCGACTTCTCCGCGCCGCTCCGCGGAGCCGCGCGCTTGCGGGGCCGCGACTTCACGGCAGGAGCGCCGCGATGTCGTCCATGATCCGGCGTGTCACGTGGGAGCGAGCGCTCCGCCGCCCGTGGGATCCGTCGCCCGAGAAGCAGCGCGCCGGGCCGAACCTGACACCGATCGGGACGCGGCGTGGAATATAGCCGCGGCGTCCCGCGAGCGCCTCGTACGTGCCGCGGATGCCGGCCGGGATGACCGGCACGCCCGAGCGCAGCGCCAGGAGCGCCACGCCGGGCAGTCCCGGCTCGAGCCGGCCGCGCACGCTGAAGGGGCCCTCGGGGAAGATGCCCACGACGCGACCTTCCTGCAGACTCTGCAGCGCGCGGCGGAGCGCGCCGACATCGGCCCGATCCAGATCGATCGGAATCGAGCGGATGTTCCGATGAAAGATCGGATGCAGGGGCGTCGCGCGCCAGACGCGCGGCATCACCAGGAAGGAGATCGGGTCCGGGACGGTGACGCCGAGCACGACGCCGTCCAGATAGTTGTGATGGTTCGCCGCGATGAGATACGGGCCGCTCGCCGGCAGGTGCTCGAGACCATCGACGCGAAGATCGAACCAGCGCACCAGCGCTTGCCGGAGCGGCGGGCGGAGCGCGCGATAGAGGAACGGCACGGCTGGGGCTTCGCGGGTGATGCTCCCGGTCTCGGCAAGCGTGCTGGGGCCGGCCATGTCGCGCGTTTTATAGCACGGTTCACCGAGCGCGGGCGAGCCGGTACCGGGCGACCGCCGCGTTGTGCTCGGCGATCGTCGCCGAGAAATGATGATGGGTGTCGTCCATCGCGACGAAGTAGAGGTAGTTCACCGGCGCCGGATCGAGCGCCGCCTCGATCGCCGCGATCCCAGGGCTCGCGATCGGCCCGGGAGGCAGTCCCGGGTTGCGGTACGTATTGTACGGATGGTCGAGCCGGAGATCGGCCCGAGTGAGCGCGCGCCGTTCCTTGCCGGTGGCGTATTGCACGGTGGGATCGGCCTGAAGCGGCATCTTGAGCTTGAGCCGGTTCCAGAACACCGCGGAGATCGTCCGCATCTCGCCGCGCTCCACCGCCTCGCGCTCGATGATCGAGGCGAGCGTGAGCAGCTGGTGCACGGTCAGCCCGCGCGCGGCGGCGCGCGCCGTGATGTCGGCGCCCATCTTCGCGCGAAGGCGCTGCACCATGCGGGTCAGCATCTCCTCGGGGGTCATGCCGCGCACGAACTGATACGTATCGGGGAACAGGTAGCCCTCGAGGCTCGGCGCCTCGACCCCGAGCATCGAGAGAAAGGCCGGATCGGCGGCCAGACGGCGGATCGTGGCGCTCGGCGCCAGACGCTCGGTCTCGAGGGCGCGGGCGAGCTCGGAGACGGTCGCGCCCTCGGGCTGCAGGACGAGGTGCTGCTTGACCCGCCCGGACTCCAGCTGGCTCAGGACGTCCAAGGTGGATGCGCCCCGGTCGAGCTCGTACTCACCCGCCTTCAAACGCCGGGTGGTGCCCCGGAGCCCGGCCAGGACGACGAAGCCCGCGCGGCTTCGGATCCCACCGGCCTGCTGCAGACGGTTAGCGATCTCCAGGACGCCGTCGTGGGCTGGAATCTCCACGAGCACCGGACCGGCCTGGAGCGCATCGGTGGGCGTCGCGACTTCGTAGCCCAGAAGGGCGACGACGGCGACCCCAACGAGCATGAGGAGGGCGATGGCGGCACGCAACCCCATGATTTCCCAGTGTAACATCGGGGCTCTGGTATACTGTGATGCCTTGGTGGCCGAATTACCCCGATCACACTGGCTCGCTTCTAGGGGGTCCCATGCTTGAGTTGCAACTGCCCACCCGTCACGATTGGACTGTCCAGGACAAGACTTACGGCAAGCTGTCGATCGAGCCTTTCGAGGCCGGCTTCGCCCTGACCGTCGGTATCGCGTATCGCCGGGCGCTTCTTTCGGCGATCCACGGCGCCGCGCCGACCTGGGTCAAGATCGAAAACGTCCTGCACGAGTTCTCGCATCTGCCGGGTGTGATGGAAGACACGCTCGACATCATGATGAATCTCCGCAAGGTCGTGTTCACCTTGCACGTGAACCGGCCCAAGATCCTCCGGCTCCGCGCTCAGGGCAGCGCGGTCGCCAAGGCCAGCGACTTCGAGACCGACGCGGACATCGAGGTCCTCACGCCCGACGTGGTCCTGGCGACCCTCGACAAGGACGGGGTCTTCGAGATGGAGGTCTGCGTCGAGCGCGGCCGCGGCTACGTGTCGGCCGAGAAGCGCGAGCCCGAGGCCCTGCCGATCAACGCGATCCTCCTGGACGCCGACTTCTCGCCGGTCAAGCGGGTGAACTTCCACGTCGAGCCCGTGACCGAGGGCCGCGAGCGGCTGGTGCTCGAGGTGTGGACCGACGGCAGCGTCAGTCCGGCGACCGCGGTCGGCGAGGCGTCGCGGATTCTCGAGGACCACTTCGATCTGCTCATGGACTTCCCGGAGGTCTCGCCGCAGGAAGAGGCCGCCGAGCGCGACGAGGCGCGGCCGCGCACCGAGCTGAACGAGAACCTGTTCCGCAACGTCGACGAGCTGGAGCTGTCGGTCCGCGCGTCGAACTGCCTCAAGACCGCGAACATCCGGACCATCGCCGACCTCGTGCAGAAGACGGAAGCCGAGCTCCTGAAGACCAAGAACTTCGGCAAGAAGTCGCTGAACGAGATCAAGACGATCCTGGGCGAGATGAGCCTGTCACTCGGCATGCGCCTGGATCCGGAGGAGCTGGAGCGCCTGCGCTCCCAGTACGAACGCGCCTACGAAGCCTAGGGCGGGCAGGTCGCTGAAAATGGCCCGGCTGCTTCGTTGGCGCCCTCGGCTACACGCTCAACGTACAGCGAGTACGCCTCGCGTGTAGCCTTCGGGCGCCGCCTCGCATCCGAACCTTTTTGAGCGACCTGCCGGCGTTGCCGGTCCGACTCGAAGAAGATCTAGCCCGACCGGAAAGCAACTGCACTCGCTCGGTGCGGGCTTCGCTTGCTAGCGGGAGAGGCGGGTTTTGATGCGGTCGACGGCTTCTTCGGTTGAGGCGCGGGCGCCGAAGGCGGTGAGGCGGAAGTAGCCCTCGCCGCTCGGGCCGAAGCCGGCGCCGGGGGTGCCGACGACGTGGGCCTCGTTCAGGAGCTTGTCGAAGAAGTCCCAGGACGATAGACCGCCCGGGGTCTTGACCCAGATGTACGGGGCGTTGCGCGCACCGTAGACCGTGAGTCCCGCCGACTCGAGTCCTTCCCGAATGATCCGCGCGTTCTCCATGTAGTAGTCGACGAGCGCGGTGACCTGCTTCTTGCCCTCGGCCGTGTAGGTCGCGGCGGCGGCGCGCTGGATGACGTAGGCCACCCCGTTGAACTTGGTGGACTGGCGGCGGACCCAGAGCGAGTTGATGCTCACCGTCTCGCCCGAGGCCGAGCGGCCCTGCAGCTCCTTCGGTACGACGGTGTAGGCGCAGCGCGTGCCCGTGAAGCCCGCGGTCTTCGAGAAGGAGCGGAACTCGATCGCGACCTCGCGCGCGCCCTCGATCTCGTAGATCGAGTGCGGGATCGCCGGGTCGCGGATGTAGGCCTCGTACGCCGCGTCGTAGAGGATGACGGCGCTCCGCTCGCGCGCGAAGTCGACCCAGGTCTTCAGCGCCGCGCGCGTCAGCACCGCGCCGGTCGGATTGTTCGGGTAGCAGAGGTAGATCAGATCGACCGGCCGGTCCGGGATGCGCGGCTGGAAATTGTTCTCGGCCGTGCACGGCAGGTACACGATCCGATCGTAGCGACCGCTCGCGTCCGCGTTCCCGGCGCGTCCGCCCATCACGGTGACGTCGAGGTACGCGGGGTATACCGGGTCGCTGAGCGCCACGACACAGTCCGGCCCGAAGATCTCCTGGATGTTGCCCGTGTCGCTCTTGGCGCCGTCGCTCACGACGATCTCGTCGGCGGTGAGCTTGATGCCGCGCTCGCCGTAGTCGTGACGGATGATCTCGTTGACGAGGAAGTCCCAGCCGGTCTCGGGCGGATAGCCGCGGAACGTTTCCGGCCGCGCCATCTCGTCGACGGCCTCGTGCATCGCGCGGATCACCGCGTCGGGCAGCGGCCGCGTCACGTCACCGATCCCCAGGCGGATGAGCTTCGCGTCGGGGTGCGCCGCCTGATATTCACGCGTGCGCCGGCCGGTCTCGCTGAAGAGATAGCTGGCGCGCAGCTTCAAGTAGTGGTCGTTTATCCGGGTCATGACGCACGATTCTAGCAGATCGGTTCGGGGTCGAGGCAGACGCGGTCGATCCGTCCCGAAGCCCACCGTGTGACGGTCAAGGTGGCGCCGTCGGTCTCGAAGATGAGCGCGCCGTCACGATCGGTCCGATAGATCTGAGCGCCGGCCTCGGAGAGTCGCGCCACGACGCCGGCATCGGGATGTCCGTACGCGTTACGCGCTCCGACCGAGATCGCCGCGAGCCTCGGGCCGACCGTGCGCAGGAACTCGGAGCTCGTCGAAGAGCGCGAGCCGTGATGGGCGACCTTGAGGACCATCGAATCCAGGCGCGCCCCCGCGGCGGTCAACTCGCGCTCACGCGGGATGCCGATATCGGAGGTGAGCAGGAACGAGGCGAGCCCCATGTCGATTCGCAGCACCAGCGCGGCTTCGTTGCGCCGCCAACCGTTCACCGCGGTGGAGGGGAGCGCCGCGAGCTCAGCGCCACCGAAACGCCGCGTCGTCGGAGGATTCGCCGCGGTCCACTCCTCGTCGATCGCGAAGAGGCGCCGGACCGCGCCCGCGCCGCCGGCGTGATCGCTATCATCGTGGGTGACGGCGAGGCCGGCCAGTCGCAGAATGCCGCGATTCCAGAGGAACGGAGCGACCACACGCTCGCCGGCGTCCAGACGCATCGGGCCGCCTGATCCCGCGTCGATGAGCAGGGCACGGCCGTCGGGCGTCTCGACGACGATCGCGTCGCCCTGGCCCACGTCGAGGATGGTGAGCCGCAGCAGACCGTCGGCCGGCCGCACGAGCGGCCACGCCGCGACGCCGACCGCCAGAGCGAGAAGCGCGGCTCCGAGAAGGAGCCATGCACGCGCGCTGCTCACCTCGCGATCTCGGCCGACGCGCCAGACGAGCAGTGATGCGAGTCCGCCGACGTAGCACGTCACGGCGACCCAGCCCGGAGCCGGGAGATAGAGGACCGCACAAGGCACCTTGGCGGCGACCGCGACGAGCCCGCGCAACGCCAGCAGGACGGGCCAGACGGCGTCGAACGCCACCGCCGCGACGCTGTCGCTGAGAAACGACAGGCCGACGGCCACGAGCCCGCCGACCGTGGCGACCCCGGCGAGGGGAACGACGCCGAGATTCGCGATCAGGCCGATCGTCGAAAGCTGATTGAAGTGGGTCAAGGAGATCGGTAGCACCGCCAGCTGGGCGGCCGCGCTCACGGCGAGCGCGCCGAGGACCAGTCCGCGCGGCAACGGGGCGATGACGATGCCGAGCGTGGCGGCGAACGAGAGCTGAAAGCCCGGGTCGAAGAGGTCGCTCGGCCGAGCTGCGAGGATCACGAGCGCTGCCAGCGCCAGGCTGTTGGTCACGGACGCGTCGCGATCCAGGAGCGACGCCACCAGCACGAGCACGGCCATGACGACGGCGCGGAGCACGGAAGGCTCCGGCCCGACGACCAGCGCGAACCCGATCACCACGATGATGGCCGTGACGGCCGAAGCTCGGTGGGGCAGGCGCAGAAGCCGACAGAGCGCCCAGACCGACGCCGCCAGGATTCCCACGTTGAAGCCGGATACGGCCAGGACGTGGTAGACGCCGGCCCGGCGGAAGGCGTCGTCGACGTCGCGCGGCAGCTCGGTTCGGTCGCCGAGCAGGAGCCCCGCAAGCAGCGCGGCCGACGTGGGCGGCAGGGCGCGCCCAATGGCCGCGACCGACTCGTGCTTGACCCGCACCGGCCACGGCGGCCCCGGATCGTCTAGCGCGGTCACCGAATCGGCGCGCGTCGTGGCCAGGACGAAGATGCCGTCGCGCGCGAGGTGCGCCGCGTAGTCGTAGGTCCCGGGATTTCGAAAGCCGGCGGCGCGACTCAGCCGCAAAGGGGCGGCCACGCGCTGCCCTTCGGTCAGCGGCGGCAAGACGCCGTAGGCCGTCACCTGGATGAGACCCACCCGAGGCTCGTCGTCCACGCGTACGGCGTCCAGCAGAAGGCGAGCGCGATCGGGAGCCCACCGCCGTGGCTCTGCAACCAACCGCCCCTCGACGCGAAGCGTTTGCGGGAGAGCCAGGCGGCCGACGTGATCGGGCGGAAGCGGCGCGTCACTGCCTCGGAGCGCGCCCACAGCGACGACGCCGAGCAGCAGCGCCGCCGCGGCCGCGAGCGTTCGAGCGACCGCGAGCGACGCGAGACACGCAACGACGGCGACCAGCCACGCCACCAGGAAGAGCTCGAGCGCCGCGAGGGAGGCCACGGCAATGCCCCCGGCAAAGGCGACGGCGACGGGAGCAATCGGTGTCCGCTTGAGATTCACTTGGCGATCGTGACGAGCGCGCGAAGCTTCTCGACCTTGCGGACGCTCATGCCTCGAACGCGCCCGAGATCGTCGATCTGCGTGAAGGGGCCCTCCGCGGCCCGGAGGTCGACGATCCGGCGGGCGAGAGCCGGCCCGACCCCCGGCAACCGTGTGAGCTCGTCCGACGTCGCGCGGTTGAGATCGATCGTGTCGGACGGAACGTCTGTCGGAGCGCTTCGAGGGCGCGGCGACTCCGATGGCGCCGTGCCGCGGCGCGAGCGTCGAGGCGCCGGCTCGGGCGACGGTGCGGATGACGCTCCTTCCTCCGAGCGCGGCACTGCCAGACTCGAGGCCGGTGCCGGTGTCCGATCCAGCTGTTCGAGATAGTCGGCGACATCGGGCCTGGCTCGTCGCCAGTGGCCGATCGCGAGCCCGAGGCCGGCGATCGTGAGCAGGATCAGCAGCACGACGATCTGACGACGCGTGTAGAGGATCATGAGGCGACGATCCCACGCGCCGTGCCCGCGCGACTAGAGTCGAAAAATTCTGACGGCGCCGGACCCGGGGCGGCGCGCGACTCCCGCTAGTTCTGGACCGCTGCTGGAACGCGGTGGCGACGGATCAGGGCACGAGCGCCGCCCGCGTGATGGTGGTCGTGTCCTTGGCGTGCCACTCGGACTCTGCAAACGCCTTGTTGATGTGCTCGAGCGGATACTTGTGCGAGATGAGCCGGTCGAAGGGAAACCGGGTCCGGTTGCGTACGAGAAAGTCGAGAGCGCGTGGGATGACCCCGGGGTCGTACTGGATCACGCCCACGATCTTCTTCGAGCCCCACACGAGCAGCGACGGCTCGAGCTCGATCTTTGCCCCGCGGCTGATCGTCCCGATCTCCAGGTAGGTTCCGCCGGAGCGGAGCATCTCGATCCCTTCCGGGATGACCTGAGGAAATCCGACGAAGTCGCACGCGACGTCGGCGCCCGCGCCGCCCGTCCACTTGCGGACGAGGTTGACGCGCTCGCGGCGGTCGGTGACTTCCTTGACGTTGATCGTATGGTCGGCGCCGAACGCGCGCGCCAGGTCGAGGCGTCCCGCGAGCTGATCGACGACGATGACGGTGGCCGCGCCCATGTCCTTGGCGACGGCGGCCGCCTGGATCCCGAGCCCTCCCGCGCCCTGGATGACGACGGTTCCTCCGAACGCGAGCCCGGCGCGGTCGAGGCCGAAGATGACCTGGGAGAGCGCGCAGTTGACCGGCGACACCAGCTCGTCGGGCAGGGCGTCGGGCACGACGAAGATCGCGCCACGGGGGCGCAGGTAGTAGTACTCGGCGAAGGCACCGTGAAAGTGCGGGAACTGCGATGGACCGGCCGGGCGCTCGATCTTCGCCGGGCAGGCGGCCGGCTCGTTCGCCAGGCACGCGTAGCAGCGCCCGCACGGATAGAAATACGTGTAGGCGACGCGGTCGCCCTCCTTCAGCGGGCGACCCAGCGAGTCGGTCTTGACTCGCGCGCCGAGCTTGGCGACTCGGCCGGTCATCTCGTGGCCGAAGATCCAGCCGTCCTCCGGCAGCCGCAGGGGCGCGTCGCCTCGCCAGAAGTGGAGATCGGAGCCGCACACGTTGGCGAGCGAGACGCGGATGAGGACCGCGTCGGGCTCGACGTCGGGCACCGGCACCTCGCGGATCTCGAACGGCTTGCCCGGACCGAAGAACACCGCCGCCTTGCCGCTGCTCATTGGCGGACTCCTCGGGCGACGTCGAACGCGTCGTGCAGGCTCCGCACCGCCAGCTCCGCGTACTTGTCCTCGATCACGCACGACACCGCGATCTCCGACGTCGAGATCATCTGGATGTTGATGCCCTCACGCGCGAGCGTGGCGAACATCGTCGAGGCCACGCCGGAGTGGCTGCGCATCCCGACGCCGACGATGGAGACCTTGGCGACCCGCTCGTCGTGCACGATGCCGCGCGCGCCGATCTCGCGCACGACCTCCGAGAGATCCTTGACCGCCCGCGCGTGGTCGCCGCGCGGCAGGGTGAAGGACATGTCGGTGTAGCCGTCCTGGCTGATGTTCTGCACGATCATGTCGACGACGATGTTCTTGGCGGAGATGGCCCCGAAGACCCGCGCGGCGATGCCGGGCCGGTCGGGCACTCGCAGGATCGAGATCTTCGCCTGGCTCCGGTCGTGCGTCACGCCGGTGACCACCGCCTGTTCCATGCCGGCTTCCTCCTTCGTCACGAGCGTGCCCGGATCCGGGCGGAACGTGGAGCGCACGTGGACCGTGACGCCGTACTTCTTGGCGAACTCGACCGAGCGGGTCTGGAGCACCTTGGCGCCGAGGCTCGCCAGCTCGAGCATCTCGTCGTAGGCGACGCGCGCGAGCTTTCTGGCGTCGGGCACGATGTTCGGATCCGCGGTGTAGACGCCGTCGACGTCGGTGTAGATCTCGCACACATCCGCCTTCAGCGCCGCCGCCAGCGCGACCGCGGTGAGATCGGAGCCGCCGCGCCCGAGCGTCGTGATCTCGTCCTCGTCCGAGAGCCCCTGGAATCCGGCGACGACCGCGATCTCGCCGGTGTCGAGCGCGCGCCGCACGCGATCGGCGTCGATCTGCGTGATGCGGGCCTGCGTGTGCGCGTGATCGGTTCGCATGCCGATCTGCGGACCCGTGAAGGACTTCGCCTTGAGGCCGAGCGACTGGAGCGCCATGGACAGGAGCGCGATCGTCACTTGCTCGCCGGTCGACAGCAGCATGTCCATCTCGCGCAGGTCGGGCGTCGTCGAGATCTGTCGGGCGAGCGAGAGGAGGCCGTCCGTGGTCTTGCCCATGGCCGAGACGACGACGACCAGCTGATTGCCCGGCGCGCTGGCGGCGACTCGCCGCGCGACGTTCATGATCTTGTCGGCGTCGGCGACCGACGATCCCCCGAACTTCTGGACGAGCACCGCCATGGCTGGCGAGAGCCTACACGACGCCCGCGCCGACCGCAAAGATGGAGGGCGTCGCGGCCCGAGAGCGACACGTCGATCGCGACGCACGCGCGCGGAATGCCGCATGCCTCTAGCCGGCCGGCGCCGGGTTCGTCGCCCGGCCGCGCGTGGGCGGCCTCACCGAGACTCACGTTCTCGCGCAGACAGGTAGAGCCAGCCGAGCAGGGTGATCGGCAGGATCTGAGTGGCGTGAAACAGCAGCGCGTAGCCGAACCCGGTCGAGCGCGAAACGCCGAAGAGTCCCACGGCGAGCACGGCTGCCCCGTGGAAGGTGCCGACGTAGCCCGGAGTGGACGGGAGCGAGACGCCGAGCCCGACGAAGGCGAGCACCGCCCAGGGCGCGGCGAAGGGAGGTGCAAGTCCAGCGCCAGCAGTACGGTCCACGCCGCGAACGCGGGCGCGAGCCAGACCGCGATCGTCCAGACGATCAGCGGGAACGCGTGCGACGGGGTGCGGATCCCGTCGAGGCCGCGCACGAACGTCTCGAGCGTGGTGAGCGCCCGTCGCTGCAGCCTGGGCCAGCGGCTGGCGAGGCGCGCGATGAGCCGCGGCAGCACCGGCGGGCGCAACGACGAGGGCGATCAGGACTCGCGACGCCGGCCAGATCGATCGCGAGGATGGCCACCGCCCCGACCTCGATGATGCGCGGCACCGGAATGACGAGCACCAGCACCGCCAGGATGAGCACGACGACCAGGCCGTCCAGGACCCGCTCGACGACGAGCGTGGCGAGCGTCGTCCAGAACGGATGCAGGCGCGCCGCGCTTGCGTCGGCCGCGCTCCAACGCCGGGCGACCACGTAGACACGCGCGACCTCGCCCGCGCGGGCTGGGACCACGTTGTTGACCATGTAGCCGATCATCATGGCGGGCGTGAGGCCAGGCGGGTTCGAGCCCGGCGGAAAGAGATACCACCAGCGTCGCCCGCGCACCCAGATCTGGAGCGGCGCCATGACGACCGCGACCAGCATCCAGCCCCAGTGGGCGTCGCGCAGCTGACGACCGAGCTGGGCGAGATCGACGCTCCAGAAGAGATAGACGAGTAGGGCGACACTGATCGCGACGCCGAGCGCGATGTGGAGCCGGTTCAGAGGCCGAGCTGCGCCAGGACGGCGTCGACTCGCGGCGGCACCGTGGTCGGGCGCGACGCGGACTCGAGCGCGGTGTCCGGGTCCTTGAGCCCGTGGCCGGTGAGCGTCAAGACGAGAGTCGAGCCGGGCTCGAAGCGCCCGGCCTTGACGAGCTTGATCAAGCCGGCCACCGTCGCCGCCGACGCCGGCTCCATGAAGATGCCCTCTTCGTGGGCCAGCAGGCGATAGGCGCGCAGAATCTCTTCGTCGGTGACGATGTCGATCCAGCCGCGTGAATCTTTCATCGCCTCCAGCGCCGGGCCCCACGAGGCCGGGTTGCCGATCTTGATCGCGGTCGCGACCGTCCGCGGCTCCTCGATCACCCGGTTCTCGTAGATCGGCGCGGCGCCGGCCGCCTGGAAGCCGACCATTCGCGGGAGCTCCTTCACGCGGCCGGCCCGGTGATACTCGCGGTAGCCGCGCCAGTACGCGGTGATGTTGCCCGCGTTGCCGACGGGAATCAGGTGATAGTCCGGCGCGCGTCCGAGCTGATCGCAGACCTCGAACGCCCCGGTCTTTTGCCCCTCGAGCCGGAACGGATTCACCGAGTTCACGAGCGTGACGGGATACCGCTCGGCGATCTGCCGGACGATCGTCAGCGCCTGGTCGAAGTTGCCGTCGACCATGAGGACCTTGGCGCCGTGGATGGCGGCCTGCGAGAGCTTGCCGAGCGCGACCGAGCCCTTCGGCACCATGACGAACGCGCGGATGCCGGCGCGCGCGGCGAACGCGGCGGCCGAGGCCGACGTGTTGCCGGTCGAGGCGCAGATGACGGCGCGCGAGCCCGCCTCGAGCGCCTTCGACATCGCCACGGTCATCCCGCGGTCTTTGAACGAGCCCGTCGGATTGAATCCCTCGCACTTCAGATAGATCTGCATGCGCGCGTCGGTCGCCTCGGCGAGCCGCGGCGCCGGAACGAGCGGCGTGTTGCCCTCGTGGAGCGTCACGATCGGGGTCTTGTCCGAGACCGGGAGGAAGTCCCGGTATTCCTCGATCACGCCGCGCCAGGCCTTCACGCCGGACTGCCCTCGACCCGGATCATGGTCGTGGCCGCGGCCACGTCACGCAGCCGGTCGATCTTCGCCAGCGCCGCCCGCATGTCGCGCTCGCGCGCCTCGTGGGTCAGCATGACCACCGGCACCGCCTCGCGGACCCCACGGCCCTTCTGGATGACGTTGGCGATCGAGATGTCGTTCTCACCCAGGATGCCCGCGACCTTCGACAGGACGCCCGGCCGATCCTGAGCGGTCACGCGCAGGTAGTAGCGGCAGCGGATCGCCTCCATCGGCGTGAGCGGCAGCGGCGTGGGTCCGACCGACGGCAGCTCGATCGCGAGCGACGGGATGCCGTGGGCGATCCGTCGCGCGATTTCGATGACGTCCGACAGCACCGCCGAGGCCGTCGGCATCTGACCGGCGCCTCGGCCGTAGAACATCAGATCGCCGACCGCGTCGCCGGTCAGGAAGATGCCGTTGAACACGCCGGACACCGCGGCCAGCGGCGAGGCGGCCGGAATCATCGTCGGATGGACGCGGACTTCGACGCCGCCGGCGCCACCCGGCGCGTCGGGCGCCGTCGCCTTCGCGATCGCCAGGAGCTTGATCCGATAGCCAAGCTCTCGCGCATAGTCGATGTCCTGGGCCGTGACCCGCGAGATCCCTTCGGTATGGATATGCTTGAGATCGACGAAGGTCCGAAAGGCCAGCGCCACGAGGATCTGCAGCTTGTGGGCCGAGTCCATGCCCTCGATGTCGAGCGTCGGGTCGGCCTCGGCGTAGCCGTGAGCCTGCGCTTCCTTGAGGACCAGCGAGAAGTCCAGACCCTCGTCGGTCATCTTGCTCAGGATGTAGTTGCAGGTGCCGTTGACGATACCGGCCAGCGACAGCACCTGGTTGGCCACCAGACCGTCCTTGACGGCGCGGATCAGCGGGATGCCGCCGGCCACCGCCGCCTCGAAGCCGAGCGCGACGCCGGCGCGCCGCGCCTCTTCGTACGAGCTCGACGCCGTGGTGCGCGAGGAGCGCCTTGTTGGCGGTGACCACGTGCTTGCCGGCGGCGAGCGCCCGCGAGATGAACGAGCGCGCGGGCTCGAGGCCTCCCACGAGCTCGATCACGACGTTGATCGACGGGTCGGCGAGCACGCGGGCGGCGTCACCCGTCAGCGGCAGGGACTTGAGGTCGAGGCCTTCACGCGGGCGGGTGAGGTCGGTATCGGCGACGGCGGCCAGGATGAGGCGCGCGCCCGCCCGCTCTTCGAGCATCTGGCGTCGGCTCTGGAGGATCTTCGCGACCCCGGCGCCGACGGTGCCGAGCCCCAGCAGACCGATGCGTACTTCGCGCGCAGCGCTCACGATTGATCTCCGCCGGTCAGGTCAGCGGCTCAGCTGCTTGAGTCCGCGCAGCGCCTGGCGAATCCGCTGCTCGTTCTCGACGAGCGCGAACCGCACGTAGCCCTCGCCGTACTCGCCGAAGCCGATGCCCGGTGAGACGGCCACCTTGGCCTCCTGGATCAAGAGCTTGGAGAACTCGAGCGAGCCCAGGCTACGGAAGGCGTCGGGAATCGGCGCCCAGACGAACATCGTGCCCTTCGGCTTGGGCACGTTCCACCCGATCTTGTTGAGCCCGTCGACCAGGACGTCGCGGCGCTTTCGGTGCAGGTCGACGATCTCGGCGACGCACTTCTGGTCGGCCTCGAGCGCGACGATGCCGGCGATCTGGATCGGCTGGAAGGCGCCGTAGTCCAGATAGGACTTGATGCGGGCCAGCGCGGCGATCATCCGGGAATTGCCGCAGCACGAAGCCGAGCCGCCAGCCGGCCATGTTGTACGACTTCGAGGTCGAGAAGATCTCGACGCCGACGTCGCGCGCGCCCGGCACCTCGAGGAACGACGGCGGCTGATAGCCGTCGAACGTGAAGTCGGCGTACGCGAAATCGTGGACGACCATCAGCCGATGCTCGCGCGCGAAATCCACGACCTTCACGAAGAAGTCGCGGTCCACGCACATCGTCGTCGGGTTGTGCGGGAAAGACAGAATCAGCAGCTTGGCCTTCGGCCACGCCAGCCGCGCCGTTTCCTGCAGCCGCGCGAAGAAATCCCCGTCGGGCGTGAGCGGCACCGAGCGCAGATCGCCGTCGGCGATGACGACCGAGTACGAGTGGATCGGATAGGTCGGGTTCGGCACGAGCGCGCCGTCACCGGGCTGGAGCACGGCCAGCGCCAGATGCGCCATGCCTTCCTTGGCGCCGATGGTGGCGATGACTTCCGAGTCCGGGTTCAGATCGACCTTGTAGCGGTCGCGATACCACTTCGCCATCGCGACCCGCAGCCGCGTGATACCGCGTGACGCCGAATAGCGGTGGTTCTTCGGATTCTTCGCCGCCTCGACGAGCTTGTCGACGATGTGCTTGGGCGTCGGCATGTCGGGGTTGCCCATGCCGAGGTCGATCACGTCTTCGCCGCGAGCTCGCGCCTTGGTCTTGAGGTCGTTGACGATGGCGAATACGTACGGCGGCAGTCGTTTGATTCGGTAAAACTCGTCCATGGAGGACTCCTCTTCGACCAGCCCACCGATGATACGCGTGGCCGCCAGGAGTGTCAAGAAAGGTACGTTCTCATGCGGGGTTAGGAGCCACGCTCGTGCCGAAACTGACGCGAAATGTTGCCACCATTGTCGTTATGGCAGCGGGAGTGTCCTCCAAACCCTTGATTGTTCATGGGGGAGTTCCGGCACGCCCCTTGCCACTTCAGGGCCTTCGTGGTCGCCCAGGAATCGTCCGTGGACACTTTGGCCGGCTCAACGGCGGAACCCGCCAGGCCGGCGGCGCCGAGCGCCAGCGCGGCACGTCCGCGCCGGCCCAACCGGAAACAGTTCAGCCTGCTCATCGTCCGGGGCGACGGTACCCGGGTCATCCGATTCAACTTCCCTCGCCCGGCAGCCATCGCGGCTTTCGCGAGCTTCGCGGTCGCCCTGACGACGTTCTGCGGCCTCCTGACCGACTGGCTCCAGCTGCGACAGCTCACGGTCGAGGCCAGGACGTTCAAGTCGCAGATCGGCCGAGCAGCAAGCGTCGATCGATGCCTTCAACCGCCGGGTCGTCGAGCTCCGTACCGAGATGACGAGCTGGCGCGACCTGCACGCGAGAATCTGGGAGCCGTTCGGGCCGGAGCTTCAGCCCGGCGGCCGTGACCGTGCGGTCGGTGGCGGCGCGCTCCGCGTCGACCGCGTGACCGGCAAGCTCTCGCCGCGCGACGAGCTCGAGCGTCTCGCCGAGAGCGTGGCGGAGCAGGGCGAGAGCCTGAAGGCGCTCGACCGGCTCGTCGCGCGCGCGGGCAAAGCTCTGGCGGCGCTGCCCTCGCGGTGGCCGATCCGTGGCGCCGTCAATTCCGAGTTCGGGATGCGACAGTCGCCGTGGACCTCAGGCACCGAGTTCCACAGCGGTCTCGACATCCGCGCGCAGCACGGCACGCCCATCCGCGCTCCGGCTGGCGGCGTCGTGACGATCGCCGGGACCTATCAGGAATACGGCATCACGGTCATCCTCGACCATGGCCAGGACATCAAGAGCGTCTACGGCCACCTGTCGAAGACGAACGTCAAGCCGGGTGACCGGGTCGAGCGCGGCGCCGTGGTCGGCTGGTCCGGGAACACCGGCCGCTCGACCGGCGCGCACTTGCACTACGAGATCATGGTCAAGGGCCAGGCGGTCAATCCCCGCGCCTACCTCTGGGATTAGGGAGATGGGGGCCTCGAAGGCCCCCAAGCCCCCCAGCGCTCGGAGACGCCCCGGCGTAGCCGGGGCGCCCCTCGAAAACGGTTCTGAAGGTCTTGCCGTAGTCGAACGCTTCCGGCTATTTCTTGCGGGACGCGCGCGCGATGAAATCGAGACTCAGCGCGTTGAAAACGTCCGGACGCTCGAGGAAGTATCCATGGCCGGCGGTCGGGACCGTGCGGAGCTCGGCGCCGGGGATGCGGGCCACGATCTCGCGAGCGAAGCGCGGCGGTACGAGGATGTCGTCCTCGGCGACGCTGACGAGCGTCGGGCAGCGGATGGCTCCGAGACGCTCGATCGCATCGTGGGCGGCGACCGCTTCGCCCTGCCGAAGAAATCCGGCCAAGGATTGCGGGTAGGGGTTTGCCAGCGAGTTCTGTAGCAGCGCCTCGATGAACTCCGGACGCTCGGCGTAGGTCGTCGGGGAGAAGAGCCACAGGCCCAGGGTCCGCAAGGTCGCCTCGCGACCAAGCCCGATTCGCATCTCGCGCCACGCCGAGTTCAGCGCCAGCATGTACGCATCCGGGCGCGCGAACGTGCAGGCCAGATGCAGCGAGCGTACGCGCTCCGGCCGCGCCAGCACCAGCTCCTGCGCGATCATGCCGCCCATCGACACGCCGAGCACGTGCGCGCTATCGACGCCGAGCGCGTCCATGAGCCCGAGCGCGTCGGCGGCCATCATGCGCGTCGTGTACGGCTCATCGGGAGCATCGGTCTGACCGACCCCGCGATTGTCGAACGCGATCACCCGATGCCGCGCGCGCGAAGTCGGCCATCTGCAGTGCCCAGGCCAGATGATCCCCACCGAACCCCATGATCAGGACCAGCGGGTCGCCCTCGCCGACGTCCTGATAGAACATCTGAATATCCCCGACGCGAACAGTCGGCACGGGTCAGCTTCTAGGCTCGCAAGTCGTTACGCGCGTGAGTGTCAGGAGCGGGGACGGGGGCGTGGGGGGCTCTCGTGAGCCCTGTGTAGGCACGGTTGCAGAGATCGCGAAGCACGAACCAAGTCTACAGCACCCATCCGCGCGCAGGGCTCACGAGAGCCCCCACGCCCCCGTCCCCGCTCCGGCGACTAGCGAGCTAGCGACGCCGGTACGAACCTGGCAGGCGACCCAATGCCCGGGCGTAATTTCCTTGAGCACCTGCTCGTTCTCCGAGCAGGAGGGCACACGGAGTGAGCACCGCGTGTGGAAGCGGCAGCCGGAGGGCGGATTGATCGGGCTCGGCACGTCGCCTTCGAGCAGGATCCGCTTGCGCTTCATGGTCGGATCGGGGATCGGCACCGCCGACAGGAGCGCTTCGGTGTAGGGATGCCGCGGATTGGTGTAGAGCTCCTTGGCCGGCGCGATCTCGACGATCTTGCCGAGGTACATCACGGCCACGCGCGTCGAGATGTGCTCGACGACGGACAGGTCGTGGGCGATGAACAGGTACGTGAGGCCGAACTTCGCCTGGAGGTCTTCCAGCAGATTCACGATCTGCGCCTGGATCGACACGTCGAGGGCGGAGACCGGCTCGTCGGCGACGATGAGCTTCGGGCTCACCGCGAGCGCCCGCGCGATCCCGATGCGCTGCCGCTGGCCGCCCGAGAACTCGTGCGGATAGCGCCGCAGGTGGTCGGGCAGGAGGCCGACCGTCTCCAGGAGCTGGACGACGCGCTCCTCGCGCTGCTTGCGCGTGGGCGCCAGCTTGTGGATGACCAGCGCCTCGCCGATGATCGAGCCGACCGTCATCCTCGGATTGAGCGACGCGTACGGGTCCTGGAAGATGATCTGCATTTCCTTCCGGAGCGCACGCAGCGAGCGCTTGTCGAGCGTCGTCACGTTGCGTCCCTGGAAGGTGACCTCGCCCGAGGTCGGCTCGATCAATCTCAGGATCGATCGGCCCGTCGTCGACTTGCCGCAGCCCGATTCACCCACGAGCCCGAGCGTCTCGCCGGGCATGATGTCGAAGCTCACGTCGTCGACCGCGTGAACCCGGGCCACCTCACGCGAGAAGAGTCCACCCCGGATCGGGAAGTACTTCTTGAGGTTCCGGACCTTGAGGAGCGCGTCTGGCATGGCGGGCCTCAGTAGAGGAAGCAGGCCACCTTGTGGCCCGGCCGGACTTCTTTGAGGGGCGGCGTGTTTTCAAAGTGCATGGGCTTCGCGAACGCGCAGCGCGGCGCGAACCGGCAGCCCGGCTTGATGTCGCCGCGTAACGTCGGCACGGTGCCGGGAATCGCCTCCAGCTTCTGTTTCTGCGTCGCGGCCAGATCGATCCGGGGGATCGAGCGCAGGAGCCCCTGCGTATAGGGATGGAGCGGCTCCTTGAACAGCTCGCCGACCGGCGCTTCTTCGACCACCTGCGCGCCGTACATCACGATGACCCGCTGCGCGGTCTCGGCGATGACGCCCATGTCGTGCGTGATCAGCAAGATCGCCATCCCGAGCTTCGCCTTCAGCTCGTTCAGGAGCTCGAGGATCTGCGCCTGGATGGTCACGTCGAGCGCGGTGGTCGGCTCGTCGGCGATCAGGAGCTTCGGATTGCACGACAGCGCCATCGCGATCATCACGCGCTGCCGCATACCGCCCGAGAGCTGGTGGGGATATTCCTTCACCCGGCGCTCGGCGTTCGGAATGTGGACCAGCTTCAGCATGTCGACGGTCTTCGCCATCGCGTCGCGCCGCCCCAGACCCTCGTGCAGCCGGACGGCCTCGGCGATCTGCTCGCCCACCGTGAACACCGGGTTGAGCGAGGTCATCGGCTCCTGAAAGATCATCGAGATTTCTTTGCCGCGGATCTTGCGCATCTGGGCCGGGGGCAGCTCGAGGAGGTTCCGGCCGTTGTAGCTGATCGTGCCTTCGACGATGCGGCCGGGCGGCGTGGGGATCAGGCGCATGATCGACAGCGCCGTGACGCTCTTGCCGGAGCCCGACTCCCCGACGATGCCGAGCGTCTCGCCCTTGTTGATGTAGAGGTCGATCCCGTCGACGGCGCGGACGACGCCCTCGTCGGTGAAGAAGTGTGTCTTCAGCCCCTTGACCTCGAGCAGTCGTTCGGCCATGGCGCCCCCTGGAGCTATCGCTTACGTGTGATTTCCGCGAAGGCCTCGAGCGTGCGCCCGATGTCCTCCGCGTCGATGTCTTTGTGAGTCACGCACCGAATCTCCGTAGGACCGATCGCGTGGATCTTCACCTTGCGGGCGCCGCAGCCCGCGACCAGCTCGCTCGTCGCGGCCGCCGACGACTCGGCCCCGCCGCGCTCGACACGGAATATCACAATGTTCGTCTGCACGCTCGCCAGATCGACCGAGAGACCGGGGAGCTTGGCCAGACCCTCCGCCAGGGCGCGGGCGTTCGCGTGATCCTCGGCGAGGCGGTCCACCATCTTCTCCAGCGCGACGACGCCGGCCGCCGCGATCACCCCCGCCTGACGCATCCCGCCGCCCAGCATCTTGCGCACGCGGCGGGCCTTGCCGATGAGCTCGCCGGAGCCGCAGATCACCGAGCCGACCGGGGCGGCGAGGCCCTTCGAGACGCAGAACGTGACGGAGTCGACGTCGCGGACGAAATCGCGGGCCGGGCGCTTGAGCGCGACGGCCGCGTTGAAGAGCCGCGCCCCGTCCATGTGCACCGGGACCGACGCTTCGTGGGCCACGGCGGCGATGGCGCTGATCTCCTCGGGCGTGCAGCACGTGCCGCCGTGACGATTGTGCGTGTTCTCGACGCAGACCAGGCCGGTCGGCGGCACGTGGATGTTCGCGGGACGCAACGCCGCTCGGACCTGGTCGGGCGTGAGAAAGCCGCGCGCCGTCTTGACCGGCCGCATCTGGAGGTTGCCGACCACCGCGGCGCCGGCCACCTCGTTGTTGAAGATGTGCGAGTCCAGGTCGAGGACGACTTCCTGGCCGGTCTGCGTCTGGCTGACCACGGAGATGAGGTTGCCCATCGTGCCGGACGCGACGAAGAGGCCGGCGGCCTTGCCGAGTCGCTCGGCCGCGAGCGCCTCGAGCCGCTTGACGGTCGGATCCTCCTCCCAGACGTCGTCACCGACCTGGGGCGCGTGCCATGGCGTCGCGCATCTCGGGAGTGGGGAGGGTCAGCGTGTCGGAGCGGAGGTCGACGATGTCGTGCACGGCTTATCTCTTGGTGCCGGCGACGCCGGCGCTGATGAGCCGCTGCTTGCCGCGGCGGCCCCATTCGGTGAAATCGTAGTCGACGGACAGCCGCCGGAGCAGGTCGATCGCCTCGGCGTTCTTGCCCTCGTAGAAGTTCACCTCGGCGAGCAGATACAGCGTCTCCGGGATGACGGCGGTGCGCGAATAATCCTTCAGCACCAGCTCGAGCCGCTGCCGCGCCGAACTCGGATTGCCCTGAGTGAAGTAGTAGTTGGCGACCCACACTTCCTTCTGGGCGATTCGCTCGCGGCACTTGTCGATCTTGGCGAGCCCGTCGGTCGCGTACCGGCTCTGCGGGTACTCCTTCACGAGCTTCTTGAACTGGTCGAGCGCCCGCTGGGTCAGCGCCTGGTCCTGCTCGACGGGCTTCATCTGGTCGTAGTAGCTCATGGCCAGCCGATACTGGACCAGGTCCGCGATCTCGTGCCGGGGGAAGAACGCCAGGAACCCCTCGAACTCTTTCACCGCCTTGTCGAACTCGGCCTCGCGATAGAAGGCCTCGCCGATGTAGAACCGCGCTTTCGGCGCGTACGACGAGTTCGGGTGGCGCTCGACGATCTTCCGGAAATTCTGCCGCGCCTCGTCGTACCGGCGATTGTTCAGCTCGGTCTCACCGGTCTTGTAGAGCTCATCTGGAGGCAGGATCGGCGTCGGCGCAGGCGTGAGCGCTGCGCAGCCGGCCACGAGCAGCGGCAGGCCCAACGCGAGGACACGTACAAGCAAGGCGGGATACCCTAACATCGAAATTGGCCAATACATATAGCACAGTCCCAACGGAAAAACCCCCTGCCAACCCCTGAGAGGCGGCCGCCGGGCCTATCCCTGAACTGGCCATCAGGGGTAAGATGTGGGGCCCAATGAAGCGCAAGCTGCTCTTCACGCTCGGCTGCCTGGTCGGCCTGGCGACACTCTCCTACGGCGGCTACGCGTGGTACAACGCGATCACCTACGTCTCCACGGACGACGCCTATGTCGAAGGTACGATCTCGCCCATCAGCGCGAAGGTGGCCGGGCACATCGTGGAGCTCCTGGTTCAGGACAACCAGGCGGTGAAGAAGGGCGATCTGCTCATGCGGGTCGATCCCCGCGATTTCCAGGCCAAGCGCGACCAGGCGCGTGCCGCGGTCGCCACCGCCGAAGCCACCGTCCGGGCCGCGCGCTCCGAAGTGCCGCTGGCCCGCGAGGGCACGCACGCGCAGATCGAGCAGGCGCGGGCGTCGCTGCAAGTGGCACTGGTCGGTGTGAAGTCGGCCGAGTCGGCGGTCGAAGAGTCGCGCGCGCGACTCGAGGCCAAGCGGTCCGCGACCGACGCGATGCGCGCCGACATCGCCGGCGCCCAGAGCACGTACCGCCAGGCCGGCCGCGAGCTCGAGCGCATCAAGAGCTTGCTCAAGAGCGACCTGGTGGCGCGGCGAGACTACGACCAGGCCGAAGCCGCCTATGAGACCTCCGGCTCGACGGTCGAAGCGCTGCAACGACGTATGACGCAGTCCGAGCGCGAGATCCAGCAGGCGGAGGCGGAGCTCGGTAACCGCGCCCACGCCGTCGACCAGGCGCGGCAGCGCGTCGCGGAGTCGCGGGCCGCGCTGGCGCTCGCCGAGAGTCAGATCCATCAAGTGACGATCAAGGACGCGGAGGCGAGTCGTGCCGAGGCCCGGCTGCGCGAGATGCAGGCCGACCTCGCTTTCGCCGACCTCCAGCTCGAGCACACCGAGGTGCGAGCCCCGCTCGACGGCGTCGTGTCGAAGCGGAGCGTCGAGCTCGGGCAGGTGGTCCAGATGGGCCAGCCGCTCCTGGCGATCGTGCCGCTCCAGGACGTGTGGGTGGTGGCGAACTTCAAGGAGACGCAGCTCGGTCGCCTCCGGACCGGCATGAAGGCGGCCGTCGAGGTCGACGGCTATCCCGACAAGTCGTACACCGGGACGATCGAGTCGATGAGCGCGGGGACGGGCGCGCGCTTCTCGCTGCTTCCCCCCGAGAACGCCACCGGCAACTGGGTGAAGGTCGTTCAGCGCGTCCCGGTCAGGATTCACCTCGACGGCAAGATGACCAACCCGCACACCTTGCGGGCGGGGATGTCGGTCGTCGTCACGATTCGCGTTCGCTGACGACGAGTCGCTCAGACCGCCAAGAGCTTCTCCATGACGATCGTGTCGACCCACTTGCCATCGAGCTGACCCTGCTCGTGGTAGATGCCCACCGTGCGAAAGCCGGACTTCGCGTAGAGCGCCATGCCGCCGGCGTTGCCGGGAAACGCGGACAGCACGAGCTTGTGATAGCCGTGTGTGCGACCGAGCTCGGTCAATTTCTCGAGCAGGACCCTGCCCACGCCCTTCCCGCGCCACCCGCGCTCGACGTACACGGAGATGTCGGCGACGAAGCGATAGGACTCGCGAGCGTTGAACACGTTCAGACTCGCCCAGCCGATTGGACGTGTTCGGCCCTATCTCGGCGACGATCACCGGGTGGCGCGCATCGCGGCCCGCGAGCCACTGGCGGCGCTCGTCGGGCGTCCGTAGCTCGGTCTCGAGCGTCGCGACCCGGTCTTCGATCCCCTGGTTGTAGATGCGGCAGATCGCCTCGGCGTCCGCCGCCGACGCGAGCCGGAGACGATAGGCCGTCACGTCAGCTCTCGGCTGTCGAGCCGTCCGTCCTTCTTGAGCCGCTCGAACTCGTCGAGGGTTTTCGCGACACCGTCGGCGAGCGAGGTGGGAGGGGCGGGACCGAGATCCTTCTGATAGCGCCTGTCGTCGAGCTCCGCCGGGAACGGGAGCGCCTGCTCCACGCGGGTGATCGTGCCGGTCACCGACGGCCGCGCCGCTTCGATCGTTCGCACCACGTCCGCCACCGACGCCGAAGCGCCGTGCAGGTTGTAGACGCGGGCGCCGTCGAGCCGCGCGGCGGCCGCGGCCAGCAGCGCGCGCGCGACGTCCTCGGTATAGATGAGATCGGTCGCCCCGCCCCAGCGAATCTGGAACGGACGGCCGAGGACCGCCGCCTTCATGGCCAGGGTCGGATCGGCGGTGAGACCGAAGTCGCGACCCGGTCCGTAGACGGTCAGCGGACGGAAGCCGGACGACGGGATCCGGTGCTCCTCCCAGTAGACGCGCGCCGTCTCCTCGTTGGCGACCTTGTACACGCCGTAGTGCGTCGCCGGGTGCGCCGGCGCGTCGTCCTTGATGGGGCCGGGCGGATAGAGGCTGGGCGCGCCGAAGACCGCCGCCGACGAGACATAGACCACGCGCTCGATCTGACCCGCGGCCGCGCGCACGACGTCGAAGACGTTGGCGGTGCCGACCACGTTGATCGCGGCGCCGCGCGGCGGATCCTGCCGGCACAGCGGCACCTGCCACGCGGCGAGATGGATCACGCGGCGGATCGCGTGGTCGCGCACCACGCGCGCGAGGCTCTCGCGGTCGGTGATGTCGCCGCGGACGATCGCGATGCGGCTCGGCGCGTCGGGTCCCGCGATCATGCGGATGCGCCACGGATCGTCGCCGAGGTCGTAGACCACCGGATGCTCGCCCGCGGCGAGCAGACCGCGCACGACCCACGCGCCGATGCAGCCGAACGCGCCGGTGACCAGGGTCGCCATGAACCGGAATATAATGCCCCTCGTGTTCCAGAGCGAGCGGTTCTTCCGCGAAGCGTGGCCCCAGATCTCGCAATCGGTCGAGTCCGGGACGGACGCGGCGAGCGACGTGCAGTGGATCGCCGGCGTCGTCGGGCTCGAGACCGGCGCGCGCGTGCTCGACGCGCCGTGCGGCTTCGGCCGGCACTCGGTCGAGTTCGCGCGGCGCGGCTGCGACACGACCGGCGTGGACTTCAGCGAGACCGAGCTCGGCCGCGCGCGCAAGGCGGCCGGCGAGGCGGATGTCTCGCTCGCGCTCGAGTGCCAGGACATTCGCGACATGGAGTTCTCGAGCGAGTTCGATCTGGCGGTGAACCTCTTCAGCTCGATCGGCTACTTCTCCGAGGACGAGGACCGCCTCGTGCTCGACCGCTTCTGGCGCGCGCTCAAGCCCGGCGGCGCCTTCGTCGTCGACACCCGCAACCGCGACCAGTGCGTGCGGTCGCTGCCGCCCGAAGAGCGGATGCGGCGCGGTAGCTCGACGATCCGCGTCGAGAACGAGTTCGATCCGACGACCAGCCGCTGGCGCGCCCGGTGGTGGCGGCTCAAGCGCGCGTCGGCGAAGTCGGCGGAAGGCCCTCCGGAATTGATCGGCGAGAGCGAGATCCGGCTCTACTCGGCGCACGAGCTGCTCCACATGCTGCGGCCGGAGCGCTGGCGCAAGGTCGAGCTCTTCGGCGGTCTCGACGGCACCCCCTTCTCGCTCGATACCCACCGGCTCGTCGTCGTGGCCTGGAAGTAGTAGAATCCAGCACTCGCGCATCCCACAACTTCCTGAAGTGAAGTAAGGAGATTCGCTCGATGGCCACTGAGCGTCCCCTCGTCGTGCTCGCCGGCCCCATTCACCCCGACGGCAAGGCGCTGCTCGAGAAAGAAGCGCGTGTCGTCGTGTGCGAGGACGAGACCGAGGCGGGGCTGGTCAAGGCGGCCACCGATGCGCAGGGAATCCTGTTCCGTATCCGGCCGCGGTGCACGGAGAGCCTGATGGCCGCGTGCCGCTCGCTCAAGGTGGTCGGCCGGCACGGCGTCGGGCTCGACACGGTGGACATCCCCGCCGCCACGAAGCTCGGCGTCGCGGTCGTGCACGCGCCCGGCTCCAACTCGCAGGCCGTCGCCGAGCACGCGCTGATGCTGATGCTCACCTGCGTCAAGCGCACGTTCGCGGTCGACAAGGCGACCCGCGCGGGCGACTGGGGCACCGCGCGCGCGGGCAACACCGAGCTCGGCGGAAAGACCCTCGGCATCGTCGGCGTCGGTAACGTCGGCCGCCGTGTCGCGAAGTTCGCGGGCGCGCTCGGGATGCGCGTGCTCGGCCACGACAAGTACGTCGCCGACGACGAGCTCCGCCGGCGGGGCGCCGAGCCGGTGGCGAGCCTCGAAGCGCTGCTGCCGCAGGTCGACGTGCTCACGTGCCATACGCCGCTCACCCCCGAGACGCGGCACATGATCAACGAGAAGACCATCGGCCTCATGAAGCCGGGCGCGATCTACATCAATACGTCGCGCGGCCCGGTCCAGGACGAGCGCGCGCTCTTCGAGGCGCTCACGCGCGGCAAGCTCGGCGCCGCCGGGCTCGACGTCTGGGAAGACGAGCCCACGTCGGCGGACAATCCAATCCTGAATCTGCAGAACGTCGTGTGCTCCTCGCACGTCGCCGGAGTCACGCGCGAGGCCACCCGCCAGGCGGCCATGCAGGTCTCGGGCGAGATGCTCCGCGTCTTGCGCGGCGAGCGGCCCGACGTGCTCGTCAATCCAGAGGTCTGGGCGCGCCTCGGCCAACGGTAACGCGCCCCGGTCCCGCCGCCCGATCGAGAAGGCGGCCGCGTCCGATCCGCGGGAACGCCATCGGCCCAAACAGAGGTAGAATCCCCCTATGCCGATCGACGCGCGTCACCCGCGGGAAATCCGGCAGGACATCCGGCGCGGCAAGCTGACGGGAATCACCGCGGGCCTTGGCCAGAACTTCGTCCAGGCCAACCTGGCGGTGCTCCCGAAGGAGCAGGCGTACGACTTCCTGTTGTTCTGCCAGCGTAATCCGCGACCGTGCCCGCTGATCGAGGTGACCGACGTCGGCTCGCCCGAGCCGGTGGGCGTGGCGCCCGGCGCGGATCTCCGGACCGACATCCCGCGCTACCGGATCTACAAGGACGGTGTCCTCGCCGACGAAGTGACCGACGCGACACCGTACTGGCGCGACGACCTGGTGGCGTTCCTGCTGGGGTGCTCGTTCACCTTCGAGTGGGCGCTGCTCGAGGCCGGCATCAAGCTCTGGCACGTCGACCACGGCAAGAACGTCGCGATGTGGAAGACGTCGACACAATGCCGGCCCGCGGGAGTCTTCCACGGGCCGATGGTCGTGTCGATGCGGCCGATCCCGGCGGCGCAGCTCGCGAAGGCGGTGACGGCGAGCGCCCGGTTTCCCGGCGCCCACGGCGCGCCGGTGCACGTCGGCGATCCCGCCGCCATCGGCATCGCGGACATCGCGCGCCCCGACTGGGGCGACGCGCAGGAGTTCGCGCGCGGCGACGTGCCGGTGTTCTGGGCGTGCGGCGTCACGCCTCAGGCCGTCGCGCTCGCGTCGCGTCCGCCGTTCATGATCACGCACAGCCCGGGGCACATGTTCATCACCGACGTTCCGAACTCCGCGCTGGCGGCGATCTAGCGCATTGCGGTTTCTGCCGGCAGGCGATCTCGCTGTTTGCGTCGAGCTCGGCGAGGCGATCAGCGTCGAGGTCAACACGCGAGTCCGTGCGCTCGAGTTCTTGATCCAGCAGAAGGGACTGACCGGCGTCGTCGAGACGGTGCCGGCCTACTCCTCGCTCCTCGTGTACTACGATCCGCGCGCGGTCGGCTACGAGCCGCTGTGCGCCGCGATCGCCGAGCTGGTCCCGCAGGCGACCACCGCGGTGCTGCCGCCGCCTCGCACGGTCGAGCTGCCCTGCTGCTACGACGATCCCGAGCTCGGCTTCGACCTCGCCGCCGCCGCCAAGCGGCTCGACCTCTCGCCGGACGATCTGGCGCAGCTCCACGCCGGCGCCGAGTATCTCGTGTACTTCATCGGCTTCACGCCGGGTCTGCCGTACATGACCGGGATGCCCGCGCGGATCAACATCCCGCGGCTCGACACACCGCGCACGAAGACCCCGCCGGGCAGCGTCGGTATCGGCGGCATCCAGTGCTGCGTCTACTCGGTCGAGAGTCCGGGCGGCTTCTGGATTCTCGGACGTACGCCCGTGCCGCTCTACGACCCGAGCGCGGCCGAGCCCACGCTCTTGCGACCCGGTGACCGTGTCCGTTTTCGCCGGATCGATCGCGCCGAGTTCGGCGCGATCGGCGCCGCGGTCGCGGCACGGAGCTACCGCGCGGTGATCTCGTGATCAAGATTCTCGACGCGGGTCCGCAGACGACGGTCCAGGACCTCGGCCGTACCGGGCAGATGCGCTATGGCATTCCGCCGTCGGGCCCCGTCGATCGCTTCGCGTTCGTGCTGGCCAACCGGCTCGTCGGCAATCCCGACGCCGCAGCCGCGCTCGAGTGCACCTTGATCGGTCCGCGGTTCGAGGTCACCGCCGCCGGCGCGATCGCCGTCACCGGCGCCGACATGCCGGTGAGCGTGAACGGCCAGGCCGCGGCCGCGTGGACGACGATCGCGGTGAAGCCGGGTGACGTCGTCAAGCTCGGGCCGGCGCGCACCGGTGTCAGGTCCTACATCGGCTTTGCCGGCGGGCTCGATGTCCCGCTCGTGCTGGGATCGCGATCGACGTATCTGCGCGGCCGCGTGGGCGGGTTGCAGGGTCGCGCGCTCAGGAAGGACGACACGCTCGCGACGTTGGCATCCGGTCCGGTCGCGCCCCGCCGCGTCGCGAAGCAGGCGATCCCGGACTATACGGGCGAGCCGACCGTTCGTGCGATCCTGGGACCCCAGGCCGACCGCTTCACGGCCGGCGGCATCCGGGCGCTCTTCGACGGTCGCTACGAGGTGCTGCCGCAGTCGGATCGGATGGGGTCACGCTTGCGCGGGCCGCGGATCGAGCACGCGCGCGGTCACGACATCGTCTCCGACGGGATCGCGCTCGGGTCGATCCAGGTGCCCGGCGACGGACAACCGATCGTGCTGCTGGTCGACCGGCAATCCACGGGTGGCTACACGAAGATGGCCACGATCTGTTCTAGTGACATCTGGCGCGTCGGCCAGGCGAGACCGGGTCAGTCGCTCCGCTTCCAGCAAATCGGCGTGGAAGAGGCGCACCGGCTGCTTCGCGAGTCCGACACCGCGCTGGAAGCCGCGGTGAGAGAGGAGATCGCATGAGCATCGACAAAGAGCTGAACGAGTACGCCGCGAAATCCGGCCGCTCGCGCGTCCTGCACGAGGAAGCGCTCGCGGTCATGCCCGGCGGCAACAGCCGCACGACGACCTTCTTCGATCCGTATCCGTTCGCGATCCAGCGGGGCCAGGGCGCCCACATCTGGGACGCCGACGGCATCGATCGCCTGGATTTCAACGGCAACTACACGAGCTTGATCCTCGGGCACGCGCCGCCGGACGTCGTGAAGGCCGTGCAGCAGGCCGTCGAGCTCGGCCTGTCGTTTCCGGGACCGACCGAGCACGAGGTGCGGCTGGCCGAGCTCCTGACCCGCCGCGTGCCCTCCGTCCAGGCGATCCGCTTCACCAACTCGGGAACCGAGGCCACGATGAACGCGGTGCGCCTCGCGCGCGCCTTCACCGGACGGGCGAAGATCGCGAAGTTCGAGGGCGCCTACCACGGCACGCACGACTGGGTGATGGTGAGCGTCAGCGGCGACGCCAAGTCCGCCGGCAGCCGGCGGCGGCCCAAGCCGGTCGCGTGGTCGGCGGGAATCCCGCCGGCCGTCCTGAAGCACGTCGTGGTGCTCCCGTGGAACGACGCGGAGGGCTGCGCCGAGATCCTCGAGGCTGAGGCGGGGCAGCTGGCCTGTCTGATCGTGGATCCGATGATGTGCAACGCCGGCCTGGTCCCGCCGGCCGACGGGTTCCTGGCGCGGCTGCGCGAGATCACCGAGCGCCACAATATCGTGCTGATCTTCGACGAGGTCATCTCGTTCCGGACCGCGTGGGGCGGCGCGCAAGAGCGCTTCGGCATCCGACCCGACCTCACGACGTTCGGCAAGATCATCGGCGGCGGGCTGCCGGTGGGCGCCTTCGGCGGGCGGCGCGACATCATGGACTTCTACGACCCGCGCAAGGGCGGCGCGCGCATCAGCCACGGCGGCACCTTCAACGCGAATCCCGTGACGATGGCCGCCGGCCTCGCGACCATGAACGCGCTCACGCCCGACGCCTACGCGCGCCTCGACGCGCTCGGCGAGCGCCTCCGCGGCGGCGTCGCGCGCCTGCTCGCGGCGACGCGGCGGCGCGGCCAGGTGACCGGGCTCGGATCGCTGTTCTGGTTACACTGGACGTCGGAGGCGCTGACCGATTATCGTTCTGCGCGGCCCAAGGACGGGGAGACGCCGGTGCGCGTGTTCCTCGGGCTCCTGAACGAGGGCATCTTGTTGACCCAGCGGGGACTCGGCGCGTGCTCCCTCGCGATGACCGACGAGGACGTGGATCGCTTCATCAACGCGCTCGCGCGCGTGCTCGCGCGAGGATAAGGAGCCGACGATGGCCAAGTTCATCGATCTCAACGCCGATATGGGCGAGAGCTGGGGGCGCTGGACGCTCGGCGCGGACGAGGAGATCATGCCGTACCTCACCTCGGCCAACGTCGCCTGCGGCTTCCACGCCGGTGATCCGCACGTGATGCGCAAGACCGTCGCGCTGGCGCTGCGCCACGGCGTCGCGATCGGCTCGCATCCGTCGCTGCCGGACCTGATGGGCTTCGGGCGGCGCGTGATGGACGTCTCGCCGCAAGAGCTGAAGGACTATCTCTGCTATCAGACCGGCGCGCTCCGCGAGTTCGTTCGCGCCTCGGGCGGAGAGCTGCAGCACACCAAGCCGCACGGCATCCTCTATTCCATGATCGAGAAGGACGAGGCGCTGGCCACCGCGGTGGCCGAGTCGGCCCGCGAATCGGGCAAGGACTTGATCCTCATGGCGCTCGGCTCCGGGAAGTACGACCGCACCGCCCGCAAGATGGGCGTGCGGGTGGCGTCGGAGGGCTTCGCCGACCGCGCGTACAACGTCGATCTCACGCTCGTGTCGCGCAAGCTGCCCAACTCGCTCATCACCGATCCGGAGCGCGCCGCCGCTCAGGCCGTGAAGATGGCGATGGAAAGCAAGGTGCGCACGATCGACGGCGTCGATATCGACATCTCGGTCCAGACCATCTGCTGCCATGGCGACACGCCCGGAGCGCAGAAGATCGTCCGCGCCGTCCGCGAAGCGCTCGATCGGGCCGGCTGTCAGGTCAAGCCGCTCCGCGACTTCTTGCCGAAAGCGTGAGGCGGCGGCGGTCCTCGTGACCACAGCGCTCAAGCGCACGCCGCTCTATCACGAGCACGTCGCGGCCGGTGCGCGGATGGTGCCGTTCGGCGGGTGGGAGATGCCCGTGCAGTACACCGGCATCATCGAGGAGCACCGCGCGACCCGCGGCGCCGTCGGGCTCTTCGACGTGAGCCACATGGGCGAGTTCGAGGTGGAGGGCCCCGGCGCCCTCGCCGCGCTCCAGCACCTGACCACCAACGACGTGGCGGCCCTCGAGGTCGGCCAGATCCAGTATTCGGTCCTCTGCTACCCGAACGGCACGATCGTCGACGACCTCACGGTCTATCGCATGGGCGACGAGCGCTACATGCTCACCGTCAACGCGGGGAACATCGACAAGGACTGGGCGCACGTGACGAAGTCGACGGAGCACGTCAAGGACGCGCAGTGGCGCAACTCGTCCGAGGGCACGGGCCTCATCGCGGTGCAGGGGCCCAAGGCCGAGGCGCTCGTCGGCCGACTCGCCGACCGCGACGTGACGGCCATCGGCTACTACCGCTTTGCGCGCGGAACGGTCGGCGAGGTGCCGACGTTGATCTCGCGGACGGGCTACACCGGTGAGGACGGCTTCGAGCTCTACGCGCCCGCCGACGGGACCGCGCAGCTCTGGAAGGCGCTCCTGGCGGCGGGCCGTGCCGACGGCGCCACCCCGGTCGGGCTCGGCGCCCGCGACACCTTGCGGCTCGAGATGAAGTACGCGCTCTACGGCAACGACATCGACGACACCACCAACGCGCTCGAGGCGGGACTCGGCTGGGTCGTCAAGCCCGCCAAGGGCTGAGTTCATCGGCCGGGAAGCGCTCGAGAAGGTCCGCGCCGAGGGCCTGCGGCGGCGGCTGGTCGGCATCGAGATGGTCGACAAGGCCGTTGCGCGTCATGGTTACCCGATCAAGAAAGACGGCCGCGCGGTCGGCGATCGTCACCTCCGGCTCCTACGGCCCCTCGGTCGACAAGTACATCGGGATCGCCTATGTCGAGACCGCGCTCGCCGCCGTCGGCACCGCGCTCGATGTCGAGATTCGCGGCCAGGACAAGGCGGCCCAGATCGTGCGCACACCGTTCTACGCGTCCAAGGTGAAGAAGGCTGGCTGAGGCGAGGAGAGAATGGCCAACGTACCCAAGGACCTCAAGTACACGCGCGAGCACGAGTGGGCCAAGCAGGAAGGGGACCGCGTGCGCGTGGGCATCACCGCCTACGCGCAGGAGCAGCTCGGCGACGTGGTCTTCGTCGAGCTCCCGAAAGTCGGCGCCAGGGTGACGGCGACCAAGAACTTCGGCGTCGTCGAGTCGGTGAAGGCGGTGTCCGATCTCTTCGCGCCGATCTCGGGCGAGGTCGCCGAGGTCAACGGCGAGCTCGGACAGAACGCCCGAGATCGTCAACCAGGATCCCTACGGCAAGGGCTGGATGCTGGTCGTCAAGCCCTCGAGCAAGGGCGAATGGGATCAGCTGCTGACCGCGCAGCAGTACGAGGAGCTCATCGCGCAGGGAGGCCATTGATGCCCTCGCGCTACATCGCCAACACGCCCGACGAGCAGAAGAAGATGCTCGGCGTGATCGGCGCGGGCTCGCTCGAGGACCTGCTGGTCAAGATCCCGCCCAAGGCCCGGCTGGCGCGGCCGCTCAGCCTCACCCCGGCCTTGGCCGAGACGGACCTGATCCGGCACATGGCGGCGCTGGCAGGCCGAAACGCGAACGCGGAGTCACACGTATCGTTCCTGGGCGGGGGCTCGTACGACCACTACATCCCGAGCCCGATCAACCACATGGTCCTGCGCGGCGAGTTCTTGACGGCGTACACGCCCTACCAGCCCGAGGCGAGCCAGGGCACGCTCCGGACGATCTACGAGTACCAGACGATGATCGCCGAGCTGACGGGCATGGACGTCGCCAACGCGTCGATCTACGACGGCGCGTCGTCGCTGGCCGAGGCGGCCTTGATGGCCCACTCGGTCACGGAGCGGCGCGAGATCGTGCTCTCGCGCGCGCGTGCACCCGCTCTACAAGCGCGTCACCGCGACCTACTGCGAGGGACCGGGCGTGCGGCTTCGCGACGTGCCGGCCCCCGACGGCGTCACGGACCTCGCCGCCGCGCGGCAGCTCGTCAACGCGAAGACGGCGGCGCTGGTCGTGCAGACGCCGAACTTCTACGGCTGCCTCGAGGACGTCGCCGCCGCGGCCGAGGTCGCGCACGCGGCCGGCGCGCTCCTGGTGGTGGTCGCCGACCCGGTGAACCTCGGCGTGCTCGAGGGGCCCGGCAAGCTCGGCGCCGACATCGTCGTGGGCGAGGGCCAGGGGCTCGGCGTGCCGGTGGGCTTCGGTGGCCCGAATCTCGGCGTCTTCGCCGCCAAGAACGAGCTCGTGCGCCGCATGCCCGGGCGGCTGGTCGGCGCCACGGTCGATCGCGACGGCAAGCGCGGATTCGTGCTGACCCTGCAGACTCGCGAGCAGCACATCCGCCGGGCGAAGGCGACGTCCAACATCTGCACCAACGTCGCGCTCTGCGCCCTCATGGCGACCATCTATCTCGCGACGCTCGGGCGCAGAGGGCTCGTCAAGGTCGGCGAGCTCTCGACGGCCAAGGCCCACTACGCGGCCGAGCGCCTGGCGAAGGTGCCGGGGGTCTCGCTCCGCTTCGCGGCGCCGTTCTTCAAGGAGTTCGCGCTCAAGCTGCCGAAGGCGCCCGATCGCCTGATGCCGCGGCTGGCCAAGCAGGGGTTCCTCGCCGGCGTTCCGCTCAAGACCTTCGACCGCGCCCTGGCCGACTGCCTGCTGGTGGCGGTGACCGAGAAGCGGACGAAGGCCGAGATCGACGCCTTCGCGGCGGCGCTCGAGAAGGCGGTGGCGTGATGGCCGACGCCTACGACAAGCTGATCTTCGAGCTCTCCTCGCCCGGCCGGGTCGCCTGGTCCTTACCGGAGGCCGACGTGCCCGAGGCCGACGCGCGCAAGCTCCTGCCGGCCAAGCATCTCCGGCGCGACGCGCCCGATCTGCCCGAGGTCTCCGAGTTCGACGTGGTCCGCCACTACTCGCGCCTGTCGCGAATGAACTACGGACTCGACACGCATTTCTATCCGCTCGGCTCGTGCACGATGAAGTACAACCCGAAGCTCAACGAGGACATGGCGCGGCTGGCCGGCTTCGCCAAGGTGCATCCGTTGTCGCCCGAAGCGTCGGCGCAGGGCGCGCTCCAGCTCATGCACGAGCTGGCGCGGGACCTCGCCGAGATCGCGGGGATGGACGCCGTCTCGCTCCAGCCCGCGGCCGGCGCCCAGGGCGAGCTGGCCGGAGTCCTCATGATCCGCGCCTACCACCAGTCGCGGAACGAGAAGCGGACGAAGGTGCTCGTGCCCGACTCGGCGCACGGGACCAACCCCGCGTCGACCGCGATCGCCGGCTACGAGGTCGTCGAGGTGAAGTCGCTGCCGAACGGCGAGGTCGACGTGGACGCGCTCGCGCGCACGCTCGACACCGACGTGGCCGCGTTCATGATCACCGTGCCGAACACGCTCGGCATGTTCGAGCCGCGCATCGTCGAGATCACCGAGCTGTGCCACGCCAAGGGCGTGCAGGTCTACATGGACGGCGCCAACCTGAACGCGATTCTCGGCATCACGCGTCCGGGCGATCTCGGCTTCGACGTCTGCCACTTCAACCTGCACAAGACCTTCACGACGCCGCACGGCGGCGGCGGCCCGGGCGCGGGCCCGGTCGGCGTCAAGGCGCACCTCGAGCCGTTCCTGCCGGTGCCCGTCGTCACGAAGGACGGCGACGAGTACGCGCTCGACTGGAAGCGGCCGCGGTCGATCGGCAAGCTGCAGGCCTTCTGGGGCAACTTCGGGATGCTCGTGCGCGCCTACACCTACATCCGCACGATGGGACCCGACGGGCTCCGATCCGTCTCCGACAACGCGATCCTGAACGCGAACTACATCATGAAGCGGCTCGAGCAGGTTTACGATGTCGCGGTGCCCGGGCCCTGCATGCACGAGTGCGTGCTGTCGGCGCGGCGTCAAAAGAAACTGGGAGTTACGGCGACCGATATTGCCAAGCGCCTCCTCGATCTCGGCTTCTACGCGCCGTCGACCTACTTTCCGCTGATCGTCGAGGAAGCGCTGATGATCGAGCCGACCGAGACCGAGGCGAAGGAGACGCTCGACGCGTTCTGCGACGCGATGATCCAGATCGCGCGCGAGGCCGAGACGAACCCCGCGGTGATCCACGACGCGCCGGTCACCACGTCGGTGCGACGGCTCGATCAGACGAAGGCCGCGCGCGAGCCGAATCTGCGCTGGACGCCTCGCGCCTAGCTCGCCGCCGGCATGGCTTGCTGCCTTCTACGGCGGCGGCTATAGTGCCCGCGATGACCGGACCGACTCGCCCGTCGCGAGACCCGCGCGGTCGCCGGTCGAAATCCACCGAGTCGCGTGCCGGGAGGTGCGCCATGCGCAGACGGGTGCTGCTTGCTCTCCTTCGTTCTGTTGCTCGTTGCTCCCATCAGCGCGCGCGCGCTCCCGCCAGGGACTCCCGAGGAAGTCGGCCTGTCCAAGGAGCGACTGGCGCGAATCGGACAGATGCTGAACGGTCAGATCGAGATGCGCAGCTTTCCGGGCGCCGTCGCGCTTGTCGCGCGGAAGGGGCGCGTCGCGTACTTCGAAGCCGTCGGGCAGCTCGACCCGAAGACCGGCTCGCCGATGTCGAAGGACGCGATCTTCCGGCTCTACTCGATGACGAAGCCGTTCACGTCGGTGGCCGCGATGATCCTCGTCGAGGAGGGGCGCCTGCGCCTGACCGATCCGGTCGGCACGTACCTGCCGAAGCTCCTGAAGCTGGACGTGGCGGCGCAGGGCACGGACTCGAACGGAAAGGCCACCTACACGGTCGTCCCGTCCGAGCGTCCGGTGACGGTCTACGATCTCATGCGCCACACCTCGGGGCTGGTCTATGCGGGATCCACGCGCAACGAATACGTGAAGGATCTGTACGCGAAGGAGAACGTCGGGTGGTCCGGCGTCACCCCGGCCGAGCAGGTCGAGGCGCTCGCCAAGGTTCCCCTGGCCCGTCAGCCCGGGACGATGTGGGAATATGGCCTTTCGACCGACGTGGTCGGACGCGTTGTCGAGTCGGTCGCGGGCATGCCGCTCGGGCGATTTCTCGACGAGCGCCTCTTTCGCCCGCTCGGGATGAAGGATACGACGTTCCTCGTGCCGCCCGACAAGGTCAAGCGTCTGGCCCAGCCCCTCGCCGTCGATCGCGCGACGGGCAAGCCGATCACCCTGCACGACGTCACGGTCGCGCCGAAGAACGACGCGGGCGGCGCCGGCGCCGCCGGGACCGCGATGGACTATGCGCGCTTCCTGCAGATGCTGGCGAACGGCGGCTATCTGGACAGTAAGTGGATCCTCGCCGGGACGACCGTCCGTCTCATGACCGCGGATCACCTCGGCGACATCAAGCCCGCCATCCCGCTGCTCGCGCCGGGCTACGGCTTCGGTCTGGGCTTCGCGATCCGCCGCGCGGACGGTCTCGAACGGCGTCGCCGGCTCCGCCGGCGAATACAACTGGGGCGGAGCGGGCGGCACGATGTTCTGGGTGGATCCGAGAGAGCAGCTGGTCGCCGTGCTGATGACCCAGGCGCAGCCCGGACCCTGGCAGCGTGAGTTTCGCGAGCTGTTCCGCCAGCTCGTCTACCAGGCCATCGTCGACTGACCGCCGCGCTCGAGAGCGCTGAGCGTCCATCACGGTCCCATGCGATGCTAGGGCCGTGACGGACACCTGGCGCCTGCTCGTGACCGAGCCCACCGATGGCGCCACGAACATGGCGATCGACGAAGCGGTGTGGCTCGGGCGGCGCGCGGGCTCCTCGCCGCCGACCGTGCGGTTCTTCGCGTGGGAGCCGCCCACCATCTCGCTCGGCTACGGCCAGCCGCTCGATCGCCACGTCGACCTCGCCGCGTGCCACCGCTTCGGAGTCGGCATCGTCCGGCGACTCACCGGCGGGAGCGCCATCTACCACGACGGTCCCGAGCGCGAGCTGACGTACAGCGTCGTGGCATCCGCGGACGACATCGGCGGCGGCGCGCGCGACCTGCTGCACAGCTATCAGTGGATCGGCCGTGCGCTGGCCACCGGACTCCGAGCGCTCGGCGCCCCGGTCGAGATGGTCGGCGTCGCGCGCGGCGACGAGCCGACCCCCGCGTTTTGCTTCGCGCGCACGGGAAGCTGCGAGATCGAGCTGGGCGGGCGCAAGCTCGTCGGCAGCGCGCAGCGGCGCTACGGCCAAACCTTTCTCCAGCACGGATCGATCCTGCTCGGCGTCGATGCGGCTCGCCTGGCCGCGGTCTTCCCGACGACCGCCGATCCGCTCGCGACCTTGACGACGCTCGAGGCGGCGCTCGGTCATCGACCCAAATTCGACGACGTGGCCGCCGCGCTCGCGGCGGCGTTCGAGCGCGAGCACGGCATCGACCTCCGGCCCGACGGACTCGACGCGCAGGAGACCGCGACGGTCGAGCGCCTCGTGCGCGACAAGTACGCCACCGACGCCTGGCTCACGGGTCCGGCGTGAGCCGCGAGTATCCGGACTATCCGCGGGTCGGCGTCGGCGCCGTCATCCTCCACGAGGACAAGGTGCTGCTCGTGCGGCGCGGCAAGGCGCCGTCGTTCGGCAAGTGGAGCCTGCCCGGCGGTCTCGTCGAGCTCGGCGAGTCGACCAAGGAGGCCATCGAGCGCGAGATCCGCGAGGAGTGCGGGATCAAGATCCGCGTCGTCGACGTGGCGGGCGTCATCGACCGCGTCGTGAAGGATGACGCGGGTCGCGTCCGCTATCATTACGTGCTGGTGGATTACCTGGCGTATCCCGATTCGCTGGACGTCGAGGCGGGCGACGATGCCGCCGAGGCGCAATGGTTCGAGATCGGCCGCCTGGCCGAGCTCGACACCACCCAGGGCCTCCTGGACATGATCCGGCGAGCCGAGACGCTGAGAGGAGGAACGCGCGGGTGAAAGTCGACATCGTCACCAAGCGACTCGAAGAGGTCCCGGCCGACGCGCTCGTGGTCGGTCTCCACGTCGGCGAAACGAAGCTGCCGGAGCGTCTGGCGCGCCTCGATCGCGCGGCGCAGGGGCAGCTCAAGCGGGTGCTCGACGCCGAGAAGTTCTCAGGGAAAGCCGGCCAGGTGACGCACGCGCACGCCGACGGACGGCGCATCGTCGTCGCCGGGCTCGGCCCGCGGGCCGAGGCGAGCTCCGAGGTTCTGCGCCGGGCGGCGGCGGCGGCGGTGCGCCGGGCCCGCGATCTCGGCGCGCGCACGGTGGCCGCCGAAGCTCCTCGGCGATCGGCTCACCGCGCGCCAGCGCGCGCAGGCCGTCGTGGAGGGCGCGATTCTCGGCACGTACCACTTCGACCGGTACAAGCGCGAGAAAGCCGAGAGGATCGTCACCGAGCTCCGCCTGGTCGAGCCCGACGCGCGCCGCGCGCGCGAGGCCAAGGACGGCATGCGACGAGGGGAGAGCTTCGCGCTGGCCACGGCGTTCGCGCGCGACCTGATCAACGCGCCCGCCAACGATCTGCACCCGACCGATCTCGCGCGCGCCGCCACCGAGCTGGGGAAAGAGTCGCGCATCGAGGTCAAGGTGTTCGAGCAGGCCGAGTGCCAGAAGATGGGGATGGGCGCGTTTCTCGGCGTGGCCGCCGGGAGCGAGCAGCCGCCGAAGTTCATTCACCTGACCTACAGCCCGTCCGGCCGGCCCGCCGCGGGGCGCAAGCGCAAGAAGATCGTGCTCATCGGCAAGGGCATCACGTTCGACTCCGGCGGGCTCGACCTCAAGCCCCCCGACGGCATGCTGCGCATGAAGTACGACATGGCCGGCGCCGCGGCCGTGCTCGGCATCATGCACGCGCTGCCCGCGCTCAAGCCCGCCGCCGAGGTCCACGGACTGATCGCGGCGACCGAGAACATGCCGTCCGGCTCGGCCATTCGTCCGGGCGATGTGCTGAGGGCCATGAACGGCACCACGATCGAGATCGGCAACACCGACGCCGAGGGGCGCCTGACCCTGGCCGACGGCCTGTGCTACGCGAACACGAACATCCAGGCCGACGAGATCATCGACATGGCGACCTTGACCGGCGCCTGCGTCATCGCGCTCGGCCAGCTCTGCTCGGGGCTCATGGCGAACAACCAGCCGCTGGCGAATCGCCTCATGAAGGCGGCGGAAGCGGCCGGCGAGCGGCTCTGGCAGCTGCCGCTGATCGACGAGTATCGCGACAATCTCAAGAGCGAGGTGGCCGACCTCAACAACGTCGGTCCGCGCGGCGGCGGCGCCATCACGGCCGGGCTCTTTCTCAAGGAGTTCGCGGGCAAGACTCCGTGGGCGCACCTGGACATCGCGGGGCCGGCCTTCACCGAGAAGGACCTGCCACTGGCGCCGAAGGGCGCGACCGGATTCGCGGTGCGTACGGTCCTCACGTACCTGAGCGACTGAGCCGTGGCGGGCGCGGTCGATCTGCATTCGCATACGACCGCGTCCGACGGCACTCTGGCGCCGCGCGAGCTGGTACGGCTGGCCGCGCGCCACGGCGTCCGGGTCCTCGCCGTGACCGATCACGACTCCACCGGCGGCGTCCGGGAGGCCATGGACGAGGCGCGCAGCCTGCCGCCCCTCGAGATCGTCCCCGGCCTCGAGATCAATTGCGACGTGCCCGGCGCCGAGATCCACGTGCTCGGCTACTGTGTCGACTGGGAAGCGCCGTGGTTCCAGGAATTTCTCGGCGCGCAGCGGGAGGAGCGACGGCAGCGCGTCTACCGGATCGCGGCGCGGCTCGGCGAGCTCGGCATGCCGATCGAGCCCGACGCGGTCTTCGCCCTCGTGAAGGAAGGCTCGGCCGGCCGCCCGCACGTGGCGCAGGCGATGGTCGACCGCGGCTACGTGAAGTCGATCCGCGAGGCGTTCGATCGCTACCTCTCGCTGAACGGTCCCGCGAACGTGCCGCGCCGGCGGCTCACACCCGTCGAAGCCGTCCGCATCATCCGACGCGCGCGCGGTGTGCCGGTGCTCGCTCACCCCGGGCTCGCGAATCGCGACGAGCTGATTCCCGAGCTGGTCGACGCCGGGCTCCTCGGGATCGAGGCGTTCTATCCGGAGCACTCGTCCGGGCAGATCACGATGTATCGCGAGATGTGCTCGCGGCTCGGCCTGGTCGCCACGGGAGGCTCCGACTTTCACGGCCCGCGCGTCGGCGGTGTCCGGCATCCCGGCGTCCAGCCGGTTCCGGACGACGCCTGGCAGGAATTGCGGCGCCGCCTCGCGCGGCTGGCCGAGGATGCGCCGAGCGCGCCCCCAGCGCCCCCGCGCCGAACCCGGCGCGATGACCACGATCCAGGCGCAGATCTTCGGCTTCACGGATTGCCAGGACACGCGCAAGGCGCAGCGCTTCTTCAAGGAGCGCGGCGTCACCGTCCACTTCGTCGACCTGAAGGAGCGCCCGGCGGCGCGCGGCGAGCTCAGACGGTTCGCCGAGAAATTCGGCGCCGCGGCGCTGATCGATCGCGAGGGCGCGCGCTACAAAGCGCTCGGCCTGCGCGTCGCCCTCGACTCGCCCGAGCGCCTGCTCGAGCGCGCGTTGACCGAGCCGCGCCTGCTCCGGACTCCGCTCGTGCGGTGCGGAGGGCGCGTGGCGATCGGTCACGCGCCCGACGTGTGGCAGGAGTGGCTGGAGACCGCGAAGCAGGGAGGGGGCAAGCCCGCATGACTCCGCGTCCGTTCACGATCAAGGTCGCCGACGAGGTGCTGGCCGATCTCCGCGCTCGGCTCGAGCGCGTGCGCTGGCCCGACGAGGCTCCGGACGCCGGCGTGGCGCTACGGCACGAGCGTCGCGTACATGAAGGAGCTGGTCGAGTACTGGCGCACGCGCTACGACTGGCGCGCGCACGAGTCGCGGCTGAACACCGTGCGGCAGTTCACGGTCGAGCTCGACGGGATCGACCTCCACTTCATCCACGAGCCCGGCGTGGGGCCCGCGCCGATGCCGCTCCTGCTCTCGCACGGGTGGCCCGGATCGATCGTGGAGTTCGAGCGGATCTTGCCGATGCTGACCGATCCCGCGCGCTTCGGCGGCGATCCGGCGGACGCGTTCACCGTCGTCGCGCCGTCGCTGCCGGGCTACGGATTCTCCTTCCGCGCGAATCAGCCGCGCTTCGGCGTCGAGGAGATCGCCGACACGTTCGCGCGACTCATGACCGACGTCCTCGGCTACCGCCGCTTCGCCGCGCAGGGCGGCGACTGGGGCGCCTTCATCACGTCAAGGCTCGGTCTGCAGTACCCCGAGCGCCTGGCCGGTATCCACCTGAACCTGCTCGCGGTACGCCGCGACCCGACGCTGCCCGACACGCCGACCGCGGAGGAGCGCGCGTACATCAAGCAGCTCCAGACCTGGCAGCGCGAGGAAACGGGCTACCAGTGGATCCAGGGCACGCGGCCCCAGACCTTGGCCTACGGTCTCAGCGACTCCCCGGTCGGGCTGGCGGCGTGGATCGTCGAGAAGTTCCGGACGTGGAGCGACTGCGGCGGCGACGTCGAGCGCAGCTTCTCGAAGGACACTTTGCTCACCAACGTGACGGTCTACTGGGTCACCGGGGCCATCAACTCGTCGTTCTGGCCGTACTACGCGCGCTTCCACCGTCCGTGGCCGCTGCCGGACGGCAAGCGCATCACGGTGCCCACGGCGTACGCCGCGTTTCCGCGCGAGATCCTGCTGCCGCCGCGCGCGTGGGCCGAGCGCGCCTACAACATCCAGCGCTGGACCACGATGCCGGCCGGCGGCCACTTCGCCGCCCTCGAACAACCCGAGGCGCTGGCCGCCGACATTCGCGCCTTCTTCCGCCCGCTCCGCTGATCGCGCAGAGTCGCCCGGAAGCTGGGCCAGGCCGGCGAGGCAGCCTGGCCCGCTTCCCGCTCGACTCGCCCCGATCTAGCCGATGATTCGACGAGCCTTGGCGGGATTCGAGACCGTGATGATCACGGTCGCGCCGCCGCGCCCGGCGGTGGTCGCATAGGCCGATTTGATGTTGACGCCGCCGCGCGCGAGCTTGTCGGCGACTCGCGCGAGCGCCCCGGGCTTGTTGCTGACCCGCTTGGCGAACGCGACTTCTTCGGTGAAGCGCACGCGCGCCTTCCGCAGCGCACGCTTGGCGAGGGTCGGCTTGTTGACGACCATGCGAATCTTGCCCCGCCCCGCGGCCTCGGCCGCCGAGAGCGAGAGAATGTTGACCCTGGCGTCGGCCAGCGCGCGGCCGATTCCCGCGAGAACGCCTCTCTTGGACCGGAGCGTCAGGACGAGCTGACTCGTCTTGGGCATCGTGCGTCTCCTTGGTCTCACTTCGGTGAGCTGCACGTCCGTCAGCGCGTGTAGGCGGGAAACACGCGCCGCACGCACTCCGGATCGTTCATTCCGAGCATCCCGCTGACGAGGCGGCGCGCGGCGCCGCGCACGACCACGAACGTGATGCGCGCCGTGGCGACGATCTGGTCGCCGGCGCGCGCGACGATCTCCGGTCTCTGGTAGCGCGCGATCGTCGTGGCGGGGGCGCACCGCGGCCCGGGCGCCGGTCACCGTGACGGGCGCCTCGTAGGAGGCGGGACGATGGAGCGATACGCGGAGCTCGGTCGTCATCCCCGATTCGCCGGTGGCGAGCGCGCCGAGCCAGAACGCGGCCTCGTCGAGCAGGGTGGTCAGCGCGGCGGGCGCCAGCGAGCCATCGGACCTCCGAAACGGCGCGCGCGGCTGCCACGTCGCGCGCACCGCGTCGGCATCGAACGCCGAGCCGGGCGCGAAGCCCGAGCTCGTTGTCGGTCCCGCACGCAAAGCACGTCCGCGAGATCGGCAGCGGGTGGTCCGGTTGTCGTGCCCGTCGGCCGGAGCGCGCCGGTTTCGCGGGGCCGGCGAGGCCAGGGCGCGACGCGGCCGTCGACGAGCACACCGTCGGTCTGATCGGACAGCACGAAGGTCTCGGCCGAGGCTTCGCGGGCTCGCCGCAGGGTCAACGGCAGCGCCGAGGGGGACGCGGCGGCGATAGATCCCGGAGACTTCGCGCGGCGCGGTCGCACCCGCGAGCGTGTCGAACACCGCCAGCACCGAGCCGCCGTGCGCGGTCTCGGGGAGACCCTGCAGGGCGGGATCGAGCGTCAGGATCAGATCGGGGCCGCTGACCTCCAGAGCGTGACGTAGGGTGGCATCAATGGTGATCATGCGATAATTTTCGAGTGTCGCCGCCCATTTTAGCCGACAAGGCTTTCGTCCGGGCGACGATCACCAACTTTTTCTTCTTCTTCAGCCTCAATTGCTTCATTCTCCTGCCGCTCTACATCGAGGGCATCGGCGGGAGCGAAGTCGAGATCGGGCTCGTGATGGGCGTCTACAACGCGATCGGCATCCTGTGCCAGCCCCTCGTGGGCCCGATGGTCGATGCGTTCGGACGGCGGCGGTTCATGATGACCGGGGCGGGCCTGGTGATCGCGGCGGCGCTCCTGGCCACGACGACGCCGTCGATTCCGCTCCTGGCGCTCGTGCGCGCCCTTCAGGGGATCGGCTTCTCTGCGTTCTTCGTGGCGAACTATTCGTACGTGCTCGACCTGACTCCGCCCTCGCGTCGAGGCTGGGCGCTCGGGATCTACGGCGTCGCGGGGCTCGTGGCGACCGCCATCGCGCCGCTCGTCGGCGAGGCGGTGGTCCGCCGGATGGGCTTTCGCCCGCTCTTCATCCTGTCCACCGCGATGGCGATCGTCGCGGCCGGCTACGTGTGGAGCCTGCCCCGCGGGCGGCCGGGCACGCCGCTGCCGGTGGAGGGCTCGTTGTGGCAGCGCGGCGGACTCGACGAGCTCCGTCATCGCCACATGGTCGTGACACTCTTCTTCGGCCTCGGCGCCGGCACGATCTTCGTCTTCGTGCCCACCTTTGCCGATAGCCTCGGGATCGAGACACTGGCGCTCTTCTACACGGCATTCGCGGTGGCCGCGATCGGCGTGCGCGTCTTCGGGGGGCGTCTCATCGACACCCATGGGCGGCGCGCGGTGATCGTGCCGTCGATGTTCGTGCAGACCGGCGCGACCGCGCTGCTCGCGCTGCTCGGCTTCGTGGTCACCCGCACGAGCCTGACGCCGGTCGTCCCCGTGCTCGTCGTGATCGGGCTGATGTCGGGCAGCGCGCACGGTCTGCTCTATCCGGGGCTGGCGGCGATGGTGACCGATCATGCGCCGGAGACGCGGCGCGGGGTCATCGTCGCCATGTTCAGCGCCGTGTTCCTGGTCGGGCAGACGGCGGGCTCGTTCGCGTTCGGCTACGTCACGCACGCGATCGGCTACCGCTTCATGTGGATGATGCTCGCGTCGTTCTTGCTGCTCGGCGCCGCGCTCAGCATGCGGCTGGTCGAGCGTCGCGTCACCTGACCGCCGGCGCTATACTGACTCCACCGTTTCGGGGACAGGAGCCGGCATGAAGACCAAGGTCCGGATCGGCGTGATCATCCTGTTGATCTTCGCGGTGCTCGGCGTGCCCGAGCGCGCGTACGTGGCCCCGGAACGGCCGGACGTCGTGCCGCCGAAGCCGACCGGCGCGCAGGAGGTCGACGTCGTCGCGGTCATGGTCGATCAAGCCACGCAGCAGCCGACCGTCATGCTCCAGGGCAAGCGCGACAAACGCTCCGTCGCCCTCGCCATCGGGCTGGCCGAGGCGACCGGAATCGCCGTGCCGCTGCAGGGTGTGACGCCGCCGCGGCCGCTCACCCACGACCTCTTCCTGACATTGTTCGGCCGGCTCAAGGTGTCGCTCACGCGCGTCGTCATCACCGATCTGCGCGACGACATCTTCTACGCCATCATCTACCTCAACGCGGGCGGGCCCGAGTTCCAGCTCGACGCGCGCCCGTCGGACGCGATCGCGCTGGCGATCCGCGCGAAGGTGCCGGTGCTGGTCGAGGAGCGCGTCTTCGAGAAGGCCGGCACCACCGCGCCGCCACGCCGCCCGTCGATCTGACGCCATGGCCGAGTCCGAGCGAAACGAGAAGGAGTGGGCGCTCCAGCGGCGACTCGAGGACGTCTTCGTCAAGCTGGGGGAGAAGTACGGCGACCTGACCGGCCGCGTCGAGACGAAGATCAAGTCGACGATCACCTTCGACGACGTCGGCGGGCTCCGGCAGGCGAAGACCATCCTCAAAGGATTCGCGCTCGCGCTCAGCGAGCCCGACCTCTACCGGCAGTGGGGCATCGAGCCGCCGAAGGGGCTGCTCCTCTACGGACCGCCGGGCACCGGGAAATCGAAGCTCGCGCAGGCGCTCGCCACGACGTCGGGCGCGATCTTCTATCACCTGAAGCTCATGAACCTCACCTCGAAGTTCGCCGCCAACACCGCCGATCTGCTGCAGGAGATCTTGAAGATCGCGATGGCCGAGGGACCCGCGGTGCTGTTCCTCGACGAGGCCGAGGCGCTCTCGCTCGAGCACCTGTTGCCGCCGCCCCAGGCGCGGGAAGCGAGCGCGCGGCTGGTCGCGGCGCTGTGCGAGAAGCTGGACGCGATGAGCACGACCGAGCGAATCCTGGTCGTCGCGTCCACCACGCACACCGATGCGCTCGATCCCGCGCTGGTCGCGCCGGGACGCCTCGACCATCTCATCGAGATCCCGCCGCCCGATCCGGCGGCCCAGCGCGAAATCCTGGAGCTGATCCGTCTCCGCACGGAGAAGACCGCGGGGCGTCCGCTCTTCGAGAAGATCGACTACGACAAGATCCTGCCGGTCATGGGGGGCATGAGCGGCGCCGACCTTTCGGTGATCGTCCGGCGCGCCCTCGAGGTGAAGGTGCGCGCGGCGGCCGAGCGACCGGACGCGCCGCCCGTCTCGACCGACGACCTGCTGGACGCGATCGACAGCTACAAGGGCGTGCGGGGGGTCGTGGAGAAGATTCGCTACGGTCAGTATCTGTGATCGCGTCGACGAAGATCCGCGTCCGCTACAAGGACACGGACTGCATGAAGGTCGTCTACTACGGCAACTACCTCACGTACTTCGAGGTCGGCCGGGTCGAGTTTCTCCGCCAGCAAGGGCTCGCGATGTCCCACGTGGATCGGCAGATCCATCTGCCCGTCGTCGAGGCCCTGGTCCGCTACCGCAAGCCGGCGCGACTCGACGATCTGCTGGAGGTGCGCTGCTGGGTGAGCGAGCGGCGGCGGGCGAGCTTTCGCTTCGCCTACGAGATCCGCAACGAAGAGGGCGAGCCGGTCGCCACGGGATCCACCCTGCATGCCTGCCTGGACCCGGCGACCAGCGAGATGGTCGCCGTGCCGGCCTGGCTCCTGGAGCGGATGCCGATCGTCGATCAGTCGAAGTAAGCGGCCGACCGTTGTATACTCCGTAACCGGCCTCGATGATCGAAGTCGATCACCTAACCAAGAGCTACGGCCCCGTCGCCGCGATCCGCGACGTGTCGTTCAGTGTCTCCCCGGGCCAGATCGTTGGGTTCCTCGGACCCAACGGAGCTGGCAAGTCGACGACGATGCGGATCCTTGCCTGTTTCATGCCGGCCTCGAGCGGCGCCGCGAAGGTCGCGGGCTACGACGTCTTCGCCCAGTCGATGGAGGTCCGGCGCCGGATCGGCTACCTGCCCGAGAACGTGCCGCTCTACACCGACATGCGCGTGGCGGCGTACCTCGACTTCGTCGCCGAGGTGAAGGGGGTCGGACGGCTGGAGCGGCGGCGGCGTGTCGCCGACGTCATGGACCGCTGCATGGTGTCCGACGTGCAGAATCGACTGATCGCCAAGCTGTCCAAGGGCTATCGCCAGCGCGTGGGGCTCGCCCAGGCGATCGTGAGCGATCCCGACGTGCTCATCCTGGACGAGCCGACGATCGGGCTCGACCCGAAGCAGATCACGGAGATCCGCTCCCTCATCAAGTCGCTCGCCGGTCAGCACACGGTGATCCTGTCGACGCACATCCTGCCGGAAGTCTCGATGGTCTGCGACGCGGTGATCATCATCAACAAGGGAGCGATCGTCGCCCAGGGCCCCATCGACACCCTGGTCGAGCAGTTCTTCCCGACCTCGCGGCTCGAGGTCGAGATCGTCGGCCCGTCGCCGGTGGTCCGCGAGCGGATCCGCGCCATCCCGGGCGTCCTGTCGGTCGAAGACCAGCCGCCCGCGAACGGCGTCGGCCGGTACACCGTCGAGGCGGCCCGCGATCGTGACGTGCGGGCCGAGATCTTCCAGCTGGCCGCGCAGCAGCGGTGGGATCTGCTCGAGCTCAAGCGCGTGGGGCTGACGCTCGAGGAGGTCTTCATCCGGGTCGTCGCCGGCGAGGAGTCCACCCAGGCTTCCGGCGAGGGCTCCGTGGAGGCACCGGCGCCGTGAAGATCTGGGCGATCTTCAAGAAGGAGATGCGCCTCTACTTCACCTCGCCGGTGGCGTGGGTCGTGTTCACGATCTTCCTCCTGATCGCGGGCTACTTCTTCTACTCGATCTTCGCGTTCTTCACCTTGGCCTCGATGCAGTCGGCGATGAACCCGCAGATGGGCCGCGACCTGAACGTGACCGACAGCGTCATGCGGCCGCTGTTCTCGAACATCAGCGTGATCCTGCTCCTGCTCATGCCGCTGGTGACGATGCGGCTCTTCGCCGAGGAGCGGCGCTCCGGCACCATCGAGCTGCTGCTCACGTACCCGGTGCGCGACGGGGCCGTGCTGGCCGGAAAATACCTCGCGGCGCTCGGCCTCTACGCGATCATGATCGGGCTCACCCTGCTCTATCCGGGCATCGTGGTGTACTTCGCGCGGCTCGAGTGGGGCCCGATCCTCACGGGGTATCTCGGGCTCCTCCTGATGGGGGCGACGTTCATCGCCGTCGGCGTCTTCGCCTCGTCCTTGACCGAGAACCAGATCGTGGCGGCGATCACCACCTTCGGAGCGCTCCTCATCTTCTGGATCCTCGGCTGGAGCGCGGACTACGCCGGCGGGACGGCCGGCAAGGTGCTGCAGTTCCTGTCGATCCTGGAGCACAACGACAGCTTCTCGAAGGGCGTGCTCGACACGAAGGACGTCCTCTACTATCTGAACTTCACGGTGCTCGCGCTGTTCCTGACCTTGCGCTCGCTCGAGGCCCGCCGATGGAAGGGATGATCCGGCGGCTGCTCGACTGGGGCGGCTATCTCGGGATCGCCGTGCTGGCCTTCGGGGCGATCCTGCCGTTCGTGCGGCCGGAATGGAATCGGTTCCGGTGGATCTTCCTCGCCGTCGGCGTCCTGCTCGTCCTGGTGTCCTTGCTCGCCCGGGTCGAGGACTATCGCGGGCTCTTCGGCCGGCGCGCGATGAAGTACGGCCTGAACACCGCCGTCGCGGTTGCGCTGGTGCTGGGCGCGACGGTCGTCGTCCAGGCGCTCTCGTTCCGCCACAGCGCGCGCTGGGATCTCACCGAGAACAAGCGTTTCAGCCTGTCGCCGCAGACCATCCAGCTGCTCGGCGGTCTCAAGACCGACGTGAGCGCGGTCGCGTTCTTCCGCAGCGATCAACCCGGCAAGCGGGTGGCCGAGGACCTCCTGAAGCAGTACGCCCGCTATTCGAACGGCAAGTTCACCTGGAAGAGCGCCGACCCAGACCGTGAGCCCGGGCTGGCCCGGCGCTACGGCATCGAGTCCTACGGCACGATCGTGCTCGAGACCAAGGCCAAGTCGGAGAAGGTGCTCGACGCCGAGGAAGAAAAGCTGACGAACGGTCTCGTCAAGGTCACGCGCGAGGGCAAGCGCCTCGTCTACGTGGTCCAGGGGCACGGCGAGGCCGAGCTCGGGAGCACCGAGCGGCCGGGATTCAGCGAAGCGAAGTCGGCGATGGAAAAGGCCAACTACGACGTCAAGCCGCTCGTCCTGGCGCGCGCGGGCAAGGTCCCGGACGACGCGACCGTCGTCATCCTCGCCGGGCCGAAGAACGATCTGTTCCCGCCGGAGCTCGACGCCCTCGACGCGTACCTGGGCCGGGGCGGCAAGGTGCTGGCGATGATCAATCCGTTCCAGAACGAGGGGCTCAAGAAGCACCTCGTGAAGTACGGATTCCAGCTCGACGATGACCTGGTCGTGGAGCAGAACCCGATCGGGCGCCTCTTCGGAATCGGACCGGAGGTCCCGATCATCCAGCAGTACGACTCGCATCCGATCACGCGGGACCTCGCCGGCATCACGACCCTGTTCCCGCTGACGCGCTCGATCACCGCGCTCAAGACCCCGCCGAAGGGCGTGACCGTGCAGACGCTCGCGAAGACCAGCCCCGACAGCTGGGGCGAGACCAATCGCGCGGATCTTCAGCGCGGCGTGGCGCAGCCCGATCGCTCAGGACTTGAAGGGCCCGCTGGCGGTCGCGGCGGTCGCGACGATGGACAAGGCGCGGATGGTCGTCTACGGCACGTCCAACCTCGCCGCGAATCAGTTCCTGAACATCCAGGGCAATCGCGACTTCTTCCTCAACACCGTGAGCTGGCTCGCCGAGGAAGAAGATCAGATCTCGGTCCGTCCCAAGGACGTGAAGCAGACCCCGGTGTTCATGAGCTCGAACCAGGCGCAGGCCGTCTTCCTCCTGCCCGTCGTGATCCTGCCCGCGCTCGTCCTCGCCGGCGGGATCGTCGCCGTCGTCCGCCGCCGCGCGGCGAACTAGTCGGGCGGTACCATGCGCTGGCAGACGACCGCAGCCCTGGCCGTCATCCTGATCGCCCTGGGCGCCTTCTACTACGTCTACGAAATCCGGCTGGGCCCTGAGCGCGAGAAGACCGAAGGGCGCAAGGGCCGCGTCTTCACGGTCGAGCCGGCCGACGTCGCGGAGGTGGAGCTCAAACGCGCCGATTCCACGGTCAAGCTCAAGCGCGCAGGACGACGGCTGGCAGATTCTCGAGCCGGTGAACGCGCGGGGCGACCGCGGCGCCGTCGACGAGACGGTGACCTCGATCGTGACGGCCCGCATGGATCGCGAGATCGAGGCCGAGCCGAAAGCGCTCGGCGACTTCGGGCTCGACCGCCCGGCCGCCGAAGCGACGCTCAAGCTCAAGGACGGCAAGCAGATCGGTCTGGTCCTCGGCGCCAAGAGCCCGACCGGCGTGTGGGTGTACGCGCGCGAGGCGGGCAAGCCGGCGGTCTTCGTGGTCGGCGACTCGGTCCTGCGCGACACGACGCGACCGGTCGCCGAGTTCCGCGACAAGACCGTGCTCGCGTTCGAGCAGAAGGACGTGACGGGGCTCGAGCTCGACATGCGCGACGAGAAGATCGCGCTCGAGCAGGCCGACGGCCGCTGGAAGGTGACGAAGCCGCGGCCGCTGCCGGCGGACGCCGACACGGTGCGCGACTTCCTCGACAAGCTCCGCGCGGCGCGCGTCAAGGAGTTCGCGGCCGACGCGCCCAAATCGCTGGAGCCGTTCGGCCTCGACAAGCCGGTGCGCCTCGACGTCCAGACGGGGCGCGAGAAGGACCGCGCGACGAAGACCTTGCTGATCGGGCGCGCCGACCCGGCCAAGAAGGGCGTCTACGCCATGCGGCCGGGCGAGTCGGCGGTGCTGCTGATCCCCGACGAGACGTGGACGGCGGTGCCGAAGAACCTCGCGGTCCTGCGCGACAAGAGCGTCGTCGGATTCGATCGCGACAAGGTGACGAAGATCGAGATCGAGAGCCCGAAGGGCACGGTCACGATTGCCAAGGACGGCGACCGCTGGAAGATCACCGCGCCGCAGGCGCTGGCCGCCGATCAGGTCGAAGCCGGCGCGGTGCTCTTCAAGCTGCGCGACCTCCGGGCCCAGGCGTTCCTGACCGACGACGCCTCGGGGATCCCGCGCTATCTGGCCAAGCCCACGGTGCGGGTGAACATCACCGAGCAAGGCGCGTCGGCGCCGCGGACGGTGCTGCTGGCGCCCTCGACCGAGAAGCGCGGCGGCTCGCCCAGCGCCTACGCGGCGGTGGCGGGCCAGGGGCCGGTGGTGCTGGTCGACGGCAAGGCGCTCGAGGATCTGGGCCGATCGTCCGACGATCTGCGCGACCGCACGCTCATGTCCGGGCTCGAGCCGCGCGACATCAAGCGCATGCGCGTGCGCGCCGGCGGCCAGACCGTCGTGGTCGAGCGGAGCGGGGAGAGCGACTGGAAGCTGGTCGAGGGCGGAAGCGGCGCCGCGAAGTCCGCGACCGTGGACAACCTGCTCTACTCGCTCCGGGCGCTGAAGTGGAAGACGATCGCGGCGCCGACCGGCGACGAGCCGGCCAAGTACGGGCTCGATGCGCCGACCTTCGAGGTGACGCTCCTGAAAGCCGACGGCAGCGAGGCCGGCGCGCTGCTGGTCGGAAAGCGCGAGGGCGACCAGGCCTGGGTCAAGCTCAAGACCGCGCCGGCGATCTACACCGTGGACGTCAAGCAGCTCGGTGAGACGCCGAAGGTCCCGAACGACTTCAAGAGCTGATCAGTCGAGCAGGCCGAGCTCCCGGTAGCGCGGGGCGATCCGCTCCGAGATGAGCCCGAGCCGCTTCAGCCGCGGCATCAGATTCTCCTGGAACAGAAAGCTGTTGAACGACTTCGTCGTCTGGGAATTTCGGATGGTATCGCGCCACAGCTCCTCACCGTCCCAGCCCATCTCGTTCCAGACGCTCTTCACCGACTGAAAGCCCGTCCGCTCGTCGCGCGCGTACATGTGGTCGCACGCCCTGAAGGTGAAGTCCTCGAGGTACTCGCGCTTGGCCGGCTCCATGTTCGGGATCGACCGCCGCAGCGCGAAGTACCCGAAGTTCACGTGACGCCCTTCGTCCTGCAGGACGTAGTCGAGCAGCTGCGCCGAGCGTCGGGTCGCCCGTCTGCTTGCGCATGAGATTGAAGGCCGCGATCGCGAGGCCCTCGACGATCATCTGCATGCCCAGGAGCTTGAGCTCCCAGAGGTTCGTGGCCAGGATCTCGTCGAGCAGCGCCTTGAGCAGCGGGTCGACCGGATAGATCTTGTGGAGCTTCTTGACGTAGCGCTCGAACACCTCGACGTGCCGGCCTTCGTCGACGACCTGGGTCGAGGCGTAGAGCTTGGCGTCGAGCTCGGGGATCGAGTTCACGAGCTGTCCGCACACCACGAGGGCGCCCTGTTCGCCGTGGAGGAACTGCGAGAGGCGCCAGGCGGAGACGCGGATCTCGACTTCCTTGCGCTCCTCGGCGGTGAGCTTGGGAAAGAAGTCGGTGCCCATGAACGCCATCTGCACGTTGAGCACGGGCCCTTCGGCGCCGACCGGGCGGTCCCAGTCGATCGCGACCGAGCCGTTCCACTGGTTCTTCTTGGCGGTCTCGTACAGGGTCGCGAGCTCGTCGTGCGTCGGTACGTAGTCGTAGTCCCACAGGGTTTCCAGCTGGTAGGTCACCCGTCGGGCCGCGGCTGCTCCGTGTGTTGTCGTCACGCGCTCACCTCGGATTGGACTCCGAATCGATCAGGGTCCGACATTCTACCCCGCCGGTGCCGTGCGCGCTCGAATCGGGACGAAGTGCCGTTGTCGCCTGGCCCATGGACCTGGAGTAGGATGGTGCCGTGCCCGACGACGCGATCTACCTGGAGCAGATGGAGCTGGGGCCGATGCAGAACTTCGTCTATCTCATCGGCGACCCGCAGGCCCGCGAGTGCGTCGTGGTCGACCCGGCGTGGGAGATCGACACGATCGTCGAGACCGCCCAGGCCCGCGGCATGACGATCACGGGCGCGCTCGTCACCCACACCCACCAGGACCACGTGGGGGGCAGCCTCGAGTCCTGGGGGATGCCTGGGCGCATTCCGGGGATCGAGGACCTGCTGGAGCGCGTGAAGGCGAAGGTCTACGTCCACAAGGCCGAGCGCGAGTTCCTGAAGGGCTTCGGCTCCGACCTCGTGAAGGTCGACAATCACTCGACCCTGGCGATCGGGCGACTCACCTTGACCTTCATGCACACGCCCGGACACACGCCGGGCTCGCAGTGCTTCCTGATCGACGGCCGGCTCGTGTCGGGCGACACGCTCTTCATCGGCTCGTGCGGCCGGACCGATCTGCCGGGCAGCGATCCGAGCGAGATGTACTATTCGCTCACGCAGCGGCTCGGCGCGCTGCCCGAATCCACGGTGCTGCTGCCCGGGCACAACTACGGCGGCGCGTCGTCGACGATCGGCGACGAGAAGCGCGGCAATCCCTTCATGCGCTTCCCGTCGCTCGGCGACTTCCTGCGCGTGATGGGCGGCGGCCGAACCGCCGGGCCCTGACGCGGCGCGCCCCGCTCACGCGCCTTCACCGCCGTCCACTGCCAGGATCTGCCCGGTGATGTAGCGCGGGCAGGTGGCGAAGAACACGACGGCCGCCGCCAGCTCGTCGAGGCATGTGGGACGGGCGGACCCCGCGGAGATTCAGATCGAGCAGTCGATCGTACTGCGCGAGCGATGTCGTCGCGAAGGGCGTGCACTCGAACCGCGCCGCGCGATCGGCGGCCACACGCCGCGCCGCGCGTCCCGATCGGTGATAGCCGATGGCCACGTCCATCCCCGCGCGGGCCAGCGCCAGCGCGATCGCGCGTCCGACGCGAATGGCGCCGTCCGTGACGAGCGCGCGCGGCCGTTGTCTGCCGGAACCGGTAGCGCGGGGTGCTATCCTCGAAGAGTCCATGTCGAACGGTGTGCGGAACTGGCTCAAGGTCCGATTCATCGCGGGTTTCTTCGTCACGGTTCCCGCCTTTCTCACCGCGTGGCTCCTCTGGATTTTCTGGAGCCGGATCGACGACGTGTTCGCTCCGATGTATCAGCGGATTCTCGGGCGCGACCTCCCTGGACTCGGGTTCCTGACGGCCGTCGGCATCATTTTCATGATGGGCACGATCGCCCGGAACGTCGTCGGGCGCCGCGTGCTCGCCTGGGGCGACAAGCTTCTGCTCCGCGTGCCGATCTACCGGCGGCTCTATCCGTCGGTCAAGATGCTGATCGATTCGTTCTCGCCCGAGCGGCGGAGCGCCTTCGGCGCGGTGGTGCTGGTCGAGCATCCGCGCCAGGGCGAGTACGCGTTCGGCTTCGTCACCAGCCATGTCGTCGTCGAGACCCAGCACGGCAAGCGTGAGATGGTGACCGTCTTCATCCCGACGAACAACCTCTATCTGGGCGACGTCGTCCTGGTTCCGCGCGACGACGTCGTGCCGACAGGTCTGCCGGTCGAGGAAGGCGTGCGCATCATCCTGTCGGCGGGCAATGCAACCCCGCGACAGCTCCCCAGAAGCTAGCGCGCCCCGCGCCCCGTCGAAAGCTGCTGCGCCCACTCGGTCACCGCCTCGCCCAGCGGGAACAGCTTGCCGAAGAAGAAGTGATCGGCGCCTTCGATCGCGGCCGTCTTGATCCACGGCCGCGCTGCCGTGAACCGGGCGAACTCGTCGGGCGGACAGTACTGGTCTCGAGTGCCGGCGACCGCAAGGGTCGGAATCTTCCGGTCCTCGAGGAACCCGAAGTCGGACATCGCCAGGGGCGGGGCGATCAACGCCATGCCGGCAATCCGACTATCTCGGCTGCCGACCAGCGCGGCGATCCTCGAGCCGAACGAATATCCGGCAATGGCGAGCGCGCTACTCCCGATCGCCTTGGCCAAGGTGTCGAGCGCGGCGATGGCGTCGTCTTGCTCGCCGACTCCACCCCCATGGGCACCGCCGGACGCGCCGACTCCCCGGAAATTGAAGCGTAACGTGGCGAGACCGAGGCTCGAGCACACCTCCTGGACCCGCACGACGACAGGATTGTCCATGTCACCGCCGTAGAGTGGGTGAGGATGGCAGATCACGACACCAGCGGTAGGGGAGGCGGGTAGGGCCAGGAGAGCCTCGAGGCTCAAATCCCGTCCCACAGCCAGACTTACGGACTGTTCGGGTATCATGTGCCGCCATGAGAATACGGGTGGGGGCTTCGCGCGTCCAATGATCGTGTTGACCTGCCTGCTGACCCGCCGCCGCATCGGCGCCTATCTCGATGGAGCGCTCGAGGACGGAAGCGCCAAATCCGTCGCCACACACCTGAGCGGATGCACACGGTGTCAGGGTGAAGCCGAGAATATCCGGAGAATCCGTGCTCTCCTCCATCGCACCTTGAGCCTCGGTCAGAACCGTGCCGAGCCCGCCGACTGGTCCGGCTTCTGGCCCGGGGTCGTCCGCGGAATCGAGGACGCCAAGCATCGCGGGGCGCCGGCTCCCGTGCCAGTCCCGCGAAGCTGGTGGTGGCGACCCCGATTGACGCTCGGCGGCGCGCTCGTCGCGGCCGTCCTCGCCTCGGTCACGCTCTGGCAGTTGACGTCCGGTCCTCTCGCTCCCGAAGCTCCCATCTTCGTCAGCTCGGCCCACACCGACGATCCGCGAGGGACCGTCGTGGTGTACTCGCCGCATGAGCAGCAGGATGTGGCGGTCGTGTGGGTGTTGGGGCTCGACGACTCTTCTGACTGATCGGCGCGGGGAGCGGGGGCGGGTGGGGCTGCCCGTGACCTGCGCGCCTCATGCGCTGCTAGCTTCTGCTGACACTGTGTACGTTCCGGGCAACCGTGCCTACACAGGTCACGGGCAGCCCCACCCGCCCCCGCTCCCCGCGCCGATCAGCCCTTTCGGGCTTAGGTCTGAAATCCAGGGAGGCTCTTGAACGTCGCGCTTCGGTTCATGCGCTTGGTGGCCGCTGCATATTGGTTGCGCTGCAGGTGGCGTTACTGCCAACGCCAGGGGTGGGTCGATTTAGCTCTGGGCGTGCTGGTTTGTTTCGGGAGTGGCGCGCGGGCTGCGCCGCTGGCGGGGGTTAGCGGGCTTTCAGGGTGGTGAGGCGTTCGCGGGCCAGGGATGTTTCTTCGGCGCGGGGGAAATTGTCGACGAGGTATTGGAGGCGGGCCTGGGCGAGCGCCGGCTGCTTCAGGTCGAGGAGCGCGAGCGCTTCCTTGTACAGAGCGGTCGGGACCTTGTCGGCGCGCGGGTAGTTGGCCTGGACCTTCTTGAATTCCTGCACGGCTTGCTCGAGTGACTCGGAGGCCTTGTCGTTCTGGCTCGCGTCGGTGAACCCGCGTGCGAGCGAGAGATAAGCCTCGCCGATCCAGTACTGGGCGCTGCCGGCGAGCTCATGATCGGGATAGCGCCGGAGGAACTCGCGGAATCCCGCGATCGCGAGCGAATAGCTTCCCTTGCTGAAGTCGATGTACGCCGCCTGATAGATGTCCTGCGGCTGGAGCGCGCCGGTGGTCGGTCGAGGCGGCACAGCTGCGACCGCCCCCGGAGTCGATCCTGCCGATGTTCCGGCCGGTGCGCCAGAAGTAGGACCGGCGAGACGCTCCAGGCGGAGTGGCCACCGGAGGCCGAGGCGTTGTCGCGGCAGCGCCGGCCGCACCGGCTGCCGGAGCGGTCGCGCGCAGCTGCCGATTGACCGAGTCCAGCTTCGTGCTGAGCTCGTCAACGCGGCCCGACAGGCTCGTCACCGTATCATTGAGGCTGTCGATCTGGCGGTTGAGCGTCGCGACTTGCCGGTCGCGCTCGCCGGCTTGCTCGCGCACGCGCTTGTCGACTTGCGCGGAGATGGCGTCCGCGTCGACTCTGCCGCGCTGGGCCGATTGCTGGGCGGCCGCCATCTCCTGGCGGAGCTGCAGCAGATCCTGTTGGGTGGCGACGCCGGTCGCTTCCTGAACCTCGGCGCAGCCGGCCAGCGACAGGGCGAGGAGAAGCCCGAGCCCTCTCCCCGCCGACAGGACCTTACGCGGGCCTAGCGAGGCTTGACGAGGAAGTTCGCGCGGCGATTCTTCGCCCAACACGCCTCGGTCTTCTCGGTGCAAACCGGCCGCTCCTCGCCGTAGCTGATGATGGTGATGCGGTTGGCCTGGATGCCCTGGGACACGAGATAGTTCATCGTCGCTTTCGCGCGCCGCTCGCCGAGCGCCAGGTTGTACTCGTTGGTGCCGCGCTCGTCGCAGTGGCCTTCGATCAGCACGAGGTTGTCGCCGTTCGACTTCAGCCACGTTGCGTTGGCGTCGAGAGTCTTCGCGTCCTCGGGGCGGATGTCGTACTTGTCGAAATCGAAATAGACTTCTTTCAGCGCCGCGACGGCCATGAACTCCTTCGGCACGGGCCGCGGAGCCGGCGCCGGGGCCGCCGCAGCGGGAGCGGGCGGAGCCGGCGGCCGGCGAAGGCGCGCTCGGAGCCGGCGCCGGAGCCGGGCTCGGCGCGGCCGCCGGCGCCGGCGCGGCTGCCGATGCCGCCATCGTCGCGGGCCGCTTCGCGCAGCCGGTGATCATCAGCCCTGCCAGCAGCAGCGACATCAGCGTGACTTGCGCGGCGCGCGTAACCATGACGCCTCCTTGAGCCTCCGCTCTAAACGCCCGTTGTTCAGCCACTGATGCTATCACGGGAGGCGCGGCGACCATGAGGGACTTGTGGACTCCGCCGCGCCCGACGTGATCTGTGTCGTCGACGTGCCGTCGAGCAGCATGATGTACACCTGCCAACGACCCGAGCGGTTCGACTGGAACGCGAGATGGCGTCCGTCGGGTGCCCACGCCGCGCCCTGATTGTCCCCTTGACCGGTCGTCAGCGGGCGCGCGTTCGTCCCGCCGGGGCTGATCGCCCAGAGGTTGTGCGTGCCCTCCCGCTGTGTGTAGACGATCGTGTCGCCTTTCGGCGACCACCGCGGCTGCGTGTGGAAGCCGCCGTTGGTCAGCTGCCGCACGTTCGAGCCGTCACGGTCCATCACGAAGATCCGCGGCTGACCGGCCCGATCGGACACGAACGCGATCTGCTGGCCGGTCGGTGACCACGACGGCTCCGTGTCGATCGAGGCGTGACGCGTGAGGCGCTGGAGCGCGCCGGTCGCGACCGTGAGGATGTAGATCTCCGGATTGCCGTCCTTCGAGAGCGTGAGCGCGAGAAATTGACCGTCGGGGCTCCAGGCCGGGGACGAGTTGATCCCGTGAAACGAGGAGAGCGTCTGGATGCCGCGTCGCGGCTCGAAGGGGAACAGGCGGAAGAGGTCGGGGTAGCCGTTCATGAACGACGTGAAGGCGATCGACCGAGCGTCCGGGCTCCACACGGGCGAGAGATTGATCGAGCCGTTGCGGGTCACCGGGCTCGTACCGACCCCGTCGTAGTCGGCGACGACGATCTCCTTCGCGCCGGACGGGCCGACGACGTACGAGATCTTCGTGTCGGCCACGCCCTTCTCGCCGGTGAACTGCAGGACGATCTCGTCGGCGATCTTGTGGGCGAGTCGCCGGCGCCAGTCGGCGCCCGACGTCGGCGGCTGCGGCGCCGCGGCCTCGAACTTGCGCGACGCGATCAGGCGGAAATTCGGCGATGTCAGGTCGTAGAGCCGGACTTCGGCCTCGACGCGATCACCGCGGATCGTCAGGAGCCCATGGGCGCCGGCGTGAGCGCCGGCCGCCGCGAAATTGATCCAGGCTTGTTGGAGCGCCTCGGGGTTGTTCGCGGGAATGCGATCCGTTCCGGCCACGACGCTGAACAGGCCGGAGAGCGTGAGGTCGTTGCCGGCGACCGTGGGGAGAAGCCGCGAGAGGCCCCCGGCGTCGGATCCGTTGACGATTGCGAAGTCGGGAAGCGCGATGTTGAGCTTCGTACTGCCGCCGCCGGTGACGTTGATGTAGACGTCCGGCGGGGCTTGAGCGCGCACCGGCGACGTCGGCGCCCAGAGGCCGACGGCCGTGAAGACCATGAACCCGGTGAGGAGCATGACGAGAGCGATACGTCGCACCGGTTATCCCCCTGTCGGATCGAAGCCGAACTGCAGGCCGATCCTTAGTACGGGTTTCTTGAAATCGTCGGGCAACGGCGGAAACGGTCCGGCGTCGTTGAGCGCCCGGAGGGCGACCTGATCGTAGTACGCGTTGCCCGAGCTCTTCTCGATCGCGGCCAGGTTCAGCCGGCCGTCGCGCCGGATCTCGAACACGACGATGGGCTGCGAGCCGGGAATGGCTCGCCCGTTCCACTGCGCCCGAATCTTCTCGGTCACCTGGCGAAGGTAGTACGCGTACGGAAAGTCGGAGACGTTGAGCGTGAGCGGGCCGGCCCCCGACGCCGACCCTGTCGCCGCGCCGAGCGGTGGCGGCGGGGGGGCGCTGCTCTCGCGCCGAGCCGGTGCCGCGGTCGGCGTGGGCGTCGGTGTCGCGCTCGCCACCTTGGGCAGCTCCTTCTCATCGGGCCGCGGCCGGGTTGGCGCCGAGGGCGGCGGACTACGGCGATCGGGGAGCCCGATCGAATCTCGCGCCGGCAGATCGCGCACCGGGAGGTCGCGGGACGGGAGGTCGCGAGAGGGCAGATCGCGGGCGACCTCGCGCCGCGGCAGCTCGGCCGGGGGAGCCGGTTTGGGGGCCGGCGCCTCCTCGACCTTCGGAGGCGGAGGCATGGTGACGCCCTTGGGCGACCCGATGGCCGCGGTCGCCGGAGCGAGCACGACGTACACCGCGGCTTCGTTCGCCGGTCGCTCCACATCGAGGCGCCAAAGATCACCACCGCGAGCAGGATGACGTGCAGGATCGCGGAGACGAACGTCGGTCCCAGCGGCAGCCGAAGTCGGCCCAGCGCCGGCCCGATGTGGAACTGCATCCGGAGAGCCCCGGCAGGCACTGCCGTCGCGGTCTCAGCGCTCCCGAGCCGGCTCGGTGACCATTCCGAGTCGCTCGATGCCCGCGCGACGGACGCGGTCCATCGTCTCCACGACCGCGCCGTACGAGAGCGCGGAGTCTGCCTTGAGGTAGAGCGTCTTGTCGTTGCGGTTGGCGAACGCCTGGCGAAGGGTCAGTTCGAGCCCGTTCGGCGGCACCCGCTTCTCGTTCAAGAAGAGCGTCTGGTCCTTGGTGACGGTGAGCACCATGCGCTCTTCGACGGCGGTGGGCTTCGACGCGGCCCTCGGAAGGTTGACGTCGATTCCGCGGTACATCATCGGCGCGGTCAGCATGAAGATCAGCAGCAGGACCAGCACGACGTCGACGAGCGGAATGATGTTGATCTCGGCGAGGTTGGTGCCGATCCGGCGCGGGCCCTGGGACTCCTCGGCCTTGAACATCGCGGCCGGCTCAGCCCGCTTTCGCGGCGGGACGACTCAACAGGTTGAGGAGATCCATCGTGAAGCCTTCCATCTCGACGGCCCAGTGCTTCACGCGATTGACGAAGTAGTTGTAGCCGATGACGGCCGGGATCGCGGCGCCGAGGCCGGCCGCGGTCGCGATCAGGGCCTCGGAGATTCCGGGCGCCACGACCGCGAGGCTCGCGGAGCCCTGCGCCCCGATTCCATGGAAGGCCGCCATGACGCCCCACACCGTGCCGAACAGGCCGATGAACGGCGTCGCGCTGGCGGTGGTCGCCAGGAACGGAAGGTAGTGCTCCAGCCGAGCGACCTCGAGCGCGGCGGCCCGACGGAGGGCGCGGTTCACCGCTTCCAGCCGGTCCGCGCTGAGCCCGTCGTCGAGGTCGTCGAGCACCTTGTCCAGAACCTCGGGAATCCCGACGACTTCTTGATACGCGGCGAAGTAGAGCTGGGCGAGCGGGCTCTGCCGCAGCTTGCGGGCCGCGCTGTGCACGATCGACGGGCGCCGCGCCTCGCGGAAGACCCGGAGAAACTCGAACGTCTGCCGACGAACTCGCCGGAATTGCCACGCCTTCTCCACGATGAGCGCCCAGCTCACGATGGAAAAGGTCATGAGCACGAGGAGGATCAGCTTGGCGACCGGCCCCGCGTTCCAGACGAGAGCGAGAATGCCACCACTTAGACTGTCGCCGCCCACGCACGCTCCTTTCGTTTGCGTTCCGCTTATCTACGGCATTATAACCACATCCGTGCGGCGCACCCTCCTCCTCCCGCTCGTGCTCGCCGCGCTCGGCGTGGGTACCCCGGAGGCGCGGGCCCAGGATGCACGGGCCGCGGTCGAGGCCTTCGTCGCCCGTGTGTCGGACGTCCAGATCAACGACCTCGTCATCGACCAGAACCTGACCCTGTACCACCCCGACGGGCAGCGCCGCGTGTCGGGGGGCGAGCAGCGCATGCTGTTCAAGCTTCCGCAGCGCCAGCGCGTGGAGCAGACCGTCGAGGGGCAGCGCGAGATCCAGCTCACGGTCGGTGACCGCGTCTGGGTGCGGCGGGCCGACGGCAAGGTGTCGCAAGCCGCCGCCCCCGAGGCGACCCGCACGCTCACGCACGTGCTGGTTCCGGTGAAGCGGCGAGCCGCAGACCTGCTGGCGGATTGGCGTTCGCGGGGCATCCGAGACGATGTGAGTCATGTGACACGCGTGGGGGGCCGACCGGTCACGGTGATCGGCGCGCGGCCGGGCGATCACGAGGTTCCGGCGGTGTGGCTCGACCCGGACTATGGCGTCGTGCGGATCGTCACGCGCGAGCGGCTCCCGAACGGCACGCGGCTGCTCGACCTGACGTTCTCCGAGCATCGGCCGCTGGTCGGTAAGCTCTACTTCCCGTATCGCCAGGAAGTCTTCGTCGACGGCAAGCTGCTGGTGCTGCTCACCGTGCGCTCGGTGGCGATCAACACCAATCCCGCCGATGCGCTGTTCGATCCCGCCAGCCTGAAGTCACCCTGATGCACTTCGCGTTCCTGGGGACATCGGCTTCGGTCCCGTCCGCCACGCGCGACACGACGTCGATCGTGGTCGTGGTGCCGGCCGGCGCGGTGCTGATCGATTGCGGCGGCAGCCCGATCCAGAAGCTCCAGCGCGCCGGTATCGATCCGCAGGCGCTCGCGGCGGTCGTCATCACCCACATTCACCCGGATCATTCGTACGGGCTCCCGGCGCTCGTCCGGAACTTCGGCGTGCTCGGACGTCAGGCGCCGCTGACGATCTACTGCCGGCCGGAGCACGTCGAGCCGCTGCGAAGCCTCCTCACCCTGTTCAACACGCTCCAGCGCCCCGGCATGTTCACGGTCATCGTGCGGCCCATCGATCTCACGGAGGGCGCCCACGCCTTCGACCTGGGACCCCTGACGGTCAGAACTTCGCCGAACGACCACGGCGGCATGCCCAACTTCGCCGTGCGGGTGGACGCGGCGCGGGCTCAGAGCCTCGTGTACTCGTCCGACACGCGGCCGTGTGACGCGGTGGTCGCGCTTGCCCGCGGGGCCGACACCTTGGTCCATGATTCGACGTACTCGGAGCGTCACCGCAGCCGCGCCGGCGGGCACGCGCACTCGACGGCCGCCGAGGCCGGCGACGTTGCCGCGCGCGCGGGGGTGCGGCGCCTGATCCTCACGCACATCGGCGCCGAGTACCACGACGACGTGGGAGCGCTGGCCGAAGAGGCCCGCGAGCGGTTCTCCGGCGACGTCGAGGTTGCGCGCGAGCTCGTTCCGTACCCGCTCTAGCCTCTCGTCTCACCTCGTTCGCTCGCTCGAGGCGCCGCGCCCGGCGAGGGTCGCGGACACGCGACCGACGCCGTCTCCCGCTCGCCCGAATCGCGGCTCTTCGAGCCGCGGGCGGGCGGCACGGCGGTCACGTCCCGCGACCCTCGCCGGGCGCGGCGTCCTCGCGTGATCACGGCTGGGACACGACCGGCGCGGTGAGGATGCGATCTGTTTGGAGCTCAGCGGGAGGTGAAGGGGCTGCCGTGGATCCAGAAGCGGAGGCGGAGGTCCACGGCGCGGGTGATCCCGATGCGGGGGCCGGAAGCGATGCGGAAGTCGCGGGGACGGTCCGGAGGCTCGATCGTGAAGAGGCCGCGGGTAAGGTCGGCCCCGTTTTCGCGCGACGTGATGCCGAGAGCCCGCGTGAGATTGCCAGGTCCGCTGGCCAGTCGGCTCGAGTCCGCGTCGACTCCCCGCCGCCGCGCCATCGTCGCGAGCCCGGCGACCGGCTCCAGGGCGCGGATCAATACGCATCCCGGGCGGCCCGACGCGCCGGCAATGGCGTTCAGGCAGTAGTGGATCCCGTAGTTCAGGTAGACGTACGCGAAGCCGCCCTCACCATAGAAGAGCCAATGGCTGCCGGGCCTGAACGCCGCGTGCGATGCGGCGTCCTCCGGCCCGAGATACGCTTCCGTCTCGACGATTCGGCCCGCGGTGAGCGAGCGGCCGCGCCGTGATACGACGACGCACCCGAGGAGATCGCGCGCGACCGCGCGCGCCGGGCGCGCATAGAAGCGACGCGGCAGCGGCACCTAGGCGAGGCGCTCGGCGACGAGGCGTCTGAGCGAGTCGAAATCGAAGGCGACGCCCGTGCGGCTCGGCGGCTCGCCCTCGGTCTTGAGCCCCGTTTCGCTGATGATCGCGCAGATGGTCTGCTCCGGGTCGAGGCGCTTGTCCGCGAGCAGACGGGCGAGCACTGCCAGGGCGGCGACGCCGGTGGGCCCGGCCCAGACGCCCTCGACCGTGGCGAGCCGCCGCTGGGTCTCGAGGATCTCGTCGTCCTCGGCGTCGCCGGCCACGCCCTTGCCCTCGCGAAGAAGTCGCAGAACCCACTCGCCTTTCTTGCCGGGATCTCCGGCCGCGAGGCCTTCGGCGACGGTGTAGCCGATCTTGAGCGGCGTGATCGCCGTGCCGTCGCGAAACGCGCGGGTGACGGCGTTGGCGCGCCGGGCCTGCGCGGCGACCATCAGCGGCGCGCGCGCGATCCAGCCCGCCTCGCGCATCTCGCGGAAGCCGCGCGCCGTCGCGATGAACGTCTCGCCGACGGCCACGGGCGCGACCACCACGTCGGGCACCGCCCAGCCCGTCTGCTCGGCGATCTCGTAGGCGAGCGTCTTCTTGCCTTCCTGCTTGTAGGCGTTGCGCGAGGCGCCGCAATCGAAGAAGAGGTGGTCCTCGACGAGCCGATCCCAGATCTTGATGAGGTCGTCGTAGACACCTTTGTAGATGATGAGGTCCGTCGTCGTCGCGGCCATGTGCAGGAGCTTGGGCGCCGAGGCCCGCTCGTAGGCGAAGATCAGCGAGCGGAGCCCGGCACGCGCCGAGTAGGCGGCGATCGACGAGCCCGCGTTTCCCGAGCTGACGACGGACGTCGCGCGATAGCCGAAGCGCAGCGCGGCGCCGATCGCCGTGGCCGACGAGCGGTCCTTGACGGTCCCGGTGGGGTTCGCGCCGTCGAACTTCAGCAGGAGCCGCCGCACCCCCAGCTCGCGGGCGAGCCGCGGGCAGTCGAGCAGCGGCGTGCCACCCTCGCCGAGCGTGACCCGATGGGCCGGATCCGCGATCGGAAGAACCGGTGCGTAGCGCCAGAGGCCCGAGCCCGCGAGCAGCCCCGGGCCGGCGGCGCGCATGCGGGCGATGTCGTAGCGGAGCTCGAGAAGGCCGCGGCACGCGCTGCACTCGAGCCGGTAGGTCAGCGGATAGACCGCTCCGCAGTCGATGCAGGTCAGGTTCTCGGCCAGGGATTCGGTCACGTGCGCTTGCCGAACCGTTCTTCGACCATCGCCAGCATCGTCTCGATGCGGTGGCGCAGGGTGTGTTCCGCGAGCGCGCGGCGGCGCGCGTTGGCGCCGATCTCGCGCGCTTCGTCGGGGTGCTCGAGGTGCACGTCGAGCTGGCGGCGCAGCTCGCCCAGGTCGCGATAACCGACGATCTCCTCGCCGGGCTTGAAGAGCGGCAGCAGGTCGTCCTTCAGGTCGACGACCTGACAGGCGCCGGCGGCGGCGAGCTCGAAGGTCCGCGTGTTCACGCCGACGATGTCGTTCATCGGATGGTGGTGGTTGAGCGACAGGCTCGACGCGGCGTACACGAGGAGCTTTTCGTTCCCGAACACGGGCGGCCCTGCGATCGCGCGCACCATCGGATCGTCCGCGGCCGTCCAGCCGCCGCCCCAGAGCTTCAGCGGGTAGTCGCGCAGCGCCCGGACGAAGCGCTCGCGGTACGGATAGCGGTTGCCGACGAACGAGATCTGCGCCCCGTAGCGCTTGGCCTCGTCCGGTGTCGGCGTCACCGGATGGTGCGCGGACGGCACGCAGTACATCGGCAGGTACGCGAGGTTGCGCAGCCCGACCTGCTCGAGGCTCCTCATCGCGTAGCGCTCTTTCGTGAAGAAGAGATCGTAGGCCTCGATCGCCTCGAACGGCATCATCCAGAGCGGATTGTCGGGAAAGAAGTTCAGGAAGAGCGCGTCGATCTTGCGCTTCACGCGCGCGATCAGCGCGGCGGTGATCGGTCCACCCTTGATGACCAGGACCAGACTCGGACGCCAGGCCAGGCACTCGCGCTCGAGCGATCGGAGCAGGAGCGCCTGGTACGCGCCCTTCGTGCCGCGATTCTTGTAGAGGGCGTTGTCCTTGCGGTATTCGAACGTGCGGACCTCGTGACCGAGCGCGCGCAGCTCGTCGGCGAAGTCCATCCCCATGAGCCCGGGCCGTTCAAAGGGGAGGACGACCAGCCAGCGCACGGCTCGTAGCGTAGCATACGGGCCGCGCTGTATCATGGCCGCGCCGTGAAGGTTCGAGCCCTGCAGCGACAGGTACCTTCGCTCCTGCTCTTCGCCGCGCTGCTCGTGATCTGGCAGGTGTTGCCGCCTGTCTTCGGGATTCGCGAATACCTGTTACCCGGTCCGGTGGCCGTGGTCCGCGCGGCGCTGAGCTTCTCGATCCCGTGGCATACGCACCTCTGGGTCACGACGCTCGAGATCCTCGGCGGCTTCGTGCTGGCCGGCGTCGCCGGTGTCGCGCTGGGCGTCGCGATCGCGTGGTCGCCGACGATCGCGCGAGCGCTGGTGCCGTTCCTCGTGTTCGTGAACACCCTGCCCAAGGTCGCGGTCGCCCCGCTGTTCCTGCTGTGGCTCGGCTACGGCATCGTGCCGAACGTCCTCATCGCCGCGCTGATCGGCTTCTTCCCGGTCGTGATCAACACCGCGATGGGGCTCACCCAGGTCGACGACGAGATGCTCGACCTCGGCCGCGTGTTCGGCGCGCCGACGTGGAAGGTCTTCCTGAAGATCCGCCTGCCGAACGCGCTCCCGTACGTGCTCTCGGCGCTGAAGATCACCGCGACCGCCGCGGTGGTGGGTGCGATCGTCGGCGAGTTCGTCGCCTCGCAGGCCGGCCTCGGGATGGTCATCGTCAACGCGCAGACGAACCTCAACACGCCGGTGGCATTCGCCGCGTTGCTCTGGATCTCGATCATCGGTCTCGCGCTCTACGGCGCCGTGGGCCTGGCGGCCCGCTGGTGGGCCCCCTGGGCCGACACGACCTGAGAGCGTGGCGCCCACCCCAGGAGGACATGTCGATGAAGCTGAATCGGACCGCGTATCTGATCGGCGCGACCTTGCTCGTCGCGGCGGCCGGGCTCGGCACGCCGCAGGCCCAGCCGGCACAGAAGGTCGTGTTCGCGCTGAACTGGTTCGCTGTCGGCGACCACGCCGCGTATTGGGTCGCGCTCGACCGCGGGTATTACCGCGCCAAGGGGCTCGACGTCGAGCTCCAGAACTCCAAGGGCTCCGGTGACTCCATCGCCAAGGTCGATACGGGCCGCGCCGACGTCGGCCTGGCCGACGCGGTCGTCGTCATCCCGCGCATCGCGCAGGGGGCGAAGATCAAGGTCGTCGGGGCGGTGTTCGACAACACCCCGCTGAACATCTGGACGCGCAAGGACACAGGTATCGCCAAGCCGAAGGACCTGGAGGGCAAGACGTTGGCGGCGCCGCCCGGTGACGCCCAGCGCCAGCTCTTCCCCGCGTTCGCGAAGATCAACGGCGTCGACGAGGCCAAGGTGAAGTGGGTCAACATCGAGCCCGCGGCCAAGTTCGTCGCGCTCGCCGAGAAGCGCGCCGATGCGGTCCCCGACTACACGACGGGGCAGCCCTTCTGGGAGAAGGCGGTCGGGGCCGAGAACCTCGTGCGCATGCCCTGGAGCCAGTTCGGCTTCGACACGTATTCGATGGCCATCTTCGCCAGTGACAAGACCATCAACGAGCGCCCGAAGGTCCTGCGCGACTTCGTCGCGGCGTCGTATCAGGGCTGGCACGACGTGATGGAGAACCCGAAGGCCGCGCTCGAGATCTTCAAGAAGCGCGTGCCCGACATCGACCTGGCGCTGATCGAGCCGAACATGATGCTCGGGCTCGATCTGATGAAGACCGACCGCTACGCGAAGAACGGGATCGGCTGGGTCGAGCGCGCCAAGATGTGCCGCACCGTGGAGCTGATCAACACCTACATGCCCGACATGCCCCGCAAGGTCGGCTGCGACGAGGTCTTCACCAACGAGTTCCTGACGAAGATCGAGCCGCCCAAGCGTTGATCGTCCTCGACGGGGTCGGGATGACGTATCACGCCGACTCCGGCCCTGTCGAAGCGCTCCGGGACATCGCGCTCACGGTTGGTCGGGGCGAGCTCGTCGCGCTGGTCGGGCCCTCGGGCTGCGGCAAGTCCACCTTGCTCCGGATCATCGCGGGTCTACGTCCGGCGACTACCGGCCGGATCGCCGTGGACGGCCGCGCGGTGACCGGCCCCATCGCCGCGGTCGGGATGGTTTTCCAGGCCCCGGTGCTCCTCAAGTGGCGCCGGATCGTCGACAACGTCCTGCTCCCGGCCGAGCTGGCCGGCCGCGACCCGGGCGAGTACCGGGCGCGCGCCGCCGATCTATTGCGGCTGGTGGGGCTCGGCGACTTCGGCGAGAAGCTCCCGCGCGAGCTGTCGGGCGGCATGCAGCAGCGCGCCGCGCTCTGCCGCGCTCTGCTGCTCGATCCGCCGCTCTTGCTCATGGACGAGCCCTTCGGCGCGCTCGACGCGATGACGCGCGACGAGCTCAACCTCGAGCTCCTGCGCGTGTGGGGTGAGGGAAGCGATCAGCGGAAGACGATCCTGTTCGTCACGCACTCGATCCCGGAGGCGGTCTTTCTCGCCGACCGGGTCGTCGTCATGACGCCGCGTCCGGGCCGCGTGGCGAGCGTGGTGTCGGTGCGACTGGCAAGGCCGCGCACGGTGGCAACCCGGGCGAGCGCGGATTTCGGCGCCGTGACCCTCGAGATCCACGACATCCTGACCCGCCCGGCCTGAGCGCCGTGAGGCTCGGGCCGGCGCGGCGTCAGGCGACTTCGGCGGTGCGGATCTGGCGGAAGCGAGCGGCGAAGAGGGGGTCGAAAAGCGCGGCGGTCGCGACGAGCACCGCGTCCGCGCCCTCGCGCAGTACGTCTCGGGCGCGTTCCACCGTCGAGATACCGCCTACGGCGAGAATGGCCCGATCCCAGGCCCCGGCCTTCCTCCACGCCAGCATCTCGGCGACCTGGCGCGCCGCGACCGTGAAGGTCTGGGCGCCCACGACGTCGGCGCGCTCACGGCCGGCGCCCTCGAACGCTGGGCCACCCTTCTCGTCGAAGACCCGGCGGTTGATGCTGTGAACGAGCACATAGCCGTGAGCCCACGGCGCGAGACGGGTCGCTGTCTCGTGGAGCAGGCGCGGCGTCTTGAATGGTCCGAGCCTCGCCAGGACGGGCAGGCCGACCGATGTCCGTGTACGGTAGAGGATCCGCGCGGCGAGCGTCACGTTCTCGTAGATCATCTGAGGCTGCTCGGTGAACGGGTCCGGCGTCGCCAGCTGAACCTCGATCGCGTCGGCTCCGCTTTCGGCCGCCCAGGCGGCGCACTGTGCATAGTCCGCGCTGAGTGCCTCCGCGTCACCGCCGGGGCGAGGCGTGCCGATCACACTGGCGATCAAGACCTGACCGCGCCCGATGCGCTCCTTGGCCCGGCGAAGATCCTTGCGCCAGACGTCGGGCTCCATCGAGGGCTCGCCCAGCGAGACGGCGATGGTGGCGCCGCCGTTGTTGGCCGGGCGTGCGACGACTGCAGCCTGCTCGCGGTTATCCACATGACGGATGTTGGGCAGAGCGTGGGCGGCCTGGAAGGCCGAACGAACGGTCGCGTACGTCAGGACGTCGAATCCAAGCCGAGCGTAGGCCTCCACCCACTTGGAGTTGAGCAGGGGCCCCGCGGCGATGCCGAGGCTCGAGTTCAGAGGACGGCCGAATAGCATCCCACCAGGGGCCGGGGGAAGACGACGCACCCTCGGCAGCACGGGAGCATGCGAGTAGTTCCACTGATAAGAACGGTCGAGTCGATAGGCGCCTTGGGAAATGGCTCAATCACTCCTTTTCCCCAGGAAGTACCTGGTAAGCGCCTAGTTTATCACATAGTTACACCTTTTGCTTACCGAAATGCGGGCGCAACCTCGGCTGCGATCAGCTGAAGCTCTCGCATGATGTGCGCGTGCGCCATGCCCGGGAAGAAGGTTCGGCAGATCAGATGGGTCATTCCGTACTCTTCGGTGAAGCGACGGATCTGCGCGACGCACTGCTCAGGCCCGCCGATGATGAACCGGTCGGCCATCAGCCGGTCCAGGTCGGTCGCGATCGAGGAGTCGATGAACGGGTGACGCCACCCGCCGGCGTACTCCTTCCGATACGCGATCATGATGTGCTCTTCCGCGAGCTCCCGCGCCTTCCGGTCGGTATCGGCAATGATCAGATCCCGGGTCAGCGGCCATTCGGCCACGGGCTGACTCCGCCCGGCAGCCCGGCGGTTGTCGAGGAAGCGTTTCTTCCCGGCGAGAAGGCGCTTGAGATCGGCGGTCGGGCCGGGGATCCAGTTGTCGGCGAGTGTCGCGGCCCGCTTGAGCGTGATGTCGCCCCAGCCGCCGATCCAGACGGGCGGGTGGGGCCTGGTCACGGGCTTGGGCTCGAGTCGTCCCTCGACGGTGTAGTAGGCGCCCTTGAAGCTGACTCGGTCCTGCGTCCAGAGCCCCTTGATGATCGCCAGCTGCTCCTCGAACCGTGCGCCGCGCTTCTCGAGATCGACGCCGTAGAGCGCGAACTCGTCGGGCTTGTAGCCGATGGCGATGCCGAGCGTGATCCGCCCCTGGGACATGACGTCGAGCATCGCGACGTCCTCGGCGAGCCGCACGGGGTGATGGAAGGCCGCCACGATGATGTCGGTGCCGAGCATCATGCGTGAGGTGCGCGTCGCGAAGCCGGCGAGCACCGTCAGCGGCGAAGGCCAGTAATGGTTCGTGACCGAGTGATGCTCCTCCATCCAGACCGAATCGAAGCCGAGCTCTTCGGCTCGCGTGACTTCTTCGAGCGCTTCCTTGTAGTACTCGCCGCCTTCGATGGGAATGAATCCGATCTTGAGTCGCGCCATGGGGCGAGAGCCTAGCACGGGCCCGGAGTCGAGTCACTTGACAGACCCTCGCGCGGCGATTACACGGATCCCAGGCTGATCATCAAGGAGGCGACCGCATGCCCAGCATGAAGGGCTATCACGCGCTGAAGAATCTTCCGGAGGAGAAGGTCACCGACAAGATCTCGCGCCGCGTCCTCGTGGGCGACCAGGAGATGGTCGTGTGGTGGTCGATGAAGGCCGGCGCGCACGCCGCGGCCCACCAGCACCCGCACGAGCAGATCTTCTGGATGATCTCGGGGAAGATGGAGTTCCGGCTCGGCACCGACCGGAGGGTGTGCGGGCCGGGTGATCTCGGCCTGATCCCGGGCGGCGTCGAGCACGAGGCGTGGTTCGTCGAGGACACTGAAGTCATCGACATCTTCGCGCCGCCTCGGGAGGACTTCCTGACGCCGGACGCCCCGTCGTACATGCGAAAGGGCTGATCGGCTAGCCGCCGTAGCCCCAGTTCCAGCACGGACGGCGCTCGAGCCAGAACCAGTCGTCGCAGAGCTCTTGGGCGCAGCGATGCTTGCACTGGTCCTCGGTCTGGTCCGCGACGCAGCGGAGCTCGCCGGCCGCCTTGCAGTAGCAAGATCCGGTGAACGTCCATCGACTCTGCTGAGCGTTCGCGCTCGTCAGACCGAGCGCCAGAAGCACGCCGAGCACGAACGGCGCGATGCGGCGCGCCCGGCCGCGGCCCGTCATTGCCCCGGCTCCATGGCGCCGCTATAGTCTCACGACATGCGCCGAGCCTGCCTCGCGGCCGCCGTCGCGCTCTCCGTACTGCTGATGATTCGCGGGTCTCTCGGCGCGGATCCTTCCGGCATCCGGCGTATCGCCGTCACCGGGCAGGCCGCGCCGAACGGGGGCGTGTTCGATCGGTTCAGCGTCGAGTCGCTGCCGATCGTCGCGCCGATCAACGGCAAGGGCCAGGTGGCCTTCTTCGCCTCGGTTGTCCGGGGGCGCGCGAGCGAAGGGTTTTTCCTCTCCACGGGGACGCGAATCAGCAAGCTCGTCGCGGACGGCGACGCGGTTCCCGGCGGCGGCGTCTTCTCAGGGTTCGGCCGGCACCCGCTTCCGACCTTGAACGATGCCGGTGAGCTGGCGTTCGCTGCGACCATCACCGGCGCCAGGGCCGTCGAAGGCGTCTTCGTCGCTTCTCCGCGCGGCATCAGGGCGGTCGCGCTCGCGGGAGGCGCCGCTCCCGACATCTCGTCCGGGACCTTCGCGAATCTCGATACTCCATCGATCAACAACCGAGGTGAGGTCGCGTTTCTGGCGATCGTCCGCCGCGGACGCGAGAGCATCGAGGCGATCTACCTGCAGTCGGGCGGCAAGACTCGGAAGGTCGTCGCTCAAGGGGACCCGGCGCCGGCGGGAGGCACGTTCGCCGGCTTCGGTCCGCCGTCGCTGAACGGAAGCGGGCTGATCGGCTTCGCCGCCGTCGTGGAAGGACGCGCCGTCCCCGGTGGCGTCTTCGTGGCGAAGGCCGGCGCGATCAAGATGCTCGTCGGCGCCGGTGAGGACACTCCCGATGGCGGGATCTTCGCCAAGTTCTCGGAGCGCGTCGCCGTGAACGAAGCGGGCACCATCGCGTTCAACGCAATCCTCAAGGTGCTCCGCTCAGCGGAGCGATCTACATCGTCGATGATCGAGTGCGCAAGGTCGTGGGGCTCGGCGAAGTGGCGCCCGGCGGCGGCGTCTTTTCGCACTTCGGGCTCTGGCCTTCGCTGAGTGCCTCGGGCGCCGTCGTGTTCGCCGCGTCGGTCGACGGCGGGCCCGCGCCGGTCGCGGTGTTTCTCGCCGGCCGCGGCGCTACCTCGAAAGTCGCCGCGGTGGGTGACGCGCTTCCCGGAGGCGGGACGCTCGTGTCCTTCGGTCTCTATCCGTTCGCGGCGGCGAGCAGCTCGGGCGCGATCACGTTCGCGACCGCGCCCGATGCGGTCGGCGCCGGCGCCGAAGGGGTCTTCGCGATCGATTCCGCGTCTCGGCCGCTAGCGCTCAGCTCAGTTCATGTCGTAGGGCGGGTACTCGACGAAGATGTTCGCGGCCGTGATCAGGCGGTGGGGCGTCACTGTGCGCGGCGCGACGGTCTCGCCGCGAAGCATCCGCATCGCGATCGGCAGGACCTCGTAGCCGTACCGGTCCAGGTAGAACGCGACCGAGCCGATGACGATGCTGCCGCGGTTGTTCGGATCGATCTCCTTCCGGTCGTTCAAGCCGCCGTGCACCGAGCGATCGACGCCCTGTCCGACGATGGCGCCATCGGAGAGCCGCCCGGCCGAATCGACCGCGCTCTTCGCCGCGAGCGCGGAGGCATCGTCCATCGCCGCGATCAGTACCTTGGTCGAGGGATGGCTCGCGAGGACCTTGGCGACGAGGGGGCCAACCTGGGCCGGGTTGCCCTGGGTGTCGAGCGCGGTGATCTTGAGCGCGGGAAGCTGACGCTTGAGGCCTTCGGTCGCGCCTTGCGCCCGGTCGGGGATGCGATGCTCCTGATCCCGGAGGTTGCCGATGACGACGCCGATCATCGGCAGGGCGCGCCAGTTCTTGGCGCCATAGTCCGAGAGCGCCTCGCCGGCGATGCGCCCGGCGGCGCGATTGTCCAGTCGTGTAGAGCGGCGCGTCGGCCACCGGCGTGTTGATCGCGAGGACCCGGATCCCGGCGGCTCGCAGGCTCTGCCCGACCTTCACGTTCGTCGCCGCGTCCTCGAAGTACTGGATGTAGAGATCGACCTTTCGCTTGACCGCGTCCTCGACGTTCGCGAGCGCCTTCTGCGGGATCTCGATGATTGTCGTAGAACACCAGGTCGATCGGATAGCGGCGTACCGCCAGCGCTGAAGCTCTCGCGAACCTCTCGTCCGGTGAACCCAGTGCCCTCGAGGGTGGCCCCCGGCTCTTCGGTCAGGTTCGCGAACGCGACGGTATAGCGCCGCTCCTGCGCCACGACGGCGAGCGGCGGCCCGCCGGCAAGCCACGGCCGCAGCAGGCACGAGGCGAGCGCGATCCACAGAAAGAAGCGCCGGCGCCCCTCTCGAGGCGCCGGCCTTCGTGCTGCGCGGTGCACTGCGGAGCTTTCTAGCGGATGCCCTCGATCGCGACGAAGTTACCGGTCAGGCCGACCGCCTTCGGCACGGTCATGTTGAAGAAGAACGTCGCCCGCTTGGTCCGATCGGCCTCGGCGGCCATCAGGTCGGTCCGTACGTTCTCCATGATGTGGATCCCGGCGTCGGTGAGCAGGATCTGATGGATCATGAACGCTTCCTTCGGATCCTCGCCGGGAATCACCTCGACAGCCCAGGTGTCCGAGCCGACCGCGACGATCTTCTGTGACACGAGCCAGTGCGCGGCTTCCTTGCCGAGGCCGGGCTCGCCCGAGTTGTAGAGCGCGTTCTGCGCGGGATACTGCTCGAAGAGATCGCCCCATCCGGTGTGGATGATGACGATGTCGCCCTCGCGGAGGGTCACGTTGTACATCTTCAGGCCGGCCTCGAGATCGGCCTTCGTGATCACGGTGCCCTTGTCGAGGCATGGCTTCTTGCAGGTCGCGTTGGTCTTGAGCTTACCGGCCTGCTGATACACCTTGACCATGTCGACGATCACGCCGCGGGTCGCGAACGACTTCAGGTGCTCGAGACCGAGCTTGGTCATGTTGTTCTGCGTGATGAACTTCCCCATCGGCGTCTGGTTGTAGTAGCAGTCCTTGCGGCCGATGTGACCCAGGCCGTCGAGGTGCGTCCCCACGTGGCTCTGGCTGAGCCACGTGTCCTCCATGTAGGTCAGCTGGTTCTCGCCGAGGGCCGCGCCGGGGGCGAGCGTGATCGCGGTCAGGATCGTCTTCGTGAACCGCGTGCCGAAGAGGGGAATCCCATCGGCGAGCGGGTACGACATGGTGACGACCTTGCCTTCCTGGATCTCCGCGGCGGCGGCCTTGGTGACCGCTGGGGTCACCCGGTTGGTAGCGCCGGTCTGATCGTTCGGGCCCCACAGCGAGGCCGGGACGATCTTGCTGCAGTCGGACTGGGCCAGCGCGGCCGGTACCGACGCGACCAGGGCGGCGAGCATCACAGGCACCACGATCAAGGACTTGCGCATCATGCGACGTACTCCTTTCGACGGTGAAGGGCACGGCACATCCAAGGCCGTAACGCCGGGATGTTAGTCCCGATGCCCGGCGAATTTCAAGACGCTTTGCGGCGCGAATGTCGAACCCGGTGCTAAGATCGCGCAGGATGGCCGAAGAGCTCGCCCGCGAGGAGCAGGCCGCCCTCGCTCCCTGCTTCACCAACCTCACCGGGCCGGTCTTTGCGCTGGTGAACCTGCCCGAGGTCGTCAAAGGCGCTCTGTTCGCCCGTTACTCGCGCTCCCCCAAGTCGCTCCGGCGCCTCTTCCTCGACGAGTTCCTCGGCCCGGGCGGCCTGGAGGCGGCGAGCCTCGGCGGCGCGGCCGGCGACGCCGGCGCCCGGCGGGCCGAGCAGCTCTTCGAGCGCGTCTTCGTCGAGTACGGGGACGACTCCGTCGCCCAGCTCGGCGGCGTGCACCTGGCGTGCGAGGGCTCGTCGAACATCCTGACCAAGGTCCTCGAGTGGGGCCGGCTCATGGCCTATCTCGAGCAATCGACCCGCTACATCCCCTACGACGACCGACCTGACGGCCGGTATCGCTACCACGTGCCCGCGGAGCTGAGCGGCGCGCTCCGCGAGCGATACGTCGCGACGCTCGATCGGGCGTTCGATCTCTACCGGACCTGGCTCCCGAAGCTGCGCGCGTTCTTCGAGGCGAAGTTCCCGCGGGACGCGGCGGAATCCGAGACCGTCTACCGCATGACGATCCGCGCCAAGGCGCTCGACACCTTGCGCGGGATGCTGCCCGCCGCCACGACATCCAATGTCGGGATCTACGCCACCGGTCAGGCGTACGAGCAGCTCCTGCTCCGGATGCGCGCGCATCCGCTGCGCGAGGTGCGCGACTGCGCGGACCTGATGCTGGTCGAGCTGCGGAAGGTGATCCCCGCGTTCCTCAAGCGCGTGGACGTGCCCGAGCGCGGCGGCATCTGGTCGACGTACTTCGAGGAAACGCGCCGGGACACACGCGACGTGGCGCGGCGATTCGTGCCGCCCGAGCCGGCGGGCGGACAGCGCGACGCGGACCTTGGCCGCGCCGAAGAGGTCATGTTGACCGACTTCGATCCGGACGGCGAGGCGAAGGTCGTCGCGGCGGCGCTCTACGCAGCCTCGAGCCGACCGGACGCGGAGCTGCTCGAGATCGCGCGCCGCATGACACCGGACGAGCGAAGCGCGGTGCTGGCCGCGTACGTGGGCAAGCGGCTGAACCGCCGCCATCGGCCCGGCCGCGCCTTCGAGCGGACGTCGTATCGCTTCGACGTGCTGGGTGACTACGGCGCGTTTCGCGACCTGCAGCGGCATCGGCTGCTCACGCTCGAGTGGCAGCGTCTGACGCCGCGACATGGGTCCGTCATGCCCGAGGCGATCGCCGACGCGGGCGCGGGAGACGACTGGCGTCGCGTGCTGGCGGAGTCGGCCGAGCTGCACGACGCGATCGAGGCGGCCGGGCTGCCCGAGGTCGCCTCGTACGCGGTCTCGATGGCCTATCGCGTCCGTTTCTACATGGACATGAACGCGCGCGAGGCGATGCACGTGATCGAGCTGCGCACCACGCCGCAGGGCCATCCGTCGTACCGGCGGATCTGCCAGGCGATGCACCGGCTCATCGCCGAGCGCCATCCGGCCATCGCCGCTACCATGACCTTCGCCGATCATTCCTCGGTCGACCTCGAGCGGCTGGAAGCCGAGCGCGCGGCGGAGCGCCGCCGCAGCGGCTCGGCCTAGAACCCGAAGCGCCACCGCGTACCGCCTCGCCGCTTGACGGCGGCGGTCCGAGCAAAGATAATTGGTCGCCCAATCAAATAAAGGAGCCGCATGAGCCCCAAGCGCGGTGTGGCGCCGATCCGGCGCGCCGAGATCGTGCGCGCGACCATCCGGTGTCTCGCGCGCGACGGGTACTCGGGGCTCACGATGAAGAGGGTCGCGCGCGAAGCGAAGGTGAGCCAGGGCATCCTCCATTACTACTACACCGACAAGCGGGCGATTCTGGTGGCCGCGCTCGAGACGGTCACCGCCGATTTGGACCGCCGAGTCGCGGCCGCGCAGTCGCGGGAAGGGCGGGATGCGCGCGCCCGGCTCCTGGCGCTGGTCGGCGCCTGCTTGCGGCTGGCGGTCGAGGAACGCGCGTTCTGGATCGTGTTCGTCGAGTTCTGGGGCGAGATGATGCACGACCGGCGACTGCGCGAGATCAACGCCGCGCTGTACGCGCGCATGCGGCGGCTCATCGGCGCCGTGGTGGCGCAGGGCATCCGGTCGGGCGCGTTTCGCCGGACCGACGTGCTGCGCGCCGCGGCGGTGATCCTCGGGCTCGTCGACGGCGTCTCGCTCCAGCTCGCGTTCGACCCGGCCGCGTTCCGCGTCGCCGAGGCGACCCGGTTCTGCGGCGATGCGGTGATGCGCTATCTGGCGCGGGAGGACTCATGAACGCGGACGTGATCGCCCAGGCCAAGGAGAAGGCGCGGGACTATTTCAAGACGAAGGGCACCCTCGTCGCCGCTTCCGCGATCCACGAGCGGATCGGCGACGCCTTCGGCGCGCTCGAGACGTTCGCTGGAGCCGATCTCCGCCGCCACGGCCGCCCGCGTGGGCATTCCGGGTGAGTGGACGATCCAGGAGATCGTCGACCATCTGGTCGAGACACACCGGCCGGGGCTCGACGAGCTCTGGTGCTTGCTGGCCGGCCGCCGCCCTCCGGGCGATCCGATTCCGGCGAGCCTCCAGTCGAAGGCGCCGCTCCAGCGGCCGTGGCCCTGGCTCCTCGCCGAGCTCGCGCGCGTCCACGGCGATATCCTGAGAACGCTCGCGGCGGTGCCGCCGGACTTCGCGACCGACGCCCGCGCGCCGATCGTGATGGTGGTGAACGTGCCGGACGGGCCGGGCAAGGTCGTGCCGCTGCACTGGGTCGAGGATCTCGACTGGAAGGCGTACGCGATCGTCTGGCGGCTCCACGTGATCGATCACCTGAAGCAGGCGAAGAAGGTGCACGCGGCCCTGGAGCGGTGAGCCGATGGCGCTCGCGGTGACCGAGGCGGAGCTTCAGCGCATCCTCGACGACGTCGCGTTCACCCGCTCCTACGGCTTCCGGCTGCAGGCGATCGGCGACGGCGAGTGCACCCTGGAGGTCCCGTTCCGGACCGAGTTCGAGCGCCCCGGAGGGATCGTGAGCGGCCAGGTGTTCATGGCGGCCGCTGATGTCGCGATGTGGCTCGCGATCATGACTCGCCTCGGCGCGACCGACGGCTCGGTGACCGCGGGCATGACGAGCGCGTTCCTGGGCGCGGCCCGCCGCGAGCCGTTTCGCTGCACCGCGCGGATCGTGAAGCTCGGGAGGCGGCTCGTCTACGGCGTCGCCGAGAGCGTGGGCGCCGGCGGCCGACTGCTCGCCCACCACTCCCTCACGTACGCCCGCGCCTCGCGCGCGGAACACCGCGAGTAGCAGATTCGCGAGAAACGCCCAGCTGCGAGGCGGCGCCCGAAGGGCGCGCGCGAGGCGTACTCGCTGTACGTTGAGCGCGCGGACGAGGGCGCCGACGAAGCAGATGGGTGTTTCTCGCGGATCTGCTAGCGCCGCTGGTGCATCTGCACCACGTGCCAGCCCGCGCGCTCGTCGTCCGTCGTTTCCGGCGCGCCTCCGCGCGAGGCGAGCCAGTAGGCGAGATCCCAGATCTCGTCGTCCTCGAGCACCTGGTAGTACGACGGCATCGGCGTCCCGTCGAGCCCGGTGAGCAGGGTGCGCACGATATCGCGCGCCGTCGGGCCGCTCTTGAGCGGGCGCCGCGTGAGGTCCGACGGCTTGATCGACAGATCCTTGGCCGACGGGCCGTCGCCGCGAGCGTCCTTGCCGTGGCACTCGGCGCACTCGCCCTTCACGTAGGCCTTCGCGCCGCGGGCCACCGCCTCCGGCGTCGTCGGCGGAGCGGTCGGGATCGCGACGATCTTGGGCGACGGCATCGCGTCGAATCGTGGTGACAGGCTCTTGACGAACGCGATCACCGCCTGGACGTCGGCGTCGCTCAGGTGATTCTGCGGCACCATGCCGGTGGAGGGGACGCCCTGGACGATCGTGCGGGCGAGATCGCCATCCGTCGGCACCTGACCGGAAGCCGTCGACCGGAACTTGAACCGTCCCTTGGTGAGATCGCGTGGCGGAGTCTTGAAGTGATTCGCCGCCATGCCCTGACCGTCGCCCGCGGCGCCGTGGCAGACCGCGCAGTTGTCGCGGAAGACGCGCTCGCCCACCGCGAGGTCGGGCGACTGTCCCGGGGCGCTCGCCGCCAGCCCGAAGACCGCGGCGACCAGGGCGAGCGCCCCGGGACGAACCGACAAAGGAGCTACTCGAGGACGACGAGCTGACCGACCACGTGCGCCGGGTGCAGCTGGCACTTGATCGGGAAGATGCCGGCCTTGTCGGCAACGAACTTCACGTTCGACGTCTTCTCGCCGGGCACGACTTCCTTCACGCCGAACGCGGCGATCTCGAACCCGTGCTCGTCGGCATGACGGTTCACGAGCTGGAGCATCACGGTGTCACCCTTCTTGGCGGTGATCGACGTGGGCTCCCAGATTTTCACGTCCTGCGGCGTCACGACGTTGACGATGCGCAGCGAGATCTCGCCGGCTTGCGCCGCGGCGAGGCCGAGCACGACGATGACCAGGGCGATCGAGAGCGCTCTCATCGCTTGAAGTCCTCCTTGGCCGCCTTCAGTTTGGCGGGCGAGGCGAGCAGGTCGAGCGCCGTGAGGGCCAGCGCCTTGGCTCCCGCCACCATGCCCGCGCGCGCGATCGGCGAACGCGCCCACTCGGCGAACTCGCGCGAGTGTCCCGGCACGCCGTCAGGGGAGATCCGGATGTATGGATGGATCGTCGGCAGCGCCTGACTCACGTTGCCGCAATCGGTCGAGCCGTAGCCGGCGTCGCCCTCGTCGGGATCGACCGGGAAGCCGATCACGCCGAGGTTCTGCTCGAAGAGATCCGCCATCGTCGGGTTCGGCTTGAGCGGATCGTGAATGGTCGCCTCGGCGGTCACCTCGGCCCGGCAGCCCGTCGCCGCCGCGGCGCCCTCGGCGCACGCTTTGAACCGCCGCAGCAGCTCCATGCAGTAGTCCTTCGTGAGCGCGCGCAGGTAGAAATCGGCCCGGGTGTACTCCGGGATGATGTTCGGCTGGTCACCGCCCTTGACGATGATGCCGTGCACGCGGGCGTCGGGCCGGAGCTGCTGGCGCATCTGGTCGAGACCGACGAAGAGCTGGATGACCGCGTTCAGCGCGTTCACGCCGCGCCAGGGCCACGACGACGCGTGCGTCGCCTTGCCGTGGAACTCGGCCTTGACCTTGACGATGCCGAGCGACGGCCGCCATACTTGCGTCCCGCTGCGTCCGTGGATCATCATCGCGGCGTCGACGTCACGGAATACGCCCGCCTCCATCAGCCGCACCTTGCCGGCGCCGCCTTCCTCGGCCGGCGTGCCGATCACCTGGATCCGCCCCGCGAACGGCAGGGTGCCGAGCGCCACGGCGAGCGCGGCGCCGGCGCCGGTACCCGCGGTCGCGATCACGTTGTGGCCGCAGGCGTGGCCGATGGACGGCAGCGCGTCGTACTCGGCCATGATCGCGACGGTCGGGCCCGCGCCGGAGCCCTCGATCGTGGCCCGAAACGCCGTCGGCAGGCCGCCGACGCCCCGCTCGACCCTGGCGCCGTGCTTCTCGAGGAATTCGGTGAGCCAGGCGTGCGCCTTCTCCTCGTTGAAGCAGAGCTCCGGGTTGTCGTGAATCCTGTGCGACAGCGCTTCGAGGTCGTCGGCGAGCCGGTCGACCGCGCCCGCGACCTTGTGCTTCACGTCACCCGGCGCGCTCACTTCGTCCTCTTGAACTCGTCCTGAGCGCGCTTGAGCAGACCCGGATCCGCCAGCAGGTCGAGGGTCGTCATGGCCATCGCCTTCGCCGCGGTGAGGGTACCGGTGCGCGCGAGCGGGGTCACCGCGGCCGCCTCGAAGGCGCGCGAGTGGATGGGCGTGTTGTCCGGCGCGATCTTCATCAGCGGCTGGATCGTCGGGATGACCTGGCTCACGTTGCCCACGTCCGAGGATCCGAGCCGATCGACGAGGGGCGGCGCCTCGACGACGCCCAGCGACGTGATGTTGGCGCGATAGGCGCCGAGCAGGGTCTCGTTGCGCTTCATCGGCTCGTAGACCGTGTCGTTGTGGGCGATCACCTTGACCGTGCAGCCGGTCGACTTCGCGGCGCCCTCGGCGCAGGCGATGACCTTCTTCTGCAGCTCCCACATGTAGTCGAGGTTCTTCGAGCGCACGTAGAACATGGCCGAGGCGAACTCCGGGATGATGTTCGGCGCCGCTCCGCCGTTCGTGATGATGCCGTGAATCCGCGCATCGGGGCGCACCTGCTGCCGGAGCATGCTGACGTTGTTGTACGTCTGGATGGCGGCGTCGAGCGCGTTGACCCCTTCCCACGGATCGGCCGAGGCGTGCGCGGCCTTGCCGGTGAACTCGAAGCCGACCCGCACGATTCCGAGCAGATCCATGTGGCCGACCCACTGATCGAAGCCGTGGACCATCATGGCCGCGTCCACGTCCTTGAACACGCCGGCCTGGATCAGCTTGACCTTGCCGCCTCCGCCCTCTTCGGCGGGCGTGCCGACCACGTGGATCCGTCCCTTCGGCAGCTTGTCGCGGACCGCGGCCAGCCCCGCGCCGGCCCCGGCTCCCGCGGTCGCGATCGCGTTGTGGCCGCACGCGTGGCCGATCGATGGCAGCGCGTCGTACTCGCACATGATCGCGATCGTCGGGCCCTCACCGGTTTCGATCGTCGCGCGAAACGCGGTCTCGACACCGGCCACGCCGCGCTCGACCTTGAACCCTTGTCCGGCGAGGAAGTCACCGAGCCAGCCGGCCGCCTTGACCTCCTGGTAGCAGAGTTCCGGATTGTCGTGGATCCGGTGAGAGAGCTTCTCGAGGTCGTCACCGAGGCGGTCGATCGCGGCGGCGATCGCGTCTTTGAGGGCGGTCATGTCAACTCTCCTGGCGAGCGGAATCGGGCCTGCCTGACAGGCGGTCAACTATACCACCGCCGATTCTGTTCGGCGGCCCGCCGGCCCCGCGCGGAAAGCTCGCGTCAGTCCTTCGCGAGTCCGGCGATCGGGACGGGTCGCATGGTCTCCAGCCCGATCCGGCGGCCCGTGACGTGTCGAACCTCACCGGCCACGGTGAACGAGCCGACCTCATCGCTCATGACGTCGATCCAGCAGACCTTGCCGCGCTTGAGCGCGGTCGTCGGCGCCACGGTCACCCAGAGACCGTTGCGGCTCGCGTCCCCGGCGCGCCCGAGAAGCGGCTCGTCGTCGACCCACAGACGCACGGGCCACGCGACGGGAATCCGGGGATGGCGTCGGCGCTCGGGCGTGGAGGTCATCGAATGGGTCGGGGGCGTCGGGTGAACGAGCGACGAGGCACGGTGTCCGTCGCGGGTGTACACGTTCCGTGCCACTGGCGAAGCGCTTGTCGCACAGGGGTTTCGGACGCGCCCGACGTGGCCGGCACGGCGAATCGTAAACTTCGTCGACGCTGTCATATACTGGGTTGAGTGACCAAGCGAGTCCTGATCGTCGACGACGAACCCCCGGTAGTCGAGGTCCTGAAGGATTTCTTCCGACAGTTCCGCCACGAGCACTCGTACGAGACCGAGTCGGCGAAGGATGGGGCGGAAGCGCTGATCGTTCTTCTGCGCGGGAGGTTCGATCTGATCCTTCTCGACATGCACATGCCTCGCATGGGCGGCCTGGAGCTCCTCAAGCAGATCCGCGGGCTCGGTGTGACCGTGCCGATCATCATGATCACTGCCAACGCGGACACGCGGGCCGCGGCCGAGGCGCTGGGCGGCGGCGTGTTCGCCTACATCCCGAAGCCGTTCGACATCCGCCACCTCGACCACCTCGTCGCGCTCGCCATCTCGACCGCAACGCCGAAGTGAAGTGACGGGCTCTCCGCGCCGCCGCGAGGCGCCGGGCGAGCGCTACGTGGTCATCGGCGCCACCGGCCAGCTCGGCTCCGATCTCGTCAGGACCTTCGACCGACCCGGCGAGCTCACGCCCCTCAGCACGCGCGACGTCGACATCCTCGACCCTGCCGCCACGCGCTCGACGCTCGAGACGCTACGGCCGACCTGTGTCCTCAATACCGCGGCCTACAATCTGGTCGACCGCGCCGAGGAGGACGGGCGTAGCGCGTTCGCGCTGAATGCCGAGGCCGTCGGCTCGCTCGCCGACGTCTGCCAGTCGATCGGTGCGCGGCTCGTGCACTTCTCCACCGACTACGTGTTCGACGGCGCCAAGCGCACGCCCTATCTCGAGACCGACCCGCCCCGGCCGCTGAGCGTCTACGGCGAGTCGAAGCTCGCGGGCGAGCGGCTGGCGCTCGAGCGTTGCGAGCGCGCGGTCGTCTTCCGCGTGTGCGGTCTGTTCGGCCTGGCCGGGTTCCTGGGCAAGGGAAAGGGCAACTTCGTCGAGACCATGCTGCGCGTCGGCCGCGAGGGACGACCGCTGCGCGTGGTCTCGGATCAGGTGCTGTGCCCGAGCTACACGCTCGATCTCGCGCGCAAGGTCTGGGCCGTGCTCCCGAAAGCGACCCACCCGGTGTACCACCTGACCAACGCCGGACAGACGAGCTGGTACGACTTCGCGCGGCGCAGTCTCGAGCTCGCGGGCGTGGCGGCCGATCTCACGCCGGTGACCGCGGCCGAGTACGGCGCCAGAGCTCGGCGGCCGGCCTACTCCGTGCTCGCCCACGCCAACCTCGCCGCGCTCGGCGAGGACGATCTGCGACCCTGGGATCAGGCGCTGGTCGCCTACGTCGCCGAGCGGTCGTCGTCCCGGTAGCGCTCCGCCAGCGCGAGCTGGGCCGTCACCCCGATCAGCTCGTTGAAGTCGCCGAACGGCATGTAGCGGTCGGCCAGCGCGCGGACGTCGTCGCGCGCCTTCGCCTGGGCGAGAAACGCGCGGATCGCCTGGACCGCGACGAGCAAGGTGTCGACCGGGAGCAGGATGATGGCGAACCCGAGCTCGCGAAGCCTCGCGAATGGCAGGAGCGGCGAGCGCCCGCCGGGCGCGTAGTTGTAGAGGAGCGGGGTCCGGAAGGCGCGCGCGACTTCCTCGACCTGGGCTTCGGTGCGGGGCGCCTCGATGAAGAGCACGTCCGCGCCGGCCTTCGCCGCCGCCTCGCCGCGCCGAAGCGCCTCGTCCAGGTCGACGGCGGAGATCGCGTCGGTGCGCGCGATGATCATCATGTTCGGATCGGTTCGCGCCTCGACCGCCGCGCGGATCTTGCCCACGAACTCGCTCCGCGGAACGATCTGGTGCCCGGACAGGTGGCCGCAGCGCTTCGGGGTGATCTGATCCTCGATGTGGAGCGCCGCCACGCCGGCCGCCTCGTACATCTGCACGGTGCGCCGGACGTTCAACGCGTTGCCGTAGCCGGTGTCCGCGTCGGCGATCAGCGGGACGTCGAGGATCGCGGCCAGGTTGCGCGCATGATCGGCCATCTCGCCGAGCCCGGCGAATCCGAGATCGGGGAGACCGAGCCGGGACGCCGCCGTGCCGTAGCCGGTCATGTACACGGCCGGGAATCCGGCGTCCTGAACGAGCCGCGCCGAAATCCCGTCGTAGGCGCCCGGGACGACGAGCCCTTGCTTCTTGGACACGAGCTCGCGAAGCGCGGCCCGGCGATCCGTCATGCGCGTCCTCCTCGCTCGGCGCGAGCGATCCGGCGCTCGAGCGCCGGGTGCGAATAGAGAAAGATCTCCTTGAGTCGGCTCGGGCGGCGCTCGGCGAGATTCAGTCCGCCGAGCCGCTCCATCGCCCCGATGAACGCGCGCGCGTTGCCGGTGGTGGCCAGCGCGAAGTCGTCGGCCTGTCGCTCGATCCAGCGTGAGAAGCCGTTCGCGAGCGGGAGCTGGACCAGGCCGAGCGCCATCACCACGAGCGCGAGCCACGGGAGCCCGGCCGGATCGGCCGGCCCGGAGAGGCCGAGGAGCGCGACGCCGAGGTCGAGCCCGAGCGCGGCGAGCCACATGGTGACGATCGTCAGCACGCTGTTGACCAGAAGCCCGCGGCGCATGTCGCCGTGCGCGTGGTGTCCCAGCTCGTGGGCGAGGACGGATTCGATCTCTTCGGGCCGAAACTCGGCGAGCAAGGTGTCGAAGAGAATGATCCGCCGCGTGCGGCCGAGCCCGACGACCGCGGCATTGGCGGTGCGGCTCTTCCTCGACTGGTCGGCGACGAAGACGCCGATCGCCGCCACCCCGGCCTGTCGCGCGAGCGCCAGCAGCCGATCGCGGAGGCCGCTGTCGGCGAGCGGCGTCAGACGATAGAAGAGCGGAACGATCCAGATCGGCACCAGCGCGGCCATCGCGATCTGCGCCGCGATGAAGATCGCCGCCGCGACGATCCACCAGAGCGGCGTCAGCGCGAGGAGCGTGTAGACGATCTCGACCGCCGCGAGCCCGAGCGCCCCGCCGATCAGCGCGGCCTTCAGGTGATCGGCGAGCCAGCCGCCGAGGGGCTGGTGGAGCAGCCCGAAGCGGCGCGGCAACCAGAACCCTCGGATCAGCTTCAGCGGAAGGGTGAGCACGCCTTGCCCGGCGCCGAGCGCGAGTGCGACCAGCGCGACCTGCCCCCAGCGCGCCGTCGTGACGCGCGCCGCCGCCCGCGCCAGGCTGTGACCTGCGTCCGTGAAGATCAGCGCGAGCAGGTACGCGATCGAGAGGCCGAGGCCGAGGAGCGACAGGAAGAGCTGGAGGCGATGGTAGCGATCGGCGTCGGCCATGTGGCATTGTACACGTCCGGTCCGGCGGGCCTGGAGTCGGCGAAATGCCTGCTACAATGGCCGAAACTCGGGAGCAAGGGAGCCATCATGTTCGAGTCCGTCGAGGAGGTCCAGAAGCGGTTCAGGGACGCGCGGTACATCGCGAGCCGCCGTGTGTCCACCGTCGTATTCCTGGCCGCGCGGATGGGTCGTCCGGTCCTCATCGAGGGCCCGGCCGGAGTCGGCAAGACCGAGCTGGCGAAGACGCTGTCGGAGATCACGTCGCGACCGCTCATCCGTCTGCAATGCTACGAGGGACTCGACGAGGGCAAGGCTCTCTACGAGTGGAAGTACGCCAAGCAGCTGCTCTACACGCAGCTCCTGCGCGAGCGTATCGGGGAGCTGATCGCCGACACGCCCTCGCTCCCGGACGCGGTGGCGAAGATCGCCGGCCAGGAGGACGCGTTCTTCTCGTTCCGGTTCCTCTCGCCGCGTCCGCTGCTCTCGGCGATCCAGGCCGATGAGCCGGTCGTCCTGCTCGTCGACGAGATCGATAAGGCCGAGCCCGAGTTCGAGGCGTTCTTGCTCGAGGTACTCTCGGACTTCCAGGTGTCGGTGCCCGAGCTCGGGACCGTGAAAGCCAAGCACATCCCGCTCGTCGTCCTCACCTCGAACAACGCACGCGAGCTCTCGGACGGGCTCAAGCGGCGGTGCCTGCACCTCTTCATCGACTTTCCGTCGGCGGCCGACGAGCTGCAGATCATCCGTTTGAAAGTTCCGGAGATCCCGGATCAGCTCGCGCGGGCCGTGGTCGCCGCGGTCCAGAAGATCCGCGCGATGGATCTTCGGAAGCTCCCGTCGGTCTCGGAGTCGCTGGATTGGGCGCGCTCGCTCGTGATCCTGAACGCGCGCGAGCTCGATCCGGGTATCGTCGAGTCGACTTTGACGATGCTGGTGAAGCACGAGAAGGACCTCGAGCGCGTCAAGGGCTCGCTCGACAAGGTCCTGGCGGAGTAGCGCCCTGGACCAGCGAATCCTCGAGTTCATCGGCGACCTCCGGCGCGCCGAGATCCGGATCTCGCCGTCGGAAGCGCTCGATGCGCTCGCCGCGAGCGCCGAGGTGGGGCTCGCCGACCGCGAGACGTTCAAGGCGACGCTCGCGGCCACCCTGATCAAGGAATTCCGCGATCACCCGACCTTCGATCGACTGTTCAACCTGTACTTCCTCGACCTCGAGGCGCTCGGCGAAGGGCTCAAGAAGGCCCTCGGCCCCGAGGATCCGCGCGTGCAGGACATGCTCGACGAGCTCATGGCGGACGAGAACATGGAGCTCGACGAGCTGACCGAGCTGCTCATGCGCGGGCAGGGCAGCGAGATGGAAATGGCCATCCGCTCCGGTGGCCAGAACGCCGGGCTCGAGCGGCTCATGTACTTCTTGCAGGTCGGCTTCTTCTCGCGCCGGATCTCGGACAAGTTCGACTGGTCGGCCATCGAGGGCGATCTCGAGCGGATCATGAAAGCGCTCGAGGCGAAAGGGCTCGACCCCGGCCAGCTGGCGCGGATCCGGAACTATCTCGAGCTCCGGCTCGAAGCGTTCAAGCGCATGATCCGCCAGCACGTCGAGCGCGAGCTGGAGCGGCGCGCGTACCGCCAGGGCGAGAAGCTCACGCGTGAGGTCCTCGCCGACAAGCCGCTCTTCGCCCTGACCCCGGACGAGATCGCGCAGATGAAGAACGTCGTCGCCCGGCTGGCGCGCAAGATCAAGGACGCGCTGGCGATGCGCCAGCGGCAGGAGCATAAGGGGCGCCTCGATTCGCGGCGGACCACGCGCAAGAGCCTGCAGTACGGCGGCGTGCCGATGGAGATCTTCCTCAAGCGCCGGCATCGCGAGAAGCCGCGGCTGATCACGATCTGCGACGTGTCGGACTCGGTCCGCAACGCCTCGCGCTTCATGCTGCAGCTGGTCTGGAGTCTCCAGGAGTGCTTCAGTCGCGTGCGCTCGTATGTGTTCGTCTCCGAGATCGCGGAGGTCACCCAGGCGTTCAACACCTATCCGGTCGAGCGCGCCATCGAGTGGGCGCTCAAGGGCGCGCCGGTCGACTACCACTGCCGGTCGGACTTCGGCTTCGCCTTCAACCAGTTCACGAAGACGGAGCTCGAGTCGCTCGACCGCAAGACGACGATCCTCATGCTCGGCGACGCGCGCAACAACTACAACGATCCGCAGGCGTGGGCGTTGCGACTCATTCGCGAACGCGTGAAGGGCATCATCTGGCTGAATCCGGAAGGGCAGTGGGGCTGGGGCATCGGCGACAGCGTCATGCCGCTCTACGCGCCGTCGTGTGACTTCGTTCGCGAGTGTCGAACGATCGGCCAGCTCGGTGAGGTCGTCGACAACCTCGTGCACCACTGGTGGCGTCGAGGCCGCTAGCTCGAATCGAGCCAGCCCGAGATCAGTTCGTCGCCACTGGCCGTCTTTTTCCGGTTTTTCCGCTGACGAATTTCGCCAGTTCCTGCCGTTCAGTCGCGCCGATTTGACTCACGTACGCGGCTAAGTCCGCGTGTATGCCCCGATTCGGACGCGCTTCTCCTCGGTGGCATCGTCACTGCACTACGAGAGCGGCATGAAGACTAAGTGCCCGCTCCCCAAGAGATTTTCCGGAACGCGACGCGTTTCCGGAATGCTGCTCAGCGTTCTGGCGCTGATGCTGATCGCGGCGACGGCCGCGGTGGCGGCGCCGTTCGCGTACATCTCGAACTTCGGTTCGGGGACCGTGTCGGTCATCGACGCGGGATCGGCGGCGTCGTGTGCGGGGACCGGGCAGGTGCCGCCGCCGCCTTGTGTCGTCGCGACGGTGCCGGTCGGGGCATTCCCCGGCGGCGTCGCGGTGAATCCGGCGGGCACGCTTGTCTACGTCGCCAACCAGGACGACGGGACGGTGTCGGTGATTCGCACCTCGGACAACACCGTCGTGGGCGGCCCGATACCGGTCGGCGTGCAGCCGTGGGGTGTGGCGGTCAGCGCTGACAACTCGCTGGTCTACGTCGGCCTCGGGAACGGTGCCGTCGCGGTGATCGAAGCCAACAACGGCAACAACGTGAGCCAGATCCCCAATGTGGGCGGGTTGCTGAACGGCATTCTCTCGGTCGGCTCGCGCGTGTACGTGAGCGACGCCACGGCCGGCCAGGTCGTGGTGCTCCAGGGCACCAGCGTGATCGCGCGGGTCGACATCGGCTCGCCGCCCAATTCGCTTCCGATGGGGCTCGTCGCGAATCTCACGGGGACGCGCGTGTACGTGGTCGATCTCTTCCTCGATCCCATGTCGTTGGACTCGGTGCTGGAAGTCTCGGCGATCGATACCACGTCGAATCCGATCTCGCTCGCGGGAACGATCACGGTCGATCCTTCGACGATGGCCACGCCGGGCGGCATCGCCTTGAGCCCGGACGGCAGCAAGCTGTACCTCACGAGCGATGCCATCGATCGTCTCCACATCGTCACCTTGTCGAACGGGAACGTCGTGTCCGTCCGCACGGGTGATTCCCCGGTGGGTGTCGCGACCGATCCCGACGGCCGCATCTACGTCGGCAATGCCGGAGCGGGGACCGTGAGCGTGTTCGATCCGACGTTCAATCCAGCCACCGGGCTGCCCGCCCCGAAGGCCGTTAAGGTCGGTGCGACTCCGTTCGTGTTCGGGGCGTTTACCACCGCCGGCCCGCCGCCCCCGCCCCCGCCGGCGCAGTTCGTCCTGAGCTTGTCGACGGTCGGCTTGGGGACGATCACGGCCAATCCGCTGCCGGTATCGGGGACCTATACCGACGGCACCGTCGTGACCCTGACGCCTAACCCGTCCACGAACTACCAGTTCACCGGCTGGGCCGGCGCCTGTACGGGGAGCGGCTCCTGCGTCGTGACGATGAACGCAGCCAAGAGCGTGACAGCGACGTTCACCCTGAAGCAGTTCGTTCTGTCGATCGGAACGGTTGGCAACGGGACCGTTTCGGCCAGCCCGCTGCCGGTGGGTGGGACGTATGGCGCCGGCACCGTCGTGACCCTCACGGCCAACCCGGCTACGAACTACCAGTTCAGCGGCTGGTCCGGCGCCTGTTCGGGCAGCAGCTGCATCCTGACGATGGACGCGACCAAGAGCGTGACCGCGACGTTCACCTTGAAGCAGTTCGCGCTGACCTTGACGACGGTCGGAAACGGGTCGATCACGGCCACCCCGGCGCCGGTGGGTGGGACGTACGGCGCTGGCACTGCGGTGGCCCTCACGGCCGTGCCGGGCGCAGGCTCTCAACTCAGCGGCTGGTCCGGCGCCTGCACGGGGACCGGTGCCTGCAACGTGACGATGGACGCGGCCAAGAGTGTGACCGCGACCTTCACGGCGGTGCCGCCTCCGCCGCCGGCGCAGTTCATACTCACGTTGACGACGGTCGGTGACGGAGCGATCACGCCCCAGCCCGGGCCTGTGGCGCCGGCAGTCAACGGGGCGAGCACCGCCCTGGCGGCCCCGGTGTCGGGTAAGTACAACGCCGGGACGGTCGTAACTCTCACGCCCACCCCGGCCGCCGGGTTCAAACTCAGCGGTTGGTCGGGCGCCTGCACGGGCACCAGCGGCTGCAGTGTGACGATGAACGCGGCCAAGAGTGTGACCGCGACCTTCGTCGCCCTGGCGCCGACGACGTGTGACGACAAGATCGTCGACCTTCAGAAGAAGGTGGCGGCCTTCAAGCACCCTTGGTGGCACGACCAGCAGCTGAAGGTGGCGCTCAAGATGTACGCGGAGAGCCTCGCCGAGCTCAATCGCGCCAAGGCGAAGGTGGCGAGCAGTGACAAGCGGTACGTCCACGCCAAGAAGGAGTTCGACAACGGCAAGGCTGCGCTCTGCCTCGGCCATTACTGGCGCGCCGACCACGAGTTCTGGGAGACGTTCGTGATCGCGCACGAGATCCTCAAGCACAACCGGCGCTAACCGCCCCGGTACTCTCTCAGGGGTCGGCGTGTGCTAGCCTTCAGGCATGGCACACGCCGACCCCGCGCCGTTTCACGACGGCCCCGCCGCCCGGCGGGTCGGAGCGCGATCCATCAGCCTACCGACCCTGATCGCGACTTGCCTCGTGCTCGCCGCTCTACCCGGTCGTCCCGAGGCCCAGTCCGACTGCCGCCCCATCGAGGACTTCTCGAAGGCCAAGGTCGGTGAGCTGCCGCCCGACTGGAAGCTCCGAAAGGACTCCGCCAAGGACGTGTATCGGGTCGCGGAGGAGTCGGGCATCAAGTTCCTGCACGCCGCCGCCAAGGGGCTCGGTGTCCAGGCCGCGAGAGAGTATGAGTGGGACCTCGGCACCTATCCGATGCTCGTGTGGTCCTGGCGGCCGCTCGAGTTTCCGAAAGGCGGGGACGAGCGCGACTCGAAGGCGAACGACAGCGCCCTGGCGGTGTACCTGCTCGTGCCCTACTCGCGCATCAGAGGGCCGAAGGCGGTCAAATACATCTGGAGCGAGAAGGCCCCTGCCGGGACGAAGCTCGAGTCGAACATGGGCCTCACACAGGTCCGGGTGCTCCGGAGCGGCGCGCCGGAGAAAAAGGGTGAGTGGGTCGAGGAGCGGGTGAACGTGCTGGAAGACTACAAGAAGTACTTCGACGTGAAAGAGACGCCCAAGCCTGCCGGTATCGCGGTGCTGACCGACTCCGACGACACGAATTCCTCGGCACAAGGAGACTACGCGAACTTCAGGGTCTGTCGCCAGTAGGCGATGGCCCGCGAGGTTCTCGTAGTCGAAGACGAGCCGGATATCCGCCGGCTCGTCGTCCTGCACCTCGAGCGCGAGGGCTTCCGCTGCCGAACCGCCACCACCGGATCCGACGCGCTCCGTGAAGTGAAGGCGGCGGTTCCCGATCTGGTGGTCCTGGATCTCATGCTCCCCGAGGTCGACGGCCTGGAGGTGTGCCGCCGGCTGCGGCGCGATACGAGCACGGCGGCGATCCCGATCATCATGCTCACCGCCAAGTCCGACGAGGTCGACCGGATCGTCGGGCTCGAGATCGGGGCCGACGATTACATCGGCAAGCCGTTTTCTCCGAAAGAGCTCGTCGCGCGCGTCCGGGCGGTGCTGCGGCGCTCGCAGCCGAACCAGGCGACGCCGGTACTCACGGGGGGGCCGATCACGCTCGACGCGGCCCGCCACGCCGTGAGCTTGAACGGCCAGGCCATCGTCCTGACGCCGAAGGAGTTCGACCTCCTCCAGGCGCTCCTCGAAGCGGCCGGCCGCGTGCTCTCGCGCGAGTTCCTCCTCAACCGCGTATGGGGTTACGCCCGCGCCGACGTGATCGAGTCGCGCACCGTCGACGTGCACGTCCGGCGCCTGCGCGCGAAGCTCGGCGATGCCGGGAGCCGGATCGCGACGGTCAAGTCGATCGGCTATCGCTTCGAGACTGATCCGCCATGATGCAGGCGTTCGTTCACTTCCTCCGCCGCAGCATCGCCCGCAAGCTCACGTTGACGCTCGTCGGCTTCGTCGCCGTCACCATGGTGGTGGCCGGCCTGTGCCTGAACCGCGCCCTCGAGGCATTCGCGGTGGACACGCTCGAGGCCCGCCTGGCCAGCACCGGGCGGCTCCTGCACGACGAGGCCCGCACGCTCGTGACGCGGCCCGCCTCGCCCGACGATTTCCATGCCTTCGCGGTGCGCGGCTCGCGGCCGACCGCCTCGCGGATCACCGTGATCGCCGCCGACGGCCGCGTGCTGGGGGATTCCGAGGTGCCCGTCGACGATCTGCCGCGCGTCGAAAACCACGGCCAGCGGCCGGAAGTGCTGGCGGCCTTCGCGGGCGGTGTCGGGCGCGACCGGAGGACCAGCGCGACGATCGGCGCGTCGCTCCTGTACGTCGCGCTCCCGATCGTCGACGGCGGGAAGGTGATCGGCGTGATCCGGGTGGCCCTGCCGGTGTCGGCGGTGACGTCGTCGTACGCGGCGATCCATCGGGTGATGCTCCTCGGAGGCCTGGTCGCGCTCGTCGTCGCGTTCGGGATCGGTCTCTTCGTGGCCCGGCGCGTGACCGAGCCGGTCGTGCAGATGCAGGCGATCGCCCATCAGATGAGCGAGGGCGATTTCACGGTGCGGGCGCCGATCCGCTCGCCGGACGAGATCGGCGCGCTCGGACGAGCGCTCAACGGCTTGGCCGCGCGGCTGCGGGAGAAGATCCACGACCTCGGGCACGAGCAGGCGAAGGCGACGGCGATCCTGGACGGCATGATCGAGGGCGTGATCGCGGTCGACGGGCGCGACGTCATCTTGCTGCTGAACGAGCGGGCGCGGTCGATGTTCGGCCTCGACGCGACGCGCGGCGAGGGCAAGCCGTTCCTCGAAGTCATCCGGAACACGGAGCTGCACGAGGCGTTTCGCGAAGGCCGTGCGGCCGGCGAGGGCAACGTCTCGAATCGCGAGGTCAGGCTCGTGAGCCCGGTCGACCGGCGCGTGCAGGTGAACGCGGTGCCGCTGCGTCTGGGCGGCAACGAGATCGGCGTCGTCATGGTGCTCCACGACGTCACCGAGCTCCGGCGGCTGGAGCAGGTCCGCACGGAGTTCGTCGCCAACGTCTCGCACGAGCTGCGGACGCCGCTGACGGCGATCCAGGGCTATCTCGAAACGCTCCTCACCGGCGCGCTCGAAGAGCAGGAGAACGCCCGGCGGTTCCTGGAGATCGTGTTCCGCCACACCGAGCGGCTGGGCCGGCTGCTCAATGACCTGACCGATCTCTCGAACATCGAGCTGGGCCGCGTGTCGTTGAAGCTCGCGCCGACCCGGCTCGACGAGGCGGTCGACGCGGTGCTGGCGATCATGAGCGCCAAGGCGAAGAGCGGCAACGTCGCGCTGCGCAGCCAGGTCCCGCGCGAGCTGCCGCCGGTGCTGGCGGACCGCGATCGGCTCGTTCAGATCCTGATCAATCTGGTCGACAACGCGATCAAGTACACTCCCGAGACGGCGGTCGCGTGACGGTTCGCGTCGAGGAGCCGGCCCAGGGCCACATCGAGATCGACGTGGTCGACACCGGCATCGGGATCCCGCCGGCTGACCTGCCGAGGATCACCGAGCGGTTCTATCGGGTCGACAAGGCGCGCTCGCGCGAGCTCGGTGGCACCGGGCTGGGGCTCGCGATCGTCAAGCATCTCGTGTTCGCGCACAACGGGCTCTTGCGTATCGAGAGCGAGCCGGGCCGCGGCACGACCGTGCGCGTGTGGCTCTCCTGCGCGGACGGCGCCGAGGCGAGGTCGACGCTCGAGGTGTAGAGCGACCTTACGACCGGCCGGGCGCGGTGTCCCAGCCGAAGAAGTCGCGCGCCCACACGAACGTCCCCACGCCGGCCGCCATCGCCGCGTCGCGATCCTTCGCGGAGTCGCCGACGTGGGTCGAAGCGCTCAAGGCCACGTCGTGGAGGCGAGCCAGCTCGCGGAACATCCCCGGCTTGGGCTTGCGGCAGTCACAACCGTCGGCGTCCGTGTGCGGACACAGCCGCCATCCGGTGAACGGTCCTCCGAGCTGCTCGTTGGCCCATGCGAATCGCTTCGTCACCTCGGCCTCGGAAATCTCGCCCGTCGAGATCCGCGCCTGATTCGACACGATGAAGCAGACGTCGAAGCGAGGACGCTCGCGGGCGAGCGTCGCCACGACGTTGTCCATGAGCACGGGGTGACCCGCTTCATCCACGACCGTCCGGCTGTGTCTGGTGAGGGCGAGCGTGCCGCCCCAGTCGATGAACAGCGCACGCTGCGAGCGCGACATCGCGCGACCGTAGCATGCCGCCGATCGCCGTCGCCACATATTTGCCGAAACTTCATGGTATCGACACACGACCTGACCCTAGGCTCACGTCATGCCCGTGTCGCCGTCGCCCGTCCTCGACCGATCGAAGTGGCACGAGCTCGTCTAGCGACCGCCGAACACTCGTAAATCCCCGCCGCACCGGGCGCGTGGCCCGTCACTGAAACTTCACGCGGAGAGTGATAGACCGTTCACACTCCGCCGCCAGACTCGTCTGCAATGAGAACCAGTACGTACGGTCGCGCCGACCTGCACGTGCACACGCTGTGGAGCGACGGCGCCCAGCGTCCCGAGGCGATCGTGGAAGCCGCCCACGATCGTCAGGTCGACGTGGTGGCCATCACCGACCACGACGAGATCCGCGGGGCGCTGCGCGCGCGCGACTGGGCGCGCGAACATCCCGAGCTCGGCGTCGACGTCGTCGTCGGTGAAGAGATCAGCACGCTCAACGGCCACCTCCTCGGCCTGTTCCTCGAGGAGTGCGTGCCGCCCGGCCTCAGCGCGCTCGACACGATCGGCGAGATCCACGCGCAGGGCGGCCTCGCGGTCGCCGCCCACCCGTTTCATCCGCTCCGGGGTGTGAGCCGCGGCCACGTCTCGATCGGGCGGATGATTCGCGATCTGCCGCTCGACGCGATCGAGGCGGTGAACAACGCCGGCGTGTTCTCGGCGCCCTACAACGCGTGGGCGGCGCTGCGCAACCTGGAGCTCATGCTGCCGGTGACCGCCGGCAGCGACGCCCACGACGTCTGGTACGTCGGCAGCGCGGTCACCCGCTTCGAGGGACACGACTCGGCGGCGCTGCGCCGGGCCCTTCTGGCCGGCCGCACGCGCGCCCACGTCGACTGGTCGTGGACCGTCGGCAAGCTCCCCTTTCATCTGGCCGTGCAGGTCCGTGCCGCCTATCGATTTCTCCGGCGCGATCGGCAACGCATCAGCGTGGGAACTCTGCCGTGACGAGGCAGCGCTCTATGAGGAGGCCGATATGAGTACGCCAACCCATACGCGATTTCGCTGGCTGGAGCGTGGCGTGGGCGAGCCCGTGCTGCTGCTGCACGGGCTGCTGGGCGAGATGGACCAGTGGGAGTCCACGCTCGAGAGCGCTGGGTCCGTTTCGCCGGCCGATCGCGCTCGAGCTGCCGATCTTCGATCCCGACCTGACCGAGGTGTCGGTGCCGGCTCTGGCCAGCTATGTGCGCCGCTTCATGGAAGCGATCGAGCTGCCGCCCGCGATCGTCTGCGGCAACTCACTCGGCGGCCACGTCGCGCTCGAGCTGGCGCTGTCGTGCCCGGGATGGGTCGACGGGCTGATTCTCACCGGCTCGTCCGGGCTGTTCGAGCGGACCTTCACGAGCCACGTGCCGCACGTGCCGACCCGCGCCTACGTGCGCGAGCGGATGGAAGAGATCTTCTACGATCCGAGCCTGGTCACGCCCGAGTGGGTGGAATCGATCCGCCGCATCGTCACCACGCGCCGCACCGCGCTGCGGGTACTTCAGGTGGCCCGCGCGGCCAAGCGCCACAATGTCGAGGAGCGGCTGAGCCAGATCCGTGTCCCGACCCTGCTCGTGTGGGGCAAGGACGACCGCATCACGCCGAGCGACGTCGCCGAGCGTTTCCACGCGCGCATCCGGGGCTCGCAGCTCGTGTACCTGCCCAACTGCGGCCACGCGCCGATGCTCGAGCGACCGGAGGCGTTCAACGCGGCGGTCGGCGACTGGCTCGTCGAGACCCGTGCCCGCCGCGCGCTCCTCGGAGAACGCTCGTGATCGAACGGGTCGGCGGCGCGGCGCTCCGCGTCTACCAGGCGCACCGCCGCCGCGCGCTCGAGGGTGTGGCGCGCGACGCCGAGCCGCGTGCAGGAGGCGACCCTGCTCGATCTGGTGAACTCGGCCCGCGGGACCGCGTTCGGACGCTCGCATCGCTTCGAGCAAATCCGTTCCGTCGCCGACTATCAGGCGCGGACGCCGCTCGGCGACTATCTGCGCTTTCAGCCGCTCTGGACGCGGGCCATCAACGGCGAACGCGATCTCACCTGGCCGGGGCGGCCCCGCTACTGGGTGAAGACGTCGGGCACCACCGCGGGCGACAAGACGATTCCGGTGACCCCCGAGGCGTTCCGCGCTCATCGGAAGGGCGGCTGGGACGCGTTGTTGATCGCCGCCGAGCGCGGCGGCTTCGAGAGTATCGCGGGCGGGCCGCTGCTGTTTCTCGGCGGGTGCACGAGCCTGAAGCCGATCGGGCAGGGCTGCTGGGTCGGCGATCTCTCGGGCCTCATGGTGCAGGACCTGCCGCCCGGTTTCCGCTCGCGCTATTCGCCCGGGCGCGACATCGCGTCGATCCCGGACTGGGACCAGCGGATCGACGCCGTCGCCGAGCTGATCCAGCATCAGGACCTCCGACTGATCTCCGGGATGCCGTCATGGCTCCTGATCCTCTTCGAGCGCGTCGCGCGCGCCCGGCGCGCGCGGGTCGGCCCGTGGCGAGCCTGGGTGAGTGCTGGCCGAACCTGAGCGCTCTCATCCACGGCGGCGTCTCGTTCGCACCGTACCGCGTGACCGTCGAGGAGTGGATGGGACGGCCGATCGAGTACGTCGAGGTGTATCCCGCCTCGGAAGGCTTCGTCGGGCTCCAGACCGAGCGCACGGGCGGGCTGACGCTCATGCTCGACTACGGAATCTTCTACGAGTTCGTGCCGGTCGAGGATCTGGGCCGCGCGCGGCCGCGGCGGCATACGGTCGCCGACGTCGAGCTCGACCGACCCTATGCGGTCGCGCTGACGACTTCCGCCGGGCTCTGGTCCTATCTGCTGGGCGACACGGTCCGCTTCACCGCGCGCGATCCGCTCCGTCTCGTGATCACCGGGCGCACGCGCCACTTCGTGAACGCGTTCGGCGAGAACGTCATCATCGAGGAAGTGGAGCAGGCCCTGGTGGTCGCCTGCCGCCGGACGGGCGCCGAGCCGGGGGAGTTCACGGTCGCGCCGCGCTATCCGTCGGCCGGCGAGCCGCGTGGCGGCCACGAGTGGCTGGTCGAGTTCCGCATCCCGCCGCGTGACCGGGACGTCTTCGTGCGCGAGCTGGACGAGGCACTGGCCGCGCTCAACACCGATTACCGCACCAAGCGGACCGACGACGTCGGCATGATCGCCCCGCGGCTCGTCGAGATGCCGCAGGGCTCGTTCCATCGATGGATGCGTGAAGCCGGCAAGCTGGGCGACCAGCACAAGGTTCCTCGCGTCCTGAACGATCGCGCCGTCGTCGAGGCGCTGCTGGCCGCGACCGGCGCACGCGAGAGGGAGCCGCTCGTTCACTCGGTAGGCTCCTAAGGGACGGCGCCGGGGGACGCGCCCTCCCGACGCGTCCTCCGGGCCGATCTCGTCGCTGCCTCGCGCAAGCGGTTGAATCGTCACCCCGTCGTAATCAATCAGTAACGAAGCTCGTCTAGCGTCCGCTCACGGGAGGGCGCGACATGCTCGTGAAAATCCTTTGGTTGGGCCTGGCCCTGGCGGCGGCCGCGCTCGGCGCGGCGCCGGCCGGCGCGATCACGATCTACCCGATCGACCGGGCTCAGATCCTCGCCGGGTCGCGCTTCGATCTCAAGGTCGAGTTCGACGGCGTCGTCAAGGTGTCCGACACGAAAGTGACCATCGACGGCACGGAGCTCTCGGCGGCACTCGGCCGATCGGCCACGTTCGTGGAGCGCGAGAGCGGAGCGGCGGCGTCCGCTCTGCTCGTGCGCGATGTGTCGCTGACCAGACCCGGGCGGTACGCCATCGCCGTGAGCGACGGGAAGAGCTCGAAGACGGTGAGCTGGGAGGTGTACGCGACCGGACCCCGCAAGGCGCGTAACGTGATCCTCTTCATCGGCGACGGTATGGCGGGCGCACACCGAACGGCCGCGCGCATCCTGACGGCCGGCATCACCGAAGGGCGCTACCACGGCGGCCTGGCCATGGACGCGATGTCGAACATGGCGCTGCTGGGCACGGCCGGAGTCGACTCGATCATCACCGACTCGGCGAACTCGGCCAGCGCCTACACGACCGGACACAAGTCGAGCGTGAACGCCCTCGGTGTCTATGCCGACCGTACGCCCGACACGCTCGACGATCCGAAGGTGGAGACCCTCACGAGCCTGATCAAGCGCACGCGCAGGATGGCGGTCGGCGTGGTCACGAATACCGAGGTGGAAGACGCCACCCCGGCCGCGATGGTCGCCCACACGCGGCGGCGGAGCGACTACGACCCGATCGTCGGAATGTTCCACGAGAGCGGGGTCGACGTGCTGATGGGCGGCGGCGCCGCGCATTTCCTGCCGAAGTCGTCCCCGGGCTCCCGCCGGAAGGACGAGGTCGACTATATCGCCAAGTTTCGCGCGAGCGGCTACACGATCGCAACGAACGACCGCGAGATGAAATCGGCGACCGCCGATCCGGCGACACACAAGCTCCTGGGGCTGTTCCATCCCGGCAACATGGACGGCGTGCTCGACCGCAAATTCCTCAAGCAGGGGACCGTCACGTCGTTCCCGGAGCAGCCCGATCTGGTCGATATGGTCAGGACGGCGCTCACGGTGCTGGCGCGGAACGACGACGGCTTCGTCCTGATGGTCGAGTCGGGGCTGATCGACAAGTACTCGCACCCGCTCGACTGGGAGCGCGCGGTCATGGACACGATCATGCTCGACCGCGCGGTCGCGGTCGCGAAGGAATTCGCCGGCGCGCGCGACGACACGCTCATTCTCGTGACGGCCGATCACACGCACGGGCTCTCGCTCATCGGCACCGTGGACGACACCGTCAAGAGCCAGGAGATGCGCGACAAGATCGGCGTGTACGAGAAAGCTGGATATCCGAACTATCCGCCGGCGAACGACGACGGCTATCCGACCCGCCTCGACGTCTCCCGGCGCCTTGCGATCTTCTTCTCGGTCTTTCCCGATTACTACGAGACGTTCCGTCCCGAAGCTCGACGGGCCGTTCGTCCCGGCGGTGGCCGGACCCGACAAATCCTACATCGCCAACGAGAAGTACAAGGACACGCCGGGTGCGGTCCTGCGCGTGGGCAACCTGCCGCACAACGCGCCTCAGGGCGTGCACTCGGGCGAAGACGTGGTGCTGACGGCAACGGGGCCGGGCGCCGACCGCGTCCGTGGATTTCTCGACAATACCGAGGTGTTCCGAATCATCGTGGACGCGCTGGGTCTCGGGGCCGTGCCCGCGCAATGATTCGCCTGTCGCGCGCCGGCGCCGGGCTCGTGGCGCTGACCCTGCTGGCCTTCGGACTCGCCGAGGGCGGCGGAGAGCGACTTCGGTTCGCGGATCTCTATCAAGGATCCGGTGTGCTTGGCGTGAAGTTCTCCGATACCGCGTCGCGCCTCGTCGGCAAGCCCGTCGTCATGCGAGGGTTTCTGGCACCCCCGCTGAAGGCCGAGGCCACGTTCTTCGTCCTGAGTCAGCGACCCGTCAGCGTGTGCCCGTTCTGTCAATCCGATGCGGACTGGCCCCAGGACATCGTAGTCGTCTATCCGGGTTCGGGATCGGTCGCGTACCGCTCGGGGTCGGCACCGGTTGAAGTGAGCGGTGTCCTCGAGCTCGGCGCGAAGCTCGACTCGGCCACGGGCTTTCTCAGCCAGGTCCGTCTGGTCGACGCGACCGCGCGCCCGAAGTGAGCGACGATGGGCGCGGCGCTTCACGCGCACGACGTACGTCTCGCATACCCGATGCCCGGCGGAGGGCGTCGGCACGTCCTCGACCTGCCACGGTTCACGCTGGCCGCCGGCGCGCGCGTGGGAATCGCCGGGCCGTCGGGTTCGGGCAAGACGTCACTCCTGTACGTGTTGACCGGGATCGAGACGGCCGAGGCGGGCGAGATCTCGTGGGCGGGCCTCGACATCGGCCGCCTCGCCGAGAGCGCGCGCGATCGCTGGCGGCGGGCGACCGTGGGCTTCGTCTTCCAGGATTTTCACCTGCTCCCGGGAATGTCCGCGCTCGACAACGTCCTCGTCCCGACGACGTTCGCCTATGCGCGCAGGCCGCGGCCGCTTGTCCAGCGTGCGCGCGACCTGCTCGAGCGGGTCGGCCTGGAGCGGAGCGCCGCGCGTGTGGAGGTGTTGTCGCGCGGCGAGCAGCAGCGCGTCGCGTTCGCGCGGGCGCTCCTGTTCGCGCCTTCGGTTATCGTGGCCGATGAGCCGACGGCGAGTCTCGACGGGGAGAACGCCGCTCACCTCGGCGAGCTCTTGCTGTCGCTCTGTGCCGAGATCTCGAGCACACTCCTGGTGGTCAGCCACGATCGCCGGCTGCTCGAGCGGCTGGACACCGTGCATACCCTGGTGGACGGCCGCCTGGTCTCGCCGTCGCCGAAAGCGCTGACCGCCGCGTGATCAATCCACTGCCGGTCGTCGTCTCGGAGCTCCGGCGCTCGCGGGCCAGCACCATCGCGGCGATCGGGCTGGTCGCCGTCGCGGCGGCGCTGGGTGTGGCCGTGTCGGCGCAGGAGCGCGCGCTTCGCCAGGGCTCGGCACGCGCGGCCGATCCGTTCGATCTGCTGATCGGGCGTCGAGGAAGCCCCACCCAGCTCGTGCTGGCCAGCGTGTACCTGCAGCCCGACGCGCTGGATCTGGTCTCCGGAGATGCGCTCAAGCGTCTACAGGCCGAGCCCGGCGTCGTGCGCGTCGTGCCGCTGGTGTTCGGCGACTCCTATCGCGGCCGGCCGGTGGTCGGGACGAGCGCCGACTTCGTCACCGACGCCGGCCGGCGGCCTCTCGCCGAGGGGCGCGCGTTCACCATGATGCGAGAGGTCGTGGTGGGAGCCGACGTGCCCCTTCGTGTCGGCGAGTCGTTCGCGCCGAGTCACGGTCACATCGACGGCGAGGATCTGGTTCACGCAGGCTTCACCTACGTCGTCGTCGGCCGCATGCCGTCTCTCGGCAGCCCCTGGGACCGGGCGATCGTGGCCCCCGATCGAGGCGCTGTGGCGCGTCCATGCGCGGCCGACGGGACACCGCGACGGGTGTCGACCGGGTCGGGCCGCCGTGGGACGCCGACGATCTGACGGGCGTTTCCGCGATCGTCGTGACCCCGCGCTCGGTGGCCGACGCCTACCGGCTCCGCGCGAAGTACCGGGACGGCGACACGATGGCCGTCTTCCCGGGCGAGGTGCTCGTCGAGCTGTACGGAATGCTCGGTGACGCGCGGCGACTCCTGTCGGTCTTCGCTCTGTTGACTCAGGCGCTCGTCATCGCCGCCGTGCTTCTGGCGGTGGTCGCCATCGAGGCGCAACGCCGTCGACAGCTCGGCATCTTGAGAGCGTTAGGCGCCTCGCGCGCCTACGTCTTCTCCGCCATCTGGTTGCACGTGACCCTGCTGGTCGGCGTCGGGGCCGTGCTCGGATTGCTGCTCGGCTGGCTCGGCGCGTGGGGGATCTCGCGAGCGCTGGCGGCGCAGACCGGCCTCGCGCTGCCGGTCGGGATCGCGCCGCCTGAGCTGACGTTGGTCGGCGGGTTGATCGTGATCGGTGCCGCCTTCGCGCTTCTCCCGGCCTGGCGTTGCTATCGCCGCCCGGCATCGGCGCTGCTCAGGTCGTAGAGCCATGCGAACTTCACCGGGCCGACACACGCGCGCAACGAGCCGGACGTGATACTTTTCCGCAGGTCAACAGGAGGAGCGCCCATGAACCGCCGGAAATTCCTCAGACAGTCCGCTCTCGCCGTCGGTGGCGCTCACGACCTCGTCTCTCATCCGGCGCCCGGTGTGGGCGCAGGGCACGGCGCCGGCGGTCGTGACGTCCGACAAGGCGCGTCCGGCGATTCCGTACGGCGTTCAGAGCGGTGACGTCCTGAGCGACCGGGCGATCGTGTGGAGCCGGACCGACCGGCCGGCGCGGCTGCTCGTCGAGTGGGCCACGAGCGACACGTTTCGCGATGCGACGCGGATCGTCGGCCCCGCGGCGCTGGCCGAGAGCGACTTCACGGCGCGCGTCGATCTGACCGGGCTGCCGCCGGGACAGCAGATCTTCTATCGCGTGCTGTTCGAGGATCTCGCGAGCCCGAAGGTGCTGAGCGCGCCGGTGACCGGCCGATTCCGGACGCCGGCGCCGACCCGCCGCACGGTGACCTTCGCGTTCTCGGGCGACGAAGCCGGGCAGGGGTGGGGCATCAACACCGCCTGGGGCGGCATGAAGATGTACGAGGTCATGCGGCGCGACGAACCCGGACTTCTTCATCCACTCCGGCGACCAGATCTACGCCGACGGGCCGATCAAGGCCGAGGTCGCGCTCGACGACGGCTCGGTCTGGCGCAACGTGACGACCCCGGCCAAGGCCAAGGTGGCCGAGACGCTCGAGGAGTTCCGCGGCAACTTCGCCTACAACCTGCTCGACGACAACAAGCGCCGCTTCTGCGCCGAGGTCCCGATGCTCGTCCAGTGGGACGACCACGAGACGCGCAACAACTGGTATCCGGGCCAGACGCTCGGCGACGAGCGGTACCGCGTCCGCAGCGCGTCGCTCCTGGCCGCGTTCGCCAAGCGCGCCATGTTCGACTACAACCCGTTCCGCTTCGACCCGATCGATCCGGAGCGCATCTACCGGTCGTTCGCCCACGGTCCGTCGCTCGAGGTCTTCATGCTCGACGAGCGGAGCTATCGCGGGCCGAACTCGCCGAACCGTCAGACCGACGCTCGACGACGGAGGCCGCGTTCCTCGGCGCCGCGCAGCTGCGCTGGCTCAAGCAGGCGCTGCGCAGCCTCGCGGGCCACCTGGAAGGTGATCGCGAGCGACATGCCGATCAGCATCGTCGTCCCCGACCTGAACTCCGACGTGCCCAAGGGCACCTTCGAGGCGTGGGCCAACGACGATCACGGCGCGCCGCTCGGGCGCGAGCTCGAGCTCGCGAGCCTGTTCGGCTTCATCAAGCAGCAGCGCGATCAAGAACGTCGTGTGGGTGACCGCCGACGTCCACTACGCGTCGGCGACCTACTACGACCCGGGACGCGCGCAGTTCACCGACTTCACTCCGTTCTGGGAGTTCGTGGCCGGGCCGATCAACGCCGGCACCTTCGGCCCCGGCGAGATCGATCGCACGTTCGGCCCGGACATCAAGTACTCGTCGGCGCCGGATGGCGATGAAGCAGAACCGGCCGCCGACCGACGGGATGCAGTACTTCGGCCTGGCGAAGATCGACGGCGCGACCGAGATGCTGACCGTCTCCTTCAACGACCTGACCGGCAAGACGCTCTACCAGATCGACGTCAAGCCGGCCTAGAGGGCGTCCACCGGACACGTGCTCAGCGGTCGAGGGAAGTTCCAGAAGCGGCGCGTCGTCGACGGCGGCCTCGAGATTTCCACGTCGGGCTCGACCGACGACGAACGTCTGCGCGAGTGGATCAGCGAGTCCCACGCCGTGCTGCCGAGGCTCCGGGCCCTGGTGCGCAACGGCGACGTCGCCCGGAGCCGCTGCGATCTCGTCGTGGAGGATCTGCGTCGCCGCGTCGAGGAGCTCGAGGAAGAGCTGGCGCGGCGGGTGGACGCCGCAAGGTCAGTCGCGGTCGCCGAGAGCCGTCGCGTCGCGGCTCGCCGCAGAACCTTCGCGCTCCCGTCACGAAATCGCAACGCGCCGCGGCTACGGTTGGCGCGGACATGGTGGTCGATCGTTCGCCGGCCGTGACGCTCGATGCCGTCGGCAAGGTCTTCGCGGGTAAAGCGGCGCCCGCCCTCGACGATCTCTCCGCCGTGATCGAGCCGGGGCAGTTCGTCGCGGTCATCGGCAAGTCCGGCGCCGGCAAGACGACCCTCCTGCGCTGCCTCTCGCGCGCCACGCTCGTCACGCGCGGCGCGATCCGCTTCGACCAGACCGATCTCGCGCGGCTCCGCGGCGCGGCTCTCCGCGCCCACCGGACGCGGGTCGGGATGATCTATCAACAGTTCAATCTCGTCCGGCGCCTGCCCGTCGTCGACAACGTGCTGATCGGACGCCTCGGCCGGCTCCGCGGCTGGGCGCGCTGGGCCGCGCTCGGGCATCACTTCGACCGCCATCAACGGGAGATCGCGTTTCGTTGCCTCGACCATGTCGGGCTCGCTCGACCGCGTCTGGCAGCGGACCGACACGCTCTCCGGCGGCGAGCAGCAGCGCGTCGCGATCGCGAAGATCCTGGCGCAGGAGCCGACGGTCGTGCTGGCCGACGAGCCGGTGGCCAGCCTCGATCTCAGCAACGGCCGGCTGGTCATGCAGACCTTGCGTCGCGTGGCCTCGGCGGTCGGCATCACCGTCATCGCGACCCTCCACCACGTGGAGCTCGCGCGAAGCTACGCCGATCGGATCCTCGGCCTGAAGGGCGGTCGGCTCGTCTTCGACGGATCGCCCTCCCAGCTCACCGATGCGGCGCTGTTCGAGATCTTCGGTGAATTCGTGACCGAGCCGGCCGGACGAAGCGAGGGCGAGCGGCTCGGCGAGCTGGCGGCCTCATGAGCACGGCCTTCACCTCGATCCACGCCGGGCCGGCGCCTGCCGGTTCCGGCGAGGCCGTCCGCCGTCGGCCGGACCATGCTCGCGACGATCACGTTGGCCGTCGTGTTCGGACTCGCGGCGCGCGTGGTCGAGCTGCGGCCGATCGAGCTCTTTCGCGACATCGGCAATATCGGCGTGTTCCTCCGCGGCTATCTCCATCCGTCGTTCGGTAACGTCGGCGAGTACGCGTGGCAATGCGTGGTCACCCTCTGCATCGCGCTCTGGGGCACCGTGCTGGCGCTCCTGGTCTCGGTGCCGCTCGGCCTGCTCGGCGCGCGCAATCTCAGCCCGCACCCGCTGGTCTATTTCGCCGCGCGCCGGCTGATGGACGTGCTCCGCGCGGTGAACGAGTTCGTGTTCGCGCTCATGTTCGTCACCGCGGTCGGCCTCGGCCCATTCGCCGGCATGCTGGCGCTCGGTATCCACACCGGCGGAGTCCTCGGCAAGCTCCTGTCCGAAACGATCGAGTCGGTCGATCCGGGCCAGGTCGAAGGCGTCACCGCCGTCGGCGCCGGACGACTTCAAGTCATCGCCTTCGGCGTCGTGCCCCAGGTCCTGCCGAATTTTCTCTCGTACGTGCTGCTCCGGCTCGAGTCCGACATCCGCTCGGCGTCCGTCATCGGGATGGTCGGCGGCGGCGGCATCGGCTTCTATCTCTGGGACACGATCCGCTCGTTCAAGGACGGCGAGGCGGCGACGGTGATCCTGCTGATCGTGGCGATGGTGATGTGCATCGACGTCGTCTCCGCTCGCGTGCGGCGGGCGGCGATCTAGGGAGGTCATTCATGCGCCCACTCCGAATCGTGCTCGCGGCGATGCTCACGGTGCTCGCGATGGTCGGCGCCGCGGCGCCACCGATCCGAGCTGGCCCAAGGAGGTCACGTTCGGCCTCTTGTCCACCGAGAACGCCGCCGAGATCACGCGCCGGTGGGCGCCGATCCTGGCCCAGCTCGAGAAGGACCTGGGAGTGAAGGTCAAGGCGGTGACCGCGACGGATTACCGCGGCACCATCGAGGCGCTGAAGTTCAAGAAGGCCGAGCTCGGCCACCTCGGGCCCAAGGCGTACGTCGAAGCCTCGAACAACAACTACGCGAACGTCGAGCCGATCGCCCAGCTCCAGCTCGCGAACGGCTCGCTCGGCTATCGCTCGTGCCTGATCGTGCACGCCGACTCCGACATCTTCAGCCCCGAGGACATGGCCGGCAAGACCTTCGCCTTCAACGACCCGAACTCGACCTCGGGCTATCTGGTGCCGTCGGCGTTCTTCATGATGGAGCTCGGCGTCGATCCCAAGAAGCACTTCTCGAAGGTCACGTTCTCCGGCTCGCACGAGGCGTCGATCCTGGCGGTGGCCGCGAAGAAGGTCGAGATCGCCTCGACCAATCTGCCGGATCTCCAGCAGCTCACGCGGGAGAACAAGGTGCCGCGCGGCGCCCTGCGCGTGATCTGGGTCTCGAAGCTGATCCCGAACGACCCGATCGTCGTCCGCAAGGACCTGCCGGCGAGCTTCAAGTCGGCCGATCGCAGGAGTCGCTGACGACGATGCGCGCGCGGAACCCGGAAGCGTTCAAGGACATCGGCGCGTGGCTCGGCGACTTCGTCGCGGCCGACGACAGCAAGTACCAGGTGATCCGCGACCTGAACGAGACCGCCAAGAAGCTCGCCGCGCAGAAGTAATGAGCCCGGCCGAGGCTCGGCGGCGGTGGATGGCGGTTCTGGCTCAGGCCTCGCCGGATGAGCTCGAGGGTCGCTGGCGCGACGTGGCCGCGCCGCCGCCGCATCGCATGCTGCGACCGCCCGAGACCGGCCTCGTGATGGTCCGGGGCCGCGCGGGCGGCACGGGCGCGCGCTTCAACGTGGGCGAGATGACGGTGACCCGCTGCGCCGTCGAGCTCGAAGGCGGCGCCGTCGGGCGTGGCGTACGTCCGCGGGCGGGATCGGCGCCACGCCGAGCTGGCGGCGGTGCTCGACGCATTACTGCAGGATCCGGCGCGCCGCGAAGATCTCGAGCACTCGGTCGTCGCGCCGCTCGTCGCGGCCCGACCGCCCGCCGGCGGGCGGCCGCCGAGCGCGTCGCGCCATCGCGTGTCGAGTTCTTCACCTTGGTCCGCGGAGACGACTGACGATGCTGCCCGGGCTCGCCGACCCGACGCTCGACAGCCAGCGGGTCTTCCGGAGCGTCCTCGAGGCCATCTCGCGGCCCGGTCGGATCGTCGACGTGGCGGCCGCGATCCAGCCGCCCGTCCCGCTTCATCCGGCCACCGCCGCGGTGTGCTTGACCCTGCTCGATTTCGACACGCCGCTCTGGCTCGACGGCGCGGCCATGCGGCCCGAGGTCGTCGAGTGGCTGAAGTTTCACTGCGGCATGCCGCTCGCGGCCGAGCCAGAGGCGGCGGGCTTCGCGCTGGTCGCCGATGCCGAGCTCATGCCGCCGCTGAGCTCGTTCAACGCCGGGACCGCCGAGCATCCCGAGCGCTCCGCGACGGTCATCGTCCAGGTTCGGGCTCTGATCGGCGGCACGGGGCGGCAGCTGACCGGCCCTGGCATCGCGGGTGAGGTTCACCTCGATGTCACCGGCGTCCCCGAGAGCTTCTGGACGTGGGCGTCGAAGAACCATGCGCAGTTCCCGCGCGGCGTCGACGTCCTCATGAGCGCCGGACAGGTGATCGCCGCGTTGCCGCGCACCACCGCGTGGGGAGGACTGAGCCGTGTACGTGGCCGTCAAGGGCGGCGAGCGCGCGATCGCGAACGCGCACCGGCTCCTGGCCGAGGAGCGGCGCGGCGATCCGTCGGTGCCGGAGCTCAGCCTGATCCAGATCGACCAGCAGCTCGGCCTCGCGGTCGACCGCGTGATGATCGAGGGCTCGCTCTACGATCGCGAGCTCGCCGCGCTGGCCATCAAGCAGGCGCGCGGCGATCTGATCGAGGCGATCTTCCTGGTGCGCGCCTACCGGACGACCCTGCCGCGCTTCGGCGCGACGCCAGCCGATCGACACGGACGCGCATGGCGATCCGCCGGCGCGTCTCGGCGACGTTCAAGGACGTTCCGGGCGGCCAGATTCTCGGCGCCGACCTTCGACTACACGCACCGGCTGCTCGATTTCGGTCTGGCCGACGCGCAGCGCTCGCCACCGCCGCGCGAGGCCGATTCCGCTGCGGCGATCCGGCCGGCGGACCTTGCCGCCCTCGGCGGACGGATGCCGCGCGTCATCGACATTCTCGACCGCGACGGCCTGATCGAGCCCGAAGAGCCCGACACGGACCGCCGCGCCGTCGGCGATCTGACCCGCGAGCCGCTCGACTTTCCCGGCCGGCCGCGATCGTCGCGGCTGCAGAGCCTGGCGCGCGGCGGACGAGGGTTTCGTGCTGGCGCTCGGCTATTCGACCCAGCGCGGCTACGGCCGCAACCATCCCTTCGCCGGCGAGATCCGCGTGGGCGAGGTCGAGGTCGAGCTCGTGCCCGAAGAGCTCGGCTTCCCGATCACGATCGGCGAGATCACGGTCACCGAGTGCCAGATGGTGAACCAGTTCAAGGGCTCCGCGACGGCGCCGCCGCAGTTCACGCGCGGCTACGGGCTCGTGTTCGGCCACGCCGAGCGCAAGGCGATGACGATGGCGCTCGTGGACCGCGCGCTCCGCTGCCGCGAGCTGGGCGAGAGCCGACCTCGCCGGCGCAGGACGAGGAGTTCGTCCTCTACCACGGCGACAACGTCGAGGCCTCGGGCTTCGTCCAGCACCTGAAGCTGCCGCATTACGTCGATTTCCAGTCCGAGCTGGTGCTGATCCGCACGCTCGCGCGCCGAGGCGCGAGGCCCGGCGCGATGAACGGCTACAACTTCGCGTACCTCGACGAGCAGACGAAGCGGATGATCCGCCGGGCCATCCTGAAGGCGGTGGCGATCCCCGGCTACCAGGTGCCGTTCGGCAGCCGCGAGATGCCGCTGCTCGTACGGGTGGGGCACGGGCGGCGTGCAGGTCACCGCGAGCGTGATCGGACCCGACGACGTGCTCAAGGTGATCGACCAGGGCGCCGACGACACCACCAACGCCGTCAGCATCCGCCGATTCTTCGAGCGGACGACCGGCGTGCGGACGACGACACGCACCGATGCGGCGACCCTGATCCAGACGCGCCACCGGATTCCCGAGACGCCGCTCGCCGAGGGCCAGATCGTCGTCTTCCAGGTGCCGATCCCCGAGCCGCTGCGCTGGCTCGAGCCGCGCGAGACCGAGACGCGCAAGATGCACGCGCTCGAGGAGTACGGCGTCATGCACGTGCGGCTCTACGAGGACATCACGCGCCACGGTCACGTCGCGACCGCGCTACGACTATCCGGTGCTCGTCGAACGGCCGCTACATCATGCGGCCCTCGCCGATCCCGAAGTTCGACAATCCCAAGCTCGACCGGTGTCCCGGCGCTCCTGCTGTTCGGCGCGGGCCGCGAGAAGCGCATCTACGCGGTGCCGCCGTTCACCTCGGTGCGGAGCCTCGATTTCGAGGATCACCCGTTCACGATCGAGCGGTGGGACCAGACCTGCGCGCTCTGCGGCGGCGGCGGACGTCTTCATGGACGAGATCGTGGTCGACGACAAGGGCGGGCGGATGTTCGTCTGCTCCGACACCGATTTCTGCGAGCGCCGTCGTGGACGCTGACCGCCCGCTGCTGCGAGCGCGGGCGTCACGCGATACTACGGAGCGCGCGTCGGTTGCCGCGACGTCGGTCTCGACCTCTGGCCCGGCGAGGTGCTCGGCGTGGTGGGCGAGTCGGGCTCCGGCAAGACGACGTTGCTCGGCTGCCTGTCCGGGCGCCTCGAGCCCTCGGCCGGCAGCGTCGAGTTCAGGCAGCGCGACGGCACGGTCGTGGACGTGCTCCGGATGGCGGAGCCGGCGCTCCGCAAGCTGGCCCGCACCGATTGGGGCATCGTCCATCAGAACCCGCGCGACGGGCTGCGCCTGGGCGTGAGCGCCGGCGCCAACGTCGGCGAGCGCCTCATGGCGCTCGGCGCCCGGCACTACGGTCGGATCCGGGATGCAGCGTTCGACTGGCTCGGCCGGGTCGAGATCGACCACGAGCGGATCGACGACTGGCCCGAGACCTTCTCGAGCGGGATGCAGCAGCGGCTCCAGATCGCCCGGACCCTGGTGACCGAGCCGCGGCTGGTGTTCATGGACGAGCCGACCGGTGGCCTCGACGTCTCGGTCCAGGCGCGCCTGCTCGACCTGCTGCGGCGGCTCGTCACCGATCTGGGCTTGTCGGCGGTGATCGTGACCCACGATCTCGCCGTCACCCGGCTGCTCGCGCACCGGCTGCTGGTGATGCGCGGCGGCGAGGTGGTCGAGTCGGGCCTGACCGACCAGGTGCTCGACGATCCCCAGCATCCCTACACCCAGCTCCTGGTCTCCTCGGTGCTGCAGCCGTGAGTGCCGACCGGGGCGGAGCGGTGCTCCTCGTCGAGGGGCTCCGCAAGACGTTCACGCTCCACACGCAGGGCGGGATCCAGCTTGCCGTGCTGCGGGGCGTGGACCTCGCCGTGTACCCGGGCGAGTGCGTCGCGCTGACCGACCCGTCCGGGTCGGGGAAGTCGACCTTGCTGCGGGCGATCTACGCGAACTACCGGCCGCAGCGAGGCCGCATCCTCGTCTCGCACGGCGGGGGCCTGGTCGATATGGTCGACGCGGGGCCCCGCGACCTCCTCGCCGTGCGCCGGCAGACGATCGGCTATGTCAGCCAGTTCCTCCGGGTGATCCCGCGCGTCCCGACGCTCGACGTCGTCATCGAGCCCCTCCGGACGTTCGGCGTGGCGCGCGAGACGGCGCTCGAGCGCGGCCGGGCGCTCCTGGCGCGACTCCGGATTCCCGAGCGGCTGTGGAGCCTGTCGCCGGTGACCTTCTCCGGCGGCGAGCAGCAGCGCGTGAACCTGGCGCGGGGATTCGTCGCCGACTTTCCGATCCTCCTGCTCGACGAACCGACGGCGTCGCTCGACGTCGCGAGCCGGGCCATCGTTGTCGAGCTGATCCGCGACGCGCTGGCGCGGCGCGCCGCGATCGTGGGCGCCTTCCACGACGCGGAGGTACGCGAGGCGGTGGCGACGCGCACGGTGACTCTGCACGGCGCGGGAGCGGCCGCATGAGCGAGGTGGTCCTCGCCAACGCGCGCGTGGTCATGCGCGACGAGATCGTCCACGGCGCCGTTCATGTCGTCGCTGGACGCATCGCGGACGTGGACCCGACGCGGGCGATCGGGCCGGGGGCGATCGATCTCGAGGGCGACTACGTGATGCCCGGCATCGTCGAGCTGCACACCGACGTCCTCGAGAAGCACGCGTTTCCGCGTCCGAGCGCCCGCTGGCCGGAGGTCGCGGCGGTCGTCGCGCACGACGGGCAGCTCATCGCCGCCGGCATCACGACCGTGCTCGACAGCCTCGCGATCGGGTACGTCTACGACGGCGGCCAGCGCGCCCGCAATCCGCTCCCTCTCATTGCTGCGATCGAGCGGGGGCGGGCGGCCGGACTGCTGAAGGCCGACCACCTGCTGCATCTGCGATGCGAGGTGTCGACCGAGCACGTCGTGACCGACTTCGCGCCGCACGCCGGCAACCCGCTCGTGCGTCTCGTGTCGCTGATGGACCATTCGCCCGGCCAGCGTCAGTTCACGAACGTCGCGAAGTATCGCGAGTACAACCAGGGCAAATACGGATTGAGCGATGCCGAGATCGATGCGCTGATCGAGAAGCGGATCGCCGACCGGGCGAGGTACGGCGACGCCCATCGCGCCGCGCTCCTGCGACTCGCCGAGTCGGGTCGCGTGCCGCTCGCCAGCCACGACGACGCGACGACCGCTCACGTCGAGGAGGCGGTCAAGGCCGGCATGGTCATCGCGGAGTTCCCCACGACCCTCGAGGCCGCGCGGGCGGCGAGGGCGTATGGACTGGCCGTCATCGCCGGCGCTCCCAACCTCGTGATGGGGCGGTCCCACTCCGGCAATGTCTCGGTGGGAGACCTCGCCGGGGCGGGTCTCCTCGACATCCTGTCGTCGGACTATGTGCCGGCGAGCGCGCTGCATGGCGCGTTCCTGCTCCATCAGTTGCACGCGTGGCCCTTGCCCGATGCGATCGCGTGCGTGACCTCGACGCCGGCCGAGGGGGTCGGTCTCGATGATCGCGGAGAGATCGCGCCGGGCCGATGCGCCGATCTCCTGCGGGTGCGGGTGGTCGACGACATTCCGCTGGTCGTCGCGGTCTGGCGCGACGGACTCCGGGTTGCCTGAGGCCCGCGGACGATGGCCGCCGAGTTTCTCGACCAGCCGGTGAAGCGAGAGCCGGCGGTCGCCGGGGATCGGCGGGCCGCGGCGGCATCCGAGATCGCGGGGCTCGCCGGAAAGATCGCGCTCGACTATTTCGAGCGCGCCGAGGTGTCCTGGAAGGCGGACGACTCGATGGTGACCGAGGCGGACGTGGCGATCCAGTCCTGGCTCGAGGACGAGATCGCCGCGGCGTTCCCGGACGACGGAATCCTGGGCGAGGAGGGGCTGACGCCCAGGAGGCTCCGGCCGGGCGCCCGCTTCGTCTGGGTCATCGATCCCGTCGACGGCACCAACAACTTCGGCCGGGGAATCCCGGGCTTCGCGATCTCGGTCGGCGTCTTGCGCGACGGGCTGCCGTTCGCAGGTGCCGTCTACGATCCGGTCTCCAGCCAGCTCTTCACGGCATGCGTCGGCCATGGGGCGTGGCTCAACGGGCGCCGCCTCAGGGTCGAACCGGTTGCTCTGAGCTCGCGCTCGCTCTTCTCGATCCGCTCGCCCTTCTCGGGCGACGTGCCGGGCTACGTCCACGAGTGGCTCACGCGCTATCGGCTGCGCCGATTCGGATCGACCGCGCTTCAGCTATGCTACGTCGCCGCCGGTGCGCTCGCGTTGGTGCACGACCATCGCGCCTCGCTCTGGGACATTGCCGGCGCCGCCCCCGTTCTTCTCGAGGCGGGCGGCGTCCTCACCGCCGAGAACGGCGCGCCACTGTTCCCGGTCGACCCGAACGCGTACGGCGGGGAGCCGATCGCGTTCCTCGCGGGCGATCCGACCGGGCATCAGATGAGCCTTGCCGACATCCGTCGTGCGCACGGCGGGCCGGAACGAGATCGGGCGGAGTCGCCCAGCGCTCTCGAGAGCGCTTCCGGAAGCTGACACGGCTTCTCCGTTCCCGATGGCCGGGCCGGGGAATTTCACGCTTCCGTCATCATTTCGTAACGATCCGCGTAGACCATGCCGGCCATGATCGAGTTGCTCGGAGTCGGCGCGCCTCGAGAGGACGGCGGCTGGAGGCTCCATCGCGTCTGCGCGAGCTTCCAGCGGGGCGAGGTGACTCTCGTCGTCTCGCGTCTGCCCGAGGAGCGGGATGCGCTGCTGGACGCGGTCGCCGCCCGTATCGTTCCCGACGAGGGGCGCGTCTGGGTTTCTCACGTGCCGGTGTCGCGCGACACGGTCCGCCGCATCCGTGGAATGGTCGTGGAAGCCGACGTGCACGCCCGGCCGGTCGAGCATCGCTCGCTGCTCTGGAACGTGCTCGTCGCCGGCAAGTCCGGACATCGCGCGCTCCCCGGGCTCTTGCGCCTGCCGCGCAAGTCGGAGCGCCTCGCCGCGAGGCGCGCGCTCGAGCGCGTCGGGCTGGCAGGTCGTGAGGTCGAGACCGCATCCGGCCTCGGCGCGGTCGATCGGGCGCGGCTCGCGCTCGCGAGCGCGCTGGTGACGACGCCGGAGGTGCTGGTGGCGCGCGAGATCGATCGCGGGCTCGACGGCGCCGAGGCGGCGACCGTGCGCGCCCTGCTACGATCGCTCGCTCATCGCGAGCGGCTCGCGGTGCTGGCCAGCGCCGCCACGCCGGCCGCCGCGTCGGACTTCGCGGATCGTCTCGTCGCGATCGCCGACGGTCTGCTCGTCTTCGACGGCGCGCCGGCCGACTTCGGCGGTCAGCGCGTCGCCTGGCGCTTCGGCACCGCGTAGTCCCGCCCGGCACCTCCGAGCACTTTTTACTTGTCCACACTGTCCACAGGGCAACCCCCCGTCTGTCCCCAGCAACACACTATTTGCGGTCCTGTAATACCCAAGCAACAATATATTGGGTACGCTGGGCCGGTGCTCACGCGTACGACCGGTTCCCTTCGGGTTGGTGGTTGTTTTGCAGTGTGGATGGCTGTGGACAACTGTGGATGATTCTCCGAGAGGAGGCGAACGGTTTGAAGCGGATCGATACCCACTCGCACCCGAAGATGTCCAAGCACTTCAAGTTCGACCCGAGGTCGGTGGAGCGCATGGTGCGCATGGCCGGACGGGTCGGGCTCGACGGTCTCGCGCTCACCGAGCATTTCCACGGGACGGATTTCTGGGCGGTCCACGAGCATCTCGAGCGCACGTATCCGGTCGAGGGCGGCGTCTTCTGGGCCGGGAACGGCTCGCGCTGATTCCGGGAGCCGAGATCAACATCCGCGAGGGCGCGCACGTCATCGTCCTCGGTGAGGTCGCCGAGCTGCGCCGGCTCGATCGCGCGTTTCCCGAGTGGCTGTCGCACCGCTACGAGCCGACCCTGCGCGAGTTCCTCGACGTCAGCGAATACTTCGACGTCGCGCGAATCGGCGCGCACATGTTCCGTCCGAAGAAAGAGCTCGGAAAATTCCGCATCGACGATCTGCGGCGACTGCACGCGCTCGAGGTGAACGGCAAGGATTTCGGGACGGAGGTCATGTTGCTCGTGCAAGCGCGCGCGCTCGGCTTGCCGATCGTCGCGGGAAGCGACGCGCATCACTGGCTCCAGCTCGGCGTTCGCCACACGCTCGATGCACGTCGACGAGATCAGAATCGCGAGCGTGTTGAAGACGATCAGAGAGGGCTTGACGGGCTTTGCAACATCCCCCTATACTCCGCTCCGCGTCAGGGGCGCTAAGTCCCTGAAAAACATTACGAAACTGTTACGAAAATGTTACGGCAGAGTGATCGCGAGCGGAACCCCGCGGCCTGCAGTCTCGACCGCCAGCAGCTGATTGCCCCGTAACTGATGCCCCGGGAAGCGGCCGGCCGGGGCGAGATCGTAGCCGAAGCCGCTCGCAGACCGTCAGTCGAGAACCGCCAACTACGAAGGCCGTCGCACCCGTACCGCCGCCGGAGACCACGACGCTCGGCGCGGCCGGCCCAGAGGGAGCAGGTGAGCGCCGCGATTCCGGCGAAGTTCCACGCTCGAGCGCGCCGGGACGCCGCGGCGTTCTATCTGACGCAGCTGGCCAAAGGAGTCCTCGCGGGCGAGCTGGCGATCGCCGTCGGAGATCAGCAGATCCAGCTCGCGACGTCCGAGTTCGTGATTCTGAAGATCGAGGCCAAGCAGCGGAAGCGCGCGAACCACGTCAGCGTCAAGCTTCGATGGCCGAGGCGTCCACTGATCCGGGTCGCTGCGGCAAGGGGAGATCGTGATGGGAGATAGCCGGGAGTTCGAGTTCGAAGGTGCCGCAACGCCCTCGGAGGCCGCCGACGCGCTGAACCGTATCGCGGACGGGATCCGGGCACGCTCGCTGTCGCTCTCGATGGGCGAGGAAGAGATCACCGTCTATCCGGACGGCGACCTCGCGATGGAGATCGAGGCGAGCGAGAAGAAGGGAAAGGCGAAGATCGAGATCGCCATCGCCTGGAAGCGCGCCAAGCCAGATGACGACGATGAGGACGAGGACTAGGCCGAAAGGGGCTCACGATGGCAAAGAACAGCGTTCAGTTCGCCCGGATCGCGTCGCCCGAGGAGATCGCGGAGTATCTCACGTCGCTGGCCGTCGGGCTCAAGCGGGGTGAGATCAGCCTCGAGTCCGGCGAGCGCTCGCTCCATCTGTCGCCCGCGAGCGACGTCAAGCTCGAGCTGAAGGTGGGACAGAAGGAGCGCAAGGGCCGCATCGAGCTCGAGATCGGCTGGAAGCGCTCGACGGCGGCGAAGACGTCCGAGCTGCGCGTGGCGGTCGGGCAGCGCCCGGCGCGCGCGTAGCCGTTTCCCGCTCCGCTCCGCGACCCGATCCCGGATCAGACATCGATCCGTGACTAGCGTCCTGCGCGAAGACCTGGGCCAGGACCTCGCCATGATGGCGCGGCTCGTCCAGTCGCAGCTCATCCGCGGCATGACGGCCTTCTTCCAGCGCGACGCGCGGCTCGCCGAGCAGGTGACCCAGAAGGACGACCAGGTCGACAACCTGCTCGGCCTCATCGAGGTGAAGTGCTTCGAGCGCATCGCCGGCGAGGAGCCCAACGGCGTGCGCTCGCGCCAGCTCCGCGGCGTCTTCCGGGTCGCGCTGAACCTCGAGAAGCTCGGCGACTACGCCGTCAACATCGCCGAGCAGGCGGTGCACGTCTCGCGCCTCAAGGCCCGTCCGATCCCGTTCGACCTGGCCGGGCCGGCGCGCGTCGCGCTGGCCGCGCTCGACGAGGTCATCACCGCCTTCACCGACGCCAGCGCCGAGAAGGCCAAGCACGCCTGCCGCTGCGAGGTCGAGCTCGACCGGCAGTACCGCGATGCGCTGCAGGAAGCGTTTCGCCGCCTCGCGCAGCCGCACCCGGACCCGGCGTTCGTGATCACGAACCTCTTCGTCGCGAAATTCCTCGAGCGGATCGGCGACTCGATCCTGAACATCGGCGAGACGACGCTCTTCATCCTGACCGGCGAGCGGCTCAAGCTGCATCAGTACCTGCACCTCGAGCAGGTGGCCGGTGCGCTCGCCCCGCACGGGGAGGGCGCGCTCGACTTCCGCCAGATCTGGGGCGGCATCAGCGGGGCGCGGGTCGGCCGGCTCGCGGTCGGCCAGAGCGAGCCGCTGATCTGGAAGGAGGGCGACGAGCGGAAGATCGACGAAGAGATCCGCGAGATGGACGCGTGGAACCGGATCGTCCCCGGGCTCGTGCCCGACGTCAAGGCGCGCCATCGCGAGGAGGGCCGGCTCTCGTTCCTGGGCCAGTTCCTGCGCGGGAGCCTGCTGCGCGACATCTACATCACCCGGACCTGGGACGACAAGGTCCGCGCCACTCGCCGGCTCCTCGAGACCGTCCGCGACATCTGGTCGACCACGCTCGTGAAGGAGCCGCCGCGAATCGACTACGCCCGGCAGATCCGCGAGCGGCTGCCCGAGCTCTTCGCGCTCCACCCGAAGCTCGAGACCTTGCGCGGCGGCGAGAGCCGCGTGTTCGGGATCGCCCACGGCTCGCTGGCCGATCTGCTCGAGCGCGCCGCCGAGCTCGAGGCCTCGCTGGCGCCGCCGGTCTCGGTCCGGCTCCACGGCGACTTCAACGCCAACAACGTGGTCTACGACGCCGAGTCGGACCGCGTGCACTTCATCGACGTGCACCGGAGCGGTCACGGCGACTACCTGCAAGACATCGGCGTGCTGCTGGTCTCGAACGTGCGCAATCCGATCGAGGACGGGCGCGTCGCCGGCGACCTGGCGCGGCTCAACGACCGCATTCGCGAGTTCGCGCTCGAGTTCGCCCGCCGGATCGGCGACGACCACTTCGAGACGCGGCTGACGCTCTCGCAGGCGCGCTCGTTCATCACCTCGGGTCGCGTCGTGGCCGACTTCGAGTTCGCGCGGTCGATCTTCCTGCAGGGCGTGCGTCTGCTCGAGCGCGCGACCGCGCTCGCCGCGTGAAGATCGCCGTCGTCGGCCAGCCGGGCGCGTGGTCCACCGAGCGTCTGGCGGACGCGCTGCGCGCCTGCGGGACGGAAGCCACGGTCGTCGATCTCGCCGCCTGCAGCCTGCGACTTCCAGATCGACGGCTCTTCCATCGCGGCGAGCCGCTCGAGGGGCTCGACGGCGCCGTCGTCAAGAAGCTCGGCGACACCGCCGACGGCTGGAGCGTCCAGGAGCGCATCGGCATGTTGCGTCACCTGGAGGCCGCGGGTGTTCCGGTGCTGAGCGCCCCGGATTGCCTCCACGTCGCGGTGAACCGCTATCGCATGACCGCGGAGCTCGTCCGGGCCGGGCTGCCGGTGCCGCCGACGACGATCACGGAAGACGTCGACGAAGCGGCGGCCGCCGTCGCGCGCTTCGGCACCGCCGTGATCAAGCCGTTGTTCACCTCGAAGGGCCGCGGCATGCGCCGGCTCGAGCCGACGCGCGAGCTCCGCCGCGAGCTCGAGTCGCATCGCGACGGCGGGCTCGGGCCGTTCTATCTCCAGCGCTTCGTGAAGCATCCCGGACGCGACCTCGGCGTGGCCGTGCTCGACGGACAGTGCATCGGCGCCTACTGGCGGGTCGCCGCCGGCGATCAGTGGATGACGACGATCCTCTCCGGCGGCCACTACGAGAAGGCGGACATCACGCCCGAGACGGCGGCGATGGCCGTGGCCGCCGCGCGGCACTTCGGCCTGGTCTTCACGGGCGTCGACCTGATCGAAGATCCGGACGGACGCTTCACCGTGCTCGAGGTCAGCGCGTTCGGCGGATTTCGTGGACTCTTGAAGGGCTGCGGAGTCGACGCGGCGCCGATGCTCGCCGACGTCGTGCTACGCCGCTTCCGCGAGGCGCGAGGTTGAGCCCCGAATCTCTCATCGAGGCGATCGAGACACCGCACAGCCTCTCGCTCTGCTTCGCGGAGGTGCCGATCCAGGTCAAGACCAACGATCCCGAGGTCCGGGCTCGGCTCGCGTCGTACTTCCGTCCCTATGTGGTCAGCGGCCGTCCGCCTCTGGCGGAAGTCAGTCTGATCCAGGGGTCTCTGCCGATCCCCGGCGAGTTCGCGGACCTGGCGCGGGAAGGAGGCCGGCGGCCGAAGGAGGCGACGCAGGAGGTCGCCGGCGGGCGCCTGATCCTCAAGCGGGCGACAGGAGTTCTGATCGGGCTCTGGCCCGGCGGCGCCTTCGCGGCCGGCGACATCCGCGCGAATCTGAACCAGGGCATCAACCTCGTCAACAACTGTTACGCCAAGATCGTGCTCCGCCGAGGACACGCGCTGCTCCACGCCTCCGCCGTGTCGCGCGACGGGCGCACCGCGGTGCTGGCCGGTCCGCCCGGGGCGGGGAAGTCCACCTCCGCGCTCCATCTCGTCGAGGCCGGTTTCCGCTGTCTCTCGAACGATCGGGTCCTCGCCAAGCCGATGGCGGACATGGTGGAAGCGCTCGGCTATCCCAAGCAGCCCCGCGTCAACCCGGGCACGCTCCTCGGCCATCCGCGGTTATCGGCGCTGCTCGAGCCGGCCGACTGCGCCGCGCTCGCCGCGCTGCCCGCGGGTGAGCTGTGGGAGCTCGAGCGGAAATCGGACGTGGACCTCGACAGCGTCTACGGCCCCGGCACCGTCGACCTGCGCGGTCGCATGGAAGCCCTGGTGCTCTTGAAGTGGCGGCGGGACGGGCGAGGGCTCGACGTCCGCCGGCTCTCGGCCGACGACGCGCTCGAGGCCCTGCCGCTCGTCTACAAGAACCTCGGCGCCTTCGACCTCGACCGCGCTCCCCGGTGCCGCGATGACCGACGCCGAGCGCGAAGCGTTCCGCGAGCTATTCGGTCGGGTCGCAGTGGTCGAGGTCACCGGCGGGGTCGATTTCGGCGGGCTCGTCGGCGTCGTCGACAAGCTCCTGTCCGTCTGAGACCTCTCGACTCCGCCGGGCACCTGTCACCCAAGATTTACCCGTCCGTCATCGTCCCGTAACCCCCTCGAGCCGACACTCCTGAGCGATGGGCACCCCACAGGAGGCCAACATCAACATGATGACCACGGATCGGCGCCGGGTTCTGCCGGGGCCCGCTCAGCCGGGCCGCCAGCGCCTCGGACGGGTGCTCCTCGTCGAGGACGAGCAGGACGTCGCCGAGCTGATCCGCTACAACCTCACGAAGGAAGGCTACGACGTATTCCTGACCGCGAACGGAAATGACGCGCTCCGTCTGGCCCGTGAGCATCGTCCCGATGTGCTCCTGCTCGACATCATGGTCCCCCAGCTGAACGGCTGGGAGGTGTGCCGCCGGCTCAAGAAGGACCCCGACCTCGCGCAGATTCCCGTGATTATGGTCAGCGGCCGCGTCGAGGAAGGTGACAAGGTCCTCGGCTTCGAGGTCGGCGCCGACGACTACGTGACCAAGCCCTTCTCGCCCCGCGAGCTGATCGCCCGGATCCGTGCCGTGCTCCGTCGGGGCCGTCCGGCGGACGCGAAGGAAAAGAAGGCCAGCCTCAAGGTCGGCGATCTGGAGATCGACCGCTACCGCTTCGAGGTTCGGATGAAGGGACGCCAGGTCGAGCTCACCCCCAAGGAGTTCGAGCTCCTGGCCACCCTGGTCGGGACGCCCGGTCGCGTGTTCGGGCGCGAGGAGCTTCTCGACATGGTCTGGGGCCGCGACGGCTTCGTCGAGCCCCGGACGGTGGACGTGCACGTGGCGCGTCTGCGCGGGAAGTTCTCCGCCGCGAAGCTCGAAGAGCCCGGAATCGAGACCGTCAGAGGTGTCGGCTACCGCTTCAAGGACAAGCCGTAATTCTCGTAGCAGATTCGTAACACCACCGAAACCTTCACGCAACACCGGACTGTAACCATAGACACCGACTGAGGAGGAGAGAGATGAAGACTGCGTGGATCACGGCCCTGACATTGCTCGTGACGAGCGCGTTCGCGCAGCCGGCCGCGGCCCAGACCTTGATCAACGGCGCCGGCGCGACGTTCCCGTATCCGATCTATTCGAAGTGGTTCGACGAGTACACGAAGGTCGATCCGGAGGTGCGGTTCAACTACCAGTCGATCGGCAGCGGCGGCGGCATCAAGCAGGTGACCGCGCGCACGGTCGACTTCGGCGCGTCCGACGGGCCCATGAACGACGAGCAGCTGAAGGCGGCTGCGTCCGAGCTGCTGCACATCCCGACCGTCATCGGTGCGGTCGTCGCGACCTATAACCTGCCGGGCTCCCCGAAGCTCAAGCTCACCGGCGACGTGCTCGCGGACATCTTCCTCGGGAAGATCACGAAGTGGAACGATGCGAAGATCGCCGCGCTCAACGCCGGCGTGTCCTTGCCGGACAGCCGATCGTCGTCGTGCATCGCTCGGACGGAAGCGGCACCACCTACATCTGGGTGGACTACCTCTCGAAGATCAGCTCCGAGTGGGAGAAGAAGGTCGGCCGCGGCACGTCGGTGAACTGGCCGGTCGGGCTCGGCGGCAAGGGCAACGAAGGCGTCTCGGGCCAGGTGAAGAACCAGCCGGGCGCGATCGGCTACGTCGAGCTCGCCTACGCGGTGAAGAACAATCTCCCGGTCGCCTCGGTGAAGAACGCGGCCGACAAGTTCGTCGCACCCTCGATCGCGTCCACGACGGCGGCCGCGGCCGGCGCGGCCAAGAGCATGCCGGACGATTTCCGTGTCTCGCTCACGAACCCGCCCGGTGACGAGGCGTACCCGATCGCCAGCTTCACGTGGCTGCTGGTCTACAAGGACCAGCCGAACGAGCTGAAGGGACGGGCGATCGTCAAGTTCCTGTGGTGGATGAGCCACGACGGACAGAAGTACGCCGACGACCTGCTGTACGCTCCGCTGCCGACGCCGGTGGTGAAGCAGATCGAGGCCAAGATCAAGCAGATCACCTACCAGGGCAAACCTCTGCTGGCGGGCCGCTAGCGCCAGATGGCGGTCGTCGCGGCGGTTCAGCGGGTCGAAGCGCGGGCGGCGCCGAGGAACTTCGGCGACCAGATCCTGCGCTTCGTCATGCGGGGCGCCGCGCTGACGCTCGTTCTGCTCGTCGTCGCCATGATCGTGTCGATGCTCTATGCGGCGTGGCCCGCGATGCGAGCGTTCGGCTGGCGGTTCCTGGCGTCCTCGACGTGGGATCCGGTGGCCGAGCAGTTCGGCGCGCTGCCGTTCATGTACGGCACCCTGGTCTCGTCGCTTGCTCGCGCTGCTCATCGCCGTGCCGCTCGGCGATCGGCGCGGCCATCTTTCTCGCCGAGCTCGCGCCGGCGTGGATGCGCTCGCCGATCGCCTTCCTGGTCGAGCTGCTGGCGGCGATCCCGAGCGTGGTCTACGGGCTCTGGGGCATCTTCGTCCTGGCGCCCTTCCTGCGCGGTCTGGGTGCAACCTGCCCTCGGCAAGACGTTGGGGTTCCTACCGCTCTTCCAGGGCCCGCCGCACGGCGTCGGCATGCTGGCCGCGGGTATCATCCTGGCGATCATGATCGTGCCGTACATCACGTCGGTGAGCGCGTGAGGTGCTGCTGGCCGTGCCGAACACCCAGCGCGAGGCGGCGCTCGCGCTCGGCGCGACGCGCTGGGAGACGATCGCGCATCGCGGTCCTGCCTACGGCCGTTCCGGGCTCGTCGGCGCGATCCTGCTCGGTCTCGGGCGCGCGCTCGGCGAGACGATGGCGGTGACGATGGTCATCGGCAATCGCCCCGAGGTCGCGTTGTCGCTGTTCGCGCCGGGCTACACGATGGCCAGCGTCATCGCCAACGAGTTCGCCGAGGCGACGTCCGACCTCTATCTGGCGGCGCTGATCGAGATCGGCCTGCTGCTCTTCGCCGTCACCGTTGTCGTCAACGCGCTGGCGCGGCTGCTGGTATGGTCGCGTCGGCGGCCCGGTGAAGGTGGTGCGCGAGTGACACCTCGGTCGCGTCGCGTCGTGAACGTCGTGATGTCGTGGCTGGCCGCCGCGGCCGCGGGCGTCGTCGTGCTCCCGCTGCTCCTGATCTTCGCGTTCCTGCTCTGGCAGGGCGCGTCGGCGGTGAACGTCGATTTCTTCACGCATCTGCCCAAGCCGGTGGGCGAGGTGGGCGGCGGCATGGCGAACGCGATCGTCGGCACCCTGATACTCCTCGCCCTGGCCGCGATCCTCGGTCTGCCGATCGGCATCCTCGGCGGTCTCTACCTCGCCGAGTCTCGCGACCGGCGGTTACCGTGGGTGGCGCGGTTTCTGGCCGACGTGCTCAACGGCGTGCCGTCGATCGTGGTCGGTATCTTCGCCTACACGATCATCGTGCTGCCGATGCAGCGCTTCTCGGCGCTCGCCGGCGGCGTTCGCGCTGGCGGTGATCATGCTCCCGATCGTGGTGCGCACCAGCGAGGAGCTCGTGCGGCTGGTGCCGGCCTCGCTGCGCGAAGCCGGCCTGGCGCTCGGCATCCCAGAGTGGAAGGTGCTGTTGCGCGTCGTCCTGCGGACCGCACGCGCGGGCATCATCACCGGCGTCATGGTGGCGGTCGCGCGCGTCGCCGGGGAGACGGCGCCGCTGCTGTTCACGGCCTTCGGCAACCGCTTCTGGCATCAAGGGCTCGATCAGCCGATCGCGTCGCTGCCGCTTCAGATCTTCACGTACGCGATCGCGCCGTACGACGACTGGCACCGCCAGGCCTGGGCGGGAGCACTCGTGCTCATCGGCCTGGTATTCGTGGTGAGCTTCGCGGCCCGCGTCGCTACGCGCGGCCGCTTCACGGGGGTAAGATAACGTATGGCCGACGGGATCGTCGTCCGCGACCTCGAACGCGTGGTTCGGCAACGCGCACGTCCTGCACGGGATCGGCGTGACGTTCGCGCCGAAGGCCGTCACCGCGGTCATCGGTCCTTCCGGCTGCGGCAAGTCGACGTTCATCCGCTGCCTCAACCGCATGCACGAGGTCGTCCCCGGCGCGCGGGTGACCGGCAGCGTGCGGGTCGACGGCATGGACGTCTACGCGCCCGGCATCGATCCCGTGCAGGTCCGGCGCAAGATCGGCATGGTGTTCCAGAAGCCGAACCCGTTCCCGACCATGTCGATTTTCGACAACGTGGTGGCCGGTCTGCGGCTCGGCGGTGTCCGCGAGCGCTCGGTCCTGGACGAGGCCGCGGAACGGGCGCTCCGGCAGGCCGCGCTCTGGGACGAAGTGAAGGATCAGCTCGGCAAGTCGGGCGTGAGCCTCTCGGGCGGGCAGCAGCAGCGCGTGTGCATCGCGCGTGCGCTGGCCGTCGAGCCCGAGGTGCTGCTGATGGACGAGCCGTGCTCGGCGCTCGATCCGATCGCGACCGCCAAGATCGAGGAGCTGATTCTCGAGCTACGGAGCACGCTCACGATCGTCATCGTCACCCACAATATGCAGCAGGCGGCGCGGGTGTCCGAGTCGACGGGCTTCTTCCTCCTCGGCGAGCTCGTCGAATTCGGCGTGACGCGACAGCTGTTCACGAATCCGCACGACAAACGGACCGAGGACTACATCACCGGCCGGTTCGGCTGAGAGCGGAGAACACTATGCAGCGCCATTTTCACGAAGAGCTGGATGCCCTCAAGCAGACTCTGCTGGCCATGGGCGGCCTGGTCGAGGATCAGATCCGCCGCGTGATGCGCGCGCTCCTGGAGCGGGACAGCGATCTGGCCCAGGAGGTCATCGACCGTGACCGGCAGGTGAACGCCTACGACGTCGAGATCGACGAGAAGTGCGTGGAGCTGCTGGCGCTCCACCAGCCGGCCGCCGGCGACCTGCGATTCATCACGACCGCGATGAAGATCGTGACCGATCTGGAGCGCATCGGTGATCAGGCGGTCAACATCGCCCAGCGGACGATCGAGCTGAATCCGGAGCCCCAGCTCAAGCCGTACGTGGATCTGCCGCGAATGGCGGAGAAGGCCCAGCGGATGGTGAAGGAGAGCCTCGACGCGTTCGTCAGCCGTGACACGGAGCTCGCGCGCCGGGTCTGTGGCGAGGACGCCGACGTCGACGCGCTCAAGGAGCAGATCTTCCGGGAGCTCCTGACCTATATGATGGAAGATCCGAAGACGATCCCCCGCGCCATCCGGCTCATCCTGGTCTCGCGCTTCCTCGAGCGCGTGGCCGACCACGCGACCAACATCGCCGAGATGGTGGTCTACCTGGTCGAGAGCAAGATGGTTCGCCACATGCTCGCGTAACGCCGCCGCGACGCTCAGTCGCGCAGGACCAGAGTCGGAACCGGCGCCTCCTGGATCACGCGATCCACCACTCCCGGGCGCAGCGCGGCCGCCAGACGGTTCCGACGGCTGGTCGCGAGCGCCACCAGATCGGCGTTGAAGGCCTCGGCCTCGAGCCGGATCTCGTCCGCCGGCTCGCCGAACCGCACGACGCGTTCGACCGGGATGCCCTCGAGCTCGGCTTCCACGTGGGCGAGCTCGTCCAGACCGAGCGCCGTCAGTCGCGCCATCTCCTGATCCACGTACGCCACCGTACGACCCTCGGGGGTGACCACATGCTCCGGAACCGGGAACACTTTCAGCAGGCGGACCGTCGAGCCGGCGCCGCGCGCGAGCGCCGCGACAGTCGGAACGATCGTCGTGCTTTCCTCACTACCGTCGATAGGTGTCAAGATTCTCTTGGCCATCGTCTTCGTCCTCCCATTCCGCTTCATCATCACAGTGATTAGGAGGCCGGAGCCCGGGTCAGCGATTCTCCCGACGGGCACGCGGCAGAATCTTTTCATCCCCGGAGGACATCTGAACATCTGCGGCGGTGTGTACCGGCGGCGGTCGTCGCGAGCGAATCCGGAAACCTCGGCACGCCCGGCCGGCCTGTTCAGTTTCTGAGCGTCGGATGGCTGTCATCCCACCATCCCTGACGCTGGCGAACCCTGCGCCGGCCTTGATTTACGGACATTTGGGCGACACCTGGCCGTGGTGCATCGTTTGCACGACCATGAGGTCGTGCGCATTCTCAGGAAACGGCGTGAGACCCCGGAGGAGGCTCGGCAACGGCGGCTCTGCCGCCTGATGCTCGGGCTGCCGCCCGAGACCGTGTACCACCACGTGCGCGAAGGCGTGATCACGGTCGCCGGGCTCGGTCTCGTCCTCGTCGTGATGATCGCGTGGCGGATGGGCCAGCTCGCGACGCTCGCGCCGATTCTCTTCAGCGGGGCGCTGCTCGCGATGCTCACCCCTACAGTTCTCATGGTCCGGCGCCGTTATCGTCACGTCCTCGCCGCGGTGCTCGTGCTCGCGATGCTGCTCGGGCTGCTCGCGGCGGCGGTCCATCGCTACGGCTATCCGGCGACGCTCGCGCTCGTCGTCGGTCCGACTCCATCGGCAGTCGCCGACGCCGTCTCCCCGCGCTGAGCCGGCAGTCCGATCGGGCTCGTCGACGGTCCGCACGCCTGTGTTAGCCTCTGGGCATGTCGCCGGCCGACCCGGATCTCGACGCTGACGCGATCGAAAGCCTCTTCGCCCGCGGCGTCACCGACGGCCTCCCGGTCGTGCCGCCGACCCGACGCCTGGTCGAGCGAGCGATCGCGGCGTCGGGGCGCGCCGCCGACGAGCTGATCGCGCTCGTCCCGCCCAATTACGGCCGCGCGACCGTCGAGAAGATCGCGATCAACGCGGTCATGGCCGGATGCCGCCCGGAGTACCTGCCGGTCGTGCTCGCTGCGATCGACGCGATCTGTGACGAAGCGTTCGACCTGCACGGCGTGTCGGCGACGACGAACGCGCCGTCGCCGCTCGTGATCGTCAACGGCCCGATCCGCGCGGAGCTCGAGATCAACTCCGGGGCGGGCGTGTTCGGCCCGGGCTGGCGGGCCAATGCGACGATCGGCCGGGCGGTGAGGCTGGTGTGTGTGAACCTCGGCGGGGCGAAGCCGGGCGACGTCAGCATGTCGACGCTCGCCCATCCCGGGCGCTACGCGTATTGCATCGGCGAGCACGAAGAAGAGAGTCCGTGGGAGTCGTTGGCGGTCGAGCACGGGTTCGCGTCCGACGAGAGCACCGTCGCGCTCCTCGCTGCCGACGCGCCGCTCGGTGTCTACGCGCAGCGCAGCCGTACTCCCGATGACCTCATGCCGACGATTGCCGCGAGCATGGCCGTGATCTCCCATCACCGGATGACGCACTGGGGGGACACCTTGCTGCGTGCTCTCGCCGGAACACGCGAAGATCCTCGGCGACGCCGGCTGGAAGAAGGCCGACGTTCGCCGCTGGCTCCACGAGCGACTGCAGTGGCCGGTGCGCGAGCTCATTCCCGGGCGCGACGGAGGCGAGGGCCTGCCCGCGCACGTGCTCGGGAAGTATCGCGATCCGGATCGCGAGACCACGCGGATCCCGAAGTTTCGCGCGCCCGAGCACATCAAGGTCATGGTCGCCGGGGGCACCGCCGGACGGTTTTCCGCGATCGTGCCGGGCTGGACGTTCTCGAAGGGCTCGAATCTCGTCTTCAGGAGGATCGACCGATGACCGAGTATCTCGATCCGACCGATTCGGTCGCCGTGCCCCGCAAGACGGCGTCACGTCCCGTGAGCCTCGACGGCAAGGTCATCACCTTGCTCGACATCTCGAAGGCGCAGGGCAATCACCTGCTGGACCGGCTCGAAGAGCTGCTGCGCGAGCGCACGGGGGCGAAGGCTATCGTCCGGAAGAAGAAGCCGACCTTCGCGCGCCCCGCGCCCGACGCGCTCCGCAAGGAGATCGTCGGCGCCACCGACGTCCTCGTCGAGGGACTCGCCGACTGAGGGTCGTGTACAACGTGCAGTGTGCACGACGGCGTGTTCTTCGAAGACAACGGTGTCCCGGTGGCGACGGTGATCTCGTCCGAGTTCGTCCGAGCCGCGCGCGCGCAGGCGGATGCGCTCGGCGCCGCCGACTATCGGACGGTCGTGGTGGCGCACCCGATTCAGCCGCTCACCCGCGAAGAGGTGAGGGCGCTCGCCGACCGCGCGTTCGACGAGATCGTCAGGAGAATCACGGCGTGACGGCGCCGCGAATCCCGGCCGCGGTGGGGGCCGCGGCCGAGGACTGACGCGATGCTCGTCGGCGCGTTCGCGTGCGCCCACACGCCCCAGCTGCTGGCCCGGCCCGGGACCGAGGACCGCGACCTCGTCCTGCGCGTCCATGCGGCCTTCGCGCGGGTCAAGCGCCGGCTCGAAGCGCTCCGCGCCGACGCCATCGCGATCGTGGCCGGCGACCACGTCGAAGCGTTCTTTCTCGACGCCGTGCCGGCGCTCGCCGTCTACGTCGGCCGCGAGTGCGCGGGAACGTTCGGACACTATCGCTACCGGTTCCCGATCCACGAGCCGCTGGCGCGGGCCGTCGTCGAGCAGGGCGTCGAGCGCGGCTTCGACCTCTTCTATACGCAGCACGCGCCGCTCGACTACGCGTTCTACGTCCCGTTGCACTTCACGATGCCCGAGCCGGCGGTGCCGATCGTCCCGCTCCACGTGAACGTCTATCTCCCGCCTCAACCCACGCCGCGTCGCTGCTACGAGTGGGGCCGGGCGCTCGGCGAGATACTCCGATCGCGGCCGGAGCGAGTCGCCCTGATGGCGTCGGGCGGCATGTCCCACTTTCCGGGCACCGATCGCTACGCCTCGCCGGAGTTCGAGTACGACCGCCGGCTGCTCGAGTCGCTGAAAGCGGGACACGGTCGGGAGCTGGCGGCGATCACCGGCGAAGAGCTCGACAAGATGGGCAACATCGAGCTCAGGACCTGGGCGACCTTGCTCGGCGCCGTCGGCGACGCCAGGGCGGACGTCTACTGCTACGAGCCCTCGTGGCATCACGGCAACGCGGTCGTCGAGTGGCCGGTGTGAACGATCAGCCTCACTACCGATTCCCGCCGGCCTCGGCCTATCGGCTCAACCGCTGCCTCTTCGCGCTCAAGTCCGACGACGCGTTTCGTGCGCGGTTTCTGAAGGACGCGCCCGCCGCGATGGGCGAGCTTGAGCTCGATGCCGAGGACGCCGCGGCGGTTCTTCGGGGCGATCGCGACGCGCTCCTGGCCCGCGGGGCGCACCCGTATCTCGTCTTCATGGCGGACCTGCGACTCCGCATGGAGCGCGAGCCCGTCTCGTTCGAGTTTTTCTAGTCTCGACCCGGCTCCCGATCTTCTCCGAGGAGGATGCGATGGCGCCGCTGGGAGTTCCTGCTCACCGTCGCGCCGCTGCGCTTGCAGCACACGACGGGCTCGCCGGTCAACCCGATCGCGTTGTTCTGATCGGTCGGTTCGGCGCGGCCCGCGTCACGCCGATCCGCGACTTGATGCGGGCGCGGACGGCCAGCTCTGCTTTCGCCGTGCGCTGGACTCGGCGGAGCGCGGCTTGTTTGAGCTCGCCCGACGGAACCTCGCCGAACACTCGGATGGTGACGGGCGATCCCCTCCAGAGCGGCACTCGCACGGTCGCCGTGAGTGGCAGCTCGAACAATTCGGGGTCGCCGCCGAGCGCGTCGGAGATGACGCCCTTGACCGCGACGACCTCGCCGTCGCGCTTGAGCCGCAAGTCGAGGATCTTGGCGATCAGGCCGATGAGGAGCAAGAGGCCGGCGGCCACGATCAGAAGGACCGTGACGCGGCCCTCGAGTCGGCCGAAGTGACCCCAATCCGCCGAGCCCCCCGCGGTCTGCGCCCACGGCGCGCCGCGCCAACACGAGCACGAGCGCTATCAGGGTAATGGCTGAAGCCGAAGCAGATCGAGCCGGAGGACCGGGTCTTCCGTTCTTCCACGTGGTCCAGGGGAGGCAAGGTCGGTGCCAGGCCGGAAATGCCGAAATCAGCGCAGGATGCGGAGCGCCACACCTGTCGCGTCGTTGACGCCGACGTAAAACTTACATGCTTTCGTGAATTTACTTCGCTAGCTCGACAGAAACTTCAGGAGCACTTTCTGGCCGAGCAGCCGGATCGAGCGGAGGACTTTTTCCTGGTCCATGCCCGGCCACTGGACGCGGAAGATCATGGTCGTGACGCCGAGCCGCTCTCGACAGCGGGCGATCTCTTCGACCACGCGCGCCGGGTCGCCGATGATGAACCGGTCGCGCGCGAGCTCGCCAAAGCTCGCGTCGAATCTTTCGCCGGGCGGCAGCGCCTTGTCCTGCTCCCAGCGGCGGTACGCGCCGTACTTCGGTCCGATGAGCGCCGCCGCTTCCGCGAAGGCGGTCGCGGTGTCGGGCGCCACATAGCATTCCTTGATCAGCGGCGTCTCGATGGCCGGCGGACGTCCGAGCTCGTGTCGCGTTCGGCGAAAGAGCTCGAGCTGGCGCTCGAGCGTCGCCATGGTGGCGTGCGGATTCATCAGCCACGCGTCGCCCAGCCGCGCGGCGCGCCGAACGCCGCCGTCGCTGTTGGCGGCCAGCCACACCGGCGGCCGGGGGCTCTGCAGCGGGCGCATCGAGATCCGCGTCGATTGCAGCTTGAAGTGTTTCCCGTCGTAGTTGACCGGCTCGCCGCTCCACAGCCGCTCGACCACCTCGAGCCCCTCGACCAGGCGGCTGACCCGATCTTTGGGATCCTGTCCGAGCGCGCGATTCTCGACGTCGCGGTAGCCGAGGCCGACGCCGAAGACCAGACGACCGTCGGAGATGACGTCGAGGGTCGCCAGCTGCTCGGCGATCTCGACGGGATGATGCAGGGGCAGCAGGAGGACGCCGGTGCCGAGGATCATGCCGCGCGCGTCGGCGGCGAGGCGCGCGAGCGTCGGGATCGGCTGGAAGTAGGTGAACGGATCGGAGAGATAGTGCTGGCTCGCCCAGATCGAGCTGAAGCCCACGGCGCGCGCGAGCCGCACCTGCTCGACGTGCTCGCGGAAGCGAACGGCCTGCGGCTCCTCCGGCAGATGCTGAACGGAGAGCCCCAGGCCGAATTTCACTCCGGCAGTCTCCAGACGCGGCCGACCGGAGGCTCGTCGGTCAGGGTGAACTGGGGCAACGCCATGTGCTCGGCGAGATCCTGGAACACCACGCGCACGCGGCGGCCGATCTGGACGTTCGCCTCGGCCTCGGCCGTGAAGTCCGGCTTGACCAGATTCGCGATGACCCGCAGCGCCTCGTCCGGAGTCGGCTGACCGCGCTGCTCGTCGAGCTCGACCAGGACCACCGCGTAGGGGGTCATCTCCTTGAAGCCGGGCTGGATCGCGTGGGCGACGATCTCGTACGAATAGATCGTCCCGCGTCCAGATACCTCGTGCCACGTCCACCCGAGCTCCATGCACCAGGGGCAGGCGTGCGTCGGCGGGTAGCGCATGAGCCCGCACGCCTTGCACTTGCGCACGACGAGCCGATGGGCGCGCGCGTGCTCGTAGAATTCCTTCCACTCGCTGTCGTTGTCGGGAACGATCAGCGCCATGCCGCGGTATTGCACCGGCTGAGGCATCAGAAGCTCCTTGTCTGGGCTCGTACGGCTAGTGACGCATGATCAGGGCGCTGCCGGTCGCGGGCATGGCCCAGCCGAGGTTCATCGTGATCTCGGCGTCCTTGACCTGACGGCAATGGCCCGGCGAGTAGTCGTAGGTGTGCACGCCCTCGGCGGCGCGCGGGCAGTAGTCGTCGACGGTGCCGCGCAGCTGGCGCACGTTCTCGATCACCATCGACATGCCGTGGGTGTAGCCCTCGCAGAGGTGGCTGCCCGAGGTATTGTTCGGGCGCTTGCCGCCGAGCTCGATGATCCCGCTCGAGACGTAGGCGCCGCCCTCGCCTTTCTTGCAGAAGCCGTACTCCTCGAGCTGCAGCATCGTGGTGAAGGTGAAGGCGTCGTAGGAGCCGGTGACGTGGACGTCCTCGGGCCGGATGCCGGCCTGCGGGAAGACGATGTCCTTCGCGTAGTAGCCGGCCACCCGCGAGATGGGGCCGTACGCCCAGTGAAAATCGAGCCGCGGCTTCGACACGCGGCCGGCCACGCCCATGATGTAGACCGGGCGGTGCCGCAGATTCCGCGCGCGCTCGGCCGACGTGACGATGATGCACGTCGCGTTGTCGGTCTCGAGGCAGCAGTCGAGCAGGTGGAGCGGCTTGACGATCCAGCGCGAGGCCAGCACGTCCTGCACCGTCACGCGCTGCTTCAGGAGCGCCTTCGGGTTCTGCGAGGCGTGCTTGCTGTGCGCGACCCGCACGTGGGCGACCTGCTCGGAGGTCGTCCCGTACTCGTACATGTGGCGCATGAAGGTCGGCGCGAAGTTCTGGCCGGCGCTGCGCATCCCGTACGGCACCTGCGCCAGATCGAGGCCGCGAACCGGCTGGGCGGCGCGCGCGCCGGTGCCGCCGATGCGGAACTCCGAGTAGCCGTTCATCGAGCGGTAGATCGCGACGGTGTTGCACATACCCGCCTCGATCGCGCCCATCGCGAGCCCGACCAGCGCCTCGGTGGACGAGCCGCCGCCCATCACGTCCATGTAGAAGTTGAAGCGGATGCCGAGGTCGGAGGCGACGCTGTTGGCCAAGGTCGAGTCGCCGCCCTGGTAGTCGAGCATTCCGTCGACGTCGGCGGCCTTGAGCCCGGCGTCGAGGATCGCCTTGCGAATCGCCTCGACGGCCATGGCGCGCGTCGTCCGCGCCGAGGCGCGCGAGTACTCCGTTTCTCCGACGCCGACGATGCAGTACTTGTCACGAAGCCCACGACTCTGGACGAGCATCTCTCGGGTGCCTCCTCAATTCATGACGCGCCTCCGGCGGGGCCCCAGCCCGCGACGGCCTGCGGCGCGCACGACGCTGATTCGGGGAGCTGCGCCTTCTCGACCGTGATTCGACGGCCGCGAGATGCTACCACTTTGCCGCCGACCGTGTCATGGCGGGGTGCAGCGGCGCTGCTGCGCCGGGGCTTCGCCGGCTGGCGGGCTACCGGGTGGGATCCCGGTCGGGCTCTTTGTTCAGGCGGGAGTGAAGGTCGGTCACGATCTCGATCGCGTGGCTGATCCCGGCATCGAGCTCGGCGAGCTCTTTCCGAGCGCGGTCGATCTCGGCGCGCAGCCGCTCGTTTTCCTGCTGGAGCCGCTCGTGCTCCTCGAGCGCGCTGCGCACGGCGTTCACGCCGCGCTGCATCGACTCGACCCACTGGCGCGCCTCGTTCGCCGGGGCCGGAACCGGAACTGCGGCCGCGGCCGACGAAGCGCTCGAGGCCGACGAAGCGGTCACGACCGCGAGAGACGTGGCGCGGAGCTGCTCGTCCACTTCGGGCCGCGAGCGCCGGTCTACCCGGCGCCGCTCCGCCGCCGCCGGGAGCGCTCGCCGCCGGCGCGGCGTGAGCCGACGATCCAGCACGACCGTCACGTTCGGGTCGTCGGCGAACCGCGTGCTCAGATAGTCGTAGAGCTCAGGATGGCGGCGGGCGACGATGAACATCTGGGTCGAGGCGGCGCGGTCCAAGACGCGGCTCAGTGGCCGTTCTTGCCGTTGGGCCGCGGTAGGAGCTCGGCCAGAAACTTGCCGGTATACGAGCCGGGTGTTTGCGCGATCGTCTCCGGAGGCCCCTCGGCGACGATCTCACCGCCGTCCTCTCCGCCCTCGGGCCCGAGGTCGATGACGTAGTCGGCCGACTTGATGACGTCGAGGTGATGCTCGACCACGAGGACCGTGTTGCCCGCGTCGACCAGCCGGTTGAGCACGCCCAGGAGCTTCTTGACGTCGTCCAGGTGTAGCCCGGTCGTCGGCTCGTCCAGAATGTAGAGCATCTCGCCGGTCGCGCGGGCACCGAGCTCTGCCGCGATCTTGAGGCGCTGCGCTTCGCCGCCCGACAACGTGGTCGCCGCCTGCCCGAGCCGGAGATAGCCGAGCCCGACCGCCTGGAGGGTTTGCAGCCGTCGCGCCAGACTCGTCTGCGCGGCGAAGAAGTCGACGGCCTCGTCGACGGTCATCTGGAGCACGTCACTGATGCTTCGGCCGCGAAGCTTCACGCCGAGCACGTCGGGCCGGTAGCGCCGCCCCTCGCACTCCTGGCAGGCGACGTACACATCCTCGAAGAAGTACATCTCGAGCTTCTGGAAGCCGTCGCCCTGGCACGACTCGCAGCGGCCGCCCTGGACGTTGAACGAGAACGCGCCCGAGTCGAGCCCGAGCGCCTTGGCCCGCGGAAGCGCCGCGAAGAGCTTGCGAATCTCGTCGAACGCCTTCACGTAGGTGATCGGGTTCGACCGCGGCGTACGCCCGATCGGCTCCTGATCGATCAGCCGGACGCCCTTGATGTACTCGATGCCCGGTCAGGGTGTCGTACTCGCCGGGCGGCGCGAACTCGGTCTTGAAGACGCGCGCGACCGCGCGATAGAGCGTGTCGTGGATGAGGGTCGACTTGCCGGAGCCCGACACGCCCGACACGGCGGTCAAGGTGTGCAGCGGCACGCGGACCGTGACGTCCTTGAGATTGTGCTGGCGCGCGCCGGCCAGAGTCAGCACGCGCCGGCCGCTCCGCCGAAACGGGGGCACCGGGATCGACTCGCGCCCGGACACGTAGCGCGCGGTGAGCGAGTGCGTCGCCTTCTGGAACTCGGCCTGTGACCCGTTGAACACGATCTCGCCGCCGCGCTCGCCGGAGCCCGGGCCGAGCTCGACGATGTGATCCGCCGACGCGATGAACTCGCGGTCGTGCTCGACCACCACGACCGTGTTCCCGGCCTGGGCGAGCTCCCGGCAGAGGTCGGTGAGTCGCGCGGTGTCGCGCGCGTGCAGTCCGATGGACGGCTCGTCCAGGACGTACAAGGTCCCGACGAGCTGCGAGCCGAGCTGATTCGCCAGGTTGATCCGCTGCGCCTCGCCGCCCGACAGGGTGCGCGTCTGGCGGGAGAGCGTGAGATAGCCGAGGCCGACGCGCAGGAGGAACGTGAGCTTCGCGTTCAGCTGGCGCAGGATCTCGCGGGCGACGACGGACTCCCACGCGGTGAGCCGGAGGTCGCTCAGCAGCCGGGCGGCCGCGTCGATCGTGAGCACGGAAAACTCGGCGATCGTGAGGCCGGCGACGCGGACCGCGAGCGCGGCCGGCTTGAGCCGAGCGCCGTGGCAGACGCGACAGATGGACTGGCTGCGATAGCGCGAGAGGAAGACGCGGACGTGGAGCTTGTAGCGGTACGACTCGACCTCCTCGAAGAACCCGTGGATGCCCGGGAAGCTTCCGTCGCCGCCGTAGACGAACTCGCGCGTCGCGGCCGGGAGCTTCTCCCAGGGCGTGCCGGTGTCGACCTTGAGGCGCCGGGCCGCCTTCATCAGCTCGCGCTGGTACCACTTGCCGGATGGATGCGTCCACGGCTCCACCGCGCCATCGGCGAGGCTCAAGGTTCGGTCGGGCACCACGCGAGCCTCGTCGTACTTGAGCACGTTGCCGAATCCCTTGCACTCCGGACACGCGCCGAGCGGGTGGTTGAACGAGAACAGGAGCGGCTGCGGGCGCTCGAGCGCGGCGCCGCAGCCGCTGCACCGGAAGTCTTCGCCGAATTCCCGGGTCGCTCCGCCGACGATCTCCACCGTGACCCGGCCGCCGCCCTCGCGCAGCGCGGACTCGACCGATTCGACGATGCGGGCGCGCTGGGCGGCCTCGAGCACCACGCGGTCGAGGACGACCGCGATCGCCTTCCGGTCGCCGAAATCGGCCGGCGGCGCGCCGGCGACGTCGAGGATGTCGCCGGCGATCCGGACACGGGCGAAGCCGCGGCGCGTGAGATTCGCCCACAGCTCGGCGGGCGGCAGGCCGGCCGGGACGGCGAGCGGGAAGGTGATCATCGCGCGCGCGCCCGGGTGCGCGTCGAGCAGCGCGTTCACGATCGACTCGGGCGAGTGGGAGACCGCCGGCGCGCCGCACGCGGGACAGTGGACGCGGCCGATCTTCGCGTAGAGCAGCCGCAGGTAGTCGTAGATCTCGGTCGCGGTGCCGACGGTCGAGCGTGCGGTGCGGACCGGATTCTTCTGCTCCAGCGCGACGGCCGGACGGATCTGCTCGATCTTGTCCACGTCGGGCCGGTCGACCCGGTCGAGGAACATTCGAGCGTACGTGGACAGTGATTCGATGTAGCGCCACTGCCCCTCGGCGAAGAGCGTGTCGAAGGCGAGGGAGGACTTGCCGGAGCCGGATACTCCGGTCACGACCGTGAGACGGTCGTGCGGGATCTCGAGCGAAACGTTCTTGAGATTGTTCTGTCGGGCTCCCTGAATCCGAAGCCCGGGGGGCCGAGCCATTCGAACGGTCCTCCTGAGGTGGGTAGTCTACTGGAAGTCCTGTGACCGCGCCAGATGCCCGACCCTTGACACGCGCCGTCGGAGGTGTGTACGCTTCGGCTCGAGTCGTAATTGATAATGATTCCTAACAAGACGATCGACACGCTGCGCGACCGCGGGCTCCGGCTGACGCGGCCCCGGCGGATCATCCTCGACGTGGTCCGCGCGACCGACGCCCATCCGACCGCGGCGTTCGTGTACCGGCGGGTCCGGCGCCGCCTGCCGCGCGTGAGCCTCGCGACGGTCTACCGCAATCTCCGGATGCTGGCCGCCGAGGGGTTCCTGGCGGAGCGCGCCGACGAGGCCGGCATGCGCTTCGACGGCAACACCGGCCCGCACGATCACTTCACGTGTCTGACGTGCGGCCGGATCTACGACGTTCCGGCGCCCGCCCAGCGGGGCGCGCGCCGCCGGCTGCCGGCGCGCGCCGGCTTCGAGGTCCTCGATCACCGGACCGAGTACTACGGCCGCTGCGGCGCGTGCCGCCGGCCGCGCGGCGGATCATCACTCACCCGACGAAGGAGGAGACATGGCAAGCCTCAAGGGCACTAAGAGCTTCGAGAATCTCAAAGACGCGTTCGCCGGCGAGTCGCAGGCGAACCGGCGGTATCTCTACTTCGCGCGCGTCGCGGACATCGAGGGCTTCCCGGACATCGCGGGCCTCTTCAAGGACACCGCGGACGCCGAGACCGGCCACGCCTTCGGTCATCTGGACTTCTTGAAGGAAGTCGGCGATCCCGCGACGGGCGAGCCGATCGGAAAGACCGAGAAGAACCTGAAGGCCGCGGTCGCCGGTGAGACCTACGAGTACACGCAGATGTACCCGGGGATGGCCAAGACCGCGCGCACCGAGGGCTTCGGCGAGCTCGCGGAGTGGTTCGAGACGCTCGCCAAGGCGGAGAAGTCGCACGCGGGCCGGTTCAACAAAGGCCTGCAGCAGATCGCCGGGAAGGATCCCGCCGAGGCGATTTAGCTACGACAGGCGCGCGGTGGGAGGGGCAGCGGGAGGGGTCGCCGGACCACGCGGCGCACTTTCGCTGCCCCGCGGCGGCTGGGCTCCATCTGGGCACACGGCGTCCGTATCGTCGCGGCGCGGGAACGGGTCCGGTCGACCCCTCCCGCTGCCCCTGCCCACCGCGCGCCTGTGCGATCGCTAAACGCGTAGGCTGGCTCTCCACGAGATCTGCGTTAGGGCATACGGACCGACCTGCATGGGAACGCTCGATATGAAGTCTCCGGAGTTTTGGGAGCTCGGCGCGGTTGATAAGGAGCTGCGGCGGGTCTACGACATTTGTGGTGGGTGTCGGCGGTGTTTGCCGCTGTGTCCGTCGTTCAAGGTGCTGTTCGATCGGATGGACGTCGAGGCGGTCGACGGCGACGTCGACAAGCTGCCGGCCCGCGACGTCAAGGAAGTGGTCGATCTCTGCTATCAGTGCAAGCTCTGTTTCAATCACTGTCCGTACACGCCGCCGCACCGGTGGGAGGTCGACTTTCCGCGGCTGATGCTGCGCGCGCGCGCCGCGCAGGCGCGCCAGACCGGCGTCAGCCTGCAAGATCGGATGCTCGGCAACGCCGACCTCGTCGGCAAGCTCGGCAGCCTCGCCGCGCCGCTGTCCAACTGGATGAACGAGCTCGGCGTGCATCGTGCCTTCATGCAAGCCGTCGTCGGCATCCACCGGCAGCGGAACTTGCCGAAGTTCGCCCGCCGGACGTTCTCGGCCTGGTTCAAGGGGCGCCGGCACTCGCCGAACGCCCCGGCGAAGGCCCCCGCCGGTGGCGCGGGGCCGTCGGCGCGCAAGGTCGCGCTGTTCGCGACGTGCAGCGTCGAATACTACGACACTGCGACGGGCCGCGCGGCGGTGAACGTGCTCGAGCGGAACCGGATCGACGTGAGCCTGCCCGAGCAGCGGTGCTGCGGCATGCCGTATCTCGACGGCGGCGCGGTGGACGAGGCCAAGGCGCTGATCCGGGAGAACGTGGCGAGCCTGGCGGCGGCGGTTCGCGAGGGGCGTGAGATCGTGGTGCCCGGGCCGACGTGCAGCTACATGCTCAAGCAGGAATACCCGTGGCTCGACGGCTCGGCGGACGCCAGGCTCGTGGCCGCGAACACGCGGGACATCTTCGAGTATCTCGCGAAGCTGCACGCCGCCGGCGAGCTCGACACGAACTTCACGAAGCCGGTCGGCGCCGTGACGTACCACGTGCCCTGTCACCTGCGGGCGCAGAACATCGGTCACAAGTCGGCCGACGTGCTGCGCGCGATTCCCGGCGCGTCGGTCGACGTGGTCGAGAAATGCTCGGCGGTGGACGGCACCTGGGGGTTCAAGAAGGAATACTACGAGCTCTCGATGAAGCTCGCCAAGCCGCTGTTCGACGCGGTGACGACGGGCGGGCCCGTGGCCGCGACGGACTGCCCGCTGGCGGCGCTTCAGATCCAGCAGGGAACCGGTCGGAAGCCGAAGCACCCGGTCGAGGTCCTCGCGGCGGCCTACGGGTTCGAGGAGTGACGGGATGAAGCTGCTGGAGCTGTCCGAGATCCTGAATCTGGTCGAGTACGAAAAGGTCCGCGCGACGCGCCGGCGCGAGATCGTCGCGCTGAAGCAGGCGCGGCGAGTGTCGGTGGGCCGCTACCTCACGTTCGTGTTCGAGAACCGCGCGACGGTCTGGTTCCAGATCCAGGAGATGGTGCGGGCCGAGCGCATCGTCGACGAGTCGAAGATCGCCGAGGAAGTCGAGGTCTACAACGGACTCTTGCCGCGGCCGGGTGAGCTGGCGGCGACCTTGATGATCGAGATCGCCGAGGCGTCCGAGATCAAGCCGGTGCTCGACCGCCTGCTCGGCATCGACACGCGCGACTACGTGAAGCTGACCGTCGGTCCCCACGTGATCGTGGGCGAGTTCGAGAGCGGCCACTCGGACGAAGAGCGCGGCAAGCTGAGCGCCGTGCACTTCGTGCGCTTCGCGCTGCCGCCGGACGCGCGCGCGCAGTTCGCCTCCAGCGAGGTCGCGCTGGTCGTCGAGCATCCGAACGAGCGCGCCCGCACCGTGCTCTCGGACGAGACGAAGCGGAGCCTGCGGGACGACCTGGCGTGAGGGGCGCGCCGCTGGCGTGGCTCGCGCTGGCCGTCGCGGTGGCGGGCTGCTCCGACGCGGGCCTCTCGCCGCTCGCCGAGCGGGGACGTCAGACCTATCTGGCCCATTGCGTCGCCTGCCACAACACCGATCCGGCGCAAGCCGGGCCCGGTCGGTCCGGCGCTCAAGGGCTCGTCGCGCGAGCTCCTCGAAGCGAAAGTGCTGAAGGGATCGTACCCGCCCGGCTACACGCCGAAGCGGCCGACGACGGTGATGGTGCCGATCCCGGCGGTCGCGCCGGAGATCCCCGCGCTCGCCGAATATCTGCGCTGACGGTCGTGCGCGCTGGGGTCCGCCGGCCGAGAGCGATGTCAAAGGCCCGGCGGGGTCCCCGCCGGGCCTTCACGTCGAGCGTGCTTCCGATCAGCCGCCGAAGATGATCTTGAGCGCGATCGCCAGGATCGCGGTGATCACGAAGCCCGCCCAGAGCGTGCCTTTGACCGTGCTGAGGAGCTTCTTGCCCGCGCTCGCCTTGTCCGGTGTGGCGGGGCCGATCACGGCGTTGCCCTCGACGATGGCGAGGACGATCAGGAAGACGACGAGCATGGTGATCTTCGCCGGCCGCGCCGTCGGCGTGAAGAAACCGAAGTGGCTCGCCGCGCCCATGAAGAACAGCATCGGGATCGACAGCAGGGTGTTCGTGCGAGAGGCGACGCCGCCGCGGGCTCCGCGCGCCGCCGCCTCGGGGATCGCCTGGCCGCCTTCCTTCACCCGGGCCGTCGACGCCATCACGACCTGCTGCGCCGGCCAGATGATGAACCAGACGTTGAACCACATCACGGTGCCCATGGCGCCACCCATGGCGATCGCCCAGCCGTACGGTTGATTGAAGAAGCCAAGGAACCCGAACTGGGCCCACTTGTGCAGCAGGTACAGGCCGCCGGTGGCGAAGGTCAGCATCGCGCCCCAGCGGAACCACCAGAGCGCTCGACTGACGAGCCCACCCGCGATCATGCCGGTCCTCACCGGCGGCTCGGCCCCAGCGAAGAACGGGACCTGTACGAAGTTGAAGTAGTACAACATCCCGATCCAGGTGATGCCGGCCAGAAGGTGAAACCAGCGCAGTAGGAACAGCCAAGCATCCATTCTTGCCGCCTCCTCGTCGCGTGGTGGGCTACCGGCTACGGCTCCTCGTCTTCCTCTTCTTCCTCCTCGGCGTCGTCCTCGACGACGTCGTCGGCGTCGTCTTCGTCGAGCTCGTCGAGATCGTCGTCGTCTAGGTCGTCGTCATCGAGATCGTCATCCTCGAAGTCGTCATCATCGTCGAAGTCGTCGTCGTCGTCCTCGGTGTCCTCGTCGTCGTCCGGTTCTTCGGCTTCGTCGGTGCCGTCGCCCTCGGCGGTATCCTGGCGTAGCTCGGCGTCATCGTCCCACGGGTGTTTCCGAAACTGCATGTGAAGACTCCTCCGGATGAATTGTCCGGGCGGATTATAGCAAAACGTCTTCCCCGTCAATTCGCGGTAGAATTCCGTTCTGCGTCGGTGCTCGAGTTCCCCGGATCGGCGGTGTAGCTCAGCGGCAGAGCAGGGGTCTCATAAGCCCCGTGTCGGAGGTTCAATTCCTCCCACCGCCACCAACTCACTCATCGCGCCGGATCCGTCACGATCAGCTGGATCGGTGTCGGGTTGAAGCCGTTGCAGGGGTTTCGCGTCTGCGGGCAGTTCGAGACGACCGCCAGCACGTCCATCTCCGCGCGCAGGTCGACATAGTCGCCCGGCTTGGAGATCCCGTCGACGATCGCCATGGTCCCGTCGGGCTCGACCGGCACGTTCATGAAGAAGTTGAGATTGGCCACGACATCCTTGCGGCCCAGACCGAAGGGCGCCAGCGCGCGCAGGAAGTTCGCGCGGCAGCTCGGCGTGTCCTTGACCCCGTAGCGGAGCTCGTTGCTCTCGGCGCTGCAGCAGCCTCCGATCGTGTCGTGGCGGCCGCAGGTGTCCTCGACGATCGTCAGCAGGCGCCGGCCGAGATCCGAGTAGATGCCGTGCCCCGCGCGTGAGAAAGATCGTCTTGGCGTACTTCATCGTGTCGGCGGCGTTGTAGCGCTCCTCGGGATTGGCCGCGTTGTAGCAGAGAAAGTCCACGGCCTGCCGTCCCTCGAGGTCGACGATCCTCAAAATCTGACCCTGCTTGAGCACTCGCGCCCACGGCTCGCCGGCCGGGCACCACGCGATCCTCGACCACGCGGCCCGCCGCGCTTCCGACCGCTCGGGAGTCCATGGCCGGGGAGTATAACGGACTCTGGTCGCCGCGGCGTCGGCGTCACCTAAAGCGTGTTTGACGAAGACCCCCCAAGCCCGATAGACTCCGCGAAGCTCGCACGGCCGCGCTCATGCTGCGAGGGAGTACCATCGTTCACATCGGCACAGGCTCTAGACGGGGGCGGATGACGGCACGGATGACAATGCTTGCGATGACCAGGGATCTCCCACGGGGATGAGCTCGCCGCAGGGGTACGCCGCGCAGACTCGGACGGTCGCGGTCGCGGCCGTCCGGAAATCGCAGGTCGCGTGGCGTGATCGCGAGGCCGTGCAGGCGGTGTTGTGGGTCGGGCCCGCGTCCTCTACCTCGCCTTCTTCATCGCGTATCCGTTCGTGATGTCGCTCTATCTGAGCGTCTCGAGCGCGCGGGTCGGCTCGCCCGAATGGCACTACGTCGGCCTCCTGAATTTCCAGCGGATCTTCGCCGATCCGGTCTTCTGGCAGACCGTGCGCAACTCGTTCGTGTTCACGTTCGCGTCCGAGCTGATCCGCCTGGTGATCGGCCTGCCGCTGGCGTTCGCGCTCAACCGGAGCTTCAAGGGCAAGCGCCTGGTGCAGGGGCTGATCCTGATCCCGTTCGTGATCCCGATCGCGCTTTCGTCGCTGGCCTGGAAATGGATGTTCGATTCGCTGTACAGCGTCATCAACTGGATGCTGATGACCGCGCACATCATCGAATATCCCTGGCAGTGGCTGGGCGAGCCCGGCCTGGCCATGGTGTCCGTGGTCGTCCTCAACGTGTGGCGTGGCTTCCCGTTCTCGGCGGTGATCCTGCTCGCGGGATTGACCGCGGTGCCGACCGAGGTGATCGAGGCGGCCAAGATCGATGGGGCGGGCCCGTTACGCCGCTTCGTCTACGTGGTGGCCCCGATCGTGCGGCCCATCCTCTTCGTCGGCCTGCTCTACTCGATCGTGTTCTCGTTCACCGACTTCTCGGCGGTCTGGCTCCTGACTCAGGGTGGGCCCTATAACACCACCCACGTCTTCGGGACCTACGCATACAATGTCGGCATCAATGCCGGCGACATCGGGATGGGCGCCTCGATCACCCTGTTCATGTTTCCGCTGCTGGCCGTGTTCGTGATCGTCATGCTGCGGCTGCTGAGACGGGAGTGACGTGAGAAGCCAGCTCTGGCGCAAGATCCGACGCGACTACGGGCCCTACCTGCCGCTCTCTCCCTACCTGTTCATCGTCCTGTTCCCGTTCTACTGGATGATCATTACCACCTTCAAACGGGACAACGACCTCTACAATCTGACGGGGGTTCCGTTCTGGTTCAAGGAGCCCCCCACGATGCAGCACGTGCAGCTGCTGCTGCACGACACGCTGTTCTTGGTGTGGCTCAAGAACAGCCTGCTGATCGGAGTCTGCGTGGTCGTCGTGACCCTGGCCCTCGGATTGCCGGCGGCCTACGCGCTGGCCCGGATGCGCTTTCCCGGCAACCGTGCGATGTCGACGGCGATGTTTCTCTCGTATCTGATTCCGCCCGCGCTCCTGTTCCTGCCGCTCTCCCAGCTGGTGCGCGGCATCGGGTTCGGCGACTCGATCTGGTCGCTCGTGATCGTGTACCCGTCCTTCACGTTGCCGTTCTGTACCTGGCTGCTCATGGGCTTCGTGCGGACGGTGCCGCACGAGATCGAAGAGAGCGCGCAGCTCGACGGCTGCACGCGGTTCCAGACGTTCCGGATGATCGTCCTGCCGGTCATCGTGCCCGGCATCATCACCGCGGGCATCTTCGCGTTCACCTTGACGTATCAGGAATTCATCTACGCCCTGACGTTCATTTCCGCGTCGGCGAACAAGACCATCGCGTACGGCGTCACCACCGACCTGATCCGTGGTGACGTCTTCTACTGGGGCTCGCTGATGGCTGGTGCGCTCATCGGTTCCATTCCGGTGGCGATCGTGTATGCGTTCAGCCTCGATCACTTCATCCATGGGCTGACCGCTGGAGCTCTGAAATGAGTCCATCGATCGTTCAAAGGAGGAGAAGCACATGGCACGGGTGACACGTCGTCGGTTCATTGCTACGACCGCGGCCGGCGCGGCCGTGGCCCCTCACGTATGGGTCAAGTCAGCGGCGGCCCAGTCGAAGCAGCTCTCGGTCCTGTGCTGGAGCCACTTCGTCCCGTCCTACGACAAGTGGTTCGATCAGTGGGGCCAGGAGTGGGCGGCCAAGAACAACGTCAAGCTGACGATCGACCACATCCCGCACCTGAACATCCCGGCCAAGATCGCGGCCGAGATCGCCACGCAATCCGGCCACGACATCGTGCAGATGCCGGGCACCGGCACCGAGAAGTTCGCCCCGGCCCTGATCGATGTCCAGGACCTGGCCGACAAGCTCGGCAAGAAGTACGGCGGCTGGACGCCGCTGGCGAAGAACTTCTCCGAGGTGAAGGGGCGGTTCAAGTCGATTCCCGACTACTTCATCGACTTCCCCGGCCTCTACCGGAAAGACCTCTGGACAGAGGTCGGCATGCCGAACGGTCCGGACACCTGGGACGAGCTGCCGAGTCGGCGGCGCCAAGCTGAAAGCCAAGGGCTTCCCGCTCGGGATCGGGCTGGCGCATCACAACGACTCGCGCAACTCGTGGCGGGCCATCATGTGGTGCCACGGGGGTTCCGAGGTCGCCAAGGACGGCAAGACGATCACCTATAACTCGAAGGAAGTCCGGGAAGGCCTGAAGTACTTCAAGGCGCTCTACAAGGAAGCGATGACGCCGGAAGTGCTGGCGTGGGACGACGCCTCCAACAACCGGCTCCTGGCCTCCGGGCGCGGCTCGTGGATCCACAATCCGATCAGCGCCTACCGGACGATCGAAGGGCAGAACAAGGAGCTGGCGGACAAGATCTTCATCCAGCTGTCGCCGCGCGGGCCGGCGGGTCGCCTCTCCTACGCCAACTGTTTGGCCTACGGCATCACGAAGTTCTCGACGAACCAGGACGCGGCCAAGCTAGTTCCTGGAGAACCTCACCGACAACTTCAAGGAGGCGTTCCGCGCCAGCACGGGCTACGACACGCCGTTCCTGAAGGACTTCGCGAAGGGCCCGCTGCCGATCATCAGCGAGGACCCGAAGCTCAAGCCCCTGGAGAAGTCGCCGGAGTATCACTTCACGATGGGCTATCCGGGTCCGTGCTCGCCCGCCGCGGACGAGGTCTATCAGCAGTTCGTGATGATCGACGCGGTGGCGCAGTTCTGCACGGACAAGATGGATCTCGAGACGACCGTCAAGTGGGGCGAAGATAAGATCCGCGCCATCTACGCGAAGTTCGCGTAGGCGCTCTCCGTCGAACACCCCGCCCCGCGAGGGGCGGGGTGCCGCGCGCCCGCCGGCGCGGGACTTTGACTCGTGGCAGCGACTCGACGCAGGCTCGTTCTGGCGGCGCTCCTGATCCTGGCGGCGCCGTCCGTTCCGTCACCTCAGACTCAAGCCCAGGTCGAGACGGTCGCGACGGGCGTGCTCCGGCCCCTGCAGATCGTCTGGGATGGGCATGCCCTGATCGTGCTGAGCTACAGCGCGCGCGGCGATTCCGCCGGTGAGCTCTATCGACTTCCCGATCGACAGCGGCGCGCCCGTCGATCTCACGCGGAAGCCGGCGAGGATTCCGTTCCGCGGCGCGGACGGCACCACGCTCGGCAGCCTCGCGCGCGATCCCGAATCGGGCGCGCTCTTCGTGGGCGAAGAGAATGGAACCCGCGTCTGGCGCCTCGGCGCCGACGACCGGCTGACCCTCTACGTGACCGGGCTTCGACGCCTGGCCGGCGGCGGCACGGTCACGTTCGACCGCGCCGGACGTCTCATCTTGCTCGACTACGCCGACCCCTACGTTTCCCGCCCGGAGGAGCGGTTGCCGCCGGGGCTCGAGCAGCTTCGAATCGAGGAAGACTATCTCGGTCCGCTGGTCTTCCGTCTCGCCCTCGACACGTCCGTCGGGCTCCCGCGCCGCCTCGAGCACGTGCAGCCGTTGTACCCGCGCGGGTGGGGAAAGCGACGAGGGAGCGCCCAGCTGCCGCAGTTCACGTCGGCGACCACGCTCGCGAACGGTGACCTGCTGCTGCTCGCGTCGAGCGGCGTCTTGTATCGCCTGGCCGCCGACGGAGGTCTCACGGTCTTCGCGGCGCTACCCCGCGGCCAGTACACGCGCACCAACCTGGCCATGGCCGCTGCCGACGGAACCGTCTACGTCAGCGGCGGCTTTCACGTGGGGCAGGTCTTCCGGGTCTCGCGCGACGGCGCGGTCGAGACCTTGGCCTCGGATCTCGCGGATCCCGAGGGCATCGCGGTGGACGGGCGGGGCGCTGTCTACGTCGCCGAGTCGTCGCTGCATCGGATCGTGCGCCTGCGGTAGCGGATCGGAAGTGGTAGTGTTTCTCACTCGCAGTGACACATCACTCCTCGTCGAGGTGGACGCATGACCGACATTCTGGTGCAGCACGACGGGCCGATCGCGACGGTCGTCATCAACCGACCGGCGATGCGCAACGCGATCAGCCTGGCGATGTGGACCGAGCTCTCGCGCGTGACCCAGGAGCTGGGGAAGACCGACTCGGTCCGGGCGATCGTCTATCGCGGCGCGGGCACCGTGGCGTTCGCCTCCGGCGCCGACATCTCGGAGTTCAAGGAGCAGCGCAAGGACGTCGCGAGCGCCGCGCGCTACAACGAGCAGACCGGGGCGGCCTACTCGACGATTCGCGAGTGTCCCAAGCCGACCGTCGCGATGATCTTCGGCTTCTGCATGGGCGGGGCGATGGCCGTCGCGATGGCGTGTGACATGCGGTTCGCCGCGGAGGGTTCGAAGTTCGGTATTCCCGCCGCGCGCCTCTCCATCATCTACGGCGCGGACTCCGTCGGCCAGCTCGTCGACCTCGTCGGCCCCGCCTACGCCAAGGACATCCTGTATTCGGCGCGGACGGTCGACGACTCGCGAAGCGCTGGCGATGGGGTTCATCCAGCGGCTGCTGCCGGCGGCCGAGCTCGAGCCCTACACCTACGACTATCTGCGCAAGGTCGCCGACAACGCGCCGCTGTCGGTGAGCGGCGCCAAGGCGACGATCGAGTCGTACCTGATGGGGCTCACGGACGAGCGGCGCAAGAAGCTCCGGGACCTCGCGGTCGTGGCGACCGAGAGCGACGACTACCAGGAAGGCACGCGGGCCTTCCTGGAGAAGCGCGCGGCCAGGTTCACCGGGCGCTAGCGCGCCGGGTCGTGCGCTTCGAGTTCCTCACGTCGACGCCGCTGTCGCCGACCGAGGGCAGCGGGACGTTCGTCGCCATCGATGGTCTCGTCCGCGGCCTCGCGATGCTCGGCCACGAGGTCGCCGTCCGGCCGCTCGACATCCGCACCGGCTTTCACACGTTCGACCGCTGGCTCTACAACGCGCGGGTCGCGCTCGCGCCGCCGGTCGCCGACGTCACGGTCGGTGTCGACCTCGACGGATTTCTCTGGGCGCGCCGGCGCCGCGGACGCTTCGTCGTGATGCTGAAGGGGATCATCGCCGACGAGCTTCGGAACGAGCGGGGCGTGGTGCGGGCGCTGCTCGGCGTGCAGGCGCGCTGGGAGCGGCGCAACACCGCGCGCGCCGACCGGGTGTTCGTGCCGAGCCGGTACTCCGCCTCGGTCGCCCACGATGTCTACGACATTCCGACCTCGAAGCTGGTCGTCGTCCCCGAGCCGATCGATCTCGCCGACTGGCGGCGACGCTTCGCCGAGGCCGACGGCGTGCGCGCGGTCCGCCCCACCGTGCTGTCGGTCGCACGGATGTACCCGCGCAAGCGCTTGAACGACCTGTTGCTCGCCGCCGCCATTCTCCGCGAGCGAATCCCCACGGCCCAGATTCGCATCGTAGGGGAGGGGCCGGAGTCGGCGAGCCTGCGCGCGCTGCATCGCAAGCTCGGGCTCGGCGACACGGCGGTGCTGCTCGGTGAAGTCACGCGCCGGATGCTCGCGGTAGAATATGTCAGCGCCCACTGTTTTTGCCTCCCGACAGTCCAGGAAGGATTCGGGCTGGTATTCGCCGAGGCCATGGCGGCCGGGCTGCCTGTGGTAGCGTGTCGAGCCGCGGCGGTGCCGGAGATCGTCGAGGATCGGCAGACCGGTTTACTCGTCAATCCGCGGAGCCCGGGCGAGCTGGCGACCGCGTTGGAGACATTGTTGACGAACAGAGAGCTCAGCGAAGAGTTCGGTCGGGTCGCGACCCAGCGAGTCGAGGCGTTCAGCCTCGAGTCGGTGGCGCGCCGCTTCCTCGAGGCGCTGCCATGACGGACACCGCGCGCGCCGCCAGCACCCGGCGCTTCACGTTCTCAGCCGGTCATCGCTACTGGGTCGAGAGCTGGTCTGCCGAAGAGAACGAGCGGTTCTTCGGACGGCTCACGGTTCCGCACGGCCACAACTACACGCTCGACGTCACCGTGCGCGGGCCGATCGACCCGCAGACGGGCATGGTCATCGACCTCGCCGAGCTCAAGCGGGTGGTGGGCGAGACCGTCGTGGACCGCTTCGACCACGCGGATCTGACCGCGGACCCGCTGTTCCGCGGCCGCGTCCCCACCACCGAGAACATCGCGATCACGGTGTGGGAGCTCCTGGCGCCGAAGCTCGGCGCGGATCGGCTGTGGCAGGTGCGGGTGTGGGAGGATCCGAGCTTGTTCGTCGACTATCGAGGGCCCGATGCTTGAGCTCACGCGCATCTATCACTTCAGCGCGGGCCATCGTCTGGCCGATCCGGCGCTCTCGGACGAAGCGAACGAGGCCCTCTACGGCCAGTGCTTCCGTCCGCACGGCCACAACTACTATCTGGAAGTCACCGTGGCCGGCCGACCGGATGCGGTGACGGGCATGGCGGTGGATCTCGGACAGATCGACGGCGCCGTGCGCGAGCGCGTGCTCGACCACGTCGATCATCGTACGCTGGAGGAAGTCCCGGCCCTGGCCGGTGTCGTGACCACGGGCGAGGGGCTGGCGCGCGCGTTCTGGCGCCTCCTGGCGCCGGCCGTCCCGGCGGGCGCGCTCCGGCGCGTGACCGTCGTCGAGACGGCCAAGAATCGATTCCAGTACGAAGGTGAGGCCGCGTGATGAGCGAAGACGGAAGCATCGCGAAGCTAGTCGCGAAGATCCTGGAAGAGGTCGGCGAGGACGTCGAGCGCGAAGGCCTCGAACGGACGCCGGACCGCGTCGAGAAGGCGCTCCGCTATCTGACGTCCGGATACGAGCAGGACGCGAAGGAGATTCTGAACGACGCCATGTTCGTCGAGGACTACGACGAGATGGTGATCGTGAAGGACATCGACTTCAGCTCGCTCTGCGAGCACCATCTGCTGCCGTTCCTCGGCAAGTGCCACGTGGCCTACATGCCCGGCCGCAAGATCGTCGGCCTGTCCAAGATCCCGCGGCTGGTCGAGATGTTCAGCCGGCGCCTGCAAGTCCAGGAGCGGCTGACGACGCAGATCGCCAGCACCATCAACGAGGTCCTGCAGCCGCGCGGCGTCGCCGTCGTGATGGAGGCGGTCCATCTGTGCATGCTGATGCGCGGCGTCGAGAAACAGAACTCGAAGGCGATCACCTCGGCCATGCTCGGCTCGTTCCGTGACCGGCCGGAGACGCGCGCCGAGTTCATGGACCTGATCAAGTCGAGCCGGGGGCTCCAGATTTGACCGGCCGGGGCGCGCTGCACGGTCAAGTCGCGATCGTCACCGGCGCCGGCCGCGGCGTCGGGCACGCGGTCGCGATGGCTCTCGCCCGCGAGGGGGCCACCGTGGTGCTGGCGGCGCGGACGCGTCAGCAGCTGGCCGCGACGGCGGCGGCCATTCGCGAGAGCGGGGGCACGGCGCTCGCCATCCCGACGGACGTCACGCAGGACGGCGCGGTCGAGGCGATGGTCGAGGAGGCCGTGGCCGAGCTGGGCCGCGTCGACACGCTCGTCACCGCGGCCGGCGCCGCGTCATTCGGTCCGGTGGTGGGCACCAAGCCTTCCGACTGGGACGCGATCCTCGCCGTGAATCTGCGCGCGGTGATGGTCTGCTGCCGTGCGGTGCTCCCGATCATGATCCGCCAGCACCGGGGCACGATCATCAATATCGCCTCGATCGCCGCCCAGAGGGCGATCCCCGGCGCGGCCGTCTACACCGCCACGAAGGCGGGGGTGGTCGGCTTCAGCCGCGTTCTGGCGGAGGAGCTTCGCTCGGAGGGGGTGCGGGTCGGGGTACTGGTCCCGGGGGCCGTGGATACGCCCCTCTGGGATGCCATCCCGAATCCGCCGGACCGCAGCCGCATGCTGCGGCCCGAGGACGTCGCCCGGGGCGCGGTCCTGATGGCGTCGCTGCCGCCGGGCGCCTCGCTCGAGGAGCTGACCCTGCTGCCTCAGGGCGGCATCCTCTGACACCCCCAGGCCGGCATCCTGTGATACGATGACTTCGATCGGTTCGATTCCAGAAACGCCTGCTAGATCGGGAGGATCGCAATGGTTACGATGACCGAAATCGCCGCGAAGAAAGTCTCCGAGCTTCGCCTCGAAGAAGGCAAGCCCGAATGGGGCCTTCGGATCCGTGTGGTCGGCGGTGGCTGCTCGGGCATGTCGTATGAGCTCGGCTGGGAAGACCAGGCCGCGGCCGACGACAACGTGCTCGACGCCCAGGGCATCAAGGTCTACATCGACAAGCACAGCGCGCCCTACCTCGAGGGCAGCGAGATCGACTTCGTCGACAACAACATGATGGGCGCCGGGTTCGCGATCAAGAATCCGAACGTGAAGTCGAGCTGCGGCTGCGGTCAGTCGCACCGCTTCTAAGCTCGCAGTCCACGGTGCGCGTCCGGGTTCGTCTCTTCGCCCGGTACCGAGAGGCGCTCGGACGCGAACAGCTCGAAGTCGATCTTCCTGAGGGTGGCACGGTCGAGTCTGCCTGGTCGGCGATCGCCGACCGCCACCCCGAGCTCGCGCAGTTCCGTCCATTCACCCTGTTCGCGGTCGGCCACGACTACGTCGCCGCCGACCATCGTCTGGCGCCCGACGACGAGCTCTGTCTCTTCCCGCCCGTGAGCGGCGGCTCCGCGCCCGATATCTTTCGCGTCGTGACCGAGCCGCTGTCGCCCGACGCGATCGCGGTCGAGGTGGACGACCCGGGTGCCGGCGGCGTCGTCATCTTCTCGGGGGTCGTCCGGAACCAGACCGGCGGCCGACCGGTCAAGTATCTCGAGTACGAGGCGCACGCGACGATGGCCGAGGTGAAGATGCGCGAGATCGGCCAGACCGTGCGCTCGCGATGGCCGGGCGTGCAACGCGTCGCGATGCTCCACCGTACCGGGCGCCTGGAGATCGGCGAGGCGAGTGTGCTCATCGCCGTCTCGGCCCAGCACCGCGGCGATGCGTTCGAAGCGTGCCGCTACGCGATCGACACCCTCAAGCGCACGGTGCCCGTGTGGAAGAAGGAGTACTTCGAGGACGGCGAGGTCTGGGTGGGGCTCCAGGGCGGCTAGGCGCTTGGCTCTGCGCGAGCACCTGGAGCGCACTCTTCGCCGCCACGCGATGCTCGCGGGCGGCGAAACCGTTTTAGTCGCGGTGTCGGGCGGCGCCGACTCCGTCGCGTTGCTTCACCTCTTGCTCGACCTGGCCCCGGCGTGGCGGCTCCGACTCCACGCGCTTCACGTCGATCATCGATTGCGCGCCGAGTCGGCGGCCGACGCCGGCTTCGTCAAGGCTCTCGGGGCGAGACTCGGCGTGCCGGTCGAGGTCGCGACGGTCGAGGTGGATCGACGAGGCTCGCTCGAAGCGTCGGCGCGGGCGGCGCGGTACGCGGCACTCGAGGCGTGCGCCGCACGAGTCGGCGCAACGCGTATCGCGGTCGGCCACACCGCCGACGATCAGGCCGAGACGGTCCTCATGCGGCTCGTGCAAGGCGCGGGCGTGCGCGGCCTGGCCGGTATCCCCCCCGTGCGCGGACCGATCATTCGCCCGCTCATCGAGGTTCGCCGCTCGGCGCTCGAGGCGGAGCTTCGGCGCGCCGGGCTCTCGTGGGTCGACGACGAGACGAACCGCGATCCGAAGTTCCTGCGTAATCGGATCCGCCACGAGCTGCTGCCGCTTCTGGCCGATTCGTACAACCCCGAAGTCGCGGCGGCACTCGCGCGCCTGGCGTCCGTGGCGCGTGAGACGGTGAGCGCGCTCGATCAGACCGCCGGCGCCGAGCTCGATCGGCTCGCGATCTGGAGCGACCGCGCCGTGACCGTGCGCCTCGAAGCGCTGCGCGCCGTGCCGCGTCCGGTCGCCGCGGAGGTCCTGCGGCAGGCCGCGGCGCGGCTGGGCAGTCGCGCGCCGCTGAGAGCATGGGCGCATCGAGGGCTCAAGCGAGTCCTCGCGGTCCCGGCACCGCGCCGGCCGTTCAGGCTGGGCGGAGTGACCGTCGAAGTCAGCGGTGTGCTCGCGCGTCTGGCGACGACGCCGCCGGCCGCCTTGGTCGAGCGGCCGGTCATCGTGCCCGGACGCACCGAGCTTCCCGAGATCGGCCAGGCACTCGAGGCGCGGCTCGTGGGCGCCGACGCCTACGCGATCCCCCGCGAGCCGAGCCGCGTGGCGTTCGACGCCGACGATCTCGCGACGCCGCTCGTCGTCCGTGCCCGGAGGCGCGGCGAGCGGTTCATCGCCTTCGGCGGATCCGAGCGCCGGCTCAAGTCGCTCCTGATCGAGGCGAAGGTGCCGCGCTGGGACCGCGCCCGGGTGCCGGTGATCGAGGCCGGCGGTACGATCGTCTGGGTCGGTCACCTGCGCCGGGGCGCCGCCGGCCGCGTGACCGCGCGGACCCGGCGTGTGCTCGAGCTGGCACTGGTCCCTCTGGCGCAGCCCGACCGCCCCCAGTAGAGTAGGAGGCCGAACCGCCGATGAATCGACTCGTCGCGCTGATCTTCGCCGTGCTCTTCGCACCACCCCGGTGTGGGCTCAGCAGCGTCCGCCCGCCGCCGAGACGCGCCCGGCCCCGAAGACCGATCCGCGCGCCGTCCTGCGCGCCATGGAAGACGCGTTCAGCGCCGTCGCGGATCGCGTCACACCGGCCGTCGTGCACGTCAGCACGGTCCAGAAGAAGAGCCCGGGCGGCGGCGGTGAGGAGGCGCCGGAGCGATTCCGCGAGTTCTTCGGCGACGAATTCTACGAGCGCTATTTCCGCCGGCGCCCGCGCGAGGACACGCGCGCCACCGGCTCGGGTGTCCTGGTGGATCCGAAGGGATACATCTTGACGAACAACCACGTGATCGAGAACGCTCAGGACATCATCGTGCGCCTCTCCGATCAGCGGAAGTTCACCGCCAAGCTCGTCGGACGCGATCCCAAGAGCGACATCGCCGTGCTCAAGGTCGACGCCCCGCGCCCGCTGCCGGCCGCCGAGCTCGGCGACTCCGACCACCTGCGCGTCGGCCAGTGGGCGATCGCCATCGGCAATCCGTTCGGCCTCGACCGCACGGTGACCGTCGGGATCATCTCGGCCACCGCGCGCACGCGGGTCGGGGTCACGCAGTACGACAACTTCATCCAGACCGACGCCTCGATCAACCCCGGCAACTCGGGCGGTCCGCTCCTGAACATCGACGGCAAGGTGATCGGGATCAACACGGCCATCGTGGCCGCCGGTCAGGGCATCGGGTTCTCGATTCCGATCAACCAGGCGCGCGACGTGATGCAGCAGCTCATCACGCGCGGCAAGGTGGTGCGCGGCTGGCTCGGCATCGTCATCCAGGACGTGACCGATCAGCTCGCGGGCAGCTTCGGCGTCAAGGAGCGCGAAGGCGTCCTCGTGGCCGAGGTCATGAAGGGGAGCCCGGCCGAGACCGCGGGCCTGAAAGCCGGCGACGTCGTCGTGGAGCTGAGCGGCACGCCGATCAAGGAGGTCCCCGACCTCCAGCGGAAGATCGCGGCCATCCGTCCGGGGCAGACGATGAAGCTCGTCGTGATCCGCGACAAGAAGCCGGTGCCGGTCACGGTGAAGATCGGTGAGATGCCGGCGGACGAGCCGGTCGTCGCCGAGGCGCCCGGCAACGACGAGTGGGGGCTCAGCGTGGAGGCGCTCACCGGCGACGCCGCGCTTCGCCTGGATCTGCCCGTCTCGCGCGGGCTCTTCGTCACCGAGGTGCAGCCGGGAAGCCCGGCCGAGAAGGCCGGCATCCGTCGTGGTGACGTGATCCTCGAAATTTCACGCCGACCGGCCGACGAGCCGGCCACGCTCTTCAAGGCGCTCTCCGCGCTCAAGCCGGGCGAGACGATCCTGATCTACGTGCACCGCGCCGGCGGCAGCGGCGGCGGGGCGAATCAATACCTCACGATGGAACGTTCCCGCCAGCGGTGACCGCCGCCGACGCGCAGACGGCCCGCCGCGGCACGGTCCTCGTCGTCGACGACGAGGAAGGCGTACGCGCCTCGGTGCGGGCGATCCTCGAGGAGACCTGCGACGTCCTCGAGGCGGCCAACGGCGCCCAGGCGCTCGAGGTCCTGAAGGCTCACGAGGTCGACCTCGTGATGCTCGATCAGCGGATGCCCGGCGAGCCCGGCATCGACGTGCTGCCGCGCATCAAGGCGGCCGACCCGTCGACGGTCGTGGTCATCGCGACCGCGGTCCGCGAGCTCCGAACCGCCGTCGAAGCGCTCAAGCGCGGCGCCTACGACTATCTGACCAAGCCCTTCGACGTCGACGACATCCTGATGCTGGCTCAACGCGCGCTCGACAAGCGCGCGCTCGAGCGCGAGGTGCTCTACCTGCGCTCCGCGCTGGCCGGCGGGCCGCCCGACGCGAATGGCCTCGCGGGGTCGTTCGAGAGAATGGTCGGCCGCCACCCGGAGATGGCGCGCATCTATCAGCTCATCACGCAAATCGCGTCGACGCCGACCACGGTGCTGATCACCGGCGAGAGCGGCACCGGCAAGGAGCTGGTCGCGCGGGCGGTCCACGCGCGCAGCGAGCGCCGCGGGCAGCCCTTCGTGGCCGTCAACGTCGCGGCGATCCCCGAAACCCTGGCGGAGTCCGAGCTGTTCGGCCACGAGAAGGGCGCCTTCACGGGCGCGCACGCGAAGAAGCTCGGCCGCTTCGAGCTGGCCCACGGCGGCACGGTGTTCCTCGACGAGATCGGAACGCTGAGAATGGATCTCCAGGCGAAGCTCCTGCGCGTGCTGCAGGAGCGAGAGATCGAGCGGCTCGGCGGGATCCGGCCGGTGCCGGTGGACGTGCGCATCCTGGCGGCGACGAACGTCAATCTGCGAAGCGCCGTGAAGGCGCGCACGTTCCGCGAGGATCTCTACTATCGCCTCAACGTGGTGCCCATCCACGTGCCCCCGCTCCGCGAGCGGCGCGAGGATATTCCGGCGCTCGTCGAGCACTTCGTCCGGAAGATCGCGCGTGAGTGCAACCGCGACGTGCGCGGCGTGTCGACCGGCGCCCTCGAGGTGCTCACGCGCTACGACTGGCCCGGTAACGTGCGCGAGCTCGAGAACGTGCTGCACCGGGCGGTGGTCCTGGCGCGGAGCCCGGTCATCCATCTGCAAGACGTGCCGCTCGACGTCGCGATGCCGGAGACCGGCTCGCGCCTCGGTGAGGACACCGGGCCGCCGCTGCGCGAGGCGATGGAGCAGTTCGAGCGCCAGTACATCCTGCGCGTGCTCGAGGGAACCGGCTGGAACGTGAGCCGGGCGGCGCGGCGGCTCGGCGTGCACCGCAACACCGTGCTCACCAAGCTCTCGGGCTGGGGCATCCAGCGCCCCGGCACCGGCGAAGGAAGAAATCTGAGCCTGTAGCGGAGGCGTCGAGATGACCGAAGACACCGCGATCGAGACCCAGGCCACCGAGCTGCTCCGCACCCTGATCCGGAACGGGTGCGTCAATACCGGCGAGGCCTCCTCCGGCCACGAAGAGCGCAGCGTGGCCGCGCTGGAGGACTTCTTCGCCGGCACCGGGCTCTCCTGCGAGCGCTACACCTCGGAGCCGGGCCGGATGAGCCTGATCACGCGGATCGAGGGTCGCGATCCCAAAGCGCCGACCTTGCTGCTGATGGGCCACACCGACGTGGTGCCGGTCAGCCTGTCGGGCTGGCAGCGTGATCCGTTCGCGGCCGAGCTGGTCGACGGCATCGTGTGGGGCCGCGGCGCCATCGACATGCTGAACCTGACGTCCACGATGGCCGTGGCCACGTATCGGCTCGCCAAGAGCGGCTGGCGCCCGCGCGGCACGCTCATCTATCTGGCCGTCGCCGACGAGGAGGCGGGCGGCTTTCTCGGCGCCGGCCACCTGGTCGAGCATCACGCGGACGCCGTGAAGTGCGACTACGTCATCACCGAGAGCGGCGGCGTGCCGATCCCGACCAAGGCCGGCCACACGTTGAAGGTGACGGTCGGCGAGAAGGGCGGCAACTGGCGCCGCCTGATCGTCCACGGCACGCCCGGCCACGGCTCGCGGCCGTTCAAGACCGACAACGCCCTCGTGACCGCCGCCAAGGTCGTGCAGCGGCTCGCCGAGTATCGGCCGAAGGCGCGCATCCTCGACGCCTGGCGTGGCTACGTGCAGTCGCTCACGCTCGAGCCCGGTCTGACGGAGGCGCTCACCGATCCCGACCGCGTGTACGAGGCCGTGTGCGATCTCGACAACCTCGCGCTGGCCCGCGAGGCGCACGCGTGCACCCACACGACGTTCTCGCCGAACATCGCGCACGGCGGCACGAAGGTGAACGTGATCCCCGATCGCGTCGACATCGACGTCGACATCCGCTCGCTGCCCGGCGTCGAGCAGCACGAAGTCGAGGCGATGATCAAGGAAGCGCTCGGCCCGCTCGCGTCCAAGGTGACGATCGAGACGCCGTCGGACCGTCGGCGCGGCGGCAGCGTGTCGCCGACCGACACGCCGCTGATCGCGGCGATCCGCCGCGTGAGCAAGCGGATGATGCCGGACAGCACGGTGGTCCCGGCGATCACCACCGGCGGCACCGACGCGAAGTTCTTCCGCTGGAAGGGCATCCCGGCGTACGGCTTCGGCCTGCACTCGCTGCGCATCCCGTACACCGAGTACCCGGTGATGTTCCACGGCCACAACGAACGCGTGGACACCGAGAGCTTGAAGCTCTCCGCGATGATGTGGGAAACGCTCTGCCGAGAATTTCTCGGCTGAGAGAGCTGATCGAACACCTTCAACGCCGGCACGACGGGCTACGTAGAGACGAGTGACGCCAACGGTAGCGCGGGGGCCGACGCCGTCCGCCTCGTACCCGCGACTGCGCAGTCGTCGTCGGCTCCGTCGCCGCCCTCGGGCTCGCCGGCCGCCGGCGACTTCACGACCACCGGCCTCGTCGCCGGACAGGTCGTCACGACGCCGATCCGCGTCCAGAATTTCCCGGCCGTCGGGACCGGCCAGGTGTTCAACAACTTCGCCTACGCGATCCTCAACAGCGCGGGCGCGACCGTCTTCACCAACCAGGAATTTGGCCAGCCCTACTGCTTGGCCGGAGACGATGGCACCGCGTGCTTCTTCTGGGACCCCGCGTCGATTGCCGTCGGCGCCTACACCGTTCGCATCACGATGACCTACGTCGAGGGCGGCGCTAACAAGACCGTCGTCAAGACGATCGCCTTTTCGGTGGCGCGCTGATGCGCGAGATCGGCGCCCTCGGCTCAGGTTTCTCGCGAGAGGAGAGGACACGATGAACGTACGCCGAAAGGGGATCTTGGCAACGCTGGTCGTTGCCTTGCTCTTCGCCGGGACCCACACGACACAAGCCGCCGCGGCGTCGTTCGGCCTGGAGTGGCCGGGCGACGGAGCCGTGCGTCGCATGCTCTTCTGGCACAACCCGTTTCCGATCTACGACGCGACGTACGTCTTCAAGGTGTTTCCGCGGATGAAGACCGTGCCGACGAATTCACCGACCGGCTACTACACGACGTTCTTCTGGGGCAACGACGGCACCTTCGTGTGGGACGGCGGCAGCGCCAACACGTACTACGGCGCGCATCCGTATCCGGTTCCCGCGCCGAACGGCGCCGGGCAATGGGAGATCTCGGTCTACGCCAACGACTATGTGACCGGATCCGAGGTGCAGTGGGGCCGCTGGTACACTCAGGTGTTCCGCGCCTGGCGTGAATCGGCGACGACGACTCGCCACGAGTTCTACTGGGACTGGCCGGACACGACCAAGGTCATCACGCACACCATCACCGATCCGGGCTGGGCGGATCGCAATCCACCGACCCCCGCGATCGTCGTGGGTCAGGCGCCGGACTTCAACGGAGCGTCGTGGGGCGGCTACCCGGGGTGGGAGGAGTTCAACGGTATCATCCGCGGCATCCAGATCTACTCCGGGCTGCTGTCACTTTCCGACATCCAGAGCGAGATCAGCGCACCACAATCCAGCGCGGCCGGGCAGAGTCTCATCTGGTATCTCAATCTCAATCCGCGCCCCAGCGACGTGACCGACAAGAAGACGACGGGCGCCCCGCACAATCCGGCGTGGGCCGGGACGACCGCCAAGGAGTGGAGCGACTCCGCCGACACGATCGCGCCGTCGGCGCCGAGCAACGTGCGGATGCAGTGAGGCGAGGGGGCGGGAGCCCCCCCTCCTTACCAGGTGAAGAGGTTCGAGAAGAAGTCCTTCACGCGCTGGGTGAAGGACGGATCACTCTTCGCGGGCGCGGTCTGAGTCTCGGACACCATCCCGGGCTCCAGGGTCGCCGAGGCCTTCGAGGGGCCGGCGGCTTTCGGCTCGTCCACGCCGGTCGCGAGCGACGCGGGCGGCGTGTCGCTCCCCGTCTGGACGGGAGCCGGCTGCGTGATCTGGGACGCGCTGATCGCGAGGTAGGTGTACCAGAGGCCCTCGTAGACGTGGACCTCGAGCGCGTTGCCGTCCTTCTCGAAGACTTGCCGCCATCCATCCTGCCCCGTGGTCGTCCGCGACACCGGACGCCAGCCGCTGGCCTCGACCCGCGTGCGCATCGCCTCGCCGAGCGTCACCGGCTCCAGGCGGCCGCGATAGACGAGCTGCGCCGCCTTGACGGTGGGCGACTCGATCACGATCGAATCCTGCGGCTGGTAGACGAGCCCCGCGGGCAAGTTGATGTCGTCGAACTGGCGGCGCGCCGCCGTCGTGGCGCATCCGGCGGCAAAGAGCATGATCACGGCGGTCGCGAAGATTTTTGTTTTCATGCGCGCAGCCTAGCAAACGCCTCCCGGAGGGACCAAGAAATTTGACGCGTGTGACGCGCGACTACGCACTCAGCAGCGCGTACACCACCCGCCACAACTGGAACAGGTCGCGGACGTCTCGCCAGCCCGGGCCGCTGGCGGCCTCGACGTGCCCGACCAGCCCGACCAGCACGAGGGTGGTCCGATCGGGTCGCGCCGCCGCCAGCCGCAGGCTCTCCGTATAGGGCACCGCGTAGTCGGCGCGGCCGTGAACCAGAATGAGGCGTGCGCGGATCGCCGAGGCGACCCGCAGCGGCGACAGGGTGTCGAGGTACCTCTGGAGGTCCGGCGGCGGCGCGTCGAGCAGTCGAGCCGCGGCCTCCCGATCGGCGGCCTCGAGGATCGCGCGCGACGCCGGGTCGAGACGGTCGGCGTTGGCGCGCACGAACATGCGCACGAGCTTCGGATCGTGGTCGACCCGGCCGCGAACGTTTTCGTAGGCGTACGCCCCGGTGAGCCAGAACCGCAGGACTTCGGCCGCGGACGCGTAGCCCCCGAGGCTCAGCACCACGCTCACCCGCTCGCGGCTGCGCGGGTCGGCGGCCGCCAGGAGCGCCGGGCCGGCGCCGACGCTCGCTCCGATGAGGACCGCCTTCCCATCACGCGCGGCGAGGGCGGCAATCACCGGCTCGACGTCCTCGGGTCCGAGCCGTCCGGCCGGTGAGCCCGGGGATCGTCGGCACCGCGACGTCGAAGCCGGCCCGCGCCAGGAGCCCCGCGACGTCCTGGACACGAGGGTCGTCCTTGCCCTCAGGCGCGAACCCGTGAACGAGCACCAGCGGCCGGCCGGCGCCGAGCCCTCGGTGGACATAGAGATCGGCGCCCGCGCCGGGGAGCGGGATCGGCCGGCGGATGGGCTGATCGGTCAGCGCGGACAGTACGGGGGGGCGCCCACGGGTCAGGAACTCGATCAGAAACGCCCCGGCGAACAGCGCCGTCCGCCCGGCAGAGACGACAGGCGCGACGACGACGAGAGCGAGGACGAGGGCGGTGAGGCGGGCTACTTCCGGTTGATGCACTTCACGAGGCGCCACCCCTTGAACATGTTCACGTGGGTGATCGACTCGGGGACCAGCCCGACCTGCTCGAGCAACGGCTCCATCATGAGGTTCGACTTCCAGCCCAGCCGCGTGCACACCGGCGCCAGCAGATCCTCGACCGTGCCGGTGACTCGGCGCTGGCTCCTGAAGTGGTTCAGGATCACGATGATGCCGCCCGGCTTCACCACCCTGCGCATCTCGCGCAGCACGGCAACCGGATCAGGGACCGCCGAGATCGTGTAGGTCGCCGCCGCCTTGTCGAATTCGTTCTCGCCGAAGTCCATCGACGTGGCGTCCATGACCTTGAGAACCACGTTGGGCATGGCCAGGGTCTGCACGCGCTCGACAGCCTTGTCGAGCATCTCCTGAGAAAGATCGATCCCCGTGAGGTGGCAGGACCACGGGTAGAGCGGGAGGTTCAAGCCGGTGCCGATACCGACCTCGAGGACAGAATCGTCACGCCGAAGATCGAGGCCGCCGATCGCGGCCGCGCGGCCCGGAGCGAAGATCCAGTCGAAGATGAAATCGTACACCGGAGCTAACAGCTCGTAAGCACGCTCAACCTGCCGCTTTTCTAACGCTACGTCCACTCAGAGCCCTCCGGCAGTGTCGATTTGGGGGAGAGTCGGTCGAAGCCGAGAGCCGGGCGTATTCTAACCACGGCCGACCGGCGTTGCCAAGCTACTTTTCGCCTGACGACCCTTTAGAGGAGAAACCTGATCAACAAGGTCGCGAGCCCCAGAAACGAAAAGAATCCGAATACATCCGTGAAGGTCGTAATAATCACGCTCGACGCGATGGCCGGGTCGACGCGAGAGGTTTTCAGCGCGATCGGAATCAAGGTGCCGACGACGGCGGCCACCAGCATGTTGGCGACGAGGGCGACCGCGAGGATCAACGAAAGGAGCAGCTGCCCCTTCCAGAGGTAGGCGATCACCGCGATCACCAGACCGTTGACGCCGCCGGTCGACAGCCCGAGCCACAGCTCCTTCCAGAGGACCCGTCGCAGCACGCTGGCGCTCATGTCGCCGAGCGCGATCCCCCGGACCACGACGGTCGCGGTCTGGGTCGTGGCGATGCCACCCATCGAGGCGACGATCGGCATGAAGACCGCCAGGGTCGCCAGGGTCTGAATCGAGGACTCAAAGAGCCCGATCACCGAGGCGGCCAGCACGGCGGTGCCCAGGTTGATCAGCCGCCAGAGGTTGCGCTTGACGAAGACCGCGCGGGGCGGGTCGAGCACCGTCTCGTCGCCGGCGACGCCGCCGAGGCGCTGGATGTCCTCGGTCGCCTCCTCGCGCATGACGTCGATCACGCCGTCGACCCCGATCGTGCCGAGCAGGCGCCGGTTGACGTCCACCACGGGGATCTGGATCAGGTTGTAGTGCTGGACCAGGCGCGCGACCTCCTCCTGGTCCGTGTCCGCCCGCACGCTCTCGACCTCGTCGGTCCGGAGGGCGCGGATCGGCGTCGCCGCGTCGGCGGCGAGCAGGCGATGGAGCGGGACGACGCCGACCAGATGATCGTGGTCGTCGACCACGTACAGGTAGAAGGGCCCCTCGCCGGACGCCGCCTTGCGGATGTGCTCGATCGCCTCGGCGACGGTCGTGTCCTCGCGGACCGCGACGAACTCGGACGACATGAGGCGCCCGGCCGTGCCCTCCCCATACTCGAGGAGCTCCTGAACCTCCTCGGACTTCTCTTCCTCCATGAGCTCGAGGATGTCGTCCGCCCGCTTCTTCGGGTAGCTCCTCGACGACGTCGACGACCTGCTCGGGCGGCATCCGGTCGAGGACGCGCGAGACCTCGACTTCGGGCAGCGAGCTGACCAGCTCACGCAGGGTGGGGTCGTCGAGCTCGGCGAGCACTTCGCCCGCGTGCTGCGGGCTCAAGAGGCGGAAGAGCCGTACCTGATCGTCGTGCGGGAGCTCGCGGATCACGCGCGACACGTCGGCGGGGTGCGCGTCGTCGACGACGTCGGAGAGCCGCTCGTCCCGGCCTTCGACGAGCAGCAGCTTGATCGATTCCCTCAGCCGTTCGAGCTCTTCCATGGGTGATGGGGGGGCGTGCCGCGGCACGACCTCACCTCGGAGTATGACCTTGCCCGGATGTCGGGCAAGGGAATTCGGGGGTCGACGGGAGCGCCCGTCAGGCTCCGAACTTCGTGAGTCGGAGCGCGTTCGCCATCACGAGCGGCATGAGGTGCTGGGAAGGGATGACCCCGAGGCTCCCGGCGCCGCAGGCGCGCTCCGTGAACGCGGTCACGCCGTCGGGGCCGCAGTAGCGGCCCCAGACCAGGACCGGAACCGGCTGCCATCCGTGCCCCGCCAGCACCGACGGCGTGGCGTGGTCGCCGGAGACGATCAAGACGTCGGGCTTGAGCGCGCGAATCTCCGGGATCGCCCGGTCGAGGCGCTCGAGGGCTCGAACCTTCGCGTCGAAGTCGCCGTCCTCGCCCGCCTTGTCCGTGTCCTTGTAGTGCAGGAAGAAGAAGTCGTGCGTGTCCCAGTGCTCGCGCAAGGTCGCCAGCTCGTCCTCGAAGGAGGTGCCGGTCTTCAGGACTTCCATGCCGACCAGCTTCGCGAGGCCGCGGTACATCGGATAGGCCGCGATCGCGGCGCTCCGGAGACCAAAGACCTCGGGAAACCGCGGGAGCTTGGGCAGCTGGTCGAAGCCGCGCAGCAGCACCATGTTCGCGGGCGCCGCGTCGGCGAGCAAACGCCGCGCCTCGGAGGCGAAGCGGTTCACGAGCGCGGCGGTGGCCTTCGCGCGCGGATTGAGCGCCTTCACGGCGAGCGGCGGCTTGCCGAGTGACTTGCGGGTCGCTCTCGGTCAGGCCCGCGGCCAGCCGGGCGCCGCCGCGGGCGCGCGCGCGGAGCACGAGGACGAATCGGTGCTCCTTCACCGACTCGACGAACACCTCGACGCCGGGCAGGCGGATCTTTCGCAGGCGCTCGGTGAGCCGCAGGTTGATCTCGGTCGCGAGCCGGCCCGCGCGCCGGTCGGTGATGCGACCGGCGCTGTCGATCGTGCAGAAGTTCCCGCGCGCGGCGACGTCGCCCGCGCGCAGGTCGAACTCGATGCCGAGCGCTTCGAGCACGCCGCGCCCGACCTGGTAGTGCAGCGGGTCGTAGCCGAAGAGTCCGAGGTGGCCGGGGCCGCTTCCCGGTGTGATCCCGGGCGCCACGTGTCGGATGAGGCCGCAGGCGGCCTCGGTGGCGAGCTGGGAGAGGTTGGGCAGGTGAGCCGTCTCGAGCTCCGAGCGTCCGGTCTCGGGCCGGGGGAGCCCGCCGAGGCCGTCCAGCGAGACGAGGACGATCTTCGTCGTGTTTTGAACGACGAGCGGCGCGATGAGGTCGAGCATCGTCCTGGTCTCCTCACGCCTCCTTCACGGGGTTCTCGATCTGCCCGAGTCCGGTGATCTCGAGCCGGCACGTGTCGCCCGGCTGCAGGAAGACCGGCGGCTTGCGCGCGAAGCCCACGCCCGGCGGCGTGCCCGTCGCGATGAGATCGCCCGGCGAGAGCGTCATCAGCCCCGAGAGGTAGCTCACGATGTAGCGCACGTCGAAGATGAACGTCTTGGTGTTGCCGCCCTGCATCTGCTTGCCGTTGACCCACAGCTTCAGCTCGAGCACGTGCGGATCGGGAATGTCCGCGCGATCGGCGATGTAGGGCCCGACCGGCGCGAAGGTCTCCGGGATCTTCCCGGCCATCCACTGGCTGCCGATGAACTGGAAGTCCCGCGCGCTCACGTCGTTGATGATCGTGTAGCCCCAGACGTGGTCGAGCGCCTTGTCCTTGCTGACGAAGCGCGCCGTCTTGCCGATCACGACGCCGAGCTCGACTTCCCAGTCGAGCTGATTCGAGCCGCGCGGTCTCAGGATCGGCTCGTTCGGATCGAGGATGGCGTTCGACCACTTCGCGAAGATCGGCGGCTCCTTCGGGATCGGCTGATTGGCCTCCTCGGCATGGTCTCGATAGTTGAGGCCGATGCAGATGAACTTGCCGGGATCCGTGATCGGCGCGTGCAGGCGCGCCGAGTTCGCCGGGATCGTGACCCATTCCTTGATGCCGGCGACGGTCTCCTCGACCAGTGGCCCGCCCTCGAGAAACGCGCGGGTGCTGTTCGGGACGAGCGCCGCGGCGAGCTCGGCGGCACGAGTTACGCCGCGCCGCGTCAGAGAGGCCGCGACGCTGGCCTGAAGATCGGCGATGCGGTCGCCCTGGAGGACGCCGAGCCGCGGGGTCTGGCCGTTGGTGGAGAAGCGCACGAGCTTCATGGGTGACGGGCCTCCTGGGAGTGAATGTGCCGCCGATTATAGCGTTTGTCGAGTTTACGCGCCGTGCAGCCGTTTGCTATGATCGAAGTCTGCCGGAATTGATGCGGTGGCGTGCCCCCTGGGGGCGGACAATGTCTCCCTGAGGCCTGTTCGGGAGGAGGTTCCCTTGATGAAGACCGGAAGCAGGATCCTGACCGTCCTGGTGGCGCTCGCGATGCTCGCCACCGGTCCGCTCGCCCCGCTCGCGGCAGCCCAGCAGCCGGCTCCGCCTTCGCCGCCTCCCCAGCGAGCAGCCCGCGCCTCAGCCGGTCATGCAGCAGGACATGCCGGAGCCGGAGTCGCACGAGGCGGAGTCCGCTGCGTACAACGTCGGCGCGGGCATCGCCAACGTCTTCTACATTCCAGGCAAGGGGCTGCTCTGCGGCCTCGGTGGCGCGGTCGGCATCTTCATCCTGATCATCAGCATCGGCTCCGCGCCCAGGCCCGCGGCCTACTTCGCGCGTGAGGGATGCGGCGGCAAGTGGGTGCTCACGGGCGACGACCTCCGACCTGACGACGCCCACTACCGGGCGTTCGACTGGGAAGACTCGAAGTACTAAGTCCGTCTCGCACCGCCGGCTAGCCGTCCTCCTGTTCGTCGCGCTGCTCGTGGCGTTCGCCGCGGGCATCTGGGGGACGATCATCCGTCCCCCGGCCTACGAGGTTCGTGGGACGATCGTCGCGCGCCCCGCTCCGGACATGCTGCTCGTTCGCCATGATCCCGTCTCCGCGCTCGGCATGAACGCCATGGATCTCATGGCTGTCTCCGCCGCTCCGGCGCTCCTGGATCCAGTCGGTCCGAAACCCGGCGATCGGGTCAAGCTCGCCGTGCGCCAGCGCGACGATCAGCTCATCTTGATCAGGATCGAGAAGCTTCCCTGAATCAGCGTGCGTGGGAGAGCCCGCGCACGTAACGCACGATCTCGCGGATGTCGTCATCCGTCAGGGTCGAGCCGAATGCCGGCATTCCCGGCCGGCCGATGGGGGCACCGCCGTGCTTGATGAGGTCGAAAAGGTACTGATCGGAGCGTGCGTCGATCGTCGCGGCGTCGCTCAGGCTACCGGGCCTGACCAGGAAGAGCGCCGCCGCCACGAGCCTTTTCCGTCCGGCCCGTGACACGTCGCGCAGAGACCGAGGTAGAGGCGCTCGGCTTTCGGCGCGCCGGCCGGCGGCCTCGGCGTGTCCAGGAGCCAGGCGAGCCCGCCCGTGAACGCGCCGATCGCCACGAGGATCACCGACGAGCGCCAGCGAGACGGTCGTCGCATCGCGGCGAGGATAGCACCGGGCCGAACACGGCCACTTGACAACTGGCCGCAAGGCAGCATAAAGGATCTAATTCTTTACGAGGGTTGCCGGTTGCCAACCGCCTATAGGCGCCAGGAACGCAGAGGAGGCTCACGATGACGGACCCGCGACCAGTCAAGGCCGCCAAGTCAACCCTCAACCGCAGGAATTTCCTCGCGACCGCCGGCGCCGGGGTCGCGGGTAGTTCGCTGCTGACGATGCTCGACGCGCGGCAGGCTCCCGCGCAGATCAAGGGAACGACCCTGCGCATCTTGCAGTGGAGCCACTTCATCCCGGCGTACGACGCCTGGTACGACAAGTTCGCCAAGGAATGGGGCGACAAGAACGGCGTCAAGGTTCGCGTCGACCACATTCCCCATCTCGACATTCCCGCGCGCATGGCGGCCGAGTTCGCGGCCGGCGCGGCCACGACATCATCTACAACGGCTCGTCGATCCTCACGCGGCTCTACTACAAGAATCTGGTCGACCTCACGGACATCGCCGACGCGGCCGGCAAGAAGTACGGCGGTTGGATCCCCGCGGCGAGGTCGCTCGTCGAGGTGGAGGGCCGCTGGTACGGCCTGCCGATCTTCTACATCCTGGCGCCGATGCTCTACCGGAAGGATCTGTTCGACGCCAACAATCTGAAGTATCCCGACACCTGGGAGCTGGCGCGGGTGGCGGCGCGTACGCTGAAGGCCAAGGGACATCCGACCGGGATCGCGCTGTCACAGTGCGCCGACGCGAACCTCATCTGGCGGTCGATGTTCTGCGAGCTTCGGCGGCACCGAGGCGACTCCGTCCGGTGACCAGCCGACGATCGACTCCAAGGAGCTGCGCGAGTTCCTCAAGTTCGCCAAGGCGATTTTCGAGGAGGGGATGACGCCGGAGGTCTTCTCCTGGGACGACGCGTCCGACAATCGTTACCTGGCCTCGGGTATCGCGTGCTGGGTTCACGACGCGATCTCGGCGTACCGCACGACCGAGGACACGAATCCTCCGGTGTTCGAGAACACCTTCCTCGGGCTCGAGCCCCAGGGCCTGCCCGGCAAGCGGGTGAGCGCCGCGGCGCCGAACGTCTGGATGGTCTGGAAGTTCTCCAAGAACCAGCAAGCGGCGAAGGAATGGCTGACGTACCTCATCGACAACGACCTCGAGGGCATGGTGCAGAGCCGCGGCTACAACATGCCGTACCTCAGCGACCGCTACAAGAAGCCCATGCCCGTGATCGGGAGCGACCCCAAGCTACAGATCCTCCAGGACTTCCCGAAGATCGTCGCGTTCTACGGCCAACCCGGGCCGTCGACCACCCCGATCCAGGAGATCGTGAACACGTTCGTCTTCCCCGACATGATCACCAAGTTCTGTCGCGGCATGGCGCTGGAAGACGCGGTCAAGTGGGGCGTGGGCGAGTACCGCCGGATCTACGCCAAGCACAAGCAGGCATGACGGCAAGCTCGTCGAGCAGCGGCCCGGACGCGGCAAGCGCCCGGGCCGCCGCCGTTTCGATCGCTGTTCGGCGCGCGCCCTCGGAGGTGGTTCGCGAGCCAGACGTCCAGGCGACTCGCCTTCGGCTACCTCTTGCTCGCGCCGGCCGTCCTCTACGTGATGCTCCTCGTCGGAGCTCCGTTCCTGTTCTCGCTCTTTCTGGCGCTGAGCGATGCCTCGGTCGCCGACACCTCGGCGAGCTTCGTGGGGCTGGAGAACTTCCGGGCGGCGTTCGAGAGCGATGTCTTCCTCATCGCGCTCCGCAACAGCATCGGCTTCACCGTGGTGGCCGCCGTCTTCAAGGGCCTGCTCGGAACCAGCCTCGCGTTTCTCCTGCTTCAGCCTTTCTGGGGGAAGAAGTTCATCCGCGGCCTCGTCGTGATCCCGTTCACGCTCCCGATCAGTATCAGCGTGCTCGGGTGGAAGTGGATGTACGACTCCCAGTTCAGCGTCATCAACTGGTTCCTGAGCCGGATCGGCGTCATCGGATCCTACGGCTCCGCGGACTGGCCAGTGTGGCTGGGCGAGCCCCACCTGGCGCTGGCGGCGTGCATCATGGTGAACGTGTGGCGCAACTTTCCGTTCTCGGCCATCGTGCTGCTCGCGGGGTTCACGTCGGTACCCAACGAGGTCCTCGACGCCGCGCGGGTGGACGGGACCAGCTTCTTCCAGCGCTTTCGCCACGTCGTGGTCCCGATGATCGCGCCGATCTTGTTGATCGGCTTCCTCTTCGATACCGTGTTCACGCTGTCCGATCTGGGCGTCGTGTACCTCCTGACCCAGGGCGGTCCGGCGAACGCCACGAAGACTTTGCCCGTGCTCGCCTACCAGGTCGGGATCCAGGCCGGAGCGCTCGGACGCGGGGCGGCGATCGCCCTGTTCCTCTTTCCCCTGCTCCTGCCCCTGATGATCCTGATGCTCAGAAACCTGAAGCGCAGAGAGTACTGACCGATGGCCGCCGATCCGCGCACGAACCGCCAGAAAGAGATCCGACGCCACGTCTGGATCTACAGCGCGCTCACGCCCTACGTCGTCATCGCCATCTTCCCGATCTACTGGATGGCCATCACGGCCTTCAAGCAGGACCCCGACCTCTACCGGATGGATCAGTTCCCGCTCTGGTTCCACCTGCCGCCCACGTTGAAGCATTTCTCGTACCTCTTCTACAGCACGAACTACGGCGCCTGGATCGTCAACACGATGGTCATCGCGGTCTGGGTCGCCGTCATCACGCTGCTCATCGCCGTGCCGGCAGGATACGCGCTGGCGCGCCTCCGGATCCCCGGGGCCGAGAACCTCGGCATCGCGGTGTTCATGACCTATCTGGTGCCGGGCATCATCCTCTTCATCCCGCTGGCGAGGGTGGTGGCGATGCTCGGGCTGCAGGACAGCTGGTGGGCGCTGGTGCTGGTGTATCCGACCATCACGATCCCGTTCTGTACCTGGCTCCTCATGGGCTTTTTCAAGACCGTGCCCATGGAGATGGAGGAAGCGGCCCGCGTCGACGGCTGCGGCTACCTCGGCGCGCTTCTGCGTGTCGTGCTGCCTGTGAGCGTCCCCGGAATCCTGACCGCTGTCATCTTCGCCTTCACGCTCTCGATGCAGGACTTCCTCTACGGGCTGGCCTTCGTCGCGCCAGGCGACCAGAAGCCGGTCACGGTCGGCGTGCCGACCGAGCTGATCCGCGGTGACGTGTACTACTGGGGCTCGTTGATGGCGGCGGCGTTGATGGTAGGGCTACCCGTGGCGATCCTCTACAATTTCTTCCTGGACCGATTCATCCAGGGAATTACCGGCGGGGTCGGGAAGTAGAAAACGTCGCGACCGACCCGGTCGGCGGGACGGGCTGCGTCGGGTGGCGAGGAGTCGAGCTCACTCCTTCTCGGGCTTCTGAATCGGATCGGGACGACCGGGATAGCCGAGATGAAGCATCAGGAACTTGACGGGCTTCTCCGATCGGTTGACAAGGTTGTGCCACCAGCCCGCGCCGCCGTGGTCCATGAAGGACTGCCCCGCCGCGTGGTATTGGGTACCCTTGATCCCGATCGGGGCCGCCTCGTACTCGGTGATCAGTGTGCCCTCGATGACGTAGATGTAGGTCGGCACCCTGAACTCCTGCCGGCCGGTTTGCCCGCCAGGCGCCAGCTCCACCGTCGATCCCGTGACGAAGAGCGGCGTGCTCACCGTGGCCGAGAATGGCGCCGAGCGATGTGACCAGTCCCTTGACCGTGACGCCTTTGGGCTCCGCGACCTTCTCGTCCTGGGCGCGCCGGGAAGGCTCACGTAGGCCGATCACGAGCACGCTCGCTGCCGAAGCGATCAACGCTTTGGTGATCATCGGTGTGCTCTCCAGGAGAAGCTGTGAATTATCTGCGATTCGGGCGACGCCCAGGCGCCGCGTCAGCTCCGTCGCACGCGAGGCAACACGCCGAGCGACGCGGAGGCTAGCAGAGGCACTTCGAGAATGTCAAGGCTCACATGGTCACACGGCTCGTGAGTGTCGTGGGTGGGCGGCGTGGCTCTCGCTGACCGGGTGCGTCGTCTCGAATCCTCGACCCAGCGGCGAGCGCCGAGGTGGCGCCGGGCTTCCGAGTCGACGTGGTGGCGACCGCGCTTCCCCGTCCGATCCAGCTCGCCCTCGATCCTCGCGGACGACTCGTGGTGCTGAGCGCCGGCGCGTTCGGCGACGCGGCAGGTGAGATCTACCGCCTCGACCTCCGCGGGCCCCTGCCGATCGACGCCGCGCGCGTGCCGCGTGTCGTCATCCCGTTCGCCGACGAAACGCGAAAGGCCGTGCTTCGGGAGTCTCGCGGTCGATCCTCGGAGCGGGAGCCTCTTCCTCGGCGAGGAAAACGGCAATCGCATCTACCGCCTGGGAGACGACCAGCGGCTCCAGGCCGGTCGCCGTCGGGCTGAATCACCTCGTCGGCGGGAGCGCGCTGACACTCGACCGGCGCGGGCGTCTCGTCTTCGTCGACTACGCGAGCCCGGAAGCGCATCTTCGCTCGGAGACGCCGCTGCCGCCGTCTCTCAGCTGGCTCGTCGACGAAGGCTATCAGGGCCCGCTGGTCTTCCGCGTCGATCCGGCCGAGGACCGCCCGCTCCCGCGGCGCGCCGATCTGCTCGTCCCGATCTTGCCGCGAAGCGAAGCCACACGTCCGGACCGCGAGCCCATGTGGCGGCTCATCGGCGTGACGGCGACGCAGGGCGACGACCTCGTGTTCCTGAGCTCCGTCGGAGAGGTGCTTCGTCTCGCGCCCGATGGCGAGCTCCGTCTCGTCGTGCGACTCCCCGCCGGTCACTACCACCGCACGAATCTGACGACCGCCCCGACGGCAGCATCTTCGTCTGTGCCGGCTATCAGATTCGGAAGATCTTCCGGATCTCGCCGGCCGGCAGGGTCAGCGTCGTGGCCAGCGAGCTCGGCGATCCCGGCGGCATCGTGCTCGACGCCAAGGGCGTCCTCTACGTCCCCGAGACGGCGCTGCACCGGATCATTCGTATCGCGCCGGATCCCTGAGGAGGCGCGGAAGCCCTACGAAGATCAGCGCCCTCGACCATCGCGGCCGTGAGCCCGCGCACGAAGCCCCGCGCGAAGACGGCGGAGATCGTCACACGGGAATGGCCAGCAGGTTGACCCCCGCCACCGCGCCCAGCTCGTCGAGCGCCACGTCGAAGGTGCCGAGCCCGGCCGTGATGGTCTGGTTCTGCGGGGACAGGAGGAAGACGGAAGCGATCATGAAGTCGCTGGCGACGATCCCGAGGGTGAAGATGCCCGCGGCGACGAGCACGGGGCGGCTCATCGGCAGGATGATGCGAAAGAAGGCGCTGGCGCGGCTCGCGCCCTCGACCAGCGCCGCCTCCTCGATCTCGCGCGGCAGGTGCTGGAAGTAGCCCGAGAGCATCCACACGCAGAAGGGCAGGGCCATGCTCGGGTAGACGAGGAGGAGGGCCAGCATGCTGTCGTCCAGCCCGAGCGCGTGCACGACCTGAAAGAGCGGGATGAAGAGGATGGTCTGCGGGACGACGTACGTGGCGAAGATGACGCGCCGCCACCAGCGGAAGCCCGGCGGACGCAACCGGCCGAGCGCATAGCCGGCGGCGACACTGGCCACCAGTGTCACCAGAACCGATCCGGCAAAAACGACGAGCGTGTTCACGAGCCAGTCCAGGAATGGATAGGAGCGACGCAGCGCGACGCCCACGAAGCCCCGGACCTCGCTCTGGCGCTCGAACAGCTCCTCGAAGTTCTCGAGGGTCGGATTCATGACGATGAACGGATTACCGAAGACGTCCTCTTCCGGGGTCTTGAGCGATTGCACCAGCATGAAATAGATCGGGAAGAGGCAGTAGACGATGGCGAGGAGCATCAGGCTCCCGTGGCCGAGCTTCGCCCACCAGGGCCTCGGGCTCACGCCGTCTCCTGCCGAGGGGGATCGAAGACGCGGAACAGCACGAGGAGGATCCCGAGCAAGACGGGGACCAGGGTCAGCGAGAGCGCCGAGGCGGGTCCGTACTGACCCGCTTTGATGGCGAGGAAGTACGCCTGAGTGCCGATGATCGGGAAGACGATGCGGCCGGCGGTGAGCATCCAGACGTTGGCGAGGTCGGCAAAGGCGCTGGTGAGCGACAGGAACACCGCCAGCGCGAGGAACGGCTTGAGGAGCGGTACGGTCACCATCCAGAAGCGGCGCCACGGACTTTTCGATTCCAGCACGGCGCACTCGAACAGCTCGGGCGGGACCGCGTTGATGCCGGCGAGGAGGAGCACGCCGATGAACGAGCTGCCGCGCCAGATGTTGAACAGGATGACGCTGACGAAGGCCCAGGCCCCGGTGCCGAAGGTGCCGTCGACCACGTACTTCAGGTGTCCCATGAACGGGGCGTAGGAGGTCGTGGTCGGGGGGTTCAGGGTCCAGTACCAGCCGATCACGCTTACGCCCGCGGGGTAGGCCCAGGGAAGAAAGACGGCCAGGAAGACGAAGACTCGTCCGCGGAACGGCCGTGCGAGCAGGAGGGCGAAGCCGAGCCCGAGCGCCAGCTTCGCCGCGCTCGTGACCACGGCGTACCCGACGGTGACGAACGCGGCCTGCCAGAAGTCGGCGCCGGCCAAAAGACGACTGTAGTTCGTGAGCCCGACGTACGCGGTGGCGTCCTTGAGCGGCGAGAGGTCGGTGAAGCTCGTCCAGACCTCCCAGCCGATCGGATAGGCGAGCGCCGTCAGGAGCAGGAGGAGCGCCGGCGCTAGCAGCAGATATGCGAGCCGGGTGTCCCGGGCGCGCCCCACGAGCTACTCGTTACGCGATCAGATCGCCAGCTCGGTCTTGTTGTCGAAGAAGTGCACACGCTCCGGATGCAGCGACAGCCGCATCTTGTCGGTGTGCTTCACGCGAACGGTCGGGTCGACGCGCGCGACGATGACGTTCGGTCCGGCCTTGAGGTCGAGCAGGATCTCCGAGCCGAGCGGCTCGACGACCTCGACGACCGTGTCGAAGCTGAAGTCGGCCGAGTCGCTACCGGTCGCCACGCGCAGGTCTTCCGGACGGATTCCCAGGGTCACGCGCTGGCCCTTGTACGCCCCGAGCCGGCCCGCGCTGGCCGGTGGCACCTTCACCCGAAGCCCCGGCGTATCCGCCCACAGGGCGCCGTTCGAATCGGCCACTGTCACCTCGACAAAGTTCATCGACGGCGAGCCGATGAAGCCTGCCACGAACCGGTTGGCCGGATGCCCGTAGAGCTCGAGCGGCTCGCCGACCTGCTGGATCCAGCCGTCCTTCATCACGACGACGCGGTCGCCGAGCGTCATCGCCTCGACCTGGTCGTGGGTGACGTAGATGGCCGTCGTCTCCAGACGTTCGTGCAGGCGCTTGAGCTCGACCCGCATCTGAACGCGGAGCTTCGCGTCCAGGTTCGAGAGCGGCTCGTCGAAGAGGAACACCTGGGGATGGCGCACGATCGCGCGGCCGACCGCCACGCGCTGCCGCTGGCCGCCAGAGAGCTGGCGCGGCTTGCGCTTGAGCAGCTCCTGGATACCGAGGATCTCGGCCGCTTCCCCGACCCGCTTGGCGATCTCGGGCTTGGGGAACTTCCGCATCTTGAGCCCGAAGGCCATGTTGTCGTAGACGGTCATGTGCGGGTACAGCGCGTAGTTCTGGAACACCATCGCGATGTCCCGGTCCTTCGGCGGCAGATCGTTGACGATCCGGTCACCGATCGTGATCTCTCCGCCGGTGATCTCCTCCAGCCCCGCCACCATCCGGAGCGTCGTCGACTTGCCGCAGCCGGACGGGCCGACCAGCACGACGAATTCCTTGTCGCGGATGTGGAGGTTCACGTCTTTGACGGCATGGACCTCGTCGTACTTCTTGTTCAGGTCCTTCATCATCACCTGAGCCATAGCTGTCTCCTTGTCCTCTCAGCCCTTCACGGCGCCGGTCAGGCCGGCCACGTAGTGCTCAACGAAGAACGAGTAGATGAGAGCTACCGGAACCGACCCCAGGAGCGCGCCCGCCATGAGCGGGCCCCAGAAGAACACGTCGCCGCGAATCAGCTCGGACAAGACCCCCACGGGTACCGTCTTCTGTTGCGGCGAGGACAAGAAGACGAGGGCGTAGAGGAACTCGTTCCAGGACAGGGTGAACGCGAAGATGCCCGCCGACAGGATGCCCGGCGTGGCGATCGGGAAGACGATCTGGACCATCGCGCGAATCCGTGACGCGCCGTCGATGCGCGCGCATTCTTCGAGCTCTTTCGGGATCGTCTTGAAGTACCCCATCAGCAACCAGGTACAGAACGGGATCAGAAACGTCGGATAGGTCAGGATCAGCGCCCACGGCGTGTCGCCCAGGCGGAAGTCGCGCACGATATTGGCGAGCGGGATGAAGAGCAGGGTCGGCGGCACCAGGTACGTGACGAAGATGCTCGTGCCGATCGACCCGGCGAGCGGAAACCGGAGCCGCGCGAGTGCATAGCCCGCGAGGAGCCCGCAGAAGATCGAGATCACGGTCGAGATGACCGCGATGAACATGGTGTTGTAGAGCCACGTCCCGAACATCGTCTGCTTGAACAGATAGACGAAGTGCTCGTACGTCGGGTGGGTGGTCCAGAACGGCGTGTTGTTGACGGCCCGCCACGGCCGGTAGAGCTCGCCGTCAGGACGGAACGCCGTGACCAACATCCAGTAGAACGGAAAGAGCGTCCCGACCATGAACACGAACAGCGGAATGTAGAAATACAGCCACTTCTTCCACAACGCCCCTTCGACCATTCCGGAGCCCGAGCCGCCTCGGCCGGCCATCAGGCGCCTTCCACGCGGCGGATGTACCAGAGCTGGATGATGACGATGACGAACAGCATCGGGAACATCGCGAGCGAGGCGGCCGCGCCCTCGCCGAGCAGGCCGGTGACGATGCCGATCTGGTAGGCGTAGGTGGCGAACAGATGGGTCGAGTTCGCCGGCCCGCCGCCGGTCAGTGCGTAGACCAGCTGGAAGTCCGCGAAGGTCTGAATCACCGAGAACAGTGTGACCACCATCGTAACGGGCAAGACCAGCGGCCACGTGATCCGCCAGAAACGGTGCCAGCCGTTGGCTCCGTCGATCGCGGCCGCTTCATGAAGCTCGGGACTGACCGTTTGCAGGCCGGCCAGGAGGGAGATCGCGTAGAACGGCATGCCGCGCCAGATGTTCACGACGACCACCGACATGAGCGCCATTGTGGGGTCGGTGAGCCAGCCGATCCGAGTCTGGATGATCCCCGCGTGATAGAGGGACCAGTTCAGCACGCTGAACGTCGGATCGAACATCCACTTCCAGGCCAGGGTCGACAAGACGGTCGGGATGATGAACGGCAAGAGCATCGAGGCGCGGACGAGACGCTTGGCTCGGAAGTGCCGGTTGAGCAGGAGCGCCAGCCACATGCCGAGGGCGAGCTTGCCCACGGTTGCGAGCGCCGTGTAGACGAAGGTGTTGTACGTCGCCTGCCGAAAGATCGAGTCGTAGAAGACCTTCTCGAAGTTGTGGAAGCCCACGAACACGCCCGGATTGCCGACCGTCGCGTTGGTGAGGCTGATCCACACGCCCTTGACGAACGGGTAGGCGATGAACAGCCCGAGCAGCACCACGGTCGGCGAGAGCAGGAGGAAGCCGAGTACCCGCTCGTTTTCGAGCGCCTGGCCGAGCGACGGGCGCCGGGCCGCCGCACGGGGCGCCACGGTCAGACGGGAAGCCGCTTCGGCCGCGCCGCCGGCGCCTCCCGCTATCGACCGTGGTTCCCGTGCCGCCACGAGTGTCCTGTGTCCTATCCGTAGATCCGCTTCAGCTCGCCCTCCGCCCACTTGGCGGCGTCCTCGGCGGACATGCCCTGGATCGCCTTGGCGTACATGTCCACGACGATGTACTTCGAGTAGGCCTCGCTGGCCTTGGCGCTCGGCGGCCCCGCGAATCCGAAGAGCTGGAAGGCCCGCGCCGCGGTCCGGTACGGCAGCATCACCGGATCTTCCTTCCACATCGCGTGCTCTTCCCAGATCTTGGTGGCGCCGACGCTGAATCCCTTTTCTGACAGGAACCATGGCTCGAAGTGCTCCTTGGCGTGGAGCCACTTCAGGAATTCCTTCGCGAGCTTCTGGTTCTTCGAGTAGTTCATGATGCCGTGATGGAAGGACGCGTGATAGTGGAACTGACCCTTCGGGCCGGCGGGGTTCGCGCCGTGCAGGATATCGCCCTTCATCTGCTCGCCCTTGTCGGTCTTGTACTTGTCGGGGTTCCGCAGCGCCTCGATGTAGATCGACGCGCCGTTCAAGGTGGCCGAGATGCTCCCGGACAGGAACGCGCGGTTGTTGCTGGCGTCGTCCCACGCCAGCCCACCCTCGTCGCACGCGTCCTTCCAGAAGGCGGTCGCGAACTTGATCGACTCGACCGTCTCCTTCGAGTTGATCGCGACGGTCTTGCCGTCCTTTTCGACCTCTTTGCCGCCCCAGGACCACATGTAGGGATACCAGAAGCCCGGCGCGTCGCCAAAGGTGTGGCCCGCCGTCTGCCCGATCGGGACCCCCTTGGCCTTGAGCTTCTTGCCGACCTCGCGATATTCCTGCCAGGTCTTCGGGAACTCCTTCGCGCCCGCCTCGGCAAAGAGCGACTTGCGATAGGCGATCTGGCCGCCGACGATCGCGTGCGGGACCGCTCGGAATGCCTTGCCGACCTTCGTCGCGTCGATGACCGGCTGATAGAAGCCGCCCTGAGCCTTGCCGATGGGCTCGGCGATGTCGGTGACGTCGACCAGGCTCTTCTCGTAGAGGTAGCACCAGTTGTGGAGCAGGTGGAAGATGTCGGGACCGCTGCCCGACGACACCGCGGCCGTGATGCGCGGCTGCAGATCGTTGGCGTTGATGCGCTCGAGAGTGATCTCGGCGCCAAGCGCCTTGCCGGCCTCGGCCATCTGCTTGGCGAGAACCTCGTCGCCGGCCGGGACGAAGTCGACCCAGCGCGTCAGGTGGAGCTTGGCTCCCTGCGCATATGCGGGCGCCCGCTGCGCCGAAAGGATTGCGTCCAGGCCGGTTCCGGCGACCGCAGCCGCGGCACCGGAGATCCTGACGAATTGCCTTCTGTTGATCCGCTTCGCCGCCATTGGCGATCCTCCATGATCATTCTCGGGGATACGCAGGGGTGCGCTAAACCTCCCGGAAAAGCGACGATTTTGTATCATTGGGCCATCAGGGTGTCAACCGCCAATGGCGCGGGTGCGCCAAGGGGTCGGTTTATCGAGCCCCGGCGGTGGCCGGACGAGCCACGGACACGACACGGGGCGCCCGGAAGGTCAGCGCGAGCACCATCGCCATCAGGCCGATCGCGGCCGAGCTGATGAAGAGCCAGGCGTAGGTGCCGAAGGCGTCGTGGATGAAGCCGCCGGCCCACGAGCCGAGGCCCATCCCGAGCGTCGAGATCAGGAACACCGCGCCGTACGCGCTGCCCATCACTTTCTCGCCGAAGTATTCGCGCGTCACGAGCGCGTAGAGCGGCATCACGCCGCCGTACGAGATACCGAACAGCACCGCGGCAGCGTAGAAGCTCAGGGTGTCCCGAGTGAAGAGATACGAGAACACCATGACCGCCTGGAGCGCCAGGCCGACGAGCAACGTGGGCTTGGCGCCGAGCCGGTCGGCGATCATCCCGCACGCGATGCGCCCGCCCATCGACGAAAGCCCGGACACGCCGAGCACCGTCGCGGCGGCCATCGCGGTCACGCCCTGATCGATCGCGTGAGTCACCATGTGGAAGATCGGGCCGGCGTGGGCGGCGCAGCAGGCGAAGTGCGTGAGCGCGATCGCCCAGAATTGCGGCGCCCGGAGCACCTCGCGTGTGGAGAAATCGCGTTGCCGCGTGGCCGCGCCGCCGAGCGCGACGGCGCCCATGTCGGCGGGCGCGTTCTTGATGAGGAGTGCGACCGGGATCACCACCAGCCATGCGAGGTCGCCGAGCACGATCATCGCGACGCGCCAGTCGTACGCCGAGGTGACCCACCGGGTCAGGGGCGAGAGCAGGAGCATCCCGGCGCCGCCGCCGGCGGAGACGATGCCGACCGCGAGCCCGCGATTGCTGGTGAACCACTTCGTCGCGGTCGCCGAGAGCGGTGTCAGGAAGGCGCCCGCCGCGAAACCCACGCAGAAGCCGAACGTCACGTGAAGATGCCAGAGCGTGGTCGCCTGGCTCGACAGAACCAGGCCGAGACCCAGCAGGAATCCGCCGGCGATCGTCACGAAGCGGCTGCCGAGACGATCGGAGACGGCGCCCCAGAAGAACGAGCCGACTCCCATCGCCATCCAGTTGATGAGCGCGGTCACGGACACGGAGCTGCGGCTCCAGTGCATCGAGTCCTCGAGCGGCTTGAGGAACACGCCGAGCGAGAAGAGCGAGCCCTGTCCCATGGCGACCACCGTGGCGGCGGCGAAGAGGACGACCCAGCCGTAGAAGAGTCCGCGCTGACTCATGGGCGCAACTACGATAGCATGTAGCGCCATGCGCCAACTTGCGTGGTCGGCTTTCGCGCTCGGCGTCGCCACGCTGATCGCGTTGTTGCTTCGCGCGGCGCTGCTGTCCCTGCTTCGTCGATGGGCTGTCTCGCCCGGCGGCTGGAACTCGCTCGCTCAGGCCATCCGGCTTCCGTCGGTCCTCTGGTCCATCGTGCTCGGAATCTGGGCCGGCAACGAGGTCGCCCGCCAGAGCGAGAGCCTCCCTCAGCGTCTGTCGCACCAGGTGGGCCTCGTGCTCGAGCTCGCGGTGATTTTCTCCGTGACCATCACGGTCTCGAACGTGCTCACGACGCTCGTGCAGGGCGCCAGCGAGCGTCGGGCCCTCGGGCGTCCGATCACCGGACTCGGCCAATCAGTCGTTCGGGGTGTCGTGTTCATCATCGGGTTGCTCGTGCTGCTGGGCGCGCTCGGTATTGAGATCACGCCGATCCTCACCGCGCTGGGTGTGGGCGGCCTGGCGGTGGCGCTGGCGCTGCAGGACACGCTCTCGAATCTCTTCGCCGGCGTGCACCTCCTCGCGGACAAGCCGATACGCGTCGGCGACTACGTGAAGGTCGCTGACTCCGTCGAGGGCCACGTCGTCGACATCGGATGGCGCTCGACGCGCGTGCGGATGCTTCAGAACATCGTGGTCACGATCCCGAACAAGCGCGTCGCGGAGTCGACCATCACCAACTACGACATGCCCGAGTCGCGCATGGTGCTGCCGATCCGCGTTTCCGTCGACTACGGCGCCGATCCCGACGTGGTCCAGCGAGTGCTGCTCGAAGAAGCGGCGCAGGCCATGGGTCACGTGCCGGGTCTGCTCGCGGAGCCGGAGCCCACGGCCCGGCTCATCCCCGGCTTCGGTGAGTACTCGCTCGATTTCACCCTGGCCTGTCACGTGAAGTCGTTCACCGACCAGTTCCTCGTTCAACACGAGCTCCGCAGGCGCATCCTCCGACGGCTCGGCGCCGAGGGGATCCGGATCCCCGTGCAAGTTCGCGGAGCGGAGCTGCGATCGGCTACAGACGGCCGGGGCTGAGATCTTCCCGGGTACGGCGGGTTGCTCACAAATACTCGTCGTGTGTATAGTAGTATCTCCGTCATGGACCTCAGGACCCGCGTCACCGTTCTCTCCGAGTCAGCCGACCGGGACGGCCCCCAGGGCTCGCTAATGCGTCCTGGCGACCCCGTAGGCATCACCAGGGTCCGCTACCCCGGCCGGGGCGCCACCCGGCTCATGCGGGTCATGCAGACGAACGCGTGCTCGCTGTCGTGTGGCTACTGCCCGACCTTTTGTGGGGGTCGGGTTCGGCGGACGTACCTGAGCCCGGAGGAGGTTGCGCGGGTCTTCATGGACGCCCACCGGGCGGGTCTTGCCGATGGGCTCTTTCTCACGTCCGGCGTACCCGGACGGCCTTCCAAGATGACCGACCGCATGCTGGCCTCGGTCGAGCTCCTGCGTAGGCGTGAGGACTTTCAGGGCTATGTCCATCTGAAGCTGCTCCCGGGCGCCGAGCCCGCCCAGGTCGAGACCGCGGTGCAGCTCGCCAGCCGCGTCTCGGTCAATCTCGAAGCGCCGGGCTCGGCGTACGTCCGCGCCCTCGCCCGCGAGAAGGATTTCGCCGGCGATCTCCTGCCGAATCTCGAGCGGGCGGGGCGGTTGATGCTCGAGCGGCAGCGAGCCAGGGCTCCGTCGAAGTTCGCCGCGGTCGGCACGACGACTCAGTTCGTGGTGGGCGCGGCGGGCGAGCAGGATCGCGAGATTCTCGGCGTCGTGACGCAGCTCGAGCGGCGGCGGCTCCTGCATCACGCGCACTTCAGCGCGTTTCAGCCGGTCGTCGGCACGCCGTTCGAGGGGAGACCCGCAACGCCGGCGAAGCGAGAGCTGAGGCTTTACCAGGCCGAGCATCTCGTGCGCCAGTACGGCTTCGGCTACGACGAGCTGATCTTCACCGCCGACGGAAATCTGCCGCTCGACGACGATCCCAAGACCGCGTGGGCGCTCGCCCATCCCGAGCGCTTTCCGGTCGAGGTCTCGCGCGCGCCGTACGAGAGCCTGGTGCGCGTGCCCGGGATCGGCCCCGCGACCGCGCGCGCCCTCGTCGACGGACGGCGTCGTTCCGTGATCCGGTGGTCGGGCGATCTTCGAGCGGCCGGCGTTGATGTCGTGAGGGCGGGATGGTTCCTCACTTTGCGCGATCGCCGGCTCTCGAGCTCGCCGGAGCCGCGACAGCTTCGGCTCTTCCCGCACGGCGAACACCTGACTCAGGCGCCGTTTCGAACTCCCGTCCCGCCCTGCGCCTACCGCTGACTCACGCGGCCGGCAGGGGCGATGCGCCCCGAACGTTCGGGCAACGTCAAATCAATGATTCGAGTCGCGCGCTCGTATGGCATCGTGTGTGCGTATGCGCGACAGGACGAACAAGGGAAAGGAGCATCCATGCGCATCGATGGATTGATGGCGATGTCCGCGGCGGTTGTCCTGTTCACCGGCTGCGCGGCGCAGGGCCCGGATACGGCGCAGAGCGCGGCGCACGGGGCCCATGCGCAGAGCGGCGACGGCGCGCGCCCCGTTCTCTACGACACCCTGGGAAGCTACTCCTACAAGATCACGACCAAATCCGCAGAGGCTCAGCGCTGGTTCGATCAGGGCCTGCGCCTCGTCTACGGCTTCAATCATCACGAGGCCCAGCGCGCCTTCCGCGAGGCGGCACGCCTCGACCCCTCGTGCGCGATGTGCTTGTGGGGCATCGCCATCACGGAAGGCTCCAACTACAACGACCCCACGAACACTGAACGCGAAAAGAAGGCGGCGACCGCCGCCCAGGAGGCCGTGCGTCTCTCGGGCGGCGCGAAGCCGGCGGAGCGGGCGATGATCCAGGCTCTCGCGAAGCGTCATTCGAGCGATCCGGCGGCCAAGCGCGAAGCGCTCGACCGCGCGTATGCCGACGCGATGCGAGAGGTGGCGCGACAGTATCCCGACGACCTCGAGGCGTCGACATTCTTCGCCGACTCGATGATGAACCTGCGGCCGTGGAGTCTGTGGACCGCCGACGGCGCGCCGCAGCCCGGCACCGAGGAGATCGTCGTCACGCTCGAGCGCGTCATCGCCAGGAACCCGAATCACCCCGGCGCGCTCCACCTTTATATCCACGCGGTCGAGGCGAGCCGCGAGCCGGGACGCGCCGAGGCGGCCGCCGATCGGCTGAGGCCGCTGATGCCGGGGGCGGGACACCTGGTCCACATGCCGGCGCACATCTACTGGCGTGTGGGACGCTACGGCGACGCCGTGACGGTCAACGTGGCCGCGGCCGACGCGGACCGCGCGTATTTCAAGACGGCGACGCCGAGCCCGATTTATCGCGGACTCTACTATCCACACAACATCGATTTCATCTGGCAGTCGGCGGCCATGCAGGGGCGCAGCGCCGAGACCGTTCGCGCCGCGCGCGAGTTCGCCTCGAACGCTCCGGCGGAGATGATCAAGCAGATGCCGGACATGGAGACGGCGCCGGTCGCGCCGATCGTGGCGCTCGTGCGCTTCGGGCGGTGGGACGAGGTGCTCGCCTATCCGGCGCCGCCGAGCGAGTGGACCTACACGTCGGGCGTGTGGCGCTACGCGCGCGGCATGGCGTTCAACGGCAAGGGGCAGGCCGAGCTCGCCGCGGGCGAGCTGCGCGCGCTGGAGACCATTCTGCAGTCGGTGCCGCCGGAGCGCACCGTCGCGTTCTTCTTCCGCGCGAAGAACGTGCTCCAGCTCGCGGCCAACTTGCTGGCGGGCGAGATCGCCGCGAAGGCCGGCGACTTCACGACCGCCGAACGGTTACTGCGCGCCGCCGTCGCCGAGCAAGACTCGCACTGGTTCACGGAGCCGCCGCCGTGGTACTTCCCGGTGCGCCAGTCGCTGGGGGCGGTGCTACTCCAGGCCGGCCGGCCCGGCGAGGCCGAGCAGGTCTACCGCGAGGACCTTCGGCGAAATCCGGGTAACGGCTGGTCGCTGTACGGGCTCGCGGCGAGCCTGCGCGCTCAAGGTAAGACGGCCGAGGCCGCGCAGGTCGACGAGAGCTTTCGGAAGGCGTGGGCGCAGGCCGACGTGACGTTGACGGCGTCCCGGTTCTAGCCGCCTACTTTCCCTTCTGGATGACCTCGGCCAGCTCGCCGGCGCGGGCCGTGTCGAGCGGGCGCAGCCGGTCGAGGACGCGGCGGGCGTCGTCGAGCCGTCCGAGCTTCACGTAGGCCTCGCCGAGATATTCGAGCGCCTCCGGGAAGTTCGGACGAAGCCGCAGTGCCTCGTCGTACGCCCGAAGCGACTCTGGATAGCGCCCCTGATTGCGTAGCGCGAATCCCAGCTCGTTCCAGGCTTCCGGGAACGCCGGTCGGAGCGTGACTGCGCTGCGCTGAGCCTCCACCGCCACGTTCCAGTCCTTGCTCAGCCGCGCACGCATGCCGCGGTCGTACTCGCTCTCCGCGGTCGGCGTCGCCGTCGGCTGCCGCACCTGGTCGGCGGCGGGATTGTTGCTCGGGTCGGCGAGCGCGATCCCGGGCCGCAGCATCGACGCCGCGACCGAGAGGCCCAGCGCGATGCGGCGCAGGGTCGTCAGGCTCACCGCGCTGCCCGTCCGCGCTCGGCCATCAACGCGGCGACGGCCTGGAGGTCGGCCTCGGTGTCGACGCCGATCGTCGGCTCCGTCGTCTCGACGACGATGATGTCGATCCCGTTCTCGAGGAACCGGAGCTGCTCGAGCTTTTCGGTGAGCTCGAGCGGCGACGGCGCCAGACGATGAAACGCGTCGAGCGCCGGCTTGCGATACGCGTAGAACCCCGGATGCTTGAAGCGCACGACGCCGATCCCGTCGCGGTCGTACGGGATCGGGTACTTCGAGAAGTAGAGCGCCCGGCCGTCCACGCCGCAGACCACCTTGTTCACGTTCGGGTTGTCGACCTCCTGAGGAGCCAGGCGGATCTTGAGCGTGCTCACCTGGGTCGCCGGGCGCTCGCGGAACGGACTGACGAGAAGCCGGATGTGCTCCGGCGTCAGCAGCGGCTCGTCGCCCTGGACGTTGACGTAGACGTCCGCGGCGCGACTCTGCGCGACCTCCCAGATCCGATCGGTGCCCGACGGGTGCTCGGCCGACGTCATCACCGTCGGGATGCCGTACTTCGCGCACGCATCGACCACTTCCTTCGAGTCCGTCGCGACCAGCAGATCCCCGAGATCCGGGGCTCGGCGCGCCGCTTCGTAGACGTGAACGATGAGCGGCTTGCCGGCGATGTCGCGAAGGACCTTGCGGGGCAGGCGAGTGGACTGAAGGCGCGCCGGGATGACGCCGAGGACGCGGAGCGGGGCCGAGGCGCTCACGGGAACGCGCGGAGTGTCCGGAGCTGAGACGCGCGCGCGTCGCCGCCGCCCGGCGCGAACGGTACGATCACCGGCTGGGTGAGTCCGGCGCGCGTGAACTCCGCGATGCGCTCACGGCAGAACGCCTCGGGCCCCACGACGCCGAGACCCTCGAGGAAGCGCGGCGAGACCTGCTTCACGGCGCCGGAGCGGTCACCGGCGCGCCAGGCGGCGTTCAGCGCGTCGACCTCGTCGCCGAACCCGGCCGTCCTGAAGAAGCTCGCGTAGGCATCGACCGTCGCGTAGCCCGTGATGTCGCGCGCCAACGTCTCGCGGGCGGCGGTCGGGTCGTCGGTGACGCACGTGCGAATGAACGAGGCGATCTCGAAGTCGGCGAGGCTGCGGCCGGCCTTTCGCGCCCCGGACTCCAGATGCCCGATCGAGGCCGGTACCGTTTCCGGCGGGATCCAGTTCAACACGACGCCGTCGGCGATCTCGCCGGCGAGCTCGAGCATCTCGGGCCCGAGCGCCGCGAGCACCACGCGAACCGGTTTCGCGGGCGGCGGCACCGTTAGACGGAAGTTTTTCACACGGTAGAACTTGCCCTCGAAATTCACGCGCTCGCCCGAGGCGACCATCCGGATGACCTGCACCGCTTCGCGAATCTGCTGCAGCGAGGGCGCGAAGCTGAGCCCGTGCCAGTCGCCGACGATGACCTTGCTGGAGAGCCCGATGCCGAGCAGGACCCGGCCGGGTGCCAGATGGTTGAGCGTCGCCGCGCTCTGGCCGAGGACCACCGGCGTTCGCGTCTGCACCGGCACGACGGCGGAGCCGACGTGGAGCCGGTCGGTATGGCTCGCGATCGTCGCCATGAGCGTGATCGCGTCGTAGCCGGAGGCTTCTCCGGTCCACGCCGCGTGGTAGCCGCGCGCCTCCGTCTCGCGCGCGACGGCGACGAACTCGGCCGCGGGCAAGGTGGCGAACGGAGCGAGCACGATGCCGAGTCGCGCCATATCGCGCGAGTATACCGCCTCAACCGTGGCCGTGATCGTGGTGGATGTCGGGCGTGTGCGGGTGCTCGTGCTCGATGGGACCCGTCGCGTGGGGATGGCTGTGCGGCTCCGGCCCTTCCCAGCCCTCGTGGGAGTGCTGGTGGTGTTCGTCGTGGACGTGCACGTGAGCGTGCGTCCCCGTCGGGTGGCGGTGGTGGTGCAGGTGGCGCTCGTGAACCAGCAGCCACGTGGCCAGCGCCATGAGCGCCGCCGCCGCGAGCAAGCTGGTGGTCGGCGGCTCGCCGAGCAAGATCAGGCCGCCCGCGGCGCCGAAGAACGGCGCCGTCGCAAAATAGGCGCCGGCGCGCGCCGCGCCGAGCTCGCGCATCGCGAGGATGAGGAGGACGAGGCTCGTCCCGTAGCTCACCGCGCCGAGGGCAAGACCGAAGGCGATCGTGCCCGGCGAGGGCGGCGCCTGGCCGCTCGCGAGAGCGAGCAGGACGTTGACGGCGCCGGCAACGAGCCCCTTGACCTCGACGATGAGGAGCGGATCGCCCTCCGCGATGAGGCGGGTCAGGTTGTTGTCGAGCGCCCAGAAGAGGCACGCCCCGGTGACCGCGGCGGCGCCGGCCGCGATCGACGGATCACCCGGCGTCCAGCCCAGTACGACGCCGCCGGCGGCCATGACGACGGCCGCGACGGCGATCCGCCCGCCCAGGTGCTCGTTGAAGACGATCCCGGCCAGCAAGACCGTGAAGACGACCTCGAGATTGAGCAGGAGCGCCGTCGTCGTGGCCGAGCTTCGCTGAAGGCCCCAGAGGAGCAGGGGCGGGGCCAGCACGCCTCCCACGAGGACGACACCGGCCAGGATCCCGCGGTCGCGCGCGGTCAACGGCCGACCGGTCGCGGGACGGCGGCGCCAGAATCGCCGAACGAGACCGAGGAATATGCCGGCGCCGAGGTAGAGGATGCCGGCCAGGAACAGCGGAGGCACGGTGTCGAGCAGCCGCTTCGCGAGCGGCGCGCTGAGCCCGAAGGCCAGCGCGGCGATCAGCGCGTTGAGGATCGCCATGACGACGCGCCGCCATTGTACTGGGCGGCGCCTCCCGATAGAGTGACGTTTGATGACCTCGCTCACCGAGCGCCCCTCCGCGCCCGTCCGTGCGCCGCGAGGCACCGAGCTTTCCTGCAAAGGCTGGCCGCAGGAGGCCGCGCTCCGGATGCTCATGAACAACCTCGATCCCGACGTCGCCGAGCGGTGGGAGGACCTGGTCGTCTACGGCGGATCCGGGAAGGCCGCCAGGAACTGGGAGGCGTACCACACGATCGTGCGCACGCTCCGCCGCCTCGGCGCCGACGAGACCCTGCTCGTCCAGTCCGGGAAACCGGTCGGCGTGTTCAGGACGCACGCGGACGCGCCGCGCGTCCTCATCGCCAACTCGCTGCTCGTGCCCGAGTGGGGCGACTGGGAGCATTTCAGGCGATACGAAGCGATGGGGCTGACGATGTATGGCCAGATGACGGCCGGCTCCTGGATCTACATCGGCACCCAGGGGATCCTGCAGGGCACCTACGAGACGTTCGGCGCCTGCGCGCGGCAGCACTTCGGCGGCTCGCTGGCCGGCCGCCTGGTGCTCTCCGCCGGCCTCGGGGGCATGGGCGGCGCGCAGCCGCTCGCCGTCACGTTGAACGGCGGTGTCGGGCTCTTCGTCGAGGTCGATCGCGAGCGCATCGAGCGGCGGCTCAGGCTCCGCTACGTCGATCGGGCCACGGCATCGCTGGACGAAGCGCTCCGGTGGGCTGACGAGGCGCGCGCTCGCCGCGAGCCGGTCTCGATCGCGCTGCACGGCAACGCCGCCGCGATCCATCCCGAGCTCGCCCGGCGCGGCGTCCGCTTCGACGTCGTGACCGATCAGACCTCCGCCCACGACGTGATCAACGGCTACATCCCGGCGGAGCTGACGGTGGACGAAGCTCGGGCGCTCCGCGCCCGCGACCCCGAGGCCTATCGCACGCGCGCCTACGAGTCGATCGCCGCGCAGATGCGCGCGATGCTCGAGTTCCAGCGCGCCGGGGCCATTCTCTTCGACTACGGCAACAACTTCCGCCGCGAAGCGGAGAATGCGGGTGTCTCCGACTTCAGCTATCCCGGCTTCGTGCCTGCGTTCATCCGGCCGCTCTTCTGCGAGGGCCAGGGCCCGTTCCGCTGGGTGGCGCTCTCCGGCGATCCGGAGGACATCTACGCGACCGACCGCGCGCTGATCGACGCGATGCCGGAGAACGAGTCGCTCGTGCGCTGGCTTCGCCTGGCCCGCGAGCGCGTCAGCTTTCAGGGGCTGCCGGCGCGGATCTGCTGGCTCGGCTACGGCGATCGCGCACGGGCCGGGAAGATCTTCAACGATCTGGTCGCCCGCGGCGCCGTGAAGGCGCCCATCGTCATCGGGCGCGACCATCTGGACTCGGGCTCGGTCGCCTCGCCGAATCGCGAGACCGAGTCGATGCGCGACGGCTCGGACGCGATCGCGGACTGGCCCGTGCTCAACGCCCTGCTCAACACGGCATCGGGCGCCACGTGGGTGTCGGTACACCACGGCGGCGGTGTGGGTATCGGCTACTCGATCCACGCCGGGATGGTCGTCGTCGCCGACGGCACGGCCGACGCGGCCCGGCGGCTCGAGCGCGTGCTGACGACCGATCCGGGCACCGGCATCATGCGCCACGCCGACGCGGGCTATCCGGAGGCCATCGCGGCGGCCCACCGTCACTCCATCGATCTGCCGGGGATCACGGCGTGAGGTTCTCCATGAGAACGCGAGCCGCGCGCTTCGTGGCCATGCTCGTCATCTTCGTGATCGGTCTCGCGCCGGTCGGTTTCGTCGGGATCGTCGCGGCGCAAGAGCCACCGCGCTCCGGCGGCGAGCTGGTGTTCGAGAAGCGGCTCCTCGACGACGCGGTGCACTACATCTTCACGTTCCAGTGGCACCGGATCGTGCCGCACAACGCACGACTGAAAGGCTGGACGATCACGCCGAGCCACTTCCTCAACAACCAGCTCGACACCGTCTGGCTGGCGCCGGAGTGACCCTGAGACTCGTCCCCGATCTCGTCCTGACCGAAGGCGGCTTCGCGTCGGGGCACGCGGTGACGCTCGCCGGAGGTCGGATCGGCTCGATCGCACCGATCGGTCGGCCCGCGCCCGGTGACGTCGTCCTCGCCGGCAAGGCGCTCTTGCCCGGCACCATCAATGCGCACTGCCACACGTTCCAGTCGCTCTTGCGGGGCCTCGGCGACGACCTCGACTTCGCCGGCTGGCGCGATCGCGTGCTCTATCCGTTCTCCGAGCGGCTCGACCGCCGCGGGATCGCCCTCGGCGCCTCGTTCGCGTTCGCCGAGATGCTCCGGCACGGCGCCACCACCTGCGTGGACTTCTTCTACCTTCAAGATCAGGGCAACGAGAACGCCGAGGCGGTGATCGAGGCCGCCCGCGCGGTCGGAATCCGCCTCGTCCTGGCGCGCACGATGTACGACTGGGCGGGCGCGCCCAGGCGCTATCGCGAATCCCCGGCCGACGCCGCGCGGCGTACGCGCGAGCTGATCGGCGCCCACCGCCGAGACGAGACCACGGTCGTCCAGCCGGCTCCGCACAGCCCTCACGGGGCGTCGCCCGCGATGATTCGCGCCGGGTTCGAGGTCGCCGAGTCGGAGACTACGCGCTTTCACATCCACGTCGCGGAGGGCCGCTACGAGGGCGAGCGCACCTTGCGCGAGCACGGCGCCACGCCGATCCGCTATCTCGATCGTCTGGGCGTCCTCGGCCCGCGGATGATCGGCGTCCATTGTGTGTGGCTCGACGACGAGGAGATTGCGCTGATGGGCGCGCGGCGCGCCGCGCTCGCCTATTGCCCGAGCTCGAACATGTTCCTGGGCGACGGCATCACCCGGCTCCCCGAGCTCCGGAAGGCGGGGGTCAGGGTCGGGCTCGGCACCGATGGAGGCTGCACCAACAACCGGCTCTCGGTCTTCGAGGAGATGCGCATGGCGGCGCTCCTGCAGCGGGTGCGGCTCCTCGACGGCGGCGCGCTCGACGCGGCGACCGCGTTCGAGCTCGGGACGCGGTCGGGCGCCGAGATCCTCGGCCTCCCAGCCGGCGCGATCGCCCCCGGCATGCTCGCCGATCTGGCTGCGGTCGACCTCGGCGACGCGTCGATGCACCCGCGCGTCGACACCTTGAAGTCCGTGGTCTTCGCGATGTCGGATCGCGCCGTGACCGACGTCTGGGTCCACGGGCGACACGTCGTCGAGGCCGGTCGCCTCGTGACGCTCGACGAGCACGAGCTCCTCGGGCGCGTGCGCGAGCTCACGCGCGACTGGCGTGTCCCTGAGCCGGTGGCGAGCGCGGGGCTCGGGCGTGCGGCCGCGCCATGATCGAGCTGGACGGCGGCGCGCTCACGCTCGAGGCGGTCGAAGCCGTCGCCCGGCGCGGCGACGAAGTGACGCTCGCCCCCGCGGCGATCCGGACGCTCGGCGCAGCGCGCGAGTTCGTCGACCGGCTGGCCGCCGGCGTCGAGCCGATCTACGGGATCACGACCGGAGTCGGAAAGCTCAAGGACGTCGTCATCCCACCGGGCCAGCGCGTCGAGCTCCAGCGCAATCTCGTGCTGAGCCACGCCGGAGGGATGGGCGCGCCGCTGCCGGACGTCGAGGTCCGCGCGATCATGCTGCTGCTCGCGGCCTCGCTCGCGCGGGGCGCGTCCGGCGTGAGGCCCGTGGTCGTCGAGACCGTGATCGCGTGCTTGAACCGGCGCGTTCACCCGATCGTGCCCGAGCTCGGGTCCGTCGGCGCCTCGGGCGATCTCGCGCCGCTGGCCCACGTGGCGCTCTGTCTCGTCGGCGAAGGCACGGTGTCCGACGAGAGCCGTCAGCTCCCGGCGGCCCAGGCGCTCGCGCGCGCCGGAATCCGGCCGCTCGCGCTCGAGACCAAGGAAGGGCTGGCGCTCCTCAACGGCACGCACCTCATGGCCGGGCTCGGCGCGCTGGCGGTGCTCGACGCCGAGCGGCTCACGCGGCTGGCCGACGTCACCGGCGCGATGTCGCTCGAGGCGCTGATGGGCTCGAACGCCGCGTTCGATCCGCGGATTCACGCGCTGCGGCCCCATCCGGGCCAGCTCGCGACCGCCGCCAACTTGCGTCGTCTCACCGCGGAAAGCGGCATCATCGCCTCGCACCGCGACTGCACGCGCGTCCAGGACGCCTATAGCCTCCGCTGCATGCCGCAGGTGCACGGCTCCGCGCGGGAAGCCGTCCGATTCGCGCGCTCGGTGATCGAGCGCGAGCTGGCGTCGGTCTCCGACAATCCGCTCGTGTTTCCCCAGGACGGCGCGGTACTGAGCGGCGGCAATTTCCACGGCGAGGTGCTGGGCCTGGCGCTCGACACCTTGACCCTGGGGCTCGGCCAGCTCGCGGGAATCTGCGAGCGCCGGATCGACCGGCTCGTGAACCCGCTGACGAACGAGGCGCTGCCGCCGTTCCTCTCGCCGCACGGCGGCGTCCACTCCGGCTACATGATCGCGCAGTACGGCGCCGCGGCGCTGGCGTCCGAGCTCCGGACCCAGGCCGTTCCGGCGAGCGTGGAATCGATTCCGACCTCGGGGCTCCAGGAGGACTACAACTCGATGGCGGCCGGCTCGGCCTTGAAGGCGCGCCGCGCGGTCGGCCTCGCGCGCCGGGTCGTCGCGATCGAGCTCTTGCTGGCCGCTCAGGCGCTCGACTTCCGCGCGCCCTTGGCACCGGGCCACGGCAGCGCGGCGGCCCGCGCGGCCGTCCGGCGGCGGATCACGCCGCTCGACCGCGACCGCTATCTGAAGGCCGATCTCGATGCCGCGCTGGAGCTGTGTGAGGGCGGAGCCGTGCTCGCGGCGGTGGAGGCCGCGATCGGCCCCCTGGAGTGAGGGAGCGCTACCGGCTCAGGCCGATCGAGTCGCGGTCGGCGGACGTTGCGTCCGCCGACCGACCCTTCGTCATCTTGCAGTGGCCTTCGAAGAGCACGCCTTCCTCGACCACGATCACCGGGGCCTCGACGTCGCCGTAGACGCGCGCCGTACCCCGCAGCTCGACCCGCTCGGTGGCGAAGACGTTACCGATCACTTCACCGTTGATCAGGACCACCCCGGCGCGAACCGTGGCGCTCACGACGCCCTTCTCGCCGATGATGAGGCTGTCGCTGGAGTTGATCTCGCCGCTGAACTTGCCGTTCATCATGACGGTGCCCTGAAAGGTGTACTTGCCCTCGATCTCGGAGCCCTCGTCGATGAAGGCCGTGAGATCGCTGCTCCGGCTCGCCTGCTTGCCCTTGCGCCACCGCATGGGGTGTCGGCCCGGCGGGGGGCCGACTACCTCTGACCGCTGAGCTGCGCGGCCCGGAGGTCGTCCATCAGATAGATCGGCCGTTGGCCGGTGGGGAGCTCGTTCATCTTCGAGACGTTGCCGTTGAAGAAGCCGCCCTTCGAGATCACCAGCGAATCGGTCGTGATGTTGCCGGTGACCCGGCCCGAGTCGGTGATCTCGACGTTGCCGGTCGCGATCATGTTGCCCTGGTAGTGTCCCTTGATGACGGCATCGACGGTCTGGACGTTGGCGTTGACCACGCCCTTCTCGCCGATGACCAGCTTGCCGCCGACGTTCATCTCGCCGCCGACCTCGCACTCGACCTGGATCGAGTCCGCGATGTCGAACTTGCCCTCCATGCGCGCGCGCTCGCCGACCACCGAGAGCAGGGGGATTGCCGGGGCGGCGGGCTGCCCGTTCTCCGACGCCGGCAGAGAGTCCGGCTTCTGGGCACCCTTCTGGTTACTGAACATCGGAAAACTCCTTACGCTGTGAGGCCGCTCGGATGAGCGGGAGAGGCTTTAACCCAGCATCTTCAGGCGTAGCATCCCCGAACAGACGGTGTCAACCTTTGCGACCCGCCCCTTCCGGTGGTGCGTGGACGCTTCGACGCGGCTCCCGGTTGTACCCGACTTGACGCCCTCGGACGAGGGGTGCGGCCAGAACGTGAGGCTAGAACGAGCGGATGAGCCGCTCGACCCGCTCGTCGTGGGACTGGAAGGGATCCTTGCAGAGGATCGTCTCGCGCTCCGGGTCGTTGAGCTTCAGATAGACCCAGTCGACGCGATAGTCCTTGCCCTTCAGATTGGCCTGCCGGATGAACTCGCCCCGGAGGCGCGCCCGCGTGGTCTGCGGCGGGACGTGCTTGGCCTGCTCGATGGTCTCGTCGTCGGTGATCCGATCGACGTGATCGTTGGCGACCATCCGGTAGTAGACGCCCTTGTCGGGCCGGATGTCGTGATATTGAAGGTCGAGCAGCGACACCTTCGGGTCCCGCCACGAGAGCCGATGGCGGTTCATGAAGTTGTCGATGAGCTGGCGCTTGATGACCCAGTCGAGCTCGCGGTTGAGCTGCATCGGATCGGCCTCGAGCTTGGTGAGCACGTCGGTCCAGCGGGCGAGGACGTCCTTGGTGGTCGCGTCGGCGTTGATCGAGGCGACGTACCGGGTGGCGTACTCGAGGTACTCGAGCTGCATCTGGAGCGCCGTGATCGAGCGACCGTCCTTCAGCTTGACGGCCTCTCGCAAAGTCGGATCGTGCGAGATATCCCGGATCGCCTGCACCGGCGACTGCAGCGAATAGTCGCGGTCGAAGAAGCCGTCCTCGATCATGTCGAGGACCAGCGCCGTGGTTCCGATCTTCAGGTACGTGGCGACTTCCGACATATTGGAGTCGCCCACGATGACATGAAGACGCCGGTATCTCTCGGCGTCGGCGTGCGGCTCGTCGCGGGTGTTGATGATCGAGCGCGACGACGTCGTGGCGCCGGAGATCTCCTGGCAGATGTGCTGCGCGCGCTGCGACAGGCAGTAGTGGAAGCCGCGCGGCGTCTGGAGCACCTTGCCGGCCCCGGCGAAGATCTGCCGGGTGACGAAGAAGGGGATCAGGGCCTCGGCGAGTCGCTGGAACGAGACGTCGCGAGAGACCAGGTAGTTCTCGTGGCAGCCGTAGGAGTTACCGGCCGAGTCGGTGTTGTTCTTGAAGAGCAGGATGTTGCCGGAGATCCCGTCTTCCCGCAGCCGCTTCTCGGCCTGGTGCAGGAGGTCCTCGACGATCCGCTCGCCGGCCTTGTCGTGGATGACCAGCTCGGCGACGTCGTCGCACTCCGGGGTCGCGTACTCCGGGTGGAACCCGGTGTCGAGATAGAGGCGGGCGCCGTTCTCCAGGAAGACGTTGGCGTTGCGGGCTCCGGGAATGACCTTCTCGAACAGGTACCGGGCGACGTTGTCGGGTGACAGACGGCGTTGACCGTTGAGGGTGCAGGTGAGGCCGTACTCGTTCTCGAGGCCGAAGATCCGACGCTTCATGGGCCCGTCCTGCCCAAGGGTAACACGGCTTACTGGGCTGCGCCCAGGAGTTGCCCCAGCGCCTCCACGGGGATCCGGCGAAACTTCCGCCGCGCCTTGGTGCGGTCGAGTACGGCGACCTCCAGATCGCGCTCGGTCAAGGTCTTGTTCTGCGTGACCGTCAGGGCGCGGACGCCGAGCTGCAGCGCCGCGTCGAGCGGCATGCCTTCCTTGTGATGGTCCTTCAGAAAGCGGCGGATCTCGTCGGACTGGCCGCCCATCGCCGCGTAGTTCCGCTCGTCCTCGATCGTGCCGTCATAGAGGATGTGGTAGATCTCGTTGCGCGCGCCGTTGGCGTCGCCGACCTCGGCCACCAGCACCTCGACCTCGAAGGGCTTGATGTCCTGCGTGAAGATGTTGCCGAGGGCCTGCGAGTAGGCGTTGGCGAGGGCCTTGGCCGTCACATCTCCCCGGCTGTACGAGTAGCCCTTCACGTCGGCGTGCCGGATGCCCGCGATGCGGAGATTCTCGAACTCGTTGTACTTGCCGACACCGGCGAACGCGATGCGGTCGTAGATCTCGGAGATCTTGTGCAGCAAGGTGGACGGGTTCTCGGCGACCAGGAGGATGCCGTCGCCGTACTCGAGCGTGACGAGGGACCGGCCGCGCGAGATGCCCTTGCGGGCATACTCGGCCTTGTCCTTCATCATCTGCTCGGGGCTTACATAGTAGGGGAGCGGCATGGCTTAGGCCCCGTTTCCGCTGCGCGTGCGCTCCGCCAGGATCGCCTCGCAGAGACGTTTCACCTCGTCCTCCGGAACGTCACCGAATCCGGACCGCGTGATCGTCTTCACGGACGGGAAAATGCCGCGCACGAGGTCGGGGCCGCCGGTGCCGACGTCCTCGTCGGCCGCGTCGATGAGGGCCTCGAGCGAGACGCGCAGCGCCTCGTCCCGCTGCATGTCGCGCTTCCAGAGCTTCTTCAGCGAGTCCCGCGCGTCCTTCGAGCCCGAGCCCTGCGCATCGAAGTTGGTTTCTTCGTAGCGTCCGCCCGTGATGTCGTACTTGAAGAGCCGGCCGACGCCGGCCTTCTCGTCGAAGCCCGCGAAGATCGGCACCACCACGAGGCCCTGCATCGCCGCCGGGAGGTTCATCCGGATCATCTGGCTCAGCCGGTTGGCCTTGCCTTCGAGCGAGAGGTTCTCGCCCTCGACCTTCTCGTAGTGCTCGAGCTCGGTCTGGAAGAGCTTCGCCATCTCCATGGCGGGGCCCGCCGCGCCGGCGATGCCCACACCGGAGAGCTCGTCGGACTTGAAGATCTTCTCGATGCGACGGCTCGCGACCTGATAGCCCGCGGTCGCCTGGCGATCGCCGGCCATGATCACGCCGTCACGGAACCGGACCGAGAGGACCGTCGTGCCGTGGATGGGCTCCGGGCACCGGGGCGGCCGCCGGAGTCTCGTGGCCGGGCATCAGGTGCGGCGACTCCCGGCGGAGCACGTCGAGAAAGCTCGAGTTGGAGTAGTCGTTGAACAGGGAACGCCAGCGCTCGTCCATCGTCACATCCCGGACGCGCGCGAGATGTTGCGCAGCAGATCCGCGGCCGTGGGCGACTCGGTCAGCAGCTGCCGAACGTGCGCCTCGGTGCCCCGCAGCGGCTCCAGCATGAAGATCTTCTTCAGCGGACCCTCCTTGAGGTCGAAGATCACCGAATCCCAGCTCGCCGAGACGATCTCGTCCGCGTAGCGCTGCAGGCACATGCCGCGGAAGTACGCGCGCGTGTCCTTGGGCGGATCGTAGATCGCCTTCGCGATCTCGTCGTCGGTCGCGATGCGGTCGACCGCCTCGGACTCCTCGAGCTTGTAGTAGAGGCCGCGGCCCGGCCGGATGTCGTGGTACTGGAGGTCGATCATGGCCACGCGCGAGTCGTTCCACTCCAGGTCGTGCTTGGCCATGTAGTTCTCGATGAGCTGGCGCTTGATGACCCAGTCGAGCTCGCGGCCGAGCTGCATCGGATCCTCGGCCAGCCGGTCGAGCGTCGACTCCCAGCGCGTGAGCACCTCGCGCACCCAGGGCTCGGCCTCACGGTCGCGATAGTAGCGGTGCGCCAGGGCCAGGAACTCGCGCTGCAGGTCCACGGCGGTGATGCTGCGGCCGTCCTTGAGCCGGAACGTCTCCCGGCAGGTGAGGTCGCGCGACACCACGCGGAAGGCGCCCACCGGGCCGTCGACCGAGAGGTCGCGCTCGATGAAGTCGTCCTCGACCATGCTCAGCACGATCGCCATCGTGCCGACCTTGAGGTAGTTGGAGACCTCGCTCATGTTGGCGTCGCCGACGATGACGTGCAGGCGGCGGTACTTTTCCGGGTCGGCGTGCGGCTCGTCGCGCGTGTTGATGATCGGGCGCGAGTGCATCGTCTCCAGCCCGACCTCCGTCTCCAGAAAGTCGGCGCGCTGCGAGATCTGGTAGTCGCACGGATCCGCGTTGTTCTCGGCGCCCACCTTGCCGGCGCCGGTGAAGACCTGGCGGCTCACGAAGAACGGCATCATGTGCTGGACGATGCGCGCGAACGGCACCTTCCGGTCCATGAGGTAGTTCTCGTGGGTGCCGTACGAGTTGCCCTTGTTGTCGGTGTTGTTCTTGTAGATCAGGATCCGCTGCTCGGGCGGCGAGACCGCTTCCGCCCGCTGGCGCGAGAGATTGAGGATCCGCTCGCCGGCGCGGTCCCAGATGACGAGGTCTCGCGGATTCGTCGTCTCCGGGCTCGAGTACTCCGGATGGGCGTGGTCGACATAGAAGCGCGCGCCGTTCGACAGGATCAGGTTGATGAGGCGCGACTCTTCCTTGGAGGTGCCTTCCTTCTCCTCCATGTACTCGAAGCCGCGCGCGTCGCGGAGCGGGCTCTCGGCCTCGTAGTCCCAGCGCACGCGCGAGGAGCGGAAGGTCTCGTAGGAGTTGATCAGCAGCAGCGAGGAGAGGATCGGGTTGAAATCCGGCTGATTCTTGACCGTGATCCCGTACTCGGTTTCGATGCCCATGACTTTCGGGATCGCCATGCCGTCCTCTAGAAAGACCGCCCCCCGGTCAATGCGCTCGGGGGGGAAATGGAGGGGCGTTCGACAGTCCCCCCATTGCCTGCTGAATGGGTGAGGGGCTCGGCTCGCGCCGAGCCCCCGCTGCGTTACAGGTACTGACCGGTATTGACGACCCTCTCGACACTCCGGAGCTTTTCTTTGGTCTCGCCCATGAGAGGCTTCACGTAGACGATGCGCTCGCCCTTCTTGCCGGCGATCTTCGCCCAGTCGTCGGGGTTGGTGGTGTTCGGAAGATCCTCGTTCTCCTTGAACTCTTCGCGGACGGCCGTCAGGAGGTCGTCGGCCATGATGCCCTTCTCGCCGCGCGCCGATGTAGCGCTTGAGCGCGAGCTTCTTGGCCCGGCGCACGACCGACTCGATCATCGCGCCGGAGGAGAAGTCCTTGAAGTAGAGGACCTCTTTGTCACCGTTCGCGTAGGTGACCTCCAGGAAGCGGTTCTCCTCGCTGAGGGCGTACATCGCCTCGACGGTGGCGGCGATCATCGAGGTGATGGCGCTGGGCACGTCGCGTGCCGCGAGTCTCGGACTCGGCGAAGGGGATGTCGGTGGTGAGGTACTTGGCGAAGATCTCCGCGGCCGAGGCGCGATCGGGGCGCTCGATCTTGATCTTCACGTCGAGCCGGCCGGGGCGCAGGATGGCCGGATCGATGAGGTCCTGGCGGTTGGAGGCGCCGATGACGATGACGTTCTTGAGCCCTTCGACGCCGTCGATCTCGGCCAGGAGCTGGGGCACGATGGTGGTCTCGACGTCGGAGGAGATGCCGGTGCCGCGGGTGCGGAAGAGGGCGTCCATCTCGTCGAAGAAGACGATGACGGGGACATCCTCGGCGGCCTTTTCCTTGGCCTTGACGAAGATCTCGCGGATCTTGCGCTCGGTCTCGCCGACGTACTTGTTGAGGAGCTCGGGGCCCTTGATGTTGAGGAAGAAGCCCTTGATCTTCTCGCCGCGCTTCTCGGAGATCTTCTCGGCGAGATTGTTGGCGACGGCCTTGGCGATCATGGTCTTGCCGCAGCCGGGAGGGCCATAGAGGAGCACGCCCTTGGGGGGCGTGAGCTTGTGCTCCTTGTAGTAGTCGCCGTAGAGGTAGGGCAGCTCGACGGCGTCCTTGATGGCCTCGATCTGATCGCCGAGACCGCCGATGTCGTCGTAGCCGATGTCGGGCACTTCCTCGAGCGTGAGGTCTTCGACTTCGCTCTTCGGCAGCTTCTCCAGCAGGTAGCCGCTCTTGGCGTCGAGCAGGAGATGATCGCCGGTCTTGAGGCGCTGGGTGCGCAGGGGCTCGGCGATGATGCCGACCTTTTCTTCGTCGGCGCGGAGGGTGACCAGCGCGCGCTCGGCGTCGAGCTGTTCCTTGAGGATGACGACCTCGCCCTGGATCTCGTAGCCGGCGGCCTCGATGACGTTGAGGCCTTCGTTGAGGATGAGCTCCTGGCCGGGCTTGAGCATCTCGGGCTTGAGCGAGGGATGCAGGTTGACCTTCACCTTGCGGCCCTGGGAGAGGATGGTGACGGTGCTGTCCTCGTTGGCGGCGAGATACACGCCGTACGTCGAGGGCGGAGCACAGAGCTTGTCGACCTCTTCCTTGAGCGCGGTGATCTGCTCGCGCGCTTCGTACAGCGCGTTCACGAGCTTCTCGTTCTGGTTGAACGCCTGAACGAGCTGCCGGTTCGCCTCGCGGAGCTTGTTCTCGAGGACCATGAAGTCCTTGGGCGTGTCCTCGAGCTTCTTCCGCAGGTGAACGGTCTCCGCTTCCAGCGACCTGATGTACGCCTGAAGGTCCTGCACTTGGATTTCGTACTCCGTAAGACGACGACGCGTGCTCGAATCCGACATAGAGGCGGGAAGGAACTTCGAGAAGCCCTCACGACTCGGGCTACTCTTCTTGTCGAACTCCTTCATGGTCCATCCCTTCTCACTTGACCCCCTGTGCGCCGCTCGTGCACAAGCTTCTGTCGCGTGCTCGAAGTATAGGCGGCTGCAAAAAAGAAAGTCAAGGTTGGCAGGTAACTTACCGCCGGTTGACACGTTGAATTTTCTATGTTTTTCCCCATCGATGTGACTCCCTCGTCACTTTGGTCGCCCACTCGCGCCCCCGAGTCATCAGCGGAGCAAGTTCTGTACCCGACCAACCCGCTTCTCCCGCTCTCGAAACGTGTGGCGTGAATAGTGGGTTCCACGTATAAAGACGGAGATGCCCGCGCCGATGTTCGGTCGCGTCGCTGCCTTTCTGGCTCCGCTCGTGACGTTCCTGGTGACGTTCCTGGTCGCGACCCCTCTCGCGACCTCGCCGGCTCTCGGCCAGAACACGCCGCTGCCCACCCAGGTCGTCCGGCGCGAGCTGCGGATCGGTGCTCCCGGTGTCCCGTCGGCGCTCGATCCGGGCGCGGCGCTCGAAGGGACCAACCCGCTGATCGCGCGGCAGGTTTTCGACACTCTGGTCGCCTGGCGCGAGGGGAGCACCGAGATCGAGCCGGCGCTGGCCACCCGCTGGAACGTGTCGCGCGACGGGCTCGTCTGGTCGTTCTCCCTGCGCGAAGGCGTCAAGTTTCACGACGGTAGCCCGCTCACCGCGGCCGAGGTCGCCGCGAGCTTCGAGCGTCAGCTACGTCCGGAAGCCCACGGAACGAACCGCACCTGGCCGGCGCTGCTCCGCGGCACGCCCGGAGTCGTCAAGGAAGTCCGCGCGCCCAATGCGCGAACGGTCGAGATCGTTCTGGTCCAGCCCTACGCGCCCCTTGTCACCGTGCTCGCCCATCCTGGGCTCGCGGTCGCCAAGCCTTCGACGGCACCCGAAGGCGGCGGCAGATTGATCGGTACGGGTCCTTATCGCGTCGTGGATGCCTCGGCGGGTCGCCTGGCGCTCGAGGCCATGCCTGGCTACTGGGGAGGCGCGCCGAAGTCGGAGCGGCTCGTGTTTCTCGACGTGAGTGCCGACGACCAGGCCGAGTCCGAGCTCGACTCCCGGTCGCTCGACATCTGGTTTCCGGCGGGTCCGCCACGGCGTGCCGCGGGTGCGCTCTCGGCCCCTAGCCTTCGCATCGGATATCTGGCCTTCCAGACCGAGAAGGAGCCCTTCTCACGAAGGACCCTTCGCCAGGCTGTCGCCGCGGCCCTGGATCCGGCGATCCTGGGCCAGACGCTCGAGCGCGCCGCGATGCCCTTGCAGTCCTTTCTCCCTCCGGGAGTCTGGGGACGCCGCGAGGGCTCGCCGATCCTCGGCGGCAGCCGCGCGACCGTGAAGGCGCTCATCAAGGAGAGCCGCTGGCCGAAGGAAACGAAGCCGACCTTGCTGGTACCGGCGGAAACGACGCCGCTGAATCTCCCGAAGGTGGCTGAGACGATCCAGCTGCTCCTGGGCTCCGACGACCTGCCGCTCAACATCCAGGTCGAGCCCGAAGGGACCATGCGCGCGCTCCTGCAGTCCGGAGCGTTCGACATGGCCCTGGCGGAGGCGATCGTCACGGGCGGCGATCCTCATCTCCTTCTATATCCTCTGTCGACGAGCGAGGCGGCGACCAAGGGCCCGCGCGCGACGAACTTCTCCTTCTACCGGAACCCGCGGCTCGACGACGTGCTGATCCGGGCGAGCCAGCTCTCGTTCCGCTCCGAGCGCCAGCGGCTCTACCAGCGCGGGCAGGCGATACTGGCCGAAGAGCTGCCGTGGCTCCCGATCTACGTGCGTCTGCAGTGGGCGGTGGTCTCGCTCCGACGTCAAAGGTCTGCGGCTGCATCCGACGGGCATTCATCGTCTCGACACGGTGAGTCTCGACATTCCGCCCGCCCTGGCTCCCGCTCCCGGCGCCACCCGCTGACGAGGCGAGGCTCGCCTGTGCCATCGATCGCCGACACGACGCTCGAGATGATCGAGTGGGTCTTTCCGGAGCATGCGGGCGGACCGGGGCAGATCCACGGCGGCCGGATGATGGAGTGGATCACCAAGGCCGGCACCCTGGCCGCCTCGCGCGTCGCGCGCGGCACCGTGGTCCTCGGCGCGATGGACGACATCGACTTCCTGCATCCGGTCAAGGTGGGCCAGATCGCCATCTTGAGGGCGCGCGTCGAGTACGTCGGAACGAGTTCCCTGGAGGTCGGGGTTCGGGTCTTCGCCGAGGACGTGATCACCGGGGAGCGCCGGGCGACCCTGAACTCGCACCTGGTCTTCGTGAAGGTCGATGAGGGCGTGCGTCCGCGCCCGGTCGAGGCTAAGATTCGTCCCCGGGACGCCGCCGAGTCGGCGCTGGTCGAGGCGGCCCGGGCCCGGCGCGAGCAGCGGCTGGCGCGGTTCGCCCAGCGACAGTCGCGTCTCGCCGCGAACGCCGAGCCAGACCTGGACGCCAGCGACGTTGACGTCGGCTGGCGCTTCGAATCGGTTCGAAGCGTCCTGCCCGAGGACGCGCTGTTCGGCAACACGATGTTCGTGGGCAAGATGCTCATGGCGCTCGACGAGGCGGGCGGCATCCTGTCGATGCGATACTGCAAGGGTCTCGTGATGACGGCGTGCGTGGACGCGATGGACTTCTACTCGCCGATCTTCACGCACGAGGTCGTCACGTTCAAGGCGGCGCTGAATCACGTCGGCACCTCGTCGCTCGAGGTCGGCGTGAAGGTGCTGGCGGAAGTCCCGTGGTCGGGCGAGGTGCGACACGCCTGCACCGCGTTCGTCACGTACGTGCACCTGGGGGCCGACTTGCGTCCGCGCCCGTGTTCGCCGTACACGCCGACGACCGCGGGCGCTCGTCGGCGATGGGAGGCCGCGCTCGGTCGGCGGGCGCAGCGGCTCGAGCGCGTGAAGGGACTCAAGGCGATGCTGCTCAACGAAAGAGGGTAGGGCGATGTCAGGGCACTCTCGGTGGTCACAGATCAAGCGCAAGAAGGGCAAGACCGACGTCCAGCGCGGCAAGCTCTTCTCCAAGATCCTCCGCGAGATCACGGTGGCGGCAAAGGGCGGCGGCGGCGATCCCAAGGCCAACGTGCGCTTGAAAGCCGCGATGGAGTCCGCCAAGGAAGCGAACATGCCGCAGGAGAACATCAAGCGGGCGATCCAGAAGGGCACCGGCGAGCTGCCCGGTGAGTCCTACGAAGAGATCACGTACGAGGGGTACGCGCCGGGCGGCGTCGCCCTGCTGATCCAGGTGCTCACCGACAACCGCAACAGAACCGGCCCCGAGATCCGCCACGCGTTCGAGAAATTCGGCGGCAACATGGGCTCCTCGGGCGCCGTCGCGTGGATGTTCGAGCGCCAGGGGATCATCCAGGTGGATTCCTCGAAGATCGACGAGGACGACCTGCTCGCGAAGGCCCTCGATGCCGGAGCGACCGACATGCGCCGGGCCGAAAAAGCTTTCGAGATCATCACCGCCCCTGCTGAAATGGACGCCGTGCGCGACGCGCTGAGTCGGGCGCGGGTTCCCGTGCTGGAGGGCCAGGTCAGCTTCGTCCCGCAGTCGACGGTGCGGGTCGAGGGCAAGGACGCGACCGCCGTGGTGCGCCTGGTCGAGGCGCTGGAGGAATTGGACGACGTCCAGTCCGTCTACGCTAACTACGACATTCCTGACGAGGTTCTCGAGGCCATCTCGGCCGCATAGCCTCCGGGTCCTCGGCGTCGACCCCGGCCTGGTCGGAACCGGCTACGGATTGATCGAGCCGGCTCCCGGCGGGGTTGCCGTGCTCGGCAGCGGTGTCATCTCGACGAGCGCGGATCTGCCGCTCGAAGCGCGGATCCATCTGATCTACGACGGCGTCCGAAGCCTCCTCGAGGCTCAGACCCCGACGGTGCTCGTCCTCGAGGACCTGTACGCCGAGTACAAGTTTCCGCGGACCGCGCTGCTGATGGCCCACGCGCGCGGCGTGATCTGCCTCGCCGCGCGCCAGAGCGACGTCGCGGTGCTGGCGCTGGCGCCGGCCGAGGTCAAGCGCGCGGTCGCCGCCGCCGGCGCCGCCTCGAAGCATCAGGTGCAGCATTCCGTCCAGCGGATCCTCAAGCTCGCCGCGCTCCCGACGCCGTCGCACGTCGCCGACGCGCTCGCCCTCGCGCTGACCGGCTTCTCTCGCCTGGGCGGGCGGCTGTCGTGATCGCGACCCTCGCCGGGCGGCTGCGGCGCAAGCTCGAGGATCGCGTCGTGGTCGAGTGCGGCGGCCTCGGGTACGAGGTGTTCCTGCCGCCGATCGCCCAGCGTCAGATCGAGCACGTCACCGCCGGTCCGGGCGAGAAGGGGAGCGAGCTCGAGCTCGTCATCTATTACCACGCGACTCGCGACCAGCCGCGCCCGGTCCTGATCGGGTTCACCTCCGATCTCGACAAGGAGTTCTTCGAGAAGCTGATCACGGTCAAGGACATCGGTCCGATGGTCGCCGCGCGCGCGCTCGCGCTGCCGGTCGGCGAACTGGCGGCGGCGATCGCACGCCAGGACGAAAAGTTCTTGCGCGGTCTCCCGGGTGTCGGTCCGCAGAAGGCCAAGAACATCGTCGCGCAGCTCCAGAACAAGGTCTCGAAGTTCGCGCTGGCCCGCGAGGGCGCTCCGGTCGAGCCGGTCGCGGCCGCGGCGAAGCCGATCGACGCCGACGGGCTGCGCGAGCTGGTGTGGGAGATCATGGTCAAGCAGCTCGGCCACCGGCCCTCCGAGGCTTCGCAGCTCATCACCGACGCGCTGCGCCGCCGTCCGTCGATCATGTCGCCGGAGGAGCTGTTCGACGAGATCTACCGCGGGCAGAAGGCGTGATGACGGCAACGGCCGACGACGGGAAGATGCTCAGTCGTGTCGCGGCGCCCGAAGAGGTGCAGTTCGAGCGCCAGCTCCGCCCGCGCAGTTTCGAGGAGTACGTGGGGCAGGAGCAGGCGGTCTCCAGTCTGAAAGTCTCGGTCGACGCCGCCAAGATGCGACAGGAGTGCGTGGACCACGTGCTCCTGTACGGCCCGCCCGGACTCGGCAAGACGACGCTCGCCGGGATTCTCGCCAACGAGATGGGCACCACCCTGGTGACGACGTCCGGCCCGGCCATCGAGCGGGGCGCCGACCTGATGGGCATCCTGACGAACCTCGGCGAGAAGGACGTGCTCTTCATCGACGAGGTCCATCGGCTGCCCCGGGCGGTCGAGGAGCTGCTCTATCCGGCGATGGAAGACTTCGCCGTCAACTTCGTGATCGACAAGGGACTTCACGCGCGCACGCTCAAGTACGCGCTCCGGCCCTTCACGCTGGTCGCCGCGACGACGCGCCCCGGAATGCTGTCGGCGCCGCTGCGCGAGCGCTTCGGCATCTTCCATCACCTGGATTTCTACTCGGAAGCCGAGCTCTCCCGGATCGTGAACCGCTCGGCGGCGATCCTCGACTCGAAGATCGGTCCCGACGGCGCGCACGAGATCGCGCGCCGATCTCGCGGAACCCCTCGCATCGCCAACCGCCTATTGCGCCGCGTGCGCGACTACGCGCAGGTGAAGGGGGACGGCGTGATCAACGAGGACATCGCGCGCCGCGCGCTCGACAGCGAGGGTGTCGACGCCCGCGGTCTCGACCGGCTCGACCGGCGCTTCCTCACCGCGATCGTGGATCACTATGACGGCGGGCCGGTCGGTCTCGAAGCGATCGCCGCCACGATCAACGACGAGGCGGAGACCCTCTCCGAGCTCGTCGAGCCCTATCTCCTGAAGATCGGCTTCATCGTGCGGACACCGAACGGCCGCCGCGTCACCCGCGAAGCCTACCGCCACCTGGGCAAGCAACCCCCCGCCGCGGCCCCCGGCCAACAGGGCCTGTTCGAGTGACGCGGCCGGCCGAGATAGGGCGCCGCCGGGCCTGCGACCGCCAAGCGGGGCTCGTGGACCGCATCGCAATGAACATCGCCTTGCGGAGCCGGCTCGCGCCTCTCTCAGGCCACCCTCGGTCCAAGCAGGCCTCATGGTCCCCGTTACAGTAGGCAAGGTCCTCATTGCCTTCGGTCTTCTCATCGTCCTCGCCGGCGTGGTGCTCGTGCTCGTCGGACGCGTGCCGTGGGTCGGCCGCCTGCCGGGCGACATTCATATCCAGCGCGGGAATTTCACCTTCTATTTCCCGCTCGCGACCTCACTGCTCCTGAGCGTCGTCCTGACCCTCATCTTCTATCTCGTCGGGCGCCGGTGAGCAGCCTCTTCGCGGCGGCGGCGCTGCTGGCGCTGTCGAGCACCGCGATGGTCGCGGCCGACACGATCCGTGTGGCGATCGCCGAGAACGTGCGATCGGTCGAGCTGCGCGGTCTCAACATCGAGGTGAGCGAGCTGGGCTGCGTCGCGTGCCCGCGGGGCGTCGGGCGGACCGATACCGTGCGCGCCGTGGTGAACGGTCAAGGCGTCGAAATCGATCGCCGGTCCGCGGCGGCCTTTCGGCTGACCAGCGATACGCCGATCCGGATGAACGGGCGCGAATACCCCGCCACGCTCGAGATCGTCCGCTACGGTGAGGGGCTCGCGATCGTCAACGAGCTTCGGCTCGAGGAATACGTCGTCGGCGTCCTGCGAGCCGAGACCAGCGAGAAGTGGCCGGCCGAGACCCTGCGCGCCCAGGCGATCGTGGCGCGGACCTACGCGGCCTTCCTTCGCTCGTCGAGCGGCACCCGGCCGTACAACATCGTCGCCACGACGACGCACCAGGTGTACGCGGGACACGTGCCGGCGTCCTCACCCATCTGGGACGCGGTGCGCGACACGGCCGGACAGGTGCTCCTGTGGGACGGCGAGCTGTTCCCGGCCTTCTACCATTCGGCGAGCGGCGGCTACACGGAGGATCCGCGCACCGTCTTCGCGGCGCGCAACATGCCCGCGCTCAAGGCGATCCGTGACGATTTCTCGACGGCGGCGCCCCACTACTACTGGACCCTCGATCTCAAGCTTTCGGATCTGTCCGGCATCCTCAAGCGAAACGGCTACGACGTGGGCACGGTGACCGCCCTGGAGGTCACCGAGCGCACGCAGTCGCTCCGGGTGTCGAGCCTGACCGTCCACGGCACTCGAAGCTTCGTGCGGCTGCGCGGCAACGACTTCCGCCGCATGGTCGGCTACGAGACGGTCAAGTCGACCTTGTTCGCGGTCGCGCTCGACGGCTCGGTCGCCCGCTTCTCCGGCCGCGGATACGGCCACGGCGTGGGCATGTCGCAGTGGGGCGCCAAGGGCATGGCCGAGCAGGGATACAAGGCCGAGAAGATCCTCGAGTACTACTATCCGGGGACCACGCTCGGCTGGCTCGGCACGCCCACGCGGTGACGATTTCCTGGCAGGACTTCGAGAAGGTCGACATGCGGGTCGGTGTCGTCACCGACGCCAAGGAGTTCCCCGAGGCCCGGCGTCCCGCCATTCGCCTCTGGATCGACTTCGGGTCTCTCGGGACCAAGCGCTCGAGCGCGCAGATCACCGCGCACTACCGCCCCGCCGATCTGATCGGTCGACGGGTCGTGGCCGTCGTCAACTTCCCGCCGAAGCAGATCGGTCCCTTCGTCTCGGAGGTCCTGGTGCTCGGCGCCTACAACGAGGCCGGGGAAGTCATCTTGCTCAACCCCGATCAGCCCGTCGCGCCCGGCTCGAAGATCGGCTAAGCTCTCGCCCGGAGGGCCTCGCGATGAGAGTCGGGATCTCGTTGACGAGCAGTCATGCGGTGAAGGATCCGCGCGAGGGCGCGCGCTGGATGATCGAGCGCGCCGCGGCGGCGCGGCAGGCCGGTCTCGATTCGCTGTTCGTCGGCGATCACCACGCGACACCCGGGCCCTACTATCAGAACGTCCCGATCCTCGGCCGGCTCCTCGCCGAGTGGGGCGATGCGCCGGCGGGCTGCCTGTTCCTCCTGCCGCTCTGGAATCCGGTGCTCGTGGCCGAGCAGGTCGGAACGCTCGCGGCCGTCGCGCGCGGCCGCTTCATCGTCCAGTGCGGGCTGGGCTACGACGAGGCGCAGTTCGCGGCCATGGGCACGACACTCAAGTATCGCCCCTCGGCCTTCGAGGAATCGTTCGCGATCGTCCAGCGCCTGCTCCGGGGCGAGACCGTCAGCTCGTCCCGCCGCTTCACCTTTCGGGACGCGCGACTCGCGCTGCGTCCGCCGGAGAACGTCGAGTACTGGATCGGCGCCAGCGCGCGCCCGGCCATCGACCGCGCCGCGCGACTCGCCGAGGGCTTTCTCGCGTCGCCGTCGCTCACGCTCGACGAGGCGCGCGATCAGGCCGCCTTCTATCTGGAGCGCTGCAAGGTCCACGGCCGAGCTCCCAAGGCGGTCGCCATTCGCCGCGACATCTACGTCGGTGACTCGGCGGCGGATGCCGAACAAGTCAAGGGCGCGATCCTGGCGACCGGATATCGCGGGATCCCGGCCCCGGCGCTCGTCGCCGGCTCGGTCGAGAGCGTCGTCAAGCAATTCGCCGAGCTCGCCGCGCTCGGCTACACCGACGTCATCGTCCGCCACCTGACCAACGAGCAGCCGAAAGTCCTCGCCTCGCTCGCGCGGCTCCGCAAAGTCAAGGAAGCGCTCGCCGGCACGTAGCGGGCTGTTCGACGGCCCGCCATGTACACTGACCTGCCGTGGACGTCTCGGAGCTCGACTACGATCTGCCGCCCGAGCTGATCGCGCAGGCGCCCGCGCCGTCGCGGGATGCGTCGCGGCTCCTCGTGATCGACCGCGCGCGCGGCGGCTTCGAGGATCACGTCTTCGCCGAGCTGCCCGACCTGCTCCGACCGGGCGATTGCCTCGTCGTCAACAACTCACGCGTGATCCCGGCGCGGGTGCTGGCGCGTGACGTCGCCGGACGCGAGGTCGAGCTCCTCTTCATCGAAGCGATCGACAGGCACCGCTGGCGGGCGCTCACGCGGCCGGGGCGTCGAAGCCGCGAGGGCGTGGAGCTGGTGGCGGGGAGCTCCCGGCTCCGTATCCTCGGCGTCGAGGCCGATGGGCCGCGCGTCGTCGAGCCGCTCGACGGCTCCGTCGACGAATTGCTGCGCGTCCACGGCCGGCCGCCGCTGCCTCCCTATATCGCGCGGTTCGCCGCGCCGACCGCGGAGGATCTCGAGCGCTACCAGACGGTCTACGCCCGACCGCCGGGATCGATCGCGGCGCCGACCGCCGGACTCCACTTCACGCCGCCTCTGCTCGACGAGATCCAGCGGCGCGGCGTCGAGCTGCACCAGCTGACGCTCCACGTCGGCCCCGGCACGTTTCGCCCGATCAAGACCGACCGGATCGAAGACCACGCGCTGCCGGCCGAGCGGATCGTGATTCCGCCGGCCGTCGCCGAAGCGGTGAATCGCGCGCGCGCGGAGCGCCGCCGGGTGATCGCGGTCGGCACGACCACGGTGCGAGCGCTCGAGAGCGCCGTCGGCGCGGACGGTCGGGTACGTCCGCTCGACGGCGAGGCGCGCCTCTACGTCATGCCGGGTTACGAGTTCCGCGCGGTGGATGCGCTGTTGACGAACTTCCACCTGCCGCGCTCGTCACTGCTCGTCATGGTCGCCGCGTTCGCCGGGCGCGAGCTGATCCTGAAATCCTACGGCCACGCGGTCCGCGCCGGCTATCGCTTCTACTCCTACGGCGACGCGACGTTGATCCAGTGAAGTTCGAGCTGCTCGCGACCGACGGCGCCGCCCGCGCCGGCCGATTGACGACCGCCAACGGCGTGGTCGAGACGCCGATCTTCATGCCGGTCGGCACGCACGCGGCGGTGAAGGCGCTGGGGCCGGACGATCTCCGCGCGGCCGGCGCCCAGATCGTGCTCGCCAACACGTACCACCTGTTTCTCAGACCCGGACACGCGCTCGTTCGCGAGCTCGGCGGCCTGCATCGCTTCATGGGATGGGACGGAGCCATCCTGACCGATTCCGGCGGATTTCAGGTGTTCAGCCTCTCGAAGCTTCGCAAGATCTCCGAGGCCGGTGTCGAGTTCCGGTCGCCGGTCGACGGGTCGACCCACTTCCTCTCGCCCGAGATCGCCGTGGAGGTCCAGCAGGCGCTGGGCGCCGACATCATCCATCCCCTCGACGAGTGCCTCGCGTACCCCGTGTCACGCCGGGACGCCGAGCGCTCGCTCGAGCTGACCCTGCGCTGGGCCGCGCGGTCGAGGGCGGCGCACGCGGGACCGGGCCGGACGAGTCAGGCGATGTTCGGGATCGTGCAGGGCGGAGTCGACGCGGACCTCCGCAGGCAGGCGACACGCGCGACGGTCGATCTCGGCTTCGACGGCTACGCGATCGGCGGCATGGCGGTCGGCGAGCCGAAGCCCGCGATGTACGATCTCACCGAGCTCGTCGCGAGCCTGCTCCCGGCGGACCAGCCCCGCTATCTCATGGGAGTCGGCAAGCCGGAGGATCTCGTCCACTCGGTGGCGCGCGGCGTGGACATGTTCGACTGCGTGCTGCCCACCCGGAACGCGCGCAACGGCCAGGCCTTCACGGCCGACGGCCCGCTCACGCTCAAGCAGGCACGGTACACGCGCGATCAGGCGCCGCTCGACGCCGAGTGCGGCTGCTACGCGTGCCGCGGCTTCTCGCGCGCGTACCTGCGCCATCTCTTCATGGCCGGCGAGCTGCTGTCGCATCGGCTGCTCACGCTCCACAACGTGACGTTCTTTCTCGGGCTCATGCGCGAGATGCGCGCGGCGATCGTCGGCGGGCGCGTTCGGCGGGTTCCAGGCTCGGTTCTTCGCGCGGTATGCCGCGGCGAACGGCGAGGAATCGGGGGACCCCACGCCGTCTCCCTGAGCTCAGGCGCCGCGCCTGCCCATCTTCTGGGCCAGCTCCCGCAACGGGGGCTCGTAGGCTTCGCTGAACGTCGGGAAGGCGTGGACGACGTCCGTCAAGACCTCGATCGGGATCTCCGCGCGGATCGCCAGCACGGCCTCGCCGATCCATTCCTCCGCGTGAGGTCCGATCGCGGCGGCTCCGAGTAACGTGCGGCGCGGCCGGTCTCCGACGAGGACCAGCCGTCCCGACTTCGATCCGGTCGCGCTCGCGCGCGCCGTGTGACGCACCTCCATCGACGCGCTGATCGCGTCGTGGCCACGCTCGCGCGCCTTCTCCAGCGAGAGGCCCACGCACGCCACCGACGGCTCCGTGTACACGCCGCGCGGGATGGCCCGGTGATTCGCGTGGGCCTCGCCCCCCAACAGGTTCGCCGCGATGATTCGTCCGTGATAGTTGGCGGTGTGCGTATATCCGGCGATGCCGGTGATGTCGCCCGCCGCCCACACGTGCTCTTGCCCGCGCACACGACAGCGGTCGTCGATCTGAAGAAAGCCGTCGCGGCCGGGATGGATGTTCAGGGTTGCCAGGCCCAGCCCGTTCAGCTGCGGTTCCTGCCCGATCGCGACGATGAGCCGTTCGGCCGTCAGCCGTGTCCCATCCTCCAGCACGAGACAGGCCGTGCCGGCTCGCATCTCCGCCCGCACGGCTTTGCTGTTCAAGCGGACGTCGATGCCTTCCTCGCGAAAAACGTCGGCGAGCGTCTCGCCCACGGCCGGCTCCTCGGCCGAGATCAGGCGTGCCGCTTGCTGGACGATCGTGACGCGCGCGCCGAATCGCGCCAGAACTTGCGCGATCTCGCATCCCACCGGTCCACCACCGAGCACGAGCGCCGACCCGGGAAGCTCCGACGTGGTGAAGACATCTTCGCTCGTCCACACCGATGCCCGATCGAGCCCGTCGACGTCGGGAATCTCGGCGACGGTGCCGACCGACACGACCAGATCGGTCCAGCCGATGACGTGCCCGTTGACCTCGAGAGCTCCGGGTCGCACGACGCGGCCGCGGCCGCGGTGAACGGCGATGCCGAGCGAGCGAAGCTCGCGCTCCCGACCGGAGTCGTCCAGCCGATCCGCGATCTCGTGACGCCGGGCCGCCGCGGCGCGATAGGCGGCACGCGCATCGTCCAGCGTGAGCGGCCCGCTCACCGCGCCGTCGGTGTGAGCGGTGCCGATCCGGTGCCGGATCTCGGCCGAGTGCAGCATCGCCTTGCTGGGCATGCAGGCGAAGTACGGACATTCCCCGCCGAGCAGCTTCTGCTCGACGACGGCGACCGATTTGCCGCCACGCGCGAGGGTCGTCGCCACCGTTTCGCCCGCGGAGCCGACACCCAGCACCACGACGTCGTACGTTTCCATGGGGCCGCACCTTTCCTCGGAAGTGGGCGATTGCCCGATGTTTCTGGACCGACCTTTGTCTATGCAGTATCATCCGTTGATGTTTTGCGCGACTGATCGTCTTGACCGCGGAGGCCTCGGACTCGATGCTCTTCCCTGATCTCGCGTACGCCGCCGGATCGGCGCCGGGCGGCGGCTCTCAGAGCATGCTGCCCACGATCGTGATGATCGCCTCGATGCTCGCGATCTTTTACTTCCTGCTGCTGCGTCCGCAGCAGAAGCAGAAGCAGGAACGCGAGCAGATGCTCTCGTCGATCAAGCGCGGCGACCGCATCGTGACCACGGGCGGCCTTCACGGTACCGTGACCGGCCTCAGCGAGCACACCGTCACCCTGCGGGTCGCTGACCAGGTCAAGCTCGAGTTCGACCGCTCCGCCATCGGCCGCGTGACGGCAGGGCAGGGCGAGAAGGATGCCTAGGCACCTCCGGGTACGTGTCGGGCTGGTCGTCACCGTCGTCGCCCTCTCCCTCTGGTACCTCTACCCGCCGAAGAGCGCGATCAACCTCGGACTCGACCTGCAGGGCGGCATCCATCTCATGCTCGGGGTCGAGGCCGACCGGCACGTCGCGAGCCAGACCGACCGCGCCGCCGAGGACCTCAAGAGCGCGCTCGAGCGCAAGGGGATCGCCGTCAAGCGGGTGGTGCGCGAGGGGAACACGGCGATCCTGGTCGAGCTGGCCAACCCGCAGTCGTGGAACGACGCCCGGACCGTGGTGGCGGAGTTCGGAACCTTCGAGCGGCGTGACGACGATCAGACGGCGGGTCGGTTCCGCCTCGTGATGACCGATAGCCGGGTCCGCCAGCTGCGCGACGACGCCATCCGTCAGGGGCTCGAGACGATTCGCAACCGTATCGATCAGTTCGGCGTGAGCGAGCCCACGATCACGCGGCAGGGCGCGGATCAGATCCTGATCCAGCTGCCGGGCGTGCAGGACCCGGGGCGCGCCAAGGCGCTCATCGGCAAGACCGCGCTGCTCGAATTCAAGCTCCTCGACGAGCGGACGCCGATCGACCAGGCGCTGGCCGGCCATCTCCCGGAGACCTCGGAGGTTCTCTACGGGAGAGACATCGACAAGCAGACGAAGGCCGAGCGCAAGATCCCGTACGTCGTCCAGAAGCGCAGCCTGCTCACCGGCGCCGAGCTGACGCGCGCCGAGGTGTCGGCCGACCCGAATTCGATGGGCAACTGGCAGGTCGCGATCGAGTTCACGTCGACCGGCACGCGGATCTTCGGCGAGGTCACGGAGCAGAACGTCGGCAAACGGCTGGCGATCATCCTGGACGGCACCGTGTATTCGGCGCCCCGCATCAACGAGCGAATCCCCGGCGGGCGGGCCGTGATCACGGGCCAGTTCACGGTGGACGACGCCCGCGATCTCGCCATCGTGCTGCGGGCCGGCGCCTTGCCCGCGCCGGTCGTCATCCTCGAAGAGCGCACGGTGGGGCCGTCGCTCGGCGCCGATTCGATCCGCAAGGGCCTGATCGCCATCGCCGGCTCGGCGATCGTCGTGTTCATCTTCATGCTGGTCTATTACCGGCTCTCCGGGCTCGTGGCCGACGTGGCGCTCGGCCTCAATCTCTTGATTCTCTTCGCCTGCATGGCCGCCATCCGGGCGACGTTGACCTTGCCCGGTCTGGCCGGCATCGCGCTCACGATCGGCATGGCCGTCGACACGAACATCCTGATCTTCGAGCGAATCCGGGAAGAGATGCGGGTCGGGAAGACCCCGCGCGCCGCGATCGAGGCCGGGTTCCGGCGGGCGCTGCGCACGATCGTCGACACGCACCTCACGGTCATGGGAACCGCGGTCATCCTCCTGTCGTTCGGCACCAGCTCGGTCAAGGGCTTCGGCGTGTCGTTGTTCATCGGTCTCGGCGCGAGCCTGTTCACGGCGTACTTCTTCACGCGCCTCCTCTTCGACCTCATCTACATGGGCCGGCGGAAGGTGGAGTCGATCTCGATATGATCGAGCTCTTCAAGAATCCGAACTACGACTTCATCGGCAAGCGGAAGTGGGCGTATATCGTCTCGATCGCCTTGACCCTGATCGGCCTGAGCTCGCTCGCCGTCAAGGGCGGGCTGCGCTACGACATCGACTTCACCGGCGGCACCTTGATCCAGGTGCGCTTCGAGCAGCCGCCCACGATCGCCAAGATCCGGGCCAGTCTCGGCACGATCCATCTCGGCGAGAGCATCATTCAGCAGTTCGGCGACGCGAATGAGTTCATCATCCGGCTGCCGCTGGTCGAGGTCGGCTCGGAGGAAATTTCCAAGCGCGTTCAGGGCGCGCTCAGCGCCGACCCGTCGCTCGGCAAGTTCGAGATCCGGCGCGTCGAGTTCGTCGGGCCCCAGGTCGGCCGCGAGCTGCAGCTCCAGGCCGTCTACCTGGTGCTGGCCGGCCTCGTCTGGATCGCCATCTACCTGGCGTTCCGGTTCGACCTGCGCGGCGGGGTCGCCGCCGTCGTCGCCGTCTTGCACGACGTCATCGTCTGTCTCGGCGCCCTCTCGCTCACCAATCGCGAGTTCTCGCTGCCGGTGCTGGCGGCGCTCCTGACGATCATCGGCTATTCGGTCAACGACACGATCGTCGCCTACGACCGGCTCAGGGAGAACCGGGGCAGGACCGCCCCGAAGGGGCGCACGTTCGCCCAGCAGATGAACGACGCGGTCAACCAGACTCTGTCGCGAACCATCCTGACCTCGCTCACGACCTTCTTCTCGGCGGCCGTCCTGCTCTTCTTCGGGGGCAAGACCCTCGAGGATTTCGCCTTCGTCCTCTTCGTCGGCGTCATCACCGGGACCTATTCCACGACCTACGTGGCCGCCGCACTCGTCGTCGACTGGACGAACCACGTCGAAGGACGGCTGCGGCGAGGGAAGAAAGCGGTGGCAAAAGCCTGACCAGCGTGTCAAACTAATTGGTCAACCAGGGGTTTTGGCTCCGTGACCCAACTAGAGACGCTGATCGAGGAGATTCCGAAGTATCAGCCGGGCGCTGATCTCGATGTTCTCGAGCGCGCCTATCGGTTCTCGGCCGCCTCCCATCAGGGCCAGCAGCGCGCCTCCGGTGAGCCGTATCTAAGCCATCCGCTTGAGGTTGCCAACCTCCTGGTCGACTTCAAGATGGACGTCACCACCGTGACGGCCGGCCTCCTGCACGACGTGCTCGAGGACACCACCGCGACCAAGGCCGACCTCGAGCGCGAGTTCGGCGGGGAGATCGCGGAGCTGGTCGACGGCGTCACCAAGATCGGCAAGCTCGCCTTCTCCTCGCGTGAAGAGCGCCAGGCCGAGAATTTCCGGAAGATGCTGGTCGCGATGGCGCGCGACCTGCGCGTGCTGATGATCAAGCTCGCCGACCGGCTGCACAACATGCGCACGCTGGACTACCTGCCGGCCGACCGGGCCAAGAAGATCGCGCAGGAGACCCTCGACATCTACGCGCCGCTGGCCCACCGGCTCGGCATGGCCAAGGTGAAGGCCGAGCTCGAGGACCTGGGGCTCCGCACCCTGAACCCGACCGACTACGTCGATTTGCAAAAGCGCGTCGCCAAGCGCCGCCTCGAGCGCGAGGCGGACATCAACCAGGTGATCGCCATCCTCCAGCGAAAGCTCTCCGAGGTCGGGATCGATTCGCAGATCCGCGGCCGGCCCAAGCACTTCTATTCGATCTGGAAGAAGATGCACGACCAGGGCCGCGAGTTCGACGAGATCTACGACCTGACGGCCGTCCGCGTCATCACCGCGTCGGTCCGCGACTGCTACGGCGCGCTCGGCGTCATCCACTCGCTCTGGAAGCCGGTCCCCGGACGCTTCAAAGACTTCATCGCGATGCCCAAGGTCAACATGTACCAGTCGCTCCACACGACGGTGATCGGGCCCAAGGGCGATCCGGTGGAGATCCAGATCCGCACCCGCGAGATGCACCGCATCGCCGAGGAAGGTATCGCGGCGCACTGGCTCTACAAGGAGCGCAAGGCCGGCAAGGACAAGCTCGACGAGTCGCTCGTGTGGCTGCGCCAGCTGATCGAGACGCAGCAGGACACGAAAGATCCGCGCGAGTTCATGGACACCGTGCGGGTCGATCTGTTCCCGGACGAGGTGTACGTCTTCACGCCCAAGGGCGACGTGAAGGCGCTGCCGGAGGGCGCCACGCCGCTCGACTTCGCCTACGCGGTCCACACGAAGGTCGGCGAGCACTGCGTCGGCGCCAAGGTGAACGCCAAGCTCGTCCCGCTGCGGTTCACGCTGCGCCAGGGCGACATCGTCGAGATCGTGACCTCGCCGAACCAGCACCCGAGCCGCGACTGGCTGAAGATCGTCAAGTCGACCCGGGCGCGGGCCAAGATCAATCAGTGGCTCAAGGTCGAGGAGCGCGCCCGCTCGATCGAGCTCGGCCGCGAGATGTTCGAGCGCGAGGCCCGGAAGTATCGTCTCAATCCCACGGCGCTGCTGGGCGGTGAGGAGATCAAGAAGGCGGCGGCCGACTTCGGCTTCGCCGGGCCCGACGATCTCATGGCGGCGCTCGGCTACGGCAAGAGCTCGGTGCATCAGGTGCTGAACAAGATCGCGCCCAACGCGCTGCTCGAGTCGCCGGAGAAGCCGAAGGCAGCGGCGACCCGGCCGGCGCCGGTCGACGGCGTGCGCATTCGCGGCGTCGACGACTTGCTCGTGCGGTTCGCGCGCTGCTGCAACCCGCTGCCGGGCGATCCGATCGTCGGCTTCATCACGCGCGGCCGCGGCCTCACGGTGCACGCGCGCGACTGCCTGACCGTGGCCAAGAGCGTGCTCGACCGGGAGCGTCTCATCGACGTCGAGTGGGACGTCGAGGAGCCCGGCAAGCGGCCCGTCCGGATCGCCGTCTACATCGGCAAGGACCGGCCCGGCCTGCTCTCCGAGATCACCGGCGCCATCTCGGCCCGCAACGGCAACATCACGAAGGCCGAGGTGACGGTGACCGACGACCGGCGCGGGATCAACAACTTCGTCGTCGAGGTCGCCGATCTGCGCCAGCTCCAGGACATCATCGCCGCCATCCGCGATGTCAGAGACGTCATCAACGTCGAGCGTGTCCGGGGGCTCTAGGTGCCGGCCCCGGCGTCGGCCGGCTCGCCGCCGGCCGGCTGTCGTCGATTCACCGGCGCACTGACTCGATGAACCGGCGGCGATTCGAGACGCTGGTCGAGAAGGCCATGCGTCGCCTGCCCAAGCGATTCAAGGACAAGATCGCCAACATCGCCGTCGTCGTCGAAGACTGGGCCGACGACGAAACGCTCGCCGACGTCGGAGTCGAGCCACCCGAGACGCTCTACGGCCTCTACCGCGGCATCGATCTCACGCGCCGCGACTCGAGCTACGGCAACGTCTTGCCCGACACGATCCACATCTATCAAGGACCGATCGAGGAAGATTGCGCCGACGAGGCCGACATGGAAGAGCTGATCCGTGAGACGGTCATCCACGAGCTCGGCCACTACTTCGGCCTCGACGACGACACCATGGAGCGCATTGAGGGCTCCGAGCAGTAAGGAGCCGCTGGCGCGGCAGAGGAGCGGCCAGAGCCTCGTCGAGGCGCTCGCGGCGGCCGCCCCTCGTTACTCTCCCGACGATCGACCGCGCAAGGTCGATGCTCCTGGAGGAGCTCGACGGCGCCATCGTCCGCGACGCGCGAACGCTTCTTCGCCTGCACGAGACCCTGTGCTTTCTGCAGGCGTACCCCGACGACGCCAAGATTCTCGAGCTGGTCGATCGCGCGCTGGAAACGTTCGCGGCCCGGGTCGATCGACTCGGGCCCGCCGCGCGCCGGCGGCTCCACGATTCCGGCGTCGCCCACAGCACGCTCGATTACCCCTTCGGCTTTCCGATGGCCCGCTGGCTCGCCGCGCGATTCCCGCGCGAGACCGAGGTGGCCTGGGCCGCGTTCGTAGACGCCGACCGGCTGGACGAGACGCTCTCGCTGCTCGCGACCACGGCGGAAGGCGACGCCTTCAGCGAAGGCGGGATGGGGTGGCGGCAGTGGATTCGCGTCGCCAAAGGCGATCGCCGTCTCAGCGACGTGCAGCTGATCCTGGAATTGTTCGAGCGCGCGCGGCTGCCCGAGGAGACGCGCGACTGGCTCTTCGAGAGCCTCGGTCTGCCGATCCTCTGGCGGACGCGGGGCGCGGGCGGCTCGAGGACACTCGCGCGGGTCCCGGCGGGCTCCACGTTCTTCCACGCCGGCGCGCTCGAGCGCGGCGACGTCGATCTCGTCGAGGCGATTCGGGAGCCGCTGCCTCTCAGACGAGCGCCACGGCCGCTCGCCGAGACGATGATCGACGCCGCGCGTCTGGCGATGGCCACGCGCCAGCGGGAGCTCCACGCGTTCGCGTACCCGAATCCGGACGACGTGCTGGTGGCGGACGCGGGCCGCGGCCTCCGGCTCGTGTTCATCGGCATCGAGCCGGACTTCCGGCTGCCGCTCGAGGGTTACTACGGCTTCCTGGCGCTGAAGAACGGCGTGCCGGTGAGCTACGGCGGCGGGTGGGAGCTCTTCGGCGCGCTCGACTTCGCCATCAACATCTTCGCGTCGTTTCGTCAGGGCGAGTCGCCGTACCTGGCGACCCAGCTTCTGCGCGCGTACCGGTTCATCTTCGGCATGCGCACGGTGGTGATCGACCGCTACCAGCTCGGCCACGAGAGCACCGAAGCGCTGCGCTCGGGCTCGTTCTACTTCTATCATCGGCTCGGTTTCCGCCCACGCGACCCCGGCGTCGTACGCACGCTCGCCGAGGAGCGGGCGAAGATCGTCGCCGATCCCGCCTACCGCTCGCCGATTCCGGCCCTGAAACGGCTCGCCGCGGCTGAAGTCTTCCTGACACTCGCCGGCGGTCATCCAGCGCCCGAGGATCGCCTGCGCGCAACGGACGTTTCGGCGCTCGTCGCGCGCTACGTCGCACGCGAGTTTGGCGGCGACCGCGCCCGGGCCACACGCGACTCGGCTGAGCGTGTCGCGCATACGCTCGGCGCGCGACGGCGCAACACCTGGCCGCCCGGCGAGCGTCGCGCCTTCGAGCGCATGTCGCTCGTCGCCGCGCTCATTCCGGATCTTTCGGCCTGGTCGCTCGCCGAGCGCCGTGCCCTGCTCGCGGTCATGCGCGCCAAGGGAGGCGGGACCGAGATGGCCTACGCGCGACGGCTCGATGGGCATGGCCGCCTGCGTCGAAGCCTCGAAGCTGCTCGCGCGCGCGTAGCCTCTCCATATCACTGGCCCGGTGTTCTAGCTCCGGCCTGTAAGTTTTCGCTTGACAGGCACTTTCAATACTCCGTATGGTTTCAGCAGATGCTGAAATGTTCGGAGCAAGAGAAAGGTGCTGAAATCCGAGGAGGTTCGGCGACAAGTGGCCCAGAGACTTCGGGAGCTTCTCCCGAAGGCGAAAGGCTGGCAGGAGAGCATCGGCTCCAAAATAGGCGGACAAGTCGTCGATTTGTTGGCCAGATTCCAGCTGGCCGGCCAGGAGCACACGTTGGTCGTTGAAGTGACGCCTCTCGGCCAGCCACGCCAGATCAGGGCCGCCGTGACCAGGCTGAACGACATTCGACGGGAGCTTCCGGGCGCCTATCCGATGGCCGGCGCCGTCTATATCGGCCCGCAGAGCGCGCGAATCCTCAAGAGCAACAACCTCGGCTTCGTGGATCTCTCGGGCAACTGCTACCTCGCCCTGGAGAACGCGCTGATCGAGAAGGAGGGCAAGCGGAACGTCCGGCCCTCGACGCGGCCCCTTCGCTCGCTCTTCGCCCCCCGCGCCACGCGCGTGATCCGCGTGCTGCTGGTCGAGCCCGACCGGGCGTGGCGGCTGGAGGAGCTCGGGCGCGCCGCCGAGGTGAGCCTCGGCCACTCGCACAACGTGATCAAGCGACTCGAAGAGCTCGCATGGGTCGAGCGTGACGACAGCCAGCGGTTCCGGCTCTCGAAGCCGGCCGACCTGCTCGAGGGGTGGTGCGAGTCGTACACGTATCGAGCCAACGAGCGTACCTCGTATCTCGCTCCGGAGCGCGTCACGCGAAAGTTCATGGGCGAGGTCGCCCGGGTCGCGGGCGCCGAGGGGCGCCGGTACGCCTTCACCTTGAACGCCGGCGCCGCGTTGCTGGCACCCAGTCTGAGATTGCCGGCCGTTCACTGCTACCTCGAGGGAGACCCCGCGCCGGTCGCTCGCACGCTCGGGCTGCGACCGGCCGCGGAGGTCGACGGAGCGCTCCACTTGCTCGCGCCCTACGATCTCGGCGTGTTCTACGGCGCCTTCGAGAAGGGCGGGCTCAAGGTGGTGTGCTTGCCGCAGCTGTACGCCGATCTCGTGCACTACGAGCGCCGCGGACGGGAGCAGGCCGAGCACCTGCGGCGCGAGGCGATGGGCTACTGAACGATCGCGGAAGGAGGTGATCTAGTGGCCAAGAAGAAGGCGACGAAGAAAAAGAAGAAGTAGATCCGATCCGATGAGGGCGGCACCGAGCTTGGACACGGAAGGAGGTGAGACGCTCGATGAAGAAGAAGGCCAAGAAGAAGAAGAAGTAGTAACGCGGCTGCGCTTGGTGGGGGGTGGCGGCCTCCCACCGTTGACCATGCGGGAGGGGGCCAACGCCCCCTCCCGCGTGTGCTGTGCTTAAATGACCTTCGTGACCTTGCCGGCCTTGAGGCAGCGGGTGCACACGCGCACGCGCCGGGGCTTTCCAGCCATCATGGCGCGCATCGAGACCAGATTCGGAAGCCACCGCCGCCGTGTCAGCTTGTGAGCATGGCTGATCGTGTTCCCGACGGAGGGGCCTTTTCCACAGACGTCGCAGCGCTGAGCCATTTGTGCTCCCTGGAATTGAGTTTCCGAGGACAGAACCGAAGGCACTGTATAGCACAGGGGCCGCCATGAAGCAAACCGCCGCGGCGTCGAATCTCGCGACGCCTCTGCAGTTCGTCAAAGGCGTCGGCCCGCAGCGCGCGGGTCAGCTCGAGCGGAAGGGGCTTCGCACCGTCGAGGACGCCCTCTTCTTCGTGCCGCTCCGCCACGAGGACCGAACCCGGCTGACGCCGTTCCGGTCGCTCGTCCCCGGCCAGGCCGCGACGTGCTCGGGCACGATCGTCGGCGTGAGCCCGCCGCCGCCCGGACGGTTCCGCGTGCCGTTCACCGTCATGCTGCGCGACTCGAGCGGCTACGCCACCGCCAGCTGGTTCGGCTGGCGGTATCTGTCGCGCGTCCTCAAGCGCGGCCAGCAGCTCGTGCTGCACGGCCGTGTCGGGCGCTACAAGGGCGCGATCGTCCTGCAGCAGCCGGACTACGAGATCGTCGAGAACGGCGAGGACGAGCGCCTGCACACGGGCCGCCTGGTCCCGGTGTATTCGCTCACCGAGGGGCTGCCCCAGCGCGCGCTCCGCTCCATCATGTGGCGGCTCGTCGAGGCGCACGCCGCCGAAGTGGAAGAGGTGCTTCCCGAGAGTGTTCGCGGGCGACGGGGACTCGTCGGACTCGCGCAGGCGATCAAGGACGCGCATTTTCCCGAGACCGATGCGGCACTGGCGGCGGCGAGCCGCCGCCTCTCGTTCGACGAGGGCCTGCTGCTCCAGCTCGGGCTCGCGATCCTGCGTTCCCGGGTCGCTCGCGCGCGCGGGCTGGCGCTGAATCCGCGGGGCGATCTGGTCGCGCGGCTGCGCGCGCGGCTGCCGTGGAAGCTGACGGGGGCGCAGGAACGCGTGTGGGAGGAGATCCGCCGCGACATGGCGGAGCCGCACCCGATGCATCGCCTCCTGCAGGGCGACGTCGGCTCAGGCAAGACGATCGTGGCCGCCCAGGGGGTGCTGACGGCGATCGAAGCCGGCTACCAGGCGGCGGTCATGGCGCCGACCGAGATCCTGGCCGAGCAGCACTTCATGACGTTCCGCCAGCTGCTCGAGCCGCTCGGTGTGCGTCTGACCCTCTTGACCTCGTCGCTCAAGCCGAGCGAGCGGAAGGCGCGGCGCGCCGTCCTGGCCGCGGGAGAGATCGAGTGCGTGGTGGGCACCCACGCGCTCGTCCAGGAGGGCGTCGACTTTCGCCGCCTCGGGCTCGTGGTCGTCGACGAGCAGCACCGGTTCGGGGTCGAGCAGCGCGCGCGGCTGCGCGGGAAGGGCGAGCACCCCGATCTCCTGGTGATGACGGCGACGCCGATTCCGCGCACCCTGGCTCTCACGATCTACGGCGACCTGGACGTGTCGGTGCTCGACGAGCTACCGCCCGGACGCCGCCCGATCGTCACCGTCGCCCGCTCGGAGGGCAAGCGCCGCGCGATCTACAAGTTCCTCAGAGAGCAGGTCGCCGGCGGCCGCCAGATCTACGTGGTCTACCCGCTGGTCGAGGAATCCGAGGCGCTCGACCTCAAGGCGGCGACCGACATGGCGCGTCACCTCGCGGACGAAGTCTTCCCCGATCTCACGGTCGGCCTGCTGCACGGGCGTCTCGGCTTCGAGGAGAAGGACGCGATCATGCAGCGCTTCAAGGCCGGCGAGATCGACGTGCTCGTCTCGACGACCGTCATCGAGGTCGGCATCGACGTGCCGAACGCATCGGTCATGCTGATCGAGCACGCCGAGCGCTTCGGTCTCTCGCAGCTGCACCAGCTGCGCGGACGCGTGGGGCGCGGCGAGTGGAAGTCGTACTGCATCCTGCTCACCGCCGGCCGTCTCACCGAGGAGGCCCAGCGGCGGATCGACGCGATGACCTCCACGAACGACGGCTTCCGTATCGCCGAGGTCGACCTCGAGCTGCGCGGCCCGGGCGAGTTCTTCGGCACGCGGCAGTCGGGGCTCCCGGAGTTCCGGGCGGTCGACATCCTGCGCGACACGAACCTGCTCGAGGAGGCGCGCCGCGAGGCGAGCGCGATCATCGCGCGCGACCGCGAGCTGTCGGATCCGGCGCATCGTCCGCTCCGCGCCGCGTTGCTCGCACGCTGGCGGGGCAAGCTCGCGCTGGCGACTGCCGGCTAGGGGTGCGTAGGAGTTAATATATATAGCAATATATAATATATATTGACACCGGCCCCCGCGAGGTCCAGCGTGTGCGTAGTTGTGAAGCTGGTGACGCGCTTTTGAGGCGGGGAACCTCGAGGGCGCGCCGGCTGAACGCCGCGACCGATGTCGCGAGGTGCAGTGAGGTGCACCTCCCCGCTCCCCTGACGGTCTCCGCAGACCGCCCGCCCGGTAGCTCTTCGAAGGCTCGGAATCGCCCCGGCAGATCTTGCTGCCACGGCTCACCCTGGGGTCTACCTCTCCAGGCTGGGAAAGGCACGCTCGACATGTCCGGTCCGATGACGGGGACACCGGTGGCGATTTTCAACTCCCATGCGGAGTTCATCCACTCACTCAAAGACGCCCTCGAGCGTGAGGGACTGACGACTGTTACCGCGCTCCTGGCCGAGATCCAGGACGGCACGCTCGATCTCGTCGCGTTCCTGGAGACGCACGACCCGCAGGTGATCGTGTACGACCTCCCCCGTCCCTTCGAGCGGCACTGGAACTTCCTGCGGCTCCTGAAGCAGACCCACGGTCTGCGCAAGAAGGCCTGGATCCTCACGACCACTGACAAGAAGGCGCTGGACGCGGCGGTGGGAGCGTCCGGCGTGATCGAGATCATTTTCGGCGAGCCCTATGGAGTCGACGAGGTCGTGGAGGCGGTCCGCAACGCGCTGTCAAACGGCCGGCCCGTTGAAGCGTGAGGAGTGACGCGCATGAGTGCGAACCGTTCTTCGCCGGATCGCGTGTACCTGGGGGGCGTGCGAGTTCTCCTGGTCGACAACTCGCAGTCCATCCGTGAGGTGGTGACCGCCATGCTCGAGGACTACGGCGCGAGCGTGACCGCGGTCGGCACGGCCGACGAGGCGCTGGAGGTGCTGGAGCGCGAGCGCCCCGAGGTCCTCCTGAGCGCGCTGGCGATGCCGGACAAGGGGGGCTACTGGCTCATCGGCAAGGTTCGCGGCCTGCCGCCCGAACGCGGGGGCACGACGCCGGCCGCCGCGTTCACTGGGTTCACCGGTCCCGCGCATCGAGCCAGCATCTTGCGCGCCGGGTTCCAGTACCACATCGAGAAGCCAGTCACCTCGGACAACCTCGCCGGGATCGTCGCGCTGCTGGCGCTGAAAGCTCCATCCTCTCCGCAAGACTGAACCCAGGCATCGCGGTCGCGTGGCAGGGCCGGACCATTCCCGAGGCCCCCTGTGTTACCTTCCCCCGCGTCATGTCGCGAACACGAAGCTCCCCGATCGATCGCACCCGCCGGTCGGCGTGCGCGTGATCGCCGGAGCGCTGAAGGGCCGGCGGCTCGTGACGCCGCGGGGCGCGACGACGCGCCCGACCGCCGATCAGGTGCGCATCGCGTTGATGGATACGCTCGGGCCCTGGCTCCCCGATGCACGCCTGCTCGATCTCTTCGCCGGTGCCGGCGGGGTCGGCGTTCGAGGCGCTCTCGCGCGGGGCGGCGCACGCGACGTTCGTCGAGCGTGATCCGCGCGCGATCGCCGCGCTCGTCGAGAATATCCGGACGCTCGACCTCGAGCCGCGGACCTCCGTCGCCCGTGGCGACGTCGCACGACAGCTCGAACGGCTGGCCGGCGAGGCGCGCCGGTTCGAGATCGTCTTCCTCGATCCGCCCTATGCGACGGACGACGGCGAGCGCGTGCTCGCGGCGCTCGGCGACGGCGCGCTGCTCGCCCCGGCCGGCATCGTCATCGCGCAGCATCTGACCAAGCGGCGTCCGGCGCCGGAATACGGCGTGCTGCGCGCGTTTCGCGACCGTCGATTCGGGGAGACGACCTTGACTTTCTTTCGAGCGGGAGGGTAGCCTACCGCCGTGGCCAAGCGTGCCGTCTATCCCGGCATGTTCGATCCCGTGCACAACGGCCACGTCGACGTCATCCAGCGCAGCCTGCAGATCTTCGACGAGCTCATCGTCGCGGTGGTCGCCAATCCGTCGAAGCAGCCGCTCTTCTCGGTGAAGGAGCGGCTCGAGATGATCGACGAGGCCACCTCCGATCTGAGCAATTTCCGGATCGTCGCCTTCGACGGGCTCTTGATCGACCTGGTGGCGCGCGAGCGTGCCGACTGCATCGTGCGAGGCATCCGCGCCGTGTCGGACTTCGAGTACGAGTTCCAGATGGCGCTGATGAACCGGAAGCTCCGCAGCACCGTCGAGACGGTGTTCCTGATGCCCCACGAGAAGTACACGTACATCTCGTCGCGCCTCATCAAGGAAGTCGCCAGCTTCGGCACGTCGGTAGCCGGCATGGTGCCGCCGATCGTCGAGAAGCGACTGGCCGAGAAGTACCCTCCCAAGTAACCCGGCGGTTCGCCGCCGAAGGAGCCACGCCGTGCTGGCCGATCGCTTGAAGACGCTTGCCCCCTCGTCGACGCTCGCCGTGCAGGCGAAGGCCCGTGAGCTGCGCCGCCGCGGCGTCGACGTGATCTCGTTCGGCGCGGGTGAGCCGGATTTCGACACGCCCGAGCGGATCAAGAACGCGGCGATCCAGGCGATGCGGCAGGGCCACACGAAGTACACCGAGGTCGGCGGCGTGCCGGAGCTGCGTGCCGCGGTCTGCAGCAAGTTCAAGCGCGACAACGGGCTCGACTACGAGCCGGCCGACATCCTGATCTCGTGCGGCGCCAAGCACACCTTGTTCAACATGGTGGTCGCCCTGTCTGAACCCGGGTGACGAGGTGCTGGTGCCGAGCCCGTTCTGGGTCTCGTATCCGGAGCAGGCGCGGCTCGTCGGCGCGGTGCCGGTCGCCGTGGCCACGCAGGAGCGAACCGGATTCGACCTGGACCCGGATCGGCTCCGCGCCGCGGTCACGCCGCGCACGAAGGCGATCATCCTGAACAGCCCCAACAACCCGACGGGCGCGGTCTTCTCGCCCGCCGCGCTGTCCGCCGTCGCCGCGCTCGCCGTCGAGCGACAGCTGATCGTCGTGTCCGACGAGTGCTACGAGGCGCTCACGTTCGAGGGGCGTCACCAGTCGATCGCCGGCCTCGGGCCGGAGATCAAGGCGCTCACGCTCACGATCAACACGTGCTCGAAGGCGTACGCGATGACCGGCTGGCGCATCGGCTTCGCGGCCGGCCCGCGCGAGCTCATTCGCGCGATGACCGACGTCCAGAGCCAGGTGACGTCGAACCCGTCGTCGGTCGCCCAGTGGGCCGCCGTCGAGGCGCTCGCCGGAGCCCAGGACGAGGTCGCCAAGATGGCCGGCGAGTTCGATCGGCGGCGGCGTCTCATCGTGCCGGGGCTCAACGCACTCCCCGGCGTGTCGTGCGCGATGCCGAAAGGGGCGTTCTACGCGTTTGCGAACGTCTCCGGCCTGTTCGGACGAGAGTGGCGATCGGCCGAGGGCCCGAAGACTCTCAAGGGATCGCTCGACGTCACCGCGTTCCTCCTCGAGGAGGCGAAGGTGGCGGTCGTCCCGGGTGTCGACTTCGGCTCCGACGATCACGTGCGGCTCTCGTACGCGACCAGCGAGGCGCTGATCAGCGACGGCCTGACGCGGATGCGGGCGGCCCTGCAGCGGCTCGCGTGATCGTTGCGCGCCTTGACAGCCCGCGCGACATTCTCTACTAAGGAGAGCTACCGATGAAGCTTGAAGGCTCGTACGACGTGAAGGCGCCCCGCGACAAGGTCTGGAACGCGTTTCTCGATCCCGCGACGCTCCAGAAGGCGATTCCCGGCTGCGAGAAGCTCGAGCTGATCGGCGCCGACGAGTACAAGGCGACGCTCAAGATCGGCGTCGCCGCGGTCAAGGGAACGTTCGAGGGCAAGGTGCGGCTGCTCGACAAGAAGCCCCCCGAGTCCTACCGTCTGGCCGCCGAGGGGAGCGGCGGGCCGGGGTTCGTCCGGTCCGACACCGTGATCACCCTGTCGGACATCGAGGGCGGCACGCGCGTCTCGTACAGCGCGGACGTCCAGGTCGGCGGCCTCATCGCGGGCGTCGGCCAGCGCATGCTCGGCGGCGTGTCCAAGATGATGGCCGATCAGTTCTTCAACCGGATGGGCGAGCTGCTGACGACCGCCTGACCGAGCCCGAATGCCCTCCCGCTATCTCGAGCCGCGTCTGGAGCGTGCGTCACGCGCCGAGATGACGCGGGTGCAGACGCGGCGCCTGCGCGAGCAGCTGGCCCACGCCGCGGCGCACAGCCCGTTCTACCGGCGCAAGCTCAAGACCGCAGGGATCAAGCCCGCGGCGATCCGGACGCTCGGCGATCTGGCCGAGCTGCCCTTCACGACCAAGGACGAGCTGAAGGACAACCAGGCCGAGAAACCGCCGTGGGGCGACGTCCTCGCGGTCGCCCTCGACGACGTGCTCCGCATCCACATGACCTCGGCCACGACCGGCCGGCCTCTCGCGTTCCTCGACACGCGCGACGACTGGTACGGCTTCTATCATTCCTATGCGCGCGCGCTCCACGCCTTCGGCGTGCGAAAGTCCGACTTCGTGATGGCGGCCTTCTCGTACGGCCCGTGGATCGGCTACTGGTCCGGCTTCTACGCGGCGCAGGATCTCGGCTGCCTCGTCTTTCCGGTCGGCGGTCTCTCGACCGACCAGCGGATCGACGCGCTGCTGAACTATCCGATCACGGTGCTCGGCTGCACGCCGTCCTACGCCCTCTTTCTGGGCGAGGCCGCGGCGAAGAAGGGCATCGACCTCGCCAAGGACACGAAGGTCCGGATCACCTGGCACACCGGCGAGCCGGGCGCGTCCATCCCCGCGACCCGGGCGAAGATCGAGTCCGCGTTCGGCGCCAAAGCCTACGACCTGCCGGGGCTGACCGAGATCGCGGCGTGGGGGTTCGAGTGCGAGGCGCGCGCGGGATTGACCCACGTGAACGAGGACTACTGCTACCCCGAGGTGCTCGACGAGCAGGGGCGAGCGGTCGAGCCCGGCGAGCGCGGAGAGCTCGTCTTCACGAGCCTCTATCGCAAGGCGATGCCGCTCCTGCGCTATCGGACGCGCGACATCGTCCAGCTGGCCGACCGGCGGTGCCCCTGCGGGCGCACCCTGGTCGCGTTCGAGGGCGGTGTGCTCGGGCGGCTCGACGACATGAAGAAGATTCGCGGCGTGATCGTCTACCCGCGCCGCGTCGAGGAGCTGGTGCGGCCGCACGCGGACGTCGACGAGTTCCAGATCGTGTTCCGGCGCCATGAAGGTCTCGACGACATCTTGATCCGCATCGATCCCTCGCCGTCGCTCTCGCTCGGCGACCGCGGCGGGCTCCAGGCGAAGCTCACCGAGGATCTCAGGATCGGGCTCGGCATCCGCGTCACCGTCGACGTCGGCGAGCCTGGATCCTTGCCGCGCTGGGACCACAAGGCCAAGCGTGTGCGCGACGAGCGAACGGAGGTGCCGTTTTGAAGGCAGCCCTCTTCAGGGAGCACGGCGGCGCCGAGAAGATTCTGTTCGAGGACTATCGCGACCCGGTGATCGGGCCCGCCGAGGTTCTCGTCCGCGTGCGGGCCTGCGCGCTCAATCAGGTGGACATGCTGCTGCTCGACGGTCGGTTCCCGCCGCCCGAGGGCTTGCCCCACGTGAACGGATGCGAGGTGACCGGGACGGTCGAGGCGACCGGGCCTGGAGTCATCGGGCTCGCGCGCGGCCAGCGCGTGATCATCTTCCCGGGATTTTCCTGCGGGAGCTGCGAGTACTGCCTGCTCGGCGAGCGGACCGTGTGCGTCCGGTATGGCTATCTCGGCGCCCACAAGGACGGCGGCTACGCCGAGCTGGTGAAGGCGCCCGCCGCCAACGTGCTGCCGCTGCCCGACACGATTCCATTCGAGGCGGGCGCCGCGGTGCCGCTCGCCATGCTCACCTCGTGGCACGCGCTCGTGGCGCAGGCCGAGGTCAGACCCGGGCAGACCGTGCTCGTCCAGGCCGCGGGCAGCGGCGTGGGCAGCGCGGCGATCCAGATCGCGCGCCTCTGTGGCGCCCGCGTCATCACGACTGTCGGCTCCGACGACAAGATCGACTTCGCCAAGGCGCTCGGCGCCGAGCACGTCGTGAACTACCGCACGCAGGACTTCGTCGAGGAGACGAAGAAGTGGACCGGCAAGCGCGGTGTCGACGTGGTGGTGGAGCACATCGGCGGCGAGACCCTCGAGCGCTCGGTCTATGCGCTGACCCGGCTCGGCAAGCTCGTCACGATCGGTTCGCACGACACCCACTGGGGCCGGCTCGACCTGCGCCACGTCTATTCCAAGAACCTCCGGATCCTCGGCACGAATCTCGGATCGATCGTCGAGCTGAGGACCGTCCTCGACCACGTCGTCCAGGGAAAGCTGCGGCCGGTCGTCGACCGCGCGTTTCCCCTCAAGGACGCGCGCGCCGCCGTGCAGCACGTGCTGGATCGCAAGAACAAGGGGAAGGTCCTCCTGGTCTCGTGACGCTCGGGGCCCTTCTCGCGCGCGCCGCGCTCCGCCGACCCGACGCCGAGGCCGTCGTCGACGGCCGGCGCCGGCTCACGTACGCCGAGCTGGACGCGCGCGCGACCGAGGTCGCCCGGGGCTTCGCTCGGCTCGGCGTCGCCAGAGCCGACCGCGTGCTCCTCGTTCTCCGCAACCGCCTCGAGCACGTCATCGCGTACTGGGCGCTCCAGAAGCTCGGCGCCGTCGCGGTCCCCGTCGAACTTCCGCCTGGCCGCCAACGAGCTCCGCTACGTCCTCGGAGACTCCGGCGCGAGGCTCGCGCTCTTCGAGGACTCGACCTCGGGCCCGTTGCTCGAGGCGGCCCGGGGAACGGCCACTCGTCTCGTGTTCGTCGGCGAGCCTTCGCGGGCGGCCTCCCCGGCGTCCGCCGACGTTCTGATGTTCGACGATCTGCTCACCGCGGGGAACGCCTTTGTTCCTGCCGCGCCGCCGGGCGAGAACGATCTATCGCTGATCCTGTATACGTCGGGCACCACGGGTCGCCCGAAGGGCGTGCCGCGCACGCACAAGAATCACTACGCGGGTGCGATGGCGCACGTGATCCAGTGCGGCTACGCCTGGGGTGAGCGGACCTTGGGCGTCATGCCGCTCTATCACACGATGGGGATCCACGCGCTGACCAGCATGGCGGCGATCAACGGCTGCTTCGTCTGCCAGCCGGACTGGTCGAGCGCGGGCGCGCTCGAGCTGATCGCGAGCGAGCGGCTGACGGCGCTTTACCTGATTCCGACCTTGTTCTGGGAGCTGACGCACGCGCCCGAGCTGGCCCGGACCGATGTCTCGTCCGTGCGCAAGCTCGCGTACGCGGGCGCGCCGATGCTGGCGCCGCTCACCGAGGCGTGCGCGAAGGCGTTCAGCCCCGACGTGTTCGTGAACCACTACGGCTCGACCGAGATCTACACCTTCTCGATCCATCCGGACGTACGCGCCAAGCCGGGCTGCGCGGGGAGGCCTGGAATCCACTCGACGCTCCGGGTCGTTGCCGCCAGCGCCGAGCGGAGGGTCGGGCCCGACGAGATCACCGCGCCGGGTGTCAAAGGTGAGATCATCGCGAGCCTCGAATCGGACGAGGCGTTCGCCGGGTACTGGAAGCGTCCCGACGCCGACGCGAAGGCGCTGCGCGAGGGCTGGTACTTCACCGGCGACATGGGCTGGATCGACGCGGACGGCGATCTCTGGGTCGCCGGTCGCGTCGACGACATGATCATCAGCGGGGGCGAGAACATCCATCCGGTCGAGGTCGAGGACGTGCTCGCCCGCCATGCCGATGTGAAGGACGTGGCGGTGATCGGCGAGCCCGACGAGAAGTGGGGCGAGCGCGTGGTCGCCTTCGTCGTCCCGGGCGGCGCGCTGACCGCGGAGACCCTCGACCATCACTGCCGGGCGAGCGGCGATCTCGCGAGCTTCAAGCGGCCGCGCCGCTTCGTGTTCGTCGCCGAGATCCCCAAGACGGCCTCGGGCAAGATACTGCGGCGACTGCTGCGCGACGGCCAGTACACGGAGGTGCGACCATGAGCGAGTTTCTCCGAGTCGAGCGCGCCGGGGCCGTGGCGACCATCTGGATCGATCGCCAGCCCCGGATGAACACGATGACCGTCGCGATGCGGAATGAGTTTCCCGGCATCTTCGCGGGGCTCGAGGCCGACGAGACCGTGCGCGTGGTGGTGATCCGCGGGGCCGGCGGCAAGGCGTTCAGCGCCGGCGGCGACGTGTCCGAATTTCTTCAACAGGAGCCCGCCGACCTCGAGCTGTGGGGCGATACGCTCACGGCGGCCGAGCGGTGCCGGAAGCCCGTCATCGCCGCCATCGACGGGTATACGATGGGGGCCGGCCTCGAGCTGGCGGTCGCTTGCGACTTCCGGCTGGCCACGTTGCGATCGGAGTTCGCGTTCCCGGAAGTTCGGTTGGGCATGATCCCCGGGAGCGGCGGCACGCAGCGCGCGCTGCGGCTCATCGGCATGACGCGCGGCAAGCTCTTCATGATGACGGGCCAGCGGATCTCGGCCGAGCGCGCCGAGGCGTGGGGGCTGATCACCATGGCGGTGCCGAACGACAAGCTCGACGAGGCCGTGGCCGCGCTGGCCGGCGAGCTGGCCGATCGCGCGCCGCTCGCGCTCCGGACCTTGAAGATGGTGCTCAATCGCGGTGCCGAGGCGCCCCTCGAGACCGCGCTCGAGCTCGAGCGAAAAGCGTACGCGTGGCTCCGCTCCACGCACGACTACACCGAGGGCGTGACCGCGTTCCTCGAGAAGCGGCCGCCTCGCTACACGGGGAGGTAGACGATGGCTCGATCCTCGTTCGGACTGATCCTGGCCAATCGCGCCGTCGTGCTCGGCGCCGTCAAGGTGCCGGACCTCCTCGACCTCACGGCGCAGGCCGAGCGCTCGGGCTTCTTCGATGCCGTGTGGGCCGGCGACAGTCTCCTGGCCAAGCCGCGTCTCGAGTCGGTCACCTTGCTCTCGGCGCTGGCGGCCGTGACGACCAAGCTGCGCCTGGGCGTCGGCTGCATGGCGACGTTCGTCCATCGCCATCCGGTGATGCTCGCGCATCAGTGGGCGAGCCTCGACGTGCTCTCGGGCGGGCGCAGTTTGCTCGCGGTGTGCCTGGGCGGACCGAGCGAGGCGAACGCGGCGCAGGCCGCCGAGCACACCGTCATGTCCATCCCGTCCTCCGAGCGCGTGGGACGCCTCGAGGAAGGGATCGTGGTGCTGCGAACGCTCTTCGGCGGTAAGAACGTCTCGCACCACGGCCGGTTCTACTCGTTCGACAACGTGACGCTCGAGCCAAGGCCGGTGCAGCAGCCGTGTCCCATCTGGATCGCGTCGAACCCGACCGGCCTCACCTGGAAGGGCGGTGCGTCGGCTTCCGAGGCAGTCATCGAGCGCTCGTTCCGGCGGATCGCGCGCTACGCCGACGGCTGGATGACGAACAAGCTCTCGCCGGACGAGTTCCGCAAGCAGTGGGCCCGCATCGGGACGATGGCGCGCGAGGAGGGCCGCGATCCGGCCAAGCTCGGCAGCGCGCTCTACCACAACATCAACATCAACGAGGACCGCCAGAAGGGGCTCGAGGAGACCAAGGCCTTCCTCGACACGTATTACACGTCGAAGTTCTCGCGCGAGTTCGTCGAGCAGTGGACGATCGCGGGCGGTCCCAAGCAGTGCGTGGACGAGCTGCGCGCGTACTTCGCGGCCGGCGTCGGCCACATGGCGCTGCGGTTCGGATCCTGGGATCAGGTGGGCCAGTTCAAGCGCTTCCTCGGCGAGGTGGCGCCGGTGCTCGGCGGATGACCCTTTCGGGTGAGCTTCTGATCCGCCTGGTCGTCGGAACGGTGCTCGGCGGCGTCATCGGCTACGAGCGGAACGTCCACGGTCGGCCGGCAGGATTCAGGACGCACCTCATCGTCGCGCTGGCGTCGACGACGTTCATGCTCGTGTCGACGCACTTCGTCTACTTCCAGCACTACACGAAGGACGATCTCGTCACCGTCGACACCTCGCGTATCGCTGCGTCGGTCGTCACCGGAATCGGATTCCTCGGGCGGCGGCGCGATCCTCCGGACCGGTGTCGGCGTCCAGGGGCTGACGACAGCGGCCGGCCTCTGGCTGGTGGCGGCGATCGGGCTGTCCGCCGGCGCGGGCATGTACGTCGTGAGCGTCGCTGCTACCGTGGTCGGCGTGGTGGCGCTGGCGCTCCTGCGCCGCTTCGAGCACAAGGACGAACGGCTGGTGCGCCGCAAGATCTCCCTCGTCGTCACCGAGGCCGGGCCCTCGGTGCCCGCGCTCCTCGATGCCCTCGCCGGCGTCGGGGTCGTCGTGGCGCCGGCCGACTACGATCGGCGTGCGGAAGAGAACCGCGTGCACGTGACGTTCCAGGCGCAGGTGCCCGTCGCGGGAAGCGAGCGTCTGGTCGGGCTGCTCGAATCGCAGCCCGGCCTCGAGCACGTGAGGGTCGAGCCGATCGCGTGAGCGCCGATGCGGCGCGCGAGGACAAGGAGGCCGGGTCGATGAGCTTCGTCGACATGCGCGAGTGGATCGCACGGCTCGACAAGGAAGGCGAGCTACGACGCATCACCGCCGAGGTGAGCTGGGACCGGGAGCTCGGCGCCATCGCGCGCCGGGTGCTGGAGAAGAAAGGGCCGGCGCTGCTCTTCGAGCGCATCAAGGGCTACGAGACCGGGCGCTGTACGAAGGTCTTCGTGAGCGGACTCGGCAGTGTCGGGCGGCTGGCGCTGTCGCTGGGCTTCCCCAAGGATGCGTCGAATCGCGACCTGGTTCAGCACGTCATGAAGCTGAATCGTCAGACCATCGCCCCGACGATCGTCGCGACCGGGCCCGTCAAGGACGTCGTCGTCCGCGGCAAGGACGTCGACCAGACCGAGTTTCCGGTCCCGAAGTGGCACTACCTCGAAGGCGGACGCTACATCCACACGTTCTCCGGCGTCGTGACGCGCGACCCGGAGACGCGCGCGATGAACGTCGGCATCTATCGCGGCATGATCGGCAAGAAGAACACCGCGCCGTTCCTGCTCATCAAGGGCGGCCAGCACTGGGGCCAGCACTTCTTGAAATACTCCGCCCGCGGCGAGCCGATGCCCGTCGCCTGCGTCATCGGCTGGGACCCGATCATGCCGTTCCTGGCGGGCTCGCCGATCCCGACCGGCGTGTGCGAATGGGATGTGATGGGCGCCTATCGCGGCGAGCCTGCCGAGCTGGTCCGCTGCGAGACCGTCGACCTCGAGGTTCCGGCCAGCGCCGAGATCGTGATCGAGGGGTTCATCAGCGACGATCCGGCGACGTACGAGTCCGAGGGGCCGTTCGGCGAGTTCACCGGCTACGTCTCCGACGTGCCGACGCCGCGCCCCACGATGCAGGTGACGTGCATCACGCACCGTCGCGATCCGATCTTCCGCGGCTGCCTCGAGGGCACGTTGCCCGGCTCGTACAGCGAGAACAGCGTGATGTCGTCCGTCCAGCGCGCGGCGATCGCGTGGAACATCCTGACGGCCGCCGGGATTCCCGGGGTGCGCGACGTGTTCGTGCCGCCGATCACGAACGGCGTGAACATCGTGGTCCAGATCAAGAAGGCCTATCAGGGTCAGCCCAAGCAGATCGCGGCCGCGCTGTGGGGCTCCAGCGCCGCGCAGTACCGCTACAAGAACGTCACCGTCGTCGAGGAGGATATCGATCCGGCCTCGTACGAGCAGGTCGACTGGGCGTTCGCGCATCGGGTCAACGCCGGCGAGGACGGCCTCGTCATCTTCCCGGGTATCTTCGGCTCGCCGATCGACCCGAGCACCCCGCCCGAGGATCGCGACGTCGCGCGGCTCGGCACCGGGCTCTGGAATCGCGTCCTGATCGACGCCACGCGCTCATGGAAGCTCGAGCGCCGCGCCGAGTGGGGCGGCGAACGCTTCCCGCCCACGGTGCGCCCGGCGGCGGAGGACGAGGCGAAGGTGCGGGCGCGCTGGGAAGAGCTCGGGCTCGGCGACCTCTGAGATGAAGATCACCGAGATCCGCGCGATCCCGCTCGCGGTCCCGCTCCAGCAGGTCGGCCCGCCGTCGTCGTGGGCCGGCGGGGCCGGCAAGCAGATCCTCGTTCGTGCCGCGACCGACGACGGGCTGATCGGCTGGGGCGAGGCCTTCGCCTATGGCGCGACGGAGGCGGTGTGTCACGTCATCGACGACGCGCTGGCGCCGATCGCCCGCGGGCAGGACCCGACACAGATCGAGAGCCTCGTCGATCGCATGCACCGCGCGCTGATGATCTGGGGCCGCCGCGGCCTCGCGATGATGGCGGTGAGCGGCGTGGAGCTGGCGCTCTGGGATCTGGTCGGCAAGGCGCGCAGGCGCTCCGGTCTACGAGCTCCTCGGCGGCCTCTGCCAGTCGCGGCTCCGCGTGTACGCGAGCCTCCTTCGCTACGACACGCCGAGCCAGGTGGGACAGGCCGTCACCGGCGCGCTGGCCGCTCGGCCACACCGCCGTCAAGCTCCATCAGATCGACGTGGAGTCGGTCGTCGTGGCCCGCGAGGTCGCTGGGGACGACGTGGACATCATGCTCGACACGAACTGTCCGTGGTCGGTCGAGGACGCGATCCGGATCGGACGACAGCTCGAGCGCTTCGATCTGCGCTGGCTCGAGGAGCCCGTGTGGCCGCCGGAAGACTATGCGGGTCTCGCACGCGTTCGGGCCGCGCTGCGCATCCCGATCGCGTGCGGCGAGAACGACGCGACGGTGTTCGGATTCCGTGAGCTGATCGCGCACGGCGCGGCCGACGTCGTGCAGCCGAGCGTGACGAAGGTCGGCGGGCTCCTCGAGATGAAGAAGATCGCGGTGCTCGCGGCCGCCGCGAACGTCACGCTGGTTCCGCACGCGTTCTACTACGGCCCCGGGCTCGCGGCGAGCCTGCACTTCGCCGCCGCGACACCCGGCGATCCCGTACGTCGAGTTCCCCGGCACGCCGCTCGTGACCTCGCTCACCGCCGAGCCGATCCGTTCGAGCGGCGGCACCGTCAATGTCCCCGACCGGCCGGGCCTCGGCGCCGATCCCGACCCGGGCCTGCTCTCGCGCTATCCGTATCAAGCCGCCGCGGCACGGCCGTTCTATCTGACGTGAGCATCGACATCGTCCGCGCGACGTCGGCCGAGCAGATCGCCACGGCGCGGATGCTCTTCAAGGAGTACGAAGCCTCGCTCGGGATCGAGCTGACGTTTCAGGGCTTCGCGCGCGAGGTCGCGGAGCTTCCGGGGGCGTACACTCCACCCGCGGGTCGCCTGTTCCTGGCGACCGACGGCACCGAGCCCGCCGGCTGCGTGGCACTCCGACCGCTCGGCGACGGCGTCTGCGAGATGAAGCGCCTCTACGTCCGACCGACCGCGCGCGGGCGCGCGCCTCGGACGCCGGCTGGCCGAGACCGTGATCCGCGAAGCGCGCGCGATCGGCTACACGCGCATGCGGCTCGACACTCTGCCGTCGATGAAGGAAGCGTTTGCGCTCTACCAGACGCTCGGCTTCCGCGAGATCGCGCCCTACTATGAGAATCCCGATCGTCGGGACCCGCTTCATGGAGCTCGGACCTGTAGGGCGTATACTGCCTCGGCCATGAGCTACAATGCATGGTTCTCGTGCATCAACGGGTGTCCCGGCGCAGTTCTGCCTTCTCGAGATCATCTATCGCTGCCCGACCTGCGGCGACCTCCTCGAGGTGCAGCACGACGTCGACGCGCTCCGCACGCGGTCCGCCGGCGGCGTGGATGCAGCTCTTCGAGGAGCGCAACCGGCGCAACGTCTACCCCTACGGCTCCGGCGTGTGGGGCAAGAAGGAATGGGTGGTTCCGTTCATCGACAACGAGAACATCGTCTCGACCTTCGAGGGCAACAGCAATCTCTTCTGGGCCGAGCGCTACGGCCGGCAGCTCCACGTCGAGGATCTGTGGGTCAAGCAGTGCGGCAACTCGCACACGGGCTCGTTCAAGGACCTCGGCATGACCGTGCTCGTGTCGGTCGTGAAGCAGATGATCGCCAACGGCCAGCCGATCGACGCGGTCGCGTGCGCGTCCACCGGCGACACCTCGGCCGCGCTCGGCGCCTACTGCGCGGCGGCCGGTATCGCCTCGGTGGTCCTGCTGCCCCGCAACAAGGTCTCGCCCGCCCAGCTCGTGCAGCCGCTCGCCAACGGCGCCCTCGTGCTCTCGCTCGACACCGACTTCGACGGCTGCATGGCGGTCGTGCAGGAGATCACGAAGCGAGCGCCGCATCTACCTCGCCAACTCGATGAACAGTCTACGCATCGAGGGCCAGAAGACGGTGGCGATCGAGATCGTGCAACAGTTCGACTGGGAGGTGCCGGACTGGATCGTCATCCCGGGTGGCAACCTCGGCAACGTGCACGCGCTCGGGAAGGGCTTCCTGCTGCTGCACGACCTCGGCCTCATCCAGAAGCTGCCGCGCATCTGCGTCGCGCAGGCCGAGAACGCGAACCCGCTCTACCGCTCGTATCTCGCGCACTTCGAGCACTTCGAGCCGGTGAGGCGCAGCCGACCCTCGCGAGCGCGATCCAGATCGGCAACCCGGTGACCGCCAAGCGCGCCATCCGCACGCTGCAGCGCTTCGACGGCGTGGTCGAGCAGGCGAGCGAGCAGGAGCTCGCCGACGAGTCCGCGCGCGCCGACCGCACCGGCATGTTCAACTGCCCTCACACCGGCGTGGCGCTCGCCGCGCTCCGCAAGCTCGTCGAGCGCAAGGTGGTCCGGTCGAGTGAGCGCGTGGTCGTGATCTCGACGGCGCACGGGCTCAAGTTCGCCGACCAGAAGACGGCGTACCACCTGGGCCGGCTCGAGGGCGTCCAGCCCTCGCACCGCAACACGCCCGTCGAGCTGCCCGCGGACGTGAAGCAGGGTCGCGGACCATCGCGCGCCACGTCGAGCGGGCGCGGCTGCTCGTGTCATGACCGCGCCGCGCAAGCGGACCGCGCCGCCGCGCCGACGCGACGGAGTGCCGCCGCCCACGCCCCCGGACACGCCGGGCCCGAGCACGCTCGCCGTGCACGCGGGCGAGCCGCGCCAGAAGCCGGGCAACGCGCTCACCACGCCGATCATGCAGACGGCGACCTACACCTTCGCCGACACCCAGGAGCTGCGGGACCACTTCGACGGCACGATCGAGCGGGACGAGTACGGGCGCTACGGCAACCCGACCCAGCGCATCGCCGAGCCGAAGCTCGCCGCTCTCGAGGGCGCCGGAGACTGCCTCCTGGTCGCGAGCGGCATGGCCGCGATCACGACGACCTGTTCGCGATGCTCTCGCGGGGCGCTCACGTCGTGGTCACCGACGACACGTACCGCCGGACGCGGCAGTTCCTGAACCAGACCCTCCACCGTTACGGGATCGAGTGCTCGACGGTGCCGGCCGGCGACTACGACGCGCATCGAGGACGCGATCCGGCCGACGACGCGCATGCTCCTCAGCGAGTCGCCGACCAACCCGTACAACCGCATGCTCGATCTCGAGCGCTTCGCCGAGATCGGGCGCCGGCATCGGGTGAAGACGGTCATCGACGCAACCTTCGCCACGCCGTACAACCAGCGACCGCTCGAGTAGGGCGTCGACGTCGTCGTCCACTCCGCCACGAAGTTCCTGGGCGGCCACAACGATCTCATGGCCGGCGCGGTCCTTGGCTCCCGCGACATCGTGGACGCGATGCGGGCGCTCCAGGGCGTCACCGGCGCGGTGGTCAGCCCCTTCGTGGCCTATCTCCTGGTCCGCGGCCTGAAGACCTTCGCGCTGCGTATCGAGCGACACAATGCGACCGCCCAGGCGATGGCGGAGTTCCTCGCCGCCCATCCCCGCGTGGAGCGCGTGCACTACGCCGGGCTGGCGAGTCACCCCGAGCACGACGTGGCCAAGCGGCAGATGCGGGGCTTCGGCGGCGTCGTCTCGTTCGAGGTGCGTGGCGACCTCGTCGCGGCCTCACGGGTCGTCGACAGCTGCCGCATTCCCTGCATCGCGCCGTCGCTCGGCGGCGTCGAGAGCCTCATCGAGCAGCCCGCCATCATGAGCTTCTACGAGCTCACCACCGAGGAACGGCTCGCGGTCGGCATCAAGGACAACCTGATCCGCTACTCCGTCGGCATCGAGGACGCCGCCGACCTCATCGCCGATCTCGCCCAGGCCCTCGACCGGGCGTTCGCGTAGTCGGGCGCTGCGCCTTGCCGTCCAGCACTCCCGTCCTCATCCTGCCCGGCTACGGCGATTCCGGGCCGGACCATTGGCAAAGTCACTGGGAGCGCGCCGATCCCGCGTTTCGTCGAGTGATCCAGGACGACTGGCTACTCCCCAAGCTGGCGGACTGGGTCGTGCGTCTCGAGGAAGCGGTGGCGGCCTGCGCGACGCCGCCCGTGCTCGCGGCCCACAGCCTCGCCTGCTCGCTGGTTGCGCACTGGGCGACCCGTCCGGCTGCCCGCGCGGCCGGCGCGCTGCTCGTCGCGCCGGCCGACGTCGATTCGCCGGCGCACACTGCGGACGAGGTCCGCAACTTCAGCCCCGTCCCGCTGGTCCCGCTGCCGTTTCCCAGCATCGTCGCGGCGAGTACCGACGATCCCTTCGTGACGCCGGCCCGAGCCGCCGCGTTCGCCCGCGCCTGGGGAAGCCGGCTCGTCACCTTCGAGGGCGCCGGTCACCTGAACGCCGACGCCGGCTTCGGCCCCTGGCCCGAAGGGCGGCGGCTCCTCGCCGCGCTGACGAAGCGCGAAAGCTGACTACGCGCGGGCAGGTTCGGCGACCGAGGAGCGCAGGACGAGGCAGAGCGGAATCGTCGTCAGCACCAGCGCCGAGACCACGACGAGCGTCGTCGAAACGCCGGCGAGGTCGCTGAGCAGGCCGTAGACCGAGGGCGCCAGCGCGGACGACATGATCGTCACCGTGTAGTAGAGGCCGTACGCGCGCGAGCGGCGGTCCGCGGCGACGAGGTCGGCGACGGTCCCGTAGAGCACCGACGACGTTCCGTTCAGCGCCACGCCCATGAGCGGCAGGATCGCCAGCGCGACGGGCAGCGGCGACGGGATCAGCGCCAGGATCCCCAGCGCCGTCGCCGTCTCGGTGAGGACGACCGTGCGGATGACGCCGAGCCGCTCGGCCACCAGGCCGCAGGCGAACTTGCCGACGGCGCCGCCTGCGAACAGCAGCGCCAGCGCGGTGCCGACGCCGGCCACGCGACGAGCCCTTGCGCGATCAGCGCGAAGGGCAGGAACGTGAGGAATCCGGTGCGCGTCGCGTTGTCGATCATCCCGATCGCGGTCAGCGCCTGGAAGCCGCGCAGGTCGCGGATTCCCCAGCCCGACTGGCCCGTGGCAGGTGCCCTCGGCCGATCGTCGACCGCCGGCTCCGACTGCGCGGACGGTGAGTCGCGCCAGGACACCAAGAATCGCGGCCGCCGCCACGAGACCGATCACGCCATAGGCGGCCGCGGCGGTGCGCCAGCCGACGCACGAGCGCGGCGAAGGCGACCGCGGCCGGCACCGCCACCTTGCCGAGATCGCCGGAGAAGTTGTAGGTCCCGAGCGCCGCGCGCCGCGGGCCCGTCTCGTACGCCTTCGAGACGAGCGAGGACGACAGCGGGATGCTGCACGCCCGAGCCGAGCCCGGCGACCAGCAGCACCAGCCAGCAGCGACAGGAAGCCGCCGACCATTCCGGCCGGCGATGAATCCGCACGCGGTGACCGCGCGTGCCCGCGGCGAGCAGGCGCCGCTCGCCCCAGCGCTCGGCGAGCAGTCCCGCCGGAATCTGGAACGCCGCCATGCCGCCCGCTGTACGCGGTGCGGATGATCCCGACCTGCGCGAAGGTCAGCGCGGAACTCGCTCGCCCAGATCGGCAGGAGCACGTAGAGGATGTCCGAGAATCCGTCGTGGACGAAGTGGATGCTGCAGGCGGCCGCGAGCACCGCGCGCGCGCGCGATTTCACGCCTCGATCATCCCCGAGCGGCCCGCCGCGTTCAAGTAGAATACCGTCAGCACGGTCAGGGGAGGGGCTCCATGCCGATCAGCATCACGCGCGTCTACACTCGCACCGGCGACACAGGCGAGACCTCGCTGGTCGGCGGCAAGCGGATCCCGAAGGACTCGCCGCGGATCGTCGCCTATGGCACCGTCGACGAGCTGAACGCCGTCGTCGGCCTCGTGCGGGTCTTCAACGCCGAGCGGCTCGACGAAGGCGAGCGGCATCGCTGGCTCGACGAGGTCCTGAGAAAGATCCAGAATCAGCTCTTCGACCTGGGGAGCGAGCTGGCCACGCCGCCCGACGCCGCCTACGACGGGATGTTCCGGGTCGGCGAGGGTGAGGTGAAGGAGCTCGAGGCGCTGATGGACCGCTGCCAGAAAGATTTGCCGCCGCTCAAGTCGTTCGTCCTGCCCGGCGGCGGTCGCATCAACGGATTTCTCCACCAGGCGCGCACCGTGTGCCGCCGCGCCGAGCGCGAGCTCCTGGCGCTCTCCCGCCAGGAGCCGATCGGCGAGTGGCCGCTCCGCTTCCTGAATCGCCTGAGCGATGTGTTCTTCGTGCTGGGCCGCTGGGTCGGCAAGCACCTGGGTGAGCAGGAATATCTCTGGGAGCGGGGGCTGTCGAGCCACGCGCGTCCGAGAAAGGCACGCTCATGAAATTCGGACTCTTCTACGAGCTGTCCGTCCCGCGTCCGTGGACCCGCGAGTCGGAGCGGACCGTCTACGACAACGCCCTCGAGCAGGTGAAGCTCGCCGACGAGCTCGGCTTCGATCAGGTGTGGGCGGTCGAGCACCATTTCCTGGAGGAGTACTCGCACTGTCCCGCGCCGGAGCTGTTCCTGACCGCGTGCGCGATGGTGACGAAGCGGATCCGGGTCGGGTTCGGCATCGTCGTGTGCGTGCCGGAGTTCAATCATCCGATCAAGATCGCCGAGCGGACCGCGGTGCTCGACATCCTCTCGGGCGGGCGCGTCGAGGTCGGCACGGGCCGCTCGGCGACGTGGACCGAGCTGGCGGGCTTCAACGCGAGCCCGGACGTCACCAAGAAGAGCTGGGACGAGTTCGTCCGGTGCCTGCCGAAGATGTGGACGTCGGAGAAGTTCGAGTTCGAGGGGGAGTTCTGGTCGATGCCGCGGAGGACCATCCTGCCGAAGGTGTACCAGCGCCCGCATCCGCCGATGTGGGTGGCGGTGACGAGCCCGGGCACCGAGCTCGATGCCGCCGACCGGGGGCTCGGAAGCCTCGGCCTCACGTTCGGCCAGTTCGCCGAGCAGGAGAAGCGCATCGCCGAGTATCGCCGGCGCATCCAGCTCTGCGAGCCCGTCGGGGAGTTCGTCAACGACCAGGTCTCGACCGTCAACTTCCTCTACTGCCACGAGGACGACGCTGTCGCGCTCCAGACCGGACGGCAGATGGCGAACCACTTCAACTACCTCGCGGCGCAGCTCATCTCGGTGCGCGAGACCTATCCGTCCAAGTCGTACCCGTCGCTCGGGTTGTTGCCGCAGCTGCGCCGCCAGGCGACCGGCCCGGAGGCGTCCGAGCAGGCCGGCGAGGGGCTGTGCCTCGGGCGGCCCGGAGCGCATCACGCGCGCGCTCCGGCGCTGGGAAGCGTGCGGGGTCGACCGCGTGAATTTCCTGCTCAACACCGCGGAGACGATCCCGCAGGCCGACGTGCTCGCGAGTCTCCGGCTTTTCGCTCGCGAAGTCATGCCCGCGTTCAACGGGAGCAAGTCCTGATGCCGATCTTCGGCGAGCTCGAGCTCGGGACGATCGCGGAAGAGCTGCCGCGGCTGCGCGACCTCGACACGGAGGCGTGGGAGCTGCCGAAGGCCGAAATTTTACAAGTAGCGTGCGAGATCGCGGACGGCAGCCGCGCGCTGCTGCCGCGGGCGCTGCACCCGGCGATTCCCGAATACGTCACGTTCGTCGTGACCCGCTATCCCGAAAGCCCGGTCGGCCCGTTCGATCTGGCTCAGGTGCGGCTGATGGCGCGCGCCGGCGTCCATCCGCGCGGCTACGTGGTCGGAGCGGTGGCCTCGACCGCGAGCGCCGCGTCCGAGCTCCGCGCGCGCTGGGGCTATCCGGCGGCGCCGGGCGAGATCACGCTCAGGCGATATCACGACCGCGTGGCGGCCATGGTTCGACGCGAGGGCCAGACGATCCTCGAGATGGCGCTGATCGATCCGGAGATCGTCTCGGGCGGCGATCTCCAGTACATCCACGGGATCACGCTCGCCCGCGTGGACGGCGCCTCGCAGCTGATCCAGGTCGATCCGCACTACACCCTGCACAACGCGGCGCGCGGTCGTGCCCACGTGAGCCGGTTCGACGCGGCGGCGTGGCACGCGACCCCGATCACGTTGACCACGCCGATCTCGGCGAGCGTCTCCACCTCGGACACGGATCTGCCGCGCATCCGTTTCGTGATGGACCCGGAAGCCCCGGTGGTCCGCGGGACCCGGAAAGTCCGCTGAGCTAGTCGCGCTTCGGGGATCCGTCCAGCGCGAGCCGCAGGTGCTGCATCAGCGCCTCGGGCGTGAACGGCTTGGGCAGCAGGATGATGTCCGGGTCGAGCACGCCGTGGTGGCCGAGCGCGTCGTCGGTGTACCCGGACATGTAGACGACCTTCGTGCCCGGCCGCAGCTCGAGCATCTTCCGCGCGAGCTCGGGGCCGCTCATCTGCGGCATGACGACGTCGGTGAGCAAGAGATTGATCGACCGCGCCGCGTCGAGGCACAGACGCAGCGCCTCGTCGCCGCGCGCGGCTTCCAGCACGGTGTAGCCCGCCATCTCGAGAATCTCGCGGGTCAGCTCGCGCACGTCCGCCTCGTCCTCGACGAGCAGGATCGTCTCCGAGCCGCGCACCTCGCCGCCGCGCTCGGGCGCCTGCTCGGCGCGAGTGTCCTCCGTCGGGCTCGCGCACGGCAGGTAGATGTCGAAGGTCGTGCCCTGACCCTCTCCGCTCCGGACGCCGATGTAGCCGCCGTGCTGCTTCACGATGCCGTAGACCATCGAGAGCCCGAGACCGGTGCCGCGGCCCTTGTCCTTCGTCGTGAAGAACGGCTCGAAGATCCGCGCCTGGATCTCGGCGCTCATCCCGAGGCCGTCGTCGATCACCGACAGACGAACATGCGGGCCCGTCCCGGCGCCGGGATGCTCCCGCGCGAACGCTTCGTCGAGGTCGATGTCGGCCGTCTCGATCGTGAGCCGGCCGCCCCGCGGCATCGCGTCGCGGGCGTTGATCGCCAGATTCATCAACACCTGCTCGAGCTGGGTCGGGTCGGCCTTGACCCGGTCGCGCCGAGCGCCCGGCACGGTCGTCAGCGCGATGTGCTCGCCGATCAGGCGCTGCAGCATCGAGACCGATTCGCCGACGGCGGCGTTGAGCTGCAGCACGCGCGGCTGCAGCACTTGTTGTCGGCTGAAGGCCAGGAGCTGCTTGGTGAGCGCCGCGGCCCGGTGCGCCGTCCGCTGGATCAGATCGAGATCCTGCCGTGGCTTCGTCCCCGGCTCGAAGCGCTTGAGGAGGATCTCGCAGCGGCCGTGGATGATCGTGAGTAGGTTATTGAAATCGTGGGCCACGCCGCCGGCCAGGCGGCCGATCGCGTCCATCTTCTGAGCCTGCAGGAGCGTCTCCTGAGCCCGCGACACTTCCTCGGCGGCCACCTGGACCTCGCGGAAGAGGCGCGCGTTCTCCAGCGCCGTCGCGGCCTGCGATGCGAACGCGGTGGCGATCGTCTCGTCCTCTTTCGAGAAACCGGCCAGGCGCCGCGTCCGGATCGACAGCACGCCGGTCACGCGCTCGCCGAGCTTGATCGGCACGCCGAGGAACGCGCGGTAGCCGAGCCGCTTGACGGCGCTGCGGTGGGCCGGGAGCAGCCGCGTGTCGTCGGTCACGTCGTCGAGCCGGAGCGGCGCGCCCATGCCCGCGACGAGACCGCTGAGGCTCTCGCCGATCTTGATTCTCGGCGTCGACATCGTTTCCTTGGCGTCGCCCAGGAGACCGGCGACGACGAGCTCGTCACCCTCCACCAGGCGAAATCCGACGGATTCCGACTCGAGGACCTCGCCGCACGCGGCCGCGATCGCCCCGAGGAGCTCCTCGACCGGCTGGATCCTCGACAGCTCGTGGCTCACGTCCAGCAGCGCCTCGAGCCGGGCTTGATAGGCGCGTTGCGCCTCGAGCAACTGGGCGTTGCGGATCGCGATACCCGTTTGCGCGGCGAGCCGGGTGAGCCGGGCCTCGTCCCGGTCGGTCAATGGTCGCGGCGAGCGGTTGTACACCACGAGCAGCCCTTCGACACGCGACTCCGTCTGGATCGGCACCGCCAGCGCGGCTTCGACGCTCTCCACCGGGATGAGCGGCTGCGGGTCGTTCCGGAGGCGCGAGTCGTGCGCGTAGTCGTCGGTCCGGAACGGCCGGCCGGTCAAGAGCACGTGACCGACGAGCCCCTCGCCCGGCACGATCTTCTCGCCTCCCGCCGCGGACACCCCCGCCCAGTGGCGGACGATCATCGCCTGTGTCGCCAGGTCGCGGGTGGCGATGACGCCGAGGTCGGCCCGGCACAGCTCGCGCCCGGCGTCACACGCGTTCTTCAAGATCGTGTCGAGGTCGAGCGCGGCGGTGATCTGGCTTGCCAGCTCCGCGAAGATCTCGGCTTCGCGGCGTCGGCGCTCTGAATCCTCGAAGAGGCGAGCTTTCTCGAGCGCCATCGCCGCCTGGTCCACGAATGCCTGCGCCAGGCGCACCTCATCACTGTCGTAGGCGCGGCCTTCGTGGTCGCCGACCGCGATGGCGCCGACGACGCGATCGTCGACGATCATCGGGAGGGCCAGCGCCGACCGGTGCGGCCGAGACTGGAGCGATTCGCGCAGCTCGGGCGTCAGCGCGATCCGCGGATCGGTGAGGACGTTCGTCGTCGCGACCGGGCGCCGGGTGCTGACGGCGCGGCCCATCGCGCCGGTCCCCGGGGGGAACACGATATCGTAGCCGGAGCCGTCGGCCGAGAGGTGGCGGCCGATGAGCGCGCCGCTGACCGGCTCGACGCGGACGAGCGCCGACGAGAGTCCCCCGAGGAGCGCCCGCAGGCTGTCGGCGATCCGTCCGGCGACCTCCTCGGCGTCGAGCGATTCGGTGACCAGCCGTCCGACTCCCGCGAGGACCTCGGCTTCCCATTTCCGGCGAGTCGTCTCGGAGTGGAGCCGCGCGTTGTCGAGCGCGATCGCGGCCTGGTCGACGAACGCCTGGGCGAGCCGGATCTCGTCCGGCGTGAAGACTCGACCCGTGCGCCCGAGCGCTGCGAGGGCTCCGAAGGCGCGGTCGCCGGCGATGAGCGGGAGCGCCAGGATCGCGCGATGCTCGAAGCTCTCGAGCGCCGCGTAGGTCTCGGGCGCGAGGGTGATCCGCGGATCGGCCAGCACGTCGGGGGTCGAGACCGGGCGCCCCTCGCGCACCGCGAGGCCGACCGCGGCCGTGCCGCGGGGGAGCGTGCTGTTCCAGTCGACGCCGACCCCCGCGCTCGCCAGGAGCACGAAGTCCCCGGTCTCGAGGCTGATCCGGTACAGCGTCGCCATGGCGGAGCCGAGGAGCGGTCCGATGCTGTCGACGATGCGCTGTCCGACCTCGTCGGGCTCGAGGGAGCGCGAGATGAGCCGACCCACTTCGGCGAGGATCTCGGCTTCGCGCCGGCGGCTTTCCATTTCGCGCAGGAGATGGGCGTTCCCGATCGCGACGGCCGCGTGATTGGCCAGGCGGCTGAGCGCCGCCTCGTCCCGATCGCTGAACGGGCGCGCGGTGCGGTTGAAGACGTAGAGCAGGCCCTTGAGCTCGCCGTCCTGGATGGGAATGACGATCTGCGCGACCACGCCCGTGGCCTCGACCTGGGGGGTGTAGTCCCGGGTGATCCGTGGATCCTCGGCGTAGTTCGTCGTCCGGAATGGCCGTCCGGTCGTCAGGACCAGCCCGCCGGAGCCCTTGCCCGGCTGAATCAGGAGACCGATGAGCGCGTCGTCCGCCGCGCTTCGCACGCCGCGCCGGTGGATCACCCGGACACCGTCGGTGCCGGCCTCCCGGAGGGCGATCTGGGCACCGTCGGCGCCGGTCATCTCGCAGGCGCCGTCGACGATGCGCGAGAGGATCGCCCAGAGATCCAGCGAGCTGTTGATCTGCCCGACGACCTCGGCGAGCACGTCGACCTCGTGGCGCCGCTTGGTCGCGTCGTCGAACAGCTGGACGCTTTCCAGCACGAGCGCTGCGTGATCGGCGAACGCCTGCGCCAGACGAATCTCGCTCTCCAGGAAGACGCGGCCCCCGGCGTCGCAGACGGCGAGGGCGCCGATGACGCGATCCTTGAGCTGGAGCGGCAGCGCGAGGACCGCTCGATTCGCGGCGCCTTCGAGCCGCTCGAGGATCGCCGGATCGTGGCGGATGCGCGGGTCGTCGGCGAAATTCGAAGTGGCGATGGGCCGGCGCTCACGCACGGCGAGCCCGATCACGCCGGTCCCGCTCGGAAAGACCGTCCCAGGGCCCAGCGCTTGCTCCCGTTCGCCCAGCAGCGCGAGCGCGACCATCGCGCCGGTTTCGGGCACGAGGCGGTAGAGCGCCGCCTCCTGAGCCGCGAGCAAATTCCGCACGCTTTCCACCACGCGTCGAGCGACGGTGCCGAGATCGAGCGTCTCGCTGCTCAGACGACTCAGCTCGGCCAGGGCCTCGGCGGTGCGGCGGCGGCGCTCGCTCTCGGCCAGGAGCCGGGAGTTGCGAATCGCCGCGCCGGCCTCCGCGATCAAGGCCTCGAGGATCTCGTATTCCTCGTTCGCGAGGTCGAAGGGCTGCTCGCCCAGGAGGACGAGGACTCCAACCACGGTGTTCTGATACGCGACCGGCAGCGCGTACACGCTCCGGAGGCCGTGGGACGCGTACCACTCGCGCGCGACCATCGGCGTTCGGCTCAGATCGTCGGCCTTGATGGGCTCGTCGTGCAAGGTGACCCAGCCGGCGACGCCTTGACCGTAGGCGAGCCGCGGGTTCGGGTGTCCCGCGCCGATCGCGGCGTCCGAACACCCGCGTAGCTCGACGGTCCGGGTCGCTCGTCGGCGACCCAGAGAGACACGCATCGCGCGTCGGTGAGCCGTACCGCCGCGGCCGCGATCTGGCGAAGGATCTCGTCGGTGTCGAGGGACGAGGAGATGAGCTCGATGAGCTGGATCAAGGTGCGCAGCTTCCCCGCCAGCGCTTCCGAGGAGTCGACGCCGGGTCCGGTCGGATCCACTATCCGAAGCTCCGCCGACGGCCCAGGGTCATCAGGGTGCGTCGAAGCGCGCTGGAGCCGAGCTTGCTGGACAGGAGAGCCCGGCCCGCGGTCCAGACGACTGTCACGAGCAGCACGGCAACACCCTCGGGGACGATCGCCGTCGGCACCCGCGGTCTCGCGCTGGAGCTCTTGGGGTCCCAGGTGGGGACGTCCCAGGTGGGGAACGGGATGTCGTCGCCCCCGGCTGGGGCGGGCTTGGCGGCCGGCGGGGGCGCCCCGACGAAGCCGATCGTCAGAGCCAGACAGACCAGCAGCGCGGCCAGGACACAGCCGTACTGGCCCTGAACCGTCATGGACTGGCGGTTCCGTTCGAGGCGACCGAGACTCTCGGGACCGCTTCGCCTTCGGGACTGAAGATCCGCGAGACGACGCGATCGAGACGCTGCAGATCGATCGGCTTGTGGATGTACTGGAGGATGCCGAGCTGACGAGCTTGCACCTCGGTGGCGGGGCTGTAGTCACCCGTCGTCATGACGACCGGCAGGCCCGGCTCGATCGCGCGGAGCCTGCGGACGAGGTCGCCTCCGGGCATGTCGAGGAGATTCACGTCGACGACCGCGAGGCCGAGGCGAAATCTCCCGATGAGCCGCATGGCCTCGAGCCCTCGCGCGGTGGGGTACGCGCGGAGCCGCGCCTGGAGCAGGAAGTTCGCGACGGACCGCGCCGAGGCCTCGTCGCCGTCGGCGACGAGGATCCAAGGTTGTCCGGCGGACTCCCGGAAATTCATGCTTCTCGTAGAGAGCAGGTTCAGTGCCAGAGGCCGTCGTAGCTTTGAAATCGAGAAGTTGCACGAGCGCGGTCGCGGGCACTCCGCCGCGCCTTGACAGAATTGACGGTCTCCGGTTGACGGTGCCGCTAGACCAGGCCGAACTTCTTGATGCGGCGATACAGCGTGCGGACGGTGAGACCGAGCGCGCGAGCGGCCTGCTCCTTGTCGTTTCGGAACCGATCGAGGGCCCGCGCGATGAGATCGCGCTCGGCCTGATCGAGAGTCGGGAGCGTGTCGACGACTGCGACGGCGGCGGGCGTCTCGACCTTCGTCGTGAGATCGGGAAGGTTGGTCCGCTCGATCTCATCACGCGCGCCGAGGGCGAAGGCTCGCTCGATAAGATTCTCAAGTTCGCGAACGTTACCCGGAAAGTCGTAGGCCGTCAGCGCCGCCATCGCGTCGGGGGCGATACCCTTGACGTCACGCCGGAAGCGCTCGTTGAACCGGCGGAGGAAATACGTGAGGAGCGCGGGAATATCGCTCCGGCGCTCCCGAAGCGGGGGCACGACGATCCTGACGACGTTGAGCCGATAGAACAGATCCTGTCGAAACCCCCCATTCTGAACGACGGCTTCGAGGTTCTTGTTGGTCGCGGCGATCATCCTGACGCTGACCGTGTGCGTCTTCGTCGAGCCGACGGGCCGGATCTCCTTCTCCTGCAGGACCCGGAGCAGCTTGGCCTGGAGGGCCGGCGAGAGCTCGGCGATCTCGTCCAGGAAGAGCGTGCCGCCATGGGCCGAGCGGAAGAGCCCGAGCGCGTCGGCGACGGCACCCGAGAAGGCCCCGCGCACGTGGCCGAAGAACTCCGACTCCAGCAGGTCGGCCGGGATCGCGCTGCAGTTGACCGGAACGAACGGGCCCTTGGACCGCCCGGACTGCCGGTGGATGGCCGCGGCCACCAGTTCCTTGCCGGTGCCGCTCTCGCCCTCGATCAGCACCGGCGAGTCGGAGTCCGACACTTTGGCGATGACCTCTCGTACCCGCGTCATCCCCGCCGAGTTGCCCACCAGATCCTTCACGGCCAGGTGCTCGGCCAGGCGGTTTCTGAGCGAGTGCACCTCGCGGCTCAGGAAGCGCTTCTCCAGAACCTGCTGCATGAGGTGCTGGAGCTCGTCCAGGTTGAGGGGCTTGATGAGGTAGTCGTAGGCTCCCGACTTCAACGCCTGGACGGCGGTCTCGACCATCGGGTTGCCGGTCATCATCACGACCTCGAGCGCCGGGTCGTGACGCTTCATCTCGTCGAGAACTTGAAGTCCGTCCATCTCGGGCATCCAGATGTCGACCAGCGCGGCGTCGAAGATCTGGTGGCTGATCAGGTCGACGGCCTCCCGGCCGCTCGCCACGTGGGTGACGTCGTAGTTCCAGGAGCTCAGCGCATCGCGCATGAACTCTCCGACGTCGGCGTCATCGTCGACCACGAGCACACGCGGACGATCCATCGGCGACTTACCCCCTTGTCCGACGATCGCAGCGGGCCAGGAACTCGAGCACGGCACGGTTCCAGGCCTCGGGCTGGTCACGGTTGGCGAAGTGGCTCGCCGGCGAGAGCACCACCAGCTTCGAGCCGCGAACCTTTCTGTGCATCACCCTCATCGGCGCCAGGGAGGGGTCGCGGTCGCCGCCGATGAGCAGCACCGGCATCCGCAGGCGCGGCAGCTGATCGGTGATGTGGTCCATCGCGAGCAGCGCCCGCAGGGAGTTCGCGTACCCTATCGGTGAGAGCCGGCGGTACTCCTCGTAGAACTCATCCCTGGCCGAGGGGTCGAGGGCCAGCCGCTCCGAGAGGTTCGGGTTGGCGGCCATCGCGTACTCCGCCATGGCGTCCATTCCCTTCGTGAGCGTGATCTCGATCGAGCGCGCGCGCATCACGAGATTCTCGACGGAGAGCGGCAGCCCGGCGGCGGACGACGAGTTGGTCACCATCAGCGCCCGGACGCGCGACGGAAAGCGCAGCGCGAAGCGGGTGGCGATCCCGGCGCCCAGCGAGAGCCCGCCGACGTGCGCCTTCCGGATCCCGAGGTGGTCGAGCACCGTCTTTAGGTCCAGCGCCCAGCGCCCGAACGAGAACTTGGCGGCGTCTTCCGGACTGTCGGACCGCGCGTGGCCGCGCGGCTCCCAGAGCACCAGCCGGTGGTGGGCCGCGAGGGCGTCGCGGTTCACGTCCCACATGTCGGCGTTGCCACCGATCCCGTAGGCGAGCACCAGAGGGGTGCCCCGGCGGCCGTGCTCCTCGTAGTAGAGCCGCACCCGGTCGTCGGTCCTGGCGAATGGCACGGGGGTATCTTAGCCGCCCGCGGTTTCGTGGCCCAAGGTTTCGCACTTGACACGGATTCGGGCAATTCAGTATTTTTAAAGCGTCCTTAAGTCCCAGTAAATCGTCTCAGCGCCGGTGGAGCCCCAATGAAGGTGCGCGTCACCTTGAACGTCAACGGCGAGTCGCGCGAGGCGCTCGTGCCGACCCACAAGACTCTGCTCGAAGTGCTTCGGGAAGATCTCGGGCTCACCGGGACCAAGCACGGCTGCGAGCTCGGCGAATGCGGCACGTGCACCGTGCTCGTCGACGGCGAGCCGGTGCTGTCGTGCCTGGCGCTTCCGGTCGAGACCGAGGGCCGCCGGATCACGACGGTGGAGGGGATGGCGGAGGGCGGGCGCCTGCATCCGCTTCAGCAAGCCTTCGCCGAGCTGGGCGCCGCGCAGTGCGGATACTGCACGCCCGGCATCTTATTGACGGCCACCGCCCTCCTCGCGGAGCGGCCCAGCCCGACACGGCAGGAGGTCAAGGAGGCGCTGGCCGGCAACCTCTGCCGCTGCACCGGCTACACGAAGATCCTCGACGCCGTCGAGCTCGCGGCCCTGCGGATGGGACGCCAGGAGGCCCGTACATGACCAAGAACGAGTTCGCGGTCATCGGCCGGCCGCTCCCGAAAGTCGATGCGTGGGCGAAGGTCGTCGGCGAGACGAAATACGCCGACGATCTCTTCCTGCCGCGCATGGCGTACGCCAAGCTCCTCCGCAGCTCCCACGCCCACGCCCGCATCAAATCCATCGACACCACGCGTGCCCGCGCTCTGCCCGGCGTGTTCGCGGTCGTCACGGCCGAGGACTTGCCCCGGGTGAAGTTCGGCATCTTGCCGGTGTCGCAGGACGAAGAGGCGCTCTGCGCGGAGAAGGTCCGCATGGTCGGCGATCCGGTCGCCGCGGTCGCGGCGGTGGACGAGGAGACCGCCGAGCAGGCGTGCCGGCTGATCGAGGTCGACTACGAGCCGTTGCCGGCGCTCATGTCGATCTTCGACTCGCTCGCGCATCCCGAAGTCCGCATCCACGACTACGGCGACGGCCCGAACGTCCACAAGAACGTCGCACTCCAGTTCGGCGACGTGGACGCGGCGCTCGACGGCGCCCATCTGGTGCGCGAGGACGTGTTCTTCTTCGAGGGCAACACTCACCTGCCGATGGAGCAGCACGCCGCCGTCGCCCACTGGGCGGCCGACGGCAAGCTGACCCTCTGGTCCTCGACGCAGACACCGCACTACGTGCACCGGGTCCTCGCGAAGGTGCTCGACACGCCGGCCGCGCACATCCGGGTCGTCGCGACTCCGGTCGGCGGCGGCTTCGGCGGCAAGACGGATCCGTTCTCGCACGAGATCGTCGTCTGCCAGCTCTCGAAGCTGACGGGACGGCCGGTGAAGATCGCGCTGACGCGGGAAGAAGTCTTCTACACGCACCGTGGACGCCATCCCGTGCTCATGTGGATCAAGACCGGATTCACGAAGCAGGGTGACATCACCGGCTGCCACCTGCGGACCTGGCTCGATGGCGGCGCGTACGGCTCGTACGGCGTCGCGTCCACCTTCTATACCGGCGTGATCAATCCGGTCACCTACAAGATCCCCGTCTACAAGTTCGAGGGCGCGCGCATCTTCACCAACAAGCCGCCGTGCGGACCCAAGCGCGGCCACGGCACGGTCCAGCCCCGCTTCGCCCTCGAATGTCAGCTCGACAAGGCGGCCGAGCAGCTCGGGCTCGATCCCGCCGACATGCGGCGGCGGATCGTCGCCGAGCCGTTCACCAAGACGGCGAACCACCTGACGGTCACGACCATCGGTCTGGGCGAGTGCATCGACAAGGTCGTGGAAGCCTCCGGCTGGCGCGACAAGCGCGCCCGCTACGGCGTTTCGGCGAAGCCTGCGCCCGGGAAGCCCGCGGGAGCTCGTCTGCCAAGAAGCGCGGGCTGGGGATCGCCTGCTCGGCGTACCTCACCGGAGCCGGCACCGCGATCTACTGGAACGACATGCCCCACTCCGGCGTGATCGCCCGAGCCGATCGCAGCGGTGGTGTCAGCGTGCTGTGCGGCGCCACCGACATCGGCCAGGGCTCGGACTCGATCCTGGCCTATCTGACCGCGGAAGTCCTCGGCATCGAGCCGAAGGACATCCACGTGCAGCCGGCCGACACGACCCTGACGCCCGTCGATCTGGGCTCCTACTCGTCGCGCGTGACGCTGATGTGTGGCATGGCGGCGATCCAGGCCGCCCAGCGTCTCCGCGACGCCATCTTCAAGGCGGTGGCGCAGAAGCTCGAGGTGAGCCCGGCGGCCCTCGTGGCGCGCGAGCGCAAGATCGGCGTGCCCGACGACTGGGACCGCGCCGTGCCGTTCGCGCGAGGCGTGGAGCTCGGGGAGGCGCTACACGGTGTCCTCGCGTTTCCCGGCTCGTACGCGCCGCCCAAGCGCGCCGGCAAGTACAAGGGCGGAGGCGTCGGGCCGTCGCCGTGCTACTCGTATTCGGCGTGTGTCGTGGAGCTGACCGTCGACGAAGAGACCGGCACCGTCGATCTCGAGAACGTGTGGATCGGCCACGACATCGGGCGCGCGCTGAATCCGCTCCTGGTCGAGGGACAGGTCGAGGGCTCGGTGTACATGGGGATCGGCGAAGCCTTGATGGAGGAGCAGGTGTTCAGGAAGAATCTCCACAAGCATCCGTCGATGCTCGAGTACAAGAGCCCGACTACGCTCGAGACGCCGGAGATCCACACGATTCTCGTCGAGACCGACGACCCCGAAGGGCCCTTCGGCGCCAAGGAAGCGGGCCAGGGCCCGCTCCTGCCGGTGATCCCGGCGATCGCGAACGCCCTGCATCACGCGCTCGGCATCCGCATCGACGAGGTGCCGATCACCGCCGACAAGATCCTCAAGGCCCTCGATCTGAAGCGCGCGGGAAAGCCGGCGCGCGTCGGGCCGACGCGCCTGCCGCTGCTCACGTTCAAGCAGCCGCTCGCGGTCGAATCCGCATTCGGGCAGCCGGCCGACGCCATCGTCTCCAGACCATTCGCGAAATGAAGATACGTCCCGCAAAACCGCCACGCGCGAGATCGGGCGAGGGAAGTGCGGTTCCGAAAGGATCGGGCGTGCGGAGCTTCGCCACGTCTGTCTCAGGCCACCCTCGGTCCAAGCCGGCCTCACGGTCCCCGCTACAATGAGCTTCGCCGCGTGATTCGCCTACCGCCATTTACCTACCTCGCGCCCACGACGGTGGACGCAGCGGCGCGATTGATGGCCGAGCATGGACGTGATGCGATGCTCGTCGCCGGCGGGACCGACCTCTACCCGAACATGAAGCGGCGGCAGTTCGAGCCAAAGGTGCTCGTCGCGCTGCGAGGTCTGCGCGAGCTGCGCGGGAGTCCGCGGCTCCGCCGCCGGCGGCTTCAAAATCGGCGCCGGGACGACCCTCTCGGCGGTCGCCGCCCACCGCGATATCATGCGCGAGTGGCCGGCACTCGCGACGGCGGCCGGACTTGTCTCCTCGCCTCAGCTTCGGAACATGGGTACCATCGGGGGCAACGTCTGTGTCGACACCCGGTGCAACTATTACAATCAGTCGCACGAGTGGCGTAAGGCCATCGGCTTCTGCATGAAAAAAGACGGCGATATCTGTCTGGTGGCGCCCGGGAGCTCCCGGTGCTGGGCCGTGTCCTCCTCGGACACCGCGCCCGTTCTGTGGGCACTCGGGGCGAAGCTCCGACTCGTCGGCGCCGACGGCGAGCGCACGGTACCGATGGGTGCGCTCTACCAGGACGATGGGATCGAATACCTCGCCAAGCGCCCTGACGAGATCGTCGCGGACATCCAGCTGCCTCCCGCCGAGGGCTGGCGCTCGGCGTACCTCAAGCTGCGGCGCCGGGGCTCGTTCGATTTCCCGGTGCTCGGGCGTGGCGGTGGCCGCCAGGATGGAAGGCGACGTCGTCCGCGAGGCCCGGATCGTGCTCGGAGCCGTCGCCTCCCAGCCGCGGCCGGCGGACCGGGCTGCCGCGGCGCTCGTCGGCCAGCGGGTGACGCGCGAGCTGATCGCACAGGTCGCGGACCTGGCAGCCGGACCCTCGAAGCCGCTGGACAACACCGATTTCAGTCACCCCTACCGCAAGAAAGTCACTCGAGTCTTCGTCGCGCGGGCCCTCGCCGCGGTGGCCGGGCTCGACGACATCGGCGCCACATCGGAGGAGGTCGCGTGACCGCACTGGGTGAGCGCATCAAGCGCCTGCGCGGGGAGCGCGAGCTCCAGCAGCGCCAGCTCGCGGAGAAGGCCGGTCTCACCCCGAGCATGGTCTCGCAGATCGAGTCGGGCCGGCTGTCGCCCTCGCTCCACACGCTGGGCAAGATCGCTTCGGCGTTCGGGGTGCCGATCGCGGCGCTGTTCGACGGCAAGCCGGCCGGCAGCATCGTCATCTCGCACAAGCGCGACTACCCGGTCGTGTCGTTCGATGGCTCCTCGGAGCGATGGGCCGTCCTCGGCGCCGGGCTGTTCCAGGGGAAGATCCGCGCGGTGGTCTCGACCCTCGGGCCGAAGTCACGCGGCTTCACGACCGAGAAGGTCATCATCAAGCCGGGCCAGCAGAAGCTCTTCTACGTGCTCGAGGGCAAGGTCGCGCTCCACTACGACGGCGATCGCCACCTGCTCGAGGCGGGCGACAGCGCGCTCCTCGACGGCGGCGTGGCCCACGGGTGGGAAAATCTCGGCGGCAAGCAGGCCCAGGCGCTCTGGGTCATTCTGGGATAGGCGCCGATGGCCGACACGGGTGAGCGCGTGCTGGTCGACTTCAGGACCGAGCCGGCGAAGTACCGGCACTGGAAGCTCACGTTCAACGGTCCCGTGGCCACGCTCGCGATGGACGTCAAGGAAGACGGCGGCCTGCGGCCGGGCTACGAGCTGAAGCTCAATTCCTACGATCTCGGCGTGGACGTCGAGCTCTACGACGCGATCCAGCGCCTGCGTTTCGAGCATCCCGAGGTGGGCGCGGTGGTCGTCACCTCCGGCAAGGAGCGCGTGTTCTGCGCCGGCGCCAACATCCGCATGCTCTCGCAATCGGCCCACGGCTGGAAGGTGAACTTCTGCAAGTTCACCAACGAGACCCGCAATGCCATCGAGGAGGCGACGGGAGAGTCCCGCCAGTTCTATCTCTGCGCCGTCAACGGTCCGTGCGCGGGGGGCGGCTACGAGCTCGCGCTGGCGACCGACTGGATCGTGATGGCCGACGACGGCAACACGGCCGTGTCGCTTCCGGAGGTTCCGCTGCTCGCGGTGCTCCCCGGCACCGGTGGGCTCACGCGGCTCGTCGACAAACGCCGGGTCCGTCGCGATCGCGCCGACTTCTTCTGCACGGTCGAGGAGGGGATCAAGGGCGCGCGCGCCGTCGAATGGGGCCTCGTGGACGAGGTCGCGCCGCGCTCGAAGCTCGACGAGGTCGTGAAGCGTCGCGCCGCCGAGTTCGCGGCGCGCACCGATCGGCCGGCCGGAGCCCGAGGGATCGCGCTGGCTCCGCTCGAGCGCTCGATCGACGGCGACCGGATCCGCTATGGCCACGTCGTCTGCGAGATCGACCGCGCGCGCGGTCTTGCCGAGATCACGGTGAGCGGGCCGAGCGCGGCGCCGCCGACCAGCGCCGCCGGCGTCCACGAGGCCGGCGGCGCGTTCTGGCCGCTGGCCCTCGCGCGCGAGCTCGACGATCTGATCCTGCACCTGCGCACGAACGAGGACGAGATCGGACTCTGGGTGCTCAGGACGTCGGGCCGCGCCGAGCTCGTCGAGGCGTACGATCGCCTGCTCGCGGCGCACCGCGAGGACTGGCTCGTGCGCGAGATCCGTCTCTATCTCAAGCGTACGTTCAAGCGGATCGAGGTCTCGTCGCGGTCGGTGTTCGCGCTCGTCGAGCCGGGCTCGTGCTTCGCGGGCACCTTGCTGGAGCTCGGGCTCGCGGCCGACCGGTCGTACATGCTCGACGGTGCGCGGCCGGGTGACACGACGCCGGCGGCGACGATCCGGCTCACGGAGATGAACTTCGGCGCGTATCCGATGGTCAACGGTCTCACGCGACTGGCGAGCCGCTTCCTCGCCGAGCCCGGACGAACCGACAAGCTCCGCGCGCGGATCGGCGAGGATCTGGACGCGGCCGCGGCCGCCGAGGCCGGGCTCGTCACCTTCACCCCCGACGACATCGACTGGGACGACGAGGTTCGCCTCGCGATCGAGGGGCGCGCGGCCTTCTCGCCCGACGCGCTCACGGGCATGGAGGCCTCGATCCGGTTCGGCGGACCCGAGACGCTCGAGAGCAAGATCTTCGGCCGGCTCTCGGCCTGGCAGAACTGGATCTTCCAGCGCGGCAACGCCGTCGGGCCCAAGGGCGCGCTCGAGGTCTACGGCACGGGACGTCGCAGCGAGTTCGATCGCAGGAGAGTGTGATGGCCGGCATCGACTACAGCGAGCGCATCCCGAACAACGTCAACCTCGCCGACAACCGTCGGCTCCAGCGCGCGCTCGAAGAGTGGCATCCGAAGTTCCTCGACTGGTGGATGCAGATGGGCCCGGACGGTTTCCAGGCGAAGGACGTCTATCTCAGGACCGCCGTCAGCGTCGACGCTCAGGGCTGGGCCCAGTTCGACTACGTCAAGATGCCGGACTATCGCTGGGGCTTGTTTCTCGCCGAGCCCGAGCCCGGCCGCACGATCGGCTTCGGCGACCACATGGGCGCGCCCGCCTGGCAGGACGTGCCGGGCGAATATCGCGGCGTGCTCCGCCGGCTGATCGTCACCCAGGGCGATACGGAGCCGGCCTCGGTCGAGCAGCAGCGTCATCTCGGTCGAACCTGCCCGTCGCTCTACGACCTGCGCAACCTGTTCCAGATCAACGTCGAGGAGGGTCGCCATCTGTGGGCGATGGTCTACCTGCTCGACGCCTACTTCGGACGCGACGGGCGCGAGGAGTCCGAGGCGCTGCTGCAGCGCCGCTCGGGCGATCGGGACAAGCCGCGCATCCTCGGCGCCTTCAACGAGAAGACGCCGGACTGGCTCTCGTACCTGATGTTCACGTACTTCACGGACCGCGACGGCAAGTACCAGCTCGCGAGCCTCGCCGAGAGCGGGTTCGATCCACTGTCGCGGACCTGCCGCTTCATGCTCACCGAAGAAGCGCATCATCTGTTCGTCGGCGAGACGGGCATCGGGCGCGTCGTCCAGCGCACGTGCGAGCTGATGCGCGAGGGCAAGACCGACGACGTCCGCCGGCTGGCGCCATCGACCTCGCGACCCTGCAGCGCTACATCAACTTCCACTACTCGGTGTCGCTCGACCTGTTCGGGTCGGAGATCTCGACCAACGCCGCGAACTTCTACACGATGGGGCTCAAGGGGCGCTTCGAGGAGGGAAAGAAGCGTGACGATCACCGGTTGAAGGACACGACCTACTCGATCAGCGAGCTGATCGGCGATCGGGTGACGAGCCGCGAGGCGCCGGCGCTGCCGTCACTCAACGAGCGGCTGCGCGACGACTACATCGCCGATTGCCAGCGCGGGCTCGACCGCTGGAACCAGATCATCAAGAAGCACGAGATCGATCAGGAGCTCTCGCTGCCCCACCGGGGGTTCCACCGGGCCATCGGGCTCTTCGCGGAGGTCAAGGTGGCGCCCGACGGCCGCGTGCTCAGCGAGGCCGAGTGGGATGCGCGCAAGCACGAATGGCTCCCGACCGAGTCGGATCAGGCCTACGTCGAGAGCCTCATGCAGCCGGTGACCGAGGTCGCCCGTTTCGCCAACTGGATCGCGCCCCCAGCGCGCGGCGTCAACGGCCGGCCCGTCGACTTCGAGTACGTCCGCCTCGCCTAGCGCATGAACGCGTCGGAGCTGCTGCCCCCGCAGTTCAACGCCGCGACGTGGTTCGTCGACCGCAACGTCGCCGAAGGCCGCGGGGCCGTGCCGGCGTTTCGCCACGAAGACACGACGCTCACCTACGCGGATGTTCTCGATCTGGTCAATCGAACGGGCAACACGCTGCTCGAGATCGGCGTCGAGCCCGAGAATCGCGTGCTGATGCTGTGTCTGGACGCGCCCGAGTTCATCGGCACGTTCTGGGGCGCCATCAAGATCGGCGCGGTTCCGATTCCCACGAATACATTGATGCGCGCCGCGGACTATCTGTACTTCCTGAACGACAGCCGCGCCAAGGTGGCGGTCGTCTCGGCGCCGCTCCTGGCCGAGGCCGGGCCGGCGCTCGCGGAGGCCAAGTATCTCAAGCACGTGCTCGTGGCGGGCGGCGCGCCCGGGCGGTTCATGGCGTACGAGGACCGCGTCGCGAAGGCGTCGGCGAAGCTCGACGCGGCGATGACCTCGCGTGATGATCCCGCGTACTGGCAGTATTCGTCGGGCTCGACCGGCTTTCCGAAGGGCGCCGTACACCTGCAGCACGACATGGTGATCTGCTGCGAGACGTACGGTAAGCAAGTGCTCGGGATCCGCCCGACCGATCGCATCTTCTCCGCGGCCAAGCTCTTCTTCGCCTACGGGCTCGGCGCGACCGGCTTTCTCCCGATGAGCGTCGGGGCGCAGGCGATGCTCTATCCGCAGCGGCCGACGCCTGAGAGCGTGTTCGAGGCCATCACGCGCTACCGGCCGACCTTGTTCTTCGGGATTCCGACTCTCTTCGCCTCGATGCTCGCCGTGAAGGACGCGGAGAAGCGGTTCGACGCGTCCTCGCTCCGCCTGTGCGTGTCGGCCGGTGAGGCCCTTCCGGAAGAGCTCTACAACCGCTGGCGCGATCGCTTCGGCGTCGAGATCGTCGACGGCATCGGCACCACGGAGATCGGCTACATCTTCATCTCGAATCGTCCCGGCCACACGCGCCCTGGGTCGACCGGCGTGGCGGTGCCGGGGTACGAGCTCGCCATCGTGGACGACGACGGCCGCCCGGTGGAGCCCGGAGAGATCGGCAACATCCGCGTCAAGGGCGATTCGACGATGGCTTACTACTGGAACAAGCACGAGAAGACCAAAGACACCCTCTTCGGTCAGTGGATCCAGACCGGCGACAAGTACTACCAGGACAAGGACGGGTTCTACTGGTATTGCGGGCGCTCCGACGACATGCTCAAAGTCGGCGGCATCTGGGTCTCGCCGGTCGAGGTCGAGGGGACTCTGATCCGGCACGATGCGGTGCTCGAGGCGGCGGTGGTCGGGCGCGAAGACACGGATCGGCTCGTCAAGCCCCACGCCTACGTCGTGCTGAAGGATCCGGCGATCGCGTGCGACACGCTCGCCGACGAGCTCAAGCTCTTCGTGAAGGACAAGATCGCGCCCTACAAGTACCCGCGCTGGATCGAGTTCGTCACGGAGCTTCCGAAGACGGCAACCGGCAAGATCCAGCGCTTCAAGCTGCGGGCCTGAGGCCCCGGCTCCCTCGACGGTGTTCGACCGCACGCTCGAGACGCTCGGGCCGGACTCGCTACGCGACCATCAGTGGCGCCGTGTTCGCGCGATGGCGGCGGAGCTGCTCGCGACCAACCGGTTCATCCACGCGCAAATGGCGCGCGGCGGGTCTCGCCTCGGTCGACGATCTCCGCGGCTGGGACGACTTCCGACGCATTCCGCTGACGAGCAAATCGGAGCTCGTCGCCGACCAGGCCGCGCATCCGCCGTTCGGGACGAATCTGACGTACGCGCTCGAACGCTACGTGCGCGTGCACCAGACGTCGGGAACGAGCGGCGCGCCGCTCCGCTGGCTCGACACGCAGGAGTCATGGGAGTGGTGGGCGCGCTGCTGGGGATTCGTACTGCGGGGCGCCGGTGTCGGTCCGGCCGATCGCGTCTTCTTCCCGTTCTCGTTCGGCCTGTTCATCGGATTCTGGGCGGGCTTCGAGGGCGCTCGGGCGCTGGGTGCTCTGGCGATCCCCGGGGGCGGCCAGGACTCTGCGACCCGACTGGCGTGGATGGAGGCCCTGGGCGCGACGGTGCTGGTTTGCACGCCGTCTTATGCCCTCCACCTGGTCGAGGTCGCCCGCGAGCGCGGCATCGACCTGGCGAGGCTGCCCGTGCGGACGACTGTGCACGCGGGTGAGCCGGGAGCCGGCATCCCGGCCGTCCGAGCCCGTATCGAAGCGGGCTGGAGAGCTCGCACGTTCGACCACGGGGGCATGACCGAGATGGGCGCCTACGGCTACGAGTGCGCCGAGCAGGCCGGCCTGCACGTCAACGAGTCGGAGTTCATTCTCGAGGTGATCGACCCGGTCACGGCGAGGCCGACGACGGACGGAGAGCTTGTCCTGACAAACCTTGGCCGGATCGGCTCACCGGTCATCCGCTACCGGACCGGGGATCACGTCCGCCTGGCAGAGGGAATTTGCCGGTGCGGACGCACCTTCCGGCGCCTCGACGGCGGCATCCTCGGCCGGCTCGACGACATGCTCATTGTCCGTGGGGTCAACGTGTTCCCGACCGCCATCGAGGGGGTCGTCAGGCGCTTCTCCGCCATCGAGGAGTTCCAGATCGAGGTCTTCAAGGACGGTGAGCTCGACGAGGTGCGGGTCCTGGTGGAGCTGGACGACGCCTCCGGTGTGTCACCGGTGCGCGAAGCTCTCCGGGCGACCCTCGGGATCAGGCTGGAAGTCGCCGCGGTCCCGGCCCGGAGCCTGCCGCGGTTCGACCTCAAGGCGCGGCGCGTCGTCAGAAGATAGCGCTGCCAAAAGCCGTTTTGAAAGGCGCGTAGTTTTGTCCACGCATCGGCTACTATTTTTAGTGCCCCTGTAGCGCCGCGGAATGAACGAAAACGCGCACGGCGAAGGTAACGGTCCCCGGGCTACGCCCGAAGTGTCGCTCAGCGACACCATCACCATTTTCTTCAGCGATATCCGGGGCTTCACCGACACCACCGAGGAGCTGGGCGACGAGGTCGCCCACGAGCTCGTGCGCGAGCAGGACGCCATCGTCAGGAGCCACATCGAGGCGTACGGCGGCGACGTCGTCAAGACTCAGGGCGACGGGTTCATGGTCGCCTTCAAGGCCACGCGAGGCGCGATCCTGTGTGCGATCGCGATCCAGAAGGCGATCGCCGCGAAGAACCGCGAGATCGCCGAGAAGAACCGCGACCGCCGAATCGCGATCGGCATCGGCATCAACACCGGCGAGCCGATCCGGCAGGAGGACGGCGACTACATCGGCGGCACGGTGAACCTGGCCGCGCGCATCTGCGCGACCGCCGGGCCGGGTCAGATCCTCGTCGCGGAGTCGACCCGTTACGTCGCCGGCCGTATCGAGCTGAGAAAAGTCGACGGCGGCGGCGTCGTGGAGTACGTCGATCGCGGACTCCAGCCGCTCAAGGGGTTTCCGGAGCCCAAGCGGCTCTTCGAGGTCACGTGGCTCCCGACGACGACGACGATCGGCGAGGAGCTGGCGACCGAGGCGGCCGCGCTGTCGACCGACGGGCCGGAGATCGCCGCGGTCAGAGCGGCGGTGCTGCGGGCGCTCAACGTGCTGACGCGCGTCCTCGGGATCAGCCACCTGGACGATCCGGCGTTTCCGTCTCTTCTCGATTGTCAGGCGAAGGCCAGCGAGCTTCGCGTGGCGGTGTCCCGTGCCGGTAGCCAAGGGCGTAGCGCGACCCAGGACAGGGTGCTCGATAGCATCAAGCCGTTCGAGAATCTGCTGACGCTCATGCTCGAGCGCGACACCTTGACCGACGAGCAATGGGCTCAGCTCGACACCGCGGTCGCCCGGGTGTTCGGGCGCACGTTGGTGAATGCCGCCGCGCGCGGACGTCTCACGATTGCGATGGCCGAGAAACCGGCGGCGCCGGTCGTCGCGCCTGCGCCCGAGCCCGTCAGAGAGATCCCGAAAGAGCCGGAGCCGGCGCCGACCCCGAGGCCGGCCGCGGCTCCACGCAGCTCGGTCGCCGCCGCGCTCGCGCCGCCGCCGCTCGACGAGCGGGCCACCGTCGTTCGCTGGTGGGCCGCCGGATACGCGGCGTGGAGTCAGTGGAAGCCGTCGGGACTCGCCTGGGCCCACGCGCTGCGGGCGGAGCTGGGGCGATTCCCGTATCTCCTCAGCGTGCACATCCGGACTGCCGCGGATCACGACGACGGCCAGCTGGCCGGGGGATACTTCCTCCTCCTCGAGCACGTCGAGAACCATGTCGCCGGGATTCATGCGCACGGTCTTCGACCGCGCGGTCGCTGACGTCGGGGTCGACCCTGAGCGGCTCGGCCGCAGGCTCTACGAGCTTCTGGTGGACGACGGCCGGCTGCGCGAGACCTACGCGTCGTTCGTGCGCGACGTCATCCAGGTCGCGGTCCCGACACCGGGGATGTGGGCCGATGCGGGAATCGTCGAGCACGATGATTCCACGACCCTGATCTCGCGGCCGACAGGCTCTATCGGTGATGGGCAGGAAGAATCGGTCCGGCTGACCGATCCCCACGATCGAGGGGCCGAGCGACGGTTCCTGGTGACCCTGGAGCCGCTGACGACCCGCTTCTTCTACGCCAAGAGCGGAAAGCTGCAGACGCCTCGCGACGTCGACGTGCGGCTGACCGCGGGTGACGCGCCGTCGGATCGAGGCTGGTATCTGAGCGTGCGCGACAGCCTCAGCGGGCGATCGGATCCCAAGCTCATCCCGACCGCGGGCGTGACCATCCCGAACCTCGGCCGCGACAACTTCGGTGTGTGGGTGGCGGTTTTCAACCCTCACCCCGGCGAACGCGCGACGTACGAGCTGACGATGAGCATCAAGCAGCCTCGTCAGCAGGCCGCCGCTCGATCGATGTTCGCGCGTCCGGGCGGCCCGTCGCGGTGAAGCACGACTTCGCCGCCTTCAACGTCGGCGGCGTCGAGATGATGCTGCACGCCGACCACACCTACGACAAGCATCCCGGTACGGCCCGCTCACCCGCGGTGAACGTCGCGGGCTGGGCGCCGAGCTGCGCGTGTTCGGCCTCGACCCGGACGCCGTCGAGCAGCGGGCTCGGGCTCGCGGCGCCAAGGTGGTGCAGCCCGCGACGACCAAAGGGCACGGCTGGCGCGAGGTCATGGTGGAAGATCCCGACGGCTACCTGTGGGCCGTGGGTGTGCCGACTCCTCGCCACGAGGGTCGTGAGCTACATCGACGAGACGCTGCTCCCCGACGAGCACGTCGTGTATCGGACCTCGCTGCACCGGATCATCTTCGCGCGTCCTCTCCTGGTCCTGATCGCGGGGGTCGCCGCCCTGATCGCGTTTCCCAAAGTGCCGCTCGTCGGGGTCCCCGTCGTGCTGCTCGGCGTGCTGCTGTCGGCCTCGCCACTCGTCGCGTACTGGACCACCGAGTTCGGCGTCACCAACAAACGCATGATCGTGAAGGTCGGGTTCATCCGGCGGCGCACGCTCGAGCTCTTGCTGCGGCAAGTCGAAGCGCTGTCGGTCGACCAGAGCCTGAGCGGCCGGATGCTCGACTACGGCACGATCACCCTCTCGGGCACGGGCGGCGTCCGCGAAGTCTTCCACCGAGTTCGCGAGCCGCTCGAGCTGCGCCGCCGCATCCAGGGCCAGGTCGCTTAGCAGGCTGTTCAGAAGGCCCATCTGCTTCGTTGGCGCCCTCGGCCGCGCGCTCAACGTACATCAGTACGCCTCGCGCGCGTCCTCGGGCGCCGCCTCGCATCTGGACCCTTCTGAACAGCCTGCTGCTGTTGTTGCTGTTGAGTGCCGATGTCGGCCGCGTTGGTGACGACGCGATCGGGTGGGCGCGCCGGGATCTCGCGAAACACCGGGAGATCGATGTGGGTGATCTCCTCGCGCAAGGTCGAGACGACCTTGCCCGGCACGATCTCCGTGACGACCTCGGCCTTCAACGTCTCCTTCGCGATGCCGCGGTAGATCCCTTTGTTCGGCGGCACGTCGTCGTAGTGGCGGCCGTGACCCACCACGACGTAGCGGTCGTCCACGGGTCGATTGTGCGTCGGGTCGAAGGGGACCCAGCCGGCCGACGGTGAGTGGAACTCGATCCACGCGTGGCTCTGCGAGGGCTCGCGCTGCTTGCGCTCGACGTGCAGATACCCGCTCACGTAGCGGCAGGGAATCTGGCGAAGCCGGAGCAGGCCGAGCATCAGGTGCGCAAAGTCCTGGCAGACGCCCCCGCCGATCTTCAGGAAATCCTCGGTCGTCGAGTCGTAGGCGGTGACGTTCTTCCGGTACTCGAAGCGCTTGTGGATGTAGGTGCCGAGCGCCAGCACCTGCTCACCGGTCGGCGCCGTCGAGGTCAGGCCGATCGCCCGGTGCGCGGCGCGCAGGGCCGGCGACAGCCTCACCGGGCCGCCGAACTCGAGGAAATCGCGCAGGGTGTGCGACGGACCGTCGGCGGCCGGCCGCTCGGTGAGCGAGGCGATCGCGACCACGCTCGGCAGGCGGGTCTCGACGAGCGAGCGCGACGACACCGCGATCCGATCGTGGAATTTGGTGATCGTGAAGTGGTGGGTGAGGTTGTCGTTCCAGTCGCGATAGCGATGCACGCTGGTCGGCGGCCCGACCGCCAGCTCGAAGGACGCGACCGCCTGCTGGGGCGTCGTCTTCGGCTGGACGCGCAGCTCGAGGAACGACTCGCTGATGAACGTGTCGTACTCGAACGCGAAGCGGTGCTCGACTTGCAGGTGCATCAGGTCACGAAGTACTGCGTCGCGATCGCGTCGTGCGTCTTGGCCAGCTCGCCGACGACACGGTCGAGGAGCCCGACGAAGTCGCCGCGTCGCATCTGGGCTTCGTCGTCGTACCGGAGATCGGCGTGGAGCCGCCCCATGATCCGCGCCGGCGTGGTGAGCTCGTGGGGGCCGGAGAGCGCCGCCAGGTAGTCACGGACGACCGAGGCGCCGTAGCGCAGCGAGCGCGGCGAGTCGGCGTCGAAGAGGAGAAAGCCGATGACCAGATTGGGCTCGAGCCGCGCGCCGTAGACGCGCCGGTAGTTCTCCAGCGACGACAAGCCCGCGCAGGAGCGACCGCCACTGCGTGTAGTAGAGCGGCGCGTCGCCCCGCGCCTCGGCGGCCAGCAGCGCCGGGAGCTTGGCGCGGAGCACGAGCGCCGAGCGGTAGCTGCGCTCGAGCGACTCGCCGAGCTTGAGGAAGCGCCAGCCCTCGTCGTGGGTCGAGGTGTGCTCGATCGCGCCGACGACCGTGAAGATACCCTTGTGGATCGCGCCCAGCGCGTCGCGGAACGCCGGGAGATCGGGCATGCCTTTGCGCTCGTACACCTCGACGGCCCGAAACACCTCGTTGAGCGTCAGGAACACCTCGAGGGTCAGTGCTTCGCGGACAGACCGCGCGTTCTCGCGCGCCTTCCGGATCGAGAAGTTGATCGAGTACGCGTTGCTCTGGTCGGTGAAGAATGCATGCAGGTAGGGCACCGAGAGCGGCGCGAAGGGCGTGACCTCGCGCGTGAGCTGCGCCGACGGAAAGATCTCGAGCATGTCCTTCCACGCCGTCTGCGCCAGATCTTCCGCGAGCCCCTGCGTCTCGCTCGAGAAGTCCTCGGTGACCAGCAGGAGCCGCGTGATGTTCTCGGCCCGCTCGAGGTAGCGCCCCATCCAGTAGAGCGAGTCCGCCACGCGGGACAGCATCAGGCGCTTTTCTCGGCCAGCACCCAGGTGTCCTTGCTGCCACCCCCCTGAGAGGAGTTGACCACGTAGGAGCCCGGCCGCAGCGCCACCCGCGTGAGACCGCCCGGGAGCACGCGGACCGAGTCGCCGTAGAGGATGAAGGGCCGAAGATCGATGCGGCGGGCCTCGAACTTGCCGTCGACATAGGTCGGGTGAGCGGACAGCTCGACGAGCGGCTGGGCGATGTAGTTGCCGGGATTCTTCTTGACCTGCCCGACGTACGTCTCGATCTCCTTCTTGGCCGCGAACGGCCCCATCAGCATGCCGTAGCCGCCGGAGTCGCCGGTCGTCTTGATCACCAGCTCGTGCGCGTGGTCCTGGATGTACGCGAGATCCGTCGCGCGGGCGCCGAGATAGGTCGGCACCTGCGCCAGCAGCGCGTCCTCGCCGAGGTAGTAGCGGATCAGCTCCGGCATGAACGCGTAGACGGACTTGTCGTCGGCGACGCCGGCGCCGGGGGCGTTGGCGAGCCCGACGTTGCCCTCGCGGTAGACGTTCATGAGGCCGGGGACGCCGAGAAGGCTGTCGCGGCGGAACGTCAGGGGGTCGATGAAGTCGTCGTCGACGCGGCGATAGATCACGTCGACCTTCTGCTTGCCCTGCGTCGTGCGCATGAAGACGTAGTTGTCCTCGACGATCAGATCGCGGCCCTCGACGAGCGTCACGCCCATCTCGCGCGCCAGGAACGAGTGCTCGAAGTACGCCGAGTTCGCCATGCCCGGGCGTCAGGATGACCACGACGGGCTTCTCGCTGAAGCGCGGCGCCGCGTGGAGCAGGGTATCCAGCAGTAGGGTGGGATAGTCCTTGATCGGCCGAACCGGGTAGTACTTGAAGAATTCCGGGAAGACGCGATTCAAGGTGTTGCGGTTCTCGAGCACGTAGGATACGCCCGACGGGCAGCGACAGTTGTCCTCGAGCACGAGGTACTCGCCGGCGCCGTTCCGGATGATGTCGGTGCCGACGACATGCGTGAAGATCTGCCGCGGCGGGATCACGTTCAGCAGCTCGCGCTTGTACTCACGGCGCGAGAGCACGATCTCGGGCGGAATGATCCGGTCCTTGAGGCACTTCTGGCCTTGATAGACGTCGAGGATGAAGAGGTTCAGGGCGGTGACCCGCTGGACGAGCCCGGCCTGCAGGCGCTCCCACTCGCGCGAGGGGATCACGCGAGGCACGAAGTCGAACGGGAAGATCCGTTCGGTGCCCTCCTTCTCGCCGTACACCGTGAACGTGATGCCCTGGTCCATCAGCGAGAGCTTCTGCAGACGCTCGCGCCGCTCGATCTCGCCCTGGGTGAAGCTTTCCAGAATCGACACGAGAGGCCGGTAATGCTGGCGCGCGGTGCCGTTCCGGTCGAATGCCTCGTCGAATGCCTTCTGTTCGGGCAGCCATTTCACGCCGCAAGAGTAGCATCCCGGCCGCGATGGGGAGCCGGCGGCGATCCGGAGTTGGAGGTCGGCCGTAGTCATGGTAGTGAAAGGCGGAGATGGCGACGATCGGCGCGGATCTCGTCAGGCAGATGGCTGCCGGTGACCGGGAGGCCTTTGCTGCGTTCTACGATCGCTACGCTCCGGTCGTCTTCCCGCTGATCCTCCGCATCGTCCGGGAGCGCGCCGACGCGAGCGACGTCCTCCAGGAAGTCTTCTGGGAGGCCTGGCGAGATGCCCCGGCCTACGACGCCAGCCGGGGGAGCGCCGAAGCCTGGATGGTCACGCGGGCGCGGACGCGCGCGATCGATCGAATCCGGGCGACCCGCCGCCGGAGCGAGACGTTCGTGGCCCCGCTGGACGACGGCATCGCTGGGCCGCGCGAGTCGGCGCCGGACGCCGCCGAGCGCGCCGCCGATCGGGGCACGGTCATGACGGCGCTCGATCGGCTGCCCGACGCCCAGCGGGAGGTCATCGAGCTCGCGTACTATGCCGGGCTCACGCAGACGGAGATCGCCGAGCGTCTCAAACAGCCGCTCGGTACCGTGAAGACGCGGATCAGGCTCGGTCTGGAGCGTCTCCGCGAGGTGGTGAAGGCGAGCGCATGAACCACGAACCGTACGACACGCTCGCGACGACGTACGCGGTCGGAGCGCTCGACGGCCAGGAGCGCGTGGATTTCGAGCGCCATCTGGCCGGCGGCTGCGACGTCTGTGAGGCGACCTTGCGCGAATCGGCGGAGGCGCTGGCGACGCTCGCGCGCTCGCGGCCACCGATGATCCCGCCGCCGGCCGTGAAGGACGAGCTCATGCGCCGCATCGCGGCCACGACACCCGCGCGGCTCGATGCGTCGCGCCGGCGCCCGCGCCCGCTCGTCTGGGCGGTGGGAACGGTCGCCGCGGCGATCGCGGCCGCCGCGTTCACCGGCACGTACGTCGCGACTCGCTACGAGGCTCAGCTCGGTGTGATGGCGCGCGAGTCGGCGGCGCTGCGGGCGAGGGTCGAGCGAGAAGAGGCGGCCCTGCGGGAACAGCTCGCGGTCTACCGGAACGCCGCCGATCTCCTGCGCGATCCTCAGGTGCAGGTCGTCACCTTGCGAGGGCTCGGGCCGAGCCCCGGGGCGACCGGGCGGGTCATCTGGCATCCGGTCAAAGGAGGCTACGTGTTCGTCGCCAATCTGCCGTCGGCGCCGCCGGGGAAGGCGTACGAGCTGTGGACGATCGGTGACGCGGCGCCGCAACCGGCCGGCGTCTTCCAGGTCGACGCCTCGGGGCAGGGTGCCCATCGCATCGCGCCGGTCGAGGGCGGCAAGCCCGTGAAGGTCTTCGCCGTCACGCTCGAGACCGAGGCGGGCGTGCAGCAGCCGGAAGGGCCGATGGTGCTGGCGTCCGCGAAGTAGAACGGGCCGCCGCGCGCTAGCGGCGACGACGACGGGCCGCGTGCAGCACCGCCACGATCGTCAGCGAGTCCTTGATCTCGCCGCGCTCGACCATCCGCACCACCTCGTCGAACGGGAACGCGCGCACCTCGATGAACTCCGTCGGATCGGGCGGGAGCTGGATCGCGCGAAGTCCCTCGGCGAGATAGATGTTCGCGGTCTCGTCCACGACACTCTTCGACGTGTGGTACGAGCACAGCTTCACGAGCCGCTCGGCCTCGTAGCCCGCTTCTTCCGCGAGCTCGCGCTGAACCGCGGCTTCCTCGCTCTCGCCGGCGTGTCATGGCGCCCGTCGGCATCTCCCAGTAGAAGCTGCCGAAGACGTAGCGATACTGCCCGACCAGGACGACCGTCTCCGCGTCGAGGAAGGGGAGCACGCCCACGCAGCCGGCGCACTCGACGACGCCGTAGATCGTCGTGTTCCCGTCGGGAAGCGCGACCTGATCCTCGCGCACGCGGATCCAGCGATTCTCGTACACGGGCCGAGTAGTGAGTCTTCGCCAGGGTGTGCGCGCCAGCTTGCGGCGGTCCGTCACGACGCGATGACCTCCTGCCGCCCGAGCGGCGGCTGGACTGTAGCACGCGCGGTCCGCGCGAGGAACGGAGGTATACTCGCCCCATGCCTCTTCCCAAGCCCGTCGAAGCGCTGTGGTCTGAGCTCGAGGCGGTGCGCGCCGACATCCTGAGGGAAGCCGAAGGACTTTCGCAGGGTCAGGCCGACTGGAAGCCGAGCGAGACGGACTGGTCGGTCGGCGAGGTCGTGCATCATCTGACGCTCGCCGAGGTCGCGACCGGCAAGCTGACCACGAAGCTCACGCGCGAGGCCGAGGCGGCCGGCGCGTCCGGCCGGTTTCCCGCCGACCTCACCGCGTTCAAGCCGTTCCCGGCGCCGCCGGCGGGCGCGGCCGATGCTCCCGAGGTCGTCTGGCCCGAGCGCGGCAAGCCGATCGCCGAGCTGCTCTCGACGATGCGGGCCACGCGCGAGCGAAGCCGCCAGTCGATCGAGAAGCTCGGCGCGATCGACCCGCGTCCGCTGACATTCAAGCACTTCCGGTTCGGCGAGCTCGATCTCTCGCAGTGGTGGCAGCTGCAGGCGCATCACGACGGCATCCATCTCGCGCAGATCCGCGAGATCAAGCGCGCGCCGGGGTTCCCCCGCGCGTGACCGCCGGGCCCGTGAAGGTCATCCTGCGAAATCCGCGGCGCGAGGTCGACGTCGTCGGCAACCGGCGGGTGAAGGACATCCTGCGTGAGCTCGAGATCATCCCCGAGACGGTGCTCGTGATCTGCGGCGACGATCTGGTCACGGCCGACCAGGTGGTCCGCGAGGGCGACACGATCGAGCTGCGACCGGTGATGTCCGGAGGGAGCGCGGGCTCGCGATGAAGTGCCGCAAGTGCGGGGAGACCGCCGTCCTCGAGCTGCGCCGCCACAACGCCGCGTTCTGCGCGCCGGACTTCCTCGAGTTCTTCCGCAACCAGGTCCGCGAGGCGATCCGCAAGCACCGGATGTTCACGCGCGACGAGACGGTACTGGTCGCCGTCTCCGGCGGCAAGGACTCGCTCGCGCTCTGGGACGTCCTGATCGACGAAGGCTACCGGACGACCGGTCTCTATCTCGACCTCGGGATCTTCGAGTACTCGATCGAGTCGAAGGCCAAGTGCGAGAAGTTCGCGGCGGCCCGCGGCGTCCCCCTGATCGTCAGCGCCGTGCGCGACGAGGTCGGCGCGCCCGTGCCGGTCATCAAGGACGTCACGCGGCGGCCGCCGTGCTCCGGCTGCGGCCTCTCGAAGCGCTACCTCATGAATCGGGTGGCGCTCGACCATGGGATGCCGGTGGTGGCCACCGGCCACAACCTCGACGACGAGGCGGCGACCCTGTTCGGCTCGGTCATGCACTGGCGGACCGAGGCGTTGCCGCGCCAGTCTCCCGCGCTGGCCTCGACGCACCCGAAGCTGGTGCGGCGCGTGAAGCCGCTCTATCGGCTCTCGGAGCGCGAGACGGCCGCCTTCGCCTTCTTGCGAAAGATCGACTACATCGTCGAGGAATGCCCGTTCGCGAAGGGGGCCACGTCGATCGCCCACAAGGAGATCCTGAGCCGCATGGAGGACGCCTCGCCGGGCGCCAAGCACAACTTCCTCTTCGGCTTTCTCGAGCGGGCGCGTCCCGCCTTCGAGAGCGCCGAGGCGGTGCCCCTCAACGAGTGCGCGCGCTGCGGACAGGTGACGACCGGCACGATCTGCGCGTTCTGCAAGCTCGCCGACCAGGTGAAGCGCCGGGTTTCGTAGTTCGTCGCTTCGCCCCGGGTGATCCGGAAAGGAGGAGGGCATGCCAACCATCGAGCGCAATGGCGCGACCATCTACTACGAAGAGTTCGGCCATGGGTTTCCGATTCTCACGTTCGCGCCGGCGGGCCTGCAGTCGGTGATCGACGTCTGGAGCCGTCCTGCCGCGCCGGTGAACCCGACCACCGAGTTCGCCGGGAAGCTTCCGGGTGATCGCGATGGATCAGCGTAACGCCGGCGGTCGGTCGCGGGCACCGATCTCGGCGCAGGACGGCTGGCAGACCTATCTGGCCGACCACGTCGCCGTCCTCGATCACCTCGGTATCGAGCGCTGCCACCTGTACGGTCAGTGCATCGGCGGGTCGTTCATCATGAGCATGCTGAAGGCGCAGCCGCAGCGCATCGCGTCCGCCGTGCTCGCGCAGCCCATCGGCCGGGTGGGCGCGATGGCGCCCGGGCGCTCGGCCCGATTCAACGCGTGGGCCGAGACCCTCGCGGACCACCCCGAGGCGACGCCGCCGGTGCTGGACGCGTTGCACCAGAACCTGTACGGTCCGGGCTTCGTCTACAGCGTCGACCGCGCGTTCGTGTCGAGCTGCCAGACGCCCTGCATGGTCCTGGCGGGCAACGACGAGGCGCATCCGTTGCCGATCTCCGAGGAGGTCGCGAAGCTTCTGCCGAAGTGCGAGTTCGTCCGGGAGTGGAAGCAAGGACCGGCGCTCGCGGAAGCCAGAGTCCGTATCCAGCAGTTCCTGGCCAAGCACACACCGCCGGCTCGCTGAGCGGGCGAGCGTCGGGATCGATCGGGAAGACACGCGCGGGGCGAGTCGGTGACCCGCCCCGCGCGATTCGGACGAGCTCGCTACACCGCTAGGCGGTGCGAGCCGGCATCGCGACGACGGGGACGTCCTCCAGCACGCCGCGCTGATCGGCCAGGGCCAGCACGGCCTCGATCGTCTTCACGAGCTGCCGCGCCGCGTCCACGCTGAGCTCGACCGCCACGCGGGCGCCCGGGCCGAGCGCCTCGTTGACGAAATCGATGTTGAGCGCGTGCTCGAGCGGCAGATCGTACGGGTGATCGTAGGACACGTTGGCCTCGCGAACGTCGAACCACTCCGGGCCGCTCTTGCCTCGGCCCTGAATCTTCACCTGGTGCGCGATCATCGTGCACATGGCTGGGCTCCTGGCCTCCGGGTTAGCGCAGCGTCCGGTCGGTGAACGCGAAGAGCTTCTTCCAGCCGTCCATGGCCTGCTCCTGACGGTAGGCCGGCCGGTCGTAGTAGAAAAAGCCGTGGCCCGCACCGTCGTAACGATGGAACTCGTACTGCTTGCCGTGCTTCTTGAGCTCCGCCTCGTGCTGGTTCACCTGCTCGGGCGTCGGCGACTTGTCCTCGTTGCCGAAGAGCCCGAGGATCGGGGCCGAGAGATCCTTGGTGTACTCGATGGGCGCGACCGGCTGGTTCGGCGTGAGCTCCTCCTTGGACATGACCACGCGCCCGCCCCAGCACTCGATCACCGCGTCGAGCCCCTTCAGTCGGCAGCCGGCGAGAAACGCGTGCCGGCCTCCCGAGCACGTGCCGAAGATACCGACCTTGCGAGTCACGTACGGCAGCGAGCGAAGCCAGGCGTTCGCGCCATCGAGGTCGCCGAGAACCCGAACGTCCGGCGCGCCGCCGGCGGCACGCACCTTGGCCGCGACGTCCTCGGGTGTCCCGTGGCCGTCCCGGAAGTACAGATTCGGGGAGATTGCCACGAAGCCGTGGTGGGCGAACTTGCGCGTGCACTCGCGGTACCACTCGTCCCAACCCGGCACGTGGTGGATGACGACCATGCCCGGGAACGGACCGGCGCCGAGCGGTCGCGCCACGTACGCGTTGATGACATCGCCGTTGTGGCCCCTCATGGTGATCGTCTCGGCGATCATGCCTTCGTACTGATCGGTCTGGTACGCGTGAGCCATGTCAGCCTTCCTCCCTGTGAGATGTGGAGCCCGATTATACGTAAATCAGTTCTTTTTGAGACGGACCTCTTCGAGCGGCGCCGACCAGGGATACGGATTGATGAGCATCAGCGCCGGCTCCTCGACGCGAGGCCCCACACCGCTCGGCCAGATGTACTCCCAGATCGGGCCGAATCGCACACGCTCGTGGACGAGCTGCTGGATCTGCTGCAGCAGCGCCTCGCGCTTGCGGCGATCGGTCACGAGGTACTGCTCCTTGTACAAGGCGTCGATGTCCGGGTAGCCGCCGTAGGCGTAGGTGCCGGTACTCGGGACGTGCTCCGACAGTCGCGAGGCCGCATTGCCGTAGGCGGCGGTCGCGCAGACACAGAGTCCGCGTAGCTTCTTCGCCTGCAGCGCCGACGTGTACGTGGCGCGCTCCATCGGCCGCATCTTCAGCCTGATGCCGACGGCGCCGAGATAGGTCACGATCGATTCGCCCATCGAGAAATAGGGCGGAAGCTGATGCAGCTCGCCGGCGTCGAAGCCGTTGGGATACCCGGCCTCGGCCAAGAGCTGCTTCGCCTTCTTCGGATCGTACGGATACGGCTCGATCGGCAGCGCGAACTCGAAGGTGCGCGGGACGAGGCTTCCGGCGGGCCTGGACGCCCCGAGCGTCTCCGCATCGCTCAGCGCGCGGCGGTCGATCGCGTAGTTCGCCGCGAGCCGCACGCGCTGATCGGCCCAGGGGGATTTCGGGTCCCACTGGTCGAGATAGTCCAGGAAGAACGTGGCGATCCCACCGGAGAAGGCGAGCTTCAAGGTCGGATCGCGCTTCACCTCGAGCGCCTGCGGCACGTCCAGCAGGTAGGCGACATCGACCTCGCCCCGCTTCAGCATCGCCGTTCGCGTGGTGGAGTCCGGAACACTCTTGAAGACGAGCCGCTTCACCGACGGCATCTTGCGCCAGTAGCCTTCGAACGCCTCCATGACCAGCTCGATCCCCGGCGCATGGCTGACGAACCGGTAGGGACCGAGACCGATCGGCTGCTTCTTGAACCCGTCGTCGCCGACCCGCTCGACGTACTTCTTGGGCACCACCCAGCTCGCCCCGCTCACCAAGGTTCCGTAGAACGTCATGAAGTCGGGCCACGCCTCCTGCAGGACAAAGCGCACGCGGTAGGGATCGACGACCACCACCTCGCGCACCTTCTCGTGCAGGACCTTGGCGCCCTTGGCGCGCTGAAAGCTGAACTTCACGTCGTCGGCCGTGAAGGGGTCGCCGTTGTGAAACTTCAGTCCCTCACGCAGCTTGAATTCGTAGACGCGCTGATCCGCGCTGACCGTCCACGACTCGGCCAGGCTGGGCGTCATGAGATTGCCGGGCATCGGCTTCACGAGCGCGTCGTGGATCGCGTACAGCACCCAGAACGCGGTGAGACCCATGAACTCACCGGGATCGAACCAGACCGGCGACAAGGTCACGTACAGCGCCCAGCGCATCTCACCTTCCGGCCGGGGCTGCGACGTCGGCCTGGTTTGCGCGGCGACGTCGTCGACGGGACCCACCGCGAGAGACGCGCACAGCACACCGGCGACGACCACCGACCACCGCGGGATCTTTCGCGCAAGGTTCATCTCGGTCTCCCCGCCCTCAGGGCGTCTAGCGCGAAGCGGAGATGCGGCTCCCGTCCTTCGTCGGCGCGCCGGCGGGCGCGTCGATGTTGTAGAGGCGCGCGCAGTTGGTCCACAGGATCTTGCGGCGTACGTCGTCGCCGAACGGCAGCCCGAAGAACTGCTCCATCGCCTCGGGGAACGCGCCGTCGGAGTGCGGGTAGTCGGTCGAGACGACGAAGTAGTCGGCGCCCATCTTGTTGACGACGTCGACCGCGGGCTCTTCGTCCACGTCGAGCGCGATGTAGCACTGCCGCTTGAAGTACTCGCTCGGCAGCATCGACAGCTGATGCTCGCAGCCCGGGCCGAACTTCTCCCACTGGTCGTCGAGCCGCCACAGCCACCAGTAGAGCCAGCCGGCGGTGCCTTCGAGGAAGGCGGCGCGCAGCCGCGGATGGCGCTCGAGGATCCCGCCGGTCGTCATGCTGGCGATCGCGCCCATCAGCTCGACCGGATTACGAATCGCGTGGGCGATCGGGTGGAAATTGGCGTGACCGACGAAGCGCCGCCCGGCGTCGTCCTTGAGCGAGGTGTTGCCGGTCGGATGAAAGCCGATCGGCACGTCGAGCTCCTCGAGCGCGCTCCACAGCGGCTCGCAGGCCTCGTCGTGCAGGTGCTGACCGTTGACGGGGTTCGGCGTGCCGATGATCCCGACGGCGCCGAGCTCCCGAACGCACCGCCGCGCTTCCTCGATCGCCAGCGGAATGCTGTGCATCGCGATCTGCGCGGCGAACTTGAGCCGCCCCGGCTGGCTCCGGCAATAGTCGTGCGCCCAGTTGTTGTAGGCGCGTGCCAGCGCCGCCGCGTAGTCGGGCGCCAGGTCGTCGTGCATCAGGATCTGTCGCCCGCGCGTCCCGTACATGACGGCGACGTCGACGCCCTCGATGTCCATCGCGGTCAGGGTCGAATCCGGATCGAAGCCGCGTCCGCGCGCGACCTGAAAGTGCGGATGCCGCGCGCGACTCCGGCGCCGTAGCTCGCGGCTCGACGCGGTGGCCGCGTTCGCCGTGGCGTGCGCGGGAATCGCAAGCCCCTGGACCTCCATGCCCATGATGGCGTCGGCGTTGCCCTTGTCCTCGGTGCTCTCGCTGAGCTTTCGTTGCTGCCCTCCGAAGAACCGCGGCGGGTTCTCCCGATGCCGGCCTTCGAGGTAGCGGGCCCACAGATCGTCCGGTTCCATCATGTGAAGGTCGCTGTCGAGGATCAGATATCCGTCGCGGGCCATGTCACACCTCCAGCGGTTTCGAGAAGGCCTGGGTTCGCGGGTGCCGACGCCCGCCGATTATCTCCAGAAGGGCAGGCGAGATAAAGGCCTCGTCGCCGGGGGAACAGGTCTCCCCTGCGATCCCTTTAGGTGTTCACCCGATTGTGCGTGCCTCATGCGCGAACCACAGTCAGACAGATCTAGTTGAAGAATGTGCCGCCGACTCGAATTTGGGGGTACTCGTCATGACCCGCCTCATCCGCTCGTCGCGATCCTGCATCGTGGCGCTCGCGCTCGTTCTGCTCTCCGTGCCCGTCATCGTGGCGGTGCAGCTTGTCTCCGATATCGGCTTCGCCCTCGCGAAGGGCCCAGGCGGTGGTGGCGGAAGCGGCAGCGGGTCCGGCAGCGGGCGGTAACGGCAGTGGCGGGGGGAAGGCGGCAGCGGTAACGGCGGTGGCGCTGGGGCAGGCGCGGGCGCCGCGGCAGGCGGGGTCGGCGTCAGCGGGGCCACGGGGCCAGGCGGCGCCGGCGCGTCGGCCGGAGCTGGCGTTGGCGGGGTCGGGGTCAGCGGCGCGGCGGGAGCGGGCGGTCCCGGAGGTTCTGCCGGGCCGGGTGCAGGCGGGGTCGGGGTCAGCGGTGCGGCGGGGTCGGCGGTACCGGGAGTGCGGCCGGGCCGGGCGCAGGCGGGGCGGGGTCAGTGGTGCCGCGGCCTCCGGTAACGGCGGTGCGGCTGGCGGGGCGGGCGCAGGCGGAGCCGCTGGCCCTGCCGGGGCCGCCGCGGGTGGAGTCGGCGTCGGCGCTGCGGCTGGGCCGGGGAACGGCGCCGCTGCTGCGGGCGGGGTTGGAGCCAACGGCACCGCAGCGCCTGGTGCCGGCTCGCCAGGCCCGAGCGGAGACGCGACCTCTGACGGTATCAGCGCCGCCGGCATGAGCACCGCAACCTCCGGCGCGGAAATCGCCCGACCGCGCCGGATCTATGACCTGTCGGAGCCTGAGCGCGCCGCTCAGGCCGCGGCGAAAGGCGCCGAGGAAGCCGCACGACGCGCTGCGCTCGCCGGCGATACGGCGCCGCGCAACGGCCTGCGACAGGTGAAGGACGATCCGTCCGCGGCGCGGCCGGACTCGTCGACCGCGATCGCGGAGGCCTCGAGGGACGCGGCACGGTACGCGGCGGATGCGTCGCGCGACGCATCGCGGGCCGCGGCCGCGGCCACTCGCGCGGCCAACATCGCAACTCCGGACGCGGCGGTCGTTGTCCAGGTCGAATCGGCTCGGGCGCGCGCCGCGGCCGAGCGGGCGTGGGAAGCCGTCGACGAAGCCGCGGATCGGCCCGCTCGAGTTCTCGCCCGCGGTCGCCGTCATCGCGACCTCTTCGCCCGGACTATTTCAGAATCTGCGGCGCGGCATGCAGGCCGAGTCCAGCTTCACGCGGGGAAACACGCTGCTCGAGGCGCGCAAATACCGGGAGGCGCGCGATCAGTTCGCGGAGGCGACGGCGCTCTATCCCGAGCACGACCAGGCCCGAGCGATGCTCGGGTGGTCCGAGTACTTCCTCGGAGACTTCCGTGGCGCCGTCATCACGTTCAAGACGGCGCTGCGGCGTCAACCGACGTGGGAAGGTCTCTACAACGGTCTGGGTTGGAGTCGGCTCCGTCTCGGCCGCTACCAGATGGCCGCCGCGGCGTTCCAATCCGCGCTCGACCGCAACCCCGATTACGTCGACGCCCTCAATGGTCTCGGCTCGGCACAGTTCGAGCGGGCCAACTACGAGGTGGCTCTTCCCGCGCTCGAAAAAGCGCTCGACGGGTCGCGACGTGCTCTGAGCGCCGAGCCTCCCGAGGCGACGATCTTGAGGGGGAAGATGGCGTGGAGCCTCTACTACCTCGAGCGGCACCGCGAGGCGCTCGCGATGTTCATCCGCGCCAGCCTGGCCGCGCCGGATTCGTATCAGTACCAGGTGGGCATGGGCTGGTCCTACCTCAAGCTCGGCCAGAAGGACGATGCACGAGCGGCGTTTCGGCGGGCCATGAAGCTGGGCCCGAGCGACGAGGCGGCACGCGAAGGCCTCCGGCGCGCCGGGATCTGAACGCGGAGCCCTGTCATGAGCACGCAGCCGGTCGCACCGACGGACCAGACGCCTCGCGCCGAACATCCTCATCGGTGCACGGCCGGCCATCGATGGCAGCACGATGGACCGACGGCGGTCACCTGCCAGATTCCGACCTACGATCGGGTCTCCGGCGATCTGCCGTTCGTGAGCCCTGCGGATTGTCCGGTATGCAGCGGGCGGAGCGATCTGCTGATCAGAGAGCTCCACACGCACTACTGCAACATGTGCGATGGAGAGTGGGAGCACGACGGTCGGTGTCTCGACAGTCTGGCTGCTTGTTGCCCCTGGTGTTTTGCCGAAGTCCGACTCGGAGCCGGCGGCCGGCGCTCGCCGAGGATCGCACTTCCACTTCTGCTCGGAATGCGGACAGAACTGGCGGCATGCGATCGGATGCTCGGCCCCGCTGCGTGCGGCGCTTCCAGAGTGCACGGGGTGCCAGGGTCCACTCGCGGTGGGAGACGCAGAGCCGCGGGTGGCGCCCGCGCCCACTCAGCTTCGTGTTGCGCGGGCCGTGGGCGACCGCCTCAGGCCGTTCGCCTTTCGAGCAAGCATCGCCGCGATGGCGCTCCTGGCGATACCCGTCGCACTCACGGGATATTCGACGCTATGGAGACCGGTACTCGATGAGGCACCGCCTCTCGACGCCGGTCCCTGCAGCGCCGCCGGTGATAGCGACCACGCGGGATCTGGCCCTGCCGCCCGCGCCGCCGACGCCCGAGCCCAGGAAAGAGGTTCGTCGCGCCGCTCCGGCACCGCGGCCGCGAATCGAACGTTCGCGAGAGGCTGACTTGCTGCCGAAGCCGGTGGCGCCTCCTTCGCAGCCAGCGACGCCTTCTCCGCACCCGGCCATCGTGCAAGGGTCGCCCGCGCCGCCGCCGTTCAAACCCGAGCCATCCGCGGCTCGATCCGAGCTCGTCGCCGAGTCGGCTTCTCGGGTGCGCGAGGCTCCGCCGGCTTCGACTGAAACTGCGTCAGTCGCCACACCCGTTCGAGCGGAGGTGCTCGCTCCATCCCTGGCGCGCCGCCGTTCGGGGGGTTGAGCGGCAGCAGCGGTCTAGACACCTCGCTCGACGGCCATCCGCGGCGCGTCACTCGATAATCGCGCTCCGGCCGCGTCGCCACGGCGTGGCCAGCGCTGTCGTTTGCGTCACGCCCCATCGCGCCGGTAAGATTGCAATCAGCCGGTCGCGCAGGACGTCGGCAAGCGGAACAGGAGTGGCACTCCGTTCAAGCGCGGTACCGCGATCCCCGTCGGCATAGTTCCACGCCATAAAGGCCAGAATCACAACCAATGTGATGATCACAAAGAAGAGCAGCGGAAAGAGGTCCGTGCGCCGTTGCACTCGATTCAATTCAGCCAACAGGACTGTCGATGATGCATCCGACATCCGCCCGACATCCCCACTGTCTATTACCTCAGGAACGATCTGTACTTCAGTCCCTGGATGTCGAGGAGGACGATCAACACGAGGTGCCCCAAGTGTTTGGCGATAGTAAAGGCCGCCCCGTCCCAAATGAATATAGCTGCCACGCGGACCTACTCCAATTCGCGCACCTTTGACGCCAAATGACGCTCCCAGGCCCGATCTTGAAAGGTTGAGCCGCAGTGGACCGAAGTTGAAGCCTTTCCTGATGTAGAACCCCACGCTACCCAATCCTCCCGTGAAACAGCCGCCCGAATTAGCAGCAACCTAAAGCGGACGAGGTATACCAGCGTCTACCCGCCGTGAAGGATGGTCGAGAGCAGCCTCTCATTTCTGTTCCAAAGTGCTCATTTGGGTTCTCCGATGTGGGCGCGGCCCACAAGCGGGGCAAACGTGAGGCTGAGAGCGAGAACGACCGCGAGCCCGATCAGCCGATGGGCACCTCGGTGGAGGATTGCTGGCGGGAGTCTAGCAGACCTGAACTATGGGCGGTGTGGCTCCAGCGTCCGGTTGATGACCGCCCCGCACGTGCAGGTCATCCGCACGCGCTCCCCGTCCGCCCCGCCGTCCAGCTCGCCGCAGTGTAGTCGGCGAGAGTTAACAACCCGAAGGTTGCTGGATAGATTGGGCACTCGTTGCTGCTGCGGAGGCCGTTTTCGTGATGTCATCACCTCAGATCTGCGCGTTACTTCTCGTGGTCTTCATCGCCGGTTGCACGAAATACTACTGGGAAGCGCCCGGCCGCGACGTGACGACATTCCAGGCAGACAGCGGGTCCTGTATCCAGGAAGCGATCGAGAAGGACCGCGTCAACGTGGCCGCTGGGCTCGCGTCCGCCGGCCGGGAGACGATCTATAAGCGCTGTATGATCAACAAAGGCTGGAAGCGGACCGAGACGTCTGTTGGTCTCGACCATCAGTTCAGAGGACCCGAGGACGACGCCGAGTTTGACCAGCCGCCGCCACCGATGAGCGGCGTGCGTTACCAGAAGTATTAGCTCCAATTCAGAAACAGCGGGTGCCGCAGCGTCCCACTCGGCATCACGTGCCAGAGGTGAAGTGATGCTGAGTGAAGGCTACCAAGACGGGTTCCGCGACGGCTGGTCCGATCAACGCGACGGGCGGAAGCCGAGCAGTGTGCCAACGAACGACTACTACGGCCGGGAGTACCGCCGTGGCTACGAAGGAGGCGCTCGCGCCTACGCGCAGCGCCTTGAAGGCCGCTCCGAGCGCCGCTCCACTGCGTCCCGCGATGAGGTGGCGTGATGTTCTCGTGCAAGCAGACCGCCATGGCGGGATGATAGCGCCGATGGGGTTCAGGCTCGCTTCACGCTGACTTTCTCGTAAGACCCCCACAGCTTTACCTCAGTGACGCCAGGCTGATTCACCCGCTGGACCCGTGCGTGCGTGGTCTTCCCACCCGCCGTCGTGTAGGGCCGTCCGACCACTTCCCACTCGCCAGTTGAGTCAGTGAGCCGATCGCCGATCTGGAGCTGCATGGGGAGGACACGAGTGGTGCCGGGCGGCTCGGGCGGTGGCATCCCAGGGAGCGGAGGCTGTGTGGGCTTCGGTACCGGCTTGGACTTCTGGCGTTTCTTTTGGGGGCGCGGTCTAGCCAACCGAGTTTTCGTCTGCCAGCCTGCCGTCCATACGGTTGGCCTCGAGTGCTCGTGTCACCAGAGAGCCCAGCTCGTCGAGCTTGATCGGTTGAGGGATGAAGGCGAACGCGCCCATGGAAAGGCATCTCTCACTTGCTTGCTCAGCTGCTGAGGCAACAATCACGGGGAGTGAGCTATGGTGAACCCGCATCTGATGGAGAAAGCCCATGGCCTCCTCGTAACCCACCGGGGCGACCTTGCGTGTCCAACGGACTCGGAGGCTGAGAAGCAGAACCAAGTCAAAAGAGCGACGTGACAGTGTCGTCATCGCCTCGTCGCAGCACTCGACCGACGCAACCTCGTAATCACCGAGGTGACGGAGGTAGTCGCGCAGCATCGGGGCCATTCCTTCGCTTCCGACTAGCAAAACTTGCCGTCTAGCCATCCCGCACTCGCTTGTCTCAGTGCCCCCCGCCCGCTGCATCGCGTGCCCGGCACCACGTCTGCCGTCTCGTGGACGGCGGTCAGACGGTGCTCGGTGACCGTCACTGATAACTACATCGGAAGCGTGATAGCTCAGATGCTCTCATCACACGAACCGCACGAGATAACCGCGCTCGATCGCCTCAGCAGCTACCGCGGCGACGATGGCGCTGCTGACGATGCGATCGCCGTTGGGTAGCGGCTCGGCGAGGAATTTTTCGGACCACACGTGCGCCTCGGGTGTCAGCGTGCGAAGGACAAAATTGGTGTCGTCCGTCGACTCGATCTCGAAGTGCGTGAGCCGCTGCTTGGTGAACAGTCCACGCAGGATGCGTTCGATCACCGGCTCTGCCAGCACGCCGTTCGGTACGCGATTCGGCCCATCATCGATTAGCGTAGCGTGACTGGGCGTTCTCCGTACTCCGCAACGTTTGCAGAGTCATTCCGGAAGCCCAGCGCCGATCGAGGCGCAGCGGGTCCGCGGGCCGTGAGAGCGGTGGTTGTGGACGAACTCAGCTAAATCATTAAGGGGAGAGGACTTCACTCGATCACTAAACTCTCAGTTCTGCCTCTGCCTGCTCCAGCCAGTACGTCATCCCCATCTCGCGGTACATCGTCTTCGCGGTGGTGAGATGCTCCTGCGCTTGCTCGCGCTTGCCCGTGCGCCGGTAGAGCTTGCCGAGGCCGAGGTGGCAATGGGCGACGAGCGGCCGCATACCCAGCTCATCGGCCAGCCCCAGCGCTTGACGGCAGAACGTCTCGGCGGAGTCCCGCTCGTGCAATGATTCGATCTCCCCCCGCACGTAGAGGGCGAGGGCCTCGTACCCTCTCTGGCCGCGCTGACGGCTGAGCCGTAGTGCCTCGTCGGCTTGCTCTCCCGCCTCGTCCATCCGGCCGGCCATCAGGTGCGCGTGCGCCTGCCACGCCACCCACTGCGAGTGGCCGAAGAAGAACCGCAACCGGTCGGCTTCCTCCAGTCCCCCCGCGAGCACGGTGCATCCCTCCTCGGGACGACCGGACAGCGCCAGCGCGTAGCCGCGCAAGGCAGTCGCCCACGGAATCGGGATCCCGCGCACCCGGATCACCTCGAGCGCGGGCTCGAGAATCTGCATCGCCTCCGCCACACGCTCCTGGACCAGATAGATGTTGCAGAGCGCCATGTGGGCCATCGCGAAGCCGAACGGCAGATCCTCGGCCTTCGTGAGCACCCGGGCCTCGGTGCCCAAACGCTCGGCCTCGGCGAAGTCGCCAAGCTCGGCCAAGCAGAGGGCGGCCATCCCGCGAGCGTAGACGGCCGGGGGGATCGCCTGGCCGAATCGCTGCCGCGCGAGGTCCCCGGTGAGCAGGTCGATCGCTTCGGTGAAGATCGCGATGGACCGGCGGAGGTCGCCTCGTTCGCGGCAGGCGTGGGCCAACGGCGTCCGAGCCGAGGCGCGCAGCCCAGTATCACCGACCTCATCGGCCAACGCGCGCGCCTTCTCCCCCACGGCCATCGCCGGGACCGGCTCGCCCGCGAACAGCAGGGCCGTGGTCGTATAGGCCCAAACCCAGGCCAGCCGCTGGCGGTCGCCGAGCCTGAGGGCCAGCACCTCCGCCTCCTTGAGGTATCGGGCGGTCCGCTCGAGCTGGCCCAGCTGCAATAGTACGCTGCGCATCAGGAGGCGGACGTCGATCGCCGCAGCCAGCATCTCTGGGTCATCAGGCAGGTGCGCCAGTGCGGTCAGTGCCTGCTCGAGCGCCGCCACTGTCTCGCGGTTCGCCGAGCGCTCGAAGGCCTTGCTGCCACTCTGACGTGAGTAGTGGAGGGCGAGCGGCCAGAGCCCGCCGTTCAGCGCGTGGTACGCCAGCCGCTCGACATGCTCGGTCAGTCGGTCCGGATAGGAACGTTCGATGACACCGACAATCCGGGCGTGCAGAGCCTTGCGCCGGTCTTGGAGCAGAGTGCCGTAGGTGACTTCATGGGTGAGTCCATGCTTGAAGGTGTACGTAAGCTCAGGTAGAAATGCGGTCTCGTGCAGAAACTCAGCAGAGTGGAGATGGCTGAGCCCGAGATGAAGCACCTCCTCGGTCTCGTCTGTGATCGCTTGAAGGAGGGCGAAGGGAAAGTCCTTGCCGATGACCGCCGCGGTCTCGAGGAGCCTCTTCTGCTCAGGCGGCAAGCGGTCGATGCGCGAAGCTAAGGTTGCCTGCACCGTCGCCGGCATCTGAACAGCCTCAATCGGTTGGGCCAGCTGATAGGCGCCTCGTTGGCCGACCAAAGCCCTCGTTTCCACCAAGGAACGAACGCTCTCTTCGAGAAATAGAGGATTGCCTTCGGCTCGGGAGGCCAGGAGGTTCTTAAGTCCGCGGATCGAGGAGTCAAAACCCAGGAAGGTGTCGAGTAGGGCTTCCACGCTCTCCGGCGGCAGCGCATCGAGGCGGACCTGGGCGTAATACGTCCTATTGCCCCACTCATGACGGTATTCGGGGCGGTAGGTGACGAGGAGGAGAAGGCGGGCGCCGGGCAGCCGCTCGATCAAGCCGTCCAGGAACACCTGGGTCTCCGAGTCGATCCAGTGAAGGTCTTCGACGACCAGCAGGACCGGTTGGACTTGGGTCTCGCGGAGTAGGAGGCGGCTGAGCCCATCGAGCATCCGCCGACGACGATGGCCTGGCTCGAGCGCCAGCCATTGAGGATCCTCGACTGGAACATCAAGGAGCGCTAAAACGGCCGACGTGATCGTCCCAAGATCGCGATCGAGTGCGAGGACCTTCCCGGTTATCTTTCCCCGAATGTCCTGGTGCGTGTCGCGATCGTCGATCCCGAAATACCCTTTGAGCAGGTCCACCACGGGCAGATAGGCCACCGCCTTGCCGTAGGACACTGAACCCGCCTCAAGAACAAGCCATCCCTCCACCCGACGAGAATTGGTCAGTTCGAAGACCAAGCGGGACTTGCCGACACCTGGCTCGCCCCCGATGGCCATCACCTGACCTCGCCCCTCCCCGGCGTGCTCCAGGACGCGGTGAAGCTGGTCGATCTCGCTGCCTCGGCCCACGAAAGAGGAGAGGCCGCGCGTGGCGGCCGCCTGCAGTCGAGAGCGCACGGCGCTGACGCCAGTGAGCATATAGGCCTCAACCGAGGCTGACAGGCCCTTCACCGCAATAGGGCCGAGGGCGGTCACCTGCACAAAGCTCTCGGCGAGCGCCATCGTGTCGGGCGTCAAGAGGATCGTACCCGGGTCCGCCAGTTGTTCCATCCGCGCTGCGAGGTGGGTGATCTGGCCGACGGCCGTGTAATCCATGTGCAGATCGCTACCGATTGCGCGCACGACGACCTCTCCGGAGTTAAGTCCGACACGGATCCTGATCACGACCGCGTGAGAGCGCCGCACCTCTTCCGCGTACTTCTTCACGCTCTCCTGCATCCGGAGAGCCGCATAGCACGCGCGCACGGCGTGGTCTTCGTGCGCGAGCGGCGCGCCGAACAGCGCCATGATCCCGTCCCCCATGACCTGGTTCACCGTGCCCTCGTACCGGTGCACGGCCTCCATCATCCGCTCGAGAACCGGATCGGTTATCTTGCGCGCTTCCTCGGGATCCCGATCGGCGAGCAGCTCCATCGAGCCCTCGAGGTCAGCGAAGAGGACCGTCACCTGCTTGCGCTCGCCTTCGAGCGCGCTCTTGGAGGTGAGGATCTTCTTGGCGAGGTGCTTCGGAGTGTAGGACTCGGGCGATGTAAATCGCGGTTCGGCTGTTGCCTGTGACGCGACGGGCTCCCCACACTCTAAGCAGAATTTCGCGCCAGCGGGCAGCTCGCTACGACACTTCGTGCAGGTCAGCGCGACACGGGCTCCACACTCCAGGCAGAACTTCGCCTGGGGCGGATTCTCGTGCTGACACCGAGGACACTTCATCCAATCCCTCACGAGCCAGGTCGGTGACGGTCAGAACGGTGGGGCGAGACTAGACTGTTGCCTGCCCGATGGTCAAACAGATGCTGGTGGTTAGTTCAGCGACGCCGCCCGCAGCAGATCCAGTTCGGCATCCTCGGGCGTCACCCAGCGCTCAAACACCACGCCACACCGGTAGGCGACAGTGAGCAGATAGCCCATTCCATGCAGGCTCCGTGGCGTCGGCGGTCAGGGGGCCGTGGGGGCGATGATCGTGAACGAAGTCGTCGATTTCCGTGTGGAGGCTCACGGGTTCATGAGAGCGACGCTCTTCCGATAGTCCGCCATTCGTTCCGGTCGCCCGTGCTCCTGCTCCCTCCGGGATTCCAAGCCGCTCTATCGAGGAGGAGCGGGCATCGCCGATGAGTGATGGTCGACGATCATCCAGTTCTCGCCGTCACGAACGAAGGTGAAGCTATAGCGCGCTGCCAGAGTCTTGGTTTCCCCGTCCTTGATCCACGAGAACGTGTAGTAGCCGGTGTTGACAGCGGTGCCATCGTAAACGCGGATCAATTGCTCGCCGAACGTGACTTTGAGCCCCGGCAAAAACTTAAACGCTGTGACGAAATAGTCGCGCACCGCTGCTCGATCCGCTCGCACGGTTGGAGAGAGCGTCCCCCAGAGAACCCCATCAGTGGCATAGAGAAGAACAACTTTGTCAGGGTCGTTTTGCCCCAAGGTTTGGGCCCATTTCTCTCCAGCTTCATGCCGGCGAAGCGGACGTCGAACACGATAGTCTGGCTCTCGATGTAGCCAAGGTCGCGCAAACCCTGTCGCGCCGTATCCACTGAGGTCGATCGCGGGCCGGCCCGGAGTTCAGGACACCCACCACGGGGATCTTTCCTGTCGGTTGTGCCTCCCCCGAGAGCGGCGCAGAGAGCGCCCCAAGCGTCAACCCGCACACGAACGTGCGCCGGTTCATCATTCGATGACCTGATCCGCCCGCAGCAGCAGGGATTGCGGAATCATGAGCCCAAGGGCTTTGGCGCTCCTCATGTTGAGGACGAGATTGAACTTCGTTGGCTGTTCGATCGGGAGATCGGCGGGCTTCGCACCTTTGAGGATCTTGTCGACGTAGGCAGCGGCACGGTGCTGCATCTCGGGAACGTCGACGCCATACGACATGAGCCCACCGATTTCAACAAACAGCTCGACCTCATAAATCGCAGCAATCCGATGCGCGGCCGCGAGGTTCACGAGGGCCTGTCGATGCACAAACATGTAGGCGGACGAAGCCACCAGTGCCCCGCGAATCTGATTCTTGATCATCTCCGGAAACGCAGCGGCCAAGTCCTTCGCTCCGTGCACGTTGAACATCTGAACTGTCAGGCCAAGAGCCCGCGCGGCGCTAACAGCATGTTGATCGTACCGAGCGGGGATCTCGGGGATGGCTGACGTCGTGACGTCCTCTCGGAGGAGCGCAACCCTTGAAAGGTTCGGTACGAGCGCTTTGAGAAGCTCGAGGCGCTTCGAGACTAGCTCGTCGCCGAGGAGCTGTGACCCGGTGATATTGCCGCCCGGCTTGGCCAGACTGTTGACCAGCCCTGCCGCGACGAGATCGCCTTGGGCCCGACCCACCACGATGGGGATGGTCTTCGTTTCCTGCTGAAGGATCTTTGCCAGACCTTCGCTCGCAACGAACAGTACATCGACTTTGAGGCGTACGAGGTCAGCGGCGCCCTTGCGAAGCTGATCAGCCGATTCGCCGAACCGTCGCTCGACGATCATGTTTTGGCCATCGACCCAGCCCAGTTCCCGCATCGAGATCCAGAACCGATTGGTCGCAACCGACTTCGCGAGCTCCTGGGGGCTCGGAGCAGGGCCGGTGCCCAGAATTCCCACTCGAGCCATCTTCTCCGACTTTTGAGCCTCGACGACGCGAGGTGCGACCAGAAGGGCGGCCGCCATTGCTGCCATAAAATGCCGTCGATCCCACCGGGCCGGGCGGGCAGAGATCTCGATTCCGGGCGGTTGGCGCACGAATTCCTTCTTTCCAAGACTAGGGTCGCTGCAGTCTAGCAGACCTTTATCCTGTCCTTCTCGCATAGCGATTTTCAACCGCGATGTCTTGTCTCTCAACGTAACCGAGGCTGCGCAGCGGCGTGATCGAGAGGCCGAGCGCCTGACCGTCTTGGGATTGATAACCAACTCGCATGTCGTCGGCACTGCTGCTGACGCCAGTCACGCTCGCTCAAGGCGAAGGACGAGCGGGTCTGCGGACCTCGATGGTTGGGCCAACTGCGATAACCATCAAGTCCTCGCCCAGCTCGAGCGGTCCGGAGTAGGTCTTTCGTGTCGGGGGGATCAGGTCCTGCTCGGTGGCGGTCGGGAGCACGATGTGCGAGTACACAGCGAGCTTCGGCTTCGTCCGCGAGAACACTTCGCCCGCCTGCTCGGGAGTCACGTGATGGGCGACGACGCTTTGGGCCCGCTCGGGTGAGGCGCCTGCGCGCTGGAACGTTTCTGGTGCTGCTACTTCGTGGACGAGCACATCCACCCCCTGGGCGTGCCGGATGAGATTGTCGGAGACGCGCGTGTCGCCGGAGAGCACGATGGAGCGGCCGGCGTGGTCGACGCGATAGCCGAATGCCGGCTTGATCGGGGCGTGGTCCACCTCGAACGCCGTGATTCTCACGCCGCCCTTCTCGTACACAACGCCTTCACCGATCTCCTCGGTCAAGAGGACGATACCGTCCGGCGAGGGCCGGTCGTCGTACAGCCGGATGCGAATGTCGAAGTCGAACGCTTGCTCAAGATGCGACATCATGTTCTTGGTTCCGCGGGGCCCCCAGACGTTGAGCGGAACGCTCCGGCCGGGCGTCAGCCACCCGGTCAACCACAGATCGGGGAATCCGACTACGTGATCCGAGTGCAGGTGCGTGAAGAACACGCCGCGCACGTCCTGCCACCTCACCTTCAACTGGTTGAGGCGTTGCAGGGCGCCGCGCCCCGCATCGAAGAGAAATTTCTGGCCTCCGGCTTCGACCAGAATACTCGGCCCGAATCGGTTCATGACGGCCGGGGGACATCCCGTACCCAGGAGGGTAATCGTGATGTCCTGGGCGTGAGCCGCGGAGGGAATGAGCACAGCCGTGAGCAGCGCGAGCGTCCACACACCGCGAAGCATCTTCATGTAGTAGCCCCCTTCGTGGTTCGGCAGGACCTTTGATGAATCATGCAGCCACCGCCGTGTACTGGGTTAGACGTCCGGGGCAGCCGCGACGCCCAAGGACAAGTAACCTATTCGAGGGATCGTCTGCGCTTGTTGGGCGTCGGCGGCGTGTGGCGCAACAAGCAGGCTGACGGCGAGAACGACCGCGAGCCCGATCCACCGCATGGGCACCTCGGTGCACGATGGCTGGCGGGGAGTCTAGCCGAACGCCACTCAGTGCACCAGCACAGCCCGGCGCATGAGCAGGCGGCCGCGTCGGTCAATCACGATCCGCGTCTCGCTCGATTCTCGCGCGGCACGTGCAGGTCATCCACACCCGATCGCCCTCGACCCCGCTGCCGTACATCTCACCGTGTACGCTATCTCATACGCTTGACACCTGACGGACAGCGCCGCTAGCGTGCTTGCATAGACCCCGTGCTGTCAGTGTCTGGTATCGAATCGCTGGCCTGATCAGTCGGGAGCAGAAAACCTTGGCCGTCGAGATTATCGAGGCTGAAATTCGCTCACGGCAGCAAGAACCCCTGCTTGAGGCAGCGAAGCTCGTGCTCAGTGGTGATCCTGTTGAGATTGCCCGCCAACTCCGTGACAGAGCGGAGCGGACGATTCGGCCACGGGGACGGGTCCACGTCTACCGTCTCGTGGATGACGGTCTTCGTAGCCGGGCTGCATATCGACACATCAATTAGGCGCGCACTGTCCGCTCACAGTTCCTCTCCCCTGACGCCGCAGGGTTAGCGTGCGAACAATAATTCCGGAACCAATCGAATGTCGCTTGCCTGCCATCAGGACCCCATGTCAATCTCGATACAGCAAGTCGCTGCTCAGGAGGGCCGTTGTTCGCTTTTCGTCGCCTCACGGTCTTGACGATCCTAAGCGTCCTCTCGCTCGCCAGCCCAGTGCTCGCCGACGAGAATCTGGCCGGAGATGGGACCGTCGCGGAGTGGCGAGCGAACCTCGGTCGTAGCCAGTTGGCGACAGCGGCATACGCGGCCGGAGTGATGACGATGGGTAATATCTCCGTCGTATGCAAGACACCACGCACGGTCCGTGAGCTACATGAGTATCTTCGTTATCGTGCGCTCCCAACGCTCACGATGAAACAAGCGATCTGGAGCTTCCTGACCGAAGGCGAGTGTAACGCGAGGACCGAAGATCAGTCCGCGTCCGCAAGCGTCCCGCGACTCAAGTTCAAGTCACCAAGCGACAGCGCAGAGTACTAGCCTCCTCGCCGCATACGGTCCAATCGCACCAGCGTACCTCTACCGTTCGCGAGGTACATCCGATCACGGTCGACTTCCGGAAGTGATGGACAGGCACGCCTAGTTGACCCGTTGGTCGCCATGCTGTCTCGACTGACAAGCGCCGGCCGAGACATTCCATTGATTCGTTTGACTGTGGGCCTTCGGCATCCGGTTTGCGTGATGACCGGTTCGGCGCTGCCGGAATCTCTTCGTCTAACGTTTCCCAAGGAGGGACATGGTGCCCACCGGAAGTCCGAGTTTCCTCAACAGAGGAAAGGTGAAGCAGGTCTGCCGAGTGTGCCACGGGATTGCCGAGCTGAAGACCGAACGCCTGTGTGCTGATTGCTCGCGGATCAAAGGGCAGATCCTCTTGCGCTTCGCCGATGCGGTCCGCGGGACAATAACGGTTCCAGCAGAGCAGCAGTGTAAACGTTCGGGCTGCTCATGCGCCGCGTGCGACGGGAGAACGCTTGATGCTCACTCGGTCTACCTATTCGATCTCGCACGAGCAGGCCGACGAGAGGTCCACTTCCATCCTCGATGTCACGAGTTGTGGGTAGAAGCTGTGACGGGATTGGTTGCCCGCCCGGACCAAGGCGTCGTCATCGGTCAGGGCTAGTGCGGCGCGACCCTCAGGAGGACTTTCATTGATGGCGCTCTCGGCATCAGCACTCCCTCGCCTCGCACTGAAAAGAAAGTGACGATCAACACGAAGCCAGCGAAACGAGTCCTCATCGTCGATGATCAGCAGCGCGTGCTTGATGTGCTGCGGGAGATCCTGGGCTCCTTCCGGCACAAGCACGCCTATGAGATCACGACCGCGCAGTCGGTCGCCGACACGCTCGCCACCGTGCAACGTGAGCCCTTCGATCTAATTCTGCTGGACATGGTCATGCCGGGAATAGGCGACCCCATGCTCCGCAGACAGGGCCTCGACCTGATGAAGCGCATCCGCGACTTTGGCGTGACCGCGCCGGTGCTCATGATGAGCGGGGACTGGGACAGCCGGCGGGAGGCCGATGCGCTGATCGAGGGGGCAATTGGCTTTCTGCACAAGCCGTTCGATGTGCGCGAACTGGACCGTCTCGTCGCTAACGCCATTGAGTCCGCGGCCGGCGGCTGAGCACGGCGCAGGGCCAAGACAAGAAGCACGGAAGTTCAAGCGTAGCCCTGGCGGTGCATCCCGACCGCCCACGAGTCCAGCCAGGTCCGCAACGCATTTCGCGCGCGGTCGTACGAGGGCGTCGAGCACCTGGCGAAGCCGAGCGCCGCTACGAGCAGCTGTCCGCGTTGGTCGAGCACGCTATTCAATCACCTGATCCGCCCGCTGCAGGAGCGTCTGCGGGATCGTCAGACCGAGCGCCTTCGCGGTCTTGAGGTTGATCACAAGGTCGAACTTGGTCGGCTGCTCGACGGGCAGGTCGGCGGGCTTGGCGCCTTTGAAGATCTTGTCGATCTGAGCGGCCAAGCGCGGGGCGTTCTGCAGTGGCGTCGGCCCATAAGCGAGCAAGCCGCCCGACTCCGCGAATCGCCGGTCGTAGCCAATCGCCGGCAGGTGGCTCTTTGCCGCAAGGACTCCGAGACGTTCCAGATGGGGGCGAAACCAAACGATGTTCGGCACCAGCACTGCGTTGGCGCCCCGGCGCTTGGCGGCTGCGAAGAAGCTGTCGAAATCTTGCGGTCCCCGCACTTCGATGAGTCGAATCTCGACGCCGAGCACCCGGGCCGCGGCGCTTAGCCTCGCGACTAGGGCCTCGAAGCTCAGCTTCGCTCCAGAGCTTTCTGCTGCGGGCGCGGGGAAGGCCACGCGCGAGGCCAGGGGGAACGCTTCCTTGAGGAGCTCCAGAAGCTTCTCGTCATACTGGCCTAAAGCGAACCCTGTGAGGTTTCCGCCTGGCCGCGCGAAGCTGGCGACGAGTCCGCTCATGACCGGGTCGTCGCCCACGACGAACACAATCGGGATGGTCTTCGTCGCCTCCTTGACTGCCTGGGTCGCCCCCGTCCCGCTCGTAAGAATGAGATCGACTTTCAGTCGTACCAATTCAGCCGCGAGCGCCGGGAGCTGATCATCTCTGTCTGCATAACGTCTCTCGATCTTGAAATTCTGCCCCTCAATCCATCCAAGCTCGCGCATCGCGTCAGCCAAGGGCATCAAATCGGGATCGGCGCCCCACCTGAGTGAACCAATTCGGTAGACCTTTCCGGCCGACTGCGCCTCGGCAGCGAGCGGCGCAAGCGCGAGGCTGAGTGCGAGAACGACCGCGAGCCGGATCAGCCGCATGTGCACCTCGGTGGAGGATGGCTGGCGGGAGTCTAGCAGACGAGAACTACATGCGGGGCTGGTGGCGTTGGCCGCACGACTACTGGATGATCTCGTCGGCTCGCACCAAGAGCGACTGCGGGATGGTCAGACCGAGGGCCTTGGCGGTCTTCAGGTTGATCACCAGCTCGAACTTCGTCGGCTGCTCGACCGGGAGGTCGGCGGGCTTCGCGCCTTTGAGGATCTTGTCCACGTACACAGCAACCCGCGCCGCGAGATCTCCGATGTTCGGACCCGTACGACATGAGGCCACCCACTTCGACGAACTCGCGCCATTCGTAGGATGCGGGCGTTCGTCGCTGGGCAGCCAGATCCACCAACCCCCTACGATCGCGGAAGAACTCGGGATCCGACGGCACGATGATGGCATCCGCCGGAGTTCTCGCAATCGCCGCAAAGGCGTCCGCGTACTCACCAGAGCGCGGAATCTCGACCGGCTGCACTTTCACGCCCAGCGCAGGGGCCGCGTCCCTCAACGCTGCGAGTTGTTCCGTGGTGCTCGGGTTCCGTGGATTCACGAGGACGGCGACGCGACTGGCCCGAGGTAGTGCTTCCTTCAGCACCTCAAGCCGCTTCACGGTCATGTCGGTCGCGAGGAGGGTGAGGCCGGTGACATTCCCTCCCGGCCGAGCCAAGCTGGCGACGAATCCCGCCTTTACCGGGTCAATACCGCTGAATGCCATCACGATAGGGACCGTCTGGGTAGCATTCTTGGCCGCCCTGATGGCTGGGGGGCTCACGGCGACGATGATGTCGACGTTGGCGCGCACCAGATCGGCGGCGAGGCCAGGCAGGCGGCCGGGGCCGTCAGCAAAGCGGCGTTCAACCACGAGGTTCTTGCCTTCGACCCACCCAAGTTCATGCAGGCGCCGGCTCAAATCTTCAGTGACTCCAACGGCAGGTTGGTTCGGTATTGCTATCGGCGCTGTAGGCGAGAGAAGGCCGACGCGCGCCATCGTCCCCGCCTGCTGCGCCTCAGCACCGAGTGGCCCGACAAGAATGCTTCCGCCCACCATCGCGATGAACGCTCGCCGGTCCATCACTGGATAATCTCGTCCGCCCGCACCAAGAGCGCTTGCGGGATGGTTAGCCCAAGGGCCTTGGCGGTCTTGAGGTTGATGACCAGCTCGAACTTCGTGGGTTGCTCGACGGGGAGATCGGACGGGCGGGCGCCTTTGAAGATGCGATCGACATAGGTCGCGAGGTGGCGGTAGACCTCGTTCATGTCGGCGCCGTAGCACATGAGCCCGCCAGCCTCGACAAAGTCGCGGAATTCGTAGAGCGCGGGAAGTCGGTGACGGGTCGCCAGGGCGACGATCAGATTCCGATGGATGTTGAAGAACGGGTTGGCGCCCACGAGCAGGACATCCGCGCGCGGCTCCGCGCAACCTGCGCAAAAGCCGGGTCCAACTCCTCCACGCGGCTGACGAACGTGATCGGTAGCGCCTCGACCCCAACGCTCCGCGCTGCATTTTGAAATGCGTGCCTCGTCCGGCCCGGATCGACTAGCGCGGAGACCTGGAGCGTGGCCAGCCGCCGGACGGTCGGCACTGCGTTCTTGAGCAGCTCGATCCGTTTCACGTAAAGCTCCAGCGTGAGGTTCGCAATGCCGGTGAGATTGCCTTCCGGTCGGCTCAGGGTACGAACGAAACCCGTCTCAACCGGATCACCCGTGATGAACACGATGGGGATCGTGGTCGTGGCCCGCTGGGCGGCCCGGACCGCGACGGCAGCCTCCGCTACGATCACATCGACATTGAGCCGGGTGAGGTCGGCGGCCAGGGTCGGGAGTCGGTCCACCGTGTCGTTCGCATACCGCTCGTGAAGTATGTAGGCGGGCCCCTCGATGTGACCGAGTTCCCGCATTCCTCGCAGGAACTCAGCCCTCAGTCGAGGCTGCGGGGCCATTGCAAGCCAGCCCACCTGCTTGGCTCGGCCCGCCTCTTGCGCCTCAGCGGCGAGCGGTACGGCGAGAATGCCAATGACGCTCGCGGCCATGAACGTCCGGCGGTCCATCACTGAATGATCTCGTCGGCTCGGATCAGGACGCGCTGCGGAGTCGCTGGGCCCAGCAACAAGGTCGGCGATCATCGCGTAGACCCCGCTGTTAACCGGGGGTCATCTGCAGAGACGCAGATACTCGACTGCGCGAGGCCACTGTCGCGGTAAGCTCCTTTGAAGACCTCCAGCTTCGGCAGCGGCGATGTCCTCGACAAACGTAGGGTTTCATCGCGGCTCGCTTGGACCGCGTCGTTTCGTTTGTACTCACATGTGGCCGCAGAGTCATATGTTGCAATGCGCTTCCATTGGTTGAGGGGCGCTTGCGCCAAAATGCCAAACACGACATTTGATGTCTCATCGACGGGGGGTTCCAATAGGTACCAGCTCCTTGCACCTTCACCTGCCAGCGCGTCACCCGGTGCGATGAGCAACACGACTGTCATCCAGAGCCCGATGAGCCGCATGTGCACCTCGGTGGAGGATGGCTGGCGGGAGTCTAGACGAACGGCACGACGTGCACCAGCACGGCGCCGCACGAGGAGGGCGCGGTCACGAGCCTAGTTGCACCAGGCCGCGCGCCGGATCTAGCTTCTCAACGCGAGCGCCTTCGTGAACTCGGCCTTGACCTGCGACCACGCCTCCGCGCTCCAGTGCGTCTGCAGCATCACGCGCAGGACGCGGTTGATGCGGAGTCAGGGGTGCCAAGGCGGGCGTCAGCCAAGTCGCTTGAACCACTCGATCAGCTTCGGCCCGTCGCGCAGGTCCAGTCGGTTCGGCATGACGGCCTTGAACTCTTCATAGACACCGGGCGCGAACAAGGCCGTCGTCGTGATGATGGCCTTCGAGACGTTCTGGTGTAGGTTCAGGACTCCGTAGAGGGCCCGCGCATCGTTCGCTGGGACCGTGTGGCCCGGACTGTACGCCTTCACCTGGTCGTAGAAGCAGATCGTCCCCCAGTCCGGTCTACTGGCGATGATGTCGCGCCCGCCGTCGCCGCTGCGAGGCGTCAGGACGACTTCGGGCCACCCCTCGCGTTTGTACGCGCCGGCGATCAGCTCCTCGATCTTGCGCCAGTTCAGTTGATGGAGGAAGTCCGGGTCGCGCTCCAGCGCCTTGATGATCTCGAACCAGGGTAACGCCACCGCCTCGATGAGCTGCCCCTCAGCCGCACGGCCTCCGGTGACGATGATCGCGGCCGGGATCAACAGCTCGGGCAGGCTGACGTCGACACCTGGCTTCTGGCCCTCCATCCCCAGGCCCCCTGCGCCGAGCCTGACCGCGACATCATCGCGGGCCGTGCGGACAACAACCTCAGCCTGGCCGCTGACGACCGCCCGGCCCGCCGCGTGCCCCTCGGCGGCGATGACGGATTGTTGGGCACGGCGATACCACGCCGCAACCAACGCGCTCATGCCAAGCGGAGTCCCTTCGATCTCGTTGCGGCCGGGCTCCGCGTTCATCTCGTCGTTCGTCATCGCGTGTCCCCCTTGTCCAGCGCCTCCCACGCCGCGCGCTGTGTCGCCCGCCACGGCGTCCGCTCCCAGGCGGGTCCCGGTCGCACTGGTCGGCGAGTGCTCCATCCCGGTCGTGTAGAACGTCGCGCGCCAGCCGCGCTCGTCGTACTGGGTGAGTTGCAGATCGTAGCCCTGGCGGCGCATTCCGACCGCGACGTGACCGATCCCGGCCCAGGAGTCGAGCCAGGAGCGCAGCGCCCAGAGGGCACGGTCGTAGGAGGGCAGCGAGCACCCGGCGAAGCCGACAGCCGCACGTAGGAGCTGGCCGCGTGGGTCGAGCATGGTCACGGTTGGACGGGTGATTCGTGCCAATCGTGATGGCACCACATGCATTGACGGGCTTTCGATGTGCGAACGATCCGGCCACAACGTGGGCAGCGATTGACAAAGCTTAGGTCATGACCCTCGCGAAGGACGCGCTCGCCGATGCGGCGATATGCTTCGTTCAACCATTGCGCATAGGTCTGGATGGCTATGGATTGGTGAATTTCCTCAGGGTGGACCTCCACGCTCTTGACCTCTATCATCGCCGCCTTAATCGCCAGCCGTTCATTGATCACGCCGACTTCGTCATACCCAAAGAGGTAGAAACCCAGTTGCCACGCCTCGTCGTATTCCCGCGGCATATCTCGACCCTCAGCGTCTTCGCTCACTGAATGATCTCGTCGGCCCGAATGAGTATTGATTGCGGGATCGTCAACCCGAGTGCTTTGGCCGTCTTGAGGTTGATCACCATCTCGAACTTCGTGGGCTGCTCCACGGGGAGGTCGGCGGGCTTGGCGCCTTTGAGGATCTTGTCGACGTGAACCGCGCTGCGACGGACCAAGTCGCTGATGCTCGCTCCGTAGGTGATGAGGCCTCCGAGCTCCGCGAACTCCCTGACGCTGAACATTGAGGGCAGCCGGTACCTCGTGGCGAGGTCGACAATGTGTCTTCGTTCGTTGAACAGCATGGGGCTCGGGAACACGATGAGAGCACTGACGCGGTCTCTGGTCATCGTGGAGAAAGCGTGATCGAGGTCGTCGAGACTCCGGACCTCTACGAGTTGAAGCTGCACTCCCAGGGTCCGTGCCGCGACCTGGGTCCGCTGCACCATTTCCCGTGTGGTGCGCTCGCTAAAGGCGCCAGGATGCCAGAGGGCAGCCACGCGAGAAACGTTGGGCAGCGCTTCCTTGAGCAGCTCTAGACGCTTGGGCACCAGCTCAGGGCCGAGGAAGGTCAATCCCGTGATATTCCCGCCCGGCCGCGCGAGGCTGGCGACCAATCCGTCTCCGACCGGATCGCCCATGATCGCCGCGACGATAGGGATACCGGTGGTCGCTTGCTGTGCGGCGCGGGCCGTAGCCGTACCCATGGCGACGATGAGGTGGACCTTGAGACGGGCCAACTCGGTCGCGAGTGCTGGAAGCCGGTCGATCTTTCCGTCCGCTGCGCGGTACTCAGTGACGATGGTCTGCCCCTCCACATAGCCGTGTTCGCGCAGCCCCTGACTGAACGCGTCGCGCAGCGCGCGCCCCTCGGGGGATTCGAGTGAGGGCGTCAACAGGAAACCTATCCGTGCGCTATTCGCCGTCGGCTGCGCCTCGGCGTCGAGCGGCGCAAGAGTGAGGCTGAGAGCGAGAATGACGAGCCCGATCAGCCGCATGGGCACCTCGGTGGAGGATGGCTGGCGGGAGTCTAGCCGAACGGCGCGACGCGCACCAGCAGCCGGCGCGTCCGATCAGTCGAGTGTCCGCGCCGCGCTGCGGTCGGGGGCTATGCTCCATCCCGATTGTGAGGAATCTGAGGATCGGTGAGAACGCTCGCAGAGCGTAAGCGGGCTGAGCAGCCACACCCAGCAACACGCCGGAGTGTTGCGGATTAGCTCAGGGTCCTCCGCCTCATCGCGGCCCGGAGAGTCTGCTGGGCCGCAAAGAGCGCGGCTTCACCCTCTCGGATCAGGACGTCCAAGTTGTCCGCGAGTTGCTGGTTCTGCGTTATCAAGTGTTGCGCCGCGTCCCGCACCGTCTGTGCCGCGAGGTGAATTTCGGATGGCGGTGCCGGGCAGCCGTAGAGGTGCGCCCGTACGTTCTCCGTCAAGTCCTTACGGCACCGTGGGCATATGTTCGTCCGGCCATCGAGCGGATCGGCCGCGAGCTCCATCATGCGGAAGCCGAGGCCACAGGATAGGCATTGGGCCACGACGTGATCTGAGCAGTAGACGAAGAGTAGTTGGCGCTCGTCAGGAGTTAGACCTCGACGCCGCGAGCAGTCGAGATGCGACAGGCGACCGTGGGATGCCTCGATGATGTCGTGCACCGAGATCGGCTGAGAGCACTGCGAGCATTTCACCTGCATGGTGCGGGACCTCGCGGCGGACACTAGCACGAGTCGCAGCGCTCGTCTAGGGTGTATACCTGAGGTCTCGTCAGGGGATTGCCCAATCCACATAGCGCGGCGAGCGAAGCCGCACGCCTTCCCCGACACCCTTGACAGAGATGTGCCGGAGACGGCGTATTCATCGCCGCCGTCAAGACCGGCTCACGTGCGATCCAGGCCCACATTCAGGCGCGGGGGCAACGGGGCCAAGCCAAGCGCGATTCTCGCTGAGATAACAGCGCCCCCTCGCGGCTGGCACCCCGAGGGCCGGACCACAACGCCAACCGATGAGGAGCCAACCGACGAGGAGGGGACATGATGGGTGCGAAGCACGCGATGACACCGCGGAGACGATCCGATCGGCGTGCGGGCGGTGATCACCGACGAACTCCTCGAGCTCGGCGAGCAGGGTCATTCCGTCTCTCACTTCCCATTCGGCCCGCGCGGGTCCACGGTGTCGGGGAGGCAGGTGAACACGACCACGTAGGTGGTGCCATCTCGGTAGTAGGCGGTGGTTTTGTGGCCCTCGACGACCGCGCGAACTACGTCGGCATCGACGCCGGTCAGCTGCAACCGGGCGAAGCTCGCCCAACACTCTGCTTCAGTGGCTATTCCCTGGACCTGTTGCCACTCCTCCGCCCCCGAATGGTCGGTTCCGTGCGCCCACAGCGTCCACGTCTCAGCATCAACGGGAGCTGCCGCAAGGAGGGCGAGCATGACGAGCCCCGTCATCGCGTGCCCTGCTCAGTGCTCGCCCGCTTCACGCTGACCTTCTCGTGCGCTCCCCACGTCCGCAGATCGGTGACCGCGGGCTCGCCGACTCGCTGGACGCGAACGCGCGCGTACTTGCCACCTGCCGTCGTGTACGGCCGGCTGACGACTTCCCACTCGCCCGTCTCGTCGACCAGGCGATCTCCGATCTTGAGCTCCATCGGTAGGATCCGCAGCGACGTCGGCGCCGCGGCCGCGGGCTTCTTCTCGGACGGCTTACCCATCTCGCCGTCGTGTGCTTTTGTAGACATTGACGTTGCGCCCAGGGTTCGGGCACCGTTTACGCTCGATGGATCCCCACGAACGCGCCACAAGCGTCTGGTACCGCGTCGCCGGGCTGCTACGTCGGAAGGACCTCGCGATCGAGATCGTCGAAGCCGAGATCCGCTCGGCACAGCACGAGGTCTGGCTCGAGGCCGCGAAGCTCGTACTCAGCGGCGAGCCCGTCGAGATCGCGCGCCAGCTGCGCGCGGGCGGAGTCGATCATCCGGCCGACCGGACCGACGATGTGACGCCTGACGGTCGAGAACGTCCCTCGGCAAGGCTGGATGCCGTCACTGCGTCGGGCCATCAGGTCCCCCTTGATCGGCAGGCGGTGCCTGCACGATGTAGTGCACCAGGCGCTGCCCGTACGGCGTGACACTCGCGGCCGTGTTCTCGGCGCCCTCGGCGGTCATCGTCGTGTGGACGTTCAGGGCCAGAACCTTCAGGTCATTCAGCTGGTCAACGAGATCGTTGATTCGGCTGCGCGGCATATCCCGGAGCCGCCGCTCGAGAACGTGACCGGGCGATCCCATGTACATATCCGTGTTCGGGTCGCGGGGCTGCATCACCGCGCGGATGATCTTCAGATGTGCGACCTGGAGCTGATCCATTGTCCGCAACATGCGGAGCTGCTCGTCATAGTCCGTGGGAGACGTCGCCGTGATCGCGTCCAACAGGAGCGCCCGGAACATGCGCCGCTTCTCTTCGTGGCGCTCACCAACGACACGACGGAGTGTGTGATCGAGCAGATCCTTGAATTCCTCGGATCGGACGTACTCCTCCTGAACCTTTGCGCCGAGCGCCTTGACGTCGGCGACAATGCCCGTCAGCGCGCAGGCGCTCGGCTCGTCGCGCCGCCGCCCACTCGCCGAAGACCCAACCGACGGCGCCGCCGAAGACGGGGATGGCATTCGACAGGAGCGTGACGAGCGACAGATAGTCGTCGACGGGGTTGGGCAGCGCGAGGTCCTCGGGACCAGGCCGATCCTCTGCCATCATCAGTCCTCTCTCCTCGGCGTGACTAGTGCGGCGAGGCGCTCGATCGCCGCCACTACGTTGGCGTGCAGCAGATCGGGTTTGCAATGGTCGAGAAACAGTCTCAGGCCAGGCAGGAGCGCGGAGATCTCTGCGCTCGGGTCCCATTGCTTCTGTGGCGCATCACCGGTGAACCGTTTCTTCGTCAAATGCGCGATCTGTTTGTCGGCGCGAAGCTTCACGGCCTTCAGGAAGTCAGAGGCCTCACCGCGCGCGGCGAGCCATGCGGCCTTGTCGCGAACGTAATGGACAGCGTTGACGTCGTCGGGCGGCTTGGGCTTCCAGTAGACGAACTCGATGAGGTTCCGGAGGTGCAGAGCGTACGATTCGAGGAGCGCGTTCGTCAGCGAATTTCGTTCCGGCATGAACGCCAGCAGTAGGTGGGCTGCGCGCACACACATTTCGATTTCGTATCGGACGTGCTCGCCGCCATAGAAGTAGAGCTTTTCGTCCCTCACGTCTGAGCTCCGGATCTCTGTGGGTAAACACCGGACGTCGCTGACCGGGGAAACGCCCGATTCCCAGCGGATCCGCGATGGCCCACACTTGCCCGGCGATGCCCTGGCGCAGCCCGAGCATCCATCCGTTCGCCGAGGTAGCCAGTTCGAGAATGGGCTTTGCCCGTGAACCATCCCATCGTCAATTCCTATCTCGTGTTAACTTTACGCTCGCGAATGCCGATGGATCTCTCCGACGCGGCGCGAGAGCTTCTGATCGAAGCAGCACGAGATCCCGCAGGGCTCATCCTCAGGTTGACGGCACCCGGAGGCAGGGCCTACCTCAAGACCAACAGTAGAGCGTTCGGCGACGGATCTCCGCATGAACAAGCCCGTTGGGCGAGCGGCGCGAGGCAACTCATGGCTGTCGGGCTCGTCGAACCGCAGGGCGACCGGGTTTTCTGCATCACTCCCGAGGGGTACCAGGCGGCCGATCTTCTGCAGCGGCGCAAGTAACCACAACCGGGCGGGGCGCGGCAATGGTGAAGTTTCCGTTCGCAAGAATCCTCGTGATCGATGACAACCCCGCAGTGGTCGACATCCTGGCCACCCATCTCCGCGGGGCGGGGTACGGGGTCTCGGGCGCGTTGACGGGCGACGAGGGCTTGAAGGACTTCACCCTGGCCCGTCCGGATCTCGTCCTGCTCGACATCACGCTGCAGGGCGAGATGAACGGGATCGAACTCCTCAAGCGAATCCGCTCGATCGATCCAGCCAGCAAGGTGATCATGGTGACCGGGAACGCTGACCCCGTGGTGGCTCGCGAGGCCCTCGAGCTCGGCGCGATTGCCTACATCGACAAGCCGTTCGACTTCGCCTACCTCAAGCGCGTCGTCGCGCTCGCGCTCCGGCCAGAGACCACCTCAGGCTGACGGGTCGATGGCGTTGCTGCTCGCCGCTACCGACTCGGGCTCGTCAAGCATGGCGAACGCGAGCGCGGGCGTCACAAATCCTACTCGCGGCCCGCCGTGTAAGTCCGCGTCCCCGTGACCGGTCATGACCGATCCCGCCGCCGTCACAAAGGATGTGATTCGTGACACGCGCGCGTGGCCTGGCGGCGTCGGGTCGACTGCGGGTCGCGAAAGATGGGCTACGCGATGTGCGGTGCGCGGTCCAGCCGCTCGGTGAAGGTCTCGTTGGCGCCCACCACCCAGATCTCCGCCCAGCCCTCGCGTGACGCGGCCTCTCCGTATAGCTCGCGGAAAGCCTCGATGACGGCCGGAAGCGCCAGCCACGGGGTTCGGATGGCATTGATGGCCAAGACCACCCCCGCCTGAGCGGGCCGCTTGCCCTCGATGGCGTCCCACAGGCTGCGCGCCCCGTTGCTCGCCGGGCCAGGGGGCACGCTGGAGCCGAGTTCAATACCCCGCCAGAAGTCCGCCGGCATCTTGGGTCGAGTCACCTGGAACCTCAGGGGTGCGCGACGCCGATCGATGGTGTCCCGCGCTTCGCAATCGTCCCCGCCGGCCATCGGCTCCTTGAGGCGTACAGGAGCGCCCCACGTTCGACCGTTCGTATTGAGCCGGCGAATCAGAAACTGGGCTGTATCGAGCGTGAGGTCCTCGCCCTCGGACTTCCTTCCGCTCGCGGAGGCGCGCTCGATGATCCCGTTGTTGATCTCTGCAGCCGCGTCCCAGCCTCGGCTGTCGGAGCTGCTGATCCCGTCCCTGGTCGGGCCGTGGACGTGGGCGACGATCCCCTCGCCCTTGACCGCGTAACTCCCCGTGTCGGCAGTGAGGGTTATGTGCCGCGGCTTCTCTTCGTCGCCCGGTCCCTGATGTTCGGTCATAGCGTTTCTGCACTCTACCATCCACCCATCGCAGTGCGGAGCGACGGCTGCTAGTTGACTTGATCGCCTGATCTGCGTGACCATGTCTCAGCGGCGACTCCACCCCACTCCGAGTAATCCCCACCCCACTCCACCGCCGCGCGATTCGAGTTCTGTCTGGAAGCGGACGTCTATGCTGAGGACAAGGATCCCGCGCGGACGCACCGCGCACAGATTCAAGTTCGACCCCCTCACGAGTGGCGAGATCAAGGCGTTGCAGTCCGTCCCCAGCGGTGCCGACGCCCACCGCGCCCATGGGCCCGTGAACACGACCCGAGGCTACACGCGCATCGTGAACCAGCGCCGGGCGGCGGCGGTCCGGGCCCTTCCGACCTTCGCCGTTCACCAGCCTGATTCATTGATCCCCGTACCCCCTGGATCATCGGCCGGTGAGTGAGGTCGCCGTAACCCCTTGTGGCAGCGTCGGAAATAGGCGAAGCTGGGATCAGGGTAAGATGAATCATTGTTCAGTTTCTCCTGGGAGGTCGCTATGCGGGATGCAGTCATCGTGGGCGCTGTCCGAACGGCAGTTGGGCGCAAAGGCGGAAAGCTCTCGGGCATTCGCCCGGATGATCTCGCGGCGCTCGTCCTCAAGGACCTGGTCGCCCGACTGAAGGTCGATCCGGCCGAGATCGAGGACGTCATCCTCGGCTGCGTCGACCAGCTCGGTGAGCAAGGCTTCAACATCGCCCGAAACGCCGCACTGATCGCCGGCCTGCCCGTGGAAGTGTGCGGCACGACGCTCGACCGGATGTGCGGCTCCGGTCAGCAGGCCGCCAACTTCGCGGCGATGGGCGTGATGGCGGGTCAGTACGACGTGGTCATCGCCGGCGGAATCGAGCACATGACGCGGGTGCCGATGGGCTCCAACGCGATGGGGCCGGGCGACGGGCCGCTCTCGCCGAAGCTGCAGGAGCGCTTCAACATCGTGCCGCAGGGTATCTCGGCCGAGATGATCGCCGAGAAGTGGGGACTGAAGCGGGAAGAGCTCGACGAGTTCTCCGCGCAGAGCCACGAGAAGGCGGGCCGCGCCATCGCCGAAGGGCGCTTCAAGCGCGAGATCGTTCCGGTGACTCTACCGGACGGCTCGGTCTTCGACACCGACGAGGGCGTTCGCGTCCCGGTGAATCGCGACAAGATGGCGTCGCTCACGCCGTCGTTCAAGTCGGACGGTGTCGTGACGGCCGCCAACTCCTCGCAGATCTCCGACGGCGCCGCGGCGCTGATGTTCATGTCCGCCGAGCGGGCCAAGGCGCTCGGCCTCAAGCCGCGCGCCCGCGTCGTCGCGACCGCGCTCGCCGGCGTCGATCCGACGATCATGCTCACGGGCCCGATTCCCGCGACCCAGCGCGTGCTCCGCAAAGCCGGCATGAAGCTCGACCAGATCGATCTGGTCGAGATCAACGAGGCGTTCGCATCCGTGGTGCTCGCGTGGGAACGCGAATACCACCCGGATATGAGCCGGGTCAACGTCAACGGTGGAGCGATCGCCCTCGGACATCCTCTCGGTTGCTCGGGCGCGAAGCTCATGACCACCTTGCTCCACGAGCTGGAGCGGACGAACAAGCGCTACGGCCTGCAGACGATGTGCATCGGCTTCGGCCAGGGCATCGCGACCATCATCGAGCGGCTGTAACCGCCATCGAGCGGCTCTAACCGAGGCACGGAGGGGACATGGCCGGCTTTCGTTGCGCGAAGTGCGGGAAGGTCGCGATGGCTCAGAAGATCTGCTGTGGCCGACCGATGAAGCGCGCCTGAGCTCAGGCGGGGGCGAGCGCGTCCTGGATCGCTGAGTCGAGCTCGCCCGGACGGACGGGCTTGAAGAGGCACTTGCGGATCTTGAGCGTCTTCAACCGTCCGTGCTCCTCGTCACGCAGACCCCAGCCCGTGATGAGGAGGATCGCGATGTCCGCGTCGACCCGCCGCACGCGCTCGGCCAGCTCCCACCCGTTCATGCCGGCCATGCCGAGGTTCGTCAGGACCACGTCGAAGCGCCCCGGCCCGTAAGCGGTGAGCGCGGCTCCGCCGCTCGCCGCGGCGGTGACGGTGTGGCCAACGCTCCGGAGAATCTCGGTCAAGGTGCCGAGCACCTTTGGGTCGTCGTCCACCAGCAGGACCCGGGCGGGCCGGCGCGCCCGCGGCAGGGCCGACTCGGGCTCGGCGCCGACGGGCTCGCTGGCGACCGGGAAGGTGAGCGTGAAGGTCGCGCCGCGGCCCGGCTCGCTGTCGACGCGGATGTCACCGCCGTGCCGGCGCACGATCGCGTAGACCATCGACAGGCCGAGCCCCGATCCGCCCTCGCCCTTGGTCGAGAAGAACGGCTCGAAGATGCGCCGTCGGACGGCCTCGGGCATGCCGATGCCGGTGTCGGTCACCGTCAACACCACGTGCCGCCCGGCCTCGCCCCGCGTCGTGACCGTCAGGGTGCCGCCGTCGGGCATCGCGTCCAGAGCGTTGAGGAGCAGATTCGTCATCAGCTCGGTCAGCGCCGCCGGACGGCCGTTGATGGTCTCGATCGTTCCAAGGTCGAGCCGAAGGTCGATCGGCCGGTTGTCGCGCGCGATCTTTTCCTCGAGGCGCGGGCGAATCATCGCCACCGCGTCGTGCACGCTCTGGTTGACATCCACTCCGACCGGCGGACCGTCCGGACGCAGGCGCGCGAACTGCTGGATGCGCCGGACCGTTTCGGCGCCGTCGACGGCCGCCGCCTCGACGACGTTGAGCGAGCGGCTGACGAACTGGGCGTCGTGGAGGCTCTGTTTCATGAGCTGCGCGTAGCCGAGGATCGCCTGGAGGAGATTGTTGAAGTCGTGCGCGATGCCCCCGGCGAGCTGGCCGAGGGCCGTGAGCTTCTCGGACTGGTGCAGCTGCTTCTCGACCTCGCGCTGGGCCGTGATGTCGCGCACGATCGCGATCAGGCCCTCCAGCCCTCCGTGGCGTCCGTGGAGCGCCGACAAGGTCACCGCGAGCTCGACCGGCCGCGGCTGCCCGGCGGTGGCCGTCGTCTGGAATTCGTGCCGCGGCGTGCCCTCGGCCAGCCGGCGCCGTGCCTCGGCGTAGTCGCCGCGCGGGAGCAGCTCCGTGATCAGGCGTCCGATCGCCTGCACCGCGTTGCAGCCGAAGATCCGTTCGGCCGCCGGGTTCCACTTCTCGATGCGGTCGTCGGGCGAGAGCGAGATGATGGCCTCGCCGGCCGACGAGATGGTCTGCTCGAGCCGCTGCTTCGTGTCGGCGATCTCGCCGTAGAGCTTCGAGTTGCGCAGGGCGATCGCCAGATACTCCGAGAGCATCTCGAGGAGCTCGCGCTCCCGCGGATCGATGGCGCGCCGCGTGGCCCGGTTGTCGACGACGAGGTGGCCGAGCGTTCCCTGCATGTCGCGGATGACGCACACCACGACGAACGGATCGGTCTTGTCGACGCCGGTCGGCATTTCGAGCACGATGTCGGCGCTGTCGTAGCCGAGCGAGACCCGCAGCTGCTCGATCAACGCGGCGGTCACGTTCTGCGGATCGAGGTGGCCGACGATCGTCCGCGAGATCTCGCGCAGGATCGAGAGCTGGGCGACGCGGAGCGACTGCTCGTTCGCCTCCGCCTGCTCGAGCTCGCGGGTCTTGGCGGAGAGCTTCCGCATCTCTTCGACGAGCCGCGCGACCTGGCCGCGAGTGCCGAGATCGGTCTGTCGTCGCACGAGCGCGCGGTGGACGACGTCCTCGAGGTCCTGGCGCGAGAACGGCTTGATGAGGTACTCGAACGCGCCGTTCGTGAGCGCGTGCCGGACGGTCTCGAGCGACGCGTAGGCCGTGATCATCACGACCTCGATGGACGGGTCGGCGCGCTTGACGTGCCGGAGCAGCTCGAGCCCGTCCATCTCGGGCATCTTGATGTCCATGATCACGACGTCCGGCTGAAACCGGCGGAGCAGATCGAGCGCCGTGCGCCCGTTCTCGGCCGTCTGGATGGCGTAGCTCGGCTTCAGCAGCATCCGCAGGGACTCGCGGGGACCGAGCTCGTCGTCGACGACCAGGACGCGCCCGAGCGCGCTTGCGGTCATGCTCATGAGGTGGCGAGCGGGAGTGTCACGAGGAAGTGCAGCTCGTGGCGGCCTTGCCGGACCGCCAGCTGTCCGCCGACCGCCTCGACGAGACGCTGGCTCACCGCGGGCCCCACGTCGATCAGGCTCTCCTGCACCATCTGGACCGGATCGAAGACGCGCTGGAGCTTTTCGGGCGGCACCGACGCGGTGCGGGAGCCGACGAGGATCCGGACGCCTTCGCCGCCCTCACGCTCGGCGTGCCGCGCCACCGAGACCGACACACGCGCCTGGTCGGGGGGCGAGTTGTGCGCGAGATACCAGATGAGGTATGAGAGCGCTTTTCGCAGCTGCGCCGGATCGATCTTCACGACCTGCGGCGTCGTCTCGCGGGTCACGTCGAGCTGCAGCGGCCGGGCGGGAACTTCGTCGACGAGCTCGATCGCGGTCACCACGTCGTCGACAACAGTGTGCACATCCACGGTGGTGAAGTTTAACTCACCTTCCGTCACGAGCCCCGCAAGTTTCTCGAACACCTCGACCAATCGGCGCACGTCCCGACGGACGACGGATGAAAAATGTCGACGGAAATCGGGGTCGTCGTAGCGCTCACCGATGAGTTCGATGAAGGTGTTGATCGACACCAGCGGATTTTTGATCTCGTCGGCGATGCGCGCGACCACGCGCGTGAGGAGCTGGGTCTGCTCCACCTGGCGCTTCTGGGTCAAGAGCTCTTTCTGCGCCGTCAGATCTTCGAAGACGAGCACGGCGCCGAGCGGCGCCCCGTCCTCGCCGCGCACCGGATACGTCGAGACCTCGAGCCACAACCCGCGCAGCGCGAGCTGGATCTCGTGTCGTCCGGCCGCGCGCCCGGTCTTCAAGGTGTCGAAGAGCATGTCGCCCAGCGGTGACGGCAGGGCGCGCAGATCCTGCTTGAGGACCTCGCCGGATGACAGCTGGAGAATCTCCTCGGCCCGGCGGTTGATCGTGCCGATGCGCTGATCGCGCCCGATGGTGATGACGCCGCTCGACATGTGCGCGAGGATCCGCTCGCTGAACTGCTGCTCGCGCTCGAGCTGGTTGTGCAGCGCGATGTCGCGGATGGCGGTGGCCAGATGCGACGCGAGATCGAAGAGCGTCTCGGTCTCGCCGCGCCGATACATCGAGCCCACCAGCGGCTGCCCGACGGTGAGAATCGCGACGAGCTCCCCGTGCGCCAGGAGCGGCACGGCCAGGACGCTCTGAAGCAGCTTCAGCTCGCGCGTGATCTCCGGGTCGCTGAGGTCGTGAAGACGCGCCGGCCGTCCCTGGGCGGCGAGCCAGCGGGCCAGGCCCTGCCCGGCGTCCAGGCGCACCGATTCGACGATCGGTCGGGCGAGCCCGCGATGGGTCGCGACGCGGTATTCCTGCGCGTCGGCATCCGGCAGCAGCAGCGCCATGCGCGTCGGTCGCACCAGCTCGCCGATCGCGTCGAGGAACATCTCGAGGGCGCGCGGCAGATCGAACCCGGCGGCGAAGGCGCGCGTGAATTCCTTGAGGACCCGCGCGAAGGCCGCGCCTTCCCACGGCTCGTCGGGGCCGGCCAGCGTACCCGGCGCCCCGGGGGCCAGGCTCGAGCGCAATGCGGTGATCTCACGGGTCAGGCGAAGCTTGTCGGTCACGCGTCGCAGCACGCCGTCGAGCTCACGCTGGGTGAATGTGACCGGGAGCGTGAAGTCGGCGGCTTCGGCGTCCTCGGTCGCCGCGCTGATGGCGACGGTGAGCGCCGATGGGGCGATCGACCGCACTCGCGCGACGAACGAGCTGACGTCGCGCGGCATGCCGGCCCCGCCGCGGACGACCACGTCGATCTCGATGAGTCGCAGCGTCTTGAGGGCCTCGGCGTCGTTGGAGGCCGTGAAGACGGAATGGTAGCCGAGCGCGACCATCAGACGGGCCCGCAGCGCGTCGTCGGACGTGACGACCAGGATCGTGTTCATGCCGACACCGGAAGCGTCGCCGAGGCGGCGACGGGAAAGTCGACGGTGAAGACGGCGCCGCCCGCTTCGCGGTTGGCCGCTCTGATGCGGGCGCCGTGCGTCTGAGCGATGGAGGCGCAGATGGCGAGACCGAGGCCGGAGCCGCGCTCCTTGGTGGAGAAGAAGGGTTCGAAGACCCGCTCCAGGAGCTCGGCCGGAACGCCAGGACCCGTGTCCACGACGGCGACGATAACACGGTCGGCCGTGGTCGCGGCCTCGACTCGCACCATCCCCGCGGGCGCCGTGACCTCGTGGGCGTTCATCAATAGGTTGACGAAGAGGCCCTCGAGCTCCGCGTGGTCACCGAGGACGGTGATGGGGACCTGGCCCATGGCCGAGGACAGCACGATGCTCTTCTCGGCAAATACCGGGCGCATCGCCTCGATGGCGTCTGTCATGGGCGCGCGCACGTCGATCGGACGGTGCGGGCGCTCTCCGGGCCGTGACAGGACGCGGAGCCGGTCCAGCAGGCGCTCGATCTTGGCGATCTCACGGCCCACGACGCGACCGAAATCGGCCACGAAGCGCTCGTCACCCTGTCGGCGCGGCAGCAGCTGGGCGAACGTCTTGACCGCTACCAGCGGGTTCTTGATCTCGTGAGCGATGCCCGACGCCAGCATCTCGAAGTAGGCGAGCCGCTCGGCCCGTTGCCGTTCCACTTCGAGCGCCTTCAGCGGCGTCAGATCGCTGAAGACCGCGACGGCTCCCAGCACGACGCCGGCCTGATCGTGCAGCGGCGACGTCGCGCAGATGACCGGCCGTGTGGTGGCGCCGTCGGACAGCTCGGCCTCGGGCTGCGTTCGAGCGCCGCCACCGGCGATCGTCTCGGCGAGCATCTCGCTCAGGCATGCCGGCAGCACGCTCAGCGGCTGGTACCGAACGCTCTCACCGGCCAGCCCCGTCAGCTGCGCCGCGGCCCGGTTGAAGAGGGTGACCTGCCCGCTCGCGTCGACCGCCACGACCCCGCTCTCGATCGTGGAGACGATGTTGTTGAGGTGCTCGTTGGCGAGGAGCACTTGCGCGTAGAGCTGCGCGTTCTTCACCGCGACGCCGGCCTGATTGGCAAGCGTCATCAGGAGATCGAGATCCTGGGGATAGAAGGGATCGCCCGAGAGCTTCGGCCCGACCACGATAGCCCCGATGACGCGCGCTTCGGAGATGAGCGGCAGGACGAGCGCCCAGTTGAGGCGCGAGAGCGTCTCGTGCAGCCGCTCGCGCGGCGACGGTCGGCCGTTCGTGGGCGATCTCGTCCGTCAGCAGAAGGTCCTTGGTCTGGGTCAGCGCGGCGATGATCTCTTCGGGCGCCGCCTCGGGCGTATCGAAGTGACTCTGCGCATGGCGCTTCTCGGCGATCGCCCGCCGCAATCGTGGCCCGGGCTCGGAGGTTCCGGCCTGCAGGTAGACGGCGGCGCCCTCCGAGTTCGTCGACGTCGCCACGGTGTAGTTCACGAACTGGAGCAGCACCTTGAGATCGAGAACACGCGTCAGCGCCTCGCTCGCTTCCCGCAGCGTGCGCTGGTAGTTCACGCGGGTGCGGTAGACGTAGCGATCGAGGAGCCGCCCCGCGGCGTCGCGCGTGAGGGGGATGAGGATGCCGACGGCGACGACGGCGACGATGAGAGCGCCCAGCTCGTCGGCGTCGAGCTGATCCGAGAGCCTCGGCCAGGCCAGCGCGAGCAGACCGCCCACCGGGACGAGCGAAACCGCTAGCGCCAGCGTGAACGTCAGGCCTCGGTGAATGACCAGGCGGACGTCCATGACGCGGTGGCGGATGATGCCGTGAGCGATGAGCGCGACGAACGCAAGTGAGAAAAGTGGCCCAATCCAGTTGATACGCCGTGATGCCGGAGACGATTGGGAGCACAAGGTTTGCGACAATTCCACCGCTAGTGCTGACCACGAATCCCAAAGCGAGATAGAGGAGTTGGATCCGAGCCGACCCCTTAGAGCGCGACCACTTCGAGAGGAGGACGATAAGGGCCGCGAGCCACGAGAGGAGAAAGTAGATGGCGAACAGCGGGTATAGGGAACCCGTCTGCCTTATCCGGGCCTGCGTCCGTTGTCAGCGCGTCCTTTACGATCAACTTCGTGGTCAGAGAAACAATGGCGAAACAGACGCCCAGCGCGAAGCACAGCTGGAGAACACGCGGCCCGAGCCATTTCGTGGGCGTTGGGTAGTAGCGAACAAAAGCGAGAAACGCCGCAGGCACGAGGCTAGCGCCCGCGAATGCTGTTGTTGCCCAGAAGACAAGATTCCCTCCGGAATAGAAGAGGCCGACTCCCAAGATCCAGATCGCACTGAAGAGCGTGAACGCTCCAAATGATCGATGCGATGAGGCTTCAGGGCGGGCGCGCCAAACGAGTATCCCAAGCCCGAGGACCATGCAAGCGACCAGGCATAGTGACGCCTGAATCATGTAGTCGATGACTCCGTCGGAACACCCGGGAATTCGACCTCGGCGATCGTTCCGCCGTCGAGCAGTGAGCGAGGTAGCAGCGTCAAACGTGCTCGATGAAAATCGGCGATCTCACGACAAATCGACAGCCCCAAGCCGGTGCCGGACGGTTTCGTCGTGAAGAAGGGCTCGAAGATCTTAGGGCGCACGGTCGGATCAATCCCTACGCCTTCGTCGAGAACTCTAACAACAATCGAATCAGCCACGATTCGGCCACCGGAGCGATCCGCTTCTATGGTGACTGTGCCGCCTTCGGGCATAGCCTCTACAGCGTTCTTTAGAAGGTTCACAAACAACTGGACAAGTTGACCAGGGTCGCCGTGAATCTTTGGCAACTCGTCCGCACAATGTAGCTCGATCTTGACCAGTTGCTCCTGAGCTGTAGGGGAGTGGATAGCGACGATGTCGTGCAGCAGCGGTGGTATTGACACGATACTCAGCTTTCCCCCCTCGCTGGGAGCCATTAGACGAAGGCGGTCGGCAAGTCGGACGATTCGCGCAACTTCCATGGGAAGCAGTCGCACAGCTGTATCCCGATACTCGGGATCGTCGAACCGATCGGGGAGCATGGAAACTAAGTTAGAGATGGCCGCAAGGGGGTTACGAATTTCGTGCGCTATCCCTGCATAGAAACGCGCCATGATCGCGAGGTGTTCAACTCGGCGTTGATTTCTTTCGAGAGCCTTCACCGCTGAGAGATCAGTTGCAACGACCAAGGCTCCGGAAACGCGCTGTTCATCATCATGCAGGACTGCCGTTGACAGGATCACGTGAAGGATGCCGCGGACCACGTGATCGATAGTGACCTCAACCTCCCGTGGATGCCAACCGCCACTCAAGGCGAGGACTAGAGCCCATCCAATCTCTGACGGTAGGACGTGCATCAGGGCTCCGTGGTACTCATCGCTCAACCCCAACAATTTGGTGGCCGCTGGGTTAAAACTCGTGATTCGGCCCTCAACATCGATGGCTACTACTGCCGAGTCAATCGATTCGAGCAGACGATCCGAGTACTCAAGCATCTGAATGCGCTGGCGATAGAGAAGCGCATTTTCGAGCGCAATTGAGGCAAGATCCGCGACTGACTCAATAAATCCCAGGTCGTTTTTGAAGTAAGCGTCTCCACTGCGCCGTGGACCGAGGAGTACCAAACCCAGTAGCTGGCCCCGACGACCCAGCGTCACAAGAACTTCTACGCCGGCCTCGCGAAGTGCCGCATGGGTGCGCTTGATCTCACCGACTTCTTCGCTTGGGCTGACGACAAATACTGAAGTGCCGGGTTGCCGAGCGTGGAGTGCTGCTAGTGCTCGCGGATCAATATCTGGGGGCACGTCCGGTGAAAGGCGTTCAAAGGAGTCGTTCGGAAATGACTTCACTAGTAGCGTAAATGATTCGGGTACGAGCACCTCATTTAGGATCTGGCGGAGCTCGGACGCAAGTTCCGCGGGCTGCATTAGGCGGCTCAGGCGGCGCGTCGCACCTGTGAGGGCGATAGAGTGCTCGATGCCTCGATAGAGATACGGATCAACCAGGCGGCTGATGAAGCGTTGGGCTGGATGGGAGAGCAAGGCGAGCGCGACAATTGTGACAACCACTAGATTCGGATGCACGAACAGCGTCTCAGCCTCCCAGGCGGGCGAAATTAGTCGCGCACTGACAATGAGAACAGCTGAGGCGACTCCCATAGCAAGTGCATAGGCGAGGCCTCGGCTGATGAATAGCCGAAGGTCCATCAGTCGGTGACGAATGATTGCGTGTCCGACCATCGCGACGAGAATCAGGCTGAAGTACGGTCCAATCCAGCTGTATGTCGAACGACCGGTCGCCATGGGTAGGACTAGGTTGGCGGAAATACCACCCACACCAGAAAGGATGATTCCAGCCCCGAGATATTGGAGTTGGGCGCGTGCTATGCCTCGTGCGCCCCACCACTTGACTGCAAAAACGACGATGGCGGCGACAAAGGTGATCAGGAAGTAGAAGAAGAAAACGACGTAGAGGGGGCCAGTTTGTCTGGTTAGCCCCGCTGGTGTCATCGTCGTGCCATAGACGAGCAGCGGCGTCGATAGCGCGAGGCCGGCTACCGCACTGGCAAAGATCAGAGTGCCTCTAAGGAGGGACGTGGGCGGCCAGGTGCTTAGTGTGGGATACGCCCGCATGAAGGACAGAAACGAGGCAGGAATCAACGCCGCGCCGGCGAACGTGACGCGAGCCCACGCATCTAAATGCGCACCGCTTTGGAGGCCCGTTATTCCAATCACCCAAACTGCTACGAAGAGGGTGAAAGTAGCGAAACCACCTATTGATGGCGCTCGAAGGCTGAGCAAGCCATACGAAAGCCGCAAGTGCTAGGAGTAGCGCTACGAGTGCAACGAGCGGGACGAAAGGCACCGAAAGTCTCGCCTCAATCCGGAGCGCCGAGAATCATGGCGAAGTGTGCTCCTCCGAGACTGTGCGAGTGCACAAGCACTGTCCGTACCCGTGCAGTGCGATAGATGTTCGGAACATAGTCAAGATCGCATTGTGGATCTGGCATCTCATAGTTGATTGTTGGAGGGACAGCCTGGTTGCGCAGAGCAAGACAGCCTACAACGATCTGGATCGCGCTACTGGCGGCAAGGGCTTGCCCACACATCGACTTTGGTGAGGACACAGGCATGTTCCACGCGTGACTACCAAAAGCGCGTTTGATCCCAGCTGTCTCAGCGGCGTCGTAGTCTTGCATCGAATTGCCGTGAGCGCAGATGAGATCGACATCGCGCGGTGCTAGGTCGGCGTTCCGAAGCGCGCCCTCAATCGCCTGGGCGACCGCGTCACCCGTTTCGTCTACCTTGCGGAGATGGGTCCCTTCGTTGGCGCTCGAAGCACCAAGGATCTTGGCGTAGACGCGAACCCTTCGAGCCCGCGCTAGTTCCTGAGACTCTACGGTCACCACGGCAGCGCCTTCCGCCAGAACAAGCCCCGAGCGCCACATGTCAAATGGGCGGCTGGCTTCCTCTGGAGGGCCCTGCCATTTTGAAAGCACGCCGACAGAGTGAAAAACGCGCAACATGAACTCGGAAAGTGGGGCTTCCGATGCCCCGGCAACGACCGCCGTAGCACTCCCACTTGCAATCTGTTCGGCCGCCCAGCCGATCGCGTCCAAACCGGCGGCGCAGGCCGTAGCAAAGGTTGTTGTTTGACCAGTAGCGCCCGCGTGAATCGCGACATGTGCGGTCGCGGCATGTGCTGGAAACTCAAGTGCGGCCCACGGCGAGATCTGACTTCCGCGAAGGAACGATTCGTAGTTCGGCTGCGCGACGTCGATGTGTCCGTTTAGAGAAGTTCCAATCGCAACTTTGACGCGGTCCGATGGAACACCGGCGGTATCGAGACCACTGTCACTCCGAGCCATCTTGGCTGCGGCAACCGCAAATTGGCTGAATCGCGCAGTCGTCTTAACCTCGCGCGCGGGCAGCCACTCAAGAGGGTTGAAGTCGTGGACCTCCCCAGCGAGTCGGCACTCCGGCGGCAACTTCGAACTATCGAACAGCGTCGGCCGGCCGATGCCCGAACGCCCCGCCAGTGCGGATTCCCAGAACTTGTCGACGCCGATGCCAATGGGGGAGACGATTCCGAGTCCGGTGATGACGGGTTGGTGCCTCATTGCTTGGCTAACCCCCGCTGATGCTGGGCGCGCATTTCCACCGAAATTCCCAGCATTTACGTTAGCAGGTGACCTGTCAAACGGCCAAGTTCCCTCGTGAGAGGCTGCTAGAATAGGTGAACCTGAGAGACATGTCCAGGCAGGTCATCGGGCGTCGCGATTTCTTAAGCCTTCCGCTAGCTTTCCTTCTGGCGCCCCTCGCCCGGGCCTCGGCCGACACAGTGGCACACACGGCTCCCTACCGGGTGGACGTGAGGCTGCTCTACGGCGCGCTGACCTATCGCATCGACGAGACCCTCGCGGAGTCCATCGATAGGTCGGCTGGTCGTTACGAGGTGGCGATGACCGGGGAGGGGGACGGCATCGTGAATCGGATCGAGTCGTCGGGAGCGCTGCGCCAGGGGCGCTGGGCCCCGTTCCGCTCACGGTCCTTCTTCTCCGTGAAGGGGCGTGAGTCTCGCGGCGACGTCACGTACGACTACACCGCACGCAGGATCGACTACCACTTCAAAGGTGAAACGTTCTTCCTCCGGCGTCTGCGTGTCGTCGACGACTCCCTCCCGATGCCGGATGGGTTGCTCATCGACGACGCGATCAGCGCGACGCTCAACTACGCCGACCAGCTCTGGCGGCCCCAGACCGACGGTGATCTATTGACGCACATCGTCCGACGGAAGATCGCGAGCAACGAGGGGCCCGACGACGTCCAGGCGCAGTACCGCGCCGAGCTGGCGCCGTTGACGCTCAAGGTGGCTGTCGACGCCGAGACGCGCAAGCCGACCGCGCGATTCGATCTCACGCGGTTCTCGTCGTGGGCGAGGCAGAGTCAGCCGGCGCTGATCACGTTCGGCACCGATCGGCGGCCGGAGCACTTGAATCTGCCGATGATCCTCGGTACGTCCGTCCAGATCAGCCTGAAGACCGGATAGATGCACGACCTCGTCACGCTCGGCGAGGTGCTGCTGCGGCTCGCCGCCCCCTCGCCGGCTCGCTTCGAGACGGTTCGCCAGCTCGATCTGCAGTTCGGCGGCGCCGAGGCCAACGTGGCGGCCGCCTGCGCCCGCCTCGGTCTTCGCACCGGGTGGATCTCCGCGCTTCCGGCGAATCCGTGGGGGGAGCGCATCCGGCGCGAGCTGACCGGTCACGGCGTCGACTGCGGGCACGTGCGCATGACGGAAGGGACGCGCGTCGGCGTCTATTTCCTCGAGTATGGGGTCCCGCCGCGCCCGGTTCACGTTCTCTATGACCGACGAGATTCCGCGTTCGCCCGGCTGACGGCCGCGCAGGTGGACTGGGAGCCGGTCCGGCGCGCGCGGCTGGTGCACCTCACCGGGATCACGCCGGCGCTCGGTGAAGCACCCCGCTCGCTGGTCGAGCGCGCGCTGGCCGAGGCGACCACGGTGTCCTTCGACATCAACTATCGCGCGACGCTCTGGTCGCCGGCGGAGGCCCGCGCGTTCCTCGAGCCCGTGCTGGCCCGCGTGCGCTACCTCTTCATCGGCCAATCCGAGGCACAGACGCTCTTCGGCTTCGCCGGGTCACCCGAGCAGACCCTCGACGCTCTCGCCCGGCTCGCGCCCAAAGCCACGATCAGCGTGCAGCGGGGCGAGGAGGGCTCGATCGTGCTGGATGGCGGTCGACTCTTCCGGCCGACTCGGCGTGTCGCGGTCCAGATGGTCGATCCGATCGGCGCCGGAGACGCGTACGCGGCGGGATTCCTCTGGGCCACGCTGAGCGGGCGCGACTTGCAAGAGGCTATCGACGCGGGCACCGCGGTGGCGGCGATCAAGTGCTCGACGTGGGGAGACATCGCGCTCGTCAGCCCACGGGACGTCGCCGACGTCCTCGCCGGGGGGCCCGACGTCCGTCGTTGAGCCGCGCCGGATGACGACTCGCCTGTTATAGTCGGATACGGCATGGCGGGTGAGCGGATCCTCGACGGCCTGAACGACGCCCAGCGCCAGGCCGTCACGCACGACGCCGGGCCCCTCCTGATCGTGGCCGGCGCCGGCACCGGCAAGACGACCGTCATCACCCGCCGCATCGCCTGGCTCATCGCCCAGAAGAAAGCCCGCCCCGAGGAGATCCTCGCGCTCACCTTCACCGACAAGGCCGCGGCCGAGATGGAGGAGCGCGTCGACACCCTGGTGCAATACGGCTACGCCGACGTGGAGATCTCGACGTTCCACGCGTTCGGCGACCGAATCCTCCGTGAGCACGCGCTCGAGATGGGGCTCCAGCCCGACTTCCGCGTCCTCAACCGCGCCGAGCAGGTCATCTTCTTCCGCGATCGCCTGTTCGAGTTTCCGCTGGTCCACTACCGGCCGCTCGGCGATCCGACGCGCCACATCCGCGCGCTCATCACGCTCGTCAGCCGCTGCAAGGACGAGGACATCACGCCCGAGGAGTATCTGGCGTACGTCGAGCAGCTCGCCGGCGAGGTCGCCGCCGCCCCCGACTACGAGGAGGCGCGCGAGCGCGTGGCCCAGCAGCGCGAGCTGGCGGCCACCTACGCCAAGTACCAGGAGCTGATGGCGCGCGACGGCTGCGTCGATTTCGGGGACCAGATCGTGCTCGTCTTGAAGCTCTTGCGAGCGCGCGCCAACGTGCGCGCCGGGCTGCAGCGCCGCTTCAAGTACATCATGGTCGACGAGTTCCAGGACACCAACCACGCGCAGTTCGAGCTGGTGAAGCTGCTGGGCGCCCGCCACGGCAACGTGGCGTGCGTGTGCGACGACGACCAGGCTATTTATAGGTGGCGCGGGGCCGCGATCTCCAACGTGCTCGCGTTCCTGGACCGGTATCCGGAGGCGCGGCAGGTGGTGCTCACCGAGAACTATCGGTCACACCAGAAGATCCTCGACGCCGCCTATCGCCTCATCGTCAACAACAATCCCGATCGCCTCGAGGTGCGCAGCGGCATCAGCAAGCACCTGATCGCGGTGCACGAGCCGGACGGGCCGGCGCCGATGCACCTGCACTACGAGACCGGCACGCAGGAAGCCGACGCGGTCGCCCATGCGATCCGCGAGAAGGTGGACGCCGGGCGCTGGCGTTACGACGACGTCGCGATCCTCGTCCGCTCCAACGACGACGGCGACCAGTTCCTGCGCTCGCTCAACCTCCAGGGCATTCCGTGGACGTTCTCGGGTAACTCCGGGCTCTACGGGCGTCCGGAGATCCGGCTGCTGATCGCGTTTCTCCGCGCGCTGGTCCACACCGATGAGTCGGTGAGCCTCCACTATCTGGCGTCGTCCGAGCTCTACCACGTGCCGGTGGTCGATCTCACGCGCTGCTCGACCTACGCCGATCGCCGGCACGTGCACCTCTTCGACGTGTTCCGGAAGACCGAGACGATCCGCGAGCTGCGCGACGAGATCGGCGAGGAAGGGCACGCCGCGATCGGGCATCTCGTCCAGGACCTCGAGCGCTACATGGAGCTCGGGCGCGAGATGCCGACGGGTGAGCTCCTGTATCTGTTCCTCAAGGACTCCGGCTGGCTCGGCCGGATGTACCGCGAAGAGACGGCGCGCGACGTGGCGGAGAGCAAGAACATCGCGAAGTTCTTCGACCGGGTCAAGTCGGCTTCGCACGCCCTGCGCTACGACAACGTGCGAGAGTTCGTGAAGCACCTGGACGAGCTGATCGACGCCGGCGAAGACCCGGCGGTCGCCGAGGCCGACATCGAGACGCCGGCCGTCCGCGTCCTGACGATCCACAAGGCCAAGGGGCTCGAGTTCCCCATCGTGTTCCTGGTGAACCTGGTCCAGGAGAAGTTCCCGCTGCGCCGCCGCCGCGACCCGCTCGAGCTGCCGGTCGCGCTGATGAAAGACGCCGTGCCGACCGGCGACTTCCATCTGCAGGAGGAGCGGCGCCTCTTCTACGTCGGCATGACGCGCGCGCGCCACGAGCTGTTTCTCACGAATGCCAGCGACTACGGCGGCAGCCGCCAGCGCAAGACGAGTCTCTTCGTGCTCGAGGGCCTCGATTTGCCGCGCGATGCCAGCCGCCCGTTCCGGGTGCGGCCCGTCGAGGAGATCGAGCACCACGCGCCGGCGGCCGAGATCGAGGACGCCGCGCTGCAGCCGCTCGCGCCGGACGTCGAGCTGAACCTCAGCCACAAGCAGATCGACGACTATCAGACGTGTCCGCTGAAATACTTCAACGTCCACGTGCGGCGCATCCCGATCCGCCGCCATCACGCGGTCGCCTACGGCGCCGTCATGCACAAAGTCGTCGAATACTATTTGCGCCGCCGGGTCGTCGGAAACTACACGCCGCTCGACGATCTGCTGGCCGTCTACGACCGCGCGTGGGCCGGCGAAGATATCATCCACGACCGCCCGGGCAGCCACGAGCCGGCCGAGGGCTTTCTCACGCGCGAGCACGAAGAGGCGCGCCGGGCGGCCGGCCGCGAGGCGCTCCGGCGCTTCTGGAATCACGAAGAGGCCGAGGGCATCAAGCCCACGTGGATCGAGAAGGAATTCGGCTTCGCGCTCGGGCCCGACCGCGTGCGCGGGCGTTACGATCGTGTGGACGAGGATCTCCTGGGCGCGGTGATCGTCGACTACAAGACGACCGAGATCAACCGTCAGAAGGACGCCGACCGGCGGGTGACCGAGAGTCTCCAGCTGAAGATGTATGCGCTGGCCTGGCAGGAGATGACCGGGACCTTGCCGCAGCGTCTGGAGCTACGCTTCATCGACTCGAACGTCGTCGGGCGCCACACGCCGACCGCCCGCGATATCGACAAGGCGATCGACGCCGTCAAAGCGGCGGCGGCCGGGATTCGCGCCCGCCGCTTCGACGCCACGCCGTCGTGGGGCGCCTGCCGCTACTGCGCGTACAACCAGATCTGCCCGTTCACCGCGACGCGGGACTAGATTGCCTTACGGCGAAGCCGATACCCGCGCCAAGCTGATCGACCCCAGCCTGCACGAGCGCGGCTGGACCGAAGACCTGATCCGTCGTGAAGAAACGGCTGGCGCGGTGGAGATTGTCGGGAATCGTCCACGCCGCCGCGCTCGCGGCCGCGTCGACTATACCCTCCGCGTGAAAGTGAACTCGGCGAGCCAGGCGGTGGCGGTGGCGCTGCTCGAGGCCAAGGCCGAAAATCTTCCGCCCGCTCATGGACTCGAGCAGGCCAAAAGCTACGCGGCCTGTCGCCGCCTCAACGTTCTCTTTGCCTTCTCATCCAACGGTCATCAGTTCGTCGAATACGACAAGGCAAGCGGGCTCACCGGCACTCCTCGACCGCTCAGCGAATTTCCGACGCCCGCCGACCTGCGTGCCCGTTACGAGAGGGTGATGGGCTTCAGCCTGGAGTCTCCGGCCGCGCGGCCATTGCTCGCGCGATACCCGGGGGGCGAGGCGACGCGCCGCTACTATCAGGACGCCGCGATCCGCGCCGTGCTCGAGAAGCTGGCACGAGGCGAGCAGACGCGCGCTCCTGGCGCTCGCGACCGGATCGGGCAAGACCTTCATCGCCGTCCATCTGCTCAAGAAGATCGCCGACGCCGGACAGCTCCGACGCGCGCTGTTCGTGTGCGACCGCGATGAGCTGCGCAGCCAGGGCCTGGGCGCCTTTCAGAACGTCTTCGGCGCCGACGCGGCCTCCGTGTCGAGCGGTAACCCTCAGAAGAACGCACGCATCCTGATCGCCACCTACCAGACGCTCGACGTCGCCAACGACGACGCCGACGCGAACTTTCTCGTCGCCAACTACCCGGAGAACTATTTCAGCCACATCGTCATCGACGAGTGCCATCGCTCGGCCTGGGGCAAATGGTCGCAAGTGCTCACGCGCAACGCCGCTGCGGTGCAGATCGGCCTGACCGCCACGCCACGCCAGATCGAGCTGACGGAACGCCGCGCCGAGGCCCAGGCCGACGCGCAGATCACGGCGGACAATATCCGTCACTTCGGCGAACCCGTCTACGAGTACGACATCGCGCAGGGGATCGAGGACGGCTACCTTGCCGCGTGCGAGATCGTCCGCCGGGACATCTTCCTGGACGACAAGCTCAGGCCCGAGCGAGAGACAGGGGTAGGAGCCGAGGATCTCGTGAGCAAACGGGTGACCGACGCGCGAACCGGCGAGCTGCTGACAGTCGCCGAGACGCGAGCCCGCTATGACGCGACGGATTTCGAGGAGCGCCTGCTTCTGCCCGACCGCGTCCACGCGATGTGCCGCGATCTCTTCCAGCACCTCCTCGCATCGGGCGGGCCCGAGCAGAAAACCATCGTTTTCTGTGCGCGCGACCGCCACGCGGAAGACGGCGCCATCGCTCTGAATAATCTCTACGCTGCGTGGTGCACGCAGCAGGGGAGGGCGCGCCTCGATCCCTACGCCTTCAAGTGCACCGCCGCGGGCGGCGGCGGCGACTATCTGGCAGATCTTCGCGGGGCGGCGCGCCACCACTTCGTCGCGACCACCGTGGACCTCTTGACGACAGGCGTTGATGTGCCGTGCGTCCGGAACATCGTCTTTTTCAAGTACGTGCGCTCGCCGATCACGTTCTATCAGATGATCGGCCGGGGTACGCGCCTCGATCCCGCGAGCGAGAAGCTCATGTTCCGCGTGTATGACTACACCGACGCCACGCGGCTCTTCGGCGAAGAGTTCAAGACCAAGTTTCGCCCGCCACGAGGGCCAGGGGGCATCGACACGCCGGAACCGTCCGAGCCTCCAGAGCGGACTCTCCAGGTGGAAGGCTTCGCGGTGCGAGTGACCGACGCCGGCCACTACATCGTCACCTCGGAGAACGGGCGCGCGGTTGCCGTAACGGTGGAAGAGTACAAGCAGCGCCTGGCGGCACGGCTCGTTGAGGCGGCACCGACGCTCGACGAATTCCGGCGGCAGTGGATCATTCAGGCGGCGCGGCGCACCCTACTGGCCCAACTCCCCGAGGGCGGCCGCTCGGCGCTTCTCATCCGCGCGCTCGAGCACATGACGGACTACGACCTCTATGACGTGCTCGGCGAGCTTGGCTATGGCCTTGCCCCGCGTACTCGCCCCGACCGCGCCGACGCGTTCACCTACAAGCACTCAAGTTGGTTGTCAGAGTTGCCCGCGGGCACGGCGGCCACCCTCAAAGCGCTTGCGTGCCAGTTCGCCCGCGCCGGGACGGAGAGCCTGGAGAATCCGCAGGTGTTCGAGATGCCCGACGTCATCCGCGCTGGCGGCCTGCCGGCGCTCAAGACGCTGGGTGAGCCTGCCGAGGTGCTTCAGGAAACCAAAGAGCGGCTCTTCGCGGCGTGAAGTGATGAGCCAGTCTAGGCACGACACCGGTTTCGTGCACCAACTCAAGATCACGTTGCTGGGCGTCGAGCCCGCTGTCTGGCGTCGCCTCCAGGTTACCAGCAGCCTGACGCTCGAGCGGCTCCATACCGTCGTTCAAAAGGCCATGGGTTGGCAGAACGCCCATCTCTACGAGTTTGAGGTACGAAGCCACCGTTACGGCGTGCCGGCACCTGAAGAGCCAGAGTACGAGGTCGAGCCCGTTTGGAAGATCACGCTGCGCGAGGCCGCCCCCGCTGAAGGCGCGTCATTCCGCTACATGTACGACCTCGGCGATGGCTGGACTCACGAGATTCTCGCGGAGCGAATTGAGAGTCCCGACAAACCTCTCCGACATTCCGTCTGCGTCGCAGGCGAACGACATTGCCCGCCCGAGGACTGCGGCGGTCCCGGCGGATACGACGCGCTACTGGCAGCGATCCGCGATCCCGACCATCCGGAGCATGACAACATGGTTCGGTGGGTCGGCCGTGGCTTCGATCCTGAGGCCTTCAACCTCGCTGGCGTGAACCGAAAGCTGAAGCTACTCAAGTGAACGCCACGCCCGTGGTTCGCCGATTGCGGCTCGGCGATTGCCTCCAAGAGGTGAACAAAGGAGTCGGGCCGACCTGGCAACAGTATCGATTGGTGGGTGCAACGAGAGGGGGATTGGCGTCGGCCAAGGAGGGCGTGGGCAAGACCCCAGAGCGATACAAGCTGGTCGAGCCCGGGACGATCTTCTACAACCCGATGCGCATCCTTTTGGGGTCGATCGCGCTTCTTGACGAGGGTCAAGAACCTGGAATTACTAGTCCTGACTACGTCGTGTTCAGGACACGACCAGGGCTCATCCATCCACGGTGGCTCTACTACTGGCTTCGATCAGAGGATGGCGCAACGTTCATCCGCGGCCTCGCCAGAGGCGCCGTGCGGGAAAGGATGTTGTTTCAACGCCTCGCAACGTCGGAGATCGAAGCGCCATCGTACGAGTCCCAGCTCAGGTTCTCTCGAGCGATAGAACTTCTCGAGCAGGCGCGCGTGGCCGCCGAGACCCGGGTCGCTACAGCTAAGATCCTGGCCGGCGCTTACCTTCGGGCGGTTTTCGAGTGCGATGCTTCGCGCCGATAGGCAACCCGACCGCTCAATGAAATCTCAGAGATCGTCGGAGGTATTCAGAAATCGCCTGATCGCGCGCCAGTGCGATTTCATCGACCATACCTTACGGTGCGCAATGTTCAGCGAGGCTTTCTGGATCTGTCGCACATTGAGCGATTTGAAGTCACGGCAGATGAACTCGCCCGACTGCAACTTCTTCCCAGAGACATTCTGATTGTTGAAGGCAACGGCAGCCTGGCTCACATCGGCCGGAACGCTCTGTTTGAAGAAGCCGGCCCTTGCCCGTCCTGAGTTTGTGAGCCGCTTCCTGAACAGCAGTTCGGGGCGGCGGCAAATGGAGGAAAAGGCGAAGACGACCAGTGGCCTATATACCCTCAGCACTGGCAAGGTGGGAGCTTTGGAGGTGCCGGTACCGCCGCTGCGAGATCAAGATGGTATCGTATCCGGCCTTGCGGAGCAGACTAGGCGGTCCTCAGAAGTGAGGTTGGCGGCAGAGCAAGAAATGGAGACCATCTGCTCGCTTGCCAGTTCGCTGTTGCGTCTGTCGTTTAGTGCAGAGCGCTGAACAGCACGTGCAGAGAGCGCCAACGTGTCATTATCGAAATGTGGTCTTGCCGAAAATGACAATTTTCCTTGTTAGCGCGAGCGCAAATGAGCTCCCTACCTCAGCGCCTTCTTCGAGGCGGGCGCTCATCGCACGATGGAAGACCGAGTTGGCTGGCACGTCCCAGTCGGTGGTAAGGCTCGTGGACGTGGTGGCCGAGAATCCGTACTGCACTGTCCGCCGAGTCGAAAAGCGGCTAAAGGTCGCGTTCACGACCGCCCAGCGGGCAATGGAAAAGCTGCAGGACGGGGGCATCCTCAAGCAGGTCAACAAAGCCAGACGTGACCGCGTCTACTGCGCTGTGCCCTTGCCGAAGATCCTGGAAGAGCCCGCTCGCCTCGTGCCGGTGGACACCGCGTGATAGCTCGCCCGCGAGTCGGCGCCAACGGCAAGCGCCTCGCCACGCCGCAGTCGGTCGATGCCGCGGTCAAGAGCATCTGTGACATCATGCGGCGCTCGAACTGCGCGGGCGCGCTCCAGTACGTGCCGGAGCTGACCTGGTTCCTCTTCCTCCGCATCCTAGACGAGCGCGAGATACAGGAGGCCGAGCGGGCGCGCGCGGTGGGCTCCGAGTTCACGCCGTCGCTCGAATCACCGTACCGCTGGGAAGACTGGGCAGCGCCCGGCGGCCGCAAGCGGCGCGAGCTGCAGGACGGGACGCTCGGCGCGGTATTGAGCTTCGTGAACGCGGAGCTGTTGCCGTACCTCCGCGGCCTTCGCGAGAAACCGGGCGCCACGCCGCGGCAGAAGGTGATTAGCGAGATCATGTCGGGCGTCGAGCGGACCCGCATCGACACCGACCGGAACTTCCTCGACGTCCTCGACCGCGTACACACGATCAGCGCCGAAACCGTCGACTCCACCCATGTCTTCACGCTGTCCCAGGTGTACGAAGGGCTGCTGCTCAAGATGGGCGAGAAGGGCAACGACGGAGGGCAGTTCTTCACCCCGCGCGAGGTGATCCGCGTGGTGGTGCGGGCGATCGACCCGAAGACCGGCGAGACCGTCTACGATCCGGGCTGCGGCACCGGGGGCTTCCTCGCTCAGGCCTACGAGCACATGGCCGGGCCCGATCACTCGAAGATCACTTCGCCTGACCAGCTCGAGGCGCTGAAGCACCGGACCTTCTACGGGCGGGAGAAGGACAACACGATCTATCCGATCGCGCTCGCCAACCTGGTGCTGCACGACATCGATGAGCCCCACGTCTGGCACGGCAACACGCTGACGGGCCAGGAGACGTATGGCGGGCTCTTCCAGGACGCGCCCGCGTTGTTCGACGTCATCCTGATGAATCCGCCGTTCGGCGGCAAGGAGGGAAAGGAAGCGCAGACCAGGTTCCCGTACAAAACCGGCGCGACTCAGGTGCTCTTCCTGCAGCACGTGATCGACACTCTCAAGCGCGGCGGGCGCTGCGGCATCGTGCTGGATGAGGGGGTGCTCTTTAGGACCAACGAGATCGCGTTCGTCCAGACGAAGCGGAAGCTCCTCGACGAATGCGATCTCTGGTGCATCCTGAGCTTACCCGCGGGCGCGTTCGTGAACGCCGGCGCCGGGGTGAAGACGAACCTGCTCTTCTTCACGAAAGGCCGGCCGACCGAGCACATCTGGTACTACGACCTCTCCGGCGTGAAGGTGGGCAAGAAGTCGCCGCTGACACTCGAGAAGTTCGAGGAGTTCTTTCGCCTTCTCCCGACGCGGGGCGACGGCGAGCACTCCTGGACGGTCGAGCGGCAGGAAATCGACGCGCGAGGGTACGACCTCAAGGCCGTCAACCCGCACGCCAGGCGGGACGAGGACACCCGCACGCCCGGGGAACTCCTCGATATCATCGAGGCCAAGGGCCGCGAAGTGGCGGATGCAGTCGCCGAGCTGAGGAGGCTTCTGTGAATCGCCACGCTGGACCGCCGCGCGCCGAGCGATCTGCCGTCGAGCCCGGAGCCGACGTACGCCGAGCGCGCGCGGACCTTGGCCCATCTCGGCCGCACCGGCGCGCTGGCCACGCTCTCGCGCAAGTATCCCGGTCATCCGTTCGCGTCGGTCATGCCGTACGCGCTCGACGAGCTCGGACAGCCGCTGGTTCTGATCAGCTCGATGGCCATGCATACGCAGAATCTCCAGGCGGATCCGCGCACGAGTCTGCTCGTCACGCAGCCGGTCACGAGCCCCGGCACGAAGGAGCCGGGCGATCCGCTCGCCGCGGCCCGACTCACGCTGATCGGTGAGGCGCGCCAGCTGACCAGCCCCGACACGGGCAAGGCGCGCGAGGCCTATCTCGCTCGCCACCCGCGCGCCTCGTACTGGGTTGACTTCGACGACTTCAGCTTCTGGCGGCTCGACGTGAAGGATCTGTACTTCGTCGGCGGCTTCGCCGCGATGGACTGGGTAACGGCCGACGACTACCGCGCGGCGCGGCCCGATCCGCTCGCCGACGCCGGCCCCGGCATCCTCGACCACATGAATCGTGACCATGCCGACGCGCTCGTCGCCTACGCGCGCCACTTCGCGGGCGAGGCGGCCGACGAGGCGACGATGATCGCGGTCGATCGACTGGGATTCAGGCTACGGCTGCGTAGTGGTGACCGGCTTACACGCCGTTCGCATCGCCTTCCCGCACGAGGTTCGATCCGCCGCGAGACAGCCGCGCGGTGCTGATCGAGATGCTGACTCAGGCTCGCGCTGGACGCTAGCTTCGGCTGTGCGAGCGGGTGCAAGACGTCGATCGCGTAACCCACATTGAGTCGCTCGCCGAGCCAGCTCGGCATGGCGGTCCGCGCATGCAGCACGAGCCCGACAGCCTCGTGTCTGGTCCGCAGAACGCTCTCCGGATCACCACGCACTTCCACGGCGGGCACCTCGGGCAGAGATGAGCCGTCCGGCCGGCGGAACCGTAGCTCACCGTCGGGCTGATGGTCGATCTGATAGCCCTCTTCGTGAACCGCACGATGGTGGCGGCGACACAGTAGAGCCAGGTTCGAGAGTGTCGTTGGGCCGCCGTGCACCCAGTGACGGATGTGATGACCCTGCCCGAACCGAACGCCGCAGCCCGGAAAGCGACAACCGCGGTCTCGATGACTGGAGCGCCCGCCGGAGGGCGGGCGGAATCGTGCGAGTTCGCGCGGCGACTTCTACCAGACGTCCATCGTGAGCGTGATGCATCACGACGCGGCTCGCGTCGCACGCGAGGCGCCGAGACGTTTCCGCGGAAACGCGTGCACCGTCTTCGAGGATCGACTGGCCGGGCACATCCAGGTCTGCCAGCACCGGGGCATCGACGTGGACGACGACCTGATAGCGCTCGCCCGGGGCAGCCCGGATCGATCCCGTTGACGCAGGGCCGTCTCAGCGAGCAGGGCCAGCGCGTCGGCCTGCTGCTGCGCCAGCGGCGGTGCTTCGCCAGACGCATCCAGCGGGGCGTCGAAGGTTTGGGCTCGGCCCTGTTGATATAGGGCGTCGCGGGCCGCGTTGAGCGCCTGGATGAGTACCGCGCCGACCTCCGGCGCCAGACGCCCGCGAATCACGACCATGCCGTCTTCGTCCTGATACACGTGCAGAGCGCGGCGGACGTGCCGCCGAGCGTCCTCACTCGCCTCGGCCTTGCGGTCCATGCGCCTCCAGCCCCGCACGATGCGCTCGACGTGCTCAGCCGTGCCGGCGCGCCCGATCGCCAGCAATCGCTCCTCGTTCTCCGGCGTGGCGACGCGGGTCAGGGCGCGAACTTTGGCGTACGAGAGTTCGCCATGGGCAAGCGCCTGGGCCAGCCGCGGTAAGGTCTCCAGCGCGTGCGCGACCCGGACGCGCTCGCGGGCCGCACCCGAGGTCGAGCCCTACGCGCCAGCTCAGCCAGGCGGCGCACGAGCGGAATCCGTTGTTCCAGCCCCCTCGCGAGTCGAACTCGCGGATGAGATCCAGTAGATGCGCTGTCGCGGCGTCGAGGTGTGCCGACAGCTCGGCGATCTGATCGCCCAGATGATCGAGTGAGGCCGTTTCCATGGCGAATCTCCTTTCTACCAGACGACTCTACCCCCGAGTTCTTCGAGGCCCCTTGAGAGGCGCGACGATCGCCGATCGCCGACCGTTCGCGAAATTCATGCGACGACTGTCACATGAGGCCATCACGGCGCTTCTGAGCGATGCTGGCGGGCCATTTCGCGATGCACCACGGACTCGTCGCGACCGCCACGCGGGAAGCTGTCAAGCCGTATCGATTTTTGGACACCACGCCCGGCGCGGACTTTCTCGCAGTCTTGACACCGGCCGCCCGGCCGAATACGGTGAGCGACGCTGGCGCATCCGGCCGGCGAGTCAGGAGCCAGGAGGTAGGGTAATCACGTGGCCTACGACGTCATCGTCATCGGCGGCGGCAATGCAGCGATGTGCTCGGCGCTCTCGGCGCGCGAGAACGGCGCGCGCGTCCTCGTGCTCGAGAAGGCGCCCGAAGCCTGGCGCGGCGGCAACGGCTTCTTCACGGCCGGCGGCTTCCGGTTCGCGTTCAAGAGCTTCGACGAGCTGAGCGACCTGATCGGCGACCTCTCCGACGAGGAGAAGGCCTCGATGGAGGTCGACCCGTACACGGAAGAGCAGTTCTACGACGACCTCATGCGGGTCACCGAGGAATGCTCGGATCCGGACATGGCGATGCAGCTCGTGCGCGAGTCGCTGCCGACCGTCCAATGGATGCGCGATCGTGGGGTGCGCTGGATCCCGATGTTCGGGCGGCAGGCCTACAAGGTCGGCGGAAAGTTCCGCTTCTGGGGCGGTCTGGTGCTGGAGGCGGTCGGCGGCGGCGCGGGATTGATCGACATGGAGTACCAGTCGGCGGCGAAGCACGGCATCGACGTGCGCTTCGAGTCGAAGGCCACGCGGCTCGTCACTGACGACCGCGGCGCGGTCACCGGCGTCATGGTCCGCACTCCGGCCGGCAGCGAGACCATCAACGCCGGCGCCGTCGTGCTCGCGTCGGGCGGGTTCGAGGCCAATTCGGAGATGCGCACGCGCTATCTCGGGCCCAACTGGGAGCTCGCGCGCGTGCGTGGCACGCCCTACAACACCGGCGACGGCATCAAGATGGCGCTCGAGATCGGCGCCTTGCCGTGGGGCCACTGGAGCGGCTGTCACTCCGTCCAGTGGGACTTGAACGCGCCCTGGCACGGCGACCGGAAGGTCGGCGACAACTTCCAGAAGCACTCGTACCCGCTCGGGTTGATCGTCAACCTCAAGGGCGAGCGGTTCGTCGACGAGGGCGCCGACTTCCGCAACTACACCTACGTGAAGTACGGGCGCGCCGTCATCGGGCAACCGCGCCGCACCGCGTTCCAGATCTTCGATCAGAAGGTGCTGAGCAATCTGCGCGAGGAGTACCGGATCCGCGAGGTCACCAAGGCCGAGGACATGACCCTGGAAGGACTGGCGCGCAAGCTCGAGATCGATGTCGACGGATTCGTCGCGACGATTCGCGCCTACAACGCGTCACTCAAGCCCACCAACTACAATCCGGCCATCAAGGACGGCAAGACGACGCACGGGATCACGCCGCCCAAGTCGAACTGGGCGCTGCCGCTCGACACGCCGCCGTACGTGGGCTACGCGGTGACGACGGGCATCACGTTCACGTTCGGCGGGCTCAAGATCACGAGCGAGGGACAGGTCATCGATTGCGAGCAGCGGCCGATTCCCGGACTCTTCGCCGCCGGCGAGCTCGTGGGCGGGCTCTTCTACCACAACTACCCGGGTGGCGCGGGATTGATGGCGGGCGCCGTCTTCGGGCGGATCGCGGGTCGCTCGGCGGCCACCGCGAGCCGCAAGGGCGCCGCGCGGTAGCTTAGCCGCCGTCCTTGGCGTAGGAGACGAAGAACGAGCCGAACTCGATCGGCTCGAAGCACGACGGCAGCTCGCCGTGCTTCCATGCGCCCGGCACCTTCACCAGCCGGAAGTCCTTCCGGGGCCCGAACGTCTGCCGGAGCTCCTTCTCGGTGAAGACCCGGCAGTGGTCGGCGTATCCGTGGATCGGCGTGTAGTCCGGGATCGGGCCGATCGCGCGCAGCTCGTGCATCGGGACGACGAACGCGAAGCGCCCTCCGGGACGCAGCACCGTCTCGATCGACCGGATGGTCTCGGCGACGTCGCGTACGTGCTCGAGGACCGCGAACGAGTAGACGAGGTCGAACGAGCCGGCCGGGAAGTAGAGGTGCACCTCCTCGGCGAAGCCCTGCCGGAACCCGACGTTCCCGAAGCGATTGAGCTGTCGCGCGATCTTCGCGTTGGTGGGCGAGACCTCGACGCCCTCGACCCGGAGGTTCGGATGCCGTGCGCCCAGCGCCATCGCCACGCCGCCCTCGCCGCTGCCGGCATCGAGCACGCGTCCGGGACGCACGCGCTCGACCTCGCGCTCCAGCTCCTGGAATTCGGGATCGCGCGCGCGCCGATCGATCAGCTTGCGCGTCTTGCGGCCGATCAGCATGCGGATCCGCTTCTCGAAGAGCTTCAGGCCCATCCGCCAGCGCAGCCGGCGATACTGCTCCTCCTGCGCGGCCACGTACGTCTCGCGCGAATCCAGGTGCGTGAGCCAGGAGCGAATGCGTGCCGCCAGCTCGGCGTACCGCGGATCGGCATGGCCCGCCTGCGCGGCCTCGACGATCTCGAGCGCGCCGTAGATGTTCTCGCGGTAGAGCTCGAAGCGCGCGGACTGGATGACGGCGTCGACGTCGTGCGGATTCACGTCGAGCTATCCTAGCACTCGAACGGCGTATCCGGATGGCGCGCGCGCATGGCGGCGCGCACCGCGTCGAGGAACCACGGCGGCAGGAGCACGCGGTAGTGGGTGAGGAAGCGCTCGAACTGGCCGTCCAGGATGTAGGTGACACCGTGGTCCTCGGCGTGCCGGCACGACCGGCCATAGGCCTGCACGAGGGCCTTGGCCGTCTCGAGCGCGTACCAGCGGGGATCGCGCGCCTGGCGAGCGGCGGTCCACGGGTCGCCGAGGTCCGGGTACGGTAGCTTCGTCACGATCTGGAAGCGCAGGAAGTCGTCCGGCAGGTCCACCCCTTCCCGCAGCGACGGCGAGACCAGCACGGTCGGCATGGGCGAGGCGCGGTGCAGCTCGAGCGCGCGCGTCTTGGCCTCGGTCGACTCGACCCAGATGAGACGGCGCGACAGCATCGGCTCGGAGGCCGCCAGGTGAGCCACGAGTCGCCGGCCCGCCGCGTACGACGGCGCGTGGATCAACCCCTTTTCGCGCGGGTGCTCGGCCAGGATCGCGGCGACCTCCGCGAACAGGACCGGTTCGAGCCGGGCGAGCGTGGCCTTCGACAGCGCGCCGACCGGACGGTACTCGATCCGCCGCTGGTCGAGCGGGAACGGCGAATCGCTCGCGAATGACCGGAGGCGCGACTCGTCGAGCCCGAAGCACTCGGCGAGCGCCTGCCGGTGACCGAGAAACGCGGACGAGAGCACGATCAGATCCGCGGCCTCGCTCAGGAGCTCGCCGGCCATCGAGGCCACGCTGAGCGGCACCAGCTCGAGCGTGGCCAAGGGCTCGGCCGGATAGCGCACGATCCACTCCCGGTCCTCGGCGTCGACGAAGAAGCGGACGCGGGCGAGCGCGGTCTCCAGGCTCTCCCGCTCCGCCATCAGCTCCTGCTCGGCGCGCGAGGGCGGCATGCGCAGGAAGGTCTCGGGTGGCACATCGGCCGGCCGCATGATCTCGAGCGCGCGCGTCACGGTCTCGAGCTGCCCTTCCATCCGCTCGAGATGGTCACGCATGAGGCGGCGGTAGTCCTCCGCCGTGTCCAGACGCGGCAGGGGCCCGCCGAACCACGCCTTGGCCTGCTCGGGCGGGAACGCGACCGTGAACACGCTGACGAGCTGGGCCTCGAGGTTGTGCGCCTCGTCGACGATCAAGCATCCGGCGCTTCCGCAATTGCTCGGCGCGCCAGTGGCGGAGCGTCGCGAAATAGGCCGTGTTGGTGCAGAAGATCGGGCCGGCGAGCGCCGCCGCCTTCGCCCGCGCGTACGGGCACTGGCAGACCGGCCCGCGCGGCCGCCGGCACATGCCCCGCGACGTCGGCACTCGCATGTCCGGGTAACGCTCGCAGAGGTAGTTGTCGCGTCCCTTGACCAGCTGCAGGTCGGCGCCGAACTCGCGCTCGTACTGATCCTGCAGCAGCTTCTGGGAGGTCAGGAGATAGGCGTCGCCGCTCCACCGTGCGAGCGCCATGGCCACGTGGCTCTTCCCGACGCCGGGGGGCGCCTCGACGAGAAACACGCGGGGCGCCGTCGGGTCCTCGAGGGCTTCGCCGATGGCATCGGCGAGCGTGGCCAGGAGACGGGTCTGCTCCGGTCGCGGCGTGAAGCCGGTTGGAAAGTGCTCGAGCAGGTCGACGCGATCCGTCACGCGGGGTCCCCCGCGGTATTATCACACCGTGCCGGGCGACGGCTCTCGTGTGCTGTTCGAGTTCTCTGCCGGCGGCCTCGTTCTCGACGAAGAGGGCCGCGTGCTCCTGATCCGCGCCCGCGATCTGCGCGGCCAGCCGGTGTGGACCCTGCCGAAGGGCGCGCTGACGACCGGCGAGACGAGCGCGGACGCGGCGCTGCGCGAGGTGCGCGAGGAGACCGGCTACCGGTGCGAGCTGGTGCGCGAGCTCGCGCCGGTCACCTACTGGTTTCGCCGGCAGGGCCGCCAGATCAAGAAGACCGTGCGCTGGTACCTCATGCGGCCGCTCGAGAAGGTGGGCGAGCACGACCACGAAGTCGACGAAGTGCTGTGGACCGACAAGAGCGACGCGCTGTCGCGCCTGCGGTATGACTCCGATCGCCGCCTGCTGGGCGGCGTCTAGCCGTTACGGCCCGGCCGGGGTCGGAAACAGCCGCTCGCCGTTCTTCCACGCGATCGCCTCGGCGACCTCCGGCGGAAGCTGCGCGAGCCACGTCTGGACGTCGCGGTGGTAGTCGCGCATCACCTCCCAGCGCGAGGTGACCCACGTGTCGGTGCCGACCATGAAGCGGTCGGGATACTTCACGAACACGGCGCGCCACTCCGGGTCGAGCTTGCCGCCCGAGGCGACGTCGGTCCTGCAGCGCGAGCTCGACGTAGAGCCTGGGAAACCGCTCGAGCAGGCGGCCGACGGTCGACGCGGGCGCCGACATGCCGGCGTGCGCCCACAGGAATCGCGCCTTCGGATAGAGCGTCAGGAGCTTCTCGATCGTCGCGTCGTCGACGTGGGCCTGCAGGAACAGGTCGCGCTCGGCCGCGAGCTCGGCGACGCGCTTGACGGTCGGCCCGCCCGCGTCGGCCACGCTCAGGTGGAACTCGCCGATGCCGCGATAGACTCCGCGCTTGAGCCGCTCCTCGACGTACGCCTGCACGCCCGGATCGCTGTGCCACTTTCCCATGTCGTCGCGCGTGCGGTACGGACGCAGGAACGGCACCACCGTCTTCGGCGCCTTTTCGTAGAGCTTCAGCGTGCCGTCGTCGGGCGTGCTCGAGACGATCGCCCGGCGCACGCCGGCCGCGGTGAGAATCGAGAGCGCTCGCTCGGGCGAGTAGACGTCCCAGTCCGGACGGCTGTAGTGGACGTGGGCGTCGAAGATCGGGAGCTCGGCGGCCGCGTGGGCCGCCGTGCCGAGGACGAGCAGGAACGTCGAGAGCAGAAGCCGTCGCATCGCCGGGATCCTAACACACGGGACCGATCGCTCTAACACACACGAGCCCGATCGCCAGCGTCGCCGGCTCAGCCGCTCACTCACGCCGCGGCCGGCGGGCGGCACACGCGGCAGGGTCGATATCCGACGCTCGCCGCATCGGCGACCGACGCGAAGACGATGCGATTGGCCTCGCCCACTCGCTGCTCGTGGGCGCAGCCGCGCCGGCAGATGATCCGCGTGCTCGTGCAGCCGATCAGCGCCGGGGTCGTGCGCTCGAGCCGCAGCAGCTGGGTCTTCATCACGCCACCGAACGCGTAGTGGCCCCAGGTGCCGTCGCCGCGAACGATCCGGTGGCAGGGGACGATCACCGGCACCGGATTGGCGCCGAGCGCGTTGCCGACCGCACGGGCGGCGCGTGGATGGCCCACGCGTCGCGCGAGCGCCGAGTAGGAGTCGACCTCGCCGAACTGAATGCGGTTCGCCTCGGCGAGCACGCGCGCCTGGAAGTCGCCGACGCCGTCCAGGTCGACCGCCACCGTGAAGAACGTCCGGCGGCCGGCCAGATATTCCCGCAGCTCTTGCCGAGCCCGTTCGGCATGGGCCCGCGCGCGGGCGGACGCGCCGTGATCGCCGCGCCCGGGATAGAGCCGCGCCACGCCACGCTCCGTCGCGTCGATCCTGAACCGATCGGCCAGCTTCTCGAGATTCGCCGGCCGGGCCCTGAGGCTGCCGAGGAGACGCTCCGACAGCCGCGGCGGCGCTTCGGGCTTGAAGAACTCTCCGAGCATCGCGTCGATCCGATCCATGTCGCTATTCCTCCAGCGCTCGCTTCAAGATCGCCTTGCCTCGCGCGAGCTGACTTTTGACCGTGTTGACCGAGATCCCTCTGATGGTGGCGAGCTCGCGGTACCCGAGGCCGTTCACGTAGTGCAGTGCCAGCAGCACGCGCGCCTCACGCGGCACCGTGTCGAGCGCGCGCGCCAGGTCCAGCCGCTCGACCGCCGCGCCGGTCCGTCCGCGCGGCAGCTCTTCCGGCGGTGTGCGGCGGCGCCGGCGCAGCTCGTCGATGCAGACGTTCGTGAGGACGCGATAGAGCCACGTGGACACCGCCCACCGGCTGACGTACGACTCGCGCGCCTCGAAGGCCTTCAGCAGCGCCCGCTGGACGGCGTCCTCCGCGTCGGCTCGGTTGCCGAGCAGGCGGTAGGCCACCGCGTACAGCCGGGCGGCGTACTCTTCGGCGGTGCGGGCGAACGCGCGTTCGTCCATCTCGAACAGTTATACGCGGCAGACGGGCGGATGGGTGGAGGGCGCCTGCAAATCGGGGAAGGGCTACGGCGATTCGGACCGCGACCGGGCCGCGCGAAGCGCTTCCCACACGCTCGCCGAGGTCAGCGGCACGCGCGTGATCTCGACGCCGCGGTCGGCCAGCGCGTCCTCGACCGCGTTGGCGATCGCCGGGACGGGCGAGATGATGCCGCTCTCGCCGACGCCCTTCACGCCCAGCTCGTTGCGCGTCGACGGAAAATCGAGCGCGATGACCTCGAGCGGCGGCACCTGGTCGGCCTTCGGCACGCCGTACTCCATCAGCGAGCCGGTCAGAAGCTGTCCCGCGTCGTCGTAGATGAGCTCCTCGGCCAGCGCGGCGCCGATACCCTGGACGATTCCGCCGTGAAGCTGGCCCTCCACGATCATCGGGTTGAGGGGGCGGCCGCAGTCGTGCACCGCGACGTAGCGCAGCAGGCGGAGCGCCCCGGTCTCGACGTCGACCTCGAGAGCGCAGGCGTGCGCGCCGAACGCCCACGTCACCGTCTCCGGGCGGAAGAACGCGCACGCATGGAGACCGGGGGCGCCGTCTCGCAGCAGAGTCGGGCTCCGCAGCGACGCGCGCGCCAGCCGTCCGATATCGACGCCGCGCTCGGTCATGCCGGCGACGTGCGCGCGGCCGCCGGCGAGCACGACGTCGGACGGCGCGCACTCGAGGAGCTCCCCGGCGACGAGCCGCGCCTTTCGCGCGACCTCGCGCGAGGTGCGCGCCACCGCCGGGCCCGCCACCGCGGCGACGCGGCTCGCGATCGTGCCGTTGCCGTAGCCGACGACGGCGGTGTCGCCGCCCACGACGACGATGCGCTCTGTCTCGACGCCGAGCTCGGCCGCGCACACCTGCGCCAGGGTGGTCTCGTGCGCCTGGCCTTGCGAGGAGACGCCGATCTGGAGATAGATCATCCCGCTCGGATCGATCTTGACGTCGGCGCCCTCGAACGGCCCGATGCCTGTCCCTTCGAGGTAGGCGGACAGGCCGATCCCGATCGGCCGCGGGGACGCGCGCCGCGCCGTCTGCGTGGCGCGCCACTCGTCGTAGCCGAAGCGGGCGAGCAGGCGGTCGAACGCAACCGGATAGTCGGCGGGATCGTAGACGATCGGAACGCCGTCGCGGTACCGCAGCCCGGTCGTGTAGGGCATCTCCTCCGGGCGAATGAGATTGCGGCGCCGCAGGGCCGCCGGATCGAGACCGGCGCGGCGTGCCGCGCGGTCGAGAAGCCGGTCGAGGACGTAGGCGACTTCGGGCCGTCCGGCGCCGCGATAGGCCGCGCTGAACGTCTTGTGCGTCACCACGTTGACGGCCGAGCCCTTGAGGTGCGCGATCCGGTAGGGCCCGGGCAGATGGTTGATCGTGTTCAGCGAGATCACGTCGCCGATCACGGGATAGGCGCCGCCGTCGCGCGTGAACTCCGTCTCGACCGCGGCAATCGCGCCGTCGCGGGCGACGCCGAGGCGCGCTCGATGGCGCTGATCGCGATCGGGCGCCGTGGCCATGAAGTGCTCGCGCCGCGTCTCGATCCATTTCACCGGCCGCCGCAGGCGGCGCGCCACCGCGGGCAGCAGGACGTCCTCGGGATAGACGTGACCCTTGGCGCCGAAGCCGCCGCCGACGTCCGGCGCGATCACGCGGACTTGTTCTTCGGCGAGGCTCAAGGCCGCGGCGATCGCGGCCCGGACGGCGAACGGCACCTGGGTCGACGTCCAGATCGTCAACCGACCGTCCGGAGCCTCGGGCTGGACCAGCACGCCGCGAGGCTCGATCGGCATCGCGGCCACGCGCGGCACGGTGAGCCGCGCCTCGACGACCACGTGCGCTTCACCGAAGCCACGGGCGATGTCGCCGACCACGCCGTCGGAGGGGCCGGCGGCGTTGTCGGGCCACTCGTCGAACACGCGCGCGGCGCCGGTCGCGAGCGCCGCGTCGACCGTTGCGACCGCCGGCAGCACGTCGTAGCGAACGTCGACGAGCTGGGCGGCATCGGTGGCGCGATACACGTCGTCGGCAACCACCACCGCCACGGCCTCGCCGGCGTGACGAGCCTTCGGCCCCGCGATCGCCGGCTGAGCGTAGGGCCTGAGCCGGGGCGACGGCACGAGCGGCGGCACCGCGGCGGCGCACTCCGGCAGGTCGGCGAACGTGAGGACCGCGACCACACCCGGCTCGGCCAACGCTCGGTGCGCGTCGATGCCGAGAATGCGGGCGTGGGCGTGAGGGCTTCGCACGATCGCCGCGTGCAGGAGGTCGGGCAGTCGCAGGTCGTCGACGTAGCGGCCCTGCCCGGTGAGAAAGCGACGATCCTCGCGGCGTTTGACGGAAAGGCCGATGGGCGTGCTCATGAGATTGTCGTCAAGGTTGTGGCAGTATAGGCGCGGACCCGGGGAGGTCACACGCATGAACTATCGTCCGGTCGAGGGATGGGGGCGGCTGCCCGAGGGATGGTCGTTCGTCGAGGCGACGAGCGTCGCGGTCGACGCGAAGGACAACGTGCACGTGTTCAATCGCGGCGAGCACCCGGTCATCGTGTTCGACCGCGAGGGGAAATTCCTGAGGTCGTGGGGCGAGGGCGTATTCCGGCGCGCCCACGGGATCACGATCGGCCCGGACGGCACGCTCTGGCTCACCGACGACCTGCATCACACCGTCAGGCAGTTCACGCCCGAGGGCAAGCTGCTGCTGACCCTGGGCGATCCCGACACGCCGTCGACGCTGCACGGCGGCAAACCGTTCAACCGTCCGACGCACGTCGCGCTGTGCCCCAAGAACGGGGACATCTACGTCTCGGATGGATACGGAAACTCGCGCGTCCACAAGTACGATCCGAAGGGGCGGCTGCTCTTCTCGTGGGGCGAGCCCGGTACCGATCCAGGTTGCTTCAACATTCCGCACAACATCGCCACCGACGCCGAGGGGCGCGTGTACGTCGCGGACCGAGAGAACCATCGGGTGCAGATCTTCGACGACAAGGGCAAGTACCTCACGCAGCTCAGCAACCTCTACCGGCCGTGCGGGCTCTTCGCCGATCGGCGCAACGGGGGTCTGCTCTACGTCGGCGAGCTGCCGGCGGCGCTCGCGGTCAGCGCCGAGGTGCCGAACATCGGCGCGCGCGTGAGCATCGTCACGCTCAAGGGCGAGCGGGTGGGCCGCGTCGGCGGCCGCTTCGCCGGCGAGAAGCCCGGCGAATTCGTCGCCCCGCACGGCTGCGTCGTCGACTCGCGCGGCGATCTGTACGTCGCGGAAGTGTCGTGGACGGCGCTCGGCCGCGATCTGAAGCCGCCGCGTGAGATCCGGTCGCTGCAGAAGTTCGCCAAGGTATGACCGCGATGGCCGACCGGCTCCTCGCAGCGCTGGCGGGCTCCGGGGCGCGTCGGTACGGCGCCGAGGTCGTCTCCGAGCTCGAGCACGCGCTCCAGTGCGCCGAGCTCGCTCGCGAAGGATCGGCCGACGAGGAGCTGCAGCTCGCGTGCTTGTTGCACGACGTCGGCCGGTACGCCATCGATCAGTCGCTCGTGGCCGATACCCTGGAGGCGATGCGGACCGGCCCGAGCGCCCGAGGCCATCACGAGCTCGGCGCCGACCTTCTGGCGCCGTGGGTGCCCGAGCGCGTCGCGTGGTGCGTGCGCATGCACGCCGACGCCAAGCGTTACCTGTGCGCGACGGAGCCGGGGTACTTCGATCGCCTCTCGCCGGGCTCGCGGCACACGCTCCGGCTCCAGGGCGGCGTCATGTCGCCGGACGACGTCGCGCGGTTCGCCGGACACCGGTGGGCGCGTGACGCCGTCGCGCTGCGGCGCTGGGACGACGAGGCGAAGGTGGTGGGCAAGCCGACGCGATCGCTCGACGAGTGGGCGCCGTTTCTGCGGCGCTGGGTGTCGCGATGAGCCCGCTCGCGGACGCGCAGGTCACCGCCGAGCTCGCGCAGACGCCGGGATGGAAGCGGGCCGGCAAGGCGATCGAGCGAACCTATCGCTTTCCGGATTTCAAGGCGGCGATGGTCTTCATCAACTGGGTGGCCGCGCTCGCCGAGCGGGCGAACCACCATCCCGATATGACCATTCGCTACAACGAGGTCACGGTCTCGGTGTGGACTCACTCCGACGGCGGGCTGACGACGAAGGACTTCGCTCTCGCGCGCGGGATCGACGCACTGTAAGTGCCGGCCGCCGACCCACTTCCCGAGGTGTTCCGGGCCCGCTTCGCGACGCTCGAGGAGCAATTTCTCTCGAAGGACCCGGGCGACACGTTCTCCGAGTGCTTCGGCTGCGGGCCTCGACACCCGATCGGTCTACGTGTACGCACCTTCAAGACCGGCGAGGGCGTGCTGGCGCCGATCCTGGTCCCGGCGCGCTACGAGGGACCGCGGGGCGCGACCCACGGCGGCATCGTCACCGCGTATCTCGACGAAGTGCTGGCCGGTGCGGCGGTCAACGCGACCGGCCGGCTCTCCGTCACGGGTGAGATCACCGTGCGCTTCGTGAAGCCCGTGCCCCTCGAGACCCCGCTGCTTGGACGTGGACGCCTGACCGCGCGCTATGACCGCTACGTCGACGTCGAAGGCTCCATCGAGGAGCTCGAGACTTCCGAGGTGCTGGCGAGGGCGCGCGCCCGTTTCTTCTTCCAGGATCGAAGCGCGCGCGCCGCGCCGCCCGTCGCCGAGCGCTAGATCCGCGCGAGGAGCGCGAGCGTCGGCGCCTTCTTCGGCGCCGCCTGGTAGCGGCACTTGAGCTCCGGGCGCTCGAGGATCTCCACGTAGGTGCCCATCACCATGCGGTAGTAGGCCGGGTGCCGACCAGCTGGACCACCGTTGTACTCGGTGAGCGCGTCTTTGATGTTGGGCTTGCGCGTCATGATGTCGCGCAGGTAGGCCATCGCGAACTGCGTGCTCACGGTCGGGATCGCCAGATCGCCGAGATCGCGCTGTCCTTTGAGGACCGGACGCTTGAAGGGGCCGACTTTCGACTCGAACAGAGCGGCGGTCGACGGCAGGGTCTGGAAGAGTCCTACCTCCCCGGCGTTGCCGACGGCGTCGTGCTTGAACTCCGACTCGATCTCCGCCTGCGCCAAGGCCAGGCAGTGATCGATCTGCGTGCGCTCGCTCTCTGCGAAGAGGACTTCCGGAAAGTGCTGGAACGCCTTGATCGGGGCGCCCGGGTTCTTCTCGCCGATGTACGCCAGGACCGCTCGATTCAGCCGCTCCGTGTTGGCCTCGTTTGCGACAGCCAGGACCTGGCGCGTCAGCACGACTCCACCAAGGGCGATCGCGCCTACCAACGTCAAGCTCGCGAGCACTCTGTTAAGTCTGCGCATGCAGCCCCTCCTTACTGTTTTTGTACGCGACCTATCCTGATTCAGCTGTGACTACCCGATTCGACCGTGACTGCCTGATTCAGCTGTGACTGCTGTGACTACGGAAGGTGAAGGTGAAGTTTTTGAAGTATCGCACGGGCCGATGGACTACGCAACAGGATGTTGGTTCGTTCCGGATATCCACAACCGGCAGGGGCAGAATTCCAGGACGGAACGACTGAAACGACGCAGAGTTACCGCGAGCGACGGGTTAGCTCAGCGCGGACGGCGTGGTAGTCGCGTCGTGGCCGGGGGAATCGTCCGATGAAACTCGCTCGGGTCGTTGTCCATCTTGCCGCCGACGGCGGTGCCGCACTCGGCGCACACGTAGTCGTACTTGCTGCCGGAGGGAAGGACGAGCAGAAGCTTCTTGCGGGCCGGCGTCGCGCGCCGACAGCGGGGACAGAAGAGGCTGGTCGCCTCGAACTCCTCGAAGCTGTCGCGCGGCGGTGTCATCGTCCGAATTCTACACCGGGCCTATAATGCCGGCACGCTTCCTGAGGAGGAACGCGATGTTCCGCTCGCGGCTCGCGCTCAAGATCACCCTGCTCATCGTGGCCGTCCTGATCGTCGGCTTCGGCGTCTCGACGATCGTGACGATCCGGCGCGAATCGGCGGCGCTCGTCGAGCAGAACAAGCAGGCGGCCCGCCGGCTGACCCAGGCGGTCGTCGCGAGCGTCGAGGCCGCGATGCTCCAGGAGCGGCCCGACGTGACGCGGAGCCTCATCCAGGAGCTGCGCGAGCTGCGGAGCCCGGCCGGTCGAGGATGCCTCGCCGCTCGAATCGCTGATGATCTACCGCCGCAACGGGGTCGAGGCGTTCACCGACATGGCGACGGCGACCGAGGTGGCTCGCAACGCCGGGCTCTCGGACGAGGTCATGAAGAACATCGCGAAGATGCAGCGGGCGCCCGGCGCGACGATGTCGGGGCCGCTCTTCACGCGGGCGCTCGAGACCCTCACGACCGCAGGAGTCGCTGGAGGTCGACAACGGCGTCTCCCTCTTCACGATGCACTATCCGATCCTCAACAAGGAAAAGTGTCAGGGCTGCCACGGCAGCGATCACAAGGTTCGGGCGGTCGTGCGGATCGCGACCTCGATGGAGCCTGTCTTCGCCGAGGTCAGGCGCCACCGTAACCGGCAGCTCCTCATCGCGGCGCTGACGATCCTGGCCGCCGCCGCCGTCCTGACGGTGGCGATGAGCTCCGTCGTCGTACGGCCGATCGCCGCGCTCTCGGCGGTGGCTCGGCGCATCGGCGACGGCGACTTCGAGGCGCGGGCGCCGGCCGCCGCGCGCGACGAGATCGGCGATCTGGGCGGCGCGTTCAACGATATGACGTCGCGGCTCTCTCGAGCCCACTCGGAGCTGGAGACGAAGAACAAGGAGCTCGAGACCGCGCTCCAGAATCTTCAGGAGTCGCGCCAGCGGGTGGCGCTCCTCGAGCAGCTGAAGGGCGAGCTCGCGAAGTTCGTGCCCGACGCCGTCAAGAAGCTGCTCGAGCTGAATCCGAACGCGACCGAGCTCCAGAAGCGGACGGTCGAGGTCTCGGTGGTGTTCCTCGACATCGCCGGGTACACGAAGCTGTCCGAGCAGCTCGACGCGAAGCGGCTCAACCAGCTCGTGCAGACGTATTTCTCGAGCTTTCTGGAAATCATCCAGAGCCATCACGGCGACGTGAACGAGACGGCCGGCGACGGCCTGATGGTCATCTTCCAGTCGGAGCGCAGCTCGACCGACCACGCGCTCAACGCGACGCGAGCCGCCTTCTCCATTCACCAGCGCACGGGCACGCTGAACGAAGAGTACGGCGGCATGTTCCCGGCGATCCAGCTCCACATGGGCATCAACACCGGCGAGGCGCTCGTCGGCGCGACCAAGCTCGGCACCGGCGCCGGGCAACGCTGGACGTTCACCGCCACGGGGCCGACGACCAACGTGGCGGCGCGCTTCGCCGGCTCGGCGCAGGGCGGCGAGATCGTCGTGGGGCCCACCACCGCCGACCGAATCCGCGGCCACTTCGTCCTCGAGAGCCTCGGCGAGAGGGCGTTCAAGAACGTCTCCCAGCCGATTCACGTCTATCGCGTGATCCCGCCGGGCATCTACGAGAAGATCGTCTAGGTGAGCAGGCGCACACGCGTCGGGATCTGCGCGTGGGCCGACCCGGCGCTCATCGAGTCGGGGGCCTTCTATCCGCGGAAGTCCATGTCGGCCGAGGCGCGACTGCGCCACTACGCGAGCGTGTTCGACGTCGTCGAGGTGAACAGCTCTTACTACGCGATCCCCGATATCCGGAACACGCAGCGCTGGGTCGATCGCACCCCGGCGGACTTCGTCTTCCACGTGAAGGCCTACTCGCTGCTGACCGGCCATCATCCCCGCGCGGAGACCGTGCCGGCGGACCTCACCGCCCTCTTGCCGGCGAGCCCGCGGCGCACGCGCCGCGGCGAGATCGACGCCACGAGCTTCTCACCGGAGGCCGTCGATCGGGCGTTTCACCTGTTCCGGACCGCGGTGCGGCCGATCGCCGAGGCCGGCAAGCTCGGCTATGTGCTCTTCCAGTTCGCGCCGTGGGTCCATTTCGACTCGACCCGGCTCGACTATCTTGCCTCGTTGCCGGCCCGGCTGCCGGGCTGGACGATCGCGGTCGAGTTCCGCCATCGCTCGTGGCTTCCCGACCACCTCGACGAGACACTGCGGGCTCTGACCGACGCGCGGCTCGCCCACGTCATCGTCGACGCGCCACCGGCCGGCCACGCGATCCCGCGCGTCACCACCGCGACGGCGCCGACGGCGGTCTTCCGGCTCCACGGCCGCAACGCGGAGGGGTGGCTGCGCCAGCTCCGCGGCGAAGAGCCGTCGGTGCGGGAGAAGTACGACTATCTCTACAGTGAAGGAGAGCTGCGGGCGCTGTTACCGGAAATCGAGGCGGTCGGCGAGGAGACGGAGGAGGTCTTCATCTCTTTCAACAACAACAACCGCGACTACCCGGTGAAGAACGCGCTGATGATGAAGCGGCTCCTGGGCCAGCCCACGCCGAACGAGTCTACGCCGCTCGACCTGTTCACCTGAGGGGCCGTTTCCTCTGGTAGAATCGTAGCCCCATGCCGGAACTGCAGCTGCGCGGAGGCGAAGTCGACGGGCTCCGCTTGCACTATGTGGTCGAAGGTCGCGGGCCCGCCGTCATCTTCGTTCACGGTCTCGGCGGCTTCGCCGAGTCGTGGCGCCACAACGTGCGTCCGCTCGCCGGCCGCGCCACGGTGTTCTCCGTCGACCTCCCGGGATTCGGGGAATCCGCGAAACCGCGCACGCATTACCGGCTCGGCTATTTCGCGAACGCGCTGCGCGGCTTCATGGATGGGCTCGGGCTCGCGCAGGCCTCCCTGGTGGGCCACTCGCTCGGCGGTGCCGTCTCCATCACGCTCGCGTTGACGCATCCGACGCGGGTTGAGCGGCTCGCGCTCGTCGGAGGCGTCGTGCCCGGCTGCAGCTACCGTCCATCGTGGATCTATCGCCTCGTCGCGCTCCGCGGTCTCGGCGAGCTCCTGTCGCTCGGCGGCAGCGCCAAGCTCTACAAGGCCGCGCTCGCGCGCTGTTTCCATGCGCCCGATCGTCGCGAGGTCGATTTCTTCGTGGACCACGGCTACGCCTCGCGCACGGACGGCGTGGCGCGCGCGGCCTACCTGGCCACGTTGCGTGACGTGCGCGTCGATTTCGAGACTCACTGCGAGGACTATCGCCGCGCGCTGACGACACTGCAGCTCCCGGTGCTGCTGATCCACGGCCGCCAGGATCGCGTCGTGCCCGCCGAGCATTGCGCGGAAGTCGCCGGCGTGCTCCGGCACGCGGCGGTTCGCTGGGTCGACGCGTGCGGACACTTCCCGCAGATCGAACACGTCGAGGCGGTGAACGGCTGGCTCGTGGATTTTCTGGTCGGCCGTCCGGCGCCCCGCTAACGGAGCGGCGAGATGGACGAGATCACCCCGCAGGAGCTGAAGGCGCGTCTGGCCGGTAGCGATCGCCCGCTCTTGCTCGACGTCCGCCAGGACTGGGAGACCCGGCTGGCTCGACTCGAGAACGCCGTGCACATTCCGATCGAGGAGATGGAGCTCAGGGTCGACGAGCTGAACGCCGACGACGAGATCGTCGTCTACTGCCACCAGGGCGTGCGCAGCGCCGCCGTCGCCGACTATCTCCGGCAGCGCGGCTTCAAGAACGTCAAGAACCTCCGCGGCGGGCTGGACTACTGGGCCCGCACCGTCGACACCTCGATGCGCCGGTACTAGTGGGGGCGCCACTCACGATCCAGCGAGCGGGCGCCGCGGTCTGGTGCACGCTCGATCGTCCGCCGCTCAACCTCTTCGAGCCGACCCTGATCCAAGCCGTGTGCGACGCCTTTCAGGTGCTGGCGTCCGATCGAGAGACGCGAGTCGCGGTGATCACCGGGAGCGGGCGCGCCTTCACGGCCGGCATGGACGTGCGCGTCCTGCGCGATCTCGACACGGCCCGGGCTCGCGAGCTGATCACCACACTCCACGACGCGATCGCGGCCGTCCACCGGGCGCCGTTCCCGGTGATCGCCGCGGTCAACGGGCCCTGCCTGGGCGGCGGCTTCGAGCTCGCGCTGGCGTGCGATCTGCGCGTGGCGGTGGAGAGCGCGTCGTTCGGTTTGCCCGAAGTGCGTGTCGGCGTCCCGTCCGTGATCCAGGCGGCGCTGCTCCCGCCGATGATCGGACCCGGCCGGGCCGCCGAGATGCTGTTGACCGGGATGCCGATCACCGCGGCGCAGGCGCTCGACTGGGGACTCGTGAACCGCGTCGTGCCCGGCGATTGCCTGCGCGCCACGGTCGATGAGCTCGTCGCGGCGATTCTCGCGAGCGGCCCCGAGGCCGATCCGCCTGCAGAAAGAGCTGATCGTCCGCTGGCGCGAGACCGATCTCGCGACGGCGGTGCGCTATGGGATCAATGCGTTCGCCACCGCGTACGCCACCGGCGAGCCGCGCGAGGGGATGAACGCCTACCTGGAAAAGCGGGCGCCGAACTTCAAGCGGTGACGGGTGAAGGTCGAAACCATCACGATCGACCTCTGGGGCACCTTGCTCTTCGATGGTCCGGCGAGCGACAACCGCTACAAGAAGCGGCGCATGGCCGATTTTGCGACCCTGCTCGCAGCGGCCGGCTTCTCGGCGTCGACGTCGTCGCTCGACCGCGCCTACGACGAGTCGGGAGCGTATCTCAGCCGGATCTGGTCCACACACCGTGACGTACCCGGCCTCGATCACGTTCGCGCGATCCTGGCCGCGCTCGATCCCTCGCTGCCGCGACGCATCCCGCCGGCGCTGCTGACGGCGCTGCTCGACGCGTACTCGCGCCCGATCCTGCTTTTGCCTCCGGCCGTCGACGACGGTGCCCTGGCCGCGCTGGAAACGCTCAAGGGCTCGGGCTACAAGCTGGCGCTCGTGTCGAACATCATGCGCACGCCCGGCGCGACCCTCCGGCAGCTGCTCGGCCGATTTCGACTCCTGGGTTACTTCGAGCAGACCACGTTTTCCGACGAGGTCAGAATTCGAAAGCCCGCGCCCGAGATCTTCGCGTTGACCTTGCGTGCGATGGGCGCCGACGCCGCGACGGCCGTCCACGTTGGTGACGATCCGATTCTCGACGTGCAGGGAGCGCGGGCGGCGGGGATGCGGGTGATTCAGGTGACGTCGTCTTCGCGGGGGAACTCGAACCGGCCCGACCTCACCATCCCGAGGCTCGCCGATCTGCCGGCGGCCATCGAGCGGCTCGAAGGATGACTAACCGGCGTAGTTGATACTGGAACGAGCTGCGGTCGCCTGGCTGCTTCGCGTCGAGACCCGGCCCGGCATCAACAGGCCGATCTCTTCGAAGTAGCGGCGAATCGGATCCGTGATGCGGTCGGCGTACGCCTCGAGCACGCGATACGAGATTCCGCGATGGTAGGTCGCGCTCCTGAAGTCGCCGCTGCGCCAGCCGAGCACCTTGGCGCTCCGGCTCTCGCGATTTCTCAGGATGAGCCCGAACGTTCCGAGGCCGGAAACCCAGTGATCCGGGTTGTGCAGGCTGAGCTCGGAGCAGAGTCCGGTGACCTGCCACTCCGGGGCGAACTCCGCCAGGGCCAGCTCGACCAGGCGCTGCACTTGTTCCGGGAGCAACATCCCCTACCTCCTCCAGTGATGCTGTCGCCGTGGGGGACGCAAGGAGGGTGCCACGGGGGCCAGTCTCGGTGGCTGCGGCTGAAAATCCGAGCTTTTGAGCGGTTGCGCCGCTCCGAGCGCCGACGTCAGCATCCTGACGTTTGGTCGGCAAAGGGTGTCATGCTGCCACGGCGCCGGACACATTGGCGTCTAGCGCACCGCGCCATCGGGTTAAGATAGCCGCCGATGGACATCGCCGACCTCAAGGGGAAGATCCGTGACATCAAGGACTTCCCGACCGACGGCATCCTCTTCAAAGACATCACCACGCTCCTCAAGGACGGCCCGGCTTTTCGGTACGTCATCGACGCGTTCGTCCAACGATATCAGGCGGAACGCGTCGACGTCGTCGTCGGTATCGAATCGCGGGGCTTCATCATGGGCGGCGCGATCGCGCACCAGTTGAAGGCGGGCTTCGTCCCGGTTCGCAAGCTCGGCAAGCTGCCGGGCAAGACCATCGAGGTCGAGTACGAGCTCGAGTACGGACGCGACGCGCTCGCCGTGCACGAGGACGCGATCAAGCCCGGCCAGCGAGTGCTCGCGGTGGACGACCTCCTCGCCACCGGTGGTACGATGGGGGCAACCTTGCGGCTCATCCGGCAGCTCGGCGGACAGGTCGTCGGGGTTGCGTTCATGATCGAGCTCGCGTTTCTTCACGGTCGAGACAAGCTGAAGGAGCAGACGCTGCATTCGCTCATCGTTTATGAATAAGCTCGTCACATTCGTCGGTGCGGTGGTCCTGATCGGCGGCTGGTCCGCGGCGGCGGTCGCGGACGAGGCGAAATCGCAGATCAGCGCGTCGATGCTCCTCCGCATGTCCGCACCGATCTCCGAGACCCGCGATGCCGCGTTCGATCGCGCCATGAAAGAGCCCCCGGCCTCCGGCGCGCCGACCCGACGGCGAGGTCCAGCCCGACGGAACGGTGCGCTACGGCTCGATGGTCATGACCGTGAGGAATCCGTGTCCTCCCGGGACTCACTACGAGCCGCCGCCTCTGCCCGGTCGCGCCGTCCGGAAGTAAGCGACCGCCCGACGAAGGACCGCGCATGACCATCACGAACGTCGGTGTCATCGGCTGCGGTCTCATGGGTTCCGGCATCGTCCAGGTGTCGGCTCAGGCCGGATTCCAGGTGCTCTTCGTCGAGGCCAACGACGAGCTGGTCAAGCGCGGGCTCGGTCGGCTGCGAGAGACACTCGAAGGCCTCGCCAGCCGCGGAAAGCTCGACGCCAAGGCCAAGGACGCGGCGCTGGGGCGCATCGCCGGGACCACGCGACTCGACGATCTGAAGTCCTGCGACCTCGTCGTCGAGGCGATGACCGAGAATCAGGCGCTCAAGAACGAAACGTTCGCCAAGCTCCACGAGATCTGCGCGCCGCACGCGATCCTCGCGTCGAACACCTCCTCGTGCAATGTCACCGCGATGGCGGCCGCCACCGGGCGGCCGGCGCAGGTGCTCGGGCTTCACTTCTTCAACCCGGTGCCGCTGATGAAGCTCGTGGAAGTCGTCCGCACGATCCTGACGGACGACGGCGCGGTGAAGACGGCCACCGAGTGGGTGCAGGCCGTCGGCAAGACGCCGGTGCAGACGAAGGACTCGACCGCGTTCATCGTCAACCGTCTGCTGGTGCCCTACCTGCTCGATGCGATCCGGGTCTACGAGAGCGGGCTCTCCTCGCTGGAGGACATCGACCTCGCGATGAAGCTCGGCTGTGGCTACCCGATGGGCCCGTTCACGCTCCTCGATCTCGTCGGCCTCGACACGACGATGTACGTCGCCGAGGTGATGTTCGAGGAGTTCCGCGAAGCGCGCTACGCGCCGCCCCCGCTGCTCAAGCGCATGGTGATGGCCGGGCAGCTCGGGCGGAAGACCGGGAAGGGCTTCTACACCTACCCCGCTAAGTAGCAGCCGCCTAGATTACCAGCAGCACGACGCCCCACACGGCGACGAGCGTCACCAGGAGCAGGCGGCTCAACACGCGGAGGCGAAAACGCTTTCTCGCGAGGGGAGCGCCCTGCGCGTCGGGATCGCGCAGGCGCTCACCCTCGGCACGGCTCGAGCCGACGCCGTGCTGGTTCGCACCGAAGCCGATGAAAAGATCGCTGTGCGGAAACGTGACTCTCAGGAGATCCAGCCGGTCGACGACGGCCGCACCACGATCTTGAACGTGCCGATCCGTGAGCCACATGACTCAGCGTCCGAGGGCGGGAGCGGACCGGCGATGGTCCACGACGACGCGAGGCGCCGCCGAAGCCGCCGGCTGAAGCCGCGTATATCGCCCGCGGAGGCTGTCGAAGGCCCGCGAGTGCCACACACCGTGCTGGTGCAGGCTGAAGCGGGCGAGGAGCGAGAGGATGCGCAGCCCGTAGACGGTCGACGCCGAGAAGCTCGCCGACGACGCTTCGGGGAAATACCGTGTCGGCACCGCGATCTCGGCGATGCGGTAGCCGGAGGCGACGATCTGCGCCACGATCTCCTGGTCGAAGATGAAGCCGTCCGAGTTCAACGCGAGGTTGACGGTCTCCAGCACTTCCCGCCGGAAGGCGCGGTAGCCCGTGTGGAACTCGGACAGCGACAGATCGAACGTCCGATTCTCGAGGTTCGTGAGGAAGCGGTTCGAGAAATACTTCCACCAGGGCATCCCCTGGGCCAGCGCCGAACCGCTCTTCAGTCGCGAGCCGAACACGACGTCGGCCTCCCCACGGACGATCGGATCGATGATCTGCGGAACCAATCGCGGATCGTACTGATAGTCGGGATGGACCATGACCACGATGTCCGCCCCCGCTCGCAGCGCCTCCGCGTAGCATGTCTTCTGATTCGCGCCGTAACCGTAGTTCCGGTTGTGCACGAAGATCTCGAGGCCGAGCTGCCGCGCGACCTCGAGCGTTCCATCGGTCGAGCCGTCGTCCACCAGGATCACGAGGCTGACGGTGTCTTTCGGCAGCTCTTCGTATGTGAGGCGGAGCGTACGCCCCGCGTTGTAGGCCGGCATCACCACCACGACTTTCTCTGACGTCTGCATGGCGCTCCCCAGGTGCACCGTCGATGCCATTCGGCGGCTCGTTGCAATCTCGCGCACTTGCGGCGCATCCGCGGGATATCCGGACTGTTTCGCTACAAAAAATCGTAGGCGGGCGTGACGAGATTTGTCAGGGGCTTGTAGACTGGTGGCGGGTCTTTCCATGACGACGACGCGCGACGACTTCTATCTGACGCCCGAGCAGCGGGAGATGCGCGCCCTGGTCCGCACGATCGCGCGCGAGCGGATCGCGCCGATGGCCGCCCACGTGGACGAGGCCGAGGCGTACCCCGAGGAGGGCCTGAAGGTGCTCGGGGAACAGGGGCTCATGGGCCTCTACATCCCCGACGCCTACGGCGGAACCGACATGGGCACCCTCGCGTTCTGCCTCGCCGTCGAAGAGATCGCCTGGGCGTGCGCATCCTCCGCGATCATCTATCTCGTTCAGTACGTGGGGGGCTGGCCGATTGTCGCGGCCGGCACCGAGGAGCAGAAGCGGCGCTATCTCCCGCGCCTGGCGTCCGGCGAGATCACGGCGGCCTTTTCACTCTCGGAGCCCGGGGCCGGCTCCGACGCCGCCTCCATCTCCACGCGTGCCGTTCGCAAGGGCGATCGCTACATCCTGAACGGCACGAAGCTCTGGGTGTCGAACGGCAGCAAGGCATCGGTCATCACGCTCTTCGCGACGGTCGACCGCGGCCTGGGCAAGGGCGGCGTCACGGCGTTTCTCGTCGAGCCGACGTTTCCGGGTTTCACCGTCGGCAAGCTCGAGCGCAAGCTGGGGATCCGCGGATCGCCGACCGCCGCGCTCCATCTGACCGACTGCGAGGTGCCGGTCGAGAATCGCCTGGGCGAGGAAGGCGAGGGCTACAAGATCGCGCTCCGTGTCCTGGACGGCTCGCGCCCCGCGGTCGGGGCCCAGGCCGTGGGCATCGGCCAGGCCGCGCTCGACGCCGCGGTGGCCTACGCCAAGGAACGCCAGCAGTTCGGTCAGCCGATCGCCGCCTTCCAGGGCATCCAGTTCATGCTGGCCGACATGGCGATCGCGGTGCACGGCTCGCGGCTGCTCGTGCATCACGCGGCGGCGCTCGTCGATCGCGGCGCCACGAAGACGGCCCTCGAATCGTCGATGGCGAAGTGCTTCGCGGCCGATAGCGCCGTGAAGGTCGCGACCGACGCCGTGCAGATCTTCGGCGGCTACGGTTATACGCGCGAGTACCCGGTCGAGCGCTTCATGCGCGACGCGAAGATCACCCAGATCTACGAAGGCACGAACCAGATCCAGCGCATCGTCATCGCCCGCGAGCTGACCCGGTGATGAGCGACGACGTTCGGGCGCTCGCGCCGAGCGAGGTGGCCCGGCTGATCGAGAGCGCGGCCGCGGCGATTCGCGCCGAGTTCGCGGCCCATCCAGACGACGTCCTGGCATGGCACCCGGCGCCCGGCGAGTGGTGCGCCAAAGAAGTCCTCGGCCACCTCATCGAGAGCGAGCGCCGCGGCTTCGCCGGCCGGATTCGTCTCATCCTGGCCGGCGACGAGCCGAGCCTCGAAGCGTGGGATCAGGGCGAGGTCGCTCGCGCGCGGCACGACTGCCAGCGTCCGGCCGCGGCGCTGATCGCCGAGCTCGACGCGCTGCGTCGCGACAGCGCCGGCCTGGTCGCCGGGCTTCGCCCCGCCGATCTGGAGCGCGGGGGCCGGCATCCAAAGGTCGGCCGGCTTCGGGTGGACGAGCTGCTCCACGAGTGGGTTCACCATGATCGGAACCACCTGCGCCAGATGCTCGCCAACACCCAGGCGGCCGCCTGGCCGCATATGGGCAACGCTCGCCGTTTTACGACGGATTAGCCCGCCTGCGCCGCCCGCTCGGGGCCGCGCCGCTTCGGATCGTCCGAGATGGGACCAACGGATCATTGACGCGCCGGGGCCGCGGTGGTACGTGTCTAGACATCCTGACAACAGGAGGACCGCTCCTTTGAATTACCGCCCCGGTATTCCCCGCTATCTGCAGATCGCCGACTCCATCCGCCACGAGCTCCGCGACGAAGGCGAGCGAATCGCCTCCGAGCACGCGCTCTGCGCACGCTTCAAGGTGAGCCGCCCGACCATCCGTCAGGCGCTCGACGTCCTGGTTCAGGAAGGACGACTCTACCGCCACGCCGGGCGCGGGACGTTCGCGACACCGGCCGCCGGCGGCGATCGAAAGCTCCGCGTGATCGGCTCGGTGGGCGACATGATGGCGCTGGGCGACGAAACCTGGTTCAAGTTCGTGTCGAAAGAGGTCGTGCTGCTGCCGGCGAACATCGCGCAGGCGCTACGACTGCCGCCTCGCTCGTCGGCGTACTGCATCGTCGGCGTGCGCCATGCCGAGTCCGGGCCGTTCCAGCACGTCACCGCCTACATGCCGCTGACGATCGGCACCGCGCTCTCCGACGAGGATCTCTCCAAGACCTCGCTGATCGGAGCCATCGAGCGGGTGCTCGGCGTGCCGATCAAGCTCATGGAGCAGGTGGTCGACGCCGCGCTCGCGCCGCGCCAGGTCGCCGAGCACCTCCAGATTCGCGCCCGATCACCGCTGCTCTTCTTCGAGCGCACGTACTTCGCGCTCAGCGGCGAGCCCGTGGAGCACGCCATCAGCTGGCAGACCGGCCGACGCTACCCGTACCGGATCGTCCTCTCGCGCGCGGAGCGCCGGAACTGACCGCGTATCGCGTCGGATTCGACGTGGGCGGAACCTTCACGGATTTCGTCTTGCAATCACCCTCCGGCGAGCTCACCACCGGCAAGCGGCTCACGACGTATCCCGATCCCTCGGAGGCGTGTCTGGCCGGCCTCGACGCCCTGCTCGCCCAGGGGGGCGTGCGCTGGAACGACATCGCCCAAGCGGTTCACGGCACCACCTTGGGCTCGAACGTCGTCATCGAGCGCAAGGCGCGCGGGGTCGGGCTCCTGACGACCCGCGGCTTTCGCGACGTGCTGATCATCGGGCGCGAGAAACGCTATCAGGTGTACGACCTACAGATCGAGAAGCCGGCACCGCTGATTCCGCGGCGGCTCATCGGTGAGGTCACCGAGCGCGTCCTGGCCGACGGCACCGTGCGAACACCGCTCGACGAGGCGGACGCGCGCCGCGCGATCCGCGAGCTGGCGGCGCGCGGCGTGTCGACGCTCGCGGTGTGCCTGCTGCACGCGTACGTGAACCCGGCGCACGAGCGGCGCATCGCCGCCATCGCCGCCGAAGAGGCGCCCGGCCTGACCGTCACGCTCTCTCACGAGGTCTCGCCGACGTTCCGGGAATACGAGCGGACGTCGACAACCGTCGTGAACGCGTACGTGATGTCGATCGTGCGCGAGTACCTGCGCGGCCTCGCGACCGCGATGAGCCAGCGGGGCTACCGCGGGCGGCTCTTCGTGATGCAGTCCTCGGGGGGCGTCGCGACGGCCGAGGCGATGCAGCGTTATCCGGTCCGCATGATCGAGTCCGGCCCCGCGGCCGGCGCCTTGATGGCGGCCGTCTACGGCGAGCTGACCGGCCACCGCGATCTCATCGCCTTCGACATGGGTGGCACGACCGCCAAGCTCGCGCTCATCGAGAAGGGGCGGCCGGCGACGACGACGGCCTTCGAGCTCCATCGCGTGAACAACGCGCCCGGCAGCGGGCTGCCGATGAACATCCAGGCGATCGATCTGGTCGAGATCGGCGCGGGAGGCGGCTCGATCGCGCGGGCGAAGCTCGGCGTGATCGCGGTCGGGCCGGAGAGCGCGTCGTCGACGCCGGGGCCGGTCTGCTACGGGCGCGGCGGCGTGGAGCCGACCGTCACCGACGCCGACGTGGTGCTGGGCTACATCAACCCGGAGTATTTCGCGGGCGGCTCGATCAAGCTGCAGGCGGGCGCGGCGGCGCGCGCGATCGAGGAGCGGGTCGCGCGCCCGCTCGGGCTCTCGCTCGAGGACGCGGCGTGGGGCATCCACACGATCGTCAACACGAACATGGAGCTGGCGACTCGCGTGGTCTCCATCGAGCGCGGCCGCGATCCGCGCGACCTCACGTTCGTCGCCTTCGGCGGCTCGGGACCCGTGCACGGCTGCCGCATCGCTCAGGCGCTCGGGATTCCGCGCATCGTGCTCCCGGCATCGGCGGGGGTGACGGCGGCCATCGGGCTCCTCGCCGCCGAGGTGAAGTTCGACGTCGCGCGCACGTACGTGCGGCGCCTCGACGCGGTGGACGGCGCCGCGCTCGACGCGATGTACGGCGAGATGAGCGCGCAGGCGATCGCGGTCGTCCAGGAATCCGCGGTGGCCGGCGAGGTGGTGGTGACGCGCTCGGCCGACGCGCGGTACGTCGGCCAGGGCTACGAGGTCACGGTGCCCGTCCCACAAGGCCGGCTCGACCCGCCGGCGCTCGAGCGCGTGCGCGCGAGCTTCCACGAGATCTACGCCGCTCGCTACGGCTACGCGAACGCGTCCGAGCCGGTCGAGGTGGTCACCTGGAAGCTCTCGGCGGTCGGCGGCTCCCCGCGGATCGCGCTCGCCAAGGCGGCCGCGACCTCGGCGGACGTGCGCCGCAAGTCGACGCGCCGCGCGTATTTCCCCGAGGCCCGCGGCTACGCGGACACGCCGGTGTACGACCGCTACCAGCTCCCGGCCGGGACGTCGCTCACCGGACCGGCGATCGTGGAAGAACGCGAGTCGACGACGGTCCTGCCTCCGGGCGTGACCGCGACGGTGGACGAGTACGCCAGCCTGATCGCCGAGACGAGGCCGGCGTGAGCGCGATCGACCCGATCACGCTCGGCGTCATCTGGGGCGCGCTCCAGTCGATCGCCGTCGAGATCGGCACGACGGTGCACCGCACCGCGTATTCGGAGCAGGCGCGTGAGGGCCAGGACTTCTCGGTCGCCGTCTTCGATCCCATCGGGCGAATGGTCGCGCAGGGGCCGTACTCGCCCGGCCACATGGGCGCGATGTCGTTCGCGGTGCGCAACGCGCTCGCCGCGCATCCGGTCGAGACCTTGCGGCCGGGCGACGCCGTGCTCTTGAACGATCCGCTCCTCGGCTCCGGTCATCTGCCGGACTTCTTCATCACGCAGCCCGCGTTCCACGACGGCGCGCTCGTGGGATTCGCCGTGAACATCCTCCACCACACGGACGTCGGCGGTCAGCGGCCGGGCAGCCAGGGCGTCGAAGGCATCTTCGACTATTTCCAGGAAGGACTGCGCATCCCGCCGACCAAGGTCTGGAAGGAATACCAGGAGCAGGAGGGCATCGTCGGGATCATCGCCGCGAACACGCGCACTCCCGACAAGGTCCTCGGCGACCTGCGCGCCCAGCGAAGCGCGCTCCGCGTCGGCGAGCTCAGACTGCAAGAATTGGCGGCGCGGTATGGACGCGAGACCCTCCTGGCCGGGATGGACGAGATCATCGCGCGGACCGAGGCCAGCATGCGCGCGGCCATCGAGAAGATCCCCGACGGCGTCTATCGCTTCGAGGACTTCATGGACGACTGCGGCCCCGGCACCGAGCCGTTGCGCGTCGCCGTGACGGTGACCGTCGACGGCAGCTCGATGGTCATCGACTACGAGGGCTCGAGCCCGCAGACCGCGTCCGGCATGAACTCCTACATCAACTACACGCGCTCGTACTCGTACGCCGCCGTGAAGTGTCTCACCGACCCGCTGGGGCCGATGAACGAGGGCGCGTTGCGCCCGATCACCGTGAAGGCGCCGGAGGGGTCCTTTCTGAATCCGCGGCCGCCCGCGGGCGGGGGACCGCGCGCGATCATCTGCTACCGCACGTTCGAGTCGGTGCTCGGCGCCCTCGCCCCCGCGCTGCCCGATCGCGTGGCCGCGGCGGCCTCGCACATGGCGAACCCGACCTTCGGTGGCTGGGACCGCGCGCGGCGCCGGCGCTTCGTCGCCTACGAGCTCGTGCTGTCGGGGACGGGCGCGCGCGCCGCCAAGGACGGCTGCGAGGCGATGTCGTGGGCGTTCAACGCCGCCAACATCCCGGTCGAGGCGCAGGAGGCCAATCAGCCGATCGTGGTCGAGCGCTTCGAGCTGATCGGCGATTCCGGCGGGGCCGGCAAATTCCGTGGCGGGTGCGGTGTCCGGCGCGACCTGCGGCTGCTCGGCGACGAGGGCAAGCTGACGAATCTGTCCGACCGCCAGAAGTTCGCGCCGTACGGTCTCGGCGGCGGCCGGCCCGGACGCCTGGGCCTCACCGTCCTCAACCCCGGACCGGGCGAGCAGATCGTCCACGGCAAGCAGTCGCGCGAGTTCGCGTACGGCGACGTCGTCTCGTTCCAGCAGTCGGGCGCCGGCGGCTACGGCGATCCGTTCGAGCGCGATCCGCGGCGCGTCCTGGACGACGTCCTCGACGACTACGTGTCGATCGAGGCCGCGCGCCGCGAGTACGGCGTCGTGATCGCCGGAACCGGCGCCGATCTCTCCGTCGACGACGGCGCGACCCGACGGCCGCGGAGCCGGTCCAAGCCGACCTCGGAGCGCCCGTCACCGTGAACCAGAGCCGAACGACGCAACCGAAGGGATCGGGCATGCGGAGCTTCGCCGCGCCTATCTCAGGCCACCCCGGGTCCAAGCCGGCCTCGAGGTCCCCGCTACAATGATCGCCTTCACCCCAGAGCAGGAAGACTTCCGCAAGGCGGTCGCGCGATTCGTCGACGCCGAGGTGGTGCCGGCGGCCGAGACGATCGACGAGCGCGCCGAGTTCCCGACCAAGCTCTTCAAGCGCATCGGCGAGCTCGGCTATCTCGGGCTGCGCTATCCCGAGGCCTACGGCGGCGCCGACGCCGACATGGTCACGTACTGTCTCTTCGCCGAGGAGCTGGCGCGCGGCTCCCTGTCGGTGGCGGCCGCGGCGGCGATGCAATCGCTGATGGGCACGTATTTCGTCTACAAGTACGGCTCCGAGCCGCTCCGCCAGCGCTATCTGGTTCCGGCCCTGCGGGGTGATCTGATCGCGACCTTCGCGCTCACGGAGCCGAACGCCGGCTCGGACGTCGCGAACATCACGACGCGCGCCGAGCGCCGCGGTGACCGATACGTCCTGCGCGGCACGAAGACGTGGGTGACCAGCGCGCCGGTGGCCGACCTGTTGACGGTGGCCGCCAAGACGTCGGACGAGCGCGGCATGAAGTCCATCGCGCTCTTCCTGCTCGACCGCTCGGCGACGCGCGGGATCACGCTCGGCAAGGCGATCGAGAAGATGTCGGTGCGCGGCTCGGTGACCGGCGAGATCGTCCTCGACGACGTCGAGGTTCCGGCCGAGCACCTGCTGGGCGGCGAGACGGGCGGTGTCGAGAAGATCGGCACCATTCTCTCGGAGATCCGGGTGATGACCGCCGCGATCTCCGTGGGGCTGGCCCGCGCCGCGTACCAGGCCGCGCTCGGCTACGCGCGCGAGCGGACCGCCTTCGGCAAGCCGATCGTGGAGCACCAGGCCATCGGCTTCAAGCTCGCCGACATGCTGACCTCGCTCCACGCCGCCATCCTCGTGACCTATCAGGCGGCGGCGCGGCTCGACGCGGGGCGGAGCATCGCGCGCGAGGCGGCGATGGCGAAGCTCTTCGCCTCCGAGACCGCGGTCAAGATCACGGACGAAGCGGCCAGGATCTTCGCCTCCTACGGGCTCGCGATGGAGTATCCGGTCCAGCGCTACTTCCGGGACGCGCGCTTCCTCCTGCCGGGAGGAGGCACCTCCGAGATCCTGCGCGTGATCATCGGGCGCGATCTCGACTGGGACCGAGGCCCGGCATTCGCCTGAACACCTAGCCCCTGACGGGAGGAACGATGCAATCACGCGGACGCTTCTTCGAGGATTTCAAGGTCGGCGAGGTGCTCGTGACCGGCCGCCGCACGGTGGAGGGCGGCGACGTCTCGCGCTTCGCGGGCCTGACCGGCGACTTCAACCCGCTGCACACCGACGAGGTGTTCGCCGCGCAAACGCCGTTCGGCGCCCGCGTGGCTCACGGTATCCTGACTCTCGCGGTGTCCAACGGGCAGCAGAACCTCTCGGGCTGGTTCGAGGGCACGGCCCTGGCGCTCCTCGGGCTCGACCGGCTGCGGTTCACCGCGCCGGTGAAGTTCGGCGACACCATCAACACCGAGATGACGGTCAAGCAGGCGCGCGAGTCCGCCAAGGGCGACCGCGGCGTCGTGACCTTCGACGTCGTGGTGAAGAATCAGCGCGGCGAGGTGGTCTGCACCTACGAGGAGAACGTGCTCATGCGGAGGCGCGGGTGAAGCTCCGGGACCGGATCGCGCTGGTCACGGGCGCGGCGAGCGGGATCGGCGCCGCGACGGCGCGTCGGTTCGCGCGCGAAGGCGCGACGGTCGCGATCAACGACGCGAAGCCCGAAGGGCTCGACGCGGTCGCCGGCGAGATCCGCGCGGCCGGCGCGAAGGCGCTGGTGCTGCCGGGCGACGTGACGAAGAAGGCCGACTGCGAGCGGATCGTGCAGGACGTCACCCGGACGTTCGGCCGGCTCGACATCCTGATCAACAACGCCGGGATCAATCGCGACGCGATGGCCGCCAAGATGACCGAGGAGCAGTGGGATGCGGTCCTGTCGGTGAACCTCAAGGGCACGTTCCTGTGCGCCCAGGCGGCGCTTCCGGGGATGCGCGAGCGGGCCTGGGGGCGGGTCGTCAACACCTCGTCCATCGGCTCGCTCGGCAACATCGGGCAGGCGAACTACGCGGCGTCGAAGGCCGGCGTCATCGGGCTCACGAAGACGCTCGCGCTGGAATACGCCAAGTACGGCGTGACCGTGAACGCGATCGCGCCGGGGCCGGTCATGACGGCGATGCTGGCCGGCGTCCCGGAGGCGATCCGGGAGCGCATCATCGCCCAGGTGCCGGTCGGGAGAATCGCGTCGCCCGACGAGATCGCGGGGGTGCACGTGTTTCTCGCGTCGGACGATGCCGCGTTCATCACCGGGCAGGTCATCTTCGCCGACGGCGGGATGTCGGTGGGGATCTGAGAGGCGGTCATGAGAAACGTCGCGCTGATCGGAGCGGGGGTCTCGAAGTTCGGCGTTCGGAAGGCGAGCTATCGCGACCTGATCTGGGAGGCCGGCAAGGCGTGCTTCGACAGCGTGCCGGCGGTCAAGCCCAAAGACGTCGAAGGTCTCGTCGTCGGGTCGGTCATGCCGGAGCGGACGGCGTTCCAGTCCCACATCTCGTCGATGGCCGCCGAGGCCCTCGGGATCAGGCCGAGCGCCTTGAGCGCGCGCACGGAGCACATGTGCGCCTCGGGCACGGTCGGCATTCGCTATGCCTATGCCTTCATCGCCGCCGGACTGGCGGATCTCGTCATGGTGCTCGGCGTGGAGAAGCTGAACCAGCCGAACGGCGACGAGGCGATCCTGAACATGGGGACGGGTGTCGATCGCGAGTGGGAGGCCTCGTTCGGGCTCACCGCGCCGCCCTGCTTCGCGCTGGCCGCGCAGCGCCACATCGCGGAGTACGGGACCACCGAGGAGCAGCTCGCGATGGTCGGCGTGAAGAACCACACGCACGCCTCGAAGAACCCCAACGCGCATTTTCAGCGGGGCGCGACGCTCGAGCAGGTGCTCGGCTCGCGCATGATCTCCTCGCCGCTCCGGCTCTTCATGTGCTCGCCGATCACCGACGGGGCGGCCGCGGTGCTGGTCGCGTCGGAGGAGCGCGCGCGCGAATTCACCGACCACCCGGTGTGGATCCGCGGCACCGGCCAGGCGCTCGACGGGTTCCAGCTGACGTCGCTTCACGAGGACTACGCGCACTGGCCGGCGCTCGCGCGCGCGGCGCAGTCGGCCTACGGGATGGCGGGCGTGCGGGCGCAGGACATCGACGTCGCCGAGGTCCACGACTGCTTCGCGATCGCCGAGCTGATCGCCTACGAGGAGCTCGGGTTCTGCCGCAAGGGTGAGGCCGGCGCCTTCGTCGCCGACGGTCGAAGCGACTACGGCGGCGACGTCGTGGTGAACCCGCGCGGCGGACTCATGGGCTGCGGACATCCGCTCGGCGCCACCGGCGTCGCGCAGGCGGCCGAGGTGTTCGCTCAGCTCCGCGGCGAGGCCGGCGCCCGCCAGGTCCCGGACGCATCGGTCGGTCTCACGCACAACAACAGCGGGATGGGCGAGCACGTGGTCATGATCTACGGCCGCGAGCGTCGATGAAGCACGTCGCGGTCCTCGGGCCGGGAAGGATCGGGCGCCAGATCGCGCTCGCCTTCGCCCTCGGCGGGAGCCGCGTGTCCCTGGTCGACGTCAAGACTCGTCCGGCCGGCGGCGCCGCCGCGGTGTTCGCCGATGCGCGACGCGAGGTCCGCCGAGACCTCACGTTGATGGCCGAGGAGGGCGTGATCCAGCGCGCCGAGATCGAGCCGGCGCTCGGCCGAATCGACGACCGGACCGGGCTCGAAGGCCTCGAAGGCTGCGGGTTCGTGCAGGAAGCGCTGCCCGAGCTCGTCGACCTCAAGCGCGACGTTCTCGGGCGAGTGTCGGCGGCCGTCTCGCCCGAGACGATCATCGCCTCGACCAGCTCCACGATCTCGCCGAAGCACATGGCCGACGCGGTCCGCGGCCCCGAGCGCTTCCTCGTCGTCCACTGGCTGAACCCGGCGCACATCATCCCGCTCGTGGAGGTCGTACCCGGACAGGCGACCGCGAGCACGGTCGTCGAGCGGACCATCGCCGCCCTCGAGAAGCTCGGCAAGGTTCCCGTGCGCTGCGCCGACTCGCCCGGATTCATCGGACCCCGGATGCAGGCGCTGCTGATGAACGAGGCCGTGCGTCTGGTCGAGGAAGGCGTCGCGACGCCGGAAGACGTCGACCGCGCCTTCAAGGCCGGCATGGGGTTTCGCTACGCGACGGTCGGCATCTTCGAGTTCATCGACTGGGGCGGCGTCGACATCCTCCACCGCGCGAGCGGGTTCCTGGCCAAGGCGCTCGGCGACGACCGCTTTCGCGCCGCGCGGCTGGTCGAGGAGAAAATCGCGCGCAACGAGCTCGGCCCGAAGACCGGGCGCGGCTTCTTCGACTACGCGGGCGATCGGCGCGAGGCGTTCGAGACCGCCAAGGTGCGCGACCTGCTCCGCCAGCTCCGGCGCCGGCGGGAGACGACGTGAGCTACTTCCGGGCCACCGATCCGTTTCCGCTGGAGTCGGCCGAGCACACGAAGCTCCACGAGTTCTACGCGCGGCTCGCCGCCGGGCGGCTGGCGACGACGCGGTGCGCGGGCTGCAAGCGGCTCGCCTGGCCGCCGCGCGCGTTCTGTGGTGAATGCGGCTCGGACGCGTTCGACTGGGTCGACCTGTCGGGTGAAGGCACGATCCACGCGTTCACGATTCAGGAGGTGGGATTGCCCGGCGGCTTCGCGGGCCCGCGCGTCTTCGCGATCGTGAAGATCGATGGCCTCCGCGTGTTCTCGATCCTGGTCGACGCCGAGCCGGCGAAGGTGGCGATCGGCCAGGCCGTCCGCGTGTCGCCGCTCAGGGTCGCCGACGACCCGAACGGCAACGCGCGCTGGCTGCCGGCGTTCCGTCCGGCATGAAGGTGCTGATCGCCAAGCCCGGGCTCGACGGCCACGATCGGGGCGCCAAGGTCGTGGCCCACGCGCTCCGCGACGCGGGATTCGAGGTGGTCTACTCCGGACTCAAGCGGACGCCGGACGAGATCGTGCGGGAAGCGATCCAGGAGGACGTCGACGTCATCGGTCTCTCGGTGCTCTCGGGCGCCCACCTCTTGCTGGCGCGCCGGATCATCGACGGGCTGCGGGCCCAGGACGCCGGCGACATCGCGGTGGTCGTCGGGGGTATCATTCCTCCGCGTGACGTCGAGGCGCTGAAGCAGCTGGGCGTGCGCCACGTGTTCCCGATGGGGACGCCGCTCCCCGACATCGTGAAGGCGTTCAAGAAGGAGCCGCCGCGTTGATTCCGCCGTGGGTCGACTTTCTCGAGCGATAGGGTCCAGGAGAACACGATGAAAGAGATCAAAGCGCACGCCGGCTTCCCGATCGCACCGGTCTATGGTCCCGAGGACGTCGCGGGTGTCGACTTCGACCGCGACATCGGGCGGCCCGGCGAGTATCCGTACACGCGCGGGATCCACAAGCACATGTACCGCGACCGGCTCTGGACGATGCGCCAGTACGTCGGCTTCGGCACGCCGGCGGAGACCAACGCCCGATTCAAGTACCTGATGGCGCACGGGCAGGATGCGCTCAACGTCGCCTTCGACCTGCCGACGCAGCTCGGCCTCGACTCCGACGATCCCAAGGCGGAAGGCGAGGTCGGTCGGGTCGGGATGGCGGTCGACACGCTCGCCGACATGGAGGAAGCGTTCGCCGGCATCCCGCTCGACCGCGTGAGCGTGTCGCTCACGATCAACGGCATGGCCGCGCCGATCACCGCCATGTACTACGCCGTCGCCGAGAAGCAGGGCGTGGCCGCCGAGCGCGTGGTCACCACGCCGCAGAACGACATCCTGAAAGAGTTCATCGCACGGGGCACGTGGATCTATCCGGTCGATCCCTCGCTGCGCCTCGTCGCGGATCTCATCGAGTTCTCGGCGCGCCACTATCCGCGCGCCAACCCCGTGTCCGTCTGCGGCTATCACATCCGCGAGGCCGGGTGCACCACCGCGCAGGAGATGGCGTACGGTCTGGCGATCGCCGCCGCCTACATCGAGCTGATGCTCGCGCGCGGCCTGGCGGTGGACGACTTCGCGCCGCGGATCTCGTTCAACTTCACCGCCTGGGGAAAGATCTTCGAGGAGGTCGCGAAGTTCCGCGCGGGGCGGCGGCTCTACGCGCGTATGCTCCGCGAGCGCTTCCACGCGTCCAATCCGAAATCGTGGATGTTCCGGAGCCTGATCGGCGGCGGCGGCTCGGCGTTCGCGGTCCAGGAGCCCGAGAACAACATCGTGCGCGGCGCGTACATCGCGCTCGCCGCGTCGCTCTCGGGCGCGCAGACGATGGCGCTGCCGACCTACGACGAGGCGTACACCATCCCGTCGCCCAAGGCTCAGCTGATCGCGCTGCGCACGATGCAGATCTGCGCCGAGGAGTCGGGCGCGGCCGACACGGTGGATCCGCTCGCCGGCTCGTACTACGTGGAGTCCCTCACCAACGCGATGGAGAAGCGGATCGGGGAGGAGCTGGCGAGCGTCGAGCGCATGGGCGGCATCGTCGAGGCCGTCCGGACCGGCGCGATCCAGGCGGAGGTGGCGCGCCAGGCGTACCTGTACGAGCAGAGGGTCGTCTCGGGCGAGATCCCGCGCGTCGCGGTCAACTGCCACGTCGGCGACGTCCCCGCCGAGGCCGATCGCGAGGTGGAGCTCTACGCCTTCGATTCGAAGGCGCACGCCGCTCAGCTGGCCAAGCTCGAGCGTACCCGCGCCCAGCGGGACGGCAGCGCGGCGCGGACGGCGCTGCGCCGGGTGGCCGAGGCGGCGCGCGGACGAGACAATCTGATGGACCCGATCATGGAAGCCGTGAAGGCGTACGCGACGCTCGGCGAGATCGCCCAGGCCATGCGCGACGTGTTCGGCGAGCACAAGGAAGCCGTGAAGTTCTGACGATGGCCGAGCCGTTCGACGTCATCGGCAAATCGACCCCCAAGCGGGACGGCCCGGACAAGGTCACCGGGCGGACGCGCTATCTGCACGACCTCGAGCTGCCAAGGCTCTTGCACGGAAAGATCTTGCGCACGCCGGTGCCGCACGCACGGATCGTCCGGGTCGACACGAGCCGCGCCCGCGCGCTGCCGGGCGTGCTGGCGGTGCTGACGGGCGAAGACGTCGAGCAGCGGCCCTTCGGCTTCGCCAAGGACCAGATCGCGCTCAAGCGCGGCAAGGTGCGGTGCATCCGGGACGAGGTGGCGGCGGTGGCGGCCGAGACGGCCGAGATCGCAGAGGAAGCACTCGCGTTGATCGACGCCGACTACGCGCCGCTGCCAGCGGTGTTCGATCCGCTGGCCGCGCTCGAGCCGGGCGCGCCGCTCGTGCACGAGGAGCTCACGACCAACGCGCATCATCTCCGCTACCGATTCGTTCACGGCGACGTCGACCGCGCGTTCGACGAGGCGGCGGCCGTGGTCGAGGACACGTACCGGTTGAACTTCGTCACGCCGGCGTGTCTCGGCACGATGGTCGCCATCGCCGACTGGGAGCCCACCACCGGCAGCCTCACCATGTGGTCCACGACCCAGGTGCCGTTCCTGTACCAGCGCGACCTCGGCGAGGCGCTCGGGATCGGCGGCGATCGCGTCCGGGTGCTGCAGCCTCCGGTCGGCGGCAACTTCGGCCGAGGCCTCGACATCTACCCGATCGACGTCATCGCCGCCATGCTCGCCCGCGCGGCGCGTCGGCCGGTGAAGATCGAGTTCGACCGCGTGGAGGAGTTCGTGGCCTGTCCGACGCGCGAGCCGTGCGCGATCCGGCTGCGCACGGCGGCCGACCGGGACGGACGGCTCCTCGCTCGCGACGCGCACGTGACGATCGACAGCGGCGCCTACACCTCCTGGGGCTCGACGACGCCCTACGTGATGATGTCGACGGTCGCCGGGCTCTACCGGGTGCCGAACGTACGTTTCGACACGAGGATCGCGTACACGAACAATCCCTACTCCGGCTCGATGCGCGGCTACGGCAATCCCGAGTCCACGTTCGCGGTCGAGTCGCAGATGGACGACCTGGCCGATCGGCTCGGCATGGATCGACTCGAGCTCAGACGGCGGAACGTGACGAAGTCGGGCGACGTCAACCCCCAGGGATTCGTGCTCACCTCGTTCGCGATGCGTGAGTGCCTCGAGGCCGCGGCGGAGGAGATCGCGAAGACCCCGCCGCCAACGGTGCCCGGCTGGAAGCGCGGTGTCGGCTACGCCGGCATGTTCCACGTCGGCGGCGGCGCGCGCATCTACCGCTCGGACGGGTGCGGCGCGATCGTGAAGCTCGACGACTTCGGCAAGGTCACGCTCATCACGGGCGCGAGCGAGATCGGCCAGGGCTCGGAGACGGTGCTCGCCATGATCGTCGCCGAGACGCTCGGCGTGCCGCTCGAGCGGGTCGACGTCGTCAACTCGGACACGAGCGTCAGACCCTGGGACGTCGGCACCCACGCGAGCCGCACGACGTTCGTCGCCGGCAATGCCGCGCGTCTGGCCGCGGAGAAGGTGAAGGCGCAGCTGCTCGAGACGGCCGCCGTGCAGTTCGGGGAGCCCGCGTCCGCGCTCTCTGTGAAGGGCGGCTGGGTCTTCGTCGAGCGCGACCCGCCGCGCCGACTCCAGTACGAGGCGGTGGGACGCGCGGGCCACTTCCGGGGCGGCGGCCGCATGCTGGTGGCCGAAGCGTTCTATGATCCGCCGACCACGATGCTCGACAAGGATTTTCAGGGCAACGTGTCGGCCGCCTACACCTCGGCGTTTCAGGCGGTGCTCGTCGACGTCGATCCCGAGACGGGGCGAGTCGCCGTCCGCAAGGTCGTGTCCGCGCACGACGTCGGCCGGGCGCTGAATCCGGCCGCTGCCGAGGGCCAGGTGCACGGGGGCATCCACATGGGGCTCGGCTATGCGCTCTCCGAGAAGCTCGTCGTGGAGCAGGGCCAGGTGCTGAGCCAGACGTTCATGGACTATGCGGTGTTCAAGGCCGACGACATGCCCGAGATCGTCGTGCGGCTGATCGAATCCGTCGACGCCGAGGGGCCCTTCGGGGCCAAGGGCCTGGGCGAGTCCGGCGTGATTCCCGTCGCCGCCGCCGTTCGCAACGCGATCAAGGACGCGATCGGTGAGCGATTCACCGAGCTGCCGATCACCTCCGACCGCGTGCTCGTGTCCATTCAGCGGGCGGCCACACGCCATCCGCGGTAGGAGTCGATATGAAGCTCTTCGAAGGCGTTCGCGTGCTGGACCTCTCACGGATGCTGGCGGGGCCGTACGGCTCCATGCTGCTCGCCGACATGGGCGCCGAGGTGATCAAGATCGAGGATCCCGACGGCGGCGACCCGATGCGGATCATGGGGCCGCCGTTTTTGCCCGACGGCGAGTCGGCGTACTTCCTCGCGATCAACCGCAACAAGAAGTCGCTCGCGCTCGATCTGGCGCGCGACCGCGGCCGCGAGGTGTTCTACGACCTCGTCCGGCAGTCGGACGTCGTCTGGGAGAACTTCCGGCCGGGCATCATGGAGCGGCTCGGCCTCGCGTACTCGAAGCTCTGGTCGCTCAATCAACGGATCATCGTCTGCTCGGTCTCGGCCTACGGGCAGGACGGGCCCTATCGCGACTGGCCGGCGTTCGACCTCGCGCTGCAGGCGATGGGCGGCGCGATGTCCGTCACCGGCGAGGCGGGCGGCCGGCCGGTGCGCATGGGCTTGCCGATGGCGGATCTCGCCGGCGGCATGTTCGGCGCCTTCTCCATCGCCGGCGCGCTGTTCCGCCGCGAGCGGACGGGCGAGGGCGCTCACATCGACCTCTCGCTGCTCGACTGTCAGGTCTCGCTCCTCACGTACATCGCGCAGTACTTCTGGACGAACGGGCGCGTGCCGATTCCGCTCGGCTCCGGCCACGCCTCGGTCGTGCCGTACTCGGCGCTGCAGACTCGTGACGGGCACCTGATCGTCGCGATCTTCGCCGAGAAGTTCTGGCCGCTCTTCTGCCGCGCGGTCGAGCATCCGGAGTGGGAGCGCGATCTGCGATTCGCCACCAATCGCGACCGGGTTCTGCATCGCGACGTCCTGATGCCGCTCGTCGAGGCCGCGTTCCGCACGCGCACGACCCGGGAGTGGCTCGAGCGGTTGCAGGGCGCGAACGTGCCGGCGACGCCGATCCTCAGCGTCGATCGCGTGCTGTCCGATCCGCAGGTGCTTCAGCGCGGCATGGTCGTGGAGATGAACCATCCGCGCCACGGAAAGACGCAGACGCTCGGCTCGCCGGTCAAGATCGACGGCGCGCTGGGCCTCGAGGTGACGCCGCCGCCACGGCTCGGCGAGCACACGAACGACATCCTGTCCCGTGTGCTCAAGTACACGAACGTGAAGATCGCGGAGCTCCACGCGACCGGAGCCATCGCGTGAACGTCGCGATCCTCGGCGCGAGCCACGGCGGATTCACGACCGCGGCGGACCTCGCCCTCGCCGGTCACGCGGTTCGCCTCTGGGCGCGATCCGCACAGGCGCTGGGGCCTCTGGCGCACGATCCCACGATCGTGCTCACCGCCGAGGGGCGCTCCGGCACCGCCCGCCTGGCGCGGGCGACGACGGATCTCGCCGAAGCGCTCGCCGGCGCCGAGATCGTGATCGCGCCGATCCCCGCGACCGGCCACGACGACCTGGCCAAGAGCCTGGCGCCGCACGTGAACGAGCGCCAGATCATCCTGCTCACGCCGGGGACGCTCGGCAGCTATGCGATCGCGCGCGCGCTCGCCCGCGCCGGCGCCCGGCAGCCCTTTTCTTTCGCGGAGACCGGGACCCTGCCGTATCTGACGCGAAGGACGGGGCCGGCGGCGGTGTCGGCGCCCGTGCGCGCCGCGAATCTTCCGCTCGGCGTGTTCCCGGCGTCGCGCACCAAGCAGACGGTCGCGCGGCTCGCCGACCTGTTTCCAGCCGCGCGCCCCTGCGTCGACGCGCTCGACGTGGCGCTGACGAACGCGGGGCCCGTGATCCACCCGCCGCTGGTGCTCCTCAACGCGGGCGCGATCGACGGCGGAGCCTTCGACGTCCACGCTGCGGGAACCACGCCGAGTGTCCGGCGGTTGATCGACGTGGTCGATGCCGAACGGGTCGCGACGCGCACGGAGTGGGGGTACCCGGCGCCGCACTATGAGCTCGCCACCTATTACGACGAGGCGCGCGCCGCCGAGGGCCTCTACGGCGCGGGCGCCAGGACGAAGCTCCTCGCGAGCGGTCTCTGGAGTGAGATCGTCACGATGCAGCACCGGTACGTCACCGAGGACGTGGCGTTCGGCCTGGCGCTCTTCGAGTCGGCGGGGCGCGCGGCGGGTGTCGACACGCCGGGTGTCTCGGGACTCCTCCTGATGTTTCGCGCGCTGCTCGGCCGTGAGCTGTCGGGACGCGGCCGAGCGCTGGAGCACCTCGGGCTCGGTGACTTCAGCCGGCGCGAGATCCGTGGATTCCTCGACCAGGGCTGGGAGTCGCCGATGTGGCCGAAGGTGATCCGTTGAGCGCTCCGCCCGCGCTCGAAGCCGATGGCCGGGGCGGTCTCACGCTGGGCGGCGCGCGCTATCTGCTGATCCGGCCCGAAACGCTCGTCGGGCTCCAGAAGGCGGTGGAGCACGGCGCTCGGCGAGCGCGCGGCGTCGTGCATCGCCGCTGGAGGCCGGGCCGGCGGCGCGCGGGCGGCGGCGTCGCTCGGCGGATCGGCGGAAGAGCGAGTCGGCCGTCTGCTCCGGATCGGCGGTGAGATCGGCTGGGGCGAGTTCGCGCTCGAGCGTCTGACCGCGACCGAGCTGTCGGTCAGCGTGCGCCATTCGCCCGTCGCCGAGTCGTACGGGCCGTCCGCGGCCCCGGTGTGCCATCTCATCCGCGGCGTGCTCGAATCGCTGGCGACCGCGACCTTCGGTCGGCCGGCCACGGTCGCCGAGACCGCGTGCGTCGCGACGGGCGCGCCGGCCTGTCGCTTCGTGGCCTCGTGACGGGCGCCGCCCTCGTCCACGTCGTGGTCAGCGGCCTCGCGACCGGCTCGATCTACGCGCTGATGGCGATCAGCCTCGTCATCATCTACAACGCGACCCGGACGCTCAACTTCGCGCAGGGCGAGATGCTGATGATCTCGACGTTCGTGGGCTGGACCGCGCTGCAGGTGCTCGCGGTGCCTCTGGTCGTCGCGCTGCTGGTCGCCGTGGTCGCCGCGGCGCTCCTGGGCTTCCTGCTCGAGCGGCTGGTCATCCGCCATGCGATCTCGGCGACGCACTTCGACGTACTGATCATCACGCTCGGCTTGTCGCTGATGCTGCGCTCGGCCGCCGGGATCGCGTGGACCCACGACGAGTTTCCGTTCCCGTCGTTCTTCGGGAACCGGCCCCTCGCGATCGGCCCGGTGCGCGTGGCGCCGGTGTCGCTCGGCATCATCGGCGCGTCGCTCGGGCTCATGCTGGCCCTCGCCGCGCTGTTCCGCTGGACGCGCCTGGGCCGCGCGATGCGCGCGGTCGCGCAGAATCAGCGGGCGGCGCGGCTCATGGGGATCAGCGTCGAGCGCGTCTACTCGTCGTCCTGGGTCATCGCCTCGGTCGTCGGCGCCGTCGCCGGCGTGCTGATCGCGCCGGTCATCTTCCTTTCGTCGAAGATGGGGCTCGTCGCCATCAACGGATTCACGGCGGCCGTCCTGGGCGGGTTCGGCTCGATGCCGGGCGCGGTGGTCGGCGGCATGCTGCTGGGTGTCCTCGAGAACCTGGCGCCGCTCTACCTGCCCGCCTCGATCAAGCACTCCGTGCCGTTCCTGGTCATGATCACGATCCTGCTCGTGCGGCCCGGCGGCGTGCTCGGGCGCGTCGCGCGGCGAAAGGTCTGATGCGACACGCCGCGCTCGCGACCGGCGCCGCGGTGGTGCTCGGCTGGCCGTGGGCCGCGCCGCCCTACTTCGTCTTCCTGGCGAGCCTGATCGCGATCAACGCGATCGTGGCCATCGGGCTCAATCTCCTCTCCGGCTACACGAATCAGCTGTCGTTCGGCCACGCCGGGTTCCTGGCGATCGGCGCGTACGCGGCGGCGATCCTCACGATCCGCGCGCCGGCGCTGCCGGTGCCGGTGACGCTCCTGATCGCGGGCCTCGTCACCGCGGCGGTGGGGTTGGCGCTGGGCGTGCCGTGCTTGAGGCTCGAAGGGCTCTATCTGGCCATGGCGACCCTCGCCTTCGGCTTCGTCGTGGTCGAGGCGATTCTGAGTCTCGACTGGCTCACGCGCGGTAACGACGGCCTGCGCGTGCCGGCGGCGCGCCTCGGCCCCTGGATGCTCTCGACCGACACCTCCCGCTACTACCTGGTCATGGCGGTCGCCGCGCTGTTGATCGTCGCCGCCGTCAACATCAGCCGGACGCGGACCGGGCGCGCGCTCCTGGCCGTGCGCGAGAGCGAGATCGCGGCGCAGGCGAGCGGCATCCACCTGGCCGCGTACAAGACCTTGGCCTTCGTCGTGTCGGCCTTCTACACCGGCGTGGCCGGCGGCCTCTTCGCACTCGTCGTCGGCTTCCTCTCGCCCGATTCCTTCGACGTCTTCCTGTCGGTGGACTTCGTCGCGATGATCATCGTCGGCGGCCTCGGCTCGATCCTGGGCTCCGTGGTGGGCGCCGCCGTCATCACGACCCTCAACGACTCACTCGCCGGCTTTCAGAACTACCGGCCGCTGATTTTCGGCGCGATCCTGATAACGTCCATGCTGTTCATGCCCGGCGGCATCGCGAGCGCGCTCGGTAAGATTGCCGGGGCGCGCTCCAGGCCCTCTCGACAAGGAGACGATCGATGATCAGCCGCTCGAGCGTTCTGCTGCTCCTGGCTCTCGCGCTTGAGCGCGCTGCCCGCCGGCGCCCAGACGCCGGGTGTCAGCGACACCGAGATCGTGATCGGCGGATCGAACTCGTTCTCGGGCCCGCTCGCCTTCACGGGAGAGCAGATCACCAAATACGGCGTCGATCTCTACTTCAAGGTGATCAACGACGCGGGCGGGATCCACGGGCGCAAGGTCCGCACCGTCTACTACGACGACGCCTATCGCCCGCAAGACGCCGTGGCCAACACCAAGAAGCTCGTCGAGCAGGACCGCGTCTTCGCGATCATCATCCCGCAGGGCTCGCCGCCGGTGGTCGCGACGCTCGACTATCTCGAGGAGAACAAGGTCCCGCTGCTCTTCCCGTATCAGAGCTCGCCGGTGACCCGCGGCAAGCGCTACGTGATGCAGGGGATGACCCTGAGCGATCGGTCGTCGAAGATGATGATCGACTACCTGGCCGGGCAGCGGAAGGTCAAGAAGTTCGCCGCGCTCTACCAGGACGACGAGTACGGCAAGTCGTTTCTCACCGCCTTCGAGAAGGATCTGGGGCGCTACGGCCTCAAGCTCGTCGCCGCCGAATCGGTCAAGCGCGGGGTCACCGACGTGAGCGCGCAGGTCGCGAAGCTCCAGGCGGCGAAGCCCGAGGTGACGTTCCTCGTGCTGGTGCCGGGCCCGGGCGCGCAGGCATTGAAGGAGCGCCAGAAGATCGGCTGGACCGACACGATCATGGTCTCGACGGGCCCGCTGACGGACGAGCGCTACCTGGCGCTCGCCGGGGACGCCGCCGAGGGGGTCGAGGGGCTCTCGCTCTGGCCCGATCCGGTGAGCTCCGATCTGCCGGGCGTGAAGCTCTACCGGGAGCACATGCGGCGCTACTTCCCGCAGAACGAGCCGAATCGGTACTCGATCGCCGGCTACTTCGCGGCCATGCTCTTCGCGGAAGGCGCCAAGCGCGCCGGCCGGAACCTGACGCGCGACTCGCTGATGACCGCGCTCGAGTCCTTCAAGGGCTACGAGAGCGGCATCCTGCCGCCGATCACGATCGGCCCCGACCACGAGACGCAGAAGCAGGGATTCTGGGTGCGGGTCGAGAAGGGCAGCTTCAAGCCGATGACGGACTGGCTCAAGTCCGAGTAAGGCGGTGCTCGGTGTCGAAGATCTCTCGATCAGCTTCGGCGGCCTCGCGGCGCTGAGCGGGCTCAGCTTCGAGGTCCGCGATCGGGAGATCTTCGCGCTGATCGGCCCCAACGGCGCCGGCAAGTCGACCGTGTTCAACGTGATCACGGGCCTCTACCGTCCCTCGAAGGGCCGGATCACTCTCGGCGGCGACGACTTGCGCGCGCTGGCGCCGCATCAGATCGCGCGGCGGGGTGTCGCGCGCACGTTCCAGAACACCGAGGTGTTTCGCCAGCTGACGGCCCTCGACAACGTCCTGATCGGCCGCCACAGCCATCTGCGTACGGGCGTGATTCGCGGCGCGCTGTGGCTGCCGGGTGTCCGGAGCGAGGAAGCGCGCGCGCGCGAGGCGGCCCACGCGCTGCTGGCGCGCTTCGGGCTCGGCGACGTCGCCGCGACCGAAGCGGGCAGCCTGCCGCTGGGCGCCCAGAAGCGGCTCGAGATCGCCCGGGCGCTGGCCTCCGAGCCGCGGCTCCTCCTGCTCGACGAGCCGGCGGGCGGGCTCAACCCCACGGAGACCAGGACGTTGATGGCGGTCATCCGAGGCCTGCGGGACGAACGCGGGCTGACGATCGTGGTGGTCGAGCACGACATGGAGCTGGTGATGGGTATCTCGGACCGCGTGGCCGTGCTCGACCACGGGCGCAAGATCGCGGAAGGCGAGCCCCGGCAGATCGTGACCGACGCCGCTGTCGTCGAGGCGTATCTGGGCAGCGAGGAGGACGCGTGATTCCCGTGCTCGAGCTCGACGACGTCGCGGTCGCGTACGGCAAGCGGCGCGCGCTCGACGGGCTGACCTTGCGCGTGTTGCCGGGCGAGATCGTCACGTTGCTGGGCGCGAACGGCGCGGGAAAGTCGACGACCTTGCGCGCGGTGTCCGGGCTCGTGCGACCGACGCAGGGTCGCATCCGCTACGAGGGCCGCGACATCACCCGCGTCCCGGCCGACACCATCGTGGCCGCCGGCGTCAGCCACGTCCCCGAGGGCCGCGAGATCTTCCCGGAGTTCTCGGTTCACGAGAACCTGCTCGTCGGCGGCCACACCGTGGAGCGGTCGCGGATCGTCGAGCGGCTGGAGTCGGTCTTCCGCCTCTTCCCCGTGCTCCGCGATCGGAAGGCGCAGATCGCCGGCACCCTCTCGGGCGGCGAGCAGCAGATGCTCGCCATCGGCCGCGCGCTGATGACGCGGCCGCGGCTCCTGCTCCTGGACGAGCCCTCGCTCGGGCTGGCGCCGATCCTCGCGCGCGAGATCTTCCGGGTGATCCGGCGCATCAACGACGACGGCGTCGCGGTGCTGCTCGTCGAGCAGAACGCGCGGCGCGCGCTCGCGCTCGCCTCCCGCGGCTACGTCCTCGAGACCGGGCGGCTCGTCACGTCGGGCACGAGTGCCCAGCTCACGGCCGATCCGCGCGTCCGCACCGCCTACCTCGGACTCGACCGCGTCCGCGGCGACGTCGCGGGCTGACGCGCTAGACTCCATGGCCGTGAGCGGGAGCACGATGTGGCAGCCCGAGCTCGAGACCCTCGATCGCGAGCCGCTCGAGCGGCTCGTCGTCGAGCGGATGCGCGCGACGCTCGCTCGAGTCCTGAGCGAGCCGGCCTGGGCGCGCCGTCTCGGGGGCGTCCGCCCCGGAGACATCGCGCGTGTCGCGGACTGGCGGACGCTGCCGTTCCTCACCAAGGACGAGCTCCGCGACGCGTACCCCTACGGGCTCGCGTGCGCGCGCGCGGCCGGCTACCGGCGCATCCAGATGTCGAGCGGCACGACCGGCAACCCGATCTTGAATCCGTACACGGACGGCGATGTGGCGCAGTGGGGCGAGGTCATGGCGCGCTGCTACGCCGCCGCGGGTGTCGGCCGCGACGACGTCATCCAGATCACGCCCTCGTTCGGCCTGTTCACCGGCGGATTCGGCTTCCACTACGGCGCCGAGAGGATCGGGGCGATGGTGATCCCCACCGGCGCCGGCCGGACGGCGCTGCAGCTCCGCCTCATGCGCGATCTGAAGGCGACCGTCGTCACCGCGATCGCGACCTATCCGCTGCGCCTGATCGAGGCGGCGCGCGAGGACGGCTTCGATCTGGCCTCGCTCTCGCTCCGGGTCGGCATCCTCGGCTCGGAGATGTGGTCCGACGAGCTGAGAGCGCGCATCGAGCGTGAGCTCGGCATCCGGACCTTCGACATCATCGGCATGACCGAGACCGGCGGGCCCGGACTCGGCATCGACTGCGCCGCCCGCCGCGGCGTCCACGTCTGGGAAGACCACTACTACCCCGAGGTCATCGATCCGATGACCGGCGCGGTCGTGCCGGACGGGACGGAGGGTGAGCTCGTCCTCTCGACCTTGACGCGCGAGGGGCTGCCGCTCGTCCGCTATCGAACGCACGACCTGACGCGGATCGTGTCGCGCGCGCGCTGTGACTGCGGCCGCACGTCGCTGAGGCTCGACCGGCTTCGCGGCCGCGTCGACGACATGGTGATCTACAAGGGCATCAACTTCTATCCGCGACAGATCGAGACCGCCTTGTTGAAGCACGCCGGCGTGAGCCACGAGTATCAGGTCGTGCTCGACTCGGATGGCGGCGGCGAGCGGATGACGATCCACGTCGAGACGGACCCCGGGTGCGACCCGGCGGTCGCCGCGCGGATCCGGCGGGAGCTCCACGACGTGCTGGCGCTGAGTCCCGAGATTCGTCTGTGCGCCCACGGCGCGATCGAGCGGGCGCAGGGCAAGGCGGTGCGCGTCGTCGATCGCCGTCCGCGGCGATGAGTCGCGGGCTCCTCGCGGGCGTGACCGTGCTGAGCCTCGAGCAGGCCACGACGTTGCCGTTCCTGACCTATCGGCTCGCCTGCGACGGCGCCCGGGTCATCCGTGTCGAGAATGCCGAGCGGCCCGATCCGAACCGGTTCGTCGGCAGCGACGTGCTTCACGAGCCGGCGATGCGCAGCTATTTCCTGCCGAACAACTGCGGCAAGGAAGCGATCACCCTGAACCTCGGCCATCCCGAGGGCCAGGCGCTCTTGCGACAGCTGATCGTGAAGCTCGGTGTCGACGTGTTCGCCTGCAACCAGCGCCCGCGAAGCTACGCCCGTCTCGGGATCGAGCCCGGGCCGCTCACGGCCGTGAAGCCGGATCTGATCTGGCTCGGGATCACCGGATTCGGACCCGAGCACGACGAGGCGGCGTACGATCCGGTGCTCCAGGCGCGCTCGGGGTTCATGGAGCTGACGGGCGAGCCGAACGGGTCGCCGCTCGTCTTCGGCTTGCCGATGGTCGATCTGGGCGCGGCCGAGCACGGCTACGGCGAGGTGATGAAGGCGCTCTATCGCCGCGCGACGACGGGCGAGGGCGCGCGGATCGACGTGTCGATGCTCCGGAGCGCGGTGTCGTGGATGGTCGCGCCCGTCGCGCTCTCGAGCCTCGGCGAGCGCGTGACTCGCAAGGGCAATCGCCATCAGTTCTTCGCGCCGGTGGCCGTGCACCGGACCCGCGACGGCCACGTCTATCTGGCGATCGGCAACGATCAGCAGTGGGCGGCGCTGACGGCGCTGCCCGCGTTCAGCCGGCTCGCTCGGCCCGAGTACACCGCCAACGCGGGCCGCATCGGCGACGTCGAGCGGCTCGACCGCGAGCTGGCCGCGTGCTTCGCCGGTCTCTCGAGCGACGAGGCGCTCGAATCGCTGCGGCGGGCGGGCGTGCCGGTCTCTCGCGTGAACACCCTGGCCGACGTGATGGTCGATCGGTTCGTCGCCGACAAGCTCGTGGAGATCACGGACCCGCGCTCGGGGCTCCGGATCGCGCTGCCGGCCCCGCCGGTCGGCGCGCCGCCGGCGCTCAGCTTTCCGCCCCGACTCGGCGAGCACAATGAGAAGATCTACGGCGAAGCGCTCGGCCTGGGGCCCGAGCAGCTTGCCGACCTGCAGCGGCGACAGATCGTCTGAGGGAGACGCGAACCATGAACGACGTGTTTTATCTCACCGAAGAGCAGCGGATGATCCGCGATCTCGCCCGCAAGGTCGCGCGCGACCGGATCGCGCCGAACGCTGCGCAAGTACGACGAGGAAGAGAGCTATCCGACGGAGTCGATGCGCGCGCTCGTCGACGCCGGCCTCTTCGGCATCTGGGTGCCGGAAGAGTACGGCGGCTCGAACATGGGCTGCCTCGCGCTCTCGCTGGTCGCCGAGGAGCTCGGGTGGGCGTGCGCGGGCACGACGACGAACTTCGGCGCCCATCCGCTCGGCGGGCTGCCGATCGTGCTGGCCGGCAGCGAGGAGCAGAAGAAGAAGTACCTGCCGCGGCTCGCGACCGGCGAGTTCATGGCGGCCTACTCGCTCTCGGAGCCGGGATCGGGCTCGGACGCCGCGAGCCTCCGGACGACGGCGGTGCGCAAGGGGGATCACTACGTCCTGAACGGATCGAAGCAGTGGTGCTCCCACGGCGACCACGCCGATGTGCTCACGGTCTTTGCGACGGTCGATCCGGGCAAGCGCGCGAAGGGCATCACGGCGTTTCTCATCGAGAAGGGCATGCCCGGCTTCTCGGTCGGCAAGAAAGAACGGAAGATGGGTATCCGCTGCTCGCCCACCGTGGCGCTCCACTTCACGGACTGCGCCGTGCCGGTCGCAGCAGCGCCTGGGTGACGAAGGCGAGGGATTCAAGATCGCGATGCGCACGCTCGACATGACGCGACCGATGACGGGCGCGATGGCCGTCGGGATCGGCCAGGCGGCGCTCGATGCGGCGACGGCGTACGCGAAGGAGCGCCAGCAGTTCGGCCAGCCGATCGCCGCGTTCCAGGGCATCCAGTTCATGCTCGCGGACATGGCGATGCAGGTGCACGCGGCGCGGCTCATGGTCCATCACGCCGCCCGGCAGGTCGACGCCGGCATCCGCGGCAACACCTTGGAGGCGTCGATGGCCAAGTGCTGGGCCGGCGACGCCGCCATGAAGGTCGCCACCGATGCCGTGCAGATCTTCGGCGGCTACGGATACACGCGCGAGTTCCCGGTGGAGCGGTTCATGCGCGACGCGAAGATCATGCAGATCTACGAGGGGACGAATCAGATCCAGCGAATGATCATCGCCAAGGAGCTTCTAGGATGACCCATCGACTGAACCGACGTACGTTCTTGAAAGCAACGGCGGGCAGCGCCGCGGTTCTCGGCTTCCCGCTGCCCCTGCGCGCTCAGCCGAAGACGTTCAAGATCGGCGCGATTCATCCGGTGACCGGCGCGCTCGCCGAGCCCGGCCAGGCGTGCCGTCTCGGGGCGCAGATGGCCGTCGACGCCATCAACGCGGCCGGCGGCATCAAGTCCAAGGGTGGCATCCGGCTCGAGCTGATCGTCGGCGATACGCAGACCAAGCCCGAGAACGGCCGCGTCGAGGCCGAGCGCGTGGTGACCCAGGGCGCCCAGATGCTGCTGGGCTCCTTCGACTCGGGCAGCACCAACGCGATGGTCTCGGTCGCGCAGCAGCGGCGTGTGCCGTTCCTGATCGACATCGCCGCCGCCGATCCCATCACCGCGAACGTCGCCGCGTCGGTCAAGAGCGGTCAACAGAAGGTCCAGTACGTCTACCGCAACTTCCCCACCGGGTCGAGCTTCGGCCGCAAGGCCGTCCAGTACTTCATCGACATCTTCAAGGAAGCCAATGTGTCGCCCAAGCGGGTCGTGCTGATGTACTGCAACGACCTCTTCGGCCAGAGCCAGGCGCGCGGCTTCCAGGCGGCTCACAAGGCCGCCACTCCCTCGTGGGACATCGTCGAGGTCATCCCGTGGCCGGAGCCGCCGACGGATCTTTCGACAGAAGTCTCGAAGGCGAAGGCGGCGAAGCCGGACATCATCGCGCCGATCACGCGTCCGGCGTCGGCGCTGCTGCTGTTCCCGGAGATCCGCAAGCAGCGGATCGAGATGATGGGCATCGTCGGCCCGGGCAGCCCGGGGATCTACGAGTCCGGTCAGATCGCGCAGCTCAAGGAAGACCTCGAGTACGTGCTGACCAGCGTGCCCTGGGCGAACTTCAAGAATCCGAAGACGATGACCGTCGCCGACGAGTACCGCAAGCGCTCGGGCGGCAAGACCTTCGACACCAACTCCGGCTACTCCTACGACGCCGCGTTCGTCATCGCCGACATCCTCGAGCGCGCGACGTCGCTCGGCGACCCCGACGCGATCGTCGACGCCATGCAGAAGACGAACTACGCCGGCGGATTGATGCAGTACGGCGGACCGGTCGTCTTCAACGAGGTCGGCGACAACCCCAACGCGATTCCGACCATGATCCAGATCTTGAGCCAGAAGCCTGTCGCCGTGTGGCCCAAAGACGCGGCGATGCAGAAGTTCGTCTTCCCGCGGCCTCACGCATAAGCTCCGGCGTCGGAGGGCGGCGAGCGGGCGTGGGAGGGGTCGGACGGACCACGCGGCGCGCGTGCGCTGCCCCGCGGCGGCTGGGCTCCATCCCGGCGCGCGTCGTCCGCCGCTCGCTTGGAGGGAACGGGTCCGCTCGACCCCTCCCACGCCCGCTCGCCGCCCTCCGACGCCGGGACAACCCGCAGCGGCGGCACCACCCCATTCCGGCGCGCGAGCCTAGTCACTCGGAGTTGACGTGGATTTGACGCTTGTGGTGCAGGGGGTGGTTAGCGGGCTTTTGTTTGGGGGCGTCTATAGCCTCATGGCGGTGGGGCTCACGTTGATTTTTGGGGTGATGCGCGTGGTGAATTTTGCGCACGGGGACATGATGGTGTGGGGCATGTATCTCGCGTACATGTTCGCGACGCGGGCTGGGGTCGATCCGTATCTGAGCTTCATCGTGTGCGCGGCCGCGCTCTTTGGGCTCGGGGTCCTGGTGCAGCGGGGTCTCGTCGATCGCATCATCGAGGCGCCGCACGAGATGCAGATTCTCTTGATGCTCGGCGTCGCGCTCGTGCTCGAGAACGTGGCCCTGGTGGCGTTCGGGCCCGAGCCGACGCGCGTCCGGTCGCCGCTGGCATCGGCCACGATCTGGCTCGGCCCGGTGTTCGTGGACGTCGCGCGGCTCGTCACGTTTCTCGTCGCGGTCGCGCTCACGAGCGCCCTCTGGGTCTTTCTCTTCCGCACCGATCTCGGCCGCACGATCCGGGCGGCCGCCGACAACACGTACGGCGCGCTCGTCATCGGCACCGACGTACGGCGGGTGTACGCGATCGCCTTCGGGATCGGCGCCGCGTGCGTGGGCGCCGCCGGCGCGCTGGTCTCGCCGATCCTGCCGTTTCAGCCGCCGACCGGGCTCTCGCTGTCGGTGGCCTCGTTCAACATCGTGATCATCGGCGGCATGGGCAGCCTCCTGGGCGCCTTCGTCGGCGGGCTCCTGGTGTCGCTCGCCGAGTCGCTGGGCGCCGTGTTCCTCAAGCCGTCGCTCAAGGAGCTGTTCAGCTTCTCGCTCCTGATCGTGATCCTCCTCTTCCGGCCCGCCGGCCTCTTCGGTCGCCGCTCGGCATGAGGTGGGCGCTCGCCGGAGCCCTCGTGGCGCTGGTGGCGCTCCCGGCGGTGCTGAGCTCGTACGCGCTCACCCTGTTCATCCTGATCTTCTTCTACGGCTTTCTCGGCCAGGCCTGGAACATCGTCGGCGGCTACGCCGGCCAGCTCTCGGCCGGCCACGCCGCGTTCGTCGGGGTCGGCGGCTACACCGCGGCGATGCTGTCGATCGAGCTCGGGCTGACGCCGTGGGTCGGCATGCTCGCGGGCGGCGCGCTCGCGGCGCTGCTCGGCGCGATCATCGGCTATCTCGGCTTTCGCTTCGGGCTGCGCGGCTTCTACTTCGTGCTCCTCACCGTCGCGTTCGCCGAGATCTGCCGCATCGCCGTCTCGAACATCGACGCGCTCGGCGGCCCGCTCGGTCTCTACATCACGTTCACCGGCAACCCGCGGCAGTTCCAGTTCCAGGACGGGCGCGTGTACTACTACATCGCGCTGGCGCTCATGCTGGTGGCGACCTTGACCGCGTGGGCCATCGAGCGGCGCCGCTTCGGCGTCTATCTGGCGGCGATCCGCGAGGACGAGGCGGCCGCCGAGGCGCTCGGCGTGAACGCGTTCAAGTACAAGATGCTGGCGATGGTCGTGTCGTCGTTTCTCACCGGGCTCGGCGGCACGTTCTACGCGTTCTATCTCTTCTCGCTGCAACCGAACACGCTCTTCGGCATCCCGTTGTCGGTCGAGATCATCATCCGGCCGATCGTCGGCGGCGCCGGCACGCTCCTGGGGCCGATCGTCGGCTCCTTCATCCTCACGCCCCTGGCCGAGATCTCCCGGCTCTATCTCGGGCAGGGGGGACTGCACGGCGCGCACCTCATCGCGTACGGCCTGCTCCTGATCGGCGTGGTCCTGTTCCTGCCCGAGGGGGCTTACCCGCGTCTTCGGCGCGCGCTGGCGCGACGCGCGGGCGGCGCGCGATGAGTCTGCTGGCGGCGCGCGGTCTCTCCAAGCGCTTCGGCGGGCTCCAGGCCGTCACCGGGCTCGACCTGACCGTGGCGCGGGGGGAGATGCTCGGTCTCATCGGCCCCAACGGCGCCGGCAAGACCACGGTCTTCAATCTCCTCTCGGGCTTTCTCGCCCCGGACGGCGGCGAGATCGTCCTCGACGGCCGCTCGATCGTCGGGCTGCCGCCGCACGCCATCTGTCGGCTCGGCCTGGCGCGAACGTTTCAGATCGTCCGGCCGTTCCCGCGCATGACCGTCCTCGAGAACGTCCGGGTCGGCGCGCTCGCCCGCTACCCGCGGGCGCCCGAGGCGCTCGCCCGCGCGCGCGAGGTCGTGGCGCGTGTCGGGCTCGGCACGCGCGAGCGCCTGCCGGCCGGCGCGCTGACCCTGGCCGATCGCAAGCGTCTCGAGCTGGCGCGCGCGCTCGCGACCGGCCCGGCGCTGCTCCTGCTCGACGAGGTGATGGCCGGGCTGAACCCGACCGAGATCGAAGCGATCATCGAGCTGATCCGCGGGATCCACGAGTCCGGCGTGTCGATCCTGTTGATCGAGCACAACATGCGGGCGGTGATGGCGCTCTCGCAGCGGATCATCGTGCTGAGCTTCGGCGAGCGGATCGCCGAGGGAGCGCCGGCCGACATCGCGAATCATCCGAAGGTCGTCGAAGCGTACCTGGGCGAAGAGTATGTCCGCGCTGCTCCGGCTTGACGGAGTCGAGGCCGGCTACGCCGACCTGACCGCGATCTCGGGAGTCTCGCTCGAGGTGCGAGACGGCGAGGCCGTCGCATTGATCGGCTCGAACGGCGCCGGCAAGACGACGACCCTGAGAGCGATCAGCGGGCTCCTGCCGCTGCGCGCCGGACGCATCGAGTTCGAGGGCGCGCGGCTCGACGGGCTGCGCTCGGCCGAGATCGTCGCGCGCGGTATCGCCCACGTGCCGGAGGGCCGCCAGCTCTTTCCCTCGTTGACCGTGCGCGACAATCTCGAGCTCGGCGCGCGCGCGTCGGACCGCGCGCGACGCGGCGACACGCTCGAGCGCGTCTTCACGCTGTTCCCGCGGCTGCGGGAGCGCGAGCGCCAGCTGGCCGGGACCTTGTCGGGCGGCGAGCAGCAGATGTGCGCGATCGGCCGCGGGCTCATGGCGCGGCCGCGGCTCCTGCTGCTCGACGAGCCGAGCCTCGGGCTCGCGCCCGTGATGGTGAAGCTCATCTTCGAGACGCTCCAGCACGTCAACGACACCGGCACCACGATCATGCTCGTCGAGCAGAACGTCCCGCGGGCGCTCCAGCTCTCGCATCGAGGCTACGTGCTCGAGAACGGCCGCCTGGCGCTCGAGGGCACGCGCGCGAGCCTGCTCGCGAGCCCCCACGTGAAGCGCGCCTACCTCGGTCTCTGACCCGCCGTCCCCGGCCATCGCCGCCCCTCTTGACAATGGGCCGGCCCTCGGGCTATTTCTTAGGGCCTCCTAATATGGACAAGACGGTACACCGAAGCTCCGAGGTTGCGCGACACGACGCGGCGGGCCTGCCCGCGTTCGACGGGCACGCCGTCGAGCCGGCGGTCGTCCGCCGCGTGGAGAGCGCCGCCCTCTTTCAGCGCGGCCGCGAGGTGATCATCGTTCACCGCGGCCAGGAGTACCGCCTGCGCATCACGAAGTCGGACAAGCTGATTCTGACGAAATAGCCAGCCCGCTCGAGGCCTTCACGGCCCGAGCCAGCCAGCCACCGAAGAGCCCGGGCGAGAGAGCCGGGGTCGTGAACGTCGTCGTCGAGAAGACATCGGAGGATACATGCGCCGTCTGTCGGGTCGTGCGCGGGGAGAAGAGCGGTGAGAGGGGTGATCGTGGTGCTCGCGCGGGGTGGACCCGTCATGATTCCGCTGGCGGCCTGCTCCGTTCTCGCGCTCGCGGTGATCATCGACCGCGCCTGGACGTGGTGGCGCCTGGGCCGGAGCCGCGACCACGAGATCATCCTGGCGCGCGCGGCCAAGGGCGAGTGGACCGAGGCCTGGAAGCTAGGCGAGGAATCACGCTCGCCCGTCGCGCGCGTGCTCGCCGCCGGCATCCTGCACCGCAACCCGGCGCCGACCCTGGCGATGGAAGCGGCCGCGCGCCACGAGATCGCGAGACTCAAGCGCTTCCTGCCCGTGCTCGACACGATCGTCACGCTCTCGCCGCTCCTCGGGTTGCTCGGCACCGTGACGGGCATGATCGCCGCCTTCGGCATCATGGGCCAGTCCGGGATGAACTCGCCCCACGCCATCACCGGCGGCGTCGCCGAGGCGCTGATCGCCACCGCGGTCGGCCTGGGCATCGCGATCGCCGCGCTGGTGCCGCTCAACTTCTTCAACAGCCGAATCGACGCCATGCACGAGACCATCGAGCGCTACGGCTCGCACCTCGAGCTCCTGCTGGCCGAGGCGCCCAAGCGAAGCGCGGAGGCGCACGGCCCGTGAGGCTGCGCCGCCGGGAGTCGCGCCGGGCGCGAATCGAGATCGTTCCGATGATCGACGTCGTCTTCTTCCTGCTCGTCTTCTTCATGATGGCGAGCCTCTCGATGGCGGTGTACGCCGGGCTGCCGGTGAACCTGCCCCAGGCCGCGACCGGGCAGGTCGCGGCCTCCGAGACCGCGTCGGTCACGATCGATCACGACGGACACGCATACCTGAACCGCGAGCCGGTCGCCATGGCGGATCTCGATCAGCGCGTGCGCCAGCTGCTCCAGGGCAATCCGGCGCTCGCCATCGTCATCAACGCCGACGGCGACGCCGCGCATCGCCACGTCGTGGCGGTGCTCGACGCGCTCCGCCTGGCCGGCGTGAGCCGGATGGCCATCGCGGTGACGCCCACATCGGAGGCGCGGTGATGAGCGAAGCGATCGGAATGGCGCGCGAGGGTAGCCTTGCTGGATGGCCCTTCTGGGCGTCGGTGCTCACGCACATCGTGGGCCTCGGCGCGGTGTCGGCGGTGGCGGTCACGTCGGCTTCCACGCCTCCGCCTCCGGTGCCCATCGAGCTCGTCAGGCTCGAGCAGCCCGCGCCGCCGGAAGTACCCAAGCCGAAGGTCGTCAAGGCGCCGTTGACGAAGCCGATCCTGCATCAACCGACGACCGCGTCCGCACCGGTTTCGTCCGCGCCCGCATCGCTGCTCGACGACGCGCCCAGGACCGAGACGCCCGCGCCGCTGCCGGACCCCATCGCGCCCGATCGCCGCTTCCTCGCCTCCGCCGCGCCGAGCATTTCGAGCACGAGCAACGGCATCCCCGCCGGCGCCGGCGCGCTGTTCGCAACCGGCGATCTTCCGGTGGCCGGGCACGGCTCGAGCGGGGGCCGCGGCGGGGACGGCACCGGCCAGACGATCGCGTCGACGGGCAGCGGGGCCGGTCTCACCGGAATTTGCGCGGCCCCTCGGCGGCTATCAGACGACGCCGCGCTATCCCGAGTCGGCGCGCCGCCAGGGCGTCGAGGGCATCGCGACCTTGCGCTTCATCGTGCTCGCGAACGGCCGCGTCGGCCAGATCGCCGTCTCACGCTCCGCCGGACATGTCGATCTCGATCGCGCCGCGGTGGAAGCCGTGAGGACGTGGCGCTTCGACCCTGCCCGCCGTGGAAAGGAGGCCGTGGCCGTATGGGTCACGCTGCCGGTACGCTTCGAGCTCCACAACGACTAGACGATCCGCGGCGCCGCCGCCGCGGAAGTCACTGGACCGCTGTCGGCCTTGCGTTCTGCGCGATCGCGAGCGCGACCGGAGGCGTCGAGCCGGCCGGCGCTCAGACCCTGTGGGACGATCCCGCCTTCGCCCTCTACCGCCAGGCGGTGGAGGCGATGGACCGCAAGGACTACGCGCAGGCGGCCGATCTCGCCGGTCAGGCGGCGGCGCGCTTTCCGAATCACGTGCTCGCGTACTACCTGACCGGACAAGCGACCGCGGCGCAGGGACGCTGGGCCGAGGCGGCCGTGGCCTTCGAGAAGGTCGTCGAGCTCTATCCCGCGTCGTTCGCCGGCCAGCGCGACCTGGGCACGTCGTACGATCACCTCGGCCGCACCGACGACGCCGTGCGCGCCTGGGACAAGGCGCTCGCGCTTCACGACTCCGACGACGTGCGCGCGAGCCTGGCCTTCTTGCTCGTCAAGGAAGGCCGGCGGCCTCAGGCGCTGCAGCACCTCGGTGTCCTCGCCGAGCATGGGAGCAAGCGGCCCGAGGTGTGGACGACGATCGCGCGCCTGAGCTACGAGAGCGGCGATCTCAAGGCCAGCGAGAAGGCCTTCGTGCAGGCCGTGGCGCTCAAGGACGAAGGGCGCACGTGGTTCAACCTCGGCGTGGTCCGCGCGCGTCTGAACGACTCACCCGGCGCGCTCGACGCCTTCGAGCACGCCGCCCAGCACACCGACACCAAGGAGCAAGCGCAGAAGGAGATCGCGCGGATCCGCGGCGCCGCGAAGCCGACGACCACGGAGCGCGTCCCGGTGGAGCGGATCCCGCGCACGCGATGACCCTTCGCAAGGTCATCTTCTGGCTTCATCTCCTGACCGGAACGATGGCCGGCTCGGTGATCCTCGTCATGGCGGTGTCCGGCGTGCTGCTCGCCTTCGAGCCGCAGATCGTCGAGTGGTCGGAGCGCGAGCTTCGCGCGGTCCCGGCGCCGGCGGCCGACGCGAAGCGGGTCGAGCTCGACACGATCGTCGCCGAAGCGCGCCGCGCGCACCCCGAAGGCCGGCCCACCCTGGTGACGGTGCGCGCCGAGCCACGATCGAGCGTCCGGGTCGCCTTCGGCCGCGAGGGCGCGCTGTATGTCGATCCCTATACGAGCGCCGCGCTCGGGGCGAGCTCGAAGATCGCCGACGCGCTCCACGTCGTCGAGGACTGGCACCGGTGGCTCGGCTCGCGCGAGATCGGCCGGCCCTTCACCGGCGTGTGCAATCTCGCGTTCCTGGGGATGGCGATCAGCGGCGTCTACCTCTGGTGGCCGCGCCCGATGCGCCGGGGCGCGGTCAAGGCCGTGGCCGTGCCGAGCTTTCGGCTGCGCGGCCGGGCGCGCGACTTCAACTGGCACAACTCGATCGGGATCTGGTGCGCACCGGTGTTGATCGTGATCACGCTCACCGGCGCCGTCATGTCCTATCAGTGGGCGAACGATCTGCTGTATCGGCTCACCGGTAACGTCCCGCCGCCGCCGGCCGGTGGTCCGGGCGCCGGCCCACCGGGCGGAAGCCGCCAGGCCCGGCAGAGGAGCGACGCGCCCGCGACGGGCGAGTCGCGTCAGACGAACCTCGCGGCGGTTCTGGCGCGGGCGGAGCAGCAGGTGCCCGGCTGGGTCGCGATCACCTTGCGCCTGCCGCAGCGTCCGGGCGCGCCGATCGTGGCGATCGTGCAGGAGCCGCCGGCCTGGCATCCGACGCCGCGCTCCCAGCTGACGCTCGATGCGTCGACCGCCGCCGTGGTCAGCTGGGAGCCCTTCGCCGCCCAGAATCTCGGTCGTCGTCTGCGCTCGTGGGTGCGGCCGCTCCACACCGGAGAAGCCGCCGGCATCGTCGGCCAGGCCATCGTCGGCCTCGCGTCCACGGGCGGAGCGTTTCTCGTCTACACCGGCATCGCACTCGCGTGGCGCCGCTTCCGCGGCTGGAGGGGTGCGGCATACCCCGTCGGCGCGCGGCGCTCGTCATCCGACCATCGCCAGCAAGTTACGGGGTCGACCCGTGCCAGCCAGCCTCGGTCCACTACCCATGGAGGCTAGGCATGCGTCGACTGCGTCGCTCCGTAGAACGATCATCCGCACGGAAGAAGATTCTCCGGCGGCTCATGGCTCCGACTCTTGGCGTCGGGCTCCTGGTCGCGTCGTCCGCGCCCGTCTTCGGGCAGGCGACCGACAAGGCGCAGGCGACCGACAAGGACGACGTCAAGATGCCGGGCGTCGACGTCCGCGGCCAGCGGACCAACGGCTACAAGGTCGACGAGTCGGCGAATCCGAAGCTCCCTGATTCGCTTCAGGACACGCCGCAGTCCATCACGATCGTGCCGCTCGAGGTGATGCGCGAGCAAGCCGCCTTCAGCCTGCGCGATGCCCTGCGCAACGTGACCGGCGTCAGCATCGCCGCGGGCGAGGGGGGCGGCGCCCAGGGCGACAACCTCACCCTGCGCGGATTCTCGGCGCGCAACGACATCTTCGTCGACGGCATCCGTGACTTCGGCCAGTACACCCGGGACACGTTCAACCTCGAGTCGGTCGAGGTCCTCAAGGGCCCGTCGGCCGTCATGTTCGGGCGCGGCTCCACCGGCGGCGCGATCAACCAGGTCAGCAAGTCGCCGAGCCTCCAGCCGGGTCGCACCTTCTCGCTGACCTCCGGCTACGGACCGACGGTGCGGGGCACCGTCGACGTCAACCAGCCGCTCGGCGACACGTCGGCGCTGCGGCTGAACCTGCTCGGCTACTACAACGACGTCGTCGATCGCGACGAGATCTGGCTGTCGCGCTTCGGTATCGCGCCGGCCTACACCGTCGGGCTCGGAACGCCGACGCAGTTCTCCGCGTACTTCTACTACACGCACGACGAAGGCACGCCGGACTACGGCTTTCCCTACGTGTTCGGGACCGTGCCGGACGTGCCGCGCGGCAACAACTACGGGCTGGCCAACCAGGACTTCGAGCGCGACGACGTCTACATCTTGACCCTGCGGCTCGACCATGCGTTCAGCGACGCGATCAAGATGCGCAACGCGTTGCGCGTCGCGTACTATCATCGCGAAGCCGCCGTCTCGCCGCCGGCGAACCCGGTCGTGCCGGCCGGTACGCCGCTCTCGCTGATCACGGTCACCCGCGGCCACACCGAGCGCGACGAGCACGACAGCAACTTCACCGAGCAGACCGACTTCACGTTCCGGTTCGATACCTGGGGGCTCAAGCACACCCTGATCGCGGGCCTCGAGTTCTCCTACGAGGTCTCGGACGTCACGCGCTGGGGCTTCACCAACGTCCCCACCACGAACCTGATCTTTCCCGATCCGCTGCGCCCGACCAGCCTGGGCCGGACCACGAACTTCCGCGGCCGGACCGAGGCGTTCAACTTCGGGGCGTACTTCGTCGATGAGATCGCGATCACCCAGTGGCTGAAGATCATGGGCGGGCTCCGCTTCGACCACTTCGACACCGACTTCGAGAACAAGTTCCTGCGCCAGGAGTTCTCCCAGATCAACAACGAGTTCAGCCCGCGGGCGGCCCTCGTCGTCCAGCCGACGCCCCAGCAGACCTACTACTTCTCCTACGGAACCTCGTTCAACCCGTCGGCCGAAGGGCTGACGCTCGCGATCAACACCACCAGCGCCGAGCCCGAGAAGAACGTGAGCTACGAGCTCGGCGCCAAGTGGGACCTCTTCGGCGAGCCGGCTCTCGGTCGCCACCGCCGTCTTCCAGATCGACAAGACCAATGCGCGGACGACCGACCCGGCGCTCGGGGTCATGGTCAACGAGGGTACGCAGCGCGTGCGCGGCTTCGAGGTGTCCGGCGCCGGGACCATCCTGCCCCGCTGGAACATCTTCGCCGGCTACACCTTCCTCGACACCGAGGTCGTCGACTCCCTCGACGTCGTCACCGGCATACCGGTCGAGGGCAAGGAGATCCCGAACGTCGCCCGGCACACCGCGACCCTGTGGACCACGTGGGACATCACGGATCAGTGGCAGGTGGGCGGCGGCGCGTTCTACTCCAGCCGCCGGTTCGCGAACAACATCAACACCAACGAGGTGCCGTGGTACGTGCGCGGCGACATCACGGCGCGTATCGACCGGTCAAATCATTCGAGCTGCGTGCCAACATCATCAACGTCTCGGACGAGCGCTACACCGATGGCGTGCATCCGTCTCACGCGATCCCGGGGACGGCGCGCACCTACCTGCTCACCGGGACCTGGAGCTTCTGACATGTTGCTGCATTTGCCTTCCGTCCTGACCGAGGCGCAGGTGGCGCGCTGCCGCGAGCTGATGGAGCGCGCGAAATGGGTCGACGGACGCGTCACCGCCGGGCACCAGTCGGCCAAGGCCAAGCACAATCTCCAGATCGCCGAGGGCACGCCCGAGGCGCGCGAGATGGGCGAGATGATCGTGGTCGCCCTGGAGCGCAATCGCCTCTTCGTGTCGGCGGCGCTCCCGCAGCGCGTCTTCCCGCCGCTGTTCAACCGCTACGAGCCGGGCATGAACTTCGGGGCCCACGTGGACAACGCAATCCGCCAGGTCCCCGGCGCCCCGCTCCGGGTTCGGACGGATCTCTCGATGACGCTCTTCCTCACCCGGCCGGAGGACTACGACGGCGGCGAGCTCGTCGTCGAGGACACCTTCGGCGCCCACTCGGTCAAGCTGCCGGCCGGTGATGCGATCCTCTATCCGGGCACGAGCCTGCACCGGGTCAACCCGGTGACGCGCGGGGTGAGGCTCGCGTCGTTCTTCTGGATCCAGAGCATGATCCGCGACGACGGCCAGCGCACCGTGCTCTTCGACCTCGACATGGCCATCAACCAGGTGGCCGAGGCGATTCCGGAGCACCGCGCGGTGATCGCGCTGACGAGCTGCTATCACAATCTTCTCCGCGGCTGGGCGGAGGGCTGATCGGGAGGGGGCGGCGAGATGTCCGTCTCGCCTCGTTGCGCACGCGCGATCGCCGCGGCCATCAGCCCGGCGTTCGCCGCCGATCCGACTCCGCCCGGTGCTGCGCGCGTGACGGTTCGAATGTCGCGACCCGAAGCGTTCGCCGACTTCAAGGCCACGTGCGTCGGCAGGACGTGCGCACCCGCGGCCTCATCGACGGTCTGACCCAGTTCGCCGCGATCCGTGCCACCGGCGCGGAGCGCCGGACGGCGGAGCGCTCGACGTCACCCTTCCGAGTCGACATGGCCGGCATGGACGTGCGCGGCCCGCAGGCCTCCTCGACGCGTGACGCTCGAATCCACGGCGTGCGCATCCGGCTCGCGCTTGTGCCTGTCGATCGGACGGAAAGGTCGTGAGCACCGCTCGCCGACCTCGCGATGGCTGACTGAGCGAGACGTGGCTGCGGCCAGCGATCCGTAGCGATCCGCGACGTATCTCCTCCAGGAATGGTTCAGCGGGAGTTCCCGGCCTCGAGCTCGTGCGCGCCGAGATCGACGGCGACCAGCAGGGCGTGAACGCGTCGCTCGTGGTCCGTCGCGCCGGGCTCGCTGATCCATCGCGATCGGCTGCGCTCATCACGTGGATCTGCTCTGGCCACTGGTGTCGCTGGCGCCGGTTGCGTCCCGCTGATTTCGACGACCGCGCCGGCGCCGGCGAATAGCGCGAAGCGCGCCGGAAGGCTGTCGTCGCCGCAGACCCCCCGAGACCGAGGTGCGATACTCTGTGGGCCCCCAGAGGGGAGGAGGGGTCCGGCATGACGAGCCCGATCATCACCGAAGCCACGCGCGTCCTCGTCGACCGGCGCGATCTCACGCGCATCGAGGCCGCCGGCGCGATGGAAGCCATCATGTCGGGCACCGCCACCGACGCGCAGATCGCCGCGTTTCTGACCGCGCTCCGGATGAAGGGTGAGACGGTCGAGGAGCTGATCGGGTTCGCGCAGGTGATGCGCTCGAAGGTCGCGCGCGTCCACACGCGCGCCGAGGAGACGGCCGCGCTCACCGGCACCGATCGCGAGATGCTGGTCGACACGTGCGGCACGGGCGGCGATGCCTCCGGAACCTTCAACGTCTCGACGGCGACCGCGTTCGTGGTGGCGGGCGCCGGGCTCAGGGTCGCCAAGCACGGCAACCGCTCGATGTCGGGACTGAGCGGCGCCTCGCTGTGCGGCTCGGCCGACGTCGTCGAGACGCTCGGCGTCAATCTGACCTTGACGCCCGAGCAGGTCGGTCGGTGCGTGGCCGAGGTCGGCATCGGGTTTCTCTACGCGCCGCTTCTCCACATGGCGATGAAGCACGTGATGACAGCGCGGCGCGAGGTCGGGATCCGGACGGTCTTCAACCTGCTCGGCCCGCTGACCAACCCGGCGGGTGCGAATGCCCAGGTCATCGGCGTCGCCGCGGCGGCGCTGACCGAGCCGCTCGCCCGAGTCCTGGCCGAGCTCGGCACGTTTCGCGCCTTCGTGGTCCATGGGGCCGACGGCCTCGACGAGATCTCGAACACAGGCGAGAGCCGCGTCTCCGAGGTCCGCGAGGGCGTCGTGCGGACGTTCACCGTCCGACCCGAGGATTTCGGCCTGTCGCGCGCCTCGATCCGTGACCTGCTCGGCGGCGACCGCGAGCAGAACGCGGAGATCATCCGCACGATCCTCCGCGGAGAGCCCGGCCCCAAGCGCGACATCGTCCTCATGAACGCCGCCGCCGCGCTGGTGGTCGGAAGCCGGGCGCGCGATCTGAAGGAAGGCGTCGAGCTGGCGGCGCGCTCGATCGACAGCGGCGCCGCCCGCGGGAAGCTCGAGCGGCTCGTCGGCCTGACCCGAGAGCTCTCGGCCGGCTCGTAAGCGTCGCGGCTGCCGCCGCCGCCCCGTCGGATCACCGCAATTCTTGTCCGCCGCGCGGCGAGTCGACGGCTCGCCGAGAAAGATGGTACGATAGGCACGTCGCGGGCGCTCTCGGGCCGAAGTGCCTTTCGGAGTTGGCGTTTCTCTTCCGTGTCTCAGCGCTGTCGCGATTGCTGTCGGCGTTCGGAGTTCTAGAACACTGAGGTTCTATGAACGGCAGGATGAAGCTGAACAGTCGAGTGCCCCGCTACCACCGCATCGCGGAGACCTTGCGCGAACGAATCCGCGGCGGCGAGCTCGCTTCCGGCGCACGGCTCGACAATCAGCGCCAGCTCGCGAAGAGCTTCGGCGTGACCTTGATGACCCTCCGTCAGGCGCTCGAGCTCCTCGAGCGCGAGCACCTCATCACGCGTCGCCACGGGCTCGGCACGTTCGTCGCCGCGCCGTCGATCGACTACGACATCCTGCAGCTTCGCCGCTTCGCCGGCGATCTCTCGGCCAAGGGCGAGCACGTCGCGACCCGGCTGCTGGGCACGCGGTTCGCGGCGCCTGACCGGCGCGTCGCCGAGGCGCTGCGCCTCTCCGGCCGGCCGCGCGTGCTCGTGCTCGATCGGCTCCGCCTGGTCGATGCGCATCCGATGAGCCTCCAGCGGTCGTTCCTGCCGTCGCCGCTCGGTGACGAGGTCGTCCGCGCCGATCTCGCGCTGACGCCGCTGCACCAGGTGCTCGAGTTCAAGCTGGGCGTGATCATCACGCGCGCGCACGAGAGCGTCTCGGCGGTGCGCCTGGGCCGACGCGAGGCTCGCGATCTCGGCTGCGGCGCCGGCGAGCCGGCGTTCGAGTCCGAGCGCGTCTCGTACGACGCCGGCGGCGCGCCGGTCGTCTTCGATCGAGTCTTCATCCCGGGCGACCGCTTCCGGATCACCCGCGAACTTCACTACGAAGGAGCGACGTCATGAAGATCGTTGTCACCATCAAGCAGGTGCCGGACACGGCCACCCAGGTGAAGATCGCGGCGGACGGGAAGTCGATCGACACCACGGGCATCACGTGGATCGTCTCGCCCTACGACGAGTTCGCCGTGGAGGAGGCGCTCCGGATCAAGGAAAAGCGCGGCCAGGGCGAGGTGGTGGCGGTTTCCCTCGGCCCGGATCGCGTGAAGGAGGCGCTGCGCTCCAGCCTCGCGATGGGATGCGATCGCGCGATCCACCTGAACGATGCCGCGTGGTCGGCGGCGGACACCCTGGCGACCGCGAAGGCGCTGGCCGCCGTGATCAAGCAGGAAGCGCCGCAGCTCGTGCTGTGCGGCCGTCAGGCGATCGACGACGACATGGGCGCCGTGACGGCGCAGCTCGCCGAGCTGCTGGGCTGGCCGTGCGCCTACTGGATCATGGAGGAAACGATCGACGCCGACGGCAAGTCTGTCCGGGCCGCGCGCCAGGTCGAGGGCGGCCTCGAGGTCTTCGACCTGCCGCTGCCCGCCGTGCTGGCGGCGCAGAAGGGGCTCAACGAGCCGCGCTACCCGACCCTGAAGGGGATCATGGGCGCCAAGAAGAAGGAGATCAAGGACGTGAAGGCGGCCGACCTCGGGATCTCGGCCGAGCCGTCGCAGCTCTCGATCGTCGGACTCGAGGCGCTGCCGGCGCGTCCGCCGGGACGCATCATCCAGGGTGACGTGCCCACCGCGGTGAAAGAGCTCGTCCGCGCCCTGCGCGAAGACGCCAAAGCGATTTAGCGAGAGGACACCATGCCCAACGCGTTCTGGTGCATCGTCGAAGACGATCGAAACGGCTCGCCGAAGAAGGTCATGGCCGAGGTGATCGGCGAAGCCGCGCGGCTCGCGCCCGGCCGGGTCGAGGCGGTGTGGCTCACCGACAAGGCGAGCGACGCCGGCTTGAAGCAGCTGGGCGAGTGGGGTGCCGGCAAGGTGCTGCTGCTCGAGAACGCCGCGTTCGCGCCGTACCGCAGCGAGGTCTGGACGGCGGCGGCCGCGGATCTCGCGACGAAGGAGTCGCCGGCGGCGATCTTCGCGCCGGTCACGAGCCGTCAGCGAGAGTTCGTCGGCGCGCCTGGCCGCGCGGCTGGGGGTGGGGCTCTCGGCCGACTCGGTCCGGTTCGCGATGGAGGGCGACAAGCTCGTCGCGACCCGTCCGGTCTACGCGGGCAAGCTGCTCTCGAAGGTGACGTGGGCGAAGTCGCCGTGGGTCGCGACCCTGAGACCCAACGTGTTCCGTCCCGCCGAGAGCCAGCCCGGCAAGACCGCGTCGGTCGAGCGGCCGAGCCTCACCGCGGCGGGCGCGCAGATGAAATTCGTCGAGCGCCGCGAGGAAGTCTCGACCGGGCTCCCCGAGCTGACCGAAGCGGAGACCGTCATCTCCGGCGGGCGCGGCATGAAGGGCCCGGAGAACTACGTGATCCTGGAAGAGCTGGGCCGAGTCATCGGCGCGGCGGTCGGCGCGTCGCGCGCGGCCGTGGACGCGGGCTGGCGGCCGCATCGCTTCCAGATCGGCCAGACCGGGCGGACGATCTCGCCCAAGCTCTATCTCGGCTTCGGCGTGTCGGGCGCGATCCAGCACCTGGCGGGCATGCGGACGTCGAAGGTGATCGTGGCGGTGAACAAGGACCCGGAGGCGCCGATCTTCAAGATCGCCGATTTCGGGATCGTGGCCGATCTGTTCGAGGTCGTGCCCGAGCTGACGAAAGAGTTCAAGAAGCTCCTGGAGAAATAGGAAGACAGGCGTGACGTTCGATCTGACGTCCGAGCAGCAGCTGATCCAGGCCACGGCGCGGGAGTTCGCCGAGACCCAGATCAAGCCCATCGCCGCCGAGATCGACCGCGACTCGCGCTTCCCGCACGAGACGATCAAGCGGATGGGCGAGCTCGGACTCATGGGCATCGTCATTCCCGAGCAATGGGGCGGCAGCGGCGCCGGCGCGGTCGCCTACGTGGTCGCGCTCGAAGAGATCGCGCGGGTGTGCGCGAGCCACGCCGTGGTCATGTCGGTCAACAACTCGCTCTACGGCGACCCGCTCGCGCGGTTCGGCACCGACGCTCAGCGCGAGCAGTTCCTGACGCCGGTCGCCTCGGGTCACGCGCACGGATGCTTCGCGCTCACCGAGCCGCAGGCGGGCTCGGACGCGACGAACCAGGCGACCCTGGCCGTGCGCGACGGCGATCACTACGTGCTGAACGGGCGCAAGCGCTTCATCACGAACGGGCGCGAGTCGTCGTTCGCGCTCGTGTTCTGTCAGACCGATCGCGCCAAAGGCCACCACGGCATCACCGCCTTCGTGGTCGAGAAGGGCACGCCGGGCTTCACGGTGGGAAAGACCGAGGACAAGCTCGGCATCCGCGCCTCGGACACGGCCGAGCTGCTCTTCGACGACTGCCGCGTGCCGGTGCTGCACCGCATCGGCGACGAGGGACAGGGATTCAAGATCGCCATGACGGCGGTCGACGGCGGGCGGATCGGGATCGCCGCGCAGGCGGTCGGGATCGCGACCGGAGCCTACGAGCGCTCGGTGGCGTACGCGCGGGAGCGCAAGGCCTTCGGCGTGATCATCGGCGAGCACCAGATGGTCCAGTGGATGCTGGCCGACATGGCCGTGGCGATCGACGGCGCGCGGCTCCTGACGCGCAAGGCCGCCGCGCTCAAGGATGCCGGCCGGCCGTATCGCACCGCCGCCGCGATGGCCAAGCTGTTCGCCGCCGAGACGGCGATGAAGGTCACGACCGACGCGATCCAGGTTCACGGCGGCTACGGCTTCATCAAGGAGTACGAGGTCGAGCGTGCCTTCCGCGACGCGAAGATCACGCAGCTGTACGAGGGGACGTCGCAGATCCAGAAGCTGGTGGTCGCACGCCACCTGCTGCGAGGTGACCATGGCCGAGCCTGAGCGCGGGCCCGAGCGCCCGGTGCGGTTCGAGACGTTGTCGGGGATCCCGATCGAACCGCTCTACACGCCCGAGAGCCTGCAGCAGTGGTCGCCCGAAGAGAAGCTCGGGCGCCCCGGCGAGTACCCGTTCACCCGCGGCGTCTATCCGACGATGTACCGGGGTCGGCTCTGGACGATGCGGATGTTCGCCGGATTCGGCCGGCCGGAGGACACGAACGCCCGCTTCAAGTACCTGCTCGAGCAGGGACAGACGGGGCTCTCGACCGCGTTCGACATGCCCGCGCTGATGGGCTACGACGCCGATCACCCGCGGGCCCGGGGCGAGGTCGGCAAGGAAGGCGTGTCGATCTCGACCCTGGACGACTTCGAGCGGCTGTTCGCGGGGATCCCGCTCGGCGACGTCACGACGTCGATGACGATCAACTGCACGGCGTCGGTCGCGCTCGCGATGTACCTGGCCGTCGCCGAGAAGCAGGGCGTGTCGTGGAGCCGCGTCGGCGGCACGATGCAGAACGACATGCTGAAGGAGTTCATCGCCCAGAAGGAATGGATCTGTCCGCCCGATCCGGCCGTCCGGATCGTCGTCGACATGATCGAGTTCACGGCGAAGCACGTCCCGCGCTTCAACCCGGTCTCGATCTCGGGCTATCACATCCGCGAGGCGGGGGCGACGGCGGTGCAGGAGCTCGCGTTCACGCTGGCCGACGGGCTCGGCTACGTCGAGGCGGCCTGCGCGCGCGGCCTGGACGTCGACAGCTTCGCGCCGAGGCTCTCGTTCTTCTTCGACATCCACAACGACTTCTTCGAGGAGATCGCCAAGCTCCGGGCGGCGCGGCGCCTCTGGGCGCGGTTCATGAAGGAGCGGTTCGGCGCCAAGAAGCCGGAGTCGATGCGGCTCCGGACGCACACGCAGACGGCCGGCGTCTCGGCGACCGCGCAGCAGCCGCTCAACAACGTCGCGCGCGTCGCGATCCAGGCGCTGGCGGCGGTGCTGGGCGGCGCGCAGTCGCTGCACACCAACTCGTACGACGAGACGTGGGCGCTGCCGACCGAGGACGCCGTGACGGTCGCGCTCCGGACGCAGCAGATCATCGCCGAGGAGTCCGGCGTCGCGCTGACGATCGACCCGCTCGGCGGCTCGTACTTCCTCGAGACGTTGACGGACCAGATGGAGGCGGCGCGCGCTCGAGTACATCCGGAAGATCGACGCGATGGGCGGCATCGTCCGGGCGATCGACACGGGCTATCCGCAGCGCGAGATCGCCGACGCCGCGTATCGCTATCAGCTGATGGACGACCGGCGCGAGAAGGTCGTGGTCGGCGTCAACAAGTACGTGATGACCGAGGAGCGGCCGATCAACTTCCTGAAGATCGACGCGGCGGTCGAGCACGAGCAGATCGAGCGCGTCGGGCGCTTCAAGGCCGCGCGCGACGGCAGCAAGGTCGAGCGGCGGCTCAAGCAGCTGGCCGAGGCGTGCCGCGAGCAGCGCAACGTCATGCCGGTCTTGATCGATGCGGTAAAGGACTACGTCAGTCTCGGAGAAATCTCAGACGTCTACCGCCAGGTGTTCGGGCTCTACCGCGAGCCGATCATCTTTTAGAGGCGGCAGATGAATGTGGATTCCGGCACGGGTGAATGACGCCGTAGCGGCCGCGTAAGGGAGAGAGATGAAATGACTGAGCCGATCCGGATCGCGCAGTCGACGGTGAAGAAACAGAAGCCCAAGGACAGTGAGCTCACCTTCGGGACGGTCTTCACGGACCACATGTTCGTGATGGACTTCCAGGAAGAGAAGGGATGGTACGACCCGCGCATCGAGCCGTACGGGCCGTTCCCGATGGATCCGGCGACGGCCGTCCTGCACTACGCGCAGGCCGTCTTCGACGGGCTCAAGGCGTTTCGCCAGCGCAACGGCAAGGTCGGTCCTCTTCCGGCCGCAGAAGCACGTCGCGCGGTTGATCGAGTCGTCGAAGCGGCTCTGCATCCCGCCGCTCGATCCGGAGCTGGCGCTGAAGTCGCTGGTGACCCTGGTCGGGATGGAGAAGGACTGGGTGCCGTCGACTGTCGGGACGTCGCTCTACGTGCGGCCGACGATCATCGCCAACGAGGCGTTCCTCGGCGTGCGGCCGGCGAGGTCCTACATCTATTACGTGATCCTCTCGCCGGTCGGCGCCTACTATCCCGAAGGCATGAACCCGGTGAAGATCCTCGTGGTCGACAAGTACGTGCGCGCGGTCGAGGGCGGCGTGGGCGGTGCTAAGACCGGTGTGAACTACGCGGCGAGCCTCTACGCCGCGGAAGAAGCCAAGCACGCGGGCTTCACGCAGGTGCTGTGGCTCGACGGCGCGGGAGCGCAAGTACATCGACGAAGTCGGCACGATGAACATCATGCTGAAGATCGGCGACGAGATCATCACGCCGCCGCTCAGCGGCACGATCCTGGCCGGCGTGACGCGCGACTCCGTGCTGACCTTGATGCGCGAGTGGGGGCTGCGCGTCTCCGAGCGCCCGGTGACGATCGACGAGGTCGCCGCGGCCGCGCACAAGGGCAAGCTCGAGGAAGTCTGGGGCACCGGCACCGCCGCGGTCATCTCGCCCGTGGGCGAGCTCTCCTACAAGGGCGAGCGGATCGTGATCAACGGCGGGCGCATCGGCCCGCTGACCCAGAAGCTCTACGACACGATCGTCGGCATCCAGTACGGCACGGCGCCGGACACGCACGGCTGGACGGTGCCGGTCTAGGCGATCACGATGAGCGACTGCGTCTTCTGCAAGATCCGCGACGGACAGATTCCCTCGACGAAGGTCTACGAGGACGAGCGGACCCTCTGCATCATGGACATCAACCCGCTCAACGCCGGGCATTGCCTCGTGCTGACCAAGACGCACGTCGCCACGATCTTCGACGCCGAGCCGGCCGACCTGCAGGCGGCCATCACCACGGCCAAGCGTGTCGCGACCGCCCAGCGCGCCGCGCTGAAGCCGGACGGCTTGAACATGCTCCAGGCCAACGGGCCGGCGGCGTTCCAGTCGGTGCCGCACTTCCATCTGCACCTGATCCCGCGCTGGACCAATGACGGCAAGGGGTTCGACTGGAAGCTCGTCCCGGGCGACCGGGACCGTATCGCGAAGGCGAGCGAGCAGATCCGCGCCGCGCTCGCGGGAGGCAAGTGATGGCCGAACGATCGATCCGCGTCGTCGTCGCCAAGCCGGGGCTCGACGGGCACGACCGCGGCGCGAAGATCGTGGCGCGGGCGCTGCGCGATGCCGGCTTCGAGGTGATCTACACGGGTCTCCATCAGACGCCCGAGCAGATCGTCGCCACCGCGGTCCAGGAAGACGCGGACGCCATCGGACTCTCCGTGCTCTCCGGCGCCCACAACTATCTCTTCCAGCGCGTCCTCGAGCTGCTCGCCGAGCAGGGCGCGGGCGACGTCGCGGTGTTCGGCGGCGGGATCATCCCGCCCGAGGACATCGCGTCGTTGAAGGCGATGGGCGTCAAGGAGCTGTTCACGCCGGGCACCTCCACGCAGGACATCGTCCGCTTCGTCCGCGAGCACATTCGCGCGGCGGTCTGAGTCGTGGACTTCGACCTCACGCCCGAGCAGCAGCAGGTGCGGGACGTCGCGCGACAGTTCGCGGAGGCCGAGCTCGGCGACAAGATCGCGCCGTTCGACGAGCGCCACGAGTTCCCCCACGCGATCGTGGCCAAGCTCGGGCCGCTCGGCTTCCTCGGCGTGGTGGTGCCCGAGGAGCTCGGCGGCGCCGGCCTCGACTACGTGTCCTACGCGCTGATCGTCGAGGAGCTGTGCCGCGGCGACGCCTCGGTCGGCATCACGATGTGGGCGCACAACTCGCTCTGCACCAACCACATCGCGAGCTTCGCGTCGCCGGCGCTGAAGCAGAAATATCTGCCCGATCTCGTCAGCGGCCGCGTGCTCGGCGCCTGGGGCCTCACCGAGCCGGGCTCGGGCTCCGACGCGGCCGCGCTCGCGACGCGCGCCGAGCTGCGCGACGGGCACTGGGTCCTGAACGGCAGCAAGGCGTTCATCACCAACGGCTCGGTCGGCTCGACCGCCGTCGTCATGGCCCGCACCGATCCCGAGCGCAAGACCCGGGGCATCTCCGCCTTCATCCTCGACAAGAGCACGCCGGGCTTCATCCGGGGCAAGCCGTACCGGAAGCTCGGCCTGCACGCGTCGGACACCGCCGAGATGATCTTCGAGGACGCGCGCGTCCCGGCCGAGAACCTCATCGGCGAGCGGGGCAACGGCTTCGTCCAGGCGATGCAGGTGCTCGAGGGCGGACGGATCGCGATGGCGGCCATGGGCGTCGGCATCGCCCAGGCGGCCGTCGACCAGGCGGTCAAGTACATGAAGCAGCGCAGCGCGTTCGGCCGCACGCTCGCCGAGTTCAACGGCCTCCAGGGCATGATCGCGGAGGTCGCGACCGAGGTCGAGGTGTCGCGCCTGCTCACCCTGCGCGCGGCGCACTTGAAAGACACGGGTCGGCCGGCGATGCACGCGGCCGCGATGGCCAAGCTGTTCGCGTCGGAGACCGCGATGAAGGCGGCGTCGAAAGCGGTGCAGATCCACGGCGGCGCGGGCTACATCACGGAATTCCCCGTCGAGCGCATCTTCCGCGACGCCAAGCTGACCGAGATCGGCGAGGGCACCTCCGAGATCCAGCGCCTCGTCATCGCCCGGGAGATCCTCCAGCTCACGTGAGCGCTCGCCCCGAGCTGATCGTCGTCGAGGGCGTGACCAAGCGCTACCTCACCAGCTCGGGCCCGGTGGAAGCGCTCCACGACGTCTCGCTCGCGGTCGAGGAGGGCGCCTTCTGCACGCTCATCGGGCCTTCCGGGTGCGGCAAGTCCACGCTCCTCGGCATGCTCGGTGGCCTCGTCGCCCCGGATCAGGGGCGGCTGCTCGTCGACGGCCGCCCGGTGACCGGCCCCGATCCGCGGCGCGTCGCGACCGTGTTCCAGGAGGCCGGTCTCTTTCCGTGGCGGACGACGCTTCAAAATGTCGAATTCGGCCTCGAGCTCCAGGGCGTGCCGGCCGAGCGGCGCCGCCGAACGGCGACCGACCTGCTGGGCCCGCTCGGGCTCTCCGGCTTCGCCGAGAAGTATCCGCGCGAGCTGTCCGGCGGGATGAAGCAGCGCGTGGCGATCGGGCGCGCGCTCGCGCTCGACGCGAAAATCCTCTTGATGGACGAGCCGTTCGGCGCGCTCGACGAGCAGACGCGCGTCCTCATGGGCGAGTGGCTGCTCGACATCTGGCGGCGCACCGGCAAGACCGTGATCTTCGTCACGCACAGCCTCCACGAGGCGCTGTTCCTCTCGACCCGGGTGGCCGTGATGACCGCGCGGCCCGGGCGGATCAAGGCGGCGCTCGACCTGACGATGGAATACCCGCGGTCGATGGAGTCGCCGGAGATGGTCGCGCTTCGCGCCAAGCTCTGGAGCGAGATCCGTGAGGAGTCGCTGAGAGCGATGCGATGACGGCCCGCGCGACGGTCGTCGGCCTGCGGCTGGCGCTGCTCGCGCTCCTCCTGGTGATCTGGGAGGTCGCGGGCCGGGCCGTGAATCCGCTCCTCGGCGTCCCGCCGTCGGCGGTCCTGCCGGCGCTGCGCGACCTGGTACTCCTGCGCTCGTATCCCGATCTTCCGGCGAGCATCCTGCTCACGTTGCGCGAGATCGGCACCGCCTACGCTCTGGCGGTCGCGGCCGGGCTCGCCTGCGGATTCATGCTCGGCATGCATCGGCTCGTCGGGCGCGTGTGGGGGCCGATGCTCGCGGCGCTCTACGCGGTGCCGGCGGTCGTCTGGTATCCCTCGCTCATGCTCTTCTTCGGCCTCGACGCCGCCTCGAAGATCGCCTTCGGCTTCCTGCTCGGCTTCTTTCCGATCGCGCTCGCGGTGCTCGCCGGTATCCGCCAGGTGAACCCGCAGCTCGTCGTGGTCGCGCGCGCGTACGGCGCGGGCACGGTGACCGTCTTTCGTCGGGTGATGCTGCCCGCGATGCTCTTCACGCTCGTCGGCGGGCTCAGGACGGGGCTCGCGCTGTGCGTGATCGGCGTGGTCGTCGGCGAGATCCTCGGCTCGAAGGCCGGCATGGGCGCCCTCATCAATCACGCCTACGGGCTCCTTCGCACGGGAGACTACGTCGCGCTGGTGCTCGTCACCCTCGTCATGGTCGTGGGCTCCGATGTGCTGGCGAGTCTGCTCGAGCGCCGCGCGCGGCGGTGGTCGGAATGAGGGTCAGAGCTCTCCAGCTCGTGACCGTGATCGTCGGGCTCGGCGCCTGGGAGCTGGCCGCGCGGATGGGCTGGGTCGACCCGCTCTTCGTCCCCGCGCCGAGCGCCATCGCGCCGGCGCTCGTCAGAATCAGCGGCGGAGCTCTCGCCGGGCTCGCCGATACGCTCGGCAAGACCGCCGTCGCCTACGTGCTGTCGGTGGTGCTCGGCGTCTCCGCGGGTGTCGCCGTCGGCTCGGTGCGGCTCCTGCGCGACGTCCTGTCCCCGTACGTGATCGCGCTCTACGGGATGCCGAAGATCCTGGTGCTGCCGTGGATCGTCCTCTTGCTCGGCTACGGCACGACCCCGGCGGTCTTCTACGGCACGCTCCACGGCTTCTTTCCGATCATGGTCCTGGTCATGGGGGCCGTGCGCGACGTCGACCGGACGCTCGTGACGGTCGCGCGCTCGCTCGGCGCGACGACGTGGCAGCTCTACTGGAAGGTGCTCCTGCCGGCGATCGTCCCGTCCGTGCTGGGCGGCATGCGTCTCGGCGTCGTGTTCTGCCTGCTCGGCGTCCTCGTGGTCGAGATGTTCGCCGGGGTTCGCGGGATGGGCTACGTGCTGGGCTCCTACGCCAACGGTTTTCAGGCGCCCGAGCTGTTCGCGGCGACCGCGCTCGTCTCGGCCGCGTCGATCGCGATCGTCCTGACGCTCGACCATCTGAACGACAAGCTCTCGCGCTGGCGCGGCTAGCTCTCCGGGCCGGTCCAGGGCTTCCCAGTCACCGCCCAGTTCTTGAACACCGGGCCCTGCCTGGCTGCAACAGCCGCCTTATATTCCATCGGGTTGCAGCGCACTCGAGACCGCCGTTCGCTGGAATGCGGATTGCTCTTATTCAAGGGCAGGAGGGCAACGGCGATGAGCTCGGATTCCGACGTGGCGACGGCAACGGAAGTCATGACCGTGTACATGGCGCTCGACGGTGGGCTGCACCACGCCCGCTGCAACCAGCGGCTCTCGCTCCACGGGCAGCGCGCGGGGCTCGAGCTGGATTTCTACTGCCTCACGTGCACCGAGAGCGTGACGATTCCGTTCTGCGTGGTCGAGCGGATCCCGGTCGCGGATTCGGCCTGCTAGCGCGACCGGGCCCGTCCGACTTCGATGGACGACTCGCAGCAGATCATTTGGCGATCTTGCTGATCTTCGATCCTTGTAGTCCGGCTCCGGCCATCAGGCCCTTCTGGTCGAAGATGAGCGCGTAGATGTCTTGCGTCACGGTCGAGCTCGTCGTCGACTTTCCCGCGCCCTCGTCCAGCACGACGATGCTCGGCCCCAGTCCGACCTCGAAGCCGTCGCTCTTGTCCAGGTAGCTGAGCGCGGACTCGTTCATGAAGAAGAGCGCGTACCCGAACGCCTGAGCGCCCGCCTGCCAGCCGTACGACGCCGCCACCGTGTTGTAGTAGCCGACGTTCTTGTTCCCCTTGCGAAGGACGCCCTCGCCGTACTGGGCGCCGAACATGAACCCGGCCTTGTAGATACTCGGAAAGATGAGAATCGCCTTGGCCTGAGACGCCAGCTTCTTGGCCTCCGGCTTGTGTGCGTAGAGCTTGGCCAGCACCGCGTTGGCGTCGCGGTTGATGTCCGCGGCCGATGCCGCCAGCGCGGGTCGAGTGTTCACCGAGGACGTCGCGGCCAGGGCCACTGCCAGCAGGGCGGCTACGAGCCGTGCTTTCAGCATTGTTCGCTCCCTCCAATCGTGCGCGATGAGATCCGGACGCCCAGCGTCTCCACGGTCCGTCGCTGACCTATTTGACGAGCGGGATGCCGCGCGCGAGCTCGTAGTTCACGAGGGCCCGAGCCTTGTTCTCGATCTGGTACAGCTTCGCGACCTTCATGCGGCGGCAAGACTCTACTGAAGCGCGGCTGGTACGACGTCAGTATCGCGACGTGATCGCGCTCGATGGCCAGGTACTGCTTGACGAGGGTCGTCGCCTGCTCGTCGGTCATCGACTGGTACGTCTTGGCGTAGGTGTCGAGGAATTTCAACACACGGTCGTAGTGACTGACCATGTCGCTCTGATAGGCGTTGTAGACCGGCCAGAATGCCTTGGCCTCGCCTTCGGTGAGCTCGAGCACCGCGGCCACCACGGCCTTCTTGTCCGCTCGCAGCTTCTCGCGCAGGACTTCCATATCGTCGGCGGGCTTGTCCTGCGCGACGGCCACGCCACCCACGAGACAGGCGAGGACGCTTCCGAACGCGAACAGATTCCTTCGCGCATACCTCATGGGCCGTTGGCTCCTTTCGGCTGGCTGCGGCACATCGCGGTACGATACCCGACCTTCGCGGTCTCCGCTACAGGACCACCGACTCTCCCGTCGAGTGCGGCGACACCGACGTCGCGCGGCTACTCCCCCCGCAGGGTCGGGTCGAGGAGATCGCGGAGCCAGTCGCCGGTGCGGCTCACCACGATCGAGGTGAGCATGAGCACGATCCCCGGCGCCGTCGAGATCCACCACGCCGAGTCGAGATACTCGCGCCCCTCTTGCACCATGCCGCCCCACGAAGGCGTCGGCGGCTGGACGCCGAGGCCGAGGAACGAGAGCGTCGCCTCCAGCACGATCGCGCGCGCGAGCTCGAGCGTGGCGATGACGACCAGCGACGAGAGCACGTTGGGCAGCACGTGCCGGGCGATCACGCGCAAGACCGAGCCGCCGAGCGCGTGGATCGCGTCGACGAACTCGCGTGAGCGCAGCACCAGCACCTGCGAGCGGAGCACGCGCGCGTAGGTCACCCAGCCCGACAGCCCGATGACGACGATCAGGGTGGGCAAGCTCGGGCCGAGCACGGCGATGATCCCGATCGCCAGGAGGATGAACGGGAACGCGAGCTGGGCGTCGGCGAGCGTCATGATCGTGCTGTCGGCCCAGCCCCCGCGGAACCCGGCCAGCAGTCCGAGCGAGGCGCCGAGCAGCCCGCCCACGATCACCGCCGCGAAGCCCACCAGCAGGGACACCCGCGCGCCGAAGATCACGCGCGAGAGGACGTCGCGCCCGAGGTGGTCGGTGCCGAGCAGATGGGCTTTGCCGTCGGCCCCGGCGAACGTAGGCGCCGAGAGCCGGCCCCGGAGGGACTGGCGAATGGGATCGGCGGGCGCGATCAACGGCGCGGCCAGCGCCGCCAGGATCAAGAGCGCGACGAACACGGCGCCGCCGATCGCGAGGCCGCGGGTCCGGCGCGCGCGGCTCGCCGGCGCGCGCTCAGCCCGCGCGGACGCGAGGATCGAGGAGGCCATAGATCAAGTCGACGCAGAAGTTGATCACGATGAACAGCACGGCGGAGATGAACACGGTGCACTGCACGACCGGGTAGTCGCGGTTGTAGATCGACTGGATGGCGAGCCGGCCGATGCCCGGCCACGCGAAGACCGTCTCGGTGACGACGGCCCCGCCGAGCAGAGTGCCGAACTGCAGACCGGTGATCGTGACGATCGGCACCGCGGCGTTCTTCAAGGTGTGCTTGACGACCACGAGCGCTTCCGTGACGCCCTTGGCGCGGGCGGTGCGGATGTAGTCCGCGCGCAGGACCTCGAGCACCGCGGAGCGCGTGAGCCGCGCGATCGACGCCATCGCGAAGGCGCCGAGCGTGAGCGCGGGCAGCACCAGGCTCTGCCAGCCCTCGCGGCCCGACGTCGGCAGCAGGCCGAGGTTCAGCGAGACGACCAGGATCAGGAGGATCCCGATGAAGAACGTCGGCGCCGACTGGCCGACGAGGGCGAGCGCCATCGTCACCTGATCGACGGCGGAGTTTCGCTTCACGGCCGAGACGACCCCGATGGGCAAGGCGACGAGCAGGGCCAGGGCGAACGCGGCGAGACCGAGCTCGAAGGTCGCGGGCAGATAGTCGAGGACGACCCGGGCGGCCGACTGGCGGAAATGGATGGACTGACCGAAATCCCCGTGCATGACGTGGCCGAGGAAGACCGCGTACTGCACGGGGAGCGAGCGGTCCAGGCCGAGCTCGGCGCGTACGCGGGCAAACTCGCTTTGCGGGCGCGTCGGACGGGAGCAGGAGCGGCACCGGATCGCCCGACAGCCGCATGACGACGAAGACGACGGTCGAGACGAGCCAGAGCGCGATCGCCGCGCGGAGGAGCCGAGAGGCGAGAAAGGGAAGGAGCCCGCGCATGGGCAATGGGGCGGAGCCTCGCGGGCTCCGCCCCGGGAAACCGGTCTACGCGCGGCGGAACTTGAAGTTGAAGCGACGGATCTCGAGCTGCTGGAGCGGATCCGGCGTCCACTCCACGTACTTCTGAAGGCCGTAGTCCTCGTACGGCTGGATCACCGGGACCCACGGGAAGTGCTCGAGGAAGAGCTGCGTCATCTTCTTGTACGCGTCGGCGCGGAACTTCTCGTCGACCGAGAACCGCGCGGCGTTGCCCAGCTCGTCGAACTCCGGGTGGCGCCAGTAGTCCTGAGGACGCGCCCGGACCGAGGAGCCGCCACATCATGCCGTCCGGATCTCGCAAGGTCGAGGTGGGATCCGACCACCAGAGCTCCCTTGAAGCTCTTCTCGCGGATCCGCTGGGCGCGGACCGAATACTCGAGGACCTCGACCTTCGAGTTGACGCCCACGTCGCGCCACATGGCCTGGATCGCCTCGGCCATCGGCTTGTCGCCGGCCATGTAGCCCACGGTGGTCTCGATGACGATCTCCTCGCCCTTGTATCCAGCCTTCTTCAGCCGCGCCTTCGCCTCGGCCGGATTGAAGGCCAGCGGCGGCAGCGAGGCGTCGAAGTGATTGTCGCCCTTGGCGATCATGCCGTTCGGCACGACGCCGCGGCCGCGCCACAGCTCCTTCACGATGGCCTCGCGATCGATGGCCAGCGAGAGCGCCTGCTTCACGAGGGGATTGTCGAGCGGCGGCCGCTTCGAGTTCACGGCGAGGACGTAGAGCCCGCCGTAGAGCGCTCCGCTGACCACGCGTGCCGGCATTGCCCTTGACCCGCTCGCCCTGGTCCGGCGGTACCTGCGTGATCAGGTCGACCTCGCCCTTGAGCAGCGCCGCGACGCGCGGCGCCATCTCGGGCAGCGCCCTCACGATGAGGCGATCGAAATCCGACGCGACCGCCCCAGTAGTCGGGGTTCGACTCCAGCACGAGCTTGTCGTCCTTCGTCCACGAGACGAAGCGTGTCGGCCCGGTGCCGATCGGCTTCAGGTTGAAGGCGTCCGGGCCGACACGTCTCGACGTACTTCTTCGGGATCATCTGACCGCCGTAGAAGCCCAGCCGCGCCGGCAGCAGCGGATCGGGCTTCTTGGTATGGACGACGGCGGTGCCGGGGTCGGGCGCCTCGACTCGCTCGACCGTCGAGAGGACGGTGGTCACCCGATTGCCCTTGAGGCTGGTATCGAGCGAGCGATCGATGCTGAATTTCACGTCGGCCGACGTGAAGGGGTCGCCGTTGTGGAATTTGACGCCGGAGCGAAGCTTGAAGACCCACGCCGTCTGGCCCTGGAGCTTCCACTCTGTGGCGAGGCTCGGCGCGAGCTTGCCGTCAGGGCGCCGGCTCGTCAGGTTGTCGAAGATATTGAACGAGATGCGGATGTCGTTCGACGACGTGCTCAGATGCGGGTCCAGCGCGGCGATGTCACCGCCCTGCGCGACGACGAGCTCGCGCTTCTGGGTGGTCTGGGCCCGCGCGGGCTGCGGCAACACGGGGAGCGAAGCGGCGGCGCCGGCTGCCGCGATCTTGAGCACGTCACGTCGAGTCATCTCTGCCATGGTGGCCTCCTGGTTCGCGGATCAGTGCGGGTCTATATGGGGAGCTTTGCCAATCCTGTCAAGCGCCACTACGTCGCGGGCGCGGCCTCGGGTTGAGCGAGCGGCGAGCGTCGTACCCGCGCCTGCACGTCGCTGACGACGTCGCGCGCCATTCGTATTCGGGGGGATCACGAGGCTCCAGAGGACGTCGAGGGTCACGACTTCTGTGTCGGGCGTGACCGTGGCCCGGGATGAACAGGGGACCGATCGTGAACTCGGGATTCGGGCGCGAGGCGAGGAAGACCTGACCACACGCAACGTCGGGCGCCGCCGCGGCCAGCACCAGCGCGAGGGTCCAGGCGGCGCGTCTCATCCGCCCGATTCGTTCAGGCCGGCCCGGGCTGGGTCAGCTTGCTCCGGTTGACCTGCGCCTGGACGTCGAGGACGCGGTCGCCGTCGATCTCGATCTCGACCTCGTGGTGCTCGATGTCCCAGCGGTTCACGGTGGCGAGCCATCCGAACCGGCGGCGGCGATGCGGTACCACGCGACGCCCGCGGTAGACCAGCGTGCGGCGTCCGGGCTTGCTCAGGCGCTCGCGCTCCTCGGGATCGGGCCCGCAGAGATCGAGCACCTGGGCGTGCGTCGTTTCCCCGGGCGCGATCCGCGCGAGCGCCTCGCGCGGGACGATCGTGCCGGTCTCGCGCGGCCCCGGCGCTCCGCTCGAGGGCCCGAACTGGATGCGTCCCTGCAGTCGGGCCGCGACGGTCTTGACGAGCATCGTGACGAGCGGGCCGGCGAGATTGCCGAGCACGAAGAAGAGCGTCGCGAAGAGGAGCGGAGACCACGCCTTCCAGCCCGTGAAGTACCCGTATTGCACCGACAGCACCTGAGGCCGGACGCCCTCGGACGGATCGAGATAGACGGACACGATCTCGGTCGCGCGTCGCGTCTCGCTCGTGCGCCGCTGGCTCGAGCCCGGATAGACCTCGTGGATCTTCAGATGGTCGGCGTCGGCGAAGTTGACGGTGAGCTGCGAGGGATCGTCGGCCAGGTGGACGACGCGGTCGCGGTACGCCAGATACATCGGAAAGAGCGCCCGCGTCCGCACGTCGTTGAAGCTCAACGTGAGGATCTGACGCTCGCCCCACAGCGTGTTCTCGAGCCAGGTGGCTCGCTTCTGTCGCCGCAATCCGGTCAGACGCATCTGGAGCTCGATGAGCCACGTCCGGTCGGCGAGCCGCGGCGTCCACGGGATCCGGATCCAGCTGGCCGGCGTGCCCTGCCCGAGCGGCCCGGGTTCGCGCGTGTACGTGACGTAGGGAGCGCCGCCGGCAATCCGCTCGGGTTTCGGCCGGTCGCGCCCGACGGCGATCGCGCGCGCCGTCAGCGGCAACCGTCCTTCACGCTTCACCTCGAAGCCGCGGCCCTCGATGGTCTTGCGGAGCTCGGGATCCGGCGCTCCGGCCACCGCCTCGCCGTCCACCTCGCCGGGCCACAGAAGGTAGAGGTCTTGCGCGAGCGCGTCGCTCTTGGCCGTGGCCGGCACGACCAGGCCGAACAGCACGCTGACCTCGATCGGTCCGTGCCCGGGTCCGACGTTGGCCCGCACGAAGAGCGGACCGACCGTGAACTCGGGTTTGGGCTGGCGGGCGATGAAGACTTGCCCGTACGCGGCGGCCGGCGCCACTGCGAGCGCCAGCACCGCGAGGAGCCGGGCGGCTAAATCCGAACAGGCGTGAACTCTCGCGTGTAGTGCGCATCGAGCGGAAGCTTCTTCTTGATCAGGCCGTACTCGAGCAGCGTGTCTTGCATCACGGCCAGCGCTTCCACGTTGATGCTCCCATCGACCGGCAGCAGGGGACCCGAGATCTTGTGCGCGCCGAGCACGGCCTCCGGGGTCCAGCCGAGCTTCTTCGACACGAGCTGCGCGGCCTCCTTGGGGTTGTCGCGCATCAGCTTGATCGCGCGGAAGAGGGCCTTCTGGCTCTTCCGGATCGCATCGGCCTGCTTGGCGATCGCGTCCTCCGACGCGTACTGGATCTGGCTGATCCACTTCGGCGTCACCGAGTCCAGGCGCATGAGCACCTTGGACTTGCCCTGCAGCTCGGTCACGGCGCCGCCGTCGCCCCAGACGTAGGCGGCGATCTCCTTGCGCGCCATCGCCGCGAGCTGAGCGTCGAGGCCGCCGAGGCCGACGATCTGCACGTCCTTGTCCGGATCCCAGCCCTCCTTCTTGGCGACCATGCGGGCGAAGACCCACGTGGTCGCGCCCACGCGGGTGACGCCGATCGTCTTCCCGCGGAGGTCGGCGACCTTCTGAATGCCGGGCGCCACGTTCAGGGTGAAGTGGTTGCCCTCGGTGTGAGTCGCGATCATCTTGATCGGCGAGCCGGCTTCGCGGAAGACGAAGATGTCGGTGCTGCCGGTGATCCCGATCAGACAGTCGCCCGCCATCACCGCCTTGAGGAGATCGGGGCCGCCGCGAAAGGGCACGTACTCGGCGGCGAGGCCCTCGGTTTTGAAGTAGCCCTGATCGAGGGCGACGATGACCGGCCCAGCCATCGAGTAGTCGCCGAGCACGGCACTCCCGATCTTGACCGCGGTCTGCGCGCGAGCGACGCGCGCGAATAGCGGCGTCGCTCCGGTCGCGAGAGCGGTAGCTGAGGAACCGGCGACGCGTGGTGACGGGCATGGGCGATGGCTCCTTTTGCCTCAAGGGTCGACGCGCCTGGCGGCCTTGACATTCCACCAGCACGCGGTGATCGTACAACTTCGTGAGTCTCATCGACAATTTGTCGTCTCAGTGTCGTGGGCGAGTCGCGGAACGCGACGGAGCGTCTCGATGACCGAATCACCCGTTACCTACGAAGCACGGGACGGAGTCGGCTGGATCACCTTGAACCGACCGGCCGTACTCAACGCGCTGTCCACCGAGCTCGCGAGCGCACTCGCCGAGCACGCGGAGACCGCCGCCGCCGACCCGCGTGTGATGCAGGTGATCGTGCGCGGCGCGGGGCGCGCGTTCTGCTCGGGCATGGATCGGACCGCGCTCGCCGCGGGCACGATCGGCGAGGCGTTTTTCCGGCACTGGACCCGTGCGCTCGACTGTCTCGAGGACATGCCGAAGATCACGATCGCCGTCCTGCACGGCTACTCGATCGGCGGCGGCTTGCAGCTGGCGCTCGGCTGCGACCTCCGGCTCGCCACCGAGGACGCCGTGCTCGGCCTGGGCGCCACGCGCCACGGGCTGGTGCCGGACGGCGCGGTGCTGCGGCTCGCGCGCGTGATCGGCCTGGGACGCGCCAAGGAGCTGGCGCTCCTGAACGATGACGTGAGCCCGGCCGAGGCGCGGGCGATCGGCCTGATCAACTGGGTGTGCGCGCCGGCCGACCTCGACCGGACGCTCGCGTCGGTCCTCGAGAAGGCGCGCAGCGCCGGCGCCCACCGCGACCGCCCACACCAAGCGCCTGCTCCACGCCTCGTTCCACCACGACCCGCGGACGATTCTCGAGGACGTGCTGCGGGCCCAGGCCGACTGCGCCGCGTCGTGGGAGATGGGCGAGGCCAACCAGGCCTGGCGCGAGAAGCGCGACGCGCGCTTTTATCCGCCCGAGCCCCGGTGAGTCGGAGGCCCCATGGCGTACACGGACATCCTCTACGAGAAGAAACGCGGCGTCGCCTGGATCACGATCAACCGGCCCGAGGTGCGCAACGCGTTCCGCCGACGGACCGTCGACGAGCTGATCGACGCGTTCCGCGACGCGCGCTGGGACCGCGGCGTCGGCGTCGTCGTGCTCACCGGCGCCGGCGACAAGGCCTTCTGCTCCGGCGGCGATCAGAAGGAGCGCGGCGAGGGCGGCTACGCGCGGCGCGGCCGGCGCGGCGAGCATCGGCCGATCGACGTCGCGGCGCTGCACAGCGTGATCCGCAACATCCCGAAGCCGGTGATCGCCATGGTGAACGGCTACGCGATCGGCGGCGGCCACGTGCTGCACGTGCTCTGCGATCTCTCGATCGCCGCCGACACCGCGATCTTCGGCCAGACCGGGCCGCGCGTCGGCAGCGTCGATCCGGGCTTCGGCACCGCCTACCTCGCGCGCGTCGTCGGCGAGAAGAAGGCGCGCGAGATCTGGTACCTCTGCCGCCAGTACTCGGCGCAGGAGGCGCTCGCGATGGGACTCGTCAACAAGGTCGTCCCGCCGCGGAGCTGCGCGCCGAGGTCGAGACGTGGTGCGCGCGAGCTGCTCGAGAAGAGCCCGACGGCGCTCACGCTCGCCAAGCACTCCTTCAACGCCGACACCGACCACGCGCGCCGGCATGGCGCAGTTCGGAGCACGCGCTCGAGCTCTACTACCAGACCGCCGAGGCGAAGGAAGGACGCAACGCGTTCGTCGAGAAGCGGCCCGTCGATTTCAAGAAGTTCCGAAAATGACAAAAGGGGCAGGACGAGTCGGCCCGGTGTCGTCAGGCTGACACCCCGGCGGGTGCGGCCGAACGCCGATAGGCCGAGCTTTTCAACGATCTAAGCCGCCTCCGCGACCTGGCAGGGGGATTGCCCCATCGAGGGACATGACGTGGCGAGCGATCATGTCCTTCGTGGTGACGCCGGCCGCGCTCGCGCTGGTCGCGGCTCTGGCGCTCGGCGCGGTCGTCGCGACCGGCGAGGATTCCACGGTGCGTCCGGCGGTTCTGGTCGGCGACGATCTGCTTCGCATCTTCCAGGAAGGCAAGGACGCCGCCGAGCAGGCGGACCCGCCCGAGATCAGTCTCGGCACCGCGTTCGACCCGCAGCCGCCGCCGCCGACTCCGTCGGACTACCGATAGCGCCCCCCTCGATGTAGACTGCCGCCCGGCACATGGCCGGGCTCCTCTCCCGCTACTTCGCCTTCAGAGAGCGATCGACCGATCTCGCGGACCGAGGTTCGCGCGGGTGTCACGACGTTCACCTGGTCGATCACCAACGGCGATCGGCGCGGGATTCGTCACGTACACCGCGATCAAGCTGCGACGCGGGCGCGGCCACCAGTTGAGCTGGATGGTCTACCTCGCGTGCGCGGCGTTCATCGTGTACTTCTGCCTGCCGTTGATCGAGGGCGCCGGCCAAGTGGGGGAGCCGGTGCGCGCGCGGCGTTCCACCAGGGGACACGCGTCGCGTAAGTCCTCGTTATCCCGGCAATTTCTTGACACAACCGCCACGCTTCGGCTAGACTCGCGCCACCGGGAGCGGGTCTGCGCGCCGGGGCTCGAGCCGGCATGGGCCCGCTCGGATCTGCCCTCCCTCGAGGCAGTAAACCCTGACTGATCGCGGAGGCGAATTGAAGGCAGTCTCGGACCACGACACGTTTCCCAAGCTCGTGCGCGAGAATGCGCGGCGCCTCGCCGACAAGGTCGCGATCCGCGAGAAAGATCTCGGCATCTGGCAGTCGTCCACGTGGTCCGAGTATTTCGAGCAGGCGCGCCTCATCGCGCTCGGCCTCGCCTCTCTCGGCTTCGCGCGCGGCGACCGCGTGGCGATCGTCGGCGACAACCGCCCGCAGCTCTACTGGGCGGTGATGGCGGCGCAGGCGCTCGGCGGCGTCCCCGTGCCGATCTATCAGGACTCCATCGAGCGCGAGATGGAGTACATCGTCGAGCACTCCGAGGCGCGGTTCGCGATCGTCGAGGATCAGGAGCAGGTCGACAAGCTCCTGGGTGTCCGGGCCCGCTGCCGTCACCTGCAGCACCTGGTCTACGACGATTCGCGCGGCCTGCGCGGCTACCGCGAGCCCGGGCTCATGAGCCTGGCCGAGCTGACCGAGCAGGCAAAGAAGTTCGACGCGACCCACCCCGGGCACTTCGACCTCGAGCTCGGCCGGGGCGCCGCCGACGACACCGCGATCATCTGCTATACCTCCGGGACCACCGGCGCGCCGAAGGGCGCGATGCTCTCGCATCGGAACTTGATCGCGACCGCGCGCAACGCGGCGACGTTCGAGGGGCTACGCCAGGACGAAGAGGTGCTCTCGTATCTGCCGATGGCGTGGGTGGGCGACCACGTCTTTTCCTATGCGCAGGCGATCGTCACCGGGTTCACGATCAACTGTCCGGAGAGCGCGGCGACGGTGCTCGCCGATCTGAAAGAGATCGCCCCGACTTATTTCTTCGGGCCGCCGCGCATCTGGGAGAGCATCCTGACCGGCGTGATGGTGCGAGTCGAGGACGCCGCGCCGCTCGAAGCGCGCGCTGGTCCACTTCTTCCTGCGCCTGGCCCAGGACATCGAACGCAAGCGCCTGGGCCGTCAGCCGATCCCGCTCTGGCAGCGCCTGCTATACCCGTTGGGAAGCCTGCTCGTCTACGGGCCGCTCAAGGACAATCTCGGCTTCTCGCGCGTGCGTCGCGCCTACACCGCGGGCGAGGCGATCGGCCCGGAGATCTTCCTGTTCTTCCGCGGGCTCGGCGTCAATGTCAAGCAGCTCTACGGCATGACCGAGGCCAGTGTGTTCGTGACGATCCAGCGGGACGGCGACGTGCGGCTCGATACGGTGGGCACGCCGATCACCGACGTCGAGGTCCGGATCTCCGATGCCGGCGAGGTGCTGTTCCGCGGCCCCGGGGTGTTTCAGGGCTACGCCAAGAACCCGGAGGCCACCCAGCAAACGCTCGACGAGGGCTGGATCCACTCGGGCGACGCCGGCTTCCTCGATCGCGATGGCCATCTCGTGATCATCGATCGGGCCAAGGACGTGAGCCGCCTCGCGGACGGCACGATGTTCGCGCCCAAGTTCATCGAGAACAAGCTCAAATTCTCGCCCTACGTCCGCGAGGCGGTGTGCATCGGCCAGGCCCGCCCGTGCGTGACCGCGTTCATCAACATCGATCTGGCGGCCGTCGGCAGCTGGGCGGAGCGGCGGAACATCGCGTACACGAGCTATGGCGATCTCGCGCAGAAGCCGGAGGTGTACGAGCTGATCCGCCGAGAAGTCGAGCGCGTGAACGCGAGCCTGGCCGAGGACGACGTCTTGCGCGGGGCGCAGGTCAGGCGGTTCCTGATCCTCCACAAGGAGCTCGATCCGGACGACGAGGAGATCACGCGCACCCGCAAGGTGCGGCGCGGGTACATCGCGCAGAAGTACGCGGCGCTCATCGACGCGCTCTACTCGGGGCAGGATCGTGTGCAGGTCGAGGCGAAGGTGACCTACGAGGACGGCCGCACCGGCACCATGCGGGCGGACGTGGTGATCCGCGACGTCGGGGCGCCCGTTCCGGTGGCGCGATGAACGAAACCGGCGGGCCGCTGCTCGAGGTCGAGGGTGTGAGCGTGCGGTTCGGCGCGCTGCTCGCGGTCCACCAGGTCGGCCTGAGCGTCCGGCGGCGGGAGATCGTGGCGATCATCGGACCCAATGGCGCCGGCAAGACCACCTTGCTCAACGCCGTGAGCGGGTTCTATCACCCATACGAGGGGCGGATCGCCTTCGAGGGCCGCGATCGCACGCGCCTGTCACCGCCGGACGTGGCCGCCCTCGGCATCGCCCGCACGTTCCAGAACGTCGCCCTGTTCAAGGGCATGAGCGTGCTCGACAACATCATGACGGGCCGGCTCCTGAAGATGCGCGGAAGCTTCCTGATGGAGGCGCTCTACTGGGGCCCGGCCAAGCGCCAGGAGCTCGAGCACCGGGCCGTCGTCGAGCGGATCATCGACTTCCTGGAGATCCAGGCGATTCGCAAGACGCCGGCGGGTCGCCTGCCGTACGGCCTGCAGAAGCGGGTCGAGCTCGCCCGGGCGCTGGCCGCCGAGCCCAAGCTCCTGCTGCTCGACGAGCCGATGGCCGGGATGAACGTCGAGGAGAAGGAAGACATGTGCCGCTTCATCCTCGACGTCAATCAGGAGTTCGGCACGACGATCGCCCTCATCGAGCACGACATGGGCGTGGTCATGGACATCTCCGATCGCGTGGTGGTGCTCGATTACGGCCGCAAGATCGCCGACGGCCCGCCGGCGCAGGTGCGGAGCGACCAGGCGGTGCTCGACGCGTACCTGGGTGTCGCGCATGAATCTTGATCGAAGGGGGCCTCGACCGCGATGCTAGAGCTCCTGTACGCGGTGGCGGTCGCGCCGTTCAAGGACATGGCGGGAGCGCCGGCGTTCCTCGTCGAGGTGCTGATCGGCGGGATCTTCGCCGGTCTCATGTACTCGCTGGTGGCGCTCGGCTTCGTGCTGATCTTCAAGGCGTCCGGAGTCTTCAACTTCGCGCAGGGCGTGATGGTGCTGTTCGCCGCGCTCACCCTGGTCGGGCTGCTGGAGCGCGGCGCGCCCGTGATCGTCGCGCTCGTGCTGACGACCGGCGTCATGGTGGCGCTGGCGTTCGCGATCGAGCGGCTCGTGCTGCGTCCGCTCGTCAACCAGGCGCACATCATCCTGTTCATGGCGACGATCGGCCTCAACTTCTTCCTCGAGGGCTTCGGCGAGATGTTGTGGGGAGCCAACGTCAAGAAGCTCGACATCGGGATCCCCGATCGCTCGTTCATCGTCCGCGGCGTGCAGATCAACCAGCTCGAGCTGACGGCGGCGATCACCGCCGCCGTGCTGGTCACCGTGCTCGCGCTGTTCTTCCAGCGGACCCGCATCGGCCGCGCGCTCCGCGCGGTCGCCGACGACCACGAGGCGGCGCTCTCGATCGGTGTCCCGCTCAAGACGATCTGGATCGTGGTGTGGTCGGTGGCGGGTGTCGTGGCGATGGTCGCCGGGTTGATGTGGGGCGCCAAGAGCGGCGTGCAGTTCAGCCTCTCGCTCATCGCGCTCAAGGCGCTGCCCGTGCTCATCCTGGGCGGTTTCGAGTCCGTGCCGGGCGCGATCGTCGGCGGGCTCATCATCGGCGTCGGCGAGAAGCTCGGCGAAGTCTACTGGGGGCCCCTCGTGGGCGGCGCCATCGAGAACTGGTTCGCCTACGTGCTCGCCCTGGGCTTCTTGCTGGCGCGGCCGCAAGGATTGTTCGGCGAAAAGATCATCGAGCGCGTATGACACTCGTACTCGCTTTCCTGCTGGTTCAGCGCGTGACGCCCCGGAGGGCGGGTGGGGTGTTGAGGTCAATCCTGACAACACGGGTCGCCAGGGGCACCCCCACGCCCGCCCTCCGGGGCGCGCTGGCGGTGATTCAGGCATGACAAGCGGGTTTTCAGGCGTCAGCGATGATTCACACGGGGTGAGTCGGTCGTGATCTACAGGGAGGCGGGGCAGTTCAAGACCACGTATGGCGCCGATCAGGCCGTCTTCCCGATTCTGCAGGATCGCATCGTCGTCGCGGTGGCCGTGGTGGCCGCGTTCGTGGTGCCACCGCTCGTCGCGAGCGAGTACTGGCTGCAGGCGGTGCTGATCCCGTTCCTCGTCTACGCACTGGCCGCCATCGGGCTCAATCTCCTGACGGGCTACGCCGGGCAGCTCTCGCTCGGCACCGGCGGCTTCATGGCCGTCGGCGCCTACTCGGCGTTCAAGCTCGCGACCGCGTTCCCGCACCTCAACATTATCGTCGTCTTCCTGCTCTCGGGCGTGGTCGCCGCGGGCGTCGGGCTCTTCTTCGGTATCCCCAGTCTCCGGATCAAGGGCTTCTACCTGGCGGTCGCCACCCTGGCCTCGCAGTTTTTCCTGATCTGGCTCTTCAACAAGGTCGCGTGGTTCACCAACTACGCTTCATCGGGCACCATCACCGCGCCGGACCGGACCGTCTTCGGCGTCGTCGTGACCGGCCCGAACTCGGCGGCGTCGGCGCGATACCTCATGGCGCTCGGGCTGGTCGCGGTGTTCGCGGTCGTCGCCAAGAACCTGGTGCGGGGACGCGTCGGCCGCTCGTGGATGGCCATCCGCGACCGCGACATCGCCGCCGAGATCATCGGCGTGCGGCCGCTGCGCACGAAGCTCCTCGCCTTCGCCATCAGCTCGTTCTATTGCGGCGTGGCCGGCGCCGGGCTCGTATTCCTCTATCTCGGGACCGCCGAGACCCTGGCCTTCGACATCAGCATCTCGTTCCTGGTGCTCTTCATGGTGATCATCGGCGGTCTCGGCAGCATCCTGGGCTCGTTCCTCGGCGCGGCGTTCATCGTCCTGGTCCCGATCGTCCTCAGCAACGCGCCTCACGCCGTCGGGCTCCAGCTTCCAGTGGCGCTCCAGAAACAGATCGAGCTGATGGTGTTCGGCGGACTGATCATCCTCTTCCTGATCGTCGAGCCGCGCGGACTGGCGCGGCTGTGGCAGATCTCGAAAGAGAAGCTGCGACTCTGGCCGTTTCCCCACTGAACGTGGTCGAAAGGAGAATGTCATGAGGATACGAGGGTTCTGGATCGCGCTGCTGACCGCGCTGGTGATCTCGACGCCGCTGCTGGCCGCGGCCCAATCGAAGGAGATCTTCATCCCGCTCCTGGTCTATCGGACGGGCCCGTACGCGCCGAGTGGCGTCCCGATCGCCGACGGCTTCGTCGACTACTTCAGGCTCCTGAACGAGCGCGACGGCGGTATCAACGGCGTCAAGATCGCATGGGAGGAATGCGAGACGCAGTACGACACCAAACAGGGAGTCGAGTGCTACGAGCGGCTGAAGGGCAAGAGCCCGGTGCTCGTGAATCCGTACAGCACCGCGATCACCTATTCGCTGATCCCCAAGGCACCGGTCGACAAGATCGTGGTGTTCTCGATGGGCTACGGCATGAGCGCCGCCTCCGACGGACGGTGGTTCCCCTGGGTGTTCAACTTTCCGACCAACTACTGGAGCCAGGCTTCGGCCGTCATCCGCTACATCGGCCAGCAGGAGGGCGGGCTCGAGAAGCTGAAGGGCAAGAAGATCGCCCACATCTTCCACAACAGTGCCTACGGCAAGGAGGCCAACCCGACCCTCGAGGAGCTCTCCAAGAAGTACCAGTTCGAGCTCTCGCTGCTGGCGGTCGACCACCCGGGCCAGGAGCAGAAGGCGACGTGGCTCCAGGTGCGACGGCTGAATCCGGACTGGATCTTCATGTCCGGCTGGGGCGTCATGAACCAGGTCGCCGTCAAGGAGGCCGCGTCGGTCGGCTTCAAGATGGACCATTTCATCGGTAACTGGTGGTCGGCGAACGACTCGGACGTCGTCCCGGCCGGCGAGGGCGCCAACGGCTACAAGGGCGCCACGTTCCACGCCCCGGGCACCAACTTCAAGGTGCACGCGGACCTCCTCAAGTTCGTGTACGACAAGGGCAAGGGCTCCGGCAAGAAGGAAGACATGGGCGCCCCGCTCTACAACCGCGGGCTCGTCAACGCGATGTTGTCGGCCGAGGCCATTCGCACCGCGATGGCGAAGTACGGCAACAGGTCGCTCACCAGCGAGCAGGTGCGGTGGGGCTTCGAAAATCTCAACCTGACCGAGCAGCGGCTCGAGCAGGTCGGCATGAAGAGCTTCACGCACCCCATCAAGGTCAGCTGTGAGGACCACGAGGGGAGTGGCCCCATCCTGATCCAGCAATGGAATGGCAAGAAGTGGAACGTCGTCTCCGACTGGATCGCGCCGATGCGCGACGTGGTCCGGCCGAAGATCGAGGCGGCGGCCATCGAGGAGTCGAAGAAGCTCGGCTACACGATGCGCGACTGCGCGAAGGAGAAGTAGAGGCGCGCGGTGGCGAGCGAGACGCCGCGGCCGCTCCTGGCGGTGAGCAACATCGAGGTCATCTACGATCACGTGATCCTCGTGTTGAAGGGCGTGTCGCTCGCGGTCGCCGAGGGGGGCATCGTCGCCCTCCTCGGCGCCAACGGCGCGGGCAAGTCCACGACGCTCAAGGCCATCTCGGGACTTCTGCGCACGGAGCGCGGTGAGGTGACAAAGGGCACGATCGAGCTCGCGGGCAAGGCGATCCACCGGCAGGACCCGTCCGAGGTCGTGAAGCACGGCGTCGTGCAAATCATGGAAGGGCGGCACGTGTTCGAGCACCTGACGGTCGAGGACAATCTTTTGACCGGCGCCTATACGCGGCGCAACGGCCAGTCCACGCGCGGCGATCTCGAGCGCGTCTACCACTATTTCCCGCGGCTGACCGAGCGCCGCCTGTTCAAGGCGGGTTACGTCTCGGGCGGCGAGCAGCAGATGGTCGCCATCGGCCGCGCGTTGATGGCGCGACCGACGTTGATGCTCCTGGACGAGCCGTCGATGGGCCTCGCGCCGAAGCTCGTGACCGAAATCTATGAGATTGTTACGCGGCTCAACCGCGAGGAGCGGGTCGCGGTGCTGTTGGCCGAGCAAAACGCGACCATGGCATTACAGGTTGCTCAACATGGCTATGTCATGGAGAATGGCCGGATCGTACTGGACGGGGATGCCCGGACGATCAGCCAGAACGAGGACATCAAGGAGTTCTATCTGGGCCTGACGGGTGTTGGCCAGAGGAAGAGTTATCGGGACGTGAAGCACTACCGACGACGAAAGCGGTGGCTGTCATGAGCGCGCTTCTGGAGATCCGCGAAGCGTCCAAGGCGTTCGGCGGCGTCCAGGCCGTCAGCCGCGTCTCCCTCGAAGCCCAGAAGGGCGAGATTCTCTCGGTCATCGGGCCCAACGGCGCCGGCAAGACCACGGTCCTTAACATGATCAGCGGCTTCTACCATCCCGACACCGGCCGGATCGTCCTCGAGGGGCGTGACGTGACCGAGTTGGCGCCGAGCAAGATCGCCGAGCTCGGCATCGCTCGAACCTTCCAGAATATCGCGCTGTTCCGGGGCATGACCGTCCTCGACAACCTGCTTCTCGGCCGCCACGTCCACATGAAGACCGGGGTACTAGGAGCCTTCGCCTACTGGGGATTCGCCCAGAAGGAAGAGGTCGCCCACCGGCGGCGCGTCGAGGACATCATCGACTTCTTGCGAATCCAGGACTTGCGCCGCCGGCCGACCGGCTCGCTGGCCTATGGTCTCCAGAAGCGCGTCGAGCTCGGCCGCGCGCTGGCGCTCGACCCGAAGATCCTGCTGCTCGACGAGCCGATGGGCGGATGCAATCACGAGGAGAAGGAGGACATGGCGCGCTTCATCCTCGACGTGAACGAGGAGTGGGGGGTCACCGTGATCCTGATCGAGCACGACATGGGCGTGGTCATGGACATCTCCGACCGCGTCGCGGTGCTGGACATGGGCCAGAAGATCGCCGACGGCACGCCCGACGAGGTTCGGGCCAACCCGCGCGTCATCAAGGCGTACCTCGGAGAGACCAAAGCCGACGCCCCGGGAGGTTCCCGTGGTTGAAACCACGCTCGCCCGCCTGCTGCAGCGCAACGCACGTGACCTCCACGACAAGCCGGCGATCCGCGAGAAGGATCGCGGGATCTGGCAGACCTGGACGTGGCGTCAGTACCACGACGAGGTCCGTGATTTCGCCCTCGGCCTGGCCGCGCTCGGCTTCAAGCGCGGCGAACGGCTCTCGGTCATCGGCGACAACCGTCCGCGACTCTATTGGGCACAGGTCGCCGCGCAGACGCTCGGTGGAGTGCCGGTGCCGGTTTACCAAGACTCGATCGCGAAGGAGCTCGCGTTCGTCTGGAACCACGCCGAGTGCGCGGTGATCGTGGCCGAGGACCAGGAGCAGGTCGACAAGGTGCTCAGCCTCCGGGCCGAGCTCCCGGCGCTGCGTCTCGTCGTGTACGACGACGCGCGCGGAATGCTCCATTACAAGCACGACTGGCTCCGCTCCTATCAATCCGTCCAGGAGCTCGGGCGCGAGTTCGCCGCCAAGAACCCCGGCTATTTCGAAGTCGAGGTGGACAAGGGCAAGTCCGAGGACGTCGCCATCATCTGCTACACGTCTGGCACCACCGGCAACCCGAAGGGCGTCATGCTGACGCACGCGAACGCCATCGCCATCGCGGACGCGTTCCGCAAGGCCGACGACGTCCGCCCCGAGGACGACGCGCTCGCGTACCTGCCGATGGCGTGGGCGGGCGACGCTGCCTACACCCTGTTCCTCAGCCTCGTGGTGGGCTTCTGCTCCAACTGCCCGGAGAGCCCGGAGACGGTCCAGCGTGACTTGCGCGAGCTGGGGCCGACGACCGTGCTGGCGCCGCCCCGCATCTGGGAAAACATGTTGACGAGCATCCAGGTGAAGGCCGCCGACGCGCCCGCGCTCAAACGGTGGGTCTTCGAGACCTTCCGGTCGGCCGCCGAGCGGGCGGAGATCCTTCGCGCCGACGCCAAGCCGATTCCGCTCGCCCTGCGCCTGGCGTGCATGCTCGGCAACGTGCTCGTGTACACGCCGATCCGCGATCAGCTCGGCCTGCGGCGCGCCAAGTGGGCGCTGACGGGTGGGGCACCACTCGGACCGGACACGTTCCGCTTCTTCCGGTCGATCGGCGTCAACCTCAAGCAGGTCTACGGCTCGACGGAGACGACGGGCCTGGTGTCGCTGCAGCCGAGCGACGAGGCCAACCCGACGACCGCCGGCCGGCCGTGTCCAGGCATCGAGGTCAAGATCGCCGAGCGCGGCGAGGTGCTGGTCCGCGGCCCTGTCGTCTTCAAGGGTTACCTGAAGAACGACGAGGCCACGCGCGAGGTCATCGATTCCGACGGCTGGTTCCGGACGGGGGACGCGGGGTTCGTGGACCCGCGCGGCCACCTCGTCATCATCGATCGGGCCAAGGACGTCGGCGCCCTCCACGACGGCACGCCCTTCGCGCCGCAGTTCATCGAGAACAAGCTGAAGTTCAGCCCGTTCATCCGCGAGGCGGTGGCCTTCGGCAACGACCGCGCATTCGTCACCGCGATGATCGCGATCGATCTGAACACCGTCGGGAACTGGGCCGAGCGCCGCGGGATCGCCTACACGAGCTACGCGGACCTCAGCCAGAAGCCCGAGGTGTCCGACCTGATCCGCGAGGAGATCGGCAAGGGCAATGAGACGCTGCCGGAGTCGACGCGGATCCGCCGATTCCTGCTCCTCACCAAGGACCTCGAGGCCGACGACGCCGAGATGACGCGCACGCGAAAGGTACGCCGACGTTTCGTGGCCGAGAAGTACGCCCCGGTCATCGACGCTTTCTACTCGGGCGGTCACGCGGTCGAGTTGGAGGCGACCATCACGTACGAGGACGGCCGTCAGGCCGTCATGAAGTCGCGCGTGCGGGTCGAGGACGTCGACGCTGCGGCCGTGGCCCATGTCTGACGACTTCGGATTCTTCTTGCTCCTGGTGTCGAACGGGCTCCTGACCGGCCTGATGTACTCGCTGATCGCGCTCGGGTTCGTGCTGGTCTACAAGGCCACCGACGCCATCAACTTCGCCCAGGGCGAATTCGTGATGATCGCGGGCTTCGTGGCGGCCGGTGGCCTCATGGTCTGGGGGGCGCCTCTCTGGCTGGCCATCGCGATGGCGATCGCGAGCCTGGTCTTGTTCGGCTTCGTCCTCGAGCGCGTGATGCTGCGCAAGCTCATCGGCCGGCCGGTCATCGCCGTGGTCATGGCCACGATCGGCCTGGCGTCGATTCTGCGCGGCATCGGGCCTTTCACCATCTTCTCCGGGAGCCAGCCGCTGCCGCTGCCCATCCGCGACGAGCCGTTCGTGCTGGGCCCGCTCTTCATCCCCCCGATCCAGTTGCTGGGGGCCGCGGTCAGCCTGGCGTTCCTCACCGGGTTCGGCTGGTTCTTCCTGAAGTCGCGCAAGGGCATTGCGATGCGGGCCGTCGCCGACAACCAGCAGGTCGCCATGGCAATGGGTATCGACGTCGAGCGCTACTTCGGGGTGGCGTGGGCCATGACGGGCATCGTCTCGGCCCTCGGTGGGATCCTCTGGGGCAATCTGCTCGGTGTGGACGTGAACCTGGCGCTTGTCGGGTTCAAGGTGTTTCCAGTCGTTATCCTTGGCGGTCTCGATTCCATTCCCGGTGCGATCCTCGGAGGCCTGATCGTGGGTGTCGTCGAGAACATCGCGGCTGGCTACGTCGATCCCTACGTCGGGGGCGGCACCAAGGACTTCGCGCCCTACGTCCTCATGATTCTCGCGCTGATGATTCGCCCCTACGGCATGTTCGGCAAACGCATCATCGAGCGAGTCTAATGGTCTGGCTTGGGGCGGCGGGGGGAGGCGGGGGGAGGGGTGCTGGGACCACGCGGCACGCGTTCGGGATTCCCGGGGCGGCTGGGCTCCATCTGGGCGCGCCACTCCCGCATTCGACTTGGAGGGAACGGGTCCCAGCACCCCTCCCCCCGCCTCCCCCCGCCGCCCCAAGCCCTCGGATGATTTGCTTAGGGCAATTCGAAGCGTCGGCTCCCGCGCCGGTCGCTTCGCTCCGGCGCTGCTATGCATCCCGACCTCACGTGCCGCGCATGCTTTTGTGCTTCGCCTACGTCGTAGGCCAAGAGTCGGCGGGGCACGCGTGGAGCCCGCGGGGGCGGAGTGGTGCGGGGGGTGTCGGGACCCGTTCCCTCCTAGCGAGCGGCGGATCGAGTGCGCCGGGATGGAGCCCAGCCGATATGGAAAATGCGCACGCGTGCCGCGTGGTCCCGACACCCCCCGCACCACCCCGCCCCCGCGGGCTCGACGCGTGGAGAACTGTGTGATTCAGCGAGAATGCGGAGTCCTGAAGACGACGTACGAAGCGGATATGGGCCTCTATCCGCTGCCGATCGCGCGGTGGACCGTCGCAGCGCTGGGCGTGGTGTTCTTTCTGGTCATCCCGCTCTCGCTCCACGAGTACTACCTGTCGGTCGCCAACCTGGTGTGGATCGCGATCATCGGCGCGCTCGGCCTCAACATCCTGGTCGGCTACACGGGCCAGGTGTCGATCGGCCACGGCGCGTTCATGTCGGTCGGGGCCTACACGGCCGCCAACCTCGCCAATCGCCTGGGCTCGCCGTGGCCCGTGAACCTGCTTGCCGGCGGCTTGATGGCGGCGCTGATCGGCGCCATTGTTGGTATCCCGTCCCTGCGCATCAAGGGGCTCTACCTGGCCATCGCCACCCTGGCCGGTCAGCTCATCATCGAGTGGACGATCAACCACGTGACGTTCATCAGCGGGGGCGTGCAGGCCTCGATCGAGGTGGCCCGGCCGCGGGTGGGCGCGTACGTCATCGACAGTCAGCGGGACATGTACTACTTCCTGCTCGTGTTCGTCGTCCTGGCCATCGTGGCGACGATGAACCTGATGCGTACGCGAGTCGGGCGCGCGTTCATCGCGATCCGCGATCAGGACATCGCGGCGGAGATCATCGGCATCAACATCTTTCGCTACAAGCTCCTCGCGTTCGCCATCTCGTCCTTCTTCGCCGGGGTGACTGGCGTGCTCTACACGTACTTCCTCGGCATCGCCAACTACGAGCAGTTCCAGATCGGCGTGTCGATCGATTACCTGGCGATGATCATCATCGGCGGGCTCGGGTCCGTGCTCGGCTCGATCTTCGGCGCGATCTTCGTGACCCTGCTGCCGATCGTCATCCGGTACGCCATGGAGTCGTTCGGTGGGTTGTTCTTCAGCCAGTCAACCGTGCTCAACCTGATTCCCAACCTCCGCCTGATGATGTTCGGCGCCCTCATCATCTTCTTCCTGATCGTGGAGCCCGATGGGCTGAACCGTCTCTGGCGGAACATTCGAAGCTACTTCAGAGTCTGGCCGTTCGCGTACTGAGTACGCGAGCAAGGAGGAGCAGATGAGACAGTTCCTGGTCATCGCGATGGCAGTGATCGTGGCGGCGGGCAGCCTGCTGACGGCGGGTTCGTCGCTCGCCCAATCGAAGAGCGAAATCGTGATCGGCGTGCAGTGTGACCGCACCGGACCGACCCAGGTCGTGGGCACGGTCCTGTGCCCGGGCGAACACGACTACATCGCCCTCGTCAACTCCAAGGGCGGCGTCGAGGGGCATCACATCAAGGACCTCGAGATCGATCACGAGTACAAGGTGCCGCCGGCCGTCGAGTCCTACGAGCGTTTCAAGAAGGAAGGCGCCGTGTCGATTTCGGTGTACGGGACGCCGCAGATCTACGCGCTCGCGGCGAAGCTCACCGAGGATCGAATCCCCGGCACCTCGCCCGGCTTCGGGAGCGCCGCGGCCGCCGACGGCCTCCGGTACCCGTACATCTTCCCGATCGCCGCCACCTACTGGTCGCAGGCCGCCGCGGCGGTCGATTTCGTGAAGAAGCAGCTCGGCGGCAACATCAAGGGTAAGAAGATCGCGTTCATCTTCTATGACAATCCCGCCGGCCGGGAGCCGATCGAGGTGCTCGAGGCGCTTGCGGCCAAGGAGGGCTTCCAGCTCAGGACCTTCGCGGTGCCGCCGCCCGGCGTCGAGATGGGCGCCCAGGTGCTCGACATCGCCCAGCGGTACCGGGCGGACTTCGTCATCGGACACCTGTTCGGCGGCGCGCCGCAGGTGTCGATCAAGGAGTTCAAGCGGGTCGGGTATCCGCTCCGCAAGTTCGTGTCCTTCGTGTGGGGCGGCGGCGAGGCCAACATCGAGGGCGCCGGAGGCTTCGGGGTCGCCGAGGGATATTACGTCATGCAGTTCGCCGGCGTGGGCAGCGACTACCCGGTGCTCAACGAGATCCGCGAGATGTACAAGAAGCAGGGCAAGGAGCCGCCGAAGGAAATGGCCTCGACGGTGTTCTACAACCGGGGCGTGCTGGTCGCCGCGCTGCACGTCGAGGCGATTCGCAACGCGCTGAAGGCGAAGCCCGACGGCAAGATCACCGGCGAGGACGTGAAGAAGGGCTTCGAGAAGATTTCCGGCTTCACCCTGGGCGGGCTCGTGCCGCCGCTCAAGATCACCCCGACCGACCACGAGGGCGGCGGGCTCGTGCAGATCTGGCAAGTGAAGGGCGGCAAGTTCGTGAAGGTGACCGACTGGTACGCCGCCTACCAGGACGTGGTGGCCAAGCAGATCAAGGAGGCGGCTGCGAAGAAGTAGGGCGGGCGGCCATGCTGAGCCTCAACAACATCGAGGTCATCTACGACGGCGTGATCCTCGTCCTCAAGGGCGTGTCGCTCAACGTCCGCGAGGGCGGGATCACGACGTTGCTCGGCGCCAACGGCGCCGGGAAGACCACGACGCTCAAGGCGATCTCGGGCCTCTTGCGGTCCGAGCGCGGCGACGTCACGAAGGGCTCGATCGAGTTCAAGAACGAGCGGATCGACCGCCTGCCCCCGCACGCGGTCGTCCGTCACGGCATCGTGCAGGTGTTCGAAGGCCGCCGGGTCTTCGAGCACCTGACGACCGAAGAAAACCTGATCGCCGGCGCGCACATCCAGAGGGACCGGCATCGCGTCGCGGCCGGGATCGAGCGCGTCTACGGCTACTTTCCGCGTCTCAAGGAACGGCGCGGCGTCCAGGCCGGGTACCTGTCCGGCGGCGAGCAGCAGATGCTGGTCATCGGCCGCGCGCTGATGGCCGATCCCCACGTGATACTCCTCGACGAGCCGTCGCTCGGCCTGGCGCCGATGCTCGTGGAGGAGATCTTCGCGATCGTGCAGCAGCTGAATCGGCAAGAGAAGCTCACCGTGCTGCTGGTCGAGCAGAACGCCTCGCTGGCGCTGACCATCGCCGAGCACGGCTACGTGATGGAGAACGGGCGGATCGTGCTCGACGGCACCGCCGCGATGCTCACGCAGAACGCCGACATCAAAGAGTTCTACCTCGGCCTCACCGAGGTCGGCAGCCGCAAGTCGTACCGGGACGTCAAGCACTACAAGCGCCGCAAACGTTGGCTCTCTTGAGAGGAGCGAACTTCGATGGGTCTGAGGCGAGGGATTGGACTGTGGATGATTGTGGTCGTCGCGACGCTGAACCTCGCGGCGTGCGCGACGATGGGCGATCCGCCGCCGACACTCTACAAGCGGCTGGGCGGGCGCGAGGGTATCGCGCTCGTGGTCGGCGACTTCGTCACCAACATGGCCGGCGACAGCCGCGTCAATGCGCGGTTCAAGGACATGAAAGGTCCGGACGTCGAGAAGCTGAAGTCCAACCTCGCCGACCAGATCTGCGACGCGACCGGCGGGCCCTGCTCCTATCTGGGGCGCGACATGAAGACGAGCCACAAGGGCATGAAGATCACCGACGCCGAGTGGAACGCGACCGTCGAGAATCTCACCAAGGCGCTCGACAAGAACAAGGTCGCGGCCAAGGACCAGAGCGAGCTGCTCGGTCTGCTCGGGCCGATGAAGGCGGACATCGTCGGCCAGTAAGTAAGTAGATGAGCGCCCAGGCGTTCACGGTCTACGACCTGCTCGTGCGGGGTGCGTCGCTGCTATGGCGACGCGCCGGCGCTGATCCAGTCCACGCGGCAGTGGACCTTCCGTCAGCTCCTGGAGCGCGCCGACCGGCTCGCCGCCGGGCTGGTCGGGCTCGGCCTGTCCCGGGGCGATCGAATCTGCATCCTCGCCCAGAACGACGTCGGCTACGTCGATCTGTACGGCGCCTGCGCCCGCCAGGGCATCATCGCGTACCCGATCAACTGGCGGCTCACGGCGCCTGAGGTCGAGCGCGTCCTGGAGCGGGCATCGCCCGTGATGATGGTCGCGGACGCGTCCACCCTGCCGGTCGTCGGTGAGTGGCCGCGCTCCAAGCGCGGCATCGCGCACTGGTACCAGCTCGGCGAGGCGCCGCCGGCGCCCGGCTTCGCGGCGCTGTCGAGCCTCTACCGCGACGGCGAGGCGCCGCCGGTCGCCGAGGTGGGCGGCGACGATCCCTTCGCGGTGATCTCCACGGCGGCGGTGGACGTGATCCCGCGGGGCGCCGTGCTCACGCACACGAACATGATCACGGCGTCGCTCGTGGTCGTTCAGAGCCTCGGGTTCACGGCCGTCGATCGCTATCTGCTCGCGCTGCCGCTGTTTCACATCACGGCGCTCGGCAACTTCGTGGCGCACCTGCACGCGGGCGGCGCCTGTGTGCTGGTCGCGCGCTATGACGCCGAGGAGGCGGTGCGCCTGATCGACGCGCATCGCATCACACACCTCTCGGACTTTCCGCCGGTGCTCGTCAACCTGCTGGACGCCGCGCAGAAGCTCGGGAGCAAGCTGTCGAGCTTGAAGCACGTGTCGGGCCTCGACGCGCCGCCGACCATCCAGCGGCTGCACGATGAGACGCAGGCGCAGTTCTGGACGGGCTTCGGACAGTCCGAGACCACCGGGTTCGTCAGCATCCAGCGCGTGCGCGACAAGCCCGGCGCCGCCGGCCGGCCGATTCCCGTGTGCCGGGTGCGGCTCGTCGACGACTACGACCGCGAGGTGCCGGCCGGCACACCCGGCGAGATCGTGGTGCGCGGGCCGGTCGTGTTCCAGGGCTACTTCGGCCAGCCCGACGTGACCGCGTACACCTTGCGCAACGGCTGGCACCACACCGGCGACGTGGGCCGCTTCGACGACGAGGGCTGGCTCTACTACGTCAAGCGCAAGCCCGAAAAGGAGCTGATCAAGCCCGGCGGCGAGAACGTCTATCCGGCCGAGGTCGAGTCGGTGATCGTGCAGATGGACGGGATCGGCGCGGCATGCGTCTACGGGATCCCCGACGTCAAGTGGGGCGAGTCGATCAAGGCGGTCGTCGAAGTGCGGCCGGCCGACCGCTATACCGCTCAACAAGTCATCGACTTCGTGGGCTCGAAGATCGCGCGGTTCAAGCGCCCGCATGCGGTCGCGTTCACCGACGCGCTGCCCCGGACCGCCGACGGCGCCGTGGACCGCGAAGCGGTGAAGGCCCGGTGGGGCGCCGGAGCATGAAGGTCGAGAGCTCAAGCAATTTCCCGGCGTGAGCTCGCCTGACTTCGTCGCCATCGGGCACGTCACGCTCGACCGCTTCGGCGAATCCACGCGTCCCGGCGGCTCCGCGCTCTACGCCGCCGTCACCGCCTACCGTCTCGGCCTGTCCGTCGGTCTCCTCACGAGTCACGGCGACGATTTTCCGCTCGCGGTGATTCCGCCGAAGATCGAGGTCATCAGCATTCCCGCCGACGAGACGACCGTGTTCGAGCACCGGCACGAGCCCGGCGGCCGCGTGTCCCACGTGCGCTCGGTCGCCAGCCCTCTGACGACGGCCGACGTGCCCGAAGACTGGCGCGACGCCGCGCTGACTTTGCTGGCACCGGTGGTCGACGAGGTCGATCCGATGATCGCGACGCTCTTCACGGACGGCGCTGTCGGCGCGGCCGCGCAGGGCTGGGTACGCCAGGTGACGCCGGACGGGCTCGTCGTCCCGCGTCCCTGGCAGTCGCCCGAGAGTCTGCTGCAATCGGTCCAGGCACTGTTCCTGAGCCGCGAGGACATCCTCGGCCAGGAAGCCGAGGTGATCGAGTGGTTCCAGCGCATGCCCGTCGGCGTGCTCACGGCCGACCGCGTCGGCGCCCTCTTGTTCGTGAACGGCGAGCGGTACGAGGTTCAGCCGCGCCCGGCGCGCGAAGTCGACCCGACCGGCGCCGGCGACGTGTTCGCCGCAACCTTTCTCATCCAGTACCAGCGTGACGGCGACGCCTGGCAGGCTGCGGCCGCCGCGGCCTGCGCGGGCTCGCTCGCGGTGGAAGGTGAGGGGTGGTCGGCGGTCGCCGATCGCGCCGCGCTCGATGCGGCGCTCCTCGAATATCAACTGAGCCAGTAGGAGACGTTCTTGACACTCGTCGAAGGCGGAGCCTACCCTGGGCTCGATGGACCGCGCGATCCGGATCACCGCAGGCGCCGTCTCGGCCGAAGCACGGCTCAACGATTCGAAGACGGCGGGCGCGATCTGGGATGCGCTGCCGATCGAGGCGAAGGGCCAGACGTGGGGCGACGAGATCTATTTCGACATCGGCGTGACGGCGCCTCCCGAGGAGGCGCGCGACGTCGTGGACGTCGGCGACCTTGCCTACTGGCCGCCCGGCCAGGCTTTTTGCATTTTCTTCGGTCGGACACCGGCGAGCCGGGGCGACGAGTGTCGCGCAGCGAGCCCGGTGAACGTCGTCGGCAAGATCGTGGGCGACGCCCGGATGTTCACGAAGGTGCGCTCGGGCTCGCGCGTGACGATCGAGCGGCAATGACCCGGCCGGCTATTCACTGAGAGGGAGGGCGCGATGAAGATCTTTCTCGACACGGCGAGCATCAGCGAGATCAAGGAAGGCGTGGCGCTGGGCCTGGTCGACGGCGTGACCACCAATCCGTCGCTGATCGCCAAGGAGAAGCGTCCGTTCCGTCCGCTGGTCGAAGAGATCTGCGCGGCCGTGCCCGGCGACGTGAGCCTCGAAGTGGTCGCGACGGACTTCGAAGGCATGGTGAAGGAAGGCGAGGAGCTCGCGCAGGTCGCGCCGAACGTCGTCGTGAAGTGTCCGCTCACCAAGGACGGCCTCAAGGCGGTGAAGTACCTCTCGGGCAAGGGCATCCGCGTGAACCAGACCTTGTGCTTCTCGGCGACCCAGGCGCTGCTCTCCGCCAAGGCGGGCGCCGTCTACATCAGCCCGTTCCTCGGACGCCTCGACGACATCGGGCACGTCGGCATGGACCTGGTCCGCGACATCTGCGAGATCTACCGCGTCCAGGGCTTCAAGACCCAGGTGCTCGCGGCGTCGATCCGCAACCCGATCCACGTCATCGACGCCGCCAAGGCCGGCGCGCATGTCGTGACGCTCCCGTTCGCGGTGCTCGAGCAGCTCATGAAGCATCCGCTGACCGACATCGGGCTCAAGAAGTTCCTCGAGGACTGGGCGAAGCTCGGCGAGAAGATCTGAACCGGGCACTCAGCCCGGCGTAGCCCGTTAGTCCCGGACTTACACCGCCCTGGAGAAGCTACACGCTTCTCGAGCGCGCATGGCGCGCGAAACCCGCAAAAAACCTATTCCTCCAAGTGGCAGAAGGCTTGCTCCACACGTGTGTCGCAGTGCGCGAGATCCCAGGAGGAATAATCCAGATGCCACAATTGGGGACGTTCTCAGGCAAGGGCCCGCTGACGATCGAAGGTGGCCCCCGTACGGTGACCGACGCGAGCTTCGCGGCCGACGTCGAGCGATCGCCGCTCCCGGTGCTGCTCGACGCGTGGGCGCCCTGGTGCTGGCCTTGCCAGATCATCGGGCCGCTGGTCGAGGAGATCGCGCTCGAGATGGCGGGCCGATTGCGCGTCGGCCGACTCAACGTCGACGAGAATCCGTCGACAACCGCGCGCTTCGAAATCAACAGCATCCCGACCTTGCTGCTCATCGAGCGCGGACGCGAGATCGATCGGATCAGCGGAGTTCAGACCAAGGCCGAGATCGCGCGGAGGATCACGCGGATCCTTCGTGATTCGCCGTCGCGCCCGGTGAGTTCTCTATAGAGAAACTACCCAGAGAAACTACCCGCCTGCCGCGGGAGCCCGGGCGGAACCTCACGACTTTCCTGATCGCTCGATCATGGCAGGCTGCTTGCTCCTAGCAGAGGTTGGCGCACTCGGCGGGAGCTCTGCGGTGAGCGCGCCGGGAGGCAGTCATGCTGAGTCGAGGTCGTGTTGCCGGCTTTGCGTGGGGATTCCTTGCCGTGGCCGCCGTGGCGGGCTGTGCGACTCAACGTAGCGCCGTCGCGGATAGCGCCTCGATCGCGGGCGTCTGGGAAGGCGAAGTGTGGGAGATGCCTACGCACTACATCCAGGGTGTCCGCCGCATCACGTTGAACGTCAACAAGGACGGCTCGTGGACGGCGACGAGCGCCGGAGCCCAGTGTGCATCGGGCACCGCGTCGGTCTACGGCGGCCTGGTCGTGCTCGCCGGAACGCGGACGGGCCCGGATTACTGCATGCCGTATTCGCTCGCGTCGAAGGACGGGCGCATGAAGGCCGTGTTCGACACCTCGTTCAAGGCGCGTGAGACGTCGGCGATGATCGATCTCAAGCGCGTCCAGGAGCCGCTGCCCGCGGCGGCGCAGGCGCCGACCCAGCCCTAGCGCTCGATCGAGCAGCCGCCAGGCCGAGCACGCTCCGCCGAGGCGGCAGGTCATCGCCTCGGCGTCGACATCATTCTCGGTCGCCTCGCGTCGCCTGCCGTAGAATGCCTAGCGGTCACGACGAATGGTTTCCCGCCGAGAGGAAGCGCTCATCTCTACTGCGCCCGCAAGGCTCACACGCCGCGAATTCGGCGGCGGACTCGTCGCGACGCTGGCCGTTCTGGGCGGTGGCTGCGCGACCATCTCGCCCAGCGAGGAGCGCAAGCTCGGGGAGGAGGCCGCCGAAGAGGTCGAGCGCACGGTCGGGCTCGTCAGCGATCCAAAGCTCGTCGGCTACGTCCGGCAGGTGGCCGGCCGGATCGCGGCGGCGGCGAAGCGCCCCGACGTGACCTGGGAGTTCAACGTGACGGACGACGTCGAGCCGAACGCGTTCGCGCTTCCCGGCGGGTACGTCTACGTCACACGCGGGCTGGTCGCGCTCCTCAACAGCGAGGACGAGCTGGCCGGCGTGCTCGGCCACGAGATGGCGCACGTGCTGGAGCGCCACGCCGCGCGCCGCGCCGGCGCCGCGACCCCGTTCGCGCTGCTCTTCGGGGTGCCCGCGGGAATCCTCGGCGCGATCAGCCCGACGCTCGGCGGCATCATCGGAGGCACGGGAGAGCTCGCCTCGGGAATGGTCCTGGCGTCCTACAGTCGCGACCAGGAGCGTGACGCCGACCAGCGCGGCATCGGGCTGGCCGCCCGCGCCGGCTGGGACCCTGCCGGCCTCGCCAGCTTTCTCCACACGCTCCAGCGCGAAGAAGCGCTGACCGGCCACGACCCGAATCGTCCCGGCTTCTTCGCGACGCACCCGGCCACCCCCGAACGGGTCGGGAACGTGCGCTCGGCCGCGCGCGCGCAGACGCGGGCGCCCGCGACGCCGATCGCCGGCACGCGCGGCGCGTTCCTGCGAAAGCTGGAAGGGCTCGTGGTGGGCGACAACCCGGCGTCCGGCGTGTTCCTGGGGTCGGTCTTCGTGCATCCCGGCTTCGACGTGGCGCTCGAGATGCCGGCGAAGTGGAAGACCATCAATACCGCCGAAGCGGCCGGCGCGGTCGCGCCCGACGGCGATGCGGCCGTCGTCCTCAGCCTCACCGGCCCTGGCGACGATCCGATCGCCGCGGCTCGGGCCGACGGCCTTTCCGAGGCGCAGATGAAGCAGCTGCAGCGCACGCGCGTCTCGTCGCTTCCGGCGGCGCGGCTGGTCGCCGACACGCGCGGCGGGCAGCGGGCCGTGCTCACCTGGATCGCGCATCGCCAGCGTGTGTTCCGCGTGACGGCCGTGGCGCGCGTGCGCGACTGGGGGCGCTATGGCTCGGTCCTCGAACGAACCGCGGGAACCTTCCGGCCGATGCTCTTGAGTGATTACGAGCGGCTCGTCGAGAGCCGGCTGCGCGTCCGTGCGGCGGTCGCCGGCGAAACCGTCGCCGAGGTGCTCGCGCGGGGCGGGGGAGCCTGGAACGCGGCGCAGATGGCGGTGGCGAACGGAGTCACGCCCGACGCGAAGCTCGAGCCGGGCTGGCCGGTGAAGGTGCCCGTCTCCCGGCGCTACGACGGAAGTCGGGGTGAGGCGATGAGCGGCACGTGAGCGTCATGCCAGGGCGCGCCACGTTCGCTCCCGGCCGCTTCCGTCTGCTTCTGGTGTCGCTGCTCGCGTTCATCGTCGGGACCGGCGGGGTCCCGGCGAGGCAGGCCGGGCGATCTCACCGAGTTCTTCCTTCTCGCGATGACGCTCACCGTCGCCGTCGTCGATCTGCGCGCGCACGGAGAGCACCGCTTCGTCCCCATCGCCGTGGCGGTATCCGTGATCTTCGTGAGCGTGGTGGACTACGCCGTGCGGCTCCGGCACCTGCCGTTGATCGCTAGCGCCGTCGTCGCCGTCTTCGCCGGGATCGGTGATCTGGCTCACCTACGACGTCGGTGATGCGCCCGGACAGGCCGGTCGGCGACCGTATCGTCGGCGCGATTTGCGTCTACCTCATGATCGGGCTCGGCTGCGCAGCGTGTACGAGACGCTCGACGGCGTGATGCCGGGCTCGTTCCGCTTTCCCGCCGACACCGCCTGGAGCAGCACCGAGCACACTCCGCTACCGCTATTTTTCGTTCGTGACGCTCGCGACCCTCGGCTACGGCGACGTGACCCCGGTGATCGGCGCTCGATGGGGACCCTGGCGTCGATGGAGGCCATCGCCGGCCAGCTCTACGTCGCGATCACCGTCGCCCGCCTCGTCGCGCTCTCGATCGTTGATCGCGCCGACGCGGACCGGAGGCCGAAATCCGACGTCTGAGCCGTCGGTTCGCGTGGCGTACGGGAGCAGGACCGCTCTAGGGTCAAGCGTCGATTTCGAAGACGGAGAGCTCAAACCGGAAGGAGAGCGACGGTGGACGAGAACTCGAGCGACGACGAGCCCCGGCCTCGGGGCGCGCTCATTCTCATCCTGATCTATCTGCGCGCTCCTGGCGGCGTTCTGGCTCAATACCTACCTGCGCATCTGGAGGAGCTGAGCCATGGCGACGGGCCGACCCTCGACGGTGTACCTCTGGGAGCTCGCCTGGATCCTGCCGAGCATCGCCCTGCCGGTCGGCATGCTCGCGGCGCTCGCCGTGACCGCGTTCGGCGCCGGCATCAACGTCGCGGGTGATCAAGGCCGAGTCGACCCGACGAAGGTCGCCGAGCACGCGCTCTTCAAGGATCCCGGCGTCGGCCGAGATCGCGCCGGGACAGTACGAAGTCCGGATGACCAGTCAGATCTGGGCGTTCGCGCCGGCCGAGATTCGCGTGCCGGCCGGCTCCACGGTCCACTTCTGGGCGACCAGCAAGGATCTGGTCCACGGGCTCTTCGTCCCGCGCCACAACGTCAACGTGATGCTGCTGCCCGGGCAGATCGCGCACGCCCAGGCGCGCTTCGACACGCCGGGCGAGTATCCGATCATCTGCCACGAGTACTGTGGCATCGCCCACCACACGATGGCGGGCAAGATCATCGTCGAGGCCAGGCGATGACCCGGGTCGAAGAGCGCCTCGCCGCGGCGAACGTCATCGTCGCCCTCGTCGCGCTCTTCGGCGGCGTGGTGACCGGGCTCTTCCAGGCTCTGGAGTACGCGGGCGTCGAGATCTACCCCTTGCTGGCGCCGGTGATCCGCTCCCACTACCACAGCGTCACGATGCACGGCGTGCTCAACGTCCTCGTGTTCACGACGTTCTTCATCTGCGGCTTCCTGCCCTTCATCTTCAGCCGGTCGCTGCAGGCGCCGCTGGCGAGCGCGCGCCTGGGCTGGGTCACCTTCTGGGTCATGGTGGCGGGCCTCGTGCTGGCGGCGATTCCGCTGGTCGGCAACGCGGCGACGGTCATGTTCACGTTCTATCCGCCGCTCAAGGCGCACTGGGCCTTCTATATCGGGCTGACGCTCGTCGTCGTGGGCACCTGGCTGGTCACCCTGAATCTCGTGCTCACGTGGCGCGCCTGGCGCGCGCGCAATCCCGGACGACGGACGCCGCTGGCGGCGTTCATGTCGCTCGTCACGTTCGCGATGTGGACGATCGCGTCGATCGGCCTCGCGGCCGAGATGCTCGCTGCTCCTCATCCCGTGGTCGCTCGGGCTCGTCGGCGGAACCGACGCGCTGCTGGCGCGGACGCTCTTCTGGTTCACCGGCCACCCGATCGTCTACTTCTGGCTCCTGCCCGCGTACGTCTCGTGGTACACGCTGGTGCCGCGGCAGGCCGGCGGCAAGCTCTTCAGCGATCCGATGGCGCGGACCTCGTTCATCTTGTTCCTGATCCTCTCCACGCCGATCGGCATCCACCACCAGTACGCGGATCCCGGCATCCATCAGGCCTGGAAGCTCCTGCACGCCCTCCTGACCTTCGCGGTCTTCTTTCCGAGCCTGCTGACGTTCTTCAATGTCACCGCCTCGCTCGAGACGGCCGGACGGGCGCGCGGCGGCCGGGGATGGCTCAGCTGGTTCACGAAGCTCCCGTGGGCCGATCCCTCGGTCGCGGCGCAGGTGCTGGCGATGGTGCTGTTCGCGTTCGGCGGGATCGGCGGCCTGATCAACGCGTCCTTCAACGTGAACATGGTCGTGCACAACACGGCGTACATCGTCGGCCACCTCCACCTCACGGTCGGGACGGCGGTCGCGCTGACCTTCATGGGGATCAGCTACTGGCTGGTGCCGCACCTCGCGGGGCGCGCGCTGTTCAGCCGGCGCTCGCGCTCGCGCAGGTCTGGCTCTGGTTCGGCGGCATGCTGATCTTCTCGCCGACCCTGCACGAGCTCGGGCTGCGCGGCATGCCGCGCCGGACCATGATCGGCCACGTCTCGTACATGCAGCCGGAGTGGAAGACCTTGCTGCCGCTGGTGGGGATCGGCGGCGCGATCCTCTTCGTGAGCGCGATCTCTTCTTCCTCAACATGATCCTCACGGCGACGGTCTCGCGACGCGTCCCGCAGCCGGTTCCCGAATTCGCCGACACGGTGTCCGGACCGGATCACGCGCCCGCGTTCGTGGATCGCTGGCAGCCCTGGCTCGCGGCGGCCGTCATCCTCATCGTGATCGCCTACGGGCCGACCCTGGTTCGGCTCGCCGTCACGACGCCGCTGACGACGCCGGGTCTTCGAGTCTGGTAAGCCTTCGATACGACCAAGGTCGCATAGGCACACGTACACGATCGCGAGTATCGTCGGGCCGCGATGAAGGTCTTGCGGGTCGGATTGTCCGCGCTCTTGCTGCTGGCCGCTGCGGTCGCTGTCGCCGGCGCCGCGCCACCATACGACGGCTCGAAGCCGATGCAATGCTCGATCGAGACCGTGATGGTGTGCAGCGATCCCAACGTCTGCGTGCGCGGATCCGCGGCGACCGTCAACCTGCCGCCGGTCCTCAACGTCGACGTCGGGAAGCGTCTGATCAGCGGGGCCGCGACCGGCCGCACCATCAAGATCGCCTGGGTCAACAACGACGGCGGGCGGCTCCTCGTCGGTGGAACGGAGCTGGCCGGCGGCTGGACGATGTCGGTCGCCGCGGAATCGGGCGTGATGTCGAGTGCCGTCATCGTCCGCAGCGGCGGTTTTCTCCTGTTCGGCACCTGTTCGGCGAACTGATCGAGCGCGGTCAGCGCGGACAGCCCGCAGAAACCTTCCAGTCCGCAGTCGAGGTGAGCCATGAGCATGCTCAGGACCGTTGCGTTGGCGATCGTGCTGGTCTGCGTGGTCCCGGCTCCGGCGCCGGCCCAAGATCTACAGGGCACCCTGAAGAAGATCAAGGACAGCGGGACGATCGTCATCGGGTATCGCGAGCAGTCCCTGCCGTTCTCGTTCCGCGGCGACGACGGCAAGCCCACCGGCTATTCGATCGACCTCTGCCAGCGGATCGTGACGGGTGTCCAGCAGCAGCTCAAGCTGCCGAAGCTCGACGTGAAGTGGGTGGCGGTGACGGTCGACACCCGGATTACGGCGGTCGTCAACGGGACGATCGACCTCGAGTGCGGCTCGACGACGAGCTCACTCGGCCGCCAGGAGCAGGTCGACTTCAGCAACATGACCTTCGTCGACGGCGGCAGCCTTCTCGTCAAGACGACCAGCAACTTCGCCACGTTTCAGGATCTCGGCGGCAAGAAGATCGGCATCATTCCCGGCACCACCACCGACGGAGCGCTGCGCACGGTGCTCCAGAAGACGTCCGTCACCGCGACGATCGTTCCGGTGACGGACCACCTCGGAGGTCTGGCGGCGCTGGAGAGCGGGAGCATCGACGCGTATGCATCCGATCGCGTCATTCTCATCGGGCTCGCGGCGACCGCCAAGAACCCGGGGCAGTTCGCGATCGCCGAGCATTATCTATCCTATGAGCCCTACGGCTTCATGATGCGGCGCGGAGACGCGCCGTTCAGGCTGGCCGTCAACCGCGTCCTGTCCAGCCTCTACCGGTCGGGTGAGATCGTACAGATCTACGGCCGCTGGTTCGGCAAGCTCGGTCCTCCACCGAAGATCCTGATCGCGATGTACGCGCTGTACGCGCTGCCCGAATAGCCGTCGTCGGGCCGGATCGCGGCGGCGCGCGGTCCGACGGCGGACCGCTACGGACGAGAAGACGCGGCCGGCGCCGGTGTGCGCATGGGCACCACGATCTCGACCAGCTCGTCCGGCCGCCCGGCCTTCAGGGCGCCAGCCCGGCGACGCCTGCAGATCGCTCCATCGCAGGCGGCCGTGGACACCCCACGGGAGCATCCTCACACGACCGGCCGAGGGCTCGACGCGTACCTCGACGAAGCTCTGGAAGAACGGCGCCACGTTGTAGTCGAAGGCCGCCGACAGCCACTCGACGGAGAACGGCCAGGCTCCGAACTGCTTGGTCCACACCCAGAACGGCCACTTCCAGCCTGGGGTGTGTGAAAGTCGATCTTCGCGGTCAGAGCCGCGGTGCTCGGGTGAAACGCCCACTGCGGCACGGCGGGTGAAGCCGGCCACGCCAGCGCCGTCCCCGACGAGAGGTAGGCGCCCCCGCCGCCGTTGACCACGTGGTACATCACGCGGTCCGCTCCCTCGGCCTGATAACGCTCGACGTAGAGCTCGAGGTCGTGCGTGTCGCCGGCCATCACGATCTCGACCCTGAACTCGTGCATGAGCTCGTGGAGAACGGTGAAGTCCGGATCGCCGGCGGCCTGGTAGTTCCCGCCCGCATACAGCGGATGTCCGAGGATCGACCATCGTGAACTTGCCGCGCGATTGCTCGAGCGCCGCGCGGAGCCACGCGAGCTGATCGGCATCGACGCGCCGGAGCACGCCGGTGTCGACCGCGATGAGCGCGAAGCGATCGGTCTGGATCTGGAAGTAAGGCGCGCGCTGGAACCCGGTGGGCATCCCATACTCGCGTCGGAGGCGCGCGGCCTCACCGATCAGCCACCCGATGCGATCGTCGGTCGTGCTGGTGAGCCGGTTGTCGGCCTCGACCCGCGCGCGCATGGCGACCCTGGCGGCCTCGGGCGTGAAGAACGTCGCCACGAAGCCTTCGAGGGCGTCGTACCAGTCATGGTTGCCCGGGATCGCGTAGACGGGCTTGTCGAATCCCTTGAACGGCAGCCAGAAGTTCGCCTCGTAGTCCTTCATCGCCCCGGTCGGATAGATGACATCGGACGAGATGACCATGAAGCGCACGTCGGCGGAGTGCCGGCCCGGATGATCTGATCGCGCAGGACGTGCTGCGAGGCGTCGCCCTCGCCCGGGTCGCCGATCACCAGGAACGCGAAGTCTCCGCCGGTTCCCGGCGGCTCGATCGCGAGCGCGCCGGCGGATCCGCTGCGGCGCCGTCGAGGCAAGGACCGCACGCGTCATCGCGACACGCCAGGTGTCGGTCCGGTGCTCGGCCCAGGAGTTGTAGACACTGGCCGCCCAGTTCTCGGAGTTGAAGTACCAGCTCATCCCCCAGATCGGGACCGTCGCCACGAAGACCGCGACGACCGGCAGGCCCATCTGCACGCCGCGCTCGATGACGAACGGCAAGGAGTCGCGCATCTGATGGAAGCGGATCCAGATCCGGAGGCTCCGGACGAGATAGCGCCGAAGCAGTCGGTCGAGGAGCCGCGGCGACGGCTCGACGGAGCTCGCAACGAGCCGGGCCCACCCCCGGCGCTCCAGCGGCCACGTGGCACGCCGCAGCGCGAGTCGGTGGGGCCCATCACGCCGAGGGCCAGGAGCATGGCCGCCACGAGATCGCCCAGCACCGCGAAGACCGGCGCGACCAGACCCACGATGGTCCACTCGGCTTCCATGCGACCGACGTGGGTGGCGAAGAGGATGGCCACGATCGCGGCGATCCAGCGCCGGTCGTAGGGCCGGCGCGCCGTCTCCTCTCGAGTCAGACGCTCGCCGAGTCGGATCAGATCGGGACTGTCCGGTAAGTCAAAGCTCTGCATCAGGGTCGCGGCGTCGCGGGAGGGCGGCGGCGACGTGACCATGTTCCATCCCACCCCGACGATGCGCAGCGCGCCGGCGATCGCGATGGCCCACAGGGTGGTGCGTCTCCACAGCAGCGAGGAGGAAGATGGCCATCGCGACGTCGCCGGCGATGGCCAGGGCGATCATCAGTCGTCGTTCGACGATCCTGACCGCGGCGGAGCTCGACGGCCCGCTGCACGGCGTCGATCACGAACGACGCGCCGAGCAGCCACGTCAACGCGGTCTCGGCCAGCGCCGGCGCGCTGACGACCAGCAAGCCCCATCAGAAAGGTGAGGCCGGCGCTCGAATACGCCGATCGCTGGATGTCCTCGCGGACGCGCCGGAACGCGTGCAGCGCTTCGAGCAGGCCCGCGATCATCAGCAGCGTCCCGACGAGTCGCAGGGCGCCCGGCCCCACGAGGAGCGGCGCGGCGGCGGCGAGCCCCGCGAGCACGAGCGCGAAGGTTCCGAGGCCGAACCGCTCGCGCTGGACCTCTTGCGGGGAGAGCGAAGCGGTCAACGGCTCACGGCGGTCACGGTCGGGCCCAGGCGCTGCCGACCTGGATGTAGACCGCGGTGTTATCCGGGGCGAACGCGAGATCGATGCCCATGTGAATGCCGTACTTGCGCGCGATCTCGTAGCGAACGCCGAAGCCGCCGGTCACGATCGTCTGCGTATTGTGCAGTCGTTCGAAGTCGTTCCACGCCGCGCCGAAGCCGGCGAAGCCCACCGCGCTGAAGCGATTCCAGAACTGCCAGCGGAGCTCGGCCTCGATCTGCGCCACCTCGTCGCCCTGATAGCGCATGATCGGCGCGCCGCGGAGCGTGATGAAGGGCCGCAGATAGAACGGCGCGTCGCCGAAGATCGCCGCGCCGTCGGCGCGGAGCCCGAGATAGAGCGTGCGGAGCAACGGGACGTACTGGATCGCGATCAGCTGCACGCGCTGAAACTCGTCGTCCGCGCCCAGCGCGGGGTCGAACACACCCACCAGGGCCTCGACGAACGTGCCCCGAAGCGGCGTGAACAGGTTGTCTCGCGTGTCGTAGGTGAAGGACGGCGTCAGCCCGCCCACGTTTGAATCGCGCGTGAAATCCGGCAGCCCCGGCGTTCCGGCGGGCGCGTCGAACGTGACGCGCGTCACGGCGAAGGCGTACCCGAGACCTGCCCAGAAGGTCGAGTCGCCCAGCCGGTACTTGGCCCGCACGACCCCGCCGGTGGGCTCGAGGTTGTACCGAAGAGGGTGGTCGTCCAGTCGCGCGTCCTGACCGATGCCGTGGAAGTCGAGATTGGCCGACATATGGGTGAACCCCACCTGCGTCTCGAGCCGGTCATCGAACCAATGTCGCACGTCGCCGACCAGAACGCCCCACGAGCCATTCTCGGTTCCGAGTCCCCCGCGATCGTGATGTCCGGCCGGCCGAAGCCTGCTCGTGCCTCTCCCAGCGGCCGGCTGAGAAACGCCAGCCCCACGGCCGCGCCGTACCCGACGGCGGGCTCCGTGATCGGAATGAGGACCGGAAGAAATCCGTACTTCTCGTCGAGGAAGCCACTCACGTCGGGCCATCCGTCGTCCGCGGAGCGAAACTTCGACGGCGCCGGCGTCGTGTCCGAAGGTTTCTCGATGGTCATCTGCGCCGCGGCCGGCGATGCGCACAAGGTCAGGGCGGCGATCAAGGTCGAGATCGCGTGAATGGCCCGCATCGAGTGGACGACCGCTTGCCTTACCTTTCGTGTCCCGCGAAGCCCATCGGCCGACGCGTTCATGAATTAGCGTACAGATCCACCCCCCGCGGCGTGGCGCGTTCAACGCGAGGATTTTACCGCCTGAGACTGGATCGGCCTGACGCTCTATAAGGCGTATGTCCCTAGGACTACGGTCGCAGTCGCCGCGCTCGGGTGAGGCGAATCGGGTCGCCGAACCGATTTTCGGCCCCGCGGCGGCAAAGGGTCGATCGGCTCTCGCGGCGCTGTCCCGCGATCGCGAACGGCTCCGTCTCGGGGATGAGCCCAAGGTCGCATATCCACACGGCGAACTTGAAGTTAAAAGGGGCGGCGGGGCAGGCGAACGGTCGGCAACGACGGTCGCTCCGCGACGAAGGAGGCCACCACGAATGATGACCACACGCCGGACACACCGCGTCCGAATGCAGGCGATCGCCCTTACTCTACTGGCATCGGCCGCCTGGTGGCCGATAGCGGCATCCGCCGAGGACGCGCCGCCGCCGCCGCTGGCGCCGGCGCTCGAGCGGCTCATTCCCCAGTCTCAATGAAGAGCGGAAGACGTGGACGCCGTTCTTCCGGGACGCCGATCTCACCTTGCATCTGCGGACCTACTACTTCAATCGGACCAAGCCCGACGATTCCGTCAACGAAGCCCTGGCTTTCGGAGGTTGGATCGGCGTCAAGTCCGGCTGGCTCTTCGACACGTTCGCGATGGGCGCGACCCTGTACGGCTCGGCGCCTCTGTACGCGCCCGACGACAGGGACGGTACGACGCTCCTCAAGCCGGGACAGAAGGGCTACTACGTCCCGGGTGAGGCGTGGGGCGCGCTCCGATACAAGGACTACGCTCTGCTCACCGGCTATCGACAGCTGGTCGACCAGGCGTACATCAACCCCCAGGACAACCGGATGACGCCCAACACCTTCGAGGGCGTGACCCTCGGAGGCAAATTCGACTGGGTCAGATATCTCGTCGGGTATCTCTGGAAGATCAAGCCTCGCAACTCCGACGAGTTCATCAGCATGTCCGAGCAGGCCGGCGCGGCAAACTCGAACGACGGCGCCGGCCTGGCCGGCGTCACCCTGACGCCATTGAAGGGGCTGAAGTTCAATCTGGCCAACCAGTACGGGGTCAACACCTTCAACACGATCTACGCGGACGCCGACTATCTGTACCCGCTGAGTGATGCCTGGAAACTCCGGCTCGGCGCCCAGCTCACGGACCAGCGCGCCGTGGGCGACGGGCTCGTGCCGGTCTCGAAACGGTACTGGGTGACGCAGCAAGGCGGCGGGCGCGTCCAGCTGATCTACCAGGATCTCACGCTCACGACGGCCTTCTCGATCACCGGCGCCGGCAACACCATCCAGAACCCCTGGGGCAGCTTTCCTGGATATCTCTCGTGATCGATCAGGACTTCGACCGCGCCAACGAGAAGGCCTGGTTGGTCGGCGCGGCTTACGATTTCTCGAAGGTCCTGACCGAGGGGCTGAGCGGGAACTTCAACTTCGTCTGGGGCACCGACGCCATCAACCCGACGACGCGGCAGAAAGCCCCGAATCAAGGCGAGTACGACTTCACCGTCGACTACCGGCCACCGTGGATCACGCCCACGCCCTTGCGCGGGCTCTGGTTCCGCGCGCGAGCCGCGGTTCTCGATCAGCAGAACGCCGCCACGACGGGCTATCAGTTCCGAATCATCATCAACTGGGAGCGGGATCTGTTCTGATCCCGGTCCGTTAGAAGGAGATTTTCGAATGAGCACGACATCGGGCGATCGGGCCCTCAGCCTGAATCAGTTCTTCGCCGCTTCGGAAGCACGCGTGGACCGCTGGCGCACGCTGAACCGCGTCGCGAGAGCGCTCACGGCGACAGGCCCGGGTTCGGCGGGTACCTTGCGTCTGGACCCCAAGGAGCTGCTCGCCGAGCTCGCGCCGCTGGAGGGGTTCTGCGCGTATCCCGGACCCGGGTTGATGGGCCAGGTACACGAGCGCCTGCAGACCGGGGACCGCACCGGCTTCGCGCGTCTGGTCCAGCGGATCAGCAACGCGCTACTCAGCAACAGCTATCGAGACGACGTGGAGCCCTGGAAGGCCGAGGAGGAGAGCGATGGCCGCGTGCCCGACGTCCTGCCGCCGTCAATGGGCCGCGGCCAGGCGCGACGGCCGTACTTCGAGGTCCTGTACGTGTCGCCCGCCGACCGCGTCATGTGGCCCGATATCCGCGAGACCTTCCGCCGGCTCCGGCGCGTCGAGGACGAGTTCGTCTACGAGCCCGTCGTCGTCGGCAGCTTCGAGGACGCGGTCCTCGCCGTCGTCTTCAATCCTAATTTCCAAGCGGTCGTGATCAGCGACGGCTTCGGCTACGCGTCGCAGTACACGCTGCCGGCGCTGCGCGAGATCCTCACGCGCCAGGTCCAGCTCGCCGACGGCGCGCGCGAGCGGGGATCTCGGGACCCTCCTGGCCACGCTGGTGCGCCGGTGGCGGCCGGAGCTCGATGTGTATCTCACGACCGACCGCGACGTCGCCCAGCTGGCCGGCTCCGACGAGGCCGCGCCGATCAGGCGGATCTTCTACGGCGTCGAGGAGCCGATGGAGATTCACCTGGCGATCCTCGACGGCGTGAAGGATCGATACGAGACGCCGTACTTCGACAATCTCAAGCGCTACGCCCAGCGTCCGATCGGCACGTTCCACGCGCTGCCGGTGGCCCGCGGGAAGTCGATCTTCAAGTCGAACTGGATCCGCGACATGGGCGAGTTCTACGGCGCCAACTTGTTCCTCGCCGAGTCGTCGGCGACGACCGGCGGCCTCGACAGCCTTCTGGAGCCGACCGGCAACATCAAGGTCGCGCAGGACAAGGCGGCCCGCGCCTTCGGCGGCGACCGCAGCTTCTTCGTCACCAACGGCACGTCGACGTCGAACAAGATCGTGCACCAGGCGCTCCTGCGGCCGGGCGACATCGTCCTGATCGACCGCGACTGCCACAAGTCGCACCACTACGGGCTCGTGCTGGCCGGGGCCCAGCCTCTCTACATCGACGCCTTTCCGCTCACCCAGTACTCGATGTACGGGAGTCTCGCGATCAAGCCGCTCAAGAAGGCGCTCTTGCAGCTGAAGGCCGAGGGCAAGCTGGATCGCGCGAAGCTGGTGGTGCTGACCAACTGCACCTTCGATGGTCACGTGGCCAACGTCAAGCGAACCATGCTCGAGTGCCTCGCGATCAAGCCGGATCTCATCTTCCTCTGGGACGAGGCGTGGTTCGGGTTCGCGCGCTTCTCACCGTTCTTGCGGCGGCGCACGGCAATGGGCGCGGCCGCGGCCATCCGCGAGCTGGTGCGCGACCCGGAGTACCGCAAGCGCTACGAAGCGTTCAAGAGCAGCGTCGGCAAGATGGACCCGAGCGATCCCAAGCTCCTGGACATGGAGCTGCTGCCCGACCCCGACCAGGTTCGGGTGCGGGTCTACGAGACCGACTCCGTGCACAAGTCGATGTCGGCGCTCCGCCAGGGCTCGATCATCGTCGTCGCCGACCAGGACTTCCACACCGTCGAGGCCTCGTTCAAGGAGGCGTTCTTCACCCACACCTCGACGTCGCCGAACCTCCAGCTCATCGCGTCGCTCGACGTGGCGCGCCGGCAGATGGAGCTCGAAGGCTACGAGCTGGTCGGACGGGCGACCCAGCTCGCGATCGAAGCCCGGCGCCAGATCAACGGACATCCGTTGATCTCGAAGTACTTCCGGGTGGCCACGCCGGCCGAGATGATCCCCGCCGAGTACCGGAAGTCGGGCTTCACCGACTGGGGCGCGCCGGGGTGGACGATGACCGACACGATCGCCGCGCTGGACAACGACGAGTTCTATCTCGACCCCACGCGCATCACGTTGCTCTGCGGCGGCGCCGGCTACGACGGCACGCAATTCAAGGGCTTGCTCGCCAGCGAGCACGACATCCAGATCAACAAGACCTCGCGCAACAGCGTGCTGGTCCAGATCAACATCAACAACACCCGCAGCGACCTGGCGCACCTCATCAAGGCCCTGGCCGACATGGCCCGCGCGATCGACACGCGGCTCGCCCAGGGTGGCGACGAGGAGAAGGCGGCGTTCAAGGCCCGGGTGAAGTCGCTGGTCGAGGACGTGCCCGACCTGCCGGACTTCCAGCGCTTCCACGACGCGTTCCGCGACGACCCGAAGAGCGCCACGCAGGAAGGCCACATGCGCGAGGCGTATTACATGGCCTACGACGCCGCGAACTGCGAGTACGTCAAGCTCGACAGCAAGGCGATCGACGAGCGGCTGGCCAAGGGCCCGGAGCTGGTCTCGGCGAAGTTCGTGATCCCGTACCCGCCGGGCTTTCCGATCATGGTGCCGGGCCAGGTCGTCACGAAGGAGATCATCACGTTCATGCGCAAGCTCGACGTGAAGGAGATCCACGGCTACGACGCGCGAAAGGGTCTCGAGCTGCTGAAACCCGACGCGCTGACCAAGCACAAGAGCAGGTAGGGGGGCGACATGTTTGAATGGTTCTTTGCGACCTTGCGCCAGTACCCGGAGATCGCGATCTTCCTCGCGCTCGGCCTCGGGTACTACTTCGGCGGCTTCACCTTCAAGGGCATCGGTCTGGGCTCGGTCACCGCGACCCTACTGGCCGCCGTCATCATCGGGCAGATCGGGATCACGATTTCCACGCCGCTCAAGGCGACGGTCTTCCTGATGTTCCTGTTCGCGGTCGGCTACGGCGTCGGCCCGCAGTTCGTCCGCGGCGTGGCCAAGGACGGTTTACCGCAGGCGATCTTCTCGGTGGTCCAGTGCGTGTTCTGCCTGGCGGTTCCCGTCGCGATCGCCAAGTTCGTCGGCTACGACCTCGGCTACGCCGCGGGGCTCTTCGCGGGATCACAGACCATCTCCGCCTCGATGGGTCTTGCCACCGACGCGATCAACCGGCTGGGGCTGCCTGCCGAGCAGGCGAAGAGCTACCTCGATTCGATGCCGATCGCGTATGCGGTGAGCTACATCTTCGGCACCGTCGGGTCGGCGATCGTGATCGCGCTGGTCGGGCCGCCGCTCCTCCGGATCAATCTCGTCAAGGCGTGCAAGGAATATGAGGAGAAGTACGGCGGCACGAAGGAAATGGGTGGCGCGGGCTCGGCGTGGCACCGCTGGGTGGTGCGTGCGTTCCGCGTGCAGCCGGGCGGGAAGGCCGTCGGCCTTCGAGCGGCGGAAGCCGAGGCCATGATCCCCGACGCGCGCGTCTTCGTGCTACGAGTGCGACGCAACGGGGTGATCGAGGAGGCGAGCGCCGATACCGTGCTTCGTGAGGGCGACGTCCTGGCCGTGGCGGGCGCCCGCGACGTGCTCGTGAGGCTCGTCGGCGAAGGCGCCAAGGAGGTCGACGACCCCGAACTGCTGAACGTCCCGGTCGAGGGCGTCGACGTCTTCGTGACCAACAAGGCGGTCGATGGCAAGACGCTCGCCGAGCTGGCCCAGCGGCCCAGCGCCCGCGGCGTCTTTCTGCGGAAGATCACCCGCGGCGCGACCGCGACCGACATTCCGGTGCTGCCGAACACGACGATCCAGCGGGGCGACATCCTCACCCTCGTGGGCCGCACGCAGGACACGACGGCGCGCCGCCAAGGACCTGGGTGTTCTCGATCGGCCGACCGACGTCGCCGACGTCGCGTTCATCGGCGGCGCGATCACGATCGGCGCGCTGGTCGGCGCGCTGGTCTGGAAGGTGGCGGGGATCCCTCTGACCTTGTCGACAGCCGGCGGCGCGTTGATCTCGGGGATCGTGTTCGGCTGGCTGCGCTCGACCCGGCCGACCTTCGGGCGTATCCCGTCCTCGACGGTCTGGTTCATGAACTCGGTGGGCCTGAACATCTTCATCGCGGTGGTCGGCATCTCGGCCGGGCCGGGCTTCGTCAACGGCCTCAAGACGCAAGGTATCGGCCTGTTCCTGTGGGGCGCCGTGGCGACGACGGTCCCCATCATTCTCGGCATGTTCGTCGGCAAGTTCATCTTCCGCTTTCACGACGCGCTCCTGTTCGGCATCATTTCCGGGGCGCGCACGACCACGGCGTCGCTCGGCCTGGTCTGCGACGCCGGCCGCAGCCAGGTGCCGGCGCTCGGCTATACCGTCACCTACGCCGTCGGCAACACGCTGCTCACGGTCTGGGGCATGATCGTCATCATGCTGCTGTCATGATGCAGCGCGCTCGCGAGGAGACTTGAGCCGACCGCGCCTGCTCGATATTTTTGTTTCGGTCGGGGGGCTCGCCGAGTGACGGCGGGCCCGCTCGGCAGAAGCTCGACCGTGAGCCGGGCTCCGGAATCTTCGACGGCTACCCGTTCGTTGACCTGCCTTCGGTGCTACGCGTCGGTGTCTGGCGCCTAAAAATAGAATCCGAGACAACTAACACAGGGAGACGACCGTAATGAGCGACATCATGACCCTTCGAAAGTTCGAGACCCTGAGTCCGTTCGAGATCAAGGACGAGCTCATCAAGCTGGCGAAGAAGACCTCGCGCACCACGCAGTCGGCGTTTCTCAACGCGGGCCGCGGCAATCCCAACTGGATCGCCACGACGCCGCGCGAGGGCTTCTTCCTGCTCGGCCAGTTCGCGATCACCGAGAGCAAGCGGGTGATGGAGCACCCGGCCGGCCTCGGCGGTATGCCCGCGGCGCCGGGCATCGCCAACCGGCTGGCGGCGTACCTCTCCAAGAACAAGGAGATGCCGGGCGCTGAGTTCCTGGCCGCGATGGTGCCGTTCGCGCGTGAAGCTGTTCGGGTTCGAGCCCGACGCCTTCGTGCACGAGCTGGTCGACTCGATCATCGGCGACAACTATCCCGTGCCCGACCGCATGCTCGTGCACAACGAGCGGATCACCCACGAGTACCTGATGTGGGCGATGTGCGGCAGCCCGCACCCGAAGGGCAAGTTCGATCTCTACGCGGTCGAGGGCGGCACCGCGGCGATGTGCTACCTCTTCAAGTCGCTGAAGGCCAATCGGCTGCTCAAGCAAGGCGACACCATCGCGCTCGCCACGCCGATCTTCACGCCCTACATCGAGATGACCCACCTGGAAGACTACGCGCTCAACGTGGTCAATATCGAGGCGAAGCGCGAGGACCTGTTCCAGTTCACGGATGCCGAGCTCAAGAAGCTCGAGAATCCGGCGGTCAAGGCGTTCTTCGTCGTGAACCCGGGCAATCCGACGGGCGTGGCGCTCAGCAAGGAGACGATCGGCAAGATCGCCAATCTGGTCAAGACCAAGCGCCCCGACCTGATGCTGCTGACCGACGACGTGTACGGGACGTTCGTCCACGGCTTCCGGTCCCTGCTCGGCGAGCTGCCGCACAACACGATCGGCGTCTACTCGTACTCGAAGTACTTCGGCTGCACCGGCTGGCGGCTCGGCGTGATCGCGGTCCACGAGGACAACCTCTACGACAAGATGATCGCCAAGCTTCCGGACGGAGAGCTGAAGGCGCTCGACAAGCGCTACTTACCGATAACCCTCGAGCCGCGCAAGCTGAAGTTCATCGACCGCATCGTGGCCGACAGCCGCGACGTCGCCCTCAACCACACCGCCGGGCTCTCGCTGCCGCAGCAGGTCATGATGAGCCTGTTCTCCCTCTGCCGAGCTGATGGACGCGGCCAAGGCGTACCAGGCCGCCTGCATGGAGATCGTCCACCGGCGCGCGAAGGCCATGATCGAGGGGCTCGGCATCGACGCGCCGACGAGCGACCCCTCTACGACGCCTACTACGGCCTGATCGACTTCGAGTTCTGGGCGAAAAAGAACCTCGGCGAGGAGGCGGTCCAGTACCTGAAGAAGAACATCCATCCGCTCGATCTGGCCTTCCGCCTGGCCGAGCAGCACGGCATCGTGCTGCTGAACGGCGGCGGCTTCGACGCGCCCGACTGGTCGTTACGGGTCTCGCTCGCCAATCTGGCCGACGACGTGTACGACGACATCGGACGCGGCGTCCGCTCGATCGCGCGCGGCTACCGGGACGCGTACGAGGCCTCGAAGAAGGCGCCGAAGTAGGGGGCGCTGCGCTCGTCATATGCGTCATCGCCGACCACGGCCGTCCGTTCGCGGCGCCACACCGGCCGCGCCGCGGCCGTGGCTCGGCGTGGCGCTCATCATATTGCTCGCGGCCGGGTGCTCCGGGCAGGCCAACGATGCCCGGAGCGCGCCGGCCCCCGGTGAAACGCGCACGTTCGAAGGCACGTGGTCGGCATCGGGATCTCGCCGCACGCTCGATCTGGAGCCCGGCCACAAGGCCTCGATCTTCAGCTTGACCGGGTCTCTGCTGTTGACCGGGGAGCGCGGCCTCGGCGTCGGTTTCCAGGGCGACGTCATCGGGTTCTCCGACAATCTGGCCGGCGGCACGGGTCAGAGCGTGTGGACCGACGAGCGCGGCGACAAGGTCTTCAGCCGCCTGCGCGGCGAATCGCTCGGCACCGGCAGCCACGTCGTCGGCACGATCACCGGAGGCACCGGACGCTGGGCCGGATTGACGGGGGAGTACGAGCTCCGGTGGCAGTACGTGATCGAGGGTGACGACGGCACGATCAGCGGACGCGCGGTCGGGCTCAAAGGTCGCGTGACCCTGCCTGGGGGAGGTCCCCGCCAGTGAGCGCCTCCGTCGCGACCACGGCCGTCGGTGCGGCGTTCCCGCGTCGCGCGCTGCTGGTCGCATCGCGACATTCGCCCTCGCGCTCGGCCTCTGGGTCGTTCCGATCCCGGAGGGGCTGACCGCTCAGGCGTGGCACCTCTTCGCGATCTTCGCCGCGGCCATTTTCTCCGTCATCGTGGCGGCCTTTCCACTGCTGACGTCCGCGATGCTGGCGGCCGGCGCCGCGGTGCTCACCGGGACGATCGCGCCCGCCAAGGCGTTCGCCGGCTTCGCCAACGGCAGCGTGCTCCTCGTGGTGGTGGCGTTTCTCGTCGCCAGCAGCGTCGTGAAGTCCGGACTCGGACGCCGCATCAGCTTCCTGGTGGTGAGCGCGTTCGGGCGTTCGACGCTCGGGCTGGCCTACAGCATCTTTCTCACCGACGCGGCGATCGCGCCGGCCTTCCCGAGCAACACCGCCCGGAGCGGTGTGCTCTTTCCGATCGTCCTCTCGCTCGCCCAGGGCGCGGGCTCGAAGCCGGACGACGAGAAGACGCGGCGGGTCGGCGGCTATCTCATGTTCTGCGGCATGGCGAGCCTCGCCGTCTCCTCGGCGCTCTGGATGACGGCCACGTCGGTGAACCCGATCGGCGTCGAGATCGCGCGCCAGTTCGGCCTGAAGATCAGCTTCGGCTCGTGGCTTCTCGCCGCGTCCGTTCCGGCGCTCGCGGCCGTCCTCCTTCTGCCCCTGGTGCTGTACTGGCTGTTCCCGCCGGGCGTGCGCGGAACTCCCGACGCGCCGGCGGCCGCCCGCGCCGCCCTGCGTTCGATGGGGCCGTTGAGCCGAGACGAGAAGGTGGTGGCCGTGGCGTTCGTGCTGATGGTCACCGGATGGGTCTCGGCGGGCGCGCTGAAGCTCGATCTCACCGCGGTCGCCTTCGCCGGTCTGGGCACCCTGCTGGCCACCAGCGTGCTCACGCTCGATGACATCAAGAAAGAGGGCGGAACGCTCGAGACCTATCTCTGGCTCGCCGTGCTCTTCGCGATGAGCGGCCAGCTGAACGAGCTCGGCTTCATGAGCTATGTCGGGCGGACGACTGTCGGCCGCGCTGGCGGGCGTCTCGTGGCCCGCCGCCTACGTCGCCCTGCTCGTGCTGTACGTGCTGATGCACTATCTGTTCGTCAGTCAGTCCTCGCAAGTCCTGGCTCTGTTCGGCGTGTTCGTGGACGTCGGGGTGCGGGCCGGGGTATCAGCGCCGCTGATGGCCTTCGCGTTGCTGTTCGCCAGCAGCTACTTCTCGACGATCACGCCGCAAGGCGGCAGCCAGAACGTGATCTTCGTGGGCAGTGGCTACATGACGCAAGGCGAGCTGTACAAGCTCGGGGCGCTCACCACCCTCTTCTGCCTGCTCGTCTTCTTGCTGGTGGGCACGCCGTGGCTTCTCCTCGTCGTCCGCTGAGGAGCGCGCGATGGAATATTTGCGTCACGGCCCTGCGAGAGCATCAAGAGCTGACGATCTTCCTGACCCTGGCGGTCGGCTTCTTCATCGGCCAGCTCCGGATCGGCACGTTCAGTCTCGGCACCGTCGTGGGAACCTTGCTGGCGGGCGTGCTCATCGGGCAGCTCGACATCAAGGTGCCCGGTGATCGTGAAGAACGTCTTCTTCGATCTGTTCCTGTTCACCATCGGGTACAAGGTCGGGCCTCAGTTCTTCCGCGGCCTCAAGAAAGACGCGATGCCGCAGCTGGCGGTCACCGTGGTCCTGTGCGTCACGTGCCTGGTCAGCGCTTTCACCGCATCGAAGCTCCTCGGGTACGACATGGGAACCGCGGCCGGGCTCCTGGCCGGAGCCTTCACGGAGTCGACGGTCATCGGCACCGCCGGTGACGCGATCAACCGGCTCGCGCTGCCGGCGGACGGAGAAGACCGCGCTGGTGAACAACATCCCGGTCGCGTACGCCGTGACGTACCTGGTCGGAACCGCGTTCATCGTGTGGTTCCTGCCGAACATCGGACCCCGACTGATGGGCATCGATCTGAAGGAAGAAAGCCGGAAGCTGCAGGCCCAGGTGGTTGGCGGCAGCGAGGCGGAGCCGGGCGTCGTATCTGCCCTCCAGAGGTTTGCGGTTCGTGCGTACCGTGTGACGAACGATCGATTACTGAACCGAACCGTCGCCTCGCTCGAGGCGCTGCCGGTGGGCCAGCGTGTCTTCATCTCGAGGATCCGTCGCGGCGGCGCGATCATCGAGCCCGAGCGGGACACGATCATCCGTCCGGGCGACGTTCTGGCGGTGATGACTCGCTCCGAGCTCTTGATGGCGCGTGGTGTCGAGATCGGCCCCGAAGTGAACGATACCGAGCTGCTCGACTTTCCGGTCGAGGTCCTCGACGTGGTCGTCACGAGCCGGGCGATAGCCGGCAAGACAATGAAGGAGCTCGCCGCCCTCGAGTCCGCGCACGGGGTCTTCTTGCGCAAGCTCGAGCGGCTCGGGCAGCCGATGCCGTTCACTCTCGAGACCAGGATCGATCGGGGCGACGTCCTGAGCCTGATCGGGGCCAAGCCCGACGTCGAGCGCGCGGCGAAGGACCTCGGCTACCCGGATCGGCCGACGGTCGCCACCGACATGATCTTCGTCGGCCTCGGGATTTTCATCGGTGGACTGGTCGGGCTGCTGACGGTCGTGGTCGGCGGACTGCCGCTCACGCTCACGGCGAGTGGCGGCGCGCTCATCATGGGCCTCGTGTTCGGCTGGCTTCGCGCCGTGCGGCCGACGTTCGGGCGTATCCCCGAAGCCGCCATGTGGGTATTCGAGACGGTCGGGCTCACCGTCTTCATCGGCGTGGTCGGTCTCAGCGCGGGCCCGAGCTTCGTCACGGGGTTACAGAAGTCGGGCGTGAGCTTGATCCTCGTGGGTCTGGTCGTGGCCGTGCTGCCCCACACCGTCGCGATTCTCTTCGGCCGGTTCGTCCTGAGGATGAATCCCGTGATCCTCCTCGGGGCCTGCTGTGGAGCGGGCACCATCACGGCGGGCCTACGCGCCGTGCAAGAGAAGGCGGAGAGCACGCTTCCCGCGCTCGGCTATACCGTCCCGTATGCGCTCGGCAACATCGTGCTGACCGCGTGGGGGCCGGTCATCGTGGCATTGATGCGATAGAGCGATCATCGATGGAGGTCAGCGGGCGAGTGGAGGAGCGATGGAGCGCTGATCCCAGCACGCGGTCGGCGATCCAGCGCTTCTTGAGCTGGGAAGCGGCGGGCGGTCTCACCCTGGTCGCCGCCGCCGTGGCGGCGATCGTCTGGGCGAATTCCCCACTCGCGGAGCTCTACGAGGCCGTTCTCAGAACCCCGGCGGCGGTGCAGCTTGGAGGCTTCCAGATCGCCAAGCCGCTGCTGCTGTGGATCAACGACGGACTCATGGCGATCTTCTTCTTGCTCGTAGGTCTCGAGATCAAGCGCGAGCTCCTGGAGGGGGAGCTCGCCCGGCCGGGTGCGGTCGCCCTGCCGGGCATCGCCGCTGCGTCCGCGATGGCCTTGCCGGCCGCCATCTACCTGGCATTCAATCGCATGGGCCCCCATGCGATGGGCTGGGCCATCCCGACGGCGACCGACATCGCCTTCGCCCTCGGTGTGCTCGCGCTGCTGGGGACGCGCGCGCCGAATTCCCTGAAGGTGTTCCTGTTGGCTCTTGCCATCATCGACGACCTCGGGGCCATCGTCATCATCGCGCTGTTCTACACGACAGACCTCTCGACCGAATCGCTGGTGCTGTCTGGTGCCGCCATCGTGCTGTTGATCGTGCTCAACCTTGCCGGTTGCGCCCGTGTGGCCGCCTACGTCCTGGTCGGCGTCTTCTTGTGGATCTGCGTCCTCAAGTCCGGCGTGCACGCCACCCTGGCCGGTGTCGCGTTGGGGTTCGCGGTTCCTCTCCGCGGCGTCGACAAAGGACAGCAAGCACCGCTGCATCGTCTCGAGCACAGCCTGCATCCCTGGGTGGCGTTCGGGATCCTTCCGATCTTCGCGCTCGCCAACTCCGGTGTCTCGCTGACCGGCATGTCGCCGACGAGCCTGCTGTTGCCGCTGCCCCTCGGGATAGCGCTCGGGCTCTTTGCGGGCAAGCAGCTCGGGGCCTTCGCGGCGACCTGGCTCAGTGTTCGACTCGGCCTCAGCGCGCTTCCGGAGGGCGCGAGCTGGCTGCAGATGTATGGCGTGTGCGTGCTCACTGGGGTCGGGTTCACCATGAGCCTCTTCATCGGAACGCTCGCGTTCGTGGACGAGGGGCAGGTCTCCGCGGTTCGCCTGGGCGTCCTCGCTGGATCCCTGTTATCGGCCGTTCTCGGCTACGTGGTACTGTACGTCGCCGACGCGCGCAGTCCGAAGACGTCACGAGAGACCTGATGTCCGAGTACAGAAAAGATAGGGGAAGAGAGATGACTCAATCGCGACCGGCTTGCCGGTACGTGGGGCCGCTGAAGTTCGTTCTGATCGGCATCGCGCTGTTGCTGACACTCGTCGGGTGCGAGCGCGGGGACGCCAAGGCCAAGCAGGGCTCGGCCGCGCCGATTCCGACCGTCCTCGTCGCCGAGGTGGCCCAGCGCACCGTGCCGGTGGGCGCCGATTTCGTGGCGCGAACCGAAGGTGTTCCCACCGTCGAGATTCGGGCCCGCGTCTCGGGGGTGCTCGAGGCAGTACGGTTCCGCGAAGGGTCCGAGGTGAAGCAGGGCCAGGTCCTGTTCATGATCCAGCCGGAGGAGTACAAGGCGGCGCTCCAGTCGGCGCGCGCCCAGCAAGCCAAGGCCGAGGCCGATCTCCTTCGCGCGAAGGACACCTCGATCGTGGATCGGGCTCGCGCGAGCCTCGATCAGGCAAAGGCCGATCTCGGGAAGGACCGCGCGGATGTCGCGCGCTACCGTCCGCTGGTCGAGCAGCAGGCGATTCCCAAGCAAGACCTGGACACCGCGCTGTCGCGTGAGCAGGCGTCGGCGGCTGGTGTCTCGGCGGCGGAAGCCGCCCTCAAGGACTCGATTCTCGCTCAGCGCACCGCCATCCAGCTCGCGGAGGCGGCGGTCGAGTCGGGCAAGGCTTCCGTCACTCAGGCTGATCTCAACGTCAAGTACACCGTCGTCGAATCGCCGATCAACGGCATCATCAGCAAGCTGGCCGTTGACACGGGCAACCTGGTCGGCAAGGGCGAGCCGACCTTGCTGGCCACGGTCTCGGCCGTCGATCCGATCTACGCGGATTTCTCGATCACCGAGGCGGATTATCTGCGACTGGTCAAGCGCATACCCGGGTCTCGGTCGCGGTGAGGTGCCGCGCGACCAACCGCCCACGTTCGATCTGATCCTGTCCGACGGGTCTGTCTTTCCGCAGAAGGGCCGGCCGGTCTTCGTCGACCGGGCGATCGACCAGAAGACCGGGACCATCCAGGTCCGGGCCGCGTTTCCCAATCCCCAGCGCGTGCTGCGCCCAGGCCAGTTCGCGCGTGTGCGGGCCGTGACGGAGGAGGTCCCGGACGCGATCCTGGTGCCGCAGGCGGCCGTGCAGGACCTGCAGGGCGCCAAGACGGTGATGGTGGTGGGCGAGGACAACAAGGTCGCGATGCGAACCCTGACACTGCGTCAGCCGTACCAGGAGTTTTACATCGTCTCGGCGGGCATCAAGCCGGGGGAGCGCGTGATCGTCGAGGGGATTCAGAAGGTGAGGCCCGGGCTGGTGGTGAAGGCCGAGCTGAAGCCTGCCTCCGCCGCAACACCGGCACCGGCTCAGCCGACCCCGGCGCCGCCGCGGCGGCACCGCCGGCACCGCCCGCGTCGAAGCCCAAGAGCGGAAGCTAGGCGAACCATGGCTGAATTCTTCATCCGCCGCCCGATCGTCGCGATCGTCATCGCGATCCTCACCGTCCTGCTCGGAACGTACTCGCTCCTCAAGCTCAGCTTCGAGCAGTACCCGTTCCTCGCCCCGCCGACCATCCGGGTCACGGCCAACTATCCCGGCGCCTCGGCGGTGGCCGTCGAGCAGTCCGTGGCCACGCCGATCGAGCAGGAGGTCAACGGCGTCGACCGGATGATCTACATGAAGTCGTCGAACACGAGCGACGGCCGCATGCAGCTCGACGTGAACTTCGAGGTCGGCGTCGACCAGGACACGGCCAACGTGCTCACGCAGAACCGGGTCTCGTCGGCGCAGGCGCGCCTGCCGCAGGAGGTCGTCGCGCAGGGCGTCACCGTGAAGAAGCAGAGCCCCAGCATCCTCATGCTGATCTCGCTCTATTCGCCCGGTGGGGAGCTACGACGCGAACTTCCTGATCAACTACGCCTCGATCAACGTGCGCGACCAGATCTTGAGGATCCCCGGTATCGCGCAGGTCGATCTCTTCGGCGGCACCGACTACGGCCTGCGCGTCTGGATCCGGCCCGACAAGCTCGCCAAGCTGGGCATCACGCCGTCCGACGTGATCTCGGCGATCAAGGAGCAGAACCTACAGGCTCCGGCGGGTCGGGTCGGCGCAGGCCCCGACACCAGCCGATCAGGCGTTCACCTTCACGGTGAGCGCGCCCGGACGACTCGTCACGGCCGAGGAGTTCGAGAACATCATCATCCGCGAGGCCTCGACCGGGCATCCGGTGCGCATCAAGGACGTGGGACGCGCCGAGCTCGGCAGCCAGGACTACAACTCGTTCGGCCGGCTCAACGGCAAGGCGTCGGGCGCGATGGCGGTCTATCTGCTCCCCGGCGCGAACCAGCTCCAGGCGGCCGAGACGATCTACAAGACCATGGCCACGCCAAGACGGCTCTTCCCGCCGGACCTGGACTACACGATCGTGTACGACACGACGCCCGCCGTCCAGGCCTCGATCCACGAGATCGTGAAGACCTTCGTCGAGGCGCTGATCCTGGTCACGCTCGTCGTGTTCATCTTCCTGCAGAATCTGCGCGCGACGATCATCCCGCTGCTGACGGTGCCGGTCTCCATCGTCGGCACCTTCATCTTCTTCCCGCTGCTGGGCTTCTCGGTCAACACGCTGTCGATGTTCGGGCTCGTGCTCGCGATCGGCATCGTGGTCGACGACGCGATCGTCGTCGTCGAGGCGGTCATGCACCACATCGAGCACGGCATGAGCCCGCGCGACGCGACCGCCCAGGCCATGAAGGAAGTGTCGGCGCCGGTCATCGGCATCGCGCTGATCCTTTCGGCCGTCTTCATTCCGGTCGCCTTCATCAGCGGCCTCACCGGGCGCATGTACCAGCAGTTCGCGCTCACGATCGCGATCTCGGTGCTGCTCTCGGCCTTCAGCGCGCTCTCGCTGTCGCCCGCGCTCGCGGCGATGCTCCTCAAGCCCGCCAAGCCGATGCGCGGCCCGCTCGGCGCGTTCTTCCGCGGGTTCAACAAGGTGTTCGACAAGGCGACCACGGGCTACATCGGCCTGGCCCAGCACCTCATCCGCCGCGGCGTGATCACGATCGTGATCATCGGTCGTGGTGATCGCGGGGGTCGCGGTCCTGGGTCGCGCGCTGCCGGCCGGGTTCATTCCCGACGAGGACCAGGGGCTCTTCGGCGTCAACGTGCAGCTCCCGCCGGGCGCCTCGCTCGAGCGGACGAGCGCGGTGCTCCGCAAGGTCGAGGAGATGCTCAAGAAGGTCGACGGCGTCGAGTCGTTCCAGACGATCGGCGGCTACGGCGCGGTCACCAGCACCTACCAGCCGAACTTCGGGAGTATCTTCGTGCGTCTCAAGCCGTGGGAGGAGCGGCACAGCGAGTCGCTCCACGTGCTCGGCATCATGCGCCGCATGGCGGTGCAGCTGGCGGCGATTCCGGAGGCGATCGCGTTCCCGTTCAACATCCCGACCATCTCCGGCTTCGGCGCGTCGGCGGGCTTCAACTTCCTGCTTCAGGACCGGAGCGGCTCGCTGAGCGTCGAGGAGCTCGGCGCCAAGACGCGCGACTTCCTGACGGCCGCGCGGCAGCGGCCCGAGTTCGCCTCGCTCTTCACGGCGTTCGATCCCACCTATCCGCAAGTCAGGGTCGAGCTCGATCGCGAGAAGGCGCGCACGCTCGGTGTGCCCGTGAACGAGGTGTTCCAGGCGATGTCGACGTCGATGGGCGGCACCTACGTGAACGACTTCAACCGCTTCGGACGTCTCTACCGGGTCTACGTCCAGGCCGAGGCCGACTACCGCCGGAAGCCGTCGGACATCGGTGACGTCTACGTCCGCAGCAAGACGACCAACACGATGATCCCGCTCTCGACGCTCGTCACCATCACGTCGGCGACCGGGGACGGAGATCACGACACGCTTCAACCTGCTGCGGTCGGTCGAGATCAACGGCGCGCCCGCGCGCGGCGTGAGCTCCGGGCAGGCGCTGGCCGCGCTCGAGGACGTCTTCAAGCAGACGATGCCCAAGGAAATGGGCTTCGCCTACTCGTCGCTGTCGTATCAGGAGAAGGTCGCGCCGCCCGCGGCGCCGACGTTCGTCCTCGCGATCGTGTTCGTCTTCCTGCTGCTGGCGGCGATGTACGAGAGCTGGCGCCTGCCGTGGGCCGTGCTGCTCGGCTCGCCGCTGGTGGCGCTCGGCGCCTTCCTCGGCGTGTGGCTCACCGGCTACGACAACAACGTCTACGTGCAGATCGGCCTGATCATGCTCGTCGGGCTCGCCGCCAAGAACGCGATCCTGATCGTCGAGTTCGCGAAGGCCAAGCACGAGGAGGGCCAGTCGCTCGAGGAGGCCGCGCTGACGTCCGCGCGGCTGCGCTTCCGGCCGATCTTGATGACGGCGTTCGCCTTCATCCTCGGCGTCGTGCCGCTGATGCTGGCGAGCGGGGCGGGCGCGGGCGCCCAGAACGTCATGGGCACCGCGGTGTTCTGGGGGATGCTGATCGCCACCGGGCTCGGCGTGTTCCTGATTCCCGGCAACTTCACCTTCGTCGAGGGGCTCGGGCGAAAGGGCGCGCCGGCGAAGACAACCCGTGGCGCAGCGCCCGGCGCGCCGGCGCCCGTGCCGGGGACGGCGGCAGCACGCATGAAATCTCGGACGCGCTTCTGCCTCGCGGCGCTCCTGCTCGCCGCTTGCACGGTGGGACCGGACTACAAGACGGCCCGAGCTCTCGACCCCGCCGACTTCCGCGGACCGCGCGCCGGACGCCCCGCCGAGCGCCGAGTCACTGGGGGACATCGCCTGGTGGCTGATCTTCCAGGACGAGACGCTGCAGTCGCTGATCCGCACGGCGCTCGTCGAGAACTACGACGTGCGCGTGGCCGCCGCGCGCGTCCTCGACGCGCGGGCGCGGGTCACGATCGAGCGATCGTTCCAGTTCCCGGACGTCAGCGCGTCCGCGAGCGCGCCGTACGTCCGGCTCTCCGGCGATCGCGCGCCGAGCCAGGAGGCGGAGACCTTCAGCCCCCTGGGGACGCTCGACCTCTCCTGGGAGATCGACCTGTGGGGCCGCTTGCGGCGGTCCACGGAAGCGGCCCGGGCCGACCTGCTGGCCTCGGACGAGGCGCGGCGGTTCGTGATCAGCACCCTGGTGAGCGACCTCGCGACCGCGTACATGCAGCTCCGCGAGCTCGACCTGGAGCTGGAGATCTCCCGCCGGACGCTGGCGGCACGGCAGGACTCCCTCCGGCTCGTGAAGCTCCGGGAAGAGGGCGCCGTGGCGGCCATGATCGACGTGCGCCAGGCCGAGGTCCTCGTCTACACCGCAGCCGAGACCATCCCGGACGTCGAGCGCCGCATCGAGCAGACGGAGAACCTGATCAGCCTCCTGCTCGGGCGGAGCCCGGATGCGGTGCCGCGGGGCCGCCCGCTGCTCCAGCAGATCGCGCCCCCCGCCGTGCCGGCCGGGCTGCCGTCCAGCCTTCTCGAGCGCCGGCCGGACATCCGGCAGGCCGAGAGGCCAGCTCGCGGCCGCCACCGCTCGGATCGGTGTCGCCAAGGCGGACTACTTCCCGCGGGTCCTCCTCACGGGCTCGGCCGGGGGTGGGAGCGTGATGGTGGGCGGGAACTGGTTCGGCCCCACCGCGGTCCTCGGCATCGGACCCCAGGTCACGCTGCCGATCTTCAACATGGGCCGGATCGGCGCCGGCGTGGCCTCGGCCGAGGCGCAAGCGCAGGAGGCGCTGGTTCGCTACCAGCAGGCGATCCAGCAGGCGTTCCGCGAGGTCTCGGACGCCGCTCGTCGAGCACCGCAAGCGGCAGGAGTTCCGCGTCCAGCAGGAGGGGCTCGTCGACTCGCTGCGCGATGCGGCCCGGCTGTCGGACATCCGCTACCGCGGCGGCGTGACGAGCTACCTCGAGGTGCTGGACACCGAGCGCCAGCTCTTCGACGCCGAGCTGAGTCTGGCGCGGACTCAGCGCGACGAGCTGCTCGCGGTCGTGCTGCTCTACCGCGCGCTCGGGGGCGGCTGGATGGTCGAGCAGCCTCCGGCGGCATCGGCTCAGGAGCAGGGCGGCGAGACGGTGGTGGTCAACGATCGGAGAGGAGGATCGCGATGAGCGCGAGATACATCCGACCCTCCGTCACGAGCTGGCCGACAAGATCCTGCTGGTGAAGTCGGCGGCCCGGTTCAGGTGATCAACCGGACGTATCGGACCACCGCGCTCGCGCTCCTCGCGTGCGCGCTTCTTCTCGCGGGTGCGCCGGCCTCGCCGGTGGATGCCCAGGCGCCGCCTCCCGCGCGCCCGGAGCAGAAGGTCACCGCCGATGCGCCGCCGGCGATTCCCATTGCCGAGGTCGCGCGGCGGGCCGACGAGGTCGGCGCTTTCCTGCGTTCGCTGGACGAGCAGCTTCCGGCAAGCCCGCAGATGAAGCGGATCGAGCAGGAGCTGCCGCCGCTGAGCGAGCGCCTCGCCGATCGCTTCGAGCAGACGCAGCAGACCATCGGGTCGCGGCATGCACTCGGGACCCTGGACGCCCTGATGGATTTCTGGCGCTCGAGCCGTGGCGGTCTGTCGGCCTGGTTGGCGACCGTGACCGAGCGGGCGGACTGGCTCGAGCAGCAACGCGCGGAGCTAGCGAAGCTGACGGCTACATGGGCGCGGACACGAACGGAGGTTCGTTCGGCGAAGGCGCCGCCGGAGCTCTCCCAGCGGATCATGGATGTCATGGCCGCGCTGGTCGGCGCGCAGGCGCGTGTCGAAGCGGAGCGCGCCGCGACGCTTGTGCTGCAGGACCGCGTCGCACGGGAGCTGACGCGCATCGACGGCGTGCTGGCCCAGATCGCCCAGGCCAGACGGCAGGCCGCCGGCGGCCTCCTCGTGCGGGACAGCCCGCCGATCTGGCGCGCCCAGATTCCTCCGCCGGGCTCTCGCCCGCCGATCGGAATAACGCTCGCGACGGTGGCCGCAACGGTGCGCGGCTTCGTCGAGGAGCATTCCGATCGAATCGCGCTTCACCTGGCGGGGCTCCTGACGCTCGTCGTGGTGCTCTGGTGGGCCCGCAGTCGCGCACGCCAGCTACCGGCCCCCGAAGGGAGCGCAACGTCGCCGGCCATCGCGCTGGATCAGCCGGTGGCGGCCGCCCTCGTGCTGGGCATGCTGGCGGCGTTCTGGATCTATGCGGAGGAGCCACGGACGGCCCGGCTCATCGTCGAGATCGGCGTGTTTCCCCCGATGGTGCTGATCTTGCGCCAACTGGTGACGCCGCCGATGCGTCCGGCGCTCTATATCATGGCGGCATTCTTCCCGGTCGACGTCGTGCGCGATGTCCTGGTTCAGCGACCATTGCTCGAGCGCGCACTGTTTTTGCTGGAAATGCTGACGGCTGCCGCCTTGCTGAGCTGGTTCATCCGGTCGGGGCGTCCGGACGAGCTGATCGTCGCCAGCGGGGGATCGGCGTCGGCGCGCGTGCGCAAGGATTTGTTCAAGCTGGCGCTGACGGGGGTCCTGGTCGCGCTGGTGGCCGACATCGTCGGCAACGTGAGCCTGGCGCGGCTGATTGGATCGGGCGTCCTCTCGAGCGGCTATCTCGCGATGGTGCTCATCGCCGGACGTCGATTGGCGGAAGGGCTCGTCACGTTCACGTTGCGAGTCAGGCCGCTGGTCCGGCTCCGCATGGTCGCAAACCACGGTGCCCACCTCGAGCGACGCGCTCAGCGATGGCTGCGCATGCTCAGTGCGATCGTGTGGGTTATCGCGACGCTCGACTACTTCGGCCTGCTCATGCCGTCCGTCGCGCTCGCTCGACAGGTCCTCGATGCACGCCTCTCGATCGGGGCGCTCAGTCTCGCGCTCGGAGATTTCCTGGCGTTCGTGTTGACCGTGTACCTCGCGTCGGTCCTCTCGTCTCTGATCGAGTTCGTGCTCGCGGAGGATGTATTCCCGCGATTGAGCCTCCGCCCCGGCTTACCGTATGCCCTCTCGCGCCTCATCAAGTACGCGATCGTCTCGGTCGGGTTCTTCGTGGCCCTCCTCGCGCTCGGCGTGAATCTCAATCGGGTGACCGTGCTCGGCGGCGCGCTGGGCATCGGCGTCGGCTTCGGCCTTCAGAACATCGTCAACAACTTCGTTTCGGGCCTGATCTTGCTGTTCGAGCGACCGGTCCGCGTGGGCGACGCCGTCCAGATCGGCGACGTTCAAGGCGAGGTGCGCCGGATCGGCATCCGGGCCACCACGGTGCGCGCGTGGGAGGGCGCCGAGGTCATCGTGCCGAACTCGCAGCTCGTGGCGGAGCGCGTCACGAACTGGACGCCAGCGGATTACCGGCGGCGCCTCGACATTCCTGTGAACGTCGCCTACGGCAGCGCGCCGGACAAGGTGATCCAGGTGCTGACCGAGGTCGCCCAGAGCCATCCCGACGTCGTCGCCTCACCGGTTCCGGTCGCGCTGTTCCTGGGTTTCGGGGATAGCGCGCTCCAGTTTCAGCTCCGGGCGTGGACGAGTCGGCTCGACCGGCACCTCATGGTCAGGAGCGAGCTCGGCGTCGCCGTCTACGCCGCGCTCCGGGATGCGGGGTTCTCGATTCCGTTTCCGCAGCAGGAAGTCCGAATTCATCCCCCGGCGCTGCCGCCTGAATCGGGTGGGCGCTAGGACCGACCGGCGGGATCGACTCCGTCCCCGGTTACGCCCAGCGTCCCGCGATGGATGAACACGGTGTCGTTGTTCCGCTCGTCGGTGTCCTCGAGCTCTTGCTGCTCGCGTCGCTGTCCGCCGTGGCGTTCAGGCGCATTCGATTTCCCTACACGATAGGTCTGGTCATCGTCGGCGCCGTCCTGGCGGTCGCCGAAAACCATCTCGATCTCCACTTCCTCGAGCCCATGCGGCACATTCGACTCACGCCCGAGGTCGTTCTGTATCTCTTCATTCCGACCCTGGTCTTCCCGGCGGCGGTGCGACTCGACTTGCCATTGCTCAAACAGAATGTGTATCCGATCCTCCTGCTGGCACTTCCCGGTCTGGTCGTGTCAACCCTCATCGTGGGCGGCATCGTGGGAGCGATGACGCCGCTTGCCTGGAGCACGGCCATGCTGTTCGGAGCGTTGATCTCGGCGACCGATCCGGTTGCCGTGGTCGCACTCTTCGAGGAGCTGAAGGTTTCAGGCCGTCTGTCCGTCGTGGTCGAAGGCGAGAGCCTGTTCAACGACGCCGCCGCAATGGTGCTATTCGCGAGTATTCTCTCGGCGATCAGTTCGGACACTCACGGACCGGTGCTCTTGGCTCAGGGGGTCGTGAGCTTCGTCTGGGTGTCTCTGGGAGGGCTCGGCGTCGGCGCGGTCGCCGCTGCTCTCTATACCGCGCTGGTGCGCTTCGCCGAGGACGACCCCTTGATCGAGATCGCCCTGTCGATGGTGCTGGCGTACACGGCCTTCGCGGTCGCCGACCACTATCTCGGTGTCTCCGGAATCCTGGCCGTGGTCGCGGCGGGCTTGGTGGTTCGTCGTCTGCGCTCGGGCCATTTCGAGAACGCCACAAAGGCGCGGCCCTATCTGCGGCACTACTGGAGCTACGCCGAATTCGTCGCGAACAGCTTCGTTTTCGTGTTTCTGGGAATCGGCGCCGACACGTTTCTCAATCGCTTGCGAGACGCGAGCCTGATGGACATGAGGTACCTCGTCTACGCCGTCGTGGCCGTCATCGTGGCCCGCCTCGTCGTCGTCTATGGGTTCGCCGGCGTCTTCAACAGATGCACGAGCGCCGAGCGGATCGATTGGCGCAATCAGACCATCATCTTCTGGGGTGGAGGGATGCGCGGGGCTCTTCCGCTGGTCATGGTTCTCAGCCTCCCGGCAAGCTTCGCGCAGCGGCAGCTCGTGCTCGACATGACAGCCGGCGTCGTGCTGTTTACCCTGCTCGTCGCAGGCACGACGGTCGGCCGCCTTCTTCGAGCCGTTCGTTTGCCGTAACGTGGGGAGGACCGCACGCTGAAGGCTCGTCAATCGGACATCAAGAAGATGAAGGGACGCACGTCCGCCTCGGGCGTCCAGTCCCAGTAACGCAGCAGGATCGTGTAGACCATCAGCCCGGTCTCGCCCTCACCGAACAAGAGATACCGGATGGCCTGGGCCATCAGACTACGCCGAGTGAGCCCGATGAAGACCGATATGGGGTCGATGATCTCGCTGACGTAAGCGATGGTGTTCGCGATGGCGATCGCCCCAAAAACTTCGCCAACGTAGTCGTTACCCTCCTTCCGGAGGCTGATCTCGAGTGGGGCAGAGAATTCACTGCGGTTGTCGAGCAGGTTCACGTGAAGAAACAAGAACGGCCCGCGCACGTTGTAGTGTCGGACGATCTCGGCGCGCTTCGTACGGCGCGCGTCCGCCGAGGAGCTCGGGATGGGAACCAGGTGCACTTTCTTGCCCCGCGTCTCCGGCCCCAGGCGCCAGCTCTCGACATCCGCGAAGTAGCCGTATGGAATGCGGAACTCCACGGAGCGTACGACCGGCTCAGAGCACACCCGAGTATCAGGAGGACGGTGAAGACGGTTCCGATGATCAACCCGTCCGGGCGCTCCAGACAGTTGTCCGCCAGCGTGTAGGCGAACACTAGACAGAGGATGCCCGTGTAGGAGGCCAGCCCCCAGCGACGTTCACGCCACAGCGCGAGCGTTGCCGCAAAGGCAGCCGACAGGATGAGCACCAGGACGCCGGTGGCATAGGCGCCGCTCTGCGCCTCGACGGAAGCGCCGAAGATCAAGGTGATGACGACATTGATGACGAACAGCACCAGCACGAGCGGCCGGGAGAGCGCGGCCCACCGCGGGGCCATCCCGAAGCGGGGCAGGTAGCGCGGAATCAGATGAAGGAGGCCGGCCATCGCCGATGCGCCGGCGAGACCGAGAATGAGAATCGTCGACACGTCGTAGACCGTGCCGAAGCCGCGGCCGAGGTAGCGGTGAGCCAGGAACGCGATGGCGCGCCCGCTCGCCTTGCCGCCCTCCGCGTAGTCGGCCGGGGCGATGAGCAGCGTGGTGACGACGCTCGAGAGAATCAACATGCCGCTCATGATGACGGCTGCGGTCAGCAGGAGCTTGCGGGTATTGGCTACGCGCCCCATCGGCGTGCCGCCGCTGCGCGGGCTGTGCTCGCGATCCGTTTCCCCGCCGTCGATCAGCGGCATGACGGAGACGCCGGTCTCGAAGCCGCTCAGGCCCAGGGCGAGCTTCGGAAACACCAGCAAGGCTCCGGCGATCAGCAGGGGAAAGCTGCCCTGACCGGCGAGCGCGGATCGCCAGCCGGCGAGCAGGTCGGGGTGCGTGATCACCTCCTGCGCGCCACGTCCAAGGACGACGAGGTTGAGGGCGAGGTAAGGCAGGGCGGCCGCCGCCGCCAGGCCGAGGGCCTCGTTGAACCCTTTCAAGAAGACCGCCGCGAGCACGGTGAGGATCGCGAGCGTGACGAGGATCGGGTGGTCGCCGAGCACGGGCACGAGGAATGGATTTTCGATAGCATGCTTGGCGGCGTCGGCGGCCGACAGCGTCATCGTGATCACGAAATCGGTGGCGGCAAAGCCGAGCAGGACCAGGACGAGCAGCTTGCCCTTCCAGCCGCTGAGCAGATTCTCGAGCATGGCGATGGATCCCTGCCCAGCGTAGCTGCGCCTGGCCACTTGCGCGTAGACCGGCACAGCTCCGAGCAGCGTGACCAGGACGAGGATCACTGTGGCGATCGGCGCCACCGCCCCGGCGGCGAGCAACGCGATGCCCGGCTGGTAGCCGAGGGTCGAGAAGTAGTCGACTCCCGTTAGCCAGATGACCTTCCACCAGGGATGAGTCACGACTTCCTGCCCGGCGTGGTCGCTCACGGGCTCCCCGCGCGACAGCCACTTCCCGACAGCGGATCGGTACTCGAGGGAGGGCTGCGGCAGCTGTTCGCGAAAGGAGATGCGCTGCGGCGCGTCCGGAGTCATACGGGATGATAGCCGTTGCGCATATGCCGCGCGACTGGCTCGTCCGATTGGCTCCATGAGGCCGACGTTGCGGCTTTCCCGTTGCAGCCTATCGATTTCAGCGCGAAACTGAGTCGCACCACCCGCGTGAGGTAGCGACCGTGCCCTCGAGTCTGCTCGCCCTGCTCGACGACATCGTCACGGTGCTCGACGACGTGTCGGCACTCAGCAAGGTCGCCGCACAGAAAACAGCAGGGGTGCTGGGCGACGACGTCGCGCTCAGCGCCGAGCAGGCGGCTGGTCTGCGACCCGACCGCGAGCTGCCGGTCGTCTGGGCGGTTGCCAAGGGCTCCCTACGGAACAAGGCCATCTTGGTGCCTGCGGCGCTGGCCGTCAGCGCTTTCGTGCCGTGGGCCATGATGCCACTGCTCATGCTGGGCGGCGCATATCTCTGCTACGAAGGGTTCGAGAAGCTCGCGCACAAGTTCGTGCGGCGCCGGGCCAAGGACGATGTGCACGATGCCGACCTGGTGCATGCCAGGTCCGATCTCTCGGTGGACCTCGTATCGGCCGAGAAAGCGAAGATCAAGGGGGCCGTGCGTACCGACTTCGTGCTCTCCGCGGAGATCATTGTGATCACGCTGAGCAACGTGGCGTACGCGCCTTTCGCCACGCGGGTCGGGGTGCTGGTCGGCATCGCGCTCATCATGACGGCGGGCGTCTATGGTCTGGTCGGTGGCCTCGTCAAGCTCGACGATGTCGGACTCCATCTCAGCCGACGCGGCGGTGACGCGATGGTCTCCCGGATTCAGCGCCGCATCGGGACAAGCATTCTCGAGGCCGCGCCGTTGATCATGAGGGGCCTGTCGATCGTCGGCACGGCTGCAATGTTCCTGGTGGGCGGCGGTATCCTCGTCCATGGCATTCCCGTGCCAAACGGGTGGATCGAGGGTCTGGCCGAACGCTTCGCCGCGACCCCCGGCATCGGGCGCGTGCTTCGACTTGCGCCATCACTCCTGCTCGATGCCGTCATAGGGATCGTGGCCGGTGCGTTGGTCATGGTCGTCGTGGGCGGCTTGCAGCGCGCATTGCGTCCGCGGACGGCTGGGCCTCGGCTGGGATAGGTCCGGAATGGTCCTCGACGCGTCGTCACCGCTTGGTCGAGCCGCCGTCAGCCTCCGCCCACGTCCGATCGGGGTTGTACGTCTTCATCGCGTTCGCCGCCTGCGCCGTCTTCGGCCCGAGATCCTTCTGATACACAACCCCGTCCTGATTGACGATGAAGGTCATGATGCCCGAGGCGCCGTAGCTTGCCGGGTATGCGACGAGCGCGAAGCCGCCGATCATGTGCCCCCGCACGACGAAGTCATAGGCTCCTCCGGGCGCGTCGGGGCCCTGTGCCAGGAGGATCCGATAGAAGTAGCCGTGATAGGGAGCCGGGCCGCGAGGCGGAGGAAGCGGATAGCCCGCGGCCCGGGCCCTAGCCACCAGCGGGCCGAGCGGGCTGTCCAGCTCACCGGGCCGAGTCTCCCAGTAGAGGCCGTCGTGCTTTCCCTTGGTGCTGTCGAGCCGCTGCGCGTATTCGAGAAGCCCCTGACCTCGGGAATAGTATTCGCGCTGAGCATCGACGTAGGCCAGGCACACCTGGATCGTGGCGAGCTCGTTTTCGCCGATCCGGCGATTGAGAAGCTCGTCGTCTCCAGCGTCGGTATCCCAGAGCCAGCGCGGGCCGTCGGGCACGAGCGGGATCGGGAACGGGAAGTCATCGTCGCCGACGTAGAGCACGACTTTGCCGCCGCCGCCATCGAGCCGGTGAGCGCGGTCGTACTCCGCCGTGAAGCGCTGGAATGCCGCACGGTCGGCGACGTCGTCTCCGGACCACACCAGCGGATTTCCCTGCGGCCCGAGGATCTCGACCAGCGCCTTTCGGTCGGCCGCGCGAAGGGCCGCGACGAGCGCATTGACCGCCTCGTCAAGAGAGGCGAAGGTCTTCTGCGCGGGTGCGGCGAATGTCGCGCACTGCAGGGCGAGCATGATCGCGAGCGCGACGCTCAGTCTTTTCATCGCCGCCCTCCGCCGCGCCCACCGCCACCCCCGCCGCCACCGCCGCGCCCACCGCCGCCTCCGGAGTAGCCGCCCCCGCCCCCTCGGCTCCCGCCGCCGCTGTAGCTGCTCCCGCGCGACGACTGACCACGCTGGCTGTAGGACCGCTCGCTCTGCCCTTGCCCCACACCCTCGAACGCTCGGCCGCCTCCCGCGTCGCCGCGCTGTCCGCCGGCGCCGGATCCGATCGAGCCTTCTCGGCCGCGTGCCGTGCCCGCGCCGCTCTGGCCGACTCCACCGGCGCGCTGCCCGCCGCCTGCCGATCCGACTCCGCCCTCGCGCGAACGTGCCGCGCCCTGGCCCGCTCCGCCGCGCCCCATCTCTTGTCGCCCTTGCTCGGCCCGGCCGCGGAACGATTCGCGCGAGGCGGCCCTGGCGCTGTCGCCGCCTCGGTTGAATTTCTGCTGAGTGGCCGAGTCACGGTACTGGGCGCCCTTCCGGTGCTCGGGGTTGTGTTGCCACGACCCCCGGTCGCCACGGGCTCCGGCGGCGCGGTCGGAAGTGCGCGGGCTGACCCTGTCCCCGCGGTTCACGTTCCTGTTGAAGTTGTTCTGCCGGTTCACGTCGATGTCGATGTTGCCGCCGCCCCAGTTGCACCCGCCCCAGATCGCGCCGCCGACCGCCATCCCGATGCCGAACGCGATCGCAGCCGTTGCGAAGTAGCCGACGGGATAATACGGCGGGTAGTAATAATAAGGAGGATAGGCCGGATATGGCCATCCTCCGTAAACGACCGTCGGATTGTAGGTCGGTACGTAGATGACGTCGGGACTCGCCGGCTCAATTCTAATTACCGTCTGCTGCTGAGGCTGGCCCTCGGCCTGTTCGACGATCACCTTCTGCTGCTCGGTCGACTTGAGATTGCCGGCCGACTGCGCCTTCGCCCTCAGGCGCTGGATCGCGTCCATCGTGTCCTTCTGCTGAGCGAGGACGGCGTCGCCGAGCTTCTGCATCCACTCCAGCTGGTTGTCCATCATCTCGAGCACCTGGGGAAAGCCGACGAGGGCCTTGACGCTGTCGTCCCAGGTTTGCTTCTTGAGCTCTTCGTTGAGCGCGTCGCCCTTCAGGTTCGGATTGCTCTTCGCGAACCGTGCCGCCTGGATGACCTCGAGGGGATACGTGGACGCCATGAAGATCTGCGCCACGAGCGGGTCCGGATACAACGCGATCGGCGCCACGATCTGCTCGAGCTCCTCGGGCTTGAAGGGGCCGGGCTGCTGCGCTCGTGGAAGGGGCGGCGCCGCGAGCAGAACCACGAGGCCGATCGACACGCATCCGGCCAGTGCTCTGTGAATCCGGCTACTCATAGCTCTTCTCCACTCGCGTGCGGCGTCTGCCGGCCGTCTCCATCGGTCACGCAGGTGATCTCCCGATGTGCTTATGCCGGTAACGTCCCGGCCGAAATGGGACCTTGGTCGCAAGTTAGGGACGCCACGGCACAGCCATGACTATCTCAGCGGGATGATGCGACGGGACGTTGGGGAGACCGTCCCGGATGAGCGCGGAGAAATCCTTCGTCTCACTGATCCGCGAGGTGCTCGAGCAGGATCCGCCTGACCTCCAGGATCGTGTCGGGCTCGGCCTGGCACGAATGGGGCGATCGCACGATCTTCTCGGACTCGACCTCGTCGAGGTGCGCGCTCTCGTAGGCGACGACCCCGTCCGTCTTTCCGCTCACCGGGCCTTCACCGAGTACCGCGATGATCGAGTGGGCGGTGACACCCGGGGCGATCGGGCTCGCTGACAGCGTTCGGACGAAGCGATTACCCGGGCGCATGTTGTCGACGGCCGTCGGCATGGCTTTGGCGGCGTTTTGAGCTTCGACGAGATCAGGATTCTCCGCGGCGAGCTCGTTCATGTGCTTCGCGAGGGTGACGGGAAGGGTGACGACGCGGCGCACCAGATCCAGGACGAGCGATGAGACGCGGAAGCTCCCGCGATGCGGCGTCGCGATGAACACGACCCGGCTCACGGGTGGCACCGGCTTGAAGAACATTCCGTTCCGGATGAGCGCCAGCGCTTCCGGCGACCCCTTGATCTCGGAGAAGGGCTTCTGGGACACGTTGTTCCAGAAGCGGTTGCCGCTGTCCGTGACCATGAGCCGCGTCAGCATTCCACCCTGGCTGTGCCCGATCACCACCATCCGGTGCAGGGCCGGGTCGCGACCGTCCGGATCGAGCTGCTTGACGATATCGAGGAGCGCGGCCCGCAGCTCGCTCGCCGACAGGAGGATCGGATTGCTGGTCGAATAGGTGAAGAGCCAGAACTGGATGCGGCCATTCAACAAGGGGTCGTTCTGGAGGTCGTTGATCATGTCCGCCCAGCGTGCGGGGCTCGACGCCGTACCGTGAACGAGCACGACCGGAATCCGCCCCGCCCGATAGGGATGAAGCATGACGAGACTCGTGCCGGATCTGCGGCCGGGCGAGAGGAAGAAGCCCAACTCGGTGTCCCACACGGGCGCGCCTTCGAGGGCGTAGGCGAGAACCGCGCTGAACTCCTGCTCGAGGGGCAGCTTCCGGCCCTCGACCTCGGCCGTCAACGCTTCGTCGGACGGATAGAGCTCGAGGCGGCCTCGGAGCTGGCCACTGGCGATGCCCTCCGACACGTCCTCCAGTCGCACGAACGCCGTCACCGGGACCTTGATCCGCTTCGGGATGTACTTGCGCGCGATTTCGGCCTCGGGTCCGCTTCCGTCCTGGGTCACCTCCGCGGCGAGCGCCGCGCCGATGCCCGGCTGGCGATAGCGATTGCGGAGCCCGCGAATGCTGAACTCGCCGACCGAGATGAAGCGATTCATGCGGAGGCCGCCCCACACGAACTCGGACGCGTTGCCCTGCAGCTCGAGCCGGCCGAATGGTAGGGCGAGCGTCCGATCGGTCAGTGTGACCTCGGTCGCCTCCTCTTCAGCCGCGGTGCGGCCCGGTGTCGTCGAGCGGTCATTCGTGTCGGCCGGCGCCGGTGGCACCGCGAGCGCCAGGGCCAGACCGAAGTTGTAGAGATCGGCGGCGAGCCGTGTGCGCGAATCGAGGGGATCGTCGATCGCGCCGTCCTTCCGAAACAGAAACGCATAGGCGTAAACGGCGGCCGCCAGGTAATGGTCCTGGCGGTTTTCCTGCTGGGCGTAGATGAAGGAAAGCTCGGCCAGCGCGAAGAGTCGGTCGCGGCTGAGCCCGGTGCCCTGGCCGCGGAGCTGTTCGATCGCGCCCTCGGGGTCCTTGTCGAAGCGTTCGGCGAGGCCGAGGCGATGGAGGAATTGCTCCGTCGCGGCGCTGGGCTGGCCGTTGGTCAGCACGCTCCGTGTGACCGCGCGGTGGATCTCTTTCGGACCCGAGAGCGAGACACCGATCGGCGTGGCGCAGGCGCCCGCCAGGAGCAGGACGCCGATCAGCGGGAGGAGCGCGAGAGCTCTACTTGACCGAATATCCACGCCCCGCCAGGCACGTCGCGTAGGCCTTCTCGTAGTTGCCGTAGGCGGCCTGTTGCTGGGCCTGCGCCTGCTGGGAGGCTTGCGCCGACGCGCGGTTGTTGGAGTTTTGTTTCATTCTGCCACCGACGGCGCCCGCGGTGGCGCCCACCGCGGCACCCTTCCCGGCATCGCCCCCGACGGCGCCCGCGGCGGCGCCCACCGCGGCTCCGCGCGCCGCGCCCCTCGCGGCACCGCCCTGCTGCGGCGGCGGCGCGGCGGCGGTCTGCGGCGGTGCGGCCGGATCGAAGCCCGTCTGCTGCTTGGCCCAGTTGTGACACTCGTACTGGTCCTTCTCGAACGCATCCTGGCTCTGCCCCGGCTTGGGGTAGACGTAGATCTCGGCCTGCGCCGCGCTCACGAGCGCACACGCGACGAGTCCGGCAACGATCGCGGCCGTCCAGCTCTTCATGCCCGTCCTCCGAGATGTCAAACGCATGTCTCGATCAGTTGAGGCCGCGGCCTGGTCATCGTGCGAGCGGCACGACGGACGCGAGCTGGGCCAGGAGTATGGCGTCGAGCTTGTTGTCCGCCTGGAAGAAGCGCATCACTTTGCGTGCCGGGAGGATCTTTTTGAAGCGCGACACGTACTTGTCCTTCACGGCCGTTCTGGCCTTCTCGACGCTGATCCACTCCTTCATGAGCTGGGACGCCTGCACGTCGGTCAGCGCGTCGTACTGCTCAGAGTACTGGACGAGCGCCTTGGCGACGCGGTCGCCCACCTTCGCCATCTCGATGCGATAGTCGCGATAGAGCGGCCAGAACGCTTCTGACTCCTTCGGGGTCAGGTCCATCACGGATGTCATGATGGCCTGACGGCGGAGCTGGATCGACGCCCGCGTCAGCGCCACGTCGCTCGTCAGGTCTTCCTCGTCGGCTCCGGGAGCCGAGCTGCCCGCCGGGGGCTGGGCGGGCGCCGTCGGCTGCTGTGCCACGACCCAGCTGGTCATTGACACCGCGAGGCCGAGTGCCACCAAGAGCATGATCGTTCGTCGCGCAGCCTTGCTCATTCCGTTCTCCTTAAGCACGCACGTCTGTGGAGGAGTGGCCCATCAGCGGGGTGAAAAGCGGCACGCCCGAGGTGACGGTGATCGTCGTCTCTACTATCGTGATGCCCGCGTGAAGGCCGAGAGCACCGTTTCGGTGGGAGCCGCCTTGCAATAGCCGAGGGCTCGGTCGATGAGCTCAGCGACCTGGCGCTCGTCCCAGACCGTGTGACGACGCATCCCGTCGACGTAGCCGTTGAAGTACACCAGGAGCCGATCCATCCGCTCGCTCGAGATCGCCTGCAGTTCCGCGCATTTGACCTGGTCGATCTGGATGACGCGCGGAGTGAGGGTCATCTGAGCCGGCGCCCGCTCGGGCTGGAATTCTGCCGCCGCCAGGGCCAGGCACGACGCCACGAGTATTGGAGCGCCCCGATTCACGCCATCACCAACGTCATATCTGTCCCCCACACACCGGCGCCGTATCGTACGCAGGCGCCCGGCCTTCCAACAACCCCGCCTAAGGTCGCAAGGGGGCCCGTCATGAGTCCGATGAGCGGCGGCGTGTCAGATCCGCGGTCGCGTCTCACGGGCGAATTTCTCGTAGATCGAGATCATGTCGTCGAGGTCGCGGACGCGCGACTCGAGGATCACGTGGCTCACCCCGAGCGCGGCGAGCTCCCGGATCTCGCGCACGAGCGCCTCGGCGTCCTGGCGCGCGGGCAGACCGAGGCGGGCGCTGATGGTCAGCGAGCTCATGTCGCGGCCGACCTGACGGCACGCGGCCGTGAGGTCCGCGAGCCCGGCTTTCATCTTCGCGGCGCTTGGAAACGCGGCGTGCCAGCCGTCACCGAGCTCGGCGACACGGCGGAGCGCACGCGGCGTATGACCGCCGATCCAGACGGGGATCGTTCCCTGCGCGGGCTTCGGCGCCACGCCGAGCCCCTCGAACCGCATGAACTCGCCGCGGTGGCTCACACGCTCGTCGCGCCAGCAGGCCTTCATGATCCGGATCGCCTCGTCGCTCCAGGCGCCCCGCTGCTTGTACGGCACGCCGAACAGCTCGATCTCTTCCTTCATCCAGCCGACACCCGCGCCCAGGATGACACGGCCCGGCGCCAGATGATCGAGCGTCGCGAGCATCTTGGCGGCGAGCACGGGATGACGATGGGGAAGAACGAGCACGGTCGTGCCGAGGCGGATGCGCTCGGTCACGCCGGCGACGAGGCCGAGCGCGACCAGCGGCTCCAGAAAGCTGGTGGTCGGCGCCAGCGGGAAATCGCCGGTCGGGTTATAGGGATAGCGCGACGCGATCGCGTACGGAATGACGACGTGGTCGCTGGCCCAGAGGGAGTCGTAGCCGAGCGCCTCCATGCGCCGCGCGAAGCCGAGCAGCACCTCGCGCGTGGCCGCTGGGCCGTAGACCGGAAGATGGCAGCCGATCTGCACGATGACTAGTCGTCGTCGCCGTAGACGACGCGTTCCCCGATCGAGTCGTCCTGGATCATCTGCACGAGGCGCGAGTGCTGGATCTTGCCGCTCGAGGTCTTCGGAATCGTGCTGGACCGCACGAGGATCACGCGTGCCGGCCGGTGGCCGCTCGCGCGATGGACGCGGCTCGTGATCTCGCGGATCAGGTCGTGGAAGTCGTCGGGCGCGGCCTCCTCGCTGCGCACCTCGGCGACGACGTGGAGCCGCTGCGTGCCGGTGCGCTCGCTGTCGATGCCGACGGCGGCGGAGTAGCGGACACCGTTCACGCGATCGACGACCTCCTCGATGTCGGCCGGCACGACGTTCTGACCGCCGAGGATGATGAGGTCCTTGAGCCGGCCGGTCACGAAGAGGTATCCCTCGGCGTCGATGAATCCCAGATCGCCGGTCCTGAGCCAGCCGCCGGGCATGAGCACCTTCGCGGTGGCCTCCGGGTTGTTGTAGTAGCCCTTCATCACGCCGGGGCTCTTCACGCAGATCTCGCCTTCGACCCCGACCGCGCGCTCACCGGTGCCTTCGTCGATCGGCGCCAGGATGCGGACCGACACGCCGCGGCACGGCTGGCCCACGGAGAGAAAGCGTCCGCTCGGGTCGAGCCGGAGCGGCACGCCCCGCGGCCAGATGGCGACCGCCAGGGTGGCCTCGGCGAGGCCGTAGCACGGCGAGATGATGCGCTTGAGGCCGAAGTGCGACTCGAACGCCTCGATCGTGGACAAGCGCACGGGCTCGGCGCCGGAGAGCGCCGACTTGAGGCTCCCCAGGTCGAGGCCCGTCGTGTCGCGGACGTTGCGCACGCAGTTGCGGTAGCCGAAGTCCGGCGAGACCGTGAACGTCGCGCGGATCTCCGTGATCAGCGAGAGCCACTGCCGCGGGTTGCGCAGATCGGGCGGCAGGAGCCAGATCGGCGTGCCGAGGAGCGGCGGCGTGAACGCGCAGCCGATCAGTCCCATGTCGTGGTACAGCGGCAGCCACGAGACGACGCGGTCGTCGACCGTGATGCCCGCCCCCTCGGCCATGAAGTGAATGGTCGACACGACGTTGGCGTGGGTGAGCATGACGCCGCGCGGGTGGCCCGTGCTCCCCGACGTGTACTGCAGGAACGCCAGATCGTCCGCCTTCGCCGCGGCCAGCGGCGGCGCGGGCGCGTCGATGTCGAGATCGGGCGGCTCCAGCACCATGCGAACGTTCGGCGCCAGCGCGCAGCTCTCGTCGACACCCGTGCGGAACCACCCGATGGTCGCGACCGCGATCGCTTCCGAGTCGCGGAAGATCGCGGCCGTCGTGTCCACGCCGAGCGTCGGGTAGAGCGGCACGGGCACGGCGCCGATGCGCAGCGCGCCGAAGAAGGTGTAGAAGAACTCGGCGCACGTCGGATAGATGAGGCAGACCTTGTCGCCCGCCTTGACCCCGGCGCGCGAGAGTCCGGCGGCGTACCGTCCGCTCTGCTCCCACAGACGCCCGTAGGTCACGGTCTCGTCGTACAGCCGGAAATATTGCTGGTCGGGCGAGAGTGCCGCGCGCCGCCGCATCATCTCCGTGAGCGTCGGCGCTCCTTTCACGTCATCGACCATTCGTGGCTCCTCGACTGGCCTAGTCGGTGCGGGGCCCAAGCGTGGCGGACGTTGTCTGAGCTTCGCCCGCTCGCAGATAGAGGACCGAGACCGTGTCGCCGGGCTGGCGATCGCGGATCAAGGCGCGAAGCTCTTCGAGGCCGTCGACCGTGGTCCCGGCGAAGCGCACGATCACGTCACCCTCCCGAAGGCCGGCGCGCTCGGCCGCGGTCCCCGGCATCACGCTCGAGAGCGTGAGGCCGTCGGTCCCGGGGCGCGGCACCGCGACGACGCCGAGGAGCGCGCCGCCGGCGGCGGCTCCGGCGCCCTGCCGGCGAGCCGGCCGCGTCACCTGAGCGTAGGCCGGACGCGACTTCGGCGGCGAGCCGCTCGATGACCCGCGCGCCGACGGACGCGACGCGGGCCATGCCGGCCGCGTCGATCTTGTCGGCCGTATCGCCCGGCCGATGGTAGTCGGCGTGACCGCCCGTGGAGAAGAAGAGGACCGGCACGCCAGCCGCGTAGAACCGGCTGTGATCGGACGGACCGTACGGCGAGCCATTGACGTCGAGCGTGACGCCGTCGGCCTGCGCCGCGTCGCTCACGAGCGCGCCGAGCCGGCTGCCGCTGTCGCCGCCGGCGACGTGAAGTGGCCGCCCTTGCAGCCGGCCGACCATGTCGAAGTTCACCATCCCGACGGTGCGATCGAGCGGGACCGCGGGCCGGTTCACGTAGTGGCGAGAGCCGATCAGGCCCAGCTCCTCGGCGCCGAAGAACGCGAAGACCAGGGTGCGGCCGGCGCCGCCGGCCGCGGCGAATGCACGCGCGAGCCCGAGGACCACCGCGGTGCCGGAGCCGTTGTCGTCGGCGCCCGGGTACACGACGCCGTCGACGCGGCCGAGGTGATCGTAGTGCGCGCCGACCACGACGGCTTCGGAGACGAGCGCGGGGTCGACGCCGGGCAGAGAGTCCGATGACGTTCGCGGCGCGTGTCTCGTCGGTGACCTGCTCGATACGGATGTGCGCGCGGGTGCCCGTCGCGAACGGCACCGGAACCCGCGCCGCGGACAGCGCGCGAGTCACGTCGGCGATCGTTCGACCGGCGGGAGCCAGGACCGCGTCGGCGACTTCGCGCGTGACGGCACCCGAGAGCAAGCCGACCTCGACCGCCGTCTTGTCCGGCGTCGGGAGCTCGTCGCCCACGATCAGCAACGCCGCGGCGCCGCGTCGCTGGGCCGTGATCAGCTTGTCCAGGCGCCCTACCCGCGCGCTGGCCAGCTGCGCCGGCGCGCCATCGAGCGCGAGCGCGATCTTTCCACGAACGTCAATACCGGCGTAGTCGTCGTAGGCGGGGTCGGCGATCTCGATTCCGTAGCCGACGAACACGACCTCGCCGCTGACCTCGCCGGCGAGCGAGCCGCCGTGGGCGATCCAGTCGCCTCCGAAGTCGAGCTTCCGTAAGGTCGGCCCGAGCAGGTCCAGACTGCTCGCCGGACCGGGACGCGACGACGTCTCGAGGACGAAGGTTTGCAGAAAGGATCCCGCGTCTCCGCCGGGCCGGAGCCCCGCGGCGGCGAGCCAGTCGGCGAGCCGGCGGGCGGCATGATCGCCGCCCGGTGTGCCCGACCGGCGGCCGTCCATCTCCGGCGTGGTCAGGGCATTGACGCTCTCGGCGAGGGACGCGGCCTGGGGCGGTACGATCGCCGTCCGCGCGGACGCGCCGGCCGCCGCGACGATCAGAAGTATGGCGAAGAGGAAATGTGACGAAACGGCGGGTCACATGCGCATTTTACTCTACCCGGAGCGCGGCGCCGCCGCTGCGGGCGTTCGTGACGCGATCTGCTCAATCCTCCTGGGTGCATGGGCATCGACGCGCAGCGCGCGCCACGCCACGACGCAGGCCACGACACAGTCGCAAGCGCCCGCAACGCGCCGGCATCGGCGCGTGCCTGTCCACGCGCACCGCAGCGCGGCTTGCGGCATCGTCCATGCGATACTTCGAGGCGCGCAGGAGGCGACACATGATCACGATCGCGAGCCTCTGAATCTTGGCCGTGGCAGTTTCCTGGCGTTTTTTCTCGCCGCAGCGTGCGAACAGTGCATCGTTTATTGCGTCTTCCAATGCGAGGGAGCGATGTCCAGGCGAGTTACCTGGGAAACCAGCCGTAGGGCCGCCCATCGACGTGACGGAGTGCAGCGAATTCCGACCGAAGAACGCGATCACGTGCATCGACGACGCCGCGCTGCTGGGTCTACCACAGCGGGCGCTCAACGGCTAGCGCTGGTGGATTCGCGGGCGCCGCCGCCGAGCGCCCCCGCGCCCAACCGCGCGAGTTGCTCAAAGCAATAACGCTCCTCCTGGGTGCCCCACGCGGAGCCCACCGCCGTGAGCACGTGCACGTTGCCCGATTACGAACACGACTTCGCTCGCGACTTCTCCTCGACGACGCGAATCATCGTGGCGATCGAGTGCCGGCGCCTCACGAAGCCGTTAGTGAGGCGTCTGCACCACCGCATGGCTGGCAACAGCAACGGAATCCCCGCGATTTCTAAAGGCCCCTTGCACGGCGCGATTGATGCACATGCCTTCGCCCGAGGAGGCCGAGCAATGGACTGGTTTAGTGAGTGGCAGCCCGTGCCCAATCTGGAGATCGACCGTGCTCAAGCTAATCCGTACCTCGGGGAACTCATGGCCTGGGCCATCTTGATCGTCCTCGCGTTGGTTGTGACCGCTGTTTGGTACCGTCAGCGCCGGTGGCGTGTCGCTGTTCTGGTAAGCGCAACCGTCGGACGCGACGTCGAAGTCCGCTGGCTTCAGGTTCGGATGTGCGGTGTCCTGCTCGGCATTCGAACATCTTGATGGCGATCGCTTGCGCCCGGCGTTGTCTCGATCGCAGCTTCCGCGTGCAATGGCCGCCGGCGCTTGCCCGTCTTTACGGGCGGCGAGACCCCGCGCCTTGTTGTCTGAAACGGAGGGAGTATGAAGAAGCTTGCGCAACACACCATGCGTTGCCCGATGGAAGAGCGCTCCGCAACGGTTAAAGCACAGATCTGATCCCGAGGGCTAAGGGTATGATTTCGCAAAGATATGGTTCCGCTCGACATTTCAGTTCTAACACAGCAACGCTGAACGGCACTCAAAGTCACAGCAGGACGATCTGCTTGCTCCGTCCATCAGATAAGACGCCTGACGGCAGCTGATTCGCCGGAGGCGCAAATTGCCGCTCTTCGAGAGGCTCAGCAATATCTGAAGCAGATCAGCAGGATCCTCGCAGATAGAGGGTTGAGCGTTGAGGCAAAGGTTTCGTGCCGGGCCCCCAGCAGCGGCGATCGTAGCGGCGGCGTGTTCGGAGAAAGTCGATCTGATCAGTGATGGCGACCCACGGTCGGAGCGGCCTCGAGCGTCTCGTGCTCGGCAGCATAACTGGTGGATTGTGCAGTGCGCACGTGCCGTTCTCGTCGTCCGCCAGAAGGCGTTCCGTCGGACGTCGTAGTTGGGGCCACGCCAGCGGGCGCCGACTTACGCGTCTAGGCGCTCACGACGATCTAGGTGGGGGGAGGTGACGCACCACTGAGGTGGCTCCGCACGGCCAGTCATCGTCAGACTCGAAGCGCCAGGTACAAATAGGCGGGAAACGCAGGACGGTAGCGGCAGAGGACAGCACCGCCGCACTGGTACACACCTTGCTGCTTTCCTGCTGGGAGTTGCTTCGTGTCCGAAACATCGCACGCCAAGGTAACGTCGACGGGAACGAAGCAGCCGCGCGTGTCGCCTATCTGCTCAACGAAGTCATCGCCATCTATCCGATCACGCCCTCGTCGACCATGGGCGAGTGGGCCGACCAGTGGTCGGCGGAGGCAGAGCCCAATCATCTGGGGCACCGATGCCGACGGTGGTCGAGATGCAGAGCGAAGGAGGCGCGGCGGCGCGGTGCACGGCGCGCTCCAGGCCGGCTCGCTGGCGACGACCTTTACGGCATCGCAGGGCCTGCTGCTGATGATCCCGAACATGTACAAGATCGCCGGCGAGCTGACGCCAACCGTCTTCCACGTTGCGGCGCGGGCGCTGGCGGCGCAGGCGCTTGTCGATCTTCGGCGACCACAGCGACGTGATGGCGGCGCGCGCGACCGGCTTGGGCATGCTGGCGTCGAACTCCGTGCAGGAAGTGATGGATCTCGGCGCTGATCGCGCAGGCGGCCACGCTGGAAGCGCGGATTCCGCTTCATGCACTTCTTCGACGGCTTCCGCACGTCGCACGAGGTCGCGAAGGTCGAGCAGTTGACCGACGACGACCTGCGGGGCGCTGATCGACAGAGATGGACATCGTCGCGCATCGCGCGCGGGCGCTGTCGCCCGATCAACCCGTCATGCGCGGCACGGCGCAGAACCCGGACGTCGTACTTTCAGGCGCGCGAAGCCGTCAACCCGTACTACCTGGCGTGCCCGACCATCGTGCAGAACGCGATGGACCGGTTCGCCGAACTCGTGGGACGGCAGTACCACCTGTTCGACTACGTGGGCGCGCCGGACGCCGAGCGCGTCATCGTGATGATGGGCTCAGGCGCCGAAGCGGCGCAGGAAACCGTCGAGTACCTCCGATCGCGCGCGGCGAGAAGGTCGGCCTGCTGAAGGTGCGTCTGTACCGGCCGTTCGCCGTCGAACACTTCATCGAGGCGCTGCCGCCGAGCATGCGGACCATCGCCGTACTCGACCGCACCAAAGAGCCGGGCGCACGGGCGAGCCGCTGTATCTGGACGTCACGGCCGCGGCTAGCGGAGACCGTCGGCACGGCAGCTCTGTTCGCGACCTGCCGCGCGTCATCGGCGGGCGCTACGGGCTCTCGTCGAAGGAATTCACGCCGGCGATGGTCAAGGCGGTGTTCGACGAACTGGCCAGCGCCGCAGCCCAAGAACCACTTCACCGTCGGCATCAAGGACGACGTGACCCACACCAGCCTGGACTACGACCCGGTCCTTCTCGACCGAAGACCCGACGACGGTGCGGGCGCTGTTCTACGGCCTGGGCGCGGACGGCACGGTGGGCGCCAACAAGAACTCGATCAAGATCATCGGCGAAGAGACCGACAACTACGCGCAGGGCTACTTCGTGTACGACTCGAAGAAGTCGGGCTCGATCACGGTCTCGCACCTGCGTTTCGGCCACAAACCGATTCGCTCAACCTACCTGATCGAGCGGCGCGACTTCGTGGCCTGCCACCAGTTCTCGCTTCCTGGAACGGATCGACATGCTCGACGTGGCCGAGCCGGGCGCGACTTCCTGCTCAACAGCCCCTACGGCGCCGACGAGGTCTGGGATCAGCTGCCCCGCGCGGTGCAGGCAGCAGATCATCAGCCAAGAACCTCAAGTTCTACGTGATCGACGGCGCTACGAGGTGGCGCAAGGAAGCCGGCATGGGCGGCGCGCATCAACACGATCATGCAGACCTGCTTCTTCGCGATCAGCGGCGTCTGCCGCGCGAGGAAGCGATCGCCGCGATCAAGCGACTCGATCGAGAAGACCTACGGCAAACGCGGCGAGGCGGTCGTGCAGAAGAACTTCGCGGCGGTGGACGCGACGCTCGAGCGGCTTGCACGAGGTCACGGTGCCGTACGCCGTGACCAGCGACGTCAGGCTCCGCGTCCGCCATGTTCCAGCGACAGCGCCCGCGTTCGTGCGCGACGTGACTGCTCGGCGCATCATCGCGGGCGAGGCGACGACCTGCCGGTGAGCGCGATGCCGGTGGACGGAACATATCCGAGCGGAACGGCGCAGTGGGAGAAGCGCAACATCGCGCTGGAAATCCCGGTGTGGGACGAGGAGCTGTGCATCCAGTGCGGCAAGTGCGTGCTGGTGTGCCCGCACGCGGTCATCCGCGCCAAGGTCTACCCCACCGACGCTGCTGGCGAAGGCGCCCGCGCACGTTCAAGTCAGCGCCGCGCGCTGGAAGGAATTCGGCGACGCCCGGTACACGCTGCAGGTGGCGCCGGAGGACTGCACCGGCTGTGCGCTGTGCGTGGAGGTCTGTCCCGGCCAAGAACAAGAGCGAGGTCAAGCACAAGGCGATCAACATGGCGCCGCAGCCGCCGCTGCGCGAGGCGGAAGCGCGGAACTGGGACTTCTTCCTCGAGCCTGCCCGAAGTCCGACCGACACCAGCTCAGTCCCGGATCAGGTCAAGGACGTCCAGCTGCTCGAGCCGCTGTTCGAGTTCTCGGGCGCGTGCGCGGGCTGCGGCGAAACGCCGTATCTCAAGCTGATGACGTCAGCTGTTCGGCGACCGCGCGCTGATCGCGAACGCGACGGCTGCTCGTCGATCTACGGCGGCAACCTGCCGACGACGCCGTGGACGCTCAACGGCGACGGTACGCGGTCCGGCGTGGGCGAACTCGCTGTTCGAGGACAACGCCGAGTTCGGCCTGGGCATGCGCGCTGGCGCTGGACGCAGCAAACGCACCTACGCGCGCGAACTGCTGTCAGCCGCCTCCGCGCGATCGCTCGGCGACGATCTCGCGCGAGAGCTTGCTGGACGCCGATCAGTCCAACGAAGCAGGGATCGGCGCGCAGCGTGAGCGGGTCGTACGACTTCAAGGCAAGCTGGTCGACCGGCGGCAGCCTCGAGGCGCGCGAGCTCTGCATGCGGTGGCGGACGCGCTGGTGCAAGAAGAGCGTGTGGATCGTCGGCGGCGACGGCTGGGCGCTACGACATCGGCTACGGCGGGTTGGATCATGTGCTCGCCTCGGGCCAGAACGTGAACGTGCTGGTGCTGGACACCGAGGTGTACTCCAACACCGGCGGTCAGATGTCAAAGTCCACGCCACGCGCGGCGGTCGCGAAGTTCGCCGCCGGCGGCAAGTCGACGCGCCAAGAAAGACCTGGCCAGCATGGCGATGACGTACGGCAACGTCTACGTCGCGACGGTCGCGATGGGCGCGAGTGACACGCAAACGCGTCAAGGCGTTCCGTGGAGGCAGAGGCGTACGACGGGCCGTCGCTGATCATCGCCTACTGCCACTGCATCGCCCACGGCTACGACCTGCGCCACGGACTGGATCAGCAGAAGGCGGCGGTACTCTCGGGTTACTGGCCGCTGTTCCGCTACGATCCCCGGTTGTTGCGCGAAGGCAAGAACCCGTTCCAGCTCGACTCGAAAGCGCCCAGCCTGCCGCTCGAGAAGTACGTCTACAACGAGACGCGTTACACGATGCTCGCGCACAGCGATCCGGAAGCGGCGAGGCGGCTGCTTGCGCAGGCGCATGCCGACGTGCTCGATCGCTGGCGGATCTACGAGCATTGGGCGTCGGTGCCGGCTCCCGCGGCCACCGGCGAAGATCATGCCTGATCTGTCCACGCGCTACCTGGGTCTGACGCTCAGGAACCCGCTCGTGGCCTCGGCCTCGCCGCTCTGCGAATCGCTCGACAACATCCGGCGGATGGAGGACGCGGGCGCAGCAGCCGTGGTCCTGCATTCGCTCTTCGAGGAGCAGATCAACCTCGAGAGTCATCACCTGGACCGCTATCTGTCGCTCGGGACGGAGAGCTACGCCGAATCGCTCACCTACTTCCCCGACATGACGAGCTACAACCTCGGTCCGGATGCCTACCTCGAGCACGTGCGGCGGGCCAAGGCTGCCGTGGATCTACCGATCATCGGCAGTCTCAACGGCGTCTCGACCGGAGGCTGGATCACCTATGCCCGGGAGATCGAGCAGGCGGGCGCGGACGCGCTCGAGCTGAACGTCTACTACATTCCAGCCGATGCTGGGCTGACCGGCGGGCAGGTCGAACAGATGTACGTGGACCTCGTGCGCGACGTGAAGCGGCACGTCACGATTCCGGTTGCGGTGAAGCTCGGGCATGGGTTCAGCGCAATGGCCAATCTCGCACAGCGTCTGGACAGCGTGGGCGCCGACGGCCTCGTCTTGTTCAACCGGTTTTATTTGCCCGATTTCGACCTCGAGAGCCTCGAGGTCGTACCGCGGTTGACGCTCAGCAGCTCTCACGAGTTACTGGTTCGGCTGCATTGGGCCGCCATCATCTATGGGCGCGTGCGCGCCGATCTGGCGATCACCGGCGGCGTCCACACCGGTGCCGATGCACTCAAGGCGATGATGGCGGGGGCCCGCGTGGCGATGATGACCTCGGCCCTCCTTCAGCACGGCATCGAGCATCTGACGGCAGTCCGCGCCGAGCTTGCTCAATGGATGGAATCGCACGAGTACGAGTCGATCACGCAGATGCAGGGCAGCATGAGCTACCGCTCCGTGCGAGAGCCTACTGCGTTCGAGCGCGCCAATTACATGAAGGTCCTGAGTTCATACACCCTCAGGCATCAGGGACCCGGGACACCATAGGCGTCAGATGGGACGTGGACGGAACCGTGACCGTCATGGCTCGGAGGACGACGGCATGTTCAAGCGCATCCTGGTGCCACTCGATCTGAGTGGGAGGAATGAACGGACCCTCGATACCGCCCGAGAATTAGCGCAATTGCACCACGCGCGCGTGACGTTGCTCCACGTCGTCCAGCAGATCCCGGACGCCGCGACGAGCGAGTTGCGTGGGTTCTACCGGCGACTGGAGCGCATGTCAGCGCGGAGGCTCGGGCACATCGCCGAGCGATTCGCTGCGAGGGGCCTGGGCGTCGCTGTGGCGGTCTGCATCGGGGAGCCGGCCCGTGAGATCGTGAAGACCGCCGCGTCCAAGAAGATCGACCTGATCGTCATGGGTTCCCACAAGGTCAGGCCGGGTCCCCCTGCGAACGGTTGGGGCACTACAAGCTACAAGGTCGGCATCTTCTGTCAGTGTCCGGTGCTGCTGGTCAAATGAAGGCAACGACCACGATGCGGATCGCTCGTGCCGACTTCGTCGCGCTCGTCCAAAATACTCTCGCGACGCCACCACGATCCTGATCGTACGACCCGGGGCGCGCTGGGGCACGCGTTCTCCAGTGAGGCAACGTCGCCCCAGCCGCGGAGCCGTCCTGAGTCCAGACGCACGTCAAATGGCCAACTTCACGTCGATTGCCGCGGGCCGGCCAGTGGCACGTTCGTTGCGTCGCGAAGCAACCACGAACACCGTCATCGCGCAGTGAACGGCTGGAAGACATCGAGGAGGGTATCTCGTGATCAGCGAGCTTCGTGCCTTTCTGATCCGCGAACAGGCTCCATTCGAGGTCGGTGATGCCGACGGCCGCCGCTTCGCGAAGGTCGTGGCCCTGCGCGACGGCGACTTGTACGCGCTGGCCGTTCTGCCGGCGGCGTCCGCCCTCGACCTGATCGGATTCCGCCGCCGAATCGGACGGTACGCCCTGACCGTCGCCAACGAAGACGAGTTCAGGGGCCAGTTCCCCGAGTTGCCTCGGGGGCCTTTGATGCCGTTTGGACGCTTGCTCGGGATTCCTGTCTACCTCGATCGCGGCCTCGCCGAGGAGACCGCGATGACGTTTGAGAGCGGCGTGGCTCGCGAAATGGTCAGCATGCCGATGCGCGACTACGTGCGGGCCGAGCGACCCGCGATCGCACCGCTCGCGCGAGCGCTGCGTGCGGCGTGAGGACAAGCATGAGTTGAAGGTCGATCTCGTGCTGCTGGCCACGCACGGGCGCGGCGAGATCCATCGACTCCTGGTGGGCAGCGTGGCCGACCGCGTGATCCGGATGGCGCCGTGCCCAGTGTTCACGGTCAAGGAGGCTTGATTCGGGCAGGTCCGCAGTGCGACGTTGATCCGACTGGCTCCGAGTAGAGTCTCCATGGCTCGCGCATCAGCACGTCGCTATGAAGCGAATGTCCGTTCTTGCTCCCCTGAGTTTTCGCGGCAGCTGCGCCGAGGGTACGCGGCTGCGAAACGCGGGTGGTACGACGGCGCCCCACTCGCTGGGGCACCCGCGCACCAGCGCTGCTGACGTCCCTTTCCCAACATCGCGAAATGACGTCGTTCGGCTCTGGCAATCCGTATGCACTATTAGATGGTCGACCGGGCCCGAAGAGCGGCCCGGGAAAGGAGGGTGCGATGCGGACTCTGGCCCCGTGGGGCGGAGACGTGAGGCGGGAGATGGAGCGTTTCTTCGACCGCTTCGCTGCGCCGATCTGGGAGCCGTTCGAGATGGTGGCTGGCGGCTGGGCGCCGATGCTCGACGTTTCGGAGACGAAGGACGCCATAGTCGTAACGGCCGACGTGCCAGGCGTCGATCCGAAGGAGATCGAGATCGCGCTCCATGGCGACCTGCTCACCCTGCAGGGCGAAAAGGAGAAGGCGACAGAGGAGAAAGAGGGGCATCGCTACCGCATCGAGCGGACCTATGGTGCATTCTTCCGCACCATCCGACTGCCGATGGCGGTGGACGGCAGCAAGGTCACCGCGACGTTCAAGAACGGCGTGCTGGTCGTGAAGCTGCCGAAGACGCCGGCCGCGAGAGGGACGACGATCCCCGTGAAGGCCGAGTAGCGACCGACGTCGCGCCGGGGAGGCCGCATCGCCTCCCCGGCGAGCTTCGCGCTCGAGGAAAGGAGGCGGTGCCATGACGTGTCACGTTGCGCGACGGATGAACGAATTCGAGCGACGCCTGCGCCGCGAGCGTCGTGAGACGTACCAGGCCCTCGTGACGACTGATGCCGAGCTAGCCAGCCGCGAACCGCACAGCGCTGGCGAATCTATGGACGACGCGGCAACGGAGACGGCATGCCGTGTGCTCGCGAACCTTCGCGAGCGCGATCGCCGCGTCCTCACTGAAATCGACGCCGCCGAGGCGCGCCTGTCGATCGGAACCTTCAGCGTGTGCGCAGACTGTGCACGGCCGATTCGTTTCGAGCGATTGAAGGCGTTGCCCGCGGCGCGTCTCTGCGTCGCATGCGAAGAGAAAGAAGAGACGGAAAGCAAGCGATGCTGAGCTGGGGAGTTATCGCCGTGTGGACTGAAAGGAGGGACCTGATGGAACGGTTCAGCGGTTTCGTGACAGGCGCCCTGCTTGCGCTGCTAATCACGGCACCGGTCTACGCTCAGCAGCCGAGTACGGCGAACGACCCCGGTCATCCCGCGACAGTGGTGTCGTCACCGGCCGCTGCCACGCCCGCGCCGCCGGCAGGGGACATGCGGATGATGGACATGTGCCGCCAGATGATGACCGGCGACATGATGGCCACGCCCGTGATGGGGGCGCCCACATCGGCGGATCCGAAAGACAAGGCCGAAATGCTTCAAATGCGCGGCGAAATGATGAAGGCGATGGGCGACATCATGATGAAACACGCCCGCCACATGCAAGGCATGACGGGTAAGTAGCGAAAACGGTGCGGTGCGCGCCCCGCCTGCTTGCGGCCGGCTGGCCCCGCCGCTCTGAAAAACCGAGGGCCCTTGCGGTCTGCCGCAGGGCCCTCGTCGTTTCGGCGATGTTCGTTGATCGTCTTCGCTTCGTCGTCGATCCAGTGGACCAGGCGGACGGCACTGAGCGGCGTATTACCCGGAACGCGATACGACCGGCGCGCGAGCACCGCCAGACCGAACACGACGCAGGATGATCGGGAAGCCACCCCGCGCTGGCTCTGGGCGCTGAAAATCGAGCTCTCTCTGGCGCGGGGGAGCTGATGAACCCGGACATCGATCCGACAGGGAGAACCGGCGTACTGGCGGAGCTCAGAAAAGTCCGCGGACTAGCCTATCTACCTTCGATCTCAATTGTCAGCGAAACCGGAAATTGTTGAATCAGCGAACTGGCGCTCGTCATTTTTCGGCTCCCGACTTGACCTCCGCGACGCGGCCGCCGGTCATGCGCACGAGGTCGGCGGGGGTCAGCTTGAAGACCGTGTTCGGATGGCCGGCCGCCGCCCAGATCTCCGACCACCGCAGCAGATCCTCGTCGATCAGGATCGTCAGCGGCTCGGCGTGCGCGACGGGCGCGACGCCGCCGATGGCGAAGCCCGTCCGTTGCCTCACGAAGTCGGCATCGGCGCGGCCGACCGGCTCGGCGATGAGCGCCGCCACCTTGCGCTCGTCGACGCGATTGGCGCCGCTCGCGATGACCAGCACGGCGCGCTGGCTCTGCTCGCCGCGAAAGACCAGCGACTTCGCGATCTGATCGACCTTGCAGCCGACGGCGATCGCCGCCTGGGCCGACGTCCGCGCCGACTGTTCGAGGGCAATCACGGTGTGGCCGCCGCCGGCCGCGGCCAGCGCATCCTGGACGCGCCGAACGCTCGGGCCGAAGTCGGTCATGAGCCGAGCTGACGCACGGCGCGCGCGACGTCGGTGGGGTCGGGCCGGATCTGGATGCTGTCGGCGAGCTGGAGCCAGCGGACTATGCCACGCCGATCGATCACGACCGTCGTCGGTCGCGCCACGTCCTGACCCTTGTGGCCTCCGTGGGCGTGGAGGAGGCCGTAGCGTCGCGTCACGGCGAGGTCACCATCGGTGAGGAAACGGTACCGCGCGCGGAGCTTCTGGGCCAGCTCCTGGCTTCTCTCGTTCGGATCGGGGCTGATCGCCAGGATCTGGACGCCCTCGTCGCCGAGCTCGGTCAAGACAGCTCCAAGTCCTTGGAGCTCCGCGACACAGAAGGGTCACCAGTAGCCGCGATAGAAGACCAGGACGACCGGCGCGCGCTCACGAAACGACGCGAGGCTCACCGCCGCGCCGGTCGCGTCGGGCAAGGTGAAGTCGGGCGCGGGCTCGCCGACGCGGAGCACCGTCGGGGTGGCCGGCACTCTCGCGAGGACGAAGTTGAAGTACCCGCCGAGGATCAGCAAGACCATCGAGAGCCCGAGCGCCACGAAGTTCGGCCACCGCGCCGCGTGCCACGTCGCCGCGCCCGCGATCACCGCCGCGATCGCGAATGCCACGAGGTAGAGCCCGGGGTGATTGCGTACCGCCGGCACACGCAGGAACGCGTAGTAGCCGGCGATGGCGCCGAGCGAGAGGAGCACGCTCAGGAGCGCCGGCCAGTACCGGATCATCGCGCCAGCACGACCCGGTCGAACGTCTCCGCGTAGGCGTAGCCTTTCGGCTTGCCGAGCTCGGCCGCTCGCTCGCGGATGCGCTTCTCGACGCCGGCGAAGTCGGCGAACTGACTGGCGTGACAGGCCAGCGCCTTGATCTTGAGGTCCATCACGTCGCTGATGTCCACGACGAGCTGCGGATTTTCCCACTGCATCAGATGGATCTCGAGCGCCTTGTGGGGCTCGAAGTCGGGCATCAGCTCCGGGAACGACAGGTGGTCGCGGGCCAGCGGATAGACGCAGTCGAGGGTGACCCCGGCGACGGTCCGGTGATCGCGGTGCGAGCCCCCGAGGTTGTACGTGCGGTGCGGGTTCATCGTGATCACGAGATCGGGGCGCCACCGTCTGATCTCGCGCGTGACGTCGCGCCGGAGGTCGCGCGTGTCCTCGACCTCGCAGTCGGGATAGCCGAGGAACTCCACGCGGACGACGCCGAGCGTGCGGGCGGCGTTGCGCTGCTCTTCCTCGCGGATGCGCGCCAGTCGCTCGGAGGTCATCGTACGGTCGCCGGAGCCCTTGTTGCCGTTGGTCACGATGACGTACGTGACCTCGCAGCCATCCCGCACGAGCTTCGCGACGGTGCCCCCGGCGCCGAACTCGGAATCGTCAGGATGGGCGGTCACGACGAGCACGCGCTGGATCTTCTCGGCCACGGTAGCTTCTTGTAGCGCATGTTCTATTGTAGCGGGGACCGTGAGGCCGGCTCGGACCGAGGGTGGCCTGAGACAGGTGCTGGCCGGCTCCGCATGCCCGCTCAACCGTTTACGGCTTACGCCCGCTCGACCGTTTACGGCACGCCCGCTCAACCGTTCGGTGCTTCAGCCGCTGACGCCGCTCGCTCTGCGTTTTGATGTCTTTCCGTAGGATAGCGATTCCGGGTGCGGCGTGTGAACAGCTATAATCACGCGATGCCGATCGCCGCCCCGCGCCGGGTGGGGGTCGCGGGCTTGCTCGGTCTGCTCGCCGGCGCGCTCGTCCTGATGCTCGCGCCGGGGAATCCAGGGGCCCTGAGACTCGCCGGCATCGGTCTGCTCTGGTGGTACGCGACCGTCGTCGCGCCGCTCGCCGCCCTGCTGCTGGTGATCGTCGTTCAGCGTGTCAGCCCCGGGCCCGCGTCCCGCCGGCCGAGGGTGTTGGCCGTCGCGGCCTGGACGTCGCCGGTGCTGCTGGCGCTGGTCGCCTCGCGGGCATTCTCGGGCATGCCGGACGCGCCGTCGCTCGCGCTGTCCGCGCTCGTCGCGCCGTTGATCGCGCTGCTCGCCCCGGCGTCGAGCGCGGAGCGCCGGCCGAATCTCGTGGCGCTGATGGCCGCCGGCGTTGGCGCCGGCCTGGTCATCTGGGCGAATCTGCTCCTGTTCGGGGACGTCGCCGGCCTGATCGGATTTCCGCGCTGGGCCGCCACGCTTCTGGCGACGATCATCGCGCTGCTCGCGATCGAGCTGGCGCACACCGCCGACGCCCCCGAGAAGGGTGCTTCGTCTCGAGAAGGCGCGGAGAGGCGCACGGGCCGGCGCGTCTATCGGATGGCGCTTCGTGGCGGCGGCCTCACCTTGCTCTACACGAGCGCGCTCGGCTTCGTCGCGCTGGTCGGGCTCGTCGCGGTCGCGCTCGCCATCTCGCCGTGGGGGGCTTGGCGAGCGGTCGCGTCGCGGCCCGCGCTCACCTTCAGCGAGGCGAGTGCGTGGGTGACCGACGGCCGGACCCTGGCCCGATCGACGGCCCTCGATTTCACCGAAGCCCAGCGGGTCACGGCGCTGAGCCCGGCGACATACCGCGTGCTCGAGCCCGGACGCTTCCGCGAGGGGCAGCTCCACCCCGGCGAGTCGTTGGCGCTCCGCGCCGGCGATCGGCTCGTGCTCGCCGCCGGCGCTCGTCTCCGGTTCGAGGCCGGTAAGCGGATCCCGGGATCGCCGGCGTCCGGCATCGCGTGGGCCGACCCGCCCGAGCGAAGCAGTCTCCCCTCGGTGCTGGGGGCGCTCGGCGCCACGGTGACCCTGGTCGGCGGAGCGCTCGCGTTCGTCGGATCTCGGCGTGCGCTCGCCGCGCCGACCATCTATATCGGATCGGGACTCTTGCTGGTGCTGGTGCTCGCGTCGCTCTCGCTCGGCGTGTTCGGCGCCTATGCCGCTCCCGGACTGTCGATCGGTGTGCCCACGCTTGCCGCCGTCTTCGACCTGCCCGCCGCGATCGTTCCCGGGCCGCGGGGCCGGATCCTCGGCGTGCTCGGCGCCGCGGTGCTCCTCATCCTGTTCGCGGCCACGGCCCTCGCGCTGCGCGACGTCATCAACCGGGCATTGCGGACGCCGGACGGGAAGGGGTCGGACGCGGCGGGTGGGCGAGCCAAGCTCGTCCGGCCGATCATGCGAACGTTCCTCGTGGTCGCGTGCGCCGCGAGCTTCTGGAGCGGCGACGCCTCACGCGCGCTGCTGACCGGGCTCGGGCTGGCGGCGTCGGCCATGCTCGCGACTCTGCTCGCGGACGACGAGCCGGGAGCTCGGCTGGTCGGCTCGCTGTCCGGTGTGATCGTATTCGCCGGCGTCTCGCTGCTCGGCGCGCGCCTGCCGGCATGGGCGGCCGCCGCCGGCGCGTACCCGGTGCTGGCGGCGATCCCCGTGGCGTGGGCCGCGGTCTGGCTATGGAACTTCGTCGCCTGGCGACGCTGAGAGCGCGGTGGGGCCCCGCCGGCGAGGCGAGCCTGATAGTGGTCGTGCGAGCCGCAGGCCGTCGCGGGGCTGGGGCCCCGTCGGCCGAGACGAGCCTTATAATGAGTCGCCATGGCCAGTGATCGGATCGTCGTCAGAGGCGCCCGCGAGCACAATCTCAAGAACATCGACCTCGAGATCCCGCGTGACCAGCTCGTCGTGATCACCGGGCTCTCGGGCTCCGGCAAATCGTCGCTCGCCTTCGACACGATTTATGCCGAAGGCCAGCGGCGTTACGTCGAATCGCTGTCGGCGTACGCCCGGCAGTTCCTCGAGCAGATGGAGAAGCCCGAGGTGGACTCGATCGAGGGGCTGTCGCCCGCGATCTCGATCGAGCAGAAGACCACGTCGAAGAACCCGCGCTCGACCGTCGGTACGGTCACCGAGATCTACGACTACCTCCGCGTGCTGTTCGCGCGGGTAGGCGTGCCGCACTGCCCGAAGTGCGGCCGGGTCATTTCCGCCCAGACCGTGCAGCAGATGGTCGACCGCGTCCTGGCCCACGCGCCGGGCACCCGGCTGCTGGTGCTGGCGCCGGTCGTCCGCGGCCGCAAGGGCGAGTACAAGAAGCTCTTCTTCGATCTGCAGCGCCAGGGCTATTCGCGGGTCCGCGTCAACGGCGTGGTCCGCGAGCTCGGCGAGGAGATCGAGCTCGACAAGAAGCGCAAGCACACGATCGACGTCGTCGTGGACCGGCTGATCGTCCGCGAGAACCTCGGCTCGCGCCTGGCCGACTCGCTGGAGACGGCGCTACGCCTGGCCGACGGGATCGTGACGGTCGAGACCGTCGAGAGCGAGGGCGCCAAGGGCAAGCCCGCGGCCACGACCTTTTCAGAGAAGCTGGCGTGCGCGGACTGCGGCATCTCCTTCCCGGAGGTGTCGCCGCGCATGTTCTCCTTCAACAACCCGTACGGCGCGTGCCCGGAGTGCGGCGGGATCGGCTCGCGTGACGAGATCGATCCGGACCGGCTCGTGCCGAACCCGGCGCGCTCGTTGAAGGAGGGCGCGCTCGCGCCGTGGGCCGGGCGCGAGACCTCGTACTTCCGGCAGACGCTCGCGGTGCTGGCCAAGCGCCACAAGTTCTCGCTCGAGATCCCGTGGTCGGAGCTGCGCAAGCCCGTGCGCGACATCATTCTCCACGGCGAGCGCGACGGCGGCTTCGAGGGCGTGATCAAGACGCTCGAGCGGCGCTATCGCGAGACTTCGTCGGAGGAGGCGCGCGCCGAGGTCGCGATGTTCATGACCGAGCGCCCGTGCCCGGCGTGCGGCGGCTCGCGGCTGCGGCCTGAATCGCTGGGTGTCAAGATCGCGGGCAAGTCGATCGCGGAGGTCGTGCGGCAGACCATCAAGGAGGGCGCGGCCTTCTTCGACGGGCTCAGCCTGACCGAGCGCGAGGCCGCGATCGCCCGCCGCGTCCTCAAGGAGATCCGCGAGCGCCTCGGCTTCCTGATGAACGTCGGGCTCGACTATCTGACGCTCGACCGGCCGGCGGGTACCTTGTCGGGCGGCGAGGGGCAGCGCATTCGGCTGGCGACGCAGATCGGGTCGAGTCTGGTGGGAGTCCTGTATATATTGGATGAGCCGTCCATCGGCCTGCACCAGCGGGACAACCGGCGGCTTCTCGACACCTTGAAGCGCCTGCGTGACATCGGCAACACCGTGCTGGTCGTGGAGCACGACGAGGAGACGATCAGGTCGGCGGACTATGTCGTCGACCTCGGGCCGGGCGCCGGCGAGCTCGGCGGCCACATCGTCGCGGTCGGGACCCCGGACGAGATCATCGCGAATCCGGACTCGCTCACCGGGCGCTATCTCGGCGGTGCGCTCGCGATCCCGATCCCGGCCACTCGCCGGAAGGGCAGCGGCCACTTCATCACGATCCACAACCCGCGCGAGCACAACCTGAAGGGCATGGCGGTGAAGATCCCGCTCGGGACGTTCACGTGCGTGACCGGCGTGTCGGGCTCCGGCAAGTCGACGCTCGTCAACGACATCCTCTACCGGGCGCTCGCCTCGATGCTGCATCGCGCGCAGGACCGGCCGGGGGCGCACGACCGTATCGAAGGGGCCCAGCGGATCGACAAGGTCGTCGACATCGACCAGTCGCCGATCGGGCGCACGCCGCGCTCGAACCCCGCGACCTACACCGGCGTGTTCACCTTCATCCGCACGCTCTTCGCGCGCACGCCCGAGGCGCGGATGCGCGGCTACCAGCCCGGGCGGTTCTCCTTCAACGTCAAGGGCGGGCGGTGCGAAGCCTGCCAGGGTGACGGGCTCGTGAAGATCGAGATGCACTTCCTGCCCGACGTCTACGTGACGTGTGACGTGTGCAAGGGCCGCCGCTACAACCGCGAGACGCTCGACGTGCACTACAAGGGGATGAGCATCGCGGCGGTGCTCGACATGACCGTGCGCGAGGCGCTCGCGTTCTTCGACGCGGTCCCGGTGATCAAGTCGAAGCTCGCGACCCTCGACGACGTCGGCCTCGACTACATTCGCCTCGGCCAGTCGGCGACGACCTTGTCGGGCGGTGAGGCGCAGCGGGTCAAGCTCGCGACCGAGCTCTCCCGCCGCGCGACCGGGAGAACGTTCTACATCCTGGACGAGCCGACGACCGGACTGCACTTCGCCGACATCCAGCGCCTGCTCGACGTGCTCAACAAGCTGGTCGATCAGGGCAACACGGTCGTGATCATCGAGCACAACCTGGACGTGGTGAAGACGGCCGACTGGGTGATCGATCTCGGCCCCGAGGGCGGCGACGAGGGCGGCCGGGTGGTGGCCACCGGAACGCCCGAAGAGCTCGCCCGTCGCGCGGAGCGTTCGTATACCGGGCAATTCTTGAGACCGCTGCTCACGGGTTCCTGACGGATGCGGCGGACCAAGATCGTCTGCACGATCGGTCCGGCGAGCAGCAGCACCGAGGAGCTCGATCGCCTCGTGGCGGCCGGCCTCGACGTGGCGCGCCTCAATTTCTCCCACGGCACGCACGACGAGCACGCGGACGTCATTCGTCGCATCCGCGACGGCGAGGCGCGCTGGGGCCGACCGGTCGCCATCCTTCAAGATCTGCAGGGCCCGAAGATCCGGCTCGGGACGTTCGGCCCCGGCGGCGGCGCCCGCGTCGACCTCGAGCCCGGCCGGCCGTTCACCCTCTGCGCGCATCCGGTGGAGGGGACCGTCGAGCGGGCGTCGATCACGCATCCCGAATACCTGCGAGACCTGCGCGCCGGCGACGAGATCTGGATGGACGACGGCATGATCCAGCTGCGGGTCGAGACGACCTCGCCGGACGAAGTCCGCTGTCGCGTGGTGGTCGGCGGGCGCATCAGCGATCACAAGGGACTCTCGCTGCCGCGCGTGAAGCTGCCGGTGTCCTGCCTGACCGACAAGGACCGCGAAGACCTGCGCTTCGGCCTGCGCCACGGGGTCGACTACGTGGCGGTCTCGTTCGTGCGCTCGGCCGACGACATCGACGAGGTTCGAGCGTTCCTGCGCGCCGAGGCCGCCGATCTGCCGATCGTCGCCAAGCTCGAGCGCCACGAGATCGTCGCCAACCTGCCCGGCATCCTGAGCAAGGTCGACGCGGTCATGGTCGCGCGCGGCGACCTCGGCGTCGACGTGCCGATCGAGGACGTGCCCCACATCCAGAAGGAGATCATTCGCCAGGCGCGCGGCGCGAAGGTGCCGGTGATCGTCGCCACCCAGATGCTGGAGTCGATGGTCACGCATCTGCAGACCGACCCGCGCGGAGGTCTCGGACGTCTCGACCGCGATCTTCGACGGCGCCGACGCCGTCATGCTGTCGGCCGAGACGGCCACCGGACGCTACCCGCACGAGGCCGTCGCGGTGATGGCGCGGGTGGCCGAGCGCGCCGACGGCGCGGTGCTGATCCTCGACCGCGAGCGGCGCCGGCGCTCCGGGCTCGAACTTTCCCGAAGCGATCTCTGACGCGGCCGCGACGGCGGCGCACGTCCTGAGCGCCCGCGCGGTCGTGGCGTTCACCGAGTCCGGCTTCTCGGCCCGGCTCATCTCGCAGGCTCGGCCCAGCGTGCCGATCCTCGCGCTGACGCCGTTCGTCGAGGTCCAGCGCCGGCTGGCGCTCTCGTGGGGCGTCACCTCGCGGCTCATCCGAAAGGTCGGGACGACCGACGAGATGATCGAAGAGGTCGAAGCCAACCTGCTCGGCGACGGCGTGGTGCGTCCCAACGACGTCATCGTCATCATCTCCGGCTCGCCGATGTGGGTGCGCGGAACGACGAATCTGTTGAAGCTCCACCGGGTTGGCGAGCGCCGGACGTGAAGTTCGGGCTCAGGCGCCGATTCTCCCGCCGCCTCCTCCCGGCGCTCTTCGGTCTCCTGATGCTCTGGGCGATCGCGGGTGTCGTGGTCGCGGAGCGTGTCGTCGCGCGGTACGACACCGCGGTGAGCGCGACCCTGACGTCAGTCCGCGAGCTGGTGGCACTGGCCCTGGAAGACGTGCGCCGCGAGGCCTGGCTCCTCGCGCACGATCCCGCCGTCTCGGACGGGATGGCGGAGAGCGACTGGGCCACGCTCGTGCGTGGCGCGCTGCCGAAGATCCTGGCGCTCCAGCAGGACCGGATCGCGGACCTCCTGCTGATCATGGACGCGAACGGCCTTCCGCTCATCCAGATGCCGCCCGCCAAGCAGAGCATCGCGCCCGCGGTCCTCCGGCCGACGGAGCCCTTCACGCAGGTGGCCCTCGTGGGCGAGCGACCCTACGTGCTGGGCATCGCGCCGACACCAGCGGGGATGGTCGTCGTCGGCCGGAGCTTCGATGCGCTCGAAGAATCGATCGCGACCCTTCCGTCCCGTCCGGCACTCGTGGCGGTCTCGAACGACCGCGCCCTCGGCGCGGTGTTGCCGGGCGCGCCGACGGCGGGCTGGACGGATGCGCTGCGGACGGGGCAGATCGCGATCGGCGGTGAGACGTGGCTCGCCCGACCGCTCCGCGAGGGCGGCGACCGCTTCTGGACCTTGCTGTCGGCGCGAGAGCACCGCGGCCCGGCGCGACGTCTCTGGATCTGGTGGGCCGTCTCGCTCGCCGCCGCGCTGGCCGGCGCCGTGGGTATCGCCGCCGTTTCCGCGTCGGACCGCGGCAAGGGCCGGCAGGAACGAAAGCCGAAAAGCCGGCCGTTGAACCGCGCGCGCCCTCGACCGGAGCCGGCTCCCGCGGCCGCCGAGCCCTTGCCCGCTGCCGCCGAGGCATCCGACATGCGCCGGAGCCGTGAGCTCGAGGTGCTGCATGCGGTCGTCGTGGCGACCGGGAGCGGCGACGACCTCGTGCTCACCGCCGAGCGGACCCTGGAGGTCGTGTGTGACGTCGCCGGGATCCACTTCGGCGGCGTGTTCCGCTTCGACCGCGCCACGCAGACCCTCGGCCTCATCGCCCATCGCGGGCTCGAGCCCGAGGACGTCGACCGGCTGCGTCTTCGTTCCCTCGACCGGAGCCACGTCGGCGAGGTGATCCGCACCGGGCGCGTGATCATCACCGACCTGACGGCCTCCCGCGTCTTGACGCCCGACGTCGTCGAGCGGGTGCGGGTCGGCGGCTACCACACGCAGCTCGCAATACCGATTCCGGTCAACGGCGAGACGTGGGGCGTGATGGCGCTCATCTCGAAAGAGGCGCGGACGTTTCAGGCCGACGAGCTCACCTTGCTCGAAGCGGTGGCGCACCAGGTGGGGCAGGTGGTGGCGCGGGCCTCGCTGCTGGCGGAGAGCCGCGAGAAGAGCCGTCGCCTCGAGGCGCTCGGCCGGCTCGCCCAGACGCTCACGGCCACCTTGTCGCCGGACGAGGTGTTTCAGCGGGTCGTCGACGCCGTGGTCGAGCTCTTCGGGTCGAGCGCCGCCCAGCTCTGGCTCGTGGACGAAGGCGGCCAGCATGTCGCGCTCCACGCCGTCGCCGGAGCCGATGCCTCCACCGGAGGCTTCGAGCGCGTGCGAGTCGGCGAGGGGCTCATCGGCACCGTCGTGGCGACGCGCGAGCCGCTGGCGACGGCCGACGCGCTCACCGATCCGCGGACCCGCAACGTCGAGCCGACGCGCGCCGTCGGCGTGATCGGCGTGGGCATCGTGCCGCTCATGATCGATCAGAAGGTTCTTGGAGTCTTGACGATCGGCATGCGCGAGCGGCACGAGCCCACCGCCGAGGAGATGCAGCTCCTCGGCTCGCTGGCCTCGCATGCGGCGAACGCGATCAACAACGCCCAGCTCTATCGCGAGGCGACGCGGCAGGCCCAGCGGATGAGCGCGCTGGCCGACCTCGGGCGGCTCCTCTCCGAGACGCTCGACCTCGACCTGGTCGGGCAGCGCATCGCCGACAGCGTCCGCCGGCTGCTGGGCGCGCACTCGTCGAGTCTCTACCGGATCGATCCGGACACGGAAGCGCTGGTGGCCTTCGTCGTCACCGGGGAGGACGGAGTCGCGATCCCCCGCGACACGGTGTTCCCGCGAGGCCACGCCCTCGTGGGCGTCGTCGTGCGAGAGCGAGCGCCCGTCGCCACCGAGAATCTGCTGGCGGATCCCCGCTTCGTCTTCACCGACGAGGCCAGAGCGGCGATCGAGCGCGCGGGACACCGATCCGTGCTGGCGGTCCCGCTGCGTATCGGCGAGCGCGTCATCGGCGCCCTCGGCCTCGGCGACCGGGTCGGGCGCCGGTTCGATGACGACGAGATCCGCCTGGTCGAGGCGTTCGCCGACCAGGCGGCGCTCGCGCTCGAGAACGCGCGGCTCTACACGGAGTCGACGCGGCGCCGTCTCGAGGCCGAAGAGCTGGCGCGGCTGGCGCAGTCCCTGACGGAGAGCCTCGACCCGCGCGACGTCGGCCAGCGGATCGTCGAAAGCGTGCTCGGACTCTTCCAGGTTCGTTCGTCGGTGCTCCGGCTGCTGCGGGCCGACGGCTCGCTGATCACGCTCGCGGGCGGCGGCCGTTTCCGCGACGTCTCGCAGGTCGTCCCCGTGCTACCGGCGGGAGTCGGGCCGTCCGGGATCGCGATCGTCGAGGGACGCGCCGTGGCGTCGGTCGACGTCTTCAACGATCCCGCGATCGTCCTGAGCGACGACGTCGCCGCGGCGATGCGGCGCACCGGCGCCGGCGCGGTCGTTGCCGTTCCGCTGCGGGCCAAGGGCCGGATCATCGGCACCCTGGCGCTGGGCGACGTGGCGGGCCGAGTGTTCTCGGCCGGCGAGGTGGCGCTGCTCCAGGCGTTCGGCGACCAGGCGGCGCTCGCGCTCGAGAACGCGCAGCTCTATGAAGAGAACCGCCGCCAGGTCGAGGAGCTGTCGGTGCTCCTCGAGCTGTCGCGGGCGGTCACCGGTCAGCTCGATCGCGCGACCTTGCTCGAGGCCATCCGCGTCCAGGCCGGCCGCATCCTCGACGCCACCAACATGGCGATCGTGCTGCGCGACGAAGAGCGTGGCGATCTCGAAGTCGTCCTGCGTGTGGTGGACGGCGTTCCCGACATGCGCATGCCGCTCCGGTATCCCTCCCGCACGGTCGGGCTCATGTCGGCCGTGCTCGAGACCGGCAAGGCGCTGCGGACCGATGACTACCACGCCGAGTGCGCGCGGCGCGGGCTCGCGCCGGTGGAGACGTTCCCCGGCTCGCGGTCCTGGCTCGGCGTGCCGATGACCACCGGGGACATGGTGATCGGCGTGCTGACCCTGCGGAGCCAGACGCGGACCTTCGGCGAGGCCGACGAGCGGTTGCTGTCGAGCATCGGTCATCTCGCCGCACTCGCGCTGCGCAGCGCCCGGCTCTTCGAGGAGCGCACCCGGGCATACAGCGAGCTGGCCTCGGCGCAGGACCAGCTCGTGCGGACCGAGAAGCTGCGCGCGCTCGGCGAGATGGCCTCGGGGTCGCGCACGACTTCAACAATCTGCTCGCGTCGATCCTGGGCCGGGCGCAGCTCACCCTGCAGCGCTTGCAAGACCCGCAGCTCCGCAAGTGGCTCCAGGTCATCGAGCGCTCCGCGCTCGACGGGGCCCAGACCGTTCGCCGGCTGCAAGAGTTCACCCGCACCCGCCGCGACCAGCCGTTCGTGGCGGTCGACCTGAACGAGGTCGTCCGCGGCGCGCTCGAGATCACCCAGTCGCGCTGGCGCGAGGAAACGCGAAGCCGAGGCGTGGACGTCGAGGCGCAGACGTCGTTCGGGACCTTGCCGATGGTGGCGGGCGATCCGGCCGAGCTCCGCGAGGCGATGACCAACCTGATCCTCAACGCCGTGGACGCGATGCCGACCGGCGGCACCCTGACCCTGACCACGCGCGTCGAGAACAATCTGGTCGTCGTCACGGTCGCGGACACCGGTATCGGGATTCCCGAAGCGATCCGCGGCAAGATCTTCGATCCGTTCTTCACCACGAAGGGGCCGCAGGGCACCGGGCTCGGGCTCTCGATGACGTACGGCATCCTCTCGCGCCACGGCGCGCGGATCACGGTCGACAGCCAGGAGGGGCGCGGCACCACGTTTCGTCTGACGTTCGCGCCGGGCGCGGTCCCGGACGTCGAGGTGAGCCCTCCGGCCGAGTCGGCGCCGCTCGGAGTATCGCTCCGGTGCCTGGTGATCGACGACGAGGCGGAGGTCGGCCGTGTCCTCGGCGACGTGCTCCAGACGAGTGGGCACCGCGTCGTCGTGCTCGGCGACGGCGCCGAGGCGATCGCGCAGTTCCGTGCCGAGGCCTTCGATATCGTGTTCACCGATCTCGCGATGCCCCGCGTCTCGGGCTGGCAGGTGGCCCAGGCCGTGAAGGAGATGGCGCCGGCGGTGCCGGTCGTTCTCGTCACGGGCTTCGGTGTCGAGCTGACGGCCGAGGAGCGTCAGGTCCACGGCGTGGACATGGTGCTGGTGAAGCCGCTGAAGATCGCCGACGTCCTCGGCGCCGTGGCGCGTGCCGCCCGCTGGCGTGCCGAGCGAAGCTGAGAGGAGGACGACCTTGATGGACTTCAAGTTCCTGACCCTCGAGCGCCATGACGGGGTCGCGACGATCACGCTCAACCGGCCCGACGCGTTCAACGCGCTGAGCCTCGGCCTCGGCCGCGACCTCTTCCACGCCGCGCTCGAGGTCGACGAGGACCCGGCCGTGCGCTGCGTCGTCGTCACCGGCGCGGGCCGGGCATTTTGCGCCGGCGGCGACGTCAAAGACTTCGTCGACAATCTCGAGCGCATCGGCGTGCTGGTGAAGGAGCTCACGACCTATCTGCACGGCGCGGTGTCCCGGTTCTGCCGGACCGACAAGCCGATCATCATGGCGGTCAACGGCGTCGCGGCGGGCGGCGGCCTGAGCTTCGCGCTCTCCGGCGACCTGGTCGTCGCCGCTGAGTCGGCGCGGTTCACGATGGCCTACTCGAAGATCGCGGCCACCCCCGACGGCTCGTCGTCGTACTTTCTGCCGCGCCTCGTCGGGCTGCGCCGCGCGATGGAGCTCTACTTCACCAACCGCGTGCTCTCGGCGCGCGAAGCACTCGAGTGGGGGCTGGTGACGCGCGTGGTGCCCGACGCAGAGCTCGCGTCGACGGTCGCCGCGATGGCGCGCGAGCTGGCCCAGGGCCCGACGAAGGCGTTCGGCGGCGCCAAGCGCCTCTTCCACCAGTCGACGTGGGAGAGCCTGGAGACGCAGATGGAGCTCGAGGCGCAGGCGATCGCGGCGAGCGGCCATACCGAGGACTTCCGGGCCGGCGTCACGGCGTTCGCGCGCAAACAGACGCCGACGTTCCGCGGACGGTGAGCGGCGCTGGGCCGGAACGTCCTCGGGTACAATTGGTGACGAGTCGCTCAGGAGGCCTCGATGAACGACAGCGCTACGCGGGTATCCGGAACCAGAGCCCGGTTCTTCTACCGGCCGGGCTGATCGTCCTGCGCCAAGACGAAGGAGCTCCTCACGTCTTGGGGGGTCGAGTTCGACCCGGTCGATACGCAAGCTCACCCGGAAGGCTACGAGGAACTGGCGCGCCTGGGAATCCAGCGCGTCCCGGCGCTGACCATCGGGGATCGCGCCGCGCACGGATGGAACCCGCCGGCGTATGCGGAGCTCCTCGGGATCCCGTACTCGGAGACGATCAAGCTGGCTCCGGCCGTGCTCGCCCAGCGGCTCGACATCGTGCTCGACACGAACCAGCAGCTGATGGGTATCGTCCCCGAGCGGCACCTGAACTGGCGACCGCCCGAGCGCAATCGGACGCTCCGCAACCTCGGCTACCACGTCTTCCGGCTCTCGCTCGCGTTCGTGGACGGAATGGATCTCGGTGAGTTCCCCGAATCGTGGCTGCTCGACGAGGCGCCCGACGATCTCTCGGACGGTCCGGCCATCGCGCGCTACGGCGCGCTCGTGCGTGGACGTATCGCCGGCTGGTTCGAAGGCGCGTCCCCGTCCGAGTTCTCGCGCGTGATCAGGGTGTACTACGGCCCGCAGTCCGGCCACGACCTGCTCGAGCGCACGACGTGGCACGCCGCGCAGCACCTGCGCCAGCTCTACGCCCTCTCCGAACGGCTCGACATCAAGCCGCCGGTGCCGATGCCGAGCGAAGCCTTCAAGGGCCTGCCGCTTCCTGCCGCGCTCTGGTGACACGGGTCGACTACGATCGGCGCCTCTATCGGACGTATCGCGCCGGTCGTAGCCTCTCCCCCGACACCGGCCGGCTCTGGATGGACGCGCTGGCCGGCCACGTCGGTCGCGGCCACTCTGATCTGACCATTCTCGACCTCGGCGCCGGCACCGGGCGCTTCTCGGTGCTGCTGGCCGATGCGTTCGCGTCGCAGGTCGTCGCCGTCGAGCCGTCGGAGAAGATGCGCGCCGAGGCCGAGCGCGGCAGCCCGCACGCTCGAGTCGTCTATCGGGACGGCACGGCCGGCGCGATCCCGGCCGCAAACGGAGCGTTCGACTTCGCGCTCCTGTCCATGGTGATCCATCACGTTCCAGATCTCGATGGCTGCGCGCGCGAGCTCCACCGGGTCATCAAGCCCGCGGGGCTCGTGTTCATCCGAAACACCTTCAGCGGCCGACTCGCGAGCATTCGCCACTACGAGTTCTTTCCGTCGGCGCGCGCCATCGACGAGGCGCGTCTCCCCACGGTCGAGCAGATCCGCGATGCGTTCGAGGCGAGGGGATTCGCGACGGCGGCGCTCGACACGCTCGAGCAAGAGATCGACCCGAGCCTCGCCGCCCACTACGACCGCCTGAAACGCCGAGCCCTCTCCTCGTTCGAGCTGATGACCGACGCCGAATTCGAGCACGGCCTCGCTCGCCTGCGAACTCGCCGCCTCCCTCGAAACCACCCCCATACCAGTCCTAGAAAAAATCGACCTCCTCGTCCTCCGCCGCCCCAACAACTAACCCCGTTCCCACCACAAGAACCGGAGTCCTTCCCAGCACCGAAGCGCACCGTGCCGATGCCAGGCACACCGCGAGCCCGGCTGCCGTGACGTGTGCGTCTGACTGCATACGCCTAGCAAAACCGGGGGCGCGGGAGGCAGGCGGTGGGTGGGGGGCATTGCGACTCGTTCCCTCCAAGGGTCAGCGGACGAACAGCGCCGAGATGGAGCCCAGCCGCTACGGGAAATGCGCCCGCGTGCCGCGTGGTCGCAATGCCCCCCACCCACCGCCTGCCTCCCGCGCCTCCGCCTCCGCTAGTCCTCTTCCACCCAAGCCGCCGTCAACCGACGCGCCAGCCCGCGATGTCCTTGGAAGAAATACGCGAGCATGACGACGCTGGCGAGGAGGTTGCCGACGAACACGGTCCAGCCGGCGATCTCGTCGAGCACCCACTTCGCCGCGATCAGGACGCCGCCGATGAAGAACACCTCGAACGCGGTGAAGAAGATCACCAGCGCGAAGACGAAGAGCGGCTGACGCTCGGCGCCCGCGATCAAGAGGGCGCCGACGATGCCGAAGAGCGCGAAGGCGATCCCGTGCACGACGGTGTAGGTGACGAGCGCGGTCACCGGATCGGATTGGCGGAGGAGCCCCATGCCGAGGAGCGTCGGCGTGCGCAGCGGCTCGCCCTGAATCCAGTCGATCGCCAGAAACCAGAGCGCCACCACCGCCGCGCCGAGCAGGCCCGCCACGATGCCCTCGCGGAGGACGGCGCCCCACGAACCGATCAACGTGCGCGGCAGCGCCCGGTGCGCGCGGAAGAAGTACCAGAGCATCGCGATCGACGCGAGCAGGTTGCCGATGAGGATCGCCCACCAGACCAGCGCGCCGAGCATCGACTTGCCGAGCGCGCCGACCACGCCGAAGACGAAGACTTCGAAGCTGGCGAACAGGATGACGAACGCGAGAAAGAGCGCAGGCTCGCGCTCGCTGACCGCCATGAGACTCGCCGCGACGACCCCGAACGCGACGAACGCCAGCCCGTGGATGATCGTGTAGCCGAGCACGTTGCCGAACGTCGGCCTGAGGCCGGCCGGGTCGGTGACCCCGTGGAACACCGCGGCACCCAGGAGGCCCGGCGTGAGGAACGGCTGGCCGCGGGCGATATCGAACACGAGGAACCAGACGGCGACGACCGCCGCGCCGATCAAGCCGGCCACGATGCCTTCCCTGAGGATCGACCGCTCGGCGGACGCCATCTGGGTGCGCATCATTGTATGCCTTCTACGGTGACTCGGCGTCGCGCGCGAATCGCACGCCGTAGTCGGAGTAGCGCAGGTGGGGTGGCAGGGAGGAGCGGTGGCCGACCGGGCTCCACGGATCGGCATGCCGCCAGGCTCCGCCTCGGCTGACTCGCCGCGTCCCGGTGGCCGCGCCTCGCGGATTCCGGTCCGGCGATTCGACGTAGTAGCTCTCGCCGAACCAGTCGGCGCACCATTCGTGGCACACGCCGGAGAGGTCGGTGAGCCCGAGCGCGTTGCGCGGCGTTTCGCCGACGCGCGGCGGCCGCTTGAACATCATGGTCGGTCGGTCGTCGCCCCAGGGGTAGCGCGCCTCGTCGAGGCCGCCGCGGGCCGCTTTCTCCCACTCGGCCTCGGTCGGCAATCGCGCTCCCGACCACTCCGCGAACGCCACGGCCTCGGCCCACGAGAGGCCGACGACGGGCTGACCTGGATCGGCGAACCCCGGCTCGAGCCAGAATGGCGGCACCGGGGCGCCGGTCGCCTTCGCGTAGGCGGCGAAGTCCGCGTTGGTCGCGGGCGTGCGCGCGATCATGAACGCGTCGACCCAGACGAGATGCCGCGGGCGCTCGCATGGGTGGCCGGAGGCCCAGCCCATGGCGAATCGTCCGGCCGGAACGCTCACGAAGTCCACGCCTTATAATAGGTAGCTTTCAAAACGCCGGCGGGAGAAGTCGGTCGTTGCGGGGCCGGACCCCGCCAGGAGGATCTTCATGAACTTCGCCCCAAGAATGGCCCGGCTCGGCACCGAGTCGGCGTTCGAGGTATTGGCCCGCGCGCGCCAGCTCGAGCGCACCGGACGCGAGATCATCCACCTGGAGATCGGCGAGCCCGACTTCGACACGCCGGCGCACATCAAGGAAGCGGCGAAGCAGGCGCTCGACGCGGGCGCGACCCACTACGGCCCGGCCGCGGGGCTGCCGGAGCTGCGCGAGGCGATCGCCAAGCACGTGGGCGAGACTCGCGGCATCGCCGTGTCGCCCGAGGAAGTCGTCGTGACGCCGGGCGCCAAGCCGATCATGTTCTTCACGATCATGGCGCTGATCGGCGACGGGGACGAGGTGATCCATCCGAACCCCGGCTTTCCGATCTACGAGTCGGTCATCAACTTCGTCGGCGGCGTGCCCGTGCCGATCCCCCTGCGCGAAGAGAGCGGCTTCGGGTTCGATCTGGACCTGTTCGAGCGGCGCATCTCGCCGAAGACGAAGCTGATCGTGATCAACTCGCCCGAGAATCCCACCGGCGGCGTCCTCGATCGGAGCCAGCTCGAGCGCATCGCCGCGATCGCGGCCGAGCGGAAGATCCTGGTCCTGACCGACGAGATCTACCGTCAGTTCCTCTACGAGGGCGAGTTCGCCTCGATCACGAATCTGCCGGGCATGCAGGGGCGCACGATTCTCCTCGACGGCTTCTCGAAGTCGTACGCGATGACCGGCTGGCGCCTCGGCTACGGGGTGATGCCGGCGCCGCTCGCCGAGCACGTCGCGCGGCTGATGGTCAACTCCAACTCCTGCACGGCCTCGTTCGTGCAGCTCGCCGGCATCGCCGCGCTGCAGGGTGACCAGACTCCGGTCGCGGCCATGGTGGCCGAGTTCAAGCGGCGGCGCGATCTGCTCGTCGACGGCCTCAACCGTTTGCCCGGCGTCAAGTGCGCGCGGCCGCGCGGCGCGTTCTACGTGTTCCCGAACATCACCGGCACCGGCCGCTCGTCCGCCGAGGTGGCCGAGCGCCTGCTGACCGAGGCCGGCGTGGCGGCGCTGTCCGGCGCGGCGTTCGGCGCCCACGGCGAAGGCTATCTGCGGTTCTCGTATGCGAACTCGGAGGCCAACCTGAGCAAGGCGCTCGAGCGCATGCGCCCGGTGTTCGAGGGCTTCGCGAAGTGACCGCGCCGCGCGGCGCTACGCTTCGAGCTCCAGCTGTCGATACGCGGCGCCCGCCGGCGTGATGTTCTTGCTGTAGAGTGGATGCTCGAAATCGTGCAGGACGTAGCTCTGCTCGTTCCACGCCCGCGCGCGTTCCCGCATCCAGCGAAGGCCGGCGATCTGCGAGATCTTCTTGTGCTTGCTCTGGCTGTTGAAGTCGCGAATGGCCGCGTATTCCCCCGTGAACTCGCTGTAGCAGGCGCGCTCCGGCCAGAATAGGTCGTCGAAGTAGCAGAACACCCGTGGCAATCGCGATTCGGACCCGCTGTCGAAGATGTGAAAGGCCTGCATGGTCGAGCTGTAGTAGTCGAGATCGAACGAAAGAAAGCCCACGGGATGGCGTAGGGTGCTCAGGGCCGCCGGAATGGTCTTCGCCAGGTCTCCGAGCATCAGGTTCGTGTGTTGCAGCCTGCGCTTCAACTTCTCCGGGTCCATACGGTAGAAGCCTTCGGCCCACACGTATGGGAGGTCGCGAAAGTCGGCGGGGGCTGGATTGCCGGAGCCGGTGTCGAAGCCGAACACGTCGACACTGAGGCCGAAGTGGGTCGCCATGGCTCGTGCGATCGTTTCGAGCGCCACGAGCCCGGAGCCCCCGGCCACGCCGAATTCGGCGACGGTGATTCCGTTCAAGCTCAACGATTTGGCCAGCTCCGCCGCCCGCCACACGCCGTAGGCGTACGCCGGGCGCGACCAGATGTCGAAGCGAGTCCTCAGCTCGGGCGAGCCCAAGGGGAAACTGCGCCACAGCCGACCGAATCCGGGAATCCGTGTGATCTGATTCAGCAGCATGGTCGCAGTCTACGCAGATCCGGCCACGACCGGCATCGAGTGAAACCCTGAATTTCCGCTCGGGCGTTGGGGGTGAGTTGGGCCTCTAGGCCAGGTCGAACGAGTACAATGACGCGATACCAGATGCCGGTACACGCGTGAGCGGTACGACCGTCGCCGATGTCGTCGTTGACGGCCTCAGACGCGCCGGAGCGCCGCGTTTGTTTGCCGTCGCACGCGGCGCGTCCCGCTTCGGCACTTCTCGATGCGGCGCGCGCGCGCGGGCTTCCCGTCACGATCGCGTCACACGAGACCGGTGCGTTCGTCATGGCCGCGGTCACCGGCGACCTCGTCGACGCGCCGGGTGCCGTACTCATCGGCGAGGACGGCTCCGCATCGGCGCACGCACACAACGTGCCGGACGACGCGCCGCTGATCTTGTTGACCAGCGGCCATCCATCGAACGTACCCCGCTGCAAGGAGACACTTCGGATCGAGGCGGTGTCCGCCGCGCATCGCATCGCCCACGCGGTCAGGCTCGCCATGACCGAGCCGCGAGGTCCGGTCCATCTCGCCATCTCACGCCGGGGTCGCGAGCGCAGCGGCGGTGCCGCTGGCCACGTCGTGCCGTCCCGATCCGCTGCCGTATCCCGATGGCGTGGCGCTGGACCGGCGGCTCGCGAGCTCTCCGCGGCCTCGCGGCCGCTCCTGCTCGCGGGACTTCACTGTCGCTCGGCCGACGCGGTGCAGTGGCTCCGGGCATTCGTCGAGGCGCTGCCCGCTCCACTCCTGACGACGCCACGCGCGAAGGGCGCGCTGCCCGATCCGCACCCGCTGACGCTCGGCGTGCTCGGCGTGGGCGGTGTAGCGGAGCGCCTGCTGAGCCGCGCGGATCTCGTCGTCGCCCTCGGGCTCGACACGCACGAGGCGAACGCCTTGCCGAAGGCCTGCTGGTCGAACGCTCCGATGCTCGTCTTCGGTCCGGCCGCGGTGCCCGATGGCCGGCTGCCGGCGGTTCACGTGATCGGTGACGTGAGCGCCATCATCGAGGAGCTCGCGATACGCCTGCGCGACAAGCCTCGGGCCGACTGGGACGTTGCCGAGGTCGACCGTCTACGGCGTGAGGGGGCCGCTCGGGGCGGCGACGGGCTCGTCGCGCGCGTCGTTCGCCTCGCCCGTGAAGCGACGCCGGCGGGAACGATCGCGACGGTCGACGCGGGCCACTATCGAGAGTCTGTCGCCACTGCGTGGCACGCGGTCGCCCCGCGCGAATTCCTCGCGTCGAACGATCTCGCGCAAAGCTTCGCGCTGCCCGCCGCGATCGCCGCGCACCTCGTGCATCCAGATCGCTACGTCGTATGCTTCACCGGCGCCAACGAGGTGGGAACGGCCGCGACCGAGCTCGAGACCGTGGCGCGGCTCGCGGCGCGCATCGTGATCGTCGTTCACGAGACCGACGGCACGGGCGCCGCCGCGATGCGGCTGGCCGACGAGCGTTGGTCTTTCTGTATCCGCCGTCGCCAGCGAGGCGGCGTTTTCTCAGGCGTTCGGTCGTGCGCTCAACGGCGCCGGAGGATCGCTGATCGTCGTCACCGCGGACGCCGTCGAGCGCTAGACCGCAACGATCGTGGGATCGATGCGCGCCACGACGTAGCCGGCGACTGCGCCGGCGCCGAAGGACGCGGCGAAGATGGTGTGGCTCCCTGGCGCGCGATTCCAGCAGGTATAATGACGCCATGCCGATCCTGAACCCGCGCGACCAGGAAGCCGTCCGCAAGGAGTTCGAACGCATTGCCGGACCCGTGAAGCTCATCGTCTTCTCGCAGGAGCTGGCGGCGGCCGAGCTCTGCCAGCAGAACGAGGCGCTGGTCCGCGAGGTCGCCGAGCTGTCCGACCAGATCACGGTCGAGGTGCTCAATCTCGCCATCGATCGCGAGCGGGCGGAGGCCTATGGGGTGGATCAGGTGCCGGCCATCGTCGTCGAGGGCAGCCGCGACTGGGGCATCCGTTTCTACGGAGTCCCGCTCGGCTACGAGTTCAGCAACTTGATCGACTCGATCATCGTCGCGTCGACCGGCCAGCCGGGACTGTCCGAAGAGACGCTCGCCTCGCTGCAGGCGCTCGCGAGCGATGTCGACATCAAGGTCTTCTCGACACCGACCTGACCCCACTGCCCCCGGGCCGTGCGCCTGGCGCAGCACATGTCGGTGGCCTCGGACCGGGTGCGCTCGACCGTGATCGAAGCGACCGAGTTTCCCGAGCTGTCGCGGGCCTACCAGGTGATGGGCGTCCCCAAGGTCGTGATCAACGATCGCGTCCAGTTCGAAGGCGCCCTGCCGGAGCACGACTTCCTGAGCGCGGTGCTCCAGGCGGTGGAGACCCCCTGAAGGCTTCGGGGCGCCGCCCGGCGCTCCTCTTTGCCTACGGCACCTTGATGCGCGGCTACTCGCTGCATCGCGTGCTCGCCTCGGCATCGACCTTCCTCGACGAGGGCGCGGTCCGCGGACGCCTGCTCGACCTCGGCCGCTACCCCGGATTGATCGACGGCGACGGGCGCGTGCGCGGCGAGGTCTACCGGCTGGACGACCCTGAACTTCTCCCGGTGCTCGACCGGGAGGAGGGGTACAATTTCGAACGTCGCCGCGCGATCGTCACGCTCGCGAACGGCCGGCGCGCGCGAGCCTGGATCTACCGCTACCGCGGGCCACAGAATCGGGCGGTCCCCATCCCGGACGGGGACTACCGGCGAGTGCACCCGCGATCCGTCACAGGAGAACGTCAATGGCGATGACCGCCGCTGAGCTCGTCAAGGCCGATCAGGATCACCTGATCCATCCGCTTCACCATCCCATCGACAACGCCGAGCCGATGATCTACGTCCGCGGCCGCGGCTCCATGATCCAGGAGATCGGAGGCCACGAGTACATCGACGGTCTCTCCGGACTCTGGAATGTGAACGTGGGCCATGGCCGCACGGAGCTCGCCGACGCGGCGGCCGCCCAGATGAAGGACCTCGCGTACTTCTCGGGCTACGTCGGCTCGTCGAACATTCCGGCGATCACCCTGGCGAACAAGCTCATCGAGCTCGCCTACGACAACATGCAGGCGGTGTTCTTCACCTGCGGCGGCGCCGAGTCGAACGAGTCGGCGTTCAAGACGGCGCGCTTCTACTGGAAGACGCAGGGCAAGCCCGACAAGATCAAGATCATCTCGCGCCAGCAGGGCTATCACGGCGTCACCTTGCAGGCGATGAGCGCGACGGGGATGAGCCCCTACTGGAAGATGTTCGAGCCGCGCGTTCCGGGCTTCGTCCACATCCAGACGTGCTACCCGTATCGGTTCCAGGGCGCCAAGCCCGGCGAGACCGTGGGGCAGGCGGCCGCGCGCGAGCTCGAGGAGGCGATCCTGCGCGAGGGGCCCGACACCGTCGCGGGATTCATCGGCGAGCCCATTCACGGCGGCGGCGGCGTCATCTATCCGACCGACGATTACTGGCCGCTGGTGCGTGAGGTCTGCACGCGCCACAAGGTGCTCCTGATCGGCGACGAGGTCATCACGGGCTTCTGCCGGACGGGTCGCTGGTTCGCGCTCTCGCACTGGGACGTGAAGCCCGACATCATGTCGTTCGCGAAGGGCGTGACCTCGGGCTATCTGCCGCTCGGCGGCATCATGGTCACCAAGGCGATCAAGGACGCGATGGACTCGGTCAACCCGGCCGATCGCTGGATGCACGCCTACACCTATTCGAGCCATCCCACGTGCTGTGCCGTCGGCGTCCGGAACGTCGAGATCATGGAGCGCGAGCGGCTCTGGGAGAACGCGGCGAAGATGGGCACGCGCCTGCACAAGGGGCTGCAGCAGGCGTTCGGCGATCATCCGCACGCGGGCGACATCCGGGGCGGCAAGGGGCTGCTCGCCGCGGTCGAGCTCGTGGAGGATCGCGCGACGAAGAAGAACTTCGCCGGCGACAAGCAGGTCGCGCCGCGCATCCAGGCCGAGATGATGAAGCGAGGCGTCGTGACGCGGACGCGGCCGTCGCCGGGCCCGCATCCGGCACCGGGCGATTCGGTCTACTTCGCGCCGCCGCTGGTCGTCACCGAGGCGGAGGTCGACCGGCTCATCGGCGTGACCCGTGACGCCGTGAAGGTCGTTCTCGGCGTCTAGGCCGGGCTCGTCGTGAAACTGATCACCGCCCACCGCATCCTCATCATCGCGGGGATCGCGTTCTTTCTGTTCTACGCGATGGTCGTGCTCTCGCGCGACCACACGGCGTCGGGGCTCGTGCAGGCGGTGATCTCGCTGGCCGTCGTCGTCGGGCTCGCCCTCTACTACCGCACGCTCAGGCGGTGGGGCTCCTAGTGGGAGCCCCGGGCCATCGCGAGGCTGGGGTCCGGCCGGTCGAGGCGAGCGATCAGCGAACTCCCGCCGTCCTGATCTACGACGGCGAGTGCGCCATGTGCCGGGCCAGCGCGCTCTGGCTCATGCGCCTGGCGATGGCCGGCGGCGAGCTCGAGATCCTGCCGTGCCGGTCGGCGCCGCGACGCATCCGGTTTCCGCACCTCACCGACGAAGCCTGCATGACCGCGATGCAGCTCGTGCTGCCCGATGGCCGCACGCTCGCGGGCGCCGATGCCGTGCCCGAGCTGCTCCGGCGCATTCGCGGACTCGGATGGCTGGCGACGGCCTTCGCGCTTCCTGGCGCGCGCCCGGTTGCTCGCCGCGTGTACGGTTGGATCGCCAGGAACCGCATGCGTCTCTCCTGCGAGCGTTGAGACGCGCAACGGTGTTGCACGTTTCTTCGGCATCGCGCGCTGAGTCGCACGCGAATTCGGCACCATACTTTCAGGAATATGCCTGACCCCGAGGAGATAAGTGCTGATGTAGATTGACTATCGACTCGTGGCTGACGCCTGGCACGCGCGCTGCACCTACACGGCGGCGGCGCGTCCAGGACGGACACGTCGAAGGGACAGCGATGGCGCTGGAGGCCTCCTCGCGGAGGCACGGCGCCATTTTTTTGTCTGGGAGGTGATCGGTGCGGGTCACGCGACGGACGTTTCTGCAGACGACAGGCGCCGCGGCGCTGCTCGCAGGACTGCCCACGAACTGGGCAGGCGGAGTGTACGCGGCCGACGGACCTGAGACGCCGAAGGTGCGGATCGGCATCATTGCGCTCACCGATTGCTCGTCGATCGTCATGGCGCACGAGCTCGGACTTTTCAAGAAGTACGGCATCGAGTCGACGATCTCGAAGGAAGCGTCGTGGGCGGTCATCCGCGATCGCCTCACGCTCGGCGAGAACCAGGCGACGCACATGCTGCTGGGGATTCCCTACGCGGCGACGATGGGCCTTCAAGGCTCGCCGGTGAAGCCGATGATCATCCCGATGTACCTCAACCGGAACGGGCAGGCCATCACGCTCACGAAGGCGCTGCTCGAGAAGGGCGTGAAGACGCCGCAGCAGCTCAAGCCGCTGGCGTTCGAGGCGAAGGTCAAGGGCTCCCCCATGACCTTCGCGATGACCTATCCGCCCGGGACGCACGCGATGTGGACGCGCTACTGGCTCGGCGCCGGCGGGATCAATCCCGATCGTGACGTCACACTGATCACGATCCCTCCCGCGCAGATGGTCGCGAATATGAAGGTCGGCAAGATGGACGGCTACTGTGTAGGCGAGCCGTGGGGCGCGCGCGCCATCGCCGACGGGATCGGCTTCACCGCCGTCACCACGCAGCAGATCTGGCGCGACCACCCCGAGAAGGTGCTCGCCTTCACGGAGGAGTTCGCGCAGAAGAACCCCAGAACGGTGAAGGCCGTGATGGCCGCCGTGCTCGGAAGCGAGCCAGTGGAACGACAAGCTCGAGAACCGACCGCGCATGGCGGAAGTCGTCGGCCAACCGCAGTACGTCAACGCTGCGAAGGAGATCATCCTCGGCCGCATGCTCGGCGACTACGACTACGGCGACGGGCGCAAGGAGAAGGACAAGTACTACATGACCTTCTTCGACCGGCAGACGAACTTCCCGTTGAAGTCGCACGGCCTCTGGTGGCTCAGCCAGTTCCGGCGCTGGGGCATGGTCAGGAGGCGCCGGACTACAAGGGCTCGTCGATCGCGTGCATCGGCCCGACATCTTCCGCGAGGTGGCGAAGGACATGGGGATCGAGACACCGCGGGAGGACATGAAGAAGGAAACGCTCTTCGACGGCGTCACCTTCGACCCGGCCGATCCGGAGAAGTACGCGAAGAGCTTCGCCGTCCAACTGATGGCGTGACCATGAGGCCATGAGAGATCCGGCACTCACGCCGAGATGCTCCTCCTGCTGTTCGGCGCCGTCGTGTCCTGCTGGCCTGGGCATGCTCGTCGCGACACGTCGCGCCGGATCTCCCGTCGCCGAGCCGGACGTGGCAGGAATCGCGAGCGGTACATCCTCGGCCGTTCTTCAAGGACGGCGAGATGAACCAGGGGATCGGCCGCTTCGCGTTCTGATTCGCTGGCGGGTGGGCAAGGGCTTCGTGCTGGCGCTGGCGATCGGCACGCCGCTCGGCTTCTTGCTCGGTCTCTCGACGCGCTTCCACCAGCCGTTCGATCCGATCATGCAGGTCATGCGGCCGATCTCGCCGCTCGCGTGGCTGCCGCTCGGCCTCATGATCTTCCAGACGTCCGAGCCGGCGGCGATCTTCACGATCGCCCTCTGCGCGATGTGGCCGACGGTCATCAACACCGCCGTCGGCGTGCGGTCGATCAGTCCCGGAGTACCTGAACGTGGGCCGCGTGCTGAAGCTCTCGCGCACCGACGATGCTGCGCAGATCATCGTCCCGGCCACGCTGCCCTACGTCTTCACCGGCTACCGGCTGTCCCTCGGCCTCGCGTGGCTCGTGATCGTCGCCGCGGAGATGCTGACCGGCACGCCGGGCGTCGGCGGCTTTCTCTGGCAGGAGTACAACAGCCTCGTCTACTCGCACATCCTCCTCTCGTCCTGACGATCGGCGCGATCGGCTTCTTGCTCGACCGCCTGATGGGCCTGGTCGAGGCGCGCGTCGGCGGACTCTGACCGTGACGGCGTACGTCGAGGTGCGGGCGTGCGGAAGGCCTTCACCGGGGCGCGGTCGGACGCCGTGCTGGGCGGGCGTCGACCTGGCGCTCGACGAGGGCGAGTTCGTCGCGGTCGTCGGCTACTCCGGGTCGGGAAAGACCACGCTGGTGTCGCTGATCGGCGGCCTCATCGACCGGACCGCGGCGAGATCCGACTCGACGGCGCGCCGATCACCGGGCCCGGCCCCGAGCGCGGCATCGTCTTCCAGAGCTACTCGCTCCTGCCGTGGCTCAGCGTGCGCGACAACGTCGCGCTCGCCGTCGACGCCGTGCACCCGGACCTGTCGGCGGCCGAACGCGCGGCGTATCACCGAGCGAGTTCATCGCGCCTCGTCGAATCTCACGCCGGCCGCCTGGAAGCGACCGCGCGAGCTCTCGGGCGGCATGCGCCAGCGCGTGGCGGTGGCCCGCGGTCTCGCCATGCAGCCCAAGCTCCTGCTGATGGACGAGCCGTTCAGCGCACTCGACGCGCTCACCCGCGCCACGCTGCAGGACGAGCTCTCGCGGATCTGGGCGAGCGCCGATCGACGGTGATGTTGATCACGAACGACGTGGACGAGGCGATCTCGCTCGCCGACCGGATCTACCCGATGACGCCGGGGCCGGGGCGCGGTGCTCGGCGCCACCGATCGAGGTCGGGTCTGCCGCGGCCGCGACAGCGCCGCGCACATGAACCTCGAGCCCGCGTACCAGAAGGCGCGCCGCGCCCTCGTCGAGTTCCTCGTCTCGATCGAGCAGCGGCCGCGACCGCCGAGGGTGGCGCGAGCCGCCGGCTCGGAGCGCGAACCATCCAGGTCCGACACGCTTCGTCGAGATCGCCCAGCTCGGCAAGAGCGTACGAGACGCCCCGGGCCCGGCGGTCATCGTCCGGGACTTCACCTCTACGTCGACGGAGGGCGAGTTCGTCTGCCTCCTCGGCCACTCCGGCTGCGGCAAGTCGACGGTGCTCTCGATCCTGATGGGACTCACGCGCCGAGCAGCGGTGGCGTCGTGATCGGCGGCCGGGAGATCGATGGGCCCGGTCTCGATCGCGGCGTGGTCTTCCAGTCGGCCGACCCTGCTGCCGTGGATGTCGGTCGCGCGCCAACGTGTCGGCTCGCCCGCGAGCAGGTCGCATCCGCGATCGCGGCCGCGACGCGGACTCCTACTTGGCGTCGGTCGGCGCTCGGCGGGATGGGCGAGCGCTATCCCGCCGTGAGCTCTCCGCCGGCATGCAGCAGCGAGCGGGCATCGCCCGCGCGTTCGCGCTCGAGCCGCAGGCTGCTCCTGCTCGACGAGCCGTTCAGCCTCCTCGACGCGCTGACCCGGATGGAGCTGCAGGACGAGCTGATGCGCGCTCTGGGAAGACCGACAGCGGACCGAACCGTGATCATGGTCACGCACGACGTGGACGAGGCGCTCCTCCTCGCCGACCGCATCGTGATGATGACGAACGGGCCCGCGGCGACGATCGGGCGGATCTTCGACGTGCCGTTTCCGCGCCCCCGAAGTCGTGACGACCTCCTGGCGCGCCCCGATTACTTCTGGCTCCGAGATCGCGATCGTCGCCTTCCTCGGAGGACCAGGCGCACGCGCCCGCGGCGAGGCCGCGCGCCGGGCGGACCTGCGACTGACCGGCCGACCATGTGCCCGTACTGCGGCGTGGGCTGCGGCCTGCTGCGTGCAGGTGCGCGATGGGCGGGTGACGAAGGTCAAGGGCGATCCGGACCATCCGGCGAGTCTCGGCGACCTGTCGCGCGAAGGCGGTTCATCTGCCTCCGGTCCTGCGCGCGCCGCGATCGCCTGCTCTATCCGAGCGTGCGGCCCGGCGCGACGCGCCGCTGGAGCGCGTGCCGTGGGAGCTCGCGATCCGGGTCGCAGCCGAGCGAATGCGCGAGATCGTCGCCAGCCCACGGCCCGGACGCGGTCGCGTTCTACGCCTCGGGCCAGCTGCTGACCGAGGAGTACTATCGTCGCCGTCGCAAGCTCGCCAAGGGCTTCGTCGGCACCAACAACTTCGACACGAACTCGCGCCTGTGCATGGCGTCGGCGGCGACGGGCTATGCGCGCTCGCTCGGCTCCGACGGACCGCCGCGCGTCGTACGAGGACATCGATCTGGCCGACTGCTTCCTGCTGCTCGGCACCAACACCGCCGACTGCCACCCCGTCACCTTCAAGCGCATCAGGCGAGCGGAAGCCGCAGGACCCCGACGACGTCAGCGTCATCGTCGTCGATCCGCGCTGGACCGAGACCGCGGATCTCGCCGATCTCCACTGTCCGCTGCGGCCCGGCTCCGACATCGCGCTGCTGAACGCGATGCTGCACGTGCTCGGCGCGAGGGCTCGCTGCGATCGACGGCGTCGATCGACGAGCACACCGACGCGGCTGGGAACGGTGCGCGCGTGGTCGAGCGCTTACCCGCCCGAGCGCGCGCGCGGCGCTCACCGGGCTGTCCGCGGGACGCATCGTCGCGGCCGCGCTCCGGTTCGGCGCCGCCCGCGCGGCGCTGACGCTGTGGTCGATGGGGGTCAACCAGAGTCACGTCGGGCACGGACAACAACTGCGGCGATCATCAACCTGCATCTCGCGACGGGCCAGATCGGCCGGCCCGGCGCGGGGCCGTTCTCGCTGACGGGCCAGCCGAACGCGATGGGCGGCCGCGAGACGGGCGGGCTCGCGCACCTGCTGCCCGGCTACCGGCTCGTGACCGACGCCGACGCGCGCGCGGCGGTCGAGCGCCACTGGAGCGTGCGCGCCGGACGATCGCTCCCGACGCCCGGGCGCAGCGGCGCTCGAGATGTTCGAGGGCGCTCGCGACGCGGCGACGGTGCGCGCGGTGTGGATCATCGGCACGAACCCGGCCGCCTCGATGCCGGACCTCGACTTGGTCGAGAAGGCGCTCCGCCAGGCCGATCTCGTGATCGTGCAGGACGCCTACCACCCGACCGAGACGACGCGCGTTCGCCGACGTGCTCCTGCCCGCCGCCCAGTGGCCGGAGAAGGACGGCGTGATGACGAACTCCGAGCGGCGGCTCACGTACCTGCCGAAGCTCGTCGAGCCGCCGGGCGAGGCGCGGCCGGACGCGGAGATCTTGACGCGATTCGCGGCGACGAGCTCGGGCTGCAAGGAGGCGTTCGCATGCGCGGCGCGGGCGAGGTCTTCGACGAGTTCGCGGCGCTGACGGCCGGGCAGGCCGTGCGACTACTCCGGGCGTCAGCCACGCGCGTCTGGGCGCCGACGGGCCGCTCCAGTGGCCGGTGCCGCGCGCGCCGACCACGCCGGGCACCGGCGCGGCTCTACGCCGACGGCCGCTTCCCGACCGCGGACGGGCGCGCGCGGTTCGTCGCCGGTCGAGCACGCGGAGCCCGTCGAGCCGGCCGACGCATCGCTTCCCGCTGATGCTCACGACGGGCCGCGTGCGCGATCACTGGCACACGCTGCACGCGCACCGGCAAGGCGCCGGCGCTCGCCGCGCGCACGCCCGAGCCGATTCTCGAGCTGCAGCCCGGCGACGCGCGACGCGGCCGGCATCCAGGACGGCGACTTCGTCGAGGTCGCGTCTCGCCGCGGCAAGGCCGTGGCGCAGTGCCGCGTGAGCGGCGCGATCCGCGAGGGCACGTGCTTCCTGCCGTTTCACTGGGGCCGGCAGGCCGGGTTCTACAAGAGCGCCAACAACCTGACCCTCGGCGGCCGCGATCCGCTGTCGCGCCAGCCGGAGCTGAAGGCGTGCGCGGTGCGCGTGCGGCGTGTCGCCGGGAACGTGCTGGAAGCAGCGGGCACATCGTGAACAAGATCGAAGCGCTGAAAGCCGAGCGCGACGGCCTCGACGTCACCGAGGATCTCGTCCGCTTCGCCCGCGAGGGATGGCGGACGATCGCCGACGACGACAAGGAGCGGCTGAAGTGGGTCGGCGTGTTCCACCGCAAGCCGACGCCGGGCCACTTCATGATGCGCATCCGGATGGCCAACGGCGGTCGTCACCACGGCGCAGGCGCGCCTGCTCGGCGAGATCACCAAGGCGACCGGCCGCAACATCGCCGACGTGACGACGCGCGCAGCAGGTGCAGCTCCGCTGGGTGACCATCGAGGGCGTGCCCGGACGTCATCGCGGCGCCTCGAGGCGGCCGGCCTCTCGAGCCTGCAGACCGGCATGGACAACATCCGCGGCATCGTCGGCTGTCCGGCGACGGGCCTCACGCCGCGCGAGCTCTTCGACACCGCGCCGATCGCGGTCGGCTTCCAGCGGATCTTCCTCGGCAACAAGGAGTTCACGAACCTCCCGCGCAAGTTCAACGTCACGATCACCGGCTGCCTCGATCACTGCACCGGCGGCGAGACCCAGGACATCTCGATGACACCCGCGCTGGCGACGCGAGACGGCGCCGAGCTGGCCGGCCTCAACGTCGCCGTCGGCGGCAAGCAGGGATCGGGCGGGCCGCGATTCGCGACCGCGCTCGACGCGTTCGTCACGCCCGACGAAGCGCCCGAGGTCTGCGCGGCGATCGCGCGCATCTTCCGCGATCACGGCCCGCGCGAAGCGCGGAGCCGAGCGCGTCTGGCCTTCCTCGTGGACGAGTGGGGAGGCCCCCGGTTTCGGAAGGAGCTCGAGGCCTATCTCGGCCGGACTTTGCCGCCCGCCGGACGCGACGCGCGGGGCCCCGCGGCCACCGATCACGTCGGCATCTTCCGCCAGCGGACATCCGGACTGAACTACGTCGGGCTCAAGACCCCGGTCGGCCGCGTCACCGGCGATCAGCTCCTCGAGCTGGCCCGGCTCGCCGACGACTACGGTCGCGGCGAGCTGCGCTTCACGCCGTCGCAGAACGTCCTCATCCCGCACGTTCCCGACTCGCTCGTCGGCGAGCTCACCCGAGAGCCGTTGCTCCGCGAGCTCCCGTACAACCCCTCCGAGATCCAGCGCGGCCTGGTCTCGTGCACCGGGACGGATTTCTGCAACCTGGCGCTGATCGACACGAAGACGCAGGCGCTGGCGCTGGCGCGAGAGTTCGAGCGCCGGCTCGAGAAATCGCGCCCGCTGACCGTGCGCTGGTCGGGCTGCCCCGCGTCCTGCGGCAACCATCACACCGCGGACGTGGGCCTGCAGGGGTGCAAGGTGAAGGTCGACGGCAAGATCGTCGACGGCGTCCACGTGTTCGTCGGCGGCCGCGGCGGCCGCGACCCCCGCGCCGGCGAGAAGATTCTCGAAGACGTGCCGTGCTCCGAGCTTCCGGTGGTACTGGATCGCCTGATCCGCTTCTTTCCGCGAGGTGAGCGCCGGAAGGAGGACGCATGAGGCGCAGCATCGTGTCGTTCGTGGGCGCCGGACCCGGCGATCCCGAGCTCATCACCCTCAAAGGGTTGCGCCGGCTGCGCGAGGCCGAGGTCGTGCTGCACGACCGGTTGATCCCGATGTCGCTCCTCGACGAGGTCAGTCCGGGCGCGACGGTGATCGACGTCGGCAAGGCGCCGGGGCGTCCGTGCATGGGCCAGGGACAGATCAACTGGTTGCTGGTCGACTGGGCCCGACGACGCGAGCACGTCGTGCGGCTCAAGGGCGGGGATCCCGCGGTCTTCGGGCGCCTCAGCGAGGAGATCGAAGCGGTCCGATCGGCAGGGATCGCCTTCGAGGTCATCCCCGGCGTCACGGCGGCGACGGCGGCGGCGGCCCGGCTCGGGATCTCGCTCACCGAGCGCGGCAGCGCCTCGACGGTCGTCTTCGCGACCGGCACCGATCAGACCGGCCACCGCCCGTCCGCGCTCGACTGGGACGTGCTGGCGCGGGCCGAGGGCACGCTCGTCTTCTACATGTCGGTGGGCGCGCTCGACTCGATCACCGCGTCGCTCACCTCGCTCGGCCGTGACCCGCGCGAGCCCGCGATCCTGGTCGAGCAGGCGGGGGTCGCCGGTGAGCGCGTCATCGCCGCTCGGCTCGGCGAGATCGCGGCGGAGGCACGCGCGGCCGACGTCAAGGCTCCGGCGGTGCTCATCACGGGACCCACGGTGTCGACCGCGTCGGTGCCGCTCACCGTGCGACGGATATCGAGCCCCGTGTCGGTCTAGCCGTGCCCGACTATTTCCCGGCTTTCCTCGATCTCCGCGGCCGTCGCTGCCTCGTGGTCGGCGGTGGAGAAATCGGGGAGCGCAAGGCTCGGGCGCTGCTCGACTGCGGCGCTCGTGTGACCGTGGTGAGCCTGTCGTTCACGCCGCAACTGGCCGCTCTCGCCGAGAGCGGGCAAGTTGAATGTCGAGCGCGCACGCTCCGTCGGTCGGACCTGAGGGCGTGCGTCCTGGTGGTCGCCGCAACGGGACACCCTCGCGTCGATGAGGCGACGGCGGTGCTGGCGCGTCGCTACCGCGTCCTGGTGAACGTCGTCGACCGACGCGACCACTGCGACTTCATCATGCCCTCGGTGCTACGCCGCGGGGAGCTCCAGATCGCCGTCTCCACCGGCGGCCGCAGTCCGGCCCTGGCGCGCGAGATTCGCCTGCGGCTCGAAGACCTGTTCGGCCCCGACTACGCGGCGCTGATCGAGCGCGCGGGAGCAGACCGTCGTCGCGCTCGCGCAATCGCCGTGACCGCCGCCGATCGCCTCGCCGCGGGCGAGCGCACCGCGAGGCTGGCGCTCGCCGAACGATAGCGTGACGGCCGGCGGCGTGGAGTACGGGCGCGACGGCGTGCCGAAGAACGGCAGACGCACGCGCCGCCCGTCGTACAATCTCCTGGCCGGTCATGCACGCCTCCGACCTCCGAAAGGTCATGAATTCCCTGCTGCGCGGGCTCACTCCGCAGCAAGTGGAGCAGCTCGCTCAGGCATCGGTCGGCCAGAAGGTGGCTACCGGACACGCGCTCATGAACGAGGGCGATCGACCGAGCGGGCTGGTGTTCCTGCTGCAGGGCGGGGTCGAGGTCTTCAAGCACGGCCCGGACGGGCAGCGTCAATCGCTCGCGAAAATAGACGCGCCGACGCTCCTGGGCGAGATGAGCCTCATCACCGATCGCCCGAGCTCGGCCACCGTCATGGCACTCAGCGAGTGCGAGCTGCAGCTCCTCACGAAGGCACAGTTTCAGCGGTTGATCGCGAGCGACAGCATCGCCGCCTACAAGCTCGTGGTGATCGTCGCCGGCGTGCTCGCCGAGCGGCTCGCGAAGCTCGACCGGAAGATCCTCGAGCTGACCGGACACTGGAATCTCTAGGCGCGCGCTGACGCGCCCCGCGCCGCGACGTACGCTCGCCAGCCGCCGTACTCCGTGATCTCGCGCTGACCCTCGCAGAGGATCGGCTCGCCGAGCACGCCGAGGGTCTCCTCGCCGTCGGCGAGACGGACCTTGCCCACGCAGAGGCCCGCCGGCTCGCCTAGGAGAATCGCCGCGAGCCCCGCGGCGGGAACCTCCCAGACTTCGACCGCGATCGCCGCGCCGCCGCTCGCCACGCGCACCATCGCCGGATGACGGTCGCCGATCGACCACAGTCGATAGCTCGGGGCCGTCGTCGCTTCGCGCACGAACGTCGCGCCCGCCGCGAGCAAGTTGCTGTTGAGCGCGAGGCCGCGCATCAACGTCCCGTTGACGGCCAATCGGACATTCAAGGCGCTCTCCCTCCCATCGGTGAACCGCCTCGTGCCGGCTCGCGCCGACCGTAGCACATCGCCGAGAAGTTTCTACACTGCCGCGCTCTCAGCTCGAGTGCTGCCCGGCGCATGTGCAACGAGCACGTCGTGCTTATTCGCTGAGCACCGCTTGTCGAAGCTTCGACGCTAAATGTGCGTCGATGTTGATGAGCGATTTGCGGCATGGGCCTTGCTCTCTGACCGCGCGCGCGACAAGGAAGTCGCTAGCGGGTAATGGCGCCCGGAGACGGGCGCCATTTCTTTTTCTGGGCGACGCGAGAGCGCGGCCCTCAAGGAGGGCATGACCGTGAAGGATCTTGGATCGTTCGCACGCACGTATCGGGGACGAATCGCCGCGGCCGTGATCGTCGCCTGCTTCCTGGCCGTCGGCGGCTGGGTGTTCGCCCAGGACAAGCCGGCGGCTCCGGCCCCGGCGGCGGCTCCGGCGGCCGCGCCGGCGCCGCCGCCGTCGAAGCCGGATCCGGCGGGCACGGCGACGGGCGGCATCGCCGACGTCACCGCGAAGACCGCCGGCAAGCCGACGCTCGAGGAGATCGCCGAGTTCGCGGGCCACAACCGCGTGGCGATCAACGTCGTGTGGACGCTGTTCGCGGGCTTCCTCGTCATGTTCATGCAGGCGGGCTTCGCGCTCGTCGAGACGGGCTTCACGCGGGCGAAGAACGTCGCCCACACCATGATGATGAACTTCATGGTCTACGCGATCGGCATGACCGGGTACTGGATCTGCGGCTACGCCCTGCACATGGGCGGGCTCGGCGCCATCGTCAACGATGGGAGGGACCGGACTCCTCGACAGCGAGTTCACGATCAGCCTCTTCGGCAAGGACTTCGGCCTCTTCGGCATGAAGGGCTTCTTCCTGGCCGGCTCGACGCTACGACGTCGCCGTCTTCGCGCTCTTCCTGTTCCAGATGGTGTTCATGGACACGGCGGCGACCATCCCGACCGGCGCGATGGCCGAGCGCTGGAAATTCTCGTCGTTCGTCATCTTCGCGTTCTTCATCTCGATGTTCACGTACCCGCTCTTCGGCAACTGGGTGTGGGGCGGCGGCTGGCTGTCGCAGCTCGGCAAGAACTTCGGGCTCGGCCACGGCCACGTCGACTTCGCGGGCTCGTCGGTCGTGCACATGGTCGGCGGCGTCACCGCGCTGGCCGGCGCGATGGTCTTGGGCCCGCGGATCGGCAAGTACAACAAGGACGGCTCGGCCAATCCCATCCCCGGCCACAACATCCCGATGGCGCGTGCTCGGCTGCTTCATCCTGGCCTTCGGGTGGTTCGGCTTCAACCCGGGCAGCACGCTCGCCGGCACGCGACCTGCGCATCGCGGTGATCGCCGTCAACACGATGCTGGCCGTCGGCGTCGGGCGCGATCTTCGCGATGTTCTACATGTGGTTCAAGTACGGCAAGCCCGATCCGAGCATGATGGTCAACGGCATGCTCGCGGGCCTGGTCGCGATCACCGCGCCGTGCGCCTTCGTCTCGAGCTTCTGGGCCTTCGTCATCGGCGCCGATCGCCGGCGTGCTCGTCTGCTGGACCGTCTTCTTCATCGAGACGGCGATGAAGGTCGACGACCCGGTCGGCGCGATCTCGGTCCACGGCGTCAGCGGCGCCTGGGGCGTGCTGAGCCTCGGCCTCTTCTCCGACGGCACCTATGGCGACGGCTTCAACGGCGTCGAGGGCACGGTGCGCGGCCTCTTCTACGGCGGCGCCAGCCAGTTCGTCGCCCAGATCATCGGCACCGTGACCTGCTTCGTGTTCATCTTCGCGGCCTCGTGGGCCTTCTTCAAGGCCTGCGACGCCGTGCTTCGGTATGCGCGTGAGCCCCGAGGTCGAGCTGGAGGGCCTCGACGTGCCGGAGATGGGCGTCCACGGCTATCCCGAGATCCAGGGGCCGGCGACGCTGGTCCACGCGATGGGCGCGTCGATGCCGAAGCCGCCGCCGGCGATGACGATGGCGCCCGAGCGCTCGCGGTGAGCGCGCCGATGAAGAAGATCGAAGCCATCATCAAGCCGTTCAAGCTCGACGACGTGAAGGAAGCGCTCACGGGCGCCGGCATCATCGGCATGACCGTGACCGAGGTGCGCGGCTTCGGCCGCCAGAAGGGTCATACCGAGATGTATCGCGGCGGGGAGTACACGGTCGACTTCCTGCCGAAGATCAAGATCGAGATCGTCGTGCCCGATGCGCTCGCAGACAAGGTCGTCTCGCTCGTCACCGGCGCGGCCAGAACCGGCAGCATTGGCGATGGGAAAGTGTTCGTCGAGCCGCTCGAGGAAGCGTTCCGGATCAGGACCGGCGAGCGGGGCGACAACGCGGTTTGACAGCGCACGTCTTGAGATCCCAGGAGGATCGGATGACGCGACGGCTCGGAGTGCTATTCATCGGGGCGCTGTTCACGGCGGCCGTGGTCTTGGCCGCCGGCGCGCCCGCGTATGGCCAGATGCCCACAATCGCACAAACGGAGACAAAGCCGGCGGAGACGAAGCCGGCCGACGAGGCCAAGCCCGAGGAGAAGAAGGAGGAGGAAAAGCCGAAGACGTTCTGGGACGAGAACACGCTGTTCGGCTACATCGAGAACAGCTTGGTGTGGAACACCGGCCGGGCGAGCCGCGGGAACCACAACGAGCTGCGGTTCTACGACTTCCAGGGTAGCTACACGTTCAACGTGGGCGAGTTCAGCATCAAGAAGGACCCGTCGGAGCGCTATCCGTTCGGGTACGGCCTGGTGCTCACGGCGGGTATTCCCGGGCACGTCGAACGACTCGCAGAAGAACCACGCGCTCGGCATCTTCCGGGGCGACGGACGATCAGTTCGCGTTCCGGAACACGCCGAACTTCGACCTGCAGGAGGCGTACGCGTCGTACCAGATTCCGATCGGGAACGGCCTGACCCTCAAGGCCGGGAAGTGCGTGACCTTGCTCGGCTACGAGGTCATCGAGGCGCCGAACGACCTGAACTTCTCGCGCTCGTTCCTGTTCACGTTCTCGGCGCCCCTGACCCACGTCGGCGCCCTGCTGACCTACCGGCCGCGCCGTGGTTCTCGATCACCGCCGGCACCGTGGTCGGCTGGGACGTCGCCGAAGGACAACAACAGCACGATGTCGTACACGGGGCAGTTCGCCTTCACGCCGATCAAGGACCTCACGGCGAACTTCAACTGGATCACCGGCCCCGAGCAGACGCACATCAACGCAATCCGCGGACGGTGCTCGACTTGTCGTTCACCTACACGGGCATCAAGAAGCTCACGCTCGGGCTGAACGTGGACTACGGCTGGGAGTACGGACGAAGCGTATCTGCAAGGCATCGGGCACGCGGCGGGACAACAACGCCTCCTGGTGGGGGTGGGCCGCCTACGTCGCGTACGACTGGACGGAGAAGTTTCGGACCGCGCTGCGGCTGGAGTACATGAAGGACGCCGAGGGCGTGCGCACGCAGCTGAGTCCGCCGGGCAACAAGCTGGATCTGTGGGAAGTGACGATGACCGCGCAGTACAAGGTCTGGAAGGGCCTGGTCGCGCGCGTCGAGTACCGGCACGACAGCGCGAACCAGAAGACCTTCTCGATCCGCGCGCCGGGCTACGTCCCGACCGGGAAGACCCAGGACACGATCTCCTTCGACCTCTACTACCTGTTCTTTTGATGATTGTGAGTTGCTGAATATGGCTGACGCAGTGGACGGACGCGACAACGGAACCGCCGAGCTTCAAACGGTCGCGCGCGCGCTCGCCGACACGGTGCCGCAGCTGGTGGAGCGGCTGTCGCGAGCGCGCCCCGGACTGATCTACCGCCAGGCGCTCGAGCTCCTGGAGCGGCCGCTCCTGGGGCACGTGCTCGCCATGACCGGAGGCAACCAGCTGCGCGCGGCGCGCTTGCTCGGACTCAACCGCAACACGCTGCGCAAGCGGTGCCGCGAGCTGCGGCTGGCGCTGCCTCGGGAGCCGCGGCGGGCGCCGGAGGGACGCGCCGCCGCTCCGCTCGCCTAGCGGCGCGCACGGAAAGGCGGCGTAGCGCCGGGATCGTGTCGCGGTCTTGAAGTGCTGCCCGGTGTGCGGCCGGTGCCGTAATATGGGCACCAGAGCATGTCGCACGAGCGAGCCCGCCTCCTGCCACAGACGCGCGCCCTGAGCGGGCGCGGGACGACAGCTCCGTCGCGATGAGCGCGGACGTCGAGACTCTGGCGAGCCAGATCGCGGAGGGCTCGACGCGCGCGCTCGCGCGCGGGCTCACGTGGGTCGAGTCCGGCGGAGCCCGCGCCGAAGCGCTGTGCGCTCGCCTCTATCCGAGTACCGGGCGTGCCCAGATCGTCGGCGTCACCGGTGCCCCCGGCAGCGGCAAGAGCACCCTCGCGCGGGCGCTCGCGCTGGTCGCGCGGGCGCGCGGCCGTACCGTCGGAATCCTCGCCGTCGATCCGACCTCTCCGTTCTCCGGCGGCGCGATCCTCGGCGATCGCATCCGCATGAGCGACCTGGCGCTCGACCCCGGCGTCTTCATCCGCTCGATGGCCACACGTGGTGCCCTGGGCGGTCTGTCGCGCGCGGCCGCCGACGCGGTCGACCTGATGGACGCGGCGGGCCTCGGGCTCGTGCTCGTCGAGACCGTCGGCGTCGGCCAGGACGAGGTCGACGTGATGCGTCTCGCGCAGACGGTCATCGTCGTCTCGGTCCCGGGTCTCGGCGACGACGTTCAGGCGCTCAAGGCCGGCGTCCTGGAGATCGCGGACGTGCACGTCGTCAACAAGGCCGATCGCGAGGGCGCCGACCGGACGGTCTCGGAGCTGCGGGCGATGCTCACCCTGCTGCCGTCCGCGGAAGGCGCCTGGGTCCCGCCCGTGCTGCCGGCCTCTGCGGCGCGCGACGAAGGGATCGAGACGATCGCCGACGCGATCGACAGCCACATGGCGTATCAGAAGACGAGCGGTGAGCTCGAGCGCCGGCGACAGAAGATCGTCACCGCGCGTGTGCTCCGGATCGCGCAGGATCTGGTGGCCGAGACGGTGCTCGCCGGCGCGCTGGGCCCCGAGGGTGCGGCGCGCGCCAGCATGCTCGAGCGCGTGGCGCGGCGCGAGCTGGCGCCGCACGCCTGCGCGCGGGCGCTCCTGGCCGAGGCGGCCAGTCGGACGTCGACGACGCGGGAAGGCGACGACGTCGCGTGATGGGCGTTACTATGGCGGAAGCCTGATCGGGAAGGAGATGGCACATGAACATCGCGAACATCCTCGCGCGTAAGGGCTCGATGGCCGTGACGGTGCGTCCCGAGCAATCGATCCGGGAAGCACTCGCGCTGCTGGATCGCCACAACATCGGCGCGCTGATCGCCGTCGAGGGCGACCGACCGGTCGGCATCCTGTCGGAGCGCGACATCGTCCGCGAGGCGGCGCACAACGAGAAGTTCTTCATGCGCATGGTCGCCGACCTCATGACGCGCGACGTGATCACCGGCCAGCCCCACGACGACCTTCCTTCGGTGGCCCACACGATGACCGAGCGGCGGATCCGCCATCTGCCGGTGGTCGACAAGGGGCGGCTGATCGGGATGGTCTCGATCGGTGACGTCGTGAAGGCGCAGCGCGATCACTATCAAGGCGAGGTCGACACCTTGCAGACGCAGCTCCTCGCCGACGAGCGCGGGCGCGCGATTTGACGCCGATTCCGGGGACGCCGGAACGGCCGCTACGCGTCGCGATCATCGGCGCCGGCCCGACCGGCTTCTACACCGCCGATCATCTGCTGCGGAACGCGAAGGTTGTCGAGGTCGATCTGTACGATCGGCTGCCGACTCCGTACGGACTGGTGCGCCTGGGCGTCGCGCCGGACCATCAGAAGATCAAGTTCGTCACGAACGTCTTCGACAAGGTGGCGGCGAATCCGCGCTTCCGTTTCTTCGGCGGCGTCGAATTCGGCAAGGACGTGACGCTCGCCGACCTCAAGGCCTACTATCACCAGATCGTCTACTGCACCGGGGCCCAGACCGACCGGCGCATGGGGATTCCCGGCGAGGACCTGAGCGGGAGCCATCCCGCGACCGAGTTCGTCGCCTGGTACAACGGCCATCCCGACTATCGGGACTGCACGTTCGATCTGACGCAGGAGCGGGTGGCGGTCGTCGGCGTCGGCAACGTCGCGGTCGACGTCGTCCGGATCCTGTGCCGAACGCCCGAAGAGCTGGCCACCACCGACATCGCCGACTACGCGCTCGAGGCGCTGCGCCGAGAGCCGCGTGAAGGAAGTCTATCTGCTCGGCCGGCGCGGGCCCGCGCAGGCCGCGTTCACGAACCCCGAAGTGAGGGAGCTCGGCGAGCTGGCCGACGCCGACGTGACCGCGCGTCCGGACGAGGTCGAGCTCGACCCGCTGAGCCGCGCGGCGGTCGAGCGCAGCCAGGATCGGGCCACGCAGAAGAAGGTCGAGATCCTCAAGGAGTATGCGCGGCGGCCGTCCGACGGGCAAGTCGCGCCGGCTCACCTTGCGATTCATGGTCTCGCCGGTCGAGCTGATCGGCGACGCCGCCGGCAGCGTGACGGCGCTCAAGCTCGTGCGCAACGAGCTCTACGCGACGTCGACGGGCGCGCTCCAGCCGCGCGCCACGGACCACTTCGAGAATCTGCCGGTCGGTCTCGTCTTCCGCTCGGTCGGCTACCGCGGTGTCCCGCTGCCGGGCGTGCCCTTCAACGAGAGCTGGGGCGTGATTCTGAACGACAAGGGACGCGTGCTCGATTCCGACACGAAGCAGCCGATCGTGGGCGAGTACGCGGCGGGCTGGATCAAGCGCGGCCCCACCGGCGTGATCGGGACGAACAAGCCCGATGCCGCGGAGACCGTGGAGTGCATGTTCGAGGATCTCGCCGCCGGCTCCGTGCTCGAGCCCGCCCATCCGGAAGCCGCGGCCGCCGAAGCGCTGGTGCGCCAGCGCCAGCCGAGCTACTTCTCCTACGCCGACTGGCAAAAGCTCGACGCGATCGAAGTCGAGCGCGGCCGCGCCCAGGGCCGCCCACGCGTCAAGTTCACCCGCATCGAAGAAATGCTCTCCGCCCTCAACCGCTGACCCTCCAAGCCCACCACTGTGCGGCGGCAGCGCTGACGACAGAGCGACTGGTGGCTTGTCCGCGGCCATTCGACGAGTGAAAACGGCCGGGTGGGCGGGCGGTGAGCCGGGGTTCCTCCCGGGATCCGTGTAGGCAGCGTCGCTAGCGCGCCAAGCGCGAGACCGGTCGCACACCAATTTCAGCAGTCGGATCCCGGGAGGGACCCCGGCTCACCGCCCGCTCACCCGGCCGCCTCCAAGCGCCGAGTACCAAGAAGCTAGCGAGAGATCGTCAGGCCCTGACCGCCGTAGTGGTCGGCGTCATGCCAAGGCAACCCCTCGGCGAAGCGCGTCGAGCGAAACGGCGTGAGATCGACGGTGCGCGGCTTCCCGTCCACGATCCATTCCGCGAGACACTTGCCGATGGCTGGTGACGTCTTGAAGGAAGTCCCGGAGTCGCCGAGCATGCAGTAGAGGCCCGCGATCGAGGGGATCTGATCGATGATGGGCCGGCCGTCGGCGCTCATCATGATCATGCCGGCCCAGCCGCCGCGCATCGTCGCCTCGGCCATGGCCGGGATTCGTCCCGCCAGCGCCCTGCGACAGGTGTCCACGAAGTCCGGATCGACGCCTTCGTCGAACGAGTTGGGATCCGCGTGACCGGCACCGAGCTCGACGCCGATCAAGGTCGTGTTCGTGCCTTCCGGACGGAGCCACGACTGGTGGATCGCGTCGATGACCACGCAGTGCCGACTCGTGAACCCTGCCGGCCACCGGAAGATCGTGATCTGGATCCGATGCGGGACGAGCCCGAAATCGAGCCCGAGCGGACTCAGAAGCGGAGCCGCCCATGCGCCGGGCACGAGCACGACCACGGGCGCGTCCACACGCCCCCTGGCGGTCTCGACCCCGACGACCCGCCCGCGCTCCGTCAGGATCTTTGTCACCGCGCAGCCGGTCTCGATGGTCGCGCCCAGACGGCGGGCGGCCTCGGCGAAGGCGAATGTCGTCGCGTTGGGATCGGCGAACCCCGAATCGGGCTCCCACGCGGCAGCCCCGACGTCATCGATCCGGCACCCCGGCAGCAGCTCGGCGAGTCGGCCCGGGCTCACCACCTCGGTCTTGATGCCGAGACCCTGCTGGCGGGCGACGTTTCGGCCGAGCTCGGCCTCGAAGCCCTTCGGGACGATCTGGAGGAAGCCGATCGGCTCGAAGCCGCAATCGCCGCCCACGACGTTCCGGAAATCACGAAAAATCTTGAGGCTCTCGAACGCCAGCTTCGATTCCGGCTCGTTGGTGTAGTGCATCCGCACCAGGGAGCCGGATTTGCCCGTGGCGCCCGCGCCGAGGTGGTGGCGCTCGAGCAGGAGGACATTCTTAACTCCGCGGGATGCAAGGTGAAAAGCGGTACTGGCCCCATTCACCCCACCGCCGACGACGATCACGTCTGCCCGCGTCATGAGCGCTCCGCCCTTCTGCCCTTCGTGGGCGATCGGTTAGACTAACATAGTTAGGGAAATCGGAGGACACGTGGCCCAGCAACAGTCCGTCCAGATGCTCCAGGAGCGGCTAGCCTACGAGCAGAACCTCGTCCAGCTGGTCGATCGCATCCATTCCGCCAAGAGCATCGACAGCATCTTCATCGAGCTGCAGGGCGAGATCCTCGAGCTCCTCGACGCGGACCGGATGACGATCTATGCGGTCGACGCGGCCAAAAGTGAGCTCTACTCGAAGTTCCTGGCTCTCGATACCGTCAAGGAGATCCGCCTCCCGGTCAACGAGAAGAGCATCGCAGGCTACGTGGCCGCCTCCGCGCCGGATCGTCAACATCGCCGACGCCTATGACAAGGCCGAGCTGGCGCGAATCTCGCCCACCTTGAGCTTCGACGGATCCTGGGACAAGAAGACCGGCTTCAAGACCCAGCAGATCCTGGGCATGCCGATCCTGCACGACGGCAAGGCGATCGGGGTCATCCAGCTCCTGAACAAGAAGCGGGGGGCCCGGTTCACCAAGGAAGACGAGACCGGAGCCTCGCGCATCGCCAAGACGCTCGGTATCGCCTTCAACAACCAGGCCCAGATCAGCCAGAGCCAGGAGCTGGCCCAGAGTCAGGCCAGACCCAAGACCAAGTTCGACTATCTCCTGGCCCAGCAGTCGGATCACGCAGGAGGAGCTCGCCTCGGCCGTCGCCGAGGCGCGCCGCCGCCAGAGCGACGTCGAGTCCATCCTGCTCGAGCAGTACAAGGTGCCGAGGGTCGATCTGGGGGTGTCGCTGAGCCAGTTCTACGAGTGCCCGTTCATCGAGTACGACGACAAGATCATCCCGCCGCCGGATCTGATGAAGGGGCTCCGGATCGAGTACCTGCGCCGCAACTTCTGGCTGCCGCTCCGGCGCGAGGACCACCACATCGTCGTGCTCATCGACAATCCGCAAGACCTGCAGCGCATCGACAGCGTCGCCCAGGCCCTGAAAAACCGGAAGATCAAGTGGGCGGTCGGGCTGCGAAAGGACATCCTGTCGTTCTTGGGTCAGGTGGGCGGCGGCGAGGCGGGCAAGGACTCGATCGGCACGATCATCGGAGATCTGAGAGCCGAGGACGTCGGCGATACGCTCGACATGGGCGGCGGCGAGCTCGACGAGAACGACAGCGCCGTCATCCGCCTGGCGAACCAGATCATCGTCGACGCGTACAAGGCGCGCGCCTCGGACATCCACATCGAGCCCTACGGCGCCCAGCGAGACACCGTCATCCGCTACCGGATCGATGGCGGCTGCGCGGAGTATCAGAAGATTCCGGGCGCCTACCGCCGGGCCATCGTGGCGCGCATCAAGATCATGGCCCAGCTCGACATCGCCGAGCGGCGCAAGCCGCAGGACGGCAAGATCAAGTTCAAGGTGGCCGATCGCGAGATCGAGCTGCGCGTGGCGACGATTCCGACCGCCAACCAGAACGAGGACGTGGTCATGCGCGTCCTCTCGTCGAGCGAGCTGATCCCCCTCGACAAGCTCGACATGACGCCGCGCAACGTGCGCGAGCTCAAGAAGGTCGCCGAGAAGCCGTACGGACTGATCCTGTGCGTCGGGCCGACCGGCTCGGGCAAGACGACCACCCTGCATTCGCTCCTCGGCCACATCAACAAGCCCGACCGGAAGATCTGGACCGCCGAGGACCCGGTCGAGATCACGCAGTACGGCCTTCGCCAGGTGCAGGTGATGCCGAAGATCGGCTTCGACTTCGCCGCCGCGATGCGCGCGTTCCTGCGCGCCGATCCCGACGTGATCATGGTCGGCGAGATGCGCGACGAGGAGACGGCGGCGACCGGCATCGAGGCGTCGCTCACCGGCCATCTGGTGCTGAGCACCCTCCATACCAACAGCGCCATCGAGACCATCATCCGCCTGCTCGACATGGGGCTCGATTCGTTCAACTTCGCCGACGCGCTGCTCGGTATCCTCGGCCAGCGGCTCGTCAAGCGCATCTGTAAGGACTGCCGCCAGGAATACCACCCCGAGCGCTCCGAGTACGACGAGCTGGCCGAGGCGTTCGGTGAAGAGGCCTTTGCAACCCTCAACCAGAAGTTCGACGGCTCGTTCGTCCTCTATCGCGGCAAAGGTTGCGCCTCGTGCAACAAGACCGGCTATCGCGGCCGCCTGGGTATCCACGAGCTCTTCATCGCGACCGACGAGATGAAGCGGCTCATCCAGTCGAAGGCGCGCGTGGCCGAGATGCTGGAGCAGGCCAAGGCCGAGGGCATGACGACGCTCGTGCAGGACGGCGTCCTCAAGACGCTCGGCGGTCTCACCGACTTCCGGCAGGTCAAGGCCGTCGCGATCAAGTAGTCTCGAGCTGCTATCGCGCCGGCGCGATCGCGCCGGGCGTCTCTCGCGTAGCACTCCGATCGCATCCTCGTAGATCCCGCGCCGCACTCGGCGTTTGTCGAGCGGGCCTCTCGAAGAAGCCGTATTATCTGCGGCGAGGCCGGGTATGAGGAAGCGAGTAGACTTCATACGTGTCCGTGGTCGCGCGAGCTAGCGCGGACAAGTACACTCGAGCGCATGTCGTCGCTGTCGTTCGCCGTCGTCGGACCGCGCGGAGCGCTGGGGCGGGTGGTGTGGCCGCTGGCATGCTCGCTGGCGATTCATCTCGGGTTGGGCGCGATCGCCGTCCTTGCCGGCTCCGTGGAGCTGCCGTGGCTGCAACCGCCTCGCGCCGTGTGGCTCGACCTCGAGCCGATGGTCATTCCGGCGCCGCCGGCTCCCGCACCGCCCGCTCCGGTGACGCCGCCCCGCCCCGTCCGTCCGCCGGCGGTCGAGCCGCGCAAGGTTCCAGCGTCGTCGCCGGTATCGGAGCAACTGGTGGCGCCGCCGGCGCCGCCTCTGCCGTCGCCACCAGCGCGCGAGGTGACGGCGCCGGAGCCGCCGGCTCAGGCTCCGCCGAGCCCGCCGCAGACGGCCGTCGCCGTTGAGTCGCTGAAACCATCCGAGCCCGATCGCAGCGGAACGCCGCCGAGCACCGCGGCAGGCGAGAGGACTCCGATCGACGCGCAGCCGTCACGGGTCCCGCAAGAGCGCGCAGGCGAGGGAGCGGGAAGGTCCGCCGTCGCGTCGCGCACTCCCGACTCGGCTCCGGGGGGCCCGATCGTCCGGGCCGCTCGGCCGAAGGGCGGCTACCAGGTGCGTCCCGTCTATCCGGAGTCGGCGCGGCGCGCCGGCATCCAGGGAACGACCCTGCTGCGGATCCACATCGAGGTGGACGGACATGTGAGCGACGTCAGCGTCCAGCGGTCGGCGGGACACCAATCACTGGACGAGGCCGCGGCCGACGCCGTGCGGCGCTGGCGCTTCGAGCCCGCGCTCAACTCGGCGGGCCCGGTGTCGATGTGGGCCGTGGTTCCGGTCGAGTTTCGGATCAGCGACCGGGACTGACGTCTAGAAGCGGACCGCCAGACCGCCGAGCACCGTTCGCGGATTTCCGGGCGTGTAGTGGATGTCCGGCACGCCGCCCGCCGGCTCTCCGGCCAGTCGTGACGTGAAGAAGAACTGTGCTTCACGGTACTCGGTGTTGGCGAGGTTCTCGATGCTGACGAACGCCTCGAGCCACTTGTAGCGATAGCGCGTGGTGAAATCGAACAGTAAATAGCCCCGCGCGGTCTGGTGCCGCTCCTCGTCGGCGTATCGGTCACCCAGGAAGCGCATGGCCAGACTGGACGAAAGTCCCCACGGCAGGCGGGCGGTCAGGTCGGCGCGAGACGTCAACAGCGGAGCGAGCGGAATCGCCCCGCCCGTGTCGAATTCGGCCTTGGCCGCGGTGACGTCTCCCGAGAACGTGAGCCAGTCCAGAATCTTCACGCGCATCGCGAACTCGATGCCGTCACGATGGCTCGGCCCGCGGGCTTCGGTGGTGCCGTCGTCGCCGACGAAGACCAGCTCGCTGGCGAGGTCGATCACCCAGTAGGTCAGCGACAGCTCGGTTCGCGGGATCGCCTTGCTCCTCAGACCGAACTCGTAGCCCTGCGCGGTCGGCAGGGCCGTCAAGTTGGGATCGGAGATGACCGCCCGCGCGTCGTTGCTGTGGTAGCCGGTTCCGAAATTCGCGAAGAACTCGGTCTGGTACCACGGGCCGAGGGCGAGGTTCGCCTTGACGTTGGGTCGCGCCTTCGTGACCCGGCCGTTCAGATCGTCGCCCGTCGTGTTGACCCGCGAGTGCACGTCGTAGGTGAAGATGTCGCCCCGCGCCCCCGTGACGAATCGCAGCCACGGCAGCGGCACGACGTCGAACTTCACGAACGGCGAGTACGACTGCTCGACGATCGAGACGTCCTGCGTCCGCGCGAGCTGATGGCGCTGAACGGACGTGGCGAGCACCACGCGCGGCGTGTCGATACGATACTGGAAGCCGGCCGAGCTGGTCAGGCTGACGCCGAACGGGCGCGTCTGGTACTGGTAGAGCGCGTCGAAGCCGGCCATGAAGCGCCGGTCGCGCTGGTTGATCTCGTCGCCGTTCTGCGGGTCGTTCAGGAAGAACGTGAAGTCGTTGAAGAGATCGAGCTCGTAGTACGTGCCATACGTGTGCACGGTGACGAGCTGGTTCTCGTCGAGCTTCCAGCGCCAGTCGACGTTGAGGTTGGCGCGCTGAGTGCTGCCGCCTTCGTTGGGGTCGATGGAGCCGAAACGAGAGATGAGACCGGCCCGAACCGCCCGCGCCGGGATCTCCCCCGAGCCGTGCCAGTCGGCCATGTAGTAGGACGCCCACACCGCCAGGTCCATGCCCTCGGCCAGGGTCGCCTTGGCCTTCGCGAACAGATTGAAGCGCTCGTAGCCGTTGGGATGCTCGAAGGGCCCGTCGCTCCGGTAGTACTCGATCGCGACGAGCGTCTTCAGCGCGTCACGCGTCGGAGAGATGAGCGTCAGGTAGCGCTGGGTGCCCCACGAGCCGCCGGCCGCCTCTGCGTAGTTCTCGTCGACGGTGTCGCGCATGACGAAGTTGAAGGCGCCCGCGGTCGCGAAGTCGCCGAACTCGACGAAGTAGGGACCCTTGAAGCCGTCGAGCCGCTGGACGGTCTCGGGAATCAGAAAATGGAGATCGGCGTAGCCCTGGCCGTGCGCGTGACTGCGCAGGTTGACGGGCAGCCCGTCGATGTAGAGCGCCACGTCGGTCCCGTGGTCGGCGTCGAAGCCGCGCAGGAAGTACTGCTCGGCCTTGCCGCCGCCCTGGTGCTGGCTGATCACGAACCCGGGCACGAGGCGCAGGATGTCGGCGGGCCGACCCTCGGGGCGCAGCTGGAAATCGCGTCCGGGGATGAAGACCTCCGACGACGACGAGACCGGCGGCGGCGCCGTCACGACCACCGGCGCCAACGTCGGCTCCTCGGGCCGCGCCGGCGGCTCCTCGGGCTTCGGCGCCGGCTCCTGCGCCGACACCCCGTGCGCCATCGACAAGCCAATCAGCAAGGCGACGCCGGCGAGCCGGCGACGAGAAATCGGAGTCGAGAGCACGTATGAACATTTTCCGGAAGGTAATACCACACGAGCACGGGCTGATCCAGTACATTCCCGATCCATGGACGAAGAACGGGCCGTCCGGTTCACGGTCTCACTGCCGGCGCGGCTGATGCGGACGTTGGACCGGCTGGCCGCCGGCCGGCGCTATAGCAATCGCAGCGAGTTCGTGCGCGACCTGCTCCGGGGTGAGCTCGTGAAAGAGGAGTGGGCGGCGCTGCCGGGCGAGACGGTCGGCGTGCTGACCCTCGTCTACGACCACGAGACGCACGCGCTCGCGGACAAGCTCACCGACATCCAGCACCACGGCTTCCGCTCGATCACCGCGAGCCTGCACGTCCACCTCGATGAGCACTCCTGCCTCGAGGTCATCGCGCTGCGTGGCTCGTCACGACGCATTCGGGCAGATCGCCAACGAGCTGCTGGCGGTCAAAGGCGTTCGCTACGGACAGCTCGTGCCGGCTACTCGCGGCAAGCGCCTGACCTAGCTCTTCGCTGGAGGCGGCCGGGTGGGCGGGGCCGTGGGGGCGCTTCCCGGGATCCGACTGCTGACTCCGCGTGGGGCTCGACTTGGGTGCGCCTCGCGTGGGCGAGCGCTGACTACACGGATCCCGGGAAGCACCCCACCCCGGCCCCGCCCGACCCGGCCGGCTGTCGCGCGAGCTTGGTCGTGGCTTGACCGTGCGTGGTCGGACGGGACACGATCCCGAGGCTTGTCGCGTAGATCAGGACGAGACGTCGATCGCGGTGACGCGTGGTTGCGGGAAGTTCGCTTCGGCGATGGTCTTCTGCGATCGTCTTGGGGATCGACCTCTTGTCGCGGGGAGAGTTGAGTGGACTGGAAGGTGAGGGTCTGTGCGTCGGTGGACGAGATGCGGGCGGCGGTGAGCCCGATCTGGCATTACTTCGGACGCACCGGGCCGAATGACGATCAGATCGACGGCTCTCGCGCGTGTCCTGCCCGCGGAACGTGTGCATGCCGTCTGGGACGACGGCCATCGCGTGTGGGCGGCGCCGGCGCGTTTCCGTTTACGTTGACCGTGCCCGGCGGACGCGTGCGCGCGGCCGGCGTGACCGTCGTCGGCGTTCTCCCGACTCATCGCCGGCGCGGTGTCCTGCGTTCGATGATGCGTGCGCAGCTCGACGCGTGCCGGGCGCACGGCGACGTCGGTCGCCTACCTGTGGGCCACCGAGGACACGCATCTACGGTCGCTTCGGCTACGGCCTGGCGTCGTACTCTGGCTGGAGATCGATCTTGCGCGCGAGCGATCGGCCTACTACGCCCCGGCCGAGCCGCTTGGACAGGCGCGACTCGTCCCGCTCGCAGCAGCCGAGCCTCTCGTCGCGGCGGTGTGGGAACGCGTCGCAGCCGTCACGCCGGGCATGTTCGCGCGGACATCCGCCTGGTGGCAGGCGCGCTCACTGGCCGATCCCGACTGGCGACGACGCGGCGGCGGCGACCTGCAGTGCGCCGTCCTCGAGGCCAGCGGCCAGTCGACGGCGTACGCGCTCTATCGTCTCAGCGCGGCGTACGACCGCGGCGTGCGACCGGGTCGCTCGACGTCGTCGAGGCGATGGGCGACTCGCCCGAAGCGACGCGCGCGATCTGGCGCTTCCTGCTCGACGTCGACTTGGTCGCGCGCGTAAGGGCGACGATCTTGCCGATCGATCATCCGCTTCTTCTGCTGGTGGCCGAGCCGCGTCGGCTCCGCGCGAGCATGCGCGACGGACTCTGGGTTCGGCTCGTGGACGTCGGTGCCGCGCTGGCGGCGCGTTCGTACGGGGCGGGGGACTCCATCGTCGTCGAGGTGGCCGATGAGTTCTGCCCGTGGAACCGGGGCCGGTGGCGTGTGGGCCGGCCGGCGTCGGGCGCACGAACGATCCGGCCGAGCTCTCGTGCGACGTCACCGCGCTCGGCTCCGTCTATCTCGGGGGGCTGACGTGGGCGCAGCTCGCCCGCTCGCTGCGCGTCGCGGAGCTTCGACCCGGTGCGTTCAAGCGCGCCGACGCGCTCTTCCGCGCTCGACTCCGCGCCCTGGTGCCCTGAGATTTTCTGACGCGCTCGGCGAACCCACCGCCGGGGCGCGCCAGCGCTACTTCATCGTTCGCGGGATGAAGAGCGCGAGATCGGGAAAGAGCATCAGCAGGGCGAGCAGGAGCGCCATCGCGGCCAGGAACGGGGCGGTGCCGACGAACACGCCCTGGATCGACACGTCCTTCGACATGCCCGAGATCACGAAGACGTTCATGCCGACCGGAGGCGTGATGAGGCCCACCTCGACCAGGATGACCAGCACCACGCCGAACCAGATCGGGTCGTAGCCGAGCGCCTGGATGACGGGAAAGAAGATGGGCACGGTCAGGAGCACCATCGCCAGGCTGTCCATCAGCCCGCCGAGGATCACGTAGGTGACGATGATGAAGATCATCACCCACGTCGCCGAGACCGGCAGGCCCGAGAAGAACGACGCGAGCGCCATCGGCACCTTCGTGACCGCCATGAAGTAGCCGAGGACGATCGCGCCGATGAGGATGCCGAAGATCATCGCGGTCGTCGTCGTGGTCGCGACCAGCGCTTCCGTCAGCGATCGCCGCGTCACTCTTGCCGCGGGCCGCCGCGAAGAGAAACGCGCCGAACGCGCCGACGGCGGCGGCTTCCGTCGCGGTGAAGACGCCGAGATACATCCCGCCGATGACGACGAAGAAGAGCGCGATGACCGCCCACACCCGGCGCAGCGCTGCGAGCCGCTCGAGGAACGGGGTACGGACCACGGCCGGCCCCAGCGCCGGATTGACCCAGGTGACGACGGCAATGGTGACGACGAAGAGCGCCACGAGCAGGATGCCCGGGGCGATCCCGGCCAGGAAGAGCTTGCCGATCGACTGCTCGGTCAGGAATCCGTAGATCAGGAACATGACGCTCGGCGGGATCAGAATGCCGAGCGTGCCGCCGGCCGCCACGCAGCCGGTGGCCAGCTTGGCGTTGTAGCCGACCTTGCGCATCTCCGGGAGCGCGATCGTGCCCATCGTGGCGGCGGTGGCCAGGCTCGAGCCGCAGATGGCCGCAAAGCCGCCGCACGCGACGACGGTGGCCATCGCGAGCCCGCCGCGAAAGTGACCGAACCACCGGTTGGCCGTGTCGTAAAGCTCCTGGCTCAGGCCGGCCATCGTCGCGAAGTGCCCCATCAACACGAAGAGCGGTAGCACGGTCAGCGTGAAGGAGGCGACGTTTCCGTAGGGCACGAGGCCGAGCATCGCCAGCGCGGCCTGCCAGCCACTGAGATACGCGAAGCCGAAGAAGCCCACGACGCCCATCGAGACGCCGATGGGGACACGGAGTGCCATCAACACGAGCATGGCCACGATGCCGAGCGTGCCGATGCCGGTGGCGGTCACGGTCGGCGCAGCCGCTTGAGCGCGGCGAACGTTCGCGCGAGCAGCGCGAGCGTGAAGAGCAGCGTCCCGATGACGGCGACCCACACGAACGGCCCGATCGGCAGACCGAGATTCGGCGTGGTCTCGCCGGCTCCCCAGACGTTCTGGGCGTGGAGCGCCGTCGCGCCAGGTGATCGCGCCCCAGAACGCCGCGCTCAGGAGCGCCGCGAAGGTCTCGCTCAGCGCGCGGCCGCGCGGCGGCAGCTTGGCCACGAGCACGTCGATGTCGACGTGCCCGTTCCTGAGCTCGGTGACGGCGAAGGCGCCGAAGACGAGGAACACCATGAACAGCTCGCTGAGCTCGAGGGCCCCGGGCAGCGGACGATTGAAGAGGTAGCGCCCGCCGACGTCGATGACGGTGATCACGGTCATGGCGACGAGCGCGACGAGGCTCACCACGTTCGCGACGCCGATCGCGCCGCGGAGGAGCGCGCCCACCGTCAGCTCTTCACGGATCGTAGCGCTTGATCGCCTCGCGCAGATCCGTCAGGATCTGCCGCGCGGGCAGCCCCTTGGACTCCATGCTGGTCAGCCACTCGTCCTCGACCGGCTTGAGCTTGGCGGCCCAGCGCGCCCGCTCGTCGGCGAGGCACGGTGTAGATCGTCGCGCCGACCTTCTTGGCCGCGGCGATGCCCTCGAGCTCGTTCTTGTCCCAGACCGCTGCCGGTGAACTCGGCGCCCCAGGCGCCGCTCAGATCGTCGATGACCTTGCGGAGGTCCGGCGGCAGGCTGTCGTACTTCTGCTGGTTCATGATCGTCATGAGCGGGGTGGCATAGAGATCCACCACCGTGTGATGGCGCAGGACTTCGGACAGCTTGAACGAGTACACCGCCTCCCACGGGAAGATGGTCCCATCGACGACGCCGCGCTCGAGGGCGTTGTAGGCCTCGGGTGCCGGGATCGTGACGGGTGTGGCGCCGAGCGCCTTGACCATCGCGACGGTCCACGGCGTCGCCGACCGGATCTTGAGCCCGACGAGGTCCTCGGGAGTGTGAACCGCCTTCTTGGCCATGTGGAACTGCCCGGGCGGATGCACCCAGATCCAGAGCATCTTGATCCCGCCGAACTCCGCCTTCAGATCTTTGTCGTAGATGGACCACACCGCCTGGCTGCCGCCCTTGGCCGACTTGAACAGCAGCGGCAATTCGGTGACCGTGCTGCGCGGGAATCGCCCGGGCGTATACCCGAGGGCCGCGAAGCCCATGTCGGCGATGCCGTTCTTCACGAGGTCCCAGTGGTCGGAGGCCTTGCCGAGCGTCGAGCCCGGGTAGATCGTCACCTTGAGTCGGCCCCCGCTCTTCTCCTCGATCATCTTGCTCCAGGGGACCAGCACGCCGGTGTGGTGGCCGTGGCCGACGCCGACCCAGCTCGAGAATTTCAGCTCGATCGGCTGCACTTTGTCCTGCGCCGCGATCGGCGCGGATGCGAGGCAGGCGAGCGCCACGGTCAACGTCAGGGCCAGACCCATCCATCGAGTTCTCATTCTCGGTCTCCTTTGGGGGCTCGAGTTCGGCGCCTGAGATTACCAAAACTCTGCGCGTTCGTCGGGCAACTTCTGGGTGTCGCCGTTCGCCGGCCTCGGCGCCGCTCCACGGCCGGCCGACTGTCGCGATCGAGGAAGTAGTTGATCCACGAGACTCGTGTCGCGCAGCCGGCGATCGGGAGGCGGCATGAATCCGGCCGCTGGAACGCCGTTCGCGCGCCAGTCGAATCTCGACATCAAGACGGGCCAGCTGATCCCGCAGGGCGATCGACGGATGGTCTACCAGCTCGCGAACATGCTCTGGCACAGCGACAGCTCGTTCAAGACGGTGCCGGCGCTCTGCTCGCTGCTCTCGGCGCGGATCATCCCGCCGGAGGGCGGTGCCACCGAGTTCGCCGGCATGCGCGCCGGCGACGCGGCGTTGCCGGAGGCGACGAAGCGGCGGATCGAGACCCTCGTGGTCGTTCACGACTTCGCGTGGTCGCGGGATCAGGTCCAGGCCGGATTCTTCATCGAGCGCGAGCGCGCGGAGTATCCGCCGGTGCGCCATCCGCTCGTGCGCGCGAACCCCGTCAACGGGCGGCGAGCGCTCTTCATGGGCGCTCACGCCTCGCATATCGAGGGCATGACGATCGCGGAGGGGCGCGCGCTGTTGAAGGAGCTTCTGGATCGCGCCACGCAGCCCGCGTTCGTCTACCGTCACGAGTGGCGCGAAGGCGACCTGGTCGTGTGGGACAACCGCAGCGTGTTGCACCGCGCCACGCCCTACGACACCGTGCGCTACAAGCGATTGATGCAGCGCACGACGATCTCGGGCGATCCTGCCGAAATCGCTGCCGTCGCGGGCTAGCGTAGTCTCCGCATCTCCGTCGTGGTCGCCGCGCTCCGTAGGTGCTCCTGTTGCGCGCCGGTGACGATCGCTCGCACCCGGGCGTAGTATGAACATGAGCCGAGCTCGACGAAGCTCGCGGCCGTGTCGTGAGCGAGGCGAGAAAACAAGAAGACCACGGACGCAGGAGGTGAGACATGAGCAAAGGCGGCAAGGTGAAACCGGTTCCCACGGGATATCACAACGTCACTCCGTACCTGATCATCAACGGCGCGGCGCGCGCGCTGGACTATTACAAACAGGTCTTCGGCGCGACCGAGCGTATGCGGATGCCCGGCCCCGACGGCAAGATCGGACACGCCGAGATCACCATCGGCGATTCGATGATCATGCTGGCCGACGAGCACATCGAGATGGGGGCGCGCGCGCCGGGAGCGTTCGGCGGCGCGGCCGTGAGCATCATGCTCTATGTCAAGGACGTGGACGCGACGGTGAAGAGCGCCGTGGCCGAGGGCGCCAAGCTCCTCCAGCCCGTCGAGGACAAGTTCTACGGCGACCGGATGGGCACGATCGAAGATCCGTTCGGGCATCACTGGCACATCGGGACCCACAAGGAGGATGTGCCGGCGGATGAGATGAAGCGCCGCGCGGCCGCGATGGCGAAGAGCGGCTGATCGGCGGATCCGCGATCGATCGCTGAGGGAGCCCACGCGCCGGTCTCGCGGCGCGTGGGCTCCAGGCGGCCCGCGAGGGGAGTCGGGCGTCATGGGCACGCGTTGACCGAGCCACCTCCAGACAAGCCCCGGCATCTCGATGCTGAGTACGCGGCTCAGATGTGAAGCAGCGCGTCGATCATCGAGTTCTCGAAATGCGGCGCCGCGACCAGGTCACGAAGGCGTCGGGCCGGCGCGACCGCCGCGGTCAGGCCTTTTTGCATGTCGACCACCGTGCCGTACTGGTCGAACATGCACACCTTGATCGTCTGCTTCAGCGCTTCGGCGGTCATGCTCGTTCACCGGCCCCCGGTGCCGCTACGAGTAGACGATCACGCTCCGCTTGACCTCGCCCTGCAGCATCAGGTCGAAGGCGCGGTTCAGCTCCCCGAGCGGGAGGCGCCGGCTGATGAGCTCGTCGAGCCGGTACTTGCCGCTCATGTAGAGATCGATCAGCATCGGGACGTCGGTGCGCTGGTGGCCGCCGCCGAACGAGCTCCCGGTGAGCACGCGCTGCTGCAGCAGCAGCGACGGATCGATCGAGAGCCGCGTGCCCGCCGGCGACACGCCGACGACCACGCAGGTGCCGCCGCGATGGGTCGAGAGCAGCGCCTGCTCCATCGTGCGCTGCGTGCCCACCACCTCGAACGCGAAGTCGACGCCGCTCCGCCCGGAGAGCGCCTGCACGCGCGCGACCGGGTCCTCCTGCGAAGCGTCCACGACGTGCGTCGCGCCGAACTCTTCGGCCCAGGCGAGCTTCTGCTTCATGACGTCGACCGCGATGATCGTGCCGGCGCCGACGAGACGGGCGGCCTGGATCGTGTTGAGGCCGACGCCGCCGCAGCCGAAGACCGCCACGCTCGCCCCCGGCGGCACCTTGGCGCGATTGAACACGGGGCCCGCCCCGGCCAGCACCCCGCAGCTCACCAGGCACACGACGTCGAGCGGCGCGTCCTTCCGGATGGGGATGACACTCTCCTCCGGGAGCACCGAGTGCGTCGCGTAGCCCGACACTTGTAGAAAGTGATGAAGGGCCTGCGCGCCCTTCTTGAAGCGCGGCGTGCCGTCGAGCATGAACCAGCGCGGCTTGTCGCGGAGCGCGCACATGGTCGGCTGGCCGCCGATGCAGTACCAGCACTTGCCGCACGAGGGGATGTAGCTCGAGCAGACGTGATCGCCCGGCGCGACCGTCTCGACTCCCGGGCCGACCTTCTCGACCACGCCGGCGGCCTCATGGCCGAGCACGACGGGCAGGGGATGCGGGTAGTCACCGGTGATCACGTGCAGGTCGCTGTGGCAGACGCCGTTGGCCGCCCACCGCACCTGGACCTCGTGCGGGCCGGGCTCGAGCAGCTCGACGTCCTCGATCACGACCGGCTTCTTCGCGTCGTACAGAACCGCCGCGGTTACACGCATGGCACCCTTCCTTTGGGGAGAATCTCGTGCGTAGTCTGCGCGAGCGCCGGCACCTTCGCAAGACCCGCCGATCCGACCCGCGTTCAGTTGCCTTGGCCGACGGGCTCGCGTACTGTGACGACGCGGAGGCGCGCGGACAGCGAGATGACCGGCGAGACGCGAGAGCCGCACGACGCCGCGGACAGCCGCGCGGTGCCGCATCCCGTTCTCAAGAAGTATTACGAGAACGAGAGCGACCGCCGCCCCTTCGTCAACGCCTTGTTCGACAACGCCGCCGAGCACTACGATTTCGTCTGCGGCCTCGGCTCGCTCGGCTCCGGACGGTACTACCGCCGCTGGGTCCTGCTGCAATCCGGGCTTCGCGTCGGCATGAACTTCCTCGACGTCGCCACCGGCACCGGCATGATCGCCCAGGGTGCCTCGCGCATTCTGCGCCGGCCCGGTGCCGTCGTTGGGCTCGATCCGAGCGTCGGCATGCTGCGGGAGGCCCGCAAGATCGTCGCGGTCCCTCTGGTGCAGGGCACCGTCGAGGAGCTGCCGTTCGCGAACGACCACTTCGACTTTCTCTGCATGGGCTACGCGCTGCGCCATGTCGCCGACCTCGGCGTCGCGTTTCGGGAATGCCTGCGTGTCTTGAAGCCGGGCGGCCGGGTGCTGATCCTCGAGATCACCTTGCCGCGCTCGCCGCTCGGTCAGCGATTCTTCCGCGTCTACTTCGAGAGTGTCCTCCCGCGGATCACACGACTGAGCACCGGCAGCGCCAAGGCCGAGCTGCTGATGAAGTACTACTGGGACACGATCGCGAACTGCGTGCCGCCGGACACGATCCTCGGCGTGCTGAAGTCGAGCGGCTTTGCCGACATCGAGCACCGCGTGCGCGGAGGCCTCTTGAGCGAGTACATCGGCATCAAGCCAGGCGGCTGAAACAGGCCGATCGGCTTCGTCGGGGCCCTCGAACGAGCTGTCAGCGGATCGCCATCTCGGTCGGCTCGACGCCGCGCAGGCCGTAGCGGCCCATGAAGCGCAGGAGGCCGCGGCTGTACCGCCGCGAGCGTGCCCGTCCCCGAGGCCTGCAGCGCGATGTGGCGCTCGATGTGGTTCTGGGCCGCGTTCTTGATGGCGTTGGTCCCGACCGCCATCCAGTCGCGCCCGGCGCGGAAGAGCGCCGCCATCCGCCCGTCGTAGAACGTCGCGATCAGATCGAGCCAGGCGGTGAGCATCGCCGTTTGCATGGCCGCGTACGGCCGGAGCGCGGCCTCGAGCTCCGCCGGCGAGGGCGCCCGCTCCGCGTTCGCGAACGGCGCCAGCGCGTCGGCCACGAGCTCGGCCGAGCGCAGGGCCAGCAGGACGCCCGGCGAGAGCATCGGATCGACGAAGCCGAACGCGTCGCCGACCATCACCCAGCCCGGACCGACGCCTCGGTGCGAGATCAGCTGGTAGTTGGCGTAGGTCGCGACGGAGGTCACGCGCGTGCTGTCGCGTCCGATCGTCGACAGCCACGGGTCGGTGGCGATGGCCCGCTCGAGCCGCTCGGCCGGGCTCGCGCCGAGCCGCGCGGCGTCGTCGCGCCCCAGCACGATACCGATCGAGAGACGCTCGCGGAGCGGGATGCACCAGCTCCAGCCCGCGTCGAGGCGCCGGATCAGCACCTGGCCGGGCTCGTCGTCCCAGGCGAAGTCCTCGAAGTGGGCGAAGTGCGCGACGTCCTTGCGCGGTCCGTAGTGCGCGCCGATGTTCAGCGCGCGAGCCCCGAGCCGGGCCCGCCCCGTGGCGTCCACGACGAGGTCGGGCTGCCGGCCGCCGAGCGACGGGGCGGCGGCCAGGGTTTCGGGCGCCAGGCCGAGCTCGCGCCCCTCGTCGGTGATCGGCTCCATGCGCGCGTGGGCGACGACGTGCTCGACGCCCGACGCGACGGCGCGTGCGAGCACCGCGTCGTCGAATCTCGGGCGCGGGATGTTGTAGGCGTAGGGGTACACGCCCGGCGCGAAGCGCGCAAAGGAGAAGCTGAATCGGTCGTTCGGAGACCAGATGAACGACACGCCCGGCTTCACGCGGCTGAAGCTCGCGGTTTCTTCTTCGAGACCGAGGCGCTGGAGAATCGGGACGACCGCGGGCACCAGCGACTCGCCGACCAGGAGCTCGGGGCGGCGGCCGTCGTCGAACAGCGTGACCTTCGCCCCCTGACGCGCGAGCAGGATGGCCAGGGCCGCGCCCGAAGGACCGGCGCCGATGATCGCGACTCTCATCGTCGAATCTTGCCGCTGGGCGTCCGAGGCACTGCAGTCCACGACGGTGAACTCGAGCGGCACCTTGTACGAGGACAAGGCACGGGCGCAATGCGACCTCAGGGCATCGAGGTCGAAGCCGGCGGGATCCACGGCGATCTCGGCGCACGGCACTTCGCCCATACGCGCGTGCGGCCGTCCGAACACGCGAGATTCCTTGATCCCCGGGAACTGGTTGATGCAGTCCTCGACTTCCTCGGGGAAGAATTTCAACCCGGCGACGAGGATGAGCGCTTTCTTTCTGCCCTTCAGATGCAGCGCGCCCGATCGGTCCAGGAACCCGAGGTCGCCGGTGAGGAACCAGCCGTCGCGCTCGACCTGCTCGCGCAGCCGCCACGGCGAATAGTACGCGGAGAACAGCCCGTCACCACGCACGCCGATCTCGCCCAGACGTCTCCGGGGGCAGAGGGTGTCCGTCGTCCGAGAAGATCGAGACGGCGTAGCCGGGAACGGGGCGGCCCACCGAGGTCTGGGGTAGACCGTCGGTCCCGAGGTTGATGCACGGCAGGCCGGCTTCGATGATGCCGTAGGCCTGACCGACGGGAACGCCGTAGACCGACTCGAAGCGCTCCATCACGACCGGCGAGATCGGCGCGGCGGTCGAGAGCGTCACGCGGATGCTCGAGAGCGGCTCGCTCGATTCGAGATTCGCCATGCGCTCGAAGTGGAGCGGCGCCGCGTAGAGCACGCTCGCGCGATGGCGACGGACGCGCCTCGACGATCGCCTTCGGGAGCGTGTCCGGGCACAGGAGGATGTGGGCGCCGGCGCGAACGTAGGCGGTGATCGTGACCGCGAAATGATAGGCGAGGGGCAGCACCCACAGGATGCGGTCCTCCTCGCTGAACTTGAGCACGCGGTCGGACGCGTCCACGCGCGCGGCGGTCGCTTCGTGGGACAGGACGACGCCCTTGCTGCGCGACGTCGTCCCCGACGTGAATCGGATGAACGCGGCGTTCAGCTTGGAGAACTCCGCCGGGGCCTCGGCCCCGCGATCGATCCACTGGAACGTGTAGCCCTCGCACTCGCCGCCCTTCACGACCGCACGGCGCGCCGACGCATCCGCGTGGTCGGACGCGAACGGCAGCGGCGCGGCCTTCGGCCACGACAAGCAGCCGTTCAGCTGTACCTCGCGCACGATTGCCGCGATCTCGGTCGGCGTCAGGTTGCTGGCGAGCGGCACGAAGCAGGCGCCCGCGGCCAGCAGGCCGAACGCGGCCGGCAGGTAGGTGAGATCGTTCGGGGCCAGGAGCCCGATGCGCTGTCCAGGTCCGACGCCCTCGGCTTTGAGGACCGCGGCCAGCCGCTCGGCTTCCCGGGCGAGCTGGCCATAGCTCACGGACCGGCCCGACCGCACGTCGGTGACCGCGCGGCGAGGCGAGTGCCGCTCGGCGGTCGCGAAGAGGATGTCGGCGAGGTTCATCGCGCCTCCGCGCAGCGCGCCGCCGCCCGGCCGACGGCCTCGCCGGCCGCCAGGCAGGTGCCGATCACGCGCGCCGAGCCGAGCGCCTCGTGCGTGGCGCTCATGCAGCGGCCGGCGACGAAGAGGTTCTCGACGTCGCGCGCCTGCAGGCAGCGAAGCGGAATGTCGTAGTGAGCCCGATCGTCGAGCCACTCGTACGTGGCCCCGAGGCGGCCTTCCTCCCAGAGCTCGATGGGCCAGCTCGCCCGCGCGACGCCGTCGTCGAACTTGCGGCCGCTCAGCACGTCGTCGCGGGTCAGCTGATAGCGTCCGATCACACGCCGGCTCTCGCGCACGCCCACCTGCGGCGCGGCGTGGGAAATGAACGCGCGCGCGAACGCGGGCAACGTCTTCAGAAACTCCGTCACGGCGAAGGCGCGCTTGCGGCCTTCCTGCTCGGCGACGGTCAGGAAGTCGCGGCTCGCGGGAAGCTCCTCGGTGATGCCGCTCAGGGTGAGCTTGCAGACGATCTCGCCGGGCTGCGGCGACGAGCCGAGCGCCAGGTTTGCGGCTCCCTTCGGCAAGCGGCCTTCTTGCTCGGCGGCGACCAGCGCCCGCAGGAGCGCCACGCGCGGCCCCGAGCCGAGCGCTTCGGTGTCGACGTGCTGGAGGACGAAGACCAGCGAGGGCAGCTGGCGCTCGGCCAGCGGCGTCGTCACCGTCGCCGCGCCGGCGAGGTGCGCGAGGACGGCGTCGCCGCTCGCGTCCACGACGGCGCGCGCCGTCAGCTCGACGACGCGCTCCCAGGTGGCGACGCGGACCGCCTCGACGCGCGCTGCGCTCGTGTCGATCGCCGTGAGAAACGTGTGGAGATAGACGTCGAGCGACGCGGCCGATGCGGTGAGCTGATCGGCCAGGCAGGCGAACGCGAACGGCGTATAGGGCAGGACGTGTGTTCGTCCCCGGCGGACCGGCTCGGCGCATCCGGGCATCGCCGCGAGCCGGCGCGCCACGTCGTCGGCGAAGCCCGGGTTCAGCGGCTCCGGCGGTCCCGCGGCCGAGGTCAGATAGAGGCCGCAGATCGTGCTCACCATGCCCGCCGTGGCCATGCCTCCGAGGAAACCGTAGCGCTCGATGAGCGCCGTCCGGGCGCCCGCGCGCGCGGCGGAGACGGCCGCGGCCAGTCCGGCGGCGCCGCCGCCGACGACCACGACGTCGTAGCTCAGCGAGCCGGCCGCCATCCCATGCCTTCGCGAATCGCCTCGATGATGCGCGCCACCTCCTCGGCTCTCATCGCGCCCTCGACCCAGGATACGACCAGGTTATTCCTGATCCCGCATCGGTTGAAGAATACGCCGATCCCGGGCCGCGGCAGTACGGATGGCGCATGGTAGGCGTTCGTGACCCGCCGTCCGAAGAGCTTTTCGAGGCCCGGTGGGAACTCGGCCAGATCGGCGCAGTTGAACGAGAACGTCTCGCGGCTCGCCGTGCCCGGCAGATCGCGCAGCATCAGCGAGAGCGGGCGGTATTTCAGAAACTCCATCGCGACCGCGTTGGCGTCGATCTGCCCGTCGCGCAGCGCGTCTGCCATCTGGCGGCGCAAGGTCCGCGCGAGCTGGTCCACGTCGCTCGTCTCGGAGGGCTTGAAGCGAGCGAAGTGGAAGGCCAGCACGTTGCCGAAGGTCGCCCCCGGCTCGCCCTTGGGTCTGAGATCGACGGAGACCGGCACGAGAAACGGCAGGTCGGGGAGCCCCCGCCGGCGCCAGAGATCGGCCATGGTCTGGCCGACCAGCGCCAGTCGCCAGCAGATCTCACGCGTGGAGCGATCGCCGGAGCCGTGCTCGTCGCCGACGAAGCTGACATGCTGGAAGCGGGCCCGCCCCGGCGACGTCAGCCCGGTACCCGGCGACACCGGCGGCTCGGGGACCAGCGCCCGCATGTAGCGCTGGCTCATGCGCCCGAGCCGCCCGCGCTCCTTGAGCGGGCGCGGATCAGGATCCGTCGCGAACCCCGGGATCGCCCCGGCCCATGGCATGCGCCCCTCGGACTCGTCCAGGTGCGCCAGATGCGCGAGCAGGTTCTGCGCGCCGTGAGGGTCCATCAGCGGATGAAACCAGGTGACGACGAGGGAGCTCTGCGGCCCGGCCACGTCGGACGCGCCGTCGAGAACCGCGAAACGAAGCGGTGGCTCGCGGCGAGGATCGATCGCGGTGTTGAGCTCCGTCTCGAGCTCGGCGTGCAGCGCCTCGGGCGAGCCGAGGCGGCGATGGCGTACGGGCGGCACGGCCAGCGCGTCACGCTCGCGCGCCGCCCAGTGGAGCGCTCCCCACGGGAACGGTCGACTCAGGCGCGCCGCCGGCCAGGGGCAGACGTCGAGGAATCGCTCGATCGCCCGCTGGATGCGCTCGGGATCGAGCGGCCCCTCGCACTGGACGACCATGAGCGTGTTGTTGCTCACGCCCTCGCGCTTCCACAGGGCTTGCATCGCGACCAGCACGAGATCGGCGCCGCGAAGGGGTAGACGACGGACCCGAGCGGTGCTCACGCGCTCCGTCGACAGATATAGGCCGCGAAGGCGCGCGCGGTTCTGATGTTGTCGCTGACGAGGTCCTCGTCGGGCATCCAGAAGCCGTAGTGCGCCTCGATGAAGAGCAGCACTTTGAGCAGCGACATCGAGTCGAGCCCGGCCAGCTCGAGATCGTCGTCGGGCCGCACCGGACGGCTCCGCGCCATGATCGTGGCGTTGATGAAGTCCGTCACGGCTCTCGCGACCTCTTCGGGATCGAGCCGGGAGAGATTCCCGGTAGACATGCTGGAGTTCAATATCCTTATGCGCCTCTTACTTTGCAAGTCCTACGAAATGGCGCCGAGACCCGGTTCGTCTAAAGCGCCAGGAGGATACGCAAATGAGGCTCGGCAACGCAGAATCCTCACGATGTCCATGCTGGGCTTGCTGTCGGGTTTGACCTTGGCCACCACCGCCCAGGCGCAGTGGCGAGACGAGAGACACGGGCCGGTGTTTCGGGACGAGCGCGCCCGCATCGAGCACAGGGCGTTCGTCCGTCACGAAGACTGGCACTTCGACCGTGGCCGTGGCTGGCGATTCGAGCATCGACCTGGATTCTGGTCCCCGTACTACGTCTGGTGGTGGACCGGCGGCCGGGTCGTGATGCTCGCGGCGCCGACCGTCACCGTCGTCAACTACCCCACCGGCCAGTACCAGCTCCGGGGCGACGGGATCACGGTTCCTTACTACTGGGCCTGGGTGCCGGCTCAGACCTACATCGCGGCGCGCCGCCGCCTGCCGTACCGGCCGCTCCGGACGTGCCGCCGGCCGGCTCTCCGCCCCCGCCCCCTCCGGCGGCCGGGTAGGGTCCAAACAACACGAGCCAATTGAGGAGGATTGAGATCATGGAACCGAAAGTGCTTCGACGCCTGGCAACGATGTTCCTGCTCGCGTGCGTCGTCACGATCAGCACCGCGGGGTGTCTGCTGGTGCCGGTCCCCGTGGGTCGGCCACGGCGGATACCATCACCGCGGCCGCTGGTAGTCGCTCGTAGCGACCGCTCGGCAACACCTTCGCGCGCAGCCTCCTGGTCTTGCCAGGGGGCTGCGCGTGCGTTCGGAGACCTCCGGCGACTTGACTCGGTTCGCACGTCGGCGCTAAGGAAGAAGTGCCGTGAAGCGAGCCCGAGCGCGCGCCGCGAAACCGAAGGCCGGTCCGTTCGACGGCTACCGCCGCCGCGACGTTCCCCCGCCTGATCCCGAGCTGACCGAGGTCGGTCCCGGGCACGCCGTGCGGCGAGTATCTGCGCCGCTTCTGGCAGCCCGTCGCGTTCGCGCGCGAGCTCACGTCGGCGCCGCTGAGAACCCGACATCCTCGGCGAGGACCTGGTGGTGTTCCGCGATCGCGGCGGGCGCGTCGGCGTGCTGCACCTGCACTGCGCGCATCGCGGGACGTCACTCGAGTTCGGGATCCCGCTCGAGCGCGGCATTCGCTGCTGCTATCACGGCTGGGTGTACGACGTCGATGGACGGTGCCTGGAGACGCCGGGAGAGCCGGCGGGCAGCCGGCTCCGGGAGCGCATCTGGCAGGGCGCGTATCCGACGCACGAGTTCGCGGGCCTCGTGTTCGCATATCTCGGCCCGCCGGACCGGCGCCCCGCATTTCCGGTTTACGACAGCTACGATGTGGCCGGCCATCAGCTGATGCCCGCCGCGAAGTTCATGCTGCCGTGCAACTGGCTCCAGGTGAAGGACAACAGCATGGACCCGGTGCACACCGCGTTTCTGCACGCGCTCAGCAGCGGCTACCAGTTCACGCCGGCGTTCGGCGCCGTGCCCGAGCTCGACTGGAAGCTGACCGACGCCGGCATGGTCTACCTGGCGACGCGCCGGGTCGGCGATCTCGTGTGGGTCCGCGTCTGCGACTACATGCCGCCGAACATTCATCAGTTCACGCGGGAGATCGAGGAAGCCGACGAGCCGAAGCCGGCGAGCCGGCCGGTGATCATTCGCTGGGCGGTGCCGAACGACGACACGCACACGACGAACTTCGAGCTCGCGCAGGTGGATCCGGCCTGGGGACTCACGCCGGAGCAGGTCGGCCGGCCCGGGCTTCGGCCAGTCCGACGATCGTCCCTACGACGAGCGCCAGCGCTTTCCCGCCGACTTCGACGCGCAGTCGAGCCAGCGCACGATCGCGGTCCACGCGCTCGAGAATCTCGCGTCGACCGACCGCGGCGTGATCATGCTCCGGCGCATCGTGCGCGACGGCATCCGCGCGGTGGCCCGCGACCGCGACCCCGACGGGACGCGCTGGCCAGAGGGCAAGACCATCCCGACGTTCACGCAGGACATCGTGCTGCGGGTCCCGCCGGCGGCGAGCGCGGAGGCCGATCGGAAGCTTCTGCGAGCGACCGGGCGGTCGGTGATCGCGAACGGGCGGCGCTGAGGCTAGAGCCGCGCTTCGTCGATCTTGAGGCCGAGCCAGTAGCGGCCGACCAGCTCGTAGTGCGCGAGTCGTCCCTGAAGATGCTGCGTGATGACGTGGATATCCTGGAAGTGGCGCTGGAGCAGATGATCCTCGTAGGCCGCCGTCGCGCCCGCGGCGTTGTACACGCTGTCGATGATCTGCGCGGCGAGCCGGATCCCGTGCGTCGTGGCCAGCCGAAGATTCGCACGATGCTCGAGCGCGAGCGCGTTGTTCACGCTGGCCGCCCACGCCTCGCGGACCGCCTCGACGAGAAACGCGCGGCCGGAGCGTAGCGCGGCCTCGGCCTGACCCACTGTCAGCTGGATCATCGGCTGCTCGCGCAGCAAGGTCGGCATCGCGCGCGGGGTCTTGGCGCCGGCCAGCTCGCCGAACGTCTCCAGGCACGTGCGCGCCATCCCGAACGCGACCGCGGCGTCGCCCGAGGCGAACAGCAAGGTTCGAGGAATGCGGTAGAGCGGCGCGTCCTCGATCAGCGGCGCCGTCTGGGAGAGCACGGTGCGGTCGGTCGGCACGAAGACGTCCTTCACCGCGAAGTGGTGCGTGCCCGTCCCGCGCATGCCGCGGGTGTGCCAGGTGTCGAGCAGCTCCGCCTCCGCGACCGGCACGAACATGTAGCGCGCCTCGGGCGCGTCGCCTTCCATGCGGATCTGCCCGTTCTCGGTGATCTGCGCGTGTGCGGCGACCCACGATGCGTGCCGGCAGCCGGTGCTGAACCCCTGGCCGCCCGGGGGGCTGGTGACACGATAGCCGCCCGGTACCACGATCGCCTTCGCGGTCGCCGCCGGCGTGTTCGCCACGACGGCGCGCGGCACGTCGGCCCAGATCGTGCGGGCGACGTCGCGCGGCATCCGGGCCGCGTACGTGCCGAAGATCGCACCCTGGTTCAGGCACCAGCCGGTGCTCGCGTCGGCCTTGCCGATCTCTTCGATGACCTGGATGTAGGTCGGCAGGTCGATCTCGCCGCCACCGATCGCGCGCGGGATCGCCATGTGGAACAGGCCGGCATCCGCCATCGCCTCGAAGAGCGGATGCGGCAGCTCGCGCTGCTTCTCGATCTCGTCCGCGGCGGAGCGGATCTGGGGAACGAGCTTGCGGGCGGCGTCGAGCGGCGAGCGGCCGTCGGTGTCCAGGGCGGGAGCTCGCTGGCTACGAGCCGGCCGCGACGAGGGCGGGCTCGGCGATGTCGAGAGTCGTCACGCGGCGAAGCTCGCGGCGATACTTCGTGTCGTCGAATGGCCGCGCGCGGTGCATCGTCGCGCGGTTGTCCCAGATCACGAGATCGCCGACACGCCAGGCGTGACGATAGACGAACTCTCGCTGGGTGGCGTGCTCGGTCAGGTCGCGCAGCAGGAGACGCCCCTCCGGCAGCGGCCAGTCGAGAATCCGTGTCTGGTGCGACGCCAGGTAGAGCGAACGGCGGAGCGAGCGCGGGATCGTACGCACCAGCGGGTGCACCGCGCCCTTCAGCTGATCCTGCTCGCTCTGGGAGAACTCGAACCCGAGGATCTGGCGTGAGTGGGCGATCGAATGGTGCGTGCGCAGCCCTTCGATCAGCGCCTTGGTCTCGGCCGGCAGCGTGTCGTAGGCCGCCCGCATATCGGCGAACTCGGTGTCGGCCGCGACTGGCGGCACCACGCGCGCGTGCAGCATCGAGTAGCGCCCGGCCGGATCCTTGAACGACGCGTCGGTGTGCCAGAGACGATTGCCGAGCGTGTAGTGGCGCCGGCGATCGTCGGCCTTCATGATCTGGCCTTCGGCGTTGACGTTCGAGATATCTGACAGCGCCTCGTTGCCGAAGCGATTCTTCGCGATCACGCGGCTGCCGGTGCCCTCGTGCAGCTTGCCGTCCAGACGCTGGGCAAACGCGAGCTGCTCGGCGTCCTCGAACGGCTGGTCGCGGAAGACGAGCACGGCATATTTGTCCATGCCGGCGCGGATCTCGGCGAGCGTTTCCTCGTCGTGGACCGCGCGAAGCTCGATCGGGCTGGCTTCACCGACGAACACTGGATGGAGGTTCCGGAATGTCAGCGCCATAGTCTCCAGAGGGTAGGACGACCCAGGCCGGTCCGTCAAGCGATTGGCCGGCGGAACTAGGGGCAGATATATCCCGTGCCCGCCGGATTCTTGAAGCACCCCACCGACTCGGGCAGGAGCAGCTTCGGCAGCCACACCACGACATCCGGAAAGAGCACCGTGAAGGCGATCGCGAAGAAGAAGACGACGTAGAGCGGGAGCGAGCGCACCATGGCGCGGCCGAAGTCCACCCCGACGAACTTCGAGGCGACCAGTAGCGAGAGGCCGTACGGCGGCGTGATCAAACCGAACACCAGGGTCGTGATGATCACGACGCCCATGTGCACGGGGTTGATCCCGCCGAGGTCGGTCAGCTTGTTGATGATCGGCATGAAGATGATGATCGCCGGCACGGCGTCGACGAAGTCGCCGACGATCACGAACAGGCCGACCAGCAGGAACATGATCTTGATCCCGCTCGTGCCCGCGTAGATGGCGATCCACGCGGCGACGATGTCGGGGCCGCGCAGATAGGCCAGCATCCAGCCGAACGCGGAGGCGCCCGCCACCGCGGCCAGCGGGATCGCGTAGAGCATGCCGGCGTAGACGAAATCGCTCGGGAGCTTGCGGATGTGCCGCGGCCTGAGCAGCGGAATCACGACCGCCACGATGTACACGCACGCCACCAGACCCGCCTCGGTTGGCGTGAACCATCCCGTGAGGATCCCGCCCATGATGATGATCGGGATCACGAGCGGCAGCGCAGCGCGCTGCAGCGCGCCGCCGAACTCGGGCAGGGTGGCGCGGCGGCGTTTCAGGCCCACCGGCCCGAACAGGTAGCTGTAGACCATGAGCCCGATGCCGATGAGCACGCCAGGGACCACCCCGCCTAGGAACAGACCCGCGATCGACACGTTGCCGGTCGCGCCGTAGACGACGGCCATGATGCTCGGCGGGATCAGGTTCGCCATCGTCGAGGCCGACGCGATCAGCGCTGCGGTGAAGGCGCGATCGTAGCCCTCGCGGTCCATCTCCGGCGCGACGGTGCGGCTCAGCACCGCGACGTCGGCGGTGGACGAGCCGGAGATTCCAGCGAAGAACATGCTGAAGAGGGTGATCACCTGAGCCAGACCCCCGCGGAGGTGGCCGACCAGGGTTTGCGACAATACGATCATGCGCTGGGTCACCTCGGCGGAGGTCATCAGCTCGCCGACCAGGAGGAAGAACGGCACCGCCAGCAGCGCTTCGGAATCGATGCCATGGAACATCTGGCCGATGATCGACGGGAAGCTGATCGGCGTGAACGCCGTCGCCGCCAGGACGCCGGCCATCAGCGCGAAGGCCACCGGCACGCCGAGATAGCCGAGCGACAGGAACAGCAACGTCATCAGGCCGAGGATGAGCCCGCTGTTCACGGTACGACCTCGGCGACGATGTTCGCGTCCTCCGGCCCTTCGAAGCCGTGACGCCACCCGTTGAGCAGTTGCTCGACGACGAAGAGCGCGATGAGCACGCCCGAGAGCGGAACGATGATCGTGTAGACGCCCAGCGGAATCATCGAGGGCATGCGGAAGCTGCCGAGGTCCAGGAGGAAGTTCTTGTAGCCGAACCAGATCATGGCGAGCGCGACGCCGAGCACCACTAGCCGCCCGAACGTCTCGAAGGCCGTTCGCGTCGCGCCCCGGAGCCGGCGCGTGATCTCGGTCAGGTACAGGTGATCGTGGCGGCGGGTCGCCGCGGCCATGCCGATGAAGATGCCGTACGCGAAGAACGCGGTCGTCACCTGCTGGAGCCAGAGCCACGGGTGGCCGATGGTGCGGGTGAGGACGTCGAAGAAGACGGACAGGCCGAAACCGATGATGCTGGCCCCGCACAGCGCCATCAGCACGGCCTCGAGCGAGTCGAGCGCCCGCCACTTGAGATGGCGGTGACGCTCGAGCACCAGCCCTCGCGGGTCGGGCGTCCAGGCCGACACCCGGCTACTTGGTCTCGCGAATGAGCTTGAGGATCCGCACCGCGTGGGGGCCGAGCTCGGTGGCGAGCTGGTCCTGGATCGGCTGGGCCGCCTTGGCGAAGCCCGACTTGTCGACACCGTCGACCACCTTGACGCCCATCTTCTTGAGCTTCACCGCCGATTCCTGCTCGAGCGCGAGCGCCTTGCCCGGCTCCACGCGCCCCACCTCTTCGGCCGCGCTCTGGACCCACTTCTTTTCCTGATCGTTCAGGCTGTTCCAGGTCTTCTCGCTGACCCACACGGCGTTGTTGTTGGCTTCGTGCTGGGTCATCGACAGAACGGGCGCGACCTCGTAGTGCTTGTTGGCCAGGTAGACGTTGACGCCGTTCTCGGCCGCGTTGACGACGCCGGTCTGCAGCGACGTGTAGACCTCGCCGAACGGCATGTGCACGGTCTGGGCACCGTAGGCGGGGAAGTGCGTGTCCTCGGTCTTCGTGGCCTGGACCCGGACCTTCATGCCTTTGATGTCGTCGACCGACTTGACCTCTTTCTTGCTGTAGATGTTGCGCATGCCCATGGTCATGAGGGCCATCACGTGCGCGCCCTTGACCGAGTCGGCGACCATCTCGCGGAACGCGGCGACCACTTGAGGATTGCCGATGACCTTCTTCAGATGGTCCTCGTCGCGGAAGATGAAGTGCAGCGAGAGCACGCCGGCCTGCGGTGCCACCGTCGACGCGTTGGCGGTCGAGGTGATGATGAAATCGATGTCACCGGCCCGGAGCTTCTGCAGCATCACCGGCTCCTGGCCGAGCTGGGCGCCGGGGAACTGATTGATCCCGAGCTTGCCGCCCGAGAGCTCCAGCAGCTTGGCGTCGAAGATGTCGGCGGCGATGCCGTAGGCGGTCGTGTGCGGCTGGTCGTAGCCGAAGCTGAGCTTGCGCTGCGCGGCGGCATCTTCGGGCGCGGCGAGGGCGATGCCCCCGAGAACGACGGCGGCGAGTCCGAGCAGTCCGAGACGTCTTCTCATCGTTGAGCCCCCTGTGTGAAGCGAGATCGAGCCGGCGTGCCGGCAGGTATCCTTAGCGCGAGCCGCCCGCGGCCGTCAACACTCCGGTATGGATGGCCCGAACCTCCACCGCGGAGACGTCGGTCCCGGCGAGCATGCGCAGGGCGATTGGCGCGAGCTCCGCCACCGCGCCACGACCGGCGCCGACGGGACGGGGCCGACCACCCAGGCTCGCAGCGGTGCCCCGCGCGGATTCACGAATTCGACGACCGCACCGGCCGTCACGCCAAGCCGCGTCGCGACCTCTGTGCTGAGCCGAACTTCGCGTCCACTCTGGGCGTCGAGCCCGGCACCGGCGATCAGCTCGGACGCGCAGTCGGGTCGCGCGCAGCGACGCCCGCCTCGCCGCGGTGGCAGCGGCATCCGGCGCGCCGCCGCGTAGCACGACGCCGTAGATCGCCTCCGCGGCCGCTGAAGTGACGTAGCCCTCGGCCACGTCCGCGGCGACACGCTCCGGATCACGCTCGAGCGGGTCGCCGAAGCCACCGCCGCCGCTCGACTCCATCAGCAGCACGTCACCGAGCTCGAGCGGATATCCGCTCACCTTGCCGGGCAGCGGGGACGATTGGACACGCTGACCGTTCCGTCGCGACCCAGAAGCGATTGGTCGCGCCGGCCGCGCCACCCGAGACGCCGAAGGGTGGCAGCACCGCTTTCTCGGCGAGCACCGACAGCTGTGAGCCCGACACCTGGATCCGCACCTCGCGCGTGAGACCGAGCCCGCCGCGCCAGCGCCCGGGCCCGCCCGAATCCTCGCGCAGCGCGGTGCGCTCGATGCGCACGGGATAGAGCTGCTCGACGGCCTCGATGGGCTGGAGCGTCGTCATGTCGCTCTCGGTCCACGTGCGCACGGTGTTGCTGCCGTCGCCGCCGTCGAAGCCGCCGGTGCCGCCGGCCGGGTACTCGTAGAAGATGAAGGTCTCGCCCGTACGCGGATGCGGGCCGCCGACGTAGCAGTGATTGCCGCCGCCCTTGAGGTCGCCGGCGATCTTGCCGTCGAGCGCCTGGGCGAGCGCGCCCATCACCGCCGACTCCACGCAGTACTTCACCTCGACCATGCCGCCGCACGGCGCGGGTGGGTTCGCGTTCACGATCGTGCCCGGCGGCGTGATCACCGTGAGCGGACGGAAGGCGCCGGAGTTCACGTCGGAGCCCGGATCGAGGAACGACTTGATGATCGTGAAGGCGCCGGTCGGGGCCATGGCCGGACCGACGTTGGTCGGGCCGAGCGTCTGCGGCGAGGTGCCGGCGAGATCCACCGTGATCGTGTCACCGGCGATGGTGACCTTCGCGCGCACCGTGAGCGGCTCGAGCCGCTCGGTGCCGGCCTCCAGGTGCGCCTCGTAGACGTATTCGCCGGCGCGGAGCCCGCGGATGGCGCGGCGCATCCGGCCCTCGGCGCGGTCCATGAGCTCCGCGACGGCGTCGCGGATCGTCGCGGCGCCGTAGCGCGCGACCAGCTCTTCGATCGCGCTCGGCGGCCTTCCGGCAGGTCCCGAGCATCGCCTGGAAGTCGCCACGTCGCTCGCGAGGCCCGCGCATGTTGCTGAAGAGCAGGTCCAGCGCGGCCTCGTTCGGCCGACCGCGATCGACGATCCTGATCGGCGGGATGCGGACGCCTTCCTGGAAGATCTCGGTCGCGCGGCCCGAGAGGCTGCCCGGGCTCATCCCGCCCACGTCACCCCAGTGCGCGCGCACGACGGGGAAGACGAACAGCTCGCCGTCCGCGAAGAGCGGATAGATCATCGCCACGTCGTTGAGGTGAGTCCCGCCGGTATAGGGCTCGTTGTGCAGGAAGATGTCGCCCGGGTGGATGTCGTCGCCGAACTTCTCCCGCACCGCCTTCATCGACCAGGCGACCGGCACGATGTGGAGCGGATGATCCTGCCCCTTGGACATGGCGACGATCTGAGCGTGGCCGTCCATGAGCACGCAGGAGAAGTCCTCGCCCTCGTAGAGAATCGACGAGAACGCGGTGCGCACCAGGGTCACGCGCATCTCGCGCACGATCGAGACGAACGCCTCGCGCAGCACCTCGAGGGTGATGGGATCGATCACGCCCTGGTCTCCCGCTCGAAACGGAGATTGCCGTACTCGTCGACCTCGCCGCGCCACCCCGGGGGAACGACGGTCGTCGCGCCGAACTCCTCGACGATGGCGGGCCCGCGGAGGTGAGACCGCTCGGGAAGCCGCTCTCGCTCCCACACCGCACAGTCGTGCGGCGCTCCTGCGAACCACACTGGACGGCGCCCGACCAGCGCGCCGTCGAGCGAGCTCTCTGCGCTCTGGTGGCGCTCGCTCGACGGCCTGGGGACGAGGCCGTAGGCCGTCAGTCGCGCGTTGACGAGCTCGATCGTGGCGCCCGGGCTCGAATGCCCGTATGCGCCGAGGTGCTGGCGGTGGAATGCGGCTTCGATCGTGTCGAGCTCGAGCTCGTTCGCGCCGGAGTCGCCGGCCGCCACGTTCAGCTCGAACGCCTGACCCTGATAGCGCAGATCGAGCGAGCGGACGAGACGCTGCTCCTGCGCGGTGAATCCTTCCAGGCTCAGCTGGTGGCGCGCGGCGTCCTCCATCTCCCCGAACAGCTCGACCGCGACCGTGAGGCGATCGCGCAGCGGGCCCACGCGCGTCCTGACGTCGTCGTGCTTGATCTGCGAGGCGAGGAGACCGAGCGCCGAGAAATTCCCGGGATGGCGGGGCACCAGCACGCGCGGAATCCCGATCTCCTGCGCCAGAGCCAGCGCGTGCATCGGTCCGGCGCCGCCGAAGGCGATCAGGGTGAAATCGCGCGGATCGTGTCCGCGCTGGATCGAGATCTCGCGGATCGCCGACGTCATTCGCGCGACCGCGATCGTGATGACGCCCTCGGCGAGCGTCTCGACGGTCATCGAGCGCCCGAGGCGCGTGCCGAGCTCGGCAAGGGCGCGGCGGGCGCCCGCGGCGTCGATGGCGATGCTGCCGCCCAGGCGTTTCGTCGTCCCGATGCGGCCGAGCACGACGTTCGCGTCCGTCACGGTCGGCTCGGTGCCGCCGAGGCCGTAGGCGACGGGACCCGGCGAGGCGCCGGCGCTGCGGGGCCCGACTTGAAGGCTTCCGTCGACGTCGAGCCAGGCGATCGAGCCGCCCCCCGCGCCGACGCTGTGCATGTCGAGCTGCGGGACCTTGACCGGAAAGGCGCCGAGCATACCGTCCGACGTGGTCAGCGGCGCGAGATCGCGCACGAGGCACACGTCGGTCGAGGTGCCGCCCATGTCGTAGGTGATGAAGTCGCGCACGCCGGCGACCTCGCCCACGAAGCACGCCTGGCTGACGCCGCCGGCCGGGCCCGAGAAGATCGTCTTGATCGGCAGTCGCCGGGCTGTCTCCGTCGTCATCATGCCGCCGCTCGAGGCCACGGTGAGGACGCCGTGTGCGTAGCCGGTGGCGCGCAGGCGCTCCTCGAGCCCAGCCAGATAGCCGTCCATGATCGGCTGCAGATATGCGTTGAGCACGGTCGTCGAGAAGCGCTCGAACTCACGATACTCGGCGACGACATCGGCGGAGCACGACACGGGCAGTTTCGGGTAGCGCCCCTTCGCGAGATCGGCGACCGCGCGCTCGTGGGCCGGATTCAGATACGCGTGCAGAAGACAGACCGCGAGCGCCTCGGCGCCCGAGGCCGCGGCGGCGTCGAGCGCGCGCTCGACACTGGCGGGATCGAGCTCCACCAGCACTCCGCCGTCGGCCGCCAGGCGCTCGACGATCTCGAATCGGTGCTTGCGCTCGACGACCGGCTTGGGACGCACGAACGTCGGCACGAAGAGCGCCGGAATATTGCGCTTGGTGCGGCCGATCTCGATCAGGTCGCGAAAGCCGGCGGTCGTCAGGATCGCCACCCGCGCGCCGCGCCGCTCGAGCACGGCGTTGGTCCCGACGGTCGTGCCGTGGACGAGCCGGCGCACGTCACGGCCCGCGATGCCGAGCGCCTGAAGGCCGGCCAGGACCGCGGCCGCTTCGTTACGAGGCTGTGAAGGGACTTTGGTGACGACGACCTTGCCGGTGGCTTCGTCGACCGCGGTCAGATCGGTGAACGTGCCGCCGACGTCGATCCCGACTATGAACATCCGCGAGGCGCGTACGAGAGTTGTTCGGCGCGGGAGCGTGCGAGTTCCATGGCGGCAGATCGTAGCAGATCGTGACAGCCTCGTGCGGCTAGCCTGACTCTGCGGACTACCCCACGTCAGCGACGCCTGCGCCGTTTGGCCCTGGGGCGCACCGGCCATACTTTGAGGATGATGAGCAGCCCCACCGTCCCGAGCACCAGGACCACGCCGAGGAGCAAGAACGGCTGCCACTCCGTGCGCCTCCCGGCCGACACCGTGCGTACCTCGAGCGGTTGAATCGTTGCCGGAGCGCTGGGCGGATGGCGCTTCTCGATGTCGGAGAGGATGCTCCTGATCTCTTCCTTGGTCTCGCGAGAGGACTCCTCCGACTTGCTGCTCTCTTGAGCGAACGCCGTTGACACGGTGAGCAGTGTTACGACGACGAACGCCGCCGTGGCGAGTGTTCTGACGGTGCCAAGAGCCATGACGTCAAGCGTACGGCCCGCCGTTTGAAGGGCCAGCCATCTTTCGAGGTACTCGCGGCTGCATCACGACCGAACGAGACCGCTAAGCTTGGTAGTCGGCGCCGACCCCACTCGGAGCACGCGAGGTGATAGCATCGGCCAAACAGGGAGGCAACCCATGGCCACGAGCGGCGAGGCGATCAGGCACCTCTGGACCCACAAGACGCAGGATCATCCCTGGCTCGCCGACGAGGAGCTCGTGATCGAGCGCGCCGAGGGCGTCTACGTCTGGACCGAGCGCGGCAAGAAGCTCATCGACGGCTTCGCCGGCCTCGCCGTGGTCAACGTCGGTCACGGCCGGCGCGAGATCGCCGAAGCGATCGCCGAGCAGACCGTGCGCCTGGCCTACTACCCGACGACTCGCCAGTTCTCGAACCGCCCGGCCGCGGAGCTGGCCGCCAAGCTCGCCCGCCTCACGCCGGGCGATCTGGACTACTCGTTCTTCGCGGTCAGCGGGGCCGAGGCCAACGAGCGCGCCATGCAGATGGCCCGCCACTACTGGCTCGCCTCCGGCAAGCCCGGCAAGCACAAGGTCATCTCGCTGCAGGGCGGCTACCACGGCGGGACGACCGGCACCTTCGCGGTCTGCGGGCTGCCGCATCTGACCGCGGCGTACACCGAGCTTCACGTGCCGGGCTTCGCGAAGGTCACGCCGCCGTACCCGTACCGAGATCGGGGAACCGGGCACCGACGACGAGCTGGTCAAGCGCCGCGCGCGCGAGCTGCGCGAGGCGATCGTGAAGGAAGGGCCGGAGACGGTGTCCGCGGTCATCATGGAGCCGGTGATCTCCTCCGGCGGCTTCATCATGCCGCCGATCGGCTGGCTGCGCGCCGTGCGCGCGATCTGCGACGAGCTCGAGGTGCTGATGATCGCCGACGAGGTCATCACCGGGTTCGGCCGTACCGGCCGATGGTTCGCCGTCGAGCACGACGGAATCGTCCCCGACCTGATGACCGTGGCCAAGGGCATCACCTCCGGCTACATCCCGCTCTCGGCCGCCATCGCGCGGGGTCGGCTCGCGGACGCGTTCCCCGACGACGCCAAGGAGGAGAACGTGCACCCCGGCACGTACGCGGCGCACCCGGTCGCGTGCGCGGCGGCGCTCGCCAACATCCAGATCATGGAGAAGGACCACCTGATCGAGAACGCCGAGGCGATGGGCGCGCGGCTCCGCGACGGGCTCCAGCAGGCGGTCGGCAAGAAGCGGATCGTCGGCGAAGTGCGCGGGCGCGGGCTCCTGGTGTGCGCCGAGCTCGTGGAGCCCGACGGCTCCGGCCGGCCGCTCGACAAGAACAAAGTGGCGAGGCTCGACCGCATGGCGTGGGATCGCGGCGCGATCGTCTACGCGCGCGGCCAGGTCGTCAGGCTCGCACCGCCGCTCTGCATCACGCCCGCGGAAGTCGACCAGCTCGTGGACGTCGTGGCGGCGAGCATCGGCGAGCTCGAAGCCGAGCTCGTCTAGCCCCGACTCGCGAGGCGGGAGGGTGGTGGACCCCCGCGCTGGAATGCCCGCGGAGCCAGCCATGCTGGCGAACATTCCGCGGCTGATGACGGCGTACTACACGACGCGGCCTGATCCCTCGCGGCGCGAGCAGAGGGTGGCCTTCGGCACGTCCGGCCATCGCGGCTCGGCGCTCGTCGGCTCGTTCAACGAGGCCCACATCCTCGCGATCACCCAGGCCATCTGCGAATACCGCCGACGGCAGGACATCGACGGCCCCCTGTTCCTCGGGATCGATACGCACGCCCTCTCGGAGTCGGCCTTCGCCAGCGCCCTCGAGGTGCTGGCGGCCCACGGGGTCGAGGTCATGATCGACGACCGTGACGGGTACACGCCCACGCCCGTCATCTCGCACGCGATCCTGACGTACAACCGCGGCCGCACGAGCGGTCTCGCCGACGGCATCGTCGTGACGCCCTCGCACAACCCGCCCGAGGACGGCGGCTTCAAGTACAACCCGCCGCACGGCGGACCCGCCGACACTCACGTGACCGGATGGATCCAGGATCGGGCGAACGCGCTCCTCGCCGACGGTCTCGCGGAGGTGGAACGCGTCACGTTCGAGCGCGCGCGCCGCGCGTCGACGACGCACCGCTTCGACTACATGGGCGCCTACGTCGCCGATCTGGGAAACGTGGTGGATCTGGACATCGTGCGCGGCGCCCAGCTCAGCCTCGCGGTCGATCCGCTCGGGGGCGCGGGCGTGCACTACTGGTCGATGATCGGTGACCGCTATCGCTTACCGCTGACGGTGGTGAGCGACGTCGTCGATCCGACCTTCGCGTTCATGACGGTCGACTGGGACGGCAAGATCCGGATGGACTGCTCGTCGCCCTATGCGATGCGGCGACTCATCGGGCTCAAGGATCGCTTCGACGTCGCGTGGGCGTGCGATACCGATCACGATCGGCACGGCATCGTGGCGCGAAGCGTCGGGCTCATGAACCCGAACCACTATCTCGCCGTGGCGATCTCCTACCTGTTCAGCCATCGGCCCGCCTGGCCGCGAGGCGCCGGAATCGGCAAGACGCTCGTGAGCAGCAGCATGATCGATCGGGTCGCCGCCCGGCTCGGGCGTCCGCTGCTGGAGGTGCCCGTCGGGTTCAAGTGGTTCGTCGACGGGCTCCTCGCCGCGTCGCTCGGGTTCGGGGGCGAGGAGAGCGCAGGGGCCTCGTTCCTCCGCCGCGACGGCACGGTGTGGACCACCGACAAGGACGGGATCGTTCTCGGCCTCCTTTCCGCGGAGATGACCGCGGTGACCGGGCGCGACCCCGGCGAGCTCTACCGCGAGCTCACGGTGGAATTCGGCGAGTGCGCCTACGAGCGGATCGACGCGCCGGCGACGCCCGAGCAGAAGGCGCGGCTCGCCGAGGCTGTCGCCGGAGCAGATCACGGCCTCCGAGCTCGCGGGTGAGCGGATCACGGCGCGGCTCACGACGGCGCCGGGGAACAACGCGCCCATCGGCGGGTTGAAAGTGGTCGCTCCGAGCGGCTGGTTCGCAGCACGGCCCTCGGGCACCGAAGATGTCTACAAGCTCTACGCGGAGAGCTTCAAAGGGAAGCGACCATCTGCATCGGATCCAGAAGGAGGCGCTGGCGGTCATTCAGAACGTTATCCGCGAGGGCGAGAGCTAAGTCTTCGGGCCGATCGCGCCGGTCCGTCTCCGCAACATCCTCCCGCACTGCTTAGTGGTCAATACAGCACAGACTCCACAAGGCGAAGAGCGTACTCCTTAGTTGGGCCCATCTGACGTCAGGCAGGCCTGGGACGACCATTCCCGCTAGCTAAAGGATGAGTGATGAAACCACTGGGGGACCGGACGAGAGGTAGTGACCGCGCGCTGTATCGGCGCTTTGGCGCGGCGCTGGTGATCCTGGTGACCGCGGTTCCGCTCGGCACGCAGCCTGCCCGTTCCGGGGACGCAGTTCAGGCTGTGCAGCCGAGCGCGGTCGCGAGTCGCGTCCGCCCCCTCGACCTCGTCAAGTCGTCCGTCTCGCAGGTGCTGGCGGCCGTTCAATCACAGACGCCCGCCGGCAGCGAGAGCACCAGCCGCCGGACCGAGATTCGGCGGGTGGCGGACGCGTTGTTCGACTTCAACGAGATGGCTCGGCTGGCCTTGTCCCGGCACTGGAGCGCCCAGTCGCCGAGGGACCAGGACGAGTTCGTTCGACTGTTTACCGCGCTGCTGGAACGGTCCTATCTGTCGACGATCGAGAACTACGCTGGAGAGCGGATCGCGTTCCTGGGCGAGTCGATCAACGGCTCGTACGCGCAGGTGCGATCCCGGATCACGACCGATCGCCGAGTGGAGATCTCGATCGACTACCGTCTCATCGACAGGGGCGATCGATGGGAGGTGTACGACGTGGTGCTCGACAACGTGAGCCTCGTCTCGAACTACCGGAGTCAGTTCAATTCGATCATCCGGACGTCGTCCTTCGGGGATCTGTTGACGAGGCTTCGGAACAAGCAGATCGACGCGCATGTGATTCCGCGAGTCGGTCGCGGGTCGTGACGACCTTGACATCCGCCCGATCGAAAAGACACACGGAGAGAGCTACATGAGCCTGCTCGGAGTCGTCCTCACATTGGTCGTGGTCGGAGTTCTGCTCTGGTTGCTCAACAACTACGTGCCGATGGATTCGAAGATCAAGTCGATCGTCAACGTGGTCGTCGTCGTCGTCGTCGTCGTCTGGCTCCTGCAGGGCTTCGGGCTGCTCGGCTCATTGCAGAACATCCGCATGAGATAGCGGGCCCCTGAGGTCATCGGGCGCGAAGAGAGCTGGTGATAGGCATGTGGATGGCGTTCGCGATCGGGGTGACTGGTGTGCTGTTGCTCAAGATGTTCGTGCTGCGATTCTGACGAGCCCGGCCCCTGTTTCGACCCGCGGGGTGCGATGGCATCAGCGGGTCAAGGGCCAGGACGTCAGGGGAGAGAGAAGGAGAGTGTCATGTTGTGGACAGTTGCGGTGATTCTGTTGGTGCTGTGGGCGCTCGGGATGGGCACTGCGTACACGGGCGGCGGGTTGGTCCATGTCCTGCTCGTGATCGCGGCTATTGTCGTCGCATTCCAGTTTCTAGGGGGTCGCCGGATCGTCTGACGACGCCTCGGTGCGTGCGCGGTCGAGCGCCGCAGTAGGGACGTAGCGAGAAGCGTCGAGGATCCCGGCGACAAGACAACGACGAGTCGCCGGCGAGTAGGTCGCGTTAAACCACGTGTGTTGTGAGGAGAATCGGACTATGCGGTACGGTACTACGATGACGGCAGCGATCTTGATGACCCTTGTCGTTGCGGCCCCGCTGGCAGCGGGCGCAGCCGACGAGAAGGCCCAGACCACGACGCAAGAAGTCACGACGATGGCCAGCGATAGCTGGCTCACCTCCAAGACCAAGATCTCGCTCTTCGCCGACGAACGGGTGAAGATGACCCAGATCAGCGTCGACACCACCAAGGGTGTCGTCCATCTCCGCGGCAAGGTCGACTCCGCCGAGGCCAAGAGCGCCGCCGGCGACGTCGCGCAAGGGATCGAGGGTGTGAAGTCCGTGAAGAACGATCTCCAGGTGGTGACGCCGGCGGCCCGCCAGGCGGTGGACGCCAACGATAAGGACATCGCAAAGGCCGTCGAGACCCGGTTCGGCAAGGATTCGCAGCTCAAGATGGTGGATGTCCGCACCGACTCCGGTGTCGTCACATTGACCGGTCAGGTGGCGACCATCGGCGCCAGCGCCAAGGCCTCCGAGATGGCGCGCGGCGTTGCCGGGCGTGAAGTCGGTCAAGAACGAGCTCGCCTTCGCGAAGTAGAGAACTAGCGGGCTAGGCAGTCGGAACGGGAGAGCAGTGACGGCGCCCGCCGTTCGGCAGCGACGTGAAGGGGCTGCGACGGCGGGCGTACTCGCATATGCGCTACACACGGTGGACTACATGGCGAGCGAGATCCGTCGCCCAGATGGTGGCGCCGGCGCAGACCACAAAAGGATCGGGAACTTGGCGAATGAAGACCCTGGAAGTTGGCAGCGGTCGCGATGGCTCTCGTGATTGTCACCGTGGTTGCGACGGGCCTCGTCGTGGCGAACTGGCGCGACAAGAAGATGGTTGACGTCAGCCCGGGCCGCGCGACGCTGAGCGTGGCAAGCCCATCGGCGGGACCGGCGGCACCGACGACAGCGGGCGTCCCGACGCAATCGGCGGTCGACGCGTGCAACCAGTCCGCAGCGGCCCAGGCCGGCCAGCGTGAGAACACCAGATACCGTGATCGCCGGCGCGATCGGCGCAGTCGCGGGTGCCGCAGTCGGCGCGGCGGGCGGCGCCGTCGTTGCCGGCGGGAGCGGTGCCGGCAAGGGCGCGGTCATCGGTGGCCTCGTGGGCGCAGGGGGCGGGACGCTCTGGCCTGAACGAGAACAAGAAGCACGACGAGAGCTACCGCAATGCCTACGCAGCCTGCATGCACTCGCGCGGCTACACGGGGTGAGGGGCAGCTTCAACCGGACCGGCCGACATAACATGCCGGATTCGTTCGACTATTGACGCCGTGTGAGGCGCTGGGCTAGACTCTAGCCTTGACCCGTATCGAATCCCTGCTCATATAAGAGGGAGCAATACATGGCCAAAAAAAAGACGCGCCACTCGATCTCAGGACGTACCTTGCGAAGGCCCGCGGGGGAACCACCAAGGACTTTCGAAAGAAAGCCACCGTCTTCACGCAGGGCAGTACCCGCGGACGCGGTCTTTTACATCGAGAAGGGCAAGGTGAAGCTGACGGTCCTGTCCACGCGCGGAAAGGAAGCGGTCGTCGCAATCTTGGGGAGCGGCGATTTCTTTGGTGAAGGGTGCCTCGCGGGACAGCCGCTTCGCATGGCCACGGCGACCGCGATGACCGAGTGCTCGATCCTTCGGCTTCAAAAAGAAACCATGGTCCGGATGCTCCACAATGAGCCCGCATTGTCCGAGCTCTTCATGGCGTACCTGCTCTCCCGGAATGTGCGGATCGAAGAGGACCTGGTCGATCAGCTGTTCAATTCCAGTGAGAAGCGGCTGGCGCGGATTCTGTTGTTGCTGACCCGCTTCGGCAAAGACGGGCAACATGAGCCCGTCGTGCCCAAGATCAGTCAGGAAACCCTGGCCGAAATGGTCGGGACGACGCGGTCCCGAGTCAGTTTCTTCATGAACAAGTTTCGGAAGCTGGGCTTCATTGAATACAACGGCGGCTTGAACGTTCATAGCTCCCTCCTGAATATCGTCCTCCACGACTAGAGGGCGTCAGACCGGTCCTCCCTCCTAAGTAGAAGACCTGAGCAATTCTGCTCAGACAGCAGAACCTGAGTGGTCGACCCTGTGATGCATGGCGCGACGTGTCTCGCAAACCCTGGAAATGGGGCACGGGCCCGGGACGATTCGCGCAGGACACCTGCGCGCCGAGACCCCGGTGAATCTGGCGTGTTTACCTGCTGCCGACATCTGCGAGGGCCACCATGCAAGTCGAAGCTCTTCGTCTCTTCATCCGGGAGAAGCTCCAAGACGGCCGTCTACCTCACGAGCAGATCTCACAGGTGCAAAGCCGTCCAGCCGACGGACAGAAATGCGACGCCTGCGAGAAGCTCATTACGATGGCCCAGTTCGTGGTGACGGGGACCACCCTCGCGGGTCGGGGATCCATTCAGTTGCACGTCGAATGCTTCCAGCTCTGGGACGACGAGAGGTCCGCGCGGAGGTCGAAAACCGCGTGAGCAATATTGACCAGTCTTCGCGTGCCGGCGCGGATAGAGTCTCCCTTCAAGAGGACGTCAAGGGGGTGAGGCATGACGACTCCCGTAACGTGGCTCAATGAAGGCTCTCGCCTTGATGGTGTCCGGGTGCTGGTCGTCGACGACGCGCGCAACGTGCGAGAGGTCGTGAGTGACATCCTCACGCATGATGGCGCCACGGTCACCGCGGTCGATTCCGCCGAGGAGGCGCTCGCCGCGCTGCAGAGGGAGCGCCCGGACGTGCTCCTGAGCGACCTCGCGATGCCCGGAAAGGGTGGCTACTGGCTGATCGGGCAGGTTCGGGCGCTCCCGCCTGAGCGTGGTGGAGTTACCCCCGCCGCGGCCCTGACGGCTTACACCGGTCCCGAACACCGCGCGAGCGTCCTGAGAGCAGGGTTCCAGCTCCATGTGGAGAAGCCCATCGGTCTCGATGCGTTGATCGGGGTCGTGGCGATGCTGGCGCCGAAGGAACGCGCCGTAGCACCCAGGTTGTGACGCCCGCGGACGAGCCGTTCGAGCCGACTCCTCAGTCGGCGTAGATCACAACGTGGGCCTGCGAAGCCCGCGCCGGGGCTCGGCGCGCCGGCGGGCGACGTCCGTGCTGGAGGAGCGCCTGCGGTTCGAGACGCTCCTCTCGGAGCTCTCGGCTGGGTTGATCCACCTCCCGGCCAGCGCGATCGACGCGGCGCTCGCGCGCGCGCTGCAGCAGGTCGCCATGTTCCTCGGCGTGGATCGCGGCAGCCTCGACGTGTACGCCGGAGGCGAGCCGGGGGTCCGTGTCTCATGGACGCGGCCCGGCCTCGAAGAGCCGCCGCGGGTCATGGACGCCGATCAGTTCCCCTGGACGGCCAAGAGACTCTGGAGCGGGGACATCGTCCGATTCGCTCGGACCGATGAGCTCCCGGAAGACGCGGCGCTCGATCGCGCAAGCTACGAGCGCGCGGGTACGCGATCGAAGGTGTCTCTCCCCCTGAGCGCCGGTGGTCCCGATGCTCGGCGTGCTCTCCTTCGGCTCGGTTCGGAGCGAACGAGCCTGGCCAGCCGAGTTGGTGGAACGGCTTCGCCTTCTCGGCGCGGCCTTCGCCAGTGCCCTGGAACGGAAGCGCATGGAGCTCTCGCTCGCCGAGCGCGTTCGATTCGAGAAGCTCCTGTCGTCCCTCTCGACCGCATTGAGTCATCTGTCGGCCGGCGATTTCAATCGAGAGGTTCAGCGCGCGCTTCATCGCGTCGTCGACTTCCTCGGGGTGGCGCGCGGTAGTCTGATCGAGTTCTCCCGGGACGGGAGCACCACCCATTCGTGGGCGATCGAGGAATGGATGGACGTCGGCGAGTTCCCGTGGATGACGGCGCGCCTGCAGCGCGGAGACGTCGTCAGCTTTTCCGAGATCGAGAAGCTTCCGGACGAGGCCGCGGTGGACCGGCGGAGCTATCTCGATCACCGCGTCAAGCCCCAGGTGGCGGTGCCGCTGCTGGCAGGTGGCATCGTGGTGGGAGGCCTCGTGTTCAGCACGGGCGACGCCGAACGCTCGAGGTCGGACGAGGTGTTACTGATGCAGCAGCTGCACCTCCTCGGGGAAGTCTTCGCCAATGCGCTGTCGCGCAAGCAGGGAGAGCTCGAAACGCAGCGGCTGCGGCAGGAGCTGACGCACATCGGCCGGGTGTCTGCGATGGGCGAGCTCAGTGCGTCCCTGGCCCACGAGCTGAACCAACCGCTGACCGCGATCCTCAGCAACGCTCAGGCGGCTCAGAATCTGCTCGCGTGCGACGTCGTCGATCTCGAGGCGATGCGCGAAATCCTGACCGACATCGTCGCGGATGACAAGCGGGCCGCTGCCGTGATCCGCCGGCTGCGCAGCTTGCTCAGGAAGGGTGACCTCGAGTTCGTCCCGCTCGACGTCAACGAAATCGTCAGTGAAGTGGGTTGGCTCGTGAAGAACGATGCGCTCACCCGCAACGTGTCGCTGCGCCTCGACCTCGCCGCCGATCTGCCAGGGGTGCTCGGCGACCGGGTGCAGCTGCAGCAGGTGGTGCTGAACCTGGTGCTGAATGGCCTCGAAGCCCTGCGGCCACCCTGGGCGGGTGCCCGAACTCTCGTCATCCGGACCGCCAGGGACGGTGCCACCACCGTCACGGTTGCGGTTCAGGACTCCGGCGCCGGGATCGATGAGAAGGACACGGACCGCATCTTCCAGCCCTTCTACACGACCAAGGCCGAAGGATTGGGTATGGGCCTGGCCATTGCGCGAACCATCGTGGACGCGCACGGCGGCCGGCTGGTCGCCGCGAACAACGAACATGGCGGGGCGACCGTCCGGTTCACGTTGCCGATGGGGAGGACGGACGAATGCTGACCGCAGTCGTACCGCTCGTCTTCGTCGTCGACGATGACCTTTCGGTGCGCAAGAGCTTGAGTCGCTTGCTGACATTGGCCGGGTACACGGTCGAGGCGTTCCAGTCGGCCCGCGAGTTCCTGACGCGTGAAGCGCCGGAGGGCCCGTGCTGCCTGGTCCTCGACGTGCGGATGCCAGGCCTCACCGGGATCGAGATGCAGGAGGCGCTGGCGGCCGCGGGGCGCCGAATGTCCATCGTCTTCATCACGGGTCACCTCGACGTTCCGGCGAGCGTCAAGGCCATGAAAGGCGGGGCGGTCGACCTGCTCACCAAGCCAATCGATCGGGAAGAGCTCCTGGCCGCGGTCGCGCGGGCCGTAGCAAAGGACGCGGCGGATCTGGAGCGACGAGACTCGCACCGCGGAGATCCGGCAGCGCGTCAAGATGCTGACCGTGCGGGAGACGCAGGTCTTCGCGCTCGTCGTGACGGGAATGTTGAACAAGCAGATCGCCTACGATCTCGGTGTCGGCCTGAAGACGATCAAGGCGCACCGCGCGCGGGTCATGGAAAAGATGCGGGCGGCATCGGTGGCCGAGCTGGTTCGTCTGGCGGACGCGGCCGGCGTGATCGTGCCCGGGCCCTCGTGACGGCGGCGCACCGGCTCTCGTCGCGCATCGACCGATTTCCGCCGCCCCGTCTCACGCCGCGCGTCGTCTGGTCGCTGCTCCGGGAGACGGTCTTCGAGTGGTACGAGGACCGGGCGCCGAGGCTGGGGGCGGCGCTCGCGTTCTACACCGTCTTCGCGCTGGCGCCGGGGCTGATCGTCATCATCGCCCTCGCGGCGCTCCTGCTCGGGCATGAGGCGGCGCAGGGCCAGATCATCGATCAGGTACAGGACCTCATCGGCGTCGCCGGGGCCCAGGCGATTCAGGCGGCGATCGAGAGTGCCCGCAGCGCCGGCGGCAGCCTCGCCGCCACCGGCCTGGGCGTCCTCACGCTGCTGTTTGGGCTCTGGGGTGTCTTCGGAGAGCTGCAGGACGCGCTGAACACCATCTGGGGCGTGACGACCAGGCCCTGGCGTGGGGTGATCGGCGCCGTCAAGGAGCGTTTCTGGTCGTTCACGATGGTCGTCGGCATCGGATTCTTGCTGCTCGTCTCCCTCGCCGCCAGTGCCTGGCTGGCGGCGGTCGGAAAGTTCTTCGCCCAGCTGTCGCCGCTACCGGTGGCGGTGATGGAGACGGCCAACGCGCTTCTGTCGTTCGTCACCATCACCCTCATGTTCGCCGTGATCTACAAGCTCCTGCCGGACGTGAAGATCACGTGGCAGAACGTGTGGGTCGGCGCCGCCGTGACGGCGCTCCTGTTCACGATCGGCAAGTCGTTGATCGGACTCTATCTGGGTCGCAGCACGGTGGCCTCGGTATACGGCGCCGCCGGCTCTCTTATCGTCATTCTGCTCTGGATCTACTACTCGGCTCAGGTCGTGTTCTTCGGCGCGGAGTTCACCAAGGTCTACTCGAGGCACTTCGGAACGCACGTTCGCGCCGGATCCTCGTGATGTAAATCCCGTCCGCACGTGGCCAAGGTCCAATACCGCGGCGGCGCGCGGTGCCCTACAGTCATCAGGAGAGGTATTCCCTGTGATCGACGCACCCGTCATCGCCATCGTCGACGATGACGCCTCGATCCGTCGGGCGCTCCATCGCCTGGTCCAGGCGAAGGGCTATACCGTCGAGAGCTTCGCCTCCGCCCGTGAGTTTCTCGACGCGGTGCCCCACTGCCGACCGGCCTGCCTCGTGCTCGACGTCCATCTCAACGGGAGCGGGTTCGAGCTCCAGGAACGCCTGGCCGCCGACGGGCTGAAGATCCCGATCATCTTCATCACGGCCCACGACGACGACTCGACCCGGCGTCGGCTCGAAAAGTGCGGGGCTGTCGCGCACCTCTGGAAGCCCGTGGACGAGCAGGCGTTACTTCAGGCGATCCAGCGCGCCATCTGGCCGGACGACGACCCGAGCGCGATGCGCCCTAGAGCTGCTCGCGGACCGGAAGGGACAGAAGCTCCAGGAACTGGCTGAAGAATCCCCGGCCGCGCCACTGCTGGTACTCGATCTTGCGCGCGTACTTCAGATCCTCCTCGAAGACCTGCTCGAGCTGGGCGACGACGGTCGTGTGATAGACGACGGCGTTGAGCTCCTCGTTGAGCGCGAACGAGCGACTGTCCAGATTGGTGCTTCCGATCGTCGCCCAGATGCCATCGACGGTCATCACCTTCGCGTGGAGAAGTCCCGGCTGATACTCGTAGATCTCGATGCCCGCCTCGAGCAGCTCGCCGAACTTCGAGCGACTCGCCTGGCGAACGATGTTGTTGTCGATCGCGCCGGGCAACAGCACGACGACCCGCACGCCGCGGCCGGGCGCCTCGATGAGCGCTCGGGTCATCCGGTCGTCGGGAAGGAAGTACGGATTGGTGACGTAGATCGATCGTCGGGCCGAGGAGATGGCAAGCAGGAACATCGTGTACATCGAGAAGCTTCCCCGCGGGGGAGCTCCGGACGATTTGGGCCGAGACCGACCCGGACCGGGGCGGTCGCGGGAAGTACGACTCGCCGCCGAGCACGTTGTTGGTCGCGTCGAGCCAGTTTTCGACAAAGGCGCCCTGGAGCGATGCGACCACCGGGCCTTCGACGCGAACATCCGTGTCGCGCCAGTGCCCTTTCGTTCGCCCGTCCCCCATCCATTTCGGGCTGAGACCGGACCCGCCGGTGAATCCGACCCGCCCGTCGACGACGAGGATGCGTCGGTGATTGCGCTTGTTCGCCCTCCCGAACCCAACGGCGGCGAGCAAGCTCAGCGGACTCAACGGCCGAAACGTGGCGACCTGGCAGCCTGCGCGCGTCATCGTCTCCCGATACTCCGCCGGCATCTTGATGGTCCCGAATCCGTCCAGCAGGACGTGCGCGCGGACCCCCGCCCGGCAGCGATCGGCGAACGCCTCCGCGATCTCACGGCCGATCGGGCACGTCCTCGTAGAAATACTGGGCGTACGTGATCGTCTCGCGTGCCGCGCGAATCGCCGCCAGCTGCGCGGGAAAGATCTGATCACCGTTCAGCAGCACGTCCACGATGTTGCCGCCGCCGACCGGCGCCACGGTATAGGCCTCGATGGTCGGAATGAACGCGGGGTCTGCGACCGCCAGCTGTGGCAGGGCGAAGTGGGACGGCACTCGGGCGCACGCGGCCGCCGCAAGGCCGAGTAGGGTCGCGCCGATGAGCATCAGGAAGCGCATCGTTCGATTTGACCTCTCGCGAGGGACTGGACCTAGTGGACCTTGGTCCAACAGAAGGTCGGGATCGATGGCATCGACGTGGACCAAGGTCCACTAGGCAAGCGAGACGCACGTGGATCATCCTGTCGGAAGGACTTGAAGTGTCGGTGGCCCTGATCGGCACCAGGCCGGCGCCAAGAGGATTGCCCGTGACGGTCGCACTCGCAGCTAACCCGAATCCTCTGGAGGGCTCTACATGCCACGGCGACCTCTCTCTTTCGTCGGCGCCGAATCGTCCGAACGCATCACGGCTATCCAGATCGCGCGCGCACAGCTGTTCGACGTCGATGTCGACCGCAAGAAACGGATCGACGACGCCATCGACTACTTCGGCGCGGGTCAGATCGCCGTCGCTCGGAAGGGTGTCCGCCAATTCCGGCCGGCCAGGACAGATCGCTTGACGATCACCCCGTTTGCGCGAGCGACGCGCTTTCGGCGAGCGTGTCGCCTCCGCCCGCGTGCCGAAAGATAGGTCGGGACGAACATGAGCAATTCTGACCAGACGTCAGAACGTGATTGGCCGATCCTGTGGCGCATCGCGGTGAGGTGTCCCGAAAACCTCGGGGATGCGTACGGGCTCGAGACGCTTCCCGCGGGAATTCCTGTCGAACATCTGAGGAGCCACCAATGGACATCGAAGCCCTTCGTCTCCTCATCCGAAGCAAGCTCAATGACGGGCGCCTGCCGTATGACAGCATGCCGAGATTCTGGGGCGGTGCCGGCGACGGGGAGCAGTGCGACGTCTGCGACACGCTCATCACGAAGGAGCAGTTAGTGATGGAGGGCATTGCCTCCGTGCTCAGCAACAAGAAGCCCGTTCAATTTCACGTCGGGTGCTTCTACGCCTGGGATGCCGAGCGGCGCGTGCCGCAGTCGTAGCCTTCCACGCGTCGACGTTAGGTTATTCCCCTCCCACGCCGCGCGTTGCGGCGCATGCCAGAGCGGGGTGCCAACCCAGTGCCGGTGAGCAATTGTGAACAGAATTAAGAACCGACACTGGACCATCTTGTAGCGCATGGCGCGGCGTGACCCGTCCGACTTCGACCCCGGGAACGGTGCGGGGATCTGGGCTACAGGAGCCCCACGACACGGCGACGCGGCGGTGGCCTTCGCCGCTTCCATCGTGGAGCCCACCAACGACCGTCCGCTCCTCGACGGAAGCCCCCAGATGCGCGCCATCGTGACCGTCATCGAGAATGTCGCCGATACGGACGCGACGGTCTTGATCCGTGGTGAAAGCGGCGTCGGGAAGGATCTGGTGGCCAGAGCCGTCCATGCTGCCTCGTCGCGCTGTCGTGGTCCGTTCGTCAAGGTCAACTGCGCCGCGATCCCGCTGGGGCTGCTCGAGTCCGAGTTGTTCGGGCACGAGAGGGGAGCCTTCACCGGCGCGCACCAGCGTAAGCATGGGCAGTTCGAATATGCGAACAGGGGCACGATCTACCTGGACGAGCTTGCGGAGCTGCCGCTGGCCCTCCAGGCCAAGCTCCTGCACGTGTTGCAGGACTTCCAGTTCTCACGCGTGGGAGGCCTCGAGCTTCTACAAGTCGACACACGGGTGGTCGCCGCGACGAATCGTAACCTCGAGGCGGCGATGGCGCGCGGCGAGTTCCGCGAGGACCTTTACTACCGCCTCAACGTAGTCGAGATCAAGGTGCCCCCGCTGCGGGAGCGCCGCGAAGAGATCCCGGCATTGGCTTCGCGGTTCCTGGCCCGGTTCAACTCCCAGTACGGGCGGCAGAAGCAGCTCATGCCCGAGACGCTGGCGCGGCTGACCGAGTACTCCTGGCCCGGTAACGTGCGCGAGCTCGAAAACGTGATCCGCCGGCTGGCAGTGCTCGGAGACGGGGACCAGACGATGGAGGCCCTGATGAGCCGGAATCGCAATGGACACAACGGATATCACGGGCATAACGGGCACGTCCCAGTTCCATCGCCGATCGCCTCGGAGGGCCTGAGAGAGGCCGGGCGCCGCGGGGCGCGAGACGCCGAGCGCACGGCGCTCCTGGAAGTGCTCGATCGCGTGAGCTGGAACCGTACCCAGGCCGCGCGGATTCTCAAGGTCAGCTACAAGACGCTGCTCAAGAAAATCTCCGAATGCGGCCTGACGCCGCCTGTTCGCGGCTGACGGGGCGCGCCGCGTCGCGACCCGGCGAGTCGACGTCGCGGCCCGACCGGGTGAGTTCTCCGGCGGGTTGAGCCCTGGCGCCCGCTCCCGCAGCAACAGCCAAACCTGAGCACTTCTGACCAGACGCCGGACCCTGCGTTGGCGATCCTGGTGTATGGCGCGACGTGTCTCATCCGACCGCAACGTCGAGCCTGCCGCGCGAACCATCGCTTGGAGCTGCGCGGGAGGGAGGTCGACTCATGGTCAGATACTACGCGCGCGTTTTCGGGATCCTGGTTCTCCTGTTCGCGCTCGTCCCCGCTCGCGGCGCTTGGGCAGGCGCGCCGAGCGATCAGCTGCGCGCCGGGATCGACCGGGTGTTCAAGATCCTCGACGACCCCGAGCTGGACGGCGACAAGAAGCTCAACCAGCGCCGAAGCGCCATCGTCATCGCCGCCAACGAGATATTCGACTTCGGCGAGATGGCGAAGCGATCCCTCGGTCAGTACTGGCCGCAGCGGACGTCCGCCGAACGCGTGGAGTTCGTTCGCCTCTTCACTGAACTGGTCCAGCGCTCGTACATCTCCAAGGTGGACCAGCACGGCGCTCACAAGATGACCGTGCAGGGCGAGCGGATTGACGGCGACTACGCTGTCGTGCGGACGACGCTCCCGCTCAGCGCAGGACACGAGTTGCCCATTGACTACAGCATGCGCAGCATCGACGACCGCTGGCAGGTGTACGACCTCAGCATCGACGGGATCAGCCTCGTGGCGAACTACCGGGCGCAATTCAACAAAATCATCCGGACCTCCTCGTACGAGGCTCTGGTCGCGAAGTTCAAGTCGCACCAAGCTGAATTGGCGGCGCCCTCGACTGCCTCCGGAGGACAGCCTGCGCGATGATCGTCGATCCGGCAGGTGACCGTCCATGGTTCCGCTCTCGCTGACCGGCAGGATCTTACAGACCCTCGTCCGGCTTTGCTGCGCCCACCCAGCGTTGACGGTCTCCATGGCGTTCGCCTGTGCCGCGCTCGGCGCCGGTTATGCGGCACATTCCCTCACGCTCGAGACGTCCAAGTTCCATCTGCTGCCGCTCCACCAGCAGTACGCCACGCTCTACAAGGACTACGCCGAGGACTTCGGCCAGCTCGAGGACATCGTCGTGGTCGTGGAAGCCCCGCAGATCGAGACCTCGACGGCTTACGCGGCCCGCCTGGCCGGTGTTCTTCGCCACGGCGCCCTCGAGACGGCGCGCATCAGCTATCGGATCGACGCGAGCCGTCTCGAAGCGCACGGGCTCTTGTACCTGCCGCTCGACACGCTACGAACGACGCTCGACACGGTCGCCGGCCAGGAAGAGCTGCTGGCCGACTTCGCCGGCAGCTCGACGCTCGATCGTCTGGTTGCCGGCATCAACCAGTCCATCGGCGGAACTTTCCTGCCAGGCGTGTTCGGCCCCGGGGGCGGGGACGAGCCGAACCCAGCGCCCGCGCGTCTGCTTCGCGATCTCCTGACCCAGATGTCGGAGCGGATCGACGGCGGGCCGTACCGCTCGCCCTGGGTGAATTTGATCGCAGCCCCCACGTTCGCACCGGACGGCGGCTACTTCTTGTCCCACGACCGGCGCCTCCTCTACGTCGTGGTTGACCTCGTCGAGGTACCGCGCACCTTCGCCACCGAGCACGCGGCGGTCCTCGCCATCCGGGCCGCGATCGCGAGCCTCCGCCAGGAGTTTCCATCGGTCGAGGCCGGCGTCACGGGAGCGCCCGCGCTCTTCAGTGACGAGCTGACCGCCGCCACCCGAGACGGCGAGATCGCCAGTGTCCTGGCGTTGTTCCTCACGCTCGGTCTGTTGATGCTCGCGTTTCGACGGCTCGCCACCTCGTGCGCGATGCTCGTCGTGCTCGCCTTGAGCCTGGGCTGGTCGCTCGGCATCATCACGCTGCTCGTCGGCCAGCTCACGATCTTTTCCATGATGTTCGTCTCGGTCGTCATCGGTCTCGGGAGCGACTACGGCATCTTCTTCCTGTTCCGATATCGGGAAGAGCGAGTGCTCGGTCTGACGCTCGTCGGTGCGCTCGAGCGTACCGCGGCGCGAAGCGGCCCGGCCATTCTGCTGGGTGCCCTCACCGCTGCGGTGACCTTCTACATCCTGACCATCGCCGAGTTCAGCGGTATCCGCGACTTCGGCTTCATCTCCGGCACGGCGATCCTTCTCGCATTTCTGTCGATGCTCACCGTCTTCCCGGCGACCGTGCTGCTCCTCGACCGGTGGCGGGGGGCCCCGCGACTCGTGCCGATCGCCGGCCGTCCAGACACTCACCGGTCGCCCGACCTCAAACCGATCGAGCGCAGACAATTGCAGGTCCCAGCGCTGGAGTGGCTCGCGGGTTTTCCGAAGACCATCGTCGCCGCCGCGGTCCTCCTGACCGCCGCATCGCTGTGGGCGGCACCGCGGGTGGGTTTTGACTATAACCTGTTGAACCTCCAGGCCGACGGCACCGAGTCGGTCGTCTGGGAGAGGAAGGCCGCTGCCGCTTCGGGACGCTCGGTGTTCGCAGCGCTCTCGACGGCCGCGTCGCTCCCGGAGCTCGAGGACAGGCAAGCCGCATTTCAGCGCCTGCCCTCCGTCTCCGACGTCCAGAGCGTCCTGTCGGTGTTACCCGATCGACAGGCCGACAAGCTGGCAGTTCTCCAGCGCCTTGGAGACGTGGCCGACAGCATCCGCCCGGGCGCGCCGCGCCCCCTCGATCTCCGTGCGCTCACCGTGGCGCTCGAGACCTTGAAGCGCCGCCTCGACGTCGCGAGTGCGCAAAGCGGCGCCGGGGGGCCGCCGGAGGAGATCGTCGCCACTGCCCGAACGACCTCGAGGCTTCTCGAGAGGCTCAAGGCGCGCGAGGGCGGTGCCGTCGAGGTCGCGCTCGCCGACTACCAGGCGCGGCTGTCGGCCGACTTCGCCCAGCAGTGGCGCCGGCTCCAGCTGGCGGCCCGGCCGGCGCCTCTCACGCCGGGCGATCTGCCGGAAGAGCTGCGACGAAAGTTCATCGGCAAGAGCGGGCACCTGCTTCTTCAGGTGTACTCCCGGCTCGACCTCTGGGATCGGCACAGTCAGGCGCGCTTCGTGGAGGAGCTGCGGACCGTCGACCCGAGCGTCACGGGACAGCCTGTCGTCGCCTACGAGTCGACGCAGCTCATCGAGCGGACGTTCCGGCTCGGACTGGCGTACGCCTTCGCGCTCGTCGCCGGCATCGCGGCGCTCATGATCCGCCGTGTGCGGGAGACCGTGCTCGCGATGGTGCCGCTGATCCTGGGCACGCTGTGGACGGTCGGGATCATGCAGTTGGCCGGGCTGAAGTTCAACCTGGTGAACGTCTGGGCGCTTCCGCTCATCGTCGGCTCCGCCGCCGAGTACGGCGTGAACATCGTTCTCCGGTCTCTCGAATCGGAGGCGCACGGCGAGGGACGACGGCTCGCGCGCAGCACCGTCATGGGGGTGGTGTTCAACGGTCTCACGACCCTGGCGGGCTTCGGCAGCCTGCTCGTCGCGCACCATCGAGGCGTGTGGAGCCTGGGCTTGCTGCTCGTGATCGGCTCCGCGACGACGCTGATCGCCTCGCTGGTCGTGCTGCCCACGCTGGTGCGCCTCGGCGGCGAGCGCCGCCGATCTGAGGCCGAGCACAGCCCTGTGGTCGCCACCGCCGTGACCGCGATCGCAAGCTAGAAAGACAAAGGAACGCCCAATGAAGGTCCGTTCAATCGTCGTCGGTGTCATCCTCGTCGTGGCGTCGGTGCTCATGGCCGACAACGTTCAGGGTCAGAGCAAGGCTACGGGCAACGGAATCGACGCCCACGTGCGCACGATGCTCGAGAATGGGCGGCGAATCTTTCGCTTCGATACCTTCGGCAGCGAAGCCTTCTGGGGCGAGACGCTCCAGCTCCACAGAGCCATCGCCGGCGAGAAGAACGGAGGTGTCGGCGGCGGCGTGAGCCCAAAGACCGCGCTGTCGGTCGGCCTGAAGGTCGATGCGGATGCGTTGCCCGCCCCGCTGAAGCGGCAGATCAAGGACGGCAAGGTCGACCTCGACGACCCCGCGACCACGCTCGCCCTTCTCAAGCTGAACTCGGTCGTCGGCGTCACCGGGTTGTTCAACACCCAGGGGAACCTCGTCTCGATGGGACTTCAGTGCGCTCTCTGCCACTCGACCGTGGACGACTCCTTCGCATCCGGGATCGGCAAACGCCAGGACGGGTGGGCCAACCGTGACCTCAACGTCGGGCTCATCGTGTCGCTGGCGCCGAACCTCACGCCGTTCGCCGAGCTCCTCGGTGTCGACGTCGCCACGGTGAAGAAGGTGCTCACCAGCTGGGGGCCCGGCCGATTCGATGCCGAGCTCGACAAGGACGGCAAGGCCTTTCGACCGGACGGAAAGCAAGCAGGAACGCTGATTCCTCCCGCCTTCGGTCTCGCCGGCGTGAACCTGAGCACCTGGACGGGCTTTGGATCCGCTCACGTACTGGAACGCGTACGTCGCGGCGACGCAGATGCACGGCGCGGGGACGTTCTTCGACGCGCGGTTCAACGATGGCGAGCAATATCCGGTATCGGCCAAGAGTCACTCCGGCAACACGCGCCCAACGCGTGACGCGGTGACCTCGAAGCTGGCGGCTCTTCACTTCTACCAGCTCGCGCTGCCCGCGCCGAAAGCGCCGGCGGCGAGCTTCGACAAGGACGCCGCCGCGCGCGGACTCGTGCTGTTCAACGGCACCGCCAAGTGCGCCACCTGTCACGTCCCGCCGCTCTTCACCGAGCCCGGAAACAACCTGCACGCGCCCAGCGAGATCGGCGTTGACTCTTTCCAGGCTGACCGCTCACCGACTCACATGTACCGGACCGCGCCCCTCGCCGGGCTCTGGACCCACCAGAAGGGCGGCTTCTACCATGACGGCCGCTTTGCCACGTTGCGGGACGTGCTCGAGCACTACGACGCGTTCTTCAAGCTGGGGTTGAGCGAGCGGGAAAAGACCGAGCTCACCGAATACCTGAAATCGCTGTAGGGGAGAAAAAGAAATGCGAACCAGTGAGGTCTTCATTCTGGGAACGATCACAGGCGCAGTCGGCATCTTGCTCTGGGGGAGACAGATCCAGAGCTCTGTGCGAGGAAAGACATCGGCGGTGCGCTCGAAGGCCGCGGAGGGGATCCGCGCGGTGGAAACGCAGACCGGGAAAGTGCTGGACCGAGGCGGGAGCTCCCTGCGTCGAGCCGAAGAGTTCTTGCAGGATACGAAGGAGCACGTCAGTGACGCGCTTCGAGCGGCGGAGGTTGCGATTCGCCCGGCACCAGCAACCGGAACAGCATGACCATGCGAACACAGCTCATTGCCACCCTCGTCGTCTTCGTCCTGACCGGAGGGTGCGCCGGGCTCGGGGGCGCGCCGTCGGCCGAGCCGAGCCAGAAGGGCGGGACGCAGCCCGCGTCTCGCCCGCTCGATGCGCAACAGGCCGAGCGCCTTCGGCTCGTCATGCTCCCGCTCGTCAAAGCCATGAATCATCCGCGCCCCTTGAATCAGGTCCGGGTGGCGATCATGGACGATCCGCACGTCAACGCGGCCAGCGCGGGCGGGGGAGAGTTCTATGTCACCACCGGGCTGCTTCTGAAGGCCAGCGATGACCAGCTCCGGGGGGTGCTGGCTCACGAGCTCGCCCACGACGATCTCGGCCATGTCGCCAAGGCTCAAACGCTCGGCGTCGGAGTGGGCATCGGCGTGATTGTTCTCGACCAGCTGTTCCCCGGCAGCGGCAGTCTCACGCCTCTCGCCGGCGCCTTGATTACCAATGGCTACAGCCGCCAGGAGGAATACGACGCGGACCGCCACGGTGTCGATCTCCTTCGCGGTGCCGGGTATTCCAAGGACGTGATGATCAACACGCTGACCTGGCTCCTGCAGACAGAGGGCGCCAGCGGGGGAGGGTTCCTCGCCAGCCATCCGGGAACGCAAGACCGGATCGACGCGCTGAAAAAGCTATAGTGAAGCCCGCGCCGCGCATCGTCGGACTCGTCTTCCTGGTGGCGGCGGGTTGCGTCGGGGGAGAGAGCGCGCCGCCGCGCGAGCCGGTTGTCCAGCCGGCCGCGCCCTGCAGCGCGTCCCACAGATCAGAGCGCCGCCAAGAAGATTCCCGCTCCTCCCTCAACCGCGGAGCAGTCTCGGAAGACGGAGAGCGCCGCTCCGGGGAAGCCGGCGGCGTCGCCACCCCTGAACCTGGCGTCTCTGGAGCAGCGACTCAGAGACACCAAGGCCATCGGCGTGTTCACGAAGATCTCGCTCAAGAATCAAGTCGATGACCTGCTGAGTCAGTTTCGAGCGTTCCACCAGGAAGGCGCAGGAGCCCTGACCGAGCTTCGGGAAAAGTACAATCTTCTTCTCCTCAAGGTGTTGTCTCTCCTGCAGGCCGGTGACCCGGTGCTGGCTCAAGCTGTCGCGGCGTCACGCGAAGCGATCTGGAGCCTCCTTGCGGATCCGGCAAAGTTTGCAACGCTCTAACCTCACAGGAGGCGAAGCGCTGTGAGAACACGTGCAAAAGGCTGGGCCCTCAGCGTTGCGATGACGATGCTCTCCGCGGGGCCGTCGATCGCCGCGGATGACGTATCGGTCCTCAAGGATCTGACGGCCGTGATCGCGCTCCAGGCGCTGCCCTGTGGTCAAGTCATCGCTGTCGTGCGCCAAGCTGAGAGCGACTACATCACGTCATGCCAGGACGGGAACCGCTACCGGGTGTTCATCAACTCCGAGGGGCGGGTTGTCGCGCTGAAGCAATAGGATGCTCCTCGCGCCGATTCGGTCTGCTCTGCCGACTCGCCAATTGAATCTGCTCCTTGCAAAACGGGCATGAACAACTGGGGGATCGTTGCGCTCGTCGTTGCGGCCCTGTACTGGCTGCAGGCCGTGCTGATCCCGATGGCGATGGCCATCTTGCTCACGTTCCTCTTGAGTCCCGTGGTGGGCATCGTCCAGCGGCGAGGGCTGGGTCGAGTGCCGGCGGTCCTCGTGACGGTTTTCCTCGCGTTCTCGATCCTGGGCGGGATTGGCTGGACGCTCACTCGCCAGCTGGTAACGCTCGCCAACGAGCTGCCACGGTACAGCCTGAACATCCACCAGAGAATCGCGGATCTTCGCGGAGCCAGCCAGGGCGGCTCGGTGGAGAAGGTTCAGAAAGCGGTGGAGGACGTGGTCGGCGAGATCCAGAAGACGGGCAAGCGAAGGTGTGACGGGCTCACAAGTCGGTCGCCGTCGTCCTGGAGCCCCCGTCGATCCTTGCGCACTTGCCAACCCTTCTCCAAGCGCTGGCGAACGCGGGGCTCGTGACGGTGCTCGTGATCTTCATGCTGCTCGAGCGCCGGGAGCTGCGGGATCGGCTGATCTTGCTGATTGGCTATCGGCGGATGACGGCGACGACCAGAGCGCTAGACGAAGCCGGGGCGCGTATCAGCCGGTACCTGCTCATGCAATGCATCATCAACGGCAGTTTCGGCGTGGCCGTGGGACTCGGCCTCTTCCTGATCGGAGTTCCCTACGCCGTCACCTGGGGATCCCTGGCGGCCGCCCTTCGGTTCATCCCGTACCTGGGGGCTTTCGTCGCGATGCTCCTGCCGCTTGCCCTCAGTCTGGCGGTCTTCCCGGGGTGGCTCCAGCCGGCGCTGGTTGTCGGTCTGTTCCTCGTGCTGGAGCCCATCACCGGCTCGGTGATCGAGTCGTGGTTGTACGGTCAAAGTGCGGGGGTATCGCAGGTCGCGCTGCTGAGTAGCGTTGACCTTCTGGACCTGGCTCTGGGGACCGGCGGGGTTGCTGATGGCGACGCCCCTGACGGTCTGCCTCGTCGTTCTCGGCAAGCACCTGCCCGCCCTGGGGTTCATCGTCGTGCTCATGGGTGACCGGCCGGTCATCGAGGCCAAGGCGCGCTACTATCAGCGACTGCTCGCGCGAGACCAGGACGAGGCGGCCGACATCGTCGAGACCTACGTGAACAAGGACGGACGAGAGTCAGTCTATGACGCGGTGCTCCTCCCCGCGCTCTACTATGCCAAGCAGGACCGTGATCGCGGTCTGTTGAGCGAGGGTGACGCTGAATTCGTGGGACAGGCGACCCGAGAGATCCTCGACGTTCTCGCCCACGACGCTGCCGGCCCCTCAGAGAGGGACTCCGGGGACCTCTCCGTGAGTGACCCCGGCGACACCCGGGTCCGGATCCTAGGGTGTCCCGCTCGAGACGAGGCAGATGCCGTGGCTCTCGAGATGGTGCGACACCTGCTCGACCCGGCGCGGTACCGGATCGAGGTGAGCGGGACCGGGATGCTCACGGCGGAAGTGGCCGCCTGGGTCGACCTGCACCGCCCCGCGCTCCTCTGCATCGGGACGGTGGCGCCAGGAGGCTTGAGCCAGGCGCGGCATCTCTGCAAGCGCCTGCGTTCGCAGTGTCCGGAGCTCAAGATCGTGGTCGGTCGCTGGGGTCTCCACGACGAAAGGGATACCGATCGCGAGCTCCTGCTCGCGGCCGGAGCCGATCACGTCGAGACGACGGTGCTCGATACACAACGGGCACTCGCCCAGGTGGCGCTGACGCTCGGGCGCCCGGCTCCGGAGCTCGCCACCGACGCTGGTTCCCGAGGTCGTGCCAGAGACCGACCCCGCCGACGTCCACGGCGCTCGAGTGGGCCCGAGGCGCGGAACCGATACCGTGAACCTGCGGCGTGCGGGCGACCGCTGCCAGCCTCGGCGATTTCGCCTCGTCGCTCGGCGTCGGCCTGCTGTGGACGGCGGTCGACTGTCGTTCCGAGAATCAGTCAGGAAACCCTGGCCGACATGGTCGGGACCACGCGGTCCAGGGTGAGTTTCTTCATGAACAAGTTTCGGAAGCTGGGCCTCATTGAATATAGCGGGGGGCAACTGCAGGTTCACAGCTCCCTCCTGGGGGTCGTCCTCCACGACTAGACGGCGTCGATACCCCGTTATCAGTCGCAGCGCAAGCCAGCGGACGATCCGACGGCAGTCATCGCGCTCCGCGAGCAAGACCCGCCCGGCGTCTCCATGACCGCCACCGTACGTGTACGGGTAGCGCTCTTGGGCGGAGTGTCTTGACCATCCCTCGAAGACGGGAGGGGCTCGGTGGCTATGGTCCAACTCCGCGGAGAGTGCGCGATGCCCGTCAAAGGTGCTGGGGCGATGGCGACACAGTTGAGGAAGACCGGACTCGGTGTTCTGGGCGACATGCCGTGGGGGACCCACTGTTGTCACTTCTATCAGACGCAAAAGGAGCTCTTGGAGACGCTCGTCCCTTATTTCAAGGCGGGCCTGGAGAGCCGGGAGTTCTGCTTCTGGCTCGTCCCGGAACCCCTGACCGAGGCGAAGGCCCAGAGGGCGCTGCGCCAGCATCTGCCCGACGCTGATCGATACCTGGCGGACGGGAGCATCGAGATTGTATCGAGCCGGAAGTGGTATCTCCACCGAGGCAAGTTTTCGCGCGCGCGGGTCGCCCGTATATGGAACGAGAAACTGGAGCAAGCATCGGCTCGAGGCTACACCGGGGTGAGGGCCACTGGGAACGCCTTCTGGCTCCACAGAAAGCAGTGGAGGCTCTTCGATGAGTACGAACGAACGCTCAATGACTCCCTTGCCGGGAAAGTCCTTGGTCGTCTTGTGCAGTTATCCGCTCGTCGTGTGCGGAGCGACCGAGGTGCTCGACGTAGCGCGGAATCATCACTTTGCCATCGCAAAGCGAGCGAGGAAATGGGAGGTTGTCCAGTGGCGGACGCCGTCCAGCTCGGCGCGAGCGCTACGAGGCCCTGACGAGCCGGGAGCGAGATGTGTTCCACCTGGCCGCCGAGGGCCACACCAACCCCCAGATTTCCCAGCGACTATCTATTGGCGTCCGTACCGTCGAGGGCTACCGCGCGAATCTCATGCGCAAGCTTGGCCTGCGCAATCAGACCGACTTGGTCCGGTACGCGCTCCAGGGGGGACTGCTGCCCGACGAAACATGGATCCGCCAGAGGAAAGGCGACTGACGCCGGTCCTCTCCGTGACGCCACCGTACGTGTACGGCTAGCACTTTTAGGCAGAGTGCGGGATCATTCTCGAGGACGGGAGGGGTTCTGATGGCGATGGTCCAACTCGGCAGCTAGGCGGGGCCGACTCGATGGCACAGAAAAAAAATGACGTGCCGCTCGATCTCAGGACGTATCTGGCGAAGGCCCGCGGGGGAACCACCAAGGCCTATCGGAAAGAAAACCACCGTCTTCTCGCAGGGCAGTCCCGCGGACGCGGTTTTTTACATCGAGAAGGGCAAGGTGAAGCTGACGGTCCTGTCCACGCGCGGGAAGGAAGCGGTCGTCGCAATCTTGGGGAGCGGCGATTTCTTTGGTGAAGGGTGCCTCGCGGGACAGCCGCTTCGCATGGCCACGGCGACCGCGATGACCGAGTGCTCGATCCTTCGAGCTTCAAAAAGAAACCATGGTCCGGATGCTCCACAATGAACCCGCATTGTCCGAGCTCTTCATGGCGTACCTGCTCTCCCGGAATGTGCGGATCGAAGAGGACCTGGTCGATCAGCTGTTCAATTCCAGTGAGAAACGGCTGGCGCGGATTCTGTTGTTGCTGACCCGCTTCGGCAAGGACGGGCAACATGAGCCCGTCGTGCCCAGGATCAGTCAGGAAACCCTGGCCGAAATGGTCGGGACGACGCGGTCCCGAGTCAGTTTCTTCATGAACAAGTTTCGGAAGCTGGGCTTCATTGAATACAACGGCGGCTTGAACGTTCATAGCTCCCTCCTGAATATCGTCCTCCACGACTAGAGGGTCAGTACCTCCGAGGGCGCTGAAGCTCCTCGTCCAGATGCTCCGTCCCGACGCGACGATTCCATCGCCACACGCCGACGGCCAGGATCGCCGCAAGAGTCAGCAGGACGGCGAGACCAAGCCACCGCTCTGCCCGGTGCACATCGGCCACGATGGCTTTGATCTGATCGGTGAAGAAGTAGGCCAAACCGAACACTAGCGGGACGCCGAGTACGGCGGCACCCACGTCCGCCACGACGAACTTCCAGAACGGCACGCGCGCAATGCCCGCCGTCAGAAACGCGGCCGCGCGGAGCCCCATGACGTGCCGCGCCGTGACGACCGTCTTCAGCGCATGCCGTCGATACGCCGCCTTGAACCACATCTCGCGCGCGGGCGACAGGACCAACCGGACTACTCGCCAGTTGAGGACCTGCTCACCCCAGTGGCGGCCGACCCAGTAGAGCACCATATCACCGGATAGGACCCCCAGCAGACAGACGGGTAGCGCAAGCCACCACCGGACGATTTCCTCGTGGCTCAGCACGGCGGCCGCGATGATCGGCATTTCCTCGGGGATCGGCACTCCCAGGCTGCCGAGCAAGAGCACGGCGAAAACGCCGATGTACGTAAAGTTGTCGACGAACTCCTGGAGTGCCTCCACCGCATCCTCGCTGGACCAACGATGTTGCGTGTGCTCAGGCCCTTCGTGCAGTGTAGCCCGACCCCGACCGGGTACGCTGCCAGGACCCTGTAAGGGCCTCGGTACCGGCTATCTGTCGCGGCGGTCGAGCAAAACCGCGATTCGCGGCAATCGCCAGACCTGAGCAATTCTGATCAGCGTCAGAACTTGTATTCGACGATCCTTCACCGTATGACTCGACGTGTCTCATCCGAGGGCGACCGGGGGAACGGCGCGGGGATCTGGGCCCTTCGTGTGGGGGACCCACCACGAGTCGCTCCGGCGGCAGGCCTTCGTGGGGTCATCGCAATGGCGGCGCTGGCACTGACCACGTCGTCGAGGAGCGGGGCCAAGCCCAAGCGGCGCTCGCGTTCGCCGCGTCGATCGTGGAATCGTCGGACGACGCGATCGTCGGTATGACGCTCGACGGGATGGTCACAAGCTGGAACGCCGGTGCCGAGCGGCTCTATGGGTACCCGGCCCGCGAGGTCATCGGGCGGTGGCCAATCGGAATCACGGTTCCGGAGGACGAGCAGCCAAAGATCCTCAAGCGGGTCGGACGCGGAGAACGGGTCGACCACTACGAGACCGTCGGCGTGAGGCGGGACGGACGATGCATCAACGTGTCCGTCACGGTGTCGCCGATCCGCGACGCTGGGGGAAAGATCATCGGGGCATCGTCGATCGCCCGTGACATCACGCACCGCAAGGAGGCCGAGGCTTCGGCACCGGAACGGGACACCCTGCGATATGTCGCGAGCCTGGCCGCCGCGGCGGCGCACGAGATCAACAATCCGCTGGCGGTGATCATGGGCTATGCGCAACTCCTGGCCGACAAAGTGGATGCGCAGGGACAAGGGCAGATCGACGAGATCCTGGAGGCACTTTCGCGAATTCAGGAGATCGTCGCGCGGATGAAGCGCGTGACCCGGATCGATCTGACCGAGCCGGCTCCGTATCTGCCGGAGATGCTCGACCTGAACGGATCGAGCGAGCCTGAAGGAGGCGATGTGACATGGAAACCATCTTGATCGTTCTTCTCGTGTTGTTCCTACTCGGTGGTGGCGGCTGGGGATACTCTCGCTGGCGCCGGTAGCGGCTCGCGGCGCTTCGCCGAGTCGACGGCTCGAGCGCTCGATCCTCCTGCTCACGGGTTCGTACGGACCAAGGCAGCCGACCGTCCGCTAGCTAGATCTTCGCCGTTCTACAAGTACTCTGTCGGATATAGTCCAAGGGGTGCCCCACCCGAGCTCCGTGCCGCGGACCGTTATCGTTGGGGCTAAGGATACATGAGAGACAGGGATAGATCGTGAGCCAGGATCGCGACCGTCTGCGTGATCTCAGCGCCCGGCTGCTGAGGCTCCACGGAATTCTCCTGGACCGCGAGCGGCGCGCGTACGAGGAGCGCCACGGGTCCGTCGCCTCGCGCGAGCTGCTTCACCTCTTGCTTCACGACGAGCACTTTTCGTGGCTGCGCTCGCTCTCGTCGATGATCGCGAAGATCGACGAAGTGGTCGATGCCGACGAGCCGCTCCCGCCCGAGAGCCTGCAGAGCGCGTTTCGCGAAGCCCATCGGCTCCTGAAGTCCGGGACGGGCGGAGCCTTTCAGGACAAGTACCACCTCGCGCTCCAGGACTCGCCCGACGTGATCATGGCGCATGCCGCGGTCAGTCGCGTCCTGTCCGACTCGGGCTCAGGTCCGGGACCGCGCTGATCGGCGCCCGGCAACTCCGGGCGTGTGACCGCCCTTGAGCTCCCTGACGCGCCGCGATTTCCTGAACGGCGTCGCGCTCAGCGTGGGTGGGGCGTTCCTCTCGCCGCGCGAGGTGTTCGGCTGAGCCTCGACGATCCGCGGGGCCCGTCGCCCTATCCACCGACGCTCACCGGCATGCGCGGCAGTCCCGACGGCTCCTTCGAGGTCGCTCACGCGCTGCGGGATGGGTCGTTCTGGACGACTGCGGGACCGCCCGCCGACACGGGCGAACGCTACGATCTCGTGGTCGTCGGCGCCGGCATCAGCGGGCTGGCCGCCGCCTGGTACTTCAGCAAGGCCGCCGGCCCGTCGGCGCGTATCCTCGTGCTCGACAACCACGACGACTTCGGCGGCCACGCACGGCGTAACGAGTTCCAGATCGGCGGGCGCACCTTGATCGGCTACGGCGGCACGTTTGCCATCGATAGCCCCGCGCCGTACAGCCCGACCGCGAGCGCACTGCTGACCGAGCTGGGTGTCGACGTCTCGCGCTGGGGGCGCATGGTCGAGCGCGGTCTCTACGCGGGGCTCGGCATGAGCACGGCGGTCTTCTTCGATCGTGAGACCTTCGGAGTTGATCGGCTCGTGCGCGCGCCGTCGGCGATCATCGAGCAGGGCGCGGCAGGGCCGGGGACAGGCCAGGCCGATCCGCTGGCCGTTTTTCTGGCCGACGCGCCGCTGCCCGATTCGGCGCGACGCGACGTCGCGCGGCTGGTCAAGGCGTCCGCCGACTATCTCCCCGGACTCGACGATGGCCAGAAGAAGGCGCGGCTCGCTCGTATGAGCTACGCCGATTTCCTGGTGAAGATGGCCGGCTGCGACGCCGGCGTGCTGCCGTTCTTTCAAGCTCGCCCGCATTCGCTCTACGGTCTGGGCATCGACGCCGTCTCGGCGCTCGACGCGTGGGGCATCGGCCTCCCCGGATTCGCGGGCATGCGGCTCGAGCCGACGGCCGGCCCCGGCATGGGGCTCGACGCGCGCCCCGGCCGCCGCTCGCCGTTCTTGCACTTTCCCGACGGCAACGCGACGATCGCTCGACTGCTCGTCCGGCGGCTCATCCCGCACGCGGTCCCCGGCCGGACCGCCGACGATGTGGTGCTGTCGCGCGTCGACTACGGGCGACTCGACGAGCGCGGACCGGTGCGCCTGCGCCTGAACAGCACCGCCGTGCGCGCCCGCCACACGAGCCAATCGACCGAAGTCGAAGTCGACTACGTGCGCTCAGGCCGGCTCGAGCAGGTGCGCGCTCGGAGCTGCGTGCTGGCCTGCTGGAGCGGCGTGATCCCGTATCTCTGCCCCGAGCTCTCGCGAGCGCAAGGCGAGGCGCTCGCCTATGCGACGAAAGTTCCGATCGTGCAGACCACCGTGGTGCTGCGGCGCTGGACCAGCTTTCACGCGCTGCAGGTTAGCCAGGCTCACTGCCCGGGAAGCTTTCACACGTCGGTCGGCCTGGATCTGCCGGTGCGCGTCGGACGCTATCAGCCGCCGCGACGGCCGGAAGAGCCGATCATCGTCCAGATGATGCGCACGCCATGCCGGCCCGGACTTGCAGCGCGCGAGCAGCATCGTGCCGGCCGCGTGGAGCTGCTCACGACGACCTTCGACACGTTCGAGCAGAACGTGCGCGACCAGCTCACGCGCATGCTCGGGGCAGGGGGGTTCGACGCTGCGCGGGACATTCGGGCTCTCACGGTGAACCGGTGGCCGCATGGCTATGCGTACCAGTACAACTCGCTCTGGGATCCGTTCTGGATAAGCGGCGGGCCGCTGCCGTGTGTGGCCGCGCGACAGCCGTTCGGGCGCATCGCCATCGCCAACGCGGACGCCGCGGCCTATGCCTACACGGACGCGGCGATCGATCAGGCCTACCGCGCGGTCGGTGAGGTGCTCGCTCGCGCGTGATCGTGAGCGATGACGGCTCAGCTCGAGCTCCAGGCGAACGGCGCGAAGTGGCCGTTGTTGCGACCGGACGTGTCGTCCCAGTTGATCCCGAACCCGTGCATGTGGCCGCGGGAGGCCTTCGCGAGCGCGAGCCGGCGCGCCGCCGGATGCCCCACGTTGTCGAAGTAGATCGGCTCGTCCGGCTTGGCGCCGGCGATGCCCTCGATCGCGATGTCGAGCATGCCCGGAATCGATACCGAGCGTCGCATCCCGTTCATCTCGAATGTGATCGGTTTCGTCGCGGCGCCTCCGAAATTGCTGATCAGCGGCGCCACCGCCGCCATCGGACCACCGCCCTGGCCGCTGGCGATCGTCGTGAGCGCATCGCGCTGCTCCTTCGACGCGCGCTCGTCCAGGACGAGTCCCACCGTCCAGTTGCCCTGGATCATCGGACCCGGTGTGTGCAGCAAGACGGCAAAGCTCAGGCCGTCGAGCCGGGTGCTTCCATACTGGCCCCGATCGACGCGGAACACGAGGCCGGCATCGCAGTAGCCCTTGGTCGGCCGTGCCGCGAGGCCCGAGGTCGGGCACGGACACACGGAATCGCAGCTGCACGCTTCGCAGTATTCGCCGCTGATCTGCCACTGAACGTTCGCCATCAGCTTCCTCCTGGCCGTCGGCCGACACGGCGCATCTGCTTCGCGGTCGCCCTCGGCTGCACGCTCAACGTACATCAGGTATGCCTCGCGTGCAGCCTTCGGCGTCACCGGGGGCCCGGCTACATCGGGAGGCTGCTCGGCTCTCAACAGGATCGCGAAGCTGGGTCGGACCACGACGGCGAGGCCGAGGAGCACGAGGACGATCCCGGTCGTCCGCGCGATCCACTCGCCGCGCGGGAGGAGTTTTTCCGCGGCCACGATGGCGGCGATGAGCAGGACCCAGGCCAGACTCATGGCGCCGGCCACCACCAGCACGAGCATGAGCGCCCAGCAGCAGCCCAGACAGTAGAGGGCGTGAGCACGGCCCATCGCCAGGCCGCCTTGCCACCCCTCGCGCCAGTGGCCGAACAGAAACCCGAGAGGACTCCGACAGTGGCGCAGACACACCCGTTTGAGCGGCGAGAGCTGAAAGATCCCCGCGCCGATGAGGACAGCGGCGACGACGTAGGCCAGCGCGCCGCTGCTGATGGCGCCGAGGGCCACACTGGCGAAATAGACCGGAACGCCCGTCAGGGCCCAGAGGCCGAGGTACATCAGCGTGAACGATCCGACTCGAATCGCCTTCAGCGCGGTGCCCGCGTTGCGCTGGGTCGCGGCGTAGAGGCCGATCATCGGGAGCGCGCTCGGCAGCATCATCGCCGTCATCATCACGGACCACGCGGTCACGTACGCCAGACCGTCGGCGAACGTCGGCCGCATCGCCATCTCCATGCCGGCCATGTCGTCCATCCCCATCGGCGAGAGCAGGACGTGCGCCCACGCGGCGAGCATGATGACGACCAGGAGCACGGTCGTGAGCACCGAAGCAGGAGTGCGAGCGGTCAGCTCAGAGGGATCGGGGACCGAGTCGCCAGGGCCGCCGGCGTGCATCGCGGACACTCTATCGTCCGCGTCGGGGCGAGTCCAGCGCCTACCCGATGCGGGCGCGCACGAAGTCGCCGATGCCGGCGATGGCCTTCTCGGCCTCGTCCAGGATCGGCAAGAACCAGTGCCAGACGTGGACCATCGCGGGCCACTCCTCGACCTTGACGTCCACGCCGGCCGCCCGGGCGCGCGCGCCGAGGCCGATCGCGTCGTCGAGCAGCACTTCGTCGCTGCCCACGTGGATCAGCAGCGGCGGCAGGTTGCGCAGGTCGGCGTAGAGCGGCGAGACCAGCGCCGCCTTGCGGTCGCCGGCCCCGACGTAGGCCTGCGCCAGCGCCTCGACACCGTCGCGGGTGACGATCGGATCCGCGGCGGCCTTGGTGGCGTAGCTGGCGCCGCTGCAGGTGAGATCGACCCACGGCGAGATGCAGACGCCGCCGGCGGGCCGTGGCAGTCCGCGGTCGCGGAGCGCGAGGAGCGTCGCCACCGTGAGGCCGCCGCCCGCCGAGTCGCCGCCCAGCACGATCCGGGCGGGCGCGATGCCGCGCGCCAGCAGCCACTGATACGCCGCGACGGCGTCATCCAGCGCGGCCGGAAAGGGATTCTCGGGCGCGAGCCGGTAGTCGAGCAGCAGCGCTCGGGTGCCGGCCGCCCGCGCGATGGCGGCGGCGAGATGACGGTGCGAGCGGGGCGAGCCGATCGCGTAGCCGCCGCCGTGGAAGTAGAGCACGACCGCGTCGGTTCGGACGCCTGGAGGCGTGAGCCACTCGGCGGTTCGCTCCGGCGCCTTCACGACCTCGATCGCGACGTCGGCGGGCGTGGGGAACACGCGCTCGGCGCGGTCGTACTGGGCGCGGCGCTCCGCCAGGGTCAGGGAGCTCGACGGCGGAAGCTTCGCCAGGTGATCTCGGACGGCTCGGATTCCACGCGCGGTCATGTGCCCTCCAGCTTCGCGATCGCCGGGAAGACCTCGGACTGAGCCCGGTGCAGGTCCTCGGCGAAGTCGACTTCGGTCCACGGCAACCCGGTGACCCCCACGGCCTCGACGCGCTGCCGGCTCACCAGGAGGTGCAGCGCGTCCTCATATTCGCAGATCCCCTGGCTGTCCTCGATGACCTGCTCGAGCAGGCCGATCAGCTCACGGCCGGCCTCGGGCCCGCACTTGAAGAAGCCGATGCCCTCGCCGACGCGATCCCACGCCCTGGGGACCACCTTCTTGCCGAGCGCGATGACCCGGTTGTCCTGCACGTAGATCTTCACTTCCTCGCCCGTGTCGGCAAAGCCCTCGTCGATCAGGAACGCCTGCGCGGCCGGCGACTCGACGAGCCGTCGCAGGAATTCACGCGGGAACACGACGTCGGCGTCCATGATGAGGGTCGGCTCGCGCGTGATGACGTCGCGCGCGCAGTAGAGCGAGAGCGACGAGCCCTTCTGATAGGCCGGGTTGTCGATGCACTCGATCGTCATTCCCGATGGAGCCGTCGCCGCGAGCGCTCGCACCTGATCGGCGCAGTGTCCGACGACGATCACGACGTGTCGCACCCCGACCGCGTGGAGCGCGTCGAGCATGCGCGCCAGGATCGCGCGGCCGCCGACCGGAAGGAGCGACTTCTGCGTGTGATCGGTCAGGGGCGCCAGCCGTCGGGCGACGCCGGCGGCCAGGATGATGGCCGTCACCTTACGCTCTGGTTCGTTCATACCTTCTCGGTGCCTATAGTATCCTGTGCGTAACCGAATCGACGCAGGATCGAGACCGAAGTTCGACCGCATGGCCCGTGGTCAGTGACGGGGGATTGACGCGAATTGAGCAGGACGACGACCCGGCGATCTCAGACGCCTCTCGAGCGAGTCCACGAGCCGTCTCAGCAGCGGGACGTGTTTCAGCGCGACGGCTTCGTGGTGGTTCCAGGGCTCTTCGACGCGCAGGAAATCGCGCGCATTTCCGAATGGACCGACGAGCTCGAGCGCAGCCCCGAAGTGCCCGGGCGGTCCATGAAGTATTACGAGCCGAGCTTGCTGCGTCCGGGCGAGCGCGTGCTCCAGCGCATCGAGAACTTCTGCCCGTTCCACGACGGCTTCGCCGGACTCTGCGACGGCGACAAGCTTCGCGGCTCGGTGTCACGACTCCTCGGCGAGCCGGCCGTTCTGTTCAAGGACAAGATCAACTTCAAGCTCCCGGGCGGCGACGGCTTCAAGCCGCATCAGGACCAGCAGGCCGGCTGGAGCACCTACGCGGATCTGTTCGTCACCGCCATGGTCAGCATCGACTCCACGACCGCCCAGAACGGCTGCCTCGAGCTGTGCGCCGGGCAGCACACGCGCGGGCTGATCGGCGAAGAGTGGAAGCCGCTGACCGACGACGACATGCGCCGCCTCGGCGGGCGCGCGGTGCCGACGCAGCCCGGTGACGCGGTGTTCTTCGACTCCTACACGCCGCACGCCTCGGCCCCGAATCTCACCGCCGAGCGCCGGCGCGTGCTCTACATCACCTACAACCGCCTGTCGGCCGGCGACCACCGCGTGCAGTACTACGCCGACAAGCGCAAGAGCTTCCCGCCCGACATCGAGCGAGATCCCAATCGGACCTACACGTTTCGTGTCTGAGTCACGACTCGAGGAACTATGATCCTGCGTATCGCGCTCGTCCTCGTGGCCTGTCTGTCGATCGCCTCGCCGGCCTATGCCTATCTCGATCCGGGCACCGGCAGCATGCTGATCTCGGCCGTGCTCGGCGTGGCGGCGGCCGTCGCGCTCGCGGTGAAGATGTTCTGGTACCGGCTGATCGGGTTCTTCCGCGGCAAGAGGCCGGCAGCGGACAAGTAGCGCCGACGACGCGACGGCCGGTGCCCAACCGAGTGTCGCGCCGTTCATGAGCATGTGGCAGGACTGGAAGAGCTTCCGTCGCTTCCGACGACTTCCGCCCGGCGACCGGAACATCGTCTTCTACTCCGAGACGCATCAGGATTGGCACCATCTGCAGCCGCTCATCGAGTTCTTGACCGAGCGATTGTCGCGGCCGTGTGCCACGTCACCTCGGAGCCGATCGTGCCGCTGCCGTCGGCGCCCGGCCTGCACGGCTTCCGCATCGGCCCCGGCGCGATCTGCACCTGGTTCTTCCAGACGATCAAGGCGGACGTGATGGTCCTGACGATGCTCGATCTGCAGAACTTCCACCTCAAGCGCTCGCTCCATCCCGTCCACTACGCCTACGTGTTCCACAGCATGGGCAGCACGCACATGGTGGATCACGCGAACTCGTACGATCACTACGACAGTCTCCTGTGCGTCGGCCCGCATCACGTCGACGAGATCCGCCGGCGCGAGGCGCTGCACCGCCTGCCGGCCAAGCATCTCTTCGCGCACGGCTACCCGCGGCTCGAGCGGCTCGTCGCGCTGGCGGCCGCTGAGCCGCCTCGCTCCGCGCATACGACCGCGCTGCTGGCGCCGACGTGGGGCGACCAATCGATCCTGCACGTCTGCGGTGAGCCGTTGATCGCCGCGTTGCTGGGCGCCGGCATCCGCGTCATCCTGCGTCCGCACTACCAGACGACGCGCCTGGCGCCGGGGCTGATCGAAGGTCTGGTCGCGCGATTCGGCGCGGATCCAGGCTTCCGTCACGTCACCCGGATGGAAGAGAGCGCCTCGTTGTTCGAGTCCGACCTTCTCATCTGCGACTGGTCCGCGATGGCGATCGAGTACGCGTTGGGGCTCGGCAAGCCCGTCCTCTTCGTCGACGTCCCCCCTCGCATCCGTAACCCGAACTATGCGGAGCTCGGTCTGGAGCCGATGGAGATACGTATCCGTCGCGAGCTCGGCGCGGTGCTTCCGCTCGACCGGGTGGAGGAGGCGCCGCGCTACGTGGCCGAGCTGCTTCGCGACCCCGCCGACCTGCGCAAGCGCAACGCGGAGCGGCGAGAGGCCTGGGTGTTCAACTTCGGCCGCAGCGTCGAGGCGGGGGCGCGAGAGATCGCGCGCATCGCCGACGAGCGGGCCGGCATCGGAGCGCGCGGCCGACAGGCGTGAGCGACAGATCACGGCTGTTCCGGTGGCTCGGCTGGTTCGCCCTGGCCAATGCGGGCCTCCTCGCGATCATCGGCCTGCGCTATCTGTGGCTCTACGCGGCGCTCGGCCGCACGGTGTCCTGGAGCTACGCGCTCGTGGCCTTCGTCGGCCACATGAGCGCGCTCGCCTGCCTCCCGCTCCTGGTGCTGCTCCTCCCGGTCGCCGCGCTGATGCCACGGCCGCGTCTGATGCTGCCGCTCGGCGTCGGGCTCGCGAGCGTCGGCGTCGCCTTCGTCGTGCTCGACAGCCTCGTGTTCGCCGAGAACCGCTACCACTTGAACGTCCTGACCTTCAGCCTGCTCGAGCCGCAGACGTGGGCGTTTCTGGCGCTCTACTTCGTCGTGGCGCTGGCGATCGAGTCGATGCTGGCCGGCTGGATCTGGCAGCGGACGGCGCGGCCGGCGACGCGTCGAATCGGGCGATATCTCGCGGTCGGCCTGGCCGGATGCTTCGTCGCCGCGCACCTCGTTCACGCGTGGGGCTCGGCGCACTACGACGTGTCGGTGACCGCGTTCACCCGCTACCTGCCGCTCTACTATCCACTCCGCAACCCGGGACTGATGGCGCGGCTCGGTCTCATCGATCGGGCGGGCGCGCGCGAACGCGGAGTCGGCGACGCGCTCGACCGGGCGGAGGCCGGCGAGCTGATCTATCCGCTGGCGCCCATGCGATGTGACCCGCGCACGCCCGAGCTCAACGTGTTGCTGGTCGTGATCGATGCCATGCGCGCCGATGCCTTGACGCCGGAGGTCGCGCCGAGGCTCTCCGGACTCGCGCGCGGCGGGATCGAGTTCGGCCGCCACTACAGCGGCGGCAACTCGTCGCGGGCCGGGATGTTCTCTCTGTTCTACGCGATCCCCGCGACGTACTTCGACGAGTTCGCCGCTCGCGCCCGGCCGCCCGTGCTGATGGACGTGATCCGACAGCACGGCTACCAGCTCGGGATCTTCGCCAGCTCGCCGATCTATCGCCTCGTGGATCTCGATCGCACCGCCTTCGCCCACGTGCCCAATCTGCGCATGGAGACGAGCTCGGGTGAAGGGTCGAGCGGGCGGGATCGCGTGCTGACCGGCGAGTGGCGCGAGTGGCTCGGCCGGCGGGATTCGGCACGGCCATTCTTCGGCTTTCTCTACTACAACGCCGCGGTGTCCGTCGAGCCACCGCCGGACTATCATCCGTCGATCCCGCGGCCGACCCGCGCTTCGAAGGCGCTGCAGTCGCGCAACGAGCGCTACCTCGCCGCGCTGCACTACGTCGACTCGCTGCTGGGGCAGGTGCTCGACGATCTCGTACGTCGGAAGCTCCTCGATCGCACGATCGTGATCGTCACGTCCGACCACGGGATCGAGTTCGACGAGAACCGGCTCGGCTTCAAGGGCCACGGCACCGCCTACAGCGAGTACCAGATGCGCACGCCGCTCGTGGTGCGCTGGCCCGGTCGGCCGCCCGGAAAGGTCACCCGCCGTACGTCCCACAACGACATCGCGCCGACCCTGCTGACGGAGCTGTTCGGGTGCGCCAATCCGCCGTCCGACTACGCGAGCGGGTCGAGCCTCTTCTCGGGCACTCAGTGGAGCTGGCTCGTCGTCGCCAGCTATCGCGAGTACGCCGTGGTCGAGCCGGAGCGCGTGACCGTGGTGTTCCCCGCCGGCTACGAAGTTCGCGTTCAGGACTATCAGCTCGCGCGCACCCAGACGCCACCCCGCGACGCGCTGCGCGCCGCGATGCTGGAGATGAGCCGGTTCTATCGTTGAGGGCGGGCCCGCTCGGCGTGCTGCTCCTCGGCGCGATGTGTGCGGCGGCCGCGCCGGTCTCCGCGGAGCAGGCGGGGAGTGGAATCGTCCGGGTGGTCGGCGACCGCTTGAATCTCGTCATTGCGCTCGAAGGGGCCACTCCCGTCGAGTGGCGGGCCTGCCATCCATCGTGTACGAACGCCGACGCGGGCACCGGCACCGCCGTGTGGCTGATCGGTGCGGGCGATCCGGCGATCCGGCTGGTCGTGCGCGATCTGGATCCTCCGCTGGATCTGCAAGGTCTGCGATTCTCCGTCAGCCTCACCGAGGACGAGCGCGCGCGCATCGCGACCTTCCAGGCCGACTTGCCGGTGCCCGGCGTCCGCCTGGTGAAGTCGTTCGAGGTCTCGCGCTACGGCTACGAAGTCGTCATGACCGCGCGCATGATCGGACCGAACGCCGCCGCGTTCATGTCGGGCCGGCGACTCACGCTCGAGCTCGGTGCCGTCCGCGGTCTGGCCCCGCCGCCGGCGGCGGGCTTCGCCGCGATGCTCGAGCGGATGAGCCGCGTCATCGTCACCGGCCGGGTGCGCACGGTCCGGGACGACAGCCGTGAGCCGAGGACGCTCCGCCCGGGCGACTGGGTCGGATTCCGCAGCCGCTTCTGGGCGTTGCTCGTTCGCTCGGACGGCGCCGGCGACCTCGAGGCGCAGCCCGGCGCGGATGCCCCGCTGGCGCTGACGGAGGAGCGCGGCCGGCTCTCCTGGCGCGACACGTTCTATGCGGGTCCGCTCGAGCACGCCACGTTGACCCGGGCCGATCCGCGGCTCGGCCGGCTGCTCTTCTCCGGGCTCTGGTTCTGGCTGCGCCCGCTGAGCTTCGGGCTCCTGTTCCTCCTGCGCGGGCTGACCGAGCTCATCGGACATCCGGGCTTCGCCATCATCGCCCTCGCGGTGTCGGTCAAGATCCTCTTGCTTCCGCTGACCATCGTGGCCGAACGACTGCAGGAGCAGGTGAACGCCACGCAGGCGCGGCTCCAGCCCGGCATCGACGCGATCAAGGCCGCGTACCGTGGTGAGGAGCGCACGCGGCGCACGATCGCGCTCTACCGCGAGCACGGCGTGCACCCGCTCTACACCTTGAAGAGCCTGGCCGGATTCATGATCCAGCTTCCGGTGTTCATCGCCGTGTTCGACATGCTGGCCGAGAATTTCGATCTCCAGCACCAATCGTTCGCCTGGATCCGGGATCTGTCGCGCCCGGATGCGCTGGCGGGGCTGCCCGTGTGCGTGCCGTTCTTCGGCTGTGACCTGAACTTGCTGCCGTTCCTGATGAGCGGCGTGTCGCTGGCGACCCTGCTGCGGTTCCGCTCGTCGGTCCTCACGCCGCCGCTGGTCCGCCGCCAGCGGCGAAATCTGATGGCCATCACGGCCCTGTTCTTCCTGCTCTTCTACACGTTCCCGGCGGCGCATGGTCCTCTACTGGACCTCGACGAACTCCTTCCAGCTCTTGAGCCAGGAGCTCGGGAGGTTATGGCGCCGGGCGTGAATGCGATACCCTGAATGAAGCGTGAACGCTGCTCGAGCATGGACGCTGGCGTCGTTCGTCGTCGTCGCGTCGTGGCATGCCGCGTCGGCCATGGCGCAGCCGAGCCCCGCCGGCGTGTCGAAGGAGCGCGTCACCTTCCAGAGCGATCACCTCACCCTCGTCGGCTTTCTCTTCAAACCTGACGGACCCGGCCCGTTTCCCGGGCTCATCTGGAATCACGGCAGCGAGAAGAGCCCCGGGACGATGCGTTCCGGCGCTCCTGGCCGCCACCGACGAGACCCTGCAGGGCGCCGGGCGCCCCGATCCGTCTTGACCTCCTGAGAACGCCCGCCTAGGGTGGTGAGCATGAGTGACGCTGAAGACTTCGCCACCTTGTTCGCGCGCGAATCCGCCAGGCCCGTGCTCGAAATCGGGCAGATCGTGAAGGGGCGCATCATCCAGATCTCGGCCGAGAGCGTGTTCGTCGATGTCGGCGGCAAGGGCGAGGCCTGGATCGAGCGCGCCGAGCTCACCGATGGCGACGGCAAGCTTCGCGTGGGCATCGGCGACGAGATCGAGGCCACGGTCGTATCGACCGGCGACGAAATCCGGCTCTCGCACAAGCTTCGCCAGGGAGCGCAGGCCCGGCAGGCGCTCGCTGTCGCGGCCCAGACGGGCATTCCCGTCGAGGGCAAGGTGGCCGCCGTCATCAAGGGCGGTTACGAGGTCACGGTCGGCGGCCTGCGCGGGTTCTGTCCGTTCTCTCAAATGGATGTGCGGCGCGTCGAGGCCACGGACGAGTACGTCGGGCGCGTCCTCGAGTTCCGCGTGACGACCTTCAGCGAGAACGGGCGTAATCTCGTGCTCTCGCGCCGGCGCCTGCTCGAGGAGCGCTCCGCCGAGATGGCCGAGGAGACGCGGAAGAAGATCATTCCGGGCGCCGTGCTGGCGGGCACGGTGGCCTCGCTCGCGGACTTCGGCGCCTTCATCGACCTGGGCGGCGTGCAGGGGCTCGTGCCGCTCTCCGAGCTCTCTCATTCTCGCGCAAGCCGGCCCGCCGATCTCCTGCGCGTGGGCGACGCCGTGTCCGTCAAGGTGCTCCGGATCGACCAGGAGAAGGGGCGGATCTCGCTCAGCCTGAAGGCCCTCGAGGGTGATCCGTGGGCCGGGGTGGCCGGACGCCTCCGCGAGCGCCAGATCGTGCGCGGGCGCGCCGTTCGCTCGACCGAGTTCGGGGTGTTCGTCGAGCTCATGCCCGGCGTGGACGGGCTTCTGCACATCACCGAGATACCTCGGAGCCGTCAGGGCGCGCTGCGCGAGGCCGCGGCCGCCGCCACCGAGGTCAACGTGCTCATCATCAACATCGACCGGGAAAAACGGCGTGTCGCGCTCGCGCTCGCGCCCGAGGGCGCCGAGCTCGGGCAGCAGATGGAGTCACGCGTCGAGGTGGGGGCGGTGCTCAAGGGCACCGTCGAGCGCCACGAGCCGTTCGGCGTCTTCGTGCGGCTCGGGCCGGGACAGACCGGGCTCGTGCCGACTGGAGAGCTCTCCATGAGCCGCGGCGCCGACGCGCGCAGGACCTTTCCCGTCGACAGCGAGATCAAGGTGCTCGTCCTCGCGATCGAAGAGGGCGGCCGTCGGATTCGCCTGTCGCACGCGCAGGCGCTCGCGCGCGAGGAGCAGGCCGAGACGCAAGCCTACATGCAGCAGAGCCCGAAACGGGGCGACGGATTCGGGCTCACGCTCGGCGAGCGCATCAAGCAGGGCTCGAAGAAGCGACTGTGACGGCGGTCCCACACCGCCGCTAGCCAGGAGGCCGCGATGACGGCTCAGAATCGCTACGGCTTTGGTGCCGGGCCGCGGATGCGCCGGGGGCTCTCCACCGCCGTCCCGATCCCGACGCGGCTCGTGTCCAACGAGGAGTTCCCGCCGATCCCGCAAACACTTTCGCAGCGGCGAGTGGAGGATCGGATTCTCGCCGAGGCTGGGCGCCTGGCGCCGCGACTCGGGCTGAGTCGCCGCCAGTTCCTGAGCCGAAGCGGCGGGATGGCGGCCTCGCTGCTGGCGATGAACGCGGTCTTCGGCCGCTTCTTCGACGTGCTCCCCGTGGAAGCTGCCGATCCGGCCGCCTTCCAGGAGCGGAGCGGCGCGCCGGTCTTCATTTTCGACGTGCAGCTGCACTACGTCAGCGCCAACTATGACCCGACCAACGCCGAAGCGAGCCGAAGAGGCGCGGTCTCCAAGGGCGCGCTCCTCGGGCTCCGCCGGGGCTCGCGCCGGCTGAATCCGAAGCTCGAGTCCGATCGCGGCACGATGGCCGATCTCGCCTGGGACAACATGGTCAAGGAGGTCTTCCTCGACAGCGAGACGGCGATCGGCCTCATCTCGACGCCGCCTGGGCCGTACCCGCAAGAAGCCGTCGTCCCGCCGAAGGAGATGACGCACATTCGCGACGAGATCAACCGCGTCACGCAGTCGCGGCGGATGCTCGCCCATGGGCTCGTCTCGCCGCAGCTCGGCCAGGCCGATCTCGACTTCATGGATCAGCAGGCGGCCACGCTCAAGGTCGACGCCTGGAAGGCGTACACCGGTGCTGCCGCCAAGGGATTCGAGCACGGCTGGTTCCTCGACGACGAGAAGATCGCCTATCCCATGCTCGAGAGAGCGCGCAAGACCGGCGTGCGCCGGTTCTGCGTCCACAAGGGCCTGCCGCTCGGTCCGGTCGCGGACTACAACCATCCGCGCGACCTGATCAAGGCGGCGAAGGACTTCCCCGACATCGATTTTCTCGTCTACCACGCGGGGCTGCTCAGCGTGTCGGCGGGCAAGCCCACCGGTGAAGTGCCGTGGACGACCGAGTTCTGTCGGATGAAGAAACAGGCAAATCTGAAGAATATCTACATGGAGCTCGGCTCGACGTTCGGACAGCTCGTGACCACCAATCCCACGGCGTGCGCGCACCTGCTCGGTCAGATCGTCGACGCGTTCGGGGTCGATCACGTGCTGTGGGGCACCGACTCGATCTGGTACGGCACGCCGCAATGGCAGATCGACGCGTTCCGGCGCTTCGAGATTCCCGCGGTGCTCGTCGACAAGCACGGCTACGCGCCGCTGACACGCGCGGCGAAGGAGCAGATCTTCGGACTGAACGCGGCACGTGTCTTCGGTGTCGACGTCGCGGCGAAGCGCAATGAGATCCCGAAGGACTATCTGACGCGCATGAAGATGGCGTACCTCGACGAGGGACCGACGCCCAGCCATCACTGGTACGGCTGGATCGCAGGCTAGCTCGGGAGAATCCACGGAGAGAGCTCATGGCCAGACTGCCCGATCCGCTCAGCACCCTGTCGCCCGACGCCAGGCGCGTCTACGACAAGATCACCGCCAAGCGCGGCCAGATGAAGGGTGGCCCGTTCGCGTCGCTGATGCACCATCCGGCGCTGGCCGAGAAGGTCGGCGACCTCGGCGAGTACTTGCGATTCGGCGGTACCTTGCCCGGCGACATCCGCGAGATGGCGATCCTGATCACCGCGCGCTCGGTGAGCCAGGCCTATGAGTGGGTGGCTCATGCCAGAATCGCGCGCACCGAGAAGCTGCCCGACGATGTCATCGAGCGCATCCGGACGCGCCGTGATCTCTCGACGATCCCGGCGCGCTACGCCCGCGCCGCGCGCGTCGTCCAGCATGTGCTCGCGTACGAATCGATCCCGCAGGATCTTCAAGATCAGGTGAAGGGTGACCTCGGGATGCCCGGGCTCATCGAGCTGGTCACGCTCGCCGGCCAGTACCGCATGATTGCCGGCGTGTTGTTCGCGTTCGACTCGCCGCTGCCGGCGGGCACGCCGCCGCCGTTCTGACGGAGGCGCGACACCGATGGACTACACGTTCCTCGTCGACACCTACGCGAGCGAGCGGCTCAAGACCCTCTCGGTGTGGGCGATGTTCGAGGACGCCGACCTCAACGTGCGCCCGCACCCGAATCTGGCGCGTGACCGGACGTTCCACGAGCACATGGTGCATCAGTGCTATAGCGAGGACCGCTGGTTCACGGGCATGTTCGGGATCGACGTCGGCGCGCCGCCGTTCCCGGCCGAAGAGACGCGCCTGGCCTTCATCAAACGGTATGATGAGGATTCCGCGAAGCGGCTCGACCGGCTGCGAGAGAAACTGGCCGAGTGGTGGGCGCAGGACGTCGCGTTCTTCGACACGACCCACAGCCGCGCCTGGGTCATGGTCCGGCGTATCGCGCACACCGCGCACCATCGGGCGGAGCAGACGACCCTGCTAAGACTGCTGGGCCGCCAGGTCTGGAGCGTTTACGGGCCCTCGGTGGACACCGGCGGGCTGCCGGCGAACGGCGCGCGCACGATCTATGCGTACCCCGACATCGCGGCGCTCGTCGACGGCGAGTCGCGGGGCGGGGCGAAGAGCGCGCTGCCCGGGCCGGGCTCCAAGCCGAGCACAGAGCGCGCGGGCTCGTCGTAGACGCGCGGGGCAGATGCGAGCTTCCTGACGGGCCTCGCCGCGTGGCGGCTCGGCGGCGATGCCCGATGGCTCGCGGCAGCCGTGCTCATCGGCCTGGCGGTGCCGTACACGCTTGTCGTCGTCAAGCCGACGAACGACCGGCTTCTCGATCTCGCGTGCAACCCGACGTCGGCCGAGACTCACATGCTGCTGGAGCGGTGGGGCAAGCTCCACGCCGTTCGTAGCGGCCTGAGCCTGCTGGCGACGCTCGTATATCTTGACCTTGTGGTCAGGGCCTGAACACCCGATCAGATGAAGAAGGTCAAATTCTTCGCGAGCAGGACGCTCTGGTCGAGGATCACCATGCGGCGCGCGATCTTCCAGCCGCCGTCCACCCGGCGCAGCACGTCCTCGCGCTTGCCGACGAGCACGTCGGTCTCCGTCTCGACGCGATTGCGGTAGACGAGAAAGCGACAGCGGACGTCGATCTCCGACGGCGCCGCCGATCCCGGGGGCGACGCGCGCAAGATCTGGACGTTCGAGACCATGTGGCAGATGCGCGAGGGTGGTTCCTCGGCCCAGTGGATGCCGGTCTGGATCTGGGCCACGCGCCGCCCGAGCGTGTCCTTGCCCTCGTCGAACCAGTTCACGTCGGCGCCCTCGCGGGTGAACTCGCGCTCACGATCGTCGTGGGGCACGTTGCGCCGCATCGGCATCCAGTAGCGCGCGTCTTCGGTGAAGAGCGTGAGCCACTCGTCGAACCGGCGCGCGTCGAGGAGCTCCGCCTCGTTGTAGAGAAACTCCTCGATCTCCCGATGAAGAAGGAGGCGTGCGAGCGCGGCCGCGTCGGCGCTCACGAGGGCAGGAGCCCCGTCCAGCTCTCGGCCTCCATGAACTGACGCCAGCGCGTGTAGAAGCCGCGCTGGTTGTGCTCGCTGGCGTTGGCCTGCGTCACGTCGCTGATCGCGCCGGGGAGCTTGAGGCCGTGGTCTTCGAAATCACGCCGGGCGCGGCCCAGGCCCATCTCGTAGTTGTAGGGGTACTGGCGCGCGATGGTGCCGCGGCTCGCCTTGTGGGCGTAGTTCCAGTTCTCCATGTCGTCCTGCTCGGTCAGCCCGGACGGGCCCGAATAGCGGATGTAGTAGTGGCGCAGGAAGTCTTTCACCTCCGTCGGCGCGTCGGCGTCGACGAAGTACCAGCGCCAGACCTCGGTCTGGTGCGGCCCGCGCGGGTGCCACACCGCGAGCGTGCGCGGCTGGCGCGCCAGGGGAGAGGCGTTGGGGAACAACGTGCCGGGTCCGCCGAAGAGCCGCCAGTACTCGCCGCGCCGGCGCCTCCGCTCTTCCTCGCAATACTTGAAGTAGTCGGCGACGATCGGCGCGTCCTGATAGGCCGGCGCGAGCGGCGAGTCGTGGTTGCGAAGGAACGCGATCATCGAGTGGCCGAGCTCGGGAAACGAGACGTCGAGCCACCGCGCCTCGTTGCGCTCCTGCATGTCGCGGCGGCCCTTGCCGCTCGGACCGATGCCGACCATGTCCACCGAGCGGTGGCTGACGCCGTGGTAGCGATCACCCGAGAAGTTCTCGGCCGGGAACTTCCAGTTGCAGGGGATGAGCCACTTGTGGATGCCGCCGATGGCCTCGGTGCCGCCTTCACGGCCGTCCCACGAGTCCAGCAGCAGATCGAGATAGAGCTTGTAGCCGCCCAAATATTCGGTGAACGGCGGCGCGGCGGGATCCCACGTCGCCCAGATCGTGCCCTTGTAGTTCTCGATCCGCGCGACCTCGACGAGGCCCCACTGGCTTCGATCGAGCTGCGCGCCATAGGCGTCCTTGGCGAACGGCACGCCGACCAGCGCGCCGTCGGTGCCGTAGCTCCAGCCGTGGTACGGGCACTGGAACTCGACCGTGTTGCCCTCGTCGTAGCGGCACACCTTCATGCCGCGATGCCGGCACGAGTTGAGGAAGACCCGGATCCGTCCGGCGCGATCACGACACAGAATGACTGACTCCTCGCCCATCGACGAAGTGAGATAGTCGCCGGGCTTCGAGATCTGGCTCTCGTGGCCGATGAAGAGCCACACGCGGGCGAACACCCGCTCGAGCTCTTGCCGATAGATCTCGTCGCTGACGAAGATCTCGCGACTGATGATGCCGCGCTCGACGTCGACCAGGCTCTTCAAAGCTCCCGGCTCCGTGCTGGCCATGCTCGCCCTCCTCGAGCTCAGTCCGGCGCCTCGCTGCGACGCTCGGATCTCACGCGACGCCAATGGTAGGGCAAGACGCGCTGCCGCGATAGCCCGCGGCCGGTCGGTATACAGTGGAGCCCGGTATGCGAGGCCGCCGCCCCCTGATCCTGCTGCTGTTCGCCGCGTTCTCGGTGCTGGCAAGCGTGGCCGGTGCCAGCACCCGGGACGTGCCGCTGACCGTCGAAGAGCCGGCCGGCGTGGCGCGCCAGCTCGAGCCGGTGACGTTCGGCGTGCCCCTGCCTCGCTGTCTGACCCGCGACGTGACGCGGCTGCGCCTCTATGGGCCGGAAGGCCACGCCGTGCCGGCGGCATTCAGCGTCGTGAACCGCTGGCTCGACGACGGCTCGGTATCCCTCTGGTATCTGTCCGAGGACGCGCGCCCGTCGATGGCGCAACCGTCAGCGACCAGGTAGACTGCCCGCGCCATGACAGAGCCCCGCCGCCCGCTCGAAGGAATCCGAGTGCTCGAGCTCGCCCAGGTCGTCGCCGGTCCGTTCTGCGGCGCACTGATGGCCGAGTTCGGCGCCGAGGTGATCAAGACCGAGATGCCCGGCCGGGGCGACGACCTCCGGCGCCTCGGCCCGACCGAGGACGGCTGCACGTACTGGTTCGCGGTCGACAACCGGAACAAGAAGCTCATGACGCTCGATCTGCATCTGCTGAAGGGGCAGGACATCGTTCGGCGGCTGGTCTCGCACTGCGACGTGGTCCTCGAGAACTTCCGCCCGGGTGTCCTGGAGCGCTGGGGCCTCGGCTGGGAGTCGCTGCACGCGATCAATCCGCGTCTCGTGATGGCGCGCATCACCGCGTTCGGCCAGACCGGCCCACTGAACCAGGGCCCGGGCTACGCGGCGATCGGCTCGGCGTTCGGCGGCACGTGGTACGTGAACGGGCCCGCCGATCGGCCTCCGTCGCGTCCCACGCCCGTGTATCCCGACTACATGACGGGGCTCTTCACCGCGTTCGGCGTGATGGCCGCGCTCCGCCATCGCGACGCCACCGGCGAGGGGCAGTGGATCGACGCCGCGCTCTACGAGTCGGCCTTCCGCGTGATGGAATTCACGGCGACTCTCTACGGCCGGCAGGGCGTCGTCCGTGAGCGCGGTGGTCTGCAGCATGCGGGCTGGCCGGGCGGGGCGTTCGAGACGCAGGACGGCAAGTGGATCGTGTTCACGGCGCCGGCGCAGCATCTGTTCGAGCGCCTCTGCGCGATGATCGGCGAGCCCGAGCTGCCGCGCGACCCGCGCTTCGCGTCGGCCGCCGCGCGGCCCGCGAACATCCCGGTCATCCTCGATCTGATGACGAAGTGGTTCGCGGCGCGCCCGTTCGAGAAGGCGCTGGCCGAGCTCAAGAGCGCCGACATCCCGCACTCGCCGATCATGAGCATGGCCGACATCTTCGCCGATCCGCACTATCGCGCGCGCCAGATGATCGTCGACGTGCCGGTCGAGGGGCTCGGCGCGCTGCCTCAGCCGGGCGTGGTCCCCAAGCTCTCGCTGACCCCGGGACGCGTCACGCACGCGGGTGGAGCGCTCGGGAGCCACACCGACGAGATCCTCTCGCGGCTGCTCGGTATGAGCGGCGACGAGATCGCTCAGCTGCGCGCCGACCGCGTCGTCTAGCCTCGCGCCGCGGTCGTCGGCCGTGCCGCGCCACCGGAATCGCCCGAAGCCGGGCGGGTGGCACCGGCGCCACCCGCCCGGCCCGGGCGAAGTCGGTCCAACAACAATCCGGGTCAGCTCAACCCGATGTCTCCTTCATCGTCCTTTGTGATCGCGATCGTCGGCGATCGTCGGCGAGCGCGGGCGAGGCCGAATTACGGAATCGAGACGTGTCCTTCGCAATTCGATTGCGAAACTTCTGCGGATCGTACGGCTGCCGGCCGCGAGCTATGAGAGGGCCGGCCGCCGGCGGACGAGCGTAGCGCCCAGCGGCCCGAGCACCAGCGCCGCGCCCACGGTGTTGAGGATCGTGAACCCCCACACGCCCAGGATCATGCCGCCGGCGGCCGAGCCGCACGCGCCCATCATGCCCATGAACAGATCGGCGAGGCCTTGAGTCGACGCGCGCTCGGCCGGCGAGAGCGCGTCGGTCAGGAGCGCGCTACCCGCCACGAAGGCGAAGTTCCAGCCGACACCGTTGAGGAACAGCCCTAGGATGATCAGCGTGCGATCGCTGCCCGGCGCCAGCCCCGCGAGCAGCACGGCGCCGATCAGGACGAGCGCGCCGACGACGATCATCGGAAGCCGGCCCAGGCGGTCGCAGAGCCACCCTGAGAGCGGTGAGGCGATGTACATGCCGCCCAGGTGAAGCCCCACCGCCACGCCGATCGTCTGCACGCCGTGCCCCTGGTCGTGCAGGTAGACCGGCGAGGTGGAGGTGGTGCTGATCATGACGAACTGGCTGATCGTCAGCGTGGCCAGCGCCAGCTGCACGCGGACGTCGGCCAGGATCTCACCGAGGGCTCGCGCCGGCTGCGCCGCGCCGCCGCGCGAGAAGGCCTCGTCAAGCTGGCGCGCGATTGCCAGCGGATCGGGGCGCAGGAAAAGCTCGACGAGCAGCGCGGCCACCGTGTAGCCCGCGACGCTGATCAGGAACGCGCTGGCCGACGGCGCGATGCCGAGCGAGCCGGCGAGACGGAGCGCCGGCTCCATCAGGTTCGGCCCCAGGATCGACCCCGCGCTCGAGCCCCAGACGATGAGGCCCATCGCCCGGCCGCGCTGAGCGCCCGGGCTCACGTCGGCGGCGGCGTAGCGCGCGAGCAGGTTCGAGGTCTGCGAGATCCCGAACAGCGCCATCCCCACGAGCAGCAGCGCGAAGCTTCCGACCGTGACGCCGACCATGCCGACGATCGCGCCGAGCACGGCGAGCCCGTAGCCGAGCGCCAGACCCGGGCGGCGTCCCCGGCGCTCCATGAACCGCGAGAGCGGCCAGCTGGCGAGCGCCGTTCCGAGCGCGCCGACGGCGACCGGCATGCCCGACCACGTGTTCGTGCCGGTGATGCCCGCGGCCATGATGCCGCCGATCGCCATGCCGATCGAGTGGCCGGTGCTCCCGCAGACCTGCGCGGCGAACAAGGTGATCATCAACCGGCCGCGACTCGGCGTCGTACGAGGCGTCGTGGCCAGCGTGCTCATCGACTCGTCAGTGTAGGGGGGCGATTGGAACCGGTAAACGGCCAATCGATCGAAATCGACGAAATCATTGGCTCGATATCCGGAACCTCCACGCTTGTCACTTGACGCGGGACGGCCGCGAGGCTACACGTGATCGGGATTCGCATGATGGTGACCTTGGTGAGCTTCGACATCGACGGGACGCTGGAGGTCGGCGATCCGCCGGGCATCGTGTCCATCGCGCTGGTGCAGACGGCCAGGCACCTGGGCTATCTCATCGGAAGCTGCTCGGACCGGCCGATCAGCCACCAGCGAAGCCTGTGGGAGCGGCTGCGGATTCCCGTCGACTTCACGGTGCTCAAGCACGAGCTGGCGACCGTCAAGATGCGCTTCGAGGCCGCGGCGTACTACCACATCGGCGACACCGACGTCGACCACTACTACGCGACCGGCGCGGGCTTCAGATTCCTCAAGGCCGACGCTTCCGAGCGGCGGCTCTGGCCGGTCGAGCTCTTCGCCGACCCTCCCGGGCGAGCGCACTCGTGATCGCAACCCCGCCGGCGCGGCAATCCGCGCTCGCGGTCGCGCTGGCCGGCCTCGTCGCGCTCGCGGTGGCCATCGGCATCGGCCGCTTCGCGTTCACGCCGATCCTGCCGATGATGCAAGAAGACGCGGGCGTCTCGATCGCCACGGGCGGCTGGCTCGCGTCGGCGAACTACGTCGGCTACCTGGCGGGCGCGCTCTCGGTGATCTGGTGGCGGATCGGCGCGGCGACGGGCATCCGCGCCGGACTCGCCGCCATCGGGGTCACGACGCTCGCGATGGGACTGGCGCCGCACCTTGCCGTGTGGCTCGTCCTGCGCGCGCTGGCCGGAGTCGCGAGCGCCTGGGTGCTCATCTACGTGTCGGCGTGGTGTCTCGAGCGCCTCGCCTCGCTCGGTCGGCCGGCGCTGGGCAACACGGTCTATGCGGGCGTCGGCACCGGGATCGCGCTGGCCGGCGCACTCTGTCTGGCGCTCATGCGCACCGGCGCCGGCTCGGCGCGCGCCTGGATCGTGCTGGGCGCTCTCTCGCTCGTGCTCACGACCGGTATCTGGGCCGTCTTCGGAGTCCGGGCCGAAGCGGCGGCGCCGGGCGAGCGATCGGCCGCGCGCGGGATGGTCTGGGATCGCGAATCGCTGCGGCTGGTGCTCTGCTACGGCGCGTTCGGCTTCGGCTACATCATCCCGGCGACGTTCTTGCCGGTCATGGCCAAGCAGGTGATCCGCGAGCCGGCGATCTTCGGCTGGTCCTGGCCGGTCTTCGGCGCGGCGGCGATGAGCTCGACGCTCGCCACCGCCATGCTTCGGAGCTTCATCGACCACCCGCCGTCTCTGGATCGTGAGCCATCTGGTCATGGCGGTCGGCGTCGCGCTGCCGGTCGTCTGGTCGGGCGTCGTGCCGATCATGCTCGCCGCGCTCTTCGTCGGCGGCACCTTCATGGTGACCACCATGACCGGCATGCAGGAGGCGCGGAGCGTCGGGGGCGCGCACGCCACGGGCCTGATGGCGGCGTTGACCTCGGCCTTCGCCCTGGGACAGATCGCCGGGCCGATCAGCGTGAGCCTCGTCGTCGGCGCCGGCGGGAGCTTCGCGGCGGCCCTCGTCCTGGCCTGCCTGGCGCTCGTCGTCAGCGCCTACGCGCTGACCTGATCCCGCGCTTCGATCGCCGTCGGCGAGCGCCCCGTGCTCAGCGCGGGAGCGTCACCCGCGGCGCGCCGGGCACGATCGCCAGGTGGATCGGGTTCACGCCGGGCACGTGCCCGGCGAGCGCGTGGATCGCGTCCTCGGCCTGCTCGAGCGGGAACGAGAGCGTGTGCATCTTGTCGAACGGATAGTGCCCCGACTCGATCAGCTCGATCGCGCGGAACGTCTCGTCTCGTAGTCGCTGCCGCAGATACCGCACGCCTCGATGCGCAGCAGCGCGTCGTCGAGCCCGATCGCGGGCCGCGCGAACTCGCGGGCTTCGAGGGTCCTGGGCTTGACGAGGACGGCCGCCCGTACCGTCGCCATGGTCGAATGCGCCTACTTGATGTCCAGGAGCGCGCTCAGCCCACGATGAAACGTCGGGGCGCCTCCGGGGACCATGCACGTCTCCAGCACCTCGAACAGCTCCTCGCGCGTCGCGCCGAACCGCATCGCGCGCTCCATGTGCGCGACCAGGGCGGCCTTCTCGGATCCGCGGAACGCCAGGAGCGCGATGGCGATGAACTCGCGCACCTTGGCCGACACGTGCTGGCCGTCGCCGAGCCCGAGCTCGTAGATCCGGTTGTAGGCCTCGACGAAGTCCGGATCCTGGCGCGCCGCGAACTCCCACTCCGGATAGATGTAGCCGCGCGCCTTCTTCATGCGCGCGATCAGCGCCTCGGCGCGCTCGGCCCGATCCTTGTCCACCGCGTTCTGGGGCATCGCTCTCCTCCGGGCGCTATCGTACCTTGCCGCGCGCCGCGACCGGCCAGGTGACCTCGACCACGCCGTTCCGGACGCCGTAGACCTCGTCGACCATGTTGGTGACGACGCAGCAGTGGTTCGGGACGACGTGGACGATGTCGCCGACCCTCGGCCGCGCCCCGCACGCGGAGAGAGTCGACGGTGGCGTGCTCTTCCGAGAGGCCCGTCACCGCCGCCTCGGGATATTCCATCAGGTGTCCGTAGCCCGTCATGAAGTAGAGGTCTGACGTCAGGACCTTCGAGCCGGCGTCGAGGATCGCGCGTGTCGGCGTCGGTCGGCTCACGACGGTGGCCCGTACGCGCATCGCGCAGTTGTCCCAGGTGGCGGTGCCGGTCGAGACGACCATCGCGTCGTTGTAGACGCACGTGCCGGCGCGATGCTCGGTGAGCATCGGGAAGTTCTGCGCGGTGAAGAGCGCGGGCGTACCGCCCCCGGAGACCACCGGCACCGGAATCCCCGCCTGCTTGAAGAGTCCCAGCGCACGCTCGAAGAAATCGCGCGTGTTCGGGTCGCGATTGGGGAAGGTCATGAGCCCTTCGAAGTGCATGCGAGGACGGCGCATGACCGTGCGGGCCAGGTCGAACGCCTCGTCCGGCGTCTGTACCCCGGTGCGGCCGAACCCCGTGTCGCACTCGACGAGAAATCGCACGTCGGCCCCGGCGTGCGCCGCGGCGTCGGACAGCTCGCGCGCGACGACGTCGTTGTCGAGGACCACGGTGAGGCGGCGCACGCGCTTCACTAGCGCCATGAGCCGGTCGGTCTTCTGGCGGCCGAGGATGTTGTAGGTCAGGAGCACGTCGTCGCTGACGCCGGCGTCGACGAACACCTCGACCTCGCCGAGCTTCTGGCACGTGATGCCGATGGCCCCGGCTTCCATCTGCATCCGTCCGATCGCCGGGATCTTGTGCGTCTTGATGTGCGGCCGATTGCCGATGGAGTGCCGCGCGAGATGCGCCTGAACGCGGCGGATGTTGTCGCGCATGATGTCGAGGTCGACGGTGACGACCGGCGTGTCGAGGTCGGCGACTGAGGTCATGGAGTCCTTTCGGTCACCTCCGTGGCGGGAATAGTGCGCTCGCTGGTGTCTGAAGACAAGGTTGGCGGCCCCCGGTCGCGCGCGATCATGGAGGTGATGCGAATACCGCAACCGCGAGACGCATCACACAGAACGTGCGAGATTCGCAGGGCTTGACATAGGTCAACACATGTTTAGTATTCAGTCGTGGGGGAGGTGTCTCCGATGAACCCGGTAGAGCGTGTGCTGCACCAGGAGCTGACAGGACTCCTCGATCGCCTCGCGACGTCGGTCCCCGAAGGCGGCTTCGAGAAGATTCGCGCCACCAGCCCGACATTGAAGACACGGCTCGACGACGCCGACGCGAAGCTGGCGGCCGTGCGTGAATCGCTGCTCGATAGCTACGGCCGGTGGCGTCGGGCGCTGGAGGATCTCGAGAATCTCTGGGCGCTGGCCGCCTGGCGGTCAACCGCCGCCGAAGAGTCGACCGAGCAGTCCGCGGCGCTCGCCGCCTGATTCGACGTGCTCCGCGTAGACCGTGCGCGCTGACTCGAATCGCTGCCAGTAGTCGGGCAGCTCGCGCGCCAGCACGACGTGCACGCTGAGGAGCCGCTGCGTCTCGTCGCCCGGCACGCGCTCGGCGGCGGCGACCTTCTCGCGCTGTTGCTCGTTGAGCGTCGGCACGATCGCGCTGCGGAGCTCGGCGAGGAACGCGTGCACGCTCTGCGTGAACTCTTCGCGGTCGCGCGTGCTGTCGGCGCTCGGCGCCGGAAGCGAGAGCGCTTGTCGCCGTTTCACGAGCGCCTCGAGACAGACGAAGTCCACCGCCTCCTCGAGGCGCTCACGGAGCTGCGCCTCGATGCGCGTGTTGAGGTCAGCGGGTTGATTCGGGTCGCGACGCAGCGAAGTACCGAAGAACGAGCTGGGTGTCATAGTCTCGGGCTCACAATGCTAAGATCCTAAAGTGATCGTCGCTCGCGTCGCCGGCGTGATGCTGATTGCGCTCTTCGCGCTTCCCGCGTCCGCCTTCGCTCCGCCCCGCGACGTTTCCGGCACGCTCGATTTTTCCGGAATCGACGAAGCCGCCAACGAGGCTGTCTCGAGCGGCGAGCTCCCCGGCGTCGTGGTGCTGGTCGGCCGCGGGGACGACGTCCTGCTCCATCGCGCGTACGGATCGCGCCGCCTGCTTCCGCACCCGGTCCCGATGACGGTCGACACCATCTTCGACCTCGCGTCCCTCACGAAGCCCTTCGGGACGACGCTCGCGGTCATGAGTCTGGTCGAGAAGGGGTCGATCAAGCTCGACGCTCCCCTCGGACGATACCTCAAGGAGTTTCGGGGCAAGCAGTACGACGAGATCACGATCCAGAGACTCCTGACTCACAGCGCCGGGCTCGCCGCCTATCCCCCGAATAGCGTGGTCTCGTCGGGCTTTCCGAGCGCCGCGAGCGCCATCGCCAAAATGCCGCTCGATTATCCACCCGGCTCGGCGTTCCAGTACAGCGACACCGGGTTCATCCTGCTGGCCGAGGCCGTCCGGCGGGTCAGCGGCACGCCGCTCGACCGTTACCTCGAGCGTATCGTCTTCAAGCCGCTCGGGCTGGCCGACACGAGCTTCCATCCCAAGGTGAGCGCGCTGCCCCGCGTGGCGCCGACGGAATTTGTCAACGGGGTCCTTCTCCGGGGCGAGGTGCACGACCAGCGCGCCCGCCTGCTGGGCGGGGTGGCCGGCCACGCCGGGCTGTTCTCGACTAGCGCCGACCTCGCCCGGATCATCAGGATGCTGCTCAACCACGGTTCGCTCGACGGCCAGCGCGTGTTCGATCCGGCCACAGTGAAGGAGATGTGGGAGTCGGCGCCGGACAGCCATCTTGGCCGCGCACTGGGCTGGGACGTGAGCTCGGCGTTCTCGAAGACGATGGCGCCCTACTTTCCGGTGGGGTCCGTCGGCCATCTCGGGTTCACGGGCACCGCGGTCTGGATCGATCCGAAGACCCGAAGCTACCTGATCGTCCTGTCCAATCGCGTCCACCCCTACGGCGGAGGTGCCTCGCGCATCCGGGATCTCCGGATTCGCGTCGCGGCGGCTGCCGGGGCTCAGCTCTTCCAGCCGCCTGTCGTCGCCGATCCGGGGCCCATCAGCGGGCCCGCCGCCGACGGGCCGCCTCCCGAGATGGGGCCGCTCCCGGGTGAGCCGTCGTTGCCCCAGGAGCGAGTGCTCACGGGGCTCGACGTGCTCGCCGATCAGAAGTTCGCCTTGCTCTCGGGGCACTCGGTCGGTCTGGTCACGAACCAGACCGGAATCGACCTGCGTGGCCGCCGTGCTATCGACCTGATCGCGGCAGCGCCGGGGGTGCGTCTGCAGGCGATCTTCTCGCCCGAGCACGGCTTGACAGGCGTCTCCAATACCGACGTCCCCCACGGCCGGGATGTCGCCACCGGCCGCCCGATCTGGAGCCTCTACGGCAGCACCAGGCGGCCGACCTCGGCGATGCTCAAGGACATTACGCTGCTGGTCTTCGACATCCAGGACGTCGGCGCTCGCTACTACACCTACCTCACGACCCTGGTCTACGTCATGGAGGAGGCCGCGAAGCAGAAGATCCCGGTCCTCGTCCTCGATCGGCCGAATCCGATCAACGGCCGGGTGGTCGAGGGGCCGCTGACGGATCCGGATCTGCAGTCGTTCACCGCGCCGCACGCCATTCCGGTTCGCACCGGACTCACGATCGGCGAATTCGCCAAGCTCGCCGCCGCGGAACGGAAGATCCCGGTCTCGCTCACCGTCGTACCGCTGGTCGGGTGGGATCGTGACCGCTGGTTCGACGAGACCGGGCTACCCTGGGTGAACCCGTCGCCGAACATCCGGTCGGTCACGCAGGCGCTGCTCTACTCGGGCGTGGGCCTCCTCGAGGCGACGAATCTCTCCGTGGGGCGCGGGACCGACATGCCCTTCGAGGTCATCGGCGCGCCCTGGATCGAGCCGCGCGGCCTTGCCGACGCGCTCAACCGGCAAGGGCTCCGTGGCGTCAGGTTCGATCCGATCTGGTTCACGCCGACGGCTGACGTCTACACCAACATCTCCTGTGGCGGCGTCCGAATGGTGGTCACCGACCGTGAGGCGATCCGACCGGTGACGGTGGCGTTCGCGCTGGCGCGAACCTTACGCGAGCGTCATCGTGACCAGTTCAGGCCGGAGAGCATCCAGAACCTTCTGGTGAACCGGTCGACGATGTGGGCTTTCCTCAGGGGCGAGGTTCTCGATCGGCTCGTCGCCTGGAGCGAAGTCGACCGCAGCAGCTTCTTGAATCGCCGCGCGTCGTACCTCATGTACCGCTAAGTAATAGCACAGCAGGTCCCAGCGGCGCGAGCCCGCGCCACCGCCGGAATCCCGTCGGGTCAGCGCCCGATCTGGCACTCTCCGGGTGCAGCCGAAGAAGGGTCGTAACGCCGCGCACGCCGTCCGGGTGACGGTCATGCCTGCTTGAGGCGTCGCCTCAGCGCACGACGACCTTTGGGGCTCGAAACTCGTCGCGCAGCTGGTCGCGCTTGGCCGTGGGCACGGTGACGGAGTTCGGGTCGCCGTCGCTCACGAATCGCTCGAGAGGGTTCTTGTCGAAGTAGTTGAGCCAGTAGACCAGGTCGCGCTCGACCGCCTGGATGCGTGGGAGGCGGACCGGATCGAACGCGCGCGAATACGGCGAGGGCGCGGCGCCGCCGGCGACCATCAGCACGGCGTCGTGGTTATAGGTGGTGCCCTTGGCCGAGCCGTGCAACACCCAGCTCACGTCGGGCGGATACACGCCGTGCGGCAGCGCGAGGGTGCGCGTCTTGTACTCGGGGACGTGCTTCTGGATCCACACCTGCGCGTCGGCAACCTGCGCGCGCACCGTCGCCTCGGGGTATTTGGCGAGGTTCGCGTGCCAGAGCGTGTGGTTGCCGATCTCGTAGCCGTGGCTCGCCAGGAACTGCAGCTTCTTGCCCTCGTAAGCGGGCTGGTTGAAGAGCCGGTTGGGCGGGCTCGCGCCGGGCAGGACATAGAAGGTGCCGCCCCGGCCGAAATCCGGATGCTCGTGGAAGAACGCCTCGAGGATGCCCACGGCACACTTGGGGTCGATCTCGAGGGCGCCGTTCTTTTCGAGGTAGCGGAACTGGCCGGGAGAGGAATCATCGAAGGTCAGCACGACCGGCGTCGTTCCGGCGGGCAGCGCGATGCGCCGGTCGAGGAGATCGCCCATGTTGATCACGCGGTAGCCCTTGGCGTAGAGCGTCTCGAGGTCGCGCCGGAAGTTCTCGGGCGTCCGGGTCCAGCGCTCTTCGGGGTAGTCGATCTTGTGGTACTCGAGGATCATGACGCGCCCGAGCTCGTTGGGAGCGAGTTGACCGGCGCCGGCGAACGAGACAAACAATAGAGCCGCGGTCAGGATCAATGAAAGTACGAGCAAAAGTTTCACTTAGTCCCTGAGGCCTCTTTCTGCCGCAGCGCGCCGGCCGTGTAGTCGTTCCGGGGGTTCCAGAGCATCCAGCCGACCGCCCCGGCGTCGTCGGCTCCTTTAATCTGGGCGCGGATCTCAGTCACGCCAAAGATCCGCTTGTCGAATGCATAGTCCTTGAAATCCTGGAGCCACGGCCGTACCCGCACCTTCTGGCTCGCGGCGCGCTGACGGATCAGCCGCACGCTCTCGTGGACGATCTCATACGGGTGCTGGACGGGATTGCGGAATCCAGGGATACCCACGTGGTAACCGGACGGGTAGACCATCGGGCAGAAGTAGTCGAGATGCGGCGCCAGCTCCTCGATGCGCTGGCCGATGTCCGTGTCGTTCTCGTTGAAGGCGGTGTAGCCGAAGACGTCGGCGGCGACGTAGACCCCGAGCGGGCCGAGCTCGCGTCGCGCCTTGCCGAGGAAGCCGGCGATGGCGGGGATCCTCGTGTCCTTGTTGACGGGCCCCGAGTACTTCGCGGCGCCGAGCTTGCCGTCAGTCGGGAACCGCACGTAGTCGAACTGGATTTCGTCGAAGCCCCTGGCGGCTGCCTCGCGCGCGATGGCGACGTTGTACTTCCACACCTCCTCGCGAAGGGGGTCGACCCAGGCCAGGTTCTCCCGGTCGATCCAGGGCTTGCCGGTGCGCGTGTCGGTGATGGCGAGATCGGGCCGGCCGTTGGCGAGGATGTTGTCCTTGAAGGTCACGATCCGCGCGATCGTGTAGATGCCCCGCGCCTTGAAATCCGCCATCAGCTCGTCGAAGTTCTTGAGCGTGCCGGGCCCCTGGGCGCCGACCGCCAGCGCCTGGGGCACCTCGGTCTTGTAGACGATCCAGCCGCGGTCGCCCTTCACGTCGATGACGACGGCGTTGATCTCGGTGCGCGCGGCCAGATCGAGGACGCGGCCGCGGATCTCCTTGCTCCCGACGCCGAAGTACGTCAGGTAGGCCGCCTTGATCATCTGCGGCTTCATGACGACCTCGATCGGGTCCTTGGTCGGCTGGCGCGTCACCTTCGCGAAGCCCGGACGCTTGACGAGCAGCGTGCCGTCCGGTGGATGACCCTCGACGGTGAATTTGCCCTCGGCGTCGGTCCGATGCTCGAGGCCGCCGATGACGATCGAGGCGCCCTCGAGCGGCGCGCGGCTCTCGTCAAGGATCTGACCACTGACCATCTTTGGCCAGGTCAGACGCGGCGGCTCGGGTGCGCGCTCGACCGGTTTGCCGAGATACTCGGTGACCGGTGCAGGAGTTGGCGCTGGCTGAGGTCGCGCCAGGGTTGTCGCGCGGGCGAGGTCCGACGGAGCCAGCACACCGTAGCCGGCGAGAATCGCAACAATGAGAAGCCCGGCTGTATAGGCTCCATCCAGGATGTTGCGACGACGATTCGACGACGTGCGCTCGTCACTCATTGGTACTTTCGACAATAGCCGGACCGGGAAAGCGCACAAAGAAAAAATGTTTGCGGATACAATTCGGCGCATGTCACCCATTTCACGCTTCGGATGCGAAGTAGCGCGCAGGCGTTCGGTCGTGGTAGGCGGTCTGCGATTGAGCTTTCTCGAGTGGGGAAACGCGGGGCGCCCGGCCCTCTGCTTCCTGCACGGCGGCTCCGCGCACGCCCACTGGTTCGACCTCGTTACGCCGGCGTTCGTCGACCGATTTCACGTGATCTCGCTCGATCAGCGAGGTCACGGCGAGAGCCAGTGGGCCGAGCCGCCGGCCTACGCGACCGAAAACTTCGCGTCGGATCTGATCGGCTTCCTCGACGCGCTGGGTCTGGCGCGGGTCACGCTCGTCGGCCACTCGATGGGGGGCCACAACTCGATGTCATTTGCGGCCTGGCATCCGGATCGCGTGAGCGGGCTCGTCATCGTCGACTCGCGTCCGACCATCCCGACCGATCGACTCGACCGGCTGCGTCGGCGGGGCGAGCGCACCTTGAGGCCGTATCCTTCGCAGGAGGCCGCGGCGCAGGTGTTTCGTCTGCTGCCGCGCGAGACGAACGCCGATCCGGCGTTCCTCGCGCACCTTGGCGCCGCGGGAGTGGTCGAGCGGGATGGCGCGTGGTTCTATCGCTTCGATCCGGCGAGCAACTCCGGGCGCCGGCCGGTCGACGCCTGGACCCTGCTCGACCGCATCACGGCACCGACCCTGATCGCGCGCGGTGAGCTGAGCCCGGTGCTGCCGCGGGACATGGCCGAGAAGCTACGCGCCTCGATCCCGAACGCGACGCTCGTGGAGATTCCGGCGAGCTACCACCATCTGGTGCTCGACAACCCGCCCGCCTTCGTTCAGGAGCTCGACGCGTTCCTGACGGCGCTGCCGTAGCGATCGATACGAAACCGCGCGATGGCGTCGGGCGGACGGCTGCGTTCGCCGGCGCCGACTACTGGTCGAGTCCGGCGATGAACGTCTTCAGCGTGGGTCCCCACTATGCGATGCCGACGTGGAGCGCGATCGTTCCCAGCCCGAACCGCCGGTAGGTGACGTCGCGCAGCCCGACGTCCTCCATCAGCTCCGCGAGCTCGTCCGGGGTGACGAAGCGATCGACCGACTGCGGCAGATAGGTGTACGCCTGCCGATCGCCGGCCACGAAGGCGCCGATGGCCGGGACCACGTGATTGAAGTAGGCGCCGAAGACGGCGCCCCAGAGCGGCTGCGCCGGGCGCACGATGTCGAGCGTGATGACACGGCCGCCCCGCGCGGTCACGCGGCGCATTTCCGCGAGGCCGCGCCCGAGGTCTTCGAGATTGCGCAGAAGGAACGCCGACATCACGCAGGCGAAGGCGCCGTCGCGAAAGGGCAGCGCGAGCGCGTCGGCGACGAGAAGCTCCACGCGGGCCACGCGCCGTTGCCGGAGCTTGGCCTGCGCCACCCGGAGCATCCCCTCGGAGAAATCGGCGCCGGCGACGAACCGGCCGGGAGTGCGCGCGCGAACGGCGAGCGCGAGATCGGCGGTGCCCGTGGCCAGATCGAGCACCGGCCCCGCGGGCGCGCCGGCGGCACCCAGGGCCACCCGACGGCGCCAGGCATGGTGACGGCCGCCGGTCATGAGCGAGTTCATGAGGTCGTAGCGGCGGGCGATGCGGGTGAACATCGTCCGCACGGCCTCGCCCTTGGACGGAGAAACGGCCGGCGACGCCGACACTAACGCAGGCCGAGCACGACCGCGGCGAGGACGATCAGCGCGATGTAGCCGTTCACGTTGAAGAAGGCGACGTCGAGCCGCGAGAGATCGCGCGGGCTCACGAGCGAGTGCTCGTAGGCGAAGAGCGCCACCACGGCGAGCCAGCCGACCCAGTAGATCGGGCCCAGCGCCAGCTGCCAGCCCAGCGCGGCGAGCGCCAGCGCCGTCAGCGCGTGATTCACCCGCGCCGCGATCAGCGCCGCGCGCACCCCGAAACGGGCGGGGAAGGAGTGGAGTCCCTGCGCCCGATCGACGGCCACGTCCTGGCAAGCGTAGATCAGGTCGAAGCCGCCGATCCAGGTCGTGAGCGCGAACCAGATCACGAAGGCGGGCGGCTCGAAGGCGCCCCGCACCGCGATCCAGCCGCCGGCGCCCGCGATGCCGTCGGTGAAGCCGAGCACCCAGTGCGAGAGCCAGGTGAAGCGCTTCATGTAGTGGTAGCCGACGAGAAACGCGAGCGCGAGCGGCGCCAGGGCGAAGCAGAGAGGGTTCAGCATCCACGCCGCCACGAACATGAGCACGGCGCCCGCGATCGCGAGCGCGCGCATCTCGCCGACGCCCAGCAAGCCGCTCGGCAAGTGCCGCCCCGCCGTGCGCGGATTCTTCGCGTCGATGAAGCGGTCGATCACGCGGTTGGCCGCCATCGCGCACGTGCGGCCGCCGACCATCGCGGCCGTGACCCAGCCGACCGTCCACCAGCCGGGCCAGCCGCGGGCGGCCAGCACCATGGCGATGTAGGCGAAGGGCAGGGCGAAGATCGTGTGCTCGAACTTGATCGCGTCGAGCACGCGCCGGAGCTTGCTCAGAGCCCGTACTCCTTCCAGCGCCGCGTCACCCGCTCGCGCACCTCGTCGCTCATCACGATCTCGTCGGGCCAGGGCTGGGTGACGTCGTCGAGCGCGCTCTTCTCCGTGGCGTCGACGCCGAGCTTTCCGCCGTAGCGGTGGCGCAGCGCCGCGTGATCGAGATCGTCCATCGGCCCCTCGATGATCATCAGGTCGCGCCGCGGGTCGATGTTGCCGGTCGCGCGCCAGGCGACTTCCGAGAGATCGTGGACGTTCACGTGCTCGCTGACGACGACGATCGTCTTGGCGAGCATCATGAGCCCCATGCCCCAGAGCGCCGTCATCACCTTGCGGGCCTGGCCGGGGTAGCGCTTCTTGATCGAGACGATCACGAGGTTGTGAAAGATGCCCTCGGCCGGCATGTTCATGTCGACGACCTCGGGCAGCATGAGCCGGATGATCGGCAGGAAGAGCCGCTCGGTCGCCTTGCCGAGCCAGTAGTCTTCCTGCGGCGGGCGTCCGACGATCGTCGTCGGATAGATCGGTCGCGCGCGGCGGGTGACCGCGGTGAGATGGAACACCGGATAGTCGCGCGCGAGCGAGTAGTAGCCGGTGTGATCGCCGAACGGGCCTTCGAGCCGCCGCTCGCGCGGGTCGACGTAGCCCTCGAGCACGATCTCGGCCTGCGCCGGCACCTCGAGATCGTTCGTCACGCAGCGCACCAGCTCGACGCCGTGGCCGCGCAGCCATCCGGCGAACACGACCTCGTCGACACCCGGCGGCAGGGGGGCGGACGCCGCGTAGATCATGGCCGGATCGCCGCCGAGCGCGATCGCGACGGGCATGCGGCTGGGCGACTCGCCCTGCTCTTCGGCGACCCGATGGTGCTCGGCGCCGCCCTTGTGAGTCTGCCAGTGCATGCCGAGCGTCCGATCGTCGAAGACTTGCAGCCGATACATGCCGACGTTGCGCTGTCCCGTGCGCGGATCCCGCGTGAAGACCGCCGGCAAGGTGATGTAGCGGCCGCCGTCGCCGGGCCAGCACTGGAGCGCCGGCAGCCCGGCAAGCGACGGGCGCGCCGTCTCGACCACCTCCTGGCATGGCGCGGAGGTCGACGCGCTTCGGCCCGGCCTTCACGAGATCGAAGAGCGTGTGGAGCTTGCCCAGGCGCTCGGCGAACGTGCCGGGCAGCTTCAGGTCGAGGAGCTTCGCGACACGCTCACCGAGCTCGTCGAGATGGCTCACGCCGAGCGCGGCCGCCATACGGTCCTGCGCGCCGAACGCGTTCACGAGCACGGGCATGTCGAAGCCGTCGACGCGCTCGAACAGGAGGGCCACGTTGCGGTCGGGCGGGCTCTTCGACACGCGGTCGGTGATCTCGGCGATCTCCAGATCGCGTGAGACGGGCGCCGTGATCCGCCGGAGCCGCCCGTGCTTCTCGAGATGGTCGACGAACTCGCGGAGGTCGGTGAAGCTCACTCGTGATTGAAGACGGAGACCAGCCAGCCGGCGATCAGGGGAAAGGCGAGGCTCGGCACGGTCACCATCGGGCCGCCGGGCGTGACCACACCGGACAGGGTCGCCAGGAGGAGCGCGCGCATCCCGCCGCCCTGGCCGAAATGCCGTGAGACGAAGTCCTCGGGCACCAGCACCTGCATCAGGCCTGCCAACAAGAGGGCCACCACCATCCGTGGTAGGACGCCGGATCCTTCAGGTACGCGACGACTGCGAGGACCACGGCGACGGCGGCGAGGATCAGTGTCGAGGTGTCCAGCGGCGACCGCATCGCGCGTCATTATTGCATAGGGCCCGGGGGTCCGTTCATACTCGGAGAATGGCGCGCGTCCCCAAGAAGCACGAGGGCGTCAAGGGACTCCTCGACAATCTCAGCGAAGCGCTCGTCATCCTCGATCCCGCCCTCGAAGTCGTCGAGTGGAACCCGGCCATGGAGCGGCTCACGGGCGTGAGGTCGGCCGATGCCATCGGCCGCAGCGCGGCCGCGATGCTGCCGCTGTTCCGCGATACCACCCTGGTCCCGCTGATTCGCCGGGCGCTCGCCGGCGAGGCATCCGATGCGGTCGAGCTGCCGTACAGCGCGACCGGCGACGACCGGCTTCTGTGGCTGAAGGCGCGCTGCGCGCCGTGGCGTGACGGCGAGGGCGCCGTCACGGGCGCCGTCGCGTTCTTCAGCGACGTCAGCGACCACCAGCGACACGCGCTCCTGCTGCTGGCCATGGAAGCCATCGGCCAGTCGCTCACCTCGTCGCTCGATCTCAACGAGGTCCTCGACACCATCGTCAACAAGGCGCTCGAGGTGATGGGCGCCGAGTCGGCGATGGTGGTGCTGGGTGACGGGACGACCCCCGAGTTCCGCGTGATGCGCGCGGCCGGTCGGCTGAGCGCCGAGTACACGCGCGTCGGCAGCATCCCCGTCGGCGGTGGTCCGGTCAGCGTGGCGGTGCGCGACGGACGCACCGTGACCACGCGCAACATCCTGACCGATACGCGGCTCTGGCTCGCGCCCCAGCGCCGCATCGACATCGAGCGCGAGGGCTTCAAGGCCGCGGCGGCGGCGCCGCTCGCGGTGAAGGACCGGATCCTCGGCTCGCTGGTCGTGCACTACTGGACCGAGCGCACCTTCGGCAGCGAAGAGACCGCCGCGCTCGAGTTCCTGGCCAAGCAGGCCGCCATCGCGATCCGCAACGCCTCGCTCTACGAGGCCGAGCACGCCGAGGCCACGCGCATCCGCGCGCTCACGAGCGTGAACCGTCGCATCTCGAGCGCGCTCGAGCTCGACACCCTCTTGCGGACCATCTCCGACTCGGCCGCCGAGCTGACCGGCGCGAAGCTGGTCACGTTCTGGCTGGCCGACGAGCAGCGCCGCACCCTCTCGTTCACGAGCAGCACCGTGCCCGAGATGATGGCGTCGTACTCGCCCACGATCATGACGTACGACCAGGGCGCGAACGGGCTGGGTGGCCCGCCACCGCGAGCCGCTGGTCGTCGACGACATGCTCAACGACGAGCGGCTCGTGAACCGCGAGTGGTCGGAGCGATGGGGCATGCGCAGCTACGCGGGCTATCCGGTCCTCGCCGGCGACGAGCTGCTCGCCGTCATGGCGCTCGCCCACACCGAGCCGCTGCGCTTCGGCAAGGACAAGCTCGACCTGATCGATCTCTTCCTGGCGCAGGCGGCCATCGCGATCCAGAACGCCCGGCTCTTCCGCGAGGCCAAGCGCCGCCGCGACGTGGCCGAGGTGCTGGCGCGCCTGGCCCGTGAGCTGACGTCGACCCTCGAGGTCGAGCCGATCGCCAAGCTCCTGGCGCGGGGCGCCGCGGAGCTCGTGAACGCGCGCGCCGCCGGCGTCTTCCTGGTCGAGCCCGAGGACGGATCGCTGCGCGCGACGGCGACCTACGGCACCGACGCCGACATCATGCGCGAGCTGATCTTCAAGTCGGGCGAGGGCGCCGTGGGCCGCGCCATCGTCGATCGGCGGATCGTCATGACCGCCGACGTCCTGTCCGACCCGGCGATCCAGCTCGCGGCGTGGGTGCGCGAGCGCATCCGCTCGAGCGGCTATCGCGTGGTCGTGGGCGTGCCGCTCTTGACCCACGACCGCGTCATCGGCGCGCTCGGCCTCGGCGCCGACCCGGGCAGCACGTTCTCGCGCGACGAGCTTCAGACGCTCGAGGCGCTCGCCGACCAGGCGGCACTCGCGTTCGAGAACGCGCGCCTCTACGCGAGCGCGCGCGACAGCCTGGTGCGGCTGGGCGAGAAGCAGGTGCAGCTCGTGCAGGCGGCGAAGATGTCGGCGCTCGGCCAGCTCGTGTCCGGCGTGGCGCACGAGCTGAACAACCCGCTCAGCGTCATCGTGGGCTACGGCCAGCTCTTGCTCGCGCGCGAGGTGCCGACCGCCGTGCTGCGGCCGATCGAGCTGATGGTGAGCCAGGCCGATCGCATGGCGAAGATCGTCAGAAATCTGCTGCTGTTCGCCCGCCAGCGTCCGGCCGAGCGCACGACCGTGAATATCAACGAGGTCCTGGAGCAGACCCTGGCGCTCCGGCTCAACCAGCTCACGGTCTCGGGCATCGCCGTCGAGAAAAAGCTCGCCCGCGGACTGCCGTCGGTCATGGCGGATCCCCATCAGCTCGAGCAGGTCTTCCTGAACCTTCTGCTCAACGCCGAGCAAGCGATGCTCGAGGGAAAGACCGGCGGGCGCATCATCCTGAACACGACCGTGAGCCGCGACGGGCGCATGGTGCACGCCGAGGTGATCGATGACGGTCCCGGCATTCCGCAAGAGGCGTTGCCTCACGTCTTCGAGCCGTTCTTCAGCACCAAGCCCGTCGGCAGCGGCACCGGCCTCGGGCTCTCGGTCTCGTACGGCATCGTCGAGGAGCACGGCGGCCACCTGGTCGTGGAGAGCCGCCCGGCCCGCACGGTGTTCCGGCTGGAGCTGCCGGTCGCGCAGTCCGCGGCCGCCCAGCGCGCGGCCCCGAAAGGCTCGCCCATGATCGTCACCGGCGAAGGCCGCATCGCGCTCGTCGTCGAGGACGAGGCCAGCGTGCTCGATCTGATCGTGACGATCCTGACCCAGACCGGCTGGCGCGTGGACGTGGCCACCGGCGGCCGCGAAGGGCTCGAGCGGGTACGCAACCAGCGCTACCACCTGATCGTGTCCGACATCCGGATGCCCGACGGCGACGGCGAGACGTTCTACAAGGCCGCGGTCCAGGACGATCCCGCGCTCGGCCAGCGCTTCATCTTCATCACGGGGGACACCGCCAACCGCGAGGCGTTTTCGTTCTTGAAGGATGCGGGGGTGCTCATCCTCGAGAAGCCGTTCCAGCCGACGTTCTTCCTCGACGCCGTGCGCCGCGTCACGTCGTAGTCGGGGTCTACACCTTTCGTTGTGATTTTCTGCTCGACGGCCCTGGACACATGTCGTGACTCAGCAGGTATCACACCGCGATGCGTCGAGGCGCACGTCGTGATTGACACCGCCGCCGCCGCAGGCTAGTAGAGGGAGCAGGCTTTACGATGACCAAGGCCGAGATCGTAGCAATCATGGCGAAGACTTCGGGAGGCTCGAAGACCTCCGCCGAGCGCGCCATGAATGCTTTCGTCTGCGGCATCGTCGAATCGCTTCGCCGCGGCCGTCGCGTCACAATCTCCGGATTCGGAACATTCGTGGTCACGCGCCGCGCCGCGCGCAACGGCCGCAACCCGCGCACCGGCAAGGAGATTCAGATTCCGACCGTCAAGGTGCCGCGCTTCCGCCCGAGCCGCACCCTCAAGTCCGCGATTCGCTGAGTTCGGTATGGTAAGGTTGGGTGCGTTGGTGGGGGATCGTCTAGTGGTAGGACGCGTGGCTCTGGACCACGTAGCGGGGGTTCGAATCCTCCTCCCCCAGCCAACAAATTTCGTGTAAGTTGCTGGCGCGCTCGCTGCGGTTACCACTCGCAGCGTTGCGCTTGGCGCGGTTGGCCGGCCCCATCGTCTAGAGGCCCAGGACACGGCCCTCTCAAGGCTGAAACACGGGTTCGAATCCCGTTGGGGCCACCAATCCTTGAACTCCTTGTAATTCAAGGCGTCCGATGATCGGGGCGAGGGTGCCCGCGCCCTTAAAGCGAATAACGCCAGCGCCCGCCTCGACATCGGGACTAAACGTAATGCGCCCGACGAGGAGTTTCCTGAGAAGCGAACGCGTCGCCTGGACATGCTTTGCGGCGAGTCCGCGCCAGTCCGCGAGCAGCGCCGTGATGCGCGGGCGGAGCGCAGTCAGATCCAGCGGGGGCGCGACAGTCTGACGGTCCAGGTGGGCCAGCGCCGTCTGGAGTTCGACGCGCCGCTTCTCGCGGAGCTTGATCGCCGTCAGCACAGTCTCCATCGTACTGCCGCCTGCTGCGATCGCTTCGCTGAAGTTCGCCAGCTCGCGATCGACCTGGGCGAGATCGCGCTGGAGCCGGGCGCGTTGCTGCTCGGGCGGTTCGTCGATCGGGTCGGGCTCCATGAGCCGCCGGATCGCCTCGCTGATCACGTCGGGGTGTAGCAACACGCCTTCGAGGTAGTTCAAGATCGCGCTGTCGGTGATCGGCAGCGGCAGCCACATCGTGTTGTCGCACACACTGCCCTTGTCGAGCCGGGCGCGGCACACGTAGTAGAACGCGCGCTTGCGGCCGTGTGAGCGCGAGCGCACCGTGAGCGGGCTGCCGCAGGGGCAGAGCGCCATGCCCGTCAGCAGGTAATGCGACTCGACGCCGTTGGCAGGCTTCGACCAGAGCTTGCCCTTCGAGTTCCGTAAGTAGATGGAGGCGATCTGCTTGCGGCGCTGTTGGACGGCGTCCCATAAGCCCTCGGGGACGATGCGCAGATCATCGCGCCGGACGCGGAACACCTGGTCGCCCCACTGACTGATGACCTCGCCGGTGTAGATAGGGCGTTTGATGACATCGCGGACCGTGACGGGTGACCACCCGGCGGGGCCGCCCTTCGACGGACGCGGGCAAGGCAGGCGCTCCGCGTTCAACTCTTTGGCGATCGTGCGGAAACCCGCGCCCTCGCTGTAGCGGGTGAAGATGCGGACGATCACCCTAGCCTCGTCCGGGTTGATGACCCGCTCGACGTGGCCGTCGACGCGACGATTGGAGAAGCCGAACGTCTTGCCGCCGTGCACATAGCCTGCCTTGGCCTTGCGCTTGAGCGCATCCACCATGTGCCGGGTGACCGATTCGCGATAGAACTCTGAGCCGAAGCCGCGCACTTGCTCCATGAAGCGCCCAACGGCGTCCTCCAGATTCGCGAAGCGGCGCTCCTGATAGTAGTAGAGCCGTACGCCCGCCTTATAGAGCCGGGCCAGCACCGCAGCGAGTTCCCACTGGTTGCGCATCAATCGATCGTCCGCCGCCATCACCACCACGTCGAACGGCCGGGGCGTGCTCTCGGCTGCCGCGAGCAACGCATGCAAGCCGGGGCGGTGCTCGACACCGAGCGCGCCCGAGATCGCGTCATCCTCGTATACGTACGCGTCGGCCACCATCCATCCCCGAGCCTCGGCCTCGGCGCGCGCCTCGGCCTTCTGGCGCGTGACGGACTTTTCCTTTTGATCCTTGTCTTCCTCTGGCGTCGATTTCCTCGCGTAGATCGCGATCATCGCGGGCCTCCCAGTACCCGGCGTACCTGGGCTCGGCGCTCGTGCCGGTTCAACCATTCGGCGAGAGCCTCGCGGAGAATCTCACTCAAGGACCAGCGCAGCGTGACGGAAAACATCTTCGCCCGGTCGTGCAGATCACGCGGAAAGAGCGCGCTGACGAGGATACCTCCGGCCTTCGCACGGCTCGGCAGGCGTCGGTACGTCGTTGCGGGGGTCACCCGCGATCTGCGTCGTCGTGTGGTCATCGGATCGTCTCTCCGCCTGACAGATTTACTACGATGGCGTTATATAACGCCATAGCCGGGCCGTCAAGTCAGGTGCAAAGCTCGGTCCGGAGCATTCTGACGAGCGCTTCAACGGCGGCTTCCTTGAGGTCCGGGGGCAAAGGGAGCCGACGCAGCCCGCGCACGTCGTCGCGCGGTACAGGCTGTCTGTGCGGACGGCCCGTGCCGTCGTCGATCCCTCGCAGCGCGGGGGGCGCGGCGGGCTCGGCGAGGCGCGGGACTGGTTCTCGCATCGGGTCAGTCCCTCATGTGACAGACGATCTCGACCTTTTCGTTAACGCCGCCGTCGAGTCCATGATTTCAAGAACGTTTGGAGCGTGTTTCGCTGTTCGTTCTCAGCGAGGAGCAGTCGGTCGCGCTCATCCTCCGGCAGGCGCTGGGTAATAGACGCCTCGACGAGCTTAATGAGCAGGTCGCGCGGCATCGCATCAATTTCCACGCTGTCGCCAAAATGAAGTCCCGCGCCCGGCTGTCCGACTGCTTGGTCGGCCGAGTCGGGAGCTGGTAACGGGTGATCTGCTCACGCGTCACGGCTACGCGCCTGAAGACAATCTCGATGCCGAAAGCATCCCGAAGTGTGGCCGTCGCCGCCGGGTCGATCGCAACGCCGGAGGGATCGTAGTCGCCGAAGTAGTAGACGCAGACAGTCTCAACCCGCGGGCACGGTCACGACGTGTCCCGCCCAATGCCCCGCTTCCTCACGGAGGGCCGGGTTATGGGGTCCGGCCGACAGACGCATTCGGCCAAACGGACGCGTCAGGACGTCACCAGTACGGCTCTATACACGCATGGCATGCTGGCAGACTTGGCAGACTGGACCAGCATGCCATTGGCAGACTGGACCAGCATGCCAAGCACGTGGCAGACTGGACAGAAGGTAGTAATACCTCACCTTTAGACAGTATTGCTGCTCCAGCGTAACCAGCGTGCCAAGTAGGACGAATACACCAGCATGCCAGGGTCGCTGCATCGGTTGGCATGCTGGACGTCGATCGTTGGCAAACTGGGGTCATCGCGGTTCCGGCGGCAGCCAGTACCAGGAGGCGATACGGCCGTCCTGGTTCTTGGCCCGTTCGGCGCGGATACCGAGCCGCGACTTGGCCCGCCACAGGGTGCGCTGGGCGATGCCGTTGGCTTTCGCATCGGCTTCGACCGTCTTCGAGGCCACGGGGCCATCCTTGAGCTCCTGCTGGAGGAACAGCGCGGCCTCGTCGCGTTCCCGCTGGTCCGTGCGGGTCGGCGGCTCATCGGTCGCCAGCAACGACTCAGCGGTCCCGTCTACCGGCTGGTCGTCCCAGGTGAGCCCAGCGTCGCTGATACGGAACACCAGGGTCGAGGCCGTCGGGCCGAGGTTGTTCTTGATGCTCGCCAGCAAGCGGCGCCCCGGCTGGTCGGGGTCTTGGCCGACGACGAGCACGGTGCGAGCTTGCGCCACGAATGCCACGGACCCTTGCGCCCGGAGGAGCAGTCGTCGCTGCGCAGCCTTCGTCAAGTGCAAAACCCCAACGACGGCGACATGGTAGCGTTCCGCGAGCGCGGCCAGCGGCGAGAGAATGCCGCGAATCTCTGCATCCTTGTACGAGTCCTTCGAGCCGAGGTAGGCGGAGACGGGATCGATCACGAGCAGCACGGCACCAGTGCTCTGAAGCGCCTGCTCGATCGCCGTCAGATCACGATCGAGGCTGAGCGGGAATTCCTGTCCGTTGATGCGGACCGCGCGCACCACATAGACATGCGCGGCGTCGCCGCCCTGTTTGTCGATTCGAGGACGCACGGTATCGGCGACGCCGTCCTCCGCGGAGAGGATGACGACGTTGCCCTCGGGAGCCTGGCCGCCGTCCGGCCACATCGCGCCGCGTGTCATGCGCGCCGTGAGATCGTGCGTGACGTGGCTCTTCCCTTCTCCCGGTTCGCCGATGACGAGGGCCAGCTTGCCGCGTGCGATGCGATTCAGCCAGGCCCATTCGACGCGCTCGGTGGCGATCTCGGACAGGCGGATCAGAATGGGTCCAGCCGTTGCTGAGGTCGCGCCATCGTTGAACGGCGACAGCGCGAATCCCGGCCGATCGGCCTGCGTCCAGACCTGCTCGCTGAGTTTCAGGAGCTCTGCCGCCTCGAGCGGCGGCGCGCAGCGATTGGTGTTCTCGGCTTCCAGCGCGGCGGTGATGGCGCCGAGGCTGAGCCCCTTGGCTTTGAGTGAACGCCCGAGGCGATAGAGCGTCGTGTTGCGCTCCCCCTCACGCACCTTCTCGGGCATCGAAAACGACGGCGCGGAGACCCGGACGCGCGGCCGGAGATGACGCCGCCAGGCGTCCGGCAGGACGATGAGCGGTTCGGTACGCGGATGCACGAGCCACTCGTAGGGCGGGCCATCGGGATGGATCGACGGCGGCATGACGACCTGTTCCTTCACGGGGTCGGCGGTCGTGCCGCCGCGTTTGATCTGGCCGACCCCACCGTCCCGCCAGGCAAATGCGGGGGGCAGCGCAGGCTCCCACTTCAGGTAGAGGTGATAGCCGCCGGCGGTGGCGACCCACGGCGGACCGAGTGCCCCGAGGGCGGCTTCCATCGCGCGAAAGCGCTCGAGGTAGTCCACGTCGAGCACGGCGACGCCAGCCTCTTCGCCGACCACCAGCCCGATGTTGCCGTCCTGGTCGAGGTGCTTGGTGATCTGGCCGACATCGTCCGTGATCTGCCAGTGGTCGCCGGTCGGCACCTTGCGCCACTCGCCGACGGCGCCGAGCAGGACAACGCGCCAGCGGCGAGCGACCAGGGCCTCGAGCGTGAGCTCGCGGTCGCTGAGGAGCGTGCTCACAGGATCGGGCTCCACCACGCCGTGAGCGTCTCGACCTTCCAGCGGGTTCCGGCACAGTCGCGACAGAGCGGAATGTCGCGATACGCGGTCCATGTCCCCGGCGTCATGAATCGCTCGCCCTCGAGGGGCCCGTGGCCACCTTGCACCCGCCAAGTCACGAGGTAACCGCGGCCATGAGCCTCGCAGCTGGCACATTTCGTATAGGCGACGATGCGCTTCGGCCCGAGCCCAGGAATCGTGTCGGGGAACCGGCGACCGACATCGTCTACCGGGCGCACGGCGATCACGTCGCCGTTGAAGGCCTCGAGCGCCAGACGTATGATGTCGGCCGCCATAATCGTCGACACTAGTCGGCGTCCATCTTTACGGCGAACGCCGCGTCCACGGCGGCGTCGATCGCGGGAAACTCTCGCGGCGCCGCGAGGACGGCGACCGTGAGCGCGTTCAGGAATCTTTCGAACGCCTCGAACCCCTCCATTAGAAGGGGATCTCTTTGCTGCTGGCTGCGGGTTTCTCCTGTGGCAGCTGATCCGCTGCGCTGCCGGTCCAGACCTGGGCATCGCGATACGAGTGCCCCTTGCCCTTCACCATCCCGCGATACTCGATGCCGACGTCGGCGCCGATCTTCACGAGCGCCAGCTTGCGCTTAAGTACCGTGAACGCCGGGAGCGCCAGTGGGCCGTCATCGGTCTCGAGATCCGCGATCGGCTGATCGGGATACTTACCCTCGCGGAGGCCGAGAAACTTACCTTCGAAGATCGTGCCGACGGCGACCTTTTCCCACTGGACGAGGGGGCCGTCGCTCTCACCGACCGGAACGCGTTGCGTGAATCGGGACATTGTTGCTCGCTCCTTTTGCGGCGTGCTAAGATTGCAGCCGTTTTAGAGGTTTGCTGCGCACGGCGCCGGGGTCTCACCGTCTCGGCGCTTTCGTTTTGGGCGCTCGCTGCTCAGTGCTGCCCGCCGGTTCCTCGCCCTTCTGCGTCGCCACATTCGCGAGCGCTTCGTCTGCCCGCACTCCGGGCGCGACAGCCGATCGAATCGAGGAGACGGCGCTCGAGCGCCTGCGCGCCGTCGAGCAACGAGTGGCCCGCGCCGTCCATGATGCCGAGAGATAGCGAAAGGAGATGCTCGCGTTCTGCGGCGGTCGAGGATGCGGCGATCAGATCGAACAGATCATCGTCGTCGCGGATCGTAATGGGCCATGGCGCGCGCTGAAATCCTGCGACGAGGGGCCACGCGGCGCGGTTCATCGCGCGCGCTTCTGCCTTGCCCGCTCGTTGGCGGTCCGGGTAGGTTGTTGGTCTCCGGGACGAGCCTCGCCCATCGGCGCAGGGGCGCGCGGCGCTTGAAGCCGCGCGCTCCTCTGGACCAGCCGCACCTCGGCGAGCTTGACGTTCCGGTTGACTGCAGCGCCGGTTCCGTGTTTCAGTACCATGCGTCGACTCCAACGTGACCGCGCTTCCTCAGCGCGTCCTCGTTCTCGTCTCCGACCTCACCCGAATTTCCTCTTCGGGCGCTGCGCACGCGCCAGCCGTAGGCGCTCCACAGCGAGCGGATCGTAGAGCCAGATTCCCCGCCGCGTTCGGCCGATTGGCCGCAGCTGGCCGCGCTTGAGCAGGTAGAACACGCCTTCGCGGGAGATGTTTAGCATCCGCGCCACGCCGCCGGACTCGATGACATCGATCGTTTCATTGGTTGTCATGCCGAGGCCAGAGTAGGGTCCGGGTGCAGCACTGTATACGAAGATTTGATTGGCGGCGGACGCTTCCGGAAGCGGGGACAGCTACGATTTTCTTGGACGGCCTCGTCGCTTCTTTGGCAGCGGGACGCCGAGACGTCGCGCCCAGTCCTCGACCGAGACGCGGACGGTGCTCGCATCAATGCCTGGTCCTTCGGCGCTCGCGATGTCGCTCCATGACTGTTTCTCGACAGCACGGCGATACAAGCGTCGGGCGACGATCAGGCTTTGTTCACGGGTGCGGAACTTGGGCGGTAGCTGACGACGGAACGCCGCCCGCGCCCGAGCCTGGTGCTGACGCGCTTGCGTAATCCAGGCGCGTCGGAGCGCTGGGAAGTGGTACTCGAAGGCAAGGCCGGGATCAACGCGAGGATCGTAGTTGAAGGCGGCCAGTGTGATCGGCACGGTGTCGAGGCGAGTCGCCCCGGACGGTGGCGCGAGCGCTCGGAGCCGGACCGGCGCGCCTTCGCAGGCGTGATAGAGACAGCTCCACAGGTCCGTCTCACCATCGTGTCGGGGGAGCTTCCAGCGGTCGGCGAAGGCGCGAACAGTTGCGTCGTCAGCAGGCGTCGTCCCGCGCGCGTTGACCTTGCGGAGCGCTCGCTCGCGCTGCTGGGGCGTGCGGGCGCGGGCGACGGCGGGGAAGACGCGGCGGAAGAGCATGTGCAACGCCGCCTCGAACGCAGGGTATTCGTGAAGCACCTGATAGAAGGCGGCGCGGCGTTCGGTCAGCGCGAGAGCCCTTCGATCGCTCATGTTGAGATCGTACTGAACTTCTACCGGTCACGCGGGCCTCGGATTCGCGCTCGCGAATCGAGGTGCGTTCTGGCTCCCGATCGACCACGATGCTAGGGTTTGTCTCATGGCGAAAGGCACCAAGATCGAGTGGGCCGACGACACGGTGAATGCCGAGATGGGCTGCGACGGCTGCGAGCTTTGGGACCCCAAGCGCCATATACGCATTTGCTACGCCGGAGTCCTTACCGAGAGGATGCTGTCAAGGGGATCGCTCAAGGGTTGGCCTCCAGCGTTTGATCAGCCGACGATTTTTCCAGGCCGGATCGCCCATGCGGCGCGCTGGCGCGATCTCACGGGAACCGTACGGCCAGGAAAGCCGTGGCTCGACGGGATGCCCCGCGTGATGTTCCTCAACGATATGGGCGATACGTTCACCGCGTCCCTGCCCGACGACTGGCTCGCGCCCGAGTTACCGACGATTGCCGCGAGCCCGCATCTGTGGCTCCTGCTGACGAAGAGGCCCGACCGGCAACGCGCGTTCTCGCTCCGTCACGAGGTGCAGCGAAACATTTGGTGCGGGACAACCATCACGAGCCCACAGGACCAGCGGCTTCGCCACCTCATGCGGACACGAGCCACCGTGCGGTGGGTTTCGTACGAGCCGATGCTCGCCCCCGTGAACTGGCGACCGTATTTCGATCAGGGGCTCCAATGGCTGATCGTGGGAGGCGAGAGCGGGCCGAACTTCAGGCCGATGGACTTGTCGTGGCTCGCGGATACCGTCGAGCAGTGCCGGACGGCGGGGGTGGCGATCTTCGTCAAGCAGGACAGCGCGAGGCTGGCTGGTGATCGCGGACGTATCCCGAATGACCTGTGGATCAGGGAGTACCCGAGAGTACCCGAGAGTGATTCACGGGGTTACAGGGCTGACAGCGCTTCCGCCCATCCGCCCGCATGTGCCCTAGCGCGTCTTCCTGCGTCGAGGACGACGGCGACATTGCGTTCGAGCGGTCACGACGTGCGCCAGCACCGTCGCTTCCTTTCGGCAATGTCCTGATCCAACGAGCGGCGAAGTCCTTGATGACGTCTTGGGAGATGCCTGGACGGCAAACCAGGGCGACTGCCCCCGACAAATCTGCGCTTGGGTTATTACAAAGTCACATATGAAAAGCCAAGCGCCGAAACCGCCTCGCGGACGTCCGTTCACGGGCGCGGTGGCAGCACAGTTCGGTCGGATCGGCGGTGGCCGATCGTCTCCTGCGAAAACCAAAGCTGCTGGGCGCAACGGACGCAAGGGCGGACGACCCCGCAAGAGTCCCGGGCCGCTCGACCGGCTCCGCGCTGACCTCGCGTCGGTGCTGTTTCCCTGTCCGCGTTGCGGCGACCCGAAATGTCGGAGTCGCTTGATCCTAGGGAAGCCAACGATTCTCTTGGCCGAGAGAGGACTTCAACTGCCTTTCGACATTCGAGGTTATCGCTGCATCTTTTACGACAACACGATCGGCGGCAAAGCGGCGGTCGAGTCCAACCTGAAGAAGCACCTCGCGAGCATCAAGGGGTTGTAGGCTCAGCGCCCCGGTGCCCTTGGCCGGGGCGGTCATACGTCTGGGCACCGAGCGTGGTAACTTGCTTGTCCACTCATTCCTTGGCAGGAGGGCAATATGCTGGAGCGGTTCACCGAGGATGCACGGTGACTTCTGAAGATACTCGCCGTCTGGAAGTGTTTCTCGCCCCATCGCTTATTGTTGTGGTCGCGACGATCGGACCGAGCGGTACGCCACAACTGACGCCCAACTGGTATGCCTATGCCAATGGCAAGCTGATGATGTCCACGACCAAAGAGCGCGTGAAGTATCGCAACCTCACCCGTGACAACCGCGTGAGCGTCTGTATCTACTCACAGCCCCAGGCACAAAACTATGTCACCCTGTCGGGACACGTCACTATACGCGATGATGCCTCCATCTGGTCCGATACCCGTACCATTGTCGAACGCTATGTGCCTGCCCCAGACGTTGAGGCTCGCCTGCAGCAACTGCGCACGCAAAACCGAGTCATCATTGACTTCACGCCTGAGCGGGTCCTGTTTCGCGCCTAGGGCTGCACACCGCAATTGCCCCGCCAGTTTGGTGGGGTGACACCTGTCGGAAGATGTACAGTGCACAGTCCTCAGTGCCATGAGTGCGCTGTGTCCGTCACCACCGTCACACCGACTGTACCTGGGGCGGAACGCGAGAACCGGCCGGGAGAGGCGGGCGTGCTGAGAACGGCGGTTCCGTCAACTGGGCCTTTGTCCCGTCTATGCTCTATGCTCTCCGGATCGGCCGATCGTAGCATCCCTCAGCGCCTCGAGCGGTGGGCGACGAGGATGCCGAGCTGGATTTGCTCCAGGCAGTCTGCTCTGAACTGAGACGAGACAGCCGCCGTGCCGAACTACATTCTTCTCACTGGCGCAGGCTTCAGCAGGAATTGGGGCGGTTGGTTGGCTGACGAAGCCTTCGAGTATCTGTTGGGCTCCCAGTGCGCATTTCGGTCATCGTGATCACTCAGATCGCTCCATCGTGATCAGCGAGATCGGCCGATCGTGATCGGAGCGAAGCGACGCTGGGCCGTCGATCAGCTGTCGAGCTTGGCCTCCTTTCTCCGTGAGGGCCCTTTTAGCACGAGCCGGTGCGCGTTGTGGAGGAGACGATCGCAGATCGCATCGGCCAGCGTCGCATCGCCGATGTGGTCGTGCCACTGGGCGGGCGGCAGCTGGCTGGTGACGATCGTCGAGCGGGTGCCGTACCGATCTTCCAGGATCTCGAGCAGATCGCGACGCTCTTGATCCTGGACCGGGGCGAGCCCCCAGTCATCGATGACGAGGACGTCGAGGCGGGCGAGCTTGGTGAGCACGCGGACGTAGGTGCCATCGGCCCGGGCCAGGAGCAGCTCGTGAAAGAGGCGCGACGCGCGCCGGTAGAGGGCGCGATAGCCCTTGCGGCACGCTTGGTGAGCCAGCGCGCAGGCGACGAAGCTTTTGCCGACGCCGGTCGCCCCGACCAGGATGACGTTGTGGTGTTCATCGATCCACCGGCAGGTCGCCAGCTGCCGGATCACCGCCTTGTCCAGCTCGCGCCGGGCCGGATAGTCGATGGCTTCGAGGCACGCCTGCGGGAGCTTCAGCCGCGCCTCCTGCAGCGCGCGGCCGAGCCGTTTGTTTTCGCGCGCGATCCACTCGGCCTCGACGAGCAGGCCCAGGCGCTCGTCGAAGGCGAGCGCGGTGGCGTCGGCGTGCTGCTGTTGGTCGGTCCACGCGGCGGCCAGCGCGTCGAGCTTGAGCGCGTGGAGTTTCTCGAGCGTGGGCGCAGTGAGCATCGGCGCTCCTTCACTGATAGTAGACCCGTCCACGGAGATGTTCGTGGACCGGCGTGAGGGTGAGTTGCGGCGAGGCCGCCGGCGGCGCGAGCCGGTCGAGGCCGTGCTTGAGGATCGAGTCGACGTGGCGGTAGGAGCGCGCGTCGACCGCGACGGCGCGGGTGCAGGCGGCCTCGAGCCGCGCCGGCGCCGTCGCGCTTGGCCAGGCGCAGGATCCCGAGGCAGCGCGGTAGCCCTGCTCGGGATGCGGTCGGCATCCGCAAGGATCGCCTGTGACCAGCGCGGCGGTGCTCGGGCCGATGGTGCGAGCCCAGTCGCGGAGGCGCGAGGGCGTCCATTCGGCGTGGCGCCGATGGGCCTTCGGCATGTGGGCGGGGACCGTGGTGTGTTGGCCGCGGGCGGTCGCCGCGGGTGAGCGGCGATGCGCTGGCCGCGATGAAAGATTTCGACGGTGGTCGCGGTCAGGCACGCGTCGACGTGCTCGTGCACGAACGCGTAGGGGACGGAGTAGTAGTGCCCGTGGAGCTCGATGTGATAGTCGATGTTCACGCGGGCGCCGATCTTCCAGTCGCTGTAGACGAAGGTCTCGGCGGGCAGTGGGCGGAGCGCCGGGTGATCCAGGCGCTCGAAGAGCTCGCGGCGGCTGGCACGGTAGAGCCGCATCGGCCGCGCGTTGAGATCCGTGAGGAGCTCGGCGATGCGGGCGTTGAGGGCGGCGAGGGAGAAGAAGGTCTCGTGCCGGAGGCGGGCGAGGATCCACCGCTCGGCGACTTGCACGGCGACTTCGATTTTCGCTTTATCCCGTGGTTTCGCCGGGCGCGCCGGCAGGATGACGGTGCCGTAGTGCTGGGCGAAGTCGTCGTAGGTCCGCTGCACGCCCGGCTCGTAGCGGCACGGGACGACGACGCCACTCTTGAGTTGATCGGGCACGATGGCCTCGGTGACGCCGCCAAAGAACGCGAACGCCCGCTGGTGGCTCGCGACCCAATCCGGGACCTGCTGCGTGCGCGTCGCTTCGGCGTAGGTGTAGTTCGAGGCGCCCAGCGCCGCGACGAACAGTTCGACCGTGGTCACCTCACCGGTGGCGGCGTCGATGATCGTGGGCTTCTTCCCGGCGTAGTCGACGAACAACTTCGCGCCAGCCCGATGGGCCTGGCGCATCGACAGCCCCCGGCGCCCGAGCCAGCGGCGGTAGCACTCGCAGAACTGCGTGTAGCGGTAGCCGTCCGGATGCTGCTCGAGATATTCGAGATGGAGCAGCTCGAGCGTGACGCCGGGCTTACGCCGCTCGGCATGCAGGTAGGCGCAGTCGGGGACGGCGCGATGATGCGTGGGCGGGGTCGGAGGCCCGTACACCCGGGCGTGCAACGCCTCGTCACTGAGGGGGTCGACCTGCGCCCACTCGAGCCCGGCCGCCCGGGCGCGCAGCACGGTGGTGCCGACGGCGCCGGTGCTGATCCTCAGGCTCTGCGCCACCTCGCGGTGGGTCCGCCCGAGGCTCCACTTCTGTCGCAGGATCTCCCGTGTCTGGCGCATGGACAATCGCTCGGTGGCCATCCCTCCCCTTTCGGGGGGCGGACGGTCCGGCCGACGGTCCCGCGTCGCTACGCTTTGGCCATCGCCCTGATCACGATGCTCCGATCCCGGTGATCACGATGCCGATTTTCTTGATCACGATCGACCGATCCGGGTGATCACGATGCTCCGATCTGGCTGAT
>CAWBMV010000035.1:0-77365 GCA_963789955.1 uncultured Candidatus Rokubacteria bacterium
ACGTAGGTCAGCGCGTGGCCGACGCGCTGCCACACGCGATGGCGTTTGGCACGCCGGGCGCCGACGGCGCTGCGCTCGAGCGCGATCGCCATCAGGCCGCCGCCCGCGTCTCCCGGACGCGCTGGATCCACATGAACACCAGGGTCAGGACCAGCACGCCGCCGACGATCACGTACGAGAGCGCCGCGGCGTAGCTCATGCGAAAGTCTTTGAAGCCCATCAGGTACGTCGTGAACGCGACCGTCTCCGTAGCGCCGCCGGGCCCACCGTAGGTGAGCACGAAGATCAGCCCGAACAGCTTGGTCAGGTCGATGAGCCGGATCATCATGCCGACCGCCATCGTGAACTTGAGCAGCGGCAAGGTGATCGACCAGAAGCGCTGCCAGGCGCTGGCGCCGTCGGCCCTGGCCGCCTCGTAGAGCTCGGTCGGGATCGACTGCAACCCGGCCAGCAGTACCAGCATCATGAACGGCGTGTTGTGCCAGACCTCGACCAGCACGACGGCGATGATCGACACCAGGGGCGACGAGAACCAGTCGAAGTAGACGTCGATGATCCCGAGCTGGCGCCCGAGGTTGTTGATCGCCCCGTACTTGACCCCGTACATCATCCGCCACGCCATCGCCGCCATCACCGGCGAGACCATCGACGGGACGACCAGGAGCGCGGTGATGATCGGCCGGCCGCGGAGCACGCGGCTCAGCAGGAGCGCGATCCCGAGCCCCAGCAGGAGCTCGAGGACCAGGGACGGGGCGATGAGCAGCGCGGTGTTCCAGACCGAGCCCATGAAGCGCTCGTCTCTGAAGAGCGCCTCGGTGTAGTTCTTCACGCCGACGAACTCGTACTCCGGGCCGACCGAGAGGTCGAAGTTCTGGAACGACAGATAGAACGAGTACGCGAGCGGGAAGAGGATGACAAAGGCGATCAGGGCCATCGACGGCGAGGCGAAGGCCAGGGGTTCCCACTGCTTGCGCTTGAGCCCCAGCGTCGGGATTCGCATATGGTGCCGGAAGAAGACCACGCCGCGGCATGGCCTGTCAAGGCGCGGTGAACCGCGGTAGGATCGCTCGCCTGAGGAGGGCCGCCCATGCCGCGTCGCATCGCCATCCACGCCGGTTACGTGATCGCCTACGACGGCCGCGGCCATCGCCTGCTACGGGACGGCGCCGTGATGGTCGACGGCGATCGTATCGTCTCGGTCGGACCACGGGCGGCCGCACCCGCCGGGGCCGACGTCGAGATCGTCGAGGCCCGCGACTCGATCCTGACGCCCGGGCTGATCTCGACCCACGCGCACATCGGCGGCTCGCCGCTCGACCGCTCGTTCATCGAGGACCGCGGCAATCCCCAGTTCTTCTACTCCGGGCTCTTCGAGCTCCTGCCCGTCCGCGGCTCGGCGCAGGACGAGGACGCGACGCGCGCGTGCGTGGACTTCTCGATGGCCGAGCTGCTCCGCGGCGGCGTGACGACGGTGATGGAGATCGGCGGCGCCAGCGAGTACGTCGCCGACCCGCGCCGCCGACTACGGGCTGCGCGTGTACGTGGGCCTCGCCTTCCGCTCCGGGCGCTGGCTCACGCGCGACGGCCGGCGGGTCGAGTGGGAGTGGGACGAGGAGCAGGGCCGCCGCGGGCTCGCCCAGGCGATCGAGATCCACAAGAAGTACGACGGCGCCCACGGCGATCTGGTGCGCTGCTTCTTCTCGCCGGCGCAGGTCGACACGTGCACGCCCGAGCTCTTGCAGGCGTCCAAACGCGCCGCCGACGAGCGCCAGCGCCCGTGGCAGCTCCACACCTCGCAGTCGGTCGTCGAGTTCAACGAGATGCTCGGCCGCCACGGCAAGACGCCGGTCGCGTGGCTGCGCGATCTCGGCGTGCTCGGACCGAGCGCGATCCTCGGCCACGCGATCGTGATCGGCGGCTCGTCGTGGACGAACTACCCCTCGGGCGACGTCGCGATCATGGCCGACGCCGGGTGCTCGGTCGCGCACGCGGTCTGGGTCTTCGCGCGGCGCGGCGTCGTCATGGAGTCGTTCGCGAGCTACCGGCGCGCCGGCGTGAACATGTCGCTCGGCACGGATACGAATCCGCAGAGCGTCATCGAGGCCATGCGCTGGGCGGCGGTCGTGTCGAAGATCGTCGAGCGCAACACCGAGGCGACCACCGCCGCCCACGTGTTCGACGCGGCGACCCTCGGCGGCGCCCGGGCGCTCGGCCGTGACGATCTCGGACGCATCGCGCCCGGCGCGAAGGCCGATCTCGTCCTGTGGAAAGGCGCCTCGTGGGGCATGACGCCGCTGCGCGATCCCGTGAAGAACATCGTCTACAACGCGACGGCCGAGGACGTCGATCGCGTGTGGGTCGACGGCCGTCTCGTCGTCGACGGCGGGCGCGTGCGCGCGGCCGACGAGCGCGCCATCCTCGCCGCGCTCCAGGCCGGCGGCGAGCGGATGTGGCCGCGCATGGCCCAGTTCGACTGGGCGGGCCGCGACGCGGACGCGCTCTCTCCTCAGACCTACCCGGAGTGGTAGCGGCGCCGTCTGGAACTATTTGGCGACGAGCTTCAGGTCCTCGTAGGGGGCGGAATAGGCGTGGTTGGTGATCAGGGTCAGCCCTGATTCCGCCACCCGTGGTCCGTGACCGTTGATGAATGCGAGCTCCCAGATCGGCGCGACCATCGCCTTGTCGTAGATGAGCTGCTGGATCCGGTGCAGAACGACCTCCCGTTTCTTCGCGTCCATCTCGCTCGCCTGCTCGCCGAGGAGTCCCTCGATGTCGGGATATGTGCCGTAGGTGAACGTGCCGCCGGCCGCCACGAAGGCGTCGAGCCGTGTGGCCGCGTTGCCGAAGGCGCCGCTCGCGGTCTGGATGATGTTCTTCAGCTTCTTCTGGCTATTCTGAAGAATGAACGCGGCGCGCTCGAGCGGACGCATCTGCACCCGGATGCCGACGGTCTGCAGGTAGTTCACGACGCCTTCGCCCAGGTTCGAGTATGACGCGTCACAGAAGTACTCGCCCGCGTCGAAGCCGTTGGGATAGCCGGCTTCGGTCAGGAGCTGGCGCGCCTTCTTGGGGTCGTAGACCGGCGCGGGCGCCGGCCAGTAGAACTCGAAATTGTGAGGAATCATGCTCCCGGTGATCCGTGAGAAGCCGAGGGTCTCGGCCCGGTTGATCGCCGGCCGGTCGATGGCGTAGCTGGCGGCGAGCCGTACGCGCTTGTCGGCCCAGGGTGATTTCGGGTCCGTCCACTGCTCCGGGAAGACGAGCCAGAACGTGCCCGGCGGATAGTTCGGCTTGAGCGTGAGCCCCGGAGTCCGCTTGAGCTCCTCGGCGAGCGCGCCGCGGATCGAGTAGGCGATGTCGGCCTCGCCGCGCTTGAGCATGGCCAGCCGCGTCGACTCGTCGGGGATCGACTTGAACACGAGCCGCTTCACGCTCGGCGTCTTGCGCCAGTAGCCGTCGAAGGCCTCGAGGACCAACTCGACGCCCGGCTGGAAGCTCACGAACTTGTACGGGCCCGCGCCGATCGGCGCGCGCTTGAAGGCGTCGTCGCCGACTTTCTCGACGTACTTCTTGGGCACGATCCAGCCGGCGCCGGTGGCCATCGTGCCGTAGAAGGTCATGAAGTCCGGCCACGGATGCTTGAAGCGGAAGCGGACGCGGTTGGGATCGATCACGTCGATCGAGGCGATGCGGGCCTTGAACGGTCCCGACGCGGCGCCGCGATAGCGCTCCATGGAAAACTTCACGTCCTCGGCCGTCACCGGATCGCCGTTGTGAAACTTCACACCCCGCCGCAGGACGAACTCGTAGCTGAGGCCGTCCGGCGTGGTCGTCCACGACTCGGCCAGGCTCGGCGCCATGGGATTGCCCGGCATCGGCTTCACGAGCGCGTCGTGAAGCGCGTACAGGAGCATGAACGGCGTGATGATGCCGGTGGTGTCGGCCGGGTCGAACCACGACGGCGCGAGCGAGACGTGCACGGCCCACGTGAGCTGTCCCGCCGGCGGCTCCGAGCGCGCCGGCGTCGCCACGACGATTCCCAGGAGCACCACCAGGATGGTCAGGATCAGCAGGAGTCGGGATATCAGCCGGAGCGGCACCCGTTCGGTCATGAGGATCCTCCTCTGCGTCGCGAAACCGTTTGGAGCGAAGCCGAGGGACCGAGAAACGGAAACCCGAAAGTGCGCCCGATTATCCGCGGATGGCCGGGGTTGTCAACGGGTAGAGGTGGCAGGCGACGAGCCGGCCGCTTTCCGGCGCGAGTGGCGGCTCGTCGGCGCGGCATCGGTCCATCACGTGCCGGCAGCGCGTGTGGAAACGACAGCCCGGCGGCGGATCGAGCGGGCTCGGAATCTCGCCGCTCAGGATGATCTCCTCGCGGCGGTCGCGCGGCGCGAGCGGCAGCGCGGCCGAGAACAGCGCCTGCGTGTAGGGATGCTTCGGCCGGAGCGCCACATCGGCGGCGGCGCCGAGCTCGACGATCTTGCCGAGGTACATCACGGCGATGGCGTGGCTCATGTGCGCGACCGCCGCGAGGTCGTGCGCGATGAACAGGTAGGCGACGCCGAGCCGGCGCTGGAGATCCCGCAAGAGGTTGAGGATCTGGGCGCGGATCGAGACGTCGAGCGCCGAGACCGGCTCGTCGAGCACCACCAGCCGGGGCGAGAGCGCCAGCGCCCGCGCGATCGCGATGCGCTGTCGCTGGCCGCCCGAGAACTCGTGCGGAAAGAGCTCGGCGGCCCGCTCGGGAAGTCCGACCAGATCCAGGAGCTCGAGGACGCGCTTGCGGAGCATCGACGCATCGGGCCGCTCGTTGATGACCAGCGGCTCGCCGACGATCGAGCCCACGCGCATCCGCGGATCGAGGGACCCGTACGGATCTTGGAACACGGCCTGGACGGCGCGACGATACCGCCGGAGCCCGTCGCGGTCCAGCGTCGAGAGCGGCGCGCCGTCGAAGCGGATCGCGCCGCTCGTCGGCGCCTCGACGTTGAGAATCATTCGTGAGGTCGTCGTCTTGCCGCAGCCCGATTCGCCGACGAGCCCGAGGGTCTTGCCCGCTTCGATCGTGAACGAGACGGAGTCGACGGCCCGCACCATACCGGCCGAACGCCCGAGGAGGCCGCGGCGCACCGGAAAGTGCTTCGTGAGCGCCTGCGCCTCGAGGAGCGTCGCGCTCATGCGGGGGCGTCGAGCCAGCAACGGCTCGTGTGCCCGGCGCCGAGCGTGAATTCGGACGGCTCCTGTGCGCGGCATTGCTCCATCGCGTGGGCGCAGCGCGGTGCGAACGCGCAGCCCGGCGGGAGCGCCGCGAGATCGGGCGGCTGGCCGTCGATGGCGGTGAGCCATTCCGTCTGGGCTCCGAGGCGCGGCACCGACTCGAGCAGGGCTCGTGTGTACGGATGGCCGGGCGCGGCGAAGATCGTCTCGACCGGTCCGGCCTCCACGATGCGCCCCGCGTACATCACCGCCACGCGGTCGCACATCTTCGCGACGATCCCCAGGTTGTGCGTGACGAAGATCATCGCGAAGCGATGGCGCTCCTGGAGCTCCTTGAGGAGCCGAAGGTACTGGGCCTGGATCGTGAGATCGAGGCTGGTCGTCGGCTCATCGGCGATCAGGAGCCGCGGCGGCGCCGAGATGGCCATCGCGCCCACGACGCGCTGGCGCATGCCGCCCGAGAGCTGATGGGGATACGCACGCAGCCGCGCCGCCGGCGACGAGATCCCGACGGCCGCGAGCAGCTCGACCGCGCGGCTCGCCAGCGCCTTACCCGAGAGGCGGTGATAGCTGGCGAGCGGCTCGCGAACCTGCATCCCGATGGAGAAGACCGGGTTCAGGCTGCTCATCGGATCCTGCAGGATCATCGCGACGCGCTTGCCGCGGATCCGCTGCATCTCGCGCGCGCTCTTCGTCAAGAGATCGTCGCCGTCGAGCAGGACCTGACCGCCCAGGATGCGTGCCGCCGGGCGCGGGGTGAGCCGCAAGATCGAGAGGCACGTCATGCTCTTACCCGAGCCCGATTCACCCACGAGGCCGAGCGTCTCGCCCTCGGCCACCGCGAAGGACACGCCGTCGACCGCCTTGATCGTGCCCCAGCGGGTCACGAGGTGAGTTCTCAGGTTGCGGACGTCGATGACGGGCGCGCTCATGCGAGCCGCGCGGCGCCGAGCCCGCGCCAGAGATGGACGAGCGGGTCGAGCCCGAGCGCGAGCCTCGCCAGGACGTCGCCGACGGTCGGGACCAGCGCGAACCCGTGACCGGAGAAGCCCGCCGCGACCAGCAGGCCCCCGATGCCCGGCACGGGACCGAGCACGGGTAGATCGTCGGGCGTGAAGGCCTCGATGCCCGCCCAGCTCCGGGCGACCGTGCGCGCGGCGAGCGGCAGATAGACGGCGCGAGCGATCTCGAGGCTGCCGTGGACGCTGTCGTCCAGCACCTCCCAGCGGTTCATCGTCTCGTCGGGCACGCGCGCGGGCCAGCCGCCGCCGATGAGATAGGCGCCGTCGGCCAGCTGCTTCAGGCTGAGCGGCCGGCCGAAACAGCCGACGACCGGTGTCAGGCTCGCGGGCGCCGCGTCGGTCAGGAGCATCTGCAGCCCGCGGCCGCGAAGGGGAAGCTTCACGCCGATCTTCCCGAGCAGCGGCGCGCTCCACGCGCCCGCCGCCACGAGCGTCGTGTCGCACGGCTGGCGCTCGCCGTCGCTCCGCACGACACCCACGACGCGCGCGCCCTCCACGACGAGCGCGTCGGCGCCGACACCCTCTTCGATCCGCGCGCCGACCCGCCGAGCCGCGGTCGCCCATGCCTGGACCGTGGCGACGGCCTCCGCCTGGCCGTCGATCGCGCAGTACACGCCGCCTCGACACTCGGGCGAGAGACCAGGCGCCAGGCGGTGCGCGGCCGCGGCCTCGACCAGCTCTACCGGGACGCCGTCGGCGCGCTGCTCGCCGACCGACGCGCGGGCCTCGGCCCAGCCGGACTCGTCGAGGGCGATTCTCAGACCGCCGCTGCGACGATAGCCGGTCTTCGCTTCGAGCTCGCGGTCGAGATCGGGCCAGCGACCGAGACTCTCGAGCGCCATCGCCCGTTCGGCCGGGTCGCGGCCCATCACGCGAACGCCCGCCGCGCTCGCGCTCGACGCGGCGTCGCCGAGCCGCGCACGGTCGAGCACGATGACGCGCGCTCGGCGATCGGCGCGGCGCAGGTGGAATGCCGCGCTCAGGCCCATCAACCCACCGCCGACGATGACGACCGTGCGGGCGCCCGATTCCATCGGCTGGCTCAGAGCTGGCGCAGCTTCGGGTCGAGCGTGTCGCGCAGCCAGTCGCCGAGCAGGTTGAACGCGAGCACGACGAGGAGAATGGCGAGCCCGGGGAAGAACGAGACCCACCAGGCGCTGGTGACGAAGTCGCGCCCCTCGGCGATCATCGAGCCCCACGCCGGCGTGGGCGGCGGGATACCGGCGCCGAGGAAGGACAGCGACGCCTCCACAATGATGACGTAGCCGACTTGGAGCGTGGTCAGCACCACGAGCGTGTTCAACGTGTTCGGGAAGAGATGCCGGAGGATGATCCGCGCGGCCGAGGCGCCCGCGATGCGTGCCTGCGTGATGAAGTCGAGCTCCATCAGCGTGAGCACCTGCCCGCGGATCACCCGCGCGAAACGCGCCCAGAGAATGACCGCGATAGCGATCACCACGTTGATGAAGCTCGGCCCCGCTGTGACCGCGAGAATCAGCGCGAGCAGGATCACCGGGAACGACATCGTGGCGTCGGTGGCGCGCATGAGCACGGTGTCCACCCGACCGCCGTAGTAGCCGGCGACTAGGCCCACGCCGGCGCCGAGCGCGCTCGCCAGCAGCACGGTGAGCACGCCGGCCGTCAGCGACACGCGCGCGCCCCAGATGATCCGCGACAGCAGATCGCGCCCGAGCCGGTCCGTGCCGAGCAGATGCTGCGCCGTGCCACGCTCTTCCCACACCGGCGGCGTGAAGCGCTGCCGTAAGGTCTGCTCCTCCGGATCGGCGGGGCTCAGCACGTGGGCGAACAGCGCCGCGACGACGAAGACCGCGATGATCGTGAGTGACATCACCGGCAACCGCTGCCCGCGCAATCCACTCCGCCGCGCCGGCGCCGAAACAGCCGCCGCCACTTGCCCGCCGGACTCAGCCGCCACTCGAGCTCTCCGTTCGAAAGGCCCCCTTCGATTGCCTAGCGCACATAGCGGATCCGCGGGTCGATGAACGCGTAGACGCAATCCACCGAGAGGTTCACCACCGCGACGATCGCGGCGGTGGTGAGCACCACGGCCTGGATCACCGGGAAGTCGCGCGACGAGATCGCCTCGTACGCGAGCCGGCCCAGCCCGGGCCACGCGAACACGGTCTCGACCACGATCGCGGTCGTGACCAGGATCGAGAAATAGATACCGGCGAACGTCACGACCGGAATCAGCGCGTTCTTCAGCGCATGGACCCATACCACGCGCGACTCGGTCACGCCCTTGACGCGCGCCAGCTTCACGTACTCGGAGTCGAGCACCTCGAGCATGCCCGAGCGCAGCAGGCGCATCATCCCGGCCACGACGAACCAGCCGAGCGTGAAGCCGGGCAGGACGTAGCTTGCGAGCCCGCCGATGCCACCGGCCGGGAGCCACTGCAGACGCCCGGCCACGACCTCGATCAGCACGATCGCCACCCAGAACGTCGGCAGCGATTGGCCAAGCACCGCGATCACCTGCGCGGCGCGATCGATCCCGGTCCCCTTCCACACCGCCGCCAGCACGCCCAGCGGAAACGCCAGCAGGAGGCTCACCGTCATCGCGAACGCCGCGAGGCGCAGCGAGTTGGGCAGCCGCTGGGCGATCAGCTCGCCGACGGGGCGCCGCGCGCGCAAGGAAGTCCCGAAATCCCCGGTGAGCGCGCGGCCGACGAACGAGAGGTACTGCGCGACGTACGGCCGGTCGAGGCCAAGATACTTCCGGGCGTTCGCGTAGTCCTCTTCACTGGCCGACATCGGCAGGATCAGGTGGAGCGGATCACCGGTGGCCCTGGCCAGCACGAACACGACCACCGAGAGGATGGCCAGGGCCGCCAGCGATTGGAGGAGGCGCGTGAGGACGAACCGCGCCACGCCCGCTCAGCGCTTCGACGAGGCGAGCTCGTCGATGAAGAAGTCGTACATCACGGTGCCCGGATTCCACTTGCCGAGCGTCTTCGACGCCGCGTACGGCGAATGCAGATAGACCACCGGCAGGCCGTAGTGCTCGCTCCGGAGCCGCGTGTAGACGTTGCGCATCAACGTCCCGATCTTCTCCTTGTCGGTTTGCCGCATGACCTGCTCGATCATGCCGTCGATCTCCGGATCGTTCACGGTGTCGCCCGCCTTCGACTTGGTGTACGCCTGCTTCTCGAGGAAGGCGTAGGCGCCGATCCAGTCTCGGTTGGCCACGTTGTAGTAGCCGAACGCTCCGGGGGTGGCGCGATCGAACCAGTTCTTGCGGAACGCCGGATAGTCGACGGGGACCAGCTTCGGCTGGACGCCGACCTTCTGCCAGTACCCGGCCACGGCCTCGGCGAACGCCTTCCCCTCGGGCAGCCCGGGGAGCTGAAAGGCGTACATCATGAGCGGGAACCCGTTCGCGAACCCGGCTTCGGCGAGCAGCTTCTTGGCGCGAGCCGGATCGTACGGGTACTGCATCTCGGGCGTCGCCTTGAAGCCGATGTCGCGATACGCCCACGAGAGCCCCAGCGGCACGTACGCTGGATCGGCGTAGCCGGCGAAGATCGATTGGGCGATCTCGTTGCGGTCGATGGCGAGGTTCAGCGCCTCGCGCACGCGCTTGTCCTTGGTCGGCTGGCCGTCGCGCGGCAGGATCCACCAGGCCGTCAGGATGGCCTCTTCTCTCCGGAAGTGAATCGGGAACGATTCGCGCTCGAGCTCCTTGACCCGGTCGCGGCTCACGTCGGCGATGTCGACCTCGCCGCGACGCAGGAGCGCGATTCGCGTCGTCTCTTCCGGCACCAGCTTGAAAGTGACCGTCTTGAAGCGGGGAACGCCGATGCGCCAGTGGTTGTCGACGGCCGTGAGCTTGATGTGCGAGCCCGTCACCTGCTCCACGAACTTGTATGGCCCGCTGCCTACCGGCTTCTGCGCAAACGCGTCGTCGCCGATCGCCTCGAGATATTTCTTCGGCAGGATCATTCCCTCGGTCGAGAGCGAGCGGGACAGGTACGTCGGGATGATCAAGGTCGGATCCTTGGTGACGATGACCACCCGGTCGGGTGCCGGCGTTTCGATGTCCACGATGAGCGTGCGCAGCGGCCCGGCGTAGCCGGTGGTCGAGCGCTTGCCGATCGCGCGCTGCAGGCTGAACTTGACGTCCTCGGACGTCGCCTCCTCGCCGGTGTGGAACTTGACGCCCTTGCGGAGATAGAACGTCCAGCGCTTGTGGTCCGCGGAGTTTTCCCAGCGCGTCGCGAGCCCTGAATCCTTCGAGAGCTGGCCGTCGGGTGTCACGCCGACGAGGTAATCGAACATCAGCGACATGTAGTACTTCACCACGTGGCCGCCCAGGACCGGATCGAGCACCTCCGTCGAGAAGCTGGAGAGCGCGACGGTGAGATCTGTCTTGCCCTGCGCGACGGCCGGGCCGGCCAGGACGGCGACCAGCAACAACGTCGCCAGCAGTGCGATGGAGAGCCTCATGCTGAGCTCCTTTTTTGTTCGCGGTATCGGAAACTGCGTCGACGACTCAGAAACGCCGCGATGGTAGCATGACGCCCGACATGGCCGATCTCACCCTGCGCCAAGCCACCACGATCGTCGAGGCGTCGCTCAAGAAGGGGCGCGAGACCAGCTGCGCGCCGCTGGCCGTCGCGGTCCTCGACGCGGGCGGACACTTGAAGGCGTTCGGGCGCGAAGACGGCGCCGGGATCGTTCGACCGCAGATCGCGATCGGCAAGGCCTGGGGCGCGCTCGGGATGGGCGTCGGCTCGCGGGCGCTGGCGCGGCGCGTGGCCGAGCAGCCGCAGCAGCAGGCGTTCTTTGCCGCGCTCAACGCGATGTCCGAGGGCCGCGTCGTGCCGGCGCCGGGCGGCGTGCTCATCCGCGACGCGGGCGGCGCGGTGATCGGCGCGGTCGGGATCTCCGGCGACGTGTCGGACAAGGACGAAGCGTGCGCGCTGGCCGGGATCGCGGCCGCCGGCCTCAGCGCCGACACCGGCTAGCAGACCTCTCCTAACGTCCTGATCTCGGCTTCAAATTTCCCGGTGAACAGCTGGGGATACTGTGGACAACTTCGCGGTTGACAGCCGCGGCGTTTCCAGACTACCAAGCGCAAGCGCCGATGCATGACACTGACGCCCGAGCCCACCAGATCCGTGTTCTGTCCGGGGTCGCCGGGTACCTCTGCTCGGCGCTCGAGGCGCTGGCGCGCAGCGACTGCGACTGGTACACGACCGATCTGCTGGAGCTGCTCTCCGCGATCGATGGGCAGATCGCGGCGCTGCGGGAGCTCGACGCCGGGCTCGTCTGATCTACCAGAACTCCCGCGTGGCGCGCCGGGCGCCTTCGGCCATGCTCGCGAGCTTCGCCCACGCGATGTCCGGATCGACCGCGGCCTGCCCCACCCACGTGCCGAATCCACAGTCCGTTCCGGCGATGACGTTCTCGCGCCCGACCAGCCGCGCGTAGCGGCCGATGCGCTCGGCCACGAGGTCCGGGTGCTCGATGAAATTGGTCGTCGAGTCCAGGACGCCGGGGATGAGCACCTTGCCGGCCGGCAGCTTCACGCGCTCGAACACCCGCCATTCGTGCGCGTGGCGCGGATTGGCGGCCTCGAACGACACCGCCGCCGGCTTCGCGTCGAAGACGATGTCGATGATGTCGGCCAGCGCGACGTCGTAGTGATGCGGGCCCTCGTAGTTGCCCCAGCACACGTGGAGCCTCGCGCGGTCCGCCGGCACGTTCGCGAGTGCCCGGTTCATCGCCTCGATGTGAAGCCGAGCCATCTTGCGGAACTCGTCGAGGCTCAGGTCGGCGAACTGGATGTGCCGCCCCATCCCGAGATCCGGGCAATCGAGCTGCACGACGAAGCCCGCCTTCACCACCGCCTCGTACTCGGGCCGCATCGCGTCGGCGATCGCGAACAGATAGGCCTCGTGGCTCGGGTAGTGATCGTTGCGGAAGAACAGCGAGATCACGCCCGGCGAGGCGGCCGACATGAAGCCGCGCTCGGCCTTCGCCGCGTCGCACGCCGCGCGGAGATTCTCGGCGTCGGTCTCGGCCGCGCGCGGCTCGCGCACGCTGATCGGCCCGTCGCAGGCCGGCGTCCGTCGCCGCGACCGGCCGGGATCGCCGAAGACGCGCTTGGCCATCTCGGGAAAGTCCACGAGGTCGCGATACGTCAGCGGGATGGCTCGCGCCGCCGAAGCCGTTCAGGCGGTCCTTGACGTAGGTCGCGTAGCTCGGCTTGCTCATCTCACCGTCGTTCACGATGGCGATGCCGGCCTTCACCTGCTTCTGCACGGCTTCGGCCACCGCGGCGCGGATGCGGGCCCCGAGGGCCGCCGCGTCGACGGGCACACCTTCTTCCTTCGCGTACATCATGCGGATCAAGTCCGCCGGACGCGGGAGACTGCCGGTGTGCGTGGTGAGGAATGCGTCGGTGCTGCGCGGCGTCGTCATGGCGGCGCGATGCTACCACACGCCCCGTCGCCCGCCAGCCGTGTCAACATACTCTGCGGCGCTCGTGTTGGCGGTGGAGCGGGGGCGAGGGGCCAGCGGGAGGGGTCGCGCGACCACGCGGCACGCGTGCGCTGCTCCGGGGCGGCTGGGCTCCATCCGGGCGCGCCGCATCCGATGTCCCTTGGAGGGAACGGGGCTCGTCGACCCCTCCCGCTGGCCCCTCGCCCCAGCTCCACCGGTCACGCGCAACGTGGCGCACTCGACAGGAGGGATCGTTGGAGCGTGGCGTGAGGCGGAGAGAGATCGAGGAGATTCGGGAGGTTATTCGGCCGTATGTGCGGGTGACGCCGGTGGTGGAGGTCGGCGGAAAGGAGTTTGGGCTGGCGGATTTTCCGATCGTGCTGAAGCTCGAGCTCTTGCAGCATTCCGGCTCGTTCAAGGCGCGGGGGGCCTTCGCGAATCTGCTGACCCGCAAGATTCCGCGCGGTGGGCGTCGTCGCTGCGTCCGGCGGAAATCACGGGGCCGCGGTGGCGTACGCCGCCATGCGGCTCGGCGTGCCGGCCAAGATCTTCGTGCCGACCGTGTCGTCGCCGGCGAAGGTGGCGCGCATCCGCGCGTACGGAGCCGATCTCGCCATCGTCGGTGATCGGTATGCCGACGCGCTCGCGGCCAGCGAGGCATGGGTCGCGCAGACGGCCGCGCTACCGGTGCACGCATTCGACCAGACCGAGACCTTGCTCGGCCAGGGAACGCTCGGCATGGAGCTCGCGGAGCAGGCGACGGTCGACACGGTGCTGGTGTCGGTCGGTGGCGGAGGCCTGATCGGCGGGGTGGCGGCGTGGTTCGCCGGATCGGTCAAGGTCGTCGGCGTCGAGCCCGAGTTGGCGCCGACTCTGACGGAGGCCCTGAAGGCCGGACGACCCGTCGATGCGCCGGCGGGCGGCATCGCCGCCGATTCGCTGGCGCCCCGCCGCGTCGGCGAGCTGATGTTTCCGATCGCGCGCGCTCACGTCGCCCGCGTGGTGCTCGTGAGCGACGAGGCGATCCGCCGGGCGCAAGAGGCGCTGTGGAGCGCGGTCCGAATCGTGGCCGAGCCGGGCGGCGCGGCCGCGTTCGCGGCGCTGCTGAGCGGGGCTTACGCGCCGACGGCGGGCGAGCGGGTCGGCGTCGTCGTCAGCGGCGGCAACTCCACCGCGGTCGATTTCGGTCGCGCCTGACGGCGCCCGCGCGCTCCGCCTAGATGATCGCGAAATGCGCTTCGGTCGTCCGGCCGCTGCGGCCGTTGATCGGCAGAATGTCTTGCGGACAGGCGGAGAGCGCGATGACCAGATCCATCTCGGCGCGGAACACCACGTAGCTGCCCGGCTGCGAGACCGGGTCGCCCCACGCGAGCTGGCCGTCGGCCGTCCACGGAATGTTCATGAACAGGTTCAGCGACGGCGGCGTGGCGCGGATCACCACGCCGAGGTTCGCGAGCGCCGAGTGCAGGTTGTCCCGGCAGTTGTCGTGATAGCCCTCGACGCCGAGCAGGCCGTAGCGCCACCGGTCGCACGGCGCCATCAAGGTGTCGTGGGCGCACCGCGACGTGTCCTCGACGAGGGTGAGGATCGGCTTTCGCTGGTTGGTGACGAACGTGTCGCCGACCGCCGCCGCGAGCTTCATGAACGAGGCGCGGCTGGCCTCCATCGACATCCACTCCGTCAGATCGCGTGCGTTGAAGGCCCACGCATCGACGACCTGCGTGCCGTGGGTGTTGACGACCTTGATGTGCTGGCCGGCGCCCGCCTGCGCCGCCTTGCCCCCACGGGCCGGAATCGTGACGAGCTCAGCGCTCACTTGGGAGTCCCCCTTTCGGGCTTCTCACGGTAGTACGAGTTGATGCCGGTGTCCGGAGGCGAGCCGCTCGTCATCGTGAGCATCGTGGCGAGCTCACTCCGGTGGTGGGCCGCGTGGGTCGGGACGTGGAGCAGCAGCATGCCGAGCGGCCGGCTGTACGTCCGGCCCTCGGGGGTCTTGCCGTCGAGCGACCGCCACAAGTCGGCCTCGGCGAGGCCGGCCAGAAACGTCCGCTGCTCGCCCTCGAGCTCGTCCCACTTTCGGCGGAGCTCGCCGAGATCGCGAATGACCAGGCCGTAGGTCGGATCGCCGCGGACGACCGCGGGCGGGCTGCCCCGCCACGTCGCGAGCCAGAACCAGTCGGCGCCGTACATGTGCACGAGCATCGCACGCAGCGACGACTCGCTGAACTGCTTGCCGATCTCGCGCCCGGCGGCCTCGTCACCGAGCGCCGCCACCACGTCGAAGAGCCGGCGATTGGCCCAGTGATGGTAGGCCCAGTACTCTCGGATCAGCTCGACGCTCATGATCCGCTCCGGAGACCGTGGCCTCCGCGATAGTCGGACGCCGCCGGCGGCGTCCAGCCCGCGAGCAGATCGGGCGCCGGCTGCCAGATCTCGACCCCGAGCGGCCGGCACGTGGCGAGCGCATCGCCGGCGCCGGGCCCCCACACCGCCACCGAGAGATCGCCGTGCGGACACACCGAGATCGCGGCCAGCACGTCGATCTCGGCGAAGAACTCGACGAAATCACCGGTGCGCGCCGGACTCGGCTTGACGAAGTAGCGTCCCTCGGGGGTGAGCCCGGTGACCTGGAAGACGTTGAGCACGTCGTGCACGTCGAGCTCGGTCAGGTGAAAGGGCGCGACCGCGCGCACGAGATTGCTGTGACAGCAGAGGTCGAACTCCTCGCCGTTGAGCAGCTTGTGGACGTACGGGTCGCACCGCGTCCCGAGCAAGTCGTGACAGCCGCCGCCGTCCTCGTCGCGCCCGTAGCGGACGCTGTCGCCGGTCATCGTCAACATCGGCCTGAGGTACGGCAGGCACGACCACAGCCGGTCGAAGGGCGTGAGGTGCGCCTGGTGGAGCTGGCGCGTGCGCGACGCCCAGAAACGCTCGCGCGGGTTCGCCAGGCTCCACACGTTCAGATCCGCCACCTGCGGCCCCTCGACGGCGACGATCCGGAAGATCTGCCCGGCACGCACCGGCCACGCCCGGCCCGTCCGCCGGGGCACGACGAACCGGTCGACCAGGGTGCGCTTGCCGGTCTCACGCGCCAGTCGACCGTAGAGCTCGCGGTCGACCTCGAGTGGTGAGCCGGGCTTTGCGTCGTAGATCACGCGCGGTCGCATGTGCTGGGAGAAGGCGGCTCCTCTCCTATCTCAACGCGGCGCCTGGGCCCACGGTTGCACGCGCAGCGGGCAGTCGCGCCGACGTTGACAATCCCTGATCAGGCATAGTCTGATACCGGCCAGCCGGATCAGAATGCCGCATGATAGCGCCGATCAGGGAGGTCCAGCCATGAGAGTGTTGCGCGTGACCACGGCAATCGCACTGTTCCTCGGGCTCGTCGGCTTCGTCGCCGGCACCGACGCCCAGCAGTGCCCCAAGGGTAAGCTCCGCCTCTACACGTCGTGGCCGATGCAGGGCGCGATGCTGCCCGAGGGCACCGGCATGAAGAACGGCGTCGACCTCGCGGTGGCCGAGGTCAACGGCGTCGTCGCGGGCTACTGCCTCGAGATCGTGAACCTGGACGACGCCTCGCCGCAAACCGGCAAGTGGGACGGCGCGGTCGAGGCCGAGAACGCGAACAAGGCGGTCGGCGATCCGCTGGCGATCGTGTACATCGGGACCTACAACTCCGGCGCCGCCAAGGTGTCGATCCCGATCACGAACCGCGCGCACATGGCGCAGGTCACGCCGGCCAACACCTATCCCGGGCTGACGAAGAAGCGCGGCGCTGCGCCGGGTGAGCCGGAGATCTACCGGCCCGGCGGGTTCGTGAACTACTTCCGGCCGATCCCGGCCGACGACATCCAGGGCGCGGTCGGCGCCAAGTGGGCCAAGCGTCTCGGCGTCAAGAAGGTGTTCATCCTCAACGACCAGGAGCTCTACGGCAAGGGCATCGCCGACGTCTTCGAGGCCACCGCGAAGAAGATCGGGCTGCCCGTCGTCGCCAACGAGGGCATCGACTGGAAGCAGCCCGACCAGAAGCCGGTGCTGACGAAGGTCCGGGCCTCCGGCGCGGACCTCGTCTACCTGGGCGGCGTCATCGAGACCGGCGCGCAGGTGATCATCCGGCAGATGAAGGAAGTCGGGCTCGTCGCGCCGCGGACGCGCTTCATGGGACCGGACGGGCTGCTGGAAGAAGAGCTCCTGAAGGGCGCCACGTGCGAGGCCGCCCTGGCGACCGACATGCGCGTCACGTTCGCCGGTCTGCCGTTCGAGAAGATGCGCGGCGTCGGCGCCAAGACGTACGAGACCTACAAGACGAAGTACGGGAAGGAGCCGACCTCGTACGCGCTGTACGCCGCCGAGGGCGGCCGCGTGATCGTCGACGCCATCAAGCGGGCCGCGCCGCAGATCGAGAAGGCGAAGGACGTCACCGAGAAGCGCGAGGCCGTGCGCAAGGCGATCGCCTCCACCAAGAACTTCGAGGGCATCAACGGCAAGTGGAGCTTCGACGAGAACGGCGACGTCGACTACGACACCATGTCCGGCTTCAAGGTGATGAAGGCCGAGGGGCCGATCGGCTGCAAGTTCCAGTTCGAGTCCATCCTCGAGTAGCGGCCTCGAACGGAGCGCCGGCTCGGCGCCCGACTTCGCGACGCAGGCCGCGATCCGCGGCCCTCGAGACCGCGAGCGCCCCGAGGGAGCGACGGCTGCGCGTCTCCGAGCGAGCTGGGGGCCCTGAGCCCACATCTCCTAACGCCCCCCACCAATGAACTGGTGGGAGGTACTCGTCCAGCAGACCATCAACGGCCTGACGCGCGGGGCCGTCTTCGCGCTGATCGCGCTCGGCTACACGATGGTCTACGGGATCATCGAGCTCATCAACTTCGCGCACGGCGACGTCTTCATGCTGGGCCTCTTCATCTCGCTCGCCTGGTTCGCGCTGCTCGGCGTCACGAAGACCTTGACCGGCTGGGAGCTCGTGACGATCCTGCCGCTCGTCTTCGTCCTGACCATGCTCACCACGGCGGCGCTCAACGTGACGATCGACCGCGTCGCCTACCGCCCGCTGCGCCGCTCGACGCGGCTGGCGCCGCTGATCACCGCCATCGGCGTGTCGTTCATGCTGGAGAATCTGGCGCTCCTCTGGAAGGGCCCGGCGCCCATCGCGTATCCCGACGTGTTTCCGTCGGTCGACATCCTGCGCGAGTGGTTCGGCGTCGATTCGGCGATCTTCATCACCACCAAGGACGTGCTCGTGGTGGGCGCGACGATTCCGCTGATGATCGCGCTCAACTACTTCGTGACCCGGACGCGCTGGGGCAAGGCCATGCGGGCGACGGCGCAGGATCGCGAGACCGCGCAGGCGATGGGCATCAACGTCGAGCGCGTCATCCTGGTGACGTTCTTCGTCGGCGGCGCGCTGGCGGGCGCGGCCGGGTTGATCCAGGGCATCTACTACAACATCGGCATGTGGTGGATGGGCTACCAGGCGGGCCTGCGCGCCTTCACGGCGGCGGTGCTCGGCGGCATCGGCAACATGCCCGGCGCCGCGCTCGGCGGGCTCTTCATCGGATTTCTCTCGGCGTGGAGCGACCAGTACATCTCCGCGCGCTGGACCAACGCGATCGTCTTCGCGATCCTCATCCTGGTGCTCGTCTTCCGTCCCCAGGGACTCCTCGGCGCCCGATCGCCGGACAAGGTATGACGCCGGCGCTCCGCTGGACGGCGCTGGTCGTGGCGCTGCTCGCCTATCCGTTCGTCGACCGCGCGCTCGGGATCCAGACGGTGCACGCGGTCTCCGACGGCATGATCTACGTGCTGCTCGCGCTCGGCCTCAACATCGTCGTCGGCTACGCGGGCCTGCTCGACCTGGGGTACGCGGCGTTCTTCGCGATCGGCGCCTACGCGATGGGCCTCTTGAACTCGCCGGTCGCTCGGCTCGCCGCTCTACGGACACGGCTGGAGCTTCTGGCTCTGCATCTGGATCGCCGCGGCGGTGTCGGCGCTGCTCGGCACCGTGATCGGCGCGCCGACCTTGCGGGTGCGCGGCGACTATCTCGCGATCATCACGCTCGGGTTCGGCGAGATCATCCCGGTCGCGATCCGCAATCTCGGCGACATCACGGTCGACATCGGGGGCTGGCGCCCGGTCGAGCGGCTCAACCTGACCGGCGGCGAGAACGGCGTCAACCCGATCGGCCGCCCGCACCTGCCCGGGCGTGCCGTTCGAGACCGATCCCGTGCCGTGGTACTTCCTGATCCTCGTCATCGGCGTCCTGTCGATCTGGGCGATGACCCGGCTCCACGATTCGCGCCTGGGCCGCGCGTGGATGGCGATCCGCGAGGACGAGACCGCCGCCGATTGCACCGGCGTCAACCCGATCTCGACCAAGCTCCTGGCGTTCGCGCTCGGCGCCTCGTTCTCGGGCTTCGCCGGCTCGGTCTACGCCGCGAAGCTCCAGGCCATCACGCCGGGCGCGTTCGAGTTCCAGGTGTCGATCATGCTCCTGTGCATGGTCGTGCTCGGCGGCGCCGGCAGCATCAAGGGCGTGATCCTCGGCGGCATGCTCATCACGATCTTCGACCGCGTCGTGCTCTCGCAGACGACGTTCTTCGTGCGCTGGATCGGACGCACGCACCGGCGTGCACGCACTGACGGTGGCCGACGTCACGCTGTGGCGCTGGTTCTTCTTCGGACTCGGGCTCGTGCTCGTGATGCTGCTGAAGCCCGAAGGCCTGGCCGGCCGCCGGGTCCGTCCGATCGCGCCGACCGACGACGAGCTCGACGCGCCTCGCGATCGAGGAAGCGCCGCGCCGCACGGCCGCCCTGCCGGCGTGGCTCCTCGAGAGTGCCCGGCGTTCGGCCGCGCCCGATCCGATTCTCGACGTGCGCGGGGTCGCCAAGCGCTTCGGCGGCGTCGTGGCCCTCGGCGAGGTCGACCTGGTCGTCCCGCGCGGCGCCATCATCGGGCTGATCGGCCCCAACGGCGCCGGCAAGACCACGTTCTTCAACATCGTGACCGGCCTCATCTCGCCCGACGAGGGCCGCATCGTGTTCGCGGGCACCAGCATCGTGGGACTCCGGCCGAACGCGATCGTCGGGCGCGGGATCGCGCGCACCTTCCAGTCGATCCGGCTCTTCCCGCAGATGACCGTGCTGGAGAACGTGCTGGTGGGCGAGCACTGCCGCCTGCGCGCGAGCGTACCCGGCGCCGTGCTGCGTCCGGCATCGGTCGTGGCCGAAGAGGCCCGCGCTCGCGAGCGGGCGCGCGAGCTGCTCGCGTTCATCGGCCTCGACGGCAAAGGAGACGATCTCGCGCGCAACCTGCCGTACGGCGACCAGCGCCGGCTCGAGATCGCCCGCGCGCTCGCGACCGAGCCGCGGCTCCTCCTGCTCGACGAGCCGACCGCGGGCATGAACCCGCGCGAGACCGAGAACCTGACCGACCTTGATCGGGTCGCTGCGCCGCGAGCTCGACCTGGCCATTCTCCTGATCGAGCACGACATGGAAGTGGTGATGGGCATTTCCGACCGCATCACCGTGCTCGACTACGGCGTGCGCATCGCCGAGGGCACGCCGGCGGAGATCCAGCGGCATCCCAAGGTGATCGAAGCCTATCTGGGCACGGGCTACGAGCGCGAGCCGCATGCTTGAGCTGGCGGACGTCCACACGTACTACGGCAACATCCGCGCGCTCCGCGGCGTCTCGCTCTCCGTCGCGCCCGGCGAGATCGTGACCCTGATCGGCAGCAACGGCGCCGGCAAGACGACCACCCTGAAGACCATCCTCGGCACCGCGCGCGCGCGCCGCGGCACCGTCACGTTCAGCGGCCAGCGCCTCGACACGCTCTCGACCGATCGCATCGTGCGTCTCGGCATCGCCCAGTCTCCGGAGGGCCGTCGGATCTTCCCGCGGATGAGCGTGCTGGAGAATCTCGAGCTCGGCGCCTTCGCGCGCAAAGACCGCGCGGCGATCGGCCCCGACCTCGAGCGCGTGTTCGCGCTCTTCCCGCGGTTGTCCCAGCGCTCGACGCAGCAGGGCGGCACCCTCTCCGGCGGCGAGCAGCAGATGCTCGCCATCGGCCGCGCGCTGATGGCACGACCCACCCTGCTCTTGCTCGACGAGCCGTCGATGGGCCTGGCGCCGATCCTGGTCGAGACGATCTTCCGCATCATCGAGGACATCAACCGCCAGGGCACGACGATCCTGCTCGTCGAGCAGAACGCCCGGATGGCGCTCGGCGTCGCGCATCGCGGCTACGTCATGCAGACCGGTCGCATCGTGCTGCAGGCCGCGGCCGCGGAGCTCTTGCGCTCGGACCTGGTGCGGAAGACCTACCTGGGCGAGAAGTAGCGCGGGTCAGCGGCGCGGCGTCAGGCCCTCGAGATCGAGCGCGGGCATGCGGCCCGCTCATCAGGTCGGCGACGATCCGGGCGGTGCCGCACGCCATCGTCCATCCCATGTGGCCGTGCCCGCTGTTGAAGAAGAGGTTGCGATGGCGGCCGAGCCCGAGAATCGGCGGCCCGTCTGGCGTCATCGGGCGCAGGCACGCGCGATACTCGCCCCGGTCGTAGTCGGCGGCGTCCGGGAAGAGATCGCGCGCGAGCTTCAAGATGTTGTTGAAGTCGCGCGGCGTCCAGCCCCAGTCGTAGCCGGCGAACTCCGCGGTCGACGTCAGCCGCAGCCGATCGCCCAGGCGTGACCAGCCGACCAGCCATTTCTCGTCGACGCCCGGCACCATCGGCGCGCGGCCGCCGGGCTTCAGCGGGAACGTCGACGAATAGCCCTTCGCCGGATAGACCGGAAGGCTCACGCCGGCCGTGCGCGCGACGATCGGCGCGCCGACGCCGAGCGCCAGCACGTAGTTGTCCGCCGTGAGCACGCCCGCGTTCGTGAGCGCCGCGTCGATCCGGTCGCCGCCGGCCTGCAGCGCCGTCACGCGGGTGCCGAGCTTCACGACGACGCCGAGCTTCTCGCGACAGACGCGCGCGAGATTCTCGACGAAGACGCGCGAATCACCGCTCGAGTCCCCGACGTCGCGGATCGCGCCGGCGATCTTGGCCTGGACGGGCTCGAAGACCGGATCGAGCTGGGCCACGCCGCGCGCGTCGAGGATCTCCTGCTTCTGCCCGTGCTCGGCGAGGAGCGCCATCTTCTTCACGCCGGCCTCGAGCTCGGCGCCATCGCGGTAGAGATAGAGCGCGCCTCTTCGTGATCGCGTGGTACTCGATCTGCTCGGCCCGCACCAGGTCGTTCATCACCGACTGGCTGTACTGGCAGAGCCGCAGCTTGATCAGGGTGTTCCGGCGCGCCCGGTCCGCGGTGCACTCGCGCAGGAAGCGCAGGCCCCACGTGTACAGGCGAAGGTCGGTCGTCGGCCGGATGCGGATCGCCGTCTCGCCGCCACGCAGCGAGTCCCACAGCATGCGCGGCGCGCGCGGCGACGCCCACGCGAACGAGTGGCCCGGCGCGATGATCCCGGCGTTGCCGGAGCTCGCCTCGAGGCCGAGCCCGTCCTTCTCCTCGAGGATCGTGACCTCGTGGCCCGCCTTGGCCAGGAAGTAGGCCGTCGTCACGCCGACCACGCCGCCGCCGAGCACGAGCGTCTTCATGGGATCACGCCTCGAGGAGGAATCCGGCTCGAACCGGATCGTCGGGATCGAAGAGGAACTGGCTGAATCCAGTCAGGTACGAGGTGCCGGTGATCTCCGGCAGGATCGCGCGCCGGCCCTCGACCGTGGTCTCGCCGGCGATGCGGCCCGTGAAGTCGAGACCCAGGAGCCCGCGGCTCGTGATGCTCTCGCCCACGCGCAGGAGCCCGCGGTGATGGAAGAGCGCCATGCGCGCACAGGTCCCGGATCCGCAGGGCGCCGCGTCGACCTGACCCGGCCCCCACACGAGCGCGTTCGGCGAGACGCCCGCGCCGTCCGGCAGCTCGTGCACGAGCACGTTGTCGACGCTGGCCTTGCCGAGGCCCGGCACGTTCACCTCGAGCTGAGCATTGACGGCCTCGCGAACGGCCATGCCTCGCTGCGCGATGCGCTTGGCCAGCTCGCGCCGCACGCCGACGCCGAGCTTCTGCGCCTCGACGATGGCGAAGACGTTGCCGACGCCGACCGCGATGTCGACCGGCACCTCGCCCACCGATTCGACCTCGACGCTCTGTCCGGCGAGCACGACGAACGAGGGCGTCCAGCGCAAGGTGACCTCGCGAACGCGGTCGCGGTCCGAGCGCGCGACGGTCTCGACGACGCCGGCCTCCGTGTCGATGATCACGGGTGTCTCGGCGCCGACCCGCGGCACCATCCCGGTCTCGATCGCCACCGTCGCGGCGCCGATCGTGCCTTCGCCGCACGAGACGTAGTAGCCGCCGGGATAGATGAAGAAGAGCCCGAAGTGAGCGCCCGGCGTGACCGGCTCGGTCATCACCGCGATCAGGAGACTGCGGTGCCCGCGCGGCTCGAGGCAGAGACCCGTCCTCAGATCGTCGTGGTGCTCCTGGAAGAAGCGCCGCTTCTCGCCGATCGTGGCGCCCGGGAGCCGCCCGAGGCCGCTGGTGAGCAGACGCATCCCGATTCCGGCGGTGTGAAAATCGATGGTCGAGATGACTCGATCGGACCGCATGGGCACCTCACTCTGCGCGACGTCTGCGGCGCGCACCGCCGCGCCGAAATCATACCGCAGACGCGGCCCGCCCGGCCGCTAGCCGACACGCCTGGAAGTAGGGCGCCGCGGTCTCCGCCAGCACGAGCCCTGGCCCGGCCGCGGCGCGAACCTCGCTCGCGATCGCGGCGACCTCGGCGAGCACGGCCGGCTCGTCGAACGCCAGGATGCGGCCGTCGCGCAAGACCCACACGCCGTCGATCATCACCGCCGCCACCGCGGCGGCGCCGCCGTGCTGGACCAGATGCGGCACCGTCACGGGCGATCCGGCCAGCGCGGCCGTGCGCGGATCGAGCAGCACGAGATCGGCGCGCTGGCCCGGCTCGATGCGGCCGACCGCCCCGGCCTGGCCGATCGCGCGGGCCCCGCCGCTCGTCGCCATCTCGAGGATCCGGCGCGGCGCGGGCCACGCGCGCGGGTCCGGCGTGTCGGGCCGCGGCAGCATGAGGGCCAGGCGCATGATCTCGAAGAGGTCGTGGCGGCCGCCCGAGTTCGACGAGTCCGTCCCGAGCGCCAGCGGCACGCCGCGCTCCAGCATCATGGGCAGTGACAGGCGCCCGCTGCCGAGCATCAGGTTGCTGGCCGGATTGTGGACCACCGTCACGCCGTGGCGAGCGAGGAGATCGGCCTCCTCCGGCGCGAGCCACACGCCGTGTGCCACCGAGAGGCGCTCGCTCAGAACACCGGCGCGCGCCATCTCCGCGACCGTCCCGCCCGGCCACACCGCCGCGCCCCTGACCGCCTGGGCCCGTGTCTCCACGAGATGCGTGTGCGCGTGAAGTCCCGGGTCGGCGGCGAGACGCCGCCACACGTCGATCAACCCCGAAGAGCAGCGCTGAAACGCGTTCGGACCGAGCAGGATCGTGACGCGGCGGTGACCGCGCCACTGACTCGCGAGATCGCGATACATGCCTTCGGCGGCGGCGGGCTCGGAGCGCGGCGCGGTGTCGAGCGCGGCGCGGATCTCCGGTGGAAGCGCGAGCTGCAGGAATTCGTGGTCGAAGACGTCGTGCATGAACGGCGCGAACGCGACGCGCATGCCGCTCGCCGCGTGCGCGGCCAGCGCGGCCTCGGCAAATCTCGTGTGCGGGAAATGATCGAGGCAGGCGGTGATCCCGTTACGGATCATCTCGGCGGCGCCGAGCAGGACGGCCAGCCGGATCGCCTCCGCGCCGAGCGCCCGGCCGTAGGCCACGGTATAGAGCGCCCATGGCTCGAGCGGCAGGCTGTTCTCGGTCCCTTTCAGCAAGGTGCCGTAGGAGTGATAGTGCGCGTTGACCAGGCCGGGCATCAGGATCATCCCGGCGGCGTCGATCACCTCGCCGGCCCGGGCCCTCGTGTCCCGCTGCTCACGGTCCGTCAGGGCGACCGCCACGATCGAGTCGCCCTCGACGAGCACGCCGCCCGCGCGCGGCTCGTTGCCCGCGTCGGGACGGACCAGCCGCGCGTTGGCGATGTAGACGCTCGACCGACCCGCGGCCGTTCCGCTCAAGCCGTCAGCGACGGAAACCAGTGGCGCTTGCCCGCGCGAGCGAGCCGCGTGTCCCACTCGGCGAGGATTCGCACGGCCATGTTCGCCGCCTTCACGGAATGCTCGATGCCGCCGTAGACGAAGCGATCGGTGATGCGGTTCGCGACCACCGTGCAGACGGCGCCCGCGCGGAGACTGTAGAGGCCGGCCATCGTGAAGATCGTGGCCGCCTCCATCTCGAAGTTGAGCACGCCGGCGCGCCGCAGGTCGTCCACCTTGTCGCGGAAGAACGCCTGCTCGTATCCGTTGAAGCCCGGCCGGCCCTGGCCGCAGTAGAAGGACGCGGTCGAGCAGCTCACGCCGACGTGGTAGCGGAGCCCGAGGCGCTCGGCGGCCTCCACGAGCGCCGCGGTCACCGCGTAGTGCGCGACGGCCGGGTACGCCGGATCGACGTAGTACTGGCTCGTCCCGTCGTGGCGCATCGCCCCCGACGAGATGACGATGTCGCCGCACTCGATCTCCGGCTGGAGCGCTGCCGTCGTGCCCACGCGGATGTAGGTGTCCCCGCCGAGGACCGCGAGCTCCTCCAGGGCGCTCGCCGTCGAGCCCCCGCCCGCGCCGGTCGAGCAGCACGTGAGCGCGACACCGCCGACCTTGCCGGAGAACGTGCGGTGCTCGCGATAGTTGGCGATGCGGCGCGACTCGTCCCAGTCGGCGGCGATCAGGTCCACGCGCTCCGGATCGCCCGGCAGGAGGACGTAGCGTTCCACGTCACCGCGCTTGCACCGGATGTGGTACTGCAGGCCCGCGTCCATCTCGGGCCGCGTAGCCGCCGACGTCCAGTTCGATGGCGTCATCCCTTGGTCTCCTTCTTCACGACGATGGCCGGAATTCCGGTGCTGAAGCTCGCGACCGGCACGAGCTCGGACACGTTTTCTTCGGCGCAGTAGCCCACGTCATCGGGCGAGCCGATGCGGCGCACGACGGCGGCCGACATCGACTGATCGAAGGCCTCGCGCGTCCCCGCGAACACCGACGCGGCGTTGCGCGCGATCGTGGCCGACTCGCGCAACGTCACTGTCTCCCCGCCGGCCCGAACGAGCTCCTCGCCGTGACGCAGGAGGGCCGCGGCGCAATAGGAGTCGTCGAGGGCGGGAATCAGGCTCTGCTCACGTCCCGGCGCACACCAGGCTGATGCTCCGGCCGAGCCGGCGCGCCAGCGCGACGGCCGATCGCATGACGGCGGCGCCGTTGCGCATGCAGCCGATCAGCACGTGCTCGACGCCGCAGTCGCGCACGAGCTCGGCCGCGAGTGTGCCGTTGGTCGTGGCGAGGATCACGCGGCGGCCCGCGAGGTCGATCGCGTGGAGCGCCGCCGGCGAGGGCGTGAGATCCGCGTCGGCGGCTTTCAGCCCCGAGGTGTCCTCGGCGCACACCAGCGCATCGAGCCGGGTGCGCAGCTCGGCGACTCGTGGACGATCACGCTGGCCGACCAGGATGACCTCAGAGCAGCCGCGGTCCAGCAAGGTCACGATCGTGGTGCTCGCGCGGATCACGTCGATCAGCACCGCGACCGGAGACGGCTGCCGCGTCGCCTCGCGCGGCAGGAAGCAGACCTCGAAGTCCACTGAGCCGCGCTTACGAGGTGGCCGGCGCCGCGTTGGCGGAGGGGACGTCGCCCGGATCGGCGCCCTGCGCGCGCATCGCCCGCTGGATCGCGACGGGATCGACGTCGCGTAGACGCGAGCCGTGATTCAGCGCCAGCGCGGCCGCGATGCCGGCGGCCTGGCCCTGCACCATGCACGGCGGGATCTCGCGCGAGATCTTCTGCGCCTGCGGATCGGCCGAGTAGTGCCGCCCGGCCACGATGAGCTGGTCGAGGTTCTTGGGAAGCAGCGCCCGGTACGGCGTGTAGTAGTCGCGCCCCCGGCAGACCGTGTCGCGGAAGTGGCGCCGCTCGAGCACGTCTGCCTTGGTGACGACGTACTCGCCCTCGAGCAGCCGGCTCTGGCGCACGCCGAGCTGCGGCGCGACGTCGATCAGATAGCACTGAGCGAAGCCGGGAAGCTCGGCGCGCGCGAACGCCATCAACGACGCGATGCGGCGCCTGCCCTCCAGCTCGGCGGCGGTCATGTCCTCGACCTTGAGGGCGTCGTAGCCGGTCATGTGCGGGCAGTTGCACCAGACGATGCCGGGGAGCGGCGTCTTGAGCCACCAGAAGTCCCAGGCGCCACCGAGCAGTCGCTTGGCCTGCCGGTCCAGCGCGCTGAACTCCTCGGGGTGCTCGTACTCGAACCGGAGCGCTGCGTCGGTGTCCACGTTGCCGAGGCGGAACACGGTCGTCACCATGTACCCGCCGACGACGTGCGGGGCGCCGGCCCGCGCGGCGACGTCGAGGTCGCCGGTTGCATCGACGACGATCTCGGCGAGCAGCGCCTGGCGGCCCGCCTTGGTCTCGACCACGGCGCCGCGCAGGCGCCCGTCCTCGACGATCGGCTCGGAGAACCAGCTGTGCAGCCTCAAGTTGACGCCGCTCTCGACGACGAGATCTTCCGAGACTGCGTTTCCAGCCGTCCGGATCGAACGCGACCGCGTAGACGATCGGCTGGGGCTTTCCGTGGGCGCGGAAGTCGTGGCATCCCCAGCGCGCCCACGTCCGCCACACGTCCCAGCCCACGCGGCGCTCTTCGATCGGCGGCGACACCGCGAGGCCGAGCTTCTCGAGCCGCTCGATGGCCTCGCCGATCAGCCCCGTCGTGGTGATTTCGGCTCCGTTCACCATGTCGTCGAGCACGAGCACCATGCCGCCCGACGCGAGCCCGCCGAGATACGGATAGCGCTCGATCAACGTGACCCGCGCGCCGCTCCGCGCCGCGGCGACCGCGGCACTGACTCCGGCCGGACCTCCGCCCACCACGAGCACGTCGCTCCGGTCGACGATCGGGGTCGAGCGGGTCGCCTCGGCGACCGTGGGCGGCGGGGCGCAGCCATCACGACACCTCGCCCTGTTTCCAGGTGACGATGCGCCGCTCGGCGAAGCTGACCACGGCGAAGAAGACGACGGCCCAGGCCGAGGAGACGAACACCGTCGCGTAGAGAAGCGGCGAGCGGAAGTTGTGGGTGGCCTCGATGATCAGGGCGCCCAGCCCCAGGTCGGCGCCGATCCACTCGCCGACGATCGCCCCGAGCACGGAGGTGGTCGAGGCGATCTTGAGCGCCGAGAACAGGAACGGCAGCGAGCTCGGCACGCGCAGCTTCCAGAACACCTCGGCCTTGCTCGCCGACAGCACGCGCATCAGCTCGAGCGATTGCGGGTTCACCGACGTGAGGCCCCGCACCATGTTGGCGAGGGTCGGGAAGAAGCAGATGAACGCGGCGATCACGACCTTGGAGGTCATCCCGAGCCCGAAGATCAGGACCAGGATCGGCGCCTTGGCCAGGATCGGGATCGTGTTCACGAACACCGCGATCGGATACAGCGCCGCTTCGAGACGGCGAGAGTGCACGAACAGCACGGCCACCGCGATCGCGATCGAGTTGCCGACGACGAACCCGATGAGGCTCTCGACCGCGGTCGGCACGAAGTTGCGCATGAGCATGGGGAAATCGCTCACCAGGGCTTTCGTCACCTGGATGGGCGTGGGCGCGATGTAGATCGGGTAGCGAGAACACCTGCGCCAGGATCTGCCAGGCGGCGACGAGCACCGCCGCGGCGATGAACGGCAAGAGCGCCTGCGATCGGGGGCGCGGCGGCCGCGAGACGGCCGGCGCGGGAGCGCGGCGCGCGGCGGCGGGCTCGGCGATGACCGCGGTCGGCTTGTCGTCCATCAGCGCCGTCCGTCCATCAGCACGTTTGGAGTAATGCGCGCAGGTGCGAGGCGATCCGGATGAACTCCGGCGTCTCGCGGACGCTGAGCGGCCGGGGATAGGGCAGCTCGCACGCGACGAGCTCGCGCACGCGCCCCGGGTTGGTGGCCAGGACCAGGACGCGCTCGGACAGAAAGACCGCCTCCGGAATGCTGTGGGTGACGAAGAGGATGGTGGTGCCGGTCTCCCGCCAGATCCTCAGCAGCTCCTCGTTCAAGGTGTCGCGCGTGATCTCGTCGAGCGCGCCGAACGGCTCGTCCATCAGGAGGATCCGCGGCTCCGAGACGAGCGCCCGCGCGATCGCGACCCGCTGGCGCATGCCGCCCGAGAGCTCGTGCGGCAGCGCGTGCTCACGCCCGGCGAGGCCGACGAGCCGCAAGAGCTCTTCCGGCTTGCGGAGCCCGGCGCGATCCCGCTTCTTCGGCCCGACCTCGAGGGGGAGCCGCACGTTTTCGAGCGCCGAGCGCCACGGCAGCAAGGTCGCGTCCTGGAACACGAACCCGAGCTCGCGGTTGAGTCGCGCCCGCTCCGGAGGTCCCCCGAGCACCGAGACCGTGCCGTGAGTCGGCGAGACGAGATCGGCGACGAGACGGAGCAGCGTCGACTTGCCGCATCCGGAGGGTCCGAGCAGGCTGACGAAGCCGCCCGGCTGCACCGCGAGGCCGACATTCTCGAGCGCGGTGACGGAGCCGCGCTCGCTCGTGAACCGGACGGTGGCGTTCTCGAGCTCGACGGCGAGTGTCGCGCCCGGACTGCTCATGGGCTCGCCGGACTCGCCCCGCCTACGCGCCGATCTTGGGCCGCGCGGCCGCCGTCGCCTTCAGAGATCGCATCGGTCATCACGTCGGTGACCTTCGGGGCCGGGCCCTTGAACTGCTGGAGCTCGTCGTAGATGTGCAGCTGCTGCTCCCACACGCCGGGCTCCATCGTGCCCCAGCCCTTGGCCGCGGTGGTCTTGGTGAAGCTGAAGCCGAGCACGGGCTTGATCGCCGCCATCTCGGCGTCGCGATCCAGGTTCGGGTACGCCTTCACCAGGAGATCGACGGCCTTGTCCGGATTCTGCTGCGCGTACGCCCAGCCCTTGGCCGCCGCGCGCGTGAACCCGGCGAGCACGTCGCCGTGCTTCTGGAGCGTGTCGTCGGTCGCGTAGTAGAGGTTCGCGTAGAGCTGGATGCCCGCGTCCCAGAGCCGCATGTCGACCCGGTCGGAGCCGAGCGGCTTCAAGGCACTCGCGTTCGTGAGCCAGCCGGTGACCGCGTCGACCTGGCCCGTCAAGAGCGGCGCCATGTCGCTGCCCATCACCACGACCTGCACGTCGGACTCCTTGATCTTGTGCTTGGCCAGGAGCGCGCGCAGGAGAATCTTCGCGGTGCCCTGCGTGCCGATCTTCTTGCCGATCATGTCCTGCGGCGTGCGGATCGGCTTCTTCGGAAGCGAGAAGTACGTGAACGGGTGCTCCTGATATCCGACCGCGAAGCACTTGACCGGGATCCCGCCCGCGCGGGCGAGCATCAGCGACGGGCTCGACGACAGGTTGCCGGCCTGAGCGGATCCGGCGGCCACGACCGCCACGCCGTCGACGTTCGGACCACCCGGCGCGAATTTCAAGTTGATCCCCTCGGCTTCGAAATAGCCGAGGCTGCGCCCGGCGACCTCGCCGATCTGGCCGTTGCTCATGATCCAGCCGAGCTGGAACGTCACCTCACTCGTCGCGGCGCGCGCGCCGCGCGCGACGGAGATGACGCCGCCGCCCGCCGCCACTCCGGCGAGCAGTGCGGCCGAGCGGCCGAGCATGTGGCGGCGGGTCAGATCGTGACTGGCGGGTGTCCGGCTCATAAATCCTCCTCGCGGCTCTGCTCGACCGTTCCGCAACCTTAGCCGGTTTCCCCGGAGAATCCAAGCGCGCGAGGTTCCCTTTGACCTCCGTGCCGGCGTCACCTACGCTGCGACGGTGAACTCGAGCGTCGAATACATCGGGCCGCGGGCCGCCTTCGCGACGCTCGGTGGAAGCCCGACCTGGGGCCTCGGCGATCGGTTCCACGAGCTCGCGGCGACACGCGGACACACGAGGCTCGGCATCCACCGACCTCGGACGCCCTACGGTCTCGGTCCCCAGGTGGAGCACTTCCGAGGGCCGAGCGGGCGTGAGTTCCTGCGCATCCCGACGTACGGTCAGGTCGTCGACGAAGATCCCCTGCTGCACGCCAGCGAGTGGAAGACGTTCTGGATTCTCTGGAAGGCAGGTGTGCGCGTGCTGCTCGTCGGCGGCACCAGCGGCAGCTGCGACTGGCGGCGAACGGCCGTCGACGAGGACGCCGTGCGTCCCGGCGACTTCGTGCTGCCGAAGAGCTACCTGACGCGCGACACGATGCCGACCGGCCTGCCCGGCACCGAGCTCGAGTTCTGCCTGCCGCGCCAGGTCGCGATCATGGACGATCCCTTCTGCCCGCCGCTCGCGGACGCGCTGCGCTCGCGCGCCGGGCGCGCGCTCGATTTCAGATTCCGTCGCATCCACGGCCCGGAGGCCGGCGTGGTGCTGAACCGCTGGCTCGCCGGAAACGGCTTCGAGTCGCTCGCGACGTGCCGCATGCTCGAAGCGTCGGGCCGCCAGATCGGAATGCCGATCATCACCGGTGACTGCGTGAGCCCGGTGCTGGCGCGCGTGTGCGGGATGCACCTCGCGTACTACCACGTCGTGGCCAACTGGGGCACCGGGCTCGAGCCCGACGATCCGACGATCGTCTTGAATCGGCTCTACATGGAGACGCTTCCCGCGGTGGCCGCGGCCCTCGAGCTCTCGTTCCTCGACGAGGCGAGCGAGCCGACCGCGTGCCGGTGTCGCGAGCTCCTGCGCGCTCGCCCCCCGGAGTACGCGCGAGCGCTGAGCCCCCGCGCGACGCAGTAAACTCGACGTCCAGGAGGAGAGCCTTGAAGACGATCACTCCAGCGCTCAAGCAGATCGCGTCGGGGCTGCGATTCCCCGAGGGCCCGGTGGCGATGAGCGACGGTTCGGTGGTGCTGGTCGAGATCGAACGGCGCACGCTCTCGCGCGTCACACCCGACGGCAAGATCCACGTGGTCGCCACCCTGGGCGGCGGGCCGAACGGCGCGGCGATGGGGCCGGGCGGCAAGATCTACGTGACCAACAACGGCGGGCTGAAGTTCATGGATCGCCCGGGCAAGCTGTTTCCGATCGCGCAGGGCGACGACTACAAGGGCGGGCTGATCCAGCGAGTCGATCCCGAGACCGGAAAGTTCGAGACGCTCTACGATTCGTGCGACGGGATGAAGCTGCGCGGGCCGAACGATCTCGTGTTCGACAACGCCGGCGGCTTCTGGTTCACGGATCTCGGCAAGACGCGCGATCGCGACATGGATCGCGGCTCGGTCTACTACGCGAAGGCCGACGGCTCGATGATCAAGGAGGCGATCTTCCCGCTCGAGCGGCCGAACGGGATCGGGCTCTCGCCGGACGAGCGCACGCTCTACGTCGTCGAGACGCCGACCGCGCGCTGCTGGGCGTTCAAGCTCTCGGCGCCCGGCCAGATCGAATCGGCCAATGGTCCGTATCGCGGCGAGAAGGGCACCGTCATCGCCGGGCTCGGCGGCTATCAGATGTTCGACTCGCTCGCGGTCGACGGCGAGGGCCACATCTGCGTGGCGACCCTGATCACCGGCGCGGTGAGCGACATCTGGCCGGACGGCAGCCGCGTCGACCAGTACAAGCTGCCGGACATGATGGTCACCAACGTCTGCTTCGGCGGCCGCGAGCTCAGGACCGCGTTCGCGACCCTGTCGATGGGCGGCACGCTCGTGTCGTTCGAGTGGCCGCGGCCGGGCCTCGCGCTCAAATACCTGAACACGCCATGAGTCTCTCCGACCGCTATGGCCTGACGCTCTCGACGACATCGGCCGACGCCGCCCGGCACTACCAGGACGGCATGGACCGGCTGCTCTCCTACGGCTTCGGCGCCGATCAGTCGTTCGCCGCGGCGGTCGCGGCCGACGAGGGATTCGCCCTCGGCCACGCGGGCGCGGCGCTCTTCTCACTCTTCCAGGGCGACGGCGCCTCGGCGAAGGCGTCGATCGAGCGGGCGCGCGGCCTGACGGCCGGGGTGACGCGGCGCGAGCGGCAGCACGTCGAGGCGCTCGCCGCGATCGCCGGCGGCGAATCGGCGCGCGGCCTGGCGCAGATCGAGGAGCACGTGAAGGAATTTCCGCGCGACGCGCTGCTCGTCAACCAGGCGGGCAGCACCATCGGGCTCGGCGGCCGCGCCGATCGCGAGGCGCTGCGGGTCGGATTCATCGAAGGCCTGGCCCACGCCTACGGCGACGACTGGTGGTATCAGTCGGCGCTCGGCTTCACCTATCACGAGGTCGGACGCTACGAAGAATCGCGGCGGCTCTCCGAGCGCTCGCTCGCGCAGTACCAGGGCAACGCGAACGCCAGCCACAACATCGCCCACGTCTGCTACGAGACCGTCGACAACGAGGGCGGGATCGCGATGCTCTCGGACTGGCTCGGCGGCTACGACCGGCGCGCGCCGTTCCATTGCCACCTGGCCTGGCACGTGGCGCTCTTCGAGCTTCAGTGCGGCCGGCCCGAGCGCGCGCTCACGATCTACGAGCGCGACATCGCGCCGTCCTCCAATCCGCGCCTGGCCATGATCGACGGCTCGGCGTTGCTGTGGCGCTTCGGGCTCTACGACTATCAGAAGGGGCCCCTGCCGTGGCGTCGGCTGGCCGACCTCGCGACCCGGGTCACACGCCCGGGCTTCATCTTCGGCGACGTCCACGCCGCCCTCGCCTACGCGTCGGCCGGCGACGACGCGGCGCTATCGGCGCTGATCAGCGGCCTGGAAGCCCTGCACGCGAAGGGGCACCCGATCGCCGGCATGGTGGCCCTGCCGCTGGTCAGAGGCGTCGCGGCCTACGTGGCCGGCGACTACGCCGGGGCTCTCGGCCTCATGGAGTCGGTCGACGGCGAGATCCACCGGGTGGGCGGTAGCCACGCCCAGTGGGAGCTGTTCGAAGAGACGATGGTGGTCTGCCTGCTGCGGCTCGGTCGCCTCGACCAGGCCCAGCGACTCATTCGCCGGCGCCTGGGCGTCCGCTCGTCGCCGCGCGATCTCGCCTGGCTCGATCAGACGACTCACTGACCGGTACAACCTTGACCATGGTGATGCCGGACTGTCCAGTCAAAATAGTCAATCACTCGGCGTTCACGAGCGTGTCTCGCGCATAACTCGGCAATACGTCGTCGTTTCCGCAAACGATGACGCGTGGCATCCGATTTGCCACTCTCCCGGATCGTTCGCGATGAGAGCAGAGAGCGCCCGGGTCCACATCCGCCACACACGAGGTACCGCGCTACCGCTGCATATGCCGCTTCGCCGCCTAGCGTTGTGCCTCGATTGCGAGGCATGCTTTGAAATCGGAATCTCGTCATGCCCCGCGTGTGGCGGAGATACCTGGGTGCTCCTCTCCAAGTTCCTCGACCAGGGGCCGCTGAAGGTCCTGCCCCAGTTCCATCCGTTCCCGAAGAGCTGGACGGCCGAGTCGAAGGGCCGTGACGAGGCCTCGGGACAGGCCGCCAAGCAGATCCTGGTCGTCGCGCGCGATCGCCAGAAGCTCTTCGAGTACGCGAAGCGAGCGTTTACAGGCAATTCCTCGGTCGAGGTCGTCCTCGATCGCCGGCGGGCCGAGCGGCGCAGCGGCGAACGGGCCAGCTCGCCGGATCGCCGCCGGGGTGATCGCCGACTCATGAACGAGATCGACAACCACCTCCGGGCCCTTGGCTGGGCGGTGGTTCGCCTCGACGTCTTCCGGACGCTCGGGTTGACGAGACGGTAGGTAATTGACATGGGGGCCCCGAAATGGCCCCCATACCCCCTCGCTCGGCGTTTTTCTGACCTTGGTCGGTCTCCGTCGTTTCTGCGATCGCTACCCGACCGCTTGCTTCTGAGCTACCATTCCTGCCGTGGCCAGGCTGGCGGTCTGGCTTGTTCCTCTGGGTGGATCACGGCGCTTTCGGAAAGGAGCGGCGAGATGACCTACGACCTGCTGATCAAGAATGGACGCGTCATCGACGGATCCGGGCGGCCCGCGTACCACGGTGACGTCGGTGTGGCGAAGGGCAAGATCGTCGAGCTCGGGCGTCTGAGCGGATCCGCGCGCCAGACGATCGAGGCCGACGGCCGGGTCGTCTCGCCGGGCTTCGTCGACAATCACTGCCACTACGACGCGCAGGTCGTGTGGGATCCCCTCTGCACCTACTCCTGCCACCACGGCTCCACCACGGTGATCATCGGCAACTGCTCGCTCGCGCTGGCGCCCGTCAAGCCCGAGGCGCGCGAGAAGCTGGCGGGCATGCTCTCGTACGTCGAAGCCATCCCGATGGACGTCCTGCAGGCCGGCGTGCCCTGGAACTGGGAGACGTTCCCTCAGTACATGAGCGCGATCGGCCAGCGGCTCGGCGTCAACGTCGGCACGCTCGTCGGCCATTCGGCCGTGCGGCTCTACGCCATGGGCGAGGAGTGCTCGGACCGCGACGCCACGCCGGACGAGCTCGAGACGATGCGCCGCCTGGTCCGCGAATCGCTCGAGGCCGGCGCGCTGGGGCTCTCGATCACGCGGAACATGAATCACTTCGACATCGCGGGCAAACGCATTCCCGCGGCCTGCGCGCCGGAGTCGGAGCTGTTCGCGCTGGCCGACGTGCTGCGTGAGGTCGGCACGGGGGTGATGCAGTGCGGCGGCGGCACCAATCCCGAGCTGAAGGACAAGCTCCTGTCCCGCATCTCGGAAGCGTGCGGCCGGCCGATCATGTACAACACCCTGCTCGAGCAGGCCCGGCAGCCCGGGCGCTGGAAGGCGCACCTGGCGCACGTCGAGGAAACCGTGAAGCAGGGCATCCGCGCGATCCCGCTCTGCAACCCCGGCAGCGTCGTCAACCGGTTCACGATGAAGAACTGCCAGGTGTTCCGCAGCATGCCGACGTGGCTGCCGATTCTGCAGGGCGCCGACGCCGACAAGCTTTCCGCGTACGCCAATCCGGCGATCCGCGCGAAGCTGCGCGAAGAGGTCGACGCGCCGCTCGGTCCGGACTCGACCTTCTCCAAGCGCTGGGACCTCATGTTCGTCGAAGAGCCCAAGCTCGCGAAGAATCGCGGGCTCGCGGGCAAGCACATCGCCGAGATCGCCCAGGCCAGGGCCAGCATCCGCTCGACGCGTTCCTCGATCTGGCCGTCGAGGAAAACCTGGAAACGGTGTACAGCCTGGGCGAGATCAACATGGACACCGAGGCCGTCGCGCAGATCCTCGGCAGCCCGTACGCGGTGGTCGGACTCACCGACGGCGGCGCTCACGTGCAGTTCCACTCGAACGTCAGCAACCCGACCCGGCTGCTCGGCTACTGGGTGCGCGAGAAGCAGATCATGTCGCTCGAGCACGCCGTGCGGCGGCTGACGTACGACTCGGCCTCGGCGTTCGGCATCTACGACCGCGGCCTGGTGCAGCCGGGCATGGCGGCGGACCTGGTGGTCTTCGACCCGGACACCGTCGCGCCGGTCAAGGAAGACGTCGTGCACGATTTCCCGGCCAACGGCTGGCGGATGCGCGAGCTGGCCGAGGGCATCCACTACACGGTGGTCAACGGCGAGGTGCTGCTCGAGAAGGGCCAGCACACCGGAAGTCATCCCGGGCGCGTGATCCGCAACGCTCGCTATCAGATGGCGGGCGCGTAGCGCGGCGCTGGAATCGATCGAACACTTCTGATCATCGCGAGGGGCGGCGTCGAGCCGCCCCTCGGTCTATTCGGGTGGTCGGATCGCGCGGGGCAGAGTCAGCGGGTTAGTCCGGCCGGAGCTCCCAGACCGTGCCGCCGGGCGTGTCGCGGAGCTCGATGCGCGCCGCGATCAATCGATCACGAACGCGGTCGGCCAGCTCGAACGCGCGCGCGGCCCGGAGCTCTCCGCGGAGCGTGATCAGGCTCTCGACCAGCGGAGCCAGCAGCTCGCGCGGATCGCGCAGTCCGCCCGCCGCGGCCTCGCCGAGTCGTTGCACCAGCGAATGCAGGACGGCCCGCGCGCGGTCCGGATCGTCGGTCTGAAGCGTGTCGGCCGACCAGTCGCCGATGGCGCGGTCGAGATTCAGGATCGCCTCGGCGGCCTCGGGCGCCCGCCGCGCGGCGATCGCCGTCTCGAACGCCTGCTCGAGCCGGGTCGACCTCGGAGAGCAGCGGCGATCGCTGCGACGCCGGTGCGTTGGCGCTCGCCGGCGTCGCAGCGCGCCGCCGCGGCCGCGCCCTCCGTCGCACGCCGCGCCGTGTCCGCTTCGCCGCGAGCGGCGGCGAGCAGCTCATCCAGGCCGAGCTTCGTGCCCGCGGGAAACACGCGCGACCGGCCGCGACGGCGCACCGTGACGCCGCCGCGCCCCGAGACGGCGACCGTCTTCGCGTCGAGATCGGCCACCAGCACGGTGTGCTCGTCGATGCCGAGCACCCACGCATCGTCGGGGCAGCATGCCCTCCATCACCGCGAGCCGCCGCTCGCCGAGATAACAGAAGCGCGTGTCGTGCGTGCCGCCCTCGGCGTTGTCGTAGTGCGGGATGACCACGCACGAGCCCTCGAAGCCGGCCGCGCGCATGAGATCGAGCCCGTCGAGCCAGTGCACGGGATGACCGACCTTGTAGATCTCGTACACCGGAACGCTGAAGCGGCCGAGCGTCAGCGCCGCCGCGCTCGAGAACACGACCGCGCCGCCCTCGGCGAGCTTGGTGGTGAGCGCCTCGGGCACCGGCGAGCTGCGCCAGACCGAGAGCGCGTACGACGGGCTGCCCGGCCCGGCGAACACGAAGCCGGCCGTGCGCAGCCGCGAGAGCGCGGCCGCCTCGGCGAGCGGGGCGTGATGGCCCTGGTCAGCCGCGAGCGGCCCGAGAATACCCGGCGGCTTCGATCGTCAGCTGCACGCGATGCGCGAAGTACTCGACCGCCCGCTCGGTGATCTCCGATGCGTTCTCCTGGAATCCGTAGGGCGTGTCGAGCAGGACCGCGCGCGGCGTCGGCTCGCCCAGGCGCGCGACGATCTCGCGGTGCGGCGTGACCATCGTGGGCGCGGTCTCGCCCGAGCCCATGATCGCGAGGATGCGCGGCGCGCGCGCGCTCACGCGAAGAATCCTTCGCGCAGCGCCTGCAGGAAGAGCTCCGCCACGCGCTCGGGAGACTCGAGGTGCAGATCGTGGTGGCCGGGCGAGAACCAGACCGAGCGGATCTGGCCGCCGGCCGCGAGCGCCGCCGCCTCGGCGCTGCGCTTGCGGGAGGTTCTCGAGCCGTCGCCGCTGTCGGCGAGCAGCAGCATCGTCGGCGCCTTCAAGGTCGCCCAGCGGGTCGAGGGGCGATGCTCCCAGAGCGAGCGCAGGATCGAGAGATGCCGGCGGCGCTGCAGTCGCGGCTCGATCGTCCCGTCGGCGCGCGTGCGGAAGCAGTGCAGGTACGCGGCAACCGCGCGATCGGTGAAGTGCGGCACGCTCTTGCGAATCCGCGCCTCGAGCTCCGCCAGGGTGAGATGATCGAGCGCCGGCGGGGTCAGCGCCGCCAGGCACTCCTCCCACGAGGGATACGCCTGGGACAGCTCGATGACGCCGCCGTCGACGCAGGCGATGCCGCGCACGACATCCGGCCGGCGCCAGCCGAGCTCCAGCACCACGTTGCCGCCCCAGGACTGGCCGGCGAGGACCGGGCGCTCGAGCTCGAGCGTGCCGATCAGCGTGAGCAGGTCGGCGACCGCGGTGTCCAGGTCATAGCCGATGTCCGGCGCGTCGGAGAGGCCGTGGCCACGCTGATCGATCACGACCACCGTGTGGCCGGCGGCGTGGAGATGCTCGGCCACGCCGTCCCAGAGCCGCGCGTTGGACGCCAGACCGTGGACGAGCACGAAGGGGGCCGTCGCCCGATCGCCGAGCCCGCACCTCGACGTGCAGCTCGACACCCGGCGCGACCACGACGCGCCGCTCGACCACCTTGGCCACCGACGATCTCGCTGGCTCCGTCATGGCGCCAATCCTAGCATCGCTGGCGGCAGGCCGGGGCGCACGCCGGCGCGCCGGCGCGAACCGGCTCGACTCGCGCCAGATAGAATGGCCCTGACGAAGTCGTCCACGGGGAGGCGCGCATGGCAGGCGGGATCGATCGACGGGTCTGGCCGGGGTGCTCATCTGGACGGAGGCCGATCGCTTCCCGGCGATGGCGCAGCTTCTACCGGGACACGCTCGGGCTCACGCCGCGCTCCTCGAAGTCGGATTTCATCAACTTCGACTGGAGCGGCGTTCGGCTGAGCGTGGGCGTGCACGACCGGGTCCGCGGGACGAGCCGCGAGCCGCTGCGGATCATGCTCAACCTGACCGTCGCCGACATCCGCGCCGTGCACCAGCGTCTGACTCGCGCCGGCGTCGTGCTTCAGTCGCGAGCCCGCGCGCGAGGAGTGGGGCGGGTGGGTCGCCACGTTCACCGATCCCGACGGCAACATCCTGCAGCTGATGCAGCTTCCGGCGTGATGCGTTCAGCGGTCCTCGCGTAACCGTCGCGAAGGCCGGCGGGTCGAGCCGAACACGCCCCGTCGAAGTGCGACGCGTACCATTCGTCGTCGAGGCTGCGCGATGCCGACACGCCGACCGGTCTGTCGTGGCGTGAATGAAGCGGCCGTCGCCGACGTAGATCCCGTTGTGGCGCCGGTGATCGAAGAAGACCAGGTCGCCCGGCTCGAGATCATCGCGCGCCGACCGGCGCGCCGAGCCGGTACTGCTGGGCGGCGTTGTGCGGGAGCGCGACGCCCGACCTGCGCGTACACGTAGCGCACCAGACCCGAGCAGTCGAAGCCCGACGGGCTCGATCCGCCCCAGCGATACGGCGCGCCGACGTACTGCTTCGCGACGGCGACGACCGTCACGGCCGCGCGCGGCTTCGGCGAGCCGTGCGATCGATCGGGACCGGTACCGACACCTTCGCGCATCCGGCGGACGACCGCCGAGATCGCCGACGAAAATGACAAAGCCTGCAATGCGTCCAATCATGGCCAATCCAATCATGGGCCGAGCCCGAGTGCTCGGCGCGGGCCTCGACAGAAGGCCCGAGAGCGTCAAATCGCCAGCGCGCAGTTCACGCTGACCGGCGCCGGCGACCGGCCGGCGCAGATCGGGGACCAGCTCCTCATAGACATCCACGAGCGCCCGCGCCACGGTCGGCCAGGCAAAGCTCTGCGCCCACCGGGCCGCGTGCCGGCCGAGCGTGCGCCGCCGCGGCCCGTCGGCCAGCAGCGACCCGATCGCCGAGGCGAGCGCGACGTCGTCGCGCGGTGGGACGAGCACGCCCGTGACGCCGTCCTGAATCGTGGTGGCGAGGCCGCCCACGCGCGAGGCGACGACCGTGGCGCCGCACGCCATGGCCTCGAGCGCCGCCATGCCGAACGATTCGTGATGCGACGGTACCAGACAGAGATCGGCCGCGCGGTAGTATTCCGGCAGCGCCGATTGCGGCTCGGGTCCCTTGAAGTCGACCCACCCGCCGACCCCGAGCCCGTCGGCCAGCGCGCGCAGGCGCGCGCGATCCTCGTTGCCCTCTTCGTTGCGATCGCCGCCCACGATCACCAGCCTCACGTCGGCGTGACCGAGCCCGTCGGCCTTCAAACGCGCGAGCGCCTGCAGCAGGACCTCGAGTCCCTTGATCGGAGCCGGCCGCCCCACGAACAGCAGCACCCACTCGGCGTGGAGCCCCAGGCGCTCGCGCGCCGCGACCGCGCTGCCCGGGCTGAAGAGCTCGACGTCGACTCCGCACGGAATCGTCCGCACCCGCTCGACGGCGGCCCCGCAGTACCAGGCGAGCTCGGCGCTCTCGAGCGGCGTCGCGGCGACGATGCGATCGGCGAGCGCCGCCACTTTCGCCTCGGCGTCGACGCGCGCCTGCGGCACCTGATCGCCGGGCTGATCGGCCAGCGCGTTCTTCACGACGCCCAGGGTGTGGAACATCTGGACCACCGGGACGCCGCCGAAGCGTCGCGAGAGATCGACCGCGACCAGGCCGGACAGCCAGTAGTGGCCGTGCAGCAGCGCGTACTCGGCGCCGCTCCGGCGCTGGAAGGCCATCACGCCGTCGGTGAACTCGTCCAGATCGGTGACGATCTCGGGCGGCGGCACCGGCCGCTGCGGGCCGGCGTCGATGTGAACGACGCGCGCGCCCCAGCCGAGCGGCACGATCGTCGGCACGCCCGGCGTCTGCTTTCGCGTGAACACGTCGACCGCGAGCCCCAGCCGCCCGAGATGGCGCGCGACCTCGCGCACGTAGACGTTCATGCCGCCCGTCTCTTTGCCGCCGAGCGCGGCCAGGGGACAGGTATGAACGGAGATGACGCCGATGCGCTTCATGCGGCGAGCCCGGCCGCCCCGCGCAGCCGTTCGAGGACCGCGAGCAGGGTGATCGATGCGGCGCACGGTCGGCGCGGCACGTCGCCGCCGCGGACCACCGCATGAAAATGCTCGATCATCTCCCGATACGGATCGGCGCCGGCGGTCACGATGGTCTCGGCCCGGCCGTCGCGGTGGCGGAGCGTCATCGCGGTGTCCGCGGGCCCCGGCGTGTACGCGCGATCGAGGACGACCGACGCTTCCGTGCCGACGATCTCGAGAAATTGACGCTCGGGCGCGTCGAACGAGCACTCGATCGTCGCGGTGAATCCATCGCCGAAGTCGAGCCAGCCGGAGAACGACGCGTCGACACCCGACTTCGCGAGCGTGGCGGACGCTTCGACTCGCGCGGGCGTGCGGCCCGCCGCCGCCAGGAGCGGCGCCAGACAATAGATGCCGACGTCGAGCAGCGCGCCTCCTCCCATCTCGGGACGCCAGCGATGGTCGTCCGGGCGGTCGAGCACGCCCGTGAAGGCGGCCCGCGCGAAGCGCAGCGCCCCCAGGCGGCCCGACGCGACGAGCGTGTCGAGCGCGATCGCCCGGGGATGGAACGGCGTCATGTAGGCCTCGCACAGCGCGACCCCCGCGCCCTCGCACGCCGCCGCCATCGCCTCGGCATCGGCCACCGTCGGCGCCAGCGGCTTCTCGCAGAGCACGTGCTTGCCGGCGGCCGCGGCGCGGACGACCCACGCGCGATGCAGGCTGTTCGGCAGCGGCACGTAGACCGCCTCGACCTCGGGATCGTCGAGCACGGCGTCGTAGGCTCGGTGGGCGCGCAGGGGCTCGAACCAGCCGGCGCCGCCGTCGGCGGCGCTCTCGCTCGCGACCGCGACGAGGCGCGCGCCCGGGCTCGCGACGATCGCGGGCAGCACCGCCTTCTGGGCGACCTGCGACGTGGCGCCGATCACACCCCAGCCGACCGGCAGCGCCGGGGCGGGCACGTCAGCTCCCGTCGTCCTCGATCACGACGGGCGCGCCGCCCGCGCGTGCTCGACCGCTGCGCGGCTTCGAGGACGCCGATGACGCGCCGGACCGACGCCGGGGTGATCGCGAGGGGCTCGCCGAGGTGGAGGTGATCGGCGAGGTTACGGTGAAAGGCGAACGGCTGATCGACGGCCGGCGGCAGCCGGGTCTCGCTGATCCCGTAGCCGCTCTCGTAGCGCGCCAGCACCAGCTCGGCCGGCGCCTCGGCGTGATGCGGCTGCGTGGCCACGTAGCCGCGGCCGGGCTCGATCGCCTCGAGCGTGATCGTGCGGTACGAGCCGACGAGCGTGCCGGCGGTGCCTTGCACGTAGAACTTGGGCCGGCGCACCGCGGCGATGTCGCTCTGAAGGAACTCGGCCTCGCGACCGTCGGGCCATATCATGCGGACCCGAATCTGATCGTGATTGGTCACGTCGTGCCAGACGCGCTTGTGACCGTGCGCCTGCACGACGCGCGGCGCGCCCCGAGATGAGCTGGAGCACCCAGTCGACGTGGTGCGAGCCCCAGTCGTAGCCGGCGCCGCCGGAGACCGCGGTGTCCGAGTGCCACGTGCGGCAGGGATGGGCGTAGCCGCCCACGAAGGTCTCGACGTTGAAGATCTCGCCGAGGAGCCCGGCGCCGACGGCGCGGCGCAGCGCGACGAAGTCGGGATCCCACCGCCGGTTCTGGTGGACCGTCAGCATGCGCCGGCTCGACGCCGCGGTGGCGATGATCTGGTCCGCCTCCGCGACCGTCAGGCAGAGCGGCTTCTCGCAGGCCACGTGCTTGCCCGCGCGCAGCAAGGTGAGGGTCAGCGCGACGTGGTGCGCCGGCGGCGTCGCGACCAGCGCCACCTCGACGTCGTCGTCGCTGACGAGCTCGCTCACCGACGCGTACGTCCGCACGCCCGGGAAGTCCGTCTCGGCGGCCTTGCGCCGCTCGACGTTCGGATCGACCACGGCGACGAGCTCGAGCCCGTCGGTCGCCGTCACCCCGAGCCCGTGGTGATAGCCCATGCCGCCGAGCGGGCCGTAGCCGACGATGCCCACGCCGATGTTGCGCCCGCAGCAGTGCAAGTCGGGACGCAGCGCGCGCCCGAGCAGCTGGGCGAGCTCGGGGTTGCCGCAGCGCCGCGTCGGTGTTCCCGAGCCCGCACGCCACCACGCGGCCGGCGCCGCGAGACGTCTCGACCACGGCGGCGAGGTCACGCAGCGCGACGCTCACGTCGACGATGACCTTGCCGTCCGCGATCGGGATCAGCGGCACGAACCCGTCGACGAGCGCGAACTCGCGCGTGACGCGGGCCGAGATGTGGGAGTGTGCGTCCGTGACCCTCGCGTAGTACTCGCCCGGCGGCGGCTCCGGACCCGCCACCGCGCCGAGCAGCTCAGCCCAGAAGCCGTCGCGCTCGACCGGCGCGCCGCCGATCGCGACCAGTGCCATGCCGCGCTCGACCGCCGCACGGATCGCGGCGAGGAATTGCAAGGGCTGGGCGGGCTGCGGCCCGTCCACGACGATCGCGTCGCATTCGGACATGTCCGGCGCCGGATCGCCGGGCGTGACGAATTGGGGCTCGCCGAGCTCTCGCGTCAGAGCCCGGAACGCGGCGCGACGATTCTCCGTGAGACGCGAGGACAGGACCAGGATGTGCATGGCGGCCTAGAAATGCATCACCTCGGCCGCGTGGTCGAACACATCCTGGATGCGGCCGTGCGAGATCGCGCTTGCCTGCACGGCCGCCACCAGGTGGCGCCAGCGCAGCGACGGACGGGTCGCGTAGAACTCCTCGTACGTCGCCTGATGGTGCTTGAAGGCATGCATCTCGGTGAAGTTGTCGCGACAGGCGATCTTGGCCAGCACGTCGATCAACGCCTCCGGTGCATAGCCGTTGTCGGCGTACTGCTGCGCGAGCGCGGCCGCGTGCTTGACCTCGTCGGTCGAGCGCCAGCTGGCGAGACCCGCCGTCGGCAGCCGCTCGCCGACCGGGCAGACTGCTGATGAGGCTCTCGAGCTCCTCGAGCAGCTGGTCTTGCGTGCGGGCCGACAACGCCGCCACGCGCTCGGGCTCGGGCTGGACGTCCGACGCGAGCATGCGCTGCGCCATCCGCACCTCCGGCCCCGTGTTCCAGGTCAGCAGCGCCTGCAGCTTGATTCGCCGCGAGAGCTCCGGCTGCCGCAGCAGATAGCGCCGGGTGTTGGCGCCGGTGTTGATGTGCACGTCCATCGGGTTGCCGGTCTTCGAGCGCAGGAAGAGCGTGGATCCGCCGACCGACAGGGCTTCGCCGGCGCCCTCGAGCGACAGGCCGCCGCCGAGCGCCCGCGCCAGCATCTCCGGGATCTCGCCGAACTCGGTGCAGCGCCCGATCTCGTCGGCCAGCGCCGTGATCGCGGCGGTCTCGTCGTCGCCCGTCTTCGCGCGCAGATCGCGCTCGAGCAGCTCGTGCTTCCGGATCAGCTCGTCGACGTCGAGCATCATCGCGGGATTCGTCGGACGCGTGATGTAGCGCACCGGCGCCCGGCCGATGTACTTCGCGTAGTCCCAGCCGAAGTATTCGAGGGCCCGCACCGTGAACACCGGGAACAGGAAGTAGTGGTCGTCGAGCTGGTTCTTCGGCACGCCGACCTCGAGCAGGAGCTCGAGAATCTGCATCGGCGAGAGGCGATCGAGCAGGTACAGGAAGTAGTGATCGCAGGCGTTGTAGACCCCGCGGCTCACGGCGGTCCGGAACGCCTTCACCGTCGCCTCGACGTCGTCGTTCTCCGAGACGGGCTTCGCGTCGGCGAGCACGTAGGGGCCCATCGCCGGCGAGTGGATGTGCTTGTTCGCGACCGCGACGTTCTGGATGACCGGCAGCATCGCGTACTCACCGGAGAGCCGGGCCGAGATGTGGTGGACGGCGTGCAGCCCGCAGAGCGGGTGGACCGGGCCGCCGTGATGGCCGGGCGGCAGATCCGAGGAGCGCACGACCGCCAGCGCCGAGGCGAGGAGCATGTCCTTCACCGTCGTGCCGGCGCCGAGCCTGTCGTGGGTCGCGGCCACAATGCGGTCGGGCGTCGTCTCCTCGACGAACTGCACCAGCGGCTCGATGTGCTCTGGAAAGCGAACACGTTGGGCCATGACACGATCCTCCCGGTTACCTGAGCGTTGCGCCGGCGGGCGAAGCTGCCGCGAGGGCCTCTCGCACGAAGGCGGGTTCGAAGATCCGGTCAGCCATCACCTGACAGCGCTTCATCAGCCGGTGCTCGTCCGGCCGGTAGTCGGCGACCGCGTTGTGAAGCGTACCGATGTGATCCCACATCAGCACGTCACCTTCGGTCCAGCGGTGCGTGAACTGATACTTCGGCTGCAGCTGGTGCGCGAACAAGGTCTCGAGCACCCGATCGCTCTCGGCCTCGTCGAGCTCGTTGATGCGGATCGCGTAGCCGGGGTTGCAGTAGAGCACGCGCCGGCCCGTGATCGGATGCGTGAGAAACAGCGGATGCACGGACGGCGGACGACGCCGGCGCTGCTCCGCGGTGAGCGGCCCCCGCAGGCTGCCGGGGCGGCGCCGCATGTTCTCCCAGAACTTGTTGAAGTCGTGGGTGGCCGTCGCGTTCGCGAGCCTGGCTTTCAGCTCGGGCGCCAGATCCTCGTACGCGGCCTGCGTGTTCGCGAACATCGTGGCGCCGAGCACCTGCCCGTCTCGGCGCGGCACCTTGACCGCGTAGAGCACGTTCAGGAACCCGATCGTCTCGTTGTAGGACATGTCGGTGTGCCAGTCCTGCCCCGCGTCGGTGATGCCGATCGGCTCGCCGTTCTCGATGATGTTCGAGAGATAGCCGACCTCGGGCATGCCGGGCTCGTGGTGCCGGCCGGTGAGCGTGGCCTGGATCTGGCCGAAGCGCCGGGAGAAGTCTCGTAGCTGGACGGCCTCGAGCTTTTGGCCGGGAAAGCGCAGCACGCCGTGCCGGCCGAGACCTTCCAGAATCGTCGCGAAGTCCGCGTCGCTCAAGGGTTTCGCGAGGTCCATCCCCCGGACCGTCGCACCCAGGATCTGCCCGCTCGGCTCGATGGCCGTCATGCCATCCTCCTCACCGCTTGGCGGGATTATACTGCGCCGAGTTCGCTAACGTGTCGCGCACCAGGAGGAAGCCCGATGGAGATGCAGGCCGCCGTCTTTCGCAAGGTCCACGAGCCGTTGACGATCGAGTCCGTCGAGATCGACAAGCCCTGGGGCCGCGAGGTCCTGGTTCGCACCGCCGCCACCGGCGTCTGCCACAGCGATCTGCACGTTGTCGACGGTTTCGGCCGGTTTCCGCTGGATCGCCCGATCGTGCTCGGCCACGAGGGCTCCGGCGTCGTCGAGGCGGTCGGCGCCGACGTGACGACGGTGCGACCGGGCGACCACGTGGTGGCCTGCCTCTCGGGCTTCTGCGGCACCTGCGAGCAATGCCTGGGCGGCCACCCGAATCTCTGCGTCGCCGGGTTTGTCACTCGGGCTGACTCGAGCGCCCCACGTCTTTCGCAGAAAGGCGCTCCGGTGCGGCAGTTCATCGGCATCTCGAGCTACGCCGAGCGGATGCTGCTCCACGAGAACTCGATCGTGAAGATCGATCCCGACCTCCCGCTCGACCGCGCGGCGCTCGTCGGGTGCGGCGTGCTCACCGGCGTGGGAGCCGCGCTGCGGTCCGCCGGGCTCGAGGCCGGGCAAACCGTCGCCGTCTTCGGCTGCGGCGGGGTGGGGCTGTCGATCGTGCAGGGCGCGCGGATCGGCGGCGCCAGCCAGATCATCGGCGTCGACGTCTTCGACGGAAAGCTCGAGATGGCCAAGCGCGTGGGCGCCACGCACGTCGTGAACAGCTCGAAGGACGATCCCGTCAAGGCGGTGCGCTCGCTCACGCGCGGCGCGGGAGTCGATCACGCCTTCGAGGCGGTCGGCAACACCACGCTCGTCCGCCAGGCGATCGAAAGCCTCGCCATCCGGGGCACGGCCACGATCGTGGGTGTCATGCCCCCGGACGCGAAGATCGAGTTTCCGTGGATGGCGATTCGGCCGGAGTGCAAGGTGCAGACCTCGCGCATGGGCAGCAACCGGTTCCGCACGGACATTCCGCGCTACCTGGAGTTCTATCGCCAGGGCCGCCTGATGCTGGACGAGATGGTCAGCCGTCGCGGCCGGCTCAGCGACATCAACGAAGCGTTCCGCGCGATGAAGGCGGGCGAGGTCGCGCGGTCCGTTCTCATGTTCAATTAGCCGGCGATCCTCGGAGCCAGAGGCCCCGCGGCATCAGGAACGCAGCGATGATCGTCGACATGCACGCGCACATCATTCCGGAGAATTTCCCGCCGGCGGGGACGCGCCCGAGCGCGTGGTCGTGGCCGTCGATGGATCATTTCGAGGCCGGGCGGGCGCGCGTGATGATCGGCGGCGAAAACTATCGCACCGTGCACGACGGCAACTGGAGCGTCGAGCGCCGGCTGCGGGACATGAAGGCTCAGAGCGTCGACGTCGAGGTGATCTCGCCGATGCCCGAGCTGTGCGCCTACTGGTTCACGGCGGCGGACGCGCTCGACTTCTGCCGCTACACCAACGACGTGATCGTCCGCATGTGCGCGGCGGCGCCCGGCCGCTTCATCGGCCTCGGGATCGTGCCGCTCCAGGATCCGGAGATGGCCGCGAAGGAGCTGGCTCACATCAAGAGTCTCGGCTTCCCCGGCGTCGAGCTCGGATCGAACGTGAATGGCCAGTCGCTGGGCATGGCGGAGTTTCAAGGATTCTTCCAGGAAGCCGAACGGCTCGGCGTCGCGGTCTTCGTGCACGCGCTGCGGCCGACGATGATGGACCGCTTTCCCACGAAGGCGCTCTTCAATCCGGTCGGCTACCCGACCGACACGAGCCTGAGCATCGCGTCGATGATCGACGGCGGCACCGCCGAGAAGTGCCCGAGCTTGAGGATCGCGTTCAGCCACGGCGGCGGCACGTTTCCGTTCCTGCTGCCGCGCTACAACCATCACTGGAGCGGCACGTGGAACGAGGAGACGCCCGTTCCGGGCCGCGGCGCGGCGGCGCCGGACGCGCTGCCGCGCTCGCCGGCCGAGTACGCGCGCCGCTTCTACTACGACACGTTGCTCTTCGACCGGCGGGCGCTGCGCTACCTGATCGACATGGTCGGCGCCGGACAGATTCTCGTCGGCACGGACTACCCCTACATGGCGCCCGAGCTACCGGTGGACAAGACGCTTCGGACCTTGAATCTGCCGCCGGACGTTCACGCGGACATCACCTGGAACAACTGCTTCCGTTTCCTCGGGATGACGCCGCCGAGCCTCTCCAAGTAGCCATCGCGACGCGTTGCGCGCGCCTCGCCGAGCGGAGGAGTCGATGCTGAAGGTCACCCAGAATCTGATGCTGCCGACCGCCATCACCGGGTCGTATCCGCGGCCGCTCTGGTTCACCGAGAGCCTGCATGGACGGTCGTTCAAGTCGGCGCTCGGCGACTCGATCTTTCGCGAGCAGTATCTGGACGCGGTCGCGTGCGTCGTCAACGCTCAGGAAGCCGCCGGGCTCGACATCGTGACCGACGGCGACACGCGGTTCGATCTCGCCGTCGGCGGCAAGTCGTGGTTCTTCTACCCGATCGAGCGCCTGGGCGGCATCGAAGGCCACCGCGACACCTCGCGCGGCTGGATGGCTCGGCACGGCCTGCGACCCGGCCGCATCCTCTGGGAAGTGCAAGAGGCGTATCAGCCCGGGGTGGTCCGGGAAAAGCTGACCCGCGGCCCCCTGGAATACACCGCGCTCTGGAAGACGGCGCAGCGGCTGACCGACAAGCCGATGAAGTTCGGCGCGATCTGCGCGCCCGCGCTGGCCAGCATGCTCTGGGACGAGCACTATCGTGACGAGAAGGCGCTGATCAACGACCTCTGCGACATCATGAACGCCGAGTTCCGCGAGCTCGCGGCCGCCGGCTGTCCCCTCATTCAGGTGGAAGAGCCGCCGCACCACGGTCGCACGACGCGCCCGGACTGCACCGACGCCGATCTCGAGTTTTTCACGCAGGCCTTCAATCGCCAGCTGAAAGGAGTCGACTCCGAGATCTGGGTCCACACCTGCTGGGGCAACCCGAATCAGCAGCGCGTGTACTGGGAGCCGCCGAGCTACGAGCGGGCGCTCCCCCATCTGCTCCAGCTCGACGGCGACGTGATCACGTTCGAGTGCGCCAGCTCGGACGGCCGCGATCTTCACCTCTTCGGCAAGTATCGAACCGACAAGAAGATCGGGATCGGCGTCGTGAACCACTGCAACACGGTCGTCGAGCCGCCCGAGCACGTGGCGCGGTTGATCCGGAAGGCGTTGGAGTACATCCCGCCGGAGCGGCTCGTGATCACGACCGACTGCGGCTTCGGACGCGAGGGGCTCAGCCGCCGGATCGCGTACTACAAGTGCGTGGCGCTGGTCGAGGGCACCAACATCGTCCGGCGCGAGCTCGGTCTGCCCGAGGCGCGCGTGCGCGCCGCCGACCCACGGCTCTGGTTCGCCAGCGGGCCCGAGTAGTCCTGCCTTGCATCGGTCTGGGTGGCGCAGCCGGGAAACGCGGCCCTACTCGACGTACAACTGGCCTGCGACCACGCGGGTTCCGTCCGGGGCACGGCGCAGCACGACGAACTCGCCCATACGGATGTTGAGTCCGGTCAGATCCGTCACGACACTGCCGTGAGTGACGACAACGAGCGGCGCTCCGCCCTGGTACGCGTCGATGACTTTTCGCGTCTCGGCCAGGCGGCGTTGGCGGAGCTCGGTGTCGTTGAGCGCGCCCTGAAGCACATCCCACGGCTCGACCCGGCCGAAGGCGAGGCGCGCCGTGTCCAGGCAGCGGCAGCGCGGGCTCGAGAGGACCCTGGCCACGGCGATCGCGTGCTGGCGGAACGCCTCGCCGACCCGCCGCGCCTGAGCCCGGCCGTTCTCGTCCAGGTTGCGCTGGGTCGAGCAGTCCTCGAGCTTTGCATCGGGCGGATCGAAGCCGCCGGGAGCGTAGCTATGCCGCAGCACCACGACGCTGCCCGGCGCGCGCAGCGCATCCCACACCGACTCCGCGTGCGCGATCGACGCGAGGGCGACGCCGATCGCGACGATCAGCAGCACGACCACCCTCTGTCGTGCCTGCATGGCGGCTCCTGTCTGACGTTCTGGCAAGCTGATCTACCCCCGGTGGCCCTCGCGGCCGCCGGGCGCACCATCCCTGCTGCTAATTGCCGGACATTGCACCATATCTCGCCCGTCGCCGCTTCGGGCATTGGATGTGCAGACTTGCGTCAGCGCCCGCGGCCCGCGACCGAATCGCGGCCCCATCCAGGGCTCGCGGAAGGGAGGATCTCAAGTGAAGCACTTCTCACAGACCGCTCTCGTCCTGATGCTGGCGGCAGCGCCATTCCTCGCCGGATGCGCGATGACGCCGAACACGATGGCCGACTCCGGGTCGGCGCCTGCACCCGGCGGATCGAAGGGTGGATCGATGGATGGAGGTCGCGCGGTCGGGTCTGCGGCCGGCGATCGTTCGGGCTCGAATGCGCAGGGCGCCGCCCGGCCCAACCCGAAGGAGTTCACCGCGAAGACGGACCTTCGGGACGTTCGCTTCGAGTTCGATTCCTACCAGATCCGTGCTGAAGACACGCAGGTTCTCGACCAGAACGCCGACATGATGAAGGCGAACCCTGGTTGGATGGTGCTCATCGAAGGGCACGCCGATCAGCGCGGGACGACCGACTACAATCTCGCGCTCAGCGAGCGCCGGGCTCGCGCGTCGATGAACTACCTCGTCTCCCGAGGCGTCCGGGCTAACCGGATCTCGGTCATCAGCTACGGCAAGGAACACCCGATCTGCGCGGAGGCCAGCGAGGATTGCTGGAGCCTGAATCGCCGAGCGCACTTCGCGGTCAAGGCGAAGTAACCCCTAACCCTAACCGTTCACGAAGAAGGAGGCGGCACGTGGCCGCCTCCTTTTTTGTTTCACCTTCCGTCCGGACTATCGTCCCTGGAGTGAGACCGTCGTGAGCCGGCGGGGTGCGACGTTCGTATACGTCACGCTGCCGTCGCGCGCGACGTACTGCTGGATGCCGCCGCTGCCCTGCAGCTCCCACGCGAGCGGGGCGCCGTAGTAGCGCAGCACGCGCGCGACGTATTCCCGCGTCTCGGGATACGGCGGGATGCCGCGGAATGCCGCGACCGGCCTGTCACCGGCGTTGTAGGCGGCGATGGCCATCGGCAGGTCGTAGTGGAAGCGATCCATCATGCCGCGAAGATGCCGGGTGCCCGCGTGGATGTTTTCGCGCGGATTGAACATGTCGCGAACGCCCAGAATCGCGGCGGTCTCCGGCATCAGCTGCATCAGCCCGCGCGCGCCTTTCGGCGACACGGCGCGAGCATCGAATCCCGACTCGACGCGGATGACGGCCCAGATGAGGCGCTCGGGCACCCCGTATCGCGCCGATGCTTCCGCGATCTCGCGGGAGTACAGGCCGTAGTCACTCGAAGCCGGACGCTGCGATTCCCGCGCGGGCACCGCGTACGCCACGCGTTGCACCGTAGGATTCGGCTGGATGTTCGTGAAATAGGTGGTCCCGTCGGAGGCGGTCCGCTTGTAGACCTGTGCGGCCGCCGGCGTCGCCGTGGCCATCGCTGCGGCGACCGCGAGGAGTCCCAGGGACCGCGTTCCCAACCTGCTCATGCCAGGGTAATATGGCATATTCGATGCCGAGCGGAATATCGTTATGTTTCATATGGTTAGAACGAATCGACCGGAAACAGGCCTGGTGAGTTTCTGGCCGGACGGCTCATTCCCGGACACCCCATTGGGGGCCCGGTCGCTCCGGATCAGTACTCGTCGAACATGCGCTGGATCTCGGACACGTTGTCGGTCCTGGTGAGGGCCAGCATGGCCAGCACGCGCGCCTTCTGAGGAGTCAGGTTGTCGGCGACGACGATCTCCTGCTGACGCAGGAGCGTACGGGGAAGGACGCGACCGCTTCCCGCGCGGCTCGAAAGCACGATCAGGACTCCCTGCCGGCGGGCTTCGAGAAGGGCTTCCGTCTCGGCCGGCGTGGTGACGCCCGGCGGGAGCGAGGCCGATACGATCGCCCGCGCGCCGGCCGCAACGAACGCGCGAATCGCCGCGCCATCCGCCCCTGAATACGACGCCGCGATGTCCACGCGCGGCAGATCGGTCCGCCCTCGCACATCGAACTCCGTGTCCGGCGCATGACGGCGCGATGGCCGGCGGTAGATGGCGATTCGGCCGTCGGGATCGGCGTAGCCGAGCATGCCGAGGTCCGGACTGCGAAACGTCTCGAGACGCAAGGTCGACGTCTTCGTCACGTCGCGCGCGGTCTGGATCTCGTCGTTGAGGAGTACGAGCACGCCGAGACCGCGCGCCTCGGACGATCCGGCGACCCGCACCGCGTTCAGGAGATTGAGCCCGGCGTCCGAGCTGAGGCCGGTGGCCGGCCGCTGCGAACCGACCAGCACGACGGTCGCGTCGACCTTGAGGGCGAGATTCAGAAAGTACGCCGTCTCCTCGAGTGTCGCGGTGCCGTGCGTGATCACGATCCCGTCGAGGGGGGTGTGGCTGACCGTCGCGTCGCTCACCGCCGCGGCGAGGGCGAGCCAGTCGCCGGGTCCGATCGCCGCGCTTCCGACCGAGCGGAAGTGAACCGGGACGATCTCAGCGGCCTCGGCCGCCTCGGGGAACCGCACGAGGAGCTCGTCGGGCTCCGCCTTGCGGCTCGTATCCATGTACTCCCACAGATCGAGGCTCCCGCGGCCGATCGACGAGATCGTGCCGCCCGTGCCGATCAGCGCGACCCGTCGCTTCACCTGGGTCGGGCGAGCACCTCCGCCGCCTGCTTCTCCACCACCGTGCCCTTGAAGAAGTCCGGGTTCAGCTGACCCCAGAAGCGCACGGCATTCTCGAACACGAAGTCGCGGAAGTCGTTCTCGTCGAGGAGCCCGTGCTCGACCAGCTCGTACGCCTCGGGAACCACCTCGGTCATGTCGGGCACGTCGAAGTGGCCGATGTCCGAGCTGAAGAACGCGTTGAGCCGCGCGTGCATCGGGTTCGCCTTGCGATTGAAGGCCCACGCGTTGATCGGGTCGTCGGCCTCGCAGCCGAAGTAGAAGCGCTTGATGTAGAGGTCGTTGAAATCCTGCTTGCTCGTGATCTGGCAACGCGAGTAGTCGTCGAGATCCTCGACGCCGCCGGTGCCGTCACCGTTGTCGTCCAGCCCCTCGCCGCGACGCACCGCCTCGATCACGGTGGGCTTCCCGTACTTCTCGGCGAGCGCGAGCAGCTGGGCCCGGTCGAGTCGCGCCGGGTTGGTGTTCTCGAGCGCGTCGCGCTTGCGCTTCTCCCAGTGCCCGATGAGATCGGCGAAGAGCGAGCACGCCCAGCCGACGCCGCCCTCGAGGAAGGCGAAGTTGATCTCGGGGAATCGGCGCGTGACGCCGCCGAAGAAGATGGCCTTCGCCATGGCCTCGCTCGCGGAGGCGAAGTGTCCGATGTGGTTGTAGCAGAAGTTCGACGGCGAGTTGCGAAGCAGGATCGAGCGCGCCCCGTTGTGGAAGCTCGGCGAGATGCGCAGCTCGCGGCACTTCGCCCAGACCGGATCGTAGTCGTGAATGCTGTCGATCGCGATCGGGTCGTACCACTCGACGAACTTCGCGGCCTCCGGATGCTCCTCGACGAGCGCCTGGATCGGCCGGCGGATCAAGCTTCCCATCATCACGACCCGGTAGCCCAGCTGCCGTGACGCGAACTCGAGCTCTTCGCACGCCTCTTCGGGCGAGTACATCGGGATGATCGCGGCGGGAATGAGCCGATCGCCGTACGGGCGGAACTGGTCCATCGTGAACACGTTGTAGGCGCGACACAGGGCGCGCCGCAGCTTGTCCGGCGGCAGCCGGTAGTAGCCGAGCCCGGCGGTCGGATAGATCACGGAGAAATCGAGCCCGAGATCGTCCAGGCGCTCGTAGAGCAGGCGCGGCATCATCGCGGTCGCGCGATCCAGGGTGTTCTTCGTCGGCAGGAACCAGAACGCCTCCTGCCCGATCCGGCGCCGGCGCCGCTCGGCCACGGACATGTTGAGCGAGTTGGGGATACGCGCGCTCGCCATCGCCAGCGCCTCGACCGCCGCGTCGCCGCCGATGCGACGAAACTCCTCGCGCATGTGCGGCGCGAACTCGGCCCAGTGGCCATCCGCGTCGATGATCGGGTGCTTCAGGCCCGCGCGGAGCTTCTTCGCCTCGTGCTGTCCATTGCTCGACATGGCCACCCTCCGGGGCAAGCGTTATCTCGGGATGATACTCCGATGTGCCGGGTCGAGGAATGCCGTCGCGACGGGGGCGAACCAGGCGGCTTGATCGCCGGCCTCTTTGCTGGCTAAATCGGGGCGGTCGCGGAATCTTTCCAGAATCTACCGTCGCGACAGGAGAGACCGATATGCTTCCGGCACCGGGCTTCCATCATCTCCATCTGAACTCCGTCGATCCGGACGCGGCGATCGCGTTCTACGTCGAGCAGTTCCCGACCAGCGCCAAGTCGAGCTGGGGTGGCTTCCCGGCGCTCGCGGCGCCGAACAACGTCCTGATCTTGTTCACGAGGGTCGCCACGGCGGCGCCGACCTCACCGCAAACCGCGCTCTGGCACTTCGGCTGGCATGTCACCGACACGCGCAAGAGCCTCGACACCTACACGGCTCGGAAGAGCCTCACGCTCCTGCCGCTCTACACCACGGACGAGGGCGGCTCGGTCTTCATCAGCAGCGACAGCTGGCCGGGCACGGGCGGCGTGCCCGGGCGAACGAAGGCGCAGATCGCCGAGGCCAAGGCGCAGGGCATCCAGCCGGCTCGCAGCGGAGGCTTCGGCTACATGCAGGGCCCCGACGACGCCCTGGTCGAATATGCGGGGAACCATCCGGCCGAGCGCTTCAACCACGTGCATATGTTCCAGGACGATCCGTTCTGCGCGCAGATCTGGTATCAGCAGCATCTCAACGCGCCGGTGTTCGCGGGTCGCACGAGCCCGGCCGGAATGACGGAGAGCACGTGCCAGGTCCCGCGCGGACCTGAACGCTCGTGGCCGGCGCTCGAACGCCAGGGAATGTTCCGGTCGCCGTCAGCGGCCGTGATGTTCGGAGACGTGGCGCTGCCGTGGTACATGCGGCAGGACGACAAGCCGCTCGCGAGCTCGCGCGGTCACCTCTACGATCACATCGCGCTCACGGTGGCCGACCTCGATGCCTGGGTCGCGAAGCTGCGCGGCGAAGGCGTGCGGTTCCTCGAAGAGCCTTATCGTCTCGGCGCTACGCGGGCGGCGATGATCGAGGGCCCGAGCCGCGAGGCGATCGAGCTGGTCGAGGTCAGGTAGCGGCCTGCCGCCGCGCTCGGATGTCGGAGGACGAGGAGTCGAGGCGGAAGCGGCTCTCCGGGATCGCGACGAACAGGCGGGCAAACCGCTCAGGAACGGCGACGTCGCTCAGCGCGCGCACCCGGCCGGCGCGATCCACGCGCACCGCCACGAGAAACGAGCACCCGCGGTCGGCGATCTCCTGGAGCGCCGCGGCCATCCGCTCGGCGCTATCGCCGTAGTACCGCGCCGCCACCAGACGCTCGGCCGTGTCGGCGCCGATGACGAACGCCGCGCCCGGGAACAGCCGTGCCTTCTCGAGGAACGTCGGCGCCCGGGTGAGCTCGACGCGCGCCCGCCACGCGAACTGCGCGAGCCGGTTTCGTACCTCGCCGGCCGCGAGCGGCGGCTTGTCGACGTTGAGCACCGCGATCTCGAACGCGACCGGCTGCTGCCGGATGTCCTCGGCGACGCGCGCGAGCAGGAGATGTCCGGCGTGCAACGGATTGAACGAGCCGGGCAGCACGACACCAGGCGGTGCGGCCGCCGGCACGAGCTGTCCATCGGGCCACACCGTCACGCGAGAGACTCCGCCGGCGAGGAGCTGGTCGATCAGATCGCCGGTCTGCACGACGGCCTCCGCGTAGCGCTCGTCGGCCTCCAGCAAGGTGCGCGGCGACGGGACCGGGACTCCGCACGCGCGGGCCAGCCACAACACGATGGCACGCGCCACGAGGTCCTCTTCGCCGGGACGATCGCGCCGCCCCTTCGCCAGCACGATCGAGCAGTGGTCGGTCCCGGCTCCGGTGGTGACGGCGATGTGGAAGCGGTGCTCGCCCTGCCTGGGCCGATCGGTGACGAGCCCCGCCGTGGCGCCGAGGCCGACCAGCTGAGCGCCGGTCGGCGCGAATTTCGCCGCGCGCTCGCGCGCACGCTGCGCCATGGCCACCGCCGTCTCGACGCTGCACGCCTGCTCCGGCTCGAAGCCCAGGAACGCTGTCAGCGCCCGCGAATCGTAGGGCACCAGCGCCTCGAGCAGCAGCCGCGACCCGCCCGGCACCCGCAGTAGCTCCGAGATCGCGCCGCTCCCGCCCCCGGTGATGGCGAGCACCGCCTGGCGGCCGGACGCATGCATCTCGGCGATCGTTTGTCGCCACGACGCGTCGGATTGGCGTTCGACTCCGCTGGAATCCACGGCGGAGGAGATTCTACATGACGGCTCCGCCGTCGACGTTCCACGCCTGGCCCGTGATGTGGTCGCTCTGCGCCGAGGCGAGGAAGAGCGCGAGTCGCGCGACGTCGTCGGGTCGCGCGACCCGCCCGGTCGGCGGCAGGCCGAGGACCGCGGCGCCGGGCTCGCGCTCGGCGAGCGCGCGCTCGCGGCGCGAGGTCGATTCGCGGCGGCTCGTGTCGACGCTGCCCGGGCAGATCGCGTTCACGGTGATCCCGTGCGGGGCGAGCTCCTGAGCCATGGCCTGCGTGAGGCCGATCACCCCGAACTTCGACGCGGTGTAGGCGCCGCGGCGGGGCGTGCCACGCTTGCCCGAGATCGACGCCATATTGACGATGCGGCCGCTGCGGCGCGACAGCATGTGCGGAATCACCGCGCGGCTCATCAAGAACGTGCCCTTGAGATTGACGTCGATGACGAGATCCCACGCCTCTTCCGGGACCTCCCAGAGCAGACGACGGTCGGCTCCGTGGGGCGCGGCCGCGTTGTTGACGAGCACGTCGATGCGGCCGAACCGCGCAAGCGCTTCCTTCACGAAACGCTCGGCGTCGGCGGCGCGACTCACGTCGCCCTCGAGCGTGAGGATCCGGCGTCCGAGGCCTTCGATCTCCTTGGCCAGGCTTTCCAGTCCCGTCCAGCCCAGGCGGATCTCCTCGAGCCCTTCCTCGTTCTCGTTGCGCGTGCCGCCGATCGCGATATCGGTCGCGACGACATCGGCGCCGGCCCGAGCGAACGCGACCGAGAGGGCGCGGCCGATTCCGCGGACGCGCCCGCATCCGGTGACCAGCACGCACGTTCCTTCGAATTCGCTCACGGCCCGTACCTCCCTATCCTCTGGACCCCGAACGCCGAGATGGCTCGGGGCCGGGCCCGACCATACGGCAGGACCCGGCCCTCGTCCAGCCGGCCCCCAGGTCTCGCCGTTTTCTTTGGCCCTGCCCACCACACGTGGTAGTCATGGGGTTGGACACGGCTCAATTTGCCGCAAAGGGGGATTGGATGACGAAGCGCACGGCCAGTAAGAAACCCGCATTCGGAGGCTACGCGATCAGCTTTCGGGGTCGCACGGACAGCCTGGAGTCGCTGTTCGGCGCCACGCCGATCGGACCCGCCGAGATGACCAAGAAGCTCTGGAGCTACGTGAAGCGGAAGGGTCTGGCCAGCAAGAGCTGAGCTGACGCCGAGCCGGGCGGCCCCCCACGCCGCCCGGCCCAACCTCGCGGCGTGACGATCGCATCACGTCGCCGCCTCCCTGATCGCTCGACTCGAAGCGCGCCGGCGAGCAGCCCCGCGCTCAGGACGTACCTTGCGAAGGCCCGAGGGGGCACCAGCAAGGATTACCGGAAGAAAACAACCGTCTTCTCGCAGGGTAGTCCCGCGGATTCAGTTTTCTACATTGAGAAGGGCAAGGTGAAGCTGACCGTAATCTCCACGCGCGGGAAGGAAGCGGTCGTCGCGATCTTGAGCAGCGGCGATTTCTTTGGTGAAGGTTGCCTGGCGGGACAGCCGCTTCGCATGGCCACGGCGATCGCGATCACTGAGTGTTCACTCCTTCGACTTCAAAAAGAAACTATGGTCCGAATGCTCCACAATGAGCCCGCATTGTCCGAGCTCTTCATGTCGTACCTGCTGTCTCGGAATGTGCGGATCGAAGAGGACCTGGTCGATCAGCTTTTCAATTCCAGCGAGAAACGGCTCGCGCGCATTCTGTTGCTGCTGACCCGCTTCGGCAAAGACGGGCAACATGAGCCCGTCGTGCCCAAGATCAGTCAGGAAACCCTGGCCGAAATGGTCGGGACGACGCGATCCAGGGTGAGTTTCTTCATGAACAAGTTTCGGAAGCTCGGCTTCATCGAATATAACGGCGGCTTGAACGTCCATAGCTCCCTCCTCAATATCGTCCTCCACGACTAGAGGGCATTCGTACCGTTAGTCTGTCGTCGCTGTCGACCAAAAACCCGATCCTCCCGCCTCGTTCTGTGCTTCGCCACGGTGGCCCCCGCTTGACACCGTAAGTAACCAGCTAGATACTCACGGCCACGGTTTGGTATCCAGATGGTTACTTCGAGCCGCGACCCGGTCCGTACTCGCGAGCGCATCCTTCGCGCCGCCCGGCGCGAATTCGTCGCCAAGGGGTTCGCCGGCGCGCGCGTCGACGTGATCGCGCGCGCCGCGGCCGTGAACAAGCGGATGCTGTACCACTATTTCGACAACAAGGAAGGCCTCTATCGCGCCACGCTCTACGAGGGCATGGCGACGAACCTCGATCTGGTCGCCTCCGCGCCGGCCGATCCCGACGACCTCTTGCCGTTCCTGTTCGCGCGCGCCGCGAAGCGCGTGGACGGGATCCGCCTCCTTCAGTGGGAAGCACTGGGCGCCGGCGCCCGCAAGCCCATTGCCGAGGACGAGCGGCGCAAGGCGTGGGTCGAGGGCACCGAGCGCATCCGTGACGCGCAGCGCGCCGGCCGGCTGCACCCGGACCTCGACGCCGAGTACCTCGTTCTGGCGCTCATGGCGCTGACGATCTTTCCCCAGGCCTTCCCCCAGCTCGTGCGCATGGTCACCGGCTCACGACTGTCCGACGCCGAGTTCCAGCAACGCCAGGCGCGCTTCCTTCGCCGCCTGGGCAGCTATCTGCGGCCGTCCGTGGGGCGCGCGGCGCTCGCGGACAAGGAGAAGCAGCGATGAGCTCCGTACCGACCACACTCTTCGGACGCTCGACCGATACGTACACGCGCGTCGATTCCGTCGGTCTCTACCGGGTCGCGCTCTGGGTGCTGCTGGGCGCCAATCTCCTCGCCGGCTGGGGCGTGCAGTGGGACATCCAGTGGCACGTGCGCATCGGCCGCGACACGTTCTGGATTCCGCCGCACGTCATCACCTATTCGGGCGTGACGATCCTCGTGCTGGCCAGCTTCGGCGTGCTGGCGCGTGACACGCTTCGCCATCTGCTCGCGGGCCGCGCCCCCGAGGGCACGGAACGCGTGCTCGGCCTCACCGGCACGCCGGGGTTTCTCCTGGCGGCGTGCGGCATCGCGCTGACGGTTCTGGCGGCGCCGATCGACGACCTCTGGCACCGCTTGTTCGGCATCGACGTCACGTTGTGGAGCCCGCCGCACCTTCTCGGTCTGGTCGGCGTCACGATCAACACCTTGGGATGCGCGCTCATCGCCCGCGAAGCGTACCCGGCGAAGAGCTGGGTGCGGTTCGCCGGCGTGGTCATCGCGCTCACCAGCTTCTACGGCAGCCTCTCGATCGGGCTGCGGCCCGCCAGCCGGCTCGCGTATCTATACGGCGGGCTCTGGTTTTACGCCTTTCCGATCCTCGGCGCGCTCTTCCTGCCGCTGGCGATGATCACGGCCGTGCGCCTCAGCGGGCGGCGCTGGACGCCGATCGCACTGGTGATCGTCGGACTCGCCGTCGGCACGATCGGCGTGAACATCGCGCGGATCGGCTTCGACATCATGCGGCCGGTCTCGGTGATCGAGGATGAGATCGCCAAGGACCCGACGTCGCCGATCGCGGTGTCCCACGCGATCGCGCGGAAGAACGGCAGTACGCCCGGCGGGGTCCCCGGCGGAAGCTTCGCGCGGTTTCTCTCGCTGGTGCCCGTGCTGCTGCTGGTCGCCGTCGACCCCCGGCGACGGCCGATGTCGGCGACCTTGGTCTACGCCCTGGGGCTGTTCGCCCTCTGGGCCTTCACGATCGGCCGGACACCGGCCTTTCAGCCGATGATGCCCGGACCGGCGCCGACCGTGGTCGCGCTGGTGATCACGACCGCGATGGCCGTGGTCGGAGGACTGGCCGCCCGCTGGCTCGCCGAGACCCTGGCGACTGCGGACCGGGTTCCGGTGGAGGGTTAGGCGCGCGCGTCGGGAGGGTGGTTTCGGCGAATCTTCGGGCCGCGCAGACGCACGATGGTCCAGCCGATCGCGCGGAGGAGCCCTTCGGTCCTCTCGGGCGAGCGTCGATTCCTCGGGCGTCGTGCGCCGGGCCGGCGCACCGGATCCAGGGGGCTATCGCCGCGCCGATCCAGGACGATCTGGACCGTCGCGTTGCCCTCGAAAGCCCGTCTGAAGAAGTTGTAGAGGTGTTCCCGATCCGGTGAGACGACGATGAGCTGTCGGGATCCTCCCGGCCGCTCGTCGAGGGTCCTCACCCGCCGAACCAGCTCATAGAGCGCGCTCTTACCCCCGTTGTAGCCGAGGGTCTGGGCCCGGCGCATGATTTCGACCGCCGAGATCGTAGGCTCCTCCCGCAGCCACTGCGCCACCTGGGCCGCGTACTGGGCCACGATGGAAGGGCGCCGTGCATTGCTCGGCTGGGAGCCGCCATCACCCATAGAAGACCTCTTGGGCAAATTTGATACCGAAACAACATTACAAGCGGATCAAGAGTTTCGGTGACACGACCGCTAGCTCCGACTGGCTCGCCTTTGACCGGATAGCTCAGTTTGGAACCAGCACCTGCCTTGACAGCGTCACCGGCGGGGGCGCAGTATCGCGCCAACCAACGGGCACTCGCCACCTTCAGAAGGCCAACAAATTTCGCGGACTCAGGAGCTATGGGTTCTACGCCATCCGGACTTTCGAGAAGTACACGGTCCCGGTGACCGCCGCGATCATGATGCTGATGAGCATCCTCGCCTGGAGCCGTCCCGGCGTCGTCAACTGGGGACTCACCAGCTCGCTGCCGCCGGCCGCGCACATGGCCATGCTCTCCCTGCTGATGACGGCGATCGGCGTGGGCTGGGGAATCTCGTGGGTCACGTGGGCCTCGGACTACTCGCGCTTCGTGCCGCGGTCGGTCTCGTCAGCCGCCGTGTTCTGGTACAGCTACATCGGCATGCTCGTCCCTACGGTGTGGCTCGCCATACTCGGGGCAACCGTCGCCAGCGTGACCAAGGACACCGATCCGGCGAAAATGGTCAGCGCGGTGTTCGGCGGCGTCACGAGCATCCTGGTGCTGCTGATGGTGCTGCACGGCCCGATTGCGACGAACATTCTGAACGTGTACTCGGCCGCCCTTGCCGCGCTCAGCATGGGTCTTCGGCTCTCGCGCACGGTCCTGGCGCTCGTCGCCGGCGTCGTCGGCTATCTCGTGACGATCTATTTCGTCTTCCAGCCCTCGTTCGCCAAGGCCTTCGACAACTGGATGATCAGCCTGCTGCTGTGGATGAGCCCGTGGGCCGGCGTCGTCCTGACCGACTTCTTCATCGTGCGACGCGGCCGCATCGACGTCGACGAGCTCTATCGCGAGCCCGAACGGAGCGCCTACGGCGACATCAACTGGGGTGCGATCGTCGCCTTTCTGGTCGGACTGGTCGCCGGCTGGTCGGTCGAAGACGGTCTCGTGCCCGCACTGCAGGGGCCCATCTCGACGAAGCTGCTGAGCGGCGCCGATCTCAGCTGGCTCGTCGGAATCGTCGTGGCCGGCGGCGTCTATCTGGCGGTCGGCCGCCGCGTCGCGCCGGCTCCCGTGTCGCAGCCGTTAGGCAGCGCCAGGCGGTAAGCAGGGCCGCTCGCCGTTCCTCCCGGGGCGTCGGGGTTTTCCCTGCGCCCGGTACCGGGTTCCTACCCGATTGCCTCTCCGCGCGGCAATTGGCTTAGTGAATTCGGTGCCCCTTCGAACGACCCTCAAGCGCCGACTGTATTCGACCGGCGTCTCGAGCGCGCTGGCGCGTCGTGACGGCGCGAGCTTCATTCTCGCCGCGCACATCGTGCTGGAGGAAGAAGCCGAGCAACTCGCGGCGATCATCCGCCTTCTGCAACAAAGCTTCGCGTTGGTGTCGATCGACGAGTATCTCGACGCCTTGCATGCCGGGAAGTGCCGGAACCTGGTCACCCTGACCTTCGACGACGGCCTCCGCAATCAACTCACGGTCGCTCACGAAGTCCTCTCGCGCCTCCGGGTGCCGGCAACCTTCTACGTGTGCCCAGCGCTGGTCGGCACACCCTTCTCGACGTGGACATGGGAGCTCGAGCCTCGGCTCGCGCGCCTATCGAGCCTCCGCCGGCAAGAGATCTTCGCCCGCGGGTCGGCCGACTCGTTCGCCGCGTTCCTGCACGGGCTGAAGACGATGCCGCTCCGCCGGCGTGAAGCGCTCTGGGACGAGATCGTGAAGGCCACGCCGGAGTTCGCGTTCACTCCCGACGAAGAACGGCAGTTCGGCCTGATGGACTGGGCGGAGCTGGCGCGGCTGGACCAATCGCTGATCACCATCGGCTCCCACACGCACACGCACGTGGATCTGCCTCAAGTCGACGCCGAGCGACTGGAAGACGAGCTGGCCGCCAGCAAGGCCATGCTCCGAGAGAAGCTCGGGTACGACGCGCGACACTTCGCGTATCCGAACGGAAGCCACGACCAGCGGGCGTCACGGGCCGTGGCCCGGCACTTCGACTCCGGGGTGACGATGGAGCACCGCGCCGTCGGACGCGCGTCGGCGCCTCACCTGTTGCCACGCGTTCACATCCAGTGGGATCCGTCGGAGCTGGCCTGGACCTTGGCGAGGGTCGCGCGTGACTGAGCTAACGTCGTCCGATCGCGTGCTCGTACTCGACGGCTCGAGCCGCGCCGCGGTCGAGGCCGTGCAATCGCTCGGCAAGCGGGGCCTCGAGGTCCACGTAGCCGCGCGCTCGAACTGCCCGGCGTTTCACTCGCGCTGGGCGGCGAGCACGCTCGTCCAGCCGTCCACGTCGGACACGCAGCGGTTCACCGACTGGCTGCGCGCCTTGCCGGACGAGTACGCGCTCATCATTCCGGCCACGGGCTACAGCCTTCATCATCTCGCCGGCCTGCCGAACTCGGATCCGCTGCGTGAGCGCGCCGTCTTGCCCCCGCCGGACGCATTGCACATTGCCCTCGACAAGGCGCGAACGATCGACACGGCGGTCAGGCTGGGCATCAGTGCTCCCTCGTCCTCGCTCGTGACGAGCCTGGATGAGGCGGGCAAGCACCAGCCGCCGTGCGTGCTCAAGCCGACCCGCAGCGTGATCGAGAACGACGACGATCTGGGCGAGGTCTTTCCGGAGCTGGTCCACGACGCGGCGCACAGAAGGGAAGCGCTCGGGCGCCTGCTACACCGAGGTCCGGTGCTCGAGCAGGAGCTCGTGCCGGGCATCGGGATCGGCGTGGAATGCTTGTACGCGGACGGAACCCTGATCTGGCACTTCGCGCACGAGCGGCTCCACGAGGGCACCGGCGGCGGGCTCGGCAGCGGGAGCTTCTATCGCAAGTCGATCGTCGCGCCGCCGCCGCTGCTCCAGGCCGCCACGACGTTGCTCGACGCCTTGCGCTGGCACGGCGTCGCGATGGTCGAATTCAAGTACGACCCCTCTACCGGCCGATTCTGGCTGATGGAAATCAATCCCCGTCTGTGGGGGTCGGTCGCGCTCGCGATCGACGCGGGTGTGGATTTCCCCTACGGCATGTACTGCCTCGCGACCGATGCCAACCCCGGTCCCCAGCCGAAGTACAAGCAGCCGTACTACACGCGGCTCGTCCCGCCGGATCTCGACTGGATCGGCCGACAGATCAGACGATCGGGGATCTCGCGGTCGGTCGAGCTCCTATCGTTCCTGAGAGTGCTGATCGGACGGGAGAGCTGGGATCACTTCGCCTGGACCGATCCCCGGCCCCTGGTGACGAGCGGCCTCGCGTTCCTCCGTGAAAAGCGCGCCGCGCTGGACCATCGCCGCCGCGCCTGGGCCGACTCGCAGGCCGCCCTGCGACAGCACGTCGCTAACGTGCCGCGGCTCGGCGCGCACGGGGCCTCGACCAAGGTGCTGTTCGTCTGCACGGGCAATATCTGTCGAAGCCCGCTGGCCGCCACCTTGTGGGAGGCGCAGTATCCGACGATGAAGGTCGCGTCCGCCGGGTTCGTCTCGCGGGAGGGTCGGCAGTCGCCGGACAACGTGCTGGCCGTCGCCGCGGCGAGGGGGATCAGCCTCGTCGACCATCGCTCGCGCACCCTCGACGAGGCGATGCTTCGAGAAAGTGACCTGGTCGTGCTCTTCGAGCCCCGACAGTTCGTCGAGCTGCGAGCCGCGTTCCCGCAATACCTCGACAAGGTCGTGATGCTCGGCGCGCTCCTGAGCGCACGAACGGCGTTCATCGACGATCCGTATCAGCGCTCGATCGCCGAGACCGAACAGATCGCGGCGCAAGTGGAATTGGCCCTCGGCGAGCTCGCGAAGCTCCTCGGCCTACCGCCTCGAAGTGAGGTCGATGAACCGATGCACCCGCCGGCAGCGTCTTGCCCGACTGTTCGAGCCGCCACTCGGGCTAGCCTTCTCAGGCCGTCGCTCCCGGACTCAGCGCTTCCGCCCGCCCCAGGGCACTGACGACCGCTATCATTCCGGCACCAGAACCTCGTGACGGCGACGGAGAATGTGATGGGCAAACAGATCGAAGAGCTGGCCAGCTTCGCCGCGGCGACACCGTGGGATGCAATTCCGGGCGCTGTTCGAGAGCACGCCAAGCTCGTGCTGCTGGACACCCTCGGCGTGATTCTGGCCGGCTCCGTGCAGCCCGAGGTCGCCGGCGTGCGGGCGCGGCTGACCGCGACCGGCGGTCGGGGCGCCACGGTCTACGCACCGGGATGGCCGACGACGGATCCGCGTACGGCGGCTCTGCTCAACGGACTGGCAGGGCGCTCGATCGAGCTCTGCGAGGGACATCGCTACGTCTCCTGTCAGGGCGCCGTGCAGGTCTTGCCGACGGCGCTCTCCTGCGCCGAGTGGCTCGAGCGATCCGGACGCGAGGCGCTCGCCGCGTTGATCTTCGGCTACGAAGTCGCCGCGCGGCTCGGGGCCGGACTGACGGCACGGCCCCTCGCGCACCAGAACGGCCAGGCGCCGCTGCTCGGCGCGGTGGCCGCAGGGGCGCGGTTGCGCGGATTGAGCGGCGAGCAGATGAGCCTCGCGCTTCGGATCGGCGCGATCCTCGCCCTCACGCCCGGCTACACGAACGCCGTCGCGGGCGCGACCGCCCTCAACGTGGCCGGCGGAATGAGCGGCTTCGCCGGAGCGCTGGCGCCGGAGCTGGCGATGGCCGGGGTCGCCGCGCAGCCGAACGCGATCGAAGAATCCTTCGGGCAGCTGGTCGGAGACGGATTCCAGGCTGCCGCCGTGACCGAAGAGCTGGGCAGTCGCTGGGAGATCGCCCGCAACTATTTCAGATTGCGCGCCTGCTGCAACCCGATCTACGCGGCGCTGGACGCGCTCGAGGACATCCTCGACGATCTTCGGCCCGAGCCTGCCAGCATCGAGCGCATCGACGTGGCAACCTATCGCTTCGCCGCGAACATGCGCGAGCCGAACCCGATCAACTATTTCGCGGCGAAGTATTCCCTGCCCCACGCGGCCGCCGCGCTGGTCCTGCGCGGCAACGCCGGCTATCACGCGTTCACGGAGGACGTCGTTCGCGACCCGGCGATCGCGGCCTTCCGCCGGCGGGTCGCCGTGCGCGAGGACCCCGAGCTCAGCGCCGCCGTGCCGCGACTCAAGCCGGCGCGAGTGACCGTGACCTTCACCGACGGCCGCCAGGTCACGCGGCTCCGCGAGAGCGCGCGCGGCGACTATCAGGATCCATATCGTGACGACGAGATCCGTTCGAAGTTCCGCGAGCTGGCCGGCGTGGTGCTGAGCCCCGCCGGCGTGGCGCAGGTGGAGGAGCTCGTCGATCGACTCGACCAGCTTCCGCGGCTGGGAACGCTCGTCGAAACGCTACGCGCTGATCGCGCGCTCTAGAGAGGCCCAAAGGCGGGCGGCGGCACGCGGCGTTTCGAGGCCGCTTCGTACGCCGACGCGATCTTCAGGAGGACGTCTTCGCGGCCGGGCTCGGCCCGGAACACCAGCGAGAAGGGTAAGCCCGGCTCGGGAATCGCCGTCGGCGTGTCCGAGGGCACGGGCACGTACCGCATGCCGTCCGGGCTGAGCGTGAAGACCGGATCGTAGACGGTCGTGACATAGCCCGCCGGCACCAGCACCTCCGTCAATCCCGCGTTCGGTCCGTAGAACGTCTCCAGCCGAAGATTGCCCGGCAGGCCCGGTTGATAGGCGCCACCGATTCTTCCCGGCGGAAACGGCGTGTGCAGACGGACCAGCGCGTCCAGGCGGTTCTCGATCAGGACCATCATGTCCACCCGGCGCAGCAGCTCGCGGAGCATGATTCGCTCGTCGACACCTTGACGCCGGCCGAGGGGATTGCGCGGGTCCGTCACTTCTTCCCAGTTCTTGAACGCGGCGCGCCCGTCGTCGCCCCAGAACTTGGATCGCGCGTTGAGCGCGGCAAAGTCGACGAGCGTCTCGGTGAATCCCCGCGCCTGCCAGTCGGCGGCCCGCCGGCTCAGGTACTGCGGGACGTGGAATCTGAACGCCATCGCGAGCTCTTGCTCCTGGATCGTCGCGATGTCGAAGTTCCTCGGCGGCTCGATGCGTCCTTCCGCCAGCGCGACGCAATAGTCGATCGGCTGCATCGTGCCCGTGCCGAAGGTCTTCCCCGGTGCGAACTCGGTCGGCACGATCGCCGCCGCGAATTCCTTGAACAGCGGCCGCCCGTCTCGCCCGAGCCTGAACAGCAGATCGGGCATGATGATGGGCACGAGCTGAGCGAGCGCGCGCCTGAAATCCGTCGTCATGGCCTCGACGTCGGGATCGCGCGTCCACAGGGGATCGGACGACTCGACGAGCGTCGCGCCCAGGCGGCCGCCGAGCATCGCCTTGATCTCCCGGGCGGCAGCGGTGACGATCGGCTCCTCGGTCTTCGACCCGGGCGCAGTACACCATCGATTCTCGAACGATGCCGATGCGCATCCCCGCGAGCGCGCCCGGCGTGCCGGCCGTCCGCGCATGACTCGCGTACGACGTGCTCAGCACCGACGAGCGCGGGACCGTCGTGTAGGGATCCCGCGGGTCGTAGTAGCCGTGGACGGGATCCTTCAGCGCGTCCAGCACCTTCGCGCAATCGGCGAGCGTGCGGCAGAGGATGCCGCTGCGATCGCAGTAGATGTCGGCGCCGATCGCGCCACCGTTGAACCCGAGCATCGACTTGTGCGGAAGAATCAGCGCCACCGCGTTGTGATTGGCCGGGCCGCGACACGATGCGCGGGTCTCCTCGCCGAGGCTGGCCATCACGAGATTGGTACTGACCGACACGCCCGACCCCGAGCTCGAGCCCAGCGAGGCCGCGCGCGTCGTGTCATACGGATTTGCCGGATTGCCGCCCCACGTGCTGCGCTGGTAGCCCAGGGTCGACGGCAGCACGTTGTCGGGCGTGTGGCGGCCGCCCGGATTGCCGGCGCGCCCGTTGTATTCGGTATTGACCGCCTTGGCGAAGATGATCGCGCCCTTGTTGCGGAGCTGCTCGACCAGCACGTGATCGCGCGCCGGGAAATCGATGTCGTAGCGCGCGTCGCCGCCGGCCGTGGTGCGCATGTCCTTCGTGTCGAACGGATCCTTGAACGAGAACACGACGCCGTACATCGGCATCGCCTCGAGATCGGGATTGCGTCCATACGCGGCGTCGAGCTCGGCGGCGCGCTCGAGCGCGTCGGGCAGCCGGCGGAACATCTCGCACACCGGCGGCGCGCCCGGCGGCAGTGGCCCCGCCGACGGATGCCGGTCGAAATCTCCCCGGCAGGTCACGGATCGCTCACCGCGAATGTTGAGCGTCGCCGAGCGCATTCACCTGTCCGGCATTCGGCTTGCCGACGACCATTCCGTATTGCTGCGGTACGGACGGGTCGGACGCCGTCGCCTCCATGCGCCCGAATTCGAGTGCCGGCCCCCGGTACTTGTGGAGATCGGGCAGCACCACCGACGCCTTGACGGTTTCCGTGGGAAAGCGCAACGGCGCCAACGCCCGCACCGCGCCGTTCATCGCCGGTATCGGGTTGCCGTCCTCGGTCACGAGCAGGCTGGCGACTCCGTTGTAGGCGCGCACGCGATCGATGTACTGCTGGACGACCGCGAGACACGTCGTCCGCCCAGACTTGATCGCCGTGTGCAGCTCGTCGATCGTCGCCTCGTCGACACGAAACGGCTTGTCCTGGGCGTCGGGCGCTGGTGTCACGACGTCGCCTCCCCTGCTCCGCGTTCTTGCTCCGCCTTCTGCGCGCGTTCGCTCAGGGCGGCCCACGGCGAAGAATAGTGTAGCCGCGAGTCTGAAGCCAGCGGGCCGTCCCGACTTCTCAGCCAATCCTCATGTTCCTCTCACACTCGCCTGCCACGCTCTGTAAAGGAGGGACCGCCATGAAGAAGGTCGTCGCAACACTCGTGACGTCGCTGGCGATGGTCGGCGTCGGCTTGCCGACTCCGGGCTGGTCACAGGACTCGGCGGTCGATAGCACCGCCAAGCCTCGGAAAGCGGTGGCGACTCCGCGTCGCATGGCCGCCGAGGTGCTGGCCGTGAATCGGGGAGCCGACGCCCTGACCGTGAGATCGACCGCCAACGGCAAGGAGACGGACGTCATTTTCTCGGTCCAGGAGTCGGTGTCGCCCGTGCTCGACACGCTCGAGCCCGGGGATCGAGTGCTGGTCACCTACGTACGCGTCAACGACCAGCTTCAAGCGCAGCGGATCGTGAAGGCGCCGGAGGCGGCGCCACGGCAGTAGGTGCGAAGCAATAGCAGGAGGGTTCGTGATGGAAAGAAGAATCGGAACGGGTCTCGTGGCCGGCCTGATCGCCGGTATCGTGTTCACGCTTGTCGCCCTATTCCTCAAGACGACCGGGCCGGACGGCGGGCAGACGTCCATGCTGATCGTCGCCGCCGAGGAGCTCCATTCCCACGGCTGGGTGGCCGGCTGGATCGCCAGCCTCATCTACACCATCGTCATCGGTGGCATCTTCGGCTGGCTGGTCAGTGCCGAGGCGCCGAACGAGCCGCGGTTGATGGTGTGGGGCGGATTGTATGGTCTGGTCTGGTGGATCCTCAGCGGGCTCTTCGTCGTGCCGGCGCTGCTCGGCGAAGGTGCCCTTGTCCTCCGCGGCGCTCGACACGATGAAGCCCGTCGCGCTGGCGTCCCTGATCGAGCACGTGCTGTACGGCGTGATTCTCGGATTCGTCTTCGCGCTGCTCACGACGTACGTCGACCGGCGTCATGCGCCCCATGCCGCCCACCATGCCGCTTGATCCTGGATCGGAATTCGGCAGTCCGGCTGAGGCCGACCGCAGATCCGTGGTCGGCCTCGCCAAGGAGGACGTACGTGGCTGTTGCTCGAGCAAGCGGCGGCTGAAGATCCCGGCATCACCGCCGGATCGCCGGAACACTGCCGACGCGAGATTCGAGGTGGTAGCCACCAGCAACGCGACACCAGTGCCAGACGTGATGCTCGACGGCAGGTCGTACGATCTCATCGTGATGGACACGGATCTGCCCGGAGCTCAGGGGTTCGCGGTGCCCGAGGCAACCGGGTCATCGCCCTCACCGGCCGCGAATCCCGGCTCCTCGAGTACCTGATGCGCAATCTCTCTGTCATCGCTCTCCCCTCCTCTCCGTGTACCGGGACCACGTTCAAGAGCGATGGGAGGCGCATGAGCGCCCCGCCGGCCGGGATCAGGCAGTCGTTTCGAGCACTCGGCGGGCCGCCGTCAGCTCGGGCGCGCCCGGAGCAAGTCCAGCCTCCCCGGCCCTCAGGACGAGCTGGCGGCAGGCCTGGCGGTGCAGCGCGGCGTTGCCGTTGCGCTCGTAGGCCCAGGCGAGCGCGGCGAGCGACTGCACGTGGTTGGGATTGGCGAGCAGGCGCTGATGCGCCAGCTCGATCACACGCTCGACGTGACCGAGACGACGGTGCAGCTCCATGAACGCGTCGCGAAAGATGTCCTTCTGCTCGCGACTGCCTCCGCCCATGGAGTGCAGATCGTCGATCGCCGGCGCCATGAGCCGCACCGCGGATTCGAGATCACCCTTGACGATCGCCATCTCGCCTTCGAGGAGCGCGACGCCCCGGGTGGACCAGTGGCCGCTCGCGCGCCCCGCCGGCATCCGGCGTAGCCGCTCGAGCTGCTGCTCGGCTCTCGTCCAGTCTCCGGCGCGCGCGAATGCAACGCCCAGCCAGTGGTGCATCCATGTGGTCTGCCAGTCCGCGTACTCGGCGAGCACCCGTTCGCCTTGCTTCGAGAGGTCACGCCAGATCGCGGAGTCTACCGGCGTACCGCGCAGCAGCTCGAGACGCCAGAGCAGCTCGATCCGCTCGTAGATCGGTAGCGGCGGTGCGGTGGACGCCCAGTAGTCGCGCGTCATCCGATCGTGACCGAGGAGCGCCTGCGCCTCGGCCAGGTGCCAGAGCAGATGCGGATAGCGCTCGAGCGACGCCGCACGCTCGAACGTCTCGAGCGCGTGCGGATAGTCGCCGCGGGCCTGATAGGCGTGACCGACCGCGTGGTACGTGTAGAGGCTGGTCGGATCCTGGGCCAGCGAGCGCAGGCTCATCGCGAGCCCCTCGTCGTTGTACCCGGACTGTTCCAGGAAGAAGCCGAGCATCGTCTGGTACTGCGGCTCCTCGGGGCTCGCCTCGAGACTTCGCCGCGCGATGTCGATGCCGCCGCGATAGTTGCCCTGCGTGATGCAGTTCAGCCCGATGATGCGCACGGCGATTCGATCGGTCGGATACTGCGCGGCGATCTGTCCCAGGACGTCATAGGTCGCGGCGTGGTCCCCGCGCCCCATCGAATCGACCGCCCGTACGTGCAGTCGCTCGCGCTCGTGTCGTGCGTCATCGGCCACCGCCGTCGCCTGACGCGCCGCCGCGGTCGCCAGGTCCGCGCGACCCATGCGCCAGGCGATGTAGGCCTTCGTGCAGTGCGCCAGCGCGAAGCGCGGATCGCTCTGTGCCGCGGCATCCAGCGCTTCCACGGCTCCCCCGCGCCAGCGCAGGAACAGGTCGAGCCCGCGCTCGTACGCGGCCAGCGCATCGGACGACGTCGTGGACACGCCGAGTCCCTTGATGTCGGTGGCCGTCATGCTTCCCTCCGGGTCAGTCCGTCTCGATCGGCAACGATGGATCCCTCGCCCACTCTCCCATGGAACCATCGTAGAGCGTGAGCGAGTCGTGGCCGAGCTGGTGCAGCAGGAAGAGATCGATCGTGGCCGAGATCCCGCCGCCGCAGTAGCAGATCACGCGCTTGTCCTTGCTGACGCCCTGGGCCGCGAACTTGGCTTCGGCGTCGGACAGCGTCGTGAAGTCTTTCTGCGCGGCGTTCACGAGATTCGCCGCCGGTACGTTGACGCTGCCTGGGACCCGGCCGGGCCGTCCGTACCGGCTGGGCTCCAGTCCCTTGTGGAATTGCGGGCCGAGCGCGTTGACGATCACGGTGGAGCGCTCCTTGGTTGCCGCCAGCACCGCGCGCTTGTCGACGAAGAAGCCCGGGCGCGGCGCGGCCTTGAAGGCCGCCGGCGGATAGCCGCGAGCCGGACCGCTCTCGGTCGGTCGGCCTTCGGCTTTCCATTTGTCGAAGCCGCCATCCAGCACGGCCGCACGGTCGAAGCCAAGCGACCGGAGCATCCACCAGAAGCGCGTCGCCCACATCATCGTCCCGATGCTGTAGAGCACGACCCGGTTGTCCCCGGCGAGCCCGTGACGGCCGAACGCCGCCTCGAGCTGCGCGGTCGCCGGCATCATGAAACGAAGCCGGGTGGTTGCATCGGAGAACTCGCCCTGCAGGTCGAGGAAGTCGGCGCCGGAGATGTGCGCCTCCTCGAACGTCCGGCGCCCGGCCACCACGACGTAGGGATCGTCGTTGCCGGGCGGCGGTGGCTCGAGATAGGTCGTGCAGTCGTAGATGCGCAGGCTCGGCTGCCCAAGGATCTTCGAGAGCTGCTCGGTGCTCATGAGGGCCTGCGGATCACGCATGTCTTCCTCCAGGGTGTCTAGTCGCGAGGATGCCACGTGACGATTCCGAGAGGCACCGGCTCCCACGATAGCGCCCAGCGCCCGTCTCGGCTCGTGATCGCGTCGCGCGCCAGCGCGGCGAGGCGCTGCCCCTTCTCGGTATCGGGCGTGATGAAGAGCTGTTGATAGAGCCAGCGCAGCGGTCCCTCGCGCTCGGCGTGCGTCAGCGGATCGCGCGCGCACAGGCGCAGCTCGAAGAGGCGCCGGCGGGCCAGCAGCAACACGAGGAACTCGCTGAGGCCGGGCAGGGCGATGCGCGCCTCCCCGTGGACGGGGGGCCAGAACGGCTCGGCCAGATAGGGAGGCGAAGGCGACACGAGCACGGCCACGCAGAGCCGCCGCGCCGAGGCCTCGACCGCATCGAGAAAGGGGCCGATCTCCTCGATGTCGTAGCCGAGGTGCGACATGAGCGCGACGTCGGCCGTCGGAGCGCCGGGCATCGGAAATCGGGACGGAACGAGCTCGATGTTCGAGATCCCGTGCTCGACCATGCCGGCCTGCAGCACGTTCCGCATTCCCTCCGACGGCTCGACGGCGATGACGCTCTTGGCCAGGAGCGCCAGGGGCAGCGCGTAACGCCCGCCGCCGGCGCCGACGTCGATCCACGTCTCACCCGGCTGCGCCAGCGAGCGCAACACGTCGAGCGCCGGCTCGTTCGTGCGGCGGGGATTCGCGCGGAAGTCGGGGGCCACGGCCGCGTAGAAGTCGCGCGGCGGCGTGCCTTCGCGCAGGCGCTCGGCCTGCTCGCGATTGGCGCTCACACGCCGGCGCCAGGCCTCGAGCGCGTCGGCTGCCTCGGGACGAAGCACGTCGGACATCTGGCGAAGGTCTCTAGCGCGCGCGCCCGGTGAACGCCGGCATGACCTCGGCGGCAAACCACTCGAGCTGCTCGAGCATCACCGATTCCGGCGCGCCCATGGGATGGCTGACCGACACGCGCTCGAGCCCGGGATAGTCCTTCTCCAGCCGCATGAGCGTGTCGATGATCTGCGCGGGCGGACCGCAGAGGTAGGCCCCCTGCGCCGCCGCTTCCTCGATCGTGGGAAGGCCGGCGTACGGTGCTCGCTTCGGATCGGCCATCACGGCGATTTGCTCCTCGGACATCGAGCGCACCAGACGCAGCGGCCCGAACATCTTGAGGTTCTCTTCGAAGTAGCCCGCCGCGGCCTTGATGGCTTCCTCTTTCGTCGCGGCGAGCTGGAAGTGGAACCCGATGCAGAGCCCCTCGCCCAGCGCGGTCTCTCGCCCGGCCCGGCGCTGCGCGTCGCGATAGCCCTCGACGACGGCACGCATGGCGCCGCCCTCGGCCACGCCGCCGCCGATGAGTCCCTTGATGCCGTGCTTCGCCATGAAGTCGAGCCCGCGCGGCGTCGCGCTCTGGATGGGCTGCCAGCACTCGACGGGGTGCACGGGCCGCGGCACCAGGGTGAGGTCCTTCAAGTCGTAGCCGCGATACGGCACGCGGGCCGGAATGGTGTAGTGCTTGCCTTCGTGTGAGAACACGGCGGCGTTGAAGGCTTTGAAGATGATGTCGACCTGCTCCTCGAAGAGCTCGCGGTTGGCCGCCTGGTCGAGCAGCGGCGCGCCGAAGGTGTCCACTTCGCGCGTGTGATAGCCGCGCCCGACGCCGAAGCGCACGCGTCCGCCGGTGAGCACGTCCGCCATGGCGAAGTCTTCGGCGAGCCGGAGCGGATGCCACATCGGCGCGATGTTGAAGCCGCACCCGATCTTCAGCCGCTCGGTCTGGTGGGCCAGGTCGAGCGCCATCATCAGGACGTTCGGGATGCATTCATAGCCTTCGCGCTGGAAATGATGCTCGGCGAGCCAGAAGGTGTCGTATCCGCATCGATCGAGCAGGCGCGCCAGATTCCGGGCCTTGGCGAAGGTGGTGACGAGGTGCTCGTTGGGAAACACGCGGCTGTTCACGGCGGTGCCGCCGTAGCCGATGTCGTCCATGTCGACGTGGCCGGCGTACAGGCTGTCGAACTTGGTGATCATGCGCTCTCTCTTCCTTTCGCGATTCGCCGCCTAGTCGAACAGCGACAGATCGATCGCGTCACCCATCGCGCGATAGCCGAGATCGCTCGGGTGGAGGTGATCGCCGCAGTCGTAGATCGGGAGCATCCGGGTCGGATGGCCGGGATCGCGCAACGCTCGATCGAAGTCGACGATCGCGTCGAAGCCTTCGGCCTTGCGCAGCCACTCGTTGACCGCCTGGCGCACCGCCTCGCGCCTCGGGTTCCAGGCGCCGGGCAGAAACGTTTCGTTCTCGAACGGCGTGAGCGTGGCCGCCATGACCTTGATCCCGCGCGCGCGCCCGCGCACCGCGAACTGCTTGAGCCCGGCGATCATCTGCGGCGCGGTCACTTCTTCCTCGGCCTTGCCCGGGCGATTCCGCAGATCGTTCGTACCGAGCATGACGATGACGTGCGTGGCGCCCGGCTGGGCCAGCACGTCGCGGTCGAACCGGCGCAGACCGCTGTCGCCGCGGATGTCGTGCAGGATTCGGTTGCCGCCGAGTCCCTGGTTCATGACCGCGATCGGCCGGCCGCTCGTCCGCGCGATCAGACGGCGCGCCAGCTGCGAGGGCCAGCTGTGATGACCGTCGTGGGTCGAGATGTTGGCGTCGGTCAGCGAATCGCCGACCGCGACGACGGCGCCCGTCTCCCCCGGCGCGATGACGTCGACGCCGCAGACGAAGTACCAGTCGTCGGTCAGCCGGCCGACCGGCATGACGTCTTCTCCGGCGAAGTCTCCCGGCGGCGAGATGTAGTTCGTCTGCCGCGCATAGCGCCCGGTGATCCCGAAGCTCGCCGGCAGATCGGCCGGCAGGTGCACGCTGACGGCAAGGTCCGCCAGCGGCGCGATCTCGAGCTCGACCGGATCGCTGACGATCAGCGCGCCGGCCGCGATCGTCGCGCTGCTCTCGCCACCGAAGGTGAGCCGCCGGTTGGAGCCCGCGACGACGGCCGGTCCCGCGCTCCGTAGACCCGCGTATGCGGCGCCGACCGCCAGCGGGCGCGTGCCGTAGGCGTTCGAGATGCGCACGCGCAGGATGCGGCCGCCGATGCTGACCCGCGGCATCATCCGCAGCGTGTGGTTACTGAAGGCGGCGCCCTCGCCGGGGGCGGGGGTGGCCGTCCAGGTGCCGACCCAGTGCGGGCTGTCTCTCATAGCCATTGACGCCTCCTTAACACACTCGAGCCACTCGCGTCGCTCCCGTGTCGGCGAGAACCGCCGCAACCCCGGTGCTATGCTACGCGCAATTCCGGCGCGGGAGGTCAGGTATGGCGGGATCTCAGGTCACCGAGTTCAGGAAGCTCACCCTCGATTCGTTGAAGGTCGGCGAGGAGTTCGTCTCCGACGACCATCTCGTCATTCCCGAGGACATCGAGGCGCACGGCTTCGCCGTGGAGGACGACCATCCCTGGCTCGCCGAGCAGACCGCGCCGCCGACGTTGATGGCCAATCAAGCGCTGCACCTGCGGCACAGCAAGTACATCGTGCACGCCGGGCTGCACGCCAGGATGGAGTTCAACTTCCTGGAGCCCATCCGGCTCGGGATGCGCGTCCGCACGCGCGGCAAGGTGATCGACAAGTTCGAGCGTCGGGGCAAACCCTACATGGTGACCGAGTACGTCACCGAGGACGAGACCGGCCGCGTGCTCGTGCGCGGGCAGTTCACCCAGATGATCATCCCCGAGCCGGAGGCGCCCCATGGCCACGCGCGTTGAGACCGAGACCACCGTCGGGCAGGTCCTCCCTTCCCTCGCGAAAGACGTCTCCCAGCGTCGGATCGACGTGTACTCCGGCGTCAAGCCGCGCTCCATCCACAGCGACGAAGCGTGGGCGCGTCAGAAGGGGTTCCGCGCCTGTCTGGCCCAGGGCATGATGTCGACGGCCTACGTGTCGCAGATGATGGTGAACCTGCTCGGCCCCAGCTTCGCCAGAGGCGGCACCATGTCGATGGCGTTCATCAAGCCCGTCTACGCCGGCGACCGTCTCAGCGTGCACGGGATCATCAAGGACAAGCAGCCGGACAACGGCGCCACGCGCGTGGTCGTCGAAGTCTGGGTCGAGAACCAGCACGGAGAGAAGACGGCCGTCGGGCACGCGACCGGCCTCGTGTCCTGATCACCGAGCGGATTCATGCATGCCTGGCACGACGTGGAGCTCGGCGACGCCATCGAGAGTGGCTTCCGGGCCATCATCGAGATCCCGAAGGGCTCGAAGGTGAAGTACGAGCTCGACAAGCAAACGGGGCTCCTCTGGGTCGATCGGGTCCTCTACAGCGCGGTGCACTATCCGGCGAACTACGGCTTTCTGCCGCAGACCTACTGCCTCGACGGGGACCCGCTCGACGTCCTGGTGCTCGGGCAGGAGCCGGTCGTCCCGCTGTGCACGCTTGCGCGCGAAGGCGATCGGCGCGATGCCGATGGTCGACGACAAGGGCCCCGATGACAAGATCATCGCGGTTCACGCCGACGACCCGGAGTACGCGCACTATCGCGACATCTCCGAGCTGTCGGGCCACCGGCTGAAGGAGCTCGAGCGTTTCTTCCTCGACTACAAGGTGCTCGAGCACAAGGCCGTGAGTGTCGGCGATATGCATGGCCGGGTGGAGGCCGAGCGGCTGATCCGCGAGGCGGCGCAGCTGTATCGGGAGAAGATCAAGCCGACCCGGCAGTGATAGGCTACAGCCCGTGGCGCGACTGACGATTCGCATCGACCTTTCCGCCCAT
>CAWBMV010000036.1:0-216141 GCA_963789955.1 uncultured Candidatus Rokubacteria bacterium
CGATCGGGTGTACATCGGCGACACCGGGGGCCAGCTCTGGAAGTTCGACGTCTCGGCCAATGCGACGACGAGCTGGGCCGGGAACGTCCTTCCACCGCGGCGCCGAGCCAGACCAACCCGCCGACGGTTGGTGAGTTTTATCCGACTCAGGCCTTCTACGGCGCGCCCGTGCTCGCTTACGACACCTCGATGAATCTGTGGGTCTTCCTCGGCACGGGCGACCGGAACCATCCGAACGGTACGGCCGCGAACCGCTTCTACGGAATCAAAGAAACGACCAACATGTCGAATGCGGCCGCGCTCTCGGAGACGAACCTCGTCGACGTGACCTCGACCAACGGCACGTCGTCGGGTGGCTGGTTCTTCAGACTGGGCACCAACGAAAAGGTGCTCGACCCGGCGAACGTCTTCAACATGGACGTGCTGTTCTCCGGGTTCACGCCGACCAGCACTGTGACGTGCACCAGCGGCGGTGGGACGGCCAAGCTGTACTCGGTCCAGATGGCGACGGGGTATGCGGCGATCGACTTTGCCACGGGCGCCGCCCTTACGACGACCGACTCGTCGGTCACCCGCTCCACGACGATCGGCCAGGGCATCGCCTCGATGCCGGTCGTCATCGTGACACCCCCTGCGGGCTCGGGACAGGCGACGGCGTCGGCGATCACCGCGACGACGCCAACCAGCAGCTCCCGAACAATCCGATCCCCGCGCCAACATTCCTGAAGCAGGTCCGCTCCTGGCGTGAGCGCATCCAGTGAAGAAAGTCGCGCTCATCGCGCTGACGCTCTGCGCGCTACTGCCGGGCGCCGCTCGGGGCCAGAACAAGGCCGCTGACGCGGCGGCCCAGCAGAACGCGCGCGGCGCCGCACTTCTGAAGGACGGCAAGTTCGAGGAGGCGGTCGCCGAGCTCCAGAAGGCGGCTGACGCGGCGCCGACGTCCGCCGTCATCCAGTCGAACCTCGCCTATGCGTACGACCGCCAGGGCCGGACCGAGGAGGCGGTCGCCGCCTATCGCAAGGCCCTCGAGCTCGATCCCAAGAACACCATCGTGCGCAATAATCTGGCGAACCTGTACAGCAAGCAGGGTCTCTACGAAGACGCCGCCCGCGAGTATGAGGATCTCGTTCAGCGCGATCCCGGCAATACGACGGCGAAGACCAACCTCGACGCGATGGTCAAGAACAAGACCGTCTTGCAGGAGCGCAAGGAGCAGGTGTCCTCGGCGCTCCAGGGAGCTGACTCCAAGCCGAAGGATCCGCAGGCCGCGTACAATGCCGCACGTGTGTACGCGAGGCTCGGTGACGCGGATCAGGCGCTCTCCTGGCTCAACAAGGCGCTCGATCTCGGCTACGACCAGTTCGACTACCTGAGCCTCGATCCGTCGCTCGTCAACCTCAAGAAGGATCCGCGGTTCATGAAGCTTCTCGAAGAGCGGCGGCCGGCGCGCTAACGCTTCACGGGAAATGCGGCGGCCATCTGTCGGGCCGCCGCATCCATCGCCGTTCGCATCGCGTCGAGCAGACCCTTCCGCTGAGTCGTCACGAACCAGCGCCCCGCGTCGGTCTCGGAAAACGCCACGTACTCCCCGAGCTCCTCGTCCGTCAACGACCGAAACGTGTAGAGCCAGCGGACGAGCGCGTCGCGCACGAGGCTGTCCTGCTTCGCTCGTAGGGTTCGCTCCGCGGAGTCCATTTCCCGCGCGGTGGGCCGCTTTTCGGACGGCAGCACCGGCTCGAGCGAGCGCGAGACGGCCCTGAAAGCGACCACGCCCATCTCGATCTGGAGCTCCGCGCTGCGCATCGATGCCTCGTACCGCTGAACGAGGGCGACGCGCGCCGGCTTGGGAACGTCGCCCTGGAGCCCGATCGCGAAGCGCTCGAGATCCTGCTTCGCACCCGGCTCGCTGGCCGCGACCTCCAGCGCCGCGACCTTTCGGAACAGCGGCGTCCTGAGCTGCCCGATCACGAAACCCATCCGCGACGGATCGTAGTTGGCCTTGAAGGCGGCGCGGACGGCGCCGTAGAGCACGTCGGTCCGAAACGCGTCGCCGAGAATCTTGACGATGCGCGCCTTCTCCTCAGGCTTGATTGGCGTCTGACGCACGTCGAGCTGGGCGCGAATGTGCGCGGGAATCGTCTCCAGCGCGTGCTTGGTGCCGGAGATCTCGAGAGCCTCGGTGATCAGCGCCTCACGCTCGCCCTCGACCGGCCGGACCTGAGGCGGCTGGTCCGAGTACGTGACGATGCCCTGATCGTTCACCCAACGGTACGTCTTCGCCTCGGCGAACGAGCCCATCGCCAGCGCGACCAGCCCGACGAGACACAGAATCGCGCGGAGCTTCATGGCGATCCTCCTCAATACTTGACCCGGCCGAAGAGCCGGAGCGCCGCGGGACCATACTCCATTTCAATCTGTTTCGTGTGCGCGACGACGACCGCCCAGACTCGCCTGAGCTCGGCGACCGGATCGGCGTGATCGTCGACGCGGAGGTTGTGGTACATACGCGGGTCGCGGACGGCCGCCACCAGGAGCGCCGCCGACTGCTTGCCCCGCTTGTCACCGCCGGCCGCCTGTCCCGCTTCGAGCGCCAGCAGAAGGCGGTCGGACAGGTCACGACGCTCGCCATCGCTCGCGCGAAATGCGCTGGCCATCGCGGCGATCACGTCCGGGCCGGCCAGCATGTTGCCGGCGATCGTGAACTCGTCGGCCTGCTCGTGGCCGCACCACGACACGCAGCTCGCGCCGGTGTGGCAAAACACGCGCTCGCCGTCGAGGCCGTGCACCTGACGGATCTCGCGCTCACTGTCCTTTCGGAGAAGCGCGGTCAGCGCAACGTCGACCGGTACCCCCTGGGTGAGAAGCGCGAGTCCCTGCCGGCCCAGCTCGGTGTTGACGCGCGCCTGCGTCGCGATGGCGCCACGCGGCGAAACCCAGGGGACAAGGCTGCCCCACGTTCGGTCGCGCGGTGGCGACGGCGACGCCAAAAGCGCCGGTCTCACGATCGCGCGCAGTGATGGAAAAGGTGTGAAAATCAATCACCTTTTCAATTTGTATCATGGGGGTGCCCGTGAACCCGCCCGATTACTGCTCATGAGCCACCCTGACCTGGTTCTTTACGACGGTCACGTCGTCACCCTCGATCCCTCCCTCCACGTCGCGGAGGCCGTCGCGATCACCGCGGACCGCATCACGGAAGTCGGCGTCAGTACAGATCTCCGCCGGCTCGCCGGCGGCGACACGCGCCTCGTCGATCTTCAAGGACGTACCGTCGTGCCGGGGCTCGTGGATGCCCACGCGCACATGGATCGCGAGGGTCTCAAGACGCTGTACCCGTCGCTGGCCGGCGCGCGGTCGATCGACGACGTACTGCAGCGCATCGAGTCGCTGGTGAAGGCGGCGGCGCCCGGTGACTGGATCGTCACGATGCCGCTCGGCGATCCGCCCTACTACTTCGACGTCCCCGGGAACCTCCACGAGAAGCGGTTCCCGACGCGTCGCGACCTCGACCGCGTGGCGCCGCGAAATCCGGTCTACATCCGTTCGATCTGGGGCTACTGGCGCCACACGTTGCCACTCGTCTCGATCGCGAACAGCGAGGCCCTCCGGCTTGCGGGTGTCACGCGACAGACGGCGGCGCCGTGGGGCGGAATCCAGATCGAGAAGGATTCGGCCGGCGAGCCGACGGGCGTGTTCGTCGAGCAGACGTATATTCCGGTCGTCGAGCTTTCGCTGATGGCGGCGGCGCCACGCTTCACGCACGAGGATCGGGCGCGTGGTCTTCGCGAATCGATGAAGATCTACGGCTCGACCGGTACGACCAGCGTCGTCGAGGGTCACGGCGTCGCGGACGAGGTGATGCGCGTCTACGACGATGCGGCCCGGCGAAACGAGCTCACGGTGCGCGCCCACCTGACCGTCAGCCCTTCGTGGGGCGCGGCGAACGAAGGGGCGATCGAATCGCGGCTCGCCGCGTGGAAGCCGCGCATCGCTGGTCGAGGCAGCGGCGATGCGTTCCTTCGGGTGGCCGGCCTCGTCGCCGAGACGAATCCGACCGCCGACGGCACCGTTCGGGCGCGCGCGATGCCGTACACCGGCTGGGCCGGCTTCTCGTATGACGCGGCGCTGCCGCGCGAGCAGCTCAAGTCGGTCCTCCTGGCCGCAGCGCGAGCAGACATCCGCATCTTGAGTATGGGAGCGGGTCTGCTCGACCTCTATGAGGACGTGAATCGTGTCGTGCCCATTCGCGACCGGCGTTGGGTGATCGAGCACATCGGTATCCTCAGCGCCGAGGAGGTCGGGCGGATTCGTGACCTCGGCGTGGTCCTGACCACACACACCAATCGGTACCTCTACAAGGAGGGCTCCCTCTTCCGCGCTCAGGTCGGATCGGACGCCGAGGACACGATCGTGCCGCTGCGACGCCTCAAGGAAGCGGGCGTCCACGTGGCGCTCGCCACGGACAACGTGCCGCCTACGCTGTTTCTTCCGATCTGGCAGGCGGTGGCCCGGATTGATCGCTCCACGAGCCGCGTCATTGCGCCGGCGCAGTGTCTCTCGCGCGCCGACGCCCTACGGGCCGCGACCCTGGAGGGGGCCTACGTCACATTCGAGGAGGACCAGAAGGGCTCGATCGAGCCCGGCAAGCTCGCCGATCTGGCCGTGCTGTCGGACGATCCGATGACGTGCCTCGAGGATCGGATCCGCGACATCACGGCCGAGATGACGATCGTGGGCGGCCGCATAGTTCACGAGCGCGGCCGTCCTGGTGCTTGACTACTCGCGGGACCGCCTCGTGCGCTACCGCGTAGGCGGGGGCGGCGGCGGCGCCGGAGTTGGCGATTGCGGCTGCGGTGCCGGCGCGGCCGGCTGAGGTACCGGCTGGGGCGGCTCAAACCGCATCGGACCATCGTCTTCGATGCCGCGGAACCAGCCGGCCGGCGGTGGTTCGAACTGCTGTCCCCGGATCCAGCCTCGAGACTTCAGGCAGCCCTTGTACATGTCGGCAATGACGATTCCGTAGTCCTTGCTTGCGCTCACCTGCACCGCGTTCTCGCGCGCGCACTCGTTACTTTCCCGCGAGAAGTCGCTGGCGCCGGCGCCGGGCTTGCTCCAGTAGTGCTTGCCGCAGCCCACCAATAGCAGGCCGACCACAACGGTCAGACCAAGCCGGTACGGGAGCGATCGGGGAGAGGCTCTCGCCGCGGCGCCGACAGCCACATGGCCACCCCTTATAGCGCCTATTCGGCTCCAGTCACGCCCCTGCCTACCGCGGGCCTATTTCTTCAGGCGGACATCCTCGAGCGGGCCCGAGTACGGAAAGGCCGGCAACAGTGTCAGCCCGGGCTCCTCCACCCGCGGGCCGTACGCCCGGATGAAGCCGTTCTCCCAGATGGGAACGAACATCGCGCGCTCGGCGATCAGACGCTGGATCTGGAACAGCAGATCCTCGCGCTTCTTGCGGTCCATCTCCTGGAGCTGTCGCTGGAAGAGGCTTTCGATCTCCGGGACCGTGCCGTAGGCGTTGACGCCCTTGGCGGTGACGTACGGCTCGAGCCGCGTGGAGGCGTTGCCCGCCGCGCCGGTGGCGCCGACGAAGACGTTCCTGAGCTTCTTGTCGCGCCAGGCGGAGAGGAAGGCGGCGCGCTCCATGACGCGCACGCGAACCTTGATCCCCACGGCGGCGAAATTGTTCGCGATCGCCTCACCCATTCCGTTGTACGGCGGGTACGGCGTGAAGTCTCCCGCGTCGAACCCGTTCGGGTAGCCGGCTTCGGCGAGCAATGCCTTCGCGTGCTTGGGATCGTACGGGTCGGGAGGAATCGCCAGCGCGAACTCCTGGTGACGAGGGACGATGCCGCCCGTGGGCGCCGAGAAACCGAGCGACTCGGCCGCGTTGATCGTGTCGCGGTCGATCGCCAGGCTTGCCGCGCCACGATCGGGACTTTCGTGGTGGCTTTCTTCGCGATGAGTGCCGTCAGCGTGCTCGAGACGACGATCACGTCGACGTTGAGCCGAAGCAGTTCTTCCACGGCCACCTGCGCCGCTTCGGTGCGCACCTCTGCGTATCGCCGTTCGATGACGACGTTCTGGTTCTCCACCCATCCGCGCTCGCGCAGGCCATTGACGAACGCCTTCCGCCAGGTGTCCGCGAGCAGGAAGCCTTCCGGGAGGTTCGAGATGTAGCCCACCCGCGCGAGCTTTCCTGGCGCCTGGGCTCGAGTCGGCGACGGGACGACGAAACCCGTCAGGCCAAGGCCGATCAGGAACGCGCGGCGCGGAATCATTGGACGATCTCGAGCCGTGCCGCCACGCTCACGGAAAGGGACACGCCTGTCGGCCGGGTTGCGGACAGAAGCTGTATTGCACCACACCGCTCTCCGCGAAACGCTTGAGCAGCTTCATCGAATACGTCATGTCGCTGACCACCGCGGCCTGGTGGCAGAGATGGCAGTCGCCGGGCAGTTGGAGCTTCAAGGGCTCCGCGGTGATCGGGTCAAAGCCGCCGAACGCCCAGTTCTGACTGCCGAACCCGGGCCGGACTTTCTGCATCAGGTGCAGGGTCCGCTCGTCCTTGCTGCGAACGAGGTGGCCCTGCGCCGTGGCTTCAAATCGCGGCGTCCCCGTCTTGGGATCTCGGCTCATGAGCTTCGCGCTGTAGACGTCCAGGGCGAACAGGACGCCGGCCGGAAACTCCTGGAGGCGCAGATCGCGCTTCAGCGCCTCGATGGCATCGCGCGACGCATACAGATCCCGCGACATCCCATCGGAACGATCCACCACGGCATAGTTCACCAGGTTCGTCTTGTAGTCGCGCGGATACGAAATGGTGGACGGCGATTGGGCCGACACGTGTCCGACCAAGATCAGAAGAGCCAGACCCCCGACCAGCCCCCGACGCATCAACCTTTCCCTCTTGCAGCCGTGACGACACGCGCCCTACGATCAGACCGCCAGGGCCCCGGCGCGCGTGACGGACCGAACGCTAGGCCACGACCACGACCGGGTCAATATGTGACGCTGCTTCATCCCGGGCCAACGAGGTGATTCATGGAACTGTACGACGTGCTGCGCACGACCTTCGCCGCTCGAGAGTTCACAGCCGATCCTCTGCCCGACGAGGTCCTGGCGAAGATCCTGGACCAGGCGCGCTTCGCGCCGAGCGGCGGGAACCGACAGGGCTGGCGCGTGATCGTCATCCGTGACCGGGCCACGAAGCGGACGCTGGCCGACCTGAGCGCCTTTGCCGGCCGGCGCTACGCAGCCCAGGCCGCGAACGGGGAGAGCCCCTGGAATACAATCGATCCGCCGCGCGTCGATGCGGCCACGATCGAACGGACGGTCGTTCCGTCGCGATTGACCGAGTCGATCGCGACCGCTCCCGTGGTGCTGGTCCTGTGCGTGGACCTGAAGGTCGTGGCCTCGATCGACCAGGACCTCGAGCGCGTCGGGATCATCAGCGGTGCGTCGATCTATCCCTTCGCCTGGAACGTTCTGCTCGCGTCGCGCCACGAAGGCTTCGGCGGCACCATCACCACACTCGCCACCGCGCGAGAGCCCGAGATCAAGGCGTTGCTCGGCATCCCGCCACATATCGCGGTCTGCGCCGTCATGCCGCTCGGGCGGCCGGTGCGCTCGCTGTCCCGGCTCAAGCGCAAGCCCGTCGCCGAATTCACCAAGCGCGAGCGGTGGGATGGGCCACCTTTCGCGCCGTGAATCAGATGACCTTGTCGGTCTTGAGCCGCTCGAGGTCCGCGGGTCCGAGCGACAGCCACTCCTTGTAGACCTCGCCGTTGTCGTGGCCCAGCAGCGGCGCGGGCCGCACCTGGGTCGGCGACTTCGAGAGCTGTACCGGGTTCGCCGGCATCGTGAACGGGCCCCATCCCGGATGATCGATGGTCGTGACCATGCCACGCGCGATCAGGTGCGGGTCGGTCAGGATCTCCTGCGGCAGCGAGCACGGCACCGGTGGGCACGCCGGCCTTGCCGAGGTCGGCCATGACCTCGTGCTTGGTGCGCGTCATCGTCCAGGTCTCGACCAGCGCGTTGACCTGGTCTTTGTGGGCGGCCGCGCCATTTGGGATCCGACCACTCCGGCGTGGCCGATCAGGTCGGCGCGCCCGATCGTCTTGAGCAGGGCTTCCCACATGTGCGGACGAACGGGCTGGCAATAGATGTAGGCGTAGTCGTCGCGGCCGCCCGGCTTGCAGCGATAGATGCCGGAGGGTGACGTGTTCGCGATCTCGTTGCCGCGTCGCGGCTCGAAGTCGCCGGCCGCGTACGCGAGGCGCATGGCGACGCGGGAGAGATTGACGACGGCGTCCTGCATCGAGCACTCGACGTGCTGGCCTTGACCCGTCGCCTGCCGCTGCCACAGGGCGGCCATCACGCCGAGCGCCGCGTGCATGCCGGTGCCCGAGTCGCCGATGGTCGGCCCGGGCTTGAGCGGCGGCGAGCCCGGGAAGCCCGTGAGCGCCATCGCGCCGCCCGTGGCCTGCGCGATCATGTCGAAGCTCTTGTACTCGCTGTAGGGGCCGTAGTCGCCGAAGCCCTTCACGGAGAGATAGACCAGGCGGGGATTCAGGGCCGACAAGCGTGTCGTAGCCAAGGCCCATCTTCTCCATCCCGCCGGGCGCCTGGTTCTCGGCCACCACGTCGGCCTTCTTCACCATGTCGAGGAACATGGCCTTGCCCTGCGGGTGCTTGAGGTTGAGCGTGACGCTCTTCTTGTTGGCGTTGAGCAGGAGGAAGTAGCTCGAGTCGACACCCGGCTTCTCGGCGCGACCGTAGCGTCCGGGCTCTCCCTTGCCGGGCTCCTCGACCTTGATGACCTCGGCGCCGAGCCACGCCAGCATCTGGGTGCACGACGTACCGGCCTCGAACTGGGTGAGGTCAAGAATACGGATGCCGTTCAGCGCTGTGCTCATGGTCCTTCCTCCCGTGCCGGGAATCATACCGCGGGCGGGTGCCGCCGAGCCGATCTGAATGGCGGAGGGCGAGGATTCGAACGTGCCCGTTAGCGGCGATAGTTCTGGCACAATTCTGACACAGTGAACTCGCTCAGCGGATTCGCTTGACGACCGTCAGCTTAGTCGCTTTCCTGCTCGGTCTTCTCCTCTGTTTCCTACCTGTTCCAGGATCCCCGGCCACCATGCCGCCCATCCGGATGAAGGTCGTGGACGCGCAGGATGGCAGCCCGGTTGCCGGCGCTCATGTCCTGTTTCTCGGCACCGCGCAGGAGGGCACGCTGACGGGTCATGGCGGCAGAACCGCAAATCTCTTCGCCGTCGAAACGATGACGGACGATGCGGGAGAATTGCGCCTCCCGAAACAGGAGTTTTCAGCCCAGCCCTTCTTCCTTAATACGACCTACCACAATCCCCGCCTGGTCGTGCTCAAGCCCGGGTACGCGCTGCTGACGCTGACCAACACGCTACGGGTGATTCCCAACCTGGACGAAGTGACGAGTTGGCAGTACAACGATCAAATCGTCAAGATAAAGCGCTCCACGGACGGCGACATCCCCAATACGGTCTATTTCGCGGGGCTGTACGCGGAACAGACCGTGAGTGAAAAGAACATCTGCTTCTGGAAGAGGGTCCCTCGCTTCCTGGTGGCGGTGGACCGCTTGGCCGTGGAATGGACCCAGAAGCGGGCAACCATTACTGATCCGGCTCTTCGCAACAAGTCGGTAAGCAGTCCGCTTCAAAAGATACTGATGAACGAACAGCTCTTCGCCGATAACGGTTGTGGATCGGCGAAGGCGTTCTTCGAACCCTATCTCCGCTGATTCAACCTTGCCGGTTTGGGAGCTTCCTAGGCGGCCTGAAGCATCGGGCGGAAGGCTTCGAGCGCCAGCGCGCGCTCCTCCCGCGTATGGTTAGGTCCGAGGAGCAGCACCGGAAAGGCGGCGCCAGCCTCGTGCCAGCGCCGAAGTCTCCGCCGTGCCTCCGTCGGGGTGCCGTAGACGATCAGTTGCTCGAGTAAATCTTCCGCGTCGGCCGGGACGGCACCCGTGAACTTCGGCGCGTTGGCCGCGAGCACCGCTTGCACGGCCTTGCGAGTCGCGGTAGATCGTGCCCATCGTCGTCAGGTAGAAGGAGACAAACCACGCCGCGCCCTCACGCGCCTTCGCCTCGGTGTCGGCCACCACAGCCGGCACCATGGGATGAATCTCCGGGAGGCGATCCGGATGGCCGCCCCGTGCCGCGCCTTCGCGAAGCCGTTCGACGCCGGTTGCGAGCTGCGACCAGGGATAGAGAAAGGGCGCCCACGCGTCGGCCAGCTCGCCCGCGAGCCGCGTCATGGCATCGCCGAGCGCGGCGACGTGGATCGGAAGCACGGGCGCCGGCGGAACGTTGAGCTTGAGCGCGCGGGCGTTCGTCGTCACCGCGAGCGGAATGCGCTCGCCGCGGCCATCGCGATGGTCGCCGAGCTGCGGTTCCAGATGCCGAGGATCCCGGTCCCTAGCGTGATCCGGGTGGTACGGGCCGCCGCGTCGGCGAGTAGCACGGTCATGTCGTACCCCCACGTCTCCGGCATAAAGAACCCGTCGTAGCCGAGGCGGTCCCCCTCGGTGGCGAGATCGATGATCGCATCGCGCCGCGTCTCCAGCGGCATGACAGAAAGACCGATTCGCGGGTGCATTTCGTATCCTCCGGCAGAAGTAGATCCTAGGCCCCGGTGTACAGACGCCAGGCCTGGTCCTCGGCCACGCGGGCGAACGCGCGCTCATCCATGTTCGACCTGGTATACGTCTCAGGGAGTCAAAAGGGGTGGAACGAGAATCCCCTTGACAGGCCTATGGTCCGCGCTTACCTAGGGGCGATATCGGGAGAATATGACACTCGTGCCGCTCTGCTCGCACCGACAAGGCCGTCTATGGTTCCCCGGCTCGACCGTGAGCGTGCGTGAGCCGAATGCCTCGCCGGGCGCCGAGATCCTCTACGTTGGAGGTGCCTTATGATGCGCCGTTCCATCGTCCTTGCGCTGCTCCTCACCCTCCTCGCTATCGGACACGCTGTCGCGGGCGATCTGCCGACGACGAAGCCCGAGCAGGTCGGGTTATCGTCCGAACGGCTGGAGCGCATCGGGCAGGTACTCCGCGCCGACGTTGAGCGCGGAAGGATTCCGGGCGCCGTCGTCGTCGTCGCCCGCAAAGGCCGCGTTGCGTGGGTGCAGGCGGTCGGATTTCGCGACAAGGCTGCCGGCGCGTCGATGACTCCCGACTCGATCTTTCGGATCGCGTCCATGACGAAGCCGATCGTCACGGTGGCGGCGCTCTCACTGTTCGAGGAGGGCCGGCTGCTGCCGTCCGATCCCGTGTCGAAATACATTCCCTCGTTCAAGAACCAGACGGTCGGCCTAGAGCGGACCCCGGCCGAGCGCGAGATGACGATCCAGGACCTGATGCGGCACACGTCCGGGCTAACCTACGGCAACCGGGGCAAGACGGAGATTTTCAAGATGTACCCGGAGTCGTCCAACGTGGCCTCGTTGACCCTGACGATGGACGAGTTCATCGCGCAGCTGAGCCGAGCTCCACTCCTCTACCAGCCGGGCACGCGCTGGGAGTACAGCCTGTCGACCGACGTCCTCGGGCGCGTGGTCGAGATCGTCTCGGGCAAGCCGCTCGGTGAGGTCCTCGCTGAGCGCGTCTATCGGCCGCTGAAGATGACGGACACGACGTTCCTCGTGCCCGCGGAGAAACGCTCGCGCATTGCGCAAGGGCTACCCGTCCATCCCGACACAGGGGCCGAGTTCAAGCTTGCCGATCCATCGGTGCCGAGGAAGTTCGACTGCGGCGGCGGGTGCGCCGTATCGACGGCAGGCGACTACGCGCGATTCGCCGAGATGCTCCTCAATCGCGGCAGCCTCGACGGCGCGCGCGTGCTGAGCCCGCGGACCGTCGAATTCATGACCTCGGATCACCTCGGAGCGATCTCCCACGGCACCGGCGCCACCGGGTGGCCGGGCTACACCTGGGGGCTCGGCGTCGCGGTCCGCCAGGACAAAGGAATCGCGCCGATCCCGGGCTCAGCGGGAGATTTCTACTGGCCCGGCGCCTTCGCGACCTACTGGTGGGCCGACCCGAAAGAGGAGCTGGCGGTCGTCTTCATGACGCAGTCGCCGCTGGGCGGCCACTACGCGCACCTGATGCGCGGCCTCGTGTACCAGGCGATCGCGAACTAGCGAGCACGGGAGGGTACAAGTCCGTCGGCGGCTGCGCCGCCGGCGCTGACCCGATAAGTAGCTCGCTCGTCGTCGTGTCACCCGTCTCGTTGACTCCAACCTTCACGAAGCGGCGCTTCTGCGTCTAGCGCCACGATCCCGAGTTCCTCGCGTCGCTTCGGTGCCTGCCGTCTGAGGCGCTTGAACCCGGTGTTACCGTATCGATCGTGAAGGCAACGAGCGCCAACGATCGCGACGAGCCAAGACACACCGAGCAGAGCAGGGGCCAGCTCGCCTTACACATTGGCTCGACTTTGGTGACGCGCGTGGTCGTCATGCTCATCGCCTTGCTCTCGTCGGTGGTGCTCGCCCGCACTTTGGGTCCCGAGGGGCGGGGAGTGTTCGCATTGATTTTTCTCCTGCCGAGCCTGGCCACGAGCCTCGGGCTCCTTGGTTTCGAGCAAGCGAACGTGGTGTATTCCGGCCTCACGCCCGGCAGCCGAGGAGGCCTTGTGTGGCAGTCGGCCGCCGTCGCGCTGGGCGTGGGCGGAGCGGTCGCCGCCGCCGGAGTGGTGTATTTCCTCGCCGGCGCGCCCGGGTTCGAGGCCCTGGCGGCTGCCCCGCCTGCGCTCGTGCTGCTCATGTTGGCGACCATTCCCGCTCGTCTCATCGTCGAATACTGGAGCGCCATCGTCCGAGGAATGAACCGGATCTACCTCATGAACGTGCTCGAGGTTGGTACGAAAGTCATCGCGTTCCTCGGTGTCGTAGTTCTCGTCTGGGGACTCGACTTCGGCGTGGCTGGAGCGGCTTGGAATGACGCCGCCGTGTGCATCGGCGGTGCGGTCGTTCTCGGCTTCGTCCTCCGCTCGGTCGGTGCGTGGCGCAAGCCGACGTGGGATTCGAGCCTATGGCGACGGGTCGCAGGCTTCGCGCTGGCTGTTCACGCCGGTACCGTCGCAGCATATCTGAACTACCGGGTCGACGAATTCATCGTGGCTGCGCTGCTGCCGGTGGAGCAGCTCGGACTCTACGCGATCGCGGTCGGGCTGGTCGAGCGGATCTGGATCATTCCGGGCTCGGTGGCGAACGCCTTGCTGCCGCACCTGACGAATCGTCGGGACGGGGATTCCGTCGTCTCCGCCGCGATTTGCCGTCACGTGGCGATTTGGACGGGAACGGCGTGCGTCGTTGTGTACGTTGTGGCCGACCCGCTCGTGACAATGCTGTTCTCGTCGTCCTTCTCAGGGGCCGTTTCACCGCTGCGTTGGCTGCTGCCCGGTATCTTCACCCTGAGCATGGGAAGGGTCCTGGTCGCTGAGCTCCTCGCTCGGGAGAAGGCTCGGTACACTGTGTGGGCGTCGGCTGCAGCGGTCGTGGTCAATGTTGCTGGCAATCTCTTGCTCGTACCGCGGATGGGTATCTCGGGAGCATCGCTCGCCTCGTCGGTGTCGTACACGATCATGTCGGTGATCGTGAGCTGGTACTACCTGCGCGTCACGGGATTGTCATGGAAAATTCTCGTGCCGCGCACATCGGATCTGTCAGCCTACAGAACGCTGTGGCGCATGGTCGTCCGCGGCCATGTCGCTTCCTCCGCGAGTCGAGGGGCGTAGGAGCTTTCCCGGGGGGCCCGACTACGGTGATCACCTAATTGACGCGACTGCAACGCGAAACTAGAGGCCACGGTAGTTTCATGAAGGGAGTTTGTCAGTGATCCGGAGTGCCTCGTGAGGTCGAACGTCATAACGATGTGGTCTCGCACAGAGTCCACGAAACACTTCCACGCCGGCGTGATGAAGGTGAGACGGAAAAGACGGGCGCGGGCCCGTTCGGCCGTCTGACTTCGTAGCGAGAGCAAGTCATGAACCGTCCGTATTGCGGGCTGCGCCCGCGCGTAATCCACAACTCTGTGCCCGCGCTCCAGCGCGGCGGCGAATTCATCGATCGCAGGATGACGGCGTCTCTGAGCACACGCGTTTGCAAACTCCGTCACCCGGCGATGCCGAGGTCGGGCCTCTCGCCGTCAATTCGCTTTGGGGGAGCAGTGATGGGGTTCAGGTCGGTGTTCGTGAATCAATTGAAGACGATTCCAAGCAAGCTACCGTCTCCGGTAAAGCGGTCGGGCCATGCGATCATCGACGGGGTGGACGCCCGTTGGCGCCACTGGCGATTCGCCCAACATGTCAGAGCTTTTCGTGCCACCCCCGCCGCGTTCTATGACTCCAGGCGGCTGGCCGCCATGCACTGGGCCTGGGGGGAACGAGAACTGGTCTGCCGACGCCGGATACCTCGAGGCGCTGGCACGACGCATGGCCCACACAACGGGCACGGTTCTCGAATGCGGGAGTGGGCTCACGACGATTGTGCTCGGCGTGCTGGGCGAGCGGCGGGGCGTCCAGGTTCTGAGCTTGGAGCAGGACGCGTGGTGGGCGAGCTACGTTCACTCGCCTCCACATCACGCAGGTGGAGCTCGTGCATACTCCCCTCGACGATTTCATGTGGTTCGATGTAGCCACGGTGAAGTTCCCATATAGCTTCGAGCTCGTCGTCTGCGATGGGCCGGCGCTCTACGGCCACCCGGAACCGTATCAAAGCGCCTGGCGTGTCGGCCTCCTCTCTGTCTTGCGCGACCACGGTGTGCGAGCCGACGAGATCCTGTTGGATGACGCCGAAGACCTGGTTCGCTGCGGGCACGGTGGGAGCGGCGGCACGACTTCGGCACGCAGATCGCGCAGACGGCACCGGGAGCTATCTCGTTGCACGCGCGGCTGGGCTCGATGGTGACCTCGACGGCCGAGCGGATCGGACACCGTGAAGGTGTCTCAGACACGCTCGACCGTCGTTACACGAGCCCGAACTTCACCGCCTGGTTGCCCGCGGCCGCTTTCGTCATCGTCGAGAGCAGCGCATCTGCGTCGAGTCCAATATCCAATGCCCGCCTGACTACTTTCCCTGTTTCATCTACCGGCCGACCTGGACGAGGGGCGGCCAATTGCTCAAGTCAGACGTGCGGACCAACCAACGGTGTCCGATGGTTCTAGCGCATTTCTGACACAGAGAACTCGTACTCGATCGCCTGAGTCGCCTGCCGCAGCATCGATGGCTCGTGAGGCCTAACGCCTTGTATCAGGACAGCAGTCATTGATCCAGCGCGTGCGCTATCAAGTGTCCGTTAATCTTGATGCGGTTGCCTGGAGCGCTGGATTGTGCGGGTCCTGTGCGGGACGGTCGACCCGCGACGACGCCGTTGCGCACATGGCCGCGGTGATCTCGCGCTGGTAGTTCTCGACTCGCTTACTGCAACGATCAACGGTGTTACGTGAACCCGTACAGCGCACGTGATCAGCCTTCCGGAGACGCACTGGACTTTCTTCTGCCGGCAAGCCGCAGCAACATGTGAGAATCGCGGGCGAATGGACCCGCACAGTAGCGACACAGCCGGATCGAACGCCCCCGTGAATGAGCCCGCCCCTTTGCCGTCTGTCGAGCCCAACCGCATTCACATCCGTGGCTTTGGCAGCATCTACCGCCGAGGCGGGCGGTGGGCGGTCGAGTTTTGGAAGGGCGGCGTCCAGCACCGCGAGAGTGCCCGCACCACAAGCGAGCAGGAAGCCATTGCCCACCTCCGGAAGCGGGTGGAGGAGTTCGCCCAAGGGAAGTACGTCGGCGCGCGCTCCGACCGCGTGACTGTCGCTGACCTTCTGAAGCTCGTCACTGCCGACTATGCGGCGGCCGGCAACCGCTCGGGCCGGACGCTCAAGTACCGGGTCGGTACCCTGGCGTCCGAGTTGGGCCACCTGCGCGCGACCAACGTCTCGTCGAGCGCCGTCGAAGCCTATAAGGCCAACCGGCTGTCCGAGGGCAAGGCGAAGGCGACCATCAATCGAGAGCTGGCCTGTCTGAAAAGGGCGTACCGACTGGCCGAGTCGAGCCGCCCGCCGCTTATCGGCGCCAACTGCGTCCCTTCTATCGAGCTCTACCGGGAGGACAACGTACGCCGTGCGCTGTTGGACTATACGGACTATGTAGCCCTGCTGGCGCATCTCCCGGCGCCGATAGACGACGCTGTTACCTTCGCCTATCTGACTGGGTGGCGCCGGGCCGAAGTCTTGGGGCTGACATGGCTCGAGGTAGACAGAGCGCACGGCCTTATCACCCCGCCGCCCGCGCAGTCGAAGAATGGGGACCCCCGCGAGCTGCCTCTATCTCCCGCCCTTTCTGCTCTGATAGAGAAGCGTTGGCAGACCCGCCTTGTCGATGGGCCGTCTGGTCCCCGTGTCTGTGAGCGGGTGTTTCATCGAGACGGCGAGCCCGTCCGAGACTTCCGGAGTGCGTGGTGGAAGGCGGTTCAGGCGATCGGCAAGCCCGGGCTTTTGTTCCACGATCTACGGCGCGCGGCTCTCACTAACCTCGTGCGGTCTGGCGTCGGGGAGCAGGTAGCTATGCGGATCAGCGGACACCGCACCCCGTCGGTATTCAGACGCTATCGCATAGTCTCGACCGATGACGTGCTCGCAGCTCTCACTCGGACTGAATCAGGATTGACGGCTGACCCGCACAACTCGGCAATATTCCCGCACAACGGAAAGGGCAACGCGCAGGAGGAGTCACGCATACCGATTCGTAAGATCGTGATAGTGCGGAAGCTAACCAGCCCCGGAACCCTTCATCCAGCAGGCAGCGCCCCCAGTACTTAGAATCAGAGCAGTGGATTTTCCATACACCTGCGCCGGCGAGGGGCCGCCCAATTTCAAGTTCTCAAAACGACGCGTGGATCGCTGGATAGAGACGACCGTGATCGCCATGAGGTCTGTATTCGGGATCGACTCGCGCGCGTGGCGAGTTTCGGGACCCTGACGTGAAGGCCCATCGGGCGACCCATGCGTGCAGAACTACTGGAGGATCTATCCCGTTAGTCTCAGCTGAGCAAGCACGCAAGTGCACACTGCCGACGCGAGGTCACGCAGTTCCGCGGCGCTGACGATCGGGAGTCCGTGCGTAACGAGATAGAGCACGACCACATATTGCACGAGTCGCTGCACCACAACGAGCATCGCCAGCACCCTTCCCCGTGTCGCCATCCGTCATTTCGATCCGGAAACATTGACGGTGCGCAACCCTAGGCGTTTACGAGATGCAAGAGATTTACCAAGCAAGGAATCCACGCAGTTACGGCACATATGGGTCACCTCTGTTTGTCGCTGCGCGGTTCTTTACCCGGATTGTGTGGTCCGAAACTGCCCGGCTGGGCCAGCCAACACGCTCTAGGCGTAGGCCTCTGCGGGCGGGGGCCACACTCAGAACGTTGGGCGGGCACCCGGGCTGCGTCGAGCAGTCAGAGCCGGGGAAGGTCGCAGTGGCTGCTTAAGAAGTGGCAGAGGGCGAGGGATTCGAACCCCCCAAGGGCCTCGCGGCCCGGTGGATTTCAAGTCCTCAAAATCGCGGGCACCATCGGGCACTATCGGACGTCACTGGCAACAATCTCAGGCTCTTGTCCAGTCGTCAGTGCGGCTCTTGTGTCCATTGGTGCCCGTTGATGGACGATAGTTCTGGCACAATTCTGACACAGTGAATTCGCTCACTCGATGATCTGGTCTGCTCGGACCAGAATAGATTGTGGGATCGTCAGCCCGAGCGCCTTGGCCGTCTTGAGGTTGATGACCAACTCGAACTTGGTCGGTTGCTCGACCGGCAAGTCGGCCGGTCTGGCGCCTTTAAGGATCTTATCGATGAAGACGGCAGCGCGTCGAAAGTTGGCCCGAAGGCTCGGACCGTAGGAGATCAGCCCCCCACTCTCAGCCGCTTCGCGGAACGGAGACATGCTCGGGAGGCGATGCTTCGCCGACAGCTCGGCCAGACGCGCCCGATGCGCGCCCAGCATGGGATCGGCGAGAACGACGACCGCGCCCACCCGCTCCTGCACCATCGACGCGAAGGCGTGCTCGAAGTCGCCCGGGCCGCGCACTTCTGCCTTGTACACCGTCAGCGCGATGCCGCGCGCCGCCGTCTGTGCCTCTTCCCAGAAGAGCTGATGCGTGGGATTCCCGCCGTTCGTCAGCAGCGCGACGCGTGAAACTCGTGGGAGCACTTCCTTGGTGAGCTCGAGCCATTTGCCTGTCAACGCCACGGCCAGGTTGGATACACCCGTGATGTTGCCGCCAGGCCGCGCGAGGCTGGCAACAAACCCACGACCGACAGGGTCGCCCGATCCGGCCATGACGATCGGGATGGTACTAGTGGCCTGCTTGGCCGCCAGGACGATCGGATCACCGATCGTCACGATGACATCGACGCGCAGGCGGATCAGTTCGGCGAGGAGCTCTGGAATCCGGTCGAACTGTCCGTTGGCCGATCGGAATTCGATGATGAGGTTCTGCCCCTCCACGTAGCCGAGCTCGCGCAGACCATCGCGCGTGGCTTGCCACAGGTGGCTTTCAAGTTTGGCGCCCTCGAGAAACGCGACGCGGGCGACACTCGGCCGCTGCTGCGCCTCCGCGGCGAACGGTGTCGCAAGCACACCTAGACCAAGGCCGCACAGGAAGCCGCGGCGGTCGACGGTTGGGGGATCAGGACTGCTCATCTGTTGCGAGGAAGCTAGGGCAGTGCTCTGCACGGGTCAAGGGGCTGCCAGCTGAAGCCCAAGGAAGCAGGCTGAAGGGACTAGCCCGGTCTAGCTCGCCTCGACCTGGCGGAGGGCATAGGCGACCTGCTCTTCGGAGAATTTCGATCGCTTCATTGGTCCCGTCCTTTCGTGGTGGACCGCCGAAGCCGTCACCTTACTCCAGTTTTGATCTGCCGTCGTTTTCGGGGGAGACGTCACGTGCCCGGCCTCGGCAGAAACGTCAGCGGCGGCACCTGGCCGAGGCTGTCGTGGGGCCGCTCGGTGTTGTAGGTCTCGAGCCAGGCCTCGGTGATTTCGCGCACCTGCTCGAGGGAGTCGAAGAGGTACGCGTCGAGGACCTCTTCGCGAAACGTACGATTGAACCGCTCGATGAAGGCGTTCTGATCCGGCTTCCCGGGCTGGATGTAGCCAATGCCGATCCGCTGCGCCGTGCACCACTCGACGAAGGCCTCGGCGGTGAGCTCGGGCCCGTTATCGACGCGCACCCGGGTTGGCCGGCGGATAGTGTCTCGTAAGTTGGCGGAGGGCGAGGGATTCGAACCCCCAAGGGCCTCGCGGCCCGGTGGATTTCAAGTCCACTGCCTTGCCAGTTGAGGCTAGCCCTCCGTGCCCAATTGCGAGCGACACTTACGATACACCGGCTCGGGGCTCGCTCGGGCGCGATGCAGCGTCGACCAGGCTCTCAGCGTTCGCCTTTGAAGAAGGGGACGAGCGCGTAGTTCACGGCCTGCCGCGCTGGGACCCGATCCTCAGCCCAGCAGCTCGACTTCGACGAAGATCAGCTCCCGGTCGCCCCCATTGAACACGTCGTGCTCGACGCCGGCCTGCCGAAAATAGGCCTGGCCGCTGGTCAGATCCGCCAGCGACTCCTTGCCCCCCTCCACGATCCGCATGCGGCCGTCGGTTATCGGAACGACGACGTAGTCGTACTCATGGCGATGAAATCCCGTGTGAGCGCCCGGAATCAGACGGTGCCGCGTTACCCGCGCCCGAGCGTTGTCGACTTGACGGTCAGCCTCTTCGAGCATGGCCACCTCGGTCAGCGAGTCTAGCAGAGCCCGGCACGGAAATCGGCCATCGCCGCGTCCGGAAATTCCCGAGTGCAACATATTGCCGGATGAGAACAATAGATTCCGGAAAGATCTGAATAAACACCCCTTGTCAGAATTGCGAACCTCGTCTAAAAATAATTACTCGACTCTGACAGCTCGCTCGATGTGGAAGGGGACGGCCAACATGAACGACGCGGCGCTACTTCTCGACGTGAGCACGCTCTCGCACCCGCGCCGATCGAGATCGTCCGCGTTTCGCGTTGGCGCGGCGGCAGGTCTGGTGCTCGCGGCGATGCTGCCGGCGGCCACGCCGGTCGCGGCGCAAGAGCAAGAGCCGACGGCCGCGCGCATCGCCCGCGAGAATCTCTCCTCGGTCGTCACGTTGATCGCGCTCGACGATCGCGATCAGCCGCTCGCTCTCGGCAGCGGCTTCTTCATCACGCGCGACGGCGTGCTGGTGACCAACGCGCACGTCGTGGGCGGCGCCGCCCGAGTGCTCGTGCGCTGGCGCGGTCAGAACGGCGTCGCGGTGAAGATCCTGAACTTCGCCCGGAAGTACGACCTGGTCACGATCCAGACATCCTTCACGAATACGCCCTCGGTGTTGCTGGCCGACTCCGAGACCGCCGCGGCCGGGCAGGACGTCGTCGTGCTCGGCAGCCCGCAGGGGCTCGAAGGCACCGTCTCCACCGGAATCATCGGGGGCCTGCGCACGATCGGCGGCGTGCGCTATCTGCAGATCACGGCGCCGATCAGCCCGGGGAGCAGCGGCGGGCCGGTCTTCAACGCTCAGGGACGCGTGATCGGCATCTCGACCGCCACGTCGGCCAAGGGCCAGAATCTCAATTTCGCGCTCCCCGCGAATCTCCTGCGCGACGTTCCGCCCGCCTCGATCGGCTTCACCGCGGCCAAGCCCACGCCGTTCGATCTGCGTGACGGCGATCGGCTCAAGGACCTGGTCTACTTCAACAACATCATCGAGGAGTTCGGCGTCTTCGCCGAGGGCAGCACCTTGACCGCCCTGACCGCGTCGCTCCAGAACCGCACGAGCGACACGATCTCGGACGTCCGCGTCCTCGTGGTGGTCAAGAGCCCGCGCGGCGAGGTGCTGGACTTCCACATGCGCGATTTCAAGGGGACGTCGATCCCCCCGGGCCTCGCGAAGCAGGTGTCCATCCCGATTTCGACCCGAGGATTTCGCACGTGGGGAACCGGGATCGACTACGACCGCGGCTCGTACGAGATTCGCTTGCTGGACTACAAGGTCGGCAGCAGCCGCAGCGACGATCCCATCAAGCGCCGATAGTCAGCGCCTCACTCGCTCTGCCATCCGCGGAGCCCCATACACGCCTGGAAGAACAGGAGGCGGATCCCGGGATCGTTCTGTCCGGCGTTCTGGAGCTGCGCGTCGGCGTCCGCCTCACACTCCTTCGCGTCCTTGAGCAGCGCGGTCTCGCGGTCCCGCTGTGCGCTCGAGCAGGCCGTCAGCAAAGCCAGGAGGGCGATCCACGCCAGGCGTCTCATGGCGCGACGCCCACGTCTTCTCAACGCGGCGTGAGCCGCGTGAGCCCGTCCATGTAGGGTCGTAGCGCCTGCGGGATCACGACGGAACCGTCCGCCTCCTGATAGTTCTCGATCACCGCCATCACCGTGCGCCCGACGGCGAGACCGGAGCCGTTCAAGGTTGCGCAGAATTCCGGTCGGCCGCCCCCATCGGGGCGATAGCGGATCTCGGCGCGCCGGCCACCGAACGAATCGTAGTTGGAGCACGACGAGATCTCGCGGTACCGGCCCTGGCCGGGCAGCCACACCTCGATGTCGTAGCCTTTCGCCGTGCTGAACCCGAGATCGCCCGTGCAGCGCTCGACGACCCGGTACGGGATCTCGAGTCGCTTCAGCACGGCCTCGGCGTTCGCGACCATCGACTCCAGCTCCTCGTACGCCTGCGCCGGCGTCGCGAGCTTCACGAGCTCGACCTTGTCGAACTGGTGCTGGCGGTAGATCCCCTTCATGTCCTTGCCGTAGGTGCCGGCCTCGCGCCGGTAGCACGGCGTGAACGCGGTGTAGCGCCGAGGCAGCGAGGCCTCGGCCAGCACCTCACCCGCATGCAGCGCCGTCAGCGCGACCTCAGAGGTCGGGATGAGATACAGCGCGCGACCCTCGTCCGCCTCCAGGGTCTTGAAGAGCTGCTCCTCGAATTTCGGTAGCTGACCCGTCTTGACCATCGTCTCGCCGTTCACCAGGTGGGGAACCCAGATCTCGGTGTAGCCGTGCTCTTTCGTATGCAGATCGAGCATGAGCTGGGCGAGGGCGCGCTCGAGGCGGGCCATGCCGCCCCAGAGCACGGCGAAGCGCGCCTTGGCGATCCGGGCGGCGCGTTCCGTGTCGAGCCCCAGCGCGGCGCCGACCTCTTCATGCGGCTTCGGCGGGAAACCGAACGTCCGCGGCTCGCTCCAGTGACGAACCTCGACGTTGTCGTCCTCGCCCTTGCCCACGGGGACCGATGGGTGAGGCACGTTCGGGAGCTGGAGCAAGAGCCCTTCGAGCCGCTCGTCGACCGACTTGAGCTCGGCGTCGAGGGTCTTGATGCGCTCGCCGACCTCGCGCATGCGCGTCTGCTCGGCTCCGGCGTCCTCGCCGCGGCGCTTGGCCTGGCCGATCGCCTCGGAGGCTTTGTTGCGCAGCGCCTTGAGATCTTCGCTCTCGCGGACGAGCCGGCGGCGCTCGGTGTCGAGGACGAGCAGCTCGTCGATGAGCTCGGCGCCGCCCTTGGTCGCGAGTCCGCGGCGTACCGCTTCGGGCTGCTCGCGGATCAGCCGGACGTCAAGCACGCGCGCTACTGAGCTTCGACCGGTGCGGGGCTCTCCGAGTCGACGCGCGCGACCGAGCCGACCCGGTCGTCGGCCTCGAGATCGATGATGCGCACGCCCCACGTGTTGCGGCCTTGCGACGAGACGTCGGCGGCGTGGAAGCGAATCATCTTTCCGTTCGTCGTGACGACCAGAATGTCGTCCCCGTCACGCACCTGGAGCATGGCGACGACGTTACCGTTGCGGCCGCCGGTCTTGATGTCGATGATCCCCTTCCCGGCGCGCCCCTGCAGCCGATACTCTCCGAGCGGCGTGCGCTTGCCGTAGCCGCGCTCGGTGACGGTGAGGATGCTCACGCCCTCTTGCACGACGTCGGCGGCGATGACCTCGTCGCCCTCGTCGAGCTCGATGCCCTTCACGCCACCGGCGCCCCGCCCCATCGGCCGCACTTCCTCCTCCGAGAACCGGATGATCATGCCGAGCTTGGTCGCGATCATGACCTCGCGCTGGCCGTCGGTACGCCGAGCGGTCATCACCCGATCGTCATCGTCCAGGCCGATCGCCTGGATCCCGCCCGCGCGGGGGTGTGAGTACGCCTCGATCTCGGTCTTCTTGACCGTGCCCTGCTTCGTCGCGAAGAGCACGTAGCCGCCGGCGGCGAAATCGCGCACCGGCACGCACGTCGCGACCACCTCGCCCTCGCCCAGCGAGAGGAGGTTCACCATGGCCTTGCCCTTGGCCTGGCGTCCGCCCTCGGGAATCTCGTGCACCTTCAGCCAGTGGATCTTGCCGCGGTTCGTGAAGAAGAGAAGATACGAGTGCGTCGAGGCGACGAAGAGGTCCTCGACGATATCCTCCTCCTTCGTCTCCATGCCGGTCACGCCCTTGCCGCCGCGCCGCTGGCTCCGGTACGCCTCGACGTGGGTGCGCTTGATATAGCCCGCGCGCGAGATGGTGACGACCATCTCCTCGTCGGCCAGCAGATCCTCGATCGTGAGCTCGGTGGTCTCGATCAGGATCTCGGTGCGCCGCGCGTCGCCGTACTCCTCTTTGATCGCCAGGAGCTCGGTCCGGATGATCGCCATCAGCTTGGCGTCGGAGGCGAGGATGCCTTTCAGCTCTTCGATGAGGGCCAAGCGTCTGCTCGTGCTCCTCCACGACCTTGTGGCGCTCGAGCTGGGTCAGCCGCTGCAGCCGCATGTCGAGGATCGCGCGCGCCTGGATCTCGGAGAGGTCGAGCCGCGACATCAAGGCCACCCGGGCGGCGTCGGGGCTCTCCGACTGCCGGATGAGCCGGATCACCTCGTCGAGATGCTCGACGGCCTTGCGCAGACCCGCCAGGATGTGGGCGCGCTCCTCGGCGCGGGCCAGGTCGTAGCGCGTCCGCCGGGTGACGATCTCCCGCCGGAAGCGGACGAACGCCTCGAGCATCGTCTTGAGATTGACGATCTGCGGACGGCGGTCGACCAGCGCGAGCATGATGATGCCGAACGTCGTCTGCATCTGCGTGTGCTTGTACAGCTGGTTCATCACGATTTGCGGGATTTCGCCGCGGCCGAGCTCGAGCACGACCCGGATGCCCTCACGGTTCGACTCGTCGCGAATCTCGGAGATGCCCGGGATCTTCTTCTCGGCGGAGAGCTCGGAGATCTTCTCGATGAGGCTCGCCTTGTTCACCTGGTACGGCAGCTCGGTGATGATGATCGCCTCGCGGCCGCCCCGCATCTTCTCGGCGTGCGCCTTCGCCCGGAGCGTGATGGTGCCGCGGCCGGTCGTGTACGCCTCGCGGATGCCGCCGGCGCCGTAGATGTAGCCACGGGTCGGGAAGTCGGGCCCCTTGACGATCTTCAGCAGCTGCTCGATCGTCGTATCCGGCGCGTCGATCAGGGTCACGAGGCCGTCGATGACCTCGGTGAGATTGTGCGGCGGGACGTTGGTGGCCATGCCCACCGCGATGCCCGCGGAGCCGTTGATCAGGAGATTGGGGATCCGGGTCGGCAGAACCACCGGCTCCCGCTCGGACTCGTCGAAGTTCGGGACGAAGTCGACGGTGTCGCGGTCGATGTCGGCCAGCATCTCGTGGGCGATCTTGGCCAGGCGCGCCTCGGTGTAGCGCATCGCCGCCGGCGGATCGCCGTCGACCGACCCGTAGTTGCCCTGCCCGTCGACCAGCGGATAGCGGAGCGAGAACTCTTGCACCATGCGCACGAGCGCTTCGTAGATCGGCGCGTCGCCGTGCGGATGGTACTTGCCCATGCAGTCGCCGATGACGCGCGCCGCCTTCTTGTACGCGCGGTTCCAGTTGAGCCCGAGCCCCTGCATCGTGTACAGGACGCGTCGGTGGACCGGCTTGAGGCCGTCGCGGATGTCCGGCAGCGCGCGGCCGACGATGACGGACATGGCGTAGTCCAGATAGGACTTCCGCATTTCCTCTTCGATCGGGACTGGAATCTGGCGCTCGTTCGGCATCGCGCAACTCCGTGACGGCAACCGCCGGCGGCCGGCCTCGGGCGGGGTTAAATATCGAGGTTCGCGACGTCCAGGGCGTACTTCTCGATGAACTCGCGGCGCGGCTCGACGGCGTCGCCCATCAGCACCGTGAACATCTGGTCGGCGCCGACGGCGTCTTCCATCGTGACCTTGAGGAGCGTCCGCGACTCGGCGTTCATCGTCGTGTCCGCGAGCTCCTCCGCGTTCATCTCGCCCAGGCCCTTGTATCGCTGGAATGTCGCGCCGGCCCGGGCATGATCGAGCGCGACTTTGTGCAGCTCGTCGAGCGACGATACCGCGGTCTCGCGATCGCCCTCGATGATCGTCGTCGGGCCCTTGGCGACCGGGGCGACCTTCTCCCACAGATCGCCGAGGCTCGTGTAGTCGGGCGACTTGAAGAGATCGGTGCTGAACGAGCGCGCCGGGGTGCCCGCGATCGTCACGGTGTGCCCCTCGTTGGCCTCGCCCGCCTGGACGCTGATGTCGTATCCGTCGACCGCCGCCGCCGCGCGCACGATGGCCTCGGCGATCTCGGCGTGGCCGATCCCGCGCTTCGTGCCACGGAACTTCGATCGCAGCAGCTCACTCAGCACCGGCGCCGGCACGCCGCGCTTCGTGAACTTCGCGAACAGCGCCGCGACCTCCGACACCGCGCGCAAGAGCTCCCGGAGCGGCTCGCCGGTGACGGGAGCTTTCGTTCCCGGCACCTTCACGCCCGCGTCCTCGACCCACGTGCTCAGGAAGAAGTCCTCGAACTCGCGGTCGGACATCAGGTACTTCTCGACCTTTCCCTTCTTCACCTTGAACAGCGGCGGCTGGGCGATGAAGAGATGGCCCGACTCGATCACCGACACCATGTGACGGAAGAAGAAGGTCAGGAGCAGGGTCCGGATGTGGGCGCCGTCCACGTCGGCGTCGGTCATGAGGATGATCTTGTGGTACCTGAGCTTCGAGACGTCGAACTCGTCGGGGCCGATGCCGGTGCCGAGCGCCGAGATGAGCAGCCGGATTTCATTGTGGGACAGGACCTTGTCGTAGCGCGCCTTCTCGGCGTTGATGATCTTGCCGCGGAGCGGGAGCACGGCCTGCGTGCGGCGGTCCCGTCCTTCCTTCGCCGAGCCGCCGGCCGACGCGCCCTCGACCAGGAAGAGCTCGCGGTACTGCGGATCCCGCTCCGAGCACTCGGCGAGCTTCGCGGCCAGCCCCTCGTCGTCGATGCCCTTCTTGCGGGTCAGCTCGCGCGCCTTGCGGGCGGCCTCGCGCGCCTGGGCGGCCCGCACACACTTGTCGGTGATCTTCCGCGCCGTGGTCGGATCTTCCTCGAAGGCCTCGGCGAGCTTGTCGTTGACGACCTGCTGGACCAGGCCCTTGATGTCGCTGTTGCCGAGCTTGGCCTTGGTCTGTCCCTCGAACTGCGGCTCCGGCAGGCGCACCGAGACGACCGCGGTGAGTCCTTCCCTGACGTCGTCGCCGCTGACGCTGCCCTTGAAGCTCTTGAGGAAGCCGTTGGCCTGCGCGTAGTTCGAGAGCGTGCTGGTCAGCGCCGCCCGGAAGCCGGTAAGGTGTGTACCGCCCTCACGGGTGTTGATGTTGTTCGCGAACGAGAAGACGCTCTCCTGGTAGCCGTCGTTGTACTGCAGGGCCACCTCGACCTCGATGTCGCCCTTCTTGCCCTCGAAGAACAGCACCTTCGGGTGGAGCGGGGTCTTGTTCTGGTTCAGATGCTTGATGAACTCGATGATCCCGCCCTTGTAGAGGAACGTGTGGGTCCGTGTGTCGCGCTCGTCCTCGATGACGATCTTGAGGCCCCGGTTCAGGAACGCGAGCTCGCGGAGCCGATTGCTCAGCGTGTCGAAGGAGAAGGTCGTCTCCTCGAAGATCTTGGCGTCCGGCTTGAAGCGGATGATCGTCCCGGTCTTCTTCGTCGTCCCGGTCGCGGCGAGCGGGCTGGTGGGGACGCCGTGCTCGTAGCGCTGAGTCCACTCCTTCCCGTCGCGGCGGATCTCGACCTCGAGCCACTCGCTGAGCGCGTTCACCACGGAGATGCCGACGCCGTGTAGACCGCCGGAGACCTTGTAGGCGGAGTGCTCGAATTTCCCGCCCGCGTGCAGAACGGTCAGCACGACCTCCGCCGCCGACTTGCCGCTCTCCTTGTGGATGTCGACGGGAATGCCGCGGCCGTTGTCGCCGACGGAGCACGAGCCGTCGGAGTGCAGGATGACCTTGATGCTGTCGCAGTAGCCGGCGAGCGCTTCGTCGACGGAGTTGTCGACCGCTTCGTACACGAGGTGATGCAGCCCGTACGCGCCCGTGTCGCCGATGTACATCGCGGGGCGCTTGCGGACCGCCTCGAGCCCCTCGAGGACCTTGATGTCGCTGGCTGTGTACGACTCGCCGCTCATGCGGAGGTGAGGCTCCCACCGTTGACGTGAAACATCGCCGCCCCATCCACGGTCGGGCTGTCGGGCGTCGTCAGAAACACCTGGTCAGCGGACCGAATCTCTTGCAGGACGTGACCTCGCACGATCGGGTCCAGCTCCGAGAGCGCGTCGTCCAGCAGAAGGATCGGTGCGGTGCCCGCCGCGTCGGTCACCGGCAGGATCTCGGCCAGACGCAGTGCCAGCGCGGTGAGGCGCTGCTGGCCGCGAGATCCGAATGCTCGAGCGTCGACACCGTCGATCTCGATCGCCAGATCGTCGCGATGCGGACCCACCAGCGTCTGTCCTCGACGAATCTCGTCGCGCTGACTGCGCTCGAGCGCCGCCAGGAGCGCCGCGGGCTCGGCCGCTTCACCGAGCGACGTCCGGTAGCGGATCTCCACCTTGGACCGCGCGCCCGACAGCGCGGCATACACGCGCGCGAGCTCGGTCTGCAGCGCCGCGACCGCCTTCCGACGCCGGCCGAGCAGATCCATGCCGACCGTTGCAAATTGCTCGTTCCACGGCCCGAGACGCGTCGCCAGACTCGCATCGACCGGCCGCTGCTGCAGGAGCCGGTTCCGGCGCGCAAGAATCTGACGAAAGCGAATGAGCGTCGGCACGTGATTCGCGTAGAGCCGCGCCGCGAACCCATCGATGAAGTTCCGGCGGGCCGCCGGCCCACCGTTCACGATCTCGAGATCCTGCCACCCGAACGCGATGGCCCGCGCCCATTCCGGCGCCGACTCGCCCGTGGTCTGCCACGTCCCGTCTTCGAGCCGACTCAGACCTCGTCGGAGGGTACGCCGCGTTTCGCCTCGGATGAGGTCACCCGAGATCGTCGCGGCCTCGGATCCCCAGCGGGCCAGTTCGGCGGCCCGAGCGGTGCGAAAAGACCGCCCGGTGACCACAAAACCGAGGGCCTCCAGCAGGTTGGTTTTGCCCTGGGCGTTAGGCCCAGTGATGACGTTCAGATGGGGTGCTGGCGACCACGAAAGGGCGCGATAATTTCGAAATTCCAGTAACTGAACGCACCCTATCTGCAATGCCGTAAGCCTCTGTTTTTAAAGGATAAAACAAAGTCTAAATCCGCATGGGCATTATAACACAGCAGTAACCTTCGCCCTCGACGCTTTTAATGACACCAGGACTTTGCGCATCCTTAATTTCGAGCACCACCTGGTCCTTTTCCAGGGCCGCCATGGCCTCGAGCAGATAGCGGGAATTGAAGCCGATCACCATCTCCTCGCCGGCATACTCGACGTCGAGGATTTCCTCGGCTTCACCGAGCTCCTGACTGGACGCGCTGACCTTCAAGGACGCCGGACTGAGCGCCAGCTTCACCGGCTTGTTACGCTCCTCGGCCATCACCGAGACACGACGAAGCGCCGCCGAGAGCCCGCCACGAGCCGTCGTGAGCCGACTCGGATGAGTCTTCGGGATCACTGCTTCGTAATTCGGGAACTGGCCTTCGATCAGTCGAGCCGTCATCACGAAATTCGGCATCTGGAGCACGAACTGATTCTCCGTGATCGCGATCTGAACCTCTTCGCCCGCGCCGATGACCCGCATGATCTCCGTGACCGCCTTGCGCGGAACGATGCCGGTCGCGCTCGCGACGCCCTGACCGAGGCTTCGCATGGAAAGCGCGAGCCGATGTCCGTCGGTCGCGACCATCCGCACGTCTTTTCCTTGAAACGAGAACAAGACACCGTTGAGCGCGTAGCGCGTCTCGTCGTGCGAAACCGCGAAGCTCGTCTGAGTGAGCATTTCGCGGAGAATCTTCGTCTCGATACTGACCCAGGATTGAGGCGACGCCGGCACCACCGGCGGAAAATCGTCGGGCGCCAGGCCGACCATCCGATAGGTCGCGCCGCCACAACGCAGACTCACCGTGACGTTGTCCGAAACCTTGAGCGTCACCGCCGCCGCCGGCAGCTCCTTCACGATCTCGGCAAGCTTTCGCGCCGATACCGTGATCGCGCCCTTGGCGCCGACCTTCGCCGGCACCGAGACGCGCGCGCCGACCTCGAGGTCCGTCGCGGTCAGGCGCACGCTGTCGCCGGCGGCCTCGAGCAAGACGTTCGCGAGAATCGGGAGCGTCTGCCGTGGCTCGACGATGTTTTGAACCATCTGGAGGCCTTTGAGGAACGCATCACGCTCGATCACTACTTCCATGAGGTTCTCCAGTGTTGTTTTGAAGAAGAAAGAAACAACTTCGTAGCCGTAGTCATCGTCGAGCGGTGTGGACAGCGAGAAGCAGCGAGAAGCGCTGACGGCGTCGGTAGTTCAGCGACGCCGTCGACGGGGATAAGCGTGTGGAGATCGTGGCGGGCGCTGTGGATCACAGGTTGACGCTCTGGACAAGTCCATCGATCGTCTTGCGGAGTTTGGGATCATCCTGCAAGAGAGTCTGGATCTTGTCCACCGCGTGCAAGACCGTCGTGTGATCCTTGCCGCCGAACGCGCGACCGATCTCGGAGAGAGACGAGTGCGTCATCTGGCGGGAGAGGTACATCGCGACCTGACGCGGAAAGGCGATCGCCTTGGTCCGGTTCTTGGCCTTGAGATCCGACATCTTCAGGCCGAAGAAGTCGCAGACTCGCCGCTGGATCTGATCGATCGTGATGATCTTTTCGTCCTCGCCCCAGAGCTCGCCGAGGACTTCCTGGGCCAGGTCGACCGTCATCTCGCGGGCGGTGAGGGCGCAGAACGCGATCATGCGCGTGAGTGAGCCCTCGAGCTCGCGGATGTTGGACTTGATCCGGCTCGCGATCAGGTAGGCGACGTCGTCGCCGAGACGGACGCGCTCGAGGGCGGCCTTCTTCTTGATGATCGCCACGCGCGTCTCGAAATCCGGCGGCTGGATATCGGCGATCAGCCCCCACTCGAACCGCGAGCGCAGACGCTCTTCGATCTCCGGGATGTCCTTGGGCGACGAGTCGCTCGAGACGATGATCTGCTTGCGCGACTCGTAGAGGTCGTTGAACGTGTGGAAGAACTCCTCCTGCGTGCGCTCCTTGCCGGAGATGAACTGGATGTCGTCGATCAGCAGGAGGTCGATCGTACGGTAGCGCGCCCGGAACTCGGCGGTCCGATCGTAGCGAATCGCGTTGATGAGCTCGTTCGTGAAGCGCTCCGACGAGAGATACGCCACCGACATGCCGGGGAAGAGACGCACGCACTGGTGCCCGACCGCGTGCAAGAGGTGCGTTTTCCCGAGGCCGACGCCGCCGTAGATGAAGAGCGGGTTGTACGCACGTGACGGCAGCTCGGCGACCGCCTGGCAGGCGGCCTGCGCGAACTGGTTGGACGAGCCCACCACGAACGCGTCGAACGTGTAGCGCGGATTCAGACCCTCGACGGTGCCACCGCCCGACGCGCGCTCCAGACGCGGAGGCGCGACCGGCTCGGCGGGAACGGCCTCATCGACGATCAGCGTGATCCGGGGATGGCCGCCGAGCACCTCGCGCGCGGCTTGATGAAGCGCGTCGAGGTAGTTCTGGGCCAGCCAGTCGCGCGAGAACTTGTTCGGCGCGCCGATTCGAAGGTGGTCCCCTTCGACCGCCACGAGGCGGCACGGGCGGATCCAGTTGTCGAGGACCGGCGTGGGGAGCGTCCGAGCCAGGGATTCGATGAGTCGAGCCCAAAGGTCTTCCAACACGAGAGTCGCCCTCACTTACACACAGAGTTATCCACAAGTGTGGATAGCTCGGGGCATCTTGTACGGCCGGAGTATTGCGCCGCCAGGCGCGCACATCAGGACAAAACTCCTCGCGCCGATCCGTCGCACGATTGGATGGCGGACTCTAGCATGAGCGTGAATCGCGTCGCAAGAGCCTTCGACGAGTCGACAGCGAGTTGACTCGCCTCGGAGCGATGTCTACACTTGGTCGATTCAACGATCTCGGAGGGAGTACGGCTCATGAAGCGGACGTTTCAACCAAACGTGCGGCGACGGAAGAAGACTCATGGCTTCCGCGAGCGGATGAAGACCAAAGGCGGGCGGAAGGTTCTCAAGCGTCGGCGCGCGAAGGGGCGGAAACGGCTGACCGTCTGACCGGCCGATTTCCTCGACGCGAACGGTTGACCAGCAGCGCTGACTTTCAGGCGCTCTTCCAGCGAGGCAAGCGAATTGACCGGCCGTCTATGATCGTACTCTGGCAAGCGACGGACGAGCCGCGACGCGCGGGATTCGCCGTGAGTCGGCAGGTCCGCGGTGCCGCCCAGAGAAACCGAGCACGCCGTCGCCTGCGCGAGGCCTACCGTGCGATTCGGAACGCCGCGCCCTCGCACACGGCCCTCGTGATCATCGGCCGGCCCGGCGCGCTTCGGCAGCCGTTCACGGTGCTGACCGACGAGCTGCAGGGCGCGCTGAGCGCCATTCCTGGTCCCCGAGCGTGAGCATCGCGACACGTCTCGCCGTCGGATCGCTGCGAGCGTACCAGTCGCTCGTGTCGCCGTTCCTGCCGAGCGCATGTCGGTTCGCGCCGACCTGCTCCGAGTACGCGCGGCTTGCGCTCGTGGAACACGGCCTGCTGCGCGGCGCCGCCCTCGCGGTCTGGCGCGTCGCGCGTTGCCATCCATTCCATCCCGGGGGATTTGACCCGCCGCCGGCTCGAGCGAGGCGGGCCTGACGATGGAAAAGCGGGCGATTCTCGCGGCAGTGCTCATGGCGGCGGTCTTCATCGTCTACCAGATGTTCTTCTTCCCTGAGACGCCGCCTCCGGCGAAGCCCCAGCCAGCTCAGACCGCAAGCGAGCCACCCACGGCCCCGCCCCACCGGCACCTGCGCCGCCGACGGCGAGCGCACCGGCCCCAGCGCGAACGTCTCAGGCGGCGCGTCCGCCGCAACGGCTCGTCACGGTGGAATCGTCGCTGTATCGCGACGTGGTCAGCAGCGAGGGCGGAAAGCTGCAAGAGCTGGTGCTCCGGTATCGCAGCGAGAAGCCGATGGTCATCGTCGGCGACCTCGGTCCGGGTGGGCTTCAGCTGGCGCCTGACGAGAACGGTCCCGGCGAAGTCGTGCCGATGAGCTTCGACAAGGATTCGCTGGTCCTGACGGACAAGCTCGCCGAGCTCGTGCTGACCGGCGAAGCCCAGGGCTCAGGATTCGCCAGACGCTCAGGTTCCAGCCGGATGGGTATGCCATCGACGCGTTCGTGCGAGTCGAGAATCCCGGCGCCGCGCCGCGGACGGTCACGCTCAGCCTGCCGTGGCTGACCCGGCAGACCTGGCGTGGAACCCCGGAGAAATTCCAGGGGCAGCACCCGACCGAGATCGTGTGGTCGACCCACGGATCCGTCAATAGAATTAATGACTTAACGGCGGCTCACAGCGTTACGTCCGACGGCGATTGGGTGGCCCTCGACAGCGTGTGGTATCTCGCGTCTCTCGTCCCCAAGAGCCCGGGGTTCAAGATCGTTGCGGCGACCGACGGCAAGGTCCCCGACGCGAAGAACGGCGATAAGGCGCCCGCGGGCCGCGTGACCATCGCGGTGAAGGCCACGCCCACGATCGCACCCGGCCAGGCGTGGGAAGGCACCGTCGTTCTGTACGCCGGTCCGAAGGAGTACGACCGCCTGAAGGCGCTCGGGCTGCAGGACACGATCAACTTCGGCGGCTTTCCCATACCCCGTAAGTACGGCGGCCTGCCGATGGAATGGCTCGGCGTGCCGATCCTGTTACTGCTGAACTGGACCTTCAAGCACGTCGGCAACTACGGCATCGCGATCATCCTGCTCACGGTCGTGTCGAAGGTGCTGTTCTATCCCCTGACCGTCAAGAGCATGCGGTCGATGAAGGCGATGCAGGCGCTGCAGCCTCAGGTGAACGCGCTCCGGAGCAAGTATCAGAAGGACCCGCAGTCGCTGCAGCGCGAGACGCTGGCGCTCTACAAGAAGCATCGCGTGAATCCGATGGGCGGCTGCCTGCCGATGATCGCGCAGGTCCCGATCTTCTACGCGCTCTACCTGGCGTTGTCGGTATCGGTCGAGCTGCAGGGCTCGCCGTTCTTGTGCTTCGGACACCTCTTCGGCTTCGATCTGTGGATCTGCGATCTGGCCGCGCACGATCCGATCTACGTGTTGCCCGTGCTCATGGGCATCACGATGTTTGTGCAGCAGAAGTTGACGCCGACGATGGGCGACCCGCGGCAGGCGAAGATGATGCTGTTCATGCCGGTCGTCTTCACCTTCATGTTCCTCAACCTGCCCTCGGGCTTGGTTCTCTACTGGACCGTGTCCAACGTGCTCCAGATCCTGCAGCAGAAGCTCATGGATCGACCCGCGCGCACCCGCGCAGCACGCGAGGCGAAAGACGCCCGGGCCTGAGCCACCCCGCGCCGCCGACACGATCGTCGCGGTCGCGACGGCGATCGGCGAGAGCGCCATCGGGGTGATTCGCGTGAGCGGCCCGGACGCGATCGCGATCGTCGGTCCCCTGCTCCGGAGCGCCGTTCCGCTGGCGGCATTCCCTTCGCACGTCCTTCGCCGCGTCGGCATCGTCGACGCGAAGAGCTCAGAGCGCGTAGACGACGCGCTGTGCGCGGTGATGCTCGCGCCGCGTTCGTATACGGGCGAGGACGTCGTGGAGCTGTCGTGTCACGGCTCGCCGGCGTTGCTGCGACTGGTGACGCAATGGATCGTCGCCGGCGGCGCTCGGTTGGCGGCGCCCGGCGAGTTCACGCGCCGAGCGTTTCTGAACGGCCGTCTCGATCTCGCGCAGGCCGAGGCCGTGGCGCTCATGATCGGCGCGCGTACCGATCGCGCCGTCGCGCTCGCGGCGCGCGCGCTCGCGGGCGGACTCGCGGATCAGGTGCGGAGCTGGCGAGACACCCTCGTGGAGATCATCGCCGGCCTCGAGGTGGTGCTCGACTTCCCTGACGAGCGTATCGGCCACGACCTCGAAGCCGCGCGCGCCACGATTGCCCGGCTCCAGGCCGCGGTCGACCGCGCGGTAGCGGCCGCTCGTCATGGCCGAGTCGTGCACGACGGGATCACGGTCGCCCTCATCGGTCCACCGAACGCCGGCAAGTCGAGCTTGCTGAACGCGCTGCTCGGCCGCGAGCGCGCGATCGTGTCCGCGGCGCCAGGCACGACGCGCGACGTGGTGGAAGCAACGATGGTGATCGGCGGCGTGCCCGTGCGGCTTCTCGACACGGCAGGGCTCGCCGTTCCCCACGATCCGATCGAAGCCGAAGGCATGCGGCGAAGTCGCCTGGCGATCGATGAGAGCGATCTCCTCCTGGTCGTGATGGACACGAGCATCCCCCCGGACCGACACGTCCTAGAAGAGACGGCAGACCGCGCGCGCGTCCTCGTGCTCACGAAGAGCGATCTCCCCCGTCATCCGGATGCCGTGTCCCTGCCCGGCGCGGTGAACGCCTCGACGGTCAGCGACGGCGGGATCGACTTGCTGCTCGAGCGCCTCGCGCAAGAGGTCGAGCATCGAGCCGCCGCGGCCGGAGACGAAGGCGGCATCGTGACGTCGCTTCGCCAGCTCGAGCTGCTTCAGGCATTCGCCAGTTCCCTCGCCTCGAGTGTGGCCGCGCTGGCGGAGGCGCCCCTCGAAGCGGCGCTAGTCGATCTGAAGCTTGCTCTTGGTCTCACCGGTGAAATCCTGGGTGTCGATGTGGGTGACGCGGTTCTCGACCGCATTTTCTCGACCTTCTGCCTCGGCAAGTGACGCCGCTGGAGGCCCTGTCCAATGGGGCCGGGGCGATCCTGAAGCGACCGCTTTCCGTTCGCGAGCGCGACAACTTTGGCAAATATCTGAGTCTATTGTTGAAATGGCAGAAGGCCCATCGCCTGGTGGGTTCGTCCGACCCGATGTGGATCGTGGAACATCTCTTTCTGGATAGCCTGCTCTTCCTGAAGCTGCTTCCCTCTTCAGTTCGAAGCTCTGGGAGACGTGGGTTCGGGCGCCGGTCTGCCCGGGGCTCCCGATCAAGATCGTCAGGCGTGAGATCGACGTGGTCTTGATCGAGTCGCGCCGCCGCCGGGCAATGTTCCTCACCAGCGCCATTCGAGTGATGAGGCTTGGTGGGGCCCGTGTCGCAGAGGGCCGAGTCGAGAGCCTCGGCGAGGAGCTCGGCGGGCGGCTCGACGCCGTGGTCATGCGCTGCGCCGGCGATGTCGAGGAGATGATTCCCGCCGCGGCGGCCCTGGTGTCGGAGTCCGGAATCGTCGTTGCGTCGGGTCCGCCGAAGCCGAAACCCCTATCCATCGGAGAATGGGCCACCGTTCCCGGAGTCAGGCCGGGCTCATCCCGCCGCTTTGCAGTTTACCGACCCTAGGCTCGTAGCGGTCGGAGGCACGGACCATTGGGCGTGGCCGCTGCTAGACGTACTACAGCGGCACCCATTAACGGAAAGTTTGACTGGACATGGCAGACTGTGGAAAGTGTTGCGCGTGGAACACTCGGCATAATAGCAAACACGTGTTGACTAGATAGTGTGCGTCGTGGAACACTCTAGCGGCGAAGGCAAGGGCTGAACGATGGCTCGGACCCTCGCGATCGTGAACCAGAAGGGTGGCGTCGGGAAGACGACAACCGCCGTGAATCTGGCCGCAGGGCTCGCGCTGGCCGAGCGGCCTACGCTCATCGTCGATCTCGACCCGCAGGGAAACGCGACGACCGGGCTGGGCGTCCAGAAGAGCGGCCTCCATCCGACGGTCTATCACGTCCTCCTCGGTGGCGAAGCGGCCGAGAAGGCGATCCGCGAGACGGTCGTACCTGGGCTGAAGCTGCTTCCGGCCGACATCGATCTGGTCGGGGCCGAGATCGAGCTCGTCGGGGTCGAGAGGCGAGAGCACCGACTCAGGGACGTATTGGCTACGGTTTCTGCGGCCTACGACTACATCATCATCGATTGTCCGCCGTCGCTGGGGCTACTGACCATCAACGCGCTCGTCGCGGCCGACCGGGTTCTAGTTCCGCTGCAGTGCGAGTTCTACGCGCTCGAGGGCCTCGCGCATCTACTCAAGAAGACCGTGAAGCTTGTCCGGGACAAGCTCAATCCCGGCCTGGACCTCTTGGGGATCTTGCTGACGATGTTCGATGGCCGCACGAGCCTCACGCTCCAGATCCGCGAAGAGGTCAATCGATACTTTCCTGGCCAGGTGTTTGACACGGTCATTCCGCGCAACGTCCGCCTCACGGAGGCGCCCAGCCACGGTAGGCCGGTCATGCTTCACGACCTCAAGTCCAGTGGCTCCGCCGCATACCTCGAACTGACTCGGGAGGTGCTGAACCATGATTACTAAGCGAGGTCTCGGTCGTGGGTTGGGCGCGCTGTTGGCCTCTGAGCCGGCGGAAGCGGAAGCGCTCGTCGACGTACCGATCGATCAGATCGAGGTGAACCCGAACCAGCCCAGGAAGGTGTTCGACTTCACGGCGCTGGACGAGCTGGCCGCGTCCATCAAGTCGTCTGGAGTCATCCAGCCGATCATCGTCCGAAGAATCGGGGGAGCCTACCAGCTCATCGCCGGAGAGCGGCGGTGGCGTGCGGCGCGTCAGGCCGGGCTCGAGCGGATTCCCGCGATCGTGCGCGAGGCCACCGACGCGCAGAGCATCGAGCTCGCACTCGTCGAGAATCTGCTGCGCGAGGATTTGAACCCGATCGAGGCGGCGCAGGCCTATCAGAAGCTTCTCGCGGAGTTCGCGTGGACGCAGGAAGAGCTCGCGCAGCGGATCGGGAAGGACCGCACGTCGATCGCGAACTGTCTCCGGCTGCTGAAACTGCCGGAGGAAATCCAGGCCGATCTGCGAAGCGGCCGCCTGACGATGGGCCACGCGCGCGCACTGCTGGCGTTGCCGACAGTTTCCGAGCAGCTCCGGCTGCGAGACGAGATTCTGACCCACGACTGGTCGGTCCGGACGACCGAGGATTCGATCCGCGCGAAGGAGTCGCTCGCCGAGGCCCGCGGGCTGGCGCCGCGGAAGGGCCGGCGGCGCTCCGTCGAGCTGGCGGCGCTCGAGGAGGCGCTCCAGCGTGGCCTGATGACGCGCGTGCGGATCATCGGCAACGAGCGAAAGGGTAAGATCGAGGTCAGCTACGCGACGCCCGACGAGCTCGAGCGGCTCGCCGAGATCTTCGGCGCTCGCCACTAGATCGCGGCCGGCAAGCGCGAGACACGCACACGAGGTCGCGACCAGGCGCGAAATGGCAGATCGTATCGTCGTCGGCATGAGCGGAGGAGTCGACTCGTCGGTCGCCGCGGCCCTGCTGGTGGAGCAGGGGTGCGACGTCGTCGGCATCACCATGCGCGTCTGGCCGCGCCAGGAAGCGGACGAGCCGACGAAGCGGTTCGGAAGCTGCTGCGGCACCGAGGCGGTCGAGGACGCGCGCCAGGTCGCGCGCACGCTCGGTATTCCGCACTACCTCCTCAGCATGGACGAAGAATTTAACCAAAAGGTGATCGACCAGTTCGTCGATTCATACGGCAAAGGGCAGACTCCGATTCCGTGCTTGTCGTGTAACAGCAACCTAAAGTTCGGTTCGCTGCTCGGGCGCGCGCGCGCGTGGGACGCCGCGGCCGTCGCCACCGGGCACTACGCGCGGGTCGAGCGCGATCCGGTCACGGGACGCCATCTGCTCCTGCGGCCCAAGGATCTACGGAAGGACCAGACCGATTTTCTCTGGCCCCTCACGCAGGCGCAGCTCGGCGCGGCGCGGTTTCCGATCGGCGAGCTCACGAAGGACGAGGTACGAGCCCGCGCGCGGCGCCTGGCGCTGGTCACCGCCGACAAGCCGGAGAGCCAGGACATCTGCTTCGTCCCCGACGACGACTATCGCGGCTTCCTGCGACGCCGTGCCCCCGAGGTGTTTCGGCCCGGCGCGGTCGTCGATCGGCTCGGCACCACGCTCGGCGCGCACGGCGGTATCGCGGGGTTCACCGTCGGCCAGAAGCGCGGGCTCGGGCTGGCGGCCGGCCGGCCGCTCTACGTGATCGACCTCGATCCCGAGCGCAACACGGTCACGGTCGGCGGCGCGGCCGAGCTCGAGCGCGACCGGCTCGTGGCGACCGCGGTCAATTTCATCGCGTGCGCGCCGCCGACCTCTCCGCTGCGCGTCGCGGCAAAGATCCGCCACAGCCACCAGCCGGCGCCGGCCACCGTGCGTGCGCTGGAAGGCGACGCCGCGGAGGTCGTCTTCGACACCCCGCAGCGCGCCGTGAGCCCCGGCCAGTCGGTGGTCTTTTACGACGGCGACGTCGTGGTCGGGGGCGGGGTCATTTCGCGCTCGTGAGGCCGCGCGCGGCGATTGACACCGAGCGGAATTGCGTGATAGTTTTCACAAACCTTCGTCGGGCATCTCGAGATCGAGGAGACCTCCGAATGCATCAGCGTGTACGGGAATGGATCGGCACCGTCGCGCGTATCGTCGTCCTGCTGGTGTTGCTGGCGCCGGGCATCGCGCTGGCGGCGAGCGAGGGCGGGCACGAGAGCGGCGGCCTCATCAGCCTCGACAAGTCGCTGATCATCCAGTTCCTGAACTTCATCATCTTGCTGCTGATCCTGCAGCGTCTGCTCTACAAGCCGTTCCTCGCGAAGATGGCCGAGCGCACGCAGGCGATCCAGAAATCGCTCGACGAGGCGCAGGCGGCACGCGCCGAAGCCGCGCGCCAGCAGGAGGAGAACGAGACGCGGCTCCGCACGTCGCTTAGCCGAGGCGGCGGCCATCCGCGCACAGGCCCTGAAGGACGCGGCGGACGAGCAAAAGCGGCTGGTCGACGCCGCGCGCGCTGAATCGCAGCGCCTCGTCGAGACCGCGAAGGCGCAGATGGACGCGGACGTGCGCCGCGCGCGTGACGAGTTGCGGCGCGAGGTCGCCGACCTGGCGACGGCGGTCGCCGAGAAGCTCATGCGCCGCAGCCTGCGCGACGAAGATCACCGGCGGATCGTCGCGGACGCGATTTCCAAGGTCGGCAACTAGGTGAAGGCCTCGCCCGGCGTCGCCCGCTCCTACGGGAAGGCGCTCTTCGAGCTCGCCCGCGAGCGCAACCAGGTGGACGTCATCGCGCGCGAGCTCGAGGCGGTCGCGGCCCAGTTCGCCAGCGAGCCCGGGCTGCACGCGTTCTTCGCGCGCCCGTGGGTCACCTCGGCCGCCAAGCGCGGCGTCGCGGCCGAGATCGCGAGCCGGCTCCAGGTCTCGAAGCTCGCCCAGGATTTTCTCGCGCTGGTGGCCGCGCAGGGGCGGGCCGACCACCTGGAGGCGATCGTCGGGGCCTTCCGTGAGCTCCACGACCAAGCCGAGAATCGCGTCCGCGCTCGCGTGCGGACCGCGGTCCCGCTCAACGACGCCGACCGCTCGGCGCTGACGGGAAAGCTGAGCCGCGCGCTGGGCGGCAAGCACGTGGTGCTCGAGGAAGTCGCCGACCGAGAGCTGCTCGGCGGCTTCGTGGCCGAAGTGGGCAGCCTGCTCGTCGACGGAAGCCTGGACGGACAGCTGGCGCGAATGCACCGACGCCTCGCGCAGGGGTAGGGGACAGGAGAGAGCGATGATCAAGGCCGGAGAGATCAGCGAAATCATCAAGCGCCAGCTGGCGGGCTACGAGGCGGAGGTCGACCTGCAGGAGGTCGGCCGCGTCATCGAGGTCGGCGACGGCATCGCGCGCGTGCACGGGCTCGAGAAGGCGATGGCGGGCGAGCTGCTCACGTTCCCGGGCGACGTCATCGGGATGGTCTTGAACCTGGAGCAGGACCAGGTCGGCGCGGTGCTCCTGGGCGACGACAAGCTCATCAAGGAAGGCGACATCGTCAAGCGCACCAACCGCATCGCGGAGGTGCCGGTCGGCGAGGCGCTGGTCGGGCGCGTCGTGAACGCGCTCGGTCAGCCGGTGGACGGCAAGGGCGCGATCGCCACCAAGGAGTTCCGGCCGATCGAGCGCTACGCGCCGGGCGTGGTCGATCGCCGCTCGGTGAAGGAGCCGCTCCAGACCGGGCTCAAGGCCATCGACGCCATGATCCCGATCGGGCGCGGCCAGCGCGAGCTGATCATCGGCGACCGGGGCACCGGCAAGACCGCGATCGGCGTCGACACGATCATCAACCAGAAGGGCCAGGACGTCTTCTGCTTCTACGTCGCGATCGGTCAGAAGCTCTCCACGATCGCGCAGGTGGTGAAGGTGCTGGAAGACGCCGGCGCGATGAAGTTCACGACGGTCGTCGTGGCCTCGGCCTCGGAGCCGGCGCCGCTGCAGTACATCGCGCCGTACACCGGCGTCACGATGGGCGAGTACTTCCGCGACTCCAAGCGCCACGCGCTGTGCATCTACGACGACCTCTCCAAGCACGCGACCGCGTATCGCCAGCTCTCGCTGCTGCTCCGGCGGCCGCCGGGTCGCGAGGCGTATCCGGGCGACGTCTTCTATCTGCACTCGCGGCTGCTCGAGCGCGCGGCGAAGCTCAACGACGACCTCGGCGGAGGCTCGCTCACGGCCCTGCCGATCATCGAGACGCAGCTCGGCGACGTGTCGGCGTACATCCCGACCAACGTCATCTCGATCACGGACGGGCAGATTTACCTGGAGTCCGACCTCTTCTACGGCGGTATCCGGCCGGCCGTGAACGTCGGCCTGTCGGTCTCGCGAGTGGGTGGCTCCGCGCAGGTGCGGGCCATGCGCCAGGTCGCCGGCAAGCTGCGGCTCGACCTCGCGCAGTACCGCGAGCTCGCCGCGTTCGCCCAGTTCGGCTCCGACCTCGACCGCGCGACGCAGGCGCAGCTGGCCCGCGGTCAGCGGATGGTCGAGCTCTTGAAGCAGGGGCAGTATCAGCCGCTGCCGGTCGAGAAGCAGATCGTGATCATCTTCGCGGGCACGCAGGGCATGCTCGACGAGCTGCCGGTCGACGCCATTCGTGAGTTCGAGCCCTTCCTCTATAGCTATATCGAGCGGCGCGCCCCGCAGCTCCTCACGGACATCCGCGAGAAGAAGGAGATCTCGGACGCGCTGCGCGAAACCATCGCGAAGGCGATCACCGACGCGCGAACGGAGTTCGTCGCCGCCAAGGGCATCAAGGCGGCCTAGAGTCCGGCCCGATGGCGACCCTTCGCGACATCCAGCGGCGGATCCGCTCCGTCCAGTCCACGCAGAAGATCACGCGCGCGATGAAGCTCGTCGCGGCGGCGAAGCTGCGCCGGGCGCAGGAGCGGATCCTCGCGGCGCGGCCCTATGCGGCCAAGATGGGCGAGCTGCTCGGGAATCTGGTCACCGCGGCGTCGGGCAGCGACGGCGCGCAGCATCCGCTGCTCGAGCAGCGGGAGGGGCCGCGCCGCCAGATCGTGATCATCACGGCCGACAAGGGCTTGGCCGGCGCCTTCAACTCCAACGTCATCCGCCGCGCGCTCGACCTGATCAGACAATCCAATACGACCGAGGTCACGCTGGTCGTGGTCGGCCGCAAGGCGCGTGATTTCTACCGCCGCCGGCCGTGGACGATCAAGCGCGACATGATCGCCTTCTGGGACCGGCTGGCCTACTCCCACGCGAGCGAGCTCGCCGACTACTTCATGCAGCAGTATCTCGACGGCGAGGTCGACGAGGTGTACCTCGTCTACAACGAGTTCCGATCCGTTGCCGTCCAGCGTCCGGTCCGCGAGCAGCTCCTGCCGATTCCGCGCAAGGCCGAGGGCGAATCGGCCGCGGAGGCGGTCGACTACCTCTACGAGCCGAATCCGAAGGCGATTCTCGACGAGCTGCTGCCGCGGCACGTGCGAACCCAGGTCTTCCGCGCCCTCATGGAATCGCTGGCCGGGGAGTACGGCGCGCGCATGACGGCGATGGAGGCCGCGACCAAGAACGCGAAAGAGATGATCGACGTCCTCACGATCCAGTACAACAAGGCGCGCCAGGAGAAGATCACCAAGGAGCTGCTCGACATCGTCGGCGGCGCCGAGGCCCTCAAGCGGAGGGGGGAGGCGAGCAAGAACGAAGGAGCGGAGGCATGAGCACCGGGAAAATCGTTCAGGTCATCGGGCCGGTCGTCGACGTGGAGTTCGAGCCGGGTCGGCTGCCGTCCATCTACAACGCGCTCCTGGTCGAGGGCGTCGAGAACAAGGACGTCTTCGCGTATTCGCAGAAGCTCACGCTGGAAGTCGCGCAGCACCTGGGCGAGAGCCAGGTGCGCACGATCGCCATGGCCGCGACCGACGGGCTCCGCCGCGGGATGACCGTGAGCGATACCGGCGCGCCGATCACGATCCCCGTCGGGCCGGAGACGCTCGGCCGGATCATGAATGTCGTCGGCGAGCCCGTGGACAAGGGCCCGGCGATCAACGCGAAGAAGATGTACCCCATCCACCGCGCGGCCCCGCCGTACGAGGACCAGTCGACGAAGGTCGAGATGTTCGAGACGGGGATCAAGGTCATCGACTTGCTCGAGCCGTACACGAAGGGCGGCAAAACGGGGCTCTTCGGCGGTGCCGGCGTCGGCAAGACCGTGCTCATCCAGGAGCTCATCAACAACATCGCCAAGCAGCACGGTGGTATCTCGGTGTTCGCCGGTGTGGGCGAGCGCACGCGTGAGGGCAACGACCTCTATCACGAGATGAAGGAATCGGGCGTCATCGAGAAAACCGCGCTGATCTTCGGCCAGATGACCGAGCCGCCCGGGTCGCGGCTGCGCGTGGGACTCACCGGCCTCACCGCCGCCGAGTACTTCCGCGACGAGGAAGGCAAGGACGTGCTGTTGTTCATCGACAACATCTTCCGGTTCACCCAGGCCGGATCCGAGGTTTCCGCGTTGCTCGGCCGGATGCCGTCGGCGGTCGGTTATCAGCCGACCCTGGGCACCGAGATGGGCCAGCTGCAGGAGCGAATCACCTCCACGAAGAAGGGCTCGGTCACGTCGGTGCAGGCGATCTACGTGCCGGCGGACGACATCACCGACCCGGCGCCCGCGACCGCCTTCGCGCATCTGGACGCCACCACCGTGCTCTCGCGCCCGCTCACCGAGCTCGGAATCTACCCGGCGGTCGATCCGCTGTCCTCCACGTCGCGGATCCTCGATCCCAACATCCTCGGCGCTGAGCACTACCGCACGGCGCGCGACGTGCAGCTCATTCTTCAGCGCTACAAGGATCTACAGGACATCATCGCGATCCTCGGCATGGAAGAGCTCTCGGACGAGGACAAGCTCGCCGTCGCCCGCGCCCGGAAGATCCAGCGGTTCCTGTCCCAGCCGTTCTCCGTCGCAGAGCAGTTCACCGGCCAGCCCGGGCGATACGTCAAGCTCGCGGACACCGTCAAGAGCTTCCGCGAAGTCGTCGACGGCAAGCACGACGAGCTGCCCGAGCAGGCGTTCTACATGGTCGGCGACGTCGGCGAGGCCGTGGAGAAGGCCAAGAAGCTCGCGGCGAGCGGCTAGCAGTGGCCGACCGGATCACGCTCGAGATCGCCACGCCGACGCGCCTGGTCGTGGCCGAGACGGTCGACGAGATCGTCATCCCCGGCAGCCAGGGCTACTTCGGTGTGCTGCCGGGCCACGCGGCCTTCCTGACGACCCTCGGAATCGGCGAGCTCATGTACCGGATCGGGCGCGACGAGCACTATCTGGCGGTCTCGGGCGGCTTCGCCGAGGTGCGCAACGACAAGGTGATCGTGCTCGCTGATACCGCCGAGCGCCCCGAAGAGATCGATCGTACGCGGGCCGAGCGCGCCCGCGAGCGCGCCGAGCGCCGGCTCGCCGGCCGCGTCGAGGAAGAAGTCGACTACCAGCGGGCGCTCGCCGCGCTGGCCCGCGCGCTGGCGCGACTCCTGACCGCCGGTCGCGCTCGCTAGAAATCTCATCGACGGCCCGCCCCGCGTAGCCCGGTACAATTCGGACGACCCGTCAACGCGACGACCGCGAGGCTGCCCAGCGGCGTGGGCGCGGCGCCCGCCCCGCTGGGCGCCGGCGGAGCTCTGGGGCAGGGAACTCCGCGGCGTTGCGTGTGATTCGCGCTGGCATCGCGCTTGCCGTTAGAGATCGTCATGCTAACGGTCCTGATCGCCGACGACGAGCCGTACGTGGTCGACCTCATCCGCCTCACGCTCGAAGACGAGCGCATTTCCGTCATCGATGCTTACGATGGCGAGACGGCGCTCGCTCACGCCGAGGCGATGCGGCCGGAGCTGATCTTCCTCGACGTCCAGCTGCCCGACATCAGCGGGCTCGAGGTGTGCGCGCGACTGCGGAGCGATCCCCGGTTCGCCGAGACCAAGATCGTGATGCTGACCGCGGCGGCCCAGGAGTCCGACGTCGCGCGGGGGCTCGCGGCCGGGGCCAATCACTATCTGACCAAGCCGTTCTCTCCGGTGCGCCTGCTCTCGCTCGTCGAGAGCGTGGTGCCGCATGCGGCCGTATGGCAACGCGAGTAGGCGCGGCGCCGGGCGACGACCTCACCGTCGCCTATCGCCGCCTCAACGCCGCGTACCAGCAAACGCTGCGGTACGCCGAGGACGTGCGGCGGCTCTACCAGCAGGTGCAGCGCGCGATCTATCAGTCGCTGCTCGGCCTGGCCAACGCGCTGGAGGCGAAGGACGCGTACACGCGAGGTCACTCCGAGCGGGTCGGCGCGTGGAGCCGCGGCGTCGCGTCGGCGCTCGGGCTGCCGCCCGGCGAGGTCGACATGATCGGCCAGGCCGGCCTCCTGCACGACATCGGGAAGATCGGCATTCCCGAAGGAGTACTGCGCAAGCCCGGCGCGCTCGATCCCGAGGAATGGACCGTGATGCGCAATCATCCGCTGATCGGCGCGCAGATCGTCGCGCCGTTCGACTTCTTCACGGGCGGCGCCTTGATGATCCGCCACCACCACGAGCGCTGGGACGGCTCCGGCTACCCGGACGGGCTGACCGGGGACGAGATTCCGCTCGGCGCGCGGATCATCGCGGTCGCGGACGTGTACGACGCGCTGACATCGAGCCGTCCGTATCGTGCCGCCCTCTCGCACGCGACGGCGATCGAGCACCTCACGTCATCGGCGGGACTCACGCTCGACGAGGATGCGGTGTCCATGTTCGTCAGCCTGATCCAGACGCTGGCCACCGCGAAGCCCGATGTGGGCGCTCGATCAACCCTACGCTCCTCGGGCTGAGCGCCTGCTCGCCGACACCCCACTGGCACTGCTCGCTAGTGCTGGCGGTCGGCGCCGCGGTCGCGATGCTCCTGGTCGAGGTCTCGATACTTCCGGCGCACGCCGTGCGCGTGATCGGCGTTACGGCGGGACAGGGCGCCTTGCTCGCCACCGCGCTGGCCTGGGCACCCGTGAGCCCGGCGTCGAGTGTGGTCGCGATCGCGCTGCTCGGGCTGGCCGCCACCGCATCCGCGGTGGCCGCTCCCGGTGCCGCCGCATATCTGGCGCCCGCACTGTGGATCTCGTGGCTCGCCGCCCGCGGCCAGCTCGACAGCCTGGGTCTCGGCACGCCGGTCTCGTTGCGCGCCGTGGTGACGGGCGCCCTCGCGGGGGCCGGTCTCTCGATCCACTTGCTCGTCTCCGCGTCGCGGACTCTCGGTGTTCAGGTGCGCGTCGATCACGCGTCCGAGATACTGTCGGCGATCGCCTACGACGTCGGCGCCAACGTGCTCGCGGCCGAATGCTTCTTCCGCGGCGCGCTCTTCAATCGAGCCGCGCGGCGCTGGTCCTTCGCGACCGCGGCGACCGTGGCGACGGCGGCGTACGTGCTCCGCTATCTCGTCGATCCGCTCCTGCCGAAGAGCCCCGAGCTGGTAGCCGGCGCCGTCTTCTACCTCGCGCTGCTCGGCGCGATCAACTGCTGGCTTCTGGCGTGGTCGCAGAGCCTGGTGCCGGGGCTCGTGAGCGCGACGCTCTTCTTCGCGGCGTACCGCACCCTCGGCCCGCGATGAGTCTCGTCGCGGCGGCTCTCGCGGTGATCACCACCTCGATCGCGCTCGAAGGAGGCGGCGCCGCCTCGCTCTTCCGTCACGCGTATCTGGTGCCGGTGCTCGCGGCCGCTCTGCGATTCGGCGCGGTCGGCGGGGGGCTGGCCGCTGCGGCGGCAGTCCTGCTGAGCGCGCCGCTCGTGCTCCCGGAGATCGAGCGGTCGGGGATCACGACCGAGGCCGTCGAAGGGTTGGCGACGTTCGCGGTGCTGGGCCTGGTCGGAGTGCTGAGCGGGGTCCTGAGAGCTCGCGCCGGCCGTCACCGTCGGCGGTACGAGACTCTCGTGAGCATCCAGCGAGCGCTCTCGGACGAGGCCGCGCTCGACGTGTCACTCGCTCGGCTACGCGCCGCGCTCGCCGAGCGGCTGCGCGTGGACGAGACTCGCGCTGATCGTGCGAGACGACGAGCGGCTCGTCATCGCGGGCGGCGAGCGCGTCGCGGCCGGTTCGCTCGCCGCGCGCGTTCTCGAAGGCGGGAGATCGGCGTTCGTGTGTGACACCGGCGCGCGGGGCCGTCCGCGCCGCGCCTTCGCGACGCCATTGCTGTCGGGCGGGCGAGCCGTCGGCGTGCTGGCGGTCGAGCGGTGCGGTGATATCTCGACCGGCGAACGTGCCGCGCTGGAAACGATCGGCGCCCACGTCGGTGTGGCACTCGAGAACGCCCGGTTGGTCTCCCGGCAGCGGCGCTTTGCCGCCGAGCTGCAGGAGCGAGTGGGGGCGGCGCGGCGGGAGCTCGAGGAGCTCGATCGCGCGAAGTCGGCGTTCGTCGCGATCGCGTCGCACGAGCTGCGCACGCCGCTGACGGCGCTGCAAGGCTTCAGCGAGATCCTGGCCGTTCGGCGCCTGCCTCCCGAAGAGGTCACGCGGCTCGCGCAGGTCATGCGCCGTGAGGCGAGACGCCTCGGTCGGATCGTCAGCGACCTGCTCGACCTCTCGCGGATCGAGCGGGGGCTCGAGCCGGCGCTCTGCCGAATTCCCGTGAAGATCGAGTCGACCATCGAGGCGACGGTCGACCTCTTTCGCCAGGGGACGGCGAGCCATCCGATCACGACGGAGTGCGAGTCGGCACTGCCGGTCGTCGACGCCGACCCCGACGCGCTGGAGCGCGTCTTGACCAACCTGGTCTCGAACGCGATCAAGTACTCGCCGAGCGGCAGCACGGTTCGCGTCGGCGCCCGCGCGCTGGCGGGCGGCGTGGCGATCGAGGTCGCCGACGCCGGGCGGGGCATTCCGGCCGACGCGTTGAGCCGCGTGTTCGAGCCGTACTATCGCGTGCCGGACGCGGCGGGCGCGGCGCACGGCACCGGCATCGGCCTCGCCGTCGTCAAGGCGCTGGTCGAAGCTCACGGCGGAACAGTGCGGGTCGAGAGCGCGCCGGCGATGGGCACACGCGTGACCGTTGTTCTGCCGTCGGCGCCGCGGTCCTGACGCCAGGCGGGGGCGGTCCGTTCCTTGACACTCCGAGTCACAGGCGTGTAGGCTGACCGGGTTATGCCTCGCCACGCAGCGGTTGCCGATCGCATGGCGAGCGCGGTGGTCAAGCGTCTGACGGTGCGGAAGGTCGCCGAGATCAAGGACGAGAACACCGCGCGCGCTGCCATCCGTCAGGTGGTGCTCGACAACCTGAACGCCGAAGAGCAGCTCGACGCCGACGCCCGAAAGCTGCTGATGGACCACGCCAAGCAGATCAAGGACTCGGCGGCCGACTATCGGCAGCTCCTGGGCAAGGTGAAAGAGAAGCTCGCGCGCGAGCGGGGGTTCGTCCTCTGATGATGCGCATGAGCCGCGAGCGCCTGTTCCACCTGACCGATCTGATCTTGAAAGAGCTCGGGACGACGCAGGGCGTGAGCATCAAGGCGCCCGACGAGCTGCGGACCGAGGTCCTGCGCGCGCTCACCGAGGAAGCCAAGCTCGCCGAGTCGATCGACGGCGAGGTCCGGAAGATCTTGAGCACCTACTCGCGCCCGATGCCCGAGGGCAGCCACGAGTGGGAAGTGCTCTACGAGAAGACCCGCGAGGAAGTGTTCCGCAAGAGGTTCCGCCTCTGAAGCGACTCGTCGTCGGGATCACGGGCGCGACCGGATCGATCTACGGGATTCGTCTGCTCGAGATCCTGCGCGGGCAGGCCGACGTGCAGACGCACCTGGTGATCTCGGCGCCGGGCAAGCGCACGATCGTCGAGGAGACGGCGTTCACGGTGAGAGACGTGGAAGCGCTCGCCGCGCACCACTACGACATCCGCGACATCGGCGCCTCGATCGCCTCGGGCTCCTTCAAGACGGCCGGGATGGTGATCGCGCCGTGCTCGATCAAGACCGCGGGAGCGATCGCCTCGTGTCACACGGATTCGCTGATCGCGCGCGCGGCCGACGTGACCCTGAAGGAAGGCCGGCCGCTCATCGTGCTCCTGCGCGAGACGCCGCTGCACATCGGACACCTCAAGTGCATGGTGGCGCTCGCCGAGATGGGCGCGGTGCTGCTGCCGCCGATGCCCGCGTTTTACAACCGACCCAAGGACCTCGACGACATCGTGAATCACACGGTCGCGCGCGTGCTCGACCGGCTCAATCTTCCGCAGACGCTCGTCGCTGAGTGGCAGGGCACGGCCCGGCGCGTGTCGGCGGGGGAGCCGGGTGACTGACCTCTCGGTCGTCATCCCCGTCTACAACGAAGAAGCCAGCCTGACCCCGCTCTGGTCCGAGCTGCGCGGGATCCTCGAGCAGCTCGAGCTCGCCTTCGAGGTCGTGTTCGTCGACGACGGCAGCCGCGACCGCAGCGCCGAGATCATCCGCTCGTTTCGCGAGACCGATCAGCGCGTGCGCCTGGTGCGGCTCAAGGCGAACGGCGGTGAGACGGCGGCGACCGATGCCGGATTCAAGGCGGCGCGCGGGCGGCGCGTCGTCGTGATGGACGCCGATCTCCAGAACGATCCTCGTGACATCCCGATGCTGCTCTCGCATCTCGACCACTGGGACGCGGTCACCGGCTGGCGGGTCAATCGCGCCGCCGGCGACAACGTCGTGCGGCGCGTCTCGTCGCGGATCGCGAACCGGATCCGTAACTGGGTGTCCGACGAGACGATCCAGGATAGCGGCTGCACCTTCCGGGCGTTTCGGCGCGAGTGTCTTCGCGGGCTCGTCCTCTACCGCGGCTTCCACCGGTTCATCCCCACGCTCCTCAAGATGCGCGGCTACCGCGTGATCGAGGTGCCGGTCGGCCACCGGCCGCGTCAGTTCGGCCGGTCGAAGTACGGTGTCCTGAATCGCGCGGTCGTCGCCTTCGCCGACCTCCTGGTGATCCGCTGGATGGGCGCCCGCCTCCTCCGCTACGAAATCGTCGAGGACGTGGGCGGTGACCTCATCCGCGACTGAGCGCGGCGCGTGAACGTCTTGCTGGTCGGCCTCGGCCGCTGGGGCGAAAAGCATCTGCGCGTGCTCGGCGAGCTCGGCGTCACGCTCTGGGTCGCCGACGTGTCGCCGGAGCGGCTCGCGTGGGCAGTGCGCCACGGCGTCGCGGCGCGCCGCGCCGTCGCCGACTATCGCACCGCGCTGAACGCGGTCGACGCGGTCGACATCGTCACCTCGGCGGAGAGCCACTGGGACGTCGCGCGCGCGAGCCTGGCCGCCGGCCGTCATTGCTTCGTCGAGAAGCCCCTGGCGCGAACGCTCGCGGAGGCGCGGCTGCTGGACGCGGCGGCCGTGTCGACCGGCCGCGTGGTTCAGGTCGGTCACATCTTTCGCTTCCACCCCGTGACGGCGACCTTGCGCGAGGCGCTCGGCGCCGGGCGCATCGGCGCCGTTCGCTACGCCACCGGTCGCTTCTCGGGATTCAAGCGGCCCCGTCTGGACGTCGGGGTCACCCAGACGGACGCGATCCACTACTTCGATCTCTTCGCGCTACCTCTTCGATCGGCAGGCGACCCGAGTCAGCGCGCTGCAGCGAGACTTCCTGGGCCGCGGTCTCGACGATCTGTCCGTGACCGTCGTGCACTACGGCGACGTGCCGGCCGTCGTCGAGGCGAGCTACTTCGCGCCCGGAACCTGGCGCGAGTGCGCGATCGTCGGGCGAGCGCGGCACGCTCGTGGCCGACTACGGAGCCTCGACCGTCACGCTCCACCTCGGCGAGCACACCAAGCACGGCAGCGCGTGGGAAGCCGTGGAGACCGGGAAGGAAGAGCTTCGGACGGGGCGCGAGGAGCCCCTTCGTCTCGAGCTCCAGGCCTTTCTCGAGGCGTGCGCCGGCCGTGCGGCCAACCCGGTTCCAGCGTCGGCTGGCGTGCGGGCGCTCGAGATCGTCGAGGCGGCCGCGCGGTCGGCTCGACTCGGTGCCGATGTCTCGCTCCCGCTCCCGTCTTGACAGCCGCGTCGTCCACGCCGCACAGTCGCGTCGAATCGAATCCAGACGCAGCCGCGGGCACCAGCGCCGGCTGCTCCGAGGAGACAGCGCGATGGCGATCCGACTCGTGGTCACGATCACGGCCGTACCAGGCAAGGGAACGCAGCTCGCGGAGGGGTACAAAGCCCGCTGCGCGCAGGTGCTGAAGGAGCCGGGCTGCGAGCAGTTCGAGATCTTTCAGAGCGCGGTGAACCCGGATCGCTTGACCTTGCTCGAGCGCTGGGCGGACCAGGCGGCGCTGGACGCCCACGCGAAGCTCAACAGCACGCGCCCGCCGCTGCTGCCCGAGCTCCGCGCCGGGAACGGAGAGCGGGAAGACTACGAGTACCGGAGGACGCGTTAGCGCGACTCTCGGTCGGCCGCGGAGGCTGAGATGGCGACCGTCAAGCCCCATCGGATCGATGTCCACCATCACCACACGCCCCCGCCGTACGTCGCGGCGATCACCGCCGGGAACATCGCCGGCCCGGTGCGGGACTGGACGCCGGAGAAGTCGATCGCCGACATGGACCGGGCCGGCGTGGCGACGGCCATCACGTCGATCACCACGCCGGCGCTGCGTTTCCTCGACGACGCGGGCGCGCGGAAGCTGGCGCGGGAGTGCAACGACTACTCGGCGAAGCTGGCCGCCGACTCCAAGGGCCGCTTCGGCATGTTCGCGGTGATGCCGATGCCGTACGTCGAGGGCACGCTGCGCGAGATCGGGTACGCGCTCGATTCGCTCAAGGCCGACGGCATCGCGCTGCTGACGAGCTATGGCGACAAGTGGCTCGGCGACCCGAGCTTCACGCCGGTGCTGGAGGAGCTGAATCGCCGGCGGGCCGTCGTGTACACGCACCCGACCACGGCGAACTGCTGCGGCAACCTGATTCCCGACGTGCCGGAGTCGATCGTCGAGTGGGGAACGGACACCACGCGCACGATCGCCAGCCTGGTCTTCAGCGGCGCCGCCGCGCGGTTCCACGACGTGCAGATGATCTTCTCGCACGGCGGCGGAACCTTGCCGTTCTTGACCGAGCGCTTCGTGCGCCTGCCGCTGATCAACAAGAGCCTCGCCGCGCGCGTGCCGAACGGCGTCGAAACCGAGCTCAAACGCTTCTACTACGACACGGCGCAGGCCGCTCATCCGTACGCGCTCGCGTCGCTGACGAAGCTCGTCCCGACGTCGCAGATCGTGTTCGGGACCGACTTCCCGTATCGCACAGCGATCGATCACGTGAAGGGCTGACCAGCTACGGCTTCGGCGCGAGCGATCTGCAGGCGATCGATCGCGACAACGCGGTGCGGCTCATGCCGCGGTGGAAGGGCTAGGCGGCCGGGAGCCCTATTTCGTGCTGGCCCCGGGTGTTGGTCGGGGAGCGCTGCTGCCGGGCGGCGGGTTCGTGGCGGCCTCGAGCGCGTGCACACGCGCCGTCAGCTCGTCGACCTGTCGCTGAAGCTTCTCGTTCTGCGCCCGCAAGTCGTTCAGCCGCGCCGCTCACCTGCGCCGAGACCCAGGTTTCGATCGGCACGGCGGGTACGATGTTTCCAGTCTGGTAGATCGTGCAATCGCCTTGCTGCGCCGGCCCCGTCCCATTCAGATTCAAGGTCGCGTTGGGGGCGCAGCCGAACACGCGGAACATGTTGGTACCCGATCCGGTATAGAAGGGCTGCGCGTCGCTTCTCGAGGCGTGAAGAATTCCGAGCAGCGCGACGACGAGGAGCGCGGCGAGACGGCCGGAGTGTCGCATCGCGTGTACCTTTCTCGAGGTCTGGTCAGAGGTGGCGCGCGGTGCTCAGTCGAAACGGAGCGACCTGGCGAGCGTTTCGAGATCGGCGAGGCCTTCTTCTCGGTTCTCGGGTGTGCCGACGTGCGCGAGCGAGATCGTATCGGACTGGTTGAAGAAGCCGAGGACGGTCCAGTAGAGCGAACCCCGCGCCTCGTCGGATCGGAAGCGGACCCGCAAGAACCGATTCAGCCCGTAGTCGACCACGTCGACCGCTTCCAGGGTGAGCGTCGGCTTGTCGCTCGCGGGTGCGTTGTCGGTCCGCGCTCTCGCGAAGCGGTCCCAGAGTCCCTGCTTGTCTTTTTCCGACAGTCCGTACTGGAGAGGATTGCCCGAGCTGTACCAGCCACCCGAGCGCGCTTCGGAACCCGCCTGGATCCACGCGCCTCGCGAGGAGATGAGCCCGGTGTCAATGGCTTGCAGCTCGAACTCCGCGCGTTCGAGCAGGGCGCGGCGGCCTGCCTCGTCGAGGTTTGCGAACACGCGCCGATTGAAGCCGAGCGATGCATAGTCCGAGGGCGTCGCTTGTCGCCAGCCATCGGGAACGTCGAAGGTATATCGGGGGGGATCGAGGTGAACGTACGCGCTGCCCCAGTACTCGCCTTTCTGCAAGGGGCCACAGCCAGACAGACTGCAGGCGGCCAGCACGAGGGTGATGAGACCCAGCCATGGCCGGCGCGTGAAACTCATCCGAACCACATCGTCTCGTCTCACTGACTTCCGGCTGGGTCTACCGGTGAAGCTTTGGTGCCGAAGCGGGGACTCGAACCCCGACACCCTTGCGGGCACTAGACCCTGAATCTAGCGCGTCTGCCAATTCCGCCACTTCGGCCAGAAAAGCGTGAGTCATAATACCTTTCGGACATGGCAAGTCAAGCCAGAGAGGTGTCGGGAGATCGTTCCATCGCGACCAACCGTCGCGCTCGGCACGAGTACGAGATCCTCGAGACGGTCGAGGCGGGCCTGGTACTACGCGGCACCGAGGTCAAGTCGCTCAGGGACGGTCTGGTCAACTTCAAGGACAGCTACGCGTCCGTCCGGAACGGGGAGGGCTGGCTCCTCGGCTGCCACATCAATCCTTATAGCCACGGCACGGATGCCAACCACGACCCCGAACGGGACCGGAAGCTCCTCCTTCATAAGAAGGAGATCGCCCGGCTGAGCGGAAAGATCAGCGAAAAGGGCCTGACTCTGGTCCCGCTTCGTCTCTACTTCAAAGGTGGCCGGGCCAAGGTCGAGCTCGGCCTGGCGCGGGGCAAGAAGCTTCACGACAAGCGAGCCACCCTGCGCGAGCGGGAGGTTCGCCGCGAGATGGACAAGGCCGCCCGTGGCGCTCGACGCGGCGCGTGGTAGTGGTATACTTGTTACAAATCGGGTACTTCAAGGGGGGGCGACAGGTTTCGACGGGGATCATTGACGTCCAGGCTGCGTCTCGAGGTTTCTCTCCCCTCGTTAATAAGAGAGAACGGTATAGCTGCCAACACACAGCTAGCTCTGGCGGCCTAACACCCGTCAGCGTCCGCCGGCTCGAGCCATCAGGGACCGGGAACGGACGTCATATTCTGGTGGCTGGCTCCGAACCTAGCCTCAGGGGAGGGGCGAGACTTTGAGGCTGGCCGCGCGGTGATCCGGCCGATTGGAGTGCCGCGTAGCGAGAAGCAGTAAAGTAGATCGGCTATCGACGTAGACGCCTGCGGCTGAGGGTTTCCGGACGTGGGTTCGATTCCCACCGCCTCCACCAAACTTCGACGGCGCTGACTCGTCTTTGATCGCGAACGACCGAGCTGCCGTACTGTTCGACTTCGGCGGGACTCTGGACGCCGACGGGCTTCCGTGGAAAGAGCGGGTGTATCGGCTGTTCCGCGACGAGGGAGCCGTCATGGCGCCCGACCGCTTCGATCCTGCCTTCTATGCGGCCGACGACGCGCTCGTCGGCACCCTGCCGGTGACGACCTCGTTCCGGGCGACCGTCGAGCGCCTGGCCGCGGGTGTCGCCGCGACGCTCGAGCTCCCCGATCCCGACATCGCGGCTCGCGTCGCGGGCCGATTCCTGAGCGATTCATTGCGGACGATCGACGGGAACACGCCGCTGCTGCGCGAGCTTAGCCGGCGCTACCGGCTCGGCATCGTCTCCAACTTCTACGGAAACCTGGCGCAGGTGTGCGAGGATGCCGGTATTCGTCAACTGTTTGGTGTGCTCGTCGATTCGGCGGAGGTTGGATGCACGAAGCCGGCCCCGCGAATCTTCCAGCACGCGCTCGACGCGCTCGGCGTCTCTGCGGCGAAGGCGACCTTCGTCGGCGATTCTCTGCCGCGAGACATGGCGGGCGCGCGCGGCGTCGGCATGCGCCACATCTGGCTCGTCGGCGCCGAGGCGTCCGCGGCGGCTCCGTGCTGCCGAGACGATCGACAGATTCGCTCGCTTCGCGAGCTGGAGGCGATTCTGCTGTGAGCGCGTCGTTCGCGGGCGGCATCATCGCCGCGGGTGAAGGCAGCCGGCTGCGCCAGGGCGGGTTCGCGATGCCCAAGCCGATGGTGCCGATCGCCGGCGTGCCGCTGATCGAGTCGACCATTCGCAATCTTCGCGCCGCGCGCGTCGGGCCACTGGCGATCATCGTGAACGAGCAGGAGCGCGAGTGCGTCGAGTGGATCCGCGCGCGCTTCCCCGATCTCGACATCGACTTCATCGTCAAGACGACGCGCTCGTCGCTCGAGAGCTTCGGCGAGGTGATCCGCCGTCATCCCGGCGGCCGGATGCTCGTCTCGACCGTCGATGCGTGGTGCGTCGAGTCGGACTTCGTCCGGTTCGTCGAGGCCGCGGCTCGGCGGCCGCTCGACGCGACGGTCTTGGCCGTGACGCCGCTGGTCGCGGACGAGAAGCCGCTGCGCGTCGTCATGGCGGCGGACGGCCGGATCAAGGACGTCGGCGTCGACGCGGGTGATCTCGTCACCGCCGGCATGTACCTGGTGCCCGAAGCGGTGCGCACACTCACGCCGCCGGCCGGGCTCGGACGGCTGCGCGACTTTCTGAAATGGCTGGCGCGCTCGGGCGCGCCGCTGTACGGCGAGATCATCGAGCAGGTCGTCGACGTGGATCGGGCCGACGACGTGGCGCTGGCCGAGACGCTCGCCTTGGCGGGGCGGGTATCATAGATCGATTGAGGAGGGCTCGAGAGTGAGCAGAGTCTGCTGGGGAATTTTTCGCGAGTCGACCCATTCGCCGGGCCGCGAGTCCGACGACACGGAAATTCTGAGGCTGACCGGCAAGCATCTGGAAGCGAAGGGCTTTCACGTCGAGCTCAAGACCGCGGACGAGGTGACCGAGGCCACGGAAACCGGGCCGCGCTTCGTCTTCCTCATGTGCGAGCGGGTCGAGGTGCTCGAGCGCCTGCGGGCACTCGAGGTGAGCGGCGTGCCCCACGTGAACACCCCCCGCGCCGTGCACAACACCTATCGTGACCGGATGATCGCCGTGCTCGACGAGGCGAACGTGCCCTTCATCCCGAGCCGCATCGTCGCCACGAGCGAGACGCCGGAGGCGAGCCCGCAGCCGCTGTGGGTGAAGCGTGGCGACGTCCACAATACGCAGGAGGGCGACGTCGTTCGCGCGTCGACGGCCGCCGCAGTCGAGGCCGCGCTCCGCGGGCTCGCCCAGCGCGGGATCAAGCGCGCCGTGCTCCAGCCGCACGTCGAGGGCGACCTGATCAAGTTCTACGGGATCGGCGCCGGCGGTGGGCCGCATCGCGAGCCGCCCTGGTTCCGTTGGTTCTATCACAAGGACCAGAAGCTCTCCGGCAACCCGCTCGACCAGCGTCAGCTTGCGCGGCTCGTCCGCCGCGCGGCCGCGGCACTCGGCCTCGAAGTGTACGGCGGCGACGCGATCGCGACGCCGACCGGTGAGCTGGTGCTCCTGGACGTGAACGCGTGGCCGAGCTTCGCGCTCTATCGCGACGAGGCCTCCGCCGCGATCGCGTCGTATCTGGCGCTTCGATTCTCGGGAGGCAAGCGTTGACCGAACGGCGTGAGGTCGGACCGCGGTCGCAGAAGATCGTCACTCAGGAACGTAAGCACCTGGCATCGGGCTCCCAGGGCTTTTCGCTCTACGCGGGCCTCGCGATGGCGCGCGGTGTCGACTGCACCTTGATCGACGAGGACGGCAACGAGTACATCGACTTCATCGCCGGCATCGCGGTCGGGAGCATCGGTCACTGCCATCCGCACTACGTCGAGGCGCTCAAGCGTCAAGTCGAGCAGATCACCTTCGGCAGCTTCACCACCGAGATACGGGCCAAGTTCCTCGACCTGCTCGGTTCGGTCACGCCCGAGGGGCTCACGCGCATCCAGATGTTCTCCGGCGGCGCCGAGGCGGTCGAGGCCGCGCTGCGGCTTGCGCACGCCGCAACCGGCAAGAGCGAGGTGCTCGGGTTCTGGGGCGGCTTCCACGGCAAGACCGGCGGCGTGTTGCCGCTGCTCGGCAGCGAGTTCAAGCACCACCTCGGGCCATTCATGCCGGGGCGTTATTCCTCGCCGTACGCGGACTGCTATCGCTGCCCCCTCAAGCTCCGGTACCCGGACTGCGGGATCGCTTGCGCGGAGTTCGCGCGCGACGTCATTCGCTACCAGACCGCCGGCGAGATCGGCGCGATCATCGTCGAGCCGATGCAGGGCACGGCGGGCAACATCATCCCGCCGGAGGGATTTCTGCGCGCGGTCGCCGGGATCGCTCGCGAGCACGGCGCACTGTTCATCGCGGACGAGATGATCACCGGCTTCGGACGAACCGGGGCGATGTGGGGCGCGGAGCACGACGGTGTCGTGCCCGACATCATGACCGTCGGGAAAGGCGTCGGCGGCGGTTATCCGCTCTCGTGCGTGATCTCGACCGACAAGATCACGTCGTCGAAGCCCTGGTCCAATCCGAGCGCCAGCTCGTCGAGCTATGGCGGCAGCCCGCTCGCGTCGGCCGCCGGCCTCGCCGCGCTCGAGATCATCTTGAAGGAAGATCTAGTCAAGAACGCCGAGCGCGTGGGCAAGGTCATGCTCGGACGGCTCGAGGAGCTGAAGGAGAAGTACCGGTGTGTCGGCGAGGTGCGCGGGCGCGGTCTGATGCTCGGCATCGAGCTCGTGAGCGACCGGGCGACCAAGCAGCCGCTGCTCGAAGACGGCCACGCAGGCGCTCTACCAGGAATGCCTTCGCCGTGGTCTCGTCGCGATGACCTACGCGCCGTCGGTTCGCCTCAACCCGCCGCTCACGATCAAAGAGGACGCGGCGCTGGCGGGACTCGCGATCCTGGACGAGGCGCTCGAGGTGGTCGTCAGAGATCACGGGCTTCGATAGGATGCAGCGCGGCGCGATCATCGGCCTGGGCAACGTCGCCCTGCACGGCCACCTGCCAGGCTGGCGACGTCGTCGCGACGTGCAGATCGTCGCGGTCACCGACGCGCGGCCCGAGCAGCACGCGCTCGTCTCGGCTCATGCTCCCGGCGCGCGCTGGTACACGACCTCCGCGGAGCTCCTGGCCGAGGCGTCCGTCGATTTCGTGGACATCTGCACGCCGCCGAGCAGTCACGCCACGCTGATCCGCGGAGCGCTCGAGCGCGGCCGGCACGTGCTCTGCGAGAAACCGCTGGTCAGCGCCCCCGACGATCTGGGGCCGCTGGCCCGTCTGGTGGAGCGGACCGGCCGCGTCCTCTATACGGTCCACAACTGGCACCACGCGCCCATCGTGCGCCGCACGGCGGAGCTGATCCGGGAAGGCCGCATCGGCCGGGTCAAGCACGTGATCTGGCACACCCTGCGCACCCGGCCCGCGCTGGCCGGCGACGAGCGCAGCGGGAACTGGCGCGTCGATCCGGCCGTCGCGGGTGGGGGCGTGCTCTCCGATCATGGATGGCATGTGTTCTACGTCATCCAGCGCTGGATCGGCGAGCCGCCGCTGTCGGTGAGCGCCCGGCTGGAGCGGCGGCGACACGTCACGTGGGACGTCGAGGACACCGCGACGGTGCGCGTGACCTATGCCGGCGCCACCGCCGAGATCCTGTTGACGTGGGCGTCGGACGTCAGGCGGAACTGGGCCGAGGTCGGCGGAACCGCCGGAACGCTCGAGCTGCACGACGACACGCTCGTGCTCAAGAGCGGCGACCCCGGCGTAGATGCCTCGTGGCCGTGCCCGCCGCCGATGTCGGACGGCTCGCATCACCCGGACTGGTTCGATGCGGTGGCGAGCCAGTTCCTCGCGGAGACGACGGGGGCGGTGCCGCGCGGCGCGAATCTGGCCGAAGCGCGGCTCTGCGTCGCGCTCGAGCATGCGGCGCGTGAATCGAGCCGGCAGGGCGGCCGCGAGATTGCGATCGCGGGAGTCCCGGTCTGACGACCGCGGTCTCGGTCTCCGTGCAGGCGGAGGACAGTCTGCTGGTGGTCGTGCCGCCCGAGCCTGGGACCGCGACCAGCGTGACGCCCGACACCGTGGTCGCGGGGCTTCCGCTGCTGCGCCGCATCGTCCTGGCCGGCTCGCGCGCGGGGTTCTCGCGTGTGCTGGTGCAGAGCGGTCACGACGACGCCGAGCGACTGCTCGCCGGCACGACGGCGCGCGTGCTGAGCGGCGCGCCGCCGCCCGACTCGCGCCGCCGGATCGTCATCCTCCCGGCCAACGTCGTGCCCCAGGCCAAATGGCTCCGGGCGCTCCGCGAGGCCGAAGTCGAGCCCGAGCGCGTCTACGCCGACGGACAGCTCGCCGCGATCATCGACACCGACGACCCGGCGTTCGTGCTCGCGGCCGCGACGCAATGCCGAGACATCGGCGAGCTCATGGCGACGTTGCGCGTCCGGTTCGACGAGGCCAAGCTCGAGGTCGACGAGACCGGGCGCTTCCCGCTCTCCGAAGCGGCCGACACCCGGCCGGCCGAGACGTGGCTCCTGCGAAGCCTGATCAAGCAGCGCGAGGGCTTCATGTCGCGCCACTTCGAGCGGAAGATCTCGCTGGCGATCACGCGCCGGCTCGCGTTGACTCGCGTCACGCCCGACATGATGACCGTCGTGAGCGTGGGGATCGGGCTGCTCGGCGCGCCGTTCTTCCTGTCGGAGTCTCCCGTCTACCAGCTCGTCGGGGCCCTCCTGTTCCTGACGCACTCGATCCTCGACGGCTGCGACGGCGAGCTCGCCCGGCTCAAGTTCATGGAGTCGCCGCACGGCGCGATCCTCGACTTCTGGGGCGACAACGTCGTCCACGTCGGCGTCTTCTCCTGCATGGCGGTCGGTCTGAGCTTCGCGCAGGACGCCACCTGGCCGCTGGCGCTGGGCGCGCTCACGGTCATCGCGACCCTCGGCGCGGCCGCCTGCCAGTCACGCGACATCATGCTGGACACGGCGGTCGGCGGCGACGCCAGTTGGATCGCGCGCTTCGCCGAGGCGTTTTCTTCGCGAGACTTCATCTATCTGGTCATCGCCATGTCCGCGTTCGGCAAGGCCCACTGGTTTCTGATCCTCGCGTCGATCGGCACGCCGATTTTCTTCGGTCTCCTTCTCTGGGTCGGGGCGCGGCGGCGCGCCTGAGTCGCGGTGGCCGGGTTCGTCGACGTTCTGCTCCGAGGGCTTGCCCTGTGCGGCCAGGCGGTCGCCATCGGCGGCGTGCTCTTTGCTCTGCTCTTGCTGCGTCCGACCCTCGGCGAGGGCGGTGCTGCGCGCGCGCGGCTTGTGCGCAGCCTCTGGCTGACAGCGCTTGGGGCCGCGGTCGTCGCCGTCGCCCAGGGCCTCTCGCTGGGGGTCCAGCTCTCCGTCCTCGGCGATACCGCGGGCGGATGGCCCATCGCCGAGGTCGCTCGGACGAGCTTCTTTCGTGCGGGCATCGTCCGCATTCTGGCCTGCGTCGGGCTCGTGCTCGGATGTGCGGCTCTGGTCAAGCGTCCCGAGCCACGTCTCTGGTGGATCGCGCTCGCCGGGCTGACGGTGCTCCTCGGCGCTGGCAGCGCGTGGACGAGCCACGCCGCCGGCCGTCTCGGGCCCCGCGCCGTGCTCCTGATCCTCGACGCGCTGCACCAGCTCGCGGCCGGCGTGTGGATCGGCGGGCTGCTCCATCTGACGATCGCCGCGTTCTCACGCGCGGAGAGCGGGTGGTCGGGGAGTTTGCTCAAGCGCTTCTCGACGATGGCCTTCATCTCGGTCGTGATTCTGGTCCTCGCGGGTGTGGGACTCACGTTCTCCTACGTCGACAGCCCGGGCGCGCTCCTCGGCACCTCCTACGGCAGCATGATTCTCACGAAGGTCGCGATCCTCGGCGGAGTCTTGCTCCTGGGCGCGGCCAACTTCTTCGCCGTGCGACGTTTGCCCGACTCCGCCAACGTCTCGGTGGCGCGGCTGCGGCGCTTCGTCGAAGTCGAGTTCGGCCTGGGTGCGACGGTGCTGTTCGTCGCTGCGTCGCTGACGTCGTTGCCGCCCGCGGGTGACGTCGTCGCCGACCGCGCCTCGCTCGCCGAAGTCGGCGTCCGGTTCGCGCCGCGCTGGCCCGCGCTCACGTCGCCGAAGATCGCGGATATGCCGGTGGACGACCGCAACGCGCCGCGGACCGACGCCGACCGGGCATGGTCGGAGTTCAATCACCACTGGGCGGGGCTCTTCGTGCTCGCCATGGGCCTGCTGGCTCTCGTGCACGCGACGGGACGCGCGCGATGGGCGCGACACTGGCCGCTCGTGTTCCTCGGCCTCGCGGGCTTCCTGCTCGTTCGCAACGATCCGGGCGCGTGGCCGCTCGGGCCGCTCGGATTCTGGGAGAGCATGCGCTATCCCGAGGTGTTGCAGCATCGCATCTTCGTCCTGCTGGTCGTCGCCTTCGGCATCTTCGAGTGGCTGGTCCGCACCGACCGCGTCCGCGTCCACGGAGCCGCGCTCGTTTTCCCGCTGCTCTGCGCCGTCGGCGGCGGGCTGCTCCTCACGCACTCGCATGCGGGCTTGAATCTGAAGCAGGAGTACCTGATCGAGATCACGCACGTCCCCCTGGGCGTGCTGGCGATGATCACGGGGTGGTCGCGCTGGCTCGAGCTGCGCCTGCCGGCGCCGTCCGGCCGGCTTGCCGGGCGCATCTGGCCGGTCGCGTTCACGTTGGTCGGCGTGTCCCTCATCCTCTACCGGGAAAGCTGATCCTGCGCTACGTTCGCGTCGCGCTCCTCGTGCTCGGCGTGGCGCTGCTCGCCGCGCTCGTCGCGCAGAACGATCCGGCGGTGGTCCTCGCGTCGATCGCCGATCTGCACTGGCGGCTCGCCGTCATCCTGTGCTTTCCCGCCGTGCTCGTCGCGCTGTTCGACACGCTCGGCTGGCGCTATGCCTTCATGCGCGAGATCGTTCCGTTCCGCGCGCTCGTCGCGTCCCGGCTCGCCGGCGAGGCGTTCAACATGACGACGCCGACCGCCGCGGTGGGCGGGGAGGCGGTCAAGGCCTGGCTGCTCCGCGGGTACGCGCCGCTCGACGCGACGCTCGCGTCGGTGATCGTCGCCAAGACAACGATTACGCTGGGTCAGGGGCTGTTCTTCCTGCTGGGGGTCCTGGTCGCGTGGGAGACGGGCCTGGCCGGGTCGACGTTGCTCTACGGCATGCTGTGGTTCCTGGTCATCGAGGCGATCGTCCTGGGGCTGTTCGTTCTGGTCCAGATGCGCGGCATGCTCGGCTGGACGGGGCGGCTGCTCGAGCGGCTGGGGATTCGCCCGGCGAAGGTTCAGGCGATGTTCGGCCGCGTCGACGACTCGCTCGGACAGTTCTACCGGACCGCGCCGGGCCGGCTCGGTCTCTCGATCGGGTTTCACGCCATCGCCTGGGCCCTGGGCGCGGTCGAGACGTGGCTCATCCTGAAATTCCTCGGCAGCGAGGTCTCGCTGGCAACCGCCACCGTGATCGAGGCGTTCGGCACGGGCATCAAGGTGGCGACCTTCCTGGTGCCGGCAAGCCTCGGCGTGCTCGAGGGCGGCTTCGTGGCCACGGCCGCGACGTTCGGGCTCTCCGCCACCACGGCGATCTCCTTCAGCCTGGTGCGGCGCCTTCGCGAGGCCACGTGGGTCGCGATCGGCCTGGTCGCGTTCGCCGCGATGCGTCCCCGGGAGCCCAGAACCACCTCGGACTAGGTCCCCCTATAAAGCCGTTCCCTTGCGCGGTCCGTTGTTAGAATTGGCTCCCGATGAGCGCCAAATGTCTGGCCGGTGCCCTGATCGTGCTCCTGCTCGCCTCGACGGGCTGGGCGGCGACGGCGCTTCTCCCCATCGTGACCCACGACGGGCGCCCGTACGTCGAGCTGACGCGGGTGGCCGCCTCGATGCAAAGCAAGGGCTCGCCGCCGGCCAAGGTCGTCGCGACCCCTGCCAGCACGCGAGCGCAGCTGCGCGCGGGGGACCAGGTCGTCACGCTCACGCGCAACTGGTCGCAGGTGCTGGTCAACGGTAAGCCGGTCGTGCTCGACGCGCCCGTGCGGGTGAAGGGCGGCGTGTGGCTGGTGCCCGAGTCCTTCATCGGCCGGATCGTGCCGACCCTGGTGGCGAGCGCGGCGCCGGGCCCGACGAGCGCGCGCTTCGCGGCCGCGCCGCCCGAGGTCAACCTGGAAGACGTGCGGGTCAGATCGTATCCGTCGTTCACGCGCATCGTCGTCGAGACGTCGTCGGCCGTCACGCATCGCATCGAGTCGAGCGGACCCAAGGAAGCGCGGGTGCGGCTCGTCGGCCTCGGAAGCGGCGCGCACAATCAGGAGATCGGTGACGGGCTGATCTCGGAGGTGCGCGTGGATCGCGCCGGGTCCGACGCGCTCCTGCGCGTGGTCTACGAGGGCACCGCCGGGACGCTCCGCGCCTCCACCCTGGCCGATCCGCCGCGTATCGTGCTCGACGTGGCCCGGCCCGTCGATCCGGGTGCCCGCGAGGGCCGGGAGCAGCTCACCCCGCTGAAGACGATCGTGCTCGACGCCGGCCACGGCGGCCACGACTCCGGCGCGACCGGGCCGACCGGCCTCATGGAGAAGGATCTGGTGCTCGACGTCACGCGCCGCGTGGCGAAGCTCGTCGCGGCGCAACTGGGCATGAAGGTGCTGCTCACGCGGGACTCCGACAATTTCGTCACCTTGCGCGACCGCACGAGCTACGCGAACAAGCAGCACGCCGATCTGTTCGTCTCGATCCACGCGAACGCCCACCGAGAAGCCGCCGCCGATGGGGTCGAGACGTACTTCCTGTCGTCGGAGGCCACGGACAGCGCCGCCCGTCAGGTGGCCGCGCTCGAGAACGGCGTCGTCCAGCTCGAGCAGCCGACCGGCCGCGGCGCGGGCCAGATGGACATCGTGAAGGCGATCCTCTGGGACCTGGCGCAGTCCGAGTTCCAGGTCGAGTCCTCGCGCCTGGCCGAGGTCGTCCACGACTCGATGACGCAAACCCTGAGAATCTCGAACCGCGGCGTGAAGCAGGCCGGGTTCTATGTTCTGGGCGGCGCGGCGATGCCGGCCGTCCTGCTCGAGATCGGCTTCGTCACGAATCCCAGGGAAGAGCGGAAGCTCAAGGACACGAAGTACCGGGACGAGATCGCCCGCGCGATCTTCTCCGGCCTCGCCGAGTACAAGCGCGCCTGGGACCAGCGGGCGCGGGCATCGGCCGAGACCCCGACGGTGACGCGAACCCGATAGCGCCATGGCTCGCCCCGACGGCCGCGCCTCCGACCAGCTTCGTCCCGTCACGATCACGCGGGACTACCTCCTTCATCCGGAGGGCTCCGTGCTGGTCGAGTTCGGCGCGACGAAGGTCATCTGCACCGCGTCGGTCGAGGACAAGGTGCCGCCCTTCCTGAAAGGTCAGGGCCAGGGCTGGGTCACCGCCGAATACGCGATGCTCCCGCGATCGACCAACACGCGGACGACGCGCGAGAACCGCGGCCCGAGCGGACGCTCGCAGGAGATCCAGCGGCTCGTCGGACGCGCGCTCCGGGCGGTCATCGATCGGAGCAAGCTCGGCGAGCGCACGGTGTGGGTGGACTGCGACGTGATCCAGGCCGACGGCGGCACCCGGACCGCGGCCATCACGGGCAGCTTCGTCGCGGTGGCCGACGCGATCTCCCGCGTGCCCGTCCTGCAGCCGTCGGCCGCGATCCGCGACTGCGTCGGCGCGATCAGCGTCGGCGTCGTGCACGGCCAGGCGGTGCTCGATCTGAACTACGTCGAGGACTCGAGCGCCGAGGTGGACATGAACGTCGTCATGACCGGCGCCGGCGAGTTCGTCGAGGTGCAGGGCACCGCCGAGCAGGTGCCCTTCGGCCGCGCCCGGCTCGACTCGCTCCTGGCGATCGCCGAGGCGGGCATCCGCCGCCTCGTCGCGCTCCAGCGCCGCGCCCTCGAAACGCGTGCCGAGCGCGTCTTCACCCTCTAGACCGGTTCTCGTCCTCGCCACGCTCAATCCCGCCAAGGGACGCGAGCTCGTCGCGCTGCTCGGTTCGGTCCCGTTCGAGATCCGGATGCTGGCCGACATTTCCGGGGCCCGCCTCCCGGAGGAAACGGGGGCGACGTATGCCGAGAACGCGCTCGTCAAAGCGCGCGTGGCCGCGGAGCTGACCGGTGCCTTGGCCCTGGGCGACGACTCCGGGCTCGAGGTCGACGCGCTCGACGGCGCGCCCGGCCTCCACACGGCGCGGTTCGGCGGCCCGGGGCTCGACGATCGAGGCCGCTGGGCACTCTTGCTCGAGCGGCTCCGCGGCGTGCCGGCGCCGCGCCGGACCGCGCGCTTCCGCTGCGTGATCGCGCTGGCGGGCGGGGGACGCCCCGAGACGGTGGTGGAGGGCGTCGCCGACGGCGTGATCGCTGAAGCGCCGAGAGGCGGCCAAGGCTTCGGCTACGACCCGGTGTTCTTCTATCCGCCGCTCGGCCGGACCTTCGCCGAGCTGACGGACGAGGAGAAGGCGCGCGTGAGCCATCGCGGTCTCGCGCTGACGGCGGCCCGGCGGCTTCTGAGCGGGTGATATAGTCAGACCCGAACCGATTCGAACGCGCTTGCCGACGGGGTGTGGCGCAGCCTGGTAGCGCACCTGCTTTGGGAGCAGGGGGCCGGAGGTTCAAATCCTCTCACCCCGACCATTCTTTCCGCATGACCGTCTCTTCCGCGGAGGTCCGGGATGAACATTCAACCGATCGACTACCTCGTGCATTTCTCGAACATCTTGCTGCTCGTCTCCTACTCGGTGCGGAACATCCTGTGGCTGCGCTGGTTCGCCGTCGCGGCGGCGCTGACCAACATGCCCTACTTCCTGCTGCAGCACACGGTGCTGTGGCCGCCGATCCTCTGGGCCGTGGTGTTCACCGCGATCAATCTCTATCAGATCTCGCGCATCTATCTCGAGCGCCGTCCGGTCGTGCTGTCCGAAGACGAGCAAAGGCTCTACGACCTTGGATTTCGATCGCTGCGCCCGCGTGAGTTCGTCTCGTTGACGCTCGTGGGCGAGTGGAAAAGCGGCGCGGCCGGCGACAAGGTCCTGACCGAGGGTGAGCCGGTATCACGCCTCTGCATTTCCATCGCGGGGAGCGCGGAAGTCCGCATGCAGGGAAGACCGGTGGGACGGTTCGAACCCGGCCACATTATCGGTACGGCTCTCGCCCTGACGGGGTCTCCATCGCCGGTGGAGGCCACGTTCACCGAACCCGCGCGGTACATGAGCTGGCCGCTCCAGAGCCTGCGCGCGTTCATGGACAAGAGACCCGATCTGCGTGTCGCCCTACAGGCCCTCGTCAGCCGGGACCTCGCGGGAAAGGTGGAGCGACTGCTGGCGCAGTCGGGCTCCGAAGGGCGCTAGCCCGGACGCCTCGGCGCGCCGGACGGGCACGTGCCCGCGCGTCATTTCTGTCAGACGGCCGGAGCACCTGTGCTGGAAACTATTGATTGTCTGCGCTCTCCGGGCGTGGCGAAATTTTTGCTGATTCGGATGGGGCAGGAGGGACCTGCCCATCTTCCGTACGGTGTTCGCGGTCGTGGCGGCGGCCGTCGCCGTCTTAGCCCTGGCTGGAGAGGTCGCCGCCCAGACGAGAGGCGGCTGGCTCCTGGTCACGCCGCCGCCGGTCCCCGAGCGGCGCATGCTGATGAAGGTGTACGCGGCGAGCTCTGACTCCGAAGTGCGAGCCGCCGTCGCGAGCCTGCCCGGCGAAGAGCAGGTTCGCCTCGTCACGAAGGTCTACAAGATCCTCACGATCGCCGTGCCCGCCGACCGCACCGAGGCGCTCCTCACCGCGCTCCAGGACACGGCGGCCCCCGTGTCGAGCTGGCGGACCCTCGAGAAGTTCGACTCGGCCACGTCGTGCGAGGACAAGCGCGAGCGCGCCCTTCAGAGCTTCGAGCGCGCCGCGGCGAAAGTGCGCTCCGAGTCCCCCGAGGATGACGAGCTCGCGGTCGAAGACTGGACGATTCTCGAGGGATTGGCCGCCTGCCGGATGAGCCGCTGCGTGCCGGAGGCGACGCTCTCGCTGCGCTGACCGGCGCCGCCGCGCCGTCCGCCGCGCGCCCGCTCGTCAAAAAAATGCGCCGCCCGGCTGAACTCGCGCCGGATCACGTTAGAATGCCGGCGTGAGATTTCTCGTCATCCTGCTCGTGTCCGCAACGCTCGTCCTCCTCGGTTCGGCTTCCTGGGCGTACAACTGCCCGGTCGTGATCAAGCAGGCGGAGGACACGATCAAGAAGGCCGAGGCGGGCAAGGTGAGCCCCGAGACGCGGCAGCTCATCGACGAAGCCAAGAAGCTCCTGGCCGAGGCCAAAGCCCACCACGAGAACGCCAAGACCAAGCGCGACCACGGCGACGCGGTCCGCAAGGCCAAGACCGCCATCGCCTACGCCGACGAGGCCATGATCCTACAGAATCCATAGCGCGCCATTGGGGGGACGCTGCCAGCGTTTGCCGGCAACGCGATCTTCATCACGGGTGCCTCGTCGGGCATCGGCGCGGCCCTCGCTCGAGAATTCTCCCGTGAGGGCGGCGACGTGGCGCTGGTGGCTCGCCGCCGGGACCGGCTCGAAGCGCTCGCCGCCGAGATCCGGCAAGATCGGACGCCGCGCGGTGGTGATCACCGCCGACGTCACCCGCGACGGCGACCTCGAGCGCGCCGCGCGCGAAGCCCGAGCCGCCCTTGGCAGGCTCGACGTCGTCGTCGCGAACGCCGGATTCGGAGTCGCCGGATCGCTCGAGAGCCTGTCGCTCGACGACTACCGCCGCCAGTTCGAGACCAACGTCTTCGGTGTCCTCAGAACGGTCTACGCAACGCTCGACGAGCTCAAGAAGACCCGCGGCCGCCTCGTCCTGATCGGAAGCGTGAGCGGCCACGTCGGCGTTCCCGGCTCGTCGGCCTACTCGATGAGCAAGTTCGCCGTACACGGGCTGGCCGCGGCGCTCGGCCACGAGCTGGCTCCGCACGGCGTCGCGGTGACCTTGATCAGCCCGGGGTTCGTCGAATCGGAGATCCATCAGGTCGACAACCGCGGCGTCTGGCGCGCCGAGGCGCCCAGCCGCCCGATTCCCGCCGCGCTCGTCATGGCGACGCCGACCGCGGCGCGAAAAATCGTGCGCGCGGTCGCGCGGCGGCGCCGCGAAGTGGTGATCACCGGCTTCGGAAAGGCCGCGGTCCTCATCCAGCGGCATGCTCCGTGGCTGCTCGCGGCGATAATTCGACGTTTCGGTGTTAAAGGACGACGAGAACCGCGTTAATATGACCGCAACGGCGTTAAGGCGCCGGGAGGGAGGCGAATGCTCCACTTCACGATCGACGGGTTTCGGGGATTCCGCTCTCGCTTCGACGACGCTCACCTGATCCAGGAAGTACTCGAGGACGCACCGGCGCAGCTCGGACTCAAGCGCGCGATGCCGGCCTTCGTGCTGCCGTACTACAACGGGGTCGTGCCCGAGGATTGTGGGATCAGCGCGTTCGTGTTCCTGGCGGGCGGCCACTTCACGCTCCACACCTTCTCGTTCCGTGAGACGTACTTCGCCGATCTGGTGGCGCCGGACGAGTTCGACCCGGCCAAGCTCCGGGCGCTACTCGAGGCGGTCTTTCCGTGCGCGCTCACCAGTGTCCGGACCGTAGAACGGCAGGACCTGAAGGACTCCGAGCCAGACGTCGAGAACGACTTCGGGCCCCATCTGTTCCTGAACATCGATGCGTACCAGGGTCCGCAAGATCTCGATTCCCTGTTCCAGCTCTTCGATCGGCTCCCGGCCGAGATCGGCATGACGCCGATCATGCGGCCCTACGTCATCCGCGACACCACCTCGGACGGGCAGCCCGTCTTGAGCGCGATGACGATGATCGCGGAGAGCCACGTGACCCTTCACGTCTTCCCCCGCGAGGAACGTGCGTACTTCGACATCTTCTCGTGCCGGTTCTTCGACCGGTCGTTCGTGGTGCCCCGGCTCCTCGCCCAGTTCCCCGGCGGGAGCGTCCAGGAGGCCCTCGTCGCTCGGGGCAGCCGTTACCGCTATCTGCGGACCGAGCGCGCCGACGAACACGCCAAGTCGCGCACCTGGCTTCCTCAGCGATAGGAGCGAACATGACTCGCGAGCCGCGATTCGACGACCCGAACCTCGTCCGCGAACCCATGACCGTGGCGGAAGACACCGGACGGGGTAGCGTCCTGTCCCTGCTCGGCCGGATGGGGAAGTCCGCCTTCCAGGGCCGGAAGCTCGGCGAGGCCTTCGAGGCCTGGAAGACCATGATCGAGGGCGACAGCCTCATCTGCCTGGGCTATGCCGCATCGATGTCGAGCGCCGGGATGTGGCCGCTCATCACGTGGCTGGTCCAGCGCGGCTACATCGACGTCCTCGCGTCGACCTCGGCCAACATCTCCGAGGACCTGCTCGACATGATGGACGGCACGCGTGTCTACCGTGTCGACCCCGAGCACGTCGACGACGTGGCGCTGGCCGACAAGGGCTACTACCGGTTCTACGACCACATCGTCTCGTCCAAGAAGTACGACCAGATGGAAACGGTCGTCACCGGCCGGTTCTTCGATGAGCTCGCCGACACCTGGCGGAAGCCCACGATCCCGACGGTCCGGCTGCTGTTCGAGCTGGGGAACTGGCTCAACGCCAAGGGCTTCGAGAAGTCGATCCTCGCGACGGCGGCGCGCAACCAGGTGCCCGTCTTCTGCTGCGGCTTGCCGGACGGCCCGATCGGCGAGGGCTACAGCACCTCGCCCAAGGCCGAGCAGGCGCCCGTCGTCGACTTCTTCAAGGACTACCGGATCGCCACGGACATCATGGACAACGCCATGATGTCGAAGCGGGGAACCTCGGTCGTCTTCCTGGGCGGTGGGGTGCCGAAAGATTTCCTGCAGATCACCGCGACCAGCGTGCGGACCCGCCACGGCAACGTGGATCCCACCCCGCACAAGGCCTCGATCCAGATCACGACCGACAATACGGTCTACGGCGGCCTCGGCGGCGCCACCCTCGCGACCGAGTGCATCTCCTGGGGCAAGGAGGCGCACGGGAACGCGAACGTCATGTGCTTCGCCGACATCACGATCGCGCTGCCGATCATCTGTCAGGGTCTCGCCGAGCACTTCGGGCGCGGCCACCGGCGCGAGCAGCCCAAGCCGCTGAAGCTGGCCGAAGTCTTCTAGAGCGACCGCGATGCGGCCCGGCGTTCTGCTGATCGCGGTGGTGGCGCTCGTCGCCGCCGCCGCGGTCGCGCAGGCGCAGGGCCCCGGCCGTCCGACGTCCGAATCCTTCCGGATCGAATGGGTGCGTCGCCCGCCGTCGATGCGGCCGGGCGTGGACGGCTACATCTACAACGATTCCCGCTGGCGCGTGACCAACATCCGCGTCCGCGCCGTCGTGGTCGACGCCGCCGGGACCGTCGTCCGCGAGAGCGTGGTGTCGGTCTGGGGCAACGCGGTGCCGGGAACCCGGACGTTCTTCGTCCTGCCGGCCCTCGGCGAGGGCCAGATCTACCAGCTCACGGTGATCTCGTTCGATCTGATCTCGGAACAGACCCCGTAGCCCACAGATCGCCACCCGGCGCGCGGCCTGCGCCGACCGGCTATCGAGGCCGGAACCGCACCACGGTGTAGCCGAGCGACGAGGCCTGACCGAGCCTGAGGCGCCGCCGCAGACGGCGGCGATCGGGCGCCCGCTGGCGGAGCTCGTGCCGCCGGTCGGCGACCCGGCGCTCGAGGATTACCTTGACCCCGCGGACACCATCCAGCCGCCGCTGGAGATACTCGAACAGCGGGACGTCGTGACGGCGGACCACGATCAAAAGCTCGACGTCCGGAAACGACAGTGACGGAAGCGAGGCGAGGAGCAGTGCCGCGTGCCGCGGGCAATAGCCGTGGGTTTCGGCGGGATCGTCGAAGGGCGCCTTCTGGCCCAGGTCGCCGGGCCGGCCCTCGACTCGACACGATGCGCAGATGACTCTCATTCTGTCGGAGAACCTTTGCCTCCCGCCGCGAGTGGTAGCACCGCCTATAATTCCGGAAAAATCCTGAGCGGCCGCCACTCGGGTACGACACTCTAGCATCTTCTTCGACCCGTTCGATCGCCGCCGTGTAAACGCGCGACCGCGCGCCTTCGTCCAGCGAGGTGTACCATCATTCGTAGAGTCTGGAGGCAGACGTGATCAAAGCTGGCCGGATCTCGGGCACCGCATTGCTGGTGGTAGCGGCCTGCGTCTCTCGGGCAGGCGCCGAGGACGTCGAGCATTTCGCGATGAGTCACGTGCGCATGTCCACCGACCGCGCAATCGCGTCGGGGTGCGGGCTCGTTTCTCGAGTGAGCGACGATTCGCTGCGAGATCTGAGGCGCAAGGTCGTGCGCTCCGGCGGCAACACGGCCGTCCTTTCGTTCTCGACCGACGACCTCGGGATGATCCAGGCGGATGTCTACCGCTGCAATCCGCCGGCGGCGCGCCGGCCGCCGAATGTTCCGCCTCCTCCGGCAGGTGCTCCGCCACCTCCGCCGCCCACATCGAGTTCGCCGCCCCCGCCTCCGGCGGGGAATCCGCCGCCGCCCCCCAGCGGCACGCCGCCGCCACCTCCGCCGCCGCCGTCGCGGTAGCGGATCGGGAGCGGCTCCGCTCCACGTCATCGAGTCGGCGCCGCTACAGGTGTGCTCGCCGCGCGGAGGTCCACTTCGAGCGTTGCGCGGCCCGCGAGAAGCACGGCACCGGCCACCGCCAGAAGGCAGCCCGTGATGAGGACGGGGGTGCGGAGGCCGACCTGATCCGACGCGGCCCCGATGAGCCAGGGCGAGGCCGCATCCCCGAGCAGGTGCATCAGGAGGGTCGTCACCGCGAATCCTCGGGCGCGAAGCTCGGCCGGCAGCACGTTCGCCATGGCCGCGTTGAGGGGGCCGATGTTCACGAACACCAGGAGCAAGGTGATGAACATGGCCGGCCAGAACACGGTCGGCTGCGGCGCCAGGATCGCGACCAGCGTGAAGACGATCGATGCCACGAGCGACCAGCCCGACACGATGAAATCGGCGCCGGGATGCCGCCGCGCCACCGACGCGGAGATGCGGCCGCCGAGCAAGGTGCCGGCGAAGCCGGCGACCACGAGGAGCAGGCCGAAGGTCGCCGCGGCGCTGCCGAGCGGGATGCCGCGCTCGCGCACGAAGTAGGTCGGCATCCACGTCGCCAGGCCGCCCATGCTGAAGGTGTAGATGATCTGGGCCGCGGTGTTGACGTTGTAGCTCCGGCGGCTCGTCAGCGCGCGGAGCGATGAGACCAGGCCGAGCGGTGTGGCCGTGCTGTGCGTGCTGTCCTGAGCCCCGCGCGCCGGCTCGGTGAGGAAGAGCAGCAAGAAGGCGAGCGCCGCGCCGGGCGCGCCGGCCACGAAGAAGGCGGCGCGCCAGCCGTGGGCCTCGCCGATCAGGCCGCCGATGATGTAGCCGAGGGCGGAGCCGATCGGGATCGCCGCGTAGAAGACACCGAGCACCCGCGCGCGCCGCTCGGCCGGGTAGCAGTCCGACAGGAGCGACGGCGTGACGACCGCGTAGCCCGCCTCGCCGACGCCGATGACGGCGCGAGCCAGCAGAAGCCAGCCGTACGTCGGCGCCAGGCCCGACGCCACCGTGGCGATGCTCCACACGAACACACCCGTGGCGACCAGGCGCAGGCGGTTGCTGGTAGTCACCGAGCCAGCCGGCCGGTCCGCACGCCAGGGAATACGCGACGATGAAGAGAGACTGCAGGAGACCGCCCTGGGCGTCCGAGATCGCGAGATCGGCCAGGATGAGCGGCAAGGTGGCCGCCGAGACGTAGCGGTCGAGATAGTTCAGCGCGTTGAGCGTGGTGAGCGAGCCGAGGATGACGCCCGGTGATCGTGACCAGCCGCTAGCGGACATCGCCCGCCCGATCCGATCGGAGCACCTCGGCCGGCACGCGGTCAGCGAGATCGCGCAGCTCGACGGCGAGTGCGCGGCGCTCGTCGAGCAGCCGCTGGTGGAGCGCCCGGTCGCCGAGGAACCACAGGAAGGCGCGCGCCTGTCGCACGACGCGGCCGAGCCGTTCACGCCAGGCCAGCGCGAGCAAACCGGACGGCACGATCAGCAGGATGAACAGCAACAGCGCGCCGCGGCCCGCGAGCCGCCAGACGAGCCAGCCCTCGATGCACCAGAGCAGGGGATGGATCACGAAGCCGACGGCCATCTTGTCCGTCGCTTCCTCCTCGGACGTTCGCCCGAGCCGCCCCACGATCCGCCCGGTGAGCCAGTACGGCGCGGCGTGACTGACGATCCCCCAGCACGCCAGCGGCAGTCCGAGCGCGAGCCACAGCACGTTGGTGAGGACGTAGGAGATCACGAGGCCGGATGTATAGGGCTGCCCGAGCTGGGCACTGGTGATGCCGACCTCGTCGAGGTGGCTACGGTAGAGCTCGATGCGGTGCCGCACCTCGGCGACGCGGTGTGGCTCGCGAACGGCGAGATACCGTCCCGCGCGCATGACCTGTTGCTTCCACGCCAGCGACTGCTCCGCATCCGAGGGCTTGGACTCGCCCCGGCGCGCCGCCTCTTCCCACCATGCGCGCTCGAGCACGGCGAGGAGCTCGAGCGAGTACTGGTCCTGGGCCTCGACGATCTGGGCGCCGATGGCGTCCCTCAGTCGCGCGGTGATGGCGCGCACCGCTTCTTCGGGCTGATCGCGATGAGCGGCGATGAGATCGGTGGTGATGACCGGAGCGCCGATCGTGACCTGGACGGACGCGGACCGAAACGTTCCCGGGTCGTGGAAGACCATGCCGACGGGCATGGAGCGTCACGCGGGCCGAGTCGCCCATGGCGCGCTCGGCCCCGAGGACGAGCCGCGCCGCGCCGGTCCGCAACGGCAGCAGGACCGGCTGAGGCTGCGTGGTGCCCTCGGGAAAGATCAGGATGATGCCGCCCGCGCGCAGCGCCTCGATCGCCGCGGCGAACATCTCGTCGTTCTTCCGCGGATCGTCCCCGGCCTCGACGCGCCGGTGGACGGGCACGCCGCCGAGCAGACGCAACGGAGGACCGATCAGCGGGTGACGAAAGAGCGGTGCCTTGGCGAGCACCGTGATCGCGCGAGGGACGGTCGCGATGATCAGCATCGCGTCGACGAGCGAATTGTGGTGGTTGGCGGTGATGATGACCCCGCCGCTCTCGGGGATCCGCTCCTGGCCGACCACGTCGATCCGCCGGTAGAAGAGCCACAAGAGCAGCCGGATCAGCGCCCGGGTGATCCGGTAGGCCGGGCTCCCGCGACCCGATCTATCTAGTGGCGCGATAGCGCCCGCGCCGCGCCGAGGATCGTCTCCTCCGGCGGAAACTTTCCGACGCCCGCGAAGCCCTCAGTGGCGCATTCGATGTTCGCCCAGCGAACGATGCCGTCGCGGTCGATCAGGAACTGCCCCTTGAGCTGAGGCCACTGGCGCTCCATGTCGGTCTGGTCGGTCTGCGTCCCGGCGTAGCCGTCGAGCTCGAGCGACCGCCGTCGCGGCCTCGACGACCGGCAGCGGCGCCGGCAGCTCGCCGGTGGGATTGATGCGCGTCGAGGCCAGCGCCTCCATGAACTCCGGACTCACGGGCGGCCGCGGCACGCCGTACGCGCGGTGCGTCGAGAGCTCCGGGTCCGACGCGAGCCGCACGCGGGTCGGGCGGAACTTGAAGTAGAGCCGGGCGTTCTCGGGTGGCGTCGCCACCACCGCGAGACTCTCGACGCCGAGCGCCTTCAGCTTGCCCTCGATCGTCCCGATCTGGGCGATCTGCCGGCGGCAGAACGGACACCACAATCCGACCATCAACGCCAGGAACACCGGGCTCCGTCCGCGGTAGTCGGCCAGCGAAACGTTCTCGTTCCGGTCGACGGCGGGCAAGGTGAAATCGGGCGCCGGCTCTCCGGGTGCGACCGGCGGCCGCGCTTCAGGCATCGTCATTGGCGAGCTCCTTCGTGTAACGACGGTAACAAAGCGACGGGTCTCAGCAAAGGAACGGAAGCACCATGAGCGTGTCGGGCTCGACTCCGGCTCGCTCGCACACCTGCCTGCGCCTTCGCCAGGTACGACTCGGCGAGCTCCTGGTTGCCGGCGTCGAGGTGCAAGGTGGCCAGGCCATCGTAGCAGGGGAACAGGAGCTGGGGCTCGCCGACTTGTTCGGCGAGGCCGAGCGCTTCCTGGTACGACGCGAATGCCTCGGCGTGGTCGCCGTGACACTGGTGGATCTGGCCGAGCACGATCAGCGGCACCGCCAGATGATCGATCAATCCCAGCCGTCGATCGAGATCGATGGCGGCTCGGGCGGCCTCGACACCTTCGGCCTCACACTGATCCGTCAGGGCGCAGTAGGCCACCGCGAGATTCGCGTAGAGCCGTGACTGAAAGCCGAGATCGCCCACTTTCTTGGCGGTCTCGAGCCCCTTGAGACACGTCTCGATGCTGCGGCGCGGGTCGAGCGAGCTGTAGAGCACTCCAAGATTCGTATACCCGCGGCAGGCGTCCTGCAACAGATTGCGCGCCTCCGCCAGGCCGATGCTCTGCTCGATCTGCGCGACGGCCTCGGTGAGGCGCCCGGTCCTCGCGAGCGCGACACCGAGGGTGTTGTAGGCCTGCGCGCGCATGGCCGCGGCCTCACGAGCGCGCGCGCCGTCGGTGGCCGTTTCCTGCTCGTTCGCCACCTCCGCGAGGGCCCGCTCGGCCCACTCGATGGCTCCGGCGTTGTCGCCCGCCCGGAACGCGAGCCGGCCCATCTCCTGGAACAGGTGCGCGCGCTCGAGCGGGTCGCCATCACTGCCCAGGCGTTCGAGGCCCGCGGCGAAGCAGGCGCCGGCGCGCTCGCGGTCACCGGCCTCCCAGTGCAGGCCGCCGATCTTCCGATGCAGGCGCGCGCCGGCCGCGCGATCCTCGCAGGCCTCGAGCTCCTGCCGCACCGATTCGTAGTGCGCGAGCGCCTCGGCCCGCCGTCCGATGAGCCCCAGCAGATCGGCGAGGCGCTCGCGGGCCGCGCGCGTCTCGACCTCGCAGAGCTCGCACTCGGCGAGGGTGCGAAGCGCGCGCTCGTAGTGGCGAATCGCGTCGTCGTTGGCGTACACGCCTCGCGCCCAGTCGCCGGCGGCCAGGAGATAGCGCGCTCCGCGCGGCTTGTCGGCGCTGAGGCTCCAGTGATGGCCGAGCGCTTCCAGGTCGCTGAGCCGTTCGGGGTGCGGGCCGGCGAGCCGCTCGAGCGCGCGCCCGGCCGTCTCGTGCAGCTCGGTGCGGCGCGCGAGCAGCAGATTCTGGTAGACGACCTCGTGGGTGAGCGCGTGCGTGAAGCGGTAGCGCGCGCCATCGCGGCCGGATCCGGCCGACTGGATCACATCGGCCTCGACGAGGCGGTCGAGGGCGACATGGGCCGTCGCCGCGTCGCTCGCCACCGCCCGCAGGAGCGATTCGTCGAACTCCGCGCCGAGCACGGCGGCCTCCTGAAGCAGGCGGCGCGCGTCGGCCGGAAGTCGATCGACCCGCGAGAGCAGCAAGCCCTGCAGGGTCGGAGGGACGTCGACCGCCTCGTAGGCCGCCGTGCTCGCCCAGTGCTCGCCCGTGCGGACGAGCACGCCCTTGCCCACCAGGCTCCGGACGACCTCTTCGACGAAGAGCGGATTGCCGCTGGCGCGCGTCGCGACGAAGTCCTGGAGCGGACCCAGCTGGTCGCCGCCTGCCGCGCCGAAGAGGCCGACCACCAGCGCCCGGGTCTCGTCACGAGAAAGCGGGTGGACGCGGATGACCGTCTGCGCGGCGCGGGTCACCTGCGGCGGCGTGCGCCTCGGGCCGGTGCGAGAGCAGCACCATCAGCGGCTTGTCCGCGAGGTGGTCGACCACGTTCCGGAGCAGGTCGATCGAGGCGTTGTCGGCCCAGTGGAGATCGTCGACGACGATCATCAAGGGTCGTGCTGGACGCGCCGTTCGATCAGGGCGCGGGCCGCCAGGGCGATCTGGCGCTGCAGCTGCTCGGGCTCGACGTCGCTCGGCTTGGCGTCCTCCACGCCGAGCATGTAGCTCAGCACGGGGGCGATCGCTTCGGCCTCGTCCGACCGCGGCGCCGAGCGCCAGGAGGCCGTCGATCAGCTTGCGCCGGGCGACGTCGAGCGAGTCGGCCTGGTCGACCTTGTACGCGTCGCGAAAGAGCGCCCCGAAGATGCCGTAGGTCGGCTCGCCCAAGGACGAGCACGTCGCGCGTCTGACGACGGTACCTGCGAGCCGGCCTTCGGCCTCGAGCGTCGAGAAGAACTCGGCGATGAGGCGCGACTTGCCGGTCCCGGCTTCGCCGACCAGGCTGACCAGCTGGGCCCGGCCGCGCTGCATGCGGTCGAACGCGCTCTTGAGCTGGTCGAGCTCGTCCGCGCGGCCGACAAGCGGCGCCCCGAGCCCCAGCGCGGCGAGCCCGCGCCCGGATCTGGGCTCGGCCATGGCGCCGAGGAGGCGATGGACGACGACGGGCTCGGACTTGCCGCGAAGCGAGATCTCTCCGCCGGGCTCGAACGCGAAGCGATGCCGCGTCAGCGCGTAGGTCGCCTCGGACACCAGAATCGTGCCGGGCGCCGCGGCGGCCAGGAGGCGCGCGGTCGTGTTCACGGTGTCGCCGGTCACGGCATACGCGGCGCCGGCCGCGGCGCCGAGGCTGCCGGCGACGACCGGACCGCTGTGGACGCCGATGTGGAGCGTCACGCGCTGGCCGAGTCGCGCGGCCCAGCGATCAGCGAGCCCGGCGGCGCGCTCGAGCATGTCGAGCGACGCGTCGAGGGCGCGCTGCGGGTCGTCTTCGTGCGCGACCGGCGCGCCGAAGACGGCCATCACCGCGTCGCCCACGAATTTCTCGACGAATCCGTCGAAGCGCTCGATCGCCTGCGCCAGCGTCTCGAACAGCGCGTTCTGAAACGCGCGGACCTCTTCGGGGTCGAGCCGCTCCGACAGCGAGGTGAACCCGGAAAGGTCCGCGAAGAGGACGGTCACCTGCCTCCGGTCGGCTTCACGCTCGTCCGCCGCCACCCCGGTGCCGGAGCTGCGGGTGCCGCGGGACGCCCTTGTTCGCCGCGGCGGCCGAGCCGCGCGACGCGCCACAGCGGGGGCAGAACGCGAAGTCGGCCTCGAGCGACGACCCGCAGGCGGCACAGGGCGTCGGCTGGCGCCGCCCGCAGCGCGGGCAAAACGCGAAGTCCGGAGAAGTTTCGAGGCCGCAGCCGGCGCACGCCATCGTATCGACTAGTCTAACCGGCAACACCTGGGATCCTTGACCCTACTTGTTCGGTGGGCTTACGCTCGGTTCTCGATCATCTCGACCGACCACGCCCGATCTTGGAGGCGATGCGATGACCCAACGCAGACGAACGATCACGGCCGGCGCGCTTGCGCTGGCGCTATGCGCGTGGACCCCCGCGATCCTGGCCCCCGAAGCGCGTGCCGAGGCGCCGGCGGGCCAGATCACCTGGGCGTTGCACTTCACACTGGCGCCGACGCTCTTCGAGCCGGCCGAGACGCCCGGGCTCATCACGCCGTTCATGATGCTCTACGCGCTTCACGACGCGATGCTCAAGCCCATGCCCGGCAAGAGCATGGCTCCGAGCCTGGCCGAGTCGTGGAGCATGTCGCCCGACGGGCTCGTCTACGAGTTCGTGCTGCGCAAGGGCGTGCGCTTCCACAATGGCGAGCCGGTCACCGCCGAGGACGTGAAGTTCTCGTTCGAGCGCTATCGCGGCATCTCGGCGAAGACTCTCAAGGACAGGGTGGCGGCGGTGGAGACGCCGGACCCCACCCGCGTGCGCTTCAAGCTCAAGCAGCCGTGGCCCGACTTCATGACCTTCTACGGCACGCCGGCCACCGGTGCGGGCTGGATCGTGCCCAAGAAATACGTCGAGAAGGTCGGCGAGGAGGGCTTCAAGAAGCACCCGATCGGGGCCGGGCCGTATCGCTTCGTCTCGTTCACGCCAGGCGTCGAGCTCGTGCTCGAGGCCTTCGAGGGCTACTGGCGCAAGACGCCGAGCGTGAAGCAGCTCTCGTTCAAGGTGGTCACGGAGATCTCGACCCGGCTGGCGATGCTCAAGCGGGGCGAAGCCGATATAGCCTATGCCATGACCGGGCCGCTCGGTGAGGAAGTGCGGCGTACGCCCGGGCTCACGCTGCATCCGACGCCGTTCTCGAGCACGCACTGGCTCGTCTTCGCCGACCAGTGGGACGCGAGCTCGCCGTGGCACGACCGGCGCGTGCGCCTGGCCGCCACCTATGCCGTCGATCGTCCGGCGATCAACCAGGCGGAGACCCTGGGGTTCTCGAAGATCACCGGCAGCTTCATCCCGACCAGCTTCGAATTCTACTGGCAGCCACCGATCTATCCATACGATCCGGCCAAGGCGCGACAGCTTCTCGCGGAGGCCGGATACCCCAAGGGCTTCGATGCCGGCGATTTCTGGTGTGACGCCGGCGGCACCAACTACTGCGAGCCCGTGCTCAACTATCTGCAGGCCGCCGGGATCCGGTCGAAGCTCCGCCCGCTCGAGCGCGCGGCGTTCCTGAAGGCGTATCAGGAAAAGAAGCTGAAGAACCTCATCTACGGCTTGAGCGGTGTCTCCGGCAACGCGGCGACGCGGCTCGAGGCGTTCACGGTCTCGACCGGCTCGTACGCGTACGGCGGCTATCCCGACATCGACGGACTGTTCAGAGAGCAGGCGACCGAGCTCGACTCGAAGAAGCGCGAGGCCATCCTGCACCGGATCCAGCAGCTGATCCACGAGAAGGTCATGTACCTGCCGATCTGGCAGCTCGCCCTGCTGCAGGCCTCCGGCCCGCGCATCGCCGAATCCGGGTTCGGTCTCATCACCGACTATCCGTGGTCGGCGCCCTACGAGGACGTGAAGCTCAAAGGTAAGTAGGACACTCTGGGCGGCCCTGCGCTTCCTCGGAACGTCATCGTGACGCTCTCCGACGACGCCCGCGCGACGTCGCTTATCACGGCCGGGCGCGCGGTTGCTGTCACGATACTGCACGCCCCCGAAGGCCCAGGAGCGCACTGACCAGGAGTAGCGCCAGGACGACATTGCGGACGACGACGAGCAGAGCGGCCGGCGCGCCGGCTATGACCAGATCGTAGTAGGACCAGAAAACCATCGTGAGGAGCACTGCGAGCGCCGCCATTCCGACCGACCGCCGGTCGCCCTCGGCCCAGGCGATCCCCGCGGCTGGCGTGAGCCAGATGACGTATTGAGCCGAGAGAAGAGCTGACAACAGGAGCAGGGCAGCAACTGCCGCCAGCCAACCGGAGCCTGGCCGGTTCGTTCGGAACCCGCGCCAACTGCTCCAGAGACACATCGGCGCCGCGGCCAGAAACATCGCGATGCTGACGGCTCCGGTCGTTGTCCCGATACGCCATGCACCGCTCTCGAGTCGCAACGTCTCCGAGCCGCGAAGATGAATCAAGCTGCCGACCACGCTTTCGATCTGCCATCCCTGGGCGCCTCGAAACGTGAGCACCTGCATCAGGCTGTTCGCGCCAGCGAGCCACGCTGCGGCGCCGGCGAGGACACCTGCCACCACGGCGAACGCGGCGAGTGGCGTCAAACCGACCGGAATGCGCCGATCGATCTGCGTCCGCGCCGGGCCGAAGGCCCCTGCTTCGGATCGTCCACCGCCCTGGAGTATGAGCGGCGTGAGGACCAGCGGCCACAACTTGAAGGCGCTGCCGACGGCGAGCGCGGCGCCGGATCCGCCCGGGCGGCCGCGCCGCCACGACGCCACGGCGAGGGTTGCCGCGGCCGTCGACCACGCGTCGACGCGGTTGAAGAACAGTCCCAGGACCGGGACGAGGATCACCGCATAGCAGGCGGCGGCCTCGACGCCCCATCCCCGGATCAGCGCGGCGACAATCAGCGCGTCGCCCAGAGCATTCAGAGCGACGACGCCGTAACCGAATGTGTCGCGGCCTCCGAGACCGGCCAGCAGTTTGAACACGAGGAGTGTGTCGATCGGATGTTCGACCTGATAGTCCACGTACGGCCGGCCCGGGGTGCTGGCGATTGCGTAGTAGCGGTTGAAGTCGTCGCGCTTCTCGGGACTGTTGATGAACGAGCGGATGCCGATCGCGGCGTGGACGACGAGCGCGATCACCAGTATCGCGGAGCTGAGTGCGGGCGTGATTGCCTTGTTCGCATTCGTCACGGACACGTGCGCCTACTGTGTCATGCGGCCGATCAAGATCGGCTTCAGGTGCATGGCCCGATTATACTTTCCCGCGCGTCACGGACGGACTCCGCGCTCGCGGGTCTACTTCCCGATTTTGGCGAGGTTTACGAAAGCCGAGCACGACGTCACGCGATGGTCATGCGCTACGCGCACCTGGCGCCCGAACACCTCGGTACGGTCGTCGCCCGCCTCGACGCCGCGCTGACCCTCGCGAATCCGGCGCAAGCTTCGGCGCATGAGCCAGTTCGTGTATCGTAACTACCTGACGCGCCTGTAGCTCAGTTGGATAGAGCATCGGACTTCTAATCCGAGGGTCGCAGGTTCGACTCCTGCCAGGCGCACCACGCAAAATCGGTCCATTCCGGACACACGGGTAACAGTTCATTCCGGGGACATGGGTAACACTTTCGGGCCGAACGGGTTGTCGATCGGTTCGAGTCGGCACGTCTCATCGTCGAAGTAGCCCAAATCGTAGTGCATGAAGGTCACGAGCCAGATGCGCTCGGCGACCTGCGTCACGCCGACGTTCTGGCCGGCGAAAACGCGGCTGAGATTTACCTTTCGGCGTTTGAAGCAGATCCGGCCACACCGGGTGACGCTGATCGTGTGGTCGTGAAAGGGATAGGTGAGCTCTTGAAGTCCCCGGTAGACGCGCGGCGATCGCGCGTAGACGTCGGCGGGAACTTTCATCCCTAAAGCCTGGTGCGGCCGTGCGTGGTTATAGCGTTCGACGAAGGCGTCGAACCGGGCCTGCGGCTGGAGCACGTTGGCGGCGACGGGCTTGGTGGCTTCGGTCTTCAGCGTGAGATGCATGCGTTCGTGCCGGCCGTTTTGCTGGGGATGACCGGGTTGGATGCGCTCGATGTGGATCCCAAGACGGAGCCACCAGACGGAGAGTTTGCTGAGGCCATAAAGCGCGTGGGCGGAGGCAAAGGGCACGCCGTTGTCGGTGCGAATGGTTTGCGGGAGACCAAATTCCTTGAAGGTGCGCTCGAAGACGGTGAAGGCGAACTTTTCCTGCGTTGTTGACAGCGCCTCACAAGTGAGGAGGTAGCGGCTCGCGAAGTCGGTGATGGTGAGAGGGTAGCAGTAGCGGCGGTCGCCGAGCATGAATTCGCCTTTGTAGTCGGCGCACCAGAGCGCGTTCGGGTCGGTCGGGCGAGATAGCTCGGTGCCGCGGGCGGGGTGGCGCCGACGGCGGCGACGTTTGACGAGGCCGTGGCGGTCGAGAACGGCATGGACGGTACTGATCGCGGGCAGGTGCGACCCCGCCGATTGCTGGCGGAGCTTCTCGCGGATCTTGGGCGCGCCCCAGCCGGGATACTCGCGCTTGAGGCGGACGATGATCGCCTCGATCTGGGCCGGGAGGCGGTTCGCCTGGCGGAAGGGCCGGCGGCTGCGGTCGGTCAGCGCCTCGAGGCCGCAATCTTTGTAGCGGTCGAAGATCTTGTAGCCGGTCTTGCGGGAGATGCCGAACTCGGCGCACAGAGGCGCCATCTTCTCGCCCTCGAGTAGGCGGGCGACAAATCGGAGCCGTTCGTCCATGACGTGACACTCCTTCCAAGGCATGCCCTCCTCCTCCGAAGAGAGCAAGAAGTGTCACCCATGTGTCCGGAATACTCTGTTACCTATCTCGCAGGAAGGACACTGCGTAGCAGGCGCTGTCGCTGGCGATATCGTAGTGATCTCGGTAAACGGACGTACGACAACCGTGCCACAACTCGGTATTGCCGCTGGGCTGGGATGTGCAGGTGGCGCTACAGTCGCAGTTGGTGTTGGCGTGGTCGCCGGCCAGTGAGTCGGTGGATAGCAAACCTCGTCACACCTTGCCTCTTCTTCGCATCGCCACAACGCAACCGCACGGTTGCGCGCGGGCTCTCCAATGGACGAACGACGAAGTCAAGCAACGAAGGAGCGTGACCGCGCGGTTTCCCTTGCCACGCTGACGAACGCTTGGACGAAGGGCCCCTCACGTTCTCGGTGCCACGCGATGACAGTCTCCAGCGCCGGGCCGGTCGGCGTCAGACGCCGATACGCGATCCCAGGCCGCTTCAGCCTCTGCAACGAGGCGGGCACCAATGAAATGCCAACGCCGGCCGCGACCACCGCGAGGACGGACTGAGGATTCTCGACCTCGTATTTGACTTTCAGCGTCACCCCTGCGTCGCGGCATGCCCTGGCAACGAGGGCCTGATAGGCCGGCGCTCGCCGGCGCGAGAAGAGCACGTAGGGCTGATCGACGAGAGCTTCCCATGGAACTCGCTGGTAGTCCGTAAAGCGGTGCCCACGTGGGAACGCGACGACCAGGCTCTCCGAGAACAGGCGCTCACTCACGAGCGCGTCGCTCGGGATCGGCGGCCGAAGAATCCCTGCATGGATGGACCCGTCCTCGAGGGCGGACACCTGCTCTGGAGCCGTCAGATCGCGCAGCTCGACCTCGACATCCGGATGTCGCCGCGCGAAGAGTCGAATAATCCTCGCACCGTTGAGAAAGTCGGCCCACAGGGCGCAGCCCACAACAAGCTGGCCGACCTCACCACGCTTCGCTCGCTGGACCGATCGGGCGGCCTGCTCGGCCTGTGCGATGACGGCCCGGGCTTCCGCGAGGAATACTCGGCCGGCGGGCGTTAGCTCGACGCGCCGCGTCGATCGATGGAAGAGGGGTGTCTGCAGCTCCGTCTCAAGGCGCTGAATCTGCTGGCTCAGGGGGGGTTGAGAGATGTTGAGCCTCGCCGCCGCTCGCCCAAAATGACGTTCCTCGGCGACCGCCACGAAGTAGCGCAGGTGCCGCAGCTCCATTACGGGGGACTCATATCACCAACGTCTGAATGGCGCTGGAAAAAGATATTGGACACCCGACTGCGCCGATCGCATCGTCGTCTCGACACTGGCAAAAACGGCCTTCGTCATCGATCGAATCGGTTACCGAGCAGCCCTCAGGTCGGGCTCACGGTCGTCCGTGGTATCGAGGGAGGACGTCATGCGAACTGCTGTTTGTCTTGCCACGTCGGGCGCGCTCCTACTTTGGTCAACTGTAGACAGCTGGGCCGAGCGGCCCGACTCGATCGGCGCAACGAACACGATCCTCACCATCTCCGTCCTCGCGGCGATCACGTTGGCCATCGTCGTCGTCGCGAGGTCTCTGGTCACCAGACGGAAGCAGATGGAGGAGGCCGTCATCCTTCAGTCGCAGCTGTCCGACGCGCTCGCGCGTGAAGTTCAGCTGCGTGGCTTGCAGATCATTCCGAAGTCTCACGTCTCCGGATGGCGCAAATCGCACGTGACGATCCAGGTCGTCGGCGAGGTCCCGACGCCGGAGATTCGCGAGACGGTGATGCGAATCGCTCGGGCTGAGGTCCGGCGGTTCCGGCCGGACGTCATCCCCGAGGATCACCTCTTCATCGTTCCGCCGGTGCATCAGGATCTCTCGCGTTCCGGGTAATGGTGATGCCGGCATGATCCGCCTCACGCAAAAGACGTCACTCGTGGCGTTGGCCGTGCTCGCGTGTGCCGCGACCGCCTCTGGCGGCGACGGCGAGTGGGCGGTCTGGCTCACTCCGATATCAGACAATCCGCCACGATGGGGATCGAGTGCTCGGCACAAATTCCCGACGCTCGAAGATTGCGACCGACACGCCGCGTTGATCTTCGCCGAGTTCCATCTGATGCATCCGACTGCGGTGCTCGAGGCGCGCTGTTTCGCCGAGACCGCCGACTGGCGCCAGGCGAAAGACCAGGACCTTTGGCAACGGGACTCCTACTGAGCACGTTCGGTGGGAGCGCGCGGCCGAGCAGTTGTGCGGTTCGGGCTCAGCGAGACCGACAGCCTCCGGCGCAGGCAGGCACAATCAGAAAGGCCGCGGCGGTGGTGAAGGCTCCGGCCGCTAAAATTCTCGTGATCGACGACAACGCCGCGGTGGTTGACGTCCTGGTCGCCTGTCTCCATGAAGAGGGGTACAGGGTCTCAGGCGCACTCACGGGCGAAGAGGGCCTGAAGGGCTTCATCTTGTCCCGCCCAGATCTGGTTTTGCTCGACGTGGCGCTGGCCGGCGGAATGGACGGCGTCGAAGTGCTCAAGCGAATCCGTTTGATCAATCCGGCGGCCAAGGTCGTCATGGTGACCGGGAACAGAGACGCCACACTTGCTCGCGACACCCTCGAACGTGGCGCCCTCGCCTACGTGGACAAGCCGTTCGACTTTGCTTACCTCAAGCGGGTAGTCGCCATGGCGTTCCAGACAGAGCGCGCGCAACCGAACGAACATTCAACGGGCTGACCGCGCATCTTTCATTCGCGACCGATCCCGCAGGTTGCTTCTCGCCCTCTGCCTGCTCACTTCGGCGTCGCGACGGCCTGCGCCGAGAGTTCGTGGGTATTTTGGGAAGAGTCAGCTCGTCCTCCACTTTACGAAGGCTCGACCCGGGCGGTGTCGGCGTGGAAAACGACGGAGGCTTGCGAGCAGGCGCTAACCCAACAGTTGGGGTCGGATTCATACGAGTACTCAAGAACGCGAACGCGGACGCGGAAGTGATGATTGACCATGAGCCCGGTCGGCCACGTCTGTTGGTGCGGACAAAGGGCCGTACCGAACCCGTCATCGTGACTACCTATGTCTGTCTCCCCGACACCGTGGACCCGCGCGAGGTGAAGCGGAAGTAAACGAACTGTGCGATCTTCGAGAGCTCGAGGCACCTACTGCGACCGCGGTGGGACCTTGATCCACGGCTCTGGGCACGCGGGTGCCGTCGGATAGTAGGCCCTAGCGCTGGCACAGTAGTACCAGTATGACTCGGGCGGTTGCTGCGCTTTCGCCCGCACACGGTGGATGGCGTCCCTCGTGTCCTTTTGCTGCGCGAGGAAGGCATCGCTGAGCTGCTGCATCCACTCGAGCCGGCTGTCCATCAGCTCGAGGACCTGGGGGAAACTAACCAGAGCCTTGACGCTATCGTCCCATTGTTGCTTTTTGAGCTCTGCGTTGAGCGCGTCGCCCTTCAGGCTTGGATTGGCTTTTGCGAATCGTGCCGCCTGGATCACCTCGAGCGGATACGTGGATGCCATGAAGATCTGCGCCAGGAGCGCGTCCGAATACTTCGCAATGGGTGTGACGATCTGCTCCAGCTCCTCGGGCTTGAAGGGACGGGAGTCGGCACTGCGTGGCTGTTGCGCTCCCGCTGCGAGTGGCGCAAATGGTAGGCTCAGTGCTACAACGACCGCGAGCGCGATCAGCCGCATGGGCACCTCGGTAGGGTTGGCTGGCGGGAGTCTAGCAGAGCTGCACTCCAGCGGGTCAGCGACACATCAGCGAGCTGAACGACGGGCGTTGCGCGCGTCGTCGCGCTCGGTGATACTCAGCGAAACGTGGCAGGGCCGGACTTCTAATCCGAGGGTTGCAGTCGCGACTCCTGCCAGGCGCACCAACAACGACCGAAGCTTCTGGACGTCCGGCTCAGCGAGGACTAAACCATGAAGAGTCATCGCCCCCTCGTTCTCTTCGCGACCGCCCTCACGATCGCCGTCCTCTTCGCGCTGGCTCCTTCAGCGCGCGCTGCGGAGACGCCACGACGCGGCGGAGTACTGCTCGCCGCGATCGCCGCCGATGCGCCCAGTCTCGATCCGCACCAGGAGGAGACGTTCGCCACGCTCGAGCTCGTGGCGCCGTGTTACAGCACCTTGCTCCAGATCGATCCCTTGCAGTACCCCAAGGTCATCGGCGACGTGGCGACCGAGTGGAAGATCGCGGCTGACGGGCTCACGTACACGTTCAAGCTCCGGCAGGGGATTCGGTTTCACGACGGCTCGCCGTTGACGGCGGCGGACGTCAAGGCGACCTACGAGAAGATCGTGTTTCCGCCGGCGGGCGTCCGCAGCATCCGCAAGAACGCGTATGCCGCGGTCACGAGCCTCGAGGCTCCCGATGCGAACACCATCGTGTTCAAGCTCAAGCACCCGTCGGCGTCACTCCTCGCCAACCTGGCCTCGCCGTGGAACGTGATCTACCCGAAGAAGTACCTCGACAAGGATCCGAACTACTTCAAGGCGAACATCGTCGGGTCCGGGCCCTTCAAGTTCAAGAGCCACACGCGCGGATCCACGTTCGAGGCCGAGCGGAACCCCGACTACTTCATCAAGGACCGCCCCTATCTCGACGGCTACAAGTTCTTCGTCATCACGGAGACGTCGGCGCGCGCGGCGGCCATTCGCTCAGGGCGCGCCTGGATCGAGTTTCGCACCATGCCGCTGTCCGAGGTCGAGGCGATCCGTAAGCAGCTCGGCGACAAGGTGGTGGTGCAAGACACGCCGGCCACCGGCATCTTCGGCATCGCGGTGAACCAGACGATCAAGCCCTTCAACGACGAACGCGTCCGCAAGGCGCTGACGCTCGGTCTCGATCGGTACACCGCGAGTCGCGTGCTCTACCCCATCGCGAGCCTCAAGGACGTCGGCGGGCTGATGCGTCCTGGGACGGAGTGGGCGATGTCGGACGCCGAGCTGCAAAAGTTTCCTGGCTTCGGGAAGGACATCGAGAAGAATCGCGCCGAGGCCAAACGCCTTCTGGCCGAGGCCGGGTACCCCAACGGGATTCAAAACGGTCTTGAAGAACCGCAACGTCCGGGTCCCGTACATCGACTTCGGCACGTTCGTGATCCAGGAGTGGCGCAAGATCGGCATCGAGGTCGAGCACCAGACTCTCGAGACCGCGTCCTGGTTCGCGGATGGCCGGGACAGCGGCAGCTTCCAGCTGATCGTCAGCCCTTCGTTCAACTTCATGGACGACCCCGACCAGTTCCTCGAGCGGTACACCACGGGCGACAGCAACAACTGGGGGCGATTCTCCGATCCGCGGATCGACGACCTCTTCACCCGCCAGGCGAGATCTCTGGATCCCACGGAGCGCAAGAAGCTCATCAACGAGATCGAGAAGATCGTGCTCGGGCACGTGTACTACATCCCGGGTATCTGGTGGGCGCGGAGCGTGGTGCACTGGGCGAAGGTGAAGAACTACGTGGCGCCGCCCAATCACTACTCGAACCAGAAGCTGCAGGACGTGTGGCTCAGCGAGGACTGATGACTGCTATGCTGTAGCGATGGGCGACGGGTCGCTCGCTTCAGGAACCACCAGCGCGCCCGCCGCCGTCTCGTCACGGGCGGTCACACCCGTCATCGACACGACCTTCACGGTGATCCTGTCGCTGAGCTTCTGCCACTTGCTCAACGACATGATGCAGTCGCTGGTGCCCGCGCTCTATCCGATCCTCAAGAGCTCCTACGGCCTGAGCTTCAGCCAGGTTGGTCTGATCACCCTGGCGTTCCAATGCACGGCCTCCATGCTGCAGCCCGTGGTCGGCCTCTACACCGACCGGCACCCACGACCATATTCCCTGACGATCGGCATCGGACTCACCCTCGTCGGGCTCCTGCTGGTGTCTCGAGCCTCGACGTATCCGGTGATCCTGTTCGCGGCGACGTTGATCGGGATGGGCTCGGCGATCTTTCATCCCGAGGCCTCGCGCGTGGCGCGCATGGCGGCCGGCGGACGTTATGGGCTCGCCCAATCCCTCTTCCAGGTCGGCGGCAACATCGGCTCCGCCTCGGGCCCGTTGCTCGCCGCGTTTGTCGTCATCCCGCATGGGCAGTCGAGTATCGCGTGGTTCTCGGGAGCGGCGCTGATCGCCATCTTCGTACTGCTGCAGGTCGGGGGCTGGTACGCGCGTCACCTCGCGCAGGCGCGACCGAAGCTGCGCACCGCGGCAGCCGCCGTGATGTCCGCCACGGCGCCGCGCAAGAGCGCGCTGCCGCGCCGCAAGGTGATCCAGGCGGTGGCCATCCTGGTGGCGCTGCTCTTCTCGAAGAACGTCTACAGCGCCAGCCTGAGCTCGTACTACACCTTCTATCTGATCGACACGTTCCACTTGTCGATACAGACGGCGCAGTTCTATCTCGTTGCTTTCCTCGTCGGCATCGTGATCGGTACCATTGCCGGAGGCGCAGTCGGTGATCGTGTGGGACGCAAACCCGTCATGTGGTTCTCGATCCTGGGGGCGTTGCCCTTCGCGCTGCTCCTGCCGCACGCGAACCTGTTCTGGACCGGCGTTCTGGCCGTGCTCATCGCCATGATCATGGCCTCGGCCTTCTCCGCCATCCTCGTCTACGCGCAAGAGCTCCTGCCGGGACGGGTGGGTCTCGCCGCGGGGATGTTCTACGGCTTCTCGTTCGGTCTCGGGGGTCTAGGCGCCGCCGCGCTCGGCAAGCTGGCCGACCTCACCAGCATCACGACGGTCTACCGCGTGTGCCCCTTCCTCTTGCTGCTGGGGCTCTTGACCGCCTTCCTGCCTCGGCGGCCCGGCGCGCCTTCGTTGAAGTCGGCGTAAGCGAAAGACGCTCTCGACGAGGCGGCGGGTCAGGCGACACCGCTCCCGCCGGGCGCAGGCGGGGGAACGGCACAGCTGGCGATGAGAGCGATGTCCTGGTCAGCGCGCCGGCCGACCTGGTGATACCAGATCGAATCGCGCATCTCCTCGGCGGCGGCGATCCAATCACGGCGCTCCACCGCCGCGATCATCTTTCGAAAGGTCGAGAAGCCTCCGACCCCGAGATTGAAAACCATGTCGATGATCACCATCTGCGCCTGAGACGGCAGCGTATCGAAGCCTTGCACACAGCGGCGCGCGCCGGCTCGAGCCGCCGCGATGTCGAGGTCGAGTAGCGCGTCGATCTGCGCGTCGGTCAGGGAGACGGTCCCGCGACACACCGCCTCGTACGAGAGTCCAAGGGCCGCGATCTTGTCCTTCGCGTCAGGTCGGGTGAGATTGAAGCCGACCCCGATCGTGGGAATCCCGCGGGAGTCGACATAGGCGTTGACTCGCCGACCTTCGTGAGCCTCGATGAAGCGGCGGAGGCGGGCACTATTCATCGCCCACTCGTTGCGCTAAGGTAGCCTGCCTCATGGTCTATCGGGCGGAAGCCTACTCCCTCGTCCTGCCCGCGGTGTGGGACCCGGCACTCAAGAACTACGGTCCGAATCTCGGGTACGACTACGGTGGGCGTCTGATGGCGGCCTGGCTCGATCGCTGACGACGCGCTGGACCACATCCGCCACGCGCCGGATCGCGGCGCGGATGTCGGCCTCCGTCAGGGACGCGTAGCCGAAGAGCAGGCCGGCGCGTGGTGGTGGGCTCGTATGGAAGGGCGCCACGGAGTAGAGGCCGACGCCAGCCTCCCGCGCGCGCGCGATGACGGCATCGAGCTCGCGTGGCCGCACGTCGTTCAGCCACACCACCAGATGCACGCCCGTGTTCTCGCCGGCAATCTCCGACGCGGTCGCCGAAGTGTTGCCGCAACGCGCCGATCAGCGCGCGACGTTTCGCGGCGTTCCGGTTCCCCGCGCGCCGCAGGTAGCGCTCGAACTGGCCGGTCGTGATGAAGTCCGTGAGCGCTTCCTGGGCGAGCGTGGCCGAGAAGCGGTCCGTGGCCCACTTGGCCGCGACGAACGAAGGCACGAGAGATCGAGGCAGCACGAGGTACCCGATCCGTAGCGCTGGGAAGAGCGTCTTCGAGAATGTCCCGACGTAGATCACGCGGCCGTCGCGGTCCAGGGACTGCAGCGCCTCGAGCGGGTGCCCCTCGTACCGGAACTCGCTGACGTAGTCGTCTTCGATCACCCAGCTATTGGTGCGGCCGGCCCACGCGAGCAGCGCGAGCCGGCGCTCGAGCGGCATGATCACCCCGGTTGGAAACTGATGGCAGGGGGTGACGTACGCGACCCGTGCCCGGGACGGCAGCCGGTGCGTCTGCAATCCGTCGCCGTCGACCGGCGTGTGGGCCAGTCGCGCGCCGGCCGCTTCGAACGGAATCGTCACCCCGGGGTAGTGCGGCTCCTCGACCACCGCGACGTCTCCCGGATCGAGCAGGACGCGCGCGGCGAGATCGAAGCCCTGCTGCGAGCCGTTGGTGATCACGATCTGATCCGCCTCGCAGACGACCCCTCGCGCCCGCTTCAGATATTCGGCGAGGGCGTCGCGCAGCGGCGCGTACCCGGCCGGGTCCGCATAGCCGAACGCGTCGCGGGCGGTGCGCCGCGCCCGCGCGGCCAGCAGCCGCCGCCAGATTTCCCGCGGGAACTCGTCGACGGACGGTTCGCCGTAGCGAAAGTCGTAGCGGAGACCGGTCGAGCGCGCAGGCGGCGTGCCGAGAAGCCCGGTCAGCCGCCGGGCGTAGGCGGAGACGGGCGCGGGATGCCAGGGCTTCGGACGCGGGGGCGCGGGCATCGCGGAGGTCGGCAGCACACCCGCCACCAACGTGGTCGCGCGGTTTCGGCTGACGACGTACCCTTCGGCGAGGAGCTGCTCGTAGGCCAGCATGACCGTGTTGCGCGAGACCCGGAGATCGGTCGCGAGCTCCCGGGTCGACGGCAGGCGCGCCGCGGGCGCCAGACGCCCGTCGCGGATCATCGACTTGAGGGCATGGTAGACGCGTCGATAGAGGGGGCCGTCCGCCTTACGCAGATCGAGGAGAAGCATCTGGCACCGTAGATTAACTCGAAACTGGCTCTTTCAACAGGCCAGAAGTCTGGGCACGATGTCGGAGTACGATCACCGCGACGGAGGACAGGCCATGGGAAATATCAGAGTCGAGACCGGGCGCGTGCGCGCCAACGACGTGCAGACACTCGAGCAGCTGAACCGCAGCTACGTCCGGGCCGGCCAGGCTTCGGACACGCGCTGGTTCGACGAGCACCTGGCGGCGTGCTTCATGGCCAGTAATCCCGACGGGTCGCTGGTCGACCGTGCGGCTTTCCTGGACCGCATCGGCCGGCCGAATCCCAGCAAGAACATGGCGCCCGTCGACACCCATATCCGAGTGGTCGGTGACGTCGGCATCGTCGATTCGGGTTACCAGTACACGAGGCCGGACGGCCAGGACGGCGTGGGTCACTACACCGACGTCTACGGATTCCTGGAGGGACGCTGGCAGGGCGTCTCCGCGCACTTCGCCCTGCGCCCGGCGCCCCCACAAATCGGGGCCACGAAGACGGCCGACGTCGTCGCTGCCGCCCCGAATCCGACGGACCACGCGGCCCTTGCCGAGCTGAACCATCACTACATCCGTTCCGTCCAGGAGTCGGACGTCCGCTGGTTCGACGCGAACCTCGCCCCGGAGTTCGTGAACGGCAACGCCGACGGCTCGTTCTCCGATCGTGCGGCGTTCATCGCGGTGCATCGGCAAGCCGAGCCAGGTCTCGAACCTCCGCGAGGAAGACGTCCGGATCCAGGTGGTGGGCGACATCGGCATCATCCACGCGCGCACTGCGTACACGAAGCCCGACGGTCAGGCCGGCACGGGGCGCTACACGGACATCTGGTGGCGCGCCGACGGGCGGTGGCGCTGCGTGTCGGCGCACGTCACGCGCGGCTGAGCCACTCGGCGTCGGCCCGGCGAACCTCGAAACGGTCGCTCCCTGCCCATGAGGGGCAGGTGCCAAATACGTGATAAGCTCTCGGTGTCCGGTTTCCCCCCTGTCCGTGACAGGGCTCGCTCGGAGCGCCTTCTGCCTCTCAGGCCGTATCCACATTGGGCGTCTGCCGAGACGCCGATGAAAGGCGAAAGCGAAAGTATGAGCAAGGAAGACGCGATCGAGGTCGAGGGCAAGGTGGTCGAGCCGTTGCCCAATGCGATGTTCCGGGTCGAGATGGAAAATGGCCACAAGGTCCTGGCCCACGTGTCGGGCAAGATGCGCATGCACAGGATCCGGATCCTCCCCGGCGACAAAGTCACGATGGAGCTATCGCCCTACGATCTGACCCGCGGTCGGATCACGTACCGGTTCAAGTAGCAGTCCGCGTTCGGCAGCACAGCACACCACCGCCCTGAGCCTCGCGCTCTGCCATAATCACGCGTCATGCTCGAGGTGTCGGGGCTCGTCAAGGCATTCGGGAGTCTGCGCGCCGTCGATGGCGTCGATCTCGCCGTCGGCGCCGGCACGATCACCGGGCTCATCGGCCCCAACGGCGCCGGCAAGACGACGCTCTTCAACCTGATCGCGGGCGCGCTCGCACCCGAGGCCGGCGCCATCCGTTTCATGGGCGAGCGCATCGACCGACTCACGCCCGATCGCATCTTCGCCAAGGGCCTCGCCCGCACGTTTCAGGTTCCGCGGCCGTTTCCGCAGATGACCGTGCTCGAGAACCTCATGCTGGCGCCGCTTCGCCAGTCAGGCGAGCGCCTCTGGAACAACTGGCTGCGCGCCGGGCGCGTGCGGCACGAGGAGCAGCGCGGCGCGCGCGCGCGCGGTGGAGGTGCTCGAGCTGTGCGATCTCGCCGACAAGGCCGGTGAGATCGCCGGACGACTCTCGGGCGGGCAGCAGAAGCTCCTCGAGCTGGCGCGCGTCCTGATCGCCGAGCCGAAGCTGATCCTGCTCGACGAGCCGGCGGCCGGGGTCAACCCGGTGCTGCTCGAGACGCTCGTCGATCGCATCGTGCGCCTGCAACCAGCGCGGCGTCACGTTCCTCGTCATCGAGCACAACATCGATCTCGTGCTGACCGTGTGCCGGCCGATCGTCGTCATGGCGCAGGGCAAGCTGATCTACCACGGGGATGCCGCGGGCGTGCGCCAGGACCGGCGGGTGCTCGACGCGTATCTGGGCGACATGCCCGCATGACCCTCCGATGAGCCATCTCCAGGTGAACGACCTCGTCGCCGGCTATGTCCGCGGCCTGCCGGTGGTGCACGGCGTGTCGATCGCAGGTCGATCGGCGCGAGATCGTCACGCTCATCGGCCCCAACGGCGCCGGGAAGAGCACCTGCTCAAGGCCATCGCCGGGCTGGTCTCGCGCGAGGGGGGGCACGTCACGGCTCGACGGCCGGGACGTGACGGCGTTGCCCGCACACGAAGTCGTGTCGTCGGGGATCGGGTTCGTGCCGCAGACCGGCAACGTCTTCACGACCCTGACCGTGCACGAGAATCTCAAGGTCGGCGCGCACGTGATCCGCGGCGCGTTGACCGAACGCCTCGAGCGCGCCTATGCCTTGTTCCCGCCGCTGGCGGCGCGGCGCGCGCTTCGCGCCCGCACCTTGTCGGGCGGCGAGCGGCAGATGCTCGCGATCGCGCGCGCGCTGATGACCGATCCGACGTTGCTCATGCTCGACGAGCCGACGGCGGGGCTCGCGCCGCGCGTCGTCGAAGAGGTCTTCCGCCAGCTTCGTGGGCTCGCCGAATCGGGCATCGCGGTCCTGATGGTGGAACAGAACGCGAAGGCCGCGCTTGCGCGTGTCCGACCGCGGCTACGTGCTGACCGAAGGCCGTAATCGCTTCACCGGTCGCCGGCGCGCGCGACGAACCGCGCTGCTGAAGCGCTCGGCAGCCGACGTCGATGAGTCGGCGCATGCGCGATTCCTGGGCGTGTCGCGCGGGGCCGCGGCGAAGCCGCGGCCAGCCAGCGTGGTGGGCTCGGGCCCCACATCGCCGACGGCCTGCCTCGACCGGCGCCGTCATCGCGCTCGGCGCGATCGGCGTGACGTTCACGCTCGGCATCATGCGCTTCGCGAACTTCGCGCATTCCGAGCTCCTCACGTGGGGCGCCTACTTCGCGCTGGTCGTCGTCGCGTTCGCCGGACCCGGCGCGCCCACCGGGCCGCTCTCGTTCGGCTGGCAGCTGGTCGCCGCCGCGCTCGTCGCGGCCGTACTGACCGGGCTCGCCGCGTGGGCCGTCGACGCGCTCGTGTTCCGGCGGCTGCGACGCCGCGGCGCGCATCCGCTCACGATGGTCTTCGCGGCGTTCGGGGCCGCGCTCGTGATGCGCCACCTGGTCGTGCTGGTCTGGGGACACGAGTCGCGCTACTACACGCGCGAATTGCAGATGGCGACGGAGGTGCTGCCGGGAGTTCGCGTGCTGCCCGGATCAGATCTTCATCGTCGGCCTGGCGCTGGCGGCCATGATCGGCCTGCACGTGTTCCTGACGCGGAGCCGTACCGGCATGGCGATGCGCGCGATGGCGGAGAGCCCGGCGCTCGCGCAGGTGTGCGGCATCGAGGTCGAGCGGGTGGTGCGCCTCACCTGGATCATCTCCGGGGCGCTGGCGGCGCTCGCCGGCGTGTTCGTCGGCCTCACGCCGCAGATTCATCCGGAGATCGGGTTCAACGTGCTGCTGTCGCTGTTCGCGGCGGCGATCCTGGGCGGCACGGGCAGCCTCCCCGGCGCCGTCGTCGGCGGGCTTCTGGTCGGCCTCGCCGAGAACCTGTCGCTGCTCGTGATCAGCCCGGGCTACAAGGGCGCGATGCCCTTCCTGCTGCTCCTGCTCATGCTTGATCGTGCGGCCGCAGGGCATCTTCGGCGAGCGGAGCTAGATGCTCGCCTACCTCGTGTTCTTCGCGTGCATCGTGCTGATCCTCGGGGTCCTCACGCTCGGCCTGAATCTGCAGTGGGGGTTCACCGGGCTGTTCAACGCCGGCGTGGTCGGCTTCTACGCGATCGGCGCCTACACGCACGCGATCCTCACCGCGGCGCCGCAACCCCAGTACGTCGGCAACTTCGGCCTGCCCTGGCCCGTGGGCGTCCTGGCCGCGATGGCGTCGACGGCGCTCGCCGGCTGGCTGATCGGACTCGTCACGATTCGCCTGCGCGGCGACTACCTGGCCATCGCGACGTTCGGCGTCGCCGTCTCCATCCAGCTCGTCGCGCTCAACTGGGAGCCGCTCACCGGCGGCCCGCAGGGGCTCACGCGCATCGGCCGGCCGCTCGCGCGGCTGTTCGAGACGCCGTTCGGCTTCAACCTCTGGTTTCTCGGGTTGATGATCGCGCATCATGGCGGCGATCTACTGGGCGCTCGACCGCATGCTGTGCTCGCCGTGGGGCCGCGTGCTGAAGGCGATTCGCGAGGACGAGACCGCCGCGGTCGCGCTCGGCAAGAGCGCGCGGCGCTTCCGGCTCGAGGCGTTCGTCCTCGGCTCGACGCTCATGGGGCTGGCCGGCGCGCTCTACGTCAGCTTCATCGGCTTCGTCAGCCCGTTCGACTTCCTGCCGATCGTGACCTTCCAGGTCTGGGCCATGCTCATCGTCGGCGGCAGCGGCAACAACCGCGGCGCCCTGCTCGGCGCGCTGGTCGTCTGGGCGCATCTGGGCGGTCTCCGGCGTCGCTCGTCACCAAGCTGGTGCCGCCGAGCCACGCCGCGCAGGGCGCCGCGGTCCAGGTCATCCTGATCGGTGCTGCTCCTGATGCTCGTGCTGCTCTTGCGCCCGCGCGGCTTGATCGGCGAGGCGGCGGTTGTCTCGCGGCACGTGAACGATTAAGCTCCCTCCTGCTGCCGAGCGGTCACACCGAGGAAGCGCTATAGAGGAAGGACGACATGGAACGACGGCGACGGATTACGGTCGTGTTTGCGCTGGCTTTGATGGCGGGTGTGCTGTCCGCGGGCAGCGCGGCGGCGCAGAGCTGCCCGGTGAAGATCGGCGGCATGCTGCCGCTGACCGGCTCGATGGCCCCGATCACCAAGAAGATCGCCCAGTCGGCGGAGCTGGCCATCGAGCACGTCAACGCAGGGCGGCGGCATCAAGGGCTGCCCGGTGCAGTTCATTCTGCGAGACGACCAGGGACAGCCGACGGTGGGCGTGGACGCCGCCAAGTACCTGGTCGAGGTCGAGCGGGTGCCGGCCTTCACCGGGACGATCTCCTCGGGCGTCACGGGCCCGATCATCTGCGTCGGTGACGGCGCCGTCGAAGGTGGTGCAGATCACGTGCTGCTCGACCGCGAGCCCCTTCACGCTCGACGGACGCAGCGGCGGGTACTTCTTCCGCACCATTCCCGACCAGCAAGACGCAGGCGTTTGCGACCGCCGTCGGAAACCGCGCGGCGCGGCATGAAGAAGACGGTCGTCATCTACGTCAACACCGACTTCGGCACGGACATGCTGCGCTTCTACAAGGCCGCGGTCGCCAAGCTCGGGCGGCGAGGTGATCGCCGAGGTGCCGTACAACGACAACCAGACCGAGCTACCGGGCCGAGGTCACGAAGGCGCTCGCGGCGAAGCCCGAATCGCTGCTGCTGATCGGATTCCCGAAGGACGGCGTCACCATCGTGCGCGAGTGGCTGTCGCTCGGGCGGCACGAAGACGATCGCGCTCAACAACTCGATGCGCACCATGGACTTCGTCAACGGCGTGGGCGCGAAGTTCATCGAGGACGTCTTCGGCATGGACAACGCGCAGGTGGCGGGCCCGCACGTGGATGCGTTCAACACGGCGTTCGAGGAGAAGTTCAAGACCGACACCAAGGGACCGGGCGTGCACACGCAGTACGACGCCCTGATGGTGATGGCGCTGGCGATGAACATCGCCAAGGATCTGACGCGGCCCGTCGATCAAGGACGCGGTGCGCCGCGTGCACGTCCCGAACGGGACGCCCGTCGGCACGGGCCCGGCCGAGTACAAGAAGGCGCTCGAGCTCATCAAGGCCGGCAAGCCGATCAAGTACTTCGGCGCGACCGGGCCGATCGAGTTCGACGCCAACGGCGACGTGACCGGGCCGGCGCTCGTGTGGAAGGTCAAGGACGGCCAGATCGTGACCGACCGCATCATCACCATCGAGGACATGCAGGCCCTGTTCAAGCGCGTCGAGAATTGAGCCCGCGAACCCATGGTGCCGGCGCTCTCGCACTGTGTGACCGCCGAGTGCGCCGTGCCGGCGCGCCGCGCGTACGACTTTCTCTCGGACGGTCTCGAGGTGGGCCGATGGGCGCTCGGATCGTTCGAGGCCCGCAAGGTGGGCCGGAATCTCTTCCGCGGTCGTTCGCTCTTCGACGGCGCGGAAGTGCTCTACCGGCCGGTCGGGGATGCCGCGCGACTGATCGTCGACTACCATGTGGGCACGAATGCGCGGACGCTCGCCCCGCGCGTCATGGCGCGCGTGGTTCCGGGTGACGCGACGGGTCGTGGCCGGCGCTCGTGCCTGGTGACCTTGATCGCCTGGCGTGACGCGTCGATGAGCCAGGCGCGCTGGGAACGTCTGGTCGCATGCCACGAAGTCGAGATCCGGCTGGTGCAGGCGCTGCTCGCTGGAAGGAGGCGCTCACGACGATGATCGATCTGGCGCACTGCCGCGCACTCGACCTTCGTGATCCCCTGCGAGGCATGCGGGACCGCTTCGCTCGGCCGGCCGAGGACACCGTGTATCTCGACGGCAACTCGATCGGCGCGATGCCGGCCGACGCGGCGTCGCGCGTGGAACGCGTGATGCTGGACGGCTGGCGGGACGCGCGCCGCCGCGGCTGGAACCGCTACGACTGGCTGGAGAAGCCCTGGCGCATGGGCGAAGACCTGGCGCACATCCTCGGCGCCGGCAAGGGCGACGTGGTGTTCTGCGACAACACCACGATCAACCTCTACAAGATCCTCGGCTACGCCTGGCAGCTCGATCGCTCGCGGCCGGTGATCGTGACCGAGGCGCACAACTTCCCGACCGACACGTACGTCGCGGAAGGGCTCACGCGCTTCGCGGGCGGCAACGCGTCGGTCCGCCGCATCGACAAGCCGGACGAGCTCGACGCCGCGCTCTCCGGCGACGTCGGCGTGCTCTACCTGAGCCACGTCGACTATCGCTCGAGCCGGCGCTGGAACATGGCGGAGGTCAACGAGCTGGCGCGCGCCCGAGGCGTGCTCACCATGTGGGACTGCTCGCACGCGGCCGGCGCGGTCCCGGTCGACCTGGCGGGCACCGGCGCCGATTTCGCCGTCGGCTGCGGCTACAAGTATCTCTGCGGCGGTCCGGGCGCCCCGGCGTGGCTCTACGTGCACCCGCGGCATCAAGAGCGCGCGTGGCCCGTGATCGCCGGCTGGATGGGCCACGCCGACGTCTTCGCGTTCGCGCCGACCTACGAGCCGTTGCGCGGCGTGCGGCGCCACCTGACCGGCACGCCGGGCATCATCGCGAACGAGGCGATGGCCGCGGCGGTCGACATCTGGCGCGACGTGAAACGCGAGGACCTGGCGTGGAAGCATCGCTCGCTGTCCGAGCTGCACGATCGCCCTGCTCGAGCAGGAATGCGGGAAGTTCGGCGTCATCGTCACCTCGCCGCGCAAGCTACGACGAGCAGGGGGGCCACGTCGGCTTCAGCCATCCGGGCGCCGGATCGGTCTGCGAAGCGCTCCTCGAGCACGGCGTGGTGAGCTCGTTCCGAAAGCCGGATGTGGTCCGCTTCGGCATCTCGCCGGTGGCGATCAGCCACGAGGACGTCTGGGTCGCGGTGTCCCGCCTGCGCCGCGTGCTCGAGACCGAGGTCTGGCGCGAGCCCCGGTTCAAGAAGGTGTCGGTCTGATGCGGGCGCGGCTGGCCGCCGACATCGGCGGCACGTTCACCGACGTCGTCCTCGAGAGCCCCGCGGGCCGTGACACCGCCAAGGTGCTGACGACGGCGGCGCCGGAAGTCGGCGTGCTCGACGGAATCCGGCGCGTGCTCGCCGCGGCCGGGCTGCCGCCGTCGGAGGTCTCGGTCTTCGTCCACGGCACGACGCTCGCGACCAACGCGCTCATCGAGCGCAAGGGCGCCCGGACCGCGTTCGTCACCACCGAGGGGATGCGCGACATCCTCGAGATGGGCTACGAGAAGCGCTTCGAGCAGTACGACGTCTACATGGAGCGGCCGCTGCCGCTCGTGCCGCGGCCGCTGCGCTTCACGGTGGCCGGGCGGCGCGACGGCCGGGGGCGCGTCCTGCGCGAGCTGGACGAGGCCGGCGGTGCAGGCGCGTCGGCGAGCGGCTGCGCGCCGAGCGAGTCGGGGCGGTCGCGATCGGATTCATGCACGCCTATGCCTGGCCGGAGCACGAGCAGCGCGCGGCCGAGATCCTGCGCGCGCAGCTGCCGGCCGACGTCACGGTCTGCCTCTCGAGCGAGGTCTGCCCGGAGATCCGCGAGTACGAGCGGTTCTCGACGACCTGCGCCAACGCCTACGTGCGGCCGATGATGCAGGGCTATCTGCTGCGGCTGCGTGCCGAGCTGAACGCGCTCGGCATGACGTGCCCGTTGCTCCTCATGATGTCGGGCGGCGGCCTCACCACGCTCGAGATCGCGGCGCGGTTTCCGGTGCGGCTCGTCGAGTCCGGGCCCGCCGGCGGCGCGCTGCTCTCGTCCTGGATCGCCCGCGAGCGGGCGCTCGACCGCGTGCTGTCCTTCGACATGGGCGGCACCACCGCGAAGATCTGCCTGATCGACGGCGGCGAGCCCGAACGGGCGCGCTCGTTCGAGGTCGCGCGCGCCTACCGCAACGTGAAGGGCAGCGGGCTGCCGGTGCGCGTGCCGGTGATCGAGATGGTCGAGATCGGCGCCGGCGGCGGCTCGATCGCGCGCGTCGATGCGATGCAGCGCATCACGGTGGGCCCGGACAGCGCCGGCGCCGACCCGGGACCGGCCTCGTACGGGCGCGGCGGCAGCGAGGCCACGGTGACCGACGCCGACCTGGCGCTCGGCCGCATCGATCCGGCGCGGTTCGCCGACGGCGCGCTTCAGCGCTCGACGTCGCGGCCGCCGCAGCGGCGCCCTCGCGACGCGACGTCGGCGCGCCGCTCGGGCTCGAGGCGCCGTGGCACGCGGCGGGCGTGTCCGAGATCGTCGAGGAGAACATGGCCAACGCCGCGCGCGTGCACGCGATCGAGCGCGGCCGCGTCATCGGCCGCTACACGATGATCGCGTTCGGCGGCGGCGCGCCGCTGCACGCGGGGCGGCTCGCGGAAAAGCTCGGCGTCGGCCGCGTCGTCGTTCCGCGAAGGCGCCAGCGTCGGCTCGGCGATCGGGTTCCTGCGCGCGCCGGTGTCGTTCCAGGTGGTGCGCAGTCATCGCGCCACCCTGTCCGCGTTCGACGCCGGCGTCGTGAACGGGCTGCTCGAGCAGTGCGCCGCCGCCGCGACCGACGTGGTGCCGCCGCGCGGTGCCCGAGGGCGATCTCGCGATCCGGCGCGTGGTCGATCTCCGCTACATCGGCCAGGGCCACGAGCTGCAGCTCGCGCTGCCCGACGGCGCGCTCGCAGACCGAGGACGCGCAGCGGCCTGCGCGCGCAGTTCGAGACGCTCTACGGCTCGATCTACGGCGTCACGATGCCGGACCAGGACGTCGAGTTCGTCACCTGGTCGGTGACGGTCTCGGCGCCGTCCGACGCGCCGCTGCCGGCCAAGCCGGTGCAGAAGCACGCCGCGCCGCCGCCGCGCTCGCGGCGCGACGTCTACGAGCCGGCGCTCGGCCGCATGGTCGCGTTCGCCGGTCTACCAGCGCGGCGATCTCGAGCCGGGATACGAGCTGGCCGGGCCGGCGCTGATCGAGGAAGGCCAGACCACGACCGTCGTGCCCGCGAGCTTCACGCTCCACGTGGACGGCGCGGGCTATCTCGTCATGGAGAGCCGCGATGAATGAGGCGCTCAAGCGCATTCACATGCAGGTGATGTGGAACCGGCTGATCGCCGTGGTCGAGGAGCAGGCGCAGGCCCTGCTGCGCACGGCCTTCGGCGCGATCACGCGCGAGGCCGGCGACCTCTCGGCGGGCGTCTACGACACCGGCGGGCGCATGCTCGCGCAGGCGGTCACGGGCACGCCCGGCCACGTCAACACGATGGCCGCCGCGGTGCGGCACTTCCTCGATCGCTACCCGATCGCGACCATGCGCCCCGGCGACGTCTTCGTCACCAACGATCCGTGGCTCGGCACCGGGCACCTGTTCGACTACGTCATGGTGACGCCGGTGTTCCGCGGCGAGCGGCCGGTCGGGCTCTTCGCGTCGACGTGCCATACCCCCGACGTCGGCGGCGTGGGCTTCTCCGCCGAGGCGCGCTCGGTCTACGAGGAAGGGACCTGCGTGCCGCATATGCGGCTCCGCGAGCAGGGCGCCATCGACGAGAAGATCTTCGCGATCATCATGGCGAACTCGCGCAACCCGATCGAGGCGCGCGGCGATCTACTGTCGCTGATCGCCTGCAACGACGTGGGCGCGGCGCGGCTGGCCGACATGATGCGCGAGTTCGATCTCGACTCGATCGACGAGCTGGCGCGGCACATCCTCGACACGTCGCGCGAGGCCACGCGCGAGGCGATCCGGCAGCTGCCGCGCGGCCGGTTCAAGACGTCGATGACGCTCGACGGGTACGAAGCGCCGATCGAGCTCCACGCGAGCCTCGAGATCGGCGACGGCGAGATCACCGTCGACTACGCCGGGAGCTCGCCGGTCTCGGGACGCGGCATCAACTCGCCGCGGTGCTACACCGAGGCCTACTCGGTCTTCGGGCTCAAGTGCCTCATCGCGCCGGCGATCCCGAACAACGCGGGCTCGCTCGAGCCCTTCCATGTCCTGGTCGAGGACGGCACGTGCGTCGCGCCGCTCCGGCCCGCGCCGGTCACCGCGCGCCACGTGATCGGGCAGATGCTGCCGGACGTGATGTTCGGCGCGCTCGCCCAGGCGCTCGACGGGCGCGTGCCGGCCGAGAGCGCGGGGTCGATCTGGGTGCTGCCGATGGCGGGGATGCGCGCGCCGGGCAAGCCGTTCAACGTGCTCAACGTCGGACTCGGCGGCACCGGGGCGCGTCCCGGCAAGGACGGGCTCAACACGACGGCGTTTCCGAGCGGCGTCGGCGTCGTGCCGGTGGAGATCACCGAGAACGAGTCGCCGCTCGTGTTCTGGGTCAAGGAGTACCTGCCGGATTCCGGCGGCGCGGGCGAGTTCCGCGGCGGGCTCGGGCAGCGCATCGAGATCGGCAACAGCGATCCGACGCCGTTCACCGTGGCCGCGGGCACCTTCGACCGCCTGCGCAATCCAGCGAGCCGGACGGTCCGGGGGGCGCCCCGGACGTCACGGCGCCGCGCGGCTGGCGTCGGGTACCGTGCTGGCCACCAAGGCCGTGCACACGATTCCGCCGGGCGACCGCATCGTGCTCGAGCTGCCCGGCGGCGGCGGCGTGGGCGATCCCGCGCAGCGCGCGAAGAGCCGCCTCGACGCCGACGTGGCCGCGGGATTGGTCAGCGCGGCCGGCGCCGCGCGCGACTACGGGCCGGGGCGCGAGCGCTAGCGACTCGGCCGACGGCGGACGTCGGCCGCCGGTCCGGAGCCTTGAGCGCCGTCACCTCGATCTCGACCTTCGCGTCGTCGACGGCCAGCGGTGAGCACACCGTCGTGTTCGCGGCGCGGGCGGCGCCGAGGCGCTTCTTGAGCACACCGGACACCGCTTCGACGTCGGCTCGATCCGGCACGAAGGCGCGCACGCGCACCACGTCGAGCAGGGCCGCGCCGGCATCGCGCAGCGCCCGCTCGATGATGTCGAGCGACATCTCGGCCTGCGCCTGGGCCGTCGGCGGCCACGTGTTCGTGCGAAGGTCGTAGCCGACCGTCCCGGAGACGAACACCCAGCGGCCGTCGACCACCGCGCGGGAGTATCCGGCGAGCGCTTCCCACGGGGATCCGCTGGAGACGAACTTTCTCGGGCTCAAGGATCGACCTCCGCCTCGGCTTCGATCTCGACTTCGTAGCCGCCGATGAGTCCGGCGATCTCCACCAGCGTGTTGGCCGGCCGCACCGCGGCGAAGTAACGGCCGTGGACGCGCGCCACTGCTTCCGCGCACTTGGCGTCTCGCACGTAGATCCGCGTGCGCACCACGTCGTCGAGCTCGCCGCCGAGCGCCTCGATGGCGGCGCCGATCTTGTCGAGGACGTAGACGGTCTGGCCTTCCGCGTCGCCCGGACACACCATGGTGCTCTCGCCGTGGGTCGCCGTCGTGCCGCTGACCAGGATCCGACGGCCCGCCCGCAGCGCGCGCGCGTAGCCGGCGATCGGCTCCCAGCGGCTGCCGGAGTCGACCGCCGTGCGCGCGGGGCGCGCGCGGCCCGCTTTCGCGTGGAAGACACGCGGAAGGCTCGCCAGGTGGTGACTCAGATCGCCGGAGGCGGTGAGGAACGGCGGCTTTCGGTATTCGTCACCGCAATCGCCGGGAATCTCGCGCAGCTGCGATTGCGCCTCGGCGAGCCGCGCCGTGTCCGCCTCGTCGAGGGCGAAGCCGAACACCGCCAGGTTGTCGCCGCGATGCTCGCGCTCGCCGAGCCGCGCGCCGATGATCACGGCGCCGACGGCCTCCTGCTCCAGCACCCAGCGCGTGGCGACGTTGGCGACCGAGACGCCGTGCTTGAGCGCGATGGTCCCGGCCGCCGCGAGGACGCGCTGCAGAGCGGCCCAGCCGCCGACCGTATCGACGAACCGCTTGTACTTCGACTTGCTCCAGTCGGGAATGGTCGTCGGCTCGGGCTGACCGACCCAGCGATCGCTGAGAAAGCCCCCGCCGAGCACGCCGTAGGCCAGGAGCTTCACGCCGCTCTCCCGGCAGACGTCGGTCATGCGCCCCGCCGGCCGGCGGTCGAGCAGCGAGAACGACACCTGGTTCGTGACGATCGGGATGCCGTGCTTGACGAGCAGGCGGAGGTGATCGGTGTCGAAGTTGGTCACGCCGAGATGACGGACGAGCCCTTCGCGGCGCAGTCGATCGAGCTCGAGCATCGCGTCGAGATATCCGGGATGCCGGTACTGCCACCAGTGAAACTGCAGGAGGTCGACGCGCGGAACGCCGAGACGCTCGAGGCGCTGCCGCACGCCGGCGCGAACGACCTCCGGGGTCATCGGCCCGGGAGGCGGGCACCACTTGGTGAAGGCGGTGGCGCGGCCGTGACCGGCGCGCGCGAGATAGCGGCCGACGAGGAGCTCGGCGCTGCCGTAGTGGTCGGCCATGTCGAACGCGTCGAACCCCGCGTCGGCATACGCGCCGAGGGCGAGAGCGGCGGCATCGGGATCGAGCGGCGTGCCGTCGCGCTCCATGTCGGCGACCTGCCACAGTCCGGTGAGCACGCGCGGCACCTCGAGCCCGGGCCCGAGCTCGATGCGCGGAGGGCGAAGTGGTCGGTCGGCCATGGTGCCGGACAGAGTAACATCGGGCGACAGACATGGCTCCCGAAGTCGTGACGCTCGCGCCGGGATTCACCGTCTCGCGAATCGCCAAAGGCAACTGGCAGCTCGCGGCGCGGCACGGCGCGCCCTACGCCGGCGAGGCGGCGATCGACGACATGCGCCGCTTCGTCGAAGCGGGGATCACGCTCTTCGATTGCGCCGACCACTACGTGGGCGTGGAGCAGCTGATCGGCGAATTTCGCCGCCGCCACCCCGAGCATGCGCGCCGACTGCGCGTGTCGACCAAGCTCGTTCCGGATCTCGAGTCGCTGCCACGCCTGAGGCGTCGCGACGTCGAGAGCATCGTCGACACGTCGCTCGCGCGGCTGGGCCAGGAGCGTCTGGACCTCGTGCAGTTCCACTGGTGGGACTACACGGTGCCGGGCTACGTGGAGGCGATGCACTGGCTCGACGACCTGAGATCGGCCGGCAAAGTCGAGCTCATCGGCACGACCAACTTCGACACGGCGAGGCTCTCGGAGATCGTCGCGAGCGGCGTGTCCATCGCGACGAACCAGCTCCAGTATTCGGTGCTCGATCACCGGCCCGAGAACGGCCTGGCCGCGTTCTGCGCCGCCCACGGCATCAAGCTTCTCTGCTACGGAACGCTCGCAGGTGGCTTCATCGGCGAGCGTTGGCTCGGAGCGCCCGAGCCCACGCCGCCGTTCGCCAACCGCTCGCTCGTCAAGTATCGGCTGATCATCGAGGACTTCGGCGGCTGGCGTCGATTCCAGGAGCTGCTGTCCGCGCTCGAGGCGATCGCGAGGCGGCACGGTGTCAGCCTCGCCAGGGTCGCGATCCGCTACGTGCTCGACAAGCCCGGGGTCGCGGTCGCGCTCGTCGGCGCGCGCAACGCCGCGCATCTCGACGAGCTGCTGCAGGACGTGAGACTCGACGAGGGCGATCGGGATGCGATCGCGCGTGTCGTCTCGCTGGCGACCGGACCGCGCGGCGACTGCTACGAGCTGGAGCGGGTCGAGCGACGGCCCGCACAGCGCGATCATGTGGAAGAACCAGAACGCCGGCGGCGCGCCGGTCGACAGCCCGTATGCCGACGCACCGCCTGCCGCGGAAAGGAAGCGCTGATGAGCCAGACCGGCACCGATGAGTTCGAGCTCTACGATCTGCGGGTGGAAGTGATCGAGACCGGGAAGCCGTTCGTCATGCACGCGAAGCCGGGCGACACCTTCGACGTGATCGGCGGCCGCATCGTCTTTCCACCCGGGCGCGAGCCGTCGTTCTCGCTCTACGCGATGCTGGCGGTGCTGCCGTTCATCCCGGCCAAGCAGCGCCCGACGCATCCCAACGACTGGATGACGACCGACACGGAGATCGCGAGCCCCGATCCGCACTGCGGCGCTCGCCTCCGCATCACGCGACTCGGTAAGCGCCAGCTTCGCCACGCCGACTACAGCGCCGTGCCGCTCTAGGAGCTGCCTGGGCCGCCTCGATCTCCTCGGCGGTGTACCGGAAGGCCCGGAAGACCCAGTTGTTGAGTCCGGGGCCGGTCGGCTCGTGGAAGAAGTGCGGGCTGACGAACTCCCACACGACCTCGCCGTCGCTCGTGACCTCGAAGATGCGCCCGTGAACGCCCTCGCAGATGAGGGTGTTGCCGTTGGCGAGCCGCTGCGCGTTCGAGATGTACGGGCTGAAGAATTCGAACAGCGATTGGTCGGCGTACTGCCAGACGATGGTGTTCGTGCGCGGATCCACTTCGATGACCCGCGAGAACGTGGCCGGATGGTCGCGCCGATGCGTGCCGTTGTCGAAGATCAGGAGGTTGCCGTTGTCCAGCGGCCGCGGGTCGTGCTGCTGGGCGAGCGGTGGACTGCCGAGCTGCCACACGATCTTCCCGGTGGCGCGCTCGATCATCACGACGGTCGAGATGTTGCGGAAGCTCACCACGATGTTGCCACCGGCCGTTTCGGCGACGGTGTTGCCGTGCGTCCACTCCGCGCGGCGGTCCTGGAAGGTCATCGGGTAGGCCGCCGGGTCGAGATGCTCCCAGCTTCTCCATTCCCACACGATCCGGCCGCCGGTGGTCATCTCCACGAGGTAGTCGGCGTAGATCGTGCCGTTCGCCTCGGTGCCGGGCAGCCCACCCTGAACCCGGCGAGCGAGGTCGGCGGGCAGGGGACACAGGCACAGGAGGAGAACGTTGCCGTTGCGGAGCCGGCGCGCGTCATGGTGATGATCCGGGTGCCTGACTTCCCACAGGATCTTGCCGTTCCAGTCGACTTCGAGGACCGCGCCGCCCTTGAAGCGTGGCCACGCCTCGAAGCGGTCGAGATCCTCCATGATCTTGCCGCCGTAGAAGAGATGGCCGTTCGGCAACAGATGGCCGTAGAGTCCCGGTCGGTAGGGCAGGCGCCAGGTGTGCGCGACCTTCCCGTCCATGTTCAAGAGGTACACGGTGCCGTCGCCGTACATCGGCGCGAACAAGGTGTAGCCCGGCTGGGCCCGAGCAGGATCGTGGGCGATGAGCCCTGTCCGGCTCCGTCGGATCTTCTGCTGATCCACCATGCTCATGTTTGGCCGCCTCCGTGGAGCGCCCATTCTACGTAATCTTTACCTCGTAAGGTCGGCATCCTTTCGCCAAGCATCTGATTCGGCGTAGCCCACCTTGTGGCATACGCGTTGCTCCCTTCGACGAATGGCGCTCTGCCGAGAATGCTCGCCCGGCGGACGTCAATGAATTCCCTGAGGAACCAGGAGGGAGCAATGAAGAACAAGCACCTCGTCAAGCTCGTGGTGCCGCTAGTGGGTTTGGCGCTCGTTCTCGGCTGCTTCGCGGTCGACGTCCATGCGCAGGCCGCACCGCCGGCGCCGCCGGCCCAGCAGGAAGGAACGCAGCAGCCCGCCCCGGGCGCGACTGACAAGGGCGCCGCGCCGCAACCGACTACACCCGAGACACGGTCGCCGGCTCCGCAACCGGCCCCGAACGTGACGATCGAAAATCGGAGCGAGTCGCGGCCCAGCGCCGGGGAGCGCGGAAGAATTCTCGGCGTCGACCCGACGGTCGCGATGGTCATCGGCGCCGTGCTGCTCGTCGTCATCGTGATCGCGCTCGTGGCGATGTCCAAGCGGTCCGAGGACGTTCCGACTCATCACTCCGTGTAGCCCTTCGAACCCGGCGGCGTGACCGATCGCGCGGTCACGCCGTCCGGTCACGCCGCGGCCCGAGAGCTAGTCCACGACCGCGCGGACGAACCGCTCGACTTCGGCTTCGTCGTTGTAGTAGTGAACGCTGGCGCGCACGACCACCGGATGCGGCGGGTCGAGCTGCGGAGACGGCGCCTGGCTGCGGTGGACGTTGATGTTCATCGCCCGGAGGCGCCGTCGGGTGGCGTCGGGCTCCTCACCCGATTTGCGGAATGTCACGATCCCGCATTGCTCCACGCCGAGGTCGTGGACACTGATCCCTCGCTGCTTCGCGAGCTCGCGGCGGAGCAGCGCCGCGAGCGACTTGACGCGCGCCTCGATGGGCTCCAGACCGAGCGCCAGCGCGTAGCGCGCGGCGACACCCAGCCCGATCTGGCCGGCCACGTTGCGCTCCCAGTTCTCGAAACGCCGGGCATCGTCGCGGATCGTGTAGGTGTCCGCGCCGGTCCACGAAGCCGCCTCGAGGTCGATGAACGGCGGCTCGAGCGCGCCGATCGTGTCCCGCCTCACGTAGAGAAAGCCGGTGCCGCGCGGGCCGCGCAGGTACTTGCGCCCGGTCGCCGAGAGCATGTGGCAGCCGATCCGCTTGACGTCGATGGCGAGCTGGCCCACCGACTGACAGGCGTCGAGGAGATACAGAATGCCGTGGCGCGCGGCGACCGCGCCGACCTCGGCGGCGGGATTCACGAGGCCGCCATGAGTCGGGACGTGGTTGATGGCGATGAGCCTGGTCCGCGGCTGGATCGCGCGCTCCAGCGCGGCCACGTCGACCTGTCCGGAGGCGTCGTTGTCGACGACGTCGATCTCGACGCCGACGCGCCGCTTCATCTGCAGGAACGCGAGATAGTTCGACAGGTACTCGGCGCGCGCGGTGATGATCCGATCGGCGGCGCGGAAGGGGATGGCGTAGAACGCCATGTCCCAGGCCCGCGTCGCGTTCTCCATGAACGCGATCTCGTCGGGGCTGGCGCCGATGAGCGTCGCGATTGCGGGATAGACGTCGGCCAGACGCTCGGCCGCATCGGCCGCGGCCTCATAGCCGCCGATCACCGCTTCGCGCTCCAGGTGGCCGGTCACTGCCTCGAGGACCGGCCGCGGCGGCAAGGACGATCCGGCGTTGTTGAAGTGGAGCACGTGGCCGACGCCGGGCGTGTCGGCTCTCAGGCGGGAAACGTCCAGCATCGGCACGCCTTTCTTCCGGAAATGGTGCGCGAAATTCTGGCATGCGAGCATGGGTGGGTCAAGCGCGCGCCGGCGAGTTTGCAGCGCGTGATAGGCTCTCGGCCGTGGTCACGATTGCGGCGCCCGAGGGGTTCGTTCCGTTCGAGCGCATCGCCATCGAGCAGAGCCTCGCGCGACGATTCGCCGAGCAGGTGAGCAAGGGTCCCGAGCGAGTCGCCGTCAAGGCGGGGTCGAGCAGCCTCACGTACGCCGCGCTCGATCGGCAGGCGAATCGCGTGGCGCACGCGATCCTCGCTCGAGGTCTTCGGCCCTCACCGATCGCGGTCGTCGTCGCCCAGGACTCGGTGATCCCGGCGATCCTCGGCGTCCTGAAAGCCGGGCGCATCTACGTTCCGCTCGAGACGGCGCTGGGCGGCGAGCGACTCGGCTACATGCTCCGAGACTCGGGCGCGACCGCGGCGCTGGTGAGCGGATCCGCGATGTCGTCCGTCCGGAGCCATCGCCGGCCCGGACGTCGATCTCATCGACATCGACGATCTCGCTCATGGTCTCAGCTCGGAAACGCCGTCGGTCGAGGTGGGCGCGGACGCGCCCGCGTACATCTACTACACGACCGGCTCGACCGGACAGCCCAAGGGCGTCGTCGATTCCCACCGTAACGTGCTCCACAACGTGATGCGCTACACGAACACGCTCTGTATCGGCCGGAACGACCGCCTGACCTTGCTTCAATCGCCAAGCTTCAGTGGCGCGGTGTCGAGCATGTTTTGCGCGCTGCTCAACGGCGCGACGTCGCTCCCGTTCGACGTCCGCCACGCGAGCGGGAGCGAGCTGGCCGACTACGTCGACCACGAAGGCGTCACCATTTATCACTCGGTCCCGGCGATCTTCCGAAGCTTCCTGAGGGGAGACCGCGTCTTCCCCCGGGTCCGCGTGGTCCGGCTGGAAGGCGATCAGTCCGGACGCGTCGACGTCGCGCTGTTTCGCCGCCACTTCTCGGCCGGCTGCGTCCTGTCGAACGGACTCGGCACCACCGAGACCGGGCTCGCCCGGCGCTTCCTGCTCGGCAGAGACACCCCGCTCGCCGGCGACATCGTGCCGGTCGGCGATGCCGTCGACGACATGGACGTGGCGGTACTCGACGACGCCGGAGCGCCGGTCGAGGTCGGAGAGGTCGGGGAGATCGCGGTGCGCAGCGACTACCTCGCTCTCGGCTACTGGAACCGCCCGGATCTCACCGAGCGGGCGTTCGCGCTCGACGCGGAGGGCCGGCGGTCCTACCGGACCGGCGATCTCGGCCGTCTTCGAACGGACGGACGTCTCGAGCATCTGGGCGCAAGGACTCGCTCGTCAAGATCCGCGGCGTCTCCGTGTCGTTGACGATGGTCGAGGCCGCGCTCGCGTCATTGCCGAGCATTCGCGAGGCCGCCGTCGTCTCGACGATGGACGCGCACGATTCGCGCCGGCTGATCGCCTACTACGTCGCCGGCGCCGGCGCCGAGCCGACCGCCAGCGAGATCAGGCGCCAGCTCGCGGAACGCCTGCCGCCTCAGATGATCCCGTCGCGTTACGTGAAGCTCGCGACGCTACCACTCAACCAGAACCTAAAGATCGATCGCGCGGCTCTTGCCGGCCCCGACCCGCGAGCGGCCGGGGCTCGACCACGCCTACGCTCCGCCCGAGGATCCGACCCAGGCCGAGCTGGTTCATATCTGGCAGGAACTGCTCGCGGTACAGCCCGTCGGGATCCGCGACGATTTCTTCGACCTCGGCGGTGATTCGCTTCTCGCGACAGCCATGATGGCGGCCATCGAGGACGCGCTCGGGATCGAGGCGTCGCCGTCGATCCTCCTCTCGGGATCCACGATCGAGCATGTCGCCGCGAGTCTGGCCCGGCCGGCGCAGCCCGATGCCGAGGTCGTTCCGGTGCAGGCCGGCGGCTCCAGGGCGCCCGTCTACTTTTTGCACGGCGACTATCTCGGACGCGGCATCTTTTGCCGCAAGATCGCCCGCGCGCTCGGCCCGGAGCAGCCGGTCTTCGCGCTGACGCCCTGCGGGCTCGATGGCGAAGCTGCGCCCCCCACGATCGAGGAGATGGCGGCCCGTCACCTGAGTGCGTTGCGTCGTCATCAAGCGCGCGGACCCTATCGGCTCGTCGGCAACTGCAACGGCGGACTGGTCGCGCTGGAGATGGCGCGCCGGCTGGCCGAAGAGGGCGAAGCCGTCGAGCACGTGTTCGTGATCCGCACCTCGGCGCAGAACGCCCGATTCAGCGCGGTGCGAAGATTGATCGAGCGGGCGGCCGCCTCCTCGGCATCGCCGGGGCGACCCAGCGCGATCTCGTCAGGCGGTGGCAATGGTTTGTGCGCGAGTGGAGTGCGGCCAAGCCGGCCCGCCGCGCGAGCCTGCTCGGCGCCAAGCTGGTGAAGCTGGCGCGGTTCCGGATCGAGCCGGCGCCGATGTCGCCGCGCGCCTCGGCTCCCGACGATCGAGCCGCGCTGATCGGCACGTTCAGCGAAGCGGCGGCCGACTATGTGCCGCTGCCCTACGACGGCAAAGTGGTGGTCTTCTGGCCCGTCGAGGATCCAGAGCCGGCCGGCGACGCGCTGAAGTCGTGGCGGCGGATTTCGCCTCGCGCGGAGGTCGAGACGATCCCCGGCGATCACCTCACGTCGATCACCGTGCACGGCCAGACGTTCGGCCGCCGGCTCGCCGCGCGGCTCGGCGCGTAAGCTCAGGCCCGCAGGGCCGTGTACAACCGATGAACGTCGGTCCACATCTGCCTGTTCAGAAGCGAGAGGCAAGGCAGGTAGACCGCGGCGCCGATCAGGATGAGCACGGGAAGCCTGTAGCCGTTGGGCGCGCTCGCCAGGAACGTCCGGCCCACCGTGACCATGGCATACATGGCGCCGCCCGCCAGGACCGGATCTCGAAGCGTGCGCGCGACGTCGCGCACGGGAACCTCCAGCTTCTTGCAGTTCCGCGGAATCGTCATCGACAGCACGACGAGCAGGGCCACCGCCCACGCGGTCGCGAGCCCGTCGACGCCCCATCGCACGCCGATCAGGAAGCAGCTCGGCAGCACCAGGAGATTGATCCCCGTGTTCCAGAGGTCCAGCGCGCCCACGCCGATGATCGTGGTGGAGACGATGCCCGACACCATCCGAAGCGGGATGAGCAGACTGACCACCCGGAGCGGATACGTCGCGTCCTGCCACGTCGGACCGAGCGCCAGCTCGACCAGCTCGGGTGCCACCGACGAGATTCCCCACATGACCGGAACGCTCACGAACCCGAGCAAGCGCAGGCCCGAGAGCAAGCGCTCGCGCAAGCGCGGACGATCGTCCTGAAGCCGCGCCACCGCCGGGAACACCACCTGGTTCACGATGCTCATCACGCGCTGCATGGGCAACGTGGCGAGATGGAGCGAGACGGAATAGAGCCCGACCGCGCTCGGGGTGAGGAATCGCCCGGCGATCAGGACGTCCGACTGGTTGATCACCTGCCAGGCCAGCCGGCTCGTCGCCAGCGCGCCGCCATAGGTCACGTGACGCCCGACACCGCCGAGGCGGAAGACCGGCCACACGGTCTCTCCGCGCAGGAACATCGCGGATCGTACGCCGGCTCCCGCCAGGCTGCCGAGCACCAGCGACCACACGCCCGCGCCGTGAAGCGCGAGCAGCAAGGTGACCACGCTCGAGGCGAGCGCCGAGACGAGCTCGATCGAGGCGCTCCACTTGAAGTTCATGTCCCGATAGGCGAGCGCTTGCGGCACGATCGACACCGCCGCGAGCACGAAGTGCAGCGAGGAAACCTGGATCACGCTCGGCAGCACGGCTTCCTTGAAGAACAGGCCGGCCAGCGGCGCGCCCAGGGCGACCACGGCGCCGAGCCCGATGTTGAGTAGCATCGCGAGCCCCGCGACACGCGCCAGCGCCTCGCGATCGAGCTTCGGAGCCTGAACCAGCGACGCGCCCAGGCCCAGCTCGGCGGCCGTGGAGAAGATCGAGATGATCACGGCGCTGACCGCGACGACGCCGTAGTCGGCCGGCGCCAGCAGCCGGACCACGATCAAGGTCACCGCCCAGCTCACGGTTTGACTGATGAAGCGGGCGGCGCCCGTCCACTTGAGACCGGAAATCGCTTGGCTCTCGATGCTCATGAGGGGTCCGACGAGTAGTATGTCCCGCGACTCACCCGGTTGCGAAGCAAACGGATCACGCGAGGTGTCGGAGGAGCGGGCTGAGCGAGCGCGTCTACTCCTGAAGAGTCCTCAAACGCTCAACGGCCGGCGGAAATCCTGATGCGGCGGCCTTCCGATACCATTGCATCGCTTCGTTGCGATCGCTGCTCCCGCCGAGCCCCATCTCGTGGGCGCGGCCCATGTAGTACATCGCGAATCGGTCGCCGGTGTCGGCGCCTTTCCGGTACCACTGCACCGCTTCGTCGGGGTCCTTCATCAGCCCGCCGCGCCCGCGCTCGTACATGAGCCCCAGGCTGGCCATGGCTTGGCCGTTCCCGGCCTGAGCGCCGCGGCGATACCACAGGACCGCATCCTGGTCGCTCCTCGGCAACCCGCCGCGCCCTTCCTCGTACATGCGCCCCAGGTTCGCCATCGCCGCCGCGTCGCCGAGCTCCGCTTGCCGGCGGTAGAGGCTCGCGGACACCGCCTCGTCTTGCATGCACGTTTCGATCTTGGTGAAGTCGGACCGCGACTGCACGGTCGCGCTCCACTGTCCGTCCGGCCGCACGTGATCGAGCGTGACGTCGCTGACGCTCGTGATGGTCTTGCACTCGGAGAACTTCGTCTTCACCCACCGTTGTTGGGCCGTGCTGGCGCACGCGCCGGTGACAGTCAGCAAGATAAGGGCGAGCGCGGAGGCTCGAAGGCAGGCCGAGAAGGGAGCTCTTCCCGTGATGCGCATTGCCGTGCTTCACAAGAACCATAGGTCGGACGAGAACACGTCGTCAACGCCCTTCTCGAAGATGTTTTGGCGACCCGGTGGTCAGACCGCGAGGCGAGCGCGAAGCATTTGCTTGATCATCGAATCGAGTGTGGTAACGTCAACCGGTTTTTTCAGGACTGCGACACCGGGCTGCGCCGCGCGAGGATCGCCGACCACCGGTGAGCCCGTGACGATGACCACCGGAATGTGGGGATCGCGCTGACGCAACGCCGCGAGGACTTCCCAGCCGCTCATGCCCGGCATCACGAGGTCGGTGAGCACTATGCCGTAGCGGCCGCGGTCGAAGAGATCGAGCGCCTCTTCCCCGCCTGCCGCAGCATCCGCGTGGTAACCGAGAGACCCCACCAGATCGACGAGCATGTCTCGGACGATCGTGTTGTCGTCCACCAGCAGGATTCTCGGATCCGGGTTCACCGGCGTCATGCCCCCGTTACAGTGCTAACCCGATGCCACAGCCGGAAATCTCGGCAAGTGGCTGTCGTGAAAGGGTTCCTTCGACAGGCTCTATCATGCCGTGGAGTGGTCTGGTTGTGATCAGTCCGGCTCCCGGAATCACGGCTTACCGATGGTAAGCTTCTTTACGATGCGCGTATTCGTCGGGCTACTCGCGGCGCAAGCCCTCGGATTGGCGGCCGTCGCCGCGGCAGGCGATAGGACCGCCGAGGAAGCACGGCCGAGGGTCGAGCATCATCTAATAGAGGCCGAGCAGATCGTCCGGCACTTCGAAACCGTGATCGCGGAGGACTGTCCCCGGTTCGATAGCTCCGCCGAACGTCGCGCCTACATCGACGACGAGGTCGAGCGCGTCGTGCTCCTGGTCGCGCACCTCGACGAGGCCTGGTCGGAAGCCAAGCGGACGTCGGACAAGGACGTGCGTCGAGCCGCCAAAGCGCCGCGGGCTCAGGTCAGCCACGCGCAGAGCCTGGTGACGAAGCTCCAGACCTGTGCCGGCGACGACGGGGCGAAGCTTGAGCCGCGAGTGGTCTGGCGGCGAATCGAACAGGAAGTGCCGCGCCGGCGGGCCGAGATTGCCCTCCCTTGATGCAGAGGAGCGCGAACTCCACGAGCGCGTCCTCGTCGCCGCCGGACGCCGCCGCATAGAGCCGGTCGGCCCGTTTCTCTTCCCACCAGACCAGCACGACGCCCCGTAGCGACGCGAAATAGAGCTCGGTGCCGTCCACGTGGCGCTCGGTCCAGCCGCGCCGGGCGAACGGAACCCGCCGCGTGACGAATAGCGAGATGGACCGGCCGCTGCGGTCGTAGAGGGCGTACGCCGCCGGGGCGTCCGCGACGGACGAGATACGCCCGCCGACCAGCCGCTCCGGGCGCCGCGCCACCGAGGGCAGGCGAACCGGGAACCCCAGGCGCCCCTGGAACCAGGTCCCCATCGTCGCCGGCTCCGACGTCATGAGCTCGAGCGCGCCGCCGTGCCCTTCGCCGTAGAGCAGATGCTTGCTCGCCAGCTCGGCCGCCAGCGGCGTCATCGGACGCGGCAATAACCGCTCGGTCGCGAGCCACGCCAGCACGGCGAGGCCCACGAAGCCCGAGACGACGCCGAATCGCACGACCAGCCGGCGCGCCGGATGGAGCTGCGCGGGCGGCCCCGTGTCGAGGTGGCAGAGAAGGTGGCCGCGGAGATGATCGGTCGGCACCGGCTCGGCGCGCGCCGCCTGGACCAGCAGGCCGTGCAGGGCCGCCTCGGATTCGAGAATGCGGCGGCAGTTCTCGCAAACGGAAAAATGTTCGTGGGCCTGCAAGGTGGCGGCGACCGACAGCTCTCCGTCGAGATACGCGTCGATCACGCTCGGAACTTCGTCGCAGGTCATCAGATGCTCCGTGTGCCTCGGGTCGGTTCGCGAAGCTCGGTTCGCAGGAGTCGCCGCGCCCGAAAGAGGCGCGACATCACCGTTCCCAGCGGAATCGCGAGGATCTCGGAGATCTCCTTGTACGAGAAGCCACCGACGTGGGCGAGCACCAGGGGCTCGCGATACGGCAAGGGTAGCCGGTCCAGAGCCTGGCGTACCTCGCCCAGCGGCGTGTCCTGGATGGGGCGCAGCGCCTCGTAGGTGTCTTGCAGCACCTCGCCGGCCTCGAGCAGGGGTGAGTCGATGACGTCGAGGCTGGCCGAGCGCGCCTGGCGTTCGATACGACGCAGGAAGATCGATCGCAAAATTGTGAACGCCCAGACCCGGCCGGCGGCGGGGCTGCGCAGCTGATCCATGCGTTCGAAGGCCCGGAGGCAGGTGTCCTGGGTCAGGTCCTCCGCCTCGGCGGCGTTTCCGGTCAGTCGCAGCGCGACCCGATAGAGATCCTCGAGATGCACGAGCACGTCCGCCTCGAATCGGCGGATGCGGTCGCGGGCGGCGTGCTCCGGTGCACTCATTTCAGATACAGAGATACGTGAGCGAGCCGTTTTGTTCCCGGTGCCGATATGCCCGATCGCCCCAGTGGACAGGGGGGGACCCCTGCGGTATCGTGCGCGCCATGGCCAAATCGCCGTTCTCGCTCGAGGGCAAGACCGCGATCGTCACCGGAGGCGGCACGGGCATCGGCAAATCGATCGCGATCGAGTTTGCGCGGGCCGGCGCGGACGTCGCCCTGTGCTCGCGGAAGCTCGAGCACCTCGAGCCGGTGGTCAAGGCCGTTCGCGACGTGGGCAAGCGGTCGTTCGCCATGGCCATGGACGTGCGTCAGGAAGACCAGATGAAGGCGGTGGTCGATCGGGCCGTCCAGGAGTGGGGCCACCTCGACATCATGGTGAACAACGCCGGCGCCTCGTTCCGCGCCAAGCCCGAGGACATCTCCGTCAATGGCTGGAACACGGTGGTCGGTATCAATCTGACCGGAGCGTTCCTGGGATGCAAGTGGGCCGGCCGCCAGATGATGCAGCAGCAGACCGGCGGCGTGATCATCAACATCTCGTCGATCGCCGGCGTCTACGGCTCGACGATGATGCCGCACTACGGCGCCGCCAAGTCCGCGGTCATCACGCTCACGCGTGAGCTCGGCACCGCCTGGGGGCGCAAGGGCATCCGCGTGAACTGCATCGCGCCGGGACCGGTGGAGACCGAGGGCTACCTGGACGTGCTCAAACAGGCGGGGCCGGACGGCAAGAAAACGTACGACGCGATCGCCGCGCGTGTCGGCATGGGCCGATGGGGCAAGGTGGAGGAGATCGCGTATCCGTGCGTCTTCCTGGCGTCCGACGCGTCGTCGTGGATGACCGGCGAGACGATCGTCATCGACGGCGGGCCCTCGCCGCGGGAGATGGAAGGCTAGACGCTGCGCGGGCGCTCCTGTAGGATTAGGCCCTTGCGCGGTGACCGTAGCTCAATTGGTTAGAGCACTGGCCTGTGGAGCCAGGGGTTGTGGGTTCGATTCCCATCGGTCACCCCAACAAGAGAATATGCGTGGTACTCCGCGCCCGTAGCTCAGCTGGATAGAGCGTTGGCCTCCGAAGCCAAAGGCCGCAGGTTCGACTCCTGCCGGGCGCACCACTTGGAGTCGAGTTCGCGATCGCGAGTCGTAAAAGGTGGGACGGGCCGTTAGCTCAGTTGGTAGAGCAGCTGACTCTTAATCAGCGGGTCCACGGTTCGAGTCCGTGACGGCCCACCATTTTCTCGAGTAGTAGAAGCGCGCCGGTTGCGCGGTGTGGGGGAACTCGCTCCGCATCGCGCGACCCTTATCCCCCCTTGTCCCCCCTCGACATGAACCGTGCATCGCACGCACGTCAACGCATGATCAGCGTGGAAGGCAGCGAGGGCGCGCCAACGGGGAGCGGATTCTCCCAGCACTTGAGGAACCGGACGGCCCACAGCGGATCAAGAACACCGGTCAAACCCGCCAGGGCGTTGTCTCTCGCGAATGAGATTCCCGAACCCTCACCGGAGTCCCGGATCCTCGCGAGCGGCACGAATCCCCGAACGTAGGCAAAGTGTAGGTGCGGCGGCAGTTGCTTGGCCTTGAGCGCCCTGGCGTTTCCTGAATAGCCTATCGTGCCGATCGACTGCCCCGCGGTGACGTGGCTGTTCACGCTCACCTCGACCGTGTGCAGGTGGCCGTAGATGGTGTGGCCGCCGTCCTGGTGGTCGATGATCACCGTCTTGCCGAGCTTTCCCCAATCGCTTCGTGCCGCGACCATCACCGTTCCGTTCGCGACGGCAAAAATGGGCTCGCCCAGATGACCATTCAGATCCACGGCGCCATGAATGCCGTTCGCGCGCGCCGCTTCGAATCCGCCGCCCTCTCGCGCCTCGGAATCGCTGCCGCGCACCATCGCGACTCGACCGAGCGGGCACGTCGTGCCGGACGCGGGGTCGACCAGAGGAGAGTCCGGCTGGGCGTTCGTGACGAATGGCATCGCGACGGTGAGAACGGCGGCCAGCGCAACGACGGCGCTTGTCATAGGCAAGTCCATGATGGAGCCTGCGGGGGCGCGAAACGCATCCCACCCACGATGTGTTCGCGCCCCCCGAGCTCAGGGGTCGATCCTCACTTCGGTTGTTCGACCTGGCCACCTGGGGCAGGCTGGCTGTTCCCCAGGGACAGCCGGGTCAGGACCTTGTCGCCGTTCTCTTGTTCCCGGTACATGGCGACGACGAGCATGCCCTGTTCGAGCGCGCCGGGCCGGAGCATCGACCCGGGCGGCGTGAGCAACATCGTCCCGTCCTTGAGGGTGATCTGGGTCCCGGTTTGATCGATGCTCTGTACCTCGCCGACGAGCATCTTCTCCTCCGCCTGCGTTTGAGCGCCGGCGAACGTCGGGGCGAGACCCACCATCGCGAGCAGACCAGCGAGCAGCAACTTCTTCACTGAATCCTCCTGCGCCGCAGATGTGCGGCGGCGATCGGTGATGACTGCCGAACGGTGATGACTATTGAAGGCGGCAGCTCGGTCGTGAATCCAGTGGGGCATTCCTTCAACGCCGGATCGGGGTTTTCCCTCGGAGCGGTCGCTGCAGCTTGACTGTCTTGTGCGGAGCGGTAGGTTGGGAGTCGTAGGACGCCTCCGCAATGTCGTCGTAATCACCAATCAATCTTCATTGCAGCGTCCACGAGGGACAAATGACATCAAGTGTCGACGTGCTCATCATCGGCGCCGGCCCGGTCGGTCTCTTTCTGGCGAACGAGTGTGCGCGGCGGTCGCTGCGCTGGCGGATCGTCGAGCAGCGACCGCGGCAGTCCGAGCATTCGAAGGCGCTCGCGGTGATGCCGCGCACCCTCGAGATCTTCGACATGGCCGGCATCGTCGCGCCGTTCCTCGAGGCGGCCAATCGCGTGACCTCGGTCGCCGTGGTAACCCACGGCCATCGGCTCGCACAGATTCCGTTTGCGCCGCCGGACACGCCGTACCCGTTCGTCGCGATGGTGCCGCAAGATGTGACCGAGGCCCTGCTCGTGCAAGCACTCCGGAGCAGAGGAGGTGCCGTCGAGTACGAGACCTCGTTCGTGTCCGCATCCCAGGACGACGCCGGCGTCGACGTCGTTCTGGACCACCGGGGAACGCAGTCGACGGTTCGGGCCGCCTTCGTCGTCGGATGCGACGGGGCTCACAGCGCCGTCCGGCATGAGCTCGGCCTTCCGTTCGAAGGCGCGCCGTACGACGCGACCTTCATGCTGGCCGATATCGACACCAACGACGCTCTGCGCGGGGACGAGCTACAGCTGTGCCCGCACGAGGACGGCCCGCTCGCGATCTTTCCGATGAGCAGCCGGCGGCGGCGAATAGTGGCCAGCGTCCGCAAGGGCGACGGGGACGCGCCAACGCTCGGGGACGTGCGTTCGGTGCTCGCGCAGCGCGCCCCCAGGGGCCTCGAGGCGCAGTCCCTGAACTGGAGCAGCTATTTTCGGATCCAGCACCGGCAGGTAGCGCACATGCAGGTCGGGCGGATCTTCGTCGCCGGTGATGCGGCGCACATCCACAGCCCGTTCGGCGGGCAGGGCATGAACACGGGCCTTCACGACGCCTGGAATCTCGCCTGGAAGCTCGATCTCGCCATCCGTCACCGCGCCCGACCCGAGCTGTTGGAGAGCTATACCGCCGAGCGCGAGCCGGTCATCCGGGACGTCATCGAGACGACGCACCTCATCACGAGAGCCTTGGGAACGGCGAGCCGATTCGCGCAGGGCCTTCGCGATATCGCGATTCCGCTCGTGTCGCGCCTCGCGCCGTTCCGGTACCGCTTCGTGCAGAGGATCTCTGAGCTCGGCGTGGACTATCACGGGAGCGCGATGGTCGAAGGTCCGGGCCACCGGTATTTCGACGAGTCTCTGCGCGGGGGTCGCGGCATCAGCAACCGGTTCGTGCTGCTCGTCGGTGCAGACGACGAGTCCGAGACGGCGGCCGAAGCCCGGCGCCTGGCCGACGACTATCGCAATGTCGTCGAATTGCGTTCCGGCGCGCATGCGGGGATCGCGCTGGTTCGTCCGGACGGCTACACGGCCTACGAGGCGTACCGCGGCGCTCCCTCCGCGGCGCTCGAATCCGTGCGCGAGGTGCTCGAACGCCAGGTTGTCGGCTCGACGCGGTGACGGCCGACCCGTCCCGACGGCCAGGGCGCTGTAACGGGCACTGACGGGCGAAATTTCGGGAACCGGGCAAAAAGCCCGAGATCTGGAGCGCTCCGCCGAACACCGACTCCTCCGCAACGTCGCGGATATGCAGCACTCCTGCGCGCATCGCAGCCTTGGCAAGGCGAGTGCTCTACGGAAGGCTCCGAGAGATGAGGCTGGGAGCATTCGATCACCCAACCTGGAGGAGCTTAAGCATGACGATCAGCGCCACAACGCTCGAAGGATCGCGGACCAACGTGAACGACGCGGACATCGCCAGCCTGCGAAGCAACGTGCGCGGCGAGCTCGTGGTCGCCGGAGACGCACGCTACGACGAGGCGCGCCGAGTCTGGAACGGTAACGTCGATCGCCGTCCGGGCCTCATCGTGCGGTGCACGGGTGCGGCGGACGTTCAGCAGGCCGTGAACTTCGCGCGGTCACTCGGGCTCCTCGTCTCCATCCGAGGCGGCGGCCACAGCGCACCGGGGTACGGCACGAACGAAGGCGGTCTCGTGATCGATCTGTCGCCCATGAAGGGCATCCGTGTGGATCCCGACGCGCGCACGGTCTCGGCGCAGGGCGGCGTGCTCTGGCGCGAGCTGGATCACGAAACGCAGGCGTACGGTCTCGCGACGACGGGCGGCACCGTGTCGAACACGGGGATCACGGGCCTCACCCTGGGCGGCGGCCTCGGGTGGCTCATGGGCAAGCACGGGTTGACCGTCGACAACCTGATCTCGGCCGATCTCGTGACCGCCGACGGGGAGTTCCGCAAGGCGAGCGCGAAGGACAACCCGGATCTGTTCTGGGCGCTGCGCGGCGGCGGCGGCAACTTCGGCGTCGTCACGTCCTTCGAGTACCGACTGCATCCGGTCACGCAGGTCCTCGGCGGTATGGTGATCTATCCCCTCGATCAGGCGCGCGACGTCCTGCGCTTCTATCGCGACTTCTGCAACACCTTGCCGGACGAGGCGGAAGCGTACGCGGCGCTACTGACCGCGCCGCAAGGCATGCCGGTCGCCGCGCTGATCCTCGGCTACAACGGACCGATCGCCGAGGGTGAGAAGGTGCTCGCGCCGGCGCGGCGGTTCGGCAAGCCCGTCGCCGACGTCGTCGCGCCCATGCCGTACGCCGCCCGCCAGCGCATGCTCGACGAGCCCAACGCCACGCACGGTCTGCAGCGGTACTGGCGCTCGGCGTTCACCGAGCAGATCTCGGACGGGTTGATCGACGTCATGGTGGACGGCGCGTCGAGCTTCAGCTCGCCGCTCAGCGCCCTGCTCTTCTTCCACATGCACGGGGCCGCGACGCGGGTCTCGCCGCTCGCGACCGCCTTCGCGCCGCGGCGCACGCAGTGGGATTTCGACGCTATCGGCCAGTGGGCGGACGCGGGACAGTCCGCGACGCACACGGGGTGGGTGCGGGCGCTCTGGACCAAGCTGGAGCCGCATCTGAAGGGCAGCGCGTACGTGAACCATCTCGCGGCGGATGACCGGCCCGAGAAAGTCCGCGCTTCGTACGGGGACAACTACGCGCGTCTGCGCGCGCTGAAGGCGACCTACGACCCGAAGAACCTCTTCCGCGTCAACGCGAACATCGCGCCCTGACGGGCAAGAGTGTGCAGGACGCCGGGCTATATTGCGTCCCGGCGATCGGCCGATGAGGTGACTCTGAGGCCACGCGGCGGGCACTCCGGCGAAAGCCGGCGGTGCCCGTCGTGGTTTTAGCCGGCCGGGCTTTCCGCGCACCTTGTTCCGGGATCGTGAGCCAATCGAGCGCCGCGCGGTCCCGAATTGGAGCAGTACAAAGCGCGACGGAAACTGGATACTGAACGTCGCATAGCATGCTAGAGGACGCCTCGCGTAGCGTGCCGGAGTCCGCGTATGCGTGGACCCGGCTCTGTGCCGCGCTGCTGCTGTCGGCCATCGGCGGCGTCGGCATGTGGTCGGTGATCGTGGCCCTTCCGGCGGTCCAGGCCGAATTCAACGTCGCGCGCTCCGCGGCCTCGCTGCCCTACACCATGACAATGATCTGCTTCGGCTTCGGCGGCATCCTGATGGGGCGCCTCTCCGATCGCTTCGGCATCATCGTTCCCGTCGTAGGCGGGGCGATCTCTTTGGCGATCGGCTATGCAGTCGCCGGCCAGGCGACAAGTCTCTGGCAGTTCACGCTGGCCCAGGGGCTGCTGGTGGGTGTGGCCAGCTCGGTCGCGTTCGCACCACTGATCGCCGACACGTCACTCTGGTTCACCCGTCATCGCGGCATGGCCGTGTCGATCATCGCGAGTGGCAGCTACCTCGCGGGAACGGTCTGGCCGCCGGTCGTGCAGCACTTCATAGAACGCGAGGGCTGGCGCCGGACATACCTGGGCATCGGCGTCTTCTGCGTCGCGACCATGCTGCCGCTGGCGCTGGCCCTGCGACGGCGGTCGCCGCTCACCCAGGCGACGTCCGCGACATCGCATGTCGTGTCGCGGGCGCTGCAGCCCTTGGGAATGTCGCGTGGGGCCCTGCAGACCGTGCTGATCATCGCCGGCCTGAGCTGTTGCGTCGCGATGTCGATGCCGCAGGTGCACATCGTGGCGTACAGCGGTGACCTGGGGCATGGCGTCGCGCGCGGCGCGGAGATGCTGTCGATGATGCTGGGCTTCGGCGTCGTGAGCCGCCTCGCGTCGGGCTGGATCTGCGACCGCATCGGCGGACGGCGCACGCTGCTGCTCGGCTCGAGCCTGCAAGCCCTGGCGCTGGTCTTGTTCCTTCCGTTCGACGGCCTCGTCTCACTCTACGTCCTGTCGGCGCTGTTCGGTCTGTTCCAGGGCGGAATCGTGCCCGCCTATGCCGTCATCATCCGGGAATTCTTCCCTCCCGAAGAGGCCGGAGTGCGCGTCGGCACGGTGCTCATGGCCACCGTGTTCGGCATGGCGCTCGGCGGCTGGATGTCCGGCGTGATTTTCGACCTGACCGGTTCCTATCAGGCCGCGTTCCTCAACGGCATCCTGTGGAATCTGCTGAACCTCGGCATCGCCGTGGGCCTGCTGCGGCGACCGGGGAGACCGTTCGAGCACGCGCAGCCGTAGTCTCGACGCCGCCCTGTCGATTTGGCGCCTCGCCGTTCGATCTCTAGACAGACAGCACAGCGCAGAGGAGGCATCCATGCCGAAGACCACACAAAAAATCACCCCGTTCCTGTGGTTCGACAGCCAGGCCGAAGAGGCCGCGAATTTCTACGTGTCGATCTTCAAACAGTCCAGGGTCGGCGCGATCACCCGCTACGACGACGAGGCGTCGAAGGCTGCCGGACGACCGAAAGGCTCGGTCATGACGGTCGAATTCGAGCTCGACGGGCAAAAATTCACAGCCCTGAATGGCGGGCCGCATTTCAAGTTCACCGAGGCGATCTCGCTCGTCGTGAACTGCGACGACCAGAAGGAAGTCGATCATTTCTGGGGCAAGCTCTCGGCCGGTGGCCAGGAGGTCCAGTGCGGCTGGCTCAAGGACCGGTTCGGCCTGTCCTGGCAGGTCGTCCCCGACAGCGCTCATCGAGATGCTGCAGGACAAGGATCCCGAGAAGTCGAAGCGCACCATGGCGGCGATGCTGAAGATGAAGAAGCTCGACGTCGACGCGCTGAAGAGGGCGTACGACGGACGGTAACCCCCGTCGCCGGCGCCGCCGCCGGCGCGAGGCGTGGCGCGCTCGCGCGCCGTCGACGCGCATGATAGATTTCGCGGGTCACCTCGCGCCGTTCGGCGGGCTGTATCCTGTCGGCTCGTCCGAGACAATCCAGGCGAGGCGGAGCGCCGTTCCCCGACTCGTCATTGCGACAAGCTATCGCACGTCGACTGAGCCTCATCGGCTTCGCACTGGCGGCCGTCCTGCTCGTCATCGCGGGCGGGGCCGCCTGCGATCGTCTGGCGGAGCTCCGCCAGGCCAACCGCTGGGTCGAGCACACGCTGACGGTTCAAGCGGGCCTGGCCCAGGTCCTCTCGCTCCTCAGCGACGCCGAGACGGGGCAACGAGGCTTCCTCCTCACCGGCCAGTCGACGTACCTCGAGCCCTACGACGCCGCGCGCATCCGCCTCCCGCAAGAGCTCGAGCAGCTCCGTCGGCTGACCCGTGACAATCCCAGCCAGCAAGAACGCATCGCGGCGCTCGAGAAGTTGAGCCAGCAGAAGCTAGCCGAGCTGAGCGCGACCATCACGGCGCGCGCGAGTCGGCGTCCCGGCGAAGCTGCGCGCATCGTGCTCAGCGGTGAAGGCAAGCGGACGATGGACGAGATCCGCGCTGTTGTGGTCTCGATGCACGCCGAAGAAGGGCGACTCCTGACGGAGCGCACCGAAGTGCAAGCGCAACACGGCCGGCACGCCATCCTGGCGATCCTCAGCAGCCTGGCGCTCGCGCTCGTGATCGTGGCGGCGGCCGTCCTCACCCTGAGCAAGGTGGAGCGCGAGCGGGATCGCGAGCGCGCGGCCAGGACGACGGCCGAGGAGGTGGCGGCGGCGATCGCCCTCTCCGAGGAGCGCCTCAAGGTCACCCTTGCGAGCATCGGCGACGGGGTGCTGGCCACCGATACTCAGGGGCGCATCACCCTGCTGAATGGCGTGGCCGAGGCGTTGACGGGATGGACCGAGGCCGAGGCCGTCGGGCGCGGAGTCGAAGAAGTCCTCGTCATCGTCAACGAAGAGTCGCGCCGGCCCGCCGAGCAGCCGATCGCTCGAGTGCTCCGCGACGGCATGGTCGCCGGCCTGGCGAACCACACGGTCCTCATAGCGAGGGACGGGCGCGAGACCCCGGTCGACGACAGCGCGGCGCCGATCAAAGGGAAGGATCAGCGCATCGTCGGCGTGGTCATGGTGTTTCGTGACATCACGGGGCGCAAGCGGGCGGAGGGCTGCGAGCGCGCGGTGCGTCGTGAGGCCGAAGAGGCGAACCGCTCGAAGGACGAGTTTCTCGCGATGCTCTCCCACGAGCTGCGCACGCCGCTCAACAGCATCCTCGGATGGGCGCGCCTGCTTCGCGATGGACAGACCACCCTGAAGCAAAGGGAACGGGCGCTCCTCTCCATCGAGCGGAATGCGCAGCACCAGGCACGGCTGATCGAGGATCTCCTCGACGTGTCACGGATCGTCTCGGGCAAGCTGACGCTCGAGATCCAGCGCGTCGACCTGGCCACCGTCATCGACGCAGCCCTCGACCTGGCCCGGGCCGCCGCCGAGTCCGCGGGCGTCGAGATCGTGCTCGACCTCCATCCGTCGACTCCGCCGATGATCGGGGATCCGGCGCGCCTGCAACAGATCGTCCTGAATCTCATTTCGAACGCGGTCAAGTACACCCAGCGCGGCGGCCGGGTGGAGATTCGCCTGCACCAGGCGGACGCATCGGTCGAGCTGGTCGTGCGAGACACGGGCATCGGCATCCGCCCCGACTTCATGCCGCATCTGTTCGATCGATTCCGACAAGACGAAGCGGGCGCGCGGGCCCAGGGCGGCCTCGGCATCGGCCTGACGATCGTCCGCCACCTCGTCGAGCGTCACGGGGGAACGATACGGGCCGCCAGCGCAGGCGAGGGACAGGGCTCGACGTTCACGGTTCGGCTGCCGATCAACCACGCACACGGCGAAGCCGCCGGGCGATCGATCTAGGAGCGGTGCGCGTCGGGCGGCCGGCCCGCCCGAGTCACTGGTACCGCTCGGCGCTCCAGTCGCGGGCCACGTCGATCAGGGTGGAGATGATCGTGCGGTCGCTCGCGCAGGCGACAATCCCGGGCAGGCGAAACATGTTGGCGCGTTCGTCGCGCCACATCCGGCGAAAGTCCACCGGCCGGCCGTCGTGCACCCAGAGCGCGTCGCCGCCAAATACGCGCGCGATGTGCATGCACACCGGGAAGTCGTAGACGTTCGGCGTGTGAAACAGGGCGCCGCCCAGGTAGCCGCTCGCCATCAGCGGGAAGAGGCTCCCCGGAGTGTCACCGCCCAGCACGCCGTCGAGCCCGGCGGCGCTGACGGCACGGGCGCGTTCCGCTTCGCGGCCGAGGAAGCCGCTGACGAGAATTCGCCGGCTCTCCGGACGGCGATTCAATGTGAGCGGCGGCAGGGCATCCAGCGCCGGCCGGGCCGCAACCGTGCAGTCGTCGGGCCCGAGGACAATCCGATCGTCGCGCACCTCGAGCCAGGTTCCCTCGGCGCCCTCTTCGGGCAGATAGACCAGGGAGTAGTGGATCGTCTCCGGGTTCCGCAGGTGGAGCATGACCGCGTAGCGATTGCCCGTGCGGTCGCGGTATTCGCGCGTGCCGTCGATCGGATCGATGGACAGCACCCACTCGCTCTGCTCGGCGAATCGGGCGAGGTCGCCCGAGCTTTCTTCGGCCTCGATCCGGCAGCGGCGGACGGTGGGGCCCATGTCGCGGAGTGCCGCGACCAGGATCTCCTGCACGGCCAGGTCGGCGAGCGTGAGCGCGTCGGTGTCGGCCGAGCCGGAGTGCTTGCCGCTGAGGGAGATGTCGTGGCGGCGAAGCTGCCGCGCCAGCGCGCCCGACCAGCGAACGGCGCGCGGCAGCTCCGCCGCGAGGAGTCGGATCAGCTCGTTCACGCCCGCGCGCTCAGGCGCGGTTGACGGCGCTCACCACCGCGCGCAGGGACGCGGTCACGATGTTGGCGTCGAGCCCGACACCCCAGCGCGTCCGACCGCCGATGCGCGCTTCGACGTAGGCGGCAGCCTTCGCGTCGGCGCCCTCGCTGAGCGCGTGCTCCGAGTAGTCGGTGAGCTCGACGACGATGCCGGCGGCGCGCAGGGCGTCGACGAACGCGTCGATCGGTCCGTTGCCGTGCCCCTTGAGCCATCGCTCGGCGCCGTTCAGGTGCACGTGCGCCTCGACGGTGGCGTCGCCGGTGTCCGACGTCGTGATCACCGGGTGTCCGATCAAGCTGAGCGGCCGTCCCACCGTCAGGTACGTCGACTCGAACGCCGACCAGATCTGCTCGGCCGAGATCTCCGTCCCGCTGGCCTCGGTGAGCTTCTGGATGACCGACGAGAACTCGATCTGCAGCCGACGCGGCAGGTCGAGGCCGTGCTCGAACTTCATGATGTAGGCGACGCCGCCCTTGCCCGACTGGCTGTTCACCCGAATGACGGCCTCGTACGAGCGACCGAGGTGATGCGGATCGACCGGGAGATAGGGAACCTCCCACACGTCGTAGTCCTTGCCGAGCGCCTCGAAGCCCTTCTTGATCGCGTCCTGATGCGAGCCGGAGAAGGCCGTGTAGACGAGGTCGCCGACGTACGGATGCCGCGGATGCACCGGCAGCCGGTTGCAGTGCTCGACGGTCCGGCGCGCGGCGTCGATGTCGGAGAAGTTCAGCTGCGGGTCGACGCCCTGGCTGAAGAGGTTCAGCGCGAGCGTGACCACGTCCACGTTGCCGGTCCGCTCGCCGTTACCGAACAAGGTGCCCTCGACCCGATCGGCGCCGGCCATCACGCCGAACTCGGCGGCGGCCACCGCGGTGCCCCGGTCATTGTGCGGATGCAGCGAGAGCACGATCGTGTCGCGGGCGCGGATGTTCCGGTGGAACCACTCGATCTGGTCGCCGTAGATGTTGGGCGTCGCCATCTCGACCGTGGCCGGCAGATTCAGGATGACCGGCCGCTTCGCGGTCGGCTCCCACACGTCCATGACCGCCTCGCAGATCTCCTTGGCGAACTCGAGCTCGGTACCGGTGAAGCTCTCGGGCGAATACTGGAAGTGGATATCGGTGCCGGGGACGGTCGCCACGAGCTGGCGGCACAGCTTGGCGGATCGCACCGCGATGTCCACGATGCCGGCGCGGTCGAGGCCGAACACCACGCGGCGCTGCAGGGTCGACGTCGAGTTGTAGAGATGCACGAGGGCCTGCCGAGCGCCGCGTACCGCCTCGAAGGTGCGCTCGATCTGCTCAGGCCGGGCCTGGGTGAGGACCTGGATCATGACGTCCTCGGGGATCAGGTCTCGCTCGATGAGCAGCCGCACGAAATCGAAATCGGGCTGCGAAGCCGCCGGGAACCCGACCTCGATCTCCTTGAACCCGCACTTCACCAGGAGGTCGAACATCTGCTGCTTGCGCTCGACGTCCATCGGGTCGATCAGGGCCTGGTTGCCGTCGCGCAGGTCGACGCTGCACCAGCGAGGAGCCCGGGCGGTGACCCGGCTCGGCCACGTCCGATCCGGGAGCGGGATCGGCGTGAAGGGACGATAGAGATGGAACGGCATCGGTGCGGGCGGACCGGCCTTCGGTGCCACTAGGAGCCTCCTTCGTTACCAGTTGCTGTACGTGTTCAGGGCAAATAAAAAAGCCTCCCCGGGTTACGGGAGAGGCTCTTTCGGCGCGCGCCCGAGGGGACGCGCGCCTAATTCAGGGACAGGCTCGCGAGCCGGAAATCTGCGCTCGTCGTCCTCACGGTTTCAAGGGTCATCGGTTTCATGTGTCCGCATATTGTCCGAGTTCACGCCCCCATTGTCAACTCCGACTGTTGCGGGTAGCCTCTGGGGTGACACCCGCTCAGATGCGGTCTCGCGAGAGGAGCCGGAGATGTCAGAGCGCAATTCGGTGTGGTTCCGTCCGCTATGGTTCGGCCTGCTCATCGCTACAAGTGCGGCGATCACCACGGTATTCACGTGCGTCACGCCGTTTGCGGCGTTCGCGGTGATCGCCGCGGTCACCTTGTCGCGGCGTGACGCGGTGATGCTGGCGGTGGCGCTCTGGCTCACCAATCAGGCCGTCGGGTTCGGCCTGCTCCACTATCCGTGGACCGCGTCGACTCTCGCCTGGGGCGTCGCCCTCGGCGGCGCCGCTGTGATCGGCACGCTCGGCGCCCTCTGGGTGTTCCAGCGCCTCGCATCGCGGCCGTCGCTCGCTCAAAACGGCGCGGCATTCGGCGCGGCGTTCGTCCTCTACCAGCTCACACTCTACGCGGTGGCGGTGTCGTGGCTCGGCGGGACCGACATGTTCGCACCCGGGATCGTCAGCCAGGTGCTCGTGATCAACGCGGTGACGCTGGTCGGGCTCTTCGCGCTGCGCCGGGTGGTCGCGGGAGCCGCGCTACTGATTCATCGGCGCCGCGCTCACGCTTCGCCCGCGCGACTGGCGTAGGCGCCCGCCGAGACCTCGCGCAGCCGCCGCTCGAGAAACCGGCGCTCGCTGTCGTTGGTGACCAGCGCGAGCGCCCGCGCGTAGCTCTTCGCCGCTTCCTCAGCGGACCCGAGGCGGCGCAGCAGGTCGGCGCGCGCGGCGTGCAGCAGGTGATAGCGCGTCGAGATCGCCGCCGGCCGCGAGCGCATCGATGAGCGCGAGCGCCGGCGCGAGGGCCGTCGACCATCGCGACCGCCACCGCCCGGTTCAGCGACACGACGGGCGAGGGCTGCAGTCGCTCGAGCAGATCGTAGAGGCGCACGATCTGCGGCCAGTCGGTGTCCTCGGCCCGCGCCGCCCGACAATGCACGGCCGCGATCGCCGCCTGCAGCGCGAACGGCCCGGGCCGCCGCGCAGCGCCTCCTCGACGAGCGGCAGCGCCTCGGCGATCTGCGGCTCGATTCCAGCGGCCGCGATCCTGCTCTTCGAGAAGGACGAGATCGCCCGCCTCGTCGAGCCGGGCCTCGCGCCGCGAATCGTGCAGCAGCATGAGGGCCAGAAGCGCGGTCGCCTCCGCCGGCGTCGCGGCGCCATCAGCGCTCGCACGAGCCGCCCGAGCCGGATCGCCTCGGCGCAGAGGTCGGTCCGCACGAGCGGCTCGCCGCGGGTCGCCGCGTAGCCTTCGTTGAAGATGAGATAGATCACGGTCAGCACCGCGTCGAGCCGCGCCGGCATGTCCTTCGTGTCGGGCACCGAGTAGGGAATGCCGGCGTCGCGGATCTTGCGCTTGGCGCGCACCAGCCGCTGCGCCATCGTCGCGGCCGGCACGAGAAAGGCGCGCGCGATCTCGTCGGTCTCGAGGCCGCCCAGCGTGCGGAGCGTCAGCGCCACCTGCGCCTCGAGCGCCAGCGCGGGATGGCAGCAGGTGAAGATCAGCCGCAGGCGATCGTCGGGAATCTCGGTCGGGATCGTAGTCCGGCTCCTCGGCCATGTCGGGCCGGCCTCGGACGCCGCGTACGTGTCGAGCTTCTCCTCGAGCCGCGCTCGGCGCCGGATGCGGTCGATCGCCTTGTGGCGCGCCGTCTGGATGATCCAGGCGCGCGGGAACTCGGGGACGCCGGCGGTCGCGCCACTGGTCGACCGCGGCCGCAAACGCCTCCTGGGCGGCCTCTTCGGCCACGTCGAAGTCGCCGACGAGCCGGATCAGGGTGGCGACGATCCGGCCCCAGTCGGAGCGATAGACCGCGTCGACGGCCGCGCTGGCTCCCACGAGGGGTTCCACGGTAGATAATTTACGCCGGGTGTCGATCCCGCCACGTCGCCGTTCGACTCACTGACGGAGGGGCACGGTGAAATATCTGTTGCTCGTATATCTCGACGAGACCTGGGAAAAGCGCAGCCTGGCCGAGCGCCAGGAGGCCTACTGGGGCCAAGTCAAAGCGCACAGAAGAGCTGCCGCGGCCAGCTACCTCGGGGGCAATCCACTGCACCCGACGTCGACGGCGACGAGCGTCCGGGTGCGAGACGGCAAGCGCCTCCTGACCGATGGCCCGTTCGCCGAGACGCGCGAGCATCTCGGCGGGTATATGCTCATCGACGTCGAGAACCTCGACGAGGCGATTGCCATCGCGGCGCGAGGCCCTCTGGCGCGCGTCGGTACCATAGAGGTCCGTCCGGTCCGGGAGGGCCCGCCGGCGTAGCGCCGCGGAGCTCGTCACATATGCGGCCGAACGCTGGGAGCAGCCGGCTCACGCTGTCGCGCCCGAATTGAAAATCGCGGAAGGGGATTGAGCATGACGTATGCGCTGTGGATCGTCCAGGTATTGCTCGCGCTGTTGTTTCTGTTCGCCGGCGCCATGAAATTCATCATGCCGATCGAGGAGATGACCAAGGACATCCAGTTGCCGGCCGCCTTCCTTCGATTCATCGGGGTGGCCGAGATCGTCGGCGCGATCGGCCTGATCGTGCCCTCGCTCCTCCGGATCCGTCCGGGGCTGACGCCTCTGGCCGCCGTGGGCCTGGTCATCATCATGATCGGCGCGACGGTGTTGAGCCTGATGATCGGTGGCGTCGTGATGGCGCTGATGCCGTTCGTGATCGGGCTCCTCGCGGCGTTCGTGGCCTACGGCCGCTGGAAGCTGGCGCCGGTCGCCGGCTCGCCCAGGGCGCGGCGTTTCGCGAGGCTCGGTGAGCCGTGCTGCTCAAGATCCTCCTCGCTGTCGCCGCGATCGTGGTGCTGGTGGTCGCCGTATTCGCGGTGCTCGTCGTGATGCAGCCGTCCGAGTTCCGCATCCAGCGGAGCGCCACCATCGCCGCGCCCGCGCCGGTGGTGTTCGCGCAGGTCAACGATTTCCACAACTGGGAAGCCTGGTCTCCGTGGGCGAAGCTCGATCCGTCGGTCAAGAACTCGTTCGAGGGCGCGCCCGCCGGCACCGGGACGTCCTTCGCGTGGGCCGGCAACAGCAAAGTGGGCGAGGGTCGCATGACGATCGTCGAGAGTCGGCCGAGTGAGCTCGTGCGGATCAAGCTCGAGTTCCTGGAACCGTTCGCGGCGACCAACACAGCGGAGTTCACGTTCAAGCCTGAGGGTGATCGGACCGCTGTGACGTGGAGCATGGACGGCCACAACAATCTCGCGGCCCGCGCGATCGGCCTGGTCGTCAACATGGACAGGTTTCTCGGCGGTGAGTTCGAGAAGGGCCTGGCCAGCATGAAGTCGGTGGCGGAAGCCTCAGCCACGAAATAGGGATTGGAAGGGAGAGAAGACCGTGCGATTCATGGTGCTGGTGAAAGCGGACACGAATTCAGAGGCCGGCGTGCTCCTCGCCGGCGAAGGGCTCCATCCGAGGTCGGCGCGAAGAACGCAACGAAGAAGTAGGAGGACCACCGCATGAGCCGCGTGAGAGTACTGATCGGCACTCGAAAAGGCGCCTTCGTCCTGACCTCTGACGGCAAGCGCGAACGCTGGGACGTGAGCGGCCCGCACTTCGGCGGCTGGGAGATCTATCACATGAAGGGATCGCCCGCCGACCCGAATCGAATCTACGCGTCGCAGTCGAGCAGCTGGTTCGGCCAGGTGATCCAGCGCTCCAGCGACGGCGGCAAGACCTGGGAGACGGTCGGCAACAAGTTCGCCTACGAAGGCGCTGTCGGCAACCATCTCTGGTACGACGGAACGCAGCACCCGTGGGAGTTCGCGCGCGTCTGGCATCTCGAGCCGTCGCTCGACGATCCCGACACGGTCTACGCCGGCATCGAGGACGCCGCGATGTTTCGCACGACCGACGGCGGCCAGACGTGGCAGCGAGCTCACCGGCCTGCGCAACCATCCGTCCGCGCCGGAGTGGCAGCCGGGCGCTGGCGGCATGTGCCTGCACACGATCCTGCTCGATCCAAGGCATCTCGGGCGGATCTACATCGCGATCTCCGCGGCGGGCGTCTTCCGGAGCGACGACGCCGGCGAGACGTGGCGGCCGATGAATCGCGGGCTCGTGTCCGAGCAGATCCCGAATCCCGACGGCCGAGGTCGGCCACTGCGTGCATCGGATCGCCATGCATCCGTCGCGTCCGAACGTGCTGTTCATGCAGAAGCACTGGGACGTCATGCGCAGCGACGATGCCGGCGAATCCTGGAAGGACGTCGGCGGAAACCTGCCGACCGATTTCGGCTTCCCGATCGATGTGCACGCGCACGAGCCGAACACCGTCTACGTCGTCCCGATCAAGAGCGACTCCGAGCACTATCTGCCCGACGGCAAGCTGCGCGTGTACCGCAGCCGCACCGGCGGCAACGAGTGGGAACCGCTGACGAAGGGGCTGCCGCAGAGCCACTGCTACGTCAACGTGCTGCGCGACGCGATGGCCGTCGATTCGCTCGATCCGTGCGGCGTCTATTTCGGCACGACCGGCGGTCAGGTGTACGCGTCGGCGGATGCGGGCGACAGCTGGGCGCCGATCGTCCGCGATCTGCCGTCGGTGGTGTCGGTCGAGGTACAGACGCTGTCATGATCCGGGTCGTGCTCCCGGCGCATCTTCGGACGCTCGCGCGCGTCGAGGGCGAGCTGAAGCTCGACGTCGAAGGACCGGCGACTCAGCGGTCGATCCTCGACGCGCTCGAAGCCGCCTATCCGATGCTGCGCGGGACGATCCGCGATCAAGTCAATGGGCAGCGCCGCGCCTTCGTGAGATTCTTCGCCTGCGAGCAGGACGTGTCGCAGGACTCGCCGGACGAGCCGCTCCCCGAAGCGGTCGCCACCGGCGTCGAGCCGTTCCTGATCGTCGGGGCCATGGCCGGGGGCTAGGGAGAGCGAGCGCGATGACGCGAAGGATCTTCTACGGGTGGTTCATCGTCGGTTCGGGCATCGTCGTCACCTGCGTCGGCGTCGGCGCGATGCTTTCGCTCAGCGTGTTCCTGCAGCCCATGTCCGAAGCGATGGGCTGGTCGCGTACGGGCATCTCGACCGCCGCGCTCATCACCTGGCTTTGCATGGGCATCAGCGCGTTCGTCTGGGGCGCGCTTTCCGACCGTTTCGGCACCCGCGCGGTCGTGCTCAGCGGCGGTGTCCTGCTCGGCCTCGGCCTGGTGACGGCGAGCCGGGCGGCCACCCTCGGTCAGTTTCAGCTCCTGTTCGGCGTGCTCGTCGGGGCCGCGGCGGGGAGCTTCTATGCGCCGCTGACGGCGACGACCACGCGCTGGTTCACGCGCAATCGCAGCCTCGCCGTGGCACTGGTCTCCGCGGGGCTGAGCCTCGGGTCCACGACCGTGGGACCGCTGGCGCGCTGGCTCATCACCAGCTACGACTGGCGCACCGCCATGCTCGTGATCGGCGACCTCGCATGGCTTCTGATCATCCCCGCCGCCTTGCTGGTGCGTGAGCCGCCGCCCTCGACGGATCCGGTCGCGATAGCTGCGGCCGCGACGGAGGGCCCCGGTTTCACGGTGGGGCAGGCGCTGACCTCACCGCAATTCGCCGCGATCGCGCTCGCCTTCTTCGCCTGCTGCGCGGCGCACTCCGGCCCGATCTTCCACATGATCACGCACGCGATCGATCACGGCGTGTCGGCGATGGCCGCCACCACCGTGCTCAGCGTCGCGGGCCTGGCGTCGCTGAGCGGCCGGATCATCTGCGGGCTCGTCGCCGATCGCATCGGCGCCAAGCGTATGCTGTTGATCGGTCTCTCGATGCAGGCGGTCGCCGTGAGCCTCTATGTCTTCACGAACACGCTCGGGAGCTTCTACGCGCTCGCGATTCTGTTCGGCTTCAGCTACGGCGGCGTGATGCCGCTCTACGCGATCCTCATCCGCGAGTACTTCGGCGCCCGCATCATGGGAACGACCTTCGGCGCGGTCTCCGCGATCTCGACGCTCGGGATGGCGCTGGGACCCTGGGCCGGCGGGTGGCTCTACGACACGCTCGGCGGCTACTTCTGGCTCTACATGGGCTCGTTCGGGATCGGTCTCGGCGCGGTGGCGATCGCGTTGACGTTCCGCCCGCCGCGCCGGGTGCCGGTGGTGCTTCCCGCTCCGAGCCTGGCGCACTGAGCCACGCCAGGCCCGGAGCGGGGACGCTAGAAGTTCAGCCCCTCGGGCAGCGGCCCGACGATGGGCACCTCGAAGAATGGTCCGGCACCGTCCGGATCGATGACGACGGTGCCGTCGCTCTCGAAGAACGTCGCGATCTGCTCCTGAGCCGCCAGCGCCAGAGTGGCCACCGTCACCGGTAGCGGCGGTGCGGCGATGTTGGTCAGGAACGTATGCGGGTTGGCCGGCGCGCCGGGCACGGCGAGCCGCACGAGATCGTTGCGGAAGAAGGTCGAGCGATCGGTGAGCTCGCCGGCGCGGAAGATTGCGGTCGCCGTCGGGTTCGGCACGGTCTGATCGCCCTTGGCGAACTGGATGATGACCGGCGGCGGATCCGTTTCGCGGAGCGGGTGCTTTCTCAGATGGGGAGCGTACGCGACCGGGTTGCCCGACTGGGAGACCCACTCGGTGTTGTCGAGCACCACCTGGATCTCCATCGCTCCGGGGACGTTGTTGATGACCGCGGGCTGATTCCGTAGCGGCACGTTCTCGTTGAAGCCCCACGCCGGCGGCGCCAGCGGGCCCGCGTTGAGGAGCGACGGCACTCGGCTTGCGAGCGAAATGCCGACCAGCGGACGAAACGCCGGGCTGAGACGCGCGATCTCGATGATCGGTCCGCCCGGAACGTTGGGTACGCCCGCCCGAATCGAGTCCTCGAGCGCGAGTAGCTTGACGCCATAGATGCCGCCGAACGACTGCCCGGCGTAGTAGATCTTCCGGTGACTCAACCCCGCGATGCCGCCGGTCTCGATGACCCGCACGAGCTGCATGAGGTCGGCCACCGTCTGTCGGAGCGCGTCGCGGTTGCCGATGATGCCGCGCGGCGGCAGCGCGTTCGTGCCCTCGGTCGAGTCGATGTTGCCGTTGCCGTCTTGATCGATGCCGCGGCCGCCGTCCGGAATGGTCATCGGCGCGCCCACGTTCGGCGTGATGACCAACGTCCCGGCGGCGCCGCCGCCGTGGCCGACGACGTTGATGGCGATCGTCGCGATACCGTGGCGCGCGAACGTCGCGGCGACCGCGAGCGGAGCGCCCTGCTTGCTGTCGGTGAAGCCGTGCCCGAAGATCGCCACCGGCCAGCCGCCCGCGGGCGGCGTCCCGGCCGGAAGCACCAGATTGAAGAACAGCGTGTTGACACCCTGAACCGCGGGCACGCCGGTCCGCGTCCCGACCGGCGGGATGAACTTCGCGGATGTCTCCCAGTCGGGTGAGTCGAAGCGGCCGAAGGCGACCGAGCCAACCGCGCCGGGGAAGATGCCGAGGGCCGCCACCGGGAACACCGACGAACTGATCGCCGTCGGGTCCGCCAGATTCGTTTTGACCTGGCGGTTCCACACGATCGACGTCGGCGTCAGATTGCCGAGCTCGAAGCTCGCGAGCAGCGTGGCCGGTTTCGGGCGATGGCTCTTGATCTCGTGCCGGATCTTCTCGAGGACGGCCGTCGCGCTGAGCGTGCTGAATACGCTCGCCGCCACGACGCGCTGTCCGCGGATCTTGACCTTCTCCAGTGCCTCGCGCAGGTCCCTGCGATAGTCGCCGAGGCTGCCGCCGTGATGGCCGCGCTTGCCGTCGTCGAGGAAGTCCTCGAGCGCGTCGCCTCCGACTCGCCGCCCGTCTGCGCCACGCACCCCGTCGGTCACGACCAGGAGATAGCGCGTGTGCTGGTCGAGGAGCTCGTCGGACTCCGCGTGCAGGGTGTTGCACGAGTTCGCCTTCGTGATGCCAGTCGCTGAAGCTGAAGGGCGCGACAGGTTCGACCGTCGCGCCGATCGCAATCAGATAATCGCGATCGCGTCGCCCAGCGGCCGGCGCTAGCCCTTCAGGTTAGAATCAAAGGTAGGGAGACGCCTCGACGTGACGGCGCGGATCGATGCGATCTGAGCAGGGTGTGACTTCTCAGGCCGCAGCGCTCCGGCCGCTCGCCCGCGAAAACCCTGACGAAACGTCTCGGGTCTTTACCCGACCGCTCCAGAAGCCGGCGCCTCAGATCGGCGGTGCGCTGACGGTGAGTCTGGTGCGAAGCCTTGACGAGCTGAGAGGCCATCGGCTCGAGCTCGAGGATCTCGCCGGCGACTCGCTCGAGAGCAACGTCTTCTATGAGCCGATTCTGGCCGAGCCGGCGGTGCGGAGCTTCGGTGCCGGGAAACAGCTCGAATTCGTCCTGGTGTACCGGTCGGAGCCGGGCGCGCCGGGGCGAGCTCCCCAGCTCTGCGGGTTCTTCCCCTTCGAGCGGACCGCGCACTATCGCGGGCTGCCGTTCACGGCGCTGACGTCGTTCAAGCACCTGCACTGCTTTCTGTGCACTCCCCTGATTCGCCGGAACGGTGCGAGCCAGACGTTCGCCACGGCGCTCGACTGGCTGGTCGCGCAGTCCGGTGCGACCTTGATCGAGCTGCGATCGATCGGCGCGGAAGGGCCCGTGCATCAGCTCCTCGTGCAAGAGTTGCAGGCGCGGCGGCGGCCATTCTGGGTGCGGAACTGGTCGACCCGCGCGTTCTTCGAGCCCGGCGCCGACGCCGAGAGCTATCTGCGCGGCGCCATCTCCGGGTTGGCCTTGAAGGAAGTCCGGCGAAAAGAACGGCGTCTCCGTGAGCAGGGCCGCCTGGTCTGGCGAGAGCTCGAGCTCGCCGAGGATGCGCGCCCGTGGCTCGATGCCTTTTTGCGGCTGGAGGCGAGCGGCTGGAAAGGGCGCGGACGCAGCGCGCTGGCGTGCAACGCGCTCGAGAGCGAGTTCTTCGTCTCGGCGGCCACCGCCGCGCATGCCCGCGGGCGCCTGATGCTCCTGGGATTGTTCCTCGACGACCGGCCGCTCGCGCTCAAGTGCAACTTCATGGCCGGCGACGGAGGGTTCGCGTTCAAGATCGCCTTCCACGAGGCCTATCGAGCCTTCTCGCCGGGATTCCTGCTGGAAATCGAAAACGTTCGGCGCCTGCATCGACGGACCGACATCCGCTGGATGGACTCGTGCGCCGACGCGCAGCACGCGATGATCAACCGGCTCTGGCCCGGCCGGCGCACGATCACCACGGTTCTCTTCGGCACCGGCCGCGCGCCGGGCGATCTGCTCGTCTCGCTGATGCGGCTGCTCCGCTGGGGACGGCGGACTCTGACCAGGCCGTCGCGGGCCGGCGCCCGCGCCGAGACTCCTGATGGAGATTCCACGTGATCAACTCGACCGTCACCGCACCCGAGCGCGCGTCGCTCCTGCAGATCGACCCGCAGCGATTTCAGGAGCGCTTCGATCGCCAGCCGTTCCTCGTCCGGCACCGGCTCGACGATCATCCCTTGTTCTCGCTGCCGCGTCTGATCGAGCTGGCCCGGGCGCTGCCCGAAGACCAGGTCGAATACAACGCGGGCGACGTGCCCGTCAGCCTCGACCCGACCCGAACGCCTCGCACGGGGCTCTCGATCGACGAGACCATCCGCCGGATCGAGGAATGCCGGTCGTGGATGGTGTTCAAGAACGTCGAGCGCGACCCGGCGTACCGCGGGCTCCTCGATACGTGCCTGGACCAGGTCCGCGAGCATTCCGAGTCGGCCTGGCCCGGGATGGGCCGGCGCGAAGGCTTCATCTTCGTCTCGTCGCCGGGTTCGGTGACGCCCTACCACATGGACCCCGAGCACAACTTCCTGCTGCAGGTACGCGGACAGAAGCACGTCAGCCTGTTCGACGGAGAGGACCGCGAGCTCCTCACCGAGCGCGAGCTGGAGAAGTTCTACGCTCGCGGCCACCGCAACCTGGTCTTCGCCGACGCAAACCAGCAGAAGGCCCAGGTCTTCGCGCTCGCGTCCGGCGACGGGCTCTACTTTCCCGTGACCTGGCCGCACTGGGTCAAGAACGGCTCGCAGGTCTCGGTGTCGTTCAGCATCACGTTCCGGACGGCGTCGTCCGATCGCCGCGAGGTGCTCTATCGCGTCAACGAGCGGCTGCGGCGAGTCGGGATCCGCCTGCCGCCGGTGGGCCACTCGGAGCTGGTCGACGGCGCCAAGTATCAGGCCTTCCGGACCCTGGCCCGCGCGCATCGCTTGTTCGGAGGCCGCGGCACGCCCGCCATACGAAGCTACCAGTGAGGCACGCATGCGCGCGGTGACGCGCCGATCACGTACGCTTCCGACCTTGCTCCTGATTCTGGTCGCGACCTTGATCGGCGTCGGGTGCGTTTACAGCGGCTATCTCGCGAACATGCTCCCGACCGCCGCCGCCGAGCTCGACGAGCTCACGCTGCCACCGGGCTTTCGCATCGCCGTCTACGCCGCCGACGTGCCGAACGCCCGGCAGATGGCGCTGGGGCCGCCAGGTGTCGTGTTCGTTGGCTCGAACGCGGCGGGCAAGGTGTACGCGGTGGTGGATCGCGACGGCGGCAACCGCACGGTGCACGTCGTGGCCAGCGGCCTCAGCATGCCGAGCGGGATCGCGTTCCGCGACGGCGCGCTCTACGTCGCCGCGGTGAACCGCATCCTGCGCTACCGTGACGTCGCCCGCGATCCGGCGCACCCGCCGAAGCCCGAGGTCGTCACCGACGCCTATCCGTCCGACCCGCATCACGGCTGGAAGTTCATCGCGTTCGGACCGGACGGGCGGCTCTACGTGCCGGTCGGCGCGCCGTGCAACATCTGTACGCCTCCGGGGCCGCTGCACGCCACGATCACGCGGCTCGACCTCGCGGGCGGCCGGCCCGAGGTGGTGGCGCGGGGCGTGCGGAACAGCGTCGGCTTCGACTTCGATCCGGCGAACGGGGATCTCTGGTTTACCGACAACGGTCGCGACTGGCTCGGTGACGACCAGCCGCCGGACGAGCTGAATCATCTGACCAAGGTCGGCGAGCATTTTGGATTCCCGTTCTGTCACGGCAACGGCCTGCGCGATCCCGAGCACAACGCCGGGCGCGCCTGCAGCGAGTTCACGCCGCCGGCCCGCGAGCTCGGCCCCCACGTGGCGGCGATCGGCATGCGCTTCTATACCGGCCGGATGTTTCCTGAGAAGTATCGCGGCGGCGTCTTCATCGCCGAGCACGGCTCGTGGAATCGCTCGACGCCGATCGGCTACCGCGTCTCCTTCGTGAAGATCGAGAATGGGCGCGCCACGTCGTACGAGCCCTTCGCCGCGGGCTGGCTCAAGGGCGGCGCCGCGTCGGGCCGCCCGGCCGACGTGCTCGTGATGCCCGACGGCGCGCTGCTCGTGTCCGACGACAAAGCCGGCCGCATCTACCGCATCACCTACGCCGGCAGCTAGCCTCCGCTATCGTTCCCCCGTCCGAAGCCCCGTTGCCGGTACAATGGGCGCCGGTTCGACCTGTTCGTTAGGAGGAGTACCAATGGACGCATGGACGACGAATTCAGTCCAGACGGCGGATCGAGTCTCCGCCTTCCTCTGGAAAGTGTACGGATGGATGGCCATCGGCCTCGGTCTCACGGCGATGGTGGCGTTCGCGGTGGCCGGCTCACCGGATCTGCTCAGGGTGCTGGTCGGCAACCGCCTCGTGTTCTTCGGCCTCGTGATCGCCGAGCTGGGGCTGGTCTTCTACCTGTCCGCCCGGGCGGATCGTCTCGCCCCCGGCACGGCCGCCGGCCTCTTCGCGCTCTACTCGGCGCTGAACGGCGTCACCCTGTCCGCGATCCTGCTCGTCTACACGGGCGAGTCGGTGACGATGACCTTCGTGGTGACCGCCGGCATGTTCGGCGCGCTCGCGCTCTTCGGCTCGACGACGAAGCGGAGCCTGGCGGGCGCCGGGCAGTTCTTCATGATGGGCCTGGTCGGCCTCATCCTGGCCTCGCTCATCGGCATGTTCTGGCACAACGACGCGCTGCAGTTCCTGATCTCGATAGTCGGCGTCATCGTCTTCACCGGCCTCACCGCGTGGGACGCGCAGCGGCTCAAGCAGATGGCGCTGGCCCTGCCGCAGGGCCAGGTGGGGTCCTACGCCGTCGTCGGCGCGTTGTCCCTCTATCTCAACTTCATCAACCTCTTCCTGATGCTGCTGCGCTTCACCGGCAGCCGTCGGGAATGAGGTAACGAACTCACGAACCGCGCATCCCAGAGGAGATCGATCGATGCGGCATCTCCGTGTTGTCGCGTGTGTCCTGCTCGTCGTGTTCGCCGTCGCCGCCCCGGCGGCGGCGGCCCCCGAGGGCCAGCTGACGTGGGGCGTACACATCTCGCTCGCGCCCACCTGGTTCGATCCTGCCGAGACCCAGGGCCTCATCACGCCCTTCATGCTCCTGTACGCGATCCACGACGCAATGGCCAAGGCGATGCCCGGGAACACCACCGCGCCGAGCCTGGCCGAATCGTGGCAGATCTCGCCTGACGGGCGCGTCTACGATTTCATGCTCCGCAAGGGGGTAAAGTTCCACAACGGCGACCCGCTCACCTCCGAGGACGTGAAATTCTCGTTCGACCGGTACCGGGGCGCGAACGCCAAGCAGCTCAAGGATCGCGTCGCCGCCGTCGAGACGCCGGGCCCGCTCCACGTGAGGTTCCGGCTGAAGAACCCCTGGCCCGACTTCATGACGTTCTACACCGCGGCCAGCGGCGCGGGCTGGATCGTACCGAAGAAGTACGTCGAGAAGGTGGGCGACGAGGGCTACAAGAAGGCGCCGATCGGCGCCGGCCCGTACAAGTTCGTCTCGTTCTCGCCCGGCGTCGAGCTGGTGATGGAGGCGTTCGACGGGTACTGGCGCAAGACGCCGAACGTCAAGCGTTTCGTCTTCAAGGTCATCGGTGACGAATCGACCCGTCTGGCCGCGCTGAAGCGCGGTGAGATCGACATCGTGTACTCAATCCGCGGCGAGCTGGCCGAGGAGCTGCAGCGGACACCTGGGCTCGCGCTGAAGCCGACCGTGATCCAGTCGCCGCAGTGGGTGAGCATGCTGGATCAGTGGGACCCGAAATCGCCCTGGCACGACCGGCGCGTGCGCCTGGCGGCCAATTTGGCGATCGACCGCAAGGCGATCAACGACGCCATCACGCTCGGGCATTCCCGGCTGACGTACAGCATCATTCCGAGCACGTTCGACTTCTACTGGCAGCCGCCGACGTACGCGTTCGATCCCGCGCAGGCCAAGAAGCTCCTCGCCGAGGCGGGGTTCCCCAACGGCTTCGACGCCGGCGAATACTACCTGGACATCGCGTACGCGAACGTGCAGGAGGCGGTCGCCAACTATTTCCAGCAGGTCGGCATCCGCACCAAGCTGAGGCCTGTGGAGCGCGCGTCCCACTGGGCGAGCTATGCCGACAAGAAGTACAAGAATCTCGCGTACACGGCGAGCGGCGCGTTCGGCAACGCGGCCACGCGGCTGGAGACGTTCGTCGTCGCGGGCGGCGCGTACGTCTACGGCAGCTATCCCGAGATCGACTCGCTGTTCAAGGACCAGGCCGCGGAGATGGACCGCAAGAAGCGCGAGGCGCTCCTGCACAAGATCCAGCAGATCGTGCACGAGAAGACGATGGTGATCCCGATCTGGGAGCTCGCGTTCATCAACGGCCAGGGCCCCCGGGTGCAGGAGTCGGGACTCGGGCTCATCCCCGGTCACGCCTACTCGGCGCCCTACGAAGACGTGAAGCTCAAGGCGAAGTAGCGAAGGCGGTAAGGAGGCCGCGGTCGTGCGGCGGCCTCCTTACTTGAAGCGGTCGACCCCCGTCCCACGGTAGAGAATTTTCGCCGACTGCGCGACCACGGCGGCGTGGTGGGCGCGGGCCTCCGGCGCCAGGTCGGACGCGGGCGGGTGCTCGGGCGCGAAGTGACGGTAGTCATCGACGCCGCGCACCAGCATCGCGCTGTCGCCGTCGCCCGCGATCTGCCGCACGTACGTCGGGATGTAGCGGATCGCGAAGCCGATGCGCCGGTCGTCCGACCGGTTGGCGGGCGAGCCGTGCACCATCCGAACGTGATGCAGGGACATCTCGCCGGCGCGCAGCAGGATGTCGACGCCGCGCGCCTCATCGACCTCGACGGCGATCTCCTGGCCGCGCGAGAGCAGATTGTTCGGCGCGAAGGTGTCGCGATGCTCGAGCTGCGCGTCGTGCGAGCCCGGGACCATCCGCATCGCGCCGTTCTCGACCGTCGCGTCGGTGAAGGCCACCCACGCCGTGAGGACGTCCGGCGCGCTCAGCCCCCAGTAGGTGGCGTCCTGATGCCAGGAGACGTACGCGGAATCGCGCGCTTCCTTGATGAAGAAGCTCGTGCTCCACGCGAGGAGGTTCGGTCCGAGGACGTCCTCGACCGCGTCGAGAATCGACGGGTGGCGCACGAGGTCGGCCAGCCACGTGAAGAGCAGGTGCGGCTTGTGGCGGATCTCGCCACTGAGCCGGCCGCCGTGCTCGGCCTCGACGGCCTCGAGCCGCCGGCGCAACGCCAGCGCCTCGCCCGGGGACATCACGCGAACCGGAAAATAGAATCCGTCCCGCCGGTATTGCTCGACCGCGGCCGAAGCGAGTCTCGTCATCGGGTCATGGGCCTCGGGTCGATGGTACCCGAAGAGGCGCGCGCCCACACGGCGTACAACGGATCCCCACGCTCCGGCGACCGGTCCTCGTCCTTCACGTCGGCCCAACCGCCGCCGGCGTCGAAATAGGCGCGCACGAGCCCCACGTGCTGTGCGTCGGTGGTGTCGAGCCAGACGGCGACCGCCTTCGTCGGGAAGCACCGGTTCGAGAACGATACGACGAAGGGCGCGCCCGGCCGCAGCACGCGGCGCACCTCGCGAAGCAGGCGCGCGGGATGGATCACGTACTGGATCGAGACCGCGCACATCCCGCCGTCGAACTCCGCGTCGTCGAAGGGCAGCCGCGTCTCGCGATTCACGTCGTGGACGACGTGGGCCGTCAGGTGCGGATTGTCGGCCATCTCCTCGGCGTTCAGACCCAGGCCGACGACGGACCCTGCGCGAAAGCCCGGCGGCAGGTGGCTGCGCCAGCTGCTCATCAGATCGAGCAGGCGGCCGCCCGGCGGAAGAATCTCGGCATACAGGCCACCGAGCGCGGCGATCGCGCCGTCGTCGATGTGGACGACCTTGCGCGGAACGACATAGAAGCGATCGTCTGGAGACTCGTCGTCACGCGTGAAGGCGAGCGGCGACAGCAGACCGTCGCCGGCGGGCGCCTCCGCGTCCATCTTTGCTAGCTCTCGGGCGAGACGGTGGCGTAGAAGCTACTGTCCATGCTCTCCATATAGATCTGGCGCTTGCCCCCCTGGTCGACGTACAGCTTGAGCGAGCCCTCCTGGATCGGCGGCGCCATCTGATACGTCGCCTGCCCACCCACCACGGCCACGGTCCCTCGAGCCGTGGTGCTTCCCCAGATCGCGATCAGCGTTCGATCGGGGGAGATCGTGAGGTAGAGGAAATCGACCCGCGGGCCGATCGTCGCCGAGCCCTTCCACTTGCCGACGAGCTGATCGATGCTGGTGACGGGTGTCGCCGGTGTGGCCGACGCGCACGCTTGAACGACGAGCAGCAGGACCGCGAGCACCACGAAACGAAGCTGTCGCATGGTCATCCCCCTCCGGCCGCGAGCCTGCCCTGCGCCGCGGTCCTCCGTAATTGGACCTTGGTCCCGGCGCCAGGGGCGTTCGACCCGGCCGCGAGGTACGATGAGCCAGACGCGCCATGCGTATTCTCGTCGTCGAGGACGATCGGAAGGTCGCGAGCTTCATCCGGCAGGGGCTCGAAGAAGAGGGCCATACCGTGGAAGCCGCCGCCGACGGTGACGCCGCGCTCGACCTGCTGCTCGGCGCGGACCCCTACGATCTGATCGTCCTCGACGTCATGCTGCCCAAGCGCGACGGCTTCGCGGTGCTCAAGGCCGCGCGGCAGTCGGGGGTACTCTCGCCCGTCATCATGCTCACTGCGCGCGACAGCGTCGCCGACAAGGTGACCGGGCTCGATCTCGGCGCCGACGACTATCTGGCCAAGCCGTTCGCGTTCGACGAGCTCCTGGCCCGCGTCCGCGCGCTGTTCCGGCGCGGCTCGGAGCGGCGAGCCCCCGTGCTCCGGCTGGCCGACCTGACGCTCGATCCGGCCACGCGCAAGGTGGAGCGGGCTGGGCGTCGGATCGAGCTCACCACGCGGGAGTGGGCGCTGCTCGAGTACTTCATGCGCAATGCCGGGCGCATTCTCACGCGCCCGATGCTGGTGCAGCACGTGTGGGGGCTCGACTTCGACCCGGAGAGCAACATCGTCGACGTGTACGTCGGCTATCTCCGCCGCAAGATCGACGGCCCGCAGGAGCAGAAGCTCTTCCACACGATTCGCGGAGCGGGCTACGTCCTGAAGGACGAGCCCTGACGATGCGCCCGCTCTCGATCCGCGCGCGGTTGACGCTCTGGTACACGGGCGTCGTCGTCGCTATCCTGCTCCTGGTCAGCGTCGCGGCGTACTCGCTCTTACGCTGGCACCTGTTCAACGATCTCGACGCGTCACTGTTCACCGTGGCCGGTGTGCTCCGCGACGCGCCGCCCGCGGACCCGGCCGCGCCGCTGCCGCCCGACCTCGAGCCGCTAGTGCGCGAGTTCCTGGGCGCGGAGTTCGCCGACGCCCTGATGCAGCTCCTCGACCCGCAGGGCCAGGTGCGCTCCCGCGCACTGCGGCCGGCCCTGCCGCTCTCGCGTGCGGCGCGGATGAACGCGTTGCGCGGCGAGCCCACGATCGAGACGGTCGACCTCAGCACGGGAGACCGGGCGCGGCTGCTCACGATGCCGGTCGTACGGGCCGGGCGCGTCGTCGATCTGGTCCAGGTGGCCATGCCGCTGCGCCGGACGCATCAGACACTCGTCCGGTACGTCGAGACGCTGCTGGTGCTCGTCCCGCTGGGCGCGGTGCTCTCGGCGGTCGGCGGCTGGGTGCTGGCGCGCCGCGCGCTCCGGCCGGTCGATCGGATGTCGCAGAGCGCCCTGCGGATCAGCGCCGAGGACCTGAGCCGGCGCCTCGAGCGCCGGGGGACGCAGGACGAGATCGACCGCCTCGCCGATACGCTCAACGCGATGCTCGCGCGACTGGAAGCCGCGTTCAGCGAGATGCAGCGCTTCACCGCCGACGCCGCGCACGAGCTGCGGACTCCGCTCACGGCGCTGCGGGGCGGAATCGAGATCGCGCTTCGCGCGGAGCGCTCGCCCGACGAGTATCGCCGCGTCCTCGTCTCGAGCATCGAGGAAGTCGATCAGCTCATCCGTCTCGCCGAGGACCTGCTGCTGCTCTCGCGATCCACCGTCGGCCTCAACGTCACCCGCCAGCCGGTGGACCTCGAGCCCCTGTGCCTCGAGGCGCTCGAGCTCGGCGTGCGCCTGGCCAAGGGCAAGGGCGTCATGGTCAGCCTCGGCGCCACGGCCCCCGCGGTAGTGCAGGCAGATGCCGGCGCGCTGCGCCGGGCGCTCCTGAACCTGGTCGACAATGCGGTCAAGTACACGCCCGCCGGCGGCACCGTCGCGATCTCGCTCGAGCGGACACCCGCGGGCGCCACGCTCGCAGTCGAGGATACCGGCATCGGCATCGATCCGGCCGACGCCCGACGCATTTTCGAGCCTTTCGTTCGGCTCGACGCCGGTCGCAGCCGCGATACAGGCGGGAGCGGGCTCGGACTGGCCATCGCCCGGTCCATCGTCGTCGCCGCCGGCGGCACGCTCGAGGTCGAGAGCCGCCCAGGCGGCGGCAGCCGCTTCACGATCCGCCTCCCCGCCGCCTAGTCAGACACCATTCCGGGCTAAGAGGCTTCTCATCCCCGTTTCACGACTGGCTTACGTCTCGCCGATAAGGTGAATGCCGTGACACAATCGCGCACGAGAAGTGCACGCGATAACGAAAAGGGGAGGCGAACTCATGAGGATCTTGAACAGCAATCGGCGCTGGGCAGCGCCCATCGTTGCCCTGGTTGCCGTCGCGGCCATGGTGGGGTTGCTGCCCCACTTCGGCTTCACGAGCGCGTCGGACGCGCCGATCTGGACAGAGCACGCCTCCGCGCAGGCCGTCCAGATCCAGGCGCCGGACTGGGTGCGCCTCAGCAAGGAGGCGATGCCCGCGGTCGTGAACATCAGCTCCAAGCTCAATGCCGAATCGGCGATGCCGCCGCAATTGAAAGGGCAGCCCGACGATCGCTCGATGGATGATTTCTTCAAGCGCTTCTTCGGTGAAGGGCCGGAGCAGCGTCGTCCCGCGCGGGCCGGCGGCTCGGGCTTCATCGTGAACGCGAATGGGTTCATCATCACCAACAACCACGTCGTCGAGAACGCGGCCGACATCCAGGTGAAGCTCGACGACGGGCGCGAGCTCCCGGCGAAGGTCGTGGGGCGCGACGCCAAGACCGATCTCGCCCTCCTGAAGATCGACGCCACCGGATTGCCGGTGATCCCCCTCGGTGATTCGACGGCGCTTCAGGTCGGCGAGCCGGTAATGGCGATCGGCAATCCATTCGGGCTGGAGCAGACCGTGACGACCGGCATCGTCAGCGCGACCGGCCGAGTGATCGGGAGCGGTCCGTACGACAATTTCATCCAGACCGACGCGTCGATCAATCCGGGCAACAGCGGGGGCCCGCTGATCAACGCGCGCGGTGAGGTCATCGGCATCAACACCGCCATCTTCAGTCGTGGCGGCGGGTCGGTCGGGATCGGCTTTGCGGTGCCGTCGAGCCTGGCCAAGACCGTGATCACGCAGCTCGCCGATCATGGCACGGTCGAGCGCGGATGGCTCGGCGTGTCGATCCAGCCGCTCACCAAGGAGCTCGCCGCGAGCTTCAAGCGCAGCGACACGAGCGGCGCGCTCGTCTCGGCGGTGATGGAAGGCTCTCCAGCGGACAAGGCCGGCGTGAAGGCCGGTGACGTGATCGTCGAGTTCAACGGCAAGAAGATCGCGAAGGCGACCGATCTGCCCGGCCTCGTGGCCGACGTGCCGGTCGGGAAGGACGTGGCGATGGTGGTGATGCGGGAGGGCAAGGAGCAGGGCCTGAACGCGCACATCGCCAAGCTCGAGGACGAGTCGCGCGCCAAGGTCGCCGCCGAAACCGACGGCAAGGGCAAGCTGGGCCTGTCCGTGCAGCCCCTCACGCCACCGATGGCGCGTGAGCTCGGGCTGAAGGTGAAAGAGGGTGTGCTGGTCCGCGACGTCGTCGAGGGCGGCCGCGCGGCCGAAGCCGGCATCCGCGCCGGTGACGTGATCGTCGAGGTCGACCGCCGGCCGGTCCGTACGATCGAGGACTTCATGGCGCGGCTCGACAAGCAGGCCAAGGACGCGCCGGTCGTGATGCTCGTGAATCGCGACGGCCAGACGATGTACGTGGCCATTCCGGCCGTGTAGCTCGAGTCTTCCCGGGGGGAGCGACGGCTCCCCCCGGATCTCTTCCCGCTGAGACGAAGGTCCGAGTAGCCGAGCGATGCTCATCGCGGTATGCCACTAGCGTGGAACCCACCCGTCGGTTCGGGAATGCTGCAGCGGTCGTCCTGCTTCTCGTCAGCTTATGGCTGGCCGGCTGCGCCACGTCGGGCGGCGACACGTGGACGAAGCCCGGTGGGACCGAGCAAGAGCGCAGTCGCGACACTATGGACTGTCTGACCCAAGCCAAGCGCGTGACGCCCGGCGCGGGCGGACCGGCCGAGACGGTCAACCAGGATCGCTACCGGCGCTGCATGACGGACCGCGGCTACACGTCGGGCCCGGCGCAGTGATTCCGGCTCGGGTCTAGCCCAGTCGCTCGCGCGCGGCCTCGCGCAGCCGCGATTTCTGGACTTTGCCACTCGACGTCATCGGGAGCTCGTCGACGACGAATGCGTGGCGCGGGATCTTGAAGCTCGCGATCCGTCCCCGACAGAACGCGAGCAGATCGTCCGGGACGACGGTGGCCCCCGGAGCAGGCTGCACGAAGACGACCCCCACTTCGCCGAGCCGAGCGTCGGGGTAGCTGACGACGGCCGCCTGCCGGACACCCGGGTAGGTGCCGAGATAGCTCTCGACCTCGGTCGGATCGACGTTCTCGCCGCCGACCTTGATCATGTCCTTGTAGCGGCCGACGAAGCGGAGATGGCCGTCGGCGCGCAGGATGCCGGCGTCGCCGGTGTGGAACCAGCCGTCGGCATCGATGGCGCGCGCGGTCGCTTCGGGATCCCGGTAGTAGCCCTGCATGAGGTATCGCGTCCGGACCACGATCTCACCCGGCGTGCCGCGCGGCTGCTCGTGGCCCGTGTCGGGATCGATCACGCGCACCTCGAAGCCCTCGCACGGAAGTCCGGACGCTTCGCACGCCTGCTCGTCCGTCGAATCGAGGAGCGACATCGAGATCGTCGCGCCGACTTCCGTCATGCCGTAGGCGGTCAGGTGTCGCAGCGGCGCCAGGGCCTTGCGCGCGCGATAGAGGATCGGCGTCGCGCTCGCCGCGCCGGCCGCCATGATACCGGTGCGCAACGTCGACAGGTTGCGCGGCCGCGCGTCCTGGGCGTCGATGAGGAGCTTGAGTTGCGTGTCGAAGCCGTCGATATGAGTCGCGCCTTCGCGCTCGACGAGATCGAGCGCCTCGTCGGCGTCGAACGTCTCCGTGAGAATCTGCCGGTAGCCGACCAGCAGCGAGCCGAGCGGCCCGTCGACGTAGCCGAAGATGTGAAAGAGCGGAAGGTAGTTGACGAAGACGTCCCGCTCGGAGGACTGCAGGCGCCGGTAGCGGTCGGCCATGTGAGCGAGCAGTGTATGGTCGCGCATCACGCCTTTGGGGAACCCCGTCGTTCCCGACGTGTACATGATGAACGCCGTGTCGCTGGGACGCACTGCCGCCGCCCGCGCGGCCAGACGGGCCGGGTCGACCGCGGCGGCCGACGCCAGGAGCTCGGGCCAGCCCCAGGCTCCCGGATACTGCCGATCGCTCAGGACGACCACCCGCTCCAGATCGGGCAGTCGTGCGCTCCGCACGCGCCGGCTCTCACCGCCGCCCTCGAACGACGCGAGCTCGCGAACCATTCCGAGGTAATCGACGGGCCCGGAGACATCGTGGGTCATGAGGGCCGCCGCGTTCGATCGCTCGAGGACCTGCGCCAGATCGACGGTCCGGAATCGCGTATTGATCGGCACGTGGACGGCGCCGATCTTGGCCAGGGCGAACATCGCGAAGATCCACTCGGGGCAGTTGAGGAGCCAGAGCGCGACCTTCTCGCCCGGCCCGACGCCGATGTGGATCAGCCCGCGCGCGAGGCGGTCGACCTCGGCGGCGATCTGACGGAACGAGAAGCGACGATCGCGGAAGACGAGGGCCTCGCGGTCGCCCCACCGCGCGGCCGCCGTGTCCGTCAGGTCGCCGAAGCGGGTGACCGAGCGTGCGTCCATCGTGCTGCCGGCTACGGGATGCCGAGGAGCTTGTGCGTCTGCAAGCTCAGGCGCCATCGCGGATGCTCCAGACAGTATTGGACGGCGAGCTGCGTGTTGCGCAGACGATCGGGGCCGTCCATCGGCTGCAGGAAGAAGTGGGTGAAGGGCAGACCCTGCAGCGATTCCGGGTCGATGCCGGCTTGTGGGTAGATCAGCTTCAGCTCGTTCCCCTGTCTGAGCACCAGCTCCGCCCCGGCCTTCGGACTCACGCAGACCCAGTCGATCCCGTCGAGCCCGGGTTGCGTCCCATTCGTCTCGATGGCGATCGTGAAGCCTTCCGCGTGCAGCGATTTGATGAGCGGCGCGTCGAGCTGCAGCAGCGGCTCGCCGCTGGTACAGACGACGAAGCGCGACGCGGCTTCGCTCGACGGCCAGGCCGCCGCGACGGCCTTCGCGAGTGCCTCGGGCGAGGCGAAACGACCGCCTCCCGGGCCGTCGACCCCCACGAAATCGGTATCGCAGAAGCGGCAGGCGGCGGTGGCCCGATCCGGCTCGTGCCCGGACCAGATGTTGCAGGCTGCGAATCGACAGAACACGGCCGGACGACCGGTGTTGGCGCCCTCGCCCTGGAGCGTGTAGAAGATCTCCTTCACCGCGTAGCTCATGGGGATGCCGGCGTCGTCGGCCGATACGCGATCGGATCGCGGGTCCCGCTCTCGCGAAAGCCCTTGAGGCGCAGCAGGCAGGCGTCGCAGGCGCCGCATGCGGCGCCGTCGCTCGCGGGGTCGTAGCAGGACGTCGTCAGCGAGTAGTCGACACCGAGGGCGAGACCGGCGCGGACGATGTCGGCCTTCGTCATGCTGATGAGCGGCGTGTGAATGGTCAAGCGCTTGCCCTCGACGCCGGCCTTCGTCGCGAGGTTCGCCATGTGCTCGTACGCCGCGATGTACTCGGCTCGACAGTCCGGATAGCCGCTGGCGTCGAGCACGTTCACGCCGATGAACAGATCGCGCGCGTCGAGCACTTCGGCCCAGGCGAGCGCGAACGACAGAAAGATGGTGTTGCGCGCGGGCACGTAGGTGACGGGAATCCCGTGGCCGATCTCCGCGAGCGAGCGCGCCTTCGGGACGTCGATCTCGCTCGTGAGCGCCGAGCCGCCGAAGCGCCGCAGGTCGACCGGCACCACGATGTGCCGCGTGACGCCGAGGTGTTTCGCGACGTCCGCGGCCTTCTCGATCTCGATGCGGTGACGCTGGCCGTAGTCGAAGGTCAGCGCATAGAGCGTGAAGCCCTGCGAGCGCGCGATGGCGGCGGAGGTGCTGGAATCGAGGCCTCCGCTCAGAAGGACCACCGCCCGTCGCTCCACCATGGGCTCCTCGATTCAGCTCCGCGTCGGCAGCTCGACGACCCCGCTGCCGAGCACCGACAGCTCGCCGTCCTGATTGCGCGCTTCCTGCTCGATCTCGACCAGGTGCCGGCCGTTCTCGATGCGCTTCGTCTTGACCGTGCCGTCGATCCGCAGGGTGTCGCCTTCGGGGTTGTGGCGGCGGATCTTGCAGTACGCGCCGCGGAGGAACCCGTCGTCGCCCATCCAGTTGGTCAGATGATGTGTGAGCCACGAGCACCGCTCGGGGCCGTAATCGTAAGCCCCCGGCGCGCCGACCATGGTCGCGAACTCCTGCTCCCAGTGGACGCGCTCCGGGCAGTCGGGAATGCCGAAGCGGTTCTTGATGCCCAGACCCGAATGACGATGCACCTGCTTCCAGGCGAGCTTGTTCGCCCGGATGTAGAGGCCGCCCCAGCCCTGCGCATAGGCGATGAAGCCCGTCACGGTCATCGGCCCCTTCGCCATCGTCGGCAGCCGCTCGCCCTCGCGCACGTCGTCCCAGTACCGCGGGGTGCCGCCGCGGATCTGCTCGTTCGCGTAGAGCCGGTAGACGTCGGCGAGCTCCTCGTCGGTGTAGCGCTTGGGAGGCTTCGCCTTCACCGCGGTGTACTTGGTCCCGGCTTCGCGCGCCTGGTCACGATCGGTGCGAAAGCACCAGCTGTCGGCGGCGGCGACGAGGTCCCCGCGCTGGTTGTAGAAGTCGACGTGATAGACCTGCTGGATCGAGCGGCCCGCGAACGTCGTCTGGTGCTCGATCAGCTCCTTGAGCCATGCCTCGGTCGTGATCGCGTCGTTGCGCCGCACCGGGTGGTGCCACGTCCAGTCCGCCCCGGCCCACATCGCGTGCACGCCCGGCAGCCCGCCGACATAGCCCGAGATGATCCGGCTCGTGGCAAAGAGAAAGCTCGGCGGCGCGACCACGCCACCCCAGCGTGTGCCGGCGGCGTACTCGGGATCGCACCAGAGCGGGTTGTCGTCGCCGATGCCGTGCGCGTAGTGGCGCAGGTTGTCGCGCGTGGCCTCGTGGCACCACGGCTCGAGCGTGTCCGTGATCTTGACGCCGATCCGGCGGCGCAGGTCATCGAGGCCCTGCTCGGTGATCTTCGGAAAAAGCGTCGTCGTCTCACGGGGCATGCGTGGGCTCCACGGCGCTCGCCTCGGATTCGCGAAGCGCCTTGCGGTTGACCTTGCCGGCGGGCGTCTTGGGCAGCGCCGCCACGAACGCGACGCGCCGCGGGTATTCGTGCTGGCTGAGCCGCGTGCGCGTGAAATCCTGCAGCTCGCGGGCGAACGCGTCGTCGCCGCCGCGCGCGCTCACGATGAACGCCTTGACCACCTGGCCGCGCAGCGCGTCGGCGACGCCGATCACCGCCGCCTCGCGCACGTCCGGATGCCGGAGCAGCACGTCCTCGATCTCGATCGCGCTCATGGTCCAGCCGGCCGAGATGATGACATCGTCGGCGCGCCCGGCGTGATAGAAGTAGCCATCGCCGTCCACGTGGCCTCGATCCTTCGTCGGAAACCAGGCATCGCGTCGCCACACCTTGATCTCGCCGATCTGGTCCGGCGGGCAGGGACGTCCGTCGGCGTCCTGCACCTCGACGCGGACGCCGGGGACGGGCTTTCCGAGTGCGCCGGGCTTGACGGCGTAATCGGCGGCGCCCGGATAGTCGGCCAGGATCACACCGACCTCGGTCGTCCCGTACATGCTGCACACGCGCGTGCCGAACGTCGCCTCGACGAACGCGCGTGCTGGCGCTGTCCATCGGCTCGCCGGTGAACGACAGCTTGCGGATGCCGTAGCGATACGCGCCGGCCTGTCCGGAGCTCTTCAGCATGCGATAGTGCGTCGCCGCGGCCGCCACGTTGGTCACGTCGTACTCCTGCAGCGCGCGGAGCATCCGGACCGGATCGAACTTGCCGGCCATCGTCCCGGTGGTGACGCCGAGCGCCAGCGGCGCGAGCGTGCCGTGCCAGAGGCCGTGCCCCCACGCGGGCGAGGACGGGCAGAAGAAGCGATCGCCCGGCCGGATGCCCGTGCCGTAGAGTGCTGCGACCATGAGCGCGACGATCGCGCGCTGGGGATGGCGCACCGCAGCCGGCAGCTCCCGCGTCGTGCCCGACGTGTACTGAAAGACCGCGAGGTCGTCGGCGGCGCTCCGCACCTCGTAGTGGGCCGGGAGCGCCGCCAGCGTGGACAGCGAACGCGTCGTCGGCCACCACGACCTCGAGCCCGGCGATGGCGCGCGCGGTGTCGGCCTTCTCGGCGTTGGTCAGCAGGAGCCGCGGCGTGCAGTCTTCGACCCGCAGCCGGACACCGTCGGGCCCGAACAGGGTGAACAGCGGCACCGCGATGGCGCCGCGCTTGATGGCGCCGAACAGGGCGGCGTAGAAGGCCAGCGACGGCTCGAGCATGATCGCCACGCGGTCGCCGGGGGCGACGCCGCGCGCCGCGAGCCAGTGGGCGAAGCGCGCGGACCACTCGGACAGATCACGAAACCCGAGCGTCTCGTCGCGCCCGTCGGCATGGGCGACGCGGACCGCGACGCGACCGGAGCCGGCGTGCCGGTCCAGGCACTCGACGGCGATGTTCAGCGACTCGCGGCCGCCGTCGAAGAGCGACCACAGCGCCGCGGATTGGAAGTGCCGGTGGGCGTCGGCGTAGGCCGTGTAGTCCGTCAGTCGCATCATGGCTCCCGGGTCCCATTGTATAAGGACAGCGCATGACCTCGGGTCGCGGCGGACTCTTGCTGGGCGGCGCCTTCGTGACCTTCGCCATCAGCGCCGCGCTGATGCATTCCTACGCCGTCTTCCTGGTCGCGTTCCTCGAGGAGTTCGGCTGGAGCCGCGCCGAGACGTCGCTGGCCTTCTCGGTCTCCGCGTTCGTGAGCGGTGCGAGCGCGCCCTTCGTCGGCGCGCTCGTCGACCGCCTCGGGCCTCGCCGGCTCGTGCTGCTCGGCGGGGGCGTGCTGGCGCTCGGGCTCCTGGGCAGCGCCTACGTCGTCGCGCTCTGGCAGCTGGTCGTGCTCTACGGCATCCTCATGACGCTCGGAGCCAACTGCCTTGGGCTCGTCGTGTTCGTGCCCATCCTCTCGCGCCGCTTCGTGAGCAATCGGGGCATGGCGATCTCGATCGTCCAGTCGGCGAACGGCTTCGCGCGCGCCGTGTCGGCGCCGCTCGCGCAGATCCTGATCTCGACGATCGGCTGGCGGCACGCGTATCTCGCGCAAGCGGCGCTGATGGGTGTGCTCGTCTGGCCACTCGCCGCCCTGTTCCGGCGTGATGAGCCGCCGGCGCCCGTCGCGCCGCCGAGCCCGTCGTTCCGGGGCGAGGGCGTCGGCGCGGGTCCTCCGGCGCGCCGCGACTGGACCCTGGCCGAAGCGATCGCCACGTCACACTTCTGGCTCCTGTTCACGGTGTACCTCTGCACGGGCCTCGGGAGCTTCTTCGTCTCGCTGCACCAGCTCGCGTTCGCGGTCGATGCCGGGTTCGACAAGCTCTACGCCGCCAGCGTGCTCGGCCTGGGCGCCTTGTTGTCCGTCGGCGGCACGATCGTCACGGGGACGCTCTCGGATTACATCGGCCGTGAGGTCTCCGCCGTCCTCGCCTACGCGGTCTCGATCGTCGGCGTGATCTGCGCGCTCTTCATCACGGGCCCTGGCGACGCCTGGCTGCTCTGGATCCACGCGTGCTTCTTTGGCCTCACCTGGGGCGCGCGCGGCCCGGCGATCACCGCCAAGACCGCCGATCTGTTCCCGGGGCGAAACCTGGGCACCATCCTGGGTGTCATCACGGTCGGCACCGGCATCGGCTCGGCCGTCGGCGCGTGGGGCGCCGGCTGGATCTTCGACGTCTCCGGCAGCTATCGGCTCGCGTTCCTGGCATCGATCGCGTCCTACCTGGTGGGCTGCGTGGCGTTCTGGGGGCTGCGCCGGCCGCCGACGCGGCAGGTGGTATAACAGTCGGCGATGGACTTCCACGCGTTCATGTACGTCACGATCGGGCGGCGCCGCGAGCTCGAGCGGGGTATGGCCGGCAAGGATCCCGTGCTCTACCAGCGCATGCTGGACGAGATCGGGGAGTATGCGCGCACGTGCGATTCGACCGGCTGGTCGGGCATCGGTATCCCCGAGCATCACCTGCAGATCGAGGGGTTCGAGCTCGGTCAAGATCCGGGCCTCATGGCGATGTTCCTCGGCACGCACGGCCCGCGCCTGCGCATCAACCAGTTCGGCTACGTGCTGCCCACGCACAATCCGCTGCGCGTGGCCGAGCACGCGGCCACGCTCGACCATCTGCTCGGCGGCCGGCTCAACGTCGCGTTCGTGCGCGGCTATCAAGCGCGATGGTTCGAGAACTACGCCGCCGTGCCCGGCGCCAAGGCCACGGGGCCGTGGAACCGCAAGAGCGACGAGGACGCGCGCAACCGCGAGCTCTTCGAGGAGTGCGTGGCCATCATCAAGACCGCGTGGGCCAACGACACGTTCGCCTTCAAGGGCAAGTACTGGTCGTACCCACCGGAAGGCCAGCGCCAGCCGCATCCGCATCCGGTCTACCTGAAGTACGGCCGCGGCGTCGACGCCGACGGTACGATCCGCGAGGTCGGCATCGCGCCGCGCCCGTTGCAGAATCCGATTCCCGTCTACTCGGGCTTCACGCATAGCCTGCAAACCTCGCTCTACTGGGCGCGGGAAGGCGGCAAGCCCATCGTGATGGCCAGCGAGATGGACTTCTGCGAGATGCTCTGGAGCCGCTATCGTGAAGAAGCCGAGCGTCACGGCCGCGACGTGCCGCGCGGCGAAGAAGCGGCGTGGGGCGGCTATCTCGTGCTCGCCGACACGAAGAGCGAGGCGGAGGCGTGGGCCGAGGACTGTCTCTGGATGTGGGACTCGTGGTCCGTGCCCTTCGGCCAGGACCGGCCGCCGCTCCTGATCGGCGACGCCGACACCGTCACGCGCATGATCGAGAACGCGGCGCGCCACGTGCCGTTCAACGAGATGTTCCTGCTGTTCGGCCAGGGCATTCTCGAACGCGACCGCTGCGTGAAGACGCTCGAGCTGTTTGCCGAGAAGGTCATTCCCCGGTTCCGCTAGTGCGCTCGAGCCTACGCCGGTGATGTCTTGCGCGCCCTGCTGCTGACGCTGCACGTTCTCGGAGCGTGCGTGTGGACGGGCGGGCATCTGGTGCTCGCGGTCGCCGTGCTTCCGCGCGCGCTGGCTCGACGCGATTCCCGCATCCTGCGCGGATTCGAGGAGCCCTTCGAGCGGATCGGAATTCCTGCGCTCGTCGTTCAGGTGCTGACCGGGCTCTGGCTCGCCGGTCAGTTCGTCCCGATAACCCGCTGGCTCGCGTTCGGCAGCGCGCTCGAAGTGCGTGTGGGCACGAAGCTGCTCTTGCTCGGACTCACCGTGGCGCTCGCGCTCCACGCTCGGCTGCGCGTGATCCCCCGTCTCGACGAGTCCGGCCTGGGGCTGCTCGCGACGCACATCGTGATCGTGACGGTTCTGGCGGTCGCCCTCGTCGTCGTCGGCGTCAGCTTTCAGACGGGCCGGCTCTTTTAGCGACGCGCGCCGGCGAACCCGCGGTCCCTCGCTATGCCCTGATCATCACGAGGATCATCTTGAATGGCGTGATTGCCTTGACCGCGTGTGGCTGACCGGCGGGCAGCCTGAGAAGTTGGCCCGCTGAAACGTCGTGGGCGAGGCCCGCGATGGAAATTTCCGCCTTTCCGTCGACTCCAAGGACCAGCGCGTCATACGGCGCGGTATGCTCGCTGAGCGCTTCGCCCGCGTCGAATGCGAACGCGGTCACGGTGCCGGCGGACTTCTTGACGAGCGTACGGCTGACGACCGAGCCCGGCTGATACTCGACGAGCCCGAGCTGCGCGATCACTCCTTGGAGCTCGCCCGCATGTTTTGGATCGGCGGTCACGAAGCTCTCTCCTGGTACATCGCGTCCTCCTGGCTTGTCCCAGAATAGTCCCGGCGTTCCGGTGCTCAGCGCGAGAAAAAGTCTCGGAGATTCGCGTAGGTCTCGTCGGGCGCCTGCTCGGCTGGATAGTGGCCGCAGGGCAGCGCGATGCAGCCGGCGAGATTGGTGACGTAGGTCGACCAGCCCTTCTCGTATCCGTAGAACTTGGCCGTGTGGCTCTGGCCGCCGACGATCACCAGCACGGGGCAGGCGATCTTGTTCCCCGCGTCGAGGTCTTTCTTGTCCATCTCGAAGTCGATCGTGGCGCCGGCGCGGTAGTCCTCGCAGACGCCGTGGATGTTCTCGGGCGTGCAGCAGCGCACGTATTCTCGGATGGCGTCTTCGGTGAAGCCGCCCTTGCCCAGCCCCTGGGAGCCGAGCTTGAGGCGGATGTAGTACTCCTCCTTGCCGGCCAGGAGACGCTCGGGGAAATCGTACGGCTGCGCCATGAACGACCAGTGATAACTGTTGAGCGCCCATTCGCGCGTGACGTGCGTCCACACGTGATGGGTCGGCAGGATGTCGATCGCGCAGAGCTTCTGCACCGCCGCCGGATGGTCGAGCGTCATGCGATAGGCGGTGCGCGCGCCCCGATCGTGGCCGGCCACCATGAATCGCTCGAAGCGGAGCTCGCGCATGACGTCGACCTGGTCCTGCGCCATGCGTCTGAACGAGTAGTTGCTGTGGTCGGGTAACCCGCGGGGCTTGCCGCTGTCACCGTAGCCGCGCAGGTCGGTGGCGACCACGGTGAAGTCCTTGGCCAGGCGCGGAGCGACGAAGCGCCAGTGGTAGTACGTGAGCGGATTGCCGTGCAGGAGCAGCACCGGCGGGCCCGATCCGCCCACCACCCCACGGATCGTCACTTGTGGATCGCTGGTCTGGATGTCGAAGCGGCGGAAGCCCTCGTACATCGCGCCCTCCTGGCTTGTGCGAGAGTTTATCCTGCTCCCGGGTAGGGCAACAGACGGAGCACCGACAGGAGGGCACGAGTGGTGGGCTTTGAGATCAGGACGGCCGAGGAGTTCGCCGCGCGCGACCTGCAGAGCCTCTGGCCGGCTCGACGCGCCGCGCGCGGGAGGCCGGAGTTCCGGCGTGTCCTCCAGCTCTTCGTCGAGCGAGGCGGACCGGTTCTCATCGACGAGATGTCCCAGGCTCTCGTTGCTCTGGATGACGAGGACCTGATCCGTATCCAGGACGGGAAAATCGACGTCGCGTATCCCTTTACGGCGTCGCCCACTTCGTTTGCGGTACGGCTGCCCGATGGTCAGGAGAGGTTCGCCTGCTGCGCCGTGGACGCGCTCGGCATCGCGCCGATGATCGGGCAACCGGTCGAGATCCGCTCGCGCTGCCATCATTGCGGGGCGCCGCTCGATCTGACGTCGACCCCGGAGGGGCCGCGACCTGAAGGGTCGGACGTGATGCTCTGGATCGGCCAGCGGGCCGACGATCGCTGCAAGATCGCCGATTCGCTCTGAACGACGATCAACTTCTTCCGGTCGGAAGAGCACCTGAGGGCGTGGCGAGCCGAGAATCCAGCCGCAGAAGGCGCCGGCACCACGCTCATCGAAGGCTTCAAGCTCGGCGCGCGAATCTTCGGCGGCCTGCTCACAGGAGAGCGCAGATGACACCAGGAACCGAGGAGGTCAAGGTCGCGCGGGACGGTCGCGTCATGACGATTACCCTGGACAGACCGGGCGATCAGAACCGGCTGACGCGAGACGTGCTGCTGGCCTTGCAGGGAATCGTCGAGTGCCTCAGGGAGGACGACGAGACTCAGGCTGTCGTCATCGCCGGTGCCGGCGCCGAATTCTTCTCGATGGGGATCCTGAATCCGATCGTCCGGGCGAGCTACACGAAGGACCAGATCCTCGACATGGTCCGCACGGCGAATCGTCTCTACGACGCGCTCGAAGCCCTGCCACAGATCGTGATCGTGGCGTTCAACGGCGCCGCGCGCGCGGGCGCGGCCGAGCTCTCGCTCGCGTGCGATATCCGGCTGGCGGCGGCTCACGCGACGTGGGCGCTGCCCGAAGCGCTGTGGGGCGGGTTCCCGGGCGCCGGCGGCCCCGTCCGCCTGCCGGGTATCGTCGGCCGGGCGCGGGCGCTCGAGCTGATCTGCACCGGGCGCGAGATCGACGCCGCCGAGATGGAACGGCTCGGGCTCGTGCTCGCGGTCTATCCCGCGGCGCGACTGCTTGCCGAGGCGCAGGCACTCGCCGCCCGCATCTCGGCCAGCGGCCCGATCGCGACGCGAGGCGCCAAGCGCATCATGAACGTCCGCAACACGGCCGGCTTCGGCGCGGCGCGGGAGCTGTCAGACGCGCTTCGTCACGCCCTGGAGTGGAGCAAAGACATCGACGAGGGGATGATCGCGCACCGCGAGCATCGCGCGCCTCGCTTCACCGGACGCTGACCGCCCAGCGTCAGCCGACGGTGACCGGTTTGATCTCGCGAAGACGCGGCAGCACTTCGTTCGAGAAGAGGCGGATGCTCTTTTCCGACTCGGCGTGGGTCATGAAGCCGGAGCGGCCGACCAGGCTCAGGTGGCCGAAGCCGCCGACCTTGTCGTAGAAGTCCATGACCTGCTTGTAGACGCTGTCCGGGTTGCCCGCGAACAGGATGCCCTGCGCCATGGCCTGCTCGGCGCTCAGCGACGTGAGCCGCGCGGCGTTCTGACCCGCCGAGAGCACGCCTGCCGGCGGTCCCGCCTTCGGCGCCGTCCGATAGATCTGCGGCGCGGCCTCGGGCGGCGCGGTGCCGGGCAGGAAGCTCGAGTACTGCGGAGCCGACTTGAGGCTCGTGTGGAGGAACCAGAGGAGCTTGCTCGCCGACGCGGAGCCCCTCTTCGTCCGTGTCGCCGACGTAGACGAAGGCCGCGTAGGCGAAGTTGTCGGTCGTCACCTTCGGCAAGCCCAGCTCGGCGCGCGCCTTGCGATGCGCCGCGTAGGCCCGCTTCGTGCCCTCGGGCCCGCGCAGGACGAGGACGTGCACCAGGCCGCGCCGCCCGACCTCGGCCGCGGTCTCGGGATCCCCGGTGGCCGACCACATGCGGGGATGCGGCTGCTGCCACGGGCGGGGCCAGATGTTCACGTGACGGTGCGTGAAGTGCTTGCCCTCCCAGCTGAACGGGCCGTCGTGATGACTGAGCGCCTTCTTGATGAGGTCGATCGCCTCCCAGTAGCGCTCGATGTTGTTCACGGGGTTCGCGTTGTTCGACGCCATCTCGGTGCCGCCCGATTTGACGAAGCCGATCTCGAGCCGGCCGCGCGAGATGACGTCCGCCGTCGCGTACTCCTCGGCGACCCGCACCGGGTCTTTTCGGAGCGATATCAAGGTGCCGAGGCTGAGGATCCGCACCTGACGTGTCTGGCGGGCGAGGATGCCGACCAGCAGCGGATTGGCGCCGAGGAGCGAGTTGATCCCGGCGTGGTGCTCCACCGCCAGAACGTTCAGGCCGAGGTCGTCGCACAGGAGAAACTCGTCGATGACCTCCTCGAACAGGTCGGCGGCCACCTTCGGATCGCAATAGCGATTGGGCAGGCTGGCGCGGACGGAGTCGGTCGCGTTGATGCACTTCCTGAGGCACGAACGGGTACGGAACTTCGCACTGCCACCAAGCGTCCATCGTGCTCTCTCCCCGAAAGCCGCGTCAGCGATTCAGGAACTTCACGACCGTGTCGACGAAGGCTCTGGCCTGCTCGATCTCGGGATGATGACCGGCGCGCTCGATCAGCTCGAAGCGCGAGCCGGGGATCAGCTCGCTGTAGGCGCGCCCGTACGACGGCTTCACGATGCCGTCGCTGGCGCCCCACACGACGAGCGTCGGCACCGCGATGCGGCGCAGCCAGCGCTTGAGCTGCGGATTGTACATGTACGGATTCCAGCCGTAGAGACAGAGCGCGTCCCAGTTGCGGGCGCGGATGACGAGCTCGTCATCGGACAGGGCGTCGAGATCGGGCGTCCACGTCGCGGGATCGTGCCAGCTCCGCCGCTGCACCTCCGGCGGCGCCGTGTTGAAGACGTCCAGAATGTCCTGCGTCTCGCGGTCGCTGATCTTGATGCCGAAGGCGTCGACCAGCACGAGCCCGTCGAGCCGATGGCCGCACTTGACGGCGATCTCCGCGGCCAGCCATCCGCCGAACGAGAGCCCCATCAACGTCACCTTCTCGTGAGGCAGCGCCTCGAGCACGTCCAGATAGAAGTGGACGAGGTCGTACACGGTCTCGAAGTCCGCCGGGCGCACCGACCGCCCGAAGCCCGGATGGGACGGAGCGATGATCTCGGCGTGATGGCCGAGCATGTCCAGAAACGGCGCCCGCGGCTCGACGGTCTGCGCTCCGTGCAGCAGCAGCACGGGACGACCGGCGCCGCGTCGCAGCACTTCCAGCTCGATTCCCCCGACGACGAGCCCCGCTGACATAGCTCCTCCGCGCTTCGAGCGCATAGGGTAGCATGCGAGGGGGTGACGACATGGACATGGTCGTTCGCGTTCTCTTGCTCGGACTGGTCGTGATGGCGATCGGTGTGATCGGAGACGCGCGCGCCCAGACGCCGTCGCCGGCTCAGACGCCGACACCCGCCCCGATCGTCGGCAACATCTACTCGGTCACGTACATCGAGGTCATGCCGATCTCGAAGGCGGAGGCCGTCACCCTGCTCCGTCGCTACCGCGAGACCGCGCAAAAGGAAGGCGGCAATCTGCGCTGCGAGGTCGTGCAGCGCATCGATCAGCCGCACCAGTTCGCGATCTTCGAGATCTGGAAGGACCAGGCGGCGTTCGAGGCTCACGGCAAGAGTCCCGAGCACCACCGAGACGCGCGAGAAGATCGCCTCGATCCGCAACGCGCCGACCGACGAGCGGGTGCACACCGCCCTATCGATCGGGCCGATCGACGCGCCCGCGGCGCGCGGCGGCATCTACGTCGCGACGCACGTGGACGTCATTCCCCCGCGCAAGGACGACGGCGTCGCCGCGCTCAAGCGGCTGGGCGAGGACAGCCGCCGGGATCACGACAATCTCCGCTTCGAGGTCGTCCAGCAGATCAGCCGGCCGAATCACTTCACGGTGATCGAGATCTGGCGCGACGCCAAGGCGGTCGAGACGCACTCGATGGCGGCGCCGACGCGCGAGTTCCGCGACAAGCTCGCGACGATGACGGGTGCCTTGTACGACGAGCGGATGTATCGGGCGATCGACTGACACACAGGGGAGCCTCAAGGGTTTCCCCCGAGAGCTCGGGGTCATGCTACGAGAAGTGATCAGGACCGAGCGCCTGGTCCTTCGACCGTGGTCGTTCGACGACGCCGGCGATGTTGTCCTTTACGCCAACGATGTGGAATGGAGTCGGTACCTGCGAATTGCGCAACCCTATTCGCTGGCGGATGCGCGAAAATTCATCGCCAGGCAGGTGTCGCTGAATCGTCACGAGTCCCCTTCGTGGGCCATCGAGCGTGAGGCCCGCGCCGTCGGCGGGATCAATCTGCGGCTGCTCTCCGACTTTCGGATCGGCGTGCTGGGGTACTCCATCGCCCGGGCATACGGGGGACGCGGCCTGGCCACCGAGGCCGCTCGCACCATCGTGGACGCGGCGTTCGAGGGTTACCCAACCCTCACACGCGTCAGGGCGTTGGTCGATGCGCGCAACCTCGCATCCCTGCGAGTGCTCGAGAAGATCGCGATGAGACGTGAAGCCGTTCTGTCGTTGGGCCGCCTTGGCCCTGACGGGCTGGTGGACGAAGTCTGGTGTGCGATATCGCGCAGCGAGTGGGAAGCCGAACAGGCGACTGGTCGGTGAAGCGCCTGGTTTCACCCCCGTTCATCGAATCTCGATCCGACGCGCGCGCGCCTTCACGACCACGATACGTTCATCGAGCGTCCACCCGGCCTCGCTTCGCTCGAGCGCCGGGCCGTCTAGCCTGGGGTATCGGCAGACCGTCTGCCGAAACGGAGCGAACAGGACCTCCCTGGCGGAGCCGGAGGATGTAGGTCGCCGGCGTCGCGCTCGCTTCGAAAGCAATCTCGTTGCCCTGACGACGGCAGCGTAGAGCCACCGTGCCGGCATCCCCTCGCAAGGTGAATACGGCTTCGCTCGTGACGAACGCCTCGATCGTGAGCGGATCGGCCGATCGCTCGCCCACGTGACTCCGCTCGGGACCGAGGACGACCAGGCTGTCGTCCCTGACATAGAGCGGTAGCTCCTCGAGCGGCACCTGACGCCGGATCGTCGTCGGCCCCTCGTGGACGGCGCCGGTCCACCAGTCGGTCCACTTCCCGCGCGGCAGGTACGTCGTGACCACGCCGTCCTCGCGAACGACCGGGGACACGAGCAGCTCGCGCCCGAGACAGTACTGCAGATCGAACGCATACCCGGCCGGATCGTCGGGAAACTCCATCACCATCGGCCGCATCAGCGGCACGCCGTCCTCCGACGCCTGCCAGCCGTAGCTCACCAGGTACGGCACGAGTCGGCTGCGCAGCCGGGCGTACTGACGGAAGATCCGCAGCGCCTCGTCCCCGTAGCGCCACGGCTCGCGCGGCGTCGCCCCATGAAATCGGCTCAGCGCCGAGAAAAATCCGCACTGCGACCAGCGCACGAAGAGCTCCGGCGACGGATCGCCCCAGAAGCCACCCATGTCGTGGCTCCAGTACGCGAGGCCGCTCATCGACGCGGCGAGGCCGCCGCGCACGGTGTTGGCGAGATCGATGAACGTGCACTCCGGGTCGCCCGACCAGTGGCCCGGATAGCGCTGGACACCCGGCGCGGCGCTCCGCGACCACGCCACGACGCGCTCGGCGCGCGCATGCGTCGCGTCGAAGACTTCCTTCTGGAACAGGAGCGGATACGGATTGTGCATCTCGGCGCCGGTGAGCCCGTTGGCGAAGACCGCGTCGGCGGGAATCTCCTCGGCGAAGTCCGGCTTGAACGAATCGGCGCCGAGCTCGAGCTGCTCGGTGAGCTTGCGGCGGTACCACTCCGCGGCCGCCGGGTTCGTGAAGTCGACGATCGCGCAGAGCCCCATGCCACGCTCGGTGCGCTGACTCCAGACGATCGGATGATAGACGCTGCCGTCGGGCCTCCGAAGGAAGTAGCCGTGTGTCGCGCCCTCGCGATAGAGAGCGCTCTGGAGCGACACGTAGGGATTGATCCACAGGCAATTGTGAAAGCCTTCCTTGTGAAGCTCGGCCATGAGCCGCTTGGGATCCGGCAGACGCGCCGAGTCCCACTCGAAGTCGCACCACATGTAGGCGCGCTGCCAGAATGAATCCAGGTTGAAGACGTCGCAGGGAATCCCCTCGGCGCGCAGGCGCCGGGCGACCTCGAGGACCGACGCCTCGGTGAACTGCACGAAACAGGTCGAGGCCCAGAGGCCGAATGCCCACTCGGGGGGCACGGCCGGTCGCCCGGTCAGCCCGGTGTACGCGGTCACGATCTCCTTCGGTGTGCCGGCCATCAGGTAGTAGTCGAGCTCCTCGCCCTCCGCCTGCACCGTATAGGCGCGGTTCGACAGGCTGCCCAGGTGAAAGCCGACGGCGGTCGGCACGTCCACGAAGAGCCCGTAACGGCGGCTGCCGACGACGACCGGAAGGTTCTTGTACGCGAGCTCGGAGCGCGCGCCGTACGGGTTCCGGTTCCAGATCCGCACGGTCCGACCGACCAGGTCGAGCCGGCCGAACCGCTCGCCGCTGCCGTAGAAGTGATCCTCGGGATCGAGCAGCAATGTCTCGACCACGCCGCGAACGCGCCGGGCCGGGTCGTGCGGCAGGCTCTCGACCTCGAATCCGGGCCGCGGCCCGAATCGCTGGCCGGCGAAGTTGGCGTCGTCGCTTACCTGATGGGTCAGGAGCCGGCCGTCCGGCGTGCGGAACACCAGCTGCCACGGATCGAGCGTGGCCTCGACGACGAGATGGGTCATGCGCAACGTGACACGATTCGGGCCCTCATCGACGGACCACGAACCCGGATCGGGCCGCCCGACGACGTAGCTGAAGCGCTTGGCCGGGGCCACCGGCCCGGCCGTCGTCCGGACGCGAACGATGCGCGGAGCGACGGCGCTCAGCGCCACGCGCGCGGCCGCGAGCAGTTCCGTCACGCACTGGAATTCGATGCCCGCAGGCGTCCGCTCCCAGCCGAGCGCCCTGATGATGCCGAGATTGCGAGTCTCCACGTCGATCTACCCCTTGACCGCCCCGAGGGTGAGGCCTTTGACCAGGTAGCGCTGCAGGGCGACCGTCATGACGATATTGGGAAGCATCACCATCACCGCGGCCGCGCTCATCTCGCCGTAGAGCGGCCCGGCGTCGGTGTTGAGCCCGGCGATGACCACGGGCAACGTCTTGGCCTCGACGCCGCTCAGGATCAGCGCGAACAGGAACTCGTTCCAGGACACGAGAAACGCGAAGATCGCCGCGACGACGAGCCCGGGCGCGGCGATCGGAATCACGATCCGGATCAGCACGCCGAGACGCGAGCAGCCGTCGATCATCGCTGCCTCCTCCACGTCCAGCGGCACCTCGACGAAGAATCCGATCAGGAGCCAGATCGAGAACGGCAGCGCGAACGAGACATACGCCACCAGGAGGCCCGTGTACGTGTCGAGCAAGCCGAGCCGCTGCATCATCAAGTAGTACGGCACCACGAGCACCATGCGCGGCGCCATCCGCGTCACCAGGACGAGGAACCGCACCGCTTCCGAGCCGCGGAAGTGAAAGCGCGCGAAGCCATAGCCGACGAGCGTGCCGAGCACGAGGCTTCCGAGCGTGGTCCCGATCGCGATCACCAGGCTGTTCTTCAAGTACTGAAGGAACGGAATGTTGTTCAGCACGCGCGTGTAGTTGTCGAGGATCGGCGTGAAGAGCCACTGCGGCGGCCTGGCGTAGAGCGCGAGCTCGGTCTTGAAGGACGCGGTGGTGATCCAGTAGATCGGGAACAGCGTCCAGGCCAGGACGGGTACCAGTGCCACACCGGTCAGGGTCGCGCGCAGCCGGGACGGCTTCACGTCAGCTCCGCGCGCCCTGCGGTCTCAAGATCGCGCGCAGCAGGACGAAGCACATCACCGCCACGATGATCAGGGTGACGATGCCGATCGCGTTGGCCTCGCCCATGTGGCCGAGGCCGAATGCTCGGTAGTTCAGCATCTGCATGGTCTGGGTGGCGGTGCCGGGCCCGCCGCCGGTGAGCACGAAGATGATGTCGAACTCGCGGAAGGCGTCCATCCCGCGGATGAGGACGGCCAGCAGCATGATGTAGGTGAGCAACGGCACCGTGATGTGCCGGAAGCTCTGCCAGGCGGACGCGCCGTCCACCGCGGCCGCCTCGAACAGCTCGGCCGGAAGCACCTCGAGGCCCGCGTACATCACGAGGAACATGAACGGGATCGTGCGCCAGGCGTCGACGAGCGTGATCGACACGAGCGCCAGCCGCGGATCGCTGAGCCAGGGCAGGGGACTGAGCCCGACTGCGCCCAGGTAGTAGTTCAGCACGCCAAGCTCGGGATGGAAGATCACGCGCCACATCGTGGCGCCGACGACGGGCACGACGAAGAGCGGCAGCAGCAAGAGGACGCGGATCGGACGGAGAAACTTGAACGGCTGAGCGAAGAGCAGCGCGAGCCCGAGCCCGGCCAGGAACTCGACCAGCACGGCACCCGCGGTGAAGAAGGTGGTGACGACGACGGCGCGCGTGAATTCTGGATCGTCGGCGAAGCGCGTGTAGTTGGCGAGCCCGACGAATCGGATGTCGCGCGGGCGGATCAGCCACCAGTTGTAGAGGCTGATCCACGCTGAATAGGCGAGCGGGATCAGATCGATCGCGAACAGGAACACCAGGCCCGGAAGCAGGAACCAGCGTCCTGCCCTGCCGCCGGCCATCGCCGGGCGCGCCGCTATTTCCCGAGGATCCGGTTCGTCCCCGCGTCGATCTCCTTCAGCGCGGCCTCCAAGGTCAGCTCGCCGGCGGTCAGCCTGCCGGCCGTGACGCGGAGATTCTCCTGGATGTCCGCGTACTCTCGCAGCCGCGGCCGCTCCTTCGTGATTTGTAAGCTCACGAGCAGCGTATCGGCATACGGCAGCGCCGCCTTCGTGCTGGGGTCCTTGAGCACGGAGAAGCGCGGGCTGTGGATCGCGGAGGTGGCGCTCGGAAACGTCACCGCCGCCTGGCCGAACTCGCGCCCGGAGAGCCACGTGGCGAACTGCCAGGCCGCGTCCTGGTTCGCGCTGTTCTTGGCGATCCCGATCGTCCACACGCCGCGCATCGGCGTCTGCCGAACCGCTTTCGGCACCTGCGCGTACCCGAGCTTGCCGGCGACGCTCGAGCGCGTCTTGTCTTCCATCGGCTTGGCGCCCGACGCCCACTGGATCGCCATCGCGGCCTGGCCGAGCTGGATCGCCTTGTTTACGTCGGCGAAGTTGTAGCTCTTGACGTTGGGCGGCGTGTACTTCAAGAGCTCCAGAAAGACCTCGCCGCCCTTCTTGCCGGCCGCGCTGTTCAGGCTGCCCTTGCCGCCGTCGACCAGCTCGGCGCCGTACGACCACATCGCCAGCAGCATGTAGAGCGCGGTCTGGATGTCGCTGCTCGCGGTGATCGCGATGCCGTACTGCTGCTTGGCGGGATCGTGAAGAGCCTTGGCGTCGGCCAGGAGCTCGTCCCACGTGGTCGGCGGCTTCAGCCCTTTCTGGTCGAAGAGATCCTTGCGGTACACGAGGAGCTGCACGTTGGGATCGACCGGCACCGCGTACTGCGTGCCCTGGAACGCGCCCGACGCGACCGTCGTGGGCACGAAGTCGGCCATGTCCAGGGTCTTCATCCGCTCGTTGAGCGGCAGGAGAAACTCCGACAGCGGCGGAATCCACGGCTCGTCCATGAACAGGACGTCGTACCGGCCGCCCGTGCTCAGGGAGAGGAGCTGCTTCTTGTACAGGTCACCGAACGGCGCGGCGTCGACCACGACCTTGATGCCGGTCTTCTTCTCGAACTCCGGCAGGTTCGCGCGCAGCACGTCTTCCTTGTAGCCGGCGAGCATCGAGAGCGTGATCGTCTTGCTCTGCGCCGACACCGGCGCGTCGGCGACCGGCGCGACCGCCAGCAGGAGGACGAGCGCCGCCGCCAGACGTGCGAAGCTCGCGAGCGATCCTCATTATCGGCATCTCGGCCCCGCGTCGAGAATGGCGCGACGCTACGCCACGCTCCGGGGCTGTCAAGCGACCGAGGCGGGGGATGGGAGCACTTGGGGGATCGGCCCACTGACGGTAAGATCCACCAGCGGTTCCACGATGCCCAGCCACACACGACTCGAGTTCATCATCGAGGCGGTGCCGGCCCTGATCGGCTACGTTGACGTCGATGAACGCTACCGCTTCAACAACCTCGCCTACCAGGACTGGTTCGGGCGCCCCGTGGAGGAGTTCGTCGGACGCACCGTCCGCGACATCCTCGGTGACGTGGCGTACGCGGCCGTCGCACCGCACGTGCGGAGCGCGCTCGCCGGCCGTCTCGTCACCTTCGAGAGCGAGCTGACCTATCGTGATGGCAAGCCACGCTACGTGCGCGCCACCTACGTGCCCGACGTGGGTGAGGACGGTCGGGTGCGCGGCTTCGTGGCCCACGTCAACGACATCACCGATCTCAAGCAGGCCGAGGTGGAGCGCGAGCAGCTACGGCGACACGCCGACGAGCTGGCGCGCGTGTCTCGCCGGCTCACCGAGTCGCTCGACATCGGCGAGGTGGCGGAGCGGATCGCCGAGTGCATCCTGCCACTGTTTCAAGCGCAGTCCTCGGTGGTCCGGCTGCTGCTCCCCGATGGCTCGCTCGCGTGTGTGGCCATCGCGGGCAAGTGGCTGGAGAACTTCAAGCCCGGCTACCTCCTGCCTCCCGGCGTTGGCCTCGTGGGACGCGCCGTCATCGAGAGGCGCGCCCTGTGGACGCGCGATATCCTCGACGAGCCGAGCGTCGTCCTCACCCCGGAGTTCCGGCGGGGTCTGGCGGGCGCGGGCCACCACGCGGTGCTCGCGGTGCCGCTGCAGGTCAAAGGCGAGATCATCGGCGCGGTCTCCACGGCGCACGCGGAGATCCGTACGTTCTCGCAGGCCGAGATCGACCTGCTCCAGGCCTTCGCCGACCAGGCGGCCCTGGCGATGCGCAACGTGCAGCTGTTCGCGAGAGAGCAGACCGCACGCGCCGAGGCAGAGGCGGCCAACCACGCCAAGGACCAGTTCCTCGCCCTGCTCGCGCACGAGCTGCGCAACCCGCTGGCGCCGATCGTCACCTCGGCCGCCCTGCTGCGCCGACCCGGGATCGCGGCGACCGTCGTCGAGCACGTCGGCCGGCATCGTGGAGCGGCAGGCGCGTAGCCTCGCCCGCCTCCTCGACGATCTCCTCGACGTCTCGCGCATCACCCGAGACCGGGTCGATCTGCGCTCGGATCGTGCTCTCGATCGCCGACGCCGTCGAGCGCGCACTGGAGGCGACGCGTCCACTCGTCGACGAGCGGCGGCACGTCGTGTCGGTGACTCTGCCGGAGAGGCCGCTGTACGTCGAGGCCGACCCGGCGCGGCTCGAACAGATCATCGTCAACGTGTTGAACAACGCCGCCAAGTACACACCGCCCGACGGGCACATCAGCGTGGTCGTCGCCCAGGAGGGCGACGAGGTCGTCCTGCGGGTGAGCGACACGGGCATCGGGATCCCAGAGGACATGCTTTCGCGCATCTTCGACCTCTTCGTCCAGGGCGATCAATCGCTCGCGCACACGTCCGGCGGACTGGGCATCGGCCTGACGCTGGTCCACCGCCTCGTGAAGCTCCACCATGGGCGCGTCGAGGCGCACAGCGACGGGCCGGGGCGCGGGAGCCAGTTCACGGTCGCGCTGCCGCTCAGCCGCCAGGCGTCCGCGCCGGCCGGTCCCGCGTCCGCCCCCGCACGCTGTCCGCCGGCTGACGTACTGCTGATCGAGGACAACGACGACGCGCGACAGAGCCTGCGCGCGCTGCTCGAGCACGAGGGTCACCGGGTGGCCGAGACCGCCGACGGCACGAGCGGCCTGAACCGTGACGAGACGATGCGGCCCGATATCGTCCTCATCGACATCGGCCTGCCCGGCCTGGACGGATACGAGGTGGCACGCTGCATCCGCGCCCGGCGCGGCACCGATCCGATCCTGGTCGCGATCACGGGGTACGGACAGATCGACGACCAGCGCCGCTCGCTCGAGGCCGGCTTCGACGCCCATCTCACCAAGCCGGTCTCCCCGGACCAGCTCACCGGCCTGCTCGGCACGCTCGCGCACAGTCGCGGGAGGCGCTGAACCGCGCTCCGTCGCAGAACCAGGATCGAGTACCCGCGTTGGTGAAGGCGGGCAGGCCCGGCGCGACATCGACTTCCACGGGTCGAGCGCCGCCTCAACACAGCGGAGCCGAAGGCGAAAATCCTGTAGGATTGCCGGACGGGGGACGCCATGCCACTGCGATTCGGAGTGTTCGACCACATCGAGCCGGTGCCGGGACAGCGACTCGATCAGATCTACCGCGAGCGGCTGGTGCAGATCGAGCGCCTCGACCGCGCCGGCTTCTACGCGTATCACCTGGCCGAGCACCACACGCCCGCGATCCACAGCCTGGCGCCCTCGCAAAACGTCTTCCTCGGCAGCGTCGCCCAGCGCACGACGCGCATGCGATTCGGGCCGTGCGTCTACGTGTTGCCGCTGCACCATCCGCTCCGGCTGATCGAAGAGATCAGCATGCTCGACAACTTGAGCGGGGGACGTCTGGAGATCGGCGTGGGGCGCGGCGGTGTGATGGAAGCGTTCTTCTGGGGCCAGGAAGCCGATCCCGAGACCAACTACGCGCGCTATCGGGAAACCCTGGAGATCATTCGCGAAGGGCTCAGCCACGATCAGCTCAGCTATGCGGGCCACTTCCACAAGTTCGAGAACCTGCCGATGTACCTGCGGCCGCTGCAGAAGCCGTATCCGCCGCTCTGGTACATGCGCAACCCGGTGACGGCCGCGATGGAAGGGATGCACACGATCATCGTCGGCTCGATCGACGGGCTCGCGGTGGCGGTCCCGCGGTATCGCGCGGCGTGGGAAGAGCATCAGGGCTCGGGCACGCTCACGGCGCAGGGGCACGAGCCGATGATCGGCCTCGTGGTGCACCTGGTCGTCGCTGACACCGACGCCGACGCGTTACGGATCGCCGCGCCCGCGTGGGAGAAGTACCGCTGGAACCTCGCCGCGCCGCGCCGTCTCGAAGCGGAGAAGCGCGGGCTCACCCAGTTCATGCAGGCCAAGGACGGATCGTTCGGCTTCGTCGGCGAGCGCCCCAAGGGGCTGCCGACGCGCGAGATGCGCCGGGACATCGACGCCGAGCTCGAGCGGTTCGATCAGGTGAAGCAGGGCTCGCATCCCAACCGCATCGGCGGCGTGGCGCTGGCCGGCACGCCGCGCGCGGTGCTCGAGTACATGGACGAGTACGTCGCGACCGGCGCGAACTACTTTGTGTGCTCGTTCCAGTGGGGCGACATCTCCCACGGCGGACGCGATGCGCTCGATCGAGCTCTTCGCGACCGAGGTGATGCCCCGCTACGTCTCGGCGGGATCGCCGGCGCCCGCCTAAGGCGCCGACCGGCACTCCTCGAAGCCCAGCGCGATGCGAGTCCGGCGTTACGCGGAGCGCGCCGGGCTTCGCGGAATCCAGACGCGCATCGCTCCCGGCCCCCGGTTCGCCCACGCGTAGTACGGGATCGCCGTGAGCGCCGTGCGCCGGCGGGCCGCCGACGAGCCGCGACCGATCGGGCGATAAAGACGATCTTTCCACTGCGCGATGTCGACCGCCCACCCGGAGCCGCGGACGACCGTGATGCCTTCGAGGCGACCGGAGACCCACGCCGATTCGAGCGGCGACGTGGTGTCGATCTCGAGGTCGGCGATCTTCGTCTCGGGATGATCGGCCTGCTCGAGGCAGTAGACGAGCGGGCCGCGCTCGATCGCCACGCAGCCGCGCGTCGACTCGATCCACGGATGCGCCTCGATGAGCCGCGGCTCCATCGGGAGCTCGAGCTCGATGACGTCGCCGCTCTGCCACGCGCGATCGATGCGCAGATAGCCGTTCGACCCCGGCAAGACCGGCTTGCCGTTGACGCGCGCCGTCGCCGCCGCGCACCAGGCGGGCACCCTGAAGCTCAACGCCCGCGAAGTGGTCGGCGCTTGCTCGACGGAGAGCCGCACCCGTCCCTCCCACGGATAGGCGGTCTCCATCCGCACCACCATCGCCGGGCCCGTGCCGAGATCGGCCGTGATACGCGCCGGAGGCGTACTGGTGGATCTGCAGGCCCGCACCGTCGCGCGTGGCGATGTAGTGGCCGAACGTCGCAACCTGACGCATGACGTTCGGCGGGCAACACGCGACCAGGTGCCAGTCCTTGCGGATGCAGCCGCCCCGGCTCAAGTGCTCGGGCTCGCCGTTGTTGGCCAGCGGATTCACGTAGAAGTATCGATCACCGCCGAGCGAGACGCCGGAGAGCACGGCGTTGTAGAGCGTGCGCTCGATGAGATCGCCGAAGCGTGATTCGCCCGTGGCCAGCAGCATGCGCCAGCTCCACATGACACTGGCGATGGCGCCGCACGTCTCGCAGTAGGCGAGATCGTTCGGCAGCTCGTACGGCTGCCCGAACGCTTCGCTCAGATGCCGGCCGCCGACACCGCCGGTGATGTAGAGCTTGGCAGTGACGAGATCGTGCCACTGGCGGTTCAGCGCGCTGAGCAGCGCCGCCTCGCCGGTCTCGAGGTACACGTCGGTGGCGCCGGTGGTCAGGTAGAGCGCGCGGACGGCGTGCCCCTCGACGGTCGTCGCCTCGCGGACGGGCACGCGGTCCTGGTACGAGGCCGAGCTGTTGTAGCGGCCCGGACCGAGCCAGCCGCGCCCTCGGTGCTCGAGGAAGAACGCGGCCAGGTCGAGGTGGCGCCGCTCGCCGGTCTCGCGATAGAGCTCGACCAGCGCCATCTCGATCTCCGGGTGCCCGGGCGTGGCCACCTTCCGGCCCGGGCCGAAGAGCGAGTGCAGATAGTCCGCGAAGCGCTGGGCGATCGTCAGGAGCCGGTCGTCCCCGGTGGCTCGACGGAACGCGACGGCGGCCTGGATGAGATGGCCGGCGCAGTAGAGCTCGTGTCCGTGGGCGAAGTCGGTCCAGCGCTTGCCCGGCTCCGCCACGGTGTAGAACGAGTTGATGTAGCCGTCGGCGCCCTGCGCCGCGGCCACCAGGTCGATCGTCGCCTCGGTGGTCGACCGGAGCCACTCGCTCGGCGCGCGCCCGAGCTCCCAGCCCGCGGCCTCGAGCCACTTGTACACATCCGAGTCCATGAACACCGGGCCGCGGTAGCGGGCGGTCGAGCGTCCGGCGGCGATGCGGAGATTCTCGAGATTGCCGGCCGCTTCGAGCATGCGATAGCCGTGCGGCAGCGCCGCGTCGTGGTTGACCGCCTGGCGCCGGGCCCACACACCGTCCTCGATCGTCACCGCCTGCGCGTCGAGCGTCGTCAACGTCGCCGCGGGGCTCTTCGCTCCGTCGACCGGTCCTGCCGTTCGTCGCGTCGTCATGATCCGCAGAGTCTACCGCGACATTGACAACGATTGCGCGAATCAACTAGGTTGTGACCGGTCACACACCGGAGCTCACTGACGAAAAGCGCGGGAGGTCTTGCCATGCGAGCACGCGGCCGGACAGTGTTGTTCGTCGCGTTGTCGATCGTTCTCGGTCTCTCGTCCCTCGCGCGCTCGGCGGCGGCGCAGAACGTCGACGAGATCATCAAGCGCGGCAAGGTCATCGTCGGCGTCAACACGACCACGCCCATCTTCGGGCTCGTTGGCACCGATGGCCAGCCCGAGGGCTACGACCCCGACGTGGCGCGGCTCGTCGGAAAATATCTGGGCGTGCCGGTCGAGTTCGTTCCGGTCACCGGCGCGAACCGCCTGCCGTTCCTTCTGACCAATCGGGTCGACATGGTGATCGCGCTGTTCGGGATCACGCCCGAGCGCGCGCAGCAGATCTGGTTCTCGATGCCGTACGCCACCGAGGCGGCGACCCTGGTGGCCCCAGCGAGCCGCGTGGTCAAAACGGTCGACGATCTGGCCGGGCTGCGCGTCGGCGTCCCGCGGGGCGCGATGCAGGACCTGATCCTGACGCCGCAGGCGGCGGCCAAGAAGATCAACCTCATGCGCTTCGACGACGAGGCGACCGCGCTGCAGGCGCTGATCTCCGGTCAGATCGACGTCGTCGGCACGGGCCTTCTGGTCAATCGCACCTTGAACCGCAACGATCCCGGCAAGAACTACGAGGTCAAGATCGTGCTCCGCCCGCTCCACTTCGGCATCGGCATCCGCCGCGGCCAGATCGACCTCTTGCAGTGGCTGAACACCTTCGTCTACACGATCAAAAACAACGGCGAGCTGGACGCGATCAGCCGGAAGTGGCGCCAACTGCCGCTGGAGGTGTTGCCGGTCTTCTGATCCGCGGGCCGGGAACCCGTGGACTACGTCTTCCAGTTCGGCGTCGTCTGGCGAGACATCGACACGCTCCTGCTCGGCGCCTGGCTGACGATGCGGCTCTCGGCCCTGGCGATGGTGTTCGGGCTGATCGTCGGTGTCGCGGGCGCGCTGGCCAGAACCTCGCGCTACCGGGCGCTTCGTGCAGTGGGCCACGCCTACGTCGAGGCCATCCGCAACACACCGTTCCTGGTCCAGGTGCTGCTCGTGTACCTCGGCCTGCCATCGATCGGCATCCGCCTGAAGCCCGATCACGCGGCGCTCCTGGCCATGGTGATCAACCTCGGCGCCTATACGACTGAGATCGTGCGGGCCGGCATCAAGGCCGTGTCCCCGGGTCAGATCCAGGCGGGGATCGCGCTGGGGCTGTCGCGATGGCAGCTCTTCCGCTTCGTGGTGTGCCTGCCGGCGCTTCGCGCCGTGTTTCCGGCGCTCGGGAGCCAGTTCATCCTCGTCATGCTCGCGTCGAGCGTCGTCTCGGTCATCTCGGCTGAGGAGCTGACGGCGGTGGCCGACACGATCGTGGCGCGCAACTTCAGATCGTTCGAGGTCTATCTGATCGTCACCGGGCTCTACCTGGCCATGTGCCTGGCCTTTCAGGCGGCGTTCGCCGCGGTCCATCGCGCGCTCTTCGCGCGCTGGGGCGCCTGATCCGATGGTCCGCGAGTTCACCGTTCACGAGCTGTGGTTCCTGGTGCTCGCCGTGCGCTGGACTATCGCGCTGTCGGTCATCGCGTTCGTGGCCGGAAGCGCCGCCGGCCTCGTCGTCGCGCTCTCGCGCGTGTCCCGATCGCGCGTCCTGGCGGGCGCGGCGACGGCCTACATCAAGCTCGTCCAGGGCACGCCGCTGCTGATGCAGCTCTATCTGGTCTACTTCGGCGCCAGCCTCTTGCGCGTGACAAGCGACGCGTGGACCGCTGCGGCGCTGGGCCTGGCCCTCTACGCGAGCGCGTTCCTCGGCGAGATCTGGCGCGGCTGCATCCAGGCCGTCCCGCGGACGCAGTGGGAAGCGGCGCGGGCGCTGGGCCTCGGCTATCCCGCGCAGCTCCGCTTCGTCATCGCGCCCCAGGCGTCGCGGATCGCGCTGCCGCCGACGGTGGGCTTCCTGGTCCAGCTGGTGAAGGGAACCTCGCTGGCCTCGATCATCGGCTTCACCGAGCTCACGCGCGCCGCGGCGGTCGTGAACAACGCGACGTTTCGCCCGTTGATGGTCTACGCCGCCGTCGCCGGGCTCTACTTCGTCCTGTGCTGGCCGCTGTCCTTGCTGAGCGAGCGTCTCGAGCGGCGGCTCGAGCGCGCCGGGGCGACGACGGTCAGCTTCCAGATCTGACGCGGCGCCCGCTCACACCCAGCCGCCGTCGACGATATAGCTCTGGCTCGTACACGCCGAGCTGTCGTCGGAGGCGAAGAAGAGCACGACGCGCGCGACGTCTTCCGGCAAGAGCTTGCGCTTCAGGCACTGGCGGCGGAGCAATTCCTGCTCGGCCTCCGGAGTCAGCCAGAGCGTCACCTGCCGCTCGGTCATGATCCAGCCGGGCACGATCGCGTTCACGCGAATGTTCATGGGCCCGAAGTCGCGGGCGAGCGCTCGGGTCAGCCCGGCAACGGCGGCCTTCGCGCTCAGGTACGCCGGCATTCCGCCCTGGCCGACGAGCCATGACGTGGAGCCGAAGTTGATGATCGAGCCGCCGCCCGCGGCGGCCATGTCGGGCGCGACGGCCTGCGCCGCGAAAAAGTGGTGGCGCAGGTTCACCGCGAAGCGGTCGTCCCAGTACTCCGGGGTCACGCGCTCGATCGTGTGCCGTTCGTCGTGGGCTGCGTTGTTGACTAGTACGCGGATCGCCCCGAGCCGCGTCTTGACCTCGGCGATGGCCGCCTGGAGCGCCGGGATGTCCCGGACATCACACGGAACAAATGTCGGCGCAGGATGGCCGCGCTCTGCGATCGTCTTGACCAGCGTCTCGGACGCCGGCCGGTCGATGTCGACGAACGCGACCCGTGCGCGCTGCGCGCAGAGGTGCTCGACGATCGACGCGCCGATGCCGCTGCCGCCGCCGGTGACGAGCGCCACGCGAGCGTCGAGACTCGGGTACGAGGCGGTGTGGACCATGAGACCCTCCAGGCCATGGACCTTATCACTCTGCGCGCCGGCGGCGCGGGTCTCGTGCTGGCGCCCGCGGCCGGCGGCTCCGTGGCGCGCTACTGGGTCGAGCGCGGTCGCGCGTCGTGGGATCTACTCCGCCGGTGGACGACGCCGCAACCGGGCGACCCGTTCGAATCCGCCGCGTTCGCGCTCGTGCCCTACTCGAATCGGATCCGCGCGGGGCGCTTCTCGTTTCGTGGGCGCGACGTACGCCTAGCGCTGAATCGTCCGCCCGAGCGACATAGCATTCACGGTCTCGGGTGGCAGATGGCCTGGCGCCCACTCGATGTGCGTGAGCAGGAGGCGACCCTGCAATTCCGACATGACGCCGGCGCATGGCCGTGGGCCTTCAGCGCCACACAGCACTTCGAGCTCGAGCCCTCGCGCCTGACCGTCGCGCTGGCCTTGACCAACGAGAGCGACGCGGCGATGCCGGCCGGGCTCGGGTGGCATCCGTACTTTCCGCGAACCCCGCGCACGAAGCTCACGGCCGATGTTCAGGCGATGTGGCTGACCGACGACGAGGTGATGCCGACGACATTGGCGGCGCCCGGCGTGGCCGACCTTTCGCGCGGCGCGCTGGTCGACGCCGTCGCACTGGACAACTGCTTCGCCGGATGGCGACGGCGCGCCGTGATCGAGTGGCCCGAAGCCAACACGCGCGTCGTCATGACGTCGGAGGCACCGCTCGACTTCCTCGTCGTCTACACGCCACGCGGCCGGCCGTTCTTCTGCGCCGAGCCGGTGAGCCACATGACCGACGCGTTCAATCTCGCTGCGGCCGGACGGCCGGACGCGGGCGCGCGGACTCTGGAGCCGGGCGAAACACTACGAGCGGTCGTGACGCTCAAGGTGGAGCAGTAAGCCAGGTCGAGGGCTGAGCCGGCCGCGCCGGCTCGCGAGCGCTAGAGGCGCCGAATCGCCGCGTCGGTCGCCGCATCCGCCGCGAAGAAGCATTCGATGCGAAGCTCGTGGAGCGTGATGTCGTAGGGCGTCCCGAGGCTCGCGAGCAACGTGAAGAAGCTAAAGCGCACGTCACCCTTCTTGAGCTCGATGGCCAGGAACGGCGCCGTCGAGGCGTCGAGGTCGAGCAGCTGCCACTGCTTGGGCACGTCGGGATAAGAGAGAAGCTCGTCGAGCAGCCGGCGCGTCTCGGCATCGCCGGTGCGCAGCAAATCGCGGTGGAGCCACTGGATGAACGCAGCCGCGGTCGCTTCCCAGTTGACGATGTACGGCCGGAGCGCCTGCGGGTGATACGAGAGCCGCATCGCGTTCGGCGCGCCCAGCGCGGCGGTGGCCGTGGGATCCAGGAAGAGCCCCATCACCTTGCCCATCGCCTCGTTGGTCAACAGGATGTTCCAGTGGCGGTCGAGCACCATCGCGGGAAACGGCTCTTGCTGGCGCAGCATGTAGCCGAGCGCGTGCTTCACCTGCGCCATCTCGGGCGCGTCCAGCCTCGTTTCGCGATAGACCGGCGCATAGCCCGCCGCCGTCAGGAGCTCGTTGCGACCGCGCAGCGGCACCTCGAGCACGCGGGACAGCAGCAGGACCATCTCGCGGCTTGGTTGAGTCCGGCCGGTCTCGAGAAAGCTCAGGTGCCGCGTCGAGATCTCGGCTTCGAGCGCCAGGCCGAGCTGGCTCATGCGGCGCCGTTCGCGCCACTGCTTCAGGAGCCGGCCGACGGTACTTGGGCGAGCGTTCCGAAGATGCTTGCGCGCGCTGCCCCCGGCACTCACACGAGCCAATATACGTGGGCCGCCGCGGGGAGCCAATTACCTCCGAGGTAATGGCGTGGCCCTCAGTCTCGCGCGGTAGCGAAACCGGAAAAGGGCGAGACTCGGTGAAGATTCACGATATGTCGTGAGGATTCGGCGGTCGATGGATCCGTGATGGCTATGGCCGTGGCACCCCGAAACGTCGGCCAAGTTGGGCCGAACTCGTCCGGATCCGCGCCTGAAGCGGCCGCGGCACTGATCTTGCCTCGCTGTTCATTGGCGCCCATGAACGAGCCGACCGACGGCATCTACGACGAGTCCCGCTGGCCCCCCGCGCTCGCGATACTCGTCGTGCTCTGCCTGATGGCAGTGCTACCCCACCACGTCGAAGTGATGCCGGTGTGGGTGTCGCGCGTGGCGGCGCTCGCGATGCTCTTGCCGATGGCTGCCGTCGCGCTCACGAAGGCGAGCACGCGATGGCGGCGCATCGAGCGGGCGATGATAATTCTTGTTGCGGTGGCGTATGTCGCTAACACAGGGGCGCAGCTGGCGGACATGATCGGCATCATCACGCTCCTCCCGCCGGGAAGTCGCTCCGTCTCGCTTCTCTCTTCATCGCTTGGGATCTGGGTCACCAACGTTCTGATGTTCTCCTTGCTCTACTGGGAACTCGACCGGGGCGGCCCGCCCGCTCGAGCGAGCCACATGACGATAAGGCCGGATTGGCTATTCCCGCAGATCGCCGTCCCCGACGACGCGCCGCCTGACTGGCGGCCCTTGTTCCTCGACTATCTCTTTCTTGCGTACTGTACGGCGACGGCGTTCAGCCCCACTGATGTCTTGCCGCTCACGCGGCGAGCCAAGATGCTGATGATGCTCGAAAGCGCAATCTCGCTCTTGACGATCGTGATCGTCGCGGCCCGCGCGGTCAGTGTGCTCCCGTAGTTCGTCGCTACGCACGGATCGAGCCAGCCGGCGATGATGACGGCTGCGGAGATGACCCCGCGCATTCTCGAGACCATCTCGCCTCGCGCCGAACCACGATGGCGCAGTACCGCACGCACCTCGCGCTCGACCGGACGACGCTTGCGTGGATCCGGACCACTCTCACCATGGCGACCTTCGGGCTGGGAATGATCGGGTTCTTTCGCTCGCTCCGGCAGACTTCTCCGTCGGACGAGACGATTCGCCTGCACCGGGCGGCGATCCATTTCGGCGAAGCATTGGTTCTCATCGGACTCGTCGCGCTGCTGGGCATCGCCGTCGCTCATTGGCTCGCGCTGCGCCGGCTCCGGCGTGGGGAGACTCCTCCGCTATCGCTGTGGCCGCTCAGCATCACCATGGCGGCCTTTCTCGCCGTGCTCGGGCTGGCGATGCTATGGGGAGTCATCGGCCGCTGAACCGGATCCTCGGCGATTCTATGCGGGCCGCGCCGGCCGCGTGATTCCGAGCTTCTGCATCCGGGAGCGGAGCGTGTTGGGATGGAGGCCGAGCTTCTGGGCGGCGTTGCCCTTCCCGTGGATCCTCCAGCCACAGGCCTCCACCACGCGCAGGATGTGCGCGCGATCGAGCTCGTCCAGGCGCTCGGAGGGCGACGGCCCGGCCGTACGGCGGCCAGTGTCACCCAGCGTCTCGTCGAGACGCAACGTGGAGCCGGCCGAAAGGATGAGTGCGCGCTCGATGACGTTCTCGAGCTCCCGGATATTGCCCGGCCACGCGTAGGCCCTCAACGCGGCCATGGTACGGGCCGGGATCCGCTCGATCTTCCGCCCGAACTGCGCCTGGCGGCGATTGATGCAGGCCCAGACGAGGAGCGGGATATCCTCACGCCGCTCCCGCAGTGGCGGCACCTGAATGGGGAAGACGCTCAGGCGATAGTAGAGATCCTCGCGGAAGCGGCCCTCGGCCATGGCGCGACCGAGGTCGCGGTTGGTCGCGGCCACGATCCGCGCATTCACCGTCCGGGTGCGGGTGGAGCCGACCCGTTCGAACTGGCCGTCCTGCAGCACCCCGAGAAGCTTGACCTGGACCTCCGGGGTCAGCTCGCCGATCTCGTCCAGGAACAGCGTGCCCCCATCGGCCAGCTCGAAGCGGCCTGCCTTGGGCCCTGTGGCCCCGGTGAAGGCGCCCTTCTCATGCCCGAACAGCTCCGTCTCGATCAGGGTCGGCGGCAGCGCCGCGCAGTTCACCTTCACGAAGGGCCCGCTGCGCCGGGCGCTGTGATCGTGGATGGCGTGGGCCAGGAGCTGCTTGCCGGTCCCCGTCTCCCCCAGGAGCAGCACCGCGCTGGAGGTGGGCGCCACCTGGGACACCTTCGCAAGCACATCGAGCATGGCCCGGCTCTCGCCGACGATCGCGTCGAAGCCCCGTTCATGGCGAATCTCAGTGCGCAGGTAGACGTTCTCGGCTTCGAGGCGGTCCTTGAGCGCGCGGATCTCCTCCAGTCGCACCTGGAGCTCTTCGCGCGTCCGCTCCAGCTCTCCAACGGTCTTGTGCAGCTCCGTCTCGACAGCGCTGGCGGTGGAGGGCGCTGGCCATGACTTGCCCGATCAGCCGCACGCAGTCGACGACCGAGTCCGGCCAATCCCGAGCATCGCGGAACGCGCCGGTCGCGAGCGCGCAGACCGGTTGCTCGCCGATTGTGATCGGGACGGTCAGATTCGACAGGAGGCCGATGCGGCGACAGTATTCCCTTTCCCGCGCCGCCTCGTCGGGGAGCTCGTCGGACGAGGTCGATGCGGATGGTCTGCCCACGGACGAGCTGCGCGTGGTACCAGGGTAGGGCCGCCTGTGGAACTTGCGTGAACAGCTCAACGCCGGGACGCGCCCATGAGGCGAGGGAAGTGAGCGTCTTCCCGTCGGGGGAGAACTCGAAGAGCGTGCTGCGATCGGTACCGAGGAGCTCGACCAGGAGGTGAAGTCCGCGCTCGATCTCGTCGCCGATCCTTTCTATCGGAAGGCCGGTGAAGCGAGTAGAGAGGTCGACTAGGAGCGCCTCGACCCTGCTGAGCTCGGCGGCAGTTCATGACCGTGGATAGTCTAGCGCATATTCGGAATCACGAAATGACGAGATTTCGGAAGACGTCACGACATGTCGTGAGCTTCAGCGGTCCATGGATCCGTGATCGCCAGGCCCCGGCCCCCTAACAGGCGGCCACGATAGCCAGAACTCCTCTGATCCGGCCCGCGAAGTTGCCGCGGCACTCATCTTGCCAGTCTGTGGTGCGTGACGTACACGATCAGGATCATCGAAGGCTCGCCCCCGGCCCGACGGGATCGACGCCGGTGACCTTTCGTATCACGATCGACCAGGAATCGGGGATCCAGATCGTGCGCCTCGCGGGCTGGCTGGAGAGCGCGGACGTCGCCGAGCTCGAGCGAGTCGTGGGCGAAACGTCCGGGTCGCTCCGTCTCGATCTCACGGAGCTCCGGTCGGCGGATCAGGTCGGGGTGCTGGTTCTCAGAGCGCTCCACGCGAGGGGTGTCTCGTTCGTCGGAGTCTCGCCATTCATCCGCCTGCTCCTGGGGATCGAGCCCTCCAGGCCGCCGCCGACCGGCGACCCGAAACGGAGTACCGGAAGGGGCAAGCCCAAGGGGTCTAGCTGACGGGCTCTTGCTCGACCGGAGGTAACGAGCCGCAACTCACCGACCTGAGGAGGAGAGATGCAATGAGTTACACGCGCAACCCATCGTTGAGGATTGCAGCGACTCACAACTAAAGGAGATGACAGATGAAGAAGACCACGAGGAGGATAAGTCTCAGCCTGCTCGCGCTATTCGCTGCTGTCGCGATGGTGGCGGCCCCGGCTTACGCCCAGCAGAAAAAGCCCAACATCCTCGTGATCTGGGGCGACGATATAGGCCACGACAACATCAGCGCCTACAACCGGGGCATGCTGGACTACAACACGCCCAACATCGACCGCATCGCCACGGGAGGCGCGCTGTTCACCGATCACTACGCGCAGCAGTCCTGTACCGCGGGCCGCGCCTCGTTCGCGCTGGGACAGAACCCGTTTCGCACCGGACTGCTGACCATCGGCATGCCGGGCTCGCCGCATGGCGTGCGCCCGGAAGATCCCACCATCGCCGAGCTGCTGAAGAACTACGGCTATATCAACGGCCCAGTTCGGCAAGAACCATCTGGGCGACTTGAACAAGTACCTGCCCACGGTTCGCGGCTTCGACGAGTTCTACGGCAACCTCTACCACCTGAACGCCGAGGAGGAGCCGGAGAATCCGGACTATCCGAAGACATTTGACGGCAAGGATTTCAGGGCAACGTTCGGCCCCCGCGGCGTGATGGACTGCGTGGCGACGAATACGGTCGACAATACCGTAGAGCCTCGCTGGGGCATGGTCGGTAAGCAGAAATGCAAAGACACCGGCCCTCTGACGATCGAACGCATGAAAACCATCGAGAAGGACATCACCGCCAGGGCCCTCGATTTCATGGATCGTGCGGTCAAAACGAACAAGGACGCAAACGGAGAGAAGCCCTTCTTCATGTGGTTCAACTCGACCCGCGGCCACGTCTGGGTTCATTTGAGCAAGGAGCAGGACGGCAAGACCGGCAAGGGCATGTTCCCCGATGCCATGGACGAACTGGACTGGGAAACGGGCCAGCTGCTCGACAAGCTCGATGAGCTGGGCATTGCCGACAACACCATCGTGCTCTGGTCCACCGACAACGGCACGGAAATCATGTCCACCCCGGAAATGGGCGGCATGCACGCGTTCCGTGGCGAGAAGGGCCTGACGAGCGAAGGCGGCTTCCGTGTGCCCCAACTCATGCGCTGGCCCGGGCATATCAAGCCGGGCACCATCGTCAATGACATCACGTCTCACGAGGACTGGATGCCGACCTTGCTGGCTGCAGCCAACGGCGGCAAGGACACCGGCATTCAGGAGGCCTTGAAGAAGGGCGGCTTCAAGGCCGACGGCAAGACCTTCAAGGCGCATCTGGACGGCTACAACCAGCTGCCGCTGCTGACCGGCGAAGTTCCCAAGGGACAGGGTCCGCGCCAGGAGATCTTACTACTTCGATGCCGACGGCGATCTGAACGCCGTGCGCTGGGGCAAATGGAAGATCTCCTTTACCGATATGAGTGGAAATCTGACCACAGGCTGGAAGAAATCCCCGAGCTGGCCCATCATCACGAACCTTCGGCTCGATCCCTACGAGCGGTTCCAGGACCAGTCCGGAATGTATCTTCACTGGTTCGGCAAGCGCATGTTCCTGATGGCGCCGGCGCAACAACTGGTGGCAAAAGAGCTGGCCACGCTCAAGGAGTTCCCGCCCGCGCGCGGCTCCAGCCTGAGCCTCGGCAAGCTCTTCGAGCAGATCCAGTACGCTCATCCGGGCCAGTAGGTTGCACTGAACTTTTCGGACATTGGATTCAGCGAGGGGCAGCAGCGGCATGCGGGATCTTTGACTAGGCGGCTTTGTTGAGCGAGAGGAGGATCCCATGAGACTCGTTTCGTTTTCCCGGTCTGCGCGTGCGCTGATTCTCGCCGCTTCGCTGGCCTCTGGCGTGCCGGCGCTCGCGCAGACCGATCCGCTGCCCTCGTGGAACGACGGCCGCGACAAGCAAGCGATCGTCGCCTTCGTCGCGAAGGTCACGAAGCAAGGCTCGCCGGACTTTGTGCCGCTCGCCGAGCGCATCGCCACGTTCGACAACGACGGCACGCTCTACGCCGAGCAGCCGATGTATTTCCAACTGATCTTCGCGCTCGACCGGGTGAAGGCGCTCGCGCCGCAGCATCCGGAGTGGAAGGACAAGGAGCCGTTCGCCTCGCTGCTCAAGGGCGACGTGAAAGGCGCACTCGCCGGCGGGGAGAAGGCGATGGTCGAAATCGTCATGGCCACGCACGCGGGCATGACCACCGAGGAGTTCGAGCAGATCGTGAAGGACTGGCTCGCGACGGCGAGGCATCCCAAGTTCAAGCGGCCCTACACCGATCTGGTTTATCAGCCCATGGTCGAGCTGCTCGCCTACCTGCGCGCAAACGGATTCAAGACCATCATCGTCTCCGCCGGCGGCACCGAGTTCATGCGCCCGTGGACAGAAAAGGCCTACGGCATCCCGCCCGAACAGGTCTTCGGCAGCACCATCAAGACGAAGTACGAAATGCGCGACGGCAAGCCGGTGCTCATGCGCCTGCCGGAGATCGACTTCATCGACGACAAGGCCGGCAAGCCGGTTGGCATCAACAAGTACATCGGCCGCCGGCCCATCGCCGCCTTCGGCAATTCCGACGGCGACCAGCAGATGCTGGAGTGGACGCAAGGCGGCAGCGGCGCGCGGTTGATGATGCTCGTGCATCACGACGACGCGGTGCGCGAGTGGGCCTATGGCGCGGAATCGAAGATCGGCACCTTCAGCGACGCGCTGATGGCCGAGGCGAAGGAGAAGAAGTGGACGGTCATCAGCATGAAGAACGACTGGAAGAAGATCTTCGCGTTCGACCAGTAACGTGCGCGGATGAGGCAGCACCATGAAGTGTGCGAGCAGATGAAGGAGGAACTCATCATGATCTGTACGCACTTCCAGAGACCCACTAGCCAAACCGTGCCCGCCCTGGTTCTCTGGGCCCTCGTGGTCTTTTTTGCCGGCCCCGCCGCGGCGGCGGACGAAAGCGCGACGGAGCCGGCGAAGCAGTCGCAGACCCCCATCGGCACCTTCCACCTGATCGACCCGCACCTCGACTATCCCGCCGCGTGGCGAGTCGCGCAGGCCGCCGGAGCGCCCAGCACGACGGCGGCGGCTCCTGCGGCGCAATCGGAGGGCGGAGGTGCCTCGGCGAGCGAGTTGAACAAGCAGCTCAGCAACCCCGTGACCAGTCTCTGGTCGCTGACCTTCCAGTTCAACAACTACCGCCTGGCGAATGACCAGTGGAACAACAACCTGCAGTTCCAGCCGGTGCTCCCCGTTGGCCTCACGAAGGACGTGAACCTCATCACGCGGCCGGTGATTCCCCTCTATGACATCGTCCCGCACGAGACGGCCCCCGGCCAGTTCGAGACGACCGCCGGGCTGGGCGACATGATCCTGCTGGAGATGCTCTCGCCCGCGGAATCCGGGAAGTGGATTCTCGGCGCGGGCCCGAGCTTCATCTTCCCGACGGCGACCTCGAAGTTCACGGGGCAGGGCAAGTGGCAGGCCGGACCGGGTGTCGTGGTGGGTTATCTCACGGACAAGTACATCATCGGCGCGTTTCCCCAGCAGTGGTGGTCGTTCGCGGGCAGCTCCGATCGGCCGGACACGAGCCAGATGAACCTTCAGCCCATTGCCGCGCTGTTTTTCGGCGAGGGGTGGAGCGTCGGCTATTCCGGCAACATCCTGGCCAACTGGAAGGCATCCTCTTCGGAGCGATGGACCGTGCCCATCGGCGTGGCGGTGGGCAAGGTGGTGAAGCTGGGGCCGCTTCCGGTTAAGATCCAGCTCGGGGGGCAGTACATGCCGATCCACCCTCGGGATGGCCAGGAGTGGAACATCCAGCTCCAGCTGACCCCCGTCCTGCCGAAGCTCATCAAGGAGCCTCTTTTCTAGAGACCGCGCGAGTTGAGCCCAGAAGCCCCGTGACAGCGGGTGAGCCCACCTCACGCCTGTCGTCGCGGCGCTCGGCGCGTTCGCGGCCGGCATGGTCGTGGGGCAGGCCATTCGCGGCGATGAAGGTGAAGGGTTGCGCGAGAAGCGCGCGCGAAAACCGGCATCGCCCGCATGAATCTGACTCGCGGAGTGACTTGTGCGCCGGGTGCGAGCGGCGGTACAAGGAGCCATGACGACCATGACGGACGAGCAGAAGCGGATCCGCGGATACCTGGAAGCGCAGGGCGCCAAGCTGGCGCCGCCGGCGATCGTCGACAAGGTGCGCGAGGCGATGGGCCGGCTGCGCGCGGCCGCGGTGGCCGTACCGGCCGCGCGGTTCGCGCAGGCGCCGGCGCCCGGCGAGTGGAGCGCCAACGAGGTGATGGCCCACGTGGTGGACGCCGGGCGCCACTTCGGCGATGGGATCATGCGCGCGCTCGACGGTCTGCCGCCGGGCGAGCGGCGCCACGCCGAGGAGCGGCCGACGGCGCCGAGCCACACCGCCGCCGAGTGGCTCGCTATCCTCGACCGGGACCGCGAGCCGCTGTTCGATCGCGCGCTGCGCGCGAACCCGACGGGACGGCTCGAGCAGTCGATCTCGCACGGCTTCTTCGGCTTGCTCAACTGGCGCGAGACACTCCTGTTCATTCGCGTCCACGACCTCGATCACGCGGGCCAGCTCGAGAAGATCGCGGCGGCGCTGGGCTCCGGCACCTGATGAAGGTCGCCATCTCGCTGCGCCTTGCCAACGACGACTGGGCGAAGGCGAGCGCCTGGGTGAGCGAGGCCGAGCGGCTCGGCGTCGACTGCGTGTGGTCGGCCGAGGCGTGGGGCCACGACGCGGTGACGCCGCTGGCGTTCCTCGCCGCGCGAACGAGCACGATCAAGCTCGGCTCGGGGATCATCCAGGCCGGCACCCGCACGCCGGCGCTGATCGCGATGACGGCGATGAGCCTCGCGTCGATGTCCGGCGGGCGATTTCGCCTGGGGCTCGGGGTGAGCGGTCCGCAGGTGATCGAAGGCTGGCACGGTATCCGGTTCGATCGTCCGGTCCAGCGCATGCGCGAGACGGTCGAGATCGTCCGCCGCGCGGTCCGAGGCGAGCGCCTGGAGTACGCGGGATCGGTCTACACCTTGCCGCTGCCGGGCGGCGAGGGCAAGGCGCTCCGGTCCGCCGCGAAGCCTCAGCCGGTGATTCCGATTTACCTGGCGACCCTGTCGCCGAAGAGCCTGGCGATGACGGGCGAGATCGCCGACGGCTGGCTCGGCACGTCGTTCATGCCCGACCACGCGCGCATCTTCTTCGACCACATCGCCGCGGGTGCCGCGCGCGCCGGGCGGACCCTGACGGCGCTCGACCTGCAGGCCGGCGGCGTGGTGGCGTTCGGGGACGACCTCGATCCCTTGATCGCGCCGCGCAAGCCCGGGCTCGCGTTCTCGCTGGGCGCGATGGGCTCGCGGCAGCACAACTTCTACAACGACGCCTACAAGCGCGCCGGCTACGTCGACGCGGCGACCGAGGTGCAGCGGCTGTGGCTCGACGGCAAGCGCGAGGAGGCGGCGGCGCGCGTGCCCGACGAGCTCGTGCTGAAGACGAATCTCCTCGGCACCGAGAAGATGGTCCGCGAGCGGCTCGCGACCTACCGCGCCGCCGGCATCACGACGTTGAGGGTCGAGCCGGCCGCCGACGATCATCGACACGCGCGTGTCGACGCTCGGCCGGCTGATGGACCTCGTCCGCGAGCTCTGAGCGGCGTTAGCTCCTCGACTCGTACCGAGCGCTACCTGACCGCGGCCGGTGCCGCGCTGGCCCACGCTCTCGGCTGAGCCAGCACCTCGGCGGCCTGCTTCTCGACCACCGTGCCCTTGAAGAAGTCCGGGTTCACCTCGCCCCAGAACCGCACCGCGTTCGCGAACATGAAGTCGCGGAAGTCGTCCTCGGTGATCAGCTCGTGCTCGACCAGCTCGTAGGCCTCGGGCACGACCTCGGTCATGTCGGGCACGTCGAAGTGGCCGATGTCCGAGCTGAAGATCGCGTTGAGGCGAGCGCCCATCGGGTTGGCCTTCTTGTTGAAGGCCCAGGCGTTGGTCGGATCGTCGGCCTCGCAGCCGAAGTAGAAGCGCGGCACGAACAGATCGCGGATGTCGCTCTTCGCGCCGATCTTGCAGCGGAAGTAGTCGTCGAGGTCCTCGATGCCGCCGGTCAGGGTCGAGTTGGAGTCGCCCTCGAGCCCCTCGCGCCGCCGTACCGCTTCCACCAGCGCCTCGCGCCCGTACTTCTGCGCGTAGCCGAGCAGCGCGAGGGCATCGAGGTTGCTCGGATTCGTCGACTCGATCGCCTTCCGGTTGCGCTTCTCCCAGTGGCCGATCAGGTCGGCGTAGAGCATGCACGCCCAGCCCACGCCGCCCTCGAGGAAGGCGAAGTTCATGTCCGGGAACCGGCGCGTCACGCCGCCGAAGAAGATCGCCTTCGCCACCGCGTGGCCGGCGGACGCGAAGTGGCCGATGTGGTTGTAGCAGAAGTTCGACGGCGAATTGCGCAGGAGGATCGAGCGCGCGCCGTTGTGGAAGCTCGGCGCGATCTTGAGCTCGCGGCACTTGGCCCACACCGGATCGTAGTCGTAGTCGCTGTCGATTCCGATCACGTCGTACCAGTCGACGACCCTCGACGCGTCCGGGTTCTCCTCGGCCAGCGCCGTCACCTTGCGCCGCATGAGCCCGCCGACCATCATCACCTTGTAGCCGAGCTGCTTCGAGGCGAACTCGAGCTCCTCGATCGCTTCCTCGGGCGTGTACATCGGGATGATCGCGGCGGGGATGACACGATCCTCGAGCCCGCGGAACTGATCGGCGGTGAACACGTTGTAGGCGCGGCAGATCGCCCGGCGCAGCCGGGTGTCCTGCATGCGGTGGAAGCCGAGCCCGGTCGTCGGATAGACGACGCAGAAGTCGAGGCCGAGATCGTCGAGCCGCTCGTACATCAGGCGCGGCAGCATCGCGGTGGCGCGGTCGAGCACGTTCTCGGACGGCGAGCCCCAGAACGCCTCCATGCCGACGCGCCGGCGGCGGCGCTCGGGCAGGGACATCCGGAGCGCGCTCGGCACCCGATCGGTGGCGGCGGCGAGCGCCTCGACGGCGGCGTCTCCGCCGATGCGCCGGAACTCGTCGCGCATGACCGGCCCGTATTCGAGCCAGTGACCGTCCGCATCGACGACCGGGTGATTCAGGCGAGAGCGGAGTTTCCGGGCCTCGGTCGATCCGTTGGTTCCCATCGTCGCACCCCGCGGGAGCTTGATTTGGGGGAATCATACACAAGAGCCCGGCGCCGCGTCATCCGCATTACCCGGCAGGTAATTGATCTTCCGCGCGGTCCGATGGAGGATGCGGCGGGAGGACGAGAGATGCTGCAGGTGGCTTTCGCCGGAACGTTCTCGGCCACGCTCGAGCCCTCGGTGCGCGCGCGCCTGCACACACCCTGCGACGTGATCGTCGGCGACGAGGTCGGGATCGTCCCGCGGCTGTCCGAGGTCGACGTGCTGGTCACGCTCGCGTTCAATCGCGAGATGGCCGCGGCCGCGAAGAGGCTCAAGCTGGTTCAGGTGCCCGGCGCCGGGCTCGATCGGATCGACCGCGCGGCGGTGCCCGCGACGGCGGCGCTCGCCAACGCCTACGGCCATGAAGTCGGCATCGCCGAGTACGTGATCGGCGCGATGCTCGCGGCGACGCGCGGCTTCTGGCGGATCGACGCGTCGCTCCGGCGCGGAGCCTGGGAGAGCCAGTGGGGCGTGGGCACCGTAGCGCCGCCGCCGTGGCCGGAGCTGGCAGGAAAGACGCTCGGCATTCTCGGCTACGGCCGGATCGGGCAAGCTCTGGCTCGGCGTGCGCGAGCGTTCGACATGGAGGTCTGCGCGATCCGGCGCGACGTGACGAGCTCCCACGGCGACGGGCTCACGTTCCTCGGAGGGCCGGAGGCCCTCGACGACGTGCTGCGCCGGGCGGATTATCTGGCGGTGACCCTCTCGCTCAACGATCAGACGCGCGGCCTGCTCGGCGAGCGCGAGCTCGCGCTCCTGAAGCCGAACGCCGTGCTCGTCAACGTCGCCCGCGCCGAGATCGTCGACGAAGACGCGCTCTATCGTGCCCTGCTGGAGCGGCGCATCGCGGGCGCGGCCCTCGACGTGTGGTATCGATATCCGAAGGAGCCGGGACCGACCTTCCCGTCGCGGCGACCGTTCCACGAGCTTTCGAACGTGCTGATGACACCTCACGTCTCCGGCTGGACCGAGGGCATGCTGGAGGCACGCGCGAAGCTCATCGCCGAGAACATCGAGCGAACCGCACGCGGGGAGCCGCCGCTGAACCTGATTCGTTGACCGACCGCCCGGCCCCCCGCGGAACACTGCCCTTCTTCTACGGCTGGATCGTCGTCGCCGCCGCGTTCGTCACGATGGCGATCGGCGTCAACGCGCGCACGGCGTTCTCGCTCTTGTTTCCTCCGATCCTCGACGAGTTCGGCTGGGAGCGGGGACTGACCGCCGGCGCCTTCTCGTTCGGCTTTCTCGTCTCGGCCTGCCTGAGCCCGCTCGTCGGCCGCCTGATGGATCGCCGGGGCCCGCGCTTCGTGATCGAGATGGGCGTGCTCGTCATGGGGTGCGGCCTGCTGCTCGCGCCGTTCGTGAGCCGGCCGTGGCATCTCTACGCGACGCTCGGCGTGCTGGTCGGGGGCGGCGGCAACTGCCTCGGGTACACCGGTCAGTCGCTCTATCTGCCGAACTGGTTCGTGCGCCGGCGCGGGCTCGCGATGAGCCTCGCCTTCTCGGGAGTCGGAATCGGCTCGATCGTCCTGCTGCCGTGGCTGCAAGCGCTGATCGCCAGAGCGGGCTGGCGCGCCGCCTGCTGGGCGCTCGGCGTGCTGGTGCTTGGTGTCCTGGTGCCCCTCAACCTCGCGCTGAAGCGACGACCGGAGGACCTCGGTCTCCAGCCTGACGGCGACATCGGCCCCGCACGGCCCGTCCGCCGCGCGCCGCACGAACGTCGTGGACGCGGCGTGGGCGGCCGTCGACTGGACGCTCGCGCGCGCGATTCGTACGAGCCGTTTCTGGTGGATCGCGCTTGGATATTTCTTCGGGCTGTTCGCCTGGTACGCGGTGCAGGTGCACCAGACGAAGTATCTCGTCGAAGTCGGATTCAGCCCGGCGCACGCCGGCTGGGCGCTCGGGCTCGTGAGCCTGGTCGCCGTGCCCGGCCAGATCGCGCTCGGACACCTCTCCGACAGGATCGGGCGCGAGTGGGTGTGGACGGTCGGGAGTCTCGGATTCGTGCTCTGCTTCGTCGCGCTCCTCGCACTCCGGAGCGCGCCGACGGCGGCGCTGCTCTACCTGATGGTGATCGCGCAGGGATTTCTCGGCTACGGTCTGACCTCGGTGCTCGGCGCGATTCCTGCCGAGATCTTCGAAGGCCGTCACTACGGCGCCGTCTTCGGCACGCTCATGCTGGCGGCGATCACCGGCGGCGCCGCAGGGCCGTGGGTGGCGGGCGCTCTCTACGACTTCACGGGCAGCTACACGCCGGCTTTCTCGATCGCCATGGGCGGCTCCGTGCTGTCGGCGCTCGCCATCTGGCTCGCGGCGCCTCGCAAGGTCCGCGCGGTCGGCGCGCCGCGCTGACTTCGCTACTGCGCGATCGTCTCGCCGGCGCTTCGCGCCTTGCTCTGCTCCCACCACGTGTGCCAGGCCCGGACCCCGGCGGCGCGCTCGCCCGCACCGTCGCTCGGATCGACGCAGACGCGATCGACCGACTGCTGGCCGACCGCGAGGAGTGCGCGCGTCGACCCGTAGCGGGCTGCGAACGAGTCGGCATCGAGCCCGCGCAGCAGCTCCGGAACGACCTGGCCCTTCGTGGGCGCCTGGCTGGCCAGCAGGCCGCCCGTCGCGGCGATGATGCTCCCGAGGAGCCGAGCCGTCGGATCCTTGCTCGTGAGGAGCCGTGGAAGCGGCTGGTCCCACCCGGCGCTCCGGGCGATGCTCGATTTCTTCGCGGATTCGGCGATCACGGCAGCGGCGAGTCGACGCGTCATGAATGGTTCGCCCGGGTCGTCGAGCACCTTCGTCAGCGGCGGCAGTCCCTTGCGCGCAGCTTCGAGAGGCGACCCGGAGCGGTCCACGGATTTCGCCACCTTGGCCAGGCGCGCGAACGCCTTGCCGGCCTCGTCGGCATACTCCGACACCATCTGGACCTTTTGCTCGACGAGAGGCCCCTTCGACGGGGCCAGCTCGCGCAACCCGGCGGTGACCTCTGTCACGGACTCTTCGTAGTTGAAGACTCTTCCGATCGTGCGATCGGCGTACTCCTCGATCGCTTGCCACCGGCGCACACAATCCGGCGACGAGAATCCCTGGAGCAGGTGCTCGACGACGGCCGGCGCGCCGACCGGTTGCGCGCCAACCGGAGGGCCCAGCAAGGTGAGGGCGACGAGGGCTCCGCACAGCGGGCGGTGGAGCGCGCGCGCCATTCCCGGGATTGTACGACGGCGATCCGCCCGGTAGAGTCTCGACGCGGGAGGAGCACTCATGACCGGCAAGGCGCTGGGAGCACTCATCGTGGCGGTGGTCGCCGTGATCGGCATCGGAGTCGGCGCGGCGAGCGCCGGCGTCGAGAAGCTGTACGTGCTCGACTGCGGGCAGAACATCGGCAAGGACCAGTCGCGCTGGTCGCCGGGTGTCAACGAGGGCAAGGCGATCGAGTTCTCGGACAACTGCTACCTGATCCGACACGACAAGGGCCTGCTGCTCTGGGACACCGGGATCCCCGACTCGGTCGCGGCGATGCCCGACGGCATGGTCGTCGCCAACGGCGCGATCACGTACCGCCGCGCCAAGACCCTGGCGTCTCAGCTCGAACAGATCGGCGTCAAGCCGGACGACGTCACCTATCTCGCCCTATCGCATACCCATGGCGATCACGTCGGCAACGTCGTGCTGTTCCCGACGTCGACCGTGCTGATCCAGGGCGCCGAATACGACTGGGCGATGGCCGGGCCCGCCAAGCCCGTCTTCGCGGCGACGCAAAAGATCGAGAAGCTCGCGGGCGATCGCGACGTCTTCGGCGACGGCACCGTGAAGATCATCTCGACGCCGGGGCACACGCCCGGCCACCAGTCGCTCCTGGTGCAGCTGCCGAAGACGGGATGGCTCCTGCTCTCGGGCGACGCCGTGCACTTCCAGGACAACTGGACCCACAAGCGGGTGCCGTCGATGAACTTCAACCGCGATCAGACCCTGGCGTCCCTCCAGCGGATCGCGGCACTACTCGACGAGCGCAAGGCGCAGCTGTGGATCAACCACGACAAGCGCAGAGCGCCACGCTCCGCTACGCCCCCGCGTTCTACGAGTAGGACGGCTGACGACTCCTCAGCCCTAGAGGGTGCCCGCGTGAACAGCCGCCTGCCTCCAGCGGGTTATTTACCGGAGACCTTCACGGCCGACAAACGTTCGATGACCGTCATGATGACGCTCGTGTCCTGCTCGCCGAGCCCCGCTGCCAGCGCCGCCTGCTGATAGCGCTGCGCCACGTTCGAGAAGCTCACCGGCACGTGGAGCTCCTTGGCGATCGTGTTGAACGTGTCGAGGTCCTTGTTCATCAGCGCGACCTTGAAGCCCGGCTCGAAGTTGCGCGGGATGAGCGCCGTCGTGATGCGCTCGAGCGCCTTGCTGCCGCCGCTGCTGGCCTTGACCACCTGGTAGACCGTCATCGGGTCGAGGCCCGCCTTCACGCCGAGGGCGAGGCCCTCCATCATGGCGCACGAGTTGACGGACGCGCACATGTTGTTGATCGCCTTCACCGTGTTGCCCGCGCCGACCGGGCCCACGTGGAAGATGTTGGGGCCGATCGCGCGCAGCACCGGCGTGGCGCGCTGCAGCGGCTCGGCTTCGCCGCCGACCATGATCGCCAGGGTCGCCGCGCGCGCGCCGCTGACGCCGCCGCTGACCGGCGCCTCGAGGAAGTGCACGCCGCGCGCCTTGGCCCGCGGCTCGATCTTGCGCGGCGTGGACGGGAGCACGCTGCTGAGATCGATGAGGATCGTGCCGGGCTTGGCCCGATCGACGAGCCCGCCGGGCTCGAGATAGATCGCCTCGACGTCCGGCGAGGCCGGCAGCGAGGTGAAGACGATCTCGGAGCTCTCGACGACCTCACGGGCCGAGCCGGCGCGCTTCGCGCCGGCCTGGATGAGATTCTCCATCGCCTTGGGGTTGGCGTCGAAGACCGTCATCGGGAACGCCTTCAAGACGTTGGCTGCCATCGGGTTACCCATGTTTCCGACGCCGATGAAACCGACACTCACGGCCATTGGATCTCTCCTCTTTGTCTTGCTGCGCATCTCGGCCGGCGGGGCCCCAGCCCCGCGACGGCCTGCGGCGCGCGAGTCTTCGCTCAGCGAGTATTGACGATCTTGTCCCACATGTCGGCGTACTGCTGCCGGTACGGGGGCCAGATCTTCTCCTCGGCAACCTTGCGGAACGAGGCCACGTCGGCCTGGTTCACCTTCATGCCCTTGGGCTCCAGGATCTCCTTCGCCTTCTGGAAATTGTCGACCGACTCGGTCAGCTCACGCACCTTCGTCTGGGCCTCGCGCCCGACGTCGAGCATGAGCTTCTGCTGCTCGGGTGACAGGCCGCGGAACAGGTCCAGGTTCATCACCAGCACGGTCGGACCGTAGTTGTGATACGTCATCGACGCGTACTTCGCGACCTCGTACGCCTTGAGCGCGTTGATGTTGACCACCGGCAGATCGGCGCCGTCGATGACGCCCTGCTGCGCCGCCGGAATGACCTCACCCCACGGCATCGGCACCGCGCTGGCGCCGAGACCGTTCACGGTGTCCGCGAACACGCGTCCCTGCTGGACGCGCATCTTGAGACCCTTGAGATCGGCCGGCGTGTTGATCGGCCGCTTGTTGTTCCAGAAGTGACGGAAGCCGTAGTCGTAGAAGAAGAGGACCTTCAGCTTGTACTTCTTCTGGAAGGTCTCGTCGAGGTTCTTGCCGATCTCGCCGTTGAACATGGCGTAGGCGTGGTGGTAGTCACGGACGAGAAACGGCGTGAGGAACACGCACATCTCGGGGAAGACGGTGCACGCCGCGCCGGCCGGGCTGCCCATCGCGATGTTGCCGGACTTCACGGCGTCCATGATCTCGAGCTCTTTGGTGAGCAAGGTCCCGCCGTGGAACACGGCGTTGAGGCTCCCGTTCGAACGCTTGGTCAGCTCCTCGCACATCCACTTGAAGGCGACGCCGCTCGACTCCGGCGGGGGCGGTGACGTGCGCCAGGTCCAGCTTCTTCGCCGCCGGCTTGGCCTGACCCACCGCCGGGCTCCCGCCGCCCGACAGCGCCACCGCCATCAGCATGACCGCCGTGATCGCACCGAGGAGTAGTCGTCCGCGCATGAGCCACCCTCCTTGACCTAGTCGTCCTTGACTTCGAGGCGGGGCAACTTTACCATCCGCCGCGCCACATGCGCGGGCGATTGTCGTCGTGGATCGGAGCGATACCGCACGTCGTGATCACCGTGCTGATGGTCGTCGTCACCGTGGACATGCTCGTCGGCGTGTTCCTCCGCTACGTGATGACGTGGGTCTCCGCGACGTTCGACCTGCCATCGGTTCGCTTCTTCTGGGTCGAGGAAGTCGGCGAGTGGTCGCTCGCCTGGCTCAGCTTCATCGCCGCCGCGCTGGGAATCCGCCGCGGCATCCACTTCGCGGTCCACCTCGTCATCAACGGCTTCCCGCTGCCCGCTTCGCCGGGCCGTGCTCGCGACGCAATGCCTGCTGATCGTCCTGTTCGGCGCGCTGCTCGCGATCTTCGGCTGGCAGGTGGCCGAGCTGAACAGCCAGTCGTTTTCTCCCGCGCTCGTGTTGAACCTCCGCTGGCTCTATCTCTCGTCCGTCGTCGGCGGCGTGCTCATGGTGGTCTACGGCTGCATCACCCTGGGCGACGTCTTCAGCGGCCGCGGGCCGTGGGGAGAGCTCGTGAAGGGCTCGGAGTAGCCGATGGTCACCGCCGTCGTCGTGTCGTTCGTGCTCCTGGTCGCCCTGTCGACGCCGATCGTCTTCGCGCTCGGGCTCTCCGGCTTGCTCGGCCTCTATCTCGGAAACTTCTCGCTGCAGAAGATGCCCTCGGCGCTGGTCGCGGGCTCGCAGAGCTGGGTGTTGCTGGCGGTGCCGACGTTCGTGTTCGCGGGCGCCCTGATGGAGCGTTGCGGCATGTCCTACGCGCTCGTGAACCTCGCGCGCGGGCTGGTCGGGTGGGTGCGCGGCGGGCTCGGCATGTCGGTGGTTCTCGCCGAGTACTTCTTCTCGGGGATCTCGGGCTCCACGATCGCCGACGTCTCGGCCATCGGCTCGATGCTGACGCCGCCGATGCTGCGCGCCGGCTACAAACCCGAGCACGCCGCCTCGCTGGTGGCGTCGGCCACCGCGATGGGCATCCTGGTGCCGCCGGCCATCTTCATGATCGTGCTCGGTCAGATCATGGACACGTCGGTCGTCGCCATCTTCCTCGGCGGCTTCATTCCCGCGGCCGTCACCGCCGCGTGCCTCATGGCGGTCATCTTTGTGCAGGCGCATCGGCTCGGCTGGCCCAAGGACGAGCGGCCGACGTGGGCGAGCCTCTCCGAGGCGGGGCGCGCGTCGCTGGTGCCGCTCGTGGTCCCGGTGGTGATCGTCCTCGGGTTCTTCTTCGGCGTCTTCACCGCGACCGAAGCCGGCGCCCTGGTGGCGGCGTACGCGGTGGCCGCCGCGCTCCTCTACTACCGCAACGTGAGCCTGCGGGAGATGTGGACGCTTGCTCCACGAGACCGCGCTGCTCACCGGGAGCCGTGATCTTCCTGCTGGCGGTGGCGAGCATCTATCAGTTCCTGATGGGGATGCTGGGCGTGCCGGTGCTGCTCGGCGAGCTCTTGAAACCCCTCTACGGCACGCCGTGGCTCTTCCTGGTCGCGGTGTCGCGTGCTCGTGATGCTCTTCGGCATGGTGCTCGAGGGGTTGCCGGCGGCGGTGGTGCTCATTCCGGTCGTGTTCCCGATCTCCAAGCAGATCGGCATCCATCCCGTCCACTTCGCGACCGTGCTCACCGCCGCCGTCGGGATCGGCCTCTTCTTGCCGCCGATCGGCGTCGGGCTCCTCATGGCCCTGCGCTTCGCGGACATTTCCGTCGGCCGCCACTTCCGGGCGTACTGGCCGTACCTGCTCTCGCTGTTCATCGGCCTGCTCATCCTGATTCTGTTCCCCGAGCTGACGCTCTTCCTGCCCCGCCGCGCCGGCCTCGTTCGCTGAGGGACGGCTCGGCTCGACGGCGACGAGAAAGAGGCGCGCGATGCTCTACATGATCATCGAGAGCTTCAAGAACGGCGATCCGGTCCCGGTGTATCGGCGATTCCGCGACAAGGGACGGCAGGCTCCGGAGGCGTTGAAGTACATCTCGAGCTGGGTCACGACGGACATGAGCCGGTGCTATCAGCTCATGGAGTGCGAGGATCGCCGGCTCCTCGACGAGTGGATCACCCGCTGGAACGACGTGGCGGACATGGAGGTGATCCCGGTGATCACCTCGGCGCAGGCGGTGGAGCGGATCACCCCGCGCCTCTAGCGCCGCCGTCACGCGGGCGACGCCAGCGGCTTCGTCGCTCGGAAGTAGAGAAACAGCGCGGCGTGATCGCGCCAGCCGCGCTGACTTGGATGCGCCTGGCAGTACTCCTCCGACGGCCGCGGCTCCTCGATGCGCTCGAGCACGTAGCCGGCACCGATCAGCGTGTTGACGTACTCGGACAAGGTGCGACCGAAGCACGGCACCGCGAACTCCGGCGCGTCCCGGGGCGCGTCGGTGAAGCGCCAGCGCTCGACCCAGCCAGCCGGATCGAAGTAGTTCCCGACCATCCACTTGATCTTGACCCCCTGCTCGTCGAGGAGCCACTGCGCGTCCTTCGTGAGGAAGCAGGGGTGCGTCATGCTGAACGCGAGCGTGCCGCCCGGCCGGAGCACGCGGAACGTCTCGCGCATGGCGAGATCGAATCGAGGCCCGTCCATCAGGGACATGAACGAGACGACCGCGTCGAAGCTCGCGTCGCCGAACGTCGCGAGATCGGTGTACGAGGCGTGCGAGAAATCGATCCCGAGGGGCTCGCGGCGCTCCTCGGCGCGCGCCAGCGCGATCATCCGCTCCGAGAGGTCGATACCGGTCATGCGGGCACCGCGCCGGGCGAGAATGCGCGTGTTGTAGCCCTCGCCGCAGCCGGCGTCGAGCACGCGTTTGCCGCGCACGTCGCCGACGAAGGCGAGAAACGCCGGATTGTTGAGCCATTCGCGGGCGACGTCGGCCCCGCGCCGCACTTGCTCTGCCCACGCGGCGGCGTTTTCGTCCCAGTAGCGCGCCACGTCCTCGAGGGAGAAGTCGTCTCTCACGCCACGAACATACGGTCGGCCCGAGCGAAGTCAAGCCAATGCCGGGCGACGGCGTCATGTGTTACGGTCGTTCTGCGGCAAATGAGCTGACGAGGAGCCCGAGATGAAGGTCGCCGTCGTCCAGATGAACAGCGGGGAAGACAAGGCGCAGAACCTCTCGACCGCCGAGCGGTTGCTCGTCGAGTCCGCCGAGCGCGGCGCGGAGCTGGCGGTGCTGCCCGAGCTCTTCACCTATCTCGGCCGTCGTCGCGGGCATCGCGAGGTCGCCGACGCGGTTCCCGGCATGACCTCCGAGCTCCTCACGCGGATCGCGCGGCAGCGCCATCTGCACATCGTCGGCGGGAGCTTTCTGGAAACCGCGTCGGGCCACGAGCGGCTCTTCAACACGTGCCTGGCCATCGACGCCGACGGCTCGATCGTCGCGCGCTACCGGAAGCTTCATCTCTTCGACGTGGACGTCGACGGACACCGCTATCGCGAGTCCGACACGATGTCGCCCGGCGAGGACGTCGTGCTCACGAAGCTCGGCGACGTGGCGATCGGGCTCACGATCTGCTACGACCTGCGGTTCCCCGAGCTCTATCGGCGTCTGGGCGCCGGCGGTGCCCGCATCATCACGGCACCATCCGCGTTCACGTTCGAGACGGGCAAGGATCACTGGGACCTGCTCGTTCGCACCCGGGCTGTCGAGAATCAGGTCTTCGTGCTGGCGGCCGCGCAGGTCGGCTCGCATCCGCCCGGCCTGGCCTGCTACGGCAACGCGATGATCGTCGACCCGTGGGGTACCGTGCTCGCGCGCGCGCCGGAAGGCGAAGGCGTGGTCGTGGCCGATCTCGACTTCGACCACCAGGACCGCGTCCGCGCGAGCCTGCCGGCGCTGAACCACCGGCGGACGGAGATCCTCGGACTCTAGGCGCTACCGGGCCTGAAGCAGCTCGAGGAATGCCCGGGCCGTGTTGGCCCAGGTGAAGCGAGTCATATCCTGCGCCGCCCGCGCGCCGAGCACGGCCAGCCGCTCGCGATTCTGATACGCCCACTCGAGCTTCTCGACGACTTCCTCGAGCTCGGCGTCGTGCCACACCTTCGGCGCGTTGTCGCCGTCGCGTACCGTGGCCTGACGCAAGCGCCGCAGCGGCAGCGAATTCTCGTCGGTCAGCACGTCCTTGTGCCCGCTGCCGAACGTCGCGATCGCCGGCCGGCCGCAGGCCATGTACTCCATCATCACGAGGTTGGTGCCGCCCTCGCAGCGACTCGGGAACAACCCGACGTCGCTGTTGCGGTAGACACGGGCCATCGCCGCATTCGGGAGGGGCCCGAGGTGGATGGCGCGGGTGGCGTCCACCCCGTTCGCGGCCAGGACGCCTTCGATGAGCGTCCGGTACTCGACGGCTGCCGGCGGGCGCCTCGAAGTGAATGTAGGGCGACGCGCGCATCGTGCGCACGCCCGCCGGCACCGGGTTGAACCAGGACGTCACGAGCAGCACGTCCTCGTGGCGCTCTTGCAGGACTTTGAAGGCCGCGATGGCCAGGTCCTGGCCTCGGCGCAGTGCGAACTTGCCGCCGGAGAACACGACGAAGCGGTCGCCGAAGAACTCGCGGCCGCCGGGGACGGGCCGGAAGATCGTGGGATCCACGCCTTGCACGATGGTCCGGACCTCGGAGAGGCCGTGTTGGCGCAGAATCTCGCTGCACCACGAGGAGCCGGTGGCCAGCACGTCGTAGAGCGTTCGCGCGGTCTCGATGCTCGACGGCTGAAACGTCGTCTGCTCGAAGAATGCGTATCCCACGTTGCGGCGGCCACGCAGCCTCGGGCGCAGCGGGGCCAGATCGGGGCTCGGCACGCTCTGAAGCACCGGCGACTCGACGTCGGCGGCACGCCCGGCCTGGATCTCGGGGGGCGCCAGCAGGCCGCGTAGCGCCGCGAGCTCGAGCTCGTCGCCGACGAGGCCGGCCTCCAGGCGGTCGGTGACGAGGCACACGGGCGCCATCCGCGAGAGCTCGCGGGTGACGTATCGCCCGCAAACGCCCCAGCTATGGGTCGTTCCGAGCGGCAGGGCCAGGTACAGGATCTCCCCCACGTGCGGTCCCCCTTGATCGAGTATGCAATGGGAGATCCGTAGAGCCGCTATTCGGCGCGATGCGCCCGCCGGCCGGCCCGGACGCCCTTCCCGCGGCCCGCTTGCCCGTTTCCGACCGCCGCGTTAAGGTCGGGCCCCGGAGGGGAGATCGGTCATGGGGAGCACGGACGGCGGCATCTTCCAGAGGGGTCTCGGGCGCACCGGCGCGAACTTCGCGCCGCTGACTCCGCTCGGGTTCCTCCCGCGTTCGGCGTCGATCTACCCCGATCGCGTGGCGGTCGTCCACGGCGACCGGCGCATCACCTATCGCGAGTTCGACCTGCGCGCCCGGCGCCTGGCCTCGGCCCTCGCCCGGCGTGGCATCGGGCCGGGGGACACCGTGTCCGCCGTGCTCCCGAACGTGCCGGCGATGCTCGAGGCCCACTTCGGCGTGCCGATGACCGGCGCCGTGCTCAACACGATCAACACGCGGCTCGACGCGCGGACGATCGGCTACATCCTGGAGCACGGCGAGGCGAAGGTGCTCCTGACCGACCGGGAGTACGCGGCAACGGTCGGCCCGGCGCTCGAAAAGCTCCGCGAGAAGCCCCTGGTGGTCGAGGTGGACGACGTGCTCTATCAGGGGCCGGGCGATCGGCTCGGCGAGATCGAGTACGAAGCGCTGCTCGCGACGGGCTCCGACGACTACACGTGGACTCCGCCCGGCGACGAGAGCGCCCCGATCACCCTCAACTACACGTCGGGCACCACGGGCAACCCGAAGGGCGTGGTCTATCACCACCGCGGCGCGTTCCTGGAATCGGTCGGCAACGTCATGATGTGGCCGCTGCCGCCGGGCGCCGTCTATCTGTGGACCTTGCCGATGTTCCATTGCAACGGCTGGTGCTACACGTGGGCGGTGACGGCGATGGGCGGCACTCACGTGTGCTTGCGCCGCGTCGATCCGCCGCTCGTGTTCCAGCTGATCGCGCGCGAGCGCGTCAGCCACATGTGCGGCGCGCCGACCGTGCTCACCATGCTGATCCAAACGCCGCCCGCGGATCGAACACGGTTCGAGCAGGTGGTCGAGCTCGAGACCGGCGGCTCCTCACCGCCGGCCAAGGTGATCCGGGCGATGAGCGAGATGGGCTTCAACGTCACGCATCTCTACGGCCTCACCGAGGTGCACGGGCCCTCGACGCTCTGCGCACCGCAGGAGGCGTGGGCGAAGCTCGAGCTCGGCGAGCGGGCCGAGAAGCTGGCGAGGCAGGGCGTGCGCTATCCGACGCTCGACGGCCAGATGGTCGCGGACCCGAAGACGCTCCGGCCGGTGCCGTCGGACGGGCGCACGATCGGCGAGGTCGTGCTCCGGGGCAACACTGTCATGCTCGGCTATCTGAAAGACCGGGCGGCGACCGACGCCGCCTTCGAAGGCGGCTGGTTCCACACCGGCGACCTCGCCGTCCAGCATCCCGACGGCTACATGGAGATCAAGGACCGCGCGAAGGACATCATCATCTCCGGCGGCGAGAACATCTCGTCGATCGAGGTCGAGATCGCGCTGAATCGGCACCCGGCGGTCCTGATGTCCGCGGTGGTGGCGCGTCCCGACGAGAAGTGGGGCGAGACGCCGTGCGCGTTCGTGCAGCTGCGGCCGGACGCCGCAGGCCACCGCCGAGGAGCTGATCGCTTTCTGCCGCGATAACTTGCCGCATTTCGCGATCCCGCGGACCGTCGTGTTCGGCGCGCTGCCGACCACCTCGACCGGCAAAGTGCAGAAATACACGCTGCGTGAACGCGCGAGGACCCTGTGAGCTCCGAATTCTTCCGTCCACCTCTCGACTATCCGCGGATTCCGTACGATCAGATGCTGACGCACGGCGCCGAGCGCTTCCCGGAGAACGTGGCGATCGTCTTCCGCGAGGTGAGCCTGACCTATCGCGAGCTCGAGGCGCTGACCCATCGCTTCGCGCGGGCGCTCGCCGCGCTCGGCGTGGCGAAGGGCGACCGCGTCTGCGTGCTGTCGCCGAACTGCCCGGAGTACATCATCGCGTTCTACGCGATCGCCCGGATCGGCGCGGTGGCGAGCCCGATGAATCCGTCCTATCGCGAGCGCGAGATCGAATACCAGCTGAACGACACCGAAGCGGTGGCCATCGTCGTGCACCACGGCCTGGTCCCGCTCGTCGACGCGGTACGCCCCCGCACGCCGCATCTCAAGCACGTCATCGCGGTCGGGCCCGGCCAGTCATCGCGGCCGTCCGCGCGGAGCTTCGACGAGCTGATCGCGAAGCAGCCGGCCACCCCGCCGGCGCCGGTGGCGATCCAGGAAGACGATCTGGTGGCGCTGCCCTACTCGAGCGGAACGACGGGGCTCCCGAAGGGCGTGATGATCAGCCACCGGAACCTCGTCACCAACAACATCCAGTTCGTCGCGTGCATCCGCATGCGCGAGAGCGACCGGCTGATGCTGTTCCTGCCCTTCTATCACATCTACGGCACGATGCTCATGGGCGCCGCGGTCTACACGGGGGCCACGTGCGTGCTGATGGAGCGGTTCGAGCCGGTGGAGTGCCTCGAGCTCGTGCAGCGCCACCGGGTCACGCTCTTCTTCGTCGTGCCGCCGGTGCTGCTCATGCTCTCGAACTGGCCGGAGCTCTCGAAGTATGACGTCTCGAGCCTGAGGACGACGATGGTGGGCGCGGCGCCGGTCGCGCCCGAGCTGGCCCGCCGCTTCAAGCAGCTGACCGGCGTGCCGGTGCTGCAGGGCTACGGCATGACCGAGGCCTCGCCGCTCACGCACGTGAATCCGGTCTACGACGAGAACCTCAACGTCGTCGATTCGGCCGGCCTGCTCGCCCACGACACCACGCACAAGGTGGTCGACATCGAGACGGGCGAGCGCGAGCTGCCGCCCGGCGAGGTCGGGGAGATCTGCATCCGCGGGCCGCAGATCATGCGCGGCTACTGGAGAGCGCCCGAGGCGACGGCGGCGGCGCTGCGCGACGGCTGGTACTACAGCGGCGACATCGGCTACGTCGACGAGCGCGGGTACCTCTTCATCCGTGATCGCAAGAAGGAGATGATCAAGTTCAAGGGATTCGGGATCGCGCCGGCCGAGATCGAGGCGCTGCTGATCGAGCATCCGGCGATCGCCGACGCGGCGGTGATCGGCAAGCCGCATCCCGAAGCGGGCGAGATCCCCAAGGCGTTCGTGGTCAAGAAGAAGGGGCAGGACCTCACGGCCAACGACGTCGTCGCATTCGTCAAGGGCCGGCTCGCGAACTACAAGATCCCGGGCGAGGTGGAGTTCGTCGACGCGATCCCGAAGACGCCGTCCGGCAAGATTCTCCGCCGGGTGCTGAAGGAGCAGGAGCTCGCCAAGGGCTGACCGGACTCGCTCAGTCCGGGCGCATCGTGTACGTCCAGCACTCTCCTTCGAGCACGACGGTGCCGTCCTGATTCTTGATGGTCGCGCGGAGCTGACAGACCGGCTTGTCGGGCTTCAGCGAAAGGACCTCGACCTCACCGGTCAGCGTGTCCCCGAGATAGGTCGGCGCCAGGTACTTCAGCGACTGGCTCATGAAGACGGTGCCGGGCCCCGGCAAATCCATGGCGACCAGCGCGTTGAGCATGCCGGCGGTGATCCCGCCCTGGGCGACCAGCCGGCCGAAGCGCGTGCGCTTGGCGAAGTCCGGGTCGAAGTGGAGCGGATTACGGTCGCCGGTGATCTCGGCGTAGAGCTCGACTTCCTTCGCGGTGATGGTCTGGGTGCGCTGCGCGCGCTGCCCGATCGAGAGACCGAGAGGGCCCATACGATCGAGAGCATACTTGACTTGTCCGATGCCCGCACAGTATCGAGACCGCACATGATGCGCCGATGGCTCGCGGCGGCGCTGCTCCTCGTCTCGTTGGCCCCTGCGTCTCCGAGCTGGGGGGCGCCGCCCTGTCAGGAGCACGAGATCGGTCTCTCTGGGCCGGCGCCCGCGTCGCTCGAGCGCAGCGCGTCAACCGCCGAGCTCATCGATGCGACGGCGCGGGTCATCCGCGACAAGCTCGACCTGCCGTTCTCGCCGGCGTACAAGGCGTATGTCTGCGGAGACGAGGCGGCGTTCGCCGAGGCGCTGCTCAGGAACTTCGGCGTCCGGGGAGTCGGGGGCGACTGGGGCATCGTTCCCTCCGCGGCCGGCCTGGCCACGCGCGTCGGCGTCTTCCTGCGCGGCGACTACCTCGCCCGCGCGAGCTTCCGCCGCCGCGTGACGGTCATCGCCCACGAGCTGGCGCACCTCTCGCAACAAGACCTGGCCAGACACCGGGACGAGCGGCTGCCGGTGTGGATGCTCGAGGGCCACGCGGACTGGGTCGCGTTCCAGGTGCTCGACCTGCTCGGTCTCCAGGCGTACACCGAGTCGCGCGAGGGCATCGTCCGCTCGGTCACCGGCGCGGTAACCCCGGTCGAGCATTTTCCCGATCTCGACACGCTCGCCGATCACGAGTCCTGGAATCGATCGGTGCGCAGCGTGCCGGCGACGTACGGGCAGGCGTTCCTGGCGGTCGAGTACCTGATCGAGCGCTCGAGCCGCGCGGCGCTCGTGAAGTTCATGAGCTCGTCCGTGGAGGCCGACGATCCGCGGGAGCGCTGGGCCGACGTCTTCTCGATGCCCTATCGCGCGTTCGCGGCTGACTTTCGCGCCCACCTCAAGAGCCTGCGCCGGCCGGCAACGGGACTGACGGCCGAGCCGAAGCCGCAGCCGTGAGGCGCTCGGCGCTCGCGCTGATCGTGCTCCTGGTCGGGCTGGTCGGGTGCTCGGCCCTCAGTGGTCCGTATCGCGAGTACGAGATCCGGTTCGAAGGTGGCGACCAGCCGGTGCTCGGCGCGAACCCGAGCGACGAAGAGCTCATCAACGTGACGGCCTGGCTGATCCGTCACAAGCTCGAGCTGCCGTTTCCGCCGACGATCAAGGCGTACGTCTACGTCAACGAGGCCACCATGGTCGACGGACTCATCAAGGTGGCGGGCGACAACCACGACGAGGCGTGGGACAAGGGGCGGTACGCGGCCGGCGTCGCGGCGCGGAGCGGCCTGTTCCTGCGTGGGGACTACGTGGCGCGGATGCACCTGGTCGGGCGCGCCGGGCTCTTCGCCCACGAGCTGGCGCACGTGAGCCAGACCCAGCTGCGCGAGGGTGGCCGGGGGCGCGCGGCGCAGTGGATCCTCGAAGGCCACGCCGAATGGGTCAAGATCCGCGTGCTCGACCTGCTCCACTATCGCGCGTACACGGAGTCGCGCGATCTCGTCGTGCGCACGGTCGTGGGCTCGCCGACGCCGATCAAGCTGTTTCCCGACCTCCAGGAGCTCTCCCGGAACGCCAACTGGGTGGCGTCCACGAACAAGCTGGGCGCGCCCGCGACGTATTGCCAGGCGTTTCTGGCGGTGGACTGGCTCGTCGAGCGCTACGGCCCTGCGAAGGTTACCGAATTTCTCGGGCGGTTCGCGCTCGACAGCCCGCCGCGCGAGAACTGGGCCAAGGTGTTTCCGATCTCCTACCGCCAGTTCGCCGAGGAGTTCCGCGTCCGGCTGGAGAATCTGGCCGGGTCTACGCCTTCGGCAGGAGAGGGCAACCTGGGGGCATCGCAGCCTTCTTGCGGTTGAGGATCGTCGCCGCGTACTTCTCGAGATAGTGCGTGATCGTCTCGACCCGGATCTTCACCGAGCCGGAGGGCTTGGTCGAGTCGAGATCCTGGAACGAGAAGAAGAGCGTGCCCGAGCGCTCGACGATCTGCTGCACGGGCGTGTAGGTCGGCTGATCCATGCCGCACTCGTAGGACGACATCCGGACGACGCAGGCGATCCACGGGATGCGCGCGGCAACCTTGGCGCCCCAGAGGATCTCGTTGGTGTTCGAGCTGTAGGACGACGGCCACACGTCGCGGATGTCGAACGCGGACTTGATGTGGCCGGCGCGGACGTCCTCGCCGAACGCCCAGTCCATCAGGTCGGCGTCGATCGGGAAGTACTGCATCCAGAGGATCGGGTAGCCGTAGGCCTGCAGGTCCACCTCGATCTCGTGCCCGATCCCCGGATCCATGTGGTAGGGCCGGGCGATCACCATCAGACACGCGCGGTCCTCGCGCGCGCACCACTCGAGCACCTCGCGCGACTTCTTCCGGAGCCGATCGCTGAAGTCACGGAGCGCCTTGAAGCCGGCGTCAGCGGCCTTCGCGGTCTCCTCATAGGTGAGCCCGGGCAACGCCTCGCGCATCCCGTTGAAGAGCTGCTTGGGCACCAGCAGCGGCTCGTCGAGCGAGACGAACGGGGACACGTACTTGATCCCGGCTTCCGCGAAGGCGTCCTGCTCCTTGATGAATCCGGCCTTGATGTTCTCGGGTGCCGCCATCACGCGCGGGCAGGTGAGCGTCTTGGCCACGTGGCCGGAGAGGAACGACGGCAGGTTGTAGATCATCGGCGAGAGCAAGATGTCGAGCTTCTGCTTCTGGCCGAACACGAGCTCGCCGTAGTGGCCCGACATGCACTTCACCGGGTAGCAGCAATCGACGGTGCCCCGGCCCTTGCCGAACTGCCGGCCCTGCTCCTCGGAGGTGTCCGACGAGAAGACGACGTTGCGCGGATCCACGCCGAGCGAGGAGAGGAACCCCATCCAGAACTGATGGGTGTTCCAGAGATTCAGGACCCGCGGAATGCCGATCCGGAGCTTATTCCGCGACGGATGGGGCGTTGACCCGGCGGAACGCGTCCTTCCGAACCATCTCGGCAACGTTAGGGTACTCACGCTTGACCTCCTCGAGCTTCGCCTTGACCACGCGCATCTCGTTGACGTCCTCGACCAGCCCCTTGGGGCACGAATTGCCGCTGATGACCCGCTCCCAGCCCGGCGCCAGCGGCAGCTTGCTCCACGCGCGGCCCTTGGCGTCGGGCAGCTGGACGTCGATGAACGTCCGTGTGCAGTTGATCGGGCACCACTTGCAGACGGTCTGCGCGGTGGTCGTGCTGGTGTAAGTCAGCGCGGCGATCGTGTCGAAGCCGCGGAAGTGCGACGGCTCGCCGCGCTTTTTCCAGTCGCCCGCGCAGAGCGCCGCGCCGATCGCGCCGGCCTCGCCGGAATACGGATGCAGCACCACCTCGGCGTCCGGCACCTTGCCGCGGATGAAGTCGACCTGCGCCTTGACCACGGCCATGTTGCGGTGCGTGCCGCCCTGGAGGATGAACTTGCGTCCGGCCGCGCGGAGGTTCTGGAGCTGGCCGGCGTAGATCCACACGTTGACCGGCAGCACGGCGGCGAGCGCGGCCATGATCTCCTCGGCCGACCAGCCCTTGCGCTGCTGGTTGACGATGTCCGACTGCAGAAACACGCCGCAGCCCATCGTGAGGCTCGGCATCGCCTTGGCCTCGAAGGCACGGTCGGCGTAGGCCTCGAGCGGGATGTTGTAGCGCTCGGCCACGCCCTGCAGGAAGGCGCCGTTGCCCGACGAGCACTGCGAGTTCAGGCGAAAGTCGGCGACGGTGCCCTGGCGCAGGATCATGATCTTGACGTCGGTGCCCCCGACGTCGCAGATCACGTCGGCGTCGGGATAGAAATGAAGCGAGGCGGTCGCGTGGGCCACCGTCTCGACCACGCCCATGTCGGCGCCGAGCACGTCCTTCAGGAGATCCTTGCCGTACCCGGTGAGGGCGAGCGCGCCCACGTCGGTGTAGCCGGCCTCGCGCACCTGGCGGAACAGCGACTGGGCGTCCTCGATCGGGTTGCCCTTGCTGAGCGCGTAGCAGGAGAACAAGAGCTCACGATCGTCGTTGAGGACGACCGCCTTCGCGGTGGTCGAGCCGAAGTCGCAGCCGAGCAGCACCGAGCCCACGTAGCGCGGGCTCGCGGTGTCACAGGTTCCGCCGGCGGCGGGCTTCACGTACTCGGTCACGAACGTGGCGAGATCGCCGGCGCCGGCGACCAGACCGCGGGCGCCGTCCTTGGCCTTCTGCTCGTGCTGCCCCGTCTCGACCCACCACGCGAGCTTCTCGCGGCCTTGATAGATCGCGACCTCGGGCTTTTCGGCGCCGCCGATCTCGACGCACCCCAGGCACGCGTAGTAGAGCGCCTCGACCGGCACCACGATGAGTGAGGCCGGCTCGCGGCCGCCCAGATCGAGCTTGCGCTGCGCCCAGAGCTTGGCGAGGTGATGCCGCCACGCTTCCTGCAACCCCTTGAAGAAGAGGTTGGGACCGCCGAGCAGGAGCACTTCGGGCGACGGCGTGTTGCCCTTGGTCAACGTCGCGAGATTTTGGTAGACGACCGCCTCGAACAGGCTCGCGATGATCTCCTCGACGGGCACGCCGGTCTTCACCAGGGTGTTCGCGTCGGTCTCGGCGAAGATGCCGCACTTGCTCGAGACCTTGTGGAGACTCATGCCCTCGTAGGGCAGGGAGGCCAATTGCTCGCCGGACACCTGCAGCTTGCGCGCGGTCTTCTCGATGAAAGTCCCGGTGCCGCCGCTGCAGGCCGACTGCATGTAGACCTGCTTGGAGCGCCCGGTTCCGGTGGCGGTGAAGAAGATCGTCTTCATGTCCTCGCCACCGATCTCCGAGACGAACCGTACGTCCGGATGCTGCTTCTCGACGCACGCCGCGACGGCGACGACTTCCTGGATGAGCTTGCCGCCAACGAGCGGCGAGATGAATCCGGCACCCGAGCCCGTGAAGAAGACGCGATCCGTGCCGACCGTCAGGCCGGCCTCGGCCTCCATCCGGCCGAGGAACTCGACGACCTTCTCGGCCTGGCGGGTGTTGTGTCGCTGATAGTCCTGCCACGTGACCTTGCCGTCGTGCGTAACGACCGCCTTGACGGTGGTGGAGCCGACGTCGACGCCGGCGAGCTTCATGATGAAGCTGGGGGGGCCTGGACCCCCCCAGACCCCCCGATCGCGTTGCGCCCGAACGCCCTCATGACGTTCCCATCCGTTTCGCGACGTGGAGGACCGTCTTGGCCGCGGTGCCGGCGGCGGTGCCGTCGTGCGGGATCAGGTAGGTCGCCTTCCTCATCTCGGGATGCGCCTGCAGATAGGCGCGGACCTCGGCCTCGGTGAGCCCGGTGCGCTGCAGGGCCTCGTCGTACTCGCGCTGCGCGCGCTTCTTGGCCTCGGTGAGGATCATCTGGCAGCGGGAGAGCGCGTGAACCTCGGCGTCGCCCTTGATCTCGAGCGGCGCGTAGAGGATCTCGGGATACTTGCCGATGACGCCGGCCATGGCGCCGATCGACATCGTGTTCGGCATGCACGAGTAGGGCGAGAGCTCGCAGATCATGTGCGTCTTCTTCTTGTGATACGACCAGAGCGTCTTGCCGACGAGCATGTCACCTTCGCCGCCGTCGAGATTGCGGTGGAAGTACGGCGCGGCCAGCCGCCGCAGCTCGAACTGGCTCGGCGTCTCGTGCGGCAGGTTACCCATCGCGCGGCGCAGCCGGTTGACGGTCAGGCGGTAGATGCCCTGGGCCAGACGCCCCAGGCCGAGCTTCAGGCGCGCGTGCTTCTCGATGCCGCTGTAGTCCTCGAAGCGCTGCAGGCCCAGGCGCAGCAGGTAGTCCATCCAGATCGTGATGGCGGCCGGGTAGACCTCGGCGCCTTCGGATTCGAGCCAGCGGTGGATGTTGTAGTTGGGATCGCCCTCGACCGTCTGCAGATAGAACTCGCCGGTGATCTTGACCTTCGGCTTCACGCGCAGCCGGTCGACCTCGATCTCGGCGAACTTCTTTCGCACCTCGCGCATCGCGCGCGAGAAGTACGGTGTCGTGAGGTGCCAGAGCACCGACTTCTTCGGCGACAATGCCGGGCGCTTGCGGAAGACCTCGTAGAGATACTCGATGCTTTCCCTGACGACCGCCTCGGTCTGGCCCGGCAGCACCTCGTACGGGCGCACCTGATACTCGAGATCCTGCACGAGGTCGGTGCAGAAGATGCCCCACAGGCACCCGAGCGTCATCGGCAGGTTGAGATCGAGACCGTCACCCATGTTCTGGTCCAGGTTGTCCTGGGCCATCAAGAACATGCGGAAGCGCTCGAGCCCGGTGTTCCGGAGCGCGAGCTCGTAGCTTGCGTGATATTGCCCGAAGCGGCAGGCGCCGCAGGAGCCGGCGGTGAGGTAGACGTACTTCTTGTTGACCTCCTCGACGCCGATCTGCTTCGACTCCTTCTTGAGGAAGTTGACCAGGTTGCCGGTGGTGAAGCTGGTCGGGCAGCACTGGCCGATGTCGGCCGTCTCCCGTCCGGTCAGCAGATCCTCTTTCGTCGCGACCGGCAAGATCTGGGCGCGGTAGCCGCTGCCCTCGAGCACGGCCTGGAGGATCCGTTCGATGCGCCAGTGCAGACCCCCGAACAGAATCGTCGTGGAGTCGCGCTCGGCGCGGGTGAAGGGTCGGGGTGCATACGCCCGGTAATGATCAGTCGCTACGGTCGCCATTCAGTCCTCCGTTGCGAAACGATCCAGCCAGCTTCCTAGCAATCCTACCGTTGCAAAGCCCGGTAGTCTGCGGATTGTGTCGTCGGCCTTACCGGCGGCGGCGCGCCCCCGTGGATCCGAGAAGAGGTAGCTCGCCATGAAGCGAAGCTCGCGCTGCGGCTGAACCCCGCTGCCCACGGGCGCCCAGAAGCGGTCGACCAGGTAGCGGGTGACCCGGGCGCCCGCCGGCCGCCGCAACCGGATCTCGGCCTGATGATAGTAGAAGAAGAAGTGCCGCGACTCGTCGCGGGTGATGCGCTCGAGCAGCGCCGACAGCACCGGGTGCCCCGCCATCACCGCCAGGCGGCGGTAGCCGGTGAGCGTCGTCAGCTCGTTGATCGCGCCCCAGGTCATGTGGACGGCGCAGAAGTCGGGCCACGCCCTGGACAGGAGCGCGGTCACGCGGGTCTCCAGCCACTGGGCGGGGCTCTCGTGGCCGTGCGGCGTCGGTCGCGGGCCTACGGGATGGCCGGCGGCGGCCAGGAAGCGCTCGAGCGCCAGCCCGTGGAAGCTCTCTTCGTAGACCCAGCACGCCAGAAACCGCGCGACGTCGGGGTCGTCGATCGCGCGGGTCGCCAGGAGCGATCGGAGATAGACGATCGTGTGGCTCTCGATGTCCTGCATGTACTTCAGCGTACGGATCGCCTCGGCCGGCAGCGGGTGCCGCGGGACGTCCGCCCAGTCGATTCCGCGCAGATCCAGAGCGCCGGAACGCTCGAGATACGCGTCGATGTCGAACCCGGCCGTTCCAGTGGTGCTCATTGTCCCACCACCAGACACTACGTCCGGCCACTGCTGCCCGGATCGCGAGCGTGCTCACCCGGCCTTGTGGAGCTTCTGTCTCAAGCTCTCGACCTGCTGGTGAAAGGGCTGCCCGCCGCGATCGGTCATCGGTGTCTTGTCGGCCAGACCGGTGTGGAGCTCGACGAACAGCGGGCCCTCGTCGGTGAGCATCGACGGGAGACGGCGCTTGAAGTCCTCGAAATCGCTGACGGCGTACGCCTTGCGATAGCCCGCGCCTTTCGCCATCTGCACGAAGTCGACGGTCAGACCGCCGGGAATATCCTGGGAACCGGAGGTGTGGTAGACGCCGTTCTTGAAGAGAAGATGAGTGAGATTGCGCGGCGCGGCGCCGGCGATCGTAGCCAGCGAGCCGAGCTGCATCAGGAGCGACCCGTCGCCGTCGAAGACGACCACCCGGCGGTCCGGCACCGAGAGCGCCAACCCGAGGCCGAGCGACGAGGCGCCGCCCATGAAGCCGACGCAGCCGATGGAGAGATCGTCAGGGGCGAGCGTGCGCCAGGCCGGAGACGTCGTCATCGTCGGCACGCAGATCGCGTTACCGCGCGCGGCGGCGATCGCTTTGAGGATGTCTTCGGGCTTGATGGCCATCTAGCTGGTCTCCAGACCGACGAGCACCGCCGTCGGGCCGCGCCGCTCGCGGCTCAGCCGATAGTACTCGGGAATCAGGTGCACGTCGTTGGGACCTTCGAGGCGCGCGTGCGGGACGCTGAACGTGTCGAGCAGCGGCTCGGCGAAGCGCACCATCGAGTGCCGCGACTCTTTCGGATCGCGGTCGCGCTCGCGCTGCAGCAGGCCGATCATGTAGAACATCGGCACGCGCCCGTCCATTGCGACGCCGCGCAAGGTGTTCACGGACGCGTACAACCCGGCGTGCTGGATCATGAGCACGACCGGCTCGCCGCCGATCCAGAGGCCGGCGCCGATCGCGTTGGCCTCGTCTTCCGTCGCGCACGTGACCACGCGCAGCGCGCGCTCCTTGTCGAGCGCGGCGAGCACGGTCTTCTGATGCGTGTCGGGGACGCTGAGAATCCAGCCGAGAGGCTCACGCGTGCTGCCGCCGCGCGCTTCACGAAACGTGTCCTTGAGCGTGTCGATGATCAACGGGGCAGGAATCGATTCCGGCATCCGGGCCTCCCGTGAGAAGATCGACTTATCCTACGCTAATCAGCATGCAGAAAGGATCCCCGATGTTCAAATCCCTCGCGGTCTCTTTCGCCCTCCTCCTGGCCGCCGTGGCCGTTGCCGGCGCCGCCGGCCCCGAGCTGAAGTCCGATGAACAGAAAACCCTCTACGCCCTGGGGCTCGTGATCAGCCAGAACCTCGCCAGCTTCAATCTGAACGCGTCCGATCTCGAATCGGTGCTGGCGGGCGTGAGCGACGGAGTCCTCAAGAAGGATTACAAAGTCGACGTGCAGACGTATGCGCCGAAGATCCAGCAGCTACAAACCGCGCGCGCGGGCGTAGCAGCGGCGAGCGAGAAGAAGGTGGGCCAGGCCTTCCTCGACAAGGCCGCAGCCGAGAAAGGTGCGACGCGGACGGCGTCGGGCCTCATCATCACGACCTTGAAGCCGGGGACCGGACCGTCGCCGAAGGCGACCGACAAGGTGAAGGTCCACTATCACGGTACCCTCACCGACGGCACCGTGTTCGATAGCTCTGTCCAGCGCGGTGAGCCCATCGTCCTGCCGCTCAACAGCGTGATCAAGTGCTGGAGCGAGGGCGTGCAGCTCATGAAGGTCGGCGGCAAGAGCAAGCTCGTCTGCCCGTCGGATATCGCGTACGGTGACCAGGGCCGGCCGCCCGCGATCAAGCCCGGCGCCACGCTCGTCTTCGAGGTGGAGCTGCTCGAGATCGCCAAGTAGCAGCGTTCTCGCGGCACCCCGCGGCGTCAGGACTGCGCGATGCCGCCGCGGGGCGCTCCCGGCTCGATGGTGCCCCACAGCACGTCGAAGCCGGGCGGGAGCGCTCGGCTGTTCGGCATCGAGAGCCAGAGCCGGTAGAGCAATCGATCCTGGCCGGCCGACTCGTCGTCCTCGAAGGCCGTTCGCGCGTGGTACGTGACGTGGTTATTCAGCAGCTGGATGTCGCCCGGACGTAGCTCCATCTCGAAGCACAGCTCCTCGGCGACGTCAGCCAGGAGATTCAGCGCCTCGTCCTGCGCCGGCGTCATTCGCGGGATCTCGGTGATGCGCTGGGCCGCCTCGACGAACGTCCGCGAGTACTGGCTCGTGAATCGCCCGTCGCGAACGCCGAAGACCGGAAGCGCGTACCAGCGGCGGTCGCCGCCGCGCTCCTCACCCTCGCGAGTCCGGTAGTAATCCTGATGGAGGAGCGTGTGCAGATCGGGCCGGCGCTCCAGGATCGCGTTGTTGATCGCCACGGAGCTGACGATCTTGCTCACGCCGCCGGCCCGCGCTTGACGCACGCAGAGCAGGCCGACCACGTCCGCGCGATCGGTGTGGAAGCGTAGCGGCCCGCTCGAGCGCGCCTTGTAGCGCGAGGTCACCGGCACGCCGTCCTTCTGCGCGACGCCGGGCTGATCGACGGCGCCGTACACACGGAGCTCGTCGCGCACCTCGCCGATCAGCTCGCCGTGCGCGTTCTGGTAGCGCGCGACACCCAGATGGGTCCCGATGCCCCAGTAGAGCTGGCGAAGCTCGTCCTCGCTGTAGCGCGCGACAGGCAGGCCGCGCAGGAGCGCGAGCCCGCGGCCGTGCTCGAGCTCGTGGGCGATCGCGGCGAGCTCGGCGCCGAATCCGGGAAGCGGGAAGTCGGCGCGCGTGATGTCGCGCCAGGCCAGGCCGCGAGCTTTGACACGGCTCAGCGCCGCGTCGAGCTCCGCGATCGCGGCGGCGGAGATCGGACGGATCCAGTCGGTCGATTTCGCCAGGTCGCTTCCGTGCCAGGCGGCGGGTCCGGTGATCGGCCGCGCGGTGATCGTGCTCATAGCCTA
>CAWBMV010000037.1:0-532983 GCA_963789955.1 uncultured Candidatus Rokubacteria bacterium
GGAGAGCGGATCAGCCTCTTGCGACACCTGAACTTAGCTTCATGATTCGTTCGCCCGCCTCAGCTAGACTCCCCGCCGTCCGCCCATGCGACCACACGACCCGATCTTAAACTGGATGAGCGTCGCTGAAGTCGTCGCTCGGCATCTGGCGGCCGGTCCCCTTCCTGGCGTGTTGCCCATGCAGCTCCAGCCCGGGGACCGCTTCAGGGATGCAGCGGGAGAATGGGAAGTCATCGGCCACCCGTTCACGACGGCAGCGGGAACGAGTGCCCATGTCCGGGTTCGGAGCGTCAACCCGCTCGGACTGACCGACTTGCGATCGTGGGCGGCGCACGAGCACATCACGGTGAAGCGAACCGCCACCGAGCGCGCGTGATGCGCTGGACGGGCCTGGACTACCTCACCGTCCCATAGTGGCGGATGGCATCCCGTGCTCAGCCCTGCATGAACGCGGCGAGGTCGGGGGACGGAATCGAGCGGTCGATGTAGCCGAACGTCCCCTTGTCCTTCACCTCGCGCGCGGCTTCGACGAGGTTCGTCATCGCGTAGCGGTAGAGTGACGTGGCCAGGCTGATGCGGCGTACGCCGGCCGCCTCGAGCTCGGCGACCGTGAAGGACTTGCCCTTGATGCCCGCCATGAAATTGACGGGCTTCGAGACGGCCGCGCATACGGCGCGCACGGCGGCGAGGTCGGGCAGGCCCGGCGCCATCAGCACGTCGGCGCCCGCCTTCTCGAACGCCTGCAGGCGCTTGATCACGTCGTCGAGGTTCGGGTTGCCGCGCAGGAAGCTTTCGGTGCGGGCGGTCAGCGTGAACGGGAACGGCAGCGCCCGCGCCGCCTGGACGGCGGCCGCCACGCGCTCGGTGGCCTGACCGATGTCGTAGAACGGGCGGTCCTTCTCGCCGGTAGCGTCCTCGACCGAACCGCCCACGAGTCCCACGCCGGCCGCGAGCCGGATCGTCTCCGCCACGACGGCGGGCGCGTCGCCGAAGCACTTCTCGAGGTCGGCGGACACCGGCAGGTCGGTGGCTTCGACGATCATGCGCGCGTTGGCCAGCGACTCGTCACGCGTCACCTTGCCGTCGCGCTTACCGAGTACGCCCGCCTTGGCGCCGCTGGAGGTCGCCAGCGCCTGAAACCCGAGCGCGGCGAGCACGCGCGCGGAGCCCGCGTCCCACGGGTTGGCGATCACGAACGCCCGCGGCCCTTCGTGGAGCGCGCGGAAGCGCGCGGCCTTGTCGCTCTGGCTCGTCCTCATCTCTGGCCTCCTCGCCGTGCGATGATTCGCGCCAGGCAGTGTACAGGAGGAATCGCGATGCCGGGAGTACGTGAGCGAGTCGCCGTCGTCACCGGAGCCGCCAACGGTCTGGGACGCGAGATCGCGCTGCTGCTCGCGCGCGAGGGCGCTCGCGTCGCGCTGGGCGACCTCGACGTCGCGGGCCTTGACAAGACCGCGGCCGCGATCACCGAGGCCGGCGGCGCCGCCGTCACCGTCGCGGGAGATCTCACCGAGGAGGCGTCGGCCAACCGCCTGATCGCCACGTGCGTCGAGCGCTTCGGGCGCATCGACATCCTCGTGAACGACGTGGGCGGCAGCCGCAACGCCAAGATCTGGGAGATGAAGGTGGAGGACTGGGACTTCGTGCTACGCCTGAATCTCCGCCCGACGTTCCTGTGCACGCGCGCGGCGGTGCCGCACATGATGCGCCGGCGCAGCGGCCGCATCATCTGCATGTCCTCCGGCGCGCGCGAGGGCACGCCGTGGACCGCATACTACGCCGGCGGCTCGGCGTACTCCGCGGCCAAGGCCGGCGTGCATGGCTTCGTGCGCGACGTCGCGCTCGAGCTCGCCGAGTACGAGATCACCGTCAACGCGGTGGCGCCCGGCCCCATCGACACCGAGCGCTTCGGTCCCGGGCTCAAGAAGCTGAACGAGACGGTCGAGTACAGCCCCAACCACATGACGCCGCTGAAGCGGCTCGGCCAGCCGCTGGAGGTCGCTCACGCCGTTCTCTTCCTGGCTTCCGATGAAGCTAGCTACGTCACCGGTCACACCCTGGCGGTGACGGGCGGGCGGTGAGCTCGGCGTGCACCCCGTGCAAGTCCGTCAGCGCGCTGACGCGGCGAGGTCTTGTAGCAGACGGCCGAAGCCCTTGAGGGCCGGCCGGAGACCGAGGGCGCGGAAGGACGCCCAGATACTGGCCTGGTTCGATGTGACCACGGGCTTGCCGGTGCGTCGTTCCAACTCGGCGACGGCCTCGACGGAGCGCCACGCCGTGCACGAGCAAAGCAGCGCGTCGGCATCAGGCCGGCACACGCGCGAGGCGAAGGCCACGACCTCTTCGGGGTCGTGGTCGTTGATGCCTTGGTTACCGGAGGCGGCGGCCTTGGGCTCGCCCTCGACGTTCAGCACCTCGAAGCCCGAGGCCTCGAGGTAGGCGCGCAGTCGTTGGTTGTTCCAATCGGGGTATGGTGTGGCGACCGACACGCGGCGCGCACCGAAGTGACGGAGCGCGTCCACCACAGCCGGGGCGGCGGCCACGGCGGGCACACCCGCCGCCTTCGAGATCGTCTGAAGCATATCGCGGTCGTAGCCGGGTCCGCGGTAGAAGCTGCCGGTCGTGCAGCCGTACGCCACCACATTGACGTTCGCGGTGGCCAGATACTTAGCGCCGGATTCGATCTCGGCGTTCATCCGGTCCATGCCGGCGGCGCCCTCGTCGCCGTTGGTCAGCCACAGGCGTTGGCCGTGGATGGTTACGTCACGGGGCGCGACGAGCTGGAAGTCCGCCTCGAACGTCGTGTTCGTTGAGGGCACCATCACACCGATCCGCTTGCGTAGCGCCATCGCAAACTCCCTTCGACGAAACCGTCACATATCAACTCGAATCGGTCAAGTCGGCGAAGGCGGCGCGCTCATCGCCGAGACGTGCGCGCTGACGACCTTCCAGCCGAGGTCGGGGAAGCGCACCCACGTCTGGCTCTGACGGCCGATCACGTCCTGGCCACGCACCTTGAACTCGAGGTTCACGGTGGCCAGGTCGCGACCGAGCGTGAGGATTTCGAGACGGATCCGCTTCTCCTTGGTGCCCGGCCCCGGCGGGCGCGCCACGCGGTGCGCGTGGATCTGCGTGAAGCCATAGCCGTTCTCGTGGAATGCGTAACGGATGGTGTACGGGCTGTCCCAGAACGTCGCGTCCAGCACCTCGACGTTCTTGTCGATCAACGCCTGCTCGTAGCGCTCGAACAGCGCGCGCACCTCCGCCACGACCTCGGGGATGTTGACGGTCACCTCCATCATCGGGCGGCCTCCAGCGCCCTCGCCACCGCGACCAGCGCGGCGTCGCTGCCGTGGCCACCGACGATCGACAACCCGACCGGCAGGCCGTTCACCTTGGCGCCCGGCACGCTCACCTGCGGTACGCCAGTGAGCCCGCCGTGCGCGGCGAGCCCCAGGATGCGCCCGCGCACGGGCTCCAGCGCCGGCAGCGGCTGGCCCTTGAGCGGCGCCGGGAACGGCGTCGTCGGCATGCAGAGGATCGTCCCCGGCGGCAAGAGCCACGTCATCCGGGCGCGCGCCTCGCTGCGCACCAGCGCGGCCCATTCACGCTCACTCTCGGGAATCGCGGCGGCGCGCGCCAGGTTGCGCGCCACGCTGTACTGCAGCCGCGGGTTGTCGCGCTCGAGCCACGGCTTGAAGGTGTGCCACGCCTCCCACGGCTGCAAGGTCCGCTGCGCCCGCGCCCACGCCGTGAGACCAGACGGCGCGAGCAGGTCGTCGCGGATGTCCTTCATCAGGGCGGCGAGTGCCTGCACCAGCGGCTGCAGGGCCGCCGCGGTCCCGGTGTCGGCGAAGCCGAACGCGTCGACGGCGACGACGAGGCGCGTGGGAAGCGTCGCCGGTATCGGCTCGCCCAGCATCACTTCCGAGACACGCGCGAAGGTCGTCGCGTCGCGCGCGAACCAGCCGGTGGTGTCGGAGCTCGGCGCCTGCGACAGCATTCCTGTGAGATCGAGCCGGCCGTGGGTGGGGCGGATACCGTAGAGCCCGCAGAAGCTCGCCGGCACGCGCACCGAGCCGCCGGTGTCGGTGCCGAGCGCGGTGTCACAAAGGCCTTGCGCGACGGCCGAGGCCGAGCCGGAGGACGAGCCGCCGGGGACGCGGTCGGGCGCCGTCGGGTTGAGCGGCGTGCCATCGAACGGGTTCTCGCCGAGGATGCCGAGCGACACCTCGTCGGTGATCGTCTTGCCAATCAGCGTGGCGCCGGCGTCCAGCAGCCGCTGCACGGCCCAGGCATGGCGCGTGGGCACCGGATTCTGCCGGGCCCAGTCCGGATTACCGCCGCCCGTCGGGTGGCCCGCAACGTCGAAGAGGTCCTTGGCGGCGAACGTCAGGCCGGCCAGCGGACCGTCCGGCGCCCCGGGAATGCGCACGCTCGGACCGGCGACGAAGGGGCTGGGCACGGCGGGATTCTACGCGATCGAGCCCGACGCGTGAGTGAGAGCCGCGGCATCGTGTTGGCCTACTGACGGGTAGAAATTGCAGGGTGTCGTCATCGTGACGCCGGCTACGGCGATCATTGCAGGTGTAACTCCCCGAAATGCAGCGGAACACAGATCTGGGCACAGACTTCGCATTCTGTTCCCGCCGTGTGGGGGCTCACGCCCGCCAGTTAGCCGGGTATAGCTTGGCATTCAGCGTTCGGCCGCTCAATCAGGAGGTAGACCCATGATGGCGGTGATCGTTGGCTTGGTGATCATATCGGTGCTTATCTTGGCGGTTCTGGTGAAGATGTGGGACCTCAAGCGCAAGCGCGAGGGCGAAGCCGTCATCGTACAGTCACAGATCAGCGATGCGCTCTTGCGCGAACCCGCCCTGTTCAGCCTAGCGGTCACTCCGACAGCCCATGTGCCGCTGTGGAAGGGCTCGCCCGTCACAGTCGAGATCGCCGGCCAAGTGCCCTCCGAAGACCTGCGCGACGCGGCGTTGCGTGCCATCGAGCGCGAAGCTTCCCGTCTGCGATCCGACGTTCGTATCGAGTCGCGGATCGGCGTCGTGCCGACCATGGCCCGAAGGTCCGCCTGAAGCCGCGGCGCAATCGCACCTCGTTCAACTTGTCAGGCCCGAGCCCGGCGCGCTCGGCTAGGTGTGGGTCGCAGCAGGACTGATAGCAGTGCGGGCTCTTGATGACCCGCTCGAATCATTCCAGCGTTGCATTCCACGACAGACCCAATTGCGTCACCCCGCGGTCGGCTAGCCAAACGTCCAATCTGGGTCGACCGATTGTCCGATAGCGCGCCCATGTCCTTCTCAATACCGTTATCGACAGCAGCGCAGTCAGGGCGCGCCTGCCGATCCGGAGGATGTGCGCCAGAGCTTAGGAGGCTCACATGAGCACGGTTACGACGAACGATGGCGTGACGATTTTCTACAAGGACTGGGGACCCAAGAACGCGCAACCCATCGTCTTCCATCATGGCTGGCCATTGAGCGCCGATGACTGGGACACGCAGATGCTCTACTTCCTCGGGAAGGGGTATCGAGTCGTTGCTCATGACCGGCGCGGCCATGGCCGGTCAACTCAGGTGAGCGACGGCCACGACATGGACCACTACGCTGCGGACACGGCGGCGGTCGTCGCGCATCTGGATCTGCACGACGCCATCCACATAGGCCATTCGACGGGCGGCGGCCAGGCAACGCATTATGTCGCGCTCCACGGCAAGGGCCGTGTCGCCAAATTGGTACTCATCGGCGCCGTGCCGCCAATCATGCTGAAGACGGCGGCCAATCCTGGCGGCTTGCCTATGGAAGTATTCGACGGCCTCCGGCAACAGCTCGCCGCCAATCGAGCGCAGTTCTATCGGGAACTCGCGAGCGGTCCCTTCTACAGCTACAACCGGCCGGGCGCGAAGGTGCTGCAGAGCGTGATCGACAACTGGTGGCGTCAGGCGATGATGGGCGGCGCGAACGCACATTACGACGGCATCAAAGCCTTCTCGGAAACGGACTTTACCGAGGACTTGAAGAAGATCGACGTGCCGACCCTGGTAATGCACGGCGACGACGACCAGATCGTCCCGATCGCTGATTCCGCGCTGCTCTCCTCGAAACTGCTGAGGAAGGGTACTCTCAGGGTCCACCAGGGGTTCCCACACGGCATGTGTACGACACACGCCGACGTGGTCAATCCCGAGCTTCTCGCTTTCATAAAGAGCTGACCTGCAAGGCAGTGAGAATGGTGGGCACGGCGTTCAGCTCGGGCGCGGTCCCCCCGGCACAGGTATCATCCGGGGGGCCCCATGGCGCGATCCCTGCTGGCGACCGACGCGTACAAGTTCAGCATGGCGGAGGCCGGGTGGCCCCTCCGCACCGAGACCTTCTACTACTCGCACCGCAAGGGCGGTCCCCAGGTGCTGCCCGTCGACGTCCCCGCGTTCCTGCGCTCGCTGCTGCCCAGGCCGGCCGACGACGACTACCGCTATCTCGCCGAGCACTCCTACGAGATGGGGCCCGGCTTCAAGGCGGCCATCGTCCAGACGGACGCCCTCGAGATCCGCGCCCTGCCCCGCGGCGCGGTCTTCTACGACCGCGAGCCGGTCTTCACGGTCACCGGTCCGTCCGCTCTCGTTTCCTGGCTGGAGCCGCAGGTCCTCATGCTTCACTACCGGATCCAGGTCGCCTCGCGCGCCGGCGAGGTCCGCGTCGTGACCTGCGAGCGCCAGCGCGAGATCGTCCGCGAGACGCTCGACGCGGTCGGCCTTCCCTCGCCCGCAATCGAGGTCGATTCCGACGGCTACTACCGCCGGGTCCTCGCCGCAGCGAAGGCCCTCGTCGAGGCCGTCAAGGACCCGGACCGGATCTTCGAAGTCGGCATGCGCTCGGCCTCCTGCCTCGAGCAGCACGAGATCGCGCTCCGCGCCTGCCGCGAGGCCGGCATCTTAAGGACCAGCAACGTCCTGCTCGCCCGCACGCTAGGAATGATTCCCGTCGGCACCATGGGCCACGAGCACGTCCAGCGCTACGGCGCGGACGAGCCCGCGTTCCGCGCGATGCGCGAGCGCCGCCCCGGCCGCTCGAGCTACCTGCTCGACACCTACGACACGATCCGCAGCGGGATCCCCGCCGCGTTCAAGCTGATCCGGGAGGATCCCGGCCGCGGCGACTCCATCCGCTACGACTCGGGCGACAAGGAAAAGCAGTACCGCACCGCCGTCGAGCTCGCGAAGAACCAGGGCATCCGCCCCGTCATGATCCTCGAGGACGGCTGGGACCTCGGGCTCACGCAGCGCTTCGAGGCCCTGCGCGAGGAGGTCGGCTGGAAGCCCGAGGAGCAGTTCTACGGCTACGGCGGGCATCTCGTCGCCGCGACCGCGCCCGGGACGCTGACGCGGGACCGCGTCGCCGCCGTCTGGAAGCTGTCGCAGACCGGCGGCACGCCGACCATGAAGTTCGCCGACGACGCGAACCGCGGCAAGGAGAGCGTCCCCGGCCGCCCCGTGCTCTGGCGCCGCATGCAGAGCGGCGGTCCTACCGGCATCATCGGCCAGGAGGGCGAGGCCGCGCCCGCGGGCTACGAGGCCTGGGGCGCAGCACCAGCCGATCCGAAGTACGCCCTCGAGTTCAGCCCCGAAACCCAGGCGCTCCAGACCAAGCTCCGGAGGGCCCGATGACCTGGTGACACTCGAACGACCGTCCAGTAGATTTTCGAGAGATGGAGGCCGCCATGACGACGGGATGGGTGTCTCACGAGCGCTACATGTGGCACGACACGGGCCGGGCCACGACGGTCTCCGCCGGACCGGAAGTGGCTGCAGGCCTGGGAGCACTACGAGAACCCGGAGACGAAGCGGCGGTTCCGCAACCTCGTCGAGGTCGCAGGCCTGTTCGACGATCTCGTCGCGCTCAAGCCGCGGCATGGCCACCGTCGACGAGATCCTCCGCTTCCACACGCCCGGCGTACGTCGAATCGATCCGCGCGATGAGCGACGCGGCGGGCGGGAACGCCGGCGAGGGCACGCCGTTCGGCCCCGGCTCCTTCGAGATCGCGCTGCTCGCGGCGGGCGGCACGATCACCGCGGTCGACGCCGTGCTCGACGGGCGCGTGCGCAACGCCTACGCCCTGGTGCGGCCCGCCCGGCCATCACGCCGAGGCCGACCGCGGCCGCGGCTTCTGCATCTTCGGCAACGTCGTGGTCGCCATCGAGCACGCGCGCGCGACGCGAGGTCTCGGGCGGGTGGCCATCGTCGACTGGGACGTCCACCACGGCAACGGCACGCAGAAGGCCTTCTACCGCGACCCCGGCGTGCTCACCATCTCCATCCACCAGGATCGCTGGTACCCAGCACGATTCCGGCGCCATGGACGAGCGCGGCGAAGGCGCCGGCGCCGGCTTCAACATCAACATCCCGCTGCCGCCGGGATCGGGGCACGGCGCCTACCTGGCGGCGCTCGACCGCGTCGTGGTTCCGGCGCTCCGCGCGTTCCGGCCGGAGCTGATCGTCGTCGCCGTCGGGCTTCGACGGCAGCATGTACGACCCGCTCGGCCGGATGATGGCGTACAGCGAGACCTACCGCGCGATGACGCGCATGCTCGATGGCCGCCGCGGACGAGCTCTGCGGCGGCCGGCTGGTCCTGAGCCACGAGGGCGGCTACTCGCCGCTCTACGTGCCGTTCTGCGGCCTCGCCGTCATGGAGGAGCTGAGCGGCGTCAAGACCGCCGTCAACGACCCGATGGCCGCCCGCGCGGCGTCGGTGGGCGGCCAGGATCTGCAGCCGCACCAGGACGAGGTCATCCGCCGCGCCGAGCGGTACGCGTCGCTCCGGTGATGCTCAGGAGGTGCGCCTCCTCGGCAGGGCCTTGAGCGAGTCCTCGGCAGCCTCGAGCGTACAGGCCACGTCCGCCTCGGTGTGCACGAGGGACATGTACATCTTCTGCGTGTTCTTGACCACCCCGCGCTTGATGAGCTCCGTGGTGAAGGCGCGCGCGAGGGCCCCGTCGGCCTTCTGAAGCGACCGGTAGTCGGTCACCGGCTCCTCCGTGAAGAGCACATCGAAGACGACCGGTTCACCCACCACCTGTGCGGGCAGCCCCGAGCGCCGAACCAGCTCCGTGAGGCCGGCCATCAGCCGGCGACCCGTGCCGTGCAAAGTTTCGTAGGCGCCGGGCTTGCGTAGCTCGGCCAGGGTGGCAAGCCCCGCCGCCGCAGCGATGGGATTGCCATTGAGCGTGCCTGACTGCGAGATGAAGTCGCCCTTGCCGTCGTGCTGAGGGTCGAACGGTCGCATCAAATCCTCGGAGGCGCAGACGGCAGCGAGCGGGAAGCCTCCGCCGACGATCTTGCCCACGCACGCGATGTCGGGGACGACACCGTAGTACTGCTGCGCGCCCCCGTAGGCGAGGCGAAAGCCGGTGACGACCTCATCGAAGACGAGCAGGATGCCGTAGCGTCGAGTGACCTCGCGGAGCCCGGCGAGGAAGCCCGGCTGGGGCGGAATGAGCCGCTGGAACGGTTCGATGATGACGGCCGCGAGCTCGTCGGCGTGCGTGGCGACGATCCCCTCGACGGTAGCAAGGTCGTTGTAGGGCGCGATGAGCACCTCGGCCTCGAGGGCGTGAGGAATGCCCGAGGAGTCTGGCACGGGAGCCGGGAAGGCCTTGGGTGAGCGCGGCGTCGCGCTCATCATCGAGTAGTCGTGAGCGCCGTGATAGCCGCCCTCGAATTTCAGGATCTTGTCGCGGCCCCGCGCAGTGCGGGCCACGCGTAGAGCGAAGAAGGTCGCCTCCGAGCCTGTCGAGGTGAAGCGCACCTGCTCGGCGCAGGGCACCGCGCGGCAGATCTCCTCGGCGAGCTCGATGATCGGCTCGTTGACCATGAAGTAGGTGCTACCGCCCTCGATCTGCGAGCGGACCGCGGCCACGACAGCCGGATGGGCGTGGCCCAGGACGAGTGGGCCGGAGGCCAGCACGTAATCGATGTACTCGCGCCCGCTCACGTCGTAGATCTTCGAGCCCTGCCCGCGCTTGACGACGAACGCCGCCTCGTCGGCGTAGCGGGAGGTGCCCAGGACGCCGCCGGGCAGGCGCCGTCGCGCGCGCTCGAGCAGTGTGGTTTCTTCAGCGGATCGGGGTCGGTTCGTCTCAGCCATGGGAGACCTCGCGTGGTTGAAGGAGCGATGAGCCAGCGTCGCCCAATATCCGCCTGGCTCACCGGACTGTCAACCCATGCTAGGGTGCCGCATCATCTGCTAGTGCCGGAAGGAGCGAGCAATGTCCGACCCGAATAGGCCGCTGTGGCAGTGGAGCGCTTGCGATCTGACCGAAGCCATCGCGGCGCGCAAGGTGACGGCCGTCGAGGCCGTGGGCGCCGCGGTGGCCCGCATGCGCGCCACCAACGGCAAGATCAATGCGGTCGTGGACGATCTCGGCGACGCCGCGCTACGCGAGGCCGAGGCGCACGACAAGGCGATGCGGGCCGGCGGTCCGATCGGGCCGCTGCATGGCGTCCCGATCACGATCAAGGAGAACGTGGATCAGAAGGGGTGCGCGACGCCCAACGGCGTCGTCGCCTTCAAGGACGTGATCGCGCCGGACGATGCACCCGTGGTGCGAAACCTTCGCCAAGCTGGGGCCATCATCATCGGACGTACCAACACGCCGGAGTTCTCCTTCCGTGGGACCACGGTGAACGAGCTGCACGGCCGCACCTTCAATCCCTGGAACGACACCGCCTCGGCCGGCGGCTCATCGGGCGGCGCAGCAGCGGGCGTGATGATGGGCTACGGCCCGATCGCGCACGGCAACGACATTGGCGGCTCGCTTCGCTTCCCGGCCTACGCTTGTGGCGCGGCCACGGTGAAGCCGGGTCTCGGCCGGGTGCCGGCCTACAACCCGTCCGCCGCTGTCGAGCGCGGCATGCTGGCGCAGGTGATGTCCGTGCAGGGCGTGATCTGCCGCGAGGTCCGCGACGTGCGCCTGGCCATGCGCTCGCTCGTCGGCTACGACCCGCGCGATCCGTGGCAGGTGCCGATGCCGTTCGACGGAACACCCGAGGCGAGACCCATCAAGGTCGCCTTCACGCGAAACACCTTCGACTTTCCCCTGCACCCGGCGGTCGCCAAGGCGCTCGACACCGCGCGCGCCGCGCTAGCCAGTGCGGGGTACGAAGTGCGCGAGGTCGAGCCGCCGCTCCTAAAGGAGGCCGCGGTCACGGGCGCGCGCTGCCTCTTCGGCGAGGCCAAGGCGCTGATGGACGCCGACGTGCGCAAGTACGGATCGAAGACCGTCGTTGCAATCTTCGACGAGTACTACCGTTACTTCCAGCCGTTCGAGGGCATCGAGTACCTCAAGGCGATCGCCGACCGCAACCGCTTCATCCGCGCGTGGACCACGTTCCTGGCCGACTATCCGCTGGTACTCACCCCGTTCCTGCCGGCACCGATCTTCACCTGGAACCGCGACGAGCAGGGCGCCGAGGGCGTGCGCGAAGTGCTGGGCAGCGCGCTCTACAGCTACGCGATGAACTTCATGGGCCTGCCCGCCGCCATCGTGCCCGCGAACGAAAACGGGGGCCAGCCGGTTGGCGTGCAGATCGTCGGCCGTCGCTTCCGCGAGGACATGATCCTCGACGCCGCGGAAGCGGTGGAGCGGGCCGTCGGCGTGATGGCCGAGCGGCTCTGGCGTCAGCTCAGAGCGTAAGAGCCAACGGCGCCGCGGCTCAGCCGGCCTTGTACTTCTTGAGGGCGTCCGGGGTCAGCATCAGGCCGTGGCCCGGGCGCTCGGGCACCCGGAACCAGCCGTTCTCGCACTTCGGGAGATCGACGAAGAGATCGTCGGGTGCCCAGTTCATGTACTCCACCAGAAACGCGTTGGGCAGCGCGGCGGCGACGTGCAGTGAGATCTCGTGCACGACGTGCGGCGAGACCGTCAGGCCGTGGGCGGCGGCGAGGTGGCCGATCTTCAGGGTCTCGCTGAACCCGTTGGCCCGGCAGACGTCGGGCATGAGATAGCGCGCGGCGCGCCGCTCGCACAGTTCCTTGAACTCGAAGCGGGTGTAGTGGTTCTCGCCCGTGGCGACCGGCGTCTTGATGGAGCGCGCCACCTCGGCCAGGCCCGCATAGTCGTCGGCGAGCACGGGCTCCTCGTACCAGACGAGGTCGAGGTGCTCGAGCATCTGGGCCTGCTTGATGGTGGCGAGCACGTCGAGCTTCTGGTTGACGTCGACCATCAACCGCACGCCGTCGCCCAGCGCCTTCTTGACGGCCTCCACGCGCGCCACATTCTTGCGCGGGTCGGGGTCGTGGATCTTCATCTTGTAGTAGCGGCAGCCGTGGCCGGTGTAGAAGCGTCCCTCGGCGATGATGTCGTCGACGGCGTAGTTGGCCCAGCCGCCGCTCCCGTACGCCTCGACGCGATCCGTCACCGCACCCCACATGCGGAACAGCGGCTGGCCGGCGATCTTCCCGACGAGATCCCACAGCGCGATGTCGAGCGCGGCCACGCCGTAGCCGGCCAGGCCCACCCGGCGGATGCCGCGGTCGGCGCGGAACATCTTCTCCCACAGCTTGCCGACCATCCGGGGATCCTCGCCGATGAGCAGCGGCTTGAGGCGCGTCTCGAGATAGACCTGGATCGCCTCGGCACCACCGCCGCCGAACGCCAGCGTGTAGCCGAAGCCTCGCACGCCTTCGTCGGTGTCGATGAACGCCGCCACCATGCGGTGGTCCTTGAACTCCAGCGACATGGGCCGAGGACAGGGCACGTGCAGGACAGCGGTGTCGATATTCGTGACTTTCATGGCTCGCGAGCATGCCACATTCGGTGCCCATCTTGAAGGGGCGCGGGGCCTCGCGTTGGTTTAGCATTCGGCCATGGCGATCTACCACGTACACTTCGTCTGCGCGGCGGACTACATGGCTCGCCGCCTGCCGTTCCGACCCGCCCACCTCAAGCAGCTTGTGAGCCTCCGCGATGACAGGCGCGTGGTGGCGGGCGGCCCGGAGCCGGATGGCAGCGCCGCGAACATCTTCTATCGCGTCGTCGACCGCGCTGAGCTCGACCGCCTGCTCGCCGAGAACGAGTTCAACCGCGCCGGACTCTTCACCGCCAATCGCCCGCGCGTCTTCGCCGATTTCATCGAGCCGCGTGAGCTACCACCAATCGACACCGAGCTCAGCGCAATCATCGTGGAAGGCACACCGGGTGATCGCGCGAAGCCCGCGCCGGGCTCATTGGACTTCAGCGGGAAGGACGCGTGGCGTTTGGAGGCTTCTTCGAGGACGGCGCCGCGCTGGCAGTCGTCAGGTCAGGCAGCCAGGACGAGGCGCTCGCGTGGCTGGCCCGTGCCGGCTGGGACCCTGCGCGTCTGATCGGACGGGATTGGAGCCAGACCCTCTGATACTCGACGCCGCGGAAGCGGTGGCGCGGGGGTACTCGTCGACCGTCTTAAGTTCCTCTTAACTCGGCTCGAGTCAACATACCTGTAGCGCAGTTAAGATTCGAGTGCACAACCGTGGCAAGCTTGCTCGGTAGATTCAACCTGGATCGAGCCGGACACGGCGCCCGTCTCCTCTCAAATCGCTGAAAACTCAGCCTCTGCTCGCCGGCACGGGGTTTGCCAGATTCACCGGAGTCTCGACGCCCGAGAGCGTCAAACAGGTGAGGCCAGGGTGCAGGCAAGTAAGGGTAGCACCGGCGCGGTGCGGGCGGCTGGAGCGTACACGGAGCGCCGCCCGGGCGCGGCTAGGAAGAACGGTCGGAGCGGAAGGTCTCCCGGCGTTGGTTGCAATTGGCGCAGGTGCCTTGGTGGCTGGAGATCCCGAACTCATCCAGATATCTGGCAACGTCCAGGGCCGACTCGAAATACATCTCGCTGAGACAGTTTAGACAGTACGCGCCGCGAGAGGCGCCGCGAGTCGACAGGCCGTCCAGAAACAATTGGAACTGATGCCTCATCACTCGTCCCTCGATATGGGGAGAAGCGATGGAAGTGCCAGCCGTGGTTAGCGAGTCCCGCGTCGACGTGAGCAGCACGCACATGCAGCCGGTCCCGCTCCAGACAAATTGATCCCCGGTGCCGGGCTCCGCGCGGTTGTAATCCCCCGGATAAAGTTTCCGATCCTCGATCATCAGCTCGCCATGAAGCAAATACAACTCTTCGATGCCGGCATGGGTGTGAGGAGGATAGGCGACTCCCGGTGCGAGCGATACGAGCATGCTCACTCGATCTTGCTCACTGTCCGTCGCGAGCAGTTTGCAGGAGATGCCAGGCGCGACCTCTTCCCATTCGGGTCCCGCCCGCCATTCGGGCGCTGGCACCAACGGCTCCTCCCCCGTCTCCGCTGCGATACGTCGCGCAAGGGCTTCCCATAGCGAAGGAGACGGGCTCAGCGTATCGGCCGGCGACGAAACGAGGACGTCGATAGTCGGGGGCAACGACGTTCGCTGTTCACATCGCCGCCGATCAATTGCTCTGGACCGTGCCAGGTTCATGATCCATCCGACGACCGAGCCGCTCGTAGGATCGTACGTCGACGCTGTTCGCCACACATCGTGGAGGACGTCGAGCGTCAATTCCTCGGCGGTTTCCCAATTGCCGAGGATCCGCATGGTCCACGTGAAGACGACGCCGTACGTTTGCGTGTACAGCGCATGCAGCGCGAGTTGATCGCGTTCGGCAATGGACTGGACGAGCCCGACCCACGTGTCCTCGGATACAGGCACCTGCGCATTGTTGGCGTAGAGCACATCGCCGAGGGTTTGAGGCTGGGAGTCGCGCCGATTCACGACCAGAGAATGGCGCCACAGACCCGCTTGCGTCAACACATACCGGCTTACGATTGGCGCTGCGGCTTGACTCCGGTAAAGACCTGAGACTCACCTCCCGTTCCTTCTTCGGCAGCAGTCGCCGGTATCGTTCGGTGTGCAGGGCGGCGGGCTTTCCCTCACAGCAGCTTGTCGAGTGTGACCGGAAGATCGCGAACGCGCTTGCCGGTCGCGTGGTAGATCGGGGGGCTGTGAAGCGATGAGAAGTAGCGCGCCATGCGATTGTCCGCTAGCGGGGAGATCGTTCCGCCCGGGAAAAGCGAATGGCTTCGTAAAAGGTACGAGCCGCTCGCTTCAAGGCGGCTCCGGTGTCACGGTCCGCCTGGTTCGGCATCTGTTCAAGAACGTCGCCGAGTTCATCGCATCGCTGTCTCACCGCTTCGGCCTGCTCGCAGCGCAATTCGATTCGATACAGGCGCAGCCAAACGCCCGCGGTCACGGGAGGACTTTGGACAATCAGCCGAAGGGGAACCCGCGCCTGATGGCGCAGCTCCCATTCTCCCCATGCCTTGATGGTCCGATACGACTCATCGAGCAATGCCCAAACCGCAGCAGGTTCAATTTCGACGACGACGTTGGCGTTCGGATCTCTGCAAGCAATGGTCATCGCATCGCGCCTTTCGATTTAATCGTCGTGCGAGATCGGGTCGCGCGTCAAAAGCCGCATCAATCGCCTTGGCGCCGGTTCCGGCCTCCAGTGCTGAGCACTGCGAGGGAGCAGGATCAAAGCGAGGCTGGCCTCGATAATCGGCCAGGGGTTCGTGGTGGGAACGTTGGCCGTGACACGTATGACCCTTCAAGCAAGCCACGTACGCGGGCTCATGGTCAATCCGCATAATCCCTAAGGAGACACGGATGGGTCTCTCTATGACGGCCGATTGAAGAGGCTCATGCGCCTTCCTCCCGGACCTTTTTCTGGATGCCCGCGAGGTAGCGGTCCAGCTCGGCCACGCTCTCGAACACGTTCAGCGACGGCAAGGCCTGGATGATATCGAAGACCTTGTGGATCTGGGGCTGCAGATTCATCAGCGCCACGTCGCCGCCGGCCGCCTTCATGGCCTTCTTGGCGACCAGGACCACCCGGACGCCCGCGCTGCTGATGTAGGTAAGGTCCCTCAGGTCGAGGACGAACGCGGTGGCGCCGTCCCTGCGGAGGCCCGCGAGATAGTCCTCGAGAATCGGGGCCGTGTTGCTGTCCAGCGAGCCAGCGGGTCGAACGATGTGGATCCCTGCGGTTCCCTGCTCGGACACAACCGTTAGTGGCACGTCGCCCTCCTGATCCTCTTCGTCAACGTCAGCACGTTGCGCCCGTCGTTCACGCGATAGTCCACTTCGTCCATGAGCCGCTTGATCAGGTAGACGCCCATGCCGCCCGCGGGGCGCGCCTCCACCGGAACGGTCAGATCCGGCTCGGGGCGCTTCAGCGGATCGAATCCCACCGCGGCGTCCTCCACGGTGATGACGATCGACTCGCCGGTGGCGCGGAACGCGACGGAGATCGGGCCGTCCGGGCGCTCCCCGTAGCCGTGCCGGATGACGTTGGAGACCGCCTCCTCGAGCGCCAGCGTCAGGTCGGACACGACCTCTGCGGGCAGGTCGTGCTCGCGGCCGAGACGCGCGACCTCCGCGGCCAGCCGCGGCAGCTCCGAGAGCTGGCTGGCCAGCCGCAGGCCGGCCGGGCCGCGGCGCAGGACGAGCAGGGCGATGTCGTCGGCCTGGGGAGTGTCGCCCGCGAAGGCCGCCACGCGCGCCAGCACGCGCCCCGCGAGATCCCGCGCATCGCAGAGGCCGGAGGCGGCCAGCTCGGTCTGCAGGCGGTCCTCCGAGAACAGCTCTTCCCTGGCGTCCAGCGCCTCCGTCACCCCGTCCGTGTACATGACGAGCACATCACCGGGCTCCAGCGTGGTCGTGCCTTCCCGGTACGCGGCGTCCTCGTCGATCCCGAGCGCGGGCGCGCTGGCAAAGTCGAGGAACTCGACGCGGCCGTCGGCGCGCCGCACGGCGGGGGGGTTGTGCCCGGCGTTCGCGTAGGTGATCCGCCCCGAGCCGACGTCCAGGATGCCGCACCACACCGTCACGAACATGCACCGGTCGTTGTTGCGGACGGTGTCGCGGTTCACGCGGGTCAGGACGGCGGCCGGCGAGCCGGCTGCCGCCACCGAGGCGCCGAGCCGCGTCTTGGTGGCCGCCATGAACAGGGCGGCGGGCACGCCCTTGTCGGACACGTCGCCAAGCGTGACGTAGAGGCGGCGCTCGTCCAGCAGCGCGCAGTCGTAGAAGTCGCCGCCGACCTCGCGCGCGGGCTGCAGCACGCCGTGGATGTCCCAGCCTGGCAGCGCCGGGTACTCGCGGGGGATCGAGCTCATCTGGATCTCGCGGGCGATGCGCAGCTCGCTCGCGATCTTCTCCTGCGCGGCCAGACTCGCCTTGAGCGCGGCCGTGCGCAGCCGGACCTGGCGGCGGAGCAGCAGGTTCATGCCCACGATGAGAACGCTCACCGACGCCGCGCCGCCCACCACCCAGAACGGGTTGAGCCACTTCGGGAACACGAGCGTGCGCACGCCCTCGATCCACACGTTCAGCGCGCGGTAGTAGGCGGAACGCTTGTCCGCCTTCAGCGCGCGCAGCTCCCGGTCGAGCGTCTCGAGCAACGGGCCCTGGGTCCCCTTCCGGGCGGCGAAGCGCAGCTCGGTGGGGCTGAACATGATGGTGGTCTTCTCCACCGCGAACAGCCGCTCGTGATACGCGCCGAAGATGCGCGGCACCAGGGCCGCCTCCGCGCGCCCCTCGGCCACGAGCCGCAGCGTCTCGCGATAGGAGTCGACCTCGACGAAGGTCGGGAACACCTTCAGGATGTCCTGCGTGCGCTTCAGCGACTCGTAGTAGACGTCGCCCCGCAGGACCGCCAGCGTCCGACCCGTGAGGTCCAGCAACGAGCGGATCGGGGAGCCCGGCGCTACGTAGACCTGGCCCCAGTTCACCACCACGGGCTCGCGGCTGAAATCGAACAGCCGGGTCCGCTCCTCTGAGTAGCCGATGGCGACGAGCAGGTCGATCTCGCCGCGCTCCAGCCGCTGCAGGCACTCGTCCCAGGTCCCCTCCACGTAGCGCAGGGTCCAGCCCTGCTTGCGGGCGATCTCCTTTAGGAGGTCGATGTAGATGCCCTGCGGGGCGCCGCCGGCGTCGCGGAAGACGAGGGGCTCGTTGGCGTACGTGCCGACGCGGACCGGTCCCGCCGTCTGAGCGGACACGGGGCTGGCGGGGAGGAGGAGGAGAGCGACGAGCAACCACCTCACAGCAGCATCATAGCCAACCATGACACCTCGGCGGGCGCTTCCTCCTTCGGCCGTCGGAATCTCCCGGCCGAACCCGTCCGAAACCGTTCGCAGGTTTGCGCTCAGGCACGCAGAATGGGGGAAAGTGTTCGCTTAACTGTTGAAAAGATTAATGGTGGAGGGTAAGCGATTCGTAGCTCTTGAGTCTTAAGTAGGGCATACCCTGACCCACTGTACTAGTACATCACCTGGTCCCCTCGGTGTTATCCTCGACAAGCCTGCACCTCGGTCTCACCCGTGGACGCTCTCGGGCGTCGAGACTCCGGTGAATCTGGCGTGGTTCTAGTTGCCCGAGCTGTCAACGGCGACCACCACGACTAGCCGGGAGGCCACCTCATGACGACTCAAATGACGTTCGACGAGTCGCTACGTATCCTCATCCGAGAAAAATTAGCAAGCGGTGGGCTTGCGCGTAACGGGCTCCGCGGGGCCTCGGGCGGTCCCGGCAAAGGACAAATCTGTATCGCTTGTGGCACCAGCATTGGAGAGAGCCAGTTCGTCACGGAGGGCATCAGCTCCGGCGAGCACCGCAAGACCCTCCAGTTCCACGTAGTGTGTTTCTCTATCTGGGATGCAGAGCGAAGAGTGTAAGGGAGTCAAGCCAGGAGCGGTTTCTGCCTTCCCCTGCGTACGCGCCTAGCCTTCGAGGCTCGGCTTGGTCAGCGCCTGCTTACGCCGCCGCTCGCTTCGTTGCACCATCGAGTCCGCAAAGTATTCGATCCACCAATCCAGTCTACTGAAGAGCACCACCAGCCCAATCGCGAGTCCGCTCAGGCCAACGAGAAGGATCAGGGCCGTTTCAATCCCGCTTAGTCCACCCATGACCATTCCTCCTAGCTCGGGGCTGCCGGGCTCATCCGCCACGAAGGATGCTCAATAGCAGCTTCTAAAGTCTGTTCAAAAGTGCTCACCGTCCGTCGCACACACCCATAGTGAGCAATTCTGACCAGACATCAGAAACCTGAGTGGACGATCCTCCGGTACAGGGCGCTTCGTCGTGGGAGCCCAGGCATCCAGACGCCTTGAGTCTGGCGTCTTAGCTGCTACCGACACCTCGGAGGGCGCGCATCAGCTCAGCCTCCGAGTCGCAGGAGCAGGAGGCCGCCTCGTGAACAGCCTCGGTACCGGCACCATCGGGGAGATCATCACGGGCTTCTGCGCCTGGTGCGAAAGCCAGAAGCCCGAGGCCGAGCGCGACCACCGCGAGAACGTCTCGCACGGCATATGTCAGCGGCACTTGGTCGAGATGAAAGCCCAGATGGGAGCGCGACCGGAGCCGGCTCGATGATGCGGTGGTGGGCCTTGGCGCTCCTGTCCTCGATCTCGCTCGTCATCGTCCTGACCGGGTGCGTCCAGCAGCCGCTCGCGTCTTACCGAGATCCTCAAACCGGCAGGCTCTGCTGGGCGCGGCTCGACGCCGACGAAATGCGCTGCACGATGCCGAGCCGCACGCCTTGAAGAAACGCCGGCCGACTGCGAAGGATCAGTTGTGCACTCCTCGGTAGTCGCTCGCTTCTAAGCTGGAATCCAGATCTCCAGGAGCCGACATGGAAGCCCAAGCGATTCGAACAAAGCGTGACGACGACGTCGGGCAGTGCATCGAGGCTGCGATCGCGCGGCGGAGGGACGTGTTCGCACTCAGCGATGTGGTTTGGACGGCCGACTATGGCTACATCGTGAAGTTTCGCCTGGGCGTCTTCGATGTCGTGAGGACTGCAGTTGAGATGGTCGTGTTCGAGGAATCCTGGCGCATGGACAGAATGCTCGACGGGGTTCGCCTCACGTTCAAAGCTTTAGCGACTCGCGTGTCGTACGCCGTGGGGGATGCTCCAGGAGCCTGAGCACCTCCACCACCCATTGCATCACCTGCTCCAGGCGGGCGAGTTCTTCACGCTGCTCCGGCGACTAGGTAGGGAGCACAGTGGGACGTCGGAGCCGACCTTTTGGGCGCGGCGGTTTTGGCTGCCGATCGTCAATCCACTGTTTCACGGCTCGTTCGGCCGCCGCCATGCTCGCAACAGTTTTGAGCCATATGGGCTCGTCGCGATGGCTATTCGCGTCAGCCCACCAGACGGCGAAGTGATACCGCCCATCGAGACGAATACGGATCTTGTACTTGAAGCCTAGATATTTCTTCATTACCGCCCTTATACAACCCCTTGATCCAGGACGGATGGTCAAGTTTGACCAGACATCAACACCCTAGCCGTGGTCTGCTTGCTTCTGTCCGAGAGAAGCTTCATCCCATCCTGACGACCTCGACGGGCAGCAGGGATTGCCATGGTGGGGGCGGTACTAGGCACATCAAACCGCTGCCTCGACGAGGTCGGCCATGCTACAAGCCCTGTTCTCTCGTGTAGCGCTTTTCCGCCAGCGCGCTGTGGCGCTGTTTCACCGCACCGATCCGCTCAAGGCAGATTCTGCTGAACGGCGTGAGCGCTGGAATCAAGTGATTGCCGAACACAAGAAGGACCAGCAAAAGATCAAACACTGACCGTTCGGTGTTTGTCGAAAGCTGAGAAAGTGAGGATTCCGATGATCACGATCTTTCGTTGTTTTCGGAGATTGAATATCGCTTTGTTGGCGGCGGGGGCTGTTGCCGCCTGTAGCCAGATGCCCTCGTCGCAACAGCCGGTGCAATCGAGTAACCCCAGCGTCACTTATAACTATCGGACAGACCAGGAACTGCTCAAAGCCAACCAGAACGCGACGACGTATTGCGGTCAGTATCAAACCGCCCCGCGAACTGCGGGCCTCACGAACAACCCGGACGGCAGCAAGGCCGTGGTCTTCGAATGTGTGCGGACCGCTCTGTCCGCGGCGGCGCCGGTCAATCCCAACCTGAGCTACACATACCGGTCGGACCAGGAGCTGGTGCAAGCGTCGCAGACCGCTAACGCCTACTGCCTAAAGTACGGCTCGCAACCGATGACATCTAACATGGTGACGAACTCGGACGGGACCAAGAGCGTGACGTTCCAATGTGGTTCACGTTGAGTTCCAGCCACCGCTGAGGCCAGTGTCGTCCGTTCCACACTGGGACGAGGAGAGGCGCGTCCCGGCTCATCCCAGTCGTGTAGAAGGTCGCGCGCCAGCCTCGGTCATCGTCCTGAGTCATGCGTCAGCCTGATAGACGTGGTGGCCTCGGTAGGCTTCGCAGGCGGCGAGGAGCAATTCCAACTCATCGCCAGTGCAGTCGATCGCAATCCGAAGCACGCGGAGGCCATCGTTCGCCTCCTTGACCGCGATCATCTGTAGCGCGTCGCGGCTGAAGACGAGGATCTCGTGCCCCGTCGCCACGTCGATGCCGAAAATTACGTCGGCCGCCTCGAATGCCATCCGCCACTGAGGGACCGTGATGTACTCCAACCCACCCCAGGCCCTCACATAGCTTCCGATCCCCAGCTCCGCTCGTGGGGTGTCCTCCGTCCGGAGCGCCATGGCGACGACTCGCTTGAGGTAGCCGAGATCGAACGGCTTGTCGATATAGGCAAGAGCACCGAGCTCGAGGGACTCGCGGGCAAGCACAGGGTCGGTATTCCCGCTCGCTATGAGCACTTTGGTCGTCGGGGCATTCGAACGGATTCGCTTGAGCACATCAATGCCATTCATGCCGCCAGGCAGCGCAACATCGAGAATCACGAGATCAGGACGAGACAACATCACACGCTCGAGGCCCTCGTCGCAGGTCAGCGCGCCTGAGGCCCGATATCCTTCGTCGCAGAGGTAGGTAGTCAGAATATCGACAATATCGGCGTTGTCATCGATCACGACGATCTGGGCCGCTGAAGCGTTCATCATTGCTGCGACGCCGCTACGGTAGCACCAATGGTCAATCAGTTGGGCGGCAGGGTAAGGGATTCAACCGTTCGATCACTCGCAATGCCAATGATTTAGGTGGTTCTCCCCTGCACCAAGCGGCACGAGGCGGTACTCCGCGTCCACCGGCGTCCACGCAGAGCGCCGGTGCCGTTCACGTCACTCTTGGAGCGCGGCCGAGACGCATCATTGCTTGCCCTCGTCGGCGGTCGCGCGCTTCACGCTGATGCGCTCGTGCGCGCTCCAGCTCGGCAAGTCAGTCAACTCGGGCTGGCGCACCTTCCGCACGCGGGCGTGGGCATTCTTCCCGGCTGCCGTCGTGAAGGGCCGCCCAGTGACCTCCCACTCGCCGGTCTCGTCCATGATGTGGTCGCCGAGCTGGAGCTCCATCGGCAGGACGCGGCGCGTGGGCCGGCCGGGTCGCCGGGGTGACAACTTTCCAGTGCGGATCACTTCACGGGCTTTCGCGCGTAGAACAGTCTCGTCGGGCATGGTGGCTCTCCAGAGTCCGGCGGGTGGTCATGCCAGATGCCAGGAGGCCGGACGCCTGCTCGCGTCACCCTGGGGAGAGCCCGATGGGAGGCAGTCATTCGTTTACGCCTCGAAGGACCAGAGCGTACGAGGTAATGGCGGGAGTTCGAGCGCAGACAGGGTGGGACCGGGCACAGCTAGCTCGTCTCTACCTTCTTGAGTGCCTCCCACGCCGTCCGCTGCACCGCGTGCCACGGCCTGCGCTCCCACCCCGTGCCGGTCGCGCTCGTGGGCGAGTGTTCCATCCCGGTCGGGTAGAACGTCGCCCTCCAGCCCCGGTCATCATACTGAGTCAGCTTGAAGGTCATAACCCTGGCGGTGCATCCCCACAGCGAGGTGCCCGATTCCGGTCAAGGCGTTTGAGCGCGCGACAGGCTTTCCCGATGTTCGCCTGGAAGTGAGATTCTGATCTCATGCGCCATGATCCGGGTTACATCCACTGCACATTGATACCGTCCGCCAGCTCAAAGGAGACTGGTTGAAGGCTATGACGCGATGGGCCGTCGGCGGCGCCATCGTGGCTGCACTTATTGGGTACGGCGTCTGGCTCGTATGGACCGACGCGCCAGCATATCAATTCCTCGCCCGTCTCTACCTGGATAAGGAGTTTCTCAAGCACACATTAGGCGAGTGGGACGTACTCGCGCCGGTCATTTTCATGGGCCTCCAGGCGCTGCAGGTCATCATTGCGCCGATCCCCGGTGAGTTGACGGGAATCCTTGGCGGCTATCTGTTTGGCGAATGGGTGGGGTTGTTCTACTCGACAATTGGGCAGACCGTGGGATCGGTGGCAGCGTTCGGCATTGGGCGCTGGCTCGGCACTCATTACGTTCAGCGAATGGTGAGCCCCGACGTTTGGCGCAAGCTCGGCTTCATCGTCGAAGCGGAGGGAGCCATTGTATGCTTCATCATCTTTTTGGTTCCCGGCCTGCCGAAGGACATGATCTGCTATCTCTTCGGGCTGAGTCCCATGCCGTTCTGGGTCTTTGCTCTGGTTTCGACACTCGGTCGCATTCCGGGCACGTGGATACTCTCGGCGCAAGGTGCTCGGACTGAATCGGGTGACTATGTGCAAGTAATTTTGCTCACGGCGCTCGCCGTAGCGGCGGCGTTGCCGCTGTACTACTACCGGAACCGGCTCATCGACTGGTTCAAAGGTCGGCAGGCAGGTATCCGCTGAATCATGACTTGTTCGCGAAGTGCGCCTGGTTCAGCGGGGCGACAGCTGGTGATCCTCCGCCGACGTCATCGCGTGCCCTCCTCGGGGCTGGCTCGGGTCACGCTGATACGCTTCAAAGCGTCCCAATTGCGGATCTGCCAACTGGCAGGCTGGTCGATTTTCTGAGCGCGAGCGTGGACGATCCTTCCGCCAGCGGTAGCGTAGGGCTGACCCAGCTGGCCCCCGAACTCGTCGATCGACCAGGAGAAGCAATAGGGCGCGTCACGAGGAACCGGAGGAATTGCGTCGAGACATGGACGAAGGCCCGGTCATACGCGTCGTCCTTGTATGACAATTCGCTCATCGCCCGTGAGAGTCTATCCAAACGCCACCAGGCGCACCAGCGCCTCGCCGGGACTGCACCGGGGCGCTGGCCCAGCACGCGCTGCTTTCGAGCCCGTGGATTGCTGACGGTTACGGAATGCGGCGAAGGGTGACGGTGGTCCCGTCGTTCAGGGCCCCGGAAATCTGCTCGCAGCTCACCTTCAGCAGTGGAGTCCCGCGAAATCCACCGCGCTCGCTCAGCTGGATAGTGTTGCCCTGCACCGTGCCCTCGATAGGGCCATCGACAGTGCCAGACCCGCTGAGGGTCCCCGTCACATTGTTTCCCGTCTGCTTCAGGACCACCACCATTGTCGAGGCGCCCCCCGTTTTGCCACCCATCCACGTTCCATCGACGGTGTAGGGAGTGGCGCGGCGAAGGTCGACCGCGGTCCCGCTCAGGAGCCCGTCTATCTTCTCGCAGCTCGCCCTCAGCAGCGGAGTCTCGCGAAATCCACCGCGCTGTTTCAGCTTGATGGAGTTGCTGTCCACGGTGCCCTCGATTCCTGCCTTGCGGACCAGAAGTTCCACCAGCTGACCATGCCGGGGTCGCCGCAAGCGTTACGACACGGAGCAGGTCTCGGCGCTCAGTACTTGATCGTTCGCCAAGGTGCCATATCGGCGTCCAACACACCGACGTAAACGGTGCTCTTGCTTCTCAGCGTCTCAGCTTCGGGGGGCGGACGGGCCGAAGACGGGGAGGTTATACTCGCCGAATTTGTCGGTGGCGTCGATCCAGCGGAGCTCCAGCGTCATGCCGTCGCGGAGGTCGCTGGGCTCGACGTCGACGGGATAGGAGATGAAGAGCGGGCCTTCGGCCAGCTCGAGCGCGACGACGGTGTGGGGCGGCGGATACTCCGGGAAGTAGCCGCGGTGGAACGTCGTCCACGAGAGCACCTTCGCCTTGCCGCTGAGCGGGGACCACGCGAAGTCGTCGGACAGGCAGCGGTCGCAGGTCGGGCCCGGCGGCCAGCGGAACTTCCCGCAGGCCGAGCACTGCTGCAGGCGCAGCTCTCTCGACAGTGTGAACGTCCAGAACTGCTCGGCGTACGGATCCATCGCGCGTACCGGTCGGGCCGTCGCCATCGTCACGCTCCCCTGGTGTAGATCAGGCTCTTGCACTTGCCGGCGACGTCGTGGACGTACTGGGCGACCTCGGCGCCCTGCACCTGCCGGTTGCCGAGACCGCCGCGCAGCTGGCGGACCAGCTCGGGCTGGTGGTTCCAGCTCTGCATGTAGCTCTCGGAGAGCATCCCGCCGCTGGTGTTGCACGGCAGCTCGCCGCCGATCTCGATGCGGCCGCCCTGCACGAACGTGCCGGCCTCGCCCTCCTTGCAGAAGCCGAACCCTTCGAGCGAGGCCAGGAGGTGCACGCTGAAGCTGTCGTAGGTGGCGAACACGTCGACATCCTTCGGCGTCACGCCAGCCATCGGATAGACCTGGGCCGCCACGTCGTGATGGGCGCCGTGATAGAAGGTCTTCAGCCGGGGCCGCAGCTGGGTGGCGTCTACGTTCTCCTCGGACCATCCGAAGCCGCTCACCATGACGGGCCGCTGCTTGAGATCCCTCGCCAGGTCGGCGCGACGGACGATGATCGCAACCCCGCCGTCGTTGATAAGGCAGTAGTCGTTGAGGCGCAGGGGCTCGGCGATGTATGGCGCATTCAAATAGTCCTGGATCGTGAGCGGCTTCTGCATCACCGCGTTCGGGTTCAAGCAGGCGTGCTTGCGGAACGCCACCGCGACCGCGCCGAGCTGCTCGTCGGTGGTGCCGTAGAGCAGCTTGTGGCGCTGGAAGAAGAGCGCGTAGAGCGCGCCCTGCGAGGTCATGCCCCACGGGGCGTAGTAGAAGTACGAGGTGATCGCGCCGCCGGTCACGCGCGCCCCGCCGTAGGCCGTGTCCATCGAGCGCTGGGCGTTGCCGTAGACCAGGGCGACGGTCGTGCAGAGCCCGGCGTTGATGGCCAGCGTCGCCTCGATGATGCATTGCGCAGCGTCGCCGCCCCCGCTCCAGCGCGGGTTCAGGCCCCACTGTTCGCTGGCCCGCTCGCCGGACAGCGTGCCCCCGACGCACAGGCCATCGATGTCGTCCTTCTTCAATCCCGCGTCGTCCAGCGCACGCTTGAGTGCCCTCGACGCCAGCGTGTACGAGTCGTAGCGGACCTCGCCCTTGCTCACGGTCTGGCCGCCGGCTCCCCGGTAATCCTTCCCGTAGTCGGTCTCGCCGACACCGACGACCGCTACGGCATCCTTCAGCGGCGCGAGCCGCGCCCGGTCGAAGCTCACCGCCATCGCAGCCTCCTCAGATCACTTTGTCGTTTTCCAGCGACTTCATCTCCTCGTCGCTCAGACCGAGCAGCTCGCCGTAGACGTAGCGGTTGTGCTCGCGCAGCAGCGGCCCCCTTCCGTGCACGAAGGCCGGTGTGCGGGACAGCTTGACCGGATAACCCTCATACTCGAACTCCCCGATCTCAGGGTGGTTGACGACCGGGTGCATGTCGCGATGCTTGAGCTGGGGATCGTGCTCGACCCGGTCCTCGGCGCTCTGGACCACCGCCGCGATGATCCCGGCCTCCTGGCACCGCTGCATGACGTCGTAGCGCCGGCGCGGCCTGATCCAGCGGCCGACGATGGCGTCGAGCTCGTCCTGGTTCGCCACGCGCGCCTCGTTGGTCGCGAAGCGCGGGTCCCTACTCAGATCGGGCTGACCCATCACCCGGCAGAGCGATTCGAACTGCGCCTGGGTCTCGCAGGCGACGAACACCCACCAGTCCTGCCCGACACGATCCTTGCCCGAGCATCGATAGGTGTTGTGGGGCGCCACGGCGGGCCACAGGGCGCGATTGCCCGGCGGAAAACCCGGGCGGCGTGTGGTCCGGCCGTTCACCTGGAAATCCAGCATGTACGTCCCCAGGAGCGACATCGCGCCCTCGGTGACCGCATAGTCGACGTAGGATCCCTCGCCTTTCTTCCTGGCCTGGAGCAATCCCATGACGAGGGCAAGGCCTCCCATCCATCCGCCCATCACGTCCATGTACGAGAACCCCCAGCCCGCGGGCGCCATGCCTGGCAACCCGGACGCGAGCGACAAGCCCGACTGGGCCGCGGCGGTGGGGCCGAAGCTGCGGTAGGCCTTGTAGGGCCCGGAATGACCGAAGCCGGACGTGCTCATGTACACGACGCGCGGGTTGATCTCGTGGATGCGCTCCCAGGTGAGCCCCCAGCTCGGAAACACTTCGCCACTGAAGTTCTCGACGACCGCATCCGAGATGCCGATGAGCCGCTCGGCCAGCGCGAGCCCCTTGGGGTGACGCGTGTTCAGGCTGATGGCCAGCTTGCCGTGGTGCAGGATCGTGAAGTATGGGGTGTTGTAGTAGGGCTTCTTGCCGTCCGCATGGCCGCCGCCGTGCAGCGGCCCCGTCCCCTGCTCCGACGTGAACTCCTTCTGCGGGCCACCGACGATCGGACTCGGGTGGGCCGCGTAGCGATGATCATCCCAGGACCCGACGCGCTCGACGTGGATGACCTCGGCGCCAAAGTGCGTGAGCAGCCGCGGCGCCCACGGCCCGACGGTCTTCCACGTGAAATCGAGGATGCGCACTCCGCTGAGGATGCCTTTCGGGAGCGTGACTGACGCGTTCACCGGACCACCCCTGCGGCGGCCAGCGCATCGACCTGCGCGGCGGGGAGACCGAGATCGCCTTCCAGGACCAGCCGCGTGTGCTCGCCGAGATGCGGTGCTCTCCCTCGGGGTGCGATCCCGAGCGCGTCGCACATGAACGGGCCGCGCGGGTACCGAATGGCGCGGCCGATCTCCGGGTGCTCGACGTCGCGCCAGAAGTCGCGCTGCTGGTAGTGCGCGACGTCGTAGTTCTCCTCGGGTGCGCGCACGAGCCCCCACGAGATGCCGTACGACTGCGCGCGGGTGAAGACCTCCTCTCCCTTGCAGGCGGCGATCAGCCGGCGGATCCCGTCGAGCACGGCGGTTCCCTGGCGATAGTCGGCCATGCGGACGGCCTCGTCGCGGTACTTGGGATCGGTCAGCTCACCGGCGACGCCCTTCTCCTCCATCCACTCGATCAGCTTCGCCCAGCCCCGGTCGCCGAAGGTCTGGTTCACCGCGATCACGTACATGCCGTCAGCCGTCGGCAATTCCAACTCGGGCCGCCGGCGCGCGGAGGCGTGCATCCCGGTCTGCCTATAGAGGGTGGCGCCGTTGTAGAGCCACTCGGGTACCGCGGACTCGGTGCCGATCGAGCAGGCATCGTGGATCGAGACGTCGATGTACTGCCCCTCGCCGGTCGTCATGCGGTCGAAGAGGGCCAGCGTGATGCCGTGCAACGCGAACGCGCAGCCCATGTGCCAGGCCTGGTGACCCTGACCGCCGATCGGGGTGAGCGTGGGATCGGAATAGCCGGTGCTGGCCATGTGGCCACCGAGGGCCAGGTGGGCAGCATCGTTCATCCGATAGTCGCGCCAGGGACCGTCCTGACCGAAGTCGGTCAGCGAGGTGTAGATGAGCGCGCGGTTGCTCGAGACCGAGCCGTGGTCGAGACCATACGCCCGCAACGTCCCCGGCGGCGTGCTCTCGAGGAAGACATCGGCGCCGGCCAGCAGGCGGCGCAGCAGATCCTGAGCCGGCGGGCGACCGACGTCGAGAGCCACGCTTTGCTTGCCGGTGTTGTACCACCAGTAGTCGAGACAGCGGTCGGGATCGACCGTGTCGTCGACGAAGGGGCCGCACCAGCGCCCCGGGCCTCCCGCCGTAGGCTCGATCTGGATCACGCGCGCGCCGCCGTCGGACAGGAGCTTGCCCGCCCACTGGTTGCGGCGATCGGCCAGCTCGACCACGGTGAGTCCGTCGTACACGCCATTCATCTCCGTCTCCTACACGCGCGGCGTGACGTCGCGCACCGGGGCCGCGCCGCAACCGGCCGGGAAACCCTGACCGGAAGATCGGTCTCCACCGTCGGCATCGCTGGCCTCACCCGCCGCTCGTCGAACACCACGAGATCCGCCTTGAAGCCGGTGCGCACTAGAGCGCGATCGTTGAGCTCCTAGGCCGAGGCGCTGTCGAAGGCGAGCTTGCGCTAGGCGGCCCCTGCCGCCGCTCCTGCCCCCGGCACAGCGCGGACAACCACGCGCGTCACGGGATTTTCTGCCAGAACGGAGCGTTGGTCCAGAGGGAGCCCTACGGCAAAACGCGGCGATTCGCGTCAGATCTGGGCAAGTGGATCGTAACTACGCGAGAAGTTGAATGGTGGAGGGTAAGGGATTCGTAGATTGCGCACTCAATCCTGACGCGACCTTAACGCGCACGACTTGGTAAATCGTGGTAATCCGTGTCCTCCAGCTCCCAATTCACGCTCCAGGTCGGGTTGGTATCGACCTCTTCCACGGTCTCGGTACCATGTACACAGGCAGCGTCCGCGCCAGCGCCGCGCGAATGGCGCTCACCGCTCGTGCGCCTCGGAGGACAAGGTTTGACCTTCGGATCGTTCCTCAAGCGCTCCTCTGAGGCGTTCTTAAAGTTCACGACGCCCTCGCACTCTCGGTGAGAATCGACGGCTTGCTCCGGGAACCAATGGTCTCCTGTGTCTTTAGATAGTGAGAGCGAATTGCGCAGATGACCCACGCGCACTCAGCATAGGCCGTCGCAGCCGAGGCGAGCAGGAAGAACGCCACGAGCAGCACGGCCCTTCTTCCGAGTCGCATCATCGCTTGCCCTCCACGGTTGCTCGCTTCACGGTGACCTTCTCGTTAGATCCCCACAGCTTTACCTCAGTGACGCCAGGCTGATTCACTCGCTGGACCCGCACGTGGGTATTCTTCCCGCCTGCGGTGGTGTAGGGCCGTCCGACCACTTCCCATTCTCCAGTTGAGTCCGTCATGCGATTCCCGATCTGAAGCTGCATGGGGAGGACACGAGCGGTGCCCGGTGGCTCGGGCGGCGGCATCCCGGGTAACGGAGGTTGGACCGGCTTGGGCTTCTGGCGCTTTTTCTCGGGGCGCGGTTTACCCAACAGTGCTAGCGTCCGCCGGCCCGTCCTGACGGTTGGCCGCGAGTGCTTGTGCCACAAGACGGCCAAGCTCCTCGAGTTGGATCGGCTGAGGGATGAAGGCGAACGCGCCCATGGAAAGGCACCTCTCACTTGCTTCCACTGCTGCTGAGGCAACGATCACTGGGATTTGGCTATGGTGACCACGCATTTGGTGGAGAAACCCCATGGCCTCCTCGCAACCTACTGGGGCGATCCTGCGCGTCCAACGGACTCGGAGGCTGAGAAGCAGAACCAAGTCAAATGGGCGACGGGGCAGTGTCGTCATGGCCTCGTCGCAGTATTCGACCGACTCGACCTCGCAATCGCCGAGGTGACGGGAAGTACTCACGCAACAGCGGGACCATTCCGGCGCCTCCGACTATCAGAACTCGCCGTCTAGCCATCCCGCACTCGCTTGCTCAGCGCCTCCCCTGGGCGCCCGCTACGTGGGGTGCCCAAGCATCCGACATGTAACCTATCGCATACGCTTGACGCGTGCCAACGTCACTCGCTAGGTGCTCGCATGGCCCCCCCGAGCGTGCTGTCAGCGTCTGGTATCGCGTTGCCGGGCTCGTGAGTCGGGAGCAGGAGGACTTGGCCGTCGAGATTATCGAGGCTGAGATTCGCTCAGCTCAACATGTAGTCTTGCTCGATGCTGCACGGCTTGTGCTGAGCGGTGATCCTGTGGAGATTGCCCGGCAGCTCCGTGACAGAGCGGAGCGGACTATCCGGCCACAGGGTGGAACGCGTCTCCCGTCTCGTGGACGACTGTCTTAGGTGGCCGCGGCTGGATGTACCATGAATCAGGCTCTGCTCCCATCAGGGGATGCCCCCCGGAGCGTAGCCAGTCCGTCGCGCTCTCGTCAACCTCGAGGTGAGGCCGTCATACGCTCCGGCTAAGTGTCGCCTGGAAATCTAGAGCGCATTGCGCGTTCGGCGAGCAGGACGAAGTGGCAGACGGCCGCAAAATGCCGACAACCGGGTCACCTGCGTGTTTACCGTTGACCTCGATGAAGACTCCTACGACCTTCTTGTGCGTACTGTCCGCACGCGCATCGAGCGCGGTTTCTACACGACCGCCACAGCAAGAGCGTGGCGCGTCCTCCAGGCCGCTGACCACGGCCCGCCGTGGCGCCTCTCGATGGAGCGCGAAGAGGCGGAGTCACTGTGCGAATGGCTTGAGAAGACGTATGACATTGTCAGGGCGCTCGGCGATAGGTGGCCGGACGCTGCGCACATGCTCGATGCAGTGCTCCGGGGCTGGCGGGCTATTAGCATGGCCATTCCCTACGATTAGGTCGGCCTTAGCGATTTAATTTTGGCCTTAAGACGTAAGTCGTATTGACGCCGATACCGTTCTGCAGCATCGTCTCGCCAGCGTGTCGAGCAACCACAACTGCGCCAACATGTGGCGCCCACAACACCTCATCCGCATAACGGTGGTCGCCATGACGTTCGACGTATTCGCGCGAGAGGAATTAGAGAGCTTCTTTTGTCGGCGAGAAGAGCGTGCCAAGTATTACTGTCGTGCTTGTTTGGTCCAGCAACTCATCCGGCGGGGCACCAGAAAAATCGCGGTAGCTGCCTGGACCGCGGCCACTGACGAGGCGTTCGTGCGGCCCCGCCTGTTGCAGGTGAGGTCCGGCAGACCGTGTGAAATCTGTAAGAAACCAGGACTCAGTATCGGAATGGAGTTGCGGGACAGCAAGGCTGGCGACCAAGAGGCAGTGGTCGCTTGATCCAGTAGCCCGGTTGATGCGCGGAACGTGCCCTCCCTGAACCAGGACGCGATTCCGGCCGACCAGGCCGACTATCTCAGAACGATGCCGGTGGCTCCAGGTAGCCAGATTCGTCCAGCGGTGGAGAACAAGCGGGCGTCGTCCAGCGTCACGGTCAGCAATCAGCCGAAGGACGACGGGGGACTTCCTGCTCCCGTGCCGGTGCCCAGCTCGTCGCAGTTCACACCGCCTCCGGCCAAGGTCGGGGGCTCGGGCCATCCGCTGGAGTGATGGCCCTTGACCTTGGCGCTCTCAGCGGCGCCCACCGTCTCCCAACATTTGGAGCAGGAGGAGGAAGCCGAGGGCGTCCCTTTTGTCACGATTCTCCTCGACGCTCCGTTGGACTTCAGTGCCCGAGCCTGACACGACCGGGTTGGCGACCGCTGAGAGCGCCGGACCGGCGTTCGCCGGGTCGAAAGCGAGACCCACAGGCGCCAGGTCGGAGGATACGAGCAGTACGCTCACGATGGCGAGGATCACAGCAACTCCGAGGAACCTCATGCTCTTGGCGCGTGCCGGCGATTTCGAGGGGTATCTCCGGGTCGAGATCCGCCGCGGAACAGCCGACGAGTGTACTTGCTATGACGCCCAACACAGCGAAGGTTCGCATAGTCACTCCTTGCGACTCGCAATCACCGCGCTACATTTCACGACAGCATTCGTCTTGCCAAAGACGACAAGATCAATGATTCGCTGTGTTGCAGCCCGATGACGGCGGGGAATCGGGGAACCCGCGCCTCAGCAGTGGGGCGGCCGCGCCCGCTGACCGGCGTGGATCGAACCGCGGGAACACATCCGGGTCGAGTGCGCTGCGATTCAGCGTCGTCTGTACCTGGGGGGCCGCGAGAGCGCCCCGCGCGGCGCAGGAAGATCGATGGCGATCCCGGCGGTCGCCGATGCCAGGACATCGGGGATAGCGGTGGTGCTGCTTGTCGAACCTTCAGGCGCCGAGGGAGAAAGGGCGAGACGGCCGGATTCGGTTCATTTCCATTTCCACCCTAAGAGAGTGGTGGAAAAGAAAGGAATCTCTCTGTGATCGAATCGGGCATCATTCGTTTCTTTTCTAGCGATCTCCTAGGGCAGAAACAGAAACGCACTTTGGCCGGATCGCCGGATTCTCAGCTCCCCTGGAATCCTCGACGGATCCTGCCGCCCCTCAGCGCCCTGACGGTTTCGACCTACCGATGACACACACCACGGACGGCGTGCGTTCCCACCCGGTGCCCGTCGCGCTGGTCGGCGAGTGCTCCATCCCCGTCGTATAGAACGTCGCGCGCCACCCGCGATCATCGTACTGAGTCAGTCGCAGGTCGTAGCCTTGACGATGCATCCCCACCGCGACATGTCCAATGCCCGCCCACCAGTCCATCCACATGCGGAGGGCCCGGAGGGCACGGTCGTACGAGGGCATAGAGCACCCGGCGGATCCGACAGCAGCACGGAGGAGCTGGCCGCGTTGGTCGAGCACGGGCTATTCGATCACTGGTCCGAGCGCTGGTGCGCCGCCGCCAGCGGTCCTCCTGCTCGGTCCAGCCCTTCTGCTTCACCTTCAACCACCGTCGCGTCGGCCCCGCCTCGTACAGGCTCGCCTCGTCCTTGGCTACCAGGCCTTCGTAGTCGCGCGCGATCACCTCGGACCACGCCTCGAACCCGTTCCGCGCGAGGCGCCTCACTGGCAACACGAGGTCGCTGCCCGCGACGGCGTTCTCAAGCCGGGCGCGCCGATCGCGGCGAGGCCGGCCGGTTAGCTCGCGCCCGTCCTGGTGCAGGAGATCGAACGCGATGAGCACGGGCGGCGTTGCGACGGCGTCGAGGTCAGGCTCGCGCAGCCAGTCTAAGCGGGAGCGGAGTCCCATATCGTAGATCGCAACCTCGCCATCGAGCACCAGAGACCGCACGGACAGATTTCATCCGGGCGTCAGTTCCAGGAACCGTTCAAGGAATTTGAACAAGCCCCAAGTCCTGATCAGTCCGCGCTGCGCCTGCGGATCCGGGAGCCCGCCCACGCGAGGCCACGATGTCGTCAGTATCATTCGTCCGACACCCACGCGAACCGTCAGACCTCAAGGCTTCGCGCGCCGCTCCAACATCTGTCGAAGCCTGTGAGGTCGACGCGAGGAGAACCCCGTGAAGCACACCCGCGAACGGCGCGCCGCTGGTCGAGACGCTATCTTTTGCCTCGACCCGCTCTCTCGACTCTACTACGCCGCAGACCGTCTCGCTCGCTGGCGCCGAGCGTCTGCCCGCAGGACGTGACGCAACCCCAGGCATCGCCGGTCGCACGTGATGGCGGTCGGCGGCATGAACGCGCTGCACGCGGTCACGTCGAGCGGGCGGCCCTCCGGCGCCGTCTCAAGGAGGCTCAGCTGCACCTCAGTGCCGCGGATCGGACACCAGATCTTGCGATGCACCTTCCGCACGCTGAGGGCGCCGAGAAACAGCAGCACTGCGATGGCGGCGATCCAAAGGCTCATGATCGTGATCATGACTTTCCGCCTCCACAGCGGGGCGCTGCATGGATGGTGCCGAGACCCGGCGGCCGCCCTTTGGGCGGCAGGACGCGCTGTCGATACACGGGCTTTGGGGCCAAGCGTCCGTTGCTCGGCGCGGCGTCCATGAGGCTGACGGCTGGGGCATTGTCGTCGCGGGTGAGACAGCGGTGCCCCGGCGGACCTCGGACGGGCGTGTCCTCTGCCGCGTGGCGTGGCGTCACCCAGCGCCCGAACACCACGCCACACGGGCATGTCGCGGTGAGCAGGTAACGATTCCACGCCGGCTCCGTGGCGTCGGCGGTCAGAGGGCGGTGGGGGCGGTGGGAGCGGAGGAAGTCAGCGAGGTCGGTAAGGAGGCAACTCACCGCCCGGCTGCTGGCCAGATAGTCTTTGCTTTTTGTTCGAGTCGCTTGGCCCAGACCTGATGGGCGGATGCGTTCTCACCGTGGGAGTGCTTGAAATAGCTAGGCGGCGCAACCGCGCCGGTGCGGGTCCTGCCGTCCTGGTGCACACGTCCGTGGCACACATGACACAGGACGACGCAGTTTTCCGACGATGCGAGCGACGCATGGTTCGGATCACGCGGGTTGCCCGACTGGTTCGGAATGACGTGGTGAGCGTGCTCCTCTGCATCGTCAAGACTGTCCCCGCATTGAGCGCAGAGTCCTGCCTGGCGAAGGCGAGCCCGGGATTGCTCCGGCGTCTTGAAGTCAAATGGCCTCGCCATGATGTCACCCCCGTACTGGCAGGAACCTGAAGCCGGTGGGTCGGGGAGTCAATGGCTGTCTTTCGACACGGCAGCCGCACTGACTTGCTCGCGTGGTCGTCGAAACTTACCCACCCGCAGTCACTCGCGGTACAGTCAACACTGATTGAATTTGGGCCGCTATGGAGTTGCTGCGATCAAGAAATATCTATTCATCCTTGCTCGTCGGGTTCCGGCGACGTACGAGACGATGAAGCAGAGTTTTGGCGGTCACGCTGATATTGAGGTGATCCTTGACCGACGACGCCGGGAACGACGTTGGCAGACTATCTCGATTGAAGTTGATCGCCGAGCCAGAGAACGGCGGACAGTGGACATCCACGCCCTCCTGCGGCAGCTTGCGTGGGTCGTCGTGGAGCAGAAAATCGATCGTTGAAAGCGTAGTCTGCCGCACGCCGCCCATGGACTTCCCTCTCCGTGTGATCGTTCCTCTTGTTGTTATCGCTGCGTGACGAGCTGAAGTTCATCGCGGTCAAGGCCGGCGCGGTGTAGCGCCTGGGTTCATCGCGCACCTGTAAGCTTCGCGGTGATCTCGGGATCAGTAACCACGCGCTGGACGAACTGGGCGAGGGCCTCGTTCATGATCCTCTGAAGGTCGTCGATGGAGGTGAAAACCCCACCCCCCGCCGTACTCGGACTGGAGCCGCTGGGAGATCTCCTTCACCGCGGCGACGTTCCCGTCCGGTGTATAGAGCCAAACGATCGCGCTGATGTGGGCCTAGTTCGTGAAGCGCGCCTCGGTAGAGAAGTTTCTGAGCTGGCCGCCCACCGCATACCCGGTGACCGCCGGATCGCCGGGCCGAAATCCGCGGTCCGCCACGGCCTGCGCCGGCACGCCTCGAGCCCGGAACCCAGCCGCAAGCGCGTTGACCAGGGTTGGCATGAACGGCGCGTCGGCCATCACCATCGAGAGGCGGTTCCCGTAGCCTCCATACACGCCCCCCACTCGGTAGGGATTGCCGTCGCCTTCGTCGCCGCGGGCGTCGATGAAGGCGAAGACCGTCACCGCCTGAGCGCCGTCCACCAGCTTCGACGCCGCCGCGTCTGGGACGTAGGTCAGGGCGATTCGTTTGTCGGCACAGCCGGACAAGATCAATAGCGCGAGCGATATGAGCGTGAGTCGGCGGCGCATGGGATCTTCCTTTCACGTCACCCGACGCGAGCACCCCAGGTTCGGCTCGCCGCGACGGTACGGTCCTGGTGGAACAAGCCTTTAGCTACCAGGAGTCGGGGACTTCACGGCGTGGGGTCTGATTCGTCACTGCGGCGGATCCTTGTTCGCTTGCCCTTTGACCTCGCCTATTAAGTGCGATGCCTGCTCAAGGCGCGATATCGTTCGGCGTGTTGTTGGTCACAAGCGTATCCATGAGCGTCGGCGGGGTGCCGCCGCAGCAGGTATAGATGCCGCCGCCACTGAACGCGGTGTTCCCGGTGATGGTGCTGTCTTTGACCGTGAGTGTGCCCTCGTTGAGGATGCCGCCGCCGTCCCCGGTGTTGTGGGTGATGGTGCTATCGGTGATCGTATGCGTGCCGTTACCGAGGAAGATCGCGCCGCCGCCGTTGCCATCGAAGACGCTGTCGTGGGCTGTTAGTTCGTTTGCGCAGATGGCACCACCACCAACTCCGAAACCTGCGCTGTTGCCCGAGAACGTGCTATTGGAGACGGTGAGCGCGCCCGCGTTGATGCCGCCACGTGAGGGCCGGCACGTCAAGGCATCCCCTGCCCTGCTCGGCGCTCTGCGCACCCACGTGGAGGCGACGAAGGTCGAGGGTGAAGTGAAGGGCTGGAGCCCGGAGCAGCGTCAGCTCGTGTTCCCGAACAACGCCGGCCGCGTCATGCAGTACAGCACCTTCATTGAGGACGTCTGGCAGCCGTTGCTCGCCAAGGCCGGGTTGCCCCTATCGGAAGTATCATGCGACCCGCCACACGTTCGCAACGTGGCTCCTAGAGGCCGGCACTGACCTCCGGTGGGCACAGAATCAACTCGGCCACGCCACCATAGCGCAGACGGCCGACACCTACGGCCACGCGCAGCCGGAGCGCCACGAAGCGGCGGTGAACAGCCTGGATCAGTACCTCACGCTATGAGGAAAGCAGAGCCCGCCGCACCCAAACGCAACCCGGCGCAACCAGTCGCAGAAGGTGAGGTGTAACTACTTGAGAAGTGAAGTGGTGGAGGGTAAGGGATTCAACCTTTCGATCACTCGCAATGCCAATGATTTAGGTGGTTCTCCCCTGCACCAAGCGGCACGAGGCGGTACTCCGCGTCCACCGGCGTCCACGCAGAGCGCCGGTGCCGTTCACGTCACTCTTGGAGCGCGGCCGAGACGCATCATTGCTTGCCCTCCTCGGCGGTCGCGCGCTTCACGCTGATGCGCTCGTGCGCGCTCCAACTCGGCAAGTCAGTCAATTCGGGATGGCGCACCTTCCGCACGCGGGCGTGGGCATTCTTCCCGGCTGCCGTCGTGAAGGGCCGCCCAGTGACCTCCCACTCGCCGGTCTCGTCCATGATGTGGTCGCCGAGCTGGAGCTCCATCGGCAGGACGCGGCGCGTGGGCCGGTCGGGTCGCCGGGATGGCAACTTTCCAGTGCGGATCACTTCACGGGCTTTTGCGCGGAGAACGGTCTCGTCGGGCATGGTGGCTCTCCAGAGTCCGGCGGGATGGTCATGCCAGATGCCAGGAGGCCGGACGCCTGCTCGCGTCACCCTGGGGAGCCCGATGGGAGGCAGTCATTAGTTTACGCCTTGAAGGACCAGAGCGTACGAGGCAAGTGCCTCCCACGCCGCCCGCTGCGTAGCGCTCTCATCCCGTTCCGGTCGCGCTCGTCGGCGCATGTTCCATCCCGGTCGTGTAGAACGTTGCCCGCCAACCCTTGTCGTCATACTGAGTAAGCTGGAGATCGTAGCCTGCCGGTGACGGCTGATCTGCACACCGAGGGACATCTGCTGGTCGCCTGGGTTCTGGCTCAGGTGGTGCTCGAAGCGACAGACGAAGTGCTCGGGGGTCATTCTGGGAACCCGTGATCTTACAGTTGCCCGGAGGAGTCGGCCACGTTGATCGATCACTGGCCTCCAACAGGACGATAGCCCACGGGCTCGGGCAGAGGCTGTCCCGTGCGGCCGGCTTCGGCAAAGCATTGCACGATCGCTTCTCGGTCCCCAGGGGCGGTGTACCTGAAAGTGATCCCACCGTCGAGACCAACCCGATCGAGCGTAGCGGATGTCGAATTGCACTTTGCCCACCGCGCATAGGCTAGGTCTTGCTGTGGCGTGTTCGCGATGGCGCACGCCCCCAGGAAGAGGGCGAACACGAAGACCGCCCTTACACGCCGCAGGAGCCGGCCACGTTGGTCGAGCATGGCTACTCGATGACCTGGTCCGCCTGAAGCAGGAGCGTCTGCGGAATCGTGAGGTCGAGCACTCTGTCGGTCTTCAGGTTGACCACTAGCTCGAACTTGGTGGGCCGCTCGACTGAAGGTCAGCGAGCATGGCACCCGCTAGCCACCAAGCTGACGCAATACCGCCGCCCAGAGCGCGCCCATCTCCTGTAACTGAGGGTAGCGGAGATCCGGCCTCTGCACGGCGGTGTTCACCATGACGAGCTTGCTACGAGGATCGACGTAGATCCGCTGCCCGTTCCCACCCTGGAGCATGAACGTCCTGCGCTCGCCGGGGAGGATCCACGTCTGATAGCCGTAGCCTTCGTTTGGCGTGGCCGTGCCGGGCCACAGATGCGGTTGGTCCAAGTGTACGGTAGTTGCATCCAGAACCCACGCGGCCGGGACGATCTGGCGGCCGCGCCAGTTGCCGTCGTGAGCCAGCAGTAGGCCGAGGCGAGCGTAGTCGCGGAGCACGGCGTTCAGGCAACAGTACGCGGCCTCCTGGCCCGAGTTGTCGACGAGCCACGTCGCGTCGGCTTCGGCGCCGATCGGCTGCCAGACCTTCTGCTCCAGGTACTCGGCGACCGGCCGACCGATTGCGCGCGCCAGCACCAGCCCAAGCACTTGGGTCTCGATCGAGGCGTATGAGAACTTCGTCCCGGCCGGACGCTCGCGGTCGTTGAACGACGTCACCGCGCCGACGCCGCCTGGGCCCAGACGCGCGTACGTGTCGAGGATCAGCTGAAGGACATCATCGGGGGTGATGCCCGGGCGGAAGTCCTCGTTGAACCGGATACCGGACGACATCTGCAGCAAGTGGCGGAGCGACGTCCGGCCGTACTCCGTAACGGTGAGCTCGGGCACGTAAGCGGCGGCCAGATCGTCCACCGACCGGATGCGCCCCTCGTCGATCGCGATGCCGATGAGCATTGCCGTCACGGTCTTGGCTATCGAGAATGAGGTGAAGCGATGCCGGTCCGTGCGGCCGTACTGGTAGCGCTCGACGAGAATCGTCTCCCCGCGTGCGATCAGAAGGCCGGTCGTCGGGTTGCGAGCGAGGTAGTCATCGAGTGTCAGCCCCTCACCCCAGGACGTCCAGGTTATGCGCGGCTCGGCGACCCGCACGAGGCGCGAGGGCGTCGTCGCCTTGTGAATGAGCCGGCCCCGGAAGATCTCGTCGAAGTGGCTGAAGGAGCCGACTTGCCACCGATGGCGCCAGAACGTCGCGGGGTTCCCTTTTGGGTAGCCCATGCTCGCACCGAACTCTTCCGCGTCGGGCCCGCCCGCGGCGAAGCGGGGCGGCGGCTCTTCGCCCGTGATCGGCGGATCGCTCGTCTTCGTCGCCGGTGACGCACAGGCCACGACGCACACCAGCAGCGCGAGCGCCCACACTCGCGGTCGCACCAGCCGCTTCTCAAGGTCGCGGTCCGTAGAGCCTTCGTTCCTCGGCGTCTTGCGGGCGAGCGGTCGCCGGGCTTCCGTTCTCACCTGCGCAGTCTCTTCACGACGAGCCAGCGGCTTCTCCTGCCTCCCACGCCGCCCGCTGCGTCGCGCGCCACGGCGTGCGCTCCCACCCGGTGCCCGTCGCGCTGGTCGGAGAGTGCTCCATCCCCGTCGTATAGAAGGTCGCCCGCCAGCCTCGTTCGTCATACTGAGTCAATTGCAGGTCGAAGCCTTGGCGGTGGATCCCCACCGCGACATGCCCAATCCCGGACCACGAGTCGAGCCACTTGCGGAGAGCATGGAGGGCACGGTCGTATGAGGGCAGCGCGCACCCGGCGAATCCGAGCGCCGCTCTCAAGAGTTGGCCGTGTTGGTCGAGCACGGGCTATTCGATGACTTGGTCCGCCCGCAAGAGCAGCATCTGCGGGATCGTGAGCCCGAGCGCCTTCGCCGTCTTGAGGTTAATGACGAGCTCGAACGTCGTGGGCTGCTCGACGGGCAGGTCGGCGGGCTTAGCGCCCTTAAGAATGCGGTCAACGTAGTCGGCGGTACGCCGGCCCAGGAAGCCCGGCAGCGGGCCGTAAGACATGAGGAGGCCGGCCTCGGCATGGGCCCGGCTGATACCCAGCGTGGGTAACCGATTCTTGAGAGCCAGCGCCGCCACCTGCCCGCGGAGATGACTGAGCGCTGGCGTCGAACGCACAAAAATCGCCCTGGCCCGCTCCCGTGAGAGTGTGACGAAGGCAGGTTCGAGATCCTCGGGCCTTCGGACTTCGACTGGGACGAGTTCGATGCCGAGCCGTTGCGTTGCCTTGTTCACTTCTTGCCATTCGTGCATCACGTCCGGGATTGAAAAGTCGACGAGCCAACCAATCCGGGAATGCTTCGGCACAGTCTCGCTGAGAAGTTGCAGCCTCTTGACCCCGATGTCGATGCCCTGGTCCGTCACGCCGGTCACATTGCCCCCAGGACGCGCGAGGCTGGCCACGTAGCCACCCGCCACCGGGGAGGTGATGCCTTGGAAAACGATGGGGATCGTGGTCGTCGCTTCCATGGCCGCCTTGGTCGCAAAACTACCCCCGGTCACGATGACGTTGACCTTAAGACGGACGAGGTCAGCCGCGAGAGCAGGGACGCGATCTGGCCGGCCTTCGGCGTACCGGAACTCGTACTGGATTGTCCTCTCGGTGTAGCCCAACTCAGCAAGGCGGGTGCGGAAAGGGCCGGGCGACGCCCCCGGTGCCGGTGGCGAGCTGGCGAGGATCCCAATCCGGTAGACATTCCCCGCTTGCTGTCCCACGGCAGCGAGCGGCGCAAGAACGAGACTGACAGCAAGAACGACCGCGAGCCCGATCTGCCGCATGGGCACCTCGGTGGGATTGCTGGCGGGAGTTTAGCAGACCTGAACTATGGGCGGTGTGCAGGCTCCATCGTCCGACTGATGACCGCTCCACACGTGCAGGTCATCCAGATCCATTCGTCCTCTGCCCCGCCGTCCAGCTCCCACATGCGCGATGCTTCTCCAGGAACGCAGTCAGGACGCGCATGACACGGTTGAATGCCACTGCGGCATCTCTGTACAGAATCTCTGCGGGAGTATTGAGGATGCGCCTGGCCCTCCCGTTGCACCGTCGAGCAATAGGAGGTTCCCATGGCGAAACGAAGCCTGCTTGTAGTCATGCTCGCGACCATCACGAGTCTGCCGATGACGGAGGCTGTCGCTGGTGATGTGAACGTTGGGGTCCATATCGGCATCCCAGTACCGCCGCCACCGAGAATCGTATTGCCAGCCCCGCCACCCGTCGTCATCGTGCCTAACACGACGGTCTCGTACGCGCCCGGCGTGGACTTCAACCTCTTCGTCTATGGCGGCCGTTACTACACCGTCCACGACGGCGCGTGGTTTTACGCCCCCCGCCACAGCGGTCCCTGGGTCTTCATTCCAACGGAGCGAGTGCCCCGGCCGGTCGTCGGCGTGCCCATGAAGTACTACAAGGTTCCACCCGGCCAGGCGATGAAGGCGGCTGCGCCACCGGCTGCGTCTGGAGGGTTCTGTCCTCCAGGGCAAGCAAAGAAAGGGCGGTGCTAGTTCAATGACGCGAGCCGCAACAGATCAGCATCGGCTTCTTCCGGTGTGATCCCACCGCCCAAACACCACCCCACACGAGCACGCCACCGCGAGCCCAGCGCGCCGCCGGCCATGTTGCCCGAGCACGGCCAGATGACGAACACGCTGACCGTCGCGCGCGTCACTTCTTGAGATCCTTGGCGGCGTCGTCGACGTTCTTGCCCGCCTTCTCGAGGGGGCCCTTGCCGATCGCCTTGTCCTGATCGGTGGCGCGATCGATCTTCTCTCCCGTCTTTTGCATGGGCCCCTTCTCACACGCCGCCGAACCGATCGCCACCACGAATCCGAGCGCGGTCACTGTCAGGATCTGTCGTCTCATCGTGCTCTCCTTTCTCCGGTCACGTTCAGCGATGATGCTCGGCCCCTTCGACCTTCACCGGCCCCTCATCCGCAGGATCACGACTCCGATCGCCAAGAGGCCAGCCGCCATGATCGCGAACGGAATGAAGCCCGGAAACTCTTCCCGGAGGAATGCCTCGATATTGCTCTCCCGACGGCGACGCCTTCGTGTGGGTCTCACAAAGTGACCAGCGAGCAGGCCAGCCAGCATCGAGACACCTGCACCAAAGATACAGAGCCAGCCGATCCTCAACTCAGCGCTGCCTTTTTACTCCAACGGGATCTGTTTCATTGGGGCGATCATCGCTCCGCCAGCAGGCTCGACATCCGCCGCGCGCCCCATCCCTGGAATGACCAGGTCGAGCAGAATGAGGGTCAACCGCTCCCCGCAGCAGGATGTCGAGCGCCTCGACAGCGGAATACGCCGATACTACGTCGTAGGCGTGCCCGTGCTGGAAGCGGGCGAAGAACTCCTGTACCACCCCGACTACGTTTGGCTCATCATCAACGATTAGGACCCGCTTCGAGAACTCCATTCGGCGACTCCCGTGCGTACGTGGCTTCGACAAACGCCAGATTCACCGAAGTCCTCGACGCCCGGAGGCGCCAACGGGTGAGGCCGGGGTGCAGGCACGCGGAAGGTAGCACGAATGACCGGAACGGATAGGAGCGCCGATGGCTGGAGCCGACTCTGCGTGTCTCCTATTCGAGAACCAAAGTTCCTGGTATCGGGCAAGCTTTCCGGAAATGGGGGACGTGCGCTCGGCGAAGGCCCGGGTGACTACTGGCTGCGGGGATTGAGGAGCCAGTCGATCACCGCGCGCGAATCGTCCCGCTCTGCTGACGGAGCCCGCGCCGGCGCGCTGCTGGGCGCTGACGGTGTTTGCGGCTGCTCCCGCCGCTCGGCTCTCGGCGTGACGGGCGCAATCGCCTGAGCCAGCGCAGGCGGCGCTGGCCTCGTGGGTGACGTCACCGCCGGCGAGGGAGCCGCGGCGGCCGGCGCAGGTGGCGCGACGGCTGGCGCAGGTGGCGTGACGCGGGCCGCGGATGTCGGACGGCTCTCAGAAGTCGTCATCAACGGCGGACGGGCGCTCCCCAGTGCTCGCTCGACCGGGGGCGCCGACAGCGCGGGCGTGCCAGGCTTTGGCACCGGTACCTCGCTCGTCTCCCAAGCCCTGACGCTCGGCGGCAGATCGTTCGCAGGCCCGCGTCCCATGTCATGCGGCGTGGCGACCGCCGGCGCGAGCGGCCTTCGTGTCGCCGCCGGCGGCGGAGCCGAAGGCGGATTCGCCGGAAGAGGCTCGACCGTCGGGAGTGCGGTCGGTTGCGCCGGCAACGAACCGGCGGATGGTCCAAGCGCCAGCACGCCCCATATCACGGCTACGACGGCCAACGTCGCGAGCACCGCGCCCCCCCCGATAAGGACGGCCCGCGTTTTACGCGGGGCTGGGCCGTGTGCGCCGGTCCTCAGCAGCTTGAAAATGTCTCCCATCAACGGCCGCGCTTCGGGTTGTTTGTAAAGCGCGAGCGTGACGGCGCGCGACACCGAGGCGGGCACGCCGTCGCGCCGGCCGTGAATCGGGACCGGCGCGTCCTTCAAATGCTTCGCGAAGATCGCGGCGCGTGTCGAGCCCTGGAATGGGGGAACCCCGCTCAGCAGCTCATACAGGATGACGCCAAACCCATAGATGTCGGTCTTCTCGGTGAGGGGGGCCTTCTGGATCTGTTCCGGCGACAGGTACTCCGCCGGCGGATCGGCGTCGATGAGCCCCTCGAGCTCGCGCGCGTCGCGCAGGCCCGCCAGCTCGATATCCAGCAACTTGACGCGACCGTCCTCGAGCATCACGACATTGCGAGGGCTGACGGCGCCGTGGACGAATCCCGTGTTGTGCAGGGTCTCCACGGCTCCGCCGAGCTCGAGCGCTATTCGCAACGCGGCATGGACATCGAGCGGCGCACGGTTGGACATCGTTTGGCTGAGCCGACGTCCCTCGACGAACTCGGTCACCGTGAACGGCTGGCCGGTGTCGAGCTCGCCGAACTCCAGCACCCGGGCCATCGCGGCATGCGACGCCGAAGCCGCAATGCGAAGGCCTTGCGCCGTCTGCGGGGTGCGCGCGAAGTTACGCGGCAGGAAGCGGATCGCAACACGATGGCCGGTCGCCTCGTCCTCGCCGAGGCAGACGGTCCCGAAGGCACCGGCACCGATCTCGCTGACGACGCGGTACCGGCCACGTACGCGCAAGCCGCTCGCGAACCACTCCCCGCGCTGGGCGGGCGGGATCGCCGCAGGACCCGTTTGGGCTTCTTTACTCATGGGAACCAACCCCCGCGACAACGTAGACGCTATCCATAGTCACAGTTGGAGTTAGGCGTCAAGTTTCGCTGGAGTCTCCGGGAGCGTGGTCGAACGAGTGCGATACTCGGCCCTTCATGACCCCCCCGCGGCACAAAGGGGTGGCGCCGCGCCCACCCCGAGACCCGGAAGCCGAAACGCGTAACCTTTACTGAGTAATTCCTCTACTGAGTAATTCCTCGCGGGCCCGGAGCCTTTCGGTGGCCGTATCTCTACGAAAAGTCGTCGTGCTGGACCGGCACGCCATTTGAAGTAGCTGCGTCTCATGATCCATGCGGTGACCTTCTTCATCGTGCCAACGGTTGGCGCGATCGCATTTGGGTGGTTTTGGCGACACCAGCGGGCACGAGTCCGGTCGCGGGTACGGCGAAAGGATGCGCGAAACGTCGCGCGACCTCCCCTAGAACGTGCGCGCGACGAAAACTGGCGGGCCTTTTAGCAAGCCTAGGGCGGCAAAACGGCCGAAGCGCGCTCCCAGCGTGAAGTACGCTCTTCCGGTTCGAATTGACGCTACCGCGATTCGCGAGCACACTCAGGCCACGCCGAGGCGCCGTGCGTCACCGTGTCTCGGTTTATCGCTGTTCGATGACGACGCACTCGCGGCAGGCATCGCGCTCGGCGACCGTTAGGAGGGCGAGGGCTGGGTACTACCGAAAGCCGCGCGGCGCCTCCATCGCCTCATCAGCTGAGCGAATGAGTAGAACAACGGGAGGACTGTCGATGGCCACGAAAGTGAGCATTCGTCCCAATGGTCCTTATCTGGTAGAAGGCGACGTCGAACTCATAGACGTCAACGGCAACAAGGTCGACACGACCGGCCGAGGGCCGCGCGTCGCGCTGTGTCGCTGCGGGGGGTCAGTAACTAAACCGTTCTGTGACGGTACTCACAGCAAAATCGGCTTCCAGGCTGCAGAGGCAGCTGTCTCGCAGGAGAAGAAGTAGAGCACTCGAAATTTCAGTCAGCCAGCAGCATGACGCGGTCTCCGCTCTGTCGGGTGTCAAGATATTCCGGCCGAGTCAAATACTCATCCGCCACTAAGTTTCGATAGCCGCTAACGGCCGAGCTACGCAGCCGCTTTCAGCCTGGCAGCTTTTTCTGAAACGTTCGTTCGACGATTTGTCTCAGACCAGACGTGAATTGACTGCCGAGCAGCCGCCCCAACATCGGGATATCCCCTGTCGCATGGAGTACTTGGGCATCGACCGACATCTCAAGCCAAAACCCAACTCCATCCAGCTTCACGCGACTGCGATCGGCTGCCCATTCGGCGCGCCGAACCATCGAGCCGAACCGACTGCTGACCTCAGTGACAGCGAGCTCAAGGCGCCGGCGGGCCTCTTCTAAACTCTGACCGTGCTGGAGCGTAAGGTCGATTAGCGGCATGTTGTTCGGGCTCAACGATACCCTTCAACGTCTACCTTTACATGACGCCATGTTCTGAGTGGACAGACGTCTTGCCCAGCCGTTCACCAACGGCCAGCCGAAGTCTAGTCTCGCCCCACGGTCCCGACCTTCACCGGCCCAGACTTCGGAGGGCGGCATGCAGTGTCCCCGAAGCAGCCTGAGACCGTCAAGGAGGGCTACCGTCCCTCTCGGTAAGGCGGCGCGCCATCAGGCCGAGGCCGATGAGGGCATGAACCCGAATCCCGTCGCCCCACCGAAAGGCGCTCCAACGGCCAGCGCGCATCAGCGCCTGAGACGGCAGGCCGAAGGGCAGCAGTGAGACGACGCCGGCGGGACCCGCTCACTGAGAACAGCGAGAAGAACAGTGGATCGGTAGCCCCGGGCCCAGCAAAACAGGTCGGAGCAGGTCGGAGAGAGGATTCCTATCTTCGGCGCGGACACCGTTGAGATCAACACGGGAACAACGTGGGCGGAGTGACTGGCACTTGCAATCCGGAGGGGCGTGATGGCTGAGACGGCGTCGGCGTTCAGCAGAGAGGATGAGGGACTGCACAACGGTGGGAACGGTGCGACCGCTCCGGGCCGACGCCTGCTGAGACGACCAACGACGGCTGAGACAGAACGGATCGCGCGCGGCTGCCCCCCCGAAGGTCTCTCGATCCCGGTGATCGTCGACGCGATTCGACAAGAAACCGGCTGCTCGAGGGCGACCGCGTACCGAGCCATCGCGGACGCTTTAGCCGACGGCACCCTTGTCCAGAGAACGAAGGCGCGTGAGACACCTGCTGGCTGAGAACAACCAGGAACAGCGAAATGCGGTGTTGAACAAGCCCCAAGTCCTGATCAGTCCGCGCTGCGCCTGCGGATCCGGGAGCCCGCCCACGCGAGGCCACGATGTCGTCGGTATCATTCGTCCGACACCCACGCGAACCGTCAGACCTCAAAGCTTCGCGCGCCGCTCCAACATCTGTCGAAGCCCGCGAGGTCGACGCGAGGAGAACCCCGTGAAGCACACCCGCGAACGGCGCTCCGCTGGTCGAGACGCTATCTTTTGCCTTGACCCGCTCTCTCGACTCTACTACGCCGCAGACCGTCTCGCTCGCTGGCGCCGAGCGTCTGCCCGCAGGACGTGACGCAGCCCCAGACATCGCCGGTCGCACGTGATGGCGGTCGGCGGCATGAACGCGCTGCACGCGGTCACGTCGAGCGGGCGGCCCTCCGGCGCCGTCTCAAGGAGGCTCAGCTGCACCTCAGTGCCGCGGATCGGACACCAGATTTTGCGATGCACCTTCCGCACGCTGAGGGCGCCGAGAAACAGCAGCACTGCGATGGCGGCGATCCAAAGGCTCATGATCGTGATCATGACTTTCCGCCTCCACAGCGGGGCGCTGCATGGATGGTGCCGAGACCCGGCGGCCGCCCTTTGGGCGGCAGGACGCGCTGTCGATACACGGGCTTTGGGGCCAAGCGTCCGTTGCTCGGCGCGGCGTCCATGAGGCTGACGGCTGGGGCATTGTCGTCGCGGGTGAGACAGCGGTGCCCCGGCGGACCTCGGACGGGCGTGTCCTCTGCCGCGTGGCGTGGCGTCACCCAGCGCCCGAACACCACGCCACACGGGCATGTCGCGGTGAGCAGGTAACGATTTCACGCCGGCTCCGTGGCGTCGGCAGCTACGTCGGTACCATCGTAAACGGGGTACCGATTGGCGGTTATCGTCGCGTCGCCACCGTGCCACTTGCCGTTGGAGAGAACGAGGTCGTGGCTGGCGGCCCGAGGTCGCCCTTCCGGTTTCGCGTGGTCGTGTCGGTGCGGGAGTTAAGCTCCACCGGAGCACGGAAGACATCCAGACGACTCGGTCGTTACGCGGGGCACGTATAGGGCCCACGACCGCTCATCTCAGCTCAGCGACGCCATCCGGAGCAGATCCAGCTCGGCATCCTCAGGCGTGACCCACCCCCCAACACCACCCCACGGACACGCCACGGTGAGCAAGTAACCATTCCACGCGGGCTGGGTGGCGTCGGCGGTCAGAGGCCGTGAGGGCGATGGTCAACGCATGATACTCCTCGCGCTCAGCGAGCAGGATCACGACGGGAAGGTGTGCTCTCGAAGAAGCGGAAGAAGTATTGGTTGGGGCTGACCGGGAAGACGAAGCGTTACGACTACCCCTGAGGATTCGTCGAACTCAGTCGGTTCGCCGTCTCTTTGCTGTGCGGCACTGTCACTTAGCGAGGTCGGGCACCCGGACGTTCGCGCGGAGCGCGGCGGAGAGCTCAGGGTCGCGCACGCCGCGCTTCAAGTCGTCCAGGATCGCCTGCGCGGCCTCCACCGACGTGAAGGCGGAGTCCGCGTCGCCGCTCGCGCGCGCCAGCTTCGCGCGGGCGACGTGCGTCTTCCAGATCTGCGTTGGGAACTTGATCGACTCCGCAACTGCGAGAGCAATGCGTAGCGCCGAGTCCGCCTCTCGCCACTGGCGACTTGCGATCGCGATTTCGCCCAGCACGCGGTTCGCCTTGGCCACGTACTTTTGCGCACGAGTCTTGACGGCCGCTGCGAGGCATCGCTCCGCCTGGGCGCGCGCCTCGTCCCACGCTCCTCGGGCGACCGCATGGTCAGCGAGGCTCGCGTACCAATGGAGCGAATAGCGCCACCGCATCCAGCCGCTGTTCGCTGGATCCTCGATGAGTCCCTGGACACTCTCCAGGAGCTCAAGGGCGAGGGCGAGGTCACCGCGCTGCAGCAGGATGTCCGCCAGGTTCAGCTCGGCATTCGCGATCATCTCGTGGTCCCCTCGCTTGCGCGCCTGCTCCGCGGCGAGACGGTTGAGCTCGTACGCGCGGTCCAGCGCGCCGCACTCCATGTAGAGCCAGCCGAGAGAGTTCAACGATCGCGGCGTGTAGTTCTCGTCGCCCACCTTTGTGGCGAGCGCGAGCCCATCCTGGAGGATCGCGAGGGCGGCATCGTAGTCGCCCTTGCCCGTGAGGTTGACGCCTGCCATGAAGTGTCCTTCCAGCGCCGGCATCAACACGCCATGCGCGCGGGCGAGGCGGATGCCCTGATCGTAGAGCCGCGCGGCTTGCTCGTGCTTGCCTTCCCAGGCGTCGAGCTCTGCGCCGAACACGAGCGCCGTTGCTTCGTTGGCGACGTCGCCCACGGGACGGCTGATCGCGATGACCCGATCGAAGCCGGGGCGCGCCTCGTCGAGACGGCCCGTGATCTCGTGGACGAGCGCCGTGGTGAGGTGACCGCCGGCGAGCACGGTGGGCTCGCCCGTCGTCTCACCGAGCGCGATCGCGCGGGCGCTGTCGTCGAGGGCCTGCGCGAATCGATGCGCCCAAAACGACGCGAGCGCCATGCCGACGACGGCGCTGCCTTCGGCGACGCGGTCGCCGGCTTCCCGCGCAATTTGCGAGGCCCGTTCCGCGTCTGCGCGCGCCCGGTCGAAGTCGCTGACGAGATTGTAGAGTTCCCCGCGGGCACGATGCATGGCGATGCGAGTGGCCGCGGGTACCTCCGGGCCGAGGTGCGCCATGGCCTCCTCCGCCTGGCCATAGAGCGCGATCGCCTCGCGGGTCGCGAAGTTCGCCGCGGCTTTCTCCGCGGCTTTGAGGCGGTAGGTCACGGCCTTCGGCCACTCTTCCGCCTGACCGAAGTGGCGCGCGAGCACCTCGACGTGATCCCCGAGGCGGTCGGCGTAGAGCGTCTCGATCGCCACGCCGATCGCACCATGGAGGTGTTTGCGCTGACTCAGCAGCAGTGAACCGTATGCGACCTCGTGCGTCAGCGCGTGACGAAAGAGATAGGTCACGTCGGGATCGATGCTCTTCTGGTGGATCAGCTCGAGACGCAGCAGCTCGCGTACCGATGGCTCGGTCGGCGTTCCAGGCTCGACGAGGCGATCGAGTAAGCGACGGCCGAACTCGCGTCCGATCACCGAAGCCGTCTGGAGAACCCGCTTCGGCCCGTCGGCCAGCCGGTCGATGCGGGCGGTGATGATGCCCTGAACGGTCTCCGGCACGACGGTCGCCCCTTCCTGATGCGACTTCACGATCTCCTCGACGAAAAGCGGGTTGCCGTCAGCGCGACGAGCGATGGCGTCGCGAAGCGTCGATGGCACATCGCCGGTCACGAGAACGCCGCGCGCGACGCTCAGGCTCTCCGCGTCCGACAGCGCGCCGAGGGCGATGCGAGTGAAGTACGAGCGTTCGCCGAACGGATGGACATATCCCGTGCGATGCGTGAGCACGTGCAGGGTCCGGCTCGCCGGTACACTGTCGATTATCGCGGCCAGCCACTCCTCGCTCGCGCCGTCCATCCAGTGGATGTCTTCGTAGACGATGACCCGCGGCTCGGACTCGGCGGCGCGGCGGAAGTATCGGCGCAGCGCCTGGAAGAGCTCGGCACGTCGCTCCTGCGGATCCATCTGCGTGACCGCCGCATCGCCGGGCGTGACGCCCAGTAGATGCTGCACGAATGGAAGACCCGCGCGGAGGTCGTCACCGAACGGCTGGAAGGCCCGGTCGATCTTCATCGCGACGGCGTCCTCCCGATCACCGTCGTCGATATCGAACTCGCGATGAAGCAGGTCGATGACCGGATGGAACGCCATCGAGCGTCCGAAGGAGACACAGCGGCCCTCGGACCACCCGGCCTGCTCGCGCGCTCGCTGGCGCAGCTCCTCCACGAGGCGCGATTTCCCGATGCCGGGCTCGCCGACGATGAAGACGACCTGACCGTTGCCGGCGCACGCGCGCTGGAAGCACTCCTCGAGTTGTGAGAGCTCCCGCTGGCGGCCGACGAGCGGCGTGAGGCCGCGCTCACGCCCCACGTCGAGCCGACCGCGCGCCGGGCGTGCCACCACGACCTGCCAGGCCTTGACGAGCTCGCTCTTGCCCTTGAGCTGCAAGCCGGCAATCGGCTGCGCCTCGCAGTACCCCGCGACCAGCCGATGAACGGGCTCGGCGATCAGGATCTGGCCCGGCGCCGCCGACTGCTGGAGCCGTGCCGCGACATTGGTCGTGTCGCCGACGGCGGTGTAGTCCATGCGGAGATCGCTGCCGATGCTACCGACGACCACGAGCCCCGTGTTGAGCCCTTGCCGCACGTCGAAGGTGATGCCACGTTCCCGGCGTAGCTTCTCGCGATAGTCCGTGAGCGCGGTGCGGATGCCCGCCGCCGCGTACACCGCGCGCCGCGCGTGGTCTTCGTGGGCGACCGGCGCGCCGAATAAGGCCATGATGCCGTCGCCCAGGAACTGGTTCACCGTGCCCTCGTAGCGATGGACCTCGGCGAGCATGAGCTCGAACGCGCGGCGCATGATCGCGTGGACGTCCTCGGGATCGAGCCGCGACGACATCGCCGTGAACCCCGCGACGTCGACGAAAAGCACCGTGACCTGCTTGCGTTCGCCCTCGAGCGCGCTTCGCGAGGTGAGGATCTTCTCGGCGAGGTGTTTCGGCGTGTAGGACTCGGGTGAGGCGAAGCGCGGTTGTGTTGGCGCTTCCGCCTTAACCGGTGTCCCGCACTTGTTGCAGAACTTGGAACCGACTGGCAGTTCCGCTCCACAGGAAGCGCAGGCCGGGGCCAAACGACCTCCGCATTCCAGGCAGAAGGCTGAGCCTGGCGGATTCTCGTGCTGGCACCGGGGACACTGCATGTAGCGATCCTCCGGGAGCAGGGCCGGTGACGGTCGGGACGGTGGGCCGAGACTAGACTGTCGCCTGCTCGGTGGTCAACAACGGCGTCACAAATCGTGTGTGCGGGCGCCGTCGTAAGTCCCTGTTCTCGCGGAGGGCGGGAACGGGTTGCACGGCCGGCGCAAAGGTGGTGGTTTGTGACATCGCGTTTTCTCCGGTGTTTGACACCATCGGGGTAGTTCCTGTATACGCGACCCAAACCGCCTCCCCAGTTGGTGCGCTCGGGTTGGACGTCAAGGGGGCCAGAGCGGACGGAGGTGCCAACCATGATCTCCGTAAGAACGAACCGCATCATGTTGGGTGTCCTTCTCGCCGGATTGCTGACGGCGACGGCGGCGTGCGCTCAGCTTGGCGAGACGCGCCGAGCGCCCGCGGTCAAGCCGGCTCCGGCGGCGGTACAGCAACCCGCGACTGAGTTGGTGCCGGCAAGTGTACCCGCAGCGGCGAGTGCTCCGGCTACCGAGACGCGCCCGGAACTTACGGTCACGCCGCGTACGCCTGGAGCGGCGGCCGCGGCGGAACGGCCGTCGAACGACACGGACGATCCTCGGGCCGTTATCGACTGGCTGCTGAATCCTTCGTCAGTGCGCGGGCGATAAACAGCTCTGCGTTCGTCCCTCGACGCACCCGATTTGACCTGATCCCCGCTTCTGCCTGATGATCGTGTCAGCGGCGACTTCCACCCCACCCCGAATAATCCCCACCCCGCTCCGCCGCGCGATGCGCACTTTGTCTGGGAGGGGTACGTCTTTGCTGAGGACAAGGATCCCGCGCGGCCGCGGCGTCCGCCGATTCAAGTTCGACCCCTCACCCGAGACGAGATTGAGACGTTGTGGTTGGTGACGGCGACCCAGGCTCGGACCATGGCGAGTCTCCACGAGGCGCGGCATTCGGTCGCAAGGCGAACCATGAATGTTGACTCGTCTCGGCGTCTCAGCGACTATGTCTCAGCGGCGACTCCACCCCACCCCGAGTAATCCCCACCCCACTCCGCCGCCGCGCGACGCGCACTCTGTCTGGGAGGGGGACGTCTATGCTGACGACAAGGATCCCGCGCGGCCGCGCCGTGCGCCGATTCAAGTTCGACCCCCTCACCGGAGGCGAGATCGAGACGTTGCAGTCCGTCCCCAGCGGGGCCGCCGCCCACCTCGCTGAGTGCAGTTGCAGCGCCAGTGAATCGCACGCCGGTAACTCGCGCGCCGTGCTCGCGGAAATCGCGGTCTACAGGGCTCAGTAGGGCGTGGCCAAGAGCAGCACGAGTTTCGCGCCGGGCGTCTCAGGAAACCCAACCGGCCGGCGTCTGGGCTCCAAGAACACCACCCCCTCCGTGCGCGAAATCGTGAACGCCGTGGTGACCGAGCATGTCGACGGCGTGAAAGAAGCCTACCGGAAGTCCGCCGTCAACGCGAAATCGGTCCTGCGCCGCACCGACGTCGACCTCCGCAAGGGGTACATCACGGTCCAGCGCACGGTCTCCGACAAGGGCCGCCGGATCGAGCCCGTCAAGGACGGTGAGGCTCGGCGGGTGAAGATGTCGCCGGACCTGCAGGCCGCGCTCCGCGACCACCTCGAGGCGATGGCCCTCGAGGCCGGCGTACGACGCTGGACGCCGGAGCAGCGCGCGCTCGTGTTCCCGACCACGTACGGCGGGATCCTCGGCCACCCGTACTTCCTCGAGCACGTCTGGCGCCCGCTCCTGCAAGCGACGGGCCTGCAGTACCGGAAGTATCACAGCACGCGCCACACCTACGCGACGTGGCTCCTGTCGGACGGTGCCGATCTCCGGTGGGTGCAGCAGCAGATGGGGCACGCGACGATCGGGAGGACCGCGGACACCTACGGCCACGTTCAGCCCGAGCGCCACGAGGCCGCGATAGAGGGCCTAGATCGGTATATGAGACAGGCCGCGACTAGCTAGCCCCAGGCGCAACCGGCAGATCATGTTTCGCGGCAACGACTAGGCGCATATATCGCTTAAGCTTCGACACCGGAACGTGAGCGAGGACCACCTTCCGATCGGGCCGTGGGGTCTCTGCTTCAGAACGTGTTAGCTCTCGACCCTGGTGGCTTTGAAGCAATTCATGGAGATCCCACGACTCAGTCGTGTATTCCCCTATCACGCGCTCACCATCTTCGTCGGTCACGAGAACATGTCCAGATGCTAAACGAAGATTGATCGTGTACTCCCATACGCGAACGTTCATCGTGACTTCCATATTTTCCACGCGCTCGATCGCATCCCCGATCTTGACGAACAAGGGCGGGTCAACCATCCCACACTCGTAGATCACCATGCTTGGTGGTTCGCCGATCGTCTGCTCCGCGATTTGATGTGCGAGTTCTTTTGCCGTACAGAACGGCGTGTCGGCCTCTCCTAGAAGCACCGCTTCGGAAGGCGGCTCCTGTCTGGAGCCGTCCTTGAGCTTGATCGAGATCGACAGTGGACTCGCTCGACTCAAGACAAGAATGAGCCAGGACTGAGAAGAGGTCACCGTCTGCCAGTCAACTTCGGTCGCCTCTCGGTAAGTCAAGAGCGTAATGCCCTTACGCTTGGCGACGGCCCGCGCTCCGTCATCAAAACCGGTGTTAGAAACGATGATGCCGTGCGAGGCGCCAACATCCTCGAGCTTGCTAACGAACGCGTCCACCTTCTCGATTCCAACTCGGCGTTTGTAGCGCTTGCACTCAAGCACGATCAGCGTACGGTACGCGGCGACCACCTGGGATAGGGTGACGTCGAGTTGCCGCTTACGGCCCGAGCGACCCAGGACACGCTGATTGTGTTTCACCTCCGCGTTGCCTGCGATCCCGTGGTGGAGGTGAGCGACGAGCTTCTCGAACTCATGCCACTTCGCTGCTCTTTGGACCACGACTCTGCCCTCGGAGATCCCTTATTCAGACGTTAAGCGCTAGGCGTACCCGGCTTCGCGGCTTTCGTGGCTGCCGCAGCGACCAAAGCCCCCATGCGCGCCTTACGCTCCTCTCGGGCGATATACCATTCGCGGAGCACCGTCTCCACGAGGCCGATGAGCAGCCCAGCCTCATCCGGATCGACGTCCACGATGAGATTGATGTCCTTCTCCATGTGAGCGCCGATGTTCCCGATCTTGCGAACTGCGTCGATCGCATCCCATGTGAGCGGATCAACCTTGGCCTTGATCTGGTCGATCTCGTCGACAAGTCGGCCCGGTTTGACTTGCCAGAAGTCCCGGAGGATGCCTTGGAGGCACCGGCGCGCGAGTGTTGCCGAGGCTTTCGGGCTCAGATCTATGATCGAGCACGCCTCCTGGTAGTCGTCCAAGATTGCCTGCGGGATATACGACGGGAACGTCTTGCCCTTCGCGCTTGGGATGAGCCTCCACTCTTGCAGCTTCTGACCTAGAACCTCGCCGCGCTCCCCCCTATGGAAGCTCTCGCAGAGCCGGGCCGTCAGCGTGAAGCGACGGCACTCCGGATTCGGACACACAATGAAGGTCGTGATCAGCGACCGGCGACCATTCGCATTGTCGATCCAGAGCGTGTGTCGCTCGGCGGTCATCCTCCCATCCGAGATGGTGACTGCCCTTTCGCAATGGGGGCATGTCCAGTTGAAATCAGCCATCTTGCTCCTGGCCAGGAGAGGCGGTGAGGACAGGCGCCGCAGCGCGCCACCATGCGCCACCGATTCCGCAAAATGTTTTCTAACTACGCGAAAAAAGTAATGGTGGAGGGTAAGGGATTCGAACCCTCGACCTCGGCGTTGCGAACGCCGCGCTCTCCCAACTGAGCTAACCCCCCGAGACCACCTACCGACTACCGAGGCGAGCGCTATTTTACATCAGGCCTTGGAGCCGTCCCCACCCTTGTTGAAGGCCTGGAGCAACGGCCCGAAGAGATCCAACGGCAGCGGGAAGAAGGTCGTCGTGGACCGCTCGGAGGCGATCTCGCGCATGGTCTGTAGATAGCGGAGCTGGACGGCGATCGGATGCCGCGTCAGGACCTCGGCGGCCTCGGACAGCTTGGCCGCCGCCTGGAACTCGCCGTCGGCGTTGATCACCTTGGCGCGGCGCTCGCGCTCGGCCTCGGCCTGCTTGGCCATGGCGCGCTGCATGTCCTGCGGCAGGTCGATCTGCTTCACCTCGACGTTCGCGACCTTGATGCCCCAGGGCTCGGTGTGCTCGTCGATGATCCGCTGGAGCTGCTGGTTGATCTTGTCGCGCGCCGAGAGCAGATCGTCGAGCTCCACCTGGCCGAGCACGCTCCGCAACGTGGTCTGGGCGATCTGCGAGGTCGCGTAGAGATAATCCTGCACGGCGATCACCGCCCGCTCCGGATCGACCACGCGGAAGTAGATCACGGCGCTCACCTTGATCGACACGTTGTCGCGGGTGATCACGTCCTGCGGCGCCACGTCGAGGGCCACCGTCTGCAGGCTCACCTTCACGATCTTGTCGATGATCGGGCACCAGGAGGACGAGGCCCGGCCCGTTCCCCTGTCCGCCCGGGTTCAAGATGGCCTTGGCGCTGCGGCCGAGGCGAAAGATCACCGCGCGCTCGTACTCGCGGAGGATGCGCGCGTAGGAGCCGATGAAGAAGATCACCACGAAGACGACAGCGATGAGCAGCAGCGACTCGACGTTGATCATGCGACTCCCCCTTTGGCCTCGGCCTTCGCGACCCTCAGGGTCAGGCCGTCCACCCCGACGATCCGCACCTGTGCGCCGGGCTCGAGGGGCTCGCCCTCCGCGACCGCGCGCCAGATCTCACCCGACACCATCACCTGCCCTTCGGGCCCGAGGCGCTCGCGGACCGTGGCCGTTCTGCCGACCAGGCCCTCGGCGCCGGTCGACGGCGGCCGGCCGAGCGCGCGTACGCCGGCCGCGACCACGAACAGAAAGAGCCCGGCGGTCGCGGCCACCGTCGGACCGATGACCCACCAGGACACGCGAAAGCCGACCTCGGGCGCGTCGAAGAGCATCAGCGAGCCGAGCGCCATCGAGATCGATGCCGCCGATCGCCAGAATGCCGTGGCTCACGATCTTGATCTCGGCGATCAGCAGCACGATGCCGAACAGGATCAGGAGCAGGCCCGCGTAGTTGATCGGCAGGCTCTGGAAGGCGAAGAACGCCAGGATCAGCGAGATGCCGCCGATCACGCCGGGCAGGATCACGCCCGGGTTCGACAGCTCGAAGAAGAGGCCGAGCATGCCGAGCATCATGAGCACGTAGGCCACGTTCGGGTCGGTGATCACGTTCAGGAACCGATCGCGGAAGCCGATCTCGATCGGCCGGACCGGCGCGCCTTTCGTGGCAAGCGTCACCGGGCCCTTGGGCAGCTTGATGACGCGGCCGTCGATCTTCTCCAGCAGGTCGGGGACAGAGTCGGCGATGAGGTCGATCACCTTCAGCTTCAGCGCGTCGCGCTCCGTGATGGCCACGGCCTCGCGCACCGCCTTCTCGGCCCAGTCCGCGTTGCGGCCGCGCTCGAGCGCGACGGTCCGGATGAACGCGGCGGCGTCGTTCTCGATCTTCTTCATCATCGTCTTGTCGGCAGTACCGCCGCCGACCATGACGGGCGAGGCGGCGCCGATGTTGGTCGCGGGCGCCATCGCCGCCACGTGCGCGGCCATCGTGATGAAGACACCGGCCGACGCCGCGCGCGCGCCGGTGGGCGCGACGTAGACGACGACCGGCACCTCGGCGTTCATCATGCGCTGGACGATCGCGCGCATCGAGCGCTCGAGCCCGCCGGGCGTGTCGAGCTGGATGATGAGCGCCTGGGCGCGCTCGGCCTGCGCGCGGTCGATGGCGAGGCCCACGAGACGCAGGGTGACCGGGCTGATCACCCCCTCGATCTCGATCGTGGCGACGGGCTGCGGCGCCGCCGACGCCGGAGCCGCGAGCGCGAGCAGCGCAACGACGAACGCGAGACACGCGCACGTCGCGGTCGTCGACACGGATGCGCGGCCGGAGCGTGCGAGAGCCGGCCCGAACCCGTTGCGAGCCGCGTTCATTTCTGGAGCGCCAGCAGGCTCACGAGCTCGAAGAGCAGATTGGCGGCGAGCAGCGCGGTGATCTGGCCGGGGCCGTCGTACGGGGGCGAGACCTCGACCACGTCCGCGCCGACGAGCGACTGGCCCGCGAGCGCCCGCACCAGCACGAGCGCTTCATACGAGGTAAGCCCGCCGACCTCCGGCGTCCCGGTTCCGGGCGCGAAGGCCGGATCGACGGCGTCGATGTCGAACGAGCAGTAGACCGGGCCGCCGCGCAGGCGGGCGAACCGCTCCGCGACCCAGGCGGTCCCCTGCTCCTTCACGGTCTCGATGCGGGCGACCTCGATCCCGTGCTGGTCGTGGAACTCGAAGTCCTCGGAGCCGTAGAGCGGACCGCGGATCCCGACCTGGATCATGCGTCGGGGATCGATGAGCCCTTCCTCGACGGCCCGGCGAAACGGCGTGCCGTGGAAGTATTTCGAGCCGAAGTATTCGTCCCACGTGTCGGGATGGGCGTCGAAGTGCACGAGTCCCAATCGCCCGTGGCGGCGCGCGACCGCGCGCAGGATGCCGAGGGTCACGGAGTGATCGCCGCCGACGCAGACGGGCATCGCGCCCTCCGCGATCACCTGGCTCACTCGTGCATCGATGGCGGCCAGGGTGCGCTCGATCGAGATCGGCACGGTGTCGACGTCGCCGCAATCGGCGATGCGCAGCCGTTCGAACGGGTGCACCTTGAGCACGGGATTCCACGGGCGAATCAGCGAGGACTGCTCGCGTACGGCCCGCGGACCGAAGCGGGCACCGGTGCGGTACGAGGTCCCGCCGTCGTACGGAATGCCGAGCAGGGCGACGTCGAGGCCCTTGGCGGAGTCGGCCGTGGGCAGCAGCATGAACGTCGCGACCTGGCCGAATCGCGGGGAGACGAACGGATTGCGGGGTACCGACGTGCTCACCGCGAACCTCCTAGAGCGCCGAGCGGAGCCCGGCGACCGCCGTCAGGAGCAGCGCGACCTCGTCGGGTGAGTTGAACACCGAGAAGGTGGCCCGTGAGGTGCCGACGACTCCGAGTCGACGCATGAGCGGCATCGCGCAGTGGTGGCCGGCCCGGACGGCGATCCCTTCGGCGTCGAGCAAGGCCGCCACGTCGTGCGGATGAAGGCCGTCCACCGCGAACGAGACGACGGCGCCACGCTCGACGCCCAGGGGCGGGCCGTAGACCGTCACCCCCGGAATCCGCGCCAGGCCTTCGTGGGTCTGGCGCGTGAGGGCGCGCTCGTGCTCGGTCACGCGGTCCATGCCGAGCTTCTCCAGGTACTCGATCGCCGCCGTCAGCCCCACGGCCTCGGCGATGGGCGGGGTGCCCGGCTCGAACCGCCAGGGCAGGTCGTTCCACTGCGCGTGATCGATCCACACTTCCTTGATCATCTCGCTACCGCCCCGGCCGGGCTCCAAACTGTCGAGCACCGCGCGCCGGCCGTACAGGACGCCGATCCCGGTCGGGCCGAGCATCTTGTGGGCCGAGAACACGTAGAAATCGCATTCGAGCGCGGACATATCGAGCCGCAGGTGAGGCGCGGCCTGAGCCCCGTCGACGACCGTGAACGCCTTGACCGCTCGGGCTCGGCGCACGATCTCGGCGACCGGATTGATCGTCCCCACCACGTTCGAGACGTGGGCGAACGCCACCACGCGCGTACGCGCTGTGAGCAGGCGGTCGAGGGCGCCGAGGTCGAGCGTGCCGTCGTCGCGGATCGGCACCGCCTTCAGGACGGCGCCCCGGTCCTTCGCGACGAGCTGCCACGGGATCAGGTTCGAGTGGTGCTCGAGCTCGGTGACGATGATCTCGTCGCCCCTGCCGAGCGTCCGCCCGATGGTCTCCGCGATGAGGCCGAGCCCGTCGGTGGTGCCCGCGGGTGAAGACGACTTCTTCCCGGCTCGGGGCACCGATGAAGCGCTGGACGGAATCCCGCGCGAGCTCGTAGAGCTCCGTGGCCTCCTCGCCGAGGGTGTGGATCGAGCGATGCACGTTCGCGTGGCTCCGCTCGTAGTACCGGTTCATCGCCTCGAGCACCGCGCGCGGCTTCTGGCTCGAGGCACCGGAGTCGAAATAGACGAGCGGATGGCCGTTGACGATCCTCTTCAAGATCGGAAAATCCGGCCGCGTGAGCTCGTCGAGCCTCATGCCTTCTTGGCTCCGTCGAGCGCCTGCGCCAGCACGGAGAGCGGCAAGGTCGCGCACCGCATCCGCGTCGGGCGAATCTCGGCCTGGAGCACGGCCAGCACGTCGCTCACGTCCAGCGCCGCCGCCTCGCCGCGCGTGCGGCCCGCGACCAGATCGGCGACCACGTCGGCGGACGCGGTGCAGATCGCGCAGGAGTCGCCGATGAACCGCGCCTCGGCGATCCGCCCCTCCGGCGCGACCGTCAGCATCATCCGCACGCGGTCGCCGCAGAGCGGGTTCACGTCCTCGGCCACGGCGTTGGCGCCGGGCAGCTCGCCGCGATGGCGCGGCTTCCGCCACCGATCGCGGATGACGTCGCTATAGAGGCCGCCGGGCGCGGAGGGCGTGGCGCCGCTCACTCGAGCTCCCCGCGGGCGACGTTCGACCGGTACGGCGGGAAGCGATACGCCATGTCGCGCGAGAGCATGCCGCCATGGCCCATCTCGGCCAGGGTCCGATTGTCGACGCGCTCGCAAGCGAGGATCTGCGGTAGCGCCAGGTCGAACGTCGTCGCCTGCGAGAACATGCCGCAGGTCGGCATCCCGAGCACCGGCTTTCCATCCCACAGCGCGAGCCAGAGGAGACTGCCGGGATGGGCCGGCACCCCGTGTCGCTCCATGCGAGCGCCCAGCAGGGTGAGGCCGCCGAAGACGGGATCGAGCGGATCGAGCGCACTCGCCCCGGCGACGATCAGCACCTCGGCGCCGTCGCGCCGCTGTGCCGTCAGCGCATCGGCCACGACTTTCGGTGAACCGCCGGCGTAGGTGATCGGCAGCAAACGTCCGCCAAACCACTCGATCTTCTGCTTCAGCGCCGCCTCGAATCGGGCGCGCTGCTTGGCGTCGAGCCGCTCCTGGGCGATCACGCCGATCGTCGTCGGCCGGAACGCGCTGACCGCGACGAGCCCGTGAGCGTCGCGGGCGATCTTCTCGACCGCTGCGAGCGTCTCCGCCGGAATGACGAGCGGCGTCACCTTGCACTTGCCGATCGTCTCGCCGGGCTCGACGGGCTGCGATTCGAAGAGCGTGAAGATCGAGATGCCCTCGAGCGCGTTCGCGTCGGCCAGCGCCTGGCGGCGAACCTTCAGGAGGCCCCGCCGTGTCGCGGCGAGCGTCCACTGCCCGCCGGTGTAGCCCTTCACCTCGACGCCGTCGCCGATCACCGCGGCCGCCAGCCGCTTGCCGGCTTCCTCTTCGTGCAGATCGTTCGGATCGACGGCGAGCAGGTGAATCTCTTCCCAGGGCGTCTCGAGGAGAATCTTCGCGGTGGCTGCGGTGAGCCGCGCGCCCTTCTCGACCGCGATCTTGCCGGCCGCGTCGCGAACGTCGTGGCAGAGCACTTTGCCGACCAGGCCCTCGGCGCTCGCCGCCTCGCGCCGCTGCGCGATCGCCTTCATGACTTCGAGCTTGGGGCCGATCCTGAGGGACCCGAAACCGGCACGCTGTCCCGGCGAGGCTTCGTGCTCATCGGCTGGCCGGTCCCGCCGCCCCGCACGGCCTGAATCTCGGCCATGACCGCCAGGGCGATCTCGGGCGCCGAGCGCGCGCCGATGTCGAGGCCGATCGGCACGCGGACACGCTTGAGCGCCGCCTCGCTCTGCCCCTCCTCGGCCAGGAGCTTCAGGATGGCCGCGCCGCGCCGGCTCGAGCCGAGCATGCCGATGTAGCCGACGTCGGTCGCGAGCGCCTTGTGCAGCACCGGCAGGTCGTACTTGTAGTCGTGCGCCATCAGCACGAGCGCGGTCGACGGCACGAGCGGATACGCGCTGACGAGCTCCGAGGGGATACCGATCTTCAGCTCGTCGACCTGCGGGAAGCGCTCGCGGGTCGCGAACCGCGGCCGGCCGTCGATGACGACCGTCCGGTAGCCGAGCACGCGGGCGAGGTCGACCATCGGCATCGAGACGTGGCTGGCGCCGACGACGAGCAGCAGCGCGGACGGCGCGAACACCTCGACGAACGCGCGCGTGCCCTCGGCGAAGAGCGTGCGCGAGGTGCCGAGCGTCATCGCGTCGCGCGCCTCCTCGACGAAGCGCTCGTCGAGCGCGGCGTCGCCCAAGCGTCCCGGTGGTCGTGCCGTCGTCCAGCAACAGTATCTTCGCGCCGACCGGACCGTCGAGCCGCGTGATGATCGCGGCCCGTCCGCCCTTGTCGGTATGCGCGCGCACGCGCTCCAGGAAATCGGCCGACAGCGGCTCGACGAACACCTCGATCGTGCCGCCGCACGTGAGCCCGATCTCCCACGCCTCCTCGTCGCCCAGATTCAGCTCGAGGAGCCGGGGCCGGTTCGTGTTCAGCACGTCCTCGGTCTGCTCGATCACCTGGGCGTCCACGCAGCCGCCGATGGTGACGGAACCGAGCACGGATCCGCCTTCACCGACGAGCATCTTGGCGCCTTCTTTGCGCGGCGTGGTGCCGCGCGTGTTCACCAGGGTCGCGACCGCGACCTTGCCCGGAGACCGCCGAAGTTCGTCAATCTGATCGAAGAGTTCCGCCATGGGTCCTCATGATACGCCGAGCGGGGCCGCGACGCACCCCTGACGCTACCGCGACGCGTGTGACGTTCCGGTAAAGCGTTGGCGCCGCGGGCGAACAGGCATCCGGCCCGATGCGAGGCGGTCTTTCGACCGGTGCGCGAATCTACTGTCTCCGCGCTCTTCGCCCGCGCGGAAACGAGGGGCGCTAGAGATGCAGCTTGCCGGCGAGATCGCGCAAGGCCGCGAGGTTGTGGCCGGCCGCGAAGTCGTCGATCAGCGGCATCGCCGCCGCCATGCCGCGCGTCAGGGGCTCGTACGAGGGGTTGCCGAGTAGCGGGTTCAGCCAGATCAGGCGGGCCGCGCGCCGCTTGATCCGCATGAGCTCGGTCGCCAGCACGTCCGGCTCGCCCGTGTCCCACCCGTCCGATAAGACGATCACGATCGTTCGCCGGTCGACCAGGTGCGGCCACTCGCGGTTGAACTGGGCGAACGACTCGCCGATGCGCGTGCCGCCCGACCAGTCACGCACGTCGGTCAGCCGCCGCAGCACCTGACGATACGACCGCCCGCGGAGCAGCTCGGTGATGCGCGTGAGCCGCGTGGAAAAGATGAACGTCTCGACCCGGCCGAAGACGTTCTGCAGCGCGAACAGGAACTGGAGCAGGAAGCGGCTGTAGAGATCCATCGAGCCGGAGACGTCGCAGAGCAACACGAGCCGCACCTTCTTGCGCTTCCGCTCGCGGTAGCGCAGCTCGATGATCTCGCCGCGCGTGAGGTTCGCGCGCAGCGTGCGCCGCAGATCGACCCGACCGCGCCGCTTCACCGGCCGCCGGCGGCGGCTCATCCGATGCGCGAGCCGGCGCGCGATCTTGATCGTGAGCTTCAAGAGCTCGTCGAGCTGGTCGGCGCTGAAGGTCGAGAAGTCCTGATTCACGAGCCCTTCGGCCTCGGACGCGAGCGGCACGCTCAGCGGATCGCCGCCTTCCTCGGGCTCTTCCTCGCCCCACGAGTCGAGCGCCAGCGCCTCGCGCTTCTGCCCCGCCTTGGCGACCGCGCCGCCCGGGTCGTCGATCGAGGGCGCCGGAATGAATCCGGACTGGTCGTCGTCCCTCTCCGGCATGACGCGCCAGAATGCCTCGAAGCACCGGTCGAACGGCGGCACTTCCTCGGGCCGGGTCACGAAGATGGCGCGCAGACCAAGGTAGAGCTCGTGACGGTCGGTGAGGTCGAGGTGGTCGAGGGCGCGGACCGCGTCGGTGACCTCGACCAGAGTCACCGGCAGACCGGACTGCCGGAGCAGCGACGCGAAGCGCGCGATCGCCGCCGAGAGATCCCGCGGCACGCGCTCAGCTCGGCGTGGGCAGGAACGGGGCGAGCCCCGTCTTCGCGACCTCGTTACGGAACCGCTTCATGTCGTCGACGTCCTTCAGCACGCAGCCGAGCGTCTCGTTGACGAGCGCCTCGTCGATGTGATCGGCGTGGAGCGACGCGAGCGCCTGGGCCCAGTCGAGGGTCTCGGCCACGCCCGGCACCTTCGCGAGCCGCACCTGACGGAGAGTCTCCATGAACTTGGCGATCTCGCGCGTGAGCCGGCCGTTGATGCCCGGCACCTTGCGCGCGATGATCCGGATTTCCTTGTCGGGCGCCGGATAGTCGATCCAGAGATAGAGACACCGTCGGCGAAGCGCGTCCGACAGCTCGCGCGTGCGGTTCGAGGTCAGGATGACGTGCGGCGGATGCGTCGCCTTGATGGTGCCGATCTCGGGGATCGTCACCTGCCACTCCGAGAACACCTCGAGCATGAACGCTTCGAACTCTTCATCTGAGCGATCGACTTCGTCGACCAGGAGAACCGGCGACTGAGACTCTTGCGTGATCGCCTGGAGCATCGGGCGGCGGAGCAGGAACGGCTCCGAGAAGATCTCGTGCTCCTTCTCGACCATCCCCCGGTTGTTGTGTCCGGCTTCCTCGAGCTTGATGTGCAGGAGCTGCTTCTGATAGTTCCACTCGTAGAGCGCCGTCGACGCGTCGAGCCCCTCGTAGCACTGCAGCCGGATCAGGTTCGTCCCGAGCATCCGCGCCATCACCTTCGCGACCTCGGTCTTGCCGACGCCGGCGGGCCCTTCGATCAAGAGCGGCTTGCGCAAGCGCATCGCGAGATGAATCGACGTCGCAACCGGTGCGTCGGTGACGTATTCCGCCGCTTCCATCATGTCCTGGATCTTGCGGATCTCTTCGCGCATGGCTAGCTATTGTACATGAAGCTTCGCGTAATCTTCGGGCGTGTCCACGTCGGGCGGCATCGCGAGATCGAACGCCACGGTCTCGACGCGCTCCGGATTTTCTTTCACCACTGCCCGCGCGCCCGCGTCGCCCTTGAGCGCGCGGAGCTCGGCGAACACCTCGGACGAGAAGACCACCGGCGTGCCCTGCACGCCCTGGTAGATCGGCGCGACGATGGCCTTGCCCGAGCGGCGGAGGGCTTCGAGCAGCGCCGGCACGACCGTGGCGGGCATGCGCGGCTGGTCGCCGAGGGCGACCAGCGCGGCGGTCGTCCACGGCTTGAGCGCGGCGATACCGGCGGCGATCGAGGTCCCCTGCCCGTCCTGCGGCCGCGGATTGACGGCGAAGCGCACCGTCGAGATCCTCGAGCGCCTGACGGATGGCCGTGTCGTCCGGGCCGGTCACGACCACGACGTCCTCGACGTGACTCACGATGTGCTCGACGGACCAGCGCACGACGGGCTTGCCCTGCAGCTGAAGCAGGAGCTTCTGCCGTCCCATGCGTCGCGCGAGGCCCGCGGCCAGCATCACCGCGGCGATCACGACCAGTGGCCCTCGAGCTCCTTCGCCACGTCGTCGGGTCGCTCGAGCTGCCACCAGTGCGAGCACCCCGCGAACTGGATGAAGCGCGCGCGGGTCCGGCTCGCCAGACGACTTCCGAAGACGGGCGCGGCGTACGGATCCTTCTCGCCCCAGAGGATGAGACCGCGCGCCGGCGCTCGTTGCAGATCTCCTCGCCACTCCGAGCCGACGCGGACTGCCGAACGATAGAGCGCCAGGATGCTGCGCTTCATCGTGGGGTCGAGATGCTCCCCCGCCGTCGTCGCGTCGGCCTGAGGCACGCCGGCGGCGACGAGCGCCGAGGCGAGGGCCTCGGGCGTGAGCTTCTCCATCACCTGCTCGCCGACTCCGGGGGTCTGCCAGAGCTTTGCCGCCTTGTGCCATTCGTATTCGGGGTCGAGCGGCGCGGCGCCGGCGGCCCAGGTACGCACCAGGGTTGGCTCGAGCGAGACGGCGCGGACCACGAGGAGCCCGCCCCAGTCGTGGCCGACCAGATCGATCGGTCCGTCGATGCGGGAGAGCTCGGCGAGCAGCCAGTTGCAGTAGGCTTCCTTCGAGCAGTCGAAGCCCGCGGGGATCTCGCAGCCGAACCCGGGAAGAGAAAGGGTGACGACGTCGTCGCGGCGCAGCCGCCCGACGACGGACGCCAGACGCGATGCGTGTCCGGCACCCCGTGCACGAAGACCGCCGGCATCAGCGGCCTCGCGCCCGAGGAAGCGTCACGCGTCTCGTGGTGGTCAGCGCCCGATCGGCTATCCGCCGGCGCGCTTGACCGCCTCGGTCAACGCGCGCTTGGCGAACACACGGCAGAGATGCGACTTGTACTCGACGGAGCCCTGCAGGTCCGCCTGCACGTCGACACCCTCGGCGGCCTTCTGGGCGGCCGCCTCGATCGCCGCGGCGTCGAGCTTCTTGCCCGTGCAGCCCGCCTCGACACCCTTCGCGCGCACGGCCTTGGTGCCGGCGCCGGTAACACCGATCGACGCCTTGGAGCAGGCGCCCTTGCCGTCGAGCGTGACGGCCGCGGCGACGCCGACGACGGCGAACCGCGAGGCCGGGTGCGGGAACTTCATGTACGCGGCGCCGGTGCTCGCCGGCAGCACGGGCACGCGCACCTCGACGAGAATCTCGTCCTCGCCGACCGCGGTGGTCATCAGACCCTTGAACCAGTCGTCCACCTTCACGGTGCGTCGCCCCTTGGCGCCTTCGCACACCATCTCGGCGCCGAGCGCGATCATCGCCGCCGGATAGTCCGCGGCGGGGTCGGCGTGGGCGATCGAGCCGCCGACCGTCCCGCGGTTGCGCACCGCCGGGTCGCCGATGATCGCGGCGACCTCGGAAAGGACGGCAAGCTTCGACTTCACGAGCGCCGACGACTCGACCTCCCAATGGGTGGTCATCGCACCGATCGCCAGCATGTTGCCGTCCTGCTTGATCCCCGAGAGCCCGGGAACCTTGCGCAGGTCGATCAGGTGCTTGGGCTGGGCCAGCCGCAGCTTCATCATCGGGATCAGGCTGTGGCCGCCCGCGAGCAGCTTGGCGTCGTCCTTGTGCTTGCCGAGAAGCTCCAGCGCTTCCTTGATGGTGCCGGGCGCGTGATAGTCGAACGCGGCTGGGTACATGTCGCTCTCCTGGCTCTTATTTACCGGGCGCTCTTGGCGCCCTGAATGATCGTCCACACACGCTCGGCGCTCAGCGGCATCGCCTCGATGTGGTCCACGCCGAGCGGTGCGAGCGCGTCCACCACGGCGTTCATGACCGCCGGCGGTGACGCGATCGTCCCGGTCTCCCCGGCGCCCTTGATGCCCATCGGGTTGACCGGCGTAGGAGTAACCGTACGGTCTGTCTCGTACATCGGCAGCATGTCGGCCTTCGGCAGCGCGTAGTCCATCATGCTGCCCGTCACGAGCTGGCCGGACTGGCCGTCGTACACGGCGCCTTCGCAGAGCGCCTGCCCGACGCCCTGCGCGATGCCCCCGTGGACCATGCCGTCCACGATCATCGGATTGATGACGTTGCCGACGTCGTCCACCGCCAGGTAGCGGAGGATCGTGACGTTGCCGGTCTCCCGCTCGACTTCGACGACGCACGCGTGGGCGCCAAAGGGGAAGCAGAAGTTCGAGGGATCGTAAAAGGACGTCTCCTCGAGCCCGGGCTCGAGCCCCTCCGGATAGTTGTGCGGCACGTACGCGGTGAGGGACACGGCGCCGAACGGTACCGCCTTGCCGGGTGCGCCTTTGACGGAGAACTGGCCGCCACCGAACTCGATATCGCCCGGCGACGCCTCGAGCAGGTGCGCCGCGATCTTCTTACCCTTCTCGATGACCTTGTTGAGCGACATGAGAATGGCGGTGCCACCGACCGACGCGGAACGGCTGCCGTAGGTGCCCATGCCGAACGGGATCGACCCGGTGTCGCCGTGCACGATCTCGACCTGCTCGATCGGGATGCCGAGCTTGTCGGCCACGATCTGCGCGAACGTCGTCTCGTGCCCCTGCCCGTGCGAGTGCGAGCCGGTGTACACCGTGACCCCGCCGGTCGGATGCACGCGCACCTTGCCGGACTCGTACAGCCCGGCGCCGGCGCCGAGCGCGCCGACCAGCTTCGACGGCGCGATCGAGCACGCCTCGATGTACGCCGAGAAGCCGATGCCGAGGAGCCGGCCTTGCTTGCGCGCGGCTTCCTGCTCGGCGCGGAACTTCTTGTAGTCGAGCATCTGGAGCATCCGGTCCCACGCCGCGCCATAGTCGCCGCTGTCGTACACGACGGCGACCTGGGTCTGGAACGCGCCGGAGAACTTCGGGATGAAGTTCTTCTTGCGGAGATCGGCCACATCCATCTTGGCCGCGCGCGCCCCGGCCTCGACGATGCGCTCGAGGACGTAGCACGCCTCCGGCCGCCCCGCGCCGCGATAGGCGTCGACCGCGGTCGTGTTCGAGAAGACGCCCGTCACCTCGCAGTGAATGGCGGGGATCGCGTAGACGCCGTTGAGCAAGGTGCCGTAGAGGAACGTCGGGACCGCCGGCGCGAAGGTCGAGAGGTACGCGCCGAGGTTCGCGGTCGTCTTCACGCGGAGGCCGAGCATCTTGCCGTCGGTCGACAGCGCGAGCTCGGCGTCGGTCACGTGATCGCGGCCGTGCGCGTCCGTCAGGTATGCCTCGCTGCGGCTGGCGGTCCAGCGAATCGGCCGCTTGAGCTTGCGCGAGGCCCACGAGCAGACGACTTCTTCGTTGTAGAGGAAGATCTTGGAGCCGAAGCCGCCGCCCACGTCCGGCGCGATCACCCGCACCTTGTGCTCGGGAATGCCGAGCACGAACGCGCACATCAGCAGCCGATGCACGTGCGGGTTCTGCGAGGTCACCCAGAGCGTCAGCTCACCCGTCGCGTCGTCGTAGCGCGCCACGCATGCGCGCGGCTCCATGGCGTTGGCGACCAGGCGCTGGTTGACGATGCGCTTCTTCACCTTCACCGGCGCGCTGTTGAAGGCCGCGTCGGTCGCCGCCCGGTCGCCGATCTCCCACTTGAACGCGACGTTGCCCGGCGCGCCTTCGTGGAGCTTGGGCGCGCCGGACGCGGCCGCCTTGTCGGTGATCGTGACGGACGGCAGCGGCTCCCAGTCGACCTGCACCTTCTCGGCGCCGTCGACCGCCGCTTCGTGGCTGTCCGCGATCACGATCGCCACCGGGTCGCCCACGTGGCGCGCGACGTCGGACGTGAGCGGCATGTGCGGCACGATCGCCAGATCCTGCATGACGCCCGGAACTTTCTTCTCCTTGCGGAGGTCCCAGCCGCAGGGCAGCGAGTTGACGCCGGTCATGTCCTTGCCGGTGAAGACCGCGACGACACCGGGATGGCGCGCGGCCGCCGCCGTGTCGATCTTGCGGATCTTCGCGTGGGCGTGGGGGCTCCGCACGAACGCCGCGTACGTCATCCCCGGGAGCTTCAGGTCGTCGACGTACTGGCCGCGCCCGGTGATGAAGCGCGGGTCCTCGCGCCGCTTGATCGATTTACCGAAGAGCCGGTCGGAGGCGACGGTGGCCATTACGCTTTCCTCACTTCTTCGCGGGCATGTGCTCGGCCGCCCACTCGATCGCCTTCACGATGTTGTGATAGCCGGTGCACCGGCAGAGATTGCCTTCGAGCTGATGCCGGATCAGCTCCTCCGAGGGCTTCGGATACCGCTCGAGCATCTGGTACACGGACATGATCATGCCGGGTGTGCAGAACCCGCACTGCAGCCCGTGCTTCTCCCAGAACCCCATGCTGGATCGGGTGCAGCTCGCCGTCCTTCGCCAGTCCCTCGATGGTCATGATGTTGGCGCCGTCCAGCCTGGACCGCGAAGAAGGTGCAGGCCTTGACCGCCTGGCCGTTCATGAGGATCGTGCACGCGCCGCACTGGCTCGTGTCGCAGCCGACGTGCGTCCCGGTGAGCCCCACGGTCTCGCGGATGTAGTGGACGAGCAGCAGACGGGGCTCGACTTCATGGCTGTAGCTCTGGCCGTTGATCGTCATCTTGACTGGCAGTTTCACGACTCATCCTCCGGGATTCGGCGGTTTGGGAGCGGGTTTTGGACGCCCCGATCTGGCGCGACAGAGGGTAAGACTTCGCCCCCCGCTGTGTCAACCGGACGGGCGTTTGTTGCCGCTGCTAAATAGAACTGTCCTCCCTATCTGTTCGATAGAAGTGTCCCCCCATGGAGACCTTCTCGATGAGCAGCAAGGAAGTGCCGCGGGCCGGGTTGCTCAAAGCCGCGCTGGCCGGACGCATCACGAATGCGCAAGGAGCGAGGGCGCTGGGGTTGAGCGTGCGGCAGTTTCGACGACTGAAGAGGCGCTTCCGCGAGCGGAGGCGCCCGCGGCCTGCTCCACGCCCTGCGGGGGCGCCCCGGCAACCGGCGCCTGGCCCCGCAGGCGCGCGAGCAGATCGCCGCGGCTCATGACCACGACCTACGCCGGCTTCAATGACGTCCATCTCACGGAGAAGCTGCGCGAGGTCCATCAGCTCGCCGTCAGTCGCGCCGCGGTGCGCGGCATCCGCGTGGCGCTCGGGCACCCGGCGACGCGCCGGCGGTCCGCCCCGCAGCATCGTAGCCGGCGCCCCCGCAAACCGGCCCTCGGCCAACTGGCCCAGCTCGACGCCAGCCCCTTCGCCTGGTTCGAGGACCGCGGCCCCCTGGCGACCCTGCATGGCGTGATCGATGATGCGACCTCCACGCCGCTCGCCCTGTGGTTCCGTCCCCAACGAGGATCTGCATGGCTACGTCGCCGTGCTCGAGCGCACCTGCCGGATGTATGGCCTGCCGCTGGAACTCTACGGCGATCGCCTCAACGTGTTCGCCCGCAACGATGCCCACTGGACGCTCGCCGAAGAGCTCCAGGGCCACCAGGACCCCACGCACTTCGGCCGCATGCTGCAGGCCCTCGGCATCGGCTTCATCCGGGCCCACTCGCCGCAAGCCAAAGGCCGCATCGAACGGCTCTGGGGCACCCTCCAGGATCGCCTCACCAGCGAATTGCGGCGGCGCGGCATCCGCACACTCGAGGACGGCAACGCCTTCCTGCCCGAGTTCCTCGCCGACTTCACGCGCCGCTTTGCGCGGCCGCCCGCGGACGCCACCCCCGCCTGGCGCCCGGTGCCGCGCGATCTCGCCGACCTCTTGAGCTGCCGGTATCAGCGCACGGTCGCCCGCGACAACACCGTGCACCTCGGGCCGCGCTGGGTGCAGATTCCCCCCGGCCCTCGCGGGCGCTCCTATGCCGGCTGTCACGTCCAGGTCCAGGAACGCCTCGACGGCCACCTCCGCGTCGTCTACCACGACACCGTGATCGCCCGGCAGCCGTCGCCCGGCCCCGCCTTCGTGCTCAAGCCGCGCGAGGGGCCCGGGCAGGGGCGCCGGCGTCCCCGGCGCGGGCCTCTGCGTCACGCGCTCGGTGAGCTCGGGCGCGCTCCGCTCACGCCGGCGCGCGCGGCATTCCCATCGCGCCCACGCCGGGATCCCGAGGACCCACGCGCCACCCGGCGCGCGATCACGAGGCGGCCCGCCATCGCCCTACCCCAGAGCCCACCCCACATCCTTGCCCACCACCTACCTCAGCCCGCCGTCGCAATGCGCCCACGCATCCATGGAACGCGACCTTTTCACGTCGCCAACGCGCGGTGAAACGCCGCACGAATCACCGAGCCGGACATTTCTATTTAACAGTGGGGAGGACATTCTCGTTGACCAGCGACACCAGGACAGGCGTTTGGCGCTACTCGCCGAGGAGGCGCCGCCCGTCGGCGCGGGCCTGGTCGAGGACCTCGCGAACGGGCAGCGACTTCTCGCGCGCGATCCGGGCGACGTCGGCGAACTCGGGCGTGATCGTCACGATTCGACCGCCCAGGCGCGAGACCTTGAACGGGATCGTCCCGTAGGCCGTCGTCACCTCGACCATCTCGCGCTGCAGCCGCGCGCGGCGCCATTCCGACCAGCGCACGCCGATCGTCGTCGTCTCCTCGAACAGGGCGCGGGACAGGTCGCCGACGCGCTCCGGCGCGCAGAGCGCCGTCACCACCACACCCGGCCGGCCGCGCTTCATGATGACGGGCTGGAGGAACACGTCGAGGGCGCCGGCCTCGAACACCCGCTCGATCAAGGTCTCGTAGAGCTGGGGCGACATGTCGTCGATCGTCGTCTCGACCTGGAGCACCGTCTCGTCGGCGGCGAGGGTGTCGGCGGTCTGGCCGAGGAAACAGCGCAGGACGTTCGGCGTGCCGGGCAGGTCCATCGTGCCGGCGCCGTAGCCGATGGCGTCGATCGTCATCGCCGGCATCTTCCCGGCCGAGGCGGACAAGGTCGTGAGGATCGCCGCGCCCGTCGGCGTGACCAGCTCGGCCTTCACGCCCGTGTCGACGACCGGGAAGCCGCGCAGGAGCTCGACGGTGCCGGGCGCCGGAACCGGGATCCGGCCGTGCGGCCCACGGACGTGTCCGCCGCCCACCGGAAGCGCCGACACGTGAACCGCCTGCGCCCCGGCCAGATCGAGCGCGATCACGCCGCCGGTCACGTCGACGATCGCATCCACCGCGCCGACGTCGTGGAACTGGACCGATTCGCGATCGGCCCCGTGCACGCGCGCCTCGGCATCGGCGAGCCGCGTGAAGATCCGCGTCGCCCGCTCCCGCACGCTCGCCTCGAGCGCGCTGCGCTCGAGAATGTCGAGAATGTCCCGCAGCGACCGATGATGCCGATGCGCATCCCCGTCGATCTCGACATCCACCTTGGTCGCCCGAAAATCCCCCTTCATCACCTCCCGCACAACGAGCGTCCACCCGGGCAGCGCCAGCTTCGCCAGCTCCTCCTTCAGCCGCGCGAGCGACACTCCCGCGTCCAGGAGCGACGCCATGATCATGTCCCCCGCCGCCCCAGAAGGACAATCGAAGTAAGCGACCCTCACCGCGTCTTCACCTCACCCGACAAATCGAACAAGACCATCGAGCGCTCCACCGCCTCGTCCCCTATGCACTATGCCTGCGCGCGAACTCACCAGGCCGCCCGTCGATCACGCCTCTCAAGCGCGGCGCCGCTCGCGCCGGCGGGGGCCGGGCGGGCCGGGAGGGGTCGTGGGACCCGTTCCCTCCAAGGGGCAACGGACGAGACGCGCCCAGATGGAGCCCAGCCACCCCGGAGCAGCGAACGCGTGCCGCGTGGTCCCACGACCCCTCCCGGCCCGCCCGGCCCCCGCCGGCGCGACGTCACCGCACCTTAGCGATGAGATGATTGATCTGAGAGGCCTGGTGAGCCGCCCCGTAGCCGTTGTCGATGTTCACCACCGACACACCCGAGGCGCACGAGTTCAGCATCGCCAGCAGCGCGGCGACCCCGCCGAACGAGGCGCCATACCCGATGCTGGTCGGCACGGCGATGACGGGCCGATCGATCAATCCCCCGACGACGCTCGGCAACGCGCCTTCCATCCCCGCGACCACGACGAGCACGTTGGCCTCGGCCAGCAGATGGTAGTGCGCCAGCAGCCGATGCAGCCCCGCCACGCCGCAGTCGTAGAGCCGCTCGACCCGATTGCCCAGCGCCTCGGCCACGAGCGCGGCTTCCTCGGCGACGGGAAGGTCGGCGGTCCCGGCGGCGAGCACGACGATGAGACCGAGCCCGGCGCCGGGCTCCGGTCGGGCGATCACGAGCTTCGCGTCGGCGTGGTAGACGTGCGGCAGGCCGGCGGCGGCCACCGCGTCGGCCACGGCGCGATCCGCTCGGGTGGCCAGGATGTTCGGGTGATGAACGATCAAGCGCTCGAGGATCGCGACGACCTGCGCGGGCGTCTTGCCGAGACAGAAGACGGCTTCCGGCGCGCCGCCTCGGAGCGCGCGGTGATGGTCGATCTTCGCGAATCCCAGATCTTCGAACGGCAGCGCGCGAAGCTTCGCGACCGCCGCGTCGACGTCGACGCGCCCGGCCCGGAGATCTTCGAGCAGCGCGCGAAGCGCTTCCCTATCCACCGTTCGCTTTCGATTTCAGGTTCAGCAACAGATTCGCGCTGCCGGACTGGAAGCCGGCGAGGTCGAGCGTCACGTAGATGTAGCCGAGCTCGCGCAGGCGCGTCACGATCGTGTCGTGCAGGTCGCCCTCCCAGAGCCTGGCCATCTCGGCCCGGTCGATCTCGAGGCGCGCCAGGCGATCGTGGTGGCGCACCCGGAACTGGCGAAAGCCGAGCGAGCGGATGAACGCCTCGGCGGCGTCGACCTGGCGGAGCTTCTCGGGCGTGATCCGGTCGCCGTACTGGAAGCGCGAGGACAGGCACGCGAACGAGGGCTTGTCCCACGTGGGCAGGCCGAGCTCGCGCGAGAGCGTCCGGATCTCTTCCTTCCACAGCTCGGCCTCGATCAAGGGCGCGCGCACGCCCCGCTCCTTCGCGGCCTTCATGCCCGGGCGGTGGTCGCCGCGGTCGTCCATGTTGGCGCCGTAGACGAGCGCGCGGCAGCCCTCGCGCGCGGCGATGGGCTCGAGCTTGAGGAAGAGCTCTTCCTTGCAGAAGAAGCAGCGATTCGTCGGATTGCGCGCGTAGTCCGGGTTCTGGAGCTCGTCGGTCCGGACGATCAGGTGACGCATGCCCAGGAGCTCGCCGAGGCGCCGGGCCTCGTCGAGCTCACTGGCCGGATAGGTCTCGGAATCCGCCGTCACGAGCAGCGCGTGGGCGCCGAGGGCGTCCTTCGCGGCGCGCGCGAGCAAGGTCGAGTCGACGCCGCCCGAGAACGCGACCACCACGCTCTCCATCTCGCGGAGCACGTCGACCAGACGATCGTACTTGGCCTGCGTCATCGTGCTCAGGGCTCGACCCGGATCAGGTCGTGGAACGCCGTGTAGCGCTCGGCGATGTCGTTGGGCGACAGCCGCGTGAGCCGCTTGAGCGAGAAGTCCTCGACGGTGAACGACGCCATCACCGAGCCGTAGACGATCGCGCGCCGCATCGCGGCGGCGTCGATCCGGTCCTGCGCCGCGAGATAGCCCATGAATCCGCCCGCGAACGTGTCGCCGGCGCCGGTCGGGTCGTAGACCGATTCCAGCGGATAGGCCGGCACGAAGAAGAGCCGGTCCTCGGTGCTGAGCAGCGCGCCGTACTCGCCGCGCTTGACGACGACGGTCTTCGGTCCCATCGCCGAGATGGCCCGCGCCGCGCGGATCAGGTTCGGCTCGCTGGCGAGCTGCCGCGCCTCGCCGTCGTTCACGGTGACGACGTCCACCTCGGCCAGGACCTTGCGCAGCGCCTCGCGCTTGCCCTGGATCCAGAAGTTCATCGTGTCCAGGGCGACCAGCTTCGGGCGCTCCTTCATCTGGCGGAGCACGTCGAGCTGGAGCTCGGGATCGATGTTCGCCAGGAACAGGAAGGGCGTTCGCCCCGATACGTCGTTCAGCACCGGGCGAAATTCGGCGAAGACGTTCAGCTGGGTCTCGAGGGTCTTGGCCTCGTTCAGGTCGTAGCCGTACTGGCCCGTCCACCGGAAGGTGCGGCCCTTGGAAGTCTGAAGTCCCCCGATGTCCACGCCGCGATCCGCGAGAAGCTTCAGATGCGCCTCGGGAAAATCCTCGCCGACCGTCGCCACCAGGTGCACGGCGGTGAAGAAGCTCGCCGAGTAGGAGAAGTAGGTCGCGGAGCCGCCGAGTGCTTCCTGCACCTTGCCGAAGGGCGTCTCGACGCTGTCCAGCGCAACCGAGCCGACGACCAGGAGATCGCTCATTGTAGCGGGGTCCTTGAGGCCGGCCTCGACCGAGGGTGGCCTGCCGTGGGTGCACGCCGGCTCCGCTCGCGCGGAACACGGTTCCGGCCGCGCGGAAAGTAGTTGTCGAGGAAGAGCGCCAGTTTCTTGCGCGTCGCCGGCGGGAAGGACGTCGGGTTGGTGATGACGGCGTTCTTGAGAAGGCTCGGGCACTCGCAGCCGCGCGGCGGCGCGATCGCGGGGATCACCCGGCGCAGGACGTCCTTGGCGGTCGCGACGTTCTTCAAGAGATTCTGGACGACCGCCTCGACCGAGACCGCTTCGTGCGTCTCGTGCCAGACGTCGTAGTCCGTGGCGAGCGCCAGGGTCGCGTAGCAAAGCTCGGCCTCTCGCGCGAGCTTCGCCTCGGGCATGTTGGTCATCCCGATGACGTCCACGCCCCAGCTCCGATAGATGCGCGACTCCGCCCTGGTCGAGAACTGCGGCCCCTCGATGCAGATGTAGGTGCCGCCGCGGTGCACGGTCGCGCTCGTCTGGCGCGCCGCCTTCTCGAGCGCGCCCGCGAGGTCGGGGCACACCGGCTCGGCCATGCCCACGTGGGCGACGATGCCGTCGCCGAAGAACGAGGAGACGCGCCGCTTGGTCGCGTCGAAGAACTGGTCCGGGACGACGAGGTCGAGCGGCCGGATCGCTTCCTTCATGCTGCCGACCGCCGAGATCGAGATGACCCACTGCGCACCGAGGAAGCGAAACCCCCAGATGTTCGCGCGGAAGTTCAGCTCGCTCGGCGTCACCCGATGGCCGCGACCGTGCCGCGGCAGGAAGATCACCCGCTTGCCGGCGAACCGGCCGACACAGTACGCGTCCGACGGCGCGCCGAACGGCGTCTGGACCTTCTGCCACTTGACGTCGGTCAGCCCCTCGAGCTCGTAGAGGCCGCTTCCGCCGATGATGCCGATCGCGGGCTCGCTCGCCTTCATCGATCGCTCGGCCCCGCTTCGAGCTCGCCGATCGGCCGATCGTCCTGAACTCCGGTGACGCGAATCGTGGTGAGCGTCCGCACGAGCCGCGGCGGACCGGAGAAGACCGCCTCGACGAAGTTGCCGGTGAGTCCCACGAGCCTGCCGGTGGCGCGGTCCGGGGTCTCGAGCACCAGCACGTCCTCGACGTGACCGATGAGTCCGCGCCGGAACGCGTCGCTCTTGGCGCGACCGATGTCTCTGAGGATAGCGCTGCGTCGCGTCGTCACGCGCGAATCAAGCTGGCCCGGGAGCCGGGTGGCCTCGGTGCCCGCGCGCGCCGAGTAGGGAAAGACGTGCAGGTACGAGAACGGCAAGTCGCGTACGTAGGCGACGGTCTCGGCGAACTCGGCCTCGGTCTCGCCCGGAAAGCCCGCGATGACGTCGGCGCCGAGACCGAGCCGCGGCCGCACGGCCGCCAGGCGCTCGACCAGGGCTCGGTACATCCGCGTGTTGTACGGACGCCGCATCGCCTTCAGCACCCGATCGCTCCCGCTCTGCAGCGGGATATGGAAGTGAGGCACCACGACCGGCGACGAGGTCGCGATCTCCAGCAGCTCCGGCGTGAAGTACGCCGGGAGCAGGGACGACAAGCGCACCCAGCGCAGGCCGGGGATGTCGCCGAGGGATCGCACCAGCTCCGCCAGGCTCGTGCGCGGGACGAGATCGGCGCCGTAGTGTCCGAGGTCCACGCCGGTCAGCACGATCTCCGGGTGTCCGGCCTCGACGAGCTGACGGGCCTGATCGAGGACGACCTTGGGCTCGAGACTGCGACTGGAGCCGCGCGCCAGCGGCACGACACAGAACGCGCAGCGATGCTGGCAGCCGTCCTGAACCTTCAGGAACGCGCGCGACCGGCCGCCGAGCCGAGCGGCGGGTGTCACCTCGACCGCCCGCACCTCGCCGATATCCGAGACCTGCACACGCTCGGCACCGACTCGGTCGAGCAGCTCGGGCAGGCGATGCTTGTCCGCGTTGCCGACCACGAGATCGACGTCCGCCAGGCCGGCGACCTCACCCGGGCTCGTCTGCGCCCAGCAACCGGTCACGACCAGCTTCGCCCGCGGACTCACCCGTGCGGCGCGGCGGATGGTCCGGCGGTCCGACAGCTCGGCGCGCGCGGTGACCGTGCACGTGTTGACGACGACCACGTCCGCGGGCTCGTCGAAGCCGACGGTGCGGAACCCGCGCGCTTCGAGCATGGTCTGGATCTGCTGCGTGTCGACCTGGTTGAGCCGGCAGCCGAGGGTCGCGAACGAGACGGTCCGGGCCGCGTTCACCTCAGCTGGCACTCGCGCTCGCCACCGCCGACGGCTCCCGGAGCTGACCGCAGGCGGCTCCGATGTCCTCGCCCTTGCTCCACCGCACCGTCGTCGTGAGGCCGGCGTCCAGCAAGACCGACTGAAACGCGAGGATCCGGGCGAGTGGCGGCCGCCGGAACCGCGCGCCCTCCCAGTCGTTGAACGGGATCAGGTTGACCTTGGCCTTGACGCCGCGAAGCAGCCGCACCAGACGCTGGGCATCGTCGACCGTATCGTTGACGTCCTCGAGCATGACGTACTCGAAGAACACGCGCTGGCGCGAGGCGAGCGGGTATCGCTTCACGGCGCCCATCAGCGCGGCGAGATCGAAGGACCGGTTCACGGGCATGAGCCGCCCGCGAACGTCGTCGGTCGTCGCGTGAAGCGAGATCGCCAGATTCACTTTCAGATCCTCGCGGCCGAGCTTGTCGATCCCGGGCACGAGCCCGACCGTCGAGACCGTGATCCGGCGAGGCGAGTAGCCGACGCCGAGCTTCGGGTCGATGAGGATCCTGATCGCCTTGACCAGCGCCGCGTAGTTCGCGAGCGGCTCGCCCATGCCCATGAAGACGATGTGCGTCGCCCGCCGGCCTTCTTCGAGAAGACGGTTGGCCGCGATGATCTGGCCGACGATCTCGCCCGCGGTCAGATTGCGCTCGAGCCCCATGACGCCCGTCAGGCAAAAGCCGCACGCGAAACCGCAGCCGACCTGCGTCGACACGCACAGGGTGATCCGCTCGTCGTCCGGCATCAGCACCGAGCTGATCCGGCTCCCGCCGTCCAGCACGTAGACCAGCTTGCGGCTCCCGTCCGCCGACGGCATCTCGCGCTCGAGCTCGGCCACCTCGACCACGGCCCGCTCGGCGAGCGCCTGGCGGAAGTCCTTCGGCAGGTCGCTCATGGCGTCCAGATCGAAGACCGACTTGCGATACATCCAGGTCGCGAGCTGGCGGCCGCGATAGCGCGACGCGCCGAGCTCGACGGCGAGGTCCTCGAGCTCGGAAGGCAATAGCCCGACGAGGTTTACGCGCGACATGAAGTGGAGGATATCACGGCCATCGCGGCGGAGCTTTTGCCGCAGCCGCGTGCAGACGGTTGTCCACCAATACTGTGGCCGAGTCGTGGATAACCGTGTGCGTGGCGGGTTCGCGCGAGCGGCTTTTCAGCCGCTTAGACCACCTCGCTCATTCGATGAGCACGTCCGACCCGGACAGCAGCGACGTCGATCTGACGGGGGAGCCCGAAGAGCCTGAGCCGGTCGCCCCGGCGCAGCACCGTGTCGGCAGTCGGATCCGCCACCACCTCACCGGTCGCGCGAGTCACGCTGACGACGGTGACCCCGAAACGCTCGCGCATCCGCGCTTCGCCCAGCGACTGGTCCATGAGGTGGCCGCCCCGGAGACTGATCTCACGAAGCTGCGGCAGCCCCGTCCCCGCCTCCTCGGCCTTGGACGCGCTCCATCGTGCCGCGATAGCGGTTGAGATACGCCAGCACGCGCTCGCGCGGCAGCGAGAGCCGCTCGAGGGCGTGACGGATCAGGGTCGACGCCGCCTCTTCCTCCGGCTGGATCACCTCGGCGGCGCCTGCCTCGAGGAGCCGGGCGCGCCAGGCGAGATCGTACACGCGCGCCAGGATCTGGACGGTCGGGTTGAAGGCGCGAATGCGGCGCACGGCCTGCCGGGCGCGATCGTTCTCCGGAATCGCCAGGATCACGAGCGCGGCGTGGTTGGCCTGGGCGGCCGCCAGGATGACCCGCTGTGCCGCGTCGCCGAACACGGCGGGCACGTTCCGGGCGCGCAGGCTCTTCACGATGTCCGGATCGCTCTCGATCGCGATGTAGGGCACGCCGAACGTCTCGAGCGCCTCACCGATCGCGCTGCCCACGCGGCCGAATCCGCACAGGACGACGTGGCCCTCGAGCGCTCCGCACCGACGGCAGCCCGAGCGCCGGCGCCCGGCGCTGGTCGAATCGTGCCGGACCGATCCAGCGCGGGACCATCCGGACGAGCGCCGCGTTGATCAAGATCGTCACGAGCGAGGCGGCCAGGGTGGCGCTGTAGACGTCCGCGCCGACGTGGCCGGCCTGGCGCGCCACCTGCACCAGGATGAACGAGAACTCGCCGATCTGGGCCAGGCCGACGCCCACCAGGATCGCCGTCGACAGCGGCTCCCGGAAGATCAGGCTCACCACCGTCCAGATCGCCCACTGGCCGATCACGACCAGCCCGACCAGCACACCGAGCAGCGGGAGGTTGTCGACCGACCACGCGCAGGTCGATGAGGACGCCGACGGTCACGAAGAAGAGCGCGACGAACGCGTCGCGCAGCGGACAGCATGCGGGCGAGCATCTCGTGGGCGTAGTCGGACTGGTTGATGAGGAGCCCGGCCAGGAACGCGCCGAGCGCCAGCGAGAGACCGACCGCCTGCGTGACCGCGGCCGCACCGAGCCCGACCGCGAGCGTCACGAGCAGGAAGAGCTCTTCGTTCCGCGTGCGCGCCACGCGCGCCAGCACTTGCGGGAGGATGCGCGAGGCGAGGTAGAAGAACGGCACCAGGATCGCGGCCGCCGTCAGCAAGGCCTTCGCGACCGCCAGGACCCGGTCGCCCTGCAAGGTCCCGAGCGCCGGGATCAGAATGATCAGGACGACGGCGGCCAGGTCCTCGACGAGCGTGATCCCGATCATGATGCGGCCGTGGCGGCTGTGGAGCTCGCCGCGATCCAGGAGCAATCGCGCGAGCACCATCGTGCTGGCCGGCGAGACGACCATGCCGATGACCGCGCCCGTGACCGGGCTCCAGCCGAGCAGGCTGCCGACGACGACGCCCATGGCCGTCGACAGGACGATGCCGATCGGGCCGCCGACGAGCGCGATCCACTTCACGCCCATCAGGTCCTTGAGCGAGAACTCGATCCCGAGCGAGAACATGAGCAGCACGACGCCGATCTCCGCGAAGAGCTCGAACGTGTGGATGTCGGAGACGGAGGGCCCGGGCGTCAACGGGCTGATGAGAAGCCCGCCGATGACGTAGCCGAGAATCAGCGGCTGACGCGCCAGCCACGCGAGCGACCCGCCGAGGATCGCGGCCACGAAGACGTAGGCGAGGTCTCGTGAAGAGGATGGGATCGGCGTTCACGCGCTCACCGCCAGATACAGATCGAGCAGGTTCGTCCGAGTCGGCCCGGAGACCACCAGGTCACCGCTCGCCCGCAGAAACGCATACGCGTCATTGTCGCCGAGCGCGCGCCGGGCGTCCGCTCCGGCGGCGGCGCCACGCTCGAGGCTGCCGGCGTCCACGATCGCGCCCGTCGCGTCGGTCGGGCCGTCGGTCCCGTCGGTGCCGGCGGCGAGGATGGTGATGCGGTCGGACGGCCGGAGCTCGAGCGCCGCGGCGAGCGCGAACTCCTGGCAGCGCCCGCCCTTCCCCTTTCCCCGGACGGTCACGGTCGTCTCGCCGCCGGCGACGAGGCACGCGGGCGGCGCGAGCCCGCGCGCGCGCGCGACGAAATCCCGCGCGACGTCGCGGGCCTCGCCCTGAAGCTCGCGCGTCATGAAGTCGGTCCGAAAGCCCAGGCGCCTCGCCGTCGCGACCGCCGCGTCGGTGACGAGCGCGTTGTTGCCGATGACGACGTTCTCGACGCGGTCGAAGAGCGGATCATGCGGCTTCGGCGTCTCCGCGATCTCACCCGCGCGGCCGGCCTCGAGCCGCCGCATGATCGCGCTCGGCGACGCGCGCCGCGACACCGCGCCGCGCGAGCACCTCGAGCGCGTCGGCGAACGTGCTCGGGTCGGGCGCCGTCGGCCCGGAGGCGATCACGTCGAGCGGGTCGCCGATCACGTCCGACAGCGCGAGCGTGAGCACCGTGGCCGGCCAGGCGGCGCGGGCGAGCTGACCGCCCTTGAAGAGCGACAGATGCTTGCGCACGGCGTTGAGCTCGCCGATGGTCGCGCCGGAGGCCAGGAGAAGGCGCGTGAGCTCCTGCTTCTCGGCGAGCGTGATCGGCGGCGCCGGCGCCGGCGTCAACGCGGAGCCGCCGCCCGAGACGAGGAACAGGACCAGGTCGTTCTCACCCGCGCGTCGCGCGACTTCGAGGAGCCGGGCCGAGGCCGCCAGCCCGCGCGCGTCGGGCACCGGATGGCCCGCTTCGGCGATGTCGACGCGCCGCAGGGGTGCCGCGTAGCCGTCCTTGACGACGACGAAGCCGCCCGCGACCCGATCACCGACGACCTCTTCGGCCGCGGCCGCCATCGCGCCGCTGGCCTTGCCGGCGCCGAGGAGAAAGACGCGCGCGTGGCGGCGATCGAGGCGAAGGTGGGATCGGACGAGCGGCGTCACGTCGCCCGCCGCCAGCGCCGCGTCCCAGATGGCGCGTAGGGCGTCGCGCGGGGTCACGAGCCGAGCTTGAGGAGACGCTCTCCCGCATCCCGAAGCATGTCGTCGGTCTTCGGGAAGCAGAACCGGATCTTGGTGCGACCGAGCTCGGTGTGGGCGTAGAACGACGAGCCCGGCACGGTCGCCACGCCCACGTTCTTGATGAGCCACATCGCGAACGCGGTGTCGTCGGGGACGTCGTACCGCTTCATGAAGTGGGCGACGTCCGTCAGGATGTAGTAAGCGCCCCGCGGCTTCCACGCCACGAACCCGGCCTTCTCGATGTAGCCCCACAGGAGGTCGCGGCGCGCCTGGTAGGCCTCGCGAAGGCGGACGTAGTAGGAATCGGGCAGTCCGAGCGCCGTGACCGCCGCCTCCTGCAACGGATGCGGCGCGCCGACCGTCACGAAGTCGTGAGCGCGCCGGATGCCGATCGCCAGCTCGGGCGGCGCGATCGCGTAGCCGACCCGCCAGCCCGTCACCGAGTACGACTTCGAGATGCCGGAGATCGTGATGGTGCGCTCGGCCATGCCGGGCAAGGTGGCGATCGGCGTGTGGCCGAGACCGTCGTAGACGATGTGCTCGTAGATCTCGTCGGTGATGGCCAGCAGATCGTGCTCGAGACAGAGATCCGCGATGATCTGGAGCTCCTGCCGCGAGAAGACTTTGCCCGTCGGATTGTTCGGGCTGTTGAAGATGATCGCGCGCGTGCGGGGCGTCACGGCCCGGCGCAGCCGATCAGGATCGAACGTGAAGTCCGGCGGCTCGAGCGGCACGAAGCAGGGCTGGGCGCCCGAGATGATGCAGCCCGGTCCGTAGTTCTCGTAGAACGGCTCGAAGATGATGACCTCGTCGCCCGGGTTCAGCACGGCCAGCAGGGTCGACAGCATGGTCTCGGTCGAGCCGCAGCAGATCGTCACGTGACGGTCGGGCTCGACCTCCATGCGGTAGAACTTGCGGTACTTCTCGGCGATCGCCTGCCGCAGGCGCGGCGTGCCCCACGTGATCGCGTACTGGTGGAAGTCGCCGTCGATCGCGCGGTGCGCCGCCTCGATGAGCTCGGGCGGCGGCGGGAAGTTCGGCATGCCCTGCGCCAGGTTCACGCCGCCGAGCTGGTCGACGACGCGGGTCATCTCGCGGATGACCGACTCGGTGAACCCCTGAACGCGGCGGGAGATCTGCATTGGATCAGATGGGGGGCCGCGACGGGCCCCCCAAGCCCCCCGCGCTCGGAGGCGCCCCGGCGTCGCCGGGGCGCTCCTCGAGGTCGCTTCCTGGGGCCGCGCTGTCATTACGGGACGATGACGTCACGCTCGATCGGGTCGACCTGGACGCCCTTGTCCTTGAGCCACGCGACGCCGCGCTCGAGCACCCGCTCGTCGCCTTCCAGCTCCAGCGCCATCCAGCCGTGGTCGGCCTTCACGTCGGCGCGGCGGATGTTGATGACGATGTCGAAGTCCTTCACGAGCCGGTAGACGATCGGCTCCTGGATGAGCGCCGAGGGGAAGGTCAGGCGGACACGCATTCGGGCCATCGTGAGCACCGAGCGCGCTACCCTCCCGCGATCGCGGGAACGATCGACACTTCGTCACCGTCCTTCAGCGCGGTCTTCTTGGCCTGGAGGAACCGGATGTCCTCCTGGTTGACGTAGATATTGATGAAGCGGCGCAGCTCCCCGGCCTCGTCGAGCAGGCGGTCCTTCAGGCCCGGGTACTGCCGCTCGAGATCTCCGATGAGGCTGTCGACCGTCTCGCCCTTGGCCTGGATCTCGGCGCTGCCCTTCGTCAGGGTGCGCAATGGGGTGGGAATCCGTACGAGCACCGGCATTCGAGTTCCTCCTACGACGTTTGGGACTTGAGATCGGCCAGCGCGCGGTCGAAGGCCGACAGCGACGGCTTGATCTTCACGTGGACATTCAGGCGTTCCTGCAGCGAGTCCGGCGTCTTCAGGCCGTTGCCCGTGACGCAGATCACGATCGACTCGTCACGCGGGATGACGCCGCGCTCGATCAGCTTCTTGGTCGCGGCGACGGTCACGCCGCCGGCGGTCTCGGTGAAGATCCCCTCGGTCCGCGCCAGCAGGAGCATCCCCTCGACGATCTCCTCGTCGGTGGCGTGCTCGCCGGAGCCGCCCGACTCCTTGGCGACCTTGTAGGCGTAGTAGCCGTCGGCCGGGTTGCCGATCGCCAGCGACTTCGCGATCGTGTTGGGGCGCACCGGCACCAGGACGTCGGTGTCGTTCTTGATCATGGTGACGATGGGCCCGCAGCCGAGCGCCTGCGCCGCGTACATCTTCGTGCCGCGGTCGCCCTCGATGAGGCCGAGGGTCTTCAGCTCCTTGATCGCCTTGCAGATCTTCGTGATCAGCGAGCCGCCGGCACAGGGCACGACGATGTGCGCCGGGGTCTTCCACCCGAGCTGCTCGACGATCTCGTAGCCGTAGCTCTTCGAGCCCTCGGAATAGTACGGACGAAAATTCACGTTCACGAACGCCCAGCGGTACTTGTCGGCGATCTCGGAGCAGAGCCGGTTCACCTCGTCGTAGGTGCCGTGCACCGCGACGAGGGTCGGGTTGTAGACCAAGGTGGCGAGCACCTTGCCCTGCTCGAGGTCGGCCGGGATGAAGATGTACGACTTCAGCCGGCCCTCGGCGGCGTGGGCGGCGACCGAGTTGGCCAGGTTGCCGGTCGAGGCGCAGGCCACGGTGTCGAAGCCGAACTCGCGCGCCTTCGTGACCGCGACCGACACCACGCGATCCTTGAACGACCACGTGGGGTGGCAGACCGAGTCGTTCTTCACCCAGATCTCGCGGCAGCCGAGCTCGTCGGCGAGGTTCTGCGCGCGGATCAGCGGCGTGAAGCCGACGTGGTGGCCGACGGCCACGTCGCCGTCGACCGGCAAGAGGTCCTTGTACCGCCACATGCTCGGCGGCCCGGCGGCGATCGACTCGCGCGTGACGACGCCCTTCAGCGCGTCGTACCGATAGTCGACCTCGAGGGGACCGAAACAGAACTCGCACACGTGGATGGGCGCCGCCGGGTAGTGGCGGCCGCACTCGCGACATCGCAGACCGTTCAGCTTTTCCATTTAAGTCTCCATCGGTAGGGGAATTGAGCCCCGAGTTTTGCTGCACCGACAGCAAGACATTTGCATCACTTAACACTCAACTTCGCGTCCTGTCAATTGAAGTATGATCCGGTCCGGTGGCTCGCGACTCGCTTTTTCCCCTCGCGTTACTAGGGATTTACGGCCTCGCCTTCGGCATCGCGGCGTTCGGCGCCGGGCCACCGGCCTTCGACGATCATCCTGGCCAGCTCTATCGTCTGTGGCACGTGATCGCGCGCGGTCCGGCGCCGTGGGCGTGGAATCCAGACTGGTGGGCGGGCTATCCCGAAATGCAGTTCTATCCGCCGGGCTTCGCCTACCTGGGCGCGCTTCTGCAGCGCGCCTCCGTCAACTCGTTGTCGGTGGCCACCGTGTACCAGATGATCGTCTGGATCTCCTATCTGGCGCCGGGCCTGACGACGTTTCTCGCGCTCGCGCGCGTGCTCCGGAGCGGCTGGCTCGCGCTGCCCGGCGCGTTCGTCGCCCTGACGCTCTCGGTCGGCGTCAGCAGCGGCGTCGAGGGCGGCGTGCACATCGGGATGCTCGGCGCGCGACTCGCGTGGGCGCTGATCCCGCTCCTGCTCCTGACGCTCGTGCCGTGGATCGAGGATGGCGGCCGGCCTTCGGGAGGCTCGGCGCTCGTCATCGCGGCGATCGTGCTGACTCACCCGGCGGCGCTGCCGGCCGCGGTCACCTTGATCGTGGTCGGCGCGGTCGTGCGTCCGCCGCGACGCGCCCGGCTCGCCGGCGCGCTCCTGACCCTGGCGGTCGCCGCGGCGCTGACGGCGTTCTGGACCGTGCCGCTCGTGTTTCGGCTCGAGAACACGCGCGCGCTCGCGTGGGGCGAGGCGCCCTCGATCGGTGGCTTCGGCCTCGGAGTCGCGCTTCTCGCGCTGATCGGTCTCGTGCGCGCCCGCGGCGCCGGCGCCGGTGGTCTGGTCATCGCGCTGTTTCCCTGGGCGATGGCGCTCGTCGTCACCGTCGATCGGTTCGTGCTCGAGCCGCTCGGCCTGCGCTGGCTCCCGGCCAACCGGGTGGTCGACGGCGCCTGGATCGCGTTCGTGCTCGCGGCGGCGCTCGGCTGGTCCGGTGCGCGCAACGCGCCGTCGCCGCCCGTTTTGGAAACCGATGCGGAGCCGAGCGCCCGGTTCCCCCGTCGCGAGATCGCGATCGCGCTGGCGGCCGTGCTCCTTGCCGTCGTCGTCGCCTGGCCCGGCCAGCGAACGCTCACGCTCTGGCCCCGGGCGGCCGCCTGGCCGTCCCTGGCGGCGATCGAGCGCGGGCTCAGACTCACCGATCTGTGGACCGCGTTGCGCTCGGCGCCCCCGGGCCGCGTCCTGTTCGTGAGATCGTCGGTGCCACTCGTCTATGGATCGCAGGGGGGATCGCAAGGGCCGCGGGAGTGGTATCGCCCTCACACGCACGTGACCGCGCTGGCTCCCGTGTTCTCCGGGCGAGCGATCGTCAACGGCACGTTCACGCACCCCTCGCCGATCGCCGCGCTGGCGTACCGTGGTGACGCAGGGCCCGGGCCGATCACCCGGCTGGTCGAGCAGCTCGACGGCGTTTCGCTCTTCGGCCGCGCCCTGGGCGCGCTCGACGCAGAGACCTTCAATCGCTATGCGGACCGCCTCGGCATCAGCGTCGTCGTGGCGCTCGACGAAGACGCGCCGCACCTCGGCTTCCTCGACGACAATCGCGCCTTCGCCCGACGTGAGGCGCTCGAGCCGTTTCTGCTCTACGCGCGCCGTGAGGCCGTGGCGCTGCCGCGCGCCGTCGCGCCCGGCCGCTGGACCATCACCCTCACGGCCGCTCGCGATCCCTGGGTGACGACGCGCATGGCGTACTATCCGCTCTGGCACGCCCGCATCGAAGGCGTGCCGATGCAGACGCGCAGAGGAGCCGACGGCGACCTCGAGGTGAAGCTGGACGCGGGAGGCACGCGAGCGGTCGAGCTGGACTATCGCGCGGGCGCGCCGGAGATCGCCGGCGTGGTCGTGACCGTGCTGGGGCTCGTCGGTCTGGTCGTATTCAGGCGCCGCGGACAGGCCGCCTAGGCGCGAGATCGTGGACAGTCACACCGGACTGTTGCTCTTCGCCGCCGGGCTCGCGGGCGGCATCGTCACCGCGATGGTCGGCGGCGCCTCGCTGATCTGCTTTCCCGCGCTGCTCGCGGCCGGTTTGCCGCCGATCGTGGCCAACGCGTCGAGCACCGTGGCGCTGACGCCCGGCAACCTCGTGGCCGGGTTCGCCGATCTGGAGCGGATGCCGCGCTGGGACCGAGCGTTCGCAAGCCTGGCGCTGATCGCCGTCGCGGGAAGCGTGGCCGGCGCGGCGCTCTTGCTGGCGACACCGGAGAAGGCGTTCACCGCCGTCGTACCGGTGCTCATCGGGTTCGCGACGATCCTGTTCGCGCTATCCGGCCGGATCAGGCTCTGGATTCTTTCCCGCACCGCCGATCGCGCCCCCTCGACGGGCTTGAGCAGTCTTTTGTTCGCGCCCGTCGCGGTGTACGGCGGCTACTTCGGCGCGGGGATGAGCGTGATGATCCTGGCGATCCTGTCCGTGAGCCGGGCCGACGAGTTCCGCACTGCCAACGTGATCAAGAATCTTCTGTCGGGGCTGACGAGCTTCGTCGCGGTCGTCGTCTTCGTACTCCGGGGCGTGGTCGCCTGGCCGCCGGCGCTCCTGGTCATGGGCGGCGCCGTCATCGGCGGATTCCTCGGCGGACGCCTCGCGCGCGTGCTCCCGCCCGAGGCGATGCGCTGGATCGTCATCACCGTCGGCACGGTGTTGACGGTGGTCTACGCCTACCGCTACTGGCTAGCTTAGCCGGCGAGCGCGGCCGCTCCCGCGTCGGAGCATTCCTGGTCTTGCTCGCCAGTGCCGCCGCCGCAGCCGATGGCGCCGATAACTCGGCCGCCGCGCTGGATCGGCGAGCCGACCGAGCGTCGGCAGGATCTGGCCCTGGAGGACCGTCGGCACGATGGACCAGAAACCGCCCTTGGCGACGAGATCGGCGAGCTCGGCGGTGCGCTTCTTGAACGATGCAGCCGCCATCGCCTTGGCTCGCGACGTCTCCGGGCTGAAGAAGCCGGTGCCGTCTCCGCGGGCGCTCAGCACCAGGCGGCCGGCTTCGTCGACGACCGTGACGGTCATCGGCGACCGGAGCGCGCGCGCCTTGGCCTGCGCGGCCTTCACCGCGGTTTCCGCCATCTCGAGCGTCATGTCGATCATCGCGTTTTTCCTTTTATAGGCTCGCCTCGGCCGGCGGGGCCCCAGCCCCACGACGGCCTGCAGCTCACACGGCTATAGGCTCGCCTCGGCCGGCGGGGCCCCAGCCCCGCGAAGGGCTGCGGCTCACACGGCGATAGGCCGCCAGCTAAACCATCGGGTCGTAGTTGAAGTATTGTCCCGAGGTGACGTGCGGCACGAGGTGGTGCTGCAGAGTGCCCGGGAACACCTCGGCGAAGCTTTCGGGCGTCCAGCCGTCGGAATTGTGCACGCGCATGATCGGACGCTCGTGGCTGAACAGCATGATCTCCTTGCCGCGCACTCCGAAAACCTGACCGTTGACGTCGCGGGCCGCGTCGCTCGCCAGGAACACCGCGACCGGCGCGATGTGGGCGGGCGAGAGCTTCTTGATCTTCTCCACGCGCGCCTTCTGCGTCTCGGTCTCGGTCGGGATCGTGCCGATCATCCGCGTCCACGCGAACGGCGAGATGCAGTTGGCCGTGACGTTGTAGCGGCCCATGTCGAGCGCCGTCGCCTTGGTGAGCCCGAAGATGCCGAGCTTGGCGGCGGCGTAGTTCGCCTGGCCCACGTTGCCGATGAGCCCCGAGGTCGACGTCATGTTGACGATCCGTCCCCCCTTCTGCTCGCGCATGAGGGGCGCCGCGGCGCGGGTCACGGCGAAGGTGCCCTTGAGGTGGGTATTGATGACCGCGTCCCATTCCTCCTCGGTCATATTGAAGATCATGCGGTCCCGAAGGATCCCGGCGTTGTTGACGATGATGTCGACTCGCCCGAAGGTGTCGACGGCCTTCTTGACGATCGCCTGGCCGCCGGCCATCGAGGCGACCGAATCGTAGTTCGCGACGGCCTTGCCGCCGGCCTTCGCGATCTCGCTCACGACCTCGTCCGCCGGCGCGTTCTCGCCGCCGCTGCCGGCCGCCGAGCCGCCGTAGTCGTTCACCACCACTTGCGCCCCGTGCCGCGCCATCAGAAGGGCGATCTCGCGGCCGATACCGCGTCCCGCCCCCGTGACCACCGCTACCTTACCCTTGAGCATCATGGGCGTTCCCTCCGGTCCCAGAGTCAGAAGCCCGACGACGATAGCACAGTCATCGGCGCGCCGAGATCTGGGAGCGGCGGAAGCGGGTCAGGTCCGCCGCGAGTCGAGCGCGGCGACGAACGCGGCGGAGAAGACGAAGACGACCGCTGAATAGTAGACGAACATCGCGAAGGCGACGAGGACCGCCAGCGGGCCGTAGATCTCGTTGTAGAGGCTCACCCGCTGGATGTAAAAGCGAAAGAGCTGCTTCGCGATTTCCCAGAGCACGCTGGCCAGCACCGCCCCCGCCAGCGCCGGCCCCACCCTCACCTGCCGGCGCGGCACGTACCGGTAGGCGCAATAGAACATCACGGTGGAGAGGGCGAGGCTCAACGGCAGCGCCGCGAGCGCGAACCAGCGCGGCGGGACCGGCAGCGAGTTCAGCGCGAGCGCTCGGAACCCGTGATAGAGCCAGGTCATCGTGCTGACGGTGAAGAGCAGCAGGCTCAGCAGCAGCGCCATCCAGCTGTCGCGCACCAGATTGCGCAGGAAGCCGCCGTCGCCGCGCACGCCGAGGAGACGGTGCAGGATGAGTCGTGAGGCGCTGAGGACCGGCGTCGAGAACACCACGAGGGCCGCCGTGCCCAGGACACCCGACGCGGTGCGCGTCTGGACGATTCGAAGCAGGACCCGAGCAATCTGCCCCTGATAGACCGGAAACTGCTCGGCCAGCTGGCCGACGACGTGCCGCGCCGCCTCCTCGCCCGACAGCACGAAGCCGACCAGCGAGACACCGAGGAGGAGCTGCGGGATCAAGCACACCAGGAAGAAGAACGCGAGGCCGGCGCTCATGAAGAACCCGTCGGCGGCGATGAAGCGCGAGACAGCCCCTCGCGGGCCGGCGGTCACAACTGGCGGTAGAAGTGGGCGCGATCGCCCCCCTTCACCTCGAACCGGCGCATCTTCTTGTCGCGCATCACTTCGAACGTCAGCGCATCGCCCGGCTCGTGACGCCAGAGGCTCGTGTAGAGATCGCGACGGCTCCCGACTTCTTCGGCGTTGAGCGAGACGATCACGTCGCCCTCCTGCAGCCCGCCTCGATCACCCGGCCCGTCGGGCACCACACCGGCGACGACCACGCCCTCCTCGATCACCTGCGCGAACACGCCGAGCCACGCGCGGCGCGGACGGCTCACGACCCGCCCGTAGCGCATCATCTCGTCGCGATGGTTCCGGTAGAAATCGGTCGGAATCGCCAGGGAGCTGCGGGAGATCTCGTTGAGGTTGAGGGACACGGTCCCGGCGAGGCGACCGTTCGTCGTGAAGAGCCCGCCGCCGCCGTAGCCCGGGTTCGGAGCATTGGAGATGATGGCGCGGTCGAGCATGTACTCCCAGTACGCCTCGAACTCACCGACGTACGTGACGAACCCGCCGGTGGCGCACCGCTCTTGCGGTTGTTTGGCGCCGAGCAGCACCACCTCTTCGGACCGCTCGACAGAGCTCACCCGTGCCGACTTCCGCCGCGATGAGCCCCTGCCGATTCACCTTGATCAGCGCGAGGCCGACCTCGAAGTCCTGGGCGACGAGCTCGGCCTTCGCGCGGCGCCCCTTCTGGAAGGCGACCGAGAGCGACTGGCCGCCCATCACCACATAGTTGACGGTCAGGATGAGCCCCGAAGAATCCACCACGACGCCGCTCCCGAGCCGTTCGTTGCCGAGGATCTTCGTCGACGGATGCTCGCGCGAGACGGTGGTGTGGATGTACACGATGCTCTGCAGGAGATGACGGACCAGCTCGACGGATGTGTCCATGGTCGGCGGCTACTTGCCCTTCAAATGATAGCCGAAGAACTCGGCGACCCGGCGCCGCGAGTCCGCAAAAGCTCCGGCGTCGAAGGCGACGGTGGCGCCGCAGCACTCGTTCGGCTTGTTGTGGTTGGCCACCTGGGCCAGGTACTCCCGAGGCTGACCGATGACGTCGAAATAATGATACGCCTGCGGATAGAGGACGATGCTCGCGTCCGCGCCGCGGCGCCGCATCGCCTCGACCATCTCGACGCAGGGGCCGGGCGCCGTCCAGTCATCCGCGTCGCCGATCATCACCAGCAGGGGGCGGACCACCAGCTCCTGCACCAGCGAGTAGCAGCCGCCGGGGTAGAAGCCGATCGATGCGCGAAAGCCCGGCTCGGGCAGCACGACACCGCGCTTTTTCGCGCGCTCGAGACTCGGCCCGTTGATCACGGAGAGGGCGAACACGCCGCCGTTCGACCAGCCGATCGCGCCCACCCGCGCGGGATCGACGTAGGGACGGCTCTGCAAGTAGCGCAGCGCGCCCATCGCGTCGTCGAATCGCTCCGTGTTCGGGACATCGGGCAAGCTCGGGTCGCACGTCTTGCCGACGCGGCGAGGCGTCCAGCTGTCGAGCAGCAGGGCGACGTAGCCCTGATCACGGAACCAGCGCGACCACTCGTGATTCGACTCGAATATTCCGGCGCAGCCGTGCAGGAGGACGACGGCGGGAAACCGGCCGGGGCCGTCGGGGCGCAGCTCCCATCCGGGCACGGTGAGCGGCTTGCCCGGGGTCGCGTTCGGAATCGACACGGTCGTCGTGGCGCAGCCGGTGAGAACGATCGCGGCAAGAAGCACCGACACCGCGCGTCGGAGCATGAATCGAGCATACACCGGGCCCAACGCCGCGCCATAAAACGAACCGCGGGGCGAGATTCCCGTGGCGTTCGGCATACGGCTCGGAGACCCTCGTCGCAGGCATGATCGACACGGAACGGTACCTCTTACGTCGCCCTGCTCGAGGCCGTCGAGGACGTCGAGATGCGGCGATCGCTCGCCCCTCCGCCATCGCGCGGCGTGCGGCTGGCGACGATTGCGCGCTGATCGGCGATCGAGGTCACGTGCCGACGCCCGAGGGCCGCGAATGCGGGCGAGGACCTTCGGGTCCTCCGGCTTCTTCGTGACGACAATCAGACGGACGCCGCCCGCGATGGGCTCCGTCCGCGCCGACCACTCCGACATACGGTCCAGCTCGACCGCGTGCGGTACCACCATCGCGCGGATGGCCTGCGCCGTCCGCCCCGTGCTCGTGACCTCCATGGCGAGGCCGCCGGGGACCCACGTCGGCTTGACCGCCGACCGCAGCATGACCTCGTTCATGTCGATGAGATGCTGGCGCAGGCGCTCGATGTCGACCTTGCTCCAGTCAGTGGCGGGATCGGTCTCGAGGATTCGGATGATCTCAGCAATCGCGCCGAACGCGTCCTGCCCGGGCATTGTGGGCGCCCCGCCGGTCATGCCCTGCATCGCGCGCATGTGCTCGGTGTGCATGTCAGCGCCGTGCGACGGCATCGATCCCTGGTCATGCGGCTGACCGGGCCCCGAAGGCGGCGGATACTGAGCGAACACGGTGTGCGCCACTACGGCGCCTGCTAGGGTGAGGCCGAGCACGATGGCCAGAGCTGCTCTCCACATGATTCCCTCCTGTCGAAGATCCAGTATGGAGAGCAAAGAGGGCCGAATCTATGACTTAAGTCACACTTCGCCGCCGCGTGCTGCGTCCTCAACGCCCCGGGCGAGGGCGACGAGACGAGCCGGATCACGGATGATCACGTGAGATCGGTCGCGTGCGATGATCCCGCGGCTCTCCAGGAGCGAGAAGGCGCGTGCGACCAGCTCGCGGACTGTGCCGAGCCGGGCCGCGAGCTGGGCGTGGGTCAGCGGAATGTCGACTCGAGCGCCGGGCTTGACCGGCCCCCCAACGGCCGTCTCCAGATAGTGGGCTACGCGCTCGGTCACCGGATGAAAGGCGAGGTCGCTGACGATGCTTGCGAAGTGTCGGACTCGGCGCGCCATCGTCTTGAGCATCGCGAGTGCGACGGCCGGGCGCCGGTGACAGAGCGCGAGCACTTCGGGGCGCGCGATTTCCGCTGCCGAGGGTACAGCGGCGCGGCCACGGCGACGCAGTTCGAATAGGCCAGCAGAACGAGCATGGCCGGTACGCGCGGCTGGCTGAGGAGGAGGAACGTGAGGACCATCGCCGGGACCGCCACCAGCGCCCCCCGTTGCATGAGGCCGACTCCTTCGAGGATGAAGCTGAGGCCGAGGCCGAGAACGATCCCTCGCACGACGGGACGGCTGGTGAGTGCCGCCAGCCAGGACACGGCGCCGCTGATCCCCATGCCGAACCAGAAGATGCCCGTGATGACGGCGGACGCGAAGATCGCGCCGGGCGTGGCCATCTGGGGCTGGGTGACGGCGACCGTGGCGATGGCCTTCATCGGCTGCACCGGCATCGGCGTGCGGAAGTAAAGGCCGGTAGCCAGAGCGAGGAGCCCGAAGCCCAGGAGCACGCCTTGGGGATCGAGCCGGGCGATCGTGATGTAGCCGACGACGAACGGCACGAGCGTGCCGAGATCGCCGAAGGCTCCGGCGAGCTCGGAGCGATCGAATCGATTGCCGCCGAGGTTCACGCCCGCCGCGCCCTGAAGGCCGCGCCGTAGAGGTCATCGACCGCGCGGTCGAGACGGGCGCGGAAGGCGGAGTAGCGCTGGAGGAAGGTCCGAGCTGCGGGCGTAAGCATCGCGCCCCCGCGGTCGTTGCCGCCACGGGCGCGGGCGACGAGCGGCCGGCCGAAGGCCCGCTCGGCGTTCGTCACGTAGCCGAGCGCGTGCCGGTACGACCAGCCCACCTCCTCCGCGGCGGCACGGACGGAGCCCGTGGAGTCGATCGCGTAGAAGAGGGCGAGGCCGCCGTCGCCGAGCGCAAATCGTCGACCGTTCTCGAGCCAGACTTTGTGGCGGACTGCGAGCCGATGTTCTCGTCGAGGCATATCGGCGAGAGACTTATCATGGCGAGTCGGGCCGGTCAACAGCCCTGGCGGCGAGCCCGACGACTCACCCTGATATTCCCTCTTTCCACCCAGTCGCCCATCGCCACACGGCCTTGCTCATTTCGCTCCGGGACAACGGCGTGGGTGCGGAAGAAGAAGGTGCTCGCCGAGGTGAAGCGGACGCGCGAGCGCGGCCATTAGCGCCCTTCGCGCCGGTGCGCCGGCCCGGCGCATATTGCTCGATGATTGGCGCTGGAGGCCGCGCTCCCCGCGGCACCCGCGACGTAGACTGCCGAAGCGAGCGAGCTCGACTGCGGCGTGCCGCCCTGCTCGAGCTCGAGACGACGGAGGCGCTATGGACACCTCGGGCCTGCCTGACGATCTCGATGTCGCGCTCGGCTTCTTCCACGGGACGATGTTCTCGTTGCCCCTGTGGGGACTCCTGCTCACGCTCTGGTATCTCCTGACCTCGCACGCGGGATATTCGTAGCCCAGAGCACAATCGAGGTTGAGCGGACACGCGCCGGCGCGTATTCTGACGCCATGACGACGCGGCGGCCGCTCGTCGGCCTCGCCGATCTCGACGCCGGCCGCATCGCCGTTCCGGAGGTCTCCGCCTAGGGCGTGCTCACCATCGAGCACGCGCCCCTGCTCTTCGGACGAGACCCGAGCCCGGCGCTCGTCGCCTTCGATCTCGCCGACGGCGGGCGCGCGATCCGGCTCTACCGGCGCTCGGGCGAGCGGTACCGTCACCGAGACCGCACCCTTCTCGCCGTTCCTGCTGCTCGTCGATCGCGATCTGGTGAAGGACGCGCCCGGACTGCTCGCGGTCGATGCGCTCGAGGGCCCCGGCGCGCTGCGCTGGCGGGCGCGCTTCGGGTCGTGGGGCGAGGCGCTCGGCGCGCGCGACCGCTGTCGCGATCAGTCCGGCCAGATCTGGAACGCGCCCGGCGCGCCGTATCTGTTCCTCGGCGACGCGGTCCATCAATATCTCTTGCAGACCGGGCGAACCTCGTTCGGCGGGCTCGTCTTCGCCGACCTCCGCCGGCTGGCGCTCGACATCGAGGTGATGACCGGCGAGGGCCACGAGTTTCCGAGCGCGGCACGGCCCGGCGACCGGATCATCGCGGTCGCGCTCGCCGACTCGACCGGCTTCCGTCACGTCGTGCGCGGCGACCGACTCGACGAGCGCGCGCTGCTCGAAGAGTGCTCTCGCATCATCCGCGAGCGCGACCCGGACGTGATCGAGGGGCACAACATCTTCCGGTTCGACCTCGAGTATCTCGAGGCCCGCGCCCGCATGCACCGGGTCGCGCTCGCCTGGGGGCGCGGCGGCGAAACGCTCCGGAGCCGGGTGGCGCGCCTTCAGATCGCGGAGCGCACGATCGGCTACCGGCGCTACGAGGTCGCGGGCCGCCACGTCATCGACACGTGGATCCTCGCCCAGCTCCACGACGCGGGCACGCGGGATCTGCCCGGGTTCGGCCTGAAGGACCTGGCTCGCCACTTCGGCGTCGCCGCCGAAGGCCGGACCTACGTCGAAGGCTCGCAGATCACGCGCGAGTTCCACGAATCGCCCGAGCGGCTCATGGCCTACGCGGGCGATGACGCGATCGAGACGCTCGCGATCGGGTCGATCCTGGCGCCGCCGTACTTCGCGCAGGCGCAGACGGTACCCTTCGACTATCAGTCGTGCACGTTGCGCGGCGCGGCCGCCAAGATCGACGCGCTCGTGCTTCGCGAGTACCTCGCGCGGGGCCAGGCGGTGCCCCTGCCCAGACCGGTCGGTCCCGTCGGCGGCGGCCACACCGTGATCTGTCAGGAAGGCGTCGCTCGGCCTGTCCTGCACGTGGACGTCACCTCGCTCTACCCCTCGCTGATGCTCGCCAAGTCCATCGCGCCCGCGTCCGACACGCTCGGCGTCTTCCCGGAGCTTCTGCAGCACCTGCGCGACTTCCGCGTGCGCGCCAAGCGCCTGGCCCGCGAAGCGGCCGAGCCCGCCGAGCGCGCGCATCTGGGTGCGCTGCAGCAGTCCTTCAAGATCCTGATCAACGCGTTCTACGGCTATCTCGCGTTCAGCGGCGGGCACTGGAACGACTTCGACGCCGCCGACCGCGTGACCGCCGAGGGGCGGGCCGTGGTCACGGCGATCCTGGCGGGGCTCGAGAGTCTCGGCGCGGTGCCGGTCGAGGCCGATACCGACGGCGTCTACTTCGTGCCGCCGTCGGGACACTCAGCGGCCGACGACGAAGCGCTGCTCGAACGCCTCACGGCGGGCCTCCCGTCGGGCATCCAGCTCGAGCTGGACGGCCGGTACGCGGCGATGTTCAGCTACAAGATGAAGACCTACGCGCTGCTCGACGAGCGAGGCCGCCTGAGCCTCAAGGGCTCGGCGTTCCGCTCGCGCGGCCTCGAGCCCTTCCAGCGGCAGATCATCGGCGAGATCGTCCGCTGCCTCGTGCAGGGACGCCGTGCCGAGGCGCGCGCGATCATCGACCGCTGGCTCCGCGACTTCGCCGCGCACCGCGTCGAGCTTCGCGCCTTCGCGAGGACCGAGACCCTTCAAGAATCACTCGAGGCATATCGCGAAAAGGTGCGGATCGGCGCGCGCTCGGCGTCGGCGGCGTACGAGCTCGCCGTGGCCTCGGAGCGCGCGGTGCAGCCCGGCGACCAGATTTCCTATTACGTGGCGGGCCGCGGGCCGAACGTCACGGTCAACGAGTACGCGAAGCTGGCCAGCCTCTGGGACGCGGCGCGCCCCGACGAGAACGTCGAGTACTACCAGACGAAGGTTCTCGAGATCTGGGAGCGCTTCCGCGCCTTCGCCGACTTCGACGGTCTACGGCCTCCGGCGGCGGAGACGGAGACGAACGCCCAGCTCACACTCTTCTAGCGACACGCGTGGTCACGATCGTCCACCCGGTCCTGCCGGCGGCAGGCCGGCTCATCTGCGGGCCGCGGCCCTCGCGGCCGTTCCGCGCAGGGCTTGCGGCGCTGGTCGACGCTCGGTGTCTCGACGATCGCGTGCCTGCTCGACGACCACGAGATGCCGGCGGAGCTCGTCGCGGTGTACGACACGTCGGCGCTCACAATCCTCCGCCACGCGATTCCCGACTTCGGTCGGCCGGCGGACGCCGGCGGTCTGGCGGTCTTCGTGAACGACCTTCTCGACCGGCTGCGACGTGGCGAGACGATCTACCTGCACTGCCTCGCCGGGATCGGTCGAACCGGAACCGTGCTCGCGTGTCTGCTGAAGACGGCCGGCGCGGCGGGCGATCCCGTCGAGCTCGTCAGGACGATCTACGATCCCCGGGCGCTCGAGACCGAGGAGCAACAGCGATTCGCCCGGGCTTTCGTGCCCGGACCCGCTACCAGACCAGGCTCAGCTGCCGGGGCGACCTCTGATCCGGGCGATCCGCGCGGCGCCGAGAGCTGAGCCCAACTTCGTCCGCCAGGCGCCGCACTCGCTCCTCCGTCTCGCGCACGTATTCGGCGGGCGCGTAGGCCGCCCCGCGATAGAGGCGCTCGTACTCGGGCACCAGGCGCGGGAAGTCGACCGCGAGGAAGTCGAGAAAGATCTCGCGCGTGCCCGGCCGCAGGAAGAGCACGTTGGACTCGGCTCCAATCGCTCCGGCGTCGCGAGCCGCCAGCAGCAACGCGCGCAGGTTCTCCTCGTCATCGGTCAGGCGCGGCAGGATCGGCATGATGAAGAGCCGCGCCGCGACGCCGGCGTCGGCGAGCGCCCTCATGGCCGTGAAGCGAAGGTCGGGCCGCGGCGCCCGGGGCTCGAGCCTCCGAGCCAGCGCCGCGTCGATGGTGATGATCGAGAGGTTCACGGTCACGTCCGAGGCAGCCGAGATCTCCCGGAGAAGGCCGGCGTCGCGTGAGACGAGGGTGGACTTGGTCGTGATCGACAGATGGAGCCCCGGGACGGCACGGGCGGCCTCGAGGACGCGCCGGGTCACCTCGAATCTCCCCTCGGCCGGCTGATAGGGATCCGTCGCGGTCCCGATCGCCACGCTCTGGCCGCTTCGCCGAGCACGGCGCAGCTGGGCCACCAGCCGGTCGCGATCGGCGTCCTTCACATAGATCGTCCGCTCGAACGCGGTGGGATCGTTCAGCCCGAGGAACTCGTGCGTGTAGCGCGCGAAGCAGTAGCGGCAGGCCATCTCGCAGCCGCGATACGGATTCACGGTCCAGCCGAACGGCATCGGCCGGCCGTTGAACTTGTTCAGGAGGTCCTTGGCGCGAAGCTGGTGATATTCGACGCCACGTCGCTCGTCGATCGTGAGCCCGAGCCTCTCCGCCATCCCGGGTGCGGCAACACCGGGCTTGATCGGCTGGCCTAGGCCTCTTCAGTCGTCATGTGTTGAGTATAGCAGGCCCATAGAAAAACCCGGGGTCCGACGGTGGGATCCCCGGGTTCTTGTCTACGTGCCTACCGGCGCCATCCGCCGCCGCCGCCACCACCGCCGGGGCGTGGCCCGCGGTCGCCTCGCGGACCGCCGCCTGCTCCGGTCCGCTGCGGCTGTGGCCGCGCCTCGTCGACGACGAGGTTCCGGTCCCTGAACAGCCGGCCGTTCAGCATCTCGACTGCCTTGCCAGCCTCTTCCTTGGTCGCCATCTCGACGAACCCGAATCCGCGCGGCCGACCGGTGAACTGGTCCGTGATGATTCGGACTGTTTCGACGGTCCCGGCCTGCTGGAAGAGCTCGCGAAGGTCCTCCTCGGTGGCCTGGAAAGAGAGGTTTCCTACGAACAACTTTGCGGCCATCGCACGACCTCCTAGCCCTAACGAAAGCGGCGGAATTAGGACGTTACTTCCGGGCTGCCCCGTGCTGGCGCAAAGATATATGACAACGGGTGACGCATGTCAAGTTGATCGAAAAATGAGTGAATCAAACCGAAAGAATCAAAGATAGACGCCGCGAGTCGCGCCACCGTCGACGGTGATGCACACGCCCGTGATGAACGAGGCGCGGGCCGATACCAGAAAGCAGACGAGATCGGAAATGTCTTCAGGCGTCGCGATCCGCTTGAGCGGATACTGACTCGCCGCTTCGGCGCGCTGCGCCTCGACGGTCGTGCCCGCCAGCGCTGCTTGCTGAGCGATCAGACTCTCCCAGCGCGCGGTGGCGGTCGCCGCCGGCGACACGGCGGTGACGAGAATGTTCGATGGCGCGCCGAGGTCGGCGAGACCCTTCGAGAAGTTTATGAGCCCCGAGTTCGCGATGCCGCCTGTCAGATAGCCCGGAGTCGGATTCCGCGCGGCGGCGCCGACGACGTTGACGATGCGTCCCCCGCCCTGCGCTTGCATCATCGGGAACACGGCGCGAGCCATCCGGACGTATCCGAGAATCTTCAGGCTCCAGTCACCGGCCCACTGCTCGTCGGGAATCTTGAGGAAGTCGCCGCCGCGGATCGCGCCGGCGTTGTTGATCAGGATGTCGATCCGTCCGAACCGCTCCTTGACCGTCGCGGCGACCCGATTGACCTCGTCGAGCCGGCTCAGATCGCCCGGCACGATGAGCGCCTCGGCGTTGGTCTTCGCCTTGACCTCCTGTGCCGTCTGCTCGAGCCGCGACTTGTCGCGCGCGCAGATCGCGACTCTCGCGCCCTCCGCGGCGAGACCGAACGCGATGGCCCGCCCGATTCCCTGACTTCCACCCGTCACCAGCGCCGTCTTACCGGTCAGTTCGAGGTTCACGAGATCTCCTTTCGTATCGGAAATGCCGGGACCGTTTGCCAATCGAGCTGAAAGATCCGTTCGACCGTGCGGCCGACCGCGAGGGCGAACGCTTCGAGGTCGAGCCCGTCGAGCGTTTGCCCGCGAAGCCGCCGCCGGCCCTCGTCGAGCAGCGCCCGGGCGCCGGCGAAGTTGCCGTTGGCGAGATGCTGGTAGCCGACCGCGATCTGGATCAGGCCCTGCAGCGCCTCGCGCTCGCCACCTGCGGCATCGCGCCAGGCGGGCTCGAGGAGCTCGTGCACCTCGAAGTAGAGATGCGCGTCGAACAGCGCCGCGGCCGCCTCGAGAACGTCCGCGCGCGAGCGCATTCGCTCGCTCGCCCGGGCGGCGAGCGCGGCGTCCGCGCTCAACGCCCGCTGCCGGATCAGCGGTCGGCAGTCGAGATCGCCGGGCTCCAGCCAGTCGGGCGGCGCCTCGGTCTCTGCGAGGGCGGCGAGCTCACGGCGTGCCTCGGGCTGCTCCAGCGCGGCCAGAATGATCTCGGCGAGACGGTTTCGGACCCGTAGTGGCGCGGTCGGGATCACACGATGCCCGCGACGGCCCCGGGCGTTTCGACCGGCACCGGCGCGGCGGCCTCGGGCTCCGGCAAGTGCTCGACCCGCGTCCCGGCGATCAGGTCGTGCAGCGCGCGCTTGTCGTGCCGAAGCCCGGCCATCACGAAGCCCAGGGTGAGCGTCGCGACCGAGGCGAAGTACGCCCCGAACCGAAGGAGCGCGGCGCCGAACGGCGGGGGCCCTTCCTCGCCGGCCACGACCCTGACCCCGACGAGCATCTTGCCGATCGTCTGCCCCGCGAGGCTGTGCAGCACGGTCGTGTAGGCTCCGGCGAAGACCAGGGTGAAGACGGCCACCAGGGGCTTGAGCGTCGCGGCGCTATCGACGTCGCCGCCCAGCATGCGACGGCCGATGAGCCCCAGCGAGAACTGCACGAAGGCGAACACGACGAAGTCGAGGCCGGCGGCGAGCGCGCGAATCCAGAAGCCGGCGGGGCGAGGCTCAATCATGCCGCGTATAATATCGCCATGATTTCGGTGCAGGACGGCCAAAATCAGATCCTTCGCCAGCTCGCCGAACCGACACCGCCCGAGGTCGTCGCGGTGACCCGCGCGCGCGATCGCGTGCTCGCCGAGGATCTGCCCGCGCCGTTCGACGTGCCGCCGGCGGACAACTCGGCCGTCGACGGCTACGCCGTGGCGAGCGACGACGTGCCGGCCGCGAACACGCGCGAGCTCGCCGTGATCGCCGAGCTGGCGGCCGGCACCGTGTTCGCCGGCACCGTCGCGTCGGGCCAGACCGTGCGCATCATGACCGGCGCGCCGATGCCGCGCGGCGCCGACACCGTGTACCCGCAAGAGGTGGTCGAGCGGCGCGGCGATCGCCTGAAGGTCGGCTCGATTTCCAAGGGCGCCAACGTCAGGAAGCGCGGCGAGGACGTCCAGGCGGGCACGATCGCGATCGAGCGCGGCACCGTTCTGCGCCCGCAGGAGCTCGGGCTCATCACCTCGCTCGGCCAGTGGCAGGTGCTCGTGCACCGCCGCCCGCGCGTGGCCCTTCTCTCGACCGGCGACGAGGTCGTCGAGCCCGGCACGCCGCGCAAGCCCGGCCAGATCTACGACGCCAATCGCTTCACGTTGCGCGGCTCGGTCGAGCAGTGCGGCGGCGAGGTCATCGATCTCGGCATCGTGGCCGACGCGCGCGACGAGCTTCGGACGCGGCTGCTCGAGGCGGCGGAGATCGGCGACATCGTCGTGACATCGGGCGGCGTGTCGGTCGGCGCGCACGACCTGGTGAAGGACGTGCTCGGCGAGATCGGCGCGATCGACTTCTGGCAGGTGGCGATGCAGCCCGGACGCCCGCTGGCCTTCGGGCGCATCGGATCGGCGCACTTCTTCGGGCTGCCCGGCAACCCGGTCGCCTCGATGCTGGCGTTCATGCTCTTCGTCCGGCCGGCGATCTACAAGCTGGCCGGCCGGCGCCGCCTGTTCCCCGAGATGGCCGAGGCGACGGCCGTCGAGACCATGAGCAAGAAGAAGGGCCGCCGCGAGTTCAAGCGCGGCGTCGTCCACTGGAAGAACGGCCGCTGGGAGGCGCGGACGACGGGACCGCAGGGTTCCGGTATCCTCTCCTCGATGGCGGCGGGCAATTGCCTCATCGTGCTCGAAGAAGAGCGAGGCGACGTGGCGGTCGGTGAGACCGTTCTCGTCGAGCCGTTCGCATGACCAACAAGGTCTCCGTCGACCTCATCGACACCGTCACGCCGATGGTCGAGACTCGCGTACGCGAGGCCGCGCGCCGACTGCCCCACCTGCGCTATGCCGACATCCGGCTCGAGGTCACCGAGGCCAAGGGCGCCGGGTCGGAGAACGGCACGCCCAAGTTCTCCGGCGACGACTACGGCTTCTCGCTCGGCGCGCGCGTCCTCGCCGGCGACCGGATGATCGCGCCGGGCTACGTCGGGCAGACGCTCGGCACCGCCGATCTGGCCGACCTCGACCGGATCGTGCGCGAAGCGCTCGAGCGGGCCTATCGGCGCGCGATGGTGAACGGCGAGATGAAGGCCGACGCGCGCGAGAAGTACGGGGCCCTCGGCGAGTCGCTCGCCGACACGCGCCTGCACCCGGTCGAGGTGCGCCAGGACAAGGTCGCGGCCGTCTACCGGGTCGATCCGCGCACGATGTCGCTCACCGAGATGGTGCGCTACGCGACCGACGTCTCCCGCCAGGTCGCGGCCGTCGACACGGGGGTCAAGTACAACTACGTCGGGACGGTGACCGAGCTCTCGCGCGAGCTCTTCGTGTCGAGCGAGGGCGCGCGGATCGATCAGTCGTTCGCGCTGACCATGGGCACCTGCACGGTCGTCACCGTCGACGGCGAGGTGAGCCAGGATCTGTACGACGCGCTCGGGCACCAGCGCGGCTGGGAGATCTTGCTCGACGGCGTCGACGAGGCGGCGCTGCGCTTTCCGAGCTTCCTCGATTTCGCGCTGAGCCTGGCGCGCGAGGGCGTGGCGCTCGCGGCCGCCCCGGTGCTGCCGACCTCGGACGGCGACGTGGTCGTGGTCACCGATCCGCACTACAACACGCTCGTGTCCCACGAGATCATCGGCCATCCCGTCGAGCTCGACCGCGCGCTCAAGATGGAGACGGCGTACGCCGGGCGCTCCTGGCTGCTCGGCGGGCTCACCGAGCATCAGGTCGGCCGCCGGGTCGCCTCGCCGCTCGTGACCGCGTACTCGGATCCGGCGCTGCCGGGCTTCGGCCACTACAAGTACGATCACGAGGGCACGCCGGCGCGCCGCGTCGTCCACATCGACCGCGGCATCTTCCGTGGCTTCATGAACAGCCGGCAGACCGCGGCGATCTTCGGCGGGGAGCCCAACGGCCACTGGAAGGCGACCGACGCCTCGCTGGTGCCGCTGATCCGGATGTCCAACACCGTGTTCGACGCGGGCGCGCGGCCGGCGGACGACATCGTGAAGGAAGTCGACCACGGCTACTACGTGGCCGGACACCGCACGCCGTCGATCGCCGAGAGCCGCGAGAACTTCCGCATCTCCGCGCGCGGCGTCTACGAGATCCGCAACGGCGAGCTCGGGCGGCTCTACCGCGACGGCGGCATCGCCGCCGACTCGCGCGACTACCTCATGAACGTCGACGCGGTCGGCACCGACTTCCGGCTCTACCCGATCCCCAACTGCGGCAAGGGCCAGCCGATGCAGACCAAGAAGCTCGGCAACGGCGGCCCGACGATGCGCACGCGCGCGCGGGTGATCGGCGGCTAGATGCGCGGCGCGCTGACCGTCGTCGGGGCCGTCGGCCTGCTGTTCGCCACCGCCGCGCCCGCGGCGCCCCCCGAATATCCCGTCAACTTCATCAAGGTCGACGAGCTCAAGAGCTTCCTCGACCGCGGCACCAAGGCGGACATCATCGACGTCCGGCACTGGGAGCAGTTCGTCGAGAGCCACATCAAGGGCGCCCGCTCGATGCCGCTCCGTGTCGTCAACGACCGCGCCCCCGAGATCTCCAAGACAGGGCTGGTAGTCTTTTACTGAACGTGCCCGCACGCGCTGTCCCGGGGGGCCAGCGACATTCTGTACTAGCTCGGATGGCGGAATCATCGCGTGCTCGAGGAAGGGCTTCCCGGATGGATGGACAAGGGCTACCCCGTCGAGGGACGGAACCCGACGGCGCCGCCCGGGCACTGAGCACACGATGAGGACGGTCGACGAGCTGGCACGGGCAAGCGAGGAAGCGCTGGCGCTGGTCGCGCGCCAGACGGATGTCCGCGAGGCCGAGGTGTTCGTCGCCGCGAACTCCGCGGTGCTGACCCGGCTCAACTACACGTCCCACATTCCCTGCAACGGCGTCGAGGAGCCCAAATCGACCGAGTCCTACGGCCTGGGCATCCAGGCGGTCTTCGAGACGCCGGAGGGCCCGAGGATCGGATTCGGCAGCGAGCCGAGCGACCTTTCGCTCGCGGGGGCCGAGCGCGCGCTGGTCAAGGCGCGCCGGGCGGCGGTCGCCGATCCCGAGTTCGTCTCGCTCCCCGCGCCGACGGGCGCCTCGCGCACACTCGCCGACTACCACGACCCGCGGCTGATGGCGCTCGACGACGCGGGCCTGGTCGAGGCCGGCTGGAAGGTCACCGGCGGCGCGCTCCGGACGTTCAGCGCCTCGAGCCGGCTGGCCGATCTCGCCCAGGACGACGAGGGGCTCCGGCAGCTCGGCCTCATCCTCGGCGGCGACGTGACCATCCTGAGAGAGCGGATGGCGATCGCCTCGACCACGATGCCGCGCGCCCAGACCGACGAGACGTCGCTGATCACCGCGTTCGCGACGGCCATGGTCGAGACGCGCGGCGCCAAGGGCTCGGGGGCGTCGACGGGAACGCGGCTCGATCACTTCACCGACGAGGCCGGCGTGGAGGCGGCGCAGAACGCGATCAACGCGATCGGCGGCGAGCGCGTGCCCTCGGGCGCCTACACGGTCGTCTTCGGTCGCCAGCCCGTGGCCGACTTGCTGAACAACATCGTGATCCCCGCCTGCCACGCGAGCTCGTTCTACTCCTCGAGCACGCCGTTCCTCGGCAAGCTCGGCCGCGCCGTGGCCTCGACGCGCTTGAGCCTCTACGACGACGGCGCGCGCCCCGGGTTCATGGGCTCGAAGGGCATCACGTGCGAAGGGCTGCCGACCGGACGGACCGATCTGATCAAGAACGGGATGTTCGTCGGGTGCCTCTCGAACTGGTACGAGACGCAGCGGCTGCTGCGCGATCCGGCCCTCGCCGAGAAGCTCGGCACCAGCGGGCCCGCCGCGGAAGCGGCGCTCGTGCCGCGCAACGGCTTTCGGTTCGGCTCCGGCGGCGGCCGCCAGTTCGACAGCGCGCCCGGCGTGGCCGCGTCGAACGTCGTGCTCGAGGGCGGCGAGGCGATCGGCATCGACGAGCTGATCCGACGGGTCGGCGACGGTCTCTACATCGGCCGCATCTGGTACACGTACCCGATCAACGGCCTGCGCGCGGGTGATTTCACCTGTACCGTCGTCGCCGATTCCTATATCATCCGCGACGGACGCATCGCGGCGCCGCTCAAGGCCAACGCGATCCGGATCAACGACAACATCGCCACGTTCCTCAACAACGTCGTCGGGATCACCAAGGATGTGAAGGGCACGATCGTCTGGGCCGCGGACGAGGTCGTGTACGCGCCCGAGGTGGCCGTCACCGGCGTTCATGTCGACGAAATCGCGGGATTCATGGAGGACCTCGACTGATGGGTGAAGTACGTCTCGAGTCGATCGCGCGCGAGTGTCGTGTTCAGATTCTCCGCATGCTCGCTCACGCGGGCTCCGGGCATCCCGGCGGCTCGCTGTCGGTGATCGACATCCTCACGACCTTGTACTTCGGGCGGCTCCGGTTCGACCCCAAGCGTCCGGACTGGCCGGATCGCGACCGCGTCGTGCTCTCGAAGGGCCATGCGGTCCCCGCGCTCTACGCCGTGCTCTCGAGAGCCGGCTACTTCCCGGAGAAGCAGCTCATCACCTTGCGCAAGCTCGGCTCGCCGCTCCAGGGCCATCCCGATCGCACGGCGCTGCCCGGCATCGAGGCGGCCACCGGCTCGCTCGGCGAGGGGCTGTCGATCTCGCTCGGGATGGCGCTCGGCCTCAAGCTCGCCGGCTCGAAGGCGCGGGTCTACTGCATCCTCGGCGACGGCGAGACCCAGGAGGGTCAGATCTGGGAAGCCGCGATGTCGGCGCCGAAGCTCGGGCAGCCCGACCACGCGCTCGACAATCTCGTGGTCATCCTCGACTACAACAAGATCCAGCTCGACAACTTCGTGAAGAAGGTGCTCGACATCGAGCCGGTCACCGCCAAGTGGCAGTCGTTCGGCTGGCCCGTCATCGAGATCGACGGCCACGACCTCGCGCAGATCACGAAGGCGCTCGACCAGGCGGAAGCGACCCCCGGCGGGCCCACCTTCATCGTGGCGCACACGGTCAAGGGCAAGGGCGTGTCGTTCATGGAGAACGACCCGGAGTGGCACGGCAAGGCGCCGAAGCCGGCGGAGGCGATCAAGGCCATTCGCGAGGTCCTCGGCGTCACCGAAGGCGCCTGGGAGGACTACTTGAAGACCGATTCGGCGACCCGCGCGATCGTGGACGAGCTCGCCGCCCTGGAGAAGAAGTGATGCCGGCCAAGGCCAGTCGCGCCGCGTTCGGAGAAGCGCTCCTCGATCTGGGCGCCAAGGACGAGCGGATCGTCACGCTCGACGCCGACCTGTCGAAATCGACCATGACCGTGAACTTCGCGAAGAAGTATCCGGCTCGGGCGTTCAACCTGGGTATCGCGGAGTCGAACATGATCGGCGTGGGCGCCGGGCTGGCGCTCACCGGCCGCATCCCCTTCGCCTGCTCGTTCGCCTGCTTCATCGTGGGCCGCTTCGAGACGATCCGGATCTCCGTCGCCTACACGAACGCGAATCTGAAGATCGTCGGGACCCATTCGGGCATCGCGATCGGCGAGGACGGCTACAGCCAGATGGGCATCGAGGACATCGCCTGCATCCGCTCGCTCCCGAACATCGGGATCATCCAGCCCGCGGACGAGCTCGAGACCAAGCAGGCCATCGCCTTCGCCGTCGAGCACCAGGGGCCGCTCTACCTGAGGCTCACGCGGCAGAACCTCGAGCCCGTGTGTCCGCCCGACTATCGCTTCCAGTACGGCCGCTGGCTCGTGCTCCGCAAAGGTCACGACGTGACGTTGATCGGCACGGGCGGGCCCCTGTTCAACTGTCTCGAGGCGGCCAAGAGCCTGCAGGCCGACGGCATCTCGGCCGAGGTCATCAACGCCGCGTGCATCAAGCCGCTGGACGAAGAGCTGCTGATCCAGTCGGCGGGCAAGACCGGCCACGTCGTGACCGTGGAAGACCACACGGTCGCCGGCGGGCTCGGCGGGGCGGTCGCCGAGCTGCTCGGCGACGTGCTGCCGACGCCGATGAAGCGGCTGGGCGTTCACGGATTCGGCGAATCGGGCGATCTGAAGGGCCTCTACGCCAAGCACGGCCTCGATCCGGCCGGGATCGCCGCGAGCGTGAAGAAGTTCCTCAACCGCTGAGGCACGGCGCGCCGCGTCGGGGCTCGGGTCGTGGAGCGACAGCGCTCCCGACCCTACCGGACTATCTCCGGCCGGGACTCGACCTCGTCTTCGTCGGGATCAATCCCGGACTCTACTCGGCTCGTCAGGGCCACTACTTCGCGCGCTCGACGAATCGCTTCTGGCCGGCATTCACGTCATCGAGGCTGAGCGAGCGCGTATCCGCGACGGGCCTCGGTACCGACGTCCTCAGACCCGAGCACGACGCGAGCGCTGCTGGCCTTCGGCATCGGCTTCACCGACGTCGTCAAGCGCGACGTCGAGCAACGCGGCGGAGCTCGAGCGCGAGCGACTTCGAGAAGTGGGCGCCGCGTCTTCTGAGCAAGCTCAGGCGCTTGGCGCCGCGCGTGGCCTGCTTCCACGGCCTCACCGCCTACCGACCGTTCCTCGCGCGTGGCACTCGGCGATCGACGACCGAGCGCCGGCGCTCGGTCCTCAGCCAGAGGTCGTCGGGACGACGCGGCTCTTCGTGGTGCCGAACCCGAGCCCGGCCAACGCCCACTTCACGCTTGGCCGACCAGGCCGCCTGGTATGACCGCCTGGCCGAATTCCTCGACGCGCGGGAGAAGCCAGCCGGCCGGCTAGGGCCGGACCATGTCGGCCGCGCCGCACCCAGCGGTCGTACTGCTCGGCGGTCACGTAGCCGGAGGCGACCGCCGCATCACGGAGCGTGAGCCCTCCGGCGTGCGCCTTCTTGGCGATCTCCGCCGCGCGGTCGTAGCCGATATGCGGGGCGAGCGCGGTCACGAGCATGAGCGACCGGTCGACGAGCTCCGCGATCCTGGTCCGGTTCGCCTCGATCCCCTCCACACAGAACTCGCGGAAGCGCGCGCAGGCGTCGGTCAGCAAATCCACCGAGTGCAGGAAGTTGAAGATGATGACCGGCTTGAAGACGTTCAGCTCGAAGTTGCCCTGCGAGCCGGCGACGGCGATCGCCGTGTCGTTGCCCATCACCTGGACGGCAACCATCGTCACTGCCTCGGCCTGAGTCGGGTTGACCTTGCCCGGCATGATCGACGAGCCGGGCTCGTTCTCGGGCAGCGAGAGCTCGCCGAGCCCGCTGCGCGGCCCGGAGCCGAGCCAGCGGAGGTCGTTCGCGATCTTCATGAGCGCGCCGGCCGAGCGTGCGAAGGGCACCGCTCGCCATGACCAGATCGTCGTGGGCGGCGAGCGCGGCGAACTTGTTGGCGGCCGAGGTGAACGGCAAGCCCGTCAGCTCGGCGAGCTTCGCCGCGACGGCTTCGCCGAACCCGGCCGGCGCGTTGAGGCCGGTGCCGACCGCGGTGCCGCCGATCGCCAGCGCCAGGAGCCCGGGCAGGATCGCGTCGATCCGCGCGAGGCCGGCGTCGAGCTGGGCGACGTAGCCCGAGAACTCCTGACCGAGCGTGAGCGGCACCGCGTCTTGCAGATGCGTGCGGCCGATCTTCACGACGTCGTCGAACTCGCGCGCCTTGGCCGCGAGCGCGTCGCGCAGCGCGCGGACGCTCGGCACGAGCCGGCGTGTCAGGTCGAGCGCGGCCGCGACGTGCATGGCCGTGGGGAACGTGTCGTTGGACGACTGCGACATGTTCACGTGGTCGTTCGGATGGATCGGATCCTTGCTGCCGAGCCGGCCGCCCGCGAGCTCGATCGCCCGATTCGCGATCACCTCGTTCACGTTCATGTTGGTCTGGGTGCCGGAGCCGGTTTGCCAGACGGACAGCGGGAAGTGGTCGTCGAGCGTGGCCGGCGATCACCTCGTCCGCGGCGCGCACGATCAGCTCGGCGCGGCGGCTGTCGAGAAGACCGAGCTTCTGGTTGACCAGTGCGGCGGCCTTCTTCAGGAGACCGAGGGCGCGAACGACCGCGATCGGCATCCGGTCGTGGCCGATCGCGAAGTGGTGCAGCGAGCGCTCGGTCTGAGCGCCCCAGTAGCGGTCGGCGCGGACGTCGATCCGCCCCATGCTGTCGCTCTCGACGCGGGTCTGCGAAGTCATGCCTGACCTACCGGATCAAATCAGCCGATACCCGTAGACGAGGCCGAAGGCGATCGAGCCGAGGCCGGCGCAGAGGGCGAGCGCCTGTCGGGCGCGCCGGTAGCGGAGCGCCATGGACACGGGATACGCCATGACCGCGGTCAGCACCGTCATGCCGATGATCGTGCCGATCCCGAAGATCAACAGATAGATGACGGCGCTCGCGGTCGAGCGCAGGGTCGCCAGCACCAGGAGCGAGACCGCCGCGCTGCCGGCCAGACCGTGGACGGCACCGACGACGAGCGCGCGCCCCGCCGGCCAGCCACTGCGCCAGCCGAGCTTGGCGAGCCAGCGTGAGGGATGAACGTGCGGGTGCTCATGCGTGTGCTCGGCGTCGTGAGCGTGCGGGTGGCTGTGCACCACGCCCACGCCCGCGCCCCCGCCGTGGTCGTGGTCGGCGACGAGATGCCCGGCGGGCACGGTCTCGAGCCCTCGCACGGCGTCGCGCAGGCGCAGCACGCCCAGCACGATCAGCATGGCCGCCACCGCCAGCTCGAGGCTCCCCCCGACCGCCGGCGTGATCGTGAGCTTCAGCCCGATGATGATGGCGCCCACGATCGTCAAGGTCGTCATGTGGCCGGCGCCCCAGAGCACGCCGATCAGCGCGCCGTCGGCGAAGCGACGCTCGCGCGTGAGGATCGTCGCCACCGCGACCAGGTGGTCCGGATCGGTCGCGTGCTGCAGACCCAGGAGAAACCCGAGGAGGATCGCCGAGATCGGCGCGGGATCCACGAGCGCGGTCACTCCGACATCTTCAAGAGGAGCCCGGTGCGCCGCGCCCGCTGGATCGCGGCGAGGAACGCCCAGTGGGCGAGCGCGGCATAGACGACCGACAGGACCAGCCCGGTCGCGATCGGCGTCTGGAACTCGGACGCGAATCCGTAGTGCGACCGGTAGGCGTCGAGGAAATACGTGAGCGGGATCGCGCGGGCGATCATCGCGATCGAGTCGGGCAGCACCGAGATCGGATAGTAGATCCCCGCGAGCACGAGCACCATGTTGACGCTCGCCCACGCGAACGCCTCGGCCCGGTTGCCGAAGAGCGTGATCAACGCGCACACGGCGACGCCGACCACCCAGGCGGTGAGAAAGCAGCCCAGCAGGAACGTGCCGAGCGCGAGCCAGCCGGGCTGGAGCACGTGGAAGCCGAACGCCCACCGGCCGAGCGCCGCCAGCAGGACGAACACGGCCAGGCTGCGCACCATGCCGACGATCCAGGATCCGAGCGTCAGGTGGCGAATGCCGATCGGCGCCAGGAACTGGTGCTTGAGCGACTTCGACCAGACGTCGAGCAGGACCGCATAGGCGACCTCGAGCTGGCAGACGTTGACGATCGACAGCGCGATCGTGCCGACCAGCACGAACGACGCCTGCGCGTCCGTCAGCTCGAGGAACCGCGACATCAGGCCGATCGAGAGCACGCCCACGATCGGCCAGAAGAGCAGCTCGAAGAAGAAGAACACGTTGCGGGCGCCCATCAGGGCGTTCCGGAGCGTCACCGCCCAGACGGCGAGCAGCTCATTTCGCCAGCTCAACGAAGACCTCCTCGAGCTCCGGCTCGCGGACCTGCACGTTCCTGATGACGACGCCCTCGGTGTGGAGCGCGCGCAGCAACTCCGGCAGCCGCTTCTCGGCCTCGTCCACGGTGCACTCGACCCAGCCGTCGACCTCGACGCACCGGAGAACACCCGGAGCTCTCGGCCAGCCACGGCACGCGCGGCGGATCGAGCTTGAGCGCGATGACCTCGCCGAGGCGGATCTGGCGCTTCAGCTCGCCCGAGGTGCCGCGCGCCAGGATGCGCCCGGCCTTGATGAAGGCGATCTCGTCGCAGAGCTCGTCGGCCTCGCGCATGTAGTGCGTCGTCAGCACGATCGTGATCCCCTGCTCGCGGCGGAGCCGCGCGATGTGGGCGCGCACGCGCACGGCGACGTCGGGATCGAGACCGAGCGTGGGCTCGTCGAGGAAGAGGAGCTCCGGCTCGTTGACCAGCGCCTTGGCGAGCGCGACGCGCTGCTTGAGCCCGGTCGACAGGTCCGAATACGGGACGCGGCGATACGGCGTCGAGCTCACACAGCTCGATCAGCGAGTCGACACGCTGGCGCAGGCGGCGACCGCTCAGGCCGTACAGGCGGCCGTAGAACGCGACGATCTCGCCGACCCGCAGGCTCCACAGGAACGACGGCCGCCCGCTCACCATGTTGAGCCGCCGGCGCAAGGCACCCGCCTCGCGAACGACGTCGTGCCCGAGGATCGTCACGCGGCCGCGATCGGGCGTCAGCAAGGTGGCGAGAATCGACAGCAAGGTGGTCTTGCCCGCGCCGTTGGGACCGAGGACGCCGACGATCGCGCCGCGCGCCACCGTCAGCGAAACTCCGCGCAACGCCTCGGTCGCGCGGCGGCGCGGCCATCCGGAGCGGAACGTCTTCTCTACGTCTTGCGCGTCGATCGCGAGCATACTCAGTGATGATACCATCCACGTCATGGCCGGCTCCGACGAGTGGCGCTGCGCCGCCGCGACGGTGACGCCCGGCCACAGCGCAACGTTCCGTCGAGCGCGCCGGCGCGCTCAACGCATTCGTCGTGAATCACGACGGTCAGTACGCGCGTACGTGAACCGCGTCCGGCGATGAGCGATCTCACGGCCGTCGAGCAGGCGAACGCCGGCTTCTATCAGGCGTTCGAGACGCTCGATATCGCGCGGATGGAGCTCGTCTGGTCGCACGGCGAGCACGTGCAGTGCGTCCACCCGGGCTGGCCCCTCCTGGTCGGCTGGGAGGCCGTGCGCACGTCGTGGGCGACGATCTTCGAGAACACGGCGGAGATGCGGTTCAGCCTCTCCGATGTCCGCGCGAGCGCGACCGGCGACCTGGCCTGGGTCACCTGCACGGAGAACATCTTCTCCGAGGTCCACGGGCGCCTCGCGGTCACCTCGGTCCTCGCCACCAATCTGTTCGAGCGCACGGCCGACGGCTGGCGGCTGATCCACCACCACGCCTCGCACGTCTTCTCGGCAGCCCCCGAGAGCGACTCGACCAACAACTAGGCCGCGGCCACGGCCGGACGACTCCCCGGCGTCGCCCGGCACGACGCTACCTCGTCTCGCGCTGGAGGAGAATCCAGCCGCCGGCGCGGCCGATCTCGCGATAGCCGGACGCCGGCTGCGCGCGAAGGACCGGCTCGACGTCCAGGACGTACTCGCTGATCCCCAGACCGGTCGGATAGATGAAGATCTGGCGGCGCGTCGCCAGATGCGGAGCGAGGCGCTCGTTCGCGCTCACCGCCGCCTCACCGGGAATCTGCCGCATCAGCGAGTAGGCCGCGCGCTGTTCGGCGTCGAGCCGCCAGCGCGTGACCATGAGGTCGTTCGCCGTTCGCGCCGTGAGCAGCACGCTCGCGAAGAGACCCAGCGCGAGCAGCGCCGGCGCCCGCCGCCAGTCGCGGATCCGCGCGTATCCGTCGATCGCGGCGAGCATCAGGAACGGCAGGACGAACGACTGGTACTGGGACCGGAAGTTGATGAGCACGGGGTCGATGCTCAGGAGATTCATCGCCAGTCCCGGCACCACCGCCAGCAGCACGCGCGGCGCGAACAGCGGCAGGAAGCCGAGTGACACCAGCATCACCAGGAGATAGACGAGCTTGCCGCCGGTCGCGGCGACGACGATCCACCGCCACGGACGCACCACGATGTTGAGCAGCACCTCCCCGAGCGAAGAACCCAGATAGGCGTAGCGGTGCAGGTGCGGGTACGGCTCGCCCCGGAAGAGCGGCAACACATACTTGAGATCGAACGCCAGCAGCAGCACGCTCGCGACGGCGATCACCGCGCCGAGCCGCCAGCGGCCGCGCGCGACCGCGAGCCAGATCCCGAAGCCGACCACCACGATCGCGGCGTCCTCGCGGCAGGCCAGGGTCAGCGCGAGCGCGACCGCGCACCACGCGTAACGGCCGGCATCGAACGCGAGCGCCGCGGCGATGATCAAGGTGATCGCGAACGCCTGGGGATGGATGTCGCGGATGTTGATCCCGTGGAGCGACGGATTGACCAGGAAGAGCAGCGCGAGGCCGCCGGCGGCCGGCACCGCGCCGAGCCGGCGCACCGCGTATCCGAACACCGCCAGGCCGCCCGCCGCCAGCACGAGCGTCTGCACGACGAGCAATCCGATCGCCCCCGGCGCGACGCGGCCGAGCGGCACCATGAGATAGAGCACGGGCGAGAGGTGATCGCCCCAGGCGTTCATCGGCGGGAACGTCACGTACGCGCCGCGGCCGGTGGCGATACTCCAGACGACCTGCACGTAGTAGCCGAGATCGAGGGCGTGGGTCCTCAGCGCCAGGTGCCGGGTGACGACGATGAACCCCATCACGAGGGCGTAAACGACGGCGCCCAGGATCGCCATCGACGCGGGCGACACCGCGGGCAACCGGAGCGGCGCCGCCAGCGCGCGGAGCGCCACGACCACGGCGAGGGCGATGACGAACTCGTCGGCGCGGGTGAACGAGTGACCGGCGACGGTCAACGCGCCCCGCGCGATCACCACCACCAGGAGCAGAGCGACACACGCCGCGACCGCCTCGAGGAGGCGGGCCGCGCGCGTCACGGCAGGCGCGTGTATCTGGCCCGCAGGCTGTCGAAGCGGCGCGAGCGCCGCAGACCGCGCTGGTTCAAGGTGAACCAGAAGAGCACCGAGAGGATCCGCAGGCCGTAGCCGACCGAGGCGAAGAAGCTGGCGGACGACGCCTCGGGGAAGTAGCGCGTCGGCACGGCGATCTCGGCGATCCGGAACTTCGCGGCGACCACCTGCGCGATGATCTCCTGGTCGAAGACGAAGCCGTCCGAGTTCGCGGGGAAGTTGACGGTTTCGAGCACCTCGCGCCGGAACGCGCGATACCCCGTGTGGTACTCCGAGAGCGACAGCGAGAATGCGCGGTTCTCCAGGCCGGTCAGGAAACGATTCGCGAAGTACTTCCACCAGGGCATGCCCTGCGCGAGCGCCGAGCCTTCCTTGAGGCGCGAGCCCAGCACCACGTCGGCCCGGCCGCTCACGATCGGCTCGATGATCTGCGGCACGAGCCGCGGATCGTACTGGTAGTCCGGGTGCACCATGACCACGATCTCGGCCCCGGCCCGGAGCGCCTCGGCGTAGCACGTCTTCTGGTTGGCGCCGTAGCCGTAGTTGCGGTTGTGGACGAAGATCTCGAGGCCCAGCTGGCGCGCGATGTCGAGCGTCGCGTCGGTCGAGCCGTCGTCGACCAGGATGACGAGGTTCACGGTGTCCTTCGGCAGCTCCTCGTAGGTCAGCCGGAGCGTCTGGCCGGCGTTGTAGGCGGGCATCACGACGACGACCTTCGGGGCGGATCGAGTCACGCTCATGACACTCCCGGCCGCTCGGCGTTATCTTCGGGATGGGCCAACACGATGAACTGGTAACCGAGAAGACGGCGCACCTTGCGCGCGATCACCGCGTTGATCGCGTGGGTGGCGTTCACCCACCCGCGATGCCAGCTCACCGGCAGGATCTGGTAGAGCGGCGCCGGGGTGGCGGTGAAGCGCTCGATCGAGAGACCCGCGTCGGCGAGCATCGCGCGCAGCGAGCGCTCGGTGAAGAACCGCAAGTGCGACTGATCGAGGATTCCACGGTCGAGGTAGTCGAAGCGTCCGACCAGGAGCAGCAGCCGGATCCACAGGTGCGCGATGTTCGGCACCGAGATGACCACGAACCCGGCGGGCGCCAGGCTTCGGTCGAGCTCCACGAGCACCCGCAGCGGGTCGACCAGGTGCTCGAGCACGTCGCCGTACACGATGACGTCGAAGGGCCCCTCACCGACCGGGATCTCGCGGTCGAGATTCAAGGTGATCATGCGCTCGCAGTGGCGGGCGCCGGCCTGCGCGAGCACCGGATCGCCCTCGATCGCCGTCACGCGCCAGCCGCGCGCGGTGAGCTGGCGGCTCAGCAAACCGTCGGCGGCGCCGACATCGAGCAGCCGCCGGCCCCGCCCGTCACCCAGCCAGCGCAGGATCACCGAGTGGCTGCTGTGCGGATCGGGCTTGAGGACGTACCGCGGTGACGTCCCGCTCATCGCTCAATCATCGGACGGCAGGCCCTCGATCAGCAAGATTGGAATAGAGCCGGCGCCCGCCGGCTTCGGCGATCAGGTGGACGGAGGCCGGCGGCAGGGCGCGCACCACGCTCCGCGCCGGGTCGACCGTCGAGATCAGGAACACGCGGCCCGGAAGCTCGTCCAGACCCGCTCGAGCCGCGGCGAGTCCCAGAAGACGTCGCGCGCCTCGGGGAAGCCGGCGCCGAACGCGAGATTCGGCTGAAGGCCGTTGACGACATGCACCGGGGCCTTCACGACCAGGAGCAGCGACGCGCTGCTCTCGATCGGCCCCTCGTGCATGACGACGTCGCCCGGCTGGAGCCGACTCGCGAGCGCCGCCGTCAGCGGACGCACGGAGCGAGCTCGCGCCAGCTGCGTCCTCGCGTCCGCCGCGACCGCCGGCAGAAAGGCGATCGTCGCCGCCAGCGCGATCCCGACACCGAGCGCCGTGGCGCGCCACCAGGCAGCGGCCGTCAGCGCCACCGTGGCGAGCGCGAAGATCGCAAGGCCGGCTCGCGAGAGTGCGATGACGTCGAGTCCGGCCGAGCGCCGGACGCGAGCCGGCAGGAGCCCCGGCCAGGATCGCCACGCACACGCCCGTGACCAGCGCGAACAGCGCGAGCAAGGGGCCCACCAGCATCCGCGCCGTCGTCGCGCCCGTCGCGCCTTCGATCGCCTCGTCCCAGACGCGCGCCGCCAGAAGGGCGAGCGCCGGAAACGCGACGAGGGCGTGATGAGGCAGCCTGAACGGCGCGAGCGCAGCGAACCCGACGACGATCGCAGCCCAGAGTCCGAGCAGGAGCCAGAGCCGCGCCCGCGCGTCGGCCCAGGGCCGCCTGAACACCAGCGCGAACGCCCACGGCCAGCGCGAGCGCCCACGGAAGGAACCCGAGCAAGGTCAGGCCGAGGAAGCCGAGCAGTCCCAGCGGGGTTTCGTCGTCGGACGCCAGGCGCGGACGCGTGAACGCGTAGAGATGATTGTCGACCACGACGTGACGGAGAAAACCCGGGCTCCGCGTTTCCATCACGAGATACCAGGGCACGGCGATCGCGAGCGCCACCAGGACGCCCCACCAGGGGATCCACGGGGTCACCGGCCGCTCGCGTGTGAGCCAGAAGAAGACCGCGATGACCGGCACGACGGCGAGCGCGTCGAGAAAGTCGCGTGTGATCATGGCCAGGCCCAGGCTCGCGTAAAAGACGAGGAGCCCGCGGCGCGTGTCGCCGAGATACGCGAGCACGAACCCGGCCCAGGCGAGCGTGACCCAGAACACGAACAGGAGCTCCGGCCTCGCGGTGCGGCCGTAGACGAATACGCCGAGGTTCGCGGCGACCATGAGCCCGGCGAGCAGTCCCAGACGCGGCCCGCCCAGGGCGATGCCGAGGCGCGCGGTCAGCGCCGCGCAGCCCACGGCGGCCAGCGCGGGCCAGAGCCGCGCGGCGAACGGCGTCGCGCCAGCCGCGCCGAACGAGGCCGACACGAGCCAGTGGAGCAGCGGCGGCTGGTCGACGTAGCGCACGCCGTCGATCCGCGGTGTGATCCAGTCGCGAGCGAGCGCCATCTCACGCGCGATCGCGGCATGGAATCCTTCCGGCGGATCGAGGAACGGCGCCGCGCCGAGCCCGACGAGGTACAGGCCGGCCGCCACGAGCGCAACGCCGAGCGGGATGCCCCGCACGGGACTGGGAGCTAGGTGACCTTGACGAGCGCGTCGGCCGGCAGGCTTCGGAGGAACTCGGTCAGCGCGCCGTCGAGGTACTCACGATCGCGGGACTCGAGCGTGACCTTCACCTTGTATTCAGGATTGGAGAACTCGGGGTAGGAGCCGAGCAGCAGCTGCGGGAAGCCCACCAGGAGCCGGTTCAGGTAGTCGGCGAGCACGCCCTCGCCGATGGCCACGAACACGTTCTTCAGGTGGATCGGCTGGTCGCGGAACCGTTCGCGGATGGCTTCGAACTTCTGGCGGAAGATCTCCGGCACGCCGGGCAAGACGTACACGTTGCGCATCAGCACGGTCGGAAAGCGTATCGTCTCGCCGCCCACCAGCTCGGCGCCCTCGGGAATCTCGGCCATCTTGAGATGCGACTCGTTGAGCCGGTCCCGGAAGTGACGCTGCAGCAGCGTCGACCAGCATCGGGTGGCGTACGACCTTGGCCCCCATGGCGAGCGCGACCCCCTCGAGGGTGACGTCGTCGTGCGTGGGCCCCACGCCGCCCGAGGTGAACACGACGTCGTGGGCGCGGCTGAAGGCCGCGACTTCCTGGGCGATCAGCTGGATTTCGTCGGGGATGACGGTGATGCGTCGTACGTCGACGCCGAGCGCGCGGAGCTCCCGGCACAGATACGCGGCGTTGGCGTCGGCGATCTTCCCGGAGAGGATCTCGTTGCCCACGAGAATGATGCCCGCGGTCTTCGGCATGGGTCCCGAGCGATTCTACGATGCTAGAATGCAGGAGTCCATTCGGTGGTTCGCGCTGCAGGCCGTCGCGGGGCTGGGCCCCGCCGGCCGAGGCGCGATTCTGAATTGGAGACAACGATGATTCAATTGAGCGGCTGGGCGCTCACCCTCGGCGCGTCGTCCGGGTTCGGCGAGGCGGCCAGTCTCGCGCTGGCCCGCGCCGGATTGAACATCTTCGGCGTCCATCTCGACCGCAAGGCGACGATGCCCAATGCTGAGCGGATCACCGCCGAGATCAAGGCGCTCGGCCGCCAGGCGGTGTTCTTCAACGTCAACGCCGCCGACGCCGAGAAGCGCGCCGAAGTCGCCGGGCAGATGGCGCACGTGCTCGAGGAGCGCGGCGAGTCGGGCACGTTACGCGTGCTCCTGCACTCGCTGGCGTTCGGCACCCTCAAGCTCTACGTCGCCGATCCGATGAAGGAAGCCGTCACGCAGGCGCAGATGGACATGACCCTGGACGTGATGGCCCACTCGCTCGTCTACTGGACCCAGGAGGTCGTGGGCCGCGGGCTCATGACGCGCGGCGGGCGCATCTACGCGATGACCTCGTCCGGCGGGACGCGCGTGCTGCCCTTCTACGGCCCGGTGTCCGCGGCAAAGGCGGCGCTCGAGTCGCATATCCGCCAGCTCGCCTCCGAGCTCGCGCCGCAAGGCATCACCGCGAACGCCATCCGCGCCGGCGTGACCGACACGCCCGCCCTGCAGAAGATCCCGAAGCACGACTCGATCATCGCCGAGGCACAGCGGCGCAACCCGAGCGGACGCATGACGACGACCGAGGACGTCGCGCGGGCCATCGTCGTGCTGTCCCACCCTGACACGTACTGGATCACCGGCAACGTGATCGGCGTCGACGGCGGGGAAGATATCGTCGGGTGACCTACACCCAGGGGGTGGTGCTCGGCCTCGTCCAGGGGCTCACCGAGTTCCTCCCTGTATCGTCCTCCGGCCACCTGATCCTCGTGCCGCACGTCTTCGGCTGGCAGGATCAGGGGCTCGGCTTCGACGCGGTCATGCATCTCGGGACGCTCGCGGCACTCCTCGCCTACTTCCGCCGCGAGCTCCTCGGCATGGCCACGGGCGCGCTCTCACGGCGACTCGCCGTCTTGCTCATCCTGGCGACGATCCCCGGCGCGCTGGTCGGGCGTGATCCTGGAAAAGCTCGTCGAGTCCAAGCTCCGCTCACCCCTGCTCATCGCGTGCACGACCGCCGGATGGGCGATCGTCATGTGGATCGCCGATCGCCGCGCTGCGCCCGCGCCGACACGAGCGGGCGATCCGCTCGAGCGCGTCTCGCTCGGCCAGGCCCTCACGGTCGGCTGCGCTCAGGCCCTGGCGTTGATCCCGGGCACGTCGCGCTCGGGCATCACGATCACCGCGGGACTGTTCAGCGGCTTCGATCGTGCGACGGCGGCCCGTTTCGCGTTCCTGCTGGGCATTCCGATCACCGCCGGCGCGGGCAGCCTGAAGGCGCTCCACTTGCTGAAGGAAGGTCTCCCGCCCGGTGACGGAGGGCCGTTGACGGCGGCGCTGATCACGGCGTTCGTCAGCGGCTGGTTCGCGGTGTGGTTTCTGGTCAGCTATCTGAAGACCCGCTCGCTGCAGCCGTTCGTGATCTACCGGCTGTTGCTCGCGCTCGTGATCTTCCTGGTCATCCTGCGCGGCTGACGCGACGACCCGGCCGGCTGCCCGAGGCGCCGAGCGCCGCGGTCAGGCCCACATCAGATCGAAGAGCCGGCAGGCGTTGGTCGAGAGCTGGAACATCACGTCCTCGACCGGCAGGTGCTTGAGCTTCGCGACTTCTTCGGCGACTCGGCTGGCGAGCCAGGGGCCGGACTCGACGCCCTCGAACTCGCCGCCGTACTCCCACGGACCATCGCTCTCGACCAGCAGGGCGTCGAGCGGGACGCCGGTGACGAGGTCGCGGTCGCGATCGCGGGACACGAGGTCCGGGGTGACCGAGACCAGGTAGCCGGCGTCGATGATGGCGCGCGTGACCGCGGCGGGCGCCTTGTGCCAGTGGAACACGGCGCGCTCGACACCGTGGTGCTTGAGCGCGTCGAGCGCGTCGGCCGCGGCGCCGTGGGGCGCGTGCAGCGCCACCGGAAGATTCCAGCGGATGGCGAGATCGAGGAGCCGGTCGAGCCGCGCTCGGCCCTGCTCACGGAGCGCGTCCGGGTCGGGCGCGCCCTCGAGCGAATACCACGGCAGGCCGATCTCGCCGATGCCCACGATCCGTGAATGATGCGCGGCGATCTGCGCCTCGACCCGCTGAAGGTCCTCGTCGCCGAGATCGGACCGATCCGGGTGGAATCCCAGGCAGGCCCAGACCGACTTGGGCGCGGCGGCGGCCGCCTCGAGCGTTTGCGCATTCGTCTCGGGGTCGCAGCCGACGGCGATCGCGCCCCACACGTCGTGCGCCATCGACAGCCGGAGCGTCTCCTTGAGGTCGGCGAACGCCGGATCGTGCAGGTGACAGTGGCTGTCGATGAGCATCGTGCAGTCTGTCAGGTTCCCGCCACCACCATCCGGCCGATCCTGAGCGTGGGCGCCACTGTCCGATCACGCAGGACCAGGTCGTCCCCGACGCCGTCGATCGCCGACAGCATCTCCAGCAGATTGCCGGCCACCGTCACCTCCTCCACCGGATACGCGAGCTCGCCGTTCTCGATCCACTGCCCGACCGCACCGCGAGAATAATCGCCGGTGACGCCGTTGACGCCGAAGCCGATCAGCTCGGTCACGTAGAACCCGTTCTTGACCGACCGGATCAAGTCCTCCGGCTTCGTCGTTCCCGGCAGCATCATGAGGTTCGTCGTCGTGACCGAGACACCGCTGCCGTCCCGGCCGGCGTGGTGCGTGGACTCGAGGCCGAGCTTGCGGGCGCAGTAGGTGTCGAGCAAGTACGACTCGAGGACCCCCTCGCGCACCAGGACGGTCCGGCCCGTCGCCAGCCCCTCGCCGTCGAACGGACGCGAGCCGAGCGCCGACGGGATCAGGGCGTCGTCCACGATCGTGACGCTCGGCGCCGCGATCTTCGTGCCGAGCCGGTCGAGCAGGAACGAGGCGCGGCGATAGAGGCTCGGGCCGCTCGCCGCGCCGGCGATCGAGCGCACCAGGCTCGCCGCGGTCTCCGGGTCGAACACCACCGGCACCTCGACCGATTTCATCTTGCGAGCGCCCAGCCGCCGCACCGCGCGCGCCGCCGCCTTGCGTCCGACGGCTTCGGGATCCTCGAGCCCGGCGCGCTTGCGCGCGGTCGAGTACCAGTAGTCGCGCTGCATCTCGCCGTTGCGCGACGCGATCGGCGACACGCTGATACTGAAGCCCGTCGTCGCGTAGCCGTGGGCGAAGCCGTGCGAGGTCGCGTAGGCGTAGCGGGCGCGGCGATCGGAATACTCGGCGCCCTCGGAGTTGGTCACGCGCGGATCGCTCTCGAGCGCCGCCGCCTCGGCGCGGCGCGCGATCTCGATCTTCTCCTCGGGCGACAGATCGCCGCCCGCGTCCTCGAGGTCGAGATCGGGCACCCGCGCGATGAGGGTCGCCGGATCCGGCAAGCCGGCGTGGGGGTCCTCCGCCGTGATCTTCGCCAGCGCGGTCGCCTCGTCCACGACCCGCTCGAGCGACTCCCGCGACAGGTCCGACGTCGACGCGGCGGCCGAGGCGCGGCCGGCGAAGACGCGCAGGGACAGCCGCTGCTCGCGAGAGTGGTTGATGTTCTCGATCTCGCGCATGCGCACGGAGGCGCTGAAGTGGCTCTCCTCGACGAGGAAACCGTCGGCAGCGGTGGCGCCGCGCTGGGCGGCGCGCTTGAGCACCGACACCAGCAGGTCGGTGTTCATTGTAGCGGGGTCCTCGAGGCCGGCTTGGACCGAGGGTGGCCTGAGATAGGCGCGAGCCGGCTCCGCGGCGACGTATTCATCGCGTTATGCTCCGCGAGCCCGGCTTCCCGTCCACGGGCCCCGTGGTGGACCGAAGGTGACTCTGAGAGCGACGCACGCTGGCTTCATACCGCCGTCCCCCCCACGGTGATGCCGTCGATGCGGATCGTCGGGAGACCGACGCCGACCGGCACCGACTGCCCGTCCTTGCCGCAGGTCCCCACGCCTTCGTCGAGCTTCAGGTCGTTGCCGACTCGGGACACGCGCGTCAGGGCTTCCGGTCCGTTGCCGATGAGGGTCGCGCCCTTGACCGGCGCGGTGATCCGGCCGTCCTCGACCAGGTAGGCTTCGCTCGCCGAGAACACGAACTTGCCGTTCGTGATGTCCACCTGGCCGCCGCCGAAGGTCACGGCGTAGAGGCCGTGCTTGACGGACTTCAAGATCTCCTGGGGGTCGTCCTGGCCGGCGAGCATGAACGTGTTGGTCATGCGCGGCATCGGCGCGTACGCGTACGACTCGCGGCGTCCGTTGCCGGTCGGCTTCATGCCCATGAGCCGGGCGTTGAGCCGGTCTTGCATGTAGCCGGTGAGGATCCCGTTCTCGATCAGCACCGTGCGGCCCGTCGGCGTGCCCTCGTCGTCGACGTTGAGCGAGCCGCGCCGATTCGCGATCGTGCCGTCGTCGACCACCGTCACCAGCTCGGAGGCGACCTTCTGGCCCATGCGGCCGGCGAAGGCCGAGGTGCCCTTGCGATTGAAGTCGCCCTCGAGGCCGTGACCGATCGCCTCGTGCAGGAGAATTCCGGGCCAGCCCGGTCCGAACACGACCGTCATCGCCCCGGCCGGCGCATCCACCGCGCTCAGCTTGAGCACGGCCTGGCGCGCCGCTTCCGCGGCGAACCGGCGCCAGCGCTCGTCTTGCAGGTAGAAGTCGAAGGTCACCCGCCCGCCGCCGCCGTACGAGCCGATCTCGCGCTTACCGCCGTCTTCGGCGATGGCGGTGACGTTGAGCCGGGTGAGCGGACGGATGTCGCCGACGGTCCAGCCGGACGCGGTGGCGATGAGCATGATCACTTCTTCGCTCGCGATCGACGCGATGACCTGCTTGATGCGGGGATCGGCCGCGCGGGTCTCGGCGTCGATCTTTCGCAACAGGTCGAGCTTGCGCGCGAGCTCGGCGGCGATCGGGGGCTCGGCCAAGGTGTAGAGATCGTGCGGGCGGCCGCGGCCCGGCAGGGCCAGATTCCCAGACGACGCGCTGCGGTCGGCGATCGCGCGCGCCTGGCGCGCGGCTTCTTCGAGGTTCTTGATCGAGATCTCGTCCGTGTGGGCGTAGCCGGTCCGGGTTCCCGACTGGGCCCGGACCCCTGCCCCCTGGCTCACGTGGCGCGAGGCCTTTTTGACCGCGCCTTCCTCGAGAACCAGATCTTCGTTGATGCGGTACTCGAGGTAGATATCGGCGTCGTCGACCTTGCCGATGAGGTTACCGCCGAGGACGCGCTCCATGAGATCGGACGTGATGCTGAATCGGTCAGAAAAAAAACTCTCCGGACGGGTGCGGGCCAGATCTGTCATTGGCGGTTCGGCCTCCAGGCCGTCGTGAGGGCCAATCCTATCGCGCGACCCCCGGCGCCCCAAGCTTTTTGGATTCGTCTTTCCTACATCTTCATTCTACCTGTCGCGTGAAGTGTGAGACCGGCGGCACGAAGCTAACCAGCCGCTTGAAAGGCTCTGAATTATCTCGTGAATGCGTCTGACCCCGTGCACGAGCGACGGTCCAGGAGACAGGATGTCGGCGCCGTCGATTTCGTGGATTTGGTTGGTCTTCACCGCCGCGATGTCAGTCCATCCCGGCCGGCGTCCTGATCTGGCTCGCGTCGACCGGCTTGCCGCACCACGACGCGAGGATGATCTGAGGGTCACGCGCGATGACGGCCTCGGGCGTGACGATCCGGTCCGGGGCCGCGGGCTGGTCGCGCAGCTCGGCGAACACGTCGCGCCCGCCGGCGATCTCGATGGCCTCGGACACCCAGCGAATGCCCGCGATCAGCGGGTCCATCCACTCCTCGAAGTAGACACGCGGGCGATCCGGCCACGCCGCCGAGTACTCGCGCACCTGGCGGATGTCGTCCCGCAGATCCCTGATCAGATCGCGGGCGCGCCCGCTCGCAGCCCAGCGCGCCGCCGATGAGCAGAATCGTTTCCAGGATCTCGTCGAACGAGCGCTGGTTGGTGCAGAGCACGGTCACGCCGGCCCCGATCAAATCGCGGACGACATCGCGCTGAAGATCGGAGAAGGCCAGGACCAGATCCGGCTCCAGCGCGAGGATCCGCTCCAGCTTGAACGTCGTGAAGCCGCCGACGCGAGCCTTCTCGCGCGCGGCTTCCGGGCGCCGCGCGGTGCCGGGGACGCCGACGACCCGATCACCGGCGCCCAGCAAGAAAGGCGATCTCCGCGGTCTCGGCCGTCAGGCAGACGACACGGCGCGGGAACTCCACCGCACTCTCGCCGTACATGCTCAGGTCGCAGAGCGCGCGCGAGCGGCCGCTCGACCCCGGCGAATCCGCTCAGCAGCAGCCATCCGGGAAATGCCCGAGCCCACTCGCGCGGTCCGTGCACGACGACGGCGCGGGAGCGTACCGCCGCGCTGAAGCTCAGATCCCCGAGCCAGACCTCTCGTCATCGCCTCGAGGTCCGCGCTGACGATCAGGTCGGATTCGAAGCCCGGATCTCTCACACACAGGTCGACCTCGGGGCGCTGGCAGGACGAGCCACAGGGTCGAGCGCCCCGATACCGCGCCGGGATGCCTCGAAAGTCGAAGCGCGTGACGACGCGCTCGGCCGGGAAGACGGTCGACCGCGATCCGCCGGTGGATGTCCCACATGAGAGGCCCGGGGTCCAGGTTCTCCAGGCTCAGTCGCGACCGTGGATCCAGCGCTGGCCCCACTCGCCGAGCCGGTCGATGACCGCGCGGAACTCCTCGCCGGCCGGCGTCAACCGATACTCGCGCCCCCGTCCGCTCTTAGCGGGATGCTCTCGATCACGCCCGTGTCCTCGAGCGTGGCTGCAAGCGCTGGGCGAGCAGCGAGCGAGAGATCAGGGGCATGCCGCGGCGAGATCTTGAAGCGCCGGCTGCCGCAGAACATCTCGCGCAGTATCAGCGGGGTCCACCGCTCGGCGAAGACCTCGCTGGCCACCGCGACCGGGCAGAACTGTCCGTAGCCGCGCATCGTGACCGGACTCTAGGAGTCTGCGATCGACCGGCAAGTCCATTTTTTGGGCTTGCGTCCTCTCGACGGGGCGGCCATTGTCCATGGAGGAGGACATCACTGGCTGTCGCGACTCCGAGCCTCGACGAGGACATGGATGGCAGAGAGCAAACACCGGACCTGGGTCGCGTGTCCGAGCGAGCTCGGGCCACGCTTCGCCGAGCGCGCCGCCGCGCACGACGCCAACGACATCGTTCGTGGCCGACAACTACGACGAGCTCCGGACGCACCGGGTCTTTTCGGCCGGGGTGCCCGCCGAGCTCGGCGGCGGCGGCGCGTCTCACGCCTGAGCTTTGCGCGATGCTGAGATCCTTCGCGCACTACTGCAGCTCGACGGCGCTGGCGCTTTCGATGCACACCCACCTGGTGGCCGTCCCCGCGTGGCGCTGGCGTCACGAGCAGGCGCCGGTCGATCCATTTCTCCGTCGCGTCGCGGCCGAAGAGCTCATTCTCGTCTCGACCGGCGGGTCGGACTTCCTGGCGGGCAGCGGAACGGCCCGAGAAGGTCGAGGGCGGCTATCGGATCACCGGCCGCAAGATCTTCGGCAGCGGCTCGCCGGGTGGCGACCTGCTGATGACGATGGCGGTCTTCGACGACCCGCAGCACGGGCCCACGGTGTTGCATTTCCCGTTCCGCTCGACGCGCCCGGCGTTAAGATTCTCGACAACTGGCGCACGCTCGGCATGCGCGCGACCGGATCGAACGACATCGTGCTGGACGAGGTGTTCGTGCCTGATTCCGCCGTCGGCATCCGACGGACGCCCGGGGTCTGGAGCCCTCCCTTCCACACGATCGATACGATCGCCTTGCCGCTCGTCTACTCGGTCTACGTCGGCGTCGCCGAGCGCGCGCGTGACCTGGCGCTGCGCGAGGCGTCGAAGAAGCGCCAAGGACCCGACCGTCCAGCGCTCGTCGGTGAGATGGACAACGAGCTGACGACGGCGCGGCTGGCACTCCGGCACATGATCGACGTCGCCGCGACCGACACGATAGGCGCGGAGACGACCAACGCGGTCCTCGTCGGGCGCACGCTCGCCGGACGGGCGGCCATCGGACGGTGGAGCAGGCGATGGAGGTCGTCGGCGGCGCCGCGTTCTATCCGCGCTCTCGGGCTCGAGCGACTCTTCCGCGACGTCCAGGGCGCCCGCTACCACCAGGTGCGAGAGCCCGCACAGGTGCTCTACGCGGGACGACTCGCGCTCGGTTTGGATGTGAACGGTTGAATCCTCGATCACGATCAATGCTCTACCCGAGCATGAAGGAGTCCGGCCCATGCATATGAAAAACCGCATCGCCGCCCTCATCCTGATTGCCACGACTTTGACCGGCGCGCTCTACGCCCGCGCCGACGTCGTCACCGACGCGAACGCCAAAGCCGCCGACATCGCCTCGAAGGCTCCGGGGACTCCACCGGCGGTGAGGATCATGGCGTTCGTCCAGACCTCGGTATTCGAGGCAGCCAACGCGATTACCGGTCGCTATCCGCCGCTCATGGCGAAGATCAACGCGGCGCCCGGGGCGTCGGTCGATGCCGCGGTCGCCGCCGCGACGCGGACGGCGCTCGCGAAGCTGATGCCCACCCAGCAGGCGGCAATCGATGCCGACTACGAGGCCGCCCTGAAGCTGGTGCCGGATGGCGCGGCCAAGACCAGCGGCATCGCGGTCGGCGAGCAGGCGGCGACCGCGTGCCTCGCCCGCGTCGACGAAGGGCTCGGCCTACCGGACGCGTATCGCCCCCACACGGCGCCGGGTGTCTATGTCCCGACCTTCATGCCGGCGGTGCCGAACTGGGGCAAGCGGAAACCCTGGGTGATGACCAGCGGCGCGCAGTTCCGGCCGGGGCCCCCACCCGCCCTGACGAGTGAAGCGTGGGCCCGTGACTACAACGAGATCAAAGCGATCGGGGCGAAGAACAGCACGCGGCGCACGCCGGAGCAGACCGCCATCGCCAAGTTCTGGGAAGCGACGGCGCCGGCGGTCTACTGGCCCGTGGCGCGCGCGGTGGCGGCCGCCCCGGGGCGGGACGTCACCGCGAACGCCCGCCTGCTGGCGATCGCGGCGATGGCGATGGACGACGCGCTGATCGCGGTGTTCGACGCCAAGTACACCTATAACCTCTGGCGTCCGGTCACGGCGATTCGTAATGGCGACGTCGACGGCAACGATGCCACCGAGCGCGATCCGAGCTGGACACCGTTCATCGACACGCCCATGCACCCGGAGTACCCGTGTGCCCATTGCATCGTCTCAGCCTCGCTCGCCGCCGTGCTCCAGGCCGAGCTCGCCAGCGGCCCGGTGCCGGCCCTGAGCTCGGCGAGCTCGACCGCGGGCGGCGCGGTGCGCACGTGGAAGAGCGTCGACGAGTTCGTGCAGGAAGTCGCCGTCGCCCGCATCTATGACGGCGTGCACTACAGAAACTCGACGGTGGTCGGCAGCGCGATGGGCAAGCAGATCGGCGAGCTCGCGGTGAAGAGCTTCCCCAAACCGATCCGCTGAACCGCGAGAGCGACGGCGCGGGGCCTACCCCTCGTAGGTCTCGCGCTTCGCCAGAGCCCGCTGGGCGGCGAGGTAGCTCGCGCGAGTCATCGGCGGCTTGGCCTTGGCCATCACCTCGCGGGCGCCGGCGGCGCCGTCCCAGAGCATATCGACCACCATCGCCGCCAGCGCCTTGGCGGGACCGAGGTACGCGAGCGGCTTGTCGACGATGGCGAAGTCGGCGCCGTGTCCGGTGCCCCGAGCGCCGCCGATGTACGGATGGAGGATGGGCATGACCTGCGAGAGGTCGCCCATGTCGGTCGATCCGGTCCGGTGACCGATCTGCCGGTAGTGCTCTTCGCCGAAGAGCCCGGTGACGGTGTCGCGGAAGTGGCGGGCCATGATCGGATCGCAGGTCATCGGCATATAGCCCGGTATCGTCTCGATCTCGACCTTGGCGCCGAGCGCCAGCGCTCCGGCACGCAGCGCGCGATCGACCTTCACGTTGGCGTCGAGGATCGCCTGCATCGTCTTGCCGCGCACGTACGTCTCGATCCGCACCTCGCCCGGGATGACGTTCACCTGCGAGCCGCCGTGCGTGATGATCGGATGCACGCGGATCGTGTCCTCGTCGCGGAACGTCTCGCGGATGGCGTTGATCGACATGAGGCCGATGTTCGCGGCGTAGAGCGCGTTGATGCCCATGTGCGGCGCGCCGCCGGCGTGGGCCGCGCGACCGATGTAGCGCACGGTCTTCACGATGCAGCCGTTGTTCGAGGCGGGCACGCCCGCCTTGCCCTCCTCCGCTCGCGACGTCGTATGGATCATCATCGCCAGGTCCACGTCGTCGAAATGACCGAGCCGCAGGAGCTCGGGCTTGCCGCCGAGGAACTCGAGCTTGCCGGCGCGCGCCTGGGACATGCGCCACTCGATGTCTCCGTACTCCTCGGCGGGCACCGAGAAGAACACCGCGCGGCCCGCGAGCTGGTCGAAGGCCTTGGCGTCGAGCAGACCCATCGCCGCGCCGAGCATCCCGGCGATCTGCGCGTTGTGACCGCACGCGTGCGCGGCGCCCGTCGCCGGGTCGCCCTCGGGGTGGCCGGCGACGACCAGCGCGTCGAGCTCGCCGAGCACGGCGAAGGTCGGGCCGTCACCGCCGCGGCCGGCCACGTCGGCACGCACGCCCGTCATCGCCAGACCCGACCGCGGAGCCAGGCCGAGCTTCTTGAAGGTCTCCTCGACCAGGCGCGCGGTCTTGACTTCCTTGAATCCCAGCTCCGGCTGCCGCCGTATCTGCTCGCCCAGCCCGATGATCTCGTCGCCTCGCTGATCGATCGCCTGGAAGACCCGCTGCTTCAGCTCGTCCTTGGTCATCTCGCCTCTCCGTGCGTCAAGAGTTTCTGGCAACGGTTGAACGGCAGACATTCTACTGCCGCCGACCGCGTCCGCGCCTGCATACTGACGGGAGCCGAACCCACTCGGTCAAGAGGGGCACATGGACGTTCTGCGCGCGCTGATCCTCCGGCTCTCGGTGGACATCCATCACGTCATCGAGGCCGCGGGCATCGTGGTGCTGGGCCTCGTCTTCTACTCCTACGCCCGGCGGTGGCTCGACGCGCATGGGCGCATCGATCCCCGGCTGCGCGCCCTGGTGACCGGCGCCATCTTCGGCGATGCTGACGATCGCGCTGATGATCTCGCGGATCGAAGTGGGCCCGGGCGCCTTCGTCGACGCGCGCGCCCTCCCGATCGCGCTGATCACCCTGGTCGAAGGCGGCGGCGCGGGACTGGTCGCGGCGCTCGTCGCCTGCGCCTATCGAATCTCGCTCGGCGGCGCGGGCGCTCCGGCCGGCGTGATCGGGCTCCTGGCCACCGCCGGCGCCGCCACCCTGGCCCTCGTGTGGGCGCGAAGATCGGGAGGGGTGCGGTCCCGCCACGGCTGCGTCCTGGGCGTCGCCGTCTATCTCATCACGTTCGCCTCGTTCGCGCTGCTGGGTGCTCGGGGCGTGGAGCTCTTCAAGCGCGACTGGCTGCCGCTCTTGTTCGTCAGCGTGGTCGGCATCGGCGGCTTCACGCGGCTCTTCGTCGACGTGGTGAACGCCCAGGCGGCCGAAGCGGCGCGGCGTGACGCCGCCGAGCTGCGCGCCGTGAACCTGCTCGCGCGCGCCGCGGCGCACGAGATCAACAACGCGCTCATGATCGTGGGTGGCGGGCTCGCGATCCTCGCCCGTCGGCTTCCGGCCGACAGCGAGGACGCTCAGTGGGCGGCGCGCGCGCGCGATGGTGTGAACACGGTCAAGGACATCGTCACACGCATGAACACGATCACGCAGATCGAGGAAGTCCCCGGGCGCGGCGCGCTGTCCCCGATGCTCGACATTCGCCGGTCTAGCGCTTCGGAATAGCGTCAGGACCCAGGACTCGAAAGCCTTCGCGTTCGGCGGCCTGGGCCTGGCGGCGGTCGAAGGTCACGAACTCCAGGGTCGCGGGCTCGTGCTCGGCGGCGACCAGCGCCGCCCCGATGTGGAGGGCGTCCGACGCGCGGAGCGAATGCGTCACCACGATGCGTTCGGCGTGACGCCGGACGATGTCGGCGGCCGTGACTTCGGACCAGCGCTCCCAGGCGTCGAGGAAGTGCCGCCGCACGAGGGTGAGCTGCCGCGCCGCGGCGGGCTCACCGTGGCTTCGGCGCGCCAGCGCCGCCAGCATCTCCACGCGGGCCAAGGTCCAGACGACGACCTCAGGATCGTCTCGGAGACAGCGCACCGCGGTCCCCGACTCGCGCTCGGCGATGAACAGCGGCACGAGAGCGGACGTGTCCCAGAATCTCACCAGCCGCGCTCGCGCTCCTCCAGCAAGACCGCGCAGGACACCGCCCGGAAGACGAGTGGGCTTGCGCGCCCGCAGGCCGGTGGACCGTCGGCCGGCGCCGCGGCGGATAAGCCCCTGGCGCTCGAGCCGTAGCCAGCCGTTCGGACGCTCCGCGCGCGCCGTCGTGCGGCAGGGGAACGAGCCGGGCGACCGGCCGGTCGCGGTCCAGCACGATCACCGAGCCGCCCCGGCGCACGTGGTCCAGATAGCGCGAGAGGTTGTTCTTCAAGTTGGCTATCTTGGCCTGTTTCATATGGCTATGTTAGCTATGTAGGCCTCGAGACACAAATCTTCCGGGCAGGAAGTCCTTCACGGCCAGACTCGGCTGGCGGCCGGTGATCCATTCGGTCATCAGGCGAGCGGTGATCGGCGCCAGCAGGATCCCGTTGCGAAAATGCCCGGTGGCGACGAAGAGCCCCTCGACGCCGGGCCACGGACCGAGCACGGGCAGGCTGTCGGGCGCCCAGGGCCTGAAGCCGCACCAGGTCCGCGCGATCGGCAAGTCGCGGAGCGACGGCACGAGCGCGATCGCGGCTTGAAGCAAGCCGGCGATCCCCTCGGCGGTGACGGCGCGGTGAAATCCGGCGCGCTCGACGGTGGCTCCGATCAAGAGCTCCCCTGACGGCCGCGGGACGAGGTAGACCTCGCCGTGGACGCAGTGCGTGACGACGGGCGGCACGTGGGCGAGCGCGACCATCTGGCCGCGGCGCGGCTCGATCCGGAGCGGCGCGCCGAGCGCGGTCATCAGCTCGCTGCTCCAGGCACCGGCGGCCAGCAGCACCGCGTCGCCCTCGATTCGCTCGCCCTCCGTCACCACCGCGCGCGCCCGGCCGCTCTCCACGATCAGCCGTGACACGTTGCAGGCGGTGCGGAGCTCGACGCCGATCGACACCGCCGCCTGGGCGTACGCCAGCACCAGCCGCTGGTTGTTCAGCCAGTGGTCGCCCTTGACGAAAACCGCGTGCCGGATCTTCGGGGACAGAGCGGGCTCGCGCCGGTGAATCTCGTCGCCCTCCAGGCGCTCCACGCCGAATTCCGCGAGGTCCGCCCATTGCGCGACGTCACGCTGCTTCTGAGCCGCGGACGTGGGATAGATCGTTCCGCGGGTGACGTACTCCACGTCGATGCCGGTGCGCTTCTGGAGATCGCGGACGACCTCGGGATAGAGGCGCCAGCTGGCGAGGGCGAGCCGCGCGAAGTTCGTTTCGGTCGACTCGTCGATGGGCGCCAGGAGGCCCGCGGCGGCGCTCGAGGCTTCGGCGCCCGGCGTGGCCCGCTCGAAGACGGTGACCTGGCACCCTGCCCCGGCGAGCTCATAGGCCGCCGCGCAGCCGATGATCCCGCCGCCGACGACCAGAACCTTCACGCGCCGCGGTCGAGCGCGTCGAGAAAGCGGCGGGTCGCGTCGGCCGGAGACTCGGCCGCGATGATTCCGGAGATCACGGCGATACCGCGCGCGCCGGCCGCCAGCACGTCGCGCACGCGATCCGGGGTGATCCCGCCGATCGCGATCACCGGAAGGCGTACGGTCGCCGCGACCCGCGTCAACCGCTCGAGCCCCTGCGGCGGGCCGTACGGGCGCTTCGACGGCGTGTCGTAGACCGGCCCGAACACGACCCAGTCGGCGCCCTTCAGCTCGGCCTCGACCGCCTCATCGAGCGAGTGCGTGGACACGCCGATCCGCAGACGCTTGTCGGCGATCGCGCGGATGTCCTGGATCGGGAGCGAGGTCGAGGTGCGCTGGACGGCGTCGGCGCCGACCGCGAGCGCCACGTCGACCCGGTCGTTGACGATCAGGAGCGCTTGCCGGTCCTGCGTGAGCGCGCGAATGCGCCGGCACAGGAAGGCAAGATCGGCCGCGCCGAGATCCTTCTCGCGGACCTGGACGGCGGGCAGGCCCGCCGCCAGGCACTCGCCCACGACCGCGGTGAGATCGCGGCCGTGCGTCTGGGTGCGGTCAGTGACGAGACAGAGCTTCAGCTCGTCCAATCGGGGACGCCCTCGAGCGGCGAGGACGCGGTGGCGTAGAGCTTCTTGCCGATCCGCCCGGCCTTGAACGCCAGGCGCCCGGCCTCGACGCCGAGCCGCATCGCGCGGGCCATGTCGACCGGGTCCTGGGCGCCCGAGATCGCCGTGTTCATCAGCACCCCCTCGCAGCCGAGCTCCATCGCGATGGCAGCGTCCGACGCGGTGCCCACCCCCGCGTCCACGATGACCGGCACGCTGACCGTCTCGAGGATGATCTTGATGTTGTACGGATTGCGGATGCCGAGGCCGGAGCCGATCGGCGCGCCCAGCGGCATGACGACGGCCGCGCCCGCGTCCTCGAGCTTCTTCGCCATCACCGGGTCGTCGTTCGTGTAGGGCATCACCGTGAAGCCCTCGCGCGCGAGCGTCTTCGTCGCCTCGAGCAGCCCGAAGACGTCCGGGAACAAGGTGCGCGGATCACCGATGACCTCGAGCTTGACCATCTCGCCGAGCCCGGCTTCGCGGGCCAGGTAGCATGTCCGGATCGCCTCGTCGGCAGTGTAGCAACCCGCCGTGTTCGGCAGGAGCGTATAGCGCGTGGTGTCCAGGTGATCGAGGATCGATTCGCCCGACGGCAGACTGACTCGACGCAGCGCCACCGTGACGATCTGAGCGCCCGACGCCTCGTGCGCTCGCTTCATGACGTCCATCGACGCGTACTTTCCCGTTCCGACGATGAGTCGCGACGAGAATTCCTTGCCCCCGATGACCAGATTCGTATCGCTCATGGCTCGACCTCCCTGCTCTATCCGCCGCCCATCGGTCTGACGATCTCGACCCGGTCGCCATCGTGCAGCACGGTCGCCTCGTACGCGCTCTTCGGGGTGACCTCACGGTTCACGGCGACCGCGGTGTACTGGCGCTTGACGTTGAGATGCACGAGCAGCCCTTCAACGTTCAGGCCGTCGGCGACTTCCAGGTCCTTTCCGTTGACGCTGATCTTCATAAACAAAACGGCCGCGTCCCCTTGACGGGTGCGGCCGCTCATTTCCTCGCCGTGTTCCCTTCGCTGGAATTACCCAGATCAGGTTCGAGGGGTCCCGGGCCGCACCCGGTTCTCAGGAATCCTCCCCCCACGACGTCAGGCCGGAGTATACCACCGCGTTAGGCGAGCGTGAGCTGGCGGCCGGGCTTGGCCATCACCCGCGGCAGCGCGCCCTCCACCCACTTGGCGCCCGGCGAGAGTACGACCGACGCCGAGCGCACGTGAAACGACTCGGGATCGCGGCCCGGGGCCGGCGTGCCGCGCTCGCGCAAGGCGCGGGCGGCGCTCATGAGACGACGCCGCACGTGGATGATCGCGGTGTCGCTGGTGCCCAGGTGCTCGAGCGCGCGGTCGACGATGCCGCCCTGGCTCTCCTGGATCGCCTGGTCCTGGACGCCGAAGCCGGGAATGCCGCAGAACATGCGCGTGCGGTGCGCTTCCCAGTCCATGCCGTAGTCGTTGTCGCGATTCGCGGCGGTGCGGATGTCGCCGTAGGGCTCGGAGGTCGGGGGCAGATAGTCGCAGACGTGAGCGCCCCGCCCGGCGACGTTGAGGTCGATCTCTTCACGCGTCAGCGGGCGATCCGGATGCCACGTCACCATCCAGTTGATGACGTTCGCGTCGTCCATCGGCACCCAGATGTGCGACTGCGTGATCTTCTCGTCGAGATCGGTCGGCGGCATCGTGTAGAACGGCATCAGGAACTGGGTGACGCGCCACAGATGCTGACCGTCGGGGCGCGAGCGCTGCGCGCCGATCAGCACGCCGTAGTCGGTGTCGACCACGTCGAAGCGCGGCGCGCGGTCGGCCGTCTGCACCGCCGAGCCGACGCCGAAGCTCGCCGCGTCGAGCTCGCGCGTGACTTCCGCGTCGGCGTGGTCGAGCGGCGCGTGCAGGAACGAGATGTGGCTCGAGTCGATGCCGCCCTCCATCGCCTGGAACCAGTTGCACTCCTGCACCCGCTTGGACGCGAAGCTGTGCGAGTCCGGCAGGAGCGTCCATTCCAGATGGGGCATCGGCGGCGGCGGGCTCGCCGGCCCCATGTACGCGAAGATCATGCCGCCGCGCTCCTCGCAGGGATACCCGGCGTGGCGGATCTTCGAGCAGAAACCGCCGCCGGGCTCGTTCGGCATCTCGAGGCACCGGCCGTCCATCCCGAACGCCCAGCCGTGATAGACACAGCGCATGCCCGCGTCCTCGACGCGGCCGAAATAGAGCGAGGCCAGCCGGTGCGGACAGAACTCGCCGATCAGCCCGGGCCGGCCGTTCTTGGCGCGAAACGCGATCAGCCGCTCGCCCAGCAGCTTCACGCGCTTCACCCGCCCGCCGGCGACGAGCTCGCCCGAGGTCACCACCGGGATCCAGTACTGTCTGATCAAGGCACCCATCGGCGTGCCCGCATCCGTCCGCGTCAGTAGCTCGTTGTCTTCGCGGCTCAGCATGGTGTCCTCACTCCTGGCTCAGGATGCTTCGGTGATGGCGTTGACGGCGCTGGGATTCTCGAGCGACGAGAGATCGCCCGGCTCCTTGCCCAGATAGGTCGCGCGAATCACGCGCCGCATGATCTTGGCGCTGCGGGTCTTCGGCAGATCCTTCGTGAACAGGACGCGCTCGGGCTTGAGCGCCTTGCCCATCTGCCGGGCGACCAGGTCCGAGAGCTGAGTGCGCAGCGGCTCGGAGGCTTGATGGCTCGGCCGCAGCACGACGAAGCAGACGATCGCCTCGCCCTTCACCTCGTGCGGCACGCCGACGACGCCGGCCTCGGCGACGGCCTCATGAGAGACCAGCACCGACTCGACCTCCGCCGGGCCGAGCCGCTTGCCGGCGATCTTCAACGTGTCGTCCGAGCGGCCCTGGATGAACCAGAAGCCGTCCTCGTCGACGTAGGCCCAGTCGCCGTGGACCCACACGTTCGGCCAGCGCGACCAGTACGTCTCCTCGTAGCGCTGCGGGTCTTTCCAGAAGCCCTGCGTCATCCCCGGCCAGGGCGCGGTGACGACGAGCTCGCCGACCTGGCCGCGCACGGGGCGCCCGTCGTCGCCGAAGCAGTCGGCCGCCATGCCCGGGATCGGCCCGGTGAACGAGCACGGCTTGATCGGCGCGATCGGGAACGAGCTCAGAATGCCGCCCGAGATCTCGGTGCCGCCGGTGTAGTTGATGATCGGCACGCGCGCCTTGCCGGCGTTCTCGAAGAGCCAGCGATACGGCTCGGGATTCCAGGGCTCGCCGGTCGAGCCGAGCACCCTGAGCGAGCCGAGCTCGTGAGCGTGCACGTGCTCGGCGCCGTGAGGCATGAGCGCGCGGACGGCCGTCGGCGAGAGTCCCATGACCGTGATCTTGTGCCGCTCCACGAGCGACCAGAGGCGATCGGGCTTCGGGAAATCGGGCACGCCCTCGAAGAGCACGGCGGTGCCGCCGTGAAAGAGTCCCGCGGTGATGAGCATCGGGCCCATCAGCCAGCCCAGGTCCGTCAGCCAGAAGAGCCGATCACCCGGGCCCACGTCCATCAGGTAGCCGAAGTCGTGGGCGCACTTGAGCAGGAAGCCGCCCTGCGTGAGCACCGCGCCCTTCGGCCGGCCCGTCGTGCCCGACGTGTAGATGATCAAGCACGGGCGATCGAACGCGCCGGGCAGCGCGGGGCAGACGTCCGACTCTTGCCCGATCAGCTCGTGCCACCAGCGATCGCGTCCCTCAGTCCACGGGATCTCGCGGCCGAGACGCTTGTAGACGATCACGTTCCGGATCGACGGGGACGCCGCCGCCGCCTCGTCGGCGGTTTCCTTCATCTTCACGATCTGACCGCGGCGATAGAAGCCGTCGGCGGTGACGAGCGCCTTGGCCTCGCAATCTTGCAGGCGAGAGGCCACCGCTTGAGCGCCGTAGCCCGAGAAGCACGGCGTGTAGATCGCGCCGATCCGCACGATCGCGAGCGTGGCGATCGCGGCCTCGGGCGACATCGGCAGGAACACGCCGACGCGATCCCCCTCGCCGACGCCGAGTCGCCTGAGCGCGTTGGCGAGCTGGTTCACCTCGCGCGCCAGCTCGTGATAGCTGAGGGTCCGCGTTCGACCGTCGTCGCCTTCCCAGATGAGCGCGGCCTGGTCGCCGCGCCCGCTGTCGACGTGGCGATCGACGCAGTTGTCGGCGAAGTTCATCAGACCGCCCTCGAACCAGTGCGGCCACTGGACGCCGCGCGAGATGTCGCGCACCCGCGTGTACGGGCGGCTGAACCGCAGACCGAGATCGCGGACCACGGCGTCCCAGTACCAGTCCGGCTCGGCGATGCTCCGCCGCTGCAGCTCCTCCAGCGACCCCACGCCGAGCGAGCGCATGAACCGGGCGAGACGCGTGCGCTCGGCATACTCGCGGGTGGGTCGCCAGACGATCTCTTCCCGGCCGGTCTCGGTCATCCGATCCTCCCGAGAGGGCAGTGTACCCGGACGCGAGCTACTGGGCCAACGCGGCGGGCCCTTCGGCTCCCCCAACGGACAAGGTCGCGACGAGCCCGAGCACCAGGGCCGCGTACGCGAGCGCGATCAGCGCGCGCTGGCGCGGAGTCAGCGCGTCGTACTCGGATCCGGGATTCCGCCAGCGCTGCACCACCGACCAGAGGCCGACGATCAGGACGAGGAGGAGAATCGGCGACCGGCTGGCCAGGAGCGCGACGATCCCGACGGCGTAGCCGATCACCCAGTACGTGCGCGTGAAGGCGGTCACGATGCGGCCGCCGTCGAGCGGCGGCACCGGGATCAGGTTGAAGAGATTGATCAGGACCGCGCTGTGGCCGAGCGCGCGCAGCAGCGGGAGCTCGAGCTCGATCCCGGCCCAGAGCGTCGCCCAGGCGGCGAGCGAGCCGGCGATCGGGCCCGCCATGGCCACCCTGGCCTCGACGGCGGCGTTGCGCGGTTGGCCCTTCATCGCGATGAAGGCGCCGACGAACGGGATGAACACGGGCGCGCCGGCCGGAATGCCCTCGAGCCGCATCGCGACGGCGTGGCCCATCTCGTGGACGAAGATCAGCAGGACGAAGCCGGCGGCGAAGAGCCAGCCCCACTCGATCGCGTAGGCACCGATCGAGAGGAGCATGGTCGCAAGCGTCTTGAACTTCAGCACGCCCGCCAGCAGACCCAGGAGCTTGGCCTTGCCGAGGACGAAGAGCAGGCCGGCGCCGGCGACCCCCGCCGCCGTTCTGCCGGCGTGCGACGACCGAGCTTCGTCCTGAGCCTTCGGCTGCTGAAGTCTCTGGTACACCGCCCGGAGATTCTCGATCTCGCGGGCGCGGCGCTCGGCCTCGGACGGCTCGGTCACGCCGGCGGCAGCTTGATCGGACGCGGGATGAACCAGGCCTCGTACATGATGATGCCGAGGAACACGAGCTTCATGATCCCGAAGTTCGCCGCGATGACGTGATAGAACGCGTTGAGGCTCGGCGGCGGAAAGGTCACGCGAAACGCCTCACCGCGCTGCGCGAGCGCGGCGTTGATGAAACGTCATGTTGACGAGAAAGACGGCCACGAGGAAGGACAGCGCGCCGACCGTCACCGCCAGGATCTGAAGCCCGACGCTCCGCTTGCCGCCGGCGAAGCGGAGCGTGCCGTGGCCGACGAGCAGGCCGATGACCACCGCCACCAGCCCGAAGCCGATCTTGGTCATCGCGGTGACGCCCCACCACGCGAGCGCGCCGGCGGTGCCGCCGAGGATGGCGCCGACCGCCGCCATCGGGTAGTTGATGTCCTGTGACAGGGCGGCGACACCCGTCCGGACCTGAAGCTTGAGGATGTCGAAGCACGTGCGGCAGAACACGCGGTCGCCCGCGGGGACCCGCTCGCTCTCGCTGAGCGCCGACTGGCAGCGCCCGCACCTCGTGGCGACCGGCATCGTCGTGGCTGGGTTCACATCGGCCATGATGGGCCTCCCTCGCGAAAATCTGGGATAGATCCACGATAGATTCCGGGTCGCGGCAGGGTCAACTATTGCGGCCCACCGGCGCGCTCGCGAAACGACACCGCCGGTCGGGCTCGGCGCCTCGCCACATGCGGTCCGTAGTGCCGCCGCGGGCTACACTGGGCGCACGCCATGCGAACTTCGTCCCGCGGCGCGCGGAGCACGACGTGACTCAGTTCGCGACGACGCGCCGTCCGCACGAGCGAACCGTCGCGGCGCCGGACGGCTCGGACGTCCGAGTCCTGCTGGGCCTCGCCGGCGGCGGCATGGCCGAGTTCGAGCTGGCCGCCGGACTGGTATCCGCGGCGATCACTCACCGAACGGTCGAAGAAATCTGGTACGTCCTGACCGGCCGGGGCGAGATGTGGCGGCGCCAGGATTCGCGCGAAGAAGTCGTCGCCCTGGAGCCCGGCGTCTGCCTCACGATTCCGCGGGGCACCCACTTTCAGTTCCGAGCGCTCGGCGACACCGCGCTGCGAGTCATCGGCGTCACGATGCCCCCCTGGCCCGGCGCCGACGAAGCGATCGCCGTGAAAGGCCCGTGGACCGTCAGCCCTTCAGGGCGCTGACCCTGACTCCTTCGACGATTCGTCGGTTGGCCACCAGGAACACGATCAGCAGCGGCAGCGCGCTCAGGACCGCACCGGCCATGATCGGCCCGTACGACTCCGCCGCGTAGGCCCCGCGCAGCAGCGCCAGCGCGACGGGCAGCGGGAACATGTCGGGCTTGTTGACCGCGATCAGCGGCCACAGAAAATCGTTCCACGCCGACCGGAAGGCAAAGATCGCGAGCGCGCCGAGAACCGGCTGCGAGAGCGGCAGCACGATGCGGGTGAAGATCTGCCAGGGATCGGCGCCGTCGATGCGCGCCGCGTCCTCGAGCTCGGACGGAATCGTCAGGAAGAACTGGCGGAGCAGGAAGACGCCGAACGCGAACGTCATCGCCGCCTCGGGAACGATGAGCCCCTGATACGTGCTGAGCCAGCCGAGCCGCTGCACGAGCACGTACTGCGGCACCAGGATCACCGCGTTCGGGATCATGAGGCTGCCGACGAGCAGCCCGAAGATCAGGCTGCGGCCGCGAAAGCGCATCCGCGCGAGCGGATAGGCGGCCATCGCGCTGGTCAGCACGACCACCGCCACCGAGCCGAGCGACACCACGGTGCTGTTGAAGAACGCGCGGCCGATGCGCGCCGTGCGCGAGCTGCTGAAGAGCACCTCGCCGTAGTGCGCGATCGTCACCGGCCACGGGATCCACTCGGGCGGCACGCGCACGATGTTCTCGGTCAGCTTCAGCGAGGTCACCAGCACCCACACCGCGGGCAGCAGCCAGGCGATCGCCACGAGCACCATGAGCCCGGTGAGACACGCGCGCCAGAGGCGAGCCGATCGGCCCATGTCGGCGTCAGTACTGCGTGTGGCCGCGCAGCAGCCGGAACTGGAGCAGCGAGAACGCGAGGATGATCAGGAACAGCACCCACGCCATGGCCGAGGCCGAGCCGAAGTGGAAGAAGTTCTGGAAGGCGGTCTCGTAGAGGTGCTGGACCACGGTCCGCGTCGCGTCGCCCGGTCCGCCGTTGGTGAGGACGAACACCTGGCCGAAGATCTGGAACGAGCCGATGACGTGAGTCACCAGCACGAAGAGAAAGACCGGGCGCAGCAGCGGCATCGTGATCGACCAGAAGCTGCGCCACCCGCCGGCGCCGTCGAGCGCCGCCGCCTCGTAGAGCTCACGCGGAATGTCCTGGAGGCCGGCCAGGTAGATCACGAGGTAGTACCCGGTCACCCACCACACGGTCGTCAGGATGATCGCCCACATCGCGGTGTTCGGATCGGCGAGCCACGAGCGAACGGGAATGCCGGCCGCGCGCAGATAGTAGGTCGACGGACCGATCACGGGGTCGAGCAGCCAGAGCCACGTGAGGCCGACCGTGACGACCGACAACGTGAACGGAAAGAAGAACGCGCCGCGCAGGAACGTCCGCAGCGCCACGCCGCGATTCAGCGCCACCGCCAGCAGAAGCGGGACGGCCAGGATCGGGATGGTGCTGGCGATCGTGTAGTAGGCGGTATTCAGAAGGCTCACGTGAAACCGCGTGTCGTCGAGGAGCCGCGCGTAGTTCGCGGTGCCCACGAACACGTGCTGGGCGCGGCCGAGCCGCGCGTTGGTGAACGAGAGCCAGAGGCCCTCGAGCAATGGATAGACGCGGAAGACCGCGAACAGGGCCAGGCCGGGCGCCAGGAACAGGTAGGGTGTCCAGGCGCCTCGGCGGCGCGCGCGGCGCGGCTTCACCGGGCTCGCGGGCTAGTCGGGCAGCGCGTTGATCTGCCGCGCCAGCTCGCCCATGGCCGCGGCGGCCGGCTTCTGGCCGATGTAGACGTTCTCGATGACCGGCCGGGTGATGTTTTCCGCCGCGACCCACTTCGGCGTGGGCTGCCCCGACTGCCACTGCCCGGCTTGCGCGAGCAAGGTGCGGAAGACGGGATCGCCGGTGATGCGCGGGTCGCTGTGCGGCTTGCGGAGCGCGGAGACCTGCCCGGCCTTCAGGGTCCACTCCGCCACGTGATCGCTCATCCAGCGGATGTGGGCCCACGCCGCGTCGCGCTTCGCCGCGTCGACCGCCTTTTTCTTCGGCAAGGTGAACTGGTGCGGCATCGTCCACACCGTCGCCTGCTTGAAGATGCGCGGCACCGGCGCCGCGACGAAATCGACCTTGGCCTCGCGCAGCCCCGTGAAATTCCACGAGCCGGCGATCCAGAGGCCGAGCTTGCCGGCGATGAACGCGTCACGGCAGTTGGCGTTCGACGGCGGCGCGATCTTGTGCTGGTTCTGGATCGCGCTCCAGAACTCGGCCACCTCGATCGCCGCGGGCTCCCCGAGGCCGGACTTCTTGAGGTCCGCCGCGTAGACGTTCGCGCCGTTCTGCCAGAGCAGGTTGTGGAAGCCCCAGGTGTAGCGGCCCGGGTTGACGGTGCCGATGGAGAACCCGAAGGTGTCGCCCTTCGTGATCTGCTTGCCCATCGCCAGCACTTCGTCGCGTGTCGTGGGAATCTTCGGCTTGCCGTCCGGTCCGGCGAGACCGGCGTCGCGCAGCACCTTGGTGTTCACGTAGAGGAGATGCTGAGGCACGTCGAGCGGGATCGAGTACCGCTTGCCCTGATACGTCCCGCCCTGCCACGTCGACGGCAGATAGTCCTCTGCCTTGAAGCCCTTCGCGGCTGCCGTCGCCTCCGCCATCGGCTCGAGAATGCCGTCGCTGGCGAAATGCGGAACCTCGACCGTGTGGATCAGCGCCAGATCCGGGCCCTCGTCGGCCGGCACCGCGACCTGCAGCTTCGCGTAGAGATCCGCCCAGACGATCCGCTGCTGCTCCATGCGGATGCCGGTGTCGCGCGTGAACTGGTCGATGAGCTCGTCCATGATCTTGCCGTCGGCGCCGGTGAGCCCGTTCCAGTAGGTGATGGTGGGCTTCGCCTGGGCCGAGGCGCGGCGTGAGCCGAGCGTGAGCGCAGTGGCGCCGACCGCGGCGCCTCCGAGGAAGCGACGGCGGCTGAGCGACGATGTCGGCTTTGACATGACTTCTCCTCTGACTCGAGGCACATCCAGTGACCGTGCGGGAGTATAACAGGGCGGCGGGACGTCCCTTCACTCTCGCGGGAGGACTCAATGGCCCGGATCGGCATCGACCTGACCAGGCGGATCGGCACCGTGGACCGCCGCATCTTCGGAAACTTCATCGAGCACCTCGGCCGCTGCATCTACGGCGGCATCTACGAGGAAGGCTCGCCGCTGAGCGACGCCGCGGGCTTTCGCCGCGACGTGCTCGACGCGGTCCGCCCGCTCCGCGTGCCGGTGCTCCGGTGGCCGGGCGGCAACTTCGTGAGCGGCTACCACTGGCTCGACGGCGTCGGGCCCGCGGCCGAGCGCCCGCGGCGCATGGAGCTGGCCTGGCACGCCGAGGAATCCAATCGCTTCGGCACCAACGAGTTCATCCAGTACTGCCGCGTGATCGGCGCCGAGCCCTACATCTGCGTGAACATGGGCTCGGGCACGATGGACGAGGCGCAGGCGTGGCTCGAGTACTGCAACGGCACGGGCAACACGCACTGGGCGAACCTGCGCCGCGCGCACGGCTACCCCGAGCCGCACCGCGTCCACTACTGGGGCCTCGGCAACGAGATGTACGGCGGCTGGCAGATCGGCAGCCTGAGCGCCGAGGACTACGTGAAGAAGGCCAAGAGCTTCGCGTTCGTGATGAAGCGGACCGACCCCAGCATCGAGCTGATCGGCTGCGGCCACAACGGCGTGAGCGACTGGGACGTGACGGTGCTCGACGGCCTGGCGCCGTTCGTCGACTACCACAGCATTCATCTCTACACGGGCCAGCGCGACCACTACGCGACCGTGTTCCAGTCGCACCAGGCCGAGCGCGCCGTCCGGATCTGCGCCGCGATGATCGAGCGCGTGCGGCACGTGCAGCGCATCGAGCACCCGATCGCCATCGCCTTCGACGAATGGAACGTGTGGCATCGCACGCGCAGCCTCGAGGACCGCATCGGCGGCGTCGAGGAGCGCTACAACCTGACCGACGCCCTCGCGATCGCGACGTACCTGAACGGGTTTCTTCGTCATTGCCGCGAGGTGCGGATCGCGAATCTCGCCCAGCTCGTGAACGCGATCGCGCCGATCTTCACCCGGCGCGACGGGCTGTTCTTGCAGACGATCTATCACCCGCTGCGCCTCTACGCGGAGCACACGCGGGAGATCGCCCTGGATGTGGCCGTGGAGAGCCCCACTCACGAGCTGGCCCCCGGACAGGAAGAGAGCGGCTGGGGTCGCGTGCACCACGTCGCCGACCTCGGGCCGTTCTCGATGCTCGACGCCACCGCCACCTGCGACCCGAGCGGAACGCAGCTGACCATCGCGGTGGTCAACCGGGATCGCGACCGCGCGCATCGGGCGTCGATCGAGCTGGGCGAGGCCGCCGCGAAGGGCGATGCGCTGGTGTCCGAGGTCAACGGCGCCGGTGTCGAGGCGACCAACTCGTTCGACACCCCGCGAGCCGTCGACGTGCGCGAGAGCCGAGTCTCGGCCCGGGGCCATCGCTTCGAGCACGAGTTCCCGGCGCACTCGATCAGCGTGCTCCGCGTGCCGCTCGGCTGAGCCCGCCCGCAATCGCGGTGATAGAATCCGCTTCACCGGGCCGAGCTCGCGGCTCCGAGTGACGCGCGTAGGAATCGAGGACGACATGGCCGACGCACAGCGCTTCGACATACCGGATAGCTGGGGACTGAACGACAAGGTCGCGATCGTGACCGGCGGCGGCGCCGCCGGTGACGGCATCGGGAACGGCCGCGCCGCGGCGCTCCTGCTGGCGCGTGCCGGCACGCGCGTGATCGTGGTCGACCGCGACGTCGCGCTCGCGAAGCGGACGGTCGAGATGATCGAGGCCGGCGGCGGCCAGGGCCTCGCCTTCCAGGCGGACATGACCCGCGCGTCCGACTGCGCGGCCGTCGTCGAAGCCGCGATGGACCGCTATGGCCGGCTCGACTATCTGGACAACAACGTCGGCATCGGCAGCCGCGGCTCCGTCGTCGACGAGACCGAGGAGAGCTGGCGGCGGCTCATGAACGTCAACGTCGACACGATGTTCCTCGCGGCGAAGCACGCGATCCCCGCGATGCGGCGCACGGGCGGCGGCGCGATCGTCAACGTGTCGTCGATCTCCGCGCTGCGTCCGCGTGGTCTCACCGCCTACTCCGTCTCGAAGGGCGCGGTCATCGCGCTGACCAAGGCGATGGCGGTCGACCACGGGCCCGAGGGCATCCGCGTGAACTGCGTCGCGCCCGGGCCCGTCTACACGCCCATGGTCTATCAGCGGGGCATGAGCCCGGCGGCGCGCGATCGCCGGCGGACCGCCTCGGCCCTCAAGGTCGAAGGCACGGGCTGGGACATCGGGCACGCCGTGCGCTTCCTCATGTCGGACTACGCGCGCTACATCACCGGCCACGTGCTCGTCGTGGACGGCGGCGCGACCCTGTCAGGCCCCGAACGCGACGCCGGCGGGGCCGGCGGCTGAAACCGGTCCAGTTTCAGCCGCCTGCCGCGCGGGGAGCTAGCTCGAGGACGAGCGGCTCAGATTGCGGGACCAGCCGCCCGACAGGACGAAGCGCGGGAACGTGATCCATTGCTCGGCGAAGAAGCGGCTCACGAAGTCGATCGGGCCCGCGAACGGCGTCGGAGCTTCGTGCTCGCGCCGGTGGCCGCGTCCCTGGATCACGACCGCCGCCACCATGCCGATGAGGGCGAGGCCCATCGCGAGGCCGGAGCGGTCGCGAGACCCACGATGAGCGTGATCGACGGCGATCTCGAACAGCGGCACGGCGACGATGTGAAGCCGCAGATTGGTCCGGTCCTGGTGCTTCGCCGAGTAGTCGCTCCACTGCCATTCGAGCAAGCGCGGTCGAACCAGTCCCATCGGGCGTGCCCCTCCCGGCGATGAGCCTACCGCCGCACGACCCGCTCCTCAATGCACGCCGCACCGGCTACACGCGGAGCGGGTTCGGCGCTCGCTATCACGCTCACCGGCCGAAACCGCCGGCGGCTCTCGTGGACGTGCTCCTGCAGCTGGCGGGCACGCGGCGGCCGCGGCTCGTCGTCGATCTCGGCAGCGGTACCGGCATCTCGACGATGCTCTGGGCGCCCCACGCCGAGCGCGTCGTCGGCGTCGAGCCGCTCGACGAGATGCGGAAGATCGCCGAAGCCGGCAACGCGTCTGCCAACGTGAGCTTCAAGGCCGGCGTCGCGCAGCAGACCGGAGTTGCGGACGGCGCCGCCGACATCGTGACGTGCGCCCAGTCGCTGCACCACACGGAGCCCGCGGGCACCATGGCGGAGATCGGCCGGATCTTGCGGCCGGGCGGCGTCTTCGCGGCGTACGACTACGACTGGCCGCCGATGGTCCACTGGGAGGCCAACCAGGCGTTCGCCGTGTTCATGGACGGCATTCGCGCGCTCAGGACGAAGCACGGAATCCAGAGCGAGGAGGAACAGTGGGGCAAGGACGAGCACACCGACCGGATCGACCGGAGCGGCGTGTTCCGTCACGTCTCGGAGATCTCGTTGCACAACGTCGAGCGGTGCACGGCCGAGCGCCTGGTCGGGTTCGCGTGCACGATCGGCATCGTCCTGCCGGTGCTCGATCTCGGACTCTCCGACGGCGAGCTGGGATTGACGGCCCTGCGCGACGTCGCCGAGCGCACGCTCGGCGCGGACGGCCTGCCGTGGTACGTGAGCTATCGCGTCCGCGCGGCGGTCAAGTGAATGCCGTCCGTCTTCTCGCACGCGATCGCCGCCGTCGCGGTGGGGGGCGCGGCGGTCGGCGGGCCGTCCCGCGTTCGCATCTGGGTCCTCGGCGCGCTCTGCGCCGTGGCGCCTGACCTCGACGTCGTCTCGTTCCTGTTCGGCATCCGCTACGGCGACATCCTGGGCCACCGTGGGCTCTCCCACTCGATCTTCTTCGCGGCCGTGCTGGCCACGGTCGTGACCATCTTCGTGCGCCACATCTGGCCGGAGAGCCCGGGCTGCCGCCAGGCTCTGGCCATTCTTCTTCGTGGCCACGGCCTCGCACGGATTGCTCGACTCGATGACCAACGGCGGCCTCGGCGTGGCGTTCTTCGCGCCGTTCTCCAACGATCGCTACTTTCTTCCCTGGCGGCCGATCCTGGTCTCGCCGATCTCGGTCCACGTGTTTCTGGGCTACCGCGGCATCAGGGTGATGTGGAGCGAGCTCGGCTGGATCTGGCTGCCAGGAGCGCTGCTCTTCCTGGCCGGTCTGGCGCTGCGACGGCGCCGCTCTCGAGAGCCCGTCGAGACACGCGGTCGAGACTAGCCGCTCTACTTGGCGAAGACCTCTTTCAGGAGAGAGGTCACGCGCGCCGCCGGGTCCGAGCGAATCTTGCGCTCCTCGTCCCCGACCACGTGGAAGAGGCCGTCGAGCGCCTTGCCGACGACGTAGCGATCGAGATCGTAGCTCTCGGTCTTCAAGAACGGGATCGCCTTGGCCTGGCCGAGCAGCTCGTTGTACTGCTTGACCGTGCCGACCTCGTCCATCGCGCGGTCGACGATCGGCCGAAACGCCAGGGTCAGCGAGGCTGAGGTCTTGCCCTTGAAGTAGTCGGTCGCCGCGGTCGGCGTCCCGTTGAGAATCCTCTGGGCATCGTCGATCGACATCTTCCCGATCGCGTCCCAGAAGATCTTCTTCGCTTCCGGCGCCGCGCGTTCCGCCGCGCGGTTCATGCTGAGCACGAGCTTGTCGACGTCGGACCCGTAGCCCGCCGCGCGCAGCCCCTTCTCGACCGTGCGCAGCTTCTCGGGCATCAGGATCTTGATCGCCTGGTTGGAGAAGTAGCCGTCGGTCTTGCCCGTGAGCTTCACGGCGTTCTCGGTCCCGACCTGGAGCGCTTGCTTGAGCCCGGCACCGATCTTCGAGTCCGCCGACGTTCCGATTCCGGGCTTCGAGTAGGTCTCGACCTCCTTGAGAATCGAATCGAGCTGGGCCGAGGCGGGTGCGGCGGACAGCAGAACGAGCGCAGAGAGCAGCAGAATCACTCGTCGCATGTCAGGCCTCCTCCAGCTGACGGGCCAGCTCGGCGCGATCGGTCACGGGAAGCTCGCAGGCGTAGTTCCGGCAGACGTACGCGGTCGCCTTGCCGCCCACCGCTTCCCGTCCCTGGAGCAGTGGAATCCCGGCCGCCCCGGCGCCGTCGCCGCTCACCATCCCCGTCACCACACGGTTGGGAAGGTAGCGGCCGAACACCTCGTTCACGAGCGCGCCGAGCCCGTCGCCCGCGACGGGAGCCACCAGCGCCACCTCGACCACGGGCCCGAGATGAAAATCGAGCGCGCACAGGAAGCGGCCGAAGCCGCTGGCGTGTCGGGCCATCAGATCCGCCATCGGCCTCAGCGCGGTCAGCGCCGTCGTTTCGTAGCGCGACTCGCCCGTCAGCACCGCCAGCCGGAAGAGCGTCTCGATGGCGACCGACGTGCCGCACGGCACCGCGTTGTCGAACAGATTGCGCGGCCGCACGATGAGCGGCTCGCCATCGCTCCCGGTGTCGTAGAAGCCGTCGAGCCGATCGTCCCAGAAGAGCCGGATCATGTCGTCGGCCAGCGCGCGCGCCTCGTCGAGCCATCGCCGGTCGAACGTCGCCTCGTAGACTTCGAGCAGCGCCACCGCGACCATCGCGTAGTCTTCGAGATAGCCCTTGAGCTTCGCCCGGCCGCCCTTCCACGTTCGGAGCAGGCGGCCGTCGGCCCGCATCGAGCCCAGGATGAACTCGGCGTTCTTGACGGCGGCGGCGATGTAGTCCGGCCGCCCGAGCGCCCGGCCCGCCTCGGCGAACGCCCGGCAGGCGAGGCCGTTCCACGACGCGAGCACCTTGTCGTCACGACCCGGGTGGACACGCTTCTCGCGCGCGTCGTAGAGCTTTCGCTTGATCGCCGCGATCCGCAGCGGATCCGGCTCGCCCGCGACGTAGAGGATGCTCTTGCCCTCGAAGTTCGGGCCGCGGTCCACACCCCAGTACCGGCCCGCGTACTCCGCGTCGGCGGCCCCGAGCACCTCGCGCAGCTCGTCGGGGCTCCACACGAAGAACTTGCCCTCGTGGCCCTCGGAATCCGCGTCCTGCGACGAATAGAAGCCGCCGGCCGGGTCCGTCATCTCGCGCAGGAGGTAGTCGAGCGTCTCCTCGCACACGCGGCGGCACTCCGGGTCGCCGAGCGCGAGCCAGCCGTGCAGGTAGAGCGAGGCGAGCTGCGCGTTGTCGTACAGCATCTTCTCGAAGTGCGGCACCAGCCAGTGCGCGTCGACCGAGTAGCGATGGAAGCCGCCGCCGACCTGGTCGTACATGCCGCCGCGCGCCATCATCGTCAAGGTGGTGTGCGCCGTCTGGCGCGCGCGCGCGTTCTGCGTGCGCTTCCAGTAGCGCAGCACGAACTCCCAGATCATCGGCTGCGGGAACTTCGGCGCGCCGCCCAGCCCTCCGTCGGCGTCGTCGAACTGCGCCGAGATGAACTGAAACGCGTCGCCGAGGATCGCGGGCGGTCAGGAGCTCGGTCGCCGCGCGCAGGCGCTCGGACTGGCCGAGCGCCTCGCTGATCTTTCGCGACGACTCGACGACTTCGCCGCGGCGTGTCGCCCACGCGTCGGCGATCGCCGCCAGCAGGCGCGGGAACCCCGGCAGGCCGTGACGGTCGACCGGCGGGTAATACGTACCGCCGTAGAACGGCGCGCCGTCGGGTGTGAGGAACACGGTCATCGGCCAGCCGCCGTGACCGGTCATCGACTGGACGGCCTGCATGTAGATCTGGTCGACGTCGGGGCGCTCCTCCCGGTCGACCTTCACGCTCACGAAGTGCCGGTTCATCACGCCGGCGATCTCGGGATTCTCGAACGACTCGTGCTCCATCACGTGACACCAGTGGCAGGCCGAGTAGCCGACCGAGAGCAGGAGCGGCTTGTCCTCGGCGCGCGCCTTGGCGAAGGCCTCGTCGCCCCACGGATACCAGTCGACGGGGTTGTGCGCGTGCTGGAGCAGGTACGGGCTGGTTTCCTGAGCGAGACGGTTGTCAGCCACGGCGTCGTCAGCGCGCGAACGGCAGCGCGCTGACCGTGGCCGCCACCGTCGTGCCGGAGAAACGAACCGACACACGCGTGCCCGGCTCGGCGTGCTGGCGGCGGACGAACGCCAGGGCGATCGGACGCGAGAGGCCGAACGACCGGGCCGCGCTCGTGACCTTGCCGATCGTCGTATCGTCGGCCAGGACCTCGGCTCCCGGCTGCAGGCACCTGGTCGCCGTCGATCACCAGGCCACGGAGCATGCGGTTCACGTGGCCTCGGTCGCGAATCCTGACGACGACCTCCTGGCCGGGATAGCAGCCCTTCGTGTGAGAGAGCAGATTCTCGAACGGGATCTCCGGCAGCAGCACGGACTCGTCCACGTCGTGACCGAACAGCGGCGTGCCCGCCTCGATCCTCAGCGATTCGTAGGCCTCGTGGCCGATCGGCCGGGCACCGGCTGCCGACGAGCGTCTCGCGCACGTTCGCCGCCTCGCCGGCCGGGCACATGATCCACACCTCGGCCTCGCCGGTCTCGCGCGCGCCACTCACGAGCCGTATCGGCGTCTCGCCGAGCTTGGCGGCGACGTGCGACCACGGGCTGTCGGGCGGCGCCGCGCCCGCGAGTCGGGTGGTCGTCTCGCGAGCGGCCGGACCGGCCAGCACGAAGAGCGCGTACTCGCGTGAGACGTCCTCGATCGCCACCTTCTCGGAGAAGAGATAGTGATCGAGCGCCTCGGCGGTCTTCGCGGCCATCGCCGGCGGCGTGACGACGAAGATCCGGTCGTCGGCGACCCAGACGAACAGGACGACCTGCACCTTGCCGTGGATGTCGAGCAACGTCGCCGCGCACCCCTGCCCCGGCGCCCAGCGCCTTGATCTCGTTGCTGACGAGCGCGTGAAGGAAGCTGGCCCGATCGCGGCCGGTGAGCTCGAGGACGCCGAAATCGCTGCGGTCGAGGAGGCCGACCTGACGTCGCACGAGCGCGTACTCTTCGGACGGAGCCATGGCGTCATTCTACATGACGACCGCGTGCTAGACTGCGCCCGGTGCGACCGCCACCACGCTCCACGATTCGCCGCTTCCAGCGACGACTGCTCGCGTGGTACGCGGAGCACGGCCGTGACCTGCCCTGGCGGCGCACGCGGCAGCCGTATCGCGTGCTGGTGTCGGAGATCATGCTGCAGCAGACGCAGGTCGACCGGGTCGTCCCGAAGTATCACGAGTTCCTGCGTCACTACCCGACCATCGAGAAGCTCGCCGCGGCGCCGGTCGACGCCGTGCGACGTCTCTGGTACCCGCTCGGCTACAACATCCGTCCGATCCGGCTTCACGCGATCGCGTGCGAGAGCGTCGCCCGCTACGGTGGACGGCTCCCCGACCGCGAAGAAGCGCTGCGGCAGATGCCGGGGATCGGCCGCTACACGGCCGGCGCGATCCTGTCGTTCGCCTACGGACAGGACGCCGCCGTGCTCGATACCAACGTGCGGCGCGTCCTCGGTCGCGTCTTCCTCGGGCCGCGGCGGCTCGCGCGGGTGCGCGGGCAGCGGATCTTCTGGGATCTCGCCGCGGCGCTCGTCCCACGCGGCCGCGGCTACGACTTCAATCAGGCGCTCATGGATTTCGGGGCGACGTGGTGCACGCCGCGCAAGCCCCGCTGTGCTCCCTGCCCCATGAAGCGCTTCTGCGCCACGTACCGGGTTGCCTGATCTCGTCGAGGTCGTCGCGGGCTTGATCCAGGACGATGCGCGCCGCTATCTGATCACGCGGCGCCGCGGCAGCTCGCATCTCGCGGGGATGTGGGAATTCCCGGGCGGCAAGCGGGAGGCCGGCGAGTCGCTCGAGGACGCGCTTCGGCGCGAGCTCACCGAGGAGCTATCGGCGCGCTTCGAGGTCGGCGAGAGGGTCGAGACCGTCCGGTGGGAGTATCCCGAACGGACGGTCGTCATCCACTTCTATCGCTGCCGACACGAGTCGGGGACGATCGAGCCGCGCGAGTCGCAGGCGATGGAATGGGTCGCGCCGGAGCGTCTCAAGGAATTCGAGTTCCCGCCGGCCGACCGGGAGCTGATCGCCCGCCTTCGCTGACCGGCCGCATCTCAACGATCTCGGGTCCACGCCCGTTGCCAGAGATCCAGGCGGGGCTTCAGTGGATCGGTACCGACGATCACGCCCGAATTGGTGAAGTGTATGAGCCGATCGACTTCGCGATCGTGCCGCGGCCACAGCGGCCTGCCGCCGCCGTTGGGGTCGGTGGTCAGTCCGAAGCTCACCCAGTAGGCGCTGACGAGATCCGCCATCGCCTGGTCGGTTGGGGTCACCTTCTTCGGCCCCACGAGCGCGGCCGGGACGTTCATGGCGAATGGGATCTCGTAGCCGTGCAGGGCGCCCATGTTCTGGCCTCGCTGCGCTTCCGACACGTAGGCGAAGCGGTAGAGCCAGACGGTCTGGCCGGTGCGCGCCATCTCGTTCGCGAGGTGCCGCGCCGGTTCCACGAGCGTCCGGTCGGCGAAGATTTGCTGCTTGAGCTCGTCGAGCGTGGAATCGCCGAGCGGGTCGTAGAGCCTGCGCGCCTTGTCCGCGTCCGGACCGAACAGGCCGAACAGCTCGTACTTGGTGCTCGCCGAGCCGAGCGCGAGGTCGCGGTCGTTGGCGCCGATGATGACGGGCACCACCGTCTGGCGACCGGCCGCGAGCGCGGCCTCCGGACGCTCGGTCAGGAAGCGGCCGTCGATGATCGACATCGCCATCCCCGGCGGGGTGGTGTCGGCCGCCAGCGCCTTCAAGGTCGCGGCAGCGCTGACGCCCTCGAGAAGCTTCGCGGCCGGCAGGGCGCGCAGCTCCTTCAGAGCCGCGACGCCCTCGCCGGTCACGCCGACCGAGCGGCTCCAGTCCGTCGCGATCTTCTCGGCCGTCGCGAGGTCGGAAGACGGGATCGCTCTCGCCCGCGGACCCGGCGTGCCGGGCGACTGCAAGATCGCGCGCTGGAAGAGCCCGCGCGACATCGGCGAGACGAGGTGCGCGAGCACCGAGCCGCCGCCGGCCGATTCGCCGAAGATGGTGACCTGGTCCGGATCGCCGCCGAAGGCGGCAATGTTGTTCTGCACCCAACGCAACGCGGCGAGCTGATCCATGAATCCGTAGTTGCCGCGTACGTCGTCCGGCGCCTCGTCGCCCAGCGCCGGATGCGCGAAGTATCCGAAGCGACCGAGCCGGAAGTTCATGCTGACGACCATGACGCCCTTCGCCGCCATGGCGTCGAACGGGTAGAGGGAAGCGCCGCCGTGCACCATCGCGCCGCCGTGCATCCAGACCATGACCGGCAGCGGTCGGGCCGGAGCCTGGGCGGGGCGCCAGACGTTGAGCGTGAGGCAATCCTCGGACTTGGGCACGTTGTCGGTCTGCATGCAGGCGGGCCCGAACCGATTCGTCTCCTTCACCCCCGTCCAGGGCAGCACCGGCTGCGGGTTTCGCCAGCGAAGCTCGCCGACCGGCGCCGCGGCATAGGGAATGCCCTTCCAGCTGATCACGCTGTTCGCGAGCACGCCGCGCACGGTGCCGTCCTCGAGGGTGGCCATGGTCGCGGTTCCGTGCACCTGCGCGCACGCCTGTCCGGTGACGAACAGGATCGCTCCAGCCGCGGTGAGCGCCGACAGTGTCCGAAGACGCCGAGTCACCATATGTGCGCCTGATTGTTCGGCCCACGCGTGCCGACGACAAATTGGACTTTGGTCCGATGGTCGTCGCCGGTACAATCGGCTCCTTCCAACATGGACCTACCGAAGACGGCAAGCGCGGTGGTGATCGGCGGCGGTGTCGTGGGCTGCAGCATCGCCTACAATCTCGCACGGCGCGGTCTCGCCGGCGTCGTCGTCGTGGAGCGCGAGACCGTCGGCTCGGGAACGACGAGCAAGGCGGCGGGCGGCATTCGTGTCCAGTTCCCGACCGAGACCGAGATCCGCTTCTCGCTGGAAGCGATCCGCGTGTTCGAGCGCTTTCAGGACGAGTTCGGCGTCGATCCCGGCTACAAGAAGATCGGCTACCTGTTCCTCGTCTCCGATCCCAAGCAGCTCAGCGCATTCGAGAAGCGGATCGCGCTGCAGACCAAGCTCGGCGGCGACGTGCGGGTCATCACGCCCGATGATGCCCGGAAGCTCGTCCCGGCCCTCCGGGTCGACGATCTGATCGCGGCGGTGTGGGGCCCCGGAGACGGGCTGGCCGGGCCGGCCGAGGTCACGGCCGGCTTCGCGCGGCGGGCGCGCGAGCTCGGCGTGAAGATCATCGAGGGCGTGCGCGTCGAGTCGATCGAACGGACGGAAGGCCGGGTGACCGGCGTGACGACGACGACCGGAGCGGATCTCCTCGCCGCTGGTGATCAACGCGGCCGGACCCTCCGCCGCGCGCGTGGCGCGGCTCGCGGGTGTCGATCTGCCGGTGCACCCGCGGCGCCGGCACATCTTCTTCACCGAGCCCTTCCCCGCCATTCCCGGACCCGTGCCGCTGACGACCGACGTGACGAGCGGCTTCTACTTCAGGAAGGAAATGGAGCAGGTGCTGCTGAGCCCGGGCGACGTCGAGGACATCGGCGAGGACTTCGACGTGCCGATGGATCCCGGGAAGGTCGAGGAGGCCGTGCAGAAGGCGATCCAGCGCCTGCCGATCATCGGTGACGCGCGCATCGCCGGCGGCTGGGCCGGGCTCAGGCCGCTCACGCCCGACGATCACGCGATCATCGGCTGGGCGCCTGGTGTCGGCGGCTTCTTCCAGGCGGTCGGCTTCGGCGGCCACGGCTTCCAGCACTCGCCCGCGACCGGCCGCTACGTGGCGGAATGGCTGCTCGACGGCAAGCCGTCCATGGACCTGTCGCTCTTCGATCCCCGGCGATTCAGCCGCGGGCGAGCCGCCGCGGACCTCAAGGTCGACGCCGAGTAGCTCGATGAAGATCGCCGACGTTCGCGTGATCCTCGCGGATATTCCCGTCACGCGCCCGCACAAGATGTCCTTCACCACGCTCGAGGCCGTCAACTTCGCCTTCGTTCGCCTCGAGACCGCCGACGGCCTCGTCGGCTGGGGCGAAGCCGCGTGCCTGGGCGGCCCGACGTGGAGCGAAGAATCGTCGGAGTCGGTCGCCGTCACCATCGAGCGCTACATCGCACCGTGGCTCGTCGGGCGCGATGCGACTTTGATCGAGGCACTGAGCCGCGAGATGGCGAAGCGCGTCCAGGGCAATCCCTTCGCGCGCGCCGCGGTCGAGATGGCGCTCTGGGACCTGAACGGCCGGGCGCTCGGTGTTCCCGTCCATCGCCTGCTCGGCGGCCGTGTGCGCGACCGCGTGCCGCTCTCGTGGTCGCTCGCGGTCGAGAGCCCCGAAGCCGAGATCGCCGAGGCGCGCGAGAAGGTGGCCCGCGGCCACCGCATCTTCAAGATCAAGACCGCCGCGCATCCGGTGGCCCACGACGTCGACCGGGTCCGGCGACTCCGCGAGGCTGTTGGGCCCGACGTCTCGCTCCGCGTCGACGCCAATCAGGGATGGGATCGCGCGACGGCGCTCCAGGCCATCCGGGCCTTCGAGCCCTATCACCTGGATTTCGTCGAGCAGCCGGTGGCGCGCTGGGACGGCGACGGGATGGCCGAGATCGCGCGGGCGGTGACGGTGCCGGTGATGGCCGACGAGTCCTGCTGCTCGACCCACGACGCGCTCGCGATCACCCGGCGTGGCGGCGTGAGCATTCTCGCGCTCAAGCTGACGAAGTCAGCCGGCATTCTCAACACGATGGCGATCGCGCGCATCGCCGAGGCCGCCGGGATGAGCTGCTACGTGGGCTGCATGATCGAGACGTCGCTCGGCACCGCGGCCTACCTGCAGGTGGCGCTCGCGGCAGCGCCGGTCACGTGGGGCTGCGAGCTGTTCGGCCCGTTGCTCCTCAAAGGCGACGTGGTACGCCGGCCCGTGCAATACGCCGACGGCGCGATTCTGGCGCTCGACGGCCCAGGCCTCGGCGTCGAGATCGACGAGGCGCTCCTGAAGGAGTGGTCGCGCCCTCGCTGAGCCGGTCACACTCAGCGCTGCTTGGTGAGAAAGGCCTCCATCCCGCGCTTGGCGTCTCCCGCCGCGAACGACGCGTGATGCGCGCTCTCGCAGAATCGAGCGCAGGCTCGGAAGTCGGACTCGGTCCGCCGCCGCGCGTACTGCTTGTTCTGCTTCATCGCGATCGGCGCGAACTGCGCCAGCGTTGCGGGCCAGCGCGGTCGCCTCGGTCATAAGCTCGCGCCGGGGAACCACCTTGATCGTCAGCCCGGCGTCCTGCGCCTGCCGGGCGTCGAGTGAATCGCCGCTGAGGACGAGATAGAGGCCACGGCTCATCCCGATCGTGTTCCAGAGGAGCTCGAGGCCGAAGACGGCCGGGATCCCGTCGCGGATCTCGGGCATCCCGTAGCGCGCGTTCTCGGACGAGATCCGGATGTCGGCCAGCAGCGCCAGCTGACAGCCCGCGCCCATCGCCCAGCCGTTCACCGCGGCGATCACCGGGACGTCGAGCATCCGGATCTGGTCGTACAGGGTCTCGAACTCCCGTACCCACTCCTCGGCCTCGGGCCCGCTCATGTCCTTCGCTTCGGTCAGGTCCTGCCCGGCGCTGAACGCCTGCTCGCCCGCGCCCGTCATGACGACGGCGCGAATGCTCTCGATCGTGCTTGATCTGCGCCAACGCGTCGGCCAGCTCGCCCTTGAGCGCGCGATTGAGCGCGTTCAAGACGCGCGGCCGATTGAGCGTGATGACGACGACGTTCTCCGTTCGCTCCCACACGATGTTTGCGTACATGCACGCCTCCTCCTGAGTCGATCGTCGCCGACTCTAGCATGCGCGACTTCAGCCGTGACCGTCGGCCCCTACCTCGCCAACGGATGCAGTACGTCGATGGCGTAGGCGACGTCGAGACGCTCCCCCAGCCAGTGCGGCAGCGCCGTGCGCGCGTGAAGAGCCAGCCCGTTCTCTTCGTTTCGCGATCGAATGACGGCCACAGGATCCGCCGGTAGATCTGGAGACGGCGGGACCTGCGGGATCGCCACGCCATTGGGCCGCTTGAATTGAAGCTCGCCGTCCGGCTGGCGTTCCACCAGAAAACCCTGCTCGTGAACCGCGCGGTGATGCCGGCGGCACAGCATCGTGAGGTTCGAGAGCGTCGTCGGGCCGCCGTGCGCCCAATGGCGGATGTGGTGACCCTGCCCGAAGCGCACGCCGCAGCCCGGGAAGCGACAGCCCTTGTCACGATGCTGAAGCGCTCTTCGAATCGCCGGGGGAATCGTCCGTGTTCGGGCGCCGACCTCTATCACTCGCCCCTCGGCGTCCTGACACATGAGCACTCGGGTCGCGTCGCAGGCGAGGCGCTGCGACGTTCCGGCCGGAACGCGCGCCCCGCCCTCGAGCACCGATTGCCCGGGTTGCTCGGCGTCGGCCAGGACGGCAGCATCGACGTGCACAACCACCTGATAGCGCTCTCCTGGGGCACCGGGATCGATGCCCTTGTGGAGCGCGGTCTCGGCAAGCAACGTAAGTGCGTCGGCTTGTAACTGCTCCATCGTCGGCGGATTGTCGTCGAGCGCTTCGTCACGGCGTCTCTGGCACAGGCACTCCCGGGCCGCCTCTAGCGCCTTGAGGAGCAAGGCACCTACCTCCGGAGTCAATCGTCCGTGGATCCTGACGGTACCGTCTTCGTCCTGATACACGTGCAGCGCGCGAGCGGCGTGGTGGCGATTGGCCACCTGGTTTTCGGTCTTGAGGTCCATCCGGCGCCAGCCACGGACGATGCGCTCGACATGTTCAGCGGTACCGGCCCGGCCGACCGCCAGCAGTGTTTCTTCAGTCTCGGGCGTTGCCACACGGGTCAGCTCACGAACCTTGGCATAGGACAGCTCGCCGCGGGCAAGCGCCTGCGCCAGCAACGGCAGCGTGCCGAGGGCACGTGCAACCCGCACGTGCTCCCGAGCCGCGCCCGGAGCGTAGCCCACGCGCCAGCTCAGCCACGCGGCGCACGAGCTGAAGCCCGAGTTCCATCCGCCGCGCGCGTCGAACTCGCGGATGAGATCGAGCAGCCGCGCGGTCGCCGCTTCGAGATGCGCCGAGAGCTCGGCGATCTCGTCACCGAGGCGATCGATAGCCGCGTAGTAAGATCGGGGTCCATGACGAGTCTCCTTTCGCTAGATCGACCCTACACCCCGGTCTTGGGAGCACGCCGACGGCGCTGAGAACGACGATCGCGGATGGTCCCCGGTCATTTTCGCGAGACCACACGGTCCTCGTTCGTTCGCGGTCCCTGGACGTTCCTGGAGCGATCTCCGAGATATGCTCGCGACGTGCCCCGATCGCCGCGCCGAACGCTGTCAAGGTGCAATTTTTTAGACACTAGGCCTCTGCTACCGTAGGCCGATGGAAGCGATCTCGGACCTGCTGGACCGCCGAGCGCGCGACGACTCGGCGAAACCGTTCTGCGTGTTCGACGGCTCAGTGGTCTCTTTCGGTGAGCTCCAGCAGCGAGTGAACAGTCTGGCTACAGGCTTCGCCGCCCTCGGCATCCGCTCCGGCGACCGCGTCGCGGTCATGCTCGCGAATCACCCCGAGCACCTCGTGGTCTTTCTGGCGCTCGTGAGGCTCGGAGCGACGCAGATCCCCGTCAACGTCCATCTCCGCGGGCTCGGGCTCGAGTACGTCCTGGCGCACTCCGAGGCGCGGGTCGTTGTGGCCGACGAGTGCTTTGCTCCGCTACTAGTCGCGCTGCTGCCGAAGAGCTCGATCGGGCTCTCCGTCTGGCGAGGCACGCCAACGCCGGCCGTCGGGCCGGCACGCTCGATCAGCCTCCTCGACGTCGCCGCGGCCGGCACGTCCGCCGGGCCGCCGAGCACACCGGATGCCGACCGCATCGTGTCGATCACCTACACCTCGGGCACGACCGGGCCGCCCAAAGGCGTCATGCTCGGCGAGAAGCCCTACTTGATGGCCGGCCATGTGGCCGGGCAGCTTGCCGCAGTTCGTGCGGGCGACGTGATGCTCACGTGGGAGCCGCTCTATCACATCGGAGGTAGTCAGGTGATCGTCACCTGCCTCCAGCACGGCGTGTTGATGGCGCTGCTCGAGCGATTCAGCGCGTCCTCGTTCTGGGATGAGGCGCGGCGCTATCGGGCGACCCAGATGCACTACCTCGGCGGCGTACTCGGCCTGCTTCTCAAGCAACCGCCGCGGCCCGACGATCGGGAACACGCCGTGCGCATCGCATGGGGCGGCGGCGCCCCCGCGCATCTCTGGGAGCCCTTCGAGCGCCGGTTTGGCGCTCGCATTCATGAATGCTACGGCATGACCGAAGCCGCGAGCTTCAGCACGATCAATCTCGCAGGACGCGTGGGCTCGATCGGCCGCCCGGTCCCGCACTTCGAGGTGAAGATCCTCACCGAGGACGGACGGCCGGCCGCGACCCACGAGACGGGACAGATCGTCGTGCGCGAGCGGGAGCCCGGGCTCCTCATGAAGGGATACTTCAAGGACCCCGAGCGCACGGCCGAGACCTTGCGCGACGGCTGGCTCTACACCGGCGACTTCGGCGCGACTGACGCCGACGGCTTTCTCTATTTCGCCGGCCGGCGGCGCGACCGCCTGCGGCGCCGCGGCGAGAACGTCTCGGCATGGGAGATCGAGCAGGTGGTCTCGATGCACGCCGACGTCGAGGCGTGCGCCGCGATCGGCGTGTCGTCCGACGTGGGCGACGAGGACATCAAGGTGTTCGTGAAGCCGGTCGGCGGAAAGCGGATCGAGCCCCTGGATCTCATTCGCTGGTGCGAGCAGCACCTCGCCTACTTCCAGATCCCGCGCTACATCGAGCTGGTCGACGCGTTCCCGCTGACGCCCACCGAGCGAATCCGCAAGGACCAGCTCTCGCCGTCGATCACGTCGTGCTTCGATCTCGAGCACTCCGGTTACCGAGCCCGGCGCTCGAAGTAGCCAGACCCGCCCCGGAGCGTATTGACGCTGATCCTCCGGCCGCATAGCATGAGGGCCGCTCGGCTCCGTACCCAGCCCTTCGGTGGAGGATCACGATGACACGAGCTCGGAATGCTCTGCTGGCAGCTCTCCTGGTGGTCGGGCTCACCACGCCGGCTCTGGCCCAGAAGCCCGTAAAGATCGGCGTCCTCACGCCGCTCTCGCCGCCCGGAGACGCGGCTGCCGGACAGTTCATCGTCCGCGGCGCCAAGATGGGCGCGGAGGAAGTAAATGCGCGCGGCGGCGTCCTCGGCGGGCGGAAGATCGAGCTGGTCATCGAGGACGACTCCGGCACGCCGGAGAAGGGCGCGGCCGGCTTTCGCAAGCTCGCGTCTCAGGACCAGGCGGTCGCCGTCGTCGGTCAATTCCACAGCTCGGTGATGACGGCCGTGCAGGTCCTCGCCGAACAGTTCAAGGTCCCGGTGTTCTCCACCCAGGCCTCGGCGCGTCAGGTCACGGAGAAGCACCTGAACTTCACGTTCCGCACGCACGTGATCGATCCCGATCGCTGCGTAATGTGGACGCGCTGGGCCAAGGAGCGCGGCTTCAAGCGGGTCGCGCTGATCACGGAGAACACCGACTACGGCGTGGGCCTGGTCGACGAGACCAAGAAGGCGTTCGCGTCGCTGTACCCGGGCGCTGAGCTCAAGACGATCATCTTCGACCGCGCGGTGGTCGATCTCACGCCGCAGCTCCTCGAGATCAAGAACTGGAAGCCGGACGCGCTGTTCAACGGCGGGATCGGCACGCCGACGTACCTGATCGCCAAGCAGGCCTGGGACGTGGGGCTGACGCCGGCGGTGCCCACGCTCATCTCCTACGACGCGCCGTCGCGGCCGGAGTACTGGAAGAACCTGGGCGAGAAGGGCAACTACGCCTCGTTCATCGTCTACTACCATCCGACGATGCGCCTGACGACGCGCGGCGAGGCCTTCCGCAAGAAGTACATGGCCGAGTTCAAGGAGGATCCGATCTACGGCGCGCTGAACGGCTACGCTCAGGTCGTCCTGCTCGCCGACGCGCTCAACGCGGCCAAGAGCGACAACACCGACGCTCTGGTCAAGGCGCTGCTGGCCGGCAAGTTCGAGGGCTGGAACGGCACGATCAGCTTCACGCACGGCGAGGGCCCGTACTGGCAGCAGTGGTCGCCGCCGATGCTGGTGGTTCAGTACACCAAGCCGGAGATGCCGTTCGCCGATGCGAAGATCGTCTACCCGGCCGAGCTGAAGACGGGGGAGTGGATGGCAACGCCCAAGCAATAGTTGCTGAGCGCCGTCCTTGGACGCGCTGCTCCTCTCCCAGTACGTGCTCTCCGGGCTGGTCATCGGCGTGATCTACAGCCTGATGGCCCTCGGGATCACCTTCATCTACAGCATCATGAAGATGATCAACTGGGGGATGGGCGAGTTCTACATGATCGGCAGCTACGTGCAGTACGCGCTGATCGTGAACCTGGTTGGCCCCCGTCGCTGGTACCTGGCGCTCCCGCTGGCGATGGGGGCCGTGTTTCTGCTCGGGCTGGTCGTCCAGCGGTTTCTCCTGCGGCCGATGTTCGTGGGCGGCATCGAGCGCCGCGACGAGTACGCGACAATCATCACGATCGCGTTGATGGTCTTCTTCCGCAACCTGGCGATCGTCCTCGGCGGGCCGAACCAGTACGCACCGCCCGACTACGCCCGGCCCGTGACGCTCGGCACGCTACCGATCTCGGGAAACCGCTTCGTCGCGCTGATCGCGACGCTCGTGCTGCTCGGCCTCTTCTATCTGGTGATCAAGAAGACCTGGATCGGCCGCGCGCTGCGAGGCGCCGCTCAGAACCGCGTGGGCATCCAGACGGCCGGCATCGACGTTCTCCGGCTGGACATGCTGGCGTTCGGCATCGGCGTGGCTCTCGCGGCCGCGGCCGGCGCGCTCCTGGCGCCCGACTTCCTCGTCTATCCCGAGAACGGCGCGATCTCGACCTTCAAAGGCTTCGAGATCATCGTCATCGGCGGCCTCGGCTCGATCCTCGGCAGCATCGTGGGCGGCGTGCTGTTGGGCGTGATCGAAGCGCTCGGCTCCGTTTTCATCTCGGCCGCCTACAAAGACCTCTACGGCTTCCTGCTGCTCATCGCGCTGCTCGTCTTTCGTCCCACCGGGCTCTTCGGCGAGCGCGAGCGGAGCGTGTGAGCCGGCTGATCTTCGTCGAGGGCTTCCCTGGCGGCTCAAGACCGGCCTGAACGCGGCCGGGAGTCGCTTGATGCCGTGCACGAAGTTGGAGCGGAGCTTCTCGGGCTTGCCCGTTGCTTCGATGTCCGGGAGCCGCCGGAGCAGCTCGGTCATCATCACGACGACTTCGCGGCGCGCGAGATGCGAGCCGAGGCAGAAGTGCGGGCCCCCGGTCCCGAACCCGCCCTGATGATTCGGCTCGCGCGTGATGTCGAAGCGGTAGGGATCCTTGAAGTGCGCCTCGTCGCGGTTGGCCGAGATGTACCACATCGCGACCTTGGTGCCCTTGAGCATCTCGACGCCGCCGAATGTGACGTCGCGCGTGAGCGTCCGGCGCATGTGCATGACCGGGCTGCCCCACCGGACGATCTCCTCAGCCGCGGTGATCGCGTGCCCCTCGAGATCTTGCAGCCATCGCCGCTTCTCGTCCGGGAACTGGGTGAGCGCCCAGAGCCCGTGGCTGATCGCGTTCCGCGTGGTCTCGTTGCCGGCGGCGATGAGCAGCAGGATGAACGGCCCGAGATCCTCCGGCGGCAGTGCTTCGCCGTCGAGCTCGGCGTGGACGAGCGTCGTCGCGATGTCTTCCTGCGGGTGCTCCAGGCGGCTCTTGCCGAGCCAGAGGCCGTAGTCGCGCAGCTCGTGACCCGCTTGCGCCAGTGACTCCTTCGTCCCGCCGTACTCCGGGTCGCCGCCCGCCAGCAGCCGGTTCGTGAGGTCGAGCACCCGCGGGCGGTCGGCCTCGGGCACCCCGACCATGTCGCAGATGATCGCGACCGGCAGGGCCGCGGACACCTCGGACACGAACTCTACCCTGCCCTTGGGCGCGATCGTGTCGAGGATCTCGCGCGCCCGGCGCCGCACTGAATCCTCGGCCTTCGCGACCATGCGGGGCGTGAAGCCGCGATTCACGATCGAGCGGAGCTTCGTGTGCTTCGGCGGATCGGTGGAGATCATCGATCGAATGCCGATGCGATCCGTGTCCTCCGGATCCGTCAGCACCTGGATGCCGTAGGCCGAGCTGAACGTCTCCCAGTCGCGCGAGGCGGCGACGATGTCGTCGAAGCGGGTCAGCGACCAGAACCCGCGCCCGGAGTCGGGGTGCTGATGCCAGGCGATCGGCCGCTCCCGGCGCAGGCGGGCCAGCGCGCCCTCGACGTCGTCCCGGAGCCAGAAGTCGAAGCTCCCCGGATTGATCTCGTCCAGGGCAAGGCTGGTCGTGGGAGTGGGAACGTCGCTCATAGGCCCTCCAATCGAGTACCCCATTCGCTACACTCTGGTCAAGGACGGTACCTGACATGCGAGTGGTGGTCGACTACACGCTGTGCGAGAGCAACGCAGTATGCATGCGCCTGGTGCCCGAGGTCTTCGAGGTGCGCGACGATGACCGGCTCTACCTACGGACGGAACGCCCGCCCGAAGCTCTGAGAGCCCGGGTGGACGAAGCCGTTCGCCGCTGCCCAAAGCAGGCGCTCTCGCTGATCGACGACTAGGGACCGTCGCCGGACCTTCAGCGCATCTTCCACACCGGCTTGCGCTTCTCGCGGAAGGCGCGCGGGCCCTCGGCGCCATCCTCGCTCTCGGCGATCTCCTGATCGAGCTGACGCGCGTAGGAGACGAGGGACGGATCGAACGCCGCGGTCAGCCGGTAGAGACGGACCGCGGCCTGCACGGCGAGCGGCGAGCTGTCGCAGATCATCTCCGCCATCTCCTCGCACGTGGCCATCAGCTTCCCTCGCGGGACCACCTTGTTGACGATGGCCTGGCGGTAGCACTCGTCGGCGGTGAGCTTGCCGTTGCACAAGGTCAGGTAGGCCGCGGTGGTACGCGGCAGCGCCGCATAGAGGTTGTGCGCCGAGCCCAACCGCCCGACCTTGGTGTGGGTATCGCCGATCTACGCGGTGTCCGCCATAACGCGAAGCTGGCATTGCAACGCCAGCGACAGACCGACGCCGACCGCGAAGCCATTGATCGCGGCGATCAGCGGCTTCTCCAGATTCGCGTCGCTCGGCTGGCCGCCGCCGCCCCAGTGGAACAAGCGGGTTGTTGGGATCCTCGTGCGGAGTCCGCTTGCCCTGGGCCTGATACCCGGCCAGGAACTTCACGTCGCGGCCGGCGCAGAACGCCTCGCCCGTGCCGGTAACGATCCCGACGTAGATGTTCGGATCGAGGCCGATGTCCCGCCAGCAGGACCGCAGCTCGGCGTAGGCGTAGCTGTGCAGCGCGTTGCGCACCTCGGGGCGGTTGATCGTCACGAACGCGACGTGCCCCTTCTTCTCGTAGATCACGTGCTCGAGGCTCTTGGGCATCGTCGAGGGATCGTACGGCGACTCATATCTCGGCATCGCGAAGCTCCATCAGTAGCAGGTGAGCTGCATCTGGCACGCCGGCCGACTAGTCCGATTGTCGCTCAGGCCTGAACACGGGCGCCAGCGCGGGGACACGCGCAACGAGGCGCACGCCAACGGCGCGGAAGATTCCGACCAGGCCGTTGGGGTAGCCGCGAGCGATGAGGATCACGAGCAGGGCGAAGAGCACCATGCGGACCTCGCCCCAGGCTCGGAGCGCTTCCGAGAGCCCCTCGATGAACACCGCGCCGAGGATGGGTCCGGCGAAGGTGCGCAGGCCGCCCACGATCACCATGACGACGATCATGGCCATCTCGTTGAACTTCATCGGCGTCGGCGAGAGCAGGCCCACGTAGTGGCCCTGGAACCCGCCGGCGACCGCCGCGAAGACGGCGGAGATCGCGAAGACGAACCGTTTCCACCTGAACGTGTCCACGCCCATGACCGAGGCCGCTTCCTCGTCGTCGCGGATCGCGCGCATGTACGAGCCGATTCGCGAGTCCATCAGCTCGCGCGCGGCGAGGGCCGCCACGATCGCGAGGCCCAGGAAGAGGAAGTAGTACGGCGTCGGGCGCGGAGTGCCGAACAGGAATGGCGCGGCCAGTCCGAGATCGCCTCGGGTGATCTCGTACTCGACCGTGATCAGGAGCCGCATCGACTCGGCAAAGGCCCAGGTGGCAAGCGCCAGGTAGATCGCGCGCATCCGCAGGCACAAGGTGCCGAGGCCGTATCCCATCGCGGCGGCCACCACGGCCCCGGCGGCGATGCCCACGAGGATCGGCACATGCGCGTAGAGCACGAGCAACGCCGAGGTGTAGGCGCCGATACCCGCGAACGTGTGATGAGCCAGCGAGAACTGGCCGGTGTAGCCGGCGAGCAGATTCCAGCCGATGGCCAGAATCACGTAGTAGAGGCTGATCACGAGGACGTGCGTGTGATATTCCGAGGCGGCCCACGGCACCCAGGCGAGCCCCGCGTACGCGAGCAGGCACCAGCCGAGGCGGCGAACGCGCCGTGACAGGCTCAGGCTCCGAGGAGCGCGTCGCGAATGATCTCGCGAAGCTGGTCGGCGAAGGCTTGCCGCGGTCCCTCGCGGCCCACCCGGCCCATCTCGAGCATGTAGAGATAGTCGGAGATCTCGACGGCCTTCGTGATGTTCTGGTCGACCAGCAGGATGGTCACGCCGGCGGCCTGGACCTCGCGAAGCCGCTCGTAGACCTGGTCGGCGATGCGGGGCGCCAGCCCTGCCGAAGGCTCGTCGACCAGGAGCAGGCTCGGCGCCGTCACCAGCTCCTTCGCGACCGAGAGCATCTTCGCCTCGCCGCCCGAGAGTACCGTGGCGCGGAGCCGGCGCTTTTCCGCCAGGCGCGGGAACGCCGTATAGGCGCGCTCGAGCATCGCCGCCACCCGCGCGCGATCGCGGCGGAAGATCCACGTCCCGATCTGGAGGTTTTCCTCGACCGTGAGCTGGGGAAAGATGTTCGCGCTCTGCGGCACGTAGCCGATCCCGAGCCGCTTCAGCGCGTGGGGCGCCAGACTTGCGATGTCGCGTCCGTCGTAGACGATCCGGCCAGTCCGCGGACGCAGAAAGCCGAAGATCGTCTTGAGCGACGTCGATTTCCCGGCGCCGTTAGCCCCGATGATCCCGGTCACGGTGCCGCGGGCGACGCCGAGGGTCAGGCCGTTCAGGATGTCGATGCCGTCGACGTACCCCGCGACGACCCGGTCGAGCTCGAGCAGCGCCACCTAGCGCCCCAGGTAGGCTTCGAGCACCACGGCGTGGTTGGCGACTTCTTCGAAGGATCCCTCGGCAATGAGCTTGCCCTCGTGCATGACCGACACGCGCCGGCACAGCCGGCGCAACGTCGCCATTTCGTGCGAGACGATGAGGAACGTCACGCCCTCCGTGCGATTCATCCCAAGGATCGTCTCCATAATCGTGTCCTTGATCGTCGGGTGCACGCCCGCGAAGGGCTCGTCCATCAAGAACAGGCGGATCGGGTGCACCATGAGGCCGCGCGCAATCTGCAACAGCATGCCCTGCCCGCCCGACAGCTCCTTGGCCGGCGCGTGGCGATGCCCGTCGAGCGTCACGAGCTCGAGCAGCCGGCGCGCGCGGTCGCGGATCTCCCGCATCGGACGGTGGCCTTCGCGGCCGAGCTCGGCCAGGGCCGGCAGCAGGACATTCTCCATCACGGTCATGCTGCCGAAGACTTTCGGCGTCTGGAAGGTCCGCGCGACACCGCGCGCGGTGATCTCGTGCGGCCGCAGCCGGTCGATGCGCTCACTCGCGAGCCGGATCTCACCCGCGTCGGCGTGGTAGAGCCCCGACATCAAGTTGACGGTGGTCGTCTTGCCGGAGCCATTGGGCCCGATGAGCCCGCGGATCTCGCCGGAACGAATCGCGAGCGGGAGATCGTCCACCGCGACCAGCCCTCCGAATCGCTTCGTGAGGCCGCGCGTCTCGAGCAGCCATCCGTTCGAGCCGCCGGCGCCGCTCACTGAAGCGGCTCCCAGAAGCGCTGGATCTCGATCAGGTAGCCGTTCGGGTCCCGGACGAAGGCGTTGTAGATGCGATAGGGCGGATTGTCGGCAGGCTCCTTGACGAGCTCCACGCCCTCGCGCTCGAGCTGCGCGCACCACTCGTCGACCCGGTCGGTCACGAAGGTCAGGGTGATGCCGCGCGGCTCCGCCGGCGCGTCCGCTCGCTGGCAGAAGCCGACATACGCGTTACCGCTGACGTGGTAGATGCGGCAGCTCCCCTGATCGCGAGCCAGCCGCAGACCGAGAACGCGCTCGTAGAATTCACAGGTGCGCGTGAGATCGCGCGTGTCGAGAAAGGTAATCTGCTGAATCAGATGATTACGCGGGCCGGGGCGCCAGGCCGGCGGCGAGCCCGGCGTGGACCATGTTCACGAGTGACACGATGTCGAACACGACGAGCCCGGTCTCGCGCTGGATATCCGCGGCGTACGGCGGCATGTTGGTGCACTCCAGCACGATCGCCCCGACGTCGGGATGCTCCGCGACGAGCCGGCGCGCGACGCGCACGTGCTCCTCGCGCGCGATGTCGACGTCGAGCACCATCTCGTTGTCGAGCATCACGCGGGTGAATTCCTTCTCGGTCTCCATCCCCGCGACGGCGATCGGGATGTCGCCGATGCCCGCGCCGGCGAAGTGCTCCGGCGTCAACCCGGCCGCGTTGACGGTCATGATGCCGACCCGGCGTCCCGGCCCGAGCAAGCGGTGCACGAGCGGGACCAGGAGCAGGCTCGACGTGAACACGGGCACGCGGACCGACGCGGCCAGCTCGCGCTGGAACTTCACGAGGAAGCCACAGTTGGTCGTGATCGCGCCGACCCCCTCGTGCTCGAGCCGCCGCGCGCCGTCGATGAACGCCGGCAAGAGCCCAGCGGCACCACGGCGCACGACCAGATCGGGCGCGGCACCGTCGACGCGCTGGTAGCGCACCGGGAACGGGAAGGTCGTCGCGTTGCCCATGTCGCCCGGGATACGCGGAAATTGCGTGTCGAGCATGAGGATGCCGACGGTGAACCCGAACTGATTGAAGCCGCCCTGGACTCGGCCGGATGTCATGGCCCCATACTCTACCCTGCTTCTTCCTTTCGGGGCCGGGTGAGCTTATCCTCGTCCGGCGGAGGGCCAGTCGCCCCTGAGCCAGATGAAGATCGATATCTTCCCCCACGTCATGCCGCGCCGGTACTTTGACCGGATGCTGCAGGTGGCGCCGCCCGGGATGGCGCTCCAGAAGCGGATGTCGGGGATCCCGGTCCTGGTCGACGTCGAGCTGCGCCTGCGGATCATGGACCGCTACGAGGGCTACGTGCAGGTGCTGACCCTGGCGAACCCTCCGATCGAGGTCGCCGGCGGCCCGGCCGTGAGCCCCGAGCTGGCTCAGCTGGCTAACGACGGGATGGCGGAGATCGTCGCCAAATACCCCGAGCGCTTTCCCGGGTTCGTCGCCTCGCTACCGATGAACAATCCCGACGCCGCGGTCCGCGAGATCGACCGCGCGATCGACCACCTGCACGCGACCGGTGTCCAGATCTACACGAACGTCGCGGGGCGGGCGCTCGACGCGCCGGAGTATCGTCCGATCTTCGATCGAATGGCCCAGCGCGATCTGCCGATCTGGATGCATCCGGCGCGCCCGGCCGCCTTCGCCGACTACGCGGGCGAGGCGCGCTCGAAGTTCGACATGTGGTGGGCGTTCGGCTGGCCGTACGAGACGTCGGTCGCGATGGGGCGTCTGGTGTTCTCGGGTATCTTCGACCGCCACCCCGGGCTGAAGATCATCACGCATCACCTGGGCGCCATGGTCCCGTTCTGCGCCGGGCGCGTGGGTGGCGGCCTCGACCAGCTCGGGAGCCGCAGCGACGATGCCGAGGACGCTCAGGCGCTCGCGCGACTCCGCAAGCGCCCGATCGACTACTTCAAGATGTTCTACGGCGACACCGCGCTGTTCGGCGCCTGGCACGCGATGGAGTCCGGGCTCGCGTTCTTCGGCGCCGACCACGTGCTGTTCGGGACCGACATGCCGTTCGACCCCGAGAAGGGCCCGGGATTCATCCGCGATACGATCGAGGCGATGACGCGCATGCGCGCCACTGAAGAAGAGAAGGCGCAGATCTACGACGGCAACGCGCGCCGGCTACTCCGGCTGCGGTTCAAATCATAGGGAGACCACGATGACCACCAAGCGAGCGAGCGTCGAAAGCACGGCCGATGCGTATCTCGAGCTCCTGGCCGCCCGCGGCGTCGAGTATTTCTTCGCCAACTCCGGGACCGATTTCGCACCGCTGATCGACGCCTACGCGCGGCGGCTGGCGCAGGGCCTGCCCGTGCCGCGGCCGATGACCATCCCGCACGAGGTGCCGGCGGTCGGCATGGCGCACGGCTACGCGCTGGTCACCGGTCGGCCTCAAGTGGTCATGGTTCACGTGATCGTCGGCGCCGGTAACGCCGTCGGGGGCATCATCAACGCCGCACGCTCGAACGTGCCGATCCTGTTCAGCGCCGGGCGCAACCCGCTCACCGAGTCGGGCATGCACGGCAGCCGTAATCGCCCGATCCATTGGGCGCAGGAGTCCTTCGATCAGGCCGGGATGATCCGCGAATACGTGAAGTGGGATTACGAGCTCAGGAACTTCTCCCAGCTCGAGACGGTCGTCGACCGCGCGCTGGCGGTCTCGCAGGCCGAGCCGCAGGGGCCGGTCTATCTGACCTTGCCGCGCGAAGTGCTCGCCGAGAAGCACGAGGTGTTCGAATATTCGGCGGCGAGTCGCGCCCCGAAGCCGGGCGCCGTCGTCGCGGCGCCAGAGACCATCGCCGAGACAGCCCGGCTGCTGGTCGAGGCGCGCAACCCGATCATCCTCACGAAGGCCGCCGGCCGCGATCCGCTCGCCGTGCCGGCGTTGGTGAAGCTCGCCGAGGCGCTCGGCGCGCCCGTGATCGACCAGTTCCACACCTACATGAACTTCCCCCAGGATCACCCGCTGCACGCGGGCTTCGACGCGGCGCCGTACCTCGACGACGCCGACTGCATCGTGGCCGTCGAGTCCGACGTGCTGTGGTTCCCGGCGATCAAGGCACCGCGTCCCGAGACGAAGATCGTCCAGATCGCGGTGGACCCGCTCTACGCGCGCTATCCGATCAGGGGATTCCCGGCCGACGCGGCCCTGTCCGGCACGGTCAGCCTGAACCTGGCGGCGCTCGCGGACGCCGTGCGCCAGCGCGCCGACGGCCGCGCCGTGGCCGAGCGCGCGCAGCGCTGGCACGCCGAGCACCGGCGGCTGCGCGAGGCGTGGGCGGCCACCGCGAAGAAAGCCCAGAGCGAGAACCCGCTCGAGATGGTCTGGGTGTCGAAGTGCATCGGCGACCTCGTGGACGAGAACACGATCCTGGTCGACGAGTACGACTTCGACCCGACGCAGGGCTGCTTCCGTACGCCGCGGAGCTACTTCGGCTCCTCGCCGGCCGGCGGCCTCGGCTGGGGCATGGGCGCCGCGCTCGGCGCCAAGCTCGCGGCGCCGGACAAGACCGTCATCTGCTGCGTCGGCGACGGTGCGTACATCTTCAGCGCGCCGACCGCAGCGCACTTCGTCGCGCGCGCCTACAACCTGCCCGTGCTGTTCGTCATCTTCAACAACCGCGCGTGGAACGCGGTCAAGCGCGCGGTTCACAGCCACGCGCCCGATGGCCTCGCCGCCACGACCAGACAGATGCCGCTCTCGGACCTCGAGCCGGCGCCGGACTACGAGCTGATCTGCCGGGCCTCCGGCGGCCACGCCGAGAAGGTCGAGGACCCGGCGGCGCTGCCCGACGCGCTGGCGCGCGCGCTCAAGGTCGTCCGCGACGAGAAGCGCCAGGCGCTCCTGAATGTGATCTGCAAGAAACCGTAGGTACAATGAGCTGGTGAGGACGCGCCGGATTATTCTGCTCCTGACCGCGTGGCTGTCGTTCGACCTCGCCACGCCCCTGCCCGGCGCCTTCGAGTTCGAGATCCAGGACTCCGAGATCGAGCACTCCGTCCAGGCCGGGCGCGAAACTCACGCCAAGCGCGCGACCGCCTCGGCCCGGTCGACCGCGCGCGAGCGCGTCGAGCCTGACCGACCGGCGCGGCCGTCCGCCGTGCCCGCGTCGTTGATCGGCTCGGCCGCCGTCGACCTCTGGGTCAGGCAGGTCAGGCTCGCGCATCGACCGTCCGCCAGTCGCGCCTCGTCTCCCGAAGATCACTAGCTCCGTCGTCCCGCTCGTCTCCTGACTCACGCCGCTTTCGGGCGGCGGGGCCCCAGCCCCGCGACGGCCCGCGGCGCGCACTTCGCACGTTTTTTACCCGGGGAGACACGAGATGACAGTCAATCGCATCGAGGGCCTGGCGATCGCCGTCATGCTGATCGTGGTGGGGCGCCTGCTGGTCGCGCTGCTCAAGGCGTTGGTGGAGTAACGTATGATCTTTTTGATGGACCCGGAATTCTGGGCGAGGGTGCTCGGCATCATCATCATCGATCTCACGCTCGCCGGCGACAACGCGCTCGTCATCGCCCTCGCCGTCAGAAACCTGCCCAAGCGTCAGCAGTTCTTGGGCCGGATCTGGGGCACCGCCGGCGCCGTCGGCCTGCGGCTGGCGTTCATCGCGATCGCCACGCAGTTGCTGCGGATTCCGTTCCTCCAGCTCGTCGGCGGCCTGCTGCTCCTCTGGATCGCATTCAAGCTCGTGCGTCACGAGACGGGCCCCGAAGGACACGTCCGTGAGGGCGGATCGCTTCGCGAAGCCATCTGGATCATCATCGTTGCCGACGCCATCATGAGCCTCGACAACGTGCTCGCCGTCGCCGCCGCGGCCGACGGCGACATGAAGCTGGTCGTCTTCGGCATCGCGCTGTCGATCCCGATCGTCGTCTGGGGCAGCGGGATCCTCGCCACCCTGATGAATCGATTCATCTGGATCATCTGGATCGGCGGCGGCATCCTTGGCTACGTCGCGGGCGCGATGATCATGAAGGACAAAGGGTTCGGCTGGATCGACCACTCGTCGCCGGTCGTGCAGTGGCTGCCGGTAGTGCCGGCCGTGATCATCTTCGTCCTGGGCTGGTGGTTCAACTCTCAGAACGGCAGAAAGAAGGTGCCGGGCCACGCCTGATTCAGTATCCTAGGCGCCTATGGCGCAAGACCTCCGCAGCTATCTCGATCTCGTCAAGCGGCGCAAGCCCGGCGATTTCGAGATCGTCTCGAAGCCCGTCGACCCGCGCTTCGAGATCACGGCGCTCGTCGTCAAGCTCGAGCGCGAGGGCAAGCGCCGGCCGGTCATCCTCTTCGAGAACGTCAAGGGCACGCGCTTCCCCGTCCTGACCAATCTGCACGCCAGCCGCCCGCGCCTGGCCGCCGCGATGAACGCGGCGCCCGAGGCGACGCAGGCGACCTACCTGCGCGCGATGGACAAGCCGCTTATCCCGAAGGTCGTGCCGAGCGGCCCCGTGCACGAGGTGGTGCTCGAAGGGGATCAGGTCAACCTCTACGATCTGCCCCAGATCGTCCATCACGAGGGCGACGCCGGCCCGTACGTCACGGCGGCGATCTCGTTCGCGAAAGACCCGACGCGCGAGATCTGGAACTGCGCCTACAACCGCCTGCAGATCAAGAGCCGCAACACGACGTCGATTCACCTGACGACGGGCAAGCACCTGTGGGAGTTCCAGCGGATCGCCGAGGCGCGCGACGAGCCCCTGCCGCTGGCACTCGTGATCGGCGTCCATCCGGCGATCGCGCTCGGCGCCCTCGCGATCGGCTCGATCGACGAGGACGAGCGCGGCATCATGGGCGGGCTCCTCGGTGAGCCGCTCGAGCTCGTGAAGTGCCGCACCTCCGACGTGCTGGTGCCGGCGCACGCCGAGCTCGTGCTCGAGTGCGAGATCCTGCCGCGCCAGCGCACACCCGAAGGGCCGTTCGGCGAGTTCACCGGCTACAGCCTGGGCGAGCGCCAGCGGGAGATCGTCAACGTGAAGGCGATCACGCACCGGCGGGACGCGATCTTCCAGGACATCACGGTCGCCCATCTGGATCACATGCTCCTGTCGACGATCCCGATGGAGGCGAACCTGTTCCGCGCGGTGCGCGCGATGGTGCCGTCGGTCAAGGCGGTCCGCGTCCCCGGGCCGTTCACCTGCTTCGTCTCGATCGAGCAGCGCATTCCCGGCCAGGCGAAGAACGCGATCCTCGCGGCGCTCGGCGCCGATCTCTACATGAAGCGCATCGTGGTGGTCGACGAGGATGTGGACGTGTTCGACGACCGCCAGGTGAACTGGGCGATCGCGACGCGCTGCCAGCCCGACCGCGACATCACGATCATCACCAACGCGCGCGGCTCCGATCTCGATCCGTCGGCCCGCGATGACGGCCACACCGCGAAGTGGGGCGTGGACGCCACGGCCAAGCCCTCGCTCGCGTCGTACACGCCGCGTCACCGCGTGCCGCCCGACGTCTGGAAGCGGATCGACCTCAAAGACTTCTTCGCCTGAACCGCTCCGTGGCGGAGAACTTCGCCCGGCGCCTCGAAGTCACCGCGCGCCACACGCCTGAAAAACTCGCGCTCGTCTGGGACGACGGGGCGCTCACGTTCGGCGAGCTCGACCGGCGGGCGAGCGAATTCGCCGAGAACCTCGCCGCCGGCGGCGTGAAGGCCGGCGACAGCGTCGCGCTTTCGATCGGAAACCATTGGGCCTTCGCCGTCGCGCTCATCGCGGGCTGGAAGCTCGGCGCGACGGTGGCGCCGCTCGACAAGCTTCTGAAGGAAGAGGAGCGCGCGGAGATCCTTGACGACCTCGCGCCAGCCCTGTTCATCGACGAGGCGGACGTCCCGGTCCTCCGGCCTCGTGCGGCCGCCAGGCCGGCGGCCACGGGAGCCGCGTCCGGCGCGGCGCTGATTCTCTACACGTCCGGCAGCACCGGGCGCCCGAAGGGCGCGGTGCTTTCCCACACGGCGCTCGAGCTGGCGATCGAGTCGTGGGCGGGACCGGTCATGGCACTGGTGGCCGCAGATGTCGTGCTGGCGACGCTCCCGCTCGCGCACTCGTTCGGTCTCAACGGCGCGTTGCTCGCTCCCCTGCTCGTCGGCGCCACCGTCGTGCTGGCAGACAGGTTCGCGCCCGATCGGGTGGTCGAGGCGATCCGTCGCCATCGCGTGACCGTCTTTCCCGGGGTCGCGACGATGTTTCGCCGACTCCTGGACACAACGGAGCTCGCGTCCGCCGATCTCAGCTCTGTTCGCATCGCGGTCTCCGGCGCGGCCCCCTGTCCGTGGGAGCTCGCCGAGCGCTGGCGCGGCCGGACGGGAATCCGGATCGTACGCGGCTACGGGATGACCGAGCTCTTTCGGCCGATCTCCTATCAGGCGGCGAGCCCGACCGAGTCACCTGACTCGATCGGCTGGCCGGTACCCGGCGTCGAGATTCGAATCGTCGACGACGAGCTCTGGATCAAGAGCCCGTCGGCGATGGACGCCTACATCAATGCGCCCGACGATACGCGCGACGTGCTGGTGGATGGCTGGTTCCGTACCGGCGATCTGGCGACGGTCAGCGCCGACGGCTTGGTCACCATCGTCGGCCGCAAGCGCGAGCGCATCCTCCGCGGCGGCTATTCGGTGTTCCCTCCGGAGGTCGAGGCGGTGCTTCTCACGCACCCGGCGGTGGCCGAAGCCGCCGTCCTCGGCATGCCCCACCCAGAGCTCGGCGAAGACGTCGCCGCCTTCGTCGCGCTTCGTCCTCACCAGGTGGCCACCGCCGATGAGCTGATCGCCCACTGTCGCGATCGGCTGGCGGCGTTCAAGTACCCGAGACGGCTCATCATGCTCGACGCGCTGCCGAAGTCGCCGACCGGCAAAGTCTTGAAGTCCAAGCTCACGTCCCGGCTGTAGGTTATGCGGAGCCCCTTGCGCCCAGTGCCCGCCGCCGTCGAGCGCTGGATCTTCGCGGCGCGCGCGCTGCGCTGGCTCGACACTCTCGCCGCGTGGCTCGCCCTCTGGGTCGTCGCGGCGATGGCTTTCCCGGAGGTGGCGCGCTCGCGGCTGGCGGTCGCGGCCGCCCTCGTCGTCGGGGTCGGGGCGCTCATTCGTCCGCTTCGGACGCGCTGGCGTCCGGCGAGCGGAACCGTCGCGCTCGTCCTGAGCGCGCGGCTCTCCGCAGGCGATCACGCGTGGTACGTGCGACCTGGCCGCGCCGAGCGCGTCCTGATCACGGCACGCCGCCGGACACGCATCGTGATCGTGCGCCTCAACGACGAGGGCGCCGAAGGGCTCAGCGTGCGCCGCACGCGAGTCCTGCTCGTGCCGGCCGACGAGCCGGCTTCGCATCCTCCCGGCTAGGCCGACCGCGAGCGACCGATCATCAGTTTCGCTCGGCCAGGGTCTGACGAACTCGCCGCAGCTCTTCCTTGAACGCCGCGGCGTCGCGGGCTTGAGGATATCGCGTCAGGTAGCGCTCCCATTCCGAGGCGCCCCGGTGCAGCTCACCGAGCTTGACGAGAACGGTGCCGCGATCGCGCACGTGCATCGGCGCGTCGGTTTCGACGAGGAGCAGACGGTCGATGACGGCGAGCGCCTTCGCCCAGTCCTCGCGGCGCGCGTAGATACTCTGGAGGTTCCGGAGCATGCGCACGACGATCTGGGCTTTCGTCGCCGGGACGAAGTGCGCGTCGGTGAGCTCGACCTGGCGCCCCACGGCGCGCGAGGCGATCGCCTCGGCCTCGTCGCGCTCGAGCCGCCGGCCGCCGCCGAACGGGTCCAGTAGCACCAGCTCGTCGCCGACGCGAGCCCCCACACAGAAATGACCGGGCAGGCCGATCCCCTGGATCTCCAGGCCCACCCGACGGCCGACCTCCATGATCAGGACCGAGAGGGTGATCGGGATACCGAGCTGGCGATCGAGGACATCGTTGAGGCAGCTGTTGCGCGGGTCGTAGTAGTCGTCGGCGTTACCGCGGAAGCCGGCTTCGTCGAACAGGAAGTCACGCAATCGCTCGAGCGCGCGGCGGCGATCGCCGAGCTTCGCCGCGGCGGAGCGGGCCGCGAGCTCGTCGAGCCTCGTGAGCGAGTGCTCCGGCACCAGGTCGGGATACTCGATCCGCGCCACCGCGAGCGCGGCGCCGCCGAGATCGATCTCGGAGCCACTCACGAGGTCCCGGAAGTCGTGGAGCGCGCGGTCGACGTCCACAGCTCTCTTAGCAGCCCGGGGCGTGGTGGATGCCCGCGGTCGCCAGCGCCTTCTTCTGCAGCTCGTCGGCGAGCTCCAGGGTCCGGCGGGCCGCACGGGACGCCGCCGCCTGAGCGTCCGGCGTGGTCGCGAGCCGGAGCAAGAGCGTCCGCCCGAGCTCGTGGTGATAGCGCTCGTCGGGCTCGATCACGTCGCGATACATCGCGGCCGTCTCGCGATCACCCGCGTGGTCGCAGAACTCGATGAACTGCCGGTTCTTCACGACCGCGATCGCCTCGCGGGTGAACTGGCCGGCCGCGATCCGCTCGACCGTCGACGTGAGCGTATCGAGGTACTGAAAGAGAGGGCCGTAGCCCTTCGCCAGCGGATCGAACGATTTCGCATCGAACCCGAGCGCGCGCAGCCGCTCGGCGATCATCCGGTAGTGCTTCGCCTCGTCGCCGACCTGCCGGGCGAGCGCCAGCTTCACGTCGACGTCGTCGGTGGTGACGAGCCAGCGCGCCGCGATCTCGGTGGCCTCGATCTCGTTCCGGAGCGCCACCTTGAGGAGATTGAGCACGTTGAGGTCGCCCTCGACTTCGGGCTTCAGGGTGTCGGCGGGCGCCAGCAGGCTGAGGCGCTTCTGGTTCTCGCCGTCGAGCTGGGCGACGAACTCCTGGGCAGTCATGCGGTCACTCCTTCTTTCAGCAAGCGCGGCAGGTCCTGGGTCAGCGTCTCTTTCGTCACGACGCGATCGCAGCGCGAGTGCCAGGGCTGAGTCTGCCGCCCCAGCGCGTGGGTCGTGTAGCCGAGCACGGGCGGGCGGGCGCCGGCGAGCGCGGTGAAAATCCGCTCGTAGTCGTAGCCGGCGGTCAGGTCGATCAGCACGAGCCGCGGCGCGTGCGCCAGTGAGGCCTCGATCTGCTCGGGAGTTCGCGCGAACTCGACCCGCACGCCAGCGAGCCGGCCGGTTTCCCGGATGCGCGCCACGAAGAAAAGGTCGGTGACGACGGCGAGGACCGGCGCCTCACCATCCCCGGCCTGGCCGGGATCAGTCGTCTTGTTCACGGATGCCGAGCCAGTGCTTGTTCCACTCGGCGACGTAGGAAAGGGTGGCGAGGTTGCGCATGCGGTCGAGGTAGACCATCCCGTTCAGATGATCGGTCTCGTGCTGGCACACACGTGCGAAGAAGTCCTTCGCGATGACGTCGACCGTCTGGCCCTCTCGGTCGAGGCACTGCAGGCGCACCGAGGTGTAGCGAGGAACCATTCCGCGCATGTCGGGGACCGACAGACAACCTTCCCAGCCCTCTTCCATCTCGTCGGTGAGCGGAGTCACGACCGGATTGACCAGGACCATCAGGGGCACCGCCGGCGCGTCCGGGTAGCGGGGGTTGCCGAGCACCTCGAGGACGGCGATCTGCTTGAGGGTGTGCACCTGGGTGGCCGCCAGCCCCGCGCCGTCGTACTCGCGCATCGTCTCGATCATGTCGTCGATGAGGCGCTGCACCGCCGACGTGCGGAGCGACGCGGGATCGACGCGCTCGGCGACTTTCCGAAGCACCGGATGGCCGAGCCGCGCGACTTTCAGAATCGCCATAGTCCGTTTAATCCTACCATGGCCGGCGGCTAGCCCTTCGCGGCCAGCGCGCGCCAGATCTTTTCGGGGGTCAGCGGCATGTCGAGATGGGTCACGCCGAACGGCGCCAGCGCGTCGACGACGGCGTTCACCATCACCGGCGGAATCCCGATCGTGCCGGCCTCGCCGATCCCCTTGACGCCCAGCGGATTGTTCGGCGACGGCGTGTGGGCATGCCCGATCTCGGCATGCGGGACGTCGTCCGCCCGTGGAACGGCGTAGTCCATGAGCGTGCCGGCGAGCAGATGCCCGTCGCGATCGAGCACCGCGTCTTCCATCATCACCTGGCCCCAGCCCTGGGCGAGCGAGCCCTCGAGCTGACCGTCGGCCAGCAGCGGGTTCACGATCGTGCCGGCGTCGTCGAGCCATACGATGCGCTCGGGCGTCACGGTGCCGGTGTCGCGGTCGATGCGCACCGAGACGACGAAGGCGCCCGCGCTCCACACCTCGCCCTCGGCGGTGAAAAAGCGCGTGGCCTCGAGCCCCGGCTCGGTGCCGGGCGGCAGTCCGGTACCGCGGTAGGCGAACTCGGCCACCCGCGCCCAGGTGACGTGACGCCCAGGCGCCCCGACGACTCCGAAGCCGCCGTCGACCGGGACGATATCTTGTGGACTGGCCTCGAGCATGCTCGCCGCGAACCTCCGCGCCTTCTCGCGCACGTCGCGCGACGCCAGCGCGAGCGCCGAACCGCCGAGCGCGGTGCTCCGGCTCCCGAACGTGCCGATCCCTTGCGGCGCGCCGTGCGTGTCTCCGTGGCGAACGGTCACCGCCTCCGGCGGCACGCCGAGCTCGTCGGCGATGATCTGCGCGAACGTCGTCTCATGGCCCTGGCCGTGGGCGCTCGAGCCGGTGACGGCGAGCACGGCGCCGGTCGACTCGACCCGCACCTGCCCGCTCTCCCAGCCGAGGCCCGACGGCTCGACGTACGTCGCGACGCCGACGCCGACGATCTCGCCGCGGGCCCGTCGCGCCGCCTGCGCGCGGCGAAGCCCGGAATAGTCGGCCATGGCGAGCGTGCGGTCCAGCAGATCGGCGTAATCGCCCGAGTCGTAGACCTGTCCCGTCGCGGTCTTGAACGGAAAGCGCTCCTTGGGGATGAGATTGCGCCGGCGCAGCTCGACCGGATCGACCTTCAAGGTGCGCGCGGCCTCGTCGACGAGCCGCTCGATCAGGAACGCCGCCTCCGGGCGCCCGGCGCCACGATAGGCGCCGATCGGCGGCGTCGTGGTGAACACGCCGACCGACTCGATGTCCACGTGCTCGATCAGATAGGAGCCCGGCAGGCACCGGCCGTGGTTCTGCGGCGTGCCGCCCACCGTGACGGCGAGGCTCGACCCGAGAGGCTGGCGGATTCGCGCACGCAGCCCGGTGATCCGGCCGTCGGCGTCGAGCGCCAGCTCGCCGGTCGATTTGCCGCCGCGGCCGTGGTTGGTCGTGAGCAGATCCTCCGAGCGGGTCGACATCCACTTGACCGGCCGGCCGAGCCGGCGTGCGAGCCACGCGACGAGAATCTCCTCGCGATAGGGACCGCCCTTCACGCCGAACCCGCCGCCCACATCGGGAGCGATCACGCGAACGCGCGCCTCGTCGAGACCGAGCATGCGGGCCAAGGAGGCGCGGATCCGGAAGGGCGACTGCGTCGACGTCCACATCGTGAGCTCGCCGGTGTCGGCATCCCAGCGAGCGAGGGCGCCGCGCGGCTCCATGGGCACGCCGCACAACCGCTGCTGCTGGACGGTCAAGGTCACGCGGTGAGCCGCGTCGCGGAACGCGCGCTCCGCATCGCCATGACGCCAGGCCACTGTGAGCGCCCGGTTGTCGCGGCTCACCGGCACGACCTGCGCGGCGCCCGCCGCCAGCGCGCCATCGGCGTCGGAGACGCCCTCGAGCGGCTCATACTCGATCGCGAGCCGATCGACTCCGTCCACCGCCGCGTAGGTCGACTCCGCGACCACCGCGGCGACGGGTACGCCCTGGGCCCGGACCACGTCGCCCGCGATCAGCGGGTAGTCGGGAACGAGCGTGCCGGGCGCCAGTCGCATCAGTGGGACCGGGCCGACCGAGTCGAGATCGCCGGCGACGACGACCGTGACGACACCCGGCGTCTTTTTCGCCGCAGCGGTGTCGAGCGAGCGAATCCGCGCATGGGCGTGCGGGCTCCTGGCCAGGATCAGGTGCAGGACGCCGGCGACTTTCAGATCGTCGACGAACCGTCCGCGACCGGTGACGAGCGTCCGGTCTTCCCGGCGCTTCATCGGTCGTCCGACCCATCCGGTTGGCTCGGCCCCGTGCGTCACGTGCGTCCACCTTTCGGGCGATAGCCGACGAGCTCGAGCAGGTTGCCGTCGGGATCGAGGAAGTAGAGGCAGTCGTGGTCACCCCAGTCGATCGGCGCGTGGTACGGCACGCCGCGCGCGGTGAAGAGCGCCTCGGCAGCCTTCAAATCGTCCCAGCCGACCTCGAAGGCGTGGTGGCTCTTGCCGAGCGGGTGGCGCACGTGCTCGAGGTCGGCGGGCGCGCGATCCGGCCGGAGGAAGAGCGCGCACGACGTCTCGCCGCCACGCATGACCACCTGATCGGCGAGGCGCATCTGGACGGACATCCCGAGGACGTCGCGATAGAAGCTCTCGGCTCGTCCGAGATCGGCGACGTCGACACCGAAGTGATCGAGTCGCTTGACCTTCACGGCGCCACCTCACGCGCGGTGTCGAGCTTCTCGAGCGCCCACGCGGCGGCGTGACGCACCACCGCGTCCTCGTCACCGAGCGCCCGGGTGAGCACCCCGGCGGCGCGCCGCTCGCCACGGTTCGCCAGCACGATCGCCGCGTTTCGGAGAAGGCCGGCGCGCTTCGTCCGCGTGATCGCCGAGCCACGGAACCGCCTGCGAAATGCCTCGGGATCGAGCTCGAGCAAGGCCTCCAGCGTCCCGAACGATCCGGACGGCCCGAGGGCCGGCTCGTGACCGGGCTCGGCCTTGCGGTTCCACGGACACACGTCCTGGCACACGTCGCAGCCGAACAGCCACTCGCCGATCTGATCGGCGAGCTCGCCGGCGATGTCGCCGCGGTGCTCGATGGTCAGATACGAGATGCAACGGCGCGCGTCGAGCACGTACGGTGCGACGAACGCCCGCGTCGGACAGGCGTCGAGACAGGCCGTGCAGGTGCCGCAGCGGTCGGCCTCGCGCTGATCGACCGGCAGCTCGGCGGTCGTGAGCACGATGCCGATGAAGAAGTAGGAGCCGAGCGCGGGTGCCAGGAGATTCGTGTTCTTGCCGACCCAGCCGAGACCCGCCCGGGCGGCGAGATCGCGCTCGAGCACCGCACTCGAGTCGACGGCGGCCCGGCTCGCGACGTTGCCGCCCGCCGCCGAGCCGATGAACTCCCCGAGCTCGACCAGGCGCGGTCGGATCACGTCGTGGTAGTCGCGGCCGCGCGCGTAGCGCGAGACGGGCCGCCAGTCGTCGTCGACGCTCGAACGCCCGGGTTGTAGCTCATCGCGACGGCGACGACCGAACGACACCCCGGCAGCAGGCGGGCCGGATCGAGCCGGTCGGCGCGACCGCGATCGAGATAGCCCATCGTGCCCGCGTACCCGGCATCGAGCCACGCCTCGAGCGCGGCGCCGTGCTCCGGTGGCTCGGCCGGACCGATCGCGACTCGATCGAAGCCGAGTGCGCTCGCCCGCGCCTTGACGACCGAGCCGAGGGCGAGGCCGACCAGGCTCACGCCTTGCGTGCCTTGACGACCAGCTGGGCGCGCGTCAAGGTACGCCCGCCGTCCTCGAGGAACTTCACGTACTTGAACCAGCGGCCGTCCACCTTCCAGCGCTCCTGGAGCCCGACCGCCGCCGCGAGGCCTTCTTCGACCGACGCGAAGGCTTTGACGTCGCGCTCGACCTCGAGGTGCTCGACCGTGAAGCCGGTCCGCTTCAGGAGCCGGCGCACGCCCGTCTCGCCGTACGCGAAGCGCGAGGGCCGGCCCGTCTCCTTCCACTGATCGTTGTGCAGGGCGACGAACGCCAAGACCTGGCCGGCACGGAGCGCGCGACTGGCCCGCTCGGCGATCGCGTCGGACATGCAGAGGTACGCGACGACCGCGTCGGGCTTGAACGGTATGTACTCTTCGACCTCGATGTCGCCGACCACGAACCGGACGTTGGTGAGCTTGGCCGCGGCGGCCTTGCGGCGCGCCTCGTCGATCGCGCGCGCGTCGCGATCGACTCCGACGACGGCGCGGCAGAGCGGCGCCAGCGCCAGCGCCACCCGGCCCGAGCCGGTCCCCGCGTCCAGGACGGTCAGCTCGCGGAGCGGCTCGCTCTTGAGTCGCTCGAGGAACGCCGCGCTGAGCTCCTCGCCCGAATCGGCCGGTCGGCTTTCAGCCGGTGACGGCGCCATCGGATGCACTCCCGACGAGGCGCGCGTACTTCGCCAGGGCGCCCCAGGTGTAGCGCGGCTTCGGGCGCTTGACGCTCTTGAGCCGCTTCTTGATCTCGGCGGCCGAAAGCTCCACGTCGAGCTTGCGCTTCTTGATGTCGATCACGATCGTGTCGCCGTTGCGGAGCGCCGCGATCGGTCCGCCCTCGGCGGCTTCCGGCGCGATGTGGCCGATCATGAATCCGTGCGTCGCGCCCGAGAAGCGCCCGTCGGTCATCAGCGCGACGGTGTCGCCCAGGCCCGCGCCCTGGAGCGCGCCGGTCACGTGCAGCATCTCGCGCATACCCGGCCCGCCCTTGGGACCTTCCCAGCGGATGACGATGACGTCGTTCGGCTTGATCTTCCCGGCCTTCACGGCCGCGAACGAATCCTCCTCGCGCTCGAACACCCGGGCCGGACCGCGATGGAAATCGCGCTTCTGGCCCGAGATCTTGGCCACGCACCCCTCGGGCGCGAGATTGCCCCGGAGGATCGCGAGGCCGCCCTCGGGCTTGATCGGATCGGACAGCGGCCGGATGACCTTCTGGCCCGGCGCCTCGCGGCCGGCGCGCGCTTCCTCGGCGATCGTCCGGCCGGTGACCGTCGGCGCGTCGCCGTTCAGCAGGCCCGCCTCGAGCAGCCGCTGGGCCACGACCGCCATGCCCCCGGCGTCGTGCATCTCCGGCGCCGTGTAGTTGCCCCACGGCCGCATGTCGGCCAGCAGCGGCGTCTTGCGCGAGACCTTGTCGAACTCGTCGATCGTCGAGCTTGACGCCCGCCTCCTTGGCGACGGCGAGCAGGTGCAGGACCGCGTTGGTCGAGCCGCCGGTGGCCATCACGCCGGCGATCGCGTTGTGCAGCGACTTGCGCGTGATGATCTGACGCGGCAGCAGGCCCTTGCGCAGGACGTCCATCGACGAGCTTGCCGGTCTCGAACGCGACCTCTTCCTTGCGAGGGTCGGTGGCCGTGACGCCGTTGAACCCCATCGGCGACACGCCGAGCATCTCGAACGCGGTGGACATCGTGTTGGCGGTGAACTGGCCGCCGCAGGCCCCGGCGCCCGGGCAGGCGCGGCTCTCGATCTCGTTCAGCTCCTTCGCGTCGATCTTCTTGGCGTTGAACGCGCCGATCGCCTCGAACACCTCCTGGATGGTGAGGCGCCGGCCCTTGTACTCGCCGAAGGCGATCGAGCCCCCGTAGAGCATGACGCTCGGCAGGTTGAGCCGCGCCATCGCCATCACCATCGCCGGGATGGTCTTGTCGCAGCCGGAGATGCCGACGAAGCCGTCGAGGAGATGGCCGCGCACGACCAGCTCGACGGAATCCGCGATCGCCTCACGGCTGATCAGCGAGGCCTTCATGCCCTCGGTGCCCATCGCGATGCCGTCGGTGATGCTGATCGTGTTGAACTCGATCGGCGTGCCGCCGGCGGCGCGGATGCCTTCCTTCACCTTCTCGGCCAGCTTGCGGTGGTTCCAGTTGCACGGGGTGATCTCGATCCAGCAGTGGGCGACGCCGACCAGCGGACGCTTGCAGGTCCTCGTCGGTGAAGCCGATCGCCTTGAAGTACGAGCGGGCGGCCGCGCGGTCGGCGCCGTCCACGAGGCCACGGCTCTGGTGTCGGGGATCGAACGTCATGCGGATGCCTCCTTCTGTCGCTTGGCGACGAGGAACGTGAACTTGCCCTGCTGCACGACCTCGCCGTGTTGATCCAGATATCGTGCGCTCGTCGACGACCAGCCCGCCGTCGCGCAGCGGGCGCTTCGAGACGATCCGCGAGCGGCTGTGCATCGTGTCGCCCACGCGCAGCTCTTTCATGATCTTCCAGTCGAGACCGACGAAGGCCTGCACCGCCATCGGCGGCGCCTTGACCCGCCAGCCGAGCCCGATGGCCATGCACAGCGGCAGGACGTCCGGGATCCCGCCCGAGCCCATCTCGCGCGTCAGGCCCTCGTACATCTCGACGTGGGCGGCGGTCACGGTGATGGCGGGCGTCAGCTGGACCTGGTCGACCACGACGTCCTCGAAATAGGTGGCGGCGGTCACGGACGTTTCTGCACGACCAGGTCGGTCTGGCCCTGCTGGACGACCTCGTCGCGCTGGTTGAGGATCGTGCGGTCGAGCGTGATCTGTCCGCGATCGGGCTTGTCGAGCGTCCTTCTTGTCCACGACCTTCGCCCGCAGCCTGATCGTGTCGCCGATCTTGACCGGCGCCTTGAACTTCCAGCGCAGCCCGCCGAACCCGAGCGTGGCGTACGGCGCGGTGGCGCGCGTGAAGAGCCCGGACTGGATCGCCAGGCACAGGAGGCCGTGCGCGATGCGCTCACCGAAGATCGTCTGCTTCATGAACTCGGCGTCGGTGTGCAGGACGTTGTAGTCGCCGGAGAGTCCGGCGAACATCACGATGTCGGCCTCGGTCACCGTGCGCCCGGGGGACTCGTACTCCTCGCCGAGCTCGATCTCGTCGAAGTAACGCCTCGGATCGGCCATGGGCGCCGCCAAGAATAGCACAGGGGCGCGCGGGGTTCGGCCTCGCGCAGAAGTTTGCGAGCCTGCCCGGCGGACCATGGAATTTAATTCGCGCGTGACGTGGTCTACGTCCTGCTCGGGGGCCCGCCCGGCGACGCAGATCCTGAGCGTCGCGTTCTCACCGGATCCTCGGCGGCGCGCGATCTCCTGACATCTGGTGCGTCGACCGCTCGTCATCCCGATGTCCGGCATCGTGGGACCCTCGCCCAAGACATCGGGCGCGGCGTGGCATCCGTCGTCATCTTCGTTCTGCGTGGGTTCACGTGGGCCTCATCACGTCGAGCGGCAAGACGTTGAGGGGGGGCGATGGTACGGGGCACGTCGGGGCCGCGATGCGTGCAAGCATCATGGCCCTCTCTCCGACGCATCTCGGGCTTCACCGTGGGCGCGATCAAGTAGTGGACTAAGGCTCGGAAGAATGGACTCCGGGGCACTTGCAGCACGACATCTCGTCGTACCCTGCGGTCAGCATGGTTGCCGCGCGAGCGCGGGTAGGGCGCGCTTTACGCTCGAACAAACGCGCTCGCGGGCTTGTCGGAGTGACAATTGGTCCGTTTCAATGACCACTTCTGTCATAACCGTGCCGTGCCAGCCGCGCGGTTTCGTCAACCGTGCGATAGGTCAGGGGTCGAGGGCGCCGACGGCACGTGGCGAAGATCTTGAAGGTCGCGAACGGCGGAATGGTGTTTGCGCGCATTTGGCACATAGTCGCCCGCAAGAGGCGACGGTCGACGAGCGCCCAGATGTTCCGACAGGCGCAGACGGCTTCGGGATGAGGCACGCTACAAGCGTGCGGTCCTGGTCGTCGAGGACGCGTTGCTCCAGGATCCGAGGAGCGTCGTCGGACATCTACTGGCGGCCTCGCTCCACATGGTTCTGCGCGAGACCGGCCAGGCCAGGGCCTCGTTCGAGCGAGTCCTCGCGCTCGAGCCGACGCAACCCCGCGCTCTGCTGGGGCTCGCGCGCATCGCGCTCGAGGAAGGCGATGCCGCGGCGTGCCTTGAGCTGCTCACGCGAGCGCTGACGCGATATCCCGATTTCCCGGAGGCACGCGCCCTGCTGGAGGTCGCCCGAGGACTCGTGGCGACCGCCGACGCGAAGCGCACGGTCGCATCGAACGGAGCGATCCCTGCCGACCGGCTGCGCCTGCCGGCCGAGAGCCTCGAAGCGCTGTTCATTCGAGCCGATGCGACCGTGGTCTTCGCCGAGCCGCATGGACCGCGTACCAACGCGGTCGCCGGTAGCGCCGTGAAGCTCGCGACAGTCGCGACGGCGATGCTCGCGGGAGCCGGGCTCGGTCCGTTGCGCCACGCCGTCATCGAGGGAGTGGCCGACACGACGTATCTCCGCGCCGACGACGCGGCGCTCCTCACCGTGTCGTTCGACCGCGACCTGAAAAGCGCGACCGCAGTCGAGCACCTTAAGCGGGTATGGGACCGCTGCCGCTCGGAGCTCGTATGAGCCCCGCCGCCGTCATCGCGCGGCCCGCGCTCGGCCGCGACCTCCGCGATGTGCTCGCCGAGCTTCTGAAGCTCCAGCACATCATCGGCGGGCTCGTCGTCGCTCCGGACGGGCTCGTGATCGCCGCCGATCTTCCACGCGAGATACAGGCCGAGCCCCTTGCCGCGCTGGTGGCGACCGTCGGACGCGAGCTCGAGCGACGCGGTCCTCGGCTCCGGCGCGGAGCGTTCCCGACGGCGCAATTCGCGAGCGTGAGCGGGGCCGCCGCGTTTATCGGCAGCACTCCCGTGGGTTTCATCGTGCTGCTCGGTGGGCCGCGCGCGGACTACGATACGATTCGCGCAGCGCTGCGCGAGGCGGTCGAAGCCGTCTATCGCGCCTGGGCGGGCTAATCCGCCCCGGCACGAGCGGCGCGCCGCCGCCACGCGCTCGAGGAGCGTCTGGCACTGTCGCCACCCCGAACAGGGTGGGCTCCAAGTGCGCGGAAGACCTAACTAGCGGGACTGAGCGGGACTACCGTAGAAGACCGCCGGGAATTCTCGGGCTTCACCGTGGGCGCGATCAAGTAGCGCCGAGCTCGCGGCGGACGAGCGCCGCCCCGAGCACGAGCGCCCGCAGCTTGCCTTGGGCGACCTTACGCGTGAGCGGGACCATCCCGCAGTTCGTGCAGGGATAGAGGCGCTCGGGCGGCACGTACGGAAGTGCCCGGCGGATGACGTCGGCCACCTGCTCGGGCGTCTCGATCGCGTTCGTCGCGACGTCGACGGCCCCGACGAGCACGTCCTTGCCGCGCAGGAGGCCGAGCAGCTCGATCGGCACGCGGGAATTGGCGCACTCGAGCGACACCTGATCCAGGCGGCTCGCCGCCAGCAGGGGGAACGTCTTCTCGTACTGGCGCCATTGCTGGCCCAGGGTCGCCTTCCAGTCGACGTTCGCCTTGATCCCATAGCCGTAGCAGATGTGCACCGCGGTCCGGCAGCCGACGCCCTCGATCGCGCGGTGCAGCGCCTCGATCCCCCATGCCTCGACGTCGTCCATGTAGACGTTGAAGGCCGGCTCATCGAGCTGGAGCACGTCGAGGCCGAGCGCGGCGAGCTCTCGCGCCTCTTCGTTGATCACGCGCGCGAACTCGAGCGCGAGCCGCCGCCGGTCGCGGTAGTACTCGTCGGCGAGCGTGTCGACGATCGTCATCGGCCCGGGGATCGTGAACTTGAGGGCGCGCGCGGTGCCGGCGCGCGCGAAGCGAACCTCGTCGCCGTGGATCGGGCCCCGGCGCCTGATGGGCGCGGTCACCGTCGGCACCTCGGCCTTGTAGCGATCGGCCCGGATCCCGATCGTGACCCGCCGCGAGAAGTCGACGCCCTCGAGCCGCTCGAGGAATCCGTGGACGAAGTGCTGGCGCGACTGCTCGCCGTCGGTCACGATGTCGATCCCCGCCAGCTCCTGATCCTTCAGGGCCAGCAGGACCGCGTCGCGCTGGGCCTCGGCGAGCGCCTCGCCGGTGAGGCGCCACGGCGCCCAGAGGGTGGCCGGCGTGGCGAGCCACGTGGGCTTGGGCAGGCTTCCGGCGATCGTCGTGCGGAGCATGGGGTGGTTCTAACACGCTCACACCCTCGGACCCAAATCTCGACGGCGCGAGCGCCGGCCCGTATAATTCGGTCGACCGAGACGCCTCACCCCGGGAGGAACGATTGCACTTTTCCGACACGCGTCTGGCGGCCGTCTGGGACAAGGTCCGCGACGGCGGGCGCCTGAGCCGTGAGGACGGCCTCTTGCTATTCGAGACCGAGGATCTGCTGGGCCTCGGACGCATGGCCGACCACGTCAAGACCGCGCGCGAGGGCGACCGCGCCTATTTCGTCCTCAACCGGTACATCTCGCCGACCAACATCTGCGTGCTCTCGTGCGCCTTCTGCGGCTTCGCCCGAAAGAAGGGCGAAGACGGCGCGTTCGAGTACACGGTCGAGGACATCGTCGGCATGGTCAGCGAGGAGGTTCGCGAGGTCCACATCGTCGGCGGCCACCATCCGGACTGGCCGTTCGAGTACTACGAGCGGATCATCGGCGGCCTCCACGCGGCGCGTCCCTGGGTGCAGATCAAGGCCTTCACCGCCGCCGAGATCGATTACTTCTGGCGGCGCTGGAAGGTCGAGCCGGTGGAAGCGCTCACGCGGCTGAAGGCCGCCGGGTTGCAGACGATGCCGGGCGGCGGCGCCGAGATCTTCTCGTCGCGCGTGAGCAAGCTCTTGCGCTATGCGGGCAAGGCCGACGGCGACCGCTGGTGCGAGATCCACGGGATCGCCCACTCGCTCGGGATCCGCACCAACGCCACCATGCTCTACGGCCACGTGGAGACCCACGCCGAGCGGGTCGATCACCTGATCCGCCTGCGCGAGCAGCAGGACCGCTCCGGCGGCTTCCTCACCTTCATCGCCCTGCCCTATCAGGTCGGGACGACGACGCTCGTGCCGCGCTCGACGCCGCCGGCCGACAACTTGCGCACGATCGCGGCCGCGCGTCTGCTGCTCGACAATTTTCCGCACATCGAGGCGTACTGGGTGCTGCTCGGCGAGGAGACGGCGTCGATCGCGCTGCACTTCGGCGCCGACGACGTGAACGGCACGCTCGAGGACGAGCGCGTGCAGCACATGGCGGGCGCCGAGACGCCGGCCGGCCTCGCGCGCGAGCAGCTCTTCCGGATCATCCGCGATGCGGGCAAGGTGCCGGTCGAGCGCGACGCGCTGTACAACGTGATCCGCGTCTGGGATCGCGAGGGGTGGCGGCCTAGCCCGATGCTCGAGACTATTCGGGACAAGGTTCTCGACGCTAAGCGGCTCGATCGCGCTGAAGGTCGCTGGCTCCTCGCCGAGGCGCCGCTGCTCGCGCTGGGCGCCCTCGCCGCCGAGGCCCGCTACGCGCGCTTCCCCGAGAAGGTCGTCACGTTCGTGATCGACTCGAATCCCAACTACACGAACGTCTGCATCACCGACTGCCAGTTCTGCGCCTTCTACCGCAAGCCGGGCGATCCCGAGGCCTACACCCTGACGGTCGAGGAGGTGCTGGCCAAGATCGAGTTCGCGGCGTCCAAGGGCGCCACGACCGTGCTGCTGCAGGGCGGTCACAACCCGGCGCTGCCCCTCGACTACTACACGACGATCGTGCGCGAGACGCGGCGCCGGTTCCCCGAGGTCACGCCGCACTTCTTCACCGCCTCGGAGATCCGCACGGTCGCGCAGGTGGAGAAGATCTCGGTCGGTGACGTCCTCGATCGCCTCTGGGAAGCCGGGCAGCGGACACTGCCGGGCGGCGGCGCCGAGGTGCTGTCAGAGCGCGTACGCCGGCGGATCGAGCCCAAGAAGGGCGGACCGGAAACCTGGCTCGAGGTGCACCGCGAGGCCCATCGCCGCGGCTTCAAGTCGACGGCGACGATGATGTACGGCCACGTCGAGGAGGTCGACGACCTCCTCGAGCACCTGGACGTGATCCGCGAGCTCCAGGACGCGTTCGGCGGCTTCACGGCCTTCGTGCCGTGGTCCTTCAAGCCCAACAACACCCTGCTCGAGAAGTGGATCAAGCATCCGAAGGGTCCGAACATGTACCTGCGCATGCTCGCGGTCTCGCGCCTCTATCTCGACAATTTCCCTCACGTCCAGGCCTCGTGGTTCTCGGAAGGCAAGCGCACCGGCCAGATCGCGCTCCACTTCGGCGCCGACGACTGGGGCGGCACCTTGCTCGAAGAGAACGTGCACAAGGCCGCGGCGTTCGTGAACACGATCGGCGTCGACGAGATCGTCACGTTGATCCGCGACGCCGGCTTCACCCCCGCCCAGCGCACGACCGAGTACGAGATCCTGAAGCGTTACTGAGCGGCGGGGGCGACGCCCCGCTACTTGATCACTTCGTCGGCGCGACCCAGAATCTCTGGCGAGATCGTCACGCCGAGCGCCTTCGCGGTCTTGAGGTTGATGACGAGCTCGAAGGTCGCCGGACGCGCGACCGGCAGCTCCTCCGGCTTGGTGCCCTTCAGAATGCGATCGACGTAGCTCGCCAGACCTCGGAACATCTCGGTCATGCTTGGACCATAGGACATGAGCCCGCCGTCTGCTACGTAGTCCCGGAACTCGTAGATCGCGGGTAGTCGATACTTGGCGGCAAGCTCGATCAGCACGCGGCGCTGCGCGCCGAAGATCGGGGACGGCAACACTTGAATGGCGCCGGCGCGCTCGCGCTGTGCCGTCTTGAAGGCGTTCTCGTATTCCCCGACCGCGGCGACTCTCAACGTACGGACCGTGAGATCGCAGTCCAGCCGACCGTTCCGACGCTTCCCGGCTAAATCGGGTCGATCGGCGGAATCTCGGCGATCACGCCCCTTGGCGTGCGCCATCGCGAAGAGACGCTCGATCGCCGCGCGACCGTCTCGGCCGAGCGCGAGCGTGTAGTCGTTGACGTACATGAGCACGAACCGGCGGCACGTTTCCTTGTCGATTCCGCGGCCGTAGCGCATCGCGTAGTCGAGCGCCTCGTCGATGTTCGCGTAGGCCCAGGCGATCGAGTCGCGCAGCCCCTGCGAGAGCGCGCGATGGAGATCCTCACCCATGTCCCGGCGCATCACGTTGACACCGAGCGGCAGCGGCAGACCGGTGTCCCGTTGCCATTCTTCGCCCAGGTCGAGAACCTTCGTCAGCCCCATCGTCTGGTGGGTAATCTGGCCTTCGTGAATCAGTAGAGCCCAGATCGGCCTGCCCGTCCAGCACGGCTTGAGGAATCTTGTCGAAGGCGACCTCGATCAACGGCGGATCGCCGACGTACAGGCTCAGGAGCAGCGCCGACGTCGTGTGCTTGCCGGGGATCGCCACCACGCGATTCTCGAGCTCGGCCCGTGGCACCGGCCCGCGGGCGACCAGGATCGGGCCGTAGCCCTTCCCCATCGACGAGCCGGGATCCATCATGCGGTAGCGATCGGCGATGAGCAGGTAGGTCGCGAAGGACACCGCGGTCACCTCGAGCTCGGCGGTGCGCGAGCGGCGATTCAGCGATTCGATGTCCTCGAGCACGTGCTCGATCGTCACCCCGGGAATCTTCACCTTCCCGGCCGTGAGCGCATAGAACATGAACGCGTCGTCCGCGTCGGGGCTGTGACCGATCCTCACCGTGGTCATCGAAGACTCCTTGATAGGGTCGTGCCGTGGCACGTGCTCCTGCGATTGTAGGTCAGCGGGCGGGTCCGAGGAAACTAGGCGCCGGCAAAGCCGAGCCGAAACTCGCCGGCCCGGATCGCGCGGATGATCGCGTCGCGGCTGCGCTTGGCGTCGACTTCGACCCACGCCTGGCCGAAATGAATCGAGCCGTGCGCGTCGTCGGTCGCGACCTTCACGAGCGGGATCTCGGACGACTCGTAGATCGGGTGGCGCCGGCCGGTCTCGGTCACTTCGATCGCGTCGAGCTTGAGCCCCCCGGCGCCGATGCGCCGGATGCGCTCGAGCGTCTGGGCCACGCTGAGGTGGTAGCGCGCCGGATGGTTCAGCACGTGCAGCGTCTCGCGCTCGCCGGACACCTTGCCGATGTGCTGGTCGAAGCGCGACCAGTTCAGCTCGACGCCGTGGAATAGCAGGAGCTTCGACGAAACACGGGGAATCGCATCCCAGTAGCGCTCGTCGATCCAGTTCTCGTGATCGGTGATGGCGAGGAAGTCGTAGCCGAGCGCTTCGTAGGCGGCGACGAGCTGCGCCGGTTCCTTGACGCCGTCCGAGAACGTGGTGTGCGCGTGGAGGTTACCCCGGAGCCAGGGCATCAGCCTCTCGCTTCCCGGGAAGCGTCCGGTCGCGTCACGGATTCAGGGCTTCGGATTGGGGGCGGGGCGGCGGGCGGGCGGTGGGCCATCCCACGTCATCGAGAACCCGAACGCGAAGACACCGTTGCTCTCGGGCCAGCCAGTGGCCGCCGCCCCGATCGGCGTGGTCGGCGACATCCACCCGGAGATACCGTAACGCCCGGTCGACTTCGGAGTCTCGTAAGGCTTGGACGACCGGTCCGACGAACGCGGGATCGTACTGGACCTGGCCGCCTCGCGGATACTTGTCCGCATCACCCGGCCGTGTCTCCTCCTGGAGCCCGGGCGGGATGATGACTTCCCGTTCCTCACGCGGAGTCGCAGGGGTGCCCTTCTTGATCTCGACGTCTTGCGACCAGGCGGGCGTCGCGAAGAGCGCCAGGAGGCCGATCAGCAGACCGCGCTTCATATATTTGATTGTAACCGTCCCACCGACCGCCGCAACACCTCTCGTAACCTCAGCGATAACGCTCGTGAGAGCTGCGTCGGATTCCGAAGCTTCCGGTCACACGCGACAGGCGGTCAGCACGTGTGGCGACGCTGTCGAGCGAGTCGAGCGAAAGAGCCGCGCGCTCGATGCGCCGCGCACGGTCGGCGTCCGGCCAGGACGCTATCCGGGTAGCGCGATGTTGCCGTCGGGCTCTCGGACGTTGCCGTCGGGCTCTCGGCTTCGGATCGCGGTGACGCTGCGGCCCTCCGTGTCCTTGACGTCGAACTCCTCGGCGAGGCCGGCCGCGATCAGCTGCTGCACGAGCGCTTCGCGGTCGGTGCCGACCGGCGGCAGCTGGTGAGACTTCCAGCGCATGACGAAGTAGCCGCGGCTCACGTGCGGCAGGCGCGCCTCGGCGCGCTGCAGCTCCTGAAGCGCGCGCTCGAGCGCCACGCCGGTCACCGGCTGCGCCGTCGGACGCGCCAGACGCGAGGGCGCCATGCGGGTCGGGGCGCGCTCGAACGGTCGCGGCCGCTCGACCTTGAACGCCGGGATGCCCTCACTCAGATGGATCTGGCCGAAACAGCGCACGCGCAGATCCTTGGACAGCTCTTCGGCCGACCACGTCGCCACCCAGACCTGCTTGCCGAGCGCGTTGACCGCCTCGACCGCCGGCACGAAGTCGTCGTCGCCCGAGACGAGCACCGCCGCATCGAACGCGCCGATCGCCGCGTACTGGATGATGTCGGCGACGAGCCGCGTGTCCACGCGCTTTTCGGTGGTGTACTCGTAGTCAGCGCTGCACGCCGGACAGCGTCCGGAGCGGCGCACGCGCAGCTCGCGCTTGACGAAGTAGCCGGGGCGCAGCTCGAGGCCCTTGAGGAAGCCTTCGACCAGCGGCGGCGCATCGGACGACACGCCGACGTAGTAGTGCGCGCCGGCGAAGATCGCGCCGGGTCCGCCGGCGGCCTGGGTGATCCAGGCGGCGAGTCGATCGTAGTCGACACGCAGCGATTCGTCGTAGCGTTGAAGAGACCGGTAGAAGTTCTGACCGTCAAAGAAAACGCTGACCTTCATGGGCGGCCCCCGCGGGCGAAACACAAACCGTTAATTCTCTACCGCGTTAATGGTGGACGATACTGGATTTGAACCAGTGACCTCTGGCATGTGAGGCCAGCGCTCTAACCAACTGAGCTAATCGTCCGTGGCGGGGACGTTAACCACTTACAGACACGGTTGCAAGAGCTTCCTGCTCGTGTCACCAAGTTTGTAACTAGCGGGCCGCCGGTCCTAGCCCATGATGGGCCACCCCTTGCGGCGTCGCGTCACCAGCCAGCTTGAGCGCGGCCGCGCGAAGGTCCGCGGGCGACACGATCGCGTAGCGCCGGTAGACGTTCTCCGTCTTATGGCCGGTCAGTTTCATCGCGACGGAGCGCGGCACTGCGGCCTGCTCCATGTTCCGCACCGCAGTACGCCGCAGATCGTGGCGCAGCATCCCGGGATTCCCTGATTTCCGGCACGCCGTCGCCCATGTTCTCCGGAAATCACGCCGTGGCTGGCCTGTAAAGCGCCCTGACGGGTGCGGGAACAGCGCGGGAATGATCCGCTCGAGTTGGCGCTCTAAGGTTTTTACGCGGGCCACCTGTTCCGTCAGCAGCAGTTTCAGGTCCGGGGTGAGCACCACCACGCGGCCCTCGCCGTTCTTCGTCTGGCCCGGGTCCAGCGCCAGCGTGCCGGCGTCGAGGTTCAGCTGGCGCTGCTCGAGGGCGAGCACTTCGGACTGCATCCGCCAGCCGTAGACGTAGGAAATCGTGACGGCCACTTGCAGATCCGGCGAGAGCCGGCGCCGCACGGCCGCAAACGCCTCGGGCTCGAAGAATCCCTGACGCGGCGCCGACTCCTCGAGCTTGCGGAGCATGGGCAGTCGCGCGAGCCGGTTGTGCTCATACGCCAGCTTCAGCATCCGACCGAGCACCGCGAGCTCGCGGTTGATGCTCCCGTTGCTGGCCCCCTGCCCTTGCCGTTTCAGCGCGTAGGCTTCGCTGTCGCGCGTGCCAATCGACGCCAGGCGCCGACTCTTGAAGTAGTGGTCGAGGTGCGCGAGCCGATAGCCCGCTTCGGTCAGGTCGCGGGCGCCGGTCACGGTGTAGTGGTCGCGCAGCGCCTTCGCCGCGTCGTCGTAGGTCACACGATCCAGGCGCGGCATCACCGGCTCGCCCTTGTCGATCTTCACGAGCCGCTCGCGGAGAATCTTCCGCGCGGCGGGCTCGTGCGTCGTGCCGGTGCTTTCATAGAACGCGCGGCCGTTCTGGTGGTACTTGATCCACCACGTTTCGCCGCGCTGGTAGAGCATGCCGCTCCCCGGCTTCGCACGGGGTTTCTTCGTCTCGGTCGTCGTCGGGGTCGCCGTCTCGCTCATGTGTCGCCCCCTCCTCGTGAGGCAAGGGCATTGTATACCGATCGGTATACAATGGTCAAAGGGCGCGCGCGTGGGTCACGGCGTCACGTCCTCGAGCTTGGTCCAGCCGGCCACGAGGGCACCCTCGAGCCGTTCGGCGGGCTCGGCGCCCGTGCGGATCTCAACGGCCACCGGATAGACACCAGGCGGTCTGGGCGACGGCCACGCCCGTAGCCGCATCCCGGCCACGCCCGCCTCGCCGGAGCCGTCCTCGAACTCCAGCACGTAGCCGTGGGGCGGCAGCATCGGCAAGTCGAGCAGGCGCGCGGCCTCCACGACGTGCGCGGCGCCGTTCGTCTTGACGGTGAAGCGCCGGATGACGAGCGCGCTAATCAAGTGCGCTCGGCACTCCTCGAGCGTCTCCGACGTGTCGATCATGCGACTCTGACTCGAGTTTCAATCTCACGGAAACTCTGGTCCCCAGGAATTCCGGCCCCACACGTCTTCGGCGGCCCGCCGCCGCTCGTCGTCCAGTCGGCGTTCCGTCGCGAGACGCTGATACTCGGCGTATTCTTTGGAGCCGCCGAGGTACACGCACCGGCAGTTATCGGGATCGGCGTAGGTGTACTGCACCGTCCCGTCCTTGGTGCGGCTCACCAGCCGGTAGGGCGGCCCCGCGTCCAGAGGCTTCGTGTCGGCGGCGTCGACAAGTTGTTTCTTGAACCCGGCCGCCGTCAACAATTCCTCGGTGTCGCGCGCCTGCAACCCGCGGATCGTCGCGCAGCCTGTGAGAAGCACCATTGCCGCGATAGTCAATCGCGCGATGTTCGTAACCGAGCGTCTCTCCAATATCCTCGTCCTCCGTTGCGCAGTGTGCTGCGCCGACAAGACGAGCAGGCTGTCAATCGACCTAACGCCTACTGTTTGGCGACCCGACTGTCAATCTTCAACTTTTCATCACTCAGGGGGCGCGCCGCGAGCCGTTCGCCGGGGCGTTCACATGCCGTCCGTCGCGCCGCAGCGGGGGCACCTTTCCTCATGCACGAGAAAGACTCCGGCGCAGCGCGGACAGGTCCAAAGCCGCGGCGGCACCCAGTTCCACGGCGACGGCGCGGCGTTCATTGCAACGGTCTCGTCGCGGCCTGGAGATAGCCCTCGACCTGCGCGCGCCGCTGATCGATCCGGTCGAGCTCCGCGGCGAGGGTCGCCGTCGCGTCGCCCGCGCGCTCGGCGGCCTCGAATTCGTCCGCCACGCGGGCGCGGCGTTCGGCAAGACGAGCGAGCTGACGCTGGGCCTCGGTAATGCGCCCCTCGCGACTCTGGCGCTCGCGGCGCTGCGCTTGCTCGGCCCGGGCCTCCCGCATCGGCTGCTGACCGGCCACGTGCGCGAAATCGAGGCCGCATGGCGACGTCGGCGCTCTGGTTCACGAACGGCAGGATGGCGTCGTGATCTTCGGGCGAGTGGCGCTTGAGCCGCGAGAGGTAGGTGTTGATCGTCTTGATGTTGCTCGCGGCCTGCGCGCCCCACAGGGTGTCGAAGTCGAGCGTGGTTTCTCCGCCGAGCGTCAGATCCACGGCGCCGGTCATCTGCGCCGTCTGGAGCACGGCGTTGAACTCGGCGCCCTGCCACGGGGTCAGCCCCATCGCCTGCACCGCGGATTTATAGCGGTCGCGCTCCGGCTGCATCCAGTGTTTCGGCAGCACACCATCGAGGTCTTTCTCACTGAAGGTTTCCGTGATCGACGGCGGGCGCGGGAGTGGCCCCGGCCGCGCGGCGGCTTCCTGGGCTTCGCGGAGTCGGATCGCTTGATCGAGGTTCTGTGCGTCGTCCGGTGTGATCGTGCCGTCGCGCCAGCCCTCGGCGTCGGCCATCATCGCCTTGTATTGCTCCTTGAGGTCTTTCACGCTCGGCCCCTCGGGCAGTGACACCGGCACGCGGGCAGGCTGGGCGTGGGCCCGCATCTCGAGCGCCCACACCTGCTCGCACGCCGGCACATGGTTCGGTCGCCACGAGTGGTGAAAGTCGTGGTCGGGGTTGCTCCTGATGGCCTGGAGCTGGGCGCGCGCCGCTTCGGGCGTGAGGCGCTCCGCGGCGTGCACCACGTCAGGGCTCAAGTTCAGGGCGGCGGTGGTGGAGATCGGCGTCTCGTCCATGGGGTCCTCCGTTAGTCGAAGCACGTGGCCAGTCTGCTTCCATGGCCCGACGTGGGCACGGTGGCGCTGCTGCCGAAGACGGTCGGCAAGATGCCTTGCGCCCTCGGCGCCGCGCGTCGCGAGCCGGCCCACCAGGCGAAATGGTCGGGCGTGAGCACGTCGGGGAGTTCGACGAACTCGACGCGGGATTCGCGCTCGGCTTGCTTGATCGCGCGGATTTGCGCGGCCTTCGCCTCGGCGTCGGCGGTCGGCCTGGTCGACGTCGCGACGCGCGCGCGTTTCTTGTTCATGCCAACGCCTTCTCAGCCGCATACCGCTGCGCGAGTCGCGCGCGCACCTCAGAATCCTCGCGCTTGGCGTCCGCGATCTTCGCCTGGATCTCGCTCAGCGCCTGCTCCAGCTCGGCGAGTTGACGCGCCAGACGCGCTTTCTGCTCGTCGTGCGCGCGCTGAGCGTCGGCGAGCGCCTGCTCGAGCCGCTGCGTCTGGCCGGCGATGTTCGCTTCGAACGAGGCCCAGTCGGACCGCGCGCGATTGATCTTCTCCTCGGACTGCTTGGCGCTGTGCTCGAGGTCATACGTCCAGTCAACCAGGTCGACCTCGAGCTCCCAACCGGCAAGCTTCCGCTTCGCTGGGCCGCTCTGCATGTGATCGCGGACCTCGGCCGCCGTCGCGGCGATCCGGGTGCGCGCTGCGGTGACCTCGGTGGTGGATGGAATTTTAAAGGGCTCGGTCATGACATTACCTCCTTGGGTCTTGGGATCACGCGCGTCGCGTCGATTCGGTTCGTGGTCGCCGACGCTCATACGCGCTCCCGCACGGTGTGGTCGTCGTGGCGGCGGCCTTCGACGTGGACGCGAGACTCGTCGCGCGGATCGTCCGCCACGATCCGAAACTGATCGTACGTGTTGTCACCGGCCGTGCGACGGGCCATCAGCTCGTCGACGTGTTGTTGGGCTTCTGGGAATGATCGAAAGGACTGCTTGCTCATGGTCAATCCTCCTTCAAGGCTTCGTTCGCGTACATGAGATGCGAGAGCGGACACCACGCGAACCGCTGATGCGGGAACTGCCGACACGCGGCGGGCCGGTCCGGGTGGATGCCGCAGCGCTGGTCCGCGGTCAAAAAATCGCAGCCGGTCGGCGGGCGGACCCATCGCCACTCCACGCGCGAGCCGGGCAGACGATCCGCCGGCGGTCGATTCAGAAACTTCAGGCGTGCGCCGCGCTCGCGGCGCGCTGCTGCAGGCGTCGCAGCTCGGCGGTATCGACGGTGAGCATCACGTTGGCGTCGTGGCAGCACCGGCCCCGACACTCGCGGGAGCAGATCCGCAGCACCTCGGCGTCGGGAATCATGGTTCGAGGCTCGCGCCGACGATCTGCACGACCGCGACCGAGCTGCTGCCGTCGCCTGTGTCGAACTCGACGATCTCGCCCACACGCGCATCGTGGCGGCGGACCAAGGTCCCCGGCTTCACCGCGTACTTCCCACCGCCGGCGAGGAATAATGCACGGACGCGGGCGTAGCACCCCGCGGGCACCAGCAGGTCGAAGACAGAGGTCGTTGTCATGCGCGGCAATCTCCTTGCTCGGCGAAACAGTCCGCGAACGTTGACGCCGACCTCATTGAATCGGCCTCAGCACGGAAGCCGGCGCGCCTTTCCTCGTCGGCGGCCGCTCTCGCCTTCAGGAAATCGCGATCGGCCGCGCTGAGTCCTCGTCGCCGGCGGCTCCCTGGCAGCACCCAGTTCCGCGCCGCGGTCCATCGAAACTCGGGACGTCGGCGCGCCATTATGTGTGTGTTGATTTAATGCGCAGTACTTATCCGCGGCGCGGTTAGCCACTCAATCACGCAAACCCCAGCCATAAATCTACTGCGGCTAAAAGAGTTCATCTCATCCAGCACGTTCACCGACTGGAGACGACGCCAATTCGGCCCGGCTTCTTGGAAATCGATCTGGTCGCCTGTGGCACGAGCACGCAGGGTTGTATGATGTTTTATGTTGTTGAGAGAATAATAATGATGATGTAGGTTAAGTATGGTTATAATTAGAATGAGTTTAGTGGAGTATTTATTATGGAGATTGTAGTGAGATAAGTGAAATTAGAGATGTTGTGATGGTATTAGAATTATTGAGATAGAAGTATTAGTTAGGATGATTGAGAATTGTGAGTTTAGATTAGGATATTGAGCAGTGTAGATAGAGGAGAGTTTAGAGTTAGATATTATAATTGAAACTTCAGTACGGCTCTGTACGCTCTGCGCAGATAGTGGACATGAAGGTCACATAGTGAGATAGACGGCGTGATCGATCGATTGCTGGATTGACGTCGGTCAAAGTGGGGTCAAGACGATCAAGAGCGGGTCTGGGTTTGAGCTGAGCGTACGTGCATCGACTCGTGCGAGAGCGCTTGCCAGTAGGAGAGATGAATAGATGTAATTTGAGATGAGTTGTATGTATATAGGAAGAAGGAAGAAAAGGGTATGATGTAGGAGGAATTCGTGCTCGATGCGCGCGGCTGCCCGCTCGGATGCGGCTCGACCAAGTCGACAACGTTTTGCGGAGCAGTTCATCAAGCGCGCCACCTCTTGGCGAATAGTATGAGATAGAATGTGAATGTGGTTATGAATTAAGATGTGTAGAAGTATAATTAGGCAGAGTTAGGAGTTATGAGAGTAAGATGATATGATGGTGAGGGAGTATGTTGAAGGATGAGTATGATGAGTATTTAATGGAGTGATTTAAAGTGATTGATGTTTAAAGTGAATGAGTAAGAATGTTGAGTTGTTGTGTAATGGGGTTAGTGTGAATGTGATATGGTTAGGGAAGGTTGTTATGTGTAGATAGTTGTGAAAATAATCGGCACCGAGTGGATTGAACGTAGAATCCTCTTCTGACTCGACGCATCAAGTCGTTACTGTCGCGGCGACGTAGTTAACCCGAAGCGGAATTCTCGTCAGTAAGTGGCCGTCGACCTCTAAGTCGAGCCAATAGAGGCCTTCTTCCTGCAGGATCGTTCGCACCTGTAAAGCGAGCGTGACCCATGCTCGTCCCCGTTAAGCTGGACTTCCCAGGAGTGGCAAGGCGAACCCTTGCTGCCCTGGGCGGATGAAGAAGAAATTCGAGGTGGTACGTTCCCTTAGCCGGTCCGGATTTCAGGCCTATCAGGGCCGTGAGTTCTACGGTTTGACCTTGCGCTTGCGGCGGTATTTTGACGGTGTCAATCACTCTGATCACGTTCAGAACGCCGTCCACCTCGTTCAAGACTTTCTCGCAAAACGTCGCAAGGGCGACAAACGGGAGCGGACGCTAGGGTCTGGCATTAGGCCCCCTCAACTTTGCTCTCCATCGTGCCTTGACGTTTTGCAAGCTGGCTCTCCCGCGTCCTGTCACCAGCGTTGTAACCAAAGCCGCCACAAGATACCGCATTACCGCCCCCCGCCTATCGGTGTCACCGGAGAAAAGTGTGCGAGAAGTATGTGGACTCGTAAAAACAAAAGCGCCGGCCTCAGTCATGTGAGGCCAGCGCTCTAACCAACTGAGCTAATCGTCCGTGGCCCGGAAGTTAAGCACTTGGAAGACACGTTTGCAAGAGCTTCCTCGCGACTGTCACCACGATTCTCGCCAGCGAGCTTGAATGCCCCCGCCTTAAGGTCTGCCGGCGACACGATCGCGTACCGGCGGTAGACGTTCTCGGTCCGGCGGCCGGTCAGTTTCATCGCCACCATCGCGGAACAGCGGCCCGCGCCATGTTTCTGACGGCCGTCCGCCTGAGATCGCAGCGCAGCATTCCGGCATTCCCCGATTTTTTGCAGGCCGTCGCCCATGCTCTCCGGAAATCCCGCCGGGGGTGCCCTGTAAAGCGCCCTGACAGGTGCGGGAACAGCGCGGGGATCGATTCAGCTTGAGCTCGCGCTCTAAGGTTTCGCCCGAGCCACCTGCTCCGTCAGCAGCAGCTGAGGTCCGACGTGAGGATCACCATGCGGCCCCCGCCGTTCTTCGTCTGGCCGGGGTCCAGGCTGAGCGTACCTGCCTCAAGGTTCAGCTGGCGCTGCTCGAGGGCCAGCACCACGCTGCCTCGAAGAAGCCTTGACGCAGCGCGCTCTCGTCGAGCTTACGCAGCACCGGCATCCGGGCCAGGGTCGCCGCACGCGCTACTCGATCAGCTGATCGGCGCGCCCGAGCATCGATGGGGGAATCGCCAACCCAAGCGCTTTCGCGGTCTTGACGTTGATCACCAATTCGGGACGCTCGTACGCCTCGACGGGCAGGTCAGCGGGCTTGGCGCCCTTGAGGATCTTGTCAACGTAACTCCCGGCCGCGACTCGACCAACCTCACGGATGTTCTCGGCGTAGGAGAACAGCGCGCCCTGCTCCACCCACTCGCGACGGTGGCCGGCCACCGGCAAATGCTGCTTTGTGGCGAGGCGAATGATCAGCGAGTGAAACTTCACGCGAAGGTTCAGTGAGGCGATGAAGACACCATCCGTGTTGCTCCGCGTTAGTGACTCGAAGATCTGTTCGAGTTCCTTCTGCGTTCGCGCGCTGCGCTCCATAGTCGTGATCTTCAACGCGGAGGCGGCCTGCCGCACTGCACGCTTGAACTGCGGGACGCCCGGATCGTCCGGATCGACGAGGACGAGCATGCGATGAAGACCGGGAACGATCTCCTGGAAGAGCTGCACTTCCTTGAGCGGCGCGTTCCCGAGCGCCACGAAGCCGGTCATGTTACCGCCCGGATGGGCCAGACTTTTCACGACGCCGGCCGCGACAGGATCCGTGACATGAAGGAAGACGACCGGAATGTCCGTGATCGTTCCATGAGCAGCCCTGATCGTCTGGTTCTCGAACGCGACGACGAGGTCCGGCCGCGTGCGCGCGAATTCGGCGGCCGTGACGCGAGCGGCGGCCTCGTCGGGCAGGTTGCGGAAGTCGAGCCGGAGGTTCTTGCCTTCCTCGTAGCCCAGTGTCTTGAGTCCGTCGCGCAGACCGTCGAGTGACGGCGGCACATGATCGAGGCCCACGTGAAAGAGGGAGATTCGGTAGACCTTCCCCGCCTGCTGCGCCTCGGCGGCGAGTGGCGCGGCGAGCAGACCGACCAGCAGGGCGAACGTGAGCGATCTGCAGATCATCGAGCGCTCTCCAGCTTCGTCAGGGCCGCGTGAAGCAGCGATTTCACGTCCTGAATCTGTGCCTGCCGCCTGTCGTCTCGACGCTGCCGGCGGCGCTTCGCCCGGCAGGCGCGGCGCACACGGTCTGCCGTCCCGAAGGGATACGCCGCACACCGAGCAGGGAGAGCCTATTAAAAGCCCGTCGGACAGCGTGCGCACGCTTTTTGGCGAGACTTGGCCGGCGGAGAGGAGCGTTCGCCCCCGTTCCGCGCCGCGGTCCGTCAGAAATTGCGAGCCGGCACGCCCTGCTCGACTACCATCTCCTACAGTGAAACACCTGATTGACAGCGCTGGTCGAGCGTAAAAGACTCGGAGAGTTGGTCTCAATCCAAGTCGAGTGGCGATAGAGGGAGGCGCTGCCGGTGGCGTCGAGCAGTCCGGCTAGGTATTCCTTCACTCACATATCGATCGTCCTGAACGCGCCGGAACAGTCGGGCGTCTATGCTCTGCACTATCAGACGTCGTGGGTCTACGTGGGCGAGAGCGCCAATATTCGCGCGCAGCTCCTGCAGCATCTCAACGGGGACAACGCGTGCATCGCGGTGTATCCCCACCTGAGCTTCAGCTTTGAGATGATCCCCGAAGCGGTGCGCGCCTGGCGACAGGACGAGCTGATCAGGGAGTTTCGTCCGACTTGCAATCCCCGGCTGGGCTGAATCCCACCCCGTCGATCTTGCCCGTGAGCCGGTGAAAATACACGTCCAGACCGTTCACGCTCACCACCGAGAACAGCGGGCCCAGGTGCACGCGCACCTTCGCCCGGGTGTTCACGGCCTCGTACGACTGGTTGACGACGACACCAGGGATACCCAGCACGACTAGCAGCTTCCCCAACCACAGCCGAACCAGGGTCCGCATATCACGCTCTTCTTCAAGAAGTTGGCCAAGCGCGGCCGGGCAATGGATTCCTGCGCTTACCGATGCCGCCGCTCGTCAGTGTCGAGAAAGTGTGTAGAAACGACAGGGTCAGTGAACGCAACAAGTTCCCGGCGGAAAGGACGCCAGAAGCCGGGCACCGGTGATTTAGGATGCGGGCGATGGTGCGCGACCTCGTGATCGTGGCGGCGCTCGTGGTGCTCGCCGTGCTGCCGCCGGGCTCGGCCCAGGCCGCCGGGATCACGTCACTGCCGGCCACGCCGGTGACGGAGTGTCTGAAGCCGGAAGACACGACGTGGTCGTTCACCGCGAACTGGGATCCGATGATCGTGGACCAGAGGCCCTGGCCCACCTACGTCGTCGAGGCCAAGGGCTGTAGCAAAACGATTTTCGATTGTCGCGGCGCTCCCCACTGCAGCGCCGACATCACGTGCTCCGTGAGAGAAGGGAGAACGACCGTCTGGATCCAACCGTCCGGCATGGCCGGCAGCCGCGCCACGACCGGCGGAGCCTGGAAGCCGCGGGTGTGCAAGAACTAGGTGCGCCCCGAATATCACGAAATGACATGAGTTATCACGACGTGATACGGTCCTCTGTCGGGATGGGCAAAGGCCACCCGCGCCGGCGATCGACCCCGCGAGTGGACTACGAGACGCTCGCCGATCTCCGCTACCACGTCCGACGCTTTCTCCGCGTCCGCGAGGACGCCGCGCGCGCAGCCGGGGTGGAGCCCCAGCAGTACGTCCTCCTCTTGCAGATCAAGGGCTTCGAGCTACGCCAGCCGGCGACGATCGGCGCACTGACCGAGCGTCTCCAGATCCGTCATCACGCGACCGTGCAGCTGGTCGACCGGCTACAGCAGCGCGGCATGGTGCGTCGACGGCGGGCCGAGACGGATCGGCGCGGGGTCGTCGTCGAATTGACAGCGCGAGGCGAGTCCGTCCTGCGTAAGCTGGCGCTGTATTCGCTGGCCGAGCTCCGGACGGGCGGGCCCGCCCTGGCCTCCACCCTGACTCGTGTCATCGAGCTGAGCGGAGGCCGTCCGCGCCCGAAGCCACGCGGCCGGAAGCGCTGACCCACGTTCACGGAAGGACCGAGGGAGGGCCGACATTGACGACGCGGGTGATTGCCATCGGGGTGGGCGCGCTGCTCGTAGGCGTGCTCGCCGGATTCCTCTGGTGGGGCACGTCGGCGAATCGCCTGCGCGACGAGGTCCGCGCGCTACAGAATCAGCAGGCCGACGCGGACGCCGCGCTCAAGGGGCTGCAGACCAAGCTCAAGAAGACGGAGGAGGAGCTGCAAAGTGAGCGCGAGCGCCGAGCTCGTCTGGAGCTGGTCATCAGCGAAGGCCGCAAATAGACCGACCCACCGGGTCGATTGAGGGAGGATCACGCAATGAGAGGTGCTCTGCTGGTTCCCGCAGCGCTGATGTTCCTGGTCGTGAGCGGATGTGCGAAGCAGCCCGCGACGATGCCCGCCACGGCGACACCCGCCCCGGGAGCCTCCTCGGGCTCGACCGTCGGAAGCCGGCCCGCGGCCGCGCAGTCCGGCATGGGTGCCGGAGGCGCGGGCGCCGCGGCGACCGCCGGCGGCGCCGCCGCGAGCGCGAGCACGGCACGGCCGTTACCCCGTGACTTCATGGCGAACCCGGCCATCAAGGACATCAACTTCGATTTCGACAAGTACGACATCCGTCCGGTCGACACGAAGATCCTCGACGCCAACGCCGCCTGGCTCAAGAGCAACCCGAGAAGCCTCCTGCTGATCGAAGGGCATACCGATGAGCGCGGGACGCCCGAGTACAACCTGGCGCTCGGCGAGCGGCGCGCCAAGGCGGCGATGGGCTATCTGGTCGCGCTCGGCATCCAGGCCAACCGCATCTCCATCATCAGCTACGGCCAGGAGCAGGGGCTCTGCAAGGAACACGGCGAAGCCTGCTGGGCCAGGAACCGGCGCGACCACTTCCTCGTCAAGCCGGAGTAAGCTCGCGCGCCGTCGTCACGCTCGCCGCCGGCGCGAGCGGTTCCGGGGAGCCGCAGCCGGCGCGAGCGTATAATCCAGGCCGAAATCCAGGCCAGGAGAGAACGACATGACGCAGCCGGAAGGCGCCAAGCCCGCTCACGTCGACGGCCGCGCGGCCGTGGTCAGACAAGACCTCGACAACGTGCTGCATCCGGTCGTCGCCCACCGGCAGCTCGAGGCCGAGCCCATGGTGATCGTCGAGGGCCATGGCTCGACCGTGGTCGAAGCCGACGGCACCGAGTACCTGGACGCGATGGCCGGCCTCTGGTGCGTGAACGTCGGCTACGGCCGAGGCGAGCTGGCCGACGTGGCCGCCGCCCAGATGCGCACGCTCCCCTACTATCCGCACACCGCGATGAACGAGCCGGCCGCGAAGCTCGCGCAGCGCGTGAACGGCCTGCTCGGCGGCGACAATCACGTCTACTTCGTCGCCTCGGGCTCCGAGGCGAACGAGGCCGGGTTCAAGTTCGCGCGGCAGTACACCAAGCACGAGAATCCCGGCCAGTACCGTTACAAGACGATCAGCCGCTACCTCGGCTATCACGGGACGACCTTGGCCACCCTGGCCGCCGGCGGCATGGGCGACCGAAAGATGAAGTTCGAGCCGCTCGGCGGCAACGACTTCGTCCACGTGGCCCCGCCCTACTGCTATCGCTGTCCCTTCGGCCTCACCTACCCGTCGTGCGAGCTCGCGTGCGTGAAGAACATCGAGGCGACGATCCAGGGCGAAGGGCCGGACACGGTGTCGACGGTCCTGGTGGAACCGATCATGAGCGCCGTCGGGGTCGCGGTGCCGCCCGACGACTATCTGCCCGAGGTCGCCGCGATCGCGAAGAAGTACGGCTGCCTCCTGCATATCGACGAGGTGATCAACGGGTTCGGTCGTACCGGCAAGATGTTCGCGCACCAGCATTCGGGAGTCCGGCCCGACATCGTCGCGATCGCCAAGGGCATCGTGAGCGCCTACCTGCCGATCGCCGCGACCGTCGTCCGCAACGACGTGTTCAAGTCCTTCGTCGGCGAGGCCGCCGAGAACCGTCAGGTGTTCCAGATCTCGACGTACGGCGGCCATCCCGTCGCCGCGGCGGTCGCCGATCGCAACATCCAGATCATCCTCGAGGAGCGGCTGGTCGAGCGCTCCGCCGAGAACGGCGCCTATCTCCTCGACGGCCTTCGTATCCTGCTGAAGCATCCGTGGGTGGGTGACGTGCGGGGCAAGGGGCTCTTCGCGGGGATCGAGCTCGTACGCGATCGACGCACCAAGGAGGCGATGCCGGCGGACAGGATCAAGGGCGTCGTCGACTTCGCCCGCCGCAACGGCGTGCTCGTCGGACGCTCGGGCGGCGGCCGCCATCTCGGCAGCACGATCGTCCTCTCGCCGCCGCTCGTGATCACGCGCGCCGAGATCGATCGCGTCGTCGCGGTGCTCGACAAGGCCATCGCCGAGATGGGCGGCCTGCTCGGCGCGAGCTGACGTGGCGATCCCTCGGTTCGGGCTCAATCGCTTCGACGCGCGCACCGTCGACGCCTTCGCCGCTGACGTGCGCCGGGCCGAGACGCTCGGCTGGGACGCGGCGTTCCAGCCCGACTCCCAGCTTCGTCGCCGCGACACGTACGTGCTGATGGCGGCCGCGGCGCGCGTCACCGAGCGCATATTGCTGGCCACGCTCCTGTCCAATCCGGTGAACCGGCATCCCACCGTCACGGCGTCGTCGATCGCGACGGTCGACGAGCTCGCGCCGGGACGCACCCTGCTGGGCTGGGGCGTCGGCGACACCGCCGTGCGCCTGGCCGGGCTCAAGCCGGCCCGCGTCAGCGAGCTCGAGGCCAGCACGCGCCTGATGCGCGCCTTGCTCGACGGCCAGGCGGTCGACGTCGGCGCGCGCGAGCCGGCGCGGCTGCCGCATCATCGTCCCGTTCCGATCTGGATCGCCGCCGGCGGTCCTCGCACGCTCCGGATGGCCGGCGGCGTCGCCGACGGAGTCTTCATCCGTGTCGGGACTCACCCGGCGAACATCAAGAAATCGGTCGATGAGATCCGCGCGGGGGCGGTGGCGGCCGGCCGCGACCCCTCCACGGTCGGGCTCGGCGCCGTGTTCCACACCGTGCTCGTCGAGGATCCCGGTCGAGCGCTGACGATGGGCAAGTCGATGGCCGCGGGCTACTACGAGTACTCGCCGATGCTCTTCGAGCCACCGCGTCTGTCCTGGACCGGTCCCGATCCCGAGAAGCTCAAGCGCGAGCGCAACGTGTTCCCGGACTTTCACCACGCGGTCGATCTGGTCGCGAGCGGCCGGGCCGTCGACTTCTTGCCCGACGCCGCCGCCGACGCGTTCTGTCTGCGCGGCGGGCCGGCCGAGATCGTCAAGCAGCTGCTCGGCGTGCTCCGCGCGTCGCCGGCGACGTTCGACTACATCTGCCTGCATCCGATCCCGAACCCGGCCTCGCCGGACGATCCCGAGCGAGGGTTCATGGCGCGTGTCGCTCGCGAGGTGCTGCCGTCCGTGCGCGCCGCCCTCGCCTCCGGCGGCTGACAGGAGCTCGACCGATGCCGAGCCCTCCTCCCGGCCTCAACGTGCGACAGCGCACTCCGGTGTCGGCGCGGGCGCGCCAGGCGGAGCTCCCGCCGCCGCTTCAGAAATACGTCGAGACCGGCGAAGCCCTGATCGCGGAGCCCTTCAAGGGCATCACCGCGGGCGGCCCCGCGGCGCCCGGCCTCTTCCCGCTCAAGAAGACCGGCGTCTCTACCCGGCAGATCACCGACGCGGCCCGCGCGTTCGTCGATTCACTGAGCGAGCCGCAGCGGGAGCGAGCGCTGTTCCCGCTGGAGAGCGACGCGTGGCGGCGGTGGAGCAACATCCATCCGTTCCTGATGCGCCACGGCGTCTCGCTCGACGAGATGAGCGCGGCGCAGCGGGAGCGGGCGCTCGCGCTGCTCCGCGAGAGCCTGAGCACGCAGGGATTCAAGACGGCCCGGGACGTGATGCGGCTCAACGAGCTCGTCCTGGCGATCACCGGCAGCCAGGCCGAGTACGGCGAGTGGCTCTACTGGCTCAGCATCATGGGTCTCCCGTCGTTCGACGGCCCGTGGGGCTGGCAGATCGACGGCCACCACCTCATCGTCAATTGTTTCGTCCTCGGCGATCAGGTCGTGATGACCCCGATGTTCATGGGCTCCGAGCCGGTCGCGGCGCACGAGGGCCCGCACGCCGGCACGCGCGTCTTCCAGGCCGAGGAGCGCCAGGGCCTGGCGCTCATGCGGTCACTCACGCCCGAGCAGCGCCAGCGCGCGATCATCGGCACGGAGCTTCCCGGCGAAGTGTTCACCGCGGCGTTCCGCGACAATTTCGAGATGAAGTTCCAGGGCATCGCCTCGGGCGACCTGACGACCACCCAGCAGCGCATGCTGCTCGACGTGCTCGACACGTACGTCGGACGGATCCGGGCCGGTCATTCCGAGGTGAAACGCAACGAGATCAAGCGTCACCTCGCCCAGACCTTCTTCGCCTGGATGGGCAGCGCGGACGACGGCGGCGTCTTCTACTACCGGATCCACAGTCCGGTGATCCTGATCGAGTTCGACCACCAGCGCGGGATCGCGTTCGACAACGACGCGCCCTCGCGCCAGCACATCCACACTGTGGTCCGCACGCCGAACGGGAACGACTACGGGCGGGATCTACTCCGCCAGCACCACGCGCGGTTCGACCACACGCAGCCCGACCATAGCCACTGACGAAGACGGCGCCGCGCGTCGTCGGCGGAGACGACGCGGGCGCCGTTCAGTGACCGAACGCGCCGCTCAGCTCTTGTACGAGGGATCGATACGGTCGAGCCGCCGAAGCAGCCCCGGCCAGATCGTCTCGCCACGACGGCGCGGCTGGGCCGGGCCGGCGTAGGCCGCGTCCAGGACCTCTTTCGGCACCGGGATCAGCTCACCGCCGCCCGACTGGGCGCGCACCTGGATCGCGCAGGACGATTCGAGGAAGTACATCGCCACGAAGGCGTCCGCGACGGTCTCCCCCACCGTGATCAACCCGTGGTTGCGGAGAATCAGGTGGGTGTTGTCGCCGAGGTCGGCGACCAGGCGCGGCTTCTCGTCGTCGCGCGTCGCGATACCTTCGAAGTCGTGGTAGCCGAGGCTGGGGATGACGGACATCGCGTGCTGCGAGATCGGCAAGAGCCCGGCCCGTTGCGTCGACACGGCGATGCCGCTCACCGTGTGCGTGTGCAGCACGCAGCGCGCGTCGTGGCGCGCGGCGTGGATGGCGCTGTGGATGACGAAACCCGCCTGGTTCACCGGGAACGGCGAGTCGCCGATCTTCTTTCCCTGCAGGTCGATCTTGACCAGGCTCGAGGCCGTGATCTCGTCGAAGAAGAGCCCGTACGGATTGATCAGGAACTGATCGTCGGCGCCCGGCACCCGCACGGTGATGTGCGTGAAGGTCAGATCCTCCCAGCCGAAGCGCACCAGCAGCCGATAGCAGGCCGCCAGATCGACGCGAACCGCCCACTCTTCCTCCGACACCTTCCCCTTGAGCGACGGAATCTCGATCCCGTGGGCGTCATCACCGGTCCTTTACTTGATGTTGTAGAGGCGTGCCGCGTTCTCGCACGTGATCTTCTTCTGCACCCGCTCCGAGATCCCGACCAGGTTCTTGCCGAGTGTGCTGCGCGAGTTCGGCCAGATGCAGTCCGGGTGCGGGTAGTCCGCGCCCCAGATGATGTTGTCCTCGCCGATGAGCGGGATGATCGGCTCCAGGTACTGATCCTGCTGATAGGTGACGTAGCCCTGGCGGCGGAAATAGTCGCTCGGCTTCAGCTTGAAGTTCAGCGACCGGGCCCGGTCGAAGTACTCGGTGTCGAGCCGGTCGAACACGTACGGCAGCCAGGTCACGCCCGACTCGCCCAGGACGAAGTTGAAGTCCGGGTACTTCTCGCAGGCGCCCGAAGCCAGAATCGACACCAGCACTTCCATGGTGTCCAGCTGGAACAGGGCCGACCGCACCAGCCGCCACTGGGTGAAGAACTGCTTCTCCATCTCCGGCGTGTCCGGCGCGCGCAGCGCCTTGAAGCCGGTCGAGTGGAAGGCGATCGGGAACTTGCACTCGGCGGCGGCCTCCCAGAGCGGATACCAGCCGGAGTGATAGAGCGGCGGCGTCATGCGCTTGAACGAGAGGTCGCCGCCCCGCAGCCCCATCTTGGCGCACCGGCGCACCTCGGCGGCGGCCTCGACCGGATCGGTGTTGGGGATGATCGCCAGCGGGAACACCCGCTTGGGATCCGAGCGCTTCGCGAAGTCGGCCGCCCAGTCGTTGTAGATCTTGTCGGCCCAGATGCGCATCGACGCGTCGCTGATATGGTCGTTGATCATCAGGCAGCCGTAGACGATCTCGGCGTCGATGCCGTCGCGGTCCAGGTCGGCCAGCCTGAGCTCGGGCGTGGTCGGCCGCGGCCGCGCGCCGGGGCGAGAGTCCCACTCGAAGCCGATGTCGTGCATCTCGTCGATGTGGCCGAACATCCCCGGGGTGTACGGGAGGAACCCCGGCCCCACGCCGTTCCACATGCCCTTGTCCTGGGCGTCCACGAACCAGTGGCAGCCGTCCTCCAGCTCCTCCACGCGCGGCACCATCAGCTTCCATTTCCCCGGCGCCTGCGACGACCAGAGGTCGGGCGGAAGGTAGGTCAGATCGATGTGGTTGTCGCCGGAGATCAGGTTGTACGGCATGACGCCTCCCCTATGGCTAGCCTTGACGCCGGAGCTTCGGATCCCACGCGTCCCGAAGCGTATCACCGAAGAGGTTGAAGCCCAAGACGGCCAGGCTGATCGCCAGGCCGGGAAAGATCGCGAGCCACGGCGCCTGCTCCATGAAGGCCCGGCCGGTGCTCGACAGCATCAGGCCCCACGACGGCGTCGGCGGCTGAGTGCCGACACCGAGGAAGGAGAGCGTCGCCTCGATCAGGATCGCGTTGCCGAGCCAGATCGACGCGATGACCAGGATCGGCGCCGTCACGTTGGGCAGGATGTGGCTCAGGATGATCCGCGGATGGCGACAGCCCATGGCCTGCGCCGCTTCCACGTACCGGTTCTGCTTCGCCGAGAGTACCGCGCCGCGCACGATGCGCGAGTTGCCGGGAATGATCACCATGGCGATCGCCAGCATCGCGTTGGTCGTGTTCGGCTTGAGCACCGAGACGATCGCCAGCGCGAGCACGAGCCCCGGGATCGCCTGGATCGCGTCCATGACACGCTGGACGATCAGGTCGAGCCGTCCCTCGCAGTAGCCGCAGAGGAGGCCGATGACCATGCCCACCGCGGTGCCGATGCCGACGGCGAGCAGCCCGACCCAGAGCGAGATGCGGGCGCCGTAGATGATCCGGCTCAAGACGTCGCGGCCGATGTCGTCGGTCCCGAACGGGTGCGCGCGGCTCGGCGCGGACAGCCGGATCTCCGGCTGCGTCGCCAGCGGATCGTAGGGCGCCAGCACATCGGCGAAGATCGCCATCAGGACGATCACGACGAGGAGGGCGGCCGAGATGGCCCCCAGCGGCTTCTTCCTCATCGTCCGCCAGAGCGCCTCCGCCCGGCTGATACCGGCAATCGCCGGATCGTCCAGGGGCACGTGGAGTGGGACCGTCGCCATCAGGAGCTCACTGGTAACGGATCCGCGGATCGAGCCATGCGTACGTCAGATCGACGAGCAGGTTCAAGCTGACCAGGATCGCCGCGACCAGCATCACGTTGGTCTGCACGACCGGATAGTCGCGGTACAGGATCGCCTCCACCGTGAGCCGGCCCATCCCCGGCAGCGCGAAGATCTGCTCGACGACGAACGTCCCGGCCAGCAGGGTCCCGAGCTGGCCGCCGACGATCGTGACGACCGGGATCAGCGCGTTCTTCGAGCGCGTGCTTGTAGACGACGATCCTGCCCGCGAGGCCCTTGGCCCACGCCGTGCGCACGTAGTCCTCACGCAAGGTCTCGAGAACGGTCGAGCGGGTCATCCGCATCGTCGCCGAGGAGAGGCGATAGCCGAGCACGGCCGCCGGCAGCAGGAACTGCTGCAGGTTGCGCCACGGCGCGTCCCAGAAGCTGACATAGCCGATCGGCGGGATCCAGTGGACCCAGATCGCGGCGAAGGTGATGACGAGCGTCGCGAGCCAGAAGTCGGGAATGGAGAGGCCGGCCACCGCGACGACCCTGCCCGCGTAGTCGGCCGGCTTGTCCTGTCGCGTCGCCGACAGGACACCGATCGGCACGGCGATGACGAGTCCGATGACCATCGCCAGGGTCGCGAGCTCGAGCGTGACGGGAATCGCCTTGCCGAGCGAGACCATGATCGGCTCGTTGGTGAAGATGGAGTCGCCCGGATTCAAGCTCACCATCTGCCAGAGCCAGAGCAGATATTGCTCGTGGTAGGGCCGATCGAGACCGAGATCCTTGCGGACCTTCGCCAGCTCTTTCTCGCCGACGTTGCCGGACTCGCCCATCAGGAGGATGAGCGCGTCGCCCGGCATGACGCGCATCAGGCCGAAGACGATCAGCGACGAGAGCAGTAAAACCGGGACGGCCAGCAGGAGGCGTCGGATCACGTACTTCTGCATGGCCGTCCGTGCCCTCTCCTGTCCGGTTCTCCGCTACTTGTCCATCCAGGCGCGCGCCAGGGTCGGCGAGCCGTAGCCGTCGGTGCGGCGAGCGCGCCGGCGGCGACGTTGCGCATGTGGGGCTGGAAGACCAGGAAGCCGTTGTCGTACGGCATCCACAGCCTGCAACGCCTGATCGAATTCGCGATCGACGATCTTCTTGGCCAGCGCGCGCTGCTCGGCGCTGATCGGGCGTCTGCCGGAGCTTCGTCGTCAGCTGGTCGATGACCGGATCGTTGACGCGGAAGAAATTCTTCGGGGATTTCGAATGCATGTACTGATAGGACCGCTCGTCGAGACCGATCGCGTGTCCGGACTGGAATCCCCAGGACATGCCGTCCCACTTGCTGTCGACGTAGCGACCGTAATAGGTGGTGTAGTCGAGCTTCTGGATCTTGATGTCGATGTTCAGGTTCTTCTTGAGGTCTTGTTGCACGAGCTGCACCTGCGAGCTCATCTGCGGAAAGTACTCATAGTAGAACAACGTCGTCTCGAAGCCCTTGGCTTGTCCCGCCTCGGCCATGAGCTTCTTGGCCTCGTCAGGGCGGTACTGCCACCAGGGACCGAGCTCCTTCAGGGTCGGCGCCTTGTCCTGGTAGTAGATATACGGTATGCCCCAGCCCGGAATCCCGTGGCCCTCGAAGACCGTGTCCACCTGCTTCTGGCGGTCGATGGCCATCGAGATCGCGCGTCGCACCCGCACGTCGTTGTAGGGCGGCTTGTCCTGGGCGAGGGCCAGCCCCCAGGGCGCGAGAGTGTTGTGGAACGACTGCACGAGCACGTTCGGATTGGTCTTGCGAGCGGTCTCCACCTCGGACGGGCTCGCCAGCCAGATGAAGTCGCTCTGGCCGGTCCGGAACGCCGCCAGGCGCGTTGCGGCGTCCGGCGTGGAGAGGATGATGTACTGGTCGATGTACGGGCGGCCCTGATCGAAGTAGTCGGGATTGCGCTGGAGCACCACGCGCACCTTGCGGGTGTGCTCCTTCATGATGTACGGCCCGGTCCCGATCAGGCGCTTCTTGAGGTCGCCGTCCTCTTCCAGAACTTCCTTCGCGAAGATGAGGGCGATTGGCTCGGCGACATTGTGGGCGAAGAGGGCGTTCGGCGTCTTGAGGTGCACCCGGACGGTGTACTTGTCGGGTGTCTCCGTCGCCTCAATTTCCTGGAAGGTGAGCGTCTGCACGCCCTCTTTCGCGTACTGCTTCGAAGCAGTACTTGATGTCCGCTGCGACGAGCTCGCGCCCGTTGACCGGCGGCAGGTTCTGCCACTTCACGCCCTGGCGGAGCTTGAAGGTCCACACGCGCTGGTCGGGGCTTGCGGTCCACGACTCGGCCAGGTCGCCGCGCAGGCTCAGGTCGCCTGGATTGGCCGTCTCGTCGGAAAACAAGTAGCGGACCAGACGGTTGCTGGTGAGCCCGGCGAACTGAAAGGTCCCGACCGACTGGGTCAGCCGGGGATCGATCATCGGCGGGTCCCACTGCGAGGCGCGCGTGAGCGTTCCGCCGCGTTTCGCCGGCTTCGTGCTCGCCGCGATCCACTCGGGGTAGTTGGCGCCCTGCTGGGCGGCGGCCCGTCGGGCCGGAACGCCCGCGACCAGCGCGGCGGCACCGGCACTGGCCCACCCGGCGCGCTCGAGGAAGACACGTCGCGACACGCGACGAGAACGTTTGCGAGGATCGGTGGCGGGCATCGAAAAGTCTCCTTGTCTCTCGGAGAATTAATGGAGCAAACCGGCCACGAGTGCGGCGAAACTCCCATAAGGCACCAGTTGAAGTCAAGCGAATCCTGGGTCATCCTCGGCCCATCGCGCGCAAGCTCGAAAACAATCCCGCACGGGAGGCTTTATGCGGCCCACACACCGCCGAATCGCGCTGCTCCTCTTCTTCGCCGTCCTGGTATCCGGGCTCTTCCCACAGAACAGCGCCGCCCAGTCGGGTCCGGCCGGCGAGGTGATCGTCGCCTGGCACGTTACGATCGCGCCGACCTGGTTCGACCCGTCCACGGCGCCGCCGCAGATCACACCCTTCGGCACGCTGTACGCGATCCACGACGCGCTCGCGCGTCCGCTGCCCAACCAGAAGATGGGCGCGAGCCTGGCGGAGTCGTGGACGGAGAGCCCGGACGGGCTCGTGTACGAGTTCAAGCTTCGGCGCGGCCTCAAGTTCCACAACGGCGACCCCCTCACCGCCGAGGACGTGAAGTTCAGCTTCGAGCGGTACAAGGGCGCGGGCGCCAGGGAGTTCCAGACACGCGTGCGCGCGGTCGAGATCGTCGATCCGCTCACGGTGCGGTTCCGGCTGAACTCCCCCTGGCCGGACTTCATGACCTTCTACGGCACGACCGCCACCGGCGCCGGGATCGTCGTCCCGAAGAAGTACCTCACGCAGGTGGGAGACGACGGGTTCCGGAAGCACCCGATCGGCGCCGGGCCCTACAAGTTCGTGAGCCACACGCCGGGTGTCGACGTCGTGCTGGAGGCGTACACGGGTTACTGGCGGCGCGTGCCGAACGTGAAGCGCCTGATCCTCAAGAGCGTGCCCGAGGGCACGCACGCGTCTGGCGATGCTGAAGACCGGCGAGGCCGATATCGCGGTCGCGCTCGACGGCCCGGAAGGACATCGAGGTCAAGCGCGACCCGCGGCTTCAGCTGGTGGCCACACGACACGCGTCGATCTTCTGGATCGAGTTCGCCGATCAGTGGGATCCGAAGTCGCCGTGGCACGACCTGCGCATGCGCCAGGCGGTCAACTTCGCGCTCGATCGCAAGACCACGAACGAAGCGGCGTGCCTCGGCTTCTGTCCGCCGGCCGGCGTCATCGTGCCGCGCGTGATGGACTTCGCGCTCCAGGTGGAGCCGTCGCCGTACGATCCGAAGAAGGCCAAGCAGCTGCTCGCCGACGCCGGCTTCCCGAACGGCCTCGACGCCGGCGACTTCGTGCCGATCCCCGGATTTCCCACGGTGGCCGAGGCCGCGGTGAACTATCTGAACGCGGTCGGCATCCGCGTGAGGATGCGGCCGATGGAGCGCGCGGCCTTCTACGCCACGTGGCGCGAGAAGAAGCTGCACGGGCTCTTCATGACCGCGGTCGGCAACTCCGGTAACGCGGCCAGCCGGGTGACCGAGTTCATCAGCTCCAAGGGCGCGTACGCCTACGGCGGCTACCCGGACATCGACGACCTCGTCCAGCAGCAATCCGGCGAGCGTGACGTCAAGAAGCGCGAGGCGATGCTGTTTCGCATCCAGCAGCTGACCATCGACCGGGCGATGTTCGCGCCGATCATGGACCTCCGGGCCCTGATGGGCATCGGCCCGAAGATGGCCGACCACACGATCAACCTCGTGCCGATGACGGTGTGGCCGTCGTACGAGGACATGACGATCAAGAACCAGTAACGCGGCCGACCGGAGCTCATGGACTTCGGGATCTTCATGGAGTTCGAGATCCGCCGCGGTGGCGACCAGGCCACCGCGTTCCGCGAGGGCTTCGACGTCGTCGACGCCGCCGAGGCGTGGGGGCTCGACGGCGTGTGGCTCGGCGAGATGCACTTCACGCCGGCCCGATCGGTGCTGTCGGCACCGATCGTGGTGGCGAGCTCGATCGCGACGCGCACGAAGCGCCTGCGGATCGGGATGGCCGTTCAGGTGCTTCCGCTGAACAATCCGTTGCGCATCGCCGAAGAGGCCGCGACGGTCGATCAGATCAGCGCCGGGCGCTTCGATTTCGGAATCGGCCGCAGCGGCTTCCCGCGCGTCTACGACGTGTACGGCATCCCCTACGCGGAGAGCCAGGCGCGCTTTCGTGAGGCGCTCGAGATCATCCTCGAGGCGTGGAAGGGCGAGCCCTTCAGCTACAAAGGTCAGTACTTGGAGCTTCGAGAACGCGACCGTCGCGCCGCGCCCGTATCAGTTGCCCCACCCGCCGCTCCGCATGGCCGCCACGACCGAGGAAACATTCCCGCGGGTCGGGGCAGATGGGTCTGCCGATCTTCGTCGGCCTGCGCGGCATGGACATCTCGACTCTGCGCCACCACGTGCTGGCCTACCGCAAGGCGTGGCGCGATGCCGGGCACGCCGGCGAGGGCAACGTCTATCTGCGCATCCCCGTGTACGCCGCGGACACGGAGAAGGCGGCGCTCGAGGAGCCGTTCGAGAGCGCCACGTTCTACTTCAGCCGCCAGGCCGACTTGCAGCAGACCGCCGTGGGACGCACGGGCGCCGGGCCCGCCGAGCGCTTGCAGGCCCGCGTCGAGCGGCTCGCCGGACTGTCGTACGAGCAGATCCTGGCCGAGCGCGTCGCGTTCGGTAGCGCCGCCGGCCTGATCGACCGGTTCGCGCAGCTTCGCGAGGAGCTGAGCCTCGACGGTGTCGTCGCCGAGCTCGACGCGGGCGGGCTCATCCCGGCCGACGCGCGTGAAGCGGAGTCTCGCGATCCTGACCCGCGAGGTCATGCCCGCGTTCAAGTAGTCGAGGAAATCGGGCTGGCGTCGGGCCGGGGGCGCAGTACCATGCAGAGCCAGGAGGACCACGATGACCATCGATCGCTACACGAAGGCTGTTCTGACCGTCATCGCCGTCGCGCTCGTCGTGATCGCCGTTCGGCCGTACGTCTCCGGATCGGCGCTGACCACCGCGCTCCAGGTGGCGCCGGCGCAGGCCCAGAGCATGGCCGCGCGGGAAGCGACGATCCCGAAGACCTGGGGCAAGTACGTGTCCTACAGCGGCGGAAATCTACAGCTCGAGGGCCCCGACAAGTCGATCCGCATCGTCGACCTCGACGGCAAGCCGCCGGAGTATCCGAAGCTGAAGTGGATCATTAAGTTTGAGTAGCCGAGAACAGCGCTTCAGGCCGGGCGGGTCGCGCCGACGGCGCCGACCTGGAAGTGCGGGAAAGCGCGCTCGCAGGCTCGGGATATCCGGTAGCATCCGGACGTCGACGAACCCGGCGGCTTCCATCGCGCCCTGCCACTCCTCGGGCGCGAGGAAGCCGCCGTTCGGTCGATACGGCGGGTGGAGCACCGGTGACCGGAACGTCTCCATCAGGTTGAAGATGAACTCGATGTAGATCGCCTGCGCCGGCGCCGTACGAATGCACTCCGAGACGACGAGCCGGCCGCCCGGCGCGAGCGCGTCGAAGATCTCGCGCAGGGTGAAGTCGAGATCGCGCGCGACGTGCAAGGTGTTCACCGCATAGACGACCGACGCGCTCCCCCGCGCGACCCCCTGCCCCGCGAAGGGCAGGTTCATGTCGAGCCCTCCGAACTTCAGGAACGATGCGTCCGGGAAGCGTGACTCGAGCGCCTGCTGGCCCCGCCGCATGAAGAACGGCACGAGCTCGGTGAAGCGATACTCCCGAACGTCCGCCCAGCGTTCTGAGCGGCGGAGCTCGTCGAGCAGCGCCGCGGCGCCGCTGCCGAGCCCGCCGCCGAGCTCCATGATGGCCACTGGACCGGGCGGCATCAGCTCGGCCACCGCGGCGGCGCCGACGAGATTGTTCACGACGTAGAGGCCGTTGTCGTTCGAGAAGAAGTTCACCCAGAGGCGAAGCCGGCTCGGGGAGAAGAGCACCTCCTCGCCGGTTCGCTCGCCGCGCAGGAACACCGGATAGTCCTGGGCGACCGTCTCGGCCAGGAGGTACGACGGCTGCCATGAGGTGTCCAGGCGCCGCTGCGCCTCGAGAATCTCTACGGGATCGAGCTCTGGCACCTCACCGCGAAGATGGAAGCGCGGCCCGCCCTCCGCGTCGCGCTGCTCGATGATCCCGCGATGGCTCAACCGGCGCAGCATCCAGTCGACGGGCACGCGCGCGCGGCCGGCCTCGAAGCCGGCGCGTGCGACCAGCTCGTCGGTGGTGCCGGGCGTCTCGGCAGCCTTCGCGAGCCCGCTCGTGCGAAAGATGCCGAGGGTCAAGCGCAGGACGTATTCGTCGTAGAGGGTCGCGGACCGGATGAACGGGCCCGTGAACGGAGGGCTGATGCGGGCCGGCAGGATCGCGGCGAGCTCGCGCGACCGTCGCTCCGCTTCCTCGAGCTCGACCACCTCGCTCACAGGCCGAAGGGATTCCACACGTCGAAGAAATTGAACCACTGGGTCGGCTTCTCGGCCACGATCTGCTCGAGCGTGCCCACCCAGGCGGCGAGCGCCTCCTCCTCACGGCCGCGCGTGATCGTCATCGGCGGGAGCACCCGGAGCGCGTAGCGGCCGTCACCGTCGAGCGTGCAGAACGCGGGAAGCACGGGCACCCCGGCGGCGCGCGCCAGGTGAAACGGACCCACCGGAAAGGGCGCCGGCCGTCCGAAGAACGGGATCAGCACGTCGCCGCGATTGCCGAGCGCGCGGTCACCCTGCAGCGCCACCGCGTCGCCGCGCCGGAGGGCCGCGATCAAGGTCAGCGAGACCGTCGGATGCGACCGGGGCACGAAGCGAAGGCCGCTTCCGTCGCGGCGCAGCCAGCGCTCGAGGGCGCGCGCCTCCTCGACCGCCACCACCACGTGCGTGGTGCGGGCGGAGTGCTGGGCGAGCACACGGCCGGCGAGCTCCCAGTTGCCGACGTGGGCGGTGAGCGAGATCAGCGGGCCGTCGAAGCCCTGCAGATGCTCGCGTCCGCGGATGGCGCCCAGGTACGAGCCGATCCGCGCCGGCTGGCGGCTGGCCGTGATCAGATCGCTGAAGCACATGGCGAACTCACCGAAGACTTCCGCGGTCAGCTCGTCGAGGCGCCGGCCGCTGGCGCCGGTCATCACCTCCAGCGTTTTCTGCGTCGCGGCGCGCTCGGCGGGAAGAAATGACTGGGCGAGGCGCCCGAGACGCCGAGCCAGCCCGAGCCGCAGCCGCCGCGGCAGCCAGCCCATCGCCGCCGCCAGGCGATAGAGCTCGGCTCGGTTGTAGCCGTGGGCATACCACTGGGGCCGCGCGCCCTCGGTCAGCGCCGAGCTTTCCATGGAATCGAACGCAGTCTAACCACCCGGCGGGTGCGAGACAAGGTAGGATGAGGCAGCCGATGACCCGCGTTCTGATCGTCACCGCCAGCTACGGCTCCGGCCACAACGTCGCCGCCCGGTGTCTCGCCGCCGCGTTCGAGCGTGAGAAGGTCGAGGTCACCGTCGTGGACCACTTTCGCGAGATGGTCCATCCGCTCTTCGATCGCTCGAGCCGGGCGCTCTATCACGCGCTCCTGCGGCGCGCGCCGTTCGTCTGGGGTCTCGGCTACGCGTTCGGCGACTGGGTCGCCAGCGACTCCGTCCTGACGTGCGGCGTCACGCGCCTCGGCACCCGGCGCCTGGGCGCGCTGCTGGAGCGGCTGGCGCCCGATCTCGTCGTCACGGTCCACGCGACTCCCGCGGTGGCGCTCTCGTCGCTCGCGCGGCAGGGCGTGCGCGTGCCCCCGCACACGACGGTGGTCACCGATTTCGTCGCGCACAGCCAGTGGATCGCGCCCCACATCGACCGCTATTGCGTCGCCGACCCCGAAGTGCGGCACGAGCTGATCGCGCGCGGCATTCCCTCCGAGCGCATCCTCGTCACGGGGGTGCCGGTGCGGCCGGAGTTCACCCATCCGGTCACGCCGGCCACCGCGCGCGAAGCGCTCGGGCTCTCGACGCATGCGCCGGTGGTCCTGGCGATGGCGGGCTCTCAGGGACAGCTCGGGCGCCTGCCCGACGTCGCTCACGCGCTGGCCGCGATGCGACGGCCGCTGCAGGGGCTGGTGGTGGCGGGGCATGACGCGCGGCTCAAGGCAACTCTGGCCCGGATCACCGAGGGCACGACGATCCGCACGCTCGGCTACGCCGCCGACGTCCGGCGCTTGATGGCCGCCGCGGACGTCCTGGTGACCAAGGCCGGCGGAATGACGCTCGCCGAGGCCATGGCCGCGGAGGCTCCGCTGCTCCTCTACGGCTCGCTCCCGGGCCAGGAGCGCCGCAACGAGCGGTTCGCCGCGCGAGCCGGCATCGCCCTCGTGGCCCGGCGCCGCTCGGACCTGACGCCACTCCTCGAGCGCGCCCTCGACGAGCCGGAGCTGCTCGAGGACCTGCGCGCCCGGATGCGACGGCTCCGCCGACCCGACGCGACCCGCCGGATCGTCAGCGCCATCCTGGACCGCGGCGTGCGCGCGCGATGATCGTCGCGCGGCTGGCGCTCGGCGCGGCCGCCGCCTGGGCCGCGTACGCGTGGGGCGCGCACCTGCTCACGGCGGGCTGCGTGTGGCGCGGACCGTCGACCGGCCGGCGCATCGCGCTCACCTTCGACGACGGCCCCGACGCCGACCTGGACCGAGCGCACGCTCGCCGTGCTCGACCGCGAAGACGTCACCGCGTCGTTCTTCCTGGTCGGCGAGCGCGCGGTGCGCGCGCAGGACACGGTCAAGCGGATCGCGGCCGCCGGGCACGAGATCGGCAGCCACGGCTGGTCGCACCGGAGCCTCTGGCTCTGCGGGCCGCGCCGCACCGAGGACGAGATCGGCCGGGCGCATCGCGTGCTCTTCGACGCGGTCGGCCGCCCGATTCGCCACTTCCGTCCGCCCTGGGGCATGGTGAACGCGGCGATGTTCCGCGCCCTCCGGCGTCACGACCAGCGCTGCGTGTTCTGGTCGATCCAGCCTGAAGGCCTGCGCGCGACACCGCCGTCCCGGCAGGTCGAGCACGTCGTGCGCCGCGCCCATCCCGGCGCCATCGTGGACCTGCACGACGCCGAAGGCGTGCGCGACGCGCCGGAGCGGCTGCTCGCCGCCCTCCCGCCGATGATCGCGGGGCTCCGCGAGCTGGGCTACGAGTTCGCGACGGTGAGCGAGCTGCTGGAGACGCCGGGCCGCGGCGACGCGGGCAGGAGCGGGTAACGCCGTCTACGACGACGAGTGGCGCCGCGCCAGGAACTTCAAGAACTCGCGCCCCTCGGCGAGGCGCCGCCGGCAGACGGCCATGTCGCTCGCCATCTCCTTGAGGAAACCGAAGAGCTTGCGCGGGCGGAAGTAGAAGCGCCGGTAGAAGCGCTCGACCGAGGCGAAGATCTCGTCGCGCGAGAGGTGCGGATAGCCGAGCACGCTGGTCTGCGTGCCGCCGGCATCGACCAGCTCCGTCCGCTCGAGCCAGCCTTGCTCGAGCGCCTCCCGATAGAGCGCGGTGCCCGGATACGGCGCCGCCAGCGAGACCTGGAGCGAATCGGGGTCGATGTCGCGCGCGAAGCGGATCGTCTCCTCGATCGTCTCGCGCGTCTCGCCCGGCAGTCCCATGATGAACGTGCCGTGGATCTTGATGCCGAGCGCCTTCGCGTTCCGCGTGAACTGGCGCGCGACGTCGAGCCGGATGCCCTTCTTCACGCGGTTCAAGATCTCCTGGCTGCCGGACTCGTAGCCGACCAGGAGGAGCCGCAGCCCGTTGTCGCGCAGCACCCGGAGCGTCGACTCGGGCACGTTCGCCTTCGCGTTGCAGGACCACGTGACGCCCAGGCGCCCGAGCCCGCGCGCGATCGCCTCGGCACGCGGCAGATCGTCGGTGAAGGTGTCGTCGTCGAAGAAATACTCCTTCACGTTCGGGAAGTGGCGCGTGGCCTGCGCGATCTCGGCGACGACGTGCTCGACCGAGCGCGTGCGGTAGCGATGGCCGCCCACGGTCTGCGGCCACAGGCAGAACGTGCACTTCGACCGGCAGCCGCGGCCCGTGTAGAGCGACACGTACGGGTGCAGCAGGTAGCCGATGAAGTACTGCTCGATCACGAGGTCGCGGTGGTACACGTCGACCACGAACGGCAGCGCGTCCATGTTCTCGAGCGGCGCGCGCTCGGGCGTCCGCTCGAAGTGGCCGTTCACGCGGTAGCTGAGGCCGGCCACCGACGGCGAGCGCGCGCCCCTGCGCGATCTCCTGGATCGTGAAATCGAACTCGTTCCCGGCGACGAACTCGATCGCCGGCGAGGCGCCGAGCGCGCGCTCGCGCTCGACCGCCACGTGGGCCCCGACGAAGCCGATTCGCAGGTGCTTGTTCTCGCGCTTGAGCGCCTCGGCCACGCCGACGTCGTGCGCGAACGACGCCGCGCTCGTGTGCAGGATGGCCAGCTCGTACTCCCGCGCGAGCGGCGCCACGTCGTCGAGCGTGAGGCCCGCCGGCGGCGCGTCGACCAGGCGGCTCCCCGGCACCAGCGCCGCGGTCTGCGCGAGCCAGGTCGGATACCAGAAGGAGCGGATCTCGCGGCGCGCCTGATAGCGCGCGCCGGCGCCGCCGTCGAAGCCCTGGAACGATGGTGGATGCAGGAACAGCGTCTTCAGGTGGGCGACCATTCGCGCCTATCTTATCTCATTCACCCAGAGGGTACGGCCGCCGCCGGCGCCGAGGAGCCGGGCGCCCGGGAGACCGGCGACCACGCTGTGCGCGGGGCTGCGCACGCTCACCACCCAGACGCGCCGGCCGCTCGTCCAGGCCTCTCGCAGTCGATCGGCGTCCCAGAACAGCTCGCGTGATTCCGGTCGCTCGGCGCCGAAGCCGAGGACGCTCCGGCGGCCGTCGACGATGACCGGCCTGCGTCCCGAGTACCATTCGAGAGCGCCGGAATTCTCGATCGGCCCTTCGTGCGCCAGGACGTCCTCCGGCCCCGCGAGCTGCGCCACGCGCTCGGCCAGATCCCGCACCGCCCGGTTCTTCGCGACGACCCGGAGCGAGCGCGACACGCCGGGCATCGTCGCCACCATCGCCACCGCGACCACGAGGACGCCGAAGGCGCGCCGGCTCTCGGAAGAACGGGCGAGCGCGAGCACCGCCGCGATCGCCAGCGCGCAGAGCACAAACGTGAGGGCGGCGGCCCAGAAGACCGGCCGGAACTCCTCCCACGGCGGCACCGGTAGCGGCAGGCCCGCGGCGGCGCTCTTCATCGTCGCCACGTCGGTCACGTCCATGACGCTCGTGAGCACGCCGCCGTCACCCATCCAGGTAACCGCGCACCCCACGGCGGCCGCCGCGAAGAAAATCAGATGGACCCCGAGCATGGGCCGGCCGCCGTGGCGCTCCCAGCCGCGCGCGGCGAGCAGCGCGATCCCGAAAGACGCCGGCAGCCCGTAGTGCGGCAGCCGGAACGGCGACAGGGCGGTGATCCCGAGCACGCCGAGGACCCAGATCGTCAGCGCGATCCAGCCGATCTCGTCAGGATCGCGCCAGGCCCGGTGGCGCGCGAGGGACCAGACCGCGACACCCGCGGCGATCACCCACGGCAGCGCGCTGCCGATCGCGACCGCGAGAAACTCGAGCGCCGTCAGGGGAATGTCCTCGTCGGCGAAGCGGCGGGCGCGCGCGACGTTGAGCAGATGGTTGTCGATCGTGGTGTACCAGCCGAATCCCGGCGTGCGCAGCTCGGCGCCGATCCACCAGCCGAAGCCGATCACCAGACACGCGGCGATGCCCGTCCACGGAAGCCACGCCGACAGCGGCCGCGCCCGTCCGGCCAGCACGAGCGCCAGGCCGATCGCCAGCGGCGGCAAGAGCGCGCCGAGCGGATCCTTCGCCAGCGCGGCGAGGCCGAAGACCGCCAGGCCCGCCGCGCAGAGCCCGCGTCGCCCGTCGCGGATCCCGATCAGGCACAGCGCGAAGCCGCCGGCGAGCGAGGCGACGAACAACGTTTCGGGGCGCACGTAGCGGCCGTAGGCGAAGAAGCCGATGCTGGTGAGGAGCGCCACGCCGGCCACCACGCCGCCGCGAAGGCCGAGCAGCCGCGCGCCGAGCCATGCGGTGGCTCCGACCGCCGCGACCGCCGCCAGCGCGGACACGGCACGCGCCGCGCCCTCGGTCGGCCCCACCAGCGCGCAGACCGCCGCGATGAGGACGTAGAGGAGCGGCGGCTTGTCCACGTAGCGCACGCCGTTCAGGGTGAGCGCAAGCGGATCGCGGGAGACCGCCAGCTCCCGCGCGATCTCGGCGTGCATCCCCTCGCCCGGATCGTCGAACGGCGCAGCACCGAGTCGCGCGAAGAGGAGCGGCGCCGCCACGATCATCGCGAGCGCGGCGGCGAGTCCGGCCGACTTCAGGTCCGTGACACCCGAAGCATGCCGACGCGCGGCGCGACGTCCATCACAATGCTTTGCCGATCGCCGCCAGCACGGCCTTCTCGATGGTCTGATCCGTTGTCATCAACGGTTCGTCCTTGTCGATCCACAGAATCCGCTCGCGCTTGAACAGGGCGCGCTCCACCGAGACCGCGGTCTGATTCGTCCCGACCGCCTTGAATCGGATGGTCAGCCGGTGCCGCGTGCCCTGGGCGTAGACTCCGTAGTCTTCGCCGTCGACCGAGCGGGACTCTGTGTTGATCCAGCCGCCGGCCTGGTCCGACTTCTCGATGTCCCAGCCCATCTGCTTCAGCACCGAGGTGGTCACCGTCCACATCTTCTCGGGCGGAGCTCCGAACGTCTGCGAGACCGGCTCGCCGGCGAGCGCCGGCATTGCCAGCCACGACAACAGCGCGATGACGCCGAGCATGCGTATCATGAACGCCTCCTCATCGAAGCCGCCGGCGCGCCCGCCGCCGAGCGAGCGCGCCACGGCCGACATGTTCTCAGGCCGATTCGAGCACGCCGCCGCGCAGCCGGTACAACGCGTTCGCGCGCACCGAGGCCTCGGGCCGGTGACTGACGACCACGACCGCGCCGCCGGCCCGCGCGCGGCCGCGGAGCGCGTCGAGGATCACGGCGCCGTTGGCGTCGTCCAGGTTTCCGGTCGGCTCGTCGGCAAGCAAGAGCGGCGGATCGTTCAGAACCGCCCGGCAGAACGCCACCCGCTGCTGCTCGCCGCCCGAGAGCTGCGCCGGAAAGTGGTCCATCCGGTCGCCGACGCCGACTTCCTGCAAGAGATCCATGGCGCGGCGGCGGGTCGCGCCGCCCGCGCGGCGCACGTAGCGGGCCGCCAGCATCACGTTCTCCAGCGCCGTCAGCGACGGCAGCAGCATGAACGACTGGAAGAGGAAGCCGACGTACCGGCCCCGCGCCTGACTCTTGGCGGCGCGGCCGAGCCCGCTCACGCGCGCGTCCTCGAACCAGATCTCGCCGCTGTCGCCGTCCTCGAGCAGCCCGAGCACGTTCAGGAGCGTGCTCTTGCCCGAGCCCGAGGGCCCGCTGACCACGACGAGCTCGCCGCCCTTCACCGTGAGATCGACGCCCGCCAGCACGCGGATCGGCTTGCCGGTCGGCGCGCGATACGACTTCACGAGCCCGACCGCCCGCAGCATCAGGCGCCCCGGCGGATCGCCTCGGCGGGCGACAGGGACACGACGCGCATCGTCGCGTAGATCGCCGCCGCCGCGCCCAGCAGGATCGAGAACACGAGGGCGCCGATGATGAGGCGCGGCGAGAAATAGAAGAGCTGCTGGGCCTGCGCGAGGAAGCGGTCGATGAACCAGCCGAGCCCGCGCGCCAGACCGAGGCCGGCCAGCCCTCCGACCATCGTGACCGCGAGCGATTCGGCCAGCACCTCGCGTCCGAGCTGCAGGTCGGTGGCGCCGAGCGCGCGCTTGACGCCGAAATCGCGGATGCGCTCGAACACGGCGGCGGCCATCGTGTTGGCCAGCGACAATCCGCCGATGACGAAGGCGAGCGCGCCGATGCCCACCAGAAGCGCGGAGAAGAACGCCGTGGAGGAGCGCAAGAGCCGGGAGAGCTCGCTCGGGAGCTGCACGTTGACGCCGGGCACGCGCTCCTTGATCCGGACCGCGACCGCGTCGGGATCGTCGCCGTCGCGCCAGCCCACCGCCGCGCCGGTGTTCAGATCGGACGCGGTGAGCGCCATGCCGCCCGAGGCCAGCACGGTTCGCAGGAGCCGGTCCTTGGCGACCCACTGGGCGCGGGCGTCGGCGATCGAGACCATGACGAAGCGGTCCGGCGCGGTGAGCATCCGGTCCAGCACGCCGACCACCTCGTAGTCCTCGTCCTCCAGGGTGACGTGCGAGCCGACCGAGAGCGAGCGCGAGGCGGCGAACGACGCGCCGACGACCGCCACCTTGTGATCGCCTTGCTGGAGAAACCGCCCGCTGCGGACGGGCAAGGTGCGGTAGTGGCGATTGGGCATCGGCACCGAGAGATCCATCCCGAGCACGAGCTCCTGCGTGACCGTCATGAACTGTGAGGTCGACGGGTCCAGCGGGAGCATGATCTGCGCCTGGACGCCCTGCACGCCCGGCACTTCCGAGATCGCCCGGATCGTGGCCGCCGGGAGGATCCCGCCGGCGGTGAACCCCGTGCCCATGCCCATGCCCCGCCCGGCCACCGAGATCTGACCGAGCACGAAGCGGTCGCCGCCCTCGATGAAGCGGACGATGCGCTCGCTCATCGCGCCGAGCGCGACGAGCCCGGCGACGCCGATCGCGATGCCGATGACCGTGAAGAGATAGCCGTGAAGCACCCGCAGCGATCTCATCGCCGCACGACCGCCACGCTGAGGTCGGGCGATTCGGGCGCGCTCACGACTGCCGCCCGACCGGATTCACGACGGGCGCGAGGCTCGCTGGCTCCACGTCGAGTCGATCCTGGGAGCAGAACCACCGCACCAGCGGCGACACGAAGTCGGGCATTCGCCGCGGCGCGAAGGCCTGCAGCATCAAGAGCCCGAGCAGCACGGGCGCCGCGGCGGTCGCCTGCGCGGCCACCAGCGCGCGCCGCGGACGCGGATCGCGCCGCCACATCGCCACGCGGTTCAGCACGTGCTGGATCGCCGAGCTCCCGACGGACATCGCCCAGAGCGCGGGCGACCCCGTGTAGATCGACGCTTGCTCGAGCGTGGCCTGGTGGCGCACGCGCCGGCGCTCGCCGTAGAACGGCTTCACCAGCGCGGCGGCCAAGGTCCCGAGCTCGAGCGCCCAGCGGGCGAACACGCGACCGGACAGATACGTCCCGATCGCGACGCCGTCGCTGATCGGGCGGAAGCGGCTCCGCTCGCGCACGCGGGCGAGCGCGGCGACGGGAACCTCGTGCACGCCCCAGCCGCGCGCGACCCCGGCCACCAGCACCTCGGTCTCGAACACGAAGCCGCCCCGGCGTACCCGGATGTCGTCGAAGAGCTCGATCGGATAGACGCGGAACCCGGACTGCGTGTCGTACAGCTTGAGCCCGCAGGCCCAGTTCATGAAGAAGCCCGCGACCCGGATCGCGTTGAGCCGGTCCGGCGGCAACGCGCCCGCATCGTCCAGCCGCCCGCCGATCACGATCGTCCGGCGCCGCCCGCGCGCCGCGTCGAGCACGAGCCCGAGATCGGACGGCCGGTGCTGCCCGTCGCCGTCGAGCGTCACCACCGCGGCCGCGCCGCGTTCGCGCGCCGCGGCGATGCCCGTGCGCAGCGCCGCGCCCTTGCCGCGGCGCTGCGCGTGCCGGATCACCTCGGCCCCGGCGCGCCGGGCCACCTCGCCGCTGCCGTCGCGAGACCCGTCGTCGACCACCAGCACCGGACCATACTCGCGGGCGGCTTCCACGACGTGACCGACCGTCTCCGCCTCGTTGAAGACCGGAACGACGATCAGGACCGTCATGCGGCGCGAGCCCGCGGGCCCGCGACGACGATCGCGATCTGATTGCCGCCGCGAGCCACCGCGTGGACCAGCGCGAGGCGATCACCGACCTCGGTCGCCGCGGTCGCGACCGAGCGAGCCGCCACGCCGCCGTGACGTCCGGCCGGCAGGCTCAGCGAGCGCTGCGGCGGCCGGTGCGGAGCCAGCGCGCGATGGAGCAGCGCGCGCTCCCATTCCTCGCGCGGACCGTCGCCGTTCGCCGAGGTGTAGACGATGCCGATCTCGGCCGGCTCGGCGCCGGCGCCGGCGAGCGCGGCGGCGATCGCCGGCGAGCGCGTGGCGCGGCCGATACCATGCGGCCGCACCGCGAGCGCGCGCCACGCCTCGCCGATGATCTCGCCGAGAATCCGCGCCCCGCGAGCGCGCGCGCCCTCGAGCGACTCGAGCACGACGAAGCCGGCGCCCTCGCCCCGTACGTCGCTGCCGGCGCCCGCTTCGCGGAACGTGTCCACCACGAACCGCGGGGGCTCGTCGGCGCCGCCCGCCAGGCACGCGTCGATGCGACCCGCGCGTACCGCGGCGGCGCCCCGAGCGATCGCGAGCTCGCCGGCCACCGTCGGGATGTTGAGCGTCAGCGAGAGATCCTTGGCCGAGACCGCGATCGCCGTCGTGGCCGCCATCGTGTTCATGACCGTGTGCGGGAACAGGAGCGCCGAGAGGCCGGGGATCCCGCGCTGGAGGTAGTCGTCGACGAATTTGATCGTCGACACCATATCGCCGAACTCGGTGCCGACCAGCAGCGCGAGGGAGGTGCCGCCGGCGAGCCCCGCATCGGCGAGCGCCAGGCGGCCCGCCGCCACCGTCATCTGGCAGACGCGCGAGAGGCGTCGCGCCTCCGTCGCGTCGAGCAGCTGGCTCAGGACGCCGGTCGCGTGGCCGTCGACGACACCCGAGCCGGTGATGACAACGCGCCGTCCGCTCACGCGCCGCGCCTGAACACGAGCGTGACGTTCTGGCCGCCGAAGCCGAACGAGTTCGAGATGGCATGCTCGACGGCGGCGTCGCGCGCGACCTGCGGCACGCAATCGAACGGGATCTCCGCGTCGGTGTTCTCGAGCCCCGCCGTCGGCGGGATGACGTCGTGGCCGAGCGCCAGAACCGTGGCGATCGCCTCGAGCGTTCCGGCCGCCGCCATCGTGTGGCCGATCATCGACTTCGTCGAGCTGACGAGGAGCCCGCCCTCGCCGAAGACCTCGCGCAGCGCGCGCGCCTCGATCCGGTCGTTCTGCGGAGTCGCGGTGCCGTGCGCGTTCGCGTAGCCGACGGACGCGGGCGCGATGCCCGCCTGCGCGAGCGCGGCGCGCATCGCGCGCACCATGCCTTCGCCGTCCGGATGCGGCGACGTGACGTGAAAGGCGTCGGTGCTCATGCCGTAGCCGGTCAGCTCCGCGTAGATTCGCGCGTCGCGAGCGCGCGCGCGCGCCGGGTCCTCCAGCACGACGAAGGCCGCGCCTTCACCGATCGACATGCCGCGGCGGTCGCGATCGAAGGGACGGCACGGCGAGGGATCGAGGAGCTTCAGCGTATTGAAGCCCATGAAGCAGATACGCGTCAGCGCGTCGACCCCGCCCGCCAGCGCGACCGAAACGACGCCGTCGCCCACCAGGTCGGCCGCCATCGCCAGCGACGCGGCGCCCGAGCTGCAGGCCGTCACGACGGTCTCGCGAGGTCCGCCGAGCCCGAGCACGCTGCCGACCACGTCCGCGTGGGCGGACGGAAAGCACGAGGCCAGCGCGCGCGGCATCGGCACCGCGACACCGCGAGACCGCTGCCAGTACCACGCCTCGGCCTCGAGCATGCCGCCGCCGACCGCGCCGATGATCAGCGCGGTGTCCGCGCGCTCGGCGCGGCCGATGCCCGCGTCGTCGAGCGCCTCGCGCGCGGCCGCGAGCGCGAATCGATCGGCCCGGGAGCGCCGGGTCGAGCCCCCGAGCGTGTCCGGCACCTCGGCGGCGATCTGGCAGCGAAAGCCGTCGGTGTCGATCAAGGTGATCGGGCGGATCGCGCAGGCGCCGCTGCTGATGCCTTCCCAGTACGCCTTGACGCCGGCGCCGAACGGGCTGACGACGCCGAGCCCCGTGACGGCGACAGGCTTCACGCGCCGGCGGTCCTCGACGCGATGAACCGGGACAGGGTCTCGAACGAGGTGAAGTGAGGGGCGAGGTCCGCCGACTCGTCCATCGCGATGCCGAATCGCTCCTCGATCGCGATCGACAGCTCGATGAAGTCGAGCGAGTCCAGACCGATCGAGCTCTCGATGCCTTTGGGCAGGGTCGTCTCGAGGGTCAAGTCGACGGCGCGGCGCGGATCGAACTTGAGCCGCGTCACGAGGATCGTCTTGAGCTCGTCGAACACTTCTTTGGGTTCCATAGCCCTCCTAGTGCCAGTAGAGTCCGACGCGGCGGCCGCGCCATTCGCCCGTGACGCCGATCGATCCGCTCGCCGCGTCCTCGCGCCCGAGCGCCAGCGCGATGAGCGGCGCGCAGGCCAGTGTCTCGCCGGCGCGGGCACGCGCGCGCGTCTCGAGCGGCGAGGCCGCCCGCGGCGCATCGTATCGCGTGCGCAAGGTGCCGGGCACCAGCAAGGCGCACGCGGCCGCCTCGACCAGCGGGCGCCCGACGAGCCAGCGGGCGCGCGCGTAGAGCTCGGCGCAGTCCTCGAAGGTCTCGACCGCGAGCACGAGCGCGCGCTCGCAGCGACCGGCTTGCAGCAGCAGGGTCGCCTGCCAGAGCGCGTCGATCGTGGCCGCTGCGCCGCCAATGAGGATGCCATAGGGGCCGGTCAGTCCGAACTCGATCGCCACCTCGCCGGACATGACGCTCGGCGCCGTGTACGGAAAGTGCAGCGTTCCGGCCACGGCTCCGCGCCGCTTGTCGCCCGCACGGTTGTCGGACTCGGCCGCGCGAGCGGTGTCCGCCGCGACCCACGCGTGATTCGAGGCGCCGTAGGCGCCGCCGGTCACGTAGATCAGCGCGGTCGAGCTTCCCTTCACCGCGTCGCGCGACACGTGATTCTCTCGCAGGAGCGCGTCGACTGCCGCGACGCCGAGCAGGCACTCCCGCGTGGCCCGCCGGAACCGCTCGCCCTCGAGCGCCGGCCGGCCGAGCGGAATGATCGCGCGGCCGGCCGCCGCGCCCGCCGCGTCGGGCGGGAGCGCCCCGATGCCCTCACCCCATCCGGTCAGCACCGCTACGGCTTCGACGGCTGTCCCGGTCACGCGCTTCTCGCGACGCGCCGTTTCTGCCGACCGCGGCCCCGCCGAGACGCTCATCGATCGACCGCCTCGAGCACGAGCGCCGCGTTGCAGCCGCCGAATCCCAGCGACGTGCTGAGGCTGATTCGCGGCCGGGCGGCGCGGGGTGACCCGATCACGTGGTCGAGCTCGCAGGCCGGATCGGGCTCCTCCAGCCCCAGGGTCTGCGGCACCACTCCCTCGCGCCCGGCCATGAGGCACATGACGGCTTCGAGGGCCGCCGCGGCGCCCATCGTGTGGCCGATCGAGGCCTTGATCGAGTTCACCGGAGTCTCGGGCGCCCGGCGGCCGAGCACGCGTCGCAAGACGTCGGCCTCGATGCGGTCGTTGACCAGGGTGCCGGTGCCGTGGGCGCTCACGAACTCGACGTCGGCCGGCGTCAAGCCGGCCTCGTCGAGCGCCGAGCGGATCGCCAGCTCGAGGCCGCGGCCGTTCGCGTCGGGCGCGGCCACGTGCGAGCCGTCGCTGGCGCTGGCGTGCCCGAGGAGCCGTCCGAGCCGCGGCCCGGTCGTCGCGCCTTCGCGGGTCATCAGCACGAGCCCGGCCGCCTCCCCCAGGAGCAGCCCGCTGCGCCGCTTGTCAAAGGGCCGCACGCGCTCCCGCGTGAGCGAGCGCAGGGCGTCGAAGCCGCGCATCACGAATCGGCACAGGGCATCGTAGCCCCCGGCGACCACTACGTCGACCACGTCGGCGCGCAGGAGATCGGCGCCGGTGCCGAGCGCGGTCGCGCCGGCCGCGCACGCCGCCGCGACCGTCATCACCGGTCCTCGCGCGCCGAGCCGCCGGGCGAGCGCGTGCGCCGGGCTGTCGTAGAGCGCGTCCACCGCGTGCCGCGCGCGGCCGCCGGGTGCCATGGCGCGCTCGAGCTGCTCGACGCCGCCGAGCGCCGTGCCGAGCACGACCGCGATCCGTTCCGGCTCGGCGGAAATGGCCGAGCGCGCCAGGAGATCCTCGGCCGCCGCGAGCAAGAGCTGCGTGGCGCGACACCGCACGCGGCGCGCGCCGGGCAGCGGGCGAAGCTTCTTGATCTCGCCGCCGCGCCCGACGCGCAGATCGTCGACCGGGAAGCGCTCGATCATCGAGATCGCGTCGCCGCCCGTCACCAGCCCCGACCAGAAGGCGTCCACGTCGCCGCCGAACGGGGTCACGGCTCCGGCGGCGACCAGGCTGACGGGCTCAGCGCGCAGGCGCGTCACTCCAGGCATCACGGCTCATGAGCCGGCTCATAGTAGCAGTGAGTAGTACATCCGGAACGCCCGGATCGGACCGGGCTCGGTGTCGTAGAGGTTCGTCGCCCAGAACCGCCGAGCGCTCGCTTCCCAGGTCATGATACCCGGACCGTCCGGGTTGTTCGGATCCCACACGATGAACTCGACGCCGCCGTCGAACGGGCGCGATTCGTAGACGATGACGGTGTGGTTCAGCTCCGGCTTCGGCCAATTGGTCACGAGGAGCTGAACCAAACGCCCCGCGCGCAGCTCGTCGAGGATCTGGTGCGCGACGCCCTCCTGATGCGAGCCGTCGACGGGCAGCATCACGCGCCAGTTCGTCCAGTGGACCCAGGTCCAGAATGCGCCGCCGAGCCCCTCCTTGACGGCGCTCTCCTCGTCGCGGGAGAACTCCCGGAGATTCGCGTAGCCGGGGACCACGATCCGGTCGTCGAGGGGCAACGCGGCGTCCCGGGCCGGCACCGCCACGATTTGCTTGACCCGCTCGACGTAGCCGGCGTGATCGAGCTTGGGCAAGCTCGGATCGAACCGGGCGAACTGCGTGAACTGGCGCACGCCGCGCGCCAGCACGAAGCAGTAGTGAGCGTAGATGCCGGGCTCGTTGGGGTGCCGCGCACCGATGAGGTTCGGGAACGCGAACGTGTCGTTCTCGAACGAGAATGCCGGAGTCCGGACCGTCTCCTCGAGGCCGAGCGACGATCCGCCGTTCGAATGCGGCGCGCTCGCGCACGCTGCCGTCACGACCACCAGGCTCACAAGGGCTACGAGGCGCGAGATACCAATGAAATTCAATGTCTTACCCTAAATGGCAGCGTCGCCATTCGTCAAGAGCGCGTGTTATCCTTCGACCCGGTCGCCCGCATGAGCCGAACGATCGCGGCCCTCTACCGGTTCCTCTACGCCGCCGTCCTCTCGCACCTTCCCGAGCCGGCCGCCGTTGCGCTGGGGCAGAGTCTTCTGCGCGCTTTCCCCCTCGACCGGCTGGGTGTGTTCCGGGCTTGACGATCCGAGGCTCGCGATCACCCTCGGCGGGATACGGCTGGCCAATCCGGTCATCCTGGCGGCGATGTACTACGATCCGGCGATTCTCGGCCGGGCCATGGGGCTGGGCTTCGGGGCGGTCACCGCCAAGTCGATCACGATCCAGGCGCGGCCGGGCCACCCGCAGCCCAACCTCGTCCGGACGAGCACCGACGCCGGGCCGGGTCTGGTGAACTGCAACGGATTTCAGAATCCCGGCCTCGAGCGATTTCGCGCCTCGCTGGCGCCGCTCGCCCACCGGGTGCCGCTGATCGTGAGCGTCGCCGGCGAGACGATCGGCGACTACGTGAAGCTCGTCCAGGAGCTCGGTCCCCTCGGCGAGCTCGTCGAGTTCAACATCTCCTCGCCCAACACACGTCTCGTGTACGAGTGGAGCCGCAAGCCGGACGAGCTCGCGACCCTGCTGCGCGAAGTGCGGCGTGCGACGGAGAAGCCGCTCATCGTCAAGCTCTCCCCGGATTTCGCCGAGACGAACGAGCGCGAGATCATCCCGGCGGCGCTGGACGCGGGGGTGCGGATCGTCAACTACGGCAACACCCGCAAGGTGGTGAACAGCCGGCTCTCGCAGGGCGAAGGCGGGCTCTCCGGCCCCGACATCTTCCCGACGACCCTGGAAAATCTCCGGCGAACGCGCCGCGTCTTCGGCAAGGACTTCGACATCATCGCGACGGGCGGCGTCGATTCACCCGACAAGGCGGCGCAGCTGCTCGACGAGGGCGCGACGGCAGTCGGCTATTTCACCGGATTCGTCACGCGCGGGCCGATTCTCGCGCGACTGATCCTCGAGCGACTCGTCGCGAGCCGCTGAGCACGGTGCTCCGCGGCACTAAAAATGCTCACAGCTTATCCACTTGTCCACCACTATCCACAGACGACAAAATCGCACGGTCTGACGCGGGCTCACGAGCGCGCCGCCGGAAATATGACGGTCCATTCGTCCACGGAGAGCACAGCCACGTAGAATCCCGGATTCCACGCGGGTCCGACCCGCGCCGCAGCGTCGCTCACGCCTTTTTCGCGGACAAACGAGACCTTGACACTGAATTCACGCCGCTCGTAAGGTTGGCGGGCGATGTCACCTGTTCAGTTCAACGCTGCACTGCGGTCGCTTCGACCGGCGTTCTCTGGAGGTAAGGCACACGATGGACGGCAGTAGCAGGAAGCCACTCGCAAAGGTGGAGGGCCGCCGACGTCTGCGGCTCAGCGGCGTGACCGTCGCCTATCGCGGCACGCCGAATCTCGATGACTGGGTGGCGTACATCGTGAACGGAACCCGGTCCAAGAAGCTGATCCTGGCCGACCACTCGTCGGAGCGCAAAGTGAAGTCGCTCCTGTCGCGCCTGCAGACCCTGCCGAAGAAGGAAATCGAGAAGCTCGCCAAGAGCTAGATCACGCCACGCTCGGCAAGGCTGACGAACCGTCCGCGCCCGATCACCAGGTGATCGTGGATACGCAGGTCGAGGAGGCGCGCGCACTCGACCAGCTGGCGGGTGAGCCGGATATCTTCACGGCTCGGCGTGGGGTCGCCGCTCGGATGATTGTGGAGCAGGATCACCGACGCGGCCGACTCGAGGATCGCGGGCTTGAACACGTCCCGCGGGTGCACGAGGCTCGCCGACAACGTCCCCTGTGAGATCACGCGGTCGTGAAGCAGACCGTTCTGCGCGTCCAGCAGCGCGATCCGGAACACTTCGCGCCTGAGATCTTCCATCAGCGGCCCGTAGGCCGCGTAGACCTCGGCCGGACCCGACAGGGTCACCCGCGCGCCCGGGACCCGCGCCCGGAGGCGCCGGGTCAGCTCGAACGCCGCGACCAGCCGCGCGGCCTTGGCGGGCCCGACGCCTGACAGCTTCGTGAGCTCCGCGACCTCGCGGCCGGCCACGTCGGCCAGCGAGCCGTAGGCGGCGAGCATCTCGCGGGCGACCTCGATCGCGCTCTTGCCCCGAACACCCGAGCCGAGCTGAATGGCGAGCAGCTCCGCGTCGGCGAGCGCCTCGGGCCCGTTCCAGTAGAGCCGCTCGCGCGGGCGGTCCGTCTCGGCCGAGCGCTCGAGAGCCATGCCACTGTCGTACGCGAGGCCGCGTACGACGGTCAATGCGCGGCTTCTGATACGCCGCTCAGCCGCGGATCGTGATCGTCCGAGGCTCGTCGCCGACGCCGGCGATGTGCACGTGGACCGCGTCGGGCGGCAGCAGCGGCGCGAGCTTGTCGGCCCACTCGATGAGCGTCACCCCCTCGCCGCCGACCATCTCGAGAAGCCCGAGGTCCATGAGCTCGGTCATGCTATCGGTCCGGTAGGCGTCGACGTGGTGGATGGGGACGCGGCCCTTGTACTCGTTGACCAGCACGAAGGTCGGGCTGGTCGCGCGGATCGTGGCGCCGAGGCCCCGCACCAGTCCCTGCACGAAGCAGGTCTTGCCGGCGCCGAGCTCGCCGGTCAGCGCGACGACCGCGCCGGGTCCGAGCGTGCGGCCGAGGCGCTCGCCGGCGGCCTCGGTCGCCTCGGCGCTCGCGCTGACGATCTCAACCGCCGTCGCCACGGAGCCTCTTGAAGGCCTCGGGAAGGGCCGCGATGACGTCCCGCGCGACCAGCGACTCTTCGCCGACGCGCTCGGCGGCGATGTCACCCGCGCTCCCGTGCAGGTACACGCTCGCGCACATCGCCGCCGCGGGCTCCATGCCGCGCGCCAGGCACGCGCCGAGCACGCCGGTGAGCACGTCGCCGGTGCCGCCGCTCGCCATCCCGGGATTGCCGGTCGGATTCACGAAGACGCGTCCGTCGGGCGTGGCGATCACGCTGCGCGCGCCCTTGAGGACGATGTAGACGCGGTGGCGCGTCGCGAACTCGCGGGTGGTCTCGATCCGATCGCGCTGGATCTCGTCCACGCGCGCGCCCAGCATTCGCGCCATCTCCCCCGGGTGGGGCGTGAGACAGCGCGCGGACGGCGCATCGCGCAGCACGTCGAGGTGGCCGGCCAGCGCGCTCAGGCCGTCGGCGTCGATCACCATGGGCTGGCGGAGCTCGCGCGCCAGGCTGCGGACGACCTGCACCGTCTCGCCATCGAGGCCGATCCCCGGCCCGATCGCCACGGCGTCGCGCGAGCCGGCGAGCTCGACGATCGCCTCGCGCGCCTGTCAGGGCGAGCGTGCGCGCGGAGGTCTCCGGCAGCGGCTCGGTCATCGCTTCGAGCACGAGGCTCGCGACAATCGGCTGCTGGCTCACCGGTGTCGCCACCGTGACGAGCCCGACGCCGCTGCGCATCGCCGCCATCGCTCCGAGCGCCGCCGCACCGGTCTTGCCGAGCGAGCCCGCCACCAGGAGCAGGTGGCCGTAGGTCCCCTTGTGTCCCGCGCGCGGCCGCCGCGGGAAGTGGCGGGCGACGTCATCCGGCTCGAGCAGGAACGTCGTGACTTCGCGCGTGACCTCGTGGTCGGGGACGCCGATCGGGACCACCGTCACCCGCCCGGCCATCTCGTCGCCGGGTGACGTCACCAGCCCGCGCTTGAGCCCGGCGAACGTCAGGGTCATCGCGGCTCGAATCACCGCACCGGCGTGCGCACCGGTGTTCGCCGAGAGCCCCGAGGGAATGTCGAGGGCGACGACGGGGCGGCCGCTGGCGTTGATCAGCTCGATCGCCCGCGCGACCTTGCCTTCCGGCACGCCTCGGGATCCCGTTCCGAGGAGCGCGTCGACGACGAGGTGCGCGCGGGCGAGGACGTCGGCCGAGGCGCGGTCGCCGGTGAAGGGCCGGGGCCGGATCCCGGCGCGCCGGAGCTCCTCGAGCTTACGTCCGGCGTCGCCCCCTACATCGGCCGCCGCGGAGACCAGCAGCACCGTCGGGCGCGCGCCGTGGCGCTTGAGCCAGCGGGCCGCGACGAAGCCGTCACCGCCGTTGCCTCCCTTGCCGCAGACGATCACGACTCTCGCCCCGCGGCGCGGAGCGCCCAGCGCCGGGAGCGCGGCGACGATCGCCTCGGCGGCGCCGCGGCCGGCGTTTTCCATGAGGGTGGCGCCCGGGATGCCGAGCTCGGTGATCGCCCGCTGATCGAGCCGCCGCATGTCCTCGGCGGTGAAGACGCCCAGCACGGTTATCTCCCGGCGGGAAGCGGGACCGCCTGGACGAGGAAGTCGGCGAGGATGGCCACGTAGATCTCGCGCCAGTCGGTGCGCGCGGCCTTGGGCAGCTCGACGTGCAGCGCGCGACTCGTCACTCTCAGGATGCCGTCGCGCTTGGCGCTCGACGCGGCGTAGCGCAAGGTGTTGGCCGGCTCGACGAAGATCTCGAGGCGCGGCGCCTCCCGATTCGCGCGCAGGTGGGCATCGCGAATCAGCTCCAGGAGTGTCCGCAGCCGCAGGGCCTCGTCGCGATCGACGCCCACCGTCGCGATCTCGATCCGGTCGGCGACCTCGCGGTGGTTGTTGCCGTGGATCTCGACGTAGAAGATCAGCGGCCCCTGAGCCACCTCACGAACCTGGTGCTCATATGCCCGGTACACCTGGCGGGCGCCTTCGCTGGCGACTTCTTCGGATGCCGGACGGCCGGGCGTGCCCTCGAAGGGCCGGTTGACCTGATAGCGCCTGCCGGGGCTCTCGCGGGAGTCGAGCTCGAGGTTGAAGCCGGTGGCGACGACGACGCCGAACCCGGTGCGCCGCCCGAGCTCGGTCGCGATCTCGCCGGTCCGCGCGTCCGAGGTGCCGTGCGGCGCCGCGATCACCAGACCCGGCCGTCCATTCTGCGCCGAGATCTTCCCCGGCAGACCATCGAGATCCAGACGTGCGCTCCCGGAGGTCGCGCAGCCGGATACGACGAACGATCCGAGCGCCAAGCTAGTCGCCCACCAGAATCGCCTGCGCGAGCGCATAGTCACCATCGTGGGTCAGCGAGAGCAGGATCCGGCTCCCGCCCTTGACCAGGCCGATCTCCCTGGCGCGTCCCGACAGGACGAGGGTCGGCGCTTCCTCACGCTCGCGACGCACCTCGAGCTCCCGCCAGCGCACGCCCATCTGGAGCCCGGTGCCCAGCGCCTTGAACCCCGCCTCCTTCGCGGCGAACCGTGCCGCGAAGTGAGGCGCCGGATCGCGGCGAGCACGACAGTAAATGATTTCGTCGTCCGTGAACACACGCTCGACGAAGCGGTCCTGCCAGCGATCGATCGTCGTGCGCATCCTGGGGATGCTGACGAGATCGACGCCGAGTCCGGTGATCCTCACCGGTCGCCGATGTGCGTGCGGATGAGCCCGGCGAGCTCGTCGGCCATCGCCTGGATGCGAGCGCCGTCGGCGCCCTCGATCATCACCCGGGCGAGCGACTCGGTGCCGGAATACCTGATGAGGACCCGACCCCGGCCGCTCATCTCCTGCTCGAACGCCGCCCGCCGCTCGGCGACCCCGTCGAGGGAGTCGATCGGCGGCTTGGAGCGCACGGGAACGTTGATGAGCACCTGGGGAAACTTGGTGAGGCAGGCCGCCAGCGCCGCCAGAGGCTCGCCGGTCTCGACGGCCACGCCGAGCAGGGCGAGAGCGGAGAGGATGCCGTCCCCCGTCGGCGCGTGGTCGAGGAACAGGAGATGGCCGGACTGCTCGCCCCCGAGATTCGCACCGAGCCGCTGCATCTCCTCGGACACGTAGCGGTCGCCGACCTGCGTCTTGACCACGCGGATCCCGCCGGCCTCGAGGGCCTGGTCGAGGCCCAGGTTGGCCATGACCGTGGTCACCACGATGTTCTGCTTCAGGCGCTGGCGCGAGGCCATGTGCCGTCCGGCGATCGCGAGGGCGTAGTCGCCGTCTCGGATCTCGCCGGCGTGGTCGACCGAGATGAGCCGGTCGCCGTCGCCGTCGAACGCGAAGCCGATCGACGCGCCGCCGGCACGCACCTTCTTCTGGAGCTTCTCGGGATGGAGCGCGCCGAAGCCGGCGTTGATGTTGATGCCGTCCGGCCGCGCGCCGATGGTCAGCACCCGGGCGCCGAGCCGGCGGAACACGCGGGGCGCCACGCGGTAGGTCGCGCCGTGGGCGCAGTCGAGCGCGATCGTGACCATGCTCAGATCGAGCGGGAAGCAGCTGCACAGGAACTCGACGTACTCGGTCTCGGCCTGGTCGTAGTCGACGAGCTCGCCGATCTTCGCGCCGCGCGCGCGGGGCGCGCGATCCGGAGCGGCGAGCCGCTGCTCGATCTCGGCCTCCCACGCGTCCGGGAACTTGGTGCCTTCCGAGGAGAACAGCTTGATGCCGTTGTCCGCGAAGGGGTTGTGCGAGGCGCTGAGCACGATGCCGCCGTGAGCCTGGAGACGCCGCGTCAGCAGCGCGATCCCTGGTGTCGGGAGCACACCGACAGAAAAGCAATCGGCACCGGAGGATAGCGCCCCGGAGATCAGGGCCGTCTCGAGGAGCGGACCCGAGCGCCGCGTGTCGCGACCGATCACGATCCGGGCGTGACTGACGCCGTGGTCGACCTGGAGCGTCGCGACGAGCTGGCGGCCCACGCGAAACGCCAGCTCCGGGGTCAGGGGCTCTTCGTTCGCGACACCGCGGATACCGTCCGTACCGAACAGACGCGTCATCGAGCGCTCATTTCCTGGACTCGCCTCACACGGTGGGACCCTCCGTCCATTATAGGGCGGCCCCTGCCCGCCGAATGCGTTCGACGACGCGGACGGCGTCGTAGCGTTTCGGTCACGTCGTGGGCGCGGATGAGGGACGCGCCGTTCCACACCGCCACCGCGGTCGCGGCCAGCGACGCCGCCAGCCGGTCCTCGGGTGCCGGACGGCCTATGATCGCGCCGAGAAAAGACTTTCTCGACACACCCACGCAGAGCGGGCGCCCCAGACCCTGAAGCTCGCCGAGCCCCGCCAGCACTGTCGCGTCCCATTCGTCCCATGCGATCCCTTCGTCCCTGAAGAACCCGATCCCGGGATCGAGAACGACCTGCTCGTCAGAAATCCCTGCGTCACGGGCACGTTGGAGCGCTTGGTTGAGAAGCGACTTCACCGCCGGCACGGGCGGCAAGCCGGACGGCGCACCCGTGGGAAAGGCCATCAGGATGGCGCCGGCGCGACGCTCGCAGACCAGGGTCGCGACCTCCGGGTCGCGGAGGCCGGAGACGTCGTTGATGATGCGCGCCCCGGCGTCTAGCGCGGCACGAGCCGGTCCGGGGCGGGTCGTATCGGCCGAGATCGGCACGGGCACCTTCGCCGCCAAGGTCTCCACCGCCCGGGCCAGGCGCTCCCGCTCGTCACGGTCGCTGACCGTCGCGGTGCCGTAGGGCGCCGTGGAGCGCGCACCGACGTCGATCAAGGTGGCGCCCGCGTCGACCATGGCGAGCGCGGCCGCGAGAAGATCCGCGCCTTCGGTGTGGACGGAACCGGGGTGAAAGGACTCGGGACTCACATTGAGGGCGCCCATGACGGCCACCGGGACACCACGACCGAGGGTCACTCCAGCGAGGAGGGCTCGATGGGTCATCGAGCCGCGGCGCCTCTATGCGGGCGCGCCGGCTTCCTGAAGGGGACGCGTACGCAGGATGCGGGCGATCTCCTCACCGTCGAGGGTCTCCCGCTCCAGCAGGGCGCGCGCGAGCGCGTGCAGCTTCTCGATGTTGTCCTGGAGGATTTGCTTGGCGCGGCCCGCGGCCTCCAGGACGATCCGCTTGATCTCCGAGTCGATGACGAGGGCGGTGTCTTCGCTGTAGTCCTTCGCCCGGGCGACCTCGCGGCCGAGGAAGATGTGCTCCTCGTTCTTGCCGAAGGTCAGAGGCCCGAGCTTGTCGGACATGCCCCACTCGCAGATCATCTTGCGGGCCATCTCGGTGGCCTTTTCGAGGTCGTCGCCCGCGCCGGTGGTCTGCTGGTTCAGCACGATCTCTTCGGCGGCGCGCCCGCCGAGCAGGATCGTGATGCGGTTGACCAGGTAGTCCTTCGAGTAGTTGTACTTGTCGTCGACCGGCAGCTGCTGGGTCAGGCCGAGGGCCCGGCCGCGCGGGATGATCGTCACCTTGTGGACGGGATCGGTGCCCGGGCAGCACGTCGGCCACGAGCGTATGGCCGGCCTCGTGGTACGCGATCGTCCGCTTCTCGACGTCGCTGATGATCATCGAGCGGCGCTCGACGCCCATCAGGACCTTGTCCTTGGCGCTCTCGAAGTCGGACATCTCGACGAGCTTCTTGTTCATGCCGCGCCGCGAGGAGCGCCGCCTCGTTGACCAGGTTCGCCAGGTCCGCGCCCGAGAAGCCGGGCGTTCCGCGGGCGAGCACCTTGAGCTCGACGTTGGGCGCCAGCGGGATCCGGCGAGCGTGGACGCGGAGGATCTCCTCGCGCCCCTTCACGTCGGGCCGCGGCACGACCACCTGACGATCGAATCGTCCGGGCCGGAGCAGCGCGGGGTCGAGCACGTCGGGCCGGTTGGTGGCGGCGATCAGGATGACGCCTTCGTTCGTCTCGAAACCGTCCATCTCGACCAGGAGCTGGTTCAGGGTCTGCTCCCGCTCGTCGTGGCCGCCGCCGAGCCCGGCGCCGCGATGGCGCCCGACCGCGTCGATCTCGTCCATGAAGATGATGCAGGGCGCGTGCTTCTTGCCCTGCTCGAAGAGGTCGCGCACCCGGGAGGCGCCGACGCCCACGAACATCTCGACGAAGTCCGAGCCGGAGATCGAGAAGAACGGCACGTTCGCCTCGCCGGCGATGGCCTTGGCGAGCAGGGTCTTGCCGGTGCCGGGAGGCCCGACGAGCAGGACGCCCTTCGGGATCTTGCCACCGAGCTTCTGGAACTTCTGAGGATCCTTCAGGAAGTCGATGATCTCGCGGAGCTCTTCCTTGGCCTCGTCGACCCCGGCGACGTCCTGGAACGTGACCTTGTTCTGCTTCTCGGAGATCATCCGCGCCCGCGCCTTGCCGAAGGACAGCGCCTTGGCGCCGCCGCCCTGCATCTGGCGCATGAAGAAGATCCAGACCCCGATGAACAGCAGCATCGGCACCCACTGCAGGAAGATCGAGTACCAGGGGGTGGCGTCCGGCGGCTTCACCGCGATGCGGACGCCGCGATCCTTGAGCGTCTTGATCAGCTCCGGGTACTCGACGATGTAGGTGCGCTGCGTCTGCGCCGAGTCCTTGAGCGAGTAGGTGACGAGGTTGCCGCGGATGACGACCGACTCGACCCGGCCCTGGTCGACGGCCTTGAGGAACTCCGAGAAGTTCGGCTGCTCCTGGCGCTCCTGCTGCGCGCCCTGGAACACCGTGAACAGGAGGATGACGATGAGGCCGATCACCATCCAGAGCGCGAGGTTCTTGTAGACCTGGTTCATACCGGCCCGCTCAGTATAGCACCGGCAACGACGATGGAGCGACGCGTCAGATCCCGTCCAGCGTCGCGACGTACGGCAGGTTGCGGTAGAGCCCGTCGTAGTCGAGACCATAGCCCACCACGAACACGTTGGGGATCGTGAATCCGACGTAGTCGATGGAGACCTCGATCTCTCGCCGGCCGGTCTTGTCCAGGAGCACGCACGTGCGGACGCTGCGCGGCCCCCGCGCCTCGAGCGTGCGCTTGAGCGCCGCCAGGGTGTGCCCGGTGTCGACGATGTCGTCGACGATGAGCACGTGCCGGTCCGCGATGTCGATGCTCAGGTCGGTGACGAGCCGGACCGAGCCCGACGACGTCGTCCCCGAGCCGTAGCTCGAGGTGCGCACGAAATCGACGGTGAGGTCGAGCGCCACCGCGCGCATGAGGTCGGCGACGAAGGGAATCGCGCCCTGGAGCACGCCGACCAGCACGAGATTCGTCGCGGCATAGTCGCGCGCGATCGCGCGGCCGAGCTCCGCGACGCGCGCCACGATCTCCTTTTCGGGGACCAGCGCGTGGCCCGGCCTGGGAGCCGGCATCCTACCGGGCGGTGACGAACGCCGAGAGCTTGCGCTCGCTCGCGACGATCTTGTCCGCGGCCAGCTGGGCGGCGTCGCGCGTGGCGAAGGAACCGACCCGCACGCGGTAGCGCACGCTGCCGCTCGCGTCGATCTCGGCGACGTACGCGTCGTGGCCCGCGGCGACGAGCCGTGCGCGCAACGCCTCGGCCGGCTCACGCGCCTTGTAGGCGCCCACCTGGATCGTGAACGCGCCGGGGCTCGACGCCGGCGCCTGCGGCTTCGGGCAGCGCCGCGCGCTCGGGCTTCGCCGCCTCGACATTCGCCGGCTTGTCGCTCTTGTCGGCGCGCCCGGGCTTCGCGGCTTTCGCCGGCGGGGGCGCGGTGAGCGGCGCGGTCAGATCCTGATAGAAGGTCAGGGCCGGACCCGGCTCGGCGGGGCGCGCGGTCTTGTCGCCGGGACGCGTCGCTTTGTCTCCCGCGCGCGCCGGCACGCTCTCTTTCTCGGCCGTGGTGCTCTGCGCGGGCTGGGTCCGCGGCCAGAACCGCCCGGCCATGACGCCGAGCACGAACGTCGCGCCGAGGACTCCGAGGCAGCCCACCACGAACAGCATCGAGGCGAGCCGACTCGGCGCGCGCCGGCCGCGTCCGCCCCGCATCACATGCTCTCCGGCGCGCTCACGCCCAGGAGGTCGAGGCCGTTCCGGACCACGGTCCCCACGGTGGCGCAGAGCGCCAGCCGCGCATTCATCAGGCGCGCGTCATCCTGGATCACCCGGTGGTTCTTGTACCAGGCGTGGAACTCGGACGCGAGCTGCTGCAGCCAGTAGGCGACGCGATGCGGCTCGAGCGCGCCGGTCGCGCCTCGGACGAGCTCGGGGAACTGCAGGAGGCGCTTGATCAGCGCCAGATCCGCCGGCTCGACGAGCGGGCTCGTGTCGATGTCGGCCAGACGCGGAACGGTGATCCCCTGCTCCGCCGCCTGGCGGAAGATCGAGCGAATGCGCGCGTGCGCGTACTGCACGTAGTAGACGGGGTTGTCGCTCGACTGGCGAGTCGCCACGGCCAGGTCGAACTCCAGCGGGCTGTCGTGCCGGCGCGTGAGGAACGTGAAGCGGGCCGCGTCGCGGCCGACCTCCTCGAGCAATTCCTCCATCAGGACGAACTCGCCCCGCCGCTTCGACATGCGCACGGGCTGGCCGTCGCGCAGCAGGGTCACCAGCTGGACGATCATCACCTCGAACGCCTCGGGCGGATGGCCGAGCGCCTGCATCGCGGCTTTCATCCGCGCGACGTATCCGTGATGGTCGGGCCCGAGCAGATTGATCAAGCGATCGGCGGCGGCGAACTTCACGTGCTCGTGATAGGCGATGTCCACCGCGAAGTAGGTCGGCTCGCCGCTCGAGCGCCGGAGCACCCGATCCTTGTCGTCGCCCACCTCTTCGCCGGACGAGCGGAACCAGAGCGCGCCGTCCTGCTCGTAGCTCAAGCCGCGCGCCGCGAACTCCCCCAGCACTTTCTCGGGCAGGTGCCGGTCGCGCACGTCGCGCTGCTCGGAGGACCAGACGTCGAACTCGACGCCGTACTCGCGCAGGATCCGGCGCTGCGCCTCGACCATGTGCGCGACCGCGTAGCGTCCGAAGTGCTCGATGCGCTCGCGCTCGGACGCACCGCTCATCACGCTCCCGCCCTCGGCGCGATAGGTCTTCGCGAGATCGACGAGATACTCACCGGGATAGCCGTTCTCGGGCAGCGCGCGCCGATTCGCCGAACTCCTGCCGCACGCGCGCCTCGAACGAGCGCGCGAGCGCCTCGAACTGATTGCCCGCGTCGTTGACGTAAAACTCGGTCGTGACGGCGGCGCCCTGCGAGCGCAGCAGACGCGCGAGCGCATCGCCGATCGCGGCCGCGCGCGCGTTGACGATCACGAGCGGGCCGGTCGGATTCGCGGAGACGAACTCGAGCCTGATGCGGCGACCCGCCTGGCTCTCACCGCGCCCGTAGCCGGCGCCGGCGGCGAGAATCTCGCGAAGCGCTCCGGCGCACCAGGCCGGCGCCAGAAACACGTTGAGGAAGCCGGGGCCCGCGACCTCGAGCTTCTCGACCTCGGCCATGGGCGGGAAGTTCTTCACGATGAGATCGGCGATCTGTCGGGGCGGGCGCTTCGCCGCGCGCGCGAGGACCATCGGAGCGTTGGTGGCGTAGTCACCGTGCTCCGCCTGACGCGGAACCTCCCACGCACATTCCTCGGGCTCGGGCAGTCCGGCCTTCGCGAGGGCCGCCCGCACCCCACTCGTCAACCGATCGGTCAGTTGCACCTGCGCATCAGGGTACCCGCGTACCACCGCGTCGTGATGAAGAAAAATCGGGTCGTAGCACGAGCGTCAACCACGCGCCCTTGGCAAGGCGCTCGGCGGCGTGGTATTGAGCCACGAAGCGCCATGCTCAGCATCTTCAGAGTGACCTTGGGCCACTACCGGGAGCTGACCCTGGCCGGCGCGTTCGCGGCGCTGGCGGCCTGGGAAATTCTCGAGATGCTGTTGCTGGAGGGGAGCGCCAGGGCGTCGCTCTCGCTGACCCTCGTGGTGCACTCCCTTCAGGTCGCGCTCATCCTGGCGGCGACGGCCCTCGCGCTGCACGCCTGGCGGGACAAGACGGCCCGCGAGCGCGCCCTCGCCGCGCTCGTGCAGCAGGTCGTCGCCGCGCCGGGAAGACGAGCGCCGGCGCATCGCGTACGACGTCCACGACGGTGTGGCCCAGCTCGTCGTGAGCGCCAAGCAGCACGTCGACACGGCGACGGACCTCTGGTCGACCGCGCCGGTGCGCGCCGCCGGAGAAACGGCGATTGCGGCCGACCGCCTCGGGCAAGCCATCGCGGAGACTCGGCGGATCCTGGCCGCGCTTCGGCCGTTGGCCGTGGAGGCGGCCGGCCTGGCCGGAGCCGCGCGCCGTAGCCTCGACGACGTCGCCCGAGACACGGGGTGGACAGTGAGCCTCGTCGAGAATCTTGGAGGCGTCCGGCTGCCGCCGACCATCGAAGCCGCCGCGTTCAGGATCCTCCAGGAGGCGCTGGCAAACGCCCGCAAGCACGCGGAGACCATGCGGATCGACGTCATCCTGGCTCGCGAGGCCGACCGCTTCGACCTGGACGTGCGCGATCACGGCATAGGTCTCCCCGAGCCGGGCACAACACGAGGCTTCGGGCTCGCCAGCATGCAGGAGCGCGCACGCTTGCTCGGCGGCTCCTGCGTCATCGAGCGTGCGCCGGGTGGCGGCACCCGCGTCCACGCTCAGCTCCCACTACGCCATGGCATCTCCGCCGCGTCCTGATCTCGCGCCGATCCGCGTCCTGATCGTCGACGACCATCCGATGGTCCGCGAGGGACTGCGGAGCATGCTCGAGCCCGCCGGCTGCGGCGTGGTGGGCGAAGCCGCAACGGGAGAAGACGCGCTCCGAGCGGTGGCGGCGCTCGCGCCGGACGTCGTCCTGCTCGACCTCGAGCTACCCGACCTCGACGGGCTCGCAGTGCTCGAGCGGCTCAAGGCCCTGGCGCCGGGCGTCTCGGTCCTGGTGATCACGATGCACGATGATCCAGCGCTGGTTCGCCGCGCCATTGTGAGCGGCGCGTCCGGCTATGTGCTCAAGGGCGTCGGGCGCCGCGAGCTCCTGTCCGCACTCGAGGCCGTGCGGCACGGGGGATCGGTCTTCGACCCGCCGCTGCTCCGGGCGACCCTGTCCGACACGGCGTCGGAGTCGAGAGAGGCCGCCGTCTCCAGGCCCGCCCGGACCACAACTGCCGTCGCGTTGACGCCAGTCGAGCAAGAGATGCTTCGTCTGGTCGCCCAGGGCCTGACCAACCGGGAGATCGGCGAGCGCCTTCGCTGGAGCGTGGGCACCGTGAAGAAATACCTGCAGCGCACGCTCGAGAAGCTCGACGTCTCGGACCGCACGCAGGCCGCGGTCGAGGCCGTCAAGCGCGGACTCCTGTCCTGATCCCGCCGTGACGATCTCTCTTCAAAAGCGCACCGTGATACCGCCCCAGCCGGCGATGGGAGCCCCGGGCGCGACGAACCGCTCGACGCCGATGGGGTCGGCGAATGCGTTGAAATTCAGGGCACCCGCTGTCACGTAGTGGGCGTTGGTGACGTTGTCGACGCGTCCCCACAGCTCGACCTGCTTGATCGGGAAGTAGCGAAAGGAAAGATTCAAGGTCGTGTACCCGTCCAGCTTGGGCTGGTCGTTGCCGTCGTCGCCGCGCAGATAGCTCCCGGACACGTGGATGACGTTGGCGCCCGCGAAGAAGCCCTTCAGGATTTCGACCTCTGCCCCCGCCTTGAGATTCTGGGCCGGGATGCCGGGGATGTGGTCCCCGGTCCTGACTCGGACACCGCTGGGATCGGTGACGCTCGCCAGCGTCTCGTTACTCTGGTAGGTGGCATCGACGTAGGCGTAGTTCAGAAAGTACCCGATCCGCTTCCACCGCCCCTGCAAGCCAGCCTCGATGCCCTGGCGTCGCGTGTTGGCCACGTTCTGGAAGAAGCCGGCTCCTCCGGTCTCGGCCACGATGAAGAGGATGTCGTCCGTCAGGTCGGTGCGAAAAAACGAGAGGCTCCAGAGGAACGTATCACCGAGCGGCAGCTTCCCCCGTAGACCGAATTCGTAGGTGCGCGCCACGACGGGGTCGAGCGGGGGGTCCGCGACGAAAGCGTTGGGGAGCCGGCAGGGCGCGTCGGCGTCGGCGCACGTGAGCTCGGCCGGGGTCGGCGCGCGGAACCCCTCGCTGTACGAGAAGAACGTCGTCAGATTGGTGATCGGTTGGTAAGTGAGCCCGACCATCGGGCTGACGTGGTCGAAGCTGTGGTCGCCGTCGAGATCCGGATTGCCGCCCGAGCGGTCGCGGATGTCGATACTGACGTGCTGAAACCGCCCCCCCAGGGTGATGCCCAGCTGGGGAAGGATCTCGAACGTGTCGGCCACGTACACGCCGACGTTCTGTTGTCCGGTTTCGACGTCGACCTCGGCCTCGAAGTCCGCGGTCCGCGCCGTGCCCACGCTGTTGCCCTGGGGCACGAAGTCCGACGGCGCCTCGCTCTGGGTGAAGCGAGTAGCGTGTCCATCATAGGCGACCCCGACGGTGACCCTGTTGTGTCGGTCGAAGATTTTGCCCTGGTGCTGGAACTGCAGCGTCACGCCCCAGTCCTGCGTGCGCGTCTTGGTGCTGCGGTCCTGGCCCTCCGCTTCGAGCTCGAGGTTCCCGGCGAGAGGGTTGCCATCCGAATCGAAGAGTCCCACGGCCGAGCCTCGGCAGAGTCCCAGGTGCAGCGGGCGCCCGCTAGCCGTGAAGGCTTGCGCATCCGTGGCGTCGTTGACGCAGTTGACCTCGGCGTCGCCGTTCAACGTTTCGCGCTGGTAGTTGCGATAGAACGCGTTGCCCGACAGCAGCACGGTGTCCGTCAGCCACTGACTCGCCCGCACGATTGGCCAGGTGCATGACGTTCTTGGTCTGGTCGGGAAAGGTGTACACGGCGCTTCGATCCACGGCCAAGGTGCTCTCGGGCACGAGCCCGTTCCCGACGAGTTTGTCGTTGGCGAAGATGTAGCTCAGCTCGACGTCGGTTTGGGACGTTCGGTATCCCACCTTGGCGAACAGCTGGCGCAAATCGGTCGGCGACTCGTCCCGCCAGCCGTTCTCGCTGAGAGCATTGAAGCCCAGGAACCAGTCGAACGAGCCCCGGGAGCCGCCATAGGAGCTCTCGACGGCCCAGCGCCCCCATGAGCCGCCGGAGGCGGCGATCTCGATACCGGGAAAGTCGAAGCCACGCTTGGTGCGTAAGGAGAGCGCGCCGCCGAGCGTGTTCAACCCGAAGAGTGGATTGGAGCCGGGGATAATGTCGACCCCGGCGATCGCGAACTGGGGGATGAGATCCCAGTTGAGCGTGTCGCCGAATCCGTCGTTGAAGCGCATACCGTCCAGATAGACGGACAAGCCGATCGGGCTACCGGTCAGAGGGCCGCCGAGGAAGCCCCGATACGTGAGGCGTTCTGCCAGGGTTGCCCTGGCTGCCGATCGTGTTCACCGAGCCGAGATTGCGAAACAGCTGCTCGGGAAGATTGGGGAGGTTCTGCTTCTTGATCTCCTCCGCGGTCACTCGCTGAGCGTTGCCGGGGTATTTCTCCAGCGGAATCCCAAGGGACGGGAGCGGCGTGGTGCCGATGACCTGGACGGGCGGGAGCTGAATGGCCTCCTCGGGCTGTCCTGTCGTTCTCTCCGGGGAGGCCGGCGGCGCCTGGGCCGCCACGGGCGAGCTGACGAGCAGAGCCAGTATCACCACCTGCGGGATGACCGAACGCATCGCTGTCCTCTCGCGGCCGTGGGTCGTGGCTGTGCCTAGTGTGGTAGCGGCAATCAAATAAGTCGTGCAAGGCCCAGATGGCCACAAATCAGATGGCCGCCTGGCTACGGCGACCACCACGCGCCGGACGGTCTCGGACGAGCTCGTCACGATCAAGGATCTTCTGATCAGCGAGGCCCAAACCTTCTGCGAGAGTCCCAGAATTCGTCGTCCCCAGGTGCCCGAGGATGAGCACGACAAGACTCACCACGACGGCCGCGCCCAGAACCCTCAAGGACCGCTCGATATCCCGGAAGACCGGCAGGTTGCCCGCTCCGAGCCGATAGGCGCCGGGCTTCTCGAGGAGCACGCCGAGCGCGCCCGCCATCGCGGACATGGTCCAGCCCGCGTTCGGGCTCGCCGTCCGACGGCGATCGCGCCGCAGCGCCGCGAAGGCGCCGCCCGCGCTCTCGCCGGCCAGGGCGGCCGCGGCGACGACGCTCAGACCGGCCAGCCGCGCCGGAATCAGATTCAGGAGGTCGTCGAGCCGCGCCGCGACCTTGCCGAAGTATTCGAGTGGGCCCACGCGATAGCCGAACATCGCGTCCGCGGTGTTGATCACGCGATAGACCGCCGCACCCGCGAGCCCTCCGGCGAGAAACCACAGCGCCGGCGCCACGAGGCTGTCGGTCAGGTTCTCGGCGACGGACTCGATGGTGGCCGAGGCGACATGCCCCTCGTCGAGCTCCTCGGTGGGGCGGCTCACCAGGTGATATCCGACCGCTCGGCGAGCGGCGACGAGATCGCCGCGGCCGAGCTCCCCGGCCACTTCACGCGCGGCGCCGGCGAGTCCGCGGAGGGAGAGCAGGCACGTGAGCGCGAGGGCCTCGACAAGCAGCCCGGCGAATCCGAGGCGAGCGGCGAGCGCCGTCACGGCCATGGCGGCGACACTCGCCAGGCCGGCGACACCGAGAGTGAGCGCGGCGCCGCCGGCGAGGAGCACCGCCGGCGGGCCGTGGCACAGACGGACCCGGCCCGCGGCGAGGAGCCGGCCGAGCCACGCGACGGGATGGTAGCGGTTGGGCGGATCGCCGAAGGCCAGATCGATCGCGAGAGCCAGGAGCAGAACGAGAGGCTTGGCGACTTCCGGGCTCAGGACCTGGGAAATGAGAGCCCCACGAGCTTGGCCAGGGCCCCGAGGTCCACCGCGCGCGCCACGGCATCGGCGAGGAGCTCGTATCGGTCGCCGGCCGGCGTGCCCCACCGCGGATCGGCCACAATCCCCTTCCGCGCCGCCAGCGATCTCAAGAATGCGCGACGCAGCGAGTCGTTCGCGAAGAGGCCGTGAAGGTAGGTGCCGACCACGTTGCCGGCTGCGCTCACGGCGCCGTCGGCGTCGTGGACCGCGCGATTGCCCCGCTCCACGATCGTGAACGGCGTCGGCGAGCTCGCGCTCGTTCGACCCGCGTGGATCTCGTAGGCGACGACCTCGCTGCCGGCGGCTCCGGAGAACGGCCCCGACATCTCGGCCACCCGGGCTCGAACACGGACGGTCGTCTTGCTGGGCTCGAAGGTCGTGACGACCGGCAACAATCCGAGCCCTTGCGTCGAGCGCGCGTCGGATTCGACGTGATCCGGGTCGTGCACGGCTTCGCCGAGCATCTGGTAGCCCCCGCACACGCCGACGATCGGCTGCCCGTCCGCCGCCGCGCGCCGGATCGACTGCGCCAGCCCGGTGGCGAAGAGCCACTGCAGGTCGGCGACGGTGCCCTTGCTGCCCGGCAGCACGATGACGTCGGCGCCGCGGAGCTCGTCGGCGTCGCGCACGAAGCGCACGTGAACGCCGGGCTCCCCCGCGAGCGGCTCGAAGTCGTCGAAGTTCGAGATGAGCGGCAGGCGGACGACCGCGACGTCGAGCGCGCCGGGCGCGCCCCAGCGCGATGGCTCGTCCAGATCGAGCGAGTCCTCGGAGGGCACGAGCCCCGCTTCGAGATACGGCACGACTCCGAGCACCGGCACCCCGGCGCGCGCGCTGAGCTCGGCAAGCCCGGGGGTCAGTACGGTCGCGTCGCCCCGGAATCGGTTGACGATGAGGCCGCCGACCCGCGCGCGGTCATCGCGGATCGAGCAGACTCAGGGTGCCGAGCAGGGCGGCGAACACGCCGCCGCGATCGATGTCGCCCACGAGCAGCACCGGCGCGTCCGCCATGCGCGCGATCGTCATGTTGACGATGTCGCTGTCGCGCAGGTTGATCTCGGCCGGGCTCCCGGCGCCCTCGATGATCACCAGATCCCACGCCTGTCGAAGCCGGGCGAGACTCTCGCCGACGATCGGCAGAAGCTCCGCCTGCATGCGCCTGATACTCGCGCCAGGTGACGCTCGTGACCGCGCGGCCGCGCACGACGACCTGCGAGCGATAACCGGGCTCGGGCTTGAGGAGGATCGGGTTCATGTCGACGGTGGGCTCGATGCCGGCGGCGGCCGCCTGCGCCGCCTGCGCGCGCCCGATCTCGCCGCCCTCGCGCGTGACGGCGGCGTTCAGCGACATGTTCTGCGACTTGAACGGCGCGACCCGGTAGCCGGCGCGCGCGAAGATCCGACAGAAGGCCGCGGCCAGCAGGCTCTTGCCGACGCCGGAGGCGGTGCCCTGGACCATGAGACACGGCGCCGCGGTACTCATCGCCCGAAGCGGACGCTCAGCTCCGGCACGGAACGCGTAGTCGGGGCTCTGTCCGGCGAGGGACGTCTGCACCGCCGCGTCGAACGCGATCGTCGGGGTCAGCACGAACTGGAGACCCGCGTCGAAGCCGACGGAGCTACGTGCCCCGCGCTCGGCGGCCGAGGAGACGAAGACTTCCGCGTACGCCGACCATCGCTCGCCGAGGTCGTGGCTGAGCGAGGCCGAGCCGAACCCCTGGGCGAGATAGCCGCTGGGACGCTGCGCCAGCGCGTTGACACCGAGATTCGCGTCCAGGCTGAATTCGCCGGGCAACGCGAAGGTCGCGAGACCGGTGAGGCCGAAATCCGGCACGTTGGTCCCGTGCGGAGCGTGGGCGGTGGGAAATGTGACGATCGGGAGCAGACCGAGCGAGGGCCACCAGCGGCCCTCGCGGCCGTCGAAGAAGCGGTACTTCGCCTCGAGGGAGACATCGCCCCATCCGGTGTCGTCCTGCGCGCCTCTCAGCACGACGACGGGCTCGCCGTCGAGCCTGAGCTCCAGGTGCTCCGTGATCCCGGCCCGCAAGGTGACGTCGAGCGTGAGCTGCCGCTCGGCGGGACTGCCGCCGATGCTCGTCCGCGAATACTCGACGCCGCTCTCGATCTGAAGCGCGCCAGGCTGGACGGTATACGTGCTGGTCGAGACGCTGGGACGATCGGTCTGGATGCGCTCGGACTCGGCCGCCGGCGCGACGGACGCGGTCACGATCACAGCCCAGCACGCCGCGCCGAGGCTCCACGCCGCGGCCCGCACGAGGTCAGCCGCCCGCGTATCGGCGCTGGAGCTCCTGCCAGAGCTCCGTCTTCTCCCAGCGGGGCTCCCGGAGGCGCTGCCACTTCTCGTCGAAGTGGGGATTCGGGAACAGGACCGTGACCATCTGCTCGCCCCGGCCGTTCCAGAGCCGGAGGCCCCATGTCGCGGGCGCGCACGAGCCGCCCTCGGTCTTGAAGAACGCGGCCCGGGCCACGCGCCGGATGCGCGCGAGCTCGGCGCTGCGGGTACCGCGATGATCGTTGACGCAGAGATGAAAGTGCCAGGCGCCCGTGTCGACGGTCAGATAGCCGTCGAGCATCGTGACCTTCGGCGGAGTGGCGAACTGGATCTCGTACGCCGCGCCCTCGATCAGCGGCCCGACCGTGAGCTCGGCCCAGTGCTCGGTGAAGAGCTGAACGAGCAAACGCTCGACGCTGTCGCCCTCGACGGCCATGTCGTGATACTCGGTCGTCGTTCCATCGAGGCCGTGCTCGATCGCCGGCGCCGCGTTTCGCCGCATAGGTGAGCATACTACTGCAGGTCTTACTGCAGGTCGAAGACCACCGGCAGACGAACTCTCAGCAGTCGGGGCTTGAGACCGCGGGGAAACGGCTGCGGCTCGAGGCTCCTCACGGCTTCCAGCGCGGCCTCGTCGAGCAGAGGATGCGACGACGAGCCCGTGACGGAGACATCGCCGATCGCGCCATCCGACTTGATGAAGATCTCCAGGTAGACGGTGCCCGTCAGTCCTCGGCTACGCGCAGGCGGCGGATAGCGGAGCGCATCCAGGATGCGGCGTCTCACCCCGGCCAGATAGCCTCCGTACTCGGCTCCGGGCGCCCCGCCCGCCTGACCCACCCGACGCCAGGGCCGTACCGCCACCCGCCCCGCCGGGGCCGGCTCCTGACGTACCCGGACCCGGCGCGGCTCGACCGCCACCGCCCGGCTCGGACGTCGACGCGACTCGCTCACCGAACGCGCTGCCCGCATTCTCGCGCGGGGCGCCGGGCGACGGGCTCGGTGCGACGTCGGGCGGAACCTCACGCGCGGGCACGATGGCGACCGCGGGCTCGGGTTGACGCGCCTCCTGATTCGCCGGCTGCGCCTCTTCGCGCTCGCGCACGGGCGCCGGCTCGGGCGGCGCGGAAGGCGTGACGGGCGACGACACGGCCGGAGCGGGGGCGGGCGACCGTGCCGGCCCGGACCGGCCGCCATCGCGCCCAGCCGGGCGAGCCGACCCGGTCGAGACTCGCTTCGCCTCGCCACCGCCGCCCGCGGCAGATCCCGCCGCGGCGACTGGAGCTGCACGCTCTTCGAGCGACTCCAGGTCGACGAAGAGGACACTCGGGTGCGATTCGCCGGAGGTGAGGACAAAGAGCAGAGCGACCGCGCCGCCGTGCGCCGCGATCGAGGCGAGCAAGGTCGCCGCCGGCAGGCGCACCATCACCGATGCTCTTCCATCCAGCGCTGGATCCCGACCTGCAGCGCGTCGTGGGCCGCGCGTGCGACCACCCAGCCGAAGTCGCTGATCGGTCCGCCGAACCGGCACCGTGGCCCGCGTCCGGTGGCCGCGACGACGACCGAGTCGGTCGACGTGCCGCTCGCCACGCGGCCGTCGTCGCACCGAAGGTCCGCCGGACGCGAGCAGCGATGCCTTGACCTCGGTGACCGTCATCACCGCGTTGACGAGCGCCGCGGCCTCGGGATCGCCGTCCACGACGACGATCGAGTTGATCGTCGTCGGTGCCCACACGCCGACGGGCGTCCGGCCCGCCGCGATTCGGTTCGACAGACCGACCGTCACGACCGCGAGGGCGGTCAATCCCGGACCCGCTGGCTTCGGCGACGACCGCTTTCTCCGTCCACGCCGAGGTGAGCAGGCCGATCCAGGGCCCGCGGATCTCTCGCCGCTCGACGAATCGCGGTAGCAAGCCGTCCGTCTCCGCTTCCGGGATGTTCTTGCGGACGTGCAGGTTCACGATCGCGCGGGCCGTGGTGAATCCACCGCCGACGAACGCCGAGGACAGGATCGTCAACGGCTCGCGCGCCGTGACGACGACCGCCTCGCGATCGACCGCGACCTCGATTCCATCGATCATTCGCGCTCGCACCTTCTTGCTGTCGCCATCCGGAGTCCTGGTTGCGCCGGCCGGCGGCACGCGCCCGGCGCGAGTGTCGTCCGGCCCGGCTCGGGAAAGTCTAGAACGACACGCGCAGCCCGGCCAGCGCGTTGATGCCGAGCGCCGGGAAGCCTCGGACCTCCGAGTAGTCGTTGTTGGTCAGGTTCTGGATGCGCGTCCACAGATCGACGCGCCTGGATGAACGCGTAGCGCTGGAAAAGTCGGTACGTGCCGCCGGCGTTCACGACCCCGTAGGCGCTGTTCCACACCCACGCCGCCGCCCGACGATCGGCTCGAACTGCTTGCTCATCCACAGCCTTCGCCGAAGAGCTCGAGCCGAGGGATCGGACGCCATGTCAGCCGGAGGTTCACGCGATCCTGCGGCTCACGCGGCAAGGGCCGGTGGGTTTGCAGATTTTCCGTGTCCGTGATAGGTGTAGTTCAGCGACGCGGTGAGATTGTCGAGGATGTCGACATCGGAGACGAACTCGATGCCTTTCGAGCGCACCTTGCCGAAGTTCACACCCATCACGAACGGCGGCGTGGCGATGGGCACGAACCCGATCAGATTCGTGATCTCCTGGTGGAAATACGTCAGACCGAGACGGATCCGGTCCTTCCAGAGCTTCTGGTCGACGCCGAAGTCGTACCCGAAGCTGTCTTCGGGCTTCAAGTTGGGATCGGAGAACCCCGGGAAGAAGAGGTCGTTGAAGGTCGGCGCCCGGAAACCCGAGCCGGCGCCGCCGTGGATCCTGCGTGCCCCACTCGCGGATCACGTAGGCGAGCGAGCCTCGCTCCGTCCAGTGGGTGCCGTAGATGCTGTTGTCCTCGACGCGAAAGCCCGCCGACATGAACAGGCGGTCCCACAAGCGAAACGTCTGCTGGAAAAAGACCGACTTCGTATGGCTCGTGCCGTCGAACGCCGAGCTGCCCTGAGCCTCGCCGTCCTCGGTGCGGTACTCGAGCCCGATCGTGCTGGTCGACCAGGGCCCGATGTGGAAGTGGTTCAGCAGCTCCGCCTCCCAACGTTCGGTTTTGAAGCGCCCGGGAAACTCGCAGAACGGGGGAAACGGGCATTCCTCGGCCGCATCTGGTGCATCCATGAACGCCTGGTTGCTCTCGTAGCGTCCGAGGCGCAGCTCGGCCTCCCACCACTCGACGGGCTTGGTCCGGCCGTTCAGCGCCATCACCCACGTCTCGGTGAGCTGGTGGGCGTTGGAGTCGATGATCGGCTCGTTCGGCAGCGCCCCCGTGTTCGAGGTGAGGAACTTCACGGGCACGCCCGTCGCGTTCTGGTCCCAGCGCAGGGTGAATGCGATCGAGCTGTCCCACGGCAGCGAGACCCCGAGGCGCAGGTTGACCGCGTTCTTGTCCGAGCTGTCGTTCTTGAACTGGCCGTTCGATTCCAGATGGGAGATCGAGCCCGCGTAGTCGAGGAACGAGTAGGCGCCGCTGAACCAACCCCGGCCGGTGTAGGTGTCGTAGTTGCCCGCTCCGCCCTCGACGGTCGCCGAGAACGGTCCCTTACCCTTCTTCGTGATGATGTTGACGACGCCGCCGATCGCGTCGGCCCCGTACAGCGTCGACTGCGGCCCGCGGATCACCTCGATACGTTCGATCAGGTCGGGAGAGATGTCGGAGAGGTCGGCCTGCCCCGTCGTCGCGCTCTTGACCCGGACGCCGTCGACGAGGACCTGAACCTGGTTGGCGTTGGCGCCGCGGATGCTGATGTTGGAGACCTTGCCGTAGCTCCCCGCCCGGCGGATCGTCGACGCCGGGCACGTTGCGGAGCACGTCCTCGACGGTCTCGAAGTGATACTTCTGCACGTCGTCGCCGGGGACGACCGTGACCGAGGCGCCGAGCTGCTCGGCGCGCGTCTCCAGCTTGGTGGCGGTCAGGACCACGGGATCGAGGTCACGCACCGGCGCGGGAGCCGGCGCAGGAGCCGGTACGGGCGTCGGCGCGGGAGCCGGCTCCTGCGCGGCGAGCATCCCCGCGGGAATCAGCAACACGAGTGGCAACAGCAGGCGAACGATCCAGAGCATGCGGCTTCACTCCTTCTTCCACGAAAGGGTTGGAAGCGATCGCCCGGAACAGGTCTCCTGACTCGTGGATCGTCGCGCCGCGCCCAGCCTTCCCGTCCGCGTCGGCGCGGATAGTGGCAATCTCGGGCGCGTGCTCCCCACTCACAGTGGCGGGTCCGTGCCGGTCTCGGCCGCCTTCGGCCTCACCGGCTTCCCTTGATCCGGAGCGAATTCTCGAAGTGCTACCTCGTGTGGCCGACCTCCTTTCTCTTAGCCCCGGCGGGCTATCGGCGGGTCGACCCGCCAGGTGAGCCGCACGACGGGCCGCCGCGTCGTTTCGTTCTTGTCGACGACGACGCCGCACCCGAACACCGACGCGAGGAGCGCTTCGTCGAGCACCGCCTCGGGCGAGCCGATCGCCACCGGGCGGCCGCCGTTCAGCAGGAGGAGGCGGTCACACACCTCGGCGGCCAGATTGAGATCGTGCGACACGAGCAAGATCGTCATGCCGCGCTCGCGGTTCAGGCGCCGCAAGAGCGCGGCGGCCTCGACCTGATAGCGCAGATCGAGATGCGCCGTGGGCTCGTCGAGGACCAGCAAGCGCGGCTCCTGGGCGAGCGCGCGCGCGATCACCGCGCGCTGACGCTCGCCGCCGCTCAGGTGCTCGAGCGGCATGTCCGCGAGCTCGAGCACGCCGGTGGCCGCCATCGCCTCGTGCGCGACCGCGCGATCGCGCGGGCTCTCGAAGTAGCGGCCGGGATCGTGCGGGTAGCGGCCCATCAACGCGAGCTCGCCGACCGTGAACGGAAACTGCGGCAGGAGTCCCTGGGGCACGACCGCGACCCGGCGCGCCAGATCCGTCCGCGACAGTCGTCCGACCGGCACGCCCTCGAGACGGATCTCGCCGGCCGCGGGCTCGAGCACGCGCGTGAGCAGACGGATCAACGTCGTCTTCCCCGAGCTGTTCGGCCCGATCACGCCGATGATCTCGCCGGCCGAAATCTCCAGGGAGAGATCGGACAGGGCAAACGGACGCGTTCTCCGCTCGGCCGATGCGGGATACGCGAAGCTCACGTTGCGGAACTCTACGAGCGTCATTCGGACTCGGGGCTGGAGTCGCGGGCGCGGGGCGCCGGGTCGAGGGAGGGGTCGTTCGACCACGCGGCACGCGCTCGCTGCTCCGCGGCGGCTGGGCTCCATCCCGGCGCACGTCCTCCGTCGCTCCGTTGCGGGGAACGGGTCTCATCGACCCCTCCCTCGACCCCGGCGCCCCGCGCCCGCGCACTCCACTCCAAGTCGACGCGGTCGACGAGTCCGAGGACGTCTGGATCACCATCGCAGTCGGCGAGGTTCGCGAGCTCAGGCCGGGCGTGGGCATCAGAGGTTGGCGCGGTAGCGGGTGCGGAGGAGATAGATGAAGAACGGGGCGCCGCAGAAGGCGGTGATGACGCCGACCGAGAGCTCGGCGGGGGCGACGATGCTGCGCGCCAGGGTGTCGGCGAGCAGCAGGAAGATGCCGCCGCCGACGAGCGCGGCCGGAACGAGCAACCGGTTGTCCGAGCCCAGGAGGATCCGGAGCATGTGCGGCACGATGAGGCCGACGAAGCCGATGGGGCCGACGAACGCGACGACGCTCGCGGTGAGAAGTGCCGCGCCGAGAAAGATCGTCAGCTTCAGCCGGTCCGCGGCGACGCCGAGCTGGAGCAGCGCCTCCTCGCCGAGCGCCATCAGGTTCAGCTCGCGCGCGTGGGTCACGACGAGCGCGAAGCCGAGGGCCGACAAGACCGCGAACAGGCCCAGCGCGCCGGGCGGAATCGGCGCGAGATTGCCGAGGAGCCAGTGGACGACGCCGCCCAGGCGGTTGAAGTCGAGCAGTGAGATCACGACCGTGATCGCCGCCGAGAAGAAGATGCCGACGATGACTCCGGCCAGCAGCAACGTCTGGATCGACAGCCCGGCGCCGACCGCCGCGATGAGATACACGGCGCCGGCGGCGACGAGGGCTCCGGCGAACGCGAACGCGGTCAGGCCCACCGCCGCGCGAAGGGTCAGGCCGAGGCCGAAGCTCTGCCCGATCACGACCCCGAACGCGGCCCCGGCCGAGATGCCGAGCACCGAGGGCTCGGCGAGCGGGTTTCGCGTGAGCGCCTGGAACGCGACACCCGCGACCGCGAGCGCGCCGCCCGCGAGCAGCGCGGCGGCGATCCGGGGCAGGCGGATCGACAACGTCACGACGCGCTCGACGGACTCCGGCGCGGCGCGGCCCGCGACCGCCGACACGACCGCGCTCGGCGAGAGCTGCGCGCTTCCAAGAAAGAGCGCGCCGGCCGCGACGAGGACCAGCACACGCCGACAAGACGCTCAGCACCAGGACCAGCCGCCGCGTCGGGTTCACCGAAACGCCTCCGGATGGATCGCGCGCGCCAGCTGCTCGAGACCGTCCACGAGGCGCGGCCCGTAGCGATGCATCAGGTCTCCGCTGACGGACAGAAGCCGCCCGGATTTGACGGCGGGAAGCGAGGCGAGGCGCTGCCACTTCTCGATCGAGACCGCGCCGGTACCGGCACCGTGGTTGGCCAGCAGGATGACCTCGGGGCTCTTGGCGACCGCGGCCTCCAGGCTGTAGCGCGGCCAGGCGTCGGCGTCGTCGGCCGTGAGCGATTGCCCGCCGGCGAGCTGGATCAGCTCGGTCACGAGCGCCTCGCGGCCCGGCACGATGAGCGGATCCGGCCACAGCACGTAGAGCACGCGGGGGCGCCCGAACGGCGCGACGGCCGTCTTCACCGCCTCGATCCGCTGCTCCAGGCGCGCCACGACCGGCCCGGCCGCCGTTTCGCGGCCGGTCAGCACACCCAGCCGTCGCATGAGCGACAGCGCATCCGCGACGTGATGGGCGGCGACGAGGTACACGGGCACTCCGACGCGCGAGAGCTGCGTGAACGTGTCCTCGCGCGTGCCCTCGGTCGTGGCGATCACCAGATCGGGACGCAGCGCGACGATCGCCTCGAGGCTCGGCGCGACCATCCCGCCGACCTTCGGCTGGCGGCGCGCTTGCGGCGGAAAGTCGCAGAAGTCGGTCACGCCGACCAGCAAGTACTCCGCGTTGAGCGCATAGAGAATCTCCGTGACGCTCGGAACGAGCGACACGATGCGCTTGGGCGGTGCCGCGAGCGTGACGTCACGACCGAGCATGTCGCGCGTGGTGAACGCCGCGGCGGACGCGACCGTGAGGAACGTGACCGCGATGATCGCGGCGACGACCGTGACGCGCCGCCTCGTCACGGCCGCTCCTCGGGCGCCGATCGGCTCACTCCGGCGGTCTTGAAGGTCGCCATCTCGCTCCAGACGAGCGCGGCCGCCCGAGCCAGATGGATGAACAGCGCGGCGCCCGTCCCCTCGCCGAGGCGCAGGCCGAGGTCGAGGTAGGGATCGAGCCGGAGGTGCTCGAGTGCCAGCGCGTGACCGCGCTCGGCCGAGCGATGCGAGGCGAAGAGCGCGTGGCGCGCGGCCGGCGCGAGCGTGACGGCGAGCAGCGCCGCCGCGCCGGCGATGAACCCGTCGAGCGCCACCGGAACACGGCGCGCGGCGCCCGCGAGGATCACGCCCGTGAGGCCGGCGATCTCGAAGCCACCGACCTTTGCCAGCACGTCCAGAGCGTCCTGAGGGTCCGGGCGGTTGACCTCCAGCGCGCGGCGCACCACCGAGACCTTGCGCGCGTAGGTCGCGTCGTCCACGCCGGTGCCACGCCCGGTCACCTGCTCGGCCGAGGCGCCGGTGATCGCCGCCGTGATCACGCTCGCGCTGGTCGTGTTGCCGATACCCATCTCGCCCGTCGCCAGGAGATCCGCGCCCGCGTCCATGGCCTCGTCGGCGAGGCGCGCCCCGGTCTCGACCCCGCGGATCGCGTGCTCCGAGGTCATGGCGGGCCCGACGGCGATGTTCGCCGTCCCCGGCCCGATCGGACACTCGACGAGGTCTGGTGAGCGGCCGAGCGGGCTCGCGACCCCGAAATTGGCGACGACGACGCGCGCTCCGGCCTGGCGCGCGAGCACGTTCACCGCGGCGCCGCCGCGCGTGAAGTTCTCGACCATCTGCGCGGTCACGATCTGCGGATAGGCGCTGACCCCCTCGGCGACGACACCATGATCCGCGGCGAACGTGAAGATCACCGGGCGCGTGACCGCGGGCGCCCGGCCGCGCAGGATCGCGAGACGCAGCGCGATCTCCTCGAGCCGGCCGAGGCTTCCCGGCGGCTTCGTCAGGCTGTCGAGGTGGTGACGAGCCGCGGCTTCGCCGTCCCGTGCCGGCGCGGCGATCGAGCCGAGAAGCCGGGAGAGGTCGCTCACGCTAGCGCGCCCGGTCCCTTCACGGTGAGCGGAATGCCGGCGACCATGAGCACGACGGTCTCGCACGCGGCGGCGACTCGCTGATTCACGTGGCCCAGCAGGTCGCGAAACCGCAGGCCCGCCGCGGTCTCCGGGTGCACGCCTTCACCGACCTCGTTCGACACCAGGGTGATGCTCGAGCGACCGCCGCGGATCGCGCCGGCGAGCGCGTCGCCATTTTCCAGAATCGTGTCGTCGCGGTCGCCGCGGAGCAGCAGGTTCGAGACCCACAAGGTGAGGCAGTCGACGATGATGCCGTCGCAGGTGCCGTCGAGGCCGCGCAGCCGCGACACCAGATCGAAGGGCTCCTCGACGGTCGTCCAAGGCGACGGGCGATCGGCGCGATGGCGGGCGATGCGCTTGGCCATGTCCTCGTCGCGCGCCTCGGCGGTGGCGACGAAGACAATCCGGGTGTCGGCCGAGAACCGTTCGCTCGCGAAGCGGCTCTTGCCGCTGCGCGCGCCTCCGATGATGAAGAGCGATGCCGCCATCTGCCCGGGTCCTCCCTCGAAGACCGGTGAACGGATCGCGCCCGGGCAGGTCTCCTGGCTCTCGGATCGTCCTACTCCCCGCGCCTTCCCGGCCTGACCGGCCAGTGGCACTCGCGGGTTTCGTCCCCGATTACAGTGACGGGGTCGCGGCGGCTTCTACCGCCTTCCCTGGGCCCTCGTGGGCATCCGCGGGCGCGAACAACGCGGGGAACCGTAGCAGAACGACCGGTCGACCGCAACACGTGCCACCATGCCGACGACCGCCTTCCGCCCCGAAACTTGACATTGCGCAGGCCGGGTGGGGAAATTGGGCAGCCCAGGTGAAGAATCCGAAGAATCTGAAGAATTCGCTGCCCGCGAGCGTCGCTGACGACAGGGCAGGCCGCCTCGCACTGTCAGGTCTCGACGCCTACCCTGAAGACCTGGATCCGGGAGGGGCGACTGCGCGCCTTCAAGACCCCCGGCGGCCACGCGCGGATCGCGGTCGCGGAGTTCCAGCGGTTCCTCAAGCGGCACCGGATGCCGACGTACCCGGTCCCGCCGCCGCCCACGGGCGTCCTCGTCGTCGACGACGAGCCTCAGGTCGTGGAGATGCTCGTGGAGTTCCTCACGCACCATCCGCGGGGCTTCAAGATCGAGACGGCCAGCGACGGCTACGAGGCGCTGATCAAGCTGGGCTCGCTCCGGCCGGCGCTTCTGATTCTCGACGCGATGATGCCCAAGCTGGACGGGATCGAAGTCTGTCGCCACCTGAAGAGCAACCCGGAGACGCAGGCCATCCGGATCCTCGGCGTCACGGGCTACCCGGAGGTCGCGCCGGCGCTCCTGGCGGCGGGCGCCGATCTGGTGCTCACCAAGCCTCTGGCACTCGACGAGGTCGAGAGCTATCTGAGCGGAATCGTCGAAGATCGATGACGGGCCCGGCTCGGGGCGCGTCGATTCTGATCGTGGACGACGAGCCGGAGGTGGCGTCGCTCCTGGCCGAGATCCTCGAGGACGACGCCCACCGGGTCGAGACGGCGTACAACGGTCTGGCGGAGCTCGACAAGCTCCGCGACGGGACGTACGACCTCATCATCAGCGACCTGCGCATGCCCCATCTCGACGGCCCCGGGCTCTACCGCGAGGTCGCGCGGCACCATCCGCAGATGATCCGCCGCATGATCTTCGTCACCGGCGACACCCTGGGGCCGGAGAGCGCCGAGTTCCTGCGCCGAAGCGCCGCGCCGAGGTTCGGGAAGCCCTTCGAGCCTGACGACGTCCGGCGCGTCATCGATCAAGTCCTGCGCGCTCGCTGATCCGAGGGCGCGCCGGGCGGCGCGCCTCAGCCCGTCAGGTTGGTCTCGAGCTCGCGGATGCGGCGCGTGAGATTCACGAGCATCTTCTGCGTCAGCTCCGGGACCTCTCGCAGGAGCTGCCAGAAATTCACGCGGCTGATCACCAGGACGCGCAGGTCCGTCTCGGCCTTCACGGTGGCCGAGCGCGGCTCGCCGTCGAGCAGGCTCATCTCGCCGAAGAACTCACCGGGCCGCAGACGATGGCGCTTGTGCATCGAGAGCGTCACCAGCGCCGTGCCGTCGATGATGATGAAGAACTCGTCGCCGGGCTCGCCCTGGCGCGTGAGGATCGTGCGCTCCGGAACCTCGACGACCTTCGCGATGTCCGCCACCGCGCGAAGCTGGCGCAGGCTGCAGGCCTCGAAGATGGGGACGCGCTCGAGGTACCTGATCTTCTCCTCACGGGCCGTCCGGAAGCCCTCGAAGTCGCCAATCAGTCTCATTGCGGCTTCGTCTCCTTCGTCGCATAGCTGACCGACAGCCCCGCGCCGGCGTCCGACTGGATGCCGTAGGGCGGCACCGGATAGCGCAGGCCGTTCCGGTCGAGCGCCGCCAGGCCTTCGAGCGCCTTCGGCAGAAAGCTCGGCGGAATCGCCATCAAGAGCTCGTCGTCCGCCACCCCACCGTAGCGTCGCTCGGCGTAGCACGGGATCGTCAGTGCCGGCTCTCCGGTTTTCAGCGCCTTGCCCCAGGAGTCCGCGCACGCCGATTCGCCGACCGACGTGAAGCTGAGCTTACGGTATCCCGTCCACTGAAGCCCGTTGATGAGGAAGATCATCTGGCCGGGTGTGCCGTAGACGAGGCAGATGTCCGGCGGATCGAGCCGGCCCGAAGTGAGCGGCGCCACCGCCATCGCCTTGTAGCGCCCGTACGGCACGCAATCCATCGCGTGCTGGTGCTGGCTCGCATCCTCCACGGTCTTGAACCAGACGCCCGCCATACGCTTGCCGGAGAGCCACTCGTCGTCCTGCGGCGAGAGCCCGATGACGGCGCCGCACTGGGCGCCGATGAGATCGGCCATCGTGATGCCGACCGTCCAGCCGAGCTGGCGCGCCTGCGCAACGATCTGATCGGTCGTGTGCTTGGCGCGCGGCCGGCGGATCTTCGGGATCGCTTCCATCGCCTCGACGGTCTCGAAGAGCTTCATGCCGATCGGAATCGAGCGCAGCCGAAGATACCGGTTCAGTCCGTCGACGATCGCGTTCCAGTCGTACGCTTGCATGACACGCTCCACTCAGAGTTGACCAACTATAGCGCAGTGATGCGCGGCTCCGAACAACTGCCCCCGCGAACGATTCGCATCAGTGTCCCCTCAGCCGCTGGATGTCGCGCCGCTGCCGCTTGGTGGGACGACCGGCGCCGGGCTCCCGCCACGGCGGCGGCGCCTGGCGCAGACGCGGCGGCTCGGGCGGCGTCAGATCTTCGAAGAGCGCTTTCGCGATCTCGGCCGAGCCGCGCCGGTCGTCGACCGCGGCGACCTTGAGGATGCGACGGCGGCCTCGCGGCAACGTCACCCGGACGAGATCGCCGGCGCGGACCCGACGCGCCGGCTTGGCCGCCTCGTCGTTGACGTCCACTTTGCCCCCGTCGCACGCCGCGCCGGCCAGGCTTCGCGTCTTGAACACGCGAGCGGCCCAGAGCCATTTGTCGACACGCAGCGAATCGAGCGAGGCTTGCACGCGGAGACGGTACTTCCGCGATGCCCTTGCCGGAGTCGTGCACGCCGACCTCGACGTAGGGCGCGCCCGCGACCGACGTCCAGACGGTCACCTTGCGCGCCGGGGCTCCGCCGTTCGCCGCAGCCGCGATGGCGTTGGTAAGCAGGTTCAAGATCACCTGCTGGATCTGGATGATATCGCCGTAGGCGATCGGCAGGGCGGGCGCGGAGGAGAACTCGATCGTGACGGCATGCAGCAGCGCCTCGTTCGCAACGAGGCCGATCGTGTCTGCGACGAGAGCGTTGAGCGCAAGTGGCATGCTGACGACGTCGGTCTTCGTGAGTAGTCGCCGCATGCGCAGTATCACCTCGCCGGCTCGCTGGTCATCGCTGATGATGTCGGCCAGACACGCGCGCAACTCCCCGAGATCCGGCTGCGAGCGAGCCAGCAGCCGCTTCGCCGCCTGGGCGTTGATGAGCACGGCCGTCAGCGGCTGGTTCAGCTCATGCGCGAGCGATGAGGCGAGCTGGCCCATGCTGGCGACGCGGTCGAGATGGGCGATCTGACTCAGATGGCGCCGCGCGGACGCCTCCGCCTGCCGTCGCGCCGTCACATCGAAGTGCATCACGGCCGCTCCCCCGCCGAGACGGGCCAAGCGTCGCACCCTGACTTCGAACCAGCGGTCCTCGCCGAGCCGGGAGGTCGGATATTCGACAGTGAACTCGTCCCGCTCCCCTCGAAGAACAGCTTCGATGGAGGCGTGCACTTTTCGGGCAATGTCGGGCGGCATGCCGATCGCGTTTCGGCAAGCCTCCACGTAGTTCGCGCCCACCTTCAGCGCGAATTGGGCGGCCGCTCCGCTCCGCGCCGCGGTGGCCCACGCTTCATTGGTTTGCACGATCGTGCCGGCGGAGTCGATGATCGCCGTCTCTCCCGGCAGCGCCGCGAGGACGGCGCCGGCGGTCGCGACACTGCTCTCGACCACGGCGGCGCTTCGCACGCGAATGAGCGCGGTGGAGAACGGCTCGGCCAGGGTCTGGAGCTGCTGCACGACGTGGGCGTGCCACCGGCGCTCCGCATGCAGGCTGAGGAAGACGAGGAACCCCAACAGGCGATCACCGTCGAACAACGGGATCGCGGCGAAGGACCGGACGCCCGCCGCCCGCAGACCAGCGCGCTCCGCCGACGCGTGCGGCGGAAAATCGTCGGGGCTCGAGAAGCACATGATATGGCCGGCTTCTGCGCGCTCCCGGAAGTACGGGAACGATTGCAGGTCGGCAATCACCGGGGGGGCGGGTTGGTCTTGCCGCTGCCAAACGTGCGTGAGAGACAGGACGGCGCTGTTCTCAGCGCGCTGCCACAGACTGCCGCGATCGACACCGAGGAACATCACGACACGCTGTAGACCGTCGCGGATCCGCTCGTCGAGCTGGCCCAAGGTGGCGGTCGCACACGCCGCAATGACCTCGCTCACGAGCGTCTCGAAGCGAAGGCCCTCGGCCAGGACCGCCTGGGCCTCGCGGCGGCGGCGACGCTGGACGAGCAGCGTGACGATGAGTGCCGCCTGCACGCAGATGAGTCCGACCACGCTCACGATATGCCAGCGGTATTCCTGCCAGAGCGGCGGCTGGCGAAAGAGAATCACGCTGCCGAGCGGCAGGCGATCCTGGCTGATATTCCACCGTCGCAGCTCCCGCCAGTCGTACCGCGGGCCCAGAGCGGGGATGATCTGGGAGGGAACTTGGAGATTGGTTCCCCGCGCAGGACCCGAATGGCGATGCGGGCCGACTCCTCGCCCTCGACTTCTGCCTGATACAAGTGGCCGCCGACGATCCCGAGACCCAGCTGGTGCTGGTAGAGGCCATTGATGGGCGCACTGGCGACCGCATGCAGACGCTGGAGCGCCTCGTCCTCGTTGTGAGTCACGCCGGCCGCATCCCGGAGAAGCAGGCCGAGGAGAATGAAAGATCGCGGCGGCAACGTGGCCGCGAGTTCCAGCATCTGTTCGAATGTCAGGTCATTGACCCAGGTGAATTTCACGCGGTCCGTAAAAGGGGCAAAGGTCTTCTGGAACTCGATCGCCCAGTATCGTTCGAGCGGCGTCGCGCCCAGCACCACGACGATGTGGTTCGTGTCCGGCGCCAGCTCGAGAATGTCCTCCACGAGACCGGCCAGCTTGAAGTCTTCCCCGACAAAGGTGGCATTCTTGACCGACCCTGGCGGCAGCGCCCGCCGGTCCATCCCGGTGTAGATGACGGGCGTCCGCGGAAACAGACGATCACGAAACTTGTTCACGAAGCGGCCGGCCGGCGATCCGATCGGCACCACCAGATCGGGTTGCCACTTCGCGAGACGCGCGCGCAGGAACTCGACGAACGGGCCCTCCATGTCCGGCTGCGCGTAGCGCGCCATGTCCAGCGAGACTCCGTCGAGATCGACGCGGCTTCCCAGCGCCTTGGTTAGCGTGGTCTCGAACGCGGTCGAATGGGTCGTGAACGGGGGCGCCGTGCTCCCGAAGGAGTGGACGATGAGGACGCGCTTGGGCTCAGGCTCCGCCCCGGTGGAGGCACTGGCAGTGAGCGCCACGAGGAGGAGCCCGAGCGATAGCCTGCCCCAGATCGTCTCATAGCGGCAAAGGAGCCCAGACAATGACACGGTTCGCCGTGCCGGTGATCGTGATGATGTTGACGGCCGTCGCGTGGGCCGCTGACGTCGTCGTGATCGAGGACTGGAAGGTCCAGAAGCTGGGAGCGAAGGGCATTCCGGACGGCTGGCTCGGGGGACAGACGTGGGGGCTCCCTCAACACGACATGACCATTGAAGAGCAGGACGGTCAGCGCGTCCTGCACCTCAAGAGCAAGATCGAAAGCTCGACGATCCGGAAGGACATCAAGGGCAAGGTCAACCTCAAGGAAACACCGATCCTCGAGTGGACGTGGAAGGGCGTCGTCCTGCCGACGAACGCGGACTGCCGGAAGAAGAGCGCGGACGACCAGGCGGCGCAGCTCTACGTCGTGTGGCCGCGCTTCCCCGAGGCGGTGCGCTCACAGATCATCGGCTACATCTGGGACACGACCGCGCCGGTCGGCACCATCGTGAAAAGTGAAAAGACGGGGACCGTCACCTACGTCGTCGTGCGGTCGGGCCCGGCCGATCTCGGCAAGTGGCTGACCGAGCGGCGCAACGTGGCCGAGGACTACCGGAAGATCTACGGGACTGCGCCGGACAATCCCGGCATCATCTCGCTGGCCATCGACTCGGACGACACGTCGTCGTCCGCGGAGTCCTTCTTCGGCTCGATCCTCTTCAAGAAGCCGTAGCAGCGCGGCGACAATGTCGATCTAGCGGAGATCGCCGACGAGCTGAGGCATCGCCGCCGCGAGCTCTGAGGCGGTGGCGTCGGCCGCGGCGTTGATCGCAGCCAGCAGCGCGCTGTTCATCACGCTCATGTACCACCGGCCGGCTTCGGATTCGACGAACTGCACGTACTGGTCGAGCTCATCGTCCGAAAGACCGCGATAGGCGAGGAGCATGCTCACCATGCACACGCGCCGCATGTCCTCGAGCGTCCGGTTCCGCGCCTGCGCGATCTGCTTGTCGAGCTGATCCCGGGTCAGGCCGGCCACCGCCGGCAGGCCGGGCTGGAAGGCCACGGTCAGGCTCCGCACGATCGCGACCGTGACGTCGACCGTCGTCTCCGATGCACCGCCGACCGCATCCAGCCGCTCGATCAGCTCGAGACGCCGCGCCGACGGGGGATTCTGCTCGAGGTCGGCGACCGCCTCCGGGCCGCCGGCGGCGATGAGCGCAGCCAGCTCCTGCCCGGTGATTCGCTTGCCGAGCGGTGATTCGTACCAGGCGAGCGTCTGCTGCAGACGTCCGGGTTCGAGGTCGCGCTGGAATTCGGTCTTGATCCTCGCGTAGAGCGTGCCGGGCGCGAAACGCTCGGCCACGATCCGATCGATCGTCAGACGGTCCTGGTTGCTCTGTCTTCGGTGGGCACGCAGGAACTGCGCGCGGATGCCGGCCGTCAGGCCATCGAGCTGAACGCTCAGTCCCGAGCTCTGCAGGAGATCGTCGAGTACTCGGGTCTCGGCCTGATGGTCCGGCGGCGCGACGACTCGGCCGCCTCGATCGCGCTCCACCGTGGCCGCCGCCGCGATTCCGCTCGATACGAGCATCGCTCCGACTACCATCGCGATCGCCGAGCCACGAGCCATCTCAGTTTCCCCCTGGCGCGCCGAGCGCGCTCGCCAGAGGGAAATTGCATAAGCGGTGCCTGAAAATCAGGCCGCTACATCACACAGTTACGGCGGTAGGCGGTAAGACCTACCGGTCAAGAACGGCTCGGTGCGAGGGATTTGCTCACCCCGAAGCTCTAGATCGCCAGCGCGTACCCGTCGCGACGAGGGTCCGCGCCGGCCATGAGCGCCCCGGATTCCGGGTCGCGGACGATACCCTGCCCCCCGCCGACGATCCATGACCAGTCGTCGATCGTATTGACCTCGTGCCCGCGCTGGACGAGCCCGGCGCGAGTCTCGGCCGAGATCCGCGACTCGGCGTCGATCAGCCGATCGCGATAGACGCGTACGCGCGGCGCCTCGATCGCCTCCTGGATGTTCATGCCGAACTCGAGCACGTTGAGCAGCATCTGGGGGGTGGTCTGGAGAATCCCGTACGAGCCGGGCGTGCCGACCGAGACATGGAAGACGCCGTCGCGGAAGACCTGGGTGGGCGACATCATGGTGCCCGCCTTCCGCCCGGGGCGGACGACGTTCGGAGACGCGGGGTCGCGGTCCATCCATTTGAGGATGTTGTTGAGCACGATCCCGGTGCCGGGCACGGCGAAGCCCGAGCCGAACGGCACCCCGAGGGTCTGCGTCACGGACACCACGGTGCCCGAGCCATCCGCGCACGCGAAATGCGTGGTGTGCTCGTTCATGAAGCTCGCGGGATGGCCTTCCGCGATCTGGCCGTCGAGCTTCTGTGGATTGTGGCGCTCGCCCTCGCTGACCGCCGCGCGCTTGCCGTCGATGCGAGCGCGCTGGGACGCCGCGTACTTCTTGGACAGGAGTCCGGCGATCGGCACGCCGTCGGTGTAGGCATAGGCCAGCCGGTCCGCGGAGCCGAGCTTCACTGCCTCGATCAGATGATGGAGGTAGTCGACCGAGTTGTGCCGGAAGCCCTTGAGGTCGTAGCCCTCGAGGATGTTGAGTGTCTCGAGCATCTGGAACGCCGAGAACGGCGGCGGCATCGAGAACACCTGGCGGTCGCGATACGTGATCGTCGCGGGCTCGCGCCATTCTGGAGCGAACGCGGCCAGGTCACTGTCGCTCCAGCCACCCGCCGGCCTCCCGTACCGCCCGAGCGATCGCGCGCGCGATGGACCCGCGGTAGAACACCTCGGCGCCGCCCTCCGCCACCTGACGGAAGGTCGACCCGAGCTCCTTGTAGGTCACGATCCCACCCGGGCGCGGGCCCGCGTTGCCGAGATAGAGGCGCTGCGCCTCCGGAGAGCGGGCGAGTGTTTGGCGCGCTCCCTCGATGAATTCCACGCTCTTGAACGTGAGGGGGACGCCGTTCTCGGCGAGCGAGATCGCCGGCGCCAGCACGCGCGCGCGGTCCATCGAACCGAAACGCTCGAGCGCGGCGAGCCAGCCACCCAGATTCCCGGGCGTGGCGCACGACTTCGGTCCTCCCGACCAGCTCGTCGTCCGTACAGGCGGCCGCGCTCGCGGCCGCCGGCGAGCGGCCGATGAAGTCGAGCACGTGGCGCTCGCGGCCGCGCGAGATGAGCATGAGCCCGATGCCGCCGGCGCTCGACATGAACGGCTCGACCACGTTCAGGGTCGAGCCCACGGCGACCGCGGCATCGACGGCGTTGCCGCCGGCCAGCAGCATCTGGATGCCCGCCATCGAGGCGAGCGGATGAGCCGACGTGACGACACCGCGAGCTCCCATGACGCTCGGGCGGAACGCGTTCCGATGTGGTGGCATGTGATCTCCCCCTTGGCGAGCTTTATAACACCGGGCGTTCGTTGAGATGGATGAGACGCCAGGTCGCGTCGATCCGCTCGAGCACCGTGAGGGCGCCGTAGTCCTGCCCCATCGAGAGCAAGCGCCCGGGCGGTAGCCCGAGCGCCCGGCAGAGCAGGGCGCGATTCGTGCCGCCGTGCGCGACGATCGCGATCGCTTCGCCGGGGTGAGCGCCGGCGAGCGATTCGAACGCGGGCCACGCGCGCGCCTCGAGGTCCGGCACGCTCTCCCCTTCGGGAAACGGGAACTTGCCGACGTTCGCCATCCACTCGGCGAACTTCTCGGGCTCGGCCCGCTGGATCTCCGCGGCGGTCAAACCCTCCCAGCGGCCCATCGCCATCTCGCGCAGCGCCGGAACGATCGCCGGGCTGAGCGCGTGCGGCGCGCCGATGATCTCGCCGGTTCGGCGAGCGCGCGTCAGATCGCTCGAGTACAGGGCGGCCAGCTTCACCGTCGCGAGACGCCCGGCCTGCGCGGCGCTCTGACGCTCGCCGGTCGGCGAGAGCGGCACGTCGAGATGGCCGATGAATCGCCGCGTCTCGGCGAGCACCACTTCGCCGTGGCGGAGCAGATAGATCAGCGTGCCAGATGCGACCACGCCGACACGGTGAGCAGGGCCGCCAGCTCCGCGATCTCGATCGCGGCGCCCAGCACGTCCCCGGTGATCCCGGAGACTCGCCCGGCGAAGAACCGCGTGAGAACCAGCGCGCTCACGAAGGAGACGACCACGACGACGATGCCGAGGCCGCGCAGCGCGACGATCGCGACGACCAGCGCGATCGAGAGCGCGATGGGCGCGGCCAGTGCGCCGACCCCCGCGCCGAACGCCGCGCCGAGCCCTTCCGGTTTCGCAGGCGGAGAACAGGCGCGCCAGCAGGGGCGGCGTGGCGCGCGCGACGGTCGGCGCGACCAGGAGCGCGCGCACGCGCACGCTCGGGGGCATCTCGGTGACGGCCGCGATCTCCAGCAGCAGAAGAAGGATGAGGCCGAGCGCGCCGAACGCGCCGATCCGGCTGTCGTGCATGATCGCCAGCCGGTGCTCGGCGTCGCGCCCGCCGAGACCGTCGAGGCAATCGGCGAGCCCGTCGAGGTGAAGGCCGCCGGTGAGCAGCTTCCACACGGTTACGGTAATCAACCCGGCCAGGAGTAAGGGGAAAATCACCTGAGTCACACGGTCGGTGGCCGCGAGCAGTCACGCCGATCCCGAGGCCGATTACTGGAAACCAGGGGGCGGAGCGGCCGAGCGCGTCGGCGCTCAACCGTACTCGACCGGGCAGCGGCACGATCGTCAGGTACCGCGCGGCGACGACGAGGCCCGTCACGGCGCGAATGCTAGCACGTTCTGCTTGACGGCCCCGGCAGAGCGAGGAGACAATTTCTCAGAAGCGACCCACCTCCGAGCGCAAGAAAGGCCGTCATGAGCGTGACCAGCGTGGCCCAGAAGTGGGTATCCGAGGCCGCCGGCCTGACGCAACCGTCGCGCGTGGTCTGGTGTGACGGGTCCAAGGCCGAGTACGACTCCCTGATCGAGGCCATGCTGCAGGACGGCACGCTCCTGCCGTTGAACCCGAAGACGTATCCGAACTGCTACCTGCACCGCAGCCACCCCTCGGACGTCGCGCGCACGGAGCAGCTCACGTTCATCTGCTCGCGCGAGAAGGATTCCGCCGGTCCCACCAACAACTGGATCTCGCCGATCGAGGCGAAGTCGACCGCCGGGGCCTTGTTCCGGGGCAGCATGCGCGGCCGGACGATGTGGGTCATTCCGTATCTCATGGGCCCGGCCGGCTCGCCGATGAGCCGAACCGGCCTGATGGTCACCGATAGCGCCTACGTCGTGGCGAGCATGCACCTGATGACTCGCGTGGGGCAGGTCGCGATCCAGCACATGCGGCGCGACGACGACTTCATCGCCGGGCTCCACTCGATGGGTGACCTCTCGCCCGAGCGACGCCTGATCCTGCACTTCCCTGAAGAAAAGCTCATCTGGAGCGTGGGATCCGGCTACGGCGGCAACGCGCTGCTCGGCAAGAAATGCCACGCGCTGCGGATCGCGTCCTGGCAGGCCCGCCAGGAGGGCTGGCTCGCGGAGCACATGCTGATCATCGGCGTCGAAGATCCCGAGGGTCGGATCACGTATCTGGCGGCCGCGATGCCGAGCGCCTCGGGTAAGACGAATCTCGCGATGGCGGTCTCGCAGCTTCCGGGCTGGCGCGTGTGGACGGTCGGCGACGACATCGCGTGGATGTGGGTCGACGCGAACGGCCAGCTGCGCGCCGTCAACCCCGAGCGCGGCTTCTTCGGCGTCGCGCCCAACACGAGCCCCAAGACGAACCCGAACGCGACCGCGATGGTCCGCTCGAACACGATCTTCACCAACGTCGCGCTGACGCCGTCGCAGGAGCCGTGGTGGGAAGGGCTCACGCCGACGGCGCCGGCCGGGCTCACCGACTGGCAGGGACGGCCGTGGCAGCCGGGCGCCGGCGCGGCGGCTCACCCGAACTCGCGCTTCACGGTGCTCGCCGAGCAATGTCCGTCGATCGCGCCGAACTGGGAAGAGCCGCAGGGCGTGCCGATCTCCGGCGTCATCTTCGGCTCGCGCCGCACCGGCGTGATCCCGCTGGTGTTCGAGGCATTCGACTGGTCGCACGGCGTGTTCCTGGGCTCGGCCATGAGCACCGAGACGACCGCCGCGATCACCGGCAAGGTCGGCGTCGTACGCCGCGATCCGATGGCGATGATCCCGTTCTGCGGCTACAACATGGGCGACTACTTCGCCCACTGGCTCGCGACCGGGCCGCGCCTCACCAACCCGCCGCGCATCTTCCGGGTGAACTGGTTCCGCCGCGACGCCGAGGGCCGCTTCCTGTGGCCGGGCTACGGCGAGAACGTGCGCGTGCTCAAGTGGATGGTCGAGCGAATCCGCGGCACGGGTCGGGCGGACGAGACGCCGATCGGCTGGGTTCCGGCGGCGGGCGCGCTCGACACCGGCGGGCTCGAGGTCGACCCCGCGCAGCTCCGTGAGGCGCTGAAGTGCGACGCCGGAGAGTGGCTGCAGGCCCTCGAGGAGCTCGACGAGTTCTACAAGCAGTTCGGCCCGCGGCTTCCGCAGCCGATCGCCGACACGCTCGCGACGACGCGCCGCCGCTTCGGCGCCTGAGCGCGACGTCCGCTCGGTCTACGACGCGCGCCGGTTGCCGCCGGCGACGAGCTGGATCACCCGCCGCACTTCGCCGCGATCGAAGGGCTTGCTCAGCCCCGGCACTCCGGTCTGCTCGAGGAACGTCTGGATCTCCGCGCTCAGGACGTCGCCGGTCATGAGCACGAAGCGCCGGCAGAGGTCCGGAAGCCGGCGCTCGAGCGCGCGATAGAGCCCGGGACCGTCGAGGTACGGCATCCGCACGTCGCTGAGGATCAAATCGTACGACGCCCGCCGGAGCTGCTCGAGCGCCTGTGTCCCATCCGCCACCGTGTCGACCGTGTGGTGATCGGCGCCGAGCATCTCGCCGAGCAGCTGGGTCACCAGGCGCTCGTCGTCGACGACGAGGATGCGCTTGCCCTTCACGACCGGCGGCGCGTCCGTCGCGCGCTTCCCGGAGGTCACCGGGGGCGCCACCACCGGGAGCTCCACCCGGAAGATCGCGCCGTGTCCCGCCTCGCTCACGAGCGACAGCGTGCCGCCGTGACCTTCGACGATCCCGTGGCAGAGCGAGAGACCGAGACCCGTCCCCTGCCCGACGGGCTTCGTCGTGAAGAACGGCTCGAAGATGCGGTCGCGGATCTCGGCGGAGATCCCGGGGCCGGTGTCCTCGACGTCGAGCGAGACGCGGCCGCGCACCGCGTCGGCCCGCGTGCGCAGGGTCAGCCGGCGCGGCTCCGGCGCCTTGCGCAGCTCGTCGCGGGCATTGGTGATCAAGTTCACCACGACCTGGTGGAGCTGATGCGGGTCGGCCCACAGCACCGGGAGACCGTCGGTCAGATCGAGCCCGACCTCGATGCGGTCGACGCGCAGGTGATACGCGAGCAGCTCGGCCGCGTCGCGCGCGATGTCGTTCAAGCGCACGAGCTGCCGCTCCGGCGGATGGCGCCGCGCGAGCGCCAGGAAGTTGCGCACGATCGAGGCGCAGCGATCGGCCGCGTGCGCGATGGCCTCCGCGCGCGTCGCCGACGGCGTACCCGCCAGCTCCTGACGGAGCAAGTTCGCGTAGCCGGTCACCGCGGTCAGCGGATTGTTCAGCTCGTGTGCGACCCCGGCGAGGACCGTGCCCATCGTCGCGAGCTTCTCGGTCTGGTACAGCGCCTCGCGCTGACGGCGAAGCTCGGCGTCGATTCGCTTGCGCTCGGTCATGTCGCGCACGATCGCCGAAAGGAACTCGATGGATCCGTCGGCGCCGCGATGGGCGACGGCGACCACCGACACCGGCACCTCGCGCCCGTCGCGCGCCAGGAGCACCGCCTCGCCCGTCCAGAGACCGTCCCGGATCAGCGCCGGCCAGATCTCGTCGTGGACGACCGGACGCAGCCGTTCCGGCGCCAGGCCCGCGATCGGATGCCCGAGCGCGTCGTGCGGCCGCGAGGCCGAGCAGGGCTTGGCCCGCGGCGTTGAGGTATTGCAGGCGCCCTGACAGATCGGCGATCGCCACCAGATCGGTCGTGGCTTCGAGGATCGCGGTGAGCCGCTCGCGCGCCTCGAGCTCGAGCCGCAGGCGGCGGTAGAGGCGCGCGTTCTCGACGGCGACGGCGGCGTGGTCGGCCAGCGCCAGCAGCAGCCGCTCCTCGATCGTCGTGAACTCGCGCGGCCGCGGGCTGCCGACGGCCAGCACGGCGACCAGCCCTTCGGGGCCGACGAACGACGCGGATAGCGTCTGGCCGGCCGGGCCGAAGACCGCGGTGAGATCCGGGCCGCCGGCCTGAGCCAGGAGGTGGCGCAGCGAGATCTTCCGCTCGTGCGCGAGCCGCTCGGCGAGGTTCGGCGTCACCTGGAACCGGAGCGGCTCGGCCGCGCGGTCCTCGATGCCTTCCCACGCCACCGGCCACAGCACGCCGGTCTCGAAGAGCCACAGCACGCTCGCCTCCGCCTTGATCAGCTCGCGGGCCGCGTTCACGACCCGGCGCAGCACCTCGTCGAGGTCCTTGGTCGTGACGAGCGACTTCGCCAGATCGTTGAGGACGGTGAGACCGTCCTTCTCGTCGGCCAGCCGGCGGTGCGCGAGGACGTTCTCGATCGTCGACGGCAGCTTGGCGAGATACCCCTCGCGCTTGATCAGGTAGTCCGCGACGCCGAGCTTGAACGCCTGGACCGCCGAGTCCTCGTCGCCTTCCCCGGCGACCATGACGACCGGGATGCGGATGCCGACGGCCTGCAGCTCCTTGAGCACCTCGATCCCCGAGAGATCCGGCATCCGGTTGTCGAGCAGCAGGACGTCGTAGTGAACGGTCTTCAGCTTGGCGAGCGCGTCCCGGGCGCGGGTGACCGTCTCGACGCGCGCGCGCCGGTCGTGCTCCTCGAAGGCGCGCAACGTCAACGCCATGTCCTCCGGATGATGCTCGGCATAGAGCACACGGATCGGCGCGTGCCGGCGCTCGGTCGCGGTGCGAAACCAGCGGTACGCGCTCTCGAGCACGACCGGCAAGGTGGCCAGATACTCCGGACGCTTCACCAGATAGTCGGCGGCTCCGGCCTTGAGCAGCCGGACCGTGGTGTCGGCGTCGCCCGCGGCGGTCACGAGGACCACCGGCACTTCGAGCCCGCGCGACTTGACGGCGTCCAGCAGATCGAGACCGGTCCCGTCGGGGAGGCGATAGTCCGCGAGCATCACATCCATGTCGCCGATCGTGACGCGCTCGACCGCCTCGGCCACCGTCTCCACGACGGTGAGCTTGATGTGGGGCGCGTGACGGACGAGGTGACGGTGGGTCGCCTCTTGATCGGCGGGATCGCCTTCGACGTAGAGCACGCGGATGGAGTCCATGTCGTCTTCAGCCCTCTCGTCCCGTGAGGGAGTGGGAGACCGCGTTCACTGAGAGCAACCGCTTGATCTCGTGGCACACCTGGTCCAGGTCCAGTGGCTTGGTCACGCACGCGTCCGCCCCGGCGCCGAGCAGCACGGGCACCATGGACGGATGTCCGGTCATACCGAGAATCCGCACCTCTCGCGTCTCCGGCAGTCGCCGGAGACACCGGCACGCCTCGATACCGTCGAGGCCGGCGAGCACGACGTCGAGAATGATCAGCGCCGGACGGAACGTCCCGACCTTGACGAGCGCCTCGTAGCCGTCGGTCGCCGTCTCGATCACGAACCCGTCGGCCAGCAAGTCGTGCAGCAGCTGGACCACGAGCGGCTCGTCGTCGACGAGCAGCACGCGAGGTCTCGCTCCCGAGGCGACCGGATAGGCCGGCCGGCCCTGAGCGCGCAAGAAGCGCTGGAACTCGTGCAGGTCGATGCGGCGGTGGCCGCCGGGCGTCAGATGAGCGCCGAGGTCCCCGGCCCTGATCCAGCGCCGGAGTGTGGGGATCGAGACGCGGCAGTGAGACGCCGCCTGCCGGGTCGTGAGGTATTCTCGACCCTCGGCGGACGGTCGTTTCACTTTTTGCACATTTGATTCCTAGCACGGCGATTCGCCAAGTCCGCACGAAATAGTGCAATCCGGGCGGCGGGACGTTGCGGGACGGGGCGCGGGGAGCGGCGGAGGCGGCGGGAGCCGCCGCGTTTCAGACGGGGTAGACGCCGTTCCGGCGAGACGGGAACTCGTGCACTTTGGACTGCGCGAACGCCAGGCGCTTGATCAGCTCGTCGCGCAGGGCGCCGCCCGGCACGATGTCGTCGATCAGCATCTCGGAGGCGAGCTTGTAGGTGTCGACGTCCTTCACGTACTCGTCGCGCTTCTGCTTGACCCAGGCCGCGCGCTCGCTCTCGGGCAGCTCCATGATCTTGTTGTAGTAGACCGCGTTCACCGCGGGCTCCGGACCCATGATCGCGATCTGCCCCTGCGGCAGCGCGATCGACGCGTCGGGCTCGAAGGCCGGGCCGCACATCGCGTAGAGCCCGGCGCCGTAGCACTTGCGCACGATCACCGAGATCTTCGGCACCGTCGCCTGCGCGGTCGCGAAGACCATCTTGGCGCCGTGGCGGATGATCCCCTGCTGCTCGACCTTGGTGCCGACCATGAAGCCGGCGATGTCGGCGAGGTAGACGAGCGGGAGATTGAACGCGTTGCAGAGCCAGATGAAGCGCGCCGCCTTGTCGGACGAGTCGACCATCAGCACGCCGCCCTTCACCTTCGGCTGGTTGGCGACGATACCGACCGCGCGGCCGCCCAGACGCGCGAAGCCGACGATGACCTCCTGCGCGAAGAGCCGCTTGATCTCGAACCAGGAGCCGGCGTCGATCAGACGATCGATGACCTCGTACATGTCGAAGTACTTCCGCTGGTCGTACGGGACGATCTCATCGACGGAGCGGCCCGGCTTCGGCTCGGCGGCCGGCGCCATCGCCGGCACATCGCGGTACGACTGCGGCATGTAGGTCAGATAGCGGCGGGCCAGCGCGATCGCGTCCTCGTCCGAGGCGGCGAGCATGTCGCCGCAACCGGAGACCTTGCAGTGCATGAGCGCGCCGCCGAGCTCCTCCAGGGTCGTCTTCTCGCCGATGGCCATCTCGACCATGCGCGGGCTCCCGACGTAGAGAGACGCCTTGCCCTCCACCATGATCACCACGTCGGTCAGCGCGGGCAGATAGGCCGAGCCCGCCGGCGACGGCCCGAACAGGATGCAGACCTGGGGCACGACACCGGAGAGCTGCACCTCGTTGTAGAAGATGCGTCCGGCGTGGAATCGCCCGGGAAAGATCTTGATCTGCTCGGAGATGCGCCCGCCGGCGGCGTCCACCATATAGATGAGGGGCAGCCGCAGCCGCGCGGCCTTCTCCTGGATTCGAATGATCTTCTGGATGGTCTTCTCGCCCCACGAGCCGGCCTTGACCGTGTAGTCGTTGGCCATGACGCACACGGGACGCCCGCCCACCATGCCGACGCCGGTGACGACGCCGTCGGCCGGTGTGTCGGGCTCGTTGGACCGCGCGAAGAGCCAGTCCTCCTGGAACTCGGAGCCCGGATCGAGAAGGAGCTTGAGCCGATCGCGGACGAAGAGCTTGCCTTCCTCGCGGAGCTTGTCGCGGTACTTCGTGTGACCCTGCTCGATCCGCGCGCGCTCCTGGAAGTAGCGTTCTTCGCCCGAGCTCACCGTCGCCTGCCGATCACGGAGTGGGGTTGGTCCACAGGATGATGATGAGGGTGCCGGAGCCGTGCTTGGGACCGCCGATCACCGCCGGATTGCCCGATTGGGCCTGAATGTTCGTCGACAGCTCGGTCATGCTGCCGCGCAGGAGCCGCATGTTGAACGTCACCGCGGCGCCACGCACGCTCTGCGGCGTGACCTCCAGCCGCCGATCGCCCGGCACCGGCCACTTCTGGGTCGTTCCCACCGGGACCTCGGCGCGGTAGCGCGCGAGTGAGGTGTAGTTGTTGTAGCGGAAGAGCTGGCGGAGCTTCGGCAGAAACGCCTCGAGGCGCTCGTCGGGCGGCTCCGGCGCCTTGGTCGACGCGTTCGGCGGCGGGCCGTCGCTGGCCAGGACGATTCGCGTGCCGAACCGGACAATGGTCTGCGCCTGCGCGATCGCGGCCAGCGCAAGGGTCAGCATCACGGCCAGGATCAGCAACCAGGAGCGGTCCGAGGGCGTCCCGTAGACGCCGGCGGGCGTTGTGCAGCCGCGACATCACGGTCCCCATCGGTATGTTCAGCACCTCCGCGATCTCGCGGTACGAGAGACCCTCGAGATCACTCAACATGATAATGGCCCGATGCGGCTCGGACAAAGTGGCGAGCGCGCGGCCGATTCGCTCGCGCTCCTCGACCTGCTTGGCGTGGGTGTCGGGCGCGGTCCCCTGATCGACCAGGACCCGGTCCCAGTCCTGCTCGTCGACGCGCTCGGTACCGAACGCGCGCCCGCGCGCCGCGTGCTGTCGCGCGCGGTCCCGCGCGACGTTCATCACGATCCGAAAGAGCCAGGTGTAGAACGCGGAGTCGCCCCGGAACGACGGCAGCGCCTGAAAGGCGCGGATGAAGGCATCCTGGGCGACGTCCCAGGCCTCTTCCGGGTCGCGAAGGACGTTGTAGGCGAGTCGATAGACGCGCTGCCGGTACTTCTCGACCAGGGGCTCGAACGCCGCGAGATCGCCGGCACGGCATCGCTCGATCAGGGCTGCTTCGTCCGTGTCCACCGGGATTCACTCGCTCGCCCCCCGTCGTCGTTAGACGACGAGATGGCGGTCGCGATTCACCGTCGCCGAGTCGTTCGGCGCGAATCCGCCGTGAGAGCGTCGAGGCCCAGCAGATAGCTCTGTGGGCCGAATCCCACGATCTGACCGCGCGCAACGGCGGCGATCACCGAGTGGCGCCGGAACTCCTCGCGCCCGTGCACGTTCGACAGGTGGACCTCCACGACCGGCAGCTTGATCGCGGCCACCGCGTCGCGCAGGGCGATCGAGTAGTGCGTGAACGCGCCCGGGTTGAAGACGACGCCGGCGAACCGCTCACCCTGGGCGGCCTGGAGCCAGTCGACGAGCTGTCCCTCGTGATTCGACTGCCGGCACTCGACCGAGTGACCGCGGCGGCGGGCGTGCTCGCGAAGCATACGATCGACTTCGGCGAGCGTGATCGCGACCGTAGACTCCCGGCTCGCGGGTGCCCAGGAGATTCAGGTTCGGGCCGTGCAGGATCAGGATCTTCACGACAGCGCGGGAGCTTAGCATCAGCGGGCTGTCCGGGCGGATCAGAAGAACGTGGCGGGGTCTCGAATCTTGTCGCGGAGCAGAGGGGGCACGCTGGGCTCCTTCCACCACGCGTCCCAAAGCTCATCGCCCGTGACTTGCCCCATCGTGATGTTGAGCATCACCATCGTCCAGATGAACTTGTTCGGCGACAGCTTGACGCCGTTCAGGACCCGGTCGACGACGCCGTCGACGAGGACGGGTCGACCGACGTTGTGCAGGTGCTGCTGGAACGCAATGATCCAGTGCGCGGTGATGTCACCGTAGACTCCGTCGACCTTCATCGTCGGAAACTTCTTGGGTGGGTGGAACGGGTTTTTGAACTTCGTCGGATTCTGGGCGACGATCTTGAGGAAATGCTGGACCAGCATCACGTCGTCCGTCTGGTTCCTGGATCCACGATGGTTCCCCGGAACGTTCGGCGCACCAACGAAGCCGTCCGTGTTGTAGAACAGATTGTCCCGGTGCTTCGGCAGCTTGTCCACGAAGTCTTTCGCAACGTCTCGGAAGGCCATCGGTCCTCCTCCGTTCTGTCGATCAAGCGGATTTTCATCGAGAAAGGCGATCAGTGCGCGCCGAGCGGCGACACGAGCCAGTCGGCGACCGCGAACAGCACGAGCCCGGCGAAGACCGTCCAGCCGAGGGCCGGACCACCTTCGCGATTCACTTCGGGAATGAGATCCGACGCCGCGACGTAGATGGTGACTCCGGCCGAGAGCGCCAGCGCGTAGCCGACGTGATGAGCGGCCAGGAAGTGCGTCGCCGCCGCGCCCGCGAGCGTGAGCACGCCGAGCAGCGCGCCCGCGCCCACCGCGGCCCTGGGCGACTGGCCGCCGGCGAGCATGATCGACGCGATCGTGACCCCCTCGGGTACCTTGTGCAGGCACACCGCGATGGACAGGAGCACGCCGAGCGACGGGGCGATCATGAAGCCCGCGGCGATGGCGACGCCGTCGAAGAGCGTGTGGACGCCGAGGCCGAGGAGCGCCAGGTAGCCGGCCGAGGGGCGCAGCAGCGCCTCCGGGTGGATCTCTTCGCCGAAGTGGAAGTGCGGCGCGACCGTGTGCTCGAAGAGGTGCACGCCGAAGTAGCCGATCAGGACGAAGAGGAACGCGTGCGGGACCTGCGCGCTCTCGGGCAGCATACGCACGAACGCGGCGGCCAGCATGAACCCGGCGCCGCCCGCGACGAAATATCGCAGCGGCGCCAATCCCTTCTGATGCACCGTGGTCACGAGCAAGGCACCGGCGAGATCGGCGACCGCCGCAGCGGCCACAAAGGCCAGGTATGCTAACATCGTCGGGAGCATAGCATGGGCATCACAGGGCTTTTCCGCAGGCTCGGTGAGATCCTGGTTCGCGAGCGGCTGACCACCCCCGACGTCGTGGAGCAGGCGCTCGTCCGCGCCCGCACGACGGGCGAACGGGTCGGCGAGGCGCTCGTGTCCCTGGGCGCCGTGAAGGACGACGACGTGCTCCGAGCCCTCGCGCAGCAGCAGAACCTCGCGTATCTCAACCGCGATGAGCTGCCGGCGCCCCTGCCGATCGTCAAGAATCTCTCGCCGAAGTATCTGCGCCAGTACGCGGTGTGCCCGGTGAGCGTCGAAGGCAACGTGCTGACCATCGCGACGGCCGATCCGCTGAATCCGATCATCGTCGACGATCTCGCGCAGTCGACCGGCCTCACCGTGAAGGTCTGCGTCTCGTCGGCCGACGCGATCGTCGAGGCGATCGACCGGACCTATGACGGCGTGGCGACACCGCTGCAGCGCATCGTCGAGGGCATGGACGACGATCGCGGCGGCGAGGGCGACGAGGACGTCAACCAGCTGCGCGACATGGCGTTCGAGGCGCCGGTCGTCCGGCTCGTGAATCTGCTCATCGAGAACGCCATCACGTCCGAGGCCTCCGACATCCACATCGAGCCGTTCGAGGACACGCTGCGCATCCGGTACCGCATCGACGGCATGCTCTTCGACCAGGAGGCGCCGCCGCGGCGCCTGCAGGCCGCGGTGACCTCGCGCGTGAAGCTGATGGCCGAGATGAACATCGCGGAGCGGCGGCTCCCCCAGGACGGCCGCATCCGGGTCACGCTCCACAATCGCCGCGTCGACATCCGCACCTCGACGATTCCGACGGTGCACGGCGAGTCGATCGTCATGCGGCTGCTCGACCGGCAGAGCGTCTTCCTGGCCCTCGAGAAGCTCGGCTTCTCGCCGGGGATGCTCCCCCGCTTCGAAGGGTTGATCAAGCGGCCCCACGGCATCGTCCTGGTCACGGGACCGACCGGATCGGGCAAGACCACGACGCTCTACGGCGCGCTCGACAAGATCAACTCGCCGGACCGCAAGATCATCACCGTCGAGGACCCGGTCGAGTACCAGCTGAAGGGCGTCAACCAGATCGCGGTCAAGCCGAAGATCGGTCTGACCTTCGCCACCGGGCTCCGGCACATCGTCCGCCAGGACCCCGACGTGATCCTGATCGGCGAGATCCGCGACCTCGAGACGGCGGAGATCGCGATCCAGGCCTCGCTCACCGGTCACCTCGTCTTCTCGACCCTGCACACCAACGACGCGCCGGGCGCGATCACGCGGCTCCAGGACATGGGCGTCGAGCCCTACCTGGTGGCCTCCGTGCTCGAAGGCGTGCTCGCGCAGCGGCTCGTCCGGCGGATCTGCGCGACGTGCCGCGTCTCCGACACGCCGTCGCCGGCCGACCTGGGCGCCCTCGGCATCGCCGGCGCCGACGGCACGCGCCTCTATCGCGGCCGCGGCTGCGACGAGTGTCGCGGCACCGGCTACCGAGGCCGGACCGGGATCTACGAGCTGTTCCCGATCACGGAAGAGGCGCGCAGCCTCATCCTCCGCCGAGCGCCGACCCGCGACATCCGCCGTGTCGCGATGGAAGCCGGCATGGTCACGTTGCGGCTCGACGGCTGGGCCAAGGCGTGCGCCGGGGTCACCACCGTCGAGGAAGTGCTCCGAGTCACGCAGGAAGACGCCTAGTCCGCCATGCCCGTTTTTGTGTATCGGGCGGCCGACCGGCGCGGCCAGACGATCGATGGCGTGATGGAAGCGCCCGACGCGCGCTCCGTCGTCGAGCGGCTGCAGCGCGATTCGTACTTCCCGATCCGCGTCTCGCCGCACGCCGACCGGCAAAGCTGGCTGTCGCTCGGCGGATCGGGTCGCATCAGCCAGGGCGACATCCTCGCGTTCACCCAGCAGCTCGCGACCCTGTTCGAGGCCACCCTGCCGCTCGACCGCGCGCTGGCCATTCTCGAAGAGCTGGCGCCGAACGGGCGCGTCAAGGCGATCGTGTCCGATCTGCTGGTGAGCGTTCGCGGCGGCGCCTCGCTGAGTGAGGCGCTCGCCAAGCATCATCCCCGGCCGTTCTCCCGGCTCTACATCAACATGATCCGCGCCGGCGAGCGGGGCGGCGTGCTCGAGGTCACCTTGCGCCGGCTCTCCGAATTCCTCGAAGCGCGCGCCGCGTTCAGCGAGGCCGTCATCACGGCGGTCGCCTACCCGGCCGTGGTCTTCACGTTCGGGATCGGCGCCATCATCTTTCTCATGACCTTCGTGATCCCGCGGTTCGCGACGATCTTCGCCGACCTCGGACAGACGATCCCGCTCCCGACCCAGATCCTCCTCACGGTGAGCGCGATCTTCTCGTCCTACTGGTGGGTCGGTGTCCTCCTGGCGCTCGGCGCGATGCTGGCCTGGCGCATGTGGACCGGCAGCCCGCAGGGGCGGCTCCAGTGGGATCAGACCATCCTCGGCCTTCCCATCGTCGGACCGCTCGTCATGAAGATCGAGACCGCGCGCTTCGCCCGGACGCTCGGCACCATGCTCAAGAGCGGCGTGCCGGTCATGAGCGCGCTCGCCGTCGTCGGCGACACGATGACGAATCAGGCGATCGGGCAGGCGCGTCGCGCGGCTCTCCGATGGCGTGAAGCGCGGCGGCACCCTCGCGACGGGGATGCAGGAGCAGGCGCCGTTTCCTGTGCTGGCGATCCACATGGTGCGAGTCGGCGAGGAGACGGGCCGGCTCGAGGACATGCTCATCAAGGTCGCCGAGACGTTCGAGACCGAGGTCGGGACCGATCTCAAGCGCGCGCTCCGGCTGCTCGAGCCCGTGATCATCTTCGGCATGGGGGTACTTGTGGCTTTCATCGTCGTCGCTATGATGCTGGCTATTTTCTCTATCAACGAGATACCGCTGTGAGGCGGGCGGGGCGGGCCGAGCGGGGGCGGGGGAGCCCCTGCGCGACGACGACTGCTCTCATGGACTTCCCGTCAAAGAGATTACTCGGCGGCGTCCGCGCGCTGACTACACGCGTCGCGCAGGGGCTCCCCCGCCCCCGCTCGGCCCGCCCCGCCCGGTCTCGGTTTCTCGTTCTTGAGAATTGCCGCTCGATGCGTCGAGCTGCATGCCGGAGGTTCTTAGATCAGCGGGGGTTTACGTTGATCGAGCTGCTCGTGGTCATCATCGTGCTGGGGTTGCTGGTTGGGTTGGTGGGGCCGCGGCTGTTTGGTCGAGTCGGTCAGTCGAAGATGGCTGCGGCGCGGGCGCAGATCGAGCTGCTCGGGGCGGCCCTGGACCAATATCGCCTGGACATCGGCAGCTATCCCAACGCCGGCCAGGGTCTCGACGCGCTGAATCGGAATCCGAATGTAAACAACTGGAACGGTCCCTACCTCAAAAAGGCTGTGCCCAAGGATCCGTGGGGCAACCAGTACAAGTATCGCTGCTGTCCGGGCCAGAACGGGGAGTACGACCTCTGGTCCGAGGGTGCCGATGGGGCCCCGGGTGGCGAAGGCGAGAACACGGATATTACGTCATGGGACAGCAGCCAAAAGTAGATGCCCGGGGCTTCACGCTCCTCGAGCTGATCGTCACCTTGGTGGTCGTCGCGGTCGCGGTGGGCCTCGTGGCCCCGGCGATCGGACGGAGCACCGAAACCTTGCGCGCCCGGGCCGAGGTCGCCGGATTCTCGGCCACGTTCCGGCACGCGCGCGAGCAGGCGATCACCACGAGACAGGCGTTCACCGTCTTGGTCAATCCGACGAGCCATCTGCTGACGGTCACGACCGGCGAGGACGAAGTCCGCTGGACCCGCGCGCTCTCGAAGCGCGTCGAGATCCGGGCCGACACGCCGAACTCGCTGGCGGTTCGCTTCGAGCCGCAGGGAACGTCCAGCGGCGGAGACTTTCATCTCGTCTCGGGCAAGATCGCCTATCGCGTCACGGTCGACGCCGTGACCGGACGCGTGCGGAACCAGCGCGAATGAGGCGCCGGAGCCAGGCCGGCTTCACGCTCCTCGAGGTCCTCATCGCGTTCGCGATCCTGAGCGTCGCCGTGGTCGCCGTGATCCAGGGCTTCGCGCAGGGGCTGCGGCTCTTGAAAGTCGCGGGTGACCACCAGCAGGCCGTGCTCCTCGCCGATCAGAAGACCCGCGAGATGGTCGTCCCGGTGGAAGGGCGCGACCAGGGCAAGGAAGGCAACTTCGACTGGGAGCGCGTCGTCACCGTCGTGCCCGCGCCCGATCTCACCCGGACGGCGGCGACCGCCAAATGGCACGTCTACCGGATCGACGTGAAGGTCAGCTGGGGCGACAAGCGCGGCGTCGAGATCGTGAGCATGCGGACGGCCGCCGACGCGGCGCCGCTGCCGGGAGTTCGTTCGCGGTGAGACGCGACCAGCGCGGCTTCACCTTGATCGAGCTCCTGATGGCGCTCGCCATCGTCGGCGCGCTGGTGGTGATCGCCTTCGGCGGCGTCCGGATCGCGCTGGGCTCGTGGCGGCAGGGCGAGGAGCGCGCGGAGGCATACCAGCATCTGCGCGGGATCGCGCTGACCCTGGGCCGCTCGGTCGGCGCGGCCTATCCGTTCAACGGCCCTCGCAGCGACATGCCGACCGCGGTGCTGCTCTTCGCCGGCACCGCGTCGAGCCTCGAGTTCGTGACGCAGACCGCCCCCTTCCCGACGTCGATCCCCGTCGCCTTCACCGCGGTCGTGATCGAGCTCGGAACCACGGGCGAGCAGCGCGGCCTGGTCATCCGGCAGCGCGTCTTGCCGAACCGCAACCCGTTCACGGACGCGGTGGTCGTCTTCAACGACCCCACCCTGACGGAGCTCTCATTCGGCTTTCTCGACGACTCCGGCGCCTGGCAGGACACGTGGGACGTCGAGACCCAGAAGCGCCTGCCGAAGGCGATCCGCGTCAGCGTGGGCGGCACGCTCAACGGCCGCGCGCAGACCCTCTTGCCCTTGACCGTGCCGCTCCGCGTGGGCACCGAGCAGCAGCAGTGATGCGCGATCGAGCCGTGAGACGCCCGCACGACGAGCGCGGATTCGCGCTGCTGGTGGTCCTGCTCGTGCTGGCGCTGATCGCCGTGGTCGGCGCCGAGTTCTCGTACTCGATGCGGCTCGAGGCCTCGGCGGTACGCGCCTACAAGAACGGGATCATCGGCAATCATCTCGCCGAGACGGCGCTCGAGCAGGCGATCCGCGAGATCGTGGCCGACGCGCCGCTCGTCGCCGAGGACGACGACGGTCTCCTCACGTTCTATACGCGTCGATCGGCGCGCACTGCCGCGGCTGCGCCGCGCGAAGGCCGAGCTGCTCGGCGGCCAGTACTCGTACCGCATCGCCGACGAGGAGGCTCTCCTCAACATCAACACGTCGGCGCCCGACCGCATCGACCGCCTGCTCGCGACGCTCGGGATCGACAAGGAAGTCCGCGACATGATCGGCGACTCGATCCAGGACTGGCGCGATCCGAACGACGAGCACCGCGCCAACGGCGCCGAGAGCGACGACTACTACTTGAAGCTGCCGATACCGTATCGGGCGCACAACGCGAACCTCGAGTCGATCACCGAGCTCCTGCAGATCAAGGGGGTCACGCCGGCCATCTACAACGGCAGCAAGGACCATCCGGGGCTGGCCAGTCTCGTCACCGTTCGCAGCACGGGCACCGTGAACATGAACACCGCCGGCCCGGCCGTCCTCACCGCCCTCGGGCTCTCCACCGCGGAGATCACGGAGATCCAGCAGTCGCGGCGCCTCAGCGGGCCCTATCCGAACGTGCCCGGGAAATTCGGCGGCAGGAATCTCGGCGTCTCGACCAGGACGTTTCGCGTCGAGGCGGAGGGCATCGTGGACGATCGCGTGGCCGCCCGGCTGACGGCGATCGTCCAGAAGCGTACCGACGTCGATCCGCCGTCGGTGGTCGTTCTGGAGTGGTCGGGCGCCCGTTGACTCTTTCCCTGCGATCGGTTAGGGGTGTTAACCTAACTTGGTGAAACTTAACATCCCGAAGCTCGTGTCCGTCCGCCTCGCGGTCGTCATGCTCGGCGACCGGCTCGGCGTCGCCGCGATCGAGCGCGATCGTGTCGAGACGTTCACGATCGAAGCCGAAAATCCGGCCGCGGCGCTGCGCGCCGAGCTCGACGCGCGGTCACTCGCCGCGCGAACGGTCGCGATCGGTCTGTCCCGCTCGACCGTCACCGTGAAGCCGATCGAGCTCCCGGCGGTGGCCGGCGCGACGCAGGACATGGTGAAGTTCGAGCTCGAGCGCCATCTGCCGATTCCGGCCGACGACGCCGCCTTCGATTTCGTTCCGCTGCCACCGGATGCCGAAGCCGACGCCGTGCCGGTCGAGGGCAGGCGCGTGCTGATCGCCGCCGCCGACCGCCGGCTGATCGATTCCGCGCTGCGTCTGGCCGACGAAGCGAAGCTGCGGCCGGTGTCGATCACGGTGGCCTCGCACGATCTGCTCGCCCTGGTCGAGACGGATCGCCGTCAGCGCGTGGTGTGGCTCCACCGTGTCGGCGACACGACCGAGCTGCTCCTGCTGCACGACGCGATGGTCGTGTTCAGCCGGAGCTTCACCGCCGCCGATGACGCGACCCTGCTCGCGGAGACGCGGCGCAGCCTCGCCGGCGCGAGGTGGCGCACCTGCGACGCGATCTGGGTGTCGGGCGACGGCGCCGCCGCCGCGCCCTTTCTCGACCTCGGCGTGCCGATCTCGGATCCGCCGTGGACGTCGCGCGCCGAGCGCTGCCTGGCCCAGGTGGCCGAGCCGCGCGGCGCCCTGGATCTGGCGGTGGCGACGGCCTCGAACCGCAACATCGCCTCGCTCGATCTCATCCCGGCGGCGATCAAGCCCCGACGATTCACTCGTCAGGAGATGTTCACCGCGGGGGCGCTGGTCGCGACCTTGCTCCTGGCGCTGGTGGCGCTCCTCGTGCCGGGCTTCATCGAGAACCGCCGCCTCGCGCGCCTGAACGGCGAGATCGCGCGCATCGACCCAGACGTGCGGGCGGTCGAGCGCGTCGCGCGAGACCTCGATCACAAGCGACAGCTCCTCGCCACCGTCGAGAAGATCAACACGAGTACTCTGCAGCCGCTGGCCGTGCTGCGCGAGCTCACCGAGATCCTGCCGAGCGACGCGTGGGTCACCTATCTCGCGTTCGACGCCAAGGGCGTCGAGATGACCGGGCAGGCCGGCGCGGCGAGTACCTTGATCCCGCTGCTGGAAAACTCCCCGAGGCTCGAGCGCGTCGAGTTCGCCTCGCCGGTCACGCGCGGGCGCGATCGAGAGCAATTCAGGATCCGCGCCGCGTGGGAGGCGCCTTCGGTGGCCGCGGTGCCCGCGCCGGCCGTGCCGACGCCCCCGACGACCTCCACGCGGCCTCCCGCGCCGGTGCCCTCCGCCCAGCCCGCGCCGCCAGGACCGCCTCCCGCGGCCGCGCCCAATGTCCGGCAGCCGCGCAGCAGCGAGCCTCAGATGGAGACCCTGGGGCGCCGCCGCGGACAGGAAGTGCCCCAGCAATGATCGGCAATCTCTCCCGCCGCGAGCGGCTCATGGTGGGCCTGGCGCTGGCCGTCGGCGTCATCCTGGGCGGGTGGCTGCTGGTGGTCGAGCCGATCCTCGAGCATAATCGGTCCGCCGGCGAGCTCGTGCCGGCGCGCGAGCAGGTGCTCCAGCAGAAGCGAGAGCTGATCGCGCGGCGCGCCGCGATCACCGCGGATCTCGAGAAGACGACCGCGCAGTTCGAGAAGCTCTCGGAGGGGTTCCTCACGTCGGCGACGCCCGCCGTCGCCGCCTCGGAGCTGCAGAAGATCGTCAAGGACATGGCCGCCGAAGCCAAGACCGAAGTCCGGAGCGAGCGGATCCTGCCGCCGGCCGATCGCGGCGAGCTCCTGGAGATTCCCGTCGAGATCGCGGTGTCCTGCGAGATCCGGCAGCTCGTCGATCTGCTCGCGCGGCTCGACGGAGCGACCAAGCTGCTGCCGGTCCAGGACCTCAAGGTCCGCGTCGTCAACCTGAGCCAGCCGAAGGAGCTGCTCGTCACCCTCACGATCTCGGGTTTCATCCTGCCCAACGCGCAGGGCAAGGCCAAAAGCTGAATGCCGCGGCGCTTGCTTGCGATCAACGTGGTACTCGCCTGCGTGGCGGTTCTCTGCGTCGCGCTCATCGTGAAGCAGCTCGCGACCTCACGGCCGCCGGCGGCGGCACGAGGGCGGGCGCCGGTCGGGTCGTCGGCCAACCCGGCGCCGGCCGGAGATTCGAAGCTGCCGCCGCAGGCCTACAACGTGATCGCGACACGCAACTTGTTCAGCCCGACGCGCAGCGAGACGGCAGGACCCGGGATCGCGGGCGTCACGCAGGCCCCGATCGTCAAGCCGAACCTTCACGGCGTGGTCCTGCGGGAAGGCTCGCCGATCGCCTATCTGGAGGACCCGCTGACCAAGCGAATCGCCGGCTACCGGATCGGCGACCCGATCGCGGGCGGAACCGTGCAGACGATTTCCGCCGACGCGGTGGTGATCTCGCGACCGGACGGGATGGTCGACGTGCGTCTGCGCGATCCGTCGAAGCCCAGACCCGCCCCGCCTCAGCCGGGCCAGCCGGGCGTCCCGGGCCAGCAGCCTCTCCCGGGTCAACCGCCCTTCCCCGGCCAGCCGCAGACCGGGGGCCAGCTGCCGAACCAGGGCCTCGTCCCGGTGCCGGGCCCGACGCAGCCGCACATCCCCGCGCGCGTTCAGCCCTCCGGGGAGTCCGCTGCCGCCGGGCCAGACCATGCCGCCGCCGCCCGCCATCCAGCAGCCGACACAGACGCAGCCGGGCGCGATTCCCTTTGGGCGGCCCGCGCCGAGCCTCGGACGCCGGATGCCACCAATTCCTCGGGACCCGCGGGCCAGCCGCGCCGAGCCAGAGCCAATAGGATGAAGCGCCTCGTCGCCACCCTGTTGCTGGTCGCCTTTACCGCCGGATGCGCCTCGCATCGCCGGCCGCCGCCGGCCGCGACGCCGCCGCCATCGGTGACGGTCACGCCGCCAGGCGCCCGCCGAGCCGGGGCTTCCGGCCGTGCCGCCGGTTTCCGTCGGGCCGCGGACGATTCCGCCCGCGCCGACACAGCCGCCCGAAGCCGCGCCGGCTCCGCCCCCGCCGCCGCCACCGACCGCGCCACCGGTTCCGCCGGCGCAGCGCGGACGCTTCGTCGTCCTCAACTTCGACAATGCGGACATCGAGACGGTGATCCAGGCGGCGAGCGAGATCATCGGCTTCAACTACGTGCTCGCGCCCGACGTGCGCGGCAAGGTCACCGTCCAGACGTCGGGCCGCATCGCTCAGGAAGAGGTGTTCGGCGTCCTGCTCGCGATTCTCGAGGTGCAGGGCTTCACGGCGGTGAAGTCGGGGAACCTCTACAAGATCGTCCGCATCGAGGGCGCCCGCGAGCGTGCCGTGCCGACGATCGTCGGGCCGACGGCCGATCCGAACCGCACCACCGACGAGATCATCACGCAGATCGTGCCGATCAAGTACTCGTCGGTCGCCGATCTCAGCGCGCTCCTGCGCCCGCTCATCTCGACGCGGGGCACCTTGATCGCCCATCGCGAGACGAACGTGCTCATCATCACCGACGCGGCGTCGAACGTGACGCGGCTGCTCGACATCATTCGCCTCGTCGACGTGCAGGTGGCGCAGGAAGAGCTGCAGATCATCCCCATCTCGTACGCCGACGCCGGCGAGCTGGCGACGATCCTGACGCAGCTCTTCGCCAGCGGCCGCGTCCGCTTCGCCACGCCGGGCGGCGCGCCGGGGCCGACGCCGCCGGCGCCGCCGCAGCCGGGCGTGCCGGTGCCGCCGGCGGCCCCGGGGCAAACGAGTGGCTCCGCCGAGCGCGCGCCCCTGATCATCCCGGAGCGGCGCTCGAATTCGCTGATCGTGCACGCCAAGAAACACGAGGTCGAGACCATCAAGCGTCTGGTCTCGCAGCTCGACGTCAACATCTACGGCGGCCGGCGGGTGTTCATCTACTACGCGGAGAACGCCAAGTCGAAGGACCTCGCGTCGACCCTGAACGCGATCTACGGCGCGCGCGACAGCGGGTCCACCACGACGTCTGCGAGACCACGAGCTCGTCGTCCACCACGCCTCCCAGGACGGGCGCGCCGCCGCCGCCACGCCGCCCGCGCTCTACGGGCCGGCGCCGGGACTGATTCCGGGCGCCGCGAGCTCCCCGGAAGTCCTGGCCGAGGGCCAGGTGCGCTTCATCGCCGACGAGGTCACCAACGCGGTGATCGTCACGACCTTCCCGCGGAGCTGGACGGAGATCGAAAACACGATCAAGCAGCTCGACCGTATGCCGCGCCAGGTGCTGATCGAGGTGCTCATAGCCGAGATCACCTTGACCGACGACACGCGGCTCGGAATCGACTGGGCCATACGAGCGGGCCGCTTCAATATCGTCAACACCAATACGGGGGCCCCTGGGTTGCCGACGACGCCGTCGCCCCCCGACTCGTCGACGATGTTTCTTCCGATCGGCGTGGGTGGCCCCGCCCGCATCCTCGGGCCCTTCGGGCAGGGGCTCTCGGCGTTCACGTTCGGCACGGATCAGTTCATCGCGATGCTCAACGCGCTCTCGAACGAGAACAAGGTCAACATCGTCTCGAATCCGCATATCTTGACGTCGGAGAACAAGAAGGCGGTCATCAACGTGTCGACGTCCGTGCCCATCGTCACCAGCCAGACCACCGGACAGGTGGCCGCGGCCACGACGACGCCGACGACGACCACGACCAGCACCACGACGACGACGGCCGGGCTCAACCAGACGGTCGAGTATCGCGACGCCGGCGTGATCCTCACCGTGACGCCGCGCATCGGCGAGCAGGGCACCGTGGCCCTCGACGTGAAGCAGGAAGCGAACCAGATCGGATCCCCGGTGCCACCCACGAATTCGCCCTCGTTCACCAAGCGCGAAGCGGAGACATCGGTCGTGCTGCTGAACAATCAGACCCTGGTGCTGGGTGGCCTCATCCAGGACAAGCTGACGACCACCGACCGCGGCATCCCGATCCTCAAGGACATCCCGCTGATCGGCTATGCCTTCAAGTTCACCGAGCGAATCATCGACAAGACGGAGTTGCTGCTCCTGATCACGCCACGCGTGGTCGAGCACCGCCGGTGACGCCGGCAGGATCACCGACGAGAAGCGCCGATACTCGCCGGACCTCGAAGACGCGCTCCGGCGGGCGCCGCGCCTGCCGCCGACGACCACGCCGCCGCGGCAGCCGTCCACGCCGCCACCGCCGCGGCAGCCGTCGCGCCGCCGTCGCCGTAGCGGCAGGTCGGCGCCGATCGCCCGGCGCCGCGCCCGCGGCTCGCGCGGATCAGGCGCCCGAGAACTTCGGCGGGCGCTTGTCGAAGAAGGCGGCGACGCCCTCCCGATGGTCGTCGGACGCGACCGCAACGCCCTGAGACAGCGCCTCGACCTCGAGCGCCGAGGCCAGATCGCTGCTGGCCGCGCGGTTGAGCGCCTGCTTGTCCAGCCGCAGCGCCAGCGGCGGACCCGCCGCGATCTTCTCGGCGAGCTCGCGCGTCGTCGAGGCCAGGTCGGCGACGTGCACGACGCGGTTGACGAGCCCGATCCGCATCGCCTCGGCCGCGTCGAAGATGTCGCCGGTGAAGATCAGCTCCTTCGCGCGCGCCATGCCGACGAGGCGCGGCAAGAGCCAGGTGCCGCCGCCGTCGACCGCCAGGCCGATCTTGCAGAACAGCTCGCCGAATTTCGCGCGGTCGGACGCGACGATCAGGTCGCAGCAGAGCGCCAGGTTCGAGCCGGCGCCGACCGCGTACCCGTCCACCATCGCGATCGTCGGCAGCGGAAAATTCACCAGCCGCAGGACGGCGCGATTGAGGAGCCCGACGCGCACCTGCCCGTCCGCGGCGGTGCTGCGCTGGCGCATGTTCTTCACGTCACCGCCGGCGCAGAAGTGGCCGCCGGCGCCCGTCAGGATGACCACGCGGGCGGCCGGGTTCGCCTCGATCTCGTCGAGCGCGGTCAAGAGCTCGCGGCGCATCGCGAAGTCGAGCGCGTTGCGCGCGTCCGGGCGATTGAGCGTGATCGTGGCGATCGGACCGGACTGGTCGACGATGAGTGTCTCGTAACCCATGGCGTCTCCTTCTCCTAGCGTGAGGCGACGGCGCGCGACTTCATGCCGGCGAGGAAGATCGTCATCGCCGTTTGGTATCGAAGCGCTGCATGACACCGCGGCCGTCCGGCCGCGGCAGCTCGTCGTAGCGTCCCCCGGTGTACTCGCCGATCACGCGGCGCCAGAAGGTCTGGGCCTCGACGTTGCTCGTCAGCTGCGTGACCTCCCACCGCCCTGGAAACGCGTCGAACAGCTTCCGGGCGACCTCGCCGCCGATGCCCTGACGGCGGTGGCGGCGCAGGATGAAGAACTCGCTGATGTCCCGGGTGCCGTTGCCCGCGAAGTACGCGCCGTCGCGGACCAGCACGAAGCCGACGAGCGCCCCGTCGACGCGCACGAGGTACGACGTGAGCTTCGGATCCGTCCAGAACCCTTCGATGATCGTCGTGTTGCCGTAGAGGCCGTCGTCTCCGATGGCCCAGTCGTCGATCGCGGCGAAGTCGTAGAGGTAGAGCTGCATGAGGCGCCGCATGACCGGGAGGTCCTGCGCGCGCGCCGGGGTGAGCTCGATCTTCATGACGTCATGCTAGGCTACCGCTGATGCGACTCGAGCGCACGATCATCGGCATGGTGCACCTGCCGCCCCTGCCCGGCAGCCCTCGATGGGACGGGGCGATGGCGCGCGTCGTGGCCCTGGCACTCGCGGACGCTCACGCCCTGGTCGACGGCGGCGTGGACGCGGTGCTCGTCGAGAACTTCGGTGATGCGCCCTTCACGCCCGGCCGCGTCGAGCCGGCCACGGTGGCGGCCATGAGCGTGGTCGCCGCCGAGGTCCGGAGGGCGCTGCCGCGAACGATGCTCGGCGTGAACGTCCTGAAGAACGACGCGCGCGCGGCGCTCGCGGTCGCCGCGGCGGTCGGCGCCGAATTCATTCGCGTCAACGTCCACGCCGGCGCGGTGCTCGCCGACCAGGGCATCGTGCAGTCCGACGCGTACGGCACGCTCCGCGACCGGCGCCTGCTCGGCGCGGACGTGGCGATCTTCGCCGACGTCGGCGGCAAGCACGCGGTGCCGCTCGGGCCGGTGGACATCGACCAGACCGCGAGGGATCTCGTGCACCGCGGGCTGGCCGACGCGCTGGTCGTCTCCGGCCCGGCGACCGGCCAGGCGACGCCGCTCGGCGACGTCAAGCGCGTGCGCGGCGCCGTCGCCGACGTCCCGATTCTCGTCGGCAGCGGCGTGACCGCCGAGACGGCCGCGGAGCTCCTGTCCGTGGCCGACGGCGTCATCGTCGGCACCTCGGTCAAGCGCAACGGCGACGTGCGCCTGCCGGTCGAGCGCGCGCGCGTGGAGAAGCTCGTTGCGGCGGCTCGCCGCCGCTAGTCTGCTCGGCATCCTGCTCGCGGCCGGCTGCGGGGCCGCGCTCGCGCCCGACGGCGTGCGCCTGACCGCGATCGAGCGCGAGCTCGGCTCGCTGTTCCTGGTCGGCTTTCGCGGCACGGAGGCGGTCGGGAACACCGAGCTCGCGAGGCTCCTGTGCGAGTTTCGAGTCGGTGGCGTGCTCCTGCTCGGCCGCAACATCGTCGACGCCGAGCAGCTGGGCCGGCTCACCGGCGGGCTCACGACGCAATCGACGGGCTGCACCGGGCGCAAGCCCTTCATCGCCGTGGACGCCGAGGGCGGCAGCGTCATGCGGCTCGCGCCGCGCTTGGGATGGCCCGCCACGTTCTCCGCACAGGAGCTCGGCGAGAGCAACGACTTCGTCCTGACCGAGCTGGAGGCGCGCCGGATCGGCGCGATGCTCCGCGCGGTCGGTATCAACTGGGACCTGGCCCCGGTGGTCGACGTGGGCTACAACCCGGCCAACCCGGTCATCGTCGGCGCGGCCCGCAGCTTCGGCGCCAATCCGCTGCAGGTCACCGAGCACGCGCGCGCGTTCGTCCAGGGGCTCCGCGCCGAGGGCGTGCTGACCGCGCTGAAACACTTCCCGGGCCACGGCTCGAGCTTCGACGACACGCATCTCGGCTTCACCGACGTCACCGACACCGCGTCGCCCGAGCTCGAGCTGGCGCCGTATCGCGCGCTGATCGCGGACGGGCTCGCCGACAGCGTGATGACCGCGCACGTCTTCAACAAGCGGCTCGACGAGCAATACCCGGCGACCTTGTCACGCGCGACGGTCAACGGCGTGCTGCGCGGCGAGCTCGGCTTCAAGGGCGCGGTCGTCAGCGACGACCTGCGAATGGGCGCGATCGAGCGTCAGTACGGGATCGGCGAGGCGGCGGTGCTGGCGCTCGACGCCGGCGTCGACGTGCTCCTGATCGTCGACGACCGTCTCCCGGACGGCACCTCGGCCACGCAGCTCGCCCAGGCCGCCATCCGCCAGGCGCTGAGCAAGGGCACCCTCGACCCGGCGCGCGTCGACGCGGCCATCGACCGGGTCCGCGCGTTGCGCGCGCGCCTGCCTTAGCCCACGCTCGGAGGGAGCGCCGGCCGGCGGGGCCTGTCGCCGTCACTTCGCCGACAACAGCCGCTCGACCTCGGCGCGGGTCGCCAGCGACGGCTGGGCGCCGCGGCGGGTGCACGCGATGGCGGCGGCCGCGCTGGCGAATCGCAGCGCGTCCGGAAGGGCCTCGCGGCCCGCCAGCGCCGCGCCGAGGGCGCCGTTGAACGCGTCGCCCGCGGCGGTGGTGTCGACGGCCGTCACGGTGAACGCGGGAACCTCCACGACGCCCTGCGCCGTGCAGGCCAGTGAGCCCTGCGCCCCGAGCGTCACGATCACGGTACCGACGCCGCGTTCCCGCAGCGCCCGCGCCGCGGCAGCGGCAGAGCGCGCGTCGCGCACGGCGACACCGCTGAGCCGCTCCGCCTCGCCCTCGTTCGGCGTCAGATAATCGACGAGCCGCCAGATGTCGTCGGAGATCCCCTCGCGGACCGGCGCCGGATTCAGCATGGTGACGAGCCCTCGGCGTCGCGCCTGGGCGAGCGCGACCGCGAGGGTCTCGAGCGGCGTCTCGAGCTGACACATGACGACCTGCGCCCACGCGAAATCGTCGGCGCGCGAGCCGACGTGCTCGGCCGAGAGCCGCCAGTTCGCGCCGGGCGCGACGACGATCTGATTGCGTCCCTCGCCGTCGACCACGATCAGCGCCGTGCCGGTGGCCGCGTCGGCGGTGACCATCACGCCGTCGACGCCGATGCCCTCCGCTCGGAGCGCCGCGCGGATGTCGCGCCCGGACGCGTCGTCGCCGACGCACGCGATGAAGCGCACCTCAGCGCCGAGTCGCCGGGCGGCGACCGCCTGGTTCGCGCCCTTGCCTCCATGGTTCACCAGCAGGGTTCCGCCGCTGACGGTCTCGCCGACACCCGGCAGGCGCGAGGCCGCGACGGTGAAGTCGACGTTCGCCGAGCCGACTACGAGGACGCGTCGCGCAGTGGCGCCGGCGGACACAGGCGATCCAGGAAGAGTCGAATGAACCGGTCGCTCTCCACGCTCCTCGCGACGCGGCAGTTCGGCGGGCCGCTCGTGCGCATCGTCTCGCCGTCGGGCCCGATCGCGAGACGAACGGCCTCCCACTTGCCAAGCGACGGATCGAGCGCGAGCCCGACGGCAAGCGGGTCGTGCAGCGCCATGCCCTGCTCCCCGTCGCTGTGGGCAATCCGGAAACCACGTTCGCTGAATCCCTGAATCCGCGAGGCGAGCGGCCCCGTCGCGCGGCCCAAGGTGGCTCGCATCCCCGCGCGCGGCAGGACCGCCTGGCGCGTCGCGTCAAGCGGCACGACCTCGAGCGGGAGCCCCGCCGCGAGCACGCGGTGCGCGGCTTCGGGATCCACGAACATATTGAACTCGACGGTCGGCGTGACGTTACCGGGCACGTCGATGGCACCCCCCATCGCGACGATCCGCCCCACCCGCTCGAGCGCACCCGCGTCTTCCTTGAGCGCCAGGGCCAGATTGGTCAGGGGCCCGAGGGCGATGATCGTCAGATCCCGCTCGTGGCGGCGCGCCGCGTCGAGGATGACTTCGACAGCGCCCGGCGAGCCGGGCAGTCGCTCGACCTCGGGCCAATCCGGAAGATCGCCCAGCCCGTCTTCGCCGTGATAGCGGGTCGCCGTCGTCAGCGCACGAGCGAGGGGCCCGGCGGCGCCGGCGGCCACGACCGGTCGTGGGACCGGGCGCCGCAGCGCGAGCAGGCGCAGGAGGTTCGTGCTCGCCGCCTCGATCGTGACGTTTCCGGCGACCGTCGTGATCGCCTCGACCTGGATCTCGGGCGAGTTCCAGGCAAAGAGGAGGGCCAGCGCGTCGTCAATTCCCGGATCGGTGTCGATCACGACCGGCATCACGGAATCTCCCCCTGGCCGTCCCGCATCATATTAGAATGAGATCCACTTTCAGTGAGGAGGCTCGGATGAACATCCAGATCAGATACTGCGGCGAGTGAAACTACCTCCCTCAGGCCTCCAGTTTGCAGGCCGCCATCAAGACCAAGTACGGACTCACCGCGGTTCTCAAGGAAGGGCACAGCGGGATCTTCGAGGTATCGATCAACGACGACGTCGTCTACACGAACGAGACGACGTACCGGTTTCCGACCGACGAGGAAATTTTCGAGAAGATCGACGCCGCTAAGAAGTAGCACGCTGCAGTAGCTCCTCCCGAAACCGGGGATGGGCGACCGCGATCAGCGCCTCGGCCCGTCCCCGTTCCCCTTTTCCCCGCAGCGCCGCCGCGCCGTGCTCGGTCACGACCCAGTCCGCCAGCGCGCGGGGGCTCGTCACCGCCGCGCCCGCTTGCAGCGATGGGACGATCCGCGACACGGCGCCGTCGCGTCCCGTCGACGGCAGCGCGATGATCGCCGCGCCGCCGCGCGAGCGCGAGGCGCCGAGCACGAAATCGAATTGACCGCCGATGCCGGCCACCTGACGCGGCCCCAGGCTCTCGGCGGTCACCTGGCCGGTCAGGTCGATCTCGAGCGCGGAATTGATCGCGACGAAGCGATCGAGCTGCGCCACCGCGTGCGGATCGTGAACGAACCCGGAGGGCTCCATGTTCACGAGCGGGTTCTCGTGGATGAAGTCGAAGAGCCGGCGCGTCCCCATCGCCTCGCCGATGTCCATCCGCCCGCGGTGGACGCGCTTGAGCGCGCTGGTGACGACCCCGCGTTCCACGAGGGTGACGGCCGCGTCGACCAGCAGCGAGTGCAGCGAGAGATCGCGATGGCCGCCGAGCGCCTCGAGCACGGCCTGCGGGATCGCGCCGACGCCGACCTGCACCGTCGCGCCGTCCGGGACGAGCCCGGCGACGTGCCGGCCGATGGCGCGCTCGACGTCGCCGATCGGCGTCGGGGGATACGGCGTGAGCGGCTCGTCCACGTCGACCCAGCAGTCGATCTGGCTCCGGTGCAGACAGGCATTGCCGAGCGTGCGCGGCATGGATGGATTCACCTGCGCGATCACGAGCGGGGCGCGGCGCGCGGCCGGGAGCGCGACGCTGACCGAGACGCCGAGGCTCAGATAGCCGCGCGCGTCGGGCGGCGCGCAGTGAACGAGGACGCAGTCGGGCGCCCAGGTCCCGCCGGCCGCGAATTGCGTGACGAGATCGAAGTAGCGAATCGGGACGAACTCGACACGCCCGCGACGCCGCGCGTCGTCGAGCCGGGGCGACATGTGCCACGTCGCGAACCGCAGCGCCGCGTGCTCCGGCCGCGCCCACGGGTAGTCGCCGAGATGGATGCCGCCCAGCAAGGTGAGGTCGCGCAGCCGCGACGACTGCCGGCAGATCTCGCCGACGAGCGCGGACGGCTCCCCGCACGCCGGCGGCAGCAGCACGTTCATCGCCGGCGCGAGCCGGGCCACAGCGTCAGCGAGCGAGCAGCGGGCGAACGCGCGCGGCATGAATGGCGACGCTATATATACCTGATCCCGCGATAGAATGGCCGCATGAATCCACGGCGCGCGCTCGCGCTCTTCCTGTTCCTCGTCGCGCTCGCCGCGTGCGCGACCCCGTCGTCGAGCAGCAGCAGCGGGAGCGCGTCGCGGAGCTCCGGCAGCCCGCGCGTCCGTTGTCTCTCGGATCCGAAGCGCGACGACGCGACGGGGACTCGCCCGCTCTTCTACTTCATGTGCGTGGAGAGTCCGTGACGGGCGCGCCCGCGCAACCGGTCGCCCTCGTCACCGGCGCCGGCCGCGGCATCGGTCGTGAGATCGCGCTGGCGCTGGCCCGGGAAGGCTGTCACGTGGCCGTCGCCGCGCGCTCGTCCGATCAGGTGGCCGCGACCGCCGCCGCGGTCGCGAACCTCGGCGTCCAGACGGTTCCGCTCGTGCTCGACGTGACGGACGAGGGCGCGGTCGCGCGCGGCGTCGCCTCGATCGCCGCGAGTCTCGGCCCCGTCGACGTCCTCGTCAACAACGCGGGCATCGCCGAGTCGGCGCCGTTCGCGAAGACCGACGCCGCGCTGTGGGAGCGGCACCTGCGCGTCAACGCGACCGGCCCGTATCTGCTCGCCCGCGCCGTGCTGCCCGGGATGCTCGAGCGCCGCTGGGGGCGCGTGATCAACATCGCCTCGCTCGCCGGCCTCGTCGGCGCGCCGTACGTCACCGCGTATACCGCCTCGAAACACGCGCTGGTCGGCCTCACGCGCGCGCTCGCCGCCGAGGTGGCCGGCAAGGGCGTGACCGTGAACGCCATCTGCCCCGGCTTCGCGGCGACCGACATCGTCTGGAACGGCGCGCGCAACATCGCGGCACGGACCGGCAAGTCGTTCGAGGAGGCGGTGGAGGCGATGGCGCGCCTCAACCCGGGCGGTCGGCTCATCGAGCCCGCGGAGATCGCCGCGGTGGCGGCCAAGCTGCTCCGCGACGATTCGACCAACGGTGAAGCCATCGTGCTCGACGGAACTCGGTAGTCCGCGAACCAGGAGGCCAGCATGACCAGACAGATCGAATTTCTCAATCCGCCGGAGCTCATGAAGCCCGTGGGCTTCTCTCACGCCGCCGTGACGCGCGGTGGCCGTACGGTCTTCCTCGCCGGCCAGGTCGCCAAGGACCGGGACGGCCGCGTCGTCGGCAAGGGCGACATCGTCGCCCAGTTCCGTCAGGTGTGCGAGAACTTGAAGACGCTCGTCGCCGCCGCGGGAGGCCAGCTCACCGACGTCGTCAAGCTGACGATGTACGTCCTCGACACGCCTGAGTTCAAGCGTCAGGGCAAGCCGATCGGCGTCGTCTACCGGGAGTACTTCGGCAAGCACTACCCGGCGATGACCCTCGTCGGCGCCCGCGATCTCTACGACGCGTCCGAGGGGTGCATGATCGAGATCGAAGGCTTCGCCTGCCTGGCCGAGTGAGACGGAGCGCCGACCGCCACCTGGCGGTCAGCACCTGGCTCCGGCTGCTCCACGGCTACGCGCTGATCGAGCGCGAGCTGCGCCGCGCCGTCGCCGAGCACTGCACCTTTCCGCAGTTCGACGTCCTGAACCAGCTCGAGCGCGAGCGCGACGGGCTCACGTTCGTCGAGCTCTCGCGCCGCCTGCTGGTGACCGCGGGCAACCTGACCGGGATCGTCGACCGCCTCCACGCCGAGGGTCTCGTCCGTCGGGCCGTCCACCCGGCCGACCGCCGCGCCTTTCGTCTCACCTTGACGCCGAAGGGCCGCCGGCTGGTGCGCCGGGCCCAGGGCCGCCATCACCGCGCCTTGACCGCGCTCCTCGCCGGAGTGCCGGACCGCGATCTGCGAGTGCTCCGCCGGCTGCTCGACCGCCTCCGCGCGAGCGCGTCGTCGCGGGCGGCCGCCAGGTCGAAATAGGATATATTTGGATAGTCGAGGTTTAAACAAGCTGGATCTCCCGACGCATCGCGTTCGTCATGCGCTCCCGGCGTCGCGCTGGCCGACCCGCGCGGAGGCCGAGCGCGCTCGCTGGTTCTCGCCCATCCAGCTCGGACGGACCGTCGTGGCCGCCGAGCGAACCTGGGTACCGGCGATGGTGCCGTGGCGCGCCACCGAGGACGGCTTCGTGACGCCGGAAGTCCTCGAGTGGTACGCGCGATTCGCCGAGGGCCAGCCCGGCGTGCTGGTGGTGGAAGCGACCGGCATCCGCGACGTCGCCAGCGGCCCCCTGCTCCGCATCGGCGACGACCGCTTCGTTCCCGGGCTCCGCACGCTCGTCGAGACGGTGCGCGAGCGAAGCCGGGGCCGGACCCGGCTCTTCATCCAGCTCCTCGACTTCGTCGCGGTCCGCCGCCGCCCCGAGCCCCGGCGCTTCTTCGGTCGCTACCTCGAGATCACCGACTCGCTGCGCGCCCAGATCGCGCTCTGGCTCGACGATCCGCGGTGGCGCGAGGCCGAGGACGACGAGGTGCGCGACTACCTCTTGACCGCGGACCGCGCGACCCTCGAGACCGTCCTGACCGACCGGGAGCTCGAGGCGCTCGATTACGGCTACCGCGAGCGCATCTGGGACATGCACCTGCCCCACATCAAGGAGCTCCCCCGCGTGCTGCCGCCGCTGTTCGCCGACGCCGCGCAGCGCGCGCGCGAGGCGGGCTTCGACGGCGTCGAGCTGCACTACGCCCACGCGTACACGATGGCGTCGTTTCTCTCGCGCCTGAACTCACGGCCGGACGGCTACGGCGGCGCGAGGGAGCACCGCGTGCGGCTACCGCTCGAGGTGCTGGCGGCCGTCCGGAGCCGAGTCGGGGACGACTACGTCGTCGGCATCCGCTATCTCGGCGACGAGGTCGTCGCGGGCGGCAGCGATCTCGATGACGCGATCTGGTTCGGCGTGTGCTTCGCGGAGGCCGGCGTGGACTACCTGTCCGTCTCCAAGGGCGGGCGGTTCGAGGACGCCAAGCAGCCGAAGGTCGGCGAGGCCGTCTATCCCTACACCGGCGCGTCCGGCTACGAGTGCATGCCGACGGTGCTATCCGACGAGCGCGGCCCGTTCGGCCGCAACGTGCCGCTGGCGTCGGCGATCCGCCGGGCGATCCACGAGGCCGGCTGCTCCACCCCGGTCGTCACGAGTGGCGGCATCACGACGTTCGAGCAGGCCGAGAGCATTCTGGCGCGCGGCGAGGCGGACTGCGTCGCGGCCGCGCGCCAGACGCTCGCCGATCCCGACTGGTTCAGGAAGATCCGCCTCGGCCACGGTGGGCTCGTGCGTCGCTGCGAGTTCACGAACTATTGCGAGGGGCTCGACCAGCGCCACAAGCAGGTCACGTGCAAGCTCTGGGATCGCCAGTTCGATCCGGCCGACCGCGCGGTCACGCTCGCGAGCGACGGCAAGCGCCGGCTCAGCGCGCCGGCCTGGTCGCCGCCCGGCGACGCGCCGACCGGCTGAGCGGCGCGCCGACGCCTTCAGGGGACGACTCCTTCAGAGGCTGGCGCGCCGGACGGGGCCGTGGAGACCCGGCCCGGGCCTGCGTCAGGAAAGCTTCAACGCCCAGACCTCGGTAGGCTCGAGGCAGGATCGCGCGCGCGACATCACGACAAGCGAGGGTGTCTCGCGGATCGACGCTCAGCGACGCGACGCCCGGCGCGCCAGTCTGCTCAGCGGCGCGCCGGTCAGTCGGGTCAGGATCCACTGCCGCCGCAGCTTCGCGCCGAGCTTCCGATAGAACCGGATCGGCGGCGTGTTCCAGTCGAACCCCATCTCGGCCCCGCGGTCCAGCTCGGCGTCCGGCATGTCGTCCAGCGTGGCCGACCGGCCCAGCGTTGGGGACCGCTCCGTCAGCCACACGCGCGTATTGATCTGATACAGGGATGGATGGAGGGGGTTGCGCATGTCAGTGTCTCCAGTCACACCTGCGCTTGCCGGCACGCGAGGCGATTCGAGAGCGGCGAGTAGGGCGCCACGATCAGCACGGGTCCCACCACCAGCGCCGCGCCGGGATACGAGACACCAAGGATGACCACTGAAACAGGAGGATAACCATCAGCAGGAGATTCACGACTCTGCCAGATCCCGCGCGTGGCGGCACGGGGTCCGATCTACCGTTGAGCGTAGGATCGGCGGAAGGTTGTCCCACGGACCGCCGGCGTCAACCGAGTAGCCCCCTCTTCAGATCCTCGGAGGGCGGCTTGGGCCCCAGCCAGATCGAGAAGACTGCGTCCGCGAAGCCCTTTCCCTCGAAGACGCCCAGATCCTTGCTCCCGGCCGAGAGCGTCGTGCCTTTCCCCGGCAGGTAGGCTAACGTCATCGTGGTGCCTTCCTTCACGTCGGGAACGAGGGCGAGCATCTTGTCGAACGCGGCCTTCTGGGCGGCCTTGTCCTGCGCGTTCGCCTCGAACCCTTCCTGGAAGGCCTCGACGAGCTGCGCCTTCGTCAGGTCGCGCAGGAAATGCAAGCGGATAGCCTTCGCGTGATCGGATGCGAGGATCGCGTTCGCGTCCTTGGAAGGGGATTCGAGGTAGAGCCCGCCCACGTAGACCTTGAACATAGCCTTTTTTCTGAGCCCCAGCCCGTTCAGCTTCAACGTCTTCTCGCCGGCCTTGAGCGTGTCGGGCATCGTGATGCCCGACAGCTCGCCGGCCAGGGCGGCCGTGCCGAGCGGCGAAACCGCCGACACGAACAGTAACGAAGCGAGACTGAATATCCCCACGACGGTGCTTCTCATGTGCTGGTGTCCTCCCGGATTGGCATGACGACCGCGACGAATCGTGTCGCCTGGTTGTGTTTCTCGGCAATGCCTTCGGCTGTCATCGGCGCTTGAGACGCGGTCGTCGGATCTTGCCGTGCCTCCGCTCATCGAGCGCTGCGGTCCTCAGCTTCCCTTGAGCCACGTCTGTGTCTGGTATATGGGGCCGAGGTACCCTCGAACCTTGAGCTTCCCGTCCTCGACCCACACCTCCGCCTTGTAGATCTTGCCGTCCTCAGGATCCAGGATGGTCCCGCCCTTGTAGCGATCCCCACTCGGGCTGAGGTCCTTGACGATCACGAGTCCGACGATGGGCTTGTCCTTGTCGCCGCCCGTACACTTGCTGCACGTCTTCGGCTTGCCCTTGTCGTCGTTGGCCTCGGTGAGGCCGACGATCTTGCCGAAGAGCTTGCCGCCCTCCTCGTAGAGCTGCACCTCGGACTTGACCTTGCCGCTCTTGTCGTCGACCGTGTTCCACTTGCCGACCGGCGAATCAGCCGCGACCGACAGGTTTGCTCCAAGCACAACTGCCAACACGAGGAATGCGGGAAGCCATCTCATATGCGTCCTCAGTTGCCGTCAGGCTGCTGACGGGTGAATGGCGACGTTACCTGCTGGTCGCCAGGTCATTGACCACCACGACTGGTCTACTGCCGCGCCATTGTTCGCGATCACGGCGGCGTTTCTCGGCAGCGCCTTCGGCTGTCATCGAGGCTCGAGCGGCACGAGCGGCACCGTGCCCGTCGTCAGACCCATGTGGAGCCGGAGAATCCGGCGCACCTCCTCAATGGTGTGGGGATTGCCCTGCGTGGAATGGCTCGACGGCCGAACGACGAGCTCGGACTCGACCGGCTCGATGTGGGCGCTCGAGTACTCCACCACGCCGTCGTTGCCCTGCTCGACCGGCCCGTCCGTCTCGACGGCGATGATGGAATTGACCGTAATAGACGATGCGACGGGAATCGTCTGGAGGGTCCGAATGAAGTGGTGACGCGGCGACATGTTGTCGACTGCCGACGGGACGACCAGGCTCACCCCGCTCTGCAGAGCGTCACGGTTTTGGATGATTTCCTTGTCCACTCCGGCGAGGTTGGTGGGCAGAGCGATGAGCGCCCGGACGAGGTTTCTGATGATGTTGCGCGCGGCCACGAAGCTGCCACGGTGCGGCGTGCAGATGAACACCACGCGAGAGACTTCGGGCAGCGGCTCGACGAACATCGCACGCCGGAGCAGATCGCGAGTCTTGTCGGACAGCTGCAGCTCATCGAGCGGCTTCTTGCTGACCGAGTCCCAGAACCGATCGCCGCTGTTGATGACCTGCATCTTGACCAGCAGGCCCCCCTGGCTGTGCCCGATCAGGACCATCCGGCGCAGGGCCGGATCTTTGCCCTGGGGTCGAGCCGGGCCACGGCTGCGACCAGCGCATCGCGCAGGCCGAGAGAGGACAGCACGATGGGGTTGCCGGAGTCGTACTGGAAGAACCAGAACTGGAAGTGACTCCGGATCTCGGGGTCGGCGAGCAGCCGATTGTACATCTCCGCCCAGCGAACCACGCTCGACTCGGTGCCGTGCACGAAGACCACGGGGATGAGCCCGGGCTTGTACGGCGTGCTGGAGACGAGCGGGGGCCGGTCCGCAAAGAGCCCGGGAAGTCGGCCGAGAAACCCGAACATCTCGAGCTGCATGATCGGCAGGCCGGTGAACGACAGCGCCATCGCCGCCGTCGGCTCGAGCTCGAGCGGTACCCGCTCGCCGGCGATCGAGACCGATTCCGCGTCCCACGCCAGGTGGAGCTCCAGCCGGCTCGTGAGGGGCTCGCCTTGCACGAGGGCGCGCCGGGCCTCGGGGATCCGCAGCAGGGCGGTCACCGCCACTTTCAGCCGCGGTGCCACCATATCGCCCCCGGGCTTCGAGGCATCGATGGGCCGGATGGAGGCGGCGAGCGGGGCACCGAGGCCCGGCCAGCGATACCGCATCGCCAGGCCATGCACCTCCAGCTCCCCGATCGGGATGAACCCGAACATCTCACGGTCCCCGGCGCGTAGAGCGGCGGGATCGAACGCCACGTCGAGCCGCCCGAAGGGCAGCTCGAACGAGCCGCCCTGCGGGACGACCTCCACCCCGTCGGCCGAGCGGAAGCTCAGAATGAGCGCCCAGTTGTATAGATCCGCCGCGGTCCGTAGCCGGGGGTCGAACCGGCCCGGGCCGGCATCCCCGGTCGTCTCGGGGAAGAGGAAAGCGTAGGCGTAGACCGCTGCCGCCAGGTAGTAGTCCTTGTTCTTGGTCGCCTGACCGTGCAAGAAAGACAGCTCGGCCAGGGCGAAGAGCATGTCCTGGTCCCCCTGCGCCGCGACCATTGCCCGGTGCAGCTCGGCAATGGCGGCCGCGGGACGCTCGCCGAAGGCTTCGAAGAGACCGCGCTCGTAGAGCACGTTGCGCGTCGGCAGGCTCGGCTCGCCCGACGTGATGGCGCTCTGGTCGAGCTCGCGCAGGACGACCTTGGGGTCGACCCGGGTCGTGCCGACCGGCCCCGCGCAGGCTGCCAGCGCGAGGCACAAGGCGCCGAGAAGCGCGAGCCGCCGGCGAGGCATCGGGCTCATCGGGTCGCCCCTGCACTGCCTGGGTCGCGGGACATCCGCGGCAGTCCTTCCCTGATCCGGACCGAGAATCGAGGGTCGTCGTTGGCGGCCTTGGCGCGCTCGTTGATGTAGCTCTTCGCTTTGAGGACAGCGAATGGCAGGGAGCGATCGATGGCCCCGACGTCGTATGCCAGCTCGTCGAGGTAGCCGTTCAGGAAGAGCTTCCAGCTCCACCACGATCGGCGCGCGTCCGACCTGGCGAGGCGCTGGATCGCCGTCGTGCAGTTGTCCGTCAAGGCGTTATACCAGCGGGGCCGCGTGCGCAGCTCGTTGATCTGCTCGAGGTAGCGGAGTAGCAGCGTGCGAGCGAGCGCGGGCGGCGCGTCGAGCCGGTAGACGTGGACGTCCTCGCCACGGAAATTCGTGCGGAGGCGCACGAGCGGAGCTTCGAAAGATCGAGCGCACGGTTCTCGAGGCGCACGGTGTAGTCGGTCTCGGTCCGATACTCGGCGTTGCGGACGTTGTGCACGATCGCCCGGTCTCCGTGAATGTCGGCAAAGGCCAGGGTCGCCACGTCAGGCTGCCAGTCCCGCTCGTTCGACGGCGGGATGGCGAGCCACGCGCCGAGAACCACGACGAACGCCCCGAAGATCCCGGCGAGCGCCCACCGGCGCGGGCGCACGAACCACAGAGCGCCCGCCGCAGCCACGGGGGCGAGCAAGGCAAACCATGCGCGAAGCCGCGGCGGTCCGAGAAGCGAGAAGTCAAAGTAGATGGCCAGCGCCATCCATCCGATCAAGGCGCTGCACCCGAGCCCCAGCACGGCGAGCCCGAGCCACGCTGTGAAGCGCGAGTAGTGAACTCGGCCCTTGGTGTCCGATGCTTGGAACAACTCCGGCATCATGCCTACCTAGTGTTGTTCTTTCTCGAGGGCGACGTCTATGGGACCTTGGTCGTCGCCGGCGTATCCTCCTCTTGCCTGCCCGCGAAGCGTCAAAGGAAGAGGTGATGCAAGGTGTCGATAGGCAGCGCTCGTAGAGACACTGACGAAGACGGCCCGGTCAATTGCCTGGACGGGTGATCAACTCGAGCTGATGTAGCGCTGCCGCAGCCTTGAGCGTCATGTAATTGATGTTCGACCGATTCATGCTGCTTCCTTCCTGGAACGGATACTGCGGAAGCGTGGCCAGGAACTCTTTGACTTTGCCGCCGACTGGGACGAACAGCCACATGAGGTCGCCATACCAGCGCACGTACATCATCGACTCGAACGGCATTCTCTCGTATGGATCAGCCCTTAGGTTCACGACGACTGGCCAGTTGGTCACCTTGCGCGTCCCGAACGCGATGTTCCCATCCACGCCCGCAAAATTCACTTTCCAGTCGTTCCAGCGCACCGCGTTCAACTCGTCGCCTTGGCCGAAGTAGAAGATCTCCTCGCGCGGCGCCTTCGTGGTCTCGCCCTTGAAGTAGGGCATGAAGCTGTAGCCGTCGGCGTGGACCTTGAAGGTCCGGCCGTTGGCCCTGTAACCGTTCTTCAGCTTCTCGACGATGTTCGGCTCGCCAGCAGCCGCGAGCAAGGTGGGCATCCAGTCTTCCCGGGAGAAGATTGCGTTGTTAAAGGTGCCTGGCTGGATCACGCCCGGCCATCTCACGACCATAGGCACGCGGAAGCCGCCCGGCCAGCTCCGCGATGTCAACACGGCGGTGGTGCTCGGCCTACGCTTGTATGCGCGCTTCTGACAACTCGCTGCTGACGAGGTCCTCGACGAACGACGTTCCTTTTAATCAGAGGAGAACAGGATGAGCAAGGCTGCGCGCTCGACGATCATACTTTCCGTGGGTCTTGTGCTCGTGGTGTCGATGGCCGGCTGGCTCTCGGCCCAGCAGTCTCCAACATCCGCCCAGCCCCCTGGCGTGAGCGCGCCGGCACAGCCGGACGAGGACATCACGAGCGACATCGCGCTGACGCGGGCGTCGATCCAGCTCCGCCGCCCTTGCCTCCTGCGCGACCATCGACGCGACAACGCCCCAATTCGTCGGAGCGTCCCACTTTCCACCGAGCGACCCCGCGCGCGTGGAGATCCTGCGTGGTGAGCCCTCTCGACCGCACGACCGCCTGGGCGAGATCGTCGTGGACGCGTCGATAGACCCACCGCCGCCCATCGAAAAAGTCGAGGCAAAGCTACGCAGCGAAGCGAGCAAGCTCGGAGCCGACGTTGTCATCGTGGTGTCCGACCGTGTTCAGGAGGTCGGGGCCTTCCTCTCTGGCCCTCCGAGGGAAGGCGCCGCCGGCGAGGTGCAGCGTCTCGCCCGGGACGGGGAAGGTCGCGAGTCTCCCTGGGTCTTCTGCGCCCGCTTTGCTCCCGTCTTCGCGGCGAAATACTCTCGTCCGGGTACCACCTTTAACAATTAGTTTTAGGTAAACGGCGCGAGTCGGTCTGGACGATTGATCAAGATTTTGTTGTGGGACGTATGTGGGGCGTGATCACGTGGCACGCACGCGTGGCGTGATCGGTCGGGCAGAGTTATACAGGAGAGCGGCGTGAAGCGTGGCGCGCCAGGGCGCGTCAGCGGTGCAGCTTGGTGCTACTCCGTGCAGCGAGACGGCGGAGGGGTTTTCCGGACAACCTCGTTAGCACCCATTGTTTCGCAGGTTTAGCGCCGAGACGCCGGTAGAACCGGAACGCCTTTTCGTTCCAGTCGAGCACCGCCCACTCCATCCGGCCGCATCCGCGCCGCCGCGCGATCCGCGCCAGCTCGCCGAGGAGCGCGCGGCCGGCGCCACGCCCGCGCTCTTCGGGGAGCACGAACAGATCCTCCAGATAGAGCGTCGGGCGTCCCAGGAACGTCGAGTACGTGAAGAAATACAGCGCGAACCCGATGGGCTCGCGACCCCGACGGCAGATGATCGTTTCGAAGTAGCGGCGAGGCCCGAAGCCGTGACGCCGGATCTGGCCCGTGGTCGCGACGGCCTCGTGCGCCAGCCGCTCGTACTCGGCGAGCCCGCGGATCAGCCGGAGGATCACCGGGACGTCGCGTCGCGTCCCGCGGCGGATCGAGAGGGCCGTCATGCGGGGACGGTCACGGCGCGGTCGCCGTGTCATCGGCCGCCAGCAGCTCGAACACCGGGTAGCGCGCGGCGATCGCCGCGAAGGCGTGCGTGGGTGCCCCGGCAGGCAGCGGGAAATAACGTTGAACGACCGATCGGTACCGGTCGAGATAGGTGGAGAGCACCGGCGGCTTGTCGGCGTCGGCGAGGGCGCGGAGCCGGAAGCGACGGTGACGCGAGCCTCGCTTGAGGACGACCTCGTTCGAGACCTCCGCGTTGCGCACCCACTGGGTGCGGCCGCGAGGCGCCACGAGGAATCGGACGCCGTGGAGCGACACGAGACTCACCGGGAGTTGCGTACACGCGGCCGGACTTCCGCCCCCTCACCTGCAGGAGATAGTAGTCGCGCGGCACCGAGCCCCATCCCGACCAGGGCGCCGAACGCTCCGGTTGAAGACCCGCTCGAGCGCGCTCGGCTCACGGAACGCGGGGTCCGCGTCCACCACTAGCGCTGGCTCAGGTAGTGCTCCGCGATCTCGATCGGCGGCGCGATCCAGACATCCTTCTTGGCCAGGATGTGCTTGAGCAGGCGCTCGACCATGCGCATCCGCGACGGCCGGCCGATGACTTGCGGATGGCCCATGAGGTTGTAGAACCCACCCTCCTCGTAGGCACCCTCGAATTCTTCCTTCCAGATCTCGAAGACGTCTTCCTGGCTCCAGATCCCGTTGCCGACCGGCGGCACCGCGCTGAATCCGAAGTAGACCCAGTCGTTGTTGAGCCACGAGGTGGGCAGCTCGACCAGCTCGCCGTAGGCCGTCTTGTGGCAGTACGGCAGGTCGGTGTCCATCATGTTGCTGTGGTAGACGAAGCCGTGCTTTCGCAAGAGCTCCATCGTGTGCTTGCTCGGGTCGCACGACGGTGCCCGCGAGCCGCGCGGCTGCACGCCGAGGATGTTCTGGAAGACTTCGAGGGTCTTCACGAGCAGGGCTTCCTCCTCCTCACGGCCCGAGAGGAAGAAGGGCTTCTCGTGCAGATACCCGTGGTGACCCACCTCGTGGCCGCGGCGCAGCGCCTCGCGCGCCATGTCGGGATAGCGCTCGATGATCCAGCCCGGGATGAAGAAGCACACCTTCACGTTGTAGCGATCGAGGACGTTCAAGATCCGCGGCATGGCGGTCTTCGGGCCGTAGGCGCCCATGCCCATGTGGAGCGGCCGCTCGGCGAGCGCCGGATCGCGGTGGATCCACGGGCTCTCGCCGTCCACGTCGAACGAAAGCGCCACCGCGCACCTCGCCCCGTTCTTCCACTTGATCGGTCGGTCCATCGCTATCTCCTGGCGGCGAGCCTATGCGCCCGCCACGTCCCTCAGCATCTCGGTGTACACGCGCACGCCCTCGCGCAGGTTCTCGAGCGAGATGCGCTCGTCGTTGCCGTGGATCCGCTGAAGCTCCGACTCGTCGATGACGAACGGGCTGAAGCCGTAGGCGTGCAGGCCGCAGCGCCGGAACACCCAGCTGTCGGTGAAGGCGACCAGGATCATCGGCGCCACCACGACCCCCGGAGCCCGCCGCCGCATCGCGGCGGCCATCGCCTTGTAGAGCTCGGTGTCCGGCGGCGAGAGATTCGGGATCTTGGGCTCGCGGGCGATCGTGACCTGCACGTGCTCGTCGGCGATCGCGCCGCGGACCCAGGCGGCGATCTCCTCGGGATCGTCGCCCGCCAGCATGCGGCAATCCAGCTGGGCGGTCGCTTCGGGCGGAATCACGTTGCTCTTCTCGCTGCCCCGCAGCATCGTCACCGCGAAGGTCGTCCGGACCATCGCGGCCCATTGCCGGTTCGCGAGGAACCGGTCGCGGAACTCGGGATCGCGGAGGCTCCGGGTGAGGTCGTCGTAGCCCGCGCTCTCCTCCGGTGACATCAGCGACGCCACGCGGGAGAAGAACTCCTGCACCTCCGGAAGAACTCTGGGCGAGCGCTCGGCTTCCAGCAAACGACCGAGGGCGCGCACGAGCCGGTTCGGCGCGGTATCGGGCCACGGCATCGAGCCGTGCCCGGGCTCGCCGCGCGCTTTGAGCACGATCGGGAGGCCGGTCTTCTCCGAGATCACGATCGCCCCCAGCGGCGCCTTGAGCTTTGGATCCGACTGGATCGCCGCGAGCTCGGAGATCGCGTACTCCGCTCCGGCCAGCCAGTCGCGCCGCTGGTCGGCGATGAACTGGGCGCCGAACTCGCTGCCGGCTTCCTCGTCGGCGGTCGCCAGGAACACGAGATCCCGCTTGAGCGGGACGCGCGCGCGCTTGAGCGCCAGCATCGCGGCGAGGTGCAGGATGCCCGTCGACTTCATGTCGATCGCGCCGCGTCCGTAGAGGTAGCCGTCGGCGATCGCGCCGCCGAAGGGATCGACGGTCCAGTAGCGGCGATCGGCGTACACGACGTCGATGTGATGGTGCAGGACGATGCCGCCGAGCGAGCCGTCGCCCGGGAGCCGCGCGCGCAGGCTGGCCCGGCCGGGCGCCGCCTCGATCGTCTCGCTCTCGATCCCCTCGCGCGCCAGGACGTCCGCGAGGAACCGAACGCCGGCGATCTCGTTGCCCGGCGGATTCGTGGTATCGATCATCAGATAGCGGCGCAGCAGATCGACCGTCTCATCGCCCAGAGCCGTCCAGTCGATCATCGCGCCTCCGCCTCCGGATTCATCGCCCGGACGTCGCCGAGCTCCCAGCGGGCCATGTGGCAATAGAGGTCGAGGAGCTGCATCGTGCGCTCGATCGCCGGATTGTCGCTGGCCTGCCGGAGCTCCTGCACGCGCGCCTGCAAGTCGCGAAGCCGCTCCAGCGTTTCCTCGCGCGTCACGGCTCGCTCCGGCCCGCGAGCTGCCAGCGGTGTCCGGCCGGCCGGTGATCGAAGAAGCGCTTGGCCTTCAGCTCGTAGCGCGGCAGGCTGCTCGGCCCCTGCACCGTGACGTCGATCGACACGCCGATCACCGACTTGAAGACACCGGCCGCGTCACGCCCGAGCTCGGCGTAGCGCGCCGCGTCGATCTCGGGCCGCGCCTCGGCCTTGACGGTCACGAAGTCGTTGGTGGCGTCGCGGTCGACGTGAACTTCGTAATGCTCGGACAGCCCGGCGATCCGGTGCAGAAGGGCTTCGACGGCCGCCGGGTACACGTTGACGCCCTTCACGATGATCATGTGGTCGGTGCGCCCGAGCACGCCGCCGGGATAGAAGGCCCAGGTCGTGCCGCAGCCACACGGACGATCCGTCCGGCGCACCAGATCGTGAGTCCGGTACTTGATCAGCGGCTGGCCGTCCTGGATGTAGCTCGTCACGATGTGCTCGCCGACGTCCCCGTACTCCACCGGATTGCCCGACTCGTCGACGACCAGGGCGTGATACCAGTCCTCGCAGAGATGGTTGCCCTCCTGCAGAGGACAGCCCGGGTTCGTCGGACCGATCTCCGCGATGCCGTAAAGCTCATAGCACTTGGCGCCCCAGAGCACCTCGATCGCGTGGCGGGTCGCGGGAATGCTCCCGCCGGGCTCACCGGACACGATCACGGTCGAGATCGACGTCCTGGCGAGGTCCACACCGATCTCGCGCGCGGTCTCACCGAGGTAGAGCGCATAGGTCGGCGTCGCCAGCATGACGTCCGGACGGTATTGCTCGATCTGACGGAGCCGCGCCTTGCTGTCGAGCCCGCCGCCCGAGACGACGGTGGCGCCGAGACGGCGCACACCCATGTAGGCCGACCAGAACGCGGCGAAGATCCCCCAATTGAACGGAAAGTAGAACGTGTGGCGCGCCCGAAGCCCGGCGGCCCAGTACAGGTAGACCCACGACTCGCCCCACAGCTCCGCCGAGTGATACGTGAGCGGAATGTGGAGCGGCGCGCCGGTCGAGCCCGAGGTCGCGAACCGTTGATGGAAGAAGTCCTCGTGGATCGCGAGCGCGTCGCCGAACGGCGGGCTCACCGCCTGCGCGTCGAGGATCTCTTTCTTGTCGATGAACGGCAGCCGCTTGACGAAGTCGTCCATCGTGCGGATCTGCTCGGGCTTGACCTTGTGACGATCGAGGAGCTTCCGGTACATCGGGCTGCGCGCGTAGGCATACTCGATCGCCGTCTGGAGCTTCCGCAGATGCAGCTGGTCGAGCTCGGCCCGCGGCATGGTCTGCGTGTACGGGTTCCAGAACTTCTGCGCCTCGACCGCGGGCTTGTAGAGAGTCATGTAGTTTCTATTTCGGAGCTCTTGCCGGGACCACCGAGGGTGGCCTGAGATAGGTGCGAGCCGGCTCCGTCACGCCCGTTCTACCCGAGACGTCAGCGCCCGATTCTACCCACGGCAGAGCTCTGCGCGAACTTGACGCGTGCCGGTGACCAGCGCCTGGAGCTTGGCGAACGCCAGATGGCGCGGGAGCCGCGCGAGGCCGCAGTCCGGGTTGATCCACAGCCGCTCGGCCGGCACGCTCTCGAGCATCCGTCGAACTCCGTCGCGCGACCAGCTCGGGGCTCTCGACGTAGAAGTTCTTGAGATCGAGCACGCCGGCGCCGAGCTCCTTGGGGCAGTCGAACTCGCGCCACAGCTCGCTCTCGGCCATCTCGCGGTTCGCGTACTCGAACACGAGCTGGTCGGCCGAGGCGCTCGCGATCGTCGGGAACAGCGGCCGGTAGGCCCGCTCACCGTAGCCGAACCCCTCGAGCGTCCCGAAGCAGATGTGCCAGAACCGCCGCTCGACCGCGACGCCGTCGAAGCAGCGATCGTAGAGCTCGACGAGCCGCTTCGGCTCCATGATGAAGCTCTGGTAGACGTCGTCGAGCTGGAGATTGCGGGCGCCGCCGGCGGCGAGCGCGCGAAGCTCGCGATTGATGAGCGTGGCCAGGTCCGCGGCGATCTCGATCCGGTCCTTGTACGGTCCGCCCTTCGTGATCTGCGTCGCCAGGGTGAGCGGCCCGGGCAGGGTGATCTTGAACGGGCGCGTCGTCACCGTGCCGGATGTAGTCGAGCTCCTTGAGCGTGCCGAGCCCGGCCGGCGCCGAGATGCGCTCGACCGGTTCGTAGAACACGTGACCGTCGTAGGAGAGCACGCCCACCTTCCGGCGAGGCTCGATCGGGCGGAGCCCGTCGAAGTATTTGAAGATCGAGACGATGAACCCCTGGCGCCGCATCTCCCCGTCGGAGATCAGATCGACCCCCGCGTGCTCCTGATCGCGGATCGCGGTGGCGACCGCATCGTTCTCGGTCTCGGCAACGTCCATCGCGCCGAAGCCGCCGGCCTCGATCTTCTCGTACGCGGCCCAGAGCCAGGCCGGGATCGCGTAGCTGCCGACGACGGTCGTGGGAAGGATCGGCAGCGTCGAGGCCGTCACGTGGTCGCTACTCGGAGAGCGTGAAGACGCCCTTTTTGACCGTGAGCGCCCAGATCTGCCCGACGTTCACGCCCAGCTCGTTCATCGTGATCACGCCGATGGCGCCGTCGTAGCTCTTGAGACCGCCCCAGCACTTCGCGAGCTTGTCCCGGTCGCTCTCGAGATCGTCGGGCTTGTTCGTCACGCCGGCCGTCTCGATGCACATCTTGGCGATGAAGAGCTGGTCGTACATCGCGGGGCCGGAGGAGTTCGGGCGCTTGCCGCCGGAACGCTCGAGGAACTTCTTCACGAAGGTCTGCATGCGCGGGATCGGGCGCTCGTTCCAGGCGTACGTCGTGGTGTACCAGCCCTCGACGGCGTCACCGCCGAGCGTGACGAGATCGGGCGTGGCCGTGGCGACGCCACCCTGGATCGGGCCCTTGAACCCTTGCTTGCGCGCTTCCTTGGCTACCAGCGCGGCCTCGCGTGAGGCCGAGCCGAGGAAGAGCATGTCCGGCTGCTTGGCGAGCGCGCGCGTGACCTGCGCGCTGAAGTCGAGATCGCCCGTCTGGAAGGTGATCGAGTCGAGCAGCTCGACGTTGGCCTGCTGGAAGGTCGGCGGCATCACCACGGTCGCCTCCGCCTTCGAGATGGCGTCGGCCTGGTTGTAGAGCACGGCCGCCTTCTTCACTTCCGGGTGATGCTTGCGCAGAGCCGCCAGCCCGGTGCCGAGCGCGCGCGCGGCGCCTGGATTCATCGTGTAGGCAAACGGCCGGAACTTGTCGGTGAGTCCGGGCGCGGCGGCGGTCGGCGAGACGATCGGAACCTTGAGGCTCGCGGACAAGGGGTACATGACGCCGGCGCTCGAGCTCGAGATCGAGCCGTGGATCATCAGGACGCGATCGGTCTGAGCCAGGCGGCGCGTGAGCGTGACGGACTCCTTCGGGTCCCCACGATCGTCGGCCATGACGAGCTCGAGCGGCAGCCCGCCGATGCCCCCGGCAGCGTTGATCTCTTCCCGCGCGATCTCGGCGCCGATCAGTCCGTGCTGTCCCCAGTCCACGAAGATCCCGGCCTGCGGCATGATGACGCCGAGCCGAACCTTGTCACCCGCCAGCTTCGCGCCGACGGCTGGGGTGACCACACCGGCCAGCAGTACGGCAACTAGCAGGACTGAAATCGAGCCACGACGACGCATCCCGACCATGCGTTCTCTCTCCTGTGTTGACCGGCGCACACGACTATTCATAGGCACGCCTCGGCCGGCGGGGCCCCAGCCCCGCGACGGCCTGCAGCGTGCACTGCCTACGCGAGCGACAGCGCGAGCTGCTCGAGCTCCGTGACCTGCATCTCGCGCCCCATGCCCCAGCGCTTGATCGCGGCCATGATCTCCGCGAGCTTCGCCGGAGGATAGGCCGAGAAGATGAACCGCTCACCGGCGCCCCACTGGTCGACCCGCCACGGCCGGTCCGCGAACTCCGGCGGAATGCATTTCTTCCACAGCGGCAGGTAGCGTGCGAGATCGCGATCCAGCGCTTCGTCGGCGCGCGCGAGCGCCGCGAAATACCGCCGCAGCACGTCGCGATCGCTCGACTCGTCTACCCACCAGAGCGTATTGAACTCGCCGCCGAGAATCCGGCGCAAGCCCAGCTCTTCGGCCATGTAGATCTGTGGGTCGAGCAGGCTCGCCGCCTCCACCTCGCCCTTGAGCAGCGCGTCGAGCCGCCGGCCGAAGCCGCCGACGGGCTCGATCTTGATATCGGCAAGCGGCAGGTAGCTCTCGAGACGATACGGCACGTTGTAGTGGCTTCCCGCCATCAGCCCGACCGCGACCGGGACACCGGCGAGATCCTCGGGCCGGCGGATGCGCGAGTCCGGACGCACGTAGATCGCGTGCCGCGCAACGCCGTACGCATCGGGGACGAACTTCCCCATGCCGGCGCCCGCGTTGCACACGCTGCCCCACGCGCACGCATTCCCGATGGCCTGGGCGCCTTCCAGAAACGGCTGGTCTTGCGGGCGCGCCTTGTAGCCTCCGGTCCACCCCTTCATCTGACCGAGGTAGACGTCCCACATCACCTCAGGATCGAGGCGCTGCTCGCGGAAGTAGCCTTCCTCGAACGCGATCCATTCGTGAAGCCGCATACCGGTGGGGAAAATGCGGATCTTGGTAGGCCCGTCCATCAGTTGGGCGACGGTAATACGGCAGACCAAGGCCTGTCAATACAGGTGGCGTGACCCAGCACCCACATCACGATGGGAATCGTGGCCGTCGCTCGTAGGCGGCACGCGTCCCAGCTACGGCGTGAGTTATCAGCACATCGGGCTCAGCGATCCAGCCGGTGGCCAACTCGGGAGGACGCGCCAGACCGTCGGCGCCAGAATTCGATGAGGAGGCGCTTGCCTCGCTATAGCTGCAGCTCGCGAGCGCGGCTCGAAGGCCGCGACCTGCGGAGCAGGATCCGAATGGCGATGCGAGCCGATGCGGCTCCCGCGGCTTCGGCCGAATAAAGGCGGCCACCGACGATTCCCAGCCCCAGTTGATTCTCAAAGACACCGTTGATGGGCGCGTTCGCCGCTGCGTGCAGCTGCCGGAGCACGTTGTCCTGGTTGTGCGTCACGCCTGCCGCATCGCGGAGGAGCAACCCGAACAGAATGAAAGAGTGCGGAGGCAATGTGGCCACCTGGCGCAATGTCTCATCGAACGACAGGTCGTTGAACCAGGTGAAGCGCACGCGCTTCGTGAGCGGTTCGACAGCGTCGCGAAGGGCCTTCGTCCATAACCGCTCGAGCGGGGAGGCGCCGATCACGACGGCGATGTGGTTTGTATCGGGCGCCAGCTGGAGAATGTCGTCGAACAGGCCTGAGAGCTCGAACGAATCTCCGACGAAGGTGGCGTTGTTCTGAAGCGCGTCGGCCGGCAGCATGCGCCGGTCCATGGCCGTGTAGATAATGGACGCCCACGGAAACAGGCGATGCCGATACTTGACCACGAACTGGCCGGCCGGCGCGCCGACGGGAATCACGAGGTCGGGTTGCCATTTCGATAGGCGCGCGAGCAGGAACTCGAAGAACGGCCCTTCGAGTTCTGGCTGCCCGTAACTCGCCATGTCCAGCGAGACCTCGTCCATGTCAACCCTCTCCCCGCGCTCCTTGGTCAGCGTGGTCTGGAAAGCGGTTGATTGCGTCGCGAACGGCGGAGTCGCGCGCCCAAAGGAGTGGACGATGAGGACGCGCTTGGCCTCGGCCCAGGCGGCCGAGTTGGCCATGAGAACGAAGACGACGAGCCCTAGCGATAACCGGCTCAAGGTCCGCATTGGGGCCATAGGATCGCATACTCGACCCAACCCCGAAAGGCGGCTGCCGCAGGTGTGCGTAACCCTACGAAAATGTACCGCCTAAGAATGTAGCACGGCTGGAGATCGCAGTCTTGCAACCAGCCGAACAGGAGCCGCGGCCGCCATCGGGTTCAGTTGCGGAGTCGGTGTCACCACAGAACATGGACGGGTTCGCCGACGAGCCGGCGCTCAAGGACGTGTTCTTCGAGCCCGATCGCGCGGACATCGTCCACGATGGGGCCACTACCATGGCGAATGCCCGCTGGCTACTCACCCACTGGCTGATCCTCAATCTTGACTACCTGGTGCTCATCGAAGGCCACGCGGATGACAAAGGAAGTCGCGAGGACAACATCACGATCGCGGAACTGCGGGCCAAGGCGGCGCGTGCACTTCCGTATGCAGCGCAAGTGATGGTAGGCGACTGCCGCGACCTGCACTCCCCTGCCCCGCATCGTGGCATGGGATCAAATCGGGCATGAGACGCAAGTGATATCATCGCGCACAATGTTCGCCCAGCAGCTCGTCAACGGGCTGATGCTCGGCGGCGCCTACGCCCTGGTCGCGATCGGCTACACGCTCATCTTCGGCGTGCTGAACCTGCTCCACCTGGCTCACGGTGAGGTCTTCATGGTCGGCGCGTACGCCGGTCTGGCGCTCGCGCTCGCCGGCTTTCCGCCGTGGATCGTCCTGGCCGGCGCCATGCTCGCCGCGGCCGCGCTCGGCGTGCTCGTCGAGCGCGTCGCGTTTCGGCCCGTCCGCAATCGCGGAAGCCACGTGACGCCGCTGATCACCACGATCGCGGTCGGGCTCGTGCTGCAGCACGTCGTGGTGAAGATCTTCGGCGCGGAGCCGGTGGCCTTCCCGGCGCCGTTCGCCTCGGCGTCGCTCGACTCTCGGCCCCGTCACGCTCTCGACGCTCCAGCTCATCATCCTCGGCACGTCGGTGATGCTGATGGCACTGCTCGAGGTGTTCCTGCGATCGACGTCGACCGGCATGGCTATTCGCGCGACGGCCGAGAACCAGACGGTCGCCGGGCTCATGGGCATCAACGTGTCGCTGGCGATCGTGATCACCTTCGCGATCGCCTCGGCGCTCGCCGGAGCCGCCGGCGTGCTGCTCGCCTGGAACTTCACCGGGCTCAGCCCGTTCTTCGGCGTCAAGGTCGGCCTCAAGGGGCTCGCGATCATGCTGCTGGGCGGGCTCGGCAACGTCACCGGCGCGATGGTCGGCGGACTCATCATCGGCGTCGTCGAGGTGATGAGCGTCGCCTATCTCGCCTCGTCGTACCGTGACGCGTTCGCGTTCGCGGTGATGATCGTGATTCTGCTCGTGCGCCCGACCGGCCTCCTCGGCGCTCGCCTGCAGACCGGCTGAGACGGCCGTGCTCTCCGATCACACGATCTCGATCCTGATCTTCGCCGGCATCGACGTGATCATGGCGCTGTCGTTCTACCTGCCGGCCTCCGCGGGCCAGCTGTCGGCCGGCCAGGGCGGCTTCATGGCGCTCGGCGCCTACACCGCGGCATACCTGACCGTGCACCACGGCGCGCCGTTTCCGCTGGCGCTCGCCGCCGGCGGGCTCGTCGGCGGGCTGGTCGGCCTCGCGGTGGGCTTTCCGGCGCTGCGCCTGCGCGGGCTCTATCTCGTGCTCGTCACCTTCGGCTTCGGCGAGGTCGTACGCGTCATCTTTCTCAACGCGCCGGCCTTCGGCGGGCCGGCTGGATTCGCCGGCATTCCCCCCGCGACCACCATCTGGCACGTGCTCGGTCTCCTGGCCGTTCTCGTCTATTTCTTCACGCGGCTCAGCGGCTCGCGTATGGGTCGCGCCTTCGCGGCGCTGCGCGACGACGAGGCGGCCGCCGAGGCGATGGGCGTGAACTCGACATACGTGAAGCTCGCGGCGTTCGCGGCGGGCGGTGTCATCGCCGGGCTCGGCGGCGCGCTCTACGCGCACTACACGTTGTTCATCGATCCCGAGGCGTTCGGCGTCGGCCGGTCGCTCTTCGTGATGCTCTACGCGGTGTTCGGCGGCCTCGCGAGCTTCTGGGGCGCCATCGTCGGCGCGACGATCCTCTCGATCTTGCCCGAGCTGTTGCGCTGGGTGAAAGACTGGCGCGAGATCTTCTACGGACTCCTGGTGCTGACCCTGATGCTCGTCCGGCCGCAGGGCTTGCTCGACGCAACCCTGCTGGCTCGGCTGTCACTACGCGGTGAGCGAGCCGCTGCTCGCGGTTGAAGGGCTCTCCCGAAGCTTCGGGAGGCTCGTCGTCCTCGCGAGCCTCGATCTCACGGTCGAGGTCGGCGGGATCCACGCGATCATCGGACCGAACGGCGCCGGCAAGACCACGTTCTTCAACCTGGTGACGGGCGCGCTCAGCCCGGACGCCGGACACATTCGCTTCGGGGGCAGCGAGATCGGTGGCCTGCCCGCGTACCGGCGCACGGCACTCGGCATCTGCCGGACGTTCCAGAACATCCGGCTCTTCGGCTCGATGACGGTGCGCGACAATGTCTTGCTCGGCCTGCACTGCCGGACACACGGCGGACTCCTGTCGCCGCTGCTCGGCGTTCCGTTCCGCCGGACACCAGCCGAAGTGAGCGCGCGCGAGCGCGCCGAGGAGATTCTCGCCCTGGTCGGGCTCGCGGACGCGGCCGGACGGCCGGCCATCGAGCTACCCTACGGCGAGCAGCGCCGGCTCGAGATCGCGCGGGCGCTGGCGAGCGCGCCCAGGCTCCTGCTGCTCGACGAGCCTTCCGCCGGCATGAACACGCAGGAGACGATCGAGCTCGAGGCGCTGATCGCAGAGGTCAATCGCCGCGGCGTGACCATTCTGTTGATCGAGCACAAGATGTCGCTGGTCATGCGGCTCTCGAAGGTCGTCACCGTGCTCAACTTCGGTCAGAAGATCGCCGAAGCTCCACCGGCCGTGGTCCAGCGTGACCCACGGGTCATCGAGGCCTACCTTGGCAGTGAGTAGCGCTTGTCGCGCGCGTGAGGCGGGCGGGGCCTGTCATCGGGGGGCCCCGGGGCCGCGTGTTGCCTAGTTCTTCGGCGCTGCTCGAGGTCGAGGATCTGCATGTCAGCTATGGGCGGATTCGCGCGTTGCAGGGCGTGAGCTTGGCGGTGCCGGAGGGTGCGGTGGTCGCGCTCATCGGCGCCAACGGGGCCGGGAAATCGACTTTGCTGCGGGCGATCTCCGGGATCGTGCGGCCGCGGCGAGGCGCGGTGCGCTTCGGCGGCGAGAATCTCGTCGGCCTGCCCGTGCACCAGATCGTTCGCCGGCGTGTGATCCACGTGCCCGAGGGGCGCGGCATGCTGGCGCGTATGAGCGTGCTCGAGAATCTTCGGATCGGCGGCTTCGCGCGGCGGGACCGAGCGGGCGCGGGCGCAGAGCTGGACAAGATCTTCGCGTTGTTTCCGGTGCTGCACGATCGCCGCGACCAGCTGGCGGGAAGTCTGAGCGGCGGCGAGCAGCAGATGCTCGCCATCGGTCGCGCGATGATGGCCGGCCCGCGGCTCCTGATGCTCGACGAGCCGTCGCTCGGGCTCGCGCCGCTGATCGTGCGCGAGATCTTTCGCATCATTCCACGCCTCACCGCGGAGGGCACCGCGGTGCTGCTGGTGGAGCAGAACGCGCGCATGGCACTGCAGTGCGCGGCGCACGCCTACGTTCTGCAGACCGGGCACGTGGTCCTCTCCGGCCGCGCCGCGGATCTGCTCGCCGCGCCGGAGGTGCAGCGCGCCTATCTCGGCGCGAGTGAAGTGGTCTCGTAGCCGAAGACCGCGATGCCGGACCTCGCGTTCTTCGTGTTTCTCGTGGCCGACGGAGCGCTGGCCGGGTCGATCTACGCCCTCGTCGCCCTGGCCTTCGTGGTCGTCTACAAGGGATCGCGGATGATCAACTTCGCGGTCGGCGAGTGGACGATGCTGGGGGCTCGAACCGCCGCGGCGGCGAGCCACACCCTGGGGCTCGGGCTCGGCGGGGCGCTCGGCGTCGGCTGCGCCGGTCTGGTCACCCTCGCGCTCCTCTTCAATCGGATCGTCCTGCGCCCGCTGCTGCGACGCTCGCTGCTGGCGCTGATCATGCTCTCGCTCGGTGTCGGCATCTTCATGCGAGGCGCCGCGACCCTGGTCTTCGCCGGCATTCCGCCGCGCATCGCCTCACCGTTTCCAGTCGAACCGCTCGTCGTCGCCGGGGTGCCGATCTCGGTCGACAAGGTCGCATCGGCCGCGATCGCGGCCGCCTGCATCGCCGCGCTGAGCTGGTTCTTCCACGGCAGCCGCACGGGCCTCGCGCTGCGCGCGGTCGCCAGCGATCAGCAGGTCGCGCTCGCGGTCGGAATCGACCTCCATCGGCACTTCGCGATCACGTGGGCGCTGGTGGGCGTGCTCTCCGTCCTGGCCGGAACGCTCTGGAGCTTCGCGTCGGGCGGCGGGTTCGGGATCGAGCTGCTCGGCTTCAAGGTGTTCCCGATCGTGATTCTCGGCGGCCTCGACAGCCTGCCGGGCACCATCATCGCCGCGTTCGCGGTCGGAATCCTCGAATCAGTGGTGGCGGGCTACGTCGATCCGATCGTCGGGGGCGGCTTCAGCCACGTCGCGTCGTACCTGGTGCTGATCGCGACGCTCTTCGTGCGCCCGTGGGGGCTCTTCGGCCGGCCCGACGTCGAGCGGGTCTGAGACCGGCTCGCCTCTCAGGATTCGTAGACGCGGTAGCCGCGCGCGTCGCTCTGCGCGCCGTCCTTGTAGTTGACGATCCGCTTCGGCGAGGTGTGCGTGCCGAGAAGCCGAAGCACCTCGTCGCCCACGACGCGGAAGCTGTGTGGTACCTGCGGCGGGATCGCGATCGTGTCGCCCTTGCGGAGCGTGACCTTACTGTCCTCGCGGCCGTCGACCCACGCCTCGGCGACGCCGTCCAGGATGTGCAGGACTTCCATGTAGGGGTGGGAGTGGACGGGTGCCACGTAGCCGGGCTGCGAGGTCTGGATGCCCGTGCGGATCGGCGTGGTCCCCTCGTCGTCGCCGAGGATCAGCTGGTAGACCGCGTCCGGCCCGAACTTCACGACATCGGTCTCGTCGAGGCGCACGACCTTGAGCTCGTCCATGGCTCCCTCCGTAGGTGTCTTCCGGCAGTCTCGCCCATGTGGGGAGCCGAGCGCAAGCTATGCCATGATAGGCGCATGGCGCTGACCGCCGAGATCGTCAAAGCGAAAGCGCGCGAGCTCGGCGCCGACGGCGTCGGCATCGCGGACGCCTCCGTGCTCAACGCCCATCCGCCCGACCCGGCGTATCCGCAGATCCCGACGCGCGTGTCGCCCGAGATCAAGAGCTGCATCGCGTTCTTCAAGCGTATTCCGGCCGGCGCCTTCCGCGCGCGCGACAACGCGTGCATCCATCACGTCGACCAGCTCGTGCTGCGCGAGATGGACCGGGTCGGCTACCGGATCGCGCGCTTCCTCGAGGAGCACGACCACTGGGCGTTCCAGACGGCGGCGCAGGAAACCGTCTGGGAGATGAAGAGCGCGAGCTACGGCTATCTCTCCACGCGTCACGTGGCGATCGAAGCCGGTCTCGGCACGATCGGGCTCGAGCTGAATCTCCTGACGAAGGAAGCGGGGCCCGCGCTGCTACACGACCGTCGTCCTCACCGACGCCGTGCTCGAGCCGGACGGCAAGATCACCGAACAGCTCTGCATCGGCGAGCCGTGCTCGCGCTGCCTCTACTCCTGCCCGCCCGACGCCGTCCAGCACTGGGGGCTCGACAAGCGCCGCTGCGCGACGTTCGCGCAGGAGTTCGGCTTCTCGACGATCGTGCGCGTGTTCAGCGCCTTCGTCGGCGCCGACGGCGGCGGCGCCAAGCTCGAGAAGCTCGGCGGCCACGAGTGGTTCGGCATCTGGCAGGGGCTGCTGCGCGTCGTCGGCGCCTTCGGTGATTGTCCGCGCTGCCTCGCCGTCTGCCCGGTGGGCGACGATTACAACCTGTTCCTCAAGGAGGCGCAGCGCGAGATCCCCGAGAAGAACGCCGAGAAGGTCGCGCGCGCGAGGGAGCTGCTCGGGATCCGGCGACGGGGCGAGCCGATCCGCGGCATGGCCGACGGGCGCGTTCGCTGGATCGGCGAGGACGGCTATCGCCCGCCGGCTCGGCGCGCCGGGACTCCCGCGTGAGCCTCACCGCCGCCGCGGTCAAGCAAAAGGCGAAGGCGCTCGGCGCCGATCTGGTCGGCATCGCCCGCGGCGAGGTGCTGGATCGTCACCCGCCCGACCCGGCGCGCCCGCAGACGCCGAGCCGCATCACGTCTGACGATTCGAAGTCGGTCATCATCCTCGGGCGCCGGCTCCTGACCGGCATCAACCGCCTGCGCGGGCACGACGATCGGCACAAGCAGTACTCGACCGAGCTCGTGCTGACCGATCTCGAGGAGATCGAGCTGAAGCTCGTCTACTTCCTCGAGGACGCGGGCTTTCCGTCGATCACGGTGCCGCCGGTGCATTTCGACCCGCGTCACTACGATCCCAAGGGCGACACGCGCGGGCCACTCTCGCTCGCGCACGCCGCCGTCGAGGCGGGCCTCGGCACGCTCGGCCTGAATCTCATGCTGCTCACGCCCGAGTACGGGCCGCGCGTGATGCTCGGCGCCGTGCTCACGAACGCCGAGCTCGAGCCCGATCGGCCTCTGGGCGAGGCGCTGTGCCAGGGCGAGGCGTGCGGCCGCTGCCTGCTCGCCTGCCCCGCCGACGCGATCGGCCAGTGGACGCTCGACAAGGAACGCTGCGCTCCGCTCGCGTCGCCCTACGGCTTCACCTATCTCATGGGCCACATCGAGCGCCTCGTGCAGTCTTCGCGTGAAGAGCAGCTCGCGCTCCTGAAGTCGAAGGAGTCGTTCATGAGCTGGCAGTCGATCCTGCGCGGCGTGGGCGTGTACTCCGGCTGCACGCGCTGCGTGGACGTGTGCCCGGTCGGGCGCGACTACGAGGCGCACTTGAAGCGACGCGCAGGACGAGATCGCCGAGCGGACGCCGGAGAAGGAGCGCCGGCTGGCGGAGATGGCGCGCCGGCGCGAGTCGGGCGACCAAGGGCCCCACTACGCACGCTCGGCGCGGTGGATCTCGGGAACCGCGGGCGGCGCTTAGACAGTATCCGATCGGACGCGCTGAGCGGCTCTCGGCACCGTGCTACGATCGCTGACGATGGCGCTCACGTATGTCGCAGGCACGGTAACGCGACCCGGTCGACGCCGGCGTCCCGTGTCAGTTCGATTTCTCGTCGACACCGGGGCCGTCTATACGGTGTTGCCTCAGAGCGTGTGGCGTGGCCTCGGACTCAGAGGTGATCGAGTCGTCGAGTTCACGCTCGCGGACGGAACCGCGATCCGTCGCGACGTATCGGAGTGCCGCATTCAGGTCGAAGGACGGAGCGCGACTTCTCCGGTCGTCCTCGGAGGACCTACCGACGCGCCACTGCTCGGCGCCGTGACGCTCGAAACGCTCGGGCTCATGGTGAACCCGCTGACGCGGGAACTTCTGCCGATGCGCTTGATGTTGTCCGGCGTCCTCGGGGGACGACGGTCTCCCGCGCCGGGCCGTCCTAGCCGACACCGCCTCACGCGAACGGGTCGTCGCTCCGCCCCCTCGCGCCACACGTATTCCATGTTGCGCGCCGAGGTCAGCGCCATCTCGCGCCCGTGCAGCCGCGCGATGAGGCTCAGCGCCATGTCGATCCCGGCCGAGACGCCGGACGAGGTCAGCACGTTGCCGTCGTCGACCCAGCGCGCCTTGCGCTTCCAGAGCACGCGCGGGCCCTGCTGGGTCACCCAGTCCCACGCGATCTTGTTCGACGTGGCGGGCCGGCCGTCGAGCAGGCCGGTGCGCGCGAGCAAGGCCGAGCCGGTGCAGACCGTCGTCGTGATGTGGGCGCGCCGGCTGGCGGCGGCGAGGCGCTCGAGGAACGACTGGTCGGCGACGGCTTTCCGAGAGCCGAACCCGCCCGGGATCAGAAGGATGTCGTAGTCCGGGGCCTTCTCGAAGCTCCACTCGGCCCAGCTCGCGGGTCCTTCGCCGGCCTTGACCTTCCCGGCCTCGCCCGCCATCGAGAAGATCTCGAACAACGGGCGCCGGGAGCCGTCCGGCTGAATGGTCCGGCACGAGGCGAACGCCTGGACGGGACCGTAGACGTCGAGGACGGTGAAGCCTTCGAAAAGCGCGACGGCGACCCGTTGAATTGGCGGTGCGCTGCTCATGCGATGTCTCCGAGGAGCGGAACCTTCGCCTTCGCGTAGGTCAGCTTCTCCGTGATGCGGCCGTTCACGACGTGGATGATGTCGAGTCCGCGCCACGCCGCCGGTCCGCGCTTGGTCTCGAGGGTGCACTGCCAGCGGATCAACGCTTTGCCCGCGGCGTCGTCCACGAAGAGGTCTTCCGTGTTGAAGCGCATCTTGCCGTGGTCGCCGCGGAACTGGGGCACGAACGCCGCCCTGATCGCCGCGGCGCCGCGGTTGATCGTGCCCGTGAACTCGTCGTAGACCGCGTCCTCGGCCATGAACGACATCACGCCGTCCAGGTCGTTCCGATTGAAGGCCTCGGTGAACTGGACTACCAGGTCGGCGAGCTTCGCGCGCTCCATTCGACTCTCCTCATTCCGTCGGCCCTGTCGCTCACGGGCCGCGTCTATCCGCCGCTGGTGACGATAACGCCTCGTTCAGGTTACCGCCAGCCCCCCTGGCCTCGGGACCAGGCGGCGCGGCCCATCGGGATCCCCGGCGGCGCGGCCGACGACGAGCCCGGGCGCACGTCGTCCTACGCGCCGACGGCGTCGGCGTGCGAAGATTCTCTTCGGGAGGTGTCGACATGGCCGCAGCGCCGTCGGGTCCCAGCTTCTTCGAGACGGTCAACATGTACTTCGACAAGGCGGCTGCGCTCACCGATTATCCGACGGGACTCCTCGAGCAGATCAAGGTGTGCAACTCCGTCTACGCCATCCAGTTCCCGATCCGGCGCAACGGCGGCTACGAGGTCATCTCCGCCTGGCGCGCCCAGCACAGCCACCACCGCGTGCCCGTCAAGGGCGGCATCCGCTACGCGCCGACGGTCGACGAGGACGAGATCACGGCGCTCGCGGCGCTCATGACCTACAAGTGCGCGATCGTCGATGTGCCGTTCGGCGGCGCCAAGGGCGGCGTGCGCATCGACACGAAGAAGTACACGGTGACCGAGCTCGAGCAGATCACCCGGCGCTACACGGCCGAGCTCATCAAGAAGAACTTCATCGGTGCCGGCATCGACGTTCCCGCCCCCGACTACGGGACGGGACCGCGCGAGATGGCGTGGATCTACGATACGTACTCCGCGTTCTATCCGGGCGCGATCGACGCCATGGCCTGCGTGACCGGCAAGCCCGTCACCCAGGGGGGCGTGCGCGGCCGGGTCGAGGCGACGGGACGCGGCGTCTTCTTCGGGCTGCGTGAGGTGTGCGACCAGGCCGACGACATGAAGACCTTGGGGCTCTCGCGCGGGCTCGAGGGCAAGCGCGTCATCGTGCAGGGGCTCGGCAACGTCGGCTACCACACCGCAAAGTTTTGTCAGGAGGCCGGTTGCCTGATCGTGGGTCTCTCGGAGCGCGAAGGCGGCATCTATCGCGCCGAGGGTCTCGACGTCGACGCGGTCGTCCAGTTCCAGAAGGAGACCCGCTCGATCGTGAATTTCCCGGGCGCGCGGAATATCGCGCCGACCAACCTGACCCTGGAAGCCGACTGCGACATCTTGATCCCGGCGGCGCTCGAGGGCCAGCTCACCGGTCAGAACGCGCCGAAGATCCGGGCGAAGATCGTCGCGGAGGCGGCGAACGGCCCGACGACCGCCGAGGCCGAGAAAATCCTGCTCGATCGCGGCGTCCTGATCGTCCCCGACATTTACCTGAACGCCGGCGGCGTGACGGTCTCGTACTTCGAGTGGATCAAGAACCTGTCGCACGTGCGCTTCGGCCGCGTGGGCAAGCGCTTCGAGGAGGCGGCCTTCGATCGCATGCTGTCGGCCATCGAGCGGGCGACCGGACGCGCCTTCCCACCGGACGAGCGGATGAAGATCGTGCACGGCGCCGACGAGATCGACCTGGTCAACTCGGGGCTCGAGGAGACGATGATCAGCGCGTATCACCAGATCCACGAGCTGTGGAAGACCACGCGGGCCGGCGATCTCCGGACCGCGGCGTTCCTCAACGCGCTGAAGAAGGTGGCCGCGACCTATCTGGAGCTCGGGATCTTCCCGTAGGCGCGCCCAGCACGGCGAGGGATCAATGGCGGCCGGCGATCACGAGCTCACACCGCCCCCTGAAGTCGTCGCGTACTACACCGAGTTCCCGGAAGAAGCGCGCCTCGAGCTCGGCCCCTCACGCCTGGAGCTCGAGCGCACGAAGGAGATCCTCGCGAGGGTCTTGCCTGCTCCCCCGGTCCGAATCGTCGATGTCGGCGGTGCCGCCGGCGTGTACTCGTTGTGGCTCGCCGCGCAGGGGTACGAAGTCCAGCTCGTCGACGCTTCTCCGCGTCTGATACAAGAGGCGCGGGCTCGAAGCGCGAGATCGACGACACCCATCGCGTCGTGCTCGGTCGCCGACGCTCGACGATTGCCCCAGAAGGATGCTTCGGCGGCGGGCGTCCTGGTCATGGGCCCTCTCTACCATCTGCCGTCGGAGGCGGATCGGGTGACGGCACTGCGTGAAGCGTTCCGTGTGCTCGCGCGAGGCGGCATCGGCGTGGTGGCCGCCATCTCGCGCTACGCCTCGACTCTGGACGGTCTGGCGCGAAAACTCTCTCTGGACCCACGTTTCGCGCGGATCCGCGACCGGGACCTGGCTGACGGCCAGCATCGAAACGACACAGACAACGCGGACTACTTCACGACGGCGTACTTTCACCGGCCGGAGGACCTTCGCTCCGAGCTGGAGGCTGCCGGCTTTGCAGAGGTCAGGATACTCGGGGTCGAAGGCCCTGCGTGGATCCTGCCGGATTTCGACGCTCGGTGGGACGATGCGGCGCTCAAGAAGGACCTGCTGGACGTCGCCAGAGCACTGGAGTCGGAATCGTCTATCTTCGGTATCAGCGCTCATCTTCTGGGCATCGGTCGAAAGCCCTGAGCACCCGGCCCTCGGCCACGCACGTCGTCCTCGTGCATCCAGAGATCCACTGGAACACCGGGAACGCGGGACGGACGTGCCTCGCCACCGGGGCCACGTTGCATCTGATCGAGCCGCTCGGCTTTTCGCTCGATGACCGTGAAGTGCGGCGCGCCGGCCTCGACTACTGGGAGCACATCGACCTCCGGGTGTGGCCGAGCTGGGACGCGTTCGAGCGCGAGCTCCCGACTCTCGGCGAGCCGTATTTCTTCTCGACCAGAGCGACGCGACTGGTCTGGGACGCGCCCCTCGGCGCCTCGAACGGTGTCGTCCTGGTCTTCGGTCGCGAAACCAACGGGCTGCCGGCCGAGCTTCAGGATCGATATCGCGATCGGCTGGTCGCGATGCCGATCCTGTCGCCCCGCGTCCGCTCGCTCAATCTCTCGACGAGCGTGGCGATCGCGGTGTACGAAGTGCTTCGGCAGCGGCGGGCCAACCAGCCATGAATCGGCGTAGTCTCAGACGGCAGGAGCCCCATGGACGCGCTTGATCAGGTGCACACGCTCACCTTCGACGCCTTCGGCACGATTCTCGATCTGGGCGGTAGTCACGCCCCGCGGCTGGGCGAGTTCCTCAAATCCAGGGGCTCCAGCATGACGACCGATGAGCTGTGGGCCCGCTGGCGGTATCGCCAGCGCATCGAGCAGTACCAGGACAACCAGTTCTACACGGGCCACTACGGGTACCTGGATTCCTCCCGCCGTGCTCTCCTCTACACCTTGCGGTTCTCCAGGTTGCCCTTTGACGAGGCCGATATCCTCCGCATCATGGCCGGCTGGCAGGAGCTGAAGCCCTTCCCCGACGCGGTGCCCGGCCTGCAACGGCTGCGGAGCAAGTTCAAGCTGGTGGTCCTGTCCAACGGCGAGCGGGAGTTTCTGGCGCACCTGGTCAAGAACCGCATTCGCTACGACTTCGATGCGGTGATCTCGGTACAGGACGTCGGGGTCTTCAAACCGAATCCCCAGGTCTACCGCTATGCGGCTCGGATCTTGAGCGCCGAACCCGGCCAGCTGCTCATGGTGTCGTCCAACAGCTTCGACGTGGTAGGGGCGCGCGCCTCCGGGTATCGTGGCGCCTACGTCAACCGGTACGACCTTCCCTACGACGAGACGCCGTATCGCTTCGACATCGAGGCTCGCGACTTTCTGGAGATGGCCACGAAGCTCGGATGCAAGTAGGAGGCACTTACCGTGCGTGAGGACGTGACAAAGTTCATCGAAGCGTACCGAGACGCCTTCGGTCGCGGCCCGAGGGCCATCGCCGAGTTCTATTCGGAGCCGTGCGTGACGGTGAGGATAGGCGTCGTGCGCGTGAACTCGACGCGCAAGGATACCGAAACGCTCTTCACCGACGTCGATGCGACCTATCGGGCCAGAGGATTTACGCACGGCGAAATCCTCGGTATCGACGTCGAGCTCCTCGGAGCCAATAGCGCGCTCGCGACGGTTCAATGGGCATACATGGGCGCCTGTGAAGAGCTGCTGTGGAAGACGACGTTCTCCTACAACCTGTATCGGCGCGACGGCGCGTGGAAGATCCTCGTGCAAACGATGCACGACTCGTGAAACGAATCTGCCTGCTCCTGGCCGTGGCCTTCGCGGTCGTCGTCACCGCCGCCGAGGCCAATGTCGGCTTGACCGAAATCGCGGGCAAGGACGGCGAAGGCGTCGTGACCGTCTACTACCCGTCCGCCGACGACGCGAAGATCGGGAGGCGTGGTCCGTTCACCTTCGAGTTCGCCTGGCAGGGCGCGCCGGCGCGGGGCAACGGGCGCCTGATCGTCATGTCGCACGGCTCGGGTGGCTCGCCCTGGGTGCACGCGAACCTGGCGCAGACCTTGGTGGCAGACGGCTTCGTCGTCGCCATGCCGGAGCACCGGGGTGACAACTACAAGGATCCCGGCACGCCGGGACCCGAGAGCTGGAAACGACGGCCGGTCGAGGTGTCACGCGCCATCGACGTCGTGAGCCGGGACGCGCGCTTCGGGCCACTGCTCGCGCTGGACAAGGTCGGCATGTACGGGATGTCGGCCGGCGGGCACACGGCGCTGACCCTGGCGGGTGGCCGCTGGTCGCCCGCGCTCTTTACCCGGCATTGCGAGTCTCACATCGCCGAGGATTTCCAGACGTGCGTCGGCCTGGCCACCCGCCTGCGGGGAGGTTTTCTCGACGGCACGAAGACGACGATCGCCCTGTGGGTGATCCGCAGCCGCTTCAGCGATGCGACATGGCAGACGCACACCGACCCCCGCATCGCCGCGATCGTGGCCGGCGTTCCGCTGGCCGCGGACTTCGACATGGCGTCCCTGGCCGCGCCGCACGTGCCGCTGGCGCTGGTGACCGCCCGCCAGGACAAGTGGCTGATCCCGCGCTTCCACGGTGACGCCGTGCTCGCGGTCTGCGCGGCATGCGAGCGGCTGGCCGATTTCGCCACGGGCGGCCACGGCGCGCTGCTCTCGCCGCTGCCGCCGGGGCTGTCCGGCCTCGTCGGAGACCTCCTCAACGACCCGCCCGGCTTCGATCGAGCCGAGCTGCCCGAGGTCGACCGAAAGATCTCAAGCTTCTTTCGGAAGCTCCTGCTCCCCTAGCCCGTCCACTCGTACTTCTTCGCCGCCTTCTCGTTGAGCTCCGTGCCCCAGCCCGGCGCGGTCGGGATCTTCATGTGGCCGCTCGCGATCTCCGGCAGCGCCGTGAAGAGCTCGTCGCGATAGGGCGTCTGCTCCGGGTCGCTCTCCATGATGCGCACGTTGGAGACCGAGGCGCAGAGGTTGAGGCTCTGGAACGTGCTGAGGTGGCCGTTGTAGTTGTGGGGCGCGATGTTCAGCTCGAACGTCTCGGCCAGGTCGGCCACCTTCTTCGCCGCCGAGAAGCCCTGCCAGCAGACGTCGACCTTCACGACGTCCATCGCGTGCAGATCGAAGTACGGCCGGTACTGCCGGATCGTCTGCAGCTGCTCGCCCGAGCAGATCGGCGCACGCACCGACGACTTCAGCTGGACCAGCGCGTGCGGGTCCTGGTTGTCGATCTCGAGCCAGAAGAGATCGTAGGGCTCGAGCGCGCGCCCCACGCGGATCGCCTCGCTCGGCTTGAAGTTGACGTTGATGTCCAGGCAGATGCCGATGTCGGGCCCGACCGCGTCGCGCATGGCCGAGATCTGGGCCACCGCCTGCTTCACGATGTCGCGGCTCGCGACCTGATCGTGCGGGCCGAGCCGGCCCTGCGAGATGCCGCGCGCCGGCTCACCGGGCCAGATGATGTTGGTCTTGAACGCGGTGTAGCCGCGCGCGGGCGCCTCGCGCGCCGCGTCCGCCAGATCTTGCAAGGTCTTGAGCGGCTTCACGCCCAGCAGCTTCCAGTTGTTCGCGCGATACGTCGCGAGGTGCGACCAGTAGACCCACTGGCGCTCGCGGTGCGGCCCGCCCATCAGCTTGTAGACCGGTACGCCCAGCGCCTTACCGGCGAGGTCCCACAGCGCCAGCTCGATCCCGGCGATCGCCTGCTGGGTCGCGCCGTACGGCGCCTGGCGGACGGCGCGGTACAGATCGATGTAGTGCTTCTCGACGGCGGTCGGATCCTTCCCGATCAGGCGCTGACCGAGATCCTGCACCAGACCGACCAGGCCGCGCGTGATGCCGTCCGATCCGAACTCGCTGTAGCCCGTGAGCCCCGCGTCGGTGCGGATCGCGCAGAAAAGCCACGGCCGCGGCGGTGTGAAGCCGTTCGACACCACGAAGGTCTCGATGCTCGTGATCTTCATGTCGCTCCTCTCTTGTCTAGAACCTCGGCTGGAGACCGAACATCCGGAATACCGTTATGCGTGTCAAGCGGGGGCTTCGCCTGCCGGCGCTCGACTGGCGGCCGAATGTCAGTCGCAGCGCTTCAGGAAGATCTCGACCAGTCGCGCCGGACGAGAACCCTCGTTGCGCGTGTCGTGCGGCATCAAGCCCGGTAGGAAGTAGGCCGTTCCGCCGCTCAGCGGCTTCCGTCCCATCGGGCTATCGAGCGTCAGCTCCCCTTCGACCACGATGCCGACCTCGGCCTCGATTCCCTGGTGGCGTCCTGTTCCCGATCCCGGCACGAACGTCACGACCGTGACGCGGACCGAGGGATTGTCGAGGATCACCTGCGGCGCCGGAGGCTGTCCCAACGCAGGGAGCACAGCCAGAATGGTAGCGAAGATCGGTATCAGCACGAGCGCCTTCCTCATCGCAGGGTTCTCCTTTTGAGCAAACGGGGTGTCAGCGCTTCGGACCCGATCAGAAGGGGCCGGCGAGCTCGTCGTGATCCGTCACGGACCGGAGCGCAGCTTCTGAATCTTCGCGACGCCCTGACCGATGGCGTCCGCCAGCGCGGGCAGTTGGTCGACGGCGAGGTACATGGTAGTCGGCGCCTCCCAGATAGCCCACCGCTCGAACGGGTGCAGGTTACCGGCCTGGACGTAGGCCGCCGCGTTGCGGCGGACGCGGAGCACACCGACCCGCAGCGAGCCACCGTGAAAGTCGACCTCCACAGTCTCTTCGCCGACGAGGGCCGGCGCGCTCGCCGTCGTGCGCGCCATCTCCTTGATGGCATCGAGGAGGGCGCTGATCTCCTGCTCGTCCAGGACGCCGACCGCTATCCGATACATCTCTCCGGGCGCGCCGGTGGCAAGCGAAAGCGAGAGCCTGAGGGCAAGCTGCTGCCGGCTCGGCACACCGAGCCGGTAGGCCCGCAGCACGTCGATGCCGATCTCGCCCGATTTCGTCATCCGAGCGGCCGCCATCGGGGGGAACGCCTCGGCCTTCAACGGGAGCGTCGCAATCTTCGCGATCGGATGCGTTTCCTTCACGCAGGGTGAGCAGGCGGCGACCACGAATCGCTCGAACCTCGTCGGCAGCTGCTCCGCGGTCTCTGGGCCCTGCGCGCCATTCGCGACAGCGGCCGTCACCACCAAGGTCGCCGCTCCCAGAAGCGATCGGGCCAGCCCGCGAATGTGCGTCACAACACTCTCCTCTTCGTCACCGTGTCTCGCCGGCGGCTGTTCTTCGATATCACTATCACACTTTCTGTTCCGCTCATTTCGCGGCTCCCGGAGTCATTTCGACGATCGGCTGGGCGATGATCCAGAGACTGACCATCGTGTACCCCACCATCAAGGTCAACATCGCGAACTGGCTCCGGAGCACGGCACGACGATCACCAAACTCGCGCACGGCAATGACGTGGGCGACGTAGACGGCGATCACGTGACCCGTGACGATGGCGACGACGGCTGTGTACCATGCGAAGCGAGCGCCGACGATCCCGATATCCGGACGGTACCTCGCCGTACCAAACAGATTCCAGCCAAACCCGAAAGGATCGGACACCAGTGGAATCAGGAACTGTCCCTGGATCAGCAGGTACGTGAAGTAATGCGCCAGGTGATAGGCGATCGCGATCGGGATGAGCGAGACCACGAACGCGCGCTCGACGGCGGCGATCGGCCGCATGTTCCCGGCGGACAACGCCATCCATCTGGCGAACAGCCGATAGATCAGCACGAAGAGCACCGGGAAGCTGAGGAGCGCGAGGGTGTCGATGACCGACACGCGGGCGTCGCCGAGAGGCGCCAGCGCAGTGAAGGCGATGCCTTCGAACGTGGCCCACGCCGGAGTTCCCATGAATCCGTCGAATGTCACGGTCGAGAGCATGAGCAGGACGAAGACGGCCATCGAACCCGAGATCGGCTCCGATCGCAGGAGTCCCGCTCCGAACGGCCGCAGATTCAGCTCGCGCTCGGCGTCCCCGGCGCGCGCGAAACACGCGCCACAGTTGACACAGCCGTCTTCCTGGTTCGCACACCCGTGCGCGCAACGGTGACACAGGTCGCGATTCGTCACGCGGATCTCGGTGGGAGCGAATCGCGCGAGGAGCCCGAACGCCATGGCAAACGGGTCGCCGTGTCGGAGCCACGCGACGCGCCCAAAGACCGCCATGCCGGCGAACGTCATCGCCGAGTACACCACCGTCATCAGCGCGAGCTGAGCCGGGACCGCCCGACCGAGGAAGACGAGCTCGGTCCACGCGAACGCGAGGAACAGCGTGATCGCGGGCCACACGCCGAGCCATTGCGGATAGCGCATGATCGATGCGCCTTCGCCGTCGGATCCGCCACGGCCCTTCACCCAGTGAAAGACCGCACTCCAGGGATTCACGACAGCCCACAGATTGCCGACCAACGCCGAGATATAAGCGACGCCGACCCACCACGCGACCCAGATGGCGGTCGGTGCGAGATTCCGCAGCGGATTTTGGTTGCCGACGGCGCCGGCAGCCACGATGAGCATCAGGGCACCGACGGATAGCACCTGAGCCGCGAGCTGGATGCCGCGGCTGACCAGCAGGCGCACGAGCCGCCATCGAAGCACGTTGATCCGCGGATAACCGCGCGTCACATTCGCGCCCTGCACGATGGGGGCGATGATCGCGAAGGAGAGGGCGACTGCCGCGCCGGCGCCCGTCAGCCACAGCCAGAGCGGCACCGGAAGATCGTAGCGTTGGCCGAAGCCGTGGGCGAAGGCGGGCGTCGTGACGACCGGGATCGAGAGGATCGCGATCGCGGCGGCGCGTGCTCTGCAAACGGTAGCGCCCAGTTGACCCGGCTCCTTTCTTCCCGGCGACCTGCGGGATCGTACCGCGAGTCCGCTTCGAGCAATGGCTTTTCGAAGGTTCCTCGCTGGCGCGCCAACCGACGTTCGTGTAGTCTCGTTCTCGATGCATCGCCGAGCGATTCTGCCGTGTCTCGCGGCCACCTCGGTCAGCGTCGCCCCCGCCGTCGCCTCGGCACACACCAGGCTCTCCGGAACCGTGCAGATCGAGACGTCCGGCGCGACATTGTCGGCGTGGTTGACGAGCTGGATGCGCGGGCGAAGCGTCCCGGCTGGCCATCCTCGCCGCCGGATGTGCGCTCGCTGCCATCCTGGCGATCTGGGCCCGGCGCGTCCGGCGCATACCGGTCGTCGCGCTGGCGTTGATGCTGGCCCTGACCGGGTTCGAGACCGCCATTCACTCGGTGCATCATCTGGGCGATCCCCGGGCGGCCGAGCAATGCCTCGTCGCATCGAGTGGCGCACACACGCACGCCATCGGTGGCGGATCACCGTTGGTCCCTGGACGACGTCACGAGAGTCCTTGGAACCGTCTCGATAGCGTCCTGGCCATTACGTCGCTCGACGGTCGCTGCTCCGACCCCCGGCCGCGCTCCCCCCGCCTAGCTCCACGCGCATCGCACTTCGAGTCGCAGCGAGCAGCAGGCGAGCGCCTGCTCCGATGTCCCCTTGATCGTGCGCCGGCGGGCGCGAGGATCCGTCATGCAAGCTATGCTCAGGTGGTCCGGGCTCCTCTGGCTCCTCGCGATGATGAGCGTGGTCGTGGTGCAGGCTTCCATGGCCGAGCCGAAGGCCATCGACCTGGTCATCCGCGGGAGAAGCCTCTCGCCCGAGCAACGCGTGATCCGGGTCCAGCAAGGCGATGCGGTCACCTTGCGCTGGACGAGTGACCAGACGCTCACCCTGCACCTGCACGGCTACGACGTCGAGCGACGCGTCGCTCCCGGCGCGGCCGCGACGATGAGCTTCACAGCGCATGCGACGGGCCGATTTCCCATCGAAGTCCATGCGAGCGAAGGACGGCGGCGAGACGACCCTGGGCTACCTGGAGGTTCACCCGCGGTGAGAGCCATTCGCCGTGACACCGTCGCGTCGTCGCCGTTCTCGCGGTCGCGCCGCCGGCGTGCGCGCACGGGTTTGGGGATCGTTACGACCTGCCGGTGCCGCTCTCGCTATGGGTCGCCGGGGCGGTGATCGCGGTGGTGCTCTCGTTCGTCGTCGTCGGGTTGGTCGTGCGAGCGCCCACGATTCCCGGGGACTACGCCCGGGTCAATCTGCTGCGCTGGCCGCCCGCGCGGATCCTCGTCGATCCGCGTCTGTGGCTGGTCGGGCGGATCGCGTCGATCGCGCTGCTGCTCCTGATCGTGGCTGCCGGCGTTCTCGGCAACCAGAACCCGACACGAAATTTGGCTCCGACGGCCGTGTGGGTCGTCTGGTGGGTCGGCGTCGCCTATCTCTCGGCGCTCCTCGGCAACGTATGGCTCGTCGTGAATCCGTGGAGTGCGGCGTTCGCTGCCGTCGAGCGCTTCGTGGGGGGTAACCTCGCGTGGCGTTTCCCCTATCCGCGCGCGCTCGGAGCTTGGCCGGCGGTCCTGCTCTTCGGCGCGTTTGCGTGGACCGAGCTCGTATTCAATGGAAGGGCGGTCCCGGCCCAGCTTGCGCTGCTGATCCTCGGCTATTCGCTCGTCACCTGGGCGGGAATGGCGGTCTTCGGCCGTGCGACGTGGTTACGCCACGGCGATCCCTTTGCGACCGTCTTCGGACTGCTCGCTCGATTCGCGCCGCTCGAGCTGCGTGTGAGCAATCCGCGCTGGTGCCACCGCTGTGAGGGAGACTGCGACGGCCCGGCGGATGGATGCGTCAACTGCCTCGAGTGCTTCGAACGGGCGCCCGAGGGCGAACGGGAGCTGAATCTCCGTCCGTGGGCGGCCGGGCTGCTCGACGCCCGTGACGTCTCGCCGTCGATGGTCGTCTTCGCCCTCCTCCTCCTGGCCACCGTGACCTTCGACGGGTTCATGGCGACTCCGCCCTGGTCCACGGTCGAGAGCACCCTCTACCCCTTGATGCCCGGCGACCCGGATCTCAAGCTCACGCTCACCTCCACCGTCGGTCTGCTGGCCTTCGCCGTCCTGTTCGTCGCAGCGTATCGCGTCGTCGCCGCCGGGGTGGCTGTCGCCGCCGGACGGCACGCCTCATCGCGCATCGCCGGCGCGTTCGTCCTGTCGCTGGTGCCGATCGCGCTGGCCTACCACCTGGCGCACTACTTCACGTACCTGCTGATCCAGGGCCAGCTCACCATCCCGCTCGCGTCCGACCCGTTCGGCTTCGGCTGGAACCTCTTCGGCACGGCCGCGTTCGTCCCCGACTTCGGCCTCGTGGATGCGCGAGTGGCCTGGTACACATCGGTCGTGGCGATCGTGATCGGCCACATCGTGGCCGTCTACGTCGCCCACGTGGTCGCGCTCCAGGAGTTTCGCGAGCGCCGCGCCGTCGTCAGGAGCCAGCTCGTGATGCTGCTGCTCATGGTTGGATATACGACGGCGAGCCTGTGGATCATCGCGCAGCCCATCGTCGAGTTCAGCGGCACGAGCTAGGGGGCCAGGGGCTTCGTGCCGGCAGCTCGCCGCCGGCGACCCCAGACCGCGAGCCACACAGCAAGGAGGAGGATCGCCAGCGCGCCAATCGCTACGAGCACGGCCCAACGGACAGCCAAGGGCGGCTCGACATCCATCTCGAAATCGACGTCACCGCGCCCCGCCGATCCCTCGACCGACACCGTGACGTGCCAGCGCCCTTGCGCCGGAATTTTTACCCTCGCGTGGTACAAGCGCGGCACGAGCAGATCGAAGAATCCGCCGGCTGCGCGCGAGCCCACGCCCTCGACGAAGCCTGACGTGGTGGCGGCACGCGCCGTCAGGCGCATCCGGGCGTCGTCGACGGGCCGGCGCGTGTCGGCGCGGAGGATCGAGGCGCTGATATCGAGCGCGCCCACCCGCGCGGGATCCGGCGCGGTCCACACCGAGACGACATAGGGCCCGGCCGGGACGAGCTCGCAGCGAAGCCGGCCTCCGTGCGCGTCCGCGTGCCCCGCCGGGAGCAGTAGCACGGCAACGATCGATCCGACCCGCAGCGCCGCCGCCCACCCAGCAGTCATCGACTCGCCTGGTCCTCGCCGCCCGAGCCGCCCCATGTTAGTGTGGCGCCGTCGTGTTGGCCTTCGCTCTGTTGTGGCTGCGCGCCGCGGGGCTCGTCGGGCAGGCGCTGGCGCTCGGCAGTACGGCATTCGCGCTCGTCGTGCTTCAGAGGACACGCGAGCCGGGCTCGCTCCGGCGCTTTCACTCTGCATTGGTGATCGCGGCGGCCGGCGCCTTGCTCTGCGCCGCGGCGCAAGCCATCGTTCTCGCGACCATCGCGAACGCGTTCGCCGACGAGCACGGCTGGGCGTTCGGCGCGCTGCTGGGCTCGACGGTGGGCCAGCGCGGAATGTTGCGCATTGTGGTCGCACTCGGTGTCGCCGGAGCCGCGCTGGCGACTCGTCGGGTCTCGAGCCCACGGATCTGGTCGATGCTGCTCGTCGCCGCCAACGCCTTGCTCGCCCTTTCGAGCGCACGGGTCAGCCACGCGGCGGGCCGTCAGGATTTCGGCTGGCTCGTCGCCGTCGGCGCTCTCCATCAAGCCGCCGCCGGCGTCTGGGTCGGCGGCCTGGTCTGCGCGTTCGTGTTCACCGTGCGACATGATGCGCAGGCTCCGATCGCCTGGCTCCGCCCGTTCTCGCGGCTCGCCGCGACGGCCGCCGGAGCGATCGCGCTCACCGGCATCGCGCTCGCGTGCGGGTACGTCGCCACCCCGCGAGCCGCCATCGGCACCACCTACGGCGCGATGGTCGTCACGAAGAGCACGCTGTTCGTCGCGCTGCTCGTGATGGGCGCGCTGAACCATTTCGCCCTGCGCCGCCCGCCGGCGGCGGCACCCGGCGATACCATCGTCCTTCGCCGGCGCATCGAGGTCGAAGCCGGGCTCGGCCTCGTGACGCTCCTCGTGGCGGCCTCCATCGCTTCGGCTCCGCCCGGCGTGGACGCGGGCGTCGCGCGCGCCACGCCCGAAGAAGTCGGCTATCTCTTCACGCCCCGCTGGCCGCGGCTCGACACGCCAACTCCGGCGGAGCTGCTGGCGACCTCCGGCCTCGGTGACCCGAGCGCGCCGCGCACCCAGGAAGAAATCGCGTGGTCCGAGTTCGGTCACAACGTCTCGGGCCTGTTCATCGTGGCGATGGGCCTGCTCGCGACGCTCGAGCGGACCGGCCGCGCGCCGTGGGCTCGCCACTGGCCGCTGCTCCTCCTGGGGCTGGCGGGCTTCATCGGCTGGAGCCTCGATCCGGAGGGCTGGCAGACGGGCGTCGTCGGTTTCTGGGACCAGATGCGCAGTCCAGAGGTCTTGCAGCACCGGATCTTGCTGCTGCTCACCGCGCTCTTCGCCCTCGCCGAGTGGCAAGTCCGCAGCGGTCGGCGCCCGAACTCCCCTTTCCGCTATCCGTTTCCGTTCGTGGCGATCGCGAGTGGCGTGCTCCTCATCTCGCACAGCCACGAGGTGAGCAACGCCAAATCCGGGCTGCTCATGGAGCTCTCGCATCTTCCCCTGGGTCTGGTCAGTCTCCTCGCCGGCTGGTCGCGCTGGCTCGAATTGCGGTTGCCTCCCGCCGACAGCGGCGGGCCCGGCCGCCTCTGGGGTCCCGCCTTCTGTCTCTTCGGGCTGATCCTCACCTTTTATCGCGAGGCGTGACCGGGCGCCGGCTACTTCATGTCGTGTCCTTTCATGTCCATCGGCTTGTCGCCGGTCGGCTTGTCGCCGCCAGCGTGATGGCTCATCTCGCCTTTCAGCGATTTGAGGTAGGCGACCAGATCGACGAGCTGGCGGACGGTCATCACGTCCCCGTAGTCGGGCATCTTCGATAGCCGATCGGAGCCCGTGTAGCCGGCGCCCTGCACGATGACCCGGTTCGGGTTCACGATCGATTCCGCGAAGTATTCAGCCGGATGATGGGAGCCCATGCCGGTCAATGCCGGGCCCGGCTCTTGAGCCCGCTTCGATGCCTTCGGGAAATCCTCCCCTTTGACTTCGTGACACGCGAAGCACTCCAGTGTCACGAACGCCTCGCGCCCCTTGGCCGGATCACCCGGTGGCACCAGGAATTTCCAGCCCTTCGGCACCCCGCCCGACGCATGCAGCGCTTCCATCGTCGTGCGGATCGGCGCCGGCGGCTTCATGGCTGAAGTCTTGTCCCCGCCCATCTGCATGGTCCCTTGACCCCAGGCCCCTGCGGTGACGACCAGGCCGATCAGCAGCGCTAACACCGTCGTGCGTCGCGGTTCGATTCTCATGCCCATCCTCCGTAGGATGTCGTTCATCGTTGCCTCCGGGTTTGAGGACTCATCGCGGGACCTGGATGACCGTGAACTGCAGCACGCCGTCGGTGATGTGGCCGTCGACCGACAAGGCCTTCCACTCTGCCCGATACTGGCCGGCCGCGCAGTGAATAGACCAGCGTGTCCGCGGCGGTCGCGTCGGGGTTCATCAGAAGGACCCGGGCGTTTCGCGGCCCACCGACGAGCAGCACCGACGACAGGCGAGCCTCGATGCGGCTGTTGAACTTGAGCACGAGCTGCGGGGGCGCCGGCAGTGACGCGTCGGCCTTTGGGACCGAATCGACAAGCAGTGCATGCGCGGACAGCAGCGAGACGGGACCTAGTGCCAGCAAGGGCGCGATCAGAATCCCTCGCGCGACGGCCATCAACGGCTTCATGCGCAGGACCGAGTCCGCGAGAGCTGAAACGGCCGACAGAGCACGAACCCCTCCCTCTGTTCACGCGAAGAAAATGGTGCTTCGGTGTTGCCGTACGCCGCTCAAGTGCGCGGACGGCGACCGCTGCGAGCTGCTGAGACGTCAGGGAACGATCGAGGGAGGAGCGCGTCCCCGCTGGGGACCGAGCGGGCGTGTGTCGGGCTGGAGCGGATCGACGACCGCGACGCAAGACTCGGTGGCGCCGAGACTTGCAGGGTCCGTATGAGGCGGATCAGCCGTGCCGCTGACGTGCGACGCGACCGAGGCAACGACGCAGCGCGCCGCGCCCTCGGCGTCACCGAGATGATGAACGGCGTGTACCGCCGTCTCGAAGGCGGCAATCGTGAGCAGCACCGCGAACGCCATCGCGCCGAGCCGGAGTCGCCGTCGCGGCAGAAGGTTCAGAACGGCAACCGCGAGGCACACCCCGAGGACCGACGTCGCCGCCGGCAGCGCATCGAGAGGGGCGACGTCCGACGCGCGGACCTCGTAGACGCTCGCGCCAGTCTCCTCGACTGGAGAGATGGGCGCCGGAACAGGGGAACGCGTCGCTACGGCGGGGGCGAGCGAATCCGGATGGGCCGATGCCGGCACCACGGTGCCAGCGAGCAGCAGCGCGACCGCTGCGATGAGCGTCGCCATCGGCCTGAGCAGGGGCCGTCGCATCGTCATCACGGGCACTGTATCACGGCATCGAAACCTGACCGCCCGCGCGGACCCGACATCACTCGAGCCGCGGGGTGAAGCCCTTGACCGAGGCGTACTGGTCCGGCCACGGCAGGTCCCATCCCTGCTCGTACGCGGCGTGCCGCGTCCAGTAGGGATCGTACAGATGACCGCGGGCGAGCACGCAGAGATCCGCGCGGCCCGCGGCCAGGATGCTGTTCACGTCGTCGTAGGAGGCGATGCCGCCGACGGTCATCGTCGGGATCTCGGCGTCGCAGCGGATGCGGTCGCTGAACGGCGTCTGATAGAGCCGGCCGTACTCCGGCTTCTGGTCGGGCACGGTCTGCCCGGTCGACACGGTGACGATGTCGCAGCCGTGCTCGCGGAGCGCGCGCGCGAAGCCCACCGCTTCGTCGAAGTCGAGCCCACCTTCGGCCCAGTCCGTCGCCGAGATCTTCACCGACATCGGCCGGGCCGATGGCCACACACCGCGAACCGCGTCGAACACCTCGAGCGGATAGCGCGCGCGATTCGCCGCCGAGCCCCCGTAGTCGTCGGTCCTCACGTTCGTCAGCGGAGAGATGAAGCTCGCCAGCAGATACCCGTGGGCCATGTGGAGCTCGAGCATGTCGAAGCCCGCCTGCTCCGCCATGCGGGCGGCACTGACGAACTGCTCGCGCACGCGGCTCATGTCCTCGCGGTCCATCGCCTTCGGCACCTGGCTGTGGGGATGATACGGGATCGCGGAGGCCGAGATCAGCGGCCAGTTGCCCTCGGCCAGCGGCTCGTCCGCCCCTTCCCAGAGGCGCCGCGTCGACCCCTTGCGGCCCGCGTGGGCGAGCTGGAGCGCGATCCGCGCCGGGCTCGCCGCGTGAACGAAGTCGACGATGCGCTTCCAGGCCGCCACGTGCTCGGCTTTGTACATGCCGGTGCAGCCGCGCGTGATCCGGCCATCGCGGCTGACGTCGGTCATCTCCGCGATCACCAGCGCTGCGCCGCCGACCGCGCGCGAGCCCAGGTTCACGAGATGCCAGTCGCCAGGTGTCCCGTCGTCGGCCGAGTACTGGCACATCGGCGAGACCACGATGCGATTCGTGAGCAGCATGTCGCGCAAGCGAAACGGCGTGAACATCGGGGGCGGCGGCGGCGAGACGGAAACGGCAACCTGGCTTTGATCCTCGGCTCGCGAGACGAACCATCGATCGACCGCGCTGACGAAGCGCGGGTCGCGAAGCTTCAAGTTGTCGTGGGTCACGCGGAAGCTCCGCGTCAGGAGGCTCATCGCGAACTGGAGCGGCTCGAGGCGGCCGTGGTAGCGCTCGGCCGTCTCGAACCACTCGAGGCTCACCTGCGCGGCGCGCTGGAGACGCTCGACCTCCGGCCGCCGGTCCTCCTCGTACGCCGCGAGCGCCTTCTCGACCTCGCCGTGGCTCTGAAGCGCCTGCGCGAGCGCGATCGCGTCCTCGAGCGCGAGCTTCGTGCCCGAGCCGATCGAGAAGTGCGCGGTGTGCGCCGCGTCCCCCACCAGCACGACGTTCCCGTGGCGCCAGCACGCGTTGCGGACCGTCGGGAAGCTGCGCCAGAGGGAGCGGTTCTTCAGGAGCCGGTGCCCCTGGAGCTCCTGGGCGAAGAGGCGCTCGCAGAAGGCCAGGGTCTGGTCCTCGTCGGCCCGGTCGAGACCGGCGCGGCGCCAGGTGTCCTCGGTCGTCTCGAGGATGAACGTCGACATCGACGCGTCGTACCGATAGGCGTGCACGCGCCAGAGACCGTGGGGGCTCTCCTTGAACAGAAACGTGAACGCCGGATACGGAAACGTCGTGCCGAGCCAGACGAACTTGTTGGGTCGCCAGTCGATCTGCGGCCTGAAATGCTCGGCATAGCGGCCGCGGACGACGCTGTTCACGCCGTCGGCGCCGAGCACGAGGTCGGCGTCGGCGTAGTCACTCGGGTCGCCGACATCACGCTGGAACTCGAGCCTCACGCCGAGCTCGGCGCAGCGCCGCTGGAGGATGTCGAGCAGGACCTGGCGCGACATCCCGGCGAAGCCGTGGCCGGTCGAGGTCAGCACCTGCCCGCGGTAGTGGATCTCGATGTCGTCCCAGTGGGCGAAGTGGCTCGTGATCTCGGCGTGGCTCTCGCGATCGGCCGCCGCCACGTGCTCGAGCGTCGCGTCGGAGAACACGACGCCGAATCCGAAGGTGTCGTCGGGCCGGTTCCGCTCGACGACGGTGACGTCGTGGGCGGGATCCGACTTCTTCATGAGCAGGCTGAAGTAGAGGCCTGCCGGGCCGCCCCCGATCGAGACGATCCTCATCGCCTCGATTCTAAGCCAGCACGCCGATGGCTACTTCGGAAGCTTGATCGTCTGCGTCACCGTCTTGAGAACGGGGAACTGCTCCTCGTGCCAGGCCACTACGAAATCGCCGCCCGGCGCCACGGCCACGTCGGGCGCGTAGGCCTTGATCGCCTGCGGACAGGGACTGGGGCGCGCTGAGCGTCCGGCCGCCGTCGGTCGAGTAGCGCAGCAGGACACGCCGCCGCACGGCGGTCGCCTCCTCCCACACGATCACGACGCGACCGGTCGGATCCGCGGCGAGCCGCACCTGGTCGGGGATGGAGCCGGTGCGAGCTATTGAGGCGCGACGGGCGACCAGAATTGAGGTCGTCGCCGGCGGCGGCAAACAGCATGCGCGGCTGCCCGTCCGCCGTCTCGGTGTACCAGGCGAGGTAGACGCGCCCGCGATCGTCCATGGCGACGCTGCCGCCGCGATGCGGGCAGGCGTTGATCTTCCAGCGATCGGCGTGGACGAGTCCGGCCGGCGCGAACGATCGCCCGCCGTCGCGCGACAGGCCGACCACCATGTCGCGGATGCTTCCGGGGAACACCTTCCGCCAGGCCACGGCGACCGTCTCCCTCGGCCCCGCCGCGACGTCGATCCGGCAGCAGACGCACGTTTCGCCCTCGTCGAGCTTCAGCGCCCGCTCGACGCGCGATCCGCGCTCCGTGACGCGCGCCAGATACGTGCCGGCGGTGCTCGGGCCGTCGCGACTATCGATCCAGGACACGATCACGGTGCCGTCCGGCATCGCGCCGAGCCCCTCGAACGAGTGCGAGATCGGCCGGTCCTCGTTCACCCGCAGGGGCGCCGTCGAACGTCTCGCCCTCCGTCGAGCGAGCGCGAGAGACGAAGATCCGAGGCGAAGAGCGCGCCCTCGGGCAGTCGGCTTGCGCGACGACCACGACACGTAGACTTCGTCGTCCGGCCCCAGCGCCAGCCCGGGCGGCTGATGCAGCGAGTCGACGTCAGACGCCGTCGGGGTTGACGCGCACCGGCTTGGGCTCGCTCCCGGGCCGCGCGACGAACAGATTGTTGTCGTGGCCCTGCTGGGCGAACCAGGCGAGCACGATCTGGCCGTCCGCGCTGACCGCCAGGGCCGGAGCGGAGACGTGCGCCTCGTGGGCCTTCTCGAAGACCGTCAGCTCCTGGCGCGGACCGAGCGCCGGGCCGGCGGCCTCGGCGGGCATCGCGCCGAGGACGAGAGCGAGCGCCGCGACGAGGTGATCATCATTTGAACCTCCAGCTCACGCCGCCGTAGAAGGCGCGCCCGTCTCCGGGCTCGAAGTAGCGCCCGTTGGCGTTGTCCACGACCACGGACGAGACGTAGTTCGTAGTTGGCGAGGTTGCGCGCCTCGAAGAAGACGCTCAGGTTGATGGGCGGCTTGAGATCGAATCCCATCCGGACGTTGCCCAGCGCATAGCTCGGCGTTTTCACGGTGTTCTCGCTGTTGACGAAGTAGCCGGCCGGCACCCACTCGACGCTCGGCGCGATCCAGAAGCCCGAAAAATGGTCGTAGCGCAGCTCGCCCCGGATGAAGTGCTGGGGCGCGCCCGGAATATAGTTGTTGTTGAAGACCGGATCGTCGACGAAGACGAAGCGCGAATAGGTGTAGGCAACCCGCGTGGCCAGGGTATCGCCCATGTCGCCCAGGCCCATGCTCTTGGCCGCGTCGCGGACCAGCACGGCGCTGGCGCCGAATTCCACACCCGAGTGCCGCGAGCGATCGATGTTGTTGAAGCGCGGGATCGTGAAGGGCGCGCCCGGGAACGGCTGGACATTGACGTTCGTGATCTCGTCCCACAGCTCGATGTCGTACAGGGCGACGTCCCAGGTCACGCGATCGGCGAACGTTCCACGGGTGCCCACCTCGAACTGCCACGCCTTCTGCGCCTCGAGCTGGCTCAGGTCGCCGCCGATCTGGCCCGGCGCCGTCAGCTCGAGCATGAGCGGTGGCTCGTACGATTTGCTCGCGTTGCCGAACACCTGGATGGTCGGCGCGACCCTCCAGAGGAAGCCGAACTTCGGGGCGAACGAGAAGAAGTCCACCGAATCGGACTGGTTGCCGTCACTCAGAAACCGATCGCGGACTTCACGGGTCGCGTACTGGGCACGGCCGCCGACGACGGCGGTGAAGGTCGGAACGATATCGAACTGGTCCTCGGCGTACGCGCCCACGTTCGTCGAGATGTTGAACTGATCCTTGGTCTTGGCCCCGCGATGCCCGCTCAGGTTCTGGAGGTTGCACATCGATCTGCCGGGTGGAGAAGTACTGCAGACCGGCGATGAACCGGTTCCCATGCGAGAACAGCGGCGCCGTCACCGCGTACCGGAGCTCGGTGCCCCAGTTGTACGTGGTCTGGTCGATGACGGCGAAGCTGAGGGGGTGGTCGAGATCCTGATAGTCCAGCTGAGTTTTCCATTCCAGGATCTGGGTCTGCGCCGAGCGGCGTCCGGAGCGTCAGGCCGCCGCGGCCGTAATCGTAGTTCCGCTCCTGCCGGAACTGAGCGACGGTCGGGTCTTGCTGCCGCGGATTGCTCAGGAACTCCTGCAAGGTCAAGGCACCGGGCAGCTCTTCCTCGCTGTGGGTGTACCCGAGATCGAGGCGGATCGTGGTGCCGCCCGGAAACAGGTATCCGAAGGTGGCGAAGGCGCGACGGCGCACCTGCTCGCTGTGATCGCGATAGCCGTCGAGCTCGGTGTCGGCGAAGGCCGCGTAGATATCGAAGGGGCCGTAGACCTGGCCCGTCCCGATGTAGTTCTTCAAGAAGCCGAACGAGCCGGCCTCGCTCCGGATCGCGACCAGGCCCTCGTCGTATCCCGTCTTGCTGACCAGGTTGATCGCGCCGCCGAGCGTATACCCGCCAAACTGGAGCGCGTTGGCGCCCTTGTAGATCTCGATGCGCTTGGTCGTCAGGAGCTCGAGGGACTCGAAATCGCTGAACCCATCGGCCTGGCCGTAGATGAAGCCGTCGATCAGGACGTTGATGCCGCGCAGGTGGAAGTTGTTGCGCAACCCGGAGCCCCGAATCGAGAGCTGGCTCTCGTCGGCGGCGCCGAAGCGCGGGCGGATCATGACACCCGGGACGAAGTCGAGCACGTCCCTGAGGTTCGCCCCGCGCGTCTGCTCGATCGCCTTCTGATCGACGATGGCGGTGCCGCCGGGAACGCGCGACAGCTCCTCGCGGGCTTCCTGATCGGTGCGCGTGCGGTCCGCGAGGCACCTCGGGGACTTTCAACCACGACCGGTTCGAGCCGGGGTGGCGACTGCTGAGCCGGTGGCGCCGTCGGTTGCTGCGCCAGGGCCGGAACGGCGAGGAGCAGGATGAGTATCGAGCACGACGATCCGCATGAATGGCTCCTATCGAAGCCGGAATTCCACGGGGAGTAGCACCCACACACCGACCGCTTCCGATCCGCGTCGGCCGGCTCGAAGCGCCAGCGCTTCACGGCCTCGGCGGCCGCGCTGTCGAGATCGGGATGTCCTGCGGACTCGTGAACGAGTACCTCGCTGACACGTCCGTCGGAGGCGACGTAGACGCGCAGGGTCGTCATGCCCTGAATCCCGAGGCGCCGCGCGCTGCTCGGGTACGACGGCCGCACCTGATAGCCGCCGCGCGGCAGCGCCGTGCTGGTGATCGCGTCGGAGGGACGCGCCGCCGCGCTCTGCTGCGGGGCGGAAGCGTCCGTCTTCGCGCTGCCGCGGCCTGGCTCGACCCGACTCGCGGAGGTCTCGTCTCACGCGCGGCCTCGAACGACGTCGAGGACGCCGATCCACTGACCGGCTCGCGGGGCGGCGGTGACGGTTCAGCCGCTGGAGCCGGCGGGGCGGAATCCGAGTTTCGACCGTCTGCGGTTCCGCGATCGGCGCCGGCATCGGCGTCGCGATGGGCTTCGGCAAGGTCAACTCTTCGGGCTTGCCGGCGGCGGCGGCGCGCGGCGCCGGCGGGCCGGCCGCGGGCTCCTCGAGCGGCCGCGGCGCGTCGACCAGAGTCAGGTCGGCGATCAGGACCGCCGGCATCCTTGGGCGTGACGAGATCACGACCGAGCGCGATCGCGCCGCCCACGAGTGCGACGTGGAGCAGGCACGAGATGCCGAACGTCGTACAACGGTACAGCGGTATCGCCTTCGCCATGAGTTCGCGGAATCCGCCTCTCGAAAAATTGACGGTGGAGTCCAGCGGACCGGAAAGAGTCCGGGCCGCTACCAGCGGGAACGCGAGCCTAGGCGGAGATCGGCGGGGCGCGGCCCTGATGGGCCGAGAGGGACAGCGCGTCGACGGCCGGCTGATGCTGGACGACGAGACGCTCGTACGAGGGCAGAACGAGGTACTCGGGCGTCGTCGCGTCGACCGGCGTACCGGACAGATGAGCGGACGCGGCCGCGACGTGACACGTCAATCCCGAGCGCAGATCGTCGAGATGACGGAGATCGTTGAGATGATGAACCGAGTGCACGCCGTTCTCGAAGGCGAACAGCGCGAGGATCAGCACGATCGCCAGCGCGAGCGCGCGCCGCGGACGCCGCCACGCGACGATCAGCGCCGCCGCGGCGGCGAGGATGGCCGGCCAGGGCACGGCAGGCGGCGTCGGCGCTGAGGACCAGGTTGCCGTCGACACGGCGACCGTCGGCGCCGGCGTCTGGGCGACGGCCTCGAACGCGGGATGCGCCCACGCGGGTCCGCACCAGGACGCGCACGCGACCAATACGAGCGCGGTGATCAGGGTAAAACGGCGAGGCATCGGCGACATCCTAGCACGGAACCGCGTGGCACCCGCCGGAGCACGGATGGCCCGCAGATTATTGACACGCGGCCGGAGCCTTCGGCATAGTCGCCGCGGGCGTATATGGCCAAGAGCGTCTTTCGCGAGTACGACCAGCAGGCCCTCGACGCCGAGTACAACAATCGCGAGAAGGTCACCGACAGCGCCGACTGGCTCTCACGCTACGCGATCGCCAGTGCCGAGACCCGCGCCACGCTCGAATGCCGGCTCGATCTCGCCTACGGCGCGCACCCCGGCGAGCGCCTGGACGTCTTCCCCGCCAAGAACGGGCCCGCGCCGGTGCACGTGTTCGTCCACGGCGGCTACTGGCACCGCCTGGACAAGTCTGATTCGAGCTTCGTCGCGCGCGCATTCCAGCCGTCGGGCGCGGCCGTCGTCGTCATCAACTACGCGCTGATCCCCACGGTCGACATGGACGAGCTCGTGCGGCAGTGCCGCGCGTCGATCGTCTGGGTGCACCGCCACGCCACCTCGTTCGGCGGCGATCCGAACCGGATCTTCGTGTCGGGTCACTCCGCCGGCGGGCATCTGGCCGCCATGCTGATGTCGACCGACTGGAGCGCCTTCGCCGGGCTACCCGCCGACGTCTTCAAGGCCGGCTGCGGCATCAGCGGGCTCTACGATCTCGAGCCGATCCGCCTGTCGTACCTGAACGAGGTCTTGAAGCTCACGCCCGAGTCGGCGCGCCACCTGAGCCCGGTTCACTGCCCGCCGGCGCGCTCCGGGCCGCTCCTGCTCGCCGTCGGCGGGCTCGAAGGCCCCGAATATCACCGCCAGGGCGAGGAGCTCGCCGCGGTGTGGCGCACCAAGCGGCTGCCGTGTCAGGCGCTCGACATGCCCGGCCATCATCACTTCTCGATCCTCGCCGAGCTCGAAGATCCGGGCACCACGTTGAGCCGCCTGCTGCTGCGTCAGATGGGCTTCCGCTGAGGCGTAGAATTCGGTTGAATGGCCGACTTCCTCCCCTTCGTCCGCCGCTGGTTCGATGACACGTTCGCCGAAGCCACCCGCGCCCAGCGCGAGGGCTGGGACGCGATCGCCTCCGGGCGCGACACGCTGATCGTCGCGCCGACCGGCTCGGGCAAGACCCTGGCCGCGTTCCTGTGGGCCATCGACCATCTCTGCCGGCTCGCCCTCGATCGTCAGCTCGAGGACCGCGTCTACGTCGTGTACGTCTCCCCGCTGCGCGCGCTCAACAACGACATCGAGAAGAATCTCCGGGCTCCGCTGGCCGGTATCCGCGCCGCGGCCGCCGCCGATGGTCAGGCGCTGCCCGAGATCCGCGTGGCCGTGCGCACGGGCGACACCCTGGCCGCGCAGCGCCAGGCGATGACGCGCCGGCCGCCGCACGTCCTGATCACCACGCCGGAGTCGCTGTTCATCCTGCTCACGAGCGAACGGTTCCGTCCGGCGCTGGCCCACACGCGCTTCTTGATCGTCGACGAGATCCACGCGCTGATGGGCTCGCAAGCGCGGCGCCCACCTGGCCGCTCTCGCTCGAACGCCTGCAGGCGCTGGTTCAGGATCGCGACGCGGCGAGCCGTCCGCAGCGGATCGGCTGCTCGGCGACGGTGAGCCCCATCGAGTCGGCGCGCGCCTTCTTGACCGGCGCCACGGCGACCGACGCGGTGACCGTCGACGCGGGCTTCACGCGCGACCTGGATATCCAAGTGATCGCGCCGGTGGACGACTTCCTGACGGCGCCGAGCGACACGATCTGGGAAGCCGCGCTCCAGCAGATCGCCGAGCTCGTCCAGGCGCACCGCACGACGCTCGTCTTCGCGCAGAGCCGTCGCGCCGCCGAGCGGCTCGCGCGTGACCTGAACGACCGGATCCCCGACGGCCGCGTGGCGGCGCACCACGGCTCGCTCTCGCGCCGCGCGCGGCTCGAGGCCGAGAACCGCCTGAAGGACGGCGAGCTGCGGGCGCTCGTCGCCACGTCGTCGCTCGAGCTCGGGATCGACGTCGGCGCGATCGACCTGGTCGTGCAGCTCCAGTCGCCCCGCAACATCGCCGCGGCGCTCCAGCGGGTCGGCCGCGCCGGTCACCTGCTGAGCCGCACCTCGAAGGGACGGATCGTCGTGACCAAGGGCGAGGAGCTGCTCGAGGCCGCCGCGGTGGTCCGCTCGATCCACGAGCGGCACCTCGACCGCGTGGTCATGCCCGACGCGCCGCTCGACGTGCTCGCCCAGCAGATCGTCGCGGCGGTGGCGGCCGAGTCGCTGACGATCGAGACCTTGCACGCGCGCCTGCGCAACGCCGCGCCCTATCGCCAGCTCGAGCGCGACACCCTGGTGGCCGTCATTCGCTCGCTCGCCGAGCCGCTGCCGGCCGAGGTCAAGGGCGCGGCGCCGCGCATCCTGTGGGATCGCGTGAACGACCGGCTGCACGCGCGCCGGGGCAGCCGATTCCTCGCGCTCACGTCGGGCGGCACGATCCCCGACAACGGCCTCTACGACGTCTTCGTCGCCGAGACCGATCTGAAGGTCGGCACGCTCGACGAGGAGTTCGTGACCGAGAGCCTGCCCGGCGACGTGTTCCTGCTGGGCTCGCACTCGTGGAAGATCGTGAAGGTCCGCGCCGACCGCGTGCTGGTCGAGGACGCGCAGGGCATGTCGCCGACGATTCCGTTCTGGAAGGGCGAGCATCCCTCGCGCTCGTGGGAGCTGGGCGTCGCCGTGGGGCGACTCCGCCGGGACGCCGCCGAGCGCCTGGATCGGCCCGACTTCGCGGCGTGGGCGGCGACCACCTGCGGTCTCGACGCCCACGCGGCCTCGGCGATGCACGCCTGGCTCGTGAAGGCCGGCGAGGTTCTCGACGGCGTGCCGGACGATCAGGGCATCGTCGTCGAGTCGTTCTCCGACGAGATGGGCGGCCGCCACGCGATGATTCATTCGGTCTTCGGCATGAAGGTCAACGGCGCGTGGGGCATGGTCCTGAAGGAGAAGCTCCGCCGGGTCGGTCTCGTGGCCGAGGCGAGCCACGTGGACGACGGTATTCTCCTGTCGTTCGCGCCGGGCCAGGTGCCACCGTCGCCGGAGCGCCTCGTCACCTTCGTCGCGCCCGAAGAGGTCGACACGCTCCTCGGCAAGGCGCTGATCGGCACGCCGCTCTTCGGCACGCGCTTCCGCCATTGCGCGATCCGCGCGCTCTTCATCCCGCGGATGTACCGCGGCCAGCGCACGCCCGCCTATCTGCAGCGGCTCAAGGCCGACGCGCTGCTCGAGTCGGTCGGCGGCCAGGCCGAGTTCCCGATCGTGGCCGAGACGCTCCGCGAGTGCTTCCACGACGCGCTCGACGCCACGCGCCTGCGCCGGCTGCTCGAGCGCGTGCACGACGGCGAGATGTGGCGCCGGCACGTGGACACGCCGCTGCCCTCGCCGTTCGTCTATCCCTTGCTGCTCGCGTGGGACTGGGCGTACCTGGGCGCCGGCCACGCCGAGGAGCGCCGGAGCGACGCGGTCACGATGCGCAAGGCGTGGTCCGTGGCGCCGGGCCCGCTCAAGCCGGAGATCGTCGAGGCGGTCGAGGCCGAGCTCCAGAAGACGGCGCCCGATCGCCGCGCGCGGGACGCGAACGAGCTGGCGGGGATCCTGGACGATCTCGGCGACCTGACCGACGAGGAGATCGCCGCGCGCGCGGTCGCCGACGGCCCGGCGCTGATCGGCGCGCTCGCGGCGGAGCGGCGAGTCCTGGCGCTCGACTTCGCGAGCGGACGCCGCGCGTGGGTCAGCGCGACCGACGTGCACGATCTATCGGTCGCTCGACACCGCCGACGGACTCGAACGCCTGGCGCTGCGCCTGCTCCGGACACGCGGGCCGGTGACGGCCGCCTGGCTCGCCGAGCGCTACGGTCTCGCCCTCGCCGCCGCGACGAGCGCGCTCGAGCGGCTGGCCGCGCGCGGTCTCGTTCGTCAAGGCAGCTACCTGGCCGAGACCGCGGCTCCGCAGTTCGTCCACATCGCGGTGCTCGACGAGATCCAGCGACGCCAGGTGCACGCGCGGCGCGTGCCGCGACCGGTCGCCTCGGCGGAGCAGCTCACGGCGTTCCTGCTGCGCCGGCACCATCTGCATCCCGACCATCGCCTGATCGGGCCTCCGGGCGTCCTGGCCGCGCTCGAGCTCTTGCAGGGCGAAGACTTGCCGGTGCGCGTCTGGGAGCAGGATCTCCTGCCCGCGCGCGTCGAGAACTACGAGCGCGAATGGCTGGACCGGCTGGGGCTCGCCGGCGAGATGGTCTGGACGGTCTTCGATCGCGCCGCGACCGATCGCGGCCGCTCGACCCGCGTGGGCGCGGCACTTCGCGAGAACGTCGGCTGGCTCCGCGAAGCCTCGGCGACGCCGGCGCCGGACATGGACGCGCGGATCAAGAACGTGTTCCTGCACCTGCAGCTCCGCGGCGCCTCGTTCGCCCAGGATCTCGCGCGCGCGACCGGGCTCGCCGCGCCCGAGGTGCTGCGCGGCGCTCTGGGAGCTCTTCTGGGCCGGCATGGTCACGCCGGACACCTTCAGCGCGATCGTGGCCGGCATGAACCCGCCTCGGCGCGCGCCCGAGGGCGGGCCGGCGCGCCGCCGGCGGCGCGGGCAGACTCGCGGTGTCCTGACACGACTCCCGGTGATCGGGCGCTGGAGCGTGCTCGGAGACGACGAGCGACTCTCGCCCGAGGAGCGCGAGGAAGCGCGCGCGCAGCTCCTGCTCGCCCGCTACGGCGTCGTCACGCGCGAGCTGGCCCAGGGCGACTGGACGACGCTCCGCCACACGTTGCTCCGCATGGAGTACGGCGGCGAGGTCGTGCGCGGCTACTTCGTCGCCGGGCTGTCGGGCGAGCAGTACGCGCTGGCCGACGCGCTCCGCGATCTCGACACGCCGGCGCGGCGCGCCGAGCCGCACGTGCTGGTCAACATGATCGATCCGGCGAACCTGTGGGGCCGCGTCTTCGCGCTGTCGCGGCTGGACGGCTCGCGGGTGTCGGCGCCGCGGCTGCCTCAGAACTGGCTCGTGTTTCGCCAGGGCCGGCCGCGGTTGCTCGCCGAGGGGTACGGGCGAGAGCTCACGCCGCTGGCCGGCTGGGAGGACGTCGACCTGCCGGGCGTGATCGCCGCGCTCCAGTCGCTGATGGAGCGTCCGATCTTGATGAGGCCGGTGCGTCGTCTCGAGATCACGACCTGGAATGGAAACCCCGTACGCGGCAGCGCCGTCTTCGAGCCGCTCGTCGCGGCCGGCTTCAGCGCCGACGGATCGCGCCTGTCGTGGGACGGCTATCCGGGTCCGCGCTCGAAATGACCGCGCGATGAGCGGACGCCTGACCGGCAAGGTCGCGATCATCACCGGCGCCGGCTCGCGGGGGGCCGGCCTTGGCAACGGCAAGGCCACGGCCATCCTCTTCGCGCGCGAAGGCGCGAAGGTGTTCTGTGTCGACCAGATGAAGGAGCGCGCCGAGGAGACCGTCGCGGCGATTCGCGCCGAGGGCGGCGAAGCCGTCGCCCACGCCGCCGACGTCACGCGTGCCGGTGAGTGCGCCGCCATGGTCAAGGCGGCGGTGGATCGCTGGGGCGGCGTCGACATTCTCCACAACAACGTCGGCATCGAGTCGCGCAAGGGTCTGCTCGACACCACCGAGGAAGAGTGGGACCGCGTCATCGCGGTCGACCTGAAGTCGATGTTCCTCGCGACGCAGGCCGCCGTGCCCGCGATGGTTCGCCGCGGCGGCGGCGCGGTGATCTGCGTGTCGTCGATCGCGGGGCTGCGCGGCTACGGCCGCACCGCGTACGCGACCGCCAAGGCCGGCGTGATCGGGTTCGTCCGCTCGGTGGCCGTGCAGCTCGGCCCCAAGGGCGTCCGCGTCAACGCGATCGCGCCGGGGCCGGTGTGGACGCCGATGGTTCAGGATCTGGGGCCCGAGGCGCGCGAGCGGCGCCGCCGGGCGAGCCCGCTCGGAACCGAGGGTACCGGCTGGGACATCGGTTGGGGCGCGGTCTACCTGGCCAGCGACGAAGCGCGCTGGGTCACCGGACAAACCTTGATCATCGACGCGGGGCTCACGGTGACGACTCCAGAGGGCTCACTCGGCGGTGAGCCTCAGTGAGGGCCCGGGTCGCGACCCGGGCCCTCACCGGGGCAACCGCTCTCATCGTCGCAGTCGCCCTGGTCGCGGGATGCTCGAAGGGCGGGAAGATCGACTGGGAGAGCCCGGTCGAGCGCGCGCATCCGCTGGTCGGACGAATCTGGGACGTGAAAGCCGGGACGTTCATCGGCGAGGACGTGCTGGTCGCGCGGCTCGTCGCGAGCCGATTCGTATTGCTCGGCGAGCGGCACGACAATCCCGATCACCACGTGCTGCAGGCCAGGCTGGTCCACGCGATGATCGAGGCCGGGCGGCGCCCGGCGCTCGGATTCGAGATGCTTTCCACCGACGACGCGCCCGCGGTCATCCGCTATCTGGCGCGCAGCCCCAAAGACGCCGCCGGACTCGGTGACGCCGTGAACTGGGCGCGCTCGGGCTGGCCCGAGTGGCGCTTCTACCAGCCCATCGCCCAGGCGGCGCTCGACGCCAATGTGCCAATCATCGCCACGAACCTCTCGCGCGCCGCCACCGACGCCGTCCGCCGAAACGGCCTGCCCGGGCTCGGCCCGACGCTCATGACCCAGCTGCGTCTCGCCGAGCCCACGCCGGAGACACGACTTGCGATGACGCGCGAGCTCCGCGAGTCTCACTGCGGTCAGGTTCCGGACACCATGATCGATCGCATGGTGGACATCCAGTGGGCGCGTGACGCGCGCATCGCCACGAGCGTGGCCCGCGGCGGACAGCGCGATGGCGCGGTGCTCATCGCCGGGGCCGGCCACGTGCGCCGGGACCGCGGCGTGCCGGTGCACCTGGCCCTGCAGGCGCCGAACGCGTCGATCGCCAGCGTCGCGTTCGTCGAGGTGGACGCCGCGGCCTCGAAGCCCGGTGACTACGCGGCGCGCTTCGGCAGCGACGCGCTGCCGTTCGACTACGTCTGGTTCACGCCGAAGGTCGACGACGCGGACCCGTGCGAGAAGCTGAAGAAGGCCACCGACACGGAAACGATCGGCAAGTGATCGCGGCCAAGCGCATCTACGATCCGCCCAGCGACGCGGAAGGCATGCGCGTCCTCATCATGCGGCTCTGGCCGCGCGGCATCCGGAAGACTCGCGTGGACGTCTGGCTCAAGGAGCTGGGACCCGTCCTGCCCCTGCTGCGCGCCTTTCGCGGCGGCGAGGTCGACTGGGCCGAGTACACCCGGCGCTATCTGGCAGGACTCGCGCGACCCGAGGCCCAGGAGCCGCTCGCGCAGGTGCGCGCCGCCGCGAAGGACGGTACCGTCACCCTGTTCTGCGGCTGCGCCGACGAGACCCACTGTCACCGCTCTCTGCTGCGCGCCTATCTGCTAGACTCACCGGCGCCACGCCCCGAGGCGTCCACGGGAGGTGCGAGATGACGAAGGCTGGATCGAAGAAGATGCGCGCGTACGTGCTCATCGAGACGGCGCCGGGCAAGACGAAGGCCGTCAAGAAGGAGCTGGCGGCGATCCAGGGCAACGACTCGACGGTCGTCAATCTCGACGGCGTCACGGGCCCGTTCGATTTCATCGCCGTGGTCGAGGGCCCGACGCTCGACTCCGTCGGCCGGCTCGTCACCGACGAGATCGGCTCGATCGACGGGGTCACCCGAACCACCACGTGCCTCGCGGTGGCGATCGGCTAGACGCGCTCATCCGGTGACGCGCCCGACCGTTCTCGTCTACCACGCCGATCCGCGCTACGCGGAGCTCATGCGCGTGCCCAAGCGCGGCGCGCTCGTCCGCACCGCCGCGACGCCGCGCGAGGCCGCCGAGCCGATCGCCGAGGCCGAGATCCTCTACGCCTGGAAGTTTCCGCCGCAGCTCTACGCGAAGGCCGGGCGGCTCAAGTGGCTCCAGGTGATGGGTGCCGGCGTCGACTGGGCGCTGGTGCCGGAGCTGCCGCGGGGCGTGCAGGTCACGCGCGCGCCCGGGATCTTCGGGCCGTGGATGGCGGAGTACGTCATCGGCTGGTGCTCGTGGGTGACCCAGCGGATGCGCGTCTACCGGGACGCGCAGCGCCAGCGCCGCTGGCTCGACCACGTGCTGCCCGATCGCCTGTTCGGCAAGACCCTGACCATCGTCGGTCTCGGCGACATCGGCCGTGACATCGCGCGCGTCGCGAAGGGGCTCGGCATGCGCGTCCTCGGCGTCACCCGGCGCGGCCGACCGGTGCGAGAAGCCGCCCGCGTCTACCCGGTCGGCGCGATGACGCGTGCCCTCAGCGAGGCCGACTTCGTCGTCGTGCTCCTGCCCCTCACCAATGAGACGCGCGGGATCATCGGCGCCGCCGCGCTCGACGCGATGAAATCGAGCGCCTGGCTGATCAACATCGCCCGCGGCGCCGTGGTCGACGAGTCGGCGCTCCTGGCGGCGCTCGAGGGCAAGCAGATCGCGGGCGCCGTGCTCGACGTGTTCGATCGCGAGCCGCTCCCGCCGAGCCATCCGCTGTGGAAGCTCGACAACGTGGTCGTGACGCCGCACATCTCGGGCCCGAGCACGCCCGACGAGATCGCGCCCGTCTTCAACGACAACCTCGCCCGCTATCTCGCCGGCCGGCCGCTCCGTCACGTGGTCGACCGCGATCTGGGGTACTGATCATGCCGTCACGGCGCAGCGCCATCAATATGTCCGAGCCGGAGCTGACCCGCTTCCTCGACGAGGAGCGTGTCCTGACGTGCGCGACCATCGGGCCGGGCGGACGCCCGCACCTGATGCCGCTGTGGTACGTGCGCGACGGCCAGAGCCTGGTGGCCTGGACCTACGGCAAGTCGCAGAAGGTGCGCAACCTCGAGCGCGACGGCCGCGCGACCCTCCAGCTCGAGGCCGGTCGCGACGTCTACGGCCAGCTCCGCGGCGCCATGCTCGAGTGCGACGTGGCGATCGAGCGCGATCCCGCGCGCGTAGGCGAGTTCGGCATGCGGCTGATGGCCCGCTACACGGGCGCCGAGCTCTCACCGGACGCGCGGGCGGGCGTCCTGCAGCAAGCGTCCAAGCGCGTCGTGCTGCGCTTCACGCCGACGCGCATCGTCACCTGGGACCACCGCAAGCTCGGCGGCACCTACTGAGCCCGGCGCCGGCCAGTTCACTCTCGCTCCGGTAGGTGAGCCCCTCGATCTCGCTCGTGATCTTCGACTGTGACGGCGTGCTGGTGGACACCGAGCGCATCGCCGTGCGAATCGACGTCATCGTGCTCGCCGAGCTCGGCTGGCCGATGACCGAGGCGGAAGTCGTCGAGCGATTCATGGGCCGGAGCGACGAGGAGATGACCGCCGACATCGAGTCCCATCTGGGCCGCCGCCTGCCGGCCAGCTGGGAAGAGCCGTTCCGTCATCTCTATCGGGAGGCGTTCGAGGCCGAGCTCGAGCCGGTGGCCGGCGTCGTCGAGGCGCTCGATGCGATCGCGATCCCGACCTGCGTCGCGTCGAGCGGGACGCACGAGAAGATTCGCTTCACGCTCGGGCTCACGGGGCTCTACGAGCGCTTCGCCGGCCGGATCTTCAGCGTGAGCGACGTCGCCCGCGGCAAGCCGGCCCCCGATCTGTTTCTGCATGCAGCCGGACGCATGGGTGTCCCGCCCGCGCAATGCGCGGTCGTCGAGGACAGTCGCTACGGCGTCGAAGCCGCCCGGGCGGCCGGTATGCGAGCCTTCGGTTACGCCGGCGGTCTCGCGCCAAGAGGCGCGCTCGCCGGTCCCCAGACGATTGTTTTCGAAGACATGCGGGAGCTGCCGCGCCTTCTCGCGGGCGCGTCGAACGGGGGTAGTTCCCTGGGAGTCGCTTAATCGGCTAAACTATTAATCTAGTCAAAGTATCCCGGCGGGCTGGAGAGGGCATGGCGACGAAGACGAAGCGCGCGACGACGACCGAGGCGCATCAGATGCTCGAGCTGCTCAACTCGCTCGGCGGCACGATCTTCCGCCAGCTCCTGTGGCAGCGGGCGTCCGACCTCGATCTCACCTACGCGCAATCGCAGGTGCTGTTCCGGCTCGCCGAGCATCCGGGCTCGCACATGGGCGACATCGCCAAGGCCTTCGGGGTGACCCTGCCCGCCGTCACGCACATCGTGGATCGGCTGGAAGAAAAGGGGCTCGTGGTGCGTGGCGATCACCCGGCCGACCGCCGCGTCTACGTGCTCGATCTCACGCGCGCGGGCAAGGTGCTCGTCGAGGAGCTCGAGGCGATCCGCCTGCGGGGCATGGAGCGCGTGCTCGCGCGGATGTCCGCGGCCGATCGACAGCGCGTGCTCACGGGATTGGTCGCGCTGGTCGACGCTGCCGAGACGGCGGCGGACGACGACGCGCGCTCGGCCCGCGGACGAAAGGCGGGTGCCTGATGCCCCGTCACCTGTCCGCCATCGCCTGGACGGTCGCCGCCGCCCTGTTCCTTGCCGCATGCTCGGAAGACGCCGCCGGCAAGGCGCGGGTCCAGCTGCCTCCGGTCCCCGTCACGGTCGGCGAGGTGCTCGAGAAGACGATGCCCGTCCAGCTCACGGCCGTCGGCAACGCCATGGCCTACACGTCGGTCGGGATCAAGTCGCAGATCAGCGGTCAGCTCGTCGAGGTGCGTTTCAAGGAAGGGCAGGACGTCCGGAAGGGCGATCTGCTCTTCGTGATCGACGCGCGGCCGTTCGAGGCGGCGCTGCGCCAGGCGGAAGCGGCGCTGGGCCAGCGCCAGGCCGAGGTGCGCCAGGCCCAGGCCGCCGTGGAGCGCGACAGCGCGCAGCTCGAGAACGCGCGGGTGCAGGAGCGTCGCTATCGCGAGCTGGTGGCCAAGGAGCTGATCGCGCGCGAGCAGTACGACACACTCAATACGAACCTGACGGCGATGCAGGCGACGGTGGAGTCCGATCGCGCGCAGGTCGAGAACGCGAAGGCGGCGCTCCAGGCGGCGCAGGCTAACGTCGACAACGCGCGGCTCCAGCTCGCCTACACGACGATCCACTCGCCGATCGACGGGCGCACCGGCAACCTGCTCGTCCAGAACGGCAACATCCTGAAGGCCAACGACGACAATCCGATCGTCGTGATCAACCAGGTCCATCCGATCTACGTCTCGTTCTCGGTGCCCGAGCAGCACCTGGGCGACATCAAGAAGTACCGCGCGGCCGGCTCGCTCCAGGTCGTCGCGCGGCCGCCCCGCCAGCAGGAAATCCTCGCGACCGGTGAGCTCACGTTCGTGAATAACGCGGTGGACACGACGACCGCGATGATCCAGCTCAAGGCCACGTTCGCGAACGAGAACAACGTGCTCTGGCCCGGCCAGTTCGTCGACGTGGCGATGGTGATCACGAGCCGCACCGCGATCGTCGTGCCCTCGCAGGCGATCCAGCCTGGCCAGCAGGGCCCCTACGTCTTCGTCGTGAAGCCCGACCAGACCGTCGAATCGCGCCTGGTCACGCCCGGCGTGCGGCTCGGCGCCGAGACGATCGTCGAGAAGGGCTTGAAGCCGGCCGAGCGCGTCGTGACCGACGGCCAGCTGCGGCTCGTTCCGGGCGCCCGCATCGAGGCCCGCCCGCCGAAGGCGTCATGAACACAGAGCTCTTCATCCGCCGGCCGGTCCTCACGACGCTCCTGATGGGCGCAATCTTGTTGTTCGGCATCATGGGCTTCCGGCTCCTGCCGGTGAGCGACCTGCCCAACATCGACTTCCCGACGATCCAGGTGGCCGCGGCGCTGCCGGGCGCCAGCCCCGAGACGATGGCGTCGGCGGTGGCGACGCCGCTGGAGAAGCAGTTCACGACGATCGCCGGCATCGACTCGATGACGTCGTCGAGCGCGCTCGGCCTGACGCAGATCACGATCCAGTTCAGCCTCGACCGGAACATCGACGCCGCCGCGCAGGACGTGCAGGCGATGATCGCGAAGTCGGCGCCCCTGCTGCCGCCGGGCATGCCGACGCCGCCGACCTACCAGAAGGTGAACCCGGCCGACCAGCCGGTGCTCTACCTGGCGCTGAGCTCCCTGACCCTGCCGCTCTACATGGTCGACGAGTACGCGCAGACGAACCTCGCCCAGCGCATCTCGACGATCGCCGGCGTGGCGCAGGTCCAGGTCTTCGGCTCGCAGAAGTACGCGGTCCGCGTGCAGCTCGATCCGCGCGCGCTGACCACCCGCGGCATCGGCATCGACGAGGTCCAGGCCGCGCTCGGGCGCAGCAACGTGAACCTGCCGACCGGCACGCTCTACGGCCAGCACCAGATGTTCAACGTGATGGCGACCGGCCAGCTCCAGAACGCCGAGGCCTTCCGCCCGCTGATCGTCGCCTATCGCAACGGCTCGCCCGTGCGGCTCGAGGAGCTCGGCAACGTCATCGACGGCGTGCAGACCGACAAGGTCGCCAGCTGGTACAACGACGAGCGCGCGGTGATCCTGGCCATCCAGCGCCAGCCCGGGACGAACACCGTCGAGGTCGTCGACGCCATCCGCGCGCTCATCCCGCGCTTCCGTCAGGAGCTGCCGGCCGCGGTGAACCTGAACGTCCTCTACGACCGCTCGGTCGCGATCCGCGAATCGGTCCACGACGTCGAGTTCACTCTGGCGCTGGCCATCGCGCTGGTCGTGCTGGTCATCTTCCTGTTCTTGCGGAACGTGTCGGCGACGATCATCCCGAGCCTCGCGGTGCCGCTGTCGATCATCGGCACCTTCGCCGTCATGTACTTGCTCGGCTACACGATCGACATCATCTCCTTGATGGCGCTCACGCTCTGCGTCGGGTTCGTCGTCGACGACGCGGTCGTCATGCTCGAGAACATCGTGCGCCACATGGAAGAGGGCAAGAGCCGGATGGAGGCGGCGCTGATCGGCGCCAAGGAGATCGGGTTCACGATCATGTCGATGACCCTCTCGCTGGCCGCCGTCTTCATCCCCGTGCTGTTCATGGGCGGGGTCATGGGGCGGCTGCTCCACGAGTTCGCGGTGGTCATCACGGCGGCGGTGCTGGTGTCGGGCTTCGTGTCCCTGACCCTGACGCCGATGGCCTGCAGCCGCTTCCTGAGACCGCCGGGCGAGTCGCACGGGCGGCTCTACCTGGCCTCCGAGCGCTTCTTCGACGGCATGCTCCGCGTCTACGACCGCTCGCTCCAGTGGACCCTGCGCCACCGCCGTTTCACGATGGCCGTGATGCTGGCGACGTTCGTGCTGACCGCCTATCTCTTCGTCATCATTCCCAAGGGCTTCATCCCGACCGAGGACACCGGGCAGATCTTCGCGTTCACCGAGGCCTGCGCAGGACATCTCGTTCGACGCCATGGCGGAGAAGCAGCGGGCGGCGGCCGCGATCGTGCTGAAACAGCCCTACATCGACCAGATCATGTCCTCGATCGGCGCCTCGACGATCAACGTCGTCCCGAACACCGGGCGCATCTTCATGCGGCTCAAGCCCCGCGAGGAGCGCCCGTCGGCCGACAAGATCATCGAGGATCTCCGGCCCAAGCTCGCGGCGATCCCGGGATTCCGCGTGTACCCGCAGAACCTGCCGACCATCCGCATCGGCGGCAACCTGACCAAGGCGCTCTACCAGTACACGCTCCAGTCGCCCGAGCTGCAGGAGCTCTACAAGTGGGCGCCGATCGTGTTCGACAAGATGCGGACCTTGCCGGGGTTCCAGGACGTCAACAGCGACCTACAGATCACGAGCCCGCAGATCACGGTCGACATCGATCGCGACAAGGCGTCGGTGCTGCGCGTGAGCGCCGATCAGATCGAGAACGCGCTCTACAGCGGCTACGGCGCGCGCCAGGTCTCGACGATCTACACGCCGACGAACCAGTACTGGGTCATCATGGAGCTCGATCCCCGGTACCAGCGCGACCCGACCGAGCTGTCCTTGCTCTATGTCCGCTCCGAAACGGGCAAGCTCGTGCCGCTCTCGTCGGTGGCGCGCCTCACGCCGACGATCGGGCCGCTGACCATCACGCACCTCGGCCAGCTTCCGGCGGTGACGATCTCGTTCAACCTGGCGCAGGGCGTCTCGCTCAGCGAGGCGGTGGCGCAGGTCGCCAAGGCCCAGCGCGATCTGCAGATGCCGGCCACCATCAACGGGAGCTTCCAGGGCACCGCGCAGGCGTTCCAGTCCTCTTTGAAGGGCCAGGGCGTCCTGCTGATCGTCACGGTCCTGGTGATCTACCTCGTGCTCGGCATCCTGTACGAGAGCTTCGTGCATCCGCTGACGATCCTGTCGGGCCTTCCGTCGGCCGGCGTGGGCGCGCTGCTCACCTTGCTGCTCTTCAAGACCGAGCTCAACATCTATGGCTTCGTCGGCATCATCATGCTGGTCGGCATCGTCAAGAAGAACGCGATCATGATGATCGACTTCGCGCTCGAAGCCGAGCGCGGGGGCGCGACGCCGCGAGACGCCATCTACAAGGGCTGCCTGCTCCGCTTCCGGCCGATCATGATGACGACGATGGCCGCGCTGCTCGGCACCCTGCCGATCGCGCTCGGCATCGGCGCGGGCGCCGACGCCCGGCGCGCGCTCGGGCTGGCGGTGGTCGGCGGGTTGCTCGTCTCGCAGCTCCTGACCCTCTACATCACGCCGGTGCTCTACACGTACATGGAAGGCGCGCAGAAGGCCATGAGCGGGTTCCGCGGCCGTTTCGTGGGTGCCGGCGCCCGCGCCCGTCGGGTCCCCGCCGCCTAGACGATGTCGCCGGGGGGCACTCAAACGACTGGCAAACGCGAGGACCTCCTTCGTTCCGCGGTCCGCATCCACCCTCTCGCACCGCGACTCCATCGTTCCGGGCGACCTTAGCGCTCGCCTCGCCCGGCCCCGCGCCCACCGCGCAAGGGACGCACCCGCCCGTGTGATACATTGGCTCACCCACGATTCGGAGGTGGCCCATGTCGCTGACATCGCATCGCTGTACCGTGTGGCTCGTCCTGGCGTCACTGGCGCTCGTCGCCGGAAGCGCGCTCAGCGCGGAGGCGCAGAAGAAGGGCGGCGTCCTGAAGGTCGGCAACCTCGGGGAGCCGCCGTCCCTCGACGCCCACTGGACGACGGCCAGCATCACCGAGACCTTGACCAATCACATCTACGAGGGGCTCTACAGTCTCGACAACGACAACCGTCCGATCCCGATGCTGGCCGAGAGCCATACGGTGAGCAAGGACGGCCTCACCTACACCTTCAAGCTCCGCCAGGGCGTCAAGTTCCACAACGGCAAGGAGATGACCTCCGAGGACGTCGTCGCTTCGCTCGCCCGCTGGGGCAAGCAGTCGATCTACGGCAAGGCGCTCTTCGCGCAAGTCGCCGACTGGAAGGCGCTCGACAAGTACACGGTGGAGATGAAGCTGAAGGAGAAGTCGGCGATCGTGCTCATCTCGCTCGCGGTGCCGAACAATTTCGGCGCCATCTATCCAAAGGAGATCGCCGAGAAGTTCGCGCCCGAGGTGAAGGCGACGGAGTACGTCGGGACGGGCCCGTTCAAGCTCGCCGAGTGGAAGCCCGACCAGTACATCCGCATGGTCCGCTTCGACGATTACAAATCGCGCAACGAGAAGCCGAACGGCTACGGTGGTGGCAAGACCGCATACGTAGACGAAGTCCGGTGGCAGCCGGTTCCCGAGGTGGCGACTCGCGTAGCGCAGGTCGAGACGGGCGAGCTCGACTTCGCCGACGACCTGAACCTGGACGCCTACGACCGGCTGAAGAAGAACTCGAGTCTCCGCCCGCTCGTCTCGAAGCCGTACTACTGGCTCGTCGCGGTCTTCAACAAAAAAGAAGGCCTGATGACGAACCAGAAGCTCCGACAGGCCTGGCAGGCGGCGATCGACATCGAGCCGATCATGAAGAACGTGGCGGGCGGCCATCCCGAGTTCTACCGGATGGACTCGAGCCTGGCGATGGTCGAGATCACGTCGTGGCACACGAAGCTCTCGGGACTGCCGTGGAACGAGCACAACAAGGAGAAGGCCAAGAAGCTCCTGCGGGAGGCGGGCTACAAGAACGAGCCGATCCGCTTCATGACGACGCAGGAGTACAAGTGGATGTACGACTTCGCCCTGCTGACCAAGCAGCAGCTCGAGGACGCCGGCTTCACGATCGACCTGCAAGTCGTCGACTGGGCCACGCTGGTGAAGCGGCGGAACAATTCGAAGGAGTACGACGCGTTCACCACCGGTATCGGCGCCTTCTACGATCCGACCCACTGCGTCTTCCTCACGGCGAACTGGCCGGGCTGGACCACTGACGAGGACATCCTGAAGCTCCAGGCCGAGCATGGCGCGCGAGACCGACCCCAAGAAGCGCATGGCGCTCTGGGAGCAGCAGACCCGGCAGTTCTACGAGAAGGTGCCGGTGATCCGCTACGGCGATCTCGTTCGGGCTTCGCGCGATCCGCAACACGACGAAGGGCTTCAACGAGAAGACCGAGCGCGTTCGCTTCTACAACGTGTGGGTCGAGAAGTAGTGCCCTGAGGGCCGCGGGCGCCGTCGTCCGAGGGCGGCGCCTGCTCCGCCATAGCGCGTGACGACGTACCTGATCCGACGGCTCTTGACGCTCGTGCCGGTGCTGGCGGTCGTCGTCACCGTCGTCTTCCTGCTCATTCATCTGATTCCCGGGCGATCCGGTGAGCGTCATGCTGGGCCCGGACGCGACCGCCGCCCAGATCGACGACGACGCGCCAGGCTCTCGGCCTCGATCGTCCGCTGCACGAGCAGCTGTTCAAGTTCTACGCGCGCATCCTGCGCGGCGATCTGGGTCAGTCCTACTTCCTCGACCGTCCGGTGGTGACGGCGCTCCTGGAGCGGGCCGAGCCGACCCTGGTGCTGACGCTTCTCCGCCCTGCTCGTCGCGGTCGCGATCGGCGTGCCCTCGGGGATCATCGCCGCCGCCTACCAGGGCTCGCTCTGGGACCGCGCGCTCATGTTCAGCGCGCTGCTCGGCGTGTGCGTGCCCGGATTCTGGCTGTCCCTGAACTTCATCTACCTCTTCGCGGTTCGTCTGGGCTGGCTGCCGGTGGCGGGCTACGCGTCGATCTTCTCGGATCCGGTCGCGGCGCTGCGCTACATGGTGCTGCCGGCCGTCTCCCTCGGCTTCAACCAGTCGGCGCTGATCGCGCGCATCAGCCGGTCGTGCATGCTGGAGGCGCTCCAGCAGGACTACGTCCGCACGGCGCGGGCGAAGGGCGTGTCGCAGCGCTCCGTCCTGTGGGTCCACGCGTTCCGCAACGCGCTCGTCCCGGTCGTCACCGTGATCGGGATCACGATGGCGATCCTGATCGGCGGCGCCGTCGTCACCGAGATCGTCTTCAACATCCCCGGGCTCGGCCGGCTGATCATCTCCGCCGTGCTGCGCCGCGACTACCCGGTGGTGCAGGGCGTGATCCTGGTGACCGCGACGGCGTACGTGTTGATCAATCTCGCGGTGGACGTCCTCTACGTCTTCATCGATCCGCGGATCCGCTATGGCTGACCTCGGCGCTCGCCCGACGTGGCGCCGCTACGCCGCGCGGAACCGAAGCATCGCCGTCGGCTCGGCCATTCTGGCCGTGGTGATACTCGCCGCGCTGCTGGCCGGCGTCATCTCGACCCACGACCCGCGCCGGCTCAACCCGGCTCAGCGCCTGAAAGCGCCGAGCGCCACGAACTTCCTGGGCACGGACGAGTTCGGCCGCGACGTGTTCAGCCTGGTGCTGTACGGCGCCCAGGTCTCGCTGCTGGTCGGGGCCACGACGATGATCCTGACCTCGCTCTGGGGCATCGTGATCGGGCTGATCGCCGGCTACTATCGCCGGGTCGATCTGCCGCTGATGCGCGTCATGGACGGCCTCATGGCCTTCCCCGCCATCCTGCTGGCGATCGCGCTGATGGCGGCGCGCGGCCCGGGCATCGGCAACGTCATCTTCGCGCTCTCGGTCGTCTACACGCCGCGCACGGCCATGCTGATTCGGAGCACCGTGCTGAGCCTGCGAGAGCTCGACTACGTCCAGGCGGCGCGCGCGCTCGGCCGGCAGGACCTCGGCATCGCCTTCCGCCACATCCTGCCGAACTGCGTGGGGCCCTTGCTCGTGCAGGCGAGCTTCATCTTCGCGTACGCCATTCTGGCCGAGGCGATCCTGGGCTTCCTCGGCGTCGGCGTGCCGCCCTACGTGCCCTCGTGGGGCAACGTGATCGCCAGCGGCAAGAACGTCATTCGCGAGGCCTTCTGGGTGAGCCTCTTCCCCGGCCTCGCGCTGACCATCTCCGGGTTGAGCCTGAACCTCCTGGGCGACGGTCTTCGTGACGTGCTGGACCCCCGGTTGCGCGTACAGTAGTGCGAGCCGCAGGACGTCGCGGGGCTGGGGCCCCGCCGTCCGAGGCGAGCTGTTCAAACCGGAGTCCCTGGAGGGGTCATGGCTCTCGAACAGACGTTGAACGACACGCTCACGAAGGCGATCAAGGAGAAGGACACGCGGGTCTCCGACGTGGTCCGCATGATCAAGTCGAAGATCGGCGAGCGCCGGACGGCCAAGGGATTCTCCGGCACCGTCGACGATGCGCTCGTCCTCGACGTGATCGGCGCCTACCGCAAGCAGCTCCAGAAAGCCCTCGCCGAATTCGAGAAGGTCGGCGAGCGCGGCGCCGCGCACGTCGCGCAGCTGCGCTTCGAGCTCGAGTTCTGCGAGCGCTACCTGCCGAAGGGCATGGACGAGGCGGCGCTCCGCACGCTCGTCCGCGAGCGCCTGGACGCGCTCAAGATCGCCGACGCCAAGCAAGTCGGCCGGCTGGTCGGCGACGTCATGAAGACGCACAAGGGCCAGGTCGATGCGGCGGACGTGAAACGGGTCGCCGAGGAGATGCTGAAGGTCTAGGGCCGCCACTCGTAGAGGACGTCCGGGCACTTCTCTTCGTTACCGGAGCCGTCGCCGAACCTCACCGCCTTGAATCCCCGGCGCTCGTAGAAGTCTCGCGCCCGCTCGTTGCACTGGAATGTGTAGAGCCGGATCGGCGGCGGAAGCTCGGCCCGGGCGAGCTCCAGCAGCCGGGTGCCGATGCCGCGAGCGATCCAGGCCGGATGCAGATAGAGCTGTTCGATCCAGCTGCCGTCGGTGGCGCTGGCGACCGACACGAGCCCCACGACCAGACCATCGACGACGGCCACCGTGGTTCTTCCGGCCGGGATCAGGCGCCCGCGAATCCAGTCCCGAACGTCTTCGTCGGAGTGAGCCAGCGGCGCGCACGCCACGAGCTCCTTGCGCGAGCGAAGATAGACGTCGGCGACCGCGTCGGCGTCACCGACGGTGGCCGGGCGAAGCTCGACGGTCAACGCCGCGAGCTGGCCACGACCGCCACCAGCGCGAGGGCCGCCGGGAGCGCTTGCGTGAACAGGATCGACGTCTTCGCCGTCAAGCCGCCGAATACGCCGGCGACGATGACGCACCCGAGAAAGAAGAACTTCAGCTCACGACGGTCCGTCCACAAGGCCCACACCAGGCCGGCGGCCAGGAAGCCGTTGTACAAACCCTGATTGGCGGCGAGCCTCGCCGAGCCGGCGGAGACTTCCGGCGTCATGCCGAACATCTTGCGGCCGACCGGGTGATCCCAGAAGAACATCTCGAGGATCAGGAAGCCGACGTGGCTCAGCGCGACCAGGCCGATCAGAGATATTGGCGACGATCTTCATGGCGCCGATTATGGCTCACGCATCGCCGTCGCGGTGACTCGTTCCACGGCGGCGAGAGACATGCCCACGGCCCGGACCTCAGAACACGACGACCCCGCGCGCCACCTGCCCGCTGCGCAGCGCGGTGAACCCGTCGTTGATCTCCTCGAGCTTGTACGTGCGGCTCACCAGCTGATCGATCTTCAGCCGGCCGTCCAGGTAGAGATCGACCAGCTTCGGGAAGTCGATGTTCGGGCGCACCGAGCCGTACATCGTGCCGCGGATCGTCTTTTCCTGGAGCGCCATCATGTAGGGCGTGATCGGCGCCCGCACGTTCATCGCGGCCATGCCCACGATGACCGCGGTGCCGCCGGGACGGATCGAGTCGAGGATCTGCAAGGTCGTCGCCTCGCCGCCGATCGCGTCGAAGGCGTAGTCGGCGCCCCGGCCGCCGGTGAGGCCCCGGACCGTGTCGACCACGTTCTGGCGGCCGGCGTTGATCGTGTGCGTCGCGCCGAACTCGCGCGCGTACTCGAGCTTGTTGTCCAGCAAGTCGCACGCGACGATCAGCCGCGCGCCGGCGAGCCGCGCCCCCTGGACGACGTTGAGGCCCACGCCGCCGCAGCCGATCACGACGACGGACGCGCCGGCCTCCACTTCCGCGCAGCGGGTCACGGCACCGACACCCGTCGGCACGCAGCAGCCCATCAGGGCCGCCTGCGGCCACGGCATCTCCTTGCGGATCGGGACCAGCATCTCGGCGGGGCAGACGACCGATTCCGCGAACGTGCCGATACGCGCCATCTGGAAGATGTCCTGGCCGTCGCGCTTGAGACGGCACGTGCCGTCGAGCATCGCCCAGCGCGCGGACTGATGGCCGTCGCAGAGGATCGAGCGCCCGATCGAGCAGTAGAGGCAGCGGCCGCATTGCGGGCGGAAGGAGAAGATCACGTGATCGCCGGGCTTCACGTTGGTGACGCCGGCGCCGACGTCCTCGACGATACCGGCCGCTTCGTGGCCCAGCACCATCGGCAACGGCAAGGTCCAGTCGCCGTTGATGATGTGCCAGTCGCTGTGGCAGACCCCCGCGGCCTTGACGCGCACGCGCGCTTCACCCGCCTGGGCCCCCTGCTGCTGAACGTCGACGACCTCGAGCGGCGTGTTGGCTTTGTAGAGGATCGCGGCTTTCATGACCCGTCTCCTTGGGAGAGCTTCATCAGCTCGAGCGCCGCGCGGCCGAGCAGGCCGTACGGCGAGCCGAGCGTCTCGATGATCTCGAAGTGGTTGTAGTCCTCGCCCACCAGGAACTTCACCGGCTTGCCCGCCGCCGTCACCGCGGCGACGAAATCGCGCGCCTGGCGCTGGAACTCCGGCGACTCGAGCGTGCCGTGGCTGACGACGATCGGCGCGTTCAGCCGATCGAGATGACGCTGCGAGCTGAGCGCCTGCTCCATCTCGTCGGTGAACTTGACGTAGCTGCTGCGCGCCGATAGGCGCGGCGCCTTGAGGTCGTACATGCCGCTCGAGCAGAGTCCGCCCTTCACGACGTTCGCGGGCAGGTTGAACTCGCGCGCCCAGTCGGTCGTCAGGGCCACGCCGGCCAGATGGGCGCCGGACGAGTGGCCCGAGACGTAGAGCCGATCGGGATCGCCGCCGAAGCTCCGGGCGTTCCGGTAGACCCAGACGATCGCGCGACGCACCTGATCGGCCATGACCGTGAGACTTCCGCCCACGTCCTGGACCGCCGCGAAGTCCGGCACGACGAAATGGGCTCCGGCGCGCACGAAGAGCTCGGCCGGAAACGCGTAGTTCTTGGCGAGGCCGGCGCGCCAGGCACCGCCGTGGATGAACACGTTGATCGGCGCGTTGGGGCGCGCAGTCGGGTAGAGATCGAGGCCCTCGACCGGCGTGGCGCCGTACGCGAAGCGCCGGGGCGCGCCGAGGCGCGCGCGCACGGCTTCGCTCTGGCTCGCGAAGCGCCGGACGACCAGCTCGCGATTCCCCGCCCAGACGGTCTGGTCGTAGGCCGCGTCGAGCTCGGCCTGATCGAGATCGAGCCACACGCGCGGACCTTTGACCCGTGGCGCCGGACCGGGCTGCTGAGCGAACGCGGCGCCGCCGAGCGCCATCACCGCGCCGGCCGCCGTCGCGCCCAGAGCCCCACGGCGAGTGCGCCGATCACCGGGGTCAGTCAACCGGCGGGCGGCGCTGGGCCCACGGCCGCGCCGCCTCGAACGCCGCTGAGGCTTGCAGCACCGTCAGGTCGGCGAAGCGGCGGCCGACGATCTGGAGCCCGACGGGCAGGCCGGCCGGCGTGAAGCCCGCGGGCACGGACGCCGCGGGCTGGCCGGTGAAATTGAACGGATAGCTGAACGAGGCCCAGCGGATCCAGTCCCACACGTGCTGCGACCAGTGCTCGGGATTCAGGCGACTGACGGGAAACGCGGCGACCGAGAGCGTCGGCGTGAGGAGCAGATCGTACTTCTCGAAGAGTGGCCGCACCGTGTCCCAGTAGGCGAGCTTCTGGGCTCGTGCTTCGACGTAGTCGACCATGCTGTATTGCAGGCCGTCCTCGATGCACGCGACGAGGCCCGGGTCCATCCGGTCGCGCCACCGCGGAAGATACTGCGCGTAGTTTCCCGCCTCGTGAGCGCTCCAGAGGCAGCGGATCAGGTCGTGCGAGTCGGCGAATCCGGGCTTGACCTCCTCCACGACGCAGCCGAGATCCGTGAAGGCGCTGACCGCGTGCGCGACCACACTGGCGACCTCGGCGTCGACCGGGAAACCGCCGAGGTCGGGACTGAACGCGACCTTGAGCCCTGTGATGCCAAGGTTGAGCTTGCCGACGTAGTCGTCGGGCGCGGCCTCGAGCGAGGTGCGATCCCAATCGTCCGGGCCCGCCATGATCGACAGCATCAGCGCGGCGTCGGCGACGGTTCGCGTCATCGGCCCCATGTGCGAGGCGTAGTCGTTGTTGGAGATCGGCCACATCGGGACGCGGCCGTACGACGGCTTGAGGCCGAAGATGCCGCAGAATCCGCTGGGGATCCGGATCGATCCGGCGCCGTCCGATCCCTGGTGAAGCGGTCCGAGCCCGGCGGCGGTGGCCGCGCCGGCGCCGGCGCTGGAGCCGCCCGTCGTCATGCCGGTGTTCCAGGGATTGCGCGTGATGCCCGTGAGGGGGCTGTCGCCGAGTCCCTTCCAGCCGAACTCCGGTGTCGTCGTCTTGCCGAGCATGACGCCGCCGGCCTGCTGGAGGCGCCGCACCGCCGGCGGGTCCACGTCGGGCACGCGCTTTTCGAAGATGAACGAGCCGGACATCGTCCGGACGTCCTTCGTGTAGTGCAGATCCTTGATCGAGAACGGGATGCCGTGGAGCGGGCCCAGCGCCTCGCCCTTCATGAGGGCCTGCTCGGCCGCGCGCGCCGCGATCAACGCCTGGTCGGCCGTGACCGTGCAGAACGCGTTGACGACGGGATTGACGCGCCCGATGCGATCGAGCACCGCGCGCGTCAGCTCTACCGGCGAGAGCTTCTTGGCGCGGATCAGGGCGGCCAGCTCCGTCGCGGGCGTGAACGCGAGGTCGGTGGACGCCATGATGGTCTCCCCGCTACTTCTTCGAGATGAGCCAGTGCCCGAGCGCCAGGTGCGGCAGCCCCGAGCGTTCGAACGTGTCCACCGCGTCCTCGGCCGAGCAGACGAGCGGCTCGCCGTGCAGGTTGAACGAGGTGTTGAGCACGGCGCCGATCCCCGTCCGGCGCTCGAACTCCCGGATGACGCGGTAGTAACCGGGATTCCACGCCTCGTCGAGGATGTGGGCGCGCGCGGTGCCGTCTTGCGGATGGATCGCCGCGACGATCTCGTCGCGCCGCTTCGCGTTGGTCGGGAACGCGAGCATCATGTACGGCGAGGTGAAGCTCTTCGGATTGAGCAGGTAGTCGCTCTCGCGCTCACGCAGCACGGTCGGGGCGAACGGCATCCAGAAGTCGCGGCTCTTGATCATCCGGTTGATCAGATCCACGACGCGATGGTCCGACGGGTTCGCCAGGATCGAGCGGTTGCCGAGCGCGCGCGCGCCGAACTCCATCCGGCCCGCGCAGCGCGCGACGACACCGTCGGATACGAGCAGCTCGGCGATCTTCTCCTCGATCGCGGCGTGCTCGCTCACCTTGTAGCGGCTGGCGAGGTCTCGGCCCTTGATCACCGCCTCGATCTCCGAATCGCGCACGTCCGGTCCGAGGTACGCGGGGCCGAAGGGCTTCGGCGCCGCCTTCACACGAGCGGCGGCGCACAGGTCGAGATAGCCGAGGTACGCCGCGCCGACCGAGTTGGACTCGTCGCCGCACGACGGGAAGACGAACAGATCGCCGAGCCAGCTCTCGTCGGCGATCAGCATGTTCGCCTTCACGTTCATGAACACGCCGCCGCCGAGCGCCAGGCGCTCGCCGCCGTAGCGCTGCCGCGCCAGGCGCGTCCAGCCCACCAGCGCCTCTTCGAGAATCTGCTGGGCGCCGCCCGCGATCCCGTCGAAGCGCAGGCCCAGGCTCGCCTCGAGCAGCGCGCGATAGAGCGGTCCGCGACGGCGCCACTCGAACCGGCTGGGCTTGCCCTCCGCCATCGCGAACACCTTGCCGAGCGCGGCGACCGCGCGCTCGGTCTCGCGCGCCGGCGCGTAGGGCGCCAGGCCCATCACCTTGTACTCGTGCTCCCCCGGCTTCATGCCGAGCAGCAGGGTCACCAGGGTGTAGAACGACCCGAGCGAGCCCGGCCCGCTCGGCGTCGCCTCGTGGCGGGTCAACGTGAGGCCGTTCGCGCTCGAGACGGTGCCGCAGAGCCCGTCGCCCGAGTTGTCGTTGGTGAGCACCAGCGAGGGGCGACCGCCGAACGGCGAACCATAGTAGGCGGCGGCGGCGTGGCAGGTGTGATGATCGACGAGCTGCACGCGATCGTCGGCCAGGCGCAGATGGCTCGTCACGTGTGAGCGCCGCTCGCCGTCGGTGAGCGGCGCCTTGCCGGGCGCCGGATCGAGCAGGCCGAGCTTCGCGCCGAGCTTGCGGGCCCGCCCGCTCAGCCCGCGCCGCGGCGCCTCGAGCCCGACGCCGTAGTACCGGCGCATGTAGGCCTCGTCACGCATCACCCGGTTCATCCAGTCGTAGGACGGAATGCGCGTGCCGGCCAGCACGACGCGGTCGATGTCGGCCGGCAGTCAGGCCGAGGTCGCGCAGGAGCGCGTCGACCGCCCGCCGCGGATAGCCCGCATCGTTCTTCAGGCGCGAGAAGCGCTCTTCGGACGCGCAACCGATGATCTCGCCGTCACGCAGAACGGCCGCGGTCGCGCAGTGCGTCTCGCTGATCCCCAGGACGATCACAACCCGAAGATCATATCAGCAACCCCCACCCAACGCCGCGCCCCCCACGCGCCGCGGAACGCGAAGACCGGCGCGTGACCGGACGAACGTCGGCAGCGATCGACGTAGCACGGATCGGCGATCACGTGATGGCGCGCAGAGTCCCGCCCTTGGCGCGAAGAGCGCGGAATCCCGTCAATGGAGCTAAGTACCGCGCGCGGAGTCGGGCCGAGGTCGGGATCGAGGCGGGGGAGGTGATCGGCGGAGTGGGACCCCCTCGTCCTGCCCGCGGCTCGAAGAGCCGCGATTCAGGCGAGTGGGTGACGCAGCCGATCCGCCTCCCCCCGCCTCGGTCCCGACCTCGGCCCGCCTCCCGCCAACGCGTTAACCCCGGATAGTCCGCATGACGTCCTCGTTGGAGAAGACGTCGCGCGGATTACCCTCGAAGATGATTTCCCCGCGATCGATCGCGTAGAGCCGATCGCACACCCGGGTCGCGTTGACCAGGTTCGACTCGGCGATCAGCACCGAGATCCCCATGGCCTTGATGGTCCGCACGGCTTCGATGAAGCGCGTGACCACGACCGGCGCGAGCCCCTCGAACGGCTCGTCGAGCAGCAGGATCGACGGCGCGAGCGACATCGCCCGGGTGATCGCGACCATCTTCTTCTGGCCGCCGGAGAGATGCAGCCCCCGGCGCGTCATGAAGCCCTTGACCTCGGGGAACACCGAGAAGACGCGCTCGTCGAGCCCGCGGCGCGCGTTGGCGCGTGGCGGCACGATCCACGAGGTGATCTGGAAGTTCTCCTCCACCGATAGATCCGGGAAGATCCCGCAGTCTTCGGGCGCGTAGCCGATCCCGAGGAGCGCGCGCTGATGCGCCGGCAGGCGCGTGATGTCGCGATCGCGGAACGCGACCCGCCCGGAGCGCACCGGCAGGAGCCCCATGATGCTGTCGATCGTCGTGGTCTTGCCGGCGCCGTTGCGGCCGACCAGACAGATCGACTCGCCGTCGCCCACGCGCAGCGAGACTTCGCGCAGGATCTGCGCCGGCCCGCGGAAGGTGTTGATCCGATCGAGCTCGAGCATGGTCGCCGGCATCAACGCGTCTCCGTCGTGCCGATGAGGTTCGTGATGACCATCTCGTTGCGCCGGATCTCGTCGGGCGTGCCGTCGGCGAGGATCGCCCCCTGGTGCATCGCGACGATCCGGTCGGAGTAGTTGAAGACGACGTCCATGTCGTGCTCGATGATCGCCGCCGAGATGCCGGTCGAGCGCACCACGGACGTCACCGTGTCCATGATCGGCGCCTTCTCGCGCGTGCTGACCCCGCTGGTCGGCTCGTCGAGGAACAGGAGCTTCGGACGCAGCGCGTAGGCGACCGCCACGTCGAGCAGCTTCCGCTCGCCCTGCGAGACGCCGCCGGCCAGCATGCGCGCCTTCGCGCTCGAGCCCGAACAGCTTCAAGATCTCGTGCGCCTCGTCCCAGACGGCGGAATCGCTGGCGGCCAGCGCGACGAGATTGGCGATCTTGCCCTCGCGCGAGAAGATCGTCAGCGCGACGTTGTCCAGCGCGGTGAGCTGGTCGAAGAGGTTCACGAGCTGGAAGCTCCGCGCGATCCCGGCCTTGATCCGGCCGTGCACGGACTGGTTCGTGACGTCCGCGTCCCGGAAGATGATCTGGCCTCCGTCGGGCCGGAAGAGCCCGGAGATCAGGTTCACCAGGGTGGTCTTGCCGGCGCCGTTCGAGCCGATCAGGGCGAGGACCTCGCTGTCCTTGACCGTGAAGTTCACGTGGTCGACGGCGTGCGTGTCGCCGAACCACTTCACGAGATCCTTCGTGACCAGCAGGCTCACCTCACTGCCTCCCCTGGAATCGCGCCAGCAGGCGCCCGGCGGTCCCGACGATCCCGGTCGGCAGCGAGAGCACCAGCCCCACCAGGACGACACCGAGCAGCAGCTGCCAGTAGACCGTGTAGCCCACCGCGTACGTCTTGAGGTAGTTGAACACGATGGCGCCGACGATCGGCCCGGCGAACGACCGGAACCCGCCGAGCACCGTCATGAACACGATCTCGCCCGAGAACGTCCAGTGCATGATGTCGGGCGTCGTGAGCCCGTTGAGCGGCACCCACAAGGCCCCCGCGAGCCCGGTGAAGACGCCGGAGACCAGGAACGCCACCCAGCGGTACGGCCAGATCCGCACGCCCACGAACTGCGCGCGCGTCTCGTTGTCGCGGATCGCCTGGAGCGCCATGCCGAAGGGCGAGTTCACGATCACCCACATGAGCGCGACGCACAGGCAGAACACGATGAGTACGTAGTAGTAGTACGCGTGGGACATGAAGGCGATCTTGTCCCCCGCGCCGGTCACGAGCCCGCCGAAGAGCGACGGCGTGGGCACGCGCAGCCCGTCGGTGCCGCCCGTCACCCAGAAGAACTTGAAGGCGAGCGACCAGAGCACCTGCGAGAGGGCGAGGGTGAGAATGCCGAAGAAGATCGTCGTGTAGCGCACGCAGACGACGCCGAAGAGCGCGGTGATCAGGACCGACGCGACGATCGCGGCCACCAGGAAGAGCTCCATCGAGCTGATCTTGAGGTACTTCACCGCGAGCGCCACGGCATAGGCGCCGACGCCGAAGTAGGCCGAGTGACCGAACGAGAGGAGGCCGGTGTAGCCGAGCAGCAGGTTGAAGCCGAGCGCGCCGATGGCCATCACGAGCCCGTAGGCCAGGAGGATCGAGCTGTACGGCGGCAGGACGAGCGGGACGAGCGCCAGCAGCACCACGATCGGCAGCGCGATCCGCAGGGCGCGCGCGCTCGAGACGGTCGGCCGCAGCGCGGAGGCCGGCACGCTCATGGGCGCCCGAAGAGCCCGGCCGGCCGCACGAGCAGCACCAGCGCCGCGATGAGGTAGAGCACCGCCAGCTCGATCTCGGCGAACCAGGTGATCCCGGCTTCGCGCACGAAGCCCACGATGATCGCGCCGACCAGCGCGCCCTCGAGGCTTCCGAGCCCGCCGATGACGACGACGATGAACGAGAGCACGAGCGCGTCCACGCCCATGCCCAGCACCGCCGACTGGCTCGGCACGATGATCGCGCCGCCGAGCCCGGCCATGAAGCAGCCGAGCGTGAAGGCCTCGACGTAGACGCGATTGACGTTCACGCCCAGGGCCGACGCCATGCGCATGTTCTGCGAGGTGGCGCGCAGCACGACGCCGAACTTCGTCCGGTAGATGAACGCCCAGAGGAAGACGGCGGCGGCGGCGCCCACGCCGATGACGAGGAAGTTATAGGTCGGGTAGATCGAGTCCCCCACCGACACGCTCCCGAAGCCCTCGAACAAGGCGCTCGCCGAGAGCGGATACGGCCCCCAGAGGAAGCGCATCACGTCCTCGAGGATCATGAGGAGCCCGAACGTGCACAGCAGCTGGTATTCCTCGGCGCGCTTGTAGAAGGGCCGCAGGAGCGTCGGCTCGAGGATCGCGCCGAGCAACGCGGTGGCGACCGCGCCCACCGGCAGGAGCACGAGCCACACCGGCAAGGACGCCCCCGCCACCACCGAGCCGATGACCCACGCCGTCACGTACGCGCCGAAGGCGTAGATGTTGCCGTGGGCCAGGTTCACGATGCGCATGACGCCGTAGATGAGGCTGAGCCCGCCCGCGATCAGAAAGAGAACCGACGCGTAGAGGAGCGAGTTGAGCAGATGGATGAGGAGGACGTCCACTACTCGGCCACGCGGTACGAGATCACCTTCACCTCAGGGTTCGTCGAGTTGCCGTTGAGCGCCACCGCCAGCAGGACGCGGTACGCGCCCGGCGGCAGCTTGCCTTTGAGATCGACGATCAGCCGTCCTCCTTCCAGCTCTTGCGCGCGCCCGGTCGCGACGACCTCGTCACCGGCGCCGACCGCCGTCCAGCGCGCCACCACCGTGTCGTGCGCCTTCTCGCCGGTGGGCTCGAGCCGCATCGGCTCCCGCACGATCTTATACGACCGCTCGAATTTCGTGAGAGTTTGCGCGTCGACCTGCAGCTCGAGCCGGTCGCCGCGCCGGTCGACCCCGGCGACCCAGGCGCGCAGGGGCAGCGCCCAGCGGTCGAACGAGCCCACGACGTTGGGATAGGAGAGGTCGCGGAACACGGCCAGGACCGTCGAGTCGCCCGACCATTTCTGCAGGCGATAGGGCCCGCTCGTCACCAGCCAGTGACCGTGCTTCTGGCGGAAGCGCCTGAGCGCGGCCCACCGCTGGCGGGCCTGCTCGACGGTGACCAGGCCCTTGAGCGCGTCCGGCACGTACGCCCGGCGCTCGAAGCTCTCGGCGATCGGGCCGAGCGCGTCGACGAGCTTCCGGTCGCGCGCCAGATCGAGCCACGGGACGCCGCGCCGCCGGGCCTCGTCCTCCGAGAACGCCGCGAGCCCGCGCGTGACGGCTTCCTCCATCAGCACGACGAGCTGCCACGGCACCGGGCTCCACGGCGGCGCGATCGCCGGCGCCTCGGCCGCGCCGGCCGCGTGGCGCAGGTACACCTCGATCACGGGCGTCTCGAGAAACACCTGGAGATCGCCGAAGTCCCGGATCTCGTTTTCGGTCTTCACCACGCGCACGGCGGCGAGCCAGTCGCGCAGGAGCGCGGTCGTCCGGTCGACCTGTCGATCCTTGTCGCTCCAGCGGCGGGCGAAGACGTACGGATAGATGAGGTCGGCCACGCTCATCTTCGTCTCGTCGTGAAACTTCGACAGCGCGACGCGGTAGGTGACGCGCTGCTGGGCCATCGAGCCCGGCGCGGCGGGGCGCTGGGCGCCCGTCGAAACCTCGAATGCGAGCGCGTCGCGTGGCACCTCGACAGGACCGGAGACCTCGACGGCGCGCACGCGGTTCGGAAGCCAGCCGACGCCGTAGGGCTCCGGCAACATCCCGGCATCGCCGAGCGCCGACCACATGAGCGCGCCCGCCTCGTCGGTGAAGCCGGCGATCGGATTCCACGCCGCCGCCGGGCGCGTCCCCGTCGCGACGCGAAGCCAGCCGTTCCACGGAAAGTCCTTCAGCTTCACGGTCCGGAGAAAGACTCCCGAGCCGAGGCCCGCCTGATTGTCGTAGCCGATGTTCTCGACGCCCTCGGAGTAGCTATCGTTGACCGCCTCGCGCCTGAGCGCGTAGCCGAGCGGGACTCGCTCGCAGCCGCGCGTCACGAGCGTCACCAGACGCCGCTCGAGATTCAGGCGCTCCACCGCGTTCGCGTAGTCGCCGCGCACGCGGCGGGCGAACGTGTCTTCGATCGCGCTGCGCGCGCCGGGATCGGTGACGGCGCGCGCCGAGAGCGCATGGGCCTGAAACCACCCTTCCTTGAGCCAGGGCGGCCCCATCCAGCCGTTGATCCGCGTGGCCTCGTCGCGCAGGAGCTCGGTGAGCGAAACGTCTTCGAGCGTCGCGTCCCACTCCTGATCGGCGGGGCGCCATGCCTGGCCCGCCGCCGAGCCCGACGAAGCCCTTTCGCACGCGCAGCCGTGGAACCGGCGCCGCCGACGCCACGCGGGCCTTCGCCGCGTCGATCAGGTCGACGTGGTGGACGTAGTCATCGTGCCAGGGCGTGACGGGATAGGGATAGACGACGAATTCGGACTTCGCCGCGGCGAGCGCCGGCGCCAGCCGGGCCGCCGCCGCGCAACGATCGCGCGCATCGGCGAACACGCGACTCGCCGGATTGAACGTGAGCACGGCGAAGCCACGGAGCGACTCGACCCACGCGAGCTCCGCGGGGCTCTTCGGCGTCGCCAGCCCTCCGACGTAGGCATGAATCGCGTTCTTGGCGAAGAGCCGCGGCGCGGCCGCGGGCTCGGCGACCGACAAGGTGATCTCCTGCGGATAAAACGACGGGTAGTAAGGAATCTCGTGCCCCGCCCGAGCAGTCGCGGCACAGACGGCGACGAGCACCAGCACGGAGATGAGCACTCGAACCACAACTATGCCCAATCGAGGTCGGGGGCGGCGGCCCGGGGTGGGGTGCCCCCGGGCGACGCGGCCGTGCGAAGTGGGACCCCCTCGTCCCGCCCGCAGCGCGAAAGCGCTGCGTTCGGGCGAGCGGGTGACGGAGCCGGCTGCGTCGCCCGGGGGCACCCCACCCCGGGCCGCCGCCCCCGACAGAACGCTAAGCTTTGACCGACGGCCAGGTCTTGTCGATCCAGGTGTACGTCGAGGTCGGCTCACCCTTCGGCCAGCCGGGAGGCGCCGTGATGCTCCGGATCGGGATCGTGATGATGCGCGCCGGATCGAGAATCGGGAACGGATACTCCGGCACGTTCTTGCTGAACCCGATGATCGCGTCCTTGTATCCCTGGTGGTTATCCGGGCGGATGTACACGTAGCCCGCCGGGCCGGCCATCATCGCGCCCTCGAGCATGGCGATGATCGCGTCGTCGTCCGGCCAGCCGCCGACGAGCTTGTTGGCCTTGTCGATGGCGGCCTTCAGCATGTAGGTCGCGGTGTAGGCGCCCTCGGCCTGGAAGTTCGGGTACTCGTTGAAGCGCTGGTGGTACTTCTCGACGAAGGTCTTGTTGAGCGGCCACTTGTCGCCGCTCGGGTACGTGAAGTGGTAGTTCGAGTGCACGCCGGCGATGATGCCCTCGGGGTGATCCTTGCCGAGCGCGTGCGGCGCGACGCCGCGCGCCAGGGTGGTCGCGAACTTCGCCTTCTCGAACATGCCGTAGCGCAGCGCCTGCTTGTAGAGCGCGACGTAGTCGCCGCCCCACACCGAGGAGACGATCAGGTCGGGCTTCGACGCGATCGCCTTGGTGATGTGCGAGCTGAAGTCGGTCGTTCCGAGCTTCGGCCAGCCCTCGGAGACCGTCTCGGCCTGCGGCATCATCTTCTTCATGACGATCTTCAGGTGGTCGAACGCGTTACGACCGTAGGAGTAGTCGGGATGGATGTGCGCGATGCGCTTGGACTTCGGCCACGTCTGCGCGATCGCCAGCGCCGTCGTGCAGCCGTCCGCCGACTGGATGTTGGTCAGCCGGAAGACGTAGTGCGGGTTCGGCACGGCCTTGTCGAAGAGGAAGTCGGTGCAGCCGTCGACGAACATCGTGAGGACCTTCAGCTCCTCGGCGACCGGACCCGAGCGCGGGCGTGTTGCCGCTCGAGGTGATGCCGCAGAAGAAGTCGATGTTCTCGGAGAGCTTCAGGCGCCGCAGCTCCTTCACGTTCGCGTCGGTGCCCGCGTTCTCGTCGGCCTTGAGGAGCTCGATCTTCCGCTTGCCGAGGAGCCCGCCCGCGGCGTTGATCTCCTCGGCCGCCAGCTGCTGGCCCTTGTACATCGGCTCGCCGAGCACGGCCGCCGGCCCGGTGAAGAAGGTCATGTGGCCGATCTTGAACGGCTTGTCGGGAATGTTCCCTTTCGGCTTGTCCTGCGCGTGCGCGACGCCGACGACCGGGATGGCGCCTCCGGCGGTGGCGAGCGCGGCGCCGACACTGACGCCGAGAGAGCTGAGGAAATTCCGACGATCCACTTCACCTGCCATGAGTGATCCCTCCATTGGGGGTAGACGTCTCGGGAGCCGTGGGGCCTCACGCGTTGAGCCTGTAGCATCAATCGCGCAAATGTCAAGGAACCCGGGCCGGCCCGCCCGGCCTTCTGGCCTATAATCGATGGCCAGCGAGTTCCGTTCCCGACTCGAGGCGAGGGTGGCTGGATTGGCGCGGGTGTTGACGACGACGTCGCGGGGCATCGCCGCGGCGGTGCGCGCGCGCCCCGCCGCGACGCTCGCTGTCTTCACGATCGTCCTGGCGCTTCACGTGCTCCTGCCTCCTCTGCTTCTGGCGGTGGCGCGTAAGCCCTGGACTTACTTCACCTTCAATCCGTGGTTGAAGCGGCTCCCGGACTACCTGATCTCCAGCGCGCCGCTCGAGCAGAAGCTCGACTTCCTGTCCCGTGTCGCCGTCTTCTGGTTCTCGGCGGACGGCGCTTACGGCGCCCCGGAGTGGGGCTTCGCCGTCGACTCGATGGACCTCGCGCGCTTCCTCGCGATGGCGCTCCTGATCGGCGTGTACTTCGCGCTCGTGCTCTATCGACGCCGACAAGGACGGCTGACCGGCTGGCGCGCCGGCACCAGCCGCGCCGGCGGAGTCGTCGGCGCATTCGCCGGCGTCCTCGGGCTGTCCACGGGGCCGTGCAGCGTCGTGGGCTGCGGTGCGCCGGTGCTACCCGTGGTCGGGCTCGTCTTCGCCGAGCTATCGAGCGGCACGCTCGCCTTGCTCTCGAGCGCCTCACGCGTTCTGAGCGGTGTCGTGCTCGTCGCTCTCACGCTCGTGGTCGCACGGTTAGGCTGGCAGGCCGGGACGACATCGGTCCAGCGTCACCCGAACGCGCCCTGATGGCCGGCTGCCGTGGGGTCACATAAAGATCTTCGCCCTCGGATCGTCCGTCCACTAAGATGAGTGATGGACGGAGCTCGGGCAGTCACGCCCGGGTTTCCCGCGTCGGCCCCCTACGCGGAAGGGCTCCATGGGCTTTTCAGGCATTCGCGCCGTCATTCTCGTCGTCGTGTTCGTCGTTCTTCTCCTCGGGATCACTCGGTTCGACCTTCCCGGCTGGAGCCTCCCGGTCGGATTGATCGCGGCTGGCGTCGCACTGAAGGCCTGGGAAAAAAGCGCGTCGTCGTAGCCGAAGCACTGAAGCCCGGCCGGCGCGCTCGGCTCAGCCCAGGTTGACGACGACCGACTTCACCTCCGTGTACTCGGCGATTCCCTCGTGGCCGCCCTCGCGCCCGAGGCCCGATTCCTTGAAGCCGCCGAACGGGATCTCGTGCGTGTACCCGGTGGCGTCGTTGGCGCCGACCAGTCCGTACTCGAGCTGCTCGGACACCCGGATCAGGCGGGCCAGGTCGCGCGTGTAGAAATACGCGGCGAGCCCGAACTTCGTCGCGTTCGCGCGCCGGATCACCTCGTCCTCGGTGTCGAACACCAGGATCGGCGCCGCCGGCCCGAAGATCTCCTCCTGCGCGATCGCCATGTCGTCGGTGACGCCGGTCAGGACCGCGGGCGCAGTAGAAGAAGCCCTTGGCGTAGGCGTCGTGGGTCAGGTAGCGGCCGCCGCCGACGAGCTTAGCGCCGTGCTGGACCGCGTCCTCGACCAGCGCGTGCACCTTCGCGCGTGTCTCCTCGTTGATCAGCGGACCGATCTGGGCGCCCGGCTCGAAGCCCGGCGCGACCTTCAGCTTCGCCACCGCGTCGACGAACGCCGGGATGAACTGCGTCGGCGATGCCGCGCTGCACGTAGATCCGGTTCGCGCAGATGCACGACTGCCCGCCGACACGCAGAAACTTCATCGCCACCGCGCCCTCGAGCGCCGCCTTGAAGTCGGCGTCGTCGAACACGATGAAGGGCGCGTTGCCGCCGAGCTCGAAGGAGAGCCGCGTCACCTGCTTCGCGGCGGTCTCCATGATGCCCTTGCCCACGTCGGTCGACCCGGTGAAGCCGATCTTGCGGATCAGCGGGTGCGTGAGCAGCTCGGCGCCGACGAGACGTGAGCGGTTGGTCGTGAGCACGTTGAACACACCACGCGGCAGTCCCGCCACCTCCGTGATGCGCGCGATGGCGAGTGCCGTGAGCGGCGTCGCCGACGCGGGCTTGAGCACGACCGTGCAGCCGGCGGCGAGCGCGGGCGCGATCTTGCGCGTGACCATCGTCGCCGGGAAGTTCCACGGCGTCACCGCGGCGACCGGCCCGATCGGCTGGCGCAAGACCCAGTAACGCTTGCCGGGCTGCGGCGACGGGATCCACTCACCGGTCATCCGCCGCGCTTCCTCCGCGAACCAGCCGAAGTAGCCGAGCGCGAACTGGACTTCCTTCCTGGCTTCCTCGTACGGCTTGCCGTTCTCGAGCGTCACGAGCCGCGCGAGCTCGTCGCGTCGCTCCTGCATGAGCTCCTGGACCTTGAGGAGGATGCTGCCGCGATCCTTCGGCGCCAGCATCGACCACTCGCGGAACGCCGCGTGCGCGGCGTTGACGGCGCGCTGGATCTCCGGCGCCGCGCCGTTGGCGACTCGCGCCACGACGCTCCCGTCAGCGGGGTTCTTGACGTCGAAGGTGGCGTCGCTCTCGGCGAGAATCCACTCGCCGTCGATGTACATGCGCTCGAGGTCTGCCATGCGAACCCTCCGACCGGACGGATTTGGCGACGTCGCCGCGAGAGCCTACGCCCGGGCGATACGGCGCGCTAGACGCGCCGCGGCATGCGCGCGCTAGGCGTCGTTCGCGAGGTGATCCGCGAGCCAGCGCGCGGTCCGCAGAAGCTGACCATCCCGGTGGGGCGCGCCGACCAGCTGAGCGCCGAGCGGAAGACCGTTGGCACCCCGCATCACCGGCACGTTGAGCGCCGGCATCCCGCAGAGCGTCCACACCGCGCAGAATGCCGGGTCGCCGGTCGACTCGAGCCCCTTGGGGGCGGTGCCGAACGCGGCGGGCGTCAGGATCGCGTCGTAGCGCTGCTCGAAGAGATCGGTCAGGCTCGCGACCATCGGGGGGACACGGCCGAGCGCTTCGAGGTAGTCGCGCGCGAGCACCCCACGGCCGTGCTCGATCCGAGCGCGCAGTGCGGCTGAGAGCTTGTCGCGGCCGGTTTCCCATTCCCGCCGAAGGTTGACCGCGATCTCGGCGCCGCCGATGGCGCGCTGCCACTCGAGCACTTCGTCGGCCGGGGCGATCAGCTCCACCTCTTCTACGCGGTCGCCGAGACGCTCGACCAGCTTGTCGAGCGCTTCGCGGGCGTCGGTGTCCACCTGGTCCCACATGGACGTCTTCACGAACGCGAACATCGGCGCCCGCGGCGGCTCCGTGGTGGCCACGACCCGGTACGCGACGCGAGCGCGGGGACGCGAATCTGGATCGCGTGCGTCGTGCGACGCCAGCGCTTCGAGGAGCAGCGCGATGTCCTCGATCGCGCGCGCGAAGAGTCCCACGTGGTCCAGCGTACGGGAAAGCTGGAACATGCCGTGGCGAGGAACCAGCCCGTGTGTCGGCTTGAGCCCGTATACGCCGCAGTACGCAGCGGGCCGTACCGTCGACCCGGTCGTCTGGCTGCCGAGCGCCAGCGGCACCATCCCGGCGGCGACCGCCGCAGCCGAGCCGCTCGAGGAGCCGCCGGGCGTGTGTCCGGTGTTGTGCGGATTGCGCGTCTTCCCGGGGGTGCGGGTGGCAAACTCCGTCGTGACCGTTTTGCCCATGATGACCGCACCCGCGCCCCGGAGCAGAGAGACGACCGACGCATCGCGCGACGGAGTCCGCCCGGCGTGCAACACAGAGCCGTTCTCCGTAGGCATGTCCGCCGTGTCGATGATGTCCTTGAGGCCCACCGGTACGCCGTGCAGCACCCCGATCGGCTGTCCGGACATGCGCGATTGGTCGGCGGCGCGCGCCTGAGCCAGCGCGTACTCGGGATCGAGAAACGTCCACGCCTGCACCTGCCCGTCGACCTCGCGCACTCGCGCCAGACAGGCCTGCACGAGATCGACCGACGTGACCGCGCCATCGCGAATCATCCGCGCGGCCTCGGCCGCCCCCAGCAGATGCAGATCCTTCACATCCATCGCGCCCTCGAGATGAGCACGTCAGGCGCCCGGCGCTTTCAGCACCAGAGAGAGCCGCTCGCCGTTGGCCGGGCGTCGCACGGTCAGCCGCAGCGGCGTCTCGAGACCCGAGTCGGCGAGCGCTTCACGAAGCGCGTCGCGCGTGACGACCGCCAGATCGTTGACCTGAAGGATCACGTCGCCGACCTCGAGCCCTCCGCGATCCGCGGCGCTCTTCGGCACGACCACCGAGACCGCCAGGGCCGTCGACGAGCCGGGCTCGGGATCGCGCACGATGAACCCGAACTCGGCCCCGATCCGCTCGCCGACCACCGCGCGGGGCATCGCCGCGAGCCGGACGTCGAGGCGGCGCCGGCCTTCGGCCCGGAGCACGGTCAAGCGAACGTCCTTGCCCGGCGCCGACGAGGCGATGAACCGCTGGAGCACCCGCGTCTCGGTCACCGGACGCTCCTCGAACGCCACGACCAGGTCGCCGTTCTTGAGCCCCGCCGTCTGGGCCGGCGTTCCCTCCATCACCTCGACGATGAAGACGCCGAATCCCTCGCGCAGACCGTGGCGCGACGAGATTTCGTCCATCTCCTGCTCGGACAGGTCGCGAATACGGACGCCGAGCCACGCCCACTGCGCTGCGGCCAGGGTCGCACGCCGGCGCGGCGAGAGCGAGCAGCAGCAGGACGGCCAACGCGCGGAGCAGCACGCGCGGGTCGCGCGTCATTCGCGTCCCCGCCGCAGCTCGTTCACGAGCTGGTCGAGTGCCGCGCCCAGACGCTCGAGGCGGCGGGTGACGTCGAGCGTTTCGAGCAGCTCCTGGCGCAGGGTGGAGTCGGGAACCACCGCCGCGGCGATCCGGTCGGCGATCACGCCCGGCGCTTGCCCCTCCGCCAGCGCGGTGTCGAGCAGGTCTGACGGACGATCGAGCGCCTGCAGCAGGCGTCCGCACGCGTTGCGAATGCGATGGAGCGCCGCCGAGACGTCGGTCGTCGGCGCGACCTCCTCGAGCTTCTGCGCCGTGACGATCCGATAGAGGGTGTCGCTCGGCCGCTCGCTGTCGATGCGGATGCGCCACTCGCCCTTGACGAGGATGTTGTAGCGGCCCGTCGCGAGCCGCTCCCAGCTCACGATCTCGCCCGCGCCGGCCACCGGATGCACGGCCGGCTTGCCGAGATAGCTCGCCTGGTCGAACCCCGGCTGGAGCTTCACGACCGCGAGTCGGCGGTCGCGCGCCAGCACGTCCATCACCATCGCGCGGTAGCGCGCCTCGAAGACGTGGAGCGGCAGCAGGGTGCTCGGGAAGAACGTCACGTCCGGCAGCGGAAAGATCGGCAGGGTCAACGGCGGCACGACATCGATTCCCTCGGCCGCGTCAGCCGATCTTCGGCAGCGGCCGGAGCGCGGCCAGCTCGTCGAGACGCTGTCGCACGGCCACCGCCAGCTCGCGGAACGTCCGGGCCTGGACCGAATCGGGGACGCGAATCGTGATCGGGGTGCCCTCGTCGCCGGCCAGCCGCGTGGCCGGATCGAGCGGCACCTGCGCGAGCAGCGGCACGCCGTATTCGTCGGCGAGCTTCTGACCGCCGCCTTCGCCGAAGATCGCGTAGCGCTTGCCGGTATCGGGCGCCACGAAGTAGCTCATGTTCTCGACGATACCGAGGATCGGCACGTTGAGCTTCTGGAACATCGCGATCGCCTTGCGCACGTCGAGCAGCGCGACCTCTTGCGGCGTGGTCACCATCACGACACCCGAGAGCGGGATGACCTGCGAGAGCGAGAGCTGGGCGTCGCCCGTGCCCGGCGGCATGTCGAAGACCAGATAGTCGAGGGCGCCCCACGAGACGTCCTTCAGCATCTGCTGGATGAAGGAGTGGATCATCGGCCCGCGCCACACGAGCGGCTCCTTCTCGTTCACGAGCAGGCCGATCGACATCATCTTCATGCCGTGCGCTTCGACCGGAATGATCCGGTTGTCGAACATGCCCGGGCGCCCTCGCGTGCCGAGCATGAGCGGGATGTCCGGGCCGTAGACGTCGGAGTCGATGATGCCGATCGCGGCGCCGGCCTGGCGCAGCGCCACCGCGAGGTTCACCGTGACCGTCGACTTGCCGACGCCCCCCTTGCCCGACGACACCGCGATCGTCTGCTTCACCTCGGGGATCAAGTTCTCGGCCTTCGGCGGGCCGCCGTGAGCGTGCCCCTGCCCGTGAGCGTGCGGCGCCGCCTGAGCCGGGCGCCCGGGCTGCCCGGCGCCCATCTTGACCTGGACCTTCTCCACGCCCGGGACGCGCCCCACGGCCCGCGAGGCCATGCTGTGCAAGGTGGCTTTCGACGCCGGCGACTGGCTCGTGAACGCGAGCGTGAAGCTGACCTGCGAATCGGCGATCGTGAGGTCTCGAATGAGCCCGAGCGTCACGATGTCCTGCTGCGCTTCGGGATCCTTCACCGCCCGCAGCGCGTCCAGCACGGCGTCCTGAGTGACCATAGGGGCGACTATACAGGAGCGTCGAGCGCTTTCAACGTGATCGGCGCACATCCCCGCTATCTATGCGCGGAACCTTGCATTCTCGTCACCGACCTGCTACAAAAAGCGAGTGATCTCCCCGGACGAATTCCGCCATACGCTGAGCCATTTCGCCTCGGGCGTGACGGTCATCACCGTGTGCGACCGCGACGGCCGGCCGACCGGTCTCACCGCGAGCGCCTTCACGTCGGTCTCGCTCGAGCCGCCGCTCATCCTCGTCTGCGTCGACCACAAGTCGCAGAGCTATCCGGCCTTGGTCGCCGGCAAGCAGTTCGCGGTCAACGTCCTCTGTCATGACCAGGAGGGCGTGTCGCGCCGGTTCGCCACGACCAAGATCGAGAACAAGTTCGAGGGCGTGCCGTTCACGTTGAGCCCGCTGGGCCTGCCGCTCCTCGACAACGCGCTCGCCCACCTCGAGTGCGCGACCGTCAACGTGCACCTCGAGGGTGACCACTCGATCTTCGTCGGTCGCGTCGAGCGCGCGCGCGTCGGCGCCGGGCACCCGCTGGTCTATTTCCGCGGCCGCTACGATCGTCTGACCGGGGCCACTCCGTGACATTCGTTCCGCTGTCACGCCCGCCGGTCGACGACGAGATCAAGCGGGCGGTCCTGGCCGCGATCGACTCGCGCCAGTACATCCTGGGCCCGCAGTGCCGGCAGCTCGAGACGGAGCTGGCGAGCACGACCGGCGTGAAGCACGCGGTGCTGACGAGCTCCGCCACCGCGGCGCTGTGGCTCGCGCTCCGGGCGCTGGGCGTGAAGGCGGGGGACGAAGTGCTCGTCCCGTCGCACACCGCGTTCCCGACCGTCGAGGCGATCTGCGTCGCCGAGGCGACCCCCGTGTTCGTCGACGCCGACGAGTTCTACACGCTCGACATGCGCGACGCGGAAGCGAAGGCGACGCCGCGCACGGTCGGGATGGTCCCGGTGCATCTCTACGGTCAGTCGGTCGACCTCGCGGCCGTCGAGCGTCTGGCTTCGCGATTGGGCCTCTGGATCCTCGAGGACTGCGCGCAGGCGCAAGGCGCCGAGTGGACCGGACGCCGGGTCGGGAGCTTCGGCCGCGCCGCCGTCTTCTCGTTCTATCCGTCGAAGAATCTGCCGGGCATGGGCGACGGCGGGGCCATCCTCACGAGCGACGACGAGATTGCCGATCGCTGCCGGCGGCTGCGCGATCACGGCCGCCTCGACAAGAACGTGCACGCCGAGCTCGGCTTCAATCTGCGGTTCAGCGAGCTGCAGGCCGCGGCGCTGCGCGTGTTGCTGCCGCGCCTCGACGCGATGAACGAGCGCCGGCGCTCGCTCGCGCGGCGCTACGCGGACGGCCTCGCCGACCTGCCGGTCGTGCTGCCGGCCGAGCGCGAGCGGGCGCGCCACGTCTATCACCTCTATGTCGTGCGGACACCGCGGCGCGCCGAGCTGGCGGCCTTCCTCAAGGAGCGCGGGATCCAGACCGGGATCCACTATCCGGTCCCGACGCATCGTCAGCCCCCGGTCGAGCACCTCGCGCCGCCGTCGCTGCCGCGCACGGAGCAGCTCGTCGAGGAGATCCTGACGTTGCCGATGTCAGCCGACCACGCGGACGAGGAAATCGACCGGGTCGTCGCCGCGGTCCGCGCCTTCTTCAGGGCCTAACGCGTTGCCAGCCGCCGGACGCGGGGCTCCCCCGCCGTCGAGCCCCCCTCTCCGGATCCTGCAGCTCTACCCCAAGGCGGACTACTTCACCGGCGCGGCGATCCAGCTGCGGGATCTCGCGGTCGGCCTGGCCGCCCGCGGCCACGCCGTGACGGTCGCGACACCGCCGAGCGAGCTCTGGGCCGAGCGGATGGCCGCGGCCGGCGTCGGGTACGTCCCGATCCCGATGCAGCGCGCCTGGGACGTGCGCGCGGCGTGGCGTCTGGCGAAGGTGATCCGCGCCCGCGAGATCCAGGTGGCTCATGCGCACAAGGGACGGGCGCGCACGCTCGCGCTGCTCGCCGGGCTCATGGGCGCGCGGTCGAAGCTCGTCCTGAATCGCGGCGTCAGCTTCCACGTGCCCCGGGTGCGCCGGGTCGGCTACACGAGCCGGCGCGTTCACGCGATCGTCGCGGTCTGCGAGTCGATCAAGCGCGATCTGGTCGCGACCGGGGTGCCGGCCCAGAAGATCGAGGTCATCTACTCGGGCACCGACGTCCTGCGCTTCCATCCCGGCCTCGACGGCCAGGCGATCCGCCGAGAGCTGGGCCTCACCGCCGAGCATTTCCTCATCACGCAGATCGGCGTCCGCTCGTGGCGCGGCTGGAGCGACGTGCTCGAGGCGATGACGCGGATCGCGCCGCAAGCGCCCCGCGCGCGCCTGCTCTTCGTCGGGGCGCCGCCGCCCCGCATCGTGGAGCTCGGCGAGCGCGCGCGCGAGCGCGGGCTCGAGGGCCGCGTGCTCGTGCTCGGTCATCGCGAGGACGTCCCGCAGATCCTCACCGCCTCGGACGTGGTCGTCGACGCCTCGTACGCCGGCGCCGGGCTCACCGGCTCGATCCGCGAGGCGCTCGCCTGCGAGCGGCCGGTGGTCGCCACCGATCTGGCCGGCATGCCCGAGCTGGTGGTCGACGGCGAGACCGGCCTGCTGGTGCCCCCGCGCGATCCGGACGCGCTGGCCCAGGCGCTCCGGCGCGTGCTCGAGAACCCGACGTGGGCCCAGACGATGGCGCGAGCCGGCTGCAAGCGCGTCGACGCGCACTTCTCGCTCCGCGCCAAGCTCGACGCGACCGAGGCGCTCTACCGGCGCCTCGTCGAGACGAGCGCGGCATGAACGTGCGCTTCGATCTCTACCGCCGCCTGCTGGCCTATCTCCGCCCGCACGTGCCGGCGCTGATCGTCGGGACGGTGCTCGCGGTCGTGGTCGCCGCGATGGAAGGCTCGATCGCCTGGCTCGTCAAGCCGGCGATGGACGACGTGTTCATCCGCCGCGACGAGCGGATGCTGAAGCTCATCCCGCTGCTGTTCCTGGCCGCGTATATCGCCAAGGGTCTGGCCCGCTACGGCCAGTCGTACCTGATGGCCTCGATCGGCGAGCGCGTGATCGCGCGCCTCCGCCGCGACGTCTACGCCCACCTGCAGCGCATGTCGCTGTCGTTCTTCACCAGCCGCCACACGGCGGAGCTGATGTCTCGCGTCGTCACCGACGTGAACCGCCTGGCGCGCCTGTCCTCGACGGTGCTGGTGATGACGATCCGCCAGATGGTCATGGTGGTGGCGCTCACGACCGTCATGTTCGTGCGCGACTGGCGGCTCGCCGTGATCGCGCTGGTGGTCTTCCCCTTCGTCGGCGTCGCCGTGCGCTCGATCGGCCGCCGGCTCTATCGCATCAACAAGCGGTCGCAGCAGAAGGTGGCCGAGCTGAACGTGCTGCTCCACGAGGTGTTCTCGGGGACCAAGATCGTCAAGGCGTTCGGGCGCGAGGCCCACGAGGTCGAGCGATTCGATCGGGTCAACCGCGCGCTCCTCTCGCTCGCCCTCAAGGATCACCGCACCGACGAGATCACGGACCCGCTGATGGAGATCCTGGCCGCGTTCGGCATCATGGGCGCCCTCTGGTACGGCGGCCAGCAGGTCATCGCGGGCACGATGACACCCGGCGATTTCTTCTCGTTCACGGCCGCGGTGGCCCTTCTCTACGGGCCGGTGCGGCAGCTCTCGCGGATCGTCAACACCGTGCAGCAGTCGACCTCGTCGGTCGAGCGGGTCTTCGAGATCCTCGATCTGCCGCCGGCGATCGACGATCGGCCGAACGCCGTGGTGCTCGACGCCTTCAGCGAGAGCCTCGTGTTCGACCAGGTGAGCTTCCGGCACGCGGACTCCGACGAGCTCACCTTGCGCGACATCTCGCTGACCGTCGCCCGGGGCGAGGTGGTCGCGTTCGTGGGCATGAGCGGCGCCGGCAAGTCGACCCTGATGGACCTGCTGCCGCGCTTCCACGATGTCAGCGCCGGGCGGATCACGATCGACGGCCACGACCTGCGCGACGTCACCCAGGCCTCGCTTCGCGCGCTGATCGGCATCGTCACCCAGGAGACGTTCCTCTTCAGCGACTCGATCCTCTACAACATCGCCTACGGCCGTCCCGGCGCGCCGTTCGAGGACATCGTCCGGGCCGCCCGTCAGGCGCACGCGGAGGAGTTCATCGCCGGCTGCCCCGACGGCTACCAGACGCTGGTGGGCGAGCGCGGCGTGCGGCTCTCCGGCGGCCAGCGCCAGCGCATCGCGATCGCGCGCGCGTTCCTGAAGAATCCGCCGATCTTGATCCTCGACGAGGCGACGTCCGACCTCGACGCCGAGAGCGAGTTCATGATCCAGCAGGCGCTGGCCGAGCTGATGCGGGGCCGTACGGTCCTCGTCATCGCGCACCGGCTCGCGACCGTGCGAAACGCCGACCGCATCGTCGTGGTCCACGAGGGTCGGCTCGCGGAGGTCGGACGCCACGACGAGCTGCTCGCGCGCGACGGGCTCTACCGTCGCCTCTACGCGCTGCAGATGGAAGGCGTCGCGGGCTAGACTCTCGCCCAAGGGAAAGGGGCACCCATGGGCACGACGCGTCGGGACGGGCACAGTACACCTACGAAGTCGACGACGATTGGCAGAAGCTTCCCGCCGGCTGGAACGATTCCCGTCGCCGCGGTCACCGTCGACTCGCACGATCGCGTCTACTGCTTCAATCGCATCGCCCGAGCACCCGATCATCGTGTTCGACCGCGACGGCAACGTGCTCTCGACCTGGGGCGCCGGTCTCTTCGCGTTTCCGCACACGATCCGCGCCGACGCGCAGGACAACCTCTGGATCGTGGACCGCGATCACGCGCAGATGTTCTACTTCAGCCCGACGGGCACGCTGCTGCGCACGATCGGCACGCGGGGTTACCGCTCGGACACCGGCGTCGATCCCGAAGGACTTCAGCTCGGTCGCCTACCGGAACGTCGACGCACGGCGGCGGGCCGTTCAACCTGCCGACGGACATCGCACTGACGCCTTCGGGCGAGATGTTCATGACCGACGGTTACGGCAACGCGCGCGTGCACAAGTTCGCCGCGGACGGCACGTATCTCTTCTCCTGGGGTGAGCCCGGCTCGGGCCCGGGGCAATTCGCGCTGCCCCATGGCGTGTGGATCGACCGGCGCGGGCGCGTGCTCGTGTGTGATCGGGAGAACGACCGCGTGCAGATCTTCGACCAGCAGGGCAAGCTCCTCGAGATCTGGCCGACGAAGCTGATCGGGCCGGCGACGTTCTACGTGGACGCCGACGACGTCGTCTACGTCCCCGAGCACAACGGCGGGCTGGTCAGCGTCCTGACCCTCGACGGGGAGCGCCTGGCCCAGTGGGGCGATCCGAGCTTTCGCTCGTGTCACGGCATCTGGGGCGACTCGCACGGCGATCTCTACGTGGTGCGGCCCGGCGCGTGGGGGCGTCCCCGGCGCATCGTCAAATACACGCGCACGCGGTAGAACGACGACGGGAGAACGGACGATGGGGATCAAGGGCATCGATCACTGGGTGATCGTCGCGGGCGATCTGCAGCGCACCTTGAGCTTCTACGAGAGGCTCGGCTTCACGATCGCCTGGGAGAAGCGACCGGGCAGGCCGGACATGGCGACGATCCGCATCGGCGACGCGCAGAAGATCAACGTCCACGGGCCCGAGGCGCCGGAGCGACCGGGCTACCTCGGGGCCCGGCGGCCGACCGCCGGCGGCGCCGACTTCTGTCTGGAATGGGACGGGAGCGTCGACGAGATCCTCAGCTTGCTGCAGAAGAACGGCATCAAGCCCGAAGCGGGGCCCGGACCGCGCTCGTGCGCGCGCGGCACGTCGACCAGCGTCTACTTCCGGGATCCCGACGACAACCTGGTCGAGTTCACCGTCTACCCCTAGCGCGTGACGAAGTCGCGGATCACCGCCAGGGCGCGCTCCGGCGCGTCCGGCAGCACGGCGTGTCCGCATCCGGGAAAGCGCTCGAAGCGGACCAGATGCGCCGGGAGCGCCGCCGCGATATCGGCCTGACATTCGATCGGCGTCATCGGATCGTCTTCCCCGCCGAGCACGAGCGTCGGACACTGCACGCGCGAGAGCTCCGGGACCAGATTGAAGGTGTGCCCCTCCCCGCCCGGGCGCGTGAACCAATGCGTGACCTCGGGATGTCGGACCGCGCGGCCCGCCACGTCGGGATTGCGCGGCGTACGCGTGTAGAGCGGAAAGGCCAGGCGCAGCCAGGCCTCGACGGCGGCCGAATCGGCGTGGCCGTGGCCCTCGAGGAACCGGCGACGCGCCAGCGCCCCGACCTCCGGACCGCCGAAGCGCTCGAACAGCGCCACCCGCCGCTCCAGATGCGTGTCGCCGGCGGCCTCGGTGCTCACCAGGATCAGCTTCGCGGGATGGTCGGGATAGCGTGCGGCGTACGCCAGCGCCACCGTCCCGCCGAACGACGCGCCGTAGACGATCGGACGCGCGATACCGACCGTCTCGCAGAAGGCGCGTACATCGTCGGCCCACTGCGCGAGCGTCCAGCTCTCCCGCGCGCCCGGCTCGCTGCGGCCGTTGCCGCGATGATCCAGGAACACGACCTGGGCGATATCGGCCAGGGTCGAGAACGCCGGCTTGTAGATCGAATGGTCGAGACCGGGGCCTCCGTGGAGGAGCAGAAGCGTCGGCCTCTCGCGCATGGCGGCGCCATCGGGCACGAGGCTCGCGCCGTCGACGTCGAAGAACAGTCGCACACCGTTGACGACGACGCGCATCTCAGCGGAGGGCGCCGCCGGAGTGAGCAGGTCAGCCCGATTGCTGCCGCAAGATGGCACAGGTGGCCGTTGCGTGGGCGAGCAACGTTCCTTCGGCGTCGCGGAGCGACGCCTCCGACACCCCGAGACTGCGCGAGATGTTGATGACGCGCCCTCCGCGACCAGGTCCTGCTCGAGCGGCACGGCCTTCAGCATCTTCACGTTGAGGTCGATCGTGCCGATCCCGACGCCGGCCTCCAGCATCGTGTGGACCGCGCATCCGGTGACCGAATCGAGCACCGTCGCGGCGAAGCCGCCGTGCACGCCGCCGAGCGGGTTGACGTGGCGCCGGTCGGCACGCGCGTGGAACTTGACGTAGCCTGGGCTCGCGTCGGTGACGCGCATCGGGATCGTGTCGGCCATGGTGGGGTGCGGGAGCTTGCCGTCCCGCATCGCCTGGAACACCTCCAGGCCCGACATCTCGCGGACGTTCATGCGCTCACTCGATCACCCGCATCGATCCGCGATTCAGATTCATGTGCCGGCCAGGCGCGCGACGATCGGCGCGACCTTCGCCATCGCGTCATCCAGCACGACGTAGTAGGAAAAGCCGTAGCGCTCCCGGCGCGCGCGCATCTCGTCGACGATGTGCTCGAGCGACCCGATGAAAACCGACGGCATCTCCAGCACCTGCTCGGAGGTTACGTCCTTCCATCCTCGATCGTGCGCGAGCTGTTCGGCCGCCTGCCGCCGTTCTGCCGTGAAGACGACCGTCGCGACCATGCTCAGCTCGATCTCGCGGAACCGCTCGCCGGCGACCTGACGAACCTGCTCGACTCTCTGGGCCACGGCCGAGGCCAGGCGACCGCTCGGATCGTCCGCCATCGTGCCGTTGGCCGTGGACACGGTTTGAAAGCCGATGATATCGGCTTCGCGGGCCGCGATCGAGAGCATGCGCTTGCCGGCGGCTCCGATCAGGAGGGGCGGCCGTGGGCGCTGCACGGGCTTGGGGAAACCGTCGAGGTTCGTCACCACGTAGTGCAGGGCCTCCGGCGAACGCGCGTGCTCGCCGAAAACTCCGAACCGAAAGGGTCGCACAGACGCCGGATGCGGGCGGGCCTAGCGCTCGCGGAAACGGTTGACGATCGGCGGACGCCAGTCGCGGCCGAAGGCGCGCGGCGTGATCTTGACGCCGATCGGAGCCTGGCGGCGCTTGTACTCGTTCGCGTCCACCATCGCAACGACGCGGCGCACCGTGTCCGACGGGAAGCCGCGGGCGATGAGGTCGTTCACGCCCTGGTCCTCCTGGACGTAGCCCTCGAGAATGCGGTCGAGCACCTCGTAGGGCGGCAGGGTGTCCTGGTCGGTCTGGTTGGGTCGAAGCTCGGCCGACGGGGCCCGCGTGAACACGGTCTCTGGAATGACCGGCCGGCCGGCGCGCGCGTTGACATGGCGCGCGACGTCGTAGACCAGCATCTTCGGCACGTCCTTGATGACGGCGAAGCCCGCCCGCCATGTCGCCGTAGAGCGTCGTGTAGCCGACGCTGTACTCGCTCTTGTTGCCCGTCGTGAGCACGAGCCAGCCGAACTTGTTCGAGAGCGCCATGAGGAGGTTGCCCCGGATGCGGGCCTGGATGTTCTCCTCGGTGACGTCCTCCTTCATGCCCTTGAACGCCTTGCCCAGGGTGCGCTTGTACGCGTTGAGGAGCGGCGTGATCGGGATCGTCAGGAACTCGATGCCGAGCTGCTTGGCCAGCCGCTGAGCGTCGCGCCGCGTGCCGGCCGACGAGTAGGTGGACGGCATCCCCACGCCCGCCACGTTCTCGCGGCCGAGCGCCTCGACGGCGACGGCGGCGACGAGCGACGAATCGATCCCGCCGGAGAGGCCGATCACCACGCGCTTGAACCCGTTCTTCCGCACGTAGTCGCGCGTGCCGAGGACTAGCGCCTCGAAGACCTCCTCGACCGGCGCCAGAGCCGGCACCTCGCGCGGCGGGAGCGGCGGCGCGTCGGGCGTGGGTAGCGGCGGCAGCGAGACCCGCGTGGCGGTCTCGCGGACCACGAGCTTCTCCTTGCGTCGCCGCGAGTCGTGCAGCCGCGCCCGGAAGACGGCATCGAGATCGAGGTCAGCGACGACCAGATCCTCCTCGAACATCCGCCCGCGCGCGAGGCACTCGCCGTGCTCGTTCACGATCATGCTGGCCCCGTCGAACACGAGCTCGTCCTGACCGCCGACCATGTTGACGTAGGCGACGCACACCAGATCGTCCACCGCCCGCGTCGAGACGAGCTGCTCGCGGAAGCGGGCCTTGCCGACGTGATAGGGCGAGCCGTTGATGTTGACGACCAGCTCGGCGCCGCCCAGCGCCTGCACCGAGGTCGGTCCCGCCGGATACCAGATGTCCTCGCAGACGTTCACGGCGAAGGTCGTGTCGCCTGCGACGAAGACCGGCGTCTCGGTGCCGGCCTGGAAGTAGCGGTTCTCGTCGAAGACGCCGTAGTTCGGCAGGTATTGCTTGTGATAGACCCCGGCGCGGACACCGTCGTGGAGCACCGCAGCGGCATTGAAGATGTCGTCGCGCTTGTCCACGAAGCCCACCACGACCGAGAGCCCCCGGGACGCGCGCGTCACCTCGTCGAGCGCGCGCAGGTTCGCCTCGATGAACGCGGGCTTGAACAGGAGGTCTTCGGGCGGGTAGCCGCTGATCGCGAGCTCGGGAAAGGCCACCAGGGCGGCCCCCTGCGCGCGAGCCCGCTCGATCGCGTCCACGATCACGCGGACGTTGCGTTCGAAATCGCCGACCGTGGGGTTGATCTGCCCCAGGGCGACCCGCAGGCGCCTCATGGCCCCTATTGTACTGGGGCAGGGCATCGCCTGTTATGATCGGGTTCGATGCCCGCCAAGATCCCGTGGCTGCCCTCGACTCTGCCGCCCAACGCCCGTCCCGAGCGCTGCCCGAACTGCGCGCGCCTGACGCTGATCCAGTGGACCCTACGCCGCGACGACCGCACCAAGGTCGTGCTGCGCACCTGGGTCTGCACCGAGTGTCAGGTCACTCAGGAGCGACCGGAGCCCGAGTAGCATCTCGTGGCTGACGCCCTCGCCGCGCCGCCCAAAGCGGTCCAGCGAGACCACGAAGCAGGCCATCTCGTCGAAGTGGGCGTACTTGCCCGTGTAGCGTTCCAGGCCGGCCGCGATCGGGTCGATGCCGAGGCGCTCCACCGCCGCGTCCGTGAACAGCACGTACGTCCTTGGCTCGACCTCGTTCTTGAGGAACCGGTGCACCAGGATGATGTCCGGTCCCGCGACTCGCGCGCGCCCGCGCACGGTCTGCCGCATGAAGCTCCCGTGATGGACGATCAGCTTCAGGCTCAGATCGAGCACGCCGCGGCACGCCCGACAGAGGCAGCTCATATCCAGGGCGATCTCCCGCTGCCGCTCGCTGAAGACCTCGAACGCTCGGTTGAATGCCGCCATGAGCGCCCGGTCGGCTTCCCCGGCCGTCGTCCGGCGCCAGCGCAAATACCGCATCGCCTTCCAGCTCCTGGATCTCCAGCGGGGGCGCCAGAGCCTCCATGACGCCGGCCAGGAGCACCCCCGTCACCTGCGCACCATGCTCGAGCTCAGTCGCAGTCACGAAGGCCGTAAAGCCTGAAATATCTGCCAGAACCAGGAATCCAGACTGCAGTCGATCGCCGTGTGCCATATGCCTCCTCCCTCAGCTACTGAGACACCGGTGGCCGACTCCCGTGAAAGAATCGCAGGCAGGGCGCGGCGCTATCGCTGCGTGGAGCGGCTACAGCTGGTTGACGAAGTCGATCAGCTGGCGCAGCCGACCGAAGGAGCGGTGATCGAACGGGAGGATAAGCCGGCCGAGGTCGGGAAACTCGTTGAGCTCCTGTGGCACGGGCCCGGGCTCGAGCCTCGACCTGGCCCCTGAGAATGTCGGCGAACTTGTCCTGAAGATCGGCGACCTGCGCCGGCTGGATCGGCCGGTTCAGCCGGAAGACCAGGTCGTCGCCGACGATCCGCGACGAGTGATAGACGCGATAGAAGCCGGTGATCTCGGCCACGGCTTCGTCGGGCGAGTCGACGATCCTGAACAAGCTCGTGTCCTCGGAGTCGATGAGCCCGCGCTCGACCAGGGTGCCCGCGATCCAGCGGTGCCAGATGCGCCAGTACGGCTTGGGCCCGGACTCGATCAGCACGACGGGAACGAGCGCCGACTTGCCCGTCTGCATCAAGGTGAGGAGCTCGAAGGTCTCGTCCATCGTCCCGAAGCCCCCGGGGAACAGCGCCACTCCGCTTGCTTCTTTCACGAGAAAGAGCTTGCGGGTGAAGAAATACTTGAAGGTGATCAGCTTGGGGTCGGAGGCGATCCACGGATTCGCTTCCTGCTCGAACGGCAGCCGGATGTTCAACCCGAAGCTCTTCTCGCCCCCCGCCCCTTCCTGCGCGGCGCCCATGATGCCGGCGCCGGCGCCGGTGACGACCATCCAGCCCTCTTCGGTCATGCGCTTGCCGAAGAGCCGGGCGCTCGCCATCGCCTCCTCGCTCGAAGCTGCGCGCGCCGAGCCGAAGACCGTGACCTTGCGGACGCTTGGCGTACGGGGCGAACACCTTGTAGGCGTAGCGCAGCTCTTTGAGAGCCGTGGTCGTGATCTTGAGGTCGCCCGTCCCGGAGCCGTCCTCGTGCAGCTTGAGCGCGGTCGTCAGGAGTTGCTGAAGGTATCCTCGGCGCTCGACCGGCACTTCCTCGACGTCGAGCAGGTCGGCGATCAGTTGGTTGGCGGCGTCCTTCTGGAGCTGATACCTACGAGCCTCGGCCACGGTTTCGAGTATACCGTCACCGGGCGCCGGGGCCGAATGCGACCGCAAGCCCGGTCACGACCAGGATGCCGCCGAGGATCGTGAAGATCGTGACAGGTTCGCCCAGCAGCACCGCCCCCAGCAGCGCCCCCACGATCGGCTGGACGTTGAGAAAGATGGCCGCCCGCGGCGCCGGGACCCTCGCGAGCGCCCAGTTCCAGACGACGTAGCCGAGCGCGGTAATGACGACGGCGAGATAGAGCGTGCCGGCCACCGCTCCGGCGCCCCAGACCGGCCGTGCCCCGGACGCCCACTCGAGGCCGGCGATCGGCAAGAGCGCGGCGGCGCCCCACATGAGCGACCTGGTCGTGACGGCGAACGGAGCGTGCCGCTCGAGCACGCGGCGCCCCAGAAGCGAGTAGGACGCGTAGGCGACGCCCGCGAGCACGAGAACCAGATCACCGGCCCAGTGCGGCACGAGCTTCTCGGTCACGCCGGGGATCCCATTCACGACGAGGACGACGGTCCCGGCGATCGTGAGCGCCGCGCCGACCGCGCCGCGCCGGGACAGGCGCTCGCCGAGATACCACGGGCTCAAGAGGATCATCGCGATCGGCTCGACGGTGATCAGGAGGGCCGCGTTCGTCGCCGTCGAGTGCGCGATTCCCCAGTTGGAACAGACATATGCGCCGGCAAACCCGAGAATTCCCATCCACATGATCGCCCGGTGGTCGGCGCCGGACAATGGCTCGGCGGGCTGTCTGCCGAGAGAGCAGCAGGAGCACCAGCCAGGCGATGAAGAGCCGCGAGAACGCGAGCGTCGCGGGCGGGACGCTCTGCAACGTGACCCGGGCCACGACATACGACGTCCCATAGACGACATTGGCCGCGAGCATCACGAGCTCGGCCGGGCCCGAAGAAGACCGCGTCGCGGTGTTCAAGCGGTCCAAGCCGAACGACGACTGCGAGCGCGGCCGGCGACCGAACGGACTGCGCGACGACCACTGGTGCCAGGCGAGGCACATCGACCCGCACCGACGGACGGAGGACGGGTGGCACCGGGAGACGTGCCCGCGCGTGACACGCGCTCTCGACAGCCCGAGCGGTTCAGGCACGCCGAGCGCGTTCGATCAGTCGGCGGAGACGATCGGGATCGAGCGGCATCTCGCGCACGCGCACACCCAGCGGCGCGAGCGCGTCGTCGATGGCCTCGGCGACAAGCGCCGGAACAGGGATCGCGCCGGCCTCCCCCACCCCTTTGATCCCGAGCTCGTTCAAGGGCGACGGCGTCTCGATGTGGCCGATCTCGATCTCCGGGATCTCGAGCGCGGTCGGCATCAGGAAATCCATGAAGGTCGTGGTGAGCGGCTGGCCGGAGTCGTCGTAGACGATGCGCTCGTAGAACGAGCCGCCGACGCCCTGCGCGACGCCGCCGCGGATCTGCCCCTCGACGATCATGGGGTTCACCAGGGTGCCGCAGTCGTGCTGGACGACGTAGCGCAGGATGGTCAGATTGCCGGTATCGATGTCCACCTCGACGATCGCGGCGTGGCAGCCGCTGGCGAACGTCGCCTGCGGCGGCGCGTAGTAGCCACGCGCCTCGAGGCCCGGCTCTTCGCGCTCCTGGAGCACGGGGCCCTCTCGCGGCTTCACGAGCCTCAGCGCGGCCTCGGCCGCCCCCTTGCCGTACGCGTAGCGGATGGGGTTCGCGACCGTGGCCAGGGCACCGAGCGTCAGCTCCTTGCCCGGCACGCCCTTGACTCGTACGCGTCCGTCGGCGAGCTCGAGGTCGTGCGGCGACACCTCGAGCAGGCTCGCCGCCAGGCGCAGCGCCTTCTCGCGGACCGCCATCGCGGCGCGATGGATCGCGTTGCCGCTGGTGACCAGGCCGCGGCTCGCGTACGTTCCGGCGCCCCAGTTGAATTTGGTCGTATCGCCGGTGACCACCGTCACGTCGGCGGGACTGCAACCGATCGCGTCCGCGGCGATCTGCGCGAACGTCGTGCCGTGCCCCTGCCCCTGCGTGGTCAAGCCGGTGGCGACGAGAACCTTGCCGCTCGGCTCGACGCGAACGTGCGCGCCTTCGTACGGGCCGATCCCCGTGCCCTCGACGTAACAGCCGAAGCCCAGCCCGAGATACCGGCCGGCCCGGCGCGCTTCGGCCTGTCGCCGGCGAAAGTCCGCGACGCCGATCATCTCGACCGCCATCGCGAGCCCGGCCGGATAGTTGCCGCTGTCGTAGCGGGTGGGGGCGCCGTCCTGGAAGGTCAGCCCGACGTCCCAGGGGAACTCGTGCGGCTGAACGAAGTTGCGGCGCCGGACCTCGGCCGGCTCGAGCCCGAGCTCACGCGCGATCAGGCCGATCGTGCGCTCCATGACAAAGGCGCCGTGCGGGCGTCCCGCCCCCCGGTACGGCGAGACCGCTGCCTTGTTGGTATAGGCGACCTCGAAGTCGACCGTGTAGTTCGGCAGACGGTAGGGCCCGGGCAGCTGCGTCGACGTGATGATCGGGACGACGATGCCGTACGGCGTGTAGGCGCCCGTATCGTGGACGAAGTGGTCGCGCAGCGCCAGGATCCGGCCGGTCTCGTCGAAGCCGACCTCGACGTCGTGGATCTGGCCGCGCTCCTGGTTGGCGGCGATGAGGTGCTCGCGGCGGTCCTCCGTCCATTTCACCGGGCGTCCGAGCGTGATCGCCGCGTGGGGGACGAGAATTTCCTCTGGATAAAAGAGCATGATCTTCGTTCCGAAGCCGCCGCCCACGTCGGGCGCGACGACCTCCACGTTGAATTCGGGCAGGCCGAAGAGCCCCGCGAGGCCGTTCTTGATGGGCAGCGGCGCCTGCGTCGAATCCCACACCCGGAGGATGCGCCGCCGTGCGTCCCACTCGGCCACCACGCCGCGCGCCTCGATCGGGCTCCCGCAGCTTCGCTCGATCGTGAGCCGCTCGCGGAGAACGCGCGGGGCGCGCGCGAGCTGGCCGTCGGCGTCGCCGACCGTCTGGCGGAAGCGCGCGGCGCGATTGTCCGGCACGTCCGGGTGTACGCGCGGCGCTCCGGGTGAGAGCGCGGTCGCCAGGTCGGTCACGACCGGGAGCGGCTCGTACTGGACCTCGATGAGCGCCGCCGCATCCTCGGCGATGTAGCGGCTGTCGGCGACGACGAAGGCCACCACCTCGCCGACGTAGCGGACCTCGCCGGCGGCGAGCGGGCGCTGGGTGCGTCCCTGCGTCAGGGTCGGGTGCGGAATCAGGAGCGGCGTCGGCTGGTTCAGATCGCCGAGCTCCGCGGCGGTCACGACGAGACGCACCCCCGGCACGCGGCGCGCGGCCGCCGCGTCGATCCCCACGATCCGCGCGTGGGCGTGCGGGCTCCGGAGCGACGCGCCATGCAGGACTCCGGGCGGGTTCACGTCGTCGACGAAGCAGCCGAGACCCTGGAGCAGCCGCGGATCCTCGTTGCGCGGAATGCGCGCGCCGATGCTCCGCGTGGTCATCGGCTCAGGAGCGGGCGGTCGAGCCGGCGGCGGCCGTGCGGGCCTGCACGAGCGCCTCGAACGCGCGATCGAAGCACTGGCGCGGCGGCTTGACCAGACCGGCGCCGACCTGCCCGACTCCGGGCTCGCGATGGGCCATGCCGGTGTCGATCTGCGGCAGGATCCCGGTCTGCACGACCAGCCGCACGTCGATTCCCGTCGGCGTCCCGCGAAAATCGAGCGCCGGCAGCCGGTACGCCGAGCTCTCGCCGAGCGTGATCTCGTACATGAGCCGCGTGTACTCGAGCGCGTCGGCGGGCGTGCCGCCGACGAACTGGACGACCGCCGGCGCGCCGCCCATGGCGAAGCCGCCGAGGCCGGCCGTCTCGGTGATGGCGCTGTCACCGATGTCGGGATTGGCGTCACCGGCACTGAACCCTGGGAAGTAGAGGCCCTCCGGTGTTTGCGCCGGGCCGGTGAACCATCGGTCACCGAGCCCGCCGACGCGGATCCCGAAGTCGGTCCCGTTCCGTGCCATCGTCGTCACGATCGTCGAGTCGGGAACGCCATGGGCGGCGTCGAGCGCGGCCTTGCACGCGGCCATGCCGACGTTCAGGAACAGGTGCTCGTTGGACGCGGCGAACGCGAGGACCCGGCGGCGCTCCGACGGCCGGCAGATCGAGCGCCGGCGATCTCCGGCGCGAGCGCCTTGATGAGCAGCGCGGAGGCGGCGCGATTGCGGTTGTGGCACTCGTCGCCCATCTGCACGGCCTGGCCGATGAGCGCCCTGAGATCGACGCCGCCCGCTCGCCGGATCGCTTCGCCGAACGCCGGGCCGACGACATCCCGGAACCAGCGGAGACGATCGATCACGTCCGGCGCGTAGGCGCCGTAGCGGAGCACCTTCCCGAGCCCCTCGTTGATCGTCGAGTAGGCGCGGTTCCCGGCCGTTCGGTTCTCGACCACGAGCACCGGCATCGAGGCGGTCGTGGCGCCGGCCATCGGCCCGACCGTCGCGTGATGATGGCAAGGATCGAAGCGAATGGCGCCGCGGGTCGACGAGCCGCTCGGCCTCCTGCCACGTCGTCGCCAGGCCTTCGTAGATCAGCGCGCCGACGATGCCGCCGCGCAGCGGCCCGCTCATCCGCTCCCACGCGATCGGCGGACCGGCGTGCAGAACGGTCTCGCGCGTCATGCCCGGCACGACCTCGATGGCCGGGCGCACGTCGATCAGGACTTGATGGGCGGCGAGGATACGGTCGAGCGTGACCCGATTCGCGAGGTCGACGGCATCGCACCAGAGCGAGGCGAGATCGCCCGCCGCGGACGGTGGTCGCCAGTCGACCCGCCGAACCGGGACCCCCTGGGCGGCGAGAGCCGACGCGAAGAGATCGGGCCCCACGACGACGGCCCCAAGCGGCTCGCGGAGGAGCTTGGCCTCAGACGACATCGCGTCCCTCGGCGATCGCGCGCGCCGTCAGGGCGGCGATCCGGTTGCTCGCGCAGACGAGGACGCCGGCCTTCCGGAGCTCTTCCTCCTGGCGCTCGAGACCTTGGGGATCGTCGCCGGTGCCGACCACGTGGCCGACGATCGCGAGATCACGCCCGCGGCGCCGGGCGCGCGCCTCGGCAAGCGCCGGACGCAGCGCGCCGGCCGGGTCGGAGTGGGCGCAATCGCCGAGCACGAGGTCGAGCAGCAGGACGGATACGCCCCCGTCGTCACCGGCCGCGACGATCGCGGCGTTCCGCAGGCTCGGATCGATGATCGGGTGAGGCCGTCCGCGCGTGTACTCCTCGCTCCCGAAATCGACGAAGCGATGCGCCGGCGCATCGCCGACGAGGCGCCGAGCCTCGTCGCAGAGCGTGCCGCCCGTGAAGAAGCCGCGAATCGCGCCGCGGGCGCCGGACGCGGGCACGCGCGGCCGCTCGAGATCGCGAACGCTGCCGGCGGTGAGCTTCACCGCGGCAGTCGCCGCCTCCTCCAGGGTCGCCGCGGAGTGCACGCCCCGGGGCGTGGCACCGTCGTATCCCAGCAGACAGGCCACGACCGGCTTTCTCGTCTCGACGGCCGCTCGGAGCACGGTGTCGGCGACGGCCGGCGACGACGGCTTGGAGACGATGAGCAGGACCCGCGTCTCGGGGTCGGCGCCCAGGGCCGCGACACCCTGAAGGGTGGTGAGCCCGCCGACGGCGGCGTGAAGATCGCGCCCCCCGGTGCCGATCGCGTGCGAGACTCCGCTACCGAGCCGATGGATCAAGGTCGTCAGCTCCTGAATGCCCGTCCCCGAGGCGCCGACCACGCCGACGGCGCCGCGGCGAACCCGGTTGGCGAAGCCCAGACCGACCCCGTTGATGATCGACGTCCCGCATTCGGGTCCCATGACCAGGAGCCCGCGATCGCGCGCGCGGCGCTTGAGGGCGACCTCGTCGTCGACTGGGACGCCGTCACTGAAGAGAAACACGTGTAGCCCGGCCGAGAGCGCCTGGTGCGCCTCGATCGCGGCCTGAGCGCCGGGAACCGCGATGAGGGCGACGTTCGTCGCCGCGCTCTTGCGCACCGCGCTGATCGTGGTGCGCGGCAGCATGTCCTGCCGGGCCTGCCCGAGCGTCCCGGCTGGCGGTCAGTAGCTCTTCGACGCGCGCGAGCGCGTGGTTTGCCGCCGCCTCGGTGCTGGCCCGGACTGAGATCAAGAGGTCCGACGGCCCGGCCTGCGGCGCCTCCGCCGGCCACATGCCGGCCTCCGCGAGCATCGAGCGGCCGGGCGGCGTACCCATCGCGACCCCGACCTCGGCGACACCGGCCAGCTGTCTGGCCTGCTCGGCGACCCGCATGAGGTCGATCGAGTCGAAGTACGCGTTACGCCGAACCGCCCAGACCAAGCGCATCCTTGCCCTCCGGTCGTCGCATTATAGCGAGTCGATGAACGCGGGACAGGAGCCGGCGACCCGGATGGGCACGCCGCCGCTCCAGACCGACGTTCACCCCAGGCGGATCATCACGAAGCCGCGCTGCTGGAGCTCGTCGTAGATGTCCCGCCGGTCTTGCTGGCTCGGATCGCTCGAGGCTCCGGGCTTCGCCCCGGGCGGCAGAATCCGCCGGTCCAGGAGCACCTTGATCTCGGGCATCCCGGCGAAGACCCGCTCGAAGTAGCCGAAGGAGCTCCGGACGGTCTCGGGCGACCACCACGATCACCCTCGGCAACGGTCACCCTCGTCGGGAAATCTTCCGAATCGGCCGGTCGGACCGTTCTGCCGTTTGGCAAGATGAAGAAATTTCAAGGCCTTCTCGAATGGCATTCCAAATGCTCCGACCTGGATTTGGCGAGGAAAAAATGACCTGCCATGCTCAGGGTCGACAGACAATAGACAAGCCAATGGCCCGACATCTGTTTCTGGTTTCGCGCCACGAAGCCCGCCTGTACGAGTACCTGCTGGAGAGATTCCGCGACGACGGGAACGTCGAAGTGATCCTCGACCGCCGGCGTGGAGAGCGACGGGGTCGGACCGCACGGTCAGGAGTCCGATCGTCGGCGATCAGACCGGCGCACCCGCCGAGAGGTCGATGTGGAGCTTCGGATCCGATCGCACGTGATCCTGACCCTCCCCGAGGACGACCGCGCAGCTCGCCACTGACGTTGGCGGCGCCCCGAGCGCCGTCCGGAGCCAAGGTTAGCACTGTCGGCTCGGCGAGGTTCTGGCTCGCGAGCGCGCACCTCCTCTGTTCAGCTTTTGATCAGTCGCTCCGTCGGCACACGTGTGCGATCCATGTGACTGATTTCAAAGACACTCGGAGCCAGTCACACTCGTCTTTCGCTCGGCGCTGCTCAAGTCTCTTCCAGCGCCGCCCCGGACGCAACGATTGCGGGTACGCAAAATATGCAAGCGATCCGGAAGGTTGCGCGCCAACTACGTATTGGTATTGGCCTTGCTGATCTATCACGCTCGTGGACCAGCCCGCGCTACGCGTGCCCGAGCTCGAATCGAACGATGCCGCCGCTCTCACGATCGCCGCGCTCGCCCTTCCCGCAATTCGGGATGGTGACGGCCGTCGGTTCTTCTCCGCAGAATCGGATGGGCTGAAATTCTCGCCGATCGTTTCCGGAATGGCTCCGTCGCGTCGACGGAGCTATTGCTTGCCATCGAGCACCCTGTCAGAATTGCCAGACTCCGGAGGCGAGCTGTGCGCGTAGTGATCGTCGACGAGACTGCGGTCCTGGGCGAAGCAGCACGTCGAATCCTGTCTTCGATCGGAGCCACCACCGCGTTCGCCGGCTCGCTGCAGGAGCTCTCACTCGCCTTCGAGACACATAAAGTTCCGAACCTCCTCGTGGTGAACGTGACGAACGGTCTCACCGGCTGGGAGGTCGCTGGTCACATCGAGCGCGCGGGCTACCGGGGCCGCGTCCTGGCGTTCGTCGACACGCTCGACGACGCCAAGATCCAGTACCTGACGCAGCTCCAGCACGTCGATTGCGTGGCGCGTCCGAGCTCGACGGCACTGCTCGATCAGGTCCTGAAGCAGGCGCTGCGCGGCACGCGGAGCGTTGCCGAGCGTTCACTCGAAACGATCCGGCCGGCCTATCACGGCATCATCGGCGAGTCACCGCAGATGGGCGAGATTTTCGCGCGCATCGCGAAGGTCGCGGTCGGTGACGTCAACGTCTGCATCCACGGCGAGAGCGGCACCGGCAAGGAGCTCATCGCGCGCGCGATCCACTACGCGAGCCCGCGCCGTGATCGCCCGCTGATCACGCTCGACTGCACGACGATTCCCGAAGGGCTGATGGAGAGCCACCTCTTCGGTCACGTGAAGGGGGCGTTCACCGGCGCGACGGAGCATCGCGAAGGCGTCTTCGCGCTCGCGCACACCGGGACCTTGTTCATCGACGAGCTCGGCGAGCTGAGCCCGGCGCTTCAGGCCAAGCTGCTGCGCGTCATCCAGAGCCGCGAGTTCTCCAAGGTCGGCGGGACGAAATCGATCCGAACGGACATCCGCCTCATCACCGCAACCAACAAGGACCTCCGAGCGGCCGTGGCGCAGGGAACGTTCCGCGAGGATCTCTACTATCGAGTCGCGGTGTTCATGATCAAGGTGCCCTCGCTCCGCGAGCGCATCGAGGACATCCCGCGGCTGGTCGATCACTTCCTGCAGCGCTTCGCGGCCCTCTACGGCAAGCGCGTCACGCGCGTCGCGCCGGCGACGCTCAAGCGCATGATGGCCCTGCCGTGGCCGGGCAACGTCCGGCAGCTCGAGAACTTCCTGGAGCAGGCGGTGGTGCTCGCCGAGGGCGACACCTTGACCGATCGGGACCTCTTCGCGGGCGATCTCTCGGGCGGGGCCGCCACGCCCGCGCCGGTGATTTCCGGAGTGTTCGAGGCCGGGCTTCCGCTCAGCGAGGTCGAGCGCCGCCACATCCTGCGCACGCTCCACAAGGTTCACGGCAATCGCACGGAAGCCGCGCGGCTCCTGCAGATCAGCGTTCGCTGTCTCCAGTACAAGCTCAAGGCGTACGGTCGCGACGTCGAGACGACCGGCTCTGATCGCGGCCTCCTCCCCAGCGCGTAGCCGGCTGCGGAGAGGGGCCGTTGACGCCTTCGGGCGTCGCCTCGCATCTCGGCCCCTCTCCGCAGCCTGACAATCCCGCGGTGTGAGCTGCAATGTTTGCGTAGATGACGCGCAAGATTTTAGTGGTGAAGCGCGCGATTCTGATCTTTCCGGATTCACGAAACATATATCGTGCAGTCAGTTACGTCGTTGGCCTCGTTTGTGCTCCTCCAGCACGCCGCATTGAAGCTCGCTCAGTCCAGCCGCAGCATGGTGACGCCGGCGCTCCGAGAGCTCCTCGGACGCGACGCAGTGTGCCGCGAGATCGTGCAGTACCTGATGCACCACAGCGAGGCCGCCGACACCGCGCGCGGCATCGCGGAGTGGTGGATCAATCGGGACGTCCCTTCCACACGACGCGCGCTACTGAAGCTCCAGGCCTGTGGCGTCGTCCAGTCGTTCATCGTTCAGGGTGAGACGTTCGTGTACGCCTACACCAAGAAGGCGGTCGTGCGTCAATCGCTCGCGCGCTATCTCCGTGAACCGATCGCTTCGCCCGCCGCGAAGGAGCTCTGAGCCATGGCTGCATCATCGGTCGCCGGGGCCGCCAACCAGGAGTCCCGCTTGAGCCTGCCGGGAAACGGAGCCCTGCTCGACCTCCGTGTCGTGGCCCTCGGCGGCGGCACGGGCCTGCCCACCGTGCTCCACGGCCTCCGTGCGGGCCTCTTCGAATCGCACCCGTGGGATCCCGAGCGCGACCAGACGCGGCTGACCGCGATCGCCACCGTCGCGGACGACGGCGGCAGCTCCGGCAAGCTCCGCGCGACCTACCATCTCCCCTCGCCCGGCGACATCCGCAACTGCCTCCTGGCGCTGGCCGGCGGCGATCCCATGCTCTCCGACGTGTTCGCCTTCCGGTTCGCGGGCGGCAGCGAGGTCGCCGGGCACAGCCTCGGGAACCTCATCCTGACGGCGCTCACCGAGCTCGAAGGAGACTTCTCCAAAGCGGTCGCTCGGGTCGGGCGCCTGTTGTCGATCCGCGGCCTGGTCCTCCCGGCCACCAGTCAGAACGTGGCGCTCCAGGCGGAGCTCTCCGACGGCACGGTCATCGAGGGCGAATCCCGCATCGCGACGGCGCGCAGCCCGATCCGGAAGGTGCGACTCAGTCCCACCGATACGGTGGCGCTGCCCGAGGCGGTCGAGGCGCTCGAGCGGGCGCACCTGATCGTGCTCGGCCCGGGCAGTCTCTACTCGAGCCTCGTCGCCGCGCTGCTGCCACGCGGGATCGCCGAGGCCATCACCCGGTCGCGGGCGCGCGTCGTCCACGTCATGAACCTCATGACGGAGCCGGGCGAGACCGACGGTCACACCGCGGCGGATCATCTGATGGCGATCCGGCGGCACGCGCCGACGATGCCGATCCACGACATCCTCGTCAACACCGCGCCGTTCACGCCCGAGCAGATCGGCCGCTACGGCGCGCAGGGCGCGGTGCCGGTCGCGGCGGACCTGGCGCTCATGCGGGCGATGGGACACGCCGTTCACGAGTGCGACCTGCTCGCGGCCGGCGACGACGTGCGCCACGATCCGGGCAAGCTCGCACGCGCACTTCTCACCCTGGCGTATCGCTGCGGCTCGCGCGCGGGCGCCTGAACCATGACCTTGCGGGGCGTCCCCGTGCTTCAGTACGACGGGCTCGGGACTTCGCTCCCCGCCGAGGTCGACGCCCGCCTGGCGAACCACTGGGTCGCGCCGGTTTCGCTGGGCCGGCAGCTGGTCTCGATCCGTGAGCACGGGTACCGCGTGGTCAGGCTCTACGACGCGTGGGCCCCGTACGAAGAGGGCGAGCGCCCGGCGCGCTCGGCGGTCGTGTTGACCTTCGACGACGGCCGCGCCGCCGACTACGACGTGGCGTTCCCGATTCTCCTCGCCGCGGGGGTGCGGGCCGAGTTCTTCATCAACACCGCCCGCGTCGGACAGCCCGGCTATCTCACCTGGGCTCGTATCGCCGAGATGCACCGGGCCGGCATGTCGTTTCAGTCTCACGCGCACGATCACGTCGCCCTGCCGGTCCTGTCGGCCCGGCTCCTCAGAAACGAGCTGCGGACCTCCAAGCGTCTCATCGAAGACTTCCTCGGGCGCGGCGTGGACTTCCTGGCCGCTCCGCACAGCCTGGTCGATCGGCGCGTCGTCGACGCCGCCATGGACGCCGGCTATCACGCGGTGTGCGCCTCGCGCGGCTGGCCCGCGCGTCCCGGCGGCGTCGTCGTGAACCGGATCACGGTGCTCCGCGACACGGGCGAAGCGCAGTTCAGCGCGATTCTCGCGCGCGAGCCGCTGGGCTACGCGCCGGCGATCGCGCGCGCGCTCCTCACGCGCCTGCAGCAGCGCGTCGCGCTGAAGCTCCGGCCGCCCTATCTCGATGGCGAGCTCTCTCCGGGAGGTGCGTGATGCGGGAGCGCGCACGGTGATCGTCGGTCTGGCCGGCGGCACCGGCTCGGGCAAGAGCTCGATCGTGCGGAGCCTCGTCGAGCGTGTCGGCGGCTGCGTGGTCGATCTCGAATCCTACACGCTCGACCGCGGCGCCGGCGCGCCGGAGGACCGGAGCTGGGGCGGCGACGACGAGCCGGCCGCCATCGACACCGAGCTCCTCGTGGCCCACCTCGACGATCTCCGGCGCGGCGAAGCGATCCGCAAGCCGGTCTACTCGGCCGAGACGCGCCTGCGCACCGGTATCCAGCTGGTGGCCCCCGCGCGCCTCGTGCTGGTCGAAGGCCTCTTCACCCTCTGGTGGGACTCTCTTCGCTCGCTCCTGGACGTGAAGGTGTTCATCGACGCACCGGCCGATCTCCGGCTCGTTCGCCGGATTCGGCGGGAGCTCGCCGATCGCGGCCGCAGCATCGAGCAAGTGCTGTATCAGTACTCGGGCTCGGTGCGTCCCGCGCACGACCGCTACGTGGAGCCGACCCGGGTTCACGCCGACGACGTAGTCACCAATGACGGGCCTCTCGAAGACGCCGTCGAACAGGTCATCGCGCTCGTGCGCCGCCGCCGGGTCGATGGGCTGGCCGGCGCCGGCCAGCACTAGACGATGAGCGCCCAGAACGGAACGCCAATGATCTTCCCGAGCCGACGCGACCCCCGGGCCAAGTGGCTGGAGTGCACGAGCCGTCTGGAATCTTGCGTGACGCTCGACGAGCTGGCTCCCAAGCTCGTCGACGCGGTCGGGCAGGTCCTCGGCGCCACCGGCGCCGTCCTCTATCTCGCGGATCCCGGCGATGGCGGACTGCGCGCGGCCGCGGCCGTCGGCACCGGCTGTCCGGCGCCGACACTTGCCGACGACGATCACGCGCCGTTCGTGCCGCTCCTGCGGGGGCACGCGCCCGTGGTACTCGAGAACGGCTCGGCCGCCGCCTGGTGCTGGCTGACGGAAGCGCGGGTGTTCACCGAGGGGTCGGCGATCGTGCCGCTTCGCTGGCGTGATGAGCCGATCGGCGCGCTCGTGCTCGGCGAGCCGGTCGGCAATCCCTACTCGCCTGACGATCTCGAGCTCATGGCCGCCATCGGCGAAGAGGCCGCCGGCCTCCTCGTCGCCGCCCAGCTCTCGGAGAGCCGCACTCGCGCGCGCGAGCTCGAGGCGTTCCACCGGTTCACGTCGTTCGTGGTCCACGATCTCAAGAGCTCGATCGCGACGCTCTCGACCCTGAGCGAGAACGCGCTGAAGCGCTTCGACGACCGCGACGTCCAGCGCGACGCGCTCAACACGGTCGCCCAGACCGTGAATCGCATGAAGTCGATGCTCGGGCGCCTCCAGGACGGAGCGGGCACGACCGTCTCCCTGCGCCTCCCATTCGGAGGGCGAACATGAAGCCGAAGCTACTCATCGTCGAGGACGAAGAGGCCATCCGCACGGAGCTGAGGTCGGCGCTGCGCGACGACTTCACGCTCGTCTTCGCCGAGGGCCGCGCCGAGGCGCTCTCGGCGCTCGCGTGCGAGCAGCCGGCGGTCGTCAGCCTCGACCTCGGACTGCCGCCCCATCCGGAGAGCTCGGAGTACGGGCTGGAGACGCTCGCCCAGATCATGAAGACCGCGCCGGCCACCAAGGTCGTGGTCGTCAGCGAGAACGGCGGCCGCGACAGCGCGATTCGCTCGGTCCAGCTCGGCGCGTTCGACTACCATCAGAAGCCCGTCCAGCTGCAAGACCTGAAGGTCGTGCTCCAGCGGGCGGTCCATCTCGGGACGCTCGAGGCCGAAGCCGAGAAGCGCGCGAACGAGGCCGCGATCGAGTTCGCCGACATGCTGGGACACACGCCCGCGATGCGCGAGATCTTCGCGGTCGTGAGCCGCATCGCGCGGACCGACGTCACCGTGCTGATCCAGGGCGAGAGCGGCACGGGCAAGGAGCTCCTGGCGCGGGCCGTCCATGCCAACAGCGCGCGGAGCCACCGGCCGTTCGTGGCGATCAACTGCGGCGCGATCCCGGACACCTTGCTCGAGTCCGAGCTGTTCGGCCACGAGCGCGGCGCCTACACCGGCGCGCACACGCAGCGAAAGGGCAAGCTCGAGCTGGCGGACGGCGGCACGCTCTTCCTCGACGAGGTCGGCGAGATGAGCCCGCCGTTGCAAGTCAAGCTCCTCCGCTTTCTGCAGCAGCGCGAGCTCGAGCGCGTCGGGGGCCGCGAGGTGCTTCGCGTCGACGCCCGCGTGGTCGCCGCGACCAACAAGGACTTGAAGAGCGAGCTCCAGGCGCGGCGGTTCCGTGAGGATCTCTTCTATCGTCTCTCGGTCGTGAACCTGACCCTCCCGCCGCTGCGCGAGCGCGCGGAGGACATCGTGATCATCGCCAACGCGCTGCTCCAGCGGAGCTGCAAGGCGCACCGGCGGAAGCTCCGCTTCGGCGGCTCGGCGCTCGAGGCCATCGTCCACCATCCCTGGCCCGGCAACGTCCGCGAGCTCGAGAACGCCGTCGAGCGGGCGGTCCTGATGGCCGGCGGCAAGGTCGTGGAAGCCCGCGACCTCGGCATCGAAGTCAAGGATCGCCCCGCCACGTCCCTCCGAGAGTCTCGCGACCGGGCGGAGCGGGGTGCCCTGGTGGAAGCGCTCGTCAAGACGCGCGGGAATATCACCCAGGCCTCCCGCCTGCTGGCGGTGAGCCGCCCGACCATGCACGGACTGATCGGCCGCTACGATCTCAGCGCGCGGGATTTTCGGTAGGCGCCGCTGACCGCCCTGATCTGTTCGCCCGCACAAATACAGGCCGTCCCGGCGCTGGCGTGTCAAAATCGACTCCGTTGACCCGGGAGCGTGCCGTCGGCCGCTCCAGCAAGGAGGATATGCCGTGAAATTCGTCATCGCCTGCTCCATGGCCCTTGTGGTGCTTCTCGCGTGGACCAGCCCGCCGGCCGCCGTCGAGGACATGGGGCTGATCACCGGAGGCGAGAAAGGCACCTACTATCAGTTCGGCCTCGATCTGCAGAAGCTCGTCAAGCCGGCCGGCATCAACCTGAACGTCTTCCCGTCGAAGGGCTCCATCGAAAACGTGTACGCGGTCTACCAGCGGCCGGGCGTTCCGATGGGCATCGTGCAGTCGGACGTGCTCGCGTTCGTCGCGCGCGTCCAGACCGACCCCGTGCTGCAGCGGATCGCGAAGAAGACGAAGATGGTCTTCCCGCTGTACAACGAGGAGATCCATCTGCTGGGCAAGAAGGGCATCACCGATTTCGACGACCTGGCCGGTCGGAAAGTCGCGGTCGGCCGTGACGGCAGCGGCACGTACCTCACCGCGCGCTTGCTCTTCAAGCTGTCGGAGGTCGCGCCCGCCGAGATGGTGCCGATCGACACGGGCGAAGCGCTCGCCGAGCTCAAGGCCGGCCGCATCGACGCGATGTTCTACGTGGCCGGCTACCCGGTGAAGCTCCTCAAGGAAGACGTCACGGACAAGGACGGGCTCGCGCTGATCCCGATCACCAACAAGAGCGTCCTCGAGTTCTACCCGCAGGCCGAGATTCCGGCCGGGACGTATCCGTGGCAGACGACGGCGATCAACACCGCGGCGGTCAAGGCGGTCCTCGTGTCCTTCGACTTCCGCCGCCGCGATTGCGACAACGTCGGCCGCTTCGCGCAGCTCATGTCGCGGGGACTCGACTCCCTGCAGAAGAACGGCCACGCGAAGTGGAAGGCGGTCGACTTCAACTATCCGCTCCGCGGCTGGGAGCAGTACGACTGCGTGCGGAAGGCGCTCGGGAAGGCCGCGCCGGCGCCCAGCGCGTCCGGGGCGACGCGCAGCGGGCAGAATCCCGTCTTCGACGCCATCAAGGGCGCGCTCGACCAGTAGGCTCGATCGACACGCGCCTCGTCGGCGCGGCTGAGTCCCCGAGGATCAGACGCCGACGAGGTGCAGCAGAAACCAGGTCGCGGCGGCCACGATCGCCGACGCGGGAATCGTCAGGATCCACGCCCAGAGGATCTGCCCCGCCACGCCCCAGCGGACGGCCGAGAAGCGCTGAATCGCGCCCGACGCCCATGATCGAGCCGCTGATCGTCTGGGTCGTGCTGACCGGAATGCCGGCGATGGCGGTACCGAGCAGGGTGATCGCGCCCGCCGTCTCCGCGCAGAAGCCGCCCACCGGCCGCAGCTTCGTGATCCGCATCCCCATGGTCTTCACGATCCGCCAGCCGCCGGCCATCGTGCCCAGGCCGAGCGCGGCGTGCGCCGAGAGGATGACCCAGAACGGCACGTAGAAGTCGGCGCCGAGGTGGCCGGTGGTGAAGAGGAGCACCGCGATGATCCCCATCGTCTTCTGGGCGTCGTTGGTGCCGTGGCCCAGGCTGTAGGCGGCGGCCGACAGGAGCTGGCCGCGCCGGAAGACCTTGTCGACCCGTCCGGGCGTCTCGCTGCTTGAAGACGTTGAGCACCAGCACCATCATCGCGAAGCCGACGACCAGGCCGATCAGCGGCGCCAGGATCATGAACGCGCCGATCTTGACGAGGCCGCTCGCGACGAGCGAGCCGAAGCCCGCCTTGACGACGGCCGCGCCGGCGAAGCCGCCGATCAGCGCGTGGGAGGAGCTGGTCGGCAGTCCCCAGTACCCACGTGATCAGGTCCCACACGATCGCGCCGACGAGCCCCGCCAGGATCACCCACTGGTCGACCACCGCGGTCTCGACGACGCCCTTGCCCACCGTGCGCGCCACGCTCACGCCGAAGCCGAACGCGGCGACGAAGTTGAAGAACGCCGCCCAGACGACCGCCTGCAGCGGCGACAGCACGCGGGTCGACACGACGGTGGCGATCGAGTTGGCGGCGTCGTGGAAGCCGTTGATGAAGTCGAAGACGAGCGCGACGAAGATGATGACGACGACGAGCGTGAGCACCGGTCAGTTCGCGATCAGGCCATCTTGAGGATGATCCCCTCGATCACGTTGGCGACGTCCTCGCACCGGTCGGTCACGATCTCCATCGTCTCGTAGATCTCTTTCCACTTGATGACCTCGATGGGATCGCTCGCCTCGTCGAACATCGCGGCGAGGCTGTCGCGCAGCAGCACGTCGGCGGTGTTCTCGAGGCGGTTCACCTCGACGGTGTGCTCGTGAAAGCCGGGGTCCATGGTCCGCAGGCACTTGATGGTGCGGTCCATCGCGTGGGTGGTGTTCACGATGACCTCGGCCATCGCCCGGCAGGCCGAGGTCGGCTCCTTGATGCGGTAGACGACCAGTCGCTCGGCGGCCGCCTCGATGTAGTCGAGCACGTCGTCGAGACGCGAGGCCAGCTCGTGGATGTCCTCGCGGTCGATCGGCGTGATGAAGCGTCGTGTTCAGCTTCTTGATGATCTCGTGCGTCGTGTGGTCGCCCTGGTGCTCGACTTCCTTGATCGCGTGGGCCTTGGCCCGCGCATCGCCGAAGTTGTGGACCATCTCGTGCAGCAAGGCGGCGGCCCGGATGATGTGCTGGGACTGCTGCTCGAAGTAGTCGAAGAACCGAACTTCCTTCGGGATCAGGTTGAACATTGACCCGAGCCCGAGTGTAACGGAAACGTCACAATTGCGCCACCGGAAGTGACCGGACGCGGCGGGCACCGCCCGCTAGCCCTTCCTCAGCGCGAGCGGAGGAAGCCCGAGCATCGCCGCCCGCGCGAGCCGCCAGCACCCCTCGACGGCGTCGAGCAACGCGGGCGCGCTCGGCGCCAGGCAGCGGACGAGGGCACCGCGGCGCGGCAACACGGCCACCCCGACCTTCGTCGCGCCGCCGCTCGCATCGAGGCTCCCGACGTCGGCCGCGAAGCGGTCGCGGTCGAATGCGCCGACGACCGCGATCGAGGCGAAGTACGGACGCGACTCGGTAAACCCGGGTCCATCGAACGCGGGATCGTCCTTCCGCGTCGGCCCGCGCAGGACGAATCGGTCGTGCAGAAGCCAGCCGCCCGGGTCGCGGATCGAGATCGCGCTCTCGAGCAGGGCGAATCGCCACGATTCGCCGGCCGCCACCCGTCCGGCGGCAAAGGCGTCGACGAGGATGAGCCCGGCGGTCTCGTCGAGCTCGACATCGATGGCCTGACGCAGTGCCGAGCCCGCGAACGGGATGGTGTGGTCGGGCACCCACTCGACGACCGCGCGCGGGCCGATCGAGAGCCGCACGGTCTGAACGGTCGGCTCACCCTCGGCGCGATACACGCGGGTGGCCGAGGGCGTCGTGAGCACCGCGTGAGCGCCGGCGCCGGCCTGGACGTCGATCTCGAGTCGATCGCCGCCGACGAGACCACCGGTCGGATTCAAGATCGAGACGACCGCGGCCGGGTCGTCGAGCGCCATCGGAGCCAGGACCTGGAGCGGCAAGGTGAATCGGCATCCCGCGACGACGGTCGCCGGACCGCGCCGAGCGAAGCCGAGCCGCAGCGCGCCGTCGCGACCGACGCGGGCGGCGCCGAGCGCTGTGCCGGCCCTCACGCCGTCGCCGCGTCGAGCGTCAGCTCGCGCTTGATCCAGGAGACGATCGTCTCGAGCCCCTCGCCCGTCCGGAGATTCGTGAAGATGAAGGGACGGGCGCCGCGCATCCTCCGGGCATCACGATCCATCACGGAGAGGTCGGCGCCGACGTAGGGCGCCAGGTCGATCTTGTTGATGACGAGGAGATCGGACCGCGTGATCCCCGGGCCGCCCTTGCGCGGGATTTTCTCCCCCTCGGCGACGTCGATCACGTAGATCGCCGCGTCCACCAGCTCGGGGCTGAAGGTCGCCGCCAGGTTGTCGCCCCCGCTCTCGATCAGCAGGAGGTCGAGCGCGGGGAACCGCTTTTGCAGATCGTGCACCGCCTCCAGGTTCGCCGAGGCATCTTCGCGAATGGCCGTGTGCGGGCAGCCGCCGGTCTCGACGCCCACGACGCGCTCCGGCGGCAAGGCACCCCGGCGCACGAGAAACTCGGCGTCCTCCTTCGTGTAGATGTCGTTGGTGATGACCGCCATGTCCAGCTCGGCGGACAGCCGCCGGCACAGCGCTTCGGCCAGCGCGGTCTTGCCCGAGCCGACGGGGCCACCGATGCCGATCTTCAACGGCCGTGGGATCGTGCTCATGATCTGAATAGCCTCATGTCGAGCGCCGCGTGACGGATGCCCGCGAGCTCGAGCGCTGGATTGAAGCTCCAGAGATCGTCCACGGTCGCCGTCGCCGCCGCGGCGGCCAAACGCTCGATCCGGCCTCGCATCGCGGCCAGCACTCGCTGGCCGTCGAGCTGACCGAGCGCGATGAGCCTGAGGCCCGCGCCGACCAGCAGCGCCGCGGTGGAGTAAAGATAGGCCGCGGCCGCGCGCTCGGGCTCGGCGCCGCCGCGGCCGACGGCCGCGCCGAACACGGTCGCGTGATGAGCGGCCGCCCGATCGTCATCGACGGCGCGCGCCAGCCGGGCGAGAAATGGGTCATCGCCGAGGCCGGCGGCGACGCGCAGCGCCTGACGGCCCATCTGGCGACTCGCGGCTCGGAACTCCGGGACCGTCTTCATCGCGTCGAGGCGCGCGTCGAGCGCGAGCCATTCGTGCGACTCGTCGCGCCGGGCGACGCCGACGGCGATCGCGGCGGCCGCGGCATCGGCCGGTCCGGCCGAGCCATCGAGGTGCGCCGCGACGAACATCTCGAGATCGTGCCGATCGCGAACGCGCCCGTCCTGCACGTAGGTTTCGAGCCCGAACGAGTGGGCGAAGCCGCCGGCCGGGAAGAGTCCGTCCGAGAACTGCAGCAAGGTCAGGAGCGCTGGATCAGCGGTCATGGCGCTGGGCTTTTCCGATCGGCGTGAAGACCGCGCGCACCCGCTCGTAGTGGACGCCCATCCGCGTCAGGAGGATGTCCATCCCGGGATCGTCGGGCACCAGCAGCCGCTCCCCATCGATCGCCAGGTTGAAGTGGCGATTGCCCACCTCGAACGCCACCCGCAGCGCCTCTTCGCGCGACGCCGGCATGACCGCGAAGCACGGCTCCGCCGCGCACTCGACCGCCACGAACCAGTCCGCGCCGACGTACAGCACCGCGCCCGGCATCAGCACGCTCCCCGTCGGCAACGCCAGCGCCAACGTCCGTCCCGCGCTCGTCGTCACCCGCCGCCGCCCCCACCGCCGCTCTTCCGCGGTCAGCACGAGCGTGTCCCGCTCCCGCCCCGCCAGCTCCGCATCCGCGACGCGAGCCGGCAGCGCGGTGATCACGACAACCTCCGCGCCCGCAGCGCGCTCTGCAGAAGCAGCAGAAGCTGAAGAAAGCCGAGTCAGCTGAACACAACGAAGCAGAATCAGCCGACATGCCGCACGCGCAGTAACGGGCTGACTGCTAGAACGATCGAGCCCCAAGCTCGATCGTTCCGCGAATGGGGGGGTATGGGGGGCCATTTCGTGGCCCCCCATCAAAACAAGAAATACCGCTGGGCCATCGGCAGGACTCTCGCCGGCTCGCACGTGATCACCGCGCCGTCGACGCGCACCTGATAGGTCTCCGGATCGACCTCGATCCGCGGCAGCGCGTCGTTGTGGATCATGTCGCGCTTGCTGAGCCCGCGACAGCGACTGACCGCGACCGCCCGCCGGGTGAGCCCGAGCCGCTGCGGCACCCCGTCGGCGAGCGCGGCCGCCGAGACGAACGTCAACGCCGTCGAGCCGACGGCGCGGCCGAACGCTCCGAACATCGGCCGATAGAGCACCGGCTGCGGCGTCGGGATCGACGCGTTCGGGTCGCCCATGGCCGCCCAGGCGATGAGGCCGCCCTTGACCACCATCTCGGGCTTGACGCCGAAGAACGCGGGCTTCCAGAGCACGAGATCGGCCAGCTTGCCGACCTCGACCGAGCCGACGTGGCTCGACAGGCCGTGCGCGATCGCCGGGTTGATCGTGTACTTCGCCACGTAGCGCTTCACGCGCAGGTTGTCGTCGCCCGGCGTCTCGCCCGGCAGCGGTCCGCGCTGACGCTTCATCTTGTCGGCGGTCTGCCAGGTCCGGATGATGACCTCGCCGATCCGGCCCATCGCCTGGGAGTCCGACGACATCATGCTGATCGCGCCGAGATCGTGGAGCACGTCCTCCGCGGCGATCGTCTCGGCGCGGATGCGCGACTCGGCGAACGCGAGATCCTCGGGGATCCGCGCGCTCAGGTGGTGGCAGACCATCAGCATGTCGAGGTGCTCGTCCATCGTGTTCACGGTGAACGGCATCGTCGGGTTCGTCGAGGACGGCAGGCAGTTCGGCTCGCCGCACACGCGGATGATGTCCGGCGCGTGGCCGCCGCCGGCGCCTTCGGTGTGGTAGGTGTGGATCGTCCGCCCCTTGAAGGCACGGATCGAGTCCTCGACGAATCCGCTCTCGTTGAGTGTGTCCGTGTGAATGGCCACCTGCACGTCGAGCTCGTCGGCCACGCCGAGCGCGCAGTCGATGGCCGCCGGCGTCGTGCCCCAGTCTTCGTGCAGCTTGAGCCCGACGGCGCCGGCCACGATCTGCTCGCGCAGCGGATCGGGCGCCGAGGCGTTGCCCTTGCCGAGAAACCCGAGGTTCATCGGGAACGCTTCCGCCGCCTCGAGCATCCGGTGGATGTTCCAGGCCCCCGCCGTGCACGTCGTCGCGTTGGTCCCCGTCGCCGGACCGGTGCCGCCCCCGAGCAACGTGGTGAGCCCGGCGCTGATCGCCTCGTCGATGAGCTGGGGACAGATGAAGTGGATGTGCGAGTCGAGCCCGCCCGCCGTGACGATCTTCCCTTCCCCGGCGATCACCTCGGTCGAGGCGCCCACCACCATCCCGTCGGTGACACCCGTCATCAGGTCGGGGTTGCCGGCCTTGCCGACGGCGACGATCCGGCCGTCGCGGATACCGATGTCCGCCTTCACGATCCCCCAGTGATCGATGATGACCGCGTTGGTGATCACGAGGTCCAGCGCGCCGGACGCCCGCGTGGCGCGAACCGCCTGGCCCATCCCGTCGCGGATCACCTTGCCGCCGCCGAACTTGGCCTCCTCGCCGGGTGTCGTGAGATCGCGCTCGATCCGGATGAAGAGCTCCGTGTCGGCCAGCCGCACGCGGTCGCCCGTCGTGGGGCCGTAGAGATCGGCGTACTGCCGCCGCGTCAGGCGGAGGGTCATGAGCGCCGCTCCCACGCCGCGAGCTTGGCCAGCGCCTGCTCGCGCGCGCCGCCTTCGGTCAGCCCGTTCAGGCCGAAGATCCGGCGGGCGCCGCCGAGCTCGACGAGCGTGACGCGCTTCTCGTCGCCGGGCTCGAAGCGCACGGCGGTGCCGGCCGGCACGTTGAGCCGCATCCCGAAGGCCTGAGCGCGGTCGAAGCGGAGCGCGCGATTGACCTCGAAGAAGTGGAAGTGTGAGCCGACCTGGATCGGACGGTCGCCCGTGTTCGCCACCGTCAGCTCGACGGTGCGGCGGCCCTGATTCGCGATGATGTCGCCCTCGCCCAGCAGATATTCGCCCGGAATCACGGTTGGCCTCCTTCGCTCAACAGCCGGTAGTAGAACGCGCTCGGATCGAGGGCGCCGTCGGCGCTGCGCGCGTAGCGCGGAATCACGCCGGCCAGGGTGTAGCCGACCGAGATGTAGAGCTGCTCGGACGGATCGCCCCGTCGCGTGTCGAGCACCAGGGTGGTGCGCCCGAGCCCGCGGGCGCGCTTCTCGATCGCCAGCATGAGCGCGCGCCCGATCCCGCGACGCCGCGCCTTCGTGTGAACGATCACCTTCGCCACTTCCGCGCGATGCGATCCGTTCGGCCGGGTCGCCGGCAAGAGCTGCGCGGTGCCCACGAGCGTTCCGTCGGGCTCGCGCGCGCCCAGCAGCACGCAGGATCCGTCCCGCACCGCTTCGACGACGCCGCGCCAGTACGCCTCGCCTTCGGCATCGGCCAGCGGCGGCAGGAATCCGACCGACGCCCCCGAATCCACCGCGTCCTTGAGCAGCGCGAGCAATCCCGCCAGATTGCGGACGGTCTCCTCCGCCGTCAGCGCCTCGATCGATCGACCCGGCCGCGTTCCGATCTCGAGCTCAGGAAAGCACTCGCCGATCGGAACGTAGCCGCCGGGCACGCGGGGAGGGCGGGAGCCCCGACTGGCGAAGTGGGACCCCCTCGTCCCGCCCGCAGCGCGAAGCGCTGCGAATCGGGCGAGCGGGTGACGCAGCCAGCCGGGGCCCCCCCCTCCCCGCGTGCCCGGCGCCGCAACGCGACGAAACCGCAAAGCGCCCGACATGAGCTCGAAGACCGGAAGCTAGCGGATCGGATGGTGAATGGTGACGAGCTTGGTCCCGTCGGGGAACGTCCCCTCGACCTGGACCTCTTCGAGCATCTCGGGCACGCCTTCCATCACGTCGTCACGCCTGAGGATGTGGAGACCGGCCGACATCAGGTCCGAGACACTGCGGCCGTCGCGGATCCACTCGAGAATCTCGGCGGTGATGAGCGCCAGCGCCTCGGGATAGTTCAGCTTGAGGCCGCGACTGCGGCGCCGGCGTGCCACTTCGGCCGCCGTGAAGACGAGGAGCTTCTCCTGCTCGCGCGGGGTGAGGTGCATCGTCGAGCCTCCTGACTCGCCTCGTCAGACCGCTAGATGCTGCCTGACCATCTCGGGCCGCAAGTCCCGCGTCGCTCCCGAGGCGACGACGGCGCCCTTGGCCATGATCACGTACTTGTCGGCGAGTCGCTCCGCGAAGTCAAGGTACTGCTCGACCAGGAGGACGGCCAGCTTGAGCTCGGCCTTGATGCGCTGGAGCGCCTCTTCGATCTCGAGGATGATCGAGGGCTGGATGCCTTCGGTCGGCTCGTCGAGCATGAGCAGCTTCGGCTTGGTGAGCAAGGCGCGTCCGATCGCGAGCATCTGCTGCTCGCCGCCCGAGAGCACGCCGCCCTTGCGTGCCAGCAGCGGCTTGAGCGCCGGGAAGAGGGCGAGCGGTTCGTCGAGGGAGGCGGCGCGGCCGCAGCCGAGCAGCGCCATCCGGAGATTCTCCTCGACCGAGAGATGCGGGAAGATCTCGCGCCCTTGCGGCACGTAGCCGATGCCGGCCCGCGCCCGCCGGTCGGGCGACCACGTCGTGATGTCGGATCCGTCGAACATCAGGCGTCCGCCGCGCGCCGGCAAGAGCCCGATCGTGGTCTTGAGCAACGTGGTCTTGCCGACGCCGTTGCGTCCCATGAGACAGACCAGCTCGCCGGCCCGCACCTCGAGGTCGACACCCCACAGCACCTGCGACTGACCGTAGGCGACGTCGAGGCCGCTAATGGACAGCATCGGCCCCCTCGCGCTTGCGCCCCAGATACACCTCGAGGACGCGCGGATCGTTCTGAACCTGCTCGACCGGCCCTTCGCACAGCACGGTCCCCTGATGCAGCACCGTCACCTGGCGGGCGATCTGCCTCACGAACTCCATGTCGTGCTCGATGACGAGCACCGAGCGGTCCGCGGCGATCGACTCCAGCAGCTCGCCCGTGCGCTCGGTTTCTTCGTCGGTCATGCCGGCGACCGGCTCGTCGACCAGCAGGAGCTCCGGGTCCTGCGCGATGACCATCCCGATCTCGAGCCACTGCTTCTCGCCGTGCGACAAGGCACCGGCCATGCTCTCGGCTTTCGCCTCGAGCTTCACTGTTTGCAGGGTCTGGACGATTCGCGCCCGCTCCTCACCGGCGTCGCGCTGGCGCAGCGCGGCGAACACGCCTTTCGACGGCCGCCGGAGCGAGAGCTCGACGTTGTCCCAGACCGTGAGGTTCACGAACACCGACGGCGTCTGGAACTTGCGGCCGATCCCGAGCTGCGCGATCGCGTTCTCGCGGAGCGGCAAGAGGTCCGTGCTGTGACCGAAGATGACGCGGCCGCTCTCGGGCTTGACGCGACCCGAGATGACGTCGAGCAGCGTCGTCTTGCCGGCGCCGTTGGGGCCGATGACGACGCGGAGCTCGCGGCGGTCCATGAAGAAGTTCAGACGGCTCAACGCCTTGAATCCGTCGTAGTTCACCGTCACGTCTTCCAGGTAGATGATGCTCGCGGCGCGCGTCGGCCGCTCGGACGCCGGAGGCGGCGGCGTCATGGCGTCGGCCGCCCGAGCGAGACGCTGGGGGTCGAGACCGCCGGGTCCGGTCGTCGCGACACGATCCGGCGCACGCGCGCGCCCAGGCGGCCGAGCGCGCCGACGATGCCGTCCGGGAAGAACAGCACCGCGCCCATGAAGAGGCCGCCCAGGAAGAGGAGCCAGAGGTCGGGGTAGCTCGTGGTGAGCCAGCTCTGGATCCAGTTCACGCCGAACGCGCCGAGCACGGCGCCGTAGAGCGTGCCGCGGCCGCCCGCGGCGACCCACACGACCATCTCGATCGAGGGCAGCACGCCGATCTTCGCCGGCGTGATGATGCCGACTTGCGGCGCGTAGAGCGCGCCGGCGATCCCGGCCAGCGCCGCGGACACCACGAACACGAAGAGCTTGTAGGCCGCCGGCGAGTAGCCGGAGAACAGCACGCGCGTCTCGCTGTCGCGGATGGCGACGAGCACCTTGCCCGCGCGCGTCAAGGTGATCCAGCGGCACAGCACGTACGCGCCGATCAAGGTCAGCGCGGTCGCGACGTAGAGGCCGCGCTGGGTCGCCGGCCGGTTCAGCGGAAAGCCGAAGATCGTCTTGAAGTCGGCGAGGCCGTTGGTGCCGCCGAGGTTCATCTCGTTGCGGTTGAATACGAGCCACGCGCTGAGCGCCAGGGCCTGCGTGATGATCGAGAAGTAGACACCGCGGATCCGGCTCCGGAACGCCAAATAGCCGAAGGCGAAGCCGAAGAGCGCCGGGACCAGCACGATCGCCAGCAGGGTGAACGCGGCGCTGTGAAAGGGCCACCAGAACAGCGGCAGGCTCTTGACCTGGTTCCAGACCATGAAGTCGGGCAGCGCGCTCTGGTAGACGCTCTTCGACCCGATCTCGAGCATGAGGTGCATGCCCATCGCGTAGGCGCCCAGGCCGAAGAACACGCCGTGGCCGAGCGAGAGCACGCCCGCGTAGCCCCACAGGAGATCGAGGCCGAGCCCGAGGATCGCGTAGGTGAGGAATTTGCCGAACAGGTTCAGGGTGAAGTTCGAGATCGAGAACGGCGACCCCGGCGGCAGCATGTTGCAGAGGGGCAGCACGACCGCGACGACGATCGCCACGATCCCGAGTGCGACGGCCTCACGCTTCGGCATTCCGTCCTCGCGAGGCGAAGAGGCCGGCCGGCCGACGCTGCAGGAAGAGGATGACGCCCACCAGGATCGCGACCTTGCCGAACACCGCGCCGAGCGCGGGCTCGATCCCCTTGGTGAGGCCACCGAGACCGGCCGAAGCCAGGATCGTCCCCGCGAGCTTGCCGACACCACCGGTCACGACCACCATGAACGAATCGACGATGTAGTTCTGACCGAGCGACGGGCCGACGTTGCCGATCTGGGTGAGCGCGCATCCGGCCAGGCCCGCGAGCCCGGCGCCGAAGGCGAACGTCGTGGCGTCCACCACGCCGGCGCGCACGCCCAGGCACGAGCTCATCGCGCGGTTCTGGGTCACCGCGCGGATGCGGAGCCCGGCGCTGGTGCGGAAGAGGAGCCAGTACATCGCGGCGACCGACGCGGTCGCGAGCCCGATGATGAACACGCGGTTGTACGGCAAGGTGAGCCCGACCATCACGGGCACGCCGCCCGAGAGCCACGACGGCGAGCTCACGTCCACGTTCGCTGCGCCGAACCAGAGGCGAAGACCTTGCTGGATGATCAGCGAGGCGCCCCACGTCAGCAGCAAGGTCTCGAGCGGCCGCCCGTAGAGGAGCCGGATGACGCCGCGCTCGAGCACCAGCCCGACGGCCGCCGCCACCAGGAACGAGACCGGCAGCGCCACCAGGAAGTAGGAATCGAAGTGCGACGGCCACGTCGCGCGGAACCAGTTCTGCACGACGAAGGTCGCGTAGGCGCCGAGCGCCATCAGCTCGCCGTGCGCCATGTTGATCACGCCCATCAGCCCGAAGACGACCGCCAGGCCGAGCGCCATCAGGAGCAGGATCGAGCCGAGCGAGGCGCCCTGGAACACGGTCTCGACGGTGCGCGTCAGCAGGCCCCAGCGCTCGATGCCTCGAATCGCGTGCAGGGCGGCCTCGCGCTCGGCCGGTGACGCGCTGCCGTCCGTCGCGAGCCGCTGGAGTGCGGCAACCGCGCTTTCCGAATGGAGGTCGCCCAGGCTGCGCGCCGCCGCGGTGCGCTGCGCCGGGGTGCCGTTGGCCAGGTGAATCAGCGCTAACGCCTCCGCGAGCGCATGGCGCACCCAGCGATCGGATTCCTTCTTCAGCGCTTCTTCGACGACGGGGGCCGCGGTGGCCACGGCCTGGTTGCCGAGCTTCACGGCGGCGCCACGCCGCACGGCGGGATCGGGGTCGGCGAGCTGCACCTGCGTCTCGTCGGCGTCGAGGAACGGTTTGATGGCCAGCCGGAGGCGGCGGTCGGCCGGCACTTCTTTGAGCTCGGTCAGCGGCACCGTGCCCAGCGGCTCACGATCGTACGCGCCGCTGACGTCGATCACGTCCTGGTCGCCCTTGGTGGCCTTGCTGCCGCCGACCACGAGCTCGGTCTTGCCGGCCCGCGTGCGCGCGTAGACGCTCCCGTCGCGGAGCGCGCTCAGGAATTGAATCCATTTCGGGTCCCGCGTCTGGCCGATCACGGCGACGGCCGCTTCCCGCTTGTCCGCGTCGTCACCCGTGAGATCGGTCAGCGCCGCGGCGACCTCGGGAGAGGCCGCGGGAGCGGCGGCCGCGTGGCCCGCCGCTCCCGCGGCGAGCCACGCGACCAGCGAAAGGAGAACGATGAGACGAGAGATCACGCCTTCTTCTGATACGTGCCCTGATGGTTGATCCAGTCACAGCCCTTGTCCGGGCTCGTGTACTTGCTCCACGGTTCCGGCTCGACCGTACCGTTCGGGCCCGTGCCCTTCACCCGGCTGATGATCTTGAACTGGCCGTCCTTCAGGATCTCGCCGATCAGCACCGGCCGGTAGGTGTGCTGGTTGTACTCGTGCATCTTGATCGGACCGCCCGGCGCCATGAACGTCTGGCCGTACACGGCCTTGCGGACCGGGTCGACATCGAAGCTCTTCGCCTTCTCGACTGCCTGCTTCCAGATGTAGACGCCGAAGTAGGCGGCCTCCATCGGATCGTCGGTGACGCGCTTGGCGCCGCCCGGCAGCTTGGTCTTTTCGCTGTAGTTCTTGAACGCCTGGACGAATTTCTTGTTCTGGGGCGCGTCGACCGACTGGAAATAGTTCCAGGCGGCGAGGTGGCCGACCAGGGCCGACGTGTCCATACCGCGCAGCTCGTCCTCGGCCACGCTGTAGGCCATGATCGGGGCGTTCTCGGAGCGGAGCCCCTGGTTCGCGAACTCCTTGTAGAAGGGCACGTTGCTGTCGCCGTTGATCGTCGAGAGCACGCAGGCGCCGCCGCCCGAGGAGAACCGCTTGATCTTGCCGACGATCGTCTGATAGTCCTGATGGTTGAACGGCGTGTACTCTTCCTCGATGTTGGCGGCCGGCACGCCCTTGGCGAGCAGGAACGCGCGCAGGATCTTGTTGGCCGTGCGCGGGAAGACGTAGTCGGTGCCCAGCAGGTAGAACTTCTTGTAGCTTCCGCCTTCCTTCGACATCAGGTACTCCGCGCCGGGGACCAGCTGCTGGTTCGGCGTGGCGCCGGTGTAGAAGACGTTCTTCGAGCACTCCTCACCTTCGTACTGCACGGGATAGAAGAGCAGGCCGTTGTTGTTCTCGAAGACCGGCAGCACCGACTTGCGGCTGACCGAGGTCCAGCAGCCGAAGACGACCGAGACCTTGTCCTGCAGCAGGAGCTGCTTGGCCTTCTCGGCGAAGAGATCCCAGTTCGACGCCGGATCGACGACGACGGGCGAGATCTTCTTGCCCATCACGCCGCCCTTCGCGTTGATCTCCTCGACGGCCATGAGCACGACGTCTCGGAGCGAGACCTCGCTGATCGCCATCGTCCCCGAGAGCGAGTGCAGGACACCGATCTTGACGGTTTCCTGCGCCCTCAGGACGTTGGGGAAGCTGAGGCCGGCGCCGACGGCCGTGGATGCCAGCAGGCCCCCCTTGATGAAGTCGCGACGTGAAAACTCCGCCATTTCCGTCTCCTTTCGTGTGGGTGGTCTCGGTCGCGACGTCATTGGCGCGCCTCCCGCGGACGTTATTGGCCGCAGGCTGGCCTCGGTATCAGCAAAGGCCGTACCGGAAACGCTATGTGTTTCTTTTCGGTATCTTGGCGAGCGGTAAGGCCGGGCGAATGCTCAATGCGTAGGCACGTCGGAGGCGACTGACTCTGACACGAGCAGGGCCTTGGCGATGTCCACCATGGGACGGCGGCTGTCCATCGCGGCCCGACGGAGCCGGCGGAAGGCTTCGTCCTCGCTCAGCTGGTAGCGCGCCATCAAACGCCCCTTCGCACGCTCGATGATCTTCCGCTCTTCGAGCGAGCGGCGGAGATCGCGGGTCTCGCCGAATCGCGCGACCGCGAGGTCGAGGACGGGCGCGAGCTCCGCCGCGCGAAGCGGCTTGAGCAGGTAGGACATCACGCCGGCCGAGCGCGCCCGATCGACGAGCTCCTGGCGTGTGTGGCTCGTGAAGAGAACGACGGGACAGCCGGCGTCGATCAGCTGGCGCGCCATTTCGATCCCGTCGCCGTCGGGCAATCCGATGGCGCAGACGGCCACGTCGGGAGTCGTGCGGCGCGCCAGGCTCAGCGCGTCGGCGCAGCGCACGGCCTCGCCGACTACCTCGCCGCCCGCCGCCCAGATCGCGGCGCGCAGCGCCGCGCGTGAGCGCTCGTGGTCGTCGAGAATCGCGACCCGCCAGCGCGGGTCGCCCTTCGGCCCCTCGCTCGCCATGGTCGCGGTGATCGCAAGCCCGGTGCCAGAGGCCGAGAAAAGCCGAGTCAGAGAATCAATGGCTTAGCGGCGTGGACGTCGCACCCCGTGCTCAGCGACACGGCATCTCGCGGGATTCTGCTGTTTTCCCGAGCAGTGCCCTCGCCCCTGGCGCGAGCGCGCGACGCCACGCGTATACTTCCGGCCGTGAGCGTCCGCGGGCACCGCTGGCCGCGACACGGATGGATCGTGGTGGCTCTCGCGGTGGGCATGGTCTGGCCGGTATGGGCCGTCACCGGAAAGGCGCGAGAGCTGGTCCGGCAGGCCGATCAGCTCCAGGCCGCCCCCGATGCATCCAATGAATCCTCGCAGCGAGCCATCGCGCTCTACCAGGAGGCGGCGGGGCTCGAACCGAACAGCGCTGAAATCCAGCTGAAGCTGGCGGATGCGGCGCTCACGGTCGCCGCCTGGACGAGCGGGGACCGGCTGCGCTGGTATCAGCTCGGCCGGACCGCCGCGGAGCGGGCGGTCGTTCTCGATCAGAACGACGCGGAGGCCCTGTTCCTGCTTGCCGCGCACCGCGGCCAGATCGCGAAGCCTCCAGAAGGACCTCGGAGGGCTCGTCGTGCCCCAGGAGCTCGAGCGCCTCCTGTCGCGCGCTCTGGCCTTGAACCCGCGTCACGCGCGGGCGCTGCACATGATGGGCGTGCTGCTCGAGCGGACGCCCGCGCCGCTGCGGCTCCTCCTGAAAGGAAGCGCCCGCGATGCGGAGAAGTATCTCGTCGCCGCGATCGAGTCCGACCCGAACTTCTCCGAAGCGCGCCTGGATCTGGCGAGGCACTACGCGAGCCGCCGGCAGACTGCGCAAGCGCGCGCGCAGATTCGGCCGTGCTGCAGATGACGTCTCCGACACGTCCGCGCGCGTGGCGTGAGAAGCATCGGCCGGCGGCCGAGGCGTTGCTGAGAGAGCTGCCCGCCGAGTGAGTTTCCGGCCCGTTGCGGCCATTCCATCGACCACCTGGATAACGCGAAAGGGCCCCCTGTAGAATGCGCCCATGTCGGAGCCCGTCCTCTCCCGACGTGCCGTTCTCCTGGGGCTGGGCTCGCTCGTCCTGGGTCTCTCGCTCCCGACGCGATACGCGGCGGCCACCTCTCCGGCCGCGCGGACCTTCGACTACCGCGTCGACATCTCGATGCTTTTCGACCTCCTCCGTTATTCCGTCGGGGGAGCATGCTCGAAGAGGTGGATGCCCGAGCCGGACGCTATCGCGTCCTCATCAACGGGAGCGGCACCGGCGTTTCCTCGCGCGTCGAAGCGCAAGGCCTGATCGAGAACGATCGCTATCGCCCGCTGGAGCTGAAGAGCGCTCACTCCTTCGTGGGCCGACCGAGCTCGCTCTCGATCACCTATGACTACGCGCGCGGACTCGTGAGCTACCACGCCGTCGGGCACACGCTGCTCAGCGGCCGACGCCGGCAGGTGGACGACGTGGTGGTCCTCCCTCCGGCCAGCCCGTCGACGATGCTGTCTCCGCAAGTCTGAACTTCGCCGCGGGACGCCTCGAGCAAGGTTCGGACGGTGCGTACCGAATGGCTGTCCTCCGTCGATCGCGACCGACCGGCGAAGGGCCGGACGACGTCACGCCCGGCGCCTATCGCGTCGGGGTCGTGCCCGTGCGTTTCCAGGTCGAGCCCGATCCCGGCACCGGCAAGCTGATCGCGCGGCTCGACATGTCCGGCTGGTCGTCCTGGGCCCGCGCCGACCAGCCGGCCCGTCTCGTCTTCACCCCCGAGCGACGCTTGGAGTCGATCGAATCTCGCTTGATCTGGGGAAGCACGGTCCGGATGCGCCTCTCGTAGGCGGCGAGCATGCCGGCGTGCGCCGAGGGCGCCGAAACAACGCCGTGACGTTCGACGAGCACATTTCGAGCGCCGGCTTTGCCGGCGCCACGATCGAAACGCGACGGCGAGGGCAACCCGGTGGGGGGCATCGGGGGGAGCGGCGCTCGCTCCCCCCGATCAAGGTCAAATATCGAAGTAGAGCGCGAACTCCCACGGATGCGGCCGCAGCCGCACCGCGTCGACCTCGTTCTTGCGCTTGTACTCGATCCACGTCTCGATGACGTCCGGCGTGAACACGTCGCCCTTGAGGAGCCAGTCGTGCGACTTCTCGAGGTTGTCGAGCACGATCGAGAGATCGCCCGGCAGCTGCTTGATCTTCTTCTGCTCGGCCGGCGGCAGCTCGTACAGGTCCTTGTCTACCGGCTTGCCCGGGTCGATCTTGTTGGCGACGCCGTCGAGGCCCGCCATCAGGCACGCCGCGAACGACAGGTACGGGTTGCAGGTCGGATCCGGCGTGCGGAACTCAATCCGCTTGGCGCCTTCCGACTTCGAGTACATCGGGATCCGGATCGCCGCCGAACGGTTGCGCTGGCTGTAGACCAGGTTGATCGGCGCTTCATACCCCGGCACCAGACGCTTGTAGGAGTTGGTCGACGGCGCGATCAGCGCGAGCAGCGCCGGCGCGTGCTTCAGGATGCCGCCGATGTAGTAGAGGCACATCTTCGAGATGTCGGCGTAGCCGCCCCGCTCGTAGAAGAGGTTCTTGCCGCCCTTCCAGAGCGACTGATGGGTGTGCATGCCGGAGCCGTTGTCCTGGAAGAGGGGCTTGGGCATGAAGGTCGCGGTCTTGCCCCACTTCCGCGCGGTGTTCTTCGCGCAGTACTTGTACCAGCAGACCCGGTCGGCCATCTTCGTGAGCGTGTCGAAGCGCATGTCGATCTCGGTCTGGCCGCCGGACGCCACCTCGTGGTGGTGCACCTCGACCCGGATGCCGACCGACTCCATCGCCAGCACCATGTCCGACCGGATGTCCTGGAACTTGTCCATCGGCGGCACCGGGAAGTAGCCCTGCTTGTAGCGCGGCTTGTAGCCGAGGTTCGGCTGCTCGGGCGTGCCCTCTTTGCCGGTGTTCCAGGCGCCGGCCTCGGAGTCGATGAAGTAGTAGCCGGAGTTGTAGTTCTGGTCGAAGCGGATCGAGTCGAAGAAGAAGAACTCGAGCTCGGGTCCGATATAGACCGTGTCGGCCAGCCCGGTCTTCTTGAGATAGGCCTCGGCCTTCTGAGCGATGTAGCGCGGGTCGCGCGTGTACGCCTTACCGGTGACCGGATCCTTGACGTTGCAGATCAACACCAACGTCGGCACCGCGGTGTACGGGTCCATCACCGCGGTGTTGGGATCGGGGATCAGCAGCATGTCGGACTCGTCGATCGACTGGAAACCACGGATCGACGACCCATCGAAGCCCAGACCGTCCTCGAAGATCTCTTCGCTGAGCTCGGATACCGGGATCGAGAAGTGCTGCCACAGGCCCGGCAAGTCGATGAACCGGAGGTCGACGATCTTGGCGCCCTTCTCCTTGGCCAGCTTCAGTACGTCCTTCGCCGTCATGCGCGACTCCTTCTGTGCTGAGTGATGAACAGCCCGCCTACGTTAAGGTCATCCGAGTGGTGAATCAAGCCCCGCCCGGCGCGCGGGCTCAATGCGCCACCCGGGGCTTGCCCTCGGCGGCGCGCATGGGCTCGCCCATGCCGCCGGACGCCGCTCCGAACTCGCCGAACCCGCCGCCGGCGGAATAGGCGGTCTCGGAATGCTGGGAAAGATCCAGCCCGGCCATCTCGTCCTCGGCGCTGACGCGCAGACCGACGACCGCGTCGACGATCTTGAGAATGACGATCGTGCCCACGATCGCCAGAGCGTACGTCGACGCCACCGCCACGATCTGCACCCAGAGCTGGCCTGGATTGCCGTAGAAGAGGCCGTTGCCGCCGGCGTCGTTGACGGCCTTGGTCGCGAAGAGCCCCGTCGCCAGGGCACCCCACGTCCCGCCGACACCGTGCACGCCGACCACGTCGAGCGAGTCGTCGTAGCCGAGCTTCGTCTTGAGGTTGCAGGCCGAGTAGCAGAGCCAGCCGGCGACGGCGCCGATGATCACCGACGCCATGGGCGTGACGTAGCCGGAGGCCGGCGTGATGGCGACGAGGCCGGCGACGGCGCCGGACGCGGCGCCGAGCACGGTCGGCTTCCCGCGGCTCATCCATTCGGTGAACATCCAGCCGAGCGCCGCGGCGGCGGCGCCGGTGTTGGTCGCGGTGAACGCGCTCGCCGCGAGGCCGTTGGCCTCGAGCGCGCTGCCCGCGTTGAACCCGAACCAGCCGAACCACAGCAGCGACGCGCCCATCACCGTCATCGGCAGGTTGTGCGGCTGCATCGGCTGGTGCCCGAAGCCCCGGCGCTTGCCGATCATGATCGCGCAGACGAGCGCCGACACGCCGGACGAGATGTGGACGACCGTGCCGCCCGCGAAGTCGAGCGCGCCCTTGGCCTTGAGCCAGCCGCCATCACCCCACACCCAGTGCGCCAGCGGGTCGTAGACGAGCGTCGCCCAGAGCAGGGTGAAGAGCAGGAACGCCGAGAACTTCATGCGCTCGGCGAACGCGCCCGTGATCAGCGCCGGCGTGATGATCGCGAACATCATCTGGAACAGCATGAAGGCCTGGTGCGGAATGGTCTTCGAGTACGCGTCGAAGGGCTCGAGTCCCACGCCCCGCAGCCCGATCCAGTCCAGGCCGCCGATGATCCCGCCCTTGTCGGGACCGAACGCGAGACTGTAGCCCCAGAGCACCCATTGCACGGAGATGAGCGCGGCGATGATGAAGCTGTGCATCAAGGTTCCGAGCGCGTTCTTCTGCCGCACCATGCCGCCGTAGAAGAGCGCCAGCCCCGGCGCGGTCATCATGAGGACGAGGAGCGACGACGTGAGCATCCACGCCGTGTCGCCCTTGTCGATCTTCGACGCGGGGGCTGGAGCCGCGGCGGGCGCCGGAGCGCCGGCGGCCGGAGCCGGGACCGCGCTCGACTCGGCGGCCGGAGGGGTCGGCTGCTGAGCAATCGCCACCAACGTTGTGGCACCCAGCACCAGCACCGCTGCCAGTGCAAGAGTCATTCGCTTCACGGTAGATCCTCCCTTCGTTCGACCTCACGCTCACTCTCGGTGACTGTCTCTGTTAGAGCGCGCTCTCGTCGCGCTCGCCGGTGCGGATGCGGACCGCCGACTCGACCGGATGGATGAAGATCTTGCCGTCGCCGATGTTGCCGGTCTTGGCCGCGGTCGACATGATCTCGGAAACCTTGTCCACGATGCGATCGGGGACGACGACCTCGATCTTGATCTTGGGGAGGAAGTCGACCGTGTACTCACCACCTCGATAGAGCTCGGTGTGGCCCTTCTGGCGACCGAATCCGCGCACCTCCGAGACGGTCATGCCGATGACTCCGATGGAGGTGAGCGCCTCCTTGACGTCGTCCAGCTTGAAAGGCTTGATGATGGCCTCGATTTTCTTCATCTGGGATCCTCCCGGCGGGTTCGGTCAAGCAACCCCCGTGCCCGGCGACGCTGCCTGCGAACCGTCAGAAAATCAGCCGCTTCGAGCGAGCCCCGACCGGTCGCACCAACGGGTCTTGCCCAACGAATAGGCATACCGGGCTCGGATGCTCGCGATTCAGGCGCGCTGCGGTTCCGGCTATGGGCGGGCGCGGGCGGGCGCGACTCGAGATCAGGCGCGGCGCTGCGGGATGCCGTGCTTGCGCATCTTGGAGTAGAGCGTGGGCCGGCGGAGGCCCAGCAGGGCCGCGGCGGCCTGCTTGTTCCAGCGTGTCGTTTCGAGCGCCTTCAGGATCGATGCGCGCTCGATCTCCTCGAGCGAGCCGGCCGGCACCTGCGAGGGCGCCACCGCCGAGGGGCCGAGGCCGCCTTCGCGCGCGCCGTGCTGGAGCTGCTCGGGCAGATCCTCCAGGACGATCATCGGCCCCCGCGTCACCAGCACCGCACGCTCGATCGCGTGCTGGAGCTCGCGCACGTTGCCCGGCCACGACCACGACAGCAGCCGTCGATACGCTTCCGGATCGATGCCCTCCACCGGGCGCGCGTGCTTGGTGCGATAGCGATCGAGGAAGGCGCGGACCAGAATCGGGATGTCGTCGCGGCGCTCCCGTAGCGGCGGCACCGCGATGGACACGGTGTTGATCCGGAAATAGAGGTCCTGCCGCAGATGACCGTCGCGCAGCGCGACGTCGGGGCTCTGGTTGGTCGAGCTGATCAGGCGGAAGTCGACGGGCACGGCTTTCGCGGCGCCGAGACGGCGGACCATTCGCTCCTCGAGCACGCGGAGGAGCTTGGCCTGGAGGTCGATCGGCATCTCGGTGATCTCGTCGAGGAGCAGTGATCCGCCGTCGGCTTCTTCGAGCAGTCCGACCTTGTCCGTCGTCGCGCCCGTGAACGCGCCGCGGGTGTGACCGAAGAGCTCCGACTCGATCAGGTCCTTGGGCAGCGCCGCGCAGTTGATCTTGATCCACGGACCGCTCCGGCGATGGCTCTTCTCGTGGAGCGCGTTGGCCAGGAGCTCCTTGCCGGTGCCGCTCTCGCCGACGATCAGGACGTTGGCGTCGGCATCGGCCACCGCCGCGACCGTCTCCAGCACGCGCTGGATACCGGGCGCGCTGCCGAGAATTTCGGTATCGGTCACCTGGTCGACGAGCCGGCGTTTGAGGTCCGCGTTCTCACCGACCAGCTTGCGATGCTCGAGCGCGTTCTCGAGGAGCACGAGGAGCTCGTCCGGCTCGAACGGCTTCTCGAGGACGTGGAACGCGCCGGCGCCCTTCGTGGCTTCCATCGCCTTGCGCACCGATCCGTACGCGGTGATGACGAGCACTTCGAGGGCGGGATCGCGGCGCTTGAGCTCGCGGGTCAGCTGCAAACCGTCGCCGTCGGGCAGCATCAGGTCCACGATCGCGGCGTGCGGGTCGCCCTGCACGAGAGCGCCCAGCGCTTCGCGCACGCTGCCCGCGGTGCGCACGCCGTAGCCTTCGCTCTCGAGCGTCAGGCGCAGTCCGTCGGCGATCGTCTTCTCGTCGTCGACGACGAGAATCGTATGGCTGCGCTTCATTGTAGCGGGGGCCTCGAGGTCGGGTTGGACCGAGGGTGGCCTGAGATAGGCGCGAGCCGGCTCCGCAGGGTCGTCTTCATCGCGGCGCGGTCTGCGGGCCCGGCTCGGCGTTCGCGGGCCCCGCGGTGGACCGAGGGTGGCCTGAGATAGGCGCGAGCCGGCTCCGCAGCGTCGTCTTCATCGCGCCGCGGTCTGCTGGCCCGGCTTGGCGTTCGCGGGCCCCGTGGTGGACCGAGGGTGGCCTGAGATAGGCGCGAGCCGGCTCCGCAGCGTCGTCTTCATCGCGCCGCGGTCTGCTGGCCCGGCTTGGCGGTCGCGGGCCCCGTGGTGGACCGAGGGTGGCCTGAGATAGGCGCGAGCCGGCTCCGCAGCGTCGTCTTCATCCGTGGCGTGCTTCAGTGGCCCCGGTTGCGGTTCGTTGGTGCACTGATGGCGCGCTCTGCCAGCATCGGTTTGGAACCGAGGTGTCCTGATTCGTCGCTGTACGAACCCGGGCGAGTCGACGTGCGTTCTCCGTGGCAATTTGTAGGGTCTCACCCGTCCCATGGTAGCGAACCGTGCAAGGCCACGGGTGCGACGCTGAAAGGCAGCGGTTTCTGGTTGAACGCCCACGGAATCTGCCGGTTCCCGCCGACCGCTTACGCGCCCGCGCCCGACGGGCGGGCTGAATCGGGTACCGGCTCGAGCGGCAGACGCGCCTGGACGCGAGTGCCTTCGCCCACGCGGCTCGACACCGTGAGCTCGCCCGCGTGCAGGTTGACGACCGAGCGCGCGATCGACATGCCGAGCCCGGTCCCGTCCGGCTTGGTCGTGAAGAACAGATCGAAGGCCCGCGACAGGGTCTCCTCCGTCATGCCGGGGCCGGTGTCCTCGATGGTCACGGTCACCGTCCCGGTCGCCGCCGAGTACGAGGTGGCCACGGTCAACCGCCCCGCGCCCTCGAGCGCCTCGAGCGCGTTGAGGATCAGGTTCAGGAAGGCCTTCTTGAGCTCGCGGGTGTCGAGCCGGCCGTCCGGACACGACGAATCGTACGCCGTGATGATCTCGACGCCCTCGGTCGGCCGGCGCGCCCGCGCGAGCTCCAGGCATTCGTCGAGCAGCGGATGCAGGGCCGTCGGCATGCGATGAAGCTCCGGGGGACGCCCGAACGCGGTGATCTCGGCGACGACGCTCGTCAGGTGATCGACGGTGACCGCGATCTTGCCGGCGAGGTCCTGTCCGGCCGGATCGTCCACCTTCACCAGGTGCTGCTCGAGGTGGCGCACATAGAGTCGAAGCCCGGCCAGCGGATTCTTCACCTCGTGGGCCACCTGCGTCGCCATGCGTCCGAGCGCCGCGACCGCGCCGCTCTTGAGGCTTTCGAGGTCGTGCGTGTTGCGAATGGCGATCGCCGCCTGCGAGGAGAACAGCGCCAACAGCTCGAGATCGTCCTCGCCCGGCTCGAGCCGCGCCGCGGTCTCGATGACGAGCGCGCCGGCGGGGCCACGCTGAACAACCAGCGGCGCCGCCACGATCGTGCCGCTGTCGGCGCCCTCGGCCGCCCCCGACATCGTGATCGGCATGCCCTTGTCCATCGCCGCCGACGCCGCGGCTTCGAGCCGGTGCCAGGCCGTTGGCGGCGACCCCGCGCTCGCCATGGGAACGAGTCGGCCCTGCTCGAGCTGGAACACGACGCAGCGGTCCGCGTCGGTGGCCTCCACGGTGGCCTGGGCCACCGAGTCGAGGACGCGGGCCATCACACCGGACGAGGCCAGCGCCTGGCCGACCGTCAGGAGCCGCTCGCGGTCGCGCGCCCACCGGCGTGTCGCGAGCGTCCGCGCGATCTTCGAGCGAAGCTCGTCGCGCACGAACGGCTTGGTGAGGTAGTCGAACGCGCCACGCCGGACCGCCTCGACCGCCGTCTGGATCGTGGCGTGCGCGGTCATGATCAGCACCGGCAGGCGCGGCTGCCGCGCGTGGAGCCCTTCCATGAGCCGCATGCCGTCGGTCGGCTCCATGCGCAGATCGAGCAGGGCGAGATCGAAGCGGCCTGCCTCGGTCGCTTCGAGGGCACGGCGGGGATCGCTCGTGGCGATCACGTCGAAGCCCATCGCGGTGAGCCGCATCTCGAGCACTTCGAGGATCGCCGCGTCGTCGTCGACCACGAGGACCTTCTGCTTCACGCTGCCATCACTTCCGTTTCTCGAGCTGCAAGTCGATCTGCTTGAGGCGCTCGAGGTCGGCCCGCAGCTTCTCGGCCTCCTGGCGCACTCGGGCCAGATCGCCCTCGCGCTTCGCGAGCTCGTCGCGCACGCGCGCGAGCTCCTGGGTGAGCCGCGCGATCTCGTCGCGCGTCGTCATGATCGAGGCGACGGCGTCGCGCCGCGCCCGGATCGCCTGCGAGTCGTCGGGATATTGAGCGAGGTACGCGTCGTACGTCGCGACGGCGGAGCGGTAGTCGCCGTCCGCGGTGAGGCGATCGGCCTTCGCCAGCATCGTCGACGGCGCACCGAAGGGATTCATGAGGTTCCAGGTGCTGCAGCCCGCGAGCACGAGCGGCAGCACGACGACGAGCAGGGACAGCCTCATGAGCGCGGGAGGAGCACGGTGAACCGGCTCCCCTTCCCTTCCTGGGATTCGACGGTGACGCGGCCGCCGTGTGCCTGCGCGACGCCGCGAACGATCGCCAGACCGAGACCGGTCCCGCCTCGGTCAGCGTGGGCCTGCCGGTACGGCTCGAACACGTGCGGAAGCTCGGCGGGCGGGATCCCGATGCCCGTGTCCTCGACCTGGATCTCCAGCTCCGGCCCCGTCGAAACCAGCCGCGCGACGACTCGCCCGCCGCGCTTGGTGAAGCGGATGGCGTTACCGACGAGGTTGACGACCACCTGCAGGAGCCGCGTCTCGTCGCCGAGGAGCACGAAGTCCTCGCCGACGAGCTCACGCTCGAGCGCGACGCCGGCGTGGTCGGCACTGGGCTTGAGCTCCTCCACGGCGCGCGTGACGACCGTGTCCAGATCGAGGCGTATGCGCTGGATCGGCAGGACGCCCGCCCGCAGGCGCGACACTTCGAGGATCTGGTTGACGAGTCCCAGGAGCCGATCGGAGCCGGCCGCGATGATCTCGACCAGGCGCCGCTGCTTGTCGCTGAGGGGCCCCGAGACTCGATCGCGGAGCAGGTGCGCGCCTTCGCGGATCGACGTGAGCGGCGACCGCAGCTCGTGGGAGACCGAGGCGAAGAACTCTTCCTTGGTTTCCTCCATCCGTCTGAGCTCTCGCGCCATCGAGCTGAACGAGCGCGCGAGCTGGCCGACCTCGTCCCGACCCTCGACTTCGATGGGCTCCTCGAACGAGCCCGCGGCCACGGCGGAGGTCGCGGCCGACAGCTTCTGAAGCGACTGGGTCAGACGATGCGCGATCAGCCCACTGCCGATCAGGGCGAGCCCGACCGCGGCGCCCAGCGCCACCAGCACACCCGACCAGGTGCGCGCCTCGAGACGCGCGACCTCGGCCTGCGCCTGCAGGACGTCGGCGTGCATCGATTCGGTCAGCGCCTCCAGGCTCGCTTCGATGCGCTCGGCGAGCGACCGCGATGCGCCCTCCGAGAGGGCCGCCGCGCGCACGCGCTGGCCGCGGGCGAGCAAGGCCTGGATCTGGCCAACCGTGCCGTAGTAGCGCTCGAAGGACTCGCTGGCGTCTTCGAGAAGGCGGGTTTCCTGCGCGTTCGTCGTGTACTCGCGCAGGCGGATCAGGCTCGCGCGCAGGCGGTCGGCCCGCTCGTTCCAGGCATTGATGAAGCGCGCGTCGTTGAGCACCAGGAACCGGGCTTCGAGCCGAACCAGCGCGGGCACCGTGTCGCGCGTCGCTGCGGCGAGGCGGAGCGCCGGAACGGTGCGGGTGGTGATCTCACGGTTGACAGAGGCGAGGCGGCCGACGGCGCGGAGGCTCAGGACGCCAACGACGCCGAGTACGACCACGACGACCGCCGACGTCAAAAATATCTTCGAGGCGAGCCGCATTCCGCCTCTCACTCTGTCCGAGATCGCAGCTTCAGCCGGCGGAGCCGCCGGAGCGAGTTGAGTCGCCGTGAGCTTCGCGATAAGCCGCCGCTGATCGTCGAAAACTTCGACGTCGACGACGAGAGTCGTACGACCACGATGGACGATCTGGGCCTCGGCTGTCAAGGTCCCGTGATCCGAATTTCGGATAATGTTTGTCGATAGTTGAAGGGTCAGAGGAAAGAGCTCGGGGCGAAGCTCGCCCGAAGGGTTGATCTCCCACATCGCCGCGCACGTGGCCGTCTCGTCCGCGAGCGCCACGATCGCGCCGGCGTGGAAGCGGCCGGTGAGCTGCGAGAGCGTCGGTTTGTAGTCGAGCTGGGCCACGGCGCGGCCCGACCCCACCGACACGAATCGTGTTCCGTGGCTCTCGATCATCGTGCCGCGAGCCCACCCAGCGAGCCTCTTCAGGAATTCCTCGGGCGTGACGGTTCGCGGTGGCACGCGACTCACCTCGATGTGTGGTCGCGCCTCGGGCTCAGTGCGCCGCCTCGGCCGGGCGAGCTCGGTGACACCAGACGGTGAGGATCGAGATGGCGGCGGGAGTCACGCCGGGAATGCGTGAGGCCTGGCCCAGCGAGCGCGGGCGGACCTCGGTGAGACGCTCCCGAATCTCCGTCGAGAGACCGGGCACGGCGCGGTAGTCGAGTCCGTCGGGGATCAGCCGTTGCTCGAGGCCCTTGAAGCGCGCCACGTCGTCGAGCATGCGGCGGATGTAGCCCTCGTACTTCGCGGAGACCTCGACCTGGCGCGCCACCGCGACGTCGGTGAGCGCGGCGGGATCCAGGCGGCGGACGTCGGCGTAGGTCACCTCGGGTCGCCGGAGGAGCTGGAGCAGCGGAGTGCCGCCGATCCGCGTCGACTCGAGGCGCCGAATCTCCGCCGCCGTCTGCGCGCGACGTCGCTCGACGGCCTCGAAACGCTCGCGCGAGACGAGGCCGAGGCGGTGGCCGGCGGGCGTGAGGCGCAGGTCCGCGTTGTCCTCACGGAGGAGCAGCCGATACTCCGCACGCGAGGTGAACATCCGGTACGGCTCCAGCGTGCCTTTCGTCACCAGATCGTCCACCAGCACGGCCATGTAGCACTCGGAGCGATCCGGCAGAAACGGCTCGCGCCCGAGCACCGCCGCCGCCGCGTTGGCCCCCGCCCAGAGCCCGAGCGCGGCGGCCTCCTCGTATCCGGTCGTGCCGTTGATCTGGCCGGCGAGATAGAGCCCCGGCGCCGCGCGGCATTCGAGCGTCGGCGCCAGCTGCGTCGGGTGGACGAAGTCGTACTCGATCGCGTAGCCCGGCCGCATGATCTCCGCGCGCTCGAGGCCCGGGATCGAGCGGACCAGCGCGTCCTGCGCGTCCGGCGGCAGGCTCGTCGAGATCCCGTTCGCGTACACCTCTTCGGTGTCGAGGCCGTCGGGCTCGAGGATCACCTGATGGCGGTCGCGGTCCGCGAACCGCTTCGACCTTGTCCTCGATCGATGGACAGTACCGGACGCCGGTCGCGTCGATGATCCCGGAGTAGAGCGGCGAGCGGTCGAGGTTCTGCCGGACGATCTCGTGCGTGCGCGGTGTCGTGTACGTGATGTGGCACGACACCTGACGAAGCTCGAGCCGCTCGGTCGCCCAGTGAAACGGCCACGGCTCGGCATCTCCGCACTGCTCCTCGAGCCGCGTGTAGTCGATCGTGGAGTGCCGCAGGCGCGGTGACGTGCCGGTCTTGAGCCGTCCGAGGGTGAGACCGAGATCCCGCAAGGCGTTCGAGAGATCGACCGACGCGAATTCGCCGGCCCGGCCCGCGCTGTGACGCGCGAGCCCGACGTGAATCAGCCCGCGCAGAAACGTCCCGGTGGTCACGACGACCGCCCGGGCGCCATAGCGGACGCCGATCTGGTCCTCGACGCCGGCCACCCGGCCGCCTTCGAGGACGAAACGCACCGCCTGTCCCTGTCGCACCTCGAGGTTCGGCTCGTGCTCGATCGTCCGCTTCATCGCGCCGCGGTACCGGGCGCGGTCGCACTGGGCGCGCGACGGCCCGGACGGCGGGCCCGCGCGAGGCGTTGAGCGTCTTGAGCTGGATCGCGGCCCGGTCGGTGTTGCGGCCCATCTCCCCGCCGAGCGCGTCGATCTCGCGCACCAGATGCCCCTTCGCGGTGCCGCCGACGGCGGGGTTGCACGACATCTGGCCGATCGCGTCGAGGTTCATGGTGAGGAGGAGGGTGCGGCAACCCATGCGTGCCGACGCCAGTGCCGCCTCACACCCCGCATGGCCGGCGCCGATCACGATCACGTCAAAGAATTGCATTCCGCTTAGTGATACCATAACGGCCGTCGCGTTCCAGGATTCCCCCTTATTTCTCGGAGGATGGTCGTGGAGTTCGGGTTCTCGCTTCCGGGTCGCGGGCCGCTGGCCAGCATCGACGTCGTTCTGAAGCTCGCCGAGAAAGCCGACGCGCTGCGGTTCGATTCGCTGTTCGTCACCGACCACGTCGTCATGCCCGTCGCCTCGGCGCAAGTCGGTCTATCCGTACACCGCGAGCGGCCAGTTTCCCGGCGGGCTCGCGCAGGACTACCTCGAGCCGCTGGCGACCCTGGCCCACCTCGCGCACGCGACCAAGCGGGCCCGGCTCGGCATCAGCGTGCTCGTCGTTCCGTATCGCAACCCGCTGCTCCAGGCCAAGATGCTCGCGACCATCGACGTGCTCTCCAAGGGCCGCGTCATCCTGGGCGCCGGCGTCGGCTGGCTCCGCGAGGAGTTCGAGGCGCTCGGCGCGCCGCCGTTCGAGGAGCGCGGGCGCGTGACCGAGGACTACATCAAGCTGATGCGCGCCGACGTGGACGACCGATCCGGTCAGCTACGAGGGCAAGCACTACTCGGTCCGCGACGTCCACGTGCTGCCCAAGCCGGTGCAGCGCGGCGGCATTCCCGTGTGGATCGGCGGCCACAGCGGCGCGGCCGTCCGGCGCGCCGGCACCATCGGCGACGGCTGGCATCCGATCGCGATGCGACCGCCGGCGATGCTCGGGCCCGACGAGTACGGCGCGAAGGTCAAGGAGCTCCACGACTGGGCGCGCCGGCCGGGTCGCGACCCGAAGGCGATCACGCTCACCATTCGCGTCCCGATGGACGTGCGCGCGCGCAACGCCAAGCCCGCGACCGGCGACCGGCCGCCGTTCCAGGGCACCGCGGACGAGATCGTCGCCGATATCCGCCGCTACCAGGCGCTCGGCGTCTCGCACTTCGTCTTCGACCACACCGTGCAGGAGCTCCGCGCGGTCCTCGCGAACATGGAGCGCTTCGCGAGCGACGTGCGGCCGAAGCTCTCGCGCGCCGCCGGCGGCCGCACCGCCGCCGCGTCGTCTCGTGCCGGGTCGAAGACGCCTCCGAAGAAGAAGGCCGCGAAGCGACGCGCATGATCTCGCATCAGGACGCGTGCGCGCTCATCGACGCGCCGGCGGCGGCGCTGGACGAGCTGCTGGTCCGGGCCGGCGAGCTGCGCGACCGCGGGCGCGGGCGCACCGTGACCTTCTCGGCCAAGGTGTTCGTGCCGCTGACGACCCTGTGCCGTGACTACTGCGGCTACTGCACGTTTCGCCGCGATCCGGGCGAGCCCGGCGCCCACACGATGGAGCCGGACGAGGTCGTGGCCCTCGCGCAGGCCGGAGCGCGACTGGGCGCCAAGGAAGCGCTGTTCTCGCTCGGCGACAAGCCGGAGGCGGCGTTCGCCAGTCATCGCGACGTTCCTGCGCCGTCACGGCCACCGCACGACACTCTCGTACCTGCGCGCGGTGTGCGCGGCGGTCCTCGCGGAGTCGTCGCTCCTGCCCCACGCCAACCCGGGGCTGATGGGCGAGCGCGATCTGGCGGCGCTGCGCGAGGTGAACGTGAGCATGGGCATCATGCTCGAGACGGTGTCGGAGCGGCTGCTGGCGCGCGGCATGGCGCACGACCGCGCGCCGGACAAGATCCCGGCGCGGCGGCTGCGGACGATCGCGCTGGCCGGGAAGCTCGGCATCCCGTTCACGACCGGCCTCCTGATCGGCATCGGCGAGACGCGCCGCGAGCGCGTGGACACACTCGTCGCCATCCGCGACCTGCACGAGAAGCACGGCCACATCCAGGAGGTCATCGTCCAGAACTTCCGCGCCAAGCCGCGGATCCCGATGCGCGATGCCGCCGAGCCCTCGCTCGAGGACCTCCTGTGGACGCTCGCGGTGGCGCGGCTCGTGCTCGGCCCGGACGTGAACATCCAGGCGCCGCCGAACCTCTCGCCCGACGTCTATCCCCGGCTCCTGGCGGCGGGCCTCAACGACTGGGGCGGCATCTCACCGCTGACCCTCGATCACATCAACCCAGAGAAACCGTGGCCGCTGATCCCCGAGCTCCGGCGCGCGACCGAGAGCCAGGGCTTCGTCCTGCGCGAGCGTCTCGCGATCTATCCGGAGTTCGCGACGCGCGCCGAGTACCTGGACGAAAGCCTGCGCGCGCGCGTCCAGGCCCAGGTCGACGAGCGCGGTCTCGTCAAGGAATCCCATGAACGCTGGCGTCGCTGGTAGCGTGCTCGGTTCGCTCGACTGGGTCTCGCGCGATCTTCGCCCGATCCTCACCCGGGCCCTCGACGGCCACGAGGTGTCGATCGAGGACGGCATCGCGCTCACCGGCGCCGAAGGGCGCGACTTCCACGCGCTGACCCTGGTCGCCGACGAGCTGCGCCAGCGACAGGCCGGCGACGTCGTGACGTACGTCGTGAATCGCAACGTCAACTTCACGAACGTCTGCATCAAGCACTGCACCTTCTGCGCGTTCAGCCGCGACCACCGCGAGGAGGAGGGCTACTTCCTCCCGGTCGCGGAGGTCGTGCGGCGCGCCCAGGAAGCGCGCGACCTCGGCGCCACCGAGGTGTGCATCCAGGCGGGGCTGCCGCCGAAGCTCGACGGGCGCTACTACATCGACCTCGCGCGCGCGATCACGACGGCGCTGCCGGAGCTGCACATCCACGCGTTCTCGCCGGAGGAAGTGCTGTACGGCTCGGTACGCTCCGGGCTGCCGATCCGCGAGTACCTGAGCGAGCTCAAGGCCGCGGGGCTCGGCACCCTGCCCGGCACGTCGGCGGAGATCCTCGACCAGGCGATCCGCGACGTCATCGCGCGCGGCCGGATCACCGTCGAGCAGTGGGTCGACGTGATCACGACCGCGCACGCGCTCGGCATCCGGACGACCTCCACGATCATGTACGGCCACGTGGAGACGCCGGCTCACTGGATCCGTCACATGGCGCTGCTGCGCTCGATCCAGAAGGACACCGGCGGCTTCACCGAGTTCGTGCCGCTCTCGCTCATCCACTCGGAAGCGCCGATGTACTCGAAGGGGCTCGTCCCCGGCGTGCGGCCCGGCGCCACCGGCGCCGAGGTCATCAAGATGCACGCGCTCGCCCGCCTGATGCTCGGCGCGACGTTCCGCAACATCCAGTCCTCCTGGGTCAAGGAAGGACCGAAGCTCGCCCAGCTGCTGCTCGGCGCGGGCGCCAACGACCTCGGCGGCACCCTGATCAACGAGTCGATCTCCACGTCGGCCGGCGCGCAGTACGGTCAGCTCGTCGGGCCCGCCGAGCTGCATCGACTGATCCGCGACGTCGGGCGCGTGCCCGCGCAGCGCGACACGCTGTACGGGCTCATTCGAACCTATAGAGACGGCGAAAACCCCGATTCACCCCTGGACAAGGTCGACGACGCGGAGGCGCGCTTCGGCTCGTATCGCCGATTGATCGCTTCGGGAGAGTTCCGCTTCACGCGCGGCTAGCCGCGCGGGTAGGCCTGTGGTAATAATGCAGTTCGCGTTCAATCACCACTATCCTCGATCGACAGGAGGTCACCTGTGCCGAAGACGATGACGAAGTCTGCGACGGTCGCGTACCTTGCGGAGAAGACCAGCCTCACCCGGAAGCAGATCGAGGGTATCCTCGACGAGACGCTCAACCTCGCCTCCAAGGAAGCGAAGAAGAGCGGCGTGTTCCTCCTGCCGGGCTTCGGGAAGCTGGTGCTCGCGAACCGCAAGGCACGGATCGGACGCAACCCGCAGACCGGCGAGCCGATCAAGATCCCGGCCAAGCGCGTCTGCAAGTTCCGTCTCGCCAAGAGCCTGAAGGACGCGGTGCTTGGCAAGAAGTAGGACTGGACATCGCGCGGGGGGCGCTCGGCCCGCCGCTGCCCCAGCTCCCTCACTCGCGTCTGCGACCGTTCCGCGGGTCTGGCAGGGAATCGGATACCGGCCCCTGCCGGACGCCGCGATGGCCCGCCCGCTCTTCGATTTCGCCGCGGTCTCCTGGCCCCCCACCGACGACATCGCCGTCGCGTGGGGCGCCACGGATGGCGGTCAGCGTCTCATCGGCGCCGTGATCGGAGAGCGGAGCGGTCAGGCCATGCTGCTGCACGGACCCGTGGTCACTGTCGAGACCGATCCACTCGAAATCGCCTCGCAGCTCGTTGCCGCCGTCCTCGATCACGCCGCGGCTTCCGGCGTGGTCACCATCTTCGCGCGACCGCAGAGCCTCGATCGGGTCTGGGTGCGCTTCGGCTTCATCCCGGTGCCCGAAGGCACGTTGCCTCCCGATCTCGCGGGTCGGCCCGGGAGCGGTCTCTACGCCTGGCGTGGCGGCACCGCGTTGTGGACGCTTCGCGAACACCTTCGCGACTGACATGCGCGTCGTCACCCTCGCCGGCGGCACCGGCGCCGCCAAGCTCCTGCGTGGTCTCGCCACCTGCGTCCCACCGCGCGATCTCACCGTCATCGGCAACACCGGCGACGACACGGAGGTCTGGGGGCTCCACATCTCGCCCGACCTCGACACCGTGAGCTACGCGCTCGCCGGGCTGCTCGACGTCGAGCGCGGCTGGGGACTCGCCGGAGAGACGTTCAACTGCTTGGCCGCGATGGCGACGCACGGCGCCGACACGTGGTTCAACCTGGGCGATCGCGATCTGGCGACGCATCTCACGCGCACGCGGGCGCTGCGCGACGGACACCCGCTCTCGACGGTGACCGCGCGGCTCGCCGCCGATCTCGGAGTCGGCGCGCGCATCCTGCCCATGAGCGACGCGCCGGTCCGGACGATGATCCGGACGCCGGGCGGTCGTCTGACCTTCCAGGAGTACTTCGTCCGCGAGAAGGCGCTCGTCGAGGTGGTCGGCGTCGACTACGAGGGCGCGGCGAGCGCGCGCCCGGCTCCGGGCGTCGTCGAGGCGCTTCGCGCCGCCGACGTGGTCGTCGTGTGCCCGTCCAATCCGGTGACGTCGGTCGGACCGATTCTCGCCGTGCCCGGGATCGTCGACGCGCTGCGCGCGACCCCCGCTCCGGTCGTCGCCGTGAGCCCGATCGTCGGCGGCGCGGCGGTCAGCGGCCCGGCCGGCGCGCTCATGCGCGCTCGGGGCCTCGCGGTGTCGCCGCTCGGCGTCGCCCAAGCGTACGCGCCGTGGCTCCGCCGTCTTTTGATCGATCCGCGCGACGGCGCGTGCATTCCCGACCTGGCGCGCGCCGGCGTCGACGCGACGGTCGCCGACATCCTCATGACGAGCCGAGATCTCGAGGCGGCGCTCGCGCGCCGCGTGCTCGACGCGGCGCTGGAGCGGCGCGCGACATGAGGAACGGCGCCGGGTCACGCCTCGTCGTCGCCGTGCCGGTCAAGGACCTGACCCACGCCAAGCAGCGGCTGATGGGCGCGCTCTCGGTCGCCGAGCGCGGCGAGCTGGCGCGGGCGATGCTGCGCGACGTGCTCCGCGCGCTCGCGGCCGCCGACCTCGACGGCGTGTGGGTCATCACGCGCGACCCCGCGGCCACGGCCATCGCGCGCGGGCTCGGCGCCGAGGCCGTCTCGGAAGCGGAGAACCGCGGCCATACGGCAGCGGTCGCGCTCGCCCAGGCCGAGGCCGTCCGCCGAGGCGCGCGCATCTTCGTGACGGTGCCGGGCGACGTGCCGTGTGTCACCGCCGACGAGCTGAGAGCGCTCGCCGACGGCGTGCGAGAGGGCGCGCCGATCTTCGTGCCCTCGCGCTCCGGTCTCGGCACCAACGGCGTCGCGCTGGCGCCGCCCGACGCGATGGCGCTGACGTTCGGCGAGCCGTCCTTCGCGCGCCACCTCGAGACGGCGCGCGCCCGCGGCCTCACGCCGCGCGTGCTCACCTTGCCGGGACTCGGGCTCGACGTCGACTCGCCGGAGGACCTCGCGACGCTCCTGGCCGAGCGCAGCGCCACCGAGACTCACCAGCTCGTCTCCGCCTGGCGCCGCGCCCCCAACCTCGTGCGCCTCCGACAGATGAACCACGCGTCGCCGGGCTCGCGTCTGTCTCAGGCCTCGCGCACCACGGGGCCCGCAAACGCCAAGCCGGACGTCGGCCGACGCGATGAATACACCGTGCGGAGCCACGCCGCTCCTATCTCAGGCCACCCTCGGTCAAGCCGGCCTCGAGGACCTCGCTACAATGACTCGCTACGAGGTGATCGGCGTCGCAGGCATCGGCGAGGTGCGGCCTGGTGACGACATCGCGCAGCTCATCGTCGAGGCGGCCGCGCGTCAGGCGACGCCCGTCCTGTCCGGCGATCTGCTCGTGATCGGCCAGAAGATCGTGTCGAAGGCCGAGGGCCGGCTCGTGAAGCTCGCGGACGTGCAGCCCTCGCCGATCGCGCTGGCGATGGCACCCGGGCTCGCCAAGGATCCGCGCCTGGTCGAGGTGATCCTCGCCGAATCGCGCCGCGTCGTCCGCATGGACAAAGGCGTCCTCATCACCGAGACCCATCACGGCTGGATCTGCGCCAACGCCGGCATCGATCAGTCGAACGTCGACGCGGATTCGGTCGCGCTCCTGCCCGAGGATTCCGACCGCTCGGCGCGAGCGGTGCGGGATCGCGTGCGCGCGCTCCTCGGTGTCGACGTGTTCGTGATCGTCACCGACACGTTCGGCCGGCCCTGGCGCGAGGGGTTGACCAACGTGGCCATCGGCATCGCCGGATTCGCGCCGCTCCTGAGCTACCTCGGCGAGCGCGATCCGGCCGGCCGCCCGCTGCAAGCCACCATCCTGGCGCTCGCCGACGAGCTCGCCGGCGCGGCGGAGCCGGTCATGGGCAAGCTCGACCGCATTCCGGCCGCGATCGTGCGCGGGCTCGCGCTCAGGCCGAGCGAGGAAGGCTCGAAACCGCTCCTGCGCGAGCCGGCGCGCGATCTCTTTCGCTGAACGGTGAGGCCATGAACATCGCGATTCTCGGGGGAACGGGCAAAGAAGGGGCCGGGCTGGGCACACGCTGGGCGCTGCTCGGCCATTCGATCATCATCGGCTCGCGCGACGCCGAGCGGGCGAAAGCCAAGGCCGCCGAGCTCCGCGAGCAGACGCAGAAGCTCCCGATCATGGGCGAGTCCAACGCCGAGGCGGCACGCCTGGGCTCCGTGATCGTCGTCGCGCTGCCGGCGACGGGGCTCGCGGCCACGCTCCCCGAGGTGCGGGACGGCTGCCGCGGCAAGGTCGTCATCTCGCACGGTCGTGCCGCTCACGTTCGGCGGCCCGCGCCTTTTCACGCCGCCGCCGGCGGGGTCGTCGGCGGAGGAAGCGCAGGCGCTCCTGCCCGACGCCAAGGTCGTCGCGGCCTTCCACCACATCGCCGCCCACGAGCTGTCCGAGACCGAGCACGCGATCGAGTGCGATCTGCTCCTCTGCGGTGGTGACGCCTCCGCCAAGGAAGTCGTCGGTGAGCTGGGGCGCTCGATGGGGCTCCGGCCGATCGACGTCGGCGGGCTCAGCAACGCCGGACCGCTCGAGGGCATCACCGCGGTCCTCGCCACGATCAACCGGCGCTACAAGCTGAAGAACTCCGGCATCAAGATCACCGGCCTCTGAGCCGCCCGCTCGCCGCTCAGGCGCGAGAGACGGCGAGCCCGAGGTAGACGATCACGACCGCGAGCAGCAGCACGACGCGATCCATCCACGCGATCGCCGAGAGCGCCGGGCTCGGATCGTCGCCGGCGGCCACCGCGCGCGTCAGACGCGGCACCTGCGCGAAATCACGCTGACCGGCGACCGCGACCGCCGCGAGCACGAGCATGAACTTGAGCGCCAGCAGGAGCGCGGCGCCGCTCTGCAGCACGCGATCGAGCGGGCCGAGCAGGGTCACGTTGTAGAGCCCGGTCAGCACCACCAGGGCGACCGCCGACCCATGTGACGCGCCGGCCGCGGCGCAGCATCTCGGCCAGCGGCGTGCCGCTGTTCCGCCGAGCCGCGGGCATGACCACGTGAGCCTGATACATGAGCCCGCCGATCCACACCACGACGCCCAGCAGATGGAGCCACACCGAGACGAGCGACGTCGTCACGAGGCCCCGTCGGCCAGGCGCGCCACCACGCGCTCGACGTCCGCGAGATTGCTGAAGAGCACGTCGGGGCGGTGCCCCGCCAGCTCCTCGACCGGGTACTGACCCGTCGCGACCGCGACGGCCACCGCGCCGCAGCCGCGGGCGCACGCGATGTCCAGCGGGGTGTCGCCGATGATCGTGACGCGATCGAACGTGAACTCGTGACCGAGGGCGCGCGCCCGCTCGCGCGCGATCGCGGGCAGGCGCAGCCGGTCGGCGTCGTCGCCGCCGTAGGCGGCCACGCGGAAGAACGGCCAGAGACCGGTCGGCTCGAGCTTGATGCGGGCTCCGGCTTCGATGTTCCCGGTCAAGAGCCCGACGACCGCGTCCGGCCGCGCGCCGAGCCGCCGGACCACCTCCGCGACGCCGGGCAAGACCTGGATCCGAGAGCCGTCGCCGATGATCCGCGTGAGCTCGCGCGCGTAGGCCTGGAAGCACGCGTCGACGCGCGCACGAATCCGCTCGCCGTCCAGGCCGGCGTCGGTCATCAGCTCGTGGACGATGCTCAGGTCGGTCCGCCCGCGGAAATCGTAGCGCTCGATCGTGCCGGCGGTGCCGTACGTTTCCTCGAGCGCGCGCGCGAACGCGGTGCGGCCGGCGCCGCGCACGCTCACGAGCGTGCCGTCGATGTCGAACAGGAAGAGCCGCACGCTATTGGGACGCGAGGCGGCGGAGGCGGGTGACCACCGCGGGCACCGCATCGAGCACGAGGTCGATCTCGCTCGCCGTGGTCCAGCGGCCGAGCGTGAAGCACAGCGAGCCCTCGGCCGTGTCACGGTCGCAGCCGATCGCCCGCAGCACATGCGACGGCTCGCCGGTCATGGCCGTGCAGGCCGCGCCCGACGAGGCGGCCACGCCGCGAAGATCGAGATCGGTCAAGGCGCTCTCGGCCTTCACGCCGGGCACGACGATCGACGCATGCTGCGGGAGCCGATCCGCGCCGCGGGCGCCGGTCAGGCGAGCGTCCGGAATGCGCGCGAGCAATCCGGCGAGCAGTCGATCACGCAGCTCGCCGAGCCGCGCCACTTCGCTCGCGACCTCGACCCGCGCCAGGTCGGCCGCGACGCCCATCCCGGCGATCGCCGGCAGGTTCTCGGTGCCGGCGCGATAGCCGCGCTCCTGTCCGCCGCCCACCGTGAGCGGCGCGAGCTTGACCGACGCGCGCGCCCAGAGGGCGCCGGCGCCCGGCGGCCCGTAGAGATCGTTCGACGAGAGCGTGAGCAGGTCGATGCGGCAGTCGTCGACGAGGAGCGGGACGCGTCCGGCGGCGCCCACCGCGTCGACGTGGAACGGCACGCCGCGCGCGCGCGCGATGCGGCCGATCTCGCGAACGGGCTGGATCGTGCCGATCTCGTTGTTCGCCGCCATGACCGAGACGAGCGCCGTCTCGTCGCGGATCGCGTTCGCCACCGCCTCCGGGTCGATGCGGCCGTCGGCGTCCACGCCCACGTAGGTGACGCTCCAGCCGCGCTTCTCGAGGTCGCGACACGAATCGATCAGCGAGATGTGCTCGATCGCTGAGGTGACGATGTGCCGGCCGGCGGCCCGCTGGGCCAGTCCCTTGACGGCGAGGTTGTTCGCCTCGGTGGCGCTGGCGGTGAAGATCACGCCGCCGGGTGTCGCGGCGAAGAGCCGCGCGACCTTGGCCCGGGCTCCGTCCAGGGTCGAGCGGGCTTCGAGCCCCAGCGAGTGCTGGGCGTTCGGATTGCCGACGCCCCCCTCGAAGAACGGCCGCATGACCGCCACCACGCGGGGATCGACCGGGGAGAAGCCCGCGTAGTCGAGGTAGACGCGGGCCCCCGCGGAGGGGAGCCCGGTTCTAGCGAGCCTTTCGGACGAAGAAGCGGAAGACCGCGCCATTTCTCTGCATCTCCAAGAGCTCGTTGCCGGTTCGCATCGACCAGCTCTTCATGTCCGCCTCGGAGCCGGGATCGTCCGACGTGACCTCCAGCACCTGGCCCGGATCCATGTGCTTGAGCGCCTCGCGCGTCTTGACGATCGGCATCGGGCAAAAGAGCCCGAGGCAATCGAGCGTCTTGTCGGCAACGACGGGCATATGGGCTATTTCCTTGAAAATTCTGACATCGACCGTGGTGCTCACGCAATCTTTCCTGCCGAGGTTAGCACAGGCCTCGAATCGGCCGCTCGCAATGCCCGTTCTCCTGTGGGGACTGCTCGTCCACGGGCCGGTCCCCTCCGCTATACTCCGTGGCCTCCGGCCGCGGCACCCGCAGGTTGCCGCCCGCGGGGACATCAGGTTCACGGCAATCTGCGCGCCCGGCTCCGGAGCAACCACGCTCGGGTCCACGGGTGTCGTTGAAGGCCCGCCGAGCCTACGAGAGGCGGGGCCGATAGACTGGGTGTCATGAAGCGTCGTCCTGCATGTCGCAGGGTATACGACGGACGTTGCCACGGTCGTCGGCTGGAGCCGACCGCTGCTACCCTGAGGCTCATGCTGTCGCGCGCGACGAGAGGTCTGCGCCCGCCTTCCACTGCCCACGGCCCATGGACCTAGAGCATTTCGGTCTTCGCGAGCGTCCGTTCTCGAACGCGCCCGATCTTCGATTCGTCTATATGGGCGCGCACCACGAGCAGGCGCTCGCGTATCTGCTCCACAGCGTGGAGGCGCACGCGGGGGTCGTCCTCCTCACCGGAGAGAGCGGTGTCGGCAAGACGACGACGTGTCGCGTGCTCCTGAACCGGCTGCCCGAGCGCGTCGACGTGGCGTTGATCCTCAATCCCGTGCCGACTCCCGCGGAGCTCGTTTCCGTCATCTGTGACGAGCTCGGGGTGCCCCACGGGATGGAGGTGTCCGCCCCGATGGTCCTCGACACCCTCCACCGGGAGCTGGCGGTCCGTCGCAGCACGCGGCGCACGGTTCTGATCGTGGACGAAGCGCAGAACCTGAGTCTGGAGGTGTTCGAGCAGCTCTGCGTTCTCTCGAACTTGAAAACCGACGGACGGAAGCTTCTCGAGATCATCCTGGTCGGCGAACCGGAGCTCATGGAGCTCGTGGCGCGCACGGCTCTGCATCCGCCCTCGCAGGCGACGACGGGCTACTATCTGATGCCCTTCGCGGAGGACGAGACCTGCGCGTACGTGCGCCACCGGCTGGCCATCGCGGGCGGCCGCGACGTTTTCGAGAACGAAGCGCTGCGAGACGTGCATCGTCTGTCGTCCGGCGTCCCCCGTCTGATCAACACCATTTGCGATCGGGCGCTCTCGAGAACGGTCGCGCAGGGGCGTCGACGCGTCGACCGGGCCACCGTCCGCGCGGCCGCGCGCTCCACTTTGGCTCCCGCCGCCGCCGACTCAGCGGCGCTCGAGACTCGGGCAGACGTAGCTCGGGAAGCGGGTCCGCGGGTCAAGTACGTGACGACCCCGCGGGGGCGGCGGTAAGGGCGCGGCGGCCGCTCCGGCTGTGGCTCGTGAGCGGCGCGCTCGCTCTCAGCGCGATCATGATCGGCGCCGTGCTCCTGGGTCCCCGTTCGGCGAATGTCGGGGCGCCTTCGCCCGAGTCGCCTGCCCCGACGGAGACCGCCGGCACGGTCGAACCGTCAGGTCAAACGGCACCGGCGGGGCCGCTCCGCCGCGCAGCGAGCAACCAACTGCAGCCGCGCGTGTCGACGCGACCCGGCAGCCAGACACGGCTCCGGCATCGACCGAGCCCGTCGTGACGGCGCGGCCCGCCCCGGCCCAGCCCGACGATGCGCCCCACCCCGCCGGTGGCGAGTTACGCTCCGGCGTCGCCGGCGCCGTCGGACGAGAGCCCGCGGCAGCGACGCCGGCGGGCTCGCGCCGAGCTTGGGGGAATCGCCTCACCGCCCCCAGCCTCCATTGAGGCCCTTCCTCCCCAGGAGCTGCCGCTCAAAATCGAGATGCTCGTCTGGGCGCCCGAGCCCAGAGAGCGGATGGTCTATGTAAACGGGCACAGATACGTTGAAGGCGAGACGCTCGCGAACGGCGCGATCCTTCAGCGAATCGAACAGGATGGCATCATCGTGATTCAGGCGGGCCAGCGCCTTCGGTTGCGGTCCGAGACGCGATAAGGCGCTTCCCGATAGCTTTCGCTCAGCAGATCGTGTAGTTACGACACACCGCTCAAACTTTTCCTGCGTTGACCGCCTGCAGCGGCAATAGAATAATTGTGTCATGTCGCGTGAGTCCGGCGATATCGCGTCCACGGGCCGCCTGCTGAGGCGTAAAGTCCTGCTGGCGCTCACTCTTTCGTCGCTGATTCCGCTACTGGTGCTGGCCTACGTGGTGTACCGCTACGTGCGGCCCGACCTGCACCCGGCGGACGTCATGAAGTTCTACGGGCTCCACGCCCTCCTGCTGTTCACAGTCCTCGCCATGGTCGGCGGGGCATACATCATCTGGGATCTCGGCCGCGCCTTCGCGAAGATCGCCGAGCTTCTCTCGCGGGAGCCGAAGCTCGCCGAGCTGGGCGGCCGCAGCGACGAGGTCGGCACTCTCATGCGGTCGTTCTCGAACATGCTCGGGACCGTCGAGCAGCAGGCGATCGACATCAACACGTTCGCCATGCGGCTCGACGCCGCGTACCGCGAGCTCGAAGCGACCAACGCCAAGCTCAAGGAGACCTCGTTCAAGGACGAGGTCACCGGTCTCTACAATCGACGCTTCTTCTCGCTCCGCCTCGAGGAGGAGATTTCACGCTTCAGGCGGTTCAATCACCCGGTTTCCGTCGTGGTGCTCGACCTTGACGGGTTCAAGAGCGTCAACGACGAGTTCGGCCACGCGGTCGGCGACGAGACGCTGCGCGATGTCGGTCAGATCCTCATGAAGCACTCGCGCGGCATCAACGTCGTCTCCCGATACGGCGGCGACGAGTTCGCCGTCCTGCTGGTCGAGACGTCCAAGAGCGGCGCTCGGCTCTACGCGGACCGGATACGGCAGGTCGTCGCGACCTTCCCCTACTCGCACGGCACGCGCGTCACCGCGAGCTTCGGCGTCGCCAGTCTTCCCGACGACGAAGCCTCGACGTCGGAGGAGCTGTTCCGCGCCGCCGACGGAGCGCTCTACGCTGCGAAGCGAGCGGGCAAGAACCAGGTCGTGGCGGCTGGTCCGGGTCAGAAGGTAGATTGACATGGGGCAGCGAGAGGTTCTGATCGTCGACGACGATCGGCAGGTCCGTGACGTCCTGCACCAGATCTTCCTCGGCGCCGGCTATAAATGCCTCCTCGCCAACGACGGCCAGGAAGGGGTCGAGGTGTTCCGCGGCGCGATCCGCGAGGCGCGCTCCCCGCTGACCGTCACCGACCTCAAGATGCCGGTCATGGGCGGCATCGATCTGCTCCAGCAGGTGCGCCAGGCCGACCCCGACGCCGCCGTCATCGTGCTCACCGGTGCGGCCGACGTGAAGACCGCGATCTCGAGCCTCAAGCTCGGCGCGTACGACTTCATCATGAAGCCGGTGAACGTCGACGAGCTCCTCATCGCCGCCGATCGCGCGCTCGAGCGCCGCCAGCTCTTGCTGGAGCACCGTCACTACCAGGAGCTCCTCGAGCGGCGCGTCGAAGAGGCCACGCGTGGGCTGGCACAGCTCAACCGAGAGCTGCAGGATGCCTACCGGACCACCCTCGAGGCGCTCGGCTCCGCCCTCGACACCCGCGACGTCGGCACCGAATCACACTCGCGCCGCGTCCACGGCTATGCGCTGGCGACCGCGCGCGTGTACGGCGTGCCGGAGCCGGATCTTCCGGCCCTGGCTCACGGCGTGCTGCTGCACGACATCGGTAAGATCGGGATCCCCGACGGCATCTTGCTGAAACCGGGCCCGTTGACAGAAGACGAGTGGAAGATCATGCGGCGTCACCCGGAGATCGGCAAGCAGCTGATCGAGAAGATTCCCTTCCTCCAGGGCGCCGTGCCGATCGTCTATTCGCACCACGAGAAGTGGGACGGGAGCGGCTATCCGCGGGGCCTCAGGGGCGAGGAGATTCCACTGGGGGCCCGGATCTTCATGGTGGTCGACGCCTTCGACGCGATCACCTTCGATCGTCCGTACTCGAAGGCCCAGCCCTTCGAGGTCGCCAAGGCCGAGATCAAGCGCTGCTCGGGCAAGCACTTCGACCCCACCGTCGTCACGGCGTTCTTCAACGTGCCGGAGACGTTACTCGAGGAGATCCGAAGGAAAAGCGTCGAGCCCTGAACGCGCCGGGCTCAGGCCCGCGCGTCCATCCCGAGCTCTTCACACAGGCGGCGCACCCGCGCGAAGGCCGCCACCAGGTCGTCCTCGGAAAGCCCCAGCTCCAGACCGCGCTTCACGAGCCCGTGCAGGTCGCCGGCGGCGACGATCGCTTCGTCGCGGCTTCCGGCTTCGGCGAGACGACGGATCGACAGCGCGCGCACCGCGGCGATGCCCTCGAGCGCGCGAACGACCGCCCCCCGCGTCTCGGCCTGACGCTCCGGGCCGATCGACGTGAAGCGGAGCGCGTGGATCAGCGGGTCGAGCGCTTGTTCGTAGTCGCCCGCATCGAGCCGCCGGCTCCCGAGCTCCGCGTACCCCCACCAGAGCCGCTGATCGACCTCGTCACGCCGTGTCGGTGGAAGCGCGTCGGAGGGGATCGTCTGGAGCAGGTCCTCGGCGCGCTGAAGCGCTCCCACCGCCTCGGACTCACGACCCTCCTGCATGCCGAGGATCGCCTGCGCCGTCAGCTGACCGATCTCGCCGCCGAACGTGCCGGAGATCAGGCCGCGAAACCCGGCGGCGCGCGCCGCCGGCAGCGTGGGATCGTCCAGCGCCTCGTGAAGGATCTGTCGTGCGCCCGAGAACTCCTGCCGCTGCAGCAGGGACGTCGCGGCCTGTTCGTAGGCCTGCCAGAGCGCCTCGTGCGAGGCCGCGTGCGCGTCGGTCAATGCGGTGTCGGCCGGCACCACCGCCAGCCCGCGCTCGGTCCACGCGATGGCCGCGCGGGTCAGCGCTATCCGATCGCCCGCGTCGTGGCTCCCGGCTCGCGCGAGCCGCGCCTGGGCGGCCTCGAGCGCGAGCGTGGCCAGATGGCGGCGATACGTCGACCGCTCGGGCTCCGCGGCCGAGTCGATCGACGATTCGAGCGCCGCATGCGCGCCGTCGTCGTCGCCGAGCGCTTGTTTCGCGAGCCCGACCACCGACCAGAGCGCCGCGGTCTCGCGTGAAGGACCGGCCGCGGGCTGCCGCTGCATCTCGGCCAGCGCCGGCTCGCCGGCGGACAGGACCTCGCCGAATCGCTTCTCCTGATACAGCACGAAGCACCGCTCGACCAGCGGTGTGTCTCGACCGAGCGTCGTCTCGCCTCTCGGCCCGGCGTCCGGAGGCGGCAGCGGGATCCTCGTGGACGCCTCGACCGGAGCCAGTGGTGCGACGTGGCTCGACGGAGGCTCCACGCCGGACCGCTCTTGCGGCCCAGGACGCAGCACCCGGTGTGGCCGCGCGTGCGGCGAGATCTTGCTCCGGCGCCGCCTCGGCGGCTCCGGAGGCTGCACGGGCTGCGGTGGCTCCACGGGCTCCTGCGGCGGAGCGACAGGCTCGAAATGACGGTGGAATGCGCACGATCGGTTGCGGCCCGGGCTCGATGATGGGCGGCGCCGGCTCGATCGGCTTCGGCTCGGCCTCGACCTCGGACGGCACAAGGTCGACCACGGGCTCCGGCTCGAACCACGATGACTCGGGTTCGAGTCGCGGCGACGCGGCCTCGAACGGGGGCGGCTCGCTCTCGAAACGCGGCGGCTCGGGTTCGTTCGGTGCCGACTCGTGTTCAAACCATGGTTCGCGTCGTGACGGCTCCGGCTCGAATCGAGGTGGATCGGCCTCGAACCGCGGTGGCTCGGGCTCGATCGGTTGCGGCTCTGGCTCGATCGTGAGCGGCGTGTCGTCGGCCCGAGCGCGCGCGGGCTCGATCGGCTCGGGCTCGACCTCGACGGCCGGCGGTGCGATGTAGGCAGGCTCCGGTGGCGCCACGGGCTCCTCGATCGGTTCGGGCGGCGTGGGCGCCGTGAGCGGCTGCTCGGGCTCCGGAGAGCGTTCCGGAACGACGTATCCGACGGGTCGAAGGGGGCGCATTTCTTCGCGCGGCAACGGAGGCGGCACATAGTCGGCCGGCGGCGGAAATGCGAATCCGCCGGCCGGTCGCGTGGCAGACGGCGAGTCGACCAGCCTGCGCGGCAGGATGCTCTGAGCCGGGCGCGGGGGCGTGACGGTCAGGGACGGACGCGCCGGCGTCGGCTCGACCCCGGAGTGGCGCGGGCGACGCGACCGAGTCGGCCACACCAGCTCGAGGACACCGAGCACGAGCAGCGCGCACGCGCCAACGACGGCGGCGAGAATGAGCGCTTCTTCACTCAGCACGCGAGGTTAACCCGCCTCAGCACCTACGACCATTGAACCTGGGACATGGTAGTCACGGCAAGAAGAATTGGTCGAGCCGAACGCCGCGAATTTTAATGCTAGCATGCGAGCAGGAGGACATTCATGCGCCGCGTCGCCGTGATCGGGGTCGGAGTGACGAAATTCGGGCTGCACGACCGCACCTCGGCCGAGCTTTTCGCCGAGGCCGCGCGCGACGCGCTGACAGACGCCGGCGTGCCCGCGAGCGCCGTCCAGGCCCTCTACTACGGCAACGTGGTGGGCGGCGAGACCGAGCATCAGCTCCACACCGGGCCTCAGGCGGCCTCCGTCCTGGGCATCCCGACGGTGCCCACGACCCGCTTCGAGACCGCGTGCGCGAGCTCGCACGCCGCGTTCCGTCACGCCGTGATGGAGATCGCCGCGGGGGTCTCGGACGTCATCCTGGTCGGCGGTGCCGAGCGCGTGCTGAATGTCTCCACGGCCGAGTCGACCGAGTACTTCGCGTACGCATCCGACGCGGTGTGGGAGCAGCCGCTCGGTCTGACCTTCCCCGGCGTCTTCGCCCTGATCGCCCGGGCGCACATGCAGAAGTACGGCACGACCGAGGCCCAGATGGCCGCGGTCGCCGTGAAGAACCACCGGCACGGCGCGCTGAACCCGAAGGCGCAGTTCCAGAAGCCGATCACGATCGAGCAAGTCCTGAAATCCGCCTACGTCGCCGACCCGCTCAAGCTCTACGACTGCTGCCCGTTCTCCGACGGCGGCGCGGCGGTGGTCCTCGCCTCCGAGGAGGTCGCGCGCAAGCATCGCAAGCCCGTGTGGGTGCTCGGCTCCGCGGCCGCGTCGGACTGGATGCTGCTCGGAGACAAGCGCGATCTCTCGCGCGTGCCGGCGACCGAGCGCGCCGCGGCCGCGGCGTACCGGCAGGCCGGGATCGGCCCGTCCGACGTGGACGTCGTCGAGCTGCACGACTGCTTCACGATCGCCGAGATCGTGGCCACGGAAGGGCTCGGCCTCTTCGAGGCGGGCGCCGGCGGCCGCGCGGCCGAGAAGGGCCTCACGGGTCTCGGCGGGGAGATTCCGGTGAACCCGTCGGGCGGGCTGAAGGCCAAAGGCCATCCGATCGGCGCGACCGGCGCCGCGCAGGTGGCGGAGATCGTGACCCAGCTCCGCGGAGAGGCCGGGCCGCGCCAGGTCGAGGGCGCGCGCAAGGGGCTCACCCACACGCTCGGCGGCAACACCGCGACGGTCCTGGTGAGCCTCTTCGGCCGTGACTGAGCCGACCATCACCGCCCGCGCGTTCTTCGAGAAGGCGCGCGGAGGACAGCTCACCGCCATTCGCTGCGGCGCGTGCGGCGAGCTTGCGATGCCCCCCAAGGAGCTGTGCCCGAACTGCCACGCGCATCAGTGGCAGCCGGTGACCCTCGCCGGCGACGGGACGATCGCGAGCTTCACGGTGATCCGTGTCGCGCCCCGGGCGCACGCGGCCGACGTGCCCTATGGCGTGGCGGTCGTGCGGTTGAAAGAGGGCGTGTCCATCCTCGGCCGGATCGTCGACATTCCGCTCGACCAGCTCACCGTCGGCTTGCCCGTCCGGTTTCGTCCGCTCATCGCGAAGGACCTGACGACGTCGGTCGGCTTCGGGCCTGTCTAGCTCACGCCTTCTTGGCGTTGCGCGAGTCGAAGTCGGGCCAGAAGCTCCTGACGAAGCGCTCCGCGGTGCCGCCGACCAGACGCTCGCGCACCGATTCGCCGAGGCCGGCCCGGTCCAAGGTCTGGTAGATCTCCTCGAGCGTGCCGGAGCCCGCGGGATGGTCGGTGCCGAACATGATCCGCTCGCTATGGGGCCCGATACCCTCGAGGAGCAGACGCTTCTCGGTGTCGTACTCCTTGAGAACGTAGCGCCGGTCCCAGAAGCTCGAGAAGACGTTGGTCATCTCGAGCCACACGTTGTCGTAGCGCTCGACGATCCGCCAGGCATCGTCGAACCGCGGGAAGAGCGAGTGGGCGAAGACGACTGGTAACGTCGGAAACAACCGCGCGATCTCCTCCATCGTCTCCGGCGGCAGGCTCAGACCGTAGAACTCTTCGTAGCCCGTGTGGAAGACGACCGGCCGCCGCCAGCGAGCCAGCCGCTCGTAGGCCGGCATCATCCGCGGATCCAGCGGATCGAACGACTGGATGAACGGGTGGAACTTGAAGCCGAGAAACCCGTACTCGCCGAGACACCGCTCGACGATCGCGCCCTTGTCCTGGTCGGCGGCGTTGAGCCCGCCGAACGGAATGATCCACGGGTAGCGCTGGTGCAGCTCGAAGTTGAACCGGTTCACCGGCTCGGTCTCGTCGTCGCGAATCGGATAGACGAGATTGAAGATGTAGTCGACCGGGATCGTGTCGTAGTAGGCGATGCACTGCTCGAGCGTCACGCTGCGCGGAATCGGGTGCTCCGGGTAGAACCCGTGCATCCACTTCATGAGCCCCGCCAGCCGCCGGCGGGGCAAGAGATGCACGTGGCAGTCGATGAGCACGGCTAGGCGAGCTCGAGGAGGCCCGCGGCGACGACGGGCATCAGACGGTGGAGTAGCCGCCGCTCACGCTGATCGTCTGCCCGGTGACCCAGCCCGCGAGATCGGAAGCGAGGAACGCGACCAGCGGCGCGACGTCCTCGGGCTTGCCGAGGCGGCGGATCGGATAGAACGCGAGGATCCGCTCGCGGTTCTTCGCGATCCACTCCTGGTCGGAGTGCGAGGTCTCGATCCAGCCGAGCGCGAGGGAGTTCACGGTGATGTTCTGGCGGCCGAGCTCCTTCGCGAGCGTCCGCGTGAGGGACAGCACCGCGCCGCGCGCGCCGGCCGACACGCCGAGACGCTGCTGGCCCACGCGCGCCGAGTCGCCGACGATGCTGATGATGCGACCGCCCTTCTGGGCCGCCAGCTTCGGCGCGGCCGCGTGGCAGACGTTGAAGACGCCGTAGAGGTCGACGTCCACCTGGCGCTTCCACTCTTCGGGCTTCGTCTCGAGAAACAGCTTCGCCTCGACGTAGCCCGCGTTGTTGACGACGACGTCGAGACGGCCCAGCTCGGCGACGATGCGGTCGATCATCCGGCCGACGGCGGCGTAGTCGGCCACGTCGGCCTGATAGGCCACCGCGCGACCGCCCAGCTTCGCGATCTCCGCCACGAGGGATTCGGCGTCGGCCTTCGAGTGCATGTAGTTGACGGCGACGGCGGCGCCTTCGCGAGCCAGGGTCAAGGAGATCTCGCGGCCGACGTCCCGCCCGCCCCCGGTGACCAGCGCGACCTTCCCGGCGAGCCCGAGATTCATCGCTTCGCTCCCGGGGCGCCCCCGAGGAGCCGGAAGAGTCGATCGGGGCTGACCGGCAGCTCGGCGACCTCGATCCCCAGCGGCGACAGGGCGTCCGCGATCGCGTTGGCGATGGCCGCGGGGGCGCCGATGGTCCCGCCCTCGCCCATGCCGCGGAATCCCCCGAGCGTGACCGGTGACGGCGTCTCCAGATGGTGCACTTCCATCATCGGAACCTCGCACGCCGAGGGCACGACGTAGTCCATCAACGTGCCGCTGAGGAGCTGGCCGTGGTCGTCGTAGACGATCTCCTCCAGGAGCGCGGCGCCGATGCCCTGCGCGACGCCGCCGTGAACCTGACCGTCCACGATGAGCGGGTTGACCATGCGGCCGCAGTCCTCGACGACGACGTAGCGCAGGGTCTTCACCTCGCAGGTGGCGCGATCCACCTCGACCACCGCCACGTGCGTCGCGTTCGAGGCGGTGCCGTAGTACGGATCGTAGAACTTCGTCGCCTCCAGCCCCGGCTCGAGCCCCTTCGGGAGCTGGCGCGCACCCGAGTAGGCCGCGCGGGCGATCTGCCGGACCGCCACGCTCCGGTCGCGCATCCCGCGCACGGAGTATCGGCCGTCGACCACCGTGACGTCGGCCGGGTCGGCTTCGAGCAGATGACCGGCGATCAGCACCATCTTCTCGCGGATCGCTCGGCCGGCGAGGATGGCGGCGCCGCCGGCCAGCACGAGACTGCGGCTCGCGTAGGTGCCGGTCCCGTAGGGCGAGATCTCCGTATCGCCGTGGAGCACGCGCACGTCCTCGATCGGCACGCCGACTTCGTCCGCCACGATCTGCGCCAGGGTCGTCTCGAGGCCCTGGCCGTGCGAGGCGACGCCGAACACCGCGGTGACCTTGCCCGCGGGGTCGAAGCGGATCGTCGCCGCCTCGGTCCCGGTCGAGACGGGCATGCCCGGCGACACCGGGATCGCGGAGCCGATGCCGGTGAGCTCGACATACGACGCGACACCGATCCCGAGCCAGCGCCCGTCGGCCCGCGCGCGCGCTTGCTCGTCGCGGGCGGCCTTGTAGTCGAGGGCCTCGCGTGCCTTCACGAGCGAGCCGGTGAAGCTCGACTGTGTCCCACACGATCCCCGACGGGGACTTGTAGGGAAAGTCTTCGTCCCGGATGAAATTGCGGAGCCGGATCTCGGTCGGATCGATCCCGAGCCGGCGCGCGGCTCGATCCATCAGGCCCTCGATCACGAACACGGCGGGCGGCCGCCCGACGCCACGGTACGGCCCGAGCGGCGCCTTGCAGGTCGCCACGCCGCGCGTCCGCCCCCGATAGGTCGGTACCTTGTAGGGCCCGGGCAGGAAGCTGATCGTCTGCACCGGCTCGATGGCAGCGGTCCACGGATAGATCGAGTAGGCGCCGACGTCGGCGGTGACCTGCGCGCGAAGCCCGACGATGGTGCCGTCCGCGTTCAGGCCGAGCTCGGCGTCGACGATCTCGTCCCAGGCGTGCGTGGTCGAGAGCAGGTCCTCGCGGCGATCGCCGATCCACTTCACCGGGCGCCCGAGTCGTCGCGCCATCACGCACGTGGCGATCTCCTCGGGGTAGAGCGAAGCCTTGGCGCCGAAGCCGCCGCCCACGTCGTTCGCGATCACGCGGATCTGGTGCTCCGGCATGCTCAGCAGGTCGGTCAAGATGTCGCGCACGAGACCGGGGCACTGCGCGGACGACCGCAGGGTGAGCGTCTGGCTGCCGGTCGCGTAGTCCGCGAGGCAGCCGCGGTTTTCCATGCAGACCGGCGTGTGCCGGTGGAAACGAAACCGCTCGCGCACGACGAGCGCCGCGCCGGCCAGCGCGCCGTCGACGTCACCGCGGGCGAACTCGCGGCTCACGAGCAAGTTCGTCCCGGCGTCCTCGTGCAGCACCGGGCTCGCCGGATCGAGCGCCTCGTCGGTGTTCTTCACGACCGGCAGCGGCTCGAACTCCACGACGATGTGCTCGACGGCGTCCTCGGCCACGTAGCGGCTCTCGGCCGCGACCATCACGATCGCCTCACCCACGTGACGCACCTTGCCGAGGGCCAGCGGCGGAAAGCTCGTGGTCTTGACGCTCGGCGTCTTGGACTCGGCGCGCACCGGTTTCGCCGCGCGCGCGATGTCCTCGCCGGTCAGCACCGCCGCGACGCCGGGCAGCGCGAGCGCCGCCGACGCGATCGATGCGCACGAGGCGGGCGTGGGCGTGCGGCGAGCGGAGGAAGGCCGCGTAGAGCATCTGCGGCGGACGGTGGTCGTCGACGTAGCTGCCCTGCCCGGTCAGAAGACGGGGATCTTCGCGCCGCGCCACGCGGGCGCCGACGAGCCGCGGCAGGTTCACTCCCACGAGCTCTCTCCGAACCTAGCGCCCGGAGGCGAGGATGGGCGCGGCGGCCCGGACCGCGTTGACGATCCCCTGATAGCCGGTGCAGCGGCAGAGGACGGCCGAGATGCCCTCGCGGATCTCGCGATCGGTGGGCGACGGGTTCGTGCGCAGGAGGTCGAGCGCGGTCATCAGCATGCCCGGCGTGCAGAAGCCGCATTGCAGCCCGTGATGGTCGCGGAAGGCCTCCTGCAGCGGGTGGAGCTTGCCGTCGCGCATGAGCCCCTCGACGGTGGCGAGCTCGGCGCCGTCGGCCTGGACGGCGAGCATGATGCACGAGCGCGCCGCCTCGCCGTTGAACATGATCGTGCACGCCCCGCAGATCCCGTGCTCGCACCCGACGTGCGTGCCGGTGAGTCCGAGGTCCTCGCGGATGAAGTCGACCAGCAGCTTGCGCGGCTCGCAGCGCCCCTCGTGGGCGACGCCGTTCACTTTCAAGCGGACCGTCACCATGTCAGCCACGCGCGACTCCGATCGCCCTCGTGAGGGCGCGCTTCGTGAGCACTCCAGTGAGGTGACGCCGATAGTCGGCCGAGGCGTGAATGTCGGCGTCGGGATCGACGAGCTCGGTGGCCTTCCGCGCCGCCGCCTCGATCGCCGCCTCGCCCAGCCCCTCGCGCTCCAGAATCTCTTCGGCGGCGCGTAACCGCACCGGCACGGGCCCGGCCCCGGCGGTGGCGAGACGCGCCAGCTTGCAGCGTTGCCCTTCGCGCACGACCATCGCCGCGATGCCGACGATCGCAAAATCGCCGTGGCGTCGCGCGAACTCCTCGAGCGCGTAGCCGGCGCCGGCCGGCATCGCGGGCAGCCGCACCTCGGTGAGGATCTCGTCGGGCGCCAGATTCGTCGTGAGATACGTCTGGAAGAGATCGGCCGCGCGGATCACCCGCTCGCCCTTGGCGCCGCGCGCCACCACTTCCCCGTCGAGCGCCGCCAGCACCGCCGGGTATTCGGCCGACGGATCGGCGTGGGCGATCGAGCCGCCGATGGTGCCGCGCGTGCGAATCGGCAGGTGCCCGACCCAGCGCGTGGCCTCTTTCAGGAGCGGCACCCGCTGGGCGACGACCGGTGAGAACTCGATCGTCCGCTGCCGGGTCATCGCGCCGAAGCGAACCTGGCCGTTCTCCTCGCGGATGTAGGCGAGCGACGCGATCCGGTTCAGGTCGACGAGCGCGGCCGGGCGCGCTAGTCGGAAGTTGAGCAGCGGCATCAGGCTCTGGCCGCCGGCCAACACCTTGGCGTCGCCGCCGTAACGGCCCAGCGCCGCGAGCGCCTCGTCGAGGCTCGCCGGAGCGTGGTACTCGAACTTGGGTGGTTTCATTGTAGCGGGGTCCTCGAGGTCGGCTTGGACCGAGGGTGGCCTGAGAGAGGTGCGAGTGGCTCCGACACGCCCGTTCTCCCGTCGCACTCCGAGTTGTGGCTCCGACACGCCCGTTCTGACGGTTGCGTTTCGAGTCGTGGCTCCGACACGCTCGTTCTCACCGTCGCACTCCGAGTTGCGGCTCCGACACGCCGTTCTCACCGTTGGCGTGCGGCTTGGCGACGTGCCCGATCCATTGCTGTCCAGAGCTTCGATGGGGTCATGGGCAGCTCGTTGATCCGGATGCCGAGCGGCGCGAGCGCGTCGCTGACGGCGTTCGCGATGACCGCCGGAACCGTCATCGACGAGGATTCGCCCAGTCCCTTCGAGCCGAGCGGCGTCAGCGGAGACGGCGAGACGATGTGCGCGATGTCGATCTGCGGCGCCTCGCTCGCGGTCGGGACGAGATAGTCCATGAACGTTCCGGTCAGGAACTGACCGTGCTCGTCGTAGGCGAGCTCTTCGTAGAGCGCGCCGCCGAGCCCGTGGAGCGCGCCGCCGTAGATCTGTCCCTCGGCGATCATCGGGTTGATGATCGTGCCCGCGTCGTGCACGGTCACGTAGCGCAGGATCGTGATCGCCGCCGTCTCGGGATCGACCTCCACGGCCATCACCTCGGCGATGAAGCCGTACGTGTTGGACGAGTTCACGCGGTCCTCGGCGTCGACGGCCTTCGCGACCGTGAAGCCGAACACCGCCGTCGCCTGGAGGGCGGGCTCCATCCCGTCCGGCAGCGACTCGGTGTTCCAGTGTGCGCGGCCGGCCAGGTCCTTGATGGAATAGGACGGCCCCTTTCCGGTCCGCGGTCGCACGGCGCCGTCCCGGAACTCGAGCGAGGCGGCCGGCAGCTCCATCAGGTGCGCGCCGTATTCCACGAGCTTCGCCTTGAGCTTGCGGGCGGCCAGCGCGACGGCACTCGTCCCGACCGAGCCGAACCGGCTCGAGTAGGTGCCCGACGAGATCGACCACACGCGCGTGAACGTGTCCATCTCGTCGACGACGGTGACGTCCTGCGGCGCGAGCCCGAGCTCGTCGGCGACGATCTGCGACACCACCGTCTGGTGGCCCTGGCCCTGAGGCGTCGTGCCCAGGATCGCGATGACCCGGCCGAGAGGATCGATCTTGATCGTGGCCGCGTCCACGGCGCCCGACTTCGGCAGATACTCGGGCTTCGCGCGGAACTGCGGGTCGAGCGCGGTCGCGACGTAGCCCATGTTCGACACCGAGGGGTCGACGGCCAGCGCGAGCCCGATGCCGACGTAGCGGCCCGCGGCGCGCGCCTTCGCCTGCTCGCGACGAAGCTCGTCGTAGCGCGCCAGCTCCAGCGCCTTGTCGAAGACGGCTGGATAATCGCCGCTGTCGTACAGCCCGCCGGTCGGCGTGCGATAGGGAAACTGATCGGGCTGCACGAGGTTGCGGCGCCTCACTTCGACCGGATCGAGGCCGAGCCGGTCGGCGAGCCGGTCCATCATGCCCTCGGTCTCGAAGTAGAGGTGACCGCACGCGTAGCCGCGGTTCGGCCCGGTCAGGCTCTTGTTGGTCATGACCACCGAGGCGTCGACTTCGAGATTCTGAAAGCGGTAGGGCCCGACGAAGTTCCCGGTCGGACGGAAGCTGCAGCCGGGCTCCGGGCTGCGGATGTAGCCGCCGACATTGTCGAGCCACTTGAACCGCATCCCGAGGATCGTGCCGTCCTTGCGCGCCGCCACCTCGCGGTAGGCCACGCGATCCGTCCCGCTCGACGACGCCAGCAGATGCTCGCGCCGGTCCTCGATCCACTTGACCGGCACCCCGAGCCGCATCGCGGCGAGCGCGATCAGGGCGATGTAGGGGTAGATCGACGACTTGATACCGAACGAGCCGCCGATGTCGGTCGGCACGATGAAGCGCAGCTTGTTCTCGGCGAGACCGAGGACCCGCGCGGTCAGCGGGTGCATGATGAACGGCCCCATGAAGTTCGACCACACCGTGCACACGCCGTCGATCGGATCCCAGCGCGCGATGACGCCGTAGGTCTCGATCGGCGTCGAGCCGTACTTCGGAAACGCGAAGCGCTCGGTCAGGACCACGTCGGCCTCGCGGAAGGCGCGGTCGGGCTCGCCGTAGACGAGCCGGCGGTGACCCGCCAGGTTCGAGCCGACGGCCTGATGCAGAACGGGTGCCGAGGCGTCGAGCGCGCGCTCGGGATCGACGACCACGGGGAGCGGATCGTAGTCCACCCGGACGAGATCGGCGGCGTCCTCGGCCACGTAGCGGTTCTTGGCCACGACCACTGCCACCGGCTCGCCGACGAACCGCACGCGGTCCGTCGCCGCGCAGTAGTAGTGGATCGGCGCGGTCACGCCGACCGAGAAGGGCTTGGTGTACCGGGCGACGTCCGCGCCGGTGAGAGCGCCGTCCACGCCGTCCAGCGCCAGCGCCTCGGACAGATCGTAGCCGCGGATCGCCGCGTGAGGCAGCGGCGAGCGCACGATCGCCGCGTGGCGCACGTTGCCGACCGGCGGGTGGTCGTCGATGTAGGTTCCGCGCCCGGTGAGGAGCCGCGCGTCCTCGACGCGCTTGACCGACTTCCCGATCCAGCGAGCCTCGCTCACTATGACCCGGCGAGCACGAACGGCACGTTGGCGTTCTTCGCGACCGCGCGCAGCTGATCCATGAGGTCGTCCGGAATCGGCACCCCCTGCTCGAGCCGCTCCTTCTTGTTCGCCCGCTCCGGATCGCCCGCGACCAGCACCGGCTGATTGGCGTCCACTCGCTTGGCGTTGTGCAGCACGTCGATCACCTGGTCGAGATCTTCTTCGAACTCGCCCTCCGCGCGAAACGCGCGCGGATCGATCGCCATGAAGAAGTGACCGATGTTGTGCGGGTCGGACGTCTTCTGCGTCTGGTTGCGGATCGGCGAGAACGAGGCGCCGGCGAGCGTGCCGGCCAGCACGTGCACCATCACCGCGAGCCCATAGCCCTTGTGGCTGCCCGCCTCGCGCGAGCCGCCGAGCGGGCGTGATGCCGCCGTCGCGATCGCTGACGTGCTGGAAGCCCTTCGCCGAGTCGGTCACGGTCTTGCCGTCGCCGTCGACGACCCAGCCCGCCGGCAGCGGCTTGTGGTTGAGCTTGTACACCCGGACTTTTCCCGCGGCGACCGTCGTCGTCGCCATGTCGAGCTCGAACGGCGCGTTGCGCTTCGCCGGGGCCGCGAACGCGAGTGGATTCGTGCCCATGACCGGCTCGGCGCCGAACGTGGGCACCATGGTGACGCCGCGGGTGGCCGAGGTCACCATGCCGATCACGCCGCGATCGGCGGCGATGCGCGCATAGCACCCGGCGGCGCCGAAGTGGTGCGAGTTGAACACCGCGACGACGCCGACGCCGACCGTGAGGCACTTGTCGACCGCGAGATTCATCCCGTGGGCGGCGGCCGGGTGGCCGAGCGAGGCGTCGGCGTCGATGAGCGCCATCGCCGCCGTCTCGCGCACCTTCTTGAAGCTCGGGCGCATGTTGAGGCGCCCGTTGCGAAACTCCTGGTCGTAGGTCGGCAGCATCCCGATGCCGTGCGAGTCGACGCCTCGCAGATCGGTCTCCACCATCATGTCGGCGGTGGTGTCGGCGTGGGCCTCCGACATCCCCCACGCCCGGAAGACGGACACGAGCTGACGGTGAATCTGCTGGGCGGGAACTCGCATGGCCCGTTCTCCGAGTCGCGCTGACCGTTCAGCCGCGGCCGACGAACGGCATCTTGTTGGCCATCACGGTCATGAACAGCACGTTCGCATCGAGCGGCATCCGCGCCATGCAGAGCACCGCGTTCGCCACGTTCTCGACGTCCATCGTCGGCTCGATCATGGTCGTGCCGTTCGGCTGCGGGACACCCTTCGCCATCCGCTCGGTCATCGGGGTCGCAGCGTTGCCGATGTCGATCTGGCCGCAGGTGATGTCGTACTTTCTGCCGTCCAGCGACGTGGCCTTCGTGAGGCCGGTGATCGCGTGCTTGGTCGAGGTGTACGGCGCGGAATTGGGCCGCGGCGTGTGGGCCGAGATCGAGCCGTTGTTGATGATCCGCCCGCCGCGCGGGTTCTGGTCCTTCATGATCTTGAAGGCTTCCTGGGTGCACAGGAACGAGCCCGTCAGGTTGGTGTCGACGACGGCCTTCCACTGCTCGACGGTCAAGTCCTCCAGGAGGCCGGCGGCGCCGATCCCGGCGTTGTTGAACAGGAGATCGAGACGGCCGAACGCGCTCTTGGTCTGGGCGAAGAGGGCGCGGATGGCCTGGGGATCACACACGTCGGTGGGGATGGCCAGGGCGCGAGAGCGTGCGTCGCCCGCCTCGGCCACGACCTTCTCGAGGGCGTCCTTGCGCCGTCCGGCGAGCGAGACGTGGTAGCCCTCTCTCAACAGCGCGAGCCCGACCGCCCTGCCCACTCCGCTTCCGGCACCCGTCACGATCGCGACTTTCTTGTCCATATCTCGATCTCCTGATGGCCTTTGATGGTCGATGTCGCCGACTCTACCACCGATGCGACGCTTTTTGCCGGGCAGACCGGCGAGGTTCTCGGGCATCATGGGGCACCCCTCGGGAGGCGAGAACGTATGGGCCGGATCGTGTATGCGGCGGCGATGTCGCACGTGCTCTACCCCGACTACTACGGCCAGAACGTCGGGCCGCACGGACGGCGAATGGTCGAGGACCTGATCGCGGTGGTCCGCGACATGGGACGCACGCTCCTCACGACCGCGCCCGACGCCCTCGTGGTGGTCGCCGACGATCACCTGAACGTCTTCTCGTTCGACGCGATCCCCGCGCTCTGCGTCCGCGTCGGACGGTCGGTGAATCGCATGGTCCAGGACGACGCGATCGAGTTCGATCGCGCCCTCGACGGCCTGCCCGAGCGCTATCCGGTCCACGAGGACCTCGCCAACAGCATCCTGGAAAAAGGGATGCAGTCCGGGTTCGACTTCGCGGCGTCGTGGTCGGCGCCGCTCGATCACGCGTTCCTGAGTCCGGTCTCGACCCTGTACGGCGATCGACCGGTGCCGCCGCTCGTCCCCTTCTGGGTCAATTGCTTCGTGACGCCTCAGCCGACCGCGAAGCGCTGCTTCGAGGCGGGGCGTCACATCGCGCGGGTCGTGGCCGAAGGTCCGTGGAATGTCGCGATCATCGCCACGGGCGGGCTCAGCCACTTCCCGGAGCTCTCCCTCGCGCGCGTGGGCCAGTCGGATCCGGTCTTCGACCGCCGGATCGTCACGCTGATGGAAGCGGGCGACCACGAGGCGATGACCGCGCTCACGGCCAAGGAGCTTCACGACAGCGGGTCGCACGAGCTGCTCAACTGGCTCGTGCTCCTGGGTGCGGTGAGTCCGGCGCGCGCGACGGTCCGCTTCTTCGGCGAGATGGGCCGCGTGGATCTGGCGGCGCTCCAGTGGGACGTGGCATGAGCCGCTACGAGACGAACGTGGTGCTCTACCGCCTGAAGAAGGATGCGGCCTTCCGCGACCGGTTCCGCGCCGATCCTCGCCGGGCGCTCGCCGACGCCGATCTCACCGACGAGGAGCGCGAGGCGTTCGTGCGCTGGGATGCGCGCAAGCTGAACGACCTCGGCGGCTTGCTACACCTCCTGATCTCGATCCCCGGCCTCGGCGCACACTGAGCGGGGCTACTTCGCCTCGGCGGCGCGCTCGGCCGCGAGCGGCTCGTCGTGATGAGCCGCGAGCTTGACCTCCAGGACGGCCGCCAGGGCGACGACGAGCACGAGCAGGGTCAAGACGAACTTGGGCATGTTCCCCTCCTCTGCGTCGTGCCGTGGCAAGAACGATGCCGCCTCAGCGGCTCTGACCACACCCGCGTGGATTCAGCCGGTTACACGCTCGCGACACGGTATCGATGCCCAGACTCCGGGCGCGCCCGGGCGCTCTTCGCCTGAAGATCGGGCGCGCTGCCCGAGGCTGCTGGCTTCACATCTAGAGCTCGCGAAGAGCGGAAGCGATCTGGGCGCGCGCCGCGCGCACGGCCGGCGGCACGCCGCCGATGAGCCCCATCAGCAGCGCGAACGCGAGCCCCATCGCCAGGAGACCGGGCGTGACCCTGAACGCGAAGGCCAGGTGCGAGAAGGTCTGCCAGTTGATCGTGCCCGTCGTGAGGCCGTTCAGCGGCAGGACGACCACGCAGCCCAGGAGGCCGCCCACGAAGGCGATGCAGAGCGACTCGACCACGAACGACACGACCACGCTCCCGCTCCCGAACCCGAGGGCCCGGAGCGTGGCGATCTCGCGCGTGCGCTCGGAGACCGCCGAGTACATCGTGTTCAGCGCGCCGAAGACGGCGCCGATGCCCATCACGATCGCGATGATCGAGCCGAGCACCGTGATCAACGTCGTCAGCTGACGCGACTGCTTGGCGTAGTAGTCGATCTCGCGGTCGATCTGCACGGTCACGCGCGGATCGGAGGTCAGCGCGTCCTTGAAGGAGGTCAGCGCGTCGGGCGACGTGAGGCGCACGGTGGCCGACTGGAACATGTTGAGCGGACGCTGGTAGACCTGCCGGAGCACGCTGTAGTCGCACCAGAGCTCCGAATCGTACGCGCTGCCGCCGCTGTCGAACACGCCCACCACGGTCCAGGTGCCGCCGCCGAAGCGCACGGTCTTGCCGAGCTCGAGGCCGTCGTAGCTCGCGGCCACGTTGCTGCCCACCAGCAGCTCCGACAGCCCGGGCTGGAAGGCGCGCCCCGCGACGATCTTCACGGTCGGCCGGACGGTCAGCGCCTTGGGCGATACGCCGCGGACCTGAGCGTTGCCGTCGACGCCGCGCCCCTTGAGCGGAAACGAGGCGATCACGACGACCTCGGGGCTGACCAGCGGGCCGCCATCGCCGCGCTCGACTCCGGGCGCGTCCTCGACCACCCGCACCTGCTCGAGCATCACGCTGCTGTCCATCTCGGACGTGGCGCCGGCGCGCCGGACGATCGCGTTGCGGGCCGATCCGGAGGCCACCAGGGTGGCCTCGAAGCCGCGCGCGAGCGAGAGCATGGCCACGAAGACGCCGACGGTCCCGGCGATGCCGAGCACGGCCACCACGGTCGACGTCCATCGCGCGCCGAGACTCCGGACGTTGTAGACGATCGGGATGGCCATCTTAGATCCGCCTCAGCGCGTCGACGACGCGCAGCCGGCTCGCGGACAGCGCGGGAAGGATGCCGGCCGCGAGACCCACCCCGAGCGCCAGCATGATCCCGGTGACGAGCGATCGCGGCGACACGTAGAAGAACGGCATCAGGCCTCCGGTCGGATCGCCGCGCAAGGTGAAGAGCTTCGCCAGGCCGAGACCCACGCCGCCGCCCACCACGGCGACCGCCATCGTCTCGACGATGACCAGCGCCAGCACGAAGCCGTCGCGGAAGCCGACCGCCTTCAGCACCGCCAGCTCGCGCGTGCGCTCGCGGACGGCGATCGCCATCGTGTTGCCGGTCACGAGCAGGAGCGTGAAGAAGACGACGCTGCCGACGCTCATGATCAAGAGCTGGATGTTGCCCATCTGCTTCACGAACGAGGCCGCGAAGGCCTTCTCGGTGTCGGTCTTGGTCTCGGTCGGCGAATTCGCGAACTGATCGTCGATCGCCTTGCACCAGGCGGACCGCGTCGTCGGGATTGGCGATCCGGATGACGTACCAGCCCACCACGCCCTTCGTGAACGTCTTCCGCTCGTCGAAATAGTCCCAGCGGAACCAGAACTGCGTGGTGTCGTCCTGAGGGCGCCGCCCCCGGTAGATGCCGCGGATGTTGAACTCCCAGCTTCCCGGGAAGATCGCGCCCTTGATCGGGATGCGGTCGCCGAGCTTCCACTTGAAGCGCTCGGCCAGCGCCTCGCCCACGATCGCGCCCTCCTTGTCGCCGAGGAACGCCTGCCACTGGTCGTCCGGCACGAGGAACTCCGGGTACATCTCGCGATAGCTCTCGCGATCGACGGCGAACTGGGGAAAGAAGTTGCGTTCGTCCTGGTACACGCCGCCGAACCAGTTGGCGAACGTGACTTTCGTCACGCCGGGGATCCGGGCCAGCCGGTCACGATAGGCGAGCGGCAGCGGCTGGATGATCGAGACGCGGTTCAGCACCACGAGACGATCGACGCCGGCCACGTCGACGCCTTGCTTGAAGGCGCCGTCGACCGCGGCCAGGATGCCGAAGAGAAAGAGCGCCACCGCGAACGATCCGGCCGTGAGCGCCGTGCGCGTTTTCTTTCTGAGCAAGTTGCTGACGACGAGATGCAGGTACTTCATCGATTACGCTGGCTATCTCACCGCGCGCCGCCCGCGGTCACGGACTCGACGAGCACGCCCTTCTCCAGATGGAGCACGAGGCGCGCACGCTCCGCGGCCAGCGGGTCGTGGGTCACCATCAGCACGGTCTTGCCGTGCTCGCGGACCAGGCGGTCGAGCAGATCGAGAACCTCGTCGGCGCTCTTCCGGTCGAGGTCGCCCGTCGGCTCGTCGCAGAGCAGGAAGGTCGGGTCGGCCACGATCGCGCGCGCGATGCCCACCCGCTGCTCCTGTCCACCCGAGAGCTGCCGCGGATAGTGACGCATCCGATCGCCCAGCCCCACGACCTGCAGCGCCGTTTCGACGTGTCGCCGCCGGTCCGCCTTCGAGAGGCTCGTGAGCAAGAGCGGCAGCTCGACGTTCTGAAACGCGGTGAGCACGGGAATCAGGTTGTACATCTGGAAGACGAACCCGACGTGGCGGGCGCGCCAGGACGTCAGCTTGGCCCCGGACATGCGCGTGATCTCGTCGCCCGCCACCGTGACGCTGCCGGCCGACGGCACGTCGAGCCCGCCGAGCAGGTTGAGCAAGGTCGTCTTTCCCGAGCCGCTCGGCCCCATGAACGCCACGAAATCGCCGGCGTCCACGTCGAGATTGAGCCCTTGCAGCACGTGGATCTCCTCGCCGCCCCGGCGATAGGTCTTGCCGAGCCCTCGCGCGATGATCAGGCCCTTGCCGTCTCCGCGACCATCGATGCTGACCATGCATCTCCTGTTGTATCGGCACGCCTCAGCGACCGGGAGCCCCGGCCTACAGCGGCACGACCGTTCTGGCTAGCGCTTCACGCGTACGGCTTGCCCGTCGCGTAGTTGCTTGGCTCCGGTGGTGACGACCTGCTCGCCGTCCGAGAGGCCGGCGATGACTTCCTGGTCGTTGCCGCGCGCCTGGCCGAGCCGCACCGCGCGCCGCTCGACCTTTCCATCGCGATGCACGAACACCGCCGGTCGTTCCACCCTCGTCGACCAGCGCGGCGCGCGCGATCAGCACCCGTCCCGCGGTCGCGGGCGCGGCGCGCTCCTCGCCGAGGAACGTGACCTTGACGCCCATGTCGGGAAGAATGCGCGGGTCGAGGCGGTCGAAGGTCGCCCGCACCTTGACCGTCGCCTTCTGGCGATCGGCCGTCGGGATCACCGTGCGCACCTTGGCCGGGATCTGCCAGTCCGGGTAGGCGTCGAGCACGGCCGTGACCGGCTGCGCGGCCTTCACCCGCGCGATGTACGACTCGTTCACGTCCACCTCGATCTCGAGCGAGGCCATGTCGACGATCGTGGCGATGCCGGTGCGCGTGAAGCCGCCGCCGGCGGAGACCGGCGACACCATCTCGCCGCGCTGCGCGTCCTTGGAGACCACGATGCCGCCGAAGGGCGCGCGCACCGTGCAGTTGTCGAGATCCTGCTGCGCGACCTTCACCCGCGCCTCGGCGGCGCCGACCTGCTCGCGGGCCAGCGCGATCCTCGCCTTGAAGCTGTCGACCGCCATCTTGGCCTGGTCGCGGCTTTGCTCGGCCACCAGCTTGCGGTCCCAGAGCTCCTCGACCCGCTTCAGCTCGCGCTCGGCGTTGTCGAGGTTCACCTGCAGGTCGCCCAGGGTCGCCGCGGTGGCGGCACGCTCGGCCATCGCCGAGATGAGCCGGGCCCGCGCGTCGGAATCGTCGAGCCGGGCGAGCACCTGACCCGGCTCCACCTGCATTCCCTCGTCGACGTAGATCTCGTTGACCCGCGCCGTGATCTTGGCGGCGATGGTCGCCCGCTGGCGAGGCGTGACGTACCCGCTGGCGTTCAGCAGCGCCGCGCGGCCTCCCTTGTCGGCGCGTGCGGCCGCCACCTCGACCTCCGGAGGCTTCTCGCGCAGCGCGACGAACAGCACGGCGGCGACCGCGAGCAGCACCACGAGCCCGATGGCGATCGCGCGCCAGCCGAGCCGCCGCGGCGCACGCCGGGCGCGCTCGTCGATCCGGAGGGCCGAGAGATCGGGGCTGCTCATCAGCCCAGGGTACCAAGTCCTCGCGGGGCGCGCCCGCCGGGAGACATTGTCGGATACTCTACCGGCAAGGAGGCGTCGCGTGAACCAACCGTCGGGGCTCGTGCGCCTGGTGCTCGTGCAGCTGGAGAAGCTCGGGGAGATGGGCTTGCCCCGCGACCTGCTCCTGCGCGAGGCCAAGATCGACGAGCGCCAGCTGCGCGATCCAGACGGACGCATCCCGCTCGACGCGGTCACGCGCCTCTGGCACGCCGCCGCCTCGCGCGTGCCCGACCCGGCGTTCGGACTGCGTATCGGCGCACAAACCTCGGTGCGTGAGTGGGGCCTCGTCGGCTATGCGGTCGCCCACAGCAGCACCCTCGGCCACGGCCTCAATTGCTTCGCCCACTACAGTCGAGTCGTCTCGGACGCGCTGGTCGTCCGGATCGACGCCGAGCGCGACGCGGCCTGGGTGCGACTGGACGTCCAGCCGGCGCTGCGCGCGTTCAGGCCCGCCGTCGACGCGCGCCTGGCGGCCCTCTTGTCGGCGTGCCGCGAGATGGTCGGCGGGCCGGTGACACCGCTCCTCGTCCAGCTCTCGTACCGACAGCCCGCCGACGTCAAGGAGTACGAGCGATTCTTCGGCGCGCCACTGGAGTTCGGCTCGCTGGCCTCGTCGTTTCTCCTGCGGAGCGAGGATCTGACGCGACCGGTCGCGGTCGCGGACCAGACCCTGGTCGGCTATCTCGAGACCCTCGCCGACCAGAAGCTCGCGAGCATCGGCACGGAGCGCTCGCTTCGCGAGCGGGTGCGCCGCGCGCTGTGGTCCGAGCTGAGCGAGCGAACACCCACCCTGGAGGGCGTCGCCCGCAGCCTGGGAGTCAGCGCGCGGACGCTCCAGCGGCAGCTGCGGCAGGAAGGGGCCAGCTTCGCGAAGCTCCTGGCGGAGCTTCGGCGCGAGATGGCGCCGGCGCTCTTGCGCGACGGCCAGTACGGTGTTTCCGAGGTGGCGTTCCTCCTGGGCTACGAGGATCCGAGCGCGTTTCGCCGGGCATTCCAGCGGTGGTTCCGACGCTCGCCCCGATCCTTCCGCAGCGCCACCGACTGACACCCTCCCAGAAAGCGCCGCTGTCGTCGCCGACCCGAAACTTGTCGCCCGCGGCCACGGTGCACCGGCCCGAAGCTCGGTAGCATCAATGAAGTATGGGCGCCTCGATGTCCGAGCTCGCAGGCCTTCACGTTCTGGTGATCGACGACGACCAGCTGGCCCGCCATTTCCTGCGATCAGTGCTCGAGTTCTCGGGCGCGGTCGTCACCGCCGCCAGCACCGGGGATGCCCTGCGGGCCGCGCTCATCGCCGACGTCATCGTCTGCGACCTGGCGTCGGCGGAGGCGGCCGGGCGCGAGTTCATCGTGCAACTCCAGCAGGTGCACGTGCGCCTGGGTCGCAGTGTCCCGGTCATCGCGCTGCTGCCGGCCGGCGTCCGCAGCGCGCGCACCCGTGCCGCCGGCTTCCAGATGCATCTGATGAAGCCCGTCGACGGCGACGAGCTCCGCGCCGCGGTGCTCGAGATGGCTCGCCGCTAGCTCCACACCGCTCCGATCGTCCCGCGGTCCGCCGAGCTCTAGAGCGCGATCAGCCCTTGTCGCACGCCGAACGTGACCGCCTCCGTGCGGCTCGCGGCGCCCAGCTTGGCCAGGATCGAGGCCACGTGGAACTTCACCGTCTGGCTCGAGATCCCGAGCCGCGCCGCAATGGTCCGATTGCTCATTCCTTCAGCCAGCATCTCGAGGATCTCGAGCTCGCGTGGTGTCAGCACCGGCGCGCGATCGCGGCGCTCCGCCGCGCGCGCCTCGGCCGACGCCTTGCAGCGCATCGGGATGAAGGACGACGAGGCCGGCTTTGGCGGCGGCGATCGCCGCGCCGAGCTCCTCGGCGGTCGCGTCGTCGCGAAGGACCGCGCGAACCCCCGCGCGGCGCGCCTGGGCCGTCCAGGCCGCGAGCGGATCAGACGCGAGAAGCACCACGGCCGCGACACCCGGGAACCCGCGAAGGATCTCGAGCGCCTTCGCCGTCGCGTCCGACGACAGCGCCAGCACGACGACGGCAAGAGCGTGGTCCTCGAGACGGCGTCCGAGCTCCGCTGAGCCGCTGACCGTCACGGAGAGATCGGAGCGGCTCCGCAGCATCGCCTCGATGCGCGCGGCGACCAGCCCACTGCCGGCGACCACGAGAACCGGGGTCGAACGCTCGCGCTCGCTTTCGCGCGAAGGAAGTCGCCGGCGCTCCGCCACGCTCACACCCGTGCGCCGCGCACGAAGTGAGTGACCTGACTCATGGGCACCGCCAGGGCCAAGGGGCCGGCGGCCCGCGAGTTCACTCCGACGACACGTCCGGCGGCGTCGGCGAGCGGGCCGCCGGAGTTACCGGGCGCCAGGCGCAGGTCCGCCTGTATCCACGAGCGGCCGCGCCGATCGATCGGCCCGACCGCGCAGACGATCCCGGTCGCCAGCGCGCCACGAACCCCGAGCGGATGGCCGACGGCGGCGACGAACGATCCGATCCGGATGCTCTCGGACTCCGCGACGGACGCGGATGGCAGGCCCGTCCCGGGCACGCCGAGCAGCGCGAGGTCGGCGTCGGAGTCGCGGGCCAGCACGCGCGCGTGGACGCATCGGCCGTCGACCAGTCGCAGGGTCACCTCGGGGCGTCGCACGACGTGCGCGTTCGTGACGACGAAGCCCTGCGGCCACAGCACGCCGGATCCCAGAAGCTCACCGGCGTCGGTCACCTCCACGGTCACCCGGCGCAGCTGCTCCGCCAGGGCCGCGATGTCGATCACCGCGTTCATGGCTCTTCCTTCCTCGGCGCGCCTAGGTGCGCCGCGGGCGCTCGCCGACGGTCACCGGCAAGTCTCTCGGCTCGCCGCCGCGAAGTACCGACGCGGTGATGCTCTCGCCGACGCGATCCGGCCTGAGGGTCGCCTTGAGATCGGTCGGATCGGTGATGCGATTGGCGCCGAGCGAGACGATCACGTCGCCGATCGAGAAGCCCGCCGCGGCGGCCGGGCTGCCCGACTGCACCTCGACGACGATCACGGCGGTCTGCTGATCGAGCGCGAGGCGCTGCCGCAGCTGTTCCGGCAGACGCACGGGCTGGGTGCTCACGCCCAGGTACGCGCGCGGAATCCGGCCGCGGCGCAATAGCTCGTCGACGACACGATTCACCGCCGCCGCGGGAATGGCGAGGTGCCAGTGCCGCGAGGCGCCCGAGGTGTTGATGCCGACGACGCGTCCCTGCACGTCGACCAGTGGGCCGCCGGAGAAGCCCGGATAGAGCGTGAGGTCGAGGTGGAGCAGCTCGGTCGCCGCGCCGCGCGCTCGTTTTCCTTCGCCGATCGAGCTCACCACGCCCCAGCTCGCTCGCGGGCCGGCGCCGAGCGCCAGCACGATGTGGCCGACACGGACCGCGTCCGAGTCGGCGATGTCGGCCACGGGGACGCCGGGCGCGTCGACCTTGAGCACGGCGAGGTCGATCGTCGGGTCACGGCCGGCGACCCGTGCCGTGAGGGCGCGGCCGTCGGGGCCGGTGATCGTCACTTCCTCGTCGGCGTGCACCGTGTGGTCGGCGGTCACCACCAGGCCCGGGCGCCAGTGCACACCAGTCGATGCGAGCCGGGGGCGTCCGGCGACCGTGAAGACCGCGCGCCCGGCGCGCTCGACCGCCGTGGCGAGATCGTTCGAAAGGCTCTGCAGTCCGTCCATTCGATCCTCCATCGATCAGGGTATCGTTCACCGCCAGCATGCTCGCCTGGGATCGGGCAAGGAATCGCCCGAATGGGTGGGCGGTGAGAATGGTACGGAGGGTGCTGCTCGGCGCCTCTAGTGGCCGGAGCCCGGGACCGCGACGCCCTTGAAGGTCGCGAGGCGCTTGGCCATGGGCGTATTGCGGCTCCGCCCGACGCGCACCTGGCCATCGACGACGACGCAGGAGATGCCGGGGATGTCGCCCCTCGCGATCGCCGTCAGCGCGTCGGCCGCGAGCGACGCCGACGGCGCGTCACACACGACCAGATCGGCCGGGGCCCCCACCGCGATCGTCCCGGTACCGGATGCCAGGCGAAAGGCGCGCGTGTTGTTGCCGGTGGCAAGCGCGATGACGACCTCCGGCGGGAGATCACCGAGCGAGGCGAGCTCGCAGATGCTCTTGAGGACGCCCAGGGGCATCACGCCGGTTCCGGTCGGCGTGTCGCTGGCGACGCACACGCGCGGCAAGGCGCCGGCTTCACGCGCCTGTTGCACGATGTGGAGCGCCGAACGCAGGTTGCCGGCCTGGACGATCTGCAAGGCCATCTGCGACTCGGCGATGATCCGGTCGATCCCGCGCTCGTCGAGCGACGTCGTGCCGCCGTTGACGTGGCCGCACACGTCGGGTCTCAGCTGCAAGAGGACCTCGTGGTTGATCGGGCTCGAGCCGGGGATGGACGAGCCGCCGCTGTGCGACATGACGCACAGACCGTGCTTCTGGGCCAGACGCACCTCGGGCTCGCCGTCCCACGGCTGCGCGTAGCCGCCGAAGCCGTACTTCGCGTGACGCACGCCGTGCCTCGCCATCTCGGCGAAGTCCTCCGTCCGTGAGCCCCGGCTCGAGCACCACCGAGCCCGCGTTGACCTTCATGCCGTTCGGATGAAAATGCTCGAAGCACTTCGCCGCGGCGATCGCCAGCGCCTTCGACCGCGGCCGCATCGTGCGGCCGGCCGGGCGCGTGCACCCCTTCGCCCGCCGACACCACCGCAGGTGATCCCGCCGTGCACGTACGAGTCGAGGAAATCCACCGTCTTCTGTCTGGGCGTGTAGTCCCCCAGCACCACATGGCAGTGCGAATCGATCAACCCCGGAATCACCGTCGTCCCCAAACAATCCACGACCACATCCGCCGCCACCGCGCCAGTCCGAGAAGCCGCCCCAATCGCCGCGATCCGCCCGTCCGTCGACCAGAATCGCCTCAGCCTCAAGCCGAGGCGCCGTCAGCACTCCGGTCGCAACCGCTCCGATGTTCACGAGACCTAGCGTTGGCACGAAGCCTCCTGAGGATTCACGTGTGCGCGTTGACAGGTCGACGGGGGTGGCGGCCGGGTGCGGTCGGGGTCGAAGGGACCAGTTCCCTCCAAGCGCCAGCGGACGTCAAGCGCCCGGATGGAGCCCAGACCGAGCGGGCAGCGCACGCGTGCCGCGTGGTCGTCTCGACCCCGACCGCGCCCGGCCGCCACCCCCGTCGGCCTGCCGCATCGCGCACGCGACGCATCAGTACTCGCCGAGGCAACGGTCGACCAGAGCTTTGGCCGCTGCTCCAGTCGTACGACCGGAACATGCGGCGGTTGACGACGGGCTGCGACGCCGAGTAGAACATCTCGTACTGGAGCTGGCGCCCGCCGAACTCGGTGCCGACGAAGTCCCAGATGAGCTTCACGAGCTTGATGCGCTCGCGCGCCCCGATGCCCGCCGCCTGGTAGTAGCGCTCGGTGTCGGCGCGCGTCTCCGCGCTGGTGAACGCGGCCTCCGACGACGGCACGGTCTGGAACGCGCCGCCCGCCAGCTCACGGAGCGTGCGCATCATGTCCACGATCAGCCGCCGCTGGAGCCCCATGCCGGCGTAGATGTACTGCGGGTGCGGCCGCGCGTACCCGCGCGTGATCAGCGGATCAGCGCTCGGCGGCCTTGACGAGCGCGTCGAACGCCGCGCACAGGGACGCGATCTCGCCGCCGAGCGTGGCCTGGACGCCGGCGTCTCCCGTCCGCGGTCTGGATCTCGGCGAGGCGCATCGCCAGGCCGGCCATGAACTCGAGCTTCACGCCGAACCGGACCAGCGCCTGGAAGTTCGCCGTCGTGTGCGAAGGCGAGTCGTGGAACTGCGCGTTGACGAGGTCCACGTTCCGGTAGATGAAGACCTGCTCCCAGGGCACGACGACGTCGTTGAAGACGACGGTGGTGTCGACCTCGTCGAAGCGGGACGAGAGCGGGTAGTCGAAGACGCTCGTCGCCTGCGAGGCAAACGGCCGCCGCGGATAGAGGCGCAGCCCCTCGGCGTTCATCGGCATGACGAGTGAGATCGCGTAGTCCTCGTCACCCGGCACCAGCGGCGTGATGTAGGAGACGAAGAGCCAGTCGGCCATCGTCGCGGAGGTGGCGATCGCGTGGGCCCCGCGAACCACGATACCGGCCGACGTCTCGCGCACCACGCCCGGATGCAGGAACGGCTCTGGGTGACGATGCGCGGGCCGCGAGCGGTCTACCTGCGGCGGCACGATCGCATAGGTCACGTAGAGATCTTCGTCGCGAGCGCGCGCGTAGAAGCGCTCCACGTGGTCGCCGAAGCGCGCGCCGCCGCCGTCGAAGAGGTGGCGCCAGGCCGAGAAGGCCGTGAGCACGCACGCCACGTGGTCGGGCGTACGCCCCATGAGCCCGAACGAGGGCTCGGCCCAGAACCGATGGAGGCGCCGGCGCGCGGCGAGATCCTCGGCCGAGCGCGGCACGAGCCACATGTTGCTGTGGCGCGCCCCCGTCGTCGCATCGGCGAACGTGAGGGCCGGGTCATTCTCGGCGGCCTTCGCGCGATCGTAGGTCTCGGCGATTCTCCGGATGGGCTCGACGAACGCCGGGTGCTTGGTGACGTCGTCCACATGCTCGCCGTCGAGGTACACCGCCCGCCCGTCCCGGAGACTCGCGACGTACGCGTCACCACGGCGCATAAGCGCGCCAACCTTGCCACAGGCCGCCGGTAATGACAAACGCCGGTCGCTCGCCGGCCGAGGCGCCACCATGATTCGTGATAATGTCCGGCACCGTGAGGCGCCCGCCCCTCGCCGTCGTGCTCGTCGCCCTCGTGATGCTGGCGCTCGGCGAGACGGCCGGCGCCGCGATGTCGCGGCTCAAGCCCGAGATCCAGCGCTACGCCGCGGCTCGTGTCGCCGCCAATCCGGCGGCCCACGGCGTCTCCGGCTCGGCCGAGTACGACGACGAGGTCCGCGATCGCGCGATCTTCACCGCCGAGGCCGGCCTGTCGTTCTTTCACCTGCACGGCGAGGGCGTCGGCCTGGTGCTGTTCTTTTCGACCGCGCTGGTCGCGGCCGTCGTGCCCTCGTGCCGCGCGCGCACCGTCCTTTATGTGCTGCTGACGCTCGGCGGGCTCTTTCCGCTCGGCTATCTCGTGTACGGCGCCGCCGTGCTCGAGCTCGGGCGCGACGCCGGCACCGAGCTGGCCGAGCGCTGGCTCCTCACGCCGCTCGGGATCTCGGCGATCGCGGGGCTCGTCGGCCTGTGGCTCGCGGCCGCGCGTCGGCACCCATGACCGACGCCGAGTCCCCTACCTGGCGAATCCCGCCGCGCTGGGTGCTGCTCGTCGCCGTGCTCTCGATCGTCGCGGCCGAAGTCGGCGGCGGCTCGATGGCGCGCTTCAAGGTCGAGCTGACCCGCTGGGCTCGCGACGGCATGCTCGCGCACCCCACCGTCCACGGCCTGGTCGGCGTGCGCGACGTCGACGAGCGCATCCTCGACGAGGCGCTGGTGAAGTTCGACGCGGGACTCCGGCTCTTTCACATGCACGCGGAGGGCATGGGGCTCGTGATCATCGCCACCTCGATGGTCGCGGCCACCGTGATCCGGAGCGTCGCGACGCGCCGGGCGATCATCGCCCTTCTCACGGCGGGCGGGGCGGGCTATCCTGTCGGCTACCTCGTATGGAGCGCGCTCATCCCGTCGTACGGCCTGGAACGAGCGAAGACGATCGCCGAGTGGCTCGTCTGGGTTCCGTTCGGCAGCGCCACGATCGTCGCGCTCTGGGGCCTCGCCGGGCTCGTCGCGTGGTCGATGCTCGAGCGAAGACGAGCGTGACCGGCCGCGCGATCCTCGCTCCGACCGTCCTCGCCGCGCTCGTGGTGGTCGCCGCGCCCATATCGCCCGCCTCGGCGCATCACGTCGGCGCGTACGTGCCGAAGGACAACGCGATCACGACGAACTTCAAGCAAGTGAAGTTCTCGGTTCAGGCCGGCAAGTACGACGTCGCGCGCCGGCTGTTCGACTCGGGCGCGCTGCGGGCCGAGATGCGCGCTCACGCCGCAACTCTGCCGGCCGGCCTCGAGGACGGCACGCGCGCCGCGCTCACCGCCGGTGACGGGCCCGAGGTCGAGCGGAGGCTCATGATCTTCTTCGCCGCGCTCTCGCGCGACCTGGCTCTCGAGGCGGATCGTCAGATCGCGCGACCCGACGCCACGGCCGACAGCCCGTGTCACCACCGGACGCAAGTTCCTCGAGGCGATCTGGCGCTACTACAACCTCGTCGACTTCGCCGTCGCGTCGCGCGACGACAAGGCCTCGGTCGCCCTCCGCCTCGCGTTCGACGAGGCCGAGACGTACGTGAAATCACCGGCCGCCGGGGTCACTCCGGTCGATCCGGCGGGAATCCGGCAGCCGCTCCAGCGAATCGCGCAGGTCCTCTCGACCCTGATCGCAGCATCGTCACCGACACCAAGGAGGAGCACATGAAGCGCGTGACATGGGGATTCACCGTGCTGGTCGCCATCGCCGCGCTGGTCTGGATCGCGGCGCCGGCCGTCTCGCAGCAGAAAGTCGTCAAGATCGGCGACCTCGGCTCCAAGGTCGGCGTCTTCGAGGGCTACGGCAAGTATCAGACGTGGGGCATGCAGATGGCGGTCGAGGAGCTGAACGCCAAGGGCGGCGTCCTCGGCCAGAAGATCGAGATCGTCTCCGAGGACGACGAGACGAAGCCCGCGCCGGCCGTGCGCAAGGCCGAGAAGCTGATCCTTCAGGACGACGTGAAGCTCCTGGTCGGCGCCGTCTCCAGCGGCGCGACCCTGGCGGTGATGGACGTCACCAAGAAGCACAAGACCATCCACTGGAACTCCGTCTCGTGCGCGGAGTTCATGAGGACCACGAAGTTCCACAAGTACTACTTCTCGAACCAGCCGGACTCGCGGATGCAGGCCACCGGCCTGGCCAAGTACATCGTCGACAAGATGGGCAAGAAGGTCTACATCTTCTACACCGACTACGCGATGGGCCAGTCGGACGGGCGCCAGTTCAAGACCGCGCTCGAGAAGCTCGGCGGCGAGGTGGTCGGCGTCGCCGGCGCGCCGCTGGACACCAAGGACTTCAGCCCCTGGTTCGGCGCCATCAACCAGTCGGGTCCCGACGTGCTGTTCCTCGCCTTCGCCGGCACCGACTCGCTCCGGCTGATGACCCAGCTGCACTCGTTCGGCATGACGAAGAAGTACAAGCTCGCCGGCATCGACTGCTTCCTCCTGCAGCAAGACCTGCCGTCGATCGCCGAGCCGATGGAAGGCTTCGTGCAGCTGAACCACTTCTCGCCGTACAACCCCGACGCGAACATGCAGGCCTACAACGCGCGGTTCAAGAAGAAGTTCGGCACCGACGCCAACATCGCCGCCGGCTCCTACGACGCGGTGCTGTTCTGGGCGGCCGCGGTCGAGAAGGCCAAGTCGTTCGATCCCGACAAGGTGGCCGAGGCGCACGAGGGCATGTGTGTCGACAACACCCACATCGGCCGCCAGTGCATCCGCAAGGAAGACCACCAGGTCATCATGGACATGCACCTCTACCAGGTGAAGGGCGGCAAGAATCTCCCGATCGCCCGCATCGCCGGCAGCGACACGATCGGCGACGCGATGGTCGGCAAGGATCCGGTGGAAGGGTTCACCTGGGAAATCAAGAAGAAGTAGTCGCGGCGGGGGAGTCGAGAGGGGGGCGCAGGCTGTACGCATCTCGTGCAGACGGAGCCCCCTTCTCCTAAAGAATGGACTATCTCGTCGCGGTCCTGCTGCCGCAGCTCCTGCACGGCCTCGTCTTCGGGGCCGCGCTGGGGCTGCTGGCGCTGGGCCTGACCGTGATCTTCGGACTGCTCGGCGTCATGAACTTCGCCCACGGCGAGCTGTACATGCTCGGCGCTTACGCCGGGATCGCCGTGATCGGCGTGACGCACTCGTTCTGGGCGGCGCTCCTGGTGGGGCCGCTGGCGGTCGGCGCGATCGGTGCCTTGACCGAGGTGACGACGCTCCGGCCCCTCTATCGCCGTGAGCCCCTCTACGGGCTCATCCTGACATTCGGTCTCGCGCTGGTGTTCCGCGAGGGCGCGCGTCAGATCTGGGGCGGCGACATGCGTCGCATCATGCCGCCGTTCGCCGGCTCGACGCCCCTGCTCGGCATGACCTATCCGAACTACCGCCTGTTTCTCCTGGCGGCGTCCTCGGCGATCCTCCTGGCGATCTGGCTCTTCTTCACACGGACCCGCGCGGGCATCCTCGTTCGGGCCGCGGTGCAGGACGCCGAGATGCTCGACGGCCTCGGCGTCAACGTTCCGCGCGTCTTCACCCTGACCTTCGCGGGCTCGGCCGCTCTCGCGGCGCTGGCCGGCCTCCTGCTCGCCCCCATCTTCACGGTCTACCCGCAGATGGGCGTGGAGATGATCCTGCTCGCGTTCATCGTCGTCATCCTCGGCGGCATGGGCTCGATGGGCGGCTCGGTGATCGCCGCCTTCGTCATCGGCCTCGCCCAGAGCCTCTTGACGCTCTGGATGAACCCGCAGCGGGTCGCGATCGCGATCTTCGCCATCATGATCGTGATCCTGATCGTCCGGCCCCGGGGATTCTTCGGCCGCGAGGGCGTGCTTGAGTAGAGCGGTTTATGGGCGCGTGGTTTCGCGGTGGGCGGTGATCGTGTGGTTATTACTGACGCTGCTGCCGGCCGTGCCCTTCATGTCGAAGTTCTATCTCTTGCTCGCCTTCGACGCGCTCCTCTTCGGTACGATCGCCATGAGCCTCGATCTGCTCATGGGCTACACGGGGCTCGTCTCGTTCGGTCACGCCGCGTTCTTCGGACTCGGCGCCTACGCGAGCGCGGTCCTGCTCGAGCGGGGGATCGTGTCGCTGTGGGCGTGCCTTCTCTTCGCGATCCTGGTGGTCGGCCTCTACGCGCTCGTGGTCAGCTTCTTCGCCACGGCGCGGCGCGGGATCTACTTCGCGCTGCTCACCTTGATCTTCGCCGAGGTCGTGTACACGTTCTTCCGCTACACGCAGACCTTCGGCGGCTCGGACGGGATCCAGGGCGTGGCCGCCCCGCGCCTCATCGGCGACTTCGCGATCGACACGCCGCTGCGCAACTACTACCTGGTGCTGGTGTACCTGGGGCTCGCGTATCTCGCCTGCCGCGTGCTCGTCACCTCGCATTTCGGCCGCGTGCTCGTCGCGATCCGCGAGAACGAGGACCGCGCGCGGTTCCTCGGCTACAACGTCCAGCGCTACAAGATGGCCGTCTGCATGATCTCGGCGCTGCTCACCGGTCTCGGCGGCGCGCTCTACCCGGGACGCTCGGCGTTCGCGACGCCCGACCTCATGCTGTGGACCGTCTCGGGCGAGTTCATCATCATGGTCATGATCGGCGGGCTGGGGACCTTGGCGGGCCCCGTCGTCGGCGGCGCATTCTTCGTCCTGCTGCAGGAGAAGGTCTCGTCGTACGTGGACTGGTACTTCATCGTGATCGGTCTGGTCCTGATCTTCATCGTCCTGTTCATGCCCAGGGGCCTGCTCGGGATCCGTGAGCTCCTCGGCGGCCGTCGATGGCGCACGACGGCGTAGTCCTCGAGGTCGAGTCGCTTTCCAAGAGCTTCGGCGCCCTCGCGGCGCTCTCGAAGGTGAGCTTCGCCGTCCGGCAGGGCCAGATCTTCTCGGTGATCGGGCCCAACGGCGCCGGGAAATCCACGCTCTTCAACCTGATCTCCGGGCTTCACGTGCCCAGCGCCGGCCGTGTGCGGTTCCGGGGGCGCGAGATCGCCGGGCTCGCGCCCGAGGCGATCAACCGGCTGGGCATCGCCAAGACGTTCCAGATCACGAACATCTTCCCGGAGATCTCGGTGTTCGAGAACGTGCGCGTCGCCGCGCAATCGCGCGCGCGCGAGTCGGGGCGGCTCGCCTCGCTCTGGCGTCTGCCCGACGTCGGGACGAACGTCGGCGGAGCTATTGGGCGCGTTCGGGCTCGCGGCCAAGCGCGACGAGCTGGCCGAGAATCTCTCGCACGGTGAGCAGCGCTACCTCGAGATCTGTCTGGCGCTCGCCACCGAGCCCACCCTCCTGCTCCTCGACGAGCCCACGGCGGGCATGACGCCGGGCGAGACGAAAGAGGCCACAACGCTCGTGCGTCAGATCGCCGCGGCGCGCGGCCTGACGGTGCTCCTGATCGAGCACGACATGTCGGTGGTCATGGGGATCTCGGACCGGGTCGCGGTGCTCCACTTCGGCGAGAAGATCGCCGAGGGCGCGCCGGAGCAGATCCGCAACGATCCTCAGGTGATCGAGGCCTACCTCGGGCCGCCGGAGGATTGACCTGCTCAAGGTCAAGGACGTCCACGTCGGATATGGTGCGACGCCGATCCTCTTCGGCGTGTCGCTCGAGGTACGCGCCGGCGAGGCGGTTGCGCTCCTGGGCCGCAACGGCATGGGCAAGACGACCTTGATGAAGACGGCGATCGGCTTTCTCGCTCCCTGGCGGGGCTCGATCGAGTTCGAGGGCGTCGATCTCCGGCGCCGCGCCCCGCACGAGATCGCCCGGCTCGGCGTCGGCTTCGTGCCCGAGAATCGCCGCATCTTTCCCGGGCTCACCGTCCGAGAGAATCTCGAGCTCGGCCTGTCGGCCGCCCCCGACCGTTCCGCCGCGCTCCGGCGCAAGCGCCTCGACGAAGTCTTCCACCACTTCCCGAGACTGCAGGAGCGGATCGAGCAGCCGGGCAAGACGCTCTCCGGCGGCGAGCAGCAGATGCTGGCGATCGCGCGCGTGATGATGGCCGGCGCGCGGCTGATCCTCATGGACGAGCCCACGCAGGGGCTGGCGCCCGCCTTCATCCGGCACATCCGCGACATGATCTCGGAGCTCAAGCGTCTGGGCGTGACCGTGCTGCTGGTCGAGCAGAACGCGCGGGTCGCGCTCTCCGTGTGCGATCGTGGCTACATCATGGAGAAGGGCTCGATCGTGTTCGAGGCCTCGTCGCGCGAGCTTCGCGAGAGCCCGGTGACGCGTGAGAAGCTGGGCGTCTAACGCGATCTTCGGAGCGGGCCGGCGCGACGTGCTGCTCCGCGCCGCGCTCGCGATCATTCTGCTGGGCGCGGTCTTCTGGCTCCTGCCGCTGCGCCGCGCCGGCGAGGACGGCGGCCATCACGGCCGCCCTGGATCCGTTCGAGAAGGCCGGCGTCGTCGAGCTCAAGGAGGGCCAGAAGGCGCCGGCGCTCGCGCTCGCCACGCTCGATGGCGGGCGCACGACCCTGGCGGATCATCGCGACAAGCTCGTCGTCGTCAACTTCTGGGCCACCTGGTGCCAGCCCTGCGCGCTCGAGATGCCCTCGCTGGAGGCGCTGTGGCGCCGCTACCGCGACCGCGGGCTGGTGGTGGTCGCGGTCTCCGTGGATCGCGGGTCGCCCCGCAATCTGCTCGAGCCATACGTGCGCAACTTGAAGCTGACGTTTCCGATTCTCCTGGACCCCGACGCCAAGCACGTCCGACGGCTGGCGCGTGACGGCGCTCCCGGCCACCTTTCTGATCGCCCCGGGCGGCGACGCGACGGGGATGGCCGTCGGCGCGCGCGAATGGGACAGCGCCGAGATGAAGGCGCTCGTCGAGCGCCTGCTACCCGGCGCGCACAGGCACAACTGATGGCGACGACCCTCTCTGGACGGCGGGCGCCGATCGTCGCAGAATCCCTCGGTGGGGCCCCAACTTGACGGAGGAACGAACATGTTCACGAGCGATCGCCGCGGATTTCTCACAGGCACGGCCGCGAGCCTCGTGGTCGCCGGGCTCACCGGCGCCGCGCGGGTGGCCGCCGCGCAAACCGGGAGCACGAAGATGAAGCCCACAGCGCAAGATGTCCTTCTCGTGATCGACGTCCAGAACTGCTTCACGCCCGGCGGCTCGCTGGCAGTGAAGGAGGGCGACCAGATCATCCCGCTCATCAACCGGCTCGCCACCGGCTTCGAGCACGTGGTGCTCACGCAGGACTGGCACACGCCGGGACACGTCTCCTTCGCGTCGTCCCATCCGGGCAAGAAGCCGTTCGAGACGACCCAGCTGCCGTACGGCACGCAGGTCCTGTGGCCGGATCACTGCGTGCAGGGCACGCCGGGCGCCGACCTCCACAAGGATCTCCGGATCCCGCACGCCGAGCTGATCATCCGCAAGGGCTATCGCAAGCAAATGGATTCGTACTCCGCGTTCTACGAGGCCGACGGCAAGACGCCGACGGGGCTCACGGGTTATCTGAAGGATCGCGGGCTCAACCAGGTCTTCCTGCGTCGGACTCGCGACCGACTTCTGCGTCGCCTGGTCCGCGATGGACGCGCGCAAGGCGGGCTTCGGCGCGCTGGTCATCGAGGACGCCTGCCGCGGCATCGACGCCGACGGCTCGCTCGCGAAGGCCTGGAAGGACATGCTCGGCGCCGGGGTCAAGCGCATCAAGTCGACGGACATCGCCGTCTAGGAGCAGCCGCCTACGAGATGGCGCGCGCGATCAGGAAGGCCGCGGCGGCCGCGACGCCGCCGATGAGAAGGGTCTGCAGTGCGGTCCGCACCGGCCAGACCCCGGTCAGGCGGCCGCGGATCCAGCCGAAGACGAGGAGCGCGGTGCCGGTGACCGCGATGGACCAGGGCAGCGCGGTGTGCGCGCTCGGGAGCAGCATGTAGGGGCAGAGCGGAATGAGCCCGCCGACGACGTAGGCGGCGGCGATCACTGTGCCGCTGGTCACCGCCCGACGCGGGTCGGGCTGCTCGAGCCCGAGCTCGAAGCGCAACATGAAGTCGCGCCAGGCCTCCGGGCGCCGGCGCAGCGCCGCGACGACGGGGGCGCTCTGCTCAGCGGTGACGCCGTAGCGCTCGAGCAGCTCCTCGACCTCGCGGGCTTCGAGCTCGGGCTTCTGTCTGATCTCGAGCTCCTCGCGCTGCCGCTCGCTCGCGTAGTGCTCGACGTCGCTCTTGCCGGCCAGATAGCCGCCGAGCCCCATCGCGATGGAGCCGGCGACGATCTCGGCGAGGCCGGCCGTCACGACCACCGCCGTCGAGTCGACGGCGCCGGTGAGCCCGGCGGCCAGCGCGAACGGCACGGTGAGACCGTCGGACAATCCGATGACGGCGTCTCGCACCATGAGGCCGGCGGTGAAGTGCTGCTCAACGTGTGGCGTGTATGGCATTGTCCCATCCCCCAGCTGGGCGCGCTCGGCAGGCCTGCGCGATCCCGGCCCTGCTAGAGTGATCGCATGAAAACGTACCTGGTCGTCTTCGCGAGTGTGCTTCGTCGCCGAGCTGGGTGACAAGACCCAGATGGCCACCCTGCTGTATGCCACCGATCCGAGCGACCGGCAAGCTCGGGCGTGTTTCTCGCGGCGGCGTCCGCGCTCGTTCTCTCGACCGCACTGGCGGTCGTCATCGGCGCCCACGCCGGCGATTGGATCTCGCCGAAGGTACTCAGGACGGTCGCTGGGCTCGGCTTCATCGCGGTCGGCGCGTGGGTGCTACTGACCTGACGCCACGAGCGCGGCGCGCGCGAGGCTAGCTCACTTCCCGCGCACGGTCAGGACCGGACACGACGCAGCCGCCACGACTCGATCCGCGACGCTCCCGACGAAGAGCTTGGCCAGCCCGGCGCGGCCGTGGGTGCCCATCACGATCAGATCGACCCGCCGGGCCCGGGCGAATCGCACGATCTCTTCGGCCGGTGGCCCCTCGAGCACGAATCCCCTCGCCTTGACGCGCGCCTTCTTCGCCTGCGCCAGCAGCTTGCCGAGCTGCTTCTGCGCGAACTCGCGCGCGGATCCGGCGAGGTCGTCGTACATCTTCGCCGAGATGTAGGCGTCGCCGGGTATCGGCACGACCGGGCTGACGACGTTGATGAGCAGCAGCTCGGCGCGATTCGACTTCGCCATCTCGATGGCCTTTTTCAAGGCGGCGCGAGAGAACGAGGTGAAATCCGACGGGTGCAGAATACGGCGAGTCATCGATAGCCCCCCCTGGGTCAGTACAGGTGACACGCGACGGCGTGCCCGGCCGTCATCGCCTTGAGCTCCGGCTCGACCCGCGAGCACTGCTCCATCGCGAACGGACAGCGCGGATGGAAGTGGCACCCCGAGGGTGGATCGATCGGCGACGGCACCTCCCCGCTCAGGATCATGTCGTCGCGCGGCGCGTCCGGATCGGCCGGCAACGCGGCCGAGAAGAGCGCCTTCGTATACGGATGGAGCGGGTTCCGGTAGAGCGACTCGGTGTCGGCGTGCTCGACGATCCGGCCGAGGTACATCACCGCGGTGCGGTGGGCGATGTAGCGCACCGTCGCCAGATTGTGCGCAACGAGCAAGAAGCTCAGCTGCTGCCTCGCCTGCAAATCTTTCAACAGATTCATGATCTGGGCGCGGATCGACACATCCAGGGCCGACACCGGCTCGTCGAGGACGATCAGCTCGGGCGAGGCGGCCAGGGCGCTCGCGAGCGCGATCCGCTGTCGCTGGCCGCCGCTGAACTCGTGCGGATAGCGCGCGGCCGCGCTCAGCGGCAGGCCGACCTGGTGCAGGACCTCCTCGACGCGCTCGAGCTTGCCGCGGCGGGTGACGCGGCGATTCACCACGAGCGCCTCGGCGATCGTCTCGCGGACGCGAAGCCGCGGATTCAGAGACGACCACGGGTCCTGGAAGACGGCCTGGACCCGCGTGTGATAGCGGCTCAGATCCCCGCCGCGAAGCGCGTGGACGTCGCGGCCGTCGAGAAGGACGCGGCCGGCGGTCGGTTGCTCGAGCCGGAGCAGCAGGCGCGAGGTCGTCGTCTTGCCGCAGCCGGACTCGCCGACCAGGCCGAGCGTCTCCTGGTGTCCGATCGTGAAGCTGATCCCGTCGACGGCCTTCACGTGCCCCGTGGTGCGCCCGGCGAGCAGCCCGCGGGTGACGGGGAAATGCTTCGTGAGGCCCTCGGCGCGGATCAGCGGCTCGGCGGCGATGGCTCGATCCTCCAGCACGCGGCCTCGTGCGCCGGTCCGACGGGCATGGTTGGAGGGTACTCGCGGCGGCAACGGTCGTCCACGTACGCGCAACGGTCCGCGAAGCGACAGCCGCCCGGGAGATCGTGAAGCGGTGGCGGCTGGCCCTCGATCGAGGGCAATCGCGCGACGGTGCCCTCCATGCGCGGCACCGACGCCATCAGCGCCTCCGTGTAGGGATGCCGTGGCGCGCGGAAGAGCGCGCGCGTCGGCCCCATCTCCACGATCCGCCCGGCGTACATCACCGCGACCCGGTCGCACATGCGCGCGACGATCCCGAAGTCGTGCGTGATGAAGAGCATGGCGAGGCCGGTGCGAGCCTGGATCTCCTTCAGCAGCGCCAGGTACTGGAGCTGGATCGTGACGTCGAGGGCGGTCGTCGGCTCGTCGGCGATGAGCACGCTCGGCTCGCCGGCCACGGCGATCGCGCCGACGACTCGCTGCTTCATGCCGCCGCTCATCTGATGCGGGTAGGCGCGCATGCGCTGCTCGGGCGCCGCGACTTTCACCCGCCGCAGCGCCTCCTCGGCCCGGCTCGTGAGCGAGCCACCACCGTCGGTGCGATGGAGGCGGAGCGCCTCGAGGATCTGATCCCCGATGGTGAACACCGGATTGAGCGACGTTTGCGGGTCCTGCAGGATCATCGAGACGCGGCGCCCGCGAACGCGGCGCATCTCCGACTCGCTCTTCGTGACGAGATCCTCGCCGTCGAGGAGCACCTGGCCCTCGACGATGCGCCCGGCCGGCTCGGGCAGGAGACGAACGATCGAGAGGCCGGTCATCGTCTTGCCGCAGCCCGACTCGCCGACCAGCCCGAGCGTCTCGCCGGCGCGCAGCGAGAAGCTGACGCCGTCCACCGCGCGCACGACGCCCCAGCGCGTGTGGAGATACGCGCGAAGGCCTCGCACCTCCAGCACGACGGGGGCCTCGGCATCCAACGCGCCGTGGCTCCTCAGACTTGCCTGAGCCGTGGATCCAGCCAATCGCGCAGCCAGTCGCCGAACAGGTTGAAGGCGAGCACGACCAGCATGATCGCGGCGCCCGGCACGACCGAGAGCCACCAGGCGCTCGCGATGTGGCTGCGGCCGTCGGCCACCATCTGGCCCCACGACGGCGTCGGCGGCGGGATGCCGGCGCCCAGGAACGAGAGCGAGGCCTCCACGATGATGACGAAGCCGATGTGGAGGGTCAGCAGCACCATGAACGTGTTGAGGACGTTCGGCACGATGTGGACGGCCATGATCCTGAGATGCGAGCAGCCGTGCACCCGGGCCAGCGCGACGAAATCGCGCGCCTTCACCGCCAGGACCTCACCGCGGACCACCCGGGCGAAGCGCGCCCAGATGAGCACGGTGATCGCGATGGCGATCGTCTGCAGGCCCTGGCCGAGACTCACCGCCAGCAGCAGCGCGATGAGGATCGTCGGAAACGTCAGGGTCGCGTCGACCACGCGCATGAGGAAGCTGTCGACGCGGCCGCCGAGGTAGCCGGAGACGATCCCGACGATCAGCCCGATGCCCCCACCCGCCAGGAGCGCCACCGCGGCGACGATCAGGCTCACGCGCGCACCGTAGATCAGCCGGCTCAGCAGGTCCCGGCCGAGCACGTCGGTCCCGAGCAGGTGCTTCGCGCTGCCGCCCTCTTGCCACGCGGGCGGCCGCAGCTTGTCGGGCAGCGACTGCTCGGTGGGCGAGTGCGGCGCGATGAGCGGCGCCAGCATGGCGACGAAGACCATTACCGCGATGATGACGAACGAGATCCAGGGCAGGCGCGCGAGGTCTCCGCGCCGTCGTGGGCCGGCTTCGTCGGGCGCGGTCGAGGCCACGAACGGAATCGCTCCTCGACGCGTGCCATCAGGCGTACCGCACTCGGGGGTCGAGATAGGCGTAGAGAATGTCCACGCCGAGGTTGACGCCGAGCACGATGATCGCCTTGAGCAAGATCACCGCCTGCAGCAGCGGATAGTCGCGGAAGATCACCGCCTCGTAGGTCAACCGTCCGACGCCGGGCCACGCGAAGACGGTCTCGGTCACGATCGCGCCCGTGATCAGGAGCGCGAAGTAGACGCCGAACAGCGTCGTGACGGGGATCAGCGCGTTGCGGAGGCAGTGCTTCCAGATGACCACCGTCTGCGAGAGGCCTTTGAGCCGCGCGAGCTTGACGAACTCGCTGCCCATCACCTCGAGCAGGCTCGAGCGAACGAGCCGCATCATGCCGGCCACCAGGAACAACCCGAGCGTGATCGCCGGCAGCACGTAGTGGCTGGGCCCTCCCATGCGGGAGGACGGCAGCAGGCCGAGCTTGATGCTGAAGACGTAGATGAGCACGATGCCGAGCCAGAACGACGGCGTGGCGATCCCCACCACCGCGATCGCGCTCGAGATTCGATCGATCGATCGTCCCGCGATAGACCGCGGCCAGCACGCCGAGCGGAATCGCGATGACCAGCGCCCCGACCATTGCCAGCGGGAGGAGCTGCAAGCGTGTTGGGCAAGCGTTCGAAGAACACCTCGGCCGCCGGCTTGCGGTATCGGATCGACTCGCCGAGATCGCCGCGCAGCAGGCCCCCGAGGAACAGATAGAGCTGCTCGTGGACGGGCCGATCGAGGCCGAGCGCGTGCAGGAAGTGCGCGCGGTCTTCCTGGGTGGCGTCCTCACGCAGGAGGAGGTCGGCGGGATTTCCGCTCACGCGCGCCAGCGCGAAGATGATCAGCGCCAGCACGAACAGGAGCACCACGCTCTGCGCGAGCCGCCGGAGGACGAATCGCTGCACGGTACCTTCCGCCTCAGGGCCAGGGTTTCGCTTCCGGGCGCGGCATGCGCTCGGTCACGTCGCCGAACTCGTGGCGCCCCGGGATCGGCTTGAAGTACCCGACGCTCTTGGGATTCACCGCCCAGGTGCCCATGCCCTCGACGATCGGGACGGCGATCCAGCTCTTGGCCACGAGCTCGATCATGCGGTTCGTCGCCGCCGTGCGCTTCGCGTCGTCCCTCTCGGCGACGACCGCTTCGTAGGCACTTGTCCGCGTCGACGCACAGAGTCGGACAGCTCTGCGGATCGCCGAAGAGGTGCTGCACGCCCTTCGAGACGAACGTCGTGGCGTAGCGCGGGATCGGCTCGGGCCGCCCGGCGGTGCGGTACATCGACGCCGTCCCGACGAGCCCCTTCTGCTCGCCGCGCCCCATCGGATCGAACGCCCCCCACTCGACGGTTTTCATCTCGACCTTGACGCCGATCTTCTCCCAGAAGCCGGCGACGGCTTCGCCGATCGGGACCATGAACGGCGTACCGGGAAGCGCGGTGTTCCAGAACGTCATCTTGAAGCCGTTGGCCTGGCCGGCCTCGGCGAGGAGCTGCTTGGCTCGGGCCGGATCGTAGCGGAGCGCGGTCCGAGACCAGTCTTCCCACCGCGGCACGGTCATATCGCTCGAATACTTGAACGCCGCGAACGGCATCGGCCAGCGGGCTTCCTTGCCCATGACGTGGTCGATGATCTGCTGGCGGTCGATGGCAAGCGAGAGCGCCTCTCGCACGCGGACGTCGTTGAGCGGCGAGGCCTTGGTCTCCGGCCGGTAGAGGCCCCAGAACTGATAGACCGCCTGCATCGTGCCCGGCACGCTGACGATCTTCATCCCGCCGGCGCGCGCCTCCTTGACCGCCTCGGGACCGATGCTCGCGATCGCGGCTTCGCCGGTGCGCACCATCGCCAGGCGCGTGCTCTGCTCGGGCACGAGCAGCAGGGTCAGCCGTTTGAACTGCGGCGTACCCCGCCAGTGCGGATAGGTCACCGCTTCGTACTCGATGCGGTCGCCGGGCACGCTCCGGACGAACTTCCACGGACCGCTGCCGACCGGCTTGTCACGAAATCCCTTGGCGCCGACGGTCTCGATGTACTTCTTGGGCATGACCGAGCCTTCCATGAAGACGGCCCGGGAAAGGCTCGCGGCGAACTGCGGGATCACGCCCTTCGTATAGACGCGGACCGTGAGGTCGTCGACGACCTCGATCCGGTCGATCGCGCGGCGCAGCGCGGCAGCGCCCGACGAGATCGACTCCGGTGACATCACCCGCTCGAGGCTGAACTTGACGTCCTGCGCGGTCAGCGGATCACCGTTGTGGAAGCGCTGGCCCTTGCGCAGGTAGAAGGTCCAGCTCTGCGCGTCCGCCGCGAGCTGCCACCGCTCGGCGACCCCCGGGCCGATCCCGCCGTTCTCGAGATCGAAGCCGACCAGCGAGTCCCAGATCGGCGCTTGATAGTGCGCGTGCGGCGCGCGCGTGTCCATGATCGGGTCCATGACCTGGGCGCCCAGGGTGTCCAGCGCGATGACGAGCGTGTCCTTGTCGGCGGCATCCGCCGTTGAACGCTCGCCCGCGACCAGAAGACCGCTCAGCGCCAGAGCCAGCAGGCTCACAATGCGCATCTCTTTTTCTCCTTGAGCTACAGCGCGCCTCGGCCGGCGGGGCCCCGCCCGCGACGGCCTGTGGCGTGCACTCTCCTTGAACCACAGCGCACCTCAGCCGGCGGGGCCCCAGCCCCGCGACGGCTTGCGGCGCGCACCACCGCGGGGATGAGCTCGACGGGTGCCGAGCCGGTCCCGCATTCTTCACGGCGCCGCCGGCCGGTGTCAAGCGGCTGTGCTTGATGTATGATCGGGCGGCCAGGGCATCCAGACTCCGTGCAGGAGAGGATTGGACTTCATGGATCCGCCCTTGACCCCCGGCCGCAGCATCCAGAGGCGTCTCGTCGCGGTGGCGTTTGCCGATGTCGCCGACTTCAGCAAGCTCATGGAGTCGGACGACACCCAGACCATTCTCAAGTGGAAGGCGCTGCGGGAGAACCTCCTCGAGCCGAAAATCGCCGAGCACGGTGGACACCTGCTACAGGTGATGGGCGACGGCCTCTTCATCGAGTTCGAGAGCGTGGTGTCCGCCGTCCGATGGGCGCACGACGTCCAGCGGGCCATCGCCCAGTCCGCCGACGACAGTGACCGTGAGCACCTCTCGATGCGCATCGGTATCAACGTCGAGGACGTGATCGTCGACGGCGACAAGCGGCACGGCGACGGCGTCAACATCGCCGCCCGGATCCAGCAGCTGGCGAGCCCGGGCGAGGTCGTCATGACCGCCGCCGTACGCGACTACGTATGGAACAAGCTCGGGGTCGAGCTGACCGACCTCGGCGAGCGCCAGCTCAAGAACATAAGCCGGCCCGTGCGCGTCTATCGGCTGGAGCGGGAGAGCGACATCCGTGCTCCCCGCCGCCTCGTCCAGCCGCACTTGACCTGGAACAATCGTCCATCGATCGCCGTGATGCCGTTCAAGAATCTCGGCGGTGATCCACGCGAAGAGTATTTCGGCGAAGGCATCACCGAGGACATCATCGGCGCCCTGGCGCACAACCGGTCGCTCCTCGTCATCGCGCGGCACTCGACCTTGCAGTACCGCGACCGGCACGCCGACGCCCGGCAGATCGCATCGGAGCTCGGCGTGCGATACGTCCTCGACGGCAGCGTTCGGCGTCAGGTGGAAAAGCTTCGGATCGCGGTCGACTTGATCGACGCCGGCCAGAACCGGACGATCTGGGCGGAACGGTACGACGGAGCTGTCGCCGAGCTGTTCGAATTCCAGGACCGCATCGCCGCGAACGTGGTCGCGACGATCGAGCCGCGCGTGTACGAGGCCGAAGCCGAGCGCGTGCGCAGCAAACCGACTGACAGCCTCGACGCCTACGATTGCGTGCTCCGCGCCTTCCCGTTGCTCTACACCTCCGACGAGCGCGCGTTCATGGCGGCCGGCACCTTCCTCGATCGCGCGATCGAGCTGGATCCTTCCTACGCGCAGGCGTGGGCGCACAAAGCCTGGTGGTACATCCTGCTCATCGGCGAATGGAGATCGAGGGCAACTGCGGACGATCTGACCAAGGCCTTGCTCACCGCGCAGAGAGGTCTCCAGCTCGATCAGACGGACGCGTTCGTGCTCGCGGTCGCTGCCCACACGGAGGCGTTCATTGGTAGTCGGCCTGAAAGCGCTCTCGAAATGTCTGAGCGCTCGCTTCAACTCAACAAGAATTCGGCGTTCGCGTGGCTGATCAATGCCGTCATCTGCTGCTATCTCGGACGGCCGGACGAGGCGCTAGACAGGCTGCGCAACGCGTGGCGAATGAGTCCGTTCGACCCGCTCACGTTCTTCTTCTGGGGCGTTGCCGGATTCGCGGAGTTCATCGCGGGGAGGTATGAAGAGTCCCTGGTCTGGCTGACGAAAGCGCTACGAAGCCACCCCGAGCATCTTGCCGCCCACCGGAATCTCGCGGCCTGCCTGGCTCAACTGGGCCGGCTCGAAGAGGCGAAAGTGGCCGCCGCAGACCTCCTGGCGCGCGAGCCTACCTTTCGAATCTCGGCGTTCGAGTCGAAATATCCGCTGCGCCGCCCGGACGATCGCGAACGATTGATCGCAGGGCTTCGTGCAGCCGGCTTACCCGAATAGCTGGTGCTGTTCGGCGGGAATGTGAGTAGTCGGGTGTCTCACGCTTCGGGTGCAAGGGGGATGCGCGCATGGGCTACGGCTACGGGTACGGCTACGGTTACGGGTATGGCTACGGTTACGGGTACGGCTACGGCGGCGGGCAGGGCGGCGGTGGGGCGCTCAAGAACATGCCCCTGGAGCTCGCGCCCAAGCCGTGGACGCTCGACTACACGCCGGACCTCAGCGGCAACCCGGATCTCCCGCAAGGCCAGCTGCCTGGCGCGGGCCTCCAGTACCCGCACAACCTATGGGACCCGGCATTAGTCGCGGGGCTCGCGGCGACCGAGTTCGCGGCGCAGATTACTACCTGGGGAGCATTTAATACTGATCCGGCGGTCTTGACGCCGGCGGAACTGGGCTGGAACGGTTCCGCATCGTCTAACCAGACGTTCATCACGAACGAGCTCAACTATTTGCTGGCCCTCATGGCCGACGACCGCGACCGCTACATGCCGGAGATCCTCGCGCAGGCCGAGGGCGCCCCGCTCTATTGGTTCCAGTTGCTGAACTTGGGCGCGGGCGAAAGGCCCGCGACGAACGCGCTGATCAACTTCGCTCAGCGCGTCGGGGAAATCGCCGCGCTCCACTTCAAGAACATCTACGCGCGGGTACGCCCGTCGATGCTATGCGCGGGACTTCTGCTGCCCTTCGGGCCACCGCGCCATCCCGCGTTTCCGAGCGGACATTCACTCACCGGGCACCTGACCAGCTACATTCTCAAAGAAATCACCGAGGTCCAGAACAGTGTCGGCACGGAACTAGTATGGCTTGCCGACCGCGTCGCAAAGAACCGCGAGCGTGCCGGGCTTCACTACCCTTCCGATAGCGCCGCCGGGCAGAAGCTAGCACAGAAGATCGAGAGCTGGTTGGTGTCGCCGGCCGGGAACACCGCGTGCCCCATGTTCGCGGCAATACTCGATCGCGCAAAGAAGGAGGCTACGGCGGTCACCGCTACTGCAAGCCAGTGGTGGTAGAGGTCGAACGGCGAGAGGTCACCGACTCAACTGATCATGACCGTGACCAAGCCGAGATTGTTATCGCAGGCGACGAGGATGTTGATCGGACTCGCGATACTGACACAGGGATGCTTGGTCGCCGGGTCGATGTTCGAGAGGTCCGCGTCGCAAGAAGCCGCGGCGAGGATCGCGTATGCCTGAGGAGCGCTGGGCGGCGTCCAGCTGAACGGACCAAAGGTCTTGGCCCCGCGCGTCGAGCCCGTTCGGCCCGGCACGGTGCCGGTCTTGCTCCCCACTGGCTGCCATTTGCTGTCGGGATAGTCGGGGATCACGCCGGCCACGACAGGCGTGACCCAGACATCGACACGTGTATTCGTGGCCGCTACCGCACCGCGATTGTGCACCTTCACGTGGATCCTTCGCGTTGCCGACCAGACGAACTTCGTCACCTTCAAAGAGTTGGGATTCGCGCGCCAGGCGGATCCAAATAGATCGACCGGAGAGTACGGTCCCTCCGGCTTGGGCCGCAGATCCTCGATGTGGAGATCGACGGTGGCTACCTCATCCGCCCCGCTCACCGTCGGAGAGGGCTCCGGCATGGCGCTGAGGCCCTGCCGTTCGAATGCCCACCGGACGACCTTCTGGATCGTCCCGCCGACGTAACCACCCGGTCCGGGAGCCGTCGCCGTAGCCGTCTCGACATTCCTCATCAGCTCCGCGAACTGGCCGGGCGACGTCGACGGCGTCACCACCGCGGGCCCAAGCGACTGGATCGTGCGCATGATCAGATACGCACAATAGTCCGCCGCCTTCTGGCGTTCCGATACGGCGGGAATGGGTTTCCCACCAGCTATCGTCTGCGAGTCCCCGCCGATCGCGCGATAGAGACGAAACAGCGACGACGAGAGGATCTGCTCGGCCCAGTAGCCGCGCTTGTCGGAGAGTCCGGGGACAACAAAATACACTTCGCGCTGGTACAGCGGGCCGGTCCAGCTCCACCCGTCCCGCGCAGCGCGGTCGTGCCGGCGCGGAATCAGCACCCAGGGGAACGTGACGCCGCGCCATGGACCATTGTTGGCCAGCGTCGCATTCTGGTCGTTAGCGAGCTGGGAGCCGGGATCGGACAAGATCGCCGCCAGCGCGTCGCCAGCACTATGAGCGAAGCGGAATTCGAGATCTCCAACCGCCGCCGTGATCAGGACATGGCTGTACTCGTGCCAGCACCAGCGCGGGTCGCTCGCCACCCCGAGCGGTGATTTTTCAACCGCCGACGGCATGTTGGCGGGGAGCCGCCCGACAGCACTTTCGAGATCGCCGAGCGCCAAGCGGACTTCGATGGTTCCCTTGCTCGGCTTTCCGTCCGAGTCAGGTCGCAGGGTCCAGCGGACCTGCGCATTGACCGTTCGGCCGTCGCCGTACCCAGGCACGATGCCCGCGCGATATCGCACATCGATCGGCCGTTCGACGAACTTGAAATAGTCGGCCGGCGACAGGCCGTATTGCCTCAGTCGCTGGAACAAGTCGCTCGTGTGGTAGAAGGCGTTGACGGCTGCGAACGTGTTGGTCCGGACGTGGTCGTGGACCGCCGGCGCGACTTCTTTGGTGGCGCCTTCCGCCAACGGCGGATCGACCAGACGCGAGTTGGTCACCCAGAAATCGGGATCGGGAGGCACGTGGGGGTCGGGGTCCACGAGCTGCACGTTCGGGCCGGACCCGGCCGGAAGATTGCCAAGCTGCGTGTTGACGCGCTCGGGATCGAGCACCAGCCAGGAGCGGCTCGGGCGGAGCCGCGTGAAATGCTTGGCTCCGTTTCGAGAGATGGGATCCTGGACGAACAGGTCGGCGTCGGCCGACGCGATCAACGGCCGCCGAGCCAGCGGCTCGAGACGGTCCGGGAACTTGTCGTTCGCGCGCATGACCAGCAGATACGAAGTCTCCTCGTACGGATGATCGTCATCGGCGTAGTTCGGCAGTATGGCGGTCTTCGCGAAGATGATCGGAGACTGCTTCTCGTGCTCGCTCGGCAGTCTCACACCGACCTCGACAACCTCGACCTCCTCCGGCAGACCGAACGCCCTCGCGATGCGCTCGGCGCTGTGCTCGAGCATGGCGGCAGATATTCTCTCCACCGGTGGCTGGGGCAAGGTCGAGGCGACGGACGTGATACGGATCAGGTTTTGCGCCGCCGGCGGCCCTGTCTGAATCAGGATCCGCAGACCTTGGCCGCCGAACAAAGGGGTGGGCGCCGACATGGTCGGCGCCGCGAACCAGAGACCAGCGAGCAGTACGGCCGTCCGATCGAGTACGGTGCCGGTCCTCGGACGAGACGGAGCGTTGAGCCCGGCCTGGCGCGTGACCCAGTAGGAATGCCGCGGATCCGTGGAATCGCGTAACCAATAGAGCGCCGTCTCCGGCAGCGTGCTGATCGACGGGTTGTCGAGAAGATCAGCCAGCCATTCGGGCGGAAGCTGCAGCCGCGTGTTGGCAAGCGCCAGATACCGATTGGCGATATCGAAGAGCCCGGACCACCCCGTCCCGGCCTCGTCCCAGACTTCCTCGTACGGATAGCCGTCGTGGCGGACCAGTGAAACAGGCAGCCCGGTCGGGGGCTCGACGAACACCGCTGGGTGGTTTGGGTTCCAGGGCACCGGCATGACGGTCCTCCCTCAGGGATCGTGAAGAAGGCTCTTGCGGCAACTCGACGACATCATGTCACGGTTGGCGTTCGAACACAGCCCAGATGCAGGCGCCCGGGGCGCGCCGGGCCTCCGCGATGACCCGCATCGCGCACTACCTCCCTGCGCGCTTCCCGTGCTACGCTCCTCGCCTCCGGAGCCGAATTCTTCTCTGACGACGAGGAATCCGTGGAGCGTGCGGCGTGAGCCACAGCCAGACGAGTCTCGAGGTTCGTGACGCGCGCCTGGCCGCAGTCGTCGGCCCCGACGTCACCTTCGAGAAGATCGCCAGCGGCTGCCTCTTCACCGAGGGACCGCTCTGGCATCCGCGCGGCCGCTACCTCCTCTGGAGCGACATGCCCGGTGATCACCTGCGTCGCTGGTCGGCAAGCGACGGCGTCACCACGTTCCGCAAGCCGTGCGCGAAGTCGAACGGGCTCACGTGGGACCGCCAGGGTCGCCTGCTCGCCTGCGAGCACGCCACGAGCCGCGTGACGGTGACCCTCGCTGACGGATCCACACAGCCGGTCGCCACGCACTGGAACGGCAAGGAGCTGAACAGCCCCAACGACATCGTGTGCGCCGCCGACGGCGGCGTCTACTTCAGCGATCCACCGTACGGTCGCGCCGAGTTCTTCGGCGTGCAGCGCCCTCAAGAGCTCGGCTTCCAGGGCGTCTTTCGGGCAGGCGCCGATCCGAAGTCCCCCACGCTGCTCGTCGACGACTTCGACCGCCCCAACGGACTCTGTTTCTCGCTCGACGGACGGCGTCTCTTCGTGAACGACACGGCCCGGCAGCACATCCGCGTCTTCGACGTGAAGAGCGACGGGACCTTGGCCGGCGGCCGCGTGTGGGCCGAGACGAAGGGCGAGGGCAAGGGCGCGCCCGACGGAATGAAGCTCGACTCGCAGAGCAACGTCTACTGCTGCGGGCCGGGCGGGATCCACGTGTTCAGTCCCGACGCCGTCGACCTCGGCGTGATTCGCGTCCCGGAGTACACGGCCAACATGGCCTGGGGCGACGACGATCTCCGCTCTCTTTACATCACCGCCTCCACCTCGGTATACCGTATCCGCGTACGGGTCCCGGGGCTGGCGGCGCTCTGAGCGACGACTATCCCCCGGACGAAACGACTCTCGATAGGAGGCTCTCTCATGCTGCACGTCCTCACCCTGCTTCTGGCCGCACTCCTGGCATTCCCCCTCGCCGCCGAGGCGCAGAAGCCGATCAAGGTCGGTATGCCCATGCCGCTCTCGGGCCCGCCCGCCCTCTTCGGCGATCCCGCGTCGAAGGGCGCCCAGATGTTCGTCGACGAGATCAACGCCAAGGGCGGCGTGCTCGGCCGCAAGATCGAGCTGCTCGTGCGCGACTCCAAGGCGGACGCCAACGAAGCGGTTCGCGTGGCGCGTGAGCTCATCCTGAAAGAGAATGTCGACTTCCTGGTCGGCACCCTGACCTCGGCCGAAGGGCCGGCGGTCTCGGTCGTCGCCAAGGAAAACAAGATCGTCTTCATCGCGCCGATCCCGAAGACCGATCAGCTCACCGCCGCCGACAAGCTGCATCCGTACGTGTTCCGCGTGGCGGCCACCACCACGATGGAAGGGCGGAGCGCCGCCGAGATCGTCGCGAAGTGGCCGGTGACGAAGATCGCGACGTCAGCTTCGACTACGCCTACGGCCAGGACGTCACCAAGGCGTTCATCGAGCACCTGAAGAAGATCAAGCCGAGCGTCGAGATCGTCGACCAGCAGTGGCCCAAGCTCGGCGAGCAGGACTACAACCCGTTCATCAACGCGCAGATGGCCAAGAAGCCCGAGGCCATCTTCTCGTCGATCTGGGGCGGCTTCTTCGTGACCTACTCGAAGCAGGCCAAGGCGCTCGGCGTCTTCGACGCGATCAAGTACAACTTCATCGGCGTCGGCGAGGCGGCCACACCGGAGACGACGAAGTCGATGGGCGCGGACTACCCGGTCGGCATCTGGGGCAACTCGTACGACGCGTTCTACTGGGGCGAGACGGCGGCGCACCGCGACTACACGGCGCGGCTGTCGAAGTATCTGAAGGACGAGTATCCGTCGTCGTGGGCGGTCCAGGGCTACATCGGCATGCAGTTCCTGACCGAGGCGATCAAGAAGGCCGGGAGCACGGATTCGGACAAGGTCGCCAAGGCGCTGCTCGGGCTGACGGTCGAGACGCCGGTCGGCCCGCTGACGATCCGCGAGAAGGACCACCAGGCCAACCGCGGCCAGCTCTACGGCAAGACGGTGAAGGACCCGAAGTATCCGTTCGCCATCATGAAGCCCGTGACGTATGTCGATCCGTCGAGGTTCATGGACTAGGTAGGTGCCCGACGCGTCGTTTGTCTTCGCGCAGAGCCTGAGCGGCCTCACGGCCGCGATGTTCCTGTTCCTGATCGCGTCGGGCCTGTCCTTGATCTTCGGGGTGCTGCGCGTGCTCAATTTCGCGCACGGCACCTTCTACATGCTGGGCGCGTATCTCGCGTACCAGTTCATGCTGTGGCTCGGGCCGGGCCCGGGCCTCTTCTGGATCGCCGCCCTCGGCGCGGCCCTCGGGATCGCGCTGCTGGGCGGCGTCGTCGAGCGCCTGCTCTTCCGTCACCTCTACGGCAAGGAAGAGCTGTATCAGCTCCTCTTCACCTATGCGCTCGGACTGATCCTCAGCGACGCGGCGAAGATCGTCTGGGGAACGCAGCAGAAGTCGGTGAGCCGGCCGCCGGAGCTGGCCGGCTCCTTCATGCTCTTCGGCACCACGATCCCGCAGTACAACTTGTTCATCATCGTGCTCGGACCGAGCATCGCGCTGGCGTTCTGGTTCGTGTTGCAGCGCACGCGAGCGGGCCGCTTCATCCGCGCCGCCGCCCTCGACCGCGAGACGCTCGGTGCGCTCGGCGTCAACGTCAACGCGCTGTACACAGGGGTCTTCATGCTGGCGTCGTTCCTCGGCGGCCTCGGGGGCGCGCTGATCAGTCCGATGCGCGCCACGACGCCGGGGATGGACACCGAGGTGATCGTCGAGGCATTCGTGGTCGTCGTGATCGGCGGACTCGGCTCGCTCTGGGGGACGTTCCTCGGCGCGGTCGTCTACGGGCAGGTGCTCTCGTTCGGGATCCTGTTCTTCCCGCGCTTCTCGATCTTCGCGGTCTTCGCCCTCATGGCGGCGGTGCTCATCATCCGCCCGTGGGGCCTCCTGGGACGGCCGCTCCGGTGAACGCGCGCGGACTCGCGGCGGACGCGGTGTTCGTGGCGGCGCTCCTGGTCCCGGCGCTCGGCTCGCGCTTCTACACGTTCCTGGCCAACGACGTGATCATCTGGGCGCTCTTCGCGACCAGCCTGAACCTGCTCGTCGGCTACACCGGGCTCGTGTCCTTCGGCCACGCCGCGTACTTCGGCGTCGGCGCGTACGTCACCGGCATCCTGATGAAGAGGCTCGCGGTGCCGTTCTTCCTGGCCTGGCCGGCGGCCGGGATCTTCGGCGCGGCGTGCGCGCTCGTCTTCGGCTTCTTCTGCGTGCGGCTCACGCGCATCTACTTCGCGATGCTCACCCTCGCGTTCGCCCAGATCGTGTGGGCGATCTGCTTCAAGTGGAACGAGCTCACCGGCGGCGAGCAGGGCATGCCGGAGATCCCCTACCCGGACTTCGGCTGGCTCGAGCGCGTGGGCGCCAGCGTGCCGCTGCTGAGCTGGCGAACGGCCGAGTACTTCTACTTCCTCACGGTGGTCCTGGTCGCGGCGAGCCTGTGGGCGCTCCATCGCGTCGTCCACTCGCCGTTCGGCCGCATGCTGACGACGATCCGCGAGAACGCGGAGCGCGCCGAGTTCATCGGCATCAACGTGCGGCGGTACGAGCTCGCCGCGTTCGTGCTGGCCGGCGCGTTCGCCGGGCTCGCCGGCGGGCTCTTCGGCATCTTCAACCGCGGCGTGTTCCCGGATTTCGCGTACTGGACGAAGTCGTCCGAGGTGCTGATCATGACCTTGCTCGGCGGCATGGGGACCTTCCTCGGCCCGAGTATCGGTGCGCTCGTCCTGATTCTCCTGAACCAGCAGATCGTGTCGTACACCGAGTACTGGCCGCTCGTGCTCGGCACCGTCCTGGTGGTGCTCCTGTTCGGCTTCCCGGGCGGCATCGCCGGCGCCGTCGGCGCGCTCTCGGGGCGCCTCTTCCGTCGGGTGCGCCGTGCTTGAGGTGCGCGACCTCGTCAAGGTCTTCGACGGCTTCGTGGCCGTCGGGGGCGTCAGTCTCGACGCGCCCCGCGGCAGCATCGGCGCCATCATCGGCCCCAACGGCGCCGGCAAGACGACCCTCTTCAATCTGATCACCGGCCATCTCGAGCCCGATCGCGGCCACGTGAAGCTCAACGGCGTCGACGTGACCGGCGTCGCGCCGCACGATCTCTGCCGGCTCGGCGTGGGCCGCTCGTTCCAGCGGACCAACATCTTCCCGCGCCTCACGGTCTTCGAGAATGTCCAGGCCGCGTTCCTCTCGCATCGCGGACGCGGCTGGAACCTCGTGACACCGGTCGAGCGCCTGTATCGGGACGAGACGCTCGGGCTGCTCGAATCGATCGGGCTCATGGACCGGGCGGGCGAGGTCGCGGGCTTTCTTTCGCACGGCGGCCAGAAGCAGCTCGAGCTGGGGCTCGCGCTGGCCCTCGAGCCGGAGATCCTGCTGCTCGACGAGCCGACCGCCGGCATGTCGGCGACCGAGACGCGGGAGGCCATCCGGCTCATCGAGCGCATCGCGCGCGAGCGCGGGCTCACGCTGCTCTTCACCGAGCACGACATGGAGGTCGTCTTCTCGATCTCCGAGCGGATCACGGTGCTCCACCAGGGGCGTGTGATCGCCAACGGAACGCCCGACGAGGTCCGGCGCGACGCAGGCGTGCGCCGCGTCTACCTCGGAGAGCGGCACTGATGGCCGGGCCGTCCGAGCCGGTCCTCGCGGTCGAGGACATCCACACGGCCTATGGCTTGTCGCGCGTGCTGTTCGGGGTGTCGCTTCGAGTGGCGCCCGGCGAGTGCGTGTGTTTGCTCGGCCGCAACGGCGTCGGCAAGACCACGACCATGCGCTCGATCATGGGACTCACGCCGCCGGCGAGCGGCCGGGTCGTGTGGAAGGGCCGCGACATCACGCGCGAAGCGCCGTTCCGCGCGGCCGGCCTGGGCATCGGGTTCGTCCCGGAGGACCGCCGGATCTTCGCGGATCTCACCGTGTGGGAGAACCTCGACGTCGCCGAGCGCCGGACGCGGCCGGGCGGCTTCACGACCGAGCGCGTGTTCGACCTGTTTCCGGCGCTCCGCCAGCTCCGCGACCGGCCGGGCGGCTTCTTGTCCGGCGGCGAGCAGCAGATGCTGACGATCGCGCGAACGTTGATGGGGAATCCCGAGCTCTTGCTCCTCGACGAGCCCTCCGAGGGCCTGGCGCCGCTCGTGGTCGATCACCTGCAGGAGCAGATCGGCCGGCTCAAGGCCGACGGGCTCACGATCTTGCTCGCTGAGCAGAACGTGGACTTCTCGCTCGATCTCGCGGATCGCGTCTACGTGCTCGAGAAGGGGCACATTCGCTACGAGGGCACGTCGCGTGAGTTCCGCGAGAACGCGTCGATCCGCCAGCAGTACCTGGCGCTCTAGGCCCTGGCCAGCGCCCGCTGAACGGCGTTGAAGAACGTTTCCTCGTCGAACGGTTTGGCGAGAAAGTCGACCGCGCCTCCCTCCCTCGCTCGCTCGGCCAGCGGAACGTCGCCGTGGCCGGTCATGAAGATGATGGGGATGTCGTGACCGGCGACCGCCAGCACCTCCTGCAGCTCGAGCCCATTTTGGCCCGGCATCCTGATGTCGAGGACGAGACAGGCGAGCCGCGCGCAGTCACCTCGCTCGAGAAATCCACGCGCCGACGCGTACGTCTCGACCCCGAAACCCTGCGATCGGAGCAACCGAGAGAGACTTCGCCGGACCGATGGGTCATCGTCGATCACGGCGACGATCACCTCGCCCTGGCTCACGCCGACTCCTTGCCGGCGACAGGAAGCGAGAAGTGGAACGTCGCTCCTCCCAGCGAATTGTCGACGGCCCAGATGAGTCCGCCGTGAGCCTCGATGATGGACTTCGAGATCGCGAGGCCCATTCCCATCCCCGAGGACTTCGTGGTGTAGAACGGTTCGAACACCAGGTGTTGCGTGCCCTGGCGGAATCCCGTCCCGGCGTCCTGCACGGACACGTGGACCGCCTCGACCTCGGTGTTCTCGGTCCGCACCGTGATGGTCCGCTCGTCCTCGGCACACTCGGCCATCGCCTCCATGGCGTTGAGGAGCAGATTCAGGACCACCTGCTGCAGCTGAACGCCGTCCCCGCTGACGAACACCGGATCCGGGTCGAGCTCCAGCCTGACCGAGAGGTTGCGAATGATCGCATCGCTGCTCAGGAGCTTTGCCACGTCCCGGATCACGACATTGAGATCGAGGAGCCTGAACTGGACGTCCTCCTTCCGGAGCAGGCTACGCAGACGCCGGATGACCTCGCCCGCACGCTTGTCGTCGTCGACGATGTCCTTCAGGATCTCCCGGACCTCGAGGAGATCGGGCGGCGTCGCCTCCAGGAAGCGCAGGCCGGCCTGAGCGTTGGCGAGAATCCCGGTCAGCGGTTGGTTCAGCTCGTGAGCCAGCGACGCGGTCAGCTCGCCCATCGTCGAGACGCGCGTGAAGTGCGCCAGCTCCTGGCGGCTCTGCTGCGCTTCGAGCTCTGCACGCTTGCGCTCGGTGATGTCGGTATGCGAGACAACCGCACCACCGTCCAACACGCTCAGCGGGACCACTGAGATCGTGAACCACCGCTCTCCGCTCGGCGCGCGACTCGGATAGTCGAGTGCGAAGCCAGCTCGGGACCGGTCCAGTACCGCCTCGATACCGGCGAGCACCTCGCGGGTGTGGGGCATATCCTTGGTGGCGGCGTGCCGCAAGACGTCGAGATAGCTGGCGCCCACGTCGGCCTCTGGCGTTCCGCCATTCTCGCGCGCGAAGCGCATCCAGCCGTCGTTGACGGTGACGATCCGGCCGTCGCGATCCAGCACGGCGACGTTGCTGCTGACCGAGGCGAGGATGGCCGACTTCATCAGCTCGCTCCCGCGCACGGTGTCATCCGCCTCCTTCTGCGCGAGCGCGTTGGCTAAAGACCTCCGCGACGAGACGCAGGCGCTGCACCAGCTCGTCCGGCCAGGCTCGCTCGACGGTGAGCGTCACGAAGGCAAGACTGCCGACGATGCGGCCACCGGCCACCATCGGGATGGCGAGGTTCGAGCGGACTCCACGCCGGCGGAATGTCTCGGTGTCTCGCACCGCTTCCCGCCGTAGCTCTTCCGGGCGGGAGAAGGCGACGGGCTGTTCGCGGAGGATCTGGGAGATGACCCAGGGAAAGTCTCGGCTCACGCTGCCGCGCGGTATCGGCCCTACTCCGGGACCACTCCACGAATAGGCAACCACGAACTCTTCGGCGTCCCGGGAAAGACGATAGAGCGTGACTCGGTCGAGCCCGAGGAACTGCCCGAGCTGTCGCAGCGCGGTCTCAAACGCGGCCTCGACCTCGTGGCTCGATAGATGAACGAACGTGCTGGAGAGATGGACCAGAAGCTCTTCAAACCGTAGCCGATCCGTCAACGTCTCGTTGGCCCGTCGCCGCTCGTCGAAGACGGCCGCCAGGCACACGAGCGGAATGGCGACGACGATCATGAGTATCTGAATGGCGGTCACGCCTTCGGCTCGTGGCAGCGACGCGACTGACCGGTGCCATGGGTAGTAGGACCACCACCAGCAGCAGTGGGCACAGCAGCAAGAGACTCGTGCCCCCGGGTCCGAAGCGCACGGCTGCCCACAGGATGAACGGGAGGAACAGCGCCAGCGCCGTGTAGGGCGCGCCCGGAATGGCACTCGCGCCGTGGATGGGCTCGGCCATGACGACAACACTGACGGTCACGGTCGCCACGGCCAGGAGCGCTGCTTCGATGTAGCGGCGAAAGGTCGGTGCTCCCTCCCCTGCGCAATCGCCAGGTGATGACCGTCACGATGGCCGGCACCAGCGTGAGCTCCGTCAGGACGTTCGAGAAAAATCGGGTCCGCCACACGAGCCAGTACGGTTCGTGCAGCAGCCCCGATACTCGCCGCCGCAGTCGGAAACGAGGACACGAAGGGCGCGACCAGAACGGCGCCCGCGATGAAAACGCCCACCCGGCGCAAGGTGTCGAAGCGCGCGGGCGCATCGCTGAATAGGCGAACGCAGATGGCGGCCACGAGGGCCTCGCTGCACATGGTCCCGAACAGCGCCAGGACGAGCGAGATCGGCCAGGAGATCCCGAGCTCTGCCACCAGATGGGCCGGGAACGCCGCCAGCAGGTAGATCCACCACCGCGGCACCGGCGCGAGCAACAGCGTGGCGGTCAGGATCGCGGTGGGCGGCCACAGGACCGATAGGGTTGACGGGGGTACTCGAAGGATGAAACCGACGTTCGCGCCGACGTAGTATGCGACCGACACCAGCAGGGCGGTCGCCGCGACGCGTTGGGCTGACCCTCGCCGAGACCGGAATCCCGGCGCCGTCTCCTGGATCATCATCCCTGGAGCATCCATGCTTTCCTCGGGGTTCCAGCAACGCCTCGCTGCAAGCGGCGCCGATCCCGAGAGGCCCAGATCTTACTCCTTGCGGTCGGGACCTGTCATCGAACACCGCTGAGACGGTGAGGGCTCTGCGGTGTCTCGCAACGCCCTCGCGACTTTGGAGCGGCCGACCGGATTCGAACCGGCGACGTCCAGCTTGGGAAGTCTATTTCACGCCACAACCTGTGTCAGGATACCCACGAAATGGTCAAGCCGACGATCGCTGCGACTTCTGAACTTTCCCCGGAGATCTCTATCGCCCGAATCGTCGGTGGCGCTCCTGATAGCTTCGGATCGCCCGAGAAAGTCTCTTCCCGAACGACGGCCCACGCCTGCACCAGATTCACCATCGTGTCGGAGCCCGTGATGCGGATGACTGTTTCGGATGATGAGGCGAGAACTACACTCGCTCAGGAACGCGGTCGTCCTGATCGAGCGCAACCGCAACGGCGGCGATCCTCGTCCACTCGCTGATCGCCTACATCGTAGTCCGGACCTGCTACGGTGAGCGTCGAGTCCTCGACGCGATCTCCTGGCTGCCGTTCACGGTGCCGGGAGTCGTACTGGGGCTGGCACCGCTGTGGTTGCTCCTCAGCCCTGGCGTCCTGCGACGGATGTACGGTTCGACCGCGGTCCTGATCGCCGCTGGTCTCGTCTCCGGTATGCCGCTCGGCGTCCGGTATCCGACGTTACGCCCGGCGCTTGAGCAGGCTGGCGAAGAACACCCCGGCGGCGATCGCGATGATGACAGGGCCCGTCTCGCGGTGAATCGCGTGGGCGAGTGAGGTGCCGGCGAGGGTCGAAAACACCGCCATGGCGACCGCAATGACGAGCATCGAATTCAGGTCGGTCGCCAGGTGCTTGGCCGTGGCCGCCGGGATGATGATGAGCGACCCCATGAGAAGAACCCCGAGGTACCGAAGGCCAAGCGCCACGGTGATGGAGAACGTGGTCAGATAGAGGAGGCTCAGACGCGAGAAGTCGATACCCGAGGTGCGCGCCAGGTCGCGCGAGACCAGCGCGACGACCAGCCGATGCCGCTGACTGAGGATGAACACGGCCACGCCGATCGACCCGGCGACGCCGAGGACCAACTCCCAGACGGTCAACGTTCCCGGTTTGCCGAAGAGTGCCTCGATCAAGCTCTCGCCCTCCGTGAACAGGGCCCCCACCGCGAGTGCGGCGGAGAACACCACCCCGATCACGGTCTCGGTGGCGATGCGCGTTTTCGACTCCACGGCCCAGATGAGGAGAGTACCCAGGAGCAGCATCGCGATGCCGCCGAGCACGGGCTGAACGTGGAGCAGCAGCGCGATCCCGATACCGGGCAGCGCCACGTGCGAAATCGCATCCGACGCGAGCGTCATCTTTCGCATGACCGCGAAGCAACCGACAAGGCCGGCTGCGATCGCCATTCCCAGCGACAACACCAGCTCGCTGAGCCCCGTCGTCATTCGTGGACGTGGTATTTCATCGGGCTGCCGTACAGCTCTTCGAGCCGCTGAGGCGTCAGGACTTCCGTCGGCGGTCCGATGTAGGTTCGCTCCCGTCCCAGACACAGGACGTGAGTCGCATGGCGATACACGAGGCTCAGCTCGTGTGAGATGAGAAGAAGCGTGAGATGCCCCTCGTGTTTCAGCCGATTGATCCGCTCGTACAGTCGTTCCTCGCCCGGCTCGTCGATCCCGGCGGTCGGCTCGTCGAAGAGAAGCACGCTCGGTCGACCGAGGAAAGCGAACGCCAGCAAGAGCCGCTGGAACTGCCCTCCCGAGAGGGTCCCGATCGGCTTCCTCATCGTGTCGTCGGTCAGGTTGACCAGCCCGAGAGCGCGACGGACTTCGCCTCGCGAGGCACCCACCACGCTCGCTTTCGCGAGCAGGAAGTCGTTGCCCGTGATCGGCAGGTCACGCTCGATGTCGAGCTTTTGCGGGACATAGCCGACCCTCACGCCGGGCGCCCAGCGAATTTCTCCCTCGTACGGAAGGGCGCCGATGAGGGCTCGAAAGAGTACGGTCTTGCCCGATCCGGTGGGGCCGATGATGGCCAGTGAATCCCCTGCCGCCACCGAGAAGCTGACGTCCTTGATGATCGGAACCCTATCGAACGAGACCGTGAGATGACGCACTTCGAGCGCGTGATCGGTCATCGCCGAACGCTCCGATCCCCCTCCGTACGCACTCGTCACCATTTCACGTCGCGGATGCCGAGCCAGTACGCCGCGTGATTGACGACGACATGACCCCCGAAGCTCACCGCGACCACGATGACGACGTCCCACAGGCCGAGGGCCGCGCGGGGCGCGAGAAGGACCAGCGCCCCGAGCGCAAAATCCAGCTGGTCGAACGGGATCCACGGCGCCCCGGGCAGGACTTGGAAGCGACGCTTGATGAAGCTCTTCACGGTGTCCCCGGTCATCGCTCCCATACCGAACCGAAGCCCCAGCTCGACCCACCGATCATAGTCGACGATGCCGGTGGTGTACCCGATCAGATGCTGCACCCACGTCGCGGTAATCGCGCCCAGGACACCGACGACGAAGCCCACGACGGTCTTGTGACTGCCAAGCCACCTCGGGCTGATGGGGCGGTTCCACGCCCTCCAGTACTTGACCAGCGGCGGTGACATGTTCGCGACATAGGCCGGCGCCATGAAGTATAGGAGCTCCAGCGCGCGACGTAACAGGCCTCGCTCCTCGTGCTCGTGAGTGCGACGGCTGGTGAGCCGTCGGAGCGAACGATGAGAATCGGCACCGTCGTACCACAAAGCGCCGGCCCCGTCACGCTGCCACGCACGAGACGCCCGAGCCCGCTCCGACCGTGGGGTGACCTCACGAATGGAGAGAGCCAGCGAGGATGGAGCGCGTCTCGACGCCGATGTGTGCGTGCGACGGGCCTACCTCAGCGTATGAACAACACGCAGGGCGGCCGCGAGGACTGTTGGATGAGATTCACGGCACACGGTAGCCGGCAGCCGCCGCTGCATCCATGTATGCCGCGATGTTTCGCTCGAGGGCGCGAACGCCCTCCGGGGATGGCGACGCCTCGGCGGCGAGCTGCAGCAGGGCGGGTATCGCCATCCACCACACGAGCGCCGCGAACGGCTCCTTCACGAAATACCGCACACCTTCATATTCGTTCACGTCCGTCAGCCACGCGGCGTCGGGATCATTGATCCAGCCGAGCGCAGCCGGACAGAGAGCCCTCGGCGCCGCCGTCGGAGCGGACCGTGCGTGAGCGAGCGCGACACGCACGCGCGCAGCCGCTCGCCAGCACTCCTCCCCTTGGAGGCCGAGCCGACCCGCCGCCTCGGCCACGACACCGCGAAACCGGAGAGCGTCGAACAGCCGCGCCGCGGCATCAGGCGCGTTCGATGGATCGCGCGCGCGCCCGAGCGCTTCGAGCGCACACCACACGAGGAGGGCAAAGAGCCCGTGCGCGTCACGAGGCCAGGGAGACTCGAAGCGAGCCTCGAGCCCACTGATCCTGAGCGCAGCGTCGAGGTGTTCGCCGAAGGCACGCACCGCGCTCTCGATATCGCCGCCGAGCTCGCCGAGCGTCACGTCCGGATTCCGCCGGGACAGCTCGCGTGTCGCGATGAGAAACGCCCGCGCCCGGTCGCCGGCGTCCGCCGCGGAGGGTGCCGCCCCGGCGTGCCCCATCCGCGAGGACGACGTGAGCGACGCGATGAGCCCTGGATCGAGCACCGCGCGAAGCGCCGCATGCACGGGCTCGAGCAGGTGCATGAGCATCGCCTCGTCAATACTCGGGACACCGCGGCCGGCGAGCCGCTCGGCAAGGGCCCTCCAGGGCCGCGCACCGTCAACGACTTCGCGCCAGTCGAGGAGCACTCGACAGGAATACGCCTCCAGCGCCAGGCGCAATCCCTTGTCCGCCAGCTCGTGGGATGGGTAGAGATACTCGAGACCACTGACGGCATCGCGACAGACGAGGAACGTCGCAGCGTCGCGAGAGAAACCGAGTGCCTCGCCGAAGGTCTGCTGGACCAGGCGCCGGCCGCCGCGATCCATCTTCTGCGTGTATGCGCACGACGTGCGAAGCCAGCCCTCGGTGCCTGCGTACCGGTTGTGATAGACGACCAGCGCTCGCTCGCCGGCGCGGCGATTCGAGTATGCGAACACGTCCTCGTTCACCCAGCCTTCATCGGTGAAGAAATCGTAGAGCCGGAAGTTGTGAGAATGTGCGAAGAGCTCGCGGCGATGCAGCAACGGCGCGACCTCGCGCTCGTGCCGTGTGACCAGCTCGGCGTCGGGCGCCTCGTCGTAGTAGGCGCGGCGATACTCCATGCCGTACCGCTCGGTGAAGCCCTCGATCTGGCCGTGGCCGAACATCGGCAGTCCCGGCATGGTCGCCATCAGCGTGCAGATGCCGAAATATTTGTCACCCTTCCCGAACTGGTCCACCGCCGTGCGCTCGTCGGGGTTGTTCATGAAGTTGACGTAGCGCTTCAGGATCTCCGGGTCAAACTCGAGGGCGTTCTTCACGACAAGGCGGTACTGCGCGTTGTCTTCGTCGCGCAGCATGACCATGAACGCGCTGTTGTACACGCGATGCATGCCGAGCGTTCGCACGAAGTAGCCTTCCATGAGCCAAAAGGCTTCCGCGAGCAATAGCGTCCCGGGCGCCTCCGCGGCCACCCGGTCCACCACTTCCCGCCAGAACTCGATCGGCATCATGGCGTCGAACTCCGCCTTGCTCAGCCCGTGCTCGGCGCGCGACGGGATCGCCCCGCCGGTGCCCGGCTCGGGAAACCACAGCCGCTGGAAGTGGCGCTTGGCCAGCGTCATGGCGGCATCGAAGCGAATGATGGGAAACCGTCGCGCGACGCCCAGGATGGTCTGGATCACGGCTTCGCGGACGTCGGCCCTGGTGAAGTCGAGCTGGGCGGTGTCGTTCCAGGGAAAGCTGGTGCCGTCGTTGCCGTGATAGATGAAACGTGTGTCGCCGGTCCACCGGTCGACGCGGCGGAACACTACCGCCGCATCAGAGCGGTCGTAATAGTGGTCCTCGATCTTGATCTCGACGCGGCCGTCGGCGGAGAGGTTCGGCCCGTCGAAGCGATACGCCGGGAAGGGGCTCCCCGGATGCGACAGAAACCGCTCCGGATGCTCGATCATCCAGCGCGAGTCGATGCCCATGTGATTCGGCACCATGTCGCTCGCCAGTCGGATGCCATGTGCGCCGGCGCGGTCGCGGAGATTCTCGTACGCGGCGGGACCGCCGAGATCGGACGCGACGTCGTAGTCATAGAGCGAATACGCGGACGCCACAGCCTCGGGATTGCCGCACAGCCGCTTGATGCGCTGCGACGCCCGACTGCGCTCCCATAAGCCGATCAGCCACAGCGCCGTGAAGCCCCGTCGCGCGAGCGTCTCCAGCTCCTCGTCGGGAATCTGGTCCAGTCGCGTGATGGCGCGGCCGTGGACGCGCGAGAGCTGATCGAGCCAAACGTACGTGCTCTTTGCGATCAGGACGGTACGCGCCATCCATGCCTCGTCCTGGCTGAAGCGCTCTGTCTCGAGCTGCTGCCCCGCGTAACTGGGGATCAGCGCAACGGGTCCGCGATCGGGCGCCGCCGGGCCCGGGTGTGGCCCGGGCGGATGAAACAGCATCCAGATCGCGGTGTCCTCCTCTCTCAGGACATCCATGCCGAGGAGCAGGCGGCGGAGGAAGTCGCCGAGCAGATCGCTCCAGTGATGCCGGATGTACTCGAGCTGCCCCTCGAGCGAGTCGGGCGACGCGACGGCCGGCGCGCGGAGCATGTCGATCAGGTTCTGATTCGCGGGGCCGAATCCGGGACGCGACTCGAAGTAGTCGCGCAGTGCCGCACCGACGTCGCGGTACACGGTGCGGCTGGCGAGCGGCTCATCGTCGACCAGCTCGCGGAATGGTCGGAACGCGGGGTTGAGGTTCGCGAGCCAGACCGTGATCAACTCTTCGAGGGCTACGACACGGTGCGGGATCCCGCCGGTCTCGCCGGCGAGCCAGTCGCCCGCGGATTCGAGCTCACGGTACACGGCGGTGATTGGAAACTGGTCCGCGAAAGCCAGCAGCGTCGCGTCGAACGCGTCGCGTCCGACGCGTGTCTCGAGCCAGCGGGCCGCATCGAGCATGGCGCGCGGATCGCGGCGGCCGCGATACAGCGCGAGGATGAGGTGGGTGACCTCGTCGATGAGTCCCATCGCGTTGAGCGCACCCGGATGCACGATGCGGTCGGGATGGTGTGCCGCGTCGCGAACGGTGTTCATCCGATGCGCGAGGTCCCGGCTGGCCGCCAGATCGACGATGACGACGTTCGCCGTTACCGAGAACAGCCGGTCGGTAAAGCCGTAGCGGTCGCGCGCCGCCCGGGCGATGTGGAACTCGTAGGACGAACGCTCCATAGGCACGAAAACCTCACGCGGATCAGACGACAGCGGCACGAGTGACGAAACATTGCCGAGGCGCGCAGTGCCCTGACCATCCGAGAAGCGTGCCCTCCGGCTCAACAATCTGTCCCGAGGCGCCTTTTGGCGACTCGCAAGGTGGTACCCGGTCAGATCTCCCAGTATAGGGGTCGCGGATGGCCCGGGTGCATCTGCGATGCCAGACGCCCAGGAGATTGGCAGCGCCCCTGCAACATCGGGAAGCGGGGAGGATTCCAATGAAGAAAACCGAATTCCTCGCGCAGGTCAAGGCCGCAGGCCGGCTCTCTTCGGCCAAGGAGGCCGAACGCTGGTCGAAGACTGTGCTCACTGCGTTGGTCGACTTGGCGCCGGACTCGGAAACCCGGCGCCAGTTCATCGCTCAGCTGCCGGGGTTCCTCAAGACGCCTCTGCTGGCCGAGCCACCGCGGCTATTGGTCATGGGGCACGACACTTTCATCCAACATATCGGCGCGGCATTGGGTGTGCACGCCTCTGAAGCCGAACGCGCGCTCATCTCTGTCTGGAGCGTACTTCGCAAGGCCATTTCCACCGGCGAGATGGCCGACTTCCAAGCACGCGTCCCGAAAGACGTCGCGTCCCATCTGGCACGCGTGGAGTGAACGAGCGTAAGACGGCGAAGACAGCGGAGACATAAATGCGATGAAGATGGTCTGCCGGAATATTCAAAGGCCTCTTGGCCGCGGTGTGGGCCGGGGCAAAGGGGCGGCACTGGTGCCTCATGTGGGGCAAAGATGCCCAGGGTGCGCCGTGCGCGCGTATCGCGACGATGAGGCATGATCGCCTATTTGAGGTGGTCTTTGAACCAGGCGACGGTCACCGCTGTCGCGCGCGTCAGCGCCGCCGGATCTTCGAAGAGGTGATCGCCGCCGGGTATGATCTCGAGCGCGCGCGCGCTGCCGAAGCGGCCCAGCAGTGGACCGATCGCGGCGCGGATGGGCTCATCGTGCTCGCCGACAACGAGAAGCGCAGGCACGTGCACGCGAGCCGCCACGTCCTCGGCGCCCGCCAGATTGGGAGACCGGAGCACCAGCACGCGGATCCGTGGGTCTCGGGCTGCGGCGCGGACGGCCACGGCGGCGCCCGAGCTCGCGCCGACGACGCCAAGTCGATGGCGGTCGACTTCCTCGAAGCCCTCGAGCACGTTGACGGCGGCGGCGAGGTCGTTCACCTGCTGCTCCGGCGTCGAATCCTCCAGCGTCCCTTCACTCTCGCCGTGGCCGGTGAAGTCAAAGAGGAACGCGGCGAACCCTAGACGTCGCAACGCCTCGGCGACCGACCGGTTGCGGGGACTGTCCTTGCTGCTCCCCCAGCCGTGGGCGAAGACGACGGTGGGGCAAGGTCCCGGCGTCGCCGGCACAAGGAGCTGGCCGGTCAGGGCTTGGCCGCGGGAGTTCCTGAACACGAGACGCACGTCGTCCTTGGCCGCTCCCTCGGGCTTCTGCGCGGCTGGCGCACGCGCGCCAGTCAGCATCGCGATGACCTGATCATCCGAGACAGGCGAGAAATCCCGATAGTATTGCCCGACGGCCATGAACTCCGGATCCACCAGGAGACTGACGAAGCGGTCCGCCCTGTGCTCGAATTCTCGGGCGGCGCTCGGAGAAGTGCATGGCACAGCGACGATGATCTCGCGGGCACCGTGACGGCGAGCGTATTCGAGCGCCGCCCGCATCGTGAGCCCGGTGGCGAGGCCATCGTCGACCAGGACCACGGCCGCGCCAGGGAGGTAGCGGCCGAGCGCGGGAACCCCGTACGTCGTCATGCGACGGCGGATCTCCTTCGACACGCGCTGCTTCGCCCGCTCGACGTCCGCCGGCGAGAGCCCGAGGCTCGCCACCGACTGCGCGTCGATGATCGTGTGACCGTCCTCGTCGATCGCGCCGAACGCGAACTCGGGAGCGGCCGGCGCGGTGAGCTTACGCGCGTAGACGACCGTGAGCGGGAGGTGGAATTGCTCGACGATCGGCAGCGCAACACTGATACCGCCCCGCGGGATGCCGGCGACGACGCACGGCGGCTTGAGGATGGGGACGAGTGCCTCCGCCAGCTTGCGCCCCGCGTCGGTACGGTCGTCAAATGTCATGAACGCGTACGAGTGCAAAGATCGGGCCGAAGGCTGGATAGCTGACGAGGGGGAGGAGCTGCGCTTCATGCGCTTCACGTGGTGCGGCTCAGCGCCCTGATGACTTCGTCTCGAGCAAGCCACGGGAACGCCACTCGGCGGCCCTGTCGTGTCGCGCGCACTCCCCGGCCCGATTCCACGGACCCAATCACATGACCCACGATCCCCTCACGCGCCCAGGCCCGAAGGAGCCCCGAGGCCCTGCCCTGCGGTAGCGCGACCAGCAGCGCACCCGAGCCGATCAGCCCGAGCGGGTCGATTGCGTAATGGCGACAGATGCGCGCGGTCTGGGGGTAAACGGGGATGCGGTCGAGATCGACGTCGAGCCGCACGCGCGACGCGAAGGCCATCTCATGAAGCGCGGCCCGCACGCCACCCTCGGTTGGATCGTGCATCGCTGAGGCTCCGTGCCGGGCCGCTGTGACGGCCTCCCTGACCACTGAGATCCCCGGGCGCTGCCGGAGCCTCTGTGCCGAACGCACAAGCGTGGCGGACAGCGCCTTGGTGAGTTCGCTGACTCGCTCCTGGGCGAGGATTGCCGTTCCCTCGATGCCGGCAGCCTTGGTGAGAAGCAGCCGGTCGCCGCGATGCGCGCCGCCGGCCGTGATGATGCGGGCCGCCACGAGCAGCCCGTGCATGTCGCCCGCGACGATGGGACGTGTCACTGCGTCCGTCACTTCGGTGTGACCGCCGGTCACGGCCACGCCCAGCCCGCGGCAGGCGCGGTCGATCTCCCTGACGATGGTCATCAGCACCGAGGTCTTGGTCCCTGCGAAATACTCGGGCCGGCTGGCGTTCGCCGGTCTTGCGCTGACGGTTGCGGTCGCCGCGATGGTGACGCCACGCTTTTCGGCCGACGCCCAGCAGTCGGCCCTGCCGCCAATCGACGACTCGCTCAAGGCCAGCCAGTCGATCTTCTCCCTCCGCAGTCGCGGGATCAGGTGCGAGATCAGGTGCGTGCGCAGGCCGATCCCGATGCGCTCGATGGCGCCAGCAGTGTTCGGGACCGCGCCGACCGCGCCGGGTCTGACGCGGAGTTCGCCGCGCTCGGCAACGAGATAGAGGCCCTCATGGCGACCGTCGGCGATGAGCTTGAGGTTGCCTTTGCGGGCCTTTCTCCGGAGCTCGAAGCCGAACTGCATGGCCTGTCGGCGGAAATGGCGGCGCTCGGCGCGGAGATCTCCGTGGCAGTGAGCCAGGAAGTTCTGCGCGAGATGCCGCAGATCATGGAAGACGTCCGCCGTTCGCTCGAAGCCGAAGGCATCGAAGTGGGCGACTGGCAGGACTTCCACGGCCTCAGCGAGGAAGAGCGGAAGAACTGCGTGAGAAACTCCAGGATGCCCGCGACGAGATCCGCGAGGCGCTGGGCCCGGAGATGCGCGAGGAAATCCGCGCCGCCATCGAGGAGGCGCGCGCCGAACTTGCTGAACATCGCGACGAGATCCACGCCGCCATCGAGCAGAGCCGGTCCAGCATGACAATCGCACGCGAAGCCATGGCCAAGGCCCGCGTCGAGATCGACGCTGCCCGCGCGCGGGGCGACTTCGATCACGATTTCGACTTTGATTTCGATGTCGACAAGGAAGTCCTGGAGAAGCTCCGCCAGAACGGTATCGACATCAAAAACACGAAGGTCATTCGCATTCGGGAGGACGAAAGCAAGCCAGATGTGAAGCTGATGAAAGCCGCCCGCCGCTGCGATGAGGCGGAGGTCCGCCGGCTCATCACGGACGAGAAGGCCGATGTGAACGCGGTCTTCCCGGTAGACGGAACGCCCCTGATCCAGGCGGCGCGCAGGAACTGCATCGATGCGGCGCGGGCGCTGCTCAATGCCGGCGCGGATCCCGAATGGCGTCACCTGGCGACGGCAACCCGCTGATCCAGGCGTCGATGGAGGGCCACGTCGAGATTGCCCGGCTGCTTCTGAACCGCGGCGCCAATGCCAACGCGTACGTCGGGGGCGACGAGACCGCGCTGGAGAACGCGGCCGGCGAAGGCGAACTCGAAGTCGTGGAAATCCTCGCCCACAACCAGAACGTGAACCTCGGCCTACACGGTCGAGGCCTGTGCGGCAGGGAGCCGCGCTTCGCCGTGGCCCAGCGCAACGGCGAGGATGAGGTTGCCGCCTATCTGCGCTCCAAGGGCGCCGTGGCGCAGCCGACGGCGGCGAACTAGACTTACTGGACTGCTCAGCAATGCCGCTGTCCCTGTTGGAGGGCCCAGCGCCTCCCGATGAAACTGTCAAGCTCAGGGGACGAGCGTATGTCGACAGGAATACGGGGCGCCCGACGCGGCGGCCGTGGAACGCTATCCGGCTCGGCGCTGGCAGGCGGCCTGATCGTGCTGGGCGGGGCGTTGCCCGTTGCGGCGCAGGAAGCGACCGCGCCCCGGGGGGCCCCGCAGGCGCAGGTCTATGAGCCGGACTTCTTCGCGCGTTTTGCACCGAAGACCGCCGCGGACATGGTCAGCAACATTCCGGGCTTCACGATTTCCGGCGACGACAGCGACGAGCGCGGCTTCGGCCAGGCCAGGCAGAACGTGCTGATCAACGGCCGGCGTGTCTCCGGCAAGTCGAATGACGCGGCCACGGCGCTGGGCCGCATTACCGCCGAGAGCGTCCTGCGCATCGAGATCGTCGACGGCGCAACGCTGGACATTCCGGGCCTCTCCGGACAGGTCGCCAACGTCATCGCCAGGGTGGACGCGTTCAGCGGCAACTGGAACTGGCAGCCGGAGTTCCGCGAGAACCTCCAGCCCTCATGGTACCGGGGTTCGCTGACGGCAAACGGCAAGACCGAAAATGGCTGGTCATGGTCGGCCGAGGTCAACGCCTTCGAATTCCACAATGGCCATGACGGGCCAGGCGTCATCACGGATGGCGTGGGCAACGTCACCGATATCCGCCGCGAAGGTTTCAACGGCGCCGGTGAGGAGCCCGCCTTGGCCGCGACGCTCACCTACGAGTTGGCTGGCGGCTCGATCGCCAACATGAACCTGGCGCTGCGCTCCTTCAATTTTGTCGGGCGGGAGGACTCCTTCCGCGATCCGGTGAACGCCCCGCCGCTGTCCCGCTTCGTGTTCATCGGCGAGGACGAGCTGGGCGGTGAAATCGGCGCAGACTACGAATTCGACTTCGGACCGGGGCGACTGAAACTCATTGCCCTGCAGCGCTCCGAGGAGGGTGATGATCTCGTCACGGTGGAATCAGACGACGCCGGCGGCGCTGCGCTCGAGGGCGAGCGCGTGCTGGAACATGCGGAGGCTGGCGAAAGCATCCTACGCGCCGAGTATGGGTTCGGCGCCTTTGGCGGCGATATGCAGTGGGCAGTGGAAGGCGCCTTCAACTTCCTCGACGTCGCCACCGATTTCGGCGACCGCCAGGCCGACGAAGCTATGCCCTTGCGCCGCTGCCCGGCGGAAACGCCCGCGTGGAGGAGCGGCGGGCGGAGACCAACCTTTCGTATAGTCGCACGCTGTCGGATGCCTGGAGCCTGCAGAGCTCACTGGGCGGCGAGTATTCCGAGCTGGCGCAGATCGGGTCCGGGGTCTACGCGCGAGTTTGTCCGGCCGAAGGGGTTTCTGGCGCTGGTCTGGAAGGCGAACGAAGACCTCGACATCAGCCTCAAGGCCGAGCGGCGCGTGGGGCAGCTCGACTTCGGCGATTTCCTGTCCTCGGTCGATATCCAGGACAACAACCAGTCGGCGGGAAACGTCGAGCTGGTTCCGGAGCAGTCCTGGATCCTGTCGTCCGAAATCAACCGGAAGCTCGGACCCTGGGGCGCGGTCAAGCTGGTGGGAGAGTATGACCTCATCGAGGATGTAGTGGATCTCGTACCGATCGATGCGAACGGGTTGCCGGTGCAGGACCCTGTCGCCAATATCGCCGATATCCGCGGGCAGGGCGTGGGCAACATCGACGAGGCCACCGCCTGGTCGCTCACCGGATCGGGTACGATCAACTTCGATCCGGTCGGACTTGAGGGACTCCAGCTCGAATTCAGCGTGCGCTACCGCGACAGCGAACTGGATGACCCTCTGACCGGCGTACCGCGCGAAATCAGCAACTATCCGAAGATCACCAACAGCGGGAGCCTGCGCTGGGACATCCCGGAGACGACCTGGACGGTCGGAGCCGGGATCGACGAGTTCCAGAACTACGCGCAGTACCGGCTCGACCAGATCTCGCGGAACTGGACGGCTCCGTCCACCAATTTCTTCTTCATCGAGAACAAGGATGTCTTTGGGCTGAAGGTCCAGCTTCAGGCCGTGAATCTCAACGATACGTCGGAGAACTTCAAGCGCGAGGTCTACCAGTCGGCCAATCCGTTGAATCCGAACGCGCCGCGGCTGCGTACGAACCCGATCGATTTCACCGAGGAGCGACACCGCACCTTCGGGCCGATCATCCGGCTTGAGGTGTCGGGTACTTTCTAGGGTTCAATGCGGCGCTTCTCTGAGAGCGGTGGGGCAGTGTGGACCCAGGCTGGTCTCGGCGCCGAACCAGGTTGGGTTGCAGTCGTAGACCTGCCGGCCGCCGTCCCACATCATGTGGCCCGCCACATAGAGGATGATCAGCAGCCCGATATAGCTGATCCAGCGGTAGCGGTTCAGCACCCGTGCGATCAGCGTCGCGGCGAGGCCCATCAGCAGCACCGACAGCGTCAGACCGAACACCATGATCCAGGGGTGATCGTGCGCCGCTCCTGCAACCGCCAGCACGTTGTCCAGCGACATCGACACGTCGGCGACGACGATCTGCAGCACCGCCTGGCCCAGCGATTTCCTGACGATCTTCTTGCCGGCGACCTTGCCGTCGCCGTCGAGGTCCTTGCCGGTGATGGCCTCCTCGTCCTTGCCGTGCGGCGTGATCAGCTCGCGCCACATCTTCCAGCACACCCAGAGCAGCAGCACGCCGCCGGCGAACAGGAGGCCGATAACGGCCAGCAGCTGCGTGGCGATCAGCGCGAAACAGATGCGCAGGACGGTCGCGGCGAGAACGCCGATGAGGATCGCCTGGCCGCGCTGCTTGACCGGCAGGCCGGCCGCGGCGAGGCCGATGACGACAGCGTTGTCGCCGGCCAGCACGAGGTCGATCATCACGACGGTCAGGAAGGCCTGGAGCGCCTCGAACGGGTTAGGAAGTCCATGTGCCCCTGCGCGCTCCCGGCGGCCTGCTCGCCCGCCAGGCCGCCACCTTCCGACGCGCGGCGCTGTTTGCAAGGGGACGACGTCGCGGGAAGCGATGATCGCGCGTGCGAACGCGGAAACCGATAGTTTGCGGGGGCCCGGACGGGGCGGACCGCCTTGACTTTCCCGGCCTTTCCTGTTTCTGCGCGCTTCCCCGACCTTCGGGTTCCGGGGGCATTACGGGTGGTGCGCCGCCGCCGTTGAAATCGCGGGACCATAGGGGTCCCGCCGGAGCGCGCCGAAAACGAGGACCACATGTCGAGGCGCCAGAACGCCAAGTACAAGATCGATCGCCGCGTTGGCGAGAACGTCTGGGGCCGGCCGAAAAGCCCCATCAACTCCCGCCAGACGCGCCCCGGCCAGCACGGCGCCCGGCGCACCAACAAGCCGTCGGACTTCGGCATCCAGCTGATGGCCAAGCAGAAGCTCAAGGGCTTCTACGGCGAGATCACCGAGAAGCAGTTCCGCAAGACCTATGAGGAGGCGGCCCGCCGCCGCGGCAACACCGCCGAGTTCCTTGTCGGCCTGCTGGAATCGCGGCTCGACGCCATTGTCTACCGCGCCAAGTTCGTGCCGACGATCTTCGCGTCGCGGCAGTTCGTGAACCACGGCCACGTGACGGTGAACGGCAAGAAGGCGAACATCGCCTCGATGTGGGTGAAGGCCAGGCGACGTCGTCCAGGTGCGCGAGAAGTCCGCGCAACATGGCGCTGGTGTCGAGGCGGTCGCCTCGGGCGAGCGCGATGTGCCGGAGTATCTGGAGGTCGATCCAAGGCGGCGACGGCGAAGTTCGTCCGTATGCCGGCCTGTCCGAGATTCCGTCGCGGCCAGGATGGAGCCGCACCTGGTGGTCGAGTTCTACTCGTCCTGAGGACGGCCAGCGATCGGAATAACGGGAAGGGGCGATCCGCAGGGTCGCCCTTTCGCTTTGGCGCGAGGCGGGGCCTATTGTCCGACAGCGCATTGGGGAGGCGCGGAGCGATGGCCGACCGCCCGGTTTCGAGGCCGTGCGTTCCGCCACCATTGTCGCCGAAAGGCAGGCGAAGTTCCTCGCCGACCGCTCGACCGACGGGGACGTCTTCTGCGACAAGTCCGACGCGAGAAATCGCTGGAGGCCGACGGCCTCGCCATCGACGAACTGCAGGATGCGCTGTTCGCCTCGCAGTGCGGATCGCTGCTGGTGGTGCTGCAGGGCATCGACACGTCGGGCAAGGACGGCACGACCAAGTCGGTGTTCAAGTACACCAGCCCGCTTGGGCGTGCATGTCCACCCCTTCGGCCGGCCGACGGATATCGAGCTGGCGCACGACTATCTCTGGCGGATCCACGCGGTGGTTCCACGCTGTGGCCATATCGCGGTGTTCAACCGCTCGCACTACGAGGACGTGCTGGTGGTGAAGGTGCGCAAGCTAGCGCCGCCGGACAGGGTCGAGGAGCGCTACGAGCAGATCAACGCCTTCGAGAAGCATCTGGTGGAGAACGGCACGCGGGTGCTGAAGCTGATGCTGCACATCTCGAAGAAGGAGCAGGGCCAGCGGCTGCAGGAGCGGCTGGATGAGCCGAAGAAGCGATGGAAGTTCAACCCGTGCGATCTCGAGGACCGCAAGCTTTGGGACGAGTACCAGGACGCCTACGAGACGATGCTGCAGCGCTGCTCGACACCGCACGCGCCCTGGCATGTCCTGCCTGCCGACAGGCGGACCAAGCGGGATGCGATCGCTGCGCGGCTGGTCCGCGGCGCGCTGGCCGAGATGAAGCCCGCACTATCCCGATCCGGGCTACCGGCTCGACCAGTTCGAAATCGACTGATGGGCACGCCAACTAAAGCCGTCGTTCATTTGCCGTTCATATCGAATAACGATAAATAGGCTTCATACTCGGACGAAGGGGTCGGACATGGATTCCATTTTGTAGTTTGGCGCGGTTGGACTGTTCGCCACCTCCCTCGGCGGCTGCCTGATCGTCGATGCGGACGTGCGCGAAGGCGACTGGAGCGGATACTCGGCCGACCTGCTCTACGGCGCGGAGGTCAGCGTGCGTGGGCCATCGGAGATCAGCATCGTCGCCGACTCCAACGGCTGCACAAACAAGGAGACTTCAGCGCCGATGTCGATCGCGATGACGACCGCTATCGCGTGCGCTTCCAGCGCGAGCGGGAAGACAACTGCAAGGCGCTTGTCCCGGAAGGCCGCCGAACGACCTGCAGCTTCGCCGAACTGGGCATTCCGGACGGCGCGCGGGTAACTGTTTCCAACCGCGTCGGCCGCTAGGCCGACACCTCCCCACGCTCGTCCGACCGCGTATCGGGTCCCAGGATCACCCAGCGCGCCAGATCGCAAAGCGACGGCGCTTCCTGGATCCCGCTCCGGATCACATCCGGGGCGGGATGAGCGTTTTCAGCGTCCCGCCGTCACGTCGCCGCCGCCGCTTCCTTTTCCGGAAAACTGGCGGGGTTGCCGTGAAAGCGGATGTCGCCGCCGGAGGAAGCGCGGCCCGACGCCGAGGCGGTCGCCGTCACTTCGGCGTCTCTGCTGCTGGACGCCGCGACGGCGGCGGCTTCGCACCTCAGATCCTCGCCACGGCAGTCTGCACCGCCGGACGTTTCAACCGACAGCGCATCGCAGGCGCCGGAAACGTTGATGTCGGCGCCGCCGCTTGCCGAGGCTGTCAGCGTATCGATAGATAGCCCTTGTGCGTTCACGTCGAGCGCCGCCTCCGGCGTCGATGCGAAGCGTCGCAAGCGTGAGGCCATCGACGTTCACGTCGGCGCCGCCGCCAGCCTTGACTTCCAGCGCATCCAGCCGCAGGGAATGACGTCGACATCCGCGCCGCCGCTGGCGTCGATGATGATAGTCCGGCGCCGAGACAGTGACGACGTCGCGGTCCGACGAGCTCAACCAGCCGACACTGGTGGTCGGTTCGCGGCTATGACAAGCGAAGAGACCTGCCGTCGATCCGCAGATTGTTGATCCTGTCTTTGGTCCCTCGGCCTGATGTCGAATGGGACCCTGTCTCAGCACGACATTGACGCTGGATCTCGCCGAGACGCTGTCGAAGCCGGCAAGGTCGTAGTTTTCGTCACCGTCTCGCAGGAGACGACGACGCAGCCGCCTGTCGCGGCCAGCGCCACGGCAGGCAGTATCGAGGAAAACCTGATCATGTTGACGATCCCTTGTTCGTCTAGCGCGCGCGGACCGAGCCGCCGCTCGACGTGTCCTTGGTAAGGTCGCCGGCTTGCCATGGAAGGTGACGTTGGCGCCGGATGAGGCGTTGCTGGAGGCGCTGCGAGCGGCGAAAGCATCAGCATCGGCGCTGGAGGAGGCGTCGACAGACGCAGTTTCGCACTTCAGGTCCTCGCCGTCGAAATCGGCGCCCGAGGAGACATCGACGCGAAGGCCGGCGCAGCTTCCCGAAAGCTCGACATTCGCCCGCAGGAGACGCCGACCTTGATGTCCTGAGCTGGAGGTTGTGGCCTTCGAGCGGGCGCCGGACGATACGTCGAGGCCGACATAGTTCGGCGCGCTGACGGCGACCGAGTAGTCTATTCCGCGCCAGTCGAACCAGTCGTTCCTGCGCCAGATGCGCAGGGTGTCGCCACGCAGTTCGACGATCAGCTTGTCGAAATTGCCATCGGGCTCGTCGGCCCTGATCGAGAACGGACCCTGGCTCAGCGTCACGTCGATGCCTGCTGAGACATCGACCCGGTCGAACCCGGACAGGCCGTAGGTCTTGCTGTCGGCGAAGGCGGGGAGGGCGACGACGGCGGCAGTGACAATCGCGACCGCGGCGGCGGTAATCAGAAGAGTGGACTGGCGCATCAGAATCTCTCTTGTTTTGTTGGTCTTTTTATGCGGTCGCAGTGGTAATGGGCTTTACGGCCTCTGGGAGCAGTGCGATCGCGAGACGACTAGTAACTTAGTCCTTATCGAAACAAATAAAAAAGAATCGCGGCTGAGAGAGCCGTGAGCCGGCGCCGATACGGGGGACGCGCGCCGCCGGCTCACGGGGCCAGACCGATTGGGGGCGACCTGGCCAGACCTTCGTGACTAGCGGTCCAGTGAAACGCTGCCGCCGAGCGAGACGTGTTTCTCGACATCCTTCGGCGCGCCGGCGATGCGGATGCTCGCGCCCAGGCCGGCATCGGCCACGACGCGCTCGACAGATTGCACGCTGACGGACGATCCAACGCCTGCATCGACGTTCGCCGATTTGCAGCGCAAGCCGGATGCGTCGACGTCGACGCCCGCCGAAGCTTCGACATGGAGGGTCTCGCAGGTCCCGTCGAGTTCGACCTCGACGCCGGCGTTGGCGTCCAGCCTGATCGTCTTGGCATTCACGCGCCGGAAGTCCGCCTCGACGCCTGCATTGATGTCCAGGTCGAGATGGTCGACCTGCAGGCCGTCGACGAAGAACTTCACGCCGGCGTTGAGCGTGGCCTGTTCGAGATCCGGCGCGGAGATGCGTACGACGTCATGCACCTTGCCGCGGATATTGGTGTTCTCAGGCCGCCCGATCTTGATCGTGTCGCCGGTCTGCTTTGCGGTGATCCGGTTGAAATTGTCCGACTCGATGGTGACCGAGTGCTGGGAGATTGCGTGAAGATCACTTCGTAGCCAGCCGAGATGTCGATCTTGTCGAAGTTCCTGGAAGTCGTAGCTTTTCGTTTCCGCGAAGGCGGGCGTCGCGGCGACGATTGACAGCGAGAGAAGCACGGCGATGCGCATGGGGTTTTCCTTCTGTTGCGCCCGGTGTTGCTATAACTAATAGCTTAGTTGTATCGGTCGCGCAAGCACGTTCGTGCGTTCCCTCGCGGTCTGGAGTTCAGTTCAGACTTCGGCCGAGAGATCGACCTGCTGGCGGCGATGACTTTCGCCTGCACGATGTCGCCCTGCTTCAGCGACTGGCCGTTGCCGATGAAGACGCTGCCGTCGATCTCGGGGGCGTCCGCCTTCGAGCGGCCGACCGCGCCGTCCTCGTCCACCTCGTCGATCAGCACATCGATGGCCGAATCGATCAGCGACTTCGAGCGCTTGTCGGCGAGTCCGCCGGCAGCGCCATGAAGCGATGCCAGCGTTCTTCCTTCACCTCTTCCGGAACGTGGCCGGGAAGCGGCGCCGTGCGGCGCCGGTGACGTTCTCGTACTTGAAGCAGCCGGCGCGATCGATGCGGGCCTGGGGCAGCCAGTCGAGCAGGTGCTCGAAGTCCTCGTCCGTTTCGCGCGGGAAGCCGACGATGAAGGACGAGCGCAGCACCAGGTCCGGGACTTCTGGACGCCAGCTCTGGATGCGCCGCAGCGTCTTTTCGTGGTTGGCGGGCGGTGCATGGCCTTGAGCAC
>CAWBMV010000038.1:0-27696 GCA_963789955.1 uncultured Candidatus Rokubacteria bacterium
CCGGCCCGACGTCACGGGCACGAAGCCGGCGATCATCCGCAAGGTCGTCGTCTTGCCGCACCCGCTCGGACCGAGCAGCACGACCAGCTCGCCCTGCTCGATCGCCAGCGAGAAGTCGCGAACGGCGTGGAAGTCGCCGTAGCGCTTGGAGACCGACTCGAGCTCGATGCGCGCCATGGGAATCAGCTCCAGTTGGGCGGGAGCGGCGCCGCGTCCTGCCCTTCTCCAGCTCCCCCCACGACATTGATCAGGACCTGGAGCCCGTCCCCTCGCTGGCGGTTCATCACAGCACCCGCGCGAGCTTCACGTAGTGGTCCGTCGCGAGCATGGCCGCGCCGATCACGAGGATCTGCAGCAGCGACACCGCCGCGATGACCGGGTCGATCCGCCACTCCAGATACTGGAGGATCGCGATCGGCAGGGTCGTCCGGCCGCGGGCCGATCAGAAACAAGGTCATCTCGAGGTTGCCGAACGAGATGACGAAGCCAAAGAGCGCCGCGGCGACGACGCCGGGCCGGATCAGCGGCAAGGTGACGCGCCGGAACGTCGTCCACGGGCCGGCCCCGAGATTCTGCGCCGCCTCCTCCACCGTGCGGTCGAAGCCCATCAGGCTCGCGGTGACGAGCCGCACCGTCCACGGGATCGTGATGACGACGTGGGCGAGCACGAGACCCGGCAGCGAGGCGACGAGCGGCAGCCGCGTGAGGATCTCCGTCTCGATCTGGAACACGTAGATCGCGGTGCCCGCCACGACACCCGGAACGACGAGCGGCGTCAGCAGCAAGAGGCCGAGGCCTTCGCGTCCCGGGAACCGGTAGCGCGTCAGGCACAGGCTGGCCGGGACGCCGAGGGCGAGGCCGGCCAGCATCGCGAACACGCCGACCTCGAGGCTGGTCACGAAGCCGTCGACGAAGTTGCGCTGGTCGAGGATCGCGCGGAACCAGCGCAAGGTGTAGCCGGACGGCGGGAACACCACCACCTCGTCGCGAAAGAAGCTGAGCCACGAGACGAGCACGAGCGGAAGCAGGATGAAGCCGAGCGCCAGACCGGCGGCGGTGAGGAGCGCGGCGCGGCCGACCGTCATGCGGCGGGCAGGCGATTTCTGTACAGCGCGCCGCCCTTCATGATCAGCGAGAGATGCTCGCCCTGGCCCTGCAGCAGGGAGAGATCGCGGAGCGGATTGCCGTCCACCACCAGGAGGTCGGCGAACGCGCCCGGCGCGAGGGTCCCGAGCTCGCGCGGCAAGCCGAGCAGCTCCGCGCCGACCATCCGTCGCCGAGCGGATGATCTCGTGCGGCGAGAGCACCTGCGAGCGGATCAGGAACTCGCGCGACTGATCCGGCTGAAGCTGGCCGAGCAGGTCGCTGCCGAACGCCATGCGCACGCCGGCTTCACGCGCCAGCTCGAGCGAGCGCAGCCCCGCCGCCATCAGCGACCTTGTTCTTCTCGAGGCTGTCGGCGCCCATGCCCCAGCGGCCGCCGTGGCGCTCGATCGCGTCGTAGGCCACCAGGGTCGGCACCAGGAAGGCCCCGCGCGAGGCCATCAGCTTGGCCGTCGAGGCATCGATCAGGTTACCGTGCTCGATGACGCGCACGCCGTTCTCGACCGCGCGCGCGATCGCCTCGGCCGCGTACGCGTGGGCGCACACGTACTTCTTGAAGACCGCGGCCTCCTCGACTGCGGCGCGGATCTCGTCCGTCGTGTACTGCAGGCTCTCGAGCGGATCGTAGGGCGAGGCGACGCCGCCTGAGGCCATGATCTTGATGTGGTCCACGCCCTGACGGAGCTGCTCGCGCACCGCGCGGCGCACCTCGTCCACGCCGTCGGCGACGCCGGCCGTGAACGCGAGTGCATTGCAGCAATGGCACGCCGATCCCGTATCGGTCCGCCGGCGCGAATCGCTGTGTCCGCTGGTCTGGCCGATCGGCCGGCCGGCCACGAAGAGCCGCGGACCCGGCAGGTGGCCCTGCGCCACCCCCTCACGGATGCCCCAGTCGGCGCCGCCCGTGTCGCGCACGGTGGTGAACCCGCGGTCGAGCATCGCGCGCATGAGGCCGGCGCCCCGCGCGGTCATCAGGGTCAGCGGGATCGCCTCCAGCGCGCGGATGTTCACTTCGGAGAGGAAGACGTGCACGTGACTGTCGATCAGCCCGGGCATCACGGTGCGCCCGCCGGCATCGAGGGTGAGCGTGGCCGAGACTTTGATCGGCCCGGCGGACACCTCTCGGATGCGCTCGCCTTCCACGACGACCGACGCGTTCTCGGTGAGGTTGCCCGAGGCGGGATCCAGCGCGGTCGCGTTCCGGATCAGGAGCATGGCCGCAGGTAGGATACTCCAACCTACCGGCCAGTCTTGATGGGCCCGGCGCCGCAAAGCCGACCGGCCGATCCCGGCACTTACTAGCGAGGAGGGGGCGATGGACCTGGAGTCGGCGGTTCGGGCGGCAGCCGGAGGCGACCTCGACGCCTTCGCCGAGATCGTCAGGCGCTTCCAGCACATGGCCTTCGGCTACGCGCTGTCGTTCGTTCGCGACCTCGGGCAGGCGGAAGACATCGTCCAGGAAGCGTTCGTGGCGGCCTGGTACGCCCTGCCGACCCTCGCCGACCCTGCCGCGTTCGCCGGCTGGTTTCGCGGCATCGTGCGCCACCGCGCTCACCGGGTGCTGCGGCGCAAGCATCTCGAGGCCCTGCCGCTGACCGAGGCCGACGCGGTGGCCGTGGACGAGCCGGCGCCCGATCGCCGGGTCGAGCGTCGCCAGGAAGTCGGCGCCGTGCTGGCGGCGATCGCCGGGCTCACGAGGCCCCTCCGCGAAGTCGTCACGCTCTACTACGTCCACGACTGCTCGCAACAGGACATCGCGACGTTCCTGGGGCTGCCGGTCACGACGGTGAACAACCGGCTGCACGCCGCGCGCGCGCAGCTCAAGCGGAGGACTCTGACCATGGTGAAAGACACGCTCGAGGCTCACCAGCTGCCCGACGACTTTGCGGCCCGGATCGGCCGCATCGTGCGCGCGCGCGGCGGCGTCGTCGACGCACGTTTCGATCCATTGTCGCTGCCCGATCTGCTGACCGAGATCGTCGCGAGCGACGATGCCCGCCAGCGCGCGGTGACCCTGCAAGTCGTGCAGCGGCTCCCCGATGGCATCGTCCGCTGCGTTGTCACCTCGGCCGCCGAGTCGCTCGAGCCGGGCATGACAGTGCTGAGTGCCGGCCGCCACGTTCAGACGCCGGTAAGCAAGGAATCGTTCGAGCGTAGCGTGCGGCTCCTCACCGGGCCGCCCGCGCCGCTCGGGGCACCGGCGGAGATCCTCGAGACCGGGATCAAGGTGATCGACATCATGTGCCCCCTGGTGCGCGGAGGCACCGTCGCCATCGCGGGAGAGCTGCGCGCTGGGACGACCGTCGTCACGGAAGAGCTGGTTCGCCGACTGAGCGGCGGGGCGGACGGCGTCTCGCTCTTCGCACTGGCTCCGTGGACACTGGTCTCGATCGCGGACGCACTGAAGGAGGACGGCTACAGCGAAGGCACGGTGGGGCCGATCCAGACCTTCTATTTCCGCTCGGAGGAAGGTGCCTGGACGCCCGAGCGACTGGCGGGCCTGGCCGGGGTCGACGTGGTGGTCCGCCTGTCCGTCGCGCTCGCAGGTCGCGGCATCTATCCGACCGTGGATCCGCTCACCTCGCGGTCGCGATTGATCGAATCGGGATGCCTCGATCGTGAGCATCTGGCGCTCGCGGCGCGGATTCGCACCGCGCTCCGCGCGCTCCTGGCGCCGGACGCCAGCACGCCGGCGGCCGAGCCGCTGGCGCTCGAACGCGCCGAGAAGCTCCTGCGGTTCTTCGCTCAGCCGTTCTACGTGGCCGAGCCGTACACCAAGCGTTCCGGCGTCACCGTCGGCCTCGCCGAGTCGCTCAGGGTGTGCCGCGAGATCCTCGACGGCGTGCACGACGCCGTCCCGACGAAGGCGTTCTACTTCACCGGTGGGCTCGACGCGGTCCTGACGAGCGCGGCCGCCCCATAGTCATGGCTTGCCTCGGTGCCGTCGAGGCGGCACAATCGCGGCACCGATGGCGCGCCACTGGCTCGGGATCGATATCGGCGGGACCTTCACCGACTTCGCCCTCTTCGACACGCAGACGGGCGAGCTGGTCGGCCTGAAGGTCCCCTCGACGCCCCACGAGTTCGCGGCCGCCGTTCGCACCGGCCTCGAGCGCCTCGCCGACGAGCACGGCGTCGACCTCCGCGAGATCGGCACCGTCGTCCACGGCACCACGATCGCCGTGAACACCTTGATCCAGCGGACCGGCGCGCGGCTCGGCCTGCTCGTCACCGACGGGTTCCGCGACGTCCTCGAGCTCCAGCGCCTGCGGATGCCGAACCCGTTCGATCTGCACGGCTCGCGGCCCTTGCCGCTGATTCCGCGCGCCCGTGTCGCCGAAGTCCGCGAGCGGCTGCGCGCCGACGGCACCATCGACACGCCGCTGGACGAGAGCAGCGTGCGCGCGGCGGTGCAGCATCTGACCCGCGGCGGTCAGAGTGTCGAGGGCCTGGTGATCTCGCTGCTGCACTCGTATCGGCGGCCCGAGCACGAGCAGAAGGCTCGGGCCATCGCCGAGCAGACGGCTTCCGGGGTTCCGGTGACCGCCTCCTCCGACGTCTGGCCGCAGGCGCGCGAGTACGAGCGCACCGCGCTGGCCGTCCTCGACGCGTACGTACAGCCCAAGGTGCAGCGCTACCTCGAAGGGTTCGAGCAGGCGCTCGCCGCGCGCGGGGCCCCGGCCATGCCGCACGTCACGAAGTCGAACGGCGGCATCATGCCCGTCGCCGCCGCACGCACGCAGACGGCCGCGACGCTTCTGTCCGGGCCGGCCTCCGGCGTCATCGGCGCCGCCTACGTCGCGAGCCGCGCCGGCCTGCCGAACATCATCACGCTCGACGTCGGCGGGACCAGCGCCGACATGGCGGTCGTCGAGAACGGACGCCCGCGCGTGAGCACGAGCGAGCACATCGGCGGCGTGCCGGTGATGATGCCGGTCGTGGGCGTGACCGCCATCGGCGCGGGCGGCGGCTCCGTCGCGTGGGTCGACGACGTCGGGCTGCCGAAGGTCGGGCCGCAGAGCACGGGCGCCGAGCCGGGCCCCGCCTGCTACGGACGCGGGGGCAAGGACGCGACGCTCACGGACGCGTTCCTGGTCTCCGGCTTTCTCGACCCGGATCGCTTCCTCGGTGGGCGCATGCGCCTGGACCGGTCGCTGGCCGAAGCGGCCGTCGCGCGCTTCGCAGGCCGGCTGGGGATGACACCCGACGAAGCGGCCGAGAGCATCGTGCGGGTTGCCGTGTCGAACATGTACGCGGAGTTCACCAAGATCCTGTCGCGCGCCGCCGTCGATCCCCGCGACTTCAGCCTGGTCGCCTTCGGCGGCGCCGGGCCGGTGGTCGGCGCGCTCGTCGCGCGCGAGGTCGGCATCCCCGCCGTGTTCGTCCCGCGCTCGCCGGGCACGCTCTGCGCCCTCGGCGCGCTCAGCGCCGACATCGTGAACGACGCGGTGCGGACGGTGCACACGCGCGTCGAAACGGAGCTGCGCGAAGCGTCGGTGCTCCGCCGGCAGTACGAGGATCTGCGCGCCGAGCTTTCCGAATGGCTCGCGCGTTTCGGCGCCGGCGCGGGCCCGGCCTCGTTCCGGCACGCCGCCGACATGCGTTACGTCGGACAGTCGTACGAGATCGACGTGCCGGTCGAGCTCGGCTGGCTGGCACCGGGCGGCGGCGCGCCCCTGCTCGCCGCGTTTCATCGCGCGCACGAGCGCGCGTTCGGTCACGCCGACCGCGAGGCGCCCGCCGAGATCGTGAACCTCCGCATCCAGCTGCGCGCCGAACGCCAGCGGGTGCCGCTCGAGGAGCTGCCGGCCGGTTCGGCCGCCCCGGTCGCGCGCGCCGCGCGGAGGATCTGGCTCGACGGCCGGCCGACCGAGGCGCGGGTCTACGATCGCTCGGCGCTCGGCCGCGGCGCGCGGCTCGAGGGTCCGGCGATCGTCGAGCAGCCCGACACGACGGTGCTCGTGCCGGGCGGCCACGTCGGCGAGGTCGATCGCTTCGGGAACTTGCTGCTCCGGAGGGAAGGCTGATGCGTCTGGACGCGCTCACCGTCGAGATTCTGCGGAACTACCTGCAGGGCGCCGTCGAGGAGATGGCGTACGTCGTCGAGCGTACGGCGTACACCACGTTCGTGAAGGAGACCGCCGACTTCACCTGCGGTCTGCTGAATCCGTCCGGCGAGTTCTTCGCCTACCCGGTCGAGCTCGGCGTCGCGAGCTTCGGCGGCATCACCTACGCGGAGACCCTGGAGGCGGTGGGCCCCCTGGAACCGGGCGACGTCGTGATCACGAACGACCCGTACGGCTCGGCGGCGGCGGCGACACACCTGCCCGACATCCATCTGGTCAAGCCGATCTTCTGGGACAACCGGCTCGTTGCCTACGGCGCGGGCTTCCTGCATAGCTCCGACGTCGGCGGCATGGTGCCGGCGTCGATCACGCCACGTGCCTCGGAGATCTTCCAGGAAGGCCTGCGGCTACCGCCCAAGAAGCTCTTCAAGCGCGGCGAGGTCAATCGCGACCTGCTCGACGTGATCCTCGCCAACTGTCGCATCCCCGAGCAGAACTGGGGCGATCTGCAGGCGCTGGTCGCCGGGCTCACCACCGGCGAGCGGCGGATGCACGAGCTGATCCGCCGCTTCGGCCCCGACACGGTCGACAAGGCGATGGACGACCTGATCGACTACGCGACGCGCAAGGTCGAGGCGCTCATTCGCCGGATGCCGACCGGACGCTACGAGTTCTGGGACTACATCGAGGACGACGTGGTGTCGAAGATCCCGATCCGGCTGAAGGTGGCGCTGACGATCGCCGACGGCGAGATCCACCTGGACTTCACCGGCAGCGACATCCAGGTGAGCTCGGCGCTCAACGTGCCCACGGCCGGGAAGGTCCACCCGTTCATGTCCGTCGCGCTCGTCAACTACTTCGCGACGCGCGACCGGACGATCCCGCTCAACGCGGGCGTGCTGCGCCGCGTGCGCATGACCCTGCCCGAAGGCTCGGTCGTGAATCCGAAGTTCCCGGCGGCGTGCGGCGTGCGCTACGCGACCGTGCTCCGAATCTACGACGCGGTGCTCGGCGCGCTCGCTCGGGCGGTGCCCGAGGATATTCCGGCGGCCAGCGGCGGTCAGGGCTGCATGGTGGCGCTCTCGCTGCCGGACCCGGAGGCCGGACGCCGTCACGTCACCGTGATCGAGCCGATGATCGGCGGCGGCGGCGGGCGGCCGGCGCGCGACGGCGTCGACGGCTGCGACGCCTCGCTGGGATTTCTCAAGACGACGCCGGCCGAGACGCTCGAGGCGGAAGTCCCGATCGTCGTCCGACGGTTCCATCTGATCCCGGATTCCGCCGGCCCCGGCCGGTTCCGCGGCGGCTTCGGCGTGCGCCTGGACTTCCAGGTGTTCCAGCCCGAGGGCCTGGTGACTGCGCGCGGGATGGAGCGCCTGCGCTTCGCGCCCTGGGGCGTGGCCGGCGGTACCGCCGGCGCGACCGGCAGCGTGATGCTGAACCCGGACACCGCCGCCGAGAAGCCACTGCCGAAGATCGACGTGCTCGCGCTCGAGCCCGGCGACGTGCTCAGCGTCCGGACGCCGGGCGGCGGTGGTCACGGCGATCGCTTCACGCGGCCGCCGTCCCACGTACTCGCCGACGTCCTGTCCGGCCTCGTCTCGCGCGAGCGCGCGCGCGAGTCCTATGGCGTCGTCCTCGACGGCGATCGGGTCGATGAATCGGCCACGACGTCGCTACGTGCCGCCCAGCTCGAGGCCGCACCGCCACGCGCGGGCACGGGGGCCGTGTTCGATTTCGGGGCGGCGCGCCGTGAGCACGAGCGCCGCTGGCCGCCTGCGCTTCAGGACGCGTTCATCGCATTGCTGATGAGCCTGCCGGCGCCCTATCGCGCGTATGTCCGCCGCACGCTCTACGGTCGCGTCGAGGCGCTCGCCGCCGAGCGCCCGGTGACGATCGACGACCTGCATCGGCTCTTGAAAGATCTGCGCGCCTCGGTCGCGCTGAAGTGAAGCCATCACTTCGGATCAGGAGAACGACATGAGCACCGTCGACTGGAGCTATCACCGTCAGGGCTGAACCACCTGCGCCAAAACGCAGGGGTTCCTTGCGAAGAACAAGGTCGCCGTCGCGGCGCAGACCGACGCCAAGAAAGCCACGATCAAGGGCGACGCCGCCCTCGGCGCATTGAAGGATGTGGACGAGCTGTACGTCGCCAAGGGCAAGAAGATCGTGCACCTCGACCTGAAGCGCGAGAAGCCGCCGCGCGCCGAGCTGCTCGGCCTCCTGCTCGGCCCGACCGGCAATCTGCGCGCACCGACGCTCCGGAAGGGACGCAAGCTAATCGTCGGCTTCGACGAAGCGACTTACAAGCGCCTGCTGGGCTGAGTCGCGCGCCCGGGAGACGTGCCGCCGCTGCCCGCGGGCCAGGGGGTGGGCCTGGGGTGCCTCCCGCGACCTGTGTAGGCACCGTTACTTGAACGACAGGCTCGCAGATCCACCTCACGTAGCGTTCGCGCGCAGGTCGCGGGAGGCACCCCAGGCCCACCCCCTGGCCCGTGGGCGGCCGCCGCGCGTACCTTAGCCGCGCGCTTTCTTGAACGCGCGCTCGAAGCCCGGTAGCGCGCGCACGACCGTGTCGCGCTCGACCGTCAGCGAGATGCGGATGTGGCCGGGCATGCCGAAGCCCGAGCCCGGTACGGTCAGCACGCCTTCTTCGGCCAGCAGGCGGACGAACGCCACGTCGTCGTCGATCGGCGTCTTCGGGAACACGTAGAAGGCGCCCTGAGGCTTCACGCACTGGTAGCCGATGCGGGTGAGGCCCTCGTACATCAGGTCGCGCTTCTCACGGTACGGCCCCACGTCGATCACCAGGTCACCGACCTCGGCCACCACCCACTGCCAGAGCGCCGGCGCGTTCACGAAGCCGAGCACCCGGCTCGTGAACGTGCACGCCTCGAAGAGCTCGGCGGCTTCCGGCAGACGCGGCGAGAATGCCAGGTAGCCGATGCGCTCGCCGGGAATGGCCAGCGACTTCGACCAGGACGTCGCGACGATCGAGCGCGTGACCAGCGGCGGCACCTCGGGCGGCACGACGTCGTCGAACACCAGCGCGCGATACGGCTCGTCGCTGACGAGCACGATCGGCCGCGCGGCGCGCGCCAGCATCGCCTCGATCTCGACGAACGTCGACCGTGGATAGATGACACCGCTGGGATTATTGGGCGAGTTCACGAGAATCGCGCGCGTTCGCGAGGTGATCGCGGCTTCGAGCTTTGCGATATCGGGCGTGAGATCGGCCTTCGGCGGCACCACCACCAACTTGCCGCCGTGGTTCTCGGCGTAGAACGTGTACTCGGCGAAGAACGGCGCGACCGTCAGCACCTCGTCGCCGGGATCGAGCAAGGCCTTCAGCACGGTGTTGAGCGCGGCGCCGGCGCCCACCGTCATCAAGACGTGGCCGGCCGTGTACGGCAGGCCGGTCGAGGACCGCAGCCGTCCCGCCACCGCCTCGCGCACCTTCACGTGGCCGGCGTTGGGCATGTAGGCGTGCAAGTGTGGCGCGGTGCTCTCGAGCACGCGCCGCGCCGCGGCCAGCACGGCCGGCGGCGGCTCGATCTCCGGATTGCCCAGGGTGAAGTCGAAGACCTTGTCGGCGCCGCGCTCCTGCTTCAAGCGAGCGCCCTCCTCGAACATGCGGCGGATCCACGACGACTTCGTCAGATTCTCGGTGACGGCACGCGAGACGATCATGGCCTCACTCTACCCCCGCCAGCCGGAGCTCGTGGGCCCGGTGGCAGCCGACGAGGTGACCCGGCGAGATTTCCTGGAACGCGGGCGTCTGCGTCCGGCACACCTCGATCGCGTGCGGGCAGCGCGGGTGGAAGTAGCAGCCGGACGGCGGCGAGGCCGGGTTCGCCACCTCGCCCTGCAGCACGATGCGCTTCGAGCGTATGCGCGGATCGGGCTCGGGCACCGCGGAGAGGAGCGCCGCCGTGTACGGGTGCTTGGGCGACGTGAAGAGCTCCTCGGTCTCCGCGAGCTCGACGATCCGACCAACGTACATCACGGCGACCCGATTGCTGATATAGCGGACCACGCTCAAGTCGTGCGCCACGAACAGATACGTCAACCGGAACTGATCTTGAAGGTCGAACAGGAGATTCAGGATCTGCGCCTGCACCGACACGTCCAGGGCCGAGACCGGCTCGTCGGCGACGACCAGGCGAGGCTGGAGCGCCAGCGCCCGCGCGATGCCGATGCGCTGCCGCTCGCCTCCGCTGAACGCGTGCGGGAAGCGACGCATGTACTCCGGTCTGAGTCCGACCCGGCGCAAGAGGTCCGCCACGCGCTCCTCGCGTTCACGGCGGCTCTTCATGCCGTGGACCAGGAGCGGCTCGCCCACGAGGTCGAGCAGGGTCATGCGCGGGTTGAGCGAGGTGAACGGATCCTGGAAGATCATCTGCATCTCGCGCCGCAGGGCCCGCAGCTCCGATTCGCGCAGCCCGCCGAGCTCGACCACGGCGCCTCCGGCCAGCCGCATGAAGATCTCGCCGCCCGTCGGCTCGATCGCGCGCAGGATGCAGCGCGCCGTGGTGGTCTTGCCGCAGCCGCTCTCACCGACGAGCCCCAGGGTCTCGCCTTCGTCGATGTGGAAGTCGACGCCATCGACCGCCCGAACGTGACCCACCGTCCGCTTCAGGAAGCCCTTGCGAATCGGAAAGTGCTTCCGGAGCCCGGCCACGCGCAGCAGCGGCGTCTTGACGGCGCTCATGGGTAGAGGAAGCAGCTCACGGTATGCCGGTCGCCGACCGCCCGGAGCTCCGGCGTCTGCCGATCGCAGGTGCCCGGGATGAAATCCGGGCAGCGCGGATGGAAGGGGCACCCCTCCGGACGATCGTACGGATGTGGCACCGACCCCGCGATCGGCGTGAGCCGCTCACGGCTCCGCGCGCGCATCCGCGGAATCGACCGTAAGAGCGCCCTTGTGTACGGGTGCTTCGGAGCGTGGAAGATCGCGTCGACCGGCGCCTGCTCGACGACGCGGCCCAGGTACATGACCGCCACGTCCGTCGCCATCTCGGCGATCACGCCCAGATCGTGCGTGATCAGCATGATGGCCATCCCGTCTTCCTGCTGGAGCTGGCGCAACAGCTCGAGGATCTGTGTCTGCGTGGTCACGTCGAGCGCGGTCGTCGGCTCGTCGGCGATCAGCAGCGTCGGGCTGCACGACGAGCGCCATCGCGATCATGGCGCGCTGGCGCAGGCCGCCCGCTCAGCTGATGGGAAAGCTGGTCGACGCGCTGATCGGGCGACGAGACGCCGACCCGTCGTAGCATCTCGATCGCCTTCGCGCGCGCCCCGCGGCGGTCGATCTCCTGGTGGAGCAGGATCGCCTCGATGATCTGATTGCCCACGCTGTGAACCGGGCTGAAGGAGGACATCGGCTCCTGGAAGATCAGCGCGATCTCGGCGCCGCGGATCGATCGCATCTCCTTGCTGTTGGGCTCGAGCTTCGCGAGGTCGACGGCGGGACTCCCCGCCCCGCCGTTCGCGGTGGGGCGTCGGAACCAGATCTCGCCCTCGACGATCCGACCGGGGCGGTCGACGATACGCAAGATGGAGCGCGCCGTGACGCTCTTGCCGCATCCGCTCTCGCCGACGACCCCGAGCGTCGCCCCCGCGCTCATCTCGAGACTCACGCCGTCTACGGCCTTCACCATGCCCTCGTCTTGCGCGAAGTACGTATGCAGATTCCGCACGGACAAGAGGCAGCGGCTCAGCGTCCATAGGGGTCAGCCGCGTCGCGAAGGCCATCGCCGAGGAAGTTGAAGGCCATGACCACGATGATCACGGGCACCGCCGGGAGCATCAGCCACGGCGAGATCGCCACGGTCTGGACGTTCTGGGCCTGCTGCAACAGCACGCCCCAGCTGATCGCGGGCGGCCGCAAGCCCAAGCCCAGGAAGCTCAGCGCGGTCTCGCTGATGATCATCGCCGGCAGCGCCAGTGTCGTCGCCGCGATGATGTGGCTCATGAACGACGGCACCATGTGCACGAAGATCGTTCGCATCTGGCTACAGCCGACGAGCCGCGCGGACACCACGAAGTCTTCTTCCCGGAGGGCGAGAAAGCGGCCTCGGATCACCCGCGCCAGCTCCGTCCATCCCAGCAGCGAGATGATCACGGTGATGGCGAAGTAGACTTGCAAGATGGTCCAGTCGCGCGGCAAGGCCGCCGCCAGGCCCATCCAGAGCGGAATCGTCGGGATCGAGCGGAGGATCTCGATGATCCGCTGGATCACGGTATCGGCGACGCCGCCGTAGAATCCCGAGAACCCACCCAGGACCACACCGAGGACGAGGCTCATCGTGACGCCAAGCAGGCCGATGGTGAGCGAGATGCGCGTGCCGAACATCAGCCGCGACCACAGGTCGCGCCCTTGCACGTCGGTGCCCAGGAGAAAGATCGTCGTCGAGGCGTCGCGTCCCGAGTCGACACCGATCAGGTGGCGCGACATCGGAATCAGACCGAGGAAGCGATATTCGAAACCCCGAGCAAAGAATCGGACCGGGATCTTCTGGCTGGGATCGGCCTGATAGACGCGCTTGAACGTCTTCGGGTCACGGGCGCCCTTGAGGCCGTAGACGTGGGGGCGAAACCGCCCGTCGTCGAACCAGTGCACGGGCTGCGGCGGCATCAAGGAGCGCTGCGCCTCGGACGCGTTGGGATCGGCGTACGCGAGGAAGTCCGCGCCCAGCACGGCCAGATAGAAGCCGCCGACGACGATGAGGCTGGCCACGGCCACGCGATGCTTGCGGAACCGCCACCACATGAGCTGCCACTGCGAGGCGACGAATATGCGCTGCTTGTCCGCGGTCGGTGCGCTCGGCAGCGGCCCCGCGTCGGCGGCGACGGCCATCAGGTGTCCTCGAGCCGGATGCGCGGATCGATCCAGACGAGCACGATGTCCGAGATCAAGGTGCCGATCACCGTCATGATCCCCAGCAGGAGCACGATGGTGCCGGCGAGGAACATGTCCTGGGAGATGAGTGCCTTGAGCAACAGCGGGCCGACGGTGGGCAGCCCGAGGACGAGCGAGACGATGATGCTGCCCGAGACGATATACGGCAGCGTGTAGCCGATCGTGCTCGCGAACGGGTTGAGCGCCAGCCTAACTGGATACTTCAAGATCACCCGCAGCTCGGTGAGGCCCTTGGACCGCGCGGTCACCACGTAGGGCTTGCGCAGCTCGTCCAGCAGATTGGCGCGCATGATCCGGATCTGCTGGGCCGTTCCCGCGAGACCGAGGATCAGCGCGGGGATCGGCAGGTGCTTGAGCAGGTCCCAGACTCGCGCGAGGTTCCACGGAGCGTCCTGGAGCTCCGGCGAGAAGAGCCCGCCGATGTGGGCGTTGAACAACGTGAAGCCGAGATAGAGGAGCACCAGGGCGAGCAGGAAATTGGGCACGGCGAGGCCGAGGAAGCCGATGAAGGTGGCGGCATAATCACCGAACGAGTACTGGCGGACCGCGGAATAGATGCCGATCGGCAGCGCCAGCACCCACGTGAGGAGCAGCGCGGACACGGCGACCACCACCGTCAGCCACAGCCGCTCGCCGATCACCTCGGTGACGGGGCGCCGCCACTCCATCGAGAAGCCGAAGTTGCCCTCGGCGATCTGCTTCATCCACTTCCAGTACTGCACGTAGATCGGCTGACCGAGGCCGTACTGGATCCGGAGAGTCTGCGCCTCCTCGTCGCTGACGACGCTGCCCATCGCCGCCATTTGCGCGATGTACGACGAGACGTAGTCGCCGGGGGGCAGCTGGATGATCACGAAGGCGAGCATGGAGATTGCCCACACGGTGAAGACCGCGAGCAGCGCGCGACGGCCGATGTACGCCAGCATGGGAAAGGCGCGCCCGGCTCAGCGCCGGGTGGCGGTGAGCCGGGCGCGCGCGGGGCTCAGTTCTTCCAGTAGAACGTGGCCGGACGCGAGACGCCCGGCGTCTTGCCGTCCGGACTGTTGTACATGCGAGTCGGAATGTTGCCCAGGTTATTCTTCACCACGCGCACGCCCATGGAGGCCGGGCCCTGGCCCACGACGCCGATGATGTAGACCTCCTCGGCGGCGATCCTCCAGATGTCCTTGCCGAGCTGGATCCGCTCCTTCTCGGGCGCTCCGAAGGCCTTCTTGAATTTTTCCATCAGCTCCTTCATCCGCGGCTCTGGCTCCTTGCCCTGGGCGCCGTTGGAGTGGAACCACTTCGCGTAGAGCGGTCCCGACGAGGCGACGGTGGCCACCTCGTACGGGAACACGTGGAGCGGGAAGGTGAAGAGATGCTCGCTGCCGTCGTTGTTCCACGCGGCGAGCTGCTGCTCGTTGGCGGCCGTGCGCTTGAGCGCGAGGCTTCGCTCGACCTCCTGGACTTGGAGATCGATGCCGATCTTCTTCCACTGCTCGCGGATCATCTCGGCGATCTGCGTGTACTGCACGAACTGCCCGCCGAGCGTCATGATCTCGATGCGCAGACGGCCCTTGCCGTCGCTGCGCAGCCGGTAGCCCTCCGCGTCCTTCTTCGCGAGCCCCAGCTTGTCGAGCATCTCGTTGGCCTTCTTCGGATCGAGCGTGGCCCAGAGCTTCCGGTACTGCGGCCCGGGGTTGTACTTGTTGTTGTCGACGGGCACGACGGACCCGGGGTTGCCGGTGCCGAGCCAGAACGTCTCGTTGATCTGGTCGCGGTCGATGCCGAGCGACAGCGCGCGCCGGAAGTCGGCCGTGTTGAACCACTTGGCGATCTCCGCGTCGGCGTCGTAGTTCAGGTTGAACTTGATGATCAGGTCGCAGTAGTCCCCGGGATCGAGATAGACCTTGTAGTTGCCCCTCTGCTGGTTCTCGAGGAACACGGGCAGCTTGCCGAGGTCCATGTGCCGCGAGGCGTAGTCGTACTCGCCCGCGATCGCTCTTAGATTAATGACCTCCAGGTTCTCCGCCAGCGTGAGGACAACCTTGTCGATGTAGGGCAGCTGGTTGCCCGCGGTGTCGACGAAGATGCTATAGGGATTGCGCTCGAGCATCCACGTCGGCGTGTTGATCGCCGTGACGGTCTTCCACGGCGACAGCACCGGCAGCTCCGGGTTGAGCGCCCAGTCGTTCTTGAACAGGAACATGCGCACCCAGGAATCGAACTTGCCGTCCTTCGCCTTCTTGTCGAGCTCGGCCTGGCTCGCGTACTTCGGATGGAACTGCTTCATGTAGTGGGCCGGTGCGAACCCGCCCAGGGCCCGCCAGCCCTGCATCTGTCCAGCCAGGTCGGTGGAGCCCGCCAGCACATCGGGGAACATAGTGTACGGCTCGGGGAACTTGAACCGCACCGTGTTGGTGTCCACCTTCTCGACCACGCCGGGCTTGCCGTTGATGGCCATGGCCGCCGAGGGTGTCGGCACGAGATCCTTGTTCTGATAGACATCCTCGAACCAGAACACGAAGTCGTCGGCCGTGAAGGGCTTCCCGTCGCTCCATTTCATGCCGCGGCGCAAGTGGAGCAGCCACGCGCGGCCGCCGTCCTGCATCTCGAGGCCCTTCGCGAGGTTCGGCACGACCTTGTCGCCCGTGTAGTCCCAGAACATCAGATGATCGGGGCCGGAACAGCAGCGGAACCCGTTCCAGAAATCGGCCGGGCCCGTGAAGCCGGCGCGCCACATGCCACCGTACTTGCCGACCTCGTGCAGCGGCTTGATCACCAGCGGGTCCTGGCCGATGCGCTCGGCGACCGGCGGCAGCTTGCCCGCTTTCACCAGCGCCGCCAGCTGCGGCGCCTCCTTGAACGTTTTCGGAAACTTCGCGGCGTCGGTCACGACCTCCGGCCCCTCGAGCTTGCCGATGAGGCTCTTGCCGGCGTTTTGTGCGATCGCGGCGGCGGCGACGGCACAGGTAAGCGCCCCCACCGCGAGGGCGATCGTCAGCTTGGAGCGTAAGGTGCAAGTCTGCATAGGGTCCCCTTTCCCGCGTGCGCAGCTCGAATCACGCCCCGACGTGCTCGACGAGCCTGCCGAGGCCGCCCGATTATCGTGATATTCCCCCGGCAAGTCCAGACCGCGCGATCTGTGCCATGATTCGAGGACCATGAGCCCTCAGGCGACGGAAAACCCGCCGCGCATGGCGGTCCGACGGAGCGGCAGCGGCCCGGATCTCGTCCTCTTTCACGGCGGTATGGGGTCCTGGCGGCACTGGACCCGGAACATCGATGCCCTTGCGGCTCGCTTCACGGTGCACGCCCTCGACCATCCCTCGTACGGCGATTCGGCGACCGTCCCCCGCGAGACCACGGGCGCCGCGTATCTCGACCTCGTGCATCGCCTCTTCGTCGAGATGTTCGCCGGCGATGGATCGCTCCGGCTGGCCGGGTTCTCGTTCGGCGGCGCGATCGCCACGAGCCTCGCCCGGCGGCTCGGACCGCGCGTCACGCATCTCTGTCTCGTCTCGCCCGGCGGCTTTCCGTCGCGGCGGTTCGGCGAGCGGCCGATCCGGAGCTACAAGGAGGCGGGAAGCGACGAGCGGCTCTTCCGCGAGATCTGCCGCCACAACCTGCTCGTCAACATGCTCGGCGACCCGGCGAGCGTCACCGAGGAGGCCGTCGACATCCAGGCCGACGGCGTTCGGCGCACGCGCTTCGACAGCCGCAAGGTGAGCGGCGGCGGCACGCTCCTGTCAGATCTCGCCCAGCTCCGGTGTCGGATCCGCGTGCTCTGGGGCGAGCGAGACGACTCGGCGTTCCGTCCCGCGGATCTCCTGATCGGCGAGATCCGCTCCGCGGTCGGCACGCTCGACGTCCACCGGATTCCCGCGGCCGGCCACTGGTCGGCGTACGAGAACTCGACCGAGGTGAATCGCCGAATGCTGGAGTTCTTCTCGAGCTAGGCGCGCGCGCCGGACAGGGAGCGCAGGTCGAGGCTCTCGTCGGCGAGCTTGCTGGGGTCGATCGAGGCGCGGGTGCGCACCATGTCGACGGCCGCCTTCAGCTCGCTCTCACCCTTGGGATCTTCAGGATCGCCGCCGCGATCGAGCCCCATGGCGGCGCGCACGATACCGTCCTTCAGATAGAAGGCGAGGAACTTCCGGCTGTCCGGCCGGCCGCGGAACACGAGCCGATCCCAGCTCGCGGCGAAGCCGACGTATTCGATCACGTGCTCGTACTGATCCGACCAGAACGTGTGGATGTAGTCGTAGGGCTCGTTCCGACCGAGCAACGACCGGGCCGCGGCGCGCCCCTGCTGATAGCCGTTGTTCCAATGCTCCACGCGCAGGCGCCCGAAGATCGGATGCAGATGGTTGGTCACGTCGCCGGCCGCGAACACGTCCGGCAACGACGTCCGGCACCGCTCGTCGACGAGCACGCCGTTGTCGACCTGCGCGCCCGCTGCTGCCAACAGCTCGGCGTTAGGAACGATGCCGATGCCCGCGATCACCAGATCGCACTCGAGGACCTTCCCTTTCCGCGTACGCACGCGCGTCACCCGACCTGAGCCCTCGAGCGCGTCGACCGAGTCCTCCGCGATGAGCTCGACGCCCTTCTCGCGGTGGATCGCGGCGAGTACCTGCCCGACCTCGTCGCCGAGCACGCGCGCCAGCGGGACCTTGGCGCCCTCGATCGCCACCACCTCGACGCCGAGCTGGCGCAAGGACGCCGACACCTCGGAGCCGATGAAGCTGAAGCCGATGATCGCCGCACGGCGGCCCGGAGCGACGGCGGCGCGGATGCGATCGCAGTCCTGAACCGTCCGGAGCTGGAACACCCCGGGCAGATTCGCGCCGGGCACCGTCAACGTCCGGTTGCGCCCGCCCGTCGTGACCAGCAAGCGGTCGTAGACGACGCGTTCCCCACCCTCGAGCTCGACCAACTTCTGCTTGGGATCGATCGCGGTCGCGCGCACGCCGAGCTTGAGCTGGATCCGCTGTTCGGCGTAATAGCTCGCCGGCTTGACCAGCTGATCGTCGAAGCGATCCTGACCGCGGAGGTAGCCCTTCGAGAGCGGCGGCCGGTTGTAGGGCGGCTGGGATTCGGCACCGATCAGGACAATGTCGCCGTCGAATCCTTCTTCACGAAGGGCGACGGCCGCGGTCCCTCCGGCCAGCGAAGCGCCGACGATCACGATCGGCGGTCGTTTCATCTCGCCACTCCCCCGTCGCTCCGAAACGGTGACGCCGCGACTGCTAGAATGCGGAGACGACCTTGGAAATCACCGTACCAGGGAAACCGAGGGCGCGCACGAGCTTGGGCGATCGAAGCGACGACGGCGACGCGGCGCTCAGTCGTCGACGCCGCCCGGGATCTCGCGGGCGGGCGTGCGGCGCCAGGCGCGGCGTAACCGGTGGCGCCAGGCGCGCCGCTCGCCCTGCCGCGCCTGCCGGCGCCACGGCGCCAGCGACGGCGTCGAGAGCTGGAGCGCGCGGGCGGCATCTTCGAAGAGCGAATAGGCGACCGGCGTCACCAGCAGGGTCAGCAGCAGGCAGAGCGTCTGGCCGCCGATGACCACGACCGCGATGGCGCGCCGCTCCTCGGAGCCCGGTCCGGTCCCCACCCACAACGGCAGCATGCCGGCCACGAGGGCCAACGTCGTCATCAAGATCGGCCGCAGCCGATCGCGGTTGCCCTGCATGATGGCCGCGTCGCGGTCCATGCCCTGCGCGCGCAGTGCGTTCATGTGGTCGATCTGCAAGATCGCGTTCTTCTTGACGACGCCGAACAGGACCAGGATGCCGAGCGCCGAGTAGAGGTTGAGCGTGTTGCCCGTGTAATAGAGCGAGAACAGTGCGAACGGCACCGAGAGCGGCAAGGACAGCAAGATCGTCAGCGGATGGATCAGGCTCTCGAACTGCGAGGCCAGGATCATGTACATGAAGATCACGGAGAGCAGGAAGACCCACAGGAACTCGGTGAAGGTCTTCTCCATCTCCCTCGCCTTGCCGGTGAGGAACGTCTGATACGCGGTCGGCAGATTCATGTCCGCGACCGCCTTCTTGAGCAGCTCGTTGCGGTCGGCCTGGCCGTAGCCCGGCGCGATGCCGGCTCTCAGCCGCGTCTCGCGCTGCCGGTCAGTGCGGTCGATACGCGAGGCGGTGGCGGCCGGCTCGATCTTGACGACGTTGTCGAGCCGCACGAGACCGCCGCCGGGCGCCAGATTGACCTGCGCCGGCGCGCCCGTCGCAGAGTTGGTCGACGTCGTGTCGCGCGAGACGTAGAGCCGCTGGATCGTGCCCAGGTTGCCGCGGAACTGCGGCATCAGGCGAATCTGAACGTCGTAGTCGTCGTTGACGACCGGATCGTGGAAGCGTGACACCTGATCGTCGCCGCCCACCATCAGCCGCAGCGCGGTCGCGATCTGCTGGGTGTCCACGCGCAGGTCGGCGGCCCGCTGGCGGTCGATCGCCACGCGGAGCTCGGGCTTGTCGAGCCGCAAGGTGGTGTCGATGTCCACGATGCCGCCGATGTCGCGCGCCTTCACCTTCAAGGTCTCGCCGTACTCGGCGAGCTTCTCGAGCTCGGGTCCGCGCAGCGCGAGATCGATGTCGAAGGTACCGCCGCCGATGTTGAAGCCCGCGATGTTCCGGACCTGCGTACGCATGTCCGTGAACTTCTTGAAGCGCTGCCGGAGGGCCATCATCACCTCGCGCTGAGCGTAGTTGCCCCGGAACGCGTCCAGCGGCCGGCCGTGGATCAGCCCGTTCCAGAGCCGTCCCGGCGTCAACGTGCGCTCCTCGTGGGAGACCGTGCGCACGTACATGTAGCCCTGGTTCACCTTGCCCAGGAAGCTCCCGCCGCCCGACGCCAGAGTGAGCGCCACGCCCTTCGTCTCGCGCGCTTCCTTCGAGAGCGCCTGCATCGCCTCGTCCATCGCGGCGAGGCTCATCTTCTCGGGGCCGAAGACCAGTACCTCGAACTCCGACTCGTCGACGTCGCTCGGGATGTACTCCTGCTTGACCTGGCGATAGATCGGCACCGCGGAGGCCAGGGTGAGCACGCTGATGACGACGATGACCCAGCGGTGCCGCATCGACCACGCCAGGCTCCACGCGTAGGCGCCGTCGATCCAGGCGTAGAAGCCGCCGCGCGAGCTCGCCTGGCCACCCTCGGCGGCGTGGCCGCTCGCGGCGTCCTCCGTTCGCAGGAGACGCGCGCACATCATCGGGGTCAGCGAGAACGACACGATCAGGCTGACCAGCACGGACACGGCGGCCGTGAGGCCGAACTGGTACAGGAACCGCCCGGAGATCGAGGACATGAACGAGACCGGCACGAAGATGACGACCAGGGAGAACGTCGTCGCCATGACCGCCAGCCCGATGTCGGCGGTCGCCTCGCGGGCGGCCTCGAACGGCCGCATCTTCTTTTCCTCGACGAAACGGAAGACGTTCTCGAGCACGACGATGGCGTCGTCGATGACGATGCCGACCATCAGCACCAGGGCGAGCATCGTCACGCTGTTCAGGGTGAAGTTGAGCGCCCACATCATCCCGAACGCCGAGATGACCGAGGTCGGGATGGCCACCGCGGCGATGAACGTCGAGCGCCACGAGCGCATGAAGGCGAGCACGACCAGCGAGGCCAGGATCGAGCCGAGCACCAGGTGCAGGTTGATCTCGTGGAGCGCCGCGTAGATGTAGCGCGACTGGTCGCGGATCACCTCGAGCTTCACGTCCGGCGGAACTTGACCGCTCAGGCGCACCAGCTTGGCCTTCACGCCCTCGATCACGGCGACCGTGTTCTCGCCCGACTGCCGGCGGACCTCCATGATGACCGTCGGCACGCCGTTGAGCCGCGCGGCCGAGCGCTGCTCCTTGGTGCCGTCCTCGGCGTAGCCGATGTCGCGCACGCGGACCGGGACGCCGCTCAACGTGGCCACGACCAGCTCGTTGAACGTACGCGGCTCTGCCATCCGGCCCATCGTCCGGAGCGACGCCTCGTTCAGCCCGGCCGTCACGTTGCCGCCCGGGCAGGTCGGCGTTCTGACGGATGAGGGCGTCGCGCACGGTCGTGATCGGGATCTGGTAGGCCGCCAGCCGGTCGGGATCGACCCAGATATTGACCGCGCGGAGCAGCCCGCCGACGATCCGGACCTCGCCGACTCCCGACGAGCGCTCGAGCTGTGGACGCACGATCTTGTCGGCGATCTCGGTCAGCTCGCGGAGCGAGCGCTCGCCGGACAGCGCGATCGTGACGACCGGCGCCTGGTCGTTGTCGAACTTCGAGACGATGGGCGGCAGGATCTCGCGCGGCAGGTTGCGCATCGCGATGGCGACCTTGTCGCGCACGTCCTGGGCCGCCACGTCGATCTGCCGATTCAGGTTGAAGGTGACGATGATGACCGCGGTGCCGGGGCCGGAGATCGAGCGCAGCTCGTTGATCCCCTGGATCGTGTTGATCTGCTCCTCGAGCTTCTGCGCGACCTGGGTCTCGGTTTCCTCGGTCGAGGCGCCCGGCAGCTCGACGCGCACGCTGACGGTGGGCAGATCGACGGTCGGGAAGCGATCGACGCCGAGCCGGAACCAGCTCGCGGCGCCGATGACCACGAACGCCATGACCAGCATGGTCGCGAACACCGGACGCTTGATGCAGACCTCGGCGAGTTTTTGCATGCGGTCCTACGGGACCACTTGAACCGGCTGACCGCCGACGAGGTTGCCCGGCATGGCGACCACGGGATCGCCGCGCTTGAGGCCGTCGAGGATCTCGACGTCATCGCCGAGCCGGCGGCCGGTCGTCACGCGGACCTCCGCGGTCTTGCCCTGACGGACCAGCAGCACCTTCTCGACGCCGGCGAATACGATGATGGCGCTCGACGGCACCGTCACCACCGGCTGGCTCACCTCGGTCATGATCTCGACCCGGGCGAAGGCGCCGGGCCGCAGGAATCCGCGCTCGTTCGGCACTTCCGCCTCGACGAGCAAGGTGCGGTTCTGCTCCTGGACGATCGGCGAGAGCCGGACGACTCGGCCGCGATAGACGGTGGGATCGCCCTCGACAGTCAACGTCACGGCGTGTCCGGTGCGCACGCCGGCAGCCCTCGCGCTCGGGCACCGGCACGCGAAGGCGCAGCGGGTGCACGCGCACCATCGTCGCGATCGGCGTGCCCGCCGCCAGGTACTCGCCGACCGAGGCCTGCTTGACGCTCACGACTCCGTCGAGCGGCGACAGGATCACCGTGTCGGTCAGCTGCTGCCGCGCCAGATCCAGCTCGGAGCGCCGCTGCGCGATGATGGCCTGACGATTGCGCACTTCCTCGATCGCGTCCTGGTAGCGCCCCTCGGCCACCTGCAGCGCCGCCTCGGCGGAGTCGAGCTGCGCGCGCGCGATCAGCTCCTGCTGCGCGAGCTTGACGCTGCGATCGCGGGTGAGCCGCGCGTCGTCCATCATCGCGCGCGCCTGGCGGACGATCGCGGTCTGTTCGGGATCGACGCGCTCGTCCTGCCCGGTCGCGCTGAGCCCGAGGCGAACGCGCGCCTGCTGGAGCGCGGCCTCGGCCTGGTCCACGCGAATCTTGAAGTCGTTCTGGTCGAGCTTGCCCACGACCTGGCCGCGCTTCACCCGCGTGCCGAGGTCGACCGTGATCTCGGCGAGACGGCCGGCGACCTTGGTGCCGAGCACGACCTGCTCGTCAGCCGCGAGCGTTCCGGTCGCGGTCACCGTTCGCGCGATCGTCCGCTCGGCGGCCGGCGCCACCTTGACCTCGCGCGGCGGCGGCCCCGCCGGCTTGGCCTTGGCTTCCTCGGCGCCGACGGCGGGCTGGTTCTGGCAGCCACTCAGCAGGAGGGTCAGGGCAAGGGCGACTGCGGTCAGGGCGTAGGCCGACATCCGTCTGATGATACCGCAGCCGACTCCCCCGCTCCGCCGCAGCAAGATTTGCGTACTAGCGGGACGGAGCGGGCGGAGCGACGGTGACGCCCTGAACCGCGTTGCGCGAGATGGCCTGGGCCACCAGGCCGGCGGCCTTCACGTCCTCGACGAACGCGCGCAGGAACTTCGCGGAGGCCTCGCGGTTCTTCGCCGTGCCGATCGACTGCTGGACCCCGGTGAACTGTCCGTCGAGCACCCGGGCGCCCGGCAATTTCTGGACGTCCGTCAGCAGGCGCGGCTTGAGGCCGGCCAGCGCTTCCAGCTTCTGGGACACGAAGATGTCGAAGGAGCCGTCGAGACCCTGCGTCATCACGAGCTTGGCGTGCTTGATCGTCCGCGCGAGATAGAGACCGTAGGCGCTCTGGTCGGCCACGGCGATCCGGACGCCCTCGCGGTCGACCTCGTCGACCGACCGGATCGGCGAGCCGGCCGGTACCAGATAGGTCGACGGAATCTCGAGGTAGGCGGCCGTGAACGCGATCTCGGTGGCACGCTGCGGCTCGTTGCCGAGGAACGCGACGTCCCACGCGCCGGTCTTCACGCCGTCGCCCAGCTTGCCCGCCGTGTCGAACTTGATGAACTCGACCGGCACGCCGACCCGCCGGCCGAGCTCGCGAGCCAGATCGGAGGCCACGCCCTTGGGATCGGTCCCTGACGAACCGGGTGTGACCAGCAGGAAGTTTCCGTGATTGAGCCCGACTCTGAGCTTTCCGCTCGGAGCGAGCTCGGACCGGACGGCGGATGTGATTTCGGTGGCCATGGCGCCAGACGTTAGCACACGCCCGAAGCCACGGCGACCGCGAATCGGACGGCCATCATCGAATCGTCACGATACCGTCCGGTTCTTGAAGAACGAGCTCTTCAGGGCGATCTTTCCGCCGCGGAACGTGAACACGTCGCAGCCGTTCACCTCGACCTTCCGGCCGTCGCCGCTGGTGCCCGTGAAGATCCACTCCGACAGCCCACGGTCGCCCGAGACGAAGTGACGCGCCGCGCCGAAGCGGGCGTCCGGAAACGCCGCGAACACGCTCGAGAACGCCTTGCGCACGCGCTCGGGCCCCGCGTGGCGCGTGCCGCAGGCGTCCGGGCCCGCGATGCTCTCGAAGACGCAGTCGTCGGACATGAAGGTCATCAAGAGGTCGACTTCGTGACCGTTCCAGCCGGCCTCGAAGAACGCGTCCAGGTATTTCGTCGTCTTCGTGGTCTCCTCGCTGAGTCGTTGGGACGAGGGTCACTCCGCACCCGCGGCGTCAATTCCCGATACATCCGGGTGGTCGCGTCGAACGACACGTTGTATGGTGCCCTCGCCGGGCCGGCGCCCATACATCCGCGCGGCGCGCTCGCGCACTACCGGATCTGGCGATATCCTTTGCTTGGCCCGATCGAGGGGCCGACGGTCCGCGTAAAGGGCTCAGCCCACTCCGTTCGACATAGACGCACACATAACCTGACTTCCTGCCCGAAGCTCGCGGACGCCGGGCGCAACGCCCGGACCATCCACCAGATCGTCAAGACCTCGGGCCACACCGACCTCGAACTGTTCATGCGCCAGCACCAGGAGCGCGACGAGCGGCACGACGAGGTCAAGCGCGTCGTCTGGGTCATCCAGGAGGCGGCGGCCGAGGGGCGGGCCGACGAGCTTCACCGTCTGCTCGACGCGCATCCGGATCTGGTCGATGCGCCCGGCGTGACCTGGGAGCAGCAGACCGCGCTGCACAAGGCGGCGTGGAAAAATCGGCTCGAGTGCGTCCGCGTCCTCTTGGAGCACGGCGCGGACGTCGGCATTCGCGACTTCGGCGACAACGCCTATCCCCTGCACTTCGCGGCCGCCGAGGCCGATCTGGCGATCGTCAGGATGCTGGTCGAGGCGGGCTCGGACGTCGTCGGAGAGGGCGATGACCATCATCTGGAGGTCCTCGGCTGGGCGACGTGCCTGCGCGGCGTTCGCGAGGACGTCGCCGAGTATCTTCTGCGCGCCGGTGCGCGCCTCAACATCTGGTCCGCCATCGCGCTCGGGCCGCGCCGACGACGTGCGCGCCTTCGTGCGGAGCGTCCCGTCGATCCTGTCGGCCCGGATGAGCCGCAACGAGCACGGCCGCACACCGCTGCATCACGCGGCGGCGATGAATCGCCCGGCGATCGTCCGACTCCTGCTCGATCTCGGCGCGGACGTGCACGCGCCGAGACGACGCGAGCCGGACGGCGTTGACCGTCGCCGTCGTGGACAAAGCCGATCCGAGCGTGCTCGCGCTGCTCCAGGACGCGGGCGCCACGTTCGATCTGCTCGCGGCGGTGACGCTCGGCCGCTACGATCTTGCGGAGCGGATCCTCGTCGAGGATCCCGCGCGCATCGGGACCGACGGGCGAGACACCGTCGTCCTGCACCTCCTGGTCGCGCAGCGGAACGACGACGGCGTGCGATGGCTCATCGAGCGCGGCGTCGACGTGAACGCCAAGCGCGTGCTGTGGGACTGCAACCCACCGCGCTCCACGTCACCACCGAGCTGCCGGGAGGCGCGATCGAGCTCACGCGCATGCTGCTCGATGCCGGCGCCGATCCCAACATCCGGGACGACAAGTACGAGGGGACGGCCCTCGGCTGGGCCGAGTTCTGCGGCCAGCCCCAGATCGCCGAACTGCTGCGCCAGCGCGGCGCGACGACCTGAGGAGTTGATTGTCGTAGGCGCGCCTCGGCCGGCGGGGCCCCAGCCCCGCGACGGCCTGCAGCGCGCATCTTGTCTTAGGCGCGCCTCGGCCGGCGGGGCCCCAGCCCCGCGACGGCCTGCAGCGCGCACCTTGTCTTAGGCGCGCCTCGGCCGGCGGGGCCCCAGCCCCGCGACGGCCTGCAGCGCGCACTACCGAATGGCCGCCAGCGGCTCGAGTCCCATCTCGCCCGTGCAGACGCCGAACCACTGGATGACTTCCTTGTGGAGCGGGATGCCGTGGGCGCGGCGGTGCTGGATCTCTTCGGCCTCGGAGAGCCCTGGATAGAGGACGCGCTCCTGACCCGGAGCCGGCGTGGCGGTTCTGAGGGTCTTGAGCATGCCGTCCATCGTGTCCTTGAACTGCTCCGGGTCGGTGAAGGCCTCGATGTCGTAGGCGGCGAAGTGATTCTTCGAGCCGCTGCCGGCGGCGAGCATCGTGGGCAGGGCGCCGGAGAGCACGGTCGACAGGACTTCGGCCATCATCGCGAAGCCGTAGCCCTTGTGGGAGCCCTGCTCGCGCGTGCCGCCGAGCGGCGCCTGATGGTATTCGTCACGGTCGAAGACCGGCTTCTCCTCCATGATCGGAATGCCTTCCTTGTCCGTCACCCAGCCCGGCAGCAGCGGCGAGCCGACGCGAATGGCCAGCCGGATCTTGTTGCCGGCGATCGCGGAGGTCGCGGCGTCGAAGAGCATCGGCGCCTCGTGCCGCGCCGGGGCCGCGAGCGCGATCGGGTTCGTGCCGAGCAGCGGCTTGGCGGCGAACGTCGGCACCACGCTGAGTCCGGCGCCGGTGAAGCACACGCCGACCATGCCCTGCTCGGCGGCCTGCATCGCGTAGTGGCCGATCGCGCCGAAGTGGCCGCTGTTGAACACGGTCACCACGCCGACGCCGACGCGCCGCGCCTTCTCGATCGCCAGCCGCATCGCCTTGGGGCCCGACCATGATGCCCGAGGCGCCGCTCGGCGTCGATCACCGCCGTGCCCGGTGACTCGCGCGCGATGCGCCAGCCCGGATGCGGATCGAGCTTGCCGGCCTTGTAGTCGCGTACGTAGGCGCGCAGCATGTTCGACACGCCGTGCGTCTCGACGCCCCGGAGATCCGTCATCGTGAGGACGTCGGCGCCCTCCGCGGCGTCCTCCGGCGTGAGACCGAGCTTTTCGAAGATCTGCGTGACGGTGCGACGCAGCGCCGCCTCGGTCACGAAGACCTGGTCCTTCACCGGAACCTTGAAGCGCTCGAGAATCATGGCTGGCTCTCCCCTCGCGAATCGTCGGCGCGCTAGGCGCCGCGCACGTAGCGCCGGCACACCAGGCGCAGGTGATCGCGGAAATGTGGCTGCAGCCGGCTCGTCCAGTCGCTCTGGCGCGCCTGCTTCCACTCGGCCGACTCCTGCACCTCGGGCGTCGCCAGGTGGTAGAGCGCCACGTACTTGCGGTTCCCGGTGCCGCGGAAGCGGCGGGCGCCGAGGACGCCAGGCACGGCGGCGAGCGCCGGGATGTGCTCCTTGTCGTACCACTCGTTGAACTCGGCTTCGTGCTCCGGCGCGATGTTCATGGCATTGAGGAGCAACCCACCCGCACCGGCCGGCGGCAGCTGGTCGCCCGGAAGGATCTGATCGCCCTCGAAGCGCATCAGGCGCTCGACCCGGCTGGTGACCCGTTTCGACCACGGTGACAGGTTCGCCCCGCCGATCGCCAGATAGGCCGGGCTCGCGAGCACCTTGACGTTCTCGAGGTCGTACGTGGCGACCGAGATCTTGCGGTCGCTCACGCCGATCCAGCGGTCGCACACGAGGAAGCCCGGAACGCGCTGCCGCTCCGGCAGATGCTCTGTGTCGTACCAGTCCTGGAACTCGTCCTCGGCCGCCTGCCCGATGTTCATCGCCGCGATCAAGGTGCCCTTTGCCATGGTCGGCTCCTCCCGGCGGAAGATTGCCACGACGCTCGCGACTCGGCAACGGGACGCCTCGAGCGCGCGCAGCAC